>OZ241901.1:3140000-5387275 GCA_965202895.1 Gammaproteobacteria bacterium | reverse complement strand
GAGCGCCGCCGCCTCCCTCGCCTGGGCGGCGGAGGCGACCGGCGCCGGCAGCGAGTCCGTCCTGCTCGCCGAAGCGGCGGACGCGGAGCGGCGCCTGGAGCGGGCGCCCCTGTTCCTGCCCTATCTCACGGGCGAGCGGACCCCGCACAACGACCCGCACGCGAAGGGCGTGTTCTTCGGCCTCGGACCGGGGACGAGCCGGGGCGACCTCGGCTGGGCGGTGCTGGCCGGCGTCGCCTTCGCCTTCGCGGACGGCTGCGACGCCCTGCTCGAAGCCGGGGCGGGGCTCGACCGGATCTCGGTTATCGGCGGCGGCGCCCGCAGCCCCCTCTGGGGCCGCCTCCTCGCCGCCGTGCTCGGCCGCCCCCTCACCTACCATGCCGGAGGGGAGGTCGGCCCGGCCCTCGGGGCCGCCCGGCTGGCGCGGCTGGCGGGGTCGGGCGGACGGCCGGAGGAGGTCTGCGCCGCGCCGCCGGTGGACCGGGTGGTGGAGCCGGAGGAGGAGCTTGCCGGCCGGCTGGCGGGCCGCCTGGAGCGGTGGCGCGCCCTCTACCGCATCCTCGCGCCGGAGATGCGCCGGTTCGACGGCGCCTGAGCCGTTCTCCCCGGACCCCGCCGTACCGCCCCCCGTCCGGGAAACCCGGACCGGCCCCGGCGAACGCCGCAAGCCGGCAGTCGCGAGCGGCGCGACCCGCGCTCAACCGGACGCCAGGAGCATCCCCAGGGGCAGGGCGTGGAAGCGCCTCTCGCCGAAGCGGAACGGCAGCGCCTCCTGTCCTCCATAGAACAGGACGCCTCGCTCGAAGGCGCCGCCGGCAAGCTCCGCCAGCGCGGCGAGGCCCTTGAAGTCCTCCGGTCGGACGCTGGCGGACGCCTTCACCTCGACCCCGATGATCCGGGAGTCGCCGCGCTCCAGCACGAGGTCCACCTCCCGTTTCCGGTTGTCCCTGAAGTGCCACAGGCCGACCTCCTCTTCCGCCCAGGCGGCGTGTTTGCAGCATTCCATGCAGACCAGGCTTTCGAGCAGGCCGCCGTAGTGCGGGCTTTCCAATAGCTGCCGTTCGTTCCGCAAGCCGATCAGGTGGCACGCCAGCCCGGTATCGACGTAATGAACCTTTGGCATGCGCGTCGCCGGACGCTTGGCCCGGCCTCTCATCCAGGCCGGCACGCGACGAACGATGTACATGAGCTCGAGTACCTCCACGTAGCGTTTGCTCAGCCGGTCGTCCAGATCCAGGTCGTTGGCGACGCTCGAGTACTTCAAGAGGTTGCCGCTTGCGCCGGCCAGCCAGGGGGCGAGCGCGCGCAGCTTGGAAAAGTAGTCGCCGCGGGCGGCGTGCAGCGTCTCGAAGTCCTTGTAGAGCCGGCCTTCCATGCAGGACCGGAACCATGCCTGCCGGCCGCGCCGGCTCTTGCTCTGCACCTCCGGATAGCCGCCGCGCAGCACCAGACCGGCGATGTCTTCCCGCGTCGCCGACGCGGCCGGGACGTTCGTGAATTCGCCGGCCGAGAGATGGTCGACGACGTTCAGCGGCGAGCCGTACAACTCGGTGACGGACAGGGGAAGCAGCTCCAGCCTCGCCATGTGCCCGGGCAAGGATTCCTGCGTTCGGGCGGAGCGGAAGATGTCCGCCGACCCCGTCAGCAGGAACTTGCCCTTCTCGTTCGGACCGAGCCGGTCGGAGGCTTCCTTGATGGCCGGGATCAGGGCCGGGACATACTGGAATTCGTCCAGCACCGCGCGCCTGTCTCCCAGTGACCGAACGAACCCCTGTGGGTCGCTCTGCGCCGAGGCCCGCGTCGTCTGGTCGTCCAGTGTGATGTATTCGAGCCCCAGGTCACGGGAGACCGAGCGGGCCAGGGTCGTCTTCCCCGCCTGCCGGGGACCCGTCAGCAAGACGATGCGGAACTCCGCCAGCAGCTCCCGGAGGAGTGGTTGCAGGCGTCTGGCGTACATGGTCCGGGTCGGGTCGATGTGCGTTCTCCGGTGCGTGGGCAGGCGGCCCGAGGGTGGTTGCCCAAGCCGGGGAATCTCGCCTGCTCTGGCGAGAAATACAAGGGCTCGACGCGAAGAATCGACGTTCTTGACGCGAGAAATCCATTCCCTCGATGCGAAAAATCCAGACCCTCGAGGCGAGGAATCGACGGCTCCGGTCTGGCTCGCGGACCGCGACGCGGGCAGCGGTGTGCGGTGCTTCACCCGGATATTGCACGAAGCCGGAGGATTATGATTTTGGGGTGTTGTATGGCCCTGCCCGGAGAATTTTCGGCTGGTGGAAGGAGGTCGGAAGTCTCCGGGGAGCGTCCTGGAGTGGTTCGGAGGGGGCGCGGAGGGGGTTTTCGGGTCTCGATGGCGTCGCGCGGCGTAGCGCGCCGCTCCGGGTCGAGCCCGGGGTGCGGATTCGGAGCAGAGCCGCGAAGCTGGGGCTTATCCCGCCGTGAGCCGCTGTACGAGCAGCCGGAAGACGGCTTGGTCAGGGTAGGCGGTGGACAGCCGCACCGCCACGGTGCGGGTGCTGCGGGTCACCACCGCCCCGATGCGAAGCAGCCGCAGACGAAGGCTCTGGCATTGCGACCGGGCCAGACCCGTCCCGCGTAGGGGAGACTGTCAGAAATTACGTGTGTTGGGTGCCATAGTCTTGGAGTCCAAGAGGAGGACAGAGCATGGCGAGACGAGCCCGCGAAGTACGACGATTCCGCGATGAGCTGCTGGACGAGCTGTTGGCAGGGGCGGACCCGGCCGAGGTGTTCGCCGATGGCGGCGTACTCGACGATCTGAAGAAGGCGGTGGCCGAGCGGGCGCTTGATGCGGAGATGGACGCGCATCTGGACCGCGAGCGTTCGGGAGGCAACCACCGTAACGGCCACAACCGCAAGCGGGTGCTCACCGACGAGGGAGCGCTGGAACTGGCGGTGCCCCGCGACCGCGCGGGGAGCTTCGAGCCGCAGCTGGTGGAGAAGTACTGCCGACGCCTGCCGGGGTTCGACGACAAGGTGATCTCGATGTACGCACGGGGCATGACGACGCGCGAGATCCGCGGCCACATCGAAGAGCTCTACGGGGTGTCGGTATCGGCGGAGCTGGTCTCGAAGGTCACCGACGCGGTGCTCGACGAGGTCGGCGAGTGGCAGTCGCGCCCGCTCGAGGAGACGTACGCGATCATGTACTTCGACGCGGTGCGGGTGAAGATCCGCGACGAGGGCCTGGTGCGCAACAAGGCGGTGTATCTGGCGGTCGGGGTGAGCTGCGGGGGGCGCAAGGAGGTGCTGGGCCTGTGGATCGAGCAGACCGAAGGGGCGAAGTTCTGGCTGTCGGTGATGAACGAGCTCAGGGCGCGCGGGGTGACCGACGTGCTGATTGCGGTCGTGGACGGGCTGAAGGGGTTCCCCGAGGCGATCGAGGCGGTGTACCCCGAAGCGACGGTGCAGACGTGCATCGTGCATCTCATCCGCCGGTCGCTGGCGTATGCCTCGTACCAGGAGCGCCGGGAGTTGGCGGCGGCGCTCAAGACGATCTACCGGGCGCCGACGCAGGCCGCGGCCGAAGCGGCGCTCGATGCGTTCGAGGCCGGCCCTTGGGGGCGCAAGTACCCCGCGATCGCGCGGAGCTGGCGCAGCGCCTGGGAGCAGGTGACTGCGTTCTTCGCGTTCTCGCAGCCGATCCGTCGGGCGATCTACACGACCAACGCGGTCGAGAGCCTGAACAGCACGGTGCGCCGAGCGGTGCGCACCCGGGGGCACTTCCCCAACGACCGCGCGGCGACGAAGCTGGTGTACTTGGCGTTGCGCGCGGTGCAGCGCAAGTGGCGGGCGCCGCCTCGTCATTGGCATCAGGTGCGTCCGGAACTGGCGATCCGTTTCGGCGAGCGGTTCGTAGTGGAGGAGTCGTGACCGGCCCCGCGATTTCCACCGCCTGCCCACCGGCGCTTGGGCGAGTCAGGGGCCCCGCGCCCGTGGACAGCCCGTGGAAATCGCTCCGTGCCCCCGTTCGGGGGGAATCGCGGTCGGCCAGCTCGGGGCGATCCGCCCCGAGCTGCTACAGTGCCGGACATCCCACCGGACCGAACAAACACCACCGAGGCAGCCCAAACACGGAATTTCTGACACCCCCGCGCAGGGCCGTGCGGCGCATCGTTTCGAGCAGCGTGTACGCCATCCCCGCGAGCAGCAACCGGTACTGGTTCGTCCACCACTTCGAGCTCGAAGTGCGGTCGGCGAACAGGGCCAACTGCTGTTCCTTGATCCGGTTCTCCATGTCTGCGCGCTGACAGTACACCCGGTCATGGAGTTCGTCCGCTTCCCTTTCAAGGTTGGTGACGATGAAGCGCAGGTTGCGTCCCTTCGCGGTGTGTTCGATGCGGGCGATGACCCGCCGGCGACGCCTCCAGGTGCGCGCCGCATACTTGAAGTCGTCGAACGACCGGCTCTTGGCCCTGGTCGCCTCGAAGCCGTCCCTGGCCACCTCGCACGCCACCGCCGCCTCGCGTTCGAGCACCGGATTGCGAGCCAGCCCCACGAGGTATCCCACGTCGTGGCGCTCGCAATCCGGTGTCGGCAGAACCCCGAGTCCCCCCGAAACACGATGCGAACCCCAGGCCATGCCCGACGCAACCTCTTGACCAACAACGATAATATCCCCCAGGCGGGCTTCGCGCCATCCTGGTTCGAACAACGAAGGTAGGCCACCAGCAACTGCTCGCCGCAGAACACGTACAACGGCACAAAACAGTAGTGGTCATAGTACCCGTGGAAGAACGCTCCCGGCTGATGACCGTGCACCGGATCGTCGGTCGCGTCGAAGTCGAGCACCAACTCCTGGGGCGCGCGCGAACGAGGCAATGAACTGTTCGACCAGCTCCTGATGAATCGCAACCGCCCACTGGTGCTCGGCGCGCCGCTCGAACCGGCACCGCGTCGAGGCACTCGCCAAGCTGCGGTCGTGACCGCAGGCGGTCTGAACGACCGGGTCCTCGCGAAGGGCGTCGTGGTCGTTCAAATCTTCGTATCCCAACGCGACCGCATGGACCCTCTGGCGCACCATCGTCACCACCTCGTGGCGAACCTTCCCGCGCTGGCGTGGTTCACCGAGCCGACGTGCGACCCGCTCGGTCAGCCCGAGCCGGCGGTCCACCTCGCGCAACAACAGCGCCCCCCCATGAGAAGAAACCGACCCGCCGGAAAAGTCCGCCCGCACCCGGCGCCGACGGCAGCTTGAAAACATCATCGACCCGTGGTTCCATTTCGTCACCGTCTGGCTCCCGGTTATATCCAGCTCAAGTCACTGAATTATAACCGATCACGGGGCCAGACGGTACTCCTTCGTGCGATATCCGGGCCAGGGCGGAGTGGCGCCGGTGGCGGTTGTACCAGCCTTCGATGAAGTCGAACAGCGCCCTCTTCGCTTCGCTTCGGGGGAGAACCCACCCGAACCGACTTCCCCGGATATTGCACGAAGCCGGAGGTCTATGATTTTGGGGTGTTGTATGGCCCTGCCCGGAGAGTTTTCGGCAGGTAGAAGGAGGTCGGAAGTCTCCGGGGCGCGTCCTGGAGTGGTTCGGAGGGGGCGCTGAGGGGGGTTTGCGGGTCTCGATGGCGTCATGCGGCGTAGGGCGCCGCTCCGGGTCGAGCCCGGGGTGCGGATTCGGAGCAGGCCGCGAAGCTGGGGCTTATCCCGCCGTGAGCCGCTGTACGAGCAGCCGGAAGACGGCTTGGTCAGGGCAGGCGGTGGACAGCCGCACCGCCACGGTGCGGGTGCTGCGGGTCACCACCGCACCGATGCGAAGCAGCCGCAGACGAAGGCTCTGGCATTGCGACCGGGCCAAGTCCGTCCCCCGCAGGGCCGTGCGGCGCATCGTCTCGAGCAGCGTGTACGCCAACCCCGCGAGCAGCAACCGGTACTGGTTCGTCCACCACTTCGAACTCGAAGTGCGGTCGGCGAACAGGGCCAACTGCTGTTCCTTGATCCGGTTCTCCATGTCTGCACGCTGACAGTACACCCGGTCATGGAGTTCGTCCGCTTCCCTTTCAAGGTTGGTGACGATGAAGCGCAGGTTGCGTCCCTTCGCGGTGTGTTCGATGCGGGCGATGACCCGCCGGCGACGCCTCCAGGTCCGCGCCGCATACTTGAAGTCGTCGAACGACCGGCTCTTGGCCCTGGTCGCCTCGAAGCCGTCCCTGGCCACCTCGCACGCCACCGCCGCCTCGCGTTCGAGCACCGGATTGCGAGCCAGCCCCACGATGTATCCCACGTCGTGGCGCTCGCACCAGTCGAACATCCGGTGTCGGCAGAATCCCGAGTCCCCCCGAAACACGATGCGAACCCCAGGCCATGCCCGACGCAACCTCTTGACCAACAACGATAATATCCCCCAGGCGTGCTTCGCTCCATCCTGGTTCGAACAACGAAGGTAGGCCACCAACAACTGCTCACCGCAGAATACGTACAACGGCAGAAAACAGTAGTGGTCATAGTACCCGTGAAAGAAGGCGCCCGGCTGATGACCGTGCACCGGATCGTCGGTCGCGTCGAAGTCGAGCACCAACTCCCGGGGCGCACGCGCGAACGAGGCAATGAATTGCTCGACCAGCTCCTGATGAATCGCAACCGCCCACTGGTGCTCGGCGCGCCGCTCGAACCGGCACAGCGTCGAGGCACTGGCCAAGCTGCGGTCATGACCGCAGGCGGTCTGAACGACCGGGTCCTCACGAAGGGCGTCATGGTCGTTCAAATCTTCGTATCCCAACGCGACCGCGTGGACCCTCTGGCGCACCATCGTCACCACCTCGTGGCGAACCTTCCCGCGCTGGCGTGGCTCACCGAGCCGACGTGCGACCCGCTCGGTCAGCCCGAGCCGGCGGTCCACCTCGCGCAACAACAGCGCCCCCCCATGAGAAGAAACCGACCCGCCGGTGAAGTCCGCCCGCACCCGGCGCCGACGGCAGCTTGAAAACGTCATCGACCCGTGGTTCCATTTCGTCACCGTCTGGCTCCCGGTTGAATCCAGTTCAAGTCACTGAATTATAACCGATCATGGGGCCAGACGGTACTCCTTCATGCGATATTCGGGCTTCGGCCCTGCTTGCCGCCGCGCGACGCCGCACCGCTCGGATATAGCTCGGTTGCCGGACTGGCGGGAGGAATCCATCGGCCGGCATCACGACCGCAAGAGCTTCGATTGCGGATCGCCCGTTCTCAACGACTACCTGATTCGTTACACCCGACAGAACCATGAATCCGGCGGCGCCAAGACTTTCGTCGCCGTATCTCCCACCGAATCGGCGCGCGTTCCCGGCGATTACTCGATCAGCCCCGGCGCCATTGCGTTCGCCCGTGTACCCACCGAATCGACGAGGAAGCTCGGCCGCTGCGACGTGCCGGTCTTTCGGCTCGGGCGTCTGGCGGTCGATTTGTCCGTACAGGGGCAAGGACTTGGCGGCGAATTGTTGCTGGCCGCCGGAGAGCGGGCATTGGCCGTAGCGGCGGAAGTCGGCGGCACGGCGCTTGCCATCGACGCGAAGGACGGGAACGCCGCCCGCTGGTACGAACGCTTCGGTGCCCTGCCGCTGCTGGATGAGCCGCTCAAGCTGGTGCTCCCGCTCGTTGTCATTGCCGATGCGATATGGGTGGCCGGGATGCGGCACAGGTGAACCGAGGCGACGGCGGGGACGAACACCGGCCTCCGTGCCATTTCCCCGATGCGGGACATCCAGCGCCTTGCGGGGAAAACCGTTCGCTCGACCGCCGCGGCACACGGAGCAGGTCGCGTTCGACGAGCGCCTGACGCTTGCGCGCCGGCGGGCAAGGGGGAGAAATGCTCCAGGTGCGTCCGCTATGGTGTCCGTGACGGCGCCGTAGCGGTCTCCGCAATGACTCCCATGGAGCGGCGGATCGACGGCCGGAGCCACGGGGACGAAGGAGGGCCGCGGAATGCGCTACGAACGCCTGAAGGAGATCCCGGACCTGGCCGTTCGTCTCCAGGGCGCGCGCGGCGGGCTGACCCTCGGCGACATCGAAGCCCAGTTCTCGATCAGCCGGCGGACGGCCGAGCGCCGGCGCGATGCCGTCGAGGCGGCCTTCGGGCCGCTGGAACCCGTGGACCGGGACGACGGGAAGCGGCACTGGCGGCTGCGCTCGGACGCCCTGCGCCGCCTCGTCTCGGTCTCGGCGGAGGAGCTGGTGGAGCTCGGGGCCGCCGCCACGGCCCTGGACCGCGCCGGCCTTGCCGAACGCGCGACCATGCTCCGGGACCTGGCCGCGAAGCTGCAAGCCACGTTGCGCGAAGAATCGCGGGCGCGGGTGGAGTCCGACCTCGAAATGCTCGTGCAGGCCGAGGGTCTGGCGATGCGCCCCGGTCCGAGGGAGCGCCTGGATCCGGGCCTGCTCGCCCTCCTCCGCGAAGCCATCACGACCCGCCGGGAGGTGGAGTTCCGCTACTTCGCCCAATCGACGAGGCGGCGGAGCCGGCAGCAGATCCGGCCCCTCGGCCTGCTCTACGGGAACCGCGCGTTCCTGGTGGGGTGGACCGACTGGGCGGAGGAGCCGCGACTGTGGCGTCTGGCGAACGTGGGCGAGACCCGGATCACCGGCGAGACGTTCGAGCGGGACCCGGCCTTCGATTTGCAGCGCTACGCCGAGCGTTCGTTCGGCGTGTTTCAGGAGAAGCCGGTCAAGGTGGCGCTGCGCTTCGACGCCGAGGCGGCGCGGGACGCCTCGGCGTTCCTGTTCCATCCGGGCCAGAGCGTCGAGGAGAACGAGGACGGCTCGCTGACGGTGCGCTTCGAGGCAGGCGGCCTCGACGAGATGTGCTGGCACCTGATCACGTGGGGGGAGAGCGTCACGGTGGAGAAGCCCGTTCGCCTTCGCCGACGGCTGGCCAGGATGTGCGGGGCGCTCGCGGTGCATCATTCGGCGGCGTGATTGGCGGTGCGCGAACGGTGGGGGGAAGAGGAACGTCCGGTTGTATCGCTTGTCCAATGCGGCTCGATCACGGGCTTCGACCAACCGCGCCATCCCGCGTATGTGGTCGTCGTGCCAGTGGGTCGCCACGCTCAAGGCGACGGCCTGAACCGGATCGAGACCGATGCTTTCCAGGTAGCGCAGGGCTCCCGGTATTCCGTGCTTGTCGAGGCAGGAGTCTACGAGGATCCGGACAGACGCCGTCACCGACGTGCAAGGCGATGCTCTCGCCATAGCCGGGGCCGAGCAGGGTGAGCTCGAACTCGCGTCGTCCTGGCGGCGTTCCCGCCTCCGTCACGGACCGAACGCCCCGCATCGTCTCTCGCGCCCACTCCTCGCCGCTCCGCAGATCGGCTTCGGTCATCGCGGGAAGGTCGCGAAGCACGATCCGGGACACCCGCTTCTTCGTCTTTCGGGACCATCCGCCGAGGGCATGGTCGGGACCTCCTCCATTCGGTCCGCGGGCCTTTCGGCCGGCAGTAGCACCGCCTCCGAAGGCCGGCTGGTCATCCGCCGGAGAACACGATTTGAGACTTGTATGGTCCCCGATCGAAGACCATACTGGTCACGATGACCACCGCATCCATCTCCGACCTCAAGGCGAACCTCTCCCGCTATCTGCGCATGGTGCGCCGGGGCGGCGAGGTTCAGGTCCTCGATCGAGGCACGCCGATCGCCAGACTGGTGCCTCCCGCCGCGAACGACGACGAGGGGGCCCGGGAGCGCCTGATCGCCGAGGGGGTGCTGAGGCCGGGCAAGGGAAGCGCCGCGGCCATCCTGGACGAGCCGCCGCTGGCGCTGCCGGTGAATCTGTCGGAAGCGTTGGCCGAGGATCGGACGGATCGGCGGTGAGGTACTGGGACGCCTCCGCGCTCGTCCCCGTGGTCGTCGCCGAACCGGACAGCGAATCGGTTCGCGCACGGCTGTCCGAAGACGGCCACATCGTTACGTGGGTATGGACACGCACCGAGATCACCGGTGCGATAGAGAGGCGTGCCCGCGAGGGCTCACTGTCGCGGCAGCAGCGCCATGAAGCGCTCGAACGGCTCCACGCCTTCGCCGCGAGCTGGGACGAAGTGACCGAGATGCTTGCCGTTCGAGCCCGGGCCGATGCACTGCTGGCGCGGCACCCGTTACGGGCCGCCGATGCGGGCCAGCTCGGGGCCGCGCTGCTGATTCGCGAAGAGCTCGCGGGTGCGCTCACGTTCGTCTGCCTCGACCGTCGGCTTTCATTGGCGGCGGAACGGGAAAGTCTCCGGGTGGTCCCGGGTTCATGAGGCCTGCACGGGCGCGCATGGGGAACGCGGCAGCCCGGCAGAGGCGCGCGACACCGGCGCCTTCCTCGTCTTCGACGAGTCCGACCCGCCGCTCTCCGGCCGGTCGAGGCGGGCGGCCTCGACGAGATGTGCCGGCGCCTGTTCACTTGGGGGGGAAGCGTCACGGTGGGGAAGCCCGCCCGTCTCCGCCGGCGTCCGGCCGCGATGTGCGGGGCGCTCGCGGCGCATCATGCGGCAGCGTGCGAACGGTGATCGGGAGGGGGCGGTACACGACGGGTTCGGCCAAACCAGACGAACGCGAGCCGGTACGGGAACCCGAGTCGGTAGCCGCGGCGCGCCGCCGCAAGGGCGCCGGCTGCACCATCGAGGCCGCCACCGAGCAGAGCACCAGGTGCGCACGGGCCCGAGGCCTCGTCGATGGCGGGGGCCGGAAGTGCGCCGGTTCGGCGGCGCCTGACCCGTTCCCCCCGACGCCGCCGTACCGCCTCCGTCCGGGAAACCCGGATCGGCCTCGGAGACGGCGAGGGGATCCGTGCACCAGGTCGCGAACCCTCTTCACGGCTGACGACCTCCCGGTGTTGCGTGGTATCGAGCCGGAAACGGTCGATGTGGTCCGTGCCGATCCGCCGCTCGATTCCGGCCGCCGGAGGCAGGCCCCGATCGGCAGTGAGGCGGCCGGGGTGGCGGTCGGAGCGGCGATCGGGCAGGGCGGTGTGCCGACCGACGCCCATGCGGCGGCCAGCGCCCATGCGGGGAGCTCCGGCCACCGATGACCGGATGCCCGCCATGTGCTCGATGGAATGACCGTCCGGCAAGGGGCACGTTCCCGAAGCCGGCAGCGCCTCCTCGGCGCATGTCGTCTTCGGGCCGCGCCGTCGCCGTGAACCGGGTCGAGCTGCCCGATCCACGTAAGCAATCGCCCGACGTCGGCGGGGGAATCGAACCGCTGGCGCGAAGATGCGCCGAGCCGACCGGCTCGCCCGCCCCGGAACGTACCTGCCCGGTCGGCCGCCTCCCGATTCACCGACCGCGGCGGCGCGGACCGGGAGCGGCGGGGGTCGGCAAGGGCCTCGAAGCCCCGGCCCTCGCCGGCGACCCCATGCGCGGCGCCCGGAAGGCAAGGTAGACTTCGGGGCTGGAAGCGGCGCCGGGAAGGGGCTCCCGCGGATACCGGGGGCGCCGTCGCGCGGGCGCATTCGCGGCAGGCCGGATCGGCCGGAGGCGATCGCGCCCGGACGGCGGCCGTGGCCCTGCCCTCGGCCCGGAGCCCTTCACTTCAACCCCGGAGTGATCGGGATGATCGAGGAGACGCGAGCCGACCATCGGGACGCAGGGGGACACGGGGTGGCGGCATGGCTCGGGCGGCGGCGGTGAGGCCGGCGCGCCTCCATCGGTCCGCGCTCTTCGTTCCCGGCCACAAGCCGGACTGGGTGCCGAAGGCGGCCGCGGCGGGAGCGGACCTCCTCATCCTCGATCTCGAGGATTCCGTCCCGGTCGCCGACAAGCCCCGAGCCCGGGGGTCGGTCCGGGAGTCGCTCGAGGCGCTCGCGGCCGAGGGGCAGGACCGCTCGGTGCGGATCAACGGGTTCGCGACCGGGCTCACCCTGGACGACCTCGAAGCGATCATGAGCCCCGCGCTCCGGTCGGTGCGGCTCCCCAAGGTCGAGTCCGCCGAAGACCTGCGCGAGCTCGACGCCCTGCTGACCCACCTCGAGAAGCGGGCGGGCATGGCGCCCGGCACGGTGGAGACCCCGCTCGATCTCGAGACCGCGGGCGCGATGCGCAACGCCTGCGACATCCTGCGGGCGAGCCCGCGCGCCAGGAGCATGATGCTCGGCTGCGGCCCGGGCGGCGATGCGGCCCGCGCCGTCGGCTACCAGTGGACGAAGGACGGTACGGAGACCCACTATCTCCGCTCGCGCGCGGTGCTCGACGCGCGCGCGGCGGGGATCGAGTACCCGATGGTGACCTCCTGGTGGGACATCCGCGACCTCGACGGCCTGCGCGCGGACGCCGCCCTCAACCGGCGCTTCGGCTTCCGGGGAATGGTGGTGATGCACCCCTCCCACGTCCCCATCGTGAACGAGGCGTTCACCCCGAACGAGGCCGAGCTGGCCCACGCCCGCGGCCTCATCGCGGCGATGGAGGCGGCCGAACGTGAAGGGAGCGCCGCGGTAACCTACGAGGGCGACATGGTGGACTACGCGATGGTGACGACCGCCCGCGAGCTGCTGGACCTCGCCGCCTCGATCGGCGCCGGCGCGGCCGGCGCGGAGCCGCCCCGGACCGGGAGCTGAACGGGCGGGGCGGGCGCGGGCCCACGCTTCGTCGGAATGACGGGCTTTCTCGGAGCCGGCCCCCGAGCTCGACTCGGGGGAATGATGGATATTCCTGATTACGGACGATTCGCGGCCCTGCCGCAGACCCGATGGGCGTCCGGCTTCGGAGGCCCGCCGGAGACCGAAGAGCGAAGGCCGGGACGGCCGGAATGGCGGTGGGCCGGCCGCCTGGACCCGGGCCTCCGCCGACCGGCAATCCCCGCCCGGCCCCGGTGCCTGTTCAGGTGGATTCATGCAACAATCGGGAGGAAGACGCGAAATGAGGGAGTGACGGGATGCCCACCGAGCTGATGAACCCGTGCGCGGTGTTCGAGGAGCGCCCCTCGCCCCTCGCCCCGCGGCCCCGGCGCTTGGGGCCGGACACGACGGTGGGGCTCTTCGCGAACGACAAGAAGAACGCCGACGTGCTCCTTCGGAACGTCGAGTCCCTCCTTCGCGAACGCCGCGGGGTGACGAGCTTTCGCTGGTTCCGCAAGGAGGCGTCGTCGCCGGCCCGGTTCACCGGGGAGTTCATCGCGGACTGCGACGTCGTCGCGGCCGCGATCGCCGACTGAGGCTCGTGCACGTCGTGGTGTATCCATGATGGCATCGAGCTCGAGAGGCGCGGCATCCCGGTCGTCGCGATCTGCACCGACGAGTTCTTCGCCCTCGCGAAGGCGGAGGCCTCCGGCTGGGACCTGCCGGGCCTGCCCATCGTGGTCGTTCCCCATCCCCTCGCCCGCCGGAGCCCCGGCGAGGTCGCCGACCTCGCGGCCGGGGCCATCGACGAGATCGTCGAAGGGATGACCGGCGACGCCGCGCGCCTCGAGGAGCACTATCGCGGCAAGCAGGTGGAGTCGAAGAACCGGCTCCGGTACCGCTCCCTGTTCGAGAGCGGCTACAACGCCCCCGACGCCCCGGAGACGGTGCGCGCGCCCGATTCGCTTGAAGCGGTGAACCGGATCTTCCACCAGCGCGGCTGGACGGACGGGCTTCCCATCGTGCCCCCGACCCGGGAGCGCTGCGAGGCGATGCTCGGCGGTCGGGACCCGGAGGAGGAGGTCGGGGTGGTGGAGCCGCGCCTGGGGCGGGGAACCGCCGCGAAGCTCGCGGTCAACGCGGTGATGGCCGGGTGCGAGCCGGCCCACTTCGAGGTGGTGGCGGCCGCCACCCGCGCGATGTGCGACCCGCGCTTCAACCTCAAGGCCGTCCAGTCCACCACCCATCCGTGCACCGTGCTCGTGCTGGTGAACGGCCCGGTCGCGGACGCCCTCGAGATCAACGGCGCGTACAACGCGATGGGGCAGGGGCGGCGCGCCAATGCGGCCATCGGGCGGGCGATCCGGTTCATCCTCCTCAACGTCGGCGGGGCCGCGCCGGGGGTGCTCGACCGCTCGACGATGGGCTCCCCCGCGAAGTATTCCTTCTGCTTCGCGGAGAACGTGGCCGCGAGCCCCTGGGAGCCGTGGCACGTGGAGAACGGCTTCGCGCCGGAGGCGAGCACGGTGACCGTGTGCGGGGTCGAAGGCCCCCACAACGTCAACGACCACTACGGCCGCACCGGCGAGGAGATCCTCCTCAGCGTCGCGGGGACCCTCGCCTCGACCGGGGCGAACAACTTCTATCTCGAGGGCGAGCCGGTGGTCGTGCTCGGGCCCGAGCACGCCGAAGTGGTGGCCGCGGCCGGCTTCTCGAAGGCGGACGTCAAGCGGTTCCTGAGCGAGCACGCGGTCGTGCCGCGCTCGGTCGTGTCGGAGGCGATGATCGACGTGCTCGAAGAACGGCTCCCGGACCACCTGCTCGGCCCGCGAGGACGGAACGGGGTGCGCTTCGTCACCCGGCCGGACGACCTCATCGTGGTGGTGGCGGGCGGCGCCGGCCGCCACTCCGCGGTCATCCCGACCTTCGGCCACGCGACCCGGCACGTCGTCACCGAGGTCACCGGCCCGGACGGCACGCCGTACCGGGCCCGCGCGCCGGCACCGCCGCGGGGGACGTGAGAGAATCCCGCCCCGGGCGCCCCGCCGGGTCCCGTTCCGGCAGCCCCGCCCGCACCAACGTTCCAGCTCCCGGAGGAAAGAGAGAGTGAAGGCCGAGTTCCTGTTCGATTTCGGAAGCCCCAACGCCTACATCGCCCATACCCAGATCCCGGGCATCGAGTCCCGCACCGGCGTCGAGGTCGAGTACGTCCCCGTCCTGCTCGGGGGGGTGTTCAAGCTGACCGGGAACCAGTCTCCCATCGAGGCGTTCAAGGCGGTGCCGGCCAAGCTCGAGTACTTCAGCCGGGACATCCGGGACTGGGTCGAGTACCTCGGGATCCCCTACCGCCGCAACCCCCACTTCCCGGTGATCACCCTCGCCGTCATGCGCGGGGCGGCGGCCCTGCAGGGAACCGACCGCTTCGCGGACTACGTGGACACCGTCTTCCGGGCGATGTGGGTGGACGAGAAGAAGATGGACGACCCGGCGGTCGTCGGGGAGGTGCTGGCCGCGGCCGGCTTCGACGCGGGGGCGCTCGCCGCCCGCATCGCGGAGCCGGAGGTCAAGCAGAAGCTCATCGACCTCACCCAGGCGGCGGTGGACCGGGGCGTCTTCGGCTCGCCGGCCTTCTTCGCCGGCGACCGGCAGTTCTACGGCAAGGACCGCATGAACCTCTTCGAGGCCGCGATCGAGCGCGGAAAGTAGCCCCGGACCCGCGCCCGCGCGGAGGCCGGGGGCGCTCAGAGGGAGGCCGGCTCGACCCAGCGCCGTTCCTCGGCCGACCGCCGCACCGCGCCGATGACCCGCTGCACCTGGTAGGCCTCCTCGAAGTCGGGGTGGGCCGGCGGGCCGCCCGCCCAGGCTTCGAGAAGCTCGGCCACCTCGATGACCTTCAGCTCGTTGAACCCGAGCTGGTGGCCGGGTGCGGGGCAGAAGTTCGCGTAGGGCGGGTGCTCGGGGCCCGCCTCGATGCGGGTGAACCCGCGGCGGCCCGCCGCGCCCCCGGCGGGATGGAGCAGAAGCTCGTTCATCCGCTCCTGGGTGAACGCGATCGAGCCCCGGGTTCCCGCGACCTCGAAGGCGAGTTGCATCTTGCGCCCGGCCGCCGCCCAGTTGGCCTCCAGGGCGCCGGTGACCCCGCACTCGAACTCGGCGAGGAAGACGGCGCGGTCGTCCACCTCGACCGGGCGCGCCGCATTCGAACCGGCGGATACCGGGCGCCGGGGATGGAGCGTCGCCGTCGCGCCGTGGACGGCGGCGATCGGCCCGAGGAGAAAGCGTGCGACGGACGTGATGTGGCTGCCGAGGTCGAAGAGGGCGCCGCCGCCGCCCGCGGGGTCGGTGCGGAAGGAGTGCGGGGTGGATGGATCGGCCATGTAGTCCTCGGCATGGATGCCGCGAAACGAGACCACCTCCCCCAGCTCGCCGCTCGCGACGATCTCGCGCGCGAGCCGGAGCATGGGGTTCCGCAGGTAGGCGAACCCCACCATCGTGCAGGCCCCGGCCGCGGCGGCCGCGTCGCGCATGGCCCGCGCCGACGGGATATCGACCGACAGGGGCTTCTCGCAGTACACCGCCTTGCCCGCCTCGAGCGCCGCGAAGGCCATCTCGGCATGGAGCGCGTTCGGGGCGGTGATCGCGACGACGTCGATCTCGGGGTCGGCGGCCAGCCGCCGCCAGTCCCCCGTCGACCGCTCGAACCCGAGCGCGTCGGCGGACCGGCGGGCCGTCGCCTCGTCGACGTCCGCGAGGCAGCGGAGAGCCGGCTCGACGGGAAGGTCGAACAGCCCGGCCACGGAACGGAACGCGTTCGCATGGCACCTCCCCATGAACCCGGCCCCGATGAGCCCGATCCGCGCCGCGGGCTTCGCCTTTCCGTCCACCATGATGTGGTCCCTCGTCGTCACCGTGTTTCGGGCTGCGCTGCCGGCCGCGGCGTCTGGAGCGGATGGACCGGCAGGCGGGGCGGCCCAGGACCATTTCACGTCCGATCGGCCGTTGCCCCGGACGCGAACCGTCCGAGGCCCGGCGCCGGCGTCCCTCCCGTCCCGGAGCGCGCCGGCCGGGAGTCGCGTTCGAGGGGGGCGGCGTCCAGGCGGGCCGGATCCCCGCGTTCCCGGGACGCCCCGCTCCTCGGGAGGGGCGCCATCCCTTCATGCCGGCTCGATCCGGCCGGAATGATACGGTCCTGACCAGGGCAATCGCATTCGAGACTTCCGAGCGTCGAATGGCGATGACCAAGCCTGTTTCGGGCCGATTACGCCTTCGAGGAACGCTGCGGTGGACATGATTGTGCGTCCCAAAGGTTCATCTATGGCTGGTCCGGCTGGCTTGGCGGCCCGGAAGCGACATCTTATGTCCAAATGCGATTGCCGCCCTGCGATCCTGACGGAGCAGAGTACAGGGTGCCCGGCCGGGCGCGGTATGATGCCGCCCGGCATGTTCCGCGGCGTCCCCGGGGAGGGTCGCGGCGCTTCGGCGGGCAGCGGGCCCGGGGCCGGGACCCGGACGACGATGGGGGAGCGAGGATGGACGCGAACGGCCGGCAGAGCCGCGATGGGACGACAGAGACGGCGGGGGGGACGGCGGGGACCGGCCCATCCAATGGCCCGGCGCCCGGCCCGGCCCCCGTCGAGGAGGCCGGGGTCGCCTTCTGCGAAGGGCGGTACGTCCCGGTCGCGGAAGCCCGGATCTCGGTGCTCGACTGGGGGTTCGCCCGCAGCGACACCACGTACGACGTGGTGCACGTCTGGAAGGGCAGCTTCTTTCGCCTCGAGGACCACCTGGACCGCTTCGAGCGCTCGTGCCGCCTCATGCGCCTCGACCCGGGGCTCGACCGGGAGGCGCTCCGCGAGGTGCTGATGGAGTGCGTTCGCCGGAGCGGGCTCCGCGACGCCTACGTCAAGCTCGCCTGCACCCGCGGCCAGCCGGCACCGGGCTCGCGGGACCCGCGGACCTGCCGCAACACGTTCTTCGCCTTCGCGATCCCCTTCGTCTGGATCTTCCCCCCGGAGCGCCAGGAGCGGGGGATCCACCTCATCCTCTCCCCGATCCCCCGCATCCCGCCCGCGAGCGTCGATCCGACCGCGAAGAACTTCCATTGGGGGGACCTCAACCGCGGCCTCTACGAGGCCCAGGAGCGGGGCGGCGACACCGTCGCCCTCGCCGACCTCGACGGCAACGTGTCGGAGGGGCCCGGCTTCAACGTCTTCCGGGTGCGGGACGGGCGGGTGACGACCCCGGAGGGCACCGTCCTCGAAGGCATCACCCGGCGCACCGTGGAGGAGCTCTGCGACGAGCTCCGGGTCGGGTTCGCGTACGGGACGGTGTCCGCGGAGAGCCTCCGCGAAGCGGACGAGGCGTTCCTCTCCTCGACCGCCGGCGGGGTCATTCCGGTCACCCGGATCGACGGCCGGATCCTCTCCAACGACGCCCCGGGGCCGATCACGGCGCGGGTCCGGGACCTCTACTGGCGCAAGCACGACGAGGGCTGGCACGGGACCCCGGTGGACTACCGAGGCAGGGCCGTTTCACGCCGCTGAATCCGGGCCGCGCGGGTGAGCCGGCTCCGATCGAATCCGCGCCGCGGAGGCCCTGGGAACGGCGCGTTCCCGGAAGGCGGGCGTCTTGGGAACGGCGCGTCTTCGGGACGCGGGCATCTCGCCCGCACCGACCCGAGAGGGACTCGTCGTCCCGCCAGCGGCCGGATCACCCGGGTCCGCGGGACGCGCCGTTCCCGGGAAGAGCGGCACGCCTCGGTACCCGGCTGCGGGTCGGTCGACGTGAAGGAGTCCTGAGCACCGGGGGCGCGAGGGGCGGGCCGGCCCATCGAGGATGGGCGGTGGCGGCGAGCGCATGGCGGGGGACGGAATGATGGGAAGACTCGATGGACGGGCCGCGGTCGTCACCGGCGGCGGCAACGGGATCGGACGCGAGACGGTGCTCCGCTTCCTCCGCGAGGGCGCGCGGGTGGTGGTCGCGGACCTCAACCCGGAGTCGGGGGCCCGCACCCTCGCGCTCGCGGCCGAGCAGGGGAGCGGGAGCGAGGTACGGTTCGTCCGGGCCGACGTGACCGAGGAGGCCGACGTGAAGGCGGCGATCGAGTGCGCCCGCGACGAGTTCGGCCGTCTCGACTGCGTGTTCAACAACGCCGGGGTCGGGGGGGCGTTCGGTCCGGTGACGGACACCGAGGTCGAGGAATGGGACTTCTCGATGGCGGTGCTCGTCCGCGGCGTGTTTCTCGGCCTCAAGCACGGCGCGCGGGTGCTCAAGCGCCAAGGGGAGGGCGGGGTGCTGCTCTCGACCGCGTCGGTGGCGGGGCTCGGGGGCGGGGCGGGCTCGCACTGCTACTCCGCGGCCAAGGCGGCGGTCGCCAACCTGACCCGTTCCGTCGCCCTGGAGATGGCGCCGCACCGGGTGCGGGTGAACGCCATCGCCCCCGGAATGATCATGACCGAGCTCTTCCATCGCGGGCGGACGGAGCGCGGGGAGGAGTTCGCGCTCGGCCGCCAGCCCTGGCCCGACCCCGGCCGCCCCGCCGACGTCGCGGCGACCGCGGCGTTTCTCGCCTCCCCGGACGCGGTCTTCATCACCGGGCAGATCATCGTGGTGGACGGCGGCGTCCTCGCGAAGGGGCCGGACATCTTCGGGAGCGGGGAGGACAACCGCATGTTGCGCGCGGCGGGGGTCGACCGCGGCACGACCGGCGAGCCCCTGTCGGTGCGCGACGTCGCCGGCCCCGGTTCGTGAGGCCGGCGCCTTCGCCGGCGGCGGACCCCGCTACGCCTTCGACGTCCTTCGGCCCGTCGCCGCGGCGTCTCGAAGCCGCCGCGGCGAAGGCCGGTGAACCATGTGGGCGTGAGCCTCCGCCCCGGGAAGTCTTGCCGGAAGTGGTCACGTCTTCCGACGCAAGACGGGGCGGATCTCGAGAACGATGTCGCCGCTTGGCCGGACTCGCGGCACGTTTTTCGCGAGCGATCGGGGATCGGGTCCCGCCGGCGCCTTCCGGGAGGGTTCCGCGGCGCGGGCTCCCGGCGGAGGCGTTCGCGCCTTGCGCTCCCGCGCCGGGGGCGACCGCCCCGTGACTCCCGTGATGCCCCTTGCCGGCAACCCGCTTCATCGGGCCGGGAACGAGCGGCGCGATCCGGACTGGCTCTCGGCCGCCCTTGCCGGGGAGGGAGCCCGTTTCCTCCCCGTGCAGCGTCTCAAGGTGGCGGTGACGGCGGCTGAGGGCCGCGAACGGGGCGCACCGGCCGACTGCGGCGCCCCCGGCGCCGGCGCCGGGGGCGAAGGTGGGGCGAACCGCCTCGCCTGGGCGCGGGGCGGCGGCTGGCTCGAAGGGGCCGGGGAGCCCGTGCTCCTCGGTCTGGAGGGCGGCGACGCACGCTTCGCGGTAGACGTGTCGGACGTGCCGGCCCCGGCCGAGGTCTCCTTCGGCCCCTGCTCCGGTGTCGAGTTCCAGGGGCTTCGCACCGCCGCGCCGAACCTCCCCGCGGGGGACGCGGCGATCGCGGCCCAGGCCCGGAGCCTCGTCGGCTGGCACGAACGGCACCCCTTCTGCCCTGCCTGCGGGGCTGCGACCCGGCCCCGGAACGGCGGCGGGTCGCGGGCGTGTGCGGGGTGCGGGGCGGAGCACTTTCCGCGCACCGACCCGGTCGTCATCGTGGTCGTCTCGCGCGGCGGGCGGGCGCTCCTCGGGCGCTCGGGCCGCTTTCCGGGCAACCTCTACTCCGCGCTCGCGGGATTCATGGAGCCCGGGGAGTCGGTCGAGGAGGCCGTCCGCCGGGAAGTCGCGGAAGAGGCGGGCATCGAGGTGGGGGCAGTCCGGTACGTCTTCTCCCAGCCGTGGCCGTTCCCGGCCTCGCTCATGCTCGGCTGCATCGCGGAGGGCCTGAGCGGCGAGATCGTGATCGACCCGAAGGAGCTGGAGGACGCCCGCTGGTTCTCGCGGGTGGAGCTCGCCGACGCTCTCGCGGGGCGGAGCGGCGTCCTGACCGTGCCGCAACCGCTCGCGATCGCCCACCACCTGATCCGGGCCTGGCTCGCCGCTTGATCGTTCTCTTCCACGTACAGCACCTGCTCGGGATCGGCCATCTCACCCGCGCCGCGGCCCTCGCCCGCGGCCTTGCCGCCAAGGGGGCCGAGGTCACCGTCGCGTCCGGCGGCGAGCCGGTGGCGGGGATCGACTTCGGCCGCGCGTGTCTGGTCCAGCTCCCGCCCGCGCGCGTGGCCGACCGCCGGTTCAGCCAGCTCCTCGACGCGCGCGGGCAGCCGGCCGGCGATGCATGGAAGGCGGACCGGCGAGGGCGGCTGCTCGCCCTCTACGACGAGGTCGGCCCGGACGTCGTCCTGACCGAGCTGTTCCCGTTCGGCCGCCGCCAGCTCCGGTTCGAGCTGCTGCCGCTGCTCGATCGCTCGGCGGAGGACCGCGCGCGGTCCGGCCGGCCCCGCATCGCGTGCTCGGTGCGGGACATCCTGGTGGAGTCGCCGAAGCCCGAGCGCACCCGGGAGATGCTGGAGCTCGCCCGCCGGTACTACGACCTCGTGCTCGTGCACGGCGACCCGCGCTTCGTCGCCTTCGACACGACGTTCCCGCACGCCCGCGAGATCGCGGACCGGATCGCGTACACCGGCTACGTGGTGGCGCGGCCGGGGGGCGGCCCGGCGGAGCGGGAGCGGGAGCGGGGCGAAGATGCGGGCGAAGGGTGGAGCGGGGATGGCGGGAGCGGGGACGAAGGGAGCGCGGGGGAGGTGGTCGTCTCCGCGGGCGGCGGGGCGGTCGGCGGGAAGCTCCTCGAGGCGGCGCTCGCCGCGCGCCCCCGGACCCCGCTCGCGAACACGGGCTGGCGCCTCCTCGCCGGGGCGAACCTCCCGGAGTCCTGCTTCCGGTCGCTCGCGGCCCGCGCGCCGGCCGGGGTGACGGTCGAGCGGTTTCGCCCGGACTTCGGGACGCTCCTTCGCCGGGCGCGTCTGTCCATCTCCCAGGGGGGCTACAACACCCTGATGGAGGTGCTGGACGCGGGGGTCCGCGCGGTGGTCGTGCCCTACGCGGGCGGGCTCGAGACCGAGCAGACGCTGCGGGCGAACCTTCTCGCCGAGCGGGGGCTCGTCGAGGTGGTGGACGAGGACCGCCTCGGTGCGGGGCCGCTCGCCGCCGCGGTTCGGCGCGCGCTCGGAAAGCCGCCGCCGGCCGGCGGGCTTGCCGGCCTCGACACCGCGGGCGCCGCCGCGACCGCGGGGGCGCTTCGCAGGCTCCTCGCCGCCCGCTGACCCGGAGCGGGAGCCGGCCGCGGTGCGACGGCGCGTCGTGCGCCCCGTTCCGGGCTCCATGCCCCGGCCCGCGGCCCGGAACGTACCCGGCCCGGCGGGAGGTCCCGGCCGCCCCTCCGGGGAGGACTCCCGGTCGTCGCCCGGGCGGTCAGACCGGGTCCCAACGGAAGACGTCCTGGCTCCGGTCGAGCGGGAAGTAGTGGGCGGCGAGCGCCGGGTGGGCGTGCTCGGCCACCGTCTCGGCGGTCCAGCCCTCCGAACGCTGCACCGAGCGGAGCGGCCGCGACTGGCTCATGAGGAAGATCTCGTTGTTGCGCACCGCGAAGATCTGACCGCTGACCTCCGCCGCCGCGTCGGAGAGGAGGAATACCGCGACCGGGGCGATCTTCGCCGGGGTCATCCGCCTGATCTTCTCGACCCGCGCCGCCTGCGCCTCGTCGGCGATCGGGATGGTGCCGATGAGCCGGCTCCAGGCGAAGGGGGAGATGCAGTTCGAACGGACGTTGAAGCGGGCCATGTCGAGCGCGATCGACTTCGACAGCCCCACGATCCCGAGCTTGGCGGCCGCGTAGTTCGCCTGCCCGAAGTTCCCGACGAGACCCGAGGTCGAGGTCATGTGCACGAACGCGCCGGCCTCCCGCTCCCGGAAACGGGCCGCGGCCGCCCGCGCCACGTTGAAGGACCCCTTGAGGTGGACGTCGATGACCGCGTCCCAGTCGTCCTCGGTCATCTTGTGGAAGATGACGTCGCGCAGGATCCCCGCGTTGTTGACGACCCCGTCGAGGCGCCCGAAGTCGTGGAGCGCCTGGGCGACGAGGCGCTCGGCGGACGCGAAGTCCGCCACGGAATCGAAGTTGGCGGACGCTTTGCCGCCCGCATCGCGGATCTCCGCGGCCACCTCGAGGGCCGGCGCCCGGTCGCCTCCCTCGCCCTTCTCGGTTCCGCCGAGGTCGTTCACGACCACCTTCGCACCGTGCCGCGCGGCGAGGAGCGAGACCTCGCGCCCGATCCCGCGCCCCGCCCCGGTCACCAGGACGACCTTGCCTTCGAGCAACCGTTCGCTCATGGGTTCGTTCTCCGTCGCGGCGCGCCGGGTGCGGGTGCGGCGGGCGCCCCCGGCGTCAGTGGGTGAGGGTCAGGGTGGAGAAGCGCACCGGGAGGATCCGCGTCGTGCGGGTCTCCCCCTCTTCGTCCTTGGCCACGAGCACCAGGGTCTGCTCGTCGGACGGTCCGAGGGGCAGCACGAGGCGCCCGCCGGGCCGAAGCTGATCGAGGAGGGCCGGCGGGACGTGCTCCGGGGCGGCCGCCGCGCTGATCTTGTCGAACGGAGCATGCTCCTTCCAGCCCCGCCCGCCGTCTCCCGCGCGCACGGTGACGTTCGCGGCCCCGGCTCGGGCGAGGCTGCGGGCGGCGGCTTCCGCGAGCTCCGGGATCAGCTCCACCGTGTACACCGTGTCCGCGAGCGATGCGAGCACGGCCGCGTGGTATCCGAGGCCGGTTCCGACCTCCAGCACCCGGTCCTCGGGCTGGAGGTCGAGGAGTTCGGCCATGAGGGCCACGATGAACGGCTGCGAGATGGTCTTGCCATGGCCGATCGGGAGCGGCGAGTCGGCATAGGCGAGCTCCGCCATGTCCGCCGGCACGAACTCGTGGCGGGGCACCGCCGCCATCGCCTCCAGCACCCGCGGCGACAGGGTGATGCCGCCGCGCTCGCCGGCCGCGACCTGGCCGTGCAGCATGATCCTCTCGACCATCTCGGCGCGCTCGGCGCTTCGGTCGTCGTCTTCGGCCATCGCCGCCGTCTCGCTCACCCGGTGACCTGTGGCAAAGTGTAGCCGTCCCGCCGGAGCGGTGTGGCGGGTACGGACGCTGGCGGCGCGGTCCTCGTGGATTCCCGCTTTCTCCCCGCTTTCGCGGGGATGACGGGGGATGACGGGGAGTACGGACGCGCGGGAGGCGGGCCCGGGGCGGCCCGCCGGACGGAAGAGGGGCAGGCCGACGGCCGGGGAGGCGCGGCGGGCACGGGCGCGCGAGGTCGCAGCCGGGCGGCGGGCCGCCCCGGCGGCCGGCTCGATCGTCACGAAGAACGGATCCCAGGGGGAAGCTCGATGAATCTCGACGGACAGGTGGCGCTCGTCACGGGAGGCGCGCGCGGGATCGGCCGGGCCATCGCGGAGCGCATGGCCGAGGACGGGGCGGACGTGGCGCTCGCCGACGTGCGCGAGCCGGAGCTCGCGGAGGCGGTGCGGGCGGTGGAGGCGAACGGGCGGCGCGCCCTCGGGCTCACCGTCGACGTGACGAGCCGGGCGGCCGTCGAACGGATGGTCGACACGACCGAGAGCGGGCTGGGACCCATCGACGTCCTGTTCAACAACGCAGGGATCATCCAGGTGCACCCCTTCCTCGAGATCGAGGACGAGGACTTCGACCGCATCATGGCCGTCAACGCGAAGGGGGTCTTCCTCTGCGGGCAGGCGGTCGCCCGCCGCATGGTGGAACGGGGGCGCGGCAAGATCGTCAATACCGCGTCCATCGCCGCCCGCCTCGGGATCCCGGACGGCGCGGCCTACGCCGCGAGCAAGGCGGCCGTCATGTCCCTCACCCGGTCGATGGCCGCGTCCCTCGCCGCCACCGGGGTCACCGTGAACGCGCTCGCCCCCGGCATGGTGGACACCGACATGTGGACGCTCATCGACGAGCAGACCGCCAAGCTCCGGGGGATGGAGATCGGGGAGCCGAAGCGCCGGCGGGTGCGCCGGGTCCCGACCGGCCGCGCCGCGACCGCGCGCGACGTCGCCGCCGTCGCGGGCTTCCTCGCCTCGGCGGCTTCCGACCACGTGAACGGGCAGACCCTCAACATCGACGGGGGCGAGGTCATGAGCTGACCGCCCCCCCGGAGCACCGGCTGCCGCCGGGATCGGCGAGGTCCCCGTCGTCCGCGAGCCGCTTTCCCCATGAACACGAGGAGTTTCGCCCCCATGCGACTGTCCGAGCCCCGCCTCCCGCCCCTCGACCCCGACGCGATGACGGACGAGCAGCGGGAGATCGCGATCAAGGCGTCACCGCCCGACTCCGACCTCATCAACATCACGAAGACCCTCGTCCGCCACCCGAAGCTCCTCAAGCGCTGGAACGTCTTCGCCGGTCACGTGCTCGTCAAGTCCAGCCTCCCGCCCCGCGAGCGCGAGATCGCGATCCTCCGGGTCGGGTGGATCTGCCGGGCGGAGTACGAGTGGGCGCAGCACGCGGTCATCGGCCGGCAGTGCGGGCTCGACGACGAGGCGATCGAACGCATCAAGGCGGGGCCGGACGCCCCGGGCTGGACCGCCCTCGAATCGGCCATCCTCCGCGCGACCGACGAGCTGCACGAGGACTCGTTCATCGGCGACGAGACCTGGGCGGCGCTCGCCGCGGCGTGGTCGGAGGAGCAGCTCCTCGACTTCATCTTCGCGGTCGGGCAGTACCGCCTGGTGTCGATGGCCCTCAACACCCTCGGGGTCCGGATCGATCCCGGCCTGCGGGGCTTCTGATCCCGCGCCGCCGCCGCCCCGACCGGCGCTCCGCCGTTCCCCGCGCGCGGGGCGGGGCGGGGCGGGCAGTGCCGCGTTCGCCACGAGCGGCACCGAGGACGAAGCGTCATCCCCCGCAGGGTCAGGGGTCCTCCCGGCCGTCCGGGGAGACCAGAAACACGAGGACCAGCAGGGTCAGCAACGTCAGGTGGAAGGCCGTGGGCTTGGCGTTCCACTCCGACGACTGCCACATCATGAACCATTCGTTCGCGATCACGAGAAAGGCGCCGAACCAGATCAGGAGCGACAATCCGACCCCGGCGATCGCCGCCCCCTTGGCGCGATGGAAGCCTTCCGCGCTCTCCAGCCGGAACACGAGGCGCAGGCCCCCGACCCAGCACATCAGCGAAGCCGCGGCCTGCGCAACGATGATCGACACGAACGAAACGTGGTGGAGAACGGGGGATTCCACCGCCCTCCACATCCCCCGGTTGCCTTCGAAGGTCGTGTCCATGCTCATGACGTGGGCTACGAAACCGAAGTTCGAATCGTAATCCGTCAGGT
Organism: Gammaproteobacteria bacterium; assembly: GCA_965202895.1. GTDB lineage: Bacteria > Pseudomonadota > Gammaproteobacteria > HK1 > HK1 > JAJDXW01. The sequence continues at coordinate 5,361,402 of OZ241901.1, read as the reverse complement.
TGCCGAACGCGGCGAGCGACAGGTAGGCGGCCAGGAGGAGCACGGACCCGGCCTTGGCTGCTCTCGTATACATCGTCTACCTCCCCGGCAGGTGGAGCGCTCGCCCGGCGGCCCGGGTCTCGCGGCCCCGGTCGGGATCCCGCCCTCCCGACCGGGCGCCCGTCTTCGCCGGCCAAGGGTAGCGCACGGCCGGGTAGCGCCGGCCATGCTACGGTCTCCGGCGTCGGCGCCTCGCGCCCCGCCCCCTCGCCATCGCGGTCGCGGCGGCGACCCTCGTCCTCCATGCGATCACCGTCCGCAATCTCCGGGTCGCGTACGCAACCATCCGACCGCGGCCCGCGGCGGCCGCGAACCGCCCCCTCTCCGGGCGGGAATCCCGCCGGCGGGAGCTTCCTCGACGCCTCCGGCGGGAGCCTCGGTCCTCTCCTTGACGCCGCGCTCCCCCCGCATCCAGAATCGGCCCGCATCCGATGCACTCCGCATCGCGGATTCCCGACAGGCCACAACCCGAGGAGATAGCCATGTCCCTTCGCAACAAGACCATTCCCGCGGCCCTGGCCGCCGCCGTGATGCTCGCGGCTCTCGGCAGCGGCCCGGCGGCGGCGGAGACCCGGATCCGCGTGCAGTCGGTGATCCCGACGAAGGCGGACGAAGTCGTCATGCTCAACGCGTTCGGCGAGGACGTGAAGGCGCTCACCAACGGCGAAGTGGTGATCGAAGTGCTGCCGGCGGGCGCGGTGGTCGGCGTGCGGGAGACCCTCGACGCGGTCGACAAGGGCCTCGTCGAAGGCGGCTTCGCGTGGACCCACTACTGGTCCGGCAAGCATCCGGCGGCCATGCTCTTCGGCTCCCCGGTGGCCGGCGCGGGTGTCGGCATCGACAACATCGCGTTCCTCTCCTGGTTCCTGTATGGGGGGGGGGCAGAGCTCTATGACCGGCTCTGGGACGAGATGGGCGTCAACGTCAAGGGATTCATGCTGCAGCCGGTCGGGCCGGAAGCGCTCGGCTGGTTCCGCGAGCCGATCCATTCGATGGACGACTTCCGCAAGTACCGCTTCCGTACCCCGCCGGGGATCCCGGGCCAGACCTACAAGGACATCGGCGTCGCCTCGGTGGCGATGGGCGGCGGCGACATCCTGCCCGCCCTCGAGAAAGGAACCATCGACGCCGCCGAATGGTGCTGCCCGAAGCCGGACAGCGTGTTCGGTCTCCACAAGGTGCTCAAGCATTATTACCTGCAGGGCCTGCACCAGGTGGTCGTCAACGCCGACATCTACATCAACGGCGACGTCTACCGCAGCCTCACCCCGCACCAGCAGAAGGCCATCGAGGTCGCGGCCAACGCCTCCCTCGTCAAGGCGCTCGGCTACCGCATCTACGAGAACGGCAAGGCCCTGAAGGACCTGACGGAGAACCACGGCGTGCAGCTGCACGACACCCCGGCCGACTACTTCTCCGCCTACATGGACGCGGCCCGCGCCTCGCTGGAGAAGAACGCGGCGGAGAACGCGTTCTTCAAGGAGGTGTGGGATTCGCAGAAGGCGTTCGCGGAGATCGCGGTGCCGTTCTGGGCCGGCGCCCAGATGTCCAACGCGAGCCTCGGGATGGCCTTCGCGAGGTCCCGGCAGTAAGGGCGGGGGCGCGCGCCGGTCCGACCGGGTAGCGGGCGCGAGGCGGCGCGGCGGGACAGGCGGCGAGAGGGGCGCCGACGTCGGCGCCCCGGCCCGCCGCCGCTGCCCGCGCTGCCCGTCTCCCCCTCCGCCGGGCCGCAAGGGTTCCCGAGCCCCCTGGAAGTAAGGGGAGCGCTTCCCGTGGCCTTGGAGCCGGACCATCCCGACTTCACCGACGAGCTGATCGCGGGGCGCCGCGCCGGCCCTCCGGGGAGGATGCCGGACGACATGCCTCGGTGGATGGCGGGGCTCGTCCACCGGATAGACACCGCGAGCCGCATCGCGGGCCGGATCATCTGCTGGCTGCTCGTCCCCCTCATGGGCGCCATGGTCTACGAGGTGGTCGCGCGGAAGCTCTTCGTCGCGCCGACCATCTGGGCCTACGACGTCTCGCGCATGCTGTGCGGGGCGATGTTCATGCTCGGCGCGGGGTACGCACTCTCGAAGGGGGTGCACATCCGGGCCGACTTCCTCTACCGCAACTGGCCCCCCCGCCGGCAGGGCCTGGTCGACACGGCCCTCTACGTGCTCTTCTACTTTCCCGCCCTCGTCTTCTTCGCGTGGGTCTCCTTCGACTACGCGGCCGTCGCCTGGGTCCGCGGCGAGCGCAGCATGGACACCGCCTGGATGGCGCCCCTCGCCCCCCTGCGCACCGCCATGCCGGTGGGCGCCGTGCTCCTCCTCGTCCAGGGCGTATCGGAGCTTCTCAAGAGCATCCACGCCGTCCGCACCAACCGCTGGCCGCAATGAGCTCCGAGCTCATCGGCGCCCTCATGATCGCGGTCATGCTGGCCGCGATCTTCGTCGGCTTCCCGATCTCGTTCACCCTCATCTTCCTCGGGCTCGCGTTCGGCTACTGGGGGTTCGGCGACCTCGTCTTCTACCTGATGACCCTCCAGTTCAACAGCGTGATGCTGGAGCAGACCCTCGCCGCCGTGCCCCTCTTCGTCTTCATGGGCATCATGATGGAGCAGGCGGGCCTGATGGAGCGGCTGTTCCGATCCGTCCAGCTCATGCTCGCCTCGACCCGCGGCTCGCTCTACATCGCGGTGCTCTTCGTATCGACCATCTTCGCGGCGGCGACCGGCATCGTCGGCGCGTCGGTCACCATCCTCGGCATCATGGCCGCGCGGACCATGAACCGCTCGGGATACGACGTGCGCCTCGCCGCGGGAACGATCACCGCCGGCGGGACGCTCGGCATCCTGATCCCCCCGTCCATCATGCTGGTGGTCCTCGGGCCGGTGCTCGAGGTCCCGGTGACCGACCTCTTCGCGGCGGCCGTCGTGCCCGGACTGCTGCTCGCGTTCCTCTATACCGCGTACTCCCTGGTGCGGTGCTGGCTCGACCCGAAGCTCGGGCCGCCGCTTCCGAAGGAGGAGCATCCCGAGAGCGTGGCCGTCGTGGTGCGCGAGTTCACCCAGGGGCTGGTCCCGCCGGCCGCCCTCGTCGGCTTCGCGCTCGGGTCGATCCTGTTCGGCTGGGCGACGCCCACCGAGGGGGCGGCCTGCGGAGCGTTCGGAGCCCTGGTCCTCACCGCCGCCTACGGCAAGCTGACCGCGAAGCGTTTCTCGGACGCGCTCGTCAAGACCCTCGAGATCTCGGTGCTCATCCTGTTCCTGGTCGCGGCCTCGAACTTCTTCGGGGCGGTGTTCTCGCGCCTCGGTACGCCCACCATGCTGACGGAGCTGCTCCTCGACTGGGAGCTCACCCAGATCCAGGTGCTGCTCATCGTCATGGCGCTCATCTTTCTCCTCGGGTGGCCGCTCGAGTGGGTGCCCATCGTCCTCATCATCGTGCCCATCCTCATCCCGCTTCTCGACAAGATGGGGGTCGACCTCACGTGGTTCGGGATCCTGGTGGCGGTGAACCTCCAGACCGCATGGCTCTCGCCGCCGGTGGCGTTGTCGGCCTATTTCCTGAAGGGGGCGGTCCCGGAGTGGGACCTCAAGGACATCTACGTCGGCATGATGCAGTTCATGCTGATCCAGCTCATCGGGCTCGCCGCGGTCCTCACGTTCCCGCAGCTCGCCCTCTGGCTCCCGTCCCTCATCTACGGTTAGCCTTACCGGCACCGCGGCCAGCCCCGCGGAGCCGGTTTCCGGGCGTGGTGCGGCGCGGCGCGGCGGCGCCGACCGCCACGCCCTCCCTTCTCCCCCACGCGGACCATGCGGAGGATCGAACATGGCGGCCAATTCGGCGCAGGCGCGCGACATCGCCTACCAGGTGCATCCCCAGACCAACCTCCGGCTCCACCAGACGGAGGGGCCGCTCGTGGTGGAGCGGGGCGAGGGCGCCTACGTATTCGACGACACCGGAAAGCGCTATCTCGAAGGGATGGCGGGGCTGTGGTGCGCCTCGCTCGGCTTCAGCGAGCGGCGCCTCGCGGAGGCGGCCTACGAGCAGATGAAGACCCTGCCCTACTACCACACCTTCAACGGGCGCTCGCACCCCGCGAGCATCGACCTCGCGGAGAAGCTCATCGAGATCGCGCCCGTGCCGATGTCGAAGGTGCTGTTCCAGTCGTCGGGGTCCGAGGCCAACGACACCGCCATCAAGCTCGTCTGGTACTACCACAACGCCGTCGGCAAGCCGAAGAAGAGAAGATCATCGGCCGCACGAAGGGGTACCACGGCACCACCGCGGCCTCCGTGAGCCTCTCCGGCCAGGCCCTCATGCATGCGGACTTCGACCTGCCTCTCGATCGCTTCCGGCATACCGAGCAGCCCCACTACTACAAGCTCGCGGAGGAGGGGGAGAGCGAGGAGGCGTTCGCGGCCCGCATGGCGGAGAGCCTCGAGAGCCTGATCCTCGCCGAGGGGCCGGACACCTGCGCCGCGTTCTTCGCCGAGCCCGTGCAGGGGGCGGGCGGGGTGATCGTTCCTCCTCCCGCGTACTTCGAGAAGGTCCAGGCGGTGCTGAAGAAGTACGACGTGCTGTTCGTCGCGGACGAGGTGATCTGCGGCTTCGGACGGACCGGCAACCGATGGGGGAGCGAGACCTTCGGCCTCGAGCCCGACATGCTGACCTGTGCGAAGGCCCTGTCCGCCTCCTACATGCCGATCTCCGCCCTGATGATCTCCGCGGCGGTCTTCGACGCGATGGTCGCGGAGAGCGACAAGATCGGCATCTTCGGGCACGGGTACACCTACAGCGGGCACCCGGTGACGAGCGCGGTGGCCCTCGAGACCCTCCGGATCTACGAGGAGCGGGACGTCCTGGGGCACGTGCGGCGGGTCTCGCCGTACTTCCAGTCGAAGCTCGCCGTCCTCGCGGAGCACCCGCTGGTCGGGGACGTGAGCGGGGTCGGTTTGCTGGCCGGTCTCGAGATCGTGCGGGACAAGCGCACCCGCGAGTCCTTCGACCCGGCGGCCCGGATCGGGGAGCGCATCCAGCGGGCGGCCCTCCGGCACGGCCTCATCTCCCGCGCCCTCGGGGACCGGCTCGCCCTCTGCCCGCCTCTCATCATCGGCGAGCCGCACGTGGACGAGATCGCCGGGGCGGTGCGGAGCGCCCTCGACGACGTGTGGGCCGAGGTGCGGCCGGAGGGGCTCGCGGCGGCCGGCTGACGCGGCGGCCCCGCGCCGGCGGCCGGGCAGGCGCCCGGACGGGGGCCTGGCGCCGGACGGCGGGGCGAAGGAGGCGGTGCGCGGGCGCGGGCGCGGGTGCGGGCGCAGGCGTCGGGGAGCCGAACCCGGCCCGCCCTCGCCCGACCTGCCTCAGCCGATCGAGGTCTTCATCCAGCCGGAGGTGTTGAAGAAGTTCGCGACGTGGGTCCCGGGCGGGACCAGCGCGTCGCACGCCTCCCGGAGCGAGTCGTCGAGCGACATCCCGAGGACCGGGAGGAGGTCCTCGAGGTGCGCGATGCTGCCCGCTCCGATGATCGGCGCCGTCACTCCCGGCTGGTCCTTGCACCAGAGGACCGCGAGCTGGGCGGCGGTGAGGCCCGCGTCGCGGGCGAGCTTGCCGAACTCCCGGCCGACCCGGACCCCCTCGGCGCTGATGCGGGCCGCGTAGAACGCTCCCCGGCGGCCGGCTCGCGTGCCCTGCGGGAAGGTGTGTGCGTCCGGGTAGGCGCCGGTCAGCATCCCGTGGGCGAGCGGCGACCAGGTGAGGAGCCCCACCCCGTGCTCCTCGGCGAGCGGCGCCAGCTCGTTCTCGATCCGCCGGTCGAGGAGGTTGTAGGGCGACTCCTCGCTGACGAAGCGAACGTAGCCCTTCATCTCGCTCAGCATGAGGGCGTGCATCAGCTTCCAGGCCGGGAACGTGGAGCAGCCCGCGTACCGCACCTTGCCCTGCCGGACGAGATCGGTCAGCGCCCCCAGGGTCTCCTCGATGTGGTACCGCGGGTAGTACCGGTGGACCTGGAGGAGGTCGATCCAGTCGGTCCCGAGCGCCTTCAGGGACAGCTCGCAGGCTCGGATGACGTTGAGCCGCGAGTTCCCCTGCACGTTCGGCGGCAGCTCGGGGACGTGCTCGTCGAGTGAGACCCCGGGCTTTCGGGGCGCGTGGTCGACCTTGGTCGAGAGGAGGACCTCATGCCGGCGCCCGCTTGCCGCGAGGGTCCGGCCGATGATCGCCTCGCTCCTGCCTCCCGCATAGAGGTTCCCGGTGTCGATGAGGTTGATGCCGGCATCGAGGGATCGGAGGATGATCCGCTCGGCCAGCTCGGGCGGGGTACCGTCCCCGAAGTCGTCCGATCCGAGGCAGAGCGGCGAGACCTGAACGCCGGTCCGCCCGAGATACCGATAGTCCATTCGACCTTCCCGACCTTCCCGATCCGTTCCCGGTCCGAGGCGATGCCTGCGACGGCGGCATTATCCTCGAAAGCGCCGTGCCCCGTGCGCCGCGGCAGGCGCGGCTCGACGATCCGGAGGGTGAAGCTGGCATGTATAGTACGTCGTCATTTTTCGCCGCTTCATGACGACATGGCAGCCATCTATGACCGCCTGCTCGCGCCGCCCGCGCGGAGCTTCTTCCTCTTCGGGATGCGGGGCGTCGGCAAGAGCACCTGGGCGCGGGCGACCTTTCCGGATGCCGTGTACGTGGACCTCCTCGACGAGAAACTGTACCAGGATCTGCTCGCGGACCCGTCGCTGTTCGCGCAGTCCATCGGCGATCCGGGTCCGAACGGCTGGGTGGTGGTGGACGAGGTCCAGCGGCTGCCTTCGCTGCTGAACGAAGTCCACCGGCTCATCGAGACGCGGCGCCTGCGTTTCGCCCTCCTCGGGTCCAGTGCGCGCAAGCTCAAGGCGGCGGGCGTGAATCTGCTCGCCGGACGGGCGCTCCGGAAGCGCATGTTTCCGCTCACCGCGGCCGAGCTCGGCCCCGCGTTCGATCTCGATCGGGTGTTGCGCCACGGTTCGATCCCGCTCGTGTGGACGAGCGAGGCGCCGCGCGACGTCCTCGAAGCGTACACGCAGCTCTATCTGCGGGAGGAGGTCCGCGCCGAGGCGCTGGTCCGCAACCTGCCCGGATTCGTCCGCTTTCTCCCCGTCGCGGCCCTGTTCAACGGGCAGGCCGTCAACGTGGCCGGGCTCGCCCGCGACGCGGGCGTCGCCCGCACCACGGTCCAAGGCTACCTCGACATCCTGGAAGATACGCTGCTCGTCCATCGCCTGCCCGCCTACGAAGCCAGGCTGCGGGTACGGGAGCGGAAGCTGCCGAAGCTGTACTGGGTGGACCCTGGCGTCGTCCGGGCCGTGAAGCGCCAGCTCGCCGAAGTGGCGGCGGAAGAACGTGGACCGTTGCTCGAAAGCTGGGCGGTGACGACGTTGCGCGCCCATGCCGAGACGCTGGAGCTCTACGACGAGATCTTCTACTGGTCGCCTCACCGGACGGAGGTCGAGGTCGACCTGCTCCTTGCCCGGGGGCGCGAGCGGCTGGCCATCGAGGTGAAGGCGGCGGACCGGTATCACACCGGGCTGCTGAAGGGCCTGCGGGCGATTGCGGACCTGCCGCGGCTCGTCCGCCGGATCCTCGTCTACACCGGCCGGCGCTCGTTCCGCTCCGCGGACGGCATCGAGATCTGGCCGGCCCCCCGCTTCGCCTCCACGGTCGCGGCCGGCGGCCTCTGGCCCGGCGCCGGTTCCGGGGCCGGTTCCGCCGCCGGATCGCGTCACGGTGGATGAACCACCGCGCGCCCGGCTCGTCCTCGAAGCCGGGGCCGGGCGGCGGCGCGCGGCTACCCCGGCATGGCCGCGCCGGCCAGGAAGTCGACCGTCCGGCGGGTCGAACCGAGGGTGAGGGCGGCCTCCTCGGGGGCGGTGCGGGCGATGACCGCGCCGCGGCGAAGCACGTGGAGCCGGGTGGCGCGGAGGCGGATCGCCTCCACCGGATCGCGCGCCTGCAGCACGACGAGGTCGGCGTGGCAGCCGGGCTCGAGTCCGTAGTCCTCGAGATGCAGGGCCGCCGCCGCGGTGGTGGTGACGCCCGCGAAGAGGGCCTGCATCTCGTCCACCCCGGTCATGTGGCCGACGTGCGCCGCCATGTGGGCGACTTCCAGCATGTCGTGGCTGCCGAGGCCGTACCAGGGGTCCATCACGCAGTCGTGGCCGAGGGCGACCGGGATGCCGGCCGCGGCCATCTCCTTCACCCGGGTCATCCCGCGCCGCTTCGGGTAGGTGTCCTGCCGTCCCTGGAGCGTGACGTTGATGAGGGGGTTGGCGATGGCGGTCAGCCCCGCCTCCCGGATGAGCGGCAGGAGCTTGCTGACGTAGTGGTTGTCCATGGAGTGCATGGAGCTCAGGTGCGACCCGGCGACCCGGCCCTGGAGGCCGAGGCGTTCGGTCTCCCGGGCCAGGGTCTCGACGTGGCGCGATTCGGGATCGTCGGTCTCGTCACAGTGCACGTCCACGAGAAGGCCCCGCTCGGCCGCGATCTCGCACAGGGCCTTCACCGAGGCGGTGCCGTCGTCCCTCGTGCGCTCGAAGTGGGGGATGCCCCCGACCACGTCCACCCCCCGGTCGAGGGCGCGGACGACGTTGTCCGGCGCGTTCCGATACCGGTAGAAGCCGCTCTGGGGAAAGGCGACGAGCTGGAGGTCGATCCAGGAGCCGAGCTCCCGGCGGAGGTCGAGCAGGGCGTCCACCGCCATCAGGGAATCGTCGGTCACGTCCACGTGGCTGCGGATCGCGAGGCACCCGCGGGCGATCGACCAATGGCACAGCTCGCGCGCCCGGCGCTTCACGTCCTCCGCGGTCAGGGTGGGTGCGAGGTCGCCCCAGATCTCGATGCCCTCGAGCAGGGTGCCGCTGCGATTGACGCGGGGACGCCCCGCGCTCAGGGTCGAGTCGAGGTGGAAGTGGGGATCGACGAAGGGCGGGGTGACCAGCCAGCCATCGAGGGCCAGGGTCTCGCGCGCCGGGGCATCGATCCCTCGCCCGACCTCGGCGATGCGGCCGTCCTGGACCGCGACGTCGATGCCTTTCCGTCCGTCGGGCAGGGTGGCGTTGCGGATGAGCAGATCGAGCATGGCGGCCTCCGGTCGGGTGCGGCCGGGACGTGTTCGCGCTCCGCGCCGGAAGGGCGCGGGCGGCGTCCGGGCGGGCGGTGTCCCTGGGCGGGCGGTGTCCTCAGGCGGGCGGCGCTTCGCGAATTTTCACGATGGGAGCGGCGCCGAGGATACCGTGCCCGGCGGCCCGCCGCCCGGGCCGCCGGCGCCGGAAGACGCGGTTCGGCGCGGCGAGGCCAGGCGGAGGCAGCGATGCGCGGCGCGGGGAGGCCAGGGCGCGGGCGGCGCGACCCGCGGTTGCCTCCATCCCGCATATCTCGCCGGGCTTCGCCGCGAGGGTGTCGAGACGCCGCGGCGGCGGGCCGCACGGACCGAAGGACGGTGAAGGCGCAGCCCTGCCGCACGGGCAGGTACTCGAGCGGAATCTCCCGGCTGACCCCGGGCATTCCAGCCGCCCGGGAACAGGGATTTCGACATGCCTGTCGTCCGGATGCTCCACCGGACGTTCCACGCGGGTCCGCTCGAGTGTCTGCGTACGAGCCCTGCCTGCGTCGAAGCGGCCTGGAACGGGGTACGGCCCGCCACCGGGAGGGGATCGGCGGCCACCGCAGGAGAACGGGCAGATATCCGGGATATACTCGACCCGGCGGCCGCTCGCGGCACTGTCGGCGCAGCGGCCGCGGATCGGCCCACCACCAAAGGAGCGCCACCATGAGACGCTTGGCCCTTTCAGCGTTGACGACCCTGGTCTCGGCCGCCCTCGTCGCCGGCCCCGCGGCGGCGGCCGACCTGCCGGACCTCCACGTCAAGGTGATCGGCAACTACAGCACGGTCCAGCACGTGGCGAAGGTCGAGCAGGAGTTCTGGAACGAGATCGTTCCGGAGATGTCCGGCGGCAAGGTCTCGGCCAGCTACAACCATCAGGACGTCATGGGGATCAAGGATTTCCAGGTCCTCAGGCTCACCAAGCTCGGGGTCACCGACTTCGGGGTCAGCGACATCAGCAAGATGGCCGGCGACGACCCCACGTTCGAGGGTTGCGACCTTGCCGGCCTCGCCCTCGACATCGGCATGGCGCGCAAGGTCTGCAATGCCTGGAAGCCGGCGATGAACCGGGTGATGGAGGAGAAGTTCAACGCCAGGCTGCTCGCCCTCGGGACCAATCCCCCCCAGGTGTTCTGGTGCCGGGACGACGTGGCCGGGATCGGGGACCTGAAGGGCCGGAAGATCCGCGTGTTCAACAAGACGATGGCGGACTTCATCCAGGCCATCGGAGGCACCACCATCAGCATGGCCTTCGGCGAGGTGGTGCCGGCGTTGCAGCGGGGCGTGGTGGACTGCGCGGTCACCGGGACGACGAGCGGCAATTCCGCCGGCTGGCCGGAGGTCACCACCCACATCTACCCCATGTATCTCGGCTGGAGCATCAACTTCCAGGCCGTGAACCTCGACCGGTGGAATTCATTCACGCCGGAGACGCGGGAGTTCTTCCTGAAGGCGTTCGCGGTGCTGGAGGACAACATGTGGGCGACCGCCGCCCAGTCCACCGCGGAAGCCGACAACTGCAACACCGGCCGTGATCCGTGCACCATGGGAAGGAAGGCGGACATGACGATCGTCGAGGTGAACGATGCCGACCGCGAGGTGCACAAGGGCTTGATGGAGAACGTGGTCCTCGTGGAGTGGGGCAAGCGCTGCGGGCGGGAGTGTGCGGCGGAGTGGAACGACGCCATCGGACCGGTCGTCGGCCTCCGGATCCCGCTCGACAAGCTCCAATGAGTCTTCGCCCCGGATCGTGAGCGATCCGGGTCTCTGGCGCGCCCGGGACCCGGCGCGGCTCCGGGCCCAGGCCAGGATCGCCGGATCGATCCGGCGATCGAAGCCCGTGGCGCCGGCCGCGTTCCGCCCCTGTCCGGGCGGCCTGGCGAGGCTGCCGGTGAAGGTATCGGTGATGGGAAGGAAAGTCCGCGTCCACTTTCGGACGCGGCGGCGATCCGGCGCCCGACGCTGGGTTTCCCCTGCGCAGAGACCGAATCGCAAGCTCCCAAGCCACGCGTCCGGCGTTCGAACGAGCACCGGCGGCGTAACCCCGTTCAGCATTCCTGCGCGACGAAACAGAAGTCGTGCTCCACGAGCCGCGACGCCTTGGCGCCTCGAAACGCGTTCGCTTGTGTGTTGCCGACTGCGAACCGGGCCTTGGCGTACGCGTCCCACTTGGCCGGGCCGTTGATGTGCTTGAAGCCAATGAAGGCACGCGCCTGCTTGCGATCGGCGACGGGATACACCGACACCCGATCGAGGGTTGCCCGCAGTGATTCATCGACCGGCGGGACCGTGATGCGGAACTGTTCCGACGACGCAATCCGGCCGGCCAGACCCGGCTCGCGGAGCAGGCGCAGCGCCGCGAGCCGCCGATTGCCTTCCAACACGATCAGGTCGTTGCCATCGGACGCAGGCATGGCAACCAGCGGCTCGATGTCCAGGTAACCGTTGGCGGAGATCGACTCAAGCAACTCGTCGAGCTCGGCGGCGCGGTACAGGCGGGCGACGATCGCCTCGTCGGATGCATTCCCGGCATCGCCGAGCAGCCGCGGGTTCTCACGGTCCAGCCGAAGCCGCTCGATCGGCACCTTCTCTGTCGTTTCAGGCTGCATGGGCGTCCTCTCCTCGGGGGCGGCGAACTCCATCCCGTTGGATTCCAAGCGGCCTTGCCCGATGGGTCGAAGAGGGAGGATGGGGCGTCGAGGCATGGCTCACCGGCGGGCGCGGCAGAGCCGGGACGGCCGTGCCGGACGTCGCCGGACCCGAACGTTTCGGGGCGGGCCCCCGGTCCGGCTACCGGGTCGAGAGGCGGCAGAAGCACGAAGAGGTGATCGGCACGTCGGTGCGCGCCAGGGCGAAGGTGAGGCGCTGCTTCACGATCGCCGCCTCCCCGGCCCGCCCGAGCCGGTCGAGGCACTCGTGGTACCCGTGCAGGCTCCAGACGTTGTCCGGGTGCTGGCAGGCGCGGCGCAGGGTGTCGTCGTACCCGAGGTCCGCCCGGTACACGGCCGCCGCCTCCTCGACCCGCCCCTGCTCCAGCAGGAGCGCGGCGAGCGCGTGCCGCGTCGGCTGCATCCACCCCCAGGGCTCGTCGTAGGGCAGGCCGTCATCGAGCCGGACGGCCGCCCGCAGGTGCTCGAAGGCGGCCTCGAACCGCCCGCGCCGGTACTCGATCTCCCCCCGCATCATCGCCTCCGCGACGGCGAGGACGTCGACGCACCGGTTGTTGAAGACGCAGCGGCTCTCCGGGACCCGGGCGAGCGCCTCCCCGAAGCCGGCGGCCTCGTGGTCGGCCGCGTCCAGGTCCCCGAGCACCGAGTGGGCCACCGCCTTCGCGTACCGCATCATCGCGGTGGTGACCGAGAAGAGCTCGCGATCCCCGGGCAGCTCCTGGGAGACGATCTCCTTCCACTTCCCGAACCGGACGAGCACGTGCTGCTTCATGGGGACGAAGCCCTCCAGCCAGTCCGCCATCGGCGGCGAGGACATGGTGAGGAGGTCCTCGGGAAGGGTGGCGATCATCTCCTCCGCGGCGGCGAGCGCGGGGCCGTACCGCCCGAGGAACATCGCGCCGTAGATCTTGAAGTGGTAGTCGTGGCACCGGTAGAGCGAGTAGAAGTTGCCCGCCCCCTCGCGGGCGAGGAACTTGCGGTCCGCCTCGATGGCCGCGTGGTTCGACTCGACGACCGACCGGTAGTCCCCGCAGAGGACGTCGATGTGGGTCGGCATGTGCCGGAGATGTCCGGCGTCCGGCACGAGCCCCCGCAGCCGGTCACCGGCCGCGAGCGCCCGCTCCGGGTGGGGCGACATCTCCATCAGGTGGACGTACATGTGGAGGAGCCCCGGATGCGGCGCCTCGGCGCCCTCCTCGCGCCGCCGCAGGGCCTTCTCGAGGACCTCGATCGCCTCCGCGGTGTCCGCCCCTTCCGCGACCGCGCCCGTCTCGAGGTCCCAGAGCGCCCACGGGGTGCGGTTCATGAGCGCCTCCGCGAACAGGGCCGCGACGTCCGGGTCGTCGCCGTGGCGGGCATGGACGGCCCGCATCGCCCCCGCGTACCCGTCGTTCCACGGGCTCATGTCGGGGGCGGGGGAACGCGAGGGATACCGGTGTTCGAGGGCGCCGACGAGGGCCCGCTCCGCCTCCGTCGCGCCGCGGGCGCAGCACTCCCTCGCGCGGGCCGCCGCCTCGTGGGCCGCCGCGAGCGAACGGGCCGCGTCCTCCTCGTCGAACGCCTCCCACGGCTTGTTGTAGTTGGGCCCCGCCGCGTAGGCGACGCCCCACCACGCCATCGCGCACCCGGGGTCGGCGTCGAGCGCGCGGCGATAGCACGCGACCGCTTCGTCGTGGTTGTAGCCGTAGGTCCAAGCGAGCCCCCGGTCGAACCAGCGCTGCGCCTCTTCCGACCGGGCGGTGATCGGCCGGCGGTAGGTCCCGAGGTCGTAGTAGTCGTCGTCGGACATGGCTCTCTCCTCCCGGCCCCATTTGCCGCGGGACAGCCCGCGCGCGCCCCTCCCGGGCGCAGGCGGCCTTCGCTTCGTGCCGGCCCCGGAGGCGCCCGCCTCAATGGCCGAAGTACGCCTCGCGGACGCGGGGGTCGTTCATCAGCGCCTCCGCGGACCCGCGGAGACGGATCTCCCCGGTCTCGAGCACGTGGATGTCGCGGGCGAGGCGGGCGGCGAAGTTGACGTTCTGCTCGGTCATGAGGATCGCGATCCCGAGCTCCTCGTTCATCCGGCGCAGGGCCGCCGCGATGTCGTGGCAGACCTTGGGGGCTAGCCCGATGGTGGGCTCGTCGACGACGAGGAGGCGCGGGCTCGACATGAGGGCACGGCCGAGGGAGACCATCTGGCGCTCCCCCCCGCTCAGCGTAGCCGTCTCCTGGCTCTGCCGCTCCCCGAGCACCGGGAAGAGGTCGAGGACCATGCGAAGGTTCCGCTCCGTGTCGCGGGGCGCGGTGTGGGCGCCCACCAGGAGGTTGTCCCGGACCCCCATGAACGGGAAGAGGTGCCCGCGCTCCGGTGCGTAGCCGACCCCGAGGCGCACGATCTCCATCGCGCTCCGCCCGGCGAGCGGGACCCCGTCGAGGCGGATGTCGCCGGTGGTCCGGACGAGCCCGAGGATCGAGTCGAGCAGGGTGGACTTCCCGGCCCCGTTCGGGCCGATGACGGCGACGATGCGGCCCGCCTCCACGTCGAGCGTGACCCCGTGCAGGGATCGGGCACGGCCGTAGAACGCGTCGAGGCCGCGGACCTCCAGAAACGCCATTCGATGCCGCCTCGGCCTGCCAAGCCCGTCCCGGGTCAAGCCTGCCCGAGGTAGGCTTCCCGGACAAGCGGATTGCCGAGCACCTCGTCGAACCCGCCTTCGGCGATCACCGCGCCGAACGACATCACCACGACCCGATCCACCAGGGGCGAGAGGGACCGGAGGTCGTGGCTCACGATGATCGAGGTCATCCCGCGGCGGCGCTCTTCGAGCAGGAGCCCGGAGAGCTGGGCGATCTCGCCCCGCGTCAGCCCCGCGAACACCTCGTCGAGCAGCAGCACCTCCGGCCCGGTGGCGAGGGTGCGGGCGAGCTCGAGCTTGCGAAGCTCGCCCATCGAGAGCTGCCCCGGGTACATCGCGGCCTCGCGCTCGCCGAACCCCACGTTCCGGACGATCTCCCGGTCGGCGCCTTCCGGCGGGCGTTCGGCGACGAGGCGCCGGATGCTGTCCGGCATCATGCCGATCCGGACGTTGTCGAGCACCGTCATCTCGCCGAACGGACGCGGGATCTGGTAGGTGCGGGCGATGCCGCGGGCGACCCGGCGGTGGGTCGGCGTCCGGGTCACGTCCTCGCCGCGAAGGAAGACCCTCCCCGAGTCGGGCCGTTGCTCGCCCATGAGGATCCCGAACGCGGTGGTCTTGCCGGCGCCGTTCGGGCCGATCAGCCCGAGCGACTCGCCCTCGTCGACGCGCACGCTCAACCGGTCCAGGGCGACGAGCCCGCCGAAGCGCTTCGTCACCTCCCGGAGCTCGAGCAGGGGGAGAGGGCGCGGCGAGGTCATCGCGATGCCGCTCCGGACGCGCGCGAAGGGCGCAGCCGCCTCGCCGCGGCGTGCACGACGGCGTGGAGCCCCCGCGGCTCCAGCACGTAGACCACGAGCGCGATCGTCCCGTAGATGACGTAGCGCTCGGGGCCGGGCAGGAAGGGCCGCAGGTACTCGAGGAGGAACGTCAGGAAGTACGCGCCGAGGATCGGCCCCGCGATGGTCGCCGAGCCGCCGAGGAGGGCGGCGACGAGGATCGTGAACAGGAAGTTGATGTCGAACAGGCCCCGGGGCGCGATGGAGCCGAGATAGTGCACGTAGAAGGCGCCGCCGACACCTGCCACCGCCGCGCTCGTCATGAAGGCGAACAGCTTGAGCCGTATCGTGCTGAGCCCGGAGGCGGCGACCGCCCCCTCGTCCATCCGGAGGGCGGCGAGCGCGGCGCCCACCCGGGTGCGCAGGACCCACCAGAGGACGAACCCGATCACGAACGTGAGCCCGAAGGTCAGGTAGTAGTTCGGGATCGCGCCGGACACGAGGGACGGGATGCCGGAGAGCCCCCGGGTGCCCCCCGTGATCTTCGGGGCGATGACCTGGGTCAACTGGTACATGAGCTCCATGAACGCGAGGGTCACGAGGGCGAAGTAGGTGCCGCGGATCCGGAGGGCGGGGAGCAGGAAGAGGGTTCCCCCGACGAGGGTCGCGAGCACCCCCGCCGGGATGCTGAGCCAGAGCGGCGTGTCGAGGTGGTAGGTCAGCATGGCGGTCGTGTAGGCCGCGATGCCGATGAGGAAGGGGTGGCCGAAGCTGATGTACCCGGTCCGCCCGGAGATGACGTCCCAGCTCATCGCGAAGATGGCGAGGAAGTTCGCGAAGATGAGGATCCGGACGGTGCCGGTCGAAACGAACGCGGGGAGGAGGCACATCACGGCCCCGAACGCGAGCCATCCGAGCAGCGGCCTCGTGAGCCGCACGCTAGAGCTCCTCCCGCCCGAACAGCCCCTTGGGGGCGATGACGAGGACCACGATGATGAGCACCATCGTGAACACCCCCCGAAGCTCCGCCGCGACCAGGGTCGTGGCGAGCGTCTCCATGAATCCGATGAGGTGGGCGACGACGAGGCTCCCGGCGATGCTCCCGATGCCGCCGACCACCACCACCGCGACCGCGATGATGAGCGGGGCGACCCACATGCCGGGGGTGAGCTGGGTGTAGGTCGCGAAGAAGACGCCCGCGAGGGCGGCGAGGGCGCCGGAGATCGCCCAGGTCGCGAGGCTCATGCGCCGCGGGTCGACCCCCGAGATGACCGCCCCCTTGCGGTCCATCGAGACCGCCCGGAGCGCGCGCCCGAGGCGCGTGCGGCGCACGAACACGAGGAGCCCCCCGAGCACGATCCAGCTCACCGCCATCGCGGCGAGGAGGTTGTGGGAGACGAACACCCCCTCGTAGCGGAACACCCCGGACACGATCGGCCACATGCTCTTCGGGGCCGAGGTGTAGACGAGGACGATCACCGCCTGCATGACCACCGCGAGGATCAGGGTCGAGATCTCGACCGCGATCGGGTTGTGCTCGAGGCGGCGGACGAGGATCGCACAGGTGAGGACCCCGAAGGCGGCCCCGACGAGCACCGCGAGGACGAGCCCCGCGCCCTTCGAGAGGCCGAAGACCTGCACCGCGGAGTAGTAGGCGTAGCCGCCCAGCATGATGAAGACGCCGTGGGCGAGGTTGAGCACCCGGCCCACGCTGAAGATCATGGTGAACCCGACCGCGACCAGGGCGTAGAGCCCGCTCAGGGCGAGCCCCTGGATGAGGATGTTGGTCATCGGCGCTCGCCTGGTCCGGCCGCCGACCGGCGCGGGCCGGAGCGGGGCGGCCGGGCCGGCAGGATCAGCTGGATCGGCCGGCCCGGCCGGGGAAGTGCGGGCGTCGCCGGGCCGGGCCGGCGTTCCGGGCAGGCGCCGCAGGTCGGGCGAGCGGGGGCCGGAAGGGCCCGGGGGCCGGCCTCGGCCCCCGGACCCGGTGGTGACCCGCCGCGCGTTGCCGGGGCCGCGCCTCCTACTGGACCCAAGGCGGCACCGAGAACTCGCCGCTCGCGTACTTCGGCGGGTACACCACCTTGGCGGACCCGTCCGTGTACCACTGGATCACCACCATGGACGGCGCGCCGTCGTCGTAGGGCGGGGTCAGGTCGAACTTGATGTTGTGGACGAATTCGCGGCCGGTGCGAGGCTCGATCTCGCCCGGCTTGAAGTACGCGTAGCGGTGCCAGAGCTCCCCGTCCTTGTAGAGCTTGACGTCGGTGTTCTCCATCTCCCGCACCCAGTCGTCGAGGGGCGCGAAGCCGCCCGCCCGTTCGGCCGCCGCGAACGCGTTCCTGACCCCGTGATAGGCGTTGAACCCGTTGAAGTGCGGGAAGACGGGACGCTCGTCGCCGTACTTCGCCCGGTACTTCTCCGCGAAGACCTTCGAGGCGTCGTCGAGCTCCATCCCGACCGCGGGGATCGGGCTCAGGGTGGAGATCCCGCCGCCCGCCCCGCCGGTGTCGTCCCAGAAGTCGAGGCCGAGGGCGGCCACGTTGATGCCGGTCATCGGCAACGGCACCTGGAGCTTGACGTACTGCGAGGACGGCACCTGGCTGTTCACCGACGAGATGAGGTACATGAAGTCGGGCTTCAGCGCGGCCGCCTTGTTGTAGATGGGGGCGAAGTCCACGGTCTGGGTGTCGTAGACGATGGTGTCGATCACCTCGATGCCCGCCTCCGCCTCCATGATCTCGGCGATGAACTCCTGCACCCCGCCCGCGAACGCGGTGTCCTCCTGGAGGATCACGGTGGACTTCCAGCCCATCTGCTTCGCGAGGACGTCCTTGCCGAAGTCGACGTACAGGGTGCCGAGGGCGTAGTCGCACGCGATGTTCATGAAGTACATCTTGTACTTCTCGTACTCCTCCCCGACCTTGTCGATGAGCCCGATGTACGAGGTCCAGGTGTCGAGGGTCGGGGTCCGGTACTCCGCCATGCGGGGAAACCACCCGAGGGAGACGTCGTCGATCGAGCCGGAGACGATGAAGTCGACCTTCTCCACCTCGTTCAGGTACTCGTAGGCCTTGATGCCTTCGGTCACGTCCTCGCGGGTGTCGGCCGAGACCAGCTCGATCATCCGCCCGCCGAGCACCCCGCCGCCGGCGTTCAGCTCCTCGATGGCGATCTCCGCTCCGCGGAGCGTGCTCCGGCCCGTGTCGGACGCGAACGAGCCGATGAAGCCGACCTTGACGGGGTCGCCCGCGGCGTGCGCCGCCGGCGGCGGCAGGGCCGCTGCGGCCCCGATGGCCAAGGCCGCGAACAGGGGCGCGAGCGCCCGGTCGATTCGGTATTGCATGACTTCCTCCTGCGTTCCGTGTTCTGCCTTCTGTGTTCCTCGTTCCGCCTTCTGCGGCGGCGTTCCGCCGCCTCTCGTCGCCCCGGTGCGCGGGTTCGCGCGACGGGAACCGCCGGGGCGGCGTTCCGGGGGCGGAGCGCCCGTCCTTGCCGCCCGCCCTCCGACTCCCCGGACGGCTTCGAGGCTCCAGGGGCGTCCGTTCCCGTCGCCGCCCCCTTCCCGGTCGGCCCCGGATGATGCCGCAGTAAAGCGATGTTGCGCCAAGGGATCAAGCGGTGGGAATCCTGGGGCCGAAACCGTCTCACGCAGAGGAGCCGGCTTGCGCGGGCAATCCTGGTTCGATCCCGGCTCGGTCCCGGCTCGATTCGGAACGGAGCGGCGGGCGCCCTGGAAGCGGAAGCGTCCCGCCCGGCCAGACCGCCTCTGCTCCGCACCCTCCCGAGGTCGAAGACGGGGCGCCCGCGGGCCGCTCTGCCGGACTCCCGCGAGGCGGCGAGCGGCGTCGTGCGATACTCGCGCCGGACGGCGAAGAACCCATCGGCAGGGGGCGTCGATGCGCCGTCGATGGCCGCCGGGGAGCCGAGCCGTGCGCTTCTTCAACACCGCCGGCCCGGTGAGCCCGGCGGACCATTACTGCATCCCGCCCCTCGCGCGTTTCGACCCGGACGAGGTGCTGCTTCTCGTCCGGATGAAGAAGTACTTCGTGCTGCACGCCCCCCGCCAGACCGGCAAGACGTCCGCCCTGCTCGCGCTCCGCGACCTGCTGAACGGGCAGGGCTGCTGCTGCGTGTACGCCACCGTCGAGACCGCCGGCACGGCCCGCGGCGACGTGGAGCGGGCGATGCGGGCGGTGCTCGGCAGCCTCGCCTCGTGGGCGAAGACGACCCTGGGCGACGGATTCCTGGACGAAGCCTGGCCCGGCATCCTCGCCAAGTCCGGCCCCGACCAGGCGTTGGGCGACGCGCTGGCGCAGTGGGCGGCGGCCGACCCGGCGCCGCTCGTCCTCCTCATCGACGAGATCGACACGCTGCAAGGCGAACCGCTCCTCGCGGTGCAGCAGCAGCTACGCGGCGGCTACGCCAAGCGCCCGGCAGGCTTCCCGCAGAGCGTGGTGCTGGCCTCTCCGGTGGGGATGTCCTTCAGGGCGTCCAGGGCATCGTCCTGGTCGACGATGGCCTCGAAGCGGCCGGGGATCTGCCGGTCGAAGCGCTCCGCGCTCGATCGTGCCGGCGAGGCTCTTCCGGGCCGAATCCCGCAGCACCTTGCACTCGACCACGAACCGCTCCCAGAGAGCCGACGGCTGGCCCGCCTCGCGCGGCCACCGCACCAGCAGGTCCGTCCGGCCGCGCCCGAGACCGTACTCCCGTTCGATGCGGCCGCCCCCGTTCACCACCCGATGCAGGTACGCCTGCAAGATGAGCTGCGGCGCCGCCTCGGGATACTCGGAGAAGCGCCCGAGCCAGTGCCCGGAATGCTCGCGGAAGAAGGTGCCGAACGCCGCCAGCAGCTTGGTCAGGTCCAGCCGCCCATCGTCGTCCACGTACCAAGCCGCGTGCACGCCCAGGCTGCTTTGCAGGATGTAGCCCAGCTCGCGCGGCGCCACCTCCGTGCAGATCGGGTTCGCCATGCGCGGCGGCTCGCCGCCGTCGATGAAGCCGAGGTCGCGGAGGTATTCGAGGTCCCGAACTTGGCGCCGCGCCTCACCGCCGCTCAGGATGGGCTCGACGACCCGCCGCACCCGCACCTCCTCCAGCTTGTGCGCGAGCTGGTCGAGGTGCGTGCGCCGCGAGAGGATCAGCTCCTCGCGCGCCGCGTAGACGTCGTCCTCTTCGATGGTGCGCGAGCGGTCCCGCCCCGCCTTGTCGTCGAAGCACGCCCCGGCGAGGAGCGCATTCACCAGCCAGGGCTGGTCTCGGGTCTGCGTCCACACCGCGCCTTGCGCCGCCGCCGAGAAGCGCTGGCCGGTCTCCTCGGTGTGCTGGGCCATCAGCGCCCGCGTCTCGGCCTGCGAGAAGTCGCCCAGGCGAAGGGACTTCGCCGCCACGTTGAACGGGCTCCCCCCGGCGATGACCTCGCCGGTGCTCGACCGGATGCGGTAGTCGCGGATGTCCCGCACCCCGCACAGCACCACGCTCTGCGGGAAGCCCTCGGGGCGCTGCTCGCAGCCGGCCCGGAGCTGGCGCAGCACCGACAGCAGGGTATCGCCGACCAGTGAGTCGATCTCGTCCACCAGCAGCACCAGCGGCGTCGGGTTCTCCAGGCGCCACTCGACCAGCAAGTCCTTCAGTGCGTCTTCGGGACCGGATTGCCGAAAGACGTCGGGCCAGACCCCGCGCGGGTAGTCGTCGCCCAGAAGGCGGGCCCGGGAGCGAGACTGCTCAGGATGGCGCGGATGCCGCGCGCGGTGTCGCCGCGCGCCACCTGGCCGACCTCGACGTTCACGTCCACGCAGCGGAAGTCGCCCGCTTCGCCGCTGTTCAGGAGGTTCCGCAGGGCGATGAGCGCGGAGGTCTTGCCGGTCTGCCGCGGCGCGTGCAGCACGAAGTAGCGCTCGGCCCGGATCAGGTCCAGAAGCTCGTCTACGTCCATCCGCTCCAGCGGCGGGATCGCGTAGTGGTCGTCCGGGCGCATCGGCCCTTCGGTGTTGAAGAAACGCATGGATCGATTGTCGCACCGGACCGCTCCGGGAATCCCGGAGATTGTATTCGTCGGGTCCACGGGACGCGCCGTGCCCGGCCCGTTCGCGGCCCTGGATCCGCTTCGGCCCGATCCCGCCAGCCAGCCCGGCCGGATCGGGAGGGCGTGTCCGCCAAGCCGATTCCGCAGCGCAAAACCGCCGCGGGGGACTTGAGCCGGCTGCGGGTTCAGCACGGCACGGAGCCTCCGGCGGTCACCCGGTGCATGAGGCGGCGCCACGGCCACTCGTAGTCGCGGAGCGCGGCGTGCCGCACCACACGGTCGTCCCGGATGACGAGACCGCCCACCTGCCGGCGATGCCGGCGCCGGAGCTCGAACCACGCCGATGCGAAGCCGCCGCCGCCGAAGGCCCTGGAGGAGAGGGGGTGGAGCAGACCGCGGGGCACATGGAGCACGGTGCGGGGGAGGCGGAGCATCCGGTGGTCATCGACCAGCGCGAGGGCCGGAGCTGGAACGAGAAGACGTTCCGCCGGCGGCGGCCGAAGGGTGGCGTGCGGGTGGAGGTCCGGGGCATGCAGGGAAGCGCTCCGCACCCGCGCCCCGAACCGCCGGACGCGCCTCCGCCTGTAGCCTCTGCCGGCGTCGGTGGGAAGCCCTGACACATCGGAACCTCATCGAGGATACGGAGGCGGCGCAAGACAGGTAAGATGGCTCGCCTCGGGGCAGGCGTTCAGGGGGCGGTCCATTGGCCGGGTTGGAGAGAATTCGAGTCCGAAACTACCGCGCGCTTGCGGACATCGAGCTCGACGCGGGGCCTATCAACATCGTCTTCGGCCCGAACGGCGCCGGCAAATCGACGCTGCTCGACACGCTCTATTTCTTCAGGGACTGCGCCATCCGGGGGGTCGATCTCGCATCGTCCCGACGCGACCACGGTATCGGCATTCTCCGGGATGGAGCAGGAAGTGACGAAGGTATCATGATCGAGTTGGCGACCGCCGAAGTCTCATATGGTCTTTCATTCTCGTTCTCGGCGGGAAGAATCGAAGAATTCCCGGGTGAAAAGCTCCGGTCGTCTTCGCGTGATGAAGACCTCATCACCCGGAACCCGGGCTCGAGCGAAGTAGCATTGTACAATACGAGAATGGCACAGCCCGTACCGACCGGTCTGCGGCAACCCCAGAAGCTCAGCCTGGGCCTGTTCCTGGATTTCAACCGCGGCGCCGAAGAGGCCGAATATCTCGATCAGCTACTCCACTTCGTTCGTTTCTACCACTCGAGGTCATTTCATCTGTGGCCCATCAAGCAACGTGGTTCGGAAAGCAGCCACGAGACGAGGCTCTGGGACCGCGGGAACAACGCCTGGTCGGTGCTCAGGAACCTCCAGGACAAACAACGCGTGGACGAACGCTACGACACGATCATCCGATACATGAGAAGAGCGTTCCCGGACTTCGACGGCATCGTCGTGGAACAGACGGGACCCGGCTCGGTGTACGCCAGCTTCCTGGAAAAGGGGCGCCGGAAAAGAATACTCGCGTCGGGGGTCTCCGATGGATACGTGCATATGCTCCTCCTGCTGATCGCCTTGTTCTCGGAAGGGAAAGAGCGGGCATCGATCCTGCTCTTCGACGAACCGGAGGCGTCTCTCCATCCGTGGGCGCTCGCCGTCTTCGCGGAGGCGGTCAAGACCGCCGCCGAGAGCTGGAACCGGCAGGTATTTCTGGCTACCCACTCCCCTGTCCTCATCAGCCAGTTCGAGCCCCGGGACATTCTGGTCGCCGGGGTCGAGGGCGGCCGGGCGCGGTTCGATCGGTTGAGCGAAATGGAAGAGGTCCGTGATCTGCTCGATGTGTATCCGCCGGGCGCACTCTACATGTCGGAGACCGTCGCGCCTCAAGGACCGACCGCGCCCGCTGGAGCGGAGACGTGAATTCGGTTGGTGTCCTCCCCAGCCCCCGCCAGCCTTTCGTCCGCTTTGGCCTGCTCGTCACCGGAGAGGGCGAAGAGACGTTTCTTCCGGAGTTCTTCCGGTCCGTCTCGGAAACCGGAAGATGTTCGTTCAAAGTCATTCCGGAGGATCGGTCAGCGATCGCCGATCACGTCACCGAGACGCAAGCTGCGGATGGTGGGGACCGGCAAGGTCATTCCCGACCGGGATGCAATCGACATCGGTCTGCCGGCCCGGAAATATCTCTCGTCCGAAACCCGATTCGTCGTTCTGATCGATGATCTGGAAGCGAACAGGGCGGGAGAAATACGGGAAGTCTTCGACCGGTATCGTACCGCGATGGACACGGTTCTTTCGCCGGAGAACAGACGCCGCGCCTCCGTCCATTTCTTCGTGAACATGCTGGAAGCGTACTATTTCGCGGACAGCCAGGCCGTGAACCGGGTGCTCGGCACGGCGATCGAGGATCATCCCGGGGACGTCGAAACGATCCGCAATCCCAAGAGAGAATTGAAGAAGCTGCATCCAGGCTTTCATGAAATCGAAGACGGGCGCCGAATCTTCAGCTCGCTCAGGATGCGCCATGTACTCTCCCGAAAGGATACGTGCGCCTCCTTGCGGACCATGTTCGCCTGGATCTGCAAGGCCGCCGAAGAGCCCGTAACCGACACCTATCGGCTTCGGGATGGCCGCTACAGCGAGGTTACCAGAGACCAAATCACTGCTTTGACGCCCTGAGAATCAGGAGTACGGATCCGTGGAGGGTGGGAGAAGGCCGGTCGATCATCCCTCCGATGCGTCTCCGGAACGAACGCTCGTGCTCCGTCCGAACAAACCCAGGCCGAAGTGGGACCCGTAGCCGAGCGCGATGGGACCGGGAACCGGGCGCCCGAATTCCAGCCGGACGGCGAACCCGCCGGCGATCGGCGGCTGCGGTCCGCGACGGCGGGAAAGGGTGAAATGTCGGAAGCGATACCAGGCCGTCTCACCCGCTCCGGCAACCGCTCCGGTGGTCGGGGCGGCATCGCCTTGGCTCCGGGGCATCGGCGCGAGCTGATGGACCGCGGCCGGTTCGGGCAGTCCCCGCGAATGCAATTCGGCGCGTACCTGGCCTTCGAGCGTATTCCTGCCTGTCGCCTTGACGTATCTGGGGGGAACGAAAGGGGTGACCGACTGCCAGAGCTCCGCACAGCCCGAGATGCGGGCGATACGTTGCCCATACCTGCCCGGTAGCCGGACCAGATCGCGCAAGTCGCCCGTCGCGGCCAGAGCCAGACGCAACGGCTCGATGCCGCCCTTCGTAAACGTCTTCCGCGCGGCGCGGACGGCGGCCTGGGCCTCGGCGCCGAGGCCCATCCGCGCCCAGATGAGAACGTGGTCCAGGTGACCGTCACCGTCGAGATCGAGCGGGTTGACGTGCACGTGTTCATGCGGCCCTCGGAGCGGCCGGCCGTCCCCGTCCCATCCGGTGAGCTCGGGCGGAGGCGGTCCATGCCGGGCCGCGTTGCCGACGAGCGCCCGATGCAGCAGCTCGGCTTGCGGCAGGGTCCGGGTCACCGGCGGCAGGGCATGATCGTTCCGGCTGGCGTTGGTGAGGGCGAGGAGCATGGCTTCGACCCGTTGCTCGGGCGGGGCGGATCGTTTCGCCCTCGGCGCTCCGACCGCAATCGCGTCCGACGGCCGCCGGTAGGAGACGCGCCGGCTGCCGGGGGGCTGGCTCCAACCGTGGGAGCGCCACCATGTCGTGGTCTTCTGCAAGCAGTCCAGCAGGTCGTCGGGCCAGGGTTCGGCAGCCCTTTCGCGTTTACGGAGCAACGATCTGGACGGCTTCCGTCCTTCCGGAAGCGGCAGGTCGGCCAGCGCCTCTTCGAGCTGTTTCGCCCGCCAAGCCGCAAAGTCGGAAGCGATTGCAGGCGCGAGAAGGGTGATCTGCTCCCAGCCGTGACCGGGCATCGCCCCGCGCTGATCGGGAAAACAGTTGGCTTCCGGTACCGGCTCGCCCTCCCCCATCACCCGTCCTTCGACCCAGCTCTCGGATCGTCCCAGGTAGTTCAGGCATTGCACGAGGTCATCCAGAATGGACGATTCGGCCCGATCCAGACGCACGTCCTTCCAGGTCACCGTCATCTCTTCGTCATCGGGCCGTGCCCAGGTGTCGAACACCAGCGTCGTCTTCTCTCTCTTCGTACCGACGTCCAGCACGCCGAGGGGCATGTAGTGACGGCTGTGGGCGCCGGTCGCGGACGGAAGACGGTAGCAGGGGAGTTCGGCGGACAGCTTCTCGACGAGGCCGCGGGCAGCGGCCGGCGGGCCTGCGCCGTTCCAGGCGCCGGACGTGTAGCCCACCGAGATCAATGCGCGGAGAAGCCGCCACGGCGAGGGCGGCCACTCGATCAACCCTTCGTTGACGTGGTGGCCGAACGGCGTGGCGTGGTAGCGCCCGGCGAGGAAGCGAAAGGCAAGTGACCGCGGCATGGCCTTATCCGCCGCCGTTTCCCTGATCGGCAGGGTCGTCCGTCCCGGCTCGATCCTCGGACCTGCCCTTCTTGAGCTCGTCTTCGAACGTCACGGAGGTCACGGCCATGCGGTCCTTGCAATCGGCGATGGCGGGCTTCAGATCTCGTTCCAGATCTTCGAGCGAAGGAAGAACCCAACCCTGGGGCATGACGGCTCTGACCTCATCGTCCAGGACCCGCAGGTCGCAGGCGGTTCGGAGCCGCATCCCTTCGCCGGTGAGCGCACGAAGCTTGTACAGGGACAAGAGGATCAGCAGCCGCTCCACCGCATCGCCCAACCCGTAGCCGCGTATCTGCACCAGATCCAGATTGACGTAGAGGGTGATCCGCCCGGCAGTGTATTCGTCGCGCGCGAACGGGACGTTGCCGAACCCTGCCCTGGTGTCCCCCGAGGGGTTGACGTGATCGTTCTTCACCCCGCCGGAGGGGGCGACGCGCACGTCGTCCGCCTCGATGAAGGACGACAGGGCGCGGGCGACGCGCAGGCGGCCGCCTGCCAGGGCAACCCCTTGCCTGTCCCCCTTCTTCAGCTTCACCTTGTCGTTGGAAAGAAAGCATCCGTGTACCAGAGAGCCGCAGTCGAATTCGAGAAGGGCTCGCGCCAATCCACGACGGTCGATCAACCCTTTGTTCTCGTCCACCGTATCTTGGCCCAGCTCCCGCCTGAGCGTCTCCAGAAGAACGTCCAGGAACGTCCTGTCGGAAGACGTCAGGAGATAGGGGCTGTTGATTCGATGCGACTCGAGGAGCGTATCGGTCAGAAACTTGCCTTTTCGGGTCACGCGCACGTGCGAAAGTCCGACCAGTTCTTCCTCGACGTCCTCTCTGACGGGGTCCCAGATGGTCATCTCCAGATGATTGGCCATGCTCTGCGCGGACTCCACCAACAGGCTCTCGCCATCGCTCGTCCGAAACGTCGCGGCGCCAAGAGAGGGGAACCCCGTGGGCTGGAACCGGCGGCCCAGGAGAGGCTCCAGGGGAATCTTGAACAGCAGGCGTCTGGCGTTCTGAAGAGGCTCCAGGTAGTTGTCCATGCTCACTCCTTGTTCGGATCGAGGTTCGGATCGAGACGGTGCAGGAACCGCTCGGCGGTTCCTTCCGTGATGGGAAAGGCCAGGGCGGCAGCCCACCGTCGGGCGGTGGCGGGAGACGTGGTGGCAACGCGCACGGTGCAGCAAACGCCGGCCGCTCCAAGGCGCCGCAAGGCGAGATCAACGGCGGACGCGGCGTCGCCGGCGGCAAGACGTCGGACGAGCGCCGGATCGGTTCCGATGTCGAGTTCGAACCCGGAGCGCGTCCTGAGCGGCCAGGGAAGCGCACACAAACGGATCGCCAACCAGGCGTCGTCGGGCCAATCCGGGGCGCGCGGTGATTCAGTGGGCACGTATCGTTCGGCCCATGCCCCGCGATCCAGAGCCATGAGCGCCCGCGCCAGCATCAGGCTACGGTCGAGGTCCACGCCACCGGAAAGCAGGCTGGCGAGGTCGGCGGCCCCGGCGGCGGCGTGCGGCGCGGCCCTGAGCGGCAAATGGCGGCCTTCGCGCTGGGACGCCTCCACCAATCGCCTTTCGACCAGGGCGATGGCGTCGTCAAGGCCGCGCCGGCCGTCCATGACGACCTCCGGTGAGACTTCGAGCCTTGCCGTGGAGCCGGCCCCGGTCGTGGCGAAGCGCGGCCCTCGTTCAGGATCGGAAGGCGGCCCAAGGCGCCTCCGTTCCAAAGGAAGCCAATGGCGGCGGACATGATCTTCGACACGTCGGCCGCCGACACGATAAGCGCACGACTGGAGTGCGAAGGCGAGGGCCAATCGGAATTCGGCCGTGCCGTCGTAGCTCGCCGTAACCCATTCCGGACGCAGGCAAGGTACGGGCTGTGCACCGAAACCGCTTCCGCTACGCATGGTCCGTTCGACTTCGGCCAGACAGGCAAGCGTACGTTGCCAGCCTTCGGGGCTCCGGGGGCGCTCGGTGACGGCAAAAAGTGCATCGGCAAGCCGTCTGTCCGCCGTCGCAAGCCGAGCAGGCGCGTGGCGGCCACGTGCTTCTCGGCGCAAGCGGCGTAGCCACGTATCGAGGTCGTCGATGCAAGCCAGCGACTCGGAGTGTTCATCCGACACCTCGAACCGGCCCAGAGGAACGGCCAGATTCGATTGCCCATTGCGCTCGATGTAACCATATCGCTGGAATGCCCCGATCCCTCGTGCGATCCCCAGACGCTTGACGGCCCGGGCGATGTCGAGGGGTTCCCGTGCGGCTTTCGAGCCGATTTGGGCGCGGCCCTCGGCGAGCAGCCGGCGCAGCTCCGCATAGGACAACGGATGTGACCACAGCGGCATCCATTGCTCGCCTCTCGCGGTTTCATCGGATTCTGCCGCGCTCGCATAGGCCGCACCGCAGGCATCGACGACGAACGGCGAAGCGGCTCGGGAGGACTCCGATGCGCCGAAGCGGCGGGAAGCATGTGACGTAAACGTAATCGTACCCTCGAGCATCAGGATGAAATCCACCGGATTCACCATGCTGCCCGCGTCCGGGCCGTTCCCGTTGTTGGCGCCGCCCGCCGTGCCCGGCAGGTACTGCCCGACCGGCTGCCCGGGCAAGTTACCCGGAACCGGCTGGCTCCACAGGGCTCCTGAGAACCAAGCTCGCGCGCCAGGCTGCGGTCTGCCGTCGTCACTGCCGAGGTCGAATACGTCACCGAGCCGCTGCATGAAGTTGTTCGTGAAATCGAGCCTGCCGTCGTTGCCTCCGCTGCCAAGCAGTGCGGGATACTTCGGAGTCCCGTCGCCACCCAACACTATTGCCGCGTCCATCCACTCTCTGTGCGGGCCGCGCCAATTCGAACGGAGATCGGGAATTACATTCGCCTTGAGCTGCTTGAACTGCTTGTCTGCTTCTCGAAGCCTCTTCCTGTAATCCTCCGAGTTCCTGATCCGATCTTTCTCGGCTCTGCTCATTCCCGGCCGCTTGGCCTCGGCTTTGATATCCCGAACGGATTTATCCGCCTTTGACAATTGTTCCAGCCGGGACCGGCTTGCCTCGATGCCGGAACGAAAGCTCTCGAATCGGCGGCTCGTCGAATTCTCCAGCGGATGGATTCCGGAGTCCTCCTCGGAAAAGAAACCCGCGCCCTTGTTCCAGGGCGAAACGAATGGCGTGGGTTGGTACTCGCGCACGAAGAACCCTTCAAGCTCTTCCTTCGTCAACCCGGTAGCGAGCAGAAAGCGATTCCCTTTCCACCACCCGCGCACATTCTCGTCAGCCTGCTCCGCAACCAGCCGCAGGATGCCGAGCGCCTTCAGGTAGTGCGCCAGCGGCGCGGGTGCGCAGCCATCGAGCTCATGGACGTGGATCATCCCGAGCTCCCCTGCGAGAAGCGGCGTCGCCAGATCGCCGACAGGGGCCGTGGGTCGCGTCGGTCATACGCCCGCAACGCGGCGAAATAGCGCTCGGTTTCCTCCGCCGAAGATGCGGCCGGATCGATGACCGGCAGATCGAGCCGGTACAGCAGCTCGATGAGGAACAGGCGGGAAACACGTCCGTTGAAGTCCTCGAACGGATGGACGTGCAGGAGACGGCCTTCGGCAAATGCGAGATCGTCGATGAGCCGTTCACCGGGGGTGGTGTCCAGGCTGCCCATTCGCGCCTCGAGATCGGCGGCGTAATTGCGCATCAGCATGGGGACCTGCCAGTACGGCGGCGCCTGATGTCCACCGACGCGGACGTCTCGAAGACGCCATCGCCCCGCCACGTCCGGCGTCAGGTCCATGCAGATGCGCCGGTGGAGATCGAGCAGAAGGTCGTGAACGGGCAGATCGGCAAACATCCGATGGGAAATGGCGAGCTCGGTGTCGGCGACCCGTTCCGCGAGCAGTGGAGCGAGCTCCCGGTAGCTCAGGACGCCGAGGGACGTTTCGACGTAGCGGGTGGCCGAATGCGGCGGGCGAGTCGTTCCCGGATCCAGGCCTCGTCCACCGGCTCGCCCTCCATCGCCATGGAGTTGGCGACGTGGCGGGGAATCGCCTCCCGATGCCGGCGGCGGCGCTCCTCCTCCGGCAGGTTGCGCCAGCGTTCGATCGCCTCCGTCCACCGATGATCCGGCATTGCCGTTCTCCCGTGTCTGCAACAGTGTATCCGCCACCTTCTCCTTCGATGCGCGCTGGTCGGCGGCGCGCAGCAGGGCCTCCAGCCAGGCCAGCGTGAACGGGCCGAAGCGCTCGACGAGATTCAGCACACGTTCACTCCAGCTCCTGCCGGTACGGGGACTCAGGCCCGCTTCGGAGGGGGAGAGGTCCAGCGCCGTGGCGGGGAGTCGGTGGTATTCGCCGTCGGCCCCGGCCAGCGGCACCGGCGGCAGCACGTCGCCTTCCCGGACGCCCCGGATGCGGAGCCCGTGATCGTTCGCCTCCTGGTCGGCGGGGCTCGAATGCCAAGCCATTCGCACCTTGCCATGATGGGCGCAGACGAGATACGCGAGCAGGTCGAACTCGCCGGCGTCCAGATCGAGGATTTCCCGCTCGATGGCGGTCGGCCCGGCGGTATCCGCGTCTCCCGCAGGGTGGTCGGCCCTGCCGTCCTCCCCCATGGCGATGAACCAATCGCGCCAAGGGCCGAGCAGCGCCGGGTGCTGTGGTTCGTGGCGTTGGAGCACGCCGAACAGGCCGAGGGTGCTCGCCAGCTCGTGGCGGAATCCGCGCCGCTGGTCGCCGGGGTCGATCCGGTACAGGTTGCGGGTGCTGCACGGCCATGCGCGGTCCGGCGCCTTGGCGATGTCGTCTCGTGCGGGTCGGCCATCGGCCTGGATGGAGCCCTGGAACGCGGCGTGCGCCTTGCCGAGATCATGCCAGCGCCCGGCCAGATGCAGCAGTCCGGCCTTGTCCGGGGCGAGGGCGACGGCAGCCGCGATACGCTCGGCTGCCTCGCCGACCCGCAGGCCGTGGGTGGCGATGGTCTGCCAGCCGCCGGTCACGCTCAGCGATTCGTCGTCTTCGGCGGCATCGGCGTGATCCTCGGGCGAGAGTGGGAGCGCACGAACGCGCCGCGTACCGAGGCGCCAGCCGTCACCGTCGCGCGTCCAGCATGGTCTGCTCTCCTGGCGTGCCGCCCCGTCGAGCTGCACCGGCGCCACGGGTTCCCCGGAATCCGGATCCCAACCCCGATCCCCGAGGTAGCCTCCCACACCGCATTCCACCAATACCGTCTGGCCGGGATGGAGGTCGCGCCGCACGGCGACCCGCCACTCACGGTTCAGCCAATCCCAGACCCACGCCCGGACGTCCGCCTTGAGGTTCTCCGACTTCGGCTTGCACAGCCAGTCGCGAGCTTCGAGGAAGGGCACGCTGCAAAGCTCGTCCCGCGTCGGCTTGACGTTCGGCGAAGGGCGGTCACCGTCGTCGACTTCGGCCCAGAACACCTGCACGTCGCGTTCGTCACCCGACCGGATGAAGCGGCTGACGTCGACGTCCGCGCCCGACAGGTCGGGCGAGGTGTCGAACAGGTCGTCCAGCTCGTGGCGCAGCAACAGGCGCCCGGGTTCATACGGATAGAGGCGCGGCAGCCGTGCTTCGTGCTCTTCCTCGAAACGTTCGAGATGGGTCGGCGCCACGTCCGGCAGCGCACCGCAGGCATCGCGCGCCGCATCGAGCGCATCCTTCGCGTAGGGAGCAGCCTTCCTGTCGTTGTCGTACCCGAAGTCCGCCACGACCACCTGGCCCGATCCGCCCCACCGTGCGCACCGGCCGAACCGCTGCACGAGGCTGGTCCAAGGGGCGAGTTCGGTGACCAGAAGCGATGCGGAGACGTCCACACCCGCTTCGATCACCTGGGTGGAGACGATGATACGGTTCACCCCCGGCGCACATGCCGCACGGTCGAGGAAGGCGCCGCCCCAGGACTTGCGTTCGGGGGGACGGAAGCGGCTGTGGATCAGGCGAACGTCCGCGCCCGTCGCCTCGAGCTCCCTGTCCGCCCGGAGCGCTTTCCAGACCTCGACGGCGCGCTTGACCGTGTTGAGGACGATCAGGGTCGGCCCTTCCTTTCCGCAACCGCGGCCGTGGTGACGCCGAGATGCGTCCCGAGCGAGCGCCTTCGGATTGGCAAACGTAACGACTTCCAGGGGTTTGGCCACGTCGTCCCACAGGTCTCCAATTCGATCTTCCGCCTCGATCCGGTGCGTACTCCGCGCAAGCTCCCCGGTCAAGCCGGCGGTGTCCGGGCTCTTCTCCAACCAGCCGCGTTGCAGGGTCGCG
Organism: Gammaproteobacteria bacterium; assembly: GCA_965202895.1. GTDB lineage: Bacteria > Pseudomonadota > Gammaproteobacteria > HK1 > HK1 > JAJDXW01. The sequence goes on along the minus strand of OZ241901.1, from coordinate 5,329,474 downwards.
CTCATCCACCACGTGAAACAGGGCCGCAGCGTCTTGCCCGCGCATCGATCCTCGTCCCGAAACGCCTGAAGCTGTCCTGAAGTGGCAAGGCCCACGTCCATCGACTGCACTTCATCCATCACCCAGAGAGCATCCTGGCTCAGCAGCCCGAACTCCATGGGCCAGCGCGCTCTGGGGCTTCCGTAGCCGCGGTTCATCGCGCGCGAAAGCAGCATGTCCTGCGTTCCGATCAGCACGGCGTCGGCTTCGGGGTACGGATGCCAGCGGCCGGTGTCGGCGCCGCCCATGATCGGGTGCACGCCGACCTTGCCGTCATGGGCGCCCTCCCCATCCCACAGCCGCCCGATGCGCCGGAGCGCCGACCGGACTTCGCTCTCGGTCTGTTCGACGAGCACCCGCATCGGCAGACACCAGACCAGGCGGCGGGGCCAGTCTTGCCAGTCTTCGTCACGCCGGCGCACACGATGCCAAGTCCAGGCCGCGAGCACCCCGAGGGTCTTGCCGAAGCCCGTGGGGATGCGGATCAGACGGTTCCCGCAGGCAGGAGGGTCGGACAGCTCGCATTGCCACTGTCGTGGGGACAACCCCTTGCCGCCGCTCAACTCGGCGAAGAAGCGGCGGAAGGCCGCGGCGGTCGATTCGGATTCAGACAACGTCGCCGCCCCGGGCCATCGGCATCACCGTCGCTGGCGCTGGCGCTGCCCGGCCGCGCTCACGGACCTGCCGGTCTCGCCCACCGGCTCGAATCCGGGGCCTGAAGTCCGATTGCGCTGGCCGGCCGGACCGTGCATGGCTCAGTAGAGGACGTTGCCGTCCGGGTCGTGGATCACCGCGTCGGCCTCGACCTCGACCATCATGCCGGGGGTGGTGAGCCCCGCCCCGACCCCGGTGGTCACCGGCCGGACGTCCGCGAAGACCTCGCCGTGGGCGCGCACGTACTCCGCGCCGGTCCGCAGGTCGCTCAGGAACGCGCGGGTGCGGGTCACGTGCCGGAGCTCCGCCCCGACCTCCCGGAGCGCACGCTCGATGCGGCCGAAGGCGTAGAGCGTCTGGGCGTAGGTGTCGCCGGGGGCGTGCAGGCGCCCGGAGGGTTCGATCGCGGTCGTGCCGGCCACGAACACGAACGGCCCGACCCGCTTCGCCCGGACGTAGGCGCCGAGCTCCTCGAACCGCCCGCCCCCGGAGGCGCTCCGCACCGTCATCGATCCATACCTGACGCGAAGAAGCCGGTAGTGCAGCCGCGTCCCGGCCGCGGCGGCCGGTGGCGAGACCGGCGTCGCCCCGCTAACCCGCCGCGGCGGGGCGGCCGCCCGCGGTCCGGGCGCGGACCGCCGCCGCGGCCCGCGCCAGCGCCGCCCGCTCGGACGCGGCGAGGGCGATCTCCCGGACCTCGATGAGGCCGCGGGGTCCGAGCAGGCAGGGGACGCCCAGCACCACGCCTTCCAGCCCGTACTCGCCCTCCAGCCGGACGGAGACCGGGACGGCGCCCGCCCGCGCCCCCCGCAGGTGGTCGAGGACCTCCACGGTCGCGTGCGCGGGGGCGAGGGAGGCGGACCCGGTCTTGCGGAGGGCCACCACCCGCGCGCCGGCCTCGATGGTCCGTTCTACGCACGCCTCGACTCGCGCCGGGCTCAGCACACGGTCCACCGGAGCGCCGCGGATGCGGGCGCGCGAGACCACCGGCGCCATCTCCGGCCCGTGGCTGCCGAGCACGATCGCCTCCACCTCGCCGACCTCCACCCCCGCTTCGCGCGCGAGCGCCTCCCGGAAACGGGCGGAGTCGAGCGTTCCGGCCATGCCGAGCACCCGTTCGCGCGGGAAGCCGGTGGCGATAAGCGCCTCCGCGGTCATCTCGTCCAGCGGGTTGGAGACCATGACCACCACCGCCCGCGGCGCCGCGGTCCGGATCGCCTCCGCGACGGCCCGCACGGTGCGGCCGTTGGCCTCCCGCAGGTCGGCCCGCGACATCCCGGGGGCGCGAGCCCGGCCGGCCGTCACCACCACCACGTCCGCATCCGCGGCGAGGGCGAGGTCGGCCCCGCCGCGGGCCACGCTCCGGGAGCGGGTCACCCCGGCCGCGTGATTGAGGTCGAGGGCGATCGATTCGGCGAGCCCCGGCACGACGTCGACCAGAGCCACTTCCTCCGCCATCCCGGCGCTGGCCGCGAGATGCGCCACGTTGGCCCCGACGCCCCCCGCCCCGACCACCGCCACCCGCCCGAAGCGGACCGCGTTGCGCCCGGCCGGGGGCCGCGGCGCCGTCCATTTCGGGTTCCTCCGGTACAGGCCGCGCACGAGGGCGGCGGCCCCGTCCGGCGCCGGTACGGCCGGACGGTCGAGGGGTCCCGTGCGGAGGTCCACCCGGAGGCGGGCCGCGGACTCGCGCGCCTGCTCGGTGACGATGGCGCCGGGCATCACTTCGAGGTAGCGCCGGCCCCGCCGGCTCGCCCCTTCGACGTGCTCGGCGCCTACGACCCGCCGCCGGGCGGCGCCCCCGCCCAGGCCGCCCAGGCCGCCCCCGCCCCCCGTGCTCACGGCGCGTTCTCCCTCCCGTCCACGGCGCGGACCGCGGCGACCGACGCCTCCATCGCGGTCTCGACCGCCGCCTCGCTCCCGGTGAAGAAGAACCGCCCGTACCGCCCCACCGCCCGCACCTGGACCACGTCGATCTCGGCCGCCTTCTCCGCCTCGTTGGCGGCGAGCGCGACGTAGGCGGCCGGGGCGCATTCGAGCACCCCGAGGGTCTGCCCCGGCACGACCAACGAGCCGGACGACCACTTGTTGAGGAGCTGCGCCTGGTAGGGCTCGACGGAGGTGATGACCTGGGTGGACTCGACCCGCGGCCGGAGCCGGTCGGACATCCGCATCCCGAGCCGGGCCAGGATCGCGTCCCGCGCGGCGGTGACCTCCGCGTTCAGGGGCGAGCGCAGGATGAAGAACCCGAACTCGCGCTCGACGATCTGGCTCGTCGCCTCCACCCGGCTCGCCTTCAGGGCCGCGTCGACCAGCCCGAACACCTCGTTGCCGGGGGCCAGCTCCCCGATGAGGACGGTGTCCCCGGCGAGGGGGATGGAGCCCTGCACGGTGGCGCCGTTGTAGGCCGCGAACCGGGGCTGCAGGCGGTCGATCTGAAGGAGGGCGCGAATCGTCACCCGGTCCGTCATCGCCGGCCCTCCCGTTCGCTCCCCGGGCCCGAGGTCACGCCCGGGGTCGCGCCGACCGGCCTGCCGCCCCGGGCGCGAGCCGGCCGGACACGGGGGGACGGCGGCTCCACCGGGAGCGGGAGCGGCGCGCTTTCCGCACCCCCCGAGGGACCCGCCGCCCCGATCCGGCGAGGCCGGGGGGAACGCGGGCGCAAGCCGCCTTCGCCACCGGCGGCGACGGCGTACCGGCCGCCCCATACGACCTCGCCCACCTTCATACGCCGCCCCGATCGCTCCGACCGCCCCGGTCCCGGTCCCCCTCCCGGCCGTCCCCTTCCCCCGCTCCATAGAGGTCGTAGAGGTCGCGCCAGGGCCGCGACTCGTAGGCGACCCGCTTGATGTTGATGAGGTGGAGGGCGGTCACGTTGTCGCTCACGATCGACCCCGAGACGGTGCCGGTGCCCAGCATGAAGCTCGGCTCGAGCCCGGTCGAGAACCCCATGCCACCCGCGGTCGCCGGCGTGTTGACGAGGACCCGGCCGGCCGGAATGCGGCTGAATTCGGCCACCACCGCCGGATCGTGGGCGTGGACGACGGCGGTATGCCCCCATCCCCCGAAGCGCACGACGGATTCGGCGGCGGCGATCCCGGCCGCCGCATCCGCGGTCTCGTACCAGGCGAGGACCGGGTTCAGCTTCTCCGCCGAGAGGGGCTCGGCGGCTCCGACCCCGGCCGGCTCGGCGACCAGGACCCGGGTGCGGGGCGGCACGTCGAAGCCGGCGAGGGCGGCGAGGCGCTTCGCCGACTGGCCGACGTTCCGGGCGGCGATCCCCCCGCCGCGGTCGAACAGGACGGCGGCGAGCCGGACCGCCTCCGCCAAGGTGCAGAAGTACGCCCCCTTGAGCTTCATCTCGTGGCGCAGTCCGCGAGCGATCGGGGCGTCCGCGATCACCGCCTGCTCGGAGACGCACGCGGTGCCGAAGTCGAAGCTCTTGGAGACGATGATCCGCTCCGCGACCTCGCCGAGGTCCGCCGCCGCCGATCGGTGCACGTAGGCCGGCACGTTGCCGGGGCCGACCGCGAGGGTCGGCTTGCCCGAGGAGCCGGCGGCCCGGACCATCGCGGCGCCGCCCGTCGCCATCACCACCGACGTGCGGCGATGGCGCATCAGCTCCGCCGTGCCCTGGATCGTCACCTCGTCGAGGCACTGCACGAGCCCCGGAGGCGCCCCCGCCTGTTCGGCGGCGCGCGCGAGCACCTCCGCGGTGGCCGCCCCGGACTTCACCCCCCGCGGATGGGGCGCGCAGACGATGGCGTTCCCCGCCTTGATCGCGGACAGGGTCTTGAAGATGACGGTGGAGGTCGGGTTGGTGACCGGGACGAGGGCGGCCACCACCCCCATCGGCTCGCCGATCGCGGCCACCCCGGCCGCTTCGTCCCGCCACAGCACCCCGAGGGTGCGCACGTTCCGCAGCCACTCGGCGACCGACAGCGCGTTGAACAGGTTCTTGATCCGCTTGTCCGGGACGTTGCCGTGGCCGGTCTCCTCCACGGCCAGCCGGGCGAGCCGTTCGGCCTCCGGCTCCACGGCGCGGGCCACCGCCTCCACCATCGCGTCGATCGTCTCCGGCGGTGCGCCGCGGAACTTCCGCCACGCCTCCCAGGCCCGCTCCGCGGCGCGGCGGGCGGCGGCGATCGAGCGGAGGTCGGCATCCACGGCGGTCACCGCGGCCTTCACCGCTCCCCGCGGGCGATCGCGTCCATCGCCCGCCGGGCGTCGTCGAGGTCCGCCGCCGCGATGCCGATCGTGTCGAGCCGCCGGCCGGCGTGGGCCAGGTCGCCGCCGCCGAGCGCGGTCTGGGCGAGCACCGCCATCGCCCGGGTCACGGGGACCTCCGTTCCCGCGACCGCCGCGGCGGAGAGGAGGGGGGTCAGGGAGCCGATGACCGCACAGCGGACGAGCCGCCGCGCGAGGGCCTCGTCGGGCGCCGGACGCGCCTCTTCGCCGGCCGGGGCGCCCGCGCCCGCGTCGAGCCACGTTTGCGTATCGGGGAGGTCGCGCACCCCCCAGCGGGCGGCGGTCCGCCGGCGTTCGTCGGCCATCGCCGCGATCACCGCGAGGCGCCGTTCCCCGATGAGCGCCCGGAACGTATCGCGCTCGGGCAGGGGCTCCGCGCCGGGGGGCAGCGCCGGCCCGCCGGGGGGCGCGGCGGGGCCTCCGAGGAGCAGGGCGGGCGCCTCGACGATCCCGCTCCCGTCGGCGAATCCGCTCTCCGCCACGGTGCGGACGGGGACGAGGTTGGGGAGGAAGCGGGCGAGCCCCTGGACCACGTCCGGGCGGCCGCTCGGGAGGGCCGCGGCGGGCGCGGGGGCGGCGCGGGTGAGGCGAAGGGCGGTGCCGTCCTCGCGGACCCAGTACGGGAGGGCCTGGACCTCGGCCACCACCACGTCGGCCTCGCAGCCGCCGACCCGCAGACACCAGGCGGCTTCGAGCGCCCCCAGGGAACGGCCGGGAACGAGCGCCAGCACCTGGCCGTCCGCGACGTGGTCGGCGAGCACCATCGCGTAGGTACGCTGCTTGAGCACCGGGCCGGTCACGAACACCAGCTCCGCCCCCCGCACGGCCGAATCCAGCTCCGCGCTCAGGCGGATCGACGGGCCGGCGTCGCGGCCCGCGGGGAACGTGCCGACGGGACCGGCCCCCCGGAGGGTGACGCCGCCGACGTTCCGGATCGCGGAGAGCTCCGCTCCGTAGGCGGAGAAGAGGGTCACTTCCGCGCCCTCGGCGAGGCAGAGGGCGGCGAGCAGACGCCCCTCCGGGCCGCCGCCCAGCACGGTCACCCGCTCGAAGGCGGGCGCGGCCGGCGCGGGGGCCGCGTCCCGCTCCGCCAGGGCCGCCGCGAACGCCTCGAATTCGGCCGTGCTCATTCCGATCGTCCCCGGGGGATCACCTCACCCCCCGCCGCGTACTCTTCGCCGGCCATTGCCGCCGCCTTCGCCGCCGGCCCGTACCGCGATGGCCCCGAGACGCGGCGGTGGGCCGCACGGACCGGGAGGCGAAGGCGCGAAGACGCGAAGGCGGCGCCGGTCCCGGACCGAAGCCGCCCGAGGGACCGCGGCCCGCGGCCGCGGCGAAGTACGCACCGGACGGATCGGCGGCCTTCGCGGGTGGCTGGCGACGGATGCCGGTCCGATCCGGGCGCAGGAACACCGGGGGGCGCGACGGACCGGGCGCTGGTATCGCATTCGGGACGGCCGCGGCGACACGGCGGAACCCGCCCGTGCCCGCCTTGGGCGGTGAAGGGCGACCGATCCCCTTGCCTCGACCCGGGGTGTTCGGGAGACCGGGGAGCCCGCGTCGGACGGGCGGCGCTGCCGGGGCGCGTGACACGGCCAGGACGCGGCCGACCCGTTGCCGCTCCACTCCCGCTCGGTCGCCGCTCACTCCCCGCCGTCGGCCAGGTCGTCGAGGAACGCGGCGAGATCGTCGTGCGGGCGCGGGATCACGTGCACCGCGAGCACCTCCCCCACCTTGTCGGCCGCGACCCCGCCCACGTCCGTCGCCGCCTTGACCGCGCCCACCTCGCCCCGGATGAGCGTCGCGACGAGGCCGCCGCCGGTGCGGGTCTGGGACACGAGGTGGACGTTGGCGGCCTTGACCATGGCGTCGGCCGCCTCGATGGCCGCGACGAGGCCGCGGGTCTCGATCATGCCGAGCGCGGTATGCCCGGCGGGTACCTTCTGGTTCATGGAAGCTCGCTCCGTACTTCGATCTGGGGATTCTCGCAGCCTCGACCCGGCTCGGGCGCGCCCTGCCCGCCGGGCCGCCGCGCCGGCCTCGGGCCTCGGCCCTGGCGGTCCGGCCTCAGCCCCGGCGGCCCGCCCTCCGGCGATTCGACGCCGGCGGCCCGGCCGGACCCGCCAGCGGATCGACGTTCCGGGCGCCGACCGACATCTGGTCGATGAACGCGACCGCGGTCGCGTCCGTCGGCACGCCGGCCATCCCGGCGGGAATGCGGGCCGCGGAGCCGGCGGCGACGAGCACGAGGTCCCCGGGACCCGCGCCGCAGGCGTCGGTGACGATGGCGGCCGGCTCCAGGACCTCGCCGTCCGGGCCGACGTAGTCCGCCAGCAGCATCTTGTGGCCCGCGAGCCCGCCGGACTTGACGGAGGCCGAGACCCGGCCGGTGATCCGGGCGAGGCGCATCAGAAGTTCCGCAGGTAGCGGTCCGTCTCGACCTGGGTGACCTGCCCGTCCATGAAGGCGAGCTCCCGCTCGGCTTGGCCGGCGAGGATCTCGAGGCGGTCCTCGCCGAGGACGTTTCTCAGGAAATCCGACCCGCGTGCGCGGCGGAGAGCGGTCTCCAGGTCGGCGGGGATCGGATCGGCCTCCGGGAATTCGTAGCCGTTGGCATCGGTGAAGTGGCGGGGCTCGCGCTCCCCTTCGACCCCGTCGAGCCCCGCCGCGATCTCGCAGGCCATGAGGTAGTAGGGGTTGCAGTCCGCCGATCCGTCGCGCTTCTCGACGCGGATCGCATCCGGCGCCCCCTCGATCACCCGGAGGCCGACGGTGCGGTTGTCCCTGCCCCAACTGTTGTTGACGGGGCAGAAGGTGTACGGCCGGCGGCGGCGGTAGGCGTTCGGCGTGGTGGCGGACGCGAGGGCGGTCTCCGCCATGCGCTCCTGCATCCCCGCGAGGTAGTGGAGCCCGGTCTGCGAGAGGCGGCCGTCCGGCCCGGCGAACGTGTTCGCCCCGTCGCGCCACAGGGAGTAATGGGTGTGGAACCCGCTCCCGGACTCCGCGGCGAAGGGCTTGGACATGAACGTCGCGAGGTAGCCGTGCTTCGCGGCCAGCTCCTTCACGAAGGCGCGGAACGCGATCACCCGGTCCGCCGTCTCCAGCACCGGGCCGTAGCGGATGTTGACCTCGACCTGCCCCGGCGCGTACTCGGGGTTCGACTGCTCGATGGGGATCCCGACCCCGGGAAGCTGGCGCCGGATGGGGCCGATCACGTGCTCCAGCTCCGCCGCGCGGCCGAGGCCGTACACCTGGTTCCCGACGTCGACCGGGCGCGCCGTCTCCGGGTCCAGCAGGTAGAACTCGAGCTCCGCGCCGACCGAGACCTCGAACCCCAGCGCCTCGGCGCGGGCGATCTGCATCTCCAGCGCGCCGCGCGGGTCGATGGGGACCGGCCGGTGGTCCATGCCGAGCGCCCGGCCGAAGCAGAAGGCGCATCCCTCCTCCCAGGGTACCGGGTAGACCGGCCCGGACGGAAGGATGTGCATGTCCGGGTACCCGTTGTCCATGTTGACGTAGGGCGTATCCCAGACGTCGCTCGTCATGTCGACGGCGAACATGGCGATCGAGAGCGCGACCCCGGACTCGCGGACCCGCGGCCATTGCTCGGCGGGGACGCGCTTCCCGCGAAGGATGCCGTTCAGGTCGCCCACGCCCAGGGCGACGGTGTGGGTCCCTTCCGGAAGGGCGAAGCGCTCGTCCGCCATGACTTCTCCTTCGTTCCCGGCGGCGCCGGAGCCGCACGCCTTCAGGATACTGTATTCGTTCCGGTGGGCGATGCAAGCGGCCCCGCGGCGCCGGGCGGGGACCGCCGGGAGACCCGCTGCGCGCGCGGGCGGCGCCCCGGGCGCGCTTCCCCACAGCTTCCCTACAGCCGGCGCGCGCGGACGGAGCTTGGCGAGGGCGGGAAGATCGAGCGCGGGGGCGCGGGGGCGCTGCGCGCGCGGACGGAGCGCCGGCCATTGAACGGGGCCTTGGGGCCGAACTCGGCGCGCGCCGCGCGCGCGGACGGAGCCCGGGGGCAGGACCTCTTCACGCTGACCGACCCCCGGCCCGGCATCGACGCCCACCGCTCTTCCCGGGGACGGCGCGTCCTGGGAGGGACCCGGCTCGGCGCGCGCTCGTGGCGTCCTGCGCGAGGGTCGCGGTCCGATGGAGAGGCGCGCGGACGCGGACACGGCGCTCCGCCCGGTCCCTCCTCGCGCCCCGGGCGTTGTTCGTAACCTCTTGATATCGAGGGTGGAGATCGGGGGTCGAGATATTTTTCACCCCCACGGAGACGGCGTTCTTCCGTGGTTCGGGGTCGGTTCGAGAGGGTTGCTGGCGGATTTCACCCCACGGAGCTGCTTGCGCCGGCACGGCGTCCTGGGAACGCTTGTGTCCCGCCCGCATCGATCGGCCGCGGCCTCGCCATCCCATTTGCGGGCGAGACACAAGCGTTCCCAGGACGCCGTGCCCATGAGCGTTCGCGAGAGGCGTGCCCGGGGAAAACCCCACCGCGCACATGCCTCTCCTCGCGCGGGGTCGGAGGAGCGCCCGCTCGACGTGCTACTCTCCGGGCCGTGGACGCGCAATTCCTCACCATCATCGGCACCGTGCTGGCGGTCGGCTTCGGGCTCGCCGGGCTCATGATCCGAACCACGGCGCGGCTCGACCGGCGCATCGACAACGACAAGGCGGCGGCGGACGCGGACCGTCGCGCGTACCAGACCGCTGCGGACACGGACCGGCGCGCGTTCCAAGCCGCCGCGGATACGGACCGTCGCGCGTACCAGACCGCTGCGGATGCGGACCGGCACGCGTTCCAAGCCGCGGCGGACGCGGACCGTCGCGCGTTCCAAGCCGGGATGGACGCCTTCCGGGCCGAGATGCAGCGCCTCGCCGAACGGCAGTCGCACGTCGAAGGCATGGTCGCCGAACGCGGGGCCGCCGCCGACTGAGCCCGCCGCCGCGGTCTGCGCGCGCTTCGCGATCCGCCGCCGCCTCGACCGCTGGCGCTCGACGCCGGGGAATCGTCCCTCGGTCCAGGGGCAGGACCTTCGAGCTCGCCGCCCGCGGCCTCCTCGGCCATCCTCCCCCCGGACGTGGAGAGGCTTGCGCTCGCCGTCGTGGCGGCGCGGCTCACGCCGAGTGCCGAAACAGCCGGGACGTGGGGCGTTCCCGGGACCTTCGCCGCTCTGATCCGGCCGGACCGGATTCACCCGCGCGAGCCGACCCCGCAACGTGAAACGACCCTGGCGGTCGGCGGACGGCCCGCGAAGCCGTGAAGCCGTTTCGTATACTCCGTTCCGGTTCAGCGGGCGACAGTCGGGGAGGCGGGACATGGGCGACCGGCCCGAGGTGACCGTGGTCGGCGCCGGGATCGCCGGGGTCATGACCGCCCTCTCCCTGCTTCGCAAGGGATGCCGGGTCACCCTCGTGGATCGGTGGGCGCCCGGGCACGCCCGCGCCAGCTCCTCGGACTACACCCGGATCCTGCGCGCGATCCACGGCAGCGACGAGCTGTATACCCGTTGGGTGCGGGAAGCCCGGCTGCGCTGGCTGGAGCTGCAAGCGGAGCTCGGCTGCACCCTGTACGTGGAGTGCGGCGCCCTGGTGCTGGCCGGAGAAGGCCACACCGGCTGGGAGGACTCCACCTTCGCGACCTTCGAGCGCCTCGGGGTCCCCCACTTCCGCTTCGAAGTCGACGAAATCCGCCTCCGCTTCCCGCAATTCCGGTGCGCCAACGTCGCCTACGGCATCTACGAACCCGAGTCCGGGCTGCTCATGGCGCGGCGCGCGGTGGTGCGGACGGCGGAGCGGTTCGAGCGCGAGGGCGGCGCGCTGCGGCGCGGACGGGTGACCGTGGACCAGAGGGAACGGCCGTGCCTGGACGGGCGCCCGATCGAGGCGGACCTCGTCGTCATGACCGCGGGACCCTGGCTCGGCGAGCTGTTCCGCCGCACGGTGCGCCCGGTCTCGAAGGTGGTGCGGCAGGACGTCGTCTACGTCTCCACGCCGGAAGCCGAAACCGCCTACGATGCGGATCGGATGCCGTGCTGGGTCGATCACGGCTACGGCGCCTACGGCACGCCGTCCGTGGAGGGATGCGGGGTGAAGGCCGCGATCGCGTGGGAGGAGACGGTCATCGATCTGGACGAGGACGAACGGGTGGTGGAGGCGTCGGCGTTCCATCGGACGCAGCAGTACCTCCGGCACCGGCTCCCCGGCCTCGCCGGCCAGCGCGCCGTCGACCAGAAGGCGTGCCAGATCGCGATGACCCCGGACACGCACTTCATCGTGGACTTCCATCCCGAGCACGAGCACGTGCTGATCGCGGGCGGGTGCTCCGGCCACCTGTTCAAGCACGGCCCCATGTTCGGGGATTTCGTCGCCGGGGTGGGCCTTCGCGAGTGGGGAACCGCGGACCGGTTCCGCCTCGGCCCCCGGCAGGGCCTTTCGCTCGCGGAGTCCCCCTCCGGACGCTGAACGCCTCGCCGCCGCCCTGCCGGACCCGTCGGGCTCCGGAAGGCCGCTTTCATCCGGGGTACGGGCGGCGTCCGTTCAGGGTCGTTTCACTCTGCCGAATTGGCTCGCGAGGGTGAACCCGGTTCGGTCGAATCGGAGCGGCGAAGGTCCTGGGTACGGCGCCTCCCACGGACGCGGGCATCCTGGGAACGGCGCGTCCTGGGAGCGCGGGCGTCTCGCCCGCATCGATCGATCGGGATGGTCTTGCCGTCCATTTGCGGGCGGGACACGAGCGTTCCCAGGAAGAGCGGTGCGCGTCGATGCCTGGCCGCGGGTCGGTCGGCGTGCAAAGGCCCTGTGCTCCCGCTCCCATCCCTTCCAGGCGGGCGGCGGAGCGGAATATACTCGGGGCGGGCGGTTCGCGGCGGCCGGCTCGCTGGTTCATCCCGCAGGTGTATCCGCCATGAACGATCCGAACGATCCTTCCACCCTGCACGTCGGGCCGCTCGGCTCCACCATCCACGTCCTTCGCGCCGACGCCGCCACCATCGCCGAGCTTGCCCCCATCGACTGGAGCCGGTGCTTCCGCCGGGTTTCGCTCGACCCGGCGCGCGGCCTCATCACCCTGACGTCCCCCTCCCGCCTCCATGAGGATCTGAACGAAGTCCTCGGCAGCATCGTGGACCTGGCGGCGGACGCGCTCGGCCGGCCGTCGAAGGGTCTCCTCGCGACCCGCCTTCGCCCGCGGGGGGACCCGCCCGGCGCCGGAATGGAGCCCGACTGCGCGTTCTACGTCGGTGAACGGGCGGAGCGCTACCGGCTGGCCCTGATGGAGGGAAACGCCGCCGCCGATGCATTCCTGGAAGAAACGGCTCCGGACCTCGTGATCGAGGTCGAGATCACCCACGTCGACGAGGGAAGGATCGAGCGCTACGGAGCGCTCGGGGTGCGGGAGTTCTGGCGGATCCGGGGGCGGCGGGACGAGCGGGAGGTGGCGGTGGACTTCCTTGCCCTGCCGCCGGACGGACCACCCCGACCGCTCGCGGCCTCGGTGGTGCTGGACGGGCTCACCCCCGGTGACGTCTGCGAAGCGGTGGAGCCGGTTCGGCTCGGGCGCAACGTCACCGAGCGCATGAAGGCGGTGGCCCGCATCGTCCGCCGGCGCCGCGAGGCGAGCAGGCGGGTGCGGGAGGAGGACCCGCCGCCGTACACCGGGGGCGGGAGCAGGGTCGGGGGCCGAAGCCTCGCCGATGCGCTCGTCCCGGAACGGCGCGAGGAAGCGGCAGGGGAGCGCGGGTCGTGACCTCGGTTGAAATGGCCGGGGCCGGGACGGCGAGAGGCCGTCTTGCGGAGAGAGGAGACCGGAATCCGCACGGCGAAGGCGGGCCGGCCGGCGATCCGGCGAGAAGAGAAGAACGGCCCCGCCGCAAGCCGTGGATCGCTTGAACGGAACCGGGCAGGATAGACGCCATGCCGACCCACCCCCTCATCCCCTACGGCCGGGCCGACTTCAAGAAGATCCGGCTCGAAGGCTGCCTGTACGTGGACAAGACGCGCTTCGTCCGCCCGATCGAGGACGAGCGCCACGTCTTCTTCATCCGTCCCCGCCGCTTCGGCAAGAGCTGCTGGCTGACACTCCTGGAGTGCTACTACGACCGCACCGAGAAGGAGTACTTCGAGCGGGTCTTCGCCGGCGCCGACATCGGCCGCGACCCCACCGCCAACCGCAGCCGCTACGTGGTGGTGTTCTTCGACTTCTCCGCCATCCGCAAGGCGATCGAGACCCTGGAGCAGCGCTTCGAGGAGTATTGCCACCGGCACATCGAGAACGCGATGGAGCGCAATCCGGACCTGTTCCCCGAAGCGGAACGGCGCCGCATCCTCGCCGCCCCGGGCGCCAGCGGCAAGCTGGACCAGTTGTTCGTTTACGCCCGCGACCACGACGTTCCCCTCTACGTGATGATCGACGAGTACGACAACTTCGCCAACACCGTGCTGGCGCAGGACGGCGCCGACGCCTACCGGTCGTTCACCCACGGCAGCGGCTTCTACCGCGACTTCTTCGCCGCCCTCAAGGCCGGCGCCCGCTCCGGCGGCCTGGAGCGGCTGTTCGTCACCGGGGTCTCGCCGATCACCATGGACGACGTGACCAGCGGCTTCAACATCGGCGCCAACATCAGCCTGGAGCCGGAATTCAACGAGTTGCTCGGCTTCACCGAGGCCGAGGTGCGCGGCGTCCTGGAGACGTACCGCGAGCACGGCGTGCTCCCCCAGGAGCCGGACGCGGCCCTGGACGCCATGCGCGAGTGGTACAACGGCTACCGCTTCGCCGAAGACGCCGAGCGCGACGTCTACAACTCGGACATGGTGCTCTACTATCTGAGGAAGTCGATTCCCAACAAGCGCCCGCCTCGGGATCTGATCGACGAGAACATCCGCATCGACTACACCAAGCTGCGCCACCTGCTGGTGGTGAACCGGCAGGCGGCGCGGGCCGATCTGAACGGCAACTTCGACCTGCTGCGCCACGTGATCGCCGAGGAGCAGGCGGACTGCCGCATCCGCCCGAGCTTCCCGCTCGACCGGCTGGCCGAGCGCGAGAACTTCCTCTCCCTGATGCACTTCTTCGGCCTGCTCAGCATCCGCGGCGTGGCCGAAGGCATACCGCGCCTCGGGATTCCCAACCAGACCGTCAAGCAGCTCATGTACGGCTACCTGCGCGACGCCTGGCGGGACTCCGAGGCGTTCGCGGTGGACCTCTACGCCCTGGAACGGATGATGTACGCGATGGCCTACCGCGGCGCCTGGCGGCCGGTGCTGGAATTCCTCGCCGACGCCGTCGCCCGGCAGACCGGCATCCGCGACTACATCGCCGGCGAGAAGGTGCTGCACGGATTCCTGGCCGCCTACATGGGCATCGCGGACTGCTTCCTGTTCCGTTCGGAGCGGGAGCTGAACGGCGGCTACGCGGACATCTGCCTGGAACCCTTCCTCGCCGGCCATCCGCAGATGCGCCACGGCTACCTGATCGAGCTCAAGTACCTCAAGCGCGGTGCGGGGGACGCGCGGGCCGTCGAAGCGGCGGCGCGGCAGGCGGGCGCGCAACTGCGGCGGTACCTGGCGGACGAAGCCCTGGCGAGCCAGTACCCGTCCGTGCGCTTCACCGGCATCGCGCTGGTGTTCCACGGCTGGGAGATGGCCTGGTGCGATGCCGTGGACGGCGACGGGACCCCGGAGCCGGCCCGGATGGAAGCGTCCTGAACCGCTCCGGGCGGCTGGCAGCGCCGGGCCGGGGCGCCCGCCTCCGGATCCGATCCGGACCTCCTTCCGCTCCGCCGGTCCGGAAGTCTTCCCGCCGTGCGGGCCGCCCCCTCAGCGCATCTCCCGTCGCACGGAGGTCAGGTCCGCGAAGGGGTCCGGCCCTTGCAGCCGTTCGAGCGCCTGCCCGTCGCCCTTGAGGTAATGGTCGAAGACGGCCCGCGCGTACCAGTCGCGGATGACGTAGGGCAGGTAGACCGAGGCGCCGTTCTCCGCCACCCTCCAGCCGAGCAGGTCGTAGGGCTCACCGGTGAAATCCCGGTTTCCGATCTCGCCGCCGACCGGCTTGCGGCGGCTGGACGGCGACAGGGCGAACGGCGGGGCGTCCTCCTTCCCGAACTCCAGCCAGGGGAACATCCGCGGGAAGTTGTCCACCAGCCGGCCGTGGTCGACGTCCCGGACGATCACCAGCACCCGGTCGGAGGACGCCCTCTGCCAAGCGCTGAGGGCGACCGGCTGGGGGTTCGACCGGCGGTCCGGCACGGCAAGCTCGGGCGCCAGGGGAAAACCGTGGCTCGGGTCGCCGCCGGCCGCGGCGAGCATGTGCTGGAACAGGGTGACGAACACCCACTGCACGAAATCGTCCTCGTCGCCGATGAGCTGGACCACCGGCTTGCGGCTGCCCGCGGGCAACCCGTCCGGGGTCTCGCCGCCGCCGAAGAATTCTTCCGGCGTCCAGGTGAAGGGCGCGCCGTTGTTGATCCCGAGGGCCGCCGCGACCCCGGGAAGGTGGTCCGCGCCCATTTGCGAGGTCATCGATCCGAGAGAATGCCCGGCCAGCCCCACCGCCCCGCCGACCCGCCCGGCGAGAAGCCCGCACAGGTCGCGCGCGGCCGAGGTCGCGCCCATCGAACGCAGCCCCGCGGCGCACTCGTCTTCCTCCTCGCCCAGCCGCTTCACGGTGTGGATCAGCAACCCCACGTCGGCCACGCGCTGGCGAAACAGGTTCCGCATCATCGTCGTGGCGCGCTGTACGCCGCCCGGAACCGCCCTGGCCCCGGCCGGATCGAAGCCGGCGGGAGACGCGGCGCCGAACAGGAAGCGGAAGAAGTTCGGCAGGACCTTCTGCTCCCCCATGATCAGGCCGTAGGCCTCCCGTACCTCCTCGGCGGAAGCCTGCCGGGCGAAGACGGAGTCGGGGTCATGGAAGACGAGCGGAACCCCGCTGTCGGAGACGAAGCTCGGGGCGGCGACGACGTAGCCGTGCGAGGCCAGGAACTCGCCGAGGAAGCTCCACATGCTGTAGTTGCCGCCGAGCCCGTGGGACAGGATCACTACCGGGAACCCGCCCGCCCCCGAGGGCGACGCCGGGGCCGGCGCGGCCGGCGCATCGAGCCAGGCGCCGCGGGGCGCGTCGAAGTAGTCCTCCCCGATCGACCGCAACGCTTCCTGCCGGTCGTCCTCGGAGAGATCGGCGAGGGTCCGGCCGTCTTCCAGGCGCAGCCGCCGTTGGGTGTTCGGGAACAGCTCCGAAGAGAGCAGCACCGGGACCGCGAAGCTCGCATCGTCGAAGAAGAAGTCCGACATCCGGGCGCGCTCCCCGGACACCGCCGGCCAGGGCGAGCGCGGACCGGCCAGCCGGTCTCCCGAACGGTCCGCCTCGGCCGGATACCACAGGTGGAAGATCACCGTGCGCGGCTGGCCCGAGGCTTCCACCCGGCGCAGCATGGCGCGATAGGCGTCGCTCGCGTAGGCCGCGTTCCAGGGGTCGAAGCGCTGCCGGTCGTCCACCGCGAAGCCGAGCTTCGCGCCGACCGCGTAGTCGCCGTAGACCGCGCTCGGAGGAATGGACGCGAGCTGCGCCGCCGCTTCCGGCGCGGCGAAGCTGCCCGAAGCGGCGAGACCCGCCGCGGCGACGAGAGCCCCCAACCTCGGTGCGATGGAAATCATGCCTCGTTCCTCCTTCGGCGACCGCTCCGCCTCCGGCCGCGGCGGTCGCGCCGCGCGTGGGCGGGCGTGCGGGCGGCCGGAACCGCCGGCCACAAGCATACCGCAAGCAGCTCCAAGGTCGTTTCACGCTGCGGAATGGGTTCGCGCGGGGGAACACGGTCCGTTCGAATCAGCGCGGCGCCGTTCCGGGACCCGGCGTCCCCAAGACGAGCGGTGGGCATTGATGACCGGCCGCGAATCGGTCGGCGGGAAAAGACCCTGAAGCATCTCCCGGCCGCGCATACGAGCGATGGCCTCGGGTCGATTCCTCGCTACGGAATCGAGTCGGCGCCGCACGGCCCCTACTACCCCGAGGCATGTGCGCGGTGGGGTTTTCGCCGGGCACGCCTCTCGCGAACGCTCCTGGGAACGGCGTCCTGGGAACGGTGCGTCCCACGGATGCGGCGTCCTGGGAACGCGGGCGTCCCGCCCGCAAATGGGATGGCGAGGCCGCCGCCGCTCGATGCGGGCGAGACGCCCGCGTTCCCAGGACGCCGTGCCCGCGCAAGCAGCTCCGTGGGGTGAAATCCGCCGGCAACCCTCTCGAACCGACCCCGAACCACGGAAGAACGCCGTCTCCGGGGGGGTAAAAAATATGGGGCTTATATCGAAAGTTACCCCGGAGCTGCCGATAGCGCGGAAAATAGGGACTCCGCCCTACACGTCCCGCGCGGCCCCTGAGAGCCGATCCCACCGAATCCGTCGAAATCGCCCAATCGCGCAGCCGAATAGGGACTCCACTACACCGGGGTAACTTTCGATATAAGCCCCAAAAATATCTCGCCCCCCGATCTCCACCCGCTATCTCAAGAGGTGACGAACAGCGCCCGGGGCTCTACCCCGAAGCTCCGGTCCGAAAAGACGCGGGGCGGGGCGGCGGACCGTGGGCAGGGCGGGGCGGCGGCAGATCGTGGGAAGGGCGGCGGACGGTGGGAAGGGGGCGGGGCGGCTACCAGGTGAAGGGGCGATCGATGCCCGCGAGCCGCACCCCGGTGAACGCGGAGGCTTCGAGCGACAGGGCGCGCAGGTCCTCGACCTCCAGGTTGTGCACCGAAGACTTGCCGCACGCCTTGGCGAGCAGGGTGATCTCCATCGTCATCGCGGTCAGGAACCGGGCCACGCGCTCCGCCGCCCCGGGGACGTCCAGGCGCTCCTCCAGATGCGGCTCCTGGGTGGCGATCCCCACCGGGCAGAGGCCCGTATGGCAGTGGTGGCAGCGCCCCGGCGAGGTGCCGAGCGCCTCGTAGTCATCGAGATAGCGGGGGGAGTTGCAGCCGAGGGCCATCAGCGCGGCGGTGCCGATCATGACCGCGTCCGCCCCCAGTGCAAGGCACTTCGCAGCGTCCGTTCCCGAGCGGATGCCGCCCGCCGCGACCAGGGAGACCTCACCGGACATCCCGCATTCGTCGAGCGCCTCGCGGGCGGCGCGGATCGCCGAAACGGTGGGAATGCCGGTGTGATCGAGCAGGAGCTCGGGCGAGGCGCCGGTGCCTCCCTCGGCCCCGTCCACCACGATCACGTCCGCCCCCGCCTTGGCCGCGATCGCCACGTCGTAGCGGGGCCGGGTCGCCCCCATCTTGAGGAAGATGGGCACGCGGTAGCCGGTAGCCTCCCGCAGCTCCTCGATCTTCACCTGAAGGTCGTCGGCGCCGAGGAAGTCGGGATGGCGGACGGTCGATCGCTGGTCCACCCCCACCGGCAGCGAGCGCATCCGGGCCACCCGCTCCGACACCTTCATGCCGAGGAGCACCCCGCCCGTTCCCGGCTTCGCGCCCTGGCCCACCGCCAGCTCGATGGCATCCGCCATGCGCAGGTGCTCGAGGTCCAGCATGTAGCGCGAAGGGGTCATCTGGTAGACGAGCGTCCTCGAAGCCTCCCGCTCGTCCTCCAGCATCCCTCCCTCGCCGGTGCAGGTCATGGTCCCCACCTTGGAGGCTCCGTAGCCGAGCGCCGCCTTGGCGTTCGCGGAGAGCGCCCCGAAGGACATGGACGCCACGTAGATGGGGATGTCGAGCCGGAGCGGTTCGGAGACGAGCCCCGGCCGGTCCCCCAGCACGGTGCCGGTCTCGCAGCTCTCGCGGTATCCCTCCAGCGGCAGCCGGGTCATGGTGGCGGGAACGAACACCAGGTCGTCGAAGCCCGGCATCCGCCGGTTGAAGGTGTTGTAACCGCGGAGCTGGTAGCGGCCGAGCTGCGCCATCGCGTGGACGTCGGCGATCGCCTTCGGCGACCACCGCGCCGACCCGCCCGCGTCGTAGGCGGCCGGCGAGCCGGCGGCCCGGCCCTCGACGGCCCCGTCGCGCATGGCCACCGCCTCCTCCGAGGGCGGGTCGAAGGGGAACTCGAAGGGCTCCTTCCTCACGTCACCGGCCATTTCGCGGCGCCTCCCGAACGCCGGCCCCCGCCCCGCCCGCGGCGGGGGTTTCCGGCCGCGGCCGTTCCCGCTCCCGGCGGACGGGCCGCCCGCTTCGTCGTCGCTCCCTCCATCTCGCCGCCGCGGAAACCACCATCAGATCATCAGCCACGCCTTGGCGTCCCGGCTCTCGAAGTGCCACAGCCGCTGCTCCGACACGACCTTGCGCCAGTCGCGGGCGGGACCGCCGAGCCCGCGCCCGGCGAGCAGCGCCTCCACGGCCGCGACCTCCTCGGCCTCCGGCTCCTCGATACGGGCATCGACCCCGAGCGACCTCGCCGGCCCCGCGAGCCACACCTCGCCTCCCCAGAGGGAATCCGCGCACGCCTCCTCGGCGCCGCCGAGGGCGATGAGCCGCCCGGCGTGGGCCATGAACCCCGACAGGTAGCCGATCCGGCCCTCCACGATGATGTCCCCGCCCTTCATCGCCACCCCGCAGCGCGGCCCCGCGTCGCCGCGCACGTGCAGCACCCCGCCCCGCATGGACGCGCCGGCCGCCATGCCGGCATACCCGCCGACCACGATCTCCCCCTCGGCCATCGCCTCGCCGACCCCCCAGCCGGCGTTGCGCTCGATCTCGATCCGCGCCCCGTCGTTGAGACCGCCGCAGTAGT
This sequence comes from Gammaproteobacteria bacterium, assembly GCA_965202895.1. Lineage (GTDB taxonomy): Bacteria > Pseudomonadota > Gammaproteobacteria > HK1 > HK1 > JAJDXW01. The sequence goes on along the minus strand of OZ241901.1, from coordinate 5,309,812 downwards.
AGCCGACGCTCCCCTCGAAGCGGACCCGGGCCGCGGCGGGGAGGCCGACCCCGAGGTTGTGGCGCGAGCGGGCGTCGCGCACCACCACCTCCCGGCCGTCCGCGACGGCGGCGCGAAGCTCCTCGTTCACCTCCCGGATGGGACGGTCGGCGGCCACGACCTCGATCCGGTTCGCCGCGGCCGGCCGGCGGCTCACGCGGCGGCCTCCAGGGGCGGGGCGTCCACGCCCGATACGAGCCAGGTCCTCGTCTCGGCGGGTCCGTCGTAGTTGGTGACGTCCCCCTCCTCCCGGTAGATGCGCCGCACCGCCTGCTCCTCGGTCGCCACCGCGACCTCGGGCGCCTCGCCCATGGCGACGAGCGGCTTGATGGCCCAACGGTCCTTGGCGAAGCCGATGCTCCGCTCGTCGGCGATGAGATAGGTGAAGACGCCGTCGATCTCCCGGATCGACTGCCGGAGGGCGGCCGGCTTGGCCATCCCGCTCCGCATCCGGTCGGAGATCCAGACCGCGATGAGCTCGCTGTCGTTCTCCGTCATGAAGCGGTATCCGCGCCGCTCGAGGCGGTTCCGCCACAGGTAGTAGTCGGTGATCTGGCCGTTGTGGACGATGGCGACGTCGGGAAACGGCCGCGCCCAGAACGGGTGGCTCGCGGTCGGCGACACCGAGGATTCGGTGGCGAGACGGGCATGGCCCAGGCCGTGGGTGCCGAGGAAATCGCGGACCCCGTGCTTGTCCGCCACGTCCGACGAGGCGCCGACGTCCTTCACCACTTCGAGGGAACGTCCGACGGACTGGACCTCCAGCCGATCCGAGATGGCGTCCGCGTCGCACGACCAGCGGGCGAGGCCGCGGATCTCGTCGACCACGAGGCGCACCGAGACGTGCCGCGTATCGGCGTCGTCGAAGGTCGGCTCCTCGAGGAAGTCGGAGCCGTGGCCGCGGAGAATGCGGAGGAAATCGTCGAGGTCGCGGCCGAGGGCGGCGCGCTCCATGCCGACCGCCCGGACGATGAAGCCCCGCTCGCGCGGCGGGCCGTAGAGGGCGAACCCGGTCGAGTCCGCGCCCCGGTGGACCTGCGCGTCCATGAGGTCCACGAGGTCCCGGCCCACCGGCCCGGGAGCGCGGAGGATCCGCCCGGCGATTCCGCACATCGAATGGGCTCCCCGTGTCCGTTGGATACCGTATCCATTGTACAGGCAGCTTCGACCCGCCCAAGCGTACCGTTGCCACTTCATCAAGGTGCGGGTGCGGGTGCATCGCTACCCGGACGGTCGCATGGCGGTGTTCCACGGGCCGCGCCGGCTCGCCGACTACGAACCCGATGGGGCCTTGGTCGGAGAGCCGCACCGTGCCGGGGGCGACCGGCGCGCCCGAGCGGGCATGGCTCGCCGAGCGCTGCGGGCAGTCCTGTGGATTCGTGGACGAGTCCTGTGGACCGGCGCGAGCCCTTCGGGCCGTGTGGACAAGGCCCGGACAACCCTTGTGCTACGAAACCGGACAGGTCTGTCTATTTGTTGCCAACACCCCCCGGAACCGTCCAACGAGAGGTGAGCCCGATAGGGCGTGGGTCGGGATCATCGGAGGATGAGCGTGACCACGACGGATCGGTGGATTTCGGCAGTGCGGGATCCGGTCAGGAGGGATGGGTGAGGCGACGCCCCGCCCGGTCCAGCAGATCCGCACCCGTGCCGCACTCGATGATCCAGTCGCCGACCTCCGCCAGGCGCTCCGGGTCCGTCAGGGAATCGAGCAACCCTGCCAGCCCCTCGGCCGTCTCGGCGTCGAACTTCCGGGCCGCCAAGCGGCAGAGCAGCGCCCGCTCTTCGGCGCGCCCGCGCTCCAGACCTTGTTCCCGGCCTTGTTCCCGGCCCTGTTCCCGACCCCGCTCCAGACCCTGTTCGATGCCTTGTTCGATCCCCTTTTCCCGGCCTTCGCGAAACCACTGCTCGGTCCACTCCTTCACGCTCTCCGCCAGCATCGCTCCTCCTCCTTCCAGCGCCTGCGCCACCGGCAGCGCGGCCCCGGGGAACCGGCCCGGCAGGACCACCTGCCGAACCCACTCCACGAAGGCCCGCCGCAGCTCGTCATCCTCCGAATCCCGCAGCCAGCCCGACAGCGCCTCCAGCAACTTCGACAGGCTCTCCGCCGAACCGCTGTTCTCGAGCCCCACCAAGGCCGACACCAAGTTGCGGCGCGGCAGATCGTCCTCCCCCCATCGCCCTCGTCAAGCAGGAAGTACCGCTGCGACGGCTGGTAGCACGCCAGCGCCTCCTCCACCGGGGCGATGAGATCCGCCACCTCGACCGGGGCGCTCCAGCCCGGACGGCCGTTGTACAGCACTACCGGCAGCACCGGCGGCAGCCGCCCGTCGTCGCCGAACGCCCCGCGGCGGATGAGGTCCTGGTACAGCAGCCCTGTCGGGCGGCGCCTTCGTCACCCGGTACGGCACCGGGACCTCGTAGCGCGGGGCGGCCATCCGATGCACGAACCACGACTCGACCTTCGTCCACGCCCGCCCGGCGCAACTCCATCCGGGCGCGAGCCGACGCCGTTCACCGGGCGCCGAGGCGGCTGGCGTTCAGGCGTCGCCGGGGAGGGAGCGGATGCGGTCTTCGAGACCCGGCGGCGGGTGGTATACGTTGGTCTTCTTTCCGGCCAGGCACCGGTCCAGGAATCCCGGCTCCGCGAGCTGGAGGAGGTCCGCGGGGGCGGTGGCGCAGGCGGCGCCGTGGCTCGTCCGGTGTCCAAGGAGACGCCGAGCAGGCCGTGTTCGCCCACCGCGGCGTCCAAGGCCGTAGCGGCGATGGCCGTACTCCAAGCCCGGCGTCGTCGACTCGTCCGCCTTCCACTCCGCCCGGCGGAAACGGATGCGCCCCGCGACCGTGCCGCCGGCTCGCACCGCACTGCCCTCCGGATAAAGTCGATTGTTGACAATATCGCCGCCGACCGCATAGCCTTCCGCCCGGCTCGCGCGCCGGAGCGGCCGGCGGCGCCGCAATCCCCAGCCATCCCGCGGGCGGGAAGGACGGACCCTCGAAGTGAGCGCCGGAGACGTCGACCCCATCACCCTGGAGCTCCTGCAGGAGACGCTCGTCTCCGTGGTGCGCGAGATGCGCGCGAACCTCGTCGCGACCGCCTACTCCTCCATCATCCACGAGGCCCACGACTTCAGCTGCGTGCTGGTCGACGGCGAGGGGCAGATCGTCGCCCAGGCCGAGGACAACCCGTCGCACATCTTCCCCGTGCCCTGGTCGGTCCGCGAGATGCTCACCCGCTTCGAGGGCGACGTCCACCCGGGCGACGTCTTCCTCCACAACGACCCCTACACCGGCGGCACCCACCTCAACGACATCGCGATGATCTTCCCGGTCTTCGTCGAGGGCGCCCTCGCGCTGTTCCCGGTCGTGCGCGCGCACTGGGGGGACGTCGGCGGCACGACGCCGGGAAGCATCTCGGGCAAATCCACGGAGATCTTCCACGACGGCATCCGGATCCCCATCCTCAAGGTGGCGAGCCGGGGGGAGCTGGTGCGCGGGGTGCTCGACCTCATGTTCGCCAACATGCGCGTCCCGCGCGAGCGGCGCGGCGACTTCATGTCCACCTGGGGGACGTGCAAGGTCGCGGAGCGGCGGATCCGCGAGATCGCCTCGAAGTACGGCCTCGCCACCGTCCGGGCCGCGACCCGGCATCTGCTCGATCGGACGGAGCGGCGCACGCGGGCGCGGATCGCGGCGCTCCCGGACGGCGAATACGCCTACGAGCACTACCTCGACCCGCCCGCCGCGGGCGCCGACCCGGTCAAGGCCTGCGCCGCCATCGAGGTGCACGGCGATTCGCTCACCGTCGACCTCGCGGGCTCCTCCGGGCAGGTCTTCGGCCCGGGCAACAGCGGCCCCGCGAACGCCGCGACCGGGGTGTTCATCGTGCTCAAGGCCTTCCTCGACTCCGGGCAGCCGATCAATCACGGGAACTTCCGCCCGATCGACGTGCGGGTCCCCGAGGGGAGCTTCCTGAACGCCCGCTACCCGGCCTCCTGCGCCGGGTCCTCGGAGGTGCGGAACGCCGCGATCTCCGCCGTGCTGGGGGCGATGGGCCAGCTCGCGCCCGAGACCATGGCCGGCGACGTCAAGGGGACCTCGAACCACACCTACATCGCGGGCGAGGACCCGCGCGACGGCGAGCCCTACCTCTTCTACGAGTACCCGGCGGGAGGAACCGGGGCCACCGCGCACGCCGACGGAAACAGCGCGGTGCGCAACTTCGCGGAAGGGGACTTCGGGTCCATCCAGCCCGCGGAAGCCGTCGAACACACCTGCGCGCTGCTCGTCGAGCGCTGCGAGATCCGGGCCGATTCCGCCGGTCCGGGACGCCGCCGGGGCGGGTTCGGGCTTCGCCGCGACCTCCGGGTGCTGTCCGGGACGGGGCTCCTCTCGATCGCGTCGGACAAGAACGTCGTGCCGCCGTTCGGGGTCATGGGCGGGGGCTCCGGGGCGCCGAACGAGTTCCGGGTCATCCGGGACGGCCGCGAGATCGCGCCGTCCGAGACCCCCGGCAAGGTCGCGGGCTTCCCCTTGCGCCGCGGCGACGTGGTGAGCCTCCGCTCCTCGGGGGGCGGCGGGTGGGGCGATCCCCTCGACCGGGACCCGGACGAGGTCCTCGCCGACGTGCGCGACGGCTACCTGACCAAGGAGGCGGCGAGGCGCGACTACGGGGTGGTGGTGGATTCGGGAGGGGTCGACGGCCCGGCGACGGCGGCCGCCCGCGACGCGCTTCGCCGCGGGCGGCAGGCGCTCCGGGTGCGCTACGAGGACGAGCCGGCGGGGGGCGCCGGGCTCCGGCGCTGCCGCCTCGCGGCCTCGGCGATGGCGGGGCGCCCGCCGCTCGAGCCCGGGAGCCTCGTCGAGATCCTCTCGCCGGCCGGGGCGTGCCTCCGGGCCTGGGTCGACGGGCCGGCCCCCGAAGCGGACGCGGGCTCGGTCGGCCTCGGGCGGAGCGCGCACCGGATCCTCCGGGCCGACGAAGGCTCGCCGGTCCGGGTCCGCCCCCTCGGGGACGGCGCGGAAGCATCGGGATAGCGCGGCGCGACGATGCCCGGATCCGGCGCCCATCCCCGCTCCCATTCCGGCTCCGAGCCCAGTCTCGATCCCGGCCTCGAGCCCCGGACCGCGCTCCGGCGCCAGCACGAGCTCCTCCGGGAGGCGGCGGAGAGCCTCCCCGGCGGGGTGCTCGGCCGCCACCGGCTCCCCGACGACCGGGCGCTCGTCTTCTCCCACGGTCGGGGCGCCCATCTCTTCGACGCGGCGGGCCGCGAGTTCATCGACTTCACCTGCGGGGGCGGCGCCCTCCTCCTCGGCTACGACCACCCGGAGGTCCGGGCCGCGGTGAAGGAGCAGATCGACCGGGCGCCGCATTTCCTGAGCGTCGCCAACGTCCCCGCCGTCCGCTACGCGGCGGAGCTGAAGGAGGTGATCCCGTGCGCGGACCTCGTCCGCTACACGTCGTCCGGGGCGGAGGCGACCTTCCTCGCGCTTCGCCTCGCCCGCGCCTTCACCGGCCGCGAGAAGATCGTCAAGTTCGAGGGGGCCTACCACGGCCACCACGACTACTCGATGTGGAGCTACGGCCCGGCCGATCCGCCTCCCTACCCCGAGCCCGCGGCCGACACCAACGGCATCCCGCGCTGCATCGCGGACACCGTGCTCATCGCCCCCTACAACGACCTCGCCACCACCGAGCGCGTGCTGCGCGACGCCGGCGACACCGTGGCGGCGGTGATCGCAGAGCCGGGGCAGCGCCTCATGGGGCCGCGCCCGGGCTTCCTGGAGGGGCTCCGCGCCCTCGCCGGCGAGCTCGGGTTCGTGCTCGTCTTCGACGAGACGGTCACCGGCTTCCGCTACGCCCTCGGGGGCGCCCAGGAGCGCTTCGGGGTGATCCCGGACCTCGCGGTCTACGGCAAGAGCCTGGGGGGCGGGCTCCCCCTCGCGGCGGTGGCGGGTCGGCGCGACGTCATGTCGCTCTGCGACCCGCGGCGGGCGGGCGAGCCGCGCGCGGTCTACTTCAGCGGCACCGGGTTCGGCAACCCGGTCGCGTGCGCGGCCGGCCGGGCGATGCTCGGCGCGCTCCGCCGCCCGGGGACCTACGAGCCCTTCTTCGCCCGTGCCGAGCGCCTCAAGGAGGGCCTTCGCGAGATCGTTCGCCGGCGGGGGGTCGCCGGCCAGGTCATCGGCGAGGGGCCGATGTGGCACCTCGTCTTCGCCGACGAGCCGATCCACGACTACCGCTCCTCGCTCAAGGCCGACCGGAAGCGGCTCCTCCACCTCCACCACGGGCTCATCGACGAGGGGATCTTCGTCCGTCCGGGGGGCGGGCACTACTTCTCGATGGCCCACACCGATCGCGACGTCGACACGACCCTCGACGCGGTCGACCGGATCCTCGCCCGGATGGGCTGAGGCGCCCGGACGAGCCGATCGGACGAAGCGCGGGCGCCCCGGAATGCGGATCATCGGCATCGACGTCGGCGGCACGTTCACCGACGTCGTCGTCTACGACGAGGAGACGCGCCGGATCACCGCGGCCAAGGCCCTCACCCGGCGCGGCGACGAGGCCGCCTCGGTGCTCGAATGCCTGGAGGAGGCCGCCGCCGGGGCGGCCGGGATCGAGCGGGTGGTGCACGGCACCACCATCGGCACGAACGCCATCCTCGAGCGGCGCGGCGCCCGCACCGCGGTGCTCGCGACCCGGGGCTTCCGCGACCTGCTCGAGATCGGACGCACGCGCCGCATGGCCCCGAACACCCTCTTCGACCTCTCGTTCCGGAAGCCGCCGCCGCTCGTGCCCCGCCCCCTGCGCTTCGACGTGGAGGAGCGGGTCGACGCCGCGGGCGAGGTCGTCGAGCCGCTCGCCGAAGCGGGGCTCCGCCCGGTCGCCGAGGCCCTCGCCCGCCGCGAGGTCGAGGCGGTGGCGGTCTGCTACCTCCACAGCTACGCCAACCCGGCGCACGAGAAGGCGACGACCGCCCTCCTCGAGGACGCGCTTCCCGGCGTCTTCGTGTCCCCCTCCCACGACGTCGTCCCGGAGTACCGCGAGTTCGAGCGGCTGACGACGACGGTCCTCAACGCCTTCATCGGGCCGCTCCTCGACCGCTACCTCGGGAGGCTCGAGGACGCCCTGCGGCGCGGGAGCAGCGAGGCGAGGCTCTACCTCATGGCGTCGAGCGGCGGGGTCATGCCCCTCGCCCGCGCCCGCCGGCTGCCGGTCCGGACCGTGCTCTCCGGCCCCGCCGGCGGGGTGACGGCGGGGGTCGGGGCGGCCCGCGCGGCCGGCTTCGGCAGCGTCATCACCTGCGACATGGGCGGCACCAGCACCGACGTCTGCCTGGTCCGCGATGGACAGCTTCGGATCACCGTCGACAACCTGATCGGGAGCATGCCGCTCAAGGTCCCGCAGGTGGACATGAACACGGTCGGGGCCGGCGGCGGAAGCGTGGCGTGGGTCTCCCCCGAGGGGCAGGTCCACGTCGGGCCGCGGAGCGCGGGCTCGAATCCCGGGCCGATCTGCTACGGCCTCGGCGGGCGCGAGGTCACCGTGACCGACGCGAACCTCTGGCTCGGCCGGCTCGCGATGCGCCGCCGGCTCGGGGGCCGGATCGCCCCCACGATGGAGCAGGTGGGGAGCGCCGTCGAGGCGCTTGCGCGCAGCGCCGGGATCGACGACCCCTACCGGATGGCGGCCGGCGTCGTGCGGATCGCGATCGCGAAGATGGTGGCCTCGATCCGGGAGATCTCGATGTCGCGCGGCCACGATCCGCGCGAGTGCGTGCTGATGGCTTTCGGGGGGGCGGGCCCCATGCACGCCACCACGGTGGCGGACGAGCTCGGCATCGACCGGGTGCTGGTCCCGAAGCTCCCCGGCAACTTCTCCGCGTGGGGCCTCCTCGCCTCGGATATCCGGCACGATTTCGCCGAGACACTGCTGGTCGGATGCAACCCGGATTCGATCGGCCGGGTCGGCGCGTCGCTCGCGGGGCTGCGGGAACGGGCGCGGGAGCGGTTCCGCGAAGACGGGTTCGCGGACGGGGCCGTCACCTTCCGCGAGACCCTCGACATGCGCTATCTCGGGCAGGCGTTCGAGATCCCGATCCCGGCGCCCGAGCGTCCGCTGTCCGCCGATGCCGTGCTCGCCGCGTTCCACCGCGCCTACGCGGAGCTCTACGGCCACGCGAGCGAGGACCAGCCGGTCGAGATCGTGAACGCGCGCCTTGCCGGCATCGTCCCCGCCCAGGCTCCGGAGCCGGTCGCGGAAGTGGCGGGCGGGAACGGGAGCGACGGAGGGATCATCGAGCGGCGGCGGGTCTGGTTCGACGAAGGGATCGACGGCGTCCCGGTCCACGACCGCGCGTGCCTGCCGGTGGACGCGCCGTTCCGGGGCCCCGCCGTCATCGAGGAGACCGGGGCGACCACGGTGGTCTTCCCGGGCTGGAGCTGCCGCCGCGACCAGCGTGATACCCTGCATCTCGTTCGTGAATCGCCGTCGCCGTCGTCGTGAAGCACGGTCATCGCGAAGGCGCGTGCGGCTCACCCCCCTCCACCGGCATCGCGGCCGGTGAACCCGGACGTCTGCCCCTTCCGAAGCCGGAGGGCCGCGCCCTTCGGCATGGGGGGGCCAGGGGAATCAGCGCGCCGGAACGCTCGGAGCGGCTATTGCAACCCGACAATGAACTTCCGCAGACGCTCGCCTACTTCATCCTGAGCAAGCTGCGCTGGCGCATCATCTCGGGCGACCTCCAGCCGGGCCAGCCCCTCCGGGAAATGGAGATCCAGTCCCACTACGGCAGCAGCCGGGGGCCGGTCCGGGAGAGCCTCCGGCTCCTCCTCCGGAGCGGCCTCGTCGAGCACCAGCAGCGGCGGGGGTTCCGGGTCCGCGAGTACTCCCCGGACGACATCCGCAACATCTACACCCTGCGCCGCACGCTCGAGGGGATGGTGGTGAGCGACCTCGAGGGCCGCGATCCCACCACCCTCGTGCAGGTCCTCGACGGGCGCCTTCAGCTCATGGAGGTCTGCTTCGAGAACAAGGACATCGACGGCTACTTCCGGGAGAACGGCGAGTTCCACCAGGCGATCATCGACTTCACCGGGAACAAGCCGATCGCCCAGGTCCTGCACTACGTCAACGAGGTCTCACTGCCGGTGCGCTACCGCCTGATGCGGAGCAATTTCCCGACCCGCCGCTCCCTCGACTACCACTACCGCATCCGCGACCACCTCGACCGCGGGGAGATCGCCGAAGCCAAGGTGCTGACCGAAGAGCACATCATGGAGAACCTCGACCGCGCCACGGACTCCGAGCGGGAGCGGGCCCGCGAGGCGGCGGGGTGAGGCGGGGCGGCGCCCGGGGTCGCTCGGGCAAGGCCGCAGAAGCCCGCTTCCGGGGGCTCAGGATGAGAAGAACGTCCGCACGAGCACGACCGCCACACTGATGCCCGCGGTGGCCAGGATCCCGAGCAGCCACCGCATCATCGTGGATTCCTTGCGCTCGATCAGCACTTTTACCTGCTCGATCAACACTTTTACTTCAGACACATCCTCGCGTGTGGCTACATGTTCCATCTTGGCCTCGACCCTCGCCAAGCGCTCGCCATGACTCGATCCTCCGTTGCCGCCTCCGCCAAGCCCGGGGGTCCCTGCGGGCGGATCTTCGGATTCAACTGCACGCAGAGGTGTCCGCGCCATCAGAAGTCCCCCTCATGCCTTCCCAACCACTCCCAGAGAGACCGGGTGGTGTAACCGGAATAGGCTCCACGGAGCATGAACACCGCTCCACTCGCCTCCGGCGCCTGATTCTCACCCTTGATTCCTACCTTGGTCGCCACGCGCTCGGAAAGCTCGTCGCTGGACACCATCGCGAAGGTGGGGCTCAGGCGGAAGCTGTCCGGATACTCCTTGTCGACCCGATCGAGAACTTGCTGGTTGGGTTCCTTCAGGACTATGGCGAAGACGGGCATTCCCCCCTCTCTCCCTCCTCCGGCGAAGTTCGCAAGATGGCAGCATCGTTTCCGAGGATCAACCCCCACTGCGCCGGCGGGCCGTCTTCGTCGGGCTCGGCGCCGGAGCGGGCGGCCTCGACCCGCCCGACGGCCCATCCCGCGGCGCGAACCTCGGCCCGTCACCCGGGCCCCCTCCGGCCGCGATCGAGGTCTTTTGTTTTTTGTTGACATTGTTGTGTACACTCGATCCGACAGCCGCCGGCGGCGCGTACCGTCCTTCGACGAGGCCGAACCGGTGCGGAGGGCGATGCCTGCCGGCCCGCGGCCACCCGGCCCCCGAATCCTCATGAAGGAGGAACGCTCATGACCCTTCATCTTCCCTCCCGGGCCGCGCGAGCCGGCCGAACCCTGGCCGCCGCCGCCCTCCTCGGCGCCTTCGCCTTCGCCGCACCGGCGCAGGCCGGCGAGAAGATCGTCATCGCGACCGGAGCGGACCCGTGCTTCGGCGTGTTCTACGTACCCCACGAGATCGGCGCCTTCGAGGAGGCGGGCCTCGAGGTCGAGCTGGTCACCGGCGCATCCGGGTCGCGCCAGGTCCCGTTCATCCTCTCCGGCGACTTCCACTTCGCCATGGGGAGCGGCGGAGCGTGCATGACCACCCACGACAAGGAGCCCGACAAGGTCGGCATGTTCGCGGCCGGCGCGGGCTACAAGGGCTACGACGGGGTCGTGGCGCGCGACGACGTCGCGGACCTCGAAGCCCTCAAGGGCAAGAAGGTGGGGCTCGCCCTCGGCACCGGAAGCGAGGTCTTCTTCACCACCGTCGTCGAGAAGGCGGGGCACCGCATGGACGAGTACGAGATCATTCCCGTCGAGGCGCCCGAGATGGTGGCCGCGATCGAGCGCGGCGACATCGACGCCTACGCGGCCTGGGAGCCCTGGGTCTCCCGAGGGGTCCAGGCGGTCGAGGGCACCCACACCATGCTGACGAGCGAGGGACTCTGGGAGCCCTCCAACTCGATCTGCGGCAACAAGCAGTGGGCGGCCGCGAACCCCGACCAGGCGGAGGCCCTGTTCCGGGTCATGGCCGACACCGCGGCGAAGATGCAGGCGGACAAGGACTGGGCGGCGAGCGTCATCAGCAAGGTGATCAAGCTCGATCCGGAGCTCTCGAACGCGATCACCAGGAAGTGCACCTTCCGCACCCACCTGCACCAGCCCGAGGTCGACAACATGGTCAACGACTACAACAACCTCGTGCTGCGGGAGGTGATGCCGGCGGACCCGAGCAAGGACTGGTGGCGGAGCTTCCTCTACGACACGACCCTGAAGGCGGCGGCCCCCGGGAACGTGGACTACGTGCTGCCGGGCAAGTAGGCTCGCGGACGGCGGCGGCGCACCGCCGGCCCGGCGCCCGGTCCCCGGGCGGGCGGCGCGCCGCCGCTCCCTCCTCCGGGCCGCCCCTCTCCCGGGAGCGGCCTCGCCCTCCCTCCCCTCCGCCGCCCCGAGGAGCGGACCCTCGACCATGGCCCATCCGAACCCCCTCTCCCCCCGCCGGCCGAACGAGCCGGCCGACCTCGCCGACGACCTCCGGATGTACCGCCTCGTCCGGCGCATCCGCTTCTTCGAGGAGCGCCTCGTGACCCTCTTCGGCGAGGGCAAGGTCTACGGCACCGCCCACACCTGCGTCGGGCAGGAGGCGGTGGCGGTCGGGGCGCTCTTCGACCTCACCGAGGACGACTTCGTCACCGGCACCCACCGGAGCCACGGGCACTGCATCGCCAAGGGCGCGGACGTCGGGGCGATGATGGCGGAGCTGCTCGGCCGCGCGGACGGCTACTGCGGCGGCAAGGGCGGCTCGATGCACATCGCGGACCTCGACCTCAACATGCTGGGGTGCAACGGCCTCGTGAGCGCGGGGGTTCCGCACGCGGCGGGGGCGGTGATGGCGGCGAGGCTCCGCGGCGAGGACCGGGCCGCGGTCGCGTTCCATGGCGACGGCGCCGCCAACCAGGGGATCCTCTACGAGACCCTGAACCTCGCGGCGGTGTGGCGGCTGCCGCTCGTCGTGGTCTGCGAGAACAACCAGTACGCGATGACGACCCCCTATGCCGTCTCCCAGGCGGGGGAGAGCATCGCGGCGCGCGCCGCGGGCTTCGGCATCCCGGCGGAGGTGGTGGACGGCATGGACGCGCACGCGGTCCGGGATGCGATGCGCGCGGCCCTCGGGCGGGCGCGGGCCGGTGAAGGCCCCTCCTACCTCGAGTGCCGGACCTATCGCTACGCGGGCCACTCGCTCCGGAACGACCGCCCGGTGCGAAGCGAGGAGGAGATCGCGTCGTGGAAGGCGCGCGACCCGCTCCCGGCGCTCGCGCGCCGGCTGCGCGAGCGCCACGGGCTCCCGGATTCCGAAGCCGCGGCCATCGACGACGAGGAGCGCGAACGGATCGAGGCCGCCGCGGCGGCGGCGGAGGCGGCCCCCGAGCCGGGGCCGGAGACGCTGGAGGCGGGGGTCTTCTGCGACGACCCCTGGGAGGAGACCCCGCCCCCCCGGACGGAGGCGGACGAGGACCGGATCCTCTCCTACGCGGGCGCCCTCAACGAGGCGCACCACCAGGCGATGGCGGCGGACGACCGCATCCTTCTCTTCGGCGAGGACGTGGCCGAAGGCGGGGGCGTGTTCGGGGTCTCGACCGGGCTCAAGGAACGGTTCGGCCCGGAGCGGGTCCTCGACACCCCCATCTCGGAGCAGGCGATCACCGGCCTCGGGGTCGGCCTCGCCCTCGCCGATGCGCGCCCGGTGGTCGAGATCCAGTTCATGGACATCCTCACCCTCGCCGCGGACCAGATCGTGAACCAGGCGGCCAAGATCCGGTACATGCTGGGCGGGCGCCCGCGGGTTCCGCTCGTCGTGCGGGCGCCGCTCGGGGCGGGGGTCAAGCTCGCCGCCCAGCACTCCCAGAGCCTCGAGACCTGGTTCATGCACGTGCCGGGGCTCATCGTCGCGGCCCCGAGCACGCCATACGATGCGAAGGGGATGCTGACGTCGGCCCTGCGGAGCCCCAACCCGGTCGTCTTCCTGGAGCACAAGCTCCTCTACTTCCTGTCGGGGCCGGTGCCGGAGGAGGTCTACACCCTCCCCCTCGGCGTCGCCGAGGTCCGGCGCGAGGGCTCCGACGTCACCGTCGTCGCGACCTCCGCGATGGTGCGAAAGGCGCTCCAGGCGGCGCGGCGGCTTCGCCGGGAGGGGGTCTCGGTGGAGGTCGTCGACCCGCGCACCCTCGCCCCCCTCGACGTCGAGACCATCGCCGCCTCGGTGCGGAAGACGGGGCGGCTGGTCGTCGCCCACGAGGCGTGCAAGTTCGCGGGCTTCGGCGGCGAGATCGTGGCCGCGGTGACCGAGTGCGCGTTCGACGCCCTGCGGGCCGCCCCGCAGCGGGTCGGCGCTCCATCGACCCCGGTGCCCTACAACTCGGCGCTGGAGCAGCGCTTCATTCCGGGGGAGCCTCAGATCATCGAGGCCATCCGCAAGACCCTGTCGTGAGCGAGGTCATGGCGAGGACCCGGGGGCGGGAGAGGGCGCGCGCGGGGCGCCGGGCGGAGCCCCGGGTCGGGACCCGGGCGGGGGCATGAGCGCGGGCGCGAGCCTGAGCGCGGGCGCGAGCGCGGGAGAGCCATGAGCGAAGCCGCGGCCGTCGCGTCCGCCCCGGCCGGCGCCGCCGCCGGGTTCGAGCGCCTGGTCCACGTCGCGGGCCTCGCGAAGACCTTCTTCAGCGCGGACCAGCACTTCACCGCCCTCGACGGCGTCGACCTCGACCTCGCCTCCGACGATTTCTTCTGCCTGCTCGGCCCGAGCGGCTGCGGCAAGACCACGGTGCTCAACATCCTCGCCGGCTTCGAGGAGCCGACGGACGGGACGGTGGAGTTCGAGGGCGAACGGGTCGCCGGCCCCGCGCGCGACCGGGGGGTCGTCTTCCAGGCGGACAACTCGCTCTACGAGTGGCTGACGGCCCGGCAGAACGTGGAGTTCGGCCTCCGGATCGGGGGCGCGGGCGCGGAAGAGCGGGACCGCACGGCGGGCGAGTTCCTCGAGCTCGTCGGGCTCGGCGACCAGGGGCACAAGTACCCGCACGAGCTCTCGGGCGGGATGCGCCAGCGGGTGCAGCTCGCGCGGGTGCTCGCGAACCGCCCGCGCATGCTCGTCATGGACGAGCCCTTCGCCGCCCTCGACGCCCAGAACCGGCGGGTGCTCCAGGACGAGCTGCGCCGCATCTGGCACGAGCACAAGGTGACGGTGCTCTTCATCACCCACGACATCGAGGAGGCCCTGCTGCTCGGCACGCGCATCGGGGTGATGACGGCCGGGCCGAACGCGGGGATCAAGGAGATCATCGACATCCCGCCGGAGATGAAGCGGGACCGGGTGGACCTCGGGTTCGTCGAGATGTACGCCCGGGTCCAGGACCTCATCGCGGACGAGACCAACAAGTCGCTCGCGGCCCAGGCGGGGCGGGCAAAGGAGGAGTCGAAGCCGCTCGGGCGCACGTCCATCGCCGCCCGCGAACGCCACCGGCGGGCGCGGCAGAGCCGCGGGGCGCAGAGCCTCGGCATCTACGCGCTGTCCATCGTCGCGTTCTTCGTCGTCTGGCACTTCGGGTCGCGGCTGATGGACTCGGTGCTGTTCCCGTCCCCGGCGCAGTTCCTGGTGACGTTCGTCGAGCTCCTCCTCGACGGGACCCTCGTCCACGAGTCCTGGGTCTCCCTCCAGCGCATCCTCTCCGGCTTCGTCATCGGCTCGCTCATCGCGATACCGCTCGGGCTCCTCATGGGAAGCTTCCGGGTGATGCGGCTCATCCTCGACCCCTACATCGAGCTGCTCAGGTTCATCCCCTCGATCGCGATGATCACGGTCGCGGTCATCTTCTTCGGGCTCGGCGAGGGGTCTCGCATCTTCCTCATCGCCTGGGTCACGGTGTTCACGGTCACCATCAACACCGCGGCCGGCGTCGCCTCCATCGAGCCGAACAAGCTGCGCGCGGCGCAATCCCTCGGGGCTTCGAAGCGGCAGCTCTTCTTCCTCGTGACGTTGCCCGCGACCGTCCCGTTCATCCTCGTGGGAGCGAGGATCGCGATGGCGAACGCCTTCACCACCATCGTCGCGGCGGAGATCATCGGCGCCCACTCGGGCCTCGGCACGATGCTGTGGCAGGCGCGGCTCTACATGCTGATCGACAACATCTACGTGGTGCTGATCACCCTCGGCATCCTCGGCCTCGCCATCGACCGCCTGTTCCGGTTCCTCTCCCAGCAGTTCGGGAGGCGCTATGCGCCCCATCTCTGATCGGGATCGGGCGTTCCGCGGCGGCGCCCGCCGCGCGCCGCGGAGCGATGCGGGCGTCACGGTCCCCGACCCGCCGACCGGAGGGCCGCGAGGCGAGGCAAGGTCCCGGCGGGACCGGCGGTGGAAGTCGGCGGACGCCGGCGGCGCGGGGGCAGCCGCGGCGGGGCCGGGAGCCCGGACGATACGGAGGTAGAACACCGATGACGCACACCGTCCTGATGCCGGACATCGGGGAGACCATCGACGAAGGCACGGTGGAAGAGTGGCTGATCGAGGTCGGCGAGGAGGTCGAGAAGGGCGAGCCGATCCTCACCGTGGAGGTGGACAAGGCGATCCTCGAGGTCGCCGCGACCGCGGACGGCGTCCTCGTGCGCCGGCTCGTCGAGGCGGAGGAGACGGTGCGGAGCGGAGACGCCCTCGCCGAGATCGACGAGGCGCGGTAGCGGCGCGCCGGGGCTGGATGGGAGCGGGCCGGGGCCGGGCCGGTGACCGAAACCGCCATCGTGACCGGAGGGGGGCGCGGCATCGGACGGGCCTCCGCGCTTCGCCTCGCCGAGGCCGGCTACGAGGTCGCGATCTGGGACGTCGACGGGGACGCCGCGCGGGCGGCGGCGGACGAGATCGCGGCTCGGGGCGGGCGCGCCCGCCCGCACACCCTCGACGCGGCGGACGAGACGGGGGTCGAGGCCGCCCTCGCGGCCATCGAGGAGGCCGGCCCCCCGGTCTCCGTCCTCGTCAACAACGCGGGCATCCTCCGCCTCACCCCCATCGACGGCCTCGACCTCGCGGACTGGGACCGGGTGATCCGGGTGAACCTCCGCGGCCCCCTCGTCTGCACCCGGGCCGTGGTCCCCGGCATGAAGCGCCTCGGGCGGGGCGCCATCGTCAACGTCGTCTCCAACGTGGTGGCCGCCGCGCGCCTCCACAACGGCGCCTACGCGGCGGCCAAGGCGGGCCTCCTCGGCCTCACCCGGGTGCTCGCCCTGGAGCTCGCCCCGCACCGCATCCGGGTCAACGCGATCTCCCCCGGCTCGACCCGGACCGAGCTCATGGACTCCTACGACGACGACATGATGGAGAGCCTGCTCGAGGGCAGCCTGGAGCGCTACCGCATCGGGATCCCCCTCGGCCGCTTCGCCGAACCGGCCGACCACGCGAGCGCCGTCGCCTTCCTCGTGAGCGACGCCGCCGCCCACGTCACCGGCCAGAACCTCTTCATCGACGGCGGCCAGACCCTCGCCTGACCGCCCCGCCGCCTCGCCACCTCGCCACCCGAAGCCCGGCGGTCGTTTCGACGGACGAACCGGCGGATGAGCCGGGGCGCCGGGCGGCGGGATAGACTCCGGCCCAAGGGCGCATACCGCCGCCCCGGGCGGGATCGTCGATGGGAGACGGCATCCCCGCTTCGAGGACCTGCGTTCCCTCGCCTTCCCCGACCGTATCGCCGAACCGCATATCCATACCGGATGACGCACAATCCTCGGCCCTGCCACGGACCCGACGGACGATCGACTTCGGAAGCTCGTCGGAGACCGGAAGACGACGGTCATCCCGGGCGGAAGACGGTGGGCAGCCGCCGGAATCCCGGTTTCCGACGACCGGCAACCGCAACCTGAGCTTTGCAGGTAATCGGGTATCCGAATGCCGACCTCTCCTCCGGCGCCCTCCCCCGCCCACCGTTTCCGCTATCTCCTCGGCCTCTTCGGGGAGCACGTCCGGCCGCTCGCGGCCGGCGCCGCCTTCCTCGCCGTCACCCTGTGGATGAGCCTCGCCATCCCCCGCCATCTCCAGGAGGCCATCGATCTGCTCGCCGCGGACCAGTCCGGCAGCGCGTTCTTCGCCAAGGTCTGGATCATCCTCGGCTTCGCGGTCGCGATGGTGGTCACCCGGACCGCCGCCCGGCTGCTCTTCTTCATCCCCGGCCGGCGCGTGGAGTTCGATCTCAAGAACCGCCTCCTCGCCCACCTGCTGGGCCAGGACCGCGAGTACTTCCTCGCCAACCCCACCGGCGAGCTGATCTCGCGCATCAACAACGACGTGAACGGGGTGCGGATGCTGGTGGGAATGGGGACGATGATGCTGATCCAGACCGTCGGCACCCTGACCTTCGCGCCCTGGTACATGTACGAGATCTCGCCTCGGCTCACCGTGTACTGCGCGGCGCCGATCGCGCTCGGCTTCCTCGTGCTCCAGCTCGCGGTGCAGCGGATGCGCCGGAACCAGGAGCGGCAGATGAAGGCCCTGCAGGGCCTCTCGGACCTCGCGGTGGAGTCCTACGGCGGGCTCGACGTCCTCAAATCGTTCCGGGGCCTCGGTTGGGCGGATCGTCGCTTCGCGGCGCGGAGCGGCGAGGTGCGGGACGCGGGCCTCGGGATGACCACCGTGCGGGCCTGGTTCTTTCCCCTGCTCACCCACCTCGTGAACGGGCTCAAGGTCATGCTGGTGCTCGTGGGCGGCTTGATGGTGGTCGGAGGAGAGATCACGATCGGGGACTTCACCGCGTTCGCGGTGTATCTGTCCATGCTGGTCGGGCCGCTCATGGGCGCGACGTTCCTCATGTTCCTGCTCCAGCGGGGCATGACGAGCCTCGGCAGCCTGCTCGAAGTGCTCGCGGCCGCGCCGGGGCGGCCCGCCCTGCCGCGGCCGGAAGCGTCGCTTCCGGCCCGGCTCGTCGAAGGGCTCGCCGTCGAGGGGCTTCGTTTCGCCTATCCCGACGAACCGGGCCGGCCGGTGCTCGACGGGGTGAGCCTCCGGGTCGCGCCCGGGGAGGCGGTGGGCGTGTTCGGCCCGGTCGGGAGCGGCAAGACCACCCTCGTCAATCTCCTGAACGGCCATCTGGCGCCGCCCCCCGGGGCGGTGCGGCTCGACGGGGCGGACGTCCGGGAGGTCGGGGCGAACGAGCTGCCGCGCCACGTGGTGACGGTCACCCAGGAGCCGTTCCTGTTCTCCGACACGGTGCGGGCGAACGTCGCCTTCGGGGCGGACGGCGGGCAGGAGGCCGGGACCGCTTCGGCGGCGGGGGTAACGTCGGGGGCGGGGGCGGGGTCGGAAGCGCTCGCGGTCCCGGTCGAACGGGCGGTGGCGGACGCCGCCCTCGGCCCCGATCTCGCGCGGATGCCGATGGGGCTCGAGACCGTCGTGGGGGAGCGCGGCATCACCCTCTCCGGCGGCCAGAAGCAGAGGGTGGCCCTCGCCCGCGCGATGCTGAAGCCCTGCGACCTGCTCATCCTCGACGACGTGCTGTCCGCGGTGGACCACGACACCGAGCGGGTTCTGGTCGATCGGATCCACGGGCTCGCCGGAGCCCGCTCCCTCCTCGTCGTGTCGCACCGCATCAGCGTCCTCGAACGGGCGGACCGGGTGGTCGTGCTCGACCGCGGGCGGGTGGTGGACGAGGGACGCCATGAGGAGCTCGCCGCCCGGCCGGGGCCGTACCGCGAGGCGTGGCGGCGGCAGGCGGGCGAGACGGCGGCCCGACGGGCGGACGGCGGAAGGCCCGCTCCCGCCGGCGATTCCCGGAAGGGCTCGGCGGCGGGGCCTTCCCGGACGCCGCCGGCGATGCGCCCGCCCGGGCCCTCGTCCTCGCGATGACGGGGACGGCGGGGGCGCGCGGGCCGGTGGCGGCGGCGGTGGCGGCGTGATGCGGCGGCGCGCCCTGCTCGGGCGCCGCTTCCTCCCCGGCGGGAACGCGGGAGCGGTCATCGACGCGATGCGCCCGCATCTCGCCCACTACCGCTGGCGCTTCGCGGCGGTGGCGGCCCTGCTGCCGATATCGGCCGGACTCGCCGCCCTCCTGCCGCTCCTCATCAAGGTCGCGGTGGACGACCACGTGCTGCCGGCCGTCGCGACCGGCGCGCTCGAACCGTACCGCGGCCCGCTGCTCGCCCTCGCCGGCCTCGCCGCCGCGGTGGTGGCGGCCGGCTACCTCGCGGACGCGCTCTACGTCCGCATCCTCCAGCACGCGGGCCACCGGCTGCTTGCCGCGCTCCGCGAAACGGTCTACCGGCGCACGCTCCGCCTCCCGCGCGCCTACTTCGACCGCAACCCGATCGGCTCGGTCCTCACCCGGGTGACGAGCGACGTGGAGGCGCTCGGCGAGAGCCTCGCCGGGCACGCGTTCTCCCTCGTCGCCGATCTCCTGAAGACCGCCGCGTTCCTGGGCATGATGTTCTGGCTGAGCTGGGAGGCGACCCTGGTCCTGCTCGCCATGCTGCCCGTGCTGGCGTTCGTGATGCGGTTCTTCCAGCGCCGGGTCCGGTCCTCCTTCCTGTGGGCGCGCCAGGCGCTGTCGCAGGCGACGGGCTATCTGCAGGAATGTCTGGCCGGGGTGAAGACGGTGCAGCTCTACGCGGCGGAGGCGAAGGTGCTCGCCGCCTTCGAGGGGCGGAACCTCCGCTTCTACCGGGCCCAGAACACCTCCAACTTCTACGACGCGATCCTCTACTCGCTCGTCGAGGGCCTGACCAGCCTCGGGCTCGCCGTGGTGCTCTGGTACTCGGCGGGCGCCCTGCTCGCCGGGGTGATGACGATCGGGGTGCTGATCGCGTTCATGGAGTACATCCAGCGGCTGTTCGTTCCGGTGCGGGAGCTGGCGCAGCAGCTCGCGGTCCTCCAGCGCGCCCTCGCGGCCCTCGACCACATCGGCGGCCTGCTCGCGGAGCCGCTCGACCCGGCCGAGCCGCGGGAACCGGGGCGGCGCGAACCGCCGGAACCCGTCGTGGGGCGCGAACCGCCGGCCGCCGTGGGACCGGGCGGGACAGGTGAGCCCCGCCTCCGGGCGGCCGACCGTGCCGAGCGCAGGGGAACGGAAGGGCGCCCGGGGCCCGGCGAGGACCGCGGCCGGGGGCCGCCGCCGGAGCGCCGCGGGCACGGCCGCGGCGGCTCGCGGAGCGGCAGGGAAGACGACGACCGCGGACGGCGCGGGAGACCGGAAGCGCCCCGCGCGGATGCGGCGCCCGGCTCGGATGCACGGTCCGCGGGCGCGGGCGTCGGCGCGGGCGCGATGGCGCGCTTCGAGGGGCTCGACTTCGAGCGGGTTCGATTCCGCTACTCCCGATATGCCCCGGACGTGCTGCGGGGCGTCGACCTGCAGGTCCGGAGGGGAGAGATGGTCGCGATCGTGGGCGCGACCGGCTCGGGCAAGTCGTCGATCGCCCGCCTGATCGCCCGCGCGTATGGGGGCTACGAGGGGTCGATCCGGCTGAACGGCGACGAGATCGCCTCGTTCGACGCCGACGAGATCGGCCGGCTGGTCGCGGCGGTGCACCAGGACGTGTTCCTGTTCCACGGCTCGATCGAGTTCAACATCACCCTGGGGCGGCTCGACCGGGCGGCGGCGGAGCGCGCGGCGCGCGAGGTGCGGGCCGACGAGTTCATCCGAAACCTGCCGGGCGGCTACGGCTTCGAGGTCGCGCACGGCGGCGCGAACCTCTCCGCCGGCCAGGCGCAGCTCGTCTCGTTCGCGCGCGCGGTCGCGGCCGACACCGATCTGGTGGTGCTCGACGAGGCGACCAGCTCCGTGGACTCCATGACCGAGGACCTGATCGAGAGAGCCCTCGCGCGCCTCTACGAGACCCGCACGGTGATCGCGATCGCGCACCGGCTGAGCACCATCCGCCGGGCGGACCGGATCGTGGTGCTCGACGCGGGCGAAGTGGCGGAGACCGGCACTCACGCCGAGCTCGTGCGCCTCGGGGGCGCCTACGCCCGCCTCCTCGGCGACCGCGCCGCCGACGGCGCCCTGCCGGAGGACGCCGGCGCTCGCGGCCATGACGGCTCGTAGCCCGCGTCCCGATTCCCCCTGACGACGTTGCGGCCCTCGAACCCGCTTCACCCTGAAGGAAGGCCGCGACATGCGGCTCGGGCAGACGTTCTTCCTCGCGGGAGAGACGGCGGCCCCGCTTCGGGGTACTCGGAGAAGCGCCCCGGCCAGTGCTCGGAGTGCTCCCCGAAGAAGGTGCGGAACGCCGTCGGCAGCCTGGTCATGTCCAGCCGCCCGTCGTCGTCCACGTACCACGCGGTCTGCACGCCCAGGCTGCCTTGCAGGATGTAGCCCAGCTCGCACGGCGCCGCCTCCGCGTAGACCGGGTTCGAGATATTTCTTACCCCCACGGAGATGGCGTTGTTCCGTGGTTTGGAGTCGGTTCGAGGGGCATTTCGGCGGATTTCACCCCACGGAGCCACCTGCGCGGGCACGGCGTCCTGGGAACGCTCGTGTCCCGCCCGCATTTTCTTCCGGGCGCTTCGCCCCCCTGCGGGCGGGACACGAGCGTTCCCAGGACGCCGTGCCCAAGAGCGTTCGCGAGAGGGTGCCCGGCGAAACCCCCACCGCGCACATGCCTCATGAGAACGAAGGGTTGACCGGAACGCTGCGAAGCCCGACCCTTCGACCCTCCTCCATCGGCCCGGGACGAACTCATGGCGAGCCCGCACGTCTCCCCGGCGTGCATCACGAGGGCGGCGGGACGTCGTGGCGGCGGTCCGCACGGACCGAGAGACGCTGAAGGCGCCGCCGGCCCGCCATCGGGGATGGCTCGCCGGGCGGCGCGGGGAGGGACGGCGTGAAGCTCGAGGGAAAGTCGGCGGTCGTCACCGGGGCGGCGAGCGGGATCGGGCGCGCGCTCGCCCGGCGCTTCGCCCGCGAGGGGGCGCGGGGCGTCGTGGTCGCGGACCTCCGGGGCGGGCCGCTCCAGGCGGTCGCGGACGAGATCGAGGGCCTCGCGGTCGCGTGCGACGTGACCGACGAGCGCGCGGTCCGGGCCCTCGCGGCGGCGGCGGAGGAGCGGTTCGGCGCCATCGACGTCTTCTGCTCGAACGCGGGGGTCGCGCTCGAGGGTGGGGAGGAGGCGCCGGACGACGAGTGGCGGCTGAACTTCGACCTCCACGTCATGGCCCACGTGTACGCGGCGCGGGCGGTCGCTCCGAAGATGGCGGCCCGGGGGAGCGGTTACCTGGTCAACACCGCCTCCGCGGCGGGGCTCCTCACCCACGTCGAGTCGGCGACCTACGCGGTGACCAAACACGCCGCGGTCGCCTTCGCCGAATACCTCGCGATCACGTACGGCGGCCGCGGGGTGCGGGTCTCCGTGCTCTGCCCGCAGGCGGTCCGCACCGCGATGACCGAGGGGCGCGAGCAGGGGGTGGCGAGCGTGGACGGCATGATCGAGCCCGAGGCGCTCGCGGACTGCGTCGTCGAGACGATGGAACGCGAGGAGTTCCTCATCCTGCCCCATCCCCAAGTGCTCGAATACCTGCGGCGCAAGACCGCGGACTACGACCGCTGGCTCTCGGGGATGCGCCGTCTGCGGCGCCGGTTCGCAGAACGATAGCTCACCTCCCGGACGGCTCGGGACCTCGGGACACGCCGCGTCTTCGGAAAATACCGCGGGCCGGATCCGGACCCCTTCGAGCCGCGGCATCTTCACGGTCGAGTAGAGAATCGCGCGAAGTGCTCCCGGGAGACGACCCGGCCGGCGGCCCCGCCCACGGCCCGAGGCGATGCCCCGCGGGAAAGATGCGCCGGCGTCGGACGCGGAAGCGACCCATCTTCCGGGTCCCGGGTCGTCATGAAGCGGGGCGCAACACTCGGACGGAGTCCCGTGCGCTGTTCGCAACCTGTTGATCGTCATGAGGTAGAGCGGGGTTCCGGATATTGTTTACCCCACGATTCGGGGCATTTCGAGGGGCTGCTGGGCGGACTTCAGCCCACGGCGGGGGCGGTCTTGCCCGCTGAGACAATGTGCTTCTTTATTTATCAATCGGATAGGATGGAGCAAGCATCCAGCGCCAAAACCTCCGCCGCGCACGTGCCTCGACGGACGCGGTCGACGGATGCAGTCTGGACACGGTTCCCGGAGCGTGCTAGCGTTCCCTCGCGTCGGGCGCCCCGTCCGGTTGGCCGCCTCGCCCCCGGAACGCGCGAGGTTCCGCGACTCCACTCCGAACAGGGCAAGAAAGCGCGGGTCCCCCGCGCCGGTTCGCCGAGACATGCCCCGGCCTCGCCCTCGACGCGAGGCGCCGCTTCCGGAACGCCCAACCGCTTGGCCGGCGCCGGGGCCGGGACATGAAACGGCCGCTCGTCCGCTCCCGACCATCCGCCTTTCCCCTACCTGCCTGACCGGACATATGAACCTTACCAAGCTGAAGAAGAAACCCCTCCCCGCCCTGCTCGACCTCAGCCAGTCGATGGGGCTCGACGGCCTCGGCCGGATGCGCAAGCAGGAGATCATCTTCTCCCTGCTCAAGGCGCGGGCCAAGCGGGGCGAGGACATCGAGGGGGACGGGGTCCTCGAGATCCTCCAGGACGGATTCGGCTTCCTTCGTTTCGCGGACAGCTCCTATCTTGCCGGGCCGGACGACATCTACGTCTCGCCGAGCCAGATCCGGCGATTCGGGCTTCGCACCGGGGACACGGTGTCCGGAAAGATCCGCCCGCCGAAGGACGGAGAACGGTACTTCGCGCTGCTCAAGGTGGACCAGCTCAACCTGGACCGGCCCGAGAACGCCCGCAACAAGATCCTCTTCGAGAACCTGACCCCGCTCTTCCCCGAGTCCCGCTTCACCCTGGAGCAGGGCAACGGCAGCACCGAGGACCTCACCGCCCGGATCATCGACCTCGCGGCGCCGATCGGGAAGGGGCAACGCGGCCTCATCGTGTCCCCGCCCAAGGCCGGCAAGACGATGCTGCTGCAGAACATCGCCCAGTCGATCTCGCGCAACTACCCCGAGGTGTATCTCATCGTCCTCCTCATCGACGAGCGGCCGGAGGAGGTGACGGAGATGCAGCGCTCGGTCCGGGGCGAGGTGATCTCCAGCACCTTCGACGAGCCCGCCTCCCGCCACGTCCAGGTCGCCGAGATGGTGATCGAGAAGGCGAAGCGGCTCGTCGAGCACAAGCGGGACGTGGTCATCCTCCTCGACTCCATCACCCGCTTGGCGCGGGCCTACAACACGGTGGTCCCCTCGTCCGGCAAGGTGCTGACGGGAGGGGTGGACGCGAACGCCCTGCAGCGCCCGAAGCGGTTCTTCGGCTCGGCCCGCAACATCGAGGAAGGGGGAAGCCTCACGATCATGTCCACCGCCCTCATCGATACCGGGTCGCGCATGGACGAGGTCATCTACGAAGAGTTCAAGGGGACCGGCAACAACGAGATCCACCTCGAACGAAAGCTCCAGGAGAAGCGGATCTTCCCCGCCATCAACTTCAACCGGTCCGGGACCCGCCGCGAGGAGTACCTCACCCGCTCGGAGGAGCTGCAGCGGATCTGGATCCTGCGAAAGCTCCTCCAGCCCATGGAGGAGATCGGGGCGATGGAGTTCCTCGTCGACCGCCTCAAGACGACCAAGACGAACTCGGAGTTCTTCGAGTCCATGCGCCGCTGAGCGGCGGGCGACCGCTGGCGCGGTCGCCTGGCGATTCCGCGGGGCGGAATCGCGGGGGCTCCGGCCGGCGCCGTGGACGCGCGAGGAGCAGTCCCGTTCCGTGGAGGCCGGAACGATTGCCCCGGGCGGAGCGCTGTATTCTCCGTGGGCCGCCCGCACCATGGCCCGCTCTGCCCCGCCCGGAGGGGGCGGCGACCGCTGGCGCGGTCGCCGGGCGATTCCGCGAGGCGGAATCGCGGGTGCTCCGGCTGGCGCCGTGGACGCGCGAGGAGCAGTCCCGTTCCGTGGAGGCCGGAACGACTGCCCCGGGCGGAGCGCTGTATTCTCCGCGGGCCGCCCGCACCATGGCCCGATCTGCTCCGGCCGGCGCCGTGGACGCGCGCCGCGAGCGCTCTCCGGCCCCGGGTTGGACGGGCCGCGAGCCGCTCTCGCGCCGGGGCAGGCGGGGCGAACGGCGCGGCCCACCGGCCGGAAGGGCTGCCTCGCGACGAAGCGCCGCGAGCGCTCTCCGCCGGGCGTGGCGCGCTGTTCTCTCCGTCCCGCCCGGAGGAGGCGGGATCGAGACGCATTCCCGGTTGTGGGCCGGATCGGCGCCGTGCGAAAATCCGGCGACCTGTACGGAACCTCGCCGGAACCTCGCCATGGATGTCCGCCACGCTCTTCAAGCGTCGCTCGGCCTCGAGACGGTCCGTTACCGGTACGAGCTCTCTCCGTCCCAGCTGTTCCATGAGGCGATCGCGAACGATCGCGGCCGGGTGCGGATCGGCGGGGGGGACGCCGACCGCAAGGCGTTCGCGACGCGCCTGGGGGCGCGGGGGCCGCTCGTCTTCCACACGGACCCCGGCTGCACGGGGCGGCCGGTGCAGGACACGTTCGCGGTGGCATGGCCCGAGGTGGAGCACCGTATCTGGTGGAAGGACAGCCTCCGAGCCTTCGATCCGGACCGTTTCGAATCGCTGCTGGCGCGGGTCACGGCTCATCTGAACGCCTCCGGCGCGACCCTGTACGTGCAGGACGGGTGCGTGGGGGTCGATCCCGCCTACGCCATCCCCTACCGCTTCATCGGGGAGTACGCCACCCACGCGCTGTTCGCCCGCAACATGTTTCCGCGCCGCGTGCCCGGCCTCGCCGACCCGGAAGGGAAACGCTGGACGATGCTCAACGTCCAGTCGTACCGCTGCGAGCCCGAGCGCGACGGTACGCGGTCCGACCGCGCTGTCATCCTCGACTTCCGGAACCGGATCTGCCTCGTCGTCGGGCGGGCGGACTACTGCGGGATCGTCAAGAAGTCCATCTTCACGGTGATGAACTTCCTCCTGCCGGACACCGGGCACCTGTCCATGCACTGCTCGGGCAACATCGGCCCGCACAACGACCCGGCCATCATGTTCGGCCTGTCCGGGACCGGGAAGACCACCCTCTCCGCCGATCCGAACCGCCGCCTCATCGGCGACGACGAGACCGGCTGGACGGAGGAGGGCCTCTCGAACCTCGAGGACGGCTGCTACGCGAAGCTCATCGACCTCGACAAGGAGGCGGAGCCGATCATCGCGTCGGCCCTGTCGATGGCGGGAACGATCATCGAGAACGTGCCGCCGCTTCCGGGTCGCGCGTTCGACGATACGGACCCCCAGGATCTCGACCTCGGCGACGCCTCCATCACCGAGAACACCCGCTTCTCCTACCCCATGTCGTGCAATCCGAACGTCGCGGAAGGGTCCCGCGGGGGGCACCCGGCCACCATCGTGCTGCTCACCGCCGACGCATTCGGGGTACTGCCGCCGGTCTCGATCCTGGACGGCGAGGACGTGATGTACCACTTCGTCCAGGGGTTCACGGCGAAGCTCGCGGGAACCGAGGTCGGGGTCGAGGAGCCCGAGGCGACGTTCAGCGCCTGCTTCGGGGCGCCGTTCATGGCCCACCGGCCGAACGTCTACGCCGAGCTGCTGAGGACGAAGATGGTCCGCCACCGGGCGCGCTGCGTCCTGCTGAACACCGGTTGGTCGGGAGGCGCGGTGGGGCAGGCGGAGCGGATGCCGATCCGGGTCACCCGCGCCCTGCTGGACGCGGCCCTCGCGGGCCGGCTGCACGAGGACGGCGCGGAGTACGAGACCCATCCGGTGTTCAACCTCAGGATGCCGAAGCACTGCCCGGGGGTCGATCCGAAATCCCTCGATCCGCGTGCGGTCTGGCCCGACGGTACGGCCTACGATGCCGCCGCGGTGCGGCTTCGGGAGATGTTCCGGAAGAACTTCACGGACAACGGGTTCGCCGGGTTCGGGATCCGGGAGGTGATGTAGCCCGGTGATCGACGGCCGGGCGCCCGCGCCGGGCGCCGCCCGGCCGCCCATCGGAAGGGAGCGTGCATGAACGTCCACGAGTACCAGGCGAAGGAGCTGTTGAGGGGATTCGGCGTGGCCGTCCCGCGGGGCGGCCCCGCGTTCAGCGTGGACGAGGCGGTCGCGGCGGCCGGGGCGATCGGGGGCGGACCCTGGGTGGTCAAGGCCCAGATCCACGCCGGCGGCCGGGGTGCGGGCCGGTTCGAGGGAGACCCCGAGGGCAGGGGCGGGGTCCGGCTCGCCGGATCCCTCGACGAGGTCCGGGCGCACGCGGGCGCGATGCTGGGCGGCGTGCTCGTCACGAAGCAGACCGGGCCGGCAGGGAGGACCGTGCGGCGGCTCTACGTCGAGGAAGGCTGCGACGTCGCGCACGAGCACTACGTCGCCATGCTGGTGGATCGGGGAGCCGGACGGGTGACGGCGATGGTCTCGACCGAGGGCGGGATGGACGTCGAGCAGGTCGCGGAGGAGTCCCCGGACCGGATCCTCACCCTCCCGATCGATCCGGCGACCGGGTTCCGGCCCTTCCACGCGCGCCGCCTCGCGTTCGCGCTCGGCCTCTCCGGCGAGACGGCGCGCGCGGGGGCGGGCCTGTTCGCGAGCCTCTACCGGGCGCTCGTCGAGCTCGACGCGGGCATCGTCGAGGTCAATCCCCTCGTCCTCACCGGCGCGGGCCGGGTGGTGGCCCTCGATGCCAAGGTGAGCCTCGACGACAACGCGCTCTACCGCCACCCGGAGCTCGGGGCCCTTCGCGACGAGGACGAGGAGGACCCCACCGAGGTCGAGGCGAGCCGGCACGGCCTCAGCTACGTCGCCCTCGACGGCGAGATCGGGTGCATGGTGAACGGGGCCGGACTCGCCATGGCCACCATGGACCTCATCAAGCTCCACGGGAGCGAGCCCGCGAACTTCCTCGACGTGGGCGGGAACGCGACCCGCGAACGGGTGACCGCCGCGTTCAGGATCATCCTCTCCGACCCGAACGTGAAGGGGGTCCTGGTCAACATCTTCGGCGGGATCATGCGCTGCGACGTCGTGGCCGAAGGGGTGGTCGCAGCGGCCCGCGAGGTGGACCTCGCGGCGCCGCTCGTGGTGCGTCTCGAAGGAACCAACGTGGAGAAGGGAAAGTCGATCCTCGCCGCGTCGGGGCTGCCCATCCTCTCCGCCGACGGGCTCGATGACGCGGCCCGGAAGGTGGTCGAAGCAGTGCGGGGGGCGGGCTGATGGCGGTGCTCGTCGATGCCGGCACGCGGGTCCTCTGCCAGGGGTTCACCGGGGCGCAGGGCACCTTCCACTCCGAGCAGGCCATCGCCTACGGGACGCGGATGGTCGGCGGGGTCACCCCCGGCAAGGGGGGGAGCGAGCACCTCGGGCGGCCCGTCTTCGACACGGTGGCCGAGGCGGTGGAGCGCACTTCGGCCGACGCGAGCGTCATCTACGTGCCGCCGGCGTTCGCGGCCGACGCCATCCTCGAAGCGATCGCGGCCGAGGTGCCCCTTGTCGCCTGCATCACCGAAGGGATCCCGGTGCTCGACATGGTCCGCGTCAAGCGGGCGCTCGAAGGCTCGGCAACGCGGCTCATCGGCCCGAACTGCCCCGGGGTGATCACCCCGGAGGAATGCAAGATCGGCATCATGCCGGGCCACATCCACCGCCGGGGGCGGGTGGGGGTGGTGTCGCGCTCGGGCACCCTCACCTACGAGGCGGTCGCCCAGACGACGGCGGCCGGTCTCGGGCAGTCCACCTGCATCGGGATCGGCGGGGACCCGGTGAACGGCACGAGCTTCATCGACTGCCTGGAGATGTTCCTCGGCGACGACGAGACCGAGGCGATCGTCATGATCGGCGAGATCGGGGGGAGCGCGGAGGAGGATGCGGCGGATTTCATCCGGCGCTCGAAGGCCAGGAAGCCGATGGCGGGGTTCATCGCCGGGGTGACCGCGCCGCCGGGCCGCCGCATGGGCCACGCCGGCGCGATCGTTTCGGGCGGGAGCGGCAAGGCGGAAGACAAGATCGAGGCGATGGAGCGGGCCGGCATCCGGGTCGCGCGCTCTCCCGCCAGGCTCGGCGAGGCGGTGCTGGAGGCGCTGCGCGGCTGAACCGCCCGCGGGCGAGGGGCCGCCCGCCCGTCGGGAGGCTTGCCGCTTCTCCGCCGCCGCCACGGCGGCCGTCGCCGCGGCGGCGGAGAATTCGGGGGCCGGGGCTTGGGCCGAACCCCGCGCCGGAGCTCGCCGCCGGCCGGTGCTCGCATGGAACGGGCGCCGTTCCTCGCGCCCGCGGCGCCGGTCGGGGCGCCGGCGATTCCGCGGGAGTGGAATCGCCAAGCGATCTCTCCCGCGGAATCGCCGCTCAGGACCCGACGTACTTCCAGTAGGTGTCCTTGCGGACCACCTTCCCATCCCGGAACTCCCAGAGGTCGCAGCCGAGGCAATCGATCGGATCGCCGTCCACGGGGGTCCCCCGGACGATCCACTCCGACGCGGCGCGGGCGCCGTCGGCGGAGATGAAGTGCCGCACGTCCTCCCAGCGCATGTCGGGGATGACCTCGTAGCGGGCCCGCAGCACGTCTCCGATGGCCTTCTTGCCGCGGAGCCGGCGCGCATCGGGGGTATCCGGCCCGCGGGCCATGAGCCACTCGCAGTCATCCACGAACCAGGAGAGGATGCCGTCGACGTCGTGGCGGTTGAACGCGTCCTGGATTGCGTCGAGGATCTCGTCGGTGACCTTCTTGCCCATGGTCGGTGCTCCCGGATGGTGGCGGCGCCGACATTATGGACCAGGCGGGCGGTCACACCGCCCCGGCTCGACCCGACCTTCTCCCCACCCTTGAAAGTCGGAGCGATCGGCGCCACGTTTCCCGTGGCCCAGGTGCTCCGGAGGACGGTCGATGCCCATCTACGAGTACGAATGCCAGCAGTGCGGCAAGGTATTCGAGACCATCCGGAAGTTCAGCGACCCGCGGCTCACCGAGTGTTTGTGCGAGGAGAAGGCGCCGGTCACGAAGCTCATCTCGGCCGCCGCCTTCCACCTCAAGGGCACCGGCTGGTACGTCACCGACTTCCGGGACAAGGGCGGCAAGGGGAGCAAGGACGGCGAGAAGGAGGACAAGGGCGGCGGCTCCGGCGACAAGGAGGGCGCGGGCGGCGGCTCCGGCGACAAGGACACCGCGAGCGGCGGAGGCAAGGATGGGACAAAGGACGGCGCCAAGTCGGAGCCGCCGGCGAAGAAGGGGTCCGGGGGCGAGTCCAAGCCGGCGGCCGACTGACGACGTTCCGCCGCGGCATCCCGCCCCGTTTCGCTCTTCCGCGGTTCCCTGTTCCAGGTTCCCACTCGGGCTGCGCGCGGCCGCACCGCCATCCGGTATCATTCGAGCCCCCGCCGGGCCGTTAGCTCAGTCGGTAGAGCATCTGACTTTTAATCAGGTGGTCGAAGGTTCGATTCCTTCACGGCCCATCAATGAATTCAGCGAGTTACGTAGATTTCAGCCGGAAGCCGGAAGCGGCGCGCCACCATCACGTCACCGCGGCGCCACGATTCGCGTTGATTCCGGTGAGCCCCGGGCGCTGTTCGTAGGCTATTGATATATCAGGTGTAGAGAGAAGATCGAGATATTTTTTTACCCCCACGGAGACGGCGTTTTTCCGTGGTTCGAGGTCGGTTCGAGAGGGTTGTTGGCGGATTTCACCCCACGGAGCCTCTTGCGCGGGCACGGCGTCCTGGGAACGCTTGTGTCCCGCCCGCACTGATCGGCGGCGGCCTCGCCATCCCATTTGCGGGCGGGACACAAGCGTTCCCAGGACGCCGTGCCCAAGAGCGTTCGCGAGAGGCGTGCCCGGCGAAAACCCCACCGCGCACATGCCTCTCCGGTTGACCGACGTCGATGCTTGCGGAGCGCCGAAGCAGACTCACCCGCGGCTTCCGGGCCGGCCTCATCGGAGCCGACCCACGACAGCGCCAGGACCATTCCGGGCCGGAGCCGCTGCTCAGGGGAACGCGCCATGTCACCCGATACCCTCACCACCATCACCGGACGCCTCGGCGCACGGTCGACCCACGACCTTCGACACCCTCACCGCCGCCCGCGACCTCGAAGCGGCCGGCATCGAGCGCCGCCGGGCCGAAGCCATCGCCGAAGGGATGCGCCGGGCCGCCGGCGCCGGCCGGGGCGAGCTCGTCACCCGGGGCGAGCGCTACCGCGCCCTGTGGATTCAGGCCGCCGCACTCATCGGCGCGCAGATCGCCATCGCCGGCTTCGTCGTGCACTTGCTCAGCCGGTGACCGCGCTTCGCTTCCTGCCTGTCCGACCCCGCCAGCGGCCAGCCCTCGAGGCGAGGTCCCGCGAGAGCCCGTCCAACCGAGCACCGCTCACACCGCCGCCACCCGCGTAACCCCGGCCGCGCGCCTCCGCGGGCTCGCGCCCAGCTCACCCCCCGCGAGCGGTGGGCGCTTGCATGGCAGCATATCGGCCCAGCCGGCCACCGCCCGCCGTCTTGTTCCCAACGCTCCACCTGTGGTACGAATTACGCAGCTTGGAATGGGGCCTCGCCGCAAAGAGGCATCGAACTGGGAATTGGAGGACGCGAGCCATGTTGAAGACCCCGTTGACCCCCCCCCCCCGAAGCATCAGAAGCATGATCGTGGTTGCTTCTTGCGTTGCCATGCTGGCGCTTTCGGGGTGTAGCTCCAGCCACAAGGCGTCGCTGACGATGGCGAGGGACGGCTTGGCCTACATTCAGGAGTCGCTGGCGCGCGCCCAGAACGCGCTGGCTGCGGGCACGACCGCCGAACAGCGCGAGGCGGCCCGCGTGGCGGTGGCCGCCGCCCGGAGGGACCTGATGGAGGTCCGGCAGAGCTTGGCGAAACAGCCCGAGGGCGCCGCGAGGACGGCGGGGGTTACGGCGTTGACGGCGGTCGATACCGCGCTCGCGAAAGTCACCGAGGCGCTGGGGACGACCGACGCGGCGCTGGCGACCGGGGCCGGTCCGGTAGTGTTGGCGGACATGCACACGACGCTGGCCCAAGCCCAGACCGCTCTGAACGACGCGCAGAAGGAGCTGGCGGCGGCGCTGGCGGCGGACCCGGCCCCGGCCCTCCGGGTCCTGCTGACCCAAGTCCAGGCTACCCTGTCCGCGGCCCAGGTCTCGCTCATCCCGCAGCTACGGAGCGAGCTCGAGGCCGTGCGGAGCGAGCTCGCGGCCGCCTTGGCGCAGGAACCGCCGACGCCGGAACCGGAACCGGAACCGCCGCCACCGACAACGGAGGAGAGGGATTTGAGCAGAGCCTTGACGGATCTGACGGGGGCGCAGACCGCGACGGCGGCGGCCAGGACGGCGCTGGCGGCCGCTCAGGCGGCCTTGGAGAAGGTGGAGACGGACTTCCAGGCGACCGCCGCGGCCTGGACCGGCGACACCACGGACGAGCAGAAGACCGCCGACCGCGATGCGGCCAGGGACGCGAGAGCGATGGCGCAGGCGGCGCTGGCGACCGCCGAGACGGCCCTCGTGACCGCGCGGGGCGCGGAGAGGACGGCCGCGGCGGCACTGGCGACCGCGGCCGCGGCGGCCCGGACGGCGGCGACCACCGACGAACAGCGGATGGCGGCCACGACGGCGGCGGGGACGGCGACTTCTGCCCAGACCGCAACGCTCGCCTGGGCGGCAACCCGCATCGCCGGCGACGCCGGGCTGGCCCGGCCTCCCGCCATCCTGAACGACATCCCCGAAGCCCCCGCCGTATCGGTGGACGACCGTCCCCCCTTCACCGTGCGGGTCTCGCTCATGCCGAGGGAGGCGGCCACCGGCTGCACGGCGCTCATGGAGTGCCCGAACCCGGCCGCGATGGGCTTCATCAAGACCGCCGCGACGCCCTACGCCGCCGGCAAGACGGTGCTCTCGCCGGAGGCCACCGGCGACGACGACTGGTTCGCGCTGCGGACGATCTCCATGCGCGGCGACGTCCGCCACAGCTACGAAGGCACCACCGGCGACAGCGCCAGCAACCGGCCGAAGGTTCCGGTCGTCCAGCGGGCGACCACCATCGACGGCACCGCCGTGACCGGCTCGGGGATCACCGCCTACCAGCGCCATTACCAGAACCCGATGACCAGCTCGATCCGCTTCACGCCCGACGGCATGGTCTTCAGGACCGGCGGCCAAGGCACCGTCATGAGCCTCTTCAAGCACGATGTCGACAGGTCGTCGAGCCGGGGCCGCGACGGGATCAACCAGGCGGGCGCCTGGAACGTGGGCGGGTCGGACGATTGCAGCGGCGCCTATCCGGCCTGGTGCTTCGACTTCAACCGCAGCGACGCGGAGGCCTCCTTCGGCGCGCCCTACGCCGACCCCGACGGCGAGCCCAACTACTACTGGGCCTCGCGCTACGGTCTGGCCGGCAACCAGCCCCAGCCCGACCCCGCGGACAGCGACGGCCGCCGCCTCGCCGCCCACGGCGCGATGGGCGACTTGCGGGCCTGGGTGTCGAACTACGGCGGCCTCGACGCCGGCGCGATGGCCGACAGCGCCACCGACGACGCCGACCGCTACCTCTCCTATGCGGCCTACGGCCTGTTCGTGTTCACCGACTACATCGACGAGTACCCCCGGCCGGGCTTCCTGCAGGGCTACCACTTCGGCTACGACGCCTTCCGGGACGAGGCCACTGCGAGGACGAGCGACGTCTCGACCTCGATCGCGGCCACGTTCGAGGGCCGGACGATGGGGATGATCCTGCATCCCAGGTCCAACTCGGTGGGGTCCGAAACCGCGCCGCACGTCGGCCACTTCACCCGCCTGCGGGGCGACGTGACGCTCAACGCCTGCATCGGCGGCTCGGCATGCACCGGCGACGGCATCCCCACCGGCGCCAACAGGATCTCGGGCGCCATCGACAATCTGCAGGCGCTCGAGAACGGCGTCTGGCAGAAATACGCCTTCCTCCGCCACGCGGCGGCGGCCCACGCCACCCATGCCAACATCGCGGTCCGGCTGGTGGAGGACGACATCGAGGCCGACGGCAGCTATTCGGGCGCGGCGGATTCGTGGCAGGCCGGGCAGTGGAACCAGGGCGAGTACAGCGGCGCCCTCTACGGCCCCACGGACAAGCTCGAAACCGCCGGCTGGTGGCGCCTGGAGACGGACAGCGCCTACCAGAACCGGCATCTGGTCGCCTTCGGCAGCTTCGGCGCCTGCCAGGCGGAGCATTGCCGCGTGACGGACTGAAGCCGCCCGGGCGGACCGGCCCCGCCGCGCTCCCCGAGGGGAGCGCGGCGGGGCCGCCTCGCGAGGGCGCGGCCGGGCTCCGGCCGTCGCGGACGGCCGCGGCGATCCATTCCCCCGGCGTGTTTCACGGGTCTGGCCGGGCGGCGCGGCCCGCCAATCCCGTCGTCTTGCCCGACGCGCGGCCGCTCCGTTGCACCAGGGCAGTCGCCGAAGGGCCGGGCGCCGCCGAATCGGGTCCACTCCCGTCGACCAGCTCACCGTTCGGGCTCACGGACCGAATCAATCGCAGCAGCGACTTGCGTCGATTCTCGATCTCGCCCTGGTCTACCGGCTCCCCGCGTCCCGGCAGCGCCACTGCCGCCGCGATCGTGTCCTTGTGAACGTCCAGGCCCACGTATGGGCTACACCCCTTCCCATTACACCCCGACCCGCCCGCTGAACCGGAAACGACGCATCCTGCCGAAATCGGAACGTCGTCCCCATCCTGAACGAGAATTTGCCCTGGGGCAGGACCCGATACGAGCCGCCACCGAAGAGAGTGTGCGGGTCCGAATGACGATCTCGATACGGGTTCTCGTCAAAGTGCCTTGGACAGAGGCTCGCCGCAGGGTATCAGCCGGATCGAATACCGCTCTCCCCGAAACGGAACTCCGTTCACCGGTCTGGCCAAATCGTCGATCCGCCTTCGATGCAGCCTCCCGCCGGAGGCGGCCACGGGGACGAAACGGATGGACGAGGCGCCGGGAACGATGCGCTCGGCGATTCTCGCCCCGGCCCGGAACCGAGACGATACCGTACCGACCCTGATGCCGCTGCTCTTGAGCTCCAGCGGGACGATGTGGAGCCTTGCGCCCCCATCGGCCTCACCGATGAACAGGTAGTCGCATCGTGCGGCGTTCGCTCGGGCCGGTGAATCGGGATGATCCAGGTCGATCAGGCGATACGGATCCGGTATTCCCTCCAGCCCGACCGCGCATCCCGGTCTGCTGCATTCTTCCACCAGGCATCCGGAATCGATCCTCGCATCGAGGCGCTCCGGCGGCGACGTCATCGGCTTCGCGCTTCTGCGATACGATTGGAGATTCTCGCCCAATCGTTGTAGAGGGACTCGGTGATCTCGCCATAGCCCGCCGGGAACGTGCCCCCCTCGACGTCGAGGGGGATTTCCTCCACGACCGAGCCTCGGGGGCACCTCTTCGGTTTGAACAGCCATGCACCCACCTCGCGGGGGGTGAGCGCAAGGTCTGCGCCGTCGATGCCCTCTCGTTTGCCTTTCGGCACCTCCGACAGGCGCACGAGGTTGGCCAACGCTTCGAGCACCCATTCGCTGTGGGTGGTGATGACGACCCTGATTCCGGAGCGCACGGCCCCGGCCAGGAGGCGCACGAAGGCCAGCTGCATGGCCGGATGCAGGTGGGATTCGGGCTCTTCGATGATCAGCACGTCGCCGCGCTGGACGACGTGACGCAAGTACAGGACCACCGGAGCGAGCTCCGAGACCATCGAAGAGGCATTCATCAGCGGAAGGTCGCCCCTCCATCCATCCGGCCGATAGAAGAACGACGGGTAGCCGGCCTCCGAGCTTTCGACACGAATCGCGCCCCCCAGGATCTCGCTTTCGAGAAGACCGGCCAGATCGTCGTGAGAACGCCGCCGCCGTTCGGGCACGCCACCCAGATCGATGAGCTGTTCCAGGAAATCGGTGAGGACGCCGGAGAGCATCGGCAGGGGAGCGTCCCGCCGAAGGCCCGCGCGCGATGCGCGCCCGATCAGGGAGCTGACGACCACCCGATGCGCGTGCATCACGCCCGTGCGATCCGCGGGAAGGTAGTGGACGGGACGGCTGACCGGCCCCACCGTCCAGGGGAAGACCATGCTCGTGAGGACGCTGAGCAATCTTGCGGTGAAGAAAGTGCGCTCGTCGTCGTCCTCGAATTCAGATGGGGGCACCATGTACTGAAAATCCATGAAGGACGGGCGAGCCTCCGGCGCGATCCGCAGTGGGGTCTCGGGAGAGAAGAACGAAGTGAAATGAGGACTCGTTTTCGTCACCGTGAGATCGTACTCGAACGACGGCCTTCGCCCGGAGGCTTCCGATACGTCCCGGGACAGCCTGATCCGGGCGTTCGAGTTGCCCGGCCGTCGAATCAGGTCCTTCGACCCCTCGACACCGAAGCATCTCGTGATTTCTTCGTCGATCGAACGTCCCATGTCTTCGACGTCACGAAGAATGGGGCGGATCAAGCCGGCGACACTCTCCGGCAGCACGGTACCGGCAGCCTCCGCCGGCCCGGAAGCGTTCTCTGTTTCCGCTATCTTTTCCGCCCACCGGAACGCGGCATCGAGTGTCTCCTTCGGAACGTCCGTCATTTTCCCGAGCGAGCGAGATCGTCGATGGAGAAGAAAGGGCGGCGGCCTCCTTCCGTGATATCCGGCAGCTCCATGACCCGAGAAGAACCGGTGCAACGCATAGATCAGGACGGCGAGATACGACTTTCCCGTGTTGCTCGGGCCGACGAACACGGTCAGCGGCCTGAGCTCGACTTTCGCCTCCTCGATCGGCCCGAAATCGGCCACCGAGAGCACGGGGTTTCGTCCATTGGGGGATGTGGTCATCGCGGCTCCTCCGCTCAACGGCGGGCGGGAATTCTACACCGCCACCGCGGAAACCCTGGCCCTGGTGGCGCCGGCTCGGGGGGGCTCCCGCACCCGCCGCGGACCCGGGGCTCCGGGCCGTCGCGCATGGGGAGGACGCTGGGCAGGCGCGCGGACCCGGACCCGAAGTCGGTCGGCAGTACACAGGTCCGGCCAATCGTGCGCGAAGCGCGGCCGGAGCGGAGGATCGGCCCGCGTCGAAGGCCCGGCGCCGTACTCCCCGGCCACGCCCGAACGGAGGGACGTGGAACGTGCGCAGATGTGCTACAAGAGCGGGCGGCGCCGGAGCCGCGGCCGCAACCCCTTCGCCACGAATGGAGGCCCCCGAACATGAGCCGCTATCGAATCGCCGTGATCCCCGGAGACGGGATCGGCCGGGAAGTGGTGCCGGAGGGGCTCCGGGTGGTGGAGGCCGCGGCCCGCCGGCACGGGATCGACCTCGCCTTCGAGCACTTCCCCTGGAGCTGCGAGACGTACCGCACCGAAGGCTGGATGATGCCCCCCGACGGGCTCGACCGCCTCGCCGGGTTCGACGCGATCTTCCTCGGGGCGGTGGGGTTTCCCGGCGTGCCCGACCACGTATCGCTCTGGGGCCTCCTCATCCCGATCCGCCGCCGGTTCCGCCAGTACGTCAACCTGCGGCCGGTCCGGGTGCTCGCGGGCATGGTGTCGCCGCTCCGGGACCGGGGCCCGGAGGACATCGACTTCTACGTCGTGCGCGAGAACAACGAGGGCGAGTACTCGGAGATCGGGGGCCGCCTCTACGAGGGGACCGACCACGAGATGGTCATGCAGGAGAGCGTCTTCACCCGCAAGGGGGTGGACCGGGTGCTCGAGTACGCGTTCGATCTCGCCCGCTCGCGCGAGGCGAAGCACCTCACCTCGGCGACGAAGTCGAACGGCATCATCCATACCATGCCCTATTGGGACGAGCGCTTCGAGGCGATGGCGCAGCGCTACGCCGACGTGCGCACGTCGCGGTACCACGTCGACATCCTCGCCGCGAACTTCGTCCTCCACCCGGACTGGTTCGACGTGGTCGTGGGGAGCAACCTGTTCGGCGACATCCTGTCCGACCTCGGTCCCGCCGTCGCGGGCACGATCGGCATCGCCCCCTCCGCGAACATCAATCCGGAGCGGGAATTCCCGTCGATGTTCGAGCCCGTGCACGGGTCCGCCCCCGACATCGCGGGGCAAGGCATCGCCAACCCGATCGGGCAGATCTGGTCGGGCGCGATGATGCTCGACCACCTCGGCCATCCGCGGGCGGCGGCCGACGTCGTGGCCGCGATCGAGGCGGTGCTGGCCGGGGGAGGACCCCGGACCCCGGACCTCGGCGGGCAGGCGCGAACCGTGGACCTCGGCCGGGCGGTGGAGGATGCCCTCGGGAGATGACCACGGCGGAGACGACGGCGCGGCGCCCGGCGCGCCGCTCATGCTTGCCGGTTCGGCCAGGGGCTCTCGCCCGGTTCTTCGCCCGTGGGAGGGCGGAACGCTCCGGCATCCCCGGCATCGGGCGGGGTCCGTCCGGCAAGGCGGCATCCGGACGGGTGTTCCCATGCCCGCGGGCGGTGCGGGCGGCAGGGACGTCCGGGGACGTCTGATGTCTTCTTCGCCGCGCGAGCGCTATGCCGCGGCCATCGCGGGCGGGTGGATGCGCCCCGACCCCGGACAGGCGCGCGCCGTCGACGCCTTCGAGGCCCTGTACCGTGCGCTCGGCGAGCACCCGCGCCGTCTCCTTTCCCCCGCCGTCTCCTCCCCCCTGCGATACTTCCGCCGCGGTCGCCGCCCTCCCCGGGCGGTGCGCGGACTCTACCTGTGGGGCGGGGTCGGCCGCGGCAAGACCATGCTCATGGACGACTTCTTCGCCGCCCTCGACGGGCCGGCCAGGCGCCGTACCCACTTCCATCGCTTCATGCAGAGCGTCCACGAGGCGCTGGAGCGGCTCCGCGAGCGCCGCACCGAAGATCCCCTCGGCGTGGTCGCCGCCGACTGGGCGGCCGAAGTCCGGGTGCTCGGCCTCGATGAATTCCACGTGCGCGACATCGCCGACGCCATGCTCCTCGGACGCCTGTTGAAGGGGCTGTTCGACCAGGGGGTCACCCTCGTCACCACCTCCAACGTCCCCCCCGCACGGCTCTACGAAGGCGGGCTCCAGCGTGATCGCTTTCTCCCCGCGATCGCGGAGATCGAAGCCCGGCTCACCGTGCTGGAGCTCGCCGGGACGGAGGACCATCGCCTCCGCGCCCTCGAACGGGCGGACGTCTACTATTCACCCCTCGGCCCGGCCGCCGCCGCGGGTATCGAAGCCTGCTTCGATCGGCTGGTCCCGAACGGGGCGGCGCGGAGCGGCCCGCTGACGATCCTCGGCCGGCCCATCGCGACGGTGCGCCGCTCGGAGGGGGTCGTGTGGTTCCGGTTCGACCAGCTCTGCGACGGCCCGCGCGGGACGGCCGACTACATCGAGATCGCGCGTTGCTTCCACACCGTGCTGCTGTCGGACGTCCCGGTCATCGCGCCGCGGAGCCGGGACCGGGTGCGACGCTTCATCAGCCTGGTGGACGAGCTCTACGACCGCAACGTGAATCTGGTGACGTCCGCCGCCGCCCCGCCCGCCCGCCTCTATCCGGAGGGGCGCGACGCGTTCGAGTTCGAGCGCACCCGCAGCCGCCTCGAGGAGATGCAGACCCGCCGGTACCTCCACCGCGAACACCTCGGCTGACCGTCGCTGCCCCCCACCCCCCCGGCCGGCTGGTGAGCCCGAGCCATCGCGTCCGCGCCAATCGGGAATCCGGCGGCGGCCGCACGCGGGCCGCCCCACCCGCGGGGTTCGGACCCGCCGCCCCGCCACTCTTCCGAGGACCCCCGCCGCGGCCGAGCGCGCCGCGTTCGAGTACCTGCCCGAACCCCCTCGTCACGAGCTTCGGGCGGGCGCCGCGCGCGCCCCCGGGGGCGGGGCCGGCCCCCTGGTCCCCGGAGACTTCCGGCGGTTGCGCGCGTGCAGACGGCGAATATACTCAGCCGTCCGCCGTCACGTTCGCATGGGAGAACCTGGATGCCGAACCACGCCACGCGGGAGATTCGCAACGTCGCGGTCGTCGGCCACGGCAGCAGCGGGAAGACCACGCTGGTCGAGGCGCTGCTGGCGGCGGCGGGCGCCGTCGCCACCGCCGGATCGGTGGAGAAGGGCACCGCGACGTGCGACTACGAGCCCGAGGAACGGGCGCACCAGCAGTCGCTGTGGAACGCCGTCGCGAGCCTCGACCACGATTCGGCCCACGTCACCTTCGTCGACACCCCCGGGTATCCGGACTTCCTCGGCCGGGCGTTGCCCGCCCTCGCCGCGGTGGAAATCGCCGCGGTGGTCGTCGACGCGCGATCCGGCATCCAGACCACCACCCGTCGGATGATGGAGGCGGCAGCCGCGCGCGGCCTCGCACGCCTCGTCGTCGTGAACAAGATCGACGCGCCGGACCTGGACCTCGAGGCGCTCCTCGGGAGCCTCCGGGAGGTCTTCGGCTCGGAGTGCCTTCCCGTCGGCCTGCCGGCGCCCGGCCGGGAGCAGGTGGTGGACTGCTTCTTCGATCCCGACCCGTCCGCCGCCACCGAGTTCTCCTCGGTCGAGGAGGCGCAGAGCCAGGTGGTGGACCAGGCGGTGGAAATGGACGAGGGGCTGATGGAGACCTACCTCGAGCAGGGAGAAGTCTCCGCCGACGATCTCCACGGCGCATTCCGGTCCGCGCTCCGCGCGGGGCACCTCGTTCCCGTGTGCTTCGTCTCCGCGGCCACCGGCGCGGGGGTCGGCCTGCTGCTCGACGTGCTCGCCCGGCTCATGCCGAGCCCGGCCGACGCGAACCCGCCGGCGTTCTCCGGTCCCGACGGCGCCGGGGTGGAGGTCGAGCCCGATCCCGGGGCGGGTGTGGTGGCACAGGTCTTCCGGGTGACCATCGACCCCTTCGTCGGCAAGCTCTCCACGTTCCGCATCCACTCCGGCACGGTCACCCGGGATTCCCAGCTCCACGTCGACGACAGCCGTAAACCCTTCAAGGTGGGGCACCTGTTCCGGCTGCAGGGCAAGGAGCACGTGGAGATCGACGAAGGCGTCCCGGGCGACATCTGCGCCGTCGCGAAGGTGGACGAGATCGGCTACGGAGCGGTGCTGCACGGCACGGGCGGCGGCGCCCTGCGGCCCGAACCCGTTCCCCTGCCCGAAGCGATGTACGGCCTTGCCGTCCAGGCCCGGACCCGCGGCGACGAGCAGAAGCTTTCCGACACCCTCTCGAAGCTCGCGGCCGAAGATCCGAGCGTCCGGGTCGAACACAGCACCGCGACCCGGGAAACGGTGATCCGCGGGCTCGGAGAGCTGCACCTGCGGATGATGCTGGAGCGGATGAAGGAGCGCTACCACGTCGAGGTGGAGACCCGCCCGCCCCGCATCCCCTACCGCGAGACCATCACCGCCCCGGCCGAGGGGCACCATCGCCACAAGAAGCAGACCGGCGGCGCCGGCCAGTTCGGAGAGGTCTTCCTGCGGGTCGAGCCGAAGAGGCGCGGGGAGGGCTTCGAGTTCATCGACAACGTCGTGGGAGGGGTCATCCCGTCGCAGTTCGTGCCGGCGGTCGAGAAGGGCATTCGCCAGGTCCTCGAATCGGGCGCGATCGCGGGCTACCGGATGGACGACGTCAAGGTGACGGTGTACGACGGAAAGCACCACCCGGTCGATTCCAAGGAGATCGCCTTCGTGACGGCCGGCAAGAAGGCGTTCCTGGACGCGGTGAACAAGGCCCGGCCCATCGT
Organism: Gammaproteobacteria bacterium; assembly: GCA_965202895.1. Lineage (GTDB taxonomy): Bacteria > Pseudomonadota > Gammaproteobacteria > HK1 > HK1 > JAJDXW01. The sequence continues at coordinate 5,268,093 of OZ241901.1, read as the reverse complement.
CCTCGAGCCCGTGGTGGATCTGGAGGTGACGGTCCCCCAAGGCAACATGGGGGACGTCGCCGGCGACCTCTCGGGCAAGCGGGGGCGGGTCGGCGGAACCGAGAGCCTCGCCGGCGGATACGTGGCGATCACCGGTCAGGCCCCGCTGAGCGAGCTGACCCGCTACCAGACCGAGCTCAAGTCGGTCACCGGGGGCGCGGGCAGCTTCACCATGGGGTTCAGCCACTACGACCCGGTGCCCCGCCCCATCCAGGACAAGCTGATGGCGGAGTTCAGGCCGGCGGCGGACGAGGACTGATCGCGCGCGGCCCCCCGGCCTCGGCCGCGGCCGTGCACACCGGCATGGCCGGCGGGGTCGTCGGCGGTGTATCGGGGCGGACGTGCCTGTCGGCGGTGCGGGCGGCGAACGGTGGTCGATCCGGGCGGCGGCGACCGGATGGCGCCGAGGGGTCGATGGCGAGCACGCTCGACGCCTGGGGTCTCCTCCTTCGGAGCGGCGACCGCTGGCGCGGTCGCTTGGCGATTCCGCGCCGCGGAATCGCGGGTGCCCCCGCCAGCGCCGCAGACGAACGGGGAACAATCCTGTTCCATACGAGCGGCAGGACGCGCCGACCCGGGCCCTGGTGGAGCACCGGCGAGGCGGGCCGGTCCGGTGGCTCCCTTGTCGGCACGTGCCTGAATGCGCTGATCCCGAGGGGACCGCGGTGCGTCGTGCAGGTCCGCGGCTCACCATCGCGGAACCGGGAAACACGCGGGTGAACGAAGTGATGGCGGAGCCGCCCGGAAGTCGGGGAGCTTCCGACGAGCGGGCTTCCGGAGATCGAGCCCCGGGCGCTGTTCGTAACCTCTTGATATAGAGGGTGGAGATCGGGGGGCGAGATATTCTTCACCCCCACGGAGACGGCGTTCTTCCGTGGTTTGGGGTCGGTTCGAGGGGGTTGCTGGCGGATTTCACCCCACGGAGCCACTTGCGCGGGCACGGCGTCCTGGGAACGGCGCGTCTGGAAGACGCTTGTGTCCCGCCCGCAAATGGGACGGCGAGACCGCCGCCGATCAATGCGGGCGGGACACAAACGTTCCCAGGACGCCGTGCCCGAGAGCGTTCGCGAAAGGCATGCCCGGCGAATACCCCACCGCGCACATGCCTCTCCGTGCTCCGGGCGCGGATCGGCGTGGATTGCCGGCTATAGTGCGCGGTCCGCAACCGCCGGGAACCGACCAGCATGATGCGCCACGAATTCGAGACCCTCGAGCAGAACGGAATCACCGCGGTCGCGCTTCCGCGGATCGCGGACCCGTCGGTCATCCCTCTCTGGTTCGGGGAAGGCGACGTCGTCACCCCGGACTTCATCCGGGAGGCGGCCAAGCGCGCGCTCGACGAGGGCCGCACCTTCTACGACCATCCGGCCGGACGGGCGGACCTCCGCGAGGCGCTCAAGACCTGCCTGGACCGGCTGTACGGGATCGATCTCGCGCCCGGCCGCATCGTCGTTCCCGGCTCCACCATGCTCGGCATCTTCATGGCGGCGCGGATGGTGCTCGGCGACGGCGGCCACGGGATCATCGTCTGCCCGGCCTGGCCGAACGTCGATCGCTCGTTCCGGATGACGGGAGGCAGCTTCGGCTTCGTCCGCCAGCGGCTCGGGTCCGACGGCGGCTGGCGGCTCGAGCTCGACGACGTGTACGCGGCGGTGCGGCCGAATACGACCGCCATCTTCCTCAACACCCCCTGCAACCCCACCGGGTGGGTCATGTCGAGCGAGGATCAGGTTCGGCTCCTCGACTTCTGCCGCGAACGGGGCATCGTGATCATCGCGGACGAGGTCTACCACCGGAACGTGTTCGAGGGCGAGGTCGCACCCTCGTTCCTGACCGTCGCCGCCCCGCACGACCCGGTGATCGTCGTCAACGGGTTCTCGAAGGCGTATGCGATGACCGGCTGGCGCCTCGGGTGGATGGTCGTCCCGGCCGGCTACGAGGAGCAGATGAGCGCCTACTCGGAGTGCTGCAACACGGGAGCGCCGAACTTCATCCAGAGCGCCGGGATCGCGGCCCTGGCCGGGGGGGATGCGTTCGTGCGGGAGATGCGCGAGCACTACCGGGCCGGTCGCCGCTCGGTGATGGAGATCCTGGCCCCGCATCCGCGCATCGAGCTGAGCGAGCCGGTCGGCGCCTTCTATGCCTTCCCGCGGGTTCGCGGCCTCCGGGACAGCCTCGCCTTCGCGCAGGGCCTGCTCGCGGAGGAGGACGTCGGGGTGGCGCCCGGCTACACCTTCGGCCCCGGCAACGAGGACCACTTCCGGGTCTGCTTCGCGCAATCGAAGGAGCGCCTCGAAACGGCCCTCCACCGCATCGTCCGCTACCTCGACCGCCGCGACAACGACTTCGGCTGATCCACCCCCCGCGGGTTCCTCCCGTTCCTTCCGGTTCACGGCGCGGACCGCAAGGGATTCCCCCATCCCGCCCGAAGCGCGATTGCAGGAGCTCCGGGACCTGTCCGGCCGCCGGGACGGTTCGCGAGACGGAGAGCCGGCTCGCGTCCGTCCACGTCGAGCGCGACGATCAGGCTACCGGTCGGGTGCTCGGGCGCGTCCATGCGGTCAAAACAGCCCGAGGGCGGCGAACAGCAACCCGTGACCGCGATCCGGGCGATCAGCATCCGGTTGACCGCGTTCGCAAGGCCCGCCTTCGTCGCGGTGCGTAGCCGATCGATATCCGCCTTCGTCGCGAGCCGGCCCTGATCGGCCCCGGCGGCGAAACGTAGCTGCTCCGCGGTGGCTTCGGCCTGCCGGCGCTCCATGCCTGCCGCTTCGAGGGCGTCGAAGGTGCTGTCGGCCATGTCATCCTCCCGATGCGGCAAGCGGGACCATGCCCGATCACGTCGATGCTCGGAACCATTGCCGCCGGGGTCCCGCCCTACGAAACGCGAGCCGATCGCCTACGCCTTTCGAGCCCGGCGCCGGCATCGCCGCGCCCCGAGCGGCGCTATGGTGTCCCCATGCACGACGCCGCGTACAAGGGCCTGTTCTCCCGCCGTCGGATGGTCGAGGACCTGCTGCGCGGGTTCGTCGCCCCCAAGTGGAGCGATGCGCTCGACTTCTCGACCCTGGAGAAGCTCCCCGCGGAGTACGTGAGCGACGACCTCCGCCGGCGCCACGGCGACGTGGTGTGGCGGGTGCGCTTCCGGGACGAGACGTGGCTGTACCTGCTGGTGATGCTCGAATTCCAGTCCACGACCGACCCGTACATGGCGGTGCGCATCCTGGTCTACACGGGGCTGCTGTACCAGGATCTCATCCGCCGCGGGGCGCTCGGCGACGGCGGGCGGCTGCCCCCGGTGCTGCCGGTGGTGCTGTACAACGGCCGCCCCCGCTGGAGCGCCCCGGTCGAGGTGGGGGACCTCGTCGCCCCGGTGGAGGAGGCGCTGGCGTGCTACCAGCCGTCGCAGCGGTACTTCCTGCTTGACGAGGGGCGGTGGGGGGAGGACGATCTGCCGCGCCGCAATCTGGTGTCGGCGTTGGTCGCGTTGGAGAACAGCCGTTCGGCGGAGGAGTTGCCGGGGTTGCTGGCCGCGTTGTCCGATTGGGTGGGCGGTCCGGAGGACGACGAGCTGCGTCGGGCGTTCGTGGAGTGGGTTCGGCAGGTGGTGGTGCCGGGGCGGTACGGCGGGGTCGCGCTGCCGGTGGTGCAGGCGCTGGAAGGGGGAGGATCGATGCTGGCGGAGAGCGTGAAGGAGTGGACCGAGCAGTGGCTGCGGGAAGGCCGGGAGCAGGGCCTCGAGCGCGGTCGCGCCGAAGAGCGGGCGCTGCTTTGTCGGCAAGCGGCGCGGAAGTTCGATGCCGAAACGGCCGAACGGCTTTCGGGAGTGCTGGACCGCTTCACGGATCCGGAGCGCCTCGCCGAGGTCGGCGACTGGATCATCGAGTGCGGTACGGGCGCGGAGCTGCTGGACCGCGCGGGGCGCCTCGTCTGACCGGCGCCCGCCCCTTGGCGCCCGGAACCCGCCGGCAAGGCCGGCCACCGCCGGGCAGGCGGTGGGGCGATTCGAGGGCGGTTCAAGGCCGCGTCTCCGGTGTGTCCTCGATCATCCGGTCACGGGCGGGCTCGCCCCAGGTCTTCAGGCTGCATCGGGGTCGCCCGTCGGATACGGCGGGCAGACGATCCCAGGCGGATCGGAGGCAAAGGCAGGGAGCCGGCGACCATGCGGCGCGGTCCCGAGGATGCGGCGGCGAATCCCGGCCAGATTGCCCTCGAAACCAGGCAGGAATCCTGAAGTCGGAGCGCGATGACCCTGCCGGCGGCCTCGCGGCCGGATCGACGAGAAGCAGGCCCCGGCGCGGGCGCAAGGGGGAGGGGCCGGATACCGTGGTATCGTGCCCCGAGATGGCGTACCGGGCGGGGGCCGCTCGTCCGCCGCTCCACCCTCCCCGCGGATGCCACAGCCCGATGTTCGCCTATATCGACCCCACCGTCAGCACCCGGCTCGCCGCCCAGGGCAAGCTCCTTCGTATCGATCGGCGCGGGCGGCGCCTCGACCTCGACGCCCCGGTTCCCCCGGGAAGCCGCGCCCTCGACCTTCTCGGGCCGATTCCGCTCCCCTTGCACGTCGGCGGCGCCGACCTCGCCGCCGACTGGTTCGCGGTCGTGCGCCATACCGAGCTCGAGCCCGTGGACGAGCTTGCCCGGTCGTTGCGGGAGCGGGGGGCGATCCGCCGCTTCGCCAGCATCGTGTCCCACATGTCGGTGAACAGCGTGCTCGTCTTCGGCGACCCGTCCGGGCAGCCGCATCCCCTGGTGCGGGTGCACTCGAACTGCCTGACCGGAGACGTGTTCGGGTCGCAGCGCTGCGACTGCGGGCCGCAGCTCGAAGCGGCGATGGAGCGGATTTCCGGCGAGGGCGGCCTCATCGTGTACATGGCCGGACACGAGGGACGCGGGATCGGGCTCTGGGCCAAGGCCGCCACCTACGTTCTGCAGGATGGCGGGGAGAACACCTATCAGGCGAACCGATCGCTCGGGCTGCCGGACGATTCGCGCGACTTCTCGGATGCGGCGGCGCTCCTGCACCACTTCCTGAGGGGCGACCGCCCGTTCCGCCTGCTCACGAACAACCCGAAGAAGGCGGACGATCTCCGCGCCCACGGGCTCCGCCGCATCACGGTGGAAAAGCACGTGACCGGGGTCGGCGAGCACAATCGGCGCTACCTCGCCGCGAAGCGCGACTGGGGCCATGCCATCGAGGAGAGCGACCTCGCGGCCGGCGGGTCCGGGGAGCCCGCCGAGCCCCGCCCGCGATGAACCGGAAGACCGTCGGGCAACCCGACATGGCCGAAACCGGAGCCGCTGTCGGACCCGACCCCCAACCCCATCGGAGAACGACCTTGACCGAGTACGAAGCCGCCACCCTCGCCTTCCGGGAAGCGAGCCTCGCCGCCCAGCACGCGGGGCTCTGGATCGCCGCCGCGCACGTCGCCGTCGGGCTCATCCAGGCGGGCATCGTCTGGTACGGGATCCGCGCCATGCAGCGCGCCGGCGAACAGCGCGCCACGGAGCAGGATCAGCGCCACGCCGAAGCCATGCAGGCGCTCGACGTCCAGCGCCAGGCGCTCGAAACCCTCATCGCCCGGAGCGCCTCATGAGCACCCTCCCGGCCGCCCCCCCGCGGCCGGGGCCGATCGCCGCCACCCTCCCCGGGTCGGCGCGCGCCCTCGCCGCCCCGGCGGCCGATCCCGGCCCGGCCTGACCGACCGCGGTGGATTCCGTCACCCAGGCCGCCCTCGGGGCCGCCGTGGGCGAAACGGTCCTCGGGCGCAAGGTGGGCTGGCGGGCGCCCGTCTGGGGCGGCCTGTGCGGCCTCGCGCCGGACCTCGACGTCCTCTGGCCGTTCGCGGACCCGGTGGCCGCGTTCACCTGGCACCGCGGCTACAGCCACTCCTTCGCGGGGCTCGCCCTCGCGGCCCCCCTCGTCACGTGGGCGGCGGTCCGCATCCATCCCGCGACCCGCGGCCATTCGCGAGGCTGGCTGCTCCTCGTCTTCCTCGCGCTCGTCACCCACCCGATCCTCGACTGCTTCACGGTGTACGGAACCCAGGTCCTGCTGCCGTTCTCGGATCTTCCGGTGGGCTGGTCGACCATCTTCATCATCGACCCCCTGTTCAGCGCTCCGCTCATCATCGGGGTGGCGGCCGCGCAGGCCGGCCGGGGGCGCGGGCGCGGCGGGCACCGTCTCGGGCGCCGGCTGAACAACGCGGGCCTCGCGGCCGCCGTCGCATGGCTCGCGTGCACGGTCGCGGTCAAGGCGCACGTCGACCGGGTGGCCGGGGAGTCCCTGCCGGCGGCGGGCGTCACCCGCTGGATCACCATGCCTTCGCCCTTCAACGCGGTGCTCTGGCGGGTGGTCGCGATGACCGGCGGCGGGCGCTACCTCGAAGGCTATTATTCCCTGCTGGACGCGGAGCGCAGGGTCTCGTTCGTGTCCCGCCCGGACGGTCACGCGCTCCTCGAGCCGCTTCGCGCCGAGCCGCCGGCCGCGCGCTTGGCGTGGTTCACCCGGGGCTTCTTCGCCGGCCGGGAGCTCGGGAGCGGGGAGATCGTGCTCTCCGATCTCCGCATGGGGTTGGAGGAGCGCTTCACCTTCTCGTTCGTGGTGGGCCGCCGCGAGGGGCCGGTGATCGGGCCGGCGCCGGTCCGGCGCCTGCCGCCCCCCGGCCTTCCGTCCGGTGCGGCGGGGCGGCTGTGGGATCGGATCCTCGGGCTCTCTCCTCATCCCGCGTGCATCACGAGCTGCTGAAATGCGGCGGCGCCGAACGGAACGTCTCCGCACGGCAGGCGCTCCGGCAGGCGCTCCGGCGGGCGGATCGGGAGGGGAGGCGGGATGGCGCGTCCGGTAGCGGTCCTCGGGGCGGGGATCGTCGGGATCTCGTGCGCCCTGCATCTCGTCCGGCGCGGCTTCGAGGTCACCCTGGTCGATCGCCGGGAGCCGGGCTCCGAGACCTCGTGGGGGAACTCGGGGGTCATCGGGCGCGCGTCGATCGCGCCGCTCGCCCAGCCCGCGATCTGGCGGAAGCTTCCGCGTTACGCGGCCAACCGGGATCGGGCGGTCCGGTTCGGCCCGGGGTACCCCGCCCGGGAGCCCGGGTGGTTCGTGCGCTTCCTCGCCAACAGCCGCCCCGGCGCGTTCGACGCGAACGCCCGGCGGCTGAACGCCCTCCTCGCCCACGCGCTCCCCGAGCACGAGGCGCTGCTCGCAGGCGACTCCGGGCTGCTCCGCCGCGACGGCTGGCTCCAGCTCTTTCGCACCGAGCCCGGCTTCGAGGCTTCCGCCGGGGCGCGCGCCCTCTGGTATCGCCACGGGGTGCGGTTCCGGATCCTCGATCGCGACGGGCTCCGGGATCTCGAGCCCCACCTCGGCCCGGTGTTCCGGCGGGCGATCCTGCTCGAGGACGTGGCGTCGGTGGCCGATCCGGGGCGGGTGTGCCGGCTGCTCGCCGACCGGTTCGCGGCGGAGGGGGGAACGGTGCTGCGCGAGGAGGTCCGGGGCCTCGGGCCGGCGGACCGCGGGATGCGGGTGGAGCTCGCCGGCGGGGAGCTGCATGCCGACGAGGCCGTCGTCGCCCTCGGCGCCTGGAGCGTGGGTCTCCTCGCCCCCCTCGGCTATCGCCTGCCGGTCATTCGCGAGCGCGGCTACCACCTCCACCTCGCGCCGCGCCGCGGCGCGCCGCTCGGCCGGCCGTGCCTGGACGCGGAAGGGGCCTACGTGGTCACCCCGATGACGGCCGGCCTTCGCCTCACGACCGGGCTCGAGTTCTGCGCCCCGGACGCACCGCCGACCCCGGTCCAGCTCGACTCCGTGCTGCCGCTCGCGCGCGAGGCGTTCCCGGTGGGCGCCCCGGTGGGTCCGGAGCCGTGGCTCGGCGCACGGCCCGGGACCCCCGATTCCCTTCCCGTCATCGGTCGCGCGCCCCGTCATCCGAACCTCTGGTTCGCGTTCGGACACGCTTCCATCGGGTTCGCGCTCGGCCCGGTGACCGGCCGGCTGATCGCGGAGATGATGGGAGGCGAAGCCCCGCTGGTGGACCCCGCTCCCTGTTCCGCCGTGCGCTTCCGGAGGCTCGGGTTCGGGGGATGAACGAACGGGCGGGGGCCGGCCGGCCATCCGTCGAGGCGGTGTCGTCGAGGAGGCCCGCGCGCGGGGCGGGGAAGGCGGGTGTCGGCGGTGAGCGGGGAGCGCTCGGCGGCGGGGAGCGCGGGTAGCCGCCCGGCGCGCGATTGCGGCATGATTGCAGGTACTGCCGAGCCGAGGGCCATGAAGCCCGAGGCGGCCGTCAGGAGGGAAGAAAGCGGAATGAAGATCGCAACCGGGCACGAGTTTCACCGGCAGGTCGCGGCGGCGGCCGAGGCCATCCACCCCGACGTCACCTGGGCCCTCGCCGGCTGGGACGGCGACTGGACCGCCTCCCCGGAGGGGTCGGACCTCATCGTCTACGCCGGCGACGCCTACACCGAAGCCTGGGTGGACGCGGTCACCTCCATCGCGCCGCCCAAGTGGGCGCACACCGAGGACGCGGGGATCGACGGCCGTTTCTACGACGACATGCGGGCCAAGGGGGTTCCGGTGACCCACAGCCCGGGGGCCAACGCGCCGGAGGTGGCGGAGCTCGCGTTCGCGGGGGTGATGTGGGGCGCGAAACGCCTCGGCGAGCTGCGCGAGCAGCAGCGCGCGCACGAGTGGAAGAAGCTCGACCTCGCGGCCCTCGGCGGCGCCACCGTCCTCGTGGTCGGGCTCGGGGCCATCGGAAGCCGGGTCGCGCACTTCGCCAAGGCGTTCGGGATGACCGTCCTCGGGATCCGACGGTCCGCGGAGCCGGCGCCGGGGGTGGACCGGCAGGGGACCGCGGACGACCTCGCCGCATTCCTGCCGGAAGCCGATTTCGTGGTGCTCGCGCTGCCCATCTCCGACGAGACGGAGCGCCTCATCGACGAGGCCGCGTTCGCGCGCATGAAGAGCACCGCGACCCTCGTCAACGTGGGGCGCGGGGCGCTCGTCGACACCGATGCCCTGCGTGCCGCGCTCGCCTCGGGAGGCATCGCGCAGGCCTGTCTCGACGTGCTTCCGGTGGAGCCCTGGCCGAGCGGCGACGACCTGTGGGACGTCCCCAACCTCCTGATCACCCCCCACAACGGCTCGCGCTCGCCGATGTATCCCATCCGGGTGGGCGAGATGTGGCTCGAGAACTTCGAGCGGTACGTGAAGGGGGAGCCGCTCCTCTACCGGGCGTTCTGAACGGACGGGTGGACGGGGCGCGCCTCCGGGGGCCGCGCCGCTTCGGCCGGCGGCCCGGGCAATCGCATTCGAAATTGCCGAGCGTCGAACAGCGATTCCACGCCCGTTCCGGGTCGATTTCGCCACAGGGGAACGCCGGGGTGGACCGGGCGTCCCAAGGGTTCATCCACCACTGGTCCGTCTCGCCTGGCGGCCCGGAAACGGCGTTTCACGTCCGAATGCGATTGCCCCGGGCCGGCGGCGGGCCTCCGCCCCCGGCTCGGACGGGTTCGGGGTACAATGGCGCCGGCGGCCGGAGGCGCCCGCGCCGCCGATCCGGTTCCCGGCCTCCGGTCCGCCGCGGGCGGCAGCCCGCCGCGGACGGCCCAAGGCGGAATTGCGAACGATGAGTGCGACGTCTTCCCCGGTCACGCCGATCGTCGGAGTCTCCTGCAACCTCAAGGTGGACGGGCGTTTCCGGCACCACGCCACCGGTGAGGGAAACGCGGCCGCGGTCCTGGACGCGGCCCGCGCCCTGCCCCTGCTCATCCCCGCCCTCGGCGACCGGCTGGACGCCGGCGCGGTGCTCGACGCGGTGGACGGCATCATGCTGACCGGCGGGGTGTCGAACATCGAGCCGCATCACTACGGCCAGGAGCCGGCGCCGGGAGAGGACGTTCGCGACCCCGGCCGCGACCTCCTGAGCTTCGCCCTCGTGCGGGGCGCGGTTCGCCGGGGGGTGCCGCTGCTCGGGGTCTGCCGCGGGATCCAGGAGATGAACGTCGCCCTCGGCGGGACCCTGCACCAGCGCCTGCACGAGGTGCCGGGCCGCCGCGACCACCGCCGGAACCGGGAGATCCCCTTCGAGGAGTCCATCGCCCCGCGCGACCGCCTCCGGCTGACCCCCGGCGGGCTGCTCTCCGACTGGCTCGGCGAGGACGAAGCGGTCGTGAATTCCCTTCACGGGCAGGGGATCGGCCGGCTCGCTCCGGGGCTCGCCGTCGAGGCGCTGGCGGACGACGGCACGATCGAGGCGGTCTCGGTCCGCGATGCATCCGCATTCGCGGTCGGCGTCCAGTGGCACGTCGAGATCGCGGCGCTGGAGCATCCGCTCAACCGCAGGATACTGGAGGCGTTCGGGGATGCGGCGCACCGGCGCGCGCTGCGCCGCCGCGGCGCCCTCCTCGACGAAGCGGCGGACTGACGGGCCGACGGGCCGCGGACCGCCGGAGCGCGGGCGGCGGGAGCGCACGCGGCCGCCGCGAGGGACGCCGGGCCATCCGATTCGATGCGGGCGCCGGCGGCCGGGGGCGCGCCGCCGGGGAAGGCGCGGGCGGCGGCGCGGAACGAGGGAGGCGATGAACGACCCCAGGCAGATCCTGGTCGAGCGCGACGGGCGCGTCGCGCGGGTGATCATCAACCGCCCGGAGCGCCGCAACGCGGTTTCCTTCGCGGCATGGCAGAGCCTCGCCGCGTCCTTCGACAACCTCGCCGCCGATCCGGAGGTCCGGGTCGTCGTGCTCACGGGGGCCGGGAATCGCGCCTTCTGTGCCGGCAACGACATCACGGAGTTCGCCGAGAAGCGTTCCACCCCCCGGCAGGTCGAGGCCTACGATGCGGCGGTCGCTCATGCCTACGAGGCGATCCGGGGCATCGAGAAGCCCCTGGTGGCCCGGGTACGGGGGTCGGCGGTCGGCGGCGGCTTCGAGCTCGTGCAGCTCTGCGACCTCCGGATCGCGGGCGCCGGGGCGCGCTTCGCGATGACCCCGGCCCGGCTCGGGCTCGGCTATACCCTCGACGACGTGCAGCTTCTGGTGGATCGGATCGGAGCCGGGGCGGCGCGCGAGATGCTCTTCACCGGCCGGATGTTCGACGCGGCCGAGGCCGAGCGGATGGGGTTCGTGAACCGCGTGGTCCCGGATGAGGAGCTCGACCGGGCGGTCGACGGTTGCGCGGCGGAGATCGCAGCCAATGCCCCGCTCTCGATCCGGGCCGTCAAGGTGGCGATCGGCGAGGCGCTCAAGCCTCCGGCGGACCGCGACCGGGCGCGGTGCGACGCGCTCGCGGCGGCCTGTAACCGGAGCGAGGACTACCGGGAAGGCCAGCGCGCCTTCGCCGAGCGGCGCCCGCCGGAATTCCGTGGCCGGTAGGCGGCGTCCGGCACCGGCCGTTCGCCGTCGTCGGTCCGGCGCCGCCCACGCCGCCTTCTCCGCCCGCGCAGCGCGCCCGCGGTTCCGAGACGTGCCGGATCGTCGCGCCCCCCGGCCCCCCGGCGCCCTCGCGACGGCCCCCGGAAGGGCGCGGACGCCGGCGGCGGCGCGCCCCGCCCCGGGGGAAGGGCGATGAGCGCCCCGCCCCGGGTGCGGCCGGACACCATCAACCGGCTCGTCAACTCCGTCTATCCGGGCCTCGCCCTCCTCGCCGGAATGCAGCTCGACGTCTTCACCCCGCTCGCCGGGGGCCCGAAGGACGCGGCGACCCTCGCCGGGGAGATGGCGGTGCGGCCGGACCTGCTGGAGCCCGTCCTCCATGCCCTCGCCGCCGCCGGCCTCCTGACCGTGGAGGAGGGGCGCTTCGCCGTCACCCCCGAGGCGGAACGCTTCCTCGTCCGCGGCTCGAAGGACTACCTCGGGAGCAACCACGAGGTGTACTCGGACCTGTGGAGCGCGGCCCTCCGGACGGCCGATACGGTCCGGGCCGGCGCCCCGCAGGCGAAGCACGACTTCGCCGCGATGTCTCCGGATGCGCTCCGCTCCTTCTTTCGCGGGCTCGATGCGGCGGCCCGCGCCTCCGCCCGCAAGCTCCGCCGCGACTTCGACTTCTCCCGCTACCGCCGCCTCCTCGACGTGGGCGGCGGCTCCGGCGGGATCGCGGTGGACATGTGCCGGGCGTTTCCGGACCTCCGCGCGACGGTCGCCGACCTGCCGTCCGTCACCCCCATCACGTCCGGGTTCATCGAAGAGGCGGGGCTGTCCGGCCGCATCGACACCGTCTCGTGCAACGTCGTGGAGGAGCCGCCGGCCGGACCCTGCGACGTGGCGGTACTCCGCGCGTTCGTGCAGGTCCTGTCCCGGGAGGATGCCGCGCGGGCCCTCGCCAACGTCGCCCGCGCCCTCGCGCCGGGCGGGCGCATCTACGTCATGGGCCGGATGCTGGACGACTCGCGGCTCGGACCGCCCGAATCGGTGGCCTTCAACTTCGTCTTCATCAACGTCTACGACCACGGGCGGGCGTATACGGAGGCCGAGCACCGCGAGTGGCTCGCCGCGGCCGGCTTCCGGGACGTCGAGCGCTTCCCGGTCGGCGAGGGCAACAGCATCATGACCGCGGCCAGGGGATCGGGGAGATAGGGGAGATCGGGGGGACCGGCGCGGTCCGCGCGGCCCCGGCCGAGGCCGATCGGGGCCGGCCGCGGCCGGGCCGGACCTCGGCGGGATCGGAGGGACCCATGCAGTTCGGCATGTTCATGGAGTTCGCGACCCGCTCGGGCGGCAGCGAGGCGGACGCGTTCCGGGAGGGCCTCGCCCTCGCCGAGGCGGCGGATGCGTGGGGCCTCGATACGGCCTGGCTCGCGGAGTTCCACTTCGTGCCCGACCGCTCGGTGCTCTCGTCGCCGATCACCCTGGCGGCCGCGATCGCGGGCCGCACCCGCCGCATCCGGATCGGCTTCGCGGTGTACGTGCTCCCGCTCAACCATCCGCTTCGCATCGCGGAGGAGATCGCGACCCTCGACCACGTGAGCGGCGGGCGGGTCGACCTCGGGGTCGGGCGAAGCGGGTTCACCTGGTTCTACGAGGGCTACGCGGTTCCCTACTCGGAGAGCCAGGGCCGGTTCGACGAGGGTCTCGAGGTCATGCGCCGGGCGTGGAGCGGACGGCGGTTCAGCTTCGAGGGCGAGTTCTACCGGGTGCGCGATGCGCTGCTCTGCCCGGGCCCGCGGCAGCGGCCGCATCCGCCGCTTCGCATGGCCGCGACCCGCGGGGAGACCTTCCCCAGGGTCGGCACGGCCGGGCTTCCCATCTTCGTCGGCCTGCGCGGCGACAGCCTGGACGAGCTCGCCGCGCAGCTCGCCGCCTACCGCGAGGCGTGGCGCGGCGCCGGCCACCCCGGCCGTCCGAGCGCCTTCCTCCGCCTGCCCCTGCACGCGGCGGCGACCGGCGGCGCGGCGCGCGAGGAGGCCCGCGACACCCTCGTCCACTACTTCAGGCGCCAGAGCGAGCTCGTGGCGGGCGACGCGGCCCGCCGGGGGGACCCGCCCGACTCCCCGCGCCATGCGACGGCGGCCCGCCTCGCCTCGCTCGACTACGCCGACATCCTCGAGAACCGGGCGATCGTGGGCTCCGCCGCGGAGGTGGCCCGGCGGGTCGGGGAGCTCCGCGACGTTCTCGGCATCGACGGGGTCGTGGCCGAGCTCAATCCGGGCGGGTTGCTCGACGAGGCGGCCACCCTGGAGAGCCTCCGCATCCTCGCCCGGGAGGTGAAGCCCGAATTCGGCGGCCGGGAGGACCCGGCCCGATGAACGAGCCGGTACGCAACGAATCGGTACGGATGACCCTGGACGAGGTCCACGCCCTCGCCACCGACGCCTTCCTCGCGAACGGCGGCTCGCCCGAGCAGAGCCGCGCCGTTGCCGACACGGTGGCCGCCGCCGAGCGCGACGAGTGCAGGTCCCACGGGCTCTTCCGGGTGCCGGGATACGTCGCTTCCATCCGCTCGGGCAAGGTGGACGCGGCAGCCGAGCCGAAGGTGGAGCGGATCGCCCCCGGGGTGGTCAAGGTGGACGGACGCAACGGATTCGCTCCGCTCGCGCTCGAGGCCGGGCGCGAGCCGCTCGTCGAGCGGGCCCGCGCGCAGGGGATCGCGGCCCTCGCGGTGACCAACACCCATCACTTCGCGGCCCTGTGGCCGGAGACGGAGGCCCTCGCGGAGCGGGGGCTCGTCGGCTTCGCGTTCGTGGCCGCGATGGCCTACGTCGCGCCGGCCGGAGGCGCGAAGCCGCTCTACGGCACCAACCCGATGTCGTTCGCATGGCCTCGGGACGGCGGCCGCCCGCCGCTCGTCTTCGACCAGGCTTCGAGCGCGAGCGCCCGCGGGGAGATCATGCTCCACCAGCGCGACGGGAAGGCGATCCCGGAAGGGTGGGGGATCGACGCCGCCGGCAACCCGACCACGGACCCGGCGGCGGCGCTCGCCGGCGCGCAGCTCCCCTTCGGCGGCTACAAGGGGGCCTCCATCGCCCTCATGATCGAGCTCCTGGCCGGGGCGCTGGTGGGCGACCTCTTCAGCTTCGAGGCGAGCGAGGTGGACCCGGGCGACGGCGGGCCGCCACGGGGCGGCGAGCTCGTGCTCGCCATCGACCCGGCGAAGACGGGCGCCGGCGGAGACCCGATCCGCCACGCCGAGACCCTGTTCGCCCGGGTCCTCGAGCAGGAGGGGACCCGGCTTCCCTCCGACCGGCGCTACGCGGCCCGGCGGCGGACCCCCGTCGAAGGGGTGACGGTCCCCCGAAGCCTCCACGACACCATCCAGGGCCTCCGCGGGGCTCGGACGTGAGGATGCCCGAGCCCGGTCCGTGAACGAGCGCAAGGGAAGTACGAAGTCCATGGAGGACCCGCGCCGCGCCCCGGAGGATCCGGGAGCTCCTCCCCGCGAATGGGGGTGGTGGTGGCTGCCGGCACCGGGCTACGGGAGGCCGACCCCATACGAGCCTCGGATCCGGAGCAAGGCGAGCCCGGAGCGGCTCGCCGCCATGGAGCGGGTCGAGGAGCCGTGATGAGCCCCGACGGTCGCGATGCGGCCGCGGTCCGCGGCGGCTGATTCAGTCGGCGGCGGCCCCGCGTTCGGCGACCCTGCCTTCGACGGTCGACCGCCGTTCGGCGAGGCGCTGCATCTCGGCCCGGAAGGCGTCCATCCCGGCTTGGAACGCACGCCGGTCCGCGTCCGCGGCGGTTTGGAACGCGCGCCGGTCCGTATCCGCGGCGCTCTGGTACGCGCGCCGGTCCGCATCCGCCGCCGCCTTGTCGTTGTCGATGCGCCGATCGAGCCGCGCCGTGGTTCGGATCATGAGCCCGGCGAGCCCGAAGCCGACCGCCAGCACGGTGCCGATGATGGTGAGGAATTGCGCGTCCACGGCCCGGAGGCTAGCACGTCGAGCGGGCGCCCCTCCTTCGCCGCGAGGAGGGACCGGGCGGTGCGCCGTGCCCGCGCCCGCGCGGCCCGCCGGCGTTCATCCGCCCGGACCTCGCTCCGACCCGCCGACACGGCACTCGAGGAAAGGTGCTTCGTGCTCCCCGCAGGTCCGTAGCGAAGCCACCCATCCGTCTCGAAGCGCGCCAGGGTGGGCGACACGGGACTCGCGGGGGCAGGCCGGGCGCCAGCGGTCGAGGCGGCGGTGGTGAACCGCGAAGCGGGCGCAGACCGTGGGGGCTGATTCAGTCGGCGGCGGCCCCGCGTCCGGCGACCCTGCCTTCGACGGTCGACTGCCGTTCGGCGAGGCGCTGCATCTCGGCCCGGAAGGCGTCCATCGCGGTATCGAACCGGGCCTGGAATGCGCGCCGGTCCGCGTCCGCGGCGGCCTGGTACGCGCGCCGGTCCGCATCCGCCGCGGCCTTGTCGCTGTCGATGCGCCGATCGAGCCGCGCCGTGGTTCGGATCATGAGCCCGGCGAGCCCGAAGCCGACCGCCAGCACGGTGCCGATGATGGTGAGGAATTGCGCGTCCACGGCCCGGAGATTAGCACGTCGAGCGGGCGCCCCTCCCCCCGCGCGAGGAGGGACCGGGCGGTGCGCGGTGTCCGCGCCCGCGCGGCCCGCCGGCGTTCATCCGCCCGGACCTCGCTCCGACCCGCCGACATGGTACTCGAGGAAAGGCGCTTCGCGCTCCCCGCACGCCCCGTAGCGAAGCCACCCATCCGCCTCGAAGCGCGCCAGGGTGGGCGACACGGGACTCGCGGGGGCGGGCCGGGCGCCAGCGGTCGAGGCGGCGGTGGTGAACCGCGAAGCGGGCGCAGACCGCGGCGGCGGGCTCAGTCGGCAGCGGCCCCGCGTTCGGCGACCCTGCCTTCGACGGTCGACTGCCGTTCGGCGAGGCGCTGCATCTCGGCCCGGAAGGCGTCCATCGCGGTATCGAATCGGGCTTGGAATGCACGCCGGTCCGCGTCCGTGGCGGCCTGGTACGCGCGCCGGTCCGCGTCCGCGGCGCTCTGGTACGTACGCCGGTCCGTATCCGCGGCGCTCTGGTACGCGCGCCGGTCCGCATCCGCCGCTGCCTTGTCGTTGTCGATGCGCCGATCGAGCCGCGCCATCGTTCGGATCATGAGCCCGGCGAGCCCGAAGCCGACCGCCAGCACGGTGCCGATGATGGTGAGGAATTGCGCGTCCACGGCCCGGAGGTTAGCATGTCGAGCGGGCGCCCCTCCTTCGCCGCGAGGAGGGGCCGGGCGGTGCGCGGTGTCCGCGCCCGCGCGGCCCGCCGGCGTTCATCCGCCCGGACCCCGCTCCGACCCGCCGCGCGAGCCGTGGAAGCGAGGGGGCCGCCTACACCCGTTCGATGGCGGCGGTCGGGCGGGGCCGGCGGCGGCGCGGCCCGAGGTTGCGGTCGATCCACAGGAGGCGGGCAAGGAGCACCGCCGATTCGGCGAGGAACGCGCCGATGAGGGCGTACATCCCGATGAGGGCCCCGTTCGACACCCCGGCGGCGACCGCCGTTCCCCCGACCGCCCCCACCATCAGGAGCCGCACCGCGGAGGCGACCGCGATGGCGCCGGTTCGCTTGGCCGCGATGAGGAGTCCGCGCGCGAGGGAGGAGGCGGCCATGGCGAGCGCGAGGAGGAAGCCGAACGCGAGCGCCGGCGCCACGTACTCCGCCATGTGCGGGGGCAGGCCCATGACACCCTCGAGCGCCCACTCGCGTACCGCGTCCAGGTGGAAGAGAAGCATCATCGCCGCGAACCCGCCGCCCACGATGGCCGCGAAGGCCAGGATGACCCCGACCTCGCGCCGGAACCGGACGAGGGTCTGCACGGTCTGGATGACGTTGCGGAGGGGGCTCAGGAGCACCCGCATCAGGCTGTCGAGCAGGCCGAAGGCGGCGAGGGCGAGCTCCGGGCGCGCGAGGCGCCCCAGGAACAGGTTGACGGTGAATGCCACGCCGGACTCCGCCGTCTGCATGATCATGATCGGCCAGGAGAACTTCCAGAGCTCGCGGTAGCTCGGGGGATGGCTCCCGGCCGGGAGCCGGCGGAAGAACGGACGCGCGGCGACGACCCCGAACCCCGTCTCGATGCCGATGCAGGCGACGAGGGCGATCGCGCCGACCTCCGCGCCTTCGATGAACGCGGTGAGCCCCGCGAGGACGATCGCGAGCCCCGCGAGGCGCACGACCGTCCCCAGGGTCACGAAGATCGTCCTGCGCTCCACCATGAAGAGGCCGTAGACGAGCGACCGCACGACCGCGAACAGCATCACGAAGGTGAAGATGAAGGCGCAGCGCCGGGCCGCGCTCGCGACCTCCGGCCCCGCTCCGAAGAGGGTCCGGAAGATCCAGTCGCCGAGCGGGGTGAGCCCGACCGCGAACATGACGAGGGTGATTGCGCCCGCCACCTGGAGGCTGAAGAGGAGCAGCCGGTACATCGAGGCGCGGTCGCGGATGTAGGACACGGCCACGAACTGGCACGCCCAGATCGGGCTCCCGATGGTCGCGTGGAAGTAGAAGGCGATGGAGTACGCGGCGAGGATCGGCTCGGGGTCGGTCATGCGCGCGAGGAAGGCGGAGATGACCGCGTGCGAGATCATCATCAGCTCCGCCATGAGCATGAGCGGGAGAAAGAACCGGAACGCATCGCCGAGCGAGGTACGGCGGCGCCGGAAGTCTCGCCCCGCCGGCGCGCGGGCCGAAGCCGCCGCGGCCCTCGCGTTCTCGCCCGCTCTCGTGCTCCCGCCCGGCGGCCCGGTGGAAGCGGATCCCGAATCCGGCGCCCCGGCGCCTCTCAACATGCCGGGTCGGACGACGGATACCGGCCGGCGAACTCGTGCTCGATTCGCTCGCGCTCCGCCGCGACCCACGCCTCGTGCTCCGGACCGTGCCACGCGCGGTGGCGTCCGGCCGCGTAGGCGAGCCCGTTGCGGTGGTACAGCATCGCGTTCAGTCGGTTCTCGACGAACGAGTTGCGCCTCCTGTGAACCTTGCCCGGAGACCCGATCACGACGGAGTCGGGTGGAACGACGGCGCCCTCGGTCAGCAGCGCCCCCGCTCCGACGATGGAGTTGTCCCCGATCCTGCACCCGTCCATCACCACCGCCGCGATCCCGATCATGCAGCTCTCGCCGATCTCGGCGCCGTGCACCACGCAGTGGTGGGCAAGCGAGGTATAGGCGCCGACGAGGGTGTCGGTCTCGTAGCCGACGTGGATCATCGCGAAGTCCTGGACGTTGGCGAACGGGCCGACGACCACCTCGTTGCATTCGGCGCGGATGACCGCGTTCGGCCACAGGGAGGCGCCCTCGCCGATCCGGATCCTTCCGTGAAGCTGCACGGTGGGGTGCACCCACGCCGGACGGTCCAGCACCACCTCCGGTCCGAAACGCGGCATCGCCGGCTCCTCCGTCTCCTCTCCCGGCCGGTCCGGCGGGGGCTCAGGAAGAGCGCCCGGAGCCGGGCCGCCCGGCCGCCGGGGCCGGCCGTCCGCCGTCCCCTCGCTCTTCCGCCCGCGCATAACGAAGCGGGAGCGCGCGCAGACCGTGGATCACGAGCTCCGGCCGCCAAGAGAGCGGCTCGGATTCGATCTCCAGGCGGCCGAAACGCGCGAGCAGGCCCTGGAGGGCGACCCGGGCCTCGAGCCGCGCGAGCGGCGCCCCGAGGCAGAAGTGGGCGCCGGGAGCGAAGCTCACGTGCCGAGGCCGGCCCCGGTCGACGTCGAGCTCGTCCGGCCGTTCGAACACCCTCGGGTCCCGATTGGCCGCGTTCAGCACCAGATGGACGCGCTCCCCCGCCCGGATCGTCGTCCCGCCGTACTCGACGTCCTCGCGGGCCAGCCGGAAGACCATCTGCACCGGTCCGTCCATCCGCAGGAGCTCTTCCACCGCATCCGCGACCCGCTCGGGCTCCGCCCGGAGGCGCGCCGTCAGCGCGGGGTTGCGGACGAGCCACAGCACGCCGCTCGCGATGAGGTTCGTGGTCGTCTCATGCCCGGCGAAGAGGACGAACATCAGGGTGTGGACGATCTCATCGTCGCTCAGGTGCGCGCCGTCGCGCAGCAGGAGCTGGGTGAAGTCGTCGCGGGGAGACCGGCGATGCTCCTCCACCAGGGTGTGGAAGCGCGCGGCCATGGCCCGCGCCGCGCGCGCCGCGCCGCCGTACTTCGCATCGTGCGCGGTGTTCTCGACGTTGCCGAGAACGAAGCGGCCGAGCTGGTCCGACCAGCTCTTGAGCTGCTCGCGCTCGCCCCGGGGCATTCCGAAGAGCTCGGCGATGACGATGGCCGGCAGCGGGTGGGCGAAGTCGGCGACGAGGTCCATCCGCCCCTCCGGCCCGAGCGGGTCCAGGAGCTCGTCCACCACCGCCCGCACGTTCGTTTCGAGTACGGGGACGTCCCGGGCGAGGAACGCGTTCTGCATCGCCCGCCGGAGCTCCCGGTGGCGGGGCGGGTCGTTGAACACCATCCAGTCCGCCAGGGTCCGGGCCAGGAGCGCGACGTCCGGGTGGCCCTCGCCGCCGCCCCGGCTCCGTTCGAACCGGCCCATCTTCTCGACCGACAGCCTCGGGTCGAGGAGGGCCCGGCGCACGTCGGCATGGCGGGTCAGGACCCAGCCGCCGAGCGAGGCGCTCCAGTGCACCGGCGCTCGTTCGCGCAGGTGGTCGTAGACCGGGTGCGGATCGTCGAGCACGGCCGGGCCTCGCAGGTCGGGTGCGGACTCGGGCTCGGTGTTCATTTCCTCGGCGTATCGGGCGTTCCGCCCGGGCCTGCCCGGGAACGGACGCGGAGCGGCATTCCGGTCGCGGCGCGTCAGTCGAACAGCCGGGGCCGGAACCCCGGCGGGGCTCGGAAGTTGTTGGCGAGACCGGCCAGCCCGAGCACCACGAACCAGATGAGCGCCCAGCCCGGGATGCCGAGGGAGAGGAACGACCAGGAGACTTCCGCGCATTCTCCGGAGCCGGTGAAGATCATCCTGATGGATTCCGTGACGGGGAACGTATTCCACATGTACTCGAGGCCCGGTCCGCACTCCGGGACCTCCCCCGGCGGGAGGTTCTGCAGGCGGACGTGCCATCCGGCGATGCCCGCGCCGCATGCGGCGACGACCCCCGCGGCGACCCCGTAGGTGCGTGCGCCGCCCCGGCTCCGTGGACGGTGGACCGCGGCGGCGGCGAACACCACCGCGAGCACGGCGAATGCGATCCGCTGGAGCACGCAGAGGGGACAAGGCGCGAGCCCCTCGGCGTACTCCAGAAAATACCCGAAACCGAGGAGCAGCAGGCAGGCGAGTGCCCCGCCCACGTTCACGATCCACGTGGAATGCACCCCGGAAGTATAGAGGGGATCGGTCTGCATTTCCCGGATCGAGCTTCTTTCCGGTTGCGCATGATCGTCGCCGCGGCGAGCGGGCCGGCCGACGTTCTGCCAGACTGGATCGATGCGGGAGCCGCGGTTTCTCGTCGACGCAGACCTCGCCGCCATCTTCTCCGGGGACCGGCGGGTCGTGCTCGGGCGGAGCGCCGCGCGCCATGCGGCCGCCGTCCTGCGTCTGAAGCCGGGGGCGGCGGTTCGGGTGTTCGACGGTCGCGGCGGCGAGTACCGGGCCAGGCTGATCGCGCCCGGGCGGGGCAGCGTGCGGGTCGAGCTCGTCGAACCCTCTCCGGGGGCCGCCGAGTCGCCGCTTCCCATCGTTCTCGCCCTCGGGGTGAGCCGGGGAGATCGCATGGACCTCGCGGTGCGGAAGAGCGTCGAGCTCGGGGTGGCGAGGATCGTCCCTCTCTGGACGATGCGCGGGGTGGTGCGCCCCGAACCTCGCAAGACCGGGGAACGGCTCGCGCGCTGGCGCCGCATCGTGGAGGGGGCGTGCGAGCAGTGCGGGCGGAGTATCGTACCGGCCGTCGAAGCGCCCCGGCTCCTCGAAGATTGGCTCGATCGGCGGCCCGGCGATGGAACCGCGCTCCGGCTCGCGAGCGACCGCGGCCGAGCGTTCGCCCGGCTCCCGCCCCCCGGGCTGCCGCTCACCCTTCTCGTCGGCCCGGAGGGAGGGTTCGACCCGCGCGAAACCGGGCAGGCGGACCGCCGCGGCTTCGTCGCGGCGCGCCTCGGCCCTCGGGTGCTGCGCACGGAGACCGCGGCGATCGCGGCGGTCGCCGCCGCCCAGCTTCTCTGGGGCGATCTCGGGCCGGCGGTGTCCTCCGGAGCCGCGCGCGGGTAGCGTCGGCGCGGGGCCCGGACCTCCCGTACCGATCGGCCCGAGCATCCGGCAAGTGCCTGTCCGAAAACGTCGGCAGGGAGGCGGGGAGGACCGGAAGCCGTCCGGGCTGCCGTCCCCCCGGACCGGACCGGCGGCCCCGGGGGCCCCCGGCCCCCTTTGGACCTCCTTCGCCTCCGCTGGCCCAATCAGTGGGTCGGGGGAGGACCGGGAGAGTTCTCCGGCGGGCCGTCGATCCGTTCGAGAGCGGCCCTGATCCCCTCGAGCTGCTGGATGATCTCTCCCGAGACGGCGTCGGTGTCGTCCGGCCGTCCGCCGTCCGCCGATTCCGCCTCGCCGGGATGCTCGGGGACGGCAAGGGGATGACGTTCGAGCCCGAACGCCGTCCGCACCTCCTGCAGCTCCGCGTGGTCGCTCTCCGCCAGGGCGACGTAGACCAGCAGATCCAGGAGCAGCCGATCGGGGGGAAGCGGCGCCTCCTCGCGCTCCGCGGTCTCGTCGAACACCCCGGCCACCTCGCCCATGATCTTCCGCACCGCCGGACCGGCGGGAATGGCGCGTTCGCAGAGCGCGGTGCAGAACGCGGCCGCCGCGCGCCAGAAGCTCCGGGCCGGCGACATCCCGTCCTCCGCGGCGCGTGCGAGCACGGACACGCTTCCGCGCATGAGCTTCGAGGCAGGGTCCCCGTCCCCCTCGCCGGCCATCCACTCCTCGAACCCCTTCCGGAACGAGGGAAGCATGCGAGCGGCGTCGGCCCGAAGAGCCGCCCCGTCGTTCGCTCCCGTCTCCGCCGGGTCTTCGAGGTCGGGAGCGAAGTCCAGGGAAGAGGAGAACGGCGCCTTCCCCCGCACCGCCCTCAGGTCGTCGAGGAGAAAGATGAAGGCGGCGCTCCCCTCTCCTTCGCCCGCGAGCACGCGTTCCAGGCCCGCATCGAGCAGATGGAATGCGCGGGCGACGGCGTCCCGAAGCGTCTCCGAGCCGTCGTCGGCGCGGGCCGTCGTCGGCGCCCCCGTCCCCGCCGCATCCCGGTCGCCCGGTTCGGGCTCGGACGCGGCGGCCCGGATCTCCCGGACGAGCGCCGCCATCGCGAACAGGGTGGCTTCCCGGAAGGTCGCCTCGATCTTCAGGAGCGGCGCGGGATCGAGCTCCCCGGGGCCCGAACCCAGGTGGGCCGGCACCGAATCGCGGGCGGCGGCGAGACGTTCCCGGAGGGATTCGTGGGCCGACAGGAGGACCGCCGCCAGCCGCGAACGCCGGGCGACGATCCGGGGCAGCGAAGCGGTCGCCTCCCGTACGTACCCTTCGAGCTCCCCGGCGCCGCCGGCGTTCATGGACGCCCTTCCCGCGGCGCCCTGCCGGTCGAGGGAGTCGATGGCCCGGAGGAGGTCGCGGACGAGGCCGCGGGCGCGCCAGTCCGACTCGGCCGCTTCGCCCCATGCCCGGTCGAGTCCGGCCGCCTCTGCGCGAAGGAGCCGCAGCCTCCCCCAGAAGAGTCCGAGCAACGCGGCGAGGGCAAGGCCCGCGGACCGCGCGAGCCAGGTGTCGAGCGAAGCGCCGAACGGCATCGGCGGCCGCCCGCCGCGCGCTTCGAACTCGGGAAGGAGCTCCACCACTCGCGCGCTGCTCTCGGCAAGGTTCCGGAGCTCGCCCGACACGGTTCCGAGCTCCCCGGCCGTTCCGAGGACCGCCTCCAGCCGTTCGCGGGTGGCGTCGAGCCGTGAGCCGACCGCCGCGAGCTCCGCATCCCGGACCGGCGCACTCCCTGCCCGAGGGGCGCCGCCGGTGGGCTGCCGGGCAATCCCGGCGGCGAGAAGACGCTGCACGCGGGCATGGACGTCCAGCAGCGACCGCGCCCGGTCGAGACTCGCCGGGTCCGTCAGACGGACCCGCTCGACCTCCTCCCCCAGCTGCCGCGAGGTGATCGCCAGCGACCCCGCACCCCCGGGCGGGACGGCGCCTCCGGCGGAAAGCGCCTCCGCGAGGCGGTCCGAGTCCTCCCGGAGGAACCGCGCTTGGCGGCGGAGCGCTTCGAGGCCGGTCCGGAACGCGAGGACCCGCGCCCATTCGGCCTCGATGGCGTCGAGACCCGCGGCGAGGCGGCCCCACTCGGCCGGGAGAGCGGCGACCGGCCGGGGAGGGACCCGTGCGAGCAGCTCCAGTGAACGGTCGCGGAGGCCGGAGACGCGGGAAACGGCCGGAACCGAGCCCCCGGCAACGTCCTCCGCCAGCTTCGCGGCCGCTTCCGCGACGCTTCGCTGTTCAGCGGCAATCGCATACCGCCGGCTGGCGGCCTCGCGATGCTCGGAGCGAATGAACGAAACGGCAACGAGGACCGCCGCGGCCAGGAGGAGCACGAGCCAGCACACGAACGCGAAGAACCTTCCTCCCGTTCCCGCGGGCTCTCTCGCGGCCGCCGGCCTGCCCGGAGGAACGGAAGGAGAGGATTCGAACATGCGGAAAACTTCGCTA
Source organism: Gammaproteobacteria bacterium (assembly GCA_965202895.1). Lineage (GTDB taxonomy): Bacteria > Pseudomonadota > Gammaproteobacteria > HK1 > HK1 > JAJDXW01. Next base: position 5,243,958 of record OZ241901.1, on the reverse strand, counting down.
CCGCGAGTCGGGCAATCAACCGACGGCTGGTGTCAGCGCGCCGTGACGGTGGTAGTATACGCGCCGCGGGAGGCCGGGCCCGGCGGCCGGGCTGAAGCCGGACGACTGGCGCCGTTCACTCCCCGGAGTACCAGAAGGAGTTCCTCGCGTGAAAGACAGAATCGCCAAATGGGCCGCCGCCACGAGCGTTGCCGCGGTGGTGGCTTTCGGCGCTGGATGCGCCACCCACGATCTGGACGCCATGGAGGCCGACATCGAGAGCCTGAAGGGTGCGGCCGCCGCGGCCCGGGAGATGGCGGCGGGGGCCATGAGCGATGCGGAAGCGGCCCGGGCCGAGGCCGGTCAGGCTTCCCGTACCGCGAACCGCGCCCTGAGCGCGGCCCGTGAGGCGCAGACCTGCTGCGCGGCCAACAGCGAGAAGATCGATCGCATGTTCAAGAAGTCGATGATGAAGTAATCATCGACCGACCATCCCGGTCATCCGGTGGAGGCGTCTCCACCGGATGACCGGGGCGCTTGCCGGCTCCCCACCGCGACCGGGATCCCGTCCGCGGCGGCGAGCGCCTGCCTTACCCGCACCCAATCGACGACGGTCGGCGGCCCTCCCTCCGGGGTCGCCGCGATGATCGACGTCACCGCATCGGTCATCCTGGGGCGCCCTTCCTCGTCCGGGACGTCGATGTCGGGGTGCACCTCGATGAACAGCTCGTTCCCGGCCCATCCCGCCTTGACCCCCTGATGTACGAGGGCGACCGGGGTGCCGGGCTTCGTCATCTCGAACAGCTCCGCGATATGCTCGGGGTACATGCGCACGCATCCGTGGCTGACCCGCATGCCGATGCTGTACGGCCGGTTGGTGCCGTGGATCAGGTAGGCCGGAAGCCCGAGATAGAGCGCGTGGGAGCCGAGCGGGTTGTCCGGTCCGGGGCGCACCACCCTCGGCAGGATCTCGCCTCGCTCGAGGTATTCCTCCCGGATCGAGTCGGGCGGGGTCCAGGTGGGCCGGACCGCCTTCCTCACGATGCTGGTCTTTCCGAGCGGAGTATCCCAGCCGGCCCGTCCGATGCTGATGGGCCACGTGTGCACGACCGACTCGCCCTTCGGATAGTAGTAGATCCTCATTTCCGGGACGTTGACCACCAGCCCCGAGCGAGGCGCCGCGGGGAGAATGAACCGCGACGGGAGCCGGATCTCGGTGCCTTCCCCGGGTAGCCACAGGTCGACCTCGGGATTGGCGAGCTGCATCTCCGAGATCCCCATCCCGAAGCGCCGCGCGACGTCGAGCAACGTGTCCTCGTGCCGTGCGGCGTGGGCCTCCGTGCGGCCGACCAGCGAATCCTCCGGCTGCACTTCCCATACCCCGGTGGCGGCGAGGGCGGCCGGGGGGAGCATCGGGATGGTGGCCGCGAGCAGGCGCCATGCGGCGCGCCGCAGCACCCTCCGTTTCACGGGGCGGCCGCCCGAACGGGTCTTGCGTGCGGTGGTCATGCCGTCAGGATAGCTACCACCGGCCACTTCGTCCACGATCCGCCCCGTGAGCCGCCCCGTGAACCCCGGATATCGTTCCGGAGCCCCCGCACGAGACACCCGCGTTCCCGGGACGCGCCGTTCCCGGGAAGAGTGGCGGGCATCGATGCCCGGCCGCGGGTCGGTCGGCGTGAAAGAGCCCTGCGAGCGGCGGCGAGACCGGCCTCCTCGCCCGCGGCGGCTCGCTATACTTTCGCAGAGCCGCGCGTGGAGAGCATCGAGAGTGGCGAAGATGTGGGCGGGCCGGTTCACCGAGCCGACCGACGCCTCCGTGGAAGCGTTCACCGCCTCGGTCGACTTCGACCGCAGGCTCTACCGGCAGGACGTCGCGGGGTCCGTCGCCCATGCCGCCATGCTCGCCGAGGTCGGGGTGATCGACGAGGCCGAGCGCGAGGCGATCGTGGCCGGGCTTCGCGGGATCGAGGCGGACATCGAGGCGGGGCGCTTCGAGTGGTCCTCGTCCCTCGAGGACGTCCACATGAACATCGAGGCCGCGCTCACCGAGCGGATAGGAGAGGCGGGAAAGAAGCTCCACACCGGCCGGTCGCGCAACGATCAGGTGGCGACCGACCTTCGCCTCTACGTGCGCGCGCAGACGGACGCCATCGTCGAGGGGCTGCGCCGGCTCCGGGGCGCCGTGCTCGATCTCGCCGAACGCGAGGCCGACACGGTGATGCCCGGTTTCACCCACCTCCAGGCCGCGCAGCCGATCACCTTCGGCCACCACGTGCTCGCGTGGCACGCGATGCTCGAACGCGACACCGGGCGGTTCGCCGATGCGCGGCGCCGGCTCAACCGCCTGCCCCTCGGGGCGGCCGCCCTCGCGGGCACGAGCTTCCCCATCGATCCGTGGATCACCGCCCGGCGGCTCGGCTTCGACGGCCCCTGCGAGAACTCGGTCGATGCGGTGAGCGATCGGGACTTCGCGCTCGAGTTCACCTCCGCCGCCGCGGTTCTGATGACCCACCTCTCGCGGATGTCGGAGGAGCTGGTGCTGTGGTGCTCGCCGCGCTTCGGCTTCGTCTCCCTGCCGGACGCCTTCTGTACCGGCTCTTCCATCATGCCCCAGAAGAAGAACCCGGACGTCCCGGAGCTGGTGCGCGGCAAGGCGGGACGGGTGATCGGAAGCCTCGTCGGCCTGTTCACCCTCATGAAGGGCCAGCCCCTCGCCTACAACCGGGACAACCAGGAAGACAAGGAGCCGCTGTTCGACACCGTGGACACGGTCCGCGCGAGCCTCGCCGTGTTTACCGGGATGCTGACGGGGCTCGAAGTCGATCGGGCGGCGCTGCGGGATGCGGCCGGGCAGGGGCACGCCACCGCCACGGACCTCGCCGACTACCTGGTGCGCCGGGGCGTTCCGTTTCGCGACGCCCACGAGTCGGCAGGGCGCACGGTGCGCAGCGCGGTCGAGAGCGGGCGTGAGCTCGCGGACCTCGAGCCGGAGGAGCTCCGGGCGATCTGCGGCGAGGTGGTGCAAGGCGACGTGCGGGACGTGCTGTCGCTCGACGGATCGGTGGCCGCCCGCGCGCATCCCGGCGGCACCGCGCCGGCCCGCGTCCGGGAGGCGGTGCGGGCCGCGCGGGCGCGGCTCGAAGACGGTTGAGGGCCCGGGCTTCGACGCGGTGAGGGCCGTGCGCGGGCGGCTCGACCCCGTCCCGGAGGAAAACCCCGCGGCGCGGTCCTTCGCGGCCGCCCTTCTCGCCTGGTTCGACCGGCACGGCCGGCACGACCTCCCTTGGCAGCGCGACCCCACCCCCTACCGGGTGTGGGTATCGGAGATCATGCTCCAGCAGACCCGGGTGGCGGCGGTCATCCCGTACTTCGAGCGCTTCGCGGCCCGGTTCCCCGACGTGGGTTCGCTCGCGGCGGCCGATCCGGACGAGGTCCTGGAGCTCTGGAGCGGGCTCGGATACTACGCGCGGGGGCGGAATCTGCACGCGGCGGCGCGGGTGGTCGCGGCGGAGCACGGCGGGCGGTTTCCCGACACGTTCGAAGAGCTCGCCGCCCTGCCCGGGATCGGGCGCTCCACGGCGGGCGCGATCCTCGCCCTCGCCTTCGGGCGGCGCTACCCGATCCTCGACGGGAACGCCAGGCGGGTGCTCGCCCGATACCATACGGTGGCGGGCTGGCCGGGCGAGCCGGCGATCGAGAAGCGGTTGTGGGCCCTCGCCGAGCAGCACACCCCGCGGCGGCGGGTCGGCCACTACACCCAGGCGGTCATGGACCTCGGGGCGACCCTGTGCACCCGAGCCAGGCCGGCGTGCCTCCTCTGCCCGGTCGCCCCCGGCTGCCGGGCGCATGCCGCGGGCGATCCGACCGGGTTTCCCGCCCCTCGGCCGAAACGCCCCCGTCCCACCCGCGAGACGCTTCTGGTGGTGATGCGCGACCCGCGCGGCCGGGTGCTCGTCGAGCGAAGACCTCCGAGCGGTATCTGGGGGGGCCTCTGGTGCTTCCCCGAGGCTTCCGCCGCGCTCGACCCTCGCGAAGCGGCCGGCTCGTGCGCCCGGCGGCGGCGATTGAAGCCGGGGTGCGTCCGTGCGCTGCCGCCGCTCGAGCACGGCTTCACCCACTTTCGGCTGCGGGCGACTCCCGTCGTCGTATCCGTCGAGCCGTCCGCGGACGGGGTGGCGGACGAGGGGGCGGTGCGTTGGCTCGAGCCCGGCCCCTCGGCCTCGACGGCGGGGGCCGCGGCCGGGATCGGGCTCGCGGCGCCGGTCGGCGCGGTACTATCTCGCCTCGAAACCGGCGAACGGTGAACGAGGGAACCCATGACCCGCATGGTGCACTGTGCGAAGCTCGGCCGCGAGGCTCCCGGGCTCGACGCCCCGCCCTACCCGGGCGAGCTCGGGCGGCGGATCTTCGAGAACGTCTCGCGCGAGGCATGGCAGGAGTGGCTCCGCCGCCAGACCATGCTCATCAACGAGAACCGCCTGAGCCCCCGCAACCCGGAGGCGCGCCGCTTCCTCGAAGGGCAGATGGAAGCCTTCCTGTTCGGCGAAGCCGACGCCCTCCCCGACGGATACCGCCCGCCGTCCGGCGGGTGAGCCGGGCTCCGGCCCTTCTACCCCCGGGTGCTCGGCCGGTCGGCCAGCTCGCGGCGCCAGCGCGCCACGCTCGGGCAGGTATCGGGAATCGGGACGCCGATGCGGGACGCCACCTGGACCATGAACCAGCCGGTGACGTCGGCGACGGAGAAGCGTTCCCCCGCGAGGAAGGGGCTGCCGGCGAGGCGCGCGTCCAGCCGGTCGAAGAGGATCGCGAGGGCGTCCTTCCCGCGCTGCACGATCTCGGGAAGCTGCGCGAGATCGTTGCGCGTGCCCGGCAGGACCCGGCCGGCGTAGAGGGGGTCCGCGTTGCGCAGCGCGTGGAGGGCGGGCATGAACCCGTCGAGCTCGACGCGGCGGTTCCACATCTCGACGGCGGCGCGCTCCTTCGGGTCCCGTCCCAGCAACGGCTTCTCCGGATGGAGCTCCTCCAGATAGCGGCAGACCGCCATCGATTCGCCGATGACGGCGCCGTCGTCGAGCTCGAGAAACGGCACGACCGCGAACGGGTTCATGGAACGAAAGGGCTCCTCGTGGAGGGCGCCCGCGCGAACGTCGACCTCGACCGTCGGAACGTCGAGGCCCTTCTCCGCGATGAACATCCGTACCCGCTGGGCGTTGACGGCGGGAGGGAAATCGTAGAGCTTCATGGCGCTTACCTCGATCTCATGGTTGGGCGGGGGCCGCGCGATGGTAGTGCGAGCCCGAAATGGTTGATAGTCTCCGTCCCATTCACCGGCTCGTTCCGGAGCCGGTCACCGTTCCGGGAGGTCGTCACCACCATGCCGCGAAACAGATCGAGATTCGACGCCGGCGAGATCGCCTTCATCGTCTGGCACGAGCAATGGGACGCCAACGTCCACAGCCACGCGGACCAGGGGGTGATCCTCGTGGTCGAGGGGGAGGCCGGCGGGAGACGCACGCCGCTCCTTCGATTCAACTGCTTCGACGTGGAGCGCAGCTACGTCTACGCCCCCGAGGGCAGGAACCGGATCTGCCGGATCGACCCCGTCGCCGACGGGAACCCGATCGGCTGGAGCATCCGGCAGATCGGGACCAGGCTGCCGGACATGCTGGCCGCGGCCGGCTACGAGGAGGTCGCGGCGGGGGTGGACACCGGCCGGGTCGCCGAGGTTCTGGGCGACGTCGAGCGTGCCGCGCGCGACGCCTTCATCAATGGGCGGCGGACCGTGAAGCACAACCGGGGCACCGAGATCTTCGAGGCCGGGGCCATCCGTTTCGGGCTGGAGATGCGGGACCTCGGCAACGACGGCGGCCTGGCGATCCACGTGCTGTCCGATCTGGTGGGCGCCCCGAGCGACGCCTATGCGGAGGAGACCGAGATCCTCGCCTTCGACTGCTTCCGCGAGCTTCCCCATTACCACTATGGGCCGAGGAACAAGAACCACCGCATCTACTGGGACAAGACCCTGGTGCCGGATCCCCTGGAATGGACCCTGGAGCGTTTCAGGGCCGGCAAGCTCCGGCCGATGATCGAGGCCGCGGGCTATCCCGGAGTCGCCGCCGACTTGGACGAGGACCTGATCGCGTCCCTGCTCCCCGCGCTCGAAGCCAAGGCGCGGGAGATGCAGCCGAAGGAGGCGGGCTGACCCCGAGCCGTTCCGAGGCGCCTCTCGCGAGCGTTCCCCGCGCCGGCATCCCCCGGGGCCTGCCCCGGGTCTGCCTCATGGCCGGTCGGCGGAAGCCGGTCCTTGACGGACGAGGCCGCGCTCCGTCTAATACCCGCCTGCGGCCAGGTAGCTCAGTCGGTAGAGCAGCGGACTGAAAATCCGCGTGTCGGCAGTTCGATTCTGCCCTTGGCCACCATCCGATCCAGCGACTTCCGTCCGGTTCTTCTTTACGCCTGTAGCGGCAGAAGGTCGTGGGGCGTGATCGTTCCCGATCACGCGGCGCGCCGGGTCCAGGCGGGGTACTTGCATCGTCACCAGTGCGAGCTGGTGCGACTTCCACTCCGGTTGCCGCACGAGGTTCTCGATCTCGTCGTCGAGGGCCAGTTCGAGAGCCTCGTCTCTGGACAGGCGGAGCCCGGTCTCCGGACTCGGGGCCGTTTCCCGGACCGAACGCAGTCCCTCCCTGACGATCACATTGAGAAGGTGCTCCCGCGCGTCCCCGCCGCGTATGAGGTAGTCGACGATGTGCCTGTCGCGAAGCAGGTAGTAGTGTCCGCCGGCTGGCGGGAGCCCCGTACAGGTCTCAACATCCAGCCGCACCCGGATCGGCAGCGCGCTGAAGTCCTTCTCGATCATGATCCGCCGCGCCTGCGCGACCGTCCACCACGGTTCTGCGAGGACGACGCTCCGGGCCATCCAGGCCCTGACGGTCCATGACTTGTGTTTGGGGACCATGTTCATCAGAGCGGACTCCAAGGCGATGGTGATCTCGATCGCGGCGCCCGCGCTCCGGCTCGCGATGGCGCCCTCGTGGGCCGCGAGGTTGCGGGTCAGCCGGACCCGCTCGAAGGCGGCCTGCACGTCTGCGTCCAGATCGAATTCGGCGTCCAGCCTCTCGCAAGCCTTGGCGAAACCGCCTCCCGATTTTGCGCCCATCGACGTTCCGATGGCTTCCACCGCGTGCGCGACGACGAGGAAATCCTCCGGGCGTTCGCGGACCCTGGCCCGCGCGGAGCGGAGCTCCCGGGCGTAGTAGAGGCAGGCGTCCTGGTGCAGAGGGGGCCCGTTCGGACGGTTCTTGCCTGTCATGGCTCCACCTGCGCCTCCTTCGACTCGACTCCGCTACTCTCCGGAACGTCTTCGCCGCTACGAGCCGGCGCGGGCGCAGGCCTCGATGACGGCGTTCCGCGGTCAGTCGGCGGCCGGTGCGGCCCGTGCGACGAGGACCGCGAGGGCGGCCCCCTGCTCGCGGAGCGCAGCCCCCTGCTCGCGGAGGGCGGACGTCTGCTCGCGGAGCGCGGCCCCCTGCTCGCGGAGCGCGGCCCCCTGCTCGCGGAACGCGGCCCCCTGCTCGCGGAGCGCCTGCATGGCTTCGGCGTGGCGCTGGTCGGCGGCGCGTTCCTGTGCCGCGAGGGCGCGATCGCGGGCATCGGAGGCGCGGCGCATGGCCCGGAGGCCGGCGAGGATGAGGACGGCATGGACGGTGCCGACGATGAGGGTGGCGGCGACGTGCGCGGCGGCGATGATTTCGATTGGGGTCATGGCCCTTTCCGTGGAACGACTACGCGGGTGGCGCGGACTCGCGGCGCGTGAACCCCTTGAACGACCCTTCCAGTCGCGCCATGCGCTCGCGCAAGTCGGCTACGCCGCGGCGGAGCTCGCGCGAGCTCGGGACGAGCGACCCGGCGGGCATGGTGCCGGCGCCGATGACGGCGCCGACGATCGCGCTCGTGTCGGGGGACATGGCGCGTTCCCTGGCGGCGGCTTCGATGAGGCCGGCCCGGAAGCCGGAGGCGAGTGTATATTGTGCGCCGTCGTCCGGGGAAGTGCAGGGTAGTCCGGCGGCGGCAGGGAGACATGAAGGGTGATACGCCATGCTTCGATCCGAAATTCTCTCGTCTCTACGGAGAATTACGGGCACCGTGGGGCGGCGGACCGCTCCGCGTGCCGGCGGTTCGATTCTGCCCTTGGCCACCACCCGAATCAACGGCCTGTCCGCCATCCGGCCTGTCCGCCATCCCGCCCTTCCGGAATCGGACCCGTACCGGCGAATCGCCCGGCCGGCTACCCTCCGGGAGGGCGTCGACCGCCCCGACCCGTTCCCGTAGAGCCGCGTTCATGAAGGCGGATGCGGCGGGGCGGCTGCCGTTCGGGCAAACGGCCCGGGAAGGCGAGGCATGAGCACCCGCCGGACGTGCTACGGGTGCGGGGGGAGTGGTCGGCGCGGCGTGTTCGAGTGCGGCGTCTGCCACGGCCGGGGGAAGCTCGACGGCCCGCCGGCGCAAGCGCATGCCGATTCATTCCGGCGCGGGGTCCTCGGCGCCGGGCCGGAGCGCAAGCCTTCGAGGAAGCGCGCCCCGGTGATCAACGTCCGGCGCCGGCGGCGTATCGCGCGCCCGGACCCGGAGGGCGAGGTGTGAGCCGCCCTCCGGACGCCCAAGGACGGCATCCTTCCGGCGCCGACGTCGGAGCCAGCGCCGGGCCGCGGGAAGAGGCCGCAGCCCGGCGCGGATCGGAGGTCCGGCCCGTTCGGAAAGCCGCGGCGCGCATCCCGGGGCGCGAGGGTCGTCGCGACGCGGCGCGGGGAGGGCGGAGCCTCGGCGGTGCGGGCAGAGGGAACCGGGCCGGGAATCCAGCTCGCTACGACCCGCGCTCGATCCACGGCCCTTGAGAGCCGGCCCGACGTGGCGCGCGTGCTCAGGGTCGCGGTGCCGGGCCCGCGCCGCCGCTGGTTCGAGTATCTGCCCCCGGCCGGCGGACCCGCCGCCGACGTGTTCCCCCCCGGCACGCGGGTCAGGGTCCCGTTCGGCGGCTCGGTGCGGACCGGGGTCGTGCTCGGAGCCTCGGACGACCCGGAGATCGAAGCGGGGCGGCTCCGCCGGATCGCGGAGCGGCTCGACGACGAGCCGTCGATCCCGCCCTCGCTGCTGCGCCTCCTGATCTGGGCCGCGGATTACTATCACCACCCGATCGGGGAAGTGGTGCGGACCGCTCTTCCCGCCGGCCTTCGCCGGGCCCGCCCGGCGGCCCCCGCCCTCGCCTCCGCCGCCCGGGCGTGGCGCCTCACCGGGAAGGCGGCCGCGAGCTCGGCCCTCGTTCGCGCCCCCCGCCAGGCGGCGGTGCTCGCCGCGCTCGAGGAGGCGGGCCGGCAGGGCGGCGAACCGCGCCTCGCCGAGACGCGGCTTCGTACGATCCCGAGCTGGCGTCCGGCGGTGCGGGCGCTCGCGAGGAAGGGATGGGTCGAGCCGCTTGCGGCTCCTCCGCCCCCGGCCGGGTCCGGGTCGAAGCTCGCGACCCCGAACGAGTCGCAGGCGCGGGCCGTCGAGGCGATCGTATCCGCGGCCGGATCCTTCCGCGCCTTTCTCCTCGACGGGGTGACGGGGAGCGGCAAGACCGAGGTCTACCTCATCGCGATCGACCGCCTCATCCGATCCGGGTCCGGCCAGGCCCTCGTGCTGGTTCCGGAGATCGGGCTCACCCCGCAGCTCGTCGCCCGGTTCCGCGAAGCCCTCCCCGTCCCGATGTCCGTCGTCCACTCCGCGATGCCGGGCGGCGAACGGCTGCGGAGCCGGGAGGCGGCGCGCACCGGCGCGAGCCGCGTCGTCATCGGCACCCGGTCGGCCGTCTTCACTCCCCTCCGCCAGCCGGCCCTCATCGTCGTCGACGAAGAGCACGACCCGTCCTACAAGCAGCAGGAGGGGTTCCGGTACTCCGCCCGCGACCTCGCCCTCATGCGCGGCTCCATCGAAGGCGTGCCGGTGGTGCTCGGCTCCGCGACCCCCTCCCTCGAGACCATCCACCTCAGCACCGCGGGGCGGTGCCGCCGGCTTCGGCTCGCGGAGCGCGCGGGCGGGGCCCGGATGCCGGGGATCGTCCTCCACGACGTGCGGCGCCTGCCGCTGACGGACGGGCTCTCCGAGCGGCTGGTCGAGGCCATCGGCGAGCGGCTGCGGCGGCGGGAGCAGACGCTCCTCTTCGTCAACCGCCGCGGCTACGCGCCGGTGGTGCTCTGCCATGACTGCGGCGAGGCGATCGAGTGCCGCCATTGCGACTCGCGGCTCGTCCTGCACCGCGCCGACCGCCGGCTGCGCTGCCACCACTGCGCGGCGGAGCAGGGCGTCCCCGCGCGCTGCGGCGCGTGCGGGTCCGCCGACATGGTCACCGTCGGGAGCGGAACCCAGCGCCTCGAAGAAGGGCTCTCGGAGCGCTTCCCGGCCGCCCGGGTGCTGCGCATCGACCGGGATTCGACACGCCGGCGGGGCGAGCTCGACCGGATGGTGCGGGCGGCCCGCGACGGGTCGGCGGACGTCCTCGTCGGCACCCAGATGCTCGCGAAGGGGCACGATTTCCCCCGCGTGACCCTGGTCGGGGTCGTGGACGCGGACGCGGGCCTGCTCAGCCCGGACTTCCGGGCCCCGGAACGGGTGGCCCAGCTCGTCACCCAGGTCGCGGGGCGCGCCGGGCGGGGAGCCCTCGCGGGAGAGGTGATCGTGCAGACCCGCCGTCCCCGCCACCCTCTCCTCACCGCCCTCGCCCGCGAGGGCTATCCCGCCTTCGCGGCCGAGGCCCTGGCGGAGCGGGACGCGGTCCGGCTGCCTCCCTTTGTCCGCCTCGTCCTGTTGCGCGCCGAGGCGTCGGTGCGCACGGCGAGCAACGGGTTTCTCGCGGCCGCGCGCGAGCTTGCCGGGGAGCTGCACCGCCCCGGCGTCGAGGTGATGGGCCCGGTGCCTTCGCCCATGGAACGACAGGGCGGGCGCTACCGGGCGCAGCTCCTGCTGCGGGCGGCCTCGCGCACGAACCTCCAGGCGTTCCTGCGGCCCTGGGTCGAGCGGCTCGCCGGGGTCCGGACGCCGCGCGGGCTTCGCTGGTCGCTCGACGTCGACCCCATCGAGCTCGGGTGAGACCGGGCTCGCGGGAGGGCTTGCGGGCGGCGCCGCGGGAAGCGGCCGATCCGGCCGATCGGAGGAGGGCAATCGCATTTCGGGATCCCCGATGCGTCGTGATGGCGAAGCTGCCGTCGGCAGGGGTCGATTTCCGGGTGCGGAGCGCCGAAATCGGCCCGACGAGTCGGCTCGAAGGTCGCCTGCGGCGTCTGGCGGACGATTCCGCGCGGTGCGGACGACGTGTTCCGTCCGAATGCGATTGCCCTGCCGATCCGGGGGAGGCGCGATACGGCTTCGGAGAAAGATGCGAGAATGAAGCCCGGCCCGACCCACGCTGGAAGAAACCCTTGAAACGCGGCCTCGAAGCGCTCGTCGCGAGCGCCATCAGCACCCTTCGCGCCCGCGGAGAGCTCGATGTCGGGTCGACGCCTCCGGTCGTGATCGAGCGCACCCGCGACCCCCGGCACGGCGATTTCGCCTGCCCGGCCGCGCTCGGGCTGGCCCGCGCCGCGCGCCTGGCGCCGCGGGACCTCGCCGCGCGGATCGTCGCCGCCCTGCCCCCGGCGAACGAGGTGAAGTCGGCGGCCGTGGCCGGCCCCGGCTTCATCAACTTCACGATGACCGAGGGGGCCTTTCAGCGCATCGCGGCGGAGGTCGCGGGCCTGGACACCCCCTGGGGCCGGTCGCGGCGCTTCGCGGGCAGGCGGGTCCAGGTGGAGTTCGTGTCGGTCAACCCGACCGGTCCGCTCCACGTCGGGCACGGCCGCGGCGCGGCGTGCGGGGCGGCGGTGGCGAACCTGCTGGAGGCGGTGGGCTGGGAGGTCGAGCGCGAGTACTACGTCAACGACGCGGGCCGGCAGATGGACATCCTCACCGTGAGCGTCTGGCTGCGCTACCTGGAGGAGATCGGCCGGCCGGGCCGCCCGCCATTCCCCGGCGGGGGGTATCGGGGGGGCTACGTCCGCGACCTCGCGCGGGACCTCGCGCGGGAGCACGGCGCCCGACTGGGGCGCGACCTCTCCGCAACCCCGCCCGCCGAGGACGATGACGCCCGTCTCGACGCTCTCATCGCGCAGACCCGCGCCGCGCTCGGGGAACGCGACTACGCGCTCGTCGCCGACACGGCGCTCGCCGGCATCCTGGGCGGGATCCGCGACGACCTCGCCCGTTTCGGGGTGGTGTTCGATCGCTGGTTCTCCGAGCGCGAGCTCGTCTCCTCGGGCGCCGTCCCGCGCGTGCTCGAGGTCCTGCGCGAGCGCGGCGAGGCCTACGAACGAGACGGGGCGCTCTGGTTCAACGCGGCGGCCCACGGCGACGAGAAGGACCGGGTGCTCGTGCGCGCCAACGGACAGGGCACCTACTTCGCCTCCGACGTCGCCTACCACCTCGACAAGTTCGAACGAGGGTTCGACCGGGTCATCGACGTCTGGGGCGCCGACCACCACGGATACGTCCCGCGGGTGAAGGGCGCCGTCCGGGCCCTCGGCCTCGACGCGGACGCGTTCGACGTGGTGATCGTGCAGCTCGCGAGCCTCTGGCGCGGCAAGGAACGGGCCGCCATGTCCACCCGGTCCGGCGAGTTCGTGACCCTGCGCGACCTCGTCGACGAGGTCGGGCCGGACGCGGCCCGTTTCTTCTACGTCCTGCGCAAGAGCGATCAGCACCTCGACTTCGATCTCGAGCTCGCGAAGTCGCAATCCGGCGAGAACCCGGTGTACTACGTGCAGTACGCGCACGCCCGCATCGCGAGCGTGCTGAGACGGGCGCGGGAAGAGGCCGCCGGGGAGGGAGACGGGCTCGACTTCGGACACGTCGAGCGCCTGACCGAACGCCGCGAGATCGACCTGTTGAAGGCGCTCTCCCGGTACCCGGAAGTCATCGAGTCGGCCGCGAACGCCTGCGAGCCCCACCAGCTCGCCCACTACCTCCGGGAGCTCGCGACCGCATTCCACGGCTTCTACAACGCGCACACCATCCTGTCCGGAGACGCGGACCTGAAGAGCGCACGCCTGACCCTGGCGGAAGCGACCCGCCGGGTGGTCGCGGACGGGCTGGGGCTGCTCGGGGTCGCCGCGCCGGAGGCCATGTAGGGCGAACGCCGATGGCGAGAAAGCAGCAACGCCAAGCCCGTCCTCCGCCCAGGCAGGGGGGGGGCTTTCTACGCGGGCTCCTCCTCGGGCTCGCGGTCGCGGCCGGCGTGCAGCTCTACCACGGGGGGCTGCCGGACTGGTTCGCCGGTCCGGGCGGCGACGGCGCCGTCGCCACCAGCCGGACCGGGCCGTCGAAGACGAACTTCGACTTCTACCGGGACCTGCCGAAGGCGGAGGTCCGGATCGACGATCCGGCGGCCCCCGGCGGGGCTTCCCCCGGGACGTCCACCCCCCCGAAGTCCGCGCCGGCGGTCTCCACCCCCCCGAAATCGGCGCCGGCGGCGTCCCCTCCCCCGGCCACGGCGGGCGGATCACCGCCCCGCGAGCCGGCCGCGGCCCCCTCCGCCTCCCCCTCCGCTCCCCGCCGGTACCGGGTCCAGGTGGGATCGTTCCGGGAGAGGAAGGAGGCGGACCGGCTGCACGCCTCGCTCGCCCTCGGGGGGTTCGAATCCAGCATCCGGACGAAGGAGACGGCCGGCGGCACCCGGCACCGGGTGGTGCTCGGCCCGTTTCGGGGCCGTGAGGCGGCGGAGGCGGAGAAGGCGCGGCTCACCGCCCGCGGCATCGACTCGCTCATCGTGGCGGAGGGGAGCTGAGGTGGAGCGGGTGAAGGGAATCGAACCCTCGTATTCAGCTTGGGAAGCTGATGTTCTACCATTGAACTACACCCGCCTCGGCCTCCATTCTACCCCGCGGCCCGCAGAATGAAAGCCCGCGCCGGATGCGCCGCGAGGGCTCGCCGGCCGGTCGAAACCGGATAGGATCGCGCCCGTGCGGATCGTTCTCAACGGCGAGGCCCGGGCGCTCGAGCCCGGCACGACCCTGGCGGCCCTCGTCGCGAGCCTGGACCTCGGCGCGAGGCGCATGGCGGTGGAGGTCAACGAGGAAGTGATCCCGCGCAGCGAATACGCGGACTACGTGTTCGGGGACGGCGATCGGGTGGAGATCGTCCACGCCGTGGGGGGCGGCTGACCACGCCGGCCCTGCACACCTTCGAGAGCTCGACACATGAACCCATCCAGCTCGACGGCGGACCCGTTCATCGTCGCCGGCCGGCGCTTCGGGTCGCGCCTGCTCGTCGGCACCGGCAAGTACGAGAGCCTCGAGCAGACGCGGGCCGCGATCGAGGCGAGCGGGGCCGAGATCGTCACCGTCGCGATCCGCCGCACCAACATCGGCCAGGATCCCGGCGAGCCGAACCTGCTGGACCATCTTCCGCCCGATCGGTACACCATCCTTCCGAACACGGCCGGCTGCTACGATGCCGCCGCCGCGGTGCGCACCTGCCGGCTCGCCCGCGAGCTCCTCGACGGGGCGGGCCTCGTCAAGCTCGAGGTGCTGGCCGAGGACAAGACCCTTCTCCCGAACGTCACCGAGACCCTGACCGCGGCCGAGCAGCTCGTGGCCGACGGATTCGAGGTCATGGTGTACACGAACGACGATCCGGTCATGGCGCGCCGGCTGGAGGCGATCGGGTGCGTGAGCGTGATGCCCCTGGCCGCGCCCATCGGATCCGGCCTCGGGATCTGCAACCCCTGGAACATCCTCACCATCCTGGAGGACGCGAAGGTCCCCATCGTGGTCGACGCGGGGGTCGGGACCGCATCGGACGCGGCCGTCGCGATGGAGCTCGGCTGCGACGGGGTGCTGATGAACACCGCGATCGCATCCGCCGGCAAGCCGGTGCTCATGGCCTCGGCCATGAAGCACGCGGTGGTGGCGGGCCGCGAGGCGTTCCGGGCCGGCCGCATGCCGCGCCGCCGCTTCGCGAGCGCCTCTTCGCCGGTGGAGGGGGCGATCGCCTGAACGTCCGGGCCCGGCCCGCATGACTCCATCCGGCTCCCCTCGCGAGGGCGCCGGGATGCGGGGGCGGCGGGCCGCACGGGCCGAAGGGCGCTCGAGGGCGCGGCCGATCCGGCGCCGGGGCGGCTCGAGAGGCAGGCAGGTCATGCAGGACTCGCGTCCGCGGCAGGAAGCCGGTGAGACGTCCGGGCGGTCCGGAGACGTGCGGGCCGGCGTCCGTTCCTGGGTGCTGCGGGCCGGCCGGATGACCGCGGGGCAGAAGCGGGCCGTCGATCGTCACTGGCCGCACTTCGGTCTCGGACCGCCCCCCGGGCCGCGGGTGGCTCCGGTGCGGGGCCCGCCCCTCGACCCCGACGCGGTATTCGGCCGCCGGGCGCCGCTGGTGGTCGAGATCGGGTTCGGGAGGGGGGATGCCCTTCTCGAAGCGGCGGCGGCGAGGCCGGATCGCGACCACGTCGGGATCGAGGTCCACGCCCCGGGGATCGGGTACCTCCTGGCGCGGGTCCACCAGCGCGGGATCGGGAACGTGCGGGTCCTGTTCGGGGACGCCCGCGAGGCGCTCTGCCGCCGCTTCCCCGAGTCCTCGCTGGAGGAGATCCGGATCTACTTCCCCGACCCCTGGCCCAAGGCGCGGCATCACAAGCGCCGCCTCGTGCAGTCCGGGTTCGCCGCGCTCGCCGCGTCGCGTCTGCGGCCGGGGGGGCGGGTCCTCGCCGCCACCGACGACGAGGACTACGCCCATCACATGCTGTCCGTGTTCGAGGACTCCCCGCGGCTCGAGAACCTTGCCGGTCCCGGCGCGTTCTGGTCGGGACCGGCGGGACGGGCCCGCACCCGCTTCGAGGAACGGGGACGCCGCCGGGGTTCCGCGATCCGGGACCTTCGGTTCGAGCGCGCGGCGACCGCATGAGCCGCGCGGTGGATCGCCGGCTGCTCGACGAGGTGCGGGAGATCGCCGCCGCCGCCGCCCGGCGGATCCTCCGCGTCTACCACTCCGCCTTCGAGGTGGCGCACAAGTCGGACGAATCGCCTCTCACGGAAGCGGACCTCGCCTCGCACCGGGTCATCGTCGAGGGCCTTCAGGCCCTCTCTCCCGCCATCCCCGTGCTCTCCGAGGAGTCGGCCGACGCCGTCGACTTCGCCACGAGGGCCGGGTGGACCCGGTACTGGCTGGTGGACCCCCTGGACGGAACGAAGGACTTCGTGAAGCTCAACGGCGAGTTCACCGTCAACATCGCGCTCATCGACCGGCACGCGCCGGTGCTGGGGGTGGTCGCGGCGCCGGTGACCGGGGTCTGCTACGCGGCCGGACACGGCCTCGGCGCCCGCCGCTACGACGCCGGCGGGACGTCCGGGCTCCGCGTCCGCACGTCGGCCGCGAAGCCCTGGCGGGTCGCGGCCAGCCGTTCCCACGCCGACCGGAGGACCGAGGCGTTCATCCGCAATCTCGGCCCGTCGGAGCGGGTCTCCATCGGAAGCTCCCTCAAGTTCTGTCTCCTCGCCGAAGGCGGGATCGACGTCTACCCGCGTTTCGGTCCGACCTGCGAATGGGACACCGCCGCCGCGCAGTGCGTGGTGGAGCAGGCGGGGGGGCGGGTCACCGACCTCCGGCTCGACCCGCTTCGCTACAACACCGGGGAATCGCTCCTCAACCCGTACTTCCTGGCGTTCGGCGACGCGGCCGTCGACTGGCGGCGGTTCCTGCCGGACGAAGCCCGCCGGGCCGGGCCGGGCCGGGCCGGGCCGGAAGAGCAGGGCAGGGCAGGGTAGGGGAGGAGGCGGCCGGTGCTTCCCCCGTTCAGGGTGCGCCGCAGGCGCGCGAGATGGCCTTGAAGGCCGCCGTGAATCCCCGGAGCGACCAGGTGTCGACGGTCTTCGTCCCGCGCTTCGATTGCCCCGTGGCGACCATCTCGACCCCGCTCCGCATGAGGCCGACGAGCCGGCGGTTCACCTTCGGCGACGAGTGCCACACGAGGCTCTCGTCTTCCCCGGACCCGCCGTCGCCGGCCGGAATGCGGATCGCCCGACCGCCGTCGACGGAGACCGAGAGCTCCTTGCCGGGCGCGAACGGATAGCCCATCTCGAACGACACGACGCCGAGCTGCTGGTCGTCCGGCCGGTGGCTGACGAGGGCGAAGACCTCGCCTCGGCGCTTGTACTTCCCTACGGACTTCTTCGGCTGCGAGAACATCAGGCAGAGCCGCTTTCCCTCCTCGGTGAACCGATGGGCGCTCCAGTCCTGGTGCTTCCCGAGGTCCTGGGCCGCGGACGGAGCCGCGCACGCGGCGAGGGCGGCAATGGCAAGGGCGCGTGTCGGTCGCTTCATTTCGATACCCGGTACAGCGGAACGTCTGCGATCTGGACTTCGATCTCTTCCAGAACCTGCTGGTAGGCCCTGCCCCCCGGCTCCCCGAAACGCCGCTTCAGCTCCTCCTCGGGAAGATGGTCGGGAAGGCCGCGGACTTCGGGCATGATATCGGTATCGGACGCGGCCTGCTCCATCCGGTCCTGCACCCGCCGGGCGGATTGCGCCGACGCGGTCGCGAGGTCGCCGAAGCGGGCGCCCGCCCGGTTCGCCGCGACGTCGGAGAAGCTGAACCCGCTCCAGCCGCGGACGTCGCCGATTTCCTTGTCCAGCCCGACCGACTCGGAGGTCTCCCGGTCGAACAGCGCCGCGAGCGCCGCGGACGCGGCGAAATGGCGTCCAAGGTCGTCGCGGCGGTGCAGAACGGGCCGGACGCGCCGCACGGGGTCGCCGTCCGCGACCGGTGTGCAGCCGAATGCCTGGGCCGCCGCCAGCAGGACCGCGGTGCGGTTCTCGACCACCGGGTCCGCCCCGGCCGCGGTCCGTCTCGCCGCCTCCGCCACCAGCGACCGCAGCAGGCCCAGGACGGGCGCCCGGGGACCCGGGGCGGCTGCGGCCCAGTCCGCGATGCGCTCGGCGTAGGCGCCCGGCCGGTCCCGGCCGGAGCCGGCCCGGATCCGCAATTGCTCCACCGGGGTCCCGGGCCGGGCGCAAACCAGATCGAGGTGCTCGGGATACGACTCGAGGGCCCGCCCGGCGGCGAGCGCCAGGTGCGCGTCCCCGAGGAACGGCCACTCGTCGAACGCCCACCGCATCGCTTGCCGGGCAAGCCAGCCGGACACGTCGACGTCATCGACGGCAACGCGCTGGATGACGGGCAGGCCGTCCTGCAGGGTCCGATCCGCATCGAGGTCGACGTTGAGGTATCGGCGCGGATACTGCGGTGGAAGCTCGATGGTGGCCTGGACGTTGACGACGCCGGCGGAGCCGGGGGCCGGTGCGGCGGAGGGGGCCGGCGGTGCGGAGGGGGCCGGTGGTGCGGCGGAGCGGGCGGGTGCGGTCCGCGGATCCCCGCTCCGCGGCGCGTCGTCCGGGAGCAGCACGAGCCCGAGCACGGCAAGCGCGGGCGCGAGCAGCAGTGCGCCGACGATCGGCCTGGGCAACCCGGAGCGTCCTCGGTCGACCGGAAGGCTCGGTCAGTCGAACCAGTCCACGATGTGCTCCTCCAGCTCATCGGGATGCACCGATTCCTCGCCGACGACCTTCCCCCGAACCGAAATGCCCGCCTCGTGAACGCTCTCCGCCCTTCCCGAGACCAGCGGATGCCAGGCGGCCAGCGGCCGGCCTTCGGCGAGCCGGCGGTAGGCGCAGCTCCGCGGCAGAAGGCCGTGGTCGTCGAGGTCCGAGATCGAGAGCACGACGCACTCGGGAACCCGCTCCACCCGACGGGCGTAGTCGCGGCAGCGACAGGTGTCGTGATCGAGGAGGCGGCAGGCCACCGCGGTGAACCGCACCCGCCTGGGGCCCGGGTCCCAGAGCTTGTTCAGGCAGCAGCGGCCGCACCCGTCGCACAGGGACTCCCATTCCTCGGGGGACATCGCCTCCAGCGGCTTGCGGACCCAGAATGGATCGGGCGTGGTCATCGGGCCGCGACTCTATCCCATCGGACCCTCCCGAGACCAACGTTCCGGCCCCCGGCCCAGGGCCATCGGATTTTGGATTCCCGATGCGTCGTGATGGCCGAGCTGCCGTTGGCAGGGGTCGATTTCCGGGTGGGGAGCGCCGAAATCGGCCGGGCGTCGGCTCGGAGGTCGCTTGCGGCGTCCGGCGGACGATTCCGGGCGGTGCAAACGACGTGAACCTGTCGCAAAATCGGACTCTGCAACGTCTGTGCGATGAAGCAGAAATTTTACCCGATAAGAATCAATGGATTGTCATCACGCCGGGATGATCCATAACCCTGATTGGCGATTTCGAGACAGGTTCACGTTCCGTCCGAATGCGATTGCCCTGGCCCCCGACCGGCCTTGGGCCCCCGCCCCGGCCAGGGTTCGTGCCGACCGGCCCACGGTTGCGGATACGGGGTTGGTGAACCCGGCGGTCGGCCCTTCTCCCGGGAGCGCCGCTCCCCACCACTCGTCCGTCGCCCCGATCCGATCCCACCGGACCGGGACGGCCCGCACCCGTCGACCCCGCGGCGTGATCGGGGATCCGGCCCCGGCTCGGGGCGATCCACGCACGACTTCCGGCCGGATCCCCTACGAGAATCGAGACGAGGGCCTACGGTGGGCGATGGCGGGTCCGGACCGGCCCGAATAGTCTCTCCGAGGCGCCCGCTCGCGGGCGCGGAACCCCGCCCCGAAGCGAGCTCACCGCTTCGCCGGCGGCAGACCGGAAACCGGAACCAGGAGAGAGACATGACCAACCACTTCGCTCGGGCGCTCCGGCGCCTCGCGCTTCCCGGCGTACTGCTCGCCTGCCTGCTCGCGAGCATCCCCGCGGCGGCCATCGAACCCATCGACATCAACACCGCCACCGCGGAAGAGCTCGCCGACGCGATGACCGGGGTGGGCCTCAAGAAGGCGGCGGCGATCATCGCCTACCGCGACGAGAACGGTCCGTTCGCCTCGATCGACGATCTCATGCAGGTCCGCGGGATCGGCGCCGCCACGGTGGACTCCAACCGCGGCCGGCTCCTGGTCACGGACCAGGACACGGGCCGGCCGGCCCCGAAGTCCGGGTAGCCCGTTCGCGGGCGGCGGCGAGCTGGGCCGGGGTTCCCACGTTGTCGCACACCCCGCGATACACCTCGCCGGTGGCCGCTCCGCGCGTGCACGCGCGGTCGAGGTAGGGGGCGAGCGCGGCGGCGCCGGCGATGACGGGCCGGAACGCGGTTGGCGAGAAGATGCCGATCCCGGAATACGTCAGCCGGTCCGGCCCGGTCCGGAGGAGCCGCCCGTCCGCGAGGGCGAAGTCCCCTCCGGGGTTGTGGTCGGGGTTGGGGACGAGAACGAGATGGACCTCGCGGACCGCCGCGCGGCCCAGACGCTCGAACGGGAAGTCCGTGCGGAGGTCGGCGCTGGTGACGGCGAACGGCCCGGGGCCGAGCCGCGGGAGCGCCCGCACGATCCCTGCCCCGGTCCCGATGGGACGCCCCCCTTCGTCGGAGTACGAAATGGAGGCCCCCCAGCGCGACCCGTCGTCGAGGTATTCGCGGATCTGCCGGCCCCGCCAGCCGAGATTGACGACCAGCTCCACGAAGCCGGCTTCCACGAGCCTCTCGACCGCGAGTACGACGAGCGGCTTTCCCGCCACTTCCAGCAGCGGCTTAGGGACCGTGTCCGAGAGGGGGCGCATGCGCTCGCCCCGCCCCGCGGCGAGGATCATGGCCCGCATGGCGCCGCTCCCGCGGGTCCGGCGAGACCGCGGGCTTCGAGGAGGCCGGTGAGCGGCTCGAGCGCCGGGTACTTGGCGGCCACGTCGAGCAGGTAGCCGAGGACGAGGGGAACGTCGCCGAGATAGGCCGCCTTGCGGTCGCGGCGCCACAGGCGGGCGAAGATACCGGCCACCTTGAGGTGCCGCTGGACGCCCATCAGGTCGAAGTCGCGCCGCAGGCGGGCCCGGACCGCATCCCTCGGCAGGCCTGCGCCCACCAGCCCGGCCTCCGCCGCGAGGTCGGCGTATTCGTCGAGCCACTCGTAGACCCGGGCGGCGGGCCACGAGACGTAGGCATCGCGGAACAGGCTCACCGGATCGTAGGTGAGGGGGCCGGCCACCGCGTCCTGGAAATCGAGGACCCCGGGATTGCGGGCGTGCACCATCAGGTTCCGGGAGTGGTAGTCGCGATGGACGAAGACCCGGGGCTGGGCGAGCGCGGCGTCGATGAGGAAGGAGAACGCATCGTCGAGCACCCGCCTCTCGGTCCGGCTCGGCGGCCGGCCGAGGTGGCCTCCCAGGAACCACTCCGGAAACAGCTCCAGCTCGGCGGCCAGGCGCGCCTCGTCGTAGGGCGGCACCGCTTCGGCCGGGACCCTGCTCTGCATCCGGACCAGCGCCGCGAGGGCATCCCGGTAGAGGGCGGGCGCGTTCGCCGCGTCGAGTCGATCCAGATAGGACACCGAACCGAGGTCGCCGAGCAGCAGGAAGCCCCGGTCGAGGTCCATGGCGTGGACCTCCGGCACGTTGACCCCGGCCGCCCGCAGCAAGCCCGCCACGTGGACGAAGGGCCGCGAGTCCTCCTTGTCCGGAGGGGCGTCCATGACCACGAACGTCCCATGGACCGTTCGGATCCGAAGGTAGCGGCGAAAGCTCGCATCGCCCGCGAGGGGCTCGAGACGCCCTCGAACCCCGGCCGACGCTTCGAGCCAGCCGCGAAGCGAAGCGTCCCGTGCGGAGGTCATCGATCCGCCCGGACGATCGAGCCCCCCGGCCGGCCCGCGCCGAGCGCCGTTGCACGGCTGCAACCGATCATTTCCGATAGGATGCGCCCGCGCCGCCCTTCGCCCGGACCCCTTCCCATGCCATGAGCAAGACCACCCTCCTGCGGCTCGGAGCCGAGGTCATCCGGACGGAGATCGACGCCCTCCGCGGACTGCTGCCCCGGATCGACGACGACTTCGTGCGCGCCTGCGAGCTCATCCTCTCCCGCCCGGGCCGCGTCATCGTGACCGGGATGGGCAAGTCCGGCCACGTGGGCCACAAGGTGGCCTCGACCCTGGCGAGTGCCGGGACCCCGGCGTTCTTCGTTCATCCCGGCGAGGCGAGCCACGGCGACCTCGGCATGGTCACGCGCGAGGATACCGTCATCGCGTTCTCGAATTCCGGCGAGACGGCCGAGATCCTGACCATCGTGCCCCACATCAAGCGGATCGGGGTCCCGCTCATCGCCCTGACCGGCAACCCCGCGTCGCGCCTGGCGCGCGAGGCGGACGTCGACATCGACGTGAGCGTGGCGAAGGAAGCCTGTCCACTCGGGCTCGCTCCCACCGCGAGCACCACCGCGGCGCTCGCCATGGGGGACGCGATCGCGGTGGCGCTGCTCGAAGCCCGGGACTTCGGGGCGGAGGACTTCGCGCGCTCCCATCCGGGCGGGCGGCTCGGGCGCCGCCTGCTGCTCCGGGTGAAGGACCTCATGCACACCGGGGGCAGCATGCCCCTGGTCGGGCCGGATACGCCGATGAGCGACGCCCTGCTGGAGATGACCGCGAAGAGCCTCGGCATGACCTCCGTCGTGGACCCCGACGGCCGTCTGCTCGGCGTCTTCACGGACGGGGACCTTCGAAGGGCCCTCGACGGCGGCATCGATCTCCGCGAGACGCCGATCCGGCGCGTCATGACCCCGAGCGGGGTGACCGTGTCGCCGGAGACCCTTGCCGCCGAGTGCCTCGACGTCCTCGAGAAACGGAAGATCACCGCATTGGTGGTCGTCGACGGAGAGCACCGGCAAGTCGGGGTCCTGCACCTGCACGACCTGTTGAGGGCGGGGGTACTCTAACCCGGACCCGGCTGTGCACGAAGCCCGGGTGGCGAGCCTCGTTCGGCGGAGGCCCGGGGACGGGTCCCACGAAAGCCCGTCGTTCCCCGTCCTCCCCGCGAAGGTGGGGAGGACGGGGAACGACGGGCTGAAAAGGCCATTCACCCGAGCTTCGTGCGTAATCGGGAACCCGGACGTCCACCGCGCGGTGGGGCGCCGGCCCACCCACGGCGGCGGGCGGGCCGTACCCCGTTCCAGGCCGCTTCGACCGCGCGAACGCGCTGGTGTCGGCTGCACCTTCCGCGTCCCTCGGCCCGTCCCGCCCGCCACCGCGGCGTCTCGACGGGAGCGCCGCGAAGGCCGATCGGACTTCCGGTTCCACCCGAACCCGCACCCGGGCCGTGCCGCGGGTCCGCCCCCCTGCGGCGATGGGGCGGAAGATGCGGGTTAGACTGGCCGGGCGGACGGAAGATCGCGCGCCGCACCGCAGACCGCAGACCGCACGGAGAAAGGCATGTACGAGGTCATGATCATGGGCGCCTCCTACGGGGCGCTGCTCGGTATCAAGCTCTGCGCCGCGGGCCATTCCACGACGCTCGTCTGCCTGCCGGAGGAGGCCGATCTCATCAACCGGGAAGGCCAGCGGGTGCGGTTGCCGGTGAAGGGGCGCGACGGGCTCGTGGAGCTCGATTCGCGGAAGCTGCCGGGCCGCCTCTCGGGAGCCGCCACCGGCGCGGTGGACCCCGCGGCATTCGATCTGGTCGCCCTCGCGATGCAGGAGCCCCAGTACGGCGCACCGGGGGTGCGCGAGCTCCTGGATGCGGTGGCCCGATCCGGCGTCCCCTGCATGTCCGTCATGAACATGCCGCCGCTCCCCTACCTCGCCCGGATTCCGGGGCTCGACCTCGAGCCCCTTCGCGCCTGCTACACCGACCCCTCCGTGTGGGACTCGTTCGACCCGGCGAACATGACCCTGTGCAGCCCGGACGCGCAGGCGTTCCGCCCCCCCGAGGAGAAGACCAACGTCCTCCAGGTCAGCCTGCCGACGAACTTTCGGGCCGCCCGATTCGAGTCGGACGAGCCCACCGCCATCCTGCGCGCCCTGCAGGCCGACGTCGAGGCGGTTCGATACGACGACGGCGACGGGGCGGTCGAGCTGCCCGTCAAGCTCAAAGTGCACGATTCGGTGTTCCTCCCCCTCGCGAAATGGAGCATGCTGCTGGCCGGGAACTACCGCTGCGTGCAAAGGGAGGACATGCGCTCGATCCGGGACGCGGTCCACCACGACCTCGACCTCTCCCGTTCGGTATACGACTGGGTGAATTCGGTCTGCCGCGCGCTCGGCGCGTCCGAGGACGACCAGGTGCCCTTCGAGAAGTATGCGAACGCGGCGAAGGGGCTCGTCAGGCCTTCGTCCGCGGCGCGGGCCCTGCTCGCCGGCGCCCCCCGCATCGAGCGCGCCGACCACCTGGTCCGGACGATCGCGGCCGGGAAGGGCATGCGGTCGGAGGTCGTGGACGAGAGCGTGCGGCTCGTCGACGGCTGGCTCTCCGCCAACCGCCGGACCGGGTGACGCTTGCCGGAGGTCTCCTCGGCGCATGGCAGGAGCGCCCGCTCCACGCGGTCCACGGCGTTGGAGGCTCTCGGGAACGTCTCGGTGGCTCTTCTCGCCCTCGGGTGGTTCGTGTTCCCCCTGCCGCTCCACTCGCCCGATTCCGCTCGCTCCCCCGGCGCCGTCCCGCATCTGTCGATGGAGCAGGTCGATTCGATGACGACCGACCCGTCGGGACGCATGTACCGGCGGCTGCGGGCCGACGAGCTGCGGCGCATGATCCCGGGGGCGAAATCGATGCTCGTCCGCCCTCGCCTGACCATGTTCCCCGCGGCCGGACCGATCTGGCGCTTCGAGGCCGAGAGCGGCGAGGTTTCTCCCGACGGCAAAAACATTTATCTTCCCGGGCCGGTACGGGGGCTCCGCGGCGGGGCCGAGCCGCTCGAAATCGTCGGTCGCGACTTCCGGATCGAGGCCGCGAACGACTATGGCGAGTCCGACGAGCCCGCGACCGTTCGCGGGGTCTCCTTCGAAGCCCGGGGCACGGGCGTGAAGATCCGGCTCGGGGAAGGCCGTATCGAGCTTCTGAGCGACGCCAGCAGCACACTGCGACCACGGTAGCCGGACCCCCCGCCATGCGAACCCGTCTTCTGTTGCTTCTCCTCGCCTTCGCCGCAAGTCCGTCCGGGGCCGGCGCGCTCTCGACCGACCGGGAGCAGCCGGTGCGAATCGACGCCGACTCGGCGAGCCTCGACGATGAGAACCGCATCGCCACCTACCGGGGCGACGTGGTCCTCGTCCAGGGAAGCCTCCGCATCACCGGCGAGGTGGTCACCATGTACTTCGACCAGAGCTACGACCTCGCCACCCTCGTCGCGGAAGGCGAGCCGGCCCGCTTCAATCAGCGGCTGGACGGCGGCCCGGAGCAGAAGGGAAAGGCCGCACGCATCGAGTACCGGGTGGAGGACGGCGCCATGATCTTCGCCGGCAGCGCGCAGATCGGGCAGGGCGAGTTCCGGATGAAGGCCGAGCACATCGACTACGACTCGGTCACCGGCAGCATCCGGGGAACCGGAGCGGAGAGCGAGGCGGAAGGGGGCCGGGTCACCATCACCCTGAAGGGCGCGAAGGAGTGAGCGCACTCACCGCCCGGGGGCTGGCGAAGCGCTACGGCTCCCGCACGGTCGTCGAGAACGTGAGCCTCGAGGTGCGGAGCGGCGAGGTGGTGGGTTTCCTCGGCCCCAACGGGGCCGGGAAGTCCACGAGCTTCCACATGCTCGTCGGTCTCACCCCGGCCGACGGCGGAACCATTCATCTCGACGAGGTCGATCTGACCGGCCGCCCCATGCACGCCCGGGCGCGCCTGGGGCTCGGCTATCTTCCCCAGGAGCCTTCCGTCTTCCGAAAGCTCACCGTGGAGCAGAACCTCCTTGCCGTCCTCGAGCTGCGCCGTGACCTCGACGCAGGCCTGCACGGACCGTCGGCCTTGCAGCTCATGCAGGCGTTCGGGCTGGAGCACCTGCGCGCGGTGCGCGGCGAGAACCTCTCCGGGGGCGAACGGCGCCGCGTCGAGATCGCGCGGGCGCTTGCCGCGGCGCCCCGCTTCATGCTGCTGGACGAGCCCTTCGCCGGCGTCGACCCGATCTCCGTGTCCGAGATCCACGGACTCATCCGCCAACTGAGCGAGAGAGGGATCGGGGTGCTCGTGACCGACCACAACGTTCGAGATACGCTCGGGATCTGCGACCGGGGATACATCGTCAACGAGGGACGCATCATCTGCCACGGTTCGCCGGGCGCCATCGCCGACGATCCCACGGTCCGGGACGTCTATCTGGGACAGGACTTCGTCCTGTAGGGAAGGGCGCCATCCGCATCCCCCACCGTCCTGGACGGCCAGCGGCCACCGCGCGGCCCCGGAGCGGCCAGCGTCTCGCCCTGGAGCCCGAACGGGCCGGGCTTCGCGTCGCCCGCGGACGGCCGCGAAGTACCGGGAGTCGATGGGGCCGCCCCGCCCTTCGACGAAAGGCGCCGCGCCGGCGCCGTCCACCTCAACGTCAGCGCCCGATCGTGGTGCGCCCGGGAGGATACTTCCCATGCAACTGAACGTTACCGGCCGTCGGATGGAGGTCACCGAAGCGCTCGAGTCCTATGCCCGCACCAAGCTCGGGAGACTGGAACGTCACTTCGATCACGTGACCAACGTGCACGTCGTGCTCTCGGTGGAGCGGGAGCGGCACCGGGCGGAGGCCACCGTGCACGTGACCGGACGGGAGCTCTTTGCCGATGCCGTGGAGGAGGAGATGTACGCGGCGATCGATGCGCTCGCCGACAAGCTCGACCGCCAGATCAAGCGCTACAAGGAGAAGACGACCGACCACCACCGCGCGTCCGGGGGGTTGAAGTCGAATCCCCCGGAGGCCACCTAGACGTCATGGATCGACCGGCCCCAAGACACGCGGGCCATGTTTCGGGGCCGGGAGCCGGGGCGCCGGATCGCCTTCCATCGCCGGGTGCGCGCGCACTTCGCGGGCGGGGCCCGGGCTTCGACTCGATCCGCTCCGCCGTTCGGGACCGCCGGCACGCCCGGCTCATGGCCGGGAACGGAGCGCGCCGCCCCGGGACTCGACGCCCGGGAATCGCCGATCATTCGCGCCCGCGCCGTCATCGCCGCGGGATGCCGGCGCGGAGGGCCCCGGCGCGGGCGATCGGGTAGAGGAGGAGCCGGGCCGTTTCACGCCGCCGGGGTCCGGCTCGGGGGCTGCCGTCGCGTCCCGATCCGCATCGTATGAATCGTCGAATTCGGATTTCGAGACCAGGGTCATCCGAATTCTTCTTCGAGACACATCCGGCGCGCGCCCCGATGCAGCGTGAAACGACCCTGGGTAGAGGAGTCGGGATCGGGGCGAAGGGCGGGCACGATGGGATATCCTTGCCGGACCTTCGAACCGAGCGCAGGCCACCCATGAACGAGGCGACCGACAAGGTGGGCGCCGCATCCCTCGCGGAGTTCGTCCGCGCGACCCAGGACGCGGAGTTCGACGACGGCGACGCGGAGCGCGTGTCCCGGCTCCTCGCCAACACGAAGGGGACGCTCGCGGCCCTCGCCGACCGGCCCCGCTTCGACGCGGAGCCGGCCGACCTGGCGAAGGCGATGAGCCGGCTCGCCCCGGCGGCGGCGTCCGGCGCCGGGGTTGACCCCGGCGCCAGCGACCGGGAAGGCGCGCCGTGACCTCGCCGGTCGAGCTCTCCCTCTGCGATGCGGCGGAGCGCATCCGCTCCCGCGAGCTCTCCTCCCGCGAGGTCACCGCCGCCTGCGTCGAGCGCATCGACCGCCACGCCGGCGCCCTCAACTGCTTCATCCGCTTCGACCCCGACGAGGCCCTCGCCCAGGCCGACGCGGCGGATCGCGCCCTCGCGGCCGGCGACCCGATCGGCCCGCCCAACGTCTGCCGGAGACGCGCCGCCGCCCGCTCCGTACCGCTTCCACGCGATCACAGCGGGCGTCGACCAGACCCACTTCCTCCCCTGAGACGGAAAGCCTCCCGCCAAAGGACCCGCCCGTCTCCTCCGCTCCGACCGCCGCGACCCGCATCGGTTCCGGCCCTCGATTCGAACTTCGTCCCCCCGCGCTCACTCCAGCCCCATCGGGCCACCGGCGCAAGGACTCGCTGCGACCCCTCATCCCTCCTCCTTGACATGTCGACACTGCATGTCTGCTCGACCAGGATGCATGCGACGGATGTGGCCTTTGTCCTGCAAGGTATCGCGTTCGTTTGGGACGATGACAAAGCTCGAACGAACCCCCGACACCATGATGGGATCACGTTCGAACAAGCGGCCGAAGCCTTCTTCGACCCCTTTTGAAGGTGGTGGACGCGAGCCGGGACGAAGAAGGCCGCCATGCGGTGATTGGCATGGACACGCGCTGGAACCTGTTGTTCGTCGTCCACATCGAGGTAGAGGACGAAGCCATCCGTCTCATCTCTGCGCGCAGAGCAACCCGCCGGGAACGGGCCGAGTATGAAGCCTGAAAAGCTGAGAAGACGTCTGAATCGACACCGTCCGATGACCGCGATCTCCATGCAGTTCCCGGCGGACGTAATCGAGGACTTGGAGCGGGTGGCCCCCCTAAGGGGCATGACCGGCCATCAAGCCCTGATTCGTGCTTACGTGGGGCAAGGGCTTCGCGTGGACCTGGAGCGGCTCGATACGGATCCGGTCAGCGCCTTGGTGGACAGCTTGAAGCGCCGCGGTGTGAGCGAAGCCATCATTCGGGAGGCGCTCACGGACGCCACAAGAGAGTGACCGGGGAACGATGACCAGCAGGCTGGCCCATGCCGTTCGACATCCGGGCTCAAGCGCCTTCACGCTCGACGGAGATTCGGCCCGTGATGCCGCATACCGGCTCGGCATGAAGGAGGCCGGAGTGATCCAGCCCCTCCGCGCCGTGAAGGTCGAAGAGCATCGCATCGTGATATCCACATACCACCCGAAGCGCGGGAGATCGAGGCGTCGCAGCCGCTCCAGGCGGCTCCCCGACCCTGCCGTCGAATCCCTCTCCTCGAACGGAACACGACTTTACCCGGCAGCAGAGTCCGGCAGCACGCATGGCCCTTGCCAATCATCGCCGTTTTCCCTGGGGTGCTTTTTGCAAGCCTCCTTTGGAGACCGCACCAGGGCCGTCGCCGTTCAGCGTGAGCTGACCGCAACCGTGTACGAAGGGAATACAAACCATGTACGATTCGACTCGAAGCGCACTTGACGGTGACGAGTCCCCCGTCGTCGAACGGTTCGAGGTTCCGGGGCGGACTCCAGGATACGCGCCCGTGCCGAGATTCCTGTTCGATTCCCGCGCAGGATCGCATATCGGTAGTCAGTGGGGAGGCGAGCTGTGGGCACATCAAGCTCAGGCGCTCGATGCACTCGGGCGCGGGGACAACGTCGTGGTGTCCACCAGTACGGCATCCGGCAAGAGCCTCATTTTCAGATCGTTCGCCTTTCACACGACACTTCTCAATCCTCGATCACGGGTCCTCGTATTCTATCCGCTCAAGGCGCTCGTGGGGATCGGATCCGAGGATGGCGGGAAATGGCGCGATCGCTCGGACTCGAGGAAACGTACATCGGCCGGATCGACGGATCGGTACCGGTCGGGGAGCGTGAAGACGTACCAAGAAGATCCCGTATCGTGGTGATGACTCCGGACGTATGCCATGCGTGGTTGATGTCCCGGTCATCGTTGCCGGTAATCAGGGCGTTCGTCCAGGCGTTGACGACGATCGTGATGGATGAGGCACACACTCTCGAAGGCGTATTCGGCAGCAATTTCTCGTTCCTGATTCGCCGCCTGATCGTCGCGCGCGACCTGCTTCTACAGGACAAGGATGATGCACCCCCCTTGGATTCATCGCGGCAACCGCCACGATCAGGAATTCCGGCAAGCATATGAACCAGCTTACGGGTGCGGAGTTCTCCACGGTCGATCACGAGGCCGACGGCGCGCCGCAGCATGAACGAATCATTGCCCATGTCGCGTGCGAACCGGATGAAGAAATCCGGGTTGCCAAAGCTCTGCACGACTGCGTGCTCGAAAATGGACGGGAAGGCGCATTCATCACCTTTGTCGATTCGAGAAAAGGAGTGGAAAGGCTGGCGATGGCGAGTGGAGCCGGATCAGGAACGAACGAATTGGGAGATCTGTTCAGCGATTCGGATGTTCTACCGTACCGTGCCGGCTATGATGCCGAAGACCGCCAAAGAATCGAACAGCGGCTCCGGTCCGGTAATCTGCGGGGCGTCGTATCCACCTCCGCCCTTGAATTGGGCATTGACATCCCTCATTTTCGAGTGGGATTCAACGCAGGGGTTCCAGCGACCCGCAAGGCGTATCGGCAGCGGCTTGGACGAGTTGGAAGGAACGGAGCAGGGGCGTTCGTTATGATAGCCCCTGCGAACGCGTTTCGTACCTTCGGCACTTCGTTTCGCGAGTATCACGAAATGTCCGTGGAACCTTCCTATCTTTATCTGAACAATCGCTTCATGCAATTTGCCCATGCGCGGTGTCTTACTGTAGAACTGGAGTCTCTTGGGGTGTCCACAAGGGCACTGCCAGGACGTGTTACATGGCCTCCACGATTCGACGATACTTATACGGCTGCCCGCCCGGAAGGGAGACGTCCCCAGGAATTCGATGCGATCGCGATCTTGGGCGGCGACACACCCCATTACAACTACCCGCTTCGCAACGTTGGGGAAGTCTCCTACCAGATCAGGACGAACAGGAACGGCGACAGCATCGGAGAGGTAACCCAACTTCAAGCGCTTCGCGAATGTTACCCGGGTGCGACATATCTTCATTTGGCGCGAGCCTGTAAGGTCAATGCCTGGCATACGAGTTCTCTCGATCCCTTCATTCGCGTAAAGCCCATGCCACGGGGCGGATTGACGCGGCCCAAGATCAAGACGTGGATCAATGCCGGGGTTACTCCGGGAGACGTCCAGGAACATCACCTGAGAAGGAGCGAAAGCGGATTCCTCGCCGAGTGTCTCATGCAGATCACGGAAAAAGTGGAGGGTTATGTCGACGTCAATACCGGCGCATTTCACCCGTATCAGAATCTTCAGCAGAAAAATCCGAATATGCGTGCGCGGTTCCGAAATTTCCGTACCACCGGCGTCGTGTTGTGCATCGAACGAGACTGGTTCAAGGGCAGCTCACTCAAACGGCCGTTTGTCGACCGCCTTCGAGAGGTGTTCGTTCGGGAGTACAGCGTTTCCCCGCGGGACGTCGGCTCAGCCGGCGCCAGAATTTCGGCTCAAAATCCGGACGGCCGCGGATTGCCGGGTAGTTGCGTTGCGGTGTACGACGAAACATACGGAAGCCTTCGATTGACGGAACAGCTCTATCTGAAGTTCGAGCATGTTCTCGCCCGGATGTCGGACGGGATAGCAGCCGATCTGGAGGAAGATGATGAGCTTGGTTCCTTCGTGGCGCGGATTCGGGAAGAGGTCTCGGCATTTACCGATGAATTCGTTGCGGGCAGATCTGTTGAGGATTTGCCCACGGGTTACGAGCAAGTGTTTACACCCGGATCCCGCGTCTGCCACCAACAGGGACAGATAGCGACCGAGGTGGAAATCGTGTGGCCCACCATGATGGATGGAAGGCTCATGTACCAGATAAGAATCGCGCAACGCCCGGAACAGCGACCCGGACTGAAATGGCTTCCAGCATCCTCCATCGAACCATCTGTGGATGCGGACGCTTGGAGCCTCGCGTGGTGGAATCGCGAGACCCAGAGATATGAGGAATTGCCGGACGGGGAAGATTCATAGGCGGCAGGCGGTACCGATAAGACGGTCACGAGCGTGTTGCCGCTGGACTTGCACAGGATATGACGGATCCATCCTTTCCATATGTTTCAAATAGTTACGAACAGCACACATGCCTCCTTAGTGTGGGCCTCGAACGCCGGGCGGCGATGGGATATCCTTGCCGGACCCTCGAACCGAGCGCAGGCCACCCATGAACGAGGCGACCGGCAAGGTGGACGCCGCATCCCTCGCGGAGTTCGTCCGTATGACCCAGGACGCGGAATTCGACGACGGCGACGCGGAGCGCGTGTCCCGGCTCCTCGCCAACACGAAGGGGACGCTCGCGGCTCTCGCCGACCGGCCCCGCTTCGATGCCGAGCCGGCCGAGCTGGCGAAAGCGATGAGCCGGCTGGCCCCGGCGGCGGCGTCCGGGGCCGGAGCCGGCGCCGGCGACCGGGAAGGCGCGCCGTGACCTCGCCGGCCGAGCTCTCCCTCTGCGATGCGGCGGAGCGCATCCGCTCCCGCGAGCTCTCCTCCCGCGAGGTCACCGCCGCCTGCGTCGAGCGCATCGACCGCCACGCCGGCGCCCTCAACTGCTTCATCCGCTTCGACGCCGATCAAGCCCTCGCCCAGGCCGACGCGGCGGACCGCGCCCTCGCGGCCGGCGACCCGATCGGCCCGCTCCACGGCGTCCCCCTCGCCCACAAGGACATGTTCTACCGCGCGGGCGTGGTGTGCACCTGCGGCTCGAAGATCCGGCGCGGCTTCGTCCCCGACCGGACCGCCACCGTGCTCCGGCGGCTCGACGCGGCGGGCGCGCTCGACGTCGGAGCCCTCAACCTCTCCGAGTTCGCGCACGGCCCGACCGGCCACAACGCGCACTTCGGGGCGTGCCGCAACGCCTGGAGCCCCGAGCACGTCTCGGGCGGGTCGTCGAGCGGCTCGGGGGCCTCGGTGGCGGCCCGCCTCGTCTTCGGCGCGCTCGGCTCGGACACCGGCGGGTCGGTCCGCCTGCCGGCCGCCGCCAACGGCCTCGTCGGCATCAAGCCGACCCAGACCCGGGTGAGCCGCCACGCGATGATGGGCCTCTCGTTCTCGCTCGACAACGCGGGGCCGCTCACCCGCACCGTGCGCGACTCGGCGCGCCTCCTCGGGGTCATCGCCGGACACGACCCGGAGGACCCGACGAGCAGCCCCCTCCCCGTACCGGACTACGAGGCCGCGGCCCTCGACCCCGACGGCCTCCGCGGGCTTCGCATCGGCGTGCCGCGGAACTACTACTACGACACGGTGGTCCCGGAGGTGAAGGCGCTGCTCGACGGCTCGCTCCGGGAGCTCGCGGGCCTCGGGGCGGAGATCGTCGAGGTCACCGTGCCCCACCACGAGCACGTCGCGCACCTCCAGCACGTGGTCCAGACCTCGGAGGCCGCGACCCTGCACGCGGACTGGCTCGCGGACCGCGGCGCCGACTACGGCCCGCAGGTGCGGGCGCGGATCCAGCCCGGGCTCGCTGCCCCGGCCGCCTGGTACCTGCGGGCGCTCCAGCTCCGGCCGCGCATCGTCGCCGACTTCGTGGAGCAGGTGTTCGGTGCGTGCGACGTCCTCCACCTGCCGGTGTTCCCGACCCCGGTTCCGACCATCGAGGAGACCGACGTCGGGGCATCGCGCGAGTTCACCCGGATCATCGCCGGAATCGTGCGCTGCACGCTCCCGATCAGCTTCCTCACCTGCCCCTCCATCGTGATGCCGGCCGGCTTCACCGGCAACGGGCTGCCCGGCTCGTTCCAGCTCGCGGGAAGGCCCTTCGACGAGGCGACCCTGTTCCGGGCCGCGGCCGCCTACGAGGCCGCGACCGGCTTCCCGGCCCGCGCCCCGGACCTTCCGGCCCCGCACGTGATCCCGTAAGCTCCCGCCCCCGCGAGCACCCGCGGACGATCCCGCGCCCCGTGCGGGGACCCCCGTTCCACCAGTTCCATCATCAGGAGAAAATCCATGCCACGAAAGAGAAGGCTTCCGTTTCGAGACCTGCTGATCGGGGCGGCCGCGGTCGCCCTCGTCACCAGTCTCGCCACCACCGCGCCCGCCCGCGCCGGGGGGACCCTGCGGGTCGGGATGACCGCGGCCGACATCCCCCTCTCCTGGGGGCAGCCCGACCAGGGATTCGAGGGGTTCCGGTTCATGGGCCTCATGCTCTACGACGCCCTCATCAACTGGGACATGAGCTCCGCCGAGAAGGCCTCCGGCCTCATCCCGGGGCTCGCCGAGCGCTGGGAGGTCGACGAGGCCGACAAGACCCGGTGGACGTTCCGGCTCCGCAAGGGCGTGAAGTTCCACGACGGGTCGGACTTCGACGCCGATGCGGTGCTCTGGAACTTCGACCGGCTGTTCGACAAGGACTCCCCGCAGTACAGCGCGCGGATGGCGTCCCTGGTGAACTTCCGCATCCCGTCCCTCGCCTACGACCCGGCGACCAACGCGAAGGGCTGGAAGAAGATCGATTCGCATACCATCGAGTTCACCACCAAGTCCCCGGACAGCTTCTTCCCGTACCAGGTCTGCTACATCCTGATGTCGAGCCCGGCCCGGTTCGCCGAGGTCGGCGGCGACTGGAACGAGTTCGCGGAGAAGCCCTCCGGCACCGGCCCCTGGCAGCTCGTCGAGCTGGTCCCCCGGGAGCGCGCCGAGTTCGTGCCCTTCGCGGACCACTGGGACCCGTCGCGCCAGCCGAAGCTCGACAAGGTGGTCACCGTGCCGCTCCCGGACCCGAACGCCCGCACCGCGGCGCTGCTCGCGGGGCAGGTGGACTGGATCGAGGCGCCGGCGCCGGACGCGATCCCGCGGCTCGTGGAACGCGGCATGGTCATCTCGTCGAACCTCTATCCGCACGTCTGGTCCTGGCACCTGAGCCGCGTCGAAGGCTCGCCCTGGAACGACGTCCGGGTGCGCAAGGCGGCGAACCTCGCGATCGACCGCGACGGCATCGTCGCCCTGCTCGGCGGCTACGCCATCCAGGCGAAGGGGCACGTCTCGCCCGGGGACCCGTGGTTCGGGACGCCGAGCTTCGTGCCCGAGTACGACCCGGAGGCCGCGAAGGCCCTGCTCGCGGAGGCGGGCTTCGGGCCGGACAACCCGGTCCGGACCAGGATGCTGATCTCGGCGAGCGGGTCCGGCCAGATGCTGCCCCTCCCCATGAACGAGTACATGCAGCAGAACCTGAAGGAGGTCGGGATCGAGGTCGAGTTCGAGGTCATGGAGTGGCAGAGCCTGCTCGACCGCTGGCGGGCGGGGGCGAAGGCCGAGCAATCGCTCGGGGCGCACGGCATCAACGTGAGCTACACGACCCAGGACCCGTACAGCAGCTTCACCCGGTTCCTGCGCTGCGATCTCCATGCGCCGGCCGGCGTGAACTGGGGCTACCACTGCGACGAGGAGATGGACGAGCTGCTCGAAAACGCCTCGCTCGCGTTCACCCCCGAGGAACGCAACGGCTGGCTCGCGAAGGTGCATACCCGGGAGGTGGACAACGCGCTCTTCCTCTGGGTGGTGCACGACGTGGCCCCGCGGGCGATGACGAAGCAGGTCAAGGGCTTCGTCCAGGCCCGCAACTGGTTCCAGTCCCTCACCCCGGTCCACATGGACTAGGCGAGGGGGAGCCGATCGGGCCGATCGGGCTGGTCGGGCCGGCCGTCACGAGGGGCGCGGGCCGCGATACGCGGGCCGCGCCCCCTCCTTCCCTCCGCCCCTCCCTTCCCCTCCTCTCCGCGCCCCCTCCCCCTCCTCTCCCCCGTCCCCCCTCGGCTGCATGTTCGACTACCTCATCCGCCGGGTCCTCTACGTCATCCCGATCGGGCTCGGGGTGACGATCCTCGTCTTCGCCCTGGTCCACATGTCTCCCGGCGACCCGCTGAGCGCGGTGGTGCCGCCCGACGCGCCGGAGGAGATGGTGCAGGAGCTCCGGAAGGCGTATGGATTCGACCGGCCGCTTCCCGTCCAGTACGTGACCTGGCTCGGACGGGTGCTCACCGGCGACCTCGGGGTCTCCGTCGCACGCGGCCGCGAGGTCGCGGCCGAGCTTCGGATCGCGGTGCCGAACACCTTCCTGCTGGCCGTCGGGGGGACCCTCCTCGGGTTCACCCTGGGCGCCCTCTTCGGCGGGATCGCCGGCTACTTCCAGGGGAGCTGGATCGACAAGCTGGCGACCTCCTTCGCGATCACCGGGGTCAGCGTCCCCCACTACTGGCTGGGCCTCGTCCTCGTCATCATCTTCTCGGTCGAGATGAACGTGCTCCCGTCCTTCGGCATGGGGCCGGGGGGCTCGACCGCCTGGCGGTGGGACGCGGAGCACCTGCGCCACCTGGTGCTGCCGGTGGTCACCCTCGCGGTCATTCCCATGGGCCTCATCACCCGGACGGTGCGGGCCACGGTGGCGGAGATCCTCAACCAGGAGTTCGTCCAGGCCCTGCACGCGAAGGGCCTGCT
This sequence comes from Gammaproteobacteria bacterium, assembly GCA_965202895.1. Taxonomy (GTDB): domain Bacteria; phylum Pseudomonadota; class Gammaproteobacteria; order HK1; family HK1; genus JAJDXW01. The sequence goes on along the minus strand of OZ241901.1, from coordinate 5,207,791 downwards.
CCACCGCCAGGTCCTCCGGCACGTCGTCCGCAACGCCGCCCCGACGACCCTCGCGGTCATGGGGTTGCAGCTCGGCTACCTGCTCGGCGGCTCGATCCTCGTGGAGACCGTGTTCCAGTGGCCGGGCACGGGCTCGCTCCTCAACAGCGCGATCTTCGAACGGGACCTGCCCCTCCTCCAGGGGACGATCCTCGTGCTCGCGATGTTCTTCGTGCTGCTGAACCTCCTCGTGGACGTCATGCAGTCGTCGATCGACCCCCGGATGTCGCGCCAGTGACGACCGAGCCGCCGCTCGACGCGAAGCAGCGGGCGGCCGTCGACGCGGCGCAGGTCGCGGTGCGCTCTCGCGGCTACTGGACCACGGTGGCGCTCCGGATCCGCGACGACAAGGTCACGCTCCTGTGCGGCGTCGTCCTGCTGCTCATCCTCCTCTCCGCCGTATTCGCGGACCTCATCGCGCTCGCCGACCCCTACAAGGCGAGCATGATGCAGCGCCTGAAGCCCATCGGCACCGCCGGCTACCCCCTCGGAGCGGACGAGATGGGCCGCGACATGCTGACCCGGCTCATCTACGGCGGGCGGCTGTCGCTCTTCATGGGCATCAGCCCCATCGTCTTCGCCCTCGCCATCGGAGGGAGCCTCGGCCTCGTCGCGGGCTTCCTCGGGGGGCGGGTGAACATGCTGATCATGCGGGTGATGGACGTCTTCTACGCGTTCCCCTCCGTGTTGCTCGCGGTCGCGATCTCGGGCGCGCTCGGGGCCGGGATCGGCAACGCCATCGTCTCCCTCACCCTGGTCTTCATCCCGCCGATCACCCGTGTGACGGAGAGCGTCACCACCGGGGTCCGCTCCCTCGACTACGTGGAGGCGGCGCGGGCGAGCGGCGCCGGCAGCCTCACCATCATCCGGGTCCACGTCCTGAGCAACGTGCTCGGGCCGGTGTTCATCTACGCGACCAGCCTCATCAGCGTGAGCATCATCCTCGCGTCCGGGCTCAGCTTCCTCGGCCTCGGGACCGAGCCGCCCGAGCCCGAGTGGGGGCTCATGCTGAACACCCTGCGGCAGTCGATCTACGTCAACCCGTGGGTGGCGGCGCTCCCCGGCGCGATGATCTTCCTCACCTCCCTCACCTTCAACCTGTTGAGCGACGGGCTGCGGAGCGCCATGGACGTGCGGCTGTGAGCGGGGGCGGTCGCGCAGGCCCCCGGGGCGGCGGCGCGGGCCTCCGGGACGGTGCGGACCTCCGGGGCGGAGGAGGGGGGGGCCGCGGCGCGCCGCCCCTGCCGCCCCCGCTTCTCGAGGTCCGGGGCCTGCGCAAGCACTTCCCGGTGCGGGGCGGCATCCTCAACCGCACGGTGGCGCGGGTCGAGGCGGTCGACGACGTCGACCTCGCGGTCCGGCCCGGGGAGGTGCTCGGGATCGTGGGCGAGTCCGGCTGCGGCAAGTCGACGACCGCGCGCCTCCTCATGCATCTCATCCGGGCCGACGCGGGGCGCGTCACCTTCGACGGCGCCCTCGTGCGGGCCGACGACGCGGCGGGGCTGCGCGAGCTGCGCCGGCAGATGCAGATGGTGTTCCAGGATTCGTACTCCTCGCTCAACCCGCGCCTGCCGATCGAGGAGACCATCATGTTCGGCCCGAAGGTGCACGGGGTGTCGGCGGAGGCCGCCCGCGAGCGGGCCCGCGAGCTGTTCGCCCTGGTCGGGCTCGACCCCGCGCAGTTCATCCGGCGCTACCCGCACGAGCTCTCCGGCGGCCAGCGCCAGCGGGTGAACATCGCCCGCGCGCTCGCCCTCGAGCCGCGCCTGCTCATCCTGGACGAGGCGGTGTCCGCCCTCGACAAGTCCGTGGAGGCGCAGGTGCTGAACCTCCTGCTCGCCCTCCGGCGCGAACTGGGGCTCACCTACATCTTCATCTCCCACGACCTCGACGTGGTCCGGTACATGAGCGACCGGGTGCTCGTGATGTACTTGGGGAAGGTGGTGGAGATCGGATCGACGGCCGACGTCTACGAGCGGATGCAGCACCCCTACACCGAGGCGCTCCTCTCCGCCATGCCGTCCATGGACCCCGACCGGCGGATCGAACGCCCTCCGCTCGCCGGAGACCCGCCGAACCCCATCAATCCGCCGCCAGGCTGCCGCTTCCATACCCGATGCCGGTTCGCCGACGACGTCTGCCGGCACACCGAGCCGCGGCTCGCCCCGGCGCAGGATGCGGGCGGCGGGGAGGGTGGGGACCGCGGGGGCGGCGCGGACGGTGCGGAAGGACGGGACCATCTCGTCGCCTGCCACATGCGGGCGGCGGGCTCCGGCCATGGCCGGGCGCCGGCGCCGGTCGGCCGATGAGCGCCCCCGCCACCCCCGCTGCCGCCGCACCCGCCGCCACAGCCGCCGCGCGGCGCCCGCTCGTCCGGGCCGAGGACGTGACGGTCCGGTTCGAGAGCCGCGACGCGACGGTGCAGGCGGTGAACTCGGTCTCGTTCACCCTCGACCCCGGCGAGGTGCTGTGCATCCTCGGCGAGTCGGGCTCCGGCAAGAGCGTCACCCTCAGGGCCTTGATGCGCCTCCTCCCGCCCCGCCGGTCCCACCTCACGGGACGCATCGAGATCGGGGGACGCGACGTGCTCGCGATGAGCGAGCGGGCCCTCGCCGACCTTCGGGGGACCGAGGTGGGGATGATCTTCCAGGAGCCGATGGTCGCGTTCGATCCGGTGTACACGGTGGGGCGGCAGATCACCGAGACGATCGTCCGGCACGAGGGGGTGGGCGGGCCGGAAGCGACCCGCCGCGCGCTCGACCTGCTCGAACGGGTGCGGATCCCGTCGCCGGCGCGCCGCCTTCGCGCCTACCCGCACGAGCTCTCCGGGGGGATGCGCCAGCGGGCGATGATCGCCCTCGCGCTCTCGTGCCGGCCGAGCCTGCTGCTCGCCGACGAGCCGACCACCGCGCTCGACGCGACCGTGCAGATCCAGATCCTGCTGCTGTTGCGGGAGCTTCAGCGGGAGCTGGGGATGGCGGTGATCTTCGTGACCCACGACGTGGGGGTCGCGGTCGAGATCGCGGACCGGATCGCGGTCATGTACGGCGGCCGGTTCGTGGAGACCGGGCCGGTGCGGCAAATCATGCGCGACCCGCGCCACCCCTATACCCAAGGGCTCCTGACCTCGACCGTGCACGGATCGCTCCGCGGCGCCCTGCTGGAGGCGATCCCCGGCTCGCCCCCCGACATGACCCGTCTTCCCGAGGGATGCGCGTTCGCGCCCCGCTGCCGGCACGCCGAGCCGCGGTGCGGGTCTTCTCCGCCGCCCGCGGTCGATCTCTCGCCGCGGCACATGGTCCGCTGCGTCCGGGCCGCGTAGCCGCGGGCCGCGCAGCCGCGTACCCGTCCGGCCGCCGCCAGGGCGATTTCATTCTGGCATCGGGGCGCGCACGCTGGATGTTTCTCAAAGAAGAATTCGGATGATATTGGTTTCGTTACATCGGATAGTTACGATGTTCCAAGATCCCGAGTGGGCGGATCCCGAGCGGCACTACATCCGAACACCAACCGGTTCTTTGGGGGGCTGATATCGAAAGTTGCCCCGGTGTAGTGGAGTCCTTATTCGGCTGCGCGATTGGGCGATTTCGACGGATTCGGTGGGATCGGCTCTCAGGGGCTGCTTGGGACGTGTCGGGCGGAGTCCCTATTTTCCGCGCTATCGGCAGCTCCGGGGTAACTTTCGATATAAGCCCCTTTTTTTGGACAGGGTGGCGATCTCGCAGGGACCTCTCGGTGGGCTTGGCGTACCGGATCAGCACGGTATCGAGGAGTGCGAGCGGGTGCAGGAGATGCTGGAACGATTATGGCCCTACATCGACCTTCGCGACGAACAATCAACCAACTGGTTACGTGCGAAGAACTGCGAAATTCGGGGCAAATCCCACTTGGTCGAGGCTCACGGTGGTAAAGATGGGGTGGCCGAGCCGGAGGTTCCCCTCCCCAGCGCGAGGCCGAAGATCCCCCGAACCCGCGGCCCCCGCCGGCCTCACCAAGGTGGCCGGAACGGTTTCGATGAGATGTCTCCCGGCGCGGCGGCGCCCCGGGCGTTCCGAAACGCGCGCTACGCCACCAAGCGTGAGGGCGGGACGATGTGCCGCTCGGGGGGAAGGTACAGGGTGGTCCGCTTGAGCCAGCGGAGGGCGGCGGGGTCGAACTCGTCCCGGCGGTGCATGAGGAAGCCGTTGTCCCACATGACGACGTCGCCGATCCGCCACTCGTGGGCGTACACGAAGGCGGGCTGCGTCGCGTGGGCGCGGACCTCGGCGAGGAGGCCCCGGCTCTCGTCCGCCGGCCAGCCCTCGATCCCCGCCGCGGTCACCGGGTCGAGATAGAGCGCCTTCCGCCCCGTCACCGGGTGGATGTTGACGAGGGGGTGGGAGACGGGCGGGGTGCGGCGGCGGAGCTCCTCCGACATCGGGGCCTCGTCGTCGTACGTGGACTGGCGGAGGAGATAGTCGTAGACGACGTGGAGGGGCTCGAGGCGGCGCTTCGTCGCCTCGGGCAGCGCCTCCCACGCGAGCTGCAGGTTCGCCCACCAGGTGCGGCCGCCGGCGGGCGGCATCTCGACCATGTAGAGCATGCTCCCCGTGGACGGATTCGCGACGTAGCTCTGGTCGGTGTGCCAGTCCAGCTCGCCCGCGCCGAGCCCGCCGATGGACTCGCCCTTCCCGTCCCGCAGGTTGGAGATGTGGATGACGCCCGGGCCGTGCTTCGAGCCCCAGTCCGGGCGCACCGTCACGTCGAGCTCGCCGAACTTCCGCCCGAACGCGGCGTACTCCTCCTCGGAGAGGGCCTGGCGGCGGAACACGAGGACCCCGTGGCGGGTCCAGGCGTCGCGGAGCGCCTCGAGCGTGGGCTCGGGAAGCTCCCGCCAGAGGTCGAGCCCGGATGCCTCGCGGGCGAAGCTGCCGTCGATGGGCCGGATCTCCATCTTCCTTCTTCCTCTCCCGGCGTGTGCGCCGCAGCGTGGGGGGCGCGGTGTGCGGGGGCGGGGTCTCGCGCTCCCTCTCCGCCCCGCGTATGCGCACCGCGTCTTCCGCGCCGTTTCCCCGCCCGCCCTGCCGCTCGGGTCCCGCGCCGCTCAGGCCACGCGCCGCGCGTCGGCGGCACGGGGGCGGGGGAAGTCGGGGGCGTAGCCGTGGACGCGCTCCAGCTCCGATCGGACCGCCGCGCCGTCGGCCGCCGGGAGCGGCCGGAACGGAGGCCGCACCGCGGCCCAGCCCGGGTCCTCCCGGTAGTGGGCGACCAGGCTCTTCAGGGTCGGGATCACCGGCTTCGCCTGGATGCACGCGCGCATCGCGGATATCTCCGCCTGGAGCGCATCGGCGCCAGTGTCGTCGGCGGCGTCGCCGGCGCCCTCCCGGTACGCGTCGTAGACCGCGCGGATACGGCGGGCGTTGACGTTCCCCGTCGCGGTGATGCAGCCGCCCCCACCGTGGCGAAGGTTGTCGAGGAGGAAGGTCTCCGACCCCGAGAGCACCCGGAAGCCGGGGTACGCGGCGAGGAGCGCCTCGGTGTACGACCAGTCCCCGGAGCTGTCCTTGAGGCCCACGACCACTCCGGGAAAGGCGTCGATGAGGCGGCCGACCAGCTCGACCGGGAACCCGATCACCGCCTGGGGCGGGATGTGGTAGAGGTAGACGCGAAGGCGCGCGTCCGCGATCCGGTCGATGACCTCGCGGAAGTGCTCGAACACCCCGTCGTCGCTCACTCCCTTGAAGTAGAAGGGCGGCAGGACCATGACCCCGCCGCAGCCGGCGTCGACCGCATGGCGGCAGAGCTCGACGGTGTCGGGGATGGAGCAGAGCCCGGTCCCCGGCATGAGGCGGGCGGGGTCGATGCCCCCTTCGAGCAGCGCGTCGAGCAGGCGGCGGCGCTCGGCGAGGCCGAGGGAGAGCGCCTCTCCGGTGGTCCCGAAGGGCGCGAGCCCGGTACACCCGTCCTCGAGCAGCCACGCCGCGTGGTCCGTGAACCGCACCGGGTCCGGGTCGAGGTTCGCATCGCAGGGGGTGAGCACCGGCGCGATGACGCCGGAGAAGAGCTGGTCGTCGCCCATGGCGGTCGTTCTCCTTCTGCGCCGGGGAGCGGCCGGCGGCGGCAGGAGGCAGCCGGCGGCCCGGTCCGGGACCCCGGCCACTCTAGCGCCCGCCCGCACCGCCGTCGAGACCGGGAGTGAGGCATGTGCGCGGTGGGGTTTTCGCCGGGCAGGCCTCTCGCGAACGCTCTTGGGCACGGCGTCCTGGGAACGCGGGCGTCCCGCCCGCAAATGGGACGGCAAGACCGCCGCCGATCGATGCGGGCGAGACGCCCGCGTTCCCAGGACGCCGTGCCCAGGACGCCCGCATCCGCGGCAGGCGCCGTTCCGAGGACCTTCGCCGCTCCAATTCGGCCGAACCGGGCTCACCCGGCGAGAACCAAGTTCCGCAGCGTGAAACGACCCCGACCGCGCCGGGTCCCCGCCTGCCCGCCGCGCGCCATATCGACTTCGGCTTACCCGCACCGGCGCCGATCCACTACAATCCCGCCATGCACAGGGAAGCGCATCGACCCGGTGGGACCCGGACCGCCCGGAACCGACTGTTTTCGCAGGGGTCGAAGGGCGCTTTGCCATCGTCTCCGGCGATCCCGCCGGGCCGCCCGCCCGGGTCTCCCGGGCCGGCCCGGCGGCCTGTCCGGCGCGGGGAACAGCGAACGCACGCCCCCATGAAGACCGTCAAGCAGGCATGTACCCCGCGGGCCAGCGTGTTCGACCCCGCGCGCCGCGACACCGTGCTCGACCTCACCGACCTGGTCGACGGGCGCATCGACCCGGCCGGGTTCTTCGCCGAGAACCACGTCACGGAGGGCATGAAGACCCTGCTCGCCGAGGGGTTCCGGCGGCTGGAAGGGAAGTCCGCGCAGGGCGTGTTCAAGCTCACCCAGGCCATGGGCGGCGGGAAGACCCACAACCTCCTCGCGCTCGGCCTGCTGGCGAAGCACCCCGAGCACCGCGCCGCGGTCATGGGCGGGTTCTACGCGCCGGCCCCCGATCTCGGCCCGGTCCGGGTGGTCGCCTTCTCCGGGCGCGAGAGCGACGCCCCGCTCGGCATCTGGGGCGCCGTCGCCGGGCAGCTCGGCCGGAAGGAGCAGTTCAACGACTACTACGCGCCGCTGGCCGCGCCGGGCCAGACCGCGTGGGTAAACCTCCTCCGGGGCGATCCGCTGGTCATCATGCTGGACGAGCTGCCGCCCTACTTCGTCAACGCGGCCTCGAAGAGCATCGGCAACTCGGACCTCTCCACGGTCACCACCACCGCGCTGTCGAACCTCCTGGTCGCGGTCGGGCGGGACGAGCTGCGCAACGTCTGCCTGGTGATCTCCGACCTCAAGGCGTCCTACGGCGCGGGGGCGGCGCGGATCGGATCCGCGCTCGACGACCTCGAAGCCGAGACCGGCCGCGCCGCGATGAACCTGGAGCCCGTCCGCATGAACACGGACGAGTTCTACCGGATCCTGCGCAAGCGCATCTTCGAGACCCTGCCGGACGAGGCGGAGATCGGCGAGGTCGCGCAGGGGTACGCGAGCGCGGTGCGCGAGGCGAAGCAGATGGACGTGACGAACGCCTCGCCCGAGCAGTTCGCCCGCCAGGTGGCGGGGTCCTACCCCTTCCATCCCGCCCTCCGCGACCTCTACGGCCGCTTTCGCGAGAACCAGGGCTTCCAGCAGACCCGCGGCCTGATCCGGCTGATGCGGATCGTCGTCTCCCGGATCTGGGCCACCGGCCACGACCCGTACCTCATCGCCGCCCACGACCTCGATCCCGGAAGCCGCGAGACCCTGACCGAGATCAACCAGATCAACCCGACCCTGGAGAACGCCATCGCCCACGACGTCGCCTCGAGCGGCAACGCGGTCGCCGAGACCATCGACGCGAACCTCGGCGGAGGCCGGGGCGGAGGCGGAGGCGGAGGCCGGGGTGGGAGCGGGAGCGGGAGCGAGGACGCGCAGGACGTGATGCGGCTGCTCCTCGTCGCCTCCCTCGCCAACGTCCCGAACGCGGTCAAGGGGCTCACCGTCCCCGAGATCGTGGCCCACCTGTGCGCGCCGGGGCGCGACGTCTCCAGGTTGCAGAACGAGGTCGTCGCGCGCCTCGTGACCGCCGCGTGGTACCTGCACGCGACGAACGACGGGCGCCTGCACCTGCGCAACGTGCAGAACCTCATCGCCCGCGTGACCACCACCGCGGGCGCCTACGTCCGCGACCAAGCCACGAAGGAGCTCAAGGAGCGGCTGACGGAGATCTTCGAGCCGGCCGAGGGCGCGTGCTACCAGCGCCTGCAACCGCTCCCGGCGGTGGACGGGATCGACGTCCACCCCGAGCGGGTGACCCTGGTGGTGGCCGAGCCGCACCCGGCCGGCCTGCATCCGGACCTCGCCACGCTGTACGAGCAGCTCACCTACCGGAACCGCATCTGCTTCCTGACCGGGCAGCGCGCCTTCGATTCGCTCCTGGAGCGCGCGCGTGAGCTCAAGGCGATCCGCCAGATCATCGGCGAGATGCACGAGGAGGGCGTGTCCGACGGGGACCCGCAGATGCAGCAGGCGCGCGACCGGCTCCTGCCCCGCTTCCTCGCCCAGTTCCACAGCGCCGTCCGCGAGACCTTCACCACCTTGTACTACCCCACCCGGGATCGGCTCGCGAAGGTGGACTTCCTCATGGAGTTCAAGGAGAACCGCTACGATGGCGAGGAGCAGGTGGTGGCGGCGCTCGCGGACCGGCAGAAGTACACCACGGATGTCGCGAGCGAGACCTTCCGCAAGAAGGTGGAGGCGAGGCTCTTCACCCAGCGCTCGATGCTGTGGACGGAGATCCGGCGCCGGGCCTCGACCGCTCCGGGGTGGCAGTGGCACCGTCCCGACGCCCTCGACCGGATCAAGGCGGACTGCTTCCACAAGGACGTCTGGCGCGAGGAAGGGAGCTACGTCAACAAGGGACCGTTCCCGAAACCCGCGACCACCGTCCGCGTCCGGGAGCTGCACCGGGACGACGACACGGGGGTGGCCAGGCTGCGCCTGTCGCCGGTCCACGGGGACACCCTGTACGCGGAGGTCGGCGGCAAGGCCACGCCGGCCTCGATGAAGCTCGACGGGCGCGACTTCGAGACGGCCGACCTCAAGGTCTCGTTCCTCGCCGTGGACTCCACCGGCGGGCACGACACCGGCGAGCCCGTGGAGTGGTCGAACCGCATCACCCTGAAGTCGCGCGAGTACGTGGACGCCCGCCCCGGCGGGCCGGAAGCCGGGGACGGCCCCGGTACGCCGGAAGCCGGGGATGGCTCTGGTATGCGGGAGGCCGAGGCCCGCCCCGGTATGCCGGAAGCCGGGGGCGGCCCTGGTATGCCGGAAACCGAGGGCGGCTTTGGTATGCCGGAAGCCGGGGCTCGCTCTGATATGCCGGAGGCCGAGGCCCGCCCCGACAGGTTGGAAGCCGGGAGCGGCGAGCGCATGGTCGAGATCCGCGCCGCGCCGCCGACCGTGCCGATCCGCTACACCACCGACGGCTCCGACCCCGCAGTGGCGGGCGGCGCCTACACCGAGCCTTTCGCGGTCCCGGCCGGTACTCGCCTGATCCTCGCGGTCGCAGCGAAGGACGGCATCGTGTCCGAGGTGCATCGGCGCGAGATCGCCGACAAGCCCGTCGAGCGGCCCATCGACAGGACCAAGCCGGCGACGTGGGCGCGCCCCGGCGGCTTCCGGTTCGAGACCACCCGCACCGCCTACGGCTTCATCGCCCGCCTGAAGAAGCACGAGGGATCGGCGGGCGGCCTGCGCATCTACGTCCAGGCGGAGGGCCGCGGGACGTGGAGCGAGATCAACTTCTCCGAAGACCTCGCCCTGGACGCCGCCGGCATCGAGCGGGCGGTCGAAGCCCTGCGCGAGATCGTCGCCGACGGCGAGGTCTCCATCGAGGCGGGGCGCATCCGCTACGCGACGGGGCAACGCTTCCTCGACCACGCCGCGGAGATCAGGGCGGACTACCGGCGCGACGACCTGGAGCAATGAGCGCCCCGCCCCCCTGCTCCGGCCGCCATGCTTCCCCGGCCCTCCTGGGAACGCGGGCGTCCCGCCCGCATGCGGGCCGGAGGCCCGCCGGATGGCAATACGGACGGAAACCGGAATCGACCGCCCGTCGGCGAACCATGCGTCGCCACCTTGCCGAAGATTCCACGGACCCGGGAATCATCGATCGAGCATCCCCGGCGGGAGGCGGGTGAGCGAGGCATGGGCGCCAAGCCGCAGGGGTTCGGCTTCCGGCCCGAGGAATCGGAGCACCACTTCGTGGTCACCGTCCCCGGAGGCAGCCGCGGGGACGTGCTCGTCGCCGAGCACGTGAGCTTCGACCCGAAGGCCGGCCATGCGCCGCCCTCCCTCGGGATGGGCGCACAGGACGTTAAGCTTCGCGTGGCCCTCCCCCGCGCCAAGTGGACCCCGATCGCCGACGAGGCGCGGGTCGAATTCAACCGCCGGCTCAGGAAGCAGGGCCTGCCGCCGGGGCGCTGGAAGCGGGGCGACACCCCCGTCACCCGCCTGCTGGGCAAGGAGCTGACCCTCCTCGCGTGGGCGGTGGAAGACGCCGATCCGGCGCTCATCCCCGCCGCGATCAGGAACTGGCTGGGGCTCGCGCCGGAGGAGCGATGGTGGCTGTTCACCATGACCAACGCCGCCACCGGCCACGCCCTGCACGGCCGGAACAAGGGCTGGCGCAAGGCGGTGCGCTTCGCGCTGACCGAGAACCCGGTGACCGGCGACCGCCAGGAGCGGCAGAGCGAGATCTTCCGGCTGGTGGCGGGGGAAGAGGAGCGTTCGGAGCCCCCGCGCCGGAAGGGGGGTCGGGGCCGGGAGGACGCCGCCGCACCCTCGCCCGCACCCTCTCCAAGGGCGGCCACGAGCAGCCGTCCGCCGCACCGGGACGGAGGCCGGAGCCAGGAGGCCCCTGCGCCGCCGGGTAAGGCCGTCGCCGCACACCGCCGGTCCGCTGAACCCGGCGAAGAAAACGGCGCCATGCGGCACACGGCCGCCGCCGCGGGCCGCGGCGGCGCTTGACGACCCGGCCGGATTCCATGCCCGCCGCCCCGCCCCGGACCGAGACGGCAACCATGCCCGCACAATCGCTTGCACAAGACTGGCCGGACTGGAAGGAGAGTCTCGGCCTGTCCGCGCGCCGCCCCCCGGATCTCTACGAGAACGCGGGCGAAATCGGCGACACCTGCTACGCCGGCCCCCTGCGAACCACCCTGCACGAACTCGGCGCATCGGCCGTGTTCTGCGTCCAGGACGTGCCGACCGCCGTTTTCTTCGAGGCCGAAGACGAGGGAGACCGGATCGCCCGCCTGCACTCCAACCTTTGGAACCAGGGTCTGGCCAGCGTCCTCGCCGTCGTTCGCGGCCCCACGATCCGGATCTACTCCCTGGCCGGCTTCCCGGCCAACCGGGAGAGCAAGGCGTTCGATGAACACTGCCTCGTCCAGACCCTTGATCGAATCCAGAACGCCCTTGTGGTTCGCAACCTGATCCACGGCATCGAATCGGGCAGGTATTGGAGGGAGAACGAAGGCAAGTTCAACTTCAAGAAGCGCATCGACGGCGTGTTGCTCAACAACCTCAAGGAGACGGACAGCCGGCTTCGGAAGACCGGGCTGACACAGGACGCATCACAAGCCCTGCTGATGCAGACGATGTTCATCGCGTACCTGGAAGACCGCGGTATCATCTCGGACGCCTACGTTGAAGAAGCCACGGACGGTGCATTCTCCAAATTCTCCGATATTCTGGAATCCGAAAAAGTCGCCGCTTTCCATGCCTTGTTCCGCGCTCTCAACCGAGATTTCAACGGCGACCTCTTCGTGAAGCCGTGCTCCTTCGGCGACGTCGGCCCCCGGCTCCAACGGCGCTACCTGGAGATCCTCGCCCGCTTCCGCTCCGGCAAGGAAGAAATGCACCGCGCCGGCGGCCAGCTCCGCCTCTGGGGCTACGACTTCGCATTCATCCCGGTGGAGCTGATCAGCGCCGTGTACGACCGTTTCCTGAGCGAGCAGGATCAGGCGCGCAGGGGCCAGTTCCACACCCCGATGCATCTGGCGAGCAGCATCGTCTCCCAGATCTGGGACGACCCCGAGGTTCTCGACCCGCGCATCAGGACGAAGGCTACATTCCTCGATCCGGCCTGCGGCTCGGGCATTTTCCTGGTATGCCTGTTCAAGCGCCTCTGCGAGCAGTGGCGAGCTGGCAAGGCGAAGCAGAGCATCCGTTGGGACAGCTTGCGCGGCCTCCTCGACCGGCTATACGGATGGGACATCGACGCCAGCGCGGTGCGCGTGGCGGCGTTCTCCCTCTATGTCGCCCTGTTGGAGGAGGTCCGCCCTCCCGATATCCGTATGCTGATGAGACGCGGCAATCTGCTGCCCCAGCTGTGGGGCGCGACCCTGCGCGAAGCGGATTTCTTCCGCATGGAAGCAAACCCCGAATACGACGTGGTGATCGGCAATCCGCCGTGGCGAAGCAGCGACGCGGCCTCGGCCGGATGGTGCGAACGGCACGGTCTCCCGGCGCCGAACAAGCAGGCCGCATGGGGATTTTTCTGGAAGGCGCTCCGGCACCTGAAGAAGGGGGGCGGGATCGCATTCCTGCTTCCCGCGATGAGCTTCCTCCACACCCACTCGAAGAAGGCCCGGGAAGCAAGAAGCCTGCTTTTTCGGAGCGCTCGGGTACGCCGCATCGTCAACTACGCGGATCTTCGTTTCCAGCTCTTCAGTGCGGCCGTGCAACCCGCGGCCCTCTTCATCGCCGGCCTCAATCCGGACGCTGCGCCCCACGAATTCGACTATTGGGCGCCCAAGGCAAGCCCGAGCTCCGGCGCCACGCGCCTCGTGAGCATCAACGAAGTCGACAAGAAGCAGCTGAACACGGCGATGGTCGAGAGGGATCCGCTCGAGTTCAACAAGCGGATGTGGATGACCGGCCCGGAGATCAAGCTGTTCCGATACCTTTCCACTTATCCTCGGCTGCGCGCCAAGGTCGCGCAACACCGGCAATCGAACATTGCACCAGGCAACGACCCTGAACGGACGTGGGTGATCGGCCAGGGGTTCCAGCCCGTACCGGAAGACCGCCTGGAGGATGCGAGCTACGGACGGACCGGAAGCGAAGCCGTGGCGACGATGCCGTTTCTGCCGGCGAAATCGTTCCGCCTTTTCGCTCCCGATCCGGCGGCGCTCGTTCTGCGCCATGACGGAGCGGTCCGACGGCGCGGTTTCGAGAAGGGGTTCGACGGGCCACGGGTATTGATTCCCCAAGGAGTCGGAAACCAAAGGCTGAAGGCCGCCTACTCGGAGACGCCCTTCACCTTTCAAGACGCCATCCAGGCAATATCCGTCCCCGATGCCGACCGGGAGAGCGCCAAGTTCCTCGCTGCCCTCCTGAACAGCAAACTGTTGTTCTGGTTCGCATTTCACAGCACTTCGTCAATCGGCAGCGAACGTCCGAAAGTTCATCAGGATCAGTTGCTCGACCTGCCGTTCCCCGCACCGGAAGACACGCCCGAGGCGCAGAGGTCGCAGAATGCCGCCAAGGGGCTGATTGCCCTGATCGACGGTGCCTCCGGGAAGCTGGATGTTCCCATGCAGCCGCCGAACCGGATGGACCGGATGCTGGACGAGGTGGATCGGCTTGCCTGTGATTACTTCGCCCTGACGGAACGGGAGATCCTCGTCGTCGAGGAGACGTGGGAGTACGTCGTTCCTGCCCTTCAACCCCGACCATCGGCGTTTCCGAGAATCTGGGAGCGGCCCTCCGACGAGCAGCGGCGAGGGTACGCGCAGGTTCTGACTTCCTCCCTGGACGATTGGACGGAGGCGGATAGCCGGGTCAGCGTGGCCCTCGTCGCCAGCAACCACGACCTGACCGTTCTGCGACTCCGCCTTTGCTCAACGCGGGATTGGGCCGAATACAAGGAAGAACCGAACGAAATCGGCGCGCTGCTGGCGGACGTCGCGCGGGAGTCCAACACCGAGCTTCCCGGAAACATCCACCAGGTTTCCAACCTGCGGATGTATGCGGGCGACGACATGTACATGGTCAAGCCGAACAGCCTGCGCTTCTGGATGCGCGCCGCGGCGAAGGATGACGCGGAGCAGGTGGTGGTCGACATCGAGGAATCCCGGCGGGGAATCGGCTAGCGATGGTGTCCGGGGAAAGGCGGAGCTGGGGGATGAGGTTCCGCATCATCGATCGGAAGTTCCTTTGCTGCGTCGCACGGGTCTGGCGGCGGTCGATTGCCCACCTGCCGCGTTCTTCGTGCGAAGACAGGATCACGGTGGCGTTGGTCGACCGTCTCTCCAGGGACGCCGAGGCAAGAGAGGGGTTCTATTGCGAGTACCAGTTCCACCCATTTGCACGTTCTTCCCGCGGCCCGCTCACCGGAGCATCGCGTGTCGATATCGCCGTGATTGTCGGTCACGACCGAGCCGCATATCTCGCCTATGAATGCAAGCGGCTCAACGTGACGGGCGCGGACGGCGCGAGGCGTTCGCAGGCGGGCGCCTACGTCGGAGAGGACGGCATGATGCGCTTCGTCACGGAGAAGTACGCCGAAGGCCTGCCGGTCGGCTGCATGATGGGCTACGTCATGGACGGCGACCTGAACTTCGCCCGTGAGCGTATTCGCGCGGCGATGACGGGGAGCAGGGCGGTGCTGGGGCTGCAAGGCGACCTTCGCGCACAGGCTTCCGTCGGCCAGCTCCAGCGCTTCGCCACGGATCACGTATCGGGAGGAAGGTCGATCGAGATCCTTCATGCGTTGCTGCCATTCGTGAACGGCCGCGACGGCCCCGATGCGGAGGGCGGGAGAGGCGAAGAATGCGGCCCCGCGCGGCACGGGGCCGCTGCGGCAGGCGCCGCCCCCGCCGGGGCCGGAGCGGCGGCGTTGCCGTGTCCGATGCCGGGCGGTGCAGACCTGCGTTCCTTCCAGGCAGCTTCTGGCGGAGGAGCGCCTGAAGCCGGAGGGACCGCTGCCGGCGGACGCCGGCGCACCGGCCGTCCGCACGCTGCTGCACGGACCCGGAGGCCGGCATGAACGCTGAATTCGAGCCGCCGCGGCAGCTATTGCCGCGCGAGGCCTATTTCGACCCCGCGTGGCACGACCGGGAACGGTCCGCGCTGTTCGACCGCGCCTGGGTCTGGGCGGGCCTTGCCGCGCACCTCGGGGAAGCGGGGGACTTCATCACCTGCCGGATGCCGGGCCACTCGCTGTTCGTGGTGCGCGACGCGCAGGGCGCGCTGCGAGCCTTCCACAACCTCTGCCGCCACCGCGGCTGCGAGGTCGTCGAAGACCGCGGCAACGTGGGCTCCGCCATCCGCTGCCCTTACCACCGCTGGACCTACGCGCTCGACGGCGGGCTGCGCGGCGTGCCGAACGAGCAGGCGTGTTTCGGTGAGGTGCGGCGCGAATCGCTGGCGCTGCACCCGGCAGCGGTCGGGGTCCACCACGGCATGGTCTACGTCAACCCGCAACCCCAGCCGCCGGAGCCGTTCGAGCGCTGGGTCGCGGGGCTGGACGCCCACCTCTGGCCGCACGACCCGGGCGGCGGCAGCCTGCGCTTCGCCGGCGAAACGCGCTACGAGATGCGCTGCAACTGGAAGGTCTTCTACGAGAACGCGGTGGACGGCTACCACCTGGGATATCTGCACGCCGCCACGCTGGGCAAGCTGCTCCCGGACCGGAACCTCTGGCGGCCGGTCGGACGGCATGCCGTGTGGTACTCGACGGAACGCGAGGGCCCGCCGCAGGCGTCCAGCGTCCTCGCCACCGAGCTGGCCGACGGCTACCGGGCGGCGCGGCTCCCCGGGCATGAAACGCCGCACTATCCCGGCGTCGTGATGCTGTTTCCGCTCACCATCTACACGCCGAGCCCGTGGGGGTTCAGCGTCTCCGTCCTGGAGCCCGAGGGCCCCGAGCACACGCTCATGCGCACGCTCGATTGGGCGCCGGCCGGCGGCTGGAAAGGGCTCCGGGTCCCGCGGGCGGTGCGCGACGTGGTTCGCGCGGCGCGGCGGAACGGGCCGGCGAAGCGCCGCGGCAGGACGCCGCCGCCGCCGGGCGGCGGTCGCATCGTGCGACTTGCCGACCTCGACAAGCATCCCTTGGATTCCGGCGACTTCCAACTGGAGGACATGTGGATCTGCGAGAAGATCCAGCGCAACCTGCACTCCTCGAAGTACCGGGTGGGGCCGATGGCGGAAGGGCCGGGCGCGGAATCGCCGGTGACGCACTTCCAGCGGAGCGTGCTGGACTACCTCGAAGGCAAGGCCGGGGAGGGGGCTGGATGAAGCAGGAGCCCGGGGCCGGCCGGCGCCCCGACGGGGCCGGGCTTCATGAGCGTGTCCCACCCGTCCGCGGTCCTTGCGTGCCGGCGCCGGTTCCGGGCCGGGCGCCCTCCATCGGGGGCGCCGCGAGGCATTGCCGGCGATCTGCAAGCATAATGACCTCGATTCGCAGGGCATCGGGCCATGGCCGACGTAACCGTACGCAACATCGACGACGAAGTGGTGGCCTCCCTCAAGGCGCAAGCGAAGGCCAACCACCGGTCCCTGGAAGGCGAGATCCGTCACGTCCTGACCGCGCACGTTTCGCGGCGAACGCGGATGGCGGGCTTCCGCGACCGCACCGCGCGCCTCAGCGCCCAAACCGAGGGCCGCCCTCAAACCGACAGCGTCACCCTCCTGCGCGAGGACCGGGATCGTTGAAGCGGATCGTCAGACGCGCGCATCGCGGTCGAGTGGCGGTCATCCTCGGGCCGCCGATGCCCGCCTCGAACGATCTCCGCAAGGCTCGTGACGTGTTCCCCGCGCTCCTCACGATGGACGGGGAGGGACTCCGGCGACGGCGCAAGAGCCGGGGTTGTCGAGCGGCCCGGACGGACACCATGGCAGCCGGCCCGCTGCGGACCGTGTTCATGCACCGGTAGCCGACGGGTCCCGACATGTCCGACAACAGCGCCATCGAGTGGACCAACGCTTCCTGGAATCCGGTCACCGGATGCACCAAGCTGAGCGCTGGTTGCGACCACTGCTACGCGGAACGCTTTTCGGAGCGCTTCAGGGACGTACCGGGCCACCCCTTCGAGTCGGGCTTCGACCTCCGCCTCCGCCCGGAACGCCTCGATCAGCCGGCGCGCTGGCGGCGGCCCCGGCTCATCTTCGTGAACTCCATGAGCGACCTGTTCCACAAGAACATCCCGGCCGACTTCCTGGGCCGCGTGTTCGACACCATGGAACGGGTGGACCGGCACGTCTACCAGGTGCTCACCAAGCGCAGCTCGCTGATGCGGAGCTTCGTGAACCGGCGTTATGCCGAGCAGCCCCCGCCGGCGCATATCTGGCTCGGCGTCTCCATCGAGAACGCTTCCACTTTGGGCCGTCTGCGCCACCTCCAGCAGACCAGGGTAGCGGTGCGGTTCGTGTCCTTCGAGCCGTTGCTCGGCCCGGTCGGAGAGGTCGATCTGGCCGGCATCCATTGGGTGATCGCCGGCGGCGAGAGCGGCCCGGGCGCCCGGCCGGTAGACGTGGAGTGGCTGCGGGAAATCCGCGATCGCTGCCAAGCTGGGCGCGTGGCGTTCTTCTTCAAGCAATGGGGCGGCCGGTCGCCGAAGTCCGGCGGGAACGAGCTCGACGGCCGGCAGTGGCTGGAGTATCCGGATCATCCCCGCCGAAGCGGGGACGAGGGACGTTCCGGACGCTCGTGGCCGGAAGGCCGCCTTCGGGCCGCGGGGGCGCCGCCTGAAGAGGGCGGGGAACCGATGGACGTCGGCCCCTGGGCCAGGGAGAAGCTGGCGTGTCTCGGGAAGTACCTCCAAGCGTACACGACCATCCTGCGGAAGCAACAATTCAAGGGCTATTTCTACGTCGATGCGTTCGCGGGGCCTGGATCGCTCAAGGTCCGCAAGCAGGAAAGCGGCCAGACGCAGCAATCGTTGTTGGAAATGGCCGGATATGCAACGGATGACGCGGATGAAGAACGGTACATCGCCGGTTCGCCGCGGGTCGCGTTGGAGATCGAACATCCATTTACGAACTATGTTTTTGTCGAAAAAGATGATGCTCTCATCCGGGAATTACAGACGCTCAAACGTGAGTATGGATTTCCGGGCAGACGCATCCACATCCGAACCGGGGATTGCAACGACTACCTGCGTGGGTTGCTTCGGCGCAATCATGGACAGTGGAGGCATTGGCGAGGAATCGTATTCCTGGACCCATTCGGTATGCAAGTCCCCTGGCACACCATCTCCGCGCTTGGAGAAACCGGGGCCATCGAAGTGTTCATCAACTTCCCCGTCGGGATGGCCATCCAACGGCTGCTCAAACGACGGGGAGACTTTACCGCCAAGGAGCGGAACAAGCTCGATCGGTACTTCGGGACCGATGAGTGGTTCGACTTGCTCTACCAAAAATACGATGATCTCCTTGGTGAACATGTCGTCAAGGACGCTAATGCCGGTGACACGCTGGTAAAGT
Organism: Gammaproteobacteria bacterium; assembly: GCA_965202895.1. Lineage (GTDB taxonomy): Bacteria > Pseudomonadota > Gammaproteobacteria > HK1 > HK1 > JAJDXW01. Next base: position 5,189,200 of record OZ241901.1, on the reverse strand, counting down.
GGTATTGCAAACGGCTGAAGGAGGTATTTTCCTACGTCAGTTCCGCCCGAGAGATTCAAAGCCAGGCCGGAAGGCCGCTCTATTACCTGATTTTCGCCGGACCCAACAAGATCGGCGCCCACATAGCCGAAAAAGTGCTGAAGCAAGGCGCGCGGCGGGTGACGTGACCGCAAACACCGATACGGCCATGCCCAAGGGAAGCGTGCCGGGTCGGGCCTTGGCCGACGCCCCGACCTTCATCGAGACGCAGTTTCCCGTCTCGCGGCTGTCGAAGGAGAGCTACAAGGAGCGCAAAGCCAACTACAGCCAGACCCTGACCGGCCTCGGAAAGTGGTGGGGCCGCAAGCCGCTCGTGATGGTGCGGGCGATCATCCTCGGGCTGCTGATGCCCGCCTCGAACGATCCGCGGAAGGACCGTGACGTGTTCCTCGCCCTCCTCACGATGGACGAGGAGGGGCTGTGGCGGCGGAAGAGCCGCAACGTCCCGATCAAGGAGGTGTACCGGCGGCTGTCGCCGGAGGAACAGGGCGAGTGGTTCGCGCCCGGCGCCGACCCCGATCGGCCCCGGCTCAGGAAAGGGATGAAGACCGCCGGAAGGGAGCGGCTGCAACGCATCGTCTTCGGGCGCATGGGCTACGACGAAAAGCTCAAGTTTTGCGACCGACCGGAGCATCTGGAAGGCCCGTCCCCGGACGCCTGGAAGGTCATCAACCAGCATCTGGGCACGGAGGCGGCCAGCCTGCCCGAGCTGGTGCGGGAGTTGGGTGAACGCCGCTTCGGGCGCGTGCCGCGCGTGGGCGACGCCTTTTGCGGGGGCGGCAGCGTGCCGTTCGAGGCGGCCCGGCTCGGCTGCGAAGCCTGGGGCTCCGATCTGAATCCGGTGGCCGCCCTGCTCACCTGGGGCGCGCTGAACATCGTCGGCGGCGGCGAGGAGGTCGCCGAAGGGATACGAGCGGCGCAAACCGAGGTGTTCGAAGCGGTGGACCGCCAAGTGACGGAATGGCGCATCGAGCACGACACCGCCGGCTGGCGGGCCGACGCCTTCCTCTACTGCACGGAGACGGCCTGCCCCGAATGCGGCTGGCGCGTGCCGCTCGCGCCGAGCTGGGTCATCGGCGAGAAGACGCGGGCCATCGCGCGGCTGACGCCCGAACCGGCGGAAAGGCGCTTCGCCATCGACGTCCGTTCGGGGGTCGGCCGGGAAGCGCTCGCCGCCGCCCGCGACGCCGGCACGGTGAAGCGGTCGCGGCTGGAATGCCCCAATCCCGATTGCCGTGCCTCCACCCCGATGACCGCCATCCGCGGCGACCGGCGCGGGGACGGCGGGCGGGGCCACGGGCTGCGGCAATGGGAGAACGACGACCTCGTACCCCGGCCGGACGACGTGTTCCAGGAGCGGCTGTACTGCGTGCGCTGGCGCCTGCCTTCCCTTGCCGCGCTGCTGTGGGCGGAGCAGCGGGCGCGGGCGGCCGGCCGGCTCGAAGATGGTGCAGGCGGGACGCCCGTGCCGGGGAGGGGCGCGACGATCCCAGGACGCATGGATTCCCGCTTGCGCGGGAATGACGGCTCTGGGGTCGCGGGAACGACCAAGGCGGGCGGGACGCCCATGCTACGGAGGGACATGCCGGTCCCAGAAGGGCAGCGGAAGGCTCTCGTAGAGGAAGCGTCTGCCGTACCGGAGGTTGCGCGGGGGGATGTTCATGCGGGCGGGACGAACGTGCCTCGGAGGGGCACGTCGTCCCCAGGGCGTATGGATTCCCGCTTGCGCGAGAATGACGGCGCCGAGGTCGCGGGAATGACGAAGGCGGGCGCGGCGTCGGTGTCCGATCAGGACACGCCGGTCCCGGAGGGGCTGCGGCGCAAGGTGCTCGTAGGGGAAGCGTCCGCCATGCCGGAGGTTGTTCATGCGGGCGAGACGCCCGCGCCACGGAGGGGCGCGCCGATCCCGGGAGAGCCGCGCCGGAAGGCTCTTGCCGGTGGAACGTCTGCCATGCCGGAGATTGCACGGAGGGATGTTCATGCGGGCGAGACGCCTGAGCTCCCGGGACACCTGGATTCCCGCTTGCGCGGGAATGACGGCGCTGAGGTCGCAGGAACAACCAAGGTGGGCGCGGCGCCCGCGCCCCGAAAGGGCACGCCGATCCCGGATGCTCCGCAAGCTCCCGTACCGGATTGGGTCGACCTCGAATGTGCGATTGCGGCCTTGGTCGAATTGCTCGAAGCCGACGAGCAACGCGAAGTCGCGGAGCTGCGGGAGCGCGACTGGCTGGCCGAAGACCGTGCGGTCGAGGAGGCGAGCCGCGAATTCGAGGCCGGGAAGAGCACGGGTCGCCCCAAGCGCGAGTTGACGGCGGCGGCGGAACGACTCCGGAAATCGAGGGAGGCGGCGGCTCGCAGAAACGATCGTGTCGAGGCGCTTGCGAGATCGCTTCCGGGAGCGCTGTACCGGCCCGTCGATGACGCCGACCTGGAGCGGGAGGCGCGGGCACTCGCGCTGCTTCGAGAACGCTTCCCGGAATGGCAGGCGATGGGCTGCATTCCGAGCCGGGAGATCACCCCCGGCCCCAAGACGGACGAGCCGATACGGACGCGTGGCTGGACGCACTGGCATCATCTGTTCACGCCGCGGCAGTTGCTGACCCTCGGGGCGATATCGTCGGAAGCGAGTTCCGAACCATCGAACAAAAACGACGTACTGGCATCAATCCTGGGGCTTTCTCGTTGCGCGGACTACAACTCGCGCCTATCTCGATGGCATGCACATAGCGCAAATGAAAAGAGCGAACAGGTATTCAGCAACCAAGCGCTCAACACCATGTTGAACTTTGCCGGTCGAGGCTTGTCGGCACTTGATAATGCGTTCCTGTTGGATCTCGACGTCTACAAGATTGCAGGGCATGGATCGGCGATAGCGACAGACGCGCGTGCGACTACGGTAGAGAGAGACATTTGGCTAACGGATCCTCCTTATGCAGATGCCGTCAATTATCATGAACTCTCTGAATTCTTCCTCGCGTGGTACGAGAAATGGCTACCGGAGAGCTTCCCAAGCTGGTACACCGACAGTAAGCGTGCCTTCGCCATTCGGGGTACGGACGCGAACTTCCGGCGCAGCATGGTGGACTGCTACCAGAACCTCACGGCGCACATGCCGGACAGCGGCCTCCAGGTCGTCATGTTCACCCACCAGAATGCATCGGTCTGGGCCGATCTCACCCTCATCCTCTGGGCCGCCGGCCTGCGCGTGACCGCCGCGTGGACCATCGCGACGGAAACCGAGTCCGCGCTCAAGGAAGGCAACTACGTCCAGGGCACCGTGCTGATGGTGCTGCGCAAGCAGACCACCGGGGAGACGGCGTTCCTGGACGAAGTGGTCCCCGAAGTCGAGGCCGAGGTGGAGCGCCAGCTTGCCTCCATGCTGGCACTCGACGACCGCGAGGACCCGAACTTCTCCGATGCGGACTACCAGCTTGCCGCCTACGCGGCGGCGCTCCGGGTGCTGACGCAGTACGGCTCGATCGAGGACATCGACGTATCTTATGAGCTGTCGCGGGAACGGCGCCGCGACGAACCCAACCCCATCGAGAAGATTATCGGGGACGCCGTCCGGACGGCGAGCAACTTCCTCGTCCCCGCGGGCCTGCCGGGTCACCTGTGGCGCGGGCTCGCCCCCGAGGAAAAGCTCTACGTCAAGGGGCTCGACGTCGAATGCCACGGCGACTTCCGCTCCGGCGTCTACCAGGAGTTCGCCCGCGGCTTCGGCGTCCGCGACTACCGCTCCCTGCTCCACACCGGCAAGGCGAACCGGACCCGCCTGAAGACCGCCTCCGAGTTCAAGCGCGGCGATCTGGGCGACACCGCGTTCGGTCGCAGCCTCGTCCGCCACGCCCTCTACGCGACCTGGAGCGCGGCGGAGAGCGGCGAGGTCGCCGACAGCCTCACGTGGCTCCGCACCGAGCTCCCCGACTACTGGCCGCAGCGCGAGGCGCTGGCCGCCGTCCTCCGCTACCTCGCCGCCATCGACGTCGATCACTGGCGCGCGGACGCCGCCGCCGCCCGCCTCGTCGCCGGCGCCGTGGAGAACGACCACGTCTGACCACCGATGTGGCCCAATCCGAACCGCAGCCCAACGGCTTCCAACGGTATCGCCATATCACGGGCGCCCACTTCCGACCATCGGATTCGAAGTCGATTGCGCAGCCAGCGGGACTTGCTTACAATCCCGAGTGGGGGTCCAATGACTCCCGTTGCTCGGAGGGACGGCCATGACAGAGCAAGATCAGATCGACGACCAAGGCATCTACGACGTCATTGACAAGGTAGTGAAGGATCTCCTTCCGCTCGATCCATACAGCCGGCTGAGGGTGTATCGGACTATCGGGACCTTCTTTGGCTTCGATGACTCGTACCCCAAGGTCACCGGGAACATGGACAGTCGAGTTCCCGCAAATGCTTCTCGGGAGCCGCAATTCTCGAGTTCAGAGAAGCCGACACCCAAGGAATTCTTGCTCCAGAAGCGTCCGAATACCAATGTCGAACGTGTTGCTTGCCTTGCATACTACTTAGCCCACTACAGAGACATTCCTCAATTCAAGACCATTGATATAAACAAGCTGAACACGGAAGCCGCCCAGACCAAGCTGTCCAACCCTTCCTACGCCGTCAATGACGCCGCCAAGACCGGATATCTTGCAGCAGCGACAAATGGCATGAAGCAGTTGTCCGCACAAGGGGAGCAGTACGTGGAAGCCTTGCCAGACCGTGACGCCGCAAAATCGGTCAAGCCACGAACGTCGAAGCGATCTCGCAGGAATATGCGTACAAACCGGGTAGAAAGCGATCACGGCCAAGATCAGGCCAAGCCAGGTGAGTGATCCCGTCCGCATTACGATCTACAACCACAAGGGTGGTGTCGGAAAGACCACCATCACGGTGAACGTCGCGTTTGCTCTTTCATCCTTGGGGAAATCGGTTCTTCTGGTCGATAGCGATCCCCAATGCAACCTTACCTCGTATCTTCTTACGGACGACGTCGTCGACGACCTCCTGGATCACTCCAACGACCAGGACGGTAGAACCATCTGGAGTGCGGTCAAGCCCGTGATCGACAGCACAGGCTCCGTTCGTCTGGTGGACCTGACGGAGATCGGAGACGTTGCCCTGCTTCCGGGTGATATAAGGCTTTCAGAGTTCGAGGAATTTCTGGGAGATGCCTGGGCCGATGGGTTCAAGAGACGTATGGGCGGGTTGCGAGCCACTTCGTCGATCAGCTATCTGATTTCCCGTTTGAGCAGCCAACGCGATTTTGATTTCGTATTTTACGATACGGGACCCAACATAGGTCCACTCAACCGGGTGCTCCTGCTGGATTCCGATTTCTTCATAGTGCCGGTGGCCTGTGACCTGTTCTCCACCCGGGCGCTTTCCACCCTTGGTCAAACAATCAAGAAATGGATTATGGAGGCAGAGACCATTGACGCTATCGCACCCGACGGCGCGATGTTATTGGAAGGGAGACCAGAGTTCCTCGGCTACATCCCCCAGCGGTTCAGGGTTTATGGTCAAGGCATGACACGGGAGGCCAAATCATATCACAAGGAAATCAGGAACCGTGTCTACAAGGATATTTCTTCCGTGTTGCGCAATATAGATAGGCAACTTGCGCCGGCGCACCCGGCAAATCCCTTGATCGGTCAAGTTCGGGATCTCGCATCGGTCGTCCAAATAGCCCAACGCCAGGGCGTACCCATTTGGGATTGCAAGACCTCGAACACCAAACTGAAGGAATCTGCAAGGAGGTCGTTCTTTGGCATCGCCGAACACATCATACATGCGACTGCGGAGAAAAGCTGATGTTGTCCAGCACCGATCGTCGCTGCATCGACGAAGCAACCAAGTACTTCATGGACAACCGACCTCTGTTCAAAACGTTTGCCGAGGCGCTGATGAGTTCTTTCCTGAATGATCCGAAACTCAGCGAATTTATTCATTTCATCAAGTACAGAATCAAGGATGAGGGGAGCTTGCGGGCGAAGCTGGAAAGAGTCCTCGCGAGTTCAGAAAATCGGAATCTCAAGGAAAACATTACGGATTTCGCAGGTCTTCGGATCATCCACTTGCACATGGACCAGTTGTCATCCATACATCCTCTCGTCCTGAGTATCCTGGAGGAACAGAAGTACGAATTATTGGGCAGCCCCAAGGCGTATTGTTGGGACATGGAATATGAAGATCTTTTTCGTCAGGTCGGTGTCGATGCAGTGCAAAGAAATTCCATGTATACGACGGTACACTATGACATCAAGGGGAATCAGAAAACGAGAATTACCTGTGAGCTTCAGGTTCGATCCCTGACGGATGAACTGTGGGGAGAGGTCTCCCACAGGGTCAACTATCCGAAGGAGTCGCCGAGCGTGTCGTGTCAGGATCAACTGAAGGTGTTGGCGAGGTTGACGTCCGGTTGCGGGCGTTTGGTGGATTCCATATTCAAGACGCACCGCGAAACCGCTGGACGGTGACGATCTCACGATGGACCGGAATCACGTCACGCCGCGCAGGCGCATAGCCCATGTTCAAGCGATACTCCTCGAACCGCTCGGCACGGGTTTCCCGACCTCGCCGCTCGCAGGCGTCCGGAGCCGCGACCGCATTGGACGGCCACTTCTCCGCTGCCGCCCCGGAAGCGTCGGGCGAGACGCCGATCGCATCCCCCGTTCTCCCTCGCCGCCATCGACGTCGGCCACTGGCGCGCGGACGCCGTTGCCCACCTCGTCGCCGGCACCGTGGAGAACGATCACGTCTGACCGCCGCGCGGGTACACTGGCGCCCGCATGGCGCCCCCCAAGGAGAGCCGGGCTCCCCGTGATCCACCTCTACGGACCGATCGACCTTGGCAGCGACATGCGAACGATTGTTCTTCGAGGATCTGCCGTAGAGCCACGGCAAGAACTCGCGAGGGTCGGCGAAGCGGGAGAGGACGATGCCGGATCTGCAGCTCCAGCCCGAAATCGAACCCGCCGCCCGATGGCTTGGCAGAAAGCTGGCGCAGGTGTTCGGGGAGGGGCTACGCCTGCGAATCGGCGGTGGAAGTATCCTCGCTGCGAGACACCGTCACAGGCTGTCTACGGATCTGGACCTCTGGTGGGGCGACACGGATGCGCATCGGAGCGAGGCGAACCGACTCTATGCATTGAGGATCGCTCGGGAGCCGCGATGGGTGGAGGACGCATTGCGGGGCCGATCACTGGAAGAACGGAAGGCCGGTGGTCCTGCTCCCGGGCACCGTCATCGGCATGTTGACCATCGGCGTCGAGCTCCCGGCGGGGGTGGAAGGGATCGAAGCGACGATCGTCGAAAAGGAATTCGAGAAGATCGGCGCAAAGGCGGAAGACCGTGTGCGAGGCACACCGTTCGAGCCGCAGACGGACGCACAGATCCTCTGGGGGAAGATGCAACGGATGAAAGATGGGCAGGTACACGTCCGGGACCTCTACGACCTCGGGGTGATGAGCCACCTGAACCCGCAAGCATTGAGGTACGCCTTCGGATCGCAAGGAGGGCACGGCCGGCGGGACATCGGCCAAAGGCTGCGGTACACGCGGGTGGACGGAGAAAAACGCTTGCTGAGGGTGAGGGAAGGCGGGTGGGCGCCTTGGGAAGGACAGGACGCCGAGCACGCGAAGCAGCGACTCATCGAGGCGCTGGCCCGCAACGACCCGGCGGCCCTGCAAGAGGCGTGCAGGCGCCACGCGCCCGCATACCATCGGGGTCAAGGGATCGGCGAGTGATCCGGACCCGGGGAGGGTGACCGGAATGCCGCGACGGGTGGAAGCGCTGAAACCGCAGGCCGAGTTCGAAGAGCGGCCCGGCGGCGCCGGCGAGCGCGGGCGGCCCCGGACGCGCATCGTAGGCAGGGTGCTGAAACAGCATTGCGGTGGGATGGAAGCGGAGAAACGGGCATCGGACGAGACGCTCTGCCAAGTACTGAACGGCGGCGCCGAGGACGTACAGAGGGAGGACGAGATCCGGTGGGCATTCGAAACGATGGGGCCGGACGCGCTTGCGGCACTGCACACCGAAGGCCGCGTAGGCCTGGAGCGGTTGGCGGCGGCGAAGCGCCGGAGCCAGTCGGACCCGAAGCAGGAGGACAGCGCGAACGCCTGGTTGAACGCCGCACTCGGGAAAGAGCAAGGTCTGAAGCTGGAACAGCAGGTGCAGGACATCGCGGCCCACGCGAGGAAGGCGCCGCTCGCGATCCTGGCGGGAGCCGGGATCTCGAAGCCCGCGCCGAGCGAAGTGCCGCTGTACCACGAGCTGGCAATCGAGCTGGCGGGAGCGACGCCGGGGCAGGCCGCGGAGGATCCAGGGGCTTGCTTCGACCGGGTGCACAAGGAGCGAGGCGAGTCCATCTACGAGCAGGCCGCGGAGCGGATCCGCAGGCAAACGGAGCCGAACGGGCTGCATCGTTGGGTGGTGGCGCTGCACTCGGCCGCGGGGTCGAGGACGATCATTACGACGAACTGGGATGAGCTGATCGAAGCCGGGGGCACGGCAAGCGGTGAACCCTTGCGGGTATGGCCGGAGGACGAGCGCGGGCCGGGCGCCGGGCACAGGGCCTCGGGGCTGGTGCACCTGCACGGGACGGTCAGCAAACCCGGCGGGATGCTGCTCACGAAAATGGATCTGGAACGCCACTACGACCAGGAACGGGAACGCCGGTTCGTCGGCGAACTCGTCGGTGACCGGTCGATACTCTGCATCGGATACAGCCACCGTGACGTCATGATCAGGAAGATCCAGGAGAGCGTGGCGGCAAGGGAAAGGGCACGGGAAGGGGAAGACGGACGGGGGAGGCGCAAAACGTTCAGCCTGGTGAAACGCGAGAGCGGGAAATCGGGGTGGGAAGACGACCTGCAACAACTCGAAGCGGCGGGCATCGAACCGGTGCTCTACGACCGGCACGAGGAAGTGCCGGAGATCCTGGACCGGGTGGCACGGGCCATCGCCCAGGACGCGGAAGCGGAGAGAAGGAGGCTCGAAGCGATAGCAAAGCAGGGGCCGCGGCCGGACACCGACTGGAACGAGATCAAGCGGATGCTGCTGGAAGGCGGTCCACGGTTGAAGCACTTTCTGCGCGAAGCGGCGCCGGAGGCATGGGCGGTGCATGAGTTCATGCAAGCCGGCGCCGCACGGGTACTGCGCGAAGAAACGGAGGACCCGAGCAGCGGTCAGCTAAGCGACTGGCTGTGCGATGGAATGGACGGGGGGCGGCTGCGGACCATCCTGTGGATGACGGCGACTGCGGGGGGGCGGCTCGGCCGGGCACTGCGGTACCGGCTGGCCCGGAGCCTCGGACGCAGCGAAACCACAGTGGGAGACGTGGAGAGGGAGCAAGGCGCGCTGTTTCTCATCGGGCAGTGCGAAAGCGCCGCCCGCGACATGAGGGATCATCTGTCGCTACGGCGGGTCGCGCGACGGTGCAGCGAGGCGGGACGATACGAAGCGAGCATCCAGGGATGGGCCGCGATCGCCAATGTGTACGCGACAGCCGGCTCGAAGCCCGACAGCGCGGCGGATGGATCGGACAAGGAAACCGGCACGCTGGAACGCCGGTTGAACGTCGAGGGGTGGGAGGCGAACAAATTCTATGCGGAGGCGGTCAGGCCCTGGATGGAGCAGATCCACGAAGCCGTGTGGGACGTGTGCGCCGATGCACTGGAAAGGCAGCAACGCATCCTCGAAACGGCATGCGGCGAAGAAGATCCGTGGAATCGCTGGAGCGGGAAACGGTCGGCCATCGAGAAGCACGTGCAAGACGAGCTGCGTTCCGCAGGGGGCGTGGATACGCTGATCGACGCGGCACGCGATGCCCTGGAATGCGGGGGCAGGACGGGAAGGACGGGCCGGGAGAAGTGGGAAGCGCGGATCCGGCAAGCGGCCGCTTCGAAGAACGTGCTGCTGAACCGTCTGGCGATCCACGGGGTGACGGAAAGCAGGCACTGGAGCGCCGATCGGAAGGTACGGTGGATGGGTGAGAGCGGGCTGTTGGGCAATCCCTGCTGTGTGCACGAGGCGTACCGGCTGCTCGAGGAACACTGGAAGCGGGCGCGGGGAGCAACGCGACAAACGGTGGGAAGGCGGATCTGCCGGCTCCGCATCAGAGGCAAGAGCCGTGAAGGGAACGAGGGGGAGCAGTACGTTCTGCTGGGATGGATCCAGCGGTGGGGGACGCTCACACGGGACATGAAGGAAAGGCAAAGGGTGCTGCAGAACAGGCACAAGGCATGGAAAATGCCGGCGCATCCGGATTTCCGGAACTGGCACAGCGATGTTGAATGCATCGGGCCGGTAGCTCCCTCTGGTTGGGCCGGACGGCAGTTGGTGGACGACTGGAAGACGCGGGGACAGGCTGCGCTGGACTGGGTCATCGAGGAGTGGGAGAACCCGGCGCCGGCACGGACCCGCGAAGAATGGCTGCATGGGCCGAACGAAGAGGGCCGACGGGAAAACGCGGGAGACGCGATACGTCTGGACCGGAAGTGGGGCCTCGCGCTCGCGAAACGCTTGATCGATCTGGAGAAGTGGAAACATGAAGCATGGTATGCGCTATGCCGCGAGCTGCCGAAGCGGATGAAGCCGACGGAGCTGCTCGAGTGGGCCAGGGAGGGCTGGTGGCGCGAAGTCGGGAAGGGAAGGTGCAGAGGCGCCCTGAGCGGAATTCCACGGAGCCTCGCCGCACATCTCCGCGAAGGGAACAGCGAGAAAGTGGACGTCCGGGAAGCGGTCGAGACGCTCGAAGAGTGGGCTCTCGGGACGCTGAAGAGGGATGAACGACCCCAAGGTGAGGACTGGACCAACCACTGCATCAACACGCCGGCTGGCGCAGCCATCGAAGGCATCATCGGCGCAGCATCAGGAGGGACGGGCGGATCGGAAGACCGGGACGCCGCGTTCGCAGCACTGGGAAGACTGTGGAATGCGAGCCCCGCGATGAGAAACCACGTCGCAACGCTATGCACGAACAATCTCGATGTCCTAGCGCAGAGAGGAGAGGAGTGGGTCAGGGCTCACGTCGTCAAGGCAGTTGAAGAAGATGTGAGCGAAGAGCTGCGCCGGGTGGTATGGGGAGCAATGAAGTACACCCGTTGGACCCGGAAGCTTGGGAAGGTGCTGAAGAACGCGATGGAACGGGAGCTGATACGCGAAGAAGCACCCGGGGAGACGGATGCGTGCGCGGAGCGCTACGCGTGGTCGATGTTGAGGGACGTCCTGTACCCGAGCGAAGGAGGGCACGGCGGGGAATACGAAAGCTGGAAGGTGGCGGAGCTCCCCGCTGGACGCCGGGCGACGGTGGTCGCCGAGCTGACCCATCACCTGTGGACGAACGAAGAATGCAGGGCCAGGGATGCGTGGGGTCGAATCCTCCTGCCGCTATGGCGCGACGTGTGCGATCACACCGAGGGAGGCGCCTCCGAGGGCGAGCAGAGCAGCTTCCTGCACTGCTTCGCGTTCTTGAACAAGGGACAGCAAGACGAATTCAGGGCGTGTTTTCGACAGGGACCGGCGGTGGCCCCGGAACGGTTCCTGGACGTGAACTACGGGCCGAAGGAGGTCGAGAACAGGATGGCGGCCCTGGAAGTCGCGCTGCACTGCGCAGGTGGTTACGGAGGGCACGAGGCGTGGAAATGGGCGGCAGCCCTGGAGACCATCGCGGAATGGGCAAGCGCGCCGAAGAGTCCGGAGGAGGAGAGGCTGGCGTACAACGTGCTCGCGAAGACAGGGCATACAATATAGATGCCACCGCCGCATCGGACGCAGCCGGCCTTCGCGGACCCGGCCCGCGCTCGAGCTGGCCCCGGCCTCCTGCCCGCCGCCGCGCCCGGACCCCATGCTGAAACGCTATTCCTCCCGCCGCCGGCCGCTCGATACCGGCTTCCTGGCCCCGCGGCTCGCCGGCGCCCGGAGCTACGACCGCATCGCCGGCTACTTCTCCTCGTCGATCCTCGAAGTGGCGGGCGAGGCGCTGGAGAGCATCCAGGGGAAGATCCGGGTCGTCTGCAACTCGCAGCTCTCGCGCGCCGACGTCGAGGTCGCCAGGGCCGCCCACGCCGCCATGCGTCGCGAGTGGTGCGATTCCCGCCCCGAAGAGCTCAGCGACGGCGCCCGGCCGCGCTTCAAGCGGCTCCACGATTTTCTGCGCTCGGGGAAGATCGAGATCCGCGTGTTGCCCGACGACGCCTTCGGCCTGATCCACGGCAAGGCGGGGGTCATCACCTTGGCGGACGGCGGGCGGACCTCCTTCCTCGGCAGTGCGAACGAGACCCGGGCGGCGTTCCGCCTCAACTACGAGCTCGTCTGGGAGGACGATTCGCCGGAAGCCGTCGCATGGGTGCAGGAGGAGTTCGACGCCCTCTGGTCCTCGCCCTTCGCGGTCCGGCTCGCGGACTTCGTCGTCCGGGACCTCGATCGCCTGTCGCGCCGCGAGCCGATCGGGGACGTCGCCGGCTGGCGGGAAGAGCCGGACCCGGACCCTGCGTCCGTCGTCGTGGAGGCGCCGGTCTACCGCAAGGAAGCGGGCTTGTGGGAGCACCAGAAGCACTTCGTGAAGCTCGCCTTCGACGCGCATCGCGGGCCGCACGGCGCGCGCTTCGTGCTGGCCGATCAGGTGGGGCTCGGGAAGACGCTGCAATTGGCGATGGCGGCGCAGCTCATGGCCTTGGCCGGCGACGGGCCGGTGCTCATTCTGGCTCCGAAGCCTCTTCTCCGGCAGTGGCAGGACGAGATGGACACCCTGCTCGGGCTGCCCTCGGCGGTCTGGAACGGCCGCGGCTGGGTGGACGAGCGCGGGATCGAGCATCCGGGCGCGGGCGCCGAATCGATCCGGCGCTGCCCGCGCCGGGTCGGGATCGTCTCCATCGGCCTCGTCACCGGCAACGCCGAGGCCGCCAAATGGTTGGTGGAGATGCGCTTCGAGTGCGTGATCCTCGACGAGGCGCACCGGGCGCGGCGCCGGAACCTGTCGTCCGGCCACCGGGCGTTCGCGCCTGCGCGGCCCAACAACCTCCTGAAGTTCCTCCGGGAGATCTCGTCCCGCACCAGGAGCCTGCTGCTCGCGACCGCCACCCCGGTCCAGCTCCATCCCGTGGAGGCATACGATCTCCTCGACGCCCTCGCCCAGGGCTCGCCCGCGGTGCTCGGCGCCCCCGGCAGCCGCTGGCGCAACGCCGGGGCATCCCTCGATCTGCTGCTCGGCAACGCGCCCCCGCCCACCGATTTCCACGAGCGCTGGGACTGGCTGCGCAACCCCTTCCCTCCCCGCTCCGAAGGGAGGGACTTCGAGATCCTCCGCCGCTCGCTCTCCCTGCCGGACGAAGCCGCGTATGCGCCGGGGAACCTGGTCGACAGGTTGCGCCCGCCGGATCGGCAGCGGATCGAGGGCGGTTTCGACCGCTTCGTCGAGCGCCACAACCCCTACATCCGCACCATCGTCCTTCGCACCCGCGAGCATCTCGAGAACACCATCGACCCCGAGACGGGCGAGCCGCTGCTGACCCCGGTGGCGGTTCGGCTCCACGGCGAATCGGACGAGGACGCGATCGTGCTGCCGCCCTTCCTCGAAGACGCCTACGCCCAGGCGGAGGCGTTCTGCCGGCTGCTCGCCCGACGCGCGAACACGGGCTTCTTCCGCACCATGCTGCTCCGCCGCATGGGCAGCACGATGGAGGCGGGGCGTCTGACCGCCGCCCGCATCCTCGACGGCTGGGAGGACCCCGGCGAGGACTACGATGAGGACGACGGATACGATGGAGACGACGGATACGATGGGAACGACGGGGACGACGACCGGGAAGAAACGGACGGCGGGCTTCGCACCCTGACGGGCGAGGAACGCCGGGTGCTGGCCGGGCTCGCCCGGTTCATGGAAGCGAACCGGGATCAGGACCCGAAGTACGCCGCCGTGGTGCGCCTGCTCGTGGACGAGGGCTGGCTCGCGCGCGGCTGCATCGTCTTCAGCCAGTACTACGACTCGGTGTGGTGGCTCGCCGGCCAGCTCACGCGCGAGCTTCCGGACGAGGCCATCGGCGTCTACGCGGGCGCGGGCCGTTCCGGGGTGATGCGCCGCGGCGGCTTCGAGCCCCGGCCCCGCGATGCGCTGAAGGACGGCGTGCGCCGGGGCGAAGTGCGGCTGCTGCTCGGCACGGACGCGGCATCGGAGGGGCTGAACCTGCAACGGCTCGGCGCCCTCGTCAACCTGGACCTGCCCTGGAACCCCTCCCGCCTCGAACAGCGCAAGGGCCGGATCCAGCGCATCGGGCAGACCCGTCCCGAAGTGGACGTCTGCAACATGCGCTACGCGAACTCGGTGGAGGACCGGGTACGCCGGCTCCTCTCGGAGCGCCTGGAGAACGTCTCTCGGCTCTTCGGCCAGCTACCGGACACCCTCGAAGACGTCTGGGTCCGGGTGGCGCTGGGCCGGATCGAGGAGGCGAAGCGGACCATCGACGCCGTGCCGGACGAACATCCCTTCGCGCTCCGATACCACGAGGTCCGCCCGGTGGACTGGGAATCATGCGCCCGCGTACTCGACGACGACGCGAGACGCCGAACCCTCCGCCGCGGATGGGCGGACCGTTGAACCGCCGGGAGCCAGCGGCTGCCTCGCCGATCCCGCGGCCCGATGGTACGGCCCATCGCTCCGCCCTTCCAACGGCTGCTTTCCCGAGCAGTCCCGGAGGGCGCCGCAACCATTCTCCGCACCACCTCCCTTCCCCCGTCGGAATGGCAGCGTCGTTCGAGAACGCGAACGCGCCTTACCAGCCGATCGTCTCCCGCACCTGCTTCGAGCCTCCTCTTCGCAGGTGGATCGTGTGCTCCACCTCGACGGACTCGTTCTCGGGCAGGGGGGCGCTGCCCCGTTCCTTGCCGACTTGCACCACACTCTTGATCCTCTTGAGCTTTTCCGCCCCCGCGATGGCCTGCGCATCCCCACCGTAGTAATCGAACCAGGGGAGGCCCATTTCCGTGTAATCCTTCGCCGTCGGCGGCTCCGTCGGGGGCCGTTCGCCGGTGATCGCCATCCACTGGCTCGAATTGACGATACTGACGAAGCACCGGCCGGCGTGTCGCTGATCCCAGGCGTCCAGGCCGTAGGGATCGTCATGGATTTCCTGTTTCATCCGGCCACCGGGCGCGAGGCCCATGCCCGGAGATCCGCAGGCCAACTCCATCGGCGCCCCATCATGAAGAACCCTGCCGGAATACTCGCTTTCCCGAGCCGCAACCAGCGCCTCGTACCGTTCCGGCTTCATGGGGTAGACGACGATCTGGAGGCCGCCATGCCGCGCGGCGCCGGTGAGCTGCTCCTCCACGGTGTAGCCCTGTCCCAGAGGCATGGCGACGAACTGGCGGATCACCCCCTTCTCGACACAGTATCCGTCGAGCCAGGGCTGTTCGGGCAGCACGACGTAGTCCTGCGGGTCGCGGTTCAGGTGGTTGGCCCAATCGTCGCCGGTGAGCGCGCAGATCTTGCCGGCCGCGATCTTCACCGCGAACGGATAGTCGAGCGACCGGCGGGAGCCGGTCTCGAAGCTGATCCACAGGGCCTCGGCCTGGTGCATGGGGGCGAGCACGCCGCCGCGCTGGAGCCAGTCCTCGGGCAGGCGGCGCCCGGCGTAGTCGTCCAGGTGCCGGAGGGGGAAGCTGCCGAGTCCCGGCGGCAGGGGGTAGTCCTTGCCGTCGTCCGGAATGCGCAAAGTGCGCTCGAACTCGATCGAGCAGCGCGCCTCGTCGTGCACTTCCGGGAACCTGAAGCTCAGCCGGTTGCTTTCCAGTGTGATCATGCGTTGCTTCCTCCTTACCAGTTTCCGTCCCGCACTTCGCGCACCACCCGGAGAATGGCGTGGTCCGGCGCCTCCTTCATCTGCCTGATCAGCTCCGCGAACAGCTTCGGCCGCCTGCGGATGATCTCTTGCAGATCACTCGACACCTTCCCCGCCATCGCCAGGAACACGTCCGGGTCTTCACCCAGCTCCTTCGCCAGCCTCAGCGTCGCGGCCTCCGAGGGAGGCGGCACTTCGCCCCGCTCGATCTTGCTCAGGTAGGCCGGCTCGACCCCGATCCGTTGCGCCACCTGGCGCAACGAGAAGCGCCGGTCGTCCCGGCGCCGACGCTCCCGCAGCTCTCTGGCGACCTCCCCGAAATGCGTCATATGTCATATATAGGAAACATCATGGTCCGTGTCAACCCCCCCTCCCCCCGGACGCGGTTCGGTTCCGCAGGCCGATCGGCACTGCCGCCGCGAACGGCCCGTTTAGAATGCATCGGCCCCGCGGTCGCTGCCCCCACGGCGCCACCGCATCGGCGCCGCCGTCGGCACGGCCGCCGACCCGGGCGTTCCGGCGCCGCGGGGAGAGGGGGGCCAGGATTCCATGCACCACACCCGGGAGCCGTGATGACCGTCAACTTCGCCATGATCGCCACCGGGCGGATCGCCGACCACCAGCTCGCCCCCGCCGTCGCCGAGGCGAAAGGGGCGCGGCTCTGGAGCGTGCTCTCGCGCGACCGCGCGCGGGCCGGGGACTTCGCGGCCCGCCACGGGGCCGCGTCTCCGGCGCCCGCCCACGACGACCTCGACGCGCTGCTCGCGGACCCCGAGCTCGACGCGGTCATCATCGCCTCCCCCGACAAGGTCCACGCCGAGCAGGGTCTCGCGGCCGCCCGGGCCGGCAAGCACGTCTTCATGGAGAAGCCGATGGTGACGGACCGGGCGGACGGCCGCGCCCTCGTCGACACTTGCCGCGACGCGGGGGTGAAGCTCGGGGTCGCCTTCCACATGCGCTGGCACGCCGGGCACCGGGCCCTCGCCGAGGCCGCGCGCGCGGGGCGTTTCGGACCGCTCCGCCACATGCGGGTCCTGTGGACCCAGCGCCAGCCGGACGCCTCCAACTGGCGCGCCTCACCCGAGGTCGGGCGCTGGTGGAGCCTTGGCGGGATCGGCCCGCACTGCGTCGACCAGGTCTGCTGGCTCATGCAGCCCGAGGCGGGGGAGGTGCGCACCCTGCGGAGCGTCATCGACAGCTCGGTCTTCGGGAGCCCGCACGACGAGACGGCGGTCCTCGTCCTTCACTTCGAGAACGGCGCCACGGCGGAGATCTGCACCTCGATGCAGTTCGTCTCGCCGAAGCGCATGGAGGTCTACGGAGAGAAGGGATGGGCGGTCGCGGAGGAGACGTTCGGCTACGACGGGGACGGACGGATCCGGACCGACCGGGGCGATCTCGATTTCCCGGTGCGCAACCCCTACGTCGCAGAGGTGCGGGACTTCGTGCTCGCGGTCGAGGAGGATCGCAAGCCCGAGGTCGACGGGGAGGAAGGGCTCCGCAACGTCGACCTCCTCCTGCGCGCGGTCGGCGCCTGAACCGGCGTGAACCGGTGAACCGGCGGGGCTTCGGCGCCGGCTCGACGTGCGGGTTCCACGGGCGGCTTCCGTCTCCCGGCCCTCTCGCCGGACCGGATATCACCCCCGGGGCGCGGCGGGGAGGGGCGGGGCTCAGGGCTCGTTGATGCGGTCGAGGGGGTAGATCGGCCGGCGGACGTTGCGGAAGTCGAGCATGTCGTAGTCCGAGGTGCACACCCCCGTCCCCGCGCACTCGATCACCTCGCGGGCGACGTCCGAGAAGCCGGCCCGGTAGTGGATACGGCTCTTCAGCATCAGGAAGCGCCGCGCCCGCGGGTCGATCCCGAGGCTGAGGAAGCAGTTGAGGTCGTTCGGCTCGTGATGCCGGGAGATGACCACGATCTCGACGCGCCCGGTGTCGAGCACCACCGTCGGCCCGAGGTTCATCTCGATGCCGGTCCCGGCGGGCCCCAGGTTGCGGAAGCGCCCGTCCGAGATGAGCTTGACCCGGCCCCGGACTTCGAGCGGCTCTCCGGCGAGGCCGATGGCCGGCATATCGATCTTGCCCCCGAGCATCACGGTCGCCTCCGACCCGATGCCGGCCGCGATGAGCGCGCGCACCGCCCCCGGATCGTGGACCGCGAACACCGCGACGTCTTCGAGCTCCGCTTCGAGGACCGCCCGGAGCACCGTCATCGAATCCATCGTCCCGCCGGAGGCCGCGTTGTCGTAGTGGTCGAGCAGGACCACCGGGCCGTCCCCGCGGGCGGCCGGATGACGGGCGGGCGGACGATCACCGGAGCGGGCGGCGCCCCCGGCCGGGCCGGCGGCGGCCGGGCGTTCGCCCACCACCCCGTCCGATGCGGACCCGGCGCCGGCAGGGGGCGGGCTGCCGTCCGTGCCGGCGCCGACGCCAATGCCTGCGCCACTGCCAGAGCCTGCGCCGTCGCCGGCCGCCGCCTCCCGGGCCCGCGCGATGGAGTCCGCGAGCGGCTCGATCCGGTAGACGAACGCCTCGCGGTGGACCCAGGCGAAGTCGAGCAGCTCGTCGCGCATCCGCTCGGCCGCCGCCCGATCGCCGTCCGTCACCACCACGCAGCCGAGCCCCGCGTTGGCGATGTCGGCGTGCGGGAACCCGGTGAAGAGGCTCGCCGCGAGGGCGCCCTCCGCCGCCTCCATCTCGCGCGCCCGCGCCTGGAGCTCCCGGTTCGGGAAGTCGCCGCTCCCCTGCCGCATCACGTGGGGGAGCATCGGCCGGTTCCCCCACGCCGCGACCGGCCGGACCTCGCCCCGCAGCATCGCGAAGATCGGACGCGCCGCCCGCACCCCGGTCTCGTGGTAGTCGATGTGGGGATAGGTCTGGTAGCCGGCGATGACGTCCGCGTGCTCCACCATCGCCGGGTAGAGGTTGGCGTGCATGTCGAGGGTCACCCCGATCGGGACCTCCGGCGCGATCTCCCGGATGCGCGCGAGCAGCTCCCCCTCGCCGTCCTCATGCCGTTCGGTGACCATCGCCCCGTGGAGGTCGAGGAGGATCGCGTCGCACCCGCCGGCCGCCGATTCGAGGATCGCGTCGCGGACGTGCTCGTAGGCGGCGGTCTCGACCGGCCCGCTCGGAGGCGCGTTCGCGGCGATGGACGGCACGATCTCGGCCCCCGCCTCCTCCGCCGCGTCGATGAAGCCCGCGATGCACGACCCCGTTCCCCGGTAGGCGGCGAGCACCGCCTCGCCCTCGGGGGGCCGTTCCGCGCCCTTCGAGAACCGGGCGAGATCGGTCGGGACCGGCGAGAACGTGTTCGTCTCGTGCTTCATCATCGCGAGGACCACCCGGGGGGTCGTCATGCCGTTCCCTCCATTTCCTGCCGTCCGCCGTCGGTCGTCCGCCGTCCGCCGTCCGAACGGGCGCGCGGCGGCGCTCCGCGCCCTCGATTCAATGCCGGAGGGCGGGGACGTCGAAGGCCGCCCCGAATCGCCGTCCCGCCTCCAGGAAATCGCCGTACTTGCGGTGACCCGCGGTGTGATGGGCGCAAGCGATCAACACCCGGTCGGGGTCGGCGGTCCGCCCGCGCACGCAGTCCTCGAGCATGACCTGCGCGATCTCCTGGTTGTGCGGATCGTTCCCCGTGCGGCAGGCGGCGAGCGCGAGCCGCTCGACGAGCGGAGCGCGGTCCGCGCCGCTCTCCAGATACGCCTTCGTCCACGCCTCGCTCGCTTCGACGTCGAGGGCGACGGCGGCCTCCTCCAGACGGTCGAGGACCGCGCCCGGCGCAAGCCGGTCCGCCCCCGCCGGGGCCTCGATCCCGACCGGCTGCATGTCGCCGGTGTGGGCCTGATGATGGGCGGTCCGTTCGAGGAACGCGGCGGCGAGGAAGATGAGCTTGACCTGGTGGCGGTGCTCGAAGCGCTCCATGAACCAGCCGTGCGTGCTCACGTACTGGTAGCAGTGCTGGGACATCGAGAAGTTGTTCGGGTTCCGGGTCTCGATGACGGCCTGGGCGGCTCCGATCCGGATCGCGTCCAGCAGGTCGCGGAGCCGTTTCCCGGCCCGGAGCAGCTCGGCGATGCGCTCGACCCCGGCCGGCTCGGGGGCCCGGATGAGCTCGTGCACGAGGTCGTTCGTTTCGGCCGGGGTCAGGGGCGCGGTGTTGCGGGCGAGGGCGCGCTCGCGCTCCGTCGTGCCGGAATACGGGATCGCGGAGATCCGATCTTCCTCGACGTAGACCGTGATCGCGTTGCACGCCATCTCGTAGGTCGAGTACCAGCGCGGGCCGACCGCCATGTCGAGGACCCCCGCGTAGAGGACGGGGTGCGCCCGGTCCCAGCCGATCGCGTCGCCCAGCTCCACGGTGGAGCGGGCCCGGTAGCCCTTGTGGCCGGTGGTGTACGAGCGGTTGTGGAGCATGCGGTCCTGCACGTCGATGAGGCCCGCGAAGACGAGCTCCGCAAGCACCTCGCGACGGTGCTCCGGCTCTTCCATGAGGCCGAGGAAGAACCGGTAGGCGTCCAGGACCTGGCCGCGCTGCACGAGGGTGAGCCAGTGGGCGAGCCGTTCGCGGATCGGACCCTCGGAATGCTCCGGCGCTTGGTCCGGCCAGTGGACCACCGGGGCCGGCGGCGGGCCGGGGGGCAGCTTCCCGCCCCGCGCGTAGTGCCCCGGCGCCTTCAGGATCTTCTGGTTCCAGATGTCGAGCCCGGTCGGGATGTACCAGATGGTCTGGGCCATCGCGAGCCCCGCCGCCTCCGGCGGCAGCATCTTCACGAGGTTGAGGGTGGCCCGCGCGCTCAGCAGGCAGTGATCGTTGTTGACGAAGTTGACGAACCCGTCGTCGATCCGCTCGTGGTACGGCACGTGGGTGTAGGGGCCGTGGATGCGGGTCGCTTCGAGCAGCATCTCCTCGAGCGGCCGGCCCTCGCGGTGGAGGTCGTAATAGACCTCGCTCGCGCCGACCTGGTCGCGGTCGAGGATGCGCTCTTCCAGGGCGGCGTAGCGGTCGGAAACGGATGCGGGCCGGGTGGCGGCGGTCGCTTCACTCATGCTCCTGCTCCTTGTCCGGGTCGGGGTTCGGGTCCGGGTGTGGGTGTGGGTCCGGGTCCGGACTCGAGCCGGGTCCGGAAGCCCGAATCCGGATGGTCCGCCCAGTCTGCCACCGATCGAGGCCCATTTCTCCTTGCCCCGGCCTCGCCGCCGAAGGGCGGCGGCCCACCCTCGAATCCGGGGGCCGGGGGGATGGCCCGCGCCGGCAGGTCGAGCCGGGGAGCGCAACCCGACACCACGGCTCTCGCGCGTCCTCGGGGTCGGGCATCCCGGGAGCACGGGCACCCTGGGAACGCGGACGTCTCGCCCGCATCTCCACGACCGCTCCTGGTTTCACCGGCCTCCCGGAGCGTTCCCGCCCGGCGCCGGGGCCGGCTTCATCCCCAAGTGCTCGATCTCCAGCCCGCCCCAGCGCTCGTTCAGGTACTCCGCGACGAGCCGGCGGTGGCAGTGGTGGGGCTGGTCCTCGCTGCAAAGCAGGCAGCCGTCGCGCACGACCTCCCTCGGCACGGTCGCCTCGATGCGCCGCTCGCGCATGAGCCGGAGGAACCGGGCCTCGTAGGCGGCCCAGTCGATCCGCCCTTGCCGGTAGTCGCCCAGGAGATCCTTCGTCGGCGCCAGGCTCGGCGCGTGGACGTAGTCGATCCCGCACAGCTCGCGGGCGAACCAGGCGAGATCGTCCCTCTTGGCGAACCCGGCGAGCTGCGAGACGTTGTTGAGCCGCACGTCCACGATGCGCCTGACCCCCGATTCGCGGAGGAGGGCGAAGAACCGGCGCGCGGACTTCTTCGTGAACCCGATGGTCGCGACCTTCATCGATCCTCTTGCTCCGAGGCGGCGGGGGGACGGTGGGCGACAGCATGGGGGGCCGGGGAGCGATCGGCGGGATGATCGACGGCGTGGCCGACGCGCCCGGCCCGCCGCGCGATCGCCTCCGCGATGAGCTCCCCGCGCGGCTGCTGCCGGCAAAGCAGATCGCCTTCGGGCGAAAGACCGGATTGGACGAGCAGTCGCTCCATCGCGGCGGCCTGCGGTTCGAGGCCGCCGTCGGCGAGGATGTGTGCGACGTCCAGCCCGCGTTCTTCGAGCGCGCGAGCGACGAGCAGCGTCCGGTGGCAGTCGAGCGGCTCCTTTTCGGCGCACATGAGCGCAATCCGGTGCTCCGCCGCGCCGCGCATCACCCGCTCGAGACCCTCGCGGAAGCGGTCCGTCCGCGCGAGCCGGTCGTAGCGGATGCGTCCGCCCTCGTAGCAGGCGGGGTCGTCGGAACGCCCGCCGAGCGCGCGGCCGAGGTAGACGTAACGGATGCCGTGCCCCTTGAGCGCGGCGGCAAGGGGCTCCCGGTTGAACTGGGGGTTGAAACGGCTGTACGGCGCCGAGCGGACGTCGGCGAGGGCGGTGACGCGGCGCGGTTCCAGCAGCCCGAGGAAGGTCTCGAGCGGATGGTTGGAGTGGCCGATCGTGAGGACGGCGCCGTCTCCCCCACTCATGCCGCTACCGCCGCCGGTCGGGCTCGATGATGGCCGCGACGAGCTTGTGGAAGGCGCCCTGGTACGGCTCCCCGAGGCTGATGGTGAGGCAGCACTCGCCGAGACGGTAGCGGCCGTCGAGCTTCGCCAGGTATCGCCTCTCGTAGTCGGGGTCGGTGACCCGGAGCGCGTACTCGCGGCCCGCATGGACGAACCGCCCCCGTACCCGCCGCTTGGCATTGCCGAACGCCTCGCCGGGCATGAACACCTCGATCTCCAGCTCTTCGACCCGGATCAGGCGCAGGGAGCCGGAGACCGACCCGGCCGACTGGACCCAAACCCTGTCGTTCCGCCCATGCCGGGTGCTGTCTCCGTCGCTCCAGAGCGGCGCGATCGGATCGGTGAGAGCGGCCAGATCGAGCGGCGAGTACGACCCGACCTTCGTCCAGTAGCACATCGGGTCGAGCAGCCAGTTCTCGGTTTGATGGCCCGTGGGTCTCGGCTCCAGTACCGGGACGTCGATGACGTCCAGCACCCGCGGGTCGCTTCCGTCTTCGTACTGGCGCTCGTACTCGGACACCTCCTGTTCTCGCGGGCGCTGACCGGCCGGATCCACCCTCCGGCGCCCTTGCCTTCGGTCCACTCCCGGCCGGCGATGCATCGACCCGCAATCTTCCGGGAGTTCGCGAGGCAGACGATTCGCTTGGCGCCCCTCATCGGGGTCGGTTCTCCCGAGCTCCCCCGAACCGGCCCGGCGTCCCTCACCGTCCGGACGCCGGAACCGCGAGTCCCGCGGGAACGTCCGGGACCAGCTCAGCCGAGGGAAGACCCGCACCTGACCGACTACTTTGCCGCCCGGATCACGAGACGCAACTCGCTGTCGTCGAGCAAAGTGTACTCGGGAAGACGCCCCGACAGTTGCTTACATTCGTCGCGGATGATCGGCACGCCGTCGCCGCGCCGGTCCATCATGCGGGTGCTCACGAGGTTCGCGGGCGCGGGACAGCGCGCGAGCAGGGACACGATCAGCTCGTTTCGGCTCGCTTGGCGGAGATGCAGGCTGTCCGGGGCAAGCGTGTTCGCGAGGGCGCCCGGAACGTAGAGCTCGAGTCGGTCCCCGAACAGGTGCAGGCGTATCCGTGCGCCGTGGATCGAGTAGTCGCGGTGGGCGACCGCGTTCACCAGCGCCTCGAACACGGCTCGCTCGCTGAACTGCGGGCGTTCGGACCTCGCCAGCCCCTTTGCTGCCCGCACCAGCATGTTCCGCCGCACGAAGTGCAGCGCCTCCGCGACCTGTTCGTCGAGCGGCCCCCCGACGTCGCGCGCATCGGTCTGGTAGTCGGTGTCCGTCCGCTCCCCCGAGTAGCTGACGGCCTGGATGGAGGCGTGCGGCAGCCACCGTTGCGGGTCGGGCGTGCAGAGGAGGACCCCCGAGAGGGTCAACCTCTCCGCGCCGTCGTCGTCTTCGGCCACGATGCGGAGCTTGCGCAGGGTGTCTGCCGAAGCGTCCTCGCGTGAGAACCTCCGGGTCAGCGAGTAATGGAGATCGCCCGGGGCGGTGCGAGGCACGATGGATTCGTCGAACCGGATGAGGCGGCTCTGGCTGCGATTCTGGAACAGCCGGGCAAGCGCCTCGGGGGCCAGCTCGCGCCGGGAGCTGCCGAGCCGTCGGAAGTATCCCCCCGGGCTCCGGTGTACGAACAGGCTGCGTCCCACGTCTACGCGGATGATCGGAACCCGCCCCCCGGCGGCGCCGTCCAGCTCGATCTTCAGTATGTCGGCGTCGAGCGGAGGCGTCACCGAGTCGTTGCAGACCTCGCGGACCCAGCCTTCGACGGCATCCAGGTCGGCGATGGGGATGCCCTGGACCTCCCGGGTCCCGTCGTCCACCCCGAGGACCACGGTTCCGCCCCGTCCGTTCGCCATCGCGGCCAGCTCGTCGGCGAAGTCGCGGCGGTCCGGGCTCCCGACCCGGCTCCCCTTCACCACGAGGCTCTTGAGCTCCAGCGTCGTGTCCTCGCCCAGCCGGATGCGGTCGGCCAGATCGGCGCCAGTCATCACATCCTCCGCCGTACGACGTCGTCCCTTGCAGCGCGGACGCACTTGGTCCGTGCCTCGGAGGCAACTATACCCGCTCGGCGGCGCCCACCCGGGCTGCGGAGCCGATCGGGGCGCGAGGCCGGGCCGCGGCCGCCGCGACGCCCGCCTCCCGGATTCCGTGTCGTGTGGGCGTGCGCGGAGGACATGAACGACGGGCCGCGGTCGCCGCGGCGCCCGCCTCCGAGATTGGGGGTATGCGCCCCGAAGCCGGGGGGCTGCGAATCAGGCCCAGAGCCAGTCCAGCTCCGAGAAGGCGAGCGCCCGGTCGAAGCTCCGGATGTTGTCCCGGACGTCGAGGATGAGGCAGCGTTCTTCGCCCCCGTTCATCGGGCCTCGCAAGCCCCTGCCGATCATCTGGAAGTAGAGGTTCGGGCTGTACACCGGCCGGGCCACGATGATGGCGCGGGTCTTCGGCGCGTCGAAGCCCTCGCGGAATACGCCATAGTTGACGAGCGCCCTGATCTTGCCGCGGCGGAACTCCTCGACCACCCGACGGCGGGTCGCCGTCTCCGTGTTTCCGCTGACCGCGCGTGCCCGGATCCCCTTCCGGTTGAGGAGCGCGGCCACGGTCTGCGCGTGTTCGACCGAAGTGGCGAAGATGAGGGCAGGCCAGTCCGGCTGAACGTGTTCCTCGTAAGCTTCGATGATGCGCCGGGTTCGCGCGGCGCTCCGGGCAATGCGTTTCTCCACACTCTGCGGAAGCCAGGGCAGGGATCGCGCGCGTTTCCGCTCTTCGGGCGAGAACGTATCGGCCGAGAACGTCTCACCCTCGATGATCTCGTGGTCGGCCTGGGCGAGCACCCCCATGTCCTGCAACTCGCGAATGACCGCTTCGGGCTCGTCGCTCGTGAATGCCCCCGAGTCCATCCGCCGGCTGCCGTAACGGTGGACGAGCCGGGCCGTCTCCACCTCGTCGCGCCCGCGGTACGGCGTGGCGGTGAGTCCGAGCAGGAACGGCTCGTCCGCCCTCCGGAAGCGTGTCAAGCCGATGTCCTGCATGACCGAGGTGGAGGTCGGAGCGATGGACCGATGCGCCTCGTCGAAGACGACCAGCCTGCAATCCGCGAGAAATTCGCAATCGCCGCGTTGGTTCGAGAGCTTCGCATCGAGCGTCTGGATGGTCGCGACGACGACGTGAAATTCGTTCGTCGGCAGGGGTCTCGGCTGTCCGGCCCACATCCGGGAGATGCGAAGCCGTGAGGTCCGGACGCCGACACTCGTCCACACCTGCCGCCACGCTTCCACCGCCTGCTCGCACAGCTCATCGCGGTCCGCGACCCAAAGGACGCCGCCCCGGAAGCCGTCGTCGCGCATGGCCTCGACGATCGCCTGCACGGCCACGCGGGTCTTGCCGGACCCGGTGGGCAGGCTGATCATCGCGCGCCGCCCCCCCCCGTCCTCGTATTCGCCGCGCAGCAGGTTCCGGACGTTCCCGGCGATGGTCTCCTGGTAGTCATGGAGCTTCGGCAGCGAATACGGACCTTCGACTTCCAGGAAGGGATCGCGTTTTCTCGCTCTCTCTCCCGCCCATTCGGCGGAGAATCCGAGTGATCGCACGAACTGGACGGCCCGTGCCGAACCGGCCCACTTCGATGGCGGGCCGAGGAGGTGCAATGCCTGCTTGTACTGCTTGAGCGCGTCGGTGTGCCAGGTAGCGATAGCCGCCTCCGCGAGTTCGATGCCCGGAAGGTGGTCTCCGTCACCGTCGAGGACTTCCAGCAGCGAATCGGGAAGGCCGTCACGCAACAGTGGTTCGGGTACCGCCTCCAGGAGACGTTCGGCATCGGTCGAACACCGCCGTATGGCGGCGCGCCGATCCTCGATCTCCTGCGGCGTCTTGTGTTGCAGTATCGCTTCGATTTGCTGGTCGCTCAGCCCAAGCTTCAGTTCCTTCGCGACGAGCCGCAGTCCGCGCGGATCGTCGCCGAAGTCCAGAGAAGCAAAGGGCTTTTCGGAAGGATCGTGTGTCCGATCATGATCGGCAGGGTTGGCGAGATAGATATCGGAGGCGTGAGACACGCACTCCCGCACGTCACCCAGGACCAGGATTCGTTCACAGCGGACGAGGCGGCACGTCTCCCGGTGCAGCGGCAGATGGTGCTTCAAGCCCGGCCATACGTCGGCGAGAGGGATCGGGTCCTCCTCACCGAAGAATTCCGGCGTCGGCTCGGCCAGCTCGAATGCGACCCTGATTTTTCCGGCCTTGGGATGAGCCAACAGCGCGAGCAGCGCCCCGGGATTCTTTGGTTGCGCTCCAAGCGCGTCCGCCAGCGAGACGACGCCGCTGGGAGTCCGGATTCGTCCATGTTTCCGAAGCATGTAAATCGCCGGCGATTCGCACGGCATCCTTCGATAGCTCCGTCCGTTCGTACCCGTATGCCGCATCGTCCAAGACTCGTAAATAGTGTCGATATCCAGCAACGCATCCGTATAGAGCGCTCTGCCCTCGTCGGAAAGGGCCGCGAGAACCTCCAGCGGGCCAGCGCTTCTCTCTGATTCGAAGTCCAAGTACCGCGGATTCGGGGTATGAGGTAGATTGGATCGTCTCCGAAATTGGTCCCGGCACAAGCACAGGTACGAGTCGAACCCTGGTTCCACCGACAAGTCCCGGTCATCTTGTGGCTGTGCGGTCGCTCCGAGGAGGTGCAGCAGCTCCTGGTCGAGCTCATGGAACTGCAAATCCACGGTGGCGTCGTCGTCGCGGCTGCCGTCGCCGGGCACGATGTCGCCCGGCAACAGCACGGAGTGAAGCGGCTGCCAGTCGCCGGTGCGAGTTCGGACCCGAAGCCTCGTTCGCCACTCGCCAATGACGGCGTGTGCAGCTTCCGCTTCCAGCTTCCGCGAGGCAATCCAGAGCTCCTCATGGATGTCGTCGTCCGTTGCCTGACCGCTTGTGCTCCCCAAGATGCGGTTCGCAACGAGCTTGAAGCCGGCATCCGGAGACGGCGGCTTGAGTCCCAGCACCTTCAGTGCCCGAAGTGTGTCGCGGTCCGCCGCCAGCTCCGGATGGACGTAGGAAGCGGGGTCTGCGACGCCGCCACCATTCCCCGTCTCCTCGGGCAGAAAGAGCTGTTCGGGATCGGGTGTCCGCAAGTCACCGCCCGCGGTCAGGACGATTTCGCCCAGGCAGGCGCCCGTTCTTACCCCGGATGGAATGAGTTCGGCAACCTGAATCGCAGCCATGGAGGCTTGGACCGCGTCATCCGATTTCCCGGATTTCGCGAGTGTTTCCAGCCACTTGGCGATGGTCGCGCGGGGCATGGCGTTCGTCGGGTTCATGCTTCGGAGCATGGCCGGCGATGGTGGCGCCGGGACTTGAAACAACCGTTCCATCGCAGCGATCCGATTGCGGGTAAGAGCGGTGTGGTGAACCCATTCGCACGGTCGTCCTGGATACGCCGCCCACCGCTCGAAGGGCGCCATGTCCCTCTTGCCGTCCTGGGTCAATTCCTTCGGGGGATACGAGATGTCCCGCGGGGGACGCAAGTTTCCGTCCTGATCAGGGATGATTTCGCGATCGTGAAGATGGAAGAACAGGCGATCCCGGAGCTGGTTCGCGTGTTCGGGGTCGCCCTGTTCACGCCGGCGCGGCAATGCATCCAGATGGCGGGCAGGGTCGTCGCTCGGCGCGAGCTGCGGCAGCGTGTCGGCAATCATCTCCGCCGCTGCATCTATCAGCTCGTCGTTGTAGGGACCGGACAGCAGGTTCTGACGATCCTCGTTCGTCTTCCACGGCGCATTCACGATTCCCGCCACGAGGCTCGTCGTGTTGGTCGGGAAGAACGCCCAGAAGCGTCCTGGTTCGTTCAGGCGGTCGATCGGCGCTGCCCACCAGATCGGCGCCTCGCCGCTATCGTCGAGCCCCCTCCGATCGGCCTCGGCTTCGGGTGAGAGGCGGTGAGTTCGCTTGCAGCGGACCCAGCGGGTGATCTGCTCGCCGGTGTCCAATCGGAGCTCGCCGCCGCGGTTCTCCAGGAGGAAATCACGCGAGCGCCCCGATCCTTCATCCTGGAGGGTCAGATAGCGGACGTGTTCCACGAACAGCAGAAATTCGGGCGGAAAATCAAGAATCTGCCTCGCAAGGTCATCGCGTGCACCGGGCTTCAGAGGCAGGCGCACGATGCTGTTCGCCCAGCTCGCCAGCTCGCGCAGATCTTCGTCATGTTCCATGGATTCACGGGGATCGATGGGCTCGGGCAACCTCAGTACCGGGAAACGCTCCGCGTTGGGGCACACCTTCCGGATACGAGTCGCCGCGCACTTTCGGTCGAAGCGAAACGACCCCGAACGGCAGAAGAGCTCGGGCGCGTCGGTCACCCCGAGAACGGACTTGAATCCCAATCCGAACCTTCCGATCTCTCCGGTGTCCCGTTTGGGAGACATATGGGAGAACATGAGCGCCTTCACGCCATCCTCATCGATCGGGCGCCCGTCGTCGGCGCAGTAGAGGTGGCTGCCGGTCAGGCGGAGCAGGATGCTTCCGTGGTGCGAGAAGGAGGCAAGCGCGTCCGCGCTGTTCTGGACGAGCTCGAATAGCTGCCGGCGGGCGTATCCACCGTGCGCGGTGTCGTGTTCCTGGTTGGCGGCTTCCGTCACCAGGCTCGGTTGTTCACGGTAGGCATTGAGCGTCCGTTCTACCTCCTCGACGATGAAGCAGCCGAGTCGGCCGTCGGGGAGCGCCCAATCCGGCTTCTCCTCGGAAACAGGGAGATTCACTCGGGCTTTCGCGCGGAAGAACCTGCCTCGCTCCGCCTCCGAGAAATCGTATTCTTGCCTCATGTGCCCGCCTCGAAACGACTCCGCTCGTTACGGGTAGCGGGGCGAGCCGAGATGAGCCGAACCGACATTCTGCCCTCGCCGACTCGAGCCCAAGTGTGGGACACCACCAACAGCCGGCCGCCCCGAGCTTGGCCCATGTTGTCCACCGCTCCTCGAACCCGCCGTGCTCCGGGTCGGGAACCGACTGCATGAGCGGGTCCCGGAAGACCGTGACGGCGAGCTCGAAATCGACCCCGTGCTTCCGGACGTTGCTCGCCGCCTTGGCCGGATCCCACTCGAACTCCAACATGCCGCCACGCTCATCGTGTCTTCGGGTCGGCGGCCGGGCATCGGATCAGGACGATGGACCAAGCTGGACCCACGCGGCATCAACGGTGGCCGGGACGCCGGGACCGCGGAACGTTCGGAGCATGGACGGCGGCTGCATGTCCGCCATTATCCACAAGCCGGCGCGCTTGGGGAACCGTGGGGTGGAGGGAGGCATGTGCGCTGTGGGGGTTTGCCAGGCACGCCTCTCGTGAACGCTCTTGGGCACGGCGTCCTGGGAACGGCGCGTCTTCCAGACGCGGGTGTCCCGCCCGCACGGGGGCGAAGCGCCCGGGGCTCGGAGGACTCGATTCGGAAGCCGCTCGCGGCGCGGGCGGGCGAGCCGGCGATGGCTCGGTCCGGCGCTCGGCTTCCAGCCATGCGGGAGGGGCACGCCCTGGCCGGTCAGCCGATCGGGGCGGGAGAGGTCGGGGCGCGGCCCTCGCGGTGGCTGCGGCGTCCCGGATTCGGGTAGGATGCCGCGCCTCCAGTGTGGGCGCGGCTCCGCGCCGATCCTGCGAGCCGGTCGGCTTCCGTGAAGGACCCTTCGATGCTTCGCCTCTACGACAACCACCTGTCCGGCAACGGATACAAGCCGCGCCTGCTCCTCGCCCACCTCGGCCGCGCCTACGAGCGGGTCGAGGTCGACACCCTGAAGGGAGAGACGAGGACCCCGGAGTTCCTCGCCCGGAACCCCAACGGCCGCATCCCGGTGCTGGAGCTCGAGGACGGCGCCTGCCTCGCCGAGTCGAACGCGATCCTCTTCTACCTCGCCGAGGGCTCGCGGTTTCTCCCCTTCGACCGGCTGGCCCGCGCCCTCACCCTCCAGTGGATGTTCTTCGAGCAGTACAGCCACGAGCCTTGTATCGCGGTCGCCCGCCATTGGATCCGGCACCTCGAGATGACGGAAGCGCAACGGGCCGAGCTTCCGGCCCGGCAGGAAGGCGGCCGCGCCGCACTCGCGGTCATGGAACGGCGCCTCGGCTGCGCCGACTGGTTCGGCGGGGACTCCTTCGGCATTGCCGACGTCGCGCTCTACGCCTACACCCACGTGGCGGACGAGGGGGGGATCGATCTCGCGGGATTTCCAAGTGTCCGCGCGTGGCTCGATCGGGTCGCGGGGCAGCCGGGGCACGTCCCGATGCATCCCGCGCCGGAAGGTGTCGTCCACCCCGCCGGGCGCTGAGCGCCGATGCCCGGAATTCGGTTCCGGTAGCAGGATTCCGGGGTCCCATCCCGGGACTCCACCCCAGGGGGCTGAACCCCGGGCGCGTGGCCGCGCCGATTCCAGGATACGCTGCTCCCCGGGACGGATGGATCCCCGCCTGGGCGGGAATGACGGGACCGAGGCCGCGAGAAGGACGAAGGCGGACGGGACGACGCCCACCTCCGCATGATGCGCCGCTCGACACCAGTGCGACGAGCGCCCGCGCCCCGCGCCCGTGCGGTCACCTGCTCCGGGCGGCGCGGGCCGCCGGCAGCACTTCGACGACCGCGGCGGCGACGATCAGGACCGACCCCGCGATCTGCGCCGCACCGAACGGCTCGCTGGCGAACGCGGCGGCCGACGCGAGGCCCGTCACCACCTCCAGCATCATGAGCAGGCCCGCGCGTCCCGGGCTGACGAGCCGCACCCCCCACAGGAGGCCGATCGCGCTCGCTACGGTGACCCCCGCCACGCCGAGGACGATCGCGGCGGGGCCGGCCGCGAAGAGTGGCGCCGGCGGGCCCGGGTCCACCGGCGACAGCAGCGCGATGAGCACCGTGGCCGCGGCGCCCCCGAGGAAGAGGGACGTGACGTGCGCCACCGGGGAGGCGGCGGCGTCCTGGTGCACGCGGACGCTCCCCAGGGCCCACGCGATGCCGGCCGCCAGCGCGAACCAGTCGCCGGTGTTGCGCGGGAGGGGGGCGCCGCCCTCCCCGCCGAGCACCACCCAGAGCCCGCCGAGACCGAGGCCGAGCGCGGCGAGCCGGGCGCCCGTGAAGCGCTCCGCGAGCACGATGCGGCCGAGCGCCGTCGCCCAGACCGGGCTGAGGTAGAACAGCAGGATCGCGGTCACCACCTCGGTGAGCGCGATCGCGATCGAGTAGAGGACGAAGCCGCCGCCGGTGAGAAAGCCGGTCACCAGCATCCGCGGGGCGAACGCGGCCCTCGCCCCGGGCCGCCGGGCGACGACCGGGACGAGGAGCGCCACCCCCGCGACGAATACCCCGAGGGTGAGCCAGACCGCGCCGACCCCGCGGGCCTCGAGGTATCGGACCGGGATCCAGTAGAGCCCCCACAGGGCTCCCGGGAGGGCGATCGCGAGCTCGGGAGCGGTGAGCCGCAAGGCCATCAGGGAAGACGGGCGGTCATCGCGCCGACCTGCAAGCTACGGTGGGAAGCGTGTGCGCGGTGGGGATCCTCGCCAAGCGTATCGTTCGCGAACGCACTTGGGTACGGAGCTTCGCCAGACGCGCCGTGCCCAAGTGCGCAGCCGGCAACGTGCTCCTGAAAACCCCGCAGTGGGGGGAAGCCGGCTCCGAACCGACCCGAAACCGGGGGAACCGGCCATTTCCGCAGGGGAAAGGATATCTTCACCTCTGCTCTCCCCTCGGGGCCTTTTCATGCTGACCGGCTCGCGGCCAGAGCCAAGCATCGATGCCCACCACTCTTTTTGGGAACGGCAGGTCCTGGGAACGCGGGCGTCCCGCCCGCATCGAACGGCGGTGGTCTTGCCGCCCATTTGCGGGCGGGACTCCCGCGTTCCCAGGACGTCCGTGTCAGGCGCCACTCTGATCCGGCCGAACCGGATTCACCCGCGCGAACCCATTCCGCCGCGTGAAACGACCCTGGCTTTCCCCTCCCCGTATCAAGAGCCTGCGAACGGCGCATGGGGCGCGGCGGGGCCAGGACCGGCGGGAGACGCAAACCGAGGCCGCCGCGGAACGGCGCCGTCCAGCGACCGGAGGCGGACGGTCCCGCGGTGCGGCAGGGCGAAGAGCGGCAATGGAAGACGGGAACGCGCCGCCCCTTCCGGCCCGGCCCGCCCGGCTCCGCTTCCCCCCGCCCCGTCCAGCCCAGCCCCGCCCCGCGATCAGGTATCGAGGAAGTTGAGGGGGAGGCCGGGCCGCGGCCAGTCCGCCGCCACGAGCCGCCCCTCCCAGGAGAGGGTGACGTAGGCGGTCTTGAGGTCGGCCCCCCCGAAGCAGATATTGGTCGTGTAGGGGTCGTCGAACCCGACGAACTCCAGGGTGCCGCCCTCCGGCTTCGCCACCGTGATCCCGGGGGTCATGAGGGTCGCGACGCAGACGTTGCCGGAGGCTTCGACGGCGAGCGAGTCGAAGCGCCGCCAGCCGCCGTCGCAGGTGACGAGCCGGCCGCCGTTCAGCGACGGCGGAAAGGGCTCCGTCGCCACCTCGCCCTCGCCGGTGATCGGCCAGGCCCAGAGCCGGGCGCCTTCGGTCTCCGCCACGTAGAGGGTCTTCTCGTCCGGCGAGAGGCCGATCCCGTTCGCGGTCAGGAAGGGGTGGACCACCTCCCGGATGAGGCTCCCGTCGGACCGGGCGTAGTAGACGCCGCCCCGGTCGATCTCGCGCTCGCGCACCTTGCCGAGGTCGGTGAACCAGAACCCGCCCGCGCGGTCGAACACGATGTCGTTCGGACCCTTCAGGGGCCGGCCGCCGCAGGAGTCGTACAACACCTCGACCGCACCGGTATCGAGGTCCACCCGCTCGATGCGGCCGCCCGCGTAGTCGGCCGCCTGCCCGATCGAGCGGCGGTTCCCGTTCGGCTCCACCTTCCACTCGAACCCGCCGTTGTTGCAGACGTAGCACTTGCCGTCCGGGCCGATGGCCGCTCCGTTGGGTCCGCCTCCGGTCTCGGCCACGATCTCCTTGCGGCCGTCGGGAAACACCCGCGTGAGCGTTCCGCGGGCGATCTCGACCACGAGCACCGTGCCGTCCGGCATCGCGATCGGCCCTTCGGGGAAGAGGAGGCCGTCGGTGATCGTGCGGTACTGTGTCATCGGGGACTCCTGTGCGCGATTCAGTGTCGGTGTCGGTGGGGCTCCGCCCGCGCGCCGGCGGCGCTGGTCGGGGACGAGGCGTTCATGGTCCAATTGGTACGCGACGGCAGGCGCGAACGCAACAGGGTACCGATCGCGGGCCGGAAACGGGCGGCGGCGGGAGATGGGCGCCAGCGCCTCTTCAGGCTGCGGAGTCGATTCGCGCAGGTGAGCCCGGTTCGGTCGAACCAGTGCGGCGCCTGACACGGACGCCCTGGGAACGGCGCGTTCAGCGAACGCTTGTGTCCCGCCCGCATCGATCGGTGTCGGTCTTGCCGTCCCGTTTGCGGGCGGGACACAAGCGTTCCCAGGACGCGCCGTTTTCAGCAAGGGCGATGGGCATCGACGTCCGGCCGCGACTCCGCAGCGTGAAAAGGCCCTGAGACGGGCGCGGCGGGCGGCGGCGGGACCGGCAATCGGCCGTATCCGGCAGCCTGCCCGCCTGCCGGGGGAGGAGCCTCGAACGCGGAACCCCGGACGCGGGGCGCGGCGGGGAGAAGACCGCGGGGAGAGGGACGGGCCCAGCCGCGCCGCGCCGAGCGGCCGCGATACCAGCCGGAGGCGAGAGAGATGAAGGTGAGGCTTCTCTACGGCCGCGGGGAGCTCGAGGTGCGTCTGCCCGATCGGTGCGAGCCCACCGTGATCGAGAAGCCGCCCATGCCCGTCGCGGAGGCCCCCGAGGCGGCGGTCGCCGCCGCCCTGGACCGGGGCGGACTCGCACAGGCCGCAGCTGCGGCGCGCTCGGCCTGCATCCTCATCTGCGACGTCACCCGCCCGGTGCCGAACCGCCTCTTCCTCCGTCCGCTCGTCGAACGCCTCGAAGGGGCCGGTGTCCCCCGCGGCGCCGTCACCGTGCTCGTCGCCACCGGGCTGCACCGGCCGAACCTCGGCGACGAGCTCGCGGAGGTGGTGGGGGACCCGTGGGTGCTCGATCACGTCCGGGTGGTCAACCACGACGCCCGAGACGACGCGGCCCACGTCGACCTCGGCCGAACCCGCCGGGGAACGCCGATCCGCCTCGACCGCCGGTTCGTCGAGGCCGAGGTGCGGATCGCGACCGGCCTCGTGGAGCCCCACTTCATGGCCGGCTACTCCGGGGGACGCAAGGTCATCGCCCCGGGCATCGCCCACGCCGAGACGATCACCACCTTTCACAACCACCGCTTCATGTCGGACCCGCGCGCGGAGAACTGCGTCCTGGACGGCAATCCCCTGCACCGCGAGCAGCTCGAGATCCTCGACCGCATCGGGGGCGCGCTCGCCCTCAACACGGTGATCGACGACCGCCGGCGCCTCGCCTTCGTGAACTTCGGCGACTGCCGGGAGAGCCACCTCGACGCGGTCGCTTTCGTGCGCCGCTTCGCCGAAGCGCCCCTCCCCCGCCGGTTCGCGACGGTGGTGACGAGCGCGGCCGGCTACCCGCTCGACAAGACCTACTACCAGACCGTCAAGGGGATGGTGGGGGCGCTCGGCGCGCTCGAGGACGGAGGCGACCTCATCATCGCGTCGGAGTGCTCGGAAGGGCTCGGCTCGACGGAGTACCGGGACGCCCAGCGACGCCTCGTCGAAGCCGGTCCGGAGGCGTTCCTCGCCGGGCTCCGGGGCAAGGCCCGCGCCGACGTCGACGAATGGCAGACCCAGATGCAGACCCGCTCCCTCGCTCGGGGCAGGGTGCGCCTGTTCACCGAGGGTCTCTCCCCCGCCGACCGGATCCTCACCGGGGTGGGCGACGCCGCCTCGGTGGAGGAGGCGGTCGCGGAGAGCATCGAGCGCCACCGCGACCCGCGGGTCGCGGTCATCCCCGAGGGGCCTTACGTCATCCCGCGCGCGGCCTGACCCGCTACGTCCTGGTGACGCGGAGGGTGGAGTGAAGGCCGCCGGGACAGGACGCCAAAACCTGATGCAGTACGTCGATCGGCGCCTTGGCCGATCCACCATCTACCGGGAGAGCGCGGTGGCGCATCGGGGCGATTGCCCCGGCGCACGGTTACCCGGCCTACCCAACGGCCGTCGATTCATTATGGACAACCCCCTTCCACGGGTAAAGCACGGGGGGCCTCGTTGCGGCCAGCCGTGACCGGCAAGCGGGGTTGCCGGCCATGAGCGCGCACTGATGACCGGCGCCCGGATCACCGTCGAGCTTGCGTCATCCCGCGCGCGGCCTGACCCCCACGGGCTCCCGGGGGAGGCCCGACGGCGGAGCGGCCGGCTCGGACGCGGGGCGGCACGCCGCGCCCTTGGGAACACGCTCTGGAATGAGCGCTCCCACGAGGCAGCCGACGACGGCACCGCGTCCTCCGGGAACGGCGCGTTCTCCGAACGCTCGTGTCTCGCCCGCATCGCCCCGTGGCGGTCTTGCCGTCCCATTTGCGGGCGGGACACGCCCGTGTCCGGACGACGCGCCGTTTCCAGGAAGAGCGGCGGGCATCGATGCCTGGACGCGAGTCGGTCAGCGTGAAAAAGCTCCCATGTTCGGTCGCCTGCCCGCCCCGAAGGCATGAAATGGCCGCAGCCTCGGGGGGGGGGGGGCCGTACCGACGTGGTGCTCCGGACGTGACGGTTGCTCTTGCGGGGTGGCGAAGCGCTGGGCCACCTGGGGCAATCCGCAAGCGGATTTGCCTCCCGCATGGACCGCGTTGACGACCGAACCTGCGGAAAACGATGGATTCCGCGGGAGGTATCTTCATTGTGTCTCGGGTCGAGAGCTTCACGGCAAGCCCTGGGCGCCCGTGCTCCCGGGGTGCCTGCCCCCCCAAGGACGTGCGAAGGCGATTATGATCTCCTCCCGACCCCTTCCCGGCGCCGCGGGCAGGCAGGCCAGCAGGCGCGCGGCCCACGACCCCTCCGAGGGAGGCCGGCCATGAGCGAAAGCACCGTCGTGACCCGCGATGAGCGCGGCAACTGGAGCCCGACGTACCTCGAGGCGCATTCCGCCCCGATGCAATGGCCTCCGCGCCTTTCGCGGGCGCTCGAGTGGCTCCTCGGCTACCTCTGGCCGTGGAACGCCGCCTACCTCGGCATCGCGGCGGCGGTCTGGCTCTTCCTGACCCCGGACCTCGACTCGATGCGGACGTTCGAGTGGTGGTGGGTCGCGGCGATCTTCGCCCGCAACGTCGGCCTCACGGTCCTCTGGTTCGGCGGGATGCACCTCTACTTCTACGTGTTTCGGGGACAGGGCACGGACTACAAGTACACGACGAAAGGCCAGCCGGCGGGAAGCCGGTCCCGGCTGTTCGGCAGCCAGGTCCGCGAGAACGTGTTCTGGTCCGTGGCGAGCGGGGTCACGATCTGGACGGCCTGGGAGGCGGTGACCTGGTGGCTCTTCGCCAACGGCCTCCTGCCGTTCGCGAGCGAGGCGTCGAACCCGATCTGGTTCATCGCTCTGGTCCTCGTCATCCCGATGATCCGCGAGGTCCACTTCTACCTCGTGCACCGCCTCCTCCACTGGAAGCCGCTCTACCGGCTCGCCCACTACCTGCACCACCGCAACGTCGACATCGGGCCGTGGTCGGGGCTTTCGATGCACCCGGTGGAGCACGTGCTGTACTTCTCCGGCGTGGCGGTGCACTGGGTGCTCGCCTCGCATCCGTTCCATGCCCTGTTCCACCTGTGCCACCTCGGGCTCTCCCCGGCCGCGGGGCATTGCGGGTACGACCGGATCGGCTCCGAGCGCGGCCGGAGCATGGAGGTCGGCGCCTACATGCACTACCTCCACCACCAGTACTTCGAGTGCAACTACGGCAGCGACGGCCTGCCGCAGCTCGACAAGTGGGCGGGCACGTTCCACGACGGGTCGCCGGAAGCCCACGAGCGGATGACCCGCCGGCTGCACGAACGGGGGTGGGCGAAGCGGGCGGCCTCGGCCTGACCGTCCGGACGGTGGCGGGAACGAGCACGCGATCGACGGCGGCGAGCGAGGCGTACTTCGCCGACCTGGGGCGGGTGCGGGCGGCGGGGCGGGACCGGGGAGCGGTCGAGCTACGGGCCACTCGCGGGCCTGCTCGATACCGTCGGCGCGTCGCTCAATCCCAAGGTGTTCTGCGTCGGGGAGCTGGCCGACCAGGGCGCGGGCCATCCCGATTTCGGTCTCTACGCGGCGACCCGGATCCAGCGGGGCCGGCCGCGCACGGGGCAGACCCCGGAGCGCGGGGTGGTGGAGGTGAAGGCGGCCGGAGACGATGCGTGGCTCACCGCGGCGGGCGATCAGGTCAGCCGCTATCGGGGCCGCTACCGGTTGGTGCTGGTGACGAACACGCGCGACTTCGTGCTGGTGGGGGAGGACGGGGCGGGCCGCGCGGCGAAGCTCGAAACCTTCCGGCTGGCGGACGGCGCGGACGACTTCCACCGGAAGCTGGAGAAGCCGCGCGCCTTCGCCCGGGAGGTCGGCGCGGGGCTGGGCGAGTACCTGTGCCGGGCGCTGTCGTACCGGGCAGCGCTGGCCGAGCCGAAGGACGTGGCGTGGCTGCTCGCCTCCTATGCGCGGGACGGGCTCGCGCGGGTGGAGGCGGCGGGCGATGCGCCGTCGCTCGAAGCGGTGCGCAAGGCGTTGGAAGACGCGCTCGGGGTACGTTTCGAGGGTGAGCGGGGTGCCCGCTTCTTCCATTCGACCCTGGTGCAGACCTGTTCTACGGGGTCTTCTCCGCCTGGGTGCTGTGGGCGCGCGGGGCCGGTGCGGAGCGCAGCGAGTACCACGGGCCGCCGCGTTCCGGCGGCGGGTCACCGCGCCTCGCCGGTCACGGCACGGGGAGTCCGATGCGCCGGACGGTCTCCGGATGGTCGAGCACCATCACGCCCCGCGCTCCGCGGACGCCAGCGTTGGTATGAGAGGGAAGTTCGACTCCCGCACGGCGGTCTGGCACCTGCGCGCGCCGGTGCTGACGGCGCTCTTCCAGCAGCTTGCCCAGCCCGGCCGGCTGCAACCGCTCGGCTTGGTGGAAGTGCTGGACTGGACGGCGGCGGCGCTCGATCGGGTGGACCGGGAAGCGTTCTTCGCCCGCTTCGACGAAGGTGAGAGCCCCGGGCAGGACCCGGCGGTGCCCTCTTCTACGAGCCCTTCCTCGAAGCCTTCGACCCCGCGCTCCGCGGGCAGCTCGGCGTCTGGTACACGCCGGCGGAGGTGGTCCGCTACATGGTCGCCCGCGTGGACCGCGCGCTGAAGGACGATCTCGGCATCGCGGACGGACTCGCGACGGAGCACGTCTACGTGCTCGATCCGTGCTGCGGCTGTCCACCGCCTACCCTGACCAATCCGTCTTCCGGCTGCTCGTACAGCGGCTCACGGCGGGATAAGCCCCGGCTTCCCGGCTCTGCTCCGAATCCGCACCCCGGGCTCGACTCGGAGCGGCGCCCTACGCCGCACGACGCCATCCAGACCCGAAAACCCCCTCAGCGCCCCCTCCGAACCACTCCAGGACGCTCCCCGGAGACTTCCGACCTCCTTCTACCCGCCGAAAACTCTCCGGGCAGGGCCATACAACACCCCAAAATCATAATCCTCCGGCTTCGTGCAATATCCGGGCTAGTGGCTGGGTCTGGACCTGGTGCCGTGCTCGCGGCCCTTAGTGAGCCTTGCAACAGTGCGGCGATCTGGGGTGGAGCCTGGGGAAAAGAAT
Organism: Gammaproteobacteria bacterium; assembly: GCA_965202895.1. Lineage (GTDB taxonomy): Bacteria > Pseudomonadota > Gammaproteobacteria > HK1 > HK1 > JAJDXW01. The sequence goes on along the minus strand of OZ241901.1, from coordinate 5,149,958 downwards.
CGGGTGCGGACAGGAACATCGATGCGACGAAGGAATCAAAAGACTACTGCGACGTCTCCGGGCTCTACGAACCCGTCCACCAGGAGGTGGTCGCCGCGCTGACAAGGGGGTAAGGCCCCGGAATAGGAGAGCACTGACGACGCCGCCTTGCCGAAGCGAAGGAGACGACCATGACGAATCCTGCACCTGAGCGCCCGCGGGCCGTGGTCGACATGACCCCCGAGGAGCGCGAACGCCAGTACCATGCGGCGATGGCCGCCGGCGACGTCGATGTCGCCGAGGCGCTCGTTCGCGGACCGTTGCCCTCGGACTGGCCCGAGGACGCGCGCCGCCCTTGGGGCGCGAGACGGGACCGTCCGGGGGAGCGGGCGAGGGCTTACCTTTGCCCATAACCTGCCCGCCTGTTATCGCGTAACCTGCGTCGCACGCTTCCGGGGGTGGCGGTTGGGCTGTATCTCCCTTCCTGCCTGCGTGTGTACCCAGATAGACTTTCACCTTTCCTCGTTCACCCACTTCCTGATTTCAGGTTCCATCAGCCCTATTCTCGCATTTGCCGACATTTCGATCAGGTACTCAAGTACCTTTCTCATGTCCGCGAACATGCTTGAACTCACTGGCTCCCTCCCGTTCATCGCTTCGCTGAACTTCCGCTGTGTTTCCTCCTTGCCTTCTATCGCCCCCTGGTATTCACCGATACCCTTCACGTAGCTCGACCACCGTATTCGCTTCTTCTTCCCTTCTCGTTTCAGGTTTTCCTCCCCCATGTACATCTCGATACTCATGGCTCTCCCGTTCACATCGTCCTTTTGTTCTCCCCCAGGCCCGATCGTTGGCCAGTTCTTGCCCAGCTCCGTGTCAGGGAGGGTTCCAACCACGACGTTGCGAGGGCAATTGTGTTCCACTTCCCTTACCACGTTACGTCCTTCCGCGTCGTTGTCCAGCAAGGCGACGACTGGGACTACCCCTCGTATCCCAGCGAGTATTCCGATACATCTCCGCACATGCCTGCATCCTCCGTCCTCTATCCATTCTGACGCGTCCAGTACTTGGAACAGATAGCTTACTTGGGGCACCAGCTTGTCCAAACTCTCCCTGATTACCTTCCTGTCTGTCGCCCCTTCCAACACGACCACTGTACGGGCTGCGATCCCTTCCTCTGTGTCCCCGTGTACCACCCAATCCCGGTCGATGTATCCGCCGCCCACCAAGTCCGACACGTCCAGTGTCACTGAATCGGCATGCGTGCATCTGTCCAGCACGGCCCTTAGGCTTATTAGGACCGGGAGCTCGTCGAACATTCCCCATTCGATCTTCTCGCTCGGTGTCATGCCTTCCTCGCCCTTACTCCACCACGTTTCGATTGCTTTCCTCCAGTTCCATCCCGTGCCCTTCCACCCTGCTTCACGCGCCGCAGACTTTTCTTCCAAGACCCGCACCGCAAACTCCTTGGTGTAGCCCATCGTACGCAGCCTGGCGAGAGCGCTGGTCGGTCCGCTCGATAGGCAAGCACGGACTCTTCCTTCGGGTCTCTGGCGGCTTCCTCCTCCAAAGTCTTGTCTTCCTGTCTGAACAACGACCGTATGCTCTCCGGTACGTACGACCTCGCTTCGAACCAAGTTCGGTCACCTATCCGCACCTCTGCATAGCTGCCCATTGCCCATTCTCCTTCGTGCCGTTCGTCTCCGCGCGGGCGGGGAACCCCCTTCGTCGAGTCGTCCGCTTGCCACTGTGTTCAATCGAGGACGGAGGGGTGCCAGATCAACTCGTTCGGATGTCCGACAGGTGTGCGTGGTCCTGCATGTCTCCGTTCGTCTCGGGTTCGCATCTCAATCCGCGCGGCGGGCTCAGTCGGCGGCGGCCTCGCGTTCGGCGACCCTGCCTTCGACATGCGACTGCCGTTCGGCGAGGCGCTGCATCTCGGTGCGAAAGGCGTCCATCGCGGTATCGAACCGGGACTGCAACGCGCGCCGGTCCGCGTCCGTGGCGGCTTGGTACGCGTGCCGGTCCGCGTCCGTGGCGGTCTGGTACGCGCGCCGGTCCGCGTCCGCGGCGCTCTGGTACGCGCGCCGGTCCGTATCCGCGGCGCTCTGGTACGCGCGCCGGTCCGCGTCCGCCGCCGCCTTGTCGTTGTCGATGCGCCGATCGAGCCGTGCCGTCGTTCGGATCATGAGCCCGGCGAGCCCGAAGCCGACCGCCAGCACGGTACCGATGATGGTGAGGAATTGCGCGTCCACGGCCCGGAGATTAGCACGTCGAGCGGGCGCCCCCCACCGCGAAGGCGGGACCGGGCGGTGCGCCGTGTCCGCGCCCGCGCGCCTCGCCATCGGACCGCGACCCTCGCGCAGGACGCCACGACCGCACGACGAGCCGGCGCCCGGCGCATGACGGGCGGCCCGCCCCTTGTCGCGCCCCTCTCCCCCCGGCACCGTGTGGCGATGGCCGACCCCCCGCGCCCGGCGACCCTCGACGAAGCTCTGGGGCTCCGCGCCCTCGAGGCGTTGCTCGACAGCGACCTCGAGCGGGCGGCGCGGGTCCTCGCGCACGCACGGCGAAGCAACCGACTCGCGTTCGTGCTCCGTCTCGCCCTCGTCGTCCCGTCGGCGGCGGTGCGGCTCGCCCGGGGTTGAAACGCGCCGGACCGCGGGCGCTCTCGGGCGGTCGGCGCTCCTCGCTTCCACGTGCCCCACGCGTCACCTAACGGGCCAATTCCGGGACGAGCCAGGTCGACCGCTACCCTGCGCATGCCCATGGGCCGTTCGTCCGTGGGAAAGGCCTTCTCGGGGCCGTATACGCGCCAGGATGGATTTCGGGGCGAAGGGAGAGCGCGCCGTTGCTCCCGAGGGGCGGTGCGCGTCCCCCACGGCCGCGCGAAGGAGCGCGTGGCGGGGACGGGCGGCGGTGGGCCGGGGCGCCGGTCTCTCAAGCCGGCCCCCCGGCGAACGGCGCGCCGAGGGCTTCGAGTACGCGCGCCTTCACGTCGCGAGCCGCCGTGTCGAACACCGCCATGACCCGGCCCCGGCATCCCGGGCACGCGCTCTCCTCGATCTCGCGCCGGCCCTTGTCGAGCCGCGTGCGCATCGCGGCGCCCGCCTGCTGGCGCGAGTACCGGACCTCCTCGGCCGGAAGCAGCTCGCTCAGCCGGAGGGCGTTCTGCGACTCAATGCCGATCCGGCGCGCCCGGGCGAGGCCCGCCTCCTGCGTGCGCTTGACGAGTCCGACCCGGCGCTCCTCGTCCACGGCCACCAGCAACTGCTCACCGCAGAACACGTACAACGGCACAAAACAGTAGCTGTCATGGTACCCGTGGAAGAAGGCGCCCGGCTGATGACCGTGCACCGGATCATCGGTCGCGTCGAAGTCGAGCACCAACTCCCGGGGCGCACGCGCGAACGAGGCAATGAATTGCTCAATCAGCTCCTGATGAATCGCAACCGCCCACTGGTGCTCGGCGCGCCGCTCGAACCGGCACCGCGTCGAGGCACTGGCCAAGCTGCGGTCGTGACCGCAGGCGGTCTGAACGACCGGGTCCTCACGAAGGGCGTCATGGTCGTTCGAATCTTCGTATCCCAACGCGACCGCGTGGACCCTCTGGCGCACCATCGTCACCACTTCGTGGCGAACCTTCCCGCGCTGGCGTGGTTCACCGAGCCGACGTGCGACCCGCTCGGTCAGTCCGAGCCGGCGGTCCACCTCGCGCAACAACAGTGCCCCCCATGAGAAGAAACCGACCCGCCGGTGAAGTCCGCCCGCACCCCGCGCCGACGGCAGCTTGAAAACATCATCGACCCGTGGTTCCATTTCGTCACCGTCCGGCTCCCGGTTATATCCGGTTCAACTCACTGAATGATAACCGATCATGGGGCCAGACGGTACTCCTTCATGCGATATTCGGGCTGCGGGGTCGCGAGCGACCGGACCCGGAGGTTGCGGCACCGCCGTCGGCGCGCCGTTCGGCCCGCCAGCCTTGACGGTTCCATGACGCTTCAGTAGCCTTCGGCGACGTTGCGGGCACGACGGATGGAGCGGATCCGAATGGGACGGATCATCGTACGGACCGAGGTCACCAACCCGTTCGATGAGGACAAGTCCATTCGGTGCGGGATGCTCGTCGATACGGGCGCGGGCGCGCTGATCCTCCCCTTGGCATGGAAGGAGCGTCTCGGGAACTTCCGACATTCGGAACCGGTCGAATTGCAATTGGCCAACCAGGGGGTCGTGCGCGGCGAAGCCTGCGGCCCGGTGCGAATCAGGATGGAAGGCTTCCGTCCCATCTTCAACGAAGCGATTTTCCCGGATTCGGAGGATGGAGGCCCGGAACCCCTCCTCGGCTACGTGATCCTGGAACAGGCACAGGCCGCGGTGGACATGCTGGGCCATCGCCTGGTTCCGGTGAGGTACATCGATCTGAAGTGACGCCATGCCCGATACGACGCGGGCGTTGTATTCGCCGAATCCATCGCACCCGGTCCTGCTCTTTCCGAAACGGCGTGCCCGGGGGTTCCACGACACTTGGCGATGCACCCGCCCATCGACGAAAATAGAGAGCCGGCGGAAAGAAACCATGAAACCGTAAATACGCCCTCACAGATTCTTCGGAGGATACCGAAGACGAGTATCCGACGGAAATACCGGACCTGCCGGGTTGCGGGTCTCGAGGAGATACCTCGGCCCGGGGTCGGAGAATCCTTGGAACATTGCCACGACCTTCCTGGGGCCTTGTCGCGATCGACGACTTGAGGACGCCTCGGAGGAGGCACGGCCGGGGAGAGCTCCCGGTCAAGCACGGCCTATACCGGTGGCAGTCTCGTCTCCAGCGCTTCGACGAAGCGGCGGAAGTGCGGGAGCCTGGTCTTCAGCTCCCGCGGGTCGACCTTGCCCAGAAGATCGAACGAGTGGTTGCCCTTGTGGTAACGGCCCCTGCTTGACGGCCGCGTAGCGTCCCGCAAGGCGTCGGCAACGTCCGGTTTGCGGCGGCTCTCCAAATCGCCCTCCGGTGGAAGCGCGTTGACGTTCATGCCGGGGAAGTAATTGATGAGTGCCCGCCTGTCTGCGAGCAGCCACGTCTCCATCGTCGTCACCATCAGTTGCGCCTGTTCGTCCCTGGCGCCGGACGGCTTCGTCCAGTCGTCGCGTTCGGCAAGATGCCGCCACGCGCCGGACGGGTTGGCGTCGGCCCGGTTGGCGCCCGCTACCGGATCCTCGCTGTCCACGAGGAGGATGGGGTATCCGTCGCCCTTGCGGAGGGCTCTTTGGAAATCGCGGAAGGCACGGTCTCGCGGGCCGCATGGAAACACCCTGGGCAAGCGGCCTTTGAATCCTGCCTTGGCCAGCAACTCCCGGAACCCCTTTCGGCACTGCATTTTGAGCTCTGCTCTGTCTCCGCCGCCCTCCACATACACCTGGACCTTGACGCTCACCAGCGCGTGCCCCCGATCTGCCCGCTCGTCCAGAGCTGGCCAAGCCGGTAGTCCTCCAGCCACCCGCTCAACTCGTCTGCATCCAACCGGTTCATCCGCGTCGCGCCGTCATCGTTCTCGAACACGACGACGGACTCCGGCGTATCCGACAGCGCATCGATCAGGATGTCCGAATGCGTCGCCACGATCAGCTGCATCCGCTCGCTGGCCGCGTGCAGATGCTTCGCCAACCCCCCCACGATGTCCGGGTGCAGTCCCAGCTCCGGCTCCTCGATGCACACGACGCGCGGCGGCTTGGGGTTGTAGAGTATCGCCAGCAGGCACAGGTAACGCAGGGCGCCATCGGACAACCGGGCGGCGGGGATCGACGTATCTTCTTCCGTGAAGAAGATCTGCACCGCTCCGCTGTTGACGACCACTTCGTAATTGGTGAATCTCGGATACAGTTCGCTCATCCCTTCGACCACCTGACGTTTGTATGCAGGTGCGGTACTCAAGGTCTGGTTGAGAAAGAGGCCCAGGTTGGAACAATCCTCCTCCAGGAGGTCGCCGCGAGAGTCCGCAGGCTGCGCCCTCCGGAGAGAAGTTCCCCTGCCCGATTCCCAGGTTCCATAGATATGAATTCCTTCATACAGGAAACTCAACCAGGTAAAATTCGGGTAATCGCTGAAGGAGCGAAACTGCGCCAAGGCGGATTGGCCCCGTTTGTGCTGTTTGTGGTAGGGGGTATCGACCAGTTCGCCATTGCCGGATCGCATATGAATCCGTTTGTTCAGGAGATCGGATTGATAGAGGATGTCGTCTCCATCCGTGATTACTTCGGACCAGATCCAAAAATCAGATCCGAGAACATTTTTTTCGAACTCCAAGCGATGATGACATGGCTCGAAGGAGGAAAGAGGGGATGTGATCAGTTCCAACGAAGGATCGGTCGAAGGCTCGGTATTGGGGGCACGCCCCCTCCAGTTCCATCCTTCGATGCCGCCCCCGCCGCGGATGGACGCCTGCATATCGGACGGCAGGCTTTTCACCAGCCTCAGCAGGTCGATCAGGTTGGACTTGCCGGATGCGTTCGGCCCGATCAGAACGTTGAGCGGCCGCAGCTCGAGCGGCGGGGTATCGGGGCCGAACGAGAGGAGTCCCCTTGGAGTAATGCTCTTGATGGGGAGCATGAACGGCGCGGTCATGGTTCAACGTTCCTCCACCCGGGAGCCGAGGCGTGAACATAGCACGCCCCACCGGGTGCGGTACGGTGGGCCGCCCCCGCCGCGGCCGCCGGGCGCGGCGGGAGATCCTTACGATCTGCCCGTCGCGCATCAGAACAGCTTGAGGGCGGCGAACAGCAACCCGGCGACGGCGATGCCGTATCCGACCAAGCGGCGTTCGAGGCCGGCGAACGCGGCGGCGATGTCTGCCCGGATATCCGCCCGGAGGGTGGCGAGATCCGCTTTCATCGCCAGTTGGTCCCGACCGGCGGCGGCAGCGTCGCGGACCATCGAAACGGCCGCCTCGGCTTGGTCTTCGTCGAAGCCGGCGTCGCGAAGGCGCTTCGCGGCGGTGTACGTATCGAAGGCGGCGGCGCTCATGCTGGCGAGCATAGCACGGTGGGCGGCGGCCGACGGCAGGATCGGACGGCCCCGATGTTCCGGTTCGGCGAGCGTCGCGGCCGGTGCGTGTCCTGCGGAATCCCCCTTCGGCGCGACGCCGGCGCCGAGGCAGGGCCGTGCGCCTTCGCTCGCTCGGCCGGCCGACCAGCCCGCCCGCCGCCGGCTGCGAGCGATGAAGAGGTCGGCCCGCCGGCCCGGAAATTTTGCAATTTCCGACGGAAATCGGGGAAGATCGGCGCCATCCTGGAAAAAACAGTACCGGAAAGCGGCTGAATCCTGTTGGACGGGTGTGCCGACGGCCAACAGGTTCCAGGGTCCACCACAACGGCACGGCCAGGAGGGAAGACATGAAGAAGACGTTCCATGCGACGTTCGCCGGGGCCGCGGCAGCGGTACTCGGAGCGGCGGCCATGGCGGGCGAGATCACCGTCGCGACCGTCAACAACGGCCACATGATCGAGATGCAGAAGCTGACCGGCCACTTCGAGAAGGCCAATCCCGGCATCACCGTCAACTGGGTCACGCTCGAGGAAGGGACGCTCAGGCAGCGCGTCACCACCGACGTCACCACCAAGGGCGGCCAGTTCGACGTCATGACGATCGGCATGTACGAGGCGCCGATCTGGGGCGCGCGCGGCTGGCTCGAAGCGCTGGAATTCGGCGCCGACTACGACGCGGACGACATCCTGCCCGCCATGCGCGGCGGGCTGTCGGCGAACGGCAAGCTCTACGCGGCGCCGTTCTACGGCGAGAGCTCCATGATCATGTACCGCAAGGACCTGGTCGAGGCGGCCGGCATGACCATGCCGGACAACCCCACCTGGGGGCACGTCGCGGACGTGGCCGCCGCGATCCACGATGGCGATGCCGGCGTCTACGGCATCTGCCTTCGGGGGAAGCCCGGATGGGGCGACAACATGGCGTTCCTGACCACGATGGCCAACTCCTTCGGGGCGCGCTGGTTCGACGAGAGCTGGATGCCCCAGCTCGACAGCCCGGCGTGGAATCACGCGGTCAGCTTCTACGTGGACCTGCTCGACAGCTACGGCCCTCCGGGTTCGAGCGCGAACAGCTTCAACGAGATCCTGGCCCTGTTCAACGAAGGCAAGTGCGGGATGTGGATCGACGCGACCATCGCGGCCTCGTTCATCTCCGACCCCCGGCAGTCGAAGGTGGCCGACCGGGTCGCCTTCGCCCAGGCGCCGGTGGCGGTCACCCATCGCGGGGCCAACTGGCTCTGGGCGTGGGCGCTCGCGGTTCCGGCCGGCACCCGGCAGGCGGACGACGCCCGGAAGTTCATCGAATGGGCGACGTCGAAGGCGTACATCGAGCTCGTGGCGGAGACCAACGGATGGGGCTCGGTCCCCACCGGCACCCGCCAGAGCACCTACGACAACCCGAGCTTCCAGGCCGCCGCGGTCTTCGCCGACGCGGAGCTGGCCGCGATCCTCTCTGCCGATCCCTCGAACAGCACCCAGGACCCCACCCCGTACACCGGCGTGCAGTTCGCGGCGATCCCGGAGTTCCAGGCGATCGGGATCGCGGTCGGCCAGCAGATGAGCGCGGCCCTCGCCGGCAAGGTGTCGGTCGAGGAGGCCCTGGCCGCGGCCCAGACCGCGGCGGACCGGGAGATGAGGAAGGCCGGGTACTACTAGCCCGTAGCGGACGCACCCGCTCCCGACGAGACCCTCGTCCGGGGAGGTTGACCGATTCGGGGACGGGCGGCCCGTCCGGGCCGCCCGTCCTCCTCCTGCGATTGCGGCGGAGATCCGATGCCGATGATGGGCGGCCGGTTCGCGAACATGCTGCAAGCGCCCGGCATCGTCATGCTCTTCCTGTGGATGGCCGTTCCACTCGGCATGACCCTCTACTTCTCGACGATCCGGTTCAACCTCCTCTACCCGGAGCGGACCGGCTTCGTCGGCGCCTCCAATTACGAATTCTTCCTCACCGATCCGGCCTTCCTGCCCGCGGCCCTGAACACGCTGCTCCTGGTCGGGTCGGTTCTCGCCGTCACCGTCACCCTCGGGCTCGCGCTGGCCCTCCTCGTCGACCATCGGTTCCCCGGGCGCGGGATCGTGCGGGTCATGCTGATCTCGCCGTTCTTCATCATGCCGACGGTGAACGCCCTGCTCTGGAAGAACATGTTCATGAACCCGGTGTACGGGTTGTTCGCGGCCGCCTTCGGCGCGGTCGGCCTTCAGCCGGTGGACTGGCTCGCCGATTTTCCCCTCGGCTCGATCATCTGGATGATCAGTTGGCAGTGGACGCCGTTCGCGTTCCTGATCTTCATGACCTCCCTCCAGTCGCAGGATCGGGAACAGCTCGAAGCGGCGGAGATCGACGGCGCCAACGGGTGGCAGAAGGCCCTCTACGTGACGCTCCCGCACCTCGCCCGGTCGATCGCGGTCGTCGTCATGATCCAGACGATCTTCCATCTCTCGGTGTTCGCCGAGATCTTCGTCACGACCGGCGGCGGGCCGGGGTTCGACAGCACGAACCTCGCGTTTCTCATCTTCTCCCAGGCCCTCCTCCAGTTCGACGCCGGGGTCGCCTCGGCCGGCGGCGTGATCGCGATCGTCCTCGCCAACGTCGTCGCGATCTTCCTGATCCGGCTCGTCGGCAAGAGCCTGGTGGTCAGGTGACCCCGATGAAGGCCAGGACGGCGGGACGGAATCTTCGGTTGCCGCTCCGCACCGGGGCCGCCTGGGCGGCCGCCCTCACCATGTTCTTTCCGATCCTGTGGATGATGCTGACCAGCCTCAAGACCGAGCTCCAGGCGATCTCGGTCCCGCCCCTCGTCCTCTTCGAGCCCACGCTCGACAACTTCGTGCTGGTGCAGGAACGGAGCGACTACTTCCGCTACGCCGTCAACTCCGTCGTGACCGCGTTCGGCGGCACCGCGCTCGCCCTCGCGCTCGCGATTCCCGCCGCCTATGCGATGGCGGTTCACGGCGGCCGGTTCACGAGGGACGTCCTGCTCTGGATGCTGTCCACGAAGATGCTGCCCGCGGTCGGCGTGCTGATGCCCGTCTACCTGCTCGCCCGGCAGGCCGGGCTGCTCGACACCCGCACGGTGCTCGCGATCATATTCGCGATGATCAACCTGCCGATCGTCGTCTGGATGCTGTTCAGCTACTTCCGCGAAGTCCCCCCCGCGATCCTGGAGGCGGCCCGGATCGACGGCGCCGGCGCGTTCCGGGAGATCGCGCACGTGCTGCTCCCGCTGACCTGGGGAGGCATCGCGTCCACCGCGCTTCTCAGCATCATCCTGTGCTGGAACGAGGCGTTCTGGTCGATCAACCTGACCGCCTCGGATGCCGGCACGCTGACCGCGCTGGTCGCGTCCTATTCGAGCCCCGAGGGCCTGTTCTGGGCAAAGCTCTCCGCGGTCTCGACCCTCTCCTGCGCCCCGATCGTGGTGTTCGGCTGGTTCTGCCAGAGGCAGCTCGTGCAGGGTCTCACCTTCGGGGCGGTCAAGTGATCCCGCCGGCCGCGGACCCGGGAACGACCCCGCGCGCCTGCCGCAACGAGGCGCGCGGGGGGCTTGCCCGCCGACGGAGCCGCGGGACGGAGGTCGAATGACGCAAGAGGCGCCCTTGCTGCGTACCGGCTACGACCGCGACGCCGCGCGGGTCGGCGTCGTGCACGTCGGGGTGGGCGCGTTTCATCGTGCCCACCAGGCGGTGTACTTCGACGACATGATGGAGCGTACCGGCGATCTGAATTGGGCGGTCGCCGGGGTCAACCTGCGCGCCGCCCATTCCGGGGACCTCGCGCGGCTGCGCACCGCCGGCGGCGAGTACGTGGTCAAGTCCTGCGATCCGGACGGCGGCTCGGAGTTCCGCCTGGTGCGGGCGCACAAGGCGTTCTTCGACTGGTCGCGGGACGCGGAAGCGGCCGAGGACGTCGTCGCCGAGCCCGGCGTCCGGCTGCTGTCGGCCACGGTCACCGAGAGCGGCTACTGCCTCGGCGACGACGGCCGGATCGATCTCGGCAGCCCCGAGATCCGGGCGGAGATCGACGGCGCGGGGAAGAGCTCGATCTACGCCTACCTCCGGGCGGCGCTCGGGAAACGCCGCGCCGCGGGAGGCCGGCCCCTGACGGTCCTCTGCTGCGACAACCTGCGCGGAAACGGCACGATGCTGGAGCGCAACCTCCGGTGCTACCTGATCGCGGCCGGCGAGCCGGGGCTGGCCTCGTGGGTCTCCGACCACGTGTCGTTCCCCTGCTCGATGGTGGACCGGATCACCCCCCGCCCGGAGCCGCGGCAGGCGAGCGAGGTGGCCGAACGATTCGGCATCGCCGACGATTTCACGGTCCATTGCGAGCGTTTCATGCAGTGGGTGATCGGCGACCGCTTCGTCGGCGTGCGCCCCGAGCTCGACACGGCCGGGGCCGAGCTGGTGGAAGACGTCCACCCCTACGAGGAGGCCAAGGTCCGCATCCTGAACGGCGGCCATCTCGCGCTCGCCTATCTCGCGGCGCTCCGAGGCATCGAGACCTGTGACGCGGCGCTCCGGGACCCGGCCCTCGACACTTTCTTCGATGCGTTGACGACGACCGAGATCCTGCCGTCCCTCGATCGCGGAACGCCGGTCGACCTCCCCGCCTACCGCGATTCGGTGAAGAGGCGCTTCATGAACCGGTCCATCGCGGACCGGATCTCGCGGATCGCCATGGACGGTACGAGCAAGTTCCCGGTATTCCTGCTGCCCACCGTCCGGGCGTGCTTCGCGCGAGGGATCATGCCCCGTTTGGCGCTGACCTCCATCGCGAGCTGGTACGTCTTCCTGCGGCGTCTCGAGGCCGGGCGTCTCGAATTCGACTACGTGGACCCGAAGCTGCCGATGGTCCGCCCGCTCCTCGCGCCCGGCCGCGAGGAGGAGTTCGCTCGCCTGCCCGGCCTCTGGGGGGATACGGCGCGCCGCCACCCGGAGTTCGTGCGCGAGGTCCGCACCCGGATCGCCGAGCTCGAAACGGAGTATTCCGGAGCCTGAGCGCCCATTCGCATTCCATCCGGCGCGGAGAAGGGGCCTACCGGAGCAGGTCGACGGTGATCGGGCAGTGGTCGGACGGCAGGCCGCGCCGCGGGTCGGCGTCCGCGGCGGCCCACACGACCTGCCGGAAGGAGGCCGCGTCCACCCGCCCCCAGGCGCGCGCCCCGAACACGAAGAAGTCGATCGGGTGGCGGTGGTGGCGGGAGGTCCCTCGCCAGCACGCCGGGCTCCGGCCGGAAGGCAGCCGGTGGAGCTTCAATCCCGGCGGATCGCGGTCGTCGAGGGCGCGCCACAGGTGGTCGCGCGGCCCGTGCCGATCCATCGCGCGATTGAAGTCGCCGAGGACCACGAAGGGCGCGCCCTCGCGCCAGCGGGCGTCGATCCAAGACTCGAGGGGATCGATCTGCCGGGCGAGCTTCCGGCAGTGGCGGCTGCGGGGGTTGTCGAGGCTCTTGGCGAAGCAGCGCGACTTGAGATGGACGTTGAGCAGCCGAAGGGTCCGTCCGTCGCGCCGAACGGCGAGATCGACCCCCCACCGGAGCTCGTAGCGGGAGCCCGCCCCGAGCCCGAGGGCCGGCTCGTCGCGCCTGACCACCCGGTCGAACCTTCCCCTGCGCACCGCGAACCCGACGTAGATGTCGTCATAGCGGGAGTCGTAGCGCCCGGAGAAGTGGAGGGCGTAATCCCGGGCGGGGAAGACCCTCGCCGCGGCGCGCGGCCCGTTGACCTCCTGAAAGGCGATGACGTCCGCGTCGAGGTCACGGGCATAGCGGGCGAGGACCCGGTAGTCCTCCTCGCTCCGGGCGACCGCGCCGCGCCACAGGGCGCCGCCCGTGCGCCAGTGCAGCAGGTTGAGGTTCCAGCTCGCGATCCGGATCCATTCCGGCCGCGCGGGCCGCGCCCCCGTCGGGCGCTCGGCCGAACGCGGGGGCGGGGACGCCGGCGTCGGAACGGAGGCCGGCGCCGGGCCCGGTGCCGGCGCCGGGGCTGGCTCGACTCCCGCTTTCCGGCCGTCCTTCCCCCACGGGCTCCCGACCGTGCAGCCGGGGCGGACGGCTCCTTCCCGGTGGCAGTGGCAGGCGCCGCTCGCCCGGTGAGCGTGGCACCCGTCCTTCGCGAGGCCGCCGGGATGGGCCGGCGCCGCGGCCGGAAGAAGCGCGCCCGCAACCGCGATCGCCGACGCGATCGCCCGGCGCTTCGCGGCCGGGACGAATCCGGTCACCCGTACTTGAAGGGCAGCGACCGGGCGTTCATGTAGCCCTGCAGGCCGATTCCGGACCACTTGACGACCAGCCTGCGGAACGAACGGTAGCTGTCCCAGACCTTCCGGGTGGTCGGGTCGGAGGCGCCGATCCCGCTGACGACGTCGGACGAGGCCTCCCCGAGCTTGCCGAGCAGGCGATTGGAGAACCTGTGCAGCTTGACGTCGTGCTCCGACACGAGCGCGGCGAGCGCCGCCGGGCTCGCACCGTCGTACTCGGCGGTCTGGACGTGCGCCTCGGCCTGGAGGACGGCGGTGACGGCCTCGCGGTCCGCGGCGGAGAGGCCCTCCCAGAAGCGCTTGTTGACGGCATAGCTCGCCATCGTCCCCGGCTCGTGGAACCCCGGCCAGTGGTAGTGCTTGACCACGCGGTGAAACCCGAGCTGGAGGTCGCGCCACGGCCCGAACCACTCCGCGCCGTCGAGGGCGCCGGACCGCAGGGCCGGCAGGATCCTCGTGGAGGGGTGGCTGACCGCCGCGACCCCGAGGGCGCGCAGCACGTCTCCGCCGAGGCCGGGCATGTGGAATCTCATGCCCTGGAAGTCGCCGAGCCCCGCGATCTTCCGGTTGGCCCATCCGCCCATCCCGACCCCGGAGGAGGGGCCGGCGAACGGCACCGTCCCGAACTCGGTGTGGAGGTCTCTCCACAGCTCGTAGCCGCCGCCGTACATGAGCCATGCCCAGGCCTCGTGGCAGGTCATCCCGAACGGAACCGAGGTGAAGAAATTGAACGCGGGGGTCCGTCCCGAGAAGTAGTACTCCAGCGAGAAGTACATCTCCGCGGTGCCGTCCGAGACGGCGTCGAACACCTCGAACGCGGGGACCAGCTCCTCCGCATTGAACAGGCGCACGGTCACCCGGCCGTCGGTGGCGGCGGTGATGCGCCGGGCGACGCGAGCGGCGGAAGTACCGAGCCCCGGGAAATTGGCCGTGAACGACGTGACGAGCTTGAGCTCCTTCAATCCCCGCGAGACGGCCGGCGCGGAGCCGGCGGCCCCCGCCACCGCCGCCCCGACGGCCGCGCCCGTTCCCAGGAATCGGCGGCGCTTCATCCGGCACCCCTCTCTCGCATGGTCTCCCCGTTCCGCCAACCCGGGCGGAGCGTCGTCTTCGAGCCTGGAGTCGATGAAGGCAGGGCACGAATTCCCCGCCCGAACCGATGATACCGTGCGCCGCCGTCCCTCTGCTACATTGAGCCTCGACCGGCCCCGGATCCGGGAGGGTGCGAGCGACCATGGGGAACGTGGGGGGACGTGGGGAGGAGGAGTTCCGGGGCTTCGAGCCCGGGCTGGCGGCGTTCCTGGAAGACCTCCGCTCGAACAACGATCGCTCCTGGTTCGCCGCGAACCGGGAGCGCTACGAGGAGACGGTACGCGAGCCGGCCCGTGCGTTCATCCGCGCCATGGCTCCGGCCCTCGCCGCCGTCTCTCCCCACTTCCGGGCGGACGACCGCAAGACGGGGGGCTCCCTGATGCGGATCCATCGAGACACCCGCTTCTCGCGCGACAAGACGCCGTACAAGACCAACGTGGGGATCCAGTTCCGCCATGCGCTCGGCCGCGACGTCCATGCGCCGGGGTTCTACGTCCATTTCGAGCCGGGGAGCGCGTTCCTCGGGGCGGGGGTGTGGCGGCCCGATTCCGCGGCCCTCTTCATGATCCGCTCCCGTATCGACGAAGAGCCGGACGTGTGGCGCGCGGTCCGCGATGGCGCCGCGTTCGGGGCGCGGTTCCGCCTCGGCGGCGAGAGCCTCAAGCGGGTTCCGCGCGGGTTCGAGAAGGACCATCCCTTCGCGGAAGACCTCAAGCGAAAGGACTTCATCGCCATCCACGAGCTTCCGCCGGGGGACGCGCTCGGGCCGGGGTTCCCGGACCTCGTAGCCGCCCGGGCGCGCGATGCGGGCGGGTTCGTGCGATTCCTCTGCGAAGCGCTCGACGTACCGTTCTGATGGGGGGCTCCACGCGCCGTCCGGCGGCGCGCCGCCCGGTGCCGGTGCGCCCGCGCTCGCACCCGCGGCCCCGGTCCTTCGCCGCCGCGCCCGCCGGCCGGTGAACGGCTTCGACGCGATCGTGGCCGGGGCCGGCATCGTCGGCGCCGGGGCCGCGTTCGCGCTCGCCCGGGCGAACGTCCGGGTCGCCCTCCTCGACGCCGACCCCATCGGCTCCTCGCCGGGCGGAAAGCGGGGGACCAGCGGGGCGAGCTTCGCCTGGATCAACGCGACGGCCAAGGCCGACCGGGAGGATTACCACCGGCTGAATGCGGGCGGAGCCGAGCACTACCGCACCCTCGCGCGGGAATTCGGCGAGGCGCGCCTCGGGCTCCATCCCACCGGGATGATCGCATGGGCCGATGCGGACGACGAGGAGCGCCGGCAGGCCCTGCGCCGCCAGGTCGAGCGGCTGCGGGAATGGAGCTACCCCGTCACCCCCGTCGACGCGGACACCCTCCGGGCGCTCGAGCCGCACGTTGCCGTGTCGCCCGGCGCGGAAGGGTTTCTCGCCTTCTGCGACGCATGGCTCGACGTTCCCCGCGCCGTCGATCTCCTCTGCGACGAGGTGCGGCGGCGGGGAGGGACGGTGATCGCGGGCGGCCGGGGACGTGTCGCCGGGCTGCTGCGGGACGAAGCCGGCGCGGTCCGCGGGGTCGAGGCCGGCGGCGCACGGCTCACCGCCCCGGTGGTGGTCGCGGCCCTCGGCCCCGGCACCGAAACCCTGCTCAGGGCATGGCTCCGGCCGGGGGAGCTCGGCAACCGCCGCTTCCTCCTCCGCCGGCCCGGTCTCCTCGTCGACACCCCGGACACCGCGCCCTTCCGGCTCGTCCGCCACGTGCTCTACACGGGAGACAACGCATTCCACGTCCGGCCCGGCCCGGCTGGCGGCCTTCGCATCGGCTCCGAGGACGCGGACCCCGGGAGCGAGGCGCCGGAAGACGCGGAGGCGCGAGCGCTCGCTCTCCTCGCCCGTGCGCGCGCCCTGGTTCCCGGACTCGGCGGGGGAGCGCCCCTGGAAGCGCTGGCCCGAGGGTGCACGGTCCGGATCGGGGTCCGGCCGGTGCCCGTGGACGACCGCACCATCATCGGCCCGGTCAGCGGGGTCCGCGGCCTCTACGTCATCGTCACCCATAGCGGGGTGACGCTCGGGCCGTACCTCGGGCGGCTCGCCGCCGAGGAGCTGACGAGCGGGAAGGCGCCGGAGCGGCTCGCCCCCTTCCGCTTCGACCGCCTCGCCTGAGCGGCCGGAGGGGCCGGCGCCCGCTCCCGCGCGCTGCCTGCCCGGGCCGCCCGCCGGGCGCGGCGGGGCCGTGCGGCGCGGCGCGGCGCGCGCTCAGGCGATGACGACGTGCTCCCGGGTGATGATGAAGGGGAGCTCCCCCGGTGCGATGAAGTTGGCCTCGTCGGCGCGGGTTCGGGCATAGGCGTCGGTCCGCGCCGACTCGCGCATCGCCTCCGTGCTCGCGAACCAGGTGAGCGCGACCCCGTCGCAGGGGGGCTGGCGACCGTTCGCATAGCCACCCCGGCGGCAGTGGCTCTGCACGTAGCGCACGATGACCGGGATCCCGCTCGCGAGCGGGCCGTGCACCTCGCGCCAGTAGCGCTGGAACCCCTCGACCCCGAGGTCCGGCCGCCGGTGCACGAACTCGATGTTCTTGACCCCTCCGTCCGGCGGGTCGCCGTCCTTGATCAGGTGCTCGTCGGTCACGAGGGTCCGCATCGTGGAGCGGTCGATGAACCGGGCCTCGTCCTCCTGCACCGCCCGGAGCGCGTCCGTACCGTCGAGCGCCCGGATCGCGCCCACGTCGTCGAACCAGACCTCCGCGACCCCGTCGAAGGCGGGCGCCCCCTTGCGATAGCCCGCGAGGAGGGTGTGGGACTGCACGTAGCGCCGGATCCCGGGAAGCCCGGAGACCACCTCCGCGTGGCGGGTCCGCCAGTATTCCTGGAAGGGCTCGACCTCCATGCCGGCCCGGCGCTTGAAGTAGACGACCAGCTTGACCATCGCTCTCCTCCTCCCCCGGTTCCGGTCCGCCCGTACCTGCCGCGTCCACCGTGTCCGCCGCGCCCCCGGCCGGCGTTCCGGGCACGCGCCCGCTCGGGTGACCCGCCCCCGCACTCGCACCCGCATGATAGGGCAACCGTGCGATGATCTTCCCTGCCCGGCGTATCACGGCCCCGTCAGGAAGCGGGAGAGGTCCACGACGAACGAAATGACCGAGCGCGAGCGCGAGCCCGCCGCCGTCCCGGAGCGGCCGAGCGCCCTCGCGCTCCGTTTCTCGGGGATGGACGGCATCGGGGTGTCGTTCGAGTTCTTTCCTCCCCGGACGGAGGCGATGGAGAAGACCCTGTGGCGGTCCATCCTCCGCCTCGCCCCGCTCGATCCGCGGTTCGTATCCGTCACCTACGGCGCGGGCGGCGGCACCCGTCACCGCACCCACGCGACGGTGCGCCGGATCCTCGAAGAGACCTCGCTCACCCCGGCCGCCCACCTCACCTGCGTCGGCGCCTCGCGCGAGGAGGTGGACGAGGTGGCGCGCTCCTACCACGCGGCGGGGGTCCGCCACATCGTGGCCCTGCGCGGCGACCCCCCCGAATCCGAGACGAGCTACGCGCCGCATCCGGGGGGATACGCCCACGCGGCCGACCTCGTGGCCGGGCTTCGCCGGATCGCGGACTTCGACGTCTCGGTCGCCGCCTACCCCGAGACCCATCCCGAGGCCCCGAGCCCGCGCTTCGACCTCGACAACCTCAAGCGCAAGCTGGACGCGGGCGCGAACCGGGCCATCACCCAGTTCTTCTTCGACCCCGAGCGGTTTCTCGGCTTCCGGGACCGGGTCCGCCGGGCCGGGATCGAAGCCCCCCTGATCCCGGGTATCCTGCCGGTGTCCAACTACGGGCAGGTCGCCCGCTTCGCGCGCATGTGCGGGGCCGCCGTGCCCGCTTGGCTGTCCCGGCTGTTCGAGACCCTGGAGGACGATCCGGAAGCCCGCAAGCTGGTCGCGGCGATGGTCGCCGGGGAGCAGTGCCGGATCCTCGCCGCCGAAGGCGTCTCCGACTTCCACTTCTACACCCTCAACCGCGCCGACCTCACCTTCGCCATCTGCCACATGCTGGGGTTGCGCGCCTCGACGACCGGCCCCGGCGGCTGAGCCAAGGTTCCAGGACCCGGTACTTCAGCGCGCCCTCGGCCGGATGGGCTGCGTCGCCGCCGACCGCCGCGGGCGGCAGCTCGTGCACCGGGAGTCGAGCGCCCGGAATGGCGTCCTGCCGTCCGGGGTGCACTCGGCCGCTACGGGACGGGCAGCCTCTGAATCGTGATCTCGACCGGGGCCATCCCGGTAACGAGGTCCGTGAAGCCGAACAGGATCGAAGCGATGACGCCGAACGCGAGGATCACGCCGGCCGCGGTCCATACCACCTTGAAGCGCAACATGACCCGTGGCCACCGGCGCCCGCCCCTGGCCGGGCTGCCTGTCCCTACCGACCGGAGGACCGGGGGCGGCGGGATCAGTACGTCGACGCCTATGCGAGTCGGGAGTACGAGGGGCTCGAGGCCCCGGCGCTGGAGGTCATCACCCGCGGCTACCAGATGCTCTTCTATCCGCTGTCCGGCCAGGAGTACCTGGGGGAGATGGCCCGCGACGACCCCGAGATGCTGGACTTGCTTCTGGGGATGCTCTTCCACTACAACCCCTGAATGGCTGTGCACACCATCATGCTGCCAGACCGGATGCGGGGCCGTGAGCCCAGGAGCATCGTCTGGGACGATGAGGCCGGGACCGTGACCGGGGAGCACTTCGACGTGCCATGGATGCAGCGGATGCTGGCCTCCCCGACCCCGGTGGACTTCAGCTCCGAGGGGCGGGTGCTCTTCCTGCTCGATCCCGCCCACGACCCGGCTGACTTCTGGTGGCTGCTCTACTCCGCGTACTGGCCGGTGGTGGAGGAGCCGCTGCGCTCGACCCTCCCCGTGGTGTTCCGCAATACCAAGCCCCGGCCGGCCACGGCGCCGGCCAAGTGGCACCCCGACGTCATCTTCTAGCCCGGCCGGCTGACCGCCGGCGATAGACGAACCGCTCGCCGCCCTCCGAGCGCCGCGGCGCCGCAAAACGATCCCCGAAAATGGTCCGGAAAATCTCGTTTTCCGGGCCATTTTCGCCGAAATTTCGCATTATTTTCCGATCGAAGCCCCCGATCAGGCCGTCGGTTCGGGGGGGTCGCAACTCTTTATTTTTCGGTGTTTCGTCCGGGATAGTCCGGTTTCGCATTACTTTTGTTCTTGCACAGCCTGCCGAATACGAGTGCCGGGAACCGTCGGGGCCGGCGGGCGGTCAGTGCCAGGCGCGGGGGGTTCCGCGCACGCTGATGCGCCACAGCAGCCGGGTGTTGCGCTCGTCCCTCGCGGGCTCGATCGGGGTTCCCGAGTGCAGGGTCTGGGTGGTGTCGTAGATCGCGACGTCCCCGACCCGGTACCTGTGGCGGTAGATGAACCGTTCCTGGAGCGCGTGCCGCTTGAGCTCCCCGAGGATCGCCGCGCCCTCTTCCGCCTCCATCCCGTCGATCGCGTAGGGTGTGCCGGCCACCCCGTAGAGGGTCCTGCGGCCGGTGATGTCGTGGGGCCGGACGATCAGGTGCCGGACGGCCGGAACCCGCTCCACCTGCTCGCTGGTGATGAGGGGGTTCGCGACCGCCTCGTCCCCGTCGCCGCTGCCCGCACCGTAGAGGTGCCAGGCGTAGCGCCCTTCGAGACGCTGCTTCATGTCCTCCGGAAGCGCGTCGTACGCGCTCTTCAGGTCCGCGAGCTGGGTCTCGCCGCCGGATTCGGGGGACTTGATCGAGAAGAGCATCGTCGCGCTCGACGGGACCGCCTCGTAGGACTGGTCGGTGTGCCAGAACGCGGCGCCGTTGCGGACCGCCTCGTTGTCCTTCCATTCACCGCCGTAGTTGCCGATCGCCATCATTTCCGGGTAGCCCGGCATCCGCAGATGGTCGAGCACGTGCGGAATGGGCTCGCCCCACCAGCGCCCGAACTCGAGGTACTGGTCCTCGGTCATGCGCTGGCCGCGGACGACGAGCAGCCGGTGTTCGTGCACGGCGTCGGCGAGGGCTCTCAGCACCCCGTCCTCGAGACCCTGGGCGATGTCGACCCCGACCGCCTCGACGCCGAAGCTCGCGCCTTCGAGGGGACCAATCGAGAGCATGTTCCGTTCCTCCTGCCCGTTCGTTCCGGCGGGCGTGCGGGTTCCGGCCGGCGGCGGCGCGGCGCACCTGACCGCGCTCCCTCCAGCGGTGGCGCCCGCGGGAAACCCTGGACGCCGAGGGACATTCTAGCGAGGCTTCGCCTCGGACCGCGAGCGGGACCGGAGGCCGGATCGGAGGCCGCCGAATCTCCGGGAACGCTCGTGTCTCCCCCGCATGGATGGTCGCGGGCCTGCGGTCCACTGCGGGCGAGACCCCGCGTTCTCGTGGTCGTGGTGCCGGACGTTCTCGCCTGAGCACGGACTGGCATGGTTGCCACCATTTCCTGGTGGATCGCAATCGCCCACTGGCGCTCGGCGCGCCGCTCGAACCGGCACGGCGTCGAGTGGAACCGGGGGGGACGGCTTCGTACCGGCACAGGTCGAGTAGAGCCCCGGGCGCTGTTCGTAACCTCTTGATATAGAGGGTGTAGAGAGGGGGCGAGATATCTTTTACCCCCACGCAGACGGCGTTCTTCCGTGGTTTGGAGTCGGTTCGAGGGGCACTTCGGTGGATTTCACCCCACGGAGCCACATGCGCGGGCACGGCGTCCTGGGAACGCGGGCGTCCCGCCCGCAAATGGGACGGCGAGGCCGCCGCCGATCAATGCGGGCGGGACACAAGCGTTCCCAGGACGCCGTGCCCGAGAGCGTTCGCGAGAGGCGCGCCCGGCGAAAACCCCTCCGCGCACATGCCTCGAGTGGAACCGGGGGGGGACGGCTTCGTATTGGAACAGGCTTCACCACCGCACGCCGAGGGTGACGGCCACCCCGTGGTCGGGCCGGTCCGTCTCACGCTCGCGGCGCCAGCCTTCGAGGTCCAGCTCGAACCCGCCCGCCGGGCGGGCCAGACGCCACCCCAGCCCGTAGCGGCGCTCCCCCTCCGGCGCCTGCCCGTAGCGGAGGTAGGGCGTCCCCACCCCGAAGCCCCCGAACGCACTCGCTCCGTAGCCCAGCTCCGCATCCAGCCCCGCGCCGCCCGGGCGCCCGCCGGACGGCGACCGACTCCCGGCCACCCCTTCCTCCCACAGCCGCGCCGTACCGCTCCCCGCAGACCCCCACACCGGCGCCACGCTGAGCGACAGGCCCCGACCGTTCGCGCGAGGCGAGAGCTTCATCCCGCCCGTGATCCCCCACTCGTCCAGATCGCTCCGGTGCGCCGCCAGCGCCCGGCCCCGCGCCTCCAGGGTCAGACGACCGCCCGCATCGCTCCACGACACCCCGCCGCCGACCTCCACCCCCGCGCCCGTCGCCCCGTCCCCGCCGTCCCAGCGAACCCCCAGCTCCGCCGACGGCGCGAGGCGCCTGCCACCGGACAGCACGTACTCCCGCGTACCCTCCGCCGAGACCCGCAGCCGCTTCGTGCGTACCGACAGCCCCTCGATCAGGTCCCCGTTCTCGTCCACCTCGTAGCGCGTCGCCTGCCCCTCGCCCTTCAGGTCCAGCCGCAGCGCTCCCCCGGCCGGCGACAGGCGCAACGCACCCCCCGCCGCCACCGCCCGCAGCCCGCTGTCGCTCTCCTGACGACCGAAGCGCTCCACCAGCGCCTCGTCGACGATCTCGACCTCCCCCGCACCGTAGCCCAACGCCCCCCACAGCCGCGAGCCGGACCCCGACGACCATCCCAGGTAAGGCTGCACGCTCGCCATCCAGCTCCGGTGCACCCCCTCGACCGGCCCGTCGTCCCCGCTGCGGTCCGTATAGTCCATCCCGCTCTCGAACCACGACACCCCGGCCCCGCCGGTGAGCCCGGAGCCGAGCCCCACGTCCGCCCCCAGATGGGCCGCGAACAGCTCCCCCGACCACGCCAGGGTGGGCGTGTCCCGCGACAGGGTCCGCCGCTCCCCCGCCCCCCAGACGGTGGCGGGCCGGCCCCCGCCCAGCCCCCCGCCTTCACCCCCGCCGCCGAGGCCGGTCTCGAACGACTGCCCGCTCCACAGCTCCTTCCACGACACGCCGCCCTCTTCCAGCGCCGGCCCGTTCGACTGCAAGAACCCCGCCAGCGCCCCGGACAGCCCCTCGCCGGACGCCTCCGAGCCGACCCCGCTCCCGCCCCCCGCCGCGGACCCCAGCCGCCGCGACACCGCCGCCATCGCGCTGTCCCACGACGCCCGCGACAGCTCCGGCAGGATCGATTCGTTGATCGCCGCAAGGCGCGCGCGAGCCGGACCGACGGCCGCCTTCACCTCGATGGTGAGCTCCAGCTTGTCGCTCTCCCCGTCGAGGTCCGTCGCTGTCCAGGTGTAGCCCTTCCTCGCGAACGCCTCCGTCGGCGTGCCGCAGAGGGTGTACGCCGGCTGGCCGGGGCACTCGTCCTCCCCCGCGCCGTCGTCGAAGTCCAGGCCCGGCGGCAGGACCAGCGGCCGCGGCCCCAGCTCGTGGCGCGTGCGGTCCCCGCCCTCCGCCTCCGGCAGCGGCTCCACCTCGATGGCCTCGTCCACCGTGAACACCATCTCCGTCATGGTGAAGTCGCCCGTGAACTCCGGCGCCGTGTCCGCGTACCCCACCGCGAACGGCGAGAACTCCGCCACCCCGCTGGCGCACACCCTCGTTCCCTCGTCACCCTCCGCCGACCCGGCCACCTCCGTCCAGGCGCCGCCGACATGGTGCAGCAACCGCAACGCACGGCCCCGCGCCGCGGCCCGCACCGCCTCCTCCACCGGCAGGCACAGCCGCAGCCCCGCGGACGGCACCGCTCCCTCCGTCACCGCCACGTCCACCACCGTGCGCGCCCCGCCGACTCGTAGGTGAACGCATCGCTCGCCGCCGGCGCCTCCACCGGCGCGAAGGCCAGCGTCAGACGCTCGTGCGACGACGCATCGGGCAGGTCCGTCAAGTCCAGCTCGATCCCCTCCGGCACGCCGGACCGCACCACCACCGTCACCGTCCGACCCCCGATGCGGTAGGTCGTCTCGCCCGCGCCACCCACCACGAGCTTCGTGCCGCGCTCCGAATCCACCGCCACGGCCAGCGTCCCCACCACCGCGTCCCCGTCGTCGTACCCGCCGCCCGACGCCGTGTGCGTGAGCACCGCCGCATCGGCATAGTCGTCCCCGTCGTCGTGCGCGGTCACGGTCACCGTCTGCGCCTCGTTCCAGTCCGACGGGGCGAAGGTGAGGTGGGCAGGGGAGACCTCCACCTCCGCGTTGTCGCTCGCCACCGCCACCGTCACCGTCCCTGCCGGCCGGCTCGTCAGCGTCACCGTGTAGGGCGCCCCGGCGGGGTCGCCCTCCGCCACCGCGAGCGGCGACGGCGGCGCGAACGCCCGGCCCGTCCCGTCGGCGAACGCCAACCCCTTCTCGTCGTCGTCCGCGATGGTCAGCGTCGCGGCCGTCACCGTCTGCGCCGTCTCCCAGTTGCCCGTGGTGAACACCAGCGACGACGGCTCCACCCGCCCCTCGCTCGCATCCTCCAGGAGACCGTCCGCATCCCAGCGCGTCACCGACACCGTCACCGCCGCCGAGGGCTGCGTCCGCAACGCCACCGTGAACGGCGCCGTCCCCCCGCCCTCCGTCGTCGTCAGGCCGGCCGCCACGGACACGTCCAGACCGTACTCGTCGTCGCGGATGACCAGGGTCGCCGGGGACGGCGCCGCCACCCCGCGCCCGCCCGTCGCCGTCGCCGTGTCCGAGGCGGCTGTCGGCGCCCCCGCCGCGATCACGATGGTCGCGTCCAGGCCCACCGTGTAGAGGCCCGACGCCCCCGAACCCGCCGTCACCGTCACCGTCGAGGACTCGCTCGACGGGTGCGAGAGTGTGGCCGTCACCGTCGAGAGGCCGCCGTTCTCCGAGACCGACGCCGGGCTCAGCGACAGCGCCGCCGTCGGCGCAGGGTCGTCGTCGCGCACCGTCAGCGCCGCGCCCGTCACCGTCATGGTTGTCGAATCGGCCGTGGCACGGGCGTTGGCGACCGTCGCGGTCACCGTGCCGGTCCGGTCCGGCTCGTCCCTCGTGTTGTTCGCCGCCACCACGGTCGCGGTGTCCGAGGCTGCCTGCGTCGCCCCCGCCGCGATGACGATGGTGGCGTCCGTCCCCGCCGCGCCCGTCACCGTCGTCGCCGCGCCCGAGGCGTGCGAGAGCCGCACCGTCACCGTCGCCACGTTGCCCGCCCCGCTCTCCGCGATGCTCGCGGGGTTCAGCGCCAGGGTCACCGTCGGCGGGCCGTCGTCGTCGGTGGTGCTCACCGACACGTCCTCGCTGTCGAGAGTGTCGTAGTCGGCGTCCCCGCTCGCCGGGTCGAGACGCACGTTCCAGGCCGCCGTGCCGTCGTCGACCGGGTCCTGCACCCCCGTCACCGTCACCGTCTGCGCCGTGTTCCAGGCCGCCGCGGCGAAGGTCAGGGTCGTCGAGGCCGCCGGCGCCCCGCCGCCCGCCCTCGTCCCGGCTCGTGACCGCCACCGTCACCGCCGCCGAGGGCTGCGTCAGCAGCGCCACCGTGAAGGCCGCCGTCCCCCCCGCCTCCGTCGCCTGACCCGTCACCGAGCCCACGTCCAACCCGAACTCGTTGTCCGCGTTGAGCGCGTACACGGTCAGCGCCGAGAGCGCGTCGTAGTTCGCGTCCGCGGTGTTCGTCTGGTTGACGGTCAGGGTCACGGTGTAGCCCTGGCTGCCGTCGGCCGCGGGCGGGGTATCGTCCACCCCGGTCAGGGTCACCGTCTGCGCCGTGCTCCAGTCGCTCGACGTGAAGGTCAGGGTCGCCGGCATCACCGTGCCCTCGTCCGTGTCCGAGCTCGCCACGTCGAGCGCCACGTCCCCCGTGGGCTCGCTGTCCAACGCCACCGTGAACGTCGCCGTCCCCCCCGACTCCGTGGTCCGCAGCCGGCTCGTCGTCGAGGTCGCCGGCGACACCGAGACCCCCGCCGTGTCGTCGTCGGCCAGGGTCAGGGTCGCGGCGGACGGATTCGCGGCGCTGTTGCCCCCCGCCGACGTGCCGGAGACGGTCACGGACTTGTTGGGCGAATCCACCGCGTTGCCGTTCGCGGTTACCGTCACCAAGCCCGCGCTCGTCGTCGCCCCGGCCGCGATCGTCAGGGTCGTGGCCGTGCTCAGGGCGAAGTCTCCCGCGACCGCCCCGGTCCCCGCCGCGGCAGCCACCGTCACCGTCACCGCTTCGCTCGACGCACCCGACAAGGTCGCCGTCACCGTCGAGACCCCGCCCGTCTCCGAAATCGACGAAGACGACAACACGAGCGCCACCGTCGGCAACGTCTCGTCGTCGGTCAAGGTCAGCGCCGCCCCGGTCACCGCCCCCGCGCCCTGACCGTTGGCGAGTGCCGCCGTCACCGTCGCGCTCCGCCCCGCGCTCCCCTGGTGGATGCTGTCGTCCACCGCCGTCACCAACACGGTATCGGAGGCGGCCGTCGTCTCCCCCGCCGCGATGGTGATGGTCGCGTCCGTGCCCACCGTGTACGCCCCGGAGACCGCCGCCACCGTCACCGTCGAGAGGCCGCCGTTCTCCGAGACCGACGCCGGGGACAGCGCCAGCGTCACGCCCGGCGCAGTGTCAGGAGCAAATAGTCTGTCCGGTGTAGTAGCACGTGATCTGTCCGGTCAGATGGGCGCCGAGGAGGTGCCCCATGACCCGGACGCAAGTGCTACAGGAGATCCGACGGATGAGGTTCGAGGAGGCCTACGGAGGCTGGCAGTCCCGGCGGCTGACGCAGGAGGAGGCGGCCCGGCTGCTCGGGGTGTGCGAGCGCACGTTCCGGCGCTATGTGGACCGCTACGAGGACGAGGGGCTGGACGGGCTCGCGGACAAGCGCTTGGAGCAGGTCTCGGCGCGTCGTGCTCCGGTCGGCGAGGTGGTGCGCACCGAGACGCTGTACCGGGAGCACTACGAGGGGTGGAACGTTCGGCACTTCTACCGCTTCTACCGCCGCGAGCACCAGGGCACGCGCAGCTACACGTGGGTGAAGAACACCCTTCAGGGGGCCGGGCTGGTGACCAAGGCTCCGGGCCGGGGCAAGCACCGGCGCCGCCGCGAGCGTGCGCCGGTCGCGGGGATGATGCTCCACCAGGACGGCTCCACCCATGAGTGGGTCCCGGGCCAGCATTGGGACCTCATCGTGACCCTCGATGACACCACTTCCGAGCACTACTCGATGTTCTTCGTCCAAGAGGAAGGCACTGCATCGAGCTTCCAGGCGATGGCCGAGGTCATCAAGACCCGAGGGCTGCCATCGAGCCTGTACACCGACCGCGGCTCACACTACTGGCTCACCCCCGAAGCCGGCGGCAAGGTCGACCGAAACCACCGCACCCAGTTCGGGCGCGCCATGCACCAGCTCGGCGTGGAGATGATCCCCGCGTACTCCCCGCAGGCACGCGGACGGTGCGAGCGCATGTTTGCCACCCATCAGGAACGCCTGCCCAAGAAACTCGCCGCTCGGGGCATCGACACGATGCACGACGCGAACCGCTATCTGGCCGAGCGCTACCGGGCGGTGTTCAACGAGGAGTTCGCCGTGCCCGCGACCGAGCCCGGCTGCGCCTTCGTGCCCTTCGCCGGCCCGGGACTGCCCGACGTGCTGTGCGAACACCACGAACGCACCGTCGGGCGAGACCACTGCGTGAGCTTCCAGGGCAAGCGGCTCCAGATCCCCGCCCAAGCGCACCGTTGCCACTTCATCAAGGCGCGGGTGCGGGTGCATCGCTACCCGGACGGTCGCATGGCGGTGTTCCACGGGCCGCGCCGGCTCGCCAAACAACCGGCTCTTGGTCCCTCACAGGCTTCCCGCCTCCGGTGCGCCAGCACCGTGTTGGCGAAGTTGTCGTACTCGTCGATGAGCAGGTAGAGCGGGATGCCGTGCTCGCCGGCGTATGCGAACAATTCAGTGAGTCTGCCGTCGATGGCGGGGGGCGCGAGGATGCGCCGGAGCGCCGCCTCGGGAAACAGGTCCGGATGCCGCTCCAGCGCGTAGCGGAGCTTGGTATGGCAGTAGCCCTCGAAGCGCTCCTCCAAGGTCTCCAGCTTGTCGTTGAAGGCGGAGAAGTCGAAGCGCACCACGACGTAGCGCACGCGCTCAGCGGTGGGAGCTCGCCCGACGTCGGTGTCCCCGAACAGGGCCTCGAACTCGTGTGCCCAGTGCCGTCCGTAGTAGCACTCCAGCAGCGACAGCCAGCACGACTTGCCGAAGCGCCGGGGGCGGATGAAGAAGACGTAGCGCTCGTCTTCAAGCGGACGCAGGTAGCGGGTCTTGTCCACGTACAGCCAGCCGTTCACCCGGATGCGCCGGAACGACATCTCGCCGTAGGGGATGCGCGGCCAGGCAGCGGTCACTTCGGGAACCCCGCTTCCGTGAAACCGACGGCTTCGAGAGGCTGCATCGACCTTGATCCGCCCGCGAACCATGCCAACCCCCGAATCGCCCCACCGCCTGCCCGGCAGTGGCCGGCCTTGCCGGCGGGTTCCGGGCGCCAAGGGACGGGGGGACCGGTCAGGCGAGGCGCCCCGTGCGGTTCAGCAGGTCCGCACCCGTGCCGCACTCGATGATCCAGTCGCCGACCTCGGCGAGGCGCTCCGGGTCCGCGAGGCGCTCCAGCAACCCCGAAAGCCGTTCGGCCGTTTCGGCGTCGAACTTCCGCGCCGCTTGCCGGCACAGCAGCGCCCGCTCTTCGGCGCGACCGCGCTCGATGCCCCGCTCCAGACCCAGCTCGAGCCCCTGCTCCCGGCCCTGTTCCCGGCCCCGTTCCAGACCCTGTTCGATGCCTTGTTCGATCCCCTTTTCCTGGCCTTCGCGGAACCACTGTTCGGTCCACTCCTTCACGCTCTCCGCCAGCATCGCCTCTCCTCCTTCCAGTGCCTGCACCACCGGCAGCGCGGCCCCGGCGAACCGGTCCGGCAGCACCACCCGCCGAATCCACTCCGCGAACGCCCGACGCAGCTCGTCGTCCTCCGGACTTCGCAGCCACCCCGACAGCGCCGCCAGCAACTTCGACAGGCTCTCCGCCGAGCCGCTGTTCTCGAGCCCCACCAAGGCCGACACCAGATTGCGGCGCGGCAGATCGTCCTCCCCCCACCGCCCCTCGTCAAGCAGGAAGTACCGCTGCGACGGCTGGTAGCACGCCAGCGCCTTTCCCACCGGGGCGATGAGGTCTCCCACCTCGACCGGGGCGCTCCAGCGGGGGCGACCGTTGTACAGCACCACCGGCAGCACCGGCGGCAGCCGCCCGCCGTCGCCGACCGCCCCGCGGCGGATGAGGTCCTGGTACAGCAGCCCCGTGTAGACCAGGATCCGCACCGCCATGTACGGGTCGGCCGTGGACTGGAATTCGAGCATCACCAGCAGGTACAGCCACGTCTCGTCCCGGAAGCGCACCCGCCACACCACGTCGCCGTGGCGCCGGCGGAGGTCGTCGCTCACGTACTCCGCGGGCAGCTTCTCCAGGGTCGAGAAGTCGAGCGCATCGCTCCACTCGAGGGCGACGAACCCGCGCAGCAGGTCTTCGACCATCCGACGGCAGGAGAACAGGCCCTTGTACGCGGCGTCGTGCATGGGGACACCATAGCGCCGCTCGGGGCGCGGCGATGCCGGCGCCGGGCTCGAAAGGCGTAGGCGAACGGAGCGCGTTTCGTGCGGCGGGACCCCGCGCGGACCGCTCCGTTCTCCCACCGCACGTCCCCCCGGCGCCGTCCGCCGTGCGCCCACCGAACGACTCGACGTCGGCTCCCCTTCCCCCGAGGCAACCGGCTCGGCATCTTCGGCATCGCGCCGGTTTCGCACCTGCCGCCGCCATCCCCCCGCCCCGCGCCCGGCGCCGGCCCCGAATCCTTCGCGAGGCCCGTGCTCGACGCGACGACGACCGCGCGAAGGCGGAAGCCCCACCCGGATATCGCACAAAGCCGGAGGTTCATGATCCTGCCTGTGAGTTGGCGATGGCGTCATGATTGGCTCCTTGCAAAGAGGCTGAAGCCAAGTCCATCGCGTGGGGATGCGCGGCCAGGCAGCGATCACTTCGGGAACCCCGCTTCCGTGAAATCGACGGCTTCGAGAGACTGCATCGACCTTGACCCGGCCCGCGAACCATGAGGCGCTGCATGGTAACCCGAAAGGACGGTTGGGGCAGTACCAGACCCCCCAGCGAACCATCGTGACCGCCGTTCTCGGGGAGGTTACGGAAGCAGTGACGCCACGCTGGCCCGGATATCGCATGAAGGGAGTACCGTCTGGCCCCATGATCGGTTATAATTCAGTGAGTTGAGCTGGATATAACCAGGAGCCAGACGGTGACGAAATGGAACCACGGGTCGATGATGTTTTCAAGCTGCCGTCGGCGCCGGGTGCGGGCGGACTTCTCCGGCGGGTCGGTTTCTTCTCATGGGGGGCGCTGTTGTTGCGCGAAGTGGACCGCCGGCTCGGGCTGACCGAGCGGGTCGCACGTCGGCTCGGTGAACCACGCCAGCGCGGGAAGGTTCGCCACGAGGTGGTGACGATGGTGCGCCAGAGGGTCCACGCGGTCGCGTTGGGATACGAAGATTTGAACGACCACGACGCCCTTCGTGAGGACCCGGTCGTTCAGACCGCCTGCGGTCACGACCGCAGCTTGGCCAGTGCCTCGACGCGGTGCCGGTTCGAGCGGCGCGCCGAGCACCAGTGGGCGGTTGCGATTCATCAGGAGCTGATTGAGCAATTCATTGCCTCGTTCGCGCGTGCGCCCCGGGAGTTGGTGCTCGACTTCGACGCGACCGATGATCCGGTGCACGGTCATCAGCCGGGCGCCTTCTTCCACGGGTACCATGACAGCTACTGTTTCGTGCCGTTGTACGTGTTCTGCGGTGAGCAGTTGCTGGTGGCCTGCCTTCGTCGTTCGAACCAGGATGGTGCGAAGCACGCTTGGGGGGTATTGTCGTTGTTGGTCAAGAGGTCGCGTCGGGCATGGCCTGGGGTTCGCATCGTGTTTCGGGGGGACTCGGGGTTCTGCCGACACCGGATTGCGAGCGCCACGACGTGGGATACATCGTGGGGCTGGGTCGCAATCCGGTGCTCGAACGCGAGGCGGCGGTGGCGTGCGAGGTGGCCAGGGACGGCTTCGAGGCGACCAGGGCCAAGAGCCGGTCGTTCGACGACTTCAAGTATGCGGCGCGGACCTGGAGGCGTCGCCGGCGGGTCATCGCCCGCATCGAACACACCGCGAAGGGACGCAACCTGCGCTTCATCGTCACCAACCTTGAAAGGGAAGCGGACGAACTCTATGACCGGGTGTACTGTCAGCGTGCAGACATGGAGAACCGGATCAAGGAACAGGAGCTGGCCTTGTTCGCCGACCGCACTTCGAGCTCGAAGTGGTGGACGAACCAGTACCGGTTGCTGCTCGCGGGGATGGCGTACACGCTGCTCGAAACGATGCGCCGCACGGCCCTGCGCGGGACGGGCCTGGCCCGGTCGCAATGCCAGAGCCTTCGTCTACGGCTGCTTCGCATCGGGGCGGTGGTGACCCGCAGCACCCGCACCGTGGCGGTGCGGCTGTCCACCGCCTGCCCTGACCAAGCCGTCTTCCGGCTGCTCGTACAACGGCTCACGGCGGGATAAGCCCCGGCTTCCCGGCTCTGCTCCGAATCCGCACCCCGGGCTCGACCCGGAGCGGCGCCCTGCGCCGCACGACGCCATCGAGACTCGAACACCCCCTCCGCGCCCCCTCCGAACCACTCCAGGACGCTCCCCGGAGACTTCCGACCTCCTTCTACCCGCCGAAAACTCTCCGGGCAGGGCCATACAACACCCCAAAATCATAATCCTCCGGCTTCGTGCAATATCCGGGCAAATCATCATCGGCATATAGTGGACGTGCAATACGAATCAACGCTTGCACAAACTCCGCATACATACGCCAATCGCGCATCTTATTGGCGTTGGCCAAGGTATTGCGCGACACTGAACCACGGAGCCCCATGTGATAAAGCTTGTCCTGATGTGCCCGCAGGCAGACTTCCATATCACGCAGGCTCTCACGATAGGTCAACTGCGCAAATGCCATGCATAGAAACTGATCAAGACAAGTGAATGATTTGACGTAGCGGTTGCCTTGATACCGGTGAACACATCGTCGGAACGTATGCATGGGCAGGTGATCCATTATCTGGGAAAAAATGAGTTGACCGGAATACATATCGCACCCCCTTGCGCATGAAGGAGGAAGCATGGTCGAAGTGGCTCTCGGGGTTCAAGTCGATGACAGCCTCTTTCTGCCTTTTTGAATATTTAAAACAATATGTTACCTGATTACCACTCAAGCTAAGCGTAATTTGAGTAGCCGTTCGGGCATCGGCGGAGTCCGAAGCGCCACATGGACAAGCCTCGGGATGATGTCGGGCAGGTCGAAGCGACGATTGAATCGGTACTCGAACTCCGCCAAATATCGCTGAGCATATTTGGGTCGAATCGCATGGTAAGTGCCGCGCAATGCGCTCTTGATATTGCCGAGAATCGTGTTCACCCATCGGAACTCGGGGCGCTGTACGCTCGCACGTCCACTACCGACCACCACTCTCTCATGAGCACAGCCCGCCGCGGTGACGCCATGAAAGCAGGCCAACCCATCGGAGCGCACCCGAGTGCCGGCGCTCAGGTGCTGCTGCGCCCAGGTGGCGATTTCAGTGGTACGAAACCCCTTCACGACCGTCAGCTTCATGCGCAACGGATGCCCCTGCTCATTGGTCTGGACGGCGGCCACGAAAGGGGTCTTCGCCGGCGCCCCCCGCCCGCGCTTGCCCCCGCTTCGCTCCCCGCCGAGATAGGCGTCATCGAGTTCGACCCAACCGGTGAGCGGGAAATGGCGGTCTCGCTCCATCATCACCTGCATCAGCTTGTGCCTGATGCGCCACGCCGCGTTGTAGGAGATCCCCAGATGGCGGTGCAGCTTCATCGCTGAAACTCCCTTCTTGTCCTGGGTCATGAGGTACAGGGCTTGGAACCACACCGTCAGCGCCAGTTTGGTGGAGTCGAAGATGGTTCCCGCGGTAATCGAGGTCTGGCGATGGCAGCGATTGCATTGTTGGAGCTTGCGGCTGGTCAGTTGGCAGTGGCGGTCATGGCCACAGTGGGGGCACACGAAGCCATTGGGCCATCGCCATCGGTACAGGGCGTCGAAGCACTGGTCTTCGGTTCCGTACAGGGAGAGGAATTCGTTCAGGCTGATTCCCTTCTGAAACTGTACCGGGTTGCGTGCCATGGATATTTCCTTTTCGAGGATTGGGTTACATGGCGATATTCTATACTAAGTGCTGCTTAGCTTCGAGGGTAATCAGGATATGTTATGTGAGCAGACAGCAACTTTCTTGGGACAGTAGTGATTAGGCCCAACGATATTCCTCGTATTTTTCATCATCCTCTTCGGCATCATCAGGATCGGCCTGCTGGGCTACTCCGAGCTCGATTTTCATCGATTTCATCATATCAACGAACTGGATTCCTTGTTCATCCGTTCGATCGTCTATCCCATCCTTCTCCAATTGCAGGACGAAGCGGCATATTTTTTGCCCAAATCATGGTCTCGACCTTTCAGGCGAATTCTGGTTGTCAACCGCGAGATGGTTGGCGCGCGTTCCTCCAGTGCGGCCAATCCTTCGATTTCCATCTTTCCGTCCGCAGCACATTTCACATGATACGAGATAAAATCCCCGAACAGCTCCGGTTTCCTTTCGAGAATCGCTGTCTTATTCATGGCTGCGGTATCCTGTGCCTTCTCGAACGTTCCTTGCCGCCGGAGTAACAACATCGTGATCATCACGGTAATAATCGAACCTGAAAGAGCAGCAAGTATTTCAATCGCCGAGTTGTTGGGAGAAATTTCAAAAAGAAATTTGAAGAGAAGGAACACTCCCGAGCCCATATGGATGATTAAGGAACCAATATCGCTTCATTTCCATATCGACGGATGCGTCCCTTCGCTGGATTCGGCTGGGCGACGGTAACGTTCATGACTACAGTCCCGGCTCTACAGGGCGGCGATGGCGGCGTCGAGCCGGCCCCCGTCGGGGTCGGCGAGCGCCGCCTCCCGGAGCCTCCGCAGGCTCGCCGCGGGATCGGGCGCCGCCGCACAGGCGGGGAGACACGCCATCGTCCGCTCGAAGCTGCGCACCCCGCGCTCGTGGGTGTCGCCGTAGCCCTTGACGAGGTTCGCGCACTTCGCCGTCTCGAGGGCGAAGGCCGGGCTCACGGCATACGCCTCGCCGACCCGCCCGAGCCACGCCTCGATGCGCTCCTGCTCCTCGCGGAAACGGTGCATCCCGCGCCGCAGCCGCTTCAGGCGGGCGAGGGTCCACAGCAGGAGGAAGCCGCTCACCGAGCTCGTGCGCACATGGAGCCCGACGTTCCAACGGCGCCGCCATCCGCCCCACTCGGCGGCGCGGAGGACCGGCCGCGCGAGCCATCCGGGAAGGACCGAGCACCACTCGTCCACCCCGGGCTTCAGGAACTCGGTGATGGCGACCGGCTGGCCCGGCTTCGCCCGCACCTCGGCCCGCACCCGCTCGATGCGCGAGCGCCGGGTCTTCAGGTCCGCGACCCGGATGACGTCCTCGAAGCACATCCAGAGCGCGAGCTGCCGGGCGGCCTCCCGGGCGACGTCGTGCCCGGCCTCGGTATCGGCCTCGGGCGGCGCGGCCGAGGGGGCCGCCGCCGCGACCCCGGCGAGCAGGCCCTCGATGCGGTCGAGGTAGAGGGCGCCGTAGCGGGCGTCCTGGTAGTCGACCGTGCGCTCGGCGCCCGTGCGGGCGAGCGCACGGACCGGCGCGGGCAGCGCCGCAAGGCGCGCCGCGAGCACGGAAGGCAGGCGGTCCACGGCGCCCGGCGCCCGCGCCGCTCCGACGAGGTCCGGGGCAAGGGCCGGGTCCGGATGCGAGCCCGGCCCCGTGTCCGCCTCGCCCGGCGGGTCCGCGCCGCCGGCCGCCCCCTCCTCGAAGAGCCGGTAGCCGGCGTCGAAGCCGCGCTGATTCGCCTCCACCGCGATCCCGGCCCGCTCGATGGCGCCCCGCAGCCGTTCGCGCGAAACGGGGAGCGCCCCGCTGCCCGCGATCGCTCCGAGGAGCACCGAGCTGAGCACCGTTCCCGCCCGTTCGGCGACCCTTCCGAGGTCGGTCAGCACGTGCCGGCGCGAGAGCTCGCGCACGGCGCGGCGCACCCGCTCGTCGTCGAAGCGGCCGTCGCCCATCGCGCTCTTCTCCGCGATGGCGAACATGCGGTGGGTGGATGCGATGACGGTCGTGCGTTCCGGCGTGATCATCCCGTTCTGGGCGGCCCGCCCGGCTTCGAGGAGCTCGGACGCGACGAGGAGGTCCACGTTGCCGGGGGTGGGAAGGAGGGCCATGACCCGGCCCCCGCCGGGGTCCGCGCGGGCGCCGTCCGCGGGCGCCTCACCGGGGGCCGAAGCGGCGGGGGCATCGGAGGCGGCAGCGGGGGGAGAAGCACCCGGCGGCGCCCCATCATATCCGCGCCGCGGTCCGATCTCCAAGTAGTAGGTGGTGGCCCCGGTCCGTTGTGCGACCCCGGGCACCGACGTCGCCTGGACGATCCTCCCCTCCGTCGAGGCGGCGTCCACGAGCCAGCTCGAGAGCACGCCGCCGCCCTCGCCGCCCAGCGCCGCGATGAGCACCGTCCAGGTGCGTTCCGGCGTGTCCGCCGCCGACTCGCGGCGCCCGACGTTCGGCTCGCGGCGCCCAAAGCCGCCCGGAGCGCGGCGGCGCGAAGGTCCGGAAACGCGCGCCCCACTCCCCGCCGCACTCGGCGCGCCCCCCGCCGCCCCGTCCCCGGCTTCGGATGCCGGGCCGGCGCCCGGGTCGGAGGCGAAGTCCGGATTCGGATCGGGACTCGTCCCGGCGGCCATGGCCGCTTCGGCTTCAGGCACGGGCGAGCGCGCCGATGACCCGGCTTCGCACGCCGTGGAGAAGCCGGTCCCAGCCCGACGGGTTGTTCACGATCCCGGCGCGGAAGAACGACGGGCAGAGCACCGCCGCGTGCGCGACCTCGCCGCACAGACCGCACCCCACGCAGTCGTTGTCGACGTGCGCGACCGGGTCGGTGCGAAGCGGGTCCGAGCTCTCCTTCACGGTCAGGCTCGGACAGCCGGAGAGGCGGATGCAGGAGTGATCCCCCGTGCACACGTCCTCGTCCACCCCGAAACGGGTACGCACCACCCGCCGGCCCCCCTTCAAGCGCCGGGCGAACCACGGCCGGTAGCGGCGCTGGCGCATGAGCTGGCACTCTCCGTCCGCCACGATGACCTTGAGCCCCTTGACGTCTCCGGTCAGGGCGGCGCGCAGGGCCTTGACCATCTTCTCGACGGAATAGGTCCGCACGCGCCGGACCCACTTCACCCCGACGCCGCGGAGCGCCCTCTCGATGCTCTCGCTCGCACCCGGCCCGGACTCCTCGAAGCGGCGCCCATTCGCGCCCGCGCCACCGTTCGCGCTCCCGCTCCCGTTCGCACCGGAGCCCACCCGGGTGGACGGGATCGCCTGGCCGCCGGTCGCCGATGTGTAGCCGTTGTTCATGACGACGAGGACGTCGTCCGACCGGTTGAACACCGAGCTCGCGACCCCGGTGGTGAGGCCGTTGTGCCAGAAGCCGCCGTCGCCCATGATGCTGACGGTGCGCTTGCCCATGTGGGGGGTGATGGCGGCGGAGCTCGCCAGCCCGAGGCCGTAGCCGAGCACGGTGTTCCCGATGTGGAAAGGCGGGAGGGTGGCGAAGGTATGGCAGCCGATGTCCGCGCTCACGTGCATCTCGCCCACCTCGCGCTGCACGATCTTGAGCGCGCTGAAGACCGGCCGCTCGGGACAGCCGGTGCAGAATCCGGGGGGGCGGCCGGGAACCGGGGCGGCGAGGATCTCCGCCGCGCGGCGCTTGGCGTCGTCCACCGCCCGGACGACCCCGGGGTCGGGCGCCTCGTTGTGTCCAAGGGAGTCGCGGAGGAACGAGTCGACGCCGCGGAGCACGACCTCGCCGGTGTATTCGCCGGCCATCGGGAACGGCCCCTTGCCGAGCAGCTTCGTGTTCACGTCGGCCCGGCGAAGGAGACTCCCGATCGCTTCCTCGAGGTAGTCGGGTTGCCCTTCCTCCACCACCAGGACGGCCCGCTTGCCCGCACAGAACCCCGAGATCTCCTCCGGCACGAGCGGATAGGTGGCGTTGAGGACGAAGATCGGGACTCGCGCGTTTCCCGCCGGATCCGCGAACCCGAGGAGGGCGAGGGCGCGGAGCACCGCGTTGTACATCCCGCCCTGGGTGATGATCCCGACGTCGTCGATCGCGTCCGGACCGGTGGCCGGGAAGTGCTCGTTGAGGCCGCTCTCCCGGATGAACGCGATGGCCGCCGGCCACCGCTCGTTCACCTTCTTCTGCTCCTGCACATAGGTAGCGGGCGGGAGGCAGATGCGTTCGTGGTCGAAGCGCGGCCCTTCGAGGAGCCGCCGGCTCGACCAGGCGGGGGGGCGGTTCGCTCGCGTGGCGAAGCTCCCGTGGACATGGCAGGCCCGGATGCGGAGCTCGAGCATCACCGGGGTGTTGCTCGCCTCGGAGAGCTCGAAGCCCTTCTCGACGGCGCGCACCATCGCAGGCAGGCTCGGGCGGGGATCGAGGAGCCACACCTGCGACTTCATGGCGAAGGCGTGGCTTCGTTCCTGGATGATGCTCGCGCCGTCGCCGTAGTCCTCGCCGACGACGATGAGGGCGCCGCCGGTCACCCCGGCGGAGGCGAGGTTCGAGAGCGCGTCGGACGCGACGTTGGTGCCGACGGTGGACTTCCAGACCGCACAGCCGCGCACCGGGTAGTTGATGGAGGCGGCGAGCATGGCGCAGGCGGCGGCCTCGTTCGCGCACGTCTCGACGTGTACCCCGAGCGAGTCGAGGATCTCGCGGGCGTCGCTGAAGACGTCCATCATGTGGGAGACCGGCGCCCCCTGGTAGCCGCCTACGTAGGACACCCCGGACTGGAGGAGCGCCTTCGCGACCGCGAGGATCCCCTCGCCGTGGAAGACGTCGCCGTCGCCGAGCCCGAGGGTCCGGACTTCCTTCGCAAAGCTTCGTTCCGCCATCTGGTTCCGCCTCGCGACGCACGCTCGCCGGGAGCGCTTTCCCGCATTATAGGTACATGCGGCTCCCCGAGGCACATGCGGCGGCCCGGCCCCCGCGTTTCTGTTCCTGCATTACGCTGCGGGGTCGGTTCGCGGTCGAACGCCGGTCAGCAGTCATGCGAGCGAGCGCCGGTCGCCGATCGCCGGTCAATGGGAACCCGGGTCGAGGGCCGCCGGGAAGGCGTCGGTATTCCTGGTCCGCGCCGGCTGCGAGGCGCATACGGACCCCCCGGGCGCGACCATCCCGAGCGATGCGAGGACGTCGATGTCTCCGGTCCGCGCCGGTTGCGGGCCCCGATCACGATCAGCGGAAACCTGGGTTCGGGAGGCCGCCCCACGATCATCCCGACGGTTATTCCAGCCGGACCGGACCGGCCATCGTCTTGCGGTCTCCGGCGCGCTTCCGAAGTCGACCGTCCGCCATCGTGTCCGCATCGGGTTTCCATCGCAATCGTTCGGGAGCTGTACGGAATGGTCGACCGACCGGCTCGGCCCCCATCGGGTAGGGATACCGCCCCACTTCAAGCTCAGCGTTCGGCGGGGTCCGGGACGACGCCGAGCGCGAGCCGTTGCACTGAATGGACCAAGTAGGGATATTGCCCCACCGTCAACCATTCTGGATAATCCCCAATCGTTTCCCTCTCGTGCCTGCGGCAGGGCCGAGGGTCGAGCGTCCGGGGTCGAACGCAGTCATTGATCGAGCTCGCTGCATATGATGGGCTTCCCTTGGACGTTCCCGATTACGCACAATCCTCGGCTCCGCCGCAGGCACGATGGGCGATCGACCTCGGAAGCTCGCCGGGGGCCGAGGTGCGACGGCCATGCTGGCCGGATGGGCCATGAAGCGGCCGCCTGAACCCGGGTCTCCGCCGACCGGCGACCGCAACCCGAGCTTCGTGCGCAGTCAGTTCGTGCGCAGTCAGGCAGATTGTTTACGGATTGATGAAGCGCATGTGGGGAGTTGAGGATCGGGAGGGAGGTGGGGACCGGGAGATGGGCAGGGGCGGCACGCGGATTCATGCCGGCCGGGGACCGACGTGAAGCCGAAGGCGCCCGCCGTTCGGCGACGCTCTGCCGGAGGCGGATTGAACCGGGTGGCTCGTGGCCGGCGACCGGCGGTCGGCCGGGAGCGGGCCGACCCTGATTCGGTCGACCCGCGACCGGGCGGCATGGCGACATACGGACCCCGCCGCTCGACATGAGCGCACCCTCCCAGATATCCCTGCCGCTCTTCGCGCCGGCGCGGGCCGATGAGGAAGCGCTCGTTCCCGTCCGCATGGTGAACGAGTGGGTCTACTGCCCGAGGCTCGCCTATCTGGAGTGGGTGGAAGGGGAATGGGCGGACACCGGCGACACCGCCCAGGGCCGGCGGGTGCATCGGCGGGTGGATACCGAACGGGGCCGCCTGCCGGCCCCGGAGGAGCTCGACGAGGAGCTCGCCCGGGCGAATTCCGTCACCCTTTCTTCCGAGACCCTCGGGATCATCGCGAAGATGGACGTGGTGGAAGCGCAGGGCGACCGCGTCGTTCCCGTGGACTTCAAGAAGGGCAAGCGGCCGCACGTGGCGGCGGGCGCCTACGAGCCGGAGCGGGTCCAGATTTGCGCCCAGGGCATGATCCTGGAGGACAACGGATACACCGCGATCGAAGGGGTTCTCTGGTTCGCGGGATCGCGGGAGCGGGTCTACGTTCGTTTCGACGAGGAGCTGCGGGAGCGGACGCGGGCAGCCATCTCGGAGCTTCGGCTCGCGGCCTCCTCCGGCCGCCGCCCACCCCCTCTGGAGGACAGCCCCAAGTGCACGCGGTGTTCCCTCGCCGGCATCTGCCTTCCCGACGAGACGAACTTCTTCGACAAGGGACGGCCGCCCCGCCCCCTCAACCCCGCCGACGACCCCGCGCTCCCGCTCTACGTCCAGACACCGGGCGCAAGGGTGCGCAAGCAGGGAGAGCGGCTGGTGGTGGAGGCGGACGAACAGAAGGTCGAGGTGCCTCTCATCGACGTATCGCAAGTCGCCTTGCTCGGGCCGGTCGGGGTCAGCACCCCCACCCTGCACGCCCTGATGCGCGCCGAGGTCCCGGTGAGCTGGATGTCGTCGGGCGGATGGCTCCTGGGGCATACGGTCGGAACCGGCAACCGGAACGTCGCGGTGCGCGAGGCGCAGTTCCGGGTCGCCGGCGACGAGCGCCGACGCATGTCCTTCTCACGCGAGCTCGTGGCGGCCAAGATCAGGAACTCGCGGACGATGCTCCGCCGGAACTGGCGGCCGGATCGCCCCTCGGACGAACGGGACCGAGTGCTCGCGAGCCTGCGGCGGGTCGCGGAGCACGCGCGGGCCGCCCCCGACGAGCCGCGCCTCCTCGGATACGAAGGCGAGGCAGCGGCGCTCTACTTCAGCCACTTCGAAGCGATGCTCGCGCCGGGCGGAACGAGCGACCTGCCGGCGTTCGAGTTCGCGCGCCGGACGCGGCGCCCTCCGACGGACCCGGTGAACGCCCTGCTCTCGTTCGGCTACTCCTTGCTGACACGGACCTTGCTCACCGCGCTGACCGCGGTGGGACTGGACCCGTACATGGGCCTGTACCACCGTCCCCGGCATGGACGACCCGCCCTCGCCCTCGATCTGATGGAGCCGTTCCGGCCGATCATCGCGGATTCCTGCACACTTCAGGTGATCAACAACGGAGAGGTCCGGAGCGGCGACTTCACGACGAACGGACCCGCCTGGGCGCTCAACCCGGCCGGACGAAAGGCCCTCATTGCCGCGTACGAACGGCGGCTGGACCAGGAGACCACTCACCCGGTATTCGGCTACCGGATATCAATGCGGCGTCTGCTCGACGTACAGTCCCGGCTCCTCGCCCGCTACCTGCAGGGGGAGGTCCGCGCCTACCCCCACTATCTCCCGAGGTGAAGCAGGGCATGGCCAGCGAGAGACTCTACGTGGTCGCCTACGACATCGCCGATCGCAAACGGTGGCAGAAGGTGTTCAAGACGATGAAGGGCTACGGCCACTGGCTGCAGCTTTCGGTGTTCCAGTGCCGGTTGACCGCGCGGCGGCGGTTCGAGATGACGGAGCGTCTGGAAGAGGCCATCAAGCCGTCGGAAGACCATGTCGTGATCCTCGACCTCGGACCCGCGGGCCAGATCGAGCCGCGGGTGGAGAGCCTCGGCAAGAGCTATGAAGCGCCGGAGCGGAAGGCTATCATCGTCTAGCGAGGTGTCTCCGCACCTGCCGGCCGATGCGCGAGCGCTCCGGTGTGCGTGGATCGTCGGGCAGCGCTCGAAACACCATAATGCATTGAGAAACATGCCGTTCTTTGACAATTTGGAAGCCTGGACCAGCCGCTGACCACCTGCGGCAGGAGTCACTCGGTGGCAGCGCTCGCAAGCCGGTCCGTCCCATGCCACAATTCAGCGACTTGGGACGAGGCGAATTCCCCGGCGAAATCGCCGGGGCCTCATTGAAGCGGGCGATGCCTGGGACGACGCGATCCCCGTGACGACCTAATTCCCCGGCGAAATCGCCGGGGCCTCATTGAAGCTCCCCGGCCGGGCGCCCGGGGCCGCCCCGCCCGGGGCCAATTCCCCGGCGAAATCGCCGGGGCCTCATTGAAGCCGCTCGCGGAAGACGGGGGCGCTCACGTGGGGCCGGCAATTCCCCGGCGAAATCGCCGGGGCCTCATTGAAGCGTCCGTGCCGGTGTCCACCGTGGCGGCCGTGCCGAGAATTCCCCGGCGAAATCGCCGGGGCCTCATTGAAGCGACCCGCCCGGACCGCTCACCCGGGCGGGAAGCGCGAATTCCCCGGCGAAATCGCCGGGGCCTCATTGAAGCGAGTGCGGGGCCGGGTCGAGGGTGCGGCCGGGGCCGAATTCCCCGGCGAAATCGCCGGGGCCTCATTGAAGCGTCGCCCGCCCCGGCCCCAATCGCCTGTCGAGCATGAGAATTCCCCGGCGAAATCGCCGGGGCCTCATTGAAGCGGCGGCATGGAGGACGCGCTCACCCGATTCGTCGCCGAATTCCCCGGCGAAATCGCCGGGGCCTCATTGAAGCGAGTCGCGCGCGGCGGCCGTCGATTACGCGCGGACGAATTCCCCGGCGAAATCGCCGGGGCCTCATTGAAGCGGTGGGCGGCGCGGCTTCCTCGGCTTCGCGGCGCGCGCAATTCCCCGGCGAAATCGCCGGGGCCTCATTGAAGCACGTGAGCGCATCTCGCCCCACGTCTCTCCCTTCCTCAATTCCCCGGCGAAATCGCCGGGGCCTCATTGAAGCGACGTCGGGGGGCGTGCCGGCACCCCCGCCCCGGTAATTCCCCGGCGAAATCGCCGGGGCCTCATTGAAGCGCCTCGACCGCCGTCCGGCAGACGGTGGAGCTCTACGAATTCCCCGGCGAAATCGCCGGGGCCTCATTGAAGCTCGGCGATCTGCGCCTGCGTGCGGCGCTCGGCCTCCAATTCCCCGGCGAAATCGCCGGGGCCTCATTGAAGCGTAGCGGGTGCGCCGCTTGCGAACCTCTTCGAGCGCCAATTCCCCGGCGAAATCGCCGGGGCCTCATTGAAGCTCTCGCCTGAACAGAGTCAGGGCGGCGGAGAGGCCGAATTCCCCGGCGAAATCGCCGGGGCCTCATTGAAGCGGCTCGCCCGTCAAGGTCTGGATGGACGGGTCGGCGACAATTCCCCGGCGAAATCGCCGGGGCCTCATTGAAGCGCACCCCTGCGCGCGCGCCTCGTCGCGAGAAACGGGCTAATTCCCCGGCGAAATCGCCGGGGCCTCATTGAAGCCCGCGTCCGCTGGTCGCACTTGCGCTCGTGCGTCGCGAGAATTCCCCGGCGAAATCGCCGGGGCCTCATTGAAGCGAGCCGGAGGCTGGGCCGGCTCGGTCGGCTGGCTGGCAATTCCCCGGCGAAATCGCCGGGGCCTCATTGAAGCCTTCTCTGGCAGGTAGCGGTGCGCCTGTCGGATGGCGCAATTCCCCGGCGAAATCGCCGGGGCCTCATTGAAGCCCAGACCACGCGCGGAAGTCCTACCACGTCCCCGGGCCAATTCCCCGGCGAAATCGCCGGGGCCTCATTGAAGCCGGACGGCACGTCGCTCTCGTACCGGGCTGGTTCCCTCAATTCCCCGGCGAAATCGCCGGGGCCTCATTGAAGCCCGCCCGAGCAGGTGCGCGAGGTCTTCGAGGCGCGCGCAATTCCCCGGCGAAATCGCCGGGGCCTCATTGAAGCAGCTGCCTGCGCACCGTCTTCGACTGGCCGGTTGCACAATTCCCCGGCGAAATCGCCGGGGCCTCATTGAAGCGACCCGGCGACGGCGCCCGGCCTGTTCTGACGTGAGGCAATTCCCCGGCGAAATCGCCGGGGCCTCATTGAAGCATCATCCGGCGTCCGGCGGGTCGGCGGCGGTCAGGACAATTCCCCGGCGAAATCGCCGGGGCCTCATTGAAGCGACGTCCCGCGGGTCCGGGTCGGGCGGTCGCGGTACAATTCCCCGGCGAAATCGCCGGGGCCTCATTGAAGCCGGCCGAGCGCCCGGAGATGGTCTTCGGCCGCTCGCCGAATTCCCCGGCGAAATCGCCGGGGCCTCATTGAAGCCGGGCACTGATCGAGCTGGCGCCGGGCGTGAGTATGAAATTCCCCGGCGAAATCGCCGGGGCCTCATTGAAGCGGCCGCCTGGTAGGCGGCGGGGGTGATCGGCTGGCGCAATTCCCCGGCGAAATCGCCGGGGCCTCATTGAAGCGCGCTTCCCCACAGGCAGGATGGCCTTGGCGGACGGGAATTCCCCGGCGAAATCGCCGGGGCCTCATTGAAGCGCGCTTCCCCACAGGCAGGATGGCCTTGGCGGACGGGAATTCCCCGGCGAAATCGCCGGGGCCTCATTGAAGCCAGTCGTACTTCGGCGGGGTCTCGTCGACGACGAAGCAATTCCCCGGCGAAATCGCCGGGGCCTCATTGAAGCAACGCGAATTCGGCGGCGGCCACCCGCTCCGCGCCCGAATTCCCCGGCGAAATCGCCGGGGCCTCATTGAAGCCGCCCGCGCGGGCGGGTGCTCGCCTGGTCGCGGGCGCGCAATTCCCCGGCGAAATCGCCGGGGCCTCATTGAAGCATGAGGTTGCGGTAGCCGTAGGCGGCGGTCTGCGGCGAATTCCCCGGCGAAATCGCCGGGGCCTCATTGAAGCGGCGGTGAGTCCGGCCCGGTGGATCGTCGGGCGGGCCCGAATTCCCCGGCGAAATCGCCGGGGCCTCATTGAAGCTCGGCGCGGGGTCCAGGCGCGAGTTCAGCGGCGCGGTAATTCCCCGGCGAAATCGCCGGGGCCTCATTGAAGCTGCTTCGGGGCCGGCTGCCACAGCCGGACGAACGCGAAATTCCCCGGCGAAATCGCCGGGGCCTCATTGAAGCTCTCTCAGCGCCATCCTCCCCTCCTCACATCACCGGCGCAATTCCCCGGCGAAATCGCCGGGGCCTCATTGAAGCCTCCACCGGGACGCGATGATGTACCTCGAGCCGCCCCAATTCCCCGGCGAAATCGCCGGGGCCTCATTGAAGCACACCACGCAGGCAGGGGGCCGCGATGTGATCTCTGAATTCCCCGGCGAAATCGCCGGGGCCTCATTGAAGCTCGGTGGGGATGGAGATGGTGTTCATCGCGTCGAAACAATTCCCCGGCGAAATCGCCGGGGCCTCATTGAAGCGTGCTCGCGCTCGGAGCGGAGGCGAGCCTGCAGCTGAATTCCCCGGCGAAATCGCCGGGGCCTCATTGAAGCCTCCGGCGGACCCGCTCCCACCTTCGGGAGTGGCCCCAAATTCCCCGGCGAAATCGCCGGGGCCTCATTGAAGCGCGACGACCCTCCTCATCACGGACGACTGCTATGCCGAATTCCCCGGCGAAATCGCCGGGGCCTCATTGAAGCTTCCTCCGGTTCCAGCAGGTCTCCTCGAGCAAGGTCCAATTCCCCGGCGAAATCGCCGGGGCCTCATTGAAGCACGTACGCAGACGACCCCGCATGGCTCGAGGAGAGCACAATTCCCCGGCGAAATCGCCGGGGCCTCATTGAAGCATGCTGTCCGTACTCACCTGCCTCAGCAACGAGAGCAATTCCCCGGCGAAATCGCCGGGGCCTCATTGAAGCGCGCTATACCCCCGCGCCGTGACCGGATTCGCGGGGAGAATTCCCCGGCGAAATCGCCGGGGCCTCATTGAAGCTTTGGACGAGTTCGCGCTCCATCGGCAGGACCGGGCCAA
The DNA here is from genome assembly GCA_965202895.1 of Gammaproteobacteria bacterium. Classification (GTDB taxonomy): domain Bacteria; phylum Pseudomonadota; class Gammaproteobacteria; order HK1; family HK1; genus JAJDXW01. The sequence goes on along the minus strand of OZ241901.1, from coordinate 5,105,135 downwards.
TTCCCCGGCGAAATCGCCGGGGCCTCATTGAAGCGGGCATGGCGCGTCTACCTGGCGGGACGCGCGGAATAAATTCCCCGGCGAAATCGCCGGGGCCTCATTGAAGCGACGAGTTCGCGCTCCATCGCGACGCGAGGGCCATCTGAATTCCCCGGCGAAATCGCCGGGGCCTCATTGAAGCCCGCCTCTCGGCGATCTCCCGGTCAGCGACGACGACGAATTCCCCGGCGAAATCGCCGGGGCCTCATTGAAGCCGCGGTTCGGGCGCAACCCGAGATGCGTGGTGTACGCAATTCCCCGGCGAAATCGCCGGGGCCTCATTGAAGCGACTTCCCGCCCGGACCACCCGGGCGGGAAGGCCCCGAATTCCCCGGCGAAATCGCCGGGGCCTCATTGAAGCGAGGAGTTGATCACGCGGCTCGGCGCACATCCGGCCGAATTCCCCGGCGAAATCGCCGGGGCCTCATTGAAGCGGATTTATTGTACATCTTTGGGATCGAGCGGAAAAGAGGGAATTCCCCGGCGAAATCGCCGGGGCCTCATTGAAGCCGGCCGCGTCCGCGTCGCCGGACGTGTCGAGGGCGAGAATTCCCCGGCGAAATCGCCGGGGCCTCATTGAAGCTCCGCGTTGCCCAGCACGACGGTCCAGGACTGGTGGACAATTCCCCGGCGAAATCGCCGGGGCCTCATTGAAGCCACTACCCCGACGACGGCCCGATCCTCCACGTGCAGGGAATTCCCCGGCGAAATCGCCGGGGCCTCATTGAAGCCCGGCGCCGCGAGCACTGCCGGCCCGCGAATCGCCCGAATTCCCCGGCGAAATCGCCGGGGCCTCATTGAAGCTCTCCGGGCGCGGACGGAGGCGTTCGAGCGCTCGGACGAATTCCCCGGCGAAATCGCCGGGGCCTCATTGAAGCGGCATGGCAGTCTCCTCACGCGCCCTCGAGGCGCGACTCAATTCCCCGGCGAAATCGCCGGGGCCTCATTGAAGCGACCCGACCGCGAGGCTGGCCCCGACCACGAGGCTCAATTCCCCGGCGAAATCGCCGGGGCCTCATTGAAGCCGTGGGCCCGGGACCCCGCGTCGTACCTCTCCCGCGGAATTCCCCGGCGAAATCGCCGGGGCCTCATTGAAGCAGGCCGAGCCACGCCTCGGGGTGATCGGCGAGGGCGGCAATTCCCCGGCGAAATCGCCGGGGCCTCATTGAAGCCCGACAGCCGGGATCCTCCGCCCGCCGCCCGTCCTCCAAATTCCCCGGCGAAATCGCCGGGGCCTCATTGAAGCACGACGAGGGTGCCGCCGACCGTGATGATCGCGGTGCCAATTCCCCGGCGAAATCGCCGGGGCCTCATTGAAGCGAGCGCGGTCAGTCGGGCGATGAGCGGCGGCTCGGTGTAATTCCCCGGCGAAATCGCCGGGGCCTCATTGAAGCGAGGTTCCCGCCCGGGCGGTCCGGTCCGGGCGGGGGGAATTCCCCGGCGAAATCGCCGGGGCCTCATTGAAGCGCGCCGAAGTCGAGGGCGGCGCGATGACCGACCCGCGGAAATTCCCCGGCGAAATCGCCGGGGCCTCATTGAAGCCCCGTCCGGGGGGACGGCGGCGATCGGGAGCGCCAAATTCCCCGGCGAAATCGCCGGGGCCTCATTGAAGCGCCCTCGGCATCTACGTCGGGGGCCGCCTCGCCGCCGGCAATTCCCCGGCGAAATCGCCGGGGCCTCATTGAAGCGAGCGCCCGCGGCCCTTGGCTTTGCCGCCCGCGTCGTGAATTCCCCGGCGAAATCGCCGGGGCCTCATTGAAGCGAGGCATGGACCGCCGGACCGGACACGGAGGTCGACTACAATTCCCCGGCGAAATCGCCGGGGCCTCATTGAAGCCGGCGGCTAGGGCAGCCGCCCCAGGACGGCGGCGACCGAATTCCCCGGCGAAATCGCCGGGGCCTCATTGAAGCTAGCCGATAACGACGGATATCGGCTGCCTGATCGACGAAATTCCCCGGCGAAATCGCCGGGGCCTCATTGAAGCTCGTGGCTGCGCCGCGAGCAGGGAGCGATCCGCCAAATTCCCCGGCGAAATCGCCGGGGCCTCATTGAAGCCCCCGATCTTCCATTCGGAGATGCATGCCCTCGTTCCAATTCCCCGGCGAAATCGCCGGGGCCTCATTGAAGCCAGCTCGCCCGGGCCCTCGAGGATCCCGTCCGGGGGCAATTCCCCGGCGAAATCGCCGGGGCCTCATTGAAGCATGACGTATCCCTCTGGTGGCGGGCGCGGAGGCCGCGAATTCCCCGGCGAAATCGCCGGGGCCTCATTGAAGCGTGCTGGCTTCGATGATGCGACTGAGAAGATCGACCGAATTCCCCGGCGAAATCGCCGGGGCCTCATTGAAGCGCGGCGGCGGGCGCGAAGACCCCGCGCGGAACCGTCAATTCCCCGGCGAAATCGCCGGGGCCTCATTGAAGCAACCGGCAGTACGTCTGTCCGCCCCCGGACCTGCTCGAATTCCCCGGCGAAATCGCCGGGGCCTCATTGAAGCCAAGAGACGGGGAGACGACGGTGAAAGGTCATGACATAATTCCCCGGCGAAATCGCCGGGGCCTCATTGAAGCCTTTCGAACGGCGCGCCCCGGTTTGGCCCCGCGAGCCATAATTCCCCGGCGAAATCGCCGGGGCCTCATTGAAGCATGTTCTTTGTGTGCGGCGGCGGCGGTACGCCGCCGCCAATTCCCCGGCGAAATCGCCGGGGCCTCATTGAAGCGCTCACGCGCCGATCGGCGCCGGCTGGCGCCCCGGCTCAATTCCCCGGCGAAATCGCCGGGGCCTCATTGAAGCGCGGGCGGCTATTCTTGCGATCCCCCGGGTGCCCAGGAATTCCCCGGCGAAATCGCCGGGGCCTCATTGAAGCTCCTTTGTGTGATCGTTGCGGCGGCGGCGGTACGCCGAATTCCCCGGCGAAATCGCCGGGGCCTCATTGAAGCTGCGGCGTATAGACCCGCCCCGGGCCGGCGCGGGGGCGAATTCCCCGGCGAAATCGCCGGGGCCTCATTGAAGCGCGACCCTCCCCACCCCCCAGCAGATCGCCGAGGTGACATTCCCCGGCGAAATCGCCGGGGCCTCATTGAAGCGCATCTGAGTCGTGGTCGGGGTGGCGGTCACACCGTCGAATTCCCCGGCGAAATCGCCGGGGCCTCATTGAAGCGTGGCGGCGGCCTCGCAGCACATCCGCGCCGTCGCCCTGAATTCCCCGGCGAAATCGCCGGGGCCTCATTGAAGCGGCCAGGGCGAGGGCGGCGCCTTCACCTGGCAGGCGAAATTCCCCGGCGAAATCGCCGGGGCCTCATTGAAGCATCGACCGAGGACCAGCCGGTGCGCCAGCGCTGACCGGAATTCCCCGGCGAAATCGCCGGGGCCTCATTGAAGCAGGTCGGGGTTCCCGATGGTCGCCCAGTCGTACTGGCGGAATTCCCCGGCGAAATCGCCGGGGCCTCATTGAAGCCGCGTCCTGGTCGGCGACTACCGCCTCGGGATCACCGCGAATTCCCCGGCGAAATCGCCGGGGCCTCATTGAAGCGGGTTCGGGGGCCGGGGCGACGATGGGGGACGGCCGGAAATTCCCCGGCGAAATCGCCGGGGCCTCATTGAAGCCGACTCATCGGCGAGGCGGGGGACATCGAAGTGCACGGGAATTCCCCGGCGAAATCGCCGGGGCCTCATTGAAGCTCGTGGATATCGTCGACGCCCTCGCCGCGGAGGAGGCGAATTCCCCGGCGAAATCGCCGGGGCCTCATTGAAGCCGGTCGGACGCGGCCCCGAAGCTGGAGCGGCGCACCGAATTCCCCGGCGAAATCGCCGGGGCCTCATTGAAGCGTCGACCCGGCCGGGTGCTACGCCGGCCTCCCCGGCGTGGACGAATTCCCCGGCGAAATCGCCGGGGCCTCATTGAAGCCGCGTGGACGATCGCGGGAGCTATCTCCGGCAGACGAATTCCCCGGCGAAATCGCCGGGGCCTCATTGAAGCGACTCCTGGATCCGCGACTGCCAACGCTGCGCCTCCATGAATTCCCCGGCGAAATCGCCGGGGCCTCATTGAAGCGACACGAACCAGGCGGAGGGAACGGTCTGGACGGTGGAATTCCCCGGCGAAATCGCCGGGGCCTCATTGAAGCGAACATCGCCACCGCGTAGTCGAAGACGATGGACGCGAATTCCCCGGCGAAATCGCCGGGGCCTCATTGAAGCGGCAGGTGCCGGGTCCCGCGCTCGCCCTTCTCCAGCCAGAATTCCCCGGCGAAATCGCCGGGGCCTCATTGAAGCCACGCCTGGATGTAGACGTCACTGGCTTCCTCGTCCGCGAATTCCCCGGCGAAATCGCCGGGGCCTCATTGAAGCCCGATCGCGTCGAGGAGATCGAGCACCGCGTCATGGAATTCCCCGGCGAAATCGCCGGGGCCTCATTGAAGCATGCTCCCATGAACGCTCGGTTCCGCCGAGCTCGGGTGAATTCCCCGGCGAAATCGCCGGGGCCTCATTGAAGCAATCACCATTCCCAATACCGTAAAAGGTAACAGGCTTGAATTCCCCGGCGAAATCGCCGGGGCCTCATTGAAGCGAGCTTCCCGCCCGGGTGCGCGGTCCGGGCGGGGAAGGGAATTCCCCGGCGAAATCGCCGGGGCCTCATTGAAGCACGGCGGCCAGGATGTCCCGCATGGACATGCTGGCCGAATTCCCCGGCGAAATCGCCGGGGCCTCATTGAAGCCCGCCTCGCGGCCGGCCGCGCGGCGGGGGTCCCGGCGGAATTCCCCGGCGAAATCGCCGGGGCCTCATTGAAGCCTTCAATGAGGCCGGCGCGCGCGCGCCGGAAGGACTGAATTCCCCGGCGAAATCGCCGGGGCCTCATTGAAGCTTCATGTGGGGGGGGGCGTAGGTAGTGAAAATCCGGAATTCCCCGGCGAAATCGCCGGGGCCTCATTGAAGCTCTGGCCATCGTCGCGGCTCGCCGGCGCCGGGGCGAGCCGAATTCCCCGGCGAAATCGCCGGGGCCTCATTGAAGCCTCGCGGGGGCGGCGCAGCACGTCAGCGCCGTCGCCCTGAATTCCCCGGCGAAATCGCCGGGGCCTCATTGAAGCGCCCCCCTCCACTCAGATCCTCCCCCCGCCCAGGAACGAATTCCCCGGCGAAATCGCCGGGGCCTCATTGAAGCCGCGTGGAGCGCCGCGATTGCGACCCGGGGGGATTCACAATTCCCCGGCGAAATCGCCGGGGCCTCATTGAAGCGTGATGCCGGACGCGGACGCCGACTTGGGCGCCCTGGAATTCCCCGGCGAAATCGCCGGGGCCTCATTGAAGCACGCCCTTCACGGTCGCGCAGGCTGTGTCGCTGCTGGAATTCCCCGGCGAAATCGCCGGGGCCTCATTGAAGCGCCGATCCCTCGGTCGCCGTGCCGAAGACCGAGGCGGTGAATTCCCCGGCGAAATCGCCGGGGCCTCATTGAAGCATCGTCCACGACGCGGACAACAGGGTCGCGCTCTACAATTCCCCGGCGAAATCGCCGGGGCCTCATTGAAGCGTCCACGACCGGACGCCGGATCGCGCGGTCCGGGCCGAATTCCCCGGCGAAATCGCCGGGGCCTCATTGAAGCCAGGCGCGGGCCGCCCGCGAGCGCCGCCTCCTCGGGGGAATTCCCCGGCGAAATCGCCGGGGCCTCATTGAAGCACCCCGAACTGCTTGAGCGACGCACTCACCTCGCCGATGAATTCCCCGGCGAAATCGCCGGGGCCTCATTGAAGCTGGCTGACGGCGGAGGAGCGTCCGGGGAGCGTGGTGGAATTCCCCGGCGAAATCGCCGGGGCCTCATTGAAGCCCTTCGCAGTTAGTAGTTAGGGGCTATTGAGCCGCCGCGAATTCCCCGGCGAAATCGCCGGGGCCTCATTGAAGCAGCCCGCCCGTGCCCCACCGCTCGAAGTTGCTCGCGTGAATTCCCCGGCGAAATCGCCGGGGCCTCATTGAAGCACGTCGCGGCGGGCGGCTCCACCGGCACGATGTGGTGGAATTCCCCGGCGAAATCGCCGGGGCCTCATTGAAGCGCCATCTCGAGCGCCATCGCGCCGAGGATCCTCGTCCGAATTCCCCGGCGAAATCGCCGGGGCCTCATTGAAGCCAGGAGGAAGGGGGTGGCCGCCAGCCGTATGCACCTGAATTCCCCGGCGAAATCGCCGGGGCCTCATTGAAGCAGGGCGGCGGCGGAGGGGTTCGGCGACCCGGCGGTCGGAATTCCCCGGCGAAATCGCCGGGGCCTCATTGAAGCCGCATCGAGATCGCCCAGGCCGACTGCATCTCGGTCGGAATTCCCCGGCGAAATCGCCGGGGCCTCATTGAAGCCACTACGTCGAGGACCCGATGAAGGGCGCCGGCCGGGAATTCCCCGGCGAAATCGCCGGGGCCTCATTGAAGCTGCCACACCGTGCTGGCCGCCGGCGAGCCGGTCGCGAGAATTCCCCGGCGAAATCGCCGGGGCCTCATTGAAGCAGGTCGAGCTCGGTCGAGCAGCGGGCGGTGAGGTCGTGAATTCCCCGGCGAAATCGCCGGGGCCTCATTGAAGCGGCCCTGGATGCCGTCGAGCCAGCCCTCGTAGATGCGGGAATTCCCCGGCGAAATCGCCGGGGCCTCATTGAAGCAGCCCCGGGAACTGCCCGAGCCACCCGTACTCGCTCGAATTCCCCGGCGAAATCGCCGGGGCCTCATTGAAGCCCGACCGGCGCGATCATCGGGGCGGTCGACGTCATCGAATTCCCCGGCGAAATCGCCGGGGCCTCATTGAAGCATACGGAATAAGCTTTCCGAATCCGAGGCTGTCGATGAATTCCCCGGCGAAATCGCCGGGGCCTCATTGAAGCCGCAGCAAGTGCATTGCGACGGTGTTGCCTCCCTTCGGGAATTCCCCGGCGAAATCGCCGGGGCCTCATTGAAGCGAAAGCGCGCCGGCCTGGGTGCCCGCCGCCGATCGGCGGAATTCCCCGGCGAAATCGCCGGGGCCTCATTGAAGCCATTACCCGCCCTTCCCGGCGGCCGCCCGCGGGCGGCGAATTCCCCGGCGAAATCGCCGGGGCCTCATTGAAGCGGGGTGACGCCGAGCACGTAGTCGCCGGCGACCGCGTGAATTCCCCGGCGAAATCGCCGGGGCCTCATTGAAGCGTGGGCCCGATAGAGATAGTCATGACCGACAGCGACGAGAATTCCCCGGCGAAATCGCCGGGGCCTCATTGAAGCTTGCGATATGGCTGTTTCGTGCGCATCTTCGTCCCTCGAATTCCCCGGCGAAATCGCCGGGGCCTCATTGAAGCCGGGTCGAGCTTCCGGCCGGGTCCGGGTCCGGGTCCGCGGAATTCCCCGGCGAAATCGCCGGGGCCTCATTGAAGCATGCGGGAGTGCTTCGCATGAGCGATTGGATCAACAAGAATTCCCCGGCGAAATCGCCGGGGCCTCATTGAAGCGAGGCCGAGGCGGCGCGGGGGGCGGCCTACGCCTGGGGCGAATTCCCCGGCGAAATCGCCGGGGCCTCATTGAAGCCACCGCTCCGGCGCCCTCCTCGACTCGATCGAGTCCGGCGAATTCCCCGGCGAAATCGCCGGGGCCTCATTGAAGCGGCTCCTCGATCATCCGGCGCCTGTCCGCAGCTCAGGGAATTCCCCGGCGAAATCGCCGGGGCCTCATTGAAGCGCGGCGCCCTTGTTCATCCGCGACCACGGGATCTTCCCGAATTCCCCGGCGAAATCGCCGGGGCCTCATTGAAGCATCAAGGACTGGGGGCAGTAGACGTCCGTGATCTGGCGAATTCCCCGGCGAAATCGCCGGGGCCTCATTGAAGCCTCCCCTGCTGGGGCAAGATCGCATGGCTCGGCTACGAATTCCCCGGCGAAATCGCCGGGGCCTCATTGAAGCAACGCGGGGGCGCAGGAGGCCGACCTCCGGCGCGAGAGAATTCCCCGGCGAAATCGCCGGGGCCTCATTGAAGCGTCGGGTCCGACCCCGACCACGGCCTGCACGATCACCGAATTCCCCGGCGAAATCGCCGGGGCCTCATTGAAGCGACCTCGTCGTCGTGCTGCCGTCCGGTCGCATCGGCCGGAATTCCCCGGCGAAATCGCCGGGGCCTCATTGAAGCAGGTCGAGATCGCGGGGTCGAAGCTCGCCACCACCGCCAGAATTCCCCGGCGAAATCGCCGGGGCCTCATTGAAGCGAGAGCAGTCGGCAGCAGCGGGTCGTACCAGTCGAGAGAATTCCCCGGCGAAATCGCCGGGGCCTCATTGAAGCATCGCCATGCGCTTCGCGGTGGCGACGGCGGCCGCTTGAATTCCCCGGCGAAATCGCCGGGGCCTCATTGAAGCTCCATCGACCCGGTGCCGACGATGGAGCAGAGGCGGAATTCCCCGGCGAAATCGCCGGGGCCTCATTGAAGCCGCGGCGTGCCCGGGACCCCCGCGCGCGGCGACGCGCCGAATTCCCCGGCGAAATCGCCGGGGCCTCATTGAAGCTGGCTGACCGACTACCTCCGTGACTCGCGGCCCACCGCGAATTCCCCGGCGAAATCGCCGGGGCCTCATTGAAGCGGCGCGCAGTACGCCGGCGTCGACGACCTCTGCGATCGGAATTCCCCGGCGAAATCGCCGGGGCCTCATTGAAGCCCCACGCGCTGCCACGTCTGCACACAGCTGCGCGCCGAGGAATTCCCCGGCGAAATCGCCGGGGCCTCATTGAAGCCGACGTTGCCCGCGACCAGGGGCACCCGGCCATGGCCGAATTCCCCGGCGAAATCGCCGGGGCCTCATTGAAGCGTCTACCGCCTGACGGGCTCGGCAGCCCGCGAAGAGGAATTCCCCGGCGAAATCGCCGGGGCCTCATTGAAGCGATTAGGGCGGTCAGGGTCATGGGCGGTCTCTCGATGGAATTCCCCGGCGAAATCGCCGGGGCCTCATTGAAGCGTGCCGACGGCGAGGCTCTGATCCGCCACCAGCTCGAATTCCCCGGCGAAATCGCCGGGGCCTCATTGAAGCTCGCCCGGGGCGCGGTTCGTCGACCAAATGGCAGTCACGAATTCCCCGGCGAAATCGCCGGGGCCTCATTGAAGCTCCCACCAGCGGAGGACGACGTCGTCCTCGTCCGAGATGAATTCCCCGGCGAAATCGCCGGGGCCTCATTGAAGCCAGCGGCTGCCCCAGGCGGACGCCGCCCCGCCCCGCAATTCCCCGGCGAAATCGCCGGGGCCTCATTGAAGCCCCCACCACGCGCCCGGCCGGCGGGCCGGGCGCGAGCAGGAATTCCCCGGCGAAATCGCCGGGGCCTCATTGAAGCGCCTGCCAGAGGGCGGTCCCGAGGCGCTCTCCGTCCTCGAATTCCCCGGCGAAATCGCCGGGGCCTCATTGAAGCTACCCGAGCCGCACCACCACCTCGCGCTGGGTGGCCGAATTCCCCGGCGAAATCGCCGGGGCCTCATTGAAGCTGCCCGACTGAATCAGCAGGTTGGCGATCCGCTGCCAAATTCCCCGGCGAAATCGCCGGGGCCTCATTGAAGCGACGATCTGCCCACCGCTCAGTCCGCGGTGACGGCGGGAATTCCCCGGCGAAATCGCCGGGGCCTCATTGAAGCGAGCTGGCGTTACCGCCGGAGCTGCGGGTGCGGGGGGAATTCCCCGGCGAAATCGCCGGGGCCTCATTGAAGCGATCGCGGCGGGCGACACGGCCCATATCGCGCTCCGCGAATTCCCCGGCGAAATCGCCGGGGCCTCATTGAAGCATCATTATTTTTGTCCGCCTACAGCCTAATCGCCCACGAATTCCCCGGCGAAATCGCCGGGGCCTCATTGAAGCCAGGTCCAGCTCTCCGCCGCCGACCTCCAGCGCCGCTCGAATTCCCCGGCGAAATCGCCGGGGCCTCATTGAAGCACGCCGGAGCAGGCGCGCCGGCTCGCGCCCGCGGCTCGAATTCCCCGGCGAAATCGCCGGGGCCTCATTGAAGCTACGGGGTCGGGGCGCGGCCGGAGGTCGCGCTCTACGCGAATTCCCCGGCGAAATCGCCGGGGCCTCATTGAAGCGTCAACTCGGATGCGGCCCCGGACGGAGCCGCCCGCCTGAATTCCCCGGCGAAATCGCCGGGGCCTCATTGAAGCGCCGGGCGGTCGTAGGTCCGCCATCAGATCGAACAGGAATTCCCCGGCGAAATCGCCGGGGCCTCATTGAAGCGTGGTCCGGGTCGCCGTGGCACTCATCGCCGCTCTCCCGAATTCCCCGGCGAAATCGCCGGGGCCTCATTGAAGCCGCGACGAGAAGGGCCTGCAGAACCGGCTCACCTGGGCGAATTCCCCGGCGAAATCGCCGGGGCCTCATTGAAGCGCCGCCGCCCGCGCCCGCCTCGAGGCGGCCCGCGAGGACCCGAATTCCCCGGCGAAATCGCCGGGGCCTCATTGAAGCTGGACCGCGTGGGGAGGGTGCCCTCGCTCCCGGGCCCAGAATTCCCCGGCGAAATCGCCGGGGCCTCATTGAAGCGGGGTCTGGATCGACGGCGACGCGTACAGCCTCTCCTCGAATTCCCCGGCGAAATCGCCGGGGCCTCATTGAAGCGGCTCGGAAGAGTTCATCGAGCGCTCGCTCGAGCGGGCGAATTCCCCGGCGAAATCGCCGGGGCCTCATTGAAGCGCGGTGTCGGCGTCGCCGAGCGGGATCGTGTGGTCGGCGAAATTCCCCGGCGAAATCGCCGGGGCCTCATTGAAGCCCGCCCGGGCGTGCGGTCCGGGCGGGAACCGGGGCCGGGGAATTCCCCGGCGAAATCGCCGGGGCCTCATTGAAGCGAGCTTCCCGCCCGGGCGCGAGGTCCGGGCGGGAAGGAATTCCCCGGCGAAATCGCCGGGGCCTCATTGAAGCGCGAGCTCGCCCCGACGAAGCGCCGCCTGCCAGCCGAAATTCCCCGGCGAAATCGCCGGGGCCTCATTGAAGCGAGGTTCCCGCCCGGGCGGTCCGGTCCGGACGGGGGGAATTCCCCGGCGAAATCGCCGGGGCCTCATTGAAGCGCGGCGGACGCGCCGGCCGCGACCCCGACCCCGACCACGGGAATTCCCCGGCGAAATCGCCGGGGCCTCATTGAAGCACGAGCTCGTCTCCCGGCTCCGAGCGGTCTGGGCGGACGAATTCCCCGGCGAAATCGCCGGGGCCTCATTGAAGCGTAGGGGAGGAGCGACCAGACGCGCCCCCCGGTCACGGAATTCCCCGGCGAAATCGCCGGGGCCTCATTGAAGCGTCTACGGGGCGGCTGGGGCTGGCAAGACGCACGCCGCGAATTCCCCGGCGAAATCGCCGGGGCCTCATTGAAGCGCACTCGTTACGGCTGATGCTGAGGCTGAGGCTGAGGCTGAATTCCCCGGCGAAATCGCCGGGGCCTCATTGAAGCGAGGTTCCCGCCCGGGCGGTCCGGTCCGGGCGGGGGGAAGCGAATTCCCCGGCGAAATCGCCGGGGCCTCATTGAAGCGACCGCCCCCTCGTCTACCGCGCGCGGTGCGCGCGGTGGAATTCCCCGGCGAAATCGCCGGGGCCTCATTGAAGCGCCGCGATCGGCACCACCTACGGCGCGCCGTCCTCCACGAATTCCCCGGCGAAATCGCCGGGGCCTCATTGAAGCGCGAGCTGGATCGCGCTCCCCCGCAGGTCCTGGCCCAGAATTCCCCGGCGAAATCGCCGGGGCCTCATTGAAGCATGTAGGGCGTCATGGCGAGGGGATAGCCGCCGAGCCGAATTCCCCGGCGAAATCGCCGGGGCCTCATTGAAGCCGGTCCGGGTCGGGCGCTACGGGCCGGAGGCGACCGAGAATTCCCCGGCGAAATCGCCGGGGCCTCATTGAAGCCCTTCTCCGTCGCCAAAACGGACCACGTGGTCCGTTGAATTCCCCGGCGAAATCGCCGGGGCCTCATTGAAGCGAACCCCTGCCGCCACGCGTCGGGGGGGATCTCGTGGGAATTCCCCGGCGAAATCGCCGGGGCCTCATTGAAGCGACATCCCCAGGGTCCGGGTTGGGCGCTCGAGATACAGAATTCCCCGGCGAAATCGCCGGGGCCTCATTGAAGCGCCGCGAGCCACCGGATCGCGGCCTCGGGGAGGGGAATTCCCCGGCGAAATCGCCGGGGCCTCATTGAAGCACTGCGCGGCGCCGGCGAGGGTCGTGCTGTTGGTCGCGAATTCCCCGGCGAAATCGCCGGGGCCTCATTGAAGCCCCTCGCTCACGAGGCGGGCGGCGTCGCTCGTCCCTCGAATTCCCCGGCGAAATCGCCGGGGCCTCATTGAAGCTGCCCCATGAGCTCGTCCAGCACTTGGTGCTGGACGGAATTCCCCGGCGAAATCGCCGGGGCCTCATTGAAGCTCGACACCCCCGAGGCCATCCCCGCGTTCCGCGAGCGAATTCCCCGGCGAAATCGCCGGGGCCTCATTGAAGCGGCTCCGGCCCGAACGAGCGTGCGAGTGCCGAGTCCGAATTCCCCGGCGAAATCGCCGGGGCCTCATTGAAGCACGTCGAGCATGGGCTACCTCCGTATGACGAAGGATGGAATTCCCCGGCGAAATCGCCGGGGCCTCATTGAAGCTCTGCGGTCCTCGCCGGTCGATGGTCCTCCGCTCCGCTCGAATTCCCCGGCGAAATCGCCGGGGCCTCATTGAAGCGCGCAGCGACTCGGCGTTCAGACTGCTGAGCAAGACAGGCGAATTCCCCGGCGAAATCGCCGGGGCCTCATTGAAGCGCGCTGAGGGCGCCCACGGTCTCCGCGAGCTCCGCGGGAATTCCCCGGCGAAATCGCCGGGGCCTCATTGAAGCACGACCGGACCAGAGCTTGGACGTGGTGAGGATGGACCGAATTCCCCGGCGAAATCGCCGGGGCCTCATTGAAGCGACAGGTTGGGGCGGATTAGGCGGCGAAGCCCCCGAAGGAATTCCCCGGCGAAATCGCCGGGGCCTCATTGAAGCGCCATCGAGGAGAGCGAGAGCGAGGGGAGCGAGGCCCGAATTCCCCGGCGAAATCGCCGGGGCCTCATTGAAGCGCGCAGCGACTCGGCGTCCGGACTGCCGAGGCGGACAGGCGAATTCCCCGGCGAAATCGCCGGGGCCTCATTGAAGCGCGCGGCATCCATGCCGCTCGAGACGGCGCGGGGGTGGAATTCCCCGGCGAAATCGCCGGGGCCTCATTGAAGCCGCAAGTGGTCGTCGTCTCGCATGGGATCCACCTGGGCCGAATTCCCCGGCGAAATCGCCGGGGCCTCATTGAAGCGTTAACACAAGACGGCGGGTGGAGGGGGATTCGGAGCGAATTCCCCGGCGAAATCGCCGGGGCCTCATTGAAGCGACCGGGTGTTGGCGGTGCAGCAGGCCTCCCTCGGTGAATTCCCCGGCGAAATCGCCGGGGCCTCATTGAAGCCCGAACGTCGGGGCGGGGCCTCCGGACGAGCCGCCGAGGAATTCCCCGGCGAAATCGCCGGGGCCTCATTGAAGCCGAACGTCGCCGAGACGAATCGGCTCGGACCCGGCGCGAATTCCCCGGCGAAATCGCCGGGGCCTCATTGAAGCCACGGGTCCACGACGGTCGCGATGACGGTGGCGACGTACGAATTCCCCGGCGAAATCGCCGGGGCCTCATTGAAGCTTGGCTACCTTCTTGATGCCTTTGAAAATCTTGCCGAGAATTCCCCGGCGAAATCGCCGGGGCCTCATTGAAGCGGGCAATATGCGGTGTGCCGCGCCCTCGATCTGGAGCGATTCCCCGGCGAAATCGCCGGGGCCTCATTGAAGCGTCGGCCGGCCCGGCGGCCCGCCCGCGGGGCTGACCTCGGTCAGCCAGATCACCGTCTCGATCGCTTCGACCTGGCAGAGGAAGGGCCGGACGCCGGTGAATCGGTGATCCCGCCGGTGCCGGAGCAGGCGTGCGGTCTCCGGGGTCACCCGCCACTGGTGCGGGGCCGGTAGCTGCCGCCACGCATCGACCTCGCGGCGGACGCCGTTGATGATCTCGGCGTGCCTTTCGTACTGCTGCTCGCGGGTGGAGAGCCCCTTGCCTTCGTCGTAGACCAGGGTTTCTGGGATTCCTGCCCCGCCGCATCTCCCTTCCCCCGCCGCGTTTCTTCGGCTTGGGGATGGGGGAGATGAACTCGGCCCGGCGGCGGCGCTCGACGACGTTCTGCGTCGGCTGCCCGTCCGGGCCGAGCTCCCAATGCCAGGCCGGGCGCTCGTACGGAGAGTCGAGGATCGGGTTGTCGAAGAATCGGTTGTCCTCGTCCGCCCACCGCCCGCGCTGGCGCCCGCGCATCTACCTCCGGGGGTGAAGGGGAAGACGCAGGCCCAAGCGCGAGTGTACCCGTTCAGGGAGAGAGCCGGCCGCGGCGCGCCTCGTGGTGCACCATCCAGCTCGTCGCGGCGACGACGACCGCTCCGCCCAGCAGCACGTGGTTGGCGGGGACCTCGGCGAAGAACACGAACCCGAGCAGGGCCGCCCACCCGAGCTGCACGAACTCGAAGGGCTGGAGGGCGGTGAAGTCGGCGTGCTCGATGGCGCGGGTCAGCGAGTAGTGGGCGACCGCGCCGACCGCGGCCATCACCACGAACCAGCCGAGGTGCGCGAGGGTCGGGGTGCGCCAGAAGACGATCGTCGGCACGAGGCCGAAGAGCGCCATCTGCACGTTGAGGTGGAACACGATGGACAGGGTGGAGTCGGTGCGCGCGATCGGCTTGACCATCATCTTGGCCGCGCCCTGCAGCACGGTGGCGCCGAGCACGATGAGGGCCCCGAGCGAGACCGCTTCCACGCCGGGCCGCATCACGATGAGCACGCCCACGATCCCGAGCCCAATCGCTGTCCACCTCGGAATGCCAGGGCGTTCGCCGAAGAACAGCACCGCGCCGATGGCGACGAAGACGGGGGTCACGAAGAGGAGGGCGGCGGCCGTCGCGAGCGGGATCAGGGTGAGGGCGTACACCCAGGCGACCATCCCCCCGAGGTGGGTGAGGCCCCGCAGGGCGTTCATGCCGAGCTGCCGGGTGCGGAGCGCCTCCGGCTTCCGGAGAAAGAGCGGCAGCAGGATGATGAACCCGAACAGGTTGCGGAAGAACATCGCCTCGACGGCCGGCAGGTCCATCGCCACGTTGCGCAGCATCACGTTCATCGACTGGAAGCACGGGAGCGACAGCATCAGCCACGCGATGCCGCGGAGGTTCCGGTGGTAACGGGTCGTGAAGGCGTGCATGGGTGGGGTCCGGGCAGCCGGGCGTTCCGTACCGGGGGCAGGTGGGTCTGCCCGGGCGGATCACTCCGGGTGGTTCGTTCCGGGTGGGTGGGCCGTGCCCCTTCGCGGCCGGGTCCGCTTGGCTACCGACCGGACCGGTGGCGCATCACGCGCCCGGATTGGAGCCGGCGCGGGCGATGGGCTACGTCCGCCGGTTGAATCTTCGGGACCCGGGATGGCGGGTGATCGCCGGGTCGGTGGAGGGTCGAGATGCCGCCGGGCCGGGACGCCACCCCCGGGAAAGTACACATGGAGGCGAACCCCGATGCCATCTACTGGGACAGCCTACCCAGCGTCCCCGGCGGCCAAGCTATCCTATCACGAGGCGCGCATGGAGAAGCTGCGCTGAGATACAAGCCCCGGCGCGGGGGGACTGGTGCTCGGGTCCGGGCGAAGCAGAGCTACGGCCCGCCGTACCGACCCTGGATTCCCGGATGATTCGCGAAACGCTCGCCTCGGCCCCTCCCTCCCCGGGCGTCGTCCGGGCCGGGCTCCGGCGCGGGTTCCGGCGGCTCCCGACCGACCCCGTCGCGATCCCATGCTCCACGCGGCGTCCTTCCCGACGGCCGAGGGTACGGGGTGAGGACCATGCGGGATGCGGGCATGGACATCCGGCCCCCGCTCGCGGCCCCCGCCCGGGGCGCCCATGTGCGGACCGGTGGGTGAGGCGGCCCGCTAGATCGCGTCCTCCGCCTTCATCATCCGGAGCGACTCCCGGAGCGCCTCCGCCGTCTCCGCGAGCTCCGTATCCCCGTGCGCGGCGGAGATGACCCCGCCCGGCCAGCCGTTCACGTCCACCCCGTTCGACAGCATCGCGAGGCGCAGCCGGTCGGCGAGCCCGGGCGGGTTCGCCTTGAGCTCCCGGTAGTCGATCGCAAGGGGGTCGAAGCGGTCGGGGCGGAGCGTCCTGCCCTCCGGGTTCAGGAACAGGTGGAAGCCGGAGAACGTGCCGTAGGCGGCCCAGGGCACGTCCTCCTCGATCAGGACTTCGTTGAGCGCGGCGCGTAGCCGTTCGCCGAAGTCGTTGGCGTGGGCGCAGGCGTCGCTCGACCCGACGATCCGGAGCATCTCGATGCCCGCCGCGGCCGACACCGGGTTCGCGTTGTAAGTCCCCTGATGGTTGATCTTCTCGCGCCCGTCGGCCTCGGCGGCCTCGAAGTCGAGGTGGTCGAGCAGGTCCTTCCGCCCCGCGAGCGCCCCGCCCGGCAGGCCGCCAGCCAGGATCTTGGCGAAGGTGGTGAGATCGGGGGCGATCCCGAACTCGCCCTGCGCGCCGCCCGGCGACACCCGGAAGCCCGTCACCACCTCGTCGAAGATGAGGAGCGCCCCGCTCTCCTCGGTCGCCGCGCGCAGCGCTTCGAGGAAAGCCGGCCGGAGGGGGATGAGCCCGAACGACGCGCCGGTCGGCTCCAGGATGGCGGCCGCGATGTCCGGGTCGCCCGCGAGGGCCTCGCGCATCGCGGCCTCGTCGCCGGGATCGAGCAGGACCACGCTGCCCGCCACCTCGTCGAGGACCCCCGGGGTGGCCGTTCCGTCGAAGTGCGAGGTGTATCCCGGCGCCATGTGGTCGTGCCAGCCGTGGAAGTGGGTCCGGAAGCGCACCACCTTGCGCCGCCCGGTGGCCGCGCGCGCGATGCGGAGGGCGAGATGGGTGGCTTCGGTCCCGGACGACGTGAACCGGACCCGCTCCGCGGACGGCACGAGCGCCTTGACCGCCTGCGCCCAGCGCACCTCGCCCTCGTGGCTCGACCCGAAATGGGTTCCGCGGGCGAGTGCCTCGGCGACGGCGCGGTCGATCTCGGGCCGGTGGTGGCCGAGCAGCAGGGCGCCGTGCCCGCCGAAGTAGTCGATGTACTCGTTGCCGTCCACATCCCACTTGCGCGGCCCCTCCGCCCGGTCGACGTAGATCGTGTAGGGGTCGATCCTGCGGCTGTCGTGGGTGATCCCGCTCGGGAAGAGGTCCCGCGCCTCCCTCGCTAGCTCGGCGGAGCGGCGGGTGCGTTCGCGGTAGGCGGCCTCGATGCGGGAATTGCTGAGAGCTTCCATGAGTGGGTCTCCGTGATCGGGTTCGGGCCGGCCGGCTCCGGCCGGGGAGCGGGGGCCGGCGGCGGTCCGGGCCGCCGACCCGCCGGTTCGGTGGTCGAGGCCGACGGATGCGGGCCGGCCGGCGATTCATCCTCGGGAACACGGCCGGTCGTCCCGGTGTCCGGCGCCCGGTTCCGACCCCGGCGCCGGGCAAAGCGTCCGGGCGCGAGCGGAGCGAGCGCCACGGGGCGGGTCTTGCTCGGGGGGCTCGGGTCCCGCCCGCGAGGCGCCGATTACGGGCCGGCGCTCTGCCGGGGGCGGGGCGCCCACGCTCCCCCCAGGAAACCCACGGGCCTGCGCTCGGCTCGACGACAGGGATGGTGCTTCCTCGATCCTCTAGTGGCGGTGATCCTCTAGTGCCGGTACCCGGGTTCCTCGTGATCGAGGATGCGGCGAAGGGCGGTGAAGTGCCGCTCCGCGAGCAAGGGCCGGTCCACCACGAACTGCTCGCGGGCCTTCCGGCGCACGGACTCCGGGATGGTGCGGAGCGCGCCGCCGGTGGAACGCGCGAGCACCTGGAACGTCGCGGCCCGCTCCAGATAGTAGAGGTCGGTGAACGCGGAGGCGACGTCGGGGCCGGTCACCACCACCCCGTGGCTCGCCATCATCAGCACGCTCCGGTTGCCGAGCTTGCGGGCGAGACGGTCGCCCTCCCCGGTCGCGTGGGCGAGCCCGTCGTACTCGTCGTCGTACGCGATCCGGCCGTCGAACATGAGCGCGTTCTGCTCGCACATCCTGAGCTCCGGGTCCTCGAGGAGGGTGAGCGACGTGGTGTAGGGCATGTGGGTGTGCAGCACCACCACCGCGCTCGGGGCGTTCACGTGGATGCGGCTGTGGATGCAGAACGCGGAGGTCTCCACCTCGTTGCCGCCTTCGAGCACGTTGCCGTCCTCGTCGCAGAGCACGAGCGAGGAGGCGGTGACCTCGGACCAGTGCCAGCCGTAGGGGTTGATGAGGAAACGTCTGCCGCGGATCACCCCGTCCTCGTCGGGAACGGCCACCGAGAAGTGGTTGTCCACCCCCTCGCTCAGCCCGAGGCGGTGCGCCCAGCGGAGCGAGGCCGCGAGATCGATGCGGAGCGGTTCGAGGTCGGAGCCGGTCGCGGGGGCGGCGGGCCGGAGGTCGGATACGGCGGCGCTCATGAGGTCTACCCGGGGATGGGAAGCTGCGGCAAGAATACACCACGGAACGCCTCGGGGAGCACTTCGGGCGCCGCTCAGCCGACCCGCGAGGGGCCTCGTCCACCAAGCCCGGTTCACGCCCACTTTTCAGACAATGCCGAGGGTGGGCGCTTCGCAAGATCGGGCGGCTCGTGCTCGTCCAGATCTGCGTCGACGACGGCGCCGGGCTTCGCTTGGAATCCGCCGGCCTGCGCTTCGGTGACGACGAGCGGTGGCGCGAAGGCTGCCGGTCGTCTGTCGGATGAGGCCGTTCGTCCGGCCGGGCCGCCTCGAACGCGATCGCTGTCCGAATGAGACGAATGGCGGGCACCCGATCAGATGAGCCTGCGCCCATGTTCCCCCAAGGTAATCGAGTGGACGATCTTATGGCAAACACCCTTGCCAATACCTCGTACCTCGGCAAGGTCTTTGTCATTGCGAAACGGACCATGCCTGTCCCGGTGCGCCACGATGGCTTGAGCCCGTTTATTGCCTATGCCAGGCAGTTTTTCCAAGTCACCGATGGTAGCCGTGTTGACGTTGATGTGGATGGCGCTACCGTCGCTGGTTGGACAATCGTCTCTCTGCTCCGGAAGCAACTCGTCAGACACTCTCGCTTTAGCGGGAAAACCCGGATCTTCGCCAATCACTCGTTTCGTTCCTTCCTCATCGTGGAGCCAACCCAGTTTCTCGATAGTCTGATACGCCTGCTCGATCTGTCTGCGATAGAATTCTCTCCCTCGCAGACGGCGATTAACGTCGTCAACCGACGCCGATCGCCCGTGGCAAACCGTCCAATGAACACTCGCCAGGAGCTTTATGCCCAGGGGCGTCTCGAAACCGTCCATCAAATCGCCCACTCTGTCGACATGCCCCCGGGTTTCAGGCCGGTTTCCCAGAAAACCTTTGGCATCCCGGACCGTTTCGGGCATCAATTCGAACAGCCTGCCGGATTCTTTCCCGTTGCCAGGACGTCCCGAAATCCAATGTCCTTCCATCCTGCGCAAGACTCGGTGGAATTTTTCCGCACGAGGACTTCCATTCCCATCGGAGTAATCGAGTTGCAAAGGTTCGCCAGCAACCTGCAGAAAGTACGCCAGCTCGTGCACCGTCGCCTCCGGCAGCACCCTCGGTTCCTTTGGCTGTCCAGACAGATAGCGCTCCATCAATATCACCAGCGCCGCGCGTCCCGGGGTCATGTCCAGTGCTTCGATCGAGCGAGTCATGGATGTGGTGTCCGATGCCTCCTCCGGCGTGAAAACCGAGATCTGCACGTCGGCGGACAGATCCCCGAATTCCTTCTCGATCTGGGAACGTACCTCCTCCCACTCCAACCCGCCATGACCACAGCCTAGCGCCGGCATTGCAATGGAGCGAATCTTCCACCTCCGAATCTGGTCAGCCAAGTCGGCCAAACCGGCTTTCACGTCGTCTAGCCGGCTTCTGGCCCGCCAGTGACGCTTGGTCGGGAAGTTGATGATGTACTTGGGATTGCCGTCGGGTCTCCTGGTTTCGAACACGAACATATGCCCCGGCTGGACCTCCTTGCGTTTGCAGGCCTCCGAGTAATCCTTGAAATTGTCTGGAAATCTCTTTTTGAACTGCAAGGCAATTCCTTTTCCCATGACGCCCACACAATTTACGGTGTTCACCAGAGCCTCGGCATCGGCGGAGAACAAGTCGCCGGTTCTATAGTCGATGTTCACAGCGCCTCCGGATCAGTAGTACCAGTACGGCTTGACCACGACACGGGGTTCGTGGTCGGAATTTACGATCATCTGAAGCACGCGTTTTCGGATACGATCGGAAATGACGCCGATCCTCGACATCAAGTGCCATGAGACGAAACCGTATACGAGGAACTCCGCCTGTTTTTCTTTCCTGACTTCCGACCAGTAACGCGCCACCACTGCATTCCAGTCAATCTGGTCAAGCCGATCGAGGTCATCATGGAACTGGACTCCAGCGGCGGCAGCGTTCCCCGTGGAAAAAGCCCATCGCCGACCCGTACGATTGGCCCAATCCACCACCTCGCCCAAGTCTGCTTCAAGGTGGATGATGGGCTCCTGGCCTCCACTGTAGACAAGCTCCGATTCACCAGCGGGGTCAATATTCTTCCGATGAATGGAGTACAGCATCGGAGAGCGAGGGCAGAAGTAGAACGGAACATAATCCCCTACGCAGGTATCCGGACAACAAGGCACGCGCCACCGTAACCGACGCTCCTTGATGTTATCCATTCCGATGGTCGTGCCGGCGCTCGGGTGATCGATCATTCTTGCGTCGCAATACAGGCCGCCATCTTTGATGATCGACGTCAGCCGGTCGCTGTGGACGACATGAAAAATCCTGGGGTGTGCCGGCGTCATCATGACCAGCCTCCACATCGCGTCGTACGATGCCCATTATGGCAGAATTTCCGGTCCTGTGTCGACAGGATCACGGAACGTCGGCAACAGGAGAACGAGCTGGTGGTCGAATGGAGCGGGTCAGCCCGCACCGTGTCGATTTGCCAGCAGTCGCGGTTCGAGGTATCCACCGGCATCTCCGGCCCTTTGACGTATGGAGCTCGTTCGGTCGTCTCGAGCGGGGGTGAACCTGCGTCTCGGGCAGCGAGATGGGCGTCATGCAGGCATTCTCGACATCAAGCCATGGCATGGGTGCGAGCAGCCTGTCGTGAGTGCAGGAGTCGTCCGAGCGGTCGATGGAGCGAAGCAGATTCTCGGGCCGCGCGTGTCCATCCGCCATGGTCAATGTCGGGAACATGCATGATGACTCCCTCCTGAGGTCAACGGTGCAGGGACGAAAGCTTGTCGGATCTGGACCAACGGTGGCAAGCCCGCTCCGGCCGACGGTCGCTTGCCCAAGGCACGGGGCAACGGGGAAGAGTAGCCGTTCCGGTGCGAGATTAGCCGACCGGCCCGAGGCCGGCGACCCGCCTCCGGTCCGGCGACGGTAACGGGAACGGAATGGACCGACGGACCTGCGAGTCTGCGTCCCAGAGCGGCCGGTGAGCCCGAGGGGCTGCTCTCATGGAACCCGATGAAGGGAGTCGGGGCGGTTCGCGGAGGATCGCTCCCGTCCCCGGACCGCGCTCCCCCTTCACCGTTCCCCCGGCGCCTCGACGCCGAGCCGCGCGCACGCGGTCGGCAGCAGGTCCTCCGACGGCGCCCGGAGCATCGTGACGCGCGGGTCCGGGGGGCGGGCCGCTCCGGGGTCGATCGCGAGCACCGGGCGGCCCATTTCGAGCGCCGCCCGGAGCAGGAGATCGGTGACGCCGACCGAGAGCGACGTCCCGACGAAGAGCAGGCAGTCCAGGGTCTGCGCGGCCAGCAGCACCCGGCCCCACTGGTAGTCCGCGTGCTCGTCGTAGAACTCGTCGAACCAGAGGACGTGCTGGCGGAGCAGGCTCCCGCACGCGGGGCAGCGGGGAAGGTTCCCGACCACCGGCGCGCGCGCGAAGGCGGTCATGTCGCAGTCCGCCCGGGCGAGCGACCCGCGCGGGGCGCCGTGCTCGCAGCCCTGCCGCGTGCAGCGCACCCGGTCGGCGCTGCCGTGCACCTTGACGAGGCGTTCGCTGCCGGCGCGTTCGTGCAGCGGGTCGACGTTCTGGGTGA
The DNA here is from genome assembly GCA_965202895.1 of Gammaproteobacteria bacterium. GTDB lineage: Bacteria > Pseudomonadota > Gammaproteobacteria > HK1 > HK1 > JAJDXW01. The sequence goes on along the minus strand of OZ241901.1, from coordinate 5,082,970 downwards.
CCAGCAGAAAGCGCCCGGAGCGGGCGGCGTGCCAGCGTTCGAGGGCCGCGAGCGCGTGGTGGGCCGGATTGGGCTTCTTGTCGAGCACCACGTCGAACCGGCTCGTGTACCAAGACCAGCTTCCCGCCGGGTCGGAGTCGAAGAAGCGCCGCGTTCCGAGCTCGGTCACGTCCTTCTTCCAGACCGCGTCGGGATCGGTTCCGCGAAAGGTGGGGATCCCGCTCGCGAGGCTGATGCCGGCCCCGGTCACGACCACCAGATGGCCGCTCCCGACCGCATCGAGCTGCCGCGCGAGGGTGTCCGCCGCGTCGTTCATCGCCCGGCCGTCCTTCCCTCCCCGGAGCCGCCCGCGATGCCGCCCGCGCTGCGGGGAGTCTCCGGCGGGGGGATCTCCACCGCGGGATGCAGGCCCCGAAAGCGTCCGGTTCGCCGGTCATCCTTCCCTCGGCGCGCACGCAGTGACCGCGGCCGGCCCACCGTCAGCCCCGTCCGCCGGCCGCCGCGACCGCCCCGTGCAGCCGCTCGAGCGCTGCCGCGCACTCCACGGAACGCTTCCCGCCCGGCGCCGACTCCACCAGCGCGCGCATGTTCGATACGTCCTCGGCGTACTCCGCCAGCCGTCGCTCGTGGGTTGCGCGGGTCTTGGTGCAGACGAGGGTGTAGGGCTTGCCGCGTCGTTCGGTCACGTGCGTGAGGTCGAGCCGGTGGCGATCGATGATCTGGTGCAGGTGGGCGCGCAGGTCCTTGCGCAGCGGGAAGCGCGCCGTCTCGGCGGCCGGGTCCGCACAAAAGGCCCGTAGCTCCTCGCAGTGCTTGCAGCTGCATTCGACCGGGGCGGGGATCGTCCAATCCCGAGGCGCCTCGGGGGGCGTCGCGCTGCGCGCGAGGAGGAAGTCCGCCGCGCGGCGCCACAGCGACGCGAAGGGGGCCGCGTCCGCCAAGCCCGCTTCCGCGTGCAGCGTTCGCAGCGCCGCCGGCAGGGTGCGGTCCGGCGTGACGGCCTGCGGGTGGCGGACGATCGCGCCGGCCGCTGCCTCGGCTTCCTTCGCCAAGCCCCAACGCCAAGCCAGTGCGAAGAGATCGTGGACAGCCGCATCCCCGAGCGACCTCGGCGGCGCGGGCCTCCTGTGATCATCCGGAAGAACGATGTTCCAGGCGCGGGCCGGCCCAGGGGTGCGGCCCTTCGTGTGGCCCTCCGCGCAGAGCGCCAGCGCGTCGGGCAAGGCGGAGAGGGCCGCCCGCACACTCTCGCGGAGCGCATCATGCCAAGGGGCGGGGCTTGCCGGGCCGCCGTGCGCCTCGTCGAGGCGGCGCAGGAGCGCGAGCGTATCGGCGGGGCGCCACGCGAAGTGCGCTTTGGACAGATCGGGCAGGAAGCCTCCCGCGGCGTCCGGCCCGATCAGGGTGATCGCCGCCGCCAACTCCTCGTTCTCCCCGCCGCGGTAGCTCGACAGGACGACTTCACGCAGGAAGCGTTCGATGCGGGCCTCGTCCCCGATCCCGCACAGGAGCTCGAGCATCCCGATGCGGGCCTCCTCCTGGTTGCGGCCGCTCGGAGCAGCTGCCCAGCCGTCGATCAGCCGGGAGACGAGGCCCCCGATCCTTTCGTCCACGGCGCCGCCGTTGCGCTCGAGCTCCTCCGCCACCCAGGCGACGGCCCGTTCGATGCCCGCGCTCGCAACGACGTCCAGGGTCTTCGCCCGCGGCCAGATCACCAGGGCCGCGCGGCGATAGGCGCGCTCCAGGGATGCGCCCTCGTTGCCCGAGGCTTCGTGCAGCCGTTGCCAGTCCGGCTCGGCGTCGTCGAGCGCCCCGGAGGGCAGCAGCTCCCCGGGCGCGAGCGGGATCTCCGAGAACGGTGGCCGGCCGCCGTCCCGGTCCGCCCAGCCGTCGAGCCAGTGCCGATAGTCGAACACCTCGCCGATGTCCATTCGCTCGACGTCGTCCTCGTCCCAGCCGCCGCCATACCGCCGCCGCCGTCGGCCGTGCCGGCCGTGCGCGTATCCGCCCTCGAACGTCGCCTCGCCGGCTTCCTCGACGTGCACGATGGCCGCGTACAGCGCGCACCCGGCGCGCTCCGCCGCCGGCGCCAGCACTTGCGCCACGGCCGCGTCGGAGCCCTTCAAGGCGGCGAAGGACAGCCCCGATTCGCTGTACTCGTGGTCGAGCAGCCAGACCAGCTTCCCGGCCGCGGGTTCGTCCCGACTCCACTCGGCGAGCTGCCGCGCGACCCCGTCGATCTGCCGGCGGTAGTCGGGCGCCTGGTGGGGGGTGTCCCGGTCTCCGGGACGAAGGCACAGGTTGAAGACGAGGGAGAGGCGATAGCCTTCGACGACGGGCCGGGTCTCGTGCGTGCAGTCGGCGTAGAAGGCCGCGAACGCCAGCTCGGATGGCTCCTCCGCCTGCATGTCGACGACGACCTCGCGGCCGGCATGGCGGACGATCAGCTCGCCGCCGGAACCTGCGGACGGCAGCGAGATCGAGAGGGTCGCGATCATGCCGTCGGCCTTCTCGGTGTCGCGGTGCGGCAGGAAGAACCCGCCCGGCTCGTAGACGAGCAGCTTGTAGAGTTGCGCGTCGAGCCGCCCGCTCGGACAGCCGAGACCCGACGCCGCCGCATCGAGGACCCGCGCGAACGTATCCGGCCATGCGCCTCCTTCCAGTCGCACGCGCCCTTCGTCGATCTGCCAGCAGTCGCGGACCGATGCGTCCACCAGGGTCTCCGGCCCCTTGCCGTACGGAGCGCGCTCGGCCGCCTCGAGGAGCGCGCCCGCCTGCGCCTCGGGGACCGGGAAGGACAACACGCCGACGTCCTCGACCACCAGCCGCGGCATGGGCGCGAACAGCCTGCCGTGGGCGCAGAAATCGCCCGGGCGGTCGACGGACCGCAACAGCTTCTCGACCCGCGCGTGGCCGTCGGCGTACTTGATGTAGCGGGCGCCCATGACGGCTTCCCCCAGAAATCGACGGTGCAGGGACGAGAGCTTGTCGGATATGGGCGGGCGGCGGCAACCCCGGGTCCCGCCGCCGACAGGACCTCTTCACGCTGACCGACTCGCGGCCGGGCATCGATGCCCATCGCTCTTCCTGTGAACGGCGCGTCTTCAGAACCCGGGCGTCCCGCCCGCAGAGGGGACGGCAAGACCGACACGGGTCGATGCGGGCGGGACGCCCGCGTTCCCAGGACGCCCGCGGCCGCGTCAGGCGCCTGTTCCCAAGACCTTCGCTGCTCTGATTCGACCGAACCGGGCCGCCCAAGCGAACAATTCCGCAGCGTGAAACGGCACTGCCTGCGACGGGCGGCGCCGGACGTCATGAATCGACCTGCCCTGGCCTCGCCTCGAGACACGCGGGTCATGCTTCGGGGCCGGAGCCGCTTCCTGCCACGGAAAGGGGAAGGATCCGCCCCCAGGGCCTCTTCACGCCGCGGAATCGGTTCCCGCGGGCGAACCCGGTTCGGTCGAATCGAAGCGACGCCTGCCACGGGCGTCGCGGGAACGGCGCATCCCACGGACGGGGAGTCCCGCCCGCAAATGGAACAGCAAGACCGCCGCCGATCGCTGCGGGCGAGACGCCCGAGTTCGGAGAACGCGCAGCTCCCAGGACACCGCATCCGTGGGACGCGCCGTTCCCAGCAAGAGCGATGGGCATCGCCGTCTCTGGGCGCGAGCCGGTCAGCGTAAATGGCCCTGATCCGCCCCCCTCCCCCCTCATAGCCGGTTCAGCAGACTGCGGGACATGCTGCGGATGATTTCGGTGCGGCTCTGCCCCGGCCGGCTCGGGCCCGGCGAATCTCGGTGGACGACACGTCGGCGCGGAAGTCGGCCTCCGGCACGCCGTCGCAAAGGGCCCGGAGCGGCGCGGGCAGGGCCACCGACTCCAGGGTCTCGAACCCGGCCTCGGACCACCGCCCGAACACGAGGAACCGGCAGCGGCCGAGGAGGGAGAGCGCGGCGGCGAGACCGTCGGGGCCGCCGTAGTAGCGGGGCTCCGCGATGCGCACGAGCGTGTCCACCCCCACCGCGAACGTCGCTCCGGGAAAGATCCGGGCCTTCTCCGGAAAGGTGGGGGCACGGGTGAGCCACACCGCCTCCGCATCGGAGAACCCGGCGAGCCGGGCGGCGGCGGCGCCAGGAGACAGGGGCGGCTTGTCGGGGTTCAGGATCGCGAGCTCGTAGGCGCCGCCGGCGGCGCCGAGCCGGGCGGCGGCCAGCGCGAGCATCCGCCGGTGCCCCTCGTGGACCGGGTTGAACGATCCCGGCAGCAGGCATTGCGCCGCTATCCGGACGACCGGGGTTTCGGCGGCCGGATCCTCGGCGGTCGCGGCTTCGGGCGTCCTCCCGACGAGGGCCGCGTCGACCTCCCCGGACACGAGGGAATCCCATATCCGCGTCACCGCCCGGTCACCCTCGCGGAGCACCTCCGCGGCCGCGCCGGGCGGAAGGGCGATCCGCCTCAGCACCGCCATCGGGCGCGCCCCTCCCGGTGGATCACGTAGCGGCTCGGCGCGCAGGGCCAGCGGGTGGGCAAGGGTTGAGGCGGGTGGTATCAGGGGCCTTGGGGGCGGTCTGTCTCGGCCAGGTCTCAGGCCGGCGGCGACCCCGGCGCCTCGCCGTTCCCGCCCCCGCGGAGGAGGGCGTCGGGGTCGGGCGCGCCGTAATCGCGGCGCGCGCCGTCCGGGGTGACGTAGCCGTCCGCCAGATCCTCGCGGAGCCGCGCGGGCTCCCGATCCTCCGCCGGCCCGTACCCGCCCGACCCCGGCACGTCGAAGACGACGAGCGAGCCGGCCGGCGCGTCGAACGAGCCCTTGCTGTCGAGGACCCGCTCCGCGCCGTCCGGCTCGACGACCGAGATGCGGGCCGGCGCCCCCGCCGCCCCGCCCGCGATCCCGAACGGGGGCGACCTGGTGCGCTCGCAGCACACCGTGGCCCGCGAATCGCGCTCGAGGATCCGCCACGTCCGGCGGGCGCCGAGCCCGCCCCGCCAGCGGCCCGCCCCACCCGAGTCCGGGAGCAGCTCGTAGCTCTCCACCCGCACCGGAAAGCTCATCTCGATGACTTCCACCGGGGTGTTCATCGTGTTGGAGATCCCGCTCGCCACCGCGCTGATGCCGTCCCGGTCGGGGCGCGCGCCGAAACCGCCCTTCACCGTCTCGTAGCTCACGTAGTGCTCTCCGGTGCGGTAGTCCACCCCGCCGAGGGTGAGCACCGCGGACGTCCCCTGGGAGCACGCCATGACCCGGTCCGGGATGATGGACGCGAGGGCGCCGAACACCATGTCGCACACCCGGTGCGAGATCTCGTGGTTGGCATAGACGACGGGGGCGGGAAACCGCGCGTTCACCACCGTCCCCTCCGGGGCGAGGACCCGGACGGGGCGCCACGCCCCGGAGTTGGGGGGCACCACCCCGGCCGAATCGATCGCCATCTTGAGCGCGGTGAACACCCCGGAAGCGGTGACCGAGAGCGGGGCGTTCATCGGCCCCGCGACCTGGGGATCGGAGCCGGCGAAGTCGACGGTCAGCGCGTCGCCGCGCTTGACGACCCGGAGCCGGACGTCGAACGTCTCGTCCTGGTTGGCGCCGCGCGCGAAGATCCCGTCCCCGTCGCAGAAGTCCTCGAACGACCCCTCCCCATCCGGGATCTCGCGCAGGAGCCCCCGCATCATCGCCTCGGAGTAGTCCATCACCTCCTGCATGATCCGCCGCAGGTTCGCGGTCCCGTACCTGCCGGCGAGGGCGGTCAGGCGCTCGCAGGCCCGGCGGTTGGCCGCGATCTGGGCGCGGAGGTCGCCGCGCCGTTCCGCCGGCGTCCGGACGTTGGCGAAGACGAGGTCCTCCACGTCGCGGTTCACCGAGCCCGCCCGGTGGATGCGGACCGGCGGCAGGCGGAGCCCTTCGCCGTACACCTCGGTCACCGCGCCGTAGCTGCCGGGGGTGGCGCTCCCGACGTCCGGCCAATGCGCCCGCACGCAGCAGAATCCGAGCAGTGCGCCGTCCACGAAGGCGGGGGATACGACGTTCACGTCCGGCAGATGCGAGCCCCCGAAGTACGGGTCGTTGTGGATGAAGACGTCGCCCGGCTCGACGTCGTCCCACGCGCGGACCACCGCCCGCACCGCGTCCGGCATCGAGCCGAGGTGGATCGGAAGGTCGGGGCCCTGGGCGACCATGCTGCCCTCGGCGTCGAAGACCCCGCACGAATAGTCGCCCGCGACCTTGAGGATGGGCGAGTAGGCGGTCTTCGCGAGCACGACCTTCATCTCTTCCGCGACCGCGTAGAGGCTGTTCTTGACGACCTCGAAGGTGGCCGCGTCCGTCCTTCCTCCGGCCGGCCCGGGGCCGCCGTTCCGGCCCTTTGCGCCTCCTTCCCGTCCGTTGCGGGCGGGGGCCGGGGCGGGGCGGGGAGATGCCGTCGTCTCGCTCATTTCAGTCGCTCCCGTCTGTCTCGCGAGGGGCGGGGCAGGACAATCGCATTCGAGACTTCCGAGCGTCGAGGCGATTACCAAGCCTGTTTCGAGCCGATTTCGCCTTCGGGGAACACCGAGGCGGACTGGGCGGCGTCCCAAGGGTTCATCTACGGCTGGTCCGGCTGGTTTGGCGGCCCGGAAACGACATTTCATGTCCGAATGCGATTGCCTTGGGGGCGGGGCGTTCCGGGCTCCCTCGTCGCGACCGGCTCTGGCCGCCCGGGGTTCCGTCCGGAGGTCCGGCCTCGCTCCGGCGCGGCCCCGCACCGTGCGGGCACGGGCGGCGGGCGCGGGCCGCGGCGAGAGAGGCCCCGGCCTCATCCTGCTCCCTCCCCGCCGTTCCCGTTCCGCGTCATCAGGATGAACCCCCGCTCGTCGAGGGCGGCGTTCCAGCCGGGAGGGACCACCACCGTGCAGTCCATCTCCTCGACGATGACCGGGCCGGGCCGGCCGGGTCCGGCGGTGCGGTCGCGCGCACCTGCACCGGCGCCCGCGGCAGCGCCCGAACCGTCTCCGGAACCCGCCGGGGGCAGGTCGTAGCGGCCGATGACCGGGCAACGGACCGGCTCCCCGAACCAGACCTCCCGCTCCGCCCGGCCCGGCGCGGATGGGGTGGAGGACGCCCCCTCCCCTTCCGGCCGGGCGTGGAACGCAACCCGGGGCATCCGCCCGGTCGCGGTCACCCGCACGTTCACCATCTGCACGGATTCACCGGGGTTCTCGTGCCCGTAGGTCCGCAGGTGCCGGGCGTGAAACTCGCCCGCGAGCCCTTCCAGGCTCTCGCGGGTGATCGTTCCGCCCGCGAGCGGCACGGTGAGCTCGTAGGCCTGCTTGACGTAGCGGCAGTCCGCGGCCCGTTCGATCGCGCGCTCGGGCTCCGGGATGCCCGCCCCGCGGAGCATGGCCGCGGCCCTTCCTTCGAGGTCCTCGACCCGGCGGTTGAGCGCGTCGAGGTCGATCGACTCGAGGGGGGCGTAGAACGTGTGCGACCAGTCACGGCGAAGATCCGTGGCGACGAGCCCGAGGGCGGAGAAGCCCCCGGGGATGGGAGGCACGATGACCTCGGGGACGTCCAGCTCCTCCGCGAGCGCCGCGGCATGAACCGGACCCGCCCCGCCGAAGGCCACCAGGGTGAACCCGCGCGCATCGTGCCCGCGCTCGACCGACACGATGCGCAGAGCCTCCGCCATTCCGTGGTTGACGACCCTGACGATGCCGGCCGCCGCCTCCCTGACCCCGTATCCGAGGGGGTCCGCCACGTGGGCGCGGACCGCGGCCTCGGACGCCGCCGCGTCGATCGGGAGCCGGCCGCCGAGAAGATGGGTCCGGCTCAGGTACCCGAGCACGACGTTCGCGTCCGTCACCGTCGGCCGGTCCCCTCCGCGGCCGTAGCAGGCAGGGCCGGGCTCCGCCCCCGCGCTCTCGGGGCCGACCCGGAGCGCCCCGCCCGGATCGATCCAGGCGATGCTGCCGCCGCCCGCGCTCACCTCCGCGAGATCGATGACCGGCACGCGGATGGGGTGGCCGGTGCCGTGCAGCCAGCGCCCGACGTTGCCCTGCCCGCCGACCTCGTACTCGGAAGTGGTCTCGATCCGGCCGTTCTCGATGAGGCTCGCCTTGGCGGTGGTCCCCCCCATGTCGAAGGAGATGAGGTTCGCGCGGCCGATCCGGTCGCCGAGCCGCTGCGCGGCGATGACCCCGGCCGCGGGTCCCGACTCGACGGCGGCGGCGGGCATCCGGAGCGCCTCGGCCACGTCGAGGACCCCGCCGCTCGACCCCATGACGTGGAGCCGGGGAAGCCCGAGCCCGGCGAGGGCAGCCTCCAGCCGTTCGAGATAGGAGGCGAGGACCGGTCCGACGTAGGCGCAGACGGCGGTCGTGCTCGTGCGCTCGAACTCGCGGATCTCCGGGAGGACTTCGCTCGAGAGGAACACCGGAACGCCGGGGATGGCCGCCCGCAGCCCTTCGCCGATCCGCTGCTCGTGGACGTCGTTCAGGAACGAGAACATGAGGCAGACCGCGATGGCATCCACGCTCCCGAGCCCCCGGATCGCGCCGATGAGCGCATCGACCTCCGCGTCGTCGAGGGGGGTGACGACCTCGCCCTGGGCGTCGATCCGCTCGGTGACCTCGAACCGCCGCCGGCGGGGGACGAGCACCGCGGGAGCGTCCTGGAAGAGGTCGTAGAGGTCGGCGCGGGCGGAGCGCCGGAGCTCGAGCACGTCGCGGAATCCGCGGGTCGCGACGAGCGCGACGTCGGCGCCCTTCGACTCGAGTAGGGCGTTGGTGACGATGGTCGTGGCGTGGGAGAGGAGGGTGACCGTATCCGGCGTGATCCGGTACTCGTCCATCGCCGCGCGCGTACCCTCGACGACCGCCGCCCCGAAGTCGCCCGGCGTCGTCGAGACCTTGGCGATCCCCGCCCGCCCGCTCGCCTCGTCGAGCACCGCGACGTCGGTGAACGTCCCGCCGATGTCGATCCCGATCCGCCAGCCCATTCGCTCGTTCCTCTCCCCGGCCGTCCCCCCCGGCCCCGCACGGGGTGCGTTCACCGCCCGGGCACGGATACTGAAGCCGAAGCGTCCGCCCCGGCCCGCGCGCGGGGTGTGTTCCGCTCGACGCTTCCGGGGCGGAGCGGATTGTATTCCCCCCACCGCCGCCGTGCGCCCGTGAGGCCTCGTCGATGGAGCTGTGCCGATCCGGGAGAACGGCCTGCAAGGATGGGTATGGATTCTGCGCGGAACCCACGGCCATTCGATGGACTCCGCCGGCCTCGGCGGGAGCACGTGGCCCCGGGAGATCCGCGGGGCTCTGTCGGGGCGGGGTCCCGCGCCGGACCGGCGCCGGGCTCATCGTAGAATCCGGCATGGGCGCCGGCGCCCGGCGCCTCCGACCAGGAGGCTCGAACTTCGATGCGCATCCTGACCACCCTGCCTCAGAACGATCTCGATGACGTGCCGGCCGCGGTGGCCGCGGCGGAGGCCGCCGGCTTCGACGGGGCGGTGACGATGGAGAACCGCCACGACCCCTTCCTCGCGCTGGCCGTCGCGGCCGGCGCTTCGACGCGGATCGAGCTCGGCACCGCGGTCGCCATCGCCTTTCCACGGAGCCCGATGGTGGTCGCGAGCACCGGCTGGGACCTTCAGAACGCCTCCCGGGGTCGCTTCGTGCTCGGTCTCGGGCCGCAGATCCGCCCCCATATCGAGAAACGGTTCTCGGTGTCGTGGTCGGCGCCGGCGCCCCGCCTTCGCGAGTACGTGCAGGCGCTCCGGGCGATCTGGCGGTGTTGGGAGACCGGCGAGCGGCTGCGTTTCGAGGGCCGGCACTACACCTTCACCCTCATGACCCCCAACTTCACGCCGGGCTCCACGGGCCAGCCGATGGTCCCGATCACCCTCGCGGCGGTCGGCCGGCACTCGCTCCGGCTGGCCGGCGAGGTCGCGGACGGGGTGCGCCTGCACGGCTTCTGTACGCGCCGGTATCTCGAGGAGGTCTGCCTGCCGCTCATCGAGGAAGGCATGGCGCGGACTGGGCGGAAGCGGGAGTGCTTCGAGGTCACCGGCGGGGGCTTCGTCGCCACCGGGGCGACCGACGAGGAGGTCGCGAAGGCCGTCGAATGGGTGCGGTACCGGGTCGCGTTCTACGGCTCGACGCCGGGCTACTGGCCGGTGCTCGACCTGCACGGCCTCGGGGACCTCGGGTGCAAGCTCAACCGGATGACCAAGGAGGGGGCATGGAACCGGATCGCCGCGGAGGTCGACGACGACACGGTGCGCCTGTTCGCCGCGGTGGGCCGCCACGACGAGCTCGCCGCGGCCGTCGAGCAGCGCTTCGGCGGCGCGGCGGATACGGTCTATTCCAGTCTCTCGATGGACATGCGGCCGGTCCTGCCACCGGACCTGATCCAGGACGTCCGCCGCCTGCCCACCGCCTTCCGGGGCTACGCCACGGCCTGGTGACGTCCACGCTGGCCCACTGCCTGCCGGAGCGAGGAAGCTGGCGCGCCGCCTCCCTCCATGCGCGCCCGGCCCCCGTCTTTGCCGGCGGGCCGCACTTCCGGCCCGCCGGCCGGAGCGCGCACGGCGAACCGTGTGAACCGCGTCCTGGTCGGCGGCAGGCCGGGAGGCTCGGCGGCCCGCCCTCCGTGCCCGCCGGCTACGGCGGCCCGTAGGCGGCCGCGATCTCGCGCAGCTTGAACTTCCGGATCTTGCCGCTCGGGGTGCGCGGCATCTCGTCGATGACCTCGAGGCGCTCCGGCCAGTACTGCTTGGCGAGCTGCTGCTCCTCGAGATGGCGTTGCATGGCCTCGAAGTCGAGGGACTCTCCGGGCCGCAGGGTGACGAAGAGGCAGCCCCGCTCCCCGAGGCGGGGGTCGGGCATCGCGACGATCGCGGCGTCGCGCACCGCCCGGTGCCGGTAGAGAAGCTCCTCCACCTCGACCACGGGCACGTTCTCGCCCCCGCGGATGATGATGTCCTTGGCGCGGCTCGTGATGCGGATATAGCCGCCCTCGTCCATCGTCGCGATGTCGCCGGTGTCGAACCAGCCGTCCTCGTCCGTCGCACAGGCTTCCGGACGCTTGAGGTAGCCGACGAAGTTCGCCGCCCCCCGTGCCTGGAGGTCGCCGGGTACGCCCGGCGGCACGGGTTTGCGCGTGCCGTCCACCACCCGGACCTCCATCCCGGACCAGGGCCCGCCGTCGGTCCCGAAGATCTTCTCCGGCGGGTCGTCCGGCAGGGTGCAGGTGACGAGCCCGTTCTCGCTCATGCCCCAGCCGGCGACGACGCACGTGCCGAGCCGCTCCGTCGCGGTCTGCACGAGCACGCGGGGAACCGGGGCGCCGGCGGTGGCGAAGATCTCGAGCGAGGTGGTCGGATAGCGCTCCAGCGCGTCGGTGTGGGCGAGGTCGGCGAGGAACGGGGTCGCCCCGATCGTGAACGTGGCCTGCTCGTCGTGGATGATGCGAGCGGCGGCGGCCGGATCCCAGACGTCCTGCAGGACGGTGCGGGCGCCGATCCGGATCGGCATCAGGAACCCGTAGAGGTAGCCGGTCTGGTGAGCGAGGGGCGACGCCATGAGCACCACGGTGTCGGGGCCGAGGGCGAGCCGGCCGGGCCCGATCCCGACGCACGCGGCAAGCGTGTTGCTGGTGTGCATCACCCCCTTCGGCTGCCCGGTGGTCCCGGAGGTGTAGCAGATCTCGATCACCTCGTTCGGATCGGCCCGCCGCTCGTCGAAGAGCGCCCGGGTATCGATCTCGTCCTCCCAGCGCTCGTCGAGAAGGGCGGTCTCGAACGCGTTCCCGCCCTCGCCCCCCAGCACGAAGACGTGGTCGAGGCGGGGCAGCCTCGCGCGAAGACCTTCGACCATCGGCTCGTACTCGAACCCGCGGAAGGCGCGCGGGATGAAGAGCGCGCGGGTCTCCGCGAACGACAGCATGAATTCGAGCTCGCGGGCCCGGAAGATCGGCATCAGGGGGTTCGAGATGGCGCCGATGCGCACGCACGCGAGGTGGATCGCCGCGAACTCCCACCAGTTGGGGAGCTGGAACGCCACCACGTCCCCCTTGCCGATGCCGTGGGCGGCGAGCCCCGCCCCGATCCGGCGCGAGAGCCGGTCGAGGTCGCGGTAGGAGAGGGTGGTGCGGGCGCCCGATTCGGCCCTGTAGTCGGTGACGAAGACCTTGTCCGGGTGGCGGCGGAGGGCCTCGTCCAGATAGTCGCCGGCGGTCAGGTTCGGCCAGTGCCCGGCGGCGTCCGCGGCCTCGATCCGTTCCCGGGTCAGCATGACGCACCAATCGCCGCCGGCCCCCGTCCCGCCGATGCTCGTCGCGTCCATCGGATCCTCCACCTCCCTCGTCGGCTGCAAGGATTGGATCGGCCCGGACGTCTCACTGCCCTGCTGGCGCGGACGCCGATCCGTTCGCGGTGACGGGCCGTCCTTCCTCGATCCGCATCGACGTAGAGCAGGCAGGCTACGCCTTCCGCGCCTTTCGGTCCGTGCGTCCCGCCGCCACGGTGTCTCGACGCCCTCGCGACGCACACCGGTGAGATATCCGGACCAAGGGAGTGTACCCCCGGACGGATGCGGCCGGGAGAGAGGAAAGGCTGGGCGGGAGGCCGGGGCGCGTCCCTGCGGTTGGCGCGAAAGGACCGGTCTCCGAAAGGTGTCCGGGAACCGGCGGTTCGGGCGGATCGGGCTGAGGAGGGGTGGGGGATCAGGCGTGCTGCGCGGCCAGTCGAAGCCGCGGCCGCGGCTCGCGGATCGGCCAGTGGAGCGCCGCGGCCACGACCCCGAGGGCGACCGCGATCCACCACACGATGTCGTAGCTCCCCGCCGCGTCGTAGACGTAGCCGCCGAGCCACGCGCCGAGGAAGCTCCCGAGCTGGTGCCCGAAGAAGACGAGGCCGAACAGGGTCGCGAGGTACCGGATGCCGAAGAGCTGGGCGACGAGCGCGGTCGTGAGCGGAACCGTCGAGAGCCACATGAGGCCGATCGTGAAGGAGAAGATCAGCACGCTGACCTCGCTGACGGGGCTCAGCACGAAGGCGGCGATGACCACCGCCCGCCCGAAGTAGAGGCCCGAGAGCACGGTTCGTTTACGGTAGCGCTCCCCCAGCACGCCGGCGATGATGGAGCCGAGGATGTTGCCGATCGCGATGACGGAGATGCTGACGGCGGCGAGGTTGGGCGACAGCCCCGCATCCTCGATGAACGCGGGGAGGTGGGTCTGGATGAAGACCACGTGAAAGCCGCAGACGAAGAATCCCCCGCTGAGATACCAGAATCCGTCGTTCCTGCCCGCGTTGCGGATCGCACGGGTCATGGACGGCTCCTCGAGCGAGGAGGGCGCCCGCGCGTGGGGTGCGGAGGCGGCGGCGCCGTCCGCCGATCCCGCCTGCCGGCGCAGGCGCCCGGCAAACGCGGCGGAGAGGGGGATGAGCGCGGCGCTCGCGGCCGAGAGCATGAGCAGCGCCCACCCCCAGCCCCCGCTCGTGACGAGGAACTGGACCCCGTGGACCACCGTCGCCTGACCGAGCGCGCCCGCCGAGCCGGCGAGGCCCAGGAAGAGGCTGCGCCTCGATTCGGGGACGGAACGCCCCACCACGGAGAGCATGATCGGAATGCCCGTCCCCGACATCGCGATCCCGATGAGCACGCCCCCGTTCACCGCGAAGTCGAGGGGGCTGGAGGTGAAGGCGATGAGGAAGAGTCCCGTCGCATAGAGGGCCACGCTCACCGCGATCACCCGGCGGTCCCCGAGCTTGTCCGCCAGCGCCCCGGCGAACGGCTGGGCGGCGCCCCAGACGAAGTTCTGGATGGCGAGGGCGAGGGAGAACGACTCGCGGCTCCAGCCGAGGTCGGTGGTCATGGGTACGAGGAGGAGCCCGAAGCTCGTCCGCACCCCGTTCCCGACCAGCAGGATCACGCTCGCGCAGATGAGCACGATGACCGCGCGGCGAAGGTTCGCCGCCGTGTGCTCCGCTTGCGTCATGGCCATGCCGGCGTGACTCCGATCCCGCATCCGGTCCTGCGTCCGGGCGGCGCGAAGGCGAGCCCGTGGGGATGGTCCGCGCCGGTGAGAGGGTTGAAGCGGTCCATTCTAACCCGGGAGAGGAGTCGGCGCCGGCGCCCCCGGGGCGCCCCTGAAGGCAATCGCATTTTGACGGAACATGTCGTCCGCACCGCCCGGAATCGTCCGCCGGACGCCGAAAGCGACCTTCGAGCCGACTCGTCGGGCCGATTTCGGCGCTCCGCACCCGGAAATCGGCCCCTGCCAACGCCAGCCTGGCCATCACGACGCATCGGGAATCCCGAATGCGATTGCCCCGGGACGTCCCTCGACGATTTCGTTCCGCCGGTTTCCGGCCCCGGGAACCGCTGCCGCGTCCCGGCCCGCGCCGCAGGAATCGTCAACCCCGTACCTGACCGGGCACGAAGCTCGGGTTGCGCGCCCGGTCGGTGGAAACCGGGGTTCGGACCTTCGAACCACGACCACTCCGGGAGGCATGGCCGTCGCTTTGCCGTCTCCGGCGAGCTTTCGAGATCTGCCACCCATCCGGTCCGTGGCGGGGCTCGGGATCGCGTGTAATCAGGAACCCGTATCTTCGACCCGGCTTCACCCGAGATCGTCTTCGGGGTCCATCCGACCCGGATGCCCGATGCGGAACGAGCCCGCCCCGGCCGGCGCTCCTCGGCCGCGGCCGCCCGGAGCAGGCTACACTCCACGCCTCCCGACCCTGTCACCGAGAGCGCGAAATGGGAGAGCTGGTGCGGATCCCGCCCGGACACGGCAAGGCGGTTCGGGTCGAGGCGGGTGCGAGCGTGCGCCTCGTCAACACCCACGGCACCCAGGTCGTCGACGCTTGGGCGTTCAACGCCTGTGACCTCCGCGAGCTCATGTCGATGGAGGCGACCCGGGTGTGGAACGGCCGGATCAACGTGGTCGTCGGCGACGTCTTCGTCACCAACCAGCGCCGTCCGATCCTCACCCTGACGGAAGACACCAGCCCCGGGGTCCACGACACCCTCATGTCGGCCTGCGACCGCTACCGCTACCACCTCCTCGGGTGCGAGGGCTACCACCGCAACTGCCAGGACAACATGGTCGAAGGGCTGTCGGAGATCGGCGTGACCCCGCCCTTCCAGGTGTCCGGCTCGTGGAACGTCTTCATGAACATCCCGGTCGGCGAAGACCGGAACTCGCTCGAGTTCCGCCCGACGGTGTGCTCCCCCGGGGACTACGTGGTCCTTCGGGCCGAGATGGACTGCTTCGTGGTGTTCTCCTCGTGCCCGCAGGACATCCTGCCCATCAACGGCGAGGGCGGGCAGCCGCCCCGCGAGGCCCACTTCGAGACCCTCGCCTGACGGCGGCGCGCGGCGACCCGCGCCCGCCCCCCCCGTGCGGTGTCGCGCGCGGCGGCGGGAACACAGTGCTCTCCCCGAGGGAAGGGCCGGCGACCCGAGGCGGTCGTTCAATCGGCGCCGGGCCGGCCGTTCGATCGTTCCCGATCTCGACCGATGCCCGTGGCCGGCGGACCGCCGCCCCGGTCAGCGCCCTTCGAAGACCGCGTCGCGCCCCTCGCGGAACGCCCGCGTGCCCTCGTCGAGGTCGCGGGTGTCGCCGAGGTCCCGGAACGAGTCGGACTCGAGGCGGAGCGCCTCGTCGAGGCTCATGCCGTGGATCCGGTACATGACCTCCTTCGCCATCCGCTGCGGGAGGGGGGCGCGGCTCGCGAGCCGGGCCGCGTAATCGAGTGTTTCCGCGAGCAGGCGGCCCGCGTCGACGACCCGGTTCACGAGGCCGATGCGGTGCGCGTGCCCGGCGTCGAAGAGGTCGCCGGACAGGATCATCTCCATCGCGTGGCCGAGCCCGACGATCTCCTTCAGCCGCACCAGGGCCCCGTCGCACGCATGGAACCCCCAGCGCGTGTCCTGGAGGCCGAACCGCGCGCCCGGCGCGCAGAAGCGGACGTCGGCGGCGAGGGCGAGCTCGAGCCCGCCGGACACCGCATAGCCGTTCACCGCGGCGACGATCGGCTTGAACACGGGGAGGTTCCGGGTGATGCCGCCGAAGCCCGGGCCGTTCGTGAAGCGGCGGCGGAACTCCGGCACGGGGGTGGTGGCGTAGGCCATCGTATAGGTCTCGAGGTCCGCGCCGGCGCAGAACGCCCGGTCCCCCGCGCCGGTGATGACCGCACAGCGCGCGGCGTCGTCCGCGTCGAACTCCCTCCAGCGTTCGACGAGGGCCGCGTTCGCCGCGAAGTCCATCGAATTCATGCGCGCGGGGCGGTTGATGGTGATGAGGCGCACGTGGCCGTGCCGTTCGTAGAGGATGTCGTCGCTCATGTCGTCGCTCCCGTCGTCTGGCGAGTCTGGCGGGTTCGGAAGAGGGGGTCGGTAGCCTGGAGAGGGCGGCGGGACGGTGCGGGCGGAGGGTCGAATCGAGCGAGGAGGCCGTTCCGGCGCCGGGGGCGCGGCCAGGAGTCTGCGCCGCAGAACCCCTGCCGCAGAACCCCTCTGGAAAGGCTTGGTGGGGAAGAGTCTGGAAGAATGAACAAGAACCATGCCATATGGATGAGTAGCCCCAATTTCGGCTCCGTATCGACTCCGTTCCGCCTTTGAAGTGGGGATGAACTCCGGAAACTCTTTTTGCGGCGCAGACTCCTGGCGCCGGACGATGCCCGGCCGGGCGAGGCCGGGGCGCTCCGTCAGGGGTCGAGGGCGGCGAGCCGCTTCCCCACGAGGTCGGCGAACGTGCCGAGCACCCGGAGGGTAAGGCCCCAGATCACCCGTCCCTCGAAGTCGATGCCGGGATGCACCGTCTCCGCCCGCCCCGGGCGCGCCCACTCGATGCGGGTCGCGGCGTGCGGGTCGAACAGGCAGCGGAGCGGCGCCCAGAACGCCTCGCTCACCTCGTGGTTCAGGGTCGCCCGCCAGCCCCCCGCGGCCTCGCTGCGGATGAAGTCCGGTCCCAGGTGGTAGACGAAGGGGGAGAGGGACCCCCGCGGCCCGATCCGGTAGAGGGGCTGCACGGGGAGGGCGCCGAGGCACTGGCCGCGGGTGAGGCGGAGCCCGATCTCCTCGAAGGTCTCCCGCTCAGCCACCGCCGCCGCGTCGAGGTCGCCGGGTTCGGCCCGTCCGCCCGGAAGGGCGACCTGGCCGGACCAAGGGTCGCCATCGCGTTCGGTGCGCAGGATGAAGCAGGCCTCGAGCCCCTCGCCCTCCCCGGCGAGGGCCATCGCGACCGAGGCGTTGCGCCACTCCGGGGTGAACGGGGGGGCGGGGTCGGACGGGCGGCGGCGGGCGAAGGCGGCGCGGATGTCGTCGACGGTGAGCATGGGAAGGATGCGCGGACGGGCAGGGGCGGGTGCGGAGGCGGGTCGCGGGAACCTTGGAGAGGCGTCTTCGGTCGGGCGGCGCGCCGGCGGCCGGGAGATGCTTGCGCCGAGCCACCCCGCCCCCCGCGGGCGCTCAGGCGCCCTCCGCCCGGCGGCGCTCGACCGCATCCCAGACCGCGGCCTCGATGCACGCCCCGTCCAGCCGGTCGATCTCCTGGATCCCGGTCGGCGACGTCACGTTGATCTCGGTGAGCCAGTCGCCGATGACGTCGATGCCGACGAACACGAGCCCGCGCTCGCGGAGCACCGGGCCGAGCGCCTCGCAGATCTCGCGGTCGCGCGGGGTGAGGGCGGCCTTGCGCGGGGCGCCGCCGGCGTGGAAGTTGGCGCGCGCCTCTCCCGCCGCCGGCATCCGGGCGACCGCGCCGGCCGCCTCGCCGTCGACGAGGATGATGCGCTTGTCGCCCTCGCGCACCTCCGGGAGATAGCGCTGCACCATGAACGGCTCGCGCCAGAGCTGGCCGAACATCTCGAGGAGCGCGTTCAGGTTCTCGTCGTCCGGCCGGAGGTGGAAGACCCCCTCGCCCCCGTTTCCGTGGAGGGGCTTGACGATGACGTCGCGGTGCTCGCGGCGGAAGGCGTGGACGTCGTCCGCCCGATGGGTGATGAGGGTCGGAGGCATCAGCTCCGGGAAGTGGGTCGCGAAGAGCTTCTCGGGCGCGTTCCGGACGCTCACCGGGTCGTTGACGACGAGGGTCGCCGGGTGGACGTGCTCGAGGAGGTGGGTGGCGGTGATGTAGGCGAGGTCGAAGGGCGGGTCCTGGCGCATCAGGACCACGTCGAACGCGGCGAGGTCGACCGCCTCGAGCTCCCCGAGGGTCGCGTGCCGGCCCCGCTCCCGCCGAACCTCGAGGGGCTGGGCGTGCGCGGTGAGTCGGCGGTCGCGAAAGCTGAGGTCGGAGGGGAGGTAGTGGTAGAGGGTGTGCCCGCGGCGCTGCGCCTCGAGGGCGAGCGCGAACGTGCTGTCGGCGTCGATGTCGATACCGTTCACGTGGTCCATCTGAAAGGCGACGGCGAGGGTCACGGGCTGTCGGCGGAAGCGCTTCGCGGTTCGGGAGGGGACGGCATTCTACCCGCATCCCCCGGTGTCTCCCCCGATCCGGACGCCGGCCCTCGCCGTGGCGGCCGCATTCCGTCCGGGGCCGTCGGCGGCAGGTCCCCGCCCTCGGGATGCCGGAGCCCGCGGGCGGTCGGCGGCGGATCGGTGTCGGCGGGTTTCCGGTGCACGGATGCCGCGGGCGCGAGCTCGCACCACCCGCGGAGCGGCAGCGGGGCGCCCCCTGCCCGAGCTGCGGGCGCCTACCATTCCTCCTCGTGCAGGCGGCCCCACGGCACGAGCCTCGCATCGGACCGGCGCTGCGCCTCGTCGCCTCCGTAGACGAGGACGACGTCGCAGGGGCGGGAGGGCCGGGCGAGCTCGTCCCTTACCCGCAGCGCCCCCGCGAACAGGCCGGGTGACGCCGTCCGGGCGGCCTTCGCCTCGACCAGCCGCAGGCGGTCCGGACCCTCGACGATGACGTCCACCTCGGCCGCATGACGGTCGCGGTAGTGGGAGAGGCCGGCCGCCTCGCCGTGGTTCCGGCGGTGCTTGACGATCTCCGACGCCACCCACGACTCGAAGAGCGCGCCGCGCAGAGGGTGCGAGTGGAGCTGGTCGGGCGTGCGGATGCCGAGCAGCCAGCACGCGAGCCCGGTGTCGTGGAAGTGCAGCTTGGGCATCTTCACGAGCCGCTTGCGCGGGTTCGCATGGAATGCCGGCAGTCGGAATGCGATGAAGCCCGCCTCCAGCACGCTCAGCCACGCCTTGGCCGTCGGCTGGGACACCCCGCAGTCCGACGCGAGCGACGAGTAGTTGAGGAGCTGGCCCGTGCGGCCGGCGCACAGCTCCACGAAACGTTGGAAGGCCGCGAGATCTCCGATGTTGCTGACGGATCGGACGTCGCGTTCGAGGTAGGTGGCGACGTAGGCGCCCAGCCAGTCGCCCGGGTCGAGCTGCCGGTCGAAGATGCGGGGATAGCCGCCCGCGAGAAGAGCCTCTTCCAGGTTCTCGGGGTAGCGCTCGAATCGCAGAACCTCGCTTCGCGCGAGCGGCAGCAGGTGGAGCACGGCGGTTCGCCCGGCCAGGGACTGGCTGACCGAGTGCAACAGCGCCAGGTTCTGCGACCCGGTCAGGATCCAGCGCCCGGGCGCGGGGTCGGCGTCGATGATGCCCTGCAGGTACGAAGGCAGGTGCGGCGCCCGCTGCGCCTCGTCGAGGATCGCCCCTCCCGGGAACTGTGCGAGGAAGCCGCGCGGGTCCTCGGACGCGAACGCTCGCAGGTCGGGGGCTTCCAGGTTCGCAACGGGGAGGTCCGGAAAGATCGCGCGGCAGAGCGTGGACTTGCCGCTTTGACGAGGACCGGTCAGCGTGATCGCCGGAAACTGCCGGGCGGTCCCGCGGAGCCGGGGGGCGAGGTCGCGGTCGATCATCACCCCTGTAGTCTACCGGGCGGTCCGGCCAATTCAAAATCCGATTTTGAATTGGCCGGATCGATTCCCGGACAGACACGGGGAAGGGCGCGGGCGCGGGAGCGCCCGTCGGCCGACACGGGCGCGCTCGTTGCGGAGGATGGCGGGCGGTTCGGCCCGCGACCGTGGGCGCGAGCATGAGCACGAGCGCGGACGCCACCCCGACCGATCGGCGCCGGTCGGGTCGGCGAGGCTCCGGGGATCGGGCAAGATGGCCTCGGCAACGACGAGAGGGCAGAATCTTCCGTCGGCGGGCGCCGTCCCCGGACCGCATACCCGCGCAGGCCGCCGTGTCTTGGCGCGGCGGCGCGCAGATGCCGCGGGGCACGGGCGCCGGGGGGCGGCGGGGCGCCGCGCATGGCGCCAGCCGCACCGACATCGAGCGCGTCGAACGCGAGGAGACGAGGCATGGCCTTCACCGCGCCCATCGAGAAGTTCCGGTTTCCCGACTCCTGCCGGGAGGCGTTCGCCGGCAAGCGGGTGCTCATCACGGGTTCGGGCCGCGACGGCGGCATCGGGCAGGCGTTCGCCCTCGCCGCCGCGATGAACGGCGCCGCCGCGGTAGGCGTCCACTTCCACCGGAGCTACCGGGACGGCTTCGACCTCGTCGCGAAGCTCCGCGAGCGCGGGGTGAAGGCGTTCGCCCTCCAGGCCGACGTCACCAACATGCGCGACCTCTGGGCCTCGCGAGGCTACGTCGTCGACCAGATGGACGGAGGCGGGCCGGACCTCATCGTCTGCAACTCGGGGTTGACCGAGAAGGGATACCGGTTCGGGCGGGCCCTGCCGGAGCGCGGCGAGGAGAGCCGGGCGGAGCGCCGGGCGCGGGTGAGGGAGAGCTTCATCGACCACCTCGAGGAATCGAGGACGGTCCTCGACACGAAGATCGACGGCTTCGTCGCCATGACCCACCTGTGGGCGGGCGAGGCGGTGTACCACGGCCGGCCGCTCACGATGGTCTACGTATCCTCCCGCCAGGCCATCGACCCCGGGGCCTCGGTCCCCGGCTACGTCATCGCCAACTGGGCGGTCCTGCCGCTTCCGCGGGTGCTGAAGGTCAATCTCGGGCGGTCGGCGGGGCTGGTCGACGCCTGTTCCCTCATGCTCCCCTTCGTGCGTACCGGGATGACCGAGGAGTACGCCGAAAACCCGAAGGTGTTCGGGCGCTGGCAGCCGCGGATGCTCGAGCCCTTCGAGGCGGCGCGCGCGGTCACCGACCTTCTGGCGAGGCCGGGGCCGGAGCTCGACCTCGGGAGCTTCGAGCTGCTCGTGGAAGGGGAGCCGGAGGAGGCGGTGAAGCTCACGTGGTCGCAGGTCCACCTGGACGTCCGCGAGGAAGCGCTCGGCTGGAGCGCCGCGAACCCGCTCGTCTGCCCGCCCGCCTCCGGCCCGGCAGCCTGAGCGGCCGCTGCGGCGGGGGCAGGGAATCGAGGAGCAAGGAGGCCGAGCCGGGCGCCGCCCCGCCGTCAGCCGCCCCGCTGCCGCTCGATGGCGTCGAGACGCCGCTGGAGGTCGAGGAGCTGGGCGCGAAGGGCTTGCACGTCGTCTCCGGAGGTGGGGGCGGCGGGCTCGGCCTCGTGCTCCGCCGCCGAAGGCCGGGGCGGAGCGGACCCCGGCGCGGTGGACCCGGACCCCCCGGCCGGACCCCGGCTCCCCCCCGCCGCGGACCGGAACAGGCGCGTGAAGTGCTCCGCGTTGCGCTCGCCGAGCTCGCGGAACGCCGCGAGCGCGCCGGCCGGGTCGAACGGGTTCGCCAGGCGCCGGAGCAGGTCGCGCTGGTTCTCCGCGAACAGATCCATGCTGCTCTCGAGGTACGCGGACAGGTGTTCGCCGAGCCCCTCGTGGTAGAAGTGCAGCAGCCGGCGGAGGTAGCCGAGCGAGAGCAGGTGGTTCCCCCTGCCCGCCTCCTCGGCGACGATCCGGGCGAGGACCCACGCGGTGAGGTCGCGCTCGGTCTTCGCTTCGCGCACCACGAAGTCCTCGCCGCGCCGGACCATCTCGTGCAGGTCGGCGAAGGTCACGAACCGCCCACTCGCGGTGTCGTAGAGGCGCCGGTTCGCGTACTTGCGGATGACGGTCGGCCGCGGCGCGGCAGGGTCCGGGCTCACGGGGCGCTTCCGGGGACGGGCGGCGGGAGGTCCATGCGCGCGTTGTACCCGATCGGGCCATGCAGTGCATTACGCAACGCAAAAAACCCTCATGGTCGGTCGCCTGCCCGCCCCGAAGGCATGAAATGGCCGCGGCCTCGGAGGGGCCGAACCGACGTGGTGCTCCGGACGTGACGCTTGCTCTTTCGGGGTGGCGAAGCGCCGGGCCACTCGGGGCGGTCCGTAAGCCGATTCGCCTCCCGCACAGGCTCCGTCGACGACCGAATCTGAAGTCACCTCGGGCGCCAAGGGGGCGTCGAGGGAGCACCGAGGGGGTGTCGAGAGGGTTGACACGAGGGGTTTCGGGCCTGATATTTTGCGTTGCAAAAGATCGCCGGTGCGCGAACCGCGACCGGCGCGGTGCACACGCGACCATCGAGGAGGATCGAACATGAATGCGAACGAGAAGACCGGAACGACACGGCCCGCTTTCGGCGCGGCCGGGCCGGAGGTGCTGGAGAGCTTGGCGGCACTCGGCCGGGACGCCCTCGAGAAGACGATGCGGATGACGGCGGAAGCCACCGTCCGGGCCTGCCGCGGGGCCGCGGCGGCGAGCACCGCGCAGCTCGAGACGGCGCAGGCCCTGCGCGCGAAGATGGGCGCCGGCGGCAACGAGGACGTCTCCGCGATGGCTGCCTCCTCCGAGGCCGCGATCGCCGGGGTCGAGGCGTACATGGAAAAGGCGATCGACTGCACGCGCGCCGCGGCGGACGCCGGCATCGAGACCGTCGGCCGCGCCATGTCGGCCCGGACCGTGGAAGAGTGGATCACGGTGCAGATCGATTCCGCCACCCGTATGATGAACCTTGGGCTCGCGCAGTCCGCGGAGCTCGCCCGCATCGTCACCGATACCTCCACCCGGTGTGCGGGCCCGCTCGGGGCGCGGACCGAAGACACCGTGCAGGCCTCGTAGCGGCGATCACGGACGGCAAGGGGGGCGGGCGGCTCTTCCCCGCCGAAGTTCGAGCCGGGACGGGATCGGAAGCGGAAGCGGGGGGGACGGCGCCCCGGCCGCCGTGAGGCAGTCTGCCGCGACGGAGGGGGAGGGTCGGTCCGGCCTTGGCGGCTGCGTCCGGCGGCTCCACCCGCGGGCCGGGGCTCGCGCGAGCGCATCCGCCGCGGGCGGGCGGGGTCCGCATCCGCGGTAGCCGGCCCCGAGAGTACGTTCCCGCCGGAGGGCGCCACCCATGTCGAACCGACCCGTTCACGATCGACCCGACGACGATCGAGCCGACGACGATCGCCCCGATGCCGCCGCCGGCGCGGGACCCGCCACGGACGACCCTGGCGCGGACGGACCCGCATCGGACGGGACCTCCACGGACGCACCCGCATCGGACGGACCCGCCGCCTCGGGCCGCGAGGACGAGTTCGCCGGGCCGCTCCAGCGGATGATGGCGGACCTCGCGGGGGCCTGGGCAAGCGGCGCCGGGAGCGCCGCGGGGGCGGCGGCGGAAGCGATGGGCGATCCGGCCGGGAAGGTCCGCTTCGACCCCGAGCGGATGGCCGCGGCCCAGATGCAGCTCCTTCAGGACTACCAGCGCCTGTGGATGGGCACCACCGCACGTCTCCTCCACCACGCGCCGGGCGCCGAGCCCGCGGAGCCGGTGATCGAGCCGGCGCCCGAGGACTCGCGCTTCGGCGACCCCGAGTGGAGCGAGAACCCGGTGTTCGACTACGTCAAGCAGGCCTACCTGCTCAACGCCGCCTGGGCGAAGCGCATGGTGGAGAGCATCGACGGGCTGGACGACGACACCGCGCGGAAGGTGGACTTCGCAAGCCGCCAGATCGTCGATGCGATGTCGCCCACCAACTTCGCATTCACCAACCCGGCCGTGATCCGCGAGACGGCGGAGCGCCGCGGGGAGAATCTCCGTGAGGGCTACCGGAACTTCGCCGCCGCCCTCGCCAAGGGCAGGGGGCCGCTCGCGATCGAGCACGTTTCGCCCGACGCGTTCGAGATCGGCGTCGACGTCGCGGCCACCCCGGGCGAGGTGGTCTTCCAGAACGAGCTCCTGCAGCTCATCCAGTATGCGCCCGCGACGGAGAGCGTCTACAAGCGGCCGCTGCTGATCGTGCCGCCGTGGGTCAACAAGTACTACATCCTGGACCTCCGCCCCTCGAACTCATTCGCCGCCTGGTGCGTCGCGCAGGGATACACCGTGTTCATGGTGTCGTGGGTGAATCCCGACCGTCGCCATCGCGATCGGGGCTTCGACGACTACCTTCGCGACGGGATCCTCGCCGCTCTCGATGCGATCGAACGGGCGACGGAGGAGCCGGAAGTCACCGCCATCGGCTACTGCATCGGCGGGACGCTGCTCGCGATGGCCCTCGCGTGGATGGGCGCGAGGGGCGACACCCGGATCCGCGCCGCCACCTTCTTCGCCGCGCAGGTCGATTTCGCGGACGGCGGCGAGCTCCGCGTGTTCACCGATCCGTCCACCCTCAAGCTCGTCGAGGGGGAGGTGGAGCGCCTGGGATACCTCGACGGCGCCTCCATGGCGGCGGCCTTCAACCTGCTGCGCTCCAACGACCTCGTGTGGCACTACGCGGTCGAGAGCTACCTGATGGGCAGGACCCCCCGCGCCTTCGACCTTCTCTACTGGAACGCCGACTCGACCCGCTTCCCGGCCCGCCTGCTCTTCGACTACCTGCGGGGCATGTACCAGGAGAACCGCCTCTCCACCCCCGGCGCGTTCGAGGTGCTCGGCCAGCCCATCGACCTCGCGGACGTCCGCATTCCGGTATACCTGCAGGCGGCGCGCCAGGACCACATCGCGCCGGCGGCGTCGGTCTACAAGGCGATGAACCTGTTCTCCGGCCCCCGGCGCTTCGTCCTCGCCGGGTCCGGGCACATCGCGGGGGTGGTCAATCCGCCGGACCGCGACAAGTACCAGCACTGGATCGGCTCGGGGCGTCGGCGGCCCCGGTCCCTGGACGAGTGGCTGGAGGGTGCGGAGGAGCGTCCCGGGTCCTGGTGGCCCGACTGGCGCCGCTGGACGTCGAGGCATTCGGGGCGCCGGGTGGCCGCGCGGGTCCCCGGCGAAGGAGGGCTTGCGCCGATCGAGCCGGCGCCGGGCTCGTACGTGCGGGTGCGATGCGACCCTTGAGCCGCGGTTCCGGCCCCGGCCCGTCACCTTGAACCCCGGTCCGGACCCCGGCCCCGACCGCAGCCCCGGCCGCAGGACGTACCGCCGGACGTCCCGGCGCACCCGGCCCACAACGGGAGGCATCCCATGAAGATCAAGATCGACATCGACTGCTCGCCGGAGGAGGCGCGGGCGTTCCTCGGGTGGCCCGACGTGGCGGACTTCCAGCGCGCCGCGATGGAGCAGATGCAGAAGCGCACCGCGGAGTACTTCGAATCCCTCGAGCCGGACAAGCTCGCGAAGATGTTCATGCCGGCGGGGGCGGAGGCATGGGACGCGATGCAGCGGGCCTTCACCCGCTTCGCGTCCGGCGGGGCGGGAGGAAAGCCGGACCGGGACTGAACGGGGCGGGCGTCACCGTTGCTTCCATCGTCCGTCTCCGCCGCCCGCACCGCTCGCTCCCCCTCCCAGGACCGGGTTCCGGCCGCCGCAACGCGCCTCCCGCGGTCCGGCCCGCTTCCGCTCCCGCTCGTGCCGACACCCGCGGCAAGCCGGCCTTCAGCCGGCGGACGTGCTCACGAACCCCACCCCGACCACGACGAGCCCCACCCCCGCGAGCACCTTCCCGGTGAACCGCTCGTCGCCGAGGGCGGCGGCGGCGAGCAGGGTGAACACCGGATACGTCCCGACGATCGGGGAGACGACGACCACCCGGCCCATGAGGAGGGCGGCGAAGAGGAACCCCATCCCGGCCGCGATGCACAGCCCGGTGACCCCGAAGCAGCGAAGCCCGGCCGCGGGGAGCTTCCCCGGCCACCTTCCCCGCCGCAGGCGGTAGGCGGCGGCGAGGATGACGAACGAGACCGCGAACGAGCAGAAGGCCGCCATGAACACGTTGGGGAGGAGCTCCATGCCGACCTTCCCGACGAAGTGGTTGAAGCCCCGGATGACGGCGGTGGCGGTGGCGAAGGCGAGGGCCGCCGCGAACAGGCGCCGCCGGCGGCTTCCATGCGGGCTGAAGGAGAGGGTCGCGATGCCGAGCACGGTGAGGAGGATGCCGGCCGCGAGCGCGACGGTCAGCCGTTCGCCGAGGAAGAAGATGGAGAGGGCGGCCGCGAACAGGGGAGCGGTGGCCGAGAACGTCGACGTGATCGTCGCCCCGGCGCGGCTGTAGGCCTCGTTCGCGAGGTACATGGAGAGGGCCGGCTGGATGATGCCCATCGCCGCGAAGACCCAGAACCCGGCCGTGAACCAGTCTTCGGCGCGCATCCAGAGGGGGGCGAGCGCGAGATAGGCGACGACGCACGTCCCCACCGCGATCAGGGTTCCCGCCAGCGGATCGACGTGGGCGAGGCCGCGCTTCGCCGCGACCCCGGAGCCCCCGAACGCGACCGCGGAAGCAAGCGAGACGAGGACGGGCAGCAGGGTCTCGGGCGGGGTCACCGTCCTCCTGACGCCCGCTCGGAACGGGCCATATTCCTACGAAGACCGGGCGTTTCGGCGCACGCCGGGAGCGGGAGGCCATGCTATCCTGCCGGCTGGCCGATCGCGAGCGAAGGCAGGGCGAGGCAGTATCCATGAGCGCATCCGGCACCCGACTCCGAAGCCAGCTCTGGTTTCACGACCTGGGGGACCCCGACAGCACCGCGATCCACATCGAGCGCTACATGAACTTCGGGATCACCCGGGAGGAGCTCCAGTCGGGGAGCCCGATCATCGGGATCGCCCAGTCCGGGAGCGACCTCTCTCCCTGCAACCGGGTGCACCTGCGGCTCGCGGAGCGGGTGCAGGCCGGGGTCCGGGCCGCGGGCGGGGTTCCGCTCGAGTTCCCGGTGCATCCGATCCAGGAGACCGGGAAGCGCCCCACCGCCGCCCTCGACCGCAACCTCGCCTACCTCGGGCTCGTCGAGGTGCTGCACGGATACCCCCTCGACGGGGTGGTGCTGACGACCGGATGCGACAAGACGACGCCGTCGCAGCTCATGGCGGCGGCTACCGTGAACATCCCCGCCATCGTGCTCTCCGGCGGCCCGATGCTCGACGGCTGGTACCGGGGGCGGCTCACCGGCTCCGGCACCATCCTCTGGGAGGCGCGCAAGCTCTACGCGGCCGGCGAGATCGACTACGAGGAGTTCATCGAGATGGTGGCTTCCTCGGCGAAGTCCGACGGCCACTGCAACACGATGGGCACCGCGTCCACGATGAACTCGCTCGCCGAAGCGCTCGGGATGTCCCTGCCCGGTTGCGCGGCGATCCCCGCTCCCTACAAGGAGCGGGGGCAGATCGCGTACGAGACGGGGCGCCGCATCGTCGAGCTGGTCCGGGAGGACGTCACGCCGTCGAAGATCATGACCCGCGAGGCATTCGAGAACGCCATCGTCGCGAACTCCGCGATCGGGGGGTCGACGAACGCCCCGATCCACGTCAACGCCATCGCCCGCCACGTCGGCGTGCCTCTCGCCATCGACGACTGGCAGCGGATCGGGCACCGCATCCCCCTGCTGGTCAACATGCAGCCGGCCGGCGACCATCTCGGCGAAGGCTACTTCCGGGCGGGCGGGCTGCCGGCGGTCATGGGCGAGCTGCTGCGGGCGGGAAAGCTCCACCGCGACGCACCCACCGTGAACGGGCGGACCATCGGGGAGAACTATTCCCGCGCCGGGTCGGCCGACCGCGACGTGATCCGCCCCTTCGACGCCCCCCTCAAGGAAGACGCGGGCTTCCTCGTGCTCAAGGGCAACCTGTTCGACGCGGCAGTGATGAAGACCTCGGTCATCGACGAGAGCTTCCGCCGGCGCTACCTCGAGCGTCCGGGGCGGGAGAACGTCGTCGAGGGGCGGGCCATCGTCTTCGAGGGTCCGGAGGACTATCACCGCCGGATCAACGACCCGTCGCTCCAGGTGGACGAGAGCTGCTTCCTCGTCATCCGCGGCTGCGGTCCGGTGGGGTATCCGGGCTCGGCCGAGGTGGTCAACATGCAGCCGCCCGACGAGCTCATCAAGCGCGGCATCCGGGAGCTGCCCACGATCGGGGACGGGCGCCAGAGCGGGACCTCGGGGAGCCCGTCGATCCTGAACGCGTCACCGGAGTCCGCGGTGGGGGGCGGGCTCGCCATCCTGCAAACGAACGACGTGGTCCGCGTCGACCTCGAGGCCGGCTCCATCGACATGCTGGTGCCCGAGGAGGAGCTGCGGGCGCGCCGCGAGCGCTTGGCGCCCCCGGACCTGCCGAACCACACCCCCTGGCAGGAGATCTACCGGTCGCACGTGGGCCAGCTCGCGGAGGGCGGCGTGTTCGACCTCGCCACCAAGTACCAGGACGTGAGGCGCTTCGTGCCGCGCGCGTCGCACTAGCGGCGTCCGGACGGGGCCGGGATACGGGAAGAAGCGAGCGAAGCGGATCCGATGGAGTGGCTGGCCGAATTCGGACAGTGGTTCGTGGTCGTCGCCCTCGCGCTCGGCGGCCCGACCCTGTATCGGTACTATCTCTCCCACGGCAGCGCCGTGCGCCGCAAGCTGACCCGCTCCGAGCGGCGGGTCCGGCAATTGCGGGAGGTCGTCGAGCGGTTCGAGCGGCTGCAGGTGGAGCAGCGCTCGGTGGAAGCGCGGCAGGCGGCCCTCGACCGGAACGACCTCGAGCATCTCGCGACGCTTCAACAGGTGTGCGTGAGCCTCGTCGCCGAGGCGGAGGCGGAGCGCCGGACGCCCGGCTCCACCCCGCTCCGGCGTGATCTCGAGGCGCTGCTCGACGCGGCGGCCTCGCTCGGCGACGAGTACACGCGAAGCGCCTCGCTCGGCCACATCCTCGAGATCTGCGTCCAGGCCGGGCTCTACGAACAGGCCCGGAACCACGCGCGGTGGGTGACGGACGCGAGCGTCCGGGAGAGGCTCTTCCAGGACCCGAGCCTCGCGCCGCTGCTGCGTCCGGGTGGCCCCGCGCCCCTGCTCCTCCGCCCGCCCACCCCGGCGCCGCCGGCCGCGGCCGAGCCCTCCCCGCCCTCGCGCGAGCCCGCCGACTGACCTCCCCCCGCCCGTGATTGGCTGGGATCGACCGAATCGCCGCCGCTGCCGGCCCGCCCGGGCATTGGTTCTCAAGGATGAGTTTGGTATGTCCCCCCTGCCGCAGGCGACTGGAAAATGAAGCGCGAACGACTACAGCTTGCTCTGGAGCGTATCCGCCCGGAACAGTGGAAGCTGTTCGAAGAATTCGCTTCGGCATTCCTGTCGACCCTGTACCCCGACCTTCGCACCCTCGCCTCACCTGCCGGAGACCAAGGCCGGGATGCTGAACTCTTTTCATACGGTAGAGTTCACACTGTTCTTCAGTACTCCGTAACGCAGAGCTGGAGTAACAAGATCCGCGTCACGGCGCAAAAGATATCGAAAAATCTACCCGATGCTCGTGTATTGATCTACGTCACCAACCAATCGATTCTTTCTGCCGCCGACTCGCTTAAGCGAGATCTGCTGGATGAATACGGAATCGTACTCGATGTTCATGACGCTGCTTGGTTTCTCGATCGATTTTCTGGAAATGAAGGCCGCGAAATTGCAGCAGAAAGATTAGCAATGAAAATAGTTGATCCATATCTGGCAAGCAGGGGAGTGCTTGAACATACAGCCCCGATCTTATCGAGTACCGAATATCAAGCGGCGCTTACGTTTCTACAACTGCAGTGGGAGGACGACACACGCGAAAAGGGATTGACGAAATTTTCTTTTCAGGCGTTGGTTAGAGCGGTATTGCGAAACACGAACAGCGAATCAAGAATATCTCGGATAGATGTACACAAGCAGATCGTAGACATGTTTCCCAACCATGACCCGGCACGTATCAAGTGTTTGACGGATTCCGCTCTCAAAAAATTGACCAAACGGTATATCCGTCACTGGGAAAAACCGGACGAATTCTGTCTGACCTACGAGGAGGTTCAGCGTGTTCGAGAACGTCTGGCTGAAGTGGAAGTTGCCAACATATCATTGGACTGTGAAATACGGTCTTGTCTCGCTCATTACGAAATAGACCCCGAGCAGATGGAGCTTTCTTGTGCCCTGATCCGCTCCGCATTGGATCGCTACCTGTTTGGAAGAGGCGAGGCGTTCGCGTCCGCCATCACCAACAATAGACTGGACAAACTTGGCGTAGACGAGCTGGAAAATTCCGTGAAGTATGTGGTTGGATCAGAAAAAATTGCGATTTCCAACGAAAACAGGGGGAAAATCACCAATATAATATTTTCATGTATTGTCGAACTCCTCACGGATCCGTCGATGGACGTGCAAAGTCATCTTCGTTCCAAGGCGGATGCATACACCCTCTTTGCGTTTCTGGGACAGACGACGGATGTTCAGACTGCCGTATCGATGATGTTCTCCCATGGCGAAATCTGGCTGGACACAACCATTGTTCTTCCTCTTTTCGCCGAAAGATTGATTCCCACCGACCGGCAGCGACGTTTTTCGCAGATGCTGAATGTGGCATCGCAGGCGGGCATCAAGCTACGAATCACGCCTGGAGTGATCGAGGAGGTTGAGCGACATATTAATAATCGATGCCAGGCATATCTGCATATGCACCATTCCCGATGGACGGGTTCCGTACCATTCCTGGCGGATGCGTATCTGCGGTCGGGGCGAGCGCCAAGCGGGTTTGGTTCCTGGAAAGAGAATTTCATGGGTGCGGAGCGTCCGGAGGACGATATCGCTGATTTTCTGAAGGAATTCTTCGCCATAGAACGAAAGAGTCTTGAGGAAGAGGTAATGAAGGCAGATGCAGAAATTCGAGCACTCGTACAGGAAGCGTGGCATTCTGCACACGCTAGGCGACGGGACGCAGACAGCGGAGGATTGGATGAGATCACGATTCACCGGCTGGTTCGACACGACGTCGAGAACTACCTTGGAGTGGTGGAACTCCGACGCAGGGAAGGCCTCTCCCCGCTTGGCTACTCGGCATGGTGGCTCACGCTCGATCGGTCTGCTGGATATGTAGACAACGAAATCCGTAAGTCGCTTGGGAACAGAGCTCCAGCTACGCCTGCCATGAGCGCGGATTTCCTCGTGAATTATCTTTCGATTGGACCCGTTCGCTTCAAGGCTGCCAAGGATGCGGAGGCAACGCTTCCCATTGCACTGGACATTGGATCGTTCGCGGAGCTTCCATCCGATCTGTTGAACGAAGCCGAACGAATCCGACGGGAGGCCGGAGACTTGCCGGAGCATATTGTCAGACGGCGCGTACGAGATTGCCTGGACTCCGCAAAGCGACGTCCGGGCCATATGACCAGGGAGGGTATCCAAACGGTTCTGGACACAATCGCTCTCGACACGGCGTAGCACTGATCCGGCTTTGCCAGCTTCCCATGTCCGGAACCCAAGTCCTCCAGCTCGCGGTATATATGCGTGGCGTGGCAAAGCGGCGCCGGAGGGTAATCAATTGTGGCAGAGCCCCTCACAGGTCTTCTAAACCGATGATCCAGCGCCGATGTCGAGCCTTGTCGTAATGGGAGTTGGTGGTGATGATCGTGGCTCCCTCGGTGTGCATGGCCGTCGCGCGATACAGGGTATCGAACAGGTGGTGCCCCAGATTGATCGAGAGGTCGAGCGCAGTCGCGTAGATGGTGGGCAGCTCGACGCTCTCCCATTCGGGCAGTTGCAGATCGAACAGGTCCGCTTGGGCGGTTTCCGGTTCCTTTCGTGCGAGAAAGGCCGCGACTTGAACGAGGGAGTGCGGCGGTTGGACCATCCTCGACCGTCCGGCGCCGATGGCCCGAAGACGGCGATGGCCCGCTGGGGGTGTCAGAAATTCCGTGTTCGGTCCGCCTCGGTGGGGTTTGTTCGGTCCGGTGGGATGGCTGGCACTGTAGCAGCTCGGGCCGGACCGCCCCGAGCTTGCCGACCGGGATCCGCCCTCGAGCGGGGGTACGAAGCGATATCCCTCACGCGAGCCGGCCGAGCCGGCCGTGTGCTTCCATCATTTCCGCCTTTCGACAGCCCGTTGCGCCTCGATCGGTTCTTCAAGGTGCTCTATCGCCATCATGACGAGCGCAACGTCGTCAGCGCCCCCAATCTCGCGGCGCGGAACCGGCGCCTCGAATGGTCGCCGGATTCGCCGGCTTTCGAGCCGGATGCCCGCCCGGAGCTCGACTACGGATTCCGCCGGGCGCGCTGACGGGTTCCGGCCGGCGGCGGTCTCTCCCGGCGTCCGTCGGCGCCCTGCTCACCGGCGGTGCAGTCGACCGCGCCGGCCATCCCCTCGCCTGTCGCAAACGCGGAGTGCCCGAGGGGACGTCACGGCATGGATATGGCCCCGGATCCGACGGGTAGAGTGGCCCGTGCAGAGCGCCCTGCCGCCGCGTCCGGCGGCAAGAGCTGGTCGATGTTCATGGAGTATCGTTCATGCAGGACGCTCCACCGCCCGGTCCATCGCGATTCAAGGCATCCGGCTGCCGACGCATCCGCGCAATGATCGGGTTCCGATCACCATGCAAGACCACGATGATCTCCTTCGGGCACCGGGCAAGCCGTGATGCCCTCGCCATCCGCCGGTTCTGCCACGAGAACGCACTTCTCGGACCCTTCCATTGCCAGGATGCCGCCGCGCATCAGGCGATGCGCGGCATCGAAGCTCGACCGGCCGAAGCGGGTGATTCACTCATCGGACCGCGGGCGCCTGGTGACGGCGGTGCAGAATGCGCTCGAGCGCTTCCCGGCTCTTCTGCTTGCGCCGGACCCGCTCCACGGCTTCGTACGGTCGACTCCGCAATCACGGCGCTCTCGTTCCGGCCCTCGAACGCCTCGTTGAAAGCCGCCTCGACGTTCTCCGGGACGCTGAAGCTGACGGTTGCCATGAGCCTCCCCCTCGATTGTCGAAGATTTCAACAACCCTTGTACGGGGCGGCAACACCGGTCAAGATCCTCGAGGGTCCGGGGCAGGGTGATTTCAAGCTGAGAACGGGGCGTGGCTCGGCAGGAAGCGCCGTGGCGGGTCGAGGGGCCGGCCGCACGCGATGCGAGGCGCGACTGGCCTTCGGCCGGCGTTCGGGTTCGTTCCGGCTGGAGGCTTGCGGCCGCTTCGGCCCCGGTCGAGGACGGCGGGCGCCCGGAAGCCCGGAGCGCTCCGGGGATGGACGCGGAGAGGCTGGCCGGGCGGAATGAAATCGCCCTGTTCGGACCCCGGAAAGGCGGACGCGAATTCGCGCCCCGAGCGGCAGCCGATGCGGGTATGATGGCCGGGTTCGGCCGGGCCGGCCGGCTCCTTCCCCGCCAGCGCGCCGATGTTTCCGCTCCACGACGACAACCCGACCCGGATCACCCCGTTCGTCACCATCGCCCTCATCGCGGCGTGCGGGCTCGTGTTCCTCTGGCAGATCTCGCTCGACGGCTACGGCCAGCGGCACGCGGTGTTCGCACTCGGGGCGATCCCGGCCGTGCTGTTCGACAAGGCGCACCTGCCGGCGGAGCTGGTCCTGGTCCCGGCCTGGGCGACCGCATTCACGTCGATGTTCATGCACGGGGGCTGGATGCACGTCATCGGCAACATGCTCTACCTCTGGATCTTCGGCAACAACGTCGAGGACGCGATGGGGCACGTGCGGTTCACGTGCTTCTACCTCGTCTGCGGGCTGCTCGCCCTCGTCGCCCACGCCGCGCCCAACGCCGCCTCCCAGGTGCCGCTCATCGGCGCGAGCGGGGCGGTATCGGGCGTGCTCGGCGCCTATCTCCTGCTCTACCCGCACGCGCGGGTGCTCGTCGCCATTCCCTTCGGCATCTTCATCCACACGATGCGGATCCGCGCGGTCTGGGTACTCGGAGGGTGGTTCGTGCTCCAGCTCGTCAACTCCCTGGCGATGGCCGGCACGGGCGGCGGCGGGGTCGCCTGGAGCGCCCACGTGGGCGGCTTCCTCGCCGGCGCGGTCCTCATTCCCTTCTTCAAGCACCGGAGCGTGAAGCTGTTCGCGCCGGCCCGGGCCCGGTTCGAATGATCCGGGTTCCAGGAAGATGAGCGAAGTTGCCCGCACGATCGTGATCGATTCGCGCTTTTCCGGCCCTCCCGGGTTCGGGAACGGAGGCTATGTGGCGGGGGTCGTCGCCCGCACGGTGGGAAACGCGGCCACCGTCACCCTGCGCGCGCCCATCCCGCTCGACACTCCCCTCGAGCTCGCGGTCGGAGACGGCGGCGCCCGCCCGGCGAACGGCGCCGCGCGAGCACGCCGGGCGGAGCTGCGGCACGAAGGAATGCTGCTTGCGGAAGCCGTCACCGGGGCGCCCGACCTTCCCTCACCGCCGCCCGCCCCGGACCGTTCCACCGCGCTCGCCGCAACCGGACGATACGCGGGACGCGCCCCCAACCCCTACCAGGAGTGCTTCGTCTGCGGCTTCGCACGCGAGCCCGGAAGCGGGCTGCGGGTCTTCGCCGGCCCGACCCCGGCCCCGATTTCGATTCCGGGCCTCGTTGCGGCCGACTGGCCGATCCATCCGGCGCTCGGGGACGAAGACGGCGTGGTCCCCGACGAGTTCCTGTGGGGAGTCCTGGACTGTCCCGGCGCTCACGCGGTCGGGAGCACGGACCTGCGTCTCGGGCGGATCACGGCCCAGGTCTCGGGCCGCGTCCGGCCGGGAGAGCACTGCACGGTAGCCGGCTGGCGTCTCGGCAGCGAGCGCCGCAAGCATTTCACCGGCACCGCCGTCTACGACGAGGAGGGGAACGTGGCGGCCCTGGCCTCCGCGGTGTGGATCGCCCCTCGCAAAGAGGGCGAGGCGGGTTCGTGACCGCCGCCCGCCCGCAACGAGAGGAGGAGGAGATGACGAAGGAAGCGGCCCGGCTCCGGGCGACGCAGACCGCCCCCGAGGCGGAGACGGCGCAAGCCGCAGACGGCGGGAGGCCTGTGCGGGTGCGGGTCTCCCGGGACGGCGCGATCGCGACCGTCGTCATCGACGCTCCCGCCCGGCGGAACGCGCTCAGCGTCGAGATCGCCCTCGACCTCCAGGACGCGATGGCGGAGCTGGACGCCGACCCCGCCGTCCGCTGCGTGGTCCTGCGGGGGGCCGGCGGGCGGGCGTTCAGCGCCGGGGCGGACATCAGCGAGTTCGCGGCGTGGCGCGCGAACAAGCGGCGCGGGCGGATCTACGCCGGCATCCTCGGGGCCGCCCTCGACGCGGTACGCACCTGCCGCCACCCGACCATCGCCCTCATCGAGGGCGACTGCGTGGGGGGCGGGCTCGGGGTCGCGGTCATGTGCGACCTTCGGGTGTGCGGGGCCTCCAGCCGCTTCGGGGTTCCGGTGAAGCGGCTCGGCCTCGTCGAGTCGCCGGACGAGCTCGCGCCGCTCGTCGCCAAGCTCGGCGCGAACGCCATGCTCGAGATCCTGCTCCTCGGGGAGATCTTCGGCGCCGAGGACGCCCTCCGGCTCGGCCTCGTCAACCGGGTGGCGCCCGACGACGAGGTGGAGGCCGCCGCGCACCGGATGGCGGGGAGCATCGCCGAGGGCGCACCGCTCTCCGCCCGCTGGCACAAGAAGTTCATCCACCGGCTGCTCGACCCGCGCCCGCTCACCGACGAGGAGCGGGACGAGGGCTACGACTGCTACGACACCGAGGATTTCCGGATCGGATTCCAGGCGTTCCTCGCCAAGGAGCGCCCGAAGTTCACCGGGCGGTAGCGCCGAAGACGGGGACGGGGACAGGGGCGAAGACCCATGCTGCGGCTGGCCATCGACACCGGGGGCACGTTCACGGACCTCGTCCTTCGCGACGAGGCAACCGGCGCCTCGTGGTTCGCGAAGACCCTCAGCACCCCCTCCGACCCGGCGCGCGCGGTGCTGGACGGCATCGATCGCCTCGTTTCGGTCCGCCCGTTCCGCCCGGCGGAGGTCGGCGAGATCCTGATCGCGACCACCGTCGCGACCAACGCCATCCTGGAGCGCAAGGGAGGGCCCACCGCCCTCGTGACCACCCGCGGGTTCCGGGACGTGCTCATCATGGGACGCTCCAAGCGCTTCGACACCTACGACCTCTGGCTCGACAAGCCCCGCCCCCTCGTGCCGCGGCGGGCGATCTTCGAGGTGGACGAGCGCATCGCCCACGACGGGGAGGTGGTGCAGCCGCTCGATCCCCGCTCGGTGGAGGAGGCGGCGGACCGGATCGCCGCCGCCGGAGCGGAGAGCGTGGCGGTGTGCCTCCTCCACGCCTACGCCAACCCGGCCCACGAACGCGCGGCGGGAGACCTTCTCGCCGAACGGCTCGGCCGGCGCCCGCGCAACCGGGCGGTGTCCATCTCCCTCTCCTCGGACGTGTCGCCCCGCCGCCGCGAGTACGAGCGGACCAGCACCGTCGTCGCCAACGCCTACGTCAAGCCGATCGTCGGCCGGTTCCTCGCCGAGCTGGAGGCCGCCTTCGCCTCGCTCGGGTTCACCGGCGAGCTTCGCGTCATGCAGTCCAACGGGGGGCTCACCACCCCCGCCCTCGCCCGGGAGTATCCGGTCAACGTCATCGAGTCGGGGCCGGCCGCCGGGGTGCTCGCCTGCCGCGCGACCGGGTCGCGGGAGGG
Organism: Gammaproteobacteria bacterium; assembly: GCA_965202895.1. Lineage (GTDB taxonomy): Bacteria > Pseudomonadota > Gammaproteobacteria > HK1 > HK1 > JAJDXW01. Next base: position 5,046,307 of record OZ241901.1, on the reverse strand, counting down.
CGTGGAGCACGTGATCACCTTCGACATGGGCGGGACCACGGCCAAGGTCGGGGTCGTCGACGGCGGTGAGCCGGCGGTGGCCTCCTCGTTCGAGGTGGACGGGGTGAACCTGCGCAAGTGGAGCGGGCTTCCTCTCGACGTTCCGGCCGTGGAGCTGGTCGAGATCGGGGCCGGGGGAGGCAGCATCGCGTCCGCGCGGATGGGCGTCTTCGCGGTGGGGCCGGAGAGCGCGGGGGCCGAGCCGGGGCCGGTGTGCTACGGCCGCGGCGGGCGGCGGGCCACCCTGACCGACGCGAACCTCGTGCTCGGCTATCTCGACCCCGAATCCTTCGCGGGCGGACAGATCCGGATCGACCGGCCAGCGGCGGAGCGCGCGACCCACGAGCAGATCGGCGAGCCGCTCGGCCTCGGCCTCGCGGACGCGGCCTGGGGCGTGCACCGCATCGCCAACGCGAACATGGAGCGAGCGCTCCGCTCCATGTCCATCGAGCGGGGGCGCGACCCCCGCGACTACGCGATGGTGGCGTTCGGGGGAGCGGGACCGCTCCACGCCTGCGAACTCGCGCGGTCGCTCGGGATTCCCCGCGTCATCGTCCCCCGGGGAGCGGGGGTCGCCTCCGCCATCGGGCTCCTCGAGGCGGAGCGCAGCTTCATGGTCTCCCTGACCGGTACGGTCGCGCTGGACGCCGAGGGGGCGGCCCGCGAGCTGGCCGGGATCTTCGCCGGCCTCGAGGCGCGGGTCCGAGCGCTCGCCGGGGGCGCGGAAGCGGCCGGCCTCCCCATCGCCTGGCGCCGGCACGCCCATCTCCGCTACGCGGGGCAGGGGTTCGAGCTGCGGGTTCCCCTCCCGCCGGGGCCGATCGACGACGAGTATCCGGGACGGATCCGCGAAGCCTTCGACCCCGCCTACGAGGAGGAGTACGGTTACGCCCAGCCGGACCAGCCGGCCGAAGGGACGGACTGGTTCCTGACCGGCGCATTCGACGCGGCCCGGGCCGCGGCCGCCGATGCCGGAGAGGGTGCGGAAGCGGCCGGAGATGCGGGGGCGGACGGCAACCCGGACGCCGGCGGAGAGACCGGCCGCGGTGGAGGCGCTGCCGTGTACGGAGGGAGAGGCGGGAGCGCGGGCGAGAGCGCGGCCCGAGGCACGCGAGCCGAAGGGGCCGAAGCGCCGACGCCCGAGGAGGTGCGGCCGGACGCGACGGCGCCGGAAGAACGTCCGCCCTCCGCCCCCACGGACGGTCCGCGGCCACCCGGGCCTGCACGAGCGGCACCGATCGGGACCGTCTCCGCCCGGCTCCCGGGTGCGGCCGGACGGACCCGCTGTCCGGTATTCGACCGGGCGGCGCTTCGGGCGGGCGACCGACTCGCGGGGCCGGCCATCGTGGCCGAACGCGAGTCCACCATCCTGCTTCCCGCCGGCGACACCGCCCGGGTCAGCCCCCACGGCAACCTCCTCATCGAGGTGGCGGCGCCGGAGCCGTCCGCGTGACCCGCTCCCGCTCCTCCCGCCTCCCCTCCCGCTCCCGCCCCCGGCGGTCCCGAATTTCCCGGGAGCCGGCCATGCCTCTCTCCGAACGGGGATCCATGCGAACATCGCCACCTTGGCCTCATCATCCCCTTCCCATCCTGGCCCGGAACCCGGCGGCGGAATGAAGCACATGCCGAACGCGAACCCATCGCACGTCGATCCCGTCACCCTGAGCGTCCTCTGGAACGGGCTCGTCTCGATCGCGGACGACATGGGAACCACCCTCCGCCACACCGCCTATTCGGCCGCGGTGCGCGAGGGGGACGACTTCTCCACCGGGCTCTTCGACATGCGGGGAAGGCTCGTCGCCCAGGGCAACTTCTCGCCGGGGCACCTCGGGTCGATGCCCTGGGTGGTGCGCCACGTCCTCGACCATTTCCCTCCCCGGGACTTCGAGCCCGGCGACTGCATCCTCCTCAACGACTCCTTCATGGGGTCGGGCCACTACCCGGACTGCTTCATGACCTCGCCCCTCTTCGCGGACGGGCGGCTCGTCGGGTTCGCGGTCAACATCGCCCACCACGCCGACATGGGGGGCGCGGCGCCGGGGTCGCAGATCGTGGACGTGCGCGAGGCGTTTCAGGAAGGGCTCCGGATCCTTCCCGTGCGCATCGCGCGGGGCGGCGGCCTCCGGGAGGACGTGCTCCGGCTCATCCTCGGCAACGTCCGGCTCCCCGAGATCGTGCGCGGCGACCTCCTCGCCCAGCGCAACGCCAACGCGGTCGCCGCGGAGCGGTACGCGGGCCTCGTCGGCAGATACGGCCTCGATCTCGTGGAAGCCGCCATCGACACGATCTTGGACCGCTCGGAAGCGCGGATGCGCGAGCTCATCGCCGCCCTGCCGGACGGGGCCTTCAGCCACGAGGACTTCATGGACGACGACGGGCGCGCCGGGGAGCCGCTCCGCTTCCACGTCGAGGTCTCGGTGGACGGCGATTCGATCGTGCTCGACTGGTCGGGCAGCAGCGACCAGGTGGAAGCCGGCATCAATTCCTACATCAACTACACCCGGGCCTATTCAGGCTTCGCGGTCAAGGTGTTCACCGACCCCCACCTGCCCCACAACGAGGGCGTGAACCGGCCGGTCGAGGTCCGGGCGCGGCCGGGATCGTTCTTCAACCCCGAGTTTCCGGCGCCAAGCAGCGGCCGGGCGGTCAACCAGATCCGGATGTTCGAGGTGGTGTGCGGCGCGTTCGCGAAGATGCGCCCGGAGCCGGCGATGGCGAGCTTCTCGCACTGGGGCAACCCGGTGATCGGCGGGGTGGACGACCGGCCGGGGCGCGGGAAACGCCCCTTCATCTTCTACGACGTGATCTGCGGCGGCTACGGGGGCCGTTCGTACGGGGACGGACCGGAAGCGCTGTGCCCCGTATTCAATGCGAGCAACATCCCGGTGGAGGTGCACGAGGACCAGGCGCCGGTCCGCATCCGGCGCCTTCAGTTCATCCCCGACTCCGGGGGGGCCGGCCGGTTCCGGGGCGGCTGCGGGGTCCGCAAGGACGTGGAGCTCCTCGCGAGCCGGGCGACGGCGTCCCTCTCCGGCGACCGTCACCGCCATGCCCCGCCCGGCCTCGCCGGGGGGCTCTCGGGGGTGCGGGGGGAGACCGTGCTGAACCCCGGGGGCGGAGCGGAGCGGCTTGCGTCCAAGGAAACCCGCGACCTCGTGCGGGGGGACGTCCTCAGCTTCCGGCTGAACGGAGCGGGGGGCTACGGGCCGGCCTCCGAGCGCGACGAAGAGGCCGTCCGCCGCGACCTCGCGGACGGGTACGTGACCGCGGGCGCCGCCCGCGAGATCTACGGCATCGACGGTATCGACGGTATCGACGGCATCGACGAGACCGACGGCAGAAGGACATCGACATGACCTGGCGGAACCTCTCACCCGAGGCGCTCGAGCTCGAGTTCAACCCTCGCGCCACGGCGAAGAACCTGGACGAACGGATCGCCGCGAGCGCGGCCGCTTCGGCCGAGGCCCGGGCGCGGCTCGACTGCGTGCTCGACGTGCGCTACGGCCCCGGGGAGAAGGAGACCCTCGACGTCTTCCCCGCCGCGAACCCGGGCGCGCCGGTCCTGCTCTTCATCCACGGCGGCTACTGGCGTGCGATGGACAAGAGCGACTACAGCTTCATCGCCGACGTCTTCCAGCCGGCCGGGGCGGCGACGGTCGTCATCAACTACGACCTCTGCCCGGCGGTGACCCTCGACACCATCGTCGAGCAATCGAACCGATCCATCGCGTGGATCTGGCGGAACATCGCCGACTACGGGGGCGACCCGGACCGCCTGTACGTCTCCGGCAACTCGGCCGGCGGGCACCTCACCGCCATGGCCCTCGCCCACGACTGGACGGCGGACGGCCTTCCCGCGGACGCCATCCGGGGCGCGGCCCCGATCACGGGGGTGTTCGACTGCGAGCCGGTGCTCGACATCACGGTGAACGAGGAGGTCCGGCTCGACCCGGAGGCGGCGCGGCGCCTGAGCCCGCTTCGCAACCCGCCGCGGCGGGCCCTGCCCCTGCTCATCGCGGTGGGCGGAGCGGAGCCGCGGCTCTGGATCGGGATGTCCGAGGACTATGCCGCGCTCTGCCGCGCACACGGCATCGAGTGCGAGTACATGGAGATGCCGGGCCAGGACCACTTCGACATCAGCCGCGCGGTCGGGGACCCGGAGAGCCCCCTCGCCCATGCGATGCTGCGGATGATGGATCTTTGACCCGGAGCCCCGGCGCAGACCCGGACCGGGCAGGGGACAGGGCAGGGACAGGGCAGGGCAGGGACAGGGGCCGGGCCGGCTCGGCTTCCCGGCGAGGCGAGCCCCGGCCGGCCTGCGAACACGAACCGGAGTCCGAATCCCGATGAACCTCGAACCCATGGCCCGCGACCTCGGCGCCCTGCTCAAGGCCCGCGGCGAGACGGTGGCGGTGAGCGAGTCCTCGACCGGGGGCCTCGTCTCCGCCGCCCTCCTCTCGGTCCCCGGCGCGTCGGCGTACTTCATCGCCGGGGCCGTGGTGTACACGGCCGCCGCCCGCCACGGGCTGCTCGCGCTCCCGGCGGAGCTTCCGCCCGGGACGCGCTCCTCGTCGGAGCCTTACGCCGAGCTCGCGGCCCGGACGGTCCGCGAGCGCTTCGGGGCGACGTGGGGGCTCGCGGAGACCGGGGCGGCGGGGCCGGCCGGCAACCGCTACGGAGACGCTGCGGGCCACACCTGCCTCGCGGTGTCCGGGCCGGTCGAGCGGGTCCTCACCCTCGAGACCGGCCGCGCCGACCGCGAAGCCAACATGTGGGAGTTCGCGAACGCGGCGCTCCGTCTGCTGCACGAGGCGGTGCGCACGGCCGCGTGACCCCCGAATCAGCGCGGTGAAGAGCGGCCACGTCTCCCTGTTGCGCCGCCGCCTTTCACGGTGAGCAAGGAGGCTTCCATGCGAAAGCAGACGATCCGATACACCTCGTCCCTCGACGCACTGGTTGCGGCGGCCAAGCGGTCGAGGATCCACGAGAGCCGGCAGAAGATGGATTCCGAAGAGTTCTTCGAACGGTACAGCCGAGATCGGCTGTCCGATGATGCGATGTTCGTCGAGTGGGCAAACGACTACCGCCACTATCCGGAGCTCCGTCCCCCGGTAGGGGTCCGAGGGGGGCTTCCACGATCCGCCGCGCGATGCGGGCGCCCTCGACCACCGCGTCGCGGTCGGTCGGCGTAAGGGCGCGCCTCCCAAAGCGCTCTCGGACCATCCGGGGAACCAGGACCACCGCTACCACCCTCCCCGGGGTTGGCCTGCTGCCGAGCGCAGAGCGTCCTGTTGACATCAAGTCATCAGACCATCCATGCTCGGATACATGAGAACGACCCTGACCCTCGACGCGGACGTGGCTGCCCTGCTCCGGCGGATGCAGCAGACGCACGGACGCAGCTTCAAGGCCACCGTCAACGATGCCTTGCGGCAAGGCTTGCGGCAGATGGCTGCTCCTTCCGCTCGACCGGCTCCCTACCGGACACCCACCGCCGATCTCGGGCGGTGCCGGCTGGGCAGCCTCGACGACGTCGCCGAGGCGCTTGTGGTGGCGGAAGGGGAGCGGTTCCGGTGATCCTCGTCGATGCCAACCTGCTGGTCTACGCCCATGTCGGCTCGTTCGCGCAACACGCCGCGGCTCGCGAATGGCTGGATGAACGAATCAACGGCGCCGCGCCGGTCGGCCTGCCCTGGCCCAGCCTCCTGGGGTTCGTTCGGCTCGTCAGCAACCCCCGGATCTTCGATCTCCCTTCATCGGTCGGGGCGGCATGGCGGCAGATGGAAACATTCCCGAGTACCCGGCATCATCAGCAACCTGAAATCAAAGGGTAAGTGAAATGAACCAGCCTTCCGAATTCTCGGATATTAAGACTCAAGTACTTGCCGATAATACGGCACAGAGTGTTCTCAATCACCTCAAGTCACTGGTGTCGAACCGCGCTCATGTACGCACCCGATGGGTTTGGGAGCTCTTGCAAAACGCACGGGATACTTCTACTGAATCGAGTGGAGAATTGATCGCTTCTATTGCACTAAAGGAAGACGAAATTGTATTCCAGCACAACGGAGACAGTTTCACTCCGAAAGAAATATTTCACCTTATCTACCATGGGTCTACAAAAGTGGAAAATGAAGAAACCATCGGACAGTATGGCAGCGGGTTTCTCACAACGCATCTGCTGTCTCCGGAAATCAGCATATCAGGCCGGATCGAGGATGGTAGACACTTCGATTTCCAACTGAGGCGTGAAATTGGTTCGGTAAGTAGGCTCAGCGAATCAATGCAACGTGCTGTGAAGGATTTCGAAAAATCTCTATCTAGGGAACAAACTACGGATGATTTCACTACAAAGTTCCGATATCCACTGATGGGCGACGCATGTGAAGTGGTTGACGCAGGAATTGAAGCGTTGAGGAAATACGCTCCGTTCGTCGTCGTCTTCAATCGGAATTTTTCTTCCATTCATATCGAAACAATTGACACAGATACGAATTTCAAGGTAGCAAAACGGATTTCTCTGCCACAAACCGATATTGAACAAGTAACCGTATCGGAAATCGTGAATGGGAATCGGAAGGTACGAGAATACCTTCTGGCACACGGAGATCAAGTCTCGGTCTCTATTCCAATCGAATCCGTTGCTGATGGTAGCCGGTGTCTACCGATCGGCGATACACCCAGGTTGTTCCTGGGCTTTCCTCTGATTGGCACCGAAAGTTTCAGCTTTCCAGCGGTAATCAACAGCTTCAATTTCACCCCAACAGATAACCGGGATGGTGTTTATCTCGGCCAGAGCAACGATCAGGCGAGCATCAATAACGGGGAAGCTATAAGCGAAGCCAGTGACTTGCTTACCAGATTGCTCGAATTCATGGCATCATGCAACTGGAAGGACGTTTATCTGTTGACGGTAATCCCACCCGTTCAGAAGCAGAATTGGCTGAATCCAGACTGGCTCCAAGAGCATCTCAGAGAATTTCTGATTCCCAATATCCGACAAGTTCCGGCAATTCTTGCTGAAGATGACGCGATAGCAGCAGAGGACGCTGTCATACCCTATTTCAAGGAGTGCAATGTGGATAGCGAAGGCGTAGAAGTCTTTTGGGATTTACTGGATGGAATGAAGTGCTTGAGGGAGAAACTACCGAAGCGATGTGAGTCCGTCGGATGGTGCAAATCGGCCAAGAGTTGGGCTGACATTCTTGAGTCCGAAGTAACGGACTTCGAGGAAGTTATGGATAGCTCCAAGTTGGCATCATACGCAGAAGAAAAATCCAGGGTGTCCGACAAGGACTATGGGTGTATCGACAAATTACAGGAATTACTTCGAGAGGATATTGCTGCTGTTGATTGGCTTAACCAGTTTCTTGGATTTCTCAGGAGTCATGGATTCGATGACGTAATCCGTGCTCATTCAATCATCGTTGCTCAAGATGGATACTTGGACAAACTTTCCAATCTCCATTGCGACCAAAATATACCGGAACAATTGAAAGACATTGCGAAATCTCTGGATTGGGAGATCCGAGAAGAACTTCGCGACACTCGGCTTAGTATTCTGACCGAAGAAGCCGGTGCTGGAGTCCTCGACGCCGCTTACGTTGCCAGGGATCTTGTCAAGAGGCTTCAAGATCGAGCCGAAAGTAATCCGGACGGCTGCTTTAAGAAGGCGAGCATCGATCTTTTTTCCTGGATAATTGAGCAGGAGAACTGGGCATTATTGCGAAATTTTCCTGTCTTTTCCGAGGACTTCAACCCTACAAATCGAAATATCATCACGCTCACAAACGATTCAGAAGATGATGTACGGCCCTTGGCTCCTGTTGCGGCATGGGTAGAGGAGCTTCAGGAATTCTCTGAACTCTTCCCGAAGCGGTTCACTTTGGCCAACGATTTCTTTAGTGCAGTGCCTGATCCGTTACGTTGGAACATTTTGGAAGATAAGGGTTTCTTCAGAAGAAACGTCATTATTATTACGAACGATCACGTCCGTAGATTCCTTCCGGACGAACCTCTAGAGGAAGATGAAGATCACGGGACATCCCAGCAGGTCTCCGTCACTAATGTCGCTTTCATGACCAGGGACGACATCGGGATCATGGCTCGGGTGCGTCAGAGCCACCGTCTTGCCTTGATATTCTGGCGGTTTCTGATCGAGTGGCTGATTCCGAACGATCCCGAGGGTCTGAAAGTCGAGAGGGCACTCTGTGAGTGCGAAAGGTGCCACCGTTACTATCCTGCCCAGTGGCTGGTCCCGTTGGTGGATAACAAGTGGGTTCCTCGGAGTGAGCGCAGAGCAGACAGAGCGAATGCACAATCCCTTGCCGATCTGTTCCGTAGCGGCGAGCAGGGGTTCAATTCCCTGAACGAAAGGCCCGCAGCGATCAAGCTATTGGAAGTAATTGGCGTGTCGCGTTTCGATCTGATGCGCGCACTTGCTGCAGGAGATGAGGGCGCCCGCACTGCGCTGGATAACACCTTCATGGAGCTATTGGCAGCGGCCGACGGGAACGTAGATCGTCTTTCTCAAGGGAAACAGTATCTGGAGTATTTGGAAATTTATCCGGAGCTTCCTGAGTTTGTTTCGGAACATGTAAGTCGGATTCAACAGGTGCAAGAGAACCGTGATTTAGGCAGCCATGTAGAGGATTTGGTGAAGCAGAGTTTGGAGGGCGAAGGGTTCGTAGTACGATGCACTGGAATCGGTTCCGATTTCGAGATTGACGACGTAGCGAGATTGGAACTCACGCAGGCGAAGCGTACTTGGCTGGTAGAGGTGAAGGCGACAAGAAATCTCGGAGTCCGAATGACAGTTACTCAAGCTAGAAAGTCCGTAGAAAAGAAGAATCGCTTCCTGCTTTGTGTCGTCCCCGTAACGGGCGAAACGTCCGCTCTGGAATTGGACACCATTCGATGCAACATGAGATTCGTGGCAAACATGGGTTCCCGCGTAGCCTCATTGTGCGAGCACATTGATGAATTCCAGAAAATGCGGCAGGAGATCACTGCGGCCGACGACTCAGAAGGCGTGCAGTTGGAAGTCGAAGCTGGCACTGCCTGGGTCCGGGTAACGGATTCCGTATGGCGGGGAGACGATAGCTTTCCGCTTGCGGAGCTTGCTACGCGGCTCGAATGAGAGCGAATCCGGACATATTTCTGCCGGGGCGTGTCCGGCTTTCGAACGCTCGTAGGTTCGTCGCCCGCAGGACAATCTTGACCTGCCACGTCGAAACCCACGGGCTCGTCGTCAGGCGGGGCGCGCATCTTCGCGGACGAGGTCCGCCGCCTTCTCCGCAATCATGATGACCGGCGCGTTGGTGTTGCCCGATACGAGCACGGGCATGATCGAGGCGTCCGCGACCCGGAGCCGGTCGAGCCCCCGGACCCGGAGGCGCTCGTCCACGACCGCCATCGGACCGCCCCCCATCTTGCAGGTCCCCACCGGGTGGTACACCGTGGTTCCGGTGTCGCGGGCGTAGTCGAGCAGCTCGTCGCGGGTCTTCGCCTCCGCGCCGGGCTGGAGCTCCGGCCCCCGGTAGGGGTCCATGGGGGACGCCTCCACGATCCGCCGCGCGATGCGGGCGCCCTCGACCACCGCGTCGCGGTCGGTCGGCGAGTCGAGGAAGTTCGGCCGGACCGCCGGGGCGGCGAACGGATCGGACGACCTGCGGACGCATCCGCGCCGTCAGAGCGATCCTCGGCGCGTCGGCGTACTTCATCGCCGGCGCCGTGGCATACGGGGGCGCCGCGCGGCGCGGGCTGCACGCGCTCCTGGGCGAGCTCCCACCCGAGACGCGCTCCTCGTGCGAACGCCGCAGGCGGGTCAGGCAGGCGAGGCTGCGCGGGAGATGGCCGGCGCGCACCCGGCAGCGAGGAGACGTCGCGAACGTGATGGGGCCGGTTTTCGATGCTCCAGTGTCCGGCAAGATTCCCGACCATCGTCTTCGCCTCGGTCCAGGAGTCCACACCCCAATATGCCGACCCCGAGGCGGGTTGTCCACAGGGGGGATTCCTCATGTTCTTCAATAAAACGCCAGCCGACGAAAATCAATCCTGCCCGGGTTTCTTGGAGGCGGTTTCGGAGGCGCGAGCCTCGATTCCCTCGCCTCGCTCTTGCAATATTCGGGTCAGGTACCGAACCGTCAACCGTTCAATTGGAGTTGAAAAACTGTTTCAACCACGACCAGAGCGGGTAGAACAATTTCGTCCATACAAAAAGAACGAACATTACTATCAGATAGGGCATGGTGACAATCATTATCAGTGCAAAAAGTTCCGGGCTTTCTCCGAGTAACACGATCAGGATTCCAAGGCATGCGAAGGTCGCCGCTAGAAGAAGGCCGATGAAATTCAAATAAGTTCTGCTGGCTCTGGGGAAAATACTGACGAATATGGTTGTGGCCCCGATGAACTGCAAAGCTGTCCCTCGCCCAACGCCTCCCGAAGAATGAAGATATGGGGTCGATAAATAGAATAATGAAAGCCGCCAGCAACATGATTACGATCCATCCCCATCCCAGAAGTTTCATATTGCGCTCCGTTCACGGTACCAGTTCTGGATCATTCGTCCGAATTCAGCTTCTTTATGAATTCGAGAAATCTTCCTCTTTCTTCTTTCCTTCTCAGATGGAAAACGTAGAGCAGAAAGGCCGCCCAGAAAATCCAAATGACGGCCAGAAACGAAAAAATATACAGGACGCCATTGTCGCTGAATTTCAGATATATGTCCAACACCTTGTCCAGCTCACCGAACAAGGAGTATGAAACGATCACAGCCATGACGATGACGACCACAACCAGAATTATCGGTTGTGCCGTCGAGTGCTGGTTCATGGCTCGCCTCACCTTGGTTCCTGCATTCAGACCATCAAGGCGATGGTCTCGGCGCCCGCCGGCCAATAATCCTAGCAGACGTGTCAGGCAGACTTCCACCACCCGGATATCGCACGAAAGAGTACCGTCTGGCCCCGTGATCGGTTATAATTCAGTGAGTTGCGCTGGATATAACCGGGAGCCAGACGGTGACGAAATGGAACCACGGGTCGATGATTTTTTCAAGCTGCCGTCGGCGCCGGGTGCGGGCGGACTTCTCCGGCGGGTCGGTTTCTTCTCATGGGGGGGCGTTGTTGTTGCGCGAGGTGGACCGCCGGCTCGGGCTGACCGGGCGGGTCGCACGTCGGCTCGGTGAACCACGCCAGCGCGGGAAGGTTCGCCACGAGGTGGTGACGATGGTGCGCCAGAGGGTCCACGCGGTCGCGTTGGGATACGAGGATTTGAACGACCACGACGCCCTTCGTGAGGACCCGGTCGTTCAGACCGCCTGCGGTCACGACCGCAGCTTGGCGAGTGCCTCGACGCGGTGCCGGTTCGAGCGGCGCGCCGAGCACCAGTGGGCGGTTGCGATTCATCAGGAGCTGGTCGAACAGTTCATTGCCTCGTTCGCACGTGCGCCCCGGGAGTTGGTGCTCGACTTCGACGCGACCGATGATCCGGTGCACGGTCATCAGCCGGGCGCCTTCTTCCACGGGTACTATGACAGCTATTGTTTCGTGCCGTTGTACGTGTTCTGCGGTCAGCAGTTGCTGGTGGCCTACCTTCGTTGTTCGAACCAGGATGGTGCGAAGCACGCTTGGGGGATATTGTCGTTGTTGGTCAAGAGGTTGCGTCGGGCATGGCCTGGGGTTCGCATCGTGTTTCGGGGGGACTCGGGGTTCTGCCGACACCGGATTGCGAGCGCCATGATGTCGGATACATCGTGGGGCTGGCCCGCAATCCGGTGCTCGAACGCGAGGCGGCGGTGGCGTGCGAGGTGGCCAGGGACGGCTTCGAGGCGACCAGGGCCAAGAGCCGGTCGTTCGACGACTTCAAGTATGCGGCGCGGACCTGGAGGCGTCGCCGGCGGGTCATCGCCCGCATCGAGCACACCGCGAAAGGACGCAACCTGCGCTTCATCGTCACCAACCTTGAAAGGGAAGCGGACGAACTCTATGACCGGGTGTACTGTCAGCGTGCAGACATGGAGAACCGGATCAAGGAACAGCAGTTGGCCCTGTTCGCCGACCGCACTTCGAGCTCGAAGTGGTGGACGAACCAGTACCGGTTGCTGCTCGCGGGGATGGCGTACACGCTGCTCGAGACGATGCGCCGCACGGCTCTGCGCGGGACGGGTCTGGCCCGGTCGCAATGCCAGAGCCTTCGTCTGCGGCTGCTTCGCATCGGTGCGGTGGTGACCCGCAGCACCCGCACCGTGGCGGTGCGGCTGTCCACCGCCTGCCCTGACCAAGCCGTCTTCCGGCTGCTCGTACAACGGCTTACGGCGGGATAAGCCCCAGCTTCGCGGCTCTGCTCCGAATCCGCACCCCGGGCTCGACCCGGAGCGGCGCCCTGCGCCGCACGACGCCATCGAGACTCGAACACCCCCTCCGCGCCCCCTCCGAACCACTCCAGGACGCTCCCCGGAGACTTCCGACCTCCTTCTACCAGCCGAAAACTCTCCGGGCAGGGCCATACAACACCCCAAAATCATAATCCTCCGGCTTCGTGCAATATCCGGGACCAGCACCTGCGATCAATCCGTATTTTGAATCCAACATATTGATTTTATTTATAAACAAGGGGCGTGTCCCATCCCCTGTCGGCAGCGGCGCGAGCGGCGAGGTGTGGCGGCGGCGGTAACCTCCGCCACTCCCGGGTCCGGGCTTCGCACTTCCCCGGCGTCTCGATCATCCGGCGGACACCCTCGCTGATGTCCCAACGCTGTGGAGCTCCCTTGCCTCGTCCTGCCGGAGGCGTCGCCCTGGTGAAGGCCTTGTGCAGTGCTCGTGCCCCTTCGTGGAACGTGGCGGAGTTGTCCTGGCGCCTGCGCCCCTTGCGTCCGCCTTCGTTCTGCTGCTTGTACTCGAGCTCCCAGGCGAGGTGGAGGGGCCGGGCGGGTCCTCCCCTCCTCTTTCGATGGAGAAGTGCGGACCTTCAGGGGTCGGCACATGGCTGCAGGAGACCCGTCCGCGCTCGTCCTCAATAGCTGGAGTTGCCTCGGCCCGGAGCCTTCGCCACCAGCCCGGCGCGCTGAAGGGTGTTCTTCACCCACGTATAGCTGCGCTCGCCTGCGTGCTCGCAGCGGTAGAAGCGGTGGAAGTGCTTCACGTTCCATCCCGGGTAGCGCTCCCGGTACAGCGTCTCGGTGTGCACCACCTCGTCCACCGAAGCACGCTGCGCCGAGACCTGACTCAGGCGCTTGTCCAACAGCCCGTCCAGCCCCTCGTCCTCGTAGCGGTCCACGTAGCGCCGGAACGTGCGTTCACACACCCCCAGCAGCCGGGCCGCCTCCTCCTGCGTCAGACGACGCGACTGCCAGCCTCCGTAGGCTTCCTCGAACCTCATCCGTCGAATCTCCTGCAGCACTTGCGTCCGGGTCATGGGGCGCCTCCTCGGCACCCATCTGACCGGACAGATGACGTGCTACTACACCGGACAGACTACGTGCTCCTAACAATGCCTCCAGTGGGGCTTGATACCCCTACCGAGCCGAGGTAGGGTTCGGCAGATGGTGCTGCCGGGCCGGTTCCGGTTCCCCGAGGCCGGGCTGCCGGTGGCGCAGGCGCTGGAAGGAGGAGGAGCGATGCTGGCGGAGAGCGTGAAGGAGTGGACCGAGCAGTGGTTCCGCGAAGGCCGGGAATAAGGCCTCGATCAGGGTCTGTAGGGCGGTCGCGCCGAAGAGCGGGCGCTGCTCTACCGCTTGGCGGCCCGGAAGTTCGACGCCGAGACGGCCGCGCGGCTGGCGGGGCTGCTGGACCGCCTCACGGACCCGGAGCGCCTCGACCTGTCCGGGGCCACGAACGAATGATCGATGTCTGGTATCATCGCGCGATGAGCAAGTCCCCACGATCCGTCCATCGGCGAAACCCGCCCGGCCGTCCACCCGAGGGCATTGATCCATGACGGATCATGGACGGGTTCTGGCATTGATCCGGTCGAACCCGACGGGTCTGACGGATTCCGAAATCGGGGAGCGCACCGGGATCCAGCCACGCCAACAGATCAATCAGATCTGCCGAGCACTGGAGAGAGCGGGCAGTACCAGGCGGGCCACCGGGTCGAACGGACACATCATCAATATTCCGAATGACGCCGCGCATGAGCAGGAGACCAGCAACGAAGCGGAGAGCGATCGAGACAGCGGCCTCGAACCCGAGCAAGAGGATTCCAGTGAAATCAGACGGCCCTTCGATCCCGAGAAGATCAAGATCCGCACGGTCAACCCCGTGATCAATCAGATCGTTTCGCGCATCGAGCATGAAGAAATAGAGCTGGCCCCGGATTTTCAGCGTATGGCGGGCATCTGGAACACCGTCCGTAAAAGCCGGCTCATCGAATCGCTTCTGTTGCGCATTCCCATACCCGTCTTCTATGTCGCGGCAGACAAGGACGAGACGTGGGCGGTCGTGGACGGACTCCAGAGGATTTCGACCATCCATGCCTATGTAAAGGGCTGCTTTTGTTTGACCAATCTTGAATATCTGAAAAAATTGGATGGCTGTCGCTATACGGATCTTCCGAGACCAATGCAGAGACGAATCAACGAGACCCAGCTCGTAGTGAACGTCATAGAGCCCGGAACACCCGAAGAAGTCATGTTCAACATCTTTCGACGTATCAACACCGGCGGCATGATGCTCAATGGACAGGAAATTCGTCACGCACTTCATCCAGGGCCGATCAGAGATTATCTCAAGAAACTGTCCGGGACCAGGGAATTTCTGGACGCCACGGGCCATTCGATCAGAACGAATCGCATGGCTGACAGAGAGTGCGTACTTCGATTTCTCAGCTTTCACATCAATCCGTGGGAGGAGTATTCCGTGAATGACCTGGATGGTCATCTTCGCCGTACGATAAAACAGATAAACGGAATGGATTCATGTGAACGGGATCGTATTGCGGAAGATTTCGGGAAATCCATGAAAGCTGCTTTTCGTATTTTTGAAGGAGACGCCTTCAGAAAACGTTATGATCCAGAGGAGAAACGCCGTCCCGTCAGTAAAGCACTGTTCGAAGCGTGGAGTGTAGGACTGGCGCGCCGTTCGCATCAGGAGCTCGGCGCCCTCGTGAACAAGCGAGGAAGAGTCGTCGATCGATTTACAACGTTGATGAACGAAGATCAGGAATTCGAAACGGCGATCTCCTATGCTACCGGTATCCCCGCTCGGATAGGGAAGCGCTTTCGAGCGATCCATGAATTGATAGAGGAGTGCCTTCGATGCTGAGGATCATCAAATTGAGGAACTTCAAGTGTTTCGAGAACGTGGAGCTGGCCCTCGCTCCGCTGACCTTGCTGTGCGGATTGAACGGAATGGGAAAAAGCAGCATCCTCCAGGCAATGCTGGTGCTTCGGCAATCATTCGTTTCCGGGGAGCTTCGTGATGGACATCTGGTTCTGGGCGGAGATCTCACGGATCTGGGCACCGGTCAGGACGTCCTCTGCGAAGATGCCGAAGCCGATGTGGTGGAGTTCGAATTTCACAGTGATGATAGCCCGACACCTTGCAGGCTGTCCTTTGAATACTCGAGAACTGCCGACGAATTGACGACCAGAAACAATTTCGCGGCCGCGTGGCGTGAGGCTCCACCGCTGGGCGGCCAATTGGTCTACGTCAACGCGGAACGGATCGGTCCGCGCAAATCCTACCTCCATTCCGAGGTATTCGCTCGTCGTGGCGACCTGGGATCGCGCGGTGAGTACACCCTGAACTACCTGAGTGCACGACAGGGCGAAACCCTGACGTCAAGCGATCCTCGCTGCCCCGACCTGCCCAGCCTGCGTCTGGGCGAGGTCGTCGACCATTGGTTGCAAGAGGTAACGCCCGGCGCTCATCTTCGAATCGAGATGATCCAGGACGCCGACGCGATCATCGCCGGTTTCTCCTTCGACCGTCCCGGAGACGTGGAGTCCCGACGATACCGCGCGACGAACGTCGGCTTCGGCCTCTCCTATACCTTGCCGGTACTTGCGGCACTGCTGGCGCCGCCAGGAACGCTGTGCCTGATCGAGAATCCGGAGGCCCATCTTCATCCGCGTGGGCAGGCCAGGTTGGCCGAGCTCGCGGTTCGCGCTTCTCTCGCAGGCGTCCAGGTGGTTGCCGAAACACACAGCGACCATTTCATGGATGGTATCCGCATCGCCGTTCGAGAGGGTCTGATTCGACCGGATGACGTAGCGTTTCACTATTTCTCCCGCGAAGGCTCCGAAGCGGTAGTGTCCTCCCCGCGAGTGAATACTGACGGCCGCCTCTCTTCGTGGCCGGAGGGGTTCTTCGATCAACACGAAGAGAATCTGATCAAGCTGCTTGGCCCGAGACCCTGACATGCGTGAGATGGTCCTCAATCATGCCAGCGTGTCTGTCCCCCATTCGAATCCCGCTAAGTTATATGAATGGCTCAGAGAACTCGCGGAGGGGATACAACGCCTCCTCGGAGCGCGGGTGGTTCAGAAAAGCCTGCGGACGGCCCGGAATCTCTACGAAACGCAGTGCCTGCCCGGTTACTCCCTGTTCAACGCCTGTCTCGAATTGCGGAGGCAGGGATATCGGGATGAATTCGAGCTATTCATGAGTTTGAGCGACAGGCAACCATTCCTGGAAATCGAACCGGACATGAAGGATCGCTTTCTGGCGTGCGAGGAACAGACGTTGCCATCGGACGACGGCGAGCCCCTTGTTCTGTGCGCGATCGCCGACTGGATAGCAGTCGGGTTTCCGTCGGAGCCGATCTGGGACCGTGATCGGATCACGATCCACTTCAATGAACTGCTGCCCGATGGGACGATCGAGAAAGCATCCGAAGAAATAGATCAGATCACTCGCTCCGCTCACGCTGGCCCTATTCGTGACCGACACCGTGAACGTCTTCTTGTGGGCAGCGATCCTCTGACCTTATGGGAGAACCGTGAAACAGCATTTCCTCATCTGGTCTTCGGTCCGGACGTGAAAGACAACCTCAAGAGTCAGGCGCATCTGTTCTCAACCATCCTCGGGAAGCTCAAGGACCTCGACCGATCCGACCGAGAGTGGCGCGACGTTGGCAGCCCCGCGCCTCCTTGGAAGACGAAAGTGACGCCGGAGAGCAAGGAGAAGATGAGGAATCCCTCCTTTCAGGAGGCACGCAAATTTCGATCCATTCGCGGTACGATGGAGATATTCGAATGGCATGCCAGATTCGGCGACAGCGGCCGTATCCATCTACGTTTCGATCCGGATTCCAGAGAAGTCGAAATCGGATACATCGGGCCGCATCTCCCCCTTTGACCCGACGTTCCACGACATGAACACCGCCTCTCTCTCCAGGCCGGGCGAGAGGCCAGCTCGTGCGCGTCGCCCGGACAAGCGCATTTTGCCTTGGCACGGAAGGCCCGATGCGGGGTCTTCGGCTCCTCTTCAGGCTCGATCCCGCCCCGAAAACCCCACAGCGCACATGCCTCTCCGACTGGCCGCCATTGATGCGCGCGCCGCGTGCGAAGTACACTCGCCTCCCCGGCTCCGGGCCGCCGGCCTCATCAAGGCCGAGCGATGCCGGGACAGGAACGCCATGAACACCGGCTACCTCGTCCTCGCCGCCTCCATCGCGATCCTCGCGTTCCTGTGGAACCTGCATCGCGGCATGCGCGGACTCGACCGCGACATCCGCGGACTCGCCGAGCGGGTCGCCAGCCTCGAAAGCTTGCGCGACGTCGTTACCGGCCGTCCGCCGCTGCGAGAGACACCTTGAGCACGGCGACCTTCGACACCCACGCCGCGGTCCGCGACCTCGAAGCCACCAGCCTCGATACGCGCCAAGCCGAAGCCATCGCCACCGCGATACGCAACGGGCAAGGCGACCTCGCCACGAAAGCCGACCTCGCCAGTGTGCGCGCCGGGCTTGCGATCATCCGATGGGTTGTCGGCATTCAGAGCGTAATCGGCCTCGCGACCTTCGCGGCCGTCTTGTTCCTCGCCGCCAAGCTGCTTTGAGGATGAGCCCCCGCCTTCGATACCTGCGCCGCCACGAAGCGCCTTCGCGATGCCAGCTTCGACGAAAGCCGAACCGAAGCCTCCGTGACGATGGTGCGCGATGCTGTCGGCGCTGATCGCGAGCGACTGGCGACGAAGGCGGACCTCGCCGGAGTCCACGACGGGCTGCGCGCCCCACTCGCCGCCCTCGAAGCTCGGTTGACGTAGCGCATGGTGGGCATCGCCGCCGTGAAGCCCATCCCCGGACTCGACTGACCGCCGCTTCCCGTGCGTCCACTTCCTCCCCGGACCCGAGAGACGTCGACTTGCGCGCTTACCAGCCCGTCGGCTTCGAGACCGCGGCGCCCGGCAGCTTGTCGGGAAACTGCGCCGCCCTCAGCATCGCGGGGCGAATATGGCGCACATGGCTCGCCGCGTCGCGCAGCTTCGGCGCGACCTGCCATCGTCCTGGATACACGATGATGACCGGCTTTCTCCGTTCGGTGGTCACCATGCGGATCGGGGTCAGAAGATCGGTGTCGTTCGAGATGACGGCTGCCGCCTCGAACAGCTCATTCCAGGCGTCGTTCAGGAGATGGGCCGCAAGATTCACGTCCGAGCCTTTCTCTTCCATGACGTGGAACTCCGCGATCACTGCGTCCGGCAGCAAGGCGGATGCCTTGCGTCGTCTCTTCCGTCCCGCGCCACGTGCGGGGTAGCGGCCCACGGGCAGCGTCTGCATCCGCGGCCCGGCGACCGTGTGATCGCCCGCGGGCAACGTCACCGGCCGCGGTGCGTCGATCTGCCGGCCAGCCACCGGCAGGTTGACGAGCGGACGCCAGACCGTCTTGGCGAGAAAGCTCCCGAAATGCACTTCCACCTCCGGCAGCGTGCGGAGTGCGGTGATATAAGCATGCTGGCGAGCCGGCGCTCCTGGGTCCGAAGCCCCGGATACATGGGCGGTGAAGTAAAGCAGCTTGTCCACGACGCATCCCGCCGGCAGCACCCGGCGCGCCAGATCGACAGGATTCAACCACTTGAATGGCGTCCCCTTGAGCACTCCGTAGTACAGGTTGAAGCCGTCGACATAGACCCTCGTTCGCATGGCCGTCCCCGAAAAAGCAAGGGCCGCTCCTCTGGAGCGGCCCTTGAGCCGACAGCACGCTGCCAGCGGGTATCTGCCCGCAATCTAGCCCCGGCCGAGCGAGGATGCAAGCAGCAGCGCTCGATCGCCGGAGGCGCTGCGGACAGGGGCTGTCGAACACGGCCGCCGGTGCGGGTATATTGATCCGATGAGCCGGACCGCCGATCGCTCACGAACGAAACGCCTGCTTCCCGTCATGGAGCGGAAGGCGACCCTTTGCGGGGCGGTGGGTTCCGGCCGCGCGCTCCCCGTGCGCGTGACCGCGTCCACGCCCGGCGTCGACGCCGGCGCCGGGCCGCGCGCCCGGCCGTCCGCATCCGTGACCCCCCCCCCCCCCCCGCAAGGTAGAGACGACAGAGGCGACAGCGACAGGCCGGCGGCGCGCAAGGCCGGGCGCCGGCGCAATCGCGGCGGGGCGCTCCGCCCTCGCGCCCGCCCGCGTAGCCACGGCGGGGACCTCCGCGGGCGGTCGCGCGGCTGGCTCGGGTGGGGCAATGACGGCGCCGGGCGGGGCGATGTGGATTCCCGCTTTCGCGGGAATGACGGGCTCTGCGGACGCCGACCCGCACCACTCCGGCCATCCGCCCCTCACCGTCATTCCCGCGCCCCCACCCGTCATTCCCGCGCAAGGGGGAATCCACGCGGGCTTCTGCCCGCGCCGCTCCGCCGGCTCGCGCCCCTGCTGCTGGCCGCCGCGGCGCTCCTCCTCGCCCCGCCCGCGGCGCTCGCGCAGAGCGTCTCCATCACTTCGACCCCGGCCAACGGCACCCACTACGTCACCGGCGACGTCATCACCACGCGCATAAGCGGCCTCCAGCAAATCGCGGGCGGCGCGATCACCACGGCGCAGATGAGGATCACCGTCGGCAGCACCGAGCGCCGGGCCCGCAGCACATCCTCCTACGTTTTCCGGATGACGCAGGTGAACTTCGCCTACACCGTCACCGCGGCCGACTTCGACGCCGACGGCATCGCCATTCCGGCCAACTCCATCGTCGGGGGGGCCTGGTTCCGCGTCTCCCAAGCCGGCGTGGGCCTCACGGCCGCCAACCGCAACCACGCCGCCCTGGCGAACCAGGCCGCGCACAAGGTCCACAGCAACCGGTCCGCGTCCATCTCCGCCACCAGCCCGGCGTCGCTGACCGAGGCGACGCTCCACACCGCCACCGTCTCCGTCTCGCTCACTGGCGACACCTTCGCCGCCGGCGTCCTGGCCTCGCACTTCGAGCCGGTGGGCGCCATCCCGGGCCTCACCGTCTCGCAGGTCTCGGGCGCGTCGAGCGGCAGCGCCGCCGCCACCCTGACGCTCTCGTTCACCGGCGACTTCAGCGTCCCGGCGACGCTGGCCATCCGGGTCAAGCCCGCGGCCCTCACCCTCACCGGCACGGACGGCCTCACCACCGCCACGGTGAACGTGGCGCCGACCGACGAGAAGCCGTCGTGGCCCGCCATCGCGGACCTCTACGTGCAGCGGGGCGTGGCCATGACGCCGGTCCAGCTCCCGGCCGCGACCGGCGGCAACGGGGCGCTCGACTACAGCCTGAGCGGCGCCCTGCCGACGGGGATGAAGTTCGACGCCACCGGCGCGGACGCGAACGGCTGCACGGCGGCGGACTTCCCCGCCGGCTACGCCGACACCGCCAACCTCGCCGCCGCCCCGCGCGTCATCTGCGGCACGCCGACCACCGGCGCCAACCTCAACCTCACCCCCATCGCCCACGACGCGGACGCGAACCGGGCAACCAGCGACAGCGGCCGGGGGAGCTTCATCGTGTTCACCTACGGCGCGTCGGTCTCGGCCACCAGCCCCTCGGCGCTGACCGAGGCCAACCTGAACGGGGCCACCGTCACCGTGGCGCTGGAGGACACGACCTTCGCCGCCGGGGTCACGAAGTCGAGCTTCGCGCTGGCCGCGAGCCCCGCCATCGCCGGGCTGAGCGTCGGCAGCGTCTCCGGCGGGGCGTCCGGCAGCACCGCCGCCACCCTGACGCTGGCCTTCACCGGCGGCTTCGATGCGGTCCGCACCCTGGCCGTGCGGGTCAAGGCCGCCGCCCACCAGCGAAGCGGCGACCTCGCGACCGGCACGGTCAACGTCACGCCGACGCCGGGGATTGCGCTCGGCCGCACCGCCCTCGCCCTGGAGGAGGACCCGGCCGCCGGCGGCGGGACCAACGCCCACCGGGGGACCTACACCCTGGCGCTCGCCGCCGACCCCACGCCCGCCGGCGGCGGCGTCTGCGTCGTCAACGTCGAGGTCGCCAGCAACAACCCCGACGTGACCGTCGACACGGACCAGACGCCCCTGACGAAGCGGCTCGCCTTCGACGGCAGCGACTGGAGCACGGCGCAGACGGTCACGGTGACGGCGGCGGGCGACGCCGACGGGGTGGACGACACGGCGACCATCAGCCACCGCCGGGTGGGGGGCGTCTGCGCGGGGGGCTTCTTCGGCAGGCCCACGCTCCCCGCGGTGACGGTGACGGTGAACGACGACGAGACGCCGGGCGCCGCCATCGCCTCGCCCAGCATCCTCACCGCCGCGACCCTGAACGGCGCCGCGGTCACGGTGTCGCTGGACAAGACCACGTTCGCAAGCGGCGTCGGCGCGGCGAGCTTCGAGCTGGTCACCGTTCCCGCCGTCGCCGGCCTGACCGTCGGCAGCGTCTCCGGCGGGGCGTCCGGCAGCGCGAGCGCCACGCTCAACCTCTCCTGGAGCGGGACGACGCTGGCGGCGGACGCCAGGCTCAAGGTGCGGGTGCTGGCCGCCGCCCACGCCGGCGACACCAACCTCGAGACCGCGGAAATCGACGTGCTCGTGTCGGACACGGCGCCGTCGTTCGGCGGCGCGACGGTGCCGGCCAAGGAGTTCCCGGTGGGGGTGGCCATCCAGCCGTTCCAGGTCCCGGCGGCGAGCGGCGGCAACGGGGCCATCTCCTACTCGGACGACCTGCCGCCGGGACTCAAGTTCGACGCCACCGGCGCGGACGCCGACGGCTGCCCGGGCACGACGCCGCGCACCGTGTGCGGCACGCCGACCGTGCACGGCTATTACTCCGTCGCCCATATCTACGCGCACGACGGGGACTCGAACCGGGTGTCAAGCGACCGCGCCACGCTGACGTTCGCGATCGACGTGGGGGCGGCCACGATCGCGTCCACGACTCCCACGAGCCTGACCGAGGCGAACCTGAACGGCGCCACCGTCAGGGTGGACCTGTCCGCCGGGAGATTTTTCTTCGGTGGCAGCATCACGAAGTCCGACTTCGAGCTGGTGACGGACATCCCCAACGTCTCCATCGCCAGTGCGTCGCGAGCCTCCGTCCGCCGCGCCACGCTGACCCTGGCCTTCACCGGAAACATCAGCACCGACCGGACCCTGGCGGTGAAGGTCAAGGCCGCCGCCCACAACCGCAGCATCGACCTCACTACCGACACCGTGACTGTAGCGGTGGCGGACACGGCGCCGTCGTTCGGCGGCGGGGTGCCGAGCAAGGAGTTCGAGAAAGGCGTGGCCATCCAGCCGTTCCAGGTCCCGGCGGCGAGCGGCGGCAACGGAGCCATCTCCTACTCGGACGACCTGCCGCCGGGACTCAAGTTCGACGCCACCGGCGCGGACGCCGACGGCTGCCCGGGCACGACGCCGCGCACCGTGTGCGGCACGCCGACCGTGCACGGCTATTACTCCGTCGCCCATATCTACGCGCACGACGGGGACTCGAACCGGGCGTCAAGCGACCGCGCCACGCTGACGTTCGCGATCGACGTGGGGGAGGCGACGATCGCGTCCACGACTCCCACGAGCCTGACCGAGGCGAACCTGAACGGCGCCACCGTCAGGGTGGACCTGTCCGCCGGGAGATTTTTCTTCGGTGGCAACATCACGAAGTCCGACTTCGAGCTGGTGACGGACATCCCCAACGTCTCCATCGCCAGTGCGTTGCGAGCCTCCGTACGCCGCGCCACGCTGACCCTGGCCTTCACCGGCAACATCAGCACCGACCGGACCCTGGCGGTGAAGGTCAAGGCCGCCGCCCACAACCGCAGCATCGACCTCACCACCGACACGGTGGCCGTGGCCGTGCCGACCGCGTCCATCGCCTCGCCCAGCGTCCTCACCGCCGCGACCCTGAGCGGGGCCGCGGTCACGGTGTCGCTGGACAAGACCACGTTCGCCAGCGGCGTCGGCGCGGCGAGCTTCGAGCTGGTGACCAGTCCCGCTGTCGCCGGCCTGAGCGTCGGCAGCGTCTCCGGCGGGGCGTCCGGCAGCACCAGCGCCACGCTCAACCTCTCCTGGAGCGGTACGATGCTGGCGGCGGATGCGAAGCTCAAGGTCCGCGTGCTCGCCGCCGCCCACGCCGGCGACACGAACCTTGAGACCGCCGAAATCGACGTGCTCGTGTCGGATACGGCGCCGTCGTTCAGCGGCGCGACGGTGCCGGCCAAGGAGTTCGAGAAAGGCGTGGCCATCCAGCCGTTCCAGGTCCCGGCGGCGAGCGGCGGCAACGGGGCCATCTCCTACTCGGACGACCTGCCGCCGGGACTCAAGTTCGACGCCACCGGCGCGGACGCCGACGGCTGCCCGGGCACGACGCCGCGCACCGTGTGCGGCACGCCGACCGTGCACGGCTATTACTCCGTCGCCCATATCTACGCGCACGACGGGGACTCGAACCGGGCGTCAAGCGATCGCTCCACGCTGACGTTCGTGATCGACGTGGGGGAGGCGACGATCGCGTCGACGGCTCCCGCGAGCCTGACCGAGGCGAACCTGAACGGCGCCACCGTCAGGGTGGACCTGTCCGCCGGGAGATTTTTCTTCGGTGGCAACATCACGAAGTCCGACTTCGAGCTGGTGACGGACATCCCCAACGTCTCCATCGCCAGTGCGTTGCGAGCCTCCGTACGCCGCGCCACGCTGACCCTGGCCTTCACCGGCAACATCAGCACCGACCGGACCCTGGCGGTGAAGGTCAAGGCCGCCGCCCACAACCGCAGCATCGACCTCACCACCGCCGCCGTGACCGTGACCCCCACGGACACCGCGCCGGCCTTCGCCCGCGGCTGGCCGGCCACCGGCTTCCCGAGCGGGGCGCCCATCGTCCCGTTCCAGCTCCCGGCGGCGGCGGGCGGCAACGGGGCCGTCACCTACGCCTCCGCCGGCCTGCCGGCGGGGCTCAGGTTCGACGCCACCGGCGCGGACGCGGGCGGCTGCACGGCGGCGGACTTTCCCACGGGCTTCACCGACGCCGCCAACCTCGCCGCCGCGCCGCGCGTGGTCTGCGGCACGCCCACCCGCGACGGGGCGAGCATCGTGGTCGTCACCGCCCACGACGCGGACGCCAACCGGGCCGCCACCGACCGCGCCCGGCTGTCCTTCACCTTCACCGTCGCCGCCCCGGCCGCGGCCCTCGCCTGGAGCCTGCCGCCGGCGCTCACCGAGACCAGCCTGCACGGGGCCACCCTCGGGGTGTCGCTGAAGCAGAGCGCCTTCGCCGCCGGGGCGGGAGCGTCGGGCTTCGCGCTGGTCACCACCGTCCCGAACCTCTCCATCGCGCGGGTGTCGGACGTGGCCGAGGGCGGGACGACGGCGACCCTGACGCTCGCCTTCACCGGCGACTGGCGCGGGGCCGGGCGCCCGCTGGCGGTGCGGGTGCTGGCCGCCGCCCACCGGCAGGCCGGGGACCTCACCACCGGGGCGGTCACGGTCCCTCCCGCGCCGGGGCTCGCGCTCGCGCCGGCGACGTCGGCGGCGAGCCGGCTGCGGACCACGGAGGCGGGGGACACGGCGACCTTCACGGTGCGGCTCGACCGCGCGCCGTCGGGGAACGTGGTGCTCGACGTGACCAGCTCGGACACCGGCGAGGGCACGGTGCTGCCGGCGCGGCTGACCTTCACGCCGTCGGACTGGAACACGGCGCAGACGGTGACCCTGACCGGGGTGGACGATTCGCCCACGCCGTCGGACCCCAACCCCTCCGCCGGCAACCGCAGCTACACGGTCTCGGTGGCGGTGGACGCGGCGGCCACGGCCGACGACGGCTACGACGGGCTGGCGGCGGCGACGGTGTACGCGGTCAACGCCGACGACGAGTACGGGCTGGACGTGGGCGCGGTGACGGGTCAGGCGACGGAGGCGGGCGGACAGGCGACCTTCACGGTGGCGCTGCGGACGCAGCCCTCGGCGGCGGTGACGGTGGCGGTGACGAGCCGGGATGCGGGCGAGGGGACGGTGGAGCCTTCGTCGCTGACCTTCGCCGCGGCGGCCTGGAACACGGGGCAGACGGTGACGGTGACGGGGGTGCAGGACCCGGTCGACGACGGGGACGTGACTTGGAACGTGCGCCTCGATTCGTCGAGCGGGGACACGGACTACGCCGGCGTCGGCGACGTGGACGTGCCGGTGACCACCGCCGACGACGACGGCCCGCCGGGGGTGACCCTGGCGCTGGACCCCGCGACCCTCGACGAGAGTGGCGCCGCGACGGTGGCGACGGTGAGCGCGACGCTCTCGCACCCCTCGGGCGCGGCGACGACGGTGACGGTGAGCGCGGGGACGGCGTGGACGGCGGGTTCGGACGCGGCCATCGTCATCGCGGCGGGGGCGACGGCGAACGCCTCGGACACGGCGACGGTGGTGGCGGCGGACAACGCGACGGACGAGCCGGACCGGACGGGCACGGTGACGGCGACCATCGCCAACGACCGCGCGGCGGCGGATGGGACGACGATGGCGGTGACGGGGGCGGCGCTCACGGTGCGCGACGACGACCCTGCGCCGGGCGCGGCGCTGGCGCTGGCCCCGGCGTCGGTGTCGGAGAACGGCGGGATTGCGACGGTGACGGCGACGCTCTCGAACCCGTCGAGCGAGCCGTCGACGGTGACGGTGGCGGCGGTCTCCGGGGCGTACACGGTGGGCACGGACGCGACCATCACCATCGCGGCGGGGGAGACGACGGCCGCCTCCGATACCGTGTTGGTGACGGCGGTGGACGACAGCATCCACCAGGGGAGCGCGGGGCGCAGCGTGACGGTGACGGCGGCACTCGCCAACGGTCAGGGCGCGGGGGCGGTGACCGGGGCGGCGCTGACCTTGACCGACGACGAGACGTTGCCGACGGTGGCGCTCGTGTTGTCGTCTTCGTCGATTTCGGAGACGGGCGGGGTCTCGACGGTGACGGCGACCCTGTCCGGCCCGTCGAGCGAGGCGGTGACGGTGACCGTGGCCGCGACGGCGGGGACCGGGGCGGTCGCGGCGGACTTCGACCTGTCGAGCGCGACTACCCTGACCTTCACCGCGGGGGAGACCACGAGCGCGGGCGTGGTGACGGTGACGGCGAACGGCAACGCGGTGGATTCGCCGAACAAGCCGGTGACGGTTTCGGGCACGGCGGCGGGCGGCAACGGGGTGGCCAATCCGCCGAACGTGACCCTGACGCTGGAAGACGACGACGCCTTGCCGACGGTGGCGCTGGCGCTCTCCGCCTCGTCGATTTCGGAGACGGGCGGCATCTCGACGGTGACGGCGACGCTCTCCGGCCCATCGAGCGAGGCGGTGACGGTGACGGTGGCGGCGGCCGCGGGGGCCGGGGCGGTCGCGGGCGACTTCACCTTGAGCGCGGCGACGACCCTGACCTTCGCCGCGGGGGAGACCACGAGCGCGGGCGTGGTGACGGTGACGGCGAACGGCAACGCGGTGGATTCGCCCAACAAGTCCGTGACCGTCTCGGGCACGGCGGCGGGCGGCAACAACGTCGCGAACCCGCCGGCCGTGACCCTGACGCTGGAGGACGACGACGCCTTGCCGACAGTCGCGCTGGCGCTCTCCGCGTCGTCGATTTCGGAGACGGGCGGGGTCTCGACGGTGACCGCGACCTTGTCCGGCCCTTCGAGCGAGGCGGTGACGGTGACCGTGGCCGCGGCGGCGGGGACCGGGGCGGTGGCGGCGGACTTCGCCCTGTCGAGCACGACGACCCTGACCCTCGCGGCGGGCGCGACGACGAGCGCCGGGACGGTGACGGTGACCGCGAACGGCAACGACGTGGACTCGCCGAACAAGTCCGTGACGGTCTCGGGCACGGCGGCGGGCGGCAACAGTGTGGCGAACCCGCCGGACGTGACCCTGACCCTGGAAGACGACGATGCCTTGCCGACGGCGGCGCTGGTGCTCTCCGACACGTCGGTCTCGGAGTCGGGCGGGGTCTCGACGGTGACGGCAACCCTCTCCGGCCCGTCGAGCGAGGCGGTGACGGTGACCGTGGCCGCGGCGGCGGGGGCCGGGGCGGTCGCGGGCGACTTCGCCCTGAGCACGGCGACGACCCTGACCCTCGCGGCGGGGGCGACGACGAGCGCGGGCGTGGTGACGGTGACCGCGAACGGCAACGCGGTGGACTCGCCCAACAAGTCCGTGACCGTCTCCGGCACGTCGGCAGGCGGCAACAGCGTGGCGAACCCGCCGGACGCGACCCTGACCCTGGAAGACGACGACACGTTGCCGACGGTGGCGCTGGTCCTCACGCCGACCTCGATTTCGGAGACGGGCGGGGTCTCGACGGTGACGGCAACGCTCTCCGGCCCGTCGAGCGAGGCGGTGACGGTGACCGTGGCCGCGGCGGCGGTTTCGCCGGCGGTGGCCGGCGACTTCACCCTGAGCACGGCGACGACCCTGACCCTCGCGGCGGGGGCGACGACGAGCACGGGCACGGTGACGGTGGCCGCGAACGGCAACGACGTGGACGCGGCGAACAAGTCCGTGACCGTCTCGGGGACGGCGACGGGGGGCAACAGCGTCGCGAACCCGCCGAACGTCACCCTGACCCTGGCCGACGACGACACGGCGGGGGTCGCGGTGTCGCCGGCGACCTCGACGACCTCGCGGCTGCGGACCACGGAGTCGGGAGGGACGGCGACCTTCACGGTGGCGTTGGACAGCGAGCCCACGGGGGACGTGGCGCTCGACGTGGCGAGCACGGACACGGGCGAGGGCACGGTGATGCCGGCGACCCTGACCTTCACGTCGAGCGACTGGAGCACGGCGCAGACGGTGACGGTGACGGGGGTGGACGACTCGCCGCCCGCGGCCGACGGCAGCCAGGGCTACACCGTGACCCTGACCGTCAACCAGACGAACACCGCGGATTCCAACTACGACGCGCTCTCGGCACTGACCGTGTACGCGGTCAATTCGGACAACGAGTTCGGGCTGGACGTGGGCTCGGTGACGGGTCAGGCGACGGAGGCGGGAGGGACGGCGACGTTCACGGTGGCGTTGCTGACCCAGCCCTCGGCGGCGGTGACGGTAGCGGTGTCGAGCCGGGATACGGGCGAGGGGCTGGTGTCGGCGGGCGGCGGGGCGCCGGCGGCCTCGACGACCCTGACCTTCGCCGCGGCGGCCTGGAGCACGGCGCAGACGGTGACGGTGACGGGGGTGCAGGACACGGTCGACGACGGCACGGTGACTTGGGCGGTGCGTCTCGACCCGGCGAGCGGGGACGCCGACTACGACACCCTCGACAGCGAGGACGTGTCGGTGAGCACCACCGACGACGACGGTCCGCCGACGGTGACCCTGGCGCTGAACCCCGCAAGCATCGCGGAGAGCGGGTCGGGCAACGTGGCGACGGTGACGGCGCGGCTCTCGCACGCCTCGGGCGCGGCGACGACGGTGACGGTCGCGTCGGGTACGGCCTGGACGGCGGGGACGGACGCGGTGATCGTCATCGCGGCGGGGGCGACGCAGGCGGCCTCGGATACCGCGACCGTCGCAGCGGCGAACAACACGAGGGACGAGCCGGACCGGACCGGCACGGTGACCGCGACCATCACCAACGCCCGCGCCGCGGCCGATTCGACGACCATGACGGTGACGGGCGCGGCGCTGACGGTGCGCGACGACGACGCGGCGCCGGGGGCGGCGCTGTCGCTGAGCCCGGCGTCGGTGTCGGAGAACGGCGGCCTCTCGACGGTGACGGCCACACTCTCGCACCCGTCGAGCGAGCCGTCCACGGTGACGGTGCAGGCGGCCTCCGGCCTCTACACGGTGGGCCTGGACGCGACCATCGTCATCTCGGCGGGCTCGACGACGGCGGCCTCGGACACGGCGTCGATCGCGGGCGTGGACGACGCGGTCCACCAGGGGAGCGCGGGCCGCAGCGCGACGGTGACCGCGACCTTGGCGAACGGCCAGGGGGCGGGCGCGGTGACCGGCGCGGCGCTGACCCTGACCGACGACGAGACGTTGCCGACGGTGGAGCTGGCTCTGGGTCCGGCGTCGATTTCGGAGGAAGGCGGTATCTCGACGGTGACGGCGACGCTGTCGGGCAAGTCGAGCGAGGCGGTGACGGTGACGGTGGCCGCGGCGGCAGGGACGCGGGCGGTGGCGGCAGACTTCGCCCTGAGCACGGCGACGACCCTGACCCTCGCGGCGGGGGCGACGACGAGCAGCGGGGTGGTGACGGTCCGGGCCAACGGCAACGCGGTGGCGTCGGGGAGCAAGCAGGTGGTGGTGTCGGGGACGTCGGCGGGCGGCAACGGCGTCGCGAACCCGGCGAACGCGACCCTGACCCTGACCGACGACGACACGCCGCGGGCGGCGCTGGCGCTGTCGTCGTCCTCGATCGGGGAGAACGGAGGCATCGCCACGGTGACGGCGACCCTGGACCGTCAGTCGTCCATCGCGGTGACGGTGACGGTGGCCGCGGCGGCGGTTTCGCCGGCGGTCGCGGGCGACTTCACGTTGAGCACGGCCACGACCCTGACCTTCGTGGCGAACGCGACGACGAGCACGGGCCTGGTGACGGTGACGGCGGTGAACAACACGACGGACGCGCCGGACAAGCGGGTGACGGTCTCGGGCACGGCCTCGGACAGCCTCGGGCTGGCGAACGACCCGCCCTCGGTGACCCTGATCCTGACCGACGACGAGGGTGCGCCGGGGGTGGTGCTGTCGCTGAACCCGTCCTCGGTGTCGGAGAACGGCGGGGCCTCGACGGTGAGCGCGACCTTGTCGCATCCGTCGAGCCAGCCCTCGACGGTGACGGTGACGGCGGTCTCCGGGGCCTACACGGTGGGCTCGGACGCGACCATCACGATCGCGGCGGGCAACACCACGGCGGCCACCGACACGGCGTCGATTGCGGCCGTGGACGACGACGTCCATCAGGGGACCTCGGGCCGCAGCGTGACGGTGACCGCGACCTTGGCGAACGGCCAAGGGGCGGGGTCGGTGAGCGAGGCGGCGCTGACCCTGAGCGACGACGAGACGTTGCCGACGGCGAGTCTGGCTCTCGCGCCGTCGTCGGTCTCGGAGAACGGCGGGGTGGCGACGGTGACGGCGGCGCTGTCGGGTCCATCGAGCCAGCCGGTGACGGTGACGGTGGCGACGGCGGCGGTGGCCTCGACCGGCGCGGTGGCGGGGGATTTCACGCAGACGGGGACGACGCTGACGATTGCGGCGGGGGCGACGGCCAGCGCCGGGACGGTGACGGTGCGGGGCAACGACAACCACGTGGACGCGGCGGACAAGTCCGTGACGGTCTCGGGGACGGCGGCGGGGGGCCACGGGGTGGCGAACCCGGCGGACGCGACCCTGACCTTGACCGACGACGAGGACACGGCGACGGCGACCCTGGTGCTCACGCCGGCCTCGGTCCTGGAGAGCGGCGGGGTGAGCACGGTGACGGCGCGTCTGTCGCACCCGACGACGGAGGCGACGACCTTGACGGTGTCGGCGGCGCCGGTGTCTCCGGCGGTGGCGGGGGACTTCACGCTGAGCGCGACCACCACGCTGACCCTCGCGGCGGGGGCGACGGCGAGCACCGGGACGGTGACGGTGACGGCGGTGGACAACGCCGGGGCGTCGGGGCGGAGGCAGGTGAGGGTGTCGGCGACAGCGGCGGGCGGGCGCGGGGTGGCGGCCCCGTCCCCGGCGACCCTGGTCATCCGCGACGACGAGTACGGGCTGGACGAGAGCGCGGTGAGCGGGCCGGTGACGGAGGGCGGGGGGACGGCGACGTTCACGGTGGCGTTGCAGACGCAGCCCTCGTCGGCGGTGACGGTGGCGATGACGCGCTGGGATGAGGACGGTCTGGTGGTGGATGAGAGTGAAGGGCGGGTGGAGCCGTCGTCGCTGGTGTTCACGGTGCAGAACTGGGAGACGGCGCAGACGGTGACGGTGACCGGGGCGGACGACGACGTCGACGACGGGGACGTGGCCTGGAAGGTGCGCCTCGACCCGTCGAGCGCCGACGCCGACTACGACGGCCTCGACCCCGTGGACGTGGCCGTGACCACCACCGACGACGACGATGCGCCGGCGGTGGCCCTGGCGCTGACGCCGGCGTCGATTGCGGAGGCCGGCGGGGTGAGCACGGTGACGGCGACGCTGTCGCACCCGTCGAGCGCGGCGACGACGGTGACGGTCTCGGCCGCGCCGGTGGCCCCGGCGGTGGCGGGCGACTTCACGCTGAGCGCGGCGACGATGCTGACCATCGCGGCCGGCTCGATTGCGAGCACCGGGACGGTGACGGTGGCCGCGGTGGACAACGCCGTGGACGCGCCGGACAAGACGGTGACGGTCTCGGGGACGGCGGCGAACTCCCGGGCCGGCGGCGACGGGATGGACATGACGGTGACGGCCGCGACGCTGACCATCGCGGACGACGACGAGAAGGGGTTGGCGTTCGCCGACGGGACGGGCCGGGCGTTCGCGCCGCCGTCGCCGCTCGCGGTGGCGGAGGGCGACCCCGCCGGGGCGCCCTACACGGTGACGCTGACGAGCCGGCCGGCAGGGACGGTGACGGTGGCGGTGGCGAGCGACAACGCGGAGGTGGAGGTCTCCCCTGCCCGCCTCACCTTCGTCCCGTCGGGCTGGAACGAGGCGCAGACGGTGACCGTGACCGCGCACGACGACGGGGACGACTATGCCGATGCGGCGGTGCTCACGCACACGGCGTCGGGCGGCGGGTACGACGATGGGGACGCGGTGGTGGGGACGCTGGCCGTGGCGGTGGATTCGGAGCGCGGCACGAAGCTCGTGGTGGGCGGCGCGGGCGAGACGACCTACCGCATCGGCGGTCGGACGGTGACGGTGGCGGTGCGGCCCGGCGTGCCGGAGGGAATCGAGCTGGACTTGACGGACCTGCCCGCCTCGCCGTCGAACGAGCGTTTGACGCTGGCCTTCGCGCCGGTGGAGGCGCCGGCGGCGAGCGATGCGTACACCTACGGGTCGGCGGGGGCGCGCACGGTGGTGGACGTGGCGGTGACGGAGGGAGCGGTGCCGTCCGCGGGGCTGCGGCTGTGCCTGCCGGTGGAGGAGGCGGTGCGGGCCGCGGCGCGGGGCCGTGCGTTGCGGTTGCTGCACCATGTCGGCGGCGCCTGGACGGAGGTGGCCGGGTCGACGGAGGGTGACGAGGGAACGAGGGTGTGCGCCAGCGGGGTGACGGAGTTCTCGCCGTTCGCGGTGGGGTACGCGGACACGGCGCCGGAGTTCACGGGCGACTTCACCATGATGGAGATGGTGTTCACGGTGGACGAGGCCGTCGAGGTGGAGCCGCTGCCGGAGGCGGAGGGCGGGGACCGCACGCGCCACGAGCTGGGGCCGCGGCCTCTGGTCCTGCCGCCGGGCCTGGACTTCGACGACGGCGTGGGGGAGGACGAGTGCCCCGGCCGGCCGGCGTACACCCTCTGCGGCACGCCGACGGAGGCGTTCGCGAAGAAGGGCTACACCTGGACGGCGACGGACCTCGACGGGGAGAGCGACGCGCTGGCGCTCACCATCGAGGTGAAGGCGGCCGTCGGTCCGGCTCGCGCGCGCCTTGCGGCGATCAACGAATCGATCCTGCCGGAGGTCGCGCGGGCATCGTGGGACAGCGCGATGGCGGCGGTGTCGCGGCGGCTGGGGTCCTCGGGGGGCGGGAGCGGGGTTGGCTCAGGGGCGTCCGGCGAGGGGCTGTCCGCGGCGCTGGCGGGGTTCATGCGGTCCAACGAACGGGCGCTGCAAGAGGGCGGGGTGTCGTGGAAGGAGCTGTGGAGCGGGCAGTCGTTCGCGACCGCCCTCGGCGGCGGGGGCGAAGGCCTGGGCGGGGGCCGGGCGGTGACCGTATGGGGGTCGGGGGAGCGTCGGAACCTGTCGCGCGAGACGCCGTCGCTGAAGTGGTCGGGGGAGCTGTTCGCGGCCCATCTGGGGGCGGACGTGGGGCTCGGCTCCGGGCTCACGGGCGGGGCCGGGGTGTCGTGGTTCGAGAGCGGGATGGACTACACGGACCGCAGCGGGGACGACGGGCCGGTCGAGGGGGTGCACCGGAGCCGGATGGCGAGCGTGCAGCCTTACCTGGGATGGTCGTCGGGGTCCGGCTCGCGGCTGTGGGGGGCGTTGGGCTACGGTGCGGGGGAGGTCGAGATCGTCGATGAGGCGCTGGTGGAGCGCTTCGGTCGTCAGGAGAGCGACAGCGGGCTGCTGGCGGTGGCGGTGGGGGGTGCGGTGCGCCTGTCGCCGGCCGGGGGAGCGCTGCGGCTGGACCTGAAGGGCGAGGGGCAGGCGACCCGCTACGAGGTGGAGGAGAACGGTTCGCTGATCGAGGGGCTGTCGGTACGCACGAAGCGGCTGCGGGTGTCGGCGGAGGGTACGCGGGAGTACGTGCTGTCCGGTGGTGGGCGCCTCGCGCCGTCGGCGGAGCTGGGGGTTCGCTGGGACGGCGGGGACGGGGCGACGGGCGCGGGGGTGGAGGTCGGCGGCGGGGTGTCGTGGAGCGATGCGGGCGGTCGTCTGACCCTGGAAGCTCGTGGCCGGGCGCTGGCGGCGCACCGGAGCGATCTGGACGAGTGGGGGATGACGGGCGGCATGATGCTCGCGCCTCGCGTGAACGGCCGTGGACTGTCGCTGAGCGTGGAGCCGGTGTGGGGAAGCGCGGGGAGCGGTACGGCGCGTCTGTGGGAGGAAGGGGTGGCGGGCCGTCGGTCGCCGTCCGGCGGGCGCTCGGACGGAGCGGGGCTGGATGCGGAGCTGGGCTACGGGATGGGCGCGTTCGGGGGCTTCGGGGTGGGGACGCCCTACCTCCGCTACGGGCAGGCGCCGGAGGGGGAGCGCCGCTACGGGCTGGGGTGGCGTCTGGCCCGCCCGGCGGGCGGGTTCGAGCTGGACCTGGAGGGCTGGCGGCGCGAGCGTGACACGGACCGGCCCGACCACGGCCTCCGCCTCGATCTCCGCCTGCCCTGGTAGGCCGCGGTATCGTCCGATATCCGGTCCACGAATTCTTTCGAGATGGATACCCGCTGGGGCAGGGAAAGGCAGTCTCGAAAAAAAACAGGCCGGTGGGATGGCGCCCTCCGCTCAGGCTCGCCTCTCGTTGGAATCGAACCCCGGGCGTTGTTTGTAACCTCTTGATATAGAGGGTGGAGATCGGGGGGTCGAGATATTTTTCACCCCCACGGAGACGGCGTTCTTCCGTGGTTTGGGGTCGGTTCGAGGGGGTTGCTGGCGGATTTCACCCCACGGAGCCACTTGCGCGGGCACGGCGTCCTGGGAACGGCGCGTCTTCCCGACGCGGGTGTCCCACCCGCAAATGGGATGGAGAAGCCACCGCCGATCAATGCGGGCGGGACACAAGCGTCCCCAGGACGCGCCGTCCCCAGGACCCGGCCGGCCGGGACGGCGGGTGCGAACCGATTCCGCCGCCCGAAACCGCCCGGCGCGCGCCCGCGTTCCACCCCGCGCCCGGCGCGCTTGACACGCGGTAGCCCACGGTCATACTAGCTTCGGCGTCCGGGCCGAGCCGCGGCCCGGGCGGCTCCCTCATCGGTGACTGGTGAGCCACTATCGGAGGAAGAGAAGTGACGAAGAAGCCCAAGAATCCCGTTGAGAGGCCGGCCCCCGGGAAGGGGATGACCCGCCGTGAATTCACGAAGTCCACGGTCGCCGCGGCGGCCGGGACGAGTCTCGGACTCTTCGGCGGCGTGGCGCCCGCGTTCGCGCAGAAGCGCGAGGTGCACCACCTGGCGTGGAACAACTTCATACCGCCCGCCGACGACGTCACCCGCGATCTCGCCGCCGCCTTCGAGAAGGAGGCCGGCGTCGCGGTCCGCTTCGAGACCATCGGCCAGAACGACATCCAGGCGAGGGCGGCGGCCGCGATCGAGGGCGGCGCGGGCCCCGACGTCCTGCAGCTCTGGTGGAACCACCCGCACCTCTATGCCGGGGGGCTCATCGACCACAGCGCGATCTGGGACCTCGACGGAGGCGACGACGTCTTCGCCTACCAGCAGGACGCGGTCATCGTCGACGGCGTGCCGCGCGGCATCCCGTACTACGGCATCGGCAACCTCATGGCCTACCGGACGGACGTCTACCGGGACCTCGGCATCGAGATCCCGGACAACTGGGACGAGTTCCTGGCCGCGGGCACGAAGTGCAAGGCGGAGGGATGGCCCTTCGGGCAGACCCTCGGCCACACCCTGGGCGATGCGCCGAACTTCGCCTACTCCCTGATGTGGAGCTTCGGCGGGTCGGAGATCGACGAGTCCGGCAAGGTGGCCGTCAACTCGGAAGCTACCCGTCAGGCCATCGACTGGATGAAGACGGCCTGGGAAGCCGCCTTCGAGCCGGGCGGCCTCTCCTGGGACGACGGCAGCAACAACCGGGCGTTCCTCTCCGAGCAGATCTCCACCACCTCCAACGGCGCGAGCATCTACTTCGTGGCGCGGCAGAAGGAGATGGACCACGTCGCCGACAACATGAGCCACTACCTCTACCCGCAGGGGCCGGGGGGCCGGTTCTGCGTCTCGGTTCCGCAGGGCTTCAGCATCCCGAAGTACTCGAAGAACCAGGAAGCGGCGATGGAGTGGATCCGCTACCTGCTCCGCCCCGACAACTACGAGCGCTACATCACGGTCCAGAACTGCTTCGCCCTTCCGCGGGCCCCGGGTATGGAGGATCACCCGATGTGGACCGCGGACCCGGCGGTGTCGCTCTACCGGGACGCGGCGAAGTACTCGCGCAGCTACGGTTGGCCGGGGCCGTTCGGGCGGGGGGCGGCCGAGGTGCAGTCGAAGTACATCATCGTCGACATGTTCGCGCGGGCGGTGCAGGGCGAATCGACGCAGGAGGCGGCCGCCTGGGCCGAGAAGGAGCTGAAGAACGTCTACGGGGCGTGACGCGGCTCCGGCGGGACGCCGAGCCCGGCGCCGTTCCCGAGACCCGCATCCTCGCCCCGCCGGGCCTCCGGCGGGGCGAGGGCAGGCCATGTCGGGGCCGGCCCGAACGCGCTCGCCCGGCGCCCGGCTCCCGGCTCGGATCCCGATCCCGGCGTTGGCGCTCGCCGGCTCGCTCGGGGAAGGCGCGCCATGCGGGAGGTCCGCGGCGTCTCGCGCCTGTCGCCTCCGGGCAGGGTCTTTTCACGCTGCGGAATTCGGTTCGCGCGGATGAATCCGGTTCGATCGAATCAGAGCGGCGAAGGTCCTGGGGACGGCTCATCCTGGGAACGGCGCGTTCTCCGAACGCTCGTGTCCCGCCCGCAAATGGGACGGCAAGACCGACGCCGATCGATGCGGGCGGGACACGAGCGTTCCCAGGATGAGCGGTGGGCATCGGTGCCTGGCCGGGAGCCGGTCGGCGTGAAAGGGTCCTGCGCCTCCGGGATGGGCGGCGGACGCGGCGGCGGTGAAGTCCTCATGACCGGGCGGCGCAGCCTCCTCGCGGGGGCAGGAGCGCCGCTTCGGTACGGCGGCGGACCCTGCCCCCGGGCCGGCGGCGGGCGGAGCCGGGCATGGCCGATACGACGACCGTGACCGCAACCGCGACCCCGAAGAGGAGTCCGTTGCGGGCGGACGAGAAGTCGCGCACGAGCTGGCTCACCACCCGGCTCGAGGACGAGCGGATCCTCGGGTACGTGCTGCTCCTCCCCGCCTTCCTGCTGATCATCGTCTTCATCGCCTATCCGTTCGCGCTCGGCGTCTGGATGTCCCTCACCGACAAGGTGGTGGGGCAGCCGGGGAACTTCGTCGGGCTCGCGAACTTCGCGAAGCTTCTCGGCAGCGACATCTTCCGCACCGCCGCCTGGAACACCGTCTTCTTCACCGTCGTCGCGACCGCGATCAAGGCCGCGCTCGGCATGTGGCTCGCGGTCCTGCTGAACCGCAAGTTCCGGCTCTCCCGGTTCACCCGCGCGGCGGTCCTCCTGCCGTTCATCGTGCCGACGGTGCTCAGCACCCTCGTATGGCTGTGGATGCTGGACGGCACGTTCAGCGTCTTCAACTGGATCCTGCGCTGGTTCTGGGACCTCGAGGTGAGCGTGTTCGGCCTCGTCCTCAAGGAGGATTTCGGGTACATCCGGGGGCCGAACTGGTTGGGCGATCCGACCCTGGCGATGGGCTCGATCATCATGGCCAACGTATGGCGGGGGCTGCCCTTCTTCGCGATCTCCTTCCTCGCCGCCCTCCAGACCGTCCCCACCGAGCTCTACGACGCGGCCGAGATCGACGGGGCGAGCGGGTGGCGGAAGTTCTGGCACGTCACCCTGCCGATGATCAAGCCGGTCGCCATCGTGGTGGTGGTCTTCTCCTTCGTCGTCACCTTCGCCGACTTCCAGCTCGTCTACGTGCTGACCCGGGGCGGCCCGCACAACTCCACCCACCTCCTCGCGACCCTCGCGTACCAGCTCTCGATGCACGCGGGGAACCTCGGCGAGGGGGCCGCCACGGCGCTCTTCATGGTGCCGCTGCTCCTCGTCGTCATCGTGCTGCAGCTCACCTACCTGCGCCGGATCGGCGTGGACTGACGACACGGCGAAGCGGGAAGGGGGCGCGTTCGTGGGCACATCCGCACTCGTCGGCGAGACGTACCGCAAGCGGCTCATCGTCTTCTACATCCCGCTGTTCCTGTTCGTCTTCGCGATGCTCTTCCCGTTCTTCTGGATGCTCATCACCTCGATCAAGACCGACGCCGAGCTCTACAACCGCCGCGTCTCCCCGTTCCTGGTGCGGGACCCGACCATCGAGCACTGGAGGATGCTCTTCCAGGACACCCTGTTCCTGCAATGGACGTGGAACACCCTCTGGGTCGCGATGGTGTCGACCGCCATCTCGCTCTTCGCCGGGGTCCTCGGCGGGTACGCGCTCGCGCGGCTGACGTTCCGGGGCTCGACCGTGTTCAGCATCTGGATC
The DNA here is from genome assembly GCA_965202895.1 of Gammaproteobacteria bacterium. Lineage (GTDB taxonomy): Bacteria > Pseudomonadota > Gammaproteobacteria > HK1 > HK1 > JAJDXW01. The sequence goes on along the minus strand of OZ241901.1, from coordinate 5,007,988 downwards.
TTCATCACCTACCTCGTCCCGCCGGCGCTCCTCTTCATCCCCCTGACGGGGGTGATGTCGTTGTTCGGCCTGACGGACTCGAGGGCCTCCCTGATGTTCGCCTACCCGACCTTCCTCGTTCCCTTCTGCGTATGGCTGCTGATCGGCTACTTCCAGACGATCCCGAAGGAGCTCGAGGAGTGCGCGCGCATCGACGGGGCGACCCGGATCCAGGCGATGGTCAAGATCGTCCTGCCCCTCGCGGTGCCCGGGATCCTGTCGGCGGGGATCTTCGCGTTCACCCTTTCATGGAACGAGTTCCTCTACGCCCTGGTGTTCATCTCCTCGCCGGAGAACAAGACGGTGCCGGTGGGGGTGACGGGGGAGCTGATCCTCGGCGACGTGTTCTTCTGGGGGCCGCTGATGGCGGGCGCCCTCTTCGGCTCCGTCCCCGTGGCCATCGTGTACTCGTTCTTCGTCGAGCACTACGTCTCCGGGATGACCGGAGCGGTCAAGGGATAGAATCCAGCCCGGGCGCACGAACCGGACCGGGACCGACAAGGGGTTTCCCAATGGCGCGAATCCTGCTCAAGGAGCTCTACAAGTCGTACGGCGAGACGCCTGCCGTCCGCGGCATCGACCTCACCATCGACGAGAACGAGTTCGTGGTGCTGGTGGGGCCGTCCGGCTGCGGGAAGACGACGACGCTTCGCATGATCGCGGGCCTCGAGCACATCACCGCGGGCGAGATCTACATCGGCGACCGCCTCATCAACGACGTGCCGCCCCGGGACCGGGACATCGCCATGGTGTTCCAGAACTACGCGCTCTATCCCCACATGACGGTGCACGAGAACATGTCGTTCGGCCTGCGCCTCCGGAAGCTGCCGAAGGACGAGATCGGGCGGCGGGTGAAGGAAGCGGCCGACATCCTGGACATCGGGGAGCTCTTGGACCGCCGCCCCAAGCAGCTCTCCGGCGGCCAGCGGCAGCGGGTCGCGATGGGGCGGGCCATCGTGCGCAATCCCGAGGCGTTCCTGTTCGACGAGCCCCTCTCGAACCTCGACGCCAAGCTCAGGGTGCAGATGCGCACGGAGATCAAGCTCATCCACCAGCGGGTGCGGACGACGGTGGTGTACGTGACCCACGATCAGGTCGAGGCGATGACCCTCGCCGACCGGATCGTGGTGATGAACGACGGGGTGGTCGAGCAGGTGGCGCCGCCCCAGGAGATGTACGACCACCCCGCGACCCGCTTCGTCGCCGGCTTCATCGGCTCGCCGGCGATGAACTTCCTTCCCTGCAAGCTGGCCCGGAACGGCTCGGGGCTGTCGGTGATCCTGTCCGACGGGATCCGGCTCGACGTCCCGGTGGACCGCGAGAGCCGGTATCGCGGCCACGTGGACCGCGATCTGACGTTCGGGATCCGGCCCGAGCACCTGACGGAGCAGCGCCAGCACACGAACGCCGAGCAGCAGGACTTCATCTGCACGGTCGGGGTGCTCGAGCCGATGGGGATCGACACCATGGTCTTCATGAACGTCGAAGGGGTCGACGTGTGCGCCCGCGCCGCGCCGCGGACCGTGAAGGCTCCCGGCGAGGACATGACGTTCACCATCGACATGCAGAACATGCACCTCATCGATCCCGGAACCGATCGGGTCCTGTAGGGAGTGGGGGCCGGACCGGATCTCCCCGGCGGGAGCGCCCGCCGCCGAGCTGCGGGGCGGCGCGCTCGCCGGCCGGACACCCTCGAACCGGGGCGGGGGCCGCCCGCGACGGCCGGCCCCGAAGACCGCCAAGGCAGGTTGCCCCCCGCCGGGAAGCCGGGACGGCTCCAGCGCCGGGACGCCGCGCCTCGTCCGGATCGTCGGACGAGGCGCCTGGCGGACTTCCCGGCGGAGGAGGCCACGGCGGGGGGGGAGCGGCCGGGCCTGGGGGTGCGGCCCGCGTTACTTCAGGATCGCGTCGGGCAGGGTCGCGTCGAGCACCGCCAGCCCGTGCCCGCCGTCGATGTTCAGGACCTCCCCGGTGATCTGCCTCGAGTCGTCGCTCGCGAGGAAGACGCAGAGACGGGCGACCTCGTCCGGCTCGATGAGCTCGTGCATCGGGATCGCGTCCACCATCGCCGCGCGCTGCTCCTCCGCCGTGCCGCCGAGCTGGGCCGCCGCCTGCTCGAACCACCGATCCCGCCGCTCGCCCGCGACGCCGCCGCCGGGAGCCACCGCGTTGACCCGGATGCGATCCGCCGCGAGCTCGATCGCCATCGTCCTGGTGAGCGCGATGATCCCCCACTTGGAGATCGCGTAGATCCCCCGTTTCGGGTGGACCCGCTGGCCGAGGGCGGAGGTGAAGGTGATGATGGCCCCGCCTTCGCCCCGCGCGATCATCGTCGGGATGAACGCCTTGCAGGTGAGGTACATCCCCTTCAGGTTGATGTTCATCACCTCGTCCCAGTCCTCTTCCGGGGTCTCGTGGATCAGCCGCCAGCTCCCCGGGATCCCCGCCACCGCGGCGAGGACGTCGACCCGGCCGAACTTCCCGAGCACCGCGTCGCGGATGCCCTCCAGTCGATCGAAGGCGTTGAGGTCGAGCGGCCATCCGGCCGCGGTCCGGCCCATCGCCTCGATCTCGCCGCAGACGGAGCGGGTCGCCTCCGGTTCGAGCGCGGCGACGGCGACGTCGGCGCCGGCCCGCGCGAAGGCGAGCGACACGTGCCGTCCGATCCCCACCGCGCCTCCCGTCACCACCGCGACCTTCCCGGAGAGGTCCATCTTCTTCGTGTCCCTGGAATGGGTTCGCGGCACGGTAGCAAACCCCCGCGGGGCGCTCAACGCACGGTGGGATGGGCGGCAGCCTCCGGGGCGGGCGGATCGAGAGGGAGGACCGGGGGCCGGTCGTGCTCCCGATCCTGCGGAGCTTCCAAGTCCGCGTCGGGGGGGCCGGAATCCGGCGGCGGGGGATGGGTCACGATGCCGCGAGGAAGCCGGCAGGCGAATCGGCTGCCGCGGCCGGGCTCGCTCTCGATCTCGAGCGCTCCGTCGTAGTGCGCGAGGGCGTGCTTGACGATGGCGAGGCCGAGGCCGGTTCCGCCCTCCTCGCGCGAGCGCCCCTTGTCCACCCGGTAGAAGCGCTCGGTCAGGCGTGACAGGTGCTCGGACTCGACCCCCTCGCCCTCGTCCGTCACGACGAACCACGCCGCGTCGTCGTCCACCCGCCATTCGATGCGGATGAGGCCGCCGGCGGGGGTGTACTGGACGGCGTTGCGCACGAGGTTCGAGAACACGGCCCGGAGCTCCGACGCGCTTCCGGACACCCTGGCCCCGGGTTGGACCTCCAGCTCGATGCGGTGGCCGCGCCCACCGCTCAGGGCCTGGGACTCCTCCCGGACCTGGGCGATGAGGAGGTCGACGTCGATCTCCTCGCGCGAGTCGGGGCGGTCGAGCGATTCCATCCGCGAGAGGAGAAGCAGGTCCTCGACGAGCCGCCGCATCCGGGCCGCCTGATCGTGCATCGCATCCACCGGCGGCTTCCAGCGGCGCGGCAGCTCCTCCGCCGCCGCCGCGTCCTGCAGCATCTCCAGGTAGCCCCCGAGCACCGTGATGGGGGTCCTGAGCTCGTGCGAGACGTTGCTCAGGAAGTCCCGGCGCACGCGGTCGATCCGCACCCTCTCGGTCATGTCCCGGCAAACCAGCAGGAACTGCCCGGCGGAGAAGGGCACGAGCCCCACCATGACGACGTCGTCCGGTGCGCCCGAGGCGGGGACCTCGACGAAGCGGTCCAGCGCCCCGCGGCGCCGGTAGTCCACGAACTCCGGGTACCGCAGCAGGTTGTCGATGTGCTGGCCGCGATCCTCGGGGTCCCGGAGCCCGATCAGCCTCCGGGCGGCGGCGTTCGACCAGCGGATGTGCAGGTCCGCGTCCAGGATCACGATCCCGTCCGGCAGCGCCTGCGCGGAGCGCTCGTACTGTTCGACCCTCCGGGCCGCCTCGCGGGCCGCTTCGCGCGCCTCGCGCCGCTCCTGGTAGAGCCGGTGGAGGACTTCCCCCCAGAGCCCGGACGCATCGGGCGGCGAGCCGCCCGGCGGGCCGCCCCGTCCGTCTTCGATCCAACGGAGCTGGCGCGCCGCGTTGCGGACGTTCAGCGCGGCGTAGAAGACCCCTGCGCCGGCCGCCCACCACGGCGCCCCGCCGACGAAGTAGCCGGCCGCGGCGGCGGCCGCGAGGAGGCCCCCGACGATCCGGAGCTCGGCCAGCCAGGCGCGCCGCACGGCCGGTCCGCCGCGCTCAGTCGGCGGCCGAGAACCGGTATCCGAAGCCGCGCACGGTCCGGACGTATCCCTCGACCCCGTGCGGCGCGAGCGCCTTGCGCACCCGGCGGATCTGGACGTCCACGGTGCGTTCCTCGAGGAAGGCGTCGCGGCCCCACACGTTGTCGAGAAGCTGGGGGCGGCTGTAGACCCGGTCGGGATGGGACGCCAGGAAGTGGAGCAGGCGGAACTCGGTGGCCCCGAGCCCCACCTCGACGCCGCGGACGTGGACCCGGCAGCGCTCGCGATCGATCAGGAGGCCGCCGGCCTCGACCCGATCCGCGCGGACGTCCGCGGCCCTCCGGAGCAGGGCGCGCACCCGGGCCCGGAGCTCGCGCGGAGAGAAGGGTTTGACCACGTAGTCGTCCGCGCCCGCGTCCAGCCCCCGGATGCGGTCGGGCTCCTCCGCCCGGGCGGTCACGAGGATGACGGGGACCTCCCGCTCGGCGGGAGCGCCCTCCCGGCGGAGGCGGCGGAGGAGCTCGTAGCCGCTCGACCCGGGGAGCATCCAGTCGAGGAGCACGAGGTCCACCCGAGAAGCCCGGAGCGCCTTCCAGGCGCCCGTCGCGTCCCCGGCCTCGCGGACCTCGTACCCGGCGGCCCGGAGGCTCCCGGCGAGCATCTCCCGCATGGCCGGCTCGTCCTCCACCACCAGCAGACTCGCAGCCATATCGCTCTGTTCCCTCGGCCTTCGGCTTGGCTGGAGGGCGGCCCTCGCCCCGTTCATGCCTCGACGGGCCACTGCGACCCGCCCCGCCGAGCCGCGCCTCGCCTCGCCTCGCCGGCTCACACCTCGCTCTGCGCCTGCAGCTCCTTGTGCTCCAGGCTCGTGTGCCGGACGTCCTTGCCCTTCACGAGGAACACGATGTACTCCCCGATGTTCTTCGCGTGGTCGGCGATCCGTTCGAGCGCCCGCGCGCACCAGATCATGTCCAGCACCTCGGAGATGCGCCGCGGATCTTCCATCATGTGGGTCACGAGCTCGCGCATGCACGCGGCGTACTCGAGATCGACCGTCTTGTCCTCGCGGGCGACCGCGACCGCCGCCTCGACGTCGAGCCGCGCGAACGCGTCGAGGGCCTGCCGGACCATCTGCCGGACGTGCCGGCCGAGGTTGCGCACCCCCGCGTAGCGCATCCGCCTCGGCGCGTTGCCCGAGAGCCGGATCGCGGTCCGCCCGATCTTCTCCGCCTCGTCGCCCATGCGTTCGAGGTCGGTGATGGTCTTGATGATCGCGACGACGAGCCGCAGATCGCTCGCCGCGGGCTGATGCAGCGCGATGACCCTCGTGCACTCCTCGTCGATCTGGACTTCGAGCTGGTTGACCTTGTAGTCGTCCCGGATCACCCGCTCGCCGAGCTCGCTGTCGAGCTCCGCGAGCGCGGTCAACGCATTGGTGATCTGCTCCTCGACGAGCCCGCCCATCGCGAGCACCGAGGTGCGGACGTCCTCGAGCGCCTCGTCGTACTTCCGGGAGATGTGCTGGCCGATCACCGACGGCCGTTCGGCTTCCGCGGTTGCCATGTCCGATCCTCGCCCCTCCCCTAGCCCACCCGTCCGGTGATGTAGTCCTCGGTGAGGGTGTGCCGAGGATTGGTGAAGATCCGCGACGTCTCGCCCACTTCCACCAGGCGTCCGAGATGGAAGTAGGCGGTGCGCTGGGAGACCCGCGCGGCCTGCTGCATCGAATGGGTCACGAGGGCGATCGCGTACCGTTGCCGCAGCTCGTCGATCAGCTCCTCGATGCGGGCGGTCGCGATCGGGTCGAGGGCGGAGCACGGCTCGTCCATGAGGATCACCTCGGGGCTCACCGCGATGGCGCGGGCGATGCACAGGCGCTGCTGCTGTCCGCCCGAGAGCCCCGTGCCGGGCTGCTCCAGCCGATCCTTCACCTCCTCCCAGAGGCCGGCCCGCTCGAGGCTGCGCTGCACGATCTCGTCCGTATCCGCGCGGGTCTCCGCCAGGCCGTGGATGCGCGGCCCGTACGCGACGTTGTCGTAGATCGACTTCGGGAAGGGATTGGGCTTCTGAAACACCATGCCGACGCGGGCGCGAAGCAGCACGACGTCGAGCTTCGGGTCGAAGATGTCCTCGCCGTCGAGCCGGATGGCGCCGGTCATCCGGCAGTTGTCGATGATGTCGTTCATCCGGTTGAGGCATCTCAGGAACGTCGACTTTCCGCAACCCGAAGGCCCCACCAGGGCGAGGACCTCGTTGGCGCCGATGTCGACGTCGACGTTCTCGATCCCGATCTTCTCCCCGTACCGGACGGTCACCCCGCGCACCGTGATGCGGGCGTTCGGCGAATGGATCTCGCCGACCGTCTCGTACGTCTCGTCGCGGAGCGCATCGCCCGACCGGTCCGGCGCGAAGGCCGTCGCGGTGGCGGAAGCTGCAACCGTACTCACTCGACCACCTTCCGTTCCTTCCCTTCCCCTCTCCGCCCTTCCCCCGGTCCGTCCGGCGCGTTCGGCGGCGCCGTCGTTCGCGGGTCGCGAGCCCGCCTACCAGCGCCGCTCGAACCGCCGGCGCAGCACCACCGCGAGCCCGTTCATGGCGATCAGGAAGCCGAGGAGCACGATGATCGCGGCGGAGGTCCGCTCGACGAAGGCCCGTTCCGGGCTGTCTACCCACAGGAAGATCTGCACCGGGAGCACCGTGGCGGGGTCGAACGGAGTATGCGGGACGTCCACGATGAACGCGACCATCCCGATCATGAGAAGCGGCGCCGTCTCGCCGAGGGCGCGCGCCATCCCGATGATGGCGCCGGTGAGGATGCCGGGCATCGCGAGCGGCAGCACGTGGTGGGTGACCGTCTGCATCCGGGACGCCCCGATCCCGAGCGCGGCCTCCCGGATCGAGGGCGGGACCGAGGCGAGGGCCGCCCGCCCGGCGATGATGATCGTGGGCAGGGTCATGAGCGCGAGCACCATCCCCCCCACCATCGGCACGGAGCGCGGCAGGCCGAAGAAGTTGAGGAACACCGCGAGCCCGAGCAGCCCGAACACGATGGAGGGAACCGCGGCGAGGTTGTTGATGTTCACCTCGATGAGGTCGGTCCATCGGTTGCGGGGGGCGAATTCCTCGAGGTAGAGGGCGGCCCCGACCCCGATCGGAAAGGACAGCAGCAGGGTCACGAGGAGGGTGAGCGCGGAACCGACGAGCGCGCCGCGAATGCCGGAGACCTCCGGCTCGCGCGAGTCCCCGGCGGTGAAGAACGCGCGGTTGAACCGTTGCTCGATCGCGCCGCGCGCGGCGAGCGCATCCACGAATTCGAGCTGGCGATCGGTCAGCCGACGCGAGCCCTCGGGGGCGGACCGGTCGATGCGCCCCTTGAGGAGCATGTCCACGTCATCGTCCGCCGGCAGCCGGACGGTGCGGGTCTCGCCGACGAGAGCCGGCTCCGAGAGGACCATCTCCCGCAGACCGAAGGACGCTCCGGGGCTCACGAGGGCCTGGAGCGCCCGGCGCTCGCGGCGCGTCCGCGCTTCCGGGAACTCCTTGCGCAGAGCCGCCTTCACGAGCCCGCCGTAGTCCCCGGCCGAGAGCGCCTCCTCGCTCCGCGTCCCTTCCGGATCGAGCCGCTCGGGGTCGAAGTGGATATCGAGGGCGATGAAGGTCTGCTGCCACGCGGTGTACCCGTTGGCGAAGACGGTCCCGAGGATGAGCACCAGGCACCCGCCTCCGAGGGCGAGGGCGATCCGGCCCATCCACCGGAAACGCCGCTCGCTCGCATAGCGGCGGCGCAGGCGGGCCTGGAAGCGCGGGTCCGCGACCGTGCTCGCCACCCTCCGCGCCCCGTTCGCGCCGGGCGGGCCGTTCGCGCCGGGCGGGCGATTTGCGCCGTCCTCCCTACTCATACTGCTCCCGGTACCGCCGCACGACGTGCAGCGCGATGACGTTCAACGCGAGGGTGATGAGGAAGAGCACGAGCCCCAACGCGAACGCCGCGAGGGTCTTGGGGCTGTCGAACTCCTGGTCGCCGACGAGGAGGGTGACGATCTGGGCGGTGACGGTGGTGACCGCCTCGAGGGGGTTCGCGGTCAGGTTCGCGGCGAGGCCCGCGGCCATGACCACGATCATGGTCTCGCCGATCGCGCGCGATACGGCGAGCAGGATGCTTCCCACGATCCCGGGGAGCGCGGCCGGGAGCACGACCTGGCGGACCGTCTCCGACTTCGTCGCGCCGAGCCCGAGCGAGCCCTCGCGGAGCGCCTGGGGCACGGCGCTGATGACGTCGTCGGACAGCGACGACACGAACGGGATGATCATCACCCCCATGACGAGCCCGGCCGCGAGCGCGCTCTGCGAGGCGACCTCGAGGCCGAGGGCGGTCCCCGCGTCGCGGACCGCGGGCGCGACCGCCAGCGCCGCGAAGAATCCGTATACGACGGTCGGGATCCCGGCGAGGATCTCGAGGAGCGGTTTCGCGACCGATCGCAGCCGGCGGCTCGCATATTCCGCCAGATAGATGGCCGACATCAGGCCGACCGGAACCGCCACGAGCATGGCCACGGCGGAGATGAGGAGCGTGCCGGTAAAGAGGGGGATCATGCCGAACGCCCCCGAGGCCCCCACCTGGTCGGAGCGGATCGCGGTCTGCGGGCTCCACTCGACGCCGAGGAGGAAATCGAAGAGGGGCACGCTCCGGAAGAAGCGGAACGCCTCGAACAGCACCGACAGGACGATGCCCACGGTGGTCAGGATGGCGACCGTCGAGCTCGCGGCGATGAAGACGAGGATCGCGCCTTCCACGTGGTTGCGGGCCCGCACCCGCGGCGAGATCCGCCCCCGGGCGAGGGCGAGGCCGAGCAGCGCGACGAGGGGGGCGGCGACGCCGAGGACGAGCCGCCCGAGCTCGTCGAAGCGCCGGTAGCGTTCCGCCGCCTCGAGGATGGCGGGAGAGACGTCGTCCCGGACGAAGTTGCCCTCCACCTGGTTGCGGATGTCGTTGACGACGAGGTCGAGCTCGTTCGCGGGGAGGTCCCGGAGCTCCGGCGGCAGGTCGGCCACCACGAGCCCGGTGACCACCGAGCCGCGCAGCACGACCCAGAGGCAGAGGAGCAGCAGGGCGGGAACCGCGCACCAGAGCGCGGTGAGGGCGCCGAAGTACACCGGGCGGGAGTGGAGGGAGCGGGCGTTCGCGGGCCCGCCCGCGACCGCGAGCGCCCGCCGGCGCCCGGCCTGCCACCCGAGCGCGGCGATCGCGAGCACGACGAGGGTGAGGGCGGGGGCCGACATGAGGGGGATTATCGGGCTTTCGCAGGAAGGCGGCAGCCGGGGGGACGCACCCCCCGGCTGCCGCGGGCCGTGACCGCCGGGCGGCGGCCGGACCGCCCCGTCATTCGAGCACGAGCGGGGTCAGGTTCTCGACGTCGGCCGCGAACTTCATCCGTTCTTCCTTCGGCATCGGGATGAGGCCCTTGTCGGTGAGGTAGCCGTCGTCGCCCCATGCCCTTTCGCTCGTGAACTCGGCGAGGTAGCCCTCGATGCCGGGGATCTGCCCCGCGTGGGCCTTCTTCACGTACAAGTAGAGGGGGCGCGACACCGGGTACCCGCCCGCCGCGATGGCCTCGAACTCCGGCGCGACGCCGTCGACCTTCGATCCCTGGAGCTTGTCCACGTTCTGGTCGAGGAAGCTGAACCCGAAGACCCCGAACGCATCCGGGTCGGCTTCGAGCTTCTGCACGATCAGGTTGTCGTTCTCCCCGGCCTCGACGTAGGCGCCGTCCTCGCGGATGGAGTGGCAGACCGCCTTGTACGCGCCCTTGTCCTTCTTCTTCATCGCCTCGATGAAGTCGAAGGTCTTGCAGCCGCCTTCGAGGGCGAGCTCGGCGAAGGCGTCGCGGGTGCCGGAGGTCGGCGGGGGGCCGAGCACGACGATCTTCCTGTCCGGGAGGGCGCCGTTCACGTCCTTCCAGGTCCGGTAGGGGTTCGGGACGAGGTTCTCCCCGCCGGCGGGGTCCGGGACCTCGCGGGCGAGGGCGAGGAAGACGTCGCGCCGGCCGACCTCCATGACCTCCGACTTCCTGGAGTTCGCGAGCACGATCCCGTCGTAGCCGACCTTGACCTCGACGACGTCGGTGACGCCGTTCTCGTCGCAGCGTTCCACCTCGGACTTCTCGATGCGCCGCGAGGAGTTGGCGATGTCGGGGTGGTTGACGCCGACCCCCGCGCAGAAGAGCTTGAGCCCGCCGCCCGACCCGGTGGACTCGATCTTGGGCGTCCGGAACCTGGTGCTCTTGCCGAACCGCTCCGCGACCACCGTCGCGAACGGGTAGACGGTCGAAGAGCCGACGATGCTCACGTAGTCGCGGGCCTGGGCGTGGGCGCCCTGTACCGAAGCGGCGAGCGCGAACGGTGCGGCGACGGCCCCGAGGAGGACTCGATTCATGTCCGTGGGTCTCCCATGTGCAGGAATGAATGGACGATCGGCGGAGCGTCCGCCCGCCGGGGAGACTTTGTAGCGCCGTCTTGTTGCAGGAGCGTTACCGGGAGGCCGCCCCCACTCCGCATCGGGGCCAAGGGGAAACGACCGCCCTGTCGAAGCGCATCACCGATCCCGAGAGTGGATCGGTTCTGCAGACCGGTTCTACGGATCAGCGGCCCGAGCGGTTGCCCATGCCTCGGCCTCCCCGGGCCAGCACACGGATCGGCCCCGGACAAACGGCCCACGACCTCATCCTCGCTTCGGTCCAGATCGGAATGCACCGCGGCGGTGCCCCATCCTGGAAGCGTACTCGGAACGGGCGGCACTTCTCGATGCTCACACCCGGGCCCGCACCCGGCCTCCGGGGTCCGCTCCGAGGACCGTGCCGATTCGCGCCGCGGCCCCGCAGCCCGCGGCCCCGAGGGCGGACGCACACTCGTCCGCCCGTTCGTCGGGGACGGAGGCGAGGAGCCCGCCCGAGGTCTGCGGGTCGAACAGGAGGGCGGCCCGCGGGCCGCCGGGGTCCACACCGTCGAGCGCGGCCCCGAACGCGGCGTTCGCCTCGTGCAGGGAGCTCCGGATTCCTCGCTCGAGGAGCGCATCGGCCCCGGGCAGCCGCGGGATCGAGGCGAGGTCCAGCTCCGCATCCGCCCCGCTCGCACGGAGCATCTCCACCAGGTGTCCGAGCAGGCCGAACCCGGTGACGTCGGTGCAGGAGGTGGCGCCGCAGGCGCGAAAGACGCGGGCGGCGGCCGCATTGGAGCGGAGCATCGACGCGAGGGCGGCGTCCACCGTCTCGCCGGGGGCTTCGGCCCGCATGTCGGCGGCGAAGACGACACCCGTACCGAGCGGCTTGGTGAGGAACAGCCGGTCCCCGTCCGCGGCGCCGGACTTGAGGAGGACGGCGCCGCAGAGGCCGTTCACGGTGAGGCCGAGCGCGCACTCCGGGCCCTCCGCGGTATGTCCGCCGACGAGCGCGGCGCCGGCCTCGGAGAGCGTTTCGGTCACCCCGCTCAGGAGGTCGAACAGGTCCTGCTCGACCTTGTCCGGGGGCGCGAACGGGAGGGTGGCCATGGCCTGCGCGGTGCGGGGCTCCGCTCCCATCGCGAAGAGGTCGCTCAGGCAGTGCTGGGCCGCGATCCGCCCGAAGAGCCAGGGGTCGTCGATGAAGGTGCGGAAGTGGTCGACGGACTGGACGAGGAGCTTGTCGGGCGGGACCCGGAGCACGGCCGCGTCGTCCCCGCCCCGGAACCCGATGAGCACGTCGGGGTGCGGGGCGGGATCGAGGCGCCCGAGCACGCGATGCAGCACCACGCTCGCAACCTTGGAGCCGCATCCGCCGCAGCGCATGGCGGCGGCGGAGGCGGAGGCGAGCTCGGCGGCCGTGGAGGTCCGTGAAGCCGCGGCGGCGGAGCCCGCTCCGGTGACGACGCGGGGACGACGCGGCGCGGCGCCGTCCCGGGCCTCGCCGCCGAAGCCGGCGGCGCCCTCCTCTTCGGCCGACGCCGCCGTTCCCGCCGCCCCCGCCGGCACGACCGCCGCCCGGGGCGACGGGGCGCCCCCCGCCATCGCCGGAAGCTCCTGGTACTTGCGCATCCAGCGCCGGTCGATCCGGTCCTTGAGCCGCCACACCCAGCGCCCCTCGATCGCGAGCCGGCCCCAGGACGCGACCGCATTGCGGTCGCCGCTCGAGATGAGGGCGAGGGCGAGGGGCTGCGGCCGATACGCCCCGAGGGGCCGCCCGGTGGCGAGCCGGGCGAGATTCCTCGCGAGCACCGGGCCTTGGCGGACCGCGTAGACCCCGGACTTCGGGAGCCGGCGGGTGTCGAACGAAGCGACGTCGCCCGCCGCGAACACGAACGGGTCGCCCGTCGATTGCAACGTCTCCCGCACCCTCACGAATCCCGCGTCGTCGAGGTCGAGGCCGGTGTCGCCCAGCCACCCCGGCGCCTCGGCGTGGGTTGCCGCGACCGCGAGGTCGCAGGCAACGGCCACCCGCTCCCCGTCACCGGACACCGCCTCGATCCGGCCCGCCCGCACTGCCGCCACCCGGTGGTTGGGGAGGAGGCGCACGCCCCGCTCGGCGAGGAGCCGGGCCATCCGGCGGCGGACCGCCGGGGCATGGGATTCGACGACCTCGCGGGTCTCCGCGATCAGGGTGATCTCCGTCCCGTCCGGCGCCCCGGCCCGCCCGAGGAGGGTCCGGAGCCGGTAGCGAAGGGAGAGCGCGAGCTCCGTCCCCCCGGCGCCGCCTCCGATCACGGAGACCCGAAGCCGGCCGTCCCTTTCCAGGCATTCGCGCTCGGCCTCGGCCCAGCGTTCCCGGAAGACGTCGACCGGCTTGATGCCGAGGGCGTGCTCCTTCGCGCCGTCGATATGGCGCAGGGTCGGCTGCGAGCCGACGTCGAGGGAGAGGAGGTCGAAGCCGATCGGGGGCCGCCCGGCCGGGAAGACCCGCCGCCGGTCGAGGTCGAGCCCGGTCGCCGGGGCGTGTATCACCCGGGCGTTCGCGAAGCGGGAGAGCTTCCGAAGGTCGATGTGCGCCTGCTCGGGGAGGTAGTGGCCGGCGACGAGGCCCGGCAACATGCCGGAGTAGGGGGTCAGCAGGTCGCGCGAGATCAGGGTGAGCCGCACCCCCGGGGTCGGGCGCATCCCGAACCGCTTGAGCACCGCCACGTGGCTATGGCCGCCGCCCACCAGCACGACGTCGGTGGCAACGGGCGCGGGCGGGCCGGACATCGCACTCGGGCTGGGCGGCATGGGCTGGGCGGTACGGGCGTGCTCGCGGGAACTCGGGCCGCGGATGGTGGCGGAAGAGGGTGGGAGTCGAACCCACCGGACACGTCGCACGCGTCCCATCGGATTTGAAGTCCGTGCGGCCCACCGGGCGCCGATCCTCTTCCCTGCGTCCGGTCAGCGGCTCGCTCTCGCACCCTGCTCGCGCTGCGGCGCGAGGCCCTGCCGGCGGGGCGGAGGATAGCGCCGGCGGGCCGTGGCCGTCGAGTGCCGGAACCGTCCAATGCCATTTGGGCAACACCCCTTGCCCGGTGGCCCGGCCCATCGGATGCGGGCTACAATATCGGCGTGGCCGAAGCGCAGGGAAACGAGGATGGCGGCGCTCGACGAAAGGACACTCGACGAAGGGAGGGGCTCGGAGGCGGAGCCGAAGGCCGGCAAGCGGCCGGCGCCGCGATCGGAGGAGCCGGCGCTGTCCGGGCTCGAGTTCGTCGGCTGCGACGCCTTTCCGATGACTTGGCAGGAGTTCCGCCGCTTCGAGGGGCGGCTCGAAGTCTGGGACGCCGAGACCGGGACCGCCTGGCGGGTACGCGAGCCCACCAGCCCCACCCATGAGAGCCCCTCGCACGGCCTCACCGGGCTGGTCGAACGCATCGGTGCGGTACGCGGCTCCCCCATCAAGTGCTTCGGCTCGATGGACCTGCTCGTGCGCGACGAGCACGGCAGGCCCCGGCGGATCATGCAGGCGGACCAGACCGTGTACCTGTATCCGTCGCGGGCGGAGCTGCTGGGGTCGAGCGCGATGGTGGTCGGGGAGCACGACTACCCCGACGTGGTGCTGGAGGTGGATCACACCACGGACGTGCGCCGGGGCAAGCTGCGGCTCTATGAGGCGTGGGGCTTCCCCGAGGTGTGGGTGGAGGTGCCGGACCGGCCCGCGCCGAGCCGCCCGCGGGGGCGGCGGCCGGGGTTGACGATCCATCTGCTGGAAGGGGGCGCGTACCGGGAGTCGGCGGTGAGCCGGGCGTTTCCCGGCTGGCGGGCGACGGCCATCCACGAGGCGCTGAGCGAGGTCGAGCCCTCGGGGTGGACGCACGCGAGGCTGGAGCATCTGGGCCGCACCCTCGGCGCGCACGACGGGACCGGGCCGGACGACGACCCGCTGCTGCGTTCCCTCCGCAACGAGGGCCGGCAGGAGGGCCACGCTGCGGGTCTGACGGAAGGCCTGACGAAAGGTCGGGCGAAGATGGTCCGCCAGATCTTGCTGTCGCGCGGCATCGAGGTCTCCGCGGGATTTCCCGCCGACGTGCCCGGCTTCGCCGAATCGCGGGAAGACGAGGCGGTCGCCGCGGCGCTCGCCTGCGACGGCGAGCGGGACTTCCACGCGCGCATCCGCAAGCCCTGATCCTCCGCCGCCCCGCCGCCGGGCCTCCTCCGCCCGCTCCCGCGGTCCATACGGGTTCCCGGCCGGCTCGGGGGACGGGGATTCTCGCTCCGACCTTCGGCCGACCCTCTCCCCAATCGCGCAATCGGGCCGTCGAGACGGCCGCAAACGTCATGACCCCTCGCTCATGCGGGTTGCCGTTACGGGTTTTGCCCTCTTGGCGGCGCCCATACCCGCAGGCCCCGATGCCTTGCCCCGCCTCCCCGCGCTGGCGCTCCCCCCTCCATGATCTTCGATTTCGAGAGAGGACCAGCCACCCCCCTCGGCGCCTCCCGCGGTGGGTGCCCGGGGAGAGGATGAGGCCCTCCCGCGCCGCATGGACGTCGTCCACGTCGATGGCGCGCGCGGTCCGTTCCTGTCCCGTGGTCGGAGCACGCTCCGGCGAGAAGCGTGTTCACCAGCCACGACCGGCCCTGCGTCTGCGTCCACACCGCCTCTCCGGCCGCCGCCGAGAAGCGCTGCCTGGTCTCCTCGGTGCATGCGCCATCGGCGCCCGCGTCTCCGCTTCCGGGAGTCCCCTGATGCGAAGCGGCTTCGCGCCCACGTCGAAGGGCCTCTCCCGCCGGCGACGATCTCCCCGGAGTTCGACCGGATGCGGTAGTCGCGGATGTTGCGCACCCTGCACGGCACCGCACCTTGCGCGAACCCCTCGGGGCGTTGCTCGCAGCCGGCGCGAAGCTGGCGCAGCACCGAGAGAAGGGTGTCACCCACCGGCGGGTCGATCTCGTTCACGAGCGGTGTCGGGTGGACTTGCCGGACATGCCCCGCTCACGGCGGACGCAGGGTTGGCGCGGCGCGTCCGCAGCGCACTGCCCCTTGCGCCTCGCTCGCGCCGCTCTTTCGGTTGCGGGATCACGGGCTCGGCTTGGACAATCGCCCATGATATGGGCGACAATCGCCCATCTTATGGTCGATTTACACTATCTGCCCAGAGCCGCTTCCGGTCTGCTGGAACGCGCCCTCGCCGCCTCTCCCGTCATCGTGTTGATGGGGGCGCGTCAGACCGGCAAGAGCACCCTGGTGCGGTCCGAGCCGTTTCTCGGGGATCGCCCCTATCTCACCCTGGACGATCCGGAGACCCGGGAGGGAGTATCCCGAGCAGTTCCTCGGCGGCCTCCTGCTCCACGGCGGCCGCGAGACACGGTGGATGTCCGACCGGATCCTCGCCGCCCCCTGGTGGCGAGTGCTGTAGACCCGGCCAGCGCCGGAACTCCCTGCTGCACGCGAGGCGGCCGCGACCCGGAGCGATGTCGGGGGCCGGGGACCCGCCGGCCCGTGAACCCCCCTCCCTGGTGTGTTTCGAGGGCGATGCCGCGAGCCTGGCCGCGGCGGACCGCGCGTTCCCGAACCGCACGGTAGCGGGTTGGAACCGCGCGGTGTCGATGGTTCCGAAGACTGCCGCGACCTCGCTGGCTGCCTGAAGCCCGATCGCCGGTTCCTCGCCGAACCCCGGGCCGTCCATGATCCGATTCTCCAATCCGGCAGAGGATGCCGCTCGTGGTGATCTCCGAGCGGACGTCCATCGGACGACCAAGGTGACGACCAAGGTCATGCCGGCCGGCCCACGGTCGCAGAGGCAGGCGGCCACGCCGAACCCGAAGGGGCGGCGCCTCCCGCTCCCGGATCAGCCGAAGAGGTCCTCGGCCCGCCGGACGACGATGCGGGCATCGCCGATGCGGCGGGTGAGCCCCGCGCCGTCGAAGTATTCGAGCACCTGGATGGTGAGGTTTCGACCGATCCCCGAGGCATCCCGGAACGCCCTGGCGTCGAAACGGCCGTCGTCGGACGCTGCGGCGAGCCCTTCCGCCACCTCCGCGAGGCGCCGGACGGCGCGCGGGTGAAAGAAACGGTTCGGCGCCACCTTGACCAGCAGCCCGCGCCCCGCCGACCGGCCGAGGAAGAGGGCGAGGAGGTTCCGGTCCACGCCGAGCTTGCCGGCGAGCTCGGCGTGGACGGGGGGCTTCACCGCGTCCTCGCCGAGGTGGCGCGAGACCTTGCTCCAGAGTGCCGCATCGCGCGGCGACAGCCGGGGCTCGTGCTCGGGGACCCGGAGATACCGGCCCTCCCGGACGAGGCGCCCGTCCCGCACCAGGGTGCCGACCGCCGCCGCCGCGACCTCCCGCGACCGCCCCGTTCCGCTCGCGAGCTCCACCGATTCCGCGCCGGCCCGCTCCGGGGCCTCCTCGTGCATCCGCCGCGCCGCCGCGAGCATCCCTTCCAGGAGGCCGTTCCAGTCGCCGCGCGCGAATCCGGTCCGCCGCCCCCGCGGGAGGGCGACCGCCTCCACGCCGGCCCGTTCGCAGAGCGCCTCCGCTTCCTCCGGCCGAAGGTTCCAGGCATCCGCGAAGTGGTCGAGGTCCACCCCGTTGGCGCTCGCCGCGAGCAGGGCGGCGAGCGCGCGGTCCGGATCGTTCGCGGCCATCGCCCGCAGCACCGCGATTCGCTCGGGCCGGGCCCGCCCGCGGACCGCGCCCGCCGGGTCGAGCACCGCCCCGCCCGCGACCGTGCGCCGGGCGGACTGGTCGCGGAGGATGAAGCGGTCCCCCCTCACCCCGACGAAGGGCTGGTCGACCACGATCTGGACGAGCCCGTGCGCCCCCGGAGCGACGCTCCGGCCTTCCAGCACCGCCACCCGCCCGGTGAGGGAGGCCGCGCCCGCGTGCACGTGCACCGGGGTCCAGTGGGCGAGGGGGCGATCTTCGCTCGCCAGCACCCGGAGCTCCGCGTCGAAGCGGTGCGACACCGCGGGGGCGGGCTCGCCGGTGAGCCAGTCGCCCCGCCGGACGTCGGTGCGCCCGAGCTCGGTTCCCGCGAGGTTGAGCGCGCACCGCTCGCCGAGGGCTCCGCGCGCGGCCGGCCGGCTCTGGGCGTGGATGCCGCGCACCCTGGCCCCGGCCCCGGCCGGAGCCAGGACGAGGCGGTCTCCGACCGCGGTCTCGCCCGAGAAGACGGCCCCGGTCACGACCACCCCCGCCCCCCGGACGGTGAAGCAACGGTCGACCGCGAGGCGGAAGCGGCTGCCCGTCCGCACCCTCGCGGTCGGGCGCTCCGCGGCAAGCTCGGAGAGGCGGTCGCGGAGCTCCTTCATGCCCTCCCCGGTCACCGCGGATACCGGAAACACGGGCGCGCCTTCGAGCCCGGTGCCTTCGACCAGCGTCTCGGTCCGGCCGGCGACGATCGTGGCCCGCGAGGCGTCGACCAGATCGATCTTGGTGACGACCACCGTTCCCGCGTCCACCCCGAGGAGGTCCAGGATCGCGAGGTGCTCGCGGGTCTGGGGCATGGGACCGTCGTCGGCCGCGACGATGAGCAGGGCATGGTCGATGGCCGCCACCCCCGCCAGCATGTTGCGGATGAACCGCTCGTGGCCCGGCACGTCCACGAAGCCGAGCACGGCGCCGTCGGGGCGGGTGTGGTACGCGAAGCCGAGGTCGATGCTGAGCCCGCGCGCCTTCTCCTCCGGCAGCCGGTCGGTATCGATCCCGGTCAGGGCCTTGACCAGGACGGTCTTGCCGTGGTCGACGTGTCCCGCGGTCGCGATCAGCATCCCGACGGGCTCCGGGGCGGGGGCGCGTCCTCCGGCCCGGCATTCCCTTCGATCCGGCCGAAGGAGCCGGTCCGACCGCCCGCGCCGGGGGTGCGAGCCCCGTTCCCCGCGCCCCCGCCGCCGCCAGCGCCGACTGCGGCGTCGGCACCGGGGCCGGCATCAGGGCCAGGGCCGGGGGACTCGCGGTGCCCGGCTCCCGCCTCTTCGCCTGGGAGGGGAGCCAGAGCGTCCAGCAGGTCGGAATCGCGTTCGAGGCACCGGAGGTCGAGGACGAGGGCTCCCTCCCGGATCCGCCCGATGACCGGCCGCGGGAGCGCGCGGAGGGTGGCGGCCAGCTCCTCGACGCGCCGCCCGGACGTTCGCCCGGCCCCGGACGGCGGCGGGCGGAGGGCGATGCCGGCGCTCGGCAGCGTATCGACGGGGAGCGCTCCGCTCCCGATCCGGCTCACGCACCCGACCACCTCCACGCGCTCCGCGAACCGCCCGCGAAGCTTCGCCGCGACGCGTTCGGCGAGGGCCCGGACCTCGGCCGCCGGCCGTACCAGCCGCCGCAGGGCGGGCAGCTCTCGAGCCAGCCGCTCCGGGTTCGCGTACAGGGGCAGCAGGGCGCCGAGCGCGGCCAGGGTGATCTTGTCGACCCGCAACGCCCGCTTCATCGGGTTGCTCCGGAGGGCGGACACGAGGTCGGCGCGGCCTGCGACGATCCCCGACTGGGGGCCGCCGAGGAGCTTGTCCCCGCTGAAGGTGACGAGGTCCGCCCCGTTCGCGAGCGCCTCCCGGGGGGTCGGCTCGTGGGGGAGCCCGAACCGTTCGAGCTCGACCAGGGTCCCGCTCCCGAGGTCGTGCACCCACGGTACGCCGCGCTCGCGAGCGAGGGATGCGAGCCTCTCCGGCTCCGGGGCGGCGGTGAACCCCTCGACGACGTAGTTGCTGGTGTGCACGGTCATCACCGCCCCGGTGCGCTCGCCGATCGCGCGGGCGAAGTCTTCGAGGTGGGTCCGGTTGGTGGTCCCGACCTCGACCAGGCGGCAGCCGGCCCGGCTCATGATCTCGGGGAGCCGGAACGAGCCGCCGATCTCGATGAGCTCTCCCCGCGACACCGGGACCTCCCGGCCGAGCGCCAGGGTGTTGAGCACCAGCAGGACCGCGGCCGCGTTGTTGTTCACCACCGTCGCCGCCTCGGCTCCGGTCAGCCGGGCGAGCCACGCCTCGACGTGGGTGTCGCGTTCTCCCCGCTTGCCCGTGGCGAGGTCGATCTCCAGGTTCACCGCCGAGCGGGCCGCCTCGGCCATCGCCTCGACGGCCACCTCGGGGAGCTCGGCGCGTCCGAGGTTGGTGTGCAGGACCGTGCCGCTCAGGTTGAGGACCGGCCGCAGCGACGGGGCGGCCGCGGCGCGCACACGGCGGAGGGCCGCTTCGGCCACGAGCCGTTCGACGTCCTTCGTCGCCGCGCGCGGTCCTGATCCCGGTCCCGGCCCTGATCCCGGTTCAGGCGTCGGCCCGGATCCCAATCCGGGTTCCGGTCCGGGTTCCGGCGTGTGCGGCCCCCGTCCGGGCCCGCGGCCTTCGCGCCGCGCCGTCGCCGCCGCCCGCAGCTCGCCGATCGCCCCCCGCACCGACTCCACCACGAGCGCACGTCCGTGCACGCGCACGCACTCCTCGACCTCGGGCCTTACGAGTATCCGGGCGACGCCGGGAAGGAACGCCAGGCTCCCGCCTTCCTCTTCCCCCGGCATGGCTCCTCCGGTCCGCTCCAATCCGATCCGGCCCGCGCCGAGGGGACGGCCGGCCCGCCGCTTCCCGCTTCCCGCTTCGTCCGATCCTGCCGGACCCGTCCGGCCCGCCCGGCCGGTCAGGCCGGTCAGGCCCGTTCGAGGGCGGACGGGTACGCGACCCCGGTCCCCCCGAGCCCGCAGTACCCCCACGGAACCTTCGCGAGGTACTGCTGGTGGTAGTCCTCCGCGTAGTAGAACTCCGGCGCCTCCCGGATCTCGGTCGTGATGCGGCCGTACCCGGCCTTGGCCAGCGCCGTCCCGAACGCATCGCGCGATGCGGCCGCCGCGGCCTCCTGCTCGCCGGCAGTGAAATAGATCCCCGACCGGTACTGGGTGCCGACGTCATTGCCCTGGCGCATGCCCTGGGTCGGATCGTGGCTCTCCCAGAAGCACCGCAGCAGGTCGTCGTAGTCCGCGGCCTCGGGGTCGAAGACGACCCGGACCACCTCGTTGTGGCCGGTGCGGCCGGTGCACACCTCCTCGTAGGTGGGGTTGGGGGTATGGCCGCCGGCGTAGCCCACGGACGTGGACCAGACGCCTCGCATCTCCCAGAACTTGCGCTCCGCCCCCCAGAAGCAGCCCATGCCGAACATGGCGAGCTCGAGCCCGTCCGGGAACGGGGGATCGAGGCGGTTGCCGTTGACGTGGTGCGCGTCGGGCACGGACATCCTCGCCGCCCGGCCGGGCAGGGCGGCCTCCGGGGAGGGCATTTCGGTCTTCCGGTTCCTGAGCCACATGCTGTTCCTGCTCCTCGATTCGGGATGATCGGTCTTGTTCGCCGGGCTCCGTTCCGCGGCCTCCTGCCCGCCTGCCCGCCTCCGCGGCCTCCTGACGCAAAGCCCTCGATGGCCCTCGGTGGTCCTCAGTGGCCCATGATTACCGGCAGCTCGGCGTGCTTCAGGATGTGGCGGGTCGGGCCCCCGAAGATCATCTGGCGGAGGCGGCTCTGCGCGTACGCGCCCTTCAGCAGCATGTCGGGGCCGGTCTCCATCGCGTCGTCGAGCACCGCGGGGCCCGGCGCGCGGCCGTCGAGTGCGGTCACGTGGGTGCTCGCGTCGATGCGGTTGGCGGCGAGGCACCGGGCGACCTGGTCCACGTCCGGCCCGGGGACGTGCACCCCCTCGACCGCGCACACCACCACTTCCCCGGCCGCCTGGAGCAGGGGCATCGCCGCCCCGAGGGTGCGCGCCGTCTCGGTGCTGCCGTTCCAGAGGACCGCGATGCGCTCGCCGAAGGTCGGCGGAAGGGACGGCGGGGCGAGGAGCAGGAGGCGGCCGCTCTCGAACAGGGCGGCCTCGCAGAGGACGTTCCAGTCCGGGGAGGATTCCTCGGTCTCGCGGCCGATCGCGATGAGGTCGAAGACGCGCCCGTACTCACCCACGATCTGCTCGCCGAGGCCGTCGATCTGCCGCCAGACGGCCCGTGCCCCGTCCGCCGATTCCGCCCCGTTCTCGACGAAGGCGATCCCGTTCGCGCGCACCCGCTCGGCGAAGCGCGCGCGCGCCTCGTCGCCGCGCCGAAGCTCCTCGTCGGCAAGCTGGGTCACGTACCCGCCGATGGCGATCCCTTCGCTCGCGTAGACGAGCGGGGCGGTCTGGATGAACAGCCCCTCGATGCGCGCGCCGCGGGCGGAGGCTGCCCGGCACGCGAGATCGACGGCGGCCTGGGCGGTGGCGTCATCGCGGAATGGAACCAGGATGGTCTTCATCGTCTGCTCCACCTTGGTCG
Organism: Gammaproteobacteria bacterium; assembly: GCA_965202895.1. GTDB lineage: Bacteria > Pseudomonadota > Gammaproteobacteria > HK1 > HK1 > JAJDXW01. The sequence goes on along the minus strand of OZ241901.1, from coordinate 4,986,040 downwards.
CTCGGGATCGGCGCGAGTATATCTCGCCAGCCTCTCCCGCCAGGGCAATCGCATTTGGACGGAATATGCCGTCTGCACCGCCCGGATTCGTCGGCCGGACGCCGCATGCGACCTTCAAGCCGACTCGTCGGGCCGACTTCGGCGCTCCGCACCCGGAAATCGACGCCTGCCGGCGCCAGCCTGGTCATCAGGACGCATCGGGAATCCCGAATACGATTGCCTTGCCTCTCCCGCCCTCCGGGCCGGCCGGACTGACCGGGCCGGCCGCGCGCGGGCGCGGGGGCGGCGCGGCGAGGACGCTCCGCGCCCGCCGCACCGGCCCTCGCGGTCGAGCCTCCGGCTCGGTCGCAACCGCGAACGCAGGTCCGGCGCCGATCACGAGGCGGGGGGGGGACCGGGGGCGGGATCGGGCCGCGCTGATCCTGGACGCCCCATCCGGTCGGGGGCGGCGGGGTCAGGCGGAGACGGCAGTGTCAGATGGCGTCGCCTTTCGGGTCGAAGACCCGGGCGGGCGGCGGGGGAGGCTTGAGCGGGGGCGCGCTCGGGGGAACGACGTCGATGTTGACGTGCCCCAGGTTGTCCCATGCCCGGCTCGAGAAGAAGTCCTTGATCTCGATGCGCCCCCGGGTCCGCACGGCCTCGTCGGTCACTTCCTGGATCCGCTCCGCCACCTTCCTCCGCCACGGCAGCCGGTAGTAGCGGGGCTGCGTCTCGCCGTCGAGCTGGACCCAGAGATAGATCGCCCGGCCTTCGTCCACGGTGGTGCCGAGGAGGACCGCGTCGATGGTCCGTTCGCTCCACCATTCGTGGGCTACCGGCTTCGGCCTTCCCAGGATCTCGGTGAGGGCGACGTAGCTCGCGGGGATCAGGGCCACCGCGAGGACGACCGCGGCGGCCCTCGGCGCCGTGCGGCGGGGGGTCCGGATCGCGATGGTGGCGAGCAGCACCGCGGCCAGCACCGCCGCGAAGTAGAACCAGACGAGGGGGCTCATGACGGGTCGCTCCGCGCCGGCGGCGCCGACGGCTCCAACGCCGACGCTGCTGCCGATGCCGATGCCGACGCGGGGGCGGGGGCGGGGGCGGAGGCGGACGTTCGACCGGCCCGGCGGAGGCGGGCGCCGCCGGCGGCTTGGCCGGATTCGGCGGATGCCGGCGCGAGGATCAACGCGCCACCGTCACGAGGCGCCGGCGAATGGTGGTCACGCTCTCCTCCACGAGCTCCCCTTCCCCGTCCAGGCGAAACCGGAACGCGGTCTCCTCCTGGTTGCGGCGAACGAGGTTGACGGTGGTCTGGAGGATCTGGCGGGCGACGTCGAACTGCTTGCGGACGCTCACCACGACCTTCACCGGGATCTCGAGCCCGGCCGGCAGCAGCCCGTACATGTGCACGTTCACGATGTACTCGCCGGCCGGGATCCCGCGGCTGTACGAGATCTCGTAGTTGAGGCCGGTCGCGTCGGCTTCGTCCCCGAGGTCGTCCCGCAGGAGGTTGAAGTACTCGCTCCCCTGGTTGTAGAACCCGACCGGCACGTCCTCGGGCGCCCGCACCCACAGGTCGACGTCATAGGGCATGTCGCGCGGCCAGTGGACCTCCACGATGACGTTGCCGGGCGCGCGGTGGTCCCGGGTCTCGTCCTCGGCCTTTCGCACGTGCGGGAGCAGCATGATGACCATCGCCACGAAGCCGATGAGGGCGAGCAGGGTGACGTCGCGGAAGACGGTCCCGGTGCTGTCCTCCGCGAAGCCTTCAAAGGGGGGCTGCACGCCGCTCCCCGAGCTCGACGATCGCGTTGTAGAGGTGGAGGACGCCGGTCGCGAGCATCCGGTGGTTGACGATCAGCCAGACGTGGAGCACCGCTCCGACGAGGGTCGTGTAGAGCGCGATTCCCATCCCGTCGATGAGGCTCGCCACCATCGGCGCGATCCGGCGGACGTTGCCGGTCACCTCCGGCTCGACGCTCGACAGCGCCACGATGAACCCGATGACCGTGCCGATGAGGCCAAGGAACACCAGGGTGTTGGCGATATGGCCGACGATCGAGATGTGGCTCGCCATCCGGAAGCGGAGGAGGTCCGCCGCAATCCTCCGGTCGCCCGTGTTCCCGCCGGCGAAGCGGTCGAGATGGCCGGCCGCCCGCGAGCCGGGCGCGGGGCGTTCCCCACGTATCCGGTCGAGATCGAGGCTGGTCCGCACGACCTTGATCGTGCAGATGACGAAGCCGGTGAGGAAGGTCGCGAAGATCCCGAGACACATGAGCCGGGCGCTGCTCCCCAGCATCGCGTCCAGCCAGCCCTGCAACCACGCCGCCCCGAGCACCCCGAAGCAGGCCGCGTTGAGCAGCACGAAGCGAAAGAGCAACAGATGACGATACATTCTTCCTCCGCCGGCCGGGCCGGCCTCCGCTTGGCCCCGCCTCGGCCCCCGCCGGCCACGCGCCGCCCGCGCGGGCCGGGATTATAGGCCGGCCGCCCCATCATCCTGGACTTGCCCCGGTCTCGTGGACGGTCGATGGTTTTCGCCCCCGTGTCGGCTCTCGCCCCGGTTGCTCCGAGGGGCGAGAACCGGCAAGGGTGGATTCTCCTCGGGTTCCGGGAGCAGGGGTCTGCCCCGAGAGCGGTCCGGGACCTCGTCCTGCGCGGAGGGGGTTCCGCGGTCGCCGGGCCGTACCGTCAGGTGTCGGGGTTCGGCCCCGCCCGGAGGCGCAGCACCACGAAGCGGGCCACCATCACCACCACGAGGAAGCTGCCCCAGAGCGCGGTCGCGAGGTGCTGGTTCGCGCCGAGGAGGTTCAGCCCCGACGAGATGACCTGGAGGATGACGAGCGCGAGGACCACCGAGGCGGTGCGCCCGAATCCCCCGAAGGGGTCCACCCCGCCGAGGAAGCAGGCGAGCACGGTGATGAGGAGGTAGGCCTCGCCGTGCCCCACCCGGACCGAGTTGAACCGCGTCAGCATCACCAGTCCCGCGACCGCGCACATGAGGCCCGAGAGGGTGTAGATGAGGGTGAGCACCCGTCTCGTGTCGATCCCGGAATAGCGCGTCGCCTCGATGTTCGAGCCCACCATGTAGATCGAGAAGCCGAGCGGCGTCCGGCCGAGGAGCACGTGCCACCACACCGCGCACCCCGCGAAGATGAGGAAGGGGAAGGGGACGCCGAGCACGGTGCCGTGGCCGATCTCGCCGACGAAGGCGGGAAAGCCCGAGATGTCGCCGCCGCGGGTGAGGAACTCGCCTACCCCCCGGAGGAAGATCATGAAGCTCAGGGACACCAGGATGGGATGGGCGCCCACGTAGGCGACGATGATCCCCATCGCCCAGCCGATGAGGGCGCCGACCGCGAGCGCGCCGGCGACCGCGAGCGTGAACGCGGCGACCCCCGCGTCCGGGCCGCCGAGCGATTGCAGGATCCACGCCGCGGTGAGCCCGCAGATGTTGGCCGAGAAGGTCACCGCGAGGTTGAGGCCCCCGGAGAGGATCGGGATCAGCATGGCGAGGGTCAGGATCCCGAGCTCCGGCATCTGGAACGCCATCGACTGGAAGGTGGCGAGGGAGAGGAACCGCGGGGTCGTCCAGCCGAAGAGGAGGATCACCGCGGCGAGGAGGAGGGCGAGGCCGACGTACTCGCCGCGGCCGGGCCGGAGGAGGGCGGCAAGGTCGAGGCCGCGCGCGCGCACCGGGTCCGTCCGGCCCGGCGCATCCGGGCTTGGCGCATCCGGCCTTGGCGGGCGCGGGCTCGTCTCGTTCGGCCCCGGCTCGGTCAAGCCCCGCCCCGCCGGAGCTGCCGAACCCGCCCGAAGACCTCCTCCCAGGAGAGGTTCGTCGTCGTGATCGCGGCGAGGAGCACGACCCCGATGAGCATCTGGAACGCGTAGGGGGAGATCCCGAGGAGGTTGAGCCCGTTCTGGGTGATCGCGATGAGGAGCACCCCGAGGATGACGCCGAGGATCGTCCCCCGGCCGCCGCCGAGCCGGGCACCTCCGAGCACCACCGCCGCGAGCACGTCCAGCTCGCGCCCGTAGAGCGCGTTCGGGACCACCTCCTGCACGTAGTGCGCCTGCATGAGCCCCGCCACGCCGGCGCAGATCCCGAGCCACCCGTAGGCGAGGAAGTGCATCGCGGCGACGTTGACCCCGATCCGGCGCGCCCCCTCCGGGTTGTCCCCGAGCGCGAAGAGCTGCCTCCCGACGTTGAGCCGGCGGAGCAGCGCCCAGGTGGCGAGCACGGTGATCACGGTCCCTGCCACCGGCAGGGTGATCTCCGCGAAATCCCCGCTCGCGGTCTCGTACTCGAAGAGGATCACCCGGTCGAGCCACCAGTCGGGAAGGTCGTAGATCGAGACCCCCCGGGTGAAGAACATGAGGAACCCGAAGAACACGTTGAAGGTGGCGATGGTCACCACGATCGAGATGATCCGGAAGTAGTGGATGAGGGTCGCGTTCAGCGCCCCGAGCAGGAAGCCGAAAGCCATCGCGAGCGCGATCCCCGACACCCAGCTCCCGCCGCCGAGGGACAGGACCGCGAGCGCGGTGAGGTACTGGACGACCGAGGCGCCGACCGCGAACGAGATGTCGATCCCGCCCGCCACGAGCACGACGAGAAGCCCGGCCGCGAAGATGAGGTTGATGGCGCTGATGTTGAGGAGGTCGAACAGGTTGACGAGGGTGAGGAAGGTGTCGGTGGCGAGGCCGAGGGCGGCGGCGATGACGACGATGACGAGGGCGAGCCATCCCTCCGTCGAGGCGGGCCGCGGGAGCCGCCGGAGGGGGCGGTACGAGCGGCGCGGGCGGGCGGCGCGCCCCCCGCGGCCGTGCTTCGGGGAGCGCGGGTCGGCGCCGTGCGGGTCGGCCGGCCCCCGCTCGGCCTCCGGCCCGGCCCTCCGCTCCGTCCCCGCCCCCGGTTCAGGCCCCGTCCCCCGATCAGCCCCCCGATCAGCCCCCCGATCAGCCATAGACCACCTCTTCCAGCGCCTCCAAGCTCGTCTCCCCGGGGCGGTACTCGCCCGCGATGCGCCCGCCCCGCATGTGCAGGATGCGGTCCGCGTTGTGGTAGACCTCCGGCGCCTCGTCGGAGATGAGGAGGATCGCCATCCCCCGCTCGGCGAGGTCGCGGACGATCCCGAAGATCGCGGCCCGCGCGCCGACGTCGACCCCCACCGTCGGGGAGTCGAGGATGAGCACCCGGGGCGTGGTGGCCAGCCACTTCGCGAGCACCACCCTTTGCTGGTTGCCGCCCGAGAGGGTCGTCACCGGGTCCTCGGGCGTCCCGATCCGGATCGAGAGGTCCCGGACCCAGTCGCGCACGGTCCTCGCCTTGCGTTCCGTGTCGATGAACCAGCGAAGGCGCCGCAGCCGCTCGAGCACGGTGACCGCTACGTTGTCCGCGATCGACTGCGCCTGCACGAGGCCGAGGGTCAGCCGATCCTCCGATACGTAGGCGATGCCGGCCGCGATCGCGTCGCGGTTGGAGCCGAGGACGAGGCGGGCCCCGTCCAGCCGGATCTCCCCCGCATCCGGGCGGCTCATCCCGAAGAGGCTCAGGGCGAGCTCGGTGCGCCCCGCCCCGAGGAGGCCCGCGAGGCCGAGGACCTCGCCCCGGTGGAGCGTGCACGATATGCCGTCGTACTCGCCGGCGCGGCGCAGGTCCCGCACTTCCAGCACCGCGGGCTCGCCGGTGCGCTCGCGGGCGTGCACGGTGGTGTCGAGGGTGCGTCCGGTCATCAGCTCCGCGAGCCGATGGTGGGTGATGCGCCCGGCGTCGAAGACCCCGACCCGCCGGCTGTCGCGGAGCACGGTGATCCGCTCCGCGATCTCGATCAGCTCGACGAGCCGGTGGCTCACGAAGACGACCGCGATCCCGGCCGCGGAGAGCCGCCGCACCGCCGCGAGGAGCGCCCGGGTCTCCGACTCGGTGAGTGAGGCGGTCGGCTCGTCCATGAACACGATCGCGGCCTCCGCGACGAGGGCGCGGCAGATCGCGACCACCTGCCGGTTGGCGATCGAGAGGGACTGCACGGGCTGAGCGAGGTCGAGCCGGAAGCCGAGGCGCCCGAGCATCTCGCGCGCGATCCGGCGCATCTCGCGCCGGCGCGAGAGCCGGGGCCGGAGCCCGAGGTTCCGCTCGAAGGCGATGTTCTCCGCCACGGAGAGGTGCGGGAAGAGGGCGAGGTCCTGCCAGATGACCTGCACCCCGAGGCGGCGCGCCGCACCGGGGGTGAGCCCCTCGCAGCGCCGCCCGCCGAACTCGATGGTCCCCCCGGGGTTCGGCCGGTAGACGCCGCTCACGATCTTGATGAGGGTGCTCTTCCCGGAGCCGTTCTCGCCCGCGAGGCAGTGGATCTCGCCGGGGGCGACCTCGAAGTCGACGTCGACGAGCGCGTCGACCCCGCCGAAGTTCCTGGAGATCCCGGAAAGGCGAAGGGCGGGCGCAGCGCCCGCGAGGCCCGGCGCGGAGCCTGGGCCGGCGTCCACCGGCGATGCCGGGGCCGGGGCCGGGGCCGGGGCGGCGGGCTCGTCGCCGGACACGGCGGTCATCACCGGTCCGGGTCCGGCGGGATCGGCGAAGGGCTCGCGGTCATCGAGACCTGCCCCGCGGCCTGGGAGCGGCCCGGGGGCCGCCGCCGGAGCGGGCGGCTCCCCCGGGCCCGGCATTCCCGGCGGGGCGGCCCCCGCCGGCGCCGGCCTCCGGCCCGTCCCTGGTCCCCTCGGCCCCCGATGGTCCCTAGAGACCCATCTCGGCCAGTTCGTCGACCGTGTCCTTGTTGAGGGCGACGAGCTGGTCGACGATGATGTTCCGGGTCTCGAAGTCGGGGTCGACCTCGCCGAGACCTTCGATCATGGTCCCCTTCTCGATCGCCATGCCCTTCTTCAGGTGGTCGGCCATGGTGACGAACACCCGCCCGGCCTCCATCGGATTCCACATGAACCCGCCGGTCAGCACGCCGTCATGGACGAGGCGGCGCCCCTGCCCCGGCGAGAACGGCCCGAGCACGTGCACCTTGCCGGTCTTGCGGCGCTCCTGCACCGCCCGCCCCGCGCCGATCGGCCCCTGGCTGCCGAAGGCGAGGAAGCCGCCGAGGTCGGGATGGGCGCGCATGAGGTCGAGGGCGGTCGCGCGGGAATCGTCCACGCTCTCCGCGACGCCGAAGCGGTCCGCGACCTTGACCATGCCCGGATGGTTCGCCGCGAGCCACGCGATGGCCGCGTCCGCCCACGCGTTGTGGAGCGGCACGGTGAGCGACCCGACGTAGACCGCGTACTTGCCCTCGCCGCCCATCTTGTCGGCGAGCATCTTCGCGTGCGCCTCGCCGAAGCCGGTCGAGGAGGCGAGCTCGAAGTTCCAGTCGACGTTCTTCTGGTCGGGCGACTCGTGGGTGATCACCAGGATGCCCTGCTCGCGGGCGCGGGCGAGCACCGGCTCCAGCACCTCGGCGTCGTTCGGGACGACGCCGATCGCATCCACGCCCTGGGCGATGAGGTCCTCGACGGCGCGTACCTGCAACGCGGGGTCGGCGCTCGTCGGGCCCACCATCCAGGCGTCCCAGCCGAGTTCCTTCGCGCGGGCCTCGATACCGACTTCCATGGCGTTGAACCAAGGGATGCCGCCGATCTTGACGACGACCCCCATGCGGGGCTCGGCGGCGCCGGCCGGGGTGGAAACGAGGGCGGTGGCGGCGAGGGCCGCCGCGCCCGCCGCGGCGAGGATCGCGCGGCGGCGGATGGTTCCGGATTTCATGGCTTTCTCCTGAATCCTTCTGACTGCAGACCCGTTCCCGACGTGGCCCCGAGGGTAGTCCGAGGCAGGCCGGCCACCCGCATCGGGGCTCGATCCGTCCGACAGGGGGGCGAAAGAGTACCAGAACGGCATTTGCGTCAACGGGGCCGGGACCATCGCCCGGATCATCGCGGCGCGGCCGCCGGAGCGCTTCCTCGTTTCCCCATGCACGACGCGCCGAATTCCCCCGGCCGTCGGGCGATTCTCCCCTGTTGCGGACCCGTCGCTTCCTGCATCCTGTGGCCGATGACACGCGGTTTGGGGCTCGCGCATGGCTGTGGTACCGTCGTTCGCGGCGCATCTCCGGGAGGAGGCGCCCGCCCACCGTATCGAGGAGCTTGCCGGTGAACCGCCCGGTTCCATCGCCTGCCGCGGTTGATTACCCGGACTCCGACGGCAAGCCGATGGCCGAGAACGACGCCCAGCGAGCCGCGATCATGTACGGCATCGGGGCGTTGGAGATCTGGTTCGCCGACCGCGAAGACGTGTACGTGTCCGGGGACCTGCTCATCTACTACGTGGAGGGCGACCCGAGGAAGTCGATCGCGCCCGACGTGTTCGTGGTGTTCGGAGCGGAGGATCGGCGGCGCCGGAGCTACAAGGTGTGGGAGGAGCCGAAGGTGCCGGATTTCGTGATGGAGGTCGCGTCGGAGAGCACGTGGGCGGACGATCTCGGGAAGAAGCGCGACGTCTATGCGCGCTTGGGGGTGAAGGAGTACTGGCAGTACGACCCGAACTGGGAGTACCTGCCGTTCCAGCTCGGGGGCTGGCGGTTGTCGGGGGCAGGCTACGTCCGGCAGCCGGCGGTCCGTTCCCTGGACGGCGCCCTGACCCTGCGGAGCGCCGTCCTCGGGCTCGACCTCCGGGTGAAGGGCCGGGAGATGCACTTCCACGATCCGGCGACGGGACGCGACCTCCTCGGACACCACGAGGAGCACGCCGCGCGCCGGGCGGCCGAAGCCCGCGTCATGGAGCTGGAGGCGCGGCTCCGCGAGAAGGGCGGCTGATCGACTCGACGCCGGATTCGGCTGATTTCCGAGGAGAGCGAGACGATGGCGATTCTGGGCGTGCACACCCTGGCCGTCGCGCCGGCCTGGACCCCGGCCGCGGCGCGCGGGTTCCTCCCGTGGCTCAAGGAGTACGGGGTCGGCCTCATGGAGGTGCCGCTCCTCCGCCCCGAGGAGATCGACACTTCCGGGACGCGGGCGGCGGCGGCGGAGTTCGACGTCCGGCTCGCCTGCTCGCTCGGCCTTCCCCGCACGATCGATTCGACGGGAGACCCCGACTCCGCCGTCGCCTTCCTGACGCGCGCGCTCGAGGTCGCCGCCCGCATCGAGGCCATCGCGCTCAGCGGGGTGACCTACGGCACCATCGGAAGGACCTCGGGCGCGCCGCCCACCGCGCGCGAGCGCGATGCGGTGGCCCGCATCGTCGAGGGTGGGGCGCGCGCGGCGCGGGCCCGCGGGCTCCGGCTCGGGATCGAACCCTGCAACCGCTACGAGACCCACCTCGTCAACACGGTGGCGGACGCGGTGGAGATCGTCGAGCGGGTCGGGGCGGAGAACGTGTTCGTGCATCCCGACAGCTACCACATGAACATCGAGGAGGTGGGCATGGCGCAGGGGATCGCGGATGCGGGCGGCCATCTCGGCTACGTCCACGCATCGGAGGCCAACCGCGGGGTGCCCGGACGCGGCTGCCTCGACTGGACGGGCCTCTGCCAGGGCCTCGCGGAGGCGGGGTTCGAGGGGCCGGTGGTGCTGGAGAGCTTCGTCCACCTCGACCCGGACATCGCGGCCGGCCTCGCGGTGTGGCGGCCGGTGGCCGAACACCCCGAGGAGGTCATCGACGTCGGCCTGCCGTTCCTGCGCGAACATGCGGCGGCGGCGGGTCTCTCCCTGTAGGCGGCCGCCGGACCGCACCGGCAGGACGATGGCCGCACCGGCGAATCGGTCCGTCCATGACGGAGGCCGCATCGGTTCCATCGGCTCCGGCTCGATGCGCGCCGGAAGCCGGCCTCGTCCGGACGCGGCCCGCCACGGAAAGCAACCATGACCGAGTTCGAGATCGCCACCCTCGCTTTCCAGGAAGCTACCCTCGCCTTCCAGGAGTCCACCCGTGTCTTCCAGGAAGCCACCCTCGAGATCCAGAAGTCCACCCTCGAGATCCGCCGGATCGGACTCTGGATCGCCGCCGCGCACGTCATGGTCGGGCTCGGGCAGATCGCCGTCGTCGCATGGGGTATCCGCGCCATGCAACGCGCCGCGGAACGGCGGGCCGACGATGCCCGCGACGAAGCCCGCCGCCGCGACAAGGCGGACGAACGCCGGCACGCCGAAGCCATGCGGGCGCTCGAAACCCTCATCGCCCGCACCGCCCCGGCCGGCCGGTAGCCCGACCGGGCCGCCACTCCGGCCGTGGAAGGCGGCGGTCGGCGCCGGATCGACAGATCTCCGAGTTCCTCGCATGGTTCAGCGCGCGGAGCGCCGGCCGGCGCCGGAACGGGTGCGCCCTGCAATGGCGGGTTCCGCACCGGATGGCGTCGAGGCGGTGGTCGAGCGGGTGCTCGACGCGCTGCCGCCCGATGCCGCGAGCCGCGGGCGGCGGTTCCTCCTCGGTATCGCGGGGCCTCCCGCCGCCGGCAAGTCGACCCTCGCGGCGGCGCTTCGCGAGGCCCTGAACGGCGGCCGGGGGCCGGGCGGGGAGGGCGCGGGCGAGGGCCAGGGGGAGGGCGAGGTCGCGGCCGTCGCGGGGCTGGACGGCTTCCATTACGACGACCGGGTGCTCCTCGCCCGCGGGCACCGGCCCCGAAAGGGCGCGCCGTTCACCTTCGACGCGGCGGGCTACGCGGCGATGCTCGAGCGTCTCGCGGCGCCCTCCCGCGAGGCGGTCGCCATCCCGGTGTTCGACCGGGATCTCGAGCTCTCGCGGGCCGCCGCGGCGGTCGTCGAGCCCTGCCACCGCATCGTGATCACGGAGGGGAACTACCTCCTCCTCGCCGACGAAGAGTGGCGCGGGGTGCGTGGCCGCCTCGATTTCTCCGTGTTCCTCGACGTGCCCGCGGACGCGCTTCGGCGGCGGCTGACGGCGCGCTGGATCGGCCACGGGTACGGCCCGGCCGAAGCGAAGGAGAAGACCGAGGCCAACGACCTCGTCAACGCCCGGCTGGTGATGGAGACCTCGGTCGAGCCCGACCTCCGCCTCCGCATCCCCGCCTGACCCCCGCTCCTCCCTCGCCAAGCCCGATCCTCCCCCGTCGCGCCCCGACTACCGGCAGGTGGCCCGATACCGGAACCGAAGGGCCGCCACGGGAACGGGGCGACGGAGAGTACTTTATCCGCCGAGTCTTCTCACGATGGCCATGATGACGATGAGGGCTCCCGCCCCACTCAACGCCTTGGCGAATTCCTCCATTATCCTCATGGCAATCCGGGATTGGGCTTCGTCTCCGAAAAACGCCATGCAGAGGACGAGCGCGGCAGACAGCAGGGAACCGCCCCCGCCCCCGATGAGCAGGAGTCGGGTCAGGGCATGGGACTTCTCTTTCTGGCGCTCCTCTGCGGCGAGTTGCTTCAGGTGATATTCGTGCTGGCGACGATCGGACTCTTCGGTGACTTCCAGCGCTCGCGACGCCAGCTTGCCGCGCGCTTCCTGTATTTCTACACGCCGCTTCCCGACGTCGATGATGTCCTCGATGGCAGCCAGTGCCCGCGAGGATTCATCGGGGTGTCGGGAGCGGGCGGGGATTCATCGGACGATGGAACCTCGCCTTCGATTGTGCCCCCGTCCCCCTGTTCGCCACTGGTGGCCGGATCGGTCATGTCGGAGGCCCCGCAAGGTCCCCTTCCCGAGTCGCGGGAGGACCGGCAGACCATCGATCAGCTCATCCGCCAGTGCGTCCGCGTACAGCTCCGGGTCGACCGCCACGACATCGAACCCTGCATAGGGTGACTTGATGATCCTGTAGAGCGGTGTCGGGCCGCTCGCGCTTTCCCTTCGCCGGCAGACCTCGCGCCACGCCTCTTCGTAGGTCTCGGCGTGAATCACTTCCATGCGTGTCTCCTCCTCGCCCCCTTGAGCGGGCGATGGTAGTGGATTCAAGCCGGACTTGCAGCCTCGACCGGCGCCGGGGCCGGTCCTGCCGCCGGAGCGATCGCTTTCGGGCCGACGCTTTCGCGGATGTCGACCCCTCCGTTTCCCGGGAGAAAGGGAGAGGGGCCTCCGGGCTTGCGCTGCCGCGGCGGGATGCCGGGGTAAGGGGCGAGAGGCGCGGGGTTCAGTCGAGGGGGGCGAGCTCCGCGAGCTCGCGCCGGAAGGGTGCCTCGTCGCCGGTGCGCGGCGGGCCGTCGAGCTCCTCCGCGTAGCGGCGCCCCGCGTAGACCGCGTGGGCGATGGTGGCGGGGGCGAGGGCGTCGCCGATGGTGGTCGCCGACTCGATTCCCGCGTCCGCCCACTCCTCGGCGCGCTCGGCCAGCTCCATCGCGAGCCGGTCTTCCGGGGTCCGCGAGGTGACGAGGACCACCGCGTCCGCCTCCAGCGCCTCCGTGCGCCCGGTGAAGACGCACGACGCGGTGACCGCCCCCTCCGCGACCGCCTCCAGGGCGGTGAAGCTCCGGACCGCCACCCCCTTTTCGAGCAGCCGCGCCTGGATGAAGGGCTGTTCGAGCGTCCTCCGGGTCCACGTCGAGACTTCCGAGGCGGGGGTGAGGTAGAGGGTCTCGCACCCCCGCTCCGCGAACAGCTCGGCCAGCACCCCGGCCAGGTAGTAGTGGTCGTCGTCCCAGACGACGACCCGCTCGCCCGCCGCCGGCAGCGCGGCGGCGTCCATCACGTGGTCGGGAGAGAGCACCCGGGCGCCCTTGGCCACGGCCAGGGGGCGGGTCCGGCGGCGTCCGACGCCGTCCGTCCGCCAGCGCGCGCCGGTCGCGGCGACGACCCGCGGGAAGCCGGCCCCGAGCACCCATTCGGCGTCCAGCCCGGAGTCGAGGTAGACCTCGACGTTCGGGAGCTGGTGGAGCTGCTGCACGCGGTAGTCCCGCACCCGCCCCCACGCGGTGAGGCCGGGCAGCCGGCTCTCGCGGGCGACCCGCCCGCCGAGCTCCGTGCGCCGCTCGGCCAGGGTCACCTCGTAGCCCCGCTTGCCGAGGGCGTGCGCCGCCTCCAGCCCGGCCGGCCCCGCCCCGACCACCAGCACCGGCTTGTCGGACCCTCGCCGGCGGATCCGCTCCGGGTGCCAGCCCTTGCGCCACTCCTCGCCCATCGTCGGGTTCTGGGTGCACCGGATGGGCGAGGTGCTGAAATCTCCCGACACGCAGACGTTGCAGCCGATGCACTCCCGGATGTCTTCGAGCCGCCCTTCCTCGATCTTCTTCGGGAGGAAGGGGTCCGCGATGGACGGCCGGGCGCAGCCGACGAGGTCCGCGATTCCCTTCCGGACGACCGCCGCCATCCGGTCCGGAGAGGTGTAGCGGCCGACCCCGACGACCGGCTTCGTGGTGAGGCGCTTGACCCCTTCGATGAACGGCTCCTGCCGCCCTTCGGGGCCGAAGCGCGAGGTCTGGGAGTCGTTCTCCCAGGCCGCGAGGGCCACGTCCCAGAGGTCCGGAAGCTCGGCGACGAGCCCGATCATCTCCTCCGCCTCGGCCTTCTCGAGACCGTTCGGACCGAGCAGCTCGTCGGTGGAGATCCGGCACGGCACCGCGCACGCATCGCCCACCGCCTCCCGGGTGTCGGTGAGGACCTCCTCGAGCAGGCGCACCCGGTTCCGCGGCGACCCGCCGTACTCGTCGCTCCGCCGGTTGTGGAGCGGGGAGAGGAAGAAATGGAGAAGGCTCAAGCAATGCGCGGCGTAGACGTAGACGAGGTCGAACCCGGCCTTGCGCGCCCGGAGGGCCGCCGCCCGGTGCCACCGCCGGAATTCGCGGATGTCCCGCCGGGTCATCGCACGCGCCTGCACCGGATCGTGGTCCGAGGAGGCCACCGGCATGGCGGACGGGGCCATCGGCGTCTCCCGACTGTAGGAGTTGGGGCCGTTCGGGCCGTTGTAGGCGAGCTCGATCCCGGCCAGCGCCCCGAACTGGTGGATCCGGTCCGCGATCCGCGCGAGTGCCGGGAGGTCGCGGTCGTCCCAGATCCGGAGCTCGACGTAGGGGGTGATGTCCGAGGTGTGGTGGATCTCCACCTCCTCGGTGCACACCACGCCCCAGCCGCCCTCCGCCTTGACCCCCCGCATCCAGGCGAGCGCGGTCGGGTCGCGGTAGCCCATGCCGTTGCAGTGCGGGACCTGGTAGAAGCGGTTCTTCGCGGTCACCGGGCCGATCGCGATCGGCTCGAACAGCACGTCGTACCGGGGGTCGCGTCGCGTGTCGCCGTGCGGCATCGTCAGGGCATTCGGCGGTCGGGGCCGAGGGTTCGGCGGATCCGGGTCCGGATCATCCCGCCATCATATCGAACCGGCCTGGAGATCGGACGCGCCCGCATGACGGCACGCCCGCCGGGCCGCACGGGCACGGGGCCGCAGCCGCACGCCCGCCGCTCCAACCCTCCCCTCGCGGACTGCCCTATCTCCCGTACTTCTCCCAATACGCGCCGAACAGGGCTTCTTCGGAGGGCCGGTCCTCCGGGATCGGCGTCGCGAGGTGGGTGACGTTGAGGAAGTGGCGGTAGTTGAGGTTCTCACTGATGCTGTTGCCCTGCCACGTGCCGCAGCCCATGGAAAGGGTGAAGTTGAGCCCGCTGTCGAAGCCGCCCCCGTTCCCGAACGTATGCGCCATGTTCACGAGGACGCGGGCGGTGTCGAGCTCCTCGGCAAGCCGCCGGGCGTGCGCCATCTCCCGGGTGTGGATGCCGACGGAGTGCCCCTTGCCCTTGAACTCGAGGATCCCGCGCACCCGTTCGAGCGCCTCGTCGAAGCTCGCCGCGCGGTACACGGTGAGGACGAGGGCGAGCTTCTCGTCCGAGAACGGGTGCGCCGGCCCGACCCCGGACTCCTCCACCAGGAAGAACTTCGCGCCGACCGCCCGTCCCCCGAGGCCGCACGCGGCGGCGAACACCCGGGCGTCCTTCGCGATGACCGCCCGGTCGAGCTTGCCGTTCGCCCAGAGCGTGCCGCGGATCGCCTCCTTTTCGGATGCGTTCGCGAGGTAGCCGCCGGCGCGCTCCAAGGCGGCGAGGGCTTCGTCGTACACGTCGTCGAGGATCACCACCGAGTTCTCCGACGAGCACGAGGTGGCGTTGTCGAAGCACTTGGACCTCGCGATCTTCCCCGCCGCCTCGTCGAGGTCCGCACTCGCGTCGACGATCACCGGGACGTTGCCCGCTCCGACCCCGATCGCCGGGGTCCCGCTCCGGTAGGCCTCGCGGACGTTGTTCTGCGAGCCGGTGACCACCACGAGGTCGCAGGCGGCCATCAGGGCGCGGGTGCTCGCCTTGTCCACCGGGGGCGGCAGCACCTGCACGAGGTCCGCCGGCGCGCCGATCCTGACGAGCCCGGCGCGCATCAGCTCGACCGTGCGGGTCGTCGTCGCGAGCCCGGCCGGCGACGGGGCGATGACGATCGCGTTCCGGCCCTTGAGGGCCATCATCGCCTTGTTGACGGGGGTGGCGGCGGGGTTCGTGGAAGGGGTCACCGCGCCGACCACCCCGACCGGCTTCGCGTACTTGACGAGCCCGAGCTCGGGGTTCTCCTCGATGACCCCGACGCTCTTCGCCCGCAGAAGGTCGCGGAGGGCGCCGAAGGTCTTGCGCTGGTTCTTGACAACCTTGTCGGGGGCGTTGCCGATGCCGGTGTCTTCGACCGCCATCCGGGCGAGCGCCTCGGCATGCTCGGGCTTGTAGAGGGACCACGCGAGCGCGGTCACCGCCTCGTCGGTCCGGGCCTGGGTCGCGTCCGCGAAGGCGTTCATCGCCGCGCGGGCGCGGCGCACCAGGCCGGCGACGACCGCGGCGGGATCGTGCTCGGCGGCGGGGCCGCGAGCGAAGGTTTCGATCCCGGCTTCGGATGGGGCTTCGGCCGGCGCTGCGACCGGGGCTTCGGCTGTCTGGCTCATCGGATCGGGCGTTCCTCGGGGTCGAGCGCGGCCCCCTCGAATCCGGGGGCTTGGCACCGAAGTGTATCCGCCTCGCCGGAACCGGTACACGGGGGCAACCCGCCCCCGCGGCGCTTCTTCACGCTGACCGACTTGCGGCCGGATGTCGATGTCCCTCACTCTCCCTGGGAACGGCGCGTCCTGGGAACGCTCGTGTCCCGCCCGCATCGATCGGCGGCGGTCTTGCCATCCCGTTTTCGGGCGGGACACGAGCATTCCCAGGACGCCTGCATCCGTGGGAGGCGCCGTTCCCAGGGCGTCCGTGTCAGGCGCCGCTCCGATTCGACCGAACCGGGTTCGCTCGCGCGAACCGATTCCGCAGCGTGAAACGGCCCTGCCCGCCCCCGCCGCCCGGCGGCCGCTCCCGCCCCCGCTATACTCCCGCGTATGAACCGCCCCGCCCCGACGTACCGCGCTCGCGGGTCCCGGCCATGAGTCCCGGCGCCCCCGAAACGCTCGTTGCGGCCGCGAGCCGATCCACCGTCGACGGCGTGTTCCGGTGCACGGCGCGGACGTGGCCCGGGCGGACCGCGGTCGAGGAAGGGGAGCGGGCGCTCACCTACCGGGACCTCGACCGCCTCGTGGGCCGGGTCGCCGGATGGCTCGCCGCCCACGGGATCGGGCGCGGGGACCGGGTCGCGATCCTCTCCGAGAACAGCACTTCGTACGTCGCCGTCATGCTGGCCTGCGCCCGCACCGGCTGCATCCTCGCCTGCCAGAACTGGCGGCTGACCGCCCGCGAGCTCCGGCACTGCATCTCCCTCGTCGAGCCGAAGATGGTGCTGGTCTCGGACCGCTTCGCCACCCTGCTCGACGAGGTGGACGGCCGGGGGAGCGGGAGCGGCGGCGGCGCGCCGCGCCACCGGCTGGACACGGCCCTCGCCGCGCGCTGGGCGGAGGCGGAGCCTCCCGCCCCGATCGACGAGGCCGCCGGCGGCCTCGACCCCGAGGCGATCCTGTTCATCCTCTATACGAGCGGCACCACCGGCCTCCCCAAGGGCGCCGCGATCAGCCACCGCGCGGAGCTGATCCGCAACCTCGCGTGGCACCTCTCGTTCGGGATCCGCCCCGGCGACACGATGGTGGTCTGGATGCCCCTCTACCACATGGGCGGGGCCGACCAGGTGCTCGGCACCCTGCTCGGCGGCGGCAAGGTCATCGTCATGGAGGGCTTCGACGCGCCCCGGATCGCGCGCATCGCGGCCCGCGAGCCGCTCGGCTGGCTCATCACCATGCCCGGCACGACCGATCGCATGATCTCCGCCATCAGGAACGAGCCCTCCCCGCCGGTCGGGGTGCGGGCGGTCGGGGTCATGCCGGACCTCGTGCCGCGCGCCGAGATCGCGGAGCTCACCGCTCTGGTCGACGCCCCGTACCCCAACACGTTCGGCTCGACCGAGACCGGGAGCCCGCCCTGCTCGGGGGGCTGCCTCCCGCCCGGGGTGGTTCCGGAGCGCCTCTCGAAGCATCTGAGCCCGTTCTGCGAGCTCCGGCTCGTCGACGCGGACGGGAACGACGTCCCGGACGGAACCCCCGGCGAGGCGGCGGTCCGAGGGCCCACCCTCTTCAGCGGCTACTGGCGCGCCGACGAGACGAACGCCAGGGACTTCCGCGGGGGCTGGTTCCACATGGGCGACCTCCTCGTCCGCCACGGGGACGGGACCTTCGACTTCGTGGACCGGGCGAAGTACATGATCAAGTCCGGCGGGGAGAACGTCTACCCGGCCGAGATCGAGCAGGTGCTCCTTGCGGACCCCCGGGTCGCGGAGGCAGCGGTGGTGCGGCGGGCGGACCCCCGTTGGGGGGAAGTACCGGTCGCGTTCGTCGCCCGCCGCGACGGAGCGCCCCTGGAAGACGCCGACCTCCATCGCCGCTGCCGGGCCGAGCTGGCCGGCTACAAGCAGCCGAAGAGGATCCGCTTCATCGGCTTCGAGGACTTCCCGCGGAGCGCTTCCGGCAAGGTGCAGCGGCACGAGCTCGAATCCCGGCTCGCGAAGGAAGAGGCGAGAGAGAAGGAGGAATCCGGTCCATGCCCATAGTCGATCGCATCGGCGCGTTCCACGACGAGATGACCGCGTGGCGGCGCGACGTCCACGCCCACCCCGAACTCGGCTTCGAGGAGCATCGGACCTCCGACCTGGTGGCGAAACGGCTCGAGGAGTTCGGGCTCGAGGTCTATCGGGGCATCGGGCGCACCGGGGTCGTCGGGGCGCTTCGGGTCGGCAACTCGCCGCGCTCGGTGGGGCTCCGGGCGGACATGGACGCGCTCCCGATCCAGGAGGCGACGGGGCTCGCCTACCAGTCGCGGCACGACGGGCGGATGCATGCCTGCGGGCACGACGGGCACACCACCATGCTCCTCGGGGCGGCCCGCTACCTCGCCGAGACCCGAGGCTTCGAGGGCCAGGTGTTCTTCATCTTCCAGCCGGCCGAGGAGGGGCTCGGGGGGGCGCAGGCGATGATCGAGGACGGGCTCTTCGAGCAGTTCCCGTGCGACGCGATCTTCGGCATCCACAACCGGCCGAAGCTCCCGGTCGGCAAGTTCGCGGTGCGCTCGGGGCCGATGATGGCCGGCGGCGCGTTCTTCGACGTCGACGTCGAGGGGGTGGGTGCGCACGGCGCGCGCCCCGAGTCGAGCGTGGACCCGGTCGTCGTCTCCTCGCACCTCGTGGGCGCGATCCAGTCGGTGGTGGCCCGCAACGTCCCGCCGACCGAGACCGCGGTCGTCTCCGTCACCCGGCTGCGCGCGGGCGACGCCTACAACGTCATCCCCCAGTCCGCCCGCCTCGGGGGCACGGTGCGCGCGTTCTCGGTCGAGGTCATGGAGCTCGTGGAGCGGTCGCTCGAACGGATCGTGAAGGGGGTCGCGGAGAGCTACGGCGCGCGGGCGCGCCTCGACTTCCGCCCCATCTTCAACCCGACCGTCAACGCACCGGCGGAGGCGGAGCTCGCGGCCTCGGTCTGCGCCGAGGTGGTCGGGGTGGAGAACGTCGAACGCAACCCTCCGCTCATCATGGCGTCGGAGGACTTCTCCTTCATGCTGGAGCGGGTGCCCGGCTGCTACGTCAATCTCGGCAACGGCGACGGGGAGGGCGGTTGCGAGGTACACAACCCGGGCTACGACTTCAACGACGAGGCGCTCCCCCTCGGAGCGAGCTTCTTCGCCCGACTCGTCGAGACCCGCCTCGCGCGCGGCCCCGCGCCGTCATCGGATGGATGACGGCCGACAACCCCCGTCCGCGCACGTGAACCCGTCTCGACATCATCATCCGGGGTCGTGGATCACCAAGGCATGATGGCAATCCATCGATCTTCATGGCGTCCGAGCTCCGTCCGATCCCGCGGATGCGGTGAAATCCGATTTCGAGACGGGTTCTTGCAACCCTCGAACCATGATGCGTGGCCCGGCGACCCTTTCAGATTGCAAGGGCGATGGAACCGACGGGCCCGTTCCAGGTGAGCAGCGCATCTTTCAGCAGGTCGCGGCCGATGAGGGCCACCAGACCGAAGGCGGCAAGGTTGGGTCCCAGCCCGCGAACCACGTCGATGTTGAAGCTTCCCATCACGATGATCCTGCCGCTGAAGACGGGAACTTCGTGATTCGCATGGGTTGCAGACGTCATCGGGGCGCTGCCGGTGACAGGAAGCCCGGCTTTCCTGGCCGACGCCTCGTCGAAGCAGGTCCGCTCGGCCCCGGTGTCGATCATTGCAAATCCCGATACGGGTTCCGGCAAGTTTCCTCCGCGCTCGGCATAGGCCCGCGAGGTCTCCTCCGTCAAGGTCAAGGTGACCGGGACGAGCGGGCCGCGCGCCGCCAGCATCTCCGGCGCCGGAGGCTGTTTTCCGTCTGCGGTCTGCGCTTCCGCCCTGATGTCGATGTTCAGGATTGGCACAGCAGTCCCAGTGCGAGTGCGGGAATCGACGCCGCCGGAGCATCCTCCCCCGACAGCCGAACCAGAAACGGGCCGGCGCCGTATCGGCGCACGCCCTCGCCTACCGCCTGGTCGGCGGTGAGATAGCTCCCGATCAGTTCGCGTCCCTTGATGAGAAGGTGGCGGTTGGTGTGCTCGTGGAGGAACCGCTCCCTGTTCTGGTCATAGAACTCCGTCTCTTCCACGAGAAGACGGTCGTTCCGGGCTTCCGACATGGCTCTTGCTCCTCGCTCCCCTGACGGATCCGGGTGGGGCGAGCGCCCGCATGCGCGCCCCGCCGGGCCGGAAGGCTAGTCCCGAGGTCGAACCTTGTCAATTGAGTTTTCGTCCCGTCGTCCTGATACTTCCCCCTTGGCACGGACGCGGCGGCGAAGCGCGGGCGGAATCGGGCCTGGGCGGGGCCGGGCAGGCGGGTCTTGCGGGGGGAGGCAGGCGATGCGGCTTGAATCGATGACCATCGCGGTGACCGGGGCGCAGCAGGGGATCGGGGCCGCGGTCGCCCGCGCCGCCGCGCGCGAGGGCGCGAACGTGGTCGTCAACTGGCTCGACGACGAAGCCCGCGCTCGGGCGGTGGCGGGCGACGTCGAGGCGGCCGGCGCGAAGGCGGCGCTCGCGCCCGGAAGCGTCACCGACCGGGCCGCCGTCCGGGGGATCGTCAAGGCGGGCCTCGAGCTCGGCGGCGCCCGCGGGCTCGGCGGCTTCGTCAACAACGCCGGGATCTTCCCCCGCGTCCCCTTCCTCGAGATGACCGGCGAGGACTGGGACGCGGTCCACGAGGTGAACCTGAAGGGGACGTTCCACGGGATCCAGGCCGCGGCGAGAGCCATGATCGGGGCCGGCAACGGGGGATCGATCGTGAACCTCGCATCGGTGGCCGCGTTCCGCTGCTCGCCGAACGGCGCACACTACGTGGCGTCGAAGGCCGGGGTGATCGGCCTTACCCGGGCGACCGCCCTCGAGCTCGCCCCGCACCGGATCCGGGTCAACGCCGTCGCCCCCGGGGTCACCGACACCGCGCAGCCCCGCTACGGGATGAGCGAGGAGGAGCTCCTGGCCGCGGGGGCCGAAATCCCCCTCGGCCGGATCGCGTCCCCCGAGGACGTCGCTTCGCTCGCCGTCTTTCTCCTCTCCGGGGAGTCCGCCCACGTCACCGGACAGACCCTGCACGTCAACGGCGGCCAGTTCCTGTACTGACCCGCCCGGACGCGGCGGACGCGCGGCCTCCGTTCGGTCCGGGGGACGGCCCAAGGGGTTGGCGACCGTCCGCGCGGCGGTCCGGCGGGCCGGCCGGTCGGGCTCGGCGCGGTTCGAGGGCGGTCCGGAGGAAGCCTTGGGGCGGCGCCGCTCAGGCCGGACCGACCGGGACCTCGTTCCGGGGTCCGAGCGGCGGGCTGTAGAGGACGATGGCGCGCATGGGGGCCTCGCCGGTCGCCACCACCCGGTGGCGGAGCCTCGGCGGGATCCGCACCACCGTCCCCGGACCGCAGGCCACGGGCCGGTCGTCGCCGAGGGTGACCTCGCACTCGCCTTCCAGCACGTACATGACCTGGTGCTCGGTCTCGTGGAAGTGCGGCTCGGCTTCGCTGCCCGGCTGCACGGTCCCGAGGTTCATCTCGAACCGGCCGCAGAACGCGCCGTCCACGAGCCGGACGTTCACCGTCCCCCGGTGGTCCGGCGGGACGTAGGCGCCGATGTCGTCCTGGTGCTCGATGAGCGAGTCGTGTCGCATGACTTCTCCTTGCCGTCCGAAACGATTGGAAGACCGCGGCCGGGGCCGGTTCGGCCGCCGGGGTCCGGGTGTCCGCCTTCGTCCGATGGAGGCCGTCCACCGCGGCCGCCCCGTCGATCACGGGCTTCCCTGGGCGTCCGGCGTTTCCCGCATTCTCCCGTGCCCCCGAGAGAGTGGATCTTCCGGGAGCTCGGCGCCGGGGTCATGCCGACCGGCTTGCGACCGCCTATGCGGACCCGCCGAGCCCGAAGGGCCGGTGGATGATCGGGATGCCGCCCGGGCCGGGACGCCACCCCCGGACAGTACACGTGGCGGCGAGCCGCCCTGTCATCTACCGGAACTGCGTCTATCCAGCGTCCCCGGCGACAGGGTCATCCTGTCACGTCCGCTGCCCCGATACCGGATCGACTCCGTGGACGAGGACACGGCGTCCCCAACCCCTGCGCCGCCCCGCCCCGCTCCGATCCCGCCGGACCGGGGGCGGCCCGGCCCCGGGTCGATTCCGCTGCGCGGCCCCGGGTTTCGCGCCGGGAAGGGCCGGTTCGGAAGGGAATGTATGGTAAAAGACGCGGCCATGTGCTGGTCGACGTCTGCCGGGGGCGCTCCGCCCGTCCACCCCGCCCGGGGGCCGATTCCGCCGTGGACCCCCGTGCGCCGGGCCGGTGGCGGGCGCGCGGCCGGTCCTCGCTTCCGGCGCGGGAGGGGATGATGGAGGGGAGCCTGCCTTCGCGGGCGCCGGCGCCCGAGAGGGAGAGGAGCCGGGCGGCTGCGCCGCCCCTCGTGCTGCTCGCCGGGAGCGATTCGCGTCCCCCGCGGCTGACGGAGGCGGGGCGGGGATACCGGGCGCTCGCCGGCCACAAGTCCGCCGATCTCCGGATCGAAGGCCGGCCCCTGGTGCGCTGCCTCCTCGACCGGCTGACCGCATCGGACCGCTTCTCCGATCTCTACGTGGCGGGGCCCTCCCGGGTCTACGGCGGGCTCGTGGAGGGCGCCCGGCTCGTCGACTGCGACGACCGGCTCGAAGTCAACCTTCGTACCGCGTTCGAGGCGGTCCGCGAGGACCACCCCCACGGCCCCATCGCATTTCTCGCGAGCGACGTCCTGCCCGAGCACGAGACCCTCCGGACGGTGATGGACCGGTACGCGGACGCCGCCCCCTGCGACGTCTTCTTCCCCCTCGCGGAAGTACCGGAGGATGCGGCCGTCCTCGGACCCTCGAACTGGAAGCCTCGATACCGGATACGTCCCGACGAGGGCTCCACCCCGAGCACGATCCTGCCCGGACACCTCGTCATCGTGGACCCGGACGCGCTTCGCATCGGGCTCGTGTACCGGTTGATCGCGCTCAGCTACCGGACCCGCAACCGGCCGATCGGGGGCCGGGGTCTCGCCATGCTGCGGGGGGTGCTCATGACCGTGCTGCGCGAGGACCTCCGTCAACTGTTCACCCTGGGGCTTCCCGATCTCACCGCCGCGGTCATCGCCGACGGGGCGGCGGTGGTGACCGGGTTGAGATCGGGCAACATGACCCGCGAGCGGCTCGAACGGGCGGTGCGCCGCGTGGTGGTGAGCTATGGCCACCGCCGCCGCTATCCGCGGCGCATGGTGCGGCTGCCGATCCTTCCCGGCATCCTCCCGCTCGCGCGGGACATCGACACCGAGGAGGAGGCGCGTGCGATCGGGGCGGAGTGGCGCCGGAGGCTCCGGCCGGATCGGGAGGGCGGCACGGGAGCCGCGGACGCGGCGAGGGCGGCGCCCGGTTGAGGGCCTGATCGAGGGTGGGGGGCGTGGATCCGTCCGGCCCGGGGTGGGGAGCGGCGAACGCCGCATCGGGTTCGTTCGCGTGGACGGGGACGGGACCAGCGAGGCACCGCCCCGGACCGTGGGCGGAACACCCGGCCGGGCCTCGACACCGGGCCAAGTCTCCTGGAAGCATGGGCGTCTCACCGCATGGACGTGGGTTTGCGGCCCGATGCGGACGGGATGCACGCGCTCCGGAGGCCGTCCCGAGCAATGCTCGTGAAGACGGGCCTGCTTCGAGTGGGCCGGGAATGGACGTAGACACGAAGATGGAGCTGGAGACACGTCCGGGCCGGGCATGGGACGCCGCGGAAGCGAGCGGACGGAACGAGGGCGGCGGGGGTGGCGGCCCGCGGTTCCCCGCCCGGCCGGCATGAGCGCCGCCGTTCCCGCCGGCCCGGCGCCCCCCGCGATGCCGCGAAGCCGGACCGCGCCCGCCCTGCTCGCGGAGCTCGCGGATCGCCATCCCGACACCGAGTTCGTGGTGGGCGGCGCCCGCCGCCTCCGCTATCCGGGGTTTCGCACCGAGGTGCGCCGCTTCGCGCGCGGGCTCCACGCGCTCGGGGTGCGGCGCGGGGACAAGGTCGCGATCCTCATGGGCAACCGGCCGGAGTGGCTGGTGGCGGACTTCGCGATCCTCGCGCTCGGCGCGGTCATGGTGTCGCTCAACACCTGGGCGACGCGCCGCGAGCTCGCCTGGATGCTCGATCACTCCGACACGAGCGTGCTCGTCACCGTGGACCGTTTCCTCGGCCAGGACTACACCGGGGCCCTCGGCGAGATCGCCGCGGCCGGGGGGCTGGCGAAGGTTCGCCACGTGGTCCGGGTCGCGCCGGACGGCCGCGAGCTGCCGGGCGGGGTGTCGTGGGATTCGGTCATGCGCGCCGGGGAGGCGGTTCCCGAGCGCGTGATCGATGCGGCGGAGGAGGCCGTCGAGCCGCCCGACGTGGCCTGCATCCTGTACACCTCGGGCTCCACCTCGGCCCCGAAGGGCGTCCAGCTCCAGCACTTCGCGCTCATCGAGAACATGTGGCACATCGGCGAGCGCCAGCGCCTGCGCGCCGGCGACCGCCTGTGGCTCGCGGTCTCGCTCTTCTGGGGGCTCGGCTGCGAGAACGCACTGTTCGCGCTCATGACCCATGCCGGCACGATCGTTCTCCAGGAGCGGTTCGACGCCGGCGAGGCGATCGATCTCATCGAGCGCGAACGCTGCACGGTGGTCTACGCGACCCCGAACATGGTGCGGGCGATCGCCGAGCACCCCGGCTGTCGGCCGGGGCGGCTCGCGACGCTCCGCACCGGGGTCACCATCGGCACCCCGGAGCAGGTCCGACTCCTCGCCGACGGCCTCGGTGCGGCCGAGGTCTGCAACGTCTACGGACTTACCGAGACCTATGGGAACTGCACGGTCACCGACGCCGCCGACCCGATCGAGGTGCGCGAGGCCTCGGTGGGGCGGCCGCTTCCGGGGTTCGAGGTCGTCGTCGTGGACCCGGAGACCGGGGGATCCCTTCCCGCTGGGGAGGTCGGGGAGATCCGGGTCCGGGGCTACGTCACCTGCGGCTACTACCGGGACGAGGACCGGAACCGGGAGGCGTTCGACCCGGACGGCCGGTTCCGGACCGGCGACCTCGGCTACCTCGACGAGTCCGGGCGGCTCTTCTTCCGGGGGCGCCTCAAGGAGATGATCAAGACGGGGGGCATCAACGTGGCGCCGGTCGAGGTCGAGGAGGTCCTGACGTCCCATCCCGGCGTGGAGCAGGCCTACGTGGTCGGGCTGCCGGACGCCGAGCGCGACGAGATCGTGGCCGCCGTCGTGGTGCCCCGCGAGGACGCGGACGCTGCGGACGCCGCCGCCCTCCGGGCACACTGTGCGGACACCCTCGCCGCCTACAAGCGCCCGCGCCGCTACCGGCTGGTCGCGGCCGGCGGCCTGCCCCTGACCACCACCGGCAAGGTGCGAAAGCTCGGCATGAAGGACCTCTTCGCGGCGCCCGAGGGACCAACCGGCAACTCCGGTTGAATCGGCAGGCCCCCTTCCGGTCCCGCGGCGCCGACGCCCGCGGCGCGCCGTTCGCCGTGCCGCGGGCGCCCCGTCTCGGGGACGATGCCGGGAGACGGTGGGCGGCACGCTGTCGCGGTAACATGGCCGGACCCGTTCGGCGGGCGGCCCGGGAGAAGGAGGGTGGCGGAGTGTATGGACCAGAGGGCGCTCCGGGCCTCGCGGCGGTGCCGCGGGAGGGTTAGGTGGCCTCCCTCGCGGCGCAGATCATCGACCAGCGGATCAACGGTATCGTCGAAAGGCACGCCGACGCCTTCGCGGCGGAACTGGGGCTCGGCGCCGGCGACGATCCGCGGCGGCGGTCTGCGGCGTTCACGTTCCTGGCCGCGAGGACGGTGCTCGACCTGACCGACGACGAAGCGCTCGACTGCATCGTCGATGGGGGCGACGACTTCGGCGTCGATGCGCTCTCCTTCGGCGAACCCGAGGGCGGCGCCGTCCCCGTCGTCCTCATCCAGAGCAAGTACCGGAGACGTCTCGACGGGGCCGCCGCTTTCCCGGAGAACGGCATCGCCAGGATGATCGATGCGGTCGGTACCCTGTTCGATCCGGGACGGCAGGTGACCGTGAACGAACGGTTGCGCCACCGCATCGAAGAGATCCGTTCGTTCGTGGCCGACGGCGCCATTCCCAGCGTCATCGCGATCGCTGCCAACAACGGCGCGAGGTGGACGCCGCAGGCGCAGCAGCGGATCGACCGCGCGGCCGAAGACTTTGGAAATCAGGTCGAGTGGCGGCACGTCGGCGCCGGCGAGCTTCTCGATCTCCTGCAGCAGCAAGCGCCGGTCAACGACACGTTGCAGCTCGCGGGGCTCGCGACCGTGGAGGCGTTCCAGTTTCGCCGCGTGCTGATCGGGCGCTGCTCGGTCGGGGAGCTGGCGCGGCTGGCCGAACGGTACGGCAACCGGCTGTTCGAAAAGAACATCCGCCGCTACCTCGGCCTTGCCGGCAATCGGGTGAACGAGGCGCTGGCCGCCACCCTGCGGGAGCCGGCCGAACGCCCGAATTTCTACTTCTACAACAACGGCGTCACGCTCACCTGTTCGCAGTTCCGCCACAACGCGCTCCAGCATGGAGACTGGCAGGTGCGGATGGAAGGTCTGCAAATCGTCAACGGCGGACAAACCGCTCGGACGGTGCAGAAGCTGGCGGAGGAGATCGGCCCGGAGATCGGCGGCGCGGAAGTGCTGGTGCGCATCTACGAGCTGCCGCCGGACGACGACGGTGCCCTCATCGACGCCGTCACGTTCGCCACGAACAGCCAGAACCCGGTCGATCTCAGGGACCTGAAGGCCAACGATCCGCGGCAACGGGCGCTTGCCGCGTCGATCCGGGCGCTGGGGTACGGCTATCGTCCCAAAAGAAGCGAACAGGCGGTTTCGCCCCGCGAATTCACGAGCGCAACGGTCGCGGAAGCCGTGCTCGCGGTGTGGCGGCAGCGCCCGCACCAGGCCAGGTTCAGGTCCCGGGAACATTTCGGCATCCTCTACGACACCATCTTCACATCCGAGCTGAACGGCGCCCAGGCGGTCGTCGCCGCACTGGCCCTGCGCTTGGCGGAGAACCGCCGCAAGCGGCCGCCGCGGGAGAACGCGCCCGACTTTTTGCCCTATGGTTCCCGGTTCGCCGCCATGCGGGTGGGATGGTCCCTCTTGGGGGACATGGGATTGAAGACCCCCGACGAACTCGATCATCGCAACTTCGGACGGGCGCTCGAATTGCTCGAGCAAGCGCCGAAACGCCGCCTTCGGCGCGCCGAAAGGGAGATCGCCGTCGCGCTGAAGCCGCTCTTCCACCGCCGGGAACGCACCCTTCAGCGCCTGTCGGCGGCCTTCCGGCGGGCGGACCTCGTGGAAATGCTGATGAACCGCCCACCCGGCGGACCGTGACCCGGGGTGCACGCGGCCGACATCGAGGCGCTGCCGCTTGCCCGCTTGGGATCGCCCCGCCGTGCGGCATGGCCGCTCGCGCTCGGGTCGCGGATGCGGAGCGATCGCGCGGACCGGCAGCAGGGGGGGCGGAGTCCCCGCGGCCCGTCTCCGGTTCCGGTCGGCTGCGGGGGCCGCGCGGGCCGACCGTTCCCCATTCGTCTTCGGGGCGGAACCCGAGCCGGGGGCTCGCGGGGGTGGCGGCGGCGGCGCCTCGATCCTCTCGGGCAGGATCGAGCGGCGGCGGTTCGGGAGCCGCCGGGTACCAGAGCGGGTCCGGTTCGCCGACCCGCACGCTGCTACCCTGCCGACGCCGGACGACGCGGGCCACCGCCTCCGTCCGTTCGGCCCGCGTCCCGCCGACCCGCACGCCCTCCGCCGCC
Source organism: Gammaproteobacteria bacterium (assembly GCA_965202895.1). Classification (GTDB taxonomy): domain Bacteria; phylum Pseudomonadota; class Gammaproteobacteria; order HK1; family HK1; genus JAJDXW01. The sequence goes on along the minus strand of OZ241901.1, from coordinate 4,958,348 downwards.
TCGCACACGTCCGCCGGGGTCAGGCCCTCCGGCACCTCCGAGACGGCGAGCCGCCGCGGCGGCGCGTCCGGCCGCAGCGCGAGGAAATCGGCCCCAAGCTCGCGCGAACCCCGGCGGCCGTGCAGCCGCCACCGCTCCCGCCCGCCGATCCGGGCTTAGCGCTCGGCCTTCCCTTCGTCGGCGCTCGTGATCTCGGTCTCGACCACCAGGTCGGGGGCGGTATCCATCAGGAACGCCTCGGCGGCGGCTTCCCCTTTCCGGACGCCGCCCGGTATCGTCCGGCCGGTTCGCCGATATGGAAGGTGCAATCGGCCTCCATTCCGGTGCCGGGCGGCTCGCCGCTTCCCCGGAGCCGCACGGAGCGGAGCCCCTTGGAGATTCGACCGAGCTCGTCCGCCGCGGCCTCCACGACGTCGTCGAATGCCTTGGAGCCTCGCGCCGAACGGGAGTCGGGCAGGTTCATGCTCCTGCCTGTCGCCGGATCTTTCCATATCCTGTTCCGGAGATGATTTCCGAGGGCGAGGCGGTCGAGGTGCGCGCCCATGACGCAGCGCAAACCGTCGGCTGGATGAGAGCATGGGATTCCGGGATTCTCGATATCCCCGTTCGAACCGTCGAAGGCGGGCCCGAGGCGCTCACGCCGGCGTGGGTCGATGGTCCGGGGGCCGGCCCGCCCCCGTCGCGGCGTTCGGTGAAGCGTGCGCGTGGAGCGGGCGGACACTCTTCGTCAGCGCGGGAGGACGATGACCCGGGTGCCCGACCACCGGTCGTGCCAGGTGCGGCGCTCCGGGTCCGCGAGCGCCCACCAGAAGCCGAGGCCGAGCGCCGCCCACGAGACGACCGCGGCGGCGAAGCGGATCACCGCCCGCCCCCAGCCGACCGGCCCGCCGCCGGCGACGACGAGGCGGCACCGCCACGCCCGCATCCCGAGGGTCTGCCCGCCGCGGGTCCAGCTCACCGCGAGGTAGAGCCAAGCCACGAACGCGAGCCACGCCCGGAACCAGGGGTCGTCCGGCGGTACCGCGCCTCCGTGGAGCCACACCGCGGGGACCGCGGCGGCGTAGAGGGCGGCCGCCATCAGCAGCGAGTCGTAGAACATGGCCGCGAAGCGTCGTGCGAGGCCGGCGGGCGCGGGCGGGGCGGCGGCCGTGCCGGGCTCTTCCGGCGCCGCGGGCTCGACCGGAGCGGGGGGCTCGGCGGGCATCGGGCTCGACCTCGGAACGCGCCGGACGGGGCCGTTCAGGCTCGCGGCAGGGTCACCCCGCGCTGCCCCTGATACTTGCCGCCCCGGTCCCGGTACGAGGTCTCGCAGACTTCTTCGGCCCGGAGGAACACCACCTGGGCCACCCCTTCGTTGGCGTACACCCGCGCGGGAAGGGGGGTCGTGTTGGAGAACTCGAGGGTCACGTGGCCTTCCCACTCGGGCTCGAGGGGGGTGACGTTCACGATGATGCCGCACCTCGCGTAGGTCGACTTTCCGAGGCAGATGGTGAGCACGTCCCGCGGGATCCGGAAATACTCGAGGGTGCGGGCGAGCGCGAAGGAGTTCGGCGGGATGATGCACTCGTCGGCCTCGACGCCGACGAAGCTCGACTCGGTGAAGGCCTTCGGGTCCACCACCGCGGAGCTGATGTTGGTGAACACCCTGAACTCGGGGGCGCAGCGGACGTCGTACCCGTAGCTCGACGTGCCCCAGGAGATGACGGGGCGCCCGCCGGCCTCCCGGATCTGGCCGGGCTCGAAGGGGTCGATGAGCCCTCGCTCACGCGCCATCCGGCGGATCCAGTGATCGGGCATGACGGACATTTCGTACCTCGACAGCGTTCGGGCCGGCGTTTGCCGCCGGCCGGTCTCGACGTACTCCCGGGCGGCGGCCCGGCACGGCGGGAGCGGGCGCCCGTCGGGGAGGGCGGGCCGCCGCCGGTTCCTTCGTCGAAAATCCTCCCTGCTTGCGGGGAAGACCAGGGCCGGTACGCGGATCGGGCCTCCCCCCGCGACGAGACCGTCGTCGATTTCGCGGATCGACTTCCCACCCCGGAGAATCCCGCGGCGCAGCCCCGCGCCTACCCGCCGACCCGCACCTCGCCGAATGCCTGGGACCAGTTCCGGGGATTGAGCGAGAGTCTCGCCGCGACCCGGCGGGCGGTGTCCCGGAAGCTCCGGGCGATCGGACCCTCGGGGTCCTTGGCCACGGTGGGCCGGCCATCGTCCGCATCGGCGCGGATCTCGCGGGCGAGGGGGAGCCGGCCGAGGAGGGCCACGCCGCAGTCGGCGGCCATCCGTTCGCCGCCGCCGGCGCCGAAGATCGGCTCCTCCCGTCCGCATCCGGGGCACACGAACACGCTCATGTTCTCGATGACCCCGAGCACCGGAACCTCGACCCGCTCGAACATCCGAAGGCCCTTGCGGGCGTCGGCGAGGGCCACGTCCTGGGGGGTGGTCACGATGACCGCCCCGCTCACCGGGACGCGCTGGGAGAGGGTGAGCTGGATGTCCCCGGTGCCGGGAGGCAGGTCGATGACGAGGTAGTCGACCGCCCGCCAGTTGGTGTCCCGGAGCAGCTGCTCCAGGGCCTGGGTGACCATCGGCCCGCGCCAGATCATCGGGGTGTCCTCCTCGATGAGGTAGCCGATGGACATGGACTGGACGCCGTGTCCCGTCATGGGATCGATGGAGCGCTGGTCGGGGGACTCGGGCCGGTCGGAGACCCCGAGCATCCGGGGTTGGCTCGGGCCGTAGATGTCCGCGTCGAGGAGCCCGACCTCCGCGCCCTCGGCCGCGAGCGCCAGGGCGAGGTTGACCGCGACGGTCGACTTCCCCACCCCGCCCTTGCCGGAGGCGATGGCGATGACGTTCTTGATGCCGTCGAGAAGCTGCACGTTCTTCTGGACCGCGTGGGCGGCGATCCGCCATTCGACGTCGAACGAAGCGGCCTCGACGCCCGGCATCGCGAGCACCTCCCCGGCCAGGGCGGCCTCGAGCTCCGCCGCGTATCCGGCCGCGGGGAAGCCGAGGACGATGCGGGCGCGGGCGCGGCCGCCCTCGAGGGAGACCGACTTCACCGCCTTCCCGAGCGGCGCGCCGAGGTACGGATCCACCCACCCGGAGAGGGCGCGTTCGATGTCCCTTGCGTTGGTCTGCATGGCGCCCGGATTCTACACTTGCCCGGGCCGTGCCCCGGACGTACCCCGGCCGGCCCGGACGATGTAGACTGCCGGCCGCATGAGCGAAGCAGAGTCCGGACGGCGCCGCATCCTCGTCACGAGCGCGCTTCCCTACGCCAACGGCCCGATCCACCTCGGCCACCTCGTCGAGTACGTCCAGACCGACGTGTGGGTGCGGTTCCAGCGCATGCGCGGCGCCGAGTGCCACTTCGTCTGTGCGGACGACGCCCACGGCACCCCCATCATGCTGAGCGCGGAGCGCGAGGGGGTCGCCCCGGAGGAGCTCATCGAGCGGATCGGGGTCGAGCACCGCGCGGACTTCGCCTCGTTCCACATCGGGTTCGACAACTACTACACCACCCACTCGCCGGAGAACCGGGAGTGCTCCGAGCGGATCTACCGCGCCCTGTGCGAGGGCGGGCACGTCGTCGTCCGCACCATTCCCCGCCTCTACGATCCGGAACGCGAGATGTTCCTGCCCGATCGTTACGTCCGGGGGGAGTGCCCCCGGTGCGGAGCCGAGGACCAGCTCGGGGACGCCTGCGAGGTCTGCGGGGCCACGTACGAGCCGGGCGAGCTCCGCAACCCCGTCTCGTCGGTCTCGGGGGGCCGCCCCGAGCTGCGGGACTCCGAGCAGGTCTTCGTCCGGCTCGCGGACTTCGACGCGGTGCTCCGCACCTGGGTCGGCGAGACGTTCCGCCCGCCCGGGGAAGGCGCGCGGCGCCGGGTCCAGCCCGAGATCGCCAACAAGCTCCACGAATGGCTCGCGGAGGGCCTCCAGGACTGGGACATCTCGCGCAACGCGCCCTACTTCGGCTTCGAGATCCCGGACCGGCCGGGCAAGTACTTCTACGTCTGGCTGGACGCACCCATCGGCTACATGGCGAGCTTCGAGAACCTGTGCCGCCGGGTCCGGGCGGAGGGCGGCGAGCTTCGCTTCGACGACTTCTGGGGGAAGGGGAGCGCCGCGGAGCTCTACCACTTCATCGGCAAGGACATCGCCTACTTCCATACCCTGTTCTGGCCCGCGGTGCTCCACGGCTCGGGGTTCCGCAAGCCGAGCGCGGTCTTCTGCCACGGGTTCCTCACCGTGAACGGCGAGAAGATGTCGAAGCGCCGGGGGACCTTCATCCAGGCCCGCACCTACGCCGACCACCTCGATCCCGAGTATCTGCGGTACTACTTCGCGTGCAAGCTCGGGGACGGGATCGACGACATGGATCTGAGCCTCGAGGACTTCGTCGCCCGGGTCAACTCGGACCTCGTGGGCAAGGTGGTGAACATCGCGTCGCGCTGCGCCCGCCTCCTGCAGGGGATCGCGGACGGGCGCCTCGCCGGGGAGCTCCACGACACGGCGCTCTTCGATCGGTTCGCGGCGGCCCGCGGCGCCGTCGCCGGCTGGTACGAGGCGCGCGAGTACGGTCGGGCGATGCGCGAGGTGATGGCCCTCGCCGACCTCGCCAACCGGTACATCGACGAGCACAAGCCGTGGGTCGCGGCGCGCGAGCCCGAGGGGAGGGCGGCGGCGCACGCCGTGTGCTCCACCGGGATCGAGCTGTTCCGGATCCTCGCCGGGTTCCTGAAGCCGGTCCTCCCCGCCACGGTGGCGAGGGCCGAGCGCTTCCTCGGGATCCCCCCCCTCGCGTGGAGCGACCTCGATCGGCCGCTCGGCGCCGGCGGGGAGCACCGGCTCAACCCGTTCGAGCCGTTGCTGACGCGGATCGATCGGGGCCGGGTGGACGCCATGATGGTGGAAGCCTCCCGCGAGCGGTAGCGGGGGAGGGAGCGTTGTCCCCGGAGGCGATCCGGTCGTTCTTCGGACGGCTCGAGGCGGCCGACCCCGCCCCGTCCACCGAGCTCCGTCATGGCAGCCCCTTCGAGCTGCTGGTGGCGGTGATCCTGTCCGCCCAGGCCACCGACCGGAGCGTCAACGCGGCCACTCCCGGCCTCTTCGCGGCGGCGCCGACCGCGCGCGCGATGGCCGCGCTCGGGGTGGAGGGGGTGAGGGATCGGATCCGCACCATCGGGCTCTTCAACAGCAAGGCGCGCAACCTCGTCCGGGCCTGCGAGCTGCTGGTGGAGCGCCACGGCGGGGAGGTCCCGCGCACCCGCGAGGCGCTGGAAGCCCTCCCCGGGGTCGGCCGCAAGACCGCGAACGTGGTGCTCAACACCGCGTTCGGGGACGAGACGATCGCCGTAGACACCCACATCTTCCGGGTCTCGAACCGCACCGGGCTCGCCCCCGGCCGGAACGTCCGGGAGGTGGAGGACGGCCTGCTCGCGAACGTGCCCGGCAAGTACCGCCGCCACGCACACCACTGGCTCATCCTCCACGGGCGCTACACCTGCACCGCCCGCCGCCCGCGGTGCGATGCCTGCGTGGCGGCCGATCTCTGCGCCCGGAACGGGGTGTGAGGCACGTCGCCAGGAACGTTCCATTCTGCCGGTGTCCGGCTCCAGGGACCGTCGCCGCGCCCTGATTCGGGCCACATGAATCGTCAACCTCGCATTTTCGACCCTGTTTCGCCCGAGATCGTCTTCGGGGCGCCTCCGGCGCACGTCCGCGATGCGGAACGAAATCGCCCTGGGCGCGGCGCCAGGGCAATCGCATTCGGACGTAGAATGTCGTTTCCGGGCCGCCAAGCCAGCCGGATCAGCCGTAGATGAACCCTCGGGACGCCCGGTCCACCTCGGCGTTCCTCGATGGCGAGATCGGCCCGAAACGGGCTTGGAAATCGCCATTCGACGGTTGAAAGGCTCGAATGCGATTGCCCTGGCGCGGCGCCGGAGCCGGTCGCCGCGGCCCGCGCCGTTCTGATAACCTGCCCCGCCGCTTCCGGCGGCGCGCCGGTCGGAGCATGGACCCGAGAGCCCTCGATGAGCCCGCGAACCTCCTCCCCGCCCGCGGCGGCGTCCCTCCCTCCCCCCCCGGCCTGGATGGAGCCGGTCGACACGTTCGCGCGTCATCTCGCACACGAACGGCGGCTCTCCGCGCACACCGAGGGCGCCTACCGGCGCGACCTCTCCGCCGCCGCCGGCTACTTCGCGGCGGCCGGAAAGTCCGGCTGGACGGCGCTCGGCGCGGCGGAGGTCCAGGGCTTCGCGGCCTGGTGCCATCGCAACGGGCTGTCCGGCCGGTCCATCCAGCGGCGGCTGTCGGCCCTTCGCACCTTCCTCGACTTCCTGATCCGGGAGGGGGTCGCGGAGCACAACCCCGCCCGCCCGGTGCGCGCCCCGAAGGTGGCGCGGCGCCTGCCGAAGGCGCTCGACCCCGACGAGACGGCCGACCTGCTCGACGGGGACCCCCCGGAGGGCTACGAGGCGGTGCGCGACCTCGCGATCCTCGAGCTCCTGTACTCCTCCGGCCTTCGTCTCGGCGAGGTGCAGGGGTTGTCGATCGGCGACCTCGACCTTGCCTCGGGCCTGGTCAGCGTGCTCGGCAAGGGGTCGAAGCGCCGGATCGTCCCCGTCGGCCGGAAGGCCCGGGAGGCCCTCGGCCGGTGGCTCGCGGTCCGGCGGGGCGGCGAGGAGCCGGCGGTGTTCGTCAGCCGCTCCGGAAGGCGGCTCGGAGCGCGGGCGATCCAGGACCGGGTCCGGCGGTTCGCGGCCCGGCACGGGATCGATCTCCATCCCCACATGCTCCGCCACTCGTTCGCGAGCCATCTCCTCGAATCGAGCGGCGACCTGCGGGCGGTCCAGGAGCTGCTCGGCCACGCCGATCTCGGAACGACCCAGATCTACACCCACCTCGACTTCCAGCACCTCGCCGCGGTGTACGACGAGGCGCATCCGCGGGCGCGGCGCGGGCGGGGCGACGGGCCGCGCTCGTGACCCCTCCCGGACCGATGATCGGGACGACCGTACTCGCGGTCCGCCGGGGCGGGCGCGTCGTGTTCGGCGCGGACGGGCAGGTGACCCTCGGCGCGACGGTCATCAAGGGGAACGCGAAGAAGGTCCGCCGCCTCCACCAGGGCACGGTGCTCGCGGGGTTCGCGGGGGGCACGGCCGACGCGTTCACCCTGCTCGAGCGCTTCGAGGGCAAGCTGGAGCAGCACTCCGGGCAGCTCCCGCGGGCGGCGGTGGAGCTTGCCAAGGACTGGCGGACGGACCGGATCCTGCGCCGGCTCGAAGCGATGCTCGTGGTCGCGGATCGTTCCGTGACCCTGGTGCTCTCCGGCAACGGCGACGTGGTGGAGCCCGAGCACCCGGTGACCGCGATCGGCTCCGGCGGCCCCTATGCGCTCGCGGCGGCGCGGGTGCTCTGCGAGAACAGCGAGCTCGACGCCCGCGCCATCGTCGAGAAGAGCCTTGCGGTCGCGGCCGAGATCTGCATCTACACCAACGAGGGGCGCACCCTGGAGGAGCTCGGGCCGGCGGAGGCGGGTGACTGAACCATGTCGGAGATGACCCCCCGCGAGATCGTCCACGAGCTCGACAAGCACATCATCGGGCAGGCCCGCGCGAAGCGGGCGGTCGCGATCGCGCTCCGCAACCGGTGGAGGCGGGCCCAGCTCGACGACGAGCTGCGCCGCGAGATCACCCCGAAGAACATCCTCATGATCGGCCCGACGGGGGTCGGCAAGACGGAGATCGCCCGCCGGCTCGCGCGCCTCGCGGACGCCCCCTTCATCAAGGTCGAGGCGACCAAGTTCACCGAAGTGGGCTACGTCGGCCGGGACGTGGAGTCGATCATCCGCGACCTGGTCGACGCGGCGATCTCGATGGCCCGCGGCCGGGCGACGGAGAAGGTGCGGCACCGGGCGGAGGCGAACGCCGAGGAACGTCTCCTCGACGCCCTGCTGCCGGGCGACCGGAGGGACGGCGCTTCGTCCGGGTCGGAGACGCGCGAGAAGTTCCGCACGCTCCTTCGCGACGGAAAGCTCGACGAACGCGAGGTCGAGATCGACGTGAACACGCCGCAGATCGGCGTGGAGATCATGGCCCCGCCCGGCATGGAGGAGATGACGAGCCAGCTCCAGGGGCTGTTCCAGAACCTCGGCTCCAGCCGGACCCGGACCCGCTCGGTGCCGGTGAAGGAGGCGATGCGGCTCCTCGCCGAGGAGGAGGCGGCGAAGCTCATCGACGACGAGGAGCTCAAGGCCCGGGCGCTCCGCGACACCGAGGAGAACGCCATCGTGTTCATCGACGAGATCGACAAGGTGGCCCGCCGCAGCGAGTACCAGGGTACGGACGTCTCGCGCGAGGGCGTGCAGCGCGACCTCCTGCCCCTCGTCGAGGGCAGCACCGTGAACACCCGCTATGGAATGGTGCGGACCGATCACATCCTGTTCATCGCGTCGGGGGCGTTCCACGTCGCGCGCCCCTCCGACCTCATCCCCGAGCTGCAAGGGCGGCTGCCGATCCGGGTGGAGCTCGACGCCCTGCGGACGGACGACTTCGTCCGGATCCTGACCGAGCCCGATGCGTCGCTGACCGCCCAGTACTCGGCCCTGATGGGGACCGAGGAGGTCCGGATCGAATTCGCGGAGGACGGGGTCGGGCGTATCGCGGAGGTCGCGTGGCGGGTGAACGAACGCACCGAGAACATCGGCGCCCGCCGGCTGCACACCGTGATGGAGCGGCTCCTCGAGTCGATCTCCTTCGACGCGCCCGACCGGAGAGGCGAGCCGGTGGTCATCGACGCCGGCTACGTGGACCGCGAGCTCGGCGAGCTGCTCGAGAACGAGGACCTTACCCGCTACATCCTGTAGCCCGGGCGGCGAGCACCGGCCGATGGACACGACGCACTTCGGTTACGAGCGGGTCGGCGAGGGCGACAAGGCGGCGCGGGTGGGCGAGGTGTTCTCGTCGGTGGCCCCCCGCTACGACCTGATGAACGACCTCATGTCCTTCGGCCTGCACCGGCTCTGGAAGCGGTTCTGCATCCTCGCGGCCCGGCTCCGCCCGGGCGACCGGGTGCTCGATCTCGCGGGCGGGACCGGCGACCTCGCGCGGCTCGCCCTCGCCCGGGGCGCCGGGGAGGTGGTCGTGGCGGACGTGAACCCGGACATGCTCCGGATCGGCCGGGACCGGCTCCTCGACCGCGCCCCGGCCGGGCGGCTTCGCTTCGTCTGCGCGGATGCCGAGCGCCTGCCCTTCGCCCGGGGCAGCTTCGACTGCGTGATGATGGGGTTCGGGCTCCGCAACGTGACCCGGATCGAGAAGGCCGTCGCGGCGGTCCGGGAGTGCCTGCGCCCGTCCGGCCGGTTCGTGGTCCTGGAGTTCTCCCGCGTCACCGTTCCCCTGCTCCGCCCGCTGTACGACCACTACTCCTTCTCGGTCCTCCCGCGGGTCGGCCGGCTCGTGGCCGGCGACGAGGACGCGTACCGCTACCTCGCCGAGTCGATCCGCATGCACCCGGACCAGGACGCCCTGCTCGAGATGATGCGGGCGGTGGGGTTCCGGCGGTGCCGGTACTTCAACCTGAGCGCGGGGGTGGTCGCGGTGCACCGAGGCTACCGGTGAGCGCCCCGGCCGACCTGCTGTTCGAAGGGATCGGCCGCGGGGTGTCCGCCCTCGCCGCGGCCGCCGATCCGGACCTTCCGGAGCTGCTGCACGAGAGCGAGGGCCGGCGCCTCGCGCTCGTGGTGCGGGGGACCGGCCGCTGCCTCGAGATCGAGGTGCGGGACGGGGCGCTCCGCATCCTGCCCCCGCGCCGGATCCGCGAGGAGGACTTCGCGGCCGGGGCGGAGGGGGCCGCGGCCGGCGCGCAGGCGCAGGCGGAGGAGGCCGCGGCGGGTCCCCCGCCGCCCGGGGACGATCGGCCGGAAGCAGGCGCTCCGCCCATCGCCGGCGAGGCGGGGGCGCCCGGTCCCGCCCCCGGAGAGGCCGGGGCCGCCGCCGGCGGGGAGGGGGGCGGCGGATCGGCGGGGCGGCCGGCCGGCGCCGACCTCGTGCTCGCGGGAAGCGTCCCCGACTTCCTCCGGTTCCTCGGCGCGCTCCGCCGCGAGCCCCCGTCCGGGGACCTCTTCGGAGGGCTCGAGGCGCACGGCAGCCCCGATGCGCGGGCGGGGTTCGTCCGGCTCCTTCGCCGGATCGAGCCCGACTACGAGGCGCTGCTCGCCCGCGCGGCGGGCGGGGTCGTCGCGCATGCGGTCTCCCGCACGGCGCTCGGGCGGCTGCTCCGGGCCCGCAGGTCGGCGGCCCGGCTCGTGGACGATCTCGCCGAGTACCTCGAGGAGGAGGCGCGGATCGTCCCGGACGCTCCGGCCCGCTCCCGTTTCGCCGGCGGGGTCCGGGCACTCATCGACAAGGCGGCGGATCTCGAGGAACGGCTCGACCGGGTGCGCTGAGCCCGGTCACCCCCGGAGCCGATGGGAAGGTTGTGGCGATTGCTCCGCATCGCGGGGGTCGCGATCCGGTATCGTCTCGACCTCGTCGTGCTCGGCATCCTGACCGGCAAGGACTACGATGCGCGGCGGGCCCCGCGCGGGGTCCGGGTCCGCCGGACCCTGGAGACCCTGGGCCCCATCTTCGTGAAGTTCGGGCAGGCCCTGTCCGCCCGCCCGGACCTCGTCCCCGACGACGTCGCGGAGGAGCTCGCGCTCCTCCGCGACCACGTGCCGCCGTTCCCGGGCGGGGTGGCCCGGGGGATCGTGGAGCGCTCGCTCGGCTCGCCCCTCGAAGAGTGGTTCGAGGAGTTCGTCGAGACCCCGCTCGCGTCGGCCTCGATCGCGCAGGTGCACCCGGCCCGGCTTCCGGGCGGGGCTCCGGTCGTCGTCAAGGTGGTGCGGCCGGCGCTCGAGAAGGTGATCCGGCGCGACGTCGGGCTGCTGCGCCTCCTCGCCCGGCTCGCGGAGCGGTTCGTCCCGGCCGTACGCTGGCTCCATCCGGCGGCGGTCGTCGCCGAGTTCGAGAAGATCCTCCTCGACGAGCTCGACATGCTGCGCGAGGGGGCGGCCGCCTCGACCCTGCGGCGCCACTTCCTCGGGACCGGGCTGCTGGAGGTGCCGCGGGTGCACTGGTCGCATACCCGGCGCGAAGTGCTCGTGCTCGATCGGATCGACGGCATCCCGGTGGACGACGTCGAGGCGCTCCGCGAAGCCGGGTTCGATCTCGAGCATCTCGCCGAGCGGGGGGCCGAGATCTTCTTCACCCAGGTCTTCCACCACAACTTCTTCCACGCCGACCTGCATCCCGGGAACATCTTCGTCTCCCGCGATTCGCCGCACTACATCGCGGTGGACTTCGGCATCGTGGGCAGCCTCGGCACCGAAGATCGGCGATACCTCGCGGAGAACCTCTTCGCGTTCCTCCGGGGCGACTACCGGGAGGTGGCGGAGCTGCACGTCGCCTCGGGGTGGGTGCCGCCCCACGTGCGGGCGGAGGAGTTCGAGTCCGCGATCCGCGCGGTGTGCGAGCCCATCGTCCATCGCCCGCTGAAGGACATCTCCTTCGGGCAGCTCCTGGTGCGCCTGTTCCGCACCGCGCGGCGCTTCGAAATGGAGGTGCAGCCGCAGCTCGTCCTCCTCCAGAAGACGCTGCTGCACATCGAGGGGCTCGCCCGGCAGCTCTATCCGGACTTCGACCTGTGGGCGACCGGCCGGCCGATCCTCGAGCAGTGGATCCGGGACCAGGGGTCGGTGCGGGCGATCGGGGAGCGGATGCGCGGCCGGCTCCCGCGCTGGATGCACCTCGCGCCGGAGCTTCCCGAGCTGGTCCATGACTACCTGAAGCGCCAGGCGGCCCTTCCTCCGCCCGGGCGGGCCGACAGGCCGGCGGGCGAGAGCGGCCGGATCGTCCTCGCGATCGCCGGGGCGGGCCTCGTCGTCGCCGGTGCGCTCCTGCTCGGCCGGCCGCCCGAGGGCTTCGGTCTCTACCCCGGTCTCGCGGCGGCGGGGGCCGGCGCGCTCTGCCTTCTCGGGGCGGCCCGCCGGGGCTGATCCGCCCGCCCGGCCCGGCCCTCCCCGCCCGCGGCTCGCCTTCAGCCCGTACCCGTCCGGGCCGGCGGCTCGCCGAGGAGGGCAGCGAGCCCCAGGAAGGCGGGAAGCTCGTGCAGGATGAGGTAGGTCGGGATGGCGGCGAGGTAGTCGGAGAACCGCCCCTTGGCCTCGAAGCGGCGCCGGAACCCGGACCGGGCGAAGCGATCCGCGTACCGCGGCACGAGGCCGCCCCCGATGTAGACCCCGCCGCGCGCGCCGAGGGTGAGGGCCGTGTCGGCGGCGAACGTGCCGAGGAGCTCCGCCGCGAGGTCGAGCACCTCGCCGCACCGGGGCGAGCGCCGGCCGGCCCCCTCGGCCACGATGTCCTCCGCGGTCGGCGCCGGGCCGGACGGGTCCTCGCCGTCGAGGCGGAGAAGGGCGCGGTGGAGGTTGACGAGCCCCGGTCCGGACAGCACCCGCTCGGCCGAGACGTGTCCGATCTCGCGGGCGACTTCCGCGAGGATCCGCGCCTCGCGCCGGTCGGCCGCCGCCATCGTGGCGTGTCCGCCCTCTCCTTCGACCACCGCCCAGCCGCCGGGGGCGGGGACCAGGCCGGACACCCCGAGGCCGGTGCCCGGCCCGACCACCGTGATGGCCGCCCCCGCCGCCGGCCGGCCGCCCCCGATCCGAAGGCGGTCCTCCTCGCCGAGATGCGGCGCCCCGCGGGCGACGGCGCTGAAGTCGTTGACCACCGCCAGCGATTCGAAGCCGAAGCGTCGGCGGAGGGTCTCCACCGAGAACGACCACGGGTGGTTGGTGAGGCTCACCCGGTCCCCGGTGACCGGGCCGGCGACCGAGATGGCCGCCCGCCGGGGGCGAACCCCCCGCGCGGCGTCTTCGAGATAGGCGTCCAGGGCCTCGGCGAGCCCCGCGTGGTCGGCGCACGCGCGGACCGCGACCCGATGGAACGCGCCGTCCGGCTCGACGAGGCCGAACCTCGCCCAAGTGCCGCCGATGTCCCCGACCAGCGCCGACATGCCCGCCAATATAAACCGGATGGGCGGGGCGCCCGTCGTCCGGGGGAGGGCCTGCCCGGCTCGGACCCTCCCTCCCCGAGCCGCCCGGCGCGCCCCCCGAAGAGGCGCCGCCCGGCTCAGGGTGCGGCGGCGCGTGCGCGGTAGTTCTCCCGGACCATGAGCGCACAGGGGGTCACCACGAGGGTGAGGAGGGTCGCGAAGGCGAGGCCGGATGCGACCGTGGTCGCGAGCTGGGTCCACCACTGGGTGGAGGGGGCGCCGGTCGTGATCGCCCGCGAGAAGAGGTCGATGTTGACCTGCATCACCATCGGCATCAGTCCGCAGATGGTCGTCACGGTGGTGAGGATCACCGGCCGCAGGCGCTGGGCCCCGGTGCGCAGGATCGCCTGGACCGGATCGGCGATGGTCCGGCGCAGCCGGTCGAAGGTGTCGATGAGCACGATGTTGTTGTTGACGACGATGCCGGCGAGGGCGATGACCCCGATGCCGCTCATCACGATCCCGAACGGCTGACGGGTGACGAGCAGGCCGATCAGCACCCCCACGGTCGAGAGTACGACCGCGGACAGGATGAGCAGTGCGGAGTAGAAGCGGTTGAACTGGGTCACGAGAATGAGGGCCATCACGAACAGCGCGATCCCGAACGCCTGAGCCAGGAACTCCCGGGCCCGCTGCTGCTCTTCGTCCTCGCCGCGAAAGGCCCACTCCACCCGGGGATCGATGCCCTCGGCGGCGATCCACTCTTCGATCTCCCGGACCATGTCGTCGGCCAGCACCCCGGGCAGCACGTCGGCGCGCACCGTGATCTCGCGCATCGCGCTCTTGCGGCGCAGGGTTCCGGTACGGGCGCGCGCCCGGCGCTCGACGAAGTTGCCGATCGGCACCCCGCCCCGTGCGGTCGGGATCCGGATGCGGTCGAGCTCGTCGATCGTCCGGTACGACTCCGGGTACCGGATCACGAGCTCGATCTCCTCGTCGCTGTCGTCGGGGCGATAGTCGGAGATCTTGAGACCCCGGGTGACGAGCTGCACGAACTGTCCGACGGTCGTCAGGTCGAGCCCGAACTTCGCGGCCTGGATGCGGTCGACGCCGATCTCCCACTCGATCCCCGGGATCGGCCGTCCGTCCTCGACGGCCTCGAGGCCGGGGAGGCTCCGGAAGAACCCGGCGACGCGGGCCGCTTCCGCGGCCAGCCGCTCCGGATCCCGCGAGGTGAGCTGCAACGCGACGGGCTTTCCGACCGGCGGGCCCGCCCTCGGGAACCGGGTCTCCACCCGGACCCCCGCGAGAGGAGCGGTGCGTTCCCGGATCTCGGACAGGATCTCGTTGGCCGTCCGCCGCGTCTGCCAGTCCGCGAGCTCGAGCGAGAGCGTGCCGATGACGTCCTCCGGATCGTCGCCCTTGTCGTCGAGGTTGCCGGCGAGCATGTAGACGGTGTTGAACTCGCCCCGCTCGCGCTGCATCGCGAGGATCTCCGCCTCGACCTCCCGCACCAGCTCGGACTTCTCCGCTACGGAGAGGTTTCCCCGCGCATGGACGAGGACCTTGGCCTGTTCCGGCTCCACGTCGGGGAAGAACTCCACGCCCTTGCCGAATTGGGCGTATGCCGCCCACGCGAGGGCGAGCGCCGCCCCGGCCGCGGCGAGCACGGCGCCGGGGCGGCGGAGCACGCGGGCGAGACCTCGCACGTAGACGCCGGTGAACCCGGGCAGGGTCGTCGGGTCCACGCCGCTCTCCGCCCGCAGAGCCCGGCTCCCGGCGGCGTTCCGGGCGGGCCGGTGCAGGAAGCGGCGGTCCGACCATTCCCCGAGCCGCCTTCCGGCGAGCCAGCCGAGCCATGCCCCCGCGAGCCCGGCAGCCGCGGCGGCCGCGTTCCCGGCCGTTCCCGGCGGCCCCCCGAGCCACGGGCCGAAGCCGCGGAACGCGAGGGCGGCCGCGAGCGCTCCGCCGGCGAGCGCCGTCCCGACGACCAGGAAGCCCCGCGTGACCGCGGCGAGATTGGTGCCGAGCACCGGCACGAACACGAGCGCCATCAGCAGGGAGGCGCTCAGGGTGGCGAGCAGGGTGATGGGAAGAAACTTCATGAACTCGCCGACGATGCCCGGCCAGAACAGCAGCGGGGCGAACGCGGCGAGGGTGGTCGCGGTCGAGGCGATGATGGGCCAGCTCATCCGCCTCGCCGCGAGCACGTAGGCGTGACGGGGCAGCTCGCCTTCGCGCATCTTCCGGTCCGCGTACTCGGTGACGACGATGGCTCCGTCCACGAGCATGCCCACGGCCAGGATGAGCGAGAACAGCACGACGATGTTGACGGTGAGCCCGAGGGTGGACAGCACCAGGACCCCGGTGAGAAAGGAGCCCGGGATCGCGATCCCGACGAGGAATCCGGAGCGCAGTCCGAGCGCGGCCACGACGATGATCATCACGAGGAGGATCGCGCTCGTCACGTTGTTCTCGAGGTCCTCGAGCATGGTGCGGATGTCGCCCGACCGGTCCTGGGAGAACCGGACTTCCACGCCCGGCGGCCAGTGGGCCCGCTCCGCCTCGACCGCCCGGCGCACCGCGTTCGTGGTGTCGATGATGTTCTCGCCGGTCCGCTTGGAGACCTCCAGGCTGAGCGCCGGCTTGCCGTTGACCCGCGCGACGGTCGTGCGGTCCTTGAAGGTGCGGCGCACGGAGGCGATGTCCCGTACCGTGAGCGCGCTGTCCCCCGAGACCTTGATCGGCATGTCCAGGACGTCGGGCAGGGATTCGAAGAGGCCCGGCACCGTGACCGGGAATCGGCCCCGGCCGGTATCGAGCTGCCCGGCGGCGACGAGCGTGTTGGACCGCGCCACCATCCGGAGCACGTCCCCGGCGTCGATCTCGTAGCTCTCCATGAGCATCGGATCGATGATGATCTCCACGACCTCCTTGCGGTCCCCGCCGATCTTCGCGTCGAGGACGCTCGGGATCGCCTCCAGCCGGTCCTCCAGGTTCCGGGCGATGCCGAGCAGCGCGCGTTCCGGAAGGGATCCTCCGAGGGTGACGACGATCACCGGGAACTCGCTCAGGTTGATCTCGACCACCCCCGGCTCGTCGGTGTCCTCCGGCAGCTCGGGCTTGGCCTTGTCGACCTGGTCGCGAACGTCGTCGAGCGCCTGGTCCGGATCGAAACCCGCGTCGAACTCGAGCAGCAGCCAGGCGCCGCCCTGGTAGGCGGCGGACGAGAGCTGCTTGAGACCCTCGATCGATCGGAGCTCGATCTCCATCGGGCGGGCGAGGAGGCGTTCGGCGTCTTCCGGGCCGATCCCCTCGTGGTGCAGGTTGACGTAGATGATGGGGATGGAGATGTCGGGGTCCGCCTCCTTCGGGATCCGGACGTAGGCGGCGAATCCGGTGGCGAGGATGAGCACGAGCGCGGAGAGGGTCGTCCGGGAGCGGCTGACCGCCGCGTCGATGAGGGTCACGACGTGCTCCGCGGCGAGGCGGCGGGGGGCGGAGCCTCCGGGGTGCTCCCGGCGGGAGCCGTCCCGGCCGGCCAGGCCGCGGCCGGCAGCTCGGCCCCCGGGACCCGGCCCGAGCCGGGACCGCCGCCCTCGGGGCCGCCGCCCGATTCGTCGGGGCCGACCGGCGCCACTTCCTGCCCGGCCGACACGAAGTCCTGTCCGACCGTGATGACCCTGATCCGGGCCGGCAGCCCTCCGAGCCAGACCCCGTCCGGGGTGTCCTCGATGATGTCGGCCGGCCGGAAGCGCACCCGGTTGCGCTCGTCCACCGTCTTGAGCCCGATGGCGCCGTCGTCGGCGAGGCTGAGGAGGGCCGGGGTGACGAAGTGCGCCATCCTGGTATCGACCTCGACGGCGATGTCGACGGTGATCCCTTCACGTACCCGGTAGCCGGGGTTCGCCGACTCGACTTCGATCCGGTACGTTCGCGCCGCCGGATCCGCCGACGGGGCAATGTAGCGGAGGGTCCCCCGGATCTCCCGCCCCGCGAGGGTTCTCACCGCCGCCGGCAGGCCGGGCCGGAGCCATGCGACGGCCCGTTCGGTCACGTTGCCGACGAAGAGGACGGGGTCGAGATCGATGATGCGCCCGAAGCGATCCCCCTGCTTGAGGTAGTCGCCGAGCTCCGCGTGCCCTTGCAGGAGCAGGCCGTCGAACGGGGCGCGGAGGCGGGTCCGGGCGATCTCGATCTCGACCTGTTCCACCGCGGCCTTCGCCGCGTCGACGTCGGCCCTGGCGGTCGCGAGCGCTTCCCGGGAGCTCAACCCCTTCCTGGCGAGCGCTTCGGCCGCCTCGAAATGGATCCGCCGCTGCCGAAGCCGGGCCTCGTACTCCGCGAGCTTCGCCCGGCGTTCCTCGACGGCGAGGCGCGCGAGCACGCCGCCCTTGCGGACCGCGTCGCCCCGCGAGGCCCCGACCTCCACGACCCGTCCGTCCGTCTCGGCCCGGACGTCCACCCGGCGGGAGGCCTCGGACCGCCCCCGGACCGAGATCGCGACCTCGTGCGGGCGCGCCGTCATGCGCTCCACCCGGACGCGGGGGACCGGGTTCGGCGGCGGCGCCCCGAGGTCCGTCTCCGGGGCCGCGGGAGGGCGCTCCCCGCCGCCGAACCGCCCGGAGAACATCCAGCCGGCCACGGCGATCGAAAGCACGACGGCGATGATGGCGGAAGCGCGCACGGGTTCGGCCGTTCAGGCCCCCGGTCGCTGCAGCGCGAGCCCCTTCAGAAGGTTGACTGCCTGGAAGAGCGGAAAGTCTTCCACCGCGAGCGACTCCGCCGAGGCTCCGGATCGCGTCTTCGCGGGGGCCCCGCCGTCGCTGTCGAGGTGCCCCGGGAGATTGCCCTCGAGTATCGAGCTTCCGCTCTCCGCCGCCTCGATCCGGAGCGCGGGAAGCTCGATGTCGGGAATGATGCCCCGCGCCTGGATCGAGTGGCCGGACGGGGTGTAGTACCGGGAGGTGGTGAGCTTCAGGGCCGAGCCGTCGTCCAGGGCCACGATGGTCTGGACGGAGCCCTTTCCGAACGTCCGGGTTCCCGCGATCACCGCCCGCCGGCGATCCTGGAGGGCGCCGGCGACGATCTCGGCCGCGGAGGCGGAGCCGCCGTTGACGAGGGCGACGATGGGTATGCCGTCCAGGAAGTCGGAGGGCTTCGCGTAGTACTCCTCGCGCGATTCGGCGCCCCGGCCCTCGGTGTAGACGATGAGCCCGCCGTCGAGGAAGGCGTCGGCGACGGAGACCGCGCCGGACAGGACGCCTCCGGGGTTGTTCCGAAGGTCGAGGACCGCTCCCGACAGCGGGCCGTCGTTCGCCTCCTCCACCCGCCGGATCTCCTCGAGGAGGCGCGGCCCGGTCCGGGTCTGGAACCGCGAGATCCGGATGCGTGCGAAGCCCGGCTCGACGAGATCGGACTTGACGCTCGCGATCTCGACGATGTCCCGGACGATGGTGAACTCGATCGGCCCGCCCTCGCCTTCGCGCGCGATCGTCAGGGTGACCGGGGTGCCGGGCTGGCCCCGGATCCGCTTCGCGGCCTCGGTCGCGGTGAGGTCGCGCACCGATTCCCCGTCCACCCGGATCACGAGGTCTCCCGGCAGGAGCCCCGCTTCGTCGGCCGGGCTGTCGTCGAGCGGGGTGATGATGCGGATGAGGCCGTCCTCGGCCGTGATCTCGATGCCGAGCCCGCCGAATTCGCCCGAGGCGCCTTCCTGGAGCTCCCGGTGCTCCTTGGCGGTGAGATAGGCGGAGTGCGGGTCGAGTCCGTCCACCATGCCCCGGATCGCGTCCACGAGCAGCTTGCGGTCGTCCACCGCGTGGACGTACTGCTCCTTGACGAGGTCGAATACCTCGCCGAAGGCCTCGAGCTGGCCGACCGGCAGGGTCTTCGATTCGTCGCTCGATGCCGGGCCCGACGAGAACGCGAGCCCCGCCGAGAGCGCAACCGCCCGGACGACGAGCGCGGCCGCCCCGGTACGTCTCTTCATCGAATTCCTTTGGCGTTTGCCACGCGCGCCGCTAACATACCACCGTCCCGGCTCGTGCGCCGGACCGGCCGTCTCCCCGCATTCCCCGATACCGGGCCCCGATGGAACAGCTCGCCGCATTCGCGCTCGACAACGCGGTCCTCGTCCTGGTCTTTCTCGGGCTCCTCGCGGCGCTCGTGTGGACCTCCGTCTCGACCACCGGACCGGGCCAGCTGTCGCCCGCCGACACGGTCCGGCTCATCAGCCACGAGGATGCGGTGGTCATCGATCTGCGCCCCGACGGCGAGTTCCGCAACGGCCACATCGTCAATGCGATCCACGTGCCCTTCGACCAGATCGAGAGCCGCCTCGGCCGGCTGGGGAAGTACCGGCAGCGGCCGGTGATCGCGGCCTGCCGGACCGGCCAGCAGTCGGCCAACGCGGCCCGGCGCCTCCGGTCGGAGGGGTTCGAGCGGGTCCATCGCCTGCAAGGGGGGATGCTGGCGTGGCAGAACGCGGACCTCCCGCTGGCGAAGGAATGACCGAAGCGGCGCCCGCGGTCCTCCCTCCGCCGCTCCCGCAGGATCGATCCCGTGAAGCTCGAGCTCGTGCGCGTCTACACCAAGGACCTCTCGCTCGAGAACCCGCTCTCACCGGCGGTGTTCGGCGAGGAATGGAAGCCCGAGGTCGACATGCGGATGCACGCCGGAGGTTCCCGGCTCGAGAACGGCCTGATCGAGTCCACCCTCCACGTGAACGTCGAGGCGCGCCTCGGCGGCCGGCCGGCGATGGTGATCGAGGTCGTCCTGGGGGGGCTGTTCGCGGTCACCGGAGCGACGGACGAAGCGCTCCCCCGAACGCTCGCCGTGAGCTGTCCCGGGATGCTGTATCCATACGCCCGGGAGACGGTGACCGCGCTCTCGGTGCGGGGCGGGTTCCCGCCCTTCATCATGCAGCCGGCCGATTTCGAGGAGATCTGGCGCCGGCGGCAGGCCCCGGCGCCGGAGCCGGCCGACTGACGAGGCGGGCGCCCGGATGATCCCGTCGCACTCGCGTCTCCTCACCGGCGTCCGGGTCCGGGTGCGGGTGCGGGTGCGGCTCGGGGCATGGACCCGGGGAGCGTCCGGCGGGTGATCGCGGTTCTCGGCGCCGGAGCCTGGGGGACCGCGCTCGCCCTGCTCCTCGCCCGGAACGGGTCCCCGGTGCGCCTGTGGGCCCGCGATGGAGACGCCGCCGCCCGGTTGGACCGGAGCCGCGAGAACCGCCGATATCTTCCCGGCCATTCCTTTCCCCCCGGCCTCTCGATCGCGACCGGGCTGGAGGGGGCGGTGGAGAGCGCCGGCGAGGTCCTGGTCGCGGTGCCGAGCCACGCGTTCCGGGAGGTGATCGGGCGGGTGGCGGGTGCGGCCCGGGAGGGCGCCGGTATCGCGTGGGCGACCAAGGGCGTCGATCCGGGAACCGGCCGGTGGCTGCACGAGGTGGCGGTGGACGCCCTCGGGACCGCGGCGCGGGCCGCCGTCGTGTCGGGGCCGACCTTCGCCGGCGAGGTCGCGGCCGGGCTCCCCGCCGCGGTGGCCGTCGCGTGCGCCGATCTCGACCGCGCCCGCCGGCTCGCCGCGCTCCTCCACGGGCCGCGCTTTCGCGCCTACGCGAACGACGACGTGGCCGGGGTCTCCCTGGGAGGCGCGGTCAAGAACGTCCTCGCGGTGGCGGCGGGGGCCGCGGACGGGCTCGGGCTCGGCGCCAATACGAGGGCCGCGATCGTCTCCCGGGGCCTCGGCGAGATGCTGCGTCTCGGGCGGATCGCCGGCGCCCGGCCCGCGACCCTGATGGGGCTCGCGGGGCTCGGCGACCTCGTCCTCACCTGCACCGACGACCAGTCCCGCAACCGCCGCTTCGGGCTCGCCCTCGGGGCCGGGAGCACCCCGGACGAGGCGAGGGAACG
Source organism: Gammaproteobacteria bacterium (assembly GCA_965202895.1). Taxonomy (GTDB): domain Bacteria; phylum Pseudomonadota; class Gammaproteobacteria; order HK1; family HK1; genus JAJDXW01. The sequence continues at coordinate 4,937,391 of OZ241901.1, read as the reverse complement.
GGCGGGCCGGGTGGTCGAGGGCGCCACCGCCGCCCCCGTGCTGCTCGCGCTCGCCGAGCGGTTCGGGATCGAGATGCCGATCACCGGGCAGGTGGCGGCCGTCGTCCGCGGGGACGCGACCCCCGCGGCGGCGGTCGAGGCCCTGCTCGCCCGGGCCCCCGCCGCCGAGTACGAAACGGAGTAGGGTCGATGGACGCCGCCGAATACCGCCGCCACGCCCACCGCCTCGTGGACTGGATGGCCGACTACCTGGAGACGGTCGAATCCCGGCCGGTGCGTTCCGGCGTGCGCCCGGGCGAGATCGCGGATCGGCTGCCCGCCGGCCCGCCGGAAGCGGGCGAGCCGTTCGAGCGGATCTTCGCCGACTTCGAGCGCGACCTCCTGCCCGGGGTCACGCACTGGCAGCACCCCTCGTTCTTCGCGTACTTTCCCGCCAACTCGAGCCCGCCCTCGGTGCTCGCCGAGATGCTGACCGCCACCCTCGGCGTGAACTGCATGCTGTGGCAGACCTCGCCCGCCGGCACGGAGCTCGAGACCCGCGTTCTCGACTGGCTCCGGCAGATGATCGGACTCCCGGAGGGCTTCTCCGGGGTCATCCAGGACACCGCGTCGAGCGCGACCCTGTGCGCGATCCTCGCCGCCCGGGAGCGGGCGACCGGGTTCGCGGCGAACCGCCGCGGGGTGTCGGGCGACGACCGGCTCCGGCTCTACACCTCGGTCGAGGCCCATTCCTCGGTCGAGAAGGCGGTGCGGATCGCGGGGCTCGGGAGCGAGAGCCTGCGGGCGATCCCGGTCGGGGAGGACGGCGCTATGCGGTGCGGCGAGCTCGCGGCGGCCGTCGAGCGGGACACGGCCGCCGGGGCGAAGCCGATCCTGGCCGTCGCCACCGTGGGCACCACCGGCGCCTCGGGATTCGACCGGCTGGACCGGGTCGGCGAGATCTGCCGGCGCCGCGATCTCATGCTCCACGTGGACGCGGCATGGGCCGGCGCCGCGGCCATCGCCCCCGAGTTCCGCGGGATGCTCGCCGGCGTCGAGCATGCGGACAGCTTCGTGGTCAACCCGCACAAGTGGATGATGGTCAACTTCGACTGCTCGGCCCACTTCGTGCGCGACGCGGCCGCCTACGTCCGCACGTTCGAGATCGCCCCCGAGTACCTGCGGACCACGGAGCACGGGCGGGTCATCGACTACCGCGACTGGGGCATCGCCCTCGGGCGCCGGTTCCGCGCCCTCAAGCTCTGGTTCGTCATCCGCAGCTACGGGGTCGAGGGGCTCCGGGCGATGGTGCGCCGCCACGTCGCCCTGGCCGGGGAGCTCGCCGACGCCATCGACGCCGAGCCGGACTTCGAGGTGGTCGTGCCGCCGCGCCTCGCCCTGCTGTGCTTCCGCTACCGTCCGGCCGGAGTCCACGATGCGGGACTCCTCGACGAGCTCAACGGACGGCTCCTGAGGAGCCTGAACGACAGCGGGCGGCTGTACCTGACCCAGGCCCGGGTGGACGGCGCCTTCGTCATCCGCTTCTGTGTGGGGCAGACGAGCACCGAGCGCCGCCACGTCGAGGCGGCCTGGGCCGCCATCCGGGAGATCGCGAGGGGGCTCGCGCACTGATCGGGGAAGGGGAGCGGGACGAGGCGCCCGGCCACGGCCGCAGCCGGGGCCCGCGGCCGTCCCTCCGCTCCCGGCCGGCCCCGGCCCGGCTCCGGCGCGGACCGGGGTCGGAGGTCCGCCGGGCGGCGAAGAACCGGGCCCTCGTGCGGTTGCTGCGGCTCCTCGTGCGGTGTCCGCCCGCATGGCGGGCGGAAGCCGCGCACCTGATCGGCGCGGCGTGGCGCCGGGCCGCCCCCCGCCGACGCCGGATCGCGGCCGCGAACCTCGCGTACTGCTTCCCCGGGCTGAGCGGCCGGGAGCGCGGCGCGCTCGTCGAGCGGCATTTCCGTTCGCTCGGGTTCGCGCTCATCGAGGTCGCGATCGCCTGGTACGCGGACCCCGCGGCGCTGCGGGAGCTGGTCCGGGTGGACGGCCGCGAGCACCTCGACGCGGCGCTCGCCCGGGGGCGCGGCGCGCTGCTCCTCGCCGGGCACTTCACGACCCTCGAGATCGGTGCGGCGCGGCTCGGCATCGACGCCCCGGTCGACGGGGTGTACCGCCCCCACGCCGACCCTTCGATGGAGCGGGCCTCGCGGGACGGACGGCAGCGCTTCGGAGGCCGGCTCCTCGACCGCGCGGACGTGCGGGGGATGCTCCGCCGCCTCCGGGCCAACCGGGCCGTGTGGTACGCTCCGGACCAGGATCTCGGGCTCCGGCACGGCGTGTTCGCGCCGTTCTTCGGCCGCCCGGCGGCCACCCTGACCGCCACCGCCCGCATCGCCCGGGCGAGCGGCGCCCCGGTGCTTCCGTTCCGGGTGGAGCGGTCGTGCGGCGGCCGTGCCTACCGGGTCGTGATCGAGCCGGCCCTCGCGGATTTTCCGGGCGGGGACGAGCCCTCCGACGCGGCCCGGGTCAACGAAGTCATCGAGCGGTGGGCGCGGGCGTGCCCGGAGCAGTACCTCTGGGTGCACCGCCGGTTCAAGACCCGGCCGCCGGGCGAGCCGGACCTGTATGGAGGGTGACCGGTGATGCGAGAGACCTGGCGGGTGTGCAAGCCCGAGGTGCGGTCGTCCGCCGGGGTGGTCTCGACCCAGCACTACCTGGCGTCCGAGGCCGGGGCCCGGGTGCTCGCCGGCGGCGGCAACGCGGTGGATGCGGCGGTGACGGCCGGGCTCGCCCTCGGGACCGTGGAGCCCTGGATGAGCGGGCTCGGCGGCTGCGGCCAGATGGTCGTTCTTCTCGCGGGCGAGGGGCGCGCATGGTCGGTCGATTTCGGGCTGGCGGCGTCGCGGGACCTCGACCCCGGCGACTATCCCCTGGACCGGGGCCGCGGGTCCGACCTCTTCCACTGGCCGGCCGTCGCGGAGGACCGGAACGTGACGGGGCCGCTCTCGATCGCGATCCCCACCTGGGTGGCCGGGGTGGCGGCGGCCCTCGAACGGTTCGGCGCCCGCTCGTGGGCGGACTGCCTCGCCCCCGCCATCGAGCTCGCCGAGCGCGGGCTCGACGCCGACTGGTACGCCACCCTCAAGATCGCCTCGACCGCGGCGCGCCTCGCGGCCGACGACGAGTGCCGCCGGGTGTATCTTCCGGGCGGCTTCCCGCCCTGCTCCGAGTGGGGCGGGCCGCCTCCCCGGCTCCGGCTCGGGCGGCTCGCGGAGACCCTGCGGCGGCTCGCGGCGGCCGGTCCCCGCGACTTCTACGAGGGTGCGATCGCGCGTTCGCTCGTCACCGACGCGGAGCGGCTCGGGGCGAGGCTGGGGCCGGAGGACCTCGCCGGGGTGGAGACCCGGATCCGGGAGGCGCTCGCCATCCCCTACGGCGGCGCCACCGTGCACGCCGCCCCCGGGCTCACCGGCGGGCCGAGCCTCGCGCGGGCGCTCGCTCTTCTCGCCGAGCGCCGCGCCGCGGCGGGGGCGGCCCGGCCGGAGCTCGAGGCGGACCTCGCCGTCGCGTATGCCGACGCTCTCTCCACCGCGTACGCCGAACGCCTCGCCGCGATCGGCCACGACGCGGAGGCCGCCCACCCGGCCTGCACCACCCACGTGAGCGTGGTCGACCGCGGGGGCAACCTCGTCGCCCTCACCCAGACCCTGCTCTCTCTGTTCGGCTCGCGCGTCATGTTCCCCGCGACCGGCGTGCTCATGAACAACGGGGTGATGTGGTTCGACCCCCGGCCCGGCCGTCCCAACTCGATCGCGGCGGGGCGCCGGCCGCTCGCCAACATGTGCCCGGTGGTGGTGGAGCGGGGGGGCGGGGACCGGTTTGCCCTCGGCGCCTCGGGAGGGCGCCGGATCATGCCCGCGGTGATGCAGCTCGTCTCGTTCCTCGTGGACCTCGATCTCGGCCTGGAGGACGCGCTCCATGCCCCGCGTATCGACGCGAGCGGCGGCGAGAGCGTCTGCGTGGACCCGAGGTTTCCGGCGAAGGTCGTGTCCGCCCTCCGTGCACGGTACCTGGTCGAGGTCTGGCCGAATGCGGTGTATCCGGCGATGTATGCTTGTCCGAATGCGGCCGGCGCCCTCGGCGGCGGTGGCCGGGTCGGGGCGGCGTACGTCATGTCGCCGTGGGCGCTCGCGGCGCCCGCCGGTGCGGACTGACGGGACGCCGCCGCGCAAGGACCCGATCGGTCGTGGAGAGGCGGGGTTCCCGGGGGCGCCCGGGCGTCCGCCTCGGAAGCTCGCGAAGGAGGAGCCAGCGAATGAACGAAGTGCTCGAGGCCCCGGAACCTCCGGTCGTCCGGTCCGCGGGCGGCATGGCCGATCTCATCCGATCGCGCCGGACCATCCACGACTATCGCGAGGAGCCCGCGCCGGTGGACCTCGCCCGGAAGGCGCTCGATCTCGCCCGCTGGGCCCCCAACCACCACCTCACCGAACCGTGGCGCTTCTATCTCCTCGGGCCGGAGACGGCGGCCGCGATCGCCCGTCTCAACGCGGAGATCGTGACCGCCCGGCAGGGACCCGAGGCCGGGGCGGCGAAGCTCGACCGGTGGAGCCGGATCCCCGGATGGATCGTGGTGACGTGCGCAAGCTCCGAGGACCCTCTCCGTTCACGCGAGGACTACGCCGCGTGCTGCTGCGCGATCCACAACTTCTCGCTCTTCCTGTGGAGCGAGGGGGTCGGGGTCAAGTGGACGACGGGAGCGGTGACCCGCGATCCCCGGTTCTACGACCTCGTGTGGATCGATCCGGACGCGGAGACGGTGGTGGGGCTCGTCTGGTACGGCTATCCGGCGGAGGTCCCGAATCCCGCGCGCCGTCCGCTCGAGGAGGTGTCGGTCAGCCTCCCCTGATCCGGAGTACGGGCCGCCTGCCTCGCGCAGCGAACGGGGCCGACTCCTCCTCGACGCCCCCGGCCGTGCTCGTCGGCGGCGTTGCGCGAGGCCGCGGCGCGGCGTGGGGTGGAAAGGACATTCGTTCTTCCGCCTCGAGGACGGTCGACCCACACCGTCCCGGCGCGGAGACGTCCGGTGACGACGCCGGACGTCTCCGCACGGATGCCCGCGCGGCGTTGGAAACAGGTGATGGACTGACGAAACTTGGAGCGTCGCAGAGTGCCGGGAACGGGGGAGGACACTTGAACATCGGCAGGCCGAACATGGAGGGCCCTGACGGTGGAAGCGCTTGGGACGGGACGAGAGGATCAGGGGGTTCGGGGCATGGGCGAGGCCGAGGGCCGGAGGCCGCCATCGAGCCTGCGGATCGCTCGCAGCTCGCGCCGCTTCGCGAGCACCCAGGGCGGTACGAACGCACGCTCAAGACCCGCGGGCGCCTGCCCGGGGGATTCATCACGCGGGGTCGAGACGATGCGCGGCGCGGCGCGGCCCGCGGTCTGGCCGAGCACTGCCGGGCGGTGTTCCACGAGGAGCTCGCGGCGCCCGCGGCCAGCCCGGCGGCGCCTTCGTACTCTTCATCGGCTCGAGACCGGCTGGCCTCTTCTGCGAACACCACGAGTCCACGGGCGTTGGTCGCAGCTCGTCGCAGGAAGGGGAGTCTCCCTGACGGTGACGGGGAGGGTGAACCCGACGAATGGAGCGACTTGGCCCGACGTCGGACTTGCGGTCGTCGAATTCGCAAGGGAGGACACGTGGAGGTTCCTTGCGGTTCTCGTCGTCTTCGGCATCATCCTCTGGTTCCTGTTTCCCAGGATTACCCTGAAGTTCAAGGAAAGATATCGTGCGATACGCGAGAACGCCGAACATTCTCCCGCAGGAGACGAAGACAGTGACTGAAGCCATACAGCTCAAGATCGCCTGGGCGATCGCAGCCGTGATCGCTTACGGCTTGTTCCGGTGGCGCTGGATGTCCGCCACGCACGATTTCCGGGCTCGCGTCGGGCGCGAAGCCGACAGGTGGGCCGAGGACCCCCGGGTGGACCCGAAGGTGCGGGAGTCGATCGTACTTCTTGCCGACGCAGCTTACCGGCCGGCCACACCCTGGATCATTCTGCTCGGGGTAATCGTGGGAATGGTTTCGTCACCCGGGAGACCTCATGCCGTCAGGCTTTCCGATGATCCTGAAGTCTCGAGGAAGCTCGTCGTTCTGAAACTCAAGCTCCTTCTCGCCCTGATCACCACCAGCCCCCTGGCCAGCATGTTCGCCGTGATGTTTGCCGTGGTGGCTGTGGTGGTCGCCGTGCTGGCGCACGGTTCCTTCAATACGATCAGGGACGGAATATCCGAGGCTGGTGACAGGTTCTTTCCAAGAAAGGTTGCAGGACACTAGCCCGGCCATTGCAGTGCGCCGTGCGAAGGCGCCATTCCTCCATTTCCTGCCGGATCCAGGACCCGGTCGGGCATGGGTGCGGCGCGCCGGACGGTATGAGCCTATCGGGCCGCGTTCCGCAGGCGCCGCCGGAAGTCGGCCTCGTCCCGGCACGTAACGGCCGCCTCCATCAGGGTATCGCCGGAAACACCGCCGAAGAGGGCCCGGTCCTCGGCGAGGCGCGGGCTCGCCTCGATGCCCCGGGCGCGGAGCACCGCGACCGCCGCCTGCCGCCGACCTTCCTCGCGGCCTGCCTCGGAACCTTCCCTGCGGCCCCTCGCCTCCGCGTGCCGGACGATGGTGCGGGTGATCGGATCGTCCTCCGGCCGCGTGCCTTCGCGTGCGCCCATCGCCCGCGCCACTCGCTCCAGGGCCGGCCTTGCCCCGGACGACAGCGGACCCTCGATCAGGGCGAGATAGACCTCCTCCGCGCGCCAGCCCGGGAATGCGCTGCTCTCCGGCGCCTCCCGATACCGGCCGTCCCGAAGGAGGTGAATGTCGATTCCGGGCGGGCGCCGGCGGGACTCCGGCGGAACCAGCACCCACACCTCCGGAAAGCCCCACGTCTCGTAGATGCCCAGCTTGCGCCGGCGCACGTCCGTGGTGTAATCGACCTCCAGCACCATGTCCGGCAGCGGGTCCCGGTCCACGTCGATGGCCGGCCCGGATACCCGTGAACGGTGCGGGTGCAGGTACAGCGCTTCGTCGGCTTGGACGAGCATGACCTTGTTGCCCGCCGCGTCGAACCGCGCCAGGTCCGCCGAGCCGAAGCTCTCGATCCGCGAACCGCGCAGCGACTCGATCCGCTCCGCCAACCGGCTCAGCCGCCGGGCGGGCCGCTCGTGGTAGATGGTCGTGGGCTCGCGGACCTTCCAGGCGGTCTCGGTGCGCGCCTCCCAGAATTCCAGGCGCCCTTCGTAGCGGCCGAGCTCGGCCGCCGGGAGGCGGAACGGCTCGCAGCCCGGGAAATCCTCCGGGCCGAACGCCGCATCGAACGCCGCCGCCGACGGTTGCGGGTCGCGGGATGGCCCGTCGGCTGGTGGGGAAAGGTCGGGAGCCGGGCCGGTGCGGTTCCGCACCCGGTCCCCGGACAGGGTTGGCCGTGACATGATCGCCTCCTTGTCTGTCGTGCCGGCGTCCTGCCGCATGAGGCCGGCGAGCGGATTGAGCGTCGGGCAAAGTATGCCGGCGCCTTGCGGGCCGATCAACCTGGAACTCCACTGCCTCCCGTGGACTCGACGATGGTAGTCACCGGGAAACCCGGGGCGGTTCACGGTGTCGCCTCGGCCGTCGCATGACCGGCCCCGCGATCTCCACCGCCTGCCCACCTGCGCTTGGGCGAGTCAGGGGCCCCGCGCCCGTGGAAATCGCTCCGTGCCGCCCCCGGCAGCCCCCGTTCATGCTCACTTTCTCATTGGACAGCGCTCCGTTGGTCTTGTCCAACGCAGGGTCCTTTCACGCTGACCCACTCGGATCGGTGCGGGCGAGACACGAGCGTTCCCAGGACGCGCGGCTCTGATTCGACGGAATCGGGTTCACCCGCGCGAACCAATTCCAACGCGTGAAACGATCCTGCCCGCTTCACCTCGGCGCATATCGCGGTCGGGGTGCGAATGAAGCTCCGGTAATTCCGCCGTCCTGAACGTCCCTTGCCGTACTCTCCACCTTCGTCCGCTCCTCCCGGGCAGGGGTCGGAGAGGAGCGCCGCCGCTTCGCTCCGAGCGAAACCGGGGGCTCGCCGTCTCGCAGGATCGCGTTCAGGGGCGCCGGGCCCACGAGAATGCTTTCCGCGCTCCGTGATGGTCAGCCCCAGAGGCCGCGGGACGGGGGGGAGACCCGGCCGTCCGGGTGGTAGTCGAGGCCGGGCTCCCGGTCCCGGGCGAGGAGCAGGGGGCCGTCGAGGTCCACGAACCGCGCCCCTTGGGCGACGAGGAGCGCGGGCGCCATCGCGAGCGACGTCGCGAGCATGCAGCCCACCATGATCCCGAACCCCGCGGCCCGGGCCGCGTCGCGCAGGGCGAGCGCCTCGGTGAGCCCTCCCGTCTTGTCGAGCTTGACGTTGACGACGTCGTAGCGGCCCGCGAGCCCCGGCAGGTCGGCCCGGATATGGCAGGATTCGTCGGCGGCGATCGGCACCACCCGCTCGACGTCGGCGAGCCCCGCGTCGGCGCCCGCCGGCAGCGGCTGCTCCACGAGCTCGACGCCGAGATCGGCGAGCTCCGGGAGGTGCCGCCGCAGGGTCTCCGCCGACCATGCCTCGTTCGCGTCCACGATGATGCGCGCGCCGGGCGCTCCCGCCCGCACCGCGGCGACCCGTTCGGTGACCCGCTCGCCGTCGAGCTTCACCTTGAGGAGGGGGCGGGCCGCATGGCGGGCGGCCGCCTCGCGCATCGCGTCCGGCTCGTCGATGCCGAGGGTGTACGCGGTGGTCACCGGGTGGGGAGGCGTTGCCGAGGATGTTCCCGGAGGCGTCTCCGGAGGCATCCCGGGAAGCGCCGCCCATACGCGCCGCCCGCTCCGTTTCGCCTCGAGGTCCCACAGGGCGCAATCGACGGCGTTGCGGGCCGCCCCCGGGGCCATCGCGCCCGCGAGCGCTTCGCGCCCCAAGCCGCGCTCGAGGTCCCCGCGCATCCCTTCGATGGATTCGACCACGCTCTCGACGGTCTCGCCGTAGCGGGAGTAGGGGACGCATTCGCCCCGGCCCGCCGCGTCGCCGTCCCGAAGCTCCACCAGGACGGTATGGGCCACGCGCCGCGCCCCGCGCGAGATGCGGAACACCCCGGCGAGCGGCCAGGACTCCGGGCGCACCGCGAGGGCCGGCACCGTCTCAGGGCATCGCGTCGAGGATGCGTTCCACGCCTCCCCGCGCGGGGTCGATGCATGGCAGGCCGAGCTCCGCCTCGCTCCTCTCGAGGAGCGCCCGCGCCTCTTCCGGGCCGACGTCCTTGGTGTTGATGGACACGCCGGCGAAGCGCGCGGCGGGGCTCACCACCCGCGCCGCCGCGAGGTTGGCCTCGACGCAGCTCGCGAGGTCCGGGAGGGGGCGTCCGGGAAGCCCGCGCATGTGGGTGCGGGTCGGCTCGTGGCACAGCACGAGGGTATCGGGCTGCGCGCCGTGCAGGAGCCCGAGGCTCACGCCGGCGTAGGAGGGATGGAAGAGGGATCCCTGGCCCTCGATGAGGTCCCAGTGGTCCTCGGGAGCGGCGGGGCAGAGCTGCTCGATCGCCCCGGACATGAAGTCCGAGACGATGGCGTCCACCGCGACCCCCGAGCCCTCGATGAAGATCCCGGTCTGCCCGGTCGCCCGGAAGTGGGAATCGACCCCCCGCGCTTCGAGCGCGCGGTGCAGGCAGAGCGTCGTGTACATCTTGCCCACCGAGCAGTCCGTGCCCACGGTGAGGAGCCGGCGGCCGCTCCGCGGCTCCCCGGTACCGATCGGGAACGACCCCTCGGGATGCCGCACGTCGTGCAGGGTCCGCCCGAGGCGCCGGGCCGCCTCCGCCACCGCGGGGATGTCGCCGAGCCGCTTGTGGAGCCCGCTCGCGACGTCCATGCCGGCCTCGAGTGCGGCGACCATGGTGTCGATCCAGTCCTGCGCGAACACCCCGCCCCGGTTGACCACGCCGACGAGCAGGGTACGGGCGCCTCGCGCCCGGCCTTCCGCCACGGAGAGCTCGGGCAGATCGACCGAGGGCACGCATCCCGGCAGGCGGACCTGGCCGACGCACGCTTCCGGGCGCCACTGCCAGACCCCGATCGCGGTCTTGGCGGCCAGCTCGTCGTGAGCGTCCCCGAGAAAGAGGAGGTAGGGGTGATTGATGGTCATGGGATGCACAATATAGCCTTTCGTGTCCGTGAGCGCCCATGCGGGCGGCAGGGAACGGTTCGATGGCAGCGGCTCGTACGGGGCGCGCGAGGACGGCGCCGAACGTGTTGGCGGTAGCCGGCTCGGACAGCGGCGCCGGCGCCGGCCTCCAGGCCGACCTCAAGACCTTCGCGGCCTTCGAGGTGTACGGGTGCTCGGCGGTGACCGCGGTGACCGCCCAGAACACCGTGTCGGTACGGCGGAGCGTCGCGCTCTCCGCGGACATGGTCGAGGCGCAGATGGAGGCGGTCTTCGCCGATATCCGGATATCGGCGGTCAAGATCGGGCTGCTGCCTACGGCAAGCATCGTGCGGGCGGTAGCGAGGGTGCTGGCGCGCCACGAGCCCCCGGACGTGGTGTACGACCCGGTCATGGCGGCGAGCACCGGGCGTTCGCTCCAGGCCGTGTCCGCCCTGGACGCGGTGCGGGGAGAGCTGCTGCCCCGGGTGACGGTGGTGACCCCGAACGTCGCCGAGCTGGCCCGGCTGACCGGTTCGTCTCCCCCCGGCGCCGACCCCGAGGTCGACCGGGCGGCGCGGCGGCTCCTGGATGCCGGACCGGGCTGGGTACTGGTCACCGGTGGGCACCGTCCGGGACGCTTCAGCCGCGACCGGCTGCACGGGCCGCGTGGATCAGGGCGTGCAAGGTGGTATCGTGCGCCTCGCCTCGAGACGCGGCACGGCCACGGCACCGGCTGCACGCTTTCCTCCGCCATCACGGCCCGGCTCGCGCTCGGCGACGGCGTTCCGGAGGCGGTGGAAGCGGCCAAGGCGTATCTCGGGGAGGCGCTCGCGGCGGCGCGCGAGCTGGATGTAGGAGCCGGTCCCGGTCCCCTGAACCATTTCTTCGCAGTATGGAGGAAGACATGAACCTCGGATCCCCTTGGCCGGAGGACGGACCGGACCGCGCCGAGACCGCCGCCTTCGCCGAGACGCTGGCCGATGCCGCCCGCACCGTCGCCCGCCGCGGGTTCCGGGCCTCGAACGAGATCCAGTACAAGCCGGACGGCACCCCGGTCACCCCCACCGACCGCGAAGTGGAGGAGACCCTGACCGCCCTCATTCGCGGTCGCTTTCCGGGACATGCGGTCATCGGAGAGGAGTTCGGCCGCACCGGGGCGGCCGATTCGCGCTGGCGGTGGGCGCTGGACCCCATCGACGGGACCAAGAACTTCGTGACCGGCCGGCCCCTGTTCGCTACGCTGATCGCCTTTCTCGAGGGGGACCGGCCCATCCTGGGGGTGATCGAGGCGCCCGCGCTCGAGGAGCGGTACGTGGGCACGGTGGGCGAGCCCACGCGCTTCAACGGCCGGACCTGCCGGACGAGCGGATGCGCCCGTCTCGCGGACGCCCGGGTGAGCGCGACCACGCCCGATCTCTTCGATTCGGACGAGCTCGTCGTCTTCGACGAGGTGAGCTTCGCCGCCCGGCTACGGACCTTCGGGGGAGACTCGTACCAGTACACGCAGCTCGCCGCCGGCCATCTCGATCTGGTGATGGAGGCGCAGCTCGCTCCCTACGACCTGCTCGCGCTCGCGCCGGTGGTCACCGGTGCGAGCGGGGTCATCACCGACTGGGAGGGCAAGCCGCTCACCGCGCGTTCCGACGGAACCATTCTCGCGGCGGCGACCCCGGAGCTCCACGAGGACGTGCTCGGCAGGCTCCGGACCGCCGTTTGAAACACCTGCTCGTCGTCTATCACACCCAAACCGGGCACACGGAGGCGATGGCCCGGGCGGTGGTTCGGGGCGCCCGGGACCCCGACGTGTCGGGGGTCGAGGTCCGTCTCCGGCGCGCGGTGGACGCCGGCCTCGCCGATCTGTTGCGGGCGGACGCGGTCGCGTTCGGCACCCCGGAGAACTTCGGACAGCTCTCGGGCGGCATGAAGGACTTCTTCGACCGTACCTACTACCCCGCCCAGGGCCTCGTCGAGGGGCTCGCCTGCGCGGTCTTCATCAGTGCGGGGAACGACGGCCGCGGGGCGCTCGAGGCGCTGCGGCGAATTGCCCGCGGATACCCGCTGCGCGAGGTGCGTGAGCCGATCATCGCCCGTGGAGCGCTCGAGGCCGCCCATATCGAGCGATGCGAAGAGCTGGGACTGGCGCTCGCGGCCGGCCTCGAAGCCGGGATCTACTAGCCGAAGTCCCCTGGGGTTTTGGAGAGTGAACCGGGGATAGCCAATCGATTTGGAAAAATCATGGAAAGGTCGAGTTTCGTTCCCATGTAAATGGGAAGGATATGGCTCGACGAGGGAAACTCGACGGGATGCCCTGTCAGGCCAATCAACCCGCCTTCATGCGCCGACGAACCGACTCCACGGATGATCTTCCCGATATGAAGCAGCGTCATGCCTGAAGACGTCGACATCCACGGCCTCGTCCGACCGGTCGCACCGCGATCCACCGAAGCCGGCGCGGCTGCGGCCTCGGGGCGCTTGCCGGCCGAAGGAAGAGTCCATCGGACGGGACGGTTCATGTCCGGCCGGCGTCTTTCGCCAGCCGGAGCAGATACTTCCCGTAACCGCTCTTGCGCAGACCGTGGCCGAGCACGGCCAACTCTTCACCGCCGATCCATCCGTTCAGGAAGGCGATCTCCTCGGGAACGGCGATGCGCTGGTGGTGGAGTCTCTCGATGGTCTGGACGAAGCTGGCGGCTTCGGTGAGGCTGTCGTGCGTACCGGTGTCGAACCAGGTGAACCCACGGCCCAGCCGTTCCACGCGGAGGTCGCCGCGTTCGAGATAACGCGCGTTGACACTGGTGATCTCCAGCTCGCCGCGTCCGCTCGGCTCGATGTCCGCGGCGATGCGGACGACGTCGTTGTCATAGATGTAAAGACCCGTCACCGCCCAATTGGAACGGGGGCGGGGGGGTTTCTCCTCGATGGAGACCGCACGGCCGGTCTCGTCGAAGGCGATCACGCCGTAGTGCTCCGGATCGGGAACCTGGCAGCAGAAGACCGTCGCTCCTTTGCGCGGGACGGCGACCCTTCGCAGCTTCTCCATCAGGCCGTCTCCATAGAAGATGTTGTCCCCGAGCACCAGGGCGCAAGCGTCGCCGCCGATGAACTCCCTGCCGATCAGGAAGGCTTGCGCCAAGCCGTCGGGGTTCGGCTGCACGGCGTGGTGGAACGCGAGGCCCCACTGGCTGCCGTCGCCCAGGAGACACCGGAAATCGTCGGCATGCCGCGGCGTGGTGATCACCAGGATATCCCGGATCCCCGCCAGCATCAGGACGCTCAACGGGTAATAGATCATCGGCTTGTCGTAGATGGGGAGGAGCTGCTTGCTCACTGCGTTCGTTACGGGGTAAAGCCGTGTGCCTTCTCCTCCGGCGAGGATGATGCCTTTCATCGAGAGATATCCGCCGTTCCTTCCCGGTGTCTGGTGGTGGGCGCCCTCGTCCCGCGCGGATTGTATGGGAACCGCCGCCGGGTGTCCGCTCACCGCGGCGGGCCGGAAGGACGGGATCCTGCCCTCAGTTGCCCGCGTGCTCCCCGGCGTGGCCGGGCGGGTAGGAAAGGTAGTCGGCGATCACCCGGGCCGCTTCCGCGAGGAAGAACGCGTCCCGGAGCTCCGGGATCCGTTCCGCCGCCGCGGGCGTTTCCCCGTCTTCTTCCTCCGCGGCGGCCCGGCCGAGGGAGCGGACGACGCGGAGGCGTTCCGCCTCGAGCCGGGTGTGCTCGGCCTCGCGCCGTTTCCGGTTCAGGCTGAGGGTGGGCGTTTCGGCCAGGCGCCGGCGGTTCTCGATCTCCTCCCTCAGAACCCGGAACGGCTCCCCCGTCCGCACCCGTTCGCGGCTCCACTCGCGGGTGGCCGCGATCGCTTCCTCGTTCCGGCGGGCCGGCCGCCATCTCGCCGCCGCCTCCATCCGCGCCCAGGGCAGAGCGTTCTCGAGGTCCCCCTCGATGCCGTGCGGCTCCCCGGTGACGGCTTCGAAATCGACGTCGGGGACGATGCCCCGGCGCTGGACCCCTTCGCCGTTCACGCGAAAATACTGGGAGACGGTGAGCTTCAGCCGGCCGGTGCCCCCGTACGAGGGAAGATCGACGAGATTCTGCACGGTTCCCTTTCCGTAGGTCCGCGTCCCGATCACGATCCCCCGCCCATAGTCCTGGATCGCTCCGGCCAGGATCTCCGAAGCGGATGCACTGCTCCGATTGACGAGCACCCCGAGAGGCCCGTCCCAGGCCACCGAGGGGTCCTCGTCCCACTTGATCCGGGCTTGGCCCGATGACCTCCGGATCTGGACGATCGGTCCGGTCTCGATGAACAGCCCCGCGACCAGGAGGGCTTCGTCCAGGGCCCCGCCCTGGTTGTCGCGGAGGTCCAAGACCAGCGCGTCGATGCCTTCCGCCCGTAACTCCTCGATGAGCCGGCGAACGTCCCGGCTGGTGCTGCGATAGTCCTCCCGGCCGGCGGTGCGCCCCGCGACGTCCAGGTAGAAGGAGGGGATGTCGATGACGCCGACCCGGATGGACGAGCCGTCGCTCGCCCGCGTTTCCAGGATGCGCCGGGACGCGGACTGGTCGTCGAGGTCGATCCGGTCCCGAACGAGGGAGAGCGTGCGGGGCGGACCGGACGGGGCTCCCGCCGGGAGGATCTGCAGGTGCACGATGCTTCCCTTCGGTCCGCGGATGAGGTTCACCACGTCCTCCAGCCGCCAGCTCACGATGTCCGTCATCTCGCGCTCGTCGGCCTGCCGGACGCCGATGATCCGGTCGTCGACCCCGAGCTCGCCGCTTCGATCCGCCGGCCCCCCGGCGATGATGCGGCGCACGACGGTGTGCTCCTCCACGGTCTGCAGCGCGGCGCCGACCCCCTCGAGCGAAAGGCTCATCCGGATCCGGAAGTTCTCCGACGTGCGCGGCGAGAAATAGGCGCTGTGCGGGTCGATCGACTGGGTGTAGGCATTGAGGAAGTACTGCACGACGTCGTCGGCGTCGATTTGCCGGACGCGCCGCGCCATGCGGGCGTAGCGCTCCCGGAGGGTCTCCGGTATCGCCTCCCGCTCGTGGCCCGCGAGCTCCAGCTCGAGGACGTCGTTCTTCACCCGCCGCCGCCAGTAGTCGTCGAGGGCGGCGGCGCTCTGCGGCCAGGGCGCGTCGCGGCGGTCGAGCTCGAGCTCCTCCTCGCGCGCGAAGTCGAAATCGCCGGCGGCGAGGTCGGACGCCATGCGAGCCCGATCCTCCAGGCGCAGCCGGTAGCGGTCGAACACCTCGAACGCGAGGTCGAGCCGGCCATCGTGCAGGGCGTCGTCGATCCGGGTCCGGTGGAGGTCGAAATCGGCGATGTCGCTGGCGAGGAACACGCTGTGGCTCGGGTCGAAGACGTCGACGTAGCGATCGAGGATGCGGGAGCCGAGCTCGTCGTCGAGCGGCACCTTGCGGTAGTGGTACCGGCTCATGAGCTCGACGACGGCCCGGACCGACCGGGTGTGCGCGGCGTTGGGACGGATCTGCTCCGCCTGCGCCGCACCCTCGCGTCCCGCCGGGTCCGCGGCGGCGCAGCCGAGGAAGGCGAGGAGGAGCGCGGCGGCCAGCGACAGCACACGCGCGCGCTCCGCCGCCCCGCACCCCGGCCGGGGGAAACACGGGCCCGAGCGCCCCCCCCGGCCGTGCCGGCCGGCCGGAGACACCGGGCCCGTGCGGTCCATCAGAACGCCTTCAGGACGTCCTCGACCATCTGCTTGGCGTCGCCGAACAGCATCATCGTGTTGTCGCGGAAGAAGAGCTCGTTCTCGACGCCTGCATAGCCCGCCCCCATGCCCCGCTTGACGAACAACACGGTGCGGGAACGCTCCACGTCCAGGATCGGCATACCGTAGATCGGGCTCCGGGGATCGTTCTTGGCGGCCGGGTTGGTCACGTCGTTCGCGCCGATGACGAGCGCGACGTCGGTACCCGGAAAATCGTTGTTGACGTCGTCGAGCTCGAAGACCTCGCCGTACGGAACGTTGGCCTCGGCGAGAAGGACGTTCATGTGTCCCGGCATGCGCCCGGCCACCGGGTGGATGGCGTAGCGAACCCGCGCCCCGTGGGTCTTCACCCGGTCCGCGAGCTCCCGCAGCGCGTGCTGCGCCTGCGCGACCGCCATCCCGTAGCCGGGGACGACGATCAGGGAGTCGGCGTTCTTCAGGATGAACGCCGCATCTTCCGCGCTTCCCTGCTTCACCGGCCGCGTCTCCCGGGTCGAGACCCCGGCCACACCCTCGGACTCGACGCCGAAGCCGCCGAGGATGACGCTCACGAACGATCGGTTCATGCCCCGGCACATGATGTAGGAGAGGATCGCGCCCGACGCCCCGACGAGGGCGCCGGTGATGATGAGGGCGGTGTTCTCCAGGGTGAAGCCGATGCCGGCCGCGGCCCAGCCGGAGTAGGAGTTGAGCATCGACACCACGACCGGCATGTCCGCGCCGCCGATCGGGATGATGATGAGCACCCCGACGACCAGGGCGAGGGCGGTGACGAGCCAGAACGCCTCATGGGACTCGGTCCGGCAGAACCAGATCGCGAGGGCGAGCAGGGTGAGCCCGAGGATCGCGTTCAGGGGATGTTGCAGGGCGAAGACGACCGGCGCGCCCGACACGAGCCCCTGGAGCTTCACGAAGGCGACGATGGAGCCGGTGAAGGTGATGGCGCCGATCGCGACGCCGATGGACATCTCGATGAGGCTCGCGGCGCCGATGCGGCCCGGCTCCCCGATACCGAACGCCTGCGGCGCGTGGAGCGCCGCCGCGGCCACCAGGACCGCCGCGAGCCCGACGAGGCTGTGGAACGCGGCCACGAGCTGCGGCATCGCGGTCATCGCGATGCGCCGCGCCGCGAACGCGCCGATCGAGCCGCCGATCCCGATCCCGAGCAGGATGAGGAGTGCGGTCGCGAGGTCCGCGACCCCGGTCACGCTCAGGGTGGTCGCGACGGCGATCGCCATCCCGGCCATGCCGAGCACGTTTCCGCGCCGCGAGGTGGCCGGCGACGAGAGCCCCCGCAGGGTGAGGATGAAGAGAATCCCGGAGACGAGGTATGCGAGAGCAGCCAGGCTCGGCGTCATCTGCGCGGGTCCGGGCGGTCCTGGCGCCGGTACATCGCCAGCATCCGCTGGGTGACCAGGAAGCCGCCGAAGATGTTCACCGAGGCGAGGACGAGGGCGATGAAGCCGAGGGCCTTGGCCACGATGCCGGCGGCGCCCGCCGCCTCCACCCCGACCGCGAGCAGCGCTCCCACCACGATCACCGAAGACACCGCGTTGGTGACCGACATCAACGGGGTGTGCAGGGCGGGGGTCACGCTCCACACCACATAGTAGCCGACGAAGATGGCGAGAACGAAGATGGCGAGGCGGAATACGAAAGGGTCGATCCCGGGCGCGGCGAGCGCGGCGGCGCCCGCGGCGGCCTCGGCGGTGACGGCTACCGCCGCACCGGTGGTCCCGGGGTCCGCCATCAGCCGGTTCCGGCTCCGGTTCCGTCGTCAGGGGCCGCGGAGAAGGGTTCGGCTTCGTTCACCGGAGGATGCCGGCTTCGGCGACGACGCCGGTCCCGGTTCCGGCCGTGGTGACGACGGTGGAGGCGCCCATCGGGAGGTTCGCCGCGTCTCCGGCGCGGGCTCCGCGGGCGGCCGCGAAGGTGGCGGGCCCGGCCATCAGCCGGCTCCGGACCCGGTCTCGCCGGGAGGCGGGGCCGGCCGGAAGCGCGGGTGCACCACCGCCCCGTCCCGGGTGAGCACGGTGGCGGCGAGGATCTCGTCGTCCCAGTCGAAGCTGAGGCTTCCGTTTCCGAGAAGCGGGGTCACGAAGGCGAGCAGATTGCGGGCGTAGAGCGCGCTCGCGCTCGCCGCGAGGCGGCCGGGCACGTTGCGGTGCGCGAGGATGGTCACCCCGTTCCCGGTCACCACCCGTTCGCCGGGCCGGGACAGCTCGCAGTTGCCGCCGTGCTCCGCCGCGAGGTCGACGATGATGGATCCCTTGCGCATGGTGGCGACCATGGCCGCGTCGATGAGGCGGGGGGCCGGCCGGCCCGGTACCAGGGCGGTGCCGATGACGATGTCCTGTCGCTCGAGCTCCGAGGCGAACAGCTCCGCCTGCCGGCGCCGGTAATCCTCGCTCATCTCGCGGGCGTAGCCGCCCTCCGTTTCGGCCTGCTCGCCCTCCGCACCCTCGACCCCGATGAAGGTGGCGCCGAGGCTCTCCACCTGTTCGCGGGCGGCCGGGCGTACGTCCGTGGCGCTCACGATCGCGCCCAGCCGGCGGGCGGTGGCGATGGCCTGGAGGCCCGCGACCCCCGCGCCCATCACGAGCACGCGCGCGGGCGGCACGGTGCCGGCGGCGGTCATCATCATCGGCATGGCCCGCTCGAACTCTGCCGCCGCGTCGATGACCGCCTTGTATCCCGCGAGGTTCGACTGCGAAGAGAGCACATCCATCGCCTGGGCGCGGGTGACCCGCGGGAGCAGCTCCAGGGAGAAGGTGGTGAGGCCGGCGCCCGCGCAGGTTTCGAGCAGACCGTCCAGCCGGTAGGGGTCGAGCATCCCCACCAGCACCGCCTGGCGGGGGAGGTGCGGGATCGCATCCTCCGGCGGGGCGCACACCGCGAGCTGGACGGCCGCCCCCTCGAGGACCTCCGCGGGACCGGGCAGGACCTTCGCGCCTGCCGCCTCGTACTCGGAGTCGAGGAGCCCCGCCGCGGCCCCCGCACCGCGCTCCACGCATACCTCCGCCGCGCCCGCGTTGCGGAGCAGCTTGGATACGGTCTCGGGAGTAGCGGCTACGCGGGGTTCGTCTTCCCGCCGTTCCCTGATGATGGCGATCTTGAGTCGGCCGCTCATGCCGCGTGTCGGTTCGGGCGGTCTCGCGAAGGATGAGGAGGGCGGCCACGAAGTCTATCATCCCCCTTCCCCCCCACCAACCGACCCCGCGTCCCCAGGACGCGCCGTCCCCAGGACGCGCCCGTCCGTGGGAGGCGCCGTTCCAGGACCTCCGCCGCTCCGATTCGACCGAACCGGGTTCACCCCCGCGAACCGATTCCACCGCGGGAAACGACCCTGCGTTCCGGTGTCGGGAGCGAATCAGCCTCTCCGGTGCAGCAGCACGTCATCCGTCCGGTTGGATGGGCGCCGAGCAAGCTCCCGATATCCCGGTATGCCTGCTCATCCTCGTGTTCCGGGACCTCGAGGATGCGCGTGTCCTCGCGAATCGTCTCGTTCACGCTCTTCGTGACGAGTTGGACGATCCGCGGCGTGCGCTCCTGCCCGTAGCGGTCCACCCGGCCGTTGCGCTCCCGGAAGATCATGAGCGGCCGCGCCGATGCCGACGTGGACGTCGAAGTGGATGAGCCGGCGGCAGCCGCCATCCGCCCGTGCGGGCCGGTGGCGGGGCGGTTCGGGGCGGAGGTGATCGGGAGCCTGGGCATCGGCGGGCATGACCCGAACCCTGGCGAGTCCGCATCCGCGGCCGTGAGCCGGCCGGCATGGCCCTGGCCCGTCCGCCCGGACCGCGCCCCGTGATATAACGCCGCCCGCGTCCCTTCCGTTCGAGCCCCCCGATGTCCGTCCGCCCGTCCTCCGTCCGTCCGCCGGTCCTCCCGCTCGTTCGTCCGCCGATCCGCCCGCCGATCCGCCCGTAGATCCGCCCGTAGATCCGCCCTGTCAGCCGCCGTCCGCCGTCCCACGCCGACGCCAGCCGAGCCCGCAATGTCCGACGACCACCCCGCTCTCATCGATCTCCCGTCCCTCGACCCGCTCTTCCGTCCCCGATCCATCGCGGTGCTCGGCGCCTCCTCCTCGCCCACCAAGGTCGGCGGGCGCCCGGTCGCGGCCCTGATCGCGAACCGGTTCGAGGGCGCCGTCTACCCGGTCAACCCGCGCTCGGAGACGATCCAGGGCCTGCCCGCGTTCGCGAGCATCGAGGACGTTCCGGAGCCGGTGGACCTCGCCATCTGCACCGTCCCCCCCGGCGCGGTGATGGGGGTGCTCGAGGAGTGCGCGGAGAAGGGGGTCGGCGCCCTCGTGGTGTTCACGTCCGGGTTCGCGGAGGTGGGCGAGCACGCCGCCCAGGAGGCGATGGCGGGGCTCGCCCGCGAGGCCGGCATCCGGCTCATGGGCCCGAACTGCATGGGAATGGTGAACTTCGGAACCCGTGCGGTGGGCTCGTTCCACCCCGCGTTCGCGGAGGACGTCGTGCCGGGGCGGATCGGGCTCGTCAGCCAGAGCGGGGCGTTCGGCGGCCTGGCCTACCTGCTCGCGCGCGAGCGCGGACATTCCCTGAGCTACATGCTCACCACCGGCAACGAGGCGGACGTCGACGTCGGGGACTGCACCGCGTTCCTCGCCGACGACCCGGACACGAAGGCGATCCTCCTCTACATGGAAGGGTGCCGGAACGGGCCGAAGCTCCTCGCCGCCCTGGAGCGCGCGCGGGAGGCCGAGACCCCGGTGATCGCGGTCAAGCTCGGGCGCACGGAGGCGGGCGCGGCGGCGGCGGCGTCCCACACCGCGGCGCTCGCCGGCGAGGACGCGGTGTACGACTCCCTCTTCCGCCAGTTCGGGGTGTACCGCGCGGACAGCATCGAGGAGTTCTTCGACGTCGCGCGAAGCTGCGTCATCGGCTCCCGGCCGGTCAACGACCGGGTGGCGATGGTCACCGTCTCGGGCGGGGTCGGGGTGCTGATGGCGGACGACGCGAACCGGCGCGGGCTCGAGGTCGCCCCGATGCCGGAGGCGGCGCAGCGAAGGATGCTGGAACTCGTCCCGTTCGCGGCCGCCCGCAACCCCATCGACGTGACCGGGCAGGTCCTCAACGACCCGACCCTGCTCGACCAGGCGATCGAGCTCGCCGCCGGGCACGGGGACTACGGGAGCGTGGTGAGCTTCCAGGGGTCCATCGGGCGCAATCCGGCCCTCATGGAGGCGACCCGGAGCGCGTGGGTCGAGCGCAAGGCCGCGAGCCCCGCGACACACTTCGCGGTCGCGGGGTTCTGCACCCCGGACTACACCCGGGACCTGGAGGCGGCCGGGATCCCGGTGTACGAGGAGGCGACCCACGCGACGCGCGCGGCCGCGGCGCTCGCGGGCTTCGCGCGGTCGTTCCGCGAGCGGCGCCCGCGGCCCGCCGTGCCGGGGGCGGCGGATCTGCCGGAGGGGCCGGTCGACGAGATCGGCGCCCGCGAGGCGGTGGCCGCGGCCGGGGTGCCGGTGGCGCCCGCGCGCCGGGCGCGAACCGCGGCCGAGGCGGGCGAGGCCGCCGCGGCGTTCGGCTTTCCGGTCGTTCTCAAGCTGCTGTCGCCGACGTCGTGCACAAGAGCGACGTCGGCGGGGTGCGGCTCGGGGTCGCGGACCGTGCGGGCGCCGAGGCCGCGTTCGGGGAGATCGTGGCCGCCGGCCGCGCCGCCCGGCCGGACGCCGCGATCGACGGATGCCTCGTCGCGCCGATGGTGACCGGAGGGGTGGAGACCATCCTCGGGATACAGCATGACCCCGTGTTCGGCCCGATCGTCATGTTCGGGCTGGGCGGCATCTTCGTCGAGGCCCTGAAGGACGTGACCTTCCGGGCCGCCCCCTTCGACGAGGCCGAGGCGGGGGCCATGATCGAGTCGGTCGCCGCCTACCCGCTCCTCACCGGGCTCCGCGGCCGGCCGCCGGCGGACCTCGCCGCCCTCGCGGCGGCCCTCTCCCGGCTCTCCTGCTTCGCGGCCGCGAACGCGGGCGCCATCGAGAGCCTCGACGTCAACCCCTTCCTCGTCCGCCCCGAGGGGGAGGGCGCCCTCGCCCTCGACGCGGTCCTCGTCACCCGCCCCTCCGGAGCCGGAGCACCGCCGTAGCCGTAGCCGCGCCCGAGCCGACGCTTGAAACGCCCCCGAAGCTCGGGGGGGTCGGCGCCGTCGGACCCGCGAACGGGCCGGTGTCCGATTCGCCGCCGTCTAGAAGAAGACGTAGGAGCGGACCACGACGTTCTTGCGGCAGGGCGCGTCGGCGGGCGCGGTCGGGTCGATGCAGGCCGAGTGGAAGGACCAGCGCGAGACGGAGCCGTCGGTGACGGAGTCGTAGCACTTGAGCATCGAGACCTCGGTCGGCTGCTGCCGGGGGAACCAGTACCACTCGTGGTCGGGGCGGTAGGTGAAGCGGGTGGTCTCGCCGACCCGGTCGTCGTAGACGCGATAGTTGTTGATGTAGGGCTGGTCGGCGAAGGAGGGCCAGGCACACAGCACGAAGGGGAACTGGCCCACCGTCTCCATCGGCTTGGCGAGGTTGATCGACATGAACCGCCGCGACATCTTCGCGTCGGCCTCCGCCTCCGTGCAGTGCTGCTCGCGCCCGAAGTTGCGCAGGTTCTGCGTCAGCAGCTCGCGGCAGCGTACCCGGCCGCTGTTGTCGTTCAGGTCGTTGTGCACGAGGTTGACGTACCGGGCGCTGACCCCCGGGTTCTTGGCGTCCTGGTCCTCCGTGCGGTCGCCCCGGTAGTCCTTGTCGAAGACGTCGTGGTTGTAGACGAGCGCATCGGTCGCGCCCGGGAAGAACCGGAGGAGGAGCTCTTCGATCTCCGGGTAGAACACGCGCTCCACCTCCGCCGGGTCGTAGAAGTTCGAGCACTTCGATTCGAGGTGAGCCAGCGAGACCCCGAGCTTGTCCATGCACTCGGGGCTGTCGACCGGGAGGCCGGGGTAGTACTCCCCGATGCGGCGCGCGTCGCGCAGCACCTGCGGGAAGTAGAGGTACCGCCGTGCGCCATCCTTCTCGTCCTTGCGCAGCAGCTCCGCCTCGGCCCTGCGCGCCGGGTCCCGCCAGAGCGCGTTGGACGGCACGATGGAGTAGGACGGCCGCTCGTGGACGGTGTAGCGGAGCGGAAGGGCCAAGCCGCCTTCCGGGGCTTCGATGCCGTTGGCCCGGATATGGTCCAGGCATTCCTCGTACTCGCGGAACCCGAGGCCCCACTTGGTCTCGATGGGGCCGGGGGGCGCGTTCTCGATCCGCTCGACGAGCGCCTGCCCTTCCCCGCCGGCGATCTGATCGAGCGCCGCCTCGATCGCCGCGGTGGTCCCCGCATCCCCGCCCCGGTCGAACGACATGTAGGACAGGCCGCCGTTCGCGGCGATGGGGGGCGGTTGCCCCTTCGTGCGCTGGAGGCTCGGCACGTAGACCGACGGATCCGCCTCCGCGCGGGCCGCAACCCGATCCTCGATTGCTTCGTGCCGGTCCACAACGCGCCCTCCAGTTGAAGCCCTTCCATCGTGGCACACGTGACGTTCCTTTTCCAGCGGCAGCCTTGTCCCGAGGCATGTGCGCTGTGGGGTTTTCGCCGGGCACGCCTCTCGTGAACGCTCTCGGGCACGGCGTCCTGGGAACGCTCGTGTCCCGCCCGCATTGATCGGTGGCGGCCTCGCCCTCCCATTTGCGGGCGGGACACCCGCGTCTGGAAGACGCGCCGTTCCCAGGACGCCGTGCCCGTGCAAGCAGCTCCGTGGGGTGAAATCCGCCGGCAACCCCCTCGAACCGATCCTGAACCGTGGAAGAACGCCGTTCCTGTGGGGAAAAGGCATCTCGACTTCCGTGTTTAACAATTCATATCAATAGATTATGAACGTGACACATGCCTCTGTCCAACGAGAGGCGAGTCGGGGGGCGCGGGGTGGGATCGTCGGAGGAGGATCGTGAGAAGCGGGCATCGCCCGGCATCGTCGGGCATCGCGCCGACAACGGTGCGAGAATCCGCCGCTCGGCCACCGCCCGCTGCTCGTATCGGCGACGACGACGGACGCTGCCGCACGGATATGACCGATTTCCCCGGATCGCTGCTCGCCGGCTACCGTTCCTTCCGGGAACGCCGCTACGGGCCCGAACGCGACCGCTACCGCTCGCTCGCCGAGCACGGGCAGGCGCCCGAGGTCATGGTCATCGCCTGTTGCGATTCGAGGGCGGCGCCGGAGACCGTCTTCGACACTGCGCCGGGCGCGATGTTCGTCGTCCGCAACGTCGCCAATCTGGTGCCGCCCTGCGAGCCGGAGGGCGCCTGCCACGCCACCGCCGCCGCGCTCGAGTTCGCGGTGCAGGGCCTCGAGGTCCGGCACGTCGTCGTGCTCGGTCATGCGAAGTGCGGCGGCATCCGGGCAGTGTTGCATCCGCCGGCGGACCCGCTGTCTCCGGACGACTTCGTCGGCGAGTGGATGAAGCGGCTGGGGCCCGCCGCCGGCGAAATCGCGGACGACGGACGGCTGACGGACGCTGAACGGCAGACCGCCCTCGAACGCGCCTCGATACGCCGTTCGATCGAGAACCTGCGGAGCTTCCCCTTCGTCTCGACCCGCGAGGACCGCGGCCGGCTCGACCTGCACGGCGCCTGGTTCGACATCGCCGAGGGCGAGCTCTGGACGATGGATCCGGTGACCGGGGACTTCTCCCCGGCAAGGTGAAGCGCGGGCCGTCGCTCCTTCCTCCCTCCGCCGATGCCCCGGGGGAACGGCGGCGCGGGCGACGCCGGGAGCTCCGCCTTCGACACGGCCGAAGATCACCGGTGGCCGGTCGGTCGGCCGACCAGGACGATTTCATTCTGCCCATCCCTGGCTTCAGGGACTGCTGCCACGTCCTGATCCGCACCGCCTGAATCGTCAAAGCCGAATTCTCGACCCGACTTCACTCGAATTCGTCTTCGAAGTGCATCCGCCGCACATCCCGCCCTCCAGAGTGAAGTTGCTCGAGGCATGTGCGTTGTGGGGTTTTCGCCGGGCACGCCTCTCGCGAACGCTCCTGGGCACGGCGTCTTGGGAACGCGGGCGTCCCGCCCGCAAATGGGATGGCGAGGTCGCCGCCGATCAATGCGGGCGGGACGCCCGCGTTCCCAGGACGCCGTGCCCGCGCAAGTGACTCCGTGGGGTGAAATCCGCCAGCATCTCTCTCGAACCGAACCCAAACCACGGAAGACGCTGTCTCCGTAGGGGTAAAAAATATCTCGACCCCCGATCTCCACCCGCTATATCAAGAGGTTACAAACAGCGCCCGAGGCTCTGCTCGGACGGCTGACCGTCCGGCCTTCCCGCTGTGGTCCCGCTCGGAGTACGCGCGTTCGGGGTGTGGGCGTGGGGGGCGGGAGAACGGGCCGCGCGGGGCGCGGGGTCAGGAGGCGCCGCCGGCGATGGCCGCGTAGTCGCCGACCAGGAGGCGATAGGGCGGCTCGTCCTCCTCGATCTCGGGGAAGCGCCCGACCGGCTGGTGGAAGCGGTTGTCGTTCACGTCGTCGTTGACCACCGACACCTCGCCGAGGAGCACCCGCCCGCGCGGGGCGGTGAGCTTGTGGTAGCAGCCGGGCTCGAGGGTGATGCTCTCGCCGGGCCGGAGCTCCAGGGCGGCGCCGGCCGGTACCGTGCGCCGCACGCCGTCGAGGCTCAGCCGCACGTCGGTGTCGGCGAACGAGCCATCCTCCGCGGCGTTGTGCACCTCCACCCCCATCGTCCCGCCCGCCCGGACGATGATGTCCTCGACCTTGATCCAGTGGTGATGGGCGGGGCAGTGCTGGCCGGGGTCGAGGAGGAGCGCCTTCTCGCAGTAGGTCTTGCCCACCCCCGCCTTCAGGTTCGAGAGCCGGCCGTTGCGCATCGTGAACAGGAGGAGGCCGCAGGCGTGGTACTCGCCGAGGCCGAAGTCGGTGACGTCCCAGCCGAGGCCGCACTCGACGATCTCCGAGACGTCGCCGCCGGGGTTCGCCCAGTCCTCCGCGGTCCAGTACGCGAAGGGCGGGAGCCGGAATCGTTCCGCCTCGAAGTAGCCCTCGGCGTCGCGAATGAGCGCGTTGATCTCCGAACGCAGCATGTCTCCTCTCCTTGCGGCTCGCGGGGCCTCGCTTCGGACCGTGGGCGGGGCTACGGGCCGGGTGCCCGGAGCGCTCGTGTGTCCCCCGCCCCCGGCAACGGACCGCCGAAGCCCTCCACCTTCCCGCCCATGGAATGGCCGATCCCCGGGGGTACGGTCGGGATGCCCGCGCTCCCGAGGAGTCCCCGCGCAAGACCCGACCCGACCGTGTGGAGACGGCCCTGCCTCGGGGAGCTTGGAGCCAGGCCTCCTGCTCCTCGCAACGGCTCGGCAGGAAGCCGAATCGCCGTCTCGTTCACGGCCCTTCGTTCCCCCGAAGGACCGGGGTAGCATAGTCCAACCTCTCTCCGGGACTCCAGGAAGCCATGACCGCAGCGACGAACCCCGCCTCCGACCCGATCACCCTCGAGGTCGTGCGCAACAAGCTCGACGGCATCGCGAACGAGATGCAATCGACCCTGGTCCGGAGCTCGTTCTCGCCCATCGTGAAGGAGGGACTCGACGCCTCGGCGAGCCTCTTCACCCTCGACGGCGAGACTTTGGCCCAGGCGACGGCGATCCCCATCCACCTCGCGACCCTCATCCCGGTGGTGCGGACGGTGCTCGGCAAGCACCCGGTCCGCACGATGCGCGAGGGCGACGTCTACATCATGAACGACCCCTACCGGGGCGGGACCCACCTCCCCGACATCGCGCTCGTGATGCCGGTCTTCTCGGGCGGGCGGCCGGTCGCCCTGAGCGCCGCGATGACCCACCACCAGGACGTGGGCGGCATGGCCCCCGGCTCGGTCCCCCCGAACGCGACCGAGATCTTCCAGGAGGGGATCCGCATCCCGCCCCTCAAGTACCGGGACGCGGGCGAGATCAACCGCACCCTCGTCGACATGCTCTGCCTCAACGTGCGGGTCCCGGAGACGTTCATGGGGGACCTCAACGCGCAGGTCGCGGCGTGTTCGATCGGGGCGCGCCGGGTGGCGGAGCTCGCCGACCGCTACGGCGCGAACCGCCTCCCCGCGCTCACCGGGGAGCTTCTCGCCCGCTCCGAGCGGCTCGTGCGGCGGGCCGTCGAGCGCCTGCCGGACGGGCGCTACTCGTACGTCGACTGGCTCGACAACGACGGGGTCGCGCTGGACGATCCGGTGCGGGTGGAGGTCTCGGTGGAGATCGCGGGGGATCGGGTGGCGATCGACTTCGAGGGGACGAGCCCGCAGGTCCGGGGGCCGTTCAACTGCGTGCCGTCGGGGGCCTACGCGGGCGCGTACTTCGCGGTGCTCGCGATGACCGACCCGTCGATCCCGATCAACGGCGGATGCTTCCGGCCGATCGAGCTCCGCCTCCCCGAGGGGAGTCTCGTGAACCCGCGCGAGCCCGCCCCGGTGAACTCGCGGACCTCCACCATCAAGCGCATCGCGGGGACGATCATCGGCGCCCTTCGCCGCGCGCGGCCCGAGGGCGCGCCGGCGGACGCGGCAGCGGCGCTCCACGTGCTCGCGTTCGGGGGTGCCCGCGAGGACGGGTCGCGGTACGTGGTGGGCGAGCTGATCGCCTCCGGGAGCGGGGCGAGCCGGGGGCGGGACGGGGTCGACGTCATCGAGACGGACGGCTCGAACTGCATGAACCTGCCGGTGGAGGCCCTGGAGATGGACGCGCCGATCCGGGTGCGCCGCTCGGAGCTGCGCCCCGATTCGGGCGGGCGCGGGGCGTTCCGGGGCGGCCTCGGCATTCGCCGGGAGTACGAGGTGCTGGCCGGCGAGGTGGTCTTCACCCACCGGGGCGAACGGCATCGGCGACCGGCGCGGGGGGCGGCGGGCGGCGGGCCGGGGGCCTGCGCGCACTCGGTCATCCGGCGCGCGGGGGGCGGGGCGGAGGAGGTCATCCCGTCGAAGACCCTGGTCCGGCTCGCGCCCGGGGACCGGGTAGAGGTCAACACGGCGGGCGGGGGCGGCTACGGCGACCCGAGCACCCGGTCCGCCGGCCTCCTCGCCGCCGACCTCGCGGGCGGCAAGGTCAGCGAGGAGAGCTGGGCGGCCGGCGCGGGGTCGGCTACGCCAGCAGCGTCTGCGGCTGCGACAGCGGCGCCCGCGGAGACGGCTGCGGCGGCGGCAGCGGGAGCCGGCGCGGACGACTGACCGGCTCGGCTCCCGTGTGGTTCCCGCGCCCGGCTCGACGATTCCCGACCGGGGAGGGGCGCGGAGGCCGGCAGCAGGCAGGCACGCCGGGGGCCTTGGCGGCAGGGGCGGCCGTCGGCCCGGTAGGGCCGTTTCATGATGCGGAATCGGTTCGCGCGGGCGAACCCGGTTCGGCCGAATGAGCGCGGCGGAGGTCCTGCAGCCTCTCCGAGCCCCGGGCGCTGTTCGTAACCTCTTGATATAGCGGGTGGAGGTCGGGGGTCGAGATATTTTCACCCCCACGGAGACGGCGTTCTTCCGTGGTTCGGGTTCGGTTCGAGGGGGTTGCTGGCGGATTTCACCCCACGGAGCCACTTGCGTGGGCACGGCGTCGTGGGAACGCTCGTGTCCCGCCCGCATCGATCGGCGGCGGCCTCGCCGTCCCATTTGCGGGCGGGACACGAGCGTTCCCACGACGCGCCGTTCCCAGGACGCCGCTGCTCCCGAAGACGCGCCGTTTCCAGGAAGAGCGATGGGCATCGATGCCCGGCCGCGGGTCGATCGGCATGAACCGGCCCCGCGGGGCGAGGCCCGGCCCGGCGGCGCTCGGCAGGTACGGCCTCCCTACCCGTCGTCCTCCGATGGGAGACCGGCGCCGCTCTCGAGCCGGGCGAAGGCCCCGCCCTGGACGTCGGCGCCGGGCGCGTTCGGGTCCTCGGGCGCGGTGGCCATGATCGTCTCCGCCCAGTCCTCCGCGTTGTCCTCCGGACGGTAGCCGAGCCGCTCGGCCGCCGCGTTGTCCCACCACGTGCGGGTGTTGCCGGACACGCCGTAGACGATCTCGAACCCGAGGTCCGGGTGGTCGAGCCCGATGCCGACGAGCTGCGCCAGATCGCGGTGGCTGGTCCAGATGCTGAGCCGGCGCTCGTCGATCGGCTCCGGATAGGCGTTCCCGATCCGCACCGCCATCACCTCGAGGCCGTACTTGTTGGCGTAGAGCGCGCCGAGCGCCTCGCCGAACGCCTTGCTCACCCCGTAGCGGCTGTCCGGCAGCACGGTCACGTCGGAGCCGATCGTCCGGCTCCGCGGATAGAAACCCACCGCGTGCACGCTGCTCGCGTAGACCAGGCGCTTCGCTCCTTTCGATCGGCGCGCCGATTCGAAGACGTTCCAGGTCCCCTCGATGTTGACGTCCCGGATCGCCTCCCAAGCGTCCTCGCTCGCGATACCGCCCAGATGCACCACCGCGTCCACGCCCTCGACGATTCCCCGGACCGCCTCGAAGTCGCGGAGGTCCGCCGCCACGAACTCCTCGTCCTCGCGGAGATCGTCCGGCGTATGGACGTCGCTCAGCCGAAGCCGGTACCGGCCCCGGAAGTTCTCCCGAAGACCGGCCCCGATGAGGCCGGCCGCTCCCGTGATCAACACGTACTTCATGCTCTCACTTCTCCTCCGGGCTGCACGCGGTGTAATCGAATCGAATCGGATTCGGGTCGGTTCGGGCCGGCGTGCGACACCGAGGCGCCGCTGCCGGGCGGGGGCATGGTACAGGGCGCCGCCGACCGCCGGACCACGGGGTCTCGCGAGCTGCCTCGCTTGGGCCGCACCGGCGCCCGCGCCCCGGCCGCTGGTGACGCCCCCTCCCTGGATGGCCGCACCCGCGCCCGAAGAACCCTCGCCATCGAGGATAGCGGGGACCCCGCTTCCACTCCCGCAACGCCAGGGCCCTTTCACTCTGCGGAATCGGTTCGCGCGGGGGGACCCGGTTCGGTCGAATCAGAGCGGCGCCTGACACGGACGCCTTGGGAACGGCGCGTCCTCCGGACGGTTGTGTTCCGCCCGCAAATGGGACGGCAAGACCGCTGCCGATCGACGCGGGCGAGACCCCCGCGTCTGGAGGACGCGCCGTTCCCGGGAAGAGCGATGGGCATCGACGTCCGGCCGCGGGTCGGTCAGCGTGAAATGGCCCTGCCCGCAACCCGCCTCGGGGTAGAGCCCAGGGCGGTCACACGCTACGGAATCGGCTTGGACACGCCGTCCCGGTCGGGTCCGATCCGAACCCGATCGCTACCCCCGGTCGTCCGGGAGCCGCTTGGGGCGCGCCGCCGCGAGGGCGCCCGAGGCGTGGGCGAGCCGCATCGCCTCCTCCAGCCACGCGAGCCGCTCGGCGGGGGTGGCCGCGAGCATGGTCTCGAGCTGCGCCCGCTCGACGTCCGCCCAGGTGGCGTTCCACCGCTCCGGGCGCCCGCCCGTCCGCCCGTCCTCAGACCCCACCGCGCTCCTCCTTCAGCCGCAGAATCGCTTCGAGCTTCTCGACGTCTTCCCGGTCCCGCGGCCGATCCGCCAGCCGCTCGAGGTGGATGAGGTCCGGGATCGAGGCGATCCGGACCGGAACGGCCCCGACGTCGCACACCGCCGCCCGCGCGTACAGCCCCTCGAAATCGACGGGCGGTTCCGCGAACACGTCCACGGAGAGGAGCGGGTCGTCGGGCTTGAAGAGCGAGAACACCTGCATTCCCTTGTCCCGGACCCAGCTCTCGCGGGCCCGCTCGCCCGCGAAGTCCTCGGCGTCCACGGGAGCCCGCGGACGAAGGCCGAGCGCGAGAAGGGCGCGCATCGCCCGCGCGGCCGCGTCCCGTTCGAGGTCGATGACGAGGTCGACGTCGGCCGTCAGCCGCGCGTAGCCGTGGAGCACCACCGCGACCCCGCCGACCACCACGTAGCGGGCTCCCGATGCATCGAGGGCGTGGAACAGTGGCTGGTAGAGCGGCACCGGCCCATTCTATCGCCGGTCCATCGCCGCCCGCCCGCTCCCTTTCCCCGCCCTGTCCATCCGGAACCGACCGTCGTTCCCCGAACCCGCGGTCCGGCGCTTCCGGGCAGTGGATCATGGAACGGGGGAGCGTCGGGGAACGGATCGTCGGCGAGTCATGCGGTCACGGGCCGTGGGCCGAAGAGGAGGGCCGGGATCCGCGGGGCGGCGATCACCGGCCGCTTCGCCCGTCCTGCTGCGTAGCCTCCGGGCGCGATGAGCCCCGGAGGCCAAGAGGCATGATCAGGGCGCGGCGAAGAACGCGGCGCCGGCCGCATCGAGCGTGGGCGCGACCAGCGCGCGGTCCAGGTACTCGTTCCTCATCTCGCGGGAGGTCTCCGCGATCAGGGTGCAGCCGCGGCAGGCGGCGCCGTGCAGCCAGCGTTCCTCCATGCTGCGGCCGGGGACGTGCTCCGCGCACACCGGGTCGTTGGAGCAGAGCGCCGCGCTCCGAAGCGCGTGCCGCACATGGTCCTCGATACGCCGGGCCTCCTGCACCAACCCGCCCAGGGTGCCTTCGGCGTCCGGGCTCGCGGTGCAGAGCAGCAGGGCGTAGCGCTCCCCGGGGTCGTCCACGTAGATGCGCTCGCGGACGGAGGCGGCCGGATAGCCGCAGCGCATGGAGAGCGACTGGACGAGCAGATAGGCCAGGGTGTGGAGCAGCACGCAGGGGCCGCCCGGAAGGGGCCGTTCGCTCTTCCGCCGGGCCGCCCTTGTGTCGTGGCCGGAGACCAGCTCGTCCAGGCGCCGCCTCACCGGCTCGCGGCCGAGCCACCCCTTGATCGCCTCCGCGCGAAGCTGAAGCAGGATGCCTTCGCCGCGGTTCTCGACGGCCGGAAACCAGGTCGGCCCCAACGCGATGTCGGCACGCTCCACCTCCGCTTCGTACTCCCCGTGCACGTTGGGCATGACCGGCTCCAGGCGCGTGAACCCGGCGAGCGGCGACCGCTGGTGCGGTCGCTTGGCGATTGCGCGGAGCGGAATCGCGGGTCCCGTGGGCGGCGCCACTCGGACTCCGGCAGGCGGCGGGCGTGGAAGTCGGGGTCGACGGGAACGTCGTCGCCATAGCCTTCCGGGACGGCCGGCAACGCATCCAGCTCCGCGTGCTCGATGGGCCGCGCGCCCCGGCACACCCCGAGCGGAAAGCTCGCGAAATCCACCGCCTCGTGCATCCGCCGGGACTTGCCGCACTCGCAGCGCACGATCTGTTCCGCCAGATCGCCGCCGGCGCCGCGTTCGTGGAAACACAGGAATCGGCGGCATGGATCGTCCGGCCCGCGAACGAACCGATACCAGTCGACGTCGACGCGGCCCTTCGAACAGGCACGGACGAACCGGGTGGCGACGACCGGCTTCTTGTCGTAGCGGCCATTGGTGAGGGCGGCGCGCGGCACGATCCGCCGCGAACGCGGCCGCGGGTCCGGACCCGAGCCGGGGCCGGGGTCGGGTTCCTGCACCACGAACCACTCGGGGAAACGCCACGCGCCGGTCCCGCGCTGCCGGTCCTGCCAACCTTCCGGCTCCGGCGGCGGAACGTAGAGGCGCGGGTCGGGCACGCCGGTCATGGACGCAAGCTTGGCCGCGAGGCGCGGC
Organism: Gammaproteobacteria bacterium; assembly: GCA_965202895.1. Lineage (GTDB taxonomy): Bacteria > Pseudomonadota > Gammaproteobacteria > HK1 > HK1 > JAJDXW01. The sequence continues at coordinate 4,904,865 of OZ241901.1, read as the reverse complement.
TCGTCGATCCTCTCGAGGCTCGCCTCGGCGCCCCAAGTATCGAGCCCGCCCACGATGGTGGAGTCGTTCGGCAGGTCGATCAACGCCCCCAGTCCGAACGTGATGGTCACTTGGCTGCGGCGCAACTGCCCATGCCCCACGAATCAAGCAGAGGTCGCCAATACGGATTCGGACGCTGTGCAGTCGTCCTGCGCGCTTGGTGCCGTCTCCGAAGGGCTATTGATCGACCCGCTCGCGGAACGATTCGAGAAGCCGGTGTTCCGGTTTCGCGTGTTCGCGCACGGGCTATTCCATAGCTGCCTTGAAGTACTCGAAGGCCGAATGCCAGCGGACGCGGCTCACTACCTGGAACCGATCCGATACCACCACCGCCGGGAGACTGCCACGCTCAATGAAATGGCGGAGCCGGGAGGGACGCAGCATGAGGGGACGCACCGTGGTTCGCCCTGCTAATCGCTATCGTCGACCTCATCAGCCCCGTAGGTCTCATTGCAATCGTCGCAACGGCAATACCTGTAACCGGGTTTATTCGTTTCCCAGCTAAGTTCGCCGCCGCAATTCGGACAAGTCATGTCGCTCATGCCTCCTCCCCTCATCTACAACGTCCGTTCGTACAAGATGCGGCCCGCAGAATCATACTTACATTTGAGCGGCGTGCACTTCGTTGGTCGTCCCCCCTCCGGCGCCGTCCTCGCCGGCCGTGTGTGGCGGGCCAGCGCTATTCAGGGCCCGCAAAACCCCGACCCAGCGCCCGACGGGCGCATGGCGGTGTTCCACGGTCCGGGCAAGCTCGCCGACTACGAACCCGATGGCTCCCTGGTGGACGATTCGCCGAAGCGCCGGAGGACGCCGTCGTCCGGACGGCCTTCACCTGCGACAGCGAATGGGACTTCCGTGCACGCATCGCCCACAGCCGCGGAGGAGCTGGTCAGGCGCGCAAACCCAAGGCATTCTCCATAGGTGATCAGTTTCACGTCCTCCTGACGCTCCAGGAAGGGAGCCACGTCCAGCGCGGCGCGCGACGGGAGGGAGGGAGAAGGACAGCAGGAGGCGGAAGCGGCGCGAGGCCGTGGGCACCGCTTCCTCCGGCCGCGTGCGCCGGTAGCCGGTTCCGGGGCGAGGAAAGTGGGCTACACTTCGAGGGGCGGCGTCATGGACCTGGGAAGGAGACCCGAGATGCACACCGAAGACCACGTGGCGGGGGCGGATTTTCGGCAACCCCTTTCTCGTCCGTCGCGGCGGGCGCGGGCGGTGCCTGCCGCGACACAGGACCATTCCGCGCCGGACCTCCCGAACTGCCGGCCGGTTCCGCTGAAGCGCGAAGACCTCGACACCCACGACGGTCGTTTCGAGTACTGGGACGGCGATACCCAGACCGCCTGGGTCCTGCGCGACCCCACCGGCTTCGCCCACGAGCACCCCTCGCAACGCCTCGCCGGCCTCGCCCAGGTCATCGCCGGGATGCGCGGTTCGCCCATCGAATGCGGCGGCACGATGGACCTCGAACGCCGCGACGAGCACGGCGAGCGGTGGAAGATCCTCCAGGCGGACCAGTCGGTGTACCTGCATCCGGGGCACAGCCGCCTGCCGGACGCGGCGGGCATGGTGGTGGGCGAGCACGACTTCCCGGACGTGGTGTTGGAAGTGGATCACACGACGGACGTTCGGTGGGGCAAGTTGCGGCTCTACGAGGCGTGGGGTTTCCCGGAGGTGTGGGTGGAGGTCCCGGAGGGCTATTCGACGAGCCGCCCCGCCAAGTTGCGGTCGGGGCTGACGATCCACCTGCGGGAGGGCGGCGTATACCGGGAGTCCCCGGTGAGCCGCGCCTTTCCGGGCTGGCGGGCGGCGGAGATCCACACCGCCATGAACGAGGCGGCGACGTCGGCGGCGACCGGCCAGGTGCTCGGACGCGTCGCTCGGGCGCTCGGCGACCGGGACGGCGCCGGGTCGGAGGAACATCACTTCCTGCGCTCCTTCCGGGACGAGGGCCGGGCGGAGGGTCGGATCGAGGGCTTGGCAGCGGGCCGTGCCGAAGGTCTGGCGGAAAGCCGGGCGACGTTGGTGCGCCAGATGCTCGTGTCGAGGAGCATCGCGGTTTCGGAAGGGTTTCCGGCCGACGTGTCCGGATTCGCCGAAGCGCCGGAGGCCGTCCTCGTCCAGGCCGCCCTCGCCTGCGACAGCGAACGGGACTTCCGCGCACGCATCTCCCGCAGCCGCGGAGGAATTGGTTAGGCGAGCCAAGCCCAAGGTATTCATTGTGATAAGTTGCCATACATGGATAGGTGCCATGATATTTCATCATCCTCTCTATCTACCGTGAACTTCCGGGAGTGGAGAACAAAGTGAGGGAGCCCGCAAAGGTGCTGCCGTTTGCGAGGGTCGGCTCTCCGCGGCGTGAGGAATCGCTGTCGCCGAGGGCGAAGCCGACCCTGAAGCGGGCAGCATAAGCGATGGGTGAGCGCGAAGGCACCCGGCCGGAGGACGATCCGATCACCTGCACAGTCGTTCGGCAGGCGGAAGCGAGGGCCGCGAAGCAGGCAGCAGGCAAGCGGCCGCCGCGGACGTGCTTGCGGTACTCCCGCGCCCGGGGCATCAAGGCAACCCTGGGCTTGAAGGCAACCCCGGGTTGACCTAGGACCGAGCTCTCTTCCGCGGGGTTCCCGGCGATGCCCTGATGGCGGTGGCCGTTGCGTACCGGGACAATACCGGCTTCCGGCGGCGCGGCGGGGAGCTGGCCCGATAAATTCGCCCTCGGCTGCTCCACGCCGGCTGGCGCCGTCCAGGACGGCCCTGCCGCGGGGTTCTTCGACGATGGCATCCGCAGACGCCGGCGTCCGGTGAGAGGCCTGACCTCGGCAGCGAAGCGTCTGAAGGTGCCCGCCCTCACCAGCGGGAGCAGCCGGCAAGTCGAACCACGGGTCGGGGCTGCTGCATGGCTGGGGAGTCGAACACGAGACCGCTGCCGCACTTCACCCCTCCTGATTCGTTCGCTTCGGCATGTTTCGCAGATCTTCCACCTCTCGCCTCGCGTCTTGAACCAGCCGCGTCGAATACCTGATCATGGGCGGGCTGCACTTGACGGCGATCATCAGGAACACGAGCGGGATTACGATGTTCTTCATGACGACGGCCGCCAAGAGCTTGACTGTATTCGTAGCCATGTCCCCGGCCATGCCAACGATTTCCGCAATGCGCGCATACCCTGCCTTGCCCGCACTTGAGAACTCGTCCCAGAACGATTTGCAATTCTCACCGGCGAGCCGCCTGTCGATGCATTCGAGAATCTCGTCTTTCTCCTCGATTCGCCGCTGGACCCGATCCATTTCACGCCCCATCTCCTCGCGCCTTGCCTGGGCGGAAGCCAGCTCTTCCCCGGGCGATCTGCCGCCGAACGTTTCCGGTAGCCATCGCCTCCAGCCCATTTTGTCCTTGAGTGTGTCGATTTCTTCGTCCAGAATTTCCAACTCTCGCTTGAGCGATTGAAGCGCCCTCGAGAGACCTTCCAATTCGGTTTCCTTTTGTCTCTTCTGGTCGGCAAGGGGTCGATCATCGATGGACCCCATCTGGATTCGTGCGCTGAATGAGGAAAGAGTCTCCGCGTTCCCGTCGATTTCAGATTCCAGAATCATCTGGCTGAGCAGGAAGCTGAGCGCGATGAACACCGGAACGATGAAACGAAATATCACAGCGATAACGAACACCCGAATCATCAAGTTCCGGCATTCATTCAACATGACCTCGGGGATCGCGAACGTTCGGAGAAATACACTGCGAGAGCGTTTCCATTCGAACAACAGCAGCGCCGATATCGCCGCGAGTCCGAGTGCAAGAAAAACCCATTTGAATAGCGGGCTCGACGCGATTTCGAGAACGATACGCTGGAGAAACAGTGATCCGATTGCCCAGGCCAGGGCTGATGATAGTCGTTCAACTGCATCGTTGACGGGATCGAGCAACTCACCGACCTGGATCGATGCCAGGAGCGGCACCTTTACTTCAGATGTTTGAAGTACCGAAACCGCGGCATTGGTCAGCCGTGCCGCCGCATATATCCCGATGGATTGGGTTGTCGTATCGGTAACCTTTTCATGGGCGAAATCGTCCAGCGTCCCGTGAAAGGAAAGGGCTACGAGTGCCACCGCGACCGCAGCGAGAATCATTGTCCTGTAGCGAACGACGGTTGCTCCTGAACGGCTGATTTCCTGCATCCGGCTTCTCCTTACCAATAGCCGGGTTCATGGATTCCTGCACTTCGGCAGCATCCGTGGAATCGTACCCGAGCCCGGCGCTCTCCGCGGCCTCGGGGTCGTCGTCCACATCGGCGTCGGCTCGCTGGTCGGCGGGCGCCCCTCGGGGGACCAGAAACCCGGTGAGATACCAGTTGGACGGCCGCGCCCAGCCCGGCAGCCGTTCGTGCGCCAGCGGATGCCCCGCCCACGGGCCGACGAGATCGAGCCGGAGCGCCCGGACGATCTCTTCGCGAACCTCGGCCGATTCATTCGGACGGGTCATGTCATTCCCGGCCGGCGATCATTCGCTGCAATGCGTCGTCGCCGCGTGCGGCCGGCCGCGCCTCGGCCTTTCTCGTCGGCCATCGCGGCGAGGGCGTCCGATACTGCGGAGAGGAGCACCGCGACGACAGGGTAACCGACCGAACGACATCGAAGGGGCAGGAACAGATGGTGGACCGTCGGGGGTAGCAGCATGCCGCCCGTCTGCTTCGATGAGCGCCGAGGGGGGCGCCTTGTGACCCGATCAGGCGCCACGGCAGCTCCGACGACCAGAGTGCGGGGAAGCCCGTGGAGGCGGGCGGTCCCTGATTGTCCGAATGACGCCTTGGCGAGAGACTTGCCGGTCCGAGTCCGGCAGCGCGCTCGACGGCTCACTGTAACAACGCGGCCGTTGCTCGCCACATCTTGTCGAAGGACGGCGAACGTCTGCGCGCCGACGCCATGTCGAAACGCGCGGTCAACGCGGCCTGATCTGCGGTCGGACGGTAGCGGTATGACCCGCGCATCCGGTTGCGGAGCCACTCCTTGGCGCCCCGGATCGACTCGGGATCCTCCGGGGCGGATGTATCCGGAAGGATCCCTCGCGCGCCGGCGACCGACTCGGCCGCCGCGACCAACCAAGTTTCGTACTCACACTTCGCGACGACTGCTTCGATGCGGCAGCCGGGACTCGCCGTCCGGGCTCGCCGCTGGACGAGGGGGCCGATCTCCGCCGGGCAATCCCCATTCGCATCCAGCAGGATCAGGATGCCGCCGCCGTCTCCCGAGCGAACCGCGGCCAGGCTCACATACCGCTCCAGCTCACCCTCCTTGAGGATTCGCTGGCGACGTACCCGGATCGGTCTCGGGACGATCGGCGGGGAGAGCGGGGACACTTCCAAGCCGATCCGCCGAATTCAGTACGGGGACCGCCTCCACCTCGCCGTCCCCTTCGACAATGGCGGCGATCTTGGCCAAGGATCACGCCTCGCCGCGGAACAGATTCAACTGGGCGGGGATCGAGCGCTCCGGATCGGGCGTCAGTTGGTCGATGCGGAGCAGCTCGCCGGCGGTGAACAGATGATCGCGAAGCGTGGAACGGCCCGCGTCGTCGAGCGGGGCGAGCCGCGTCTCTCCATCTTCCGTGGCCACGGCCAGGATGGATTCCACCGGGATCGTTTCGCGATCCAGCAGATCCGCGCTGTGGCTGGTGACAACCACCTGCACGCGCTCGCTCGCTTCGAGCAGCACATCCGCCAGCACCCCTGCCGCAGCAGGGTGGAGGGCGCCTTCCGGCTCTTCGATACCGACCAGCCTCACCTTTCCCGACTCGGCCCCGGCGCTCTGGTAGACCGCCATGAGCACCCCCAGAACCCGCAAGGTCCCGTCCGATACGTTGTTGGCGAGGAACCGCCGCGGGTGGCGGTCACCGCGCATCTCCTGGCGAAATTCCATCGTCAGCTTGGGTCCTACGGTCTTCGGCTCCATGCCCACCGTTCCTGGGACGACTCGAGAGAGGTACTCGCTCATACGCTCCGCACTCTCCGGCGAGCCCGCCTTCAGGTTCGCAAGAACGCTGGCGAGGTTGCTCCCGTCCGGCTTGAGGAGGTCTCCGGGGTCCGGCGACTGGAGCTCGCGGATCTGCTCCGGGTGGAAGTTGTAGAAGCCCATTCCCGCGAGCGCATCGTAGAGCGGGCGGAACGGCGGGTATCCGGCCACCTGCATGAGGTACAGGCGGTCACTGCCGGCTCCGGGAGGATGTGCGAAGGAGCTGTCGACCGTTCGTCCGTTCTCTACCCGGAATGAGCCCGAGCGCCCCGGCTCCGCCGAGACCACCGCGCACGCCTCTTTCCGCACGACGTAGCGCCCCTTCGGGCGGGCGCCGACTTCGAACGCGTACCAGCCGGAGGCCTCTGGGAGCCGGAAGTCGAGACGGACGCCGAAGTGGCTCGGATGGCCTCGGGACCGCCGCCGGACCTCGTTGATCCCCCCGCGTTCGCGCAGCGCGTGGTCCAGGGAAAAACGCAGGGCCTGGGCGGTGAAACGCAGCGCGTCGAGGAAGTTGCTCTTGCCGGCGCCGTTCGCGCCGACGAGGATCGCCAACGGAGCGAGCTCGACGTCGCACGCGGCGATGCTCTTGTAGTTCCGCAGGGCGACCCGGGTGATCGTCCTGGAATCGGCTTCGGCGGTCATGCGGGCGGCATCAGGAGGGAAGCTCGACCACGTCGAGGCCCGATGCGCGGGCCGCGGCGCCTCCCGCCCCCGCCCCCAGGCGGCGATCCTCGGCGCCTCTCGTTCTTTCCGGGAGGCGGACCGAAGAAACCGCCTTCGCAAACCCTGTCTCCCCCATGTCCTCCAACGCCGAGACCGAAGCCTCCGCGACCGCCTCCAGACCTTTGGCGCGCACGTTCGAGAGAAACCTCCTCACGATCCCGGACACCCTGTCGGGCTCACGCCCTTCATCGGGGACGCAAGCCCCCAGCGCCCATTCGAGACACCGGCGCCCGAACCGCCTCGGGCTGTCGGCCTCGGCGCCTCCGAACACGCGCCGGACACGCTCTTGCACCGCGGTGTCCGGGTCCATCACGAACGTGTCGGGAACACCTTCGACAAGCCGGTTCCCCCTCTCGCGCTGATGCTTCAGCCAGTGGTTCAAGACCCCGTGGCGAATGCTCCGCAGGTTGTCCGTCGCCAGCACCGTCGCTCCGGACAGCACTGCTTCGGCCACCACCCAGGCGTCCGCACCACGGTTGTCCGCGTCCGTCAGGCAAGGCGTCGAAAGCAACTGCGCCTGGAGAACCCTGCTGTGGGGAGGCCGCGGGACGTAGCGCCATGCCGCATCGTTCCTCGCCTTTTCATCCTCGAACCACGCCTCCGTCCGATCCGCGATCTCGAGCGTGCGCCTCGTCTCGTATTCGAGCAAATCCTGCTCGCTCATCGAAGGCTCCCGTTCGAGAAGGCGCACGGACTCCTTCCTCGCGGCCTTCTGGGCGAACACCGAGCTCAGCGAACACGCCTCGCGATGGACCTGCTCGGTGACGACGATTTCCCCTCCGGTCGTCTCCTGCATCGCGCACAGGAACCGCCTCGCGTCCACGGCGAGCAACAGGTTCGTGTCGAGGGCGAGGACGCCGGTGTTCACACCCTTTCCCGTTCGCGCCGGAGCGCGTCTTCATACAGCAGGTCCGCGGTCTTCGAGAGCCCCCGTTCGCGGAGCCATTCGCGGACCTCGGCGCCGCTCAGCCCTCCCAGAAGGGGGGATTCCCCCCCGACCGCCTCACGCCATCGGCGCTCCGAAGCCTGCGTCCTGACCGCGGCCTCGACCGGCCCTTCCGGCCATCCTGTCCGGCGTTCCATTCCCCGTCCTCTTCGACTCTGGCGACCCGCCCGCAGTCTACCAAGAGGGGATGTTGCCGCGACCACGATGCGGGCCAAGCGTGTTGCTGCGCCACGAGAGGCCGGAGCGAAGTGGACGGCCGCCACCGGGCCGATCGTCGATCAGCCGGCGCCTGCCGCAACGAGGTCTACCGACGCGATGGGCGAAAGGGTTGCAGGGGCGTTTCGAGCGGAACCCGCCTTGTCCTGCGAAGGGCTGGCTGGTGGTACGAAATACCTGATTTCAGCGAACGGGCTTCACCCCGCCGCGGCGGCCGAGGCCGTAGCCCATGCGGAAGACGTCGGGGAGGTACACCCGGCCGTCGTAGAGGGGCTGGAAGACCCCCAGGAATTCGAGGTCGCGGCGGACACCCTCGGGGCCGTCGGCGAGATGGCGGGGAGGCAGCCGCCGCTCGCTCCGTTCGCTCTCCTCGGCCAGGCGGTCGAGGACGCGCTCGCTTCGCCAGCGTTCCGCGATCTCGTCGAACTCGCAGGGCACGTACATCCCCGCGAGGGAGCGCATGACCGGGCGCATCCACGGATAGCCCTCCTCCATCTCCTCGACCCGCAGCTTCGACGCTTCGTGCACGCCCCGCCGGATGCCGTTGGGATGCAGGGCCTTCGAGTGCTCCGGGCGCCGGTCCGCGGTGTGTTCGGCGGCGGCTCGCAGCGCTGCGAGGAACGAATGGGGGCTCACCCTGCCTTCGGCGTCCGACAGGCGGTTCCGGATCCAGGTGTACGGAATGCCGTAGCTCGGTGTGCATCCCATCCGCCGTCCGGCGAGCCCGTGAAACTTCTTCTCCTGATGTTCCGCGTCGATGATCGGCCGGCGGGGAACCAGGAACATGCGGCGCTGGCCATTCATCACCGACGGCCAATCGCCGTCCCAGAAGAAGCTCCGGAAAACGTCGCCGCGCGGTCCGTTCGCCAAGCAGCTCCACAGCAGGCCGTACAGCTCATGGGGAGGCCAGCTCAGGTCGATCTTCGTCGCGAGCGCCTTCCATGCGTCCGGGGAGTCGGCAATCCTGCCGTCGTCGTCCGCCTGATCGGAACGCAGAAAGACCTTCGCCCGGAGCTTCCGGTACGAGCGCATTTCGCCTGCGGTTTGGAGCAGGCCGCGAATCGCCCGGAACGCCTCCGTCCAGTCGCCGGTGCAACGATCCAGGCCGTCGAAGACGATCAGGAAGTAGACGCCTTTCGAGTCGAGTTCGGCGTCGCGCGCCTGAAAGAGACGCTCGATGGCCTCCGGGTGGTCGGCGGCGTACCTGACCCGCATCCCCCACGAATCCTGTTGCCGGAGCGGATGCGGCGGACGCTCCTCCCGCGCGATATGCCAAGCCTGTATCGCCCGCCAGACGGCTTTCGGCTCGAAGTGGGAGTTCATCAGGCCGCGCAGCGTGTCCTGGTCGGGATACTCGTCCGCGGCCGGCCTGACGCCGAACCCGGCGCGCACCTCGGTGTGCTCGTCGAGTGGGGGGCGCTCGTCGGCCTGGCCGATCAGGCGCCGGATGTCGCCGTCCCGAAGCGCGTTCCACCAGAAGGTCTTGCCGGCGCCGGGCATACCGGTCACGACCACATGATCCGGCTCCATCGCCTTGAGGTGGGAGCGGGGCAGATACACGTGCTCGGGCGTTGGCGGCGCGCTGCGGATCGTCCCTCCCGGCAGCTTGGCGAGCGCATCGCGCGCCGCCCCCGCGTCGATCATGCCGGCCATTACGCCTCTCCGTCGCGGCTCATTCGTCGCCTGCTTCCCGGAGTCTATCGAAGCGCTCCAGGAACCGGGCATACGCCTGGTCCACGGTCGTCCGCTCCAAGCGGCGCAACGAGGCGCCCGCCGCGAGGCCGCGCGTCCAGTGGACGACGATCGGATCGTGGGGCGCCCGGTCATCGTCCGGGCCGAACGAAAACCCTTCGCTGGGGTCTGGGCCGGGGTCGGCGGCGGAGGCCGCGTCGTCGTAGAGATGCGCCCGGAACAGCTCCCACGCCCGGTGCCGAAACCTCCGCAGATACCGTTCCGTGTCGAGCTCCGGGGTCAGCGCGGACACGATGGACAGGCGCTCCCTGATCTTCGGCGCCAAGCCGCAACGCTGCCAGTGATGGAAGAGTATCCCGTAATCGGTCCAGCTGCTCTCCGAATCGGTAGCGAACAGCAGGACGTGGGCATCGAGATCGGTGACCGCCGCCGCCGCGATGTCGTGCAGTCCGCTACGGCTCTCCGCCAGCACGATCGTCGGCTCGTACCGCTCTTCGAGCCGTGACAGGAGGTCGCCGAGCCGGTTCGCCCACGGCCGGCCGGCGGCGCCCATGTAGACGCGGCCCAGCTTGGCGAGGTATTCGCCGGGCTCGCGGCCGTGGGCCGGCGCGACCCGCACCGCACCCTCGAATTCCTCCGGCCAGGACGGCTCGGCAGTCATCCGTTCGAGCACCCGATCGCCTTGCCCGACCAGATCCTCCACGAACCAGTCGGTGACGCCGAACTCGGGCTGCGTCTTCGCGTCGAGCACGGCCGACGACAACCCCGGGGATTCCAGATCCAGATCGACGAGCAGGACCCGTTCTCCCTTGCGCGCCAGATGCCAAGCGAGCACGGCGGCGGTGGTGCCGCGCCCGACCCCGCCCTTGACCGAGAAGAGCGTGTACCGTCGAAGGCTTCCTTTCGGACGTGCCGGGTCCGGCGGACTGACCGTCCACCAGTCGCTGCCCGTCACCAGGCGATCGACCCAGTACACTTGGTCGAGGCCGTCGATTTCCCGAGCCGCGTCATCGAGGGCGGTCAGCATGGCGGGCTCTACGAACAGCACGGCATTCTCGGAGGGATGGCCATGCGCGCCCAGCGCCTCGCACAGTCCGTTCGCGAGCCGATGCAGGGCGTCTCGGCAGGATGCGTCCGCCTCGACGGCATCCGGTACGGATATGCGAATCTTTCCGTAAAGATTCCGCACCAGGTAGAGAGGACGAGCCTTGTCCGTCGCCCTTTCCGCTTTGATCACATCGACCACGCGGGGGAACACGGCATCGAAGGGAATGAAGGGGTCATTCATGGGTTGTCGTCCTGTGCTGCGGAGCCCACCATCCGACGAACCCACCGCGCCGCCTCCCGGTAGCGAAATCGGCATCCTGTGGCATCATGGTCACCACCTGCCTCGACACGGCATTTTTGGTCATCCGGTCAGAGAGGACGAACAAAGAGAGGCCGCCGTGAGGCCGGCAGTGACGACCAGTGCACCGTAGAAGATGATCAGGGTTCGGGAGAACGTGGCGCCCAGCCAAGTTCGCGCGCGATCCGTCTTACAGGGGGCGACGTCCATCGAGAAGTCGATTTGGTCTTCTTCCAGGATCCGCACGCTGTCGTAGAGGGCGCGGTACAGGCGCTCCTGCCACAGGAAGTAGCCGTCGAGCCCCCAGAAGAAGACCACGGGGACCAAGGCGACGGCGACGAATTCGATCCGTCCCTCCCGCGCCAGCAGGATGAACAGGGCGGCGACCAGGACCACGCACCACCCCTTCATCCGGAACGAGTCGGACGCGAGGCGGTTGATGACGCCCTGGATGAACTCCAAGTGCTTGCTCTTCCGTTCCATCTCCATCCTCCCGTGCATCGGCGCTGTCCCGGGGCGAGGATCGGCCGGAGGATTATGCGCCCAACCGCCGCGCAATTCAGCCATCGGACGAATCCCATAGAGGCTCGTATGCGATTACGATGCGAAACGTCATGTCCCGCGTCTCCTCCACTCCTGAGCGATGAAGATGGCGAAACTGTCGTACTTCTTCATTCGCTGAGTTCCGAGTTGCCGGGCCACTCCGCATTCGCGCCAGCCTTTACCCACGACCTTCCTCTCTGCGGAGCCATTCCGAATTGTTGATCGGGACCCTCGAGAGCCCTGCCGCGAAGTCTTGAGCCACCCGTTGCGCGAACTCCGCTTTCAGCTCACCCAACCAGCGGAATCGATCGCACTTTTCATCGATAAAATAGAAACAGGGATAACTTCCTTTGGCAACGACAGATCCGCTATTTTCATCTGGGACAAAATTCACCAGCAACCATTGGCTTGTCTCCATACGAACACTCACACGCTGATACGTGTCTCTATCTCTACGTAGGACAAGTTGAACCGAATTGGGCTTCGGTTCGGTCAACAACGGCAAGAGAAGAAAAGCAGTTTTCTTTTTCAACCGTACACTGTCACATCTCGGTCGCATACATAGGAAGTACGACCCATTCGCATCGCTTGCGTTCGCATCGCCTGCATTCGCATCACTTGGTTTCTGAAGCACAGTTCCCAATTGAAGTATAGGGGACGGTGCATTGAAGACTATACGGAAATTGAACATCCAGGCTAACTGGTGATCCAGTTGATGATCAGGGTTCTCATTATTCGAAAACCCTCTGGTCAAGAATCGAAAAACTGTTTTCCTTTTTGTCCTACTTATGTCTAGATCTTCGGTTTTGTCCAGACCCTTTTCCAACAGGGCAATAGCTTGATCGCGAGACGCCTTTCCTCTCTCTCCGAAATCGACTTCCTTATCCGCACCCAACGAAAAGTCCAGCCACTCCTTGATTGCATCCATCCCTGCCGGTTCGTCCGTCGCTACCGCATCGTCCATGATAGCGTGCAGTTCACTTGCAAGTTGGCTTACCATATGTTGCTGCGAATCGTCGGGGACAGGTAGGCAGGCGCGGTGGGTCAGTAGAGCCGGGTCGAGCTTCGCATCGAATCGGTCGAGTACCTTATGAACATTCTCCCGGATAGCGGCGAGTGACATGAGGGCGATATTGGGGAGCAAGCCTTGGGCCATAGCCGAGAAATCTTCGATGAGTGCGTCCGGCAAATCGGATTCCGAGAGTGTTCTGTTCGGCAAACCCGATTCCACGGGCAAAACGGACTTCGAATATATCACGATTCGGCAATGCCGATAAGAGAGCTCGACGTTATGTTCATCTCCTTCGAATTTCCATTCGGATTCGGCGCACCTCTCTACGATAATTTGTCCGATTTCGGAAATCCCTTGTTCTCCTGTGTAGATCGCTATCAGACGAAGTCGCTCGCCTGCATCTCCTTTCAGAATGCTCTCCAAGATTGACAACGTCCTCTGGCCCTTGTCGCCATTCAATCGCCAGTCCAATATCACGATATCCGTCCGCTTCACGGACGGGGCCACGATGTCGATGTCGGACGGGTCAGTGTCGGGTCGAGGCGCTACTACGGCGCAGATCAACCCTTGCCTGGAAAAGGACTCTACAAGGGTCCTCGTGGCAAGGCTGTGGCTTCCATCATCAGGCTCTACCTTTTTCGCGGCTTTCTCCTCCATCTCGCCGGCGGCACTTGTCGGAGATTCCGAGGCTGTGGTCGAGGGCCTGCTTCCTACTGTATGTCGAGTCGGTGTCTTCAAGACTCCTGGGGACTGAGCAGGCTCGGTATACGCTTCATCGTCCACGATGACGACAGTCTGGAGAAAGCGTCTCGCGACCTCCTTACAACGCTTACGAAACTCGCTCATTGTTGTTCCTCCTGCTCTTCGGATCGGACAGGCCGTATGACGAATGTAGACCCGTTGCCGTCCCTCTCATGCACAAGTACCAGATCATAGCCTACACGACGAAGTGTCGCGCGAGAAATATACAGCCCCATTCCACGTCCACCCGGTTTTCTGGTGAATCCGAATTCGAAAATATCCTCCCTGTCTCTTGCGGCCACGCCAGGACCGGTATCCAAAATTAACATCTCCCCATCCCTTGCGTCGAGCTCGATCCGCCTGTCCCGGGACGGGTTCTGCTGTGAAAGCCAATAGATTGAATTATCCACAAGGTTGACGAACACCGGATAGAAGGAAGAGGGGAAACCTCGTATTTGCGACTTGGAGAATGCGTCCGTTTGTGCGAACGTGATGCCATGACGGGCAAATCTTTCCTGAAAGAGATCGCCGAGAAATTCGTGAACGTCGGACCCGCGAATGTCTACGGCCTGACGGTATAGCCTACGTTGAAGGGGGGTAAAGAGCGTCAAGTATCCGTCCAGATGGTCAAAACTGGCTCGGATACTACGATACAAACTCTCGAGATCCTCATTGACGTCAGCCCACGCCTTCAGTCTCCGAAGGTTATTTCGAAGTGAGCGGACCGTGGCATTGAACTCGTGGTTGATGATCTCCACCGCCATGCCAAGCTGGGCCAATTGCAAATCAGCTTCGGCCTCCTCCTCAAGCAGCATATTTCTCTGCTCGACCGCCACGAGTTGGTCAAGAGTAGATGTGTCTCCGCTCAAGTCAATCGTGGCTAGTTGCGCAAGAAGCGAATCGAGCAAGGCGGTTCTATCCTCGCTGACCTTTTGGATTCGGGACTCCAAGGCGTTCCGTTTGGCTACGAAGTCTTGATCCGTGAGGCGGGAGGCGTCCGTCTGTTGAAACTCGCTGAAAACCGCTCGCAGCTCGTCTTCCACCTCGCGAATGCATGCACTTGCGACACCACGAACCTCGGTAGACACCCTGTCCGCCTCCTGTCTTAAGCTCGCACTTCGATCTCTTGTCTCCCTTTTTGCCTGTTGCATCAACTCATCCAACGCGGCCTCCGCTCGCCGCCTTCGATCGACTTCGATGCGGGCCTTTGCGACCTGATCGCCGACGATATCCTCGATCAACTGCTGTGTCGGACGAAATACGTTCTCCATCAGTCCCGAGAACATCGCAGTGTAATCCCGCCATTCCTTCTGCATCGCCTTGCTCAAACCTATTCTCGGTCGAGATATCTTGTAGCGAGATTCCAGATTACTGAGCTCCGCACGGGCATATCGCTCTACTTCAATGACTTCCTCAGCTACCTGCTTCGGATCGGCGATTCGGCAGGCCCGTTCGACCTTTTCGGATACCTCTTGCCCCAAACGAAGCGCCTCTTCCTGCGGCTCATTGGAGGATACCCGATCGAAAAACGAGTTCAGTTCCTCGGCAAATTTCGATTTCCTGACGGAAACAAGCCGTTCCCGTCGTCTCCGGTCCAATTCCGTCTTCTCAAGCTCCGCTTTTCGCTCCTCGAATTTTTCGCTGTGAATGCCTTCGCTGCGAAAGAAATCCGTGGCCATTTGTAAAAAGAAATTCTTTAAAATACCCTTGAACTGACGATATGCCTTATTCTCCCGGAAACCTTCTCTACCGGCCTTCTCCTGGAGGTTCCGGTTGTGACGGCTATCGATTTCGATGACGCCGAACATTTTGCGGTGAGAAAAATAGTAGTAGTATGCGCTCTTGGTTCTATGAAATTCTATATCGAGCCAATCATAATCGGTGTCGCCGTAAGGGAGGATGCGCACTCCGTCACGATAGATGTACAGACCACCGATCTTGTTCATTTTCCCTGCCATTCGGGCATGATCTTCGGCGGGAAGTGTCGAATGTCTGCCGGCTCCCTCAATTGCAGCAAAATTGATGGTAAAAGATCCGCAAGCGGTTTGGTTGCCATCCGCGCCGCGCCAAGGAATTACATGATCTTCGATTGACTCTCCGTATATGGATACCGTGCCTTTGAACTGACCGTATTCGTCGACTCGACCCCTTATCTGGTGATCGGCATTCCTGAATTCATTCGGGGTGAAAAACTCGCTGTCGGCAATGAGGTCGTCCGCAGCATCATCCGTTCGGTGATCCCGGAAGGCTACCCGAATAGCGGGAGAGGCATGGTCCGGGGTCATCGTGTTCGTAAAGCCCAGCAGCGCTTTGATCAAAGGCGTTGCCTTATCAATACTCGGTTCGCCATCTATGTCCAACGGAAGAAGATCGGATGCGGGCGAAATGATGAAGTGGGTGCCGCTTCCCTTACCACCGAGGGTCGGCTCGCCCAGATAGGAGTCGATGTCCCGGGGGTCGATATCGAACCCGTGAAGCTCATCGCTGATACGAGCGTAAGCTTCCTCTCCTATCGTGTCTCGGAGACGCTCGCTATTTCCGCGAAACTCGGCGACCATCAGGGACACATCTTCATGGGATGGCAATTCTCCATCAGGGAAGGTGCGGATGGGAATTCGAATATCGTCAAGATCAACCCCGGAACATTCATAGAGACTCCAGTTTACGAACGCCGCGGTCAGATCCGACAAAGATTCCCCACGCCTGGCGCGGGTAAGCACGAGAACCTGCGGGCCGATGGTTGCAATCGCCAAGCGACCGATACCTTTCTCGCCCAGCATGGGACGTATTTCCTGATCGACATCACGCCGCGGAAACGATGAAGTCCCGGCAGGGTCGAGCTTGCTCTCGGTGCCGATGGTCAACCATCGTCCGATGAACTCCGGTTGGGTCATGCCCATGCCATCGTCACGTAGCACGAACAGGCGGTCGCTCCGATAGTAGTCGATCTCGGCCCGATCCGCGTACGCATCATGGGCATTCTTGAACAGCTCGCTGATTGCCGTCGGAATACCGGCAATCTGTTGCCGCCCGAGCATGTCCAAGGTGCGCGCGCGTGTCTTGAACGCTGTCATCTTATGCCAACACTTGCACATCTTTCAGATGGCGAATGACGTGTTGTCCGACTATTCTCGCCAGTTGCACGGGCACGGCGTTGCCAATTTGCCGAGACATTGAAACGAGCCCCCCCTCGAAGAGGAATTCCGGGGGAAATGTCTGCAAGCAGGCCGCTTCACGTATACTGATGGCTCGGTCCTGTGCGGGATGCCCAAAGCGTCCGTTCGAGTAGCTGATGCATCGAGTGGTCAACCCGGAGGCGGGCCGGTCCCAGGACATACGACCATATACATCGCTGTAACCAATGAATTTCCGGTGGCAGTCCAGACGCAGCCGCTCGGGCCAATCCTTGTGGCCTCCACCCTCGGGGGTTGCACGCATACGCTCCAGGTTGCGTTCCGACAGTGCAGCGGCGCGGTGATTCGGAATGTCCGGGTGCTCCTCTCCGGCGGCGATGGACGGCAGGTCTCCAATCCACTTCCTGACCGTTTCATATCGCGGATTCCTTGTTCCCGGTCCATTCGTCTCCGGCGGGAGGTCGATCGGTCCATGGCGGCTTGCCAGCAGAATAAGCCGGCGCCGGCTTTGAGGAACCCCATACTTCATGAGTGATACCGGTCTATAATCGATTCGATAGCCAAGAGATTCCAGACCTTGAATAAATCCGCCGAACGGCTGAGTGCGGCGGCTGAACTTCTGGAGACCCGGCACGTTCTCGACGAATACGATGTCCGGCTGGCAACGCTTGACAAACGTTGCGAAATAATCAAGCAGCGGCACGCGATCATCGCCTTTCCGAACCGGGCGTATCGTATTCTGTTTCGTAAAGGGTTGGCACGGCGCACATCCGCAGAACAGAACAGGGTTCGGTCTCTCCGCGTCGACCAACGAACGAACGTAGTCGATCGACGTTTTGCGGATATCCGCGGATTCGAACTTCACGGAAGGAAAATTTTTCCTGAAAGTACGCTGTGCATCATGATCATTATCGAGCGCAAAGGCGATATCCATCCCGGCATCGAAAAAACCTCGACTCGCTCCGCCGCAACCGGAGAAAAAATCATATACCTTGACATTCATGGGATCACATCCCTCGACGTCGCTTGTTTCCGAGGAACCAGGCAATCTTTGCCGTAAGTCGCTCTCGATTTCGGGTCTCGCATTCCCACACCACCAATACCATCCAGCCGCTTTCCTTCAAGGCCGTGACATTTTGCAAGTCCCGCTCCGTGTTGCGCGATAATTTTTGCTCCCAGAATACCTTGTTCGTTTCCGGTCGTTTCGCCTTCCTGCAATTCTTGTGTCCGTGCCAGAAGCATCCGTGCACGAAGATTACTTTCCTGTGCCGTGTGAACACCAAGTCAGGACGACCGGGGAGGGATTCCTTATGCAGCCGGAAGCGATAGCCCAGGCCATGTGCTACCCGCCTCACGAGAAGCTCGGGTTTCGTCCCGCCCGCGGGTACGCGCGCCATGATCTTGCTGCGCTTCTCCCGGCTGTATATGTCGGTCATCGCACGCACGCAGGGGCGAGAGCTACGGGCGACCCGGCTGGCTCGGGTCGCTCACACCTTGGCGGTTTCCTGTCGATTTCGGACCCTTGAAGACGGCCCCGACCGGAGCAAGATCCGGGTCCGACGACATCCCCTGTCGCGGTCGGTACACCGACCCACGCCCCGTGGACGTAAGCTGTCTCGGGCTCCGGGCTCCGGGAACGGCCTTGATGATTCCTGAAGGCGGGAGGGGGTATCCGGAGGGGGTCGCAAGGGAGAAGATCGAGACCGCTCACGAACCAATGAAGCAACTCCCGCCGTGCTCTGGGCGTCATTCGTCGCTCCGCGTCATGCAGCATGATCGGAACCCTGTTGGAACGGTATTTTTTATTATTCTTCAACATGTTATTCACCCGGACCTCCAATCCGGCACCCTCCTCGAGGAGGCTATTGTACCTCGCAAAAGGCGCCGCTTCCTCCCATGACGATCGCTGACCCCCGGGGTGACAGGGTCAGTCATCGGGACGCGGCCGGAAGGTCTTCGGCGCCGCGGCCGTGAGGTTGGGGCCGGATGGCGGCGCTTGCGGTTATCGGGATCCTCCGGGCTTCAATGGCGATGGTCGGCGGGTCCCGCCGGATGAAGTGGAGCCGGTGCGGGCTTCGGCGGCGCCGCGGTCGGCGTTGAGGGCGAGGAGGCGGGCGAGCACTTCGTCGCGGATGGGGTCGGGCCAGCGGTAGCGGCACGGCTTCTTCTTCCGGCCCCGGGCGGCCTCGTCGATCTCGTGGTCGAGGAGGAAGTCGCAGTCGGTGGGGATGTCGTGCCAGCCGTAGGCGTCGAGGACGGCGCGGTCCATGGCGGCGTGCAGGTCGCGGAGCTCGGTGATCCGCGGGTCGCTCTCGTCGGGGTCGTGGAAGCGGTTGCAGGTCTTGGTCATTCCCTCGCCATTCGTGACCATGAGGGCGGCGCGGAAGTCATGGTGCTCCCTGCCGGCGGCTTCAAGGGCGGGGTGGGCCTCCCAACTCTCGGGGAAGGGGAAGGTCTCGAAGCAGTCGGAGGGGGTGTAGCGGAGGTCGTCTTTCATGGAGGAGCCGAAGAAGCGCGCCCAGAGTTCGTGGGGGCGGGATTGGAGGGCGCAGAAGGCGGAGTGGGTCGTGAATGGGAAGATGATCATCGACTCCGCGTACACCCTGTCCTTCGGCAGGAACGTGAACGCCGCGTGCTGGCCGACGCGGGAGATCGCCAGCACCCGGTCCAGCCCTGCGACCGCGGTGTACAGCTCCTTGGCGAGCGAGCCGTACTGCCACCAGAACATGGCGCGCTTTCGTCCGACGTCGTTCCTGGTCAGGTGGGCGCGTCCGGGCTTCACCCGCTCCTCGACGATCGCCAGCAATTCCAGCCAGTCCGCCGCCACCGGCTCCGGGTAGTCGTGGGACACGATCGGTTGCCGTCGCAGCTCCCGCCTCCGCTCTTCGTCCGTGTCCATCCACGATTCCGCGCCGTCTTCGCGACGCCCTGGATACCGGCGTTCCGCGTCCGCCTTTAATCCTCCAACGCGCTCGGGGCGCGATGGATGCCGGTCCCGTTCGTCGTCCGCATCCGCCCGTGATTCCCCGCTGTCCTCGCGTGATTCCCCGATGCCTTCCCGTGAATCTCCGATGTCCTCCCGACGCAGCGGCCAGTCGCGGAAGTTGATGACGTGGCGCAGGTCGGGATAGCCGGGGACGTTGCCGGCCGCCACCGCGTTCTTCCCCGCGAAGGGCGGGTTCCCGACGAAGGCGTCGAAGCCCGGATTCTCGCGCCCGAACACCTCGGGGAACTCGATCTCCCAATAGAAGGGGGCGAGGGGCGGGTTGCCCCGGCGCAACTCCTCCAGCCAGGAGAGGTAGCGGATCGCCTCGCCATCGAGGACCGCCTTGGCGAGCTCGCGCCGCCTCGCTTCGCGCGGCTTCGGCTTCGTCTCCGCAAAGAACGCGGCCAGCACCGGATCGCCGGAGAGGCGCACCGGGTCGAGTCCGTCATGCGCGTCGTGCCAGAGATCATGCAATTCCCGACCGGAGGCCTCCTCGCCCGCCTCGCGGATGCACCGGCGCAGCTCGGCAGCCTCCGCCATCCGCTCGCCGACCCGCATGGCCTTGAAGTCCCTCTGCGGGGACCGGGCGTTCGCGGCCCAGTCCAACGCCTCGATCTGCCGTCGCGTGAGGCCCACCAGCGAGTCCCCGCGGCGGAAGGCGTGGTCCACGAAGGTGAGCGGGTGGTCCCGCGCCAGGGTGCTCAGCCACCGCGAGACCTTGGCGAGGTCCACGGCCATCGGGTTCCGGTCGATGCCGTAGAGGCAGCGCTGGGCGACCAGGCGGCGGGCGAAGATCACCTCGTCCGCGTCGGGCGGAATGGCCGGCATCTCGCCGTGTGCGCCCTGCGCTTCGATCAGGGCGTCGGCGAGCTGGCGGCAGGTCTCGACCAGGAACGCGCCGGAGCCCATCGACGGGTCGCAGACCTTGAGGTCGAGGATCCGCGCCGGGGTCGGCGGCGCCCGGTCGTGACCGTCGCCGCGCAGCCGGTCGAGGAGGGGCGCGAGGGCATGGCGCACGATGGGCTCGGCCAGCTCCCGGGGCGTGTAGTGGGAGCCCGAGCGCCGCCGCTCCTCGTTCGGTTGCAGCACGAGGGCGCCCGGCGGCACGAGGTCCGGGGCCGCGTCCTTGTCCAGCACCCGGTCGAGCGCCGCGTGCAGGTCGTCCACCGTCTCCGCCGCCCGGAGCGCCTTCGCGACGGTGTCCGTCACATTGCGGTCCGCCCGCGCCCGCAACCATCGCCCGCGCCCGTCCTTCTCCTTCGGCTCCGCGGGCAGCAGCGCATCGAGATCGACGACGTTCGGGGCGCCGAGCTTCTTCGCGGGCCGGATCGCGACGGAGCGGCCGGCCGCGATCTCCATCCGAAACCCCATGATCGTCTGGTACACCGAGCCGATCTGTTCCACGTCCAGGGTCCGGTAGGAGATGCGCTCGCCGTCGAGGACGAGGAGCTTCTCCAGCACCCGGTACACCGCCCCGTCCGAGACGAGGGGCGGCCGGCCGTGCTCGACGATCTGCCGGACCCCCGCGCCGGCGTACCGGCCTTCGAGGAACGGGAAGCGGTCCGGGTCGAACAGGGCGCCGCGGCGCTCCGGCAGGGCGAGCGCGCCGCCGGTGCGGTGGGCGGGCGCCCCGTCGTGGATGAGGCGGAACAGGACGAGAAGCTGCGCTCAGGCGCCGAAGCGCTGGTCCATGGTGTCCGGGTGGAGCGCGGCGTCTTCGCGCAGACGTTCGTAGAGGCCGGTGAGCGAGTAGTTGCGGAGGAAGACGTCGTTCTCCGGCAGGGCTCCGCGCTCCTCGGCATGGAGCAGGAAGACGAGACGGAGAATGACGGAGAGGAGGGCGCGGTAGACGTCGTCCCGGTCGCCGTCCTCGGCGAGCGGCTCGCGAAGCAGATCCTCGCCGGAGGCGTCATGGGCGGCCCGGAGCCCCCGGAGCAGCTCGTAGAGGGCGTGCAGCACCTGTTCCGCGAGGCGTTCGCTCACCTCGTTCTGCTACTTGCGGCTGTCCTCGAGGAGGGCGGCGAGCCGCTGGCCGCGCGGCAGCGCGAGGAGACGCTGTTCGGAGAGGAGGAGGCGGAGGGCGGAGCAGAGGGGCCGGCCGGCGGGGAGGCCCATGTTCGCGGCCCGGAAGTCCATCCAGCCGGAGTTCTCGCCGCGCGGGGCGGAGATGAGGCGGAGGGTGATGCCGTTGAAGAGGAAGCCGGCCGGAACCCCGGTACTGCGAAGCAGGCGTTCGGTGCGGCCCTGGGCGAAGCTTCGAGGCGGCGCGGCCCGGCGGCTCCGACACCGACACCGGCGCTGCCGCTGGCGCCGGTGCTGGAGGGTGCGCCGGAGGAGACGGGGGCCGGCGCGTCGAAATCCTGCGCCTCCACGAGCCAGCGCCGCGAGCGCACCTCGACCAGCTCGCCGATGCGCGGGGGACGTGCGGGCAGTGGCCCGGCCGGCCCGCTCGAGGCCGGGGTCGAGCCCTCGTTCGGGCGCCCGCCCGCCGATCCGCCTTGCAGCTCCGCCATGAGGGCCGCCCCGTCCTGCTCGCCTTGCGGGAGGGGAGGAGGTTCAGACGACGAACGTCGTCTCGGAGGGGTGCGTCACCGGCGCCGCTACCCCTCACCGTTCCGGAGGTCGACGTCGAGGTCGACGCCGACCGGGCAGTGGTCGGAGCCGTGCTCGTCCGGCCAGATGAAGGCGCCCCGCACCCGCTCCATCGCCTCCGGCGAGGCGAGCACGTAGTCGATCCGCCATCCCACGTTGCGGGCGCGGGCGCCTCCGCGCTGCGCCCACCACGAGTAATGGCCGGGCTCGTCGGGGTGGAAGGCCCGGAAGGTATCCGTCCAGCCCGCCTCGATCCAGCGGTCCAGCTCCGCCCGCTCCTCGGGCAGGAACCCGCTGTTCCCGACGTTCGCCTTGGGCCGGGCGAGGTCGATCTCGCGGTGGGCGGTGTTGTAGTCGCCGATGACGAGCACCGGGCCTTCGCGGCGCAGGTCTTCCGCCCGGCCGAACACCGCGCGGTAGAAGTCGAGCTTGTAGGGCACCCGGCTGTTGTCGCGGTCCTTGCCGCTCCCCTTGGGGAAGTAGCAGTTCACCACCGCGAGCCGTCCTCCCCCGCCCGTGCGGAAACGGGCGGCGACGAACCGCCCCTCGACGTCGAAGCGCGGCTCGCCGAGCGAGGTCTCGACCCGCTCGGGCTCGGGCCGCGCGTAGAGCCCGACCCCGCTGTAACCGAGCCGCTCGGCCGGGGAGAACGTGGCGCGCCAGCCCGCCGGCGCGCGCGCCTCGTCCGGGATCTGGTCCGGGAGGGCGCGGACCTCCTGCACGCCGAGCACGTCGGCCCCGCACCGATCGAGGAAGCCCGCGAACCCCCGCTTCGCGCAGGCGCGGATCCCGTTCACGTTCCAGCTCACGATCCGCATGGGTCCCGTCCCCGTTCTCGCCCCCTCTTCGCCCGCATCTTCGCCCCCCTTCGCCGCGGTCGGCCGTCCGGCCTCCGCCCCCCCGGGCCGCGGCGCACCCGTTGCCCATGCCCCGGCCTCCCGACCTTTGGCGGCCCCCGGCCGCTGCCTCGCGTCTTCCGGCCAGGGGTCTGCGCCGTAGCAAATCTTGCTGGAATTCATCCCCACTTCAAAGGAGAAGTAGAGTCGATACGGAGCCGAAATCGGGACGACTTCTCCATATTCTCCGATCTTGCTCACTTTCCGGATTCTTCCCCACCAGCCCTTTCCGGAGGGGTTCTACGGTGCAGACTCCCGGCCGCCGAGCCCCGGCGTTCGCCCTGCGCCGGTACTCCGGCGGCCGGCTGCTACCCGGCGCTCCTGCCGCATCCGGCGGGCCGGCGGCGTCGGATCGATCTCCCGCCTCCGCCGCCGTCCGGGCCATCGCGCCGAGCGCCGGGCCGCCCTCGGCCGCCCTTCGCCCCGAGATCCGCGCCCCGCCGCCCAACCGGAAAGGGCAGTCGGGAGAGCCCGGTCAGTCCCCGGAGACGAGCTTCGCCATCGCGACCTCGCGCGAGACGGTCATCGGCCCCGCCGCTTCGCGAAACTCGGCGAGGGACGCCTGTTCCCCGTGGTGCTTCACCGCCGCGTCGTCGGTGTAGATCTCCCAGATGAAGAAGCGGCCCGCATCGTCGTCCGCCTGGGCCACGTCGAAGGTCCGGCAGCCCGGCTCGGCGAGCGAGTTCTTCGCGTGGCGCCGCAGACGGTCTCGAAAATCCTCCACGCATTCGGGTTTCACCCGGTAATCGACGTGAATGACGATCATGGAACGTACTCCTTTTGGCCTGTGACATGCAGTCCGGTATGCGGCCCGTCCCGCTCCTGCTCCGGTGAAGGGGGCGCGGGACGGCGGGGGCGGCCCCCGTCGGGGCGGGATGGGACGGGGCCGGGCGAGAGCGGCAGGTCCGGAGCGCCCGCCGACCCGTTCCGCTGCCGGAGGGCGAGGGTCCGCCGCCCTCCGCGCGCCGCCGCCTTCGCGTTCCCGGCCCCGGGCCGTTCGCCGACCCCGACCCCGGTCCCGGCTTGGCTCCCGCCTTGGCCCCCGGCCCCGCCCCTCGCTCACGCGTACTCGATGATGCTTCGCGCGACGTCGCCCGCCGCGAGCGCGTCGTAGGCCTCGTTGATCTCCTCGAGCGGATAGCTCCGGGTCACGAGATCGTCGAGGTTGAGCCGCCCGGCCAGGTAGAGGTCGCACATCCGCGGGAGGTCGGTCCACGCTTTCGCCGACCCGTACCAGGAGCCCATGATGACCTTCTCGGTACGCGGGATGGAGAGCGCGTTCAGGGTGACCTCGTCGTTCTCGGGGGCCATGCCGACGACCACCGTGGTCCCGCCCGGGCGCGTGCACTCGTAGGCCTGGAGGATGGTGGGCCCGTGGCCGATCGCCTCGAAGGCGTAGTCCGGCCCGCCCTTCGTCAGCTCCGCGATGCGTTCGACGACCTCCTCGTTCGTCGCGTTCGACGAGTTGACGGTGTCGGTCGCCCCGAACGTCCGCGCGTAGTCGAGCTTGTTCGCCTTCGTGTCCACCGCGACGATCTGCTCCGCACCGGCGAGCCGCGCGCCCTGCACGCAGTTGAGCCCGACCCCGCCGCAGCCGATGACCACCACCTTGGCGCCCGGCTCGACCTTCGCGGTATTGACGACCGCGCCCACCCCGGTCATGACCGAGCAACCGACGAGGCTCGCCTTGTCGAGGGGCATGTCCGCGCGTACCGGCACCGCACCCGATTCCGGGACCACCGCGTACTCGGCGAAGGAAGCGATGCGCGCGAAGTGGTGGATGTCCTCGCCGTTTCGGTGCAGCCGCACCGTGCCGTCGAACTGGAACCAGCGGGGGGTGTCGGCCCCGTTGCAGAGGACCGGGCGCCCCTCGACGCAGTGGCCGCACCACCCGCAGTTCGGCCGGAAGTTGAGGATGACCGGCTGGCCCGGCTCGACCTGGGTGCAGCCGGGTCCGACCTTCTCCACCACGCCGGCCGCCTCGTGGCCGAGCACCATGGGAAGCGGCATCGTCCACTCGCCCTTCATCACGTGGTAGTCGGAGTGGCAGACCCCGGACGAGGACATGCGCACCAGCACCTCGCCGTCCCGCGGCTCGTCGAGGTCGACGGTCTCGACGACGAGCGGGGTGTTGGGTTCGTACAGAACGGCAGCCTTGATCTTCATGGAAGCGGAACCTCCTCTCGGTGGCGGGCGGCCCGGCCGGCGGCCCCGAGCGAAGCGGCCGGGACCGGTCGGGCACAGGATAGGCGATCCGGGGCCGGATGGGGCAAGATGAGGATCGGCGCGGGGCGGCATGGCGCGGCGCAGAGCCGCGCCGCACGGCTCGGCGCGGACCGGCTCGGCGCACCGCACCGCAGCACGACACGATTCGGGCCTGGCCGGCAATCTCGCCGGCCTTCGCCGCGAGCGTGTCGAGACGCCGCGACGGCGGGCCGCGAGGCGTCGAAGGCCGATCCGGGGTCCGAGGAAGCGCCGGCAGCGCTTCCTCCCGGCGAGTGCGGCCCGCCATGGCAGGCCGGGCGAGCCGGGGAGGGGAGGGCCGGCCCGGCCCGTGAGCGAAGCAGGGACCCCGGAGCGCGGCAGGTAGCCGACCCCGGCGCATGCACGCGGTCGAAACGGCCTGGAACGGGGTATGGCTCGCCACCGGGGCGGTTCGGCGCCCGCCGCAGGAGGACGGGGAGACCGGCGAACTACGGGCGGCGGGCGGATTCGATGAGGCGTTTGATCTCCCGGATCTCGCGCTCGTGGCCGGACTTGAGGCCCTCCCAGCGGGCGTCGTCCATGCCTTCCTGGCGCCATGCGATCATCGAGACGACGCAGGTGCGGGGGTCGGCTTCGAGGATGCTTCCGGGGACCACCCGGATCATGATCCGCGGGACGAGCGAGTCGGGGTCGGGGCCGAGGTGGTAGTGGATGGTCGAGCGGTCCGGGTCCGGGTCGATGCGGGCCCAGATCGGCCGCGTCGTCCCCGGGAACGCGCCTTCGATCACCCCGCCCGCGTGGACCGTCGCCTCGCCCATCCCGGCGGCCCAGGACGAGAGCCGCTCCGGATCGGCGAGGAAAGCCAGGGCGGCGGGAGCGGGGCGGCCGATGCCGATCGAGCAGATATGGGCCCATCCGTCGTCCATGGTCACGCATCCGGCCCGGCGGCGGCGAGGCGCGTTCCGGCCCCCCGCGGCCGCATCGGCGCGGGTGCCGGGCCGCCGCCCTCGAAGATCGCACGGGAGCGCCGGGGCCGGCTTCCCACCCCGGCCCGCAGCCCCTGTCCGCCGCCCCTGCTCATGGTCCCGCCCGCCGCCCGGAAATCCTGCGCTTCCACGTCTTCCCTTCGCTCTGCTCCCCGGCCCGGCCGTCCCCCCGCGGCTCTCCTGCCGCGGAAGTCGACCCGCTCGAGGTGGGGCGGGCCGCAACCCGTTCCAGGCCGCTTCGACCGCGCGCCCGCGCCGGGTCGTCGACCTGCCGGGCTCCGCGGCTCCCGCCTCGCTTGCAGGCCCCGGCTCGTCCTTCAGCGTCTCGCGGCCCGCCGCGGCGGCGTCCCGACACCCTCGCGGCGAGGGCCGGTGAGACGTGCGGGCCGGCCCGGCTCGCAGCCGTAGTCCCGCTTCGCCCCTTCCCTGGTGACGTAGCCCGCCTCGAGGTCCGCGCGGACGAGGTCCGGGCTCCGCTGCCGGGGGTCGCCGAGGCCGCCGCCCCCCGGGAGCTCCACGATCAGCCGA
The DNA here is from genome assembly GCA_965202895.1 of Gammaproteobacteria bacterium. Taxonomy (GTDB): domain Bacteria; phylum Pseudomonadota; class Gammaproteobacteria; order HK1; family HK1; genus JAJDXW01. The sequence goes on along the minus strand of OZ241901.1, from coordinate 4,878,279 downwards.
TCGCCGGGGGGGACGGTGTGGACCGCCTTGTCTTCGAAGCGCGGCCCGGATGCGAGGCGTGCGGCGCCGTTCCGGCCCGGCCGGCCGCCGTCCCGGCCGCGCGGCGGGTTCCGCATCCGGTCGAAGGTGGCGGCCGATACGGTGAAGGCATGCTCCTCGGTGCTGCCGACCTCGATGACTTGGCCGAGCCCCCCCCGGAAGGCGCCGGCGCCGCCCGAATCGGGCAGGAGCTCCTTGCGCCAGAAGACGAGGGGCGATTCGGACTCCGTGACCTCGACGGGAATGGCCCCGACCCCGCTCGGGAACGCGGTCACCGCGAGGCCGTCCTTTCCGGGCCGCGCCCCGACCCCGCCCATGCCGACGTTCATCACGTTGAAACGGGTCGCATCGGTCCCCGATGCGCCATCGGCACCCGACGCGCCATCGCCGCCCGGTGCGGCGACCCGGCCCTGCGCCCCGCCGTGGCCGAAGGGGAGCACCCAGATGCTGCCCGCGCTCTCGGCCGGGATCCGGCCGGGCAGGGCCTTCGCGAGGCAGCCGAAGGCCACGTCCGGCAACATCTGTCCGATGACGTGCCGCGCCGTCACCGGGCTGGGATGCACCGGATGGACCGCCGACCCGGGCTCCGCGACGGTGCGGAACACGCTGAGCGAGCCGTGGTTGTTGGGGACCTCCGGCGCGATGATGCACTTCAGGCCGAAGCAGGTGTATGCCTCGGTGTAGCAGAGCGGCGAGTTGATCCCGTAGGCCGATGCCCGGGACGTCCCACCGTAGTCGATCACGATCTCCTCGTCCGAGACCGTCATCTCCGCCCTGATCGAGACCGGCTCGTCGTATCCGTCGAGCTCCATCCCGGTCCGGTAGCGCCCGTTCGGGACCTCCCGCACCGCCTTGCGCATCGCGTCGCGCGAGCGCCGGATGACGTGGTCCGCGAGCGGCTCCAGGCCGGCGAGGCCGAACTCCGACATCATGGCGCGGAGGCGCTCCGCGCCGGTGTCGTTGCAGCTCACGAGCGACAGGAGGTCCCCCCGCACCTCGACCGGGTTGCGGGTGTTGGCGAGCAGGATCGCCAGGAGGTCGTCGTTGAGCGCCCCCCCGTCGCGCAGCTTCAGGTGCGGGATGAGCACCCCTTCCTCGTGGACGGACCTCGCCTCCGCGGAGAACCCGCGCCCGCCGACGTCGATGACGTGGCAGGTGGACGCGAGGAGCGCCACCGGCCGCGCGTCGAGACAGGCCGGCGACACGACCACGAAGTCGAACAGGTGGCCGGTGCCGAGCCACGGGTCGTTGGTGACGAAGACGTCGCCCGGCCCCATCGTCTCCACCGGGAACCGCGCCAGGAAGTGCTCCACCGCCCGGGCCATCGTGTTGACGTGCCCCGGGGTGCCGGTGACCGCCTGGGCGATCATGCGGCCCGCGAGGTCGTAGATCCCGGCGGAGAGGTCGCCGGCCTCCCGCACCACGGAGCCGAACGCGGTGCGGAGGATGGTCTGCGCCTGCTCCTCGACCACCGCGATGAGCCGGTCCCACATCACCTGCCGGCGGATCGCATCGATCGGGCCGGCGGAGGCTGCGTCCGGCATGTCCTGCACGTCCGGCGCGTCCGGCACGTCCGGCACGTCCGGCACGGTCCTCGGGGCACGCTCCGTCACCGGGGGGCTCTCCCCGCCCGGCTGTCCATGACGATGTGCTCGAACGAGTCGAGGGCGGCGCTGAACCGGGAGGGAACGAACGTGGAGGTCTCGTCCTCCACGATGATCGCGGGGCCGGCGACCTCCGTTCCGGGGGCAAGCCCGGCGCGCGGGTAGACGGGACAGCGCACGGCCTCCCCGAGGCCCGCGTCGTAGACGTTCCGGCGCCGATCGGCGCGGGCCGGCGCTCGGGCCGCCGGCGTCTCCGCGCGCGCCGCCGGCGCCCCCGCCCCCTCGGCCGCGACGGTCACCGACCAGGAGACGCTCCGGACGTCGAGACCGTCGATGGTGAGCCCGTAGACGGCCCGGTAGCGCTCTTCGAAACGCTCCTTCAGCATCCGGCCGTGGTCCCGGGTGAGCGGCCCGTCGTCGAGCGCGATGCGAAGGTCGTGGCCCTGTCCGACGTACCTGAGCTCGACGAACCGGGTGGTGGTCAGGGCCGCGTCCGCCGCCGCCCCGGCGCGCACGACGCTCGACGCTTCCGCGTGCATCTCGTCCAGCATCGGGTTGACGGCGCCGGGGTCGAAGCCGCGAAGGTCGATCGGCCGCGAGCGCACCACCTCGTAGGCGATCGGCGCGAGCAGGAACCCGATCGCGGACCCCACCCCGGCCCCCTTCGGGATCACCACCCGATCGATCCCGAGCTTCTGGGCGAGCCTTCCCGCGTGCAGCGGAGCCCCGCCCCCGAACGCGATCATGGTATGGCGCCCGATGACCCTTCCCCGCTCGATGGCGTGGACCCGGGCCGCGTTGGCCATGTTCTCGTCCACCATCTCGACCACCCCGACCGCCGGCCACCGGCCGGCGAGCCCGAGCCGGTCGCCGACGTCCCGGCCGAGGGCGTCCGCCGCGCGGCCGGTGTCGAGCCCGATCTTCCCGCCCGCGAACCGCTCCGGGTCGAGCTTGCCGAGGACGAGGTTCGCGTCGGTCACCGTCGCCCGCGAGCCGCCCCGCCCGTAGCACGCGGGCCCGGGCTCGGAGCCGGCGCTCGCCGGCCCCACCCGGAGCCGCTCCATCTCGTCGACGCGCGCGATGGAGCCGCCCCCCGCACCGATCTCCACCATCTCGACGACCGGGACGCGCACCGGCAGGCCGCTCCCCTTGAGGTCCCGGTACCGGCGGGCGACCTCGAAGGTCCGGGAGCGTTCCGGGATGCCGTTCTCGATGAGGCAGATCTTCGCCGTGGTGCCGCCCATGTCGAAGGAGAGCGCTTCGGCCAGCCCGCCCTCGCGAGCCACGTGCCCGGCGAAGATCGCCCCCCCGGCGGGACCCGACTCCACCAGCCGGATGGGAAACCGGGCCGCGTTCTCGACCGTGGTGACGCCCCCGCCCGACGTCATCAGGTAGAAGGGGCAGGTCATCCCGCGCTCGAGCAGGCCCTTCCGGAGGCGATGGAGATAGCCGGAGATGAGGGGGCGGACGTAGGCGTTCGCGCAGGTGGTCGAGAAGCGCTCGTACTCCCGGATCTCCGGGCAGACTTCGCTCGACAGGCAGACGGTCGCGGCGGGCATCTCCCGGGACAGCACCTCGCGGACCGCCTGCTCGTGGGCGGGGTGGGCCCAGGCGTGGATCAGCCCCACGGCGACCGCCTCGACCCCCGCTTCCTTCCATTCGGCGGCGACCGCGCGCACCTCCCCCTCGTCGAGGGGGACCAGGGTCCGCCCGCGGGCCGACACCCGTTCGCCGACCTCACGCCGAAGCGGGCGCGGCACGAGCGGGTCCGGCTTGTCCATGAAGACGTCGTACTGCTCGAACCGCTTCTCGAACCCCATCTCCAGGATGTCGCGAAACCCCCGGGTGGTGAGGAACGCCGTCCGCGCGCCCTTGCGTTCGATGAGGGCGTTGGTGGCGAGCGTCGTACCGTGGACGAAGACCGCGACCTCCGCGGGGCCGGCCGCACCCTCCTCGAGGACCGCTGCGAGGGCTTCGAACACCCCCGATTCGGGCGCCCGCGGCGTCGTCGGCACCTTGGCGGTGCGGCGCCCGGCGGGGGAGTCGAGGACGACGTCGGTGAACGTGCCCCCGATGTCGGCGGCCACCCGGATCCGCGGCTCGGCGCCCGCGGTCATCGTTCGTTTCCATGCACCATGCCGACCCGGAGCTTACCCGACCGGCGGGCGGGATGCCGTCAGGGCCGTTTCATTCTGCCGGTGTCCGGCTCGAGGGCTGCCGCCGCGTCCCGATCCGCATCGCATACATCGCCATATCCGCATTTCAAAACCAGTATCATCCGAATTCTTCTTCGAGACACATCCGGCGCACGCGTCCCGATGCAAAAGGAATCATCCTGGGGATGCCGTCGGCGATTCTTCCTTCCTTGCAAGGAATCGGCGGGTGTGGGATTAATGCGCGCCGACGCCTCCCCCGCCCCTCGCCGCCCGCGGTCGAACGGGCCTGCCGGACACCCCGAACCTTGCCCACGCTCGAAGCTTGCCGCGACCTCGACCGCCGCGACCCCCTCGCCGCCCTCGCGGACCGGTTCGCCCGCTCCGCGTCCGGCCGCATCCACTTCGACGCCAATTCCATGGGCGCCATGCCGGCGGACGTGCCGGAGCGGATCCGACGCCTGCTGACGGAATGCTGGCGCGACAAGAGCCGGCGGGCGTGGACGAGCGAGGGGTGGGTGGAGCGGCCGCGCCAGCTCGGCGCCGACGTCAGCCACCTGATCGGGGCGGGCCCGGGGGACGTGGTCGTCTGCGACAACACGACCATCAACCTCTTCAAGGCCATCGCCCATGCCTGGAAGCTCCGCATGGGCGGGGACGTCATCCTGACGGAGTCCCACAACTTTCCCACCGACCTGCACGTCGCGCAGGGCTTCGTGCGGCTGCTGAACGACCTCGGGGTCGAAGCCCGGGTACGGACCGCGGATACCCGGGAGCGCCTTCTCGACGGGCTCGACCGCGACGTCGCCATCCTCTACCTCAGCCAGACCGATTACCGGTCGAGCGAACGATGGGACCTCGCGGAGATGAACGAACACGCCCGCGCCGCCGGCGCCCTGACGGTCTGGGACCTCTCCCACTCCGCCGGCGCCCTGGACGTGGACCTCGCGGGCACGGGGGCGGATTTCGCGGTCGGGTGCGGCTACAAGTACCTTTGCGGCGGGCCGGGCGGCCCCGCGTTCCTGTACGTGGACCCGGCCCACCAGCGAGGCGCCTGGCCCGCCATCGCCGGCTGGATGGGTCATGCGAAGTGGGATCGGTTCCTCCCCGAGTACGCGCCGGACCCGGGCACGGCCCGGCATCTCACCGGCACCCCGCCGGTCATCGCGAACGAGGTCTTCGCCGCGGCGGCCGGGATCTGGCGCGAGGTTCGCCGGGAAGACGTGGCGAGGAAGCACGAGTCGCTGACCGAGACCCTCATCGCGCTGCTGGACGAGGAGTGCGGCGCCCTCGGCGTGGGGATCGAATCCCCGCGGCACTACCCGCACCGGGGCGGCCACGTATCCTTCAGCCACCCCGGCGCCGGGCCGGTCAGCGAGGCCCTGGTCGACCGCGGCCTGCTCTGCTCGTTCCGCGCCCCGAGCTCCATCCGCCTCGCCATGAGCCCGCTCTACCATCGCCACGAGGACGTCTGGCGCGCGGTGCGGATCGTCCGGGACGTGCTCGCGCGCGAGGCGTGGCGGGACCCGAAGTACCAGGTCGTCTCGATCTAGCGCGGGAAGGGAACGCGATGGCCGAGAGCAACCAGCCCCGCGTTGCGCGCTACAAGGCGTACTACACCGAGCTCGAGCCGGGCCGGACCTGTCTCTGGTGCGCTTGCGGGCGGAGCCGCTCCCAGCCCTGGTGCGACGGCAGCCATCGGGGAACCGGGTTCCGCCCCGTGCGCTACGTGGCGGCCGAAAAGGGGGAGGAGGTCCTGTTCTGCGGGTGCAAGCACACGAAGACCCCCCCGTTCTGCGACGGCTCGCACAACAATCTCCTCGCCGACTACCCGGAGGACGATCCGGGGAGCGAGGCGAACCGGGCGATCCCGGAGGCGGCCCCCGGAGCGGGCGGCCGGACCATCCTCAACGGAGGGTGCTACGTCTTCTCGATCGAACGCGCGCCCAGGACCGAGCGGGGCGCGCTCCGGTACTGCACCGTCATCGGTCCGGGGTTCGGGTCGATCCACCAGTCGCAGTTCCATTTCGAGATCGGCGCCGCCGGGGAATCGCCGGTGATCGCCTTCGGGGAGCGGGACGTGGTCCTGTTCTTCACCCGGGGCGAGGCCGAGGTCGCGATCTCGGGGAGGACGTTCACCGCCCCGCCCCACTCGGGGGTCTACGTCGCCCCCGGGGAGGCATTCCGCGTCGCCGGAAAGGATGGCGACGGCGGCGCGGTCACGTTCCTCGCGTCGGCGTGCCCGCGCGCGGACGCCCCCGAATGGCTCGACCGGATGCCGGACGACTTCGACGCGGGCCGCCCGGAGCGTGTGGTTCCGCTCGACCCTTCCCAGCGGCAGGGCATGGCCAACCGCTACTTCCAGATGCTCGTCGACGAGTCGGTGGGCTCGAAGGCGGTCACCCAGTTCATCGGCCACATACCGCCCTCGAAGGCCGAGCCCCACCGCCATCTCTACGAGGAGGCGCTGATCATCCTGACCGGCGCGGGCTGCATGTGGACCGAGAACCTCAAGGCCCCGGTCGGAGCGGGGGACGTCGTCTTCCTGCCGCGAAAGCAGCTCCATTCCCTCGAAGCGACCAGCCCCGAGGGGATGCTGGTGGTCGGCACCATCTATCCCGGCGACAACCCCGCGATCAACTACTGAGCCGCCGCCGACCCGGACGGCTCACGGGGTTCGTGCCGGGACGACGACCCGCTCGGGGCAGCGAGCCATCGCCCCGCGCGAGGGCCGCTTCGACCGGCGGCGAGCGCCGTCACCGCCCCGCCCGGCCCTCGGCTCCGTTCGACAGCACCGCCCGGTGCTCGTCGAGGAAATCGGCGAAGGCGTCCACGAAGTCGTCGTAGTCGCCGGCCTCGAGGGGAAGCGAGAGGCTGACGAAGCCCCGGCGCGCGAAGTAGAAGCCGCGCCGGATCATCTCGAGATGGGAGAGCGCCCGCGCGGCGGGCCGGGTGGCCTCGGTGTCGGACGGGCGGCGTATCGGCTCCGCCTGCCAGTGGAGGCCGATGATCGAGCCGCAGCCGGTCGCCCGGAAGGGAACCCCGCGCTCGTCGGCGGCCTGCTGCAGGCGCTCGCGCAGAGCGTCGCCGTTCGCGTTCAGCCGCACCGCCTCCTCCGGGGTGAAGACGTCCCGCAGCCCGGCGACTCCCGCCGACATGGTGAGGACGTTGTTGTTGAACGTACCCGCGTGCGGGATCGCGTCCGGACGGCGCGGGTCGAAACGCTCCACGAGATCGGCGCGCCCTCCGAACCCGCCGAAGGTCAGGCCGCCCCCGATGTACTTCCCGAGGGTCGTGAGGTCGGGAAGGATCCCGAGCTCGCCCTGCCGACCTCCGGGCCCGAGCCGTGAGGTCATCACCTCGTCGAAGACGAGGATCGCCCCGTGGCGGTCCGCCGCCTCGCGCAGGGCGCCGAGGAACTCCGGGTCGCCCTCGATGCAGCCCCCCGAGCCCATCATCGGCTCGACGAGGATGGCCGCGAGCTCGCCGGCGTGCCGCTCGATCACCGCGAGCGCGGCCGCCGTGTCGTTGTAGGGAGCGAACACGAACCGGAACGGGGCGTTCACCGGACCGCTCTCTCCCTCCTTGAAGAACAGGACACTGCCGTGATACGCGCCCTCGAAGACGAGCACCTTCTCCCGACCCGTCACCGCGCGGGCGAGCCCGATGGCCATCAGGTTGGCTTCGGTTCCGGAGTTGCAGAACCGCACCCGGTCGATGGAGGGGAAGCGGGCGCAGACCAGCTCCGCGAGCTCCACCTCGAAGCGGTTCGGGGCCCCGAGGACGATCCCGGCCCCGAGCGCCTCCCGGACCTGGCCGAGGACCCGGGGATTGGAGTGTCCGTAGAGCCCTGCCGTGTACTCGCCGAGGAAGTCCCGGTACTCGTGACCGTCGAGGTCCCGGAGACGCGCCCCCTCGCCCTTCGCCATCGCGAGGGGGAACGGGTCGTAGAACAGCACCGTGCGGGTGTTGCCGCCGGGGAGCGACCGGCACGCTTCCTCGTAGCGGGCGGCGCTCGCCGGGTTGGCCGCGGCGTACCGTTCGGCCGCGTCCGCGAGCGCCGCGTCCAAGGTCATGTTGCGTGGGGTCATCGGGCGAACCTCCTGCTTCCGGGCTCCGAAAGATATCGCCCCGCGCCCGCTTCATCCACACCGCGGAGCGAACCGGGCGGATCGAGGCGGGGTGGACGGGGACGGGGGCAGGACGGGCCGGGACGGAGACGGGGGCGGAATCGGGGGGGTATATACTCCGGCGGAACATGCGGCACGTCCGAGAGAACCGACATGACCACGTCCCTGTCACACATCCGGGTGCTCGACCTGACGACCCATCTCTCCGGCCCCTGGTGCGCGATGATCCTGGCCGACCACGGCGCGGACGTGGTCAAGGTCGAACGCCCCGGCGCCGGCGACGACATGCGGGGCACCCCCCCGTTCGTCGAGGGCGAGAGCGCGCCGTTCATGCTCTGGAACCGCAACAAGCGCTCGGTCGCCCTCGATCTCAAGGACGCCCGCGACCTCGCCCTGTTCAAGCGGCTCGCCGCCAATGCGGACGTGCTCGTCGAGAACTTCAAGCCGGGAACCGCCGCGCGGATCGGGGTCGGCTACGACGCCATCCGCGCCCTCAACCCGCGGCTGGTCTATTGCTCCATCTCGGGCTTCGGGCAGACCGGGCCGTATGCCCCGCGCGGGGGGTTCGACCTCATCGCGTGCGGGATGACCGGCCTCATGAGCATCAACGGTCCGCCGGACGGCCCCCCGTACCGCATCCCGGTCCCCGTCACCGACCTCTGCGCGGGCATGAACGCGGCGATCGGCGTCCTCACCGCCCTCGCCGCCCGGGAGCGCACCGGAAGGGGACAGCACGTCGACACCTCGCTGTTCGAGGCGGGAATCGCGCTCGGGGTGTACGAGGCGGCCGGGGTGTTCACCAACGGGGAGGCGCCCGAGCGGCTCGGGCAGAGCCACCGCGGCAGCGCTCCCTACCAGCTCTTCGCGACCGCCGACGGCTACGTGACCATCGGCGCCGCCTCGGAGGCGTTCTGGCTGACGGTGTGCCGGGCCTTGGGATGCGAAGAGCTGGCGGAGGACCCGCGGTTCCGGACCAAGCCGGACCGGGTGCGCAACGTCCGCGAGCTGGAGGCCGCCCTCGATCCCTGGTTCCGGCGGCAGACCACCGCCTTCTGGTGCGAGCGTTTCGAGGAAGCCGGGGTCCCCGCCGGCCCGGTGCTGAACCACGTCGAGATGCTGCACGACCCCCAGACCGCGGCCCGCGGGATGGTCTCCGAGGTCGAGCATCCCAAGGTGGGGCTCATGCGCACGCTCGGCGTCCCGGTCAAGCTCTCCGAGACCCCGGGCGGGGTGCGGCGCCCGGCCCCGCTCCTCGGCGAGCACACCCGGGAAGTCGCCCGGGAGTGGCTCGCGGGGGAGGACGCGGAAGCCGCCGACTGAGCGCGGCGGCTACTTGTTCGCGGCGGCCGCGGCCTTGCGCCGCTGCGTCGCCCACGGCCCCGCGGACCGGGACGGATCGTTCTTCGCGTTGAGCGCCTTCACGTAGCGGTTGGCGTTGTTCGCCACCGTGATCCGCGACCCGCGGGCGTACCCCTGGATGCTCGTCAACTCGTTCTCGATGACGTAGCGGTACCAGGTGCCCTTGGCTTTCTCGGTGGGAGGTGTGGACTTTTCGATGGATACAAGCTTGAAGGTACGTTGATCGACGGTCTCGTCGCTCACGGTCTCGTCACTCACGGGCTCGCCTCTTTTCTATCGTTCCCGGCCCTCCGGCCGGTGGTTCCCCTTCGTGGGGGCCGCTCCGCAACGCAGGCCACGCGCTTCGCAACCGGTCCGTACCTGCCGTCCGGCATGGCGTTGCGGGCCGGCCATCATACCAAACCCGTACCGAATGGCCAGCCCGGGATCGGGACCCCGAGGCATGTGCGCGGTGGGGTTTTCGCCGGGCACGCCTCTCGCGAACGCTCTTGGGCACGGCGTCCTGGGAACGCTCGTGTCCCGCCCGCAAATGGGATGGCGAGGCCGCCGCCGATCAATGCGGGCGGGACACCCGCGTCTGGAAGACGCGCCGTTCCCAGGACGCCGTGCCCGCGCAAGAGGCTCCGTGGGGTGAAATCCGCCGGCAACCCCCTCGAACCGACCCCGAACCACGGAAGAACGCCGTCCCCGTGGGGGTGAAAAATATCTCGATCCCCTCTCTACACACTCCATATCAAGAACTTGCGAACAGCGCCCGGGGATCGGGACCCCGAACCCGGGACGTGTCGAGGGCACGCGGGACACGCGCGTCGTCCGTGTCGTCGCCGGACGTCCTCGACGGGTTGCCGGACGATGCGGCGGTCAACGAGGCCCTGTCGGGCGCTGGCCCGCGTTTCGAGACGACCCCGGAGGTCGGCGTGAGCCCGCTCGGCATTCGGGGGTCGGCCCGTCTGGCGTAGCTGCATCCACGAGCGTCCGCCGACCATCAGCCGGGGTGCGTCCAAGGGAACCAGGGCGTTCCGTAGAATTTGCGGTCGAGGATCGGGGGGGTCCTGATTGCGGACGATCCTCGACCCTGCCGCGGGCGCGATGGTCGGCCGATATCGGAAGCTCGCCGGAAGCCGCAGGACGACGGCCGGGCCGGCCGTGTGGTTCGGCCGCCTGAACCCGGGCTTTCGCCGACCGGGGCTCGCAACCCGGGGTCTACGCGCGATCAGGCGCGGTCGGGCAGGATTTCCGGGTCGGCGGCCGGTACCGATGGCCGGGTGGGACGAGGCGTCCCGTGCGGATGTGACGGGTCCCCTTCGGGGATCGGGTCCCGCCCCGCTTCGTTCACTGCACGACGGAGCGGGGGGTCGGGACCACCCGGGTCACCCGGATCAGGTCGCGATCGATGAGATCGACCACCTTGGGCGCCACCTCGTCCTTCCAGAAATCGCTCTCGTAGACCGCCGCATAGAGCTTCTTGCGCTGCTCCTCGCTCTCGAAGCGGCGCGTCCAGAAATAGACGGAATCGTCGTCCTCTCCGCGGTAGCTTCCGGTGATCACCATCCCCTTCGAGACCTGGAACGGGATGATGGTCCCCTCCATGTACCCGATCCATTCCTCCATCTTGCCGGGCCGGATCGTGTACCGGCGAAGCTCGTAGAACGCCATCGGCGCCGCTCCCCTGTTGCGTTGCGATCGGCGCGATCATGCACGATACGACTGCGCCTGGAAAGCCCTGCGCGTGACCCTGGCTCGCCACGCCCACGTCGGCGGCAGGGAAAGGGGGGAGAGGTTCCGGCCCCGGACTCCGCCCGTCGGGAGCCCTGCGGGATCGGTTACGCGCGCCGAGGCAGGTGGCGCGCCCGACAGGATTCGAACCTGTGACCTTTGGCTTCGGAGGCCAACACTCTATCCGGCTGAGCTACGGGCGCGAGGGCGTGAAGGATACGCCGCCCCGCGCCCGGCGTCCATGACTCGATCCGGTGAGGCATGTGCGCGGTGGGGTTTTCGCCGGGCACGCCTCCTGCGAACGCTCTTGGGCGCGCCGTCCTGGGAACGCTTGTGTCCCGCCCGCATTGATCGGCGGCGACCTCGCCATCCCATTTGCGGGCGGGACACAAGCGTCTGGAAGACGCGCCGTTCCCAGGACGCCGTGCCCGCGCAAGTGGCTCCGTGGGGTGAAATCCGCCAGCAACCCTCTCGAGCCGACCTCGAACCACGGAAAAACGCCGTCTCCGTGGGGGGAAAAATATCTCGACCCCCTCTCTATACCCTGTATATCAATAGCCTGCGAACAGCGCCCGGGGCCCCCGGTCTCGCAGGGTGATTTCATTCTGCATCGGGGGGTGCGCATCGGACGTGTCTCGAAGAAGAATTCGGATGATACTGGTCTGAAGAATGCAGATTCGACGATTCATTTGACGCGGACCGGGACGCGGCGGCGGCCCCCGGGCCGGACCCCGGCCGGATGAAATGGCTCTGCCGGCCTCGACGGGCAGGACGACTTCACGCCGCGGAATCGACTGGCGTGGCACCGCCCCGGTCCGCGGGGATTCGGATCGGGCGGCCGAGGGGTCGGGAACGGCGCGTCCCCCGGGAAGCACCGCCCTTTCGGCTTCGCATGGCCGCATGTGCGGCCGGGCGCCGGCCGGCATGACCCGGCCTCGACGGGCGGCCGCCGGCCGCGGCTATCGGCGCGCGGGCGAGCGCTCCCGCACCACCGCCATGAACGCGTCGTAGAGCCGGCGCGCGTTCTCGTTGAACTCGGCCATGTGGGCGGCCGCACCCGCCTGCATCCGATCCAGTCCGCCCGCCCCCAGGGTCTGCTCGAGGGCCGCCGCGTACTCGGGGATCACGCCCCATTCGCGCACCGTCGCATCGGTCAGCTCCACGTGGTACTGGATCCCGAAGGCGGAGGCGCCGACCCGGAACGCCTGCACCGGGCAGGCCGGAGAGCGCGCGAGCACCACCGCATCGGGCGGGAGCCGCTTCACCTCGGCCCCGTGCCATTGCAGCGCCTTGAACGACGCGGGGGCGGCGCCGAGCACGGGGTCGCGCCGGCCTTCGTCGGTCAGCTCCACGTCGAGGACGCCGACTTCGGGCGCGCGCATGGCCCCCACCTCGCCGCCCAGCGCCTCCGCGAGGAGCTGGTGGCCGAGGCAGACCCCGAGAAAGGGCAGCTCCCGCTCGCGCACCGCCTCCGCGATGGCCGCCTTCTCCGGGACGAGCCACGGATGCACGTCCTCCTCCCAGACGTCCATCGGCCCGCCCATGACCACCATCGCGTCGTAGCCGTCCAGGGACGGGATCGCATCGCCTTCGTCCAGCTCCACCGCGTCCCAGCGCACGCCGTCCTCGGCCATGAAGCCGCGGAGGATGCCAGGGTGCTCGGCGTCGATGTGCTGCAGGACCAGGAACCGCATGATCGGGGGCCTCGCTGGGGGCGGGGAGACGGGGGGAGAGGGGGGGTCAGTAGTCGGTCGGGGCGCCGCCTTCGCGCTTGCGCCGCTCCACGAACTCCGCGAGTTCCTCCCGCCGCGCTTCGTCGAGCGGCGGCGGCTCGAACTCGGCAAGGATCTTCCTGAAGAGCGCGTTGGCGCGGCGCGCGGTGTCGATCGAGCCCCGCTCCTGCCAGCTCTCGAAGCTGCTCCAGTCGGAGAGGAAGGGACCGTAGAAGGCGGTCTCGTACCGTTCCCGGGTATGCGAGCACCCGAAGAAGTGCCCGTTCGGACCGACCTCCCGGATCGCCTCGACCGCGATGTCGTCCTCCCCGGCGGGCACCGGCCGGAGGTAGGCGATCATCTGCTGGAGGGTCTCGCAGTCCATCACGAACTTCTCGAACGAGGCGCAGAGCCCCCCTTCGAGCCAGCCCGCCGCATGGTAGACCACGTTCACCCCCGCGGACACCGCCGCCCACAGCGAGAAGGCGCTCTCCCACGCCGCCTGGGCATCGGGACAGTTGGCGGCGCAGGCGTTGGAGGCGCGAAGCGGGAGCCCGTAGAAGCGGGCCATCTGACCGGAAATCTGGGTGGCCCGCATGTACTCGGGCGTGCCGAAGGCGGGGGCGCCCGTTCGCATGTCCACGTTCGAGGTGAACGAGCCGAGGGCGCAGGGTACACCGGGGCGGACGCACTGGAGCAGCACGACGGCGGCGAGCCCCTCGGCCACGAACTGGGTCACCGCGCCGGCCAGGGTCACCGGGGCCATGGCCCCGGCGAGCGTGAACGGGGTGACCACGGTCGGCTGCCCGCGCCGCGCGAGCCGCATCGCCCCGTCCAGCATCGGCCGGTCGTGCTTGAGCGGCGAGGTCGAGTTGATGTTGGTGTACATGCGCGGCGCGGCCTCGAACTCCTCGTGGGTGAGGCCGCCCGCGATGCGGGTCATCTCCATCACGTCTTCGACCCGTTCGGCGCCGAGCGAGTAGGCGTGCACCACCTTGTCGGTGAGGAGCAGCTTGTCGTGGAGGCAGTCGAGATGGCGCACCGAGGGGTGCAGGTCCAGGGGCTCCACCGGATAGCCGCCCGCGAAATGGATGCAGTTGAAGTACTGGGTGAGCTTGAGGAAGTCCCGGTAGCTCTCGCGGTCGCCGACCCGCCGGCCCCGGTCGAGGTCCGAGCAGTTGGGCGGGCTCGACACGTTGCCGAAGACCATGTGCCGGCCCCCGACGGGGATCCGGCGAGCCGGGTTGCGGGGGGTGATGGTGAACCCGGAGGGCGCGAGCTTCACCTTCTCCATCACGAGCGCGCGGTCCATGCGCACGTTGGCGCCGTCCGGGCTCGTCTCGCATCCGGCGGCGGCGAGGATCGCGCGGGCTTCCTCGTTCAGGAACTCGATGCCGATCTCCTCCAGCACCCGCATCGCGCCGTCGTGCACCGCCCGGACCTGCTCGCCGGTGAGCGGCTCGGTGGGGGCGTCCCGATTGATCGGGACCTCCCAGGGCAGCTGTCGGACCGCCGGCCCCGCACCCCGCCGGTTGCCCCGGCGCCCGCCCATCCGCCGCCCGCGCCCGCGCTGGCGGGCGGGGTCCGGCCGTCCTTCCGCCGTCATCCCGGCCGACTCCGGTCCCGGCCCCGCGGCCGCTTCCCCGGGCCGTCTTCCCGGGCCGCCGGGCCCGACCACCTTGCCGGCGCCCGGCCCGCGGACCCCGGAAGCCGCCGGGAGCCGCGCGGCGCCCGCCGCCTCGACGGCCGCGCCCGGCATCGCATGATGGTCACGGGAGATCAGACCGTCAGGTAGCCGCCGTCCACCGCCAGGGTGACCCCGGTCACGTACTGCGCGAGGTCGGAGACGAGGAACAGGACCGTGCCCGCGACGTCCTCCGGGGTCCCGTGGCGGCCCATCGGGATGTGCTGCATGAAGCGCGCGAGCAGCTCCGGGTTCTTCTGGATGCCCTCCTCGTTGAGGGGGGTGAAGATGAGGCCGGGGGCGACCGCGTTCACCCGGATCCCGTGCGGGGCGAGCTCGGCCGCCAAGCCGGCGGTGAAGTTCTTCACCGCCCCCTTGGAAGTGGTGTAGACCACCGAGTTCGGGGTGTGCACGAACGACTGGAGCGAGCCCGTGCTGACGATGCGGCCGCGCGTCTCCTTGAGCTGGTCGAGAAAGGCGTGGGTGACGTTGAACAGGCTGTTGACGTTGACGTCGATGGTGTCCCGCCAGTCTTCGGCCGCGGTCGGGGAGTCGATCTTCGCGCGCCGCACTACCCCTGCGTTGTTGAACAGGATGGATGCCGGCCCGAAGTCGGCCGCGACCCGTCCCGCGAGCTCCCGGCAGGCGGCGGCGCCGGTCACGTCGGTGCGGTAGGCGCTCGCCGCGTTTCCGATGCGCGATGCGGTCTCGTTCGCCCCCTCTTCGTTCCGGTCCACGACCGCGATGCGCGCGCCCGCTTCGGCCATCGCGAGCGCCGTGCCGCGCCCTATTCCCGAGCCGCCCCCGGTCACCACCGCGACGTGTCCGTCGAGCAGACCCTTCGGTATGGTCATGGCCATCGCAGGCCCCCCCTCGTTCGCACCCGCCCCATGTTCGCACGTAGAGCGGGCGCGTGGGAGCGCACCGCATGGAATTCGCGGCGGCCGCATGGAATTCGGGGCGGCGGCCCGATCCCGCCGGGCGGGCGGCGCGGCCGGGACGGTGGCCCGGAGAGCCGGCGTCGAAACGAGGGGCCGCGAAATCGGCCGTTCGTCATCGTCCATCCCGCCCGGTGGTCGAAGCAGTCGAGGTCGACGCGGAACGTTTCGTATCGGAAAGGACCTGGAGACCGGCTTACACGGAGGCCGGAGACCGGGCCGATTCCGCGCACGGCGGGGGCGCCAGGTCCGCCAGCCGGTTCGGCAGGGGCGGGGCCTCTCCCGGTGCAGTCGAGCCGATGGCGAGGCGGGGAGACGATCCGGCAGTGGGTCGGTGCCGCGTTGCTTGATGCCGAGCGCCGCTTCCGGCGCATCTGCGCCTGCCAGGACATGGCACGCCTCACCACGACCCTTGTGCTACGAAACCGGACAGGTCCATCTGTTGCCGACAGCCCCGGTTCGTGCGCGTCGTGCGCACCGGCGCATTTTGCCTTTGTACGAAGGCCCGATGCGGGGTCTGCGGCCCCTCTTCGGGCTCGATCCCGCCCCGTCGCACCGCCTCGCGCCCCCGGCCCGACCGTCCTGCGTCCCCTGGACAGCCCCGAAAACCCCACCGCGCACATGCCTCAGCTTGAAAACGTCATCGACCCGTGGTCCCATTTAGTCACCGTCCGGCTCCCGGTCATATCCAGCTCGAATCACTGAATAACCGAATCATGGGGCCAGACGGTACTCCTTCATGCGATATCCGGGCGGGCCGGGTGAAGCGAGGCCGGGACTCCCGCCGCCCTGACGAATCCCCTTCAGTCGGAGGAGAGAAGCCGATGGAACGCCCGACCATTCGTCTCGACCCCCCCCCCCCCGCACAGGCTTGAGGAGCGCGTCATGAGCACTCGGACGCGGGCCGCCGCGCTTGCGCCGGGGCTGCTTCTCGCACTCGTCTTCTGCGCCGGGGAGGCGGCGGCGCAGAACGTGTGCCGCGGCGGTTCGCACACCGGCAGCGGGATCATCGCCTGCACCGAAGGCGCCGGCAGCTCGGCGGACATCCTCGTCAATCCGGGGAAACTCGGCATCAACCATGCGACCGCCAACGTGGTGGCCGTCGGGGGCAGTCACAGCGGTTCCGGCGATGTCGAGCTTCGCATGACGGCCGGAAGCGTCGTCACCACGGGGACCGCCGGCCACGGCCTGTATGCCCGGCACGCCGGGGCGACCGGCGGCGCCATGGTCATCGGCATGAGCGGCGGCTCCGTCGAGACGAGGGGTTCGAACGCCTATGCCATCCGGGCCAGACGTGCGAGCGGGACGGGCAACGTCCGCATCGACGTGACCGGCGGCTCCCTGTCGAGAACGGGGGGGACGGGCGGCGTCGTTCTGGGCGCACACGGAGGGACGGGCAACGTAACCGTCAACATGACGGCGGGCGCCACCCTCGAGGCGACGGGGGCGGGCGTGGGCGGCCTCATCGCCGTCCACTCCGGGACCGGCGATCTCGCCATCGGCCTGACCGGCGGCTCCATCGCGACGACAGGCATCGGTATCGACGCCGGGCGGAGCAACGCCGCCACGGCGGGCAACGTAGCCGTCACCGTCTCGCACGCGAGCTCGGCGGTCAGGACGACAGGCGCCCTGGGCCACGGCGTCAGCATCGTCAACATCGCGGGCGCCGCCGCGATCACGATGCGCGACGGCCTGGTCGAGACGACGGGGGCCGGGGCCCTGGGTCTCCATGCCGATTCATATTCAGATACGGAGTCGGGCCCCGGAACGACGTCCATCGTCCTGGAAGGCGGCACGATCCGCACGCGGGGCGGGATCCACACCTTTTCCAACGTCAACTACTACTCCCACGGGATCAGAGCCCAGAGCAGCTATACGCGCGGCGACGTCTCGGTGCGCATGACGGGCGGCGCCGTCGAGACGGCGGGGGCGGGCGCCTACGGGATGTTCGTCGTCAAGGGTGGGCCGGCCGGAGCGGGCTCCATCGAGATGACCGGCGGGACCATCACGACGGCGGGCGACGGCGCCAGCGGCGCCTACGTCGTCTATTCGTCCGGGTTGACCGGGGACAGCGCGAACACGGAGGGGCTTTCCATCGACGTGGCGGGCGCCGTCTCCGCGGAGGGTCTGAACACGTCCGTGGATGGTCTGATCACGAGAGGTCTCCTGGGAGTCCACGAGGGCTGGGGATCCGCTGCCGTGAGGACGCGGGCGGCGGCGGAGATCGCGGCGCCGTTCGCCGTCGGCATGGAGGGGCGTCTGACGAACGACGCGAGCGCGGCGGGGCGCATCGTCGTGACGCACGAAGGCGCGGTGGAGGCGCGGGATGTCGGCGTTCTCGCCTGGGCCGCGCGGTCGAGCGGCCACACGAAGGGCCGCGGCGCGCGGACGGCGGACGACGCGGCCCGCACCGCGCCGATGATCCACGTCACCTCGAGCGGCGACGTCACGGTCGGCGCGTCGGTGACCGACGCCTTCATCCGGGCCAGGATTACGGGCGCCGACGAGACGCTGTCGACCGGCGAGCAGGCGGTCCTCTCGGAGATCGTGGCGGGGGATTCGGACGGGCTGACGAAGGCGCTGGCGGCGCTTCCGGCCTCTTACGACGCCGCGTGGAAGGCGGAGGCGCAGAACCTTCTGCGGAAGCGCGCGGCATCGTCCGCCGCGCCGACCGGCGACGGCCCGCTGGCGCAGCGGGCGGCCGAGGAGATCCTGGGCCTTTCGCGGGCGGGTGTGCGCGCTATGGCGCTCTCCCATACTACGCGCCCTTCCTCGCCTACAGGGCGCCCTTCCTCGTCTACGGAGATCGTCGATCACGTCCGCGCCGGCGACGCGCTCTCGGACGCGGAGCGGGCGGTGCTGGACGCCGTCCTGACGAAGGGCGCGGGCAGCGAGCTGGAAACGGCGCTGACCGCCCTGACCGGCGCCGCCTACACGCCCACCTGGAAGAGCACGGTCCGGCGGCTCGCGGCGACCTACAACGCCGGCGACATCCAGGTGGACGTGACCGGAGGCGCCATCGCCGCCGAGGGCAACGGCGTGGAGGCGCTCTACGCGGTGCCGCACGACAGCAACGGCGCCATCGCGGTGACGGTTGCCGAGGGCGCGAGTGTTGCGGGCGGCGCGCACGGGATCCATGTCCGCGGCGCGGGCGCCGGGACGGGAGGCCTCCGCGCCCAGAGCGTCACCGTGAACGGCGTCGTGACGGGCGGGACCGGCGCGGGCGTACATATGGCCGGCGGCGGGCGGCTGACGGTCGGCAAGACCGGGCGCATCGGCGCGACCTCCGGCGTGGGCGTGCTCTCCGACGGCGCGGGCGACCTCCATGCGGCGGTGGCCGGGACGGTGGAGGGCGACGTCCAGGTCCGGGGCGGCGGCGCCCTGAGGTTGAACGTGCGGGAAGGCGGGGCGGTCACCGGCACGGTGCGCGACCCGGTCGGCCTGTCGACGGTGGTGGGCAGCATCGGGCGGCTGCTCTACAGCGGCGGCGCCACGGTGACGGTGGCCCGGACCGGTAGCCTCACGGGCGTCGAAGTCGAGGGCGGGACCGAAGCGCTGCGCAGCGAGGCGGGCGACCTGGACCTCACCGTGGCGGGAAGGGTCACCGGGGACGTCCGTGCCCTGGGCGCCGGCGACCTGGATGCGACGATATCGGGCACGGTCACCGGGGACGTTCTCGGCCTGGGGGCGGGCGAGCACACGGTCACCGTCTCCGACGGGGGCACGGTGAAGGGGGCCATCCATCTGGCCGCGAGTACGGTGACGGTGGCCGGCACGGCCGGGCAGGTGCGCTTCGACAACGAGGGCATGGTGACGGTGACCCGGACCGGCCGGCTCACCGGTATCGAAGGGGTTGCCGTGCGCAACGCGGGCGGCGCTCTGCGCGTGGTGTCGGCCGGCAGGATCGAGGGGGACGTCGTCGACGTCGGCGAACGCCCCGCGACGGTCACCGTGGAAGCCGGCGGCACGGTGACGGGAAGCATCGACCTGTCCGCCGAGGGCAGCGAGGTGACGGTGACCGGCACGGCCGGGCGCGTGCGGCTCGACGGCGGCGGGATGGTGGTGGTCGGGCCGAACAGCCGGATCTCGGGCATCGAGGATCAGGCCATCACGAGCGCACGAGGCGAGCTGGGGGTGGAGATCCGGCAAGCCCCCGGGGAGACGACGGAGCAGGTCCGCGACCGGATCCGGGGCGCCATACGGGCCGCCGGCGCGCTGGAGGTGCGGTACGTCTCTGCGGACGGTAGCAGTATCGACCTCTCGGAGCCCGGGCGCTCGACGCCGGTCGGCGCCTTCGACGTGGGCGTCGTCGCCGACGGGGACGGTGTGCGGCTGGCTCAGGGCTACGCGCCGCGCTCGAAGGTCTATGAGGCGCTGCCCTCGGTGCTGCTGGGGCTGAACCGCCTGCCGGAGTTCCGGGACCGGATGGCCGCGCCGCGGACGGCGAACGGAGCGGGCTGGGCTCGCGTGGAGGCGTTCCGCGGCAAGTGGAAGGCGGACGAGTCGACGACGGAGGGCTTGGAGTACGACCATCGCCGCCACGGCCTCAAGGCGGGGGTGGACGCCACGGTGGGCGAATCCGGCCTGTTCGGCGTCTCCTTCCATCACCGGTGGGGGTCGGCGGAGGCGCCGAACGGGGGTGAGATCGACCTGTCCGGCAACGGGGTGGGGGTGTCCGGGACCTGGGCCGGGGATGCGGGCGTGTACGTGGACGTGCAGGCGGAGGTGACGTGGTACGGGGCCGATCTCCGGTCGGCGAGCCGCGGGGTGTTGAAGACGGACGTGTCGGGGCTCGGCCATGCGTTGGGGCTGGAGGTGGGCCGGCGGATGGAGGCCGGTCGTGTGATGCTCACGCCGCGGGCGCGGCTGGCGCATTCCCGGGTCTCGGTGAACGACTTCACGGACGCGGCGGGCACGCGGGTCTCCCTGGAGGACGGGCGAAGCCTGAAGGGCCGCGCGGGGGTGGTGGTCGAGACGGCGCCGGACGGGGCTCGGGGGAACCGGGTGTTCGGCTCGGTGGACGTGGAGCACGAGTTCTCGGACGAGAGGAAGGTCGTAGTGTCGGGGACGGAGCTGAAGTCGAAGGCCGAGGCGACGTGGCTACGTCTGGGCCTGAACGGCTCCCATACCTGGGACGACGGGCGGTACACGGTGCAGGGCGGGATGAGCTACGCGACGAGCGGCGGCAGCCGCGAGCTCGGCGGCGGGGTGAGCCTGAACGTGCGCTACTGAGCGAAGCAGCGGAGCCCCGCCGGAGACGGGCGGGGCGGAGTGCCGGGCCGGCTTGCAAGAGGTACGGGGGGCGGACGCCCGCTCGGCGCCGGAAAGGTCATGTCGAGCGCGCGCCGGCTACGGGCGCCGCTTCCAGCCACGACTGCTGCCGTCGGCGCCGGGTGCGGGCGGACTTCTCCGGCGGGCCGGTTTCTTCTCATGGGGGGGCGCCAAGTATGCGGCGCGGACCTGGAGGCGTCGCCGGCGGGTCATCGCCCGCATCGAACACACCGCGATGGGACGCAACCTGCGCTTCATCGTCACCAACCTCACCGGTGCTCGCCCATCACAACAACAGGGGCGAAAACAATCAACCGTCCACCAGACCGGGGTAAGTCCACTCCTCGTCTGGATGTCGGGGGGCTCATGCCCCTGCGCCGCAAGGATCCCCGCACGCCCCTTCGCCCGGGCTGCCCTCCGGCCCGCGAAGGTGTGGGGCGCCCCGCGGCCCGGCTCGGCCCGACAGGACGAGGCACGGCATGTCCGGCTCGGCGCGGCTTGGCCCGGAGGGGTTCCTGGCGACCGCCGCAAGGCGCGGTCAGTCGCCGGCCCCGGGCGCCGCGGTGCGGGCGATGAGCTCGCGAAGGGCGATCATCGACTCGTCGTGCCGGCGCTCGTCCGCCTCGGCCAAGCGGCGGGCCTCGTCGCGTGCGTCGCGGCTGCGCTGGTCCGAGGCGCGCTGCATGGCGCGGATCCCGAACCAGACGACGGCGATCTGTCCGGCGCCGATGGCGAGGGTCGCGCCGACCTGTCCGTAGGCGGCCCACAGGCTCGCGGTGCGCACGGCGAGGGTCGCGGCCTCGTACTCGGTCATGGCGGGGCTCCGGGGGCGGGTCGGCGTTCGATGCGCGAGGCGCGCGCGGGCGAATGCGTTCGCCGGGATCCTCGCATAGACGCCCGGACACCGCCAGACTCTGCCAGACGCCGACCTCTGGCGCCCTCCTCCCGCGTGCCGGGAGGGGAGGCTCGGACGGGCGCCGTCTCGAACGCCTTCTCGATCAGGTCCCTCCCGTGTTGGTGGAGCGGGGCGCGGCGAGACCGACCCCGGCAGCTCGCCGAGTCGTCCACAGGAAAGGGCCCACGTGGGACCTTTCACCGGCGGCCGGCCCGCCTCGGTCGGGGCCGCCTCTGGAGGCTGCCTCGGCCTCGGCGGCGCCGGGAGAAAGTGGCAATGTTGCCACTTTCTGTGGATAACTCCTCCCCCCGGCAAGCGCCGGCCATCGGTGGGCCTATCCTCGCGCGCCCCGGGAACCCTTTGGGGGCAAGAGTGCATCGCGGCCGGTGCGGGGAGCCCCGCACGTGTGGGGCTGCCTCATTCCACGTCCCGGTAGATCAGGCCCTTGATCAGCCGGCGCATGGTCTCCCTCCCGACCCCGTACCGCGCCGCGAGCTCGAGCGCCGTTGTCCCCTCTTCGGCGTGCAGCCCATGCGCCTCGCTCACCTGGTCTGGCGTCAGGGCTGGCGCCGCCGCCCCGTCCGCGTGTCCTGCGGGGCTCTGCGGCTCAGGCTCGCGGGAGCTTCCCCCGGTTGCCGAGGGCCGGTCAGAAGCGCACCTCGAGCCCGGCCACCGCCGCATGGACGGTCTCGCCGTCCACCTCCATCCCGGCGTAGCCCGCCTGGAAGCTCCAGGTGTCCGAGCCCTTCGTGACCAGGCCCGCGCCGAAGTGGTGCACCGTGCGCGGGAGCCCCCGCACCCGGGCGCGGCTCGTGAAGCTCAGCACCCCGGCCCGGTCGGACTGCGCGACGGCGAGCCACGCCGGTCCGCGGGTGCGGGTCCGGGTCGTGCCGAGGTGCGCCCCGGGGCGCCAGCGGAGCGCCCCCGGGCCTTCCAGCCAGCCCGCGGGGGCCAGACCCAGACGCGCCTTATACAAGGGGGCTTATATCGAAAGTTACTCCGGAGCTGCCGATAGCGCGGAAAATAGGGACTCCGCCCCACACGTCCCGCGCGCCCCCTGAGAGCCGATCCCACCGAATCCGTCGAAATCGCCCAATCGCGCAGCCGAATAGGGACTCCACTACACCGGGGTAACTTTCGATATAAGCCCCTTATATTAAGGGTGTAGAGAGGGGGGCGAGATACCTTTTACCCCCACGCAGACGGCGTTGTTCCGTGGTTTGGAGTCGGTTCGAGGGGCACTTCGGCGGATTTCACCCCACGGAGCCACATGCGCGGGCACGGCGTCCCGGGAACGGCGCGTCTTCCAGACGCGGGTGTCCCGCCCGCAAATGGGACGGCGAGGCCGCCGCCGATCAATGCGGCCGGGGCACAAGCGTTCCCAGGACGCCGTGCCCAAGAGCGTTCGCGAGAGGCATGTCCGGCGAAAACCCCACCGCGCACATGCCTCGAGGACGAACGGGCTTGTCCGGGCCGGGGCGGTCTGCAATGATCCTGCCCGAGACCACCGGGGAGCCTCCGTGAGCAAGGCCGACGACGTATTCATCCGCCAGTTCATCGTCGTCCTGGTGCTGCTGGCCGCCTATGGGGTGGGGGCCGCGGTGCTCGGGATATGGATCGCGGAGGACGCGCGGGATGCGGCGGCAGGAAGCGAGCGCGCGACCCTGGAGCGCATCGCCCCGGTGGGCCGGGTCGAGCTCGGTGAGCCGGGAGCGCGGGCGCGCGCCGAGGGGACCGGGAGCGAGAGCACGGCAGGCGCCGCCGCGGCGGCCTCCGGCGGCGCGTCCGCGGCGGACGCCGCGGCCGCAACCGTCGCGGCCGCCGCATCGTCCGGCGCCGCGGCGGGCGGCGGAAGCGGATCGGCCGCCGCCGACTCCGGCGGCGAGGTCGGCGAGGCCATCTACAAACGGTACTGCTTCGCCTGCCACCTGACGGGCGTGGCCGAAGCGCCCCCGACCGGCGACACGGAGGCGTGGGCGCCCCGTGCGGCCCTGGGATTCGACGCCCTCTACAGGGCGGTGCTCGACGGCAAGGGGGCGATGCCCGCGCGAGCCGGCTTCCCGCACCTGTCGGACGACGAGCTGAAGGCCGGCATCCGCTATCTCCTCGCGGCCGCGAACGTCGCCGCCGAGTAGCCGGCCCGCATATCCCGCCGGCCTGCCGCGGGCGCCGATCCGTTCGCGCCGGCGGCCCGTCGTCCCGTTCCAGGCCGCTTCGACGGCGCGAATGCGCCGGGGTCCGCTACCCGCCGCGCCCCGCGGTCCCTGTTCCGCTCGCAGGCCGGGCAAGCCATCCTCGGCGCGCCCGCTCGCCCTTCAGCGCCTTTCGGTCCATGCCGCGCGCCGCCGCGACGGCCCCCCGACGCCCTCGCGGTCGCGGCGGGCCGTTCCGAGCCCGATCGGCCGTCAGATCGCCTCGAGGTTGGCGTAGGCGACGACCAGCCACTTCGCGCCCGCTCCGGCGAAGTTGACGTGGACCCGGGCGTGGGCGCCGTCTCCTTCCAGGCCGAGGACGACCCCCTCGCCGAACTTGCCGTGGCGGACGCGCTGTCCGAGCGCGAACGGATGGCTGCCGTCGGCCGTGAGCCCGCCCGCCGCGGCCTCCCCGGCGGCATGGCCGCCGCTCCATCCTCCGGCGCCGCGGCGCGCCCAGGGCCTCGCGCCGCCCCCCGGGGTCCGGTGGGGGCTCGTCCGGTGGCCGCCGAGGCGCACTTCCTCGACCAGCTCGGAGGGGACCTCCCGCAGGAACCGCGAAGGGAGGGGGAAGGTCTCCTGGCGGTGCAGCCGCCGGCTCTCGGCGTTCGTGAGGCACAGCCGCTGCTTCGCCCGCGTCATGCCGACGTAGCAGAGCCGGCGTTCCTCCTCGAGCTGGGAATGGCTCTCGAGGGAGCGCTGGTGGGGGAAGAGCCCCTCCTCCATCCCGCACAGGAAGACGGACGGGAACTCGAGACCCTTGGCCGCGTGCAGGGTCATGAGCTGCACGCTGTCCTCGTGTTCGTCGGCCTGCCCTTCCCCGGCCTCCAGCACCGTGTGGCGCACGAAGGCGGCGAGCGGGCGGTCCGCGTACTCGTCCTCGGGATCGGGCTCGCGGGCGAGCCGATCCTCGAAACGCCGCGCGGCGGTGACGAGCTCGTTCAGGTTCTCGAGCCGCGCCTCCGCGCGCTCCCCCTTCTCCTGGCGGTAGTGCTCGACCAGGCCGGAGGTCTCCACCGCCAGGGCCACCAGCTCGTCGAGCGGGCGCCCCTCCTCGCTCTCGGCCAGGCGCTCGACGATCTCGAGAAACGCCCGGATCCCGGCTCCCGGCCGCCCGGCGATCGAGCCGTCGTTCATCCGCTCGACCGCCGCGTTCCAGAGGGAGGCCCCCCGGGAGCGCGCGTGCTCGCGGAGGAGCGCCACGCTCCGCGCCCCGACCCCGCGGGCGGGGACGTTCACCGCCCGCTCGAACCCGGCGTCGTCGTCGCGCGACGCGACGACCCGCAGGTAGGCCACCGCATCCTTGATCTCCGCCCGTTCGTAGAACCGGAGCCCCCCGTGTATGCGGTAGGCCACCTGGGCCGCGCGGAGCGCATCCTCGATCACCCGCGACTGGGCGCTCGTCCGGTACAGGACCGCGTGGTCGTCGAGCCGCCAGCCCTCCTCCCGGGCCTGCTCGATGCGGCCGGCCACGAAGCGCGCTTCGTCGACGTCGTTGTAGGCCGAGTAGGTGCGGATCGGCTCCCCGCCCGACCTCGACGTGCGCAGGTTCTTGCCGAGGCGGCCCGCGTTGTTGGCGATGACCGCGTTCGCGGCGTCGAGGATCCTGGCCGTCGAACGGTAGTTCTCCTCGAGCTTGCAGGTCGTGACGCCCGGGAAGTCGCGCGCGAACTTCCGGATGTTCTCGATGCGCGCGCCCCGCCAGCCGTAGATCGACTGGTCGTCGTCCCCGACCATGAAGAGCTGTCCGCGCTCCCCCGCGAGGAGCGAGATCCAGGCGTATTGCAGGGCGTTGGTGTCCTGGAACTCGTCGACCAGCAGATGCCCGAACCGCTCCTGGTACTGCGCGAGGATCCGCGGATGCTCGCGCAGCACCTCCCACGCCCGGAGAAGCATCTCGGCGAAGTCGACGAGCCCGCTCGCGGAGCACGCGGATTCGTAGGCCCGGTACACGTCCGACATCCGCCGTTCCCAGAGGTCGCCGGGCTCGGGGAGATGGCGGGCGCGGACCCCGTTCTCCTTCTGGCCGTTGATGAACCCCTGCGCCTGCTTCGGCGGCCAGCTCCCCTCGTCGAGGCTCATCTCGCGCATCAGGCGCCGCACGAGGCGGAACTGATCGTCGCCGTCCACGATCTGGAACGACTCCCCCAACCCCGCCTCCTCCCGGTGGCTGCGGAGGAAGCGATGGGCGATGCCGTGGAACGTGCCGACCCACATCCCGCCGATGGGACGATCGAGGATCGTCTCGATGCGCGCCCGCATCTCTCGCGCCGCCTTGTTGGTGAAGGTCACGGCCAGGATCCCGGAAGGGCGCGCCTGCCCGGTCGCGACGAGCCAGCCGACGCGATGGGCGAGCACCCGGGTCTTCCCGCTCCCCGCGCCGGCGAGCACCAGCACGTGGCCGGTCTCGGCGGTCACCGCGGCGCGCTGCTCGTCGTTGAGCGGCTCGATGATGTGCGTGACGTCGTCCATGTTCCACCGGTCCGGACAAACCATCCATTCTACCGAGGCATGTGTGCTGCGGGGTTTTCGCCGGGCACGCCTCTCGCGAACGCCCTTGGGCGCGGCGTCCTGGGAACGCTCGTGTCCCGTCCGCATTGATCGGCGGCGGCCTCGCCGTCCCATTTGCGGGCGGGACACAAGCGTCTGGAAGACGCGCCGTTCCCAGGGCGCCGTGCCCGCGCAAGCAGCTCCGTGGGGTGAAATCCGCCGGCAACCCCCTCGAACCGACCCCAAACCGGGGAAGAACACCGTTTCCGCGGGGTAAAGAATATCTCGACCCCCGATCTCCACCCTCTGTATCAAGAGCTTACGAACAGCGCCCGGGGCTCTCCACCGGGCGCCCCGCGGGAAGCGGGCGGGGCGGAGGGCGGGGAGCCCGCGCCGCGGACCGTGGGCGGAGCCGGAGGCAGGTCTCCCGGGAGCGCCCGGTTCCGCCGGCGGCGGGCCGCGGGTCCGCGATCATCCGTGTGGGCGGGAGCCCCGCTCCCCCCGAGGCGCCTCGCACGAATCTCGACGCAGCCACGAAGACGGCGCTGCCGCAAGGAGTCCGGGGCCGGCGGCCGGCCGTGCTCCGCGGTCCCTGCCGCGCCGGCCGGTCCGGCCTGCCCCCGGCAGGCTGGGCCTGCCATCCTCGGCAGGCCGGGCCCGCCGGGAGGAGGCGCCGCCGGCGCTTCATCGGACCCCCTCTCGCCCTTCCGGGTCTTGCGGCCCGCCGCGGCGGCGCCTCGACGTCCCCGCGGCGAAGGCCGGGGGAACATCCGGGCTAGAATCGGCCGGAGCATGGACACGAACCCGACCCCGACCCTCTCCTCCGGCGCGCCGGCTCCGATCCTCGCGGTCGAGGGCCTCACCCGGCGCTTCGGCGGGCTGACCGCGGTGAACGGGTGCTCGTTCCGGATCGGGGCCGGCCGGATCACCGGGATCATCGGGCCCAACGGCGCCGGGAAGACCACCATCTTCAACATGGTGGCGGGGGCCCTGCCTCCCTCGTCCGGCCGCATCCTCTTCGAGGGAGCGGACGTCGCGGGCCTCCCGACCCACACGATGTTCCACCGCGGGATCGTCCGCACCTTCCAGATCCCCCACGAGTTCAGCCGGCTGACGGTGCTCGAGAACCTGATGGTGGCGCCTGCCGCCCAGCCCGGCGAACGCCTGTGGCGGGTATGGACCTCCCCGGCCCGGGTGCGGCGGCGCGAGCGCGAGGTCCGGGAGCGGGCGGAGGAGGCGTTGCGGTTCCTGACCCTGTGGGAGGCCCGGGACGAGCTCGCCATGAACCTCTCCGGAGGCCAGAAGAAGCTCCTGGAGCTCGGGCGGGCGATGATGACCGAGCCGCGGCTGGTCCTGCTCGACGAGCCCGGGGCGGGGGTCAACCCGACCCTGCTCCTGAAGCTCCGGGACATGATCCGGGACCTCAACCGGCGCCTCGGGTACACCTTCGTCATCATCGAGCACGACATGGATCTCATCGCCTCGCTCTGCGAGCGGGTCATCGTGCTCGCCGAGGGATCGGTGCTGACGGAAGGCCCGATGGATGCGGTGCGCCGCGACCCGCGGGTGATCGACGCCTATCTGGGAGGCGGCGAGGGCGCCGCCGCCACGCCGCCGGGGGCGGGGGGCGGCGGTCCGGGCGGGGGCGCATCTCCCGATGGCGGCTGAACGGCCCGTACTCGAGCTCGACCGGGTGACCGGCGGCTACGGCGGGGCCGAGGTCATCCACGACGTGACGATCACCCTCGGCCGATCCGAGATCGTGGCCCTCATCGGCCCGAACGGCGCCGGCAAGTCGAGCGTGATGAACGCGGTGCTCGGAACCCTGGCCGTCGGCCGCGGACGGGTCCGGCTGGAAGGAGAGGACGTCACCGGCACTCCCTCCGAGCAGGTGGTGCGCCGGGGGGTCTGCTACGTCCCGCAGACCGCGAACGTCTTTCCCAACCTCACGGTGAACGAGAACCTGGAGATGGGAGCCTACGTCCGGACCGACGACTTCCGCCCGCGGATGGAGGAGATGTACGAGCTGTTCCCGCCGCTCGCGGAGCGCCGGCGCGACCCCGCGGGCTCGCTGTCCGGCGGGCAGCGCCAGATGGTCGCCATCGCCAAGGCGCTCATGGTGGATCCGGTGGTGCTGCTCCTGGACGAGCCCACCGCGGGCCTCTCGCCCCGCTTCCGGGGAGAGATCTTCGCGGTGGTGCGGGACATCAACGCCGGCGGGACCCCGATCCTCATGGTGGAGCAGAACGCCCGGCAGGCGCTCGGGATCGCGGATCGCGGGTACGTGCTGGTGGATGGGCGCAACCGCATGGACGGCACCGGCGCGGGGCTCCTCGCGGACCCGGAGGTGGGCGCGATGTTTCTCGGGGGCGGAAGCGCCGATCCGGCCCTCGACCCGGCCCCCGATCCGGCCCCCGGCGGGCGGCCCGGCGGCGCGCCCGCCACGCCGCCGACGGCGCCGCCGACGCCGGATCACGGGGAGAAACGGCGATGATGGAGTTCGTCAACTTCCACCTGATCCCGGGCCTGGTGCTCGGCAGCATCTACGCGCTCGGCGCGATCGGGGTCACCCTCACGTTCGGCATCCTTCGCTTCGCGAACTTCGCGCACGGCGAGACGATGACCCTCGGGGCCTACCTCACCCTGACCCTGGTGCTGCTGACGGGGTGGCACGCGCTCCTCTTCCTCCCGGTCGCGATGGCTTCGACCGCCCTCTTCGTGCTCGGGATGGACCGCGTCTTCTTCCGTCCGCTCCGCCGCGCGCCGACCATCATCCTCGTCATCTCCTCGTTCGGCCTGATGCTGATGGTGCGCTCCCTCGTCCAGCTCGTCTGGGGGGTGAAGCTCCAGTCGTTCAGCAAGGGGATCGCCCTGCCCTGGGTCGTCTTCGACTCGCTTCGGGTCTTCCCCAAGCACGTCGTCATCGCCGCCGCCGCGGTCGCGCTGATGCTGGGCGTGCACGTGCTCCTGCGCCACACCCGGACCGGGAAGGCGATGCGCGCGATGTCCGACTCGCCGGAGCTCGCCCGCCTGACCGGCATCGACACCGAACGGGTGATCCGGGCGACCTGGATCGTGGGCGCGGGGCTCGCGGCCGCGGCCGGCGTCTTCCTCGCCTACGACACCCACGTGGAGACCCAGATGGGCTTCAAGATGCTGCTGCCGGTCTTCGCTTCCGCCCTCCTCGGCGGCATCGGGCGGCCCTACGGGGCGATGGCGGGGGGGCTCGTCATCGGGGTCGTCGAGGAGCTTTCGACCTACGCGTGGATCGGCTCCGAGCCCCTGCTGGCGCCGGGCTACAAGTCAGGGGTGGCGTTCGCGATCATGGTCGCGATCCTCATCTGGCGGCCGAGCGGGCTCTTCCGGGGCCGGGTGTTCCAGACCTCCTGAGACGCCTTCATCCCCGCAATCGCGCCGAAACCTCGCGCGGGGCGGCCCCGGGAGCGCGGGGGTCCCGCCCGCGGGCGGCTCGACGCGAGGCCCCGCCGGCTCGACGCCGCCGGGTCGAGGGGGCGGGGCGGGCGGCTCGACGTCCCCCTGCCGCGGACGCCGGTCCGCGCCCGGTGGCGGGCCGTACCCCGCTCCGGACCGCTTCGGCCGCGCGCAGTGCTGCGGTAGGCTACGCCCTCGGCATCCTTCGGTCCGTGCGGCCCGCCGCCGCGGCGTCTCGCCCCCTCCCTCGCGGCGAAGCCCGGCGGGATGTCCGGCGCGGTTCGGCGGACGGGGGAACGGGGAAGGGACGGCGCGATGGAACAGCTCTACGGCATCTTCCTCTACACGGTGTTCCTGCTCACCATGGGCGGCATCTACGCGGTGCTCACCCTCGGGCTCAACGTCCAGTGGGGGCTTACCGGGCTGTTCAACGCGGGGGTCGCCGGGTTCTTCGCCGTCGGCGCCTACACCACCGCGATCCTCACGGCCACGGAATCGGGCCGCCACCTCGGTGGATTCGGGCTCCCGGTCTGGGCCGGGATGGCCGCCGCGATGATCGCGAGCGCCCTCATCGCCTGGGCGGTGGCGAGGATATGCATCCGGCTTCGCAGCGACTACCTCGCCATCGCGACCCTCGGGATCGCGGAGATCCTGCGGCTGGTGCTCAAGAACGAGATCTGGGCGACCAACGGCGCGCGCGGGATCTCCCGGATCCCGAAGCCGTTCGAGCACCTCCCGGAGCCTTGGAACCAGATCGCGATGCTGCTGCTGGTGTTCGCGATCGTGCTCCTGTTCTACGTTCTGCTCGAGCGCGCGCGGCGCGCCCCCTGGGGCCGGGTCATGGCCGCCATCCGCGAGAACGAGCCCGCGGCGCGGGCGGCGGGCAAGGACGTGGAGAGGCTCCGGGTCGAGGCGTTCATCCTCGGGGCGGCCCTCATGGGCCTCGGCGGGGCGCTGATGGCGCATCACGTCAAGTTCATCGAGCCGAACATGGCCGAGCCGGTATCGGCCACGTTCCTCGTCTGGGTCATGCTGATCATCGGGGGGAGCGCCAACAACCGGGGGGCGATCCTGGGCGCCGTCCTGGTCTGGACTATCTGGTCGACGGCGGAAATAATAACCGCCAGACTACCCGCGGAGTGGGCGCTCAAGGCGGCGTATCTTCGGATCTTCCTCGTGGGTCTCGCCCTGCAGGTCATCCTGCAGAAGTACCCGGGAGGGATCTTCCGCGAACGCCGTCTCCGTACCGCTCCTTCAGCTACCAACCAGAGGGGAGTACCACGCCCATGAACAGAGCAAGACTCCTGGCCGCCGGCGCCGCGGTCCTCGTGACGGGCGGCACCGCCGCGATGGCGGCCGACGTCAAGGTCGGGTCCGCGGCCGGCGTCACCGGCCCCATCGCCGAGCTCGCCGTGCCCATCCTCGCGGCCCGCAATCTCGCGGCGGCCCACGTGAACGAGCAGGGAGGCATACTCGGCGGCGGCGCCTACCAGCTCGTGCAGGGCGACGCGCAGTGCGATCCGAAGGCGGCGGTGGACGCCGGCGCCAAGCTGGTCAACGTCGAGCAGGTGGTGGCGATCATCGGCGCCAACTGCTCGGGGGCCACGAACGGCATGGCCCAGTCGGTCGCCATCCCGGCCGGGGTCGTGATGCTGTCCGATACCGCGACCGCGCCGTCGATCTCCGACCTCGAGGACAACGACCTCGTGTTCCGGGTCGCTCCCTCCGACGCCTACCAGGGCCGCGCCCTCGCGCGGTTCGCCTGGGACGCCGGCTACCGCAAGCTCGCGGTCACCTACGCCAACGACGACTACAACGCGGGCCTCGCGGGGGTGTTCACCTCCTCGTTCAAGGAGATGGGGGGGACCATCGCCGGGGAGCAGCTCCACGAGCCCAACAAGGCGTCGTACCGCTCCGAGCTCTCCACCCTCGCCGGCGGCGGGGCGGAAGGGCTGGCGGTCTTCGCGTACTACGGGTCGAGCGGGATCACCATCCTGCGCAACAGCCTGGAGAACGGATTCTTCGGCAAGTTCCTGGGGGCGGACGGCATGATGGACAGCTCGGTCATCGAGCAGATCGGGGCCGACACGCTGCGCGGCAACATCATGCTCTCGCAGCCCGCCTCCGATACCGAAGGGGCGTCCTGGCAGGCGTTCGCGTCGGCGTTCGAGGCGGCCGGGCACGACCCCGCCGCTCCCTTCGTCACCCACGGCTACGACGTCGCCTTTCTGATGGCCCTCGCGATAGAGAAGGCGGGGGCCGCGGACCGGGGGAAGATCTCCGCCGCGCTCCGCGAGGTGGCCAACGCTCCGGGCATGGTGATCCGTCCCGGTGAGTGGAAGAAGGCCATGAAGGCCATCGCGGCCGGGGAGGACGTCGACTACCAGGGCGGCTCGGGCGCGATCGAGTTCGACGACCGCGGCGACGTCGCGGGAACCTACTCTTTCAACGGGGTGAGCGACGACGGGACCTGGGCTCCCATGCAGTAGCCGGCGAACGCCCTCGACGTGCGGCGGCGGCCCATCCCCGGGCCGCCGCACCCGGCCGGCCCGAAGCGGCGCCCCCGCCGCTTCGGGCCTTTCACCACGGGGGCCGGGAAGGATCGACCTCGTGAGAGCCCGATTTCATCTTCCCGTGGCCGCCCTCGCCATCGGCGCCGCAACCGGAAGCAGCGCGGTCGCGGCTTCCCTGCCGCCCCTTTCCTCTCCCTCCTGCGAGCCGGCGGAGGAGGTCTCGTCCGGGGCGTTCGGCCTCGGACTGCTCACCGCGGCCTCCGAGCGCGGCACGCGCAATGCCCTGGTCTCGCCGGTCGGCATCGGCGCCGTGCTGGAGATGCTGGCGCCGGGGGCGAGGGCGCCCGTTCGCCGGTCGATCCGGGAGATGTTCGAGGCGGGCGGCAGCCCGGGCCGGACCGGGACCGGAACGGACGAAACGCGGGGAACGGCTGCCGCCGAAGGCGATACGGCTGCCGCCGGCTCGGACACCGACGGTTCCGCCGCGGGGACTTCGAGCGGCGGCGGCCCGCGCACGAGCGGGCCGCCCCGGGGATTGTCGTGCCAGCTCCAATGGGTGCTCCATGACGCTCTCGACGACGAGGTGGGGGTGCAGGTTGCCAATGCGGCATTCGCGGACCGCCGTCTGGACCTGTTCCCCGCTTGGTCCACGGTGCTTCGGGGCTGGTTCGGAGCCCGGGTCGAACGGCTGGATTTCGAGGACGAGCGCTCGGTGGGCCGCATCAACGCCTGGGTCTCGGAGGCGACCGGCGGCGCCATCCCCCACCTGATCTCGCGGCTCGACCCCGACGACGCGCTGGTACTGGCGAATGCAATGCGCTTCGAGGGCGAATGGGCGCAACGCTTCGACCCGCGACGGACCTTGCCCGCCCCCTTCCACCTCCGTTCCGGCGCGTCCCCCGAGGTCCCCACCATGCGCGCGGAGGATCTGCCGGCCCGGTACCGGGAGGACGAGAGCTTTCAGGCGGTCGCCCTTCCCTACGGCGGCGGGCGCTTCGAGCTCGTGGCCGTGCTGCCGCGCGCCGGGCTCGAAGCCCCCGAAGCTCTCCGCCGGCTGGCGGAGGACCCCTCGTGGCTGGGCGGGCGGGACTTTCGCAAAGCCCGCGGCGCGCTGGCGCTTCCGCGCCTGACCCTGGATGCGGAAGCGTCCCTGCTTCCGGCCCTGCGCGCGCTCGGGCTCGGGGCCGCGCTCGACGATCCACGGGCGTTCGCGGGCATCGCCGCGCCGGCGCCGAAGCTGAGCCGGGTGTTCCACCGCACGATGCTCGTGCTCGACGAGCAGGGAACGGAGGCCGCCGCCGTGAGCGGGGGCATTGCGATGGTAACCAGCGTCGCCGTGATCGAGGTTCGCTTCGAGATGCGCGTGGACCGGCCCTTCGCGCTCGCGGTGCGCCACCGCGGCACCGGCGCCGTCCTGTTCATGGCCTGGGTCGACGATCCCGTGCGGAGCTGACGGCGCCCGGGCCGCCGGCCGGGCTCCCGAGGGGCGGTTCCTCAAGGCCGCCGCCGGCGGGCAGCCGCCGCCCCGGACGCACTCATCACCCATCGACGCGGCGTCCCGCCTGCCGGAGCGGCAGGCGGCGCGGTCGCGGGGACGGTGTGCGACCCGGTCGGCCTTCCGACGGTGGTGGGGAGCATCGGGCGGCTGCTCTGCACCAACGGCGCCACGGTGACGGTGGCCTCGACGGGCGCGCTCACCGGCGTGGAGGTCGAGAGCCGGACCGAGGCGCTTCGCAGCGAGGCCGGCGACCTGGACCTCATCGTGGCGGGCACGGTCGCCGGGGACGTTCTCGGCCTTGGGGGCGCGGGCGAGCACACGGTCATCGTCTCCGACGGGGCACGGTGACGGGCGCCATCCATCCGGCCGCGAGTACGGTAACCGTGGACGGCACGGCCGGGCGGGTGCGGCTCGACGGCGGCGGCCGGGTGACGGTCGGCGGGACCGGCCGGCGAGGCGCGGCGTATCGAAGACGGGCATGCAAGTCAGGCATGCAAGTTAGGGTTGACAATCCTTTGCTCGTTCGTCTGGAATGCGGTCGGATCTGGAGGCAAGCTCGAGCATTGAAGCCGGATGGAATCGAGGCATGTGCGCGGTGGGGCTTTCGCCGTGCCCGCGCAAGAGGCTCCGTGGGGTGAAATCCGCCGAAATGCCCCTCGTCCGGGGTTCGGAATCCGACTCGAAGTTCCCGTTCGGGAGCGCCCGCCATCGAAGCGTTGCGGCAATGCGGCCCCCGCCCCCGGTATCCGCCTCGCGACGCCCGGACCGGGCATGCCGGGCGAAGCGGGGCCGGGACTCCTGCCGCCCTGACGAATCGCCTTCAGGAGGAGAGAAGCCGATGGAACCCCCGACCCTTCGTCTCGCCCCCCCCCGCACAGGCTTGAGGAGCGCGTCATGAGCACTCGGACGCTGGCCGCCGCGCTTGCGCCGGGGTTGCTGCTCGCGCTCGCCTTGTATGCCGGGGAGGCGGCGGCGCAGAACGCGTGCCGGGGCGACGCGCACACCGGCAGCACGAGCATCTCCTGTACCGAAGTCGCCGGCAGCTCGGCCGACATCCGCGTCGATCCGGGAAGCGTCAACATCCCGCGCATCCATGTCGACCACCGCGGCTCCGGCGACATTACCGTCCGCATGAAGGCCGGCACCCTCACCGGGTCGGGCGGCAACAGCATTTTGGCCGAAAGACGCGGGTCGGGCGCCGCCTCCATCGAGGTGTCGGGCGGCTCCCTCACCAATGATGTCTTCATCACCACCGGCAACACGGCGACGGGCGACCTCTCCATCGGCATGAGCGGAGGCTCCCTCTCCGGCCGTCTCAACATCAACAGAAACGGCGGGATGGGCAATGGCCGCATCACTGTCTCCGGCGACGCCACGATCAGGCAGACGCAGACTGCACAATTCGGCGTCGGCGTCGTCAGCAACGGGCTTGGCGACGAGCTCTCCATCCGCATGATAGGCGGCTCGGTCGAGGCGACGGGGGCAAGCAGCGCCGGCTTATTTCTCCGATCCACCAACAACAACGCGGCGGCGGCGGCCGCCATGACCGCCGTCATCGAAGGCGGCTCGGTTCGCACGCGGGGAAGCGACTCGTCCGGGGTTTGGTTCTCGGGCATCAGCGGGAGCCGCGACGCCTCCTTCCGCATGACGGGCGGCTCCATCGTGACGGAGGCCGACAATAGCCGCGGCGTCTACTTCGCGTTGGGCAGATTCGGGACCGGGCAGACGGCTTCCGTCCGCATGACGGGCGGCAGCATCGTGGCGGAGGGGCTGGGCTCCCACGGCCTTTCCGCGCTCGCAGTGGACCTCGGCTCCGTTGACGCGATGACGGACGCGGGAGCGACGATCGCGACGCCGTTCGCCGTCGGCATGGAGGGGCGCCTGACGCAGGACGCGAGCGCGACGGGGCGCCTCGTCTTCGAGCATGGGGGCGCGGTGGAGGCGCGGGACGTCGGCGTTCTCGCATGGGCCCGCCGGTCCAGCGGCCACACGATGGGCGCCGGCGCGACGACGGCGGACGACGCGGCCCGCACCATGCCGATGATCCACGTGACGTCGAGCGGAGACGTCACGGTCGGCGCGTCTGTGACCGACGCCTTCATCCGGAACCGGATCGCGGGCGCCGACGAGACGCTGTCGGCCGCCGAACAGGCCGTCCTCTCGGCGATCACGGCGGGGGATTCGGACGCCCTGACGACGGCGCTTGCGGCGCTCCCCGACGCCGACTACGACGCCGCCTGGAAGGCGGAGGCGGAGGATCTTCGGAGGAAGCGCGCGACGTCGTCCGCCGCGCCGACCGGCAACGGCCCGCTGGCGCACCGGGCGGCCGACGAGATCCTGGGTCTTTCGCGCGCCGGCGTCCGCGCCTACGCGCTCTCCCACACCGCGATCGTCGATCACGTCCGCGCCGGCAACGCGCTCTCGACGGAGGAGCGCGCGGCGCTGGACGCCGTCCTGACGAAGGGCGCGGGCAGCGAGCTGGAAACCGCGCTGACCGCCCTGACCGGCGCGACCTACACGGCCGCGTGGAAGGACACGGTCCGGCGGTTCGCGGAGACCTACAACGCCGGCGACATCCGGGTGGACGTGACGGGCGGCTCCATCGCCGCCGAGGGCAACGGCGTGGAGGCGCTCTACGCGGTCCTGCATGAGCGCAACGGCGCCATCACGGTGACGGTTGACGAGGGCGCGCGCATCGTGGGCGGCGCGAACGGGGTCCATGTCCGCGGCGCGGGCGCCACGGGGGGCGTCCGCGACCAGACCGTGACCGTGAACGGACGGGTGATGGGCGGGACCGGCGCGGGCGTGTACTTGGGCGGCGGCGGCGCGGTGACGGTGGGCGCGACCGGCGAGGTGGGCGCGACGTCGGGCGACGGCATCCTCGCCGACGGCGGCGATCTGACGGCCACCGTTTCGGGGACGGTGACGGGCGACGTCCGCGTCGATGGCGGCGGGGGCCTGACGGCGAACGTCATGTCCGGCGGCGTGGTGACGGGCACGATCCACGACCCGCAGGCGTCGTTCACGGTCGCGAGCGGGGCGAGCATCGGGCGGCTTCTTTACGCCAACGGCGCCACGGTGACGGTGTCCGGCGGCGGGACACTGACTGGCGTGGAGGGCGTGGCGGTCGAGAGCACGGCGGGCGCGCTGAGCGTGACGGTGAACGACGAGGGCCGCGTCGAGGGCGACCTCAAGTCGGGCGGCACGCTGACGGCGAACGTCATGCCGGCGGTGTGGTGACGGGGACGGTGCACGACCCGCAGGCGTCGTTCACGGTCGCGAGCGGGGCGAGCATCGGGCGGCTTCTTTACGCCAACGGCGCCACGGTGACGGTGTCCGGCGGCGGGACACTGACTGGCGTGGAGGGCGTGGCGGTCGAGAGCACGGCGGGCGCGCTGAGCGTGACGGTGAACGACGAGGGCCGCGTCGAGGGCGACCTCAAGTCGGGCGGCACGCTGACGGCGAACGTCATGTCCGGCGGTGTGGTGACGGGGACGGTGCACGACCCGCAGGCGTCGTTCACGGTCGCGAGCGGGGCGAGCATCGGGCGGCTTCTTTACGCCAACGGCGCCACGGTGACGGTGTCCGGCGGCGGGACACTGACTGGCGTGGAGGGCGTGGCGGTCGAGAGCACGGCGGGCGCGCTGAGCGTGACGGTGAACGACGAGGGCCGCGTCGAGGGCGACCTCAAGTCGGGCGGCACGCTGACGGCGAACGTCATGTCCGGCGGTGTGGTGACGGGGACGGTGCACGACCCGCAGGCGTCGTTCACGGTCGCGAGCGGGGCGAGCATCGGGCGGCTTCTTTACGCCAACGGCGCCACGGTGACGGTGTCCGGCGGCGGGACACTGACTGGCGTGGAGGGCGTGGCGGTCGAGAGCACGGCGGGCGCGCTGAGCGTGACGGTGAACGACGAGGGCCGCGTCGAGGGCGACCTCAAGTCGGGCGGCACGCTGACGGCGAACGTCATGTCCGGCGGTGTGGTGACGGGGACGGTGCACGACCCGCAGGCGTCGTTCACGGTCGCGAGCGGGGCGAGCATCGGGCGGCTTCTTTACGCCAACGGCGCCACGGTGACGGTGTCCGGCGGCGGGACACTGACTGGCGTGGAGGGCGTGGCGGTCGAGAGCACGGCGGGCGCGCTGAGCGTGACGGTGAACGACGAGGGCCGCGTCGAGGGCGACCTCAAGTCGGGCGGCACGCTGACGGCGAACGTCATGTCCGGCGGTGTGGTGACGGGGACGGTGCACGACCCGCAGGCGTCGTTCACGGTCGCGAGCGGGGCGAGCATCGGGCGGCTTCTTTACGCCAACGGCGCCACGGTGACGGTGTCCGGCGGCGGGACACTGACTGGCGTGGAGGGCGTGGCGGTCGAGAGCACGGCGGGCGCGCTGAGCGTGACGGTGAACGACGAGGGCCGCGTCGAGGGCGACCTCAAGTCGGGCGGCACGCTGACGGCGAACGTCATGTCCGGCGGTGTGGTGACGGGGACGGTGCACGACCCGCAGGCGTCGTTCACGGTCGCGAGCGGGGCGAGCATCGGGCGGCTGCTCTACACCAGCGGCGGGACGGTCACGGTGGCCGCGACCGGCCGCCTCACGGGCGTCGAGGTCGATGGCCGAACCGAAGCGCTGCACAGCAAGGCGGGCGACCTGGACCTCACCGTGGCGGGGAGGGTTACCGGGGACGTTCTCGGCCTGGGGACGGGCGAGCACACGGTCACCGTCTCCGCCGGGGGCACGGTGACGGGCGCCATCCATCTGGCCGCGAGTACGGTGACGGTGGCCGGCACGGCCGGGCAGGTGCGCTTCGACAACGGGGGCATGGTGACGGTGACCCGCACCGGCTGGATCACGGGCATCGAGGGGGTCGCAATCCAGAATGCCCGGAATGCGGCCGGGGACCTGGCGGTGAGCGTGGCTGGCAGGATCACCGGCGACATCATCGACTTGGGGGCCCGCCCCGCGGCGGTCACGGTGGCCGCCGGCGGCACGGTGACGGGAAGCATCGTTCTGCCCGCCGAGGGCAGCGAGGTGACGGTGGCCGGCACGGTCGGGGACGTGCGGCTCGACGGCGGCGGGATGGTGGTGGTCGGGCCGAACGGCCGGATCACGGGCATCGAGGATCAGGCCATCACGAGCGCGCGAGGCGATCTGGGGGTCGAGATCCGGCAAGCCCGCGGGGAGACGGCGGAGCAGGTCCGCGACCGGATCCGGGGTGCCATACGGGCCGCCGGCGCGCTGGAGGTGCGGTACGTCTCTGCGGACGGTCGCAGTATCGACCTCTCGGAGCCCGGGCGCTCGGTGCCGGTGGGCGCCGGCGATCTGAGCATCGTCCGCGACGGGGACGGTGTGCGGCTGGATCATGAGCTCGCGCCGCGCTCGAAGGTCTATGAGGCGCTGCCCTCGGTGGTGCTGGGGCTGAACCGCCTGTCGGATTTCCGGGAGCGGATGGCCGCACCGCGGACGGCGAACGGAGGCTGGGCTCGGGTGGAGGCGTTCCGCGGCAAGTGGAAGGCGGACGAGTCGACGACGCCGGGGTTGGAGTACGACCACCGCCGCCACGACCTGAAGGCGGGGTTGGACGCCACGGTGGGCGAAGCCGGCCTGCTCGGCGTCTCCTTCCATCACCGGCGGGGGTCGGCGGAGGCGTCGAACGGGGGTGAGGTCGATCTGTCCGGCAACGGGGTGGGGGTGTCCGGGACCTGGGCCGGGGATGCGGGCGTGTACGTGGACGTGCAGGCCGAGGCGACGTGGTACGGGGCCGATCTCCGGTCGGCGAGGCGCGGGGTGTTGAAGACGGACGTGTCGGGGCTCGGCCATGCGTTGGGGGTGGAGGTGGGCCGGCGGATGGAGGCCGGTCGTGTGGTGCTCACGCCGCGGGCGCGGCTCGCGCATTCCCGGGTCTCGGTGAACGACTTCACGGACGAGGTGGGCACGCGGGTCTCCCTGGAGGACGGGCGAAGCCTGAGGGGCCGCGCGGGGGTGGTGGTCGAGACGGCGCCGGACGGGGCTCGGGGGAACCGGGTGTTCGGCTCGGTGGACGTGGAGCACGAGTTCTCGGACGAGAGGAAGGTCGTAGTGTCGGGAACGGAGCTGAAGTCGAAGGCCGAGGCGACGTGGCTACGTCTGGGCCTGAACGGCTCCCATACCTGGGACGACGGCCGGTACACGGTGCAGGGCGGGATGAGCTACGCGACGAGCGGCGGCAGCCGCGAGCTCGGCGGCGGGGTGAGCCTGAACGTGCGCTTCTGAACGAAGCGGCGCGGCCCCGCCCGGAGACGGATGGGGCGGAGTGCCGGGCCGCCCGTCATCCAACCGCACCAGCGCCCGGCGCATGAACTCGTAGACCGACCCCCGGTCGGCCCCCGTGAAGCCCGCCCCCGTGGCAACGGGGGTCCACCGCCTCGCCG
The DNA here is from genome assembly GCA_965202895.1 of Gammaproteobacteria bacterium. GTDB lineage: Bacteria > Pseudomonadota > Gammaproteobacteria > HK1 > HK1 > JAJDXW01. Next base: position 4,838,241 of record OZ241901.1, on the reverse strand, counting down.
CCCTCGACGAAGGCGCGTACCTGATCCAGCGTCCGGACCCGCTCGGTCCGTAGCGTCACGATCATTCTCCGATGATCCCGGACCCCGCGCTACGGGCTCATGTCTCGTTGGACAGAGCCCCGGGCGCTGTTCGTAAGCTCTTGATATAGAGGGTGGAGATCGGGGGTCGAGATATTTTTCACCCCCACGGAGACGGCGTTCTTGCGTGGTTTGGGTTCGGTTCGAGGGGGTTGCTGGCGGATTTCACCCCACGGAGCCACTTGCGCGGGCACGGCGTCCTGGGAACGCTTGTGTCCCGCCCGCATTAATCGGCGGCGGCCTCGCCATCCCATTTGCGGGCGGGACGCCCGCGTTCCCAGGACGCCGTGCCTAAGAGCGTTCGCGAGAGGCGTGCCCAGCGAAAACCCCACAGCGCACATGCCTCTGGACAAGACTGGATTGGACCGGCCGGCGGGCGTCGGGTAAGGTGCGGCGATGCCGCTTCGTGCGCTCCGCCATCCTGCCGTGCGCGCCTGGTTCGAGGCCGGGTTCGCGGCCCCCACACCCTGCCAGGCGAAGGCGTGGCCGGAGGTCCGGGGCGGCGGCCACACCCTCATCGCGGCCCCCACCGGCTCCGGCAAGACCCTCGCGGCGTTCCTCGCGGTCATCGACGAGCTCGCAGAGGAGGCCCGGCAGGGGAGGCTCGACGATGCGGTCCGGGTGGTCTACGTGTCGCCGCTCAAGGCGCTCTCCTACGACATCGAGCGGAACCTCGAGGCGCCCCTTCGCGGGGTCGCGGAGTGGGCCGGGCGGCTCGGCGAGCCGCCGGTCGCGATCCGGGCGATGGTGCGCACGGGGGACACCCCGTCCGCGGCCCGCCAGGCGATGGCCCGCAAGCCCCCCCACATCCTCGTCACCACCCCGGAATCGCTCCACATCCTGCTGACCAGCGAGTCGGGGCGGAGGGCGCTCGCCCGGGCCCGCACCGTCATCGTCGACGAGATCCATGCCGTCGCCGGCAGCAAGCGCGGCGCACACCTCGCACTGACCCTGGAGCGCCTCGAAGCGCTCTGCTCGGGGGAGGCCGGGGCGGCGTCGGGGGGGGCGGGGGGCGCCGCCGGGGACGGGGCGGAAACGCAAGCCGCCCCGACGAAGCCGCTGCGGACGTCGTGGGCGCGGCGTGCACCGGCCCCGCGCCGCCCGCACCCGGTCCGCACCGCATCCGCCGGATCGGGCTCTCCGCCACCCAGCGCCCGATGGAGCTCGTCGCGCGTTTCCTCGTCGGGAACCGGGAGGAGCCCTGCGCGATCGTCGACGAGGGCTTCCACCGCCGCCGCGACCTCGCCATCGAGCTGCCTTCGTCGCCGCTCGAGCCGGTGATGCCGACCGAGGTCTGGGACGAGGTCTACGACCGTATCGCCGCGCTCGCCCGCGAGCATCGGACGACCCTCGTCTTCGCCAACACCCGGCGCCTCGCGGAGCGGGCCGCCCGCGCCCTCGCCGAGCGGCTCGGCGAGAAGGAGGTGGCCTCCCATCACGGAAGCCTCTCGCGCGAACGCCGGTTCGAGGCGGAGCAGCGCCTCAAGGGCGGGACCCTCACCCTCCTCGTCGCCACCGCCTCGCTCGAGCTCGGTATCGACATCGGCGACGTCGATCTCGTGTGCCAGCTCGGGACCACCCGGAACATCGCGACCTTCCTGCAGCGGGTCGGCCGATCCGGGCACGGGATCGACGCGACCCCCAAGGGCCGGCTCTTCCCCCTGAGTCGGGACGACCTCGTGGAGTGCGCGGCGCTCTTCGACGCGGTGCGCCGGGGTGAGCTCGACACCCTCACCCTGTCCGAGCGGCCGCTCGACGTGCTCGCGCAGCAGATCGTGGCCGAGGTGGCGGGGAACGAATGGGAGACGGGGAAGCTCCTCGCCCTGATCCGGCGCGCCTGGCCCTACCGCGACCTCGACGCGCGGGCGTTCGAGTCGGTGATCGACATGCTCGCGGCCGGGTTCACCACGAGGCGGGGGCGGCGCGGCGCGTTCCTGCACCGGGATCGGGTGAACGGCCGTCTCCGGGCCCGGCGCGGGGCCCGGATGGCCGCCCTCACGAATGCGGGGACGATACCGGAGAACGCCGACTACGCGGTGGTCCTCGAGCCCTCCGGCACGGTGATCGGCACCCTGAACGAGGACTTCGCGATCGAGACCCTGCCCGGGGACGTCTTCCAGCTCGGGCTCCACTCCTGGCGCGTCCTGCGGGTCGAGTCGGACCGGGTCCGGGTCGAGGACGCCGGGGGCCAGCCCCCCACCATCCCGTTCTGGATCGGGGAAGCACCGGCCCGCACCGACGCCCTCTCCGCCGCGGTGTCGAGGCTCCGGGAGACCGTCGGCCGGCTCGTGGCCGGCGAAGCGGACCTCGCGGCGGGCATCGAGCGGGCCGTCGGCTGGGCGGCCGGCGAGGCCGGGGCGGGGGCCGGCGCCGGGCCCGGGCTTCCGCGGGAAGCGGCCCGCCAGCTCGTGGACTACCTCGCGGCCGGGCAGGCCGCCCTCGGCGCCATGCCGGCCGCGAACACCCTGGTCTTCGAACGCTTCTTCGACGAATCGGGGGGGATGCAGCTCGTCATCCACTCCCCGCTCGGGGGCCGGATCAACCGGGCGTTCGGACTCGCCCTTCGCAAGCGGTTCTGCCGGCGGTTCAACTTCGAGCTCCAGGCGGCGGCGACCGAGGACAACGTCGTCCTCTCGCTCGGCGAGACCCACAGCTTCCCGCTCGGGGAGGCGCCGGGATACCTCGCGAGCGCGACCGTGCGGGACGTGCTGGTCCAGGCCCTGCTCGACGCCCCCCTCTTCAACGTGCGCTGGCGCTGGAACGCGAACGTGTCGCTCGCGGTGCCGCGCCGGGCGGGCGGGCGCAAGGTGCCGGCCCCGATCCAGCGGATGCAGGCCGAGGACCTCGTCGCGGTGGTGTTCCCCGACCAGATCGCCTGCGCCGAGAACCTGGCCGGGGAGCGCGAGATCCCGGACCACCCCCTCGTACGCCAGACCATCCACGACGCCCTGCACGAGGCGATGGACGTCGACGGTCTCGCCGCCCTCCTCGAACGCATCGAGCGGGGCGAGGTCGCGGTGCACGCGCGCGACCTGCCGGAGCCCTCGTCCTTCGCGCACGAGATCCTCAACGCGAAGCCGTACGCGTTCCTCGACGACGCCCCGCTCGAGGAGCGCCGCACCCGGGCGGTATCGGCGCGGCGCTGGCTCGATCCGGCGAGCGCGGCCGACCTCGGACGGCTCGATCCGGAAGCCGTCGAGCGGGTCCGGGCGGAGGCGTGGCCGGACACCGACACCGCCGACGCGCTGCACGACGCTCTCGTCATGCTGGGCTTCCTCACCGAGCGGGAGATGTGCGGGGCGCTTCGGGTTCCGTGGCCGACCGATGGGGCAGGGGCGAGGCCGGCGCTGGCGCACACGGAGCCGCTCGCGACCCTCGTCCGCGAACGGCGGGCGGGACGATTCGTCGGGGGCGGCGGCCCGGACCCGGCCCCGCTCTGGGTGGCGGCAGAGCGCGTCCTCGACGTGCGGGCGGTGCGCCCGGACGGCGTTCTCGACCTCGACCCCGCCCCCGGCATACCACCGCCTGCTTCGTCCGAGGACGCCGTTCGGGAGCTCCTTCGCGGCCGTCTCGGGGGGCTCGGGCCGGTCACCGCGACGACGCTCGCGACCGGTCCTGGAATCGACCGCGGCGCGGTACGGGCGGGCCTTGCCGCGCTCGAGGCGGAGGGGTTCGTGCTTCGCGGGTGCTTCACCGGCGATGCCGGAACCGGCCTCGGGGGGCCGCGGGCGGGGAGCGCCGCCGCCCCGCCGGGGCCCGAGCCGCAACCCGATCCGGAGCCCGAATGGTGTGAGCGGCGCCTCCTCTCCCGCATCCACCGCCATACCCTCGCCCGGCTCCGCCGGGAGATCGACCCCGTCGAGCCCGCCGACTACATGCGGTTCCTCTTCGCCTGGCACGGTCTCGACGACCGGCGGGAAGGCCCTTCCGGCTTGCTCGCGGTCATCGACCAGCTCGAAGGCTTCGAGGCCCCGGCCGCCGCGTGGGAGGAGTCGATCTTCGCGGCCCGTCTTCGCGGCTACGACCCGAGCTGGCTCGATACCCTGTGCCTCACCGGCCGGGTGGTATGGCTCCGGCGCACGCGGCCGTCCGCCCCGCGTACCGGCGGCGCCACGACCACCGCGACCCGGATCGCGTTCATCGACCGCCGCCACCTCTCGGCCTGGCGGCCGGCGGAAGCGAACGGGGATCCGGAAGCGCTCGGCGCGATGTCGTCGCGGGGACGGCGGGTCCGGGAGATCCTGCGAACGGGCGGCGCGCAGTTCTTCGACGACCTCAAGGTGCAGTCGGGGCTCCTCGCCGCCCAGGTCGAGGACGGTCTCGCGGAGCTGGTGGCAGGGGGTCACGTGACCGCCGACGGCTACGCGGGGCTCCGCGCGCTCGTGCGGCGCCACCGGCGCACCGGTCTCCGCCGCCGGATGGACCCCTTCGGCGACGCCGGACGATGGTGCCTGGTCGACTCGCGCCTTCCGCCCGTCCACGCCGCCCCCGCCGATCCCCTCGACCGGATCGTCGACGTGCTGCTCCGGCGCTACGGGGTCGTGTTCCGGAAGGCGCTGGAACGCGAGGCGGGGCTTCCGCCGTGGCGGAAGCTGGTGCGCGTGCTCAGGCGCCGCGAGGACCGGGGCGAGGTGCGCGGCGGGCGTTTCGTCGGCCGCTTCAGCGGGGAGCAGTTCGCCTTGCCCGAAGCGGTCGGCGAGCTGCGGCGCATCCGGCGCGCGGCGCCCTCCGGACGGAGCCTCGCCCTTTCGGCGGCGGACCCCCTCAACCTGACCGGCATCGTGACGGCCGGCGAGCGGGTGTCGTCGAGCGCGGCCCGCGAGGTGGTGTACCGGAACGGCGAGCCGGACGGCGACGCCCTGCCGGCCGCCCCGCGGCGGCGCCGCCGCCCGTATCGGGCCTGAGCGCGAGCGCGTCCACCCCTTACCACTGCTCCGGCCGGCGGGGCGGTATCGAACGGCCGCCCGGAACCCTGGCGGGCCCCGAGGCCCGTGCCGGCGATTGCCGAGGCGGGAAACCGCCGTGCCCGGGCGACGGCGGAGAGGCCGGAGCCGGCCGGGACGACGGGTGGCGGGCGCCGAGGGCGTATGATCCCGTCCCGCGAACCGGCGACCACGGAGCCCCGATGACGAACTCCACCCCGATCCTCACCATCGACGGCGCGCGCGCCGACATCCGGCTCAACCGCCCCGACAAGCTGAACCGTATCGAGCCCGCGGACCTCGAGGCGCTCGACCGCCACCTCGACACGATCGAGAGCGACCCCGCGCTCCGCGTGGCGGTCCTGACGGGAAGCGGGCGGGTGTTCGGCGCCGGCTACCACATCGGCGATCTCGACGATCAGCACTCCGGGGCCCGGACCCCGAGCGGCGACGAGGTCGACTTCGAGACGGTCGCGAACCGGCTCGAGCGGTGCCCCCTGCCGACCATCTGCCGGCTCAACGGCAGCGTGTACGGGGGAGCGACCGACCTCGCTCTCGCCTGCGACTTCCGGATCGGGATCGAGGGGACGGAGATGGTGATGCCGGCCGCCCGCCTCGGCACCCACTACTACCAGGGGGGCCTGGAGCGCTACGTGACCCGGCTCGGGGTCGGGGCGGCGAAGCGGCTGTTCATGGCCTCCCTGCCCCAGACGAGCGGCGACATGGTGCGGATCGGGTTCCTCGACGAAGCGGCGCCGGCCGAGGAGCTCGACGCGCGCGTCGATGCGCTCGCCGCCCGTCTCACCCGCAACGCCCCCCTCGCGGTTCGCAACATGAAGCGGGCGATGAACCAGATCGCGGTGAGCCGGCTCGACCTGGAGACGTTCCGGGCGGGCTACGAGGCGTGCCGGCAGTCGCAGGACTTCCGCGAAGGCGTCCGGGCCTGGAAGGAGAAGCGCCCCCCGGTCTTCGAGGGGCGCTGACCGGCGCTCAGGCGACCTCCCCTTCGACCGGCTCCTCGCCGAGACCCCGGACGACGGCGCGGAATCTCGCGGCGGCCGCATCCAGGGCCCTCGGATCACGGCTCCGGAACACGATCGACGTCCCGTAGCGCTTCTTGCGATAGAACGGATACGAGCCGATCTCGACGGCGGGCCGCCACTCCTCCTGGATCTCGCGCAGGCGCCCCGCCACCGCTCCCTCGCCGAGGAAGCACGATACGGTGACCGACTCGGCGGGCGGTCCTCCCTCGAGCTCGTGGGCGATCTCCTCGAACATCGCCTGCATGATCGCGGGCACCCCCGCGAACACGTAGACGTTCTCGATCCGGAACCCCGGCGCATGGCTGACCGGGTTCTTGACGAGTGCCGCCCCGTCCGGGATGCGGGCCATGCGCAGGCGCGCCTCGTTCAGCATCTCCGGCGGATAGTTCGCCCGCAGCACGGCCACCGCGTCGGGATGGTGGGAGATGCCGACCCCGAACGCCTTCGCGATCGAGTCCGCGGTGACGTCGTCGTGGGTGGGGCCGATCCCCCCCGTGGTGAACACGTAGCGGTAGCGCGCGCGGGCCTCGTTGACCGCCGCCGCGATCATCGCCGCGTCGTCGGGAAGGACCCGCGCTTCCCGGAGATCGATCCCGAGCTCCGCGAGCCGGCGGGCCACGTGGTTGAGGTTGCGGTCCGGGGTGCGGCCGGACAGCACCTCGTTGCCGATCACGAGCATGCCTGCGTTCGTCTCGCCGCTCATCGGCCCGGAGCTCCTCGAGGTGTCGTCATCTTCACAATCGGGCCGAGCTCCGGGAGGAGCGCCCCCCGGCCGCTGTCCTGCCCACGGTGCGAGGCGAAGCCCCGCTAGCGTATCATTGCCGCGCTCGACCAGAACCATTCGCGCCCCCGCGGGGCCCAGGAGCGTCACCCATGCACGTCGGCTACTCCGCCATCTTCCAGAATCCGGACGACGCCCTGTCCGACTACGAGGTCTACCGGAACGAGCTCCGGCTCGCCGAGCTCGCCGAGCCGCTCGGCTTCGAGTCGATCTGGTCGGTCGAACACCACTTCACCGACTACACCATGTGCCCGGACGTCGTCCAGTTCCTGACGTACATGGCCGGACGGACGGTGCGGGCGAAGCTCGGCACCATGGTGATCGTGCTCCCCTGGCACGACCCGATGCGGGTGGCGGAGAAGGTCGCCATGCTCGACAACATCTCCGGCGGGCGCGTCGTCCTCGGCATCGGGCGCGGGCTCGGGCGGGTGGAGTTCGAGGGCTTCCGGGTCGACATGAACGAGTCGCGGCCGCGGTTCGTCGAGTACGCCGAGTACGTCCTGGAGGGCCTGGAGAAGGGCTACGTGGAGTACGACGGCGAGTTCGTCAAGCAGCCCCGGCGCGACCTTCGCCCCGCCCCGTTCCGCACCTTCCGGGGCCGCACCTACGCGGCGGCGGTCTCGCCGGAGTCCTCGCGCATCATGGCGAAGCTGGGGGTCGGCCTCCTCATCGTGCCGCAGAAGCCGTGGGAGGACGTCGAGCGCGAGATCGGGGAGTACCGCGCGCTGTACCGGGAAGTGAACGGAGCCGAGCCCCCGCCCCCGCTCGTCGCCGGCTGGACGTTCGTGGACGAGAGCGCGGACCGTGCGGAAGAGATGGCCATGCGGTACATCGGCAAGTACTACGACACGGTGATGAAGCACTACGAGTTCAAGCGCGACCACCTCAAGTCGACCCGCGGCTACGAGTACTACGCCTCCCTGACGAAGTACATCGACAAGCGGGGACAGGACGGCGCCGCGGCCGACTTCGCGCGGCTCCACACCTGGGGGACCCCCGAGCAGGTGTACGAGAAGATCATGGACGTCCACCGCGCGGTCGGCCACAACGGCTTCGTGGCCATCACCAGCTTCTCCGGCATGCCCTGGGCGGAGGCGGAGCGCAACATGCGGCTCTTCGCCCGCGAGGTGATGCCGGAGCTCAAGAAGTTCGACTGCGAAGCGCCGGGGTTCGAGGCGCCGGAGCCGGCCGCGGCGGCGGTGGCCGCGGACTGAGCTTCGCCCGCGGCGCCGTCCGGATGGTCCCGCCGGGCGCTCCCCCGCCCGTTGCGCGCTCCGGCGCCTCGGACGCGGTGTCCCGATGACCCAATGGCTTGCCGCGTACGGGCTGTTCCTCGCCAAGGCGGTGACGGTGGCCGCCGCGGCGGGTCTCGCGGCGGCGCTCGTCGCGGGTGCGGCGCGCCGGCCTCGCCCTGGCCGACGGCAGGATTCGCCGCCGGAAGTCGTCCCCATCAACCCCGAGTACCGCCGGATGGAAGCCGTCTTCGAGCGCGCCGCCCTGCCCCGCAAGGCGGTCCGCGCCCGGCGCAGGGCCGACCGCGCGGAGCGGAAGGCCCAGGCGAAGAAACAGGCGAAGAAGGAGGGGCGGCGCCCGGCGCGGGGGCGCCTCCCGGGAGGCGGGGAAGACGGCCGGCGCCGGGTCTTCGTCCTCGACTTCAAGGGAGACCTGCGGGCGACCGGCGTCGATGCCCTGCGCCGGGAGGTGACCCTGGTGCTCGCGGTCGCCACCGAGCGCGACGAGGTGGTGGTGCGGATCGAGAACCCGGGAGGGGCGGCCCACGGACACGGGCTCGGCGCGTCGCAGCTCGCCCGGGTCCGTGCCCGCGGCATTCCGCTCACCGTCACCGTGGATCGGGTGGCCGCGAGCGGCGGCTACATGATGGCGTGCGTCGCGAACCGGATCCTGGCCGCCCCGTTCGCGATCGTCGGCTCGATCGGGGTGTTCGCGGCCGTCCCGAACCTGCATCGCCTGCTCGAGGCGCGCGGCATCGACGTGGAAGAGTTCCAGGCCGGGGAGTTCAAGCGCACCGTGACCATGCTGGGCAAGAACACGGACGCGGGCCGCGCCAAGCTCCAGGACCAGATCGACAACGTCCACAAGCTGTTCCGGGAGTTCGTGGCCGAGTACCGTCCGGACCTGGACGTGGAGCGGGTCGCGACCGGAGAGTTCTGGCACGGCCGCGACGCCCTGGCGCTCGACCTGGTGGACGAGCTCCGCACGAGCGACGACTACCTGTACGAGGCGAGCCGCGAAGCGGACCTCTACCACGTCCGGGGAGCCGGCCGACCCGGCCTCCGGCAACGCCTCGCCGAGCTGGCGGAGCTCGCGGTCGATCGGTGCTCACTCTACCTGTCCCGCTGATCCCGGGCCTTCGGGGAGACCTCGACGTGCACGCCGGCCTCATCGCGCGCCGGAGCGCCCGGACGTGACGGACCCGCGGTCCCGCCCTCCCGGAGGGCCCCTGCGGAAGACCCCGCTTCACGACTGGCACCGGGCGAACGGCGGCCGGATGGTCGGGTTCGCGGGCTGGGAGATGCCGGTCCGGTACCGGGACGGGATCGTCGCCGAGCACCTCGCCACCCGACGCGGCGCGGGCCTGTTCGACGTATCCCACATGGGCCGGCTCCGCATCCGGGGGGCCGGCTCGGAGGCGGCCCTGCGCCGCGTCCTGACCAACGACGCGGCCGCCCTCGCCGCGGGGTCGGCCCATTACACGTTCATCGCCGACGAACGCGGAGGCGCCGTCGACGACGCCTACCTCTACCGGTTCGGGGCGGACGACTTCCTGCTCGTGGTCAACGCCTCGAACCGCGCGCGCGCCCTCGGGTGGATCGAGGAGCGTCTCGAAGGCGGCGCCCGCCTCGCCGACGAGAGCGAGGCGCTCGCCATGATCGCCCTCCAGGGCCCCGGCTCGGAGCGGAAGCTGGAGTCGGTGGTGACCGCCGGCCCGCTCCCGGAGGCGCGGCGCAACCGCCACGCGACCGTCCGCTTCGAGGGCGCCGACCTCGTCGTCGCCCGCACCGGGTACACGGGCGAGCGGGTCTGCTTCGAGATCTTCGCCGCCGCCGATCGGATCGAGAGCCTGTGGACCCGGCTCGCCGCGGCCGGCGCGGCGCCGGCCGGCCTCGGCGCACGCGACTCGCTGCGCCTCCAGGCGGGCCTGCCGCTCTACGGGCACGAGCTGGGGACGGACCCGGAAGGGGTGGAGATCCCCATCTTCGCGAACGCGCTCGCCCGCTTCGGGGTGCGACGCCCGGGAGGCGGGCCGGGGTTCGTGGGCCGGGCCGCCCTCGAACGCCAGCGCGAGGCGCTGGAGCGGCTGCGGCGCGGAGACGGCGACGCCGGAGCCTCCGCGGTGCTGCCCCGCGTCGTCGCCCCCGTCGCGGTGTCCGCCGGGGGGCGCCGGCCGCTGCGCGCCGGACAGAAGGTGCTCCACGGCGACGTCCACGCCGGCTACGTCACCTCCGGCGCCAGCGTGCCGACCGGCCTCGACGACGCGGCCGGCCGGCCCGAGATGCGGCCCATCGGCCTCGCGCTGATCGACAGCACCCTTCGTTTCCGCGCGGACGATGCGGTCCGGCTGCGGGTGCTCGACGCCCGCGGCAACGAGAACGAGGCGGTGATCGTCGCGCGGAACCTCTGAATCCGGGCCGTTTCCGGCCGGTCGAGGGGGCGCGCGCCAACCCGTCGGCGGCCAGTCCGTCCGGGTTGCGGCGCCGGCTCGCGCCCGACCCGATCCCGAGGCCCGGGCGCTGTTCGTAACCTCTTGATATAGAGAGTGGAGATCGGGGGTCGAGATATTTTTTACCCCCACGGAGACGGCGTTCTTACGTGGTTTGGGGTCGGTTCGAGGGGGTTGCTGGCGGATTTCACCCCACGGAGCCACTTGCGCGGGCACGGCGTCCTGGGAACGCGGGCGTCCCGCGAGACTGTCAGAAATTACGTGTGTTGGGTGCCATAGTCTTGGAGTCCAAGAGGAGGACAGAGCATGGCGAGACGAGCCCGCGAAGTACGACGATTCCGCGATGAGCTGCTGGACGAGCTGTTGGCAGGGGCGGACCCGGCCGAGGTGTTCGCCGATGGCGGCGTACTCGACGATCTGAAGAAGGCGGTGGCCGAGCGGGCGCTTGATGCGGAGATGGACGCGCATCTGGACCGCGAGCGTTCGGGAGGCAACCACCGTAACGGCCACAACCGCAAGCGGGTGCTCACCGACGAGGGAGCGCTGGAACTGGCGGTGCCCCGCGACCGCGCGGGGAGCTTCGAGCCGCAGCTGGTGGAGAAGTACTGCCGACGCCTGCCGGGGTTCGACGACAAGGTGATCTCGATGTACGCACGGGGCATGACGACGCGCGAGATCCGCGGCCACATCGAAGAGCTCTACGGGGTGTCGGTATCGGCGGAGCTGGTCTCGAAGGTCACCGACGCGGTGCTCGACGAGGTCGGCGAGTGGCAGTCGCGCCCGCTCGAGGAGACGTACGCGATCATGTACTTCGACGCGGTGCGGGTGAAGATCCGCGACGAGGGCCTGGTGCGCAACAAGGCGGTGTATCTGGCGGTCGGGGTGAGCTGCGGGGGGCGCAAGGAGGTGCTGGGCCTGTGGATCGAGCAGACCGAAGGGGCGAAGTTCTGGCTGTCGGTGATGAACGAGCTCAGGGCGCGCGGGGTGACCGACGTGCTGATTGCGGTCGTGGACGGGCTGAAGGGGTTCCCCGAGGCGATCGAGGCGGTGTACCCCGAAGCGACGGTGCAGACGTGCATCGTGCATCTCATCCGCCGGTCGCTGGCGTATGCCTCGTACCAGGAGCGCCGGGAGTTGGCGGCGGCGCTCAAGACGATCTACCGGGCGCCGACGCAGGCCGCGGCCGAAGCGGCGCTCGATGCGTTCGAGGCCGGCCCTTGGGGGCGCAAGTACCCCGCGATCGCGCGGAGCTGGCGCAGCGCCTGGGAGCAGGTGACTGCGTTCTTCGCGTTCTCGCAGCCGATCCGTCGGGCGATCTACACGACCAACGCGGTCGAGAGCCTGAACAGCACGGTGCGCCGAGCGGTGCGCACCCGGGGGCACTTCCCCAACGACCGCGCGGCGACGAAGCTGGTGTACTTGGCGTTGCGCGCGGTGCAGCGCAAGTGGCGGGCGCCGCCTCGTCATTGGCATCAGGTGCGTCCGGAACTGGCGATCCGTTTCGGCGAGCGGTTCGTAGTGGAGGAGTCGTGACCGGCCCCGCGATTTCCACCGCCTGCCCACCGGCGCTTGGGCGAGTCAGGGGCCCCGCGCCCGTGGACAGCCCGTGGAAATCGCTCCGTGCCCCCGCTCGGGGGGAATCGCGGTCGGCCAGCTCGGGGCGGTCCGCCCCGAGCTGCTACAGTGCCGGACATCCCACCGGACCGAACAAACACCACCGAGGCAGCCCAAACACGGAATTTCTGACACCCCCGCGTCCCGCCCGCAAATGGGACGGTGAGGCCGCCGCCGATCAATGCGGGCGGGACGCCCGCGTTCCCAGGACGCCATGCCCAAGAGCGTTCGCGAGAGGCATGCCCGGCGAAAACCCCACAGCGCACATGCCCCGCTCCCCTTCCCGGCTCGCCGCCCGCCCTCTCTTTCGTGTAAATTTCGCCAACCCGAAATCGGATGGCTTCCCATGGCGAACGTGGACGTGACCCTCCCGGCAGAAGTGGACGGCCGGACCGCCAAGATCCTCGTCGTGGACGACGAGCCCGATCTCGAGATCCTCGTCCGCCAGAAGTTCCGCCGCCGCATCCGGCGCGGCGAGTTCGAGTTCACCTTCGCCCAGAACGGGGTCGAGGCCCTGGAGCGGCTCGCCGAGAACCCCGACCTCGAGATGATCCTCTCCGACATCAACATGCCGCGGCTCGACGGCCTCTCCCTCCTCAACGCCCTCGGCGAGGTGAATCCCGAGATCCGCGCGGTGATGGTCTCCGCCTACGGCGACATGGACAACATCCGCACCGCCATGAACCGGGGCGCGTTCGACTTCGTGACCAAGCCCATCGACTTCGACGACCTCGAGACCACGATCGACAAGACCCTGCGGCACTCCCGGGTCATGCGCGAAGCACTGTCCTCGCAGAACCAGCTCCATGCACTCCGCCAGGAGCTCAGCATCGCGCATTCCATGCAGCTCACCATCCTGCCGACCTCGTTTCCGTGCACCCCGCAGTTCGAGGTCCATGGACGGGTGGTCCCGGCCAAGGAGGTGGGCGGCGACTTCTACGACATCTACCGGCTGGAGGACGGGCGGATCGGCCTCGTCATCGCCGACGTATCGGGCAAGGGGATCCCGGCCGCGCTGTTCATGATGGTGTGCCGCACCCTGCTCAAGGGCATCGCCATCGGGATGGGCTCCCCCGGAGGCGCCCTGACCGAGGCCAACGGGCTGCTCCACGCGGAGAATCAGGCGTCCATGTTCGTCACCGTGTTCTACGGGGTGTACGATCCCCGCACCGGCGAGCTCGTCTACGCGAACGCCGGCCACGAGCCGCCGGTGGTGCGGCGGCGCGACGGCTCGACGGAAGCGCTCCCGTTCACGGGCGGGGTGCCGCTCGGGATCGTCGACGACATGCGGTTCGAGGAGGGAACGAGCGCCCTCGCCCCCGGCGAATCGATGTTTCTCTTCACCGACGGGGTCACGGAAGCCCTGAACGAGTCGGAGGAGGAGTTCGGAAACGAGCGGGTCCACGACACCATCGCGAAGGTCGAGCCGGGGCCGGCCCGCGAAGCACTCGATGCCCTGGTGCGGACGGTCGTCCGGTTCACGGGAGAGGCGGAGCAGTTCGACGACCTGACCTGCCTCGTCCTCAAGGCGGGAGAGAACGTCGGGTGACCGCAGGAACCGCCGGGCCGACCGCCGAATCGGCCCTTCGAATCGTCCTCAAGAACGACAGCTTCGAGCTGGGGCGCCTGCGCGAGTCCCTGGACGAGTTCGCGGACCGGCACCGGATCCCGGACAAGGCGCGGTTCGATCTCCAGCTCTGCCTCGAGGAGCTGGTCCTGAACGTCATCAACTACGGGTTCGAAGACGACGCGGAGCACGAGATCCACGTCGATTTCGAGGTCCGGCCCGATCCGCGCACCGTGACCGTCCACATCCTCGACGACGGGCGGAAGTTCGATCCGCTCGCCGAGGTCCCGGAGCCCGACGTCGAGGGGGATCTGGAGGATCGGGCGGTGGGCGGTCTCGGCGTCCACTTCGTGCGCCAGTTCATGGACGGGGCGAGCTACCGCCGCGACGGGGAGAAGAATTGCCTGACCTTGACCAAGAACGTGGGGCCGTGACCTTGCGCCGCCCCGTCCACCGTTCGCAGCTCCCGGCCCGGATATGCGGCGCCGGCGCGATCACGTTGTTCGCGGCCGCCGCGGCCCTGGCCCCGGCCCGCGCCGCCGGCATCCCGGGGGTCGGCGACGACCGCATCCTGTTCGGCCAGTCCGCCGCGTTCTCGGGCCCGGCGGAGGCGCTCGGCCAAGGCATGAGGCTCGGCCTCCGGGCCGCCTTCGAGGAACGCAACCGCGCGGGCGGCGTGCACGGGCGGAGGCTCGACCTGGTCTCCCTCGACGACGGGTACGAGCCGGGGCGCGCGATCGGCAACACCCGCCGGCTCATCGAGGAGGAACGGGTCTTCGCCCTCGTCGGGGCGGTCGGCACCCCGACCTCCAACGCCGCCGAGCCCATCGCGTCGGCCGCCGGCGTGCCCTACATCGGCCCGTTCACGGGAGCGGAGTTCCTGCGCAGCCGAAGCCGGCCCATGGTGCTGAACGTCCGCGCCTCCTACTTCCAGGAGACCGAGGAGATGGTCGAACGGCTGACGAGCGACCTCGGGGTGAGCCGGATCGGGATCCTCTACCAGGACGACTCGTACGGGCTCGCGGGCTACAAGGGCCTCACCCGGGCGCTCAAGCGGCGCAAGCTGGAGCTCGCGGGGATCGGCGCCTACCGGCGCAACACCACGGCCGTGAAGGCGGCGGTGCTCGACCTCGTCCACAGCGGGCCCGAGGCGGTCGTCATCATCGGCGCCTACCGGCCGGTTGCCGAATTCATCCGCTGGGCGCGCCGGCTCGGGTTCGATCCGGTCTTCGTCAACATCTCCTTCGTCGGCAGCAACGCCCTCGTGCGCGAGCTCGGGGCAGCGGGAGAGGGCGTGCTCGTGACCCAGGTGGTCCCCTTCCCGACCGATGCCTCCCTCCCGATCGTCGGCGATTACCAGCGCGCGCTCGCCGCCTACTCGCCGGAGAGCGAGCCGGGCTTCGTGTCCCTGGAGGGCTACATCGTGGGGCGTTTCGTGGTCGAGGCGATCGACCGCTCGGGGCGGGACCTCACCCGGAACGGATTCATCAACGCGGTGACCCTCACCGGGGTCCACGACCTCGGCGGGTTCGAGCTCGAGTTCGGGCCGATCGACAACCAGGGGTCGGACCGGGTGTTCCTGACCGAGATCGGGGCGGACGGCCGCTATCATCCCGTCGAGCGGCTCGCCGCGAGGGCGGGACGATGAGCAGCAGCCCCCCGGAGCCCGGTTCCAACGGAACCGTCCCCGCCGCCTCCCCGGATTCCCCGTCCCCCGCTGCCTCCGAGGGGTCCGGAGCCGGGATTGGGGCCGGGTCCGAAACCGAAACCGGCGCCGAGCCCGGAGCCGCCCCCGGCTCCCGGCGGTATGGGCTCGGGGTCGCCGGCAAGCTCTACCTCGGGCTCGGCGGGGCCTTCGCGCTCGCGCTCGCCGCGAGCCTCGTCGGGTTCTACTCGTTCCAGAACGTCGGCGACGCGCAGCGCAGGATCACCGAGCACAGCGTCCCCGACCTCAACACCGCCTTCCTGCTCGCGCAGCGGGGCGCGCTTCTGGTCGCCGCCGTACCCCGCCTCGTCGCTGCCGACACGAACGAGGATCTCGCCGCCGCGCGCGCGGAGTTCGAGGCCCATCGAGCCGAATTCGCGGAGATCATGGACTCCGTGCGGGGGATGGAGGTCGGCAAGGATCTCCTGGAGCAGCTGGACGGGGTCGCGACGAACCTGATCGAGAACATCGACTGGATCGACCGCTCGGTGGAGCGGCGGATCGAGCTGGCCCACGCCGCCCGGACCATGGCGGCCGATATCCAGCGGGAGCGGCGCGCGGTCGACGACCTCCTGCTCCCGATGGTCGACGACCAGGTCCTGTTCCTCGCCACCGGGTACCGGACCCTCGACGGCGCCCCCGCCTCGCTCGACGAGCGCGCTTCCTACCGGGAGCTGTCCCGCTACCGCAGCCTCCTCACCCTGATCGCCGAGTCGAGCCTCGCGGAGAGCCTGCTCGGCCAAGCGCTCGAGGTCACGGACCCGGCCCTCGTGCGCCCCCTTCGCGAGCAGTTCGACTCGGTGGCGCGAAACCTGGAGCGTGCGCGGCTGGACGTCGACCACCCGGACCTCGATCCCCACGTCGTGAAGCTGATCGGGTTCGGCGGGAAGGGCAACAGCGCGTTTCGCCTGCATGAGAACGAGCTTCGCCTGACCGGCCTCCAGCACGAGTACCTCGCGCGCAACCGGCGCCTGGAAAGGGAGCTCGTGGCCGCCGCGGAGGGGATCGTCGCGGCCGCCCGCGACGGGGCCGCCGCCGCCGCGGCCGATTCCGAATCGGCCATCCAGCTCGGTCTGGTGCTCCTCTTCACCCTCAACGTGATCGGCATCGTGGCCCTGGTGCTCATCGGCTGGCTCCTCGTGGGCCGCGTGCTGGTGCGCCGGATCACGAGCCTCGCGGCCTCGATGCGCCGGATGGCGAGCGGGGACCTCGAGACCTCCGTGGACGTCGGCGGGCACGACGAGGTGACCGACATGGCCGATGCGCTCGAGGTCTTCCGCCAGCATGCCCTCGAGGTGCAGCGGCTCAACCTGGTCGAGATGCTCGCCGAGGAGGTGCGCGCCAAGAACGTCGAGCTCGAAGGGGTGCTGAGCGACCTTCGCCGGGCGCAGGACCAGGTGGTGCTCCAGGAGAAGCTGGCCGCCCTCGGGCAGCTGACCGCCGGGGTCGCCCACGAGATCAAGAACCCCCTCAACTTCATCAAGAACTTCTCGGAGATCTCGCGCGAGCTGACGGAGGAGATGAAGGAGGTCCTCGACGAGGCGGGGGACGACATCGACGAGAAGACCCGCGAGGAGCTCGACGACGTCGCCGGGGAGCTCGACACGAGCCTCTCGAAGATCGTCGAGCACAGCCTGCGGGCCGACAGCATCGTGCGAGGGATGCTCTCCCATTCGCGCGAGTCCTCGGGAGAGCTCGAGTCGGTGGACGTGAACGCGATGCTGACGGAGTACGCGAACCTCGCCTATCACAGCCGGCGCGCCATCGACAGCGAGTTCAACGTCACGTTCCACCACGAGTTCGCCGAGGAGGCGGGCGAGGTCCGGGCCGTGCCGCAGGACCTGAGCCGGGTGTTCCTGAACCTCGTCACCAACGCCTGCCAGGCCACGGACGAACGCCGCAAGGGCGAGTCCGACGACTACCACCCCACCCTGTGGCTCAGGACCCGACGCGAGGACGACATGGTGGAGGTGCGGGTGCGCGACAACGGCACCGGCATTCCGGAAGAGGTGAAGGCCAGGATCTTCGAGCCGTTCTTCACCACCAAGGCGACCAACGAAGGCACCGGGCTCGGGCTCTCGATCTCCAACGACATCGTGCGCCGGCACGGCGGGGAGATGCGCGTGGACTCGAAGGCGGGCGAATTCACCGAGTTCACCGTCACCCTGCCGGTGGACGGCGGGGCGGCGGCGCCGGCCGAGGACCGCCGGACGGACGAAGCGGCGTGAGGCGGCGGACGCCTCCCGCTCCGGCCCGCGCCGGAGGTTCGTTGCGCCGCGCCGTCGCGGTGCGGGCCTCGGCGCCGCCCGACCTCCGCGGCCCCCTCCGGTTCCACGCTTCGAATGAACGCCCCTCCTGCGGCAAGGCCGTCGGTCCCCGCGCGCGCGGCAGCCTCGCGGCCGGCCCGGACGTCTCCCCGCCCTCCTGCCGCGGACGCCGAGCCGCTCCGGGTGGCGGGCCGTACTCCCTCGAACCGCTTCCACCGCGCGAACGCGCCGGTGTCGGCTGTGCCTTCGGCATCCTGCGGCCCGCCGCGGCGGCGTCTCGACCCCCTTGCGACGAAACCCGGTGGGACCTCCGGGCCGGGTGATGCGCAGGACCGCCGGAGCTCCGCCCGTCCCCGCGCGCGCGGCGGCCTCCCTCCTGCTCGGCCGGGACGGCCCCCGGGGCCCCGAACTGTTCCTCCTCGCCCGCAACCGCGCGAGCGCATTCGCGTCGGGGGCGCTCGTCTTTCCGGGCGGAGCGGTGGACGAGGCCGACCGCAACCCGGCGCTGCGGGAGCGGACGGAAGGGTCGGAGGGCCTCGGGGAGGACGACCTCGCGTTCCGGGTCGCGGCCATCCGGGAGGCGTTCGAGGAGTGCGGGATCCTGCTCGCCCGCGCCCGGGGGTCGGGCGGACTGCTCGGCCGCGGGCGGGTCGAATCCATCGAGCGCCGATTCGCGGAGGCCCTCGCCGGCCATCGCCTCGACATGCTGGCGCTCGCGGAGGCCGAGGACCTCGTGCTCGCGGCCGACCGCCTGGTTCCGTTCGCGCACTGGATCACGCCGGAGACCCAGCCGAAGCGGTTCGACACCCACTTCTTCCTCGCCGGCGCGCCGCCGGGGCAGGAGGCCGGGCACGACGGCCACGAATCGACCGCCTCGGTCTGGCTCACCCCCGCCGCGCTCGTCGAAGCGGCGGACGCGGGCGAGTGGTACGTCATGTTCCCGACCCGGCTCAACGCCCAGAAGTTCGGTCGGAGCGCCACCGTGGCGGACGCGCTGGCCGCGGCCCGCTCCGCCCCGGTGGTCACCGTCATGCCGAGCGGGCGGAAAGTCGAGGGCGGGCGGAAGCTGCGGATCCCGGCCGACGCCGGATACGGGCTCACCGAGGCCCTGGTCGACGCGCGGGGCGCCGTCACCCGGATCGGGTGACGCCGGCCTCCCTCCGATCCGTCGCCCCCGAGCCCCGGTCGTTCCCTTCGCATCCGCGAACGACCTCGGAACGGCGCCTCCTGGGAACGCTTGTGTCCCGCCCGCAAATGGGACAGCGAGGCCGCCGCCGATCAATGCGGGCGGGACACAAGCGTTCCCAGGAGGCGGCCCGGGCGGCGGTCAGCGCGGCAGGCCGGCCCCCTCGCCCAGCCCCAGCATCAGGTTGAGGTTCTGGATCGCGACTCCCGACGCCCCCTTGCCGAGGTTGTCGAGGATCGCGGCCAGCAGCACGTGGCCCGAAGGATGCGGGAACACGTGCAGATCGATCCGGTTGGTGTCGTTGCAGGCGCGGGGGTCCAGGGTACGCTCGTCCGCCGGCGGGCCGGGCCGGGCCGCCACCCGGACGAAGGGTTCTCCGGCGTACCGGTCGGCCAGGACCTCGTGCACCCGGGCGCCGTCTCCCGCCGGAACGGCGGCCGGAAGCGGGACCTGGACCCGCATCCCGCACCGGAACGGACCGACCGCGGGCAGGAACTGCGGGTCGCGGACGAGGCCCGCGTAGCGGGTCATCTCCGGGATGTGCTTGTGGACCCGATCGAGGGCGTAGGGAGCCTCGAAGGGGAGCCCGGCGAGCCCGTTCCCCGGTGACTCCCACCGTTCGATGAGCGCGCGGCCGCCTCCGGAATAGCCGGAGAGGGCGTGTACCGAGAGCGCCGCATCCGGCGGGAGCAGCCCCGCGTCGACCAGCGGGCGGACGAGGAGTACGAAGCCGCTCGGATAGCACCCCGGATTCGAGACGCGGGGTGCGCCGCCGATGAGCGCGCGCCGCCCGGGGTCCAGCTCCGGCAACCCGTAGGTCCAGCCCTCGGCCACCCGGTGGGCGGTGCTCGCATCCACCACCCGGGTCCCGCTCGCGGCGGCCCACGCCGCCGCCTCCCGCGCCGCGTCGTCCGGCAGGCAGAGCACCGCCACGTCGGCCTCGTCCACCCGCTCGCGGCGCGCGGCCGGATCCTTGCGGCTCGTTTCGGGCAGGTCCAGCACCTCGAGATCGTCGCGCCCGCGCAGCCAGTCGCGGATCCGAAGCCCCGTGGTGCCCACGTGACCGTCGATATGGACCTTCGGCCGCATCGGATTCATCTCCTCGGGCTCCATGCGTCGGAGCGGGCCGGAACGCTCCCCCGGCGCCGGAAGACGGGCGCGCAAGGGCGGCGCCGGGGGCGGGATCCGGATCAGGCGCCGCCCCGGGCCGGCCGCCCCCGGGAGGGACGGGCGGCGATTATAATCCCCCGGACATGGCCGCCGACCGCATCCATCCGGGACCGATCCGCGCGGTCACCTTCGATCTCGACGACACGTTGTGGGACGTCGAGCCCGCGATCGAGCGTGCGGAGCGGGACCTTCGGGTCTGGCTCGACACGAACTGCCCGGACATGGCGAGGCGCTACGACCGCGCCGCGCTGTTCGAGGTCCGGACCGCGATCGTCGCAAAGGCCCCGCACCTCCGGCACGACGTGAGCGAGCTCCGGGTGCAGGTGCTGAAGACCGCGCTCCTCGGGACCGGCTACGAAACGAGGGAGGCGGAACGTCTCGCCCGCGCCGGGTTCGAGGCGTTCCTCTCCTCCCGGCACGCCATCGAGTACTACGAGCACGCGGTGGAGGTGCTGCGGACCCTCCGCCGGCGCTACGTGATCGGCGCCCTCACCAACGGCAACGCCGACGTGCGCCGGCTCGACATCGGCCCGCTGTTCCACTTCGCGATCCAGGCCGGCGAGGTCGGGTCGAGCAAGCCCGAGCCCGCGATGTTCGAGGAGGCGATGCGCCGGACCCGCCTGCGGCCGGACCAGATCGTGCACGTCGGCGACCACCTGGAGAACGATGTGGCGGGGGCGAAGCGGCTCGGCTGGCACACCGTCTGGGTCAACCGGGCGGGAGCGCCCCTCCCGGAGGGAGCGGACGAAGCGGACGGAGAGATCGCCTGCCTGAGCGAGTTGCCCCCGGTCATCGATCGGATCGAGGCGGCCGCCCGCGCCGCCTGATTACGGGCCCTATTCCCGCTCCCCTGCCGCGGGCGGCTCGCCGCCCGGCGGCCCCGGGCTTCCGGCGAGGTGGACGGTCCTGGTCGGGAACGCGATCTCCGCCCCGTGGCGCTCGATGACGTCGTTCACCTTGAACAGTACGTCCTGCTTGACCGCATGGTACTCGTCCCACGCCCTGGTCCGGGTGAACGCGTAGATGAAGAAGTCGAGCGAGGACGGGGCGAACGAGTCGAAGTTCACCATCAGGAATTCGTCGGGGTCGATCCCGGGATGCGACTCGAGCATTCTCCGCACCTCGTCCACGATCGGCCGCACCCGGCTCGCGTCGTCGTAGCGCACCCCGATCGTCTCGTGGATCCGGCGGTTGCGCATCCGGGTCATGTTCTCGATCGCGATGGTCGAGAAGACCGAGTTGGGAACGTAGAGGGGCCGGTTCTCGAAGGTGCGGATGCAGGTGAGGCGCCATCCGATCCGCTCGACGGCGCCCATGATCTCGCGATCGGGCGACCGGATGGTCTCGCCCACCGAGAAGGGCCGGTCGAGATAGATCATGAGCGCGCCGAAGAAGTTCGCCAGCATGTCGCGGGCCGCGAACCCGACCGCGATCCCGCCGATCCCGCCGAAGGCCAGCACCCCGGAGATGCTGAACCCGAGGGTCTGCATCACGACGAGGGCCGCGGTGATGACGATCGACGCCCGCAGCAGCTTGGCGAGGGCATCGAGGGTGGCTCGATCCGGCCCCGTTTCCCCCTTCGTTTCGCGGGTGAGGAGGTTCTCCTCCGCCCGCCCGACGAAGCGCACGAGAAACCACGTGATACAGGCCACCACACCCACGTCGCGGACCACGCCGACCGCCTCGAAGATCGTCCCCTCTCCGGCGGCGGGGGCCAGATTCGCCGCGAAGGCGATGCCGACCACCCAGATGAGGACCCGGAGCGGGCGGCGGAGGGAGTCCACGAGGGCATCGTCCCACGGGGTGGACGTGCGTTCGAAACGCCGGCCCCATGCGAGCAGGACCCTTCGTGCCGCGTAGCTCGCCACCAGGGTGAGGAATACGACGACGAACGCCTGCCACACCCACGGCTCGGGCGAGAGCGGCAATGGGAGATCGGCCAGGCTCATTCAGGCGCCGGGCCCGGCTCCGCGCGGACCGTTGCGAGCCGAGGGCGCCGGCATCGGTCAACGACCCGAGTGGCTGGCCTCCCAGGCCGCACGCTGTTCCGGTGTCGCTTCGGTCTGGTGCCGGGCCTTCCACTCCGGGTAGGGCATGCCGTACACGATCTCGCGCGCCTCGTCGTAGTCCATGTCGACGCCCCGCTCCTCGGCTGCCGCCCGGTACCACTTCGAGAGGCAATTGCGGCAGAAGCCCGCCAGGTTCATCAGGTCGATGTTCTGTACGTCCGTCCGCTCGCGCAGGTGCGCCACCAGCGTCCGGAACGCGGCGGCTTCGAGCGTGGTCCGGGTATCGTCGTTCATCGGTTCACTCCAGGGTACGGAGGCAGGGACGTATTCTATCCCGCATCCCCTTCCGATCCGCCGGCCGGCGGACCCCGGCGCCCGCGGCGGCAGGCCCGCGGTGGGAGGAACCGGGGTGTGCAGCGGCCTGCCTGCCGCACCTTGCGCCCCGCCGCGCAAGGCGTCGGCAGCCGATATCGCGGCTCAGGCTACCCGTTCCCCGGCATCGGCCAGCTCGCGCGGCAGCCGGAAGGAGACGTTCTCCTCGATGCCGTCGAGCTCGGTCACGGTCACGTCGAACAGACTCCCGAGACGGGTAATCAGCTCCTGGACGAGCTCTTCCGGCGCCGACGCGCCCGCGGTGATCCCTACCGTCCGCACTCCATCCAGCCAGGCCGGGTCCAGGCTCCCGGCATCCGGGATCAGGTAGCTGTCGGTTCCGGCCTCCTCGCTGATCTCGCGGAGCCGGTTCGAGTTCGAGCTGTAGTCGGCGCCGAGCACCAGGATCGCGTCGGAACGGTCCGCGAGCCGCTGCACCGCGGTCTGCCGATTCTGAGTGGCGTAGCAGATGTCCTTCAGATCGGGCCCCCTGATGCCGGGAAAGCGTTTCTTGAGCGCCGCGATGATCTCGCGGGTGTCGTCGACGCTGAGGGTCGTCTGGGTCACGTAGGCCAGCTTCTCCGGATCGGCGGGGTCGAGGGTCGCCACGTCGGCCTGATCCGATACCAGGTGGACTTTTCCCGGCACCTGCCCCATCGTACCTTCCACCTCCGGGTGGCCGGGGTGTCCGATGAGGACCACCTCGTGGCCGCTCCGCGCGGAACGCCTCGCTTCGTTGTGCACCTTGCTCACCAGCGGGCAGGTCGCATCGATCGCCCGCAACCCGCGAACGCCGGCTTCGTCCACCACCTTCCGGGCCACGCCGTGGGCGCTGAATACGGCGACGGCGCCCTCCGGGATGTCCTCGACCTCTTCCACGAAGCGGGCCCCCTTCGCACGCAGACCGTCGACGACGCGCCGGTTGTGGACGATCTCGTGGCGCACGTAGACCGGTGCCCCGTGGATCCGCAGCGCCCGGTCGACGATATCGACCGCTCTCACCACCCCGGCGCAGAATCCCCTCGGTTGCGCCAGGAGGATTTGCAGGGCTCGTTTCGTCACCTGATGACCCCTCCGCACACCATGCGGCCGACCGCGCCGTACTGTACCGCATCTGCGCCCGAACGCCTTCGACCATGGTGCGGCGGAGCGCATCCGCCGGCCTTTCGCGCGCCCCCCGTCACCCTCCGGTCACCGCGCGCGCGGCCATGTGGCCCGAGCGAACGGCGCCTTCGATGGTCGCGGGCAGACCCGTGTCGATCCAGTCTCCGGCCAGGTACACGTTGGCGAACCCGCAGCGCGTCTTCGGGCGGCGGCGGACTTCCGCGGGGGTCTGTGCGAAGGTGGCGCGCCTCTCCTTGACGATCCGATACGGGGGGGGGAGGACCTCCCGGTCGAGACCGAGGGCCGCGGCGGCGTCTTTCCAGGTCTTGCCGGCGATCGCCTCGGCCGGCTCGGCGGCGAGCGCCCCGGCCGCGCTCACCGTGATCGAGGCCACGTCCCCGCGCACGAAGAGCCACTGCGCGGTCCCTCCGATCAGCCCGAGAAACGGCGTGTCGGCCGGGAGACGGGCGGGTTCGGAGAGGCGGAAGTGGGCGTTGACGATGGTGCTGCTCTCCCGCGGCACGGTGAGGGACGGCACGAGGGCGGCCGCCGCGGCCGGCGGCACGGCCAGGATCACGCTCTCCCCTTCCTGCAACGCGACACTCTCGGAGCCGAAGTCGAGGTGGGTGGCGGAGAGGCCCGCAAAGGCGATCCCGCGCAGCCGCCGACCGAACCGCACCACCGCCCCTCGCCGGCCCAGGAGCTCCAGGGCCGGGTCCACGAACGCGGGGGAGAGCCCGCATCTCGCGATCCGGGGCCGGCAGGCCGCTTCTCCCCTGGCGAACGTCTCGCGCAGCACGGGCCACAGCAGGCGGGACGCGCCGGAGCCGGCCGGCGTGTTCAGCGCCGCGACGGCGAGAGGCTCCCAGAACCGCTCGAACAGCACCCCGCGGTCCCCGACGCAGTCGGTCACCGTGCGGCCGGGTCCGGCCAGTGCGATTCGCAGGCCGGAGTGGAGATAGCTTCGAACCCTCGTGCCGGGAACCCGCCGCTCGGGACGCAGGAGCCACCACGGCAGCCATCCGCGGCCGGGCCGCAGGCTCCATCGCAGGCCGGTGCGGACGTCGAGAAACGGAAAGCAGGCCGAGGCGGGACCGACCAGCGGATCGACGGCCTCGACCTCCGCGAGGTAGCGCATGGCGGACCGGTTGCCGCTCAGCAACAGATGGTTGCCGTTGTCGATCAGGCGATCGAGCTTCGCGTCGGGATACGAGCGGCTGCGCCCGCCCGCCCGGCCCCCGGCCTCATGGAGGACGACGGGCCGCCCCGCGCGCACCAGCGACACCGCGGCGGCAAGACCGGCGAGACCGGCGCCGACGACGTGGGTTCGGGACACGAAGACCGGGGGTCAGAGAAATCCGTACCGCAGGCCGATCCGGAGCTTTCGCGCGTGCGTGAGCCGGATCGGGCCGCGGACCCGCTGCCAGCCCCGTTCCTCCAGGCGGTCGAGGGTCTCTCGATAGACCGCCATCATGAGGACGGCCGGACGCATCCTCCGCCATCCGAGCTCCTTCAGCAGCCGGTCGGCTTCGGAGTAGTAGCCGCGGGCGATCGCGGCGAGCTCCTCGCAGGCCCCGGCGAAGCCGGGATGAACGAACACCGCGTCCGGCGAGGTCGCCCGGACCCCGTGCCGGTCGAGCACGTCCCGAGGCACGTACAGGCGCTGCCGCGCGGCGTCCTCCTCGAGGTCGCGCAGGATGTTGGTCAACTGGAGCGCGTTCCCGAGCGTCTCGGCGATCCGGGGCCCCGGGTGCCGGGGCACGCCGAAGGTGTGGACGGACAGCACGCCCACCGATCCGGCCACCTTGCGGCAATAGTCGAGCAGCTCGTCCAGCCCCCGCATCCGCACCGCGGGAGCCGCGTCGATCTCCATGCCGTCGATGATGGCGAGAAACTCCCCTCGGGGCAGATCGAAGCGGTGCACCGGTTCGAGGAGCGCCCTCGTCGTCGGCCGTTCCGGGCGTCCCGCGTAGAGCCGCCCGATCTCTTCCCGCCAGGAGGCGAGCGCCCGCCTCTTGTCGGCGACCTTCCCCGGCTCGTCGGCGACATCGTCGACCTCGCGGCAAAAGGCGTAGATCGCGCGCATGGCCCGGCGCCGCTCCGCCGGCAGCAACGTCATCCCCCACAGGAAGGACGTACCCGAGCGGGCGACGACGCGGTTCACGTGTACCCGGGGATCGACCTCGTGCGGGTCCGGGTTCGTCCGGGACGCCGCGGAAGGAAGCGCCGGGCTCACCCTGTCCGACCTCTTCCGGCGCGCTCCCCGGCCATCCCGGGACGACCTTCCACCCCCGGTATGGCGCAGGGGTGCGGGCAAGACCGCTTCTTCAAGGCCGAGCCCCGTTCTCGCGATGCGGCCGGGGGTTCGCGGAGCCCGGCTTCAATCGCGCCCGGGCTCACGCGGGGGGGGGGGGGGGCACGGTCCCGGCCACCCGGTGGGCAGCTTCTCGAATCGCCCCGCGCTCACGCATCCTGCTCTCCGGGCGTCGAATCGATGCGCGGGGGAGGCGCCGCGGCCGGAGAGCGCCGCCGAAGGCCCCTTCGGAGCAGGAGCCGGCCGATTCCACGGGCGCAGCAGGCCGCGAATTGCGGCTTCGTCAGCACCACCCGCTCCGCCAGCGGGTCCCGACGCCGGAGCTCGCGGCCGAGCTTCCCGGCGATGGCGACGATGGCGGCTGCCTCCATGGCGAAACGGGTATCGCGAAGCTCGCCCGGCAGGCGCTCGGCGAGGGCCAGCAAGCCGTCGGCCGCATCGAGACCGCGGTCCAGCACTTGCCGCAGCGCGGCCGGCGTCCGATGGCCGCCGAGCACCTCGACACCGATACCCGCCTCCGCCATCCAGCTCCGGGGCAGGTAGACGCGATCGAGCAGGCGGTAGTCATCCCCGCAATCCTGCAGGTGGTTGAGCACCTGCAGGGCGTTGCAGAGGGCATCGGATGCGGGATACGCCGCGGCCGCCTCCCCGTGCAGGTCGACGAGGTAGCGGCCGACCGGAGCCGCGGAGAGGTTGCAGTACCCCATCAGATCGTCCCAGTCGTCATAGCGGAGCTTCGTCGCGTCCTGCCTGAAGGCCCGGGCCAGATCCACGACGTGGCGATGCGTCACCCGGGTTTCGGCCAGGCTGCGGCGGAGAACGTGCGCCTTGCGGAATGCCGGGCCGACCCTCTCGCCGCCGCTCACGGCCCTGACGAAGCCGTCCAGACGCTCGATCTTGTCGTCCGCTCTCAGCTCGGGGTCGTCGGCGACGTCGTCCATCGCCCGCGCACAGGCGTAGAAGGCCGCGACGTGCGGCCGCCGGTGCGCCGGCAGCAGCCACGACCCGACCGGAAAGTTCTCGTCCGCCGCCGACTTGCCGGACGGGGTCTCCACCGCAACAGTCTCGTCCATCGCAAACCCGCCGACGAACGGATTCGTCACCCCTGAGCGTGGCCCGAGATTATCGCGAACCCCTCCGGCCCTTTCAACGAGCGCCTTGTCCAACGAGACATGAGCCTGAACGGAGGGACGGATTCCAACGAGAGGTGAGCCTGAAGGGGCGTGAGCCGGGATCATCGAGGATGATCGTGACCGGAGCAGACCGAGCGAGTGTCGACGCTGGAACAGGTTCGAGCGTTCGTGGAAGGCAACGAAGCGGTGGACTTCGCCGGCGCGGGCCGCCGGAGCACGTACGAGCTCATCGCTCGGACCTTGGGGAGGTTCGGCTACCGCGGACTCGCCCGGAGCGACAAGGCACTGGTGCGGCGCTACCTGGCGAAGGTGACGGGGCGGTCGCGCGGCGGCTTCGCGCCAGTGCCGCGCTACGGGCACACCGGGGGCGGGGGCTCAGTCGGCTGCGACCGTCCGCACTTCGGGCGGGGCGGCCCGGGCGAACCCCTCGAACAACCCTTCGAGCCGCGCCATGCGCTCGCGAAGGTTGGTGACGTCGGCCCGGAGCCCGCCGATGCCGGAACGGATGTCGGCGCGCATCGCGGCGACGTCCCGTGCGATGAGGCGATGGAGAGCGAACCCCATACCGGCGATCGCACCGATGATGCCGACGAGGGGGACGACGTCCGTGCGGGGTCTCCCTGACGGCAACGCCGGGAGCGTAGCACAGGCCCCGCCCAGCGTGCCGGCGCCGCCCGGCGTGCGCGTCCCGTACGCCGGGCAAGTGCTGCCGGCTCCGGCGTCGCCGTTCCTCGCTGAGCCCCGGGCGCTGTTCGCAGGCTATTGATATATAGGGTGTAGAGAGGGGGTCGAGATATTTTTTACCCCCACGGAGACGGCGTTCTTCCGTGGTTTGGGTTCGGTTCGAGAGGGTTGCTGGCGGATTTCACCCCACGGAGCCACTTGCGCGGGCACGGCGTCCTGGGAACGGCGCGTCTGGAAGACACGCCGTTCCCAGGACGCCGTGCCCAAGAGCGTTCGCGAGAGGCGTGCCCGGCGAAAACCCCACCGCGCACATGCCTCTCGCTGGAGCCCACTTGTCCCGCGGTCCCCGGACAAGCAACAGCCGCCCGCTCGCGCATCGGCCGGAGGGGGAATGGGGCCGGGGGAGGCCATCCCGCACTTGGCGAGATCGCGTCCCCCCTGCACCGTGGCGGGCGCCGTTTGCGGGCGGCGGCGAGTCTTCGTAGAGTGGATGGCGGCGCGCGAACGGGGAGCAGGCGATGGGCGCGAGGAGCTTCCACGGGGGCCGGCGCACGGCCGTCCGGGCGCTGGCGGGCGCGGCCTGGGCGGCGGAGCGGGTGGCGCTGGTGATCGGGAACTCAGCCTGAGAGCGCGTGAGGCCCTTGGAGAACCCGGGCAACGGCGCGAGGGCGGTGGGCGATGCGTTCGAGAGCCCAGGCTATTCGGTGACGCGGCTCATGGACGCGGACCATGGTGCGCTCCGCAAGGGTTTGCGCAGCTTCGAGGAGGCGGCGCGCGCAACCGGAACGACAATGCCGGTTTCCGGGGTTGCCCGCACGCTCCGCTGCCGGAGCCGGTGGCCCTGCGGGGCCGCCGGGCGCGCCCGTGAGCGTCCAGGGGCAGTCATGATGATGAACGGTCCCGGCGCCTCTCCTGCCCCGCTCCGGCGGGGGAGAGGCGCCGGTTCGTCTTTCTCCTTACCTGAGGCGAAGCGCCCGCGGCCGCTCTTGCCGAAGGTGCGCACGGCCCGCCCGTCGTGCACTCGTTCGGGAAGCCGCCCGGGAGGCGGACGGCCTGGGCGGGGCGAGCCGTCACCGGCGGGCGGTGCGCACCTCCTCGACGATGCCGGCGAGCCGGCTGAGCGCTTCCCGCCCGGCCCCGGCCTCGGTGCGCAGGGCGCGTGCTTCGGCCTGCCACGCCTCACGGTCGGCGCGTGCCTGATCATGGAGCCGGTCTCGCTCCTTCTGCCACGCTTCGAGATTGGCGCGATCTTCGGCCCGGAGCTGGTCGCGCTCTTTCTGCCACGCTTCGAGGCTGGCGCGATCTTCGGCCCGGAGCTGGTCTCGTTCCTTCTGCCACGCTTCGAGATTGGCGCGATCTTCGGCCCGGAGCTGGTCGCTCTCGGCCTGCCACGCCTCGCGGTCGGCGCGCGCTTCGGCGCGCATGGCCTGCATGTCGGACCGGATGAGGCTGTTGCTCGTGATGACGAGACCAGCCAGCGCGATGCCGACGGACACGATGGCGATGGTCTCCTGGGTGAGCTTGAACATGGGGAGCTTCCGGCCGGCGCGCAGGCTGCGCCGAGTGTTGCCCTTCTCCGTGCGCATTTCAAGCGCCAGCCTCGACGAGGCATGTGCGCGGTGGGGTTTTCGCCGGGCATGCCTCTCGCGAACGCTCTTGGGCACGGTGTCCTGGGAACGCTCGTGTCCCGCCCGCAAATGGGACGGCGAGGCCGCCGCCGATCAATGCGAGCGGGACACAGGCGTTCCCAGGACGCCGTGCCCGCGCAAGCAGCTCCGTGGGGTGAAATCCGCCAGCAACCCCCTCGAACCGATCCCAAACCACGGAAGAACGCCGTCTCCGTGGGGGTGAAAAATATCTCGCCCCCCGATCTCCACCCTCTATCTCAAGAGCTTACGAACAGCGCCCGGGGCTCTCGACGTCGAGATCGAGCCATGCGGGCCGGTGCGCGGTGAGGCGCGCGGGCGGCGGGGTGGGAGAGAAGGGGGACGATGGCCTCCGCCCGGCGGGTTCGATCCGATCGGTGGGCGGCCCGGTGACCCGGGCCGGGTAGTGGGCGGGGTGGCGGTCGGGGCCGATGGGCGGGAAGACGCTTGGCCCCCGGGTACGGGTACGGGCGGGGAATGGCGAGGCTCGCTGTCTCTCGGGTTCGAGCGGCGCGGCGCGCGGACCGTGCTGGCCCGCAACCGCCACCACGGACCGCTCATGGTGCAGTCTCCGTTCTGGCCCGGAGACGGCGTCTGCCACGTCTACGTCCTGCACCCGCCGGGCGGGCTCGTGGGTGGAGATCGGCTCGTCCTCGACGTGCGGGCGGGCGAGGGGGCGCGCTCGCTCGTGACCACGCCGGCCGCGACGAAGTTCTACCGCACCGCCGGTCCCTGGGTGCGGCAGACCCAGACGGTGCGCGCCGCTCCCGGCGCCGCCGTCGAGTGGCTTCCCCAGGAGAACCTGTACTTCGGGGGCGCGCGGGCCGCGGTCCGAACCCGGTTCGATCTGGATCCCGCGGCGCGCTTCATCGGCTGGGAGAGCTGGTGCGCGGGCCGGCCCGCCTGCCGGGAGCGGTTCGACCGGGGGACGCTGCGCCAGGCGCTCGAAGTCTTCATCGCGAAGCGGCCGGTCCTGGTCGAGCGCCTGCATCTGGCCGGCGGGGGCGAAGCGCTCGACGCCCCCTGGGGGCTCGGGGGGTTCGCGGCGGCGGCGCTCGCCGTCGTCTACCCGGGCGGCGCGCTCCTCGATCTCGCACGGAGCTTCAACCGGCGGCGCGCCCCGGCCCCCGGGAGGGCCGGGGCGACCGTGGTGGACGGCCTGCTGGTGCTCCGGGCGCAGGCGCCCGGCATCTCCGGGCTGAGGGAGTGGCTCCACGGCCTGTGGACGGAGCTGCGCCCGCCGCTGCTGGGGGTCGAGCCGCACCCCCCTCGGATCTGGGCGACCTGATCGCCGGCCACGGTGCGCACGCCTGCCTGCCGGGGGCAGGAGGCGCCGCGGGCGGGTGCCGCGGGCGGGTGTTGGCAACAAATAGACCTGTCCGGTTTTTCAGCACAAGGGTTGTCCGTGTTCCCTCGGACCGGACAGATGACGTGCTATTACACCGGACAGACTACGTGCTCCTGACAGTGCGCCGCGGGCGGGTTGCAGTCCCCGCCTTCTCGTCCCATGATCAGGGGGGCGGACCGGACGGTTCCCCGGACCCCGTGCGACGCCTCGACTCATCGGCCGGGACGCGAGGAAGGACGACGTGGAGCTTTCGCCCCGAGAGAAGGACAAGCTTCTGGTGTTCACCGCCGCCCTGCTCGCGGAACGCCGCAAGGCGCGGGGCCTGAAGCTCAACTACCCGGAAGCGGTCGCGTTCATCTCCGCCGCCATCCTGGAGGGCGCCCGCGAGGGCCGGACGGTGGCCGATCTGATGAGCCACGGCGCCACCCTGCTTTGCCGCGACGACGTGATGGACGGGGTGCCGGAAATGATCGACGAGGTCCAGGTCGAGGCGACGTTCCCCGACGGCACGAAGCTCGTCACCGTTCACGACCCCATCCTCTGACGACCCGTGATGATCGTGCCCGGCGAACTCCATCCCTGCCCGGACCGCTCCGGATGATCCCGGGCGAGGTCTTCGTCGAAGAAGGCGACCTGACCCTGAACGAGGGCCGGGCCACCCTGCGCCTCACCGTCGCCAATACCGGAGACCGGCCGATCCAGGTCGGTTCCCACTACCATTTCGCGGAAACCAACCCCGCCCTCTCGTTCGAGCGCGAGCGGGCGCGCGGGTACCGGCTCGACGTCCCGGCGGGGACCGCGGTCCGGTTCGAGCCGGGGCAGGAGCGCGAGGTGGGGCTGGTCGCCTTCGCGGGCCGGCGGCACGTCATCGGATTCCAGGGCGCGGTCGATGGTCCCGTGGACTGAGTCCGTCCGCGAGCACGGGCACGGGAGACGGCTCGGGGCGAGTGGCGACCGCAGGCGCGGTCGCTTGGCGATTCCGCTGCGCGGAATCGCGGGTGCCCCGGCCAATGCGGGAGATGGGCGGGGAAACGTTTTCGGCCCAGGTGACCCCTTGAATCCATGAGCACGATCGGCCGGCGGGCCTACGCGGAGATGTACGGACCCACCACCGGGGATCGGGTCCGCCTCGGCGACACCGAGCTGGTGATCGAGGTGGAAGCCGATCGTGCGGTCCCCGGCGAGGAGGTCAAGTTCGGCGGCGGCAAGGTGATCCGGGACGGGATGGGGCAGAGCCAGATCGCCTCCGCCGGCGCCGTCGATACGGTCGTCACCAACGCGCTCATCCTCGACCACTGGGGCATCGTCAAGGCCGACGTGGGCCTCAAGGACGGGCGGATCGCCGCGATCGGCAAGGCCGGCAACCCCGACACCCAGCCGGGGGTGGACGTGGTCATCGGCCCCGGCACCGAAGCCATCGCGGGGGAAGGGCTGATCCTGACCGCCGGGGCGATCGACGCGCACATCCACTTCATCTGCCCCCAGCAGGTCGAGGACGCCCTGATGTCGGGGGTCACCACCATGCTGGGCGGGGGGACCGGTCCGGCGGCAGGGACCAACGCCACCACCTGCACCCCCGGCCCCTGGCACATCGAACGGATGCTGGAGGCGGCGGAAGCCCTGCCGATGAACCTCGGCTTCCTCGGCAAGGGCAACGCCAGCCGGCCCGCGGCGCTCGAGGAGCAGATCGCGGCGGGCGCGATGGGGCTCAAGCTGCACGAGGACTGGGGCACGACCCCCGCCGCCATCGACAACTGCCTCTCGGTGGCGGACCGCTTCGACGTCCAGGTCGCGATCCACACCGACACCCTCAACGAGTCGGGCTTCGTCGAGCGCACCTTCGAGGCGATCGGGGGGCGCACGATCCACACCTACCACACCGAAGGGGCGGGCGGCGGACATGCGCCCGACATCATCAGGGCGTGCGGCGAGGCCAACGTGCTGCCGTCGAGCACCAACCCGACCCGGCCCTACACCGTCAACACCGTCGACGAGCACCTCGACATGCTGATGGTCTGCCACCACCTGGACAAGAACATCCCGGAGGACGTGGCGTTCGCGGAGTCGCGCATCCGCCGCGAGACGATCGCGGCCGAAGACGTCCTGCACGACCTCGGCGCGTTCTCGATGATCGCCTCCGACTCCCAGGCGATGGGGCGGGTCGGGGAGGTGGTCACCCGGACCTGGCAGACCGCCCACAAGATGAAGGTGCAGCGGGGCGCCCTTCCCGGCGACGGCGCGCACAGCGACAACCTGCGCGCCCGCCGCTACGTCGCGAAGTACACCATCAACCCCGCGGTCGCCCACGGGCTCGCACGCGAGGTCGGGTCGGTGGAGGAGGGGAAGATCGCCGATCTCGTCCTGTGGAAGCCTGCCTTCTTCGGCGTCAAGCCGGCCATGATCATCAAGGGCGGCATGATCGCGGCCGCGCCCATGGGCGATCCGAATGCGTCGATCCCGACCCCCCAGCCGGTCCATTACCGGCCGATGTTCGGGGCGTTGGGGCGGGCGCGGGCGAGCACGAGCGTGACCTTCGTCAGCCGGGCCGCGGCGGAGGCGGACGTGGGGGGCCGGCTCGGCCTCGGCAAGCGCTGCGTGGCGGTGGGGAACACCCGGGGCCTGGGGAAGTCGGACATGGTCCTGAACGACTACCGGCCCCGTATCGAAGTGGACCCCCAGACCTACGTGGTGAAGGCGGACGGGGAGCGGCTGGAATGCGAGCCGGCGGCGGAGCTCCCGCTCGCCCAGCGCTACTTCCTGTTCTGATCGTCGGCCGCGGTCGATCGGCATCCGGCCCGTGGCGGCGCGCTCCTTGCCATACGCGGCGTCCCTTCCGCCCGCTGCATCCCATGTCCCCGAGCTCCCCGCCCGCGAGCCCGAGCCGATCCGGTCGAGGCCCGGCCGCCCCGGGTCCGTCGGAGCCCCTGCCGAGCCCCGCCGCGACGTGATCCCGTGCTCCGCCCGAAGGGAGGGCGCCGGGGGCGGCGCGGCGCGGCGCGCGCGGAGCCGGTGAGAGGTGCGGCCCGGCCCCGATCCGATCGTCGTCCGGGAGCGGGCGGGGGGGCCGGAGGCCGGGGCGGACGCCCGCGCCCCGGACGGGAGATTGACCCTGCCCTTCGAGCTGCGCCGGAAGAGCCGGCTCCGGGCCCGGCTCGACGACGGTCGCGAGGTCGCGCTCGTGCTGGAGCGGGGCAGCGTGCTGCGCGACGGCGACCGGCTGCGCTCGGACTGCGGCCGATGCATCGAGGTGGCGGCGGGACGCGAGACGGTGAGCGTGGTGCGGGCGAGCGAGGCCCGGACCCTGGCGCGGGCCGCCTACCACCTCGGGAACCGCCACGTTGCGGTGCAGGTCGGCGAGGGCGAGCTCCGCTACCTGACGGACCACGTCCTCGACGAGATGATCGCCGGGATCGGGGCCGAGGTCGTCCGGGCGGAGCTTCCCTTCGAGCCGGAGGCGGGCGCGTACGGGCATCATGGACACCACCGCCGCCAACCGCACGACGGACCGGGCGGCCGCCCGCACCGACATGCCGGGGCCGGGACCGGCGCCACGACCGCGGAAGCCTCGACGGGTGGACGGATCCCGCCGGGCGCGGGCGGCGGTGGGCGGTGACGTCCTCGTGGCTCCGCCTCCTCCAGCTCGCGAGCCCGGGGCTTCCGGTCGGCGCCTATGCGTACTCGGAAGGGCTCGAACAGGTGGTGGAGGCGGGATGGGTGGACGACGAACCCGGGTTGCTCGCCTGGGTGGAGGGGCGGCTCCGGTACGGCTTCGGGCGTCTCGACGTCCCCTTGTACGGTCAGCTCCACGCCGCCTGGAGCGGAAGGGACGAGGCGCGGGCCGCGGCCCGCAGCGAGTGGCTGCTCGCCAACCGCGACACCGCCGAGCTCCGCAGCTCCGACCGTGCGATGGGCCAGGCGCTCGCCCGGGTCCTGGCCGGGCTCGGGGTGGAATCCGCCGCTCCCTGGACGAAGGCGCCGGGATGCACCTTTGCCGCCATGTTCGCCCTGGCTTGCTCCCATTGGGGGGTCCGACCGCTGGACGGCGCCGGCGCGCTCGCCTGGAGCTGGGCCGAGAGCCAGGTGTCGGCCGGCATCAGGCTCATCCCCCTCGGCCAGAGTGCCGGGCAGCGGGTGCTCTTCCGGCTCGGGGACGCGATCCCGCCCGTCTGCCGGGCCGGGCTTCGCCTCGACGACGACGGGATCGGGGGCTCTGCCCCCGGTCTCGCGATCGCGAGCTGCGGGCACGAGGTCCAGCGTACCCGGATCTTCCGGTCCTGATGGAGTCCTGACAGGGGCGCCGTGCACGGTTCCCGTGCCGGCTCCATCCGAGGAGACACGATGACCGCACAAACGTTACGGGTCGGGATCGGCGGCCCCGTCGGCTCCGGCAAGACCGCGTTGCTGCTGCACCTGTGCCGCCGGATGCGGGCCCGCCGCCAGGTGGCGGTGGTCACCAACGACATCTACACCCGGGAGGACGCCGAGTTCCTGGTGCGGCACGATGCGCTCTCGGCCGACCGCATCGTCGGGGTCGAGACCGGCGGCTGTCCCCATACCGCCATCCGGGAGGACGCCTCCATGAACCTCGCGGCCGTCGACGAGCTCTGCACCCGACTCGGGCCGCTCGAAGTCGTCTTCGTGGAGAGCGGCGGGGACAACCTGAGCGCCACCTTCAGCCCGGAGCTGTCCGACCTTACGATCTACGTCATCGACGTCTCCGCCGGGGACAAGATCCCGCGCAAGGGAGGACCGGGGATCACCCGCTCCGACCTGCTGGTCATCAACAAGGTGGACCTCGCTCCCTACGTCGGGGCGTCGCTCGAAGTCATGGAGCGGGATGCGAGGCGGATGCGGGGAAGCCGGCCCTTCCTGTTCACGAACCTGAAGTCGGGCGAGGGCGTACCGGCCGTGCAGGAATTCATCGAGCACCACGGGATGCTCGCCGTGGCCTGACGGACGGCCGGCGCGCGCCCCCGGTTCACCGGCAAGCGATCCGGCTCGACCCTCGGGTCCGGGACTCGTCGGAGAAACGGGCGGACTACGCGGCTCCGATCCCGCATGGAACGCATCGGCGCGCCGTCGTCCGGCCCCATGCCGTCCCGCGCCCCGACCTTCGGCCGGACCCTCCAGCGTCCCGTCCGCCCGCGACGTGCGGCAGTGCACGAACGACCCGCCCTGGAGGCCGCCGTGAACGAGACGGTCGGGAGGGATGGTCAGAAGCGGCGCGGCGCGAGGCCCGACCGGAACCAGTGGACGAAGCTCACGAAGTCGTAGACCGGAAGGCCGACCGCTTCCGCCACGTCGGCGGAGTACGGGCACATGTTGGTGCATTCGAGGACGACGGCCCCGACCTCGGGGTGACGGTCGACGAGCCCCCGCGCCGCATCCACCACGTCCTGCCGCGCCCGCTCGACGTCGAGCGCGGGCTCGTCGTCCAGGATGACGCGGGTGAACTCCCGCCCCTCGTCGGTGCCGGCGATCGGCGCGTCGGGGGGAGCGCCCGCGAGGGAGAGGTGCTCCTCGGTGAGGGAAGCCCGCGAGACGGTGAGGATGCCGGCCCGTTTCCCGGGCGGGAGCAGGGCCTCGACGGCCGCCGCCTGCATGAGCGACGAGGCGGCGACCGGCGCCCCGCAGGCGCGCGCGAGCTCCGCCTGATGGAGGGCGAGGAAGCCGCAGCTCGTGGTGAGCCCGTCCGCGCCGATGCGAACGAGCTCCTTCCCCGCCTCCACGAAGGCGTCGAGGAGGCCGGCCGCCCCCCGCCGTACCACCCGGTCCGGAGACGCGCCGCGCACGACCCGGTAGAGCACCGGGAACGGCCAGGTGTCCGCGTTCCCGACGTCGCCCGGAATGCGGGGAAACCGGGTCTCCAGCATCAGGATGCCGATGCTCGCGCCGTAGACCGACTTGCCGCCCCGCCGCACCCGGCTCATGGCGCGTCCTCCCCGGTGGGCGATTGCGCTTCTTCCCGGCCGGCCGCCTCCAGGTCGTCGAGCGCGCGCTTCGCGACCCGGAACGCCTCGAGCCCCACCGGCATCCCGCAGTAGAGCGCGGCCTGGAGCAATACCTCCCCGATCTCCTCCCGGCTCGCGCCGTTTCGCACCGCCCCCGCGACGTGCGCCCCGAGCTCGTCGAGCTTCCCCTGTGCAGCGAGGTACGCGATGCCGAGGAAGCTCCGGGTCTTGAGAGGGAGTCCGGGGCGGGACCAGACCTCGCCCCAGCCGAACTCCACCGCGATCTGCTGGATGGGAAGCAGGAACGGGTCCTCCTCGGCCCGGGCGAGCGACCGCTCGACGTGCTCGCGCCCGAGCACCGACTCGCGGAGCGCGAGCCCGCGCTCGAAGCGCTCGTTCCTCTCGAATCGTGAACCCGCCACGTGTCTTCCCTCCTCGCGCCCCGCCGCGCCGCCCCGCCGCGGCGCCCGGTCCGCCCGTGCCTTCGACCACGCCGCCGAGCGCCTCGAACCCGCATCGGCCGCGAAGGGCATGGTACGGCCATACCTTCGCTCGGATCGACCCGACCCGCCGGCGCCGCCAGGGCCCTTTCACGCTGCCCGGCTCGGGGCCCGGCATCGATGCCCACCGCTCTTCCTGAGAACGGCTCTTCCTGGGACGCCTGCATCCGTGGGAGGCGCCGTTCCCGAGATCTCCGCCTCCGATGCGGCCGAACCCGGTTCACCCCCGCGAACCGAATTCCGCAGCGTGAAACGATCCCAACGGCCGAACAGCCGGTTCTGGCGCCGCCGCCGGGCATCGGGCAGAATCGCCCCACCCTCCCCGGCACGAAGGAGCGGGATCGTCCATGAGCACGAGCTTCATCGTCGTCGCCAAGCGCGACTGCCCGACCTGCGAGCTCGTCCAGCCCGTGCTCCGCGAGCTCGCCGCGAGCGGCGCGGGGCTCACCGTCTACACCCAGGACGACCCGACGTTCCCGGACGGCATCGACGCGGTCGACGACCGTTCGCTCGAACACTCGTGGCGACTCGACGTCGAGACCGTCCCGACCCTCATCCGCCTCGAGGGCGGCGCGGAGTCCGACCGCACCGTCGGATGGGATCGCGGCGAGTGGGGCCGGGTGACCGGCCTCGGCGCCCTCGGCCCCGGCCTCCCGGACTTCCAGCCGGGGTGCGGCTCGAAGAGCGTCGATCCCGGGATGCCGGAGGTCCTCGAGGCCGCGTTCGGCTCGCCGCCCTTCGGGGCGCGGGTCATCGAGGTGGCGGCCCCCGAGGACGAGCACGAGGCCTGCTTCTCGCGGGGCTGGAGCGACGGGCTGCCGGTGGTTCCCCCGACCCCGGTGCGGGTGCTCCGGATGCTCGGGGGCACGACCCGCGACCCGCAGGAGGTCATCGGGGCGATCCCGCCCGACAACGCCCCCTGCACGGTCGAGAAGGTCGCGATCAACGCGGTCCTCGCCGGTTGCCGGCCCGAGTACCTGCCGGTCGTCCTCGCGGTGGTCGAAGCGGCCCTCGAGCCCGAGTTCGCGATGCACGGCCTCCTCTGCACCACGTACTTCTCGAGCCCGATGGTGGTGGTGAACGGGCCGGCCGCCCGCCGCATCGGCATGAACTCGGGGGTGAACGCGCTCGGCCAGGGCAACCGTGCGAACGCGAGCATCGGCCGCGCGCTCCAGCTCCTCGTCCGCAACGTCGGGGGCGGGGTTCCGGGAGGGATCGACCGGGCGACCCTCGGCTGGCCGGGCAAGTACACCCTGTGCTTCGCCGAGGACGAATCCGACCCCGACTGGCTGCCCCTCGGCGTCGAACGCGGCGTCCCTCCGGGTGCGTCCGCGGTCACCCTCTTCGGCGGCGGGGGCCTGAGCCCGAACATGGACGAGGGGTCGCGCACGCCGGGTTCGCTCGCCCGCTCCCTCGCGATGACCCTCAACTCGGTCGGACACCCGAAGCTCGTGAAGAGCTTCGACGCGTTCCTCGTCCTCTCGCCCGAACACTGGGCCATCTTCAAGGAGGGCGGCTGGGACAAGGCCCGGATCAAGGCCGAGCTCGCCGCCGCGACGGCCCGCCCGGGGGCGGAGCTCGTCCGCGGGGCGAACGGGGTGGACGCCGGGGTCCGGCCCGAGCTCGTCGAGGACTCGATGACCAAGTTCCGCGAGGGCGGGCTGAACGTGGTCCGGGCCGGCGGCGAGGCCGGGCTCATGAGCGCCGTCATCGGGGGATGGGCGGCGAGCGGCGCGCGCGGCACCATCCCCGTCACGAAGGAGGTAGGAACGTGATGAACGAAGGAATCCGGCTTCTCGACCCGACGGCGGAGACGTCGCCGGTCCGGCGCGAGCGGCGGCCCCCGCCGCCGTCGCTCGAGGGCCTGACCCTGGGCCTGCTCGACATCGGCAAGGCCCGGGGCGGCGACTTCCTCGACCGGGTCGAGTCGCACTTCGCCGTGCGGGGAATCGCCGTGAAGCGGTATGCGAAGCCCACCAACACCCGCACTGCGCCGGTCGACCTCGCGCAGACCATCGCCGAGGAGGTCGATGTCGTCGTCGACGCCCTGTCCGATTGAGGCTCGTGCACATCGTGCAGTTTGCATGACATGCTCGACCTCGACGAACGGGGCGTCCCCGGCGTCATGATCGCGACCACCGCGTTCCGGGAGGCGGCGGCCGCCCAATCGAAGTCCCTCGGCTACGAGCCCGCGATCGTCTGGGTCCCCCACCCGATCCAGAACCGGACCGACGAGGAGCTCCGGGCCATCGCGGACCAGGCGATGGGGGAGATCGTCGAGAAGCTCACCCCCGCGGGCGCGTAGCGGGACGGGCCGGGAGGAGGGGATTCGTGACCGCGCGCGTGCCGATGAGCGTGGTCGGCGGGTTCCTCGGGGCCGGAAAGACCACCCTGCTCAACCGCGTCCTCGGCGGGCGCCACGGGGTGCGCTACGCGGTCCTCGTCAACGATTTCGGCGCGCTGGAGGTGGACGGCGCCCTCGTCGCCGCCCACGGCGGGGACACGGTCGTGTTCGCGAACGGCTGCGTCTGCTGCACGATGGGGGACGACCTCGTCGGGGCTGTCGACCGCCTGCTGGACGCGGACCGGCCCCCGGACCAGCTCCTGGTGGAAGCGAGCGGCGTCGCGGACCCGTCCGCCATCGCCGAGGTCGCGGCCCTGCACCCCGGGCTCGCGCGCGATCTCGTCGTGGTCCTCGCCGACGCCGAGACCGTCCGCTCGCGCCACGAGGACGAGCGGCTTGCGGACACCCTCGGCCGTCAGCTCGCCGCCGCCGACCTGCTCGTGCTGAACAAGTGCGACCGGGTCCCGGAAGGCGGGCGCCGGGCGGTCGAGTCGTGGCTTCGCGGCCGCACCCGCGCCCCGATCGTCCGCGCGGTCGATGCGGACATCCCGATGGAGGTGCTGTCCGCGGGCGGCGTGGGGCCGACGGCGCCGGCAGGGCCGTCCGCGGGCGAACCCGAACATTCGCACCGGTTCCGATCCGACGTCGTGCCGTGCCCGGACCCCATCGACCCCGAACGGCTGCGCGCGGCCCTG
Organism: Gammaproteobacteria bacterium; assembly: GCA_965202895.1. Lineage (GTDB taxonomy): Bacteria > Pseudomonadota > Gammaproteobacteria > HK1 > HK1 > JAJDXW01. The sequence goes on along the minus strand of OZ241901.1, from coordinate 4,798,126 downwards.
CGGGCGCTCTCCCCGCGGACCCTCCGGGCCAAGGGCTTCGTCGTCTCGGCGCGCGCGGGCGAGCTCGCCTGGATGCTCGTCCAGGCGTGCGGGGAGAGCGTCGAGATCGAGGCGTGGCGGCCACCAGCGGACCAACCGGCGCCGGCCCCCGGAATCGTCTTCATCGGCCTCGACGACCTTCCCGCCGCCGGCGAGCTCCGGGCCGCGGTGCACCGGGCCTCGGCGCCGGCGGCGCCCTGACCCGCGACCCCCTGCTCCGCGTCTCCAGCCAGGATGCGCCCGAGGGGCTGCCGCCTCCCGAAGCACCGGCTTCCCGCCGCGCGCAAGGCTTCCTGATTACGAGGCGTGCCCGGCGAAAACCCCCACGGCGCACATGCCTCGATCTTCAAAGTTGAATTTAGACAACTTGAATTCCTGTAAGGTGTATTATTACCATCATGAGCAGGCGGAGCAGAATCACGGAATCCCCGCCGGCCGCCGTCGAGGACGCACTGGCGCGGCTCGGCCGCAACCTCCGCACCGCCCGCTTGCGCCGGAGGCTGCGGATCCAGGACGTGGCCGACCGGCTCGGGGCTTCCCGCTTCACGGTCGCCGATCTCGAGAAGGGCAAGCCCGGCGTCTCCGCCGCCGCGTACTTCGGCGCGCTGTGGGCGCTCGGCCTCCTGGAGCAGGCGAAGGACCTCGCGGACCCGGACCGTGACGAAGAAGGCAAGGTGCTGGAAAGCGCCCGGAGCCCGCGCCGAGCCTCGCCCCGCCGGCGTCTCGACAATGACTTCTGAACGGGAATGCTACGTCTTCGTCGTCCTGCCGGGAGGAACGGAGTTCGTGACCGCCGGCCGCTTCCGCGTCTCCCGGACGCGCGACGGCTCCTCGCGCGGCGAGTTCGTCTACGGCCGCGGCTACCTCGATCGTCCCGACGCGGTGGAGCTCGACCCCGTCGAGCGGCGGCTTGCAGACCGCGGGTACGAAACGGGCCGCATGAACGGATTCTTCGGGGCCATCCGGGATTCCATCGTTTCGAGGAACGGGCGGGCCACCCGCCCGATCGGCTATCTTCTCGCACCGGGAGCCGGGCGGACACGATGGAGGCGGACGATGGCCGACGACCTCATCTTCTACACCAATCCCATGTCGCGGGGGCGCATCGTGCGGTGGATGCTGGAGGAGTGCGGGGCGCCCTACCGCACCGAGACGCTCGAGTACGGGACGACCATGAAGACCGAGGCATACCTCGCGCTCAACCCCATGGGCAAGGTCCCGGCGATCCGCCACGGCGAGGTGGTGGTCACCGAGGCGGCCGCAATCTGCGCTTACCTCGCCGACGCCTTCCCCGAGGCGGGACTCGCGCCCCCGGTCGGCGGGCGCGGCCCCTACTACCGGTGGCTATTCTTCGCCGCGGGCCCGGTCGAGGCGGCGGTGACCAACCGTTTCCTCGGCTTCGAGGTCCCCGCGGACAAGGAGGGGATGGTCGGCTACGGCACGTTCGGGGCGGTGATGGACGCCCTGGAAGGCGCGGTGTCGGGAGGCGGCCACGTGGCGGGGGAGTGCTTCTCCGCCGCCGACGTCTACGTCGGCTCGCACGTCGGCTGGGGCCTCGAGCTGGGGTCGATCGAGAAGCGCCCCGCCTTCTCCGAATACTGGTCTCGGCTGAGCGGGCGGGACGCTTGGCGCCGGGCCAACGAGATCGACGACGCCCTCCAGGCCGAGCGCGGCGCCCCGCCCGCGCCCTGAAGGTTCCCGCCGCGGGCGGTGGCCCGGCGCTCCGGGATACGCTGCCCCGGGACTGCGATCGCCCCGCCCTCGACAGGCAGGAGATCGGCCCGTGGATCGACCTCGTGACTGGATACCGATGACGACGCGAACCACTACATTTGCCGAAGTGGCGCAGGGCTGGCCCGTGGATGGGCATCATCCAATCCCTCTACGCCGCGTGCCGGCATGGCTGCGACGGCAAACGATGGGGCGGGCGGCCGTCGGTGTACTGAACCCCCACCCACTCGACCCGGAAATTACGCCCTTTCATGTGCTGGATGGAATACTTCATGGTGGGCCTGCGGAACCTCGGGAATGGACGCTCGACCCGGAGGAAGTCAAGAAACGTCTCATCGACGTCCTGAACCCATGCTCGTTCGAGAACCTGATCGTTTCGTTGCTTCAACTGGCGTACCCGGAGGAGATCCGGGTGCATACCGGCGGACCGGGCGATGGCGGGATCGACGGCTTCGGAAGCGTTCGGGACCGGAATAGCGTCGGGCTGCTACAGGCGAAGCTCTCCTCTGCCAATCCACCCGCGTTCAACGCCAAGGACGGGAACGGGGACGTTCGTCGCTACGTGGCCGTTCTTCTCCCGCAACACCCCAATTGGCCGGATGACGGAGCAGAGCATCTCGACCTCGAGTGGATCGCCAACATGGTTCCGAGACATCGGGCACGCCTGCCACTCGCCCTGACGATGCGGGCAGGCGAAGCGCCGGGCGATGCGGGCCGAGGCGAACGGTGACGGGGCTCCGCCAGCTCTGGCAGCGGCGGAAGCGCTGTCCGCGGACGGAAGGAACCGCCCGAATCTCCGGGCAAGGCTTTCGCCGGACGCCGGCCCCGTCGCGCGCACTGCCTCGCTCCGCCGAGGCGGTCCCGAGACAGCCCCGGACGGCCCTCAGCCGGCCGCGCCGATCCCGGAGTTCGGGAAGACCCGCCCCCCGACGACCGTGCCCCACACCGGAACCTCGTGGAGGTGCGCCGGGTCCACCGCGAGCGGGTCCTCCTCGAGGATCGCGAGGTCCGCCCGCTTGCCGCACTCGATCGAACCGATCTCGGCGTCCAGCTTCAGGGTGAACGCGGCCCCGATGGTGACCGCGTGGAGCGCGTCCGCCACGCTCACCCGTTCCGCCGCGCCGAGCACGCGCCCGGACGACGTCCTGCGGTTCACCGCGCACCAGGCGGTGAACAGGGGCGCGAGGTGGGTCACCGGCGCGTCGGAGTGGATGGAGTACGCGACCCCGAGCCGCTGCGCGCTCCCCGCCGCGTCCATCCGCTCCGCCCGCTCCGGCCCCATCGTGAGCGCATGGTGCTGGTCGCCCCAGTAGTAGAGGTGGTTGGCGAAGAGGTTGACGCAGATCCCGAGCCGGGCCATGCGGCGGAAGTGGGCGTCGTGGGCCATCTGGCAGTGTTGCAGGGTGAAGCGGGCGTCCGGGTCGGGGTCGGCCCTCAGCACCCGCTCGATGGCGTCGATCGCGGCTTCCGTCGCCTGGTCCCCGTTGGTGTGGATGTGCACCTGGAGCCCCGCCCGGTGGTAGGCCCCGAGCAGGTTCGGCAGCTCGTCGGGATCGATGTACCAGAGGCCGTTCCCGGCGCCGTTGTAGTAGCCGGGCCGCTTGAGCCGGGCGGTGAACCCCTGGATCGATCCGTCGAGGACGAGCTTGACCAGCCCGTACCGCAGCCGCTCGTTGCTCCGCGGGATCAGCGACCCGACCCACTCGACCCCCTCCGCCGCGGGCCGCGAGTTGCCGATGAACGCGGGCACGATGCGAAGTGGGTAACGGTCGTCGGAGGTGATCTCGACCTGGCGGGCCACCGTCTCTTCGGGGAGCTCGTTCGCGAGGTCGGTAGCGGTCGTCACCCCGGCGAGCTGCGCGGAGCGGGCGAAGCGCCGGAGGCCGCGCGGGTCGCCGAAGGAGAGCGCCCGTTCGCGCCCGACCGCACGATAGAGCATGGACCGCAGCACCGGGCCCTGCAGCTCGCCGGTCGGCTCGCCCCCCGCATCCTTCATCACCCCCATCGCGTTCGTGTCCCGACCGATCCCGGCCCGCCGCATCAGCGCGCGGTTCGTGTTGACGATGTGGCCGCTCTGGTGCAGGACCAGGACCGGACGGGTCGTCGACACCCGATCGAGATCGTCGGCGACCATCCGCCGCCCCCCGAAGAAGAGGGGGTCGAGCCCCCAGGCCAGCAACGGCCCGTCGGCGCTCGGGAGGGCCCGCTCCGCCTCCTGCAGCCGCCCGACCACCTCGTCGATGGACGCGAGCCCGGGGTGGACCACCCGGTCCGGGTCCGTCCGGTCATGGAAGCCGACGTAGGTCTCGTCCCAGCCGCTCCCTTCGCGGCTGTGGCAGTGGCCCTCCACCAGCCCCGGCATGATGACCTTGTCCGCGAAGCGGTCGTCGACCTCGTGCGGCCCCCAGCCGGCCAGCTCCTCCAGGGCCCCGGCGCCGAGGATCCACCCGTCCCGGACCGCGACGTGGGTCGCCTCCGGCCGGCGGACGTTCATGGTGATGACCTTGCGGGCGGGATAGATGGTGAACATGGGAATCGCCCTCGAGGGGTGGATCGTCCGCCGCGCACTGCAGGTGCGAGGCGGGAAGGCCGCCGGGCGTCACCCGCGCCCGGCCGCCGTCATGGGCTCGTCCGCCGCCGCGGCCGTTCCCGTTTCCGTGCCCGTCCCTGTGCCGGCGGCCGTCCCCGGGTCCGGGCCGGCGGCCGCTCCCGTAGCCGTGGCTACGGCCTCGCGGCGGAGGCCGCCGCCGCGTGCGGCGGCACGCAGTCCTCGCCGACCAGATGGCAGGAGACGAGATGTCCCTTCCTGACCTCGCGCAGCGCCGGCTTCTCGCGGCGGCACCGATCCACCGCGAAGGGGCAGCGCGGCGCGAACCGGCAGGCGGGGGGAGGGTCGATGGGGCTCGGCGGGTCTCCCTCCAGGCGCACGCGGGCGGCCGTCCCTCCCGTGCGGCGCCTCGCCGAGGGCACGGCCGAGATGAGCGCCCACGTGTACGGGTGCAACGGCAGGGTGAACAGCGAGATGCGGTCCGACTGCTCCACGATCTCCCCGAGGTACATGACCGCGACGTCGTCGCAGATGTACTGCATCACCCCGAGGTCGTGGGAGATGAACAGGTAGGTGAGCCCGAACCTCTCCTGCAGCTCGCGCAGCAGGTTCAGGATCTGGGCTTGGATGGCCACGTCCAGGGCGGAGACCGGCTCGTCGCACACGATCAGCTCGGGCCGGGTCGCGAGCGCGCGCGCGACCCCGATGCGCTGGCGCTGGCCGCCCGAGAACTGGTGCGGGAACAGCGCCGCCTGCTCCGGGCGCAGGCCCACCCGGCGGAACAGCTCGGAGACCCGGGCATCGCGTTCGCCGGGCTCGCCCACCTCCATCAAGTCCATCGGCTCGCGCACGATCGCACCGGCGCGCATCCGCGGGTTGAGCGACGAGTAGGGGTCCTGGAAGACGATCTGGATCCGGCGCCGTATCCGGCGCAGCGCCTCCCCCCGGAGGGTCGTCAGCTCGATGCCGTCCAGCTCGATCGAGCCCTCGGTCACGGGCACGAGACGCATGGCGGCGAGGGCCGCGGTGGTCTTGCCCGAGCCGCTCTCGCCGACGATGCCGAAGGTGGAGCCGCGGCGCACGGTGCAGGAGATGCCGTCCACCGCGTGAACGGTGCCGCCCGGCGCGAGAAGGTTCCGGCGCGGCAGCCGGAAGTGGACCTTGAGGTCCCGGAACGCGAGCAGAGCGTCCGCATCGGCATCCGCATCCGCGTCCGCGTGCACGTCGGCCGCCTTCGCCGCCGGCCCGGCGACGCTCATGCCGCGTCCGCCTCCTCGTACAGCCAGCAGGCCACCCGATGGCGCCCGCCCACGTCGCGGGTCGGCGGCGCGGCGCGGCGGCACCGGTCGGTCGCGTGCGCGCAGCGCGGCGCGAAGGAGCAGCCGGCGGCGAGGTCCGTCAGCGCGGGCACGACCCCGGAGATCTCGGTCAGGGCCGCCCGCACCGGCGGCGGCGCCTCCTCCAAGTGCGGCACGCAGGCGATGAGCCCCTTCGTATAGGGATGCCTCGGGCCGTCGAGGATCTCGTCGGTCGGAGCTTCCTCGACGGTGCGCCCGGCATACATGACCATCACCCGGTCCGCCATCTCCGCGATGGCGCCCATGTCGTGGCTGATGAGGATGATCGCGGCGCCCGTCCTCTCCTGCAGCTCCTTCAGCAGGTCGAAGACCTGCGCCTGCACGGTCACGTCGAGGGCGGTCGTCGGCTCGTCGGCGATCAGCACGCTCGGCCGGCACGCGAGGGCCATGGCGATCATCACGCGCTGGCGCATCCCGCCCGACATCTGGTGGGGGAATTCGCGCACCCGGCGCTCGGCGGCCGGGATATGGACCGCCTTCAGCATCTCGACGGCGCGGTCGAGCGCGTCCCGGCGGCCGAGCCCGTCGTGCAGACGCGCCGTCTCCGCGATCTGGTCGCCGATCGACCAGACCGGGTTCAGCGAGGTCATCGGCTCCTGGAAGATCATGGAGACGTCCTTCCCGCGGACCTCCCGCAGGCGCTTCTCGCTCGCCCGCAGCAGGTCCTCGCCCTTGAGCCGGACGGCGCCGGCCTCGATGCGTCCGGGCGGGACCGGGACCAGACGCATGATCGAGAGCGCGGTCATGCTCTTGCCGCATCCGGACTCGCCGACGATCCCGAGCGTCTCCCCCGGCTCCAACGACAGCCCGACGTCCTCCAGCACCCGGGCGACGCCGCGGCGCGTGTCGAACTCGACCTTCAGGCCTTCGACTTCGAGCAGCGGCGGCGCCGCATCCACGTTCAGCGCTCCCGGAGCCGGGGGTTGAAGGCGTCGTTCAGGCCGTCGCCGATCAGGCTGATGGCGAGCACGGTGAGGAAGATCGCCACCCCGGGGATGGTCACCGTCCAGGGAGCGTCCAGCAGGTAGTCCCGGTTGTCGCCGATCAGCTTGCCCCAGCTCATGACGTTGGGGTCGCTCAGCCCGAGGAAGCTGAGCGCCGCCTCGAACAGGATCGCGACCCCGACGGTGAGCGCGGAGTTGACGATGAGCGGCGGCAGGGCGTTGGGCAGGATCACGCGCCAGATGATGCGCCGGTTGCGCGAGCCGATCGAGCGCGCCGCCTTGACGAACTCGAGCTCGCGGATGCGCATGAACTCGGCCCGCGCGAGACGCGCCACGCCGGTCCAGCTCACGACCCCGATCGCGATGGCGACCGTGGGCAGGGTCGGCGAGAACAGCGCGACGAGGACCATGGCCAGCAGCAGGGGCGGCAACACCTGGAAGAACTCGGTGATGCGCATCAGCACCTCGTCCACCCAGCCCCGGTAGTAGCCGGCGAAGGAGCCGATGGTGAGGCCGATGACGATGGTGAGGGTCGCCGCCGACGCGCCCACCACCAGGGTCGCCCGCGCGCCGTACAGGATCGCGGTCAGCATGTCGCGTCCGAGGTTGTCCGTGCCCAGCACGAAGCCGTCCCGGCCGGGCGGGGTGAACGGCATCCAGACCATCTCGAAGGGATCGCCGGCGACGAGCAACGGGGCGAAGAGGGCGGAGAAGAGGATCGCCGAGAAGATCGCGAACCCCGCGACCGCCGACCAGTTGCGCACGTACATGCGCAGGAACTCGATCAGGGGATGCTCGATCCGATCCGGCGGGGCGCCGCTCCCGGGGGCCGCCGCACCGGCTCCGGGGCCGGCGGCGGGGCGGGGAGCGGCGCCGCCTCCGGCCGTCGTCCGCGGACCGCTCATGCGTTGCGGGCCGATCGGATCCTCGGGTCCACGATCCGGTAGGCGAGGTCGGTCAGGAGGTTGACGACGATGACGATCATGGCCGAGAAGAAGAGGATCCCCATGATCGTCGGGTTGTCGCCGCGCAGGATGGACTCGAAGGCGAGGGTGCCGAGGCCGGGCCAAGTGAACACGGTCTCCACCACCACCGCGCCGGAGAAGATGTGGGAGAACTGCAACCCCGCGATCGTGATCACCGGGATGACCGCGTTGCGCAGGGCGTGCTTGCAGGTGACGGAGGCCTCGCCGAGACCCTTGGCGCGGGCGGTGCGGATGAAGTCCGAGCCGAGGACGTCCATCATGCTGGCCCGCGCGAGGCGGCTGTAGGCGGCCAGATAGATGGACGACAGCGACATCACGGGCAGGAACAGATGGTGCAGCACGTCGAGGTACCACGCGAGGGTGCCCCTCGGGGTGGTCGGGTCGACCAGGCCCGACAACGGCATGATCTCCAGCATCGCGACGAAGAGGACGATGAGCAGGAACGCGGTCCAGAACACCGGCGCCGAGAAGCCGACCAGGGCGAGGACGGTGACGAAGTGGCTGAAGAGGCCGTTCGGCTTCCGGGAGGCGATGACCCCGAAGAGCGTGCCGATCAGGATCGCGAGCACCAGCGCCGTCACCACCAGCAGGAGGGTCGGCGCGACGCGCCCGAGGATCAGCTCGGAGACCGGGAGGTTGAAGTAGTACGACATGCCGAGGTCGCCGCGGACGACCTTGCCCACGTAGGTCGCCAACTGGACGTGGAACGGCTGGTCGAGCCCGTAGGTGCGGCGGATCTCGGCCATGACCTCGGCGCTGGCCCCGCCGCTCTCCCCGGCCAGGGTGTCGGCGATGTCGCCGGGCACCATGGAGAGCAGGATGAAGTTGAAGACGACCACCGCCAGCAGCAGCCCGGCCGCGTTGAGAAGCCGCTGGACGATGACGGTCAGGAGCCCGATGACGCGCCCTCCCTCGGCTCGCGCCCCCGGCGGCGGCGGAGCGGCGTCGGGCCGCCCCGCCGCCGGGGGCCGGGGGTTCGGGTCGTCTCCGGACCGGAAGCGGGCCGCGCTACTTGATGTAGACCTCGTCCCAAGGCGAGCACACGCCCCAGATGGAGTTCACGGGCGGGTTGCCGACGCGTTCGTGGTTGTACACGGTGTGGTAGGGCGAGGTGTGCAGGTAGGCGATGGGCGCCTCCTCGACGACCAGCTTCTGCATCTCCTGGTAGAGCGCCTTGCGCTTCTCCCGGTCCAGCTCCTTGCCGGCCTTCGCCATGACCGCGTCGACCTCGTCGTTCCGGAACTGCTGCGTGTTGTGCCACGGCACGCCCTTGCGGATGTTGGTCGACTGGTAGGTGCGGTGCACCCCGATCACCGGGTCGCCCCAATTGAACACCGAGTCCAGGGTCATGTCGAACTCGTGGTTGGACACGGTCTTGAGCCAGGCGCGGAAGTCCGCCGAAGCCTCGATGGTGACGTCGACGCCGATCTTCTTGAGCTGCGCCTTGACGTACTCCGCCTTGCGCTTCCAGGCGCCGCCGGCCGGGATGAAGTCGAGGGTGGTCCGGATGCGGACGCCGTCCCCGTCCGGCGGGTAGCCGGCCTCGTCCAGCAACGCCCGGGCCCTGTCCAGGTCGAGCCGGTAGGGGTTCACGTCCTTCGGCCCGAACACGCTGCCGGGATGGATCGGGCCGGTGGACCGCTGCGCATAGCCCCCGTACAGCACGTTGACGATGAACTCCTTGTCCAGGGCGTAGGCGAACGCCTGGCGCACCCGCTTGTCGTCGAACGGCTCGTTCATGGTGTTGAACGCAAGCCATTCCAGCGGGCCGATGGCCGAGTAGCCGTCCGGGGTCAGGGTCAGGTGGCCGTTCTTCTTCAGCCGGTTCAGGAACTCCGCGTCGGACTCGAAGGCGGTCATGTCGACGTCGCTCTTCTCCAGCGAGATGACGCGGCTCGTCGTCTCCGAGATCTTCTTGTAGACGATGCGGTCGAGGTACGGCCTGCCTTCCAGGAAGTAGTCGTCGTTCCGCTCCAGGATGATGTACTCGCCGGGCTTGAACTCCTTCAGCTTGAAGGGGCCCGAGCCGACCACGTCCTGGCTGTTCTGCGGGTGCGTGCGGATGTTGTCGGTGTTCCCGTAGACGTGCTTGGGGATGATCACCCCGAGCTGCGAGGAGAACGCCAGCAGGATCGCGGGATGCGGATCGCTCAGGTGGAACACCGCGGTCCGCGGGTCCGGGGTCTCGATCGACCGCACCGGCGCGTACATGGGCTTGAACGGGTGGTGCTGCTGGTAGGTCTCGATGGAGAACTTCACGTCCTCCGAGGTGATCGGCCGGCCGTCGTGGAAGCGCGCGTTGCCGCGCAGCCTGACGGTGACGGTGAGGCCGTCGTCGGAGATCTCCCAGCTCTCCGCGAGGTAGGGCTGCGGGTTCCACTGGTCGTCGAATCGAAGCAGCGCGGCGAAGAGCTGGGTCCCCGGGATGCCGGTCGGCGTGCCCGAAGCGATGGCGGGGTTGAAGTGTCCGGCGATGATCCGGTACGAGAACGTCAGGGTGCCGCCCTGCTTGGGCTCGGCCGACGCCGTCGTCGCGGCCGCGGCGAGCGACAGGGCCGCACAGGTCAGGCCGACCAGCAGCTTCTTCATGTCTCGTCCTCCTGGTGGGTGAAGCGGTGCCGGCGCTCGGGACGAACCGGGGCGGGCCCCCCGGAGCGGGACGGACCGGGATGGTGAGAGATGCCTTCGGGCGCATCGTACCCGGTATCGGCGAACGGTGTCGAGGAACGTCCGGGCCTTGAGGCATGTGCGCGGTAGGGTTTTCGCCGGGCACGCCTCTCGCGAACGCTTTTGGGCACGGCGTCCTGGGAACGCTTGTGTCCCGCCCGCATTGATCGGCGACGGCCTCGCCGTCCCACTTGCGGGCGAGACGCCCGCGTCTGGAAGACGCGCCGTTCCCAGGACGCCGTGCCCGCGCAAGTGGCTCCGTGGGGTGAAATCTGCCAGCAACCCCCCCGAACCGACCCCAAACCACGGAAGAACGCCGTCCCCGTGGGGTAAAAAATATCTCGACTCCCTTTCTACACGCTCTATATCAAGAACTTACGAACAGCGCCCGGGGCTCGGGCCTTGCCGACGGCGCGGGCCATCGGGCCGGGTCCCGGCGCCCCACCCACGCTCGCGAGCGCCGGCGGACCGGGCGCTCCGCCCGCCCGGCGCCCCGCCGGGCGCCTTTCCGTGCGGCCGGAAACGGGGTCGAGGCATGGGGCCGGGCGCCGCATCGCGGAGGTCGCCGGCCGCAGTGCCTCCGCGGCGGCCGGTGTTCCACGCGCGGCCGTTCCGCGGATCAGCGCCCCTTCCAGACCGGCGCGCGTTTCTCGGCGAAGGCGCGCGTACCCTCCTCGAGGTCCTCGCTCGCGTAGAGGGTGTTGACGGCGGGGATGCCCTTGGCGTGCATCAGCCGGAACGCCTCCCCGACCTCGAGGTGCCCGGTCATGCGGATGGTCTCCTTGATGGCGGCGAAGACGAGGGGCGGTCCGGCGGCGAGGAGGTCCGCGATCTCGCGGGTGCGTTCCATCAGGCGCGCGGCCGGCAGCACCTCGTTGACGAGGCCCCGGCGGGCCGCCTCCTCCGCCTCCATCCAGCGCCCGGTCAGGAGCAGGTCCATGGCGACGTGGAAGGGGACGCGGCGGGGCAGCTTGATGCTCGCGGCGTCGGCGAGCACCCCGACGTTGATCTCCGGCAGGGCGAAGCGGGCGTGCTCGGCGGCGAGGATGAGGTCGCAGGAGATGGCGAGCTCCAGGCCGCCGCCGACGGCCATGCCGTTCACCGCCGCGATCACCGGCTTGTCGAGTCCGGGGAGCTCCTGGAGGCCGCCGAACCCCCCCACCCCGTAGTCGGTGTCGGGGGGCTCGCCCGCGGCCGCGCCCTTGAGGTCCCAGCCGGCCGAGAAGAAGCGCTCGCCGGCGCCGATGACGACCGCGACCCGAAGTCCGGGGTCGTCGCGGAACCCGGCGAAGACGTCGCCCATGCGGCGGCTCGTCGCCCCGTCGATCGCGTTCGCCTTGGGCCGGTCGAGCACGACCTCGAGGACCGCGCCGCGCCGGGTGACGTGCAGGGGATCGGGGGAGGGGTTCATGTCGGGTCTCCTGGATCTCCGTACTGATCTCCGTCCTGCTCCTCGCCGGCCATGCGCAGGAGGGCGTCTACCGCCACCACGCCGCGCCCGGCCGGCCGCACGACGAGGGGGTTGACCTCCACCTCGAGCAGCCGGTCCGCATTCTCGACGGCGAAGCGCTGGACGGCGAGCACGGCGTCCACGAGCGCCGCGCGGTCCCCCGCCGGCCGGCCGCGAAAGCCGTCCACGAGGGCCGCGACCCCGAGCCCGGCGAGAGCCGCTTCCACCTCCTCGCGCGAGGCCGGCGCGAGGAGCACGGCCCGGTCCCCGGCGAGCTCGACCAGCGCTCCGCCCGAGCCGACGAGGAGCATCAGGCCGACCTGCGGGTCGCGGTGCACCCCGGCGATCACCTCCGCGACCCCGCCGCCCGCCATCCGTTCGACGAGGAGGCGTTCGCCGAGGGGGGCGAGGGCGCGGGCGGCGGCCTCGATCCCGGCCGGCGCCTCGAGCCCGAGCCGGACCGCGCCCATCTCGGACTTGTGGGCGAGCCCGCGCCCCATCGCCTTGACCGCCACCGGGCCGCCGAGCCGGGCGGCCGCCGCCACCGCCTCCGCCGCGTCCCGCGCGACCTCGCCGCGGGGGACCGGAACCCCGGCCCGCGCGAGCCGCTGCTTCGCCTCCCACTCGGTGAACAGGAGGACCCCGCGGCGGCGTTCCCCCCCGGCGCCCGCGGCGAGGGGCGGCGGCCCATCGGCCCTGGGCCGGCCGGCGGCCCACGCCTCCCCGACGTCGGCCGCCGCCTCGACGGCCGCGAGCCCCTCCTCGATCCCGGCGAGGGGGGCGATCCCCCGCGCCAGCAGGTCCTCCGAGAGCGGTTCCGGGAACGATTCGGGAAGGGTTGCGAGCACGCACCCGCGCGCTCCGGTCCGGCGAAGCGCGGCCTCCCAGGCGTCGAGGGTGATGCGCCAGTCGCGGTCCTCGCAGCGGTCCCGGCGCGGAGGATCGATCACGAGGAGCCCGAGGTCGAAGCCGCACCCGAGCATGGCCGCGAACGTATCGGTGAGCCGCTCCGCGTCGCCCCAGACGAAGGTGTGGTAGTCGAGTGGATTGGAGACGGCGACGAGGTCGTTCAGGGTCGCCGCGACCCGCTCGCGCTCCGGCCGCGCGAGGGGGCGCGCCCGGAGCCGGCGCCGGTCGATGGCGTCCGCCATGAGCGCCGCCTCGCCGCCCGAGCAGCTCAGCGACGCGACGTCGCGGCCGCCCAGGGGCCCCGCCGCGTGGAGCAGCTTCAGGGCTTCGAGCAGCGCGGGGATCGAGTGCGCCCGGCCGATCCCGGTGCACCGGAAGAAGGCGTCCGCGCCCGGTTCGGAGCCGGCGAGCGAGGCGGTGTGCGAGACCGTGAGGCGGGCTCCCGCTTCGCTTCGGCCGAGCTTGCAGGCGACGAGCGGGACGCCCTTCGCGCGCGCCTTCCGCGCCGCCGCGGCGAGGTCCGGCGCGTCGTCCAGGGTTTCGGCGAGGAGCCCGACGGCGGTGATGCGGGGGTCTTCGAGCAGGGCGCCGAGCACCTGGGCGGCGCCGAGGACGGCGCGGTTGCCGAGGGTGACCACCACCGCGATCGGGGCTGCCCGGAGGTTCATGGTGAGGGTGATCGCCAGGTTGCCGCTCTGGGACACGATGGCGACCCCGCGGCCGCGGCGGCGGCCGCCGTGCTGGTCGGGCCAGAGCGGCGCGCCGTCGAGGTAGTTGAGGAGCCCGTAGCAGTTCGGCCCCAGGATCGGCATGTCTCCGGCGGCCCGGACGAGGGCCGTCTGGAGGGCCGCGCCTTCCTCCCCCGATTCGCGGAAGCCCGAGGCGTAGCAGACCGCGCCCCCCGCCCCCCGCGCGGCGAGCGCCCGCACCACCTCGATCGTGCGGTCGCGGCGCACGCCGACGAAGGCGGCGTCCGGGGCCTCGGGCAGGTCTTCCACCGAAGGGTAGCAGGGCAGGCCCGCGACCTCGGCCCGGGCCGGATGCACCGGGTAGACGGGGCCCGCGAACCCCATGCGCCGGCACTGCTCGACGACCCGGGCCGCCTCGCGCCCGCCGACCGCGCAGATCGACCGGGGATTGAGGAGGCGGGTGAGATCGGCGGGCACGGGCGGGCTCGGAAGGCGGGGCAAAGGGAAGCGAGACGAAGGGAACGAGGGGGCGCGGGGCGAAGCGGCGGAGCGAGGCGGAGGGGAGCGGCGGGGGATGCGGGCCCGCGGTCTACGCGCCGAGCGGCCGCAGCAGGTCGCGGGCGATGATGTGGCGCTGGATCTCGCTCGTCCCGTCCCAGATGCGCTCGACCCGGGCGTCGCGCCAGAAGCGCTCGATCGGGAGATCGTCCATGAGGCCCATGCCGCCGAAGATCTGCACCGCGTGGTCGGTCACCCGGGCCAGCATCTCCGACGCGTAGAGCTTCGCCTGCGCGATCGGGCGGTTGGCATCCAGGCCGCGGTCCAGGCGCCAGGCCGCGGCGAGGGTGAGCCAGTCGGCCGCATCGGCCTCCGTCACCATGTCCGCGAGCTTGAAGGAGACGCCCTGGAACCGCCCGATGGGCTGGCCGAACTGCCGGCGGCTCGCCGCCTGGTCCACGCAGAGGTCGAGGCAGCGCCGCGCCCGCCCCACGCACATGGCCGCGACGGTGAGACGGGTCGCGGCGAGCCAGGTGTTCGCGAGCTCGAACCCGGCCCCTTCCTCGCCGAGCACCCGGGAGGCCGGCACCCGGCAGTCGTCGAAGACGAGGATGCAGTTGTGGTAGCCGCGGTGGGAGACCGCGTTGTAGCCCGGACGGATCTCGAAGCCTCGTGTGCCGCGGTCCACGAGGAAGCAGGTGATCCGCTTCTTCGTTCCCGCCCGCGTCTCCTCCTCGCCGGTCGCGGCGAACGCGATGACGAAGTCCGCGAGGTCCGCGTGGCTGATGAAGTGCTTGGCCCCGTTGATCACGAAGTCGCCGCCGTCGCGGCGGGCGAAGGTCTTCATCCCGCGGAGGTCGGAGCCCGCGTCGGGCTCGGTCATCGCGAGGGCGTCGATCTTCTCCCCCCGCACGCAGGGCAGGAGGTAGCGTTCGCGCTGCTCCGCGTCGCCCGCGCAGAGGATGTTCGAGGGCCGGCCCCAGAAGACGGAGAGCGCCATCGACGCCCGCCCGAGCTCGCGTTCGAGCAGGGTGAAGGTCAGGTGGTCGAGACCGCCGCCCCCGAACTCCTCCGGGATGTTGGGGGCGTAGAACCCGAGCGCGCGGACCTTGTCCCGGATCTCGCGCCCGATCGCGCGCGGCACCCTGCCGGTGCGCTCGACCTCGTTCTCGAGCGGGTAGAGCTCCTTCTCGACGAAGCTCCGCACGGTGTCCACCACGAGGCGCTGCTCCGGGTCGAGTCCGAATTCCATGGCGGCAGCCGCTCCTCCTTCGTTGCCTTCGTGCTACCTCGGGCCGGCGCGGCGCGCCGCCGCGGGGGCCGTGCGGGCCGCCAGCGCCGTCGAGGCTCCGACGGCCCCGGCAGCCCGGGCGGCCCCCGCGCCAACCGGCGTGGACGGACCCGACCGTCCGTTCACCCGGCGTCGACCTCCGGCGAGGCGGCGCCCACCCGGCCCCCGGCCGGGCTTCGTTCGCCCGGCATGGCGATCCGCCGCCCGGCCCCGTCCGGCGCCCCGAGGGGCGCCTGGGCACGGGCGATCTCCTCGATCCTCCCCAGCACCTCGGGCGCGGCCGGGGCGGCCCGGCCCGCGGCCGTGTCCACGTGGAGCAGCATGTGCTCGGCGGTGGCGAGCTCGCGCCCGCGCGCTCCCGCTCTCCCGCCCTGCCGCTCTCCGCCCCGCTCCTCCCCGCTCCGCTCCGCCCCGCCCCGCCGCTCTCCATGGAACATGCGGTGGAAGAGGTGCACGCGCTTCTCGTCGCAGCCGAGGACCCGCGTCGCCACCGACACCGGCTCCCCGCCCGCCACCTCGCGGAGGTGCCGGATATGGGTCTCCACGGTGTAGAAGCTTCGTCCGGCCGCCATGTACTCGTCATCCGCCCCCACGAAGCGGAGCAGCGCGTCGGTCGCGTCCCCGAACACCTGGAGGTAGCGGCTCTCGGTCATGTGGTTGTTGAAGTCGACCCAGTCGGCCGCCACGCGCGCCGCGTGCAGCTCGAGAGGCCGGGAGAGGTCGTGGGCCGCGGTCCGCGCGGCGCGGTGGGCGCGGGAGAAGAGCTTCGCCTCGTAGGCGCGAAGGACCGCGCCGGCGCCGTGGTCGTGGGTGCGAAGGCCCTGCATCACCGACACCAGGCAGTCGTCGCGAAGCCGGGTGAGCTCGCGGATGGTGCGCCCGGCCGCCTGCGCGTCGGACTGCGCGGCGATCCGGGCCGCGAGGTCCTCGGTCAGCGCCGGCGCTTCGAGGCGTGTCCAGGGCAGCTCCAGGGTCGGGCCGAACTGATCGAGGAAGTGGCGCATCCCCGCCTCGCCGCCGGCCAGGCGGTAGAGGAGGAAGGTGCCCATGACGCTCCAGCGGAGCCCCGGGCCGAACGCGATCGCCTCGTCGATCTGCCCGGCGGTGGCGACCCCGTCGTTCACGAGATGCAGGGCCTCGCGCCAGACCGCCTCGAGGAGGCGGTCGGCGATGAAGGCGTCGATCTCCGCGTCGAGCACCAGGGGGTGCATCCCGACCGTCCGGTAGAGGGCCGCGGCCCGCTGCTTCGTCTCCGCGGACGTGGCTTCCCCGCCGACCACCTCCACGAGCGGCAGCAGATAGACGGGAATGAAGGGGTGCCCCACCACCACCCGCTCCGGCCCCGCGCAGCCGGCCTGGAGCCGGCTCGGGAGGAGGCCCGAGGTCGAGGAGGCGATGATCGCGTCGGCGGGTGCGGCCCGGCTCGCGGCCGCGAGGAGAGGGCGCTTCACCTCCTCGCGTTCGGGCACGCTCTCCTGGACGAACCCCGCCCCCGCGACCGCTTCCTCGATGCTCGCCGCGATCTCGATCCGGCCGTGCGGCACGGGGGGCGCGAGGGTGAGCCTCGTGCAGGCGCGCGCCGCGTCCTGCACCACCTCGTCGACCCGGGCGCGGGCGCGCGGGTCCGGGTCGTGGATGCGGACGTCGACGCCGTTCACCGCGAACCGCGCCGCCCACCCGGCCCCGACGACCCCGGCCCCGAGGAGGGCGACCCGCCCGACCTCGTCGGTGCTCCCGCTCCGGCCGCGACCCGGGCTCCGGACCCGGCTCCCGCTTCCGTCCCCGTTCATGGCCGCGAATCCTGCCCCGGCTGCTCGCATTCGCGCCCCGCGAGGGCAGGGGAGGCT
This sequence comes from Gammaproteobacteria bacterium, assembly GCA_965202895.1. Classification (GTDB taxonomy): domain Bacteria; phylum Pseudomonadota; class Gammaproteobacteria; order HK1; family HK1; genus JAJDXW01. The sequence goes on along the minus strand of OZ241901.1, from coordinate 4,781,169 downwards.
CCTGCCTCGCGGACCGGGCGCATCATATCGAACAATGCGGTCTGCGGGACCCGCCCCTGGCCGAAGCAGGGTTTTTTCACGCTGACCGATTCGCGTCCGGGGATCGATTCCCACCGCTCTCTCTCGGAACGGCGACGGCCGCCCGATCCGGCTTTGATCACCAGCGAGGTCGGGGTATGGTGGCCCCATGACGAAGCGCAAGCTGCCCATCGGCATCCAGACCTTCCGCAAGATCCGTGAGGAAGGCTGCTACTACGTGGACAAGACCGCCTTCGCGGAGCGGTTGATCGGGGAAGGCAGCCACTACTTCCTGTCCCGGCCGCGGCGCTTCGGCAAGAGCCTGTTCGTGGATACGCTGAAGGAGCTGTTCGAGGGCAACGAGCCGCTCTTCGAGGGGCTGGACGTCCACGGCCGCCGGGACTGGTCGGTGCGCCACCCGGTGCTGCGCCTGGACTTCGGCAGCGGGAACTTCGAGGACCCGGACCTCTTGCCCGGAGAGGCGATGGCGCAGCTCGACGCCATCGAGAGACGGGCCGGGGTCGAGGCCCGTTACGATACCGCGCCGGCCCGCTTCCGGCGCCTCATCGAGGCGTTGCACGAGCGTGCGGGCCAGCGGGTGGCGGTACTGGTGGACGAGTACGACAAGCCGATCCTGGACGCGCTCGGCGCGCCGGAGGCCGCCCGCGCCAACCGCCGCTTCCTGCACGGGCTGTACTCGACTATCAAGGCGAGCGACGCGCACGTCGAGTTCACGTTCCTCACCGGGGTGAGCAAATTCTCCAAGGTGAGCCTGTTCTCGGGGCTCAACAACCTGAAGGACATCACCCTGGACCCCCGCTACTCGGCCATCTGCGGGTACACCGAGACGGACTTGGACACGGTGTTCGCGCCGGAGCTGCCGGGCCTCGACCGGGACGAGATCCGCCGCTGGTACAACGGCTATGGCTGGCTCGGGGAGGAGAAGGTCTACAACCCCTTCGACATCCTGCTGCTCTTCGACACCCGCCGGTTCAAGGCGCACTGGTTCGAGACCGGCTCGCCGACGTTCCTGGTGCAGACCCTGCTCGGGCGCAAGGTCGCCGCGCCGTCCCTGGAGGAGGGAATCGCCGGGGAGGATCTGCTGTCCACCTTCGACGTGGACGACGTCGCGACCGAGGCGTTGCTGTTCCAGACCGGCTACCTGACGATCACCGGGGAGGAGGATGCGGGCGGCGAGCCCGTGTACCGGTTGGGGTATCCGAACCACGAGGTGCGCCTGAGCCTGAACCGGAGCCTGCTGCGGGCGATGGCCCCGGACGTTTCGCGCCAGACGAGGGATCGCATCCGCCTGCCCCGACTGCTGGAGGCGAACGACTTCGAGGGGGTGGAGGCGCTGTTCCGGTCGTTCTTCGCGGGCATCCCGCACCAGTGGCACACGAAGAACGACGTCGCGCGCTACGAGGGCTGGTACGCGAGCGTGTTCTACTCGCACTTCGCGGCCGCGGGCCTCGACGTGCGGGTGGAGGACAGCACGAGCCGCGGGCGCCTCGACATGGCGGTCCTGTTCAACGCCAACGTGTATCTCTTCGGGTTCAAGATGGTGGCCAAAGACCCGGAGGGGAGCGCGCTCGCGCAGCTCGAAGCGCGGGGCTACGCCGACAAGTACCGCCATCTCGGGCAGCCGATCCATCTCATCGGGGTGGAGTTCAGCCGCGAGGACCGCAACCTCGCCGCGTTCGCGGTCGAGCGCGCCTGACCGCCGCCCGCCTCCGGTCCTCACGGGCCCGTGGGCGGTATCATGGATGGGGGAGCGGGCGCGCTCGGCGAAGGCGGAGGCCGGCGTTTCCGGCCGGCTCCCGGCCCGCACCGGATCGGGGGCGGGCCGAGCCCCCGCGCGGCCTCGACGGGGCGGGGCAGCCCGGAGGCCGGGCCGGCGGCGAGATGGCGGGCGGGCGCGATCATGCTTCGCACCGGAGGGGGCGGCCCGGCGGTGGCGGCCGGACGGGCGCGCAGCGGGAGCCGCTCGCAACCGGTGCGGCGAGGCTGGTCTGGCGAGGCCGGCGCGTCGCGGCCGGGCGGAGCACGAACCCGAGGGGGAGGAGGAAGGCGGAGATGACGGCGAGGCCGAACGAGCTGACGGCGGTGGAGGCCGCCCGGCGGATCGAGCGCGGCGAGCTTTCCGTCGAGGCGCTCGCGAGGGCGTGCCTCGAGCGGATCGAGGAGCGCGAGCCCGAGATCGCGGCCTTCGCCCACCTCGACCGCGAGCAGGTCCTCGCGGCCGCGATCGCCCACGACGGGGCCGGACCGATGCGCGGCGTGCCGGTCGGGGTCAAGGACGTCGTGGACACGGCGGACGCTCCGACCACGTACGGCTCCCCCATCTACCGCGATCACCGGCCGGCCACGGACGCGGTCTGCGTCCACCGCATCCGGGCCGCCGGGGGCATCGTGCTCGGGAAGACGGTGACCACCGAATTCGCGGCGCGCTATCCCGGCCCCACCCGCAACCCCCACGACGTCCGCCACACCCCCGGCGGCTCGTCGAGCGGCTCGGCCGCCGCGGTCGCGGACCGCATGGCGCCGCTCGGCATCGGGACCCAGACCGCGGGATCGGTGATCCGGCCGGCTTCGTTCTGCGGGGTCTACGGCTACAAGCCGACATTCGGAACCCTCGGCTTCGCCGGTGTCCGGCACTATGCGGAGAGCCTCGACACCCTGGGCTGCATGGCCCGGAGCGTCGAGGACCTCGCCTTCTTTCGCGACGTGCTGCTCGGGGTCGAGCCCGCGCCCCTCGATCCGTTCCCGGGCCGGCCGCGGGTCGGGTTCTGCCGCACCCACCACTGGGAGGAGGCGGACGAGGCGACCCGGGCCTGCCTCGAAGACGGAGCGCGGCGGCTCGCGGCGGCCGGCATGGCGGTCGAGGACGCAGGCCTCCCCGCGGGGTTCGAGGAGAGCCTCGAGATCTACAACCGCATCCAGTGGTTCGAGGGGGCGCGGTGCTTCGCCCCGGACGCCGACACCCACCCCGACCTCGTGTCGGCCGACGCCCGCGAGCTCCACGAGCGGGGCATGGCCGTCGAGGCGGCGAGCTACCGGGAGGCGCTCCGGCGCTTCCAGGGTTGGCGCACCGAGATCGACGAGGCGTTCGCGGGCTACGACGCGGTGCTCACCCCGAGCGCGGCCGGGGAGGCGCCCCGCGGGCTCCGCTTCACCGGCGACATCGCGTTCAACTACCTGTGGACCGCACTCCACCTGCCGGCGGTGACGGTCCCCGCGTTCCAGGGGCCGCGGGGCCTGCCGATCGGGGCGCAGCTCGTCGCCCCCCGCCACACCGACGACCGGCTGCTCGCCGTCGCGGAGCGGGTCGCCCGCGGCCTCGTCTGACGCGGCCGGAGATCGTTCGGAGCGAAGAGGTCCCGTCCCGGCCGATCGGTCCTCGCGGACCCCGCGGACTCCACGCATTCCCCACGCATTCCCCACGCATTCTCATGGCGCGGCGGACCGCGCCGGACCGGCCATGCGGAGTACGGGCGGGCTTTCGCCCCCGGCTGACCGGCCGGGAGGAGAGCCCGCACCGTCCCGACGTCTCCGCCGCCGGCCCTCCGGGCGCCGGCGCGGCAGGACGTCGGGAGCGGGAGGCTCAGGGCTTCCGGAAGCCCCGGGAGCGGCACCGACCCCCCCGGCGGCCCGCCCGAGGCCGGCTCCTCCGAGCCGTGCGGACGGCGGCCGCCCGATATGCCCGGTGGAGCCTTGGACGACGGCGGGGAATCCGTCGGGAGGAAGGACCCACGCCCGGTCCCGCGCCGGCTACCCGCCCGCCGCGCCGGCCTCCCTGACCTTCAACCCGTCGATCGCGTTCGGGAGCCGCGTCACGATCAATCGAGCCGGCGCCTCGAGGCGGGGGCCGCGCAGGATCAGCCGGCGGTCGCCACGATCATCGCGGGTCTCGCCGAACCGCTCGACCCGGATGCTCTTCATGCGGTCCCCGTCGAGCACGAACACCCGGTCCGTGCCGTAGAGCGCATCGGGGGGGACGGTGACCGCATCGTGTACCGGCGGCAGGTCGAGGACCAGCTCCACCGTGCGGCCGAGCTGCAGCCACGAGGCGCCCTCGGTGACGAGGAACAGACCGTCCGTGCCGCCCGACCCGGGGTCGACGAGAGCGCCGAGCCGCTGCAGGACGGCCCGGATCTCCCGGCCGTCCACCACCGCCCGCGCGTTCAGGGTCTCGCCGCGCTCCAGGGCGGCGCGCACCACCGGCAGTCGGGGCCGCGGGATCTGGGCGCGGAGCTCCACCATCCCGGTGTCGTACATGGCGAAGAGCCGATCCCCGGGCCGCACCCGGTCCCCCGGGGAGACATGCACCTCGGTGATCCGTCCTTCGAACGGGGGATGCACCCGCGTGCGTTCGAGGTCGAGCATCGCCCGGGACCGCTGGGCCTCGGCGCGGGCGAGCTTCGCCTCGATCTGCTTCCGGCGGCTCTCGTGCTCGCGGACCGCCAGCTCGCGCTGTTCCACCGCGAGCAATTGGCGTTCCTCCTCGCGGCGGACCTCATCCACACTCGCCTTCGACCCGACCCCTCGTTCGGCGACGTCCTTCGCCCGCGCCACTTTCTGCCGGGCCAGCTCCAGCAGCGCCTTCTCGTGCTCCAGAGCGGAGAGGTCCTTCCGGCGCCGCAGCGCCTCCTGGTTCAGGTCGGCTTCGAGCCCGGCCATCTCGGCGTCGCGCTGGGCGAGCACGAGCCGGATCTCCCGATCGTCGAGGACGATGAGCCGATCCCCCGGCTTCACCCGCTGGCCTTCGAGCACGTCGACCGCCACCACGTCGGCGGCCACCGCCGCGGATGGACGGGTGATGCGGGAGGAGCCGGCCCGGGCGAAGAGCACGATCCGGGGCGTCACCGTCCCCGGCTCCACCGCCTCCGCCGCCACCGTCCACACCCGCTCCTCGGCCTCGAGCGGCTCACGCTCCGGCTTGCTCTCGACCAGCGCCACCGTCCCCGCGATGCCCGCGCCGAGGATGGCGGCCGGAAACGTTACCCGGAGGACCCGGCCGAACCAGTGCTTCGGATATCTCACCACCGGGTCACCGACATTCGAACGCCCGGAGCTCATGGCGGTCCGTCCCGCCGGACTGTATCAGGCTCCAGGGGTCCTTTCAGGGAAAGGGGCCGCGGTTGGATTATGATTCCACACCACGGTCGGCGAGCCGGTCCGCCGTGGACGAACCGCCGGCGTCTCCCCGATCCGCGAATGGCCGCGCCTCCCGAATCTCCCGCATCCTTCGCCCCCGCCTCCCGGGCGGGGCCGATCGAGGTGTTCGCGCGCCACCCCGTCGCCTGCAACCTGGTGATGGTGATCATGCTGCTCGTCGGGGGGGCGTCCCTGACCCGGCTGAACGTGCAGACCTTCCCGGATTTCGAACCCACCGTCATCACCGTGCAGGTGCATTGGAGGGGCGCCGCCGCGGAGGACGTCGAGACGTCGGTCACCGCGCCGCTGGAGCGGGCGCTGCTTACCCTCGGCGGCCTGGAAGAAGTGGCTTCCTCCTCCCGCCAGGGTGCGGCGCGGGTCCGCCTGCGCTACGAAGAGGGGGCCGACATGGCGCTGGCCCTCGAGGAGGTGAAGGATCGGGTCGCGTCGATCCGCAACCTGCCGGCCACCGCGGAGGCGCCGGTGGTCTCACGCGTCGTCCACTACGAGCCGGTGGCCCGGCTGCTGGTCTCCGGCGAAGACCGGCGGCGGCTGCGCCCCATCGTGCGCCGGATGGAGCACGAGCTGCTGAGCCGCGGCATCGCCAGGATCGACGTCGACGGCCTGCCGCCGGAGGAGCTCGCCATCCAGGTGCCGTCCGCCGCGCTGCGCGAGCTCGACACCTCGCTCGCCGAGATCGCCCGACGGGTGGCGGCCCTGAGCCTCGACCTCCCGGCCGGAAACGTCGGCCACGGTGGTGGGGCGAAACGGATCCGGGCGCTGGAGCAGCGGCGCCGCGAGATCGGGTTCGAAGACCTGCCCCTGCTGGCGGGCGAGGACGGCCGGACCATCACCCTGGGCGAAATCGCGACCGTCGAGCGGCGGCCGCGCGGCTCCGCGGTCCGCACCCTGTACGAGGGCCGGCCCGCGGTGACCCTGCTGCTCAGCCGCGCGGGCGGCTCGGACAGCCTCGAATCGGCCCGCATCCTGCACGAATGGCTCGACGAGCGCCGCGGACGGTGGCCGCCCGGAATCGAGGTGTTCAGCTACGACGAGTCCTGGGAGCAGATCCGGGAACGGACCCTGCTGCTGGTCGAGAACGGGGCGAGCGGCCTGGTGCTGGTGGTGGCGGTGCTGTTCGTGTTCCTGAACCGCCGGGTCGCGTTCTGGGTGGCGGCGGGGATCCCGGTCTCCCTGACGGCCGCGCTCGGGGTGCTCTACGCGGCGGGCGGCACCATCAATCTGGTGAGCCTGCTGGCGCTCATCATGACCCTGGGCATCATCGTCGACGACGCGATCGTGGTGGGAGAGGAGGCACTCACCCGATACCAGCGCGGCGCCGGCCCTCTCGCGGCGGCGCAGGCGGGCGCCCGGCGGATGCTTGCGCCGGTGCTGTCCTCCTCGCTCACCACGATCGCCGCGTTCCTTCCGCTGATGCTGGTGGGTGGAACCCTCGGCGCGATCCTGTTCGACATCCCCCTCATCGTGATCTGCGTGATCCTCGCGTCCCTGGTCGAGAGCTTCCTCGTCCTGCCGGGACATCTGTCCCGCGGGTTCCGCCGCCTCTCCGGGAGGGAGGCCGGGGCGGTTCGCCGCGGGCTCGACCGGGGGTTCGACCGCTTCCGCGAGCGGGTCTTCCGGCCCCTGGCGAGGGCCGCCGCCGGCCAGCCCTGGACGGTGCTGAGCTGCGCGGCCGCCGCGCTGCTGCTCTCCGTCGGGCTGCTCCTGGGGGAGCGGCTCGCGTTCCGCCTGTTCCCCACCCCGGAGACCGCCATCGTGAACGCCGAGGCGAGGTTCATCTCCGGGACCTCGCCGGCCCGGGTGGAGGCCTTCGCCGAACACCTGACCCGCACCCTGCGGGAGACGGAGGCGGACCTCGGGGAAACGCTGGTCGAGGTCGTGGTCGCCCGGATCGGCGGCCGGTCCGCGGACCTCATGGTGGAGCTCGTCACCCCCGACCGCCGCGACACCCGCAACCCGGCCCTCATCGCCGCCTGGCGCGAACGCATCCGGCAACCGCCCGGCCTCGAATCGCTGTCGCTGACGGAGCAGCGCGACGGGCCGACGGGCCCGGACGTCGCCGTGAGCCTGACCGGAGACGACGCCGGCGCCCTCAAGGCCGCCGCCCTCGAGGTCGCCTCCCTCCTGGCCGCGACGCCCGGGGTGAGCGGCGTCGGGGACGACCTGCCCTACGGCCAGGAGCAGCTCGTCTACCGGCTGACCCCGCGGGCGGTGGTCCTCGGGCTGACGGTGGCCGGCGTGGGCGAGCAGCTGCGCGCGGCCTACGACGGACACCTCGCGCAGATCTTCCAGCACGAGGGCGAGGAGCTGGAGGTCCGCGTGGTCCTGCCCGACGAGGAGCGCCACGATCCGGCGGGCCTCGCCGGCTTCTCCGTCGCACTGCCCGGCGGCGGCAGCCTGCCCCTGTCCTCCGCGGTCGAGATCGAGCCGAGGCGGGGCTTCGACGTCCTGCGCCACTTCAACGGCCGGCCGGCGGTGCGGATCACCGCGGACGTGGACCCGGGCGTGACCGACGGCAACGCGGTGTTCGCGGACCTCATGGCGGGGCCGCTGCCCGGGATCATGGAGCGCCACGGCGTCGAGCCGACGCTCGTGGGGAGAACGGGCCAGCGCCGAACCCTGGAGGACATGGGGCTCGGCGGGATCCTGGCCCTCGGGCTGATCTACTTGGTGCTCGCCTTCGTCTTCGCCTCCTGGGGCTGGCCGCTCGTGGTGATGTCGGTGATCCCGTTCGCGCCGATCGGCGCCGTCTTCGGCCACTGGCTGCTGGGGATCGACCTCACCATCCTGTCGATGTTCGGGCTGTTCGGGCTGGCCGGCATCGTGGTCAACGATTCGATCATCCTGATCGTGGCCTACAGGGAGCTGAAGCAGTCCGGGACCCCGTGGCGCGCGGCGATCGAGGAGGCGGCCTGCCTGCGGCTTCGAGCGGTGCTGATCACCTCGCTGACCACCATCGGCGGCCTCACGCCGCTGATGTTCGAGACCTCGCTGCACGCCCAGTTCGTGATCCCGATCGCGGCGTCGATCACGTTCGGCCTGGGCGCGGCCACGTTCCTGGTGCTGCTGCTGGTTCCGGCCCTGCTCTCCCTGCACGAGTCGGTGGCCACCCGGTGGGAGAAGCCGGCCGGGCGGACGGCGGCGGAAGCCGGCTGAGCGCGGCCCGCCCGGGCTCTCCCGGCGGCGGCCTCCCGGCGCTGGTCCACCGGGCCGGCCCCGCGGCGCCGGATGAAGGCCGCGGGAGCGGCCGCGATGCCTGGCCGGCAACGCGGAGGGACGGGCCGTGCCTCCTGCCCTCGCGGGCGGACCGGCTCAGAGGGCGGGCGGCATCGTCCTGCCGTCCTTCCCGCCGCTCCGGGAGCGCTCGGGGGGCGCTCCTCGGGGAGGACGGCAAGAGCGGGAGATCACCAGTCGAGCGGGGGGGGAGCGGTGCTGAAGCCGGCGGCGGCCTGCGCGAGGTCCGCGTCATCGATCCGCGAGGACGGCGGCAGGACGAGGTGCCCGGTGGAATCGTTCTCCTCGTGGACCACGATCGAGAATCCCTCGGGGATGTGCAGGCCGAGCTCGGACTCGACAGCGGAGCCCGGATCGGCGAGAAGCCGGCCCCGGAATTCCTCGTCACGCGCGGCCCTGTCGACAAGGCGGTCACGCAATTCGTCAATCGTCTGCATGGCGGATGCTCCTTTCGCCGGAAGGTGGGACAGGCGAAGCGTACAGGAAGGGAGAGGAGAATAAACCCTAGAATCGGGGCATTTCCTGCGTGGATGGCGCCGCGGCGGGAGCGGCTGCTCTCCGGGAAGTCGAGAAGGAGGCGGGCGTGACGATTCCAGGTGATCCCACCATCGTGAAGCATGAAGAGGCCGCGGACGCCGGCGATCCGGCGCTTCCGCCGGTCGCGCGGCTCGAAGAGGCCCGCCCCGGCCGGGCGGCAGGGGCCGAACGGGCTTCTCCCGTTCCTCCCCCGGACCCGATTCCAGGTTCCATGCCCTCTCGTCCCGCGTGCGGGACGTCGTCGTTGGCGCGGGCCTGTTCGGGCCGTGCTCCGCGCCGCGCGCATGGCAGGTCATGGACGAGGGCTTCGAGGAGGACCGCGGGTGACCGCGACGCGGCGTGACCCCGCGGGTTGCGGCCCGCGGGAGGGAGGCGCGCACCGCGCCTTCGCCTCGATCCTCGAAGGATGCCGTCCCCTGTTCCCCCCGGAGCTGCTCGACACGGGCGGCTGGGAGCGGCTGCTGGACCGGGCGAGGCGGCTGCCCCGTTCCGTGCTCGACACCCATTTCGGCTTCGAATTCCATCTCGGGGAGCCGAGCCCGGACGCCGACCTCTTCGTCGTCGTGCGCCCCGGCTCGGACCTGTCGCGACATTACGTCCGCGAGGGGATGCGAGCCGAACGGGGCTCACCGGCCGCCGCCCTCGCGGCCGGACTCCGGGAGCAGGCCACGAATCCGGATTCGTACCTTGCCCGTTCCGTGGGCGGCCTGGTGCTGGAGTACGATCTGGCCGGGCTGGCGCCGCACCGGCGGCCGCCTCCCCCCGGCGTCTTCCTGTCGCCGCGGCACGGGTCATCCGGGCCGCAGGGCGTTCCTTTCGAGCATCGGGACCCGGCGGGCCTGATCGCGGCGCTGGCCGTGGCCGTCGACTGGAGCGGCCGCGAGGAGATGCTCGGAGCGGTCGAGCACGTCTTCGCGGCGCTGCCGGAGCGCGGGTTCGTGTTCCAGGCGGGCGCCCTCCCGGCACGCTCCCCCCGGGCGTTCCGGATCCTCCTGGGGGGCGTCGCGGGAGAGCGGGTTCCCGCCCTGCTGGAGCAGGTGGGGTGGCCCGGGTCGACGGTTGCGGCGGCGGACGTGCTCGCCGACGTGGACGGTTTCGTCGACCACGTCGCCGTGAGCCTGGACGTGACCGCGCGGGGGCCGGGTCCGCGCCTCGGCCTCGAGCTGTACCGCCCTCCGATGTGGTTCGAGGTCGATCGCACGGGATGGCGTCCTTTCATCGCCCGCCTCGAGGAGAAGGGCTGGTCCCTTCCCGCGAAAGCCGAGGGCCTGCGGCGTTGGCCGGGGACCGAACGGCTGCTCGGCGGCGGGGAGGTCCTCCTCGTTCGCCAGGGCATCAGCCACGTCAAGGTCGTCGTCGAACGGGGCGCCCGGACGGTGGCGAAGGCCTACGTCGGGATGGCGGTTCGCCCCGGCGGATCGAGGCGCCGCCCGGAAGCTCGGCCGCCGGGGGCATGACCGCCGCAGACGTGTCCGCGCCGTCGCCGCCGCCGGTTGCCTCGATGCGCGCGGCGCTGGCGGATTTCACCCCACGGAGCCTCTTGCGCGGGCACGGCGTCCTGGGAACGGCGCGTCTTCCAGACGCGGGTGTCCCGCCCGCAAATGGGATGGCGAGGTCGCCGCCGATCAATGCGGGCGGGACACGAGCGTTCCCAGGACGCCGTGCCCAAGAGCGTTCGCGAGAGGCGTGCCCGGCGAAAACCCCACCGCGCACATGCCTCTGAAACTAGGGTTGCCGCCCGATCGGCCTCCTCCTTAGGATGCCCCCGACCTTGCCGACCCCCCTTCCGCTCAGGCTCGTTTCCGTATCGGAAAGGACTGGAAGGGGACCAGGGTCCTTTGCAGGGGAGATCAGCATGGACACCAGAACCGAAACCATGACCGCCACCGGGATGCGGGAGCGGCTGATCGCGAAGGCAGCCGCGGATGAGACGTTTCGCGCCCGGTTGCTCTCCGACCCGAAGGCCGCGGTCCAGGATGAGCTGGGTCTCGCGGTTCCGGCCGGTTTCACCATCGAGGTGCACGAGGATGCCGTGGACACCAGCCATCTGGTGCTTCCGCCTCCCTCGATGCTCGAGGAGGCCGACCTCGATCAGGTGGCAGGGGGGCGCGAGTGGTGGGCCGGCATCACGATTGGCTGGGGGGATTCCGACTTGTCCGACATTTGAGTCCATGCCCGGAAGACCGGCGGACACCGCGAGGCGCCCGCCGGACGGTGACATGTGGCCGATGACGGAGCGGCGTGTTGGCGGACCCGCCATCGACCGGAGCAATTCGACGACGCCGCCGCCGGGGCGAAGATGGGGCTCATCCGGAGAACGGATGCGGACCGTTCTTGCGCTTCGGCCCGTGGCGGGAGGTACGCCGAGGCAGGCGAAACGGATGAGGGGGCGCCGACGACGCCCGAGGTCCGGGGTCGGAGCGGACAGGATGAACGAACGGAACCTTCTGCGGGGCGGCGCGCCGATCGTGAGCCTTGCCCACCGAGCCGCCTTCCAGCAGGAAGCGGACACCCTTCTCGCTCTTTCCGCCGACCATTCCGGGGCCCCCGTTCCCCACATCACCATCCGGATCTCCCCGGACCCTGCTGCCGGCGAGACCCGGCCCGCGGCGCCTGCGGCACCCGCGGAAGAACGGGGCGGGAAGCATGATTGAGCCGGCGCTGCCCGCCTCCCGCCGGGAAGCGGCCGCGGATCCCGGGTCCGGCGCACCCTCGCCCGTCGAAGTGCTCGCGGCCGGCCACGGCCGGCCCGCGCCGGCGTCCTGGTTCGACGGCATCGTCCGGCCGCTTGCCGCGCAGGAGTTCCTCGACACCCGTTACCGGGACAAGCGGCCGGTCCTGTTCCGGTCGGAGAGCCCGCGCTTCGCCTCGCTGTGCACCTGGGACGCGCTCAACGGGCTGCTGTCCTCCCCCGTCTGGCAGAGCCGGACGCACCTCGTCCGGGACGGCAGGCCGATCCCCGAGCACCACTACACCGCGCCGCACTTCGGCCTTGGGTGGAGAGGGAGAAGGGGGGCCTCGAACGAACGCCGGATCGACGACGGGCGGCTGGCGGCCTTCCTCCGCAAGGGCGCCACCGTCGTCATGTCCGGCCTCCAGGACGTCCACCCTCCCGTCCGCCCCCTGGCCGACGGAATCGAGGAGACCCTGGGCGGCTACACCGGGATCAACCTCTACGCCTCCTGGGCGGCGACCCGCGGCTTCGCCACGCACTGGGACGACCATGACGTGTTCGTCCTGCAGGTCGCCGGCGCGAAGCGCTGGCATCTGTACGGCGAGACCCGCCGCTTCCCGCTCCCCCGCGATTCGGAGCCGAACGCGAAGCCGCCCCGGGAGGTGGTGTGGAGCGGGGTGCTGGCGGCGGGAGACGTGCTCTACCTGCCGCGGGGGTGGTGGCACGACGCCCGCACGGACCCCGGCGACGATGCGGACGGCGCAGGGAGCCTGCACCTGTCCTGCAGCATCCTCCCGGCCACCGGGCTCGACTTCATGGAGTGGCTCTCCGGACGGCTCGCCCGCCACGAGACGTTCCGCCGCGACCTCCCCCACCCCACGGACGGAGCCGGCGGCGCCCACTACGCCGCGCTCAGGGAGCTCGTCATCGAGGAGCTGCAAGGGGATCTCGGGCGGAAGCTCCGCGATCACCTCCGCTCCACCTGGTCCGAGCGTCCGGGAACGAGCCTCGGCCCGACCCTCGAGCCCTGGAAGTCCCCCGACTGGGAGCGTTACGGGATCCGGCTCCGGGGCGCTTCGCACGCGACCATGGAGAGGACCGCCGACGGGGACCTGGTGCTGGCGGCCAACGGCTACCGCTGGACCTTCGACGGCCGGTGCATGGCGCCGATGGCCCTCCTGCTCCGGGGGGCGACCGTGCGGGTCGGCGCCTTCCGGGAGGCGGCGTCCGACGAAGGGGCCGCTCCCGAAGGGAGCTCGGCATCGTTCGCCGACGAGCTCGCCCGGCTGCTGGTCATGCGGGGGATCGCACGGGCCGTCCCGCCGGCCGCGGCCTCCGGCCCGGAGCACTGAGCGGGCGTCCGACCCTTCGAACCCCGATCGCTTCACTTCAGGAAGTTCGGTAGTGTCGAACCCGCCCCTCTCGGTGGAAGGGGCGCCGCCAGGCCCTCGGCGCGCCGGGCTGGCGCCAGATGCGCTCCGCACGAAGGGAGCGGTGCTCACCGAGCTCCTCCGTCCACTGGTGCCGCGCGCCCTGCTCGACGGTCCCGGATGGGATCGGTGGCTGGCTTGCGCCGCGGAGCTGCCGGAGGTCGGGTCGGCGGCGTCCCTCGGTTGCGAGCTTCGGCTCGGTGAGCACACGCCGGCGTCGGACCTGTTCCTGGTGGTGAGACCGGGGGGGCCGTTGGCGCGGCACTTCATCCGCAGGGGCGAAGCGGCGCGCCCGGGCTCGGCGGCGGCGGCGCTCGCCCGGTATCTCGTCGAGATCGGACCGGCCGACTCCACGTTGCACGACTGCATCGGGGGAACGATGCTCGAGTACGATCTGGCGGAGACGCCGGCCGGTCGGCGCCCGGACCCGGGCGTGTTCCTGAAGGTGCGGCTCGCGGAACCCCCCGAGCCGCATGAGCGCCCGCGGCCCCTGCCGATCGCGGTGCTGGCGGGCGCGGTCGGGTGGACCGATGACGGGGAGCTGCGGCGGTGGGTGGACCGGGTGCTGGAGGCGCTGCCGCCGGACGGCAGGGTCGCTCACGTCGGAGCGTTGCCGGACCGGGCGCCGCGGGCGGTGCGGCTGGTGGTGCAGGGGATCGGGCGCGACGAGATCGGCGGGGTGCTGGAACGCCTGGGCCGGCACGGGTCGATCCGCCTGGCGACGGAGGTCCTGACCGACCTCGGGGAGGTGTTGCCCCGGTTCCGGCTGGCGGTGGACGCCGCCGCCGAGGGGCTGTTGCCCCGGATCGGCCTGGAGCTGTACCACGCGGGATCGTGGAGCGGCGAACGCAACGGCTGGCTGATCACCGGGCGGAGCGACTGGCGCCCGGTCGTGGAGCGGCTGGAGCGGCGCGGCTGGTGCCTTCCGGCGAAGGCGCGGGGGTTGCTCGAGTGGTGTGCGCTCGACAAGATGTTCGACCGCCGGGGGGTGTTCCTCGTCTTCAAGGGGATCAACCACGTCAAGCTCACGGTCACCGGCGGCCAGGCCGCCGCCAAGGCCTATGCCGGCATGGCATGGTCCCTGGCGCCGGACGGGTCCGCCGCCCCGGCCCCGTGGGGATGACCGCCACCGGCGGCGACGGCCTTCCCAGGCTTCCAACCTCCCGGGGTTCACCCCCTTCCCACCGGCATGAAGCGAGGACCTCGGTCGTCATGCACGAATCCTCCGGACCGCCCGCCGCCGAACCCTCGCGCGGCGCCGGCCGCCCCTTCGCCGCCCCGCCGCGGCTCCGGGAGGCGGTGCGCGGCGCCGTGGACCGGGGGCTCGGCTTTCTCGAAGCCGCCATCCGCCCCGACGGGGCGTGGCCGTCGCGGAGGTACCGGAACCTGGAGCTCACGGGACCTTCGGAAGAGGAGTCGGCCCCCTTCGTGGCCGCCCTCGGCGCGCTGACCGTGGCCGTCTGCGACGATCCCCGGGCGCGGTCGCTCCGGAGCCGATCCGGGGAGTTCGTCTTCCGGTCCATGCGCTACCCCGGCGTGTGGCGCTACTGGCCGAGCCTCCCGAACGATCTCGACAGTCTCAGCATCTGCTCCCAGGCGATCCCGTGGCATCCCTGGGTGTTGTCCGCCACGAACCTCGGGCCGATGCGCACGGCGCAGGACGACCGGGGAAGGTTCGGGACCTGGCTCGCACCGCGGCGCGGGAAGGCCGCCGTCGAGGACGTGGACAGCGTGGTGAACGCCAACGTCGTCGGCTACCTCGCGGCCCAGGGCCGGAACGCCCTCGGCGAGAAGGCGGCGGCCTGGCTCGCCGGTCTGGTCCGGGACGGGAATGCGGCCGGGACTTCCCATTACTATCCCGACGTCCTGGACCTCTATGACGCCCTGGCCCGCGCCCGTGAACGGGGCGTGCCCGCGTTCCGGGACCTCGGAGCCGTACTCGCGGCCCGGATCCGCGCCCGACGCGGCCCGGACGGCAGCTACGGGGACACGCTGCGCACCGCTCGCTCGCTCTCCGCCCTGCACCTTCTGGGAGCCCCGCCGGAGGGCGGGGACCTGCGGGCCACGGTCGAGCGGATCCTGCACCGGCAACGGCCCGACGGAAGCTGGCCGGAGCACCGCTTCTGGCAGGGCCCCCTGCCGCCGAACCCGCCGACGGTGGGATTCGCGTCCGCCATGCTCGACACCGCTTCGTGCATCGAGGCCCTCGTGCGAACGGTCCCTTCCCCGGCGGATTCCGGGACGGAAACGAAACGGGAGCGGCGCGGCGCGGCCGGCGCCTGACGGCGAGGGCGAAGGCGCGGGGGCGGTTGCCGGATCAGGCCATCTGCCGGCGGACCAGGTTCCGGAACGGGCCCTCGATCTCCACCAGCTCGTCGAAGGTTCCCGTCTGGACCACCTGGCCGTCGTGCAGCACGTAGATGCTGTCGGCCATCCGGATGGTCGACAGGCGGTGCGCGCTGACGAACCGGGTGACGGCCAGGTCCGCCACGCTCCGCATCACCTTCTCCTGGCTCCGGTTGTCGAGCCAGTTCGTGGCCTCGTCCAGGAAGACGACGCTCGGGGACCGGACCAGCGCCGCGGCCATCATGATCCGCTGGATCTGCCCGCCCGAGAACATCGACGAGTTGTCGCCGGCGACCGTATGCATCCGCATCGGCATGGCCGCGAGGTCCTCGTCGACGGCCGCGAGGCGGGCGGCCTTCCAGGCGTCCTCCTCGGTGAGGTCCCCGGACACCCCGAGGATGTTGTCGAGGACGGTTCCGGGCTGCATCGAAGCGTCCTGCACCACCATGCCGACGTTGCTGCGCACCGCGCGCTTGCTGAGGCGCCCGAGGTCGCGCCCATCGTAGTAGACGGTGCCCGACAGCGGGACCTCGAGCCCGAGGGCGAGCCGGAACAGGGTGCTCTTGCCTGCCCCGGATTCCCCGACGATGGCCACGAACTCGCCCGCCCGGGCGTGGATCGAGACGTCCCGGAGAACGAGGGGGCCGTCTTCGCCGTAGCGGAAGCTCACGTGGTCGAGGTGGACGTCGCCGCTCAGCTCCGGCGGCGGTTCGCCTTCGGCGCCGGTTTCCGGTACCGCCTCCAGCAGCGGGATCGCCTGCTCGTATGCGGGCACGATGGCGGCGACGGCGGAGAACGACCCGCCGAGCTGGGCGAGCGCCATGTAGAACACCGCGAGGGCCGCGTAGATGGTGAGGAAATCCCCGATCGGCAGGGCCTCGCCGCCGTCGCGGATCGCGACCGCGAACAGGGCTGCCGCGGCCAGCAGGGGGGCGGCGGTGAGGAAGGCGATCAGGTGCTCGCCCAGCCGGCCGAGCCGCATCTCGACCAGCTTCTGTTCCCGGTAGTCCTTCGCCCACAGGGCGAACCCGATCCCTTCCGATCCGGTCGAGTGGAGCTTGCCGACCCCGTTCAGCAGCTGCACCAGGGTTCCCGCCAGACGCCGTGAGATCGTGAGCAGGCGCCGGTGGTGAGGAAGCTGGAGGATGCCGATGGTCGACGTCACCCCGATGGAGAAGAGCCCCAGCCCCAGGCCGAGCCAGCCGATCCTGGTGTCGTAGAGGAACAGCAGGGCGAACGTCGGCAGGAGGAAGATCGACGACAGGACCGCGTTGCCGACCACCCCCGAGACCCGATCGCGCAGCTCCTGGAAGGCCATGGCGCGCATGGCCAGACCGCCGGAGGAGAAGCGGCGGAAGAACCGCTGCGGCAGGTCGAGCATCCGGTCCCAGAGTCCGGCGCCGATCCGGGCGGCCACGAGGGCCTCCAGCCGCATCATGGCCGTTCCCTGGAGGATCTGCAGGAGCGCCGTGAGGGCCGCCAGCAGCACCAGGGATGCGGACAGCTCCAGGAGCTGCCAGCCGGACCCGCCGGGGATCACGCGGTTCACGAGCGTGCCGAGCAGGATGGGAGGGGTCAGCATCAGGAGGCCCACGAGCAGCCCGGCCAGAGCGGCGCGCGTGAGGCCGCTCCCGAGCCCGCGGAACGCGAAGCGGAACAAGGGGCGGGAGGGGGGGCCGTCTTCCCGCGGCAGCGGGCGGTAGAAGAAGTGGGCCTCGGGCGCGAGGTCGCCGGCCAGGCGCGCGTCGACCCGTTCCGAACGGCCCGTCTCCGGGTCGAACATGCGGTAACGTCCCGAAACGCCCGGAATCAGCGCCACCGGGCGGCCGGACTCGCGGCGGAACGCCAGCATCGCCCCGCTGTCGCCGAGCCACCACCGGCCCTCGCCCGCGAGCGTGACCTTGCGCCCCCGGACCCCCGATACGCGCTGGATCTCCGCCAGATCGGGAGCCTCCCTCCCTTCCGTTCTCCTCCGGCCGGGCGGAGCGCGGAACCGGATGCGCTCGTGGTTGCCGACCTGTTCGAGGGCGCTCAGCAGGGCCGATCCGTCGTCCCGGACCACGGCTCCGCGGGTGTCCAGCACGCCGAACAGGCCGTCGCGGGCGCGCTCCTCGCTCCGGCGGCGGTACCGGGCCTGGGTGCGCTGCCGGTTGGCCATGTCGACGAGCATCAGGCGCCGGTTGATCTCGTCGGCGGACAGCGCCAGCCGATGGAACTCGGAGAGCGCGGGGAACAGGAGCCCCTCGGCCTGGAGCGCCGGGGTCGAGGTCACGGTCAGCCGGGAGGGGTGGAACAGCCTGATCCAGCTATGGACGGTGACGGGAATCCAGCCGGGGCCGTCGCCGGTCGGCTCCCCGGTGTCGAGGAGCGCCGCGTTTCCGTCCCGGCTGGAAACCCAGACCACGCCGTGCCGGGTCCCCAGCACGCTTTCGCTCACGAGCACGCCTTCCTCGTCCGGGGCCAGGAACCGCTCGGGGCGCGGGCGCGGCATCACTTCGCGGGCGATCGTGGCCGTGAAGTCGGTGATCCACGAATCGATCTGCCCGGCCAGCAGATCGACGGTCCCGAGGTCGGCGAAGACGGCCCGGGGGATACGGCGCAGCTCGGCGCCGGGGAGACCCTTTGCGATGTATACCGACGACGTGCCCGCCTCGTCCGTATCCACGCCGAAGATCAGCCGTCCGGCCCCGGCGCGCAGGTGTTGCCGGTAGTCCGATTCCGCCTCGTCGTCTCCGAGACGCTGGGCGACGAATACGTCGACCGCGCCCTTGACGACGTACCATACCTCCTCGGGGTCGGAGAGGCGGATGGGCCGGTTGCCGCCGCCGACGAACGCCTCGCCCCGCGAGAGTGCGATCTCCCCGAGCCTGTCCACGACCCGCTTCTCCACGCCCCGCTCCGCGCCCCCGTTCAGCCCGACTCCACGAGCTGGCGGTAGAGCCCGCCGGTCTCCCGCATCAGCTCTTCGTGGGCGCCCCGCTGCACCTCGCGCCCCCGGTCGAGGACCACGATCAGATCGCAGTCGCGGATGGTGCTCAGCCGATGGGCCACGATGAGGCAGGTGCACCCCCGACGCCGCAGGGCGTCGTCGATCCGGACCTCGGTGATCGTGTCGAGCGCGCAGGTCGCCTCGTCCAGGATCAGCACCGAGGGGTTGTTGACGAGGGCGCGCGCGATCTCCAGCCGCTGCCTCTGGCCGCCGCTGAAGTTACGGCCCCCTTCCTCGACCGGCGCGTCGTAGCCGAGCGGCCGGGAGATGATCTCCTCGTGGATGGTCGCGTCCCGGGCCGCCTCCGTCAGGGCGTGGTCCGGAACCTCCGGGATCCACATGGTCAGGTTGTCGCGCACCGTGTCCGCGAACAGGAAGACGTGCTGGTCGACGAGGGACACCGAGTCGGTCAGCAGCTCGCGCGGGATCTCGCCGCGCGGCCGCCCGTCGAGCAGGACCTCCCCCGACCACGGCTGGTGGATGCCCGCCACCAGCGACGAGAGCGTCGATTTGCCCGACCCGCTGGGGCCGACGATCGCCACCCGCTGGCCGGGCTCGATGGTCAGGCTGAAGTCCTCGAGCAGGGGGTCCCGGTTGCTCTGGTAGCCGAAGGTGACGTTGCGAAGCTCGACCCGGCCTTTGAGCCGCAGCCGCCCGGCGAAGGTCGAGACCTCGCCCCGGGAGGCGTCGGAAACGGGATCGAGGCCGCCTTCGTCGGGTGCGTCGAACACGTCGTCGAGGCGTTGCAGGTCCGCTTCCAGGATCTGGAACACGTCCGCGAGCTGGACGAAGCGCCCGATCGGCTGCAGGAAGTTCGTCGCCGCCATGTAGAACCCCGTCAGCATCCCGACGGTCATGTCGCCCGACGTCACCCGCCAGCCGCCGAGACCGAGCACCGCCGCGTAGCCGAGCATCAGGAAGAGCACCGGCAAGGCCTGGTTCACGTAGCCGAGCTCGGCGAACCGCTGCCGGGCGAGCAGCTCCCGTGCCTGGTACCCCGTCCAGCGGGAGAAGAAGTCGTCCTCGGCGGCAGTCGCCTGCAGCGCGTCGATCCGGCCGAGGCCGGACATTCCGATCCCGTAGAGCATCCCCTGCTCCCGCCTGAGCCTGCGGTTCTCGTCCACCCGCAGCCGGGCCAGGGCGCGCATGACCACGGCGCTGAGCGCGCCCAGCCCGACGACCACGGCGGTGAGCAGCGGGTCGTACGCCAGCATGAGCACGAGAAACGCCATGCCGGTGACGAGCTCGACGAGGATGCCGACGAAGTGCCGCGAGACGATGTTCGAGACCGCGTCGAGAAGCTGGATCCGGGAGGTCAGATCGCCGGACAGGCGCTGTGAGAAGAAGCGCATGGGAAGCCGGAGCAGCCGGGTCATGAAGCGCTCGGCGTGGTCGACGGAGAGGCGCACGGAGAGCTGCCGGAGACAGCGTTCCCGAAGCCACGTCAGCAGGTAGAGCAGTCCCGCGGCGGTGAGGAGGATCCCGGCCAGCACCGGGCCCCAGGCCGGTTCGCGGCCGGAGAGCACGAAGTCCACGAACAGGCCCGTGAGGAACGGCAGCGCGAGGGCAGGCACGGTCATAAGCAATCCGCAGCACATCGCGAACGCGAGTGGCTCCTTGACCTCGCGCAGCCACGGCAGGACCCGGTACAGGATGCCGGGGCGGACCCCGCCCGGCTGGAAATCGGGGCCCGGGCGGAACGACAGCGTCACCCCCGTGAACGCCCGGTCGAACTCCTCCTCGCCGATCGTCCGGTGCCCGTTGGCCGGGTCGTTGATCAGGAAACGCCCCTTGCGGAACCCTTCGAGCACGACGAAGTGGTTGAACTCCCAGAAGAGGATCAGCGGCAGGGACATGCTCCGGAGCTCTCTCGGCTGCTTGCGCCATCCCTGCGTCTCCAGGCCGTACCGCTGCGCCGCGCGGAAGACGTCGGCCGCGTTGCACCCGTCCCGCCCCACCGAGCAGGCTTCCCGCAGCTCCTCGATGGAGGCCCAGCGCCCGAAGTACGAGAGCACGATCCCGAGACATGCGGCCCCGCACTCGGTCTGGGTGAGCTGGAGCAGCACCGGGGTGCGGGTCCGCCGGTCCCGCGCCGGCGCCTCCCGGGCGGTGCGCACCTGCTTCGGTGTCTCGTCCGGAGTGGAGCGGCGGGTCGTCATGGCTTCGCCGTGCCGGCGGTGCGGCGGGCCGGGAAGGCGGTCCGTCCGGCGGGATCGTCTCCCGCGGCGCGGCGGGCGGGGTCTTCGCTCATCGCCGGATATGGGGCGGCGGGGGTCAGATGCCTCCGCCGGCCAGCAGCAGCGCGACGGGGGACTGCTCCCCCAGCACGACCCGGGCGGTCCCGCCCGCACCATCGGCGATCGGGACGTGCGCCGGATCGTTCAGGACCAACCGGAGCAGGTGTGAAGGGGCGGTCGTCGAGAGACCCAGGTCGACAAGCCATTCCGGGGCGGCGGCGGGCCGGGAGGACACGGCCAGCACCCGAGCCTCCAGGGGGATCGAGGCCGGCTGGCCGGGCAACGCCACCAGGACCTCCGCGTCCATGCCCGGGGCGAGCTTCCCGGTGTCCCGCGGCGACACGAACGCGAACGCCTGCCAGGCGCCTTCCGCCTTGCCCCGGACCTGGGCGACCGTCTGCCCGGCATGAACCGGCTGGCTTGGAACCAGACGGTGCGCCACGAGCTCCCCTCCGTGCGGAGCGACGATCGTCTCTCCGGCGGCACGCTCGATCTCTCCGAGCTCGTTCCGCGCCGCCGCGAGCAGTGCCTCCCGGAGTGCGGGGGCGGCGGCCGCGCCTCCGGCGGGCCGCATCCCTTCCGCGACGGCGCTCACGAGCCGCCGCGTGATCCGGGCTTGGCGCTCCGCCTCCGGCAGACGCACCCGGGCGATCGGTTGCCCCGCTTCGAGAACGTCCCCGCTCTCGGCCAGAACCTCGACGACGTTGCCGGAGACGGGGGATACCACGGCATGGCGTTCCCCCGGCTGGACCAGCACCGCCCGGGCCGTAAGGCTCAGGTCCACGCTCCCGAACACGCCCCAGAGGATGAATGCGAGAAGCGACAGCCCGAGCCCGGCCAGCACCATCCACTCGTGGGGCGCGGTGACCTGAAGCCGGCCGTCGAGGGGCTCCGGGCGGGACCGGCGGGCGAGCGCCTCCTCTCTGAAGATCCTGTTGTAGAACACGGCGTAACGCTCCCTGCACTCCCGCTCGCGGATCCGGCGGTGCGCGGACGCCGGCTACCCCCGCCGCCGCCGTCATCGGCGTGGGCCGGACGTTCGCACCTGACGAACCGTATCCCGGCAGTATAGCCGTTCAGGTGGTGCGCCGCCCGCCGGCCGGGAGCCGATCCGCGCCGTCTGCCGGGCCCTGGCGGCCGGCGGCTTCCGGTTCCGGAGCTTCCGCGAGTGGGTCTTCGGGACGCACGCGGGGATGCGGGCGTTGGTCGTCGAGTCGTCGGCGGTCTGCGGCGAGCCGGGGGAGGAGCGGAGCCGGCTCGTCCCGGTCGCGTGTTACGGCGGGGGCTCGCCGCGCCCGAGGTGAGCGTGGGGCTCGACCTGCGCCTCCCCTCGGTGGACCCGGGGCGGGTGCCCGGCCGGTGCGACCACCTGCTCGGGCAGCCGGTCGCCCCGAGACCGCCCCGGCGACGAGGGACACCGTGCGGGTGGACTTCCACGAGGAGCTTCCCGACGGTGCAGGGCTTCGGGCTCGTCGAGCTGCGCGCTTGGGTCCCGTGGTGCGTGGACGGGCGGCACGTCCTGCTGTTCCACCGGCAGATGCCGACCGGCTGGCCGGGGGGCGACCACCACGAGGCGGACGGGAGTGCGCTCTCGGGGCGCACGGCCGCGGTGACCGGGCCGGCGACCGTGTACCTCGGCGTGCCGGTCCTGACGGCCGACCGCACGAAGGTCTACCAGGCGGACGTGCTCGGATTGGAGACGGCCCTCGGCTGGATGCGCGAGGTGGCGGAAGCCGGGCAGGACGCGGCGGACGGCGCGCCGTGGCGGCCGGAACGCGCGGCGTGCCGCAGCCCAAGGGCCGCGGCCGACGCCGGGCCGATTGGCGCGAGGTTCATCGAAGCTGCTACCCTCCCGGTATGGACGTCGGCATCATCGGATCGGTCATCGGGACCGGCCTTGCGGTGGTCATCGCGATCGTCGGGCTCGGCTGGCGCGCGATGACTCGCCTCGAAGCGAGGCTCGACCGCCGCATGGACCGCATCGAAGACAACCTCGGAGCGCGCATGGACCGGTTGGAGGATGCCCACCGGACCGACACGGCGCGGTTGGAGGAAGCCCACCGGACCGACACGGCGCGGTTGGAGGAAGCCCACCGGACCGACGCGGCGCGGATGGAGGAAGCCCGCCGGGCCGACACGGCGCGGATGGAGGAAGCCCGCCGGGCCGACACGGCGCGAGTGGAGGAACGTCTCGCTCGGGTCGAGCACGGGCAAGCGAAGCTGGAAGGGTTGCTGGAAGGCTTGCGCGAAGCCATCGCCGGGCGGCGCGCGGCCTGACGCCGGTCCCGGCGCTCGGCATCGCCGCCGCGCGCGTAGCGCGGTACCGACGGGACGCCCCCCGCGCACTGCCCCCTTCCGCCGCGCGCCGGCTCGCGAGGCGGGCGCGACGGACCGGCGGCGGGGGATTGGCGCGAGGTTCATCGAAGCTGCTACCCTCCCGGTATGGACGTCGGCATTCTCAGCATCGTCGGATCGGTCATCGGGACCGGCCTCGCGGTGGTCATCGCGATCGTCGGGCTCGGCTGGCGCGCAATGACTCGCCTCGAAGCGAGGCTCGATCGCCGCATGGACCGCATCGAAGACAACCTCGGAGCGCGCATGGACCGGATGGAGGATGCCCACCGGACCGACACGGCGCGGATGGAGGAAGCCCACCGGGCCGACACGGCGCGGATGGAGGAAGCCCGCCGGGCCGACACGGCGCGAGTGGAGGAACGACTCGCTCGGGTCGAGCACGGGCAAGCGAAGCTGGAAGGGTTGCTGGAAGGCTTGCGCGAAGCCATCGCCGGGCGGCGCGCGGCCTGACGCCGGTCCCGGCGCTCGGCATCGCCGCCGCGCGCGTAGCGCGGCACTGACGGGACGCCCCCCGCGCACTACCCCCTTCCGCCGCGCGCCGGCTCGTGAGGCGGGCGCGACGGACCGGCGGCGTGGGGCGGCGGCGCCAGTCGCTCGGTCTGCTCGGGTCACGATCATCCTCCGATGATCCCGACTCACGCCCCTTCAGGCTCACCTCTCGTTGGACAAGAGCCCCGGGCGCTGTTCGTAAGCTCTTGATTCTTGATCCGAGGGGAGTGGAGATCGGGGGTCGAGATGTTTTTCACCCCCACGGAGGCGGCGTTGTTCCGTGGTTTGGGGCGGTTCGAGGGGCTTCTTGTCGGATTCCACCCCACGGGGCTTCCGCCTGTGCGCGGTCGTCGTCGCGTCGAGCACGGACCTCGCGAAGGATTCGGGGCCGGCTCCGGGCGGGGGGATGGCGGCGGCAGGTGCGAAACCGGCGCGATGCCGAAGATGCCGAGCCGGTTGCCTCGGGGGAAGGGGAGCCGACGTCGAATCGTTCGGTGGGCGCACGGCGGACGGCGCCGGGGGGCCGTGCGGTGGGAGAACGGAGCGGTCCGCGCGGGGTCCCGCCGCACGAAACGCGCTCCGGTCGCCTACGCCTTTCGAGCCTGGCGCCGGCATCGCCGCGCCCCGAGCGGCGCTATGGTGTCCCCATGCACGACGCCGCGTACAAGGGCCTGTTCTCCTACCGTCGGATGGTCGAAGACCTGCTGCGGGGGTTCGTCGCCCCCGAGTGGAGCGATGCGCTCGACTTCTCGACCCTGGAGAAGCTGCCCGCGGAGTACGTCAGCGACGACCTCCGCCAGCGCCACGGCGACCTGGTGTGGCGGGTGCGCTTCCGGGACGAGACGTGGCTGTACCTGCTGGTGATGCTCGAATTCCAGTCCACGGCCGACCCGTACATGGCGGTTCGCATCCTGGTCTACACCGGGCTGCTGTACCAGGACCTCATCCGCCGCGGGGCGGTCGGCGACGGCGGGCGGCTGCCGCCGGTGCTGCCGGTGGTGCTGTACAACGGCCGCCCCCGCTGGAGCGCCCCGGTCGAGGTGGGAAGACCTCATCGCCCCGGTGGAGGAGGCGCTGGCGCGCTACCAGCCGTCGCAACGCTACTTCCTGCTTGACGAGGGGCGGTGGGGGGAGGACGATCTGCCGCGCCGCAATCTGGTTTCGGCGTTGGTCGCGTTGGAGAACAGCCGTTCGGCGGAGGAGTTGCCGGGGTTGCTGGCCGCGTTGTCCGATTGGGTGGGCGGTCCGGAGGACGACGAGCTGCGTCGGGCGTTCGTGGAGTGGGTTCGGCAGGTGGTGGTGCCGGGTCGGTACGGCGGGGCCGCGCTGCCGGTGGTGCAGGCGCTGGAAGGGGAAGGATCGATGCTGGCGGAAAGCGTGAAGGAGTGGACCGAGCAGTGGCTCCGGGAAGGCCGGGAGCAGGGACTCGAACAGGGACTCGAGCAGGGCCTTGAACGGGGTCGGGAGCAAGGGCTGGAGCGGGGTCTCGAACAAGGGCTGGAGCGCGGGCGGGAACAGGGGTTCGATCTGGGTATCGAGCGTGGGCGCGCCGAGGAACGGGCGCTGCTGTGTCGCTTGGCGGCACGGAAGTTCGACGCTGAAACGGCGGAGCGGCTGTCGGGATTGCTGGATCGCCTCACGGACCCGGAGCGCTTGGCCGAGGTCGGCGACTGGATCATCGAATGCGGTACGGGTGCGGATCTGCTCGCCCGCGCGGGCCGCCTCGTCTGACCGGATCGGGCCTCGCCGCTGCACCCGGGGCTCTCCGGGCAAGACCAGCCGCCGCCGGGCAAACGGCGGTGCGGCCAAGCCGGCCCCGAGCAACCGCTCGCCTGGAATCGCGGCTATCGGGCGGTGGAGACCGCCGTCTGCTTCATCTTCCATCACACCGAGAACAGCGTAAACAATCTTGCACGGCCGACCGGCCAAGACCATTCCATTCGGCTCCGGGTCGTTCCGTAGGTGGATGGCGGACGGTGCGGCGGGCGAACGGAGTGGCCCGCGCGGGTTCCCGGCGCACGAAACGCGAGCCGAATTCCCGCGGATCTCGAGCCGAATTGCGGCAACGTCGTGCCCCGGGCGGCGCTATGGTGTCCCCATGCACGACGCCGCGTACAAGGGCCTGTTCTCCCGCCGTCGGATGTTCGAGGACCTGCTGCGCGGGTTCGTCGCCCCCAAGTGGAGCGATGCGCTCGACTTCTCGACCCTGGAGAAGCTCCCTGCGGAGTACGTGAGCGACGACCTTCGCCGGCGCCACGGCGACGTGGTGTGGCGGGTGCGCTTCCGGGACGATACGTGGCTGTACCTGCTGGTGATGCTCGAATTCCAGTCCACGGCCGACCCGTACATGGCGGTGCGCATCCTGGTCTACACCGGGCTGCTGTACCAGGACCTCATCCGCCGTGGGGCGGTCGGCGACGGCGGGCGGCTGCCGCCGGTGCTGCCGGTAGTGCTGTACAACGGTCGCCCCCGCTGGAGCGCCCCGGTCGAGGTGGGAGACCTCATCGCCCCGGTGGAGGAGGCGCTGGCGCGCTACCAGCCGTCGCAGCGGTACTTCCTGCTTGACGAGGGGCGATGGGGGGAGGACGATCTGCCGCGCCGCAATCTGGTTTCGGCGTTGGTCGCATTGGAGAACAGCCGTTCGGCGGAGGAGTTGCCGGGGTTGCTGGCCGCGTTGTCCGATTGGGTGGGCGGTCCGGAGGACGACGAGCTGCGTCGGGCGTTCGTGGAGTGGGTTCGGCAGGTGGTGGTGCCGGGTCGGTACGGCGGGGCCGCGCTGCCGGTGGTGCAGGCGCTGGAAGGGGAAGGATCGATGCTGGCGGAAAGCGTGAAGGAGTGGACCGAGCAGTGGCTCCGGGAAGGCCGGGAACAGGGACTCGAACAGGGTCTCGAGCGGGGACTCGAGCAGGGCCTCGAACGGGGTCGGGAGCAGGGGCTGGAGCGGGGTCTCGAACAAGGGCTGGAGCGCGGGCGGGAACAGGGGTTCGATCTGGGTATCGAGCGTGGGCGCGCCGAGGAACGGGCGCTGCTGTGTCGCTTGGCGGCACGGAAGTTCGACGCTGAAACGGCGGAGGGGCTGTCGGGATTGCTGGATCGCCTCACGGACCCGGAGCGCCTGGCCGAGGTCGGCGACTGGATCATCGAATGCGGTACGGGTGCGGATCTGCTCGCCCGCGCGGGCCGCCTCGTCTGACCGGATCGGACCTCGCCGCTGCACCCGGGGCTCTCCGGGCAAGACCAGCCGCCGCCGGGCAAACGGCGGTGCGGCCAAGCCGGCCCCGAGCAACCGCTCGCCTGGAATCGCGGCTATCGGGCGGTGGAGACCGCCGTCTGCTTCATCTTCCATCACACCGAGAACAGCGTAAACAATCTTGCACGGCCGACCGGCCAAGACCATTCCATTCGGCTCCGGGTCGTTCCGTAGGCGGATGGCGGACGGTGCGGCGGGCGAACGGAGTGGCCCGCGCGGGTTCCCGGCGCACGAAACGCGAGTCGAATTCCTGCGGATCTCGAGCCGAATTGCGGCAACGTCGTGCCCCGGGCGGCGCTATGGTGTCCCCATGCACGACGCCGCGTACAAGGGCCTGTTCTCCCGCCGTCGGATGGTCGAGGACCTGCTGCGGGGGTTCGTCGCCCCCGAGTGGAGCGATGCGCTCGACTTCTCGACCCTGGAGAAGCTCCCCGCGGAGTACGTGAGCGACGACCTCCGCCAGCGCCACGGCGACGTGGTGTGGCGGGTGCGCTTCCGGGACGACAGGTGGCTGTACCTGCTGGTGATGCTCGAATTCCAGTCCACGGCCGACCCGTACATGGCGGTGCGCATCCTGGTCTACACCGGGTTGCTGTACCAGGACCTCATCCGCCGAGGGGCGCTCGGCGCCGGCGGGCGGCTGCCGCCGGTGCTGCCGGTGGTGCTGTACAACGGTCGCCCCCGCTGGACCGCCCCGGTCGAGGTGGGAGACCTCATCGCCCCGGTGGAGGAGGCGCTGGCGCGCTACCAGCCGTCGCAGCGGTACTTCCTGCTTGACGAGGGGCGGTGGGGGGAGGACGATCTGCCGCGCCGCAATCTGGTGTCGGCGTTGGTCGCGTTGGAGAACAGCCGTTCGGCGGAGGAGTTGCCGGGGTTGCTGGCCGCGTTGTCCGATTGGGTGGGCGGTCCGGAGGACGACGAGCTGCGTCGGGCGTTCGTGGAGTGGGTTCGGCAGGTGGTGGTGCCGGGTCGGTACGGCGGGGCCGCGCTGCCGGTGGTGCAGGCGCTGGAAGGGGAAGGATCGATGCTGGCGGAAAGCGTGAAGGAGTGGACCGAGCAGTGGCTCCGGGAAGGCCGGGAGCAGGGACTCGAACAGGGACTCGAGCAGGGACTCGAACAGGGTCTCGAGCGGGGACTCGAACGGGGTCGGCAGCAGGGGCTGGAGCGGGGTCGGGAGCAGGGGCTGGAGCGGGGCCTCGAACAAGGGCTGGAGCGGGGGCGGGAACAGGGGTTCGATCTGGGTATCGAGCGTGGGCGCGCCGAGGAACGGGCGCTGCTGTGTCGCTTGGCGGCACGGAAGTTCGACGCTGAAACGGGGGAAGGGTTGTCGGGATTGCTGGATCGCCTCACGGACCCGGAGCACCTTGCCGAGGTCGGCGACTGGATCATCGAGTGCGGGACGGGTGCGGATCTACTCGCCCGCGCGGGCCGCCTCGCCCGCCTCGTCTGACCGGATCGCACCCCGCTGCCGCACCCGGAGCCCGGCCGGGCAAGACCAGCCGCCGCCGGGCAGGCGGAGGACGACGAGCTGCGTCGGGCGTTCGTGGAGTGGGTTCGGCAGGTGGTGGTGCCGGGGCGGTACGGCGGGGTCGCGCCGCCGGTGGTGCAGGTGCTGGAAGGGGGAGGATCGATGCTGGCGGAGAGCGTGAAGGAGTGGACCGAGCAGTGGCTGCGGGAAGGCCGGGAGCAGGGACTCGAACGAGGGCTGGAGCGGGGTCGGGAGCAGGGGCTCGAACAGGGACTCGAACAGGGACTCGAGCAGGGCCTCGAACGGGGTCGGGAGCAGGGGCTGGAGCGGGGCCTCGAACAAGGGCTGGAGCGGGGGCGGGAACAGGGGTTCGATCTGGGTATCGAGCGTGGGCGCGCCGAGGAACGGGCGCTGCTTTGCCGGCAAGCGGCACGGAAGTTCGACGCTGAGACGGCGGAGGGGCTGTCGGGATTGCTGAATCGCCTCACGGACCCGGAGCGCCTGGCCGAGGTCGGCGACTGGATCATCGAGTGCGGGACGGGTGCGGATCTGCTCGCCCGCGCGGGCCGCCTCGCCCGGCTCGTCTGACCGGGTCCCGTCCCGCCGCCGCACCCGGAGCTCTCCGGGCAAGACCAGCCACCTCCGGGCAGGCGGCGGCGCGGCCAAGCCGGCCCCGCTACGCCGCAACTTGGCGTCGGCCCTGGTGGGGCTCGAGAACAGCGGCTCGGCGGAGAGCCTGTCGAAGGTGCCGGGGGCGCTGCCGGGCTGGCTTCGGGGTCCGGAGGACGACGAGCTGCGGCGAGCGTTCGTGGAGTGGGTTCGGCAGGTGGTGGCGCCGGGCCGGTTCGCCGGGGCCGCAGCAGGCTGTCCGAAAATCCAGGACCACCTCAGCCGCCTGCTCGTCTTCATTCTTCCATATATGGATGGCGCGCTGTTGCACCGTACAGACCATTGGCTCCCGACCGGCGGTGGGCGATCGCCGACTCGATTTGGTATCATCCAATCGTGCTGGATGAAGTGCATGGAAACCGGATGCACTCGCGGGAGTCGAGGATGCCTTCATGTTGGCTTGCGACAGGCTCGTACCGGCTGAACGGGGGCAAGCACCGGAGCAGCCGGCCTCCGGTTCGAACGACGGCCGGGATCGCATCCATACCCCCCCCCCCCGCATGGGGGGGTAACGTCGTGACGTGCCGCGTTCGCGCCCTCGCGGCGGGGCTGGGGCTGGGGCTGGCGGCCGTGCTGGCCGTCTTCGCGGCCGCGCCCGCCGCCGCCCAGAGCGTCAGCATCATCTCCACCCCCGCCAACGGCACCCACTACGTCCTCGGCGAGGAGATCAGAACCAGGATCAGCCACGGCCAAGTCTTCGGCGTCGCCGGCGGCGCCTGGAACACCATACACATGAGGATCAACATCGGCGGCACCGTGCGACAGGCGAGCATACGCGAGGGGTACAGGGTCCGGGCGACGGTGCACACCTTCCGCTACACGGTGACGCAGGACGACGTCGACACCGACGGCATCACCATTCCGGCCAACTCGATCGGCGGCCCCACCTGGAGGAGTTTCGGATTCGGTACCGTCAACCGCGACCATGGCGCCCTGAACAACCAGGCGGCGCACAAGGTGATCGGCAGCGAGGCGCGGGTCACGTCCTCGAACCCCGGGTGGCTGACCTGGCCGACCCTGAACACCGCGACGGTCACCGTGACCCTGACCGGCAGCACGTTCGGCAGCAGCGTGGCCGCCTCCAACTTCACGATCAACGCCTCGCCGGCGATCACCGGGCTGAGCGTCACCAACGCGAGCGCCACCAGCGGCGAGGCGACGGCGACGCTGACGCTCGGCTACACCGGCTCGACGACGCTGACCGGCGACCGGACCTTCACGGTGACGGTGGCCGGCGCCGCCCATGAGGGCACCCTGGACCTGACCACCAACGCGATGACGGTGGGCACCATACCGACGCCGACGCTGGCGATCTCTCCCACGTCGATCGCGGAGAACGGCGGGGTGGCGACGGTGACGGCGACGCTGGACAAGACCCTGATCCAGCCGGTGACGGTCACGGCGACGGCGGAGGCGGGGACGAACGCGGCCGCGGGGGACTTCACGCAGACGGGAACGACGCTGACCTTCCCGGCGGGGACGACGGCCAGCACCGGGCTGATCACGCTGACGGCGGTGGACGACGACACCGACGGGCCGGACAAGACGGTGCGGGTGACGGGATCGAGCGCCTCGGGCAGCCAGGCGCGGTCCCCGAGCGACGCGACGATGACGATCACCGACGACGACGCGGCGCCGACGCCGACGCTGGTGCTGAGCGCGACGTCGATCTCGGAGAACGGCGGGACGGCGACGGTGACGGCGAGGCTGTCGCATCCGTCGGTCCAGCCGACGACGGTGACGCTGGCGGCGGCGGCGCAAGGGGGCTTGCAGGCGTCGGATTACACGCAAGCGGGGAGCAGCACGCTGACCATCGCGGCGGGGGCGACGACGACCACCGACAACCGCCGCATCACGGCCGTCGACAACGACGTGGACGCGCCGGACAAGTCGCTCAGGATTTCGGCGACGGTCGCCAACGGCCACGGGGCGGGGACCGCGCAGAACGTGACGCTGACCTTCACCGACGACGAGGCGACGCCGACGGCGGCGCTGGCGCTGTCGGCTTCGTCGATCTCGGAGAACGGCGGGGTGGCGACGGTGACGGCGACGCTGTCCGGGACGTCGAGCGAGGCGGTGACCTTGACGGTGGCGACGACGGCGGTCTCCCCCGCGGCGCAGGCCGACTTCACGCGGACGGGTTCGACGCTGACCATCGCGGCGGGGACGACGACCAGCGCGGGTCTGGTGACGGTGACGGCGGTGGACAACTCGGCCGACGCGCCGGACAAGTCGGTGACGGTGGCGGCGTCGGCTGCGGGGGGCAACGGGGTGGCGGCCCCGTCGAGCATGACGCTGGCGATTCCCGACGACGACGCGGCGCCGGGGGTGACGCTGGCGCTGAACCCGGCGTCGATAGCGGAGCCCAGCGGGGTCTCGACGGTGACGGCGACCTTGTCGCACCCGTCGAGCGCGCCTTCGACGGTGACGGTGACGCCGGTCTCCGGGGCCTACACGGTGGGAACGGACGCGACCATCACCATCGCCGCGGGGTCCACCACGGCGGCGTCGGACACGGTGTTGATTACGGTGGTGGACGACGACCTCCATCATGGGAACGCGGGGCGCGGCGCGACGGTGACGGCGGCGCTGACCAACGGCCAGGGCGCGGGGGCGGTGACCGGGGCGGCGCTGACGATCACCGACGACGAGAACCTGCCGACGGCGTCGCTGTTGATCAACCCCCTTTCCAGTCAGATCTCGGAGAACGGCGGCATCGCCACGATCACGGCGCAGCTGGCGGGGCTTTCGGGCAAGTCGAGCGAGGCGACGACGGTGACGGTGACGGTGACGGCGGTGGCCTCGTCGGGCGCGGTGGCGGGCGACTTCACGCAGACGGGGACGACGCTGACCGTCGCGGCGGGTTCGCTGACCAGCACGGGGCTGGTGACGGTGACGGGCGTCGACAACAACGTGGACGCGGCCAACAAGCTGTTGCGGATTTCGGCGACGGCGGCGGGCGGCAACGGCATACAGAACCCGGGGCTCACCGTGCTGACGTTGACCGACGACGAGGCGGCGCCGACGGCGACCCTGGTGCTGACGCCGTCGACGATCCTGGAGAACGGCGGCATCTCGACGGTGACGGCGAAGCTGTCGCACCCGACGACGACGGGGACCGTGACGCTGACGGTGACGACGACGGCGGTGTCTCCAACGGTCGCGGCCGACTTCACGCAGAGTTCGACCGACACGCTGACGATCGCGGCGAGCGCGACGACCAGCACGGGGCTGGTGACGGTGACGGCGGTGGACAACAACGTGGCCACGGGGAACAAGCAGGTTCGGGTGGCGGCGACGGCGGCGGGCGGCGGGGTGGCGGCCCCGTCGGCCGCGACGCTGATCCTGCGCGACGACGAGTTCGGGCTGTCCGAGAGCGCGGTGATCGGGCAGGCGACGGAGGCGGGGGGGACGGCGACGTTCACGGTGCAGTTGAACACGCAGCCTTCGGCGGCGGTGACGGTGGCGGTGTCGAGCCGGGATGCGAGCGAGGGGACGGTCTCGCCGCCGTCGCTGACCTTCACGACGCAGAACTGGAGCACGGCGCAGACGGTGACGGTGACGGGGGTCCAGGACACGATCGACGACGGGACGGTGACCTGGCAGGTGCGCCTGGACCCGTCGAGCGGGGATAGCGACTACAACGCCGTCACCGACGTGGACGTCGACGTGACGACGACCGACGACGACGGGCCGCCGGGGGTGACCTTGGCGTTGAATCCCTCGAGCATCGCGGAGAGCGGGACGGGCAACGTGGCGACGGTGACGGCGCGGCTGTCGCACGCCTCCGGGGCGGCGACGACGGTGACGGTGACGGCGGTCTCCGGGTTCTACGCGGCGGGGACGGATGCGGCGATCGTGATCCCGGCGGAGGCGACGACGGCGGCCTCGGATACGGCGACCGTCGTGGCGGTGGACAACGACACGGACGCGCCGGACCGGACGGAGACGGTGACCGCGTCGATCACCAACGCCCGGGCGGCGGCGGATTCGACGACGATGGCGGTGACGGGGGCTTCGCTGACGGTGCGCGACGACGACGCGGCGCCGGGGGCGGTGCTGTTCCTGTCGCCGTCCTCGATTTCGGAGAACCGCGGCATTGCGACGGTGGCGGCGGTGCTGTCGCGCACGTCTTCGGAGCCCTCGACGGTGACGGTGACGGCGGTTTCCGGCTCCTACACGGTGGGTTCGAACGCGACGCTGACCATCGCGGCGGGCAGCACGGTGACCTCGGATACCGCGACGGTGACGGCGGTGGACGATGCGATCCACCAGGGGAGCGCGGGGCGCAGCGCGACGGTGACGGGGACCTTGGCCAACGGCCAGGGCGCGGGGGCGGTGACGGGCGCGGCGCTGACCCTGACGGACGACGAGACGCTGCCCGTGGCGACGCTGGTCCTGGGTCCGGCGTCGATCTCGGAGGAAGGCGGGGTGTCGACGGTGGCGGCGGCCTTGTCGGGACCGTCGAGCGCCGCGGTGACGGTGACGGTGGCGGCCGCGCCGGGAACCGGCGCGGTGGCGGCGGACTTCAGCCTGAGCACGGCGACGACGTTGACCATCGCGGCGGGTTCGACGACGAGCGCCGGGACGGTGACGGTGACGGCGGTCGGCAACGCGGTGGCGGCGGGCAGCAAGCAGGTGACGGTGTCGGGGACGTCGGCCGGCGGCAACAGCGTGGTGAACCCGGCGGACGTGACCTTGACCATCACCGACGACGACACGCCGCGCTCGACGCTGGTGCTGTCGTCGTCCTCGATTGCGGAGAACGGCGGGGTGGCGACGGTAACGGCGACCCTGGACCGGCAGTCGACGGTGGCGGTGACGGTGACGGTGGCCGCGGCGGCGGGGGCGAACACGGCGGCGGGCGACTTCACCTTGAGCACGGCGACGACCCTGACCTTCGCGGCCAACGCGACCACCAGCACGGGCCTGGTGACGGTGACGGCGGTGAACAACACGACCGACGCGCCGAACAAGTCGGTGACGGTCTCGGGCACGGCCTCCGACAGCCTCGGGCTGACGAACACCCCGCCCGACGTGACGCTGGCGATCACCGACGACGAGGCGGCGCCGGGGGTGGTGCTTTCGCTGAACCCGTCGTCGGTGGCGGAGAACGGCGGGGCCTCGGTGGTGAGCGCGACGTTGTCGCATCCGTCGAGCCAGCCATCGACGGTGACGGTGACGGCGGTGTCGGGGGCCTACACGGTAGGTTCGGACGCGACGATCACCATCGCGGCGGGCTCGACGACGGCGGCTTCGGACACGGCGGCGATCGCGGGCGTGGACGACGACGTCCACCAGGGGAGCGCGGGGCGCAGCGTGACGGTGACGGCGACCTTGGCCAACGGCCAGGGCGCGGGCGCGGTGACGGGGGCGTCGCTGACCCTGACCGACGACGAGACCCTGCCGACGGCGAGCCTGGTTCTGGGGCCGGCCTCGATCTCGGAGAACGGCGGGGTCTCGACGGTGACGGTGACCTTGACGGGTCCATCGAGCCAGGCGACGACGCTGACGGTGTCGTCGGCGGCGGTGGCTTCGTCGGGCGCGGTGGCGGCGGACTTCACGCAGACGGGGACGACGCTGACCATCGCGGCGGGGTCGACGACGAGCGCCGGGACGGTGACGGTGCGGGGCAACGACAACAACGTGGACGCGGCGAACAAGTCCGTGACGGTGTCGGCGACGGCGGCGGGGGGCAACGGGGTGGCGGCGCCTTCCGCCGAGCCCCTGACCTTGACCGACGACGAGGACACGGCGACGGCGACCTTGGTGCTGACGCCGTCGGCGATCCTGGAGAACGGGGAGGTTTCGACGGTGACGGCGCGTCTGTCGCACCCGACGACGGAGGCGACGACCTTGACGGTGTCGGCGGCGCCGGTGTCCCCGGCGGTGGCGGGGGACTTCACGCTGAGCGCGACCACCACGCTGACCCTCGCGGCGGGGGCGACGGCGAGCACGGGCGTGGTGACGGTGACGGCGGTGGACAACGCGGTGGCGTCGGGGCGCAAGCGGGTGACGGTGTCGGCGACGGCGGCGGGCGGGCGCATGGTGGCGGCGCCTTCGAGCGCGACGCTGATCATCCGCGACGACGAGTTCGGTCTGGACGAGAGCGCGGTGAGCGGCGGGCCGGTGACGGAGGGGGGGGGGACGGCGACGTTCACGGTGGCGTTGCAGACGCAGCCTTCGGCGGCGGTGACGGTGTCGGTGACGCGCTGGGATGCGGACGGTCTCTTGGAGGATGCGAGCGAGGGGCGGGTGGAGCCGTCGTCGCTGGTGTTCACGGTGCAGAACTGGGAGACGGCGCAGACGGTGACGGTGACCGGGTTGGACGACGACGTGGACGATGGCGACGTGGCCTGGAAGGTGCGCCTGGACCCGTCGAGCGGGGACGTCAACTACGACGGTCTCGACCCGGTGGACGTGGACGTGAGCACCGAGGACAACGACGACGCGCCGACGGTGACCTTGGAGCTGGACCCGTCGTCGATCTCGGAGGCCGGCGGGGTGAGCACGGTGACGGCGACGCTGTCGCACCCGTCGAGTGCGGAGACGGCGGTGACGGTGTCGGTCGCGCCGGGGACGGGCGCGGTGTCGGGCGACTACACGCTGAGCGTGGCGAAGATGCTGACCATCGCGGCAGGCGGCACGACCAGCACGGGCTTGGTGACGGTGACCGCGGTGAACAACGACGTGGACGCGCCGGACAAGACGGTGACGGTTTCGGGGAGGGCGACCAACGACGGGCCCTTGGGCGACGGTATGGGCGCGGGGGCGGTGGAGAGCGCGACGCTGACCATCACCGACGACGACACGAAGGGGTTGGCGTTCTCGTCCGTGTCGGTCCCGCCGACGGACCTCGAGGTCCTCGAGGTGACGGCGGGCGAGGTCGAGACGTATACGGTGAAGCTGACCTCGGAGCCCTCCGGTCCGGTGACGGTGGCGGTGACCGCCTCTCCGTCGGACAGGGTCCCGGTGCTGCGGCCCGCTACGCTCACCTTCCCGGCGTCGGACTGGGACACGGCGCAGACGGTGACGGTGCGGGTGACGGGGAACGATGGCGACTACGCCGCGCCGCTGTCGCTGTCGCACGATGCGTCGGGCAGCGACTATGAAGACGTGGCGGGGTCGTTGGACGTGTCGGTGGAGGGCGAGACGAAGGTGGAGGTGGGCGACACCGTGGGCGAGACGACCTACCACATCGGCGGTCGGGAGGTGACCGTGGTGGTGGAGTCCGGCGTGCCGGAGGGGATCGAGCTGGACTTGGAGGCCCTGTCCGACTCGCCGTCGGACGAGCCTTTGAAGCTGACCTTCGCGCCCGAGGAGAACCCGGAGCCGAGCAATATGTACACCTACGACTCGCAAGGGTCGCGGACGGTGGTGGATGTGGAGGTGGAAGGAACGGTTCCGTCCGCGGGGCTGGGGCTGTGCCTGCCGGTGGAGGGCGCGGTGGAGGGTGCGGCGAAGGAGCGTCCGCTGCTGTTGCTGCACCATGACGGCAGAGACGGCAGCGCTTGGGAGGTGGTTGCCCGGTTGGTGTTGGAGGACACCCCCGACGGCGGGCGGAGAGGATGCGCGGACAAGGTGAGGTCGTTCTCGTCGTTCGCGGTGGGTTATGAGGACACGAAGCCGGTGTTGGAGGACTTCACCCAGACGACGTGGGTGTTCACGGTGGACGAGGCGATCGAGCCGGTGGAGCTGCCGGAGGCGACGGGCGGGGACGGGGACCTGAACTACGAGCTCTCGCCGGCGCTGCCGGAGGGCCTGACGCGGGAAGGACGGGTCCTGTCGGGGACGCCGACGGAGGAGTTCGATGAGACGACCTACACCTGGACGGTGACGGACCTCGACGGGGAGTCGCAGAAGGACGAGCGGACCTTCACCATCAAGGTGAAGGCGGCCATCGGTCCGGCGCGGGCGCGGCTGAAGGCGATCAACGAATCGATCCTGCCGGAGGTCTCGCGGGCGTCGTGGTCGAGCGCGATGGATGCGTTGTCGCGCCGGCTGGGGTCCTCGGCGGGCGGGGGCGGAGGCGGCTCGGGGGCGTCCGGCGGAGGGCTGTCCGGGGCGCTGGCGGGATTCGTGCAGTCGAACGGGCCGGCGCTGCAAGAGGGCGGCGCGTCGTGGAAGGAGCTGTGGAGCGGGCAGTCGTTCGCGACCGGCCTCGGCGGCGGGGGCGAAGGCGCGGGCGGGGGCCGGCCGGTGACCGTATGGGGGTCGGGGGAGCGTCGGAACCTGTCGCGCGAGACGCCATCGCTGAAGTGGTCGGGGGAGCTGTTCGCGACCCATCTGGGGGCGGACGTGGGTTTCGGGTCCGGGCTCACCGGCGGGGCCGGGGTGTCGTGGTACGAGAGCGGGATGGACTACACGGACCGCAGCGGGGACGACGGGCCGGTCGCGGGGGTGCACCGGAGCCGGATGGCGAGCGTGCAGCCCTACGTGGGATGGTCGTCGGGGTCCGGGTCGCGGCTGTGGGGGGCGTTGGGCTACGGGTCCGGGGAGGTCGAGATCGTCGACGCGGCGCTGCTGGAGCGCTTCGGCCGCCAGAAGAGCGACAGCAAGCTGCTGGCGGCGGCGGCGGGGGGTGCGTTGCGGGTGTCGCCGGGCGGGGGAGCGCTGCGGCTGGACCTGAAGGGCGAGGCGCAGGCGACGCGCTACGAGGTGGAGGAGAACGGGGACCTGATCGAGGGGCTGTCGGTGCGCACGCACCGGCTGCGATTCTCGACCGAGGGCACTCGGGAGTACGTGCTGTCCGGCGGTGGCCGGGTGTTGCCGTCGGCGGAGCTGGGGGTACGCTGGGACGGCGGTGACGGGGTGACGGGTGCGGGGGTGGAGGTCGGCGGCGGGGTGTCGTGGAGCGATGCGGGGGGTCGTCTGACCCTGGAGGCTCGCGGCCGTGCGCTGGCGGCGCACCGGGGCGAGCTGGACGAGTGGGGGATGACGGGCGGGGTGCGGCTCGCGCCTCGCGTGAACGGCCGCGGCCTGTCGCTGAGCGTGGCGCCGGTGTGGGGGAGCGCGGGGAGCGGTACGGCGCGTCTGTGGGAGGAAGGGGTGGCGGGCCGTCCCTTGCCGTCGGGCGGCCGCCCGGACGGAGCGGGGCTGGATGCGGAGCTGGGCTACGGGATGGGCGCGTTCGGGGGCTTCGGGGTGGGGACGCCCTACCTCCGCTACGGGCAGGCGCCGGAGGGGGAGCGCCGCTACGGTCTGGGGTGGCGTCTGGCCCGCCCGGCGGGCGGGTTCGAGCTGGACCTGGAGGGCTGGCGCCGCGAGCGCGGCACGCTCCGGCCCGACCACGGCCTGGGCCTCGAACTGCGCGTGTCCTGGTAGGCCCCGGCGGCCCCGGCCCCGGCGCGGCGAAGGGCCGTCATGGCCGGGCGATGGCGGTCACCGTGATGGCGATCACCGTCAAGTACTTCGCGAGTCTCCGCGAGCGGATGGGCCGCGGCGAGGAGCGCCTGCACCCTCCCCTGCCGGCCACCGTGGAGGAGGTGTGGCGCCGGGTCGGCGGCGGCGAGCCGCTCACCGGGGAGCTGCTGGCCGCCGTCAACCTCGAATACGTCGATCCCGATCACGCCGTCGCCGACGGCGACGAGGTGGCCTTCTTCCCGCCCGTCACCGGCGGCTGACCCGTTTCGCGCGGATCGGGCGGGAGGCCCCCCGGCGCTCGCCGGGCGCGGTCAAACGGATGCGCCGCCGCCGGGCGGCCGGGTGAGGATCTCGCAGCCGTCCCGGGTCACCAGGATGGTGTGCTCCCACTGGGCGGACGGCCGGCGGTCCCGGGTGATCACGGTCCACCCGTCGGGGAGGATCTTCACGTGGCGCCGGCCCGCGTTGATCATCGGCTCGATGGTGAAGGTCATGCCTTCCTCGATCCGCTCACCGGTGCCGCGGACGCCGTAGTGGAGGACCTGCGGGTCCTCGTGGAACACCCGGCCGATGCCGTGGCCGCAGAACTCGCGCACCACGGAGCAGTTGTTCCCCTCCGCGTGCTGCTGGATCGCGTGCCCGACGTCCCCGAGCCGCGCCCCGGGACGCACCTGCTCGATGCCCCGCCAGAGACACTCGCGGCTGATCCGGGTGACCCGCTCGGCGATGACGGACGGCTTGCCGATGAAGAACATCCGGCTCGTGTCGCCGTGGTAGCCGTCCTTGATCACCGTGACGTCGATGTTGAGGATGTCGCCCTTGCGGAGCCGGCGGCCTCCCGGAATGCCGTGGCAGACCTCGTGGTTGATCGAGGTGCAGATGGACTTCGGAAAGCCGCGGTAGTCGAGCGGCGCCGGGATCGCGTTCTGCTCCTCCACGATGTACCGGTGGCAGATCGTGTCGAGGTCGCCCGTGGTGACCCCCGCGGCCACGTGCGGCTCGATCATCTCCAGCACCTCGGCGGCGAGCCGGCCGGCGACGCGCATCTTTCCGATTTCGTCGGGGGTCTTGATCGAGATGGCCATGCCGGCGCCGGGCGAAGGGGGAGGCCGGATATGGTATAAATGCGCGCCCGCCGCGGGCAAGGTACGACGACAATCCGCACACGTGCCGTCACGTGCGCCCGGGCGCCTCGCGGAGAGGTCGGCGCACGGGGTGCGTGGAGGCACGACCCGACAAGGAATCCCGATGTCCATCGTCTCGATGCGCGACATGCTGGAAGCCGGAGTTCATTTCGGCCACCAGTCGCGGTACTGGAACCCGAAGATGGCGCCGTACATCTTCGGGGAGCGAAATCGAATCCACATCATCAACCTGGAGGTCACCCTCCCCCTCTACCGGGAGGCGATCAACTTTCTCGGCCGGATGGCCGCCAGCAACGGAACGGTGCTGTTCGTCGGCACCAAGCGCGCCGCCCAGGAGGTGATCCGGCGCGAGGCGGCCCGGTGCGGCATGCCCTACGTCGACCAGCGCTGGCTCGGCGGCATGCTCACGAACTTCAAGACGGTCCGCGCCTCCATCGCCCGGCTCCGGGAGATGGAGGCGATGGAGGAAGACGGCCGGGTGCAGCGCATGAGCAAGAAGGAGGCGCTCGGCTTCCGCCGGGTCCTCGCCAAGCTCCAGCGCAGCCTCGGGGGGATCAAGCACGCCGAGTCGCTGCCGGACGTCCTCTACGTCGTCGACGTGGGGCACGAGAAGATCGCGGTGCAGGAGGCGGACAAGCTCGGCATTCCCATCGTGGGGGTCGTGGACACCAATCACGAGCCGGACCGCGTGGACTACGTGATCCCCGGCAACGACGATGCGGCCCGCGCGATCGATCTCTACACCATCGGGGTGGCCGACGCGATCATCGAGGCGCGGCAGGCCGCGCAACTGGAGACCGCCGCCGGCGCGAAGGACGCTCCGGGGCCGGGGCCGGCGGAGGCCGTGCCCGGAAACGGCGCCGCGGCGTCCGGGTACACGGCCGCCGGGCCGGCGGAGAATTGACGGTGGCCGGGGTGGTGGGCGCGGCCCAGGTGAAGGCGCTCCGGGAGCGGACCGGGGCCGGGATGATGGATTGCAAGAAGGCGCTCGTGGAGGCGGGCGGCGATCTCGAGGCGGCGGTGGAGGCCATGCGCAGGCGCGGGCTCGCCGCGGCGGACCGCAAGGCCGGGCGCATCGCGGCGGAAGGGCTGATCGCGGTCGAGGTCGCGGACGACGGCTCCCGCGGCGCCATGGCGGAGGTCAACTGCGAGACCGACTTCGTCGCGCGCGAGGAGGAGTTCCGGGGGTTCGCCCGCGAGGTCGCGCGGCTCGTGCTGGCGGATCGGCCCGACGGGGCCGGGCCGCTCGGCGCCCTCCGGCTCGACGGCGGCGCGACCGTGGAAGATCGCCGCCGGGAGCTCGTGGCCCGGATCGGGGAGAACGTCTCCGTGCGCCGGTTCGAGGCCCTCGACGCGGCGCCGGGGGGATGCGTGGCCGGCTACTCCCACGGGGGGCGCATCGGGGTCCTCGTGGCGCTCGACGCGAAGGACGATCCCGCCGCCGCCGGCAAGGACGTCGCGATGCACGTCGCGGCGAGCCGGCCCCTCGCGGTGGGAGGGTCCGACCTTCCCGCCGGCCTCCTGGAGCGCGAGCGATCGATCATCGAGGCCCAGGCGGCGGATACCGGCAAGCCGCCCGCGATCGTGGAGAAGATCGTGGCCGGGAGGCTGCGGAAGTTCACCGAGGAATCGACCCTCCTCGGCCAGCCGTTCGTGAAGGACCCGGACACCAGGGTCGCCGGGTACCTCGCCGCCCGGGGCGCCCGGGTCCATCGTTTCGTCCGGTTCGAGGTGGGGGAGGGGATCGAACGCCGGGAGGAGGACTTCGTCTCCGAGGTCATGGCGCAGGTCCGGAAGAACGCTTGACCTACGATCGCATTCTCGTGAAGCTGAGCGGCGAGGCGCTGCTCGGCGAGGTCGGCTACGGCATCGACCCCGGGGTGCTCGAGTCCATCGCCGGGGAGGTGCAGGGTCTGGCCGGGGCCGGCATCCAGCTTGGAATCGTCATCGGCGGCGGCAACATCTTCCGGGGAGCGGGCCTCGCCGAGTCGGGGATGGACCGGACGACCGGCGACCACATGGGCATGCTCGCCACCGTGATCAACGCGCTCGCCCTCCAGGACTCGCTGGAACGCCGCGGAATGCACGTGCGGGTGATGTCGGCGATCCGCATCAACGAGGTCTGCGAGGACTTCCTGCGGCGGAGGGCGATCCGGCACCTGGAGAAGGGGCGGGTGGTGATCCTCGCCGCCGGCACCGGAAATCCGTATTTCACGACCGATTCGGCCGCGGCCCTGCGATCCGTGGAGCTCGAGGCGCGGCTGATGATCAAGGCGACCCGGGTCGACGGGGTGTTCTCCATGGACCCGGAGAGGTATCCGGGCGCGGTACGCTACGATCGGCTGACCTACGACGAGGTCATCGAGCGCAAGCTCGGGGTGATGGACGCGACCGCAATCGTCCTGTGCCGCGACCATGCGATGCCGATCCGGGTCATGGACATGGCGCGGCAGGGCGCACTGCTCCGCGCGGCCCGCGGCGAGCCCGTCGGCTCGCTCATCGGGGGGGGGCCGGACCGGGAGACCGTACATGCTCGATGAGGTGGAGAAGGATGCGGCGGCACGGATGCGCAAGAGCGTCACGGCATTCTCGGGAGAGCTCGCCCGGGTCCGCACCGGGCGCCCGAGCCCCGCTCTCCTCGAGCACGTCAAGGTGCCCTACCACGGCTCGGAAGTGACCCTGAACCAGCTTGCCACCATCGGGGTGGCCGACGCCCGCACCCTCGGCGTCTCGCCGTGGGAGAAGTCCGTGGTTCCCGCCGTGGAGAAGGCGATTCTCGGCGCCGGCCTCGGCCTCAACCCGGTGACGGCGGGCGACGTCATCCGGGTCCCGATCCCGCCGCTCACCGAGGAGCGCCGCCGGGACCTCATCCGGATCGTCCGCCAGGAGGCGGAAGCCGCGCGGGTCGCGATCCGGAACATCCGCCGCGATGCGAACCAGATGCTGAAGGAGCTGCTGAAGGAGAAGGAGATCACGGAGGACGAGGACCGCCGGGGAGCGAGCCGGATCCAGACCGCGACCGATCGCTTCGTGGGCGAGATCGAGGAGCTGTTGAAGAAGAAGGAAGTGGAGCTGCTCGATGTCTGAGGCGGCGCAGCTTGCCCGGGAACACCATGCGAGGCGGCCCGGGCGATCGGAGCGTGCGTCCCGGGAGACGGACGGCGGGTCCGTCCCCGGAGCCTCCCCCGGATCTTCGAGGAAGCCGTCCCCGGAGGGCGGGGGGCCGGTCCCGCGGCCCCGGCACCTCGCGATCGTCATGGACGGCAACGGCCGGTGGGCGCAGGCGCGGCGCCTGCCGCGCGTGGAGGGTCATCGAGCCGGGGCCGGGGCGGCCCGCGAGTGCGTTCGCGCCTGCGCCGAGGCGGGTATCGAGTGCCTGACCCTGTTCGCCTTCAGCAGCGAGAACTGGGCGCGCCCTGCCGAGGAGGTGGAGCAGCTTCTGGCCCTGTTCGGGCGGGTGCTGGAGCGGGAATCCGACGATCTGGCCGGGAACGGGGTGAACCTTCGCTTCATCGGGGACCGCGGCGCGTTTCCCCGTACCCTGCGCGAGACCATGGACCGCATCGAGGGCCGGACCGCCGGGAACCGGGGGCTCAACCTGGTGATCGCCGCCAACTACGGCGGGCACTGGGACATCGTGAACGCGGTCCGCCGGGTCGCCAGGGCGGTCGAGCGGGGCGAGATGAGCGCCGATGCCGTGGATCGGGCGGCGCTCGAGTCCGGGCTCGCGCTCTCCGGGCTGCCTTCGCCGGATCTGCTGATCCGCACCGGCGGGGAGCAGCGGATCAGCAACTTCCTGCTCTGGAACCTCGCCTATACCGAGCTCCATTTCACGCAGACCCTCTGGCCGGAGTTCGATCGGGCCGCCCTCGCCGACGCGCTCCGGGAGTTCGGGGAGCGGGAGCGCCGATTCGGACGCACCAGCGAGCAACTGGCCCTCGCATCGGCGGACGCGGCCGGTGCGAGGTGAGCGAGACGAAGCGGCGGTGGCTGACCGCCGCCGGGCTGGTGCCGGCCGTGTTCGCCGTCGTCCTGGTCCTTCCCTCCGCCGCATTCCAGGCCGCGCTGCTTCTCGTCGTGGCGGGAGGCGCCTGGGAGTGGAGCCGCCTGTCGGGGATCGCGCCGGCCCCGGCCTATGCGGCGGCGGCGGCCGGCTCCCTCGGGCTCGTGCTCCTCTCGGGCGCCGCGCCCCCGAGCGGATTCGCGTGGGCGGGGGTGGTGTGGTGGGTGGCGGCGTTTGCCGCGGTCGTGCGTTTTCGGGGGCCGGGGCGCGCCCCGGCGCGCCCGGCGCGCGCGCTCGCGGGCTGGCTCGTCCTCGTCCCGGCCGGAG
Source organism: Gammaproteobacteria bacterium (assembly GCA_965202895.1). GTDB lineage: Bacteria > Pseudomonadota > Gammaproteobacteria > HK1 > HK1 > JAJDXW01. The sequence continues at coordinate 4,737,460 of OZ241901.1, read as the reverse complement.
CGGCCCTCGCCGAGGTGCATGCCGGCCCGGACGGCCCGGCCCTCGCGATGACCCTGATCGTCGTCGTCTGGGCGGCCGATACCGGCGCGTGGTTCGCGGGGCGGCGGTTCGGGAGGCTCCGGCTCGCTCCGTACGTCAGCCCCGGAAAGACCTGGGAAGGGGTCGCGGGCGGGATCGCCGCGGCGTCGGCGACGGGCGCGGCGGCGGCCTGGTGGCTCGGCCGCCCGTGGGCGGAGCTCCTGCCGGCGGCGGTGCTCGCGTCGGGCGCTTCGGTCGTCGGCGACCTCTACGAGAGCATCGCCAAGCGCCGGGCCGGGGTGAAGGACAGCGGCCGCCTGCTTCCCGGTCACGGCGGCGTCCTGGACCGGATCGACGGGCTCACCGCGGCGGCCCCCGTGTATGCGGTCGTCGTGGCCTGGTAATGTCGGGGGAAGGGTCCGTTCGCCGCTCGCCCCGCGGGTGCGGATGCCGGACGTCCGCCACGTCCGCCACGTCCGCGGCGTCCGCGGCGTCCGCGCGGGACCGGCCCGCGGGCCGGGGCGCCGAGGCCGGAGCGGCCGCGCGATGAGCGGCGAAGGGCTGGCGATCCTCGGGTCCACGGGCACCATCGGGGCGAACACCCTGTCGGTGGTCTCCCGCCATCGCGACCGTTTTCGCGTCGTCGCCCTCGCGGCCCGCGCCAGCGTCGCCGCGATGGAGGCCCAGTGCCGCGAGCACCGGCCCGAGCTCGCGGTGCTCGTGGACGAGGCGGCCGCGGCGGAGCTCCGCGGCCGGCTCCGCGATACCGGGACCAGGGTGCTCGCGGGCGCTCCGGCCCTCGAGGAAGTGGTCGTCCTGCCCCAGGTGCGGCACGTGCTCGCCGGGATCGTGGGCGCGGCGGGGCTGCTGCCCACCCTGACCGCGGCGCGGGCCGGAAAGCGGGTCCTGCTCGCGAACAAGGAAGCACTGGTCATGTCGGGGCGGATATTCATGGACGCGATACGCGAGGGCGGCGCGGAGCTCGTTCCCATCGACAGCGAGCACAACGCGGTCTTCCAGTGCCTTCCGGCGCGCCCGGCGCGGGCCGGGGTGCGGCGGATCCTCCTCACCGCTTCCGGCGGCCCGTTCCGCGGCCGGCCGCCCGGCGACCTCCGGTCCGTGACCCCGGAGGCGGCCTGCGCTCATCCGAACTGGGAGATGGGCCCGAAGATCTCGGTCGATTCGGCCACCATGATGAACAAGGCGCTCGAGGTCATCGAGGCGTGCTGGCTGTTCGAGACGGCTCCGGACCGGGTCGAGGTCGTCATCCATCCCCAGAGCACCGTGCACTCGATGGTGGAGTACGAGGACGGGTCGATCCTCGCCCAGCTCGGCGCGCCGGACATGCGAACCCCCATCGCCCACGCGCTCGCCTGGCCCGAGCGCATCGACTCCGGGGTGTCCGGGCTCGATTTCTCGCGGCCCCTCGGGCTCGACTTCGAGCCGCCGGACTTCGGCCGGGCGCCGTGCCTGCGCCTCGGCTACGAGGCCGCCCGCGCGGGGGGCACCGTGCCGGCGGTGCTCAACGCGGCCAACGAGGTGGCGGTGGCGGCGTTCCTGGACCGCCGCACGACCTTCGACGCCATCCCCCGGGTGGTGGAAGAGACGCTCGGCCGATCCGTGCCCCGGGATGCGGATACCCTGGACGCGATTCTCGACGAAGACGGGGCGGCGCGGGAGATCGCCGCCGCGCTCGTCGGCTGAAGAGACGCGGAGGCGGAGCCGGACGGTGGGACCCACGATGGATTTCGTCGGCGCGGTCGCGGCGTTCGTGGTTGCGGTAGGCATCCTCGTGACCGTGCACGAGTTCGGCCACTTCTGGGTGGCGCGGCGGCTCGGGGTCCGGGTGCTGCGCTTCTCCGTCGGGTTCGGCCGGCCCGTCTGGACCCGCCAGGGGGCGGGGGGAACCGAGTACGCCATCGGGATCCTGCCTCTCGGGGGCTACGTCAGGATGCTCGACGAGCACGACGGCGACGTGCCCGAGGCGGAGCGCGGGGATGCCTTCAACCGGAAGCCGCTGTGGGCCCGCAGCGCCATCGTCCTCGCGGGCCCCGCCTTCAACTTCGGCTTCGCGGCGCTGGCCTGGTGGCTCGTCTTCATGGTCGGGACCGCCGGTCTCAGGGCCGTGGTCGGCGAGGTCGAGCCGGGCTCGCCGGCGGCGCGCGCGGGCCTCCACGCCGGCGCCGCGGTGGTCGCGGTGGAGGGCCGCGAGGCGAGGACGTGGTCGGCGGTGGCCGCGGCCACCCTCGGGGAAGCCCTCGACCGCGACCGGATCGAGGTGCGCTGGACGGAGCGGGGCGGCGGGACGGCCACCGGCCACCTCGACCTCGTCCGGACGTCCCTCGACGACCTCACGAGCGGACGGTTCTTCGAGACCCTCGGCATCGAGCCCGCGATGCCCGTGAGCCGGCCCGTCATCGGGGAGGTGAGCCCGGACGAGCCCGCCGCCCGGGCCGGGATGCGGCCGGGGGACGTCGTCGTGCGGGCGCTCGGCCGGCCGATCGCGAGCTGGGCGGACTGGGTCCGTTTCGTCCGGGCGAGGCCGGGGATCGCGTTCCCCGTCGAGGTCCGGCGCGGCGGGGAGTTCGTGACCCTGTCGCTGCGGCCGGACCCGGTGCGGACGGGGGGGGAGACGGTCGGACGCATCGGGGCCGCCCTGCACCGGGAGGCGGCGCCGGACCGGGACTGGTACGTGACCGAGCGGCGCACCCCGTGGGAGGCGGCGGAGCGTGCGCTCGCCAGGACCTGGGAGATCACCTCGCTCACCGTGGGGCTGCTCTGGAAGATGGTTCGCCTGGAGGTCTCGTCCGAGCACCTGAGCGGCCCCATCACCATCGCCCGCTACGCCCGCGACTCCGCGGGCGGCGGGTTCACCCGGTTCGCCGAGTTCCTCGCCATCGTGAGCGTGAGCCTCGGGATCCTCAACCTCCTGCCGATCCCGGTCCTCGACGGCGGGCACCTGCTCATTCACCTCGCCGAAGCGGTGAAGGGCGGGCCCCTGTCGGCCCGCACGATGATGCTCGGCCACCAGGCCGGCCTGGCCCTCCTCGTTGGCCTGATGGGCCTCGCTCTCTACAATGACGTCATGAGGCTCTTCAGTTGATGGGCGGCGGGCTCCTCCACCGGCTGGCCGTGGTATGCCTGCTGGCGGCCCTGCCGGCGGCTGCCGCGCTCGCCCAGTCGTTCGCCCAGTCGTTCGTGGTCGAGGACATCCGCGTGGAGGGCCTGCGGCGCGTCTCCACCGGCACGGTGTTCAACGAGCTCCCGATCACCGTCGGGGACGAGGTGGACGCGGAGGACGTCGCGGCGGGCATCAAGCGCCTGTTCGAGACCGGCTTCTTCGACGACGTGCGGATCGAGCGCGACGGCGGCGCTCTCGTGGTGGTGGTCGAGGAGCGTCCCTCCATCGCGAGCATCGACTTCTCCGGCAACGAGGCGCTCGAGACCGAGGACCTGCTCGAATCGCTCGCCGGGGCGGGATTCGGGGTCGGCCGCACGTTCGACCCCGCGGTCCTGAACCGTACGGTGCAGGAGCTTCGCGAGACCTATTTCGCGCAAGGCCGGTACTCCGCCGGGATCGAGACGACGGTGACGCCGCTCGAGCGCCACCGGGTGGGCATCCACTTCGACGTCGACGAGGGAGAGGTGGCCCGGATCCGGCGCATCAACATCGTCGGCAACCGATCGTTCGAGGAGGACGAGCTCCTCGATCTCTTCGAGTCCTCCACCCGGACCCTGTTCTCCTGGCTCTCCCGCTCGGACCGCTATTCCCGGCAGAAGCTGGCGGGAGACCTGGAGCGGCTTCGGACCCACTACCTCGATCGGGGCTACATCAACTTCTCGGTCGATTCCACCCAGGTCTCCGTCACCCCCGACAAGCGTTCCATCTACGTCACGATCAACGTCTCCGAGGGCCGGACCTTCGAGGTCGGCGCCGTCGAGCTCGCCGGCGACCTGATCGTCCCGCCCGAAGAGCTCGTGCCCCTGGTGGAGACCCGGGAGGGGGAGGTCTTCAACCGGAGCAACGTGGCGAAGACGGCCTCGAACGTGAAGACCCGTCTCGGCGACGAGGGCTATGCGTTCGCCAACGTGAACCCGGTGCCGGAGATCCGCGAGGACGAGGGAGAGGTGGACATCGCCTTCTTCGTCGACCCGGGCCAGCGGGTATACGTGCGGCGCATCGAGTTCCGGGGCAACCACGGGACCCGGGACGAGGTGCTGCGGCGCGAGATGCGCCAGCTCGAGGGCGCCTGGGTCGTCAACCGCGACCTCGATCGCTCCCGGCAGCGGCTGCTCCAGCTCGGACACTTCAGCGAGGTCCGCATCGAGACCCAGGCCGTGGCCGGCGTCTCCGACCAGGTGGACGTCATCGTCCACGTCACCGAGCGCGCGTCCGGATCGCTGGTCCTCGGCGCCGGCTACGCGCAGGACCGGGGGGCGATCGTCAACGTGAGCGTCACCCAGGAGAACCTGTTCGGCACCGGAAACGCGGCATCGTTCACGTTCAACAACAGCAGCAGCCAGACGGAGTACGGCGTCTCCTACACCAATCCCTACTTCCGGCCGGAGGGGATCAGCCGCCGGCTCTTCGCGCGCCACCAGGAGAGGGAGGGGCTCGAGCTGGACATCTCGGACTACTCCACCGAGATCACCGGCGCCGGGGTGGACTTCGGGGTCCCCTTCACCGAGTACGACCGGTTCCACGTCGGGCTCACCACCGAGCTGATCGATTTCGCTCCGGGGACGAAGAGATCCAGGGAAGTGGAGGCATTCGCAGAGGAAAGCACCGGAGACAAGGAAGGCGGGGAGTACCTGGAGCTGCTTGGGACCGTGCGCTGGTCGCGCGATTCCCGGGATCGCCGGATCCTCCCGACCGAGGGCAGCCACGCCACCGCCCTCGCGGAGGTGGCGCTCCCCGGCAGCGAGCTCGGCTTCTACCGCACCCGCTTCTCGTACCAGCGCTTCCTTCCCATCACGGAGGAGTGGATCCTCCTGGCGGAGGCGGACGTGGGCTACGGCGACGGCTACGGAGGCACGGATTCGCTGCCGCTCACCAGCCACTTCTTCGCCGGCGGCCCCCGGTCGGTCCGGGGCTTCCGATCGAACTCGCTCGGACCCCGCGACACCCCGCTGAACCCGGTGGAGCAGCCGCGGCCGCTCGGAGGGGACCTCCTGACCCTGGGGCGGGCCGAGCTCATCATGCCGCTTCCGTTCGTGGACAAGTCCACCCAGTTCCGGTTGACCGCCTTTCTCGACGCCGGCAACGTCTTCGAGTCCTTCGGCGACTTCGAGACCGGCGAGATCCGCTACTCCACCGGATTCTCCACGGTCTGGTTCGCCGGGATCGGGATCATCACGACGAGCTGGGGCTTCCCCCTGAACGACGAGGAAGGCGACGACGTCCAGCGCTTCCAGTTCACCATCGGGACGACGTTCTAGTGGGGATTGCCCGCCGGCCGGCGAGGCACGAGCGGGGCCGCGGGCCGGCGCCCCCGGGCGGGCTCGGGTCTCGTCCGCACGGACCGCCGGACCGCGGCGACGCCGGCCGGCCGGGGCGGCCGCGCCGTCGGAGGGGCTTCGCACGAAGCCCGGTCCGACCGGCCCGGCCATCGGGATGGTCCTGCTTCGAGGAGTCCAGGTGCACCGCATGATGCGACGATACGGATGGTGGGCGGCCGCCCTCGTGTTCGCGGCGGCGGGGCCGGCCGCCGCGGTCGACATCAAGGTAGGCTTCGTCGACGTCTCGAGGGTGCTCGACCAGTCGCCCCAGGCGGAGGAGGCGCGGCAGCGGATCCAGGCCGAGTTCGCGCCCATCGACCAGGAGATCCTGCGCATGCAGCGCGAGCTCCGGGCGCTCGAGGAGCAGCTCGTCCGCGACGGGGTGGTCATGGCCGACTCCGAGCGGATGCGCCTCGAGCGCGAGGTCCGCTCGCGCGAGCGCGACCTTCGCCGCAACCAGGAGGAGTTCCGGGAGGATCTGAACCTCCGGCGAAACCAGGAGCTTCAGAAGCTCCAGCGCCAGGTGGTGCTGGCGATCCGGGCGATGGCCAAGGCCGAGGACTACGACCTCGTGATCAGCGACGGGGTGCTGTTCGCGGGCGAACGGGTGGACATGACCGGGATGGTGCTGGAGCGGCTCGTCGAGGAGCACGAGCGACAGGACGGGAGCTGAGGGGCGGCGATGGGCGGCAGGGAGTGGCCCCTCGGAAGGCTGGCGGAGCGGCTCGGCGCCGAGCTTCGCGGCGACCCGGACCGGGTCGTGCGGGCGATCGCCCCGCTCGCGGCGGCCGGAGAGGGGGAGCTGTCGTTCCTGACGAACCGGCGCTATCTGGAGGACCTCCGCACCACCCGGGCGAGCGCGGTCATCCTCGGCCCCGGGGACGTCGACGCCTCGCCCACCGCCGTGCTCGTACTCTCGAACCCCTACCTCGGCTACGCGCGGGCGGCGGGCCTGATGGCCGAGCCGCCCGCGGTCACCCCCGGCATCCATCCGAGCGCGGTCGTCGACCCCGCCGCGGACGTGTCCCCCGAGGCGAGCATCGGCCCCCTCGCGGTCGTCGGGAGCCGGGCCGGGGTCGGGGCGAGGGCGCGGATCGGGCCGGGCTCGGTGGTGGGTCCGGAAGCGGTCATCGGGTGCGGGACCCGGCTGGCCGCGAACGTGACGATCTGCCGGGGAGCGCGGATCGGGGAGCGCTGCCTCCTGCATCCGGGAGCGGTCGTCGGCGCGGACGGCTTCGGGCTCGCCAACGATCGGGGCACGTGGGTCAAGATCCCCCAGCTCGGGGGCGTGCGCCTCGGCGACGACGTCGAGGTCGGCGCCAACACGACGATCGACCGCGGGGCGCTCCGGGACACCGTCATCGGGGACGGGGTCAAGATCGACAACCAGGTCCAGATCGCGCACAACGTCGTCATCGGGCCGGATACCGCCATCGCGGGCTGCGTCGCCGTCGCGGGCAGCGTCCGGATCGGAGCGCGTTGTATCATCGAGGGTGCGGCGATGATCTCGGGGCACCTCGAGCTCGCGGACGACGTGCACGTCACGGGGGGCAGTGCGGTCGCGAAGTCCATCACGCGGAGCGGCGTCTGGTCCTCCGGAATGCCGGCGCAGGAGAGCCACGCCTGGCGGAAGATGTGGGCCAGGATGCAGAAGCTGGACGAGTTCGCGCGGAGGCTCTCGCGGCTCGAGCGGCTCGGGAGCGCAAGGCAGTCCGATGAGTGAGATCGTGAGCGGGATCGGCATCGTCGAGATCCTCGACCGTCTTCCCCACGCCTATCCGTTCGCCCTGCTCGACCGCGTCCTCGAGCACGAGCCGGGGGAGCGGGTGGTCGCGCTCAAGAACGTGACCTACAACGAGCCGTTCTTCCCCGGCCACTTTCCGGAGGCGCCGGTCATGCCGGGGGTGCTGATCCTGGAGGTGATGGCCCAGGCGACGGGGATCCTCGCCATGGGCGTGCGCAAGGAGGAGACCCGCTACTACATCGTGGGCGTCGACAAGGCCCGGTTCCGGAGGCCGGTGGTGCCCGGCGACCAGCTCATCGTCGACATCCGCCGCCGGCAGAGCTCGCGCGGGGTCTGGAAGGTGGATGCCGAGGCCCGGGTGGACGGCGAGGTGGCGGCGACCGCCGAGCTGATGGGAGCGCTCAGAGCCAGTTGATTCATCCGACCGCGATCGTCTCGCCCCGGGCGCGGCTCGGCGCCGACGTCGTCGTGGCTCCCTATGCGGTGGTGGGGGACGACGTGGAGGTGGGCGACCGTACCCGCATCGACTCGCATGCGGTGGTGCAGGGGCCCACGTGCGTCGGCGCCGACAACCACCTCCATCCCTTCGTGTCCATCGGCGGCGACCCGCAGGACAGGAAGTTCGACGGCAGCCCGACCCGGCTCGAGATCGGCGACCGGAACGTCATCCGCGAGTACTGCACCTTCCATCGGGGAACGCCGGGCGGCGGCGGCGTCACCCGGATCGGCGACGACAACTGGATCATGGCCTACGTGCACGTCGCGCACGACTGCCGGGTCGGGTCGAACACGGTGATGGCCAACTGCGCGACCCTCGCCGGCCACGTGACCGTCGACGACTTCGCGGTGCTCGGCGCCCTGACGGTCGTCCACCAGTTCTGCGCGATCGGACGGCACGCGTTCACCGCCATGGGGTCGGTCGTCTTCAAGGACGTCCCCCCCTACGTGACCGCCGGCGGGAACGCCGCCGCCGCCCACGGCATCAATCGCGAGGGCCTGCGGCGCGCCGGGTTCGAGCCCGGGAGGATCCGGGATCTGCACCGGGCCTACCGGCTGGTCTACCGGAACGGCCTTCGGGTGCCCGAGGCCCTGGAACGCCTCGAGGAGATGCGGGAGCGCTGTCCGGAGGTGGCTCCCTTCATCGAGTTTCTCGCCGCCTCGAGCCGCGGCATCGTCCGGCAGGGGCGGCGGTGACGGGGCCGCCCGCCATCGCGGTGGTCGCCGGCGAGGCGTCGGGCGACCTGCTCGGGGCGCGGCTCATGCGCGCCATCCGCGCGGCCGAGCCCGAGGCCCGTTTCAGCGGGATCGGCGGCCCGGAGATGGAGGCGCTCGGGTTCGATTCCTTCCTCCCGATGGAGCGCCTCTCGGTCATGGGCCTCTTCGAGGCCGTGGTGCGCTTCATCGAGCTCCTGCCGGAGCGGCATCGTCTCGCGGGGCGGCTCCGGGCCGCCGCTCCGGACGTGTTCGTCGGGATCGACGCGCCGGACTTCAACCTCTCGCTCGAACGCCGGCTCCGGGCCTCCGGGATCCCCACCGTCCACTACGTCAGCCCCTCGATCTGGGCGTGGCGGGCCTATCGCGCGGCCAGGATGAGGAGGGCGGCCGACCGCATCCTCACCCTGTTCCCGTTCGAGGCGGAGCTCTGCCGCCGGAACGGGATCGAGGCCCGTTTCGTCGGCCACCCGCTCGCGGAAGAGCTCGGGCCGGGCGACCGTTCCGCGGCCCGCCGCCGTCTCGGGCTGCCCGAGGAGGGGCCCATCGTGGCCCTGCTGCCGGGAAGCCGCTCCCGCGAGGTGCGCCACGTCGGGGGTCCCCTGCTCGAGACCGCGGCGTGGCTGCACCGGCGGCGCCCGGAGCTGCGCTTCATCGCACCGATGGCGACCCCCGCCCTGCACTCGGAGTTCCGGCGGATGGCGGACGTCCGGGGGGGGGCGCCGGTCACCCGCTTCGACGGCGAATCGCGCGCGGTGATGAGCGCCGCCGACGTCGTGATGCTCGCCTCGGGCACCGCCTCGCTCGAGGCGATGCTCCTTCGCCGGCCGATGGTGGTGGCCTGGCGGGGGCTTGCGCCGACCTGGTTCATCCTCCGGCGCTGGCTGGGCCGCAACGTCCGCTTCATCGCGCTTCCGAACCTGCTGGCGGGGCGGCGTATCGTTCCGGAGCTCCTGCAGGACGAGGCGCGCCCGGAACGCCTGGGGCCGGCGGTGCTCCGGCTCCTCGAGCGGGGCCTGCCGGTGGAGACGGGCTGGGAGTTCGACCGCATCCACCGGGAGCTCCGGTCCGGGCGCGAGAGCGCCGCGGCGGCGGTCCTCGCCCTCGCGGGGCGGCCGGCGTGACGGGGCGGCCGGCGTGATCGCGGGCGTGGACGAAGCGGGCCGCGGGCCGCTCGCCGGGCCGGTGGTGGCGGCCGCGGTGGTCTTCTCCCCCGACGGGGCGCCGGAGGGGCTCGCGGATTCGAAGACCCTCGCCCCGGCGCGGCGCGTCGAGCTGGCGGACCGGATCCGGGAACGCGCCCTCGGGTGGGCGCTCGGCCAGGCGGCGGCCTCCGAGGTCGACCGGCTGAACGTCCTCGAAGCGACGCTCCTCGCGATGCGCCGGGCGCTCCTGGGCCTCGCCGCGGCCGGAGCGGCGCCGGAGCTCGCGCTCGTCGACGGAAACCGGTGTCCGGCCGGCCTGCCGTTTCCGGCGCGCCCGGTGATCCGGGGCGATGCGTCGGTGGCGGAGATCAGCGCGGCCTCGATCCTCGCCAAGGTCTACCGCGACCGCGAGATGGAGCGCCTCGGCCGGTGCTGGCCCCAGTACGGGTTCGCGGCGCACAAGGGGTATCCCACCCCCGCCCACCTCGAACGGGTGCGGCGCTTCGGCCCCTCCCCGATCCATCGCCTGACGTTCGCACCGGTGCGCCGGCGCCTCGGAGCGGAACGTTGAGCGGGGCCGGCGGGTTCGTGCATCTCGTGGTGCACACGGAGTATTCGCTCGTCGACAGCGTGGTCCGGATCCCGGCGCTGGTCGAGGCGGTCCGGGCGCACCGGATGCCGGCGGTGGCGGTCACCGAGGCGGCGAACTTCTTCTCGCTCATCAAGTTCTACCGGGAGGCGGAGCGGGCGGGGGTCAAGCCCATCGTGGGGGCGGACGTCCGGGTCGCGCCGGCCGCGGGGGAGGCGCACCGGCTCGTGCTGCTGTGCCGGCACGCGGAGGGCTACCGCCAGCTCTCCCGGCTGCTGTCGCGGGCGTACGTCGAGGGCGAAGGAACGATCCCCCTCCCCTGGCTCGACGGGCCCGGGACGGAGGGGCTCGTCGCGATCTCCGCGTTTCGGGAGGGGGCGGTCGGCCAGACCCTCGCCCGCGGCGAGCCGGCGCTCGCGCGGCGCCTCGCGGACGAGTGGCTCGCGCGGTTCGGGGACCGCTACTACCTCGGGATCGAACGCCTCGGGCGCGAGGGGGAGGAGGCGCTCCTCGACGACACCGTCCGCCTCGCGGCGGAGCGCGGGGCGCCGGTGGTCGCGACGAACGACGTGCGCTTCCTCGCTCCCGGGGAGTTCGAGGCCCACGAGGCGCGGGTGTGCATCCAGGAAGGATGGATCCTCGACGACCCCGACCGGCCGCGCCGCTACACCGACGAGCAGTACCTGCGGAACGAAGACGAGATGCGGGACCGCTTCGCGGACCTTCCGGAGGCGATCGAGAACACCGTGGAGATCGCCCGCCGGTGCAGCGTCGAGATCGAGCTCGGGAAGGAGAGCCTGCCCGCGTTCCCGGTCGGGCCCGGCGAGAGCGCCGAAGGCCGCTTCGCCGATTCGGCCCGGGCCGGTCTCGCGCGGCGCCTGCGCGGCGGCGAGGACGCCTCCGCGTACCGGGAACGGCTCGACTACGAGGTCGAGATGGTCACCCGGCTCGGGTTCGCCGGCTACTACCTCATCGTCGCGGACTTCGTCGCCTGGGCGCGCGAGAACGGGGTGCCGGTCGGCCCCGGCCGCGGGTCCGGGGCCGGGTCGCTCGCCGCCTGGGCTCTCGGCATCACCGACATCGATCCGATTGCCTACGACCTCCTCTTCGAGCGTTTCCTCAACCCCGAACGGATCTCGATGCCCGACTTCGACATCGACTTCTGCATGGAGGGGCGCGACCGGGTGATCGAATACGTGACCGGGCGCTACGGGCCGGACCGGGTCTCGCAGATCATCACCTTCGGAACGATGGCGGCGAAGGCGGTGGTGCGCGACGCCGGCCGGGTGCTCGGGCTCCCGTTTCCCTTCGTGGACATGATCGCGAAGCTCATCCCCTTCGACCTCGGGATCACCCTCGAGCGGGCGCTCGGGGAGGAGGCCGCCCTCCGCGACCACTACGAACGCAACGAGGACGTGCGCTCCCTCATCGACCTCGCCCGATCGCTCGAGGGGCTCGCCCGCAACGCCGGCCGCCACGCGGGAGGGGTGGTCATCGCCCCGGGCCCGCTCACCGACTTCACCCCGCTCTTCCGCGACCCGGACGGCGGGTCGCCGGTGACCCAGCTCGACAAGGACGACGTCGAGGCGGTGGGCCTCGTGAAGTTCGACTTCCTGGGGCTCAAGACCCTGACCGTCATCGATCGCGCCGCCGCGATGATCGATGCGACCCGGCCCGGCGAGCCGCCCCTCGACATGGGCGCGGTGCCGACCGACGACCCCGAGACCTACGAGCTGATCCGCTCGGGGGCCACCACCGGGGTGTTCCAGCTCGAATCGCGGGGGATGCGCGAGCTCCTGCGGGGTCTCAAGCCGAGCCGCTTCGAGGACGTCGTCGCCCTCGTCGCCCTGTTCCGGCCGGGACCCCTCAAATCCGGCATGGTGGACGACTTCATCGAGCGCAAGGAGGGACGGGCGGAGGTCTCCTACCTCCTCCCGCAGGTGGAGCCCATCCTCCGGTCCACCCACGGGGTGATCCTGTACCAGGAGCAGGTGATGCAGATCGCCCGCGAGCTCGCCGGGTACAGCCTCGGAGGCGCCGACGTGCTCCGCAAGGCGATGGGCAAGAAGCTGCCCGAGGAGATGGCGCGGGAGCGGGCCGCGTTCGTCGCCGGGGCGACCCGGCGCGGGGTGGACCCCCACGTCGCGAACTCCCTGTTCGACCTCATGGAGCACTTCGCCGAGTACGGGTTCAACCGGGCGCACTCCGTCTCCTACGCCCTCGTCTCCTACCAGACCGCGTGGCTCAAGCGCCATCATCCGGCCGCGTTCATGGCCTCCGCCCTCACCGCGGAGATGGACAACACGGATCGGGTGGTGGTCCTCGTGGACGACTGCCGCGGCCTCGGGGTCGCCGTCCGGCCGCCCGACGTGAACGCGAGCGCATGGGGGTTCGAGGCGGACGGAGAGGATCGGATCCGCTTCGGGCTCGGCGCGGTCCGGGGGGTGGGGCGGAGCGCGGCCGAGAGCATCGTCGAGGCGCGGGAGAGGGGCGGCCCGTTCGACGACCTCTTCGACTTCTGCCGCCGGGTGGACCCCCGCCGGACGAACCGCCGGGTGCTCGAAGCGTTGATCCACGCGGGCGCGCTGGACCGCCTGGGTCCGGGGCGCCGGGCGATGACGGAGGTCCTCGGCCGGGCGATACGGTCCGCCGAGCGCGATGCCCGCGATTCGGAGGTCGGCCAGGCCGACCTCTTCGGGGGGAGCGTGCCGGCGGTGGAGGGATACCCCGAGGTCCCGGAGTTCGAGATGGCCGACCGCCTGGCCGGTGAGCGCCAGACCCTCGGCATCTATCTCTCCGGCCACCCCGTCGAGCCGTACGAGGCGGAGCTCCGCGAGATCACGAGCGCCGGGCTCGCGGACCTCCGCCCGCGCCGGGAGGGGGTGCAGGCCGCGGCCGGGCTCGTGCTCTCGGTCCGTCCCATGAACACCCGCCGCGGCCGGATGGCGTTCGCGGTGATCGAGGACCGGAGCGCACGCCTCGAGCTGGTCGTGTACTCGGACCTGTTCGCGGACGACCGGAAGCTCCCCACCGAGCGGCGGCGGCTCGTCAAGGACCGGATCGTCGTGGCGGAGGGAACGGTGGAGGAGAGCAACGGCGAGCGGTCCATGCGGGTGAGCGCCCTCTACGATCTCGACGAGGCGCGGTCCCGGTTCTCCCGGCGCCTCGCCATCGACCTCCGGGGCTCGGGGAACGAGGGCGTCGGCGAGGCCCTGCAGGCGGCGCTCGCCCCCTGGCGCAACGGCCCGACCCCGGTGCGCATCGGCTATCGCTGCCCGGTGGCGCGGGCCGACATCGATCTCGGTCCCTCGTGGCGGATCCATCCGCGCGGCGAGCTCCTCTCCCGGCTCCGGGAGGTGCCGGGCGCGGAGGCGGTATCGCTGGAGTACCGATGAACGACCCCTCGCGACGGCTCGACGTGCTGGACTTCGAGCGCCCCATCGCGGAACGCGAGGCGCGGCTCGAAGTGTTGCGGGCCACCGCCGCGGGCTCCGAGGGGATCGAGGCGGTGCGCCGCCTCGAGGCCGAGGTCCGGGAGGAGACGGCCGCGATCTTCGCGAACCTCTCGCCCTGGCAGGTCGCCCAGGTCGCCCGCCATCCGCAGCGGCCCTACACCCTCGACTACGTCCGGCGGATGTGCTCGACCTTCGTCGAGCTCCACGGCGACCGCGCGTTCGCGGACGACCGCGCCATGGTCGGCGGGCTCGCCCGTATCCGGGGCCGGGCGCTCGTGGTGGTCGGCCACCAGAAGGGACGGGACACCAGGGAGAAGATCCGGCGGCAGTTCGGAATGCCCAACCCCGAGGGCTACCGCAAGGCGCTCCGGCTGATGAAGCTCGCGGAGCGCTTCCGGCTCCCGGTGCTCTGCCTCATCGACACCCCGGGCGCGTATCCCGGCATCGAGGCGGAGGAGCGCGGGCAGAGCGAGGCCATCGCGCGCAACCTCGTGGAGATGGCGCGCCTTCGCTGCCCGGTGGTGTGCGCGGTCATCGGGGAGGGCGGGTCCGGGGGCGCCCTCGCGATCGGGGTCGGAGACCGGGTGCTGATGCTCGGGCACAGCGTCTACTCCGTCATCTCGCCCGAGGGATGCGCCTCCATCCTGTGGAAGAAGGCCGAGGAGGCGCCCCGGGCGGCCGAGGCGATGGGCATCGATTCGAAGCGGCTGCACGAGCTCGGGCTCATCGACCGGGTCCTCGAGGAGCCGCTCGGCGGCGCCCACCGCGACCCCGACACGATGGCGGAGCGGCTCGCGGACGCGGTCTCGGAAGAGCTCGACGCGCTCGACGGAACGGATCCGGAGACGCTCATCGCGCGCCGCTACGAGCGCCTGATGGGCCATGGCGCCTTCGCCTCCTGAGCGGAGCCCCGTTCTCGAGTCGGTACGGACGGTGCTGGGCGCGCGGTCCGGCGCGCCCGCCGGGGGGAGGGAGGGGCGGCGGGCTTTCGCTCCGTCTCCCCCATCCGAACGGTCGTGGGTCGCCTTCAGCGGCGGCGTCGACTCGACCGTCCTGCTCGACGCGGCGGCCCGGGTGCTCGGCCGGCGGGCGGCGGAACGTCTCGCCGCCGTTCACGTCAACCACGGCCTGCACCCGGATGCGGGCGCCTGGGAGGACCACTGCCGGGAGGCGGCGGCGCGGCTCGGGATCCGGTTCGAGGCCCGCCGCGCCGCCGTGCGGGCGGGCCCGGGAGGCGGGAGCCTCGAAGCGGCGGCCCGCGCGGCCCGCCACCGCGCCCTCGCCGAGGCGGTTCCGCGCGGCGAGGCGATCCTGCTCGCCCACCACCGCGACGACCAGGCGGAGACGGCGCTGCTCCGCATCCTGCGGGGCGCGGGACCGGCGGGGATGGCGGCCATGCGGCGGGAGGCTACGCTGCGCGGCCTGCGGCTGGTGCGCCCGCTCCTCGAGGTGCCGCGTTCGGAGATCCTCGCCTATGCGAATGCGCGCCGGCTCTCGTGGGTCGAGGACCCCGCGAACGCGGCGGCCGCGCATGACCGGAACCACGTGCGGCGCCGGGTGCTTCCGGTGGTCGCGGAGCGCTGGCCGGGCGCCGCGGCGACCCTCGTGCGGCTCGCGCGGCGCTCGGAGGAGACGGCGGCGATGCTGGACGCGCTCGGGGCGGCGGACCTCGCGGCCGCGAAGGGGAGGGCGCCGGGTACCCTGAACGCGGCCGCGATCGCCGCCCTGCCGCCGCCGCGGGCCGCGAATGCGCTCCGGACGTGGCTCGTCGCCCGTCACCGGATCCCGCCGCCTCCGCGGCACTGGCTGAGGGTGGTCGCCGAAGAAGTGGCGGCGGCCGGCTCCGACCGGCGGCCGGAGGCGGTGCGGGCCGGGGTCTGGGTGCGGCGCCATCGGGGGGAGCTCCATACCGGACGGGAGCGGGCCCCGCCGCGGCTGCCCTGGAATACGCGCTGGCGCCTCGACGGCGCGCCCCTCGACCTCCCCCACGGTCGGCTCGCCGCGGTGCGGACGGCTGGCGACGGCCTCGCCGCCGCGCGGCTCCCCCCCGTCGTGGAGGTGCGTTTCCGGCGGGGCGGGGAGCGCTGCCGTCCCCGCGCGCGCGGCGTCACGAAGCCGCTCAAGCGCCTGATGCAGGAATCGGGCGTCCCTCCCTGGGAGCGCGGAACGTGGCCGCTCGTATTCGCCGGCGACCGTATCGCGGCGGCTCCCGGGCTCTTCGTCTGCGAGCCCTTCGCCGCGCACCGCGGCGAGCCGGCGTGGCGCGTCGAGTGGGCGCCGCACGAGCCCGCCGGGGTTCCTTGACATCGACGACTCTCCGCGGAGTGGCCCCCGGGAATGCCCCCGGGGAGCGCCCTTGGGAGCACCCCCAGGAACGCTCGCGTGGAGATTCACGGGCCGGCGTGGCGCGGGTGGGCGGGCGCCCCGGACCAGCCGGCGGATCTCCCAAGGACGTTTCACGCTGCGGAATGGGTTCGCGGGGGTGAGCCCGATTCGGTCGAATCAAAGCGGCGAAGGTCCTGGGAACGGCGCCTCCCACGGACGCGGCGTCCTGGGAACGCTCGTGTCCCGCCCGCAAATGGGATGGCGAGGCCGCCGCCGATCAATGCGGGCGGGACGCCCGCGTCTGGAAGACGCGCCGTTCCCAGGACGCCGTGCCCGAGAGCGTTCGCGAGAGGCGTGCCCGGCGAAAACCCCACCGCGCACATGCCTCGGGCGGGGCGCATCTTCCGGGAGCGCGTACTGATACGCTATCCTGCCGGGCCGCCCGCCCACTTCCTGCGCCGGGGGCGGCGCGAGGAACGAACGGGGGGTCTCTTCGCACGGGGATGGAATGACCTTGGATGAGAACGTTCTCGAGGTCGCGCTCGTCAACGATCTGGGGGAGATCGCGGGCGTGGCGGCGAAGATCGACGCATTCTGCGAGGCCCGCGCGCTCTCGCCGGACTTCGCGTATGCCGTCAACCTCTCGATCGACGAGATCCTGACCAACACGATCAGCTACGGATACGACGACGAAGAGGCGCATCGAATCGAGATCGTCGTGCACATGGAAGCCGGTTCGCTCGTCGTCGTGATCAGGGATGACAGCGCCCCCTTCGACCTGTCGGCCGAGTCGCAGGCCGACGTCGAGTCGGAGCTGGAGGACCGGGAGATCGGAGGGCTGGGCATCTTCCTCGTGCACCAGATGATGGACAAGGTCGAGTACGAGCGCGTCGACGGCGGCAACGTCGTGACCCTGACCAAGCGCATGGCGGCCGCCGGCTGACCTCGTCGATCCGGACGCGCTCCGCGCCCGACGCGGAACCTCCCGTCTCCGGCGCCGCGGGGCCGGCCGTTTCCCTCCCGTCGCGGGGGGAGGACGCCCCCTCCGTCCCCGGACGTGCGGGTCGGGCCGGGAGGGTGCTCGGGCAGGAAAGGGAGAGGCGAGCTTGAAGTCCAATCGGGAACGGGTGGCCTTCCGCACGTTCGGCTGCCGCCTCAACCAGTACGATACCGAGTCCATCCGGACCCTGCTCGAGGCGTCGGGGCGCTACGAGACCGTGCGCGGGGAGGCCGACGTCCACGTGGTGAACACGTGCAGCGTCACCGCGCGGGCGGATGCGTCGGCGCGCAAGGCGGTGCGGAGGATCCACGCCGAGCACCCCGGGGCGCGGATCGTCGTCACCGGATGCTACGCCCAGCGGGCCCCGGACGAGCTCTCGGGGCTGCCGGGGGTCTCGCTCGTGCTGGGGGCGGCGGATCGAGGGCGGGTGGTGGAGGAGCTGGCGCGGACCGGGCAGGGCGAGCCGGCGCGGGTCGCGGTCGCGCCCATCGCCGAGGCGCGAGAGTTCCTCGAGGTCCCGATCACGGAGATGCGCGAGCGGCGGCGCGCGTTCGTGAAGGTCCAGGAGGGCTGCAACGAGTCGTGCTCGTTCTGCATCGTCCCGCAGACGCGCGGGGCCTCGCGGAGCCGCGACCCGGAGGCGGTGCTGGAGCAGGTGCGCCGGCTCGTGGACGGGGGGTATCCCGAGATCGTGGTCACCGGGGTGCACGCCGGGGACTACGGGCTCGATCGGGAGGCGGGCGCCTTCGGGGGGAGCTCCGGGGGGCCCGGGGGGCGGCGTCCGCTCGTCCGGCTCGTCGAGCGGATCCTCGCCGTGCCGGGGCTCGAACGGCTCCGGCTGAGCTCGATCGAGCCCGCCTCGGTGGGCGACGACCTCGTCTCGCTGATGGCCGGCGAGGAGAAGTTCGCCCGGCATTTCCACATCCCGATGCAGAGCGCGAACGACGGGGTGCTCGCCCGCATGCGGCGGCGTTATACGGCGTCCGATTTCCGGCGGCTCGTCGAGCGGATCGCGGGGCGGGTGCCGGACTGCGGGATCGGGACCGACGCCATCTGCGGATTCCCCGGTGAGGGCGACGCGGCCTTCGAGGACACGTTCCACGCGCTCGCGGAGCTTCCCATCACCTACGTCCATCCGTTCACCTACTCGCCGCGGCCCGGCTCGGAGTCCGCCGGCTGGAAGGACGACGTCCCCGCGGAGGTGAAGAAGCGGCGGGTGGGGGCCTTGAAGCGCCTCTCCCGGGACAAGAGCCGCGCGTTCCGCGAACGCCACGTCGGGCGGGTGGCCGGCGTCCTGCCCGAGGGGCCGGACGGAGCGGGATGGACCGACAACTACATCCGGGTCGAGATCGAAGCGTCCGGCTTCGCGCCGGAGCGCCCGGGCGCGGCCGGGGTGGTCGGGACGAGGCTCGTCCGGGTGACCGACGACGGCATGATCGGCGTCGTCGTCCCGGAGGAGGGACCCGGGCGGCCCGGACGGCCGCGCGAGCGTGCGGCGGCGGCCCCTGAAGCCGAGGCGGCGGCGGATGCCTGACGTCCCGGGAGACGCTCGAAGCGTACACGGACGAGGCGCGGGAGGGGGGATCCGGATCGGCCGGCTGGCCGCGGCTGGCGAACGCGCCCGCCCGGGATGCCTGCTCCGGGGGCGGGGCCGGACGGTGCGGGGGGCTACCCGCGGCGGGGGACGTAGAGGTCGGTGATCGTGCCGGCGGCCATCTCCGCCGCGAAGCCGACGGTCTCGGAGAGGGTGGGGTGGGGGTGGATGCTCAAGGCGACGTCCTCCGGGTCCGCGCCCATCTCGATCGCGAGGGTCGCTTCGGAGATCAGCTCGCCCGCGTGCGGCCCGACGATGCCGGCCCCGACGAGGCGCCGGCTCTCGCCGTCGAAGAGGAGCCTGGTCAGGCCCTCGCCGCGCCCCGTTCCGAGCGCGCGCCCGCTCGCCGCCCACGGGAAGGCCGCCTTCTCGATGGCCCGGCCTTCGGCCTTCGCCTGCGCTTCCGTCACCCCCACCCACGCGACCTCCGGGTCGGTGTACGCGACGGACGGGATCACGGACGCCTCGAACGCCGACTTGCGCCCCGCCGCGACCTCGGCCGCGACCTTGCCCTGGTGGGCGGCGCGGTGGGCGAGCAGCGGCGGGCCGGTGACGTCCCCGACCGCGAAGACGTGCGGCACGTTCGTGCGCTGGCGCTCGTCGACGGGGATGAACCCCCGTTCGTCCGCCGCGACCCCGGCCGCCGCCGCGTCGACCTCGCAGGGCTGCCGCCCCACCGCGACCAGCACCCGGTCGTAGATCCGCGATTCTTCGCCGTACCAGACCTTGATCCCGCGCCGCTGCGGCTCGACGGAGGTGATCCGGGCGCCGAGCCGGATCGCGTGGTAGCGCGAGGCGATCCGCTTCTGAAGGGGGTGCACGAGGTCGCGGTCGCAGCCCGCGAGGAGCTCGTCGAGGAGCTCCGCCACCGTGACCCGCGAGCCGAGGGCGTCGTAGACGCAGGCCATCTCGAGGCCGATGACGCCGCCCCCGACGACGAGCAGGCGCCGGGGGACCTCGGTGAGCCGGAGGGCGCCCGTCGAGTCGACGACCCGGGGGTCGTCCCACGGAAAGCCCGGCAGCCGTACCGGCTTCGACCCGGCCGCGATGATCGCGTGCTCGAACCCGATCCGGCGGGCGCCGCCATCCGGCGTCGCCACCGCGAGGACGCGGGGGCCCTCGAACCGCCCGGTCCCCTGCAACACCTCCACCTTGCGCCGCTTCGCGAGGCTTGCGAGCCCCCCGGTGAGGCGTTCGATGACCCCGTCCTTCCACGCATCGAGCTTCGCCGCGTCGATGGCGGGGGCGCCGAAGTCGACCCCGCGCGCTCCGAGCTCCGCCGCCGCGGTCATCGCCTCCGCGGTACCGAGGAGCGCCTTCGAGGGAATGCAGCCGACGTTGAGGCAGACCCCGCCCAGGGTCGGGTACCGCTCGACGAGCACCGTGCGCCGGCCGAGGTCGGCGGCCCGGAAGGCGGCCGTGTAGCCGCCCGGCCCCGCCCCGACGACCACCACGTCCGCGCGGAGGTCGACGTCGTCCGGGATGCCGGCCGCGCCGCCGCCGGCCTCGACCCGCGGCCCGGGACCCGATGGCGCGTCCTTGTCCGCGTCCGCGTCCGCCGCTCCGGGCGGGGAAGCGGCAGGTGGGGAAGCGGAGGAATCCGGTCCGTCCCCTCCGGCGCCCGCTTCGCCCGCCTTCGGGTGCGGTGCGCCGCCGGCAGCCTTCGAGTCCGGCGCGCCGGCGCCCGCTTCGCCCGTCCCGGCCTCCGGGGCGCGGGGCGCCGGCTCGTCCGGCGAAGCGCCGGAGCCCGGGACCCCGGCCCCCGACCCCGTATCGAGCCCCACCAGCACGGTCCCGGCCGCCACCCGGTCTCCGACCGACACCTCCACGGACGCGACCACCCCCGCGGCCGGTGACGGGAGGTCCATGCTCGCCTTGTCGCTCTCGAGGACGATCACGGGCTCGTCGAGCCCGACCCGGTCCCCCGGGGAGACGAGGATCTCGACGACCTCCACGTCGGGCGTCTCGCCGAGGTCCGGAACGACGATCCTGGTGGGGTCCACGGCGCTGGCCTCTCCTCTTCGATTCAACCGGTTCGATCCGGCCGGCGGCGCCCGCCGGCGCGGAGCAGGCCCGCCCGCGCCCTCCCGCTCACAGCAGCAGGCGCCGCACGTCGGCGAGCAGGAGGCAGAGGCGGCGGCAGAACCGGGCCGCCTCCGCCCCGTCGATGACCCGGTGGTCGTAGGAGAGCGAGACCGGGAGCATGGTTCGGGGCTCGAACTCCCGCCCGTTCCATACCGGCGCCACCCGGGTGCGGGCGAGGCCGAGGATCGCCACTTCCGGCGGGTTGACGATGGGGGTGAACCCGGTCCCCCCGATGCCGCCGAGGCTCGAGATGGTCATGCACGAGCCCTGCAGGTCGTCGGGCCGGAGCTTGCGTTCCCGCGCCCGCCCGCTCACCTCCGCGAGCTCGAAGGAGAGGTCCGTCACCCGCTTCCGGTCCACGTCCCGCACCACCGGGACCACGAGCCCTTCGGGGGTGTCCACCGCGATCCCGAGGTGGTAGTAGCGCTTGAGCACGAGGCTCCCCCCGTCGGGGGCGAGCGAGGCGTTGAACGTCGGGAACGCCTTCAGGGCGGCGACGAGCGCCTTCATCGCGAAGGCGAGCAGGGTGATGCGCGCCCCGCTTGTGTCCGGGTCGCCGCGAAGGGAGCGGCGGAACGCCTCCAGGTCGGTCACGTCCGTCTCGTCGAAATGGGTGACGAGCGGGATGGTGAGCCACGCCCGGCCGAGGTTGGCGGCGGTGCGGCGCTTGATCCGCGAGAGCGGCATCTCCCCGGTCTCGCCGAACCGCGAGAAGTCGATGGCCGGAAGGGTCGGAAGCTCGGCGGCGGCCGGCCCTCCGGCCGGTGCGGGGGCCGTCGCGGCGAGCCGCTCCTTGACGTGGCGGCGCACGTCCTCCACGAGGATCCGCCCCTTGCGGCCCGTGCCGGTGACCTCGGAGAGGTCCGCGCCGAGCTCGCGCGCGAAGCGGCGCACCGACGGGGTAGCGTGAAACGCGGCGGTGCGCCGGCCGGGGAAGCTCGGAAGCTTCGCGGTCGGCGGCGGACGGGGAAGCGCTCCGGGGGCGCGCGGGTCGCCGACCCCCCATCCGGTCTCCGCGGCGCCGGCCTCGGCCGGCGGCCCCGCCGGTCCCGCCGGCCCCGGGGCCGCCCGCGAAGGCGCCGCTCCCTCCGACGGATCGTTCGTGGGCGGGGAGGCGAGGCCGGGGTCCGGCCTCCCGTCTCCCGCGTTCCCGGCCGCGGCCGCGCCCGCGCCCTCGGCCGCGGCGGCAGCCGCACCGCTCGGCGCGGGGGACGATTCCTTCGGTGGCTCTTCATCGCGCGCGTCCGGCGATTCGAGCACGAGCAGCACGTCTCCCTCCGAGACCTCGGCGCCGAGCTCGACCCGGAGCTCCGCCACCGCTCCCGCCACCGGCGCGGGGACGTCCATCGTCGCCTTGTCGCTCTCCAGGGTGAGGAGCGGGTCGTCGAGCTCGACCCGGTCCCCGGGGGCGACCAGAAGCTCGATCACCGGCACCCCGGAGAAGTCTCCGATGTCCGGAACCCGAACCTCGACCCGCTTCGTCATGGCGCCTCGGGACCTCCCCGTGCTACCGGGCCGCCGGGGGGGCGCGGTCGGGATCGACGCCGTAGCGCCGGATGGCGTCGAGGACGGTCCCGGCGGGAAGCCGCCCTTCGTCGGCCAGGGCCTTCAAGGCGGCGATCGCGATGAAGTGGCGGTCCACCTCGAAGTAGCGCCGGAGCGCCGCCCGCACGTCGCTCCGCCCGAATCCGTCCGTCCCGAGCACCACGTAGCGCGCGGGCACGAACTCCCGGATCTGGTCCGCGTAGAGCTTGACGTAGTCCGTCGCGGCGACCACCGGAGCGTCGTCGCCGCCGAGGCACCGCTCGACGTGGCTCGTCCGCGGGGCCTCGTCCGGGTGCAGCAGGTTCCAGCGCGCCACCTCGAGGCCGTCGCGCCGAAGCTCCGTGAAGCTCGTGGCCCCGAACAGCTCGCTCTCCACGCCGTAGTCCTCGTCCAGCAGGTCCGCCGCCGCGATCGCCTCGCGCAGGATCGCCCCCGAGCCGAGGAGCCGTACCCGCGCCCGCCCGGCGCGCTTCCGGCCTCCGCCCGGCGAAGGAGCGGGCAGGCGGTACAGGCCCTTCAGGATCCCCTCCTCGCTCCCTTCGGGCAGGGCGGGGTGGGCGTAGGTCTCGTTCATCACCGTGAGGTAGTAGAAGACGTTCTCCTTCGCCTCCACCATGCGCCGGAGCCCCGCGTGCAGGATCACCGCGAGCTCGCAGGCGAAGGTCGGGTCGTAGGCCACGCAGTTCGGGATGTTCGACGCGAGGACGTGGCTGTGCCCGTCGCAGTGCTGGAGGCCCTCGCCGCCGAGGGTCGTCCGCCCCGCCGTCGCGCCGAGGAGGAAGCCCCGCGCCTGGAGGTCGCCCGCCGCCCACGCGAGGTCCCCGATCCGCTGGAACCCGAACATCGAGTAGAAGATGTAGAACGGGATCATGGTCAGGCCGTGGTTGGCGTACGAGGTGGCGGCGGCGGTCCACGAGGAGAACGCGCCCGCTTCGCTGATCCCCTCCTCCAGGATCTGCCCCTCGACGTCCTCCCGGTAGTACATGAGCTGGTCGGCGTCCTGGGGCTCGTAGAGCTGGCCCTTGGACGAGTAGATGCCGAGCTGCCGGAAGAGCCCCTCCATGCCGAACGTGCGCGCTTCGTCGGGCACGATGGGCACGACGCGGGGTCCGAGCGTCTTGTCGCGGAGGAGGGCCGTCAGCAGCCGCACGAAGGCCATGGTGGTCGAGATCTCCCGGCCCCGGCTCCCCTCGAGCTGGCTCGCGAAGAGGTCGATGCCGGGCGTCTCGAGCGGCGCGGCACGGTCCGCCCGCGCGGGCAGAAAGCCGCCCAGGGCCCGGCGGCGTTCCTTCAGGTACCGGATCTCGGGGCTGTCGGGAGGGGGGCGGTAGAAGGGGGCATCCGCGATCTGGTCGTCGGTGAGGGGGATCCGGAACCGGTCGCGGAACGCCCGGAGGGCCTCCTCCCCCATCTTCTTCTGCTGGTGGGTGACGTTCTGCCCTTCGCCGGCGTCGCCCATCCCGTACCCCTTCACCGTCTTCGCGAGGATGACGGTGGGCTGGCCGCGGTGGGCGGCGGCCTGGGCGTAGGCCGCGTACACCTTGTGGGGATCGTGCCCGCCCCGGTTGAGGCGCCAGATGTCGTCGTCGCTCATGTTGGCGACCATCCGCTTGAGCTCCGGGTACTTCCCGAAGAAGTGCTCGCGGGTATAGCCGCCGCCCTTGGCCTTGAAGTTCTGGTACTCGCCGTCGATCGCCTCCTCCATGCGCCGGCGCAGCAGCCCCCTGGTGTCGCGCATGAGAGGGCGTCCCAGTACGAGCCCCAGATCACCTTGATGACGTTCCAGCCGGCCCCGCGGAACGCCGCCTCCAGCTCCTGGATGATCTTGCCGTTGCCCCGCACCGGGCCGTCGAGGCGCTGCAGGTTGCAGTTGACGACGAAGACGAGGTTGTCGAGCTGCTCCCGGGCGGCGAGGGTGATCGCGCCGAGCGACTCGGGCTCGTCCATCTCCCCGTCGCCGGCGAAGCACCACACCTTGCGCCCCTCGGTGTCGAGCAGCCCGCGGTTGTGGAGGTAGCGCATGAACCGGGCGTGGTAGATCGCCTGGATGGGTCCGAGGCCCATCGACACGGTGGGGAACTGCCAGAACGAGGGCATGAGCCACGGGTGGGGATAGGAGGAGAGCCCGTTCCCCTCCGCCTCCCGGCGGAATCGGTGGAGGTCCTCCTCCTGGAGCCGGCCCTCGAGGAACGCGCGGGCGTAGATCCCGGGCGCCGAATGTCCCTGGACGTAGACGAGGTCGCCGCCGTGCTCCGCGGTCGGGGCGCGCCAGAAGTGGTTGAACCCGACCTCGTACAGGGTCGCGGCGGAGGCGAAGCTCGCGATGTGGCCCCCGAGCTCGGAGCTCTCCCGGTTCGCCTGCACCACCATCGCCATCGCGTTCCAACGCACCAGCGAGCGGATGCGCCACTCGATCGCGGGGTCGCCGGGGGTATGGCGCTCCCGCGACTCCGGTATGGTGTTGAGATAGGCGGTGTTGGCCGAGTAGGGGAGGTTCGCGCCGGCGCGGCGCGCCTCCGCGATGAGGTTCTCGATGAGGAAGTGGGCGCGCGGAACCCCGTCGCGTTCCAGCACCGCCTCGAGCGACTCGAGCCACTCCTCGGTCTCCGCCGGGTCCACGTCGTGACCGGTCTGCGGCTGAATGCGTGCGACCATGCGCGCTCCCGTCTCCGGCCGGCCGTCCGCCGGACCGGGGCCCTCGTGCGACTCTATCAACATCGGCAGGGTATGGTAACCGCGATGCGGCCCGGAGCCGCGACGCGGACGCGCCGCGGAGGAACGAATGCAGGAACGAGACCACCCGATCCGCCGCCGGTTCCGGGGTTTCCTGCCGGTGGTGGTGGACGTCGAGACCGGGGGATTCAGCCCCGAGACGGACGCCCTGCTCGAGATCGCGGTGGTACTGCTCGACCGCGGCGAGGGGGGAAGATGGAGCCGGCGCGAGACCCGGTCCTGCCACGTCGAGCCGTTTCCGGGCGCCAACATCGAGCCCAGGGCGCTCGAGTTCAACCGCATCGTCCCGGACCACCCGCTGCGCGCGGCGAAGACGGAGCGCGAGGCGCTGCGGCACGTCTGCGAGCCGATCCGGGACCAGCTCCGGGAGACCGGCTGCACCCGCGCGGTCCTGGTCGGGCACAACCCCGCCTTCGACCTCTCGTTCGTGCACGCGGCGGCGCGGCGGGCCAACTACCGGCGCAACCCCTTCCACGCGTTCACGGTGTTCGACACCGCGACCCTCGGGGGCCTCGCCTACGGGCAGACCGTGCTCGCGAGGACCGCGGAGGCGGCCGGGCTCGGATGGGATGCGGCCGAGGCGCACTCCGCCATCTACGACGCGGAGATGACGGCGGAGGTCTTCTGCCGGATCGTCAATCGCTGGGACGAGCTGTCGGGCCCGTCGGCCCCGGGCCGACCGGGGGGCTGAACGGGAGCGGGGAGGGCTCCCGGCCCGCGGCGGACGCGGAGCGGGACGGCCGGCGGGGCGCCGGATGGTCCGCCCTCGCCTCGCTCCTCGCGGCCGCGGTCACGACGGCGGCGACGGCTGCGGCCACGCCCGCCGGGGCGCGGCCGGACCGGAGCGGACGCGGAGCGGGCCGGCCGTCCGGCCCGGCTCAGTGCAGGGAGGGGCGTTTGAGGCGCTGGTCGCGGCTCACCGACTCGATCACGACCTCGCGCGTCGAGTCGCTCCGGTAGATGGTGAGCGGCACCGACACCCCGGCGTCCCCGAGGCGCCAGACCCGGCGGAACATCGTCGCGAGCGCGGACACGCTCTCGCCGTTCACCTCGACCACGACGTCGCCCGCCTCGAGCCCCGCCTTGTCGGCCGGTCCGCCGTCCGTCACCCCGGCCACCACGAGGTGCCCCTCGTACTCCGTCGTCATCATGCCGAGCCAGGGCCGGCCCGGCTTGTTCTGGCGCCCGTAGACGAGGAGCTCGTCCAGGATCGGCTTCAGCAGGTCGACCGGCACCACCATGTTGGCCTTGAACGCCTCCTCGTCGCCCCGGACGTGCTGGACGAGGAGGGAGCCGATCCCCCGCAGCGTGCCGTCGCGCCCGATGACCGCCGCCCCGCCCCAGTTGGGGTGGGCGGGCGCGGTGAAGATCGCCTCCTCCAGGAGATACTCCCAGTAGCCGGCGAACTCGCGCTTCAGGACGACCTCCGCCGCCACCGCCTGCGATACGCCTCCGTGCCCGGCGAACACCACGTAGTCCCCCCGCGCCAGCGTGTCGGAGGATCCGAGCGGGAGCCCCGCCACCGGAAGCCGCTGGAGCGCCTGCACGAGGCCGAACCCGGTCTCCTGGTCGTAGGCGACGACGTAGGCGGGCACGGTGGTGTTCGCGTTGTCGACGAGCCAGACCGATTCGGCTTCGGTGACGAGGTAGCCGATGGTGAGCACGAGCCCGGAGTCGTTGATCGCGACCCCGTGCCCGGCCCGCTCGG
Source organism: Gammaproteobacteria bacterium (assembly GCA_965202895.1). GTDB lineage: Bacteria > Pseudomonadota > Gammaproteobacteria > HK1 > HK1 > JAJDXW01. The sequence continues at coordinate 4,710,808 of OZ241901.1, read as the reverse complement.
TCCCGAGGATGGACGCGGTCATCGCATCCTCGGGGACGTGCGCCCGCAGCGACACCACCGATCCCAGCACCGCGTCGAGGTCGAACGACACCTCTTCCGGGCTCGGGGGGCGGGGCTTGTCGGATTTCAACTGCATCGGGCCATCGCGTGCCGGCCGCCCGAGCGGGCGGGCGATGGCGGACGATTATAGCCCCGGGCCCGCCTCCCGCCGGCTCTCCCGGCTCGGGGCGTTCCTACTTGTCCCCGCTCTCCTGCACGAACGGAAAGACGCGGGTGAAGTCCTCGTCCCCGTGGTCCGCCGCGTACTCGTCCCACAGGGCGAACACCGACTCCGCGACCCCCCTTCGCACCCCCGCGCCGGCCGCCGCCTCGACGTAGAGCGACACGTCCTTGCGCAGGAGGCGGGCCGCGAAGCCCGCGTCGAAGGTCCCCGTCAGCACCCGGTTCGGAAACTTGTCGGCGGTGGCGGTGTTCATGCCGGACGAGGCGTTCAGCACGTCCAGCATGGTGCTCATCTCGAGGCCCTGGCGCACCCCGAACGAGACGGCCTCGCTCGTGGCCGCCATCGCGGTGGCCGACAGGTAGTTGTTGAGGACCTTCATGGCCTGTCCCTGTCCCGGCCGCCGGCCGACGTAGACGAGGTGGCGGCACAGGGGATCGAGAAGGGAGGAGAGCCGGTTCCAGGCCGCGGAGGAGCCCGCGAACATGATCGCGAGGGTCGCGGCGCGGGCGCCGGCGACGCCCCCCGAGACCGGGGCGTCCACGTACTCGAAGCCGTCGTCGGCGAGCGCGCGGCCGATGCTCCTCGCGGCCGCGATGCCGATGGTGGAGGTGTCGACGATGGTGTGGGTGACCGCGTTGGGGCTCTCGCGGATCTCGTCGACGACGCTCCGCACCGCGGCGCCGTCGGGGAGGCTGAGGAGGATCGGATCGGCGACCGCGGCGACGTGCGCCGCGGAGCCCACGGCCGCGGCCCCTTCGGGAGCGCGCTCCGCGGAGCCGGCCGCGTCGTGGACGCAGAGCCGATGTCCGGCCGCGGCGAGGTTCTCCGCCATCGGCCGCCCCATGTTCCCGAGTCCGATGAATCCGGTGGTGGTCATGACGGTGCAAGACTCTCCCATGTCGCGGGGCTTGTCCATACCCGAGGCATGTGCGCGGTGGGGTTTTCGCCGGGCATGCCTCTCGCGAACGCTCTTGGGCACGGCGTCCTGGGAACGGCGCGTCTTCCAGACGCGGGTGTCCCGCCCGCAAATGGGATGGCGAGGCCGCCGCCGATCAATGGGGGCGGGACACGAGCGTTCCCAGGACGCCGTGCCCGCGCAAGAGGCTCCGTGGGGTGAAATCCGCCAGCAACCCTCTCGAACCGACCTCGAACCACGGAAAAACGCCGTCTCCGTGGGGGTAAAAGATATCTCGAACCCCTCTCTACACCCAATATATCAACAACCTGCGAACAGCGCCCGGGGCTCATACCCCCGGGAGATCGATCCGGGGCCGTTTCACGCTGCGGAACCGGCTCGCGCGGGTGGGCCGCGCGGGTGGGCCCGGCTCGGTCGGACCCGAGCGGCGAAGGCCCTCGGGACGGCGCCTCCCACGGATGCGGGCGTCCTGGGAACGGCGTGTCCCCTCCGGACGCTCGTGTCCGGCCCGCATCGATCGGCGGCGGTCTCGTCGTCCCATTCGCGGGCGTCTCGCCCGCGTCCGGGACCCACGCCGTTCCCCGGAAGAGCGGCGGGCGTCGATGCCTGGCCGCGAGCCGGCCAGCGTGAAGGAGCCCTGGAGATCGATCCGGGGCAGGCCGTCGGATCGATCCGGCTCCGTGCGGCCGGGCTCAGAAGAGCTGGGCGGTGGTCAGGGTCTCGAAGCTCGTCCCGAGGAAGCGGAGGATCCCGTCCGCGGCCGGGGCGAGCTGCCGGTCCCGGTAGTGCGCGTAGTCCGGCTTCGCGTCGAGCGCCTCGAGGGGGAGAGGGCCGTTCGCGGTCACGACGTAGCTCACCCACGACCCCGGGCTCGACTGCCGGCGGGCCGCCTGGACGTGGGGCGGAACGTTGCGGGTATAGCTGTCGATGGGCCGGCGCAGCCGTTTCCGGTAGACGAGCTCTTCGTCGAGCTCCCCGGCGAGGAGCGCATCGCAGGTCGCGCGCACGTAGTCCTCGCAGGGCTCGTCGAGGAACACCCTTCGATAGAGCTCGCGCTGGAACCGCCGGGCGAGCGGGGTCCAGTCCGTGCGCACCGTCTCGAGCCCCTTGAAGACGAGCTCGGGCGCCCCGCCGCCGCCGTCCCGCACGAGCCCCGCGTAGCGCTTCTTGGTTCCCTTCGCCGTTCCGCGCACCGTCGGCATGAGGAACCGCTCGAACAGGCTCTCGAGCTCGATCTCGAGACAGGACTCGAGGCGGTGCTCCTCCGCGAGTCTCTCCCGCCACCAGCCGTTCAGCCGCTCCGCGAGGCCGGAGGCGGCCTCCCGCGCATCGGGGCGCTCCCCCAGCAGCACGAAGAGCGAGTCCGTGTCCCCGTAGATCACCTCGAAGCCCCGGTCCTCGATGAACGTCCTGCTTCGCCGGATGATCTCGTGCCCGCGCATGGTGATGCTGCTCGCGAGCCGCGGATCGAAGAAGCGGCATCCGCGGGCGCCGAGCACGCCGTAGAACGAGTTCATGAGGATCTTGACCGCGTGCTGGAAGGGCTGGTCGTCGGTCCGCTTCGCCTCGTCCCGGCGCGCCCACAGGGTGGTGATGAGCGCGGGCAGGATGCCGCCTTCGCGCGCGTACCTCGCGCCCGCGAACCCCTTCACGGGGTCCTCTCCCGGCTCGGCGAGGCCGAGCGGGTCGATGCGGAAGGTCCGGATGATGCTCGGGTACAGGCTCTTGAAGTCGAGCAGGGCGACGTTCCGGTAGAGCCCCGGGCGCGAATCGAGGACGTGGCCGCCGGGGCTCTCGCCGGTGTCGGGGCGGCCCGCCCCGACGTCGGGGGCGACCCGTCCCCGCCGGTGCAGGCGGGGCAGATACAGGTGATCGAAGGCGGCCACCGATCCGCCGGTCCGGCCGAGGGCGAGTCCGGTGAGCCGGCTCCGCTCGACCATGAAGTCGACGAGCCGGGTGCGGTGGAAGACGTCCCGCACGAGGCGGCAGTCCTCGAGGTTGTAGGCGGCGAGGGCGAGCCGGTCGGTCTCGTACAGCTCGCGGATCGCGTCGACGCGGCTCCGATCCGGGGCGATCAGCTTGTCGCGCCCCAGAAGCTCGCGCGCCACCGCCCCGAGGCTCTCGTCCTCGAACCCCCAGAAGGCGGCGCGATGCCCCTCGATGCCGTCGAGCACCACCCGTCCCGGAACCCGCGCGGTGGCCACCGCGCCATCGAGGACGCGCGCCCGCCCGCCGTCCCGGCCGAGGGCGAATCCGATGCCGTGGAGGCGGCAGCGCGCCTCCAGGAAGCGGAGATCGAAGCCGGCGACGTTCCAGCCGATGATGAGGTCCGGGTCGTACTCCGCGATCCAGGCGAGGAAGGCGTGGAGGACCGCGGCCTCGTCCGGGAGGCGGTGCACCGGGACCTCGCCGTCTCCGGCGGCGGGACGCAGGGAAGACAGCGGCTCCGCCGGACCGGCGTCCGGGTCCGCGAGGAATACCGCTTCCGCTTCCACCCGTTCCTCCGGGGCCGCGCCGCTCCCGCCCCCCTCCGGCCCCTCGTCGCCCGCCGCGTCCGCCGCGCCCGGCGCCCCGGCCGCCCGCGCGCCCTCCGCGGGACCTTCGGAGCCCGCACCCCCTCCTCCCCCCGCCCTCGATCCGGCCCTCGGGCCGCTTCCGCTCACCGCGATGGACCAGAGCCGTTCGCGGGGATCGTCGCCGTCGAGCCCCGAGGTCTCGACGTCGAGCGAGACGGTGCGAAGGCGCGGCCGGCGGTCTCCGGCCCGGACCCGCGGGTCGACGAACTCGACGAACCGCCCGCGCCGCTCCGCGCGCCCGTGGAGGATCAGGGGGCCGGTGACGAACCGCTCCATGAGGAACCGGTCGGCGGGCCGGACGTCGGACTCGTACAGCCCGGGGTCCGAGCGGTCGCGGAACGCCTCGAGCTCGCGCTGCGACCGGAAGTAGAGGGCGTCCACGGGCTCGCCGGCGAGGGTCGCGAGCTTCACCTGCCGCCGGCGCACCGCGGGCGGCGACGCCCGCCCCCGCGGGATGAAGCAGACCGCCTCCTGCCCCCGGAGCACCACCCGCACCGGGCCCTCCTCGCCGGCCGCCCACAGCACGAGCTCGAGCCCGCGGGGGGTATCGCGCCAGTCGCGGGTGAGGAGAAAGACTTCCGCCGTCGAATCCATGCACCTCCCGGGGGCCTCCCGGCGCCGCGGCCCCGCCCCGGCCCCGGGCGCCGTCCGTCCCGCTCCGGGTCTTGCCGCCGGCCCGGGCGTCTCCCCGTCCTCGCGCGGCGGACGCCGGCCCGCTCCCGGCGGCGGGCCCGACGGGACGGGCCGTTCCCCGCTCCGGGCCGCTTCGGCCGTGCGCTGGCGCCGGCTGTCTGCCGCGCTCCCCGGCCTCCGCTTCGCCTGCCGGCCCGCCCTGCCGTTCCCGGCCGGGCGGGCCGGTGAAGGCGCCCCGCACCTGCCGGGAGGAGGCGCCGTCGGCGCTTCGGCCGGACCCCGGCCCGCCCTTCGGCGCCTCGCGGCTCGTCGAGCCCGCCACCGCGCGGCGTCCCGGCCCGCCCGCGGCCCTCCCGCCTCCGCGAGCCCGCGCTCCCGGAAGCGGGATCCGGCCGGTGGTCCCGCAGCCGCTCCGAGGAGAGCCTCGCGGAAACTATAATGGGGGATTCGGCGGCTGGCGGACGCGGGGGAGGCACGGGCGATGTCGTCACGAACCTGGTCGGGGCGGGAGATCGTGATGGAGACCCTGGTCGCCGAGGGGGTCGAGTACCTCTTCGGGAACCCGGGGACGACCGAGCTGCCGCTCATGGACGCTCTGGAGGATTATCCCTCGATCCGGTACGTGCTCGCCCTGCAGGAGGCGATCGCGGTGTCCATGGCCGACGCCTGGGCGCAGGCCTCCGGCCGGGTCGGGGCGGCGAACCTCCACGTCGGTCCCGGGCTCGGGAACGGGATGGGCTCGCTCTACAACGCCTGGGAGGGGCGAACCCCGCTCGTGGTGACCGCCGGCCAGCAGGACACCCGCTTCCGGCTCCGCGAGCCCGTGCTGTGGCACGACCTCGTCGCGATGGCCGCGCCGGTCACGAAGTGGAGCGCGCAGGCGGAGTCGGCCGGCGAGCTGCCGGAGCTCCTGCACCGGGCGTTCAAGATCGCGCGGGATCCGCCGACCGGCCCGGTGTTCGTGGCGCTCCCGTTCAACGTGATGAACGAGCGGACGGCGCGCGGGCCGATCCCGCCGTCGCGGATCTGGCGCCGCGCCGGGCCGGACCCGGAGGGGGTCGCGGAGGCCGCGCGCCTGGTGCTCGCGGCCGAGCGCCCCGTCGTGTTCGCGGGGGACCGGGTGGCGCAGAGCGGGGCGGCGGAGGAGCTGATCGCGCTCGCCGAACGGATCGGGGCCGACGTGTACGGGGAGGTCCTGCCGGTCCAGGTGAACGCGCCCTCCGGCCATCCCTGCGTGCGTGCCGGCGGCTTCGGGGACCACGCCCAGGTGCGGGCTGCGGTCGGCGACGCGGACCTCGTCCTGCTCGTCGGCGGGGAGTTCTTCGAGGAGGTGTGGTACGTCGAGGACGCGCCGTTCCCGGAGGGCGCCCCGATCATCCAGATCGACCCCTCCGCGCGCAACCTCGGCCGCAACCACCGGCTCGACTGCGGCCTCTTCGCGGACCCCAGGCTGGCGCTCGCCGCCCTCGGCGCCGCGCTCGAGGAAGGGGCGGACGAAGCGTACCGGGCCGGGGCGGCGGCGCGCATGGAGCGGATCCGGGGCCGCAAGGAGGAGGAGGCGCGGGCGCAGTGCGCCCGCGCGGAGCGTCCCTCATCCGGCAACCGGCCGATGTCGGCCGCGCGGGCGATGCACGAGCTCGCGCGGGCCGCCCCGGAGGGGGTCGCGGTGGCGCGCGAGGCGATCACCGCGGGCCGCGACCTCGCCCGCAGCTTCGACTTCCGCGCCCCCGGGGACGCGATCGGCTCGCGGGGCGGCGGCATCGGCCAGGGCCTCCCGACCGGGATCGGCCTCAAGCTCGCCCGGCCGGAGCGCCCGGTGCTCTGCGTCTCGGGCGACGGCTCGGCGCTCTACACCATCCAGGCGCTGTGGACGGCGGCCCACCACCGCATCCCGGTGGTGTTCGTCATCCTGAACAACCGCGTCTACCGCATCCTCAAGTACAACATGAACCGCTTCCGCGCGGTCGCCGGCGTCGAGGGCCGTGCCGGCTCGTACCGTCATCTCGACCTCACCGACCCGGACGTCGACTACGTGTCGGTGGCGCGGGGGTTCGGGGTCGAGGGGCGCCGCGTCTCCGCCCCCGAGGAGATCGGGGCCGCCGTCGAGGAGGCCTTCGCGAGCGGGGCGCCCCGCCTCCTCGAATTCGTGGTGGACGGGTCGGTTTGACGCGCCCGCGGGGATCGGGGCCGCGGTCGGGGCCGGGGCCGGCTTGATGCGGTCCATGCCGCGGGCCGGGCGCGCACGGGAGGTCCGCAGGCGGCTCCTCGCCGGGACGGCCGCGGCCGCGATCGCGCTCCTGGCGTCGGGAAGGGTCTCGGCGGGCGGGCTGCCGGCGCCGGTGCGCGAAGCACTCGAACGCCACCGCCTGCCCGCGGAATCGCTCAGCGTCTGGGTGCAGGACGCGGCGGCCCCGGACGCGGCCCCGCTCGTCGGCCACCGCCCGGACGTCCCCCGCAATCCCGCGTCCACGATCAAGATCCTCACCACCCTCGCGGCCCTGGAGGAGCTCGGGCCGGACTACGAGTGGGAGACCCGCGCGTACGTGACCGGGCCGGTCCGGGAGGGGCGCCTCGACGGCGACCTCGTGCTGGTCGGGAGCGGGGACCCCTACCTGGTGGTCGAGCGGCTCTGGCGGCTCCTCGCGGCGGTGCGGGCGCGCGGCCTCGAGACGGTCGCGGGAAGGCTCGTCATCGACAACACCCGCTTCTCGGTCTCCGGGGAGCCGCCCCCCGGGGAGTTCGACGGGCAGCCCTACCGGGCGTACAACGCACCGCCCGACGCCTTTCTCGTCAACTTCAACACGCTCGACGTGGTCGTCGAATCCGGGAGCGGCGGCGGGGTGCGGGCGTGGACCGAGCCGCCGGTGGCGGGCCTCCGGATCGGGGTCCGGGCCGCGCCGGCGGGGGGCGGCTCGGGCGGCTGTGCGCGCCGCGGTCTTCGCCTCCACGTATCCCGCCCCCTCGCGGCCCGCTCGCCGCTCGACGCCTCCCTGCCGGGGCTCACCGTGGCGGGACGCTTCCCGGGCGGCTGCCCGCGCGCGGCGTTTCCGCGCTCCCTGCTCCCCCCGCCCCGTTTCGCGGACGGGGTGGTGCGCGCCCTCTGGACGCGGATGGGCGGGTGGATCGAGGGCGGGCTCGCGGTCGCCCCGGTTCCCGAAGGGGCGGCCCTGTGGCATCGGTACCGCTCGCCTCCGCTCGCCCTCGCCCTGCGCGGGGTCAACAAGTTCAGCAACAACGTGATGTCCCGCAACCTGCTGCTGACCCTCGGGGCGGAGCGTTTCGGGCCCCCCGGGACCAGGGACAAGGGGCGGCGCGCGGTCGCGGCCTGGCTCGGGCGAAAGGGGATCGAGGCCCCGCACCTGCGGCTCGTGAACGGGGCGGGGCTCGCGCGCGAGACCCGGATCTCCGCCCGCGGGCTGGGGCGGATCCTGATCGCGGGGGAGCGGAGCCGCTTCCGGCCGGAGCTCGCGGCGTCGCTGCCGATCGCCTCGCTCGACGGGACCATGCGAACCCGCCTCTCGCGCCACCCGGAGGCGGAGCGGGCCCGGATCAAGACCGGGCTCCTCGCCGGGGTCCGGGCGATGGCCGGCTACGTCCGGACGCGGGGCGGCCGGACCCTCGTGGTCACCGCGCTGCACGAGCACCCCGGGGTCCACCTCCGGAGGCGCGGGACGTCCGTCCAGGACGCGCTGCTTACCTGGCTCCTCGAGCGGGACTGACCGGCGGCGAGAGGGGAGAGGGGAGAGGGGAGAGGGCGGCCGCGGCCGGTCGCCGGACGGGGCAATCGCATCGGGGATCCCCGATGCGTCGTGATGGCCGAGCTGCCGTTGGCAGGGGTCGATCTCCGGGTGCGGAGCGCCGAAATCGTCCCGACGAGCCGACTCGAAGGCCGCTCGTGGGGTCCGGCGGGCGGTTTCGGGCGGTTTCGGGCGGTGCGGACGACGTATTCCGTCCGGATGCGATTGCCCTGGGCCGTCGGACGGAGCGGGCCGTCAGAGGGAGAGGAGCGCGGCGAAGAAGGGGGTCCATGCGGCGGCGAGGAGAAGGAAGGCGAGGGCCTCGGCCGCGAGGATGCGGCGATAGCGCGCGCGCTCCGCGCCGCGCTTGTCGGCCATGTAGACCCGGCTCATCAGCATGTCGAGGGGCACCACGAAGGCCAGCATCACCGCGAGCGGGGGGGCGATGAGCGTCGTCCAGACGACGCCGAGCGAGACCCCGATGCCGTGCGGGCCGGGAGCGCCGCCGGCGGCCGCCAGCGCCCTCGCCGCGTAGAACGCGCCGGAGCCGTCCGGGCCGAACGACGAGAAGGGGGCGCTCGCGGCGAGGGCCGCCACCGCGGCGAGGAGGGCGAGCCGGAGCGCCCCGAGCTCGGCGGCGCGGTCGCGGAGGCTCGGTGTGCGTCCGGGGCCGGGCTCGGACATCGGGGTGCTCTCGTGCTGCGCGCGCCGCGGTCGTGCCGCCCCGTCTTCACCGCATCCCGCCGGCGGGGTCCGGGGTCCGGGCGCCGCGATCCGCGCGGGGCCGCATGGCGCGGGGAGGGCCGGGACGGCCGGAATGATATCCTTCTCCGCCCATGGAGCTCATCGACGTCGGCGCGAACCTCTGCCACGAATCGTTCGCGTCCGATCTCGACGAAGTCCTGGAGCGGGCGGCCCGCTCCGGGGTGGGCCGCATCATCGTGACCGGGACCAGCTGCCCGGACAGCGAGGCGGCCGCGGACCTCGCCCGCCGCCATCCCGGCCGGCTCCGGTCCACGGCGGGCGTGCATCCGCACGAGGCGGCCGGGTTCGACGGCGCGGCGGCGGCGGCGATCGAAGCGCTCGCGGTCCGCGAAGAGGTGGTCGCGATCGGCGAGACGGGGCTCGACTTCTACCGGGACCTGTCGCCGCGCCCGGACCAGGAGCGCGCATTCGAGGCGCATCTGGAGATCGCCGCCCGCCTCGGGCTTCCCGTGTTCATGCACGAGCGCGACGCCCATCGCCGCTTCGTCGACGTCCTGAAGCCCTTCCGGGACCGGCTGGGGCCGGCCGTGATCCACTGCTTCACCGGAGACCGCGACGCGCTCCACGCCTATCTCGACCTCGACCTCCACGTGGGGCTCACGGGCTGGATCTGCGACGAGCGCCGGGGCCTGCACCTGCGGGAGCTCGCCGGCCGGATCCCTGCCGATCGGCTGATGCTGGAGACCGATTCCCCCTACCTCCTGCCGCGCGATCTGCGCCCCCGGCCCCGGAGCCGCCGGAACGAGCCCGCGCGCCTCGCCCACGTCGCCCGGGCGGTGGCGGACGCGGCCGGCGAGTCGGTGGAGGCGCTCGCGGCGCGGACGACCGCGACCGCGTGCGCCTTCTTCGGCCTGCCGGGTTCGTCCGGCCTGGCCGCCGACCCTGCCGCCGGCGCCTGAGCGGCCGGATCGTTTCACGCTGCGGAATCGGTTCGCGCGGGTGAATCCGGTTCGGTCGAGCCGGAACGGCGGAGGCCTTGGGAACGGTGCGTCCTGGGAACGCTTGTGCCTCGCCCGCAAATGGGACGGCAAGACCGCTGCCGATCGATGCGGGCGAGGCACAAGCGTTCCAAGGACCCGCCGCTCCCGGGAAGAGCGGCGGGCATCGATGCCGGGCCGCGAGTCGGTCGGCGTGAAAGGGCCCCGCCCGAGCGGCGGGCCGCGTTCCGATGACGCTCCGGCCCCGTCCGGACGATTCGGTCCGGGGGAACGGCCGGCGGCGGCTCGACCCCGCGCCGCCGGCACGTACGGGGCCGGCCGCGGGCGCCGTCGGACAGCGCCCGCGGTGTCGGCTCCCTCCCGCCTCGAACCGGACCGGGACCGCGTGGAAGCCTCCCGATACGTCGTCACCCTGCTCGGGCCGAGGGTCGAGGGCCGCCACGTAGAGCGCGTCCGGGACGTCCTGGCCGGTCTCGGGCTCCGCGTGGAGCGGGTCGCCCCGCTCTCCGGCCGGTCGCCGGAGGAGACGTCGGAGGCGGAGGCGGAAGGCGGGCGGTGCAGGGCCCTCGAGCTCGCCGCGGGCGGCGCGATGCCGGACGCCGGGCGCCTCCGGGGCGCGATCCGGTCGGCTTTCGAGGAGGAGCGGGTCGACGCCTCGGTGCAGCGCGACGACCGCTGGCGGCGCCGGCGGCGCCTCGCCTGCCTCGACATGGATTCCACCCTGATCGACGTCGAGGTCATCGACGAGCTCGCCCGGGCGGCGGGCGCCGAACGGGAGGTGGCCGCCATCACCGATGCCGCGATGCGGGGGGAGATCGAGTTCCGCGGGGCGCTTCGCGCCCGCCTCGAACGGATCGCGGGCCTCCCCGTCGAAGAGATGGAGGCGGTCGCCCGCCGGCTGCCCCTCGCGCCGGGAGCGGGGCGGCTGCTCGCCGCGCTGGACCGGCACGGCTGGCGCATCGCCGTCGTCTCGGGCGGCTTCGGGTGGTTCGTCCGGCGGGTCGCGGAGCGGTTCGGCTTTCGCTTCGACCACGTCCACGCCCATGAGCTCGTGCTCCGGAACGGCCGGCTGACCGGAGAGATCGAGGGTGAGGTCATCGACGGGGCGGGCAAGGCGGCCTTCGTTCGCGGGGTCGCGGCCCGCGAAGGACTCTCCCGCGAGCAGGTGGTGGCCGCCGGGGACGGGGCCAACGACCTTCGGATGCTGCGCGAGGCGGGGCTCGGGGTCGCCTTCCGCCCGCGTCCGGTCCTTCGGGCGGGGGCGGACCACGTCATCGAGAACTTCGGCCTCGACGGTATCCTGTACCTCCTCGGCATGAACGATCGGGACGTCGACGGCGCATGAGGGAGATCTACCGGGAAGCGCTCGCGCGGTTCGAGGAGGTCTTCGCGCGCGCGGCGGAGACGGGGCTTCGGGAGCCGACCGCGGTGACCCTCGCGACCGCGAGCGGGGAGGGGCGGCCTTCCGCCCGCACCGTGCTCCTCAAGGGCGTGGACGAGCGCGGCTTCGTGTTCTACACCAACTCCAACAGCCGGAAGGGGCGGCACCTGCGCGAGAATCCGCGGGGCGCGCTCGTGTTCTTCTGGCAGACGGTGTTCGAGCAGGTGCAGGTCGAAGGCCCGGTCGAGCCGGTGTCGGACGAGGAGTCGGATGCGTACTGGGCGACCCGAAGGCGCGAGAGCCGCATCGGGGCGTGGGCCTCCGATCAGTCCGCGCCGCTCGCGTCGCGCGGAGCGCTGGATGCCCGCTACGCGGAGCATGAGCGGCGTTTCGCGGGGGGAGACGTCCCCCGTCCTCCCCATTGGCGGGGCTATCGGATCGTGCCGGAGCGCATCGAGTTCTGGCGTCCGGGCGATCACCGTCTGAACGAGCGGGACTGCTACGAACGGACCGCCGGCGGCTGGCGGAAGCTCCACCTGAACCCCTGAGCCGGCGCCGGCCTGCGGGGCGGAGGCCGAGCCGAACGTCGCCCGGGCGGCCGGGCGGGGCCGCCGCGAACGGCCTCGCCCCCGCGGCCCTCGCTCCGGACGCCCGCCCCGCGAACGTCGAGGCGCCGGCAAGCCTGGGCTCTCCGCGCCCCGCGCCCCGCGGGGGTCGGGCGCCGTCCTCCCGCCCCGGAGGGGGCGGCGCTCTACCCGGCTTCGGGGCCTCGCGCCGCTTCCGCCATCAGGGCGACCACCCGATCGAGCCGGCGGAGCCGCGCGAGCGGGTCGTCCATTTCGAGGAGGTGCTGGCGGTGCGGGGCGGGGATCGGCAGGAGCTCCGCGAGCCGGTAGCCGGTCCACGGTGCGTCCTCCGGGGAGCCGCCGTCCGGCGGCGGAGGGGTGTGCCGGTAGCGCTCCGCGAAGCGCTCCGTCAGGGTGCGGGCGAGGCGCGCGAGCGGCTCGTATTCGGGAGGCGCCCTTCCCCGGGCTTCCGGGACCGGCTCGCACCGCCCGAGCAGCAGCCGGTCCGGCGCGGCCCGCGTCTCGACGAGCCGGAACCTCGTCTCGCCGACCGCCTCGACGGTCAGGATGCCGCGGTCGTCCCGGCCCCAGTCGACGATGCGCGCGAAGGTGCCGGTGCGGTGCGGCTCGGCCGGGTCGCCGACCTCCGAGCCCGAGCGGATGAGGCAGACCCCGAATGGGCGCCCGCCCCGCAGGCAGTCGCTCACCATGTCGAGATAGCGCGGCTCGAAGATCCGGAGCGGGAGCGGCCCGCCGGGAAAGAGGACCGTGCCGAGGGGGAAGATGGGGGATTCGGTGGCCTCGTTCACGATCGCCGTCGCCGCTCGCGGGTCGTCTCTACTCGACCCGCCTCGGGGGGAAGAAACCGGCGCTCCGGGGTCCGACGGGCTCGATCGCCGCGGGGCCTGCTTCGGAGCAGGGCGCCCCGCGGGTCCCGGGTTCAGCCACGTTCCTCGTCATGCTTTCCCGGGGGTTCCGGGGCGCCCGTCGATTGCGGCCGCTCGGCGGAGGGGTCCGGGACGATCCTGATGCTGATGCGAGGAGCGGGGCCGCCGGGGTCGGCCAGCGCCGCGAGGCGATCGGCTTCCTGCTGGAAGGCGTTCCGGTGGGCGAGGCACACGATCGGCTCCCCGCCCCGCAGGAGGTCTCCATCCTTCGTCGTCATTGCGCACTCTCCCTCGACCATCGCGGTCGGGCGTTCACTCGGTCCACCTCACCGACCGCCTTCGCTTCGGGGCTCATGTCGGCCTCCCCTTCGATGGGGTCCCACCCGCATGGACGTAAGGACGTATGCTCATGCCGGCGTAGGCCTTCGCCACCGTCGGGGCGTTGCGGTCGACGACGACCTTGACGTGGTTGAGGCCCTGACGGACCCGGTGCATCCCTTCCCGTCCAAGCAGCCATTCCACGCCTGGCCAGCGCCGCAGCCCTTCGGCCTTCGACGGAAGGCACCAGCCCCGCTCCTCGATCCGGGCGATGAGGGGGCGCCACTCGGCGCGGTTCGCCTCCTGCCATCTCGACGCACGGTACAGCTCCAGACCGAGGCGTGAGCCGGGCCCGCGCGCGTTCACGTCCATGCCGAGGAACAGATAGGCGACGACGTCGTCCGTCGAAGCGATCACGTCCGCCGCCGCGGCCGTGGGACCGGGCCACTCCAATCGCTCCAGCACGGAGAGGGCCTCCGCCTTCGGCACGCCCGCGAGGACGAGCCGGAACGCCTTCGGGGACCGCGCCGGGAGGGCGCCGACCTGGAACACGCGGCCGGTTTCCGGCAGCGCCGCGAAGACCCGCTCCACCGCCGCCTGCATCTCCTCGTGGCCGTCCCAGCCGACCGTGGCGGCGAGCGCCGCCAGCACGCCCGCGGGGTCCCGGTGCGCGGGGAGCGTCTTCGGATCGGCGGTCTTCTTCGGCGCGAGGAAGACGCCGGGAGGAACCGGCGGCTGGTGCGGCGGCAGTCCGGCCAGGTCGTACTCCAGCACCATACCGTTGACGTGGCGGGCGAGGTACGAATCCGGATCGGCGGTCTGCTCGCGGAGTCCGGCCGCCAGGGCCGCCGCCGCCGACCACGGCTCGGCGCGTTCTCCCTGGCGGATGTAGTGCCGCGACATGTCCGAGCCCGGGAGCACGACCACGCAGAGGTCGGCCTCCGGGCGCGTCTCCGCGAGATGGAACTCGAAGCCGAAATGGGTATCGGCCGCGGATCGCGGCATCCGCCGCGCCCGGTCCAGGATACGTTCCCAGCCGGCGTCGCCCACCAGTCCGCGCGGGAACAGGGAGCGGCATCCGGCCAGCAGCGCGGCGAAGGAGGCGGGCGCATCTCCCGCCGGTCGGGCTTCGTCCGCATCCGCGGCGGGGCTTTCCCGGGGCGGCTCGCAAGCGTCGGGGCCGGGCATCGCGCGGTGCGCGCAAGGGGCCCGCCCCCCCTCCCTGGCCGCGGGGAGCGCCCGGCGTTCCGCGCCCGCCTCCTCCTGCTCCATCACGGCGCCGCGCGCCGGCCGGCTTCATCCTGGAGGCAGGAGCGCGCGGGTGCTGTCCTCATCAAGGCATCATCGCTTCGGCATTGGCCTGGAAGTTTTCAGCGACGCCGCTCCAGTCCATCCCGCCTGCCGCCTGCTCCAGATCGGACTCGTCGAGCGCCGCGATCGGTGGAAGCACCAGATGGCTGGTATCCGGGCCGTCTTCGTGCACCTTCAGGGTGAAGCCGGCAGGAATCGTCAAGCCCGGCTCTTCCTCCGACCGCGGCCTTCGGATCGGAGAGCAACCGCGCGTGGAACGTTTCGTCCATGGTGGCCTTCTCGACCAGGTGCTCGCGCAACTCACTCATGGTCCTGGCTCCGGAATGCATGAATCATCCCTCCGTCGGTCGTGGCCATGCGGACGATGATCCGACCATGAAACAGCGAGGAGGAAAACCCTAGATTGGGGCCTGGATTGGGGCGTTTCCCGCGGGGTTCACGGGGCGGGCCGGGCCGTCTCCCGCGCGGACGGCGGCGGTCGGAGCTCGGACCCGAACGGACCTCCATGCCGGCACGGGCCTTCACCAGCGTCGGGGCGCCGCCTTCGACGACGACCCGGACATGGTCGATACCCTGGCGGACGAGACGGCTCTCCACGCCCGGCAGCCGCTCGGTCCCCGGCCGGCGCCGCACCCGGCGGCCTTCGCGGGAAGGCGCCGGCCACCCCTCGATCCGAATCCATGAAGCGCGCCACCCGGCGCGAGCGGCCGCATACCGTCCCCTGGTCGCGTGGCAGGGCAAGGGTGCGAACCAGGAAGCCGCCGCGGCGGAGCATGGGAGGGGAGTCGGCTCGACTGCTTGCGTACGATAGCCCTACGGCCCGCTACCCGCCGTATCCGTCAACACCGCCTCGATCGCGCGTCCGAACTCGACGAAATCACCGAGTCGTTTCGTCGCGATCGAGTAGACGATCTCCCAGTCGAGCGTCTCGCAGGCGTGGACGGAGATGTTGCGGAACCCGACCGCGCGGCGCATGCGCTCGGCAAGATCCGGAGGCAATGCGCCGCCTCGTTCCAGGGCGTCGAAGGTTCCGGCCATGGTATCCGGTACGTCGCATTCGGAATCCGACACGACGTGCGCCGCGATGTCCACGCACGCCTGGACCGCTCGCTCCAGGTTCAGGCAGAGGATGTCCTGCGTGTCGTGGCTGGAGACCAGCTCCGCAACCGACGCTGGCGTCTTGGCCCGCACCCGTTCGACGCAACGGCGCAGCGACTCCAGCTTTGCCGTGACGACGTCCCTATCCATGCAGGAAACGCTTGCGCCTCGCGTCCTGGATCATGCGCACGAGCGGCATCAGGTCCGCGTTCAGGTACCACATCTTCACCAACAGGCGGGCGAGCACCCGGGAGTCGCGCTTGACGATGCGCCTTCCCCTGGTCAAC
Source organism: Gammaproteobacteria bacterium (assembly GCA_965202895.1). Lineage (GTDB taxonomy): Bacteria > Pseudomonadota > Gammaproteobacteria > HK1 > HK1 > JAJDXW01. The sequence continues at coordinate 4,695,172 of OZ241901.1, read as the reverse complement.
GCCTGGGTCAGCAGCAGAGGTCCGGCGCGGTGCAGATCGACCAGATCGACGGGCCGCCATGCGGCGCTCGCGAGCTCGTCGTTCAGCGCAAGCCGACGCCGCGGTTCGAGCGGCGCCTGCGCGGCGACCGCCACGTCGACGTCGCTTGCCGGCGTCTGCCTGCCCTGCGCAAACGACCCGAAGACGCAGGCGAGCTCGATGTCCGGTTGCCGCAGGAGCACGCCGCGAACCGAGGACAACGTTCCCGCGTCTTCCATCTTCGTGCTCCCTTGCGGCAGGCCGGGGAGAATAACCCATCGCCCTTCGGCGCCGGCCATCGAGGCGGCGAAGCCTTGCGCCGACGCCCCCCTTCGCCTGCGCCGACGACTCCCTTCGATGGAACGGCCGATCTCCCACGCGGCGGCCGAGACCGAGGCGCTCCGGCTGGAATTCTGGTTTTGAACTCGTCATCATCGGCGCCGCAGAGGAGATCGGTCCATCGGTCGGGTGGAGCGAGGTGGGGCAGTCCGCGAGGCCCGCCCGCGCGACGCCCCGCCGGAGGACCGACCGGGCCGGGCCGGGCGTCCCGTGAGCGCCCGCCGCTTCTCCCGCGTGCGGCCCCCGGGAGCGGGGGGCGCCGGCGTCCGAAGAGAGCGAGGAACGAGGAGGAGACCGGAAGAATGGCGATGGACGTCGAAGGCTTCGTGGAGGCGCCCGGACGGGCGGAGCAGGTCCGGCAGGTCCGCGAGATGATCGACCGGCTCGGCGTCGACTACCTGTACCTCCAGTTCGTCTCGATCACCGGCCGCATCTGCGGCAAGGGCATCCCTTCCGACCACTGGGAGGGCATCGCCGAACGGGGCTTCCAGCTCGTGTACGGCGCGACGGTCAACCTCTTCCTCAACCGCCACGGCGAATACCTCGGCTACGGCCCCCACGACAAGGAGCTGGTCGGGATCCCTGAGCCGGAGACCTTCTGCCAGCTCCCGTGGGACAAGCGGGTGGCGCGGCTGTGGTGCACCCTGTTCCGCAACCGGGAGGAGCGCCGGGAGCCGGGCGCGTTCCTGACCTCGGACTGCCGCGGGAACCTCCGCCGGATCCACGACGAGTTCAAGCGGGGGCACGACGGGCTGCATCTTCGCCACGGCACCGAGCCGGAGATGATGTGGCTCAAACGCGGTCCCGACGGCAAGCCCGACGGCGGGTTCTCGAACCCGTACTGCTACCACATCGACCAGTTCGAGAGCCTGCGGCCGGTGTACCTGCGGGTCATCGAGTACTCGCGGGCGATGGGGCTCGACATGATCCAGGGGGACCACGAGGACGCGCCGGGGCAACTGGAGCTCAACTTCACGTTCGACGATCCGCTGCGCACCGCGGACCGCCTCACCACCTACCGCCAGATCTGCGCCCAGGTCGCCCGCGAGAACGACCTCATCGCGTGCTTCATGGCGAAGCCGTTCATGGGGGTGTCGGCCTCCGGGTGCCACCACAACATCAGCTTCTGGCGGGGTGGCGAGGAGTCGGTCAAGGCCCTCGGAAACGACCCCGGCGCCCTGCCCGGCATGGAGGAGAGCTTCACCTACCTCTCCGGCGGCGAGAACACCTTCATGCCGGACACCGACGACCCGCAGCTTCCCGGCAAGGTGGGCCTGCAGGTGGTGGGCGGCATCGTGACCCATCTCGCCGCGCTCACCGCGATCGGCTGCTCCACCGTCAACTCGTACCGGCGGCTCTGGGACACCGGGTTCTGGGCACCGGTCTTCGCGGACTACGGGTACCAGAACCGCACGACGGGGCTTCGCATCTCCGCGCCGGGGCGGTTCGAGTACCGGGCGGTCGACTCGATGGTGAATCCCCACCTGATGGCGGGGGCCATCATCCGGGCGGCCGACGACGGGATCCGCCGGGACATCGACCCCGGCCCGCCCGAGGACCGCAACATCTACCAGGCGATGGAGGAGGGCAAGCAGGTCAAGCGCCTGCCGATGACCCTGGGCGACGCCCTCGAGGCGCTGAAGAACGACGAGGTCGTCAGGTCCGCGCTGCCGGGCGAGATGTACCGCCTGTACGACGAGTACAAGCGCGACGAGTGGGAGCGCTTCCTCCACACCACCACCGAGTGGGACATGGAGAGGTATCTCGATTGCCTGCCCTGACGGACGGCGGCGGCGGTATGCGACACCACCGCGTTCCCGGGAACGGCGCGCTCTTCCGATCGGCGTGTTCTTCACGAACGCGGGCGTCCGGCCCGCAAGCGCGGCCCGGAGGTCCGCCGCCGGAGGTCCGTGCCGGGGCGGTGCGGCGGCGGCGCCTGCATCCCTGGGAGCGCATCCCCTTTCCCCGGGTTCCGGTCACGCCGAGGCCGGGGATGAGCCCTCGGCCCTTTGCACCCTTCAACGGATAAACGAACGGAAGACGAGCCATGTGCGGAATCGCAGGCGTCATTCACCGGGACGGGGCGAGCGGCATCGGGGCCGAGATGACCTCGATGTTGCAGGCCCTTCGCCACCGAGGACCCGATTCGACCGGATTCGCGGTCTACGGCCCGCCCGCCGAGGGCGACTGGGTGATGCGGTTCAAGGTCGCCGAGCAGGAGGACATGGCCTCCGGCTTCGACATTCACGACAAGATCCGCGCGCGCGTCGCGGAGGTGGATCGCCGGATCGCCGAACGGGGGGCCGCGGTCGAGGAACGGACCTCGTCCACGGAGTACGCCATGCGCTACGTGGTCTCGTTCGACGGGGACATGGAACAGCTCGCGCGCTACGTCGAGGACGTGGAGGGAGCGGAGATCCTCTCCATCGGCGGCGCGCTCGAGCTGGTCAAGGATCTGGGCGACGCCGCGACGGTCTCCGAACAGTACGGCCTCGGGGGGTTCCGGGGGACGCACGGCATCGGCCACACCCGCATGGCCACCGAGTCCGACGTCGACATCCGCTCCGCGCACCCCTACTGGGCGTTCCCCTACCACGACGTGGCGGTGGTCCACAACGGGCAGATCACGAACTACTGGCTCAAGCGCCGCGAGATGGAGCGCAAGGGCCACCGCTTCGTCTCGGACTGCGATTCGGAGCTGCTCGCGGTCTACACCGCGCACCACCTCGCGCACGGCGCGGCCCTGGAAGAATCGCTGGAGCGGTCCATCCGGGAGATCGACGGGGTCTTCACCTATCTCGTCGCGACCCGCGACCGGCTCGGCATGGCCAAGGACACGATGGCGGCGAAGCCGCTGGTCCTCTACGAGAGCGACGACCTCATCGCGCTCGCGTCGGAGGAGGTCGCGATCCGCGCCATCCTGCCGGACGAGATCGACACCTCCGACCCTTACGACGAGGAGACCCGGGTATGGCAGGCGTGAAGCCGCCGGCCTGGAAGCGGCGTGTCCCATCGGAACGCGGGCGCCTCGCCCGCAACGCCCCGGAGGCGTGGGCTTTTCGGCACGGGCCGTCATTCCCGGTCATCCCCGCGAAAGCGGGGAGCAAGCGGGAATCCGCGTCCTGGGAGCGGCGTGTCCCTCCGGGACGCGGGCGCCTCGCCCGCACCGGACGAGGAGACCCGACATGGCAGGCATGAACGCCCCCGACAGCCCCGGCGGCGACCGTTCCTACGAGATGGGGCTGCACACCGAGCAGCTCGCCGGTCGGACGCAGCAGGTCTTCTTCCGGCCCGAGGAGGAGGAGCGCTTCCTCTATCCGTGGGCGCCGGACGTCGACTACAACCGGCGCATCGAGATCGACGCCGACGCGATGACCTCGACCGAGGTGAACGCGAAGCTGCGGGCGCTGATGAACGAGGGCTACGGCTCGATCGTGGTGAAGAACCCGCGCGGCAAGCACTCCCTCGGGGTCGGGATCCTCAACCGGCTGAACCTCGTCTTCGAAGGCTCCCTCGGCTACTTCGCGGCCGGTCTCATCGACGGCCCGAACGTGCGCATTCACGGTCGGGTGGGGTGGTCGTGCGGCGAGAACATGATGGCGGGCACGGTCCTCATCGAGAAGAACGCGGGCTCCACCTTCGGGGCGGCGATGCGGGGCGGCGACCTGGTGTGCCGCGGGTCGGTCGGTTCGCGGACCGGCATCGACATGAAGGGCGGGACGATCATCGTGGGTGGCGACACCGGCGCGTTCTCCGGCTTCATGATGCAGCGCGGGCGGATGGTGGTGTGCGGCAACGCGGGGAAGAACCTCGGCGACTCGATGTACGACGGGACGATCTACGTCGGCGGGGAGATCCGGGACCTCGGGGTGGACGCGGTTCCGGCCGAGCTCACCGATCTCGACAGGGCATGGCTCGCCCGCAAGCTTCGGCAGTACGAGCTGCTTCCGGAGCGAGGGGTCGGCCACTTCACGAAGATCGTGGCCGGCAAGCAGCTCTGGAACTACGACAACCTCGAGCCGGCCGAGAAGAAGCTGATCCTCTGACGATGACGACGGCTCGGGCGCTCGGGGGCGAAGCTCCGGGCCGCGGGAGGGAGAGGGGAGACACCGACATGGCGAAGAGCGAGACCGCGCCGAGGAGGCTCGATCCGGGCGCCGCCCGCCCGCGGCGCAACACGAGCATCCTCGGGAGGAGCCGCATCTTCACCCGCGAGGTGATCGACGACATCCACATCAAGTCCGAGCTCGGCCGCTACCGGATGCGCGGTTTCTCCATGTTCAAGCCGATCCCGCACTGGGACGACCTGACGTTCCTCCCCGGCACCCTCACCCGCTTCGTGATCGAGGGCTACCGGGAGAAGTGCGACACGAAGACGGTCATCGGCCCGCGCGCGAAGGTTCCGATGGAGCTCGACGTCCCGGTCTACGTCACCGGCATGAGCTTCGGCGCGCTCTCCTACGAGGCGAAGACCGCGCTCGCGCGCGGCGCGACGATGGCGGGGTCCGCGACGTGCTCCGGGGAGGGGGGCATGATCCCGGACGAGCGGCGCTACTCGACGAAGTGGTTCTACCAGTGCATCCAGTCCCGCTACGGGTTCAACCCCCACCACCTCATGCTCGCCGATGCGTGCGAGTTCTTCATCGGCCAGGGATGCAAGGTGGGGCTCGGCGGCCACCTGATGGGGCAGAAGGTCACCGACCAGGTCGCGGAGATGCGGAGCCTGCCGGCCGGCATCGACCAGCGCTCCCCGGCCCGCCACCCGGACTGGCTCGGCCCCGACGACCTCGCGCTCAAGATCATCGAGATCCGGGAGGCGACGGACTGGCGGATCCCGATCCAGCTCAAGCTGGGGGCCGCGCGGGTCTACGACGACGTGCGGATGGCGGTGAAGTGCGATCCCGACTCCATCTACATCGACGGGATGGAGGGGGGCACCGGGGCCGGGCCGCATCTCGCCACCGAGGAGACCGGGGTGCCCGGCATGGCGGCCATCCGCCAGGCGCGCCGGGCCATCGACGACCTCGGCCGGCGGGGCGAGATCTCCCTCGTCTACGCGGGGGGCATCCGCAACGGCGGGGACGTCGCCAAGGCCCTCGCCCTCGGCGCGGACGCGGTCGCCCTCGGGCATTCGGTGCTGATGGCCCTCAACTGCAACAAGGACGTCCCGGAGGCCGACTACGAGACGGAGATCGGGGTCGAGGCCGGCTACTGCTACCACTGCCACACCGGCCGCTGCCCGGTGGGGGTGGCGACCCAGGACCCGGCGCTCCGCGCACGGCTCGACCCGGACGAGGCCGCCGAGCGGGTGTACAACTTCCTGCACACCCTGACCATCGAGGCCCAGATGATGGCGCGCGCCTGCGGGAAGACCGACGTCCACAGCCTGGAGCCCGAGGACCTCGCCGCCCTCACGATGGAAGCGTCGGCGATGGCCGGCGTCCCGCTCGCGGGCACGAGCCACACGGTCGGCGTCGAGGATTACCATCACCTGTAGCGGCCCTGCACCGGTAGGGGGCCTGCCGAAGCCGGGGCGAGGCAGACCCCATCGGTTGGAAAGGGTCCGTCATCGCCCACGATGCCAACGGCCACCGCACGGAAACACCACCATGCGCATCCGCACCTTCGACACCCCCGGCGCCGCCCGCGAGCTCGAAGCGGCCGGCTTCACCCGCGAGCAGGCCGAAGCTGCGGCGAAGACGATGCGCGACGAGGCCCCGGGAAGCCGTTCCGACCTCGCCGCCCGCGCCGACCTCTGCCAGGCCGCGCTCGGCATCGTCATCGCGAACGGGGCGATCACGTTCAGCCTCATCGAGCTGCTTTAGACCCCCCGGCCGGGGCGGCCGCGGTCCCGGCCAGGACAACGCCGTCACCGGCTACGGACTCGCCACGAAACGGGAGGGAAGCATGGCAGGCGCCAGCCACGAGGGCTCCGGGTCGAGGAGCGGCGACCAGTTCGTCTCCGGCGACGGGCTCGACTCGGAGCGCGAGAAGGAGATCGGCCAGCACATCGGCTATCGCTACGACGTCAACCTCCTCCCCGACTACGATCGCCTCACCCCCTTCCTCGGGAAGTACCTCGAGATCATGGGCTGGGAGGACCTCAACTGGCTCGAAGACGTCCACATGGGCTACGAGGAGGGGCACGCGGCGGTGTTCGACCGCAACATCAACGGCTGGGTGCGGGTCCCGGACGACGTCGAGCTGCCCGACAACCAGCAGGACCGCGACATGATCGCCCGGGAGCTGCTCGTCAAGTTCCAGATGTCGGAGCGCCACCCGCTGGTGCAGCTCCGCGAGGCGTACAGGAAGTTCTGAGGCGTGAAACCGGGGCGCGAGAGCGTCCGTCCGGAGCCGAAGGGGAGGCGGGAAGATGACGACGAAGCGTGAATCGACGATGAAACGGGAAGTCAGGATCGGCTGTGTGCAGACCCGGCCGCGCGCGGCCTTCGACGAGGCCATCGAGGAGGCCCGGCGCCTGGCCGGCGCCGCGGTCGCGGCGGGCGCGGAGCTGGTGTGCCTCCCCGAGTACTGCGGCGGCCTCAAGAGCGAGAACGGCCTGTTCGCCCCTCCGGCCGCCCCGGAGGCGCGCCATCCGGTGCTCGCCGCGCTGCGGGACTTCGCGAGCGACGCGGGGGTGTGGACGCTGATCGGCTCCATCGCGGTGGACGGGCCGGGCGGGCGGCTCCTCAACCGCGGCTACGTGCTGGACGATCGAGGGGAGGTCCGCGCCCGCTACGACAAGGTCCACCTCTTCGACGTGGACCTGTCGCCCACCGAGCGCTACCGCGAGTCCGCGGTGGTCGCCCCCGGCGGGCAGGCCGTCCTGGTGGATACGCCCTGGGGCCGGCTCGGCATGACCATCTGCTACGACCTCCGCTTCCCCCAGCTCTACCGCGCGCTCGCCCAGGCCGGGGCGGAGATCCTCGCCGTGCCGGCCGCCTTCACCCAGGTGACGGGGGAGGCGCACTGGCACGTCCTCAACCGCGCCCGCGCCATCGAGAACGGCGCGGTGGTCGTCGCACCGTGCGCGACGGGTCCGGTGGCGGGCGGCGGCGCGGCCTACGGCCACTCGCTCGTCGTCTCGCCGTGGGGCGAGGTGCTCGCGGACGGCGGGGAGGACCCGGGGCACGTCGTCGCAACGGTCGACGTCGAGAGCGTCGCGGATGCCCGCGGGCGGATCCCGAGCCTCGGGCACGACCGACGGTTCGCCGCCCCGGAAGCTCCCGTCCGGAAGCCCCGCGCCGCCGCCTGACCGCAGCCCGGTGCGCGGAGCCCCGCCGCGCCGCGGCCGGGGCGCGAACCCCGTGGGCCGCGTCGCCGTGAGCGGATCATGCGGCCGTCCCCGCCGCGGCCCCCACGACGACTTCGGCCGCCCGGGCTCGTACCCGGGCGAGGTCACAGCTCATCCGCGGCCGCGCCCGGCCGCCGGCTTCTCCCCGCCCGGACTTGCCGATCCGGCCGATCCGGAGCGGGGCAGGGCATGACCCGACTCGATTCCCGCCCGGAGGCCGCCGCGGTCCGGGCGGCCGATCGGGACGAAGGTGGGGCCTCCCGATGACGGATACGCGGACCGAAGCCGGGCTGCGCCTCGACCGCGCCGACGAGGAGCTTCGCGACCGGTTCCTCCACTGGCAGTGCCGGATCCGCCAGATCGCGATGCGGGGCCGCGGCGGCCGCCCGACGAGCGGGATGATGCCGATCGCGTCCCCGGCCCGGGACGCCGACCCCATCGCCCGGATCGTCACCGTATTGTGCAAGCGGCCCGAGCACTCGGCGACGATGGAGCTTCGCCACCTGGCCCGGCGCACGCACGACCCGGCCGAGCGGCGCGAGAGCGCCCTCGAGCTCCTCGCCGAGCGGTACTACCAGGCCGCGCGCGAGTTCTCCGACACCCTCACCGGGGCCTTCCCGCCCGCGTCCGGGACCGCGGCGAAGCTGCTGGCGGGCCGGGAATGCCGGCTCGACTTCGAGCAGTTCGGCCAGCGGTACCGCGTGCACTGCGCGGTTCGGCGCCTCTCGGAGCACGATCCGATCCGCGAGGCCACGTTCTGGCACAACCTGCTGTTCAACCCGCGCCTGCCGGCGGACTGCATCATCCTCGGCTTCGAGCCGGACTGGGGGCGGAGCGGGTGCGATCCGCCCCGGCCCTGATCCGCCGCTCCACCGTTCCATGCCGTCCGATCGGTCTACCCTTGCGCGCACCGGGGTGACACACTTGGGGGACGACATCCCCGTGGACGGCGAGGTACGACATGAAGGAGAAAGCGGGGCCGCCGGCCGGGCCGATGCGCCTCTACTACCACCCGGCGAGCAGTGCCTCGATGCGGGTGACCCTCTACCTCGGCTGCCGGGGCGTTCCGTCGTCGCTGGTCGAGCTCGTCGGCATGGGCTTCGAGACGGACCACCGGGGGATCCCCGTCTTCACGATGCCGGAGAGCGATCCCGAGACCGGGAAGCTCGGCACCACCGACCTCACCGCCTTCAATCCGGAGGGCCGCATTCCGGTGCTGCTGCTCCCGGACGGCCGCAAGATGACCCAGTCCGGCCCGATCGTGGACTACCTGGAGGACTCGATCGGCGCGAACGCGGGCCGGCCGATGCTCCCCGAGGACCCCTGGCTGCGGGCGGAGGCGCGCCGTATCGCGTGGATCATCGCCGCCGACACCCAGCCCTACCAGAACATCCCGTTCATCATCCAGGCGATCGGCGAGTGGGGCATGGTGAAGGCCCCTCCCGCCGTCCACCCGCTACGCGTGCATTTCATCCGCCGGGAGTTCGGCGCGCTGGAGTCGATCCTGAACCGGTGCGCGGGGCGTCATGCGGTCGGCGAACACCTCACGCTGGCCGACTGCTTCCTCGTGCCCCAGGTGCGCAACGCCCTGCTCGCGGGGATCGACCTCGCGGCCGAGTTTCCGACCCTGGCGCGGGTCTGGGAGAACGCGATCGCCGTCGCGGAGATCGCCGCGGTGCTCGAAGCGGCGGGCGGGATCGTGCAGCCGCTCGCCTTCGACGCCGGGAAGTTCGAGGTCTACGCCGACCTCCCGGGGGGGCCGGCGCGGGCCGCCGAGTAGGGCCGCGGCCCACCCGGGCCGCCCCCGGCCCGGCCCGCCCGCGCGGCGGGAGCCCGGTGCTCTCGCCCCGCGCCGGCGTCGGTGGACGGGGCGCCCGGCTTCGCCTCCGCGGCTCCGCCCCCCTCGCCGGGCGTCTCCTCCCTGACCCGGAAGATCTCCCGCTTCCGGCGGCGGACGATGCGGGCCACCGCTTCCGTACGATCTTCGCGGCTGAGCCCGCGCCGGACGCCTTCCACCGCCTCGCACACGTCGGCCGGCTCGAGGCCCCCGATCACCTCCGACGAGGCGAGCGGCCGCGGGGGAGCGCCTGGCCGCAGTGCGAGAAACCCGGCGCCGACCTCCCGCGTTCCCCGGCGGGCGTGGACCCGCCACAGCTCCCGCACCCCGATGTCGCCGTAGCGCTCGATCTTGCCATCGTCGGCGTTGGTGAGCTCGACCTCGACCACCAGGTCGGGAGCGGTGCATTCGAGGAACGCATCGGCCTGCGCCTCCCCTTCGATGAGGGCGGCTCGATATCCCCTTGCCCGGTCACCGACGTAGAAGGCGCAATCGGGCTCCATCCCCGTGCCGGGCGGGTCGCCCGGGCCGCGGAGGCGGGTGGTGAGCAGCCCTCTGGAGGGGCGGCCGAAGGCCCCGGTCGCGATATCCACGATGTCCGTGAATATGCCGGCGAGATCGTCATGGAGGCGCGACGGGGCCATCAACGTGACGAGGCCCCGTACCGGGTCGAGGCACACGCGCCGGAAGTGTCGGCTCCAGCCGACGGCGGCGAGCGCCGCGACCGTGTCGGGGCCCGCGTGCAGGGAGTGGATGGTCGATCCGAGAGGGCCGAGGGTGGTCGTGGGGGCGCGGCTCATGGCGGGTTCGCCTCCATTCGGAATCTCCGGGCGGTCCGGACGGCCCGCCGCCGGCCGCCCGGATCGCCCGCGCAGTATACGCAACCAGGAAGCGTTCCCGCCGCGGGATTCGCCGTCCCCAGGACCGTCGCTGCTCCGATTCGACCGAACCGGGTTCACCCGCGCGAACCAATTCCGCGGCGTGACACGATCCTGAACGGATCCGAGTCCCCTGCGCTGTTCGCAAGCTCTTGATATAGGGGGTGGAGATCGGGGGTCGAGATATTTCTTACCCCGCGGAAACGGCGTTCTTCCACGGTTTCGGGGCAGCTCGTGGGTCTGGTTGGCGGATTTCACCCCACGGAGCCTCTTGCGCGGGCACGGCGTCCTGGGAACGCGGGCGTCCCGCCCGCATTGATCGGCGGCGGTCTCGCCATCCCATTTGCGGGCGGGACGCCCGCGTTCCCAGGACGCCGTGCCCAAGAGCGTTCGCGAGAGGGTGCCCGGCGAAAACCCCACAGCGCACATGCCTCCCCCAAGGAGAGAGTTCCCGCGAGGCAGGCGGTGGTGTATGCTGCGTGCGGGCAGTTTCGCGGCGGACGGCCCACTGGCTCTCACCGGAGGCGTATCCGCCATGAAACCCCCTGCCACCATGTTCGTCGGGCCGCTCGGCTCGACCATCCACGTCATTCGCGCCGACGCCGGCACCATCGCCGAGCTCGCCGCCGTCGACTGGAGCCGGCACTTCCGCCGCGTCTGCCTCGACCCGGTGCGGGGACTCATCACCCTGATGTCCCCCTCGAACCTCCACGAAGATCTGACCGGCATATTCGACGACATCGTGGACGTCGCCGCGGACGGCTTCCGCCGCACGTCGAAGAAGCTCCGCTCCGTGCGGCTCCGGGGAAGCGGCGAGCCGCCCGGCACCGGAATGGAGCCCGATTGCACCTTCTATATCGGCGAACGGGCCGAGCGATACCGGGCGGCGTCCCGGAAAGGGGAAGCCGCCGCCGAGGCGTTCCTGGTGGATACCGCCCCCGACCTGGTGGTCGAGGCCGAGATCACGAGCGCCGATGAAGGGAAGGTCGAGCGCTATGCCCAGATCGGCGTGCGGGAGCTGTGGCGGCTGCACGGCCACCGGGGTTCGCGCGAGCTTCGGGCCGATTTCCTCGCCCTGCGGCCGGACGCGCCGCCGCGGCGGCTCGCCGTCTCGGAGGTGCTGGAGGGCCTGACCCCGGCGGACGTGTGCGAGGCGGTGGAGGGCGTGCGGTTCGGCGGGACCCGGACCGAGCGGACGGAGGCGGTGGCCCGCATCGTCCGGCGGCGCCTGCACGGGAGCGTGCGGGTCAGCGAGCCCGACCCGCCCCCGTACCCGGCGGCCCCCGAGCCGCCGCCCGAGCCGGCCCGGCAGTCTTGACGCGACGCCCTCGCCCTCGTCCCTCGTGCGGGGCCGTTACTCACGGGCAGGCAAGCAGCCGGGCAGGAGCCGGAAAGCCCGCGGCGCGGCTCCCCAGGAGCGCCGACGGCGGGGGGGAGGGGGCCACCGCCCGAGCTCCGAACGCGGGGCTGAACGGGGGGCTGCCGCATCCGCATCATCCCGCGGGGGGCGGGCTGCACACGCTCTCCCAAGGGTGTCGCTTCGTGACGAGCCCGTTCCAGGCGAAGACGTCGAGGGTCGCCTCGAAGGCCTCGCGGGTGATCTCGACGTGCGGGGTCCAGCAGCCGAGCCTCTGGTAGGTCTCGATGCACCGGGCCAGCACCTCCGGGTCGACGTCCGGGAAGTACGGCTGCTCGGCGGCCGCGACCTCCGCCGCGGGGGCTTCATCGAGGTAGCGCCGCGCCCTGCGGTAGGCGCGGGTGAAGGCGGCCGCCATGTCCGTCTCCAGCCACGCGGGCGCCGCGGCGAGGCTCGAGAAGCCGCACGGCCCGATGACCGGCCCGACCTCGGCCACCACGTGCCCGATGCCGTCCGCCTCGAGCTGCTGCGGGAAGGGGCCCTGCTGCTGCACGTACGCGCCCCGGCCCTCCCGGAATGCGGCGTCGATGGCGGCGGCGCCCCCCGGGTGGATGGCGTGGATGCGCGAGTAGTCGATGCCGGCGCGGTGGCAGGCGTACTTGAACATCGCGAGCGGCTGGCCGCCGCCGAAGAGGACCACGTCCGCGCCCTCGAGCCGGCTCCACGAGAACCCGGGGTCGGGCTCGCGCGCGGTGAGGAAGAACCCGTCCATCTCGTTCACCTGCGCGAAGTGGGTGGTGGCCGGGGTCTCGCCGCGTTCGAGGGGGCCGAACCCCTGGCTGAGCGCGGACTGCACGACGTGGGCGGAGCCGTCTTCGAGCGCGGCGAGTGCGCTCACGCCGGGGGGCGAGACCGACCACTCGGGCTCGAGGCCCTCCTCGCGCAGGAATCCGCCCGCCATCGTCGCGATGAGCGGCGAGTAGAACGCCGAGAAGAGGGTGAAGCGGATGTCGATGCGAGTCATTCGGATCCCTTCCGGGGCGCGCCGCGCCCGATTCGTCGGGGGCGGTCCGCCGGACCGCCGGGGGTGGCCGGGGGAGTGGCCGGGCGCTTCGGATCATACCGTCCGCCGCCGCTCGACCGGACGGAGCCCCCGGGCCGGGCGGGCGGCGCCTCATGCGTTGCGGCCCTCAGGTGGTCACCTCGAACTCCCGGGGCAGGTCGAAGCCTTCGATGGCGAGCACCCGGGCGGGGGCGCCGTCCAGCCCCGCGAGCTTGATCGGAAGGGCGATGATGGCGAGCCGCTCGGCGCTGATCGCGGGGAGCCGGTGCACGTACTCGATGTTGTAGACGTCCTCCCCGAGCAGGGTGTGGTGGACGACGCAATCCTCGCCCCGGAACGCCCCTCCGCGCACCGCCTCCTCCTCGGAGAAGTCGTAGACGACCGCGTTCACCCCCCGCTCGACGAGCCACCGCGCGCCGTCCGCGCGGAGCCAGGGCCCCTCGCTCCAGAACGCCGGCTCGCCCCAGCACCGGTCCGACCAGCCGGTACGGAGGATTGCGACGTCGCCCGGCCGCAGGTGGCGGCCGCGGTCCTCGAGGGTGTCGCCGCCGACCCCGGCGTTCGCCCCGTGGTCCGAGAGATCGATGAGGGCGGCGGGCCCCATGAGCTTCCCGAGCGGAGCCCGGTCGATGCCGGAGCCGCCCTCGATGAAGTGGTTGGGCGCGTCGACGTGGGTCGCGTAGTGGCAGAACATGGACACCGTCGAGCCCTGCCACCCGCAGTCCTCGAAGCGCCAGGGCGTGTCGAACCGGACCTCGAGCCCGAGGCGGCCCTCCCCGTCGTGAACGGGGATCGAAAGGTCGATCACGTGCATGGTTTCGCTCCTGTTCGCGGCGCCGCGCGGCGCCTGCCGATCGGCCCGCCGTGTGGGAGACCGAGCTCGCGGTCGGCGGATGCTCCCGCGTGCCGCCTACCCATGCCGGCAGGTCCGCCATGTTGCCTTCCCGCGCCCGGCGGGACAGGCTCTCGGATGGGCCGCCGGGTTCATCGTCCCGCCGGTGATCGGCTTCCTGGTGCCGCCCCGGGAGGCGGGCATCTTCGGATGGTCCCGGGCATCCTCACGGCCCGACGCGGAGGAGGTGCGGAGCGCGCGGTCCCCCCAATCCTCCGAGAGTCCTCCAAGCCGTCGGGCGCCTCCCCGACGGAACCGCTCGACCCATGCGACGCGGTACCGCTTCCGCGCCTCCCGGGCGAGCGGGGAGGCCTGGGGGCCTCACCGTTGCGGGAGAGCTCCGGACCGCCCCCTCGTCCGTGCACGTCTCACCGGCCCCCGCGCTGCGCCTGCCGCCCACGTTGCGTCAGGCGGTACTTCTGGTTCCGGTCGCTGGGGGCGTCGGGGCGGGTCATCTCCACGTAGCCGAGCTCCAACGCGGGTGACAGGTACCGCTGCCGCAGCGATTTGCGGTCTCTCAGTCCGAGCGCAAGGAGGATTTCCCGTCGGGACATCGCTCCGTCGAGCACGGACAGCAGGCGCCTTACCTGGGGGGTTGCTTGGGGTTCTTCTTGGGGGCTTGCCTGGCGGTTTTCCTGGAGGGCCCCGAGAATGGCGCCCAGCATGTAGACGATGAAGGACGTGCTCTCCCCGCGGGCGGAGCTGTCCCGGATCGCGTCGTGGTACTCGCGCTGGCTCGCGTGAATCAGGCTCTCCACCGGAACGTCCGCGAAGAGAGGCTTCCAGCGGGTCAGGATCAGGGTTTGCCAGAGCCGCCCCATCCGTCCGTTGCCGTCGGCAAAGGGGTGGATGAACTCGAACTCGTAGTGGAAGACCGAGCTCGCGATCAGCGGATGCTCCCGCGTGCCGCCCACCCATGCCAGCAGATCCGACATGAGGTGCGGGACACGGTCGGCGGGCGGCCCGACGTGGTGGACCTCCCCGGGCCCGGCCACGACCACCGGGCCGCGCCGGTAGCGTCCCGGGGCATCCAGCAGGCCGGCCATCAGGATCTCGTGGGCGCCCAGCAGATCGGCCTCGCTCGCGGGATTCCACTCCGGATACCGGTCGTAGGCCTTGAAGGCGTTGCGTGCTTCCCGGATCTCCCTCGGCGGGGCGATGACCGGCTTGCCGTCGAGAACGGCCGAGATCTGCTCCTCGCCGAGGGTATTGCCCTCGATGGCGAGAGAGCCCCGGATGGTGCGGATGCGATTGATCCGCCGCAGCCGCAACTCCTGCGCCTCCCGCGAGACCTCCGCCCGGCCGATGGCCTCTCCGACCCTCTCGACGCGGGAGACGATCTCCGGGGTGATGGAGTACGGCGGCGCCTCCTTCATGTCCCCGAGGCGTCAGCCCACCGGGAGCAGCCAGAGGGCGAGCAGCGGCGCGGGACCGGCGCGCATGGCGTGGACCGCGTTCGGCGGGTTGTAGACGATCCCGCCCGCGCCGGGCGCGCGCCAGCCGCGGTCCTCGCGATACCACTCGCCCTCGCTCATCACGACGTAGACCTCCTCGGGCGGATGCCGGTGGTCGACGTAGCGGACACGAGGCGCGACCAGGCTCGCGCCGACGAGCACGTCGCTTCGCTCCTCGAGCCCGGTCGGCCCGACGAGGCAGGCGTTGGCGTGGCCGTCGTGGAACGCTTGGCCGTGGGCTTCGGAATCCGGGCGCCGGCCCCATCGGAGGGCCGGTTCCAGCGCTGCGAACGCCTCCGCGAGCAGGGCCGTTTCCGGCGCCGCGCGCGCCCGTTCGAGCGCGGCCGGCAGGAATCGGTATGCGGGGGGCGGGGACGACTTCCCGGGGGCGGTCCAAGGGGCGATCCTGCCGACCTTGCCCGCGAGCGCGTCGAAGATGCGCCGGGCCGCGTCGCCCGCTTCGGTCTTCGCCTCGATGCGATCCGCAAGGGGGTCCCGGGCGGCGTCGAGGACGCGGGCGAGCGCCGCGGGGCGCTCCGTCGCCGGGGGTTCTCCGCGCAGCACCGGCTCCGTGTCCACCCCGAGGTCTCGGCCGCCCCGACCGCCCCTCAGCCGCCCGGAACGCCGCGGGTGTTGACGTAGAGGGCGTAGAGCGACTGGCTCGCGGCCATGAACAGGCGGTTGCCTTTGCGCCCCCCGAAGCAGACGTTGGCGCAGCGCTCCGGAAGGGCGATCCGGCCGATGGGGGCGCCGTCCGGCGCGAACACGAGCACCCCGTCGAGCGCCTCGCTCCCCATGCCCCAGCCGCACCAGAGGTTGCCGTCGACGTCGCAGCGCAGGCCGTCCGGCGTGCCCCCCGGGCCCGCGTCGATCAGAGCCTCCCGGCCGGCGATCGAGCGGCCGTCGGCGGTGACGTCGAAGGCCAGGATCCCGCGGTGCGGCTCGCCGCGCGACTCGACCACGTAGAGCCGCCGCTCGTCGGGGGAGAAGCAGAGCCCGTTCGGCCCCCGGACGTCGTCGGCGAGCCGGGTGATCTCCCCGCTCTCCCCGTCGATGCGGTAGACCGACTCGGGCAGCTCCGGATCCGCCCGGTGTCCCTCGTAGTCGCCGAGGATGCCGAAGGGCGGGTCCGTGAACCAGATGGACCCGTCGGACTTCACCACCACGTCGTTGGGCGAGTTGAGCCGCCGTCCCTCCACCCGGTCCGCGAGCACGGTGACCTCGCCGTCGTACCCGGTCCGGGTGACCCGCCGCTCCCCGTGCTCGCAGGTCACGAGCCTGCCCTGCCGATCGCGCGTGTTCCCGTTGGCGAAGCCGGAGGGGCGCCGGTACACGCTGACGGCCCCGGTCTCCTCCTCCCACCTGAGCACCCGGTCGTTCGGGATGTCGCTCCACAGGAGGAAGCGCCCGTCGCCGAACCAGACCGGCCCCTCCGACCAGCGGCAGCCGGTGTGGAGGCGCTCCACCGCCGCGCTGAAGATGCGGTAGCGGTCGAAGCGGGGGTCGAGGGTCTCGATCGCGGGATCGGGATAGCGGGGATGCGGGCGCCAGCCCGCGCTCGGGGGATGTTCGGGGTTCATCGCGGCTCCTGGTCCGAGCGTTCGCGGGAGAGCGGGCTTCCAGGTGGGCTCCGAGGCGGGTTCACGGCGGGTTCCGGCCGGGGTCGGCCGCGCTCGGGCGGACGCGGCCGAGCTTCGCGCGATGCCGCTCGAGCGTCCTCCCTTCGCGACCCGTGGGGACGCCCCTGATTCTCCGGAGCAGGACGCCCTTTGCCACCTTCTCCTCGTCCCCGAGGACGCGGAGGATCGCGTCGACGTCCAGGTCGTGGTCGTAGTATCCGAGGGTGGCGGCGGCCGTCTGCCGCCCCGGCGTCTGCGGCCGTTCCATACCCAGATCGGCGAGGTCGCGCCGCAGGTCGTCTTGCGCCGCCGCCCGCACGAAGTCGGGCCGGCGTTTCTCCCGGAAGGCGGCGACCCCCTCCCGGTGCTCCCAAGTCCGGGAGCGTTCGATCTGGGTCCGGGCCTCCGCCCGGAGGGCGGCCCGGAGCGCCTCGCGATCCTCCATCATCGCCTTGAGGGCGGCGTAGCCCCCGAGGGCGGAGGCGGCGAGGGTGCGCGCCCGTTCGAGCGCGACGGCCATCACCTCCCCGTCCGGGGCCCGCACGTCGGCGACCCCGAGCCGATGCGCTTCGTCCGCATCCACCCGCTCCCTCGTGAGCGCGAGCCGGCGCGCCGCGGCGAGGCCGACCCGCCGCGGGAGGGTGTAGGTGAGCCCCCAGTCCGGAACCAGCCCGATGTTCAGGAACGACACCGTGAACTTCGCGCTGTCCCCGGCGACCACCACGTCGGCGAGACAGGCGATGCTCGCGCCGGCCCCGGCCGCGTGCCCGCGCACCGCCGCGACGACCGGCTTCGGAAAGGTGATGGCGAGCTCGGCGACCCGGGCCATCTCGGCGAGCCGGTCTTCCATCGCGGACGGATCCCGGCTCCCCATCGTCTTCACGTCGCCTCCCGCGCAGAAGTGCCCGCCCGCCCCGGTGATCACCACCGCCCGGACCGCCGTTTCCCCGGCCATGCCCGCGAAGTGCTCGGCGAATCCGCTCCGGATCTCGGGCGAGAGCGCGTTCCGCGCCTCCGGCCGGTCGATGACGAGGACGGCGACGCCGTCCCCCCGATCTTCTCGTCGCAGGGTCATGGCGGTGCGGTTCCCCCCTTCGGGTTCCGGTGAGGTGAATGGAGCACGGCCGCGTGCCGCCGCTCCTCCCGGACGCGAGATTCTTCGCTCGCGGGCCGGCATGTCAAGGCCGGACGGTTCGCCCCGGGGCACTTTCACGCTGTGAAACCGGCTCGCGCGGGCGGACCCGGTTCGGCCGAATCGGAGCGGCGCCTGACACGGACGTCCTGGGAACGGCGCGTCCTGGGGACGCTCGTGTCTCGCCCGCATCGATCGGCGGCGGTCTTGCCGTCCCATTTGCGGGCGAGACACGAGCGTTCCCAGGACGCCGCATCGGTGGGACGCGCCGCTCCCGGC
Organism: Gammaproteobacteria bacterium; assembly: GCA_965202895.1. Lineage (GTDB taxonomy): Bacteria > Pseudomonadota > Gammaproteobacteria > HK1 > HK1 > JAJDXW01. The sequence continues at coordinate 4,677,010 of OZ241901.1, read as the reverse complement.
AAGAGCGATGGGCATCGACGTCCGGCCGCGGGTCGGTCAGCGTGAAATGGCTCCGGGTCCGCCCGCCGCCTTCCCCGGGTTTCCGCGGAGGCGGGAGGGTTTCCTCGGGTTACGATAGGGCTTCCTTCGGCTCCGGTCGGAACGGCATCGGTACTCGGGCATCGGTACTCACATGAAGACGCACGCGCGCGCGGTCGTGATCGGGGGCGGGGTGGTCGGCTGCTCCGTCCTCTACCATCTCGCGAAGCTCGGCTGGGCCGACGTGGTGCTCGTCGAGCGCTCCGAGCTCACGTCGGGCTCCACCTGGCACGCGGCGGGGGGGATGCACACCATCAACGGCGACCCCAACGTCGCCAAGCTCCAGAAGTACACGATCGACGTCTACCGGGAGATCGAGGAGCGGTCGGGCCAGGACACGGGCCTGCACATGACCGGCGGGGTCCTGCTCGCGGCGACGAAGGAGCGCTTCGAGTGGATCCAGGGGCTCGCCGCGAAGGGACGCTATCTCGGCATCGAGGCCGAGGTCATCGACGCCCGGGAAGCCCACGAGCTCATGCCCCTCCTCGATCCCGAGTGCTTCGTGGGCGGCATGAGGACCTTCGTCGACGGCCATCTCGACCCGTCCGGCGTCACCCACGCCTACGCGAAGTCCGCCCGCATCCTCGGCGCCGAGGTGTACCGCGAGACCAGGGTCGAGGCGCTCGCCCGCACCCCCGGCGGCCTCTGGCGGGTGGTCACCGACCGGGGGGAGATCCGCGCCGAGCACGTGGTCAACGCCGCCGGCCTCTGGGCGCGGGAGGTGGGGCGCATGGTGGGGCTCGAGCTGCCGGTGCTCGCGATGGAGCACATGTACCTCATCACCGAGGACATGCCGGAGGTCGCGGCGGTCAACGAGTCCACCGGCAAGGAGGTCATCCACGCGGTCGACTTCGACGGCGAGCTCTATCTCCGCCAGGAAGGCGGCGGGATGCTCATGGGGACGTACGAGAAGGCGTGCGTGCCCTGGTCGGTGCACGAGACGCCGTGGGACTTCGGCCACGAGCTCCTCCCCGAGGACGTCGACCGGATCGCCCCCTCGCTCGCGGTCGGCTTCGAGCACTTCCCGGCGTTCCGGAACGCGGGGATCAAGCGGATCGTGAACGGGCCGTTCACCTTCGCGCCCGACGGCAACCCCCTCATCGGGCCGGTGCGGGGCCTTGAGGGGTTCTGGGTCGCCTGCGGGGTGATGGCGGGGTTCTCCCAGGGGGGCGGGGTCGGGCTCTCGGTCGCGCGCTGGATGATCGACGGGGACCCGGGCTCGGACGTGTTCGCGATGGACGTCGCCCGCTTCGGCGAGTGGGCGACGATGGCGTACACCCACGACAAGGTGAAGGAGAACTACTCGCGCCGGTTCTCCATCCGCTACCCGAACGAGGAGCTGCCGGCCGCGCGGCCGCTCCGGACGACGCCCATCTACGACCGCCTGCGCGAGGCGGGCGCGCGGTTCGGGGCCGCGTGGGGGCTCGAGGCGCCCCTGTGGTTCGCCCCGCCGGGGGTGGAGGACGTGTTCTCCTGGCGGCGCTCGGTCGATTTCGAGCACGTCGGCGCCGAGTGCCGGGCGGTGCGCGAAGGGGTGGGCCTCAGCGAGACCTCGGGGTTCGCGAAGTACCTCGTCACCGGCCCCGGGGCCCGCGAGTGGCTCGACCGGATGCTCGCCTGCCGCATTCCGCCGGAGGGGCGCATCGTGCTCGCCCCGATGCTCAAGGAGGACGGCAGGATCATCGGGGACTTCACGCTCTCGAACCTCGGGCGCCGCGGCTTCTTCATCGCGGGCTCGGGCCCCGCCGAGGAGTACCACCTTCGCTGGTTCCACCGGCGCCTGCCGGAGGACGGTTCGGTGGCCGTCCGGGCGCTCGGGACCGGCTGGTGCGGGCTCTCGATCGCGGGGCCGGCCTCGCGCGAGGTGCTGCGGTCGTTGACCCCCCGCGGCGACGTGTCGGCGGAGGCGTTCCGGTTCATGGACGTCCGGGAGATGGACGTCGGCATGGCTCCGGCGGTGGTCGGACGCATCTCCTTCACCGGGGACCTCGGCTACGAGATCTGGTGCGAACCCGACTACCAGCGCTACCTCTTCGACCGGCTGCTCGAGGCAGGGGAGCCGCACGGCATCCGGCTCTTCGGATCGCGCGCGTTGAACGCGCTCCGCCTCGAGAAGGGCTTCGGGAGCTGGATGCGTGAGTTCCGTCCCATCTACGGGCCGCTCGAGGCGGGGCTCGACCGCTTCGTCGCCTACCGCAAGGAAGCCGATTTCATCGGCAAGGCGGCCGCGCTCGAGGAGCGCGAGCGGGGCGGGGAGCTGCGGCTCAGGGTGTTCGTGGTCGATGCGGCCGACGCGGACGCCATCGGGGACGAGCCGGTCCGGCACGACGGCGAGGTCTGCGGCTGGGTCACCTCGGGAGGGTATGCGCACCACTCGGGGGTATCGGTCGCGCTCGCCTACGTACCGAAGGAACGGGCGGAGGCCGACGGCGGCTGGGAGATCGAGCTCCTCGGCGAGCGGCTCGGGGCGAGGATGCAACGCACCGCGCTCTTCGACCACAACGGGGAGCGCATGCGCAGCTGAAGCCCGGGCGCCGCCGGCCGGAACCGGGACGCGGGACCCCGGCATCGCCACTCATCCCTCGACCACCCACTAATTCGAGGAGTCGAGCGAGCTCGATGCGAGCCTGGTCGAGATCGAGCTCCCGTGGCTCCAGTTCCTCTCCACGAGCGGGGAGCTGGTCTACCGGGAGCGCATGAACTACCGCTTCTCGTCGTGGACCACGGTGTACCGGGGCCTCATGGGGGCTTTCGGCGACGGGCGCCACCACCTCGATTCGGAGGTCGCCGACTTCGAGCAGGACGAGCACCGGGTGCTCGTCCGCTTCGCCGACGGCTCGTCCCGCACCCTCGACGTGCTGGTGTGCGCGGACGGCATCTCGTCCACCGCCCGCACGAGGCTCCTCCCCGACGCGGGAACCCGGTATGCGGGCTACGCCGCGCGGCGGAGGCGGCGGACGATCCGGCCCCGGTCTCGCGGCGGGGGGCCGGGCGGGACGGATGGATGGGGTCGGGCCGGGGGTCTCCTACTCCCGCTCGGAGGCCCACCGGGGCCCGAGGTCGTGCTCCACCCCGATCCGGTCGAGGACCCGGGCAACAACGAAGTCCACCAGGTCGGAAACCGATCCCGGACGGTGGTAGAAGCCGGGGTTCGCGGGGAGGATGACGGCCCCGGCGCGGGCCAGCCGGAGCATGTTCTCGAGGTGCACCGCGGAGAGCGGCGTCTCCCGGACCACGAGGACGAGCTGCCGCCCCTCCTTGAGGGCGACGTCGGCGGCCCGCTCGATGAGGTTCCGGCTCGTCCCCGCCGCGACCGCCCCGAGGGTGCCGGTCGTGCACGGGCAGACCACGACCGCGGCGGGCGGGTTGGACCCGCTCGCGGGCGGCGCGAACCAGTCGTCGGCGCCGAATACCCGGAGGGGGGCGTCGTCGCGGCCGAGGTGGGCCAGCAGCGCCTTGCGGATCTCGGCCGGGCTCTTGCCGAGACGAAGCGGCGTCTCGGTGTTGACCACCGTGCGGCCCGGCCCGCTCAGCACCACCTGCACGGCGCGCTCCGAGTGCAGCAGCACGTCGATGAGCCGCAGCCCGTAGGCCGCCCCCGAGGCGCCGGTCATCGCGACGAGGACCGCGTCCCGGGTCCGGTTCCGGGGTTGGCTCCCGCCCCGGCTCACGGCCCGGCTCTCGCCCCGGCCCCGGCCCCGGCCCCAGCCCCAGCCCCGGCTTCGGCGCCGGCCCTGGCCCTGGCCGGGCTCACCGCCCGTCCTCGCCGGAGAGGCGGGCGAGGAGCCGCCGGTGCAGGCCGTCGAAGCTGCCGTTGCTCATCACCAGCACGTGGTCTCCGGGCCGGACGAGGCAGGCGATCTCGCCGATGAGGGATTCTACGTCGGAGCGGACCTTCGCGTGCGGGCCGAGGGCGTCCGCGAGGGACCAGTCGAGCCCCCCCGGGTCGAGCGCGAGCGCCTCGTCGGCGGCGGCGAGGCTCGGCCCGAGGGTGTCGCGGTGGACGCCGCGGCGCATGGTGTTGGAACGCGGCTCGATCACCGCCACGACCCGGGCCGAGCCCCCCGTCCGCGCGCGGAGCGCCGCGATGGTCGCGCGGATTGCGGTCGGGTGGTGCGCGAAGTCGTCGTAGACCGTGATCCCGCCCGTGACCCCGACGGTCTGGAGACGCCGTTCGATGCCGCCGAAGTCGCGGAGGGCCGCCGCCCCCTCCTCGGGGTCCACGCCGGCCGAGCGGGCGGCCGCGAGGGCGGCCGCCGCGTTGCGCACGTTGTGCTCGCCGGCGAGCTTCCACCCGACCTCGATGCGCCGCTCGCCCCCCTTCCCGGTAGTGCGGACCTCGAAGCGGGATCCGTCCGGCTCGAGCGCGCGGGCCGAGAGCCAGCCGGCGCCGTCCCCACCGTCGCCAGCAGCGTCGTCGCCGCCGTCGCCGTCGCCGCCGTCGCGGTCGCCGTGGCCGCCCGCGCCGCCCCATCCGAGCCGGACCACCTCCGTCCAGCATCCCATCGCGAGCACCCGCTCCACCTCCGGCCCGCCCGCCACGATGCAGCCGCTCGCGGGAACGGTACGCACGAGATGGTGGAACTGCCGTTCGATGGCCGCGAGGTCGTCGAAGACGTCCGCGTGGTCGTACTCGAGGTTGTTGATGACGAGGGTGCGCGGCCGGTAGTGGACGAACTTCGAACGCTTGTCGAAGAACGCGGTGTCGTACTCGTCCGCCTCGATGACGAAGTGCGGGCCGGAGCCGATCCGGCCCGGGACGCCGAGGTCCGGCGCCACGCCCCCGATGAGCCAGCCGGGGCGCCGCCCCGTGCGCTCCAGGATCCAGGCGACGAGGCTCGATACGGTGGTCTTGCCGTGGGTACCCGCGACCGCGATCACGTGGCGGCCGAGGAGGGCGTGGCGGGCGAGCCACGCCGGCCCGGACTCGTAGTCGAGCCCGGCGTCCAGCATGTGCTCGACGGCCGGGTTGCCGCGCGTCATGGCGTTCCCGACGACGACCCGGTCCGGCGCGGGCTCGAGGTGCTCCGCCCGGTATCCCTCCCGCACCGGGATGCCCGCCCGCTCCAGCACCGTGCTCATGGGCGGGTAGAGGCCGCGGTCCGACCCTTCCACCTCGTGCCCGATCTCGCGCGCGATGCACGCGAGGGCGGCCATGAAGGTTCCGCCGATCCCGAGGACGTGGATGCGCATGGATCCGGCGGCGGCGGGGCCGCTCAGGGGTTTCCGAACAGCTGGTGGATGACGAGGGTGGAGAACCAGAACAACGCCATCGAGATCCCGATCCCGGCGGTGAGGCGCACGGACAGCGCGTGGCGCAGGATGTGGCCGCCCACCACCCAGATCCAGACGAGGAGGGCGAGCCACGCGATGGCGAGGAGCACCCCGGCCGCGGACGCGGCGCCCGCCGGCTCGTTCGTCCCCAGCAACACCACGAGGGGCAGGGAGACCGCCTCGAGCACCGCTCCCGTTCCCGCGAAGGCGGCCCAGGTCTGGAAGAAACGTTCGGTGAGGCCGCGCGCCGACAGGAGAACGAAGGCGAGGATGCCGATGAGCAGGGTCGCCGTCACGCTGACCGCGAACGCGGTGGGGAACGGGTAGTGGAGCGCGGTGACCAGGGTGCCGAGCCCCACGTGGGCCACGAGCGCGATGCCGAGCAGGAACGGCGAGGCGGGAAGGTCCTGCGGCCCGAGACGCAGCAGGCACATTGCGACGAAGGGTCTGGCGATCGCGAGCAAGGATCGGGATCCGCGGTGATGGCGAGGCGCGACCGGCCACGAATGACGCTATTCTACCTGCCCGGACGGGAGATGAATCGAGCGGAAGATGAATCGATGACGTCGGCGTGCGTGTCCCTCGAGCCCTTCGCGTTGCGGGTGCTCGACGATTCGATGGCCCCGGACCTCCCGGCCGGCGCGGTGGTGGTCGTGGACCCGGGCGAGCCGCCCGAGGACGGCTGCTTCGTGCTCGTGGAGCACGAAGGAGAGGTCCGGTTGCGGCGGCATCGGCTGGCGGCGGGGGCGCCGTCGCCGGCGGACGAGGCCGGCCGCATCCGGTCCGCGGCTCCCGCGGGGCCGACGGACCCCGTGGCGGGGGACGGCCGAGGCCATGCGGTTCGAGGGGTGGTGATCGGGGTGCGGCTTCCCCGCGCAAAGGCCGCCGCGGGCGCTTCCGCTCGCGCCTGGCCAGAGCGCTCCGACCACCCCGAGCGCTCCGCCGGCCCGGCCGGCCGGGCGGCAGCGGACCGGGGCGGCTCATGTCGATGAGCTACGACCTCCCGAAGCTGCGTGGAGACGTGCTCGGCGGGGTGACCGCCGCGTTCGTGGCGCTGCCGCTCGCGCTCGCCTACGGGGTGGCGTCCGGCATGGGGGCGGCGGCCGGCCTCTACGGCGCGATCGCGCTCGGCTTCTTCGCGGCGCTCTTCGGGGGAACGGCGACCCAGATCTCCGGCCCGACGGCGCCGATGGCGATCGTGGTGGCGGTCGTCATCGCGACCTACGCGGACACCCTCGCCGAGGCGTTGGCGGTGATCGTCCTCGGCGGCCTGCTGCAGGCCCTCCTCGGCGCGCTGAAGCTCGGCCGTTTCGTCGCCTACACCCCTTACGTGGTCGTCTCGGGCTTCATGTCCGGCATCGGCGTGCTCGTCATGGCGATCCAGGTCCTGCCCTTCCTCGGCTCGGCCCCCGTGCCCGGCGGCGCGGTGGGCATGATCCGCGCGCTGCCGGAGGCGGTGGACCGGATCGACTGGAGCGCGGTCGTGATCGGGTGTGTCACCCTCGCCGTCACCGTCTTCTGGCCTCGCCGGCTCGCCAGGTACGTGCCCGGCCCGCTCGTGGGCCTCGTCCCGGGCACGCTCCTCGGCGTCCTGTGGCTGAACGACGTGCCGGTCGTGGGGCCGATACCGAGCGGCCTGCCGGCGTTGCAGCTCGAGATGCCTTCCCTCGACTTCCTCGCCCGGGCCGTCGAGCCCGCCCTCATCCTCGCCCTCATCGGCTCCGTGGTCAGCCTCCTCACCTGCCTGGTGGCCGACTCGCTCACCCGAACGAGCCACGATCCGGATCGGGAGCTCGTCGGCCAGGGCGTCGGCAACATGGCCACGGGGCTCGTCGGAGGGCTCCCCGGCGGCGGGACCCCGGTGTATACGGTGCCGAACATCCGCGCCGGCGGGACGACCCGGGCGGCGGGTGTCACGTTCTCGCTGTTCCTGCTCGCGCTCCTGCTGGGGCTCGGGCAGTACGTCGGGTCGATCCCGCTCGCCGCCCTCGCCGCCGTCCTGCTCAAGGTCGGCTGGGACCTGGTCGACTGGTCCCTCCTCACCCGGCTGCACCGGATCCGGCGCGACCACCTCGTGGTCATGCTGACGACCCTGATCCTCGCGGTGTTCGTCGACCTCATCGTCGCGGTGGCGGCCGGGCTGGTGATCTCGGGCCTCGCCCGCTCGGGACGGCTCGAGGAGTCGGAGCACGACAGCGTGGTCTCCGCGCCGCTCCTCGACCAGATGTTCCTGTACGACGGGGAGGAGGTCGAGGGGGCGGACCCGTTCTCGGCCCAGGTCGGGATGGTGTCGCTCCGGGGGAGCCTCACCGTCACCTCGTCGAGGCGGCTGGTCAGGACGATCAGCATGGACCTCAAGGACCACGAGCTGGTCGTCTTCGATTTCTCGGGGGCCGCCTACATCGACGACAGCGCGGCCATGCTCGTCAAGCAGCTCATCGAGGTCGCGGCGGAGGAACAGACCCCGGCGATCGTGATGGGGCTCTCCGGCGACGTCGCGGACACCATCGCCTCCCTGGACGTGATGGGGGGGGTGCCGCGGGAACGGATCGTCGAAGACATCGACGGGGCGCGGGAGGCCGCGAAGGCGCTTCTCGGCCTCGAGCCGCCGCCGGCCGCGGCGCCGGAGCCGGGGGGCTGAGAGCCGCGGCGTTGCGCGGGCTGTACGAAAGGAGGCGAGGGGGTTCATGAGCATCCGTGCGACGAGGCGGAAGTTCGATTCCATCGAGAATCAACGAACCATGAGCATACCTCGATGGCCTGTGGCCTCGAATAATGATCTCGAGACAGGCGCATGTCTTCGCAATTCCGTCGCAACGGTCCCGATTCGAGTCCGTTCATCCCGGCTTCGGTTTATGGGTCGAGCGACCCCGGACTGGTCCCACTCACGAAGCGAGGCATCCGGGCGCCACCGTTTTCGATCAAATCACGGATCTCGACGAGGTCTGCTCCGAAGAGCTCCGCATTGACCTGGAGATAACGCCAGCAACTGAACTCCGTTCGGCCGAGGAGGCGGCTCGATGCCTCCTGCGCCCGGTCAAGCCGTTCGAGCGCGGCGGCGCTATCGCCAGCCGCCCAGTATGCGACTGCCATGCACTGGAGATGGTTTGGTGTCGATTCCTCCTCGGGTCTCGATCCTTCGAGCTCGACGACCCGTCGAAACGTCCCGGCTTCAATCGCCCCGTTCACGCCCCACGTTGCCATCCCGTAGTTGAATGTATCCACGATGCCCAGTTCGTCGAGGGCTTGTCCATCATCACGAAACATCCCAACAGCCTCCGAACATCGGCCCAAACCCATGTACGACAGTCCGAGAGAATGCCTGGCACGGTTACGCGTTTCGGACGGCAGTTCGTCGGCGCCGAGAACCTGTTCCCACAAGGATGCCGCGATCACCAGATCCTTTCGAGAACGATAGAGCGTGCCGGCCAGCCATGACTTTCCTTCGAGGTCCAGCGACCGCACCGCCGTTGATTCGACGATTTCTTCCGGTACGCAGGTTCCCAGCCGCTCCGACAGTCGGATCGCCTCTCGCACCATCGGGGGGGTGACTTCCTCCGAATCCAGTACGCGCCGGGTATCCTCCTTCGCGCCGTCCGGGTCCTGGCCGTCCTCCCTGCTTCCGGCACGCTTGAGCCAGGCTTCCGGTTGTTCGTAGCCCGCGTCGATTGCCTGGTGGATCAACAGTGCAGCGTGTTCGGGTTCGCGATCGGCTTCCCTGACCTCGGCGAGGCGGAACAGAACTTCTCCATCATTCGGGTGGGCCGTCTCGATTCTCTCGAGCATGTCTTCCCTCGTCCGTATCGAATCTTCCTCCATTCGCCTCCATCGCCGGCGTACCCTTCGGATATACTCGAGTGCGCCGTCCCGATCATTCCAGTTGCGCGCCGAGATCTCTCGAACCATCTCGTTGTATTCGTTCGCTAGCCGGCTTCTCGGTCGATCTTTCACGAAGACTATCTGGTTCAGGAGAGAAAGGCTGTCGTATCGATGCACGACCATCGGTTCCCGTAGAAAATCGAGTTGGTCCTTGAACGCCGCGATTTTGCTCTCCAGTATCCGGTCTTCGTCATCGAGGTCCGGGACGTTGGACATGACGAAGTGGAGATCGATGCGCCTCTTCCGGGGTTCGCCGGCCTCGGATCGAACGTCGCGTACCACTTCGGTCAGGCCCCGCAGGTTCTGCTCGTTGGGAAAGAAGAGGACCACCACGGAATCGGGAAGCTGTCGGGTGCAGATTCCACCTGTATCCGTGTGTCCGGTGCGGGAATCGATCAGGACGTAGTCCGGTTGTACGATCCGTTTCCATTGCTCCTTGAGATCTTCGAGCAGCAGATACCCGTCATGTTTTTCGTAGAGCTCTCCCCAATCTATTCGATTGAAATTCGCGGGATAGATCTCGTTCTTTCCCGACGGCATGATCCACAGGCGGCCGCCCCGTTCTCCGACGTCGGGGCATTCGCCGATGAAATCGGCGGCGTCCGGCGCTTGCCCGGCATCCAGATAGCTCGCGACGAAGTCGATGACTCCCGGGATCTCTTCACGCGGCCGAAGCGCGTCGAAGGTGTCGAGCCCGGGGGCCTCGACGTCGAAATCGACGGCGAGTACGCGACGGCCGCGGAGGGCGAGGGCGACGGCCGCGTTCACCAGGGCCATCGTGCGGCCGACACCCCCCTTGAAGGAATAGAACGTCGTGACGTACATCTTCTCATGCAGCCTTGCACAACCGGAAACCTGCCTGTTCCGTCAACAGGGCAGCCGTGACTTCCAAGTCCCGGAATCGGTTCCCGGCGACGACCACGGTCGGCTTCGCGGCGGGCGGGGGGGCCTTCAGCGCCTCGATCCGTTGCATGATTTCGGGGTCCGCCAGGAGGCGGAGGTAACGGTCGTTCGCGTGGGTCTGGATGGTGAGGCCGTTCTCCCAGCGATTCAGCGAAGCCTCGCCGAGTCCGGTCACCTTGGCAAAGCGTGCCCGCGTCATCCCGTGACCCTCCCGGATGCGCCGGACGTCGCCGGGCGGCAGAACGCCGAGGTGGTTGCAGACCGCATCGTGCTTCAGGCGTTCCGCCGATTCATCGAGGTATTCGAATTCACAGGCGCCGCACCGGCGTACCGGCACGCTCACCGTCAACCCTGCCTCGGACTCCCCGGACCCATAGCTGAACGTGTGGTCCCTCCACGAGGTAGTGACCCCCTCGCCGCCGCAAAGCGGGCACGTGGTATCCCTCTCTACTTCCTGCACTCGGGTCGTCGAGCGTCGTGGGTCCATCTCCCGGCTCCTTCAATCGTCCCGTTCCGAGTAGTGAAAGCTCCGTCCGATGATCTTCCCGGACCCCAGCTGGAGCTTGACGTATATCCGGGGCTGCTTGGGCTCGGCGGCAATCTTCATCACGTAGCCCGTGGCCCCGGCCGGCTTCCGCAGCTCGACGACTTCGACCGGGTGGCCGCCCTCGAGGCTCGACGCGATGAGCTCCCAAGCCGCCGCGTCCGTGAAGTGGGTATCGAGCAGCCCGTCCGGGTTCCGTACCTGTCCCGGACGCCAGTCGGTCGGGCGGTCGGCGCTGAACTCCGTCACGCGGGCTTGGCTCCTTCTCGCAAGGATCGCCAATTGACGCCTTATCGACTCGCTCGGCGCCGCCATCTGGCATGGATCCCGTTGGAGGAAATCATATGGGCGTTGGATTCGAGGATCAAGCCGTTCTCCGCGCAGTTTCGTCCCTGTCGCGGTAGATTCTACATCATTTGGTCGTCCGGCAAGCCTGCGCCGACAGGTCCCGTCCCCGTGAGTGGATCGGCGTTCGCCGCGGGAGGCGGGGGAGACCTGCGGGCCGGGCTTGCCGGCGGCGGGCGGTCAGCCCGGGGCGTGCCGGTCGAGCCGGCGGCGGTCGCGCTTGGTGGGCCGGCCCACCCCGGCCGCGAGGCGCCGCGCCCGTTGCTCCTCGCGCTCGCGCCCCCGGCGCTCGACGCTTTCGGGGAGCTCCTCGTAGAGGGTTCTCGCCTCGCTCGCGGGGCCGCGCCGCTCCGCGGTCGCGAGGACGTCGACCTCCCAGCGGCGGTCTCCCCGCCGGACGTCGATCCGGTCGCCCGGCCGGACCGCTTTTGCCGGCTTCGTGCGCTGGCCGTTGAGGCGCACCTTGCCGCCGGCCACCGCGGCGGCCGCGGAGCTCCGGGTCTTGAAGAAGCGCGCCGCCCACAGCCAGCGGTCGATCCGGAGGGCGGGAGAAGGGCCTGGGGCTCCCGAGCCGGTCTCGCCGGTCGAGCCGGTCTCGCGGGGGGATCCGGGCAAGGCGGGGCGGCGGCTCAGAAGCCCGCGAGCTGCTCGCCGGTCGGCTCGGCGCAGCAGTACCAAGGCTCCGAGTGGCGCGGGATCGGCTCGCCGAGATCGCTCGGAAGGGCGGGGGCGGACGCCCCGAGCGCGGCGTGGGCGAGCGCCCAGGCGTTCGCGAACGTCTCTTCGCGGGACGTCTCCTCGCCCCCGCGCTCGACGAGGTCCGCGACCCGTGCCTGGAGCGCATCCACCCGCGGGTCGGGATGGCGCCACGGATAGCCGAGGAGGGTCCGGTCGAAGGGGCCGACGAGGTCCCGGACCTCGGGCAGCTCGAGCAGCCGCGAACCGTGCGGGACGAGCAGCCGGATGGAGAGCTGGACCGGCGGCACGCTCGCGACGAGACCGAGGGCCGCGATGCGCTCGAGGAGGTCCCGGTACCCGGCGAGGGTGGTCCAGGGGGTGAAGGCGACGAAGGTGGGGGCGAGGGCGATCCCGGCCGCGCGCATCAGGGCCGCCGCGGCCTCGAAGTCGGCCGTGGTGTGGTTCTTGCGAAGCCGGGCGAGGATCCCGTCGTCCACCGCCTCCACCGCCGAGGTGATGAAGAGGCAGCCCGCGTCGCGGAGGGCCGGCAGGCGCGCCCGGTGGCGAAGCAGGTGCTCGATCTTGATGGTGGCGTCGAAGGTGACGCGGGGGTGCTCCGCGTGCATCGCCGCGACGATCCGCAGGGCGTGGGTCGAGCCGTTGAAGAAGTCCGGGTCGCCGAACGAGATGTGCTCGGCGCCGGCTGCGACCTGTTGGCGGACGTCGGCGAGGACCACCTCGCGCGGCACCACCCGGAAGCGTCCGTCGTACACCGGGACGATGGGGCAGTGGCGGCAGAGGTGCTTGCAGCCGCGGCTCGCCTCCGCGAACCCGACGGTCCGCCTCCCGCCGTCCGGGAGCTCCAGCTTCGCGTACCGATCGAGCGGGGGGAGGCCGCTGCGGTCGGGGACGAGGAAGTCGATCTTGCCGAGGTGGACGCCGGGGGCCGCATCGTCCCGCGCTCCACCGGCCCGCAGGGTGGATTCATTTCGCCGGTCCCCGGCGCCGGGGACGGTTGCCTTGCCCCGATTCGCACTGCTTGAATCGCCGAGCCCGAATCCTCGACCCTGCTTCGCGCGGGATCGTGCATCCATCGCGTCCGACACATTTCCCCGATGCGGAATGGAGCCGCCCTTTCCGGCCCCGGCGGCCGATTCCTGGGCGCCGTCATGGGCGCTGGCGCTGGCGCGGGCGTGGGCCTGTGAGTGCGCGCGGCGGCCGGGGCGGCCGTGGCCGTCCCGGCATTCACGGGCGAGGGCGACGAGCGCCGGCTCGACCTCCCCGCCGAGCACCGCCTCGGCCCCGAGCTCGCGGAACCGGGCGTCGTTGACCGGGGCGTAGAGCCCGAACACGGCGAGCCGGGCGCGGGGCGCGAGCGCGCGGATCCGGCCGAAGGCGGCGGCCGCGATCCGCCCCGCGGTATGCATCGGGAGATGGACCGCGACGAGCCCCGCGCCGCGGAGCGCCTCCGGGTCGAGGCGTTCGCGCGAGAGATCGATGCAGCGCACCGGAAAGCCCGCATCGCGCAGCCACGCCGCCGCCTCGGCGATCCCGAACGGCTGGCGGCCGAGCTCGTAGGGGCTGACGAGCACCACCGGGAAGCTCTCCCCGGCCGCGCGTGCGTGCGGCGCCTTCCCTTCCGCTGCGCCGGGCGCCGCCGCCCCGTCCGCCGCGTGGTACATTGCCGGCGCGGCGCCTTCCGGGGGTGCGGATTCCATCATGCGGTTCGCGGTGCTCGTCAACTCGGGACCCTACCAGTACCAAGGCGCCGACACCGCGTGGCGCTTCACGCGCGCGGCGCTCGACGGCGGACACGAGGTCCTGCGCGTCTTCTTTTACCACGACGGCGCGAACAACGGGAACCGCCTCCTGGTTCCGCCCCAGGACGAGCGCAACGTGGGCGCCCGCTGGAGCCGGCTCGCGGTGGAGCGGGGGCTCGACCTCGTGGTCTGCGTCGCGGCCGGGCAGCGCCGCGGCATCCTCGACGCGGCCGAGCGCCGCCGCCACGGCAAGGACGCGGACGTGCTCGCCCCGGGATTCCGGATCGCGGGCCTCGGCCTCCTCGCCGAAGCCGCCATCCTCGCCGACCGCTTCGTCACCTTCGGATGATGGACGGATGCCGGAGCGGGTCCGAAAGCGTCTCCTCTACCTCATGCGGCGGCCCCCGCACGGCTCGATCTTCGCCCAGGAAGGGCTCGAGACGGTGCTCATCGGGGCGGCGTTCGAGCAGTCGGTGAGCCTCCTCTTCCTCGACGACGGGGTGTTCGTGCTCAAGCGCGGGCAGGACACGGCGGGGGTCGGGCTCAAGGACTTCGCGAGGGGGTTCCGCGCGCTCCCGGACTACGACGTCGAGCATATCTACGTCGAGGAACGGTCGCTCGCGGAGCGCGGGCTCACCCCGGCCGACCTCATCATGGACGTCGAGACGGTGAGCCCGGAGCGGGCCGGCGCCCTCATCGACGCCCACGACGTCGTCCTCGGCTTCTGACGAACTACGTGGAACCGTACGGGGTCTGAACAACTATCCGGAGGAGTTGGGCAAAGTGAACTACCAGGTCTGTACGCATTGGAACGTCCGAGATCTGCTGCGAATGCAGAACCGATCGCAGCTAACGCCGCCGCGTGAGTTCCAACGTGGGCCGAAGTGGAGCAGGACGCAGAAGAAGCTCTACATCGACAGCCTGCTGCGGGGATACCCGAGCCCGGCATTCTACTTCCACTGCGACGAACCGGAGGCCGTCATCCGACGCGACACGCGCCTGAACTTCGGGGTGGTCGACGGGCAACAGCGCCTGAACGCGATGGGAGAATTCGGAAGGGGGGGAATGGCGCTGCAGAAGAGCCCCGAAACAAGGCCGGGAGGGAGCAAGCACTTTCCGGTGGAGACGGTGCACGATCCGGAACCGGAATGGTGTGGACTTCGGTATACCCAATTCAGTGATGGACTCAAAACGCGGTTCGCGAGTTTGACGCTCCCTGTGATAGTGGTAAAGACAACGGACCTTACGGTGGTGCGAGATCTGTTCATCAGACTCCAAGCAGGAACGGCCCTCAGCGCGCAGGAGAGACGCGACGCGTGGCCGGGAGAGTTGCCTGAATACATCAAACGCCTAGGAGGACACCCGCACGGACCCAGAGGACTGCGAGTCTTCAGTGAATTCACAAGGGGCAAGGACGATGCACACAGAAGGGTAGCCGCACAGGCCTTTCTGGTCTGGTCGCACTGGGTGGAGACGGAAGGAGATTTTCCGGAGATATCCTCGGAGCGTGTAGACGACCTGTACCGCCAGAGGACCAGCTTCAAGGACGACTCAAGGGAGGCGCGAAGGTTCAGGACGCTGCTGTTCGCACTGGGTCGGGTGCTGGAGCCGCGCAAGGGGAAGTGGCCGGAATGGATGGTGCTGCACATGGCGGTGCTGTTGGAAGAGCTCGATCGGCGAAAAGTCATGACCCTGAAGGAAATCTTATCGGGAGAAAGCGGCGCGGGGCGGAAGCTGTACCCGCAGCTCCACACGTTCACCGAACAAGTCGCCGAGGCGGCGGAAGGCGCGAAGATAGCGGATTGGCCGAACGAAGAGAGCCGAGAAACTTACAACCAGTTTCAACGGTACATTCAAAACGACACGAGCGCGAGTAACTCACTGCGGACAAGGCACAGATTCCTGCGGGGATGGTTCTGGGAGCGGTTGACAGGGGGTGAAGCGCCCAAGGACGATCTGCCTCCACCAAATTGGCCGGAGCCGGGAGAAGGAGGAGAAGATATGATACTGGAATTCTGAACCGGGAAAATGAATCATCACGGGTTGGTAGAGTTACGAAGCACCAACTCTTGGGATATGTCGCTGGTGGCATGATCCGGATAATTCATCTCGCTTCCGAACCGGGCTTCCGGACCGGAAGACGGTCTTCTTGTCCGTGGGAGCACGTAGATCCTTGGAATCGTGTTGATCCTCGAATGAATATCTAAATGAATTTCAGAGGGATACGGGCCACAGGGCGTCGTTTAGAGTACGTGCCGAACAATCCTTCAAGCACGTCGTCGTGGGTCTCCTCCCTGCGCGCTTCGGCGCCGGGAGAAGTCAGGGCAATCGCGTTTGGATAGAGTGTCGTTTCTGGGCTGCCAAGCCAGCCGGACCAGCCGTAGATGGAACCTTTGGGACGCCCAATCATGTCCACCTCAGCGTTCCTCGAAGGCGAAATCGGCACCGAAACGGGCTTGGTAATCATCATTCTACGCTCGGAAATCTCAAATACGATTGCCCTGGGGAGCAGCCATGTTCCATACCTTGATCCAGAAGATACAGCTACAGTTGCATACTTTGCTCATCCTGCCGCCCCGCGACTGTACATGGCTTCCCACATCAGCGCCGCCAACTCCCGATCACCCATCTCCTCGGCTTCGTCCCACAGGGTCCAAACCCCGGACGGAGACGCCGTCTCTTCTTCGCTCCATGCTTCTACGTGACCGCCCAGCTCGCCGCCGTGCCGTGGCGACATCGGCTTCGGTCCCCCGGCACTCTCTGCCTGCCCCGGTTTCTGCATTGTGATGGTCCTTCCTCCGGCCCTGCCGTTGCCCCCTGTCGTCCGGCGCCCGCCGGGGCAGGCGACCCGGTCGGCAACGGGGCGGGCGGTCAGCCGTCGCGTTTCTCGCGGAACCTGTGGTGGTGGCCGTCGCATCCGTTCCTTCCGAGGTAGCCGAACGCGGCTCCGATCCGGCCTGAATTCTCCGAGGCAAGGGTGGCCTGGAGCGCCGCCGCCTTCTCGCCGAGCTGTTCCGAGACGGCGCCGAACTCGTCCGACTCCTCCCAGATGAGGTCCTTCGACTCGGAGTCGAGGAGGGCGGCCATGCCGCTTCCGGCCCGGGAAGAAGGGGGGAGGGCGGGCGCCGCATCCGCGATGGCGGCGGCTGCCGCCGAGGCCTCCTCCGCCGTGCCGCGTCCCCCTGCGAAGCCCTTGAGGGTGCGCATCGCACGCCCCAGGGTCTTCATCGTCCGGCTGCGCTCCTCGGCTGCCTGCCGGGCCTCTGCCCAGTTCGTGACCTGACCCTGGCCGCTCGCGCCGAGCGCCACGAACACCGCAAGCCCGGCCCCGATCATCCAGCTCGATGTCCTGGTCGGTTTCATGTCGTCCCTTCTCTTCGTTGATCGGCGCCCCCAAGCAGACCCCAGCGCCGGCGGGGCTCGTCCGGGGTGGCCCGCGCCCGGAGGGAGGGTTCCGGTTCCGGGGCGATCGTTCGGTCGGAGCCCGCCTGGAAGTACGAGCGGCTGGAAGACGGCTTGGTCTGAATCGCCCCGGGAATCCGGAAAAGCGATCTGCTCGGGTCAGGCCGCGAAGGGTGCCTCATGCAGTTGATTGAAACAGGTTGCCTCGCGGTGGGCCGGGCTGTTACCGAAGAAATCTTATCGTGCGCCCGGGCCTGACCGGTGCCTTGCAGCAAACCGTGCGCTCGCATCGAGAATCTCAACGGCTCGGTCCGGCGCTGCGGCCCAAACGTCAAGCGATGGCGGGGCGGGGAGATGATCCGGCGATGCGTGCGGCGCCGCGTTGCTTGATGCCGAGAACCGCCGATCCGAGAGCCTGCGCCAGCCCCGCAAGGCCGACTTCGTCCCATGGCACCACGCCTGGTTCGTACCTGCCGACCGCCTGTGCCGCGGCACGGTTTCCGATCGCCTCCTCCTGCGCTGCCCCGGCCGGCGGACGTGCGGCGTTCATCGAAGCGGAGAGGGCGGCAGACGGGGCAGGGTCGTCCGGGTGGGCGGGTGCACGGGGTGGCATACTTCGGCCATGCGCAGATTCAACACGGAAGGCCCCATCATCCCGGCGGACCATTACTTCGTCCCGCCGCTCGAACGGGTGGACCTGGGCGAAGTCCTGGACCTGATCCGGAGCAAGCGGTACTTCGTCCTGCACGCGCCCCGGCAGACCGGCAAGACCTCCACGCTCCTGGCGCTGCGAGACCTGCTCGACCGCGATGCCTCGGGAGGCTTCCGCTGCGTGTACGTGAACGTCGAGGCCGCCCAGACGGCGCGCGAGGACGTGGAGCTCGCCATGCGCGCCGTTCTGAGCAGCCTGGCCTCCCGCGCGCGCCTGGCGGGCGACGACTTTCTGCACGGGGTCTGGCCCGGCATCCTGGCCACCTCCGGCGCCCATCACGCTCTCGGGGAGGCGCTGACCCGATGGAGCATGGCGGACCCGAAGCCGCTGGTGCTGCTGATCGACGAGATCGATTCCCTGATCGGCGACTCCCTGATCGCGGTGCTGCGGCAGCTACGGGCCGGCTACGACCAGCGTCCCGAGGGCTTTCCGCAGAGCGTGGTGCTGTGCGGGGTGCGCGACGTGCGCGACTACCGTATCCATTCGAGCTCGGAGAACGCGGCGGTCGCCGGTGGCAGCGCGTTCAACGTGCGGGCCGAATCGCTGCGCCTCGGGGACTTCACGCGGGCCGAAGTCGGGACGCTGCTCGCCCGGCATACCGAGGAGACCGGGCAGGCGTTCACCCCCGAGGCGCTGGAGACGGTGTGGACCCGGACCCGCGGTCAGCCCTGGCTGGTCAACGCGCTCTGCCGCAGGGCCTGTTTCGACGTCGAGGCCGGCCGGGACCGTTCGCGCGCGATCACCCGAGACGCCCTCCTCGACGCCCAGGAGCATCTCATCGTGAGCCGGCAGGTCCATCTCGACCAGCTCGCCGACAAGCTCCGGGAAGGCCGCGTGCGGCGGGTGGTCGAGCCCTTGCTGAGCGGCGCCGGCGAAGACGAATCCTCGGCGCGCGACCTCGAGTACGTTCGCGACCTCGGCCTGATCGCCCCCGACGACCCGCCGCGCATCGCCAATCCGATCTATGCGGAGGCGGTGCCGCGGGAGCTCACCTCCGCGGTCCAGGCGAAGCTGATCCAGGACGCCGCCTGGTACGTGGATGCCGGGGGCGGCCTCGACGTCGGCAAGCTGCTCGCCGCCTTCCAGACCTTCTTCCGGGAACACTCGGAGCACTGGGTGGGGCGTTTCGACTACGTGGAAGCCGGCCCGCAGCTCCTGTTGCAGGCGTTCCTGCAGCGGGTGGTGAACAGCGGCGGGCGCATCGAGCGGGAGTACGGCCTCGGGCGAGGCCGCACGGACCTGGCGATCCTCTGGCCGCGGGGCGGCGAGAAGGACGTCGATGGCGGAGGGATGCTCGAACCCGCGTCCGTGGACAAGTACGTGGTCGAATGCAAGGTCCTGAGAAAGAGCCTCGAGAGCACCATCCGCGAAGGGGTGGAGCAGACCGCGCGCTACATGGATCGGTGCGCGAGCCCGACCGGCCACCTGGTCGTCTTCGATCGGCGCGAAGGGAAGACGTGGGAGCAGAAGATTTTCCGGCGCGAAGAATCGTCCCCGGACGGCCGGACGATTACCGTGTGGGGAATGTGAGTGGACCTGGCCGAGTAGAGGCGCCGGCCGCCCGGCGCGCCTCTTTTCGAGGCGCGGGAACGTGTACACGCTGTCGTTCGCCTGCTTTTCCTCTTCGATCCACCGGGCGAACGCCTCGATCTTCACCTCCTTCCGCCAGAGTGCATCTTCCAGGACCCATGCCTTGCGTTCCTTCCCGGACCACTCTCCCTGCATGATCCTCGCCGTTGCACGACTCTCGCGCCGCGCCTGTTTCGCCGCCACGTTCTGGTAGACCTTCGGGTTCTCCCGGGCGGCCTCCGCCGGGACGATCACCGTGCTCCCGCGGTATTCCTGCACGGCACAGAGCATTCTGCGCGCCGATTGGCGCATCAGCACCACGCTGTCGACCGCGCAGGGGCAGACCGGGGCTCGCGCGGCCGCCGCCTCGATCATCCTGCCGCCCCACGACCGTACATGGCTTCCCACATCAGCGCCGCCACGTCCCGGTCCCCCATCTCCTCGGCTTCGTCCCACAGGGTCCAAACCCCGGATGGCGGCGCCGTCTCTTCTTCGTTCCATACCTCTACGCGACCAGCCGGCTCGCCGCCGTGCCGCGGCGACGTCGGCTTCGGTCCCCCGGCGCTCTCTGCCCGCCCCGGTTCTTGCATTGTGCCCCGGTCCTGCCTCCGGCCCTGCCGTTGCTCCCCGTCGTCCGGCGTCCGCCGAGGCAGTCGGCGCGGCCGGCAACGGAGCGGGCGGTCAGCCGTCGCGTTTCTCGCGGAACCTGCGGTGGCAGCCGCCGCAGCCGTTCTTTCCGAGGTCGCCGAACGCGGCTCCGACCCGGCCGGAGTCCCCCGAGGCGAGGGCGGCCTGTAGCGCCGCCGCCTTCTCGCCGAGCTGCTCCGAGGCGGCGACGAACTCGTCCCACTCCTCCCAGATGGCGTCCTTCGACTCGGAGTCGGGGAGGGCGGCCATGCCGCTTCCGGCCGGGAAGAGTGACGGGAGGGCGGGCGCGGCATCCGCGATGGCGGCGGCTGCCGCCGAGGCCTCCTCCGCCGTGCCGCGACCGCCCGCGAAGCCTTTGAGGGTGCGCATCGCGCGCCCCAGGGTCTTCATCGTCCGGCTGCGCTCATCGGCCACCTGTCGGGCTTCCTCCTCGCTCGCGACCTGGCCCTGGCCGCTCGCGCCGAGCGCCACGAACGCGGCAAGCCCGGCCCCGATCATCCAGCTCGATGTCCTGGTCGGTTTCATGTCGTCCCCTCCCTTCGCCGATCGGCGCCCCAAGCATACCCCAGCGCCGGCGGGGCTGGTCTCGTGTGGCCCGCACCTGGAGGGAAGGAGCTGGTTACGGGGCGGTCGTTCGGCCGGAGTCCGCCCGGAAGGAAGCCGGTCCTCCGCCGGGATCGAGGGGGCGAGGCTCCGCCGTCTTCCGCGCACCGCGCCCCGCGTCGGCGCCCGCGGCGCGGAGAGCGGCTCGCGCCTACAGGGTGCCCGGGAACGCCCCGCCGTCCATCAGCAGGTTCTGCCCCGTGACGTAGCCCGCGTGGGCGCTGCACAGGAACGCGCACGCGCGCCCGAACTCTTCCGCGGTTCCGAACCGGCCGGCCGGGTTGGCCGCCGCCGCTTCGGACCGCAGCTCCTCCACCGGCCGGCCGGTCGCCTTCGCGCGCGCGGCGAGGGTCCCGTTCAGCCGGTCGGTGTCGAAGGGCCCCGGCAGCAGCCCGTTGATGGTCACGTTGCGGCGCACCGTGTTCCTCGCGACCCCGGCCACGAATCCCGTGAGGCCGGCGCGCGCGCCGTTCGAGAGCCCCAGGATGTCGATCGGGGCCTTCACCGCCGCCGAAGTGATGTTGACGATGCGGCCGAACCCGCGCTCCATCATCCCGTCCACCGTCGCCCGGATGAGCTCGATGGCGGTCAGCATGTTCGCGTTGAGCGCGGCGTTCCAGTCGTCGAGGGTCCACTCCCGGAAGTCGCCGGGCGGCGGGCCGCCCGCGTTGTTGACGAGGATGTCGGGCTCGGGGCAGGCCGCGAGCACCGCCGCGCGTCCTTCCGGGGTCGTGATGTCGCCGGGCACGGCGGTCACCCGCGCCCCGGCGCCGGACCGGATCGCGGCCGCCGTCTCCTCCAGGGTCGAGGCGGTGCGCGCCGTGATCCAGACCTCCGCGCCCTCCGCCGCGAGCGCCTCCGCGCACCCGCGTCCCAGGCCCTTGCTCGCCGCGCAGACGATCGCGCGGCGCCCTGCGATACCGAGATCCATCGTGTTGCTCTCCGATTCGGGGGTTCCTCGTCCGGCCGCCCTGCCGGCCCGGGCCGACCCCTTCCTGCCCGGCCTGCCGTCGCCCGGCCCGCGCCCGGAGCCGCCGCCCCGGGTCGGCGCTCGCGACGGGCGGGTGCAGCGACGGCCGCCGGAACGATCGCGAGGGCGTCGGCGAAGGCGGCCCGTCGTCGTCCCCGTCTCCGCCCATGCCGCAAGTCCGGCAGGGTATCACCCCAAGGCTCTTTCACGCTGATCGACTCGCGGCGAGGCATCGATGCCCACCGCTCTTCCTGGGAACGGCGCGTTCGGAGAACGCGCCGTTCCCAGGACGCCCGCCTCCGTGGGAGGCGCCGTCCCCGGGACCTTCGCCGCTCTGATTCGACCGAACCGGGTTCCCCCGCGCGAACCAAGTCCACAGCGTGAAACGATCTTTGGGTGTTACCCCGCGCCCCGCCCGCTCATTCGAGGGCGAAGCCCTGGCGGCGGAGGTAGTCCCGGAATCCGGGCCGGGCCGGCCGCGAGTACTGGCGCGCCTTGTCCTCCGACCAGCCGTAGAAGTCCGCCGGCCCGAAGCGGTCCACCTCGCGCTGGCGGTCGGCCGGGATGCGGTAGCGCGCGTCGCGCCGCCGGTCGTATGCCTCGATCTTCTCCTCGACCCCGGCCGCGTCGTAGGCGTCCTCGTGGACGGCGAGGGCGGGCGGGATCCGCATGCTCACGTAGCCCGCCCGCTCCGGCCATCCGACGCAGAGCCCGGCGATGGGGAACACCCCCGCCGGCAGGGCGAGCAGCCCGGTGAGCCGGTCGATGTGGGTCCGGACCTCGCTGATCGGGCAGCATCCGAGCCCCGCCGCCTCCGCCGCCAGGGTGAAGGTCTGCATCGCGAGGGCGGCGTCGACGGCCGCGTTCATGAACATGTCCACGTTGTCGTTGGGAAAGGGCTTGCCGCGCAGGGCGGCGGCCCGCCGCAGGCGGAGGTTGTCGCCGCAGAAGACGAGGAAGAGGGGGGCCTCGCCGATCCAGGGCATCGCGGGCAGCCAGCCCGCGATCCGGGCCTGCTTCTCCTTGCTCCGCACCCGCACGATCGATGCCTGCTGGAGGTCGGACTTCGAGCTCGCCGAGAGCGCGCAGGCGAGCAGGGTCTCCACCAGCGCCTCGCCGACCGGCTCGTCGCGGTAGCGGCGGTGGGTGCGGCGTTCGAGGACCCGCACGAGCGCGGGCTCCCCCGGCAGCGGGGGAGCGCCGCGCACGCCCTCGCCCGGAGAGACCCCGAACCGTTGCTCGATCGACCGCGCGATGGTGATCGTCATCCCGTTCTCCTTCCGAATTCCTGATTACGCACGAAGCCCGGCAGGCGAGCCCCGGCCGGTGGAAACCCGGGGACAGGCCCGGTGAAAGCCCGTCGTTCCCGCGAAGCTCGCGCCCGCGAAAGCGGGTAGCGGGAACCCGGGAACTGATTGAAGGGGATTCCTCGAAATCCGCCCAAGGCTCCGGAACCTTCTATGACCTGTTGAACTTGAAAGAGCCGGAGAGTGTACGAGGGCGATGACGGGCAATTTGGGAACCTCTCTGAAGTGGATTCCCGCTACCCGCTTTCGCGGGCGCGAGCTTCGCGGGAACGACGGGCTGAAAAGGACCTTTCACCTGAGCCTTGCACGTAATCGGGTCCGCATTTGCCGCCGCATCCGTGGCCGCGTCTCCGGCCGATGCCCGACGCCCGGCGTACCCCCCGGCCCCTCGCCCCCGACGCGCAGTGCTCCTTCCCGCCGCCGGCCCCCGCCGCCCCGGCGCACCGCGCGCCTTGCGGGCGAGGCGCGCCTTCCGGGCTGTTCGGAGAGCGGCCCTCAGCGCAACCCCTGCCTCGCCTCCAGGATGAGCCGGGTGCGAAGCTCGTGCAGGCCCAGCTCCAGTCCGGCCGGATACGGATGGGGGTTCACGAAACGCCGGATCGCAGGATGCAGGCAGGCGAGCTGGTCGGCCGTGCGCTGCCGCGATTCCGCGAGCGGCGGGCATTCGTATACCGTCCGGCCGCTCCGCGTGATCGGGACGAGCAGGTCCTCCCAGGACATTCCGGAACGGATCCGCTTGCGGTGGGTGTGGTCGACGGGATCGACGATGACCGGGTCGTCGGGGACCCCGATGCCGAGCTCGTAGGTCATGTCCCCCTCGAACCGCCCGTTCTCTCCGAAGCGCCGGGTCTGCAGGATGCCGGGGGTCGAGATCTTCGAGGTCTGCTCCGAGACCTTCACCTTGTAGCGCCAGTCGCCGCCCGCCCGGCGGATGGCGCTCAGCTTGTACACCCCGCCGAGGGCGGGCTGGTCGAACGCGGTGGCGAGCTTGGTCCCGACCCCCCAGACCGCGATCCTGGCCCCCTGGTCCTTGAGGCTGGTGATGATGTGCTCGTCGAGCTCGTTGCTCGCCACGATCGCGGCGTCCGGGAACCCCTCCTCGTCGAGGATGCGCCGGGCCTCGATGGAGAGGTAGGCGAGGTCCCCGGAGTCGAGCCGGACCCCGATCATCTCCTTGCCCATCGCGCGGAGCCGCCGGCCCGCCTCGCAGGCGTGCCGGACGCCCTCCACCGAGTCGTAGGTGTCGACGAGGAACACGCAGTTGTTCGGCATCGCGCGGGCGTAGGCCTCGAACGCCTCGCGCTCGGTGTCGAAGGACATCACCCAGCTATGCGCATGGGTGCCGCGCACGGGGATGTCGAAGAGGCGGCCGGCGAGCACGTTCGACGTGGCGCTGCAACCGCCGACGTAGGCGGCGCGGCTCGCCGCGATCGCGCCGTCGACGCTCTGGGCGCGCCGCAGCCCGAACTCGAGCACCTGGTCCCGCCCCCGCCCCGCCGCGTGGCAGATGCGCGCCGCCTTCGTCGCCACGAGGGTCTGGAAGTTGATCATGTTGAGCAGGGCGGACTCGACGATCTGGCACTGGAGGATCGGGCCGGACACCCGCACCAGCGGCTGGAACGGAAAGACCACGGTGCCTTCCGGCACCGCGTCCACGTCCAGCGAGAAATCGAGCCGGCTCAGGTACTCGACGAACGCCGGATCGAACAGCGGCTCGCCGTCCGTCCCCCGGAGGGATCGGAGGTACGCGGCGTCCGCCTCGTCGACCCGCAGGTTCGAGAGGTAGGCGACCACGTAGCCGAGCCCCGCGGCTACCGTGTAGCCGCCGTTGAACGCGTTCGTGCGGAAGAAGAGATGGAATACCGCCTCGTCCGCTTCGCGGCCGAGCTTCCAGTACCCGCAGGCCATGGTGAGCTCGTAGAGGTCCGCGAGGAGCAGGAGCGACGGTCGGTAGATGGATCCGGCGGCGTTCATGGGGGAGGCGGAAGCCTCGCCTTCGGGACGGCGGAAGGTTCGGCCGATGGCGGCGGGATGTCAACGCGGCGGCGCGCGCTCCGCTCCCGCGGGCGCCGTTCCGGCGCAGGGCTGGTTTCGGGACCACCGCATGTTTCGGCATACTTGTACGGGCGCGGCCGGCGCCGGACGCCGGCCGTCGAACCCGAACCCGAGCCCGTGCCGTCGGGCGGCCGCGAGCGCCCGGGAACCGAACAGAGGAGCGAACGATGGAAACCAACCCCCTCCGCGAGCGCTGGCGCGAATCGAAGGCGGTGGTCAACGGCTGGATCGCGATCCCGGACGGGTTCGCCGCCGAGACCATGGCCCACCAGGGCTGGGATTCGATCACGGTGGACATGCAGCACGGGGTCACCCACTACGACACGGCGGTGGAGTGCCTGCGGGCGATCACCACCACCCCCACCGTGCCCCTCGCCCGGGTCCCCTGGAACGAGCCCGGCATCATCATGAAGGCCCTGGACGGGGGGGCGTTCGGCGTCGTCTGTCCGATGGTCGGCAACCGCGAGGAGACGGAGCGCTTCGTCGGCGCCTGCCGCTACCCGCCGGACGGCTACCGGAGCATCGGGCCGGTCCGGGCGACCCTGTACGCCGGAGCGGACTACGTCGCGAAGTCGGCGGAGCTGGTGGTGACCCTCGCGATGATCGAGACCCGCGAGGCCCTCGACAACCTCGACGCGATCATGTCCACCCCGGGCCTCGACGGCATCTACATCGGCCCGAACGATCTCTGCGCGTGCCTCGGGCGCCCGCCCCGGCTCGATACCCGGGACGAGGTGGCGTTTCCGTGGATCGAGCGCATCCTGGAATGCGCGAAGAAGCACGGGATCCAGGCCGGGATCCACTGCATGGCCACCGACTACGCGAGGGAGATGGTGGAGCGCGGCTTCTCCTTCGTCACCATCGCGAGCGACGCCCGGCTCCTCGCGGGCGCGGCGAAGGCGGCGGTGGACGCCATGCGGGCGGACGGGCCGCCGGAGGGAGCGGCCTCCGCGCCCGCGGCCCCGCAGGCCGGGTACTGACGGGACGGGCGCCGAGCGGGCTTCCCGGCCGTCCCGCATCCCGGCCCGGCCGGCTCGCTCCTGTCCCGCTCCGCCCCCCGCCGCTCCCGCCCCCTCCCGGAACGCGCACCGGCCATGACCGACACCGTCGTCAGCTCGTGGAACGACTTCGACCCCCTCCGCCACGTCATCCTGGGGCGGGCCGACCACACCTGCATCCCCCCGACCGAGCCGGCCACCGAGGCGAAGATCCCGGAGGACAGCGCCATGCGGGGCCGGTGGGGGCCGCGCCCGCTCGAGACGGTCGAACGCGCGAACGAGCAGCTCGACCACTTCGCCGCCGTCCTCGAAGGGCGCGGCATCCGGGTGGACCGTCCGGAGCCCATCCAGTGGAACCGGGCGGTCGTCACCCCCGACTTCACGACGAGCTGCATGTTCGGCTGCATGCCGCCCCGGGACGTGCTCCTCACCGTCGGCCGCGAGATCCTGAGCGCGGCGATGTCGTTCCGGTGCCGGTACTTCGAGTACCTGGCCTACCACCCCCTCATGCAGCGCTACTTCGACGAGGACCCGGGGTTCCGCTGGGAGCAGGCGCCGCGCCCGCGGCTCACCGACCAGTCCTACCAGCCTGGATACTTCGACGAGATCACCCTGGAGGAGCGGCTGCGCCGGACCGCGGCCCTCGACTTCGTCACCACCGAGCACGAGCCCCTGTTCGACGCGGCCGACGTGCTGCGGATCGGAAGGGACCTCTTCTGCCAGCACGGGCTGACCACCAACCGGCGCGGCATGGAGTGGCTGCGGCGGCACTTCCCCGAGCACCGGGTGCACTCGGTCAACTTTCCCGGCGACCCGTGGCCGATCCACATCGACGCCACGTTCGTCACCCTCCGGCCCGGGCTCGTCATCAACAACCCGACCCGGCGCCTCCCCGAGGAGCAGCGCCGCATCTTCGAGGCGAACGACTGGGAGATCGTGGACGCGGCCCCGCCCGCCCACCGCGAGCCGCCGCCGCTCTGCTATTCGAGCGTCTGGCTCTCCATGAACTGCCTCGTGCTGGACCCGAAGACGGTGTGCGTGGAGGCGAGCGAGCACGCGCAGGCCGAGCAGCTCGACCGGCTCGGCATGGAGGTGATCCCGATCCCGTTCCGGGACGCCTATGCCTTCGGCGGGGGCCTGCACTGTGCGACCGCCGACGTGTACCGGGAGGGGAGCTGCGAGGACTACTTCCCGAGACAGGTTCCCGGCACCCGGATCGATCTCCCCGGAGATCCCTCCGGGGACCTCCCCGGGCCGGGCTCCTCCCGCGGGCGGTGAAGACGTGGAGACGGACCGGCCGGCCGTGGCCCGGATATCTCGCCGTCCCCCTGCCGCGGAGGCCGATCCGCTCCCGGCGGCGGGGCGCACCCCGATCCCGGCCGCTTCGACGCGGGGTCGGCCGTGCCCGCTCCGCTCCCCGGTCCCGGCTTCACTCGCAGGCCCAAGCCATCCCCGGCCTGCCGGGCCCGCGGTCCTCGGCAGGCCGCCCTGCTCGGCAGGCCGCCCCCGCCGGGAGGAAGCGCCACCACCGGCGCTTCATCGGATCCCGGGGACCCTGGGGACCCCGGCTCGCCCCAGGGTCATTTCATTGGGAATCCCGAGCCCCGGGCGCTGTTCGCAAGCTCTTGATATAGAGGGTGGAGATCGGGGGTTGAGATATTTTTCACCCCCACGGAGACGGCGTTCTCCCGTGGTTTGGGGTCGGTTCGAGGGGGTTGCTGACGGATTTCAGCCCACGGAGCCACTTGCGCGGGCACGGCGTCCTGGGAACGCTCGTGTCCCGCCCGCAAATGGGACGGCGAGGCCGCCGCCGATCAATGCGGGCGGGACGCCCGCGTCTTCCAGACGCGCCGTTCCCGGGACGCCGTGTCCAAGAGCGTTCGCGAGAGGCATGCCCGGCGAAGACCCCACCGCGCACATGCCTCAATCATACGGAATGCTCGACAGTGGGGCGATATCCCTGCCTGGCCCTTCGGCGCAACGGCCTGCGTGCGGCGCCGTCCCGGGTCCTGCCGGACGCCGAGCGAGAAGTGGGGCGGTATCCCGGTCCGATGGGGACCGAGCCGGTCGGTCGACGATTCCGTATCACTCCCATTTCATTCTCATCGGGGGCGCGTCGGATACGCCTCGAAGATGAATCCGGGTGAAGAACCCGGGTGATGCCGGACCGAGAATGCGAATTCGACGATTCACGCGATGCAGATCAGGACGCGGCGGCCGTTCCCGGTGCCGGAGGCCGGCAGAATGAAGTCGTCCTGCGGCTCGCCCTCCGGGGTCTTGCGGCCCGTGCGGCCGGCCGCCTCCGCGTCTCGGCGCCCTCTCGGCGAAGCCCGGTGAGATGTCCGGGGTAGGCCGGCGCCTTCGCCTCGGGGTGGTCGGCTGGGGGCGGATCGGTCCCGTTCATGCGAGCGCGGCCCACGGGTCCGGGGCATGGGAGCTGGTGGCCGGGATGTTCTCCCGGGACCCCGAGGTCAATCGGAGAAAGGGTGCGGAGCAGCGGATCGATCCCGCGCGCACCTACCCGGACCCGGCGGCGATGGCCGCCGCGGAGCGCGCGCGGCCGGACGGGATCGATGCGGTCGCGGTCGCGACCCCGAACCAATCGCACCACGAGGTCGCGCGATGCTTTCTCGATGCCGGGGTGCACGTCGTCTGCGACAAGCCGCTCGCGACCCGCGGCGAAGACGCCCGCGATCTCGTCGAGCGTGCCCGTGCGCGGGGACTCCTCCTCGGGGTGACCTATCCGTGGGCGGGCTTCCCGATGGTGCGCGAAGCGCGCGAGAGGGTGGGCGCGGGCGAGATCGGCCCGGTCCGCCAAGTCCACGTCGAGTTCCTCCAGCCGCCGCCCGACGGGGACGTCGGGTGGCGTGACGCCCCGGACCTCGCGGGGGCGGCCGGGACCGCGGCGGACGTCGGGACCCACGCGTTCCAGCTCGCCGAGTTCGTGGCCGGGCTCCGGGTCGAATCGGTGCGGGCGGAGCTCATCCGCACCCTCCCGGAACGAAGGCTCGACGACACCGCGTTCGTCTCGCTCCGCTTCGAGGGCGGCGCCCGGGGCACGATCCTCCTCACCCAGGCGGCCGCCTGGAACGATCGGGTGGTGGGCGTCCGGGTGCTGGGAGCGGAGGGGGCGGTGGTCTGGAGCCAGGGAGAGGCGGAGAGCCTCCGGGTCGGGCGGCCGGGCGAGCCCGAACGCAAGGTGGTGGCGGCGGCGGGTCTGCATCCCCGGGCCGCCGCCTCCGTCGCCGTCCCCCGCGGCGCCCCGGACGGGCTCGCGGGGGCCTGGGCGAACCTCTACCGCGAGTACGGGATCGCGGTGGAGGGGCTCGCGGGGAGGCTCGGGTCCGGGTGGCCGGGCCGGATCCATCGGAGCGACGGGCGGAGCGACGGGAGCGAGGGCGCCCGCGGGGTCGCGTTCGTCGAGGCGGCGGTGGCTTCGTCCGGGGGCGCCGGGTTCGTCCCGATCGGCCCTTCCCCCTGAGCGCGCCCACCGGGCATCCCCCGTTCGGCCGGGCACCCGGGCGAACCGCGCCGTTCGGCCGCCGTTCAGTCGGCGCTCAGCCGCCGTTCAACCGTTCACATCCGGCCGTTCAGAGGTCCCGCAGCAGCTCGTTGAGGCCGACCCGGGCGCGGGTCTTCGCGTCCACCCGCTTGACGATGACCGCGCAGGCGAGGCTGTGGCTCCCGTCCGGGGCGGGAAGGCTGCCCGGCACCACCACCGAGCCGGCCGGTACGCGGCCGTAGCGGATCTCCCCGGTCTCCCGGTCGTAGA
The DNA here is from genome assembly GCA_965202895.1 of Gammaproteobacteria bacterium. Lineage (GTDB taxonomy): Bacteria > Pseudomonadota > Gammaproteobacteria > HK1 > HK1 > JAJDXW01. Next base: position 4,647,513 of record OZ241901.1, on the reverse strand, counting down.
TGCGGGTGCTCTGCCCGATGAAGACGCCCATCGAGACGACCGCGCCCTCCTCGACGACCACCCCCTCCACGATCTCCGAGCGGGCGCCGATGAAGCAGTCGTCCTCGATGATGGTCGGGCTCGCCTGGAGCGGCTCGAGCACCCCGCCGATGCCGGCGCCCCCCGACAGGTGCACGTTCTTCCCGATCTGGGCGCACGACCCGACCGTCGCCCAGGTGTCGACCATGGTGCCGGAATCGACCCACGCCCCGAGGTTCACGTAGGACGGCATCAGCACGACCCCGGGCGCGACGTAGGCGCCGTAGCGGGCGAACGCGGGCGGCACCACCCGGACCCCGGACGCTCTGAGCTCCGCATCGTCCATGCCCGCGAACTTGAGCGGGACCTTGTCGAAGAAGTGGGTGACCCCGCCCCGCATGAGCTCGTTGTCGCGGAGCCGGAACGAGAGCAGGACGGCCTTCTTGGTCCACTCGTGCACGGTCCACTCCCCGCCGATCTTCTCCGCGACCCGGATCTCCCCGCGGTCGAGCATCGCGAGGGTGGCCTCCACGGCGTCGGTCACCGCGCGGCCGGCGCGGCCGGGGGCGATCCCGGCCCGCTCCTCGAAGGCGTCCTCGATGGTGTGTTGCAGGTCGTTCATGTCGCGGGGGTCCTCGTAGGGGTCGGAGGGGTCGGGGCCGGGGCTCGGTGCGGCGGCCGGTGGCGCCCGAGCGCCCAGGCGACGTGCTCGCGCACGAGGGCGGACGGATGGGCGCTCCGGGCGCGAAGGGCGTCCACCACGGCGCGGGAGGTCGGAGCGTTGCCGAGCGCGACCGCGACGTTGCGGAGCCACCGCTCGTAGCCCAGCCTCCGGATGGCCGAGCCCTCAGTGTAGCGCTCGAAGTCCGCCTCGTCCCACCCGAAGAGATCGACGAGCGGGGAGCGATCCAGGCCGTGCCGCGGGGCGAAGCCGGGCTCGGCGGAGGCGGCGGCGAACCGGTTCCAGGGGCACACGAGCTGGCAGTCGTCGCAGCCGAAGATCCGGTTGCCGACGGCGGGCCGCAGCTCGACCGGGATCGAGCCCGGGTGCTCGATCGTCAGGTAGGCGATGCAGCGGCGCGCGTCGAGCTCCCGGGGCGCCACGATCGCGCCGGTCGGGCAGGCGTCGATGCAGGCCCGGCAGCGGCCGCAGTGGTCGGCGGGGGCGTCGCCGGCGGGGAGCGGGAGGTCGGTGTAGAGCTCGCCGAGGAAGAACCACGAGCCCGCCCGCGGGTCGATGAGGTTGGTGTGCTTCCCGATCCAGCCGAGTCCCGCGTCGCGGGCGAGGGCGCGTTCCAGGACGGGGGCGCTGTCGACGAACGCCCGGTAGCCGAACGGCCCCGCGTGCTCGCCGATGCGGTCGGCGAGCCGTTGCAGCCGCCGCCGCATGAGGCGATGGTAATCACGCCCGAGCGCGTAGCGCGCGACGTACCCCGCCGTCGGGTCCGAGAGCGCCTCGGCGGCCGGCCGGGCCGCGCTCCCCGGCCAGTAGTCCATGCGCACGGAGATGACCCGGAGCGTGCCCGGCACGAGATCGGCGGGCCGGCTGCGTTTTCGTCCATGCCGGGCCATGTAGCCCATCTCGCCGTGCCGTCCGGCCGCGAGCCAGTCGAGGAGGCGGGTCTCGTCCTCGGAGAGGTCGATCGCGGCGATCCCCGCCCGGCTGAAGCCGAGCTCCGCGGCCCACCGCCCGATGAGCTCCGGCAGGGCATCGAGCCGGGCGGCCCGGCTCGGCGGGCGCCCGCGCCCGCGCTCGGCTTCATGGTCGAGAGGGAGAGGCATCGAGGTCGGCGCGGCCCTTGCCCGGGATGGGACGATTCTACCGCCCGAGGCCCTCATCCGGCTCCGAAGCCGCCGCACCGGAGTGGCTTCGCGCCGCACGACGGCCATCCGCGCGTTGGTTCGTGCGGGTGAACCCGATCCGGTCGAATCGGAGCGGCGCCTGACACGGATACGGCGTCCTGGGTACACGGACATCCTGGGAACGCTTGTGTCCCGCCCGCAAATGGGACGGCAAGACCGCCACGGGTCGATGCGGGCGGGACGCCCGCGTTCCCAGGACGCTCGCATCCGTGGGATGCGCCGTTCCCAGGAAGATTCGTGGGCATCGGCGCCCGGCCGCGGGTCGGTCGGCGGGAAAAAGCCCCGCGCGCGGGGGCCGGTACGGCGACCAGGACGGTGAGAAAAGGCCCTGCGCGCGGGGGCAGGTAGTGGGTGTCGCCGGGCCGGGACGCCACCCCCGGACAGTACGCGGACGGTCGAGCCGTCGGCCATCTACTGGAACTGCGTTTATCCAGCGTCCCCGGCGACGGGAGCATCCTGCCGAAGAAGTGCCGCGCACGGGGGGCCGGTATCCGCCATCGCGTCCAGTTGTTATCCTTGGCTGGAGGGACAGCTTCATCCTTCCGTCCCGGAGACCGCATGAGCGCCGCCAAGAGCCCCAACCGCCCCCGTATCCTCGCGCTTCCGGGCGACGGCATCGGGCCGGAGGTGATCGCGCCGGCGCTGGGCGTCCTTCGCCGTCTGTCGGAGACCGCCGATTTCGACGCGGAGATCGAGGAGGGCCTGCTCGGGGGCGCGGCCTGGGAGGCGACCGGCCGGCCGCTCCCCGACGAGACGCTCGCGGCCGCCCGGTCCGCCGACGCGGTGCTCATGGGCTCCATCGGCGGCCCGCGATGGGACGGGCTCGACCGGGAGCTCCGCCCCGAGCGGGGGTTGCTCGGCCTTCGCTCCGGGCTCGGGCTGTTCGCGAACCTGCGCCCCGCGGTCCTCTATCCGCAGCTCGCCGACGCCTCCACCCTGCGCCCCGAGGTGGTGGCCGGGCTCGACGTCCTCATCGTCCGCGAGCTCACCGGGGGCATCTACTTCGGCGCCCCGCGGGGCATCGAGACGATGGACGGCGGCGAGCGCCGGGGGGTGAACACCCTCGTCTACACCGAGTCCGAGATCGAACGCATCTGCCGCGCCGCGTTCGAGGCGGCCCGCCGGCGGGGCGGACGGGTCTGCTCGGTGGACAAGGCCAACGTCCTCGAGGTGAGCGAGCTCTGGCGCGAGGTGGCGGACCGGGTGGGAGCGGGGTACGGGGACGTGGAGCTCACCCACATGTACGTCGACAACGCGGCGATGCAGCTCGTGCGCGACCCGAAGCAGTTCGACGTGATCGTGACCACCAACATGTTCGGGGACATCCTGTCGGACCTCGCATCCATGCTCACCGGCTCCATCGGGATGCTTCCGTCCGCCTCCCTCGACGCCGGGGGGAAGGGTCTCTACGAGCCGTGCCACGGGTCCGCTCCCGACATCGCGGGGCAGGATGCGGCCAATCCGCTCGCGACCGTCCTCTCCGCCGCCATGATGCTGCGCTACACCCTGGACCGGCCGGACCTCGCGGAGCGGGTCGAGCGGGCCGTAGCGCGGGTCCTCGACCGGGGGCTTCGCACCCGCGACATCGCTTCTCCGGGGACCCGGGAAGTCGGCACCGCCGCGATGGGCCGGGCGGTGATCGAGGAGCTTGGCTGACTTGAACCCCGATCTCGGGCATGTCCGGAGGCCGCGGACCCGCCGGCGGCTTCCCGGCGCCGGGCGGTCGATCCGCTGGCTGGCGGCCGCCGCGGTCATCGCCCTTGCCGCGCCCGTGGAGGCCCAGCAGGCGGCCGGCTCCACCTACGGGCCGGTGCGGCCCGCCGAGACCCTCTCGCAGCTCGCCAGCCGTTTCCGGGGGGAGGCGAGGGTCAACCCCCGGCAGGCGATGATCGCCATCCTGCGGGCGAACCCCGGGGCGTTCGTCGAAGGGAACATCAACGCGCTCCGCGCCGGCGTCACCTTGCGGGTGCCGACGGCGGCCGAGATGGAGGCGGTCACCCCCGGCGAGGCGGCAGCCGAGTTCGCCCGCCACAACGAGGCGTGGCGGAACCGGCGCCGGACCGGGTCCGCCGCCCCGGGCCCGGCTCCGCCCGCTCCACCCGCTTCGCCGGCCCCGCGCCGGCCGGCGCCTCCGACCCCGGAGGGGACGCCCGAGGGCGGGGGCGACGCCGCGGAGGAGCTTCGCAAAGCCCGCGAAACGATCGCCGCTCTGCACGAGCGGCTCTCCGAGCGGGACGAGGCGATCGAAGAGCTGCTCGTCCAGTTCGCCGCGGCCCGGCGGGAGCTGGAGGTGCTGCGGGCGAAGGCCGGGCCCGCCCCCCCCGCCGGGTCCGCCCCTCCCGCCGGGTCCGCTCCGCCGGAAGGGGAGGCGGCCGGAGGGGGGGCGGCGTCCGCCCCGAGCTGGCTTCCCGTCAACCCCCTCATACTCGGCAGTAGCCTCATCGTCCTCCTCGTCCTCATCGTGGTCGTCACCCTGCTCCGGCAGCGCGGAGAGGCGGAAGAGGCGCTTCCGGAGGAGCCGTTCGACGAAGGGGGAGAGGACGAGGACACGGGCGCCGAGAGGCACGACGGAGCGCCCCGGGGTCCGGGGGACGAACTGGGGGACGAGCTGGGGGACGAGCGGACGGATCGCGAGGCGGGCGCGGAGGAGGCGCTCGGGCCGGAGGGCCGGGAGCCGGCGTCGCCGCGGACCGTCGCGGCGAGCGCGGTCGCGGCGGCCACGGCGGCCGTCGCGGCCACGGAGACCGCGAAGGCCGCGGAGGCCGCGAATTCCATGGAGGCTGCGGAGACCACGGAGGCTACGGAGGCCGGGGCGGCGGAGCACTTGCTCGCGGCCGACGTGGAGGGCCGGGAAGAGGAGGCTGCCGATCTTCCCATCGGCATGGACCTCGATGGAGAAGACCAGTGGGACGCGGCGTCCGAGGGATCGGCTCCGGACCGGCCGGATCCCCCGGACCCCGGGGAGCTGCCCGAGGGGCTGCCCGGGGAGCTGCCCGGGGAGTCGCCCGGATTCGGCCGGCGCGTCGAGGTCGGCGAGCTGGACCGGATCGATCTCGACGGAGACCCGGCGCCCGGGCCGCCGCCGGAGGTCTCCATCGACCTCGGGGAAGGGGACGACCCGACGGAAGGCGGCGACGCACCCGGCCAGGCGAGACCCGGCGGGGCGAGGCCCGGCGGCCGGGCGCGGCGCGGCCGGCGGAAGTGAGCCCCCGGCCCGGAATGCCGGCGCCGGGGTGACCTCCCGCCGGATCGCCCTCGTCGTGGAATACGACGGACGGGCGTTCTGCGGGTGGGAGCGCCAACCGCATTGCGAGTCCGTCCAGGCGGCGGTCGAGCGGGCGCTCTCCCGGGTCGCCGACGAGCCCGTGCGGGTCGTTTGTGCCGGCCGCACCGATGCCGGGGTGCACGCGCTCGGGCAGGTCGTGCATTTCGACACGGGGGCGATCCGCCGCGAGGACGGATGGCGGCGGGGCGCGAACTCGAATCTCGCCGCGGGGGTGACGGTGGTCGATGCCCGCGAGGTCCCCGGCGACTTCCACGCCCGCCACTCGGCGCGTTGGCGCCACTACCGCTACCTGCTGCTCAACCGGCCGGATCGGCCCGCGGTCCTTCACGGCCGGGTGGCCTGCGACCGCCGGCGGCTCGACCTCGCCCGCATCCGGGCCGCCGCCCGCCGGCTCGTCGGCACCCACGACTTCAGCGCCTACCGTGCGAGCGCGTGCCAGGCGAGGAGCCCCGTTCGCACCGTCCACGCGCTCGACGCCGCGCGGCAGGGCGCGCGGGTGTGGTTCGACGTGGTGGCGGACGGCTTCCTGCACCACATGGTGCGCAACATCGTCGGGGTCCTGCTCGCGGTCGGGGCCGGGGAGGCGGAGCCCGGATGGGCCGGCGAGGTGCTGGAGGGCCGGGACCGGACCGCCGGCGGGGTGACCGCCGCCGCCGAGGGGCTCTACCTCGTGCGGGTCGGCTATCCCGCCCGCTACCGCCTGCCCCCGGTGTCGCCCGATCCGGGGGTCTGGTAGTCTTCCGGCGTGCGCGTCCGGATCAAGATCTGCGGCCTCACCCGGCCCGAAGACGCCCGGTGCGCATCGGGGCTCGGGGTCGACGCGATCGGGCTCAACTTCTACCCGCCGAGCCCCCGGTTCCTGAGCGTTCCGGCCGCCCGCGCGGTGCGCGCGAGCGTCCCCGCGTTCGTCACGCCGGTCGCGGTGTTCGTCAACCCCGGCGCCGAGGAGGTCCGGCGGGTGATCGGGGAGGTCGGGGTCGACGTGCTCCAGTTTCACGGGACCGAGACGGCGCGTTTCTGCGAGGACTTCGGGCTCCCCTACCTCAAGGCGATCGCGATGCGCGAGGGGGTCGACCTCGCCGCCGCGGTCCGGGAGTACCCTTCGGCCGCGGCCTGGCTGCTGGACGTCCACGACCCCGGGAGATGGGGCGGCACCGGGCGCACGTTCGACTGGTCGGCGGCGCGGGGGAGCTTCGAGCGGCCGATCGTGCTCGCCGGGGGGCTCTCTCCGGAGAACGTCGAGGACGCCATCCGCCGCGTGCGGCCGTTCGCGGTGGACGTCTGCGGAGGGGTGGAGACGGCCGGGGGCGTCAAGGACGAGGCGCGGCTCGCGGCATTCGTGAAGAGGGTCGAAGGTGTCGGAACCGTCCAGCCCGAGTAACCGCCCGTCCCCGCTCATCGGGTCCTGGCCGGACGCGGCGGGGCGCTTCGGGCCGTTCGGCGGGCGCTTCGTCGCCGAGACCCTGATGGGGCCGATCGAGGAGCTCGACGCCGCCTATGAGCGCTTCGGCGCGGACCCCGCGTTCCATGCCGAGCTCCGCGCGGAGCTGCGGGACTTCGTCGGGCGCCCGTCCCCTCTCTACCACGCCCGGCGGCTGAGCGAGACGCTGGGCGGGGCGCAGCTCTGGCTCAAGCGCGAGGACCTCAACCATACCGGCGCGCACAAGGTGAACAACACGGTGGGGCAGGCCCTGCTCGCCACGCGCATGGGCAAGACCCGGATCATCGCCGAGACCGGAGCCGGCCAGCACGGGGTCGCGACCGCCGCCGTCGCGGCCCGCCTCGGCCTCGAGTGCGTCGTGTACATGGGCGAGGAGGACGTCCGCCGCCAGGCCCCCAACGTCTACCGGATGCGCCTTCTCGGGGCGGAGGTCCGCACCGTCACCTCGGGCACCAGGACCCTGAAGGACGCGCTCAACGAGGCCATGCGCGACTGGGTGACGAACGTCGACGACACCTACTACATCATCGGCACCGTCGCCGGCCCCCATCCGTATCCGCGGATGGTGCGCGACTTCAACTCGGTGATCGGGCGCGAGGCGCGCGCGCAGATCCTCGAGCGCGCCGGCCGGCTTCCCGACGCGGTGGTGGCCTGCGTCGGCGGAGGCTCCAACGCGATCGGCATGTTCCACGCCTTCCTCGACGACCCGGACGTCGAGCTGTACGGGGTCGAGGCGGCCGGCGACGGCCTCGGGACGGGCCGCCATGCGGCCCCGCTCAGCGCCGGGCGGCCCGGGGTGCTGCACGGAAACCGGACCTACCTCATGCAGGACGGGGACGGACAGATCGAGGGAACCCACTCGGTGTCGGCCGGCCTCGACTACCCGGGGGTCGGCCCCGAGCATGCGTGGCTCAAGGACCTCGGCCGGGCGGTCTACACCTCCGCGACCGATGCCGAGGCCCTCGCCGCCTTCGAGCGGCTGACCCGGATCGAGGGCATCATCCCCGCCCTGGAGTCGAGCCACGCCCTCGCGCACGCCGAGAAGCTGGCGCGCGAGCGCTCTTCGAGCGACGTCGTCATCGTCAACCTGTCCGGCCGCGGCGACAAGGACGTTCCCACCGTCGCCGCGCTCCGGGGGATCGGGGGCCTGCCCGGATGAGCCGCCTCGAAGCACGGTTCCGGGCGCTTCGCAAGGAGGGCCGCGCGGCCCTCGTTCCCTTCGTGACCGCGGGCGACCCCGACCCCGGCGTCACCCGGAGGCTTCTCCCCCGGCTGGTCGACGCGGGGGCCGACGTCATCGAGCTCGGCGTTCCGTTCTCCGATCCGATGGCGGACGGCCCGGTGATCCAGCGCGCGGGCGAGCGCGCGCTCGCGGCCGGGACGTCGCTCTCCGGCGTGCTCGACCTCGTGCGCGGATTCCGCGGGGACCGCGCGGGCGCGGGCGCCGCGGTGGTCCTCATGGGCTACCTGAACCCCATCGAGGCGATGGGTCCGGCCCGGTTCGCGGACGAGGCGGCGGCGGCGGGTGTCGACGGGGTCATCGTGGTCGACATGCCCCCGGAGGAAGGGGGGGCGCTGCTCCCGGCCCTCCGGGAGCGGGGCATCGACCCCGTGTTCCTTCTCTCGCCGACGACTTCGACCGAACGGATGCGCCGGATCGCGTCCGAGGGCGCCGGGTTCCTCTACTACGTCTCGCTCAAGGGGATCACGGGAGCCGGCCATCTCGACCCGGGCTCCGTCGTGGAAGCGCTCGGGCGCGTGCGCGCGGTGTCCGACCTTCCGGTCGGGGTCGGCTTCGGGATCGCGGATGCGGACTCCGCGCGCCGGATCGCGGCCGTCGCCGACGCGGTCGTGGTGGGCTCGGCGATCGTGCGGCGGATCGAGGAGGCGCTGGACGACCCCGAACGGATCCCCGACCACGTCGCGGCGTTCGTGGCGGAGCTTCGGAGGGCCGTCGATGCCGCCGCCGCCGATGCCGCCGCCTCCGCCGAAGGGTCGGGTCGATGAGCCGGTGAGCTGGTTCCAGAAGCTGCGCCCCTCGCGCATCCGGACCGAGGGCGCCCCGGCGGCCGGAAAGGCCAGGGGCATCCCGGAGGGGCTCTGGACCAAGTGCGATGCCTGCGGCACGGTCCTCTACCGCGAAGAGCTGGACCGCAACCTCGACGTCTGCCCCAAGTGCGACCACCACATGCGCGTCGCGGCCCGCCGGCGGCTCGACCAGTTTCTCGATCTGGAGCCGCGCGAGGAGATCGGCGCCGACGTCATCCCGATGGACCCCCTCCGGTTCCGGGACTCGCGCCGGTACCGGGACCGGCTCGCCGCGGCCCGCAAGTCGACCGGGGAGACCGACGCGCTCGTCGTGATGCGGGGTCGGGTCCTCGGGGCGCCGGTGGTCGCCGCGGCGTTCGAGTTCGCCTTTCTCGGCGGCTCGATGGGCTCGGTGGTCGGGGAGCGCTTCGTGCGCGGCGCGCACGCCGGCCTGGAGACCCGGACCCCGTTCGTATGCTTCTCGGCGAGCGGAGGAGCCCGGATGCAGGAGGGCCTCTTCTCCCTGTTCCAGATGGCCAAGACCAGCGCCGCCCTCGCGCGCCTGCGCGAAGCCGGGGTGCCGTACGTGTCGGTGCTGGCGGATCCGACGACGGGCGGGGTCTCGGCCAGCCTCGCGATGCTCGGCGACGTCAACGTCGCGGAGCCGAACGCCCTCATCGGCTTCGCCGGGCCGCGGGTCATCGAGCAGACGGTGCGGGAGAAGCTGCCCGAGGGGTTCCAGCGAAGCGAGTTCCTGCTCGAGCACGGGGTGGTGGACATGATCGTGCACCGCACGGAGCTGCGCGAGCGGATCGCGTCGATCCTCGGCCTGTTGTCCGGCGAATCGAGCCCCGCCGAGCCGGCCGCCTGAGCCCGCCCCGATGCGGTTCGACACGCTGGCGGGGTGGCTCGCGTGGCAGGAGACGATCCATCCGGTCGAGATGGACCTCGGCCTCTCGCGCACCCGCATGGTCTACGAGGCGCTCCGCGGCGCCGGAGCCCCGCCCTTTTCCATCGTGACCGTGGCGGGGACCAACGGCAAGGGCTCCACCGCCGCCTTCGTGCAGGCCCTTCTCACCGCGTCGGGGGTCCGTACCGGCGCCTATACCTCGCCGCACCTCGTCGCCTACAACGAACGGATCCGGATCGACGGGAGGCCGGCCCCGGACGACGCGATCATGGCCGCCTTCGATCGGATCGACCGCGCCCGGGGCGGCGTCACCCTGACCTACTTCGAGTTCGGAACGCTTGCCGCGATCGAGGTCTTTCGGGAGCTCGCGGTGGAGGCGGCGGTGCTGGAGGTCGGGATCGGGGGCCGGCTCGACGCCGTCAACGTGTTCGACGCGGACGTGGCGGTGGTGACCCCCATCGACATCGACCACGTCCGCTGGCTCGGCCCCGACCGCGAGTCGATCGGGCGCGAGAAGGCGGGGATCTTCCGGCCCGGCCGCCCGGCCGTCATCGCCGATCGCGACCCCCCGGCGAGCCTCGCCGCCGCCGCGGAGCGGATCGGCGCCCCCTGCCTTCGCCTCGGGCGCGACTTCGAACCGGCGCCGGCGGCCGCCGGGGGCGGCTGGAGCTGGCAGGGGCCGGGCCGGCGGATCGGCGGCCTGCCCGCGCCGCCGCTCGCGGGGGGGTTCCAGCTCGACAACGCCTCCGCGGCCCTCATGGCCCTCGATGCCGCGGGCCGGCTGCCGGAGCCCGCGGCGGCGAGGCGCGGGATCGCCGCGACGCGGCTCGCGGGCCGCTTCCAGGTTCTGCCGGGGGAGGTCCCGATCGTCCTCGACGTCGCCCACAACCCGCACGCGGCGCGGGCGCTCGCGGCCACCCTGCGGGCGAGCCGGCCCCCGGGGCGCGAGATCGCGGTCGCGGGCCTCCTCGAGGACAAGGATGCGGCCGGGGTGGTGGAGGCCACCGCGGACGTCTTCGACCGCTGGTACGTGGCACAGCCGGCGGGAGCGCGCGGGGGGTCGGCCGAGTCCCTCGCCCGCACCGTGCGCGAGCGCGCACGGGGGGCGCCGGTCGAGGTCTGCGGCGACGTCGCGGGCGCGCTCGGCCGCGCCCGCGATGCGGGGGCGCCCGGGGACCGGATCGTGGTGTTCGGCTCGTGCTACACGGTGGGCGAGGTGCTGGCCGCCGAACCCCGACCCTGACCTTATAATCCGGCGGATGCAGGAGCGAACGATACATCGTGCCGTCGGGGCGGCGGTGCTGCTGCTCGCGGCCGTGGTCGTCCTCCCGCTGGTGCTCGAGAGCGAGCCGCCGAACGAGAAGCCGGCTTCCGAGCCGGCGCCGGCGGATCCTCCGGAGGCCTCCCTTGGCCGGATCCGGATCACCACCCTGGACGGAGAGGAGGAAAGGCCGCCCTCTCCGAAGCCGCGAGGGAAGGCCGAGCCGCCGGCCGGCGCCGCCGGCCCTTCCGGCGCCTCCGGCGCCTCCGCACCCGCGCCGGCCGGGGCCTCCCCGGATGCCGGCTGGGCGGTCCAGATCGGGAGCTTCGCCGATCCGGGCAATGCCGAGAGGCTCAAGGCACAGGTGGCGTCCCGCGGCTATCGGGTCCTCACCCAGGAGTTCACGAACCGGGAGGGCAAGGAACGGGTGCGGGTGCTCGTCGGCCCGGACCGGACCCGGGCCGCCGCCGACGCCCGGCGCTCGCGGCTCCGGCAGGAGGACTCCATCCAGGGATTCCTGGTCCGGTATCCTGGATGAAGACCGGGCTCTCTGCTACGCTCGCGCCCTCCTTCGGTGACCGGTGGTCGATGGCCTGGGCGGATTGGGCTTGGGCGGATCTGGCGGTACTCGCGATCATCGGCCTGTCGGCCGTGCTGAGCCTGTTCCGGGGCTTCGTGCGCGAGGCGATCGCGCTCGTGGGGTGGATCGCGGGGCTCTGGCTCGCCTTCCGGTTCGGTGAGGTCGCGGCGGGGTGGTTCGGCCGTTGGATCGAGTCCCCGGACATCCGGTCCGTCCTCGGGTTCGCGGCGGTGCTCGCGGCGGCGCTCGTGGTGGCCGGGGTCGCGGGCCGCCTCGCCGGAGGCCTCGTCCACGTGACCGGGATGGGCGGGACGGACCGGGTCCTCGGGATGATCTTCGGCGCCGGACGCGGCGCCGTCATCGTCGCGGTCCTCGCGCTGCTCGCCGGCTTCACGGGCATGAAGGGGGAATCGTGGTGGGGCGAGTCGGTGCTGCTGCCCCGGTTCGAGGCCGTTGCCGCCGAGCTCGGCCGCCTCCTCCCGGACGGGACCGCCCGGTCCCTGCCCGAATCCCTGCCCGGGTCGCTTCCTCGATCCCTTCCCCAGACGCTTTCCCGGTAGGGTGCGATGTGCGGGATCGTGGGCATTGCCGCCCGGGAGTGGGTCAACCAATCGCTCTACGACACGCTCATCGTCCTGCAGCACCGGGGGCAGGATGCGGCGGGCATGGCGACGTGCGAGAACGGCCGCCTCCACTGGCGGCGAAGCAACGGGATGGTGCGGGACGTGTTCCACGCCGGCCACATGCTCGCCCTGCGGGGGACGGTGGGGATCGGCCACGTGCGCTACCCGACCGCGGGCGGCACCGCGTCTTCGGAGGCGCAGCCCTTCTACGTCAACTCCCCGCATGGGATCGCGCTCGCCCACAACGGAAACCTCGTCAACGCGGAGGAGCTCCGCGCCCACCTCGTGCGGACCGATCGCCGCCACCTGAATACGGACTCCGATTCGGAGGTGCTCCTCAACGTGTTCGCGCACGAGCTCCAGGCCTCCGGATCGGCGCAGGTCGGCGAGGAGGACGTCTTTCGCGCGGTGGCGGGCGTGCACCGGCGTTGCGTGGGAGGATACGCCGCCGTCGCCATCGTGTTCGGGTTCGGGCTGGTCGCCTTCCGCGACCCCCGCGGGATCCGTCCGCTCGCGCTCGGCTCGCGCCGCCACGGGCCGCACGGGACGGAGTACATGGTGGCGTCGGAGAGTGTGGCGCTCAGCGCCGCCGGGTTCGAGTTCCTGCACGACGTGGAGCCCGGCGAGGCGATCTGCGTGCGCGAGGGAGGGGAGCTGTCGGCCCGCCAGTGCGCGGAGGCTCCGTCCCGGGCCCCGTGCATATTCGAGTACGTGTACCTCGCCCGCCCGGATTCCGTGCTGGACGGGATCTCGGTCTACCGGGCGCGGCTTCGCATGGGGGAGCGGCTGGCGGAGAAGATCCTGCGCGAGGCGCCGGACCACCGGATCGACGTGGTGATCCCCATCCCGGAGACCAGCCGCACCGCCGCCCTGCCGCTCTCGGCGCGGCTCGGGGTCGAGTACCGGGAAGGATTCATCAAGAACCGGTACGTGGGCCGGACGTTCATCATGCCCGGACAGCAGGAACGCGAGCGCTCGGTGCGCCAGAAGCTCAACGCCATCGGGACCGAGTTCAAGGGCAAGAACGTGCTGCTGGTCGACGATTCGATCGTGCGGGGCACGACCTCGCGCCAGATCATCGACATGGCGCGGGACGCGGGGGCGCGGAAGGTGTACTTCGCATCGGGCGCGCCGCCGGTCCGGTATCCGAACGTGTACGGGATCGACATGCCGACCTCCCGCGAGCTCATCGCGTTCAACCGGACGGAGGACCAGATCCGGACCGAGATCGGGGCGGACCGGCTATTCTACCAGGACATCGACGATCTCCGGGAGGCGGTCGCGGGCGGCCAGACCCGGGTGCGCGGGTTCGACACCTCCTGCTTCACCGGCGACTACGTGACGGGCGGGGTCACGGAGGCGTTCCTGCGCCGCCAGGACGAGCTCCGCAACGACGCGGAGATGCGCCGGCGGGCGTCCGCGGACCGGCTCGAGCCGGCGGATCTGGATCTGGAGGCGTGGCGGTGAGAGCGGGCGCGGTACGGGTCGGGGGTGACGTCGTTCGGATCGGAGCCGGCGTGGCTCGGACCGGGGCCGGCGTCGTTCGGGTTGGAGCCGGCGGCGGCGCCGGCGGGAAGTGACCGGCCGCAACGGGGGATTCGGAAAGTGGCGATCATCAGGCAGGAAGACTTCATCCGGAGCGTCGCCGACGCCCTCCAGTTCATCTCCTGCTACCACCCGGCGGACTACGTCCGGGCGCTCGGCGAGGCCTGGGAGCGCGAGGAGTCGGAGGAGGCGCGCGATGCGATGGCGCAGATCCTCGTCAACTCCCGGATGAGCGCCGAGGGGCGCCGGCCCATGTGCCAGGACACCGGGATCGTCGTCGTGTACCTCCGGGTCGGCATGGACGTGCGGTGGGAGGCGGACCTGGCGGTGGCGGACATGGTGAACGAGGGGGTGCGGCGCGCCTACCTCGATCCCGACAACGTCCTCCGGGCGTCCATCGTCGACCCGCCCTTCGGCGCGCGCCGCAACACCGGCGACAACACCCCGGCCGCGGTGCAGGTCGAGCTCGTGCCGGGCGGCACGGTGGACGTGCGGGTGGCGGCGAAGGGCGGCGGCTCGGAGAACAAGGCCCGCTTCGCGATGCTGAACCCGAGCGACGGCATCGTCGACTGGGTGCTCCGCACCGTGCCCGGGATGGGGGCCGGCTGGTGTCCGCCCGGAATGCTCGGTCTCGGGATCGGAGGGACCGCCGAGAAGGCGATGGTGCTCGCCAAGGAGGCGCTCCTCGACCCCATCGACATGCACGAGCTGATCGCGCGCGGGCCGAAGGGTCCGACCGAGGAGCTTCGGGTCGAGCTCTACGAGAAGGTCAATGCGCTCGGGATCGGTGCCCAGGGGCTCGGCGGGCTCACCACCGTGCTCGACGTCAAGGTGAAGGAGTTCCCCACCCACGCGGCGGGGCTGCCGGTCGCGATGATCCCCAACTGCGCCGCCACCCGGCATCTGCATTTCGTGCTCGACGGGAGCGGCCCCGCCGAGTTCGAGCCGCCGAGCCTGGAGGACTGGCCGGAGGTGACCTGGGAGGCGGGCGAGGGCGCGATCCGGGTGAACCTCGAACGGCTGACGAAGGAGGAGGCGGCGGCCTGGAAGCCGGGGGATCGGCTGCTCCTGAGTGGCCGGCTCCTGACCGGGCGCGACGCGGCCCACAAGCGGATCGCGGATCTCTTCGAGCGGGGCGAGCCCCTCCCCGAAGGCGTGGACTTCGCGAACCGGGTGATCTACTACGTGGGGCCGGTGGATCCGGTCCGCGACGAGGTGGTGGGGCCGGCCGGTCCGACCACCGCGACCCGCATGGACAAGTTCACGGAGATGATGCTGGGGCGGACCGGCCTCGCCGCGATGATCGGCAAGGCGGAGCGCGGCCCGGCCGGGATCGAGGCGATCGCCCGGCACGGGGCCGCGTACCTGATGGCGGTGGGGGGGGCCGCCTACCTCGTGTCGAAGGCGGTGCGGAAGTCGCGGGTGGTGGCGTTCGGGGACCTCGGCATGGAGGCGATCTACGAGTTCGAGGTCGAGGACATGCCGGTGACGGTGGCGGTGGACAGCCGCGGCGAGTCGGTGCACCGGACCGGCCCCGAGAAGTGGCGGGGCATCATCGGCAAGCTGCCGGTGGAGGTCGCGGCCTGAACGGGAGCCGAGCTTCCGCCTCCCGGTCGGCCGGGCGGCCGGCTTGCCGAGCCGCGTTGCGGCGCGGCGGCTCGTGTCGGAGCGAGGCCCGTCCTCCGGGGCGGGCAGGCCCGGGGGACCGATTCGACCCGCCCCCGGTCCGTGGAGAAGGAGAACGACGATGAGCGATGCGGCGGAGAAGAAGGCCCGGGTGGTCAGGAGCGATGCCGAATGGCAGGTGCGGCTCACCCCGCTCCAGTATCACGTGTGCCGCGAGAAGGGGACCGAGCGCGCGTTCACCGGGGAGTACCACGATACGAAGACCCCCGGCACCTACCGGTGCGTGTGCTGCGAAGCCCCGCTGTTCAGGTCCTCCGACAAGTACGACTCCGGCACCGGGTGGCCGAGCTTCCGGGCCCCCGTGGACGAGGACAACGTCCGCACGGAGGAGGACCGGAGCTTCTTCATGCGCCGCACCGAGGTGCTGTGCAGCGTGTGCGACGCCCACCTGGGGCACGTCTTTCCGGACGGCCCCGCCCCCACCGGGCTCCGCTACTGCATGAACTCGGCCTCCCTGCGCCTGGAGGAGGAGGAGGACGA
Source organism: Gammaproteobacteria bacterium (assembly GCA_965202895.1). Classification (GTDB taxonomy): domain Bacteria; phylum Pseudomonadota; class Gammaproteobacteria; order HK1; family HK1; genus JAJDXW01. Next base: position 4,631,792 of record OZ241901.1, on the reverse strand, counting down.
AGACCCCCCTGCCTCCTGACGCCGCCCGTCGCCGCTTCGAGGTTCAAGGCTCCGAACCCCTCCCGCAACAGATGGCCGTTGCATACCACCCTCGGCGAGCCCTCGCACTACTGAGAGCGGGCGCGGGGCAACGCGATACCGGCTTCCGCGAGGGGCAGGAGGAGGCGATTCGCCACGTCGTGGAAGGCCGTGGCCGGCTCCTCGTCGTGCAGAGGACCGGGTGGGGCAAGAGCTTCGTCTACTTCATCGCGACCAGGCTGCTGCGCGAGTCCGGGGCAGGACCCGCGCTTCTCATCTCCCCGCTGCTCTCCCTGATGCGGAACCAGATCGCCGCCGCCGAACGGATGGGGGTCCGTGCGATCAGGATCACTTCGGACAACCGCGAACATTGGCAGGATGCGGAAGAACGCCTGCGGCGCGACGAGGCGGACATCCTGCTCATTTCCCCGGAGCGGCTCGACAACGAACGCTTCCGTACCGAGGTGCTGGCGGGGGTTGCCGAACGCATCAGCCTGCTGGTCATCGACGAAGCCCATTGCATCTCGGATTGGGGCCACGACTTCAGGCCCCACTATCGGCTGATCGAACGGATCGCACGCACCCTGCCGGGGAACCTCAGGCTTCTCGCCACCACCGCGACCGCAAACGATCGGGTGATGGACGATCTCGCCACGGTGCTCGGCCCCGGCTTGGAGGTGCTCCGCGGCGATCTCGACCGGCCGTCGCTCCTGCTCCAGACGATCCGATTGCCCCGTCAGTCGGAGCGGTTGGCGTGGCTGGCGCAGCAGCTTCCCGCATTGCCCGGCCACGGGATCGTATACACGCTCACCGTCCGGGATGCGGTCCGGGTGGCGGAATGGCTCCGGTCGCGCGGATTGGAGGTGGAATCCTATACAGGGCAAGCGGGAGAACGGCGCGAGGCTCTTGAACAGTCGCTGCTCGAGAACCGCGTGAAGGCGCTGGTGGCGACGACCGCGCTCGGGATGGGCTTCGACAAGCCGGATCTCGGCTTCGTGATCCACTACCAGACACCGGGCTCGGTCGTCGCGTACTACCAGCAGGTCGGCCGCGCCGGCCGTGCGCTCGACAGAGCCCGTGGCGTGCTGCTGAGCGGCGAGGAAGAGACCGACATCACGGACTGGTTCATTACCAGTGCGTTCCCGACCCGCGACGAAGTCCGGCAGGTGATCGAGGCGCTCGAAGCGGCGCCGGACGGCCTCTCCGTGCCGGACCTGCTCGGAAGGGTCAATATCAGCTTCGGCCGCATCGAGAAGACGATGGCGCTGCTCTCGCTCGAATCACCGGCTCCCATCGCAAAGCAGGGGGCCAGATGGCAGTTGACCGCCGTGGAGCTGAGCGATGAATTCTGGGAGCGGGCGGAGCGCCTGACCGCCCTCCGGCATGAGGAGCAGCGCCAAATGCAGGAGTATGCGAGGCTCGAAGCCGGGCACATGGCGTTTCTCATCCGGGCGCTGGACGGGAATCCGGAGAACGTCCGGCCGCCGGACGTACCGCCGTTGCCCACGGAGGTCGATCCGAGGCTCTTGCAGGAGGCGGTGACGTTCCTCCGCCGTACCAGCCTGCCTGTCGAACCCCGCAAGCAATGGCCCGCGGGCGGCCTGCCGGGATACGAGGTTCGCGGAGTGATCTCCGCAGAATATCGGGCCGAAACGGGGAAGGCGCTCTGCATCTGGGGCGATGCCGGCTGGGGCGAGCTGGTTCGGTGCGGCAAGTATCGGGACGGCCGATTCGCGGACGATCTCGTCCGCGCCTGCGCCGACCTGATGGCACGATGGGCGCCGCGACCGGCCCCGGAGTGGGTGACCTGCATCCCGTCACGGCGGCATCCGCACCTCGTCCCGGACTTCGCCGAACGCTTGGCGGCGGAACTGAGGCTGCCATTCCATCCGGCGCTTTCCAAGGGCGAGGATCGGCCGGAGCAGAAATCGATGGCGAACAGCGTCCAGCAGGCGCGCAACGTGGATGGTTCGCTCGCGCTCTCCTTGGACCCGCTGCCCGGCGGCCCGGTACTGCTGGTGGACGACATGGTGGATTCGCGCTGGACATGGACGGTCGCCGCGTGGCTGTTGCGCTCCAACGGTAGCGGCGCAGTGTGGCCGCTTGCCCTCGCGCTGGCGGGCCAGGATCGATGACGATGACCTTCGAGCTGTCTTCCAACACCCGAGCGATCCTGCTGCTGACCGCGCCGTTGATCGCCGGTCGAGGTAAGGACGAAGCCTCCGTGAAGCCACTCGGGGCCGGCGAGTACCGCCGACTTGTCCGCCGGCTCCGGGAGGTGCAGCGCCAACCCGCCGATCTGCTGGACCCCGGGGGGCGCGAGATCGTGGACGAATGCCGGACCGGGCTGGACCCCGAACGGCTCCAACGGCTGCTCGGCCGAGGCTTTCTCCTCGCCCAGGCGGTGGAACGCTGGCGGACGCGGGCGATCTGGGTCCTGAGCCGGGCGGATGCCGGCTACCCCCGGCGCTTGAAGCAGTGCCTCGGAGAGGATGCGCCCCCGGTGCTCTACGGCTGTGGCAACGCCGAGACCCTGGGCGCCGGCGGCTTGGCGGTCGTCGGCTCCCGGAACGTGCACGAGACGCTGATCGAGTACACCAGAAACGTGGGACGGCTCACCGCGGCGGCCGGGCGCGGTCTGGTGTCGGGCGGCGCCCGGGGCGTCGATCGGGCTGCGATGCACGGAGCCTTGGATTCGGGCGGGCGCGTGGTGGGCGTCCTGGCCGACGGCCTCGAGAAAGCCGCGATGCTCCGGGAACACCGCGCGGCGCTGATGGACGGCCGGCTGGTTCTGGCTTGCCCATACGATCCCGCGGCCCGCTTCCAGGTCGGGCATGCGATGCAGCGCAACAAGCTGATCTATGCGCTCTCGGACGCGGCGCTGGTCGTCAGCTCGGACTACGGGAAGGGAGGCACCTGGACCGGGGCGACCGAACAGCTCGACAAGCTGAAGCTGGCGCCGGTCTACGTTCGCGTCAACGGCGAGATCGGAAGGGGACTCGAGGCGCTTCGGGAACGGGGGGCGATACCGTGGCCGGCCCCGGAGACCCCGGAAGCTCTGGAAAGGATCCTGGATGCGGCGCCAGATGCGGAATGCGGTGGAACGCCGGCGGGCGCGGGCGATCCGGGTCCCGAGCCGGGCGGTGCGCCGGCGCAACGGACGCTTTCGATGGCCGTCCGGGAAGAATCGGCGCCCTCGGAGGAGGATCGGCCGGCGGAAACGGCGGCGGCGCCGACGAGCACCCCCCATCCTTGCGCCGTGGCGGATTCCACCCTCGCCGGCGAGTTGTTCGCCAAGGTCGGGGAGCTGATGGAACGCATGGATGGACCCAGGACGGAAGCCACCGTCTCCGATGAACTTCAAGTCTCGAAGAAACAGGCCGAGGTTTGGCTCGGGCGCTTCGCCGAAGGGAAGATCAGGGAGCTGTTCGAGGGGGGAAATCCATGCAAGACCGAAGCCGAAATTTCCGAGGATCTTCAAATTTCCATAAAACCGATCCGGGTTTGTCTGAAGCGCCTGGTGGAAGCGGGTGTGCTCGACAAGATCGCCCGGCCCGTCAGGTATCGCTCCTGCGATCGGATCGGTCCCCTGTTCAATCAATAAGCCTCGTCCCGGAAGTTGCCGAATCGTTCCTCATTCGTGCTCGACCGGCACGACCGGCGCATCTTCACCCCCACCCCCTACGGGAGCCCCGCATGGAAGCGCGGCTACCGCCGGCGCACGGCCCTGGAACGGATCAGCGCCCGTTTGGACCGCAGCTTCGAGTTCGAACAGCACTTCCTGCGAGGCTTGTCCCGGGCGCGCACGCGCGTGGGCTTGGCGCTCACGGTAATGATGGCGCTCGCGTCGGGTCAGGTGCGGGCGGGGCGCCCGGAACGGATGCGTTCGTTGTACGGCCCGGTTCCCCCCGCTTTCGCGGGGGCAGGCTTTGGGTCGACACCGGCTGACCGGCTGGTGACGCTCCCATCTGTCCCGGTCCGGTCCCGCGGGCCGGAGCCTGCCCCCGCGAAAGCGGGGGGCCGGCTCGTGCGCGTTGCCCGGACCGGCGCATGTTGCTCTTGCATGAAGGCCCGATGCGGGGTCTTCGGCCCCTCTTCGGGCTCGATTGCGCCCCGTCGCACCCCTTCGCGCGCCCGACCCGGCCGTCCGGCCTCCACCGGACGGCCCCGAAAACCCCACAGCGCACATGCCTCGGTATGCAGAAGGCTGGTCACCCGTTCCTGTACGGCTTCGGGATCCGCCTCCATCCCGACGATCGCCCTGGGAGCGTCTTCGACGCCGAGGACGATGAGGCCGCCGTCGCCGTTCGCGAACGCGCACAGCGTCCTTCCGATGCCGCGCAACTCGTTGACCCCGCGCTTGAATTCGGTACGGGCGTCTTCTCCGGCTGCGATGTGCCGCTCGACTTCAGGCCAATCCATCGTCGCCTCTCCATGTCGTGCAGGTCGTCAAGGCATGTGTCCTCATGCACCGACGCTCATCTTGATCACGCTACCCGTGAATATGGGTATTGATTCTTGATGTAGGCATTAAAGAACGTGCCCTTCGATGGGACTTGTATGAATTGACTGTGCATATTCTGCGGAACGCCGTAGTACTGGTACACCCTTCCGTTCAGGAATTCCACTTCAAGGGTTTGCGTACGATCGTCGTAGCCTACCGCCTTGACATTCGAAGATGCTACGTTCTGTTTGTCCATGACCTTGTCCTCAATTCTCTGCTGAATCGTCTTCGACAGGGACTCTGTCGATGTCCAGATGTTCCACTACTGCAAGCGGGCTTTGCGCTCTCCACGACGCAACGACGCGCTCGTATCCTTCATCACGCCTTTGCAGCTCCCATTTGATGCTGACTTCCGGATCCTCGCTGCGCGGACGATGCTCCTTGGCCGGTAGCAGAACGCGGCAGCGCATGGGCAACTTTGCCGCCTCTCCAGTGACGATGGCTTCCCCGGTACGGAGAACCGGAAGTACATCGAGAAGCCCTGAGAGGCCATCCGGCAACGCCCCTTGTACGCGGGCGCGATCGGAGGGGTTCGACAGGCGAAGTGCGAAAAAGGTGCCGCATTGCGACAGGATGGTCTCGTTCACTTCGGAAGGCCGCTGGCTGATAATCATGGCGCCCATGCCGTACTTCCGGCCCTCCTTTGCAATCCTCTGAACTACCTCGGAGGCCAATCCGCCCGAACCGTCGGACAGATAACGATGCGCCTCTTCCATCACCACCAACAGAGGGCGCTCAATGCCGCCTTCCGTTTTCTCGCGGCTCCAGAACAGCGCTTCGTATACGATCTTGAGTATCGATCCCGTGAGCCGCTCGAGCACACCGCTCGGTACACCGGAGAGATCGAGAATCGTGATGGGGTTGGGGCCACCCAACCAGCCACGCAAGAGCTCGTCCAGATCCTTGGCGGGCATCCCGTCCAGACCCGGCTCCCAAGGTCCGGGATGAAGAAGGAAATTGTAGCGACGGTCCAGTAGTCTGGATCGCATCAGGTTCAGCGGCCGTTGAATTCCGACGGCTTGCTGGTTCAGGAACGGTGCGGCGCTGCCCATCGCAGGGGGCTTGTACGTCGGGGGTGTCAAGGTATCGGGGTCACCAGGATGCTGGAGAGTGGACTGGTCGCGGTTCTTACCTTCAAAAGTTATGATCTCGAAGTCGATGAGCTCGTACCAGAGCTTCTTGAGACTGAACGGCAGGGGTGTATCGACGGTAATGGAAGATGAATCCACGCCAGGGAAATTCGCTGCCTGATGGGCTGCCAATTTGAGATCGAAAATCTTGTCCGTGAATGCCGTTTCGTTATTCCCTTCCAGTCCTCCAGCTAGAAAATCCAGCAGCTCGCTCGCGTCAAGCGCCCAGTAGGGTATGAACAGTCTCTCTTCTCCATCTCGCGGCTCGACGCTGAACACCTGGGCGACATCGGCCAATGGAGACGAGTATTCACCATGCACATCCAGCATCAGCACCCGTGCGCTGGGATATGGCTCGCTTCCTTCGGGCGCTATGGTAGCTGTGGTAATGGCTCTGAGGAGACTGGCGACCGTGGTGGACTTGCCGGAGCCGGTGGACCCCAGAACGGCGGAGTGACGTGTCAGCAGCTCGTTGAGCGCAATGTTCGCCGAAATACTTTCGGCGCTCGACAGCGTTCCGACCGTGACGTGTCCTTGACCGCGAATATCGTAGATTCTGCGCAAATGTTCCTCGGTCGCGAGATGGACGAAATCTCCGATATTCGGATATTGACTGATTCCGCGTTCGAAAACGCCCCCGACGGTCTCACCCACCAGCTCGACTTTCATCCAGCGCCCGGTGTCGTCGATCGTATTCATGCGTTCCGGGACGGCGCCGGCTCCAACTTCGGATACGACGCCGAACAGATCCTGGTAGCCCTGCGGGACCCGAACGAAGCTGCCGACCTGACCGACCCTGTAGGTCTGGCCCTTGATGATCGACAAACCGGAAGCGACCGATTGCGCGAGGTGGACGTTGAGCGCGCCTCCGGAAACGGCGGCAATCTTCCCGAGGAATGTAGGGTCACGACCGAGCATCGTCGTTCTCCTCGGGATTCGGAACGCCACCGGACACTTCGTCGTCCTCCTTGTCCTGGTTCGCTATGGAGGTCAGAATCTTCCGGGCCTGGGTCAGTGCAAGGAATTGAGCGAGCTTGGCGAAGTCGCCCAATAGGAATTCCGTCGGTTCGTCGGTTGAAATACTCCCCCAGAATGTCCGACGAATTTCTTCCCATTCTTCGTTCGGAGGTTGGCCAGGTTGCCACCGTCCTGCAACCCCGTTGATGACTGCACCGTCTCGCGCATAGACGCTCATGTTCGGGCGGGAGCGCGCGAGCTTTACCGCTGAACTTTCGTGTTCGAGCCGCCGATACTGGAAAGCAAGAATTGCCGTATGTGCGTTGGCCGACAACGCTTCATCGAGCACTGCGCAGATATGGGCATCGAGAAACGAAAACCCCGAACAAATGAGCAGGGTATCCGGGGTCGTCAGGAAACGGCGGAGTCTTTCGAACAACGCAGAGTACGGAAGCCGTGTTACCTGGTCGTACTTGAGATGATCCGGATAGATCAACTCCGTGGCATTTCGCTGGCCGGTTCTGACGACGGTGTTTTCGGAGATATTCCACCCAAGAGAGCCATGCAATTTCCACAGCCGCGACCAACGGGCAGGAAGCTCGTCGGATGAAACGCTGGCGGGATCGAAAAACGGCGAATGGGATCCCGTGAAGCCATCGAAATAGGCGATCCGAGCTCTCTCGAAAGCTTCTTCCATCAGAAGATCGTAGTTGGGCGTGAAAATTTCTATCGAATATTCCCTTTGCGTGCCGGAAATCCAGGAAACGAGCTCCGAAAAGGGGTTGGGAGCATCCGGGAGACGAGAACCGACTTCTTCACCGATTTTTTCGCAAACTTTCTGTCCCAAATCTTCATATTGATTGCCGTTCAAACCATGCACGGTCGAATTTCCAATTGCTTGAGCAAGCCTTCGGATTTTCGTCAATATGGTCTCGATATTGACAGGTTCGACAATCTCGCTCTTCAAGGTTTCTATGATGTTTCGGTCACCTTCAGGGAGTGCGGACACCACGGCATTGGTCAGGCCTGCTACGTCCGGAATCAGAGGACGTCCTTCATCCTCGACGATCCGGTTGTCTTCATCGACCCGGATGGCTGTCGGAGCGCCCGCGCCGATCAATATTCCGATCCGCTTGCGGCCTTGCGACAGGATTTGCCGCAAGTCGGCCATGTAGCGGTCCGGGTTGTGAAGGGATGTTGTCTGCACTTTTCAACCTCGAAAATTCGGAGATACATCCACCCGAGGGCTGCGGGGAGCCTTGGACTCCAGGAGTATCCCCTCCGGGCGGTACTTCAATTTCTCCGCCGTGGGCAAGTGTACATCGTTCACACGCTCTTCCGTGAACTCCCCGTCACGCCAGAACCACGGGAACCGCTGCTGCTCCCGGAACGGCTCCCTGCCACGGTCCTTCCGCCAGTGGACGTTCGGCTTGGGGCGTAGTATACCGGCGCCCTTCTTGCCGCCGGGGAGGTCGGCGGCCAGGAAGGGGTGGAGGTTGAGGCGCACGCCGTCGTCGGCGTCCGGCTCCCAGCCGACGGGCGGCGCTTCGATGGGCTTCCAGCAGATGAAGAGGTCGGGGGGCGGCTCGCCTTCAAGGATGGCGGCGAGGCGCTTGCGCAGCTCGAGCGCTGCCGCCAGACGCTCTTCCGCACCGGCTTCGCCGCGCTTCACCGCGTCCCGCTGGCGGGTAATCCAGTCGCCGAGATAGCTCCAGGTGAGGGCTTCCAGGCATCGGCGGCCCTTGCCGCCGCCCTTGGCCAGCTTGTGGTAGCCGACCAGCGTATGGAAGCCGTCGCGCTTGCGCCCGTCCCAAACGTGTCAGACGAAGGGGCGGTGGTGGAACCGCGCGCAATGCTGCTCGAAGAAGCGGTTGCGGAGCCAGTCGTTGAGGGTGGGGCTGCCGGCCTCGGTGAGCAGGCGGGTGAGCACGCGGTCGCTCCAGGCGTCGCCGAACGCGACAGCCAGAAGCTCCAAGATCCGCTCGCCGGCGGAGGGCTCGCCCCGCACCGGGGGGATGCAGACGATGCCGTCGCTATCCGCGAAGATGGCGAAGCTCAAGGAGCTGCGACGCGCCATGCGGCGGCGTATGCACGCCCCGGTGCGCAAGCAACCGGTGTGGCTCGACTCCGTGCTGCGTGGCCACCATGCCTGGTACGGCATCACTGGAAACGCACGCAGCATCGACCGGTTCCGCACCGAAGTCCTGCGGGCTTGGCGGTACGTGCCGATGCGCCGGAGCAACCGCAGCCGAATGTACTGGCCTCGGTTCCGGGCGCGGTTGCTCCGGTTCCCCATCGTCCCGGCGAGAATCGTCCATGTCTGGCGCTACCCCTGAAGCACATCGGGTCACCCTCCCGAGGAGCCGGATGCGGGAAAGCCGCACGTCCGGATCCGTGAGGGGGGCGCCGGGCGAACGGCGCCTCTACTCGACCAACCCCACCATGCCGTACCGGCGGACGGGCAGAGCATCACGGCAGCGGAACAGAATCGCTGATGGACGAGGCGTTGTGCGGGTGCGTCGCGAAGTGCGAGGCGGAATGGCCGGAGGGGGGTGGAGCGGTGCCGGCTGCGTCAGGCCCGAGGCACACCATGACCATCCGGCTCCGTGCTCGCGGGCGTCCGAAGGGCGGTCACTCGTGACAGAAGCTCCTCGCCGGTGGCGCACTCGATGATCCAGTCGCTCAGCCGGTCCATGTCCTCGCGCGCGGTCAGGCCCTCCAGCAGGCCCGACAGGCGCTCCGCCGTGTGCGTATCGAATTTCGCCGTCGCCTGACGGCGGAGGAGTCGTGCGCCTTCTTCCGCGCGCGCCTGCTCGGCAGCTTCCGCACGTACCCTCGCATCCCAGCGGTTCAGGTTCGCCTCCAGCAACGTCGTCATCTCGACACCCTCCTCTCGTTCCATCACCTCGAACGACGGCAGCTTCATGCTGCCGTCCGTCCTGTCCGCCTCCAGCGCCCTCGCCCAAGCGTGCAGCGCCTGGCGAAAGGCCCGGCTCTCCCCGCCGGGAAAACGCTCCATCCCCTCGCGCAGCCGCGCCAGCAGCTCGACGGCGCCGATCGACCGGGTGTTCCGCCGCGGCCGGCACGGGAGCACGCGGGCAGCGCCCACGGGGTGCCGCCACCGATTTCACGTGGCGGGGTCGGGCGCCGGCGTTCTCCGCAACGGCGGGCGGGTGCCGTAGGTGAGCCATCGCCAGGCCCACTCGGCCGGTCCGAAGTGGAAGCGCCGCAGCCAGAGCGGCGAGGCGGCGAGCTGCACCGCCCACACCGCCCCCACCACCCCGAGCTGCCCGACGCGGTCCACGGACCCGAACCAGCCGAGCCCGTGACCGTAGAAGATCGTGGTGCAGAGGACCGTCTGCAGCAGGTAGTTGGTCAGCGCCGTCCGGCCCACGGCCGCCAGCGGACGGGTCAGGCCGCGAAGCGCCGCCGTCCGGCAGGCCAGCATGACCACGCCGACATGGGCGAGGCTGACCACGATGCTCGGCCAGTAGATGAATTGTGCGCCCACGAAGAACGACCGGACCGGCCACCCGTCCGCGAAATCGAGGGCGATGCCGTACGCCTGGAGCGGAAGGCCGACCACGACCCCCGCCGCGATCAGCGCCGCGTAGAAGCGCGTCGGGCGCCTTGCGCCGAACACGCCGTACCGGAAGAGCGCCATCCCGATCAGCATGAGCCCCCCGGCGCGCCATACGCCCCACGTCGCCAGGGTGAACGTCTCGAACTCGAGCGCCCCCGCCGACCGGGCGGGTTGCTGGTCGAGCCAGCCGCCGCGCCAGGCGGCGAGCTCCTCCTCGATCATCGCCGGCGGCGGCTGCCACGTGCCGGCCGCGAACGCCGCGCGCTCGTCCTCCGGCCAGTACGGGAACGACAGGCCGGAGGCGACGGAGAGCGCCGACCCCACCGCGAGCAGTCCCGCTCCCAGCGCCAGCAGACGCCCCGGCGGCTGCCCGCGCAACGGGTAGACCAGCATCCCGCAGACCGCATAGAGGAAGAGGATGTCGCCGGGCCAGAGGAGGTGGGCATGGAGCAGCCCGATGACCAGCAGCCATCCCATCCGGCGGTAATGCGCCCGGCGGGCGTCGCCGCGCGCCTCGGCCCGTCCCGCCATCAGGACGATGCCCGCGCCGAAGAGCATCGAGAAGATCGTGATGAACTTCTGGTCGGCGAGCATCCGGCCCGCCACCCAGACGTAGAGGTTCGCTCCTTCGAGGTCGCCGTAGGCGGTCGGGTTGAAGTACGCGGCCTGGGGCATCGAGAACGACTGGACGTTCATGAGGAGGATGCCGAGCAGCGCGACGCCGCGCAGGACGTCGATCGCGTCGATGCGCGCGGTCTCGGCAACGGGGCCGGTGTTCCGTCCGCCAGGGGGATCGGTCATGCAAAGGACCTGGGCGCTTCGCCGGGCGGATGCCGAGGCGGGCCGCGAGAACGCCCGAACGGGTGACGCTTTCGCCCGCCGGCAGCGTAGCAGGGTGGAGAGGAATTCCGATCCCCGATTTCCGGCTTCCTGCTGCCGGGCCTCGAGGCGCTATCGGTCGGAGGGGGCTCGTGCAGGTGGGGATGTGCAACGCCATACGCGGCTCGCCGGTGGACCGGAACTCCAGCAGCACCAGCGGGTACAGCCACTCCCCGCGCCGGCGTACCCGCCACACGCAGTCCCCGGGGCGCTTGAGCAGCTCGTCGCCGACGTACTCGGTGGAGAGCTTGCCAGGGGTCGGGAAGTCGAGCGCCGCGAGCCTCTCGGCGAGGAGGAACGCGCGCGAAAGGCCCTCGACCATGCGGGGGAAGGAGGATATCCGCTGGTAGTCGGGGTCCTGCGCGGGGCCGGCGTACCCGGCGGCGGGGCGGGCGGGCGGGCGGGCGGAATGCGCCCCCGATCCCGACCGTTGCAGGCCATCCCCCGACGAGCTTACCGGCGCGCCTTCCAGATCGCCTCTCGTTCCTTCAGCCCGGAGCCGGGCGCCGCCTCCCCGATGGCCTCCAGCGCGCCCCGGACCGCCCGGTCCCGGGTCCCGGGCGCTTCGGCCACGTTCTCGCTCGACACCGCCATCTCGTAGTACTCCAGCGCGGCTTCGAGGTCGCGCGGGCCTCCGGCGCCCGTCCGGCAGGCGTCGCCCGCCATCACCGCCCCCCGGGCGTCCCCGCCGCGCGCCGCGCGCTCCACCCACTCGCGCCCTTGCGCCTTCGCCTCTTCGCCGTCTTGTTCGAGGAGCTTCGCGCCGACGACCGCCTGGGCCCGCGCGTCGCCCGCGTTCGCGGCCCGGCGCAGCTCCTCGCCGTTGCCGTCGCCGCTGCCGCCCGGGCCGGTGTACACCTGCCGCCCGTTCGTCTTCACCCGCCCGAGCCCGTTCGCCTTCCGCTCGACGCCCCTTCCGTACAGGACCTCGCGGGCGCGCACGATGGCGCTCCTCGTTTGGGCGGTGCTCTTCAGCGCGAAATACTCCGCCAGATCCCGCACGCCCCCGATCCCCTGGTCGCTCGCCTGCATCATGTCCAGGTACGTCGGCTTCTCCGCCGCGGTGATGATCGGCGCGAACTCGTGGTTGCGGGCGAACTCGTAGGCCATCAGCAGCCGGCCGGTGCGCCCGTTCCCGTCCTGGAAGGGGTGGATCTGCACGTAGCGGTGGTGCAGCCATGCGGCGCGCACCTCCGTCGGCAGCGGCTTCGCCTTGAACCCCTCATACATCTCGAACAGCCGGTCCATCTCCGAGCGCACGTGCTCGGGCGGGCAGTACTCGTGGATGAGCCCGTCCTCGCGGCGCGGGTTGTTGGGTCGGAGCTTGTACTCCCCGCGCAGCAGGTCGACCTGCACCCTCCTTCCGTGCCCGTCGATCCCCGGCGCGCCCGCCTGATGCCGGGTGAGCAGGTGGTGCAGCTCCTTCAGGCTGGAATGTCCGAGCGGCCTCTCGCCGCTCACCAGCGCGAAGGTCATCTCCAGCGCGGACTCCTGGTCCGTCAGCAGCCCTTGCAGGGTCTCGTCTTCCAGTACGCCTTCGATCGTGTGCGCGCCGCGCACGCACTCCAGCCCCTCCACGATGAGCTGCTCGGTCACCCCCCGGCGGAGGGTGTAGAGCTGCTCGATCTGCCCGTTCTCGATCGCGAACGCGCGGCGCTGCTCCCGCAGCCACTGCTCCAGGGCGTAGCGGTCGGTGCCGCGGCGCGCAAGCGCCGCCTCGACCTCGCGCCACTCTTCGCGGGCCCGGTCATAGGGCTCGTTGCGCCACGTGTGGGCGTCGTCCGGCAACCCTTCGATGGGATGCCACGCCTTGCCCGGGGCTTCCTTCCACATGGCTTCGCCTCCTTGTCCGGATCCGATCCGGTTCGGTCCGGGCCATTGTACGTCGGCCGGCGGAACGGACCCGCGCCGTCCTCCGCAAGACCTCTGCCCGAGGGCGTCTCATTCAAGACGATCCCTGAACACATCGCTACGGCGCCGCCCGCCGATTCGGATCATCGAAACCATCGATACGGGAGGACATGGCGGCGTGGCGGCAGAGGCCGGGCAGCGGCGGCAGAGCGGAGGCCGGGGCCGAGACGAGCGCGTTTGCGACCGCCGGAGCGAGGTTGCGTCAAGGGAGCGGGTTCACCCATCGCAGTCCGGGAAACCGCGCCATGTCCGCATCGGTCGAATGGACTTCGGCCTGATGCTCGATCGCCAGAGCGGCCAAGTGTGCGTCCGTCGTCAGGTTGCCGCCTGTTCCGGCCGCCTCGATGAGCTTGAACAGGATGTCCGCATGACGAGCGCCGGGGTGAATGACGATCGCGTTGGGCCGGGCGAGCCAGGCCCTGACACGAGAGCAGGCGCCGTTCACCTCCAAGGGATTCTCGAGGACCCTCGAATGTGTCGTAATTCGGATAAAGCCCAGGATCACGGCCCATGGAATACCGACGCTGCCCGTCCCGTTCATCAACGCCTCCCACCACTCGCGCGCCGCGTCGTGCCGGCGGGAGCCCGAATCGTAGGCGTACACGAGAAGGTTGACGTCGGGGATGATCACCGTTCGAGCTTTCGGGAGATCTCCTCGGCCTCCAACTCGTCCACGAGCTGATTGAGCCGATCGGCGTCGATGCCCGCCTTGAAGGCGAAGGCATGGGGCTCGACCCCGAAACGAGGCGGCCTCGATGGCTTGCCCTGAGCGCCCAGGCCGCGCCGCAGGGCCTCGTTCACGACCGCCTTCATGCTCCTCTCGGTACGCCGCATCTCCCGCTGCAGGAGCTGCTCGACATCGGGCTCGATCGTCAGCGTGGTTCGCATGAAGCCATCCTGATGTGCATCGGAACTGATGTCAAGATGCAGTGTCGGGAGTGTCAGGAGCCAATAATCTGTCCGGTCGGATGGGCGCCGAGGAGGGGCCCTGAGACCCGGACGCAAGTGCTCGACGGATGCGGCTCGGGGACGCTGGGGGCGGGTGGTGGTCGCGAAGGCTGGCGCAGGAGCAGGCGGCTCGATTGCCGGGAGTGTGCGAGCGCGCCGGCCGCCTCCGCGGAAGCGGCGGTTCCGGCGCTGAACCGCTGCGAGGACGAGGGCCTGGATGGACCTCCGGACAGCCGAGGCTGGAGCGGACCCGTCATCGTTCCCCAAGGCGAAGCGACCGGGGGCGGGGAGGCGGTCAGTCCCCGCGGGGGTCGCGGACCTGGACGGCGCCGTCCTCGACGCGCACCGGGAAGGTCGCGAGCGGCTCGTAGGCGGGCGGGGAGAGCGCCTCGCCGGTGCGAAGGCAGAACTCGGCGCCGTGGAGCGGGCAGGTGACGACGCCGCCGCGGACCTCGCCGTCGGTCAGCTCGGCGTGGTCGTGGGTGCAGAGGTTCTCGACGGCGTGGTACTCGCCGTCGATGTTGAACACCGCGATGAGGGTGTCCTCGACCTCGACGGTACGCCATGCGCCGGGCGGCAGCTCGGCGGCCGGGGCGACGTCCGTCCACTCCGTCACGGGTTCGGCGTCGGAGGGCGCCGGCTCCGGTCCGTCCCGTACCCGCGCAAGGCCGGGGCCCGTGCCGAAGCCGGGCGGAAGCGGGGACGGACGGGGCGGGACGCCGGGGGGAGGGAAGGGAGGGAGAGGGAACGGCGGGGCAGGAGCGGCGACGGACGAACGGGACCGGCGGTCGGGCCGGCGGTCCGGGCTCCGGCGCGGACGGCAGGGGCTACCACAGGCCGAGCTCCAGCTTCGCCGCCTCGGTCATCCGGTCCTGGGTCCAGGGCGGGTCCCAGACGATCTCCACCGCCGCCGACCTCACCCCTTCGACCCGGCCCACCTCGTGTTCCACCATCCCGGGAAAGGTCTCGGCGACCGGGCAGCCGGGGGTCGTGAGGGTCATGTCGATGGTGACCGCGCCCCCGTCGCCGACGTCGAGCCGGTAGATGAGGCCGAGGTCGTAGATGTTGACGGGGATCTCCGGGTCGTAGACCTGCTTCAGCGCCTCCACCACCCGTTGACGGAGCGCCCCGGGGTCTTCTTGGGAGTCCTCCTGGGGGGCCTCCTCCTCCCTGCCCCGTCCCAACCACTCTCCGATGCGGCTCATGTCTTCGCCTCGCCTCGCCTCGTCTCCGCGCCGTCGCCCGCCCGCCCGCTCCGGCTACTCCGTCGTCACCGGCGCGCCGCGCCCGGCGAGCGCCGCCTCCATCGTATGCCAGGGGAGGGTGGCGCACTTGACCCGCATGGGAAAGTCCTTCACCCCGAGGAGCGCCCCGAGCTTGCCGAGCCGCCCGAGGTCCGGCGGCTCTTCGTCCACGAGGACCGCGTGCATCGCGCCGAAGAGCGATTGCGCCTCCTCGCCGCTCCGCCCCTTGAGGGCCTGGGTCATCAGGGAGGCGGAGGCGGTGGTGATCGCACAGCCCTCGCCGCTGAACGCGATGTCCTCGATCACCCCGTCCCGCAAGGTCATGGCCACCTCCACCTGGTCGCCGCACAGCGGGTTGTGGCCGTGGGCGGTGCGGTTGCACCCGGCCGGCCGCCGCCCGAAGTTCCGCGGGCTCCGGTTGTGGTCGAGGATGACCTCCTCGTAGAGCTCTCGCAGATCGTTCACGGGATTCGGGCGCTCCGGGATGCGGCTGGGCTGGAAGACGGATCCGGTTGGGCTCGTGCAGGCTCGGGCCGTGCGGTTCAGCGGTTCAGCGGTTCAGCGGCTCAGCGGTTCAGGCGGAATACCTCGCGCACCTTCTCGATGCCCCTCACGAGGGCGTCGACGTCCGCGCGGGTATTGTAGAAGGCGAGCGAGGCGCGGGCCATCGCCGGCACGTCGAAGCGGGCCATCACCGGCATCGTGCAGTGGTGGCCGGTCCTCACCGCGACCCCTTCGCTGTCGAGGATCGTGCCGACGTCGTGGGCGTGGACCCCCTCCACGACGAAGGAGAGGATGCTCGACTTGTCGGGCGCGTTGCCGAAGATCCGGACCCCGGGAACCGCTCCCACCCGTTCGGTGGCGTATGCGAGCAGATCGTGCTCGCAGGCCGCCACCCGGTCGAGCCCGAGCCCCCGGAGGTAGTCGAGCCCGACCCCCATCGCGATCGTGTCGGCGATGTTCGGGGTGCCCGCCTCGAACCGGTAGGGCACCGCGTTCCAGGTGGTCTTCTCGAACGTGACGGCGAGGATCATGTCGCCGCCCGCCTGCCACGGCTCCATCGCCTCCAGGTGCTCCATCTTGCCGTAGAGCGCGCCGATGCCGGTCGGGCCGAGCACCTTGTGGGCGGAGAAGGCGAGGAAGTCGCATCCGAGGGCCTGCACGTCGGTCGCGAGGTGGGGGACCGACTGCGCGGCGTCGAGCATCACCGGCGCCCCCTCGGCGTGGGCGGCGTCGATGATCTCGCGCACCGGGTTGACGGTGCCGAGGGAGTTCGCGACGTGGGTCATCGAGACGAAGCGGGTGCGCGGCCCCAGCATCTCGAGATACCGGTCGATCTCGAGCACCCCGTCGTCGTCGATGGGCGCCACCCGGAGCTTCGCCCCGGCCTGCTCGCAGAGGAGCTGCCACGGGACGATGTTCGAATGGTGCTCCATGTGGGAGATGACGATCTCGTCGCCCTCTCCGAGCCGCGGCCGGACGAAGCCGTTGGCGACGAGGTTGATGGCCTCCGTGGTTCCGCGCGCGAAGACGATCTCGCGCGGGTCCGCCGCGTTGAGAAAGGCCCGGACCTTCTCGCGGGTGCCCTCGTAGGCCGCCGTCGCGCGCTCGCTCAGGGTGTGTACGCCGCGGTGGACGTTGGAGTTGTCCTGCTCGTAGTAGTCGCGGAGCGCCTCGATGACCGCGCGCGGCTTCTGGCTCGTCGCGCCGTTGTCGAGGTAGGCGAGGGGACGCCCCTTGACCTCCTGGTGGAGCGCCGGAAAGTCGGCCCGGACCGCCTCGACGTCGAACGCGGCGCCGGCGCCGCCGCCCGTCGTGCTCATGATCGCTGGCTCCTCGGCGCGGTGAAGTGGGCCGCGGCGAGCCGCGGCGGCACGGGCGCACCCTCTTCGGGCTCCCGGCCGTCGAGCCGCCGCTCGTCGGCTGCCGCCCCGGTACGAAGGCGCCGCTGCTTCGCCATCGACCCCGGCCCCGGCTCCCGCCCCGGCATCGACTCCGGCCCCGACTCCGGCCCCGACTCCGGCCCCGACTCCGGCCCCGTTCTCACGCCGCGCCCGCGAGCTCTTCGGCCCCGTCCAGCGGGGGCAGATCGGCGAGGGCGGGAAGGGCGCCCACGAGCCCGCGCTCGACGTGCCGCCGCACCGCCGGCACGCCCATCCGGGCGAGGACGTCCTCCGCGAACCCGAAGGTGAGGAGGGCGCGCGCCGCTTCCTCCCCGAGCCCGCGCGAGCGCACGTAGTGGACCGCGCGCTCGTCGATCCGGCCCACGGTCGCGCCGTGGCTGCACTTCACGTCGTCGGCGAAGATCTCGAGCTGGGGCTTGGTGTCGACCTCCGCGTTCTCCGACAGCAGGAGGTTGTGGTTGCTCTGGCTCGCGTCGGAATGCTGGGCGTCCCGATGGACCACCACCCGCCCGTTGAACACGCCTCGCCCGTGCCCGTCGAGGAGGCCCTTGTAGACCTGCTCGCTCGTCCCCCCCGGCTCGCGATGGTCGATCCGGGTGTGGAAGTCGGCGTGCTGGCGCCCGCGCACGACGTAGAGTCCGTTGAGGACCACCGACGCCCCGGCCCCGTCGAGAGAGACGTCGATCCCGTAGCGCACGAGCCGGCCGCCGAGCTGTACCGCGTTCGACCCGAGCCGCCCCCCCGAGGCGATCCGCGCGTCGATGTTCCCGGTATGCCAGGTCGTGTCGTCCTCTTCGAGGAGGAGATGGTGCTCGACCCCGGCGCGCGCCTCGACCACGATGCGGGTGAACGGATTCGCGAGCTTCGCGCCCGCGCCGGCGCCGAGGTGGTGTTCGACGACGGTCGCCTCCGCTTCCTCGCCGGCGAGGACGAGGACGATCGGGTGGCTCGCGACATCGGATTCTCCCCGCGCGGCGAACACGAGCTCGATCGGCCGTTCGACCCGGACCCCCCGGGGGATCGCGATCACCGCCCCGTCGCCGAGGAAGGCGTGGTTGAGAGCGGCGAACGGGTTGCCGCCGCGGCCGGGGTCGCAGAGATGAGGTTCCACCCGTTCGGGGTCCGATGCGAGCACGTGGGCGAGGGAGTCGACCCGGACCCCCTCCGGCAGCCCGCCGGCCTCCCCCGGCCCGCCGGGGGCGAGCCGCCCGTTCAGGAAGACGATCCGGGCGGCGGGCGCGAGTCCCGCCAGACGCCCCCCGCGGATGGTCGGCTCGGCGGCGCGGCCCGCCGCACCGCCGACGCCGCCCGTCGAATCGGGATCGAGGCGGAAGGCCCGGCGCTCGATCGGGCGCACGTTCGTGTACTTCCAGTCTTCGTCGCGCGGCGTGGGGAAGCCTCGCTCGCAGAAGCGGTCGAGCGCCTCGCGCCGCACCCGGTCGACCCAGCCGACACCCGCGCCCGGCAACGAGGCGTGCGCCGCACTCCACTCCCGCCGGTAGTGGTCGACGGCCGCGGCCGCGGACCCGGGGGTCACGCGGCGCGCTCCTCGCGAAGGTGCCCGTAGCCGCGCTCCTCCAGCTCCCGGGCCAGGGCGCGGCCCCCCGAGCGCGCGATCCTCCCCTCGTACAGCACGTGCACGTGATCGGGGACGACGTACTCGAGGAACCGCTCGTGGTGGGTGACGACGACGAAGGCCCGCTCGGGGCCGCGGAGCGCGTTGATCCCATCCGCCACGATCCTGAGGGCGTCGATGTCGAGGCCCGAGTCGGTCTCGTCGAGGATCGCGAGACGGGGGTCGAGGAGCATCATCTGGAGGATCTCGTTGCGCTTCTTCTCCCCCCCGGAGAAGCCCTCGTTGAGCGGCCGGCGAAGCAGCCCCTCGTCCATGTCCACGAGCCCGACCTTCTCGCGCATGAGCTGCATGAAGTCGATCGCGTCGAGCTCGTCGTCGCCGCGCGCGCGCCGCACCGCGTTGACCGCCGCCTTGAGGAAGTACGCGTTGTTGACCCCCGGGATCTCCACCGGGTACTGGAACGCGAGGAAGATCCCGCGCCGGGCGCGCTCGTCGGGCGCGAGGGCGAGGAGGTCCTCCCCTTCCCAGGCGACCCGTCCGGCCGTCACCTCGTAGCCCTCCCGTCCGGCCAGCACGTGGCAGAGGCTGCTCTTGCCCGAGCCGTTGGGCCCCATGACCGCGTGCACCTCTCCCGGCCGGACCGAGAGGTCCACCCCCTTCAGGATGGGATCGCCGTCGACAGCGACGTGGAGGCCGGAGATGTCGAGCATGGGCGGGGAGGGCATGGGTGAGGAGGGCATGGGCGGCTCGGTTGCGGCGGAGGTCGGGGACTGCGTGGGCGGATTGCGTGCGGGGGCGTCCTGCTTGCGTTGGTCCGCGGCCGGGGCGGGCGAGACGCCGGGGCGGCGGGCCGCATCAGCCGATCGCGCCTTCCAGGCTCACGCTGAGAAGGTTGCGGGCCTCCACCGCGAACTCCATCGGAAGCTCGTTGAACACGTCCTTGCAGAAGCCGTTCACGATCATCGACACCGCGTCTTCGGCGGCGAGCCCGCGGCTCATGCAGTAGAAGAGCTGGTCTTCCCCGATCTTCGAGGCCGTCGCCTCGTGCTCCACGCGGGCGCCCGGGTTCCTGACCTCCATGTAGGGAAAGGTGTGCGCGGCGCACCGGTCGCCCATGAGCAGCGAGTCGCACTGCGTATGGTTGCGGGCCCCGCTCGCGCCGCGGCCCACCTGGACCAGGCCGCGGTAGGCGTTGCGGCTCCGTCCGGCCGAGATCCCCTTCGACACGATGTTGCTCCGGGTGTTCCGGCCGAGATGGATCATCTTGGTGCCGGTGTCGGCCTGCTGGCGATGGTGGGTGACGGCGACCGAATGGAACTCGCCGATCGAGTCGTCGCCCCGGAGCACGCAGCTCGGATACTTCCAGGTGATGGCCGAGCCGGTCTCGACCTGGGTCCACGAGATCCGGGAGCGGGCGCCGCGGCATTCGCCGCGCTTGGTGACGAAGTTGTAGATCCCGCCGACCCCGTTCTCGTCTCCGGGGTACCAGTTCTGCACCGTCGAGTACTTGATCGTGGCCCCTTCGAGGGCGACGAGCTCGACCACCGCGGCGTGCAGCTGGTTCTCGTCGCGCATCGGGGCCGTGCACCCCTCGAGGTAGCTGACGTAGCTGCCCTCGTCGGCGATGATGAGGGTGCGTTCGAACTGCCCGGTGTTCGCGGCGTTGATCCGGAAGTAGGTGGAGAGCTCCATCGGACAGCGCACGCCCTTCGGGACGTAGACGAAGGACCCGTCGGTGAAGACCGCGGAGTTGAGCGCCGCGAAGAAGTTGTCCGATCGCGGGACGACCGACCCCAGGTACTCGCGGACGAGCTCGGGATGGTCCCGCACCGCCTCGGAGAACGAGCAGAAGAGGATGCCCTCCGAGGCGAGCCGGTCCTTGAACGTGGTCGCGACCGACACGCTGTCGAACACCGCGTCCACCGCCACCCCCGCGAGGACGGCCCGTTCCTCGAGCGGGATGCCGAGCTTCTCGTAGGTCTCGAGGAGCTTCGGGTCCACCTCGTCGAGGCTCTTCGGGGCGTCTTCCTTCGACTTCGGGGCGGAGTAGTAGGAGATCGCCTGGTAGTCGATGGGCGCGATGGCGAGGCTCGCCCAGCCCGGCTCGCGCATCTCGCGCCAGCGCCGGTAGGCCTCGAGGCGCCACTCGCGCATGAACGCGGGCTCGCGCTTGATCTCCGACACCCGCGCGACGACCTCCTCGTCGAGCCCCGGGGGCAGGGTCTCGGACTCGATGTCGGTCACGAACCCCTGTTCGTACTCGCGCCCGATGAGGGATTCGACATCGTTCGCCGGCGCCTCGCGCGCCGCCTGAAGGGATTCGGTCATCCGACCGGCCGCCCCGCCGTGAAACCTGACTGGAATAGTCGGAATAGTAGGGAGTTCGTCGAACGCGGTCAATGGATTCGGAGGGGGATTCGGAGATGGATGGATTCGGAGGGGGATTCGGAGGGGGACGTCGGGAGCGAACGGTCTGTCCGGTGCAGCAGCACGTGATCCGTCCGGTCGGATGGGCGCCGAGGAGGCGCCCATCCGACCCGATTGCCGAGTGCTCCAGGAGATCCGGCGGATGAGGTTCGAGGAAGCCTGCGGAGGCTGGCGGTCGGGTCGGCGTCCGCCGCGGGAGGCCGGTGAGACATGCGGGCCGACCCGGCCGGTCCCGGTCCCGGTCTGGCATCCGGGTCGAGATCGGCCTACCCTCGCCGCCGTGCTCCGTGGTCGATGGAGGGCGGATCCATGAAGTCACCCTGCGGCAGGCCATACCTCGGCCCGGTGGCCGCGCTCGCGTTCCTCGCGCTGCCGTGGGCGGCCGCCGCGGATCAGAACGACTCCCGCCTTGCGCCTCTCTTCGAGGTCCTGCGAAGCGCGGCCACCCCGGACCGGATCGGGTACGCGGAGCGCTTCATCTGGGCCATCTGGCACGAGAGCGGCCGGGAGGACGTGGACCGCCTGATGGAGGCGGGCATCGAGGAGATGGGCTCGGGGCGCCTGCGCGAGTCGATCGCGACCTTCGCCCGGATCGTCGACCTCGCCCCCGAGTTCGCCGAGGGCTGGAACAAGCGCGCCACCGCGTACTACCTCGCGGGCGACCTCGATGCCTCGATCCGGGACGTGGAGCGGACCCTCGCCCTCGAGCCCCGCCACTTCGGCGCCCTGTCGGGCCTCGGGCTCATCCATCTCGCCAAGGACGACGAGCTGGGGGCGCTGCGGGCGTTCGAGGCGACGCTCGAGGTGCACCCGCGTGCGCCCGCGGCCCGGTACCACGTCCAGCGCCTGCGGGCGAAGCTCAAGGTGCAGTCCACCTGAGCGGCCGCCGCTCCCTCCTTCGCTCTCCAATCCCGCCGGTCGCCTCCGTCGCGAGGGCGTCGAGCCGCGGTGGCGGCGGGCCCCGAGGCGTCGAAGGCATGTTCGAGCCGGCGCCGGCGGGTTCCCGCCGTCGAGGCGGCCTGGAACGGGGTGCGGCCCGCCACCGGGAGCGCGGCCAGGCGTCTACCGCGGGGGGAGGACGGTGGGACGCGGGGCCGGACGGCCGGCCGCCGCATCCGCACCGGCCCCGGCCCCGGCGCCCGGATGATAAGGTTCGGGACATGCCATGCCCCGCCACCGTTCTCCCGCGCCTGCCCGCTTCACGCCGTCTCGCGCCGGGTCCCGTGCGGCGCCGGAGGCTCGTCCGTCCATGCACTCATCGGGAGCCTTAGTTCCATGCAACCAGTTTGTCTCGTCATCGGCGCCGGCGCGGGGATCGGCAGCACCGTCGCCAGACGCTTCGCCCACGAGGGATACCACGCGGTCCTGTGCCGCCGCACCGACGAGGAGGGCCTGCGCCGATCGGTCGAGAGCATCGAGAGCGAGGGAGGAAGCGCGTCCGGATTCCTGCTGAACGCGGTCGTTCCCGAGAGCATCGAGGAGCGGGTGGCCGAAGTGGAGGCGGACATCGGCCCGATCGAGGTCGTGGTCTACAACCTCGGGGCCCAGATCGGGGACCGGGCGCTCACGGACACGAGCTACAAGGTGTTCGAGCTGGGGTGGCGCATGGCGGCCTTCGGGCTGTTTCGCACGGCCGCGAGCGTCTGCCCGCTCATGGAGCAGCGCGGCAAGGGGACGATCCTGGTGACCGCGTCCACCGCCGCGATGCGGGGCAACGCCGGGCAGCATTCGCATGCCGCGGCCATGGCCGCCCGTCGCATGCTCTGCCAGACCCTCAACGCGGAGTACGGCGCCAAGGGCGTTCACGTCGTCCACGTCGTCATCGACGGCATGGTGGACGCCCCCGATACGCTGGGCAAGATGCTTGGGCCGGAGGCCTTCCGGAAGCTCCGCGAGGAACGGGGGCTGGAGCACGACGGGCTGATCCTTCCGTCCGCCATCGCCGACACCTACTACCATCTCGCCCATCAGCACCGCTCCGCCTGGACGCACGAGATCGATCTCAGGGCGTTCTCCGACCTGCCCTGGTGGAATCGCTGACCGGGGGCGGCCGGCCGGCGTCGCCGGGGCCGAGCGGCGGGCGCCGCCGCCCCCGTCCGCGCCCCTGCTCGCCGCCCCCGTCCGCGCCCGCCGGCTCCAGGTCGAACGCGGCGGCGACGAGGGCCCGGGTGTACGGCTCGCGCGGCTCGCGGAAGATCCGGGCCGCGGGGCCCCGTTCCACGACCGATCCCTCGCGCATCACCAGCACCTCGTGGCTCATGGCCCGGACGACGCGGAGATCGTGGCTGATGAAGAGGTAGGCGAGCCGGTGACGGGCCTGGAGTGACCGGAGCAGGCTCACGATCTGGGCCTGGACCGAGACGTCGAGCGCCGACGTCGGCTCGTCGAGGACCACGAACCGCGGCCTGAGGACGATCGCCCGTGCGATCGCGACCCGCTGGCGCTGCCCCCCGGAGAATTCGTGCGGATAGCGGTGGCGAGTGTCGGGGTCGAGCCCGACCTCGGCGAGCGCCTCGACGATGAGCGCCTCGCGCTTCGCCGCGCCGCCTCCGAGGCCGTGCACCCTGAGCCCCTCCTCGACGATCCGGCCGACCGACATCCGCGGGCTGAGGCTGCCGTAGGGGTCCTGGAACACGATCTGCATCTCGCGCCGGAGCGGGCGGAGGGCGCGTGGGCGGAGCGCGTCGATGGGCCGCCCGAGGAACGCGATCCGGCCCTCGCTCGCCTGGAGCTTCAGCATGGCGAGCCCGAGGGTGGTCTTCCCGGAGCCGCTCTCGCCGACCACCCCCACCGTCTCGCCTTCGCGCACTTCGAGCGAGATGCCGTCCACCGCCCGGACGTGGCCCGCGGCCCGGCGCAGCAGTCCGCGCCGGAGGGGAAACCACACCTTGAGCGCCTCGACCCGCATCGCGCGGCCGGCCTCCGGCGGGGCGGGGCCGGCCTCCCCGCCCGGGGTGGCGGCGAGGAGGTGGCGGGTGTACGGGTGCTCCGGGGCGTCGAACACGCGGCGGGTCTTCCCGGACTCGACGATGCGCCCGCCGTTCATCACGTAGACCCGGTCCGCCATCTTGCGCACGATCCCGAGGTCGTGGGTGATGAGCAGGAGGGCCATCCCGAGCCGGTCCCGGAGCTCGCGCAGCAGCTCCAGGATCTGGGCCTGGATGGTCACGTCGAGCGCGGTGGTCGGCTCGTCGGCGATCAGGAGGTCGGGGTCGTTCGCGAGCGCCATCGCGATCATGACCCGCTGGCGCTGGCCGCCGGAGAGCTGGTGCGGGTAGGCGGAGAGCCGGAGCTCGGCATCGCGAAGGTGCACGAGCCGGAGCAGCGCCAGGGCCCGCTCGCGGGCCTCCGCGGCGCCGATCGTCCGGTGCAGCCGGAGCGCTTCCCGGACCTGCTTCCCCACGGTGTGGAGCGGGTTCAGCGAAGTCATCGGCTCCTGGAAGATCATCGCGATACGCCGGCCCCGGATCGAACGCATCGTGGCCGGCGCCGTGTCGAGGAGCGACTCGCCGTCGAGCTCGATGCGCCCCGCGGGATGCCACGCCTGGGGGTAGGGGAGGAGCCGGAGGACGGAGAGGGCGGTCACCGACTTGCCCGAGCCGCTCTCGCCGACCAGGGCGACCGACTCGCCCCGGCGCACCTCGAGCGAGACCCCGCGAACCGCCTCGACGGCATCGCCGCCGGTGCGGAAGCTCACCTCGAGATCGGCGATGGAAAGGAGGGGTTGCGCCATCCTCACCCCCTCCCGCCGAAGGCCGGCTCCGGCCCCGGCCGCACGGCTCGGCGCCCGCATCCGGACGGGCCGCGAACCGCCGGCCGCGGCCCGTTCCGGCCCCGCGGCGGTTCTGCGGGCGCCGCGAGAGCGTCTCGCGGCGCAGGTGATCGGCCGATTCCGCTCCGCGTTCTCCGGAGACGGAGAGGCCGGGATGCGTCCGGACCGGATCCGTGCAGACGACGCCGGGCGCCGGCTCGATCGTGTCGGCCGGAATCTCCATCGCCTTCGGGAGGGCGACAGGCGGTTCCCCATGCGTCCGGCACTGCATCCGGGACCGGCAGGATCACCCGCCGCCCGGCCCTTCCGCCCATTCCCGATCCAACAGGGCGTTACGAACGTCGTTCACGTGACCGAAGCTTGCATTCGCCGCGTTCGGTGAATCTGCCTTCATCCATGAAACCCGTCAAGGACCCGAGGACTGCCGCGCCGGGGATGCGGCCATCGACCGGTCCGACCCGTCGAGGTTCCTCATCGAGGTGACGTCCCCGGAGACCCGCCGCAAGACGGCGCCGACCCTCACCGAGGCCGGATACCCGGAGCGGTGGCGCTGGCCGTACCAGTCGGTCCCGGTGCGGTCGACGGGGCGCCGCAACGCATCGCCGCCCGCGGCCCCCGCCACGTCCGCACCGCCCGTGCACGGGACGCCTCCATCCGGACGGGAAGCACGGGCGCCGCGCCGGCCGCGGGACGCGCCGTTCCCACGACGCCCGCGCCCGGTCGGACGCCATTTCCAGGACCTCCGCCGTCCGATTCGACCGAACCGGGCCGCCCGCGCGAACCAGTTCCGCAACGTGGAACGGCCCCGGGCAGCGCCCGGCCGGAGCTTGAAATGCGCAGGGAGAAGGGCAACACTCGGCGCCGCCTGCGCTCCCAGCCGGAAGCTCCCCCGTGTTCAAGCTCAGCCAGGAGACCATCGCCATCGTGACCGTCGGCCTCGCGTTGGCCGGTCTCGACATCACGAGCGACAGCCGCATCCGGGCCGACATGCAGGCCATGCGCGCCGAAGCGCGCGCCGACCGCGAGGCGTGGCAGGCCGAGAGCATTCGGCTCCGGGCCGAGGATCGCGCCAATCTGGAAGCGTGGCAGAAGGAGCGCGACCAGCTCCGGGCCGAAGATCGCGCCAATCTCGAATCGTGGCACAAGGAGCGCGACCGGCTCCAGGCCGAAGATCGAGCCAATCTGGAAGCGTGGCAGAAGGAGCGCGATCAGCTCCGGGCCGAAGATCGCGCCAATCTCGAATCGTGGCAGAAGGAGCGCGACCGGCTCCAGGCCGAAGATCACGCCAATCTGGAAGCGTGGCAGAAGGAGCGTGACCGGCTCCAGGCCGAAGATCATGCCAATCTGGAAGCGTGGCAGAAGGAGCGCGATCAGCTCCGGGCCGAAGATCACGCCAATCTCGAAGCATGGCAGAAGGAGCGCGACCGGCTCCAGGCCGAAGATCACGCCAATCTGGAAGCGTGGCAGAAGGAGCGCGACCAACTCCGGGCCGAAGATCGCGCCAGCCTCGAAGCGTGGCAGAAGGAGCGCGACCGGCTCCACGACCAGGCGCGCGCCGACCGCGAGGCGTGGCAGGCCGAAGCGCGCGCCCTGCGCACGGAGGCCGGGGCCGGGCGGGAAGCGCTCAGCCGGCTCGCCGGCATCGTCGAGGAGGTGCGCACCGCCCGCCGGTGACGGCTCGCCCCGTCAACGCCGTCCGCCGCCGGTGCGGTCTCCCGCACGAGGTGCGCTACGGGGGGCCGTGCGGACCTCCGGCAACAGCGCCCGCGAGCGCTTCGCCCGAGCAAGGAGAAGCCGGCGCCTCTCCCCGCCGGAGCGGGGCGGGAGAGGGGCCGGGACCGTCCATCACCAGGACCGCCCCTGGACGCTCACCGGCGCACCCGGCGGCCCCGCAGGGCCATCCGCGTCCACAGCGAGCGTGAAGTCGGCCCGGAGCCGCCTCCCCTCGGGGTGTCCGAGGCCCGTGCAGGGCGCCTGACGCCTCCCTCCGTTCGGGATACCCCGCGAGACGGGCGGCCTCGGGCGCCCCCGAGACCGCAACACGTCGAACGGTCTCGACTTCCACCTCTCGCGCCACTCGCGCCAGTCTCGCCGGACCGCGCGCCTCGAGGTGTCCGAACCCGGACCGTCGGGGGGATTTCTCGGGCGAAAGCGTGTGAAGGTCCGCGGCGACGGCCGACCTCTGCCTGGAGGCGTCCTTCCGGAGGACCCGAATGCGAGAGTCGTCCACATGATACGCACCGGCTCCCCGCTGCCTTGGTAGGCCGGTGGGGGGCGGCGTTCTCCGGGCGGGAAGCGGAACGCGGACGGCGGGCGGGATGAGCAGGCGGGGCGGCGCAGTCGGGTCTCGCCCCGGCGGGCGACTTCACTCGGCGGCGCCCCCTCGGCGAGCCGGCCTTCGACGTTCGGGCAGCCGGTCGCGCCGGAGAAGGCCCCGCCGGAGAAGAGAAACACCGTCCAAGTGGCGTTCGCCGAGGACTTGGGCGGGGCGGCGCGGGTCGAGAGCTTCGGTTTGGTGAAACGGCCGGATGCCAAGGGCCGCGGCCGACGCCGAGCCGATTGGCGCGAGGCTCATCGAAGCTGCTACCCTCCCGGCATGGACGTCGGCATCATCGGATCGGTCATCGGGACCGGCCTCGCGGTGGTCATCGCGATCGTCGGGCTCGGCTGGCGCGCGATGGCTCGCCTCGAAGCGAGGCTCGACCGCCGCATGGACCGCATCGAGGACAACCTCGGAGCGCGCATGGATCGGATGGAGGAAGCCCACCGGACCGACACGGCGCGAATGGAGGAAGCCCACCGGGCCGACACGGCGCGAATGGAGGAAGCCCACCGGGCCGACACGGCGCGGATGGAGGATGCCCGCCGGGCCGACACGGCGCGGTTGGAGGAACGACTCGCTCGGGTCGAGCACGGGCAAGCGAAGCTGGAAGGGTTGCTGGAAGGCTTGCGCGAAGCCATCGCCGGGCGGCGCGCGGCCTAGCTCCGGTCCACGCGCCCGGCATCGCCGCCGCGCGCGCAGCGCGGCACTGACGGGACGCCCCCCGCGCACTGCCCGCTTCCGCCGCGCGCCGGCTCGCGAAGACCGGCGGCCCTTCGCCGCGTCCGGCGACGCCCGGAACGGGCGGGGCGGTAGCCCAGGGCTCGGCCCGGACGGACGCCCCATTGCGCCCGCACGCCCCCGGGATGGCGTCCGTGCGGCGCTCTGCGGTCGAACGTGAGACGCGCCCCGCCGGACGGACCGGGCGCGGGCCTCATCGCAGCACGAGCTCCGGGACGACGGGGATCAGGTCCTCGTGCGCCGAGTGCGTCGCCAGGGACCCTCGGGCCAGTCCGTCGGCATCGCGCAATGAGATAGCTTCGGGACCGGCCGGGACCCCGGGACGCGATGGGCTGGCCGGGGCGCGGACGTGTGCGCCGGCGAGTCATGTATGATGGCGAAAGCGCCGTTCGGAGCCCAGCGGACCGACGGCCGGGTCGGCTTCGCACAAGTAAGAAAGAGGAAACGAAATGAATACGGTCGAGAACCGACAGAAATTACCCCCCCCCCCCCTCATCTCTGAACGATAGAAGTATTTACGGGAAGTTACGGTACTTTTCCAGATTCGACGTCGATAGCGCCGCGCTCCTCGCCCTCGCGGCCGCTCTCCTTCTCCTCCCCGCCGCGCCGGCCCTCGCGGCCCTCGACTGCACTTCCCTCCAGCAGGGCTCCCTGAGCGAGGACGGCTCCGCCTTCACCCCGGGGACGGGCCCCGCCGACACCGACTTCCGCCTCTCGTGCACCGGGGCCGGCGCGGCGGACGGGCTCTCCACGAACGACGTCGTGGGTGCTATGAATGCGTTCCGCGACCGGAGCGCGTTGGCGCGGCCCGGGGCCAGGGTGGTTCTGGACCTCGGCGGCGACGGCGCGGCCGTCAGCCTGGGCGAGCACTCGGCGTTCCCCCGGGTTCCCATCGTGGTGCGGGGCAAGGTCCGCGGCGCCGGGGGGACGACGGGCATCAACGTCCATCGCGACAACCTGCCGGGCGACCTCCACGTCGACTCCCACGCCGCCATCGAGACGACCGGCGGAGCGCGGGGCCTACACGTCGGTGTCTCCGACGAGACCCCCGAGGGAGTGGTCCGGCTGCACAACTTCGGCCGGGTCCTCACCACCGGGGAGGGAACCGCGGAGGAGCCGCGGCGGGGCTACGGGGTGTCCGCCTGGTCGGAGAAGGCCGACCTGGAGGTCTCCAACGAGGTGGACGCCACCATCGAGACCCGAGGCGCGGCAGGCCGGGGCCTCTATGCCAGCCTTGACCGCGACGGGACGGCGAAGGCCGTCAACCGCGGATCCATCGTCACGAAGGGCGGGGGAAGCGGCGACAGATATGCCGAGGGTCTGCGGGCCGATTCCGGCCGTGCGGCGGAAGCCGTCAACGAGGCCGGCGCCACCGTCCGCACCGAAGGGGCCGGAGCGCGCGGCGTCCAAGCCAACGCCTGCTGGTGGACGGGTGAATCCTGCCGTGCGGACCAGATCGGCTCCGCCACCGCGATCAACCGCGGGACCGTGACCACCACCGGCGACTCGGTGACCGGATCCGGTGGCGGAATCCGGAATCCCTACGGGGTATACGCTTCCGTCTCCGCCGGCGGGACGGCGCGGGCGGTCAACGAGGCGCGCGCCTCCATCCGCACCGAAGGAACGGGCGCCCGGGGCTTGCGCGCCTCCCATGAAGGCAGCCAGGGCCGCGCGGAGGCCGAGAACCACGGTGAGATCGTCACGACCGGCGGTACGTACGACTCCGGGCGACGGCAGGCGGACGGCCTCACGGGGTGGTCGAAGAGCCGATCGGTCCAGGCGGTCAACCACCAGGGCGCCACGATCACGACCGAAGGCGTCGCGGCGCAGGGCATCAGCGCGTCGGTGGGCCGCGGGGGCGCCGATACGTCGGCCGTCGCGATCAACCGGGGGACCATCCGGACGTCGGGCGCCAGCTTCCGGAACGAGAGCCGAGGCCGAATGGCTCACGGCATGGGCGCCTCCACCGGATACGACGGCGCCCCTTCGGCCGCCCGGGTGGAAGCGGTCAACGAAGCGACCGGGGTGATCGAGACGCGAGGCGACGGCGCGATCGGCATATTCGCCCGGGCCGGGGCGGACGGCAGCGGCGCCGTCCAGGCCACGAACCGCGGGCGGGTCACCACGCGCGGAGACGTCTTCCGGTTCGATCCGGAGGGCGAAGACGGCGACTACTCGCTGGGCGCGAACGGCGTGACCGCGGGCACGACCGGGTCCGGCGCCGCCACCGCGGCCAACGAGGTCGGCGGGGTCGTCGAGACCCACGGCACGATGGCGTTCGGCCTGCGGGCGTGGTCGGTGACGGGCGCCGCGAAGGTGGTGAACGAGGGTCGGGTCACGACCCACCAGAGCGCTTCGGCCACCGGCCTCCCGGGATCTCTCGCAGGAAGGGAGGTCGGCGCGTACGGGGCGTTCGCCACCTCCCGCTCGGGCAACGCGGTCATCGAGAACGAGCCGACCGGGCGGGTGGAGACCAGGGGCCGGCGGGCCCTCGGCCTCTTCGCCGAGATCGAGAGCGACGGCAGCCGGACCTCGGCGATGGCCGAGGTCCGGAACCGGGGGGAGGTGATCACCGGGGGCTGGAACGCGGACGGCGTCGTGGCCATCGCGCGGGGCGGGGGGACCGCCGACAACCCCAACCTCGCCCGCGTCTTCAACGAGCGCGGAGCGACGGTCACCACCGCCGGCGACGGCGCGAGCGCGGTGGCGGCGGGGGTCCTGGTCGCCGGCTCGGGCACGGTGGACGCCTCCGGCTCGGTCCGGGCGGAGAACCACGGGACGGTCGCGACCTCCGGCGGCCTCATCGAGGGAAGCGAGCCGTGGTTCGGGGCGGTCGGGGTCGTGGCTTCGTTCTTCAAGTACGGCTCGACGACCATCGGGAACGCGGGGGACGTGACCGTGGTCAACACCGGCCGGGTGGCGGTGTCGGGCGCCCAGGCGGCCGGCCTCGTGGCGAACACCTCCGGGACCGGCAAGGCCACCGTCGCCATGACCGGCGGCCGGGTCGCGGCGGCGCACCTGGACGACGCGGGCACCGAGGAAGTGGACGAAGGCGGGACCGGCATCTTCGCCCGGACCGGCGCCACCGGCGCCATCGAGGTCACCGTGTCCGGCAGCGCGGAGGTCACCGCCCCGACCGCGGTGCGGCTCGTGGGCGGGGGCGGCGCGGACCGGGTCGAGCTCGACCTCTTCGACACGAGCACCCTGACCGGCCGGGTCGATCTGACGCGCGCCGCCAACGGGGCGCACTTCACGATCCGCGACGGGTTCATGGACGGAGCCGTGGCGTTCGGGGCGGGGGACGACCATCTGCGGGTGGAACGGCGCGGCTACGTCTCGGGCGGCATCGACTTCGGGGACGGGACGGACACCCTGACCATCGACGTTCGGGGCGCCGGCGCGGAGGCGTCCAACTTCGGGGGGGCGATCAGCGGGATCGAGTACATCTACAAGCGCGGCGCGGGGGTCGCCAGGGTGGGCGACGTGGCGTTCTCGGGCAGTGCGCTCGCCCTGGAGGAGGGGGGCCTCACGGTGGCGGGGCATCTGGACCTGGGGTCGGAGGGGGTCCTCACCGTGCACGACGGGACCCGGCTCGCCGTCGAGGTCGGCGACGTCACCCGGGATGCGGCCGACCACGGCCGGATCACGGCCGGGGGCGGGTTGGTCTACCAGGGGCTTCCCGAAGGGGAGGCCCCGGCGGTGTACGTGCTTCTCGGGGCCGATGCGGCGGGGAACCGGGCGGCGGTCGAGTCGGCGCTCCAGCAGGAGGCGACCGCCATCACGGTGCTCGGCGACGGGACCGTGGTGCGCCGGCGGGCGGACGCCGAAGGATCGGAGCCGTCCGCCGTCGCCGAGGTGGCGCTGAAGACGACCGGGGCCGGCGGGGCGGAGCAGGACGTCGGCGCCCTGTCCGGTGACGACGGGAAGGCCCGGGTCCAGCTCGCGGAAGGCCAGCAGCTCGGCCTCGCCGCGGCCATCGAGCCGCCTGCCCCCGATCCGGAACTGGAACCGGCCCCCGCAGGTCCGGCGGCTCCGTCGGGCGGCGCGTCGAAGGGAGACGGTCTCAGCGGCGGCGAGAAGGCGCTCCTCATCGGGGGCGGGGCGTGGCTGGCCGCCTGGCTCGTCGACCTCTTCGACGCCGAGGAGGCCGCGCTCGCCGATTGGGAGGAGCAGGGGTCCGGGCGCCGGTCGAGCGTGTCGTTCGCCGGCATCGGCTCGGGACACTTCGAGGAGCACCGGGTGCGCACGGGAGGCCTGGAGCGGTGGACCCGCACCTTCGCGGGCCGGCTGCCGAGCGCGGCGGGGGGCGCCGAGGGCACGGTCCGCGGGGTGGCTCTCGGCCTGGATGCGCGGCTCGCGCGGGGCTTCCACCTCGGCATGACGGCGATGCCCGACCTCGCCGGCTCGCTGCACGCCGGTCCGGGCTCGCGCTTCGGCTCCGCCCTCGAGGGCGGCTGGTACGCGGTGCACGGGGGGTGGAGCGACGGCGCCCGGTTCGCGGACACGCGCCTCACGCACGGGAGCTACCGGGCCGGCTCGCTCTTCGAGAGCCCGGCGGCGGGCGGGACGTTGGGCGGGAGCCTGGGGCTCGCCCAGAGGCACGCCCGGGCGAGGGCCGGGGTGCACCTCGACCTCGGCGGGCTGCGGGCGACGCCCACGGTGGCGCTGTTCTCCGGCTCGCTCCGGCAGGACGCCTGGACCGCGCACGGGGCCGCGCTTCGCGCCGAGGTGCCCGGGGTCTCGCAGCGTTACCGGGGCTGGAAGGCGCGTCTGGGTCTGGCCCCCGCGGGCTGGCTGGAAGGCCCGGGGGCGCTGCGCTGGCGGCCCGGGGCGCACCTCGGCACGACCCGGACCCGCACCCGCGGACCGGCGTGGCTCGCCGTCGCGCAGTCCGACCGGGCCGGGGTGCTGAGCTTCACGAGCCGCGCCCGGGTGCGGGGGTTGCCGCGCACGGTGCACCACTTCGGCGCGGGCCTGGTCGCGAAGGGCTCGGACACCTGGAGCTTCCAGGCGGGCTACGCCGGGATGGAGGTGGACGGCGAGACCGTCCATGCGGCGGTGGCCGGGCTCGAGGTGCGCTTCTGACCGGCCCTCGGCAACCGGGGACGGCCTCGTCCCCGGTGCGCCTCCGGGAGGCCCGGCCGCCGGCCCCGTCCCGACCGCCACCCCGGGCCCGCGGCCGGGGCGGTCAGGGGCGGATGACGATCTTCCCGAACACCTCGCGCTCCTCGATGCGCCGGAACCCTTCGCCCGCCTCCTCGAGCGGGAGCACGCGGTCGATGACCGGATCGAGGCGCCCGTCGTCCACCAGGGCGAGCAGGGTCTCCAGGTCCGCGGCGGTCCAGGAGTTCGAGCCCCGGATCCGGAGCTCGAAGGTCCAGACGTAGCGAAGGTCGGTCTTCGGATCGAAGCCCGCGGTCGCCCCGCAGGTCAGCATCCGGCCGCCCCGCTTGAGGGTCTTCATGCACGGCACCCAGGTCTCGCCGCCGGTGAAGTTGATCACCACGTCCACCCCGCCCTCGTAAGAGCGCCGGTAGGGCTTGCCGTAGCGTTCGTGCACCCACTTCACGTAGTCCGTCGTCGTGTAGTTCACCCCGAAGTCCGCGCCGAGGGCGGCGAGGCGGCCGAGCTTCTCCTCCGAGCTCGCGCACACGACGACCTCCGCCCCCGCCATCTTGGCGAGCAGCAGGCAGGCGGTGCCCACCCCGCCGCTCGCACCGAGCACGAGCACGCGCTCTCCCGCCCGGACCCCTCCGTTCTCGAACATCATGCGGTGGGCGGTCCCGTAGGCGACGGGAAGGGAGGCGGCCGGCTCGAAGCCCACCCCGTCCGGCATCCGGACGAGCTGGCGGGCGGCGGCGAGGCAGTACTCGGCGAGCCCGCCGTGCATCGTCTCGCCCATGAGCCCGCCCTTCTCCCGGTTCACGGGGTCCACCAGCACCCGGTCGCCGGGCCGCCACCCTTCCACCCCGGGGCCCGTCTCCACCACCTCGCCCGCGACGTCGAGTCCCGGCACGACGGGGAAGGTGAGGCGGATGCCGGGCATCCCGCGGCGCGTGAAGACGTCGTGGTAGTTGAGGGAGGCGGCGCGCACCCGGAGGACCACCTCGCCCTCGCCGGGCCGGGGGTCCGGGAAGTCCGTCCGGAGCCCGAGCACCTCCGGCCCGCCGTGCCGCTCGATGACGAATGCCCTCATTGCGCCGCCCCCTCCCTCGTTCAGCCCGTCCGCGTTCCGTAGCTGCCGCGCCCGACCGCGACCAGCCGTCCCCCGTCGTCCGTCACGTCGACGTCGACCACCCCGACCGTCCGCCCCGCCCGCCGGACCCGGGCGGCGGCGGTGAGCGAGGTGTCGACGGCCGGGCGGAGGTAGTCCGTCCGGAAGTCGATCGTGGGGACCGGCCCGCCCGCGTGGAGCGCGAGGGCGTAGTCGCCGGCGGTGTCGATGAGGGCGGCGATGGGGCCGCCGTGCCACTGCCCGGTGCCGGCGCGGCGCTCGAACTCGGGCCGCATCGGGAGCTCCACGGCGATCTCGAGCGCCTCCGCGTCGAGGCGGACCACCTTCATGCCGCAGCTGCGGATGTAGGGGGAGGCGTCGAGCATCGCCTGCACCCCGGCGACCGTGAGGGGGGATCTCGTCATTCCGGCTTCTCGCGCGGCAGGGGGGAGGCGGCGGCAGGGGAGGGCGGCGGGACCGGGGGCGCGGCCGGAGCCGGACGGCCGGTCCGGCCGCCGGCGGGCGGGGCGCCGTCCTCCCCGGCCACGAGGCGGGCGGCGCGGGCGGCGAGCCGGCGCCGGTCGATCTTGCCCGTGCCCCCGAGCGGCAGCTCGGCCAGGAAGAACACCCGCCGCGGGTGCTCCACGGCCGGACCGTTCGCGAGCGCGTGCCGCTTCACGTCGTCCTCGCCCGGGGAGGCGCCGCGCGCCGGGACCACCCAGGCGACCGGCATGTGTCCGCGGACCTCGTCCGCGACCGGGACCACGCACGCCTCGGCGGCCTCCGGCATCGATTCGATGCGGCGCTCGACCTCCTCCGCGTAGACGTTCTCGCCGTTGCACACGAACATGTCGTCCTCGCGCCCGAGAAAGAAGAAGAAGCCGTCCGCGTCGCGCCGCATGACGTCGCCGGTCCGGTAGTAGCCGTCGGCCGTCATCACCTCCGCCGTCCGGTCCGGGAGCCCATGATAGCCCGGCATGACCGCGGGGCACTTCATCTCCAGCACCCCCCGGTCGGACTCCGCGCCGTCCGGCCCGACCAGCCGTAGCTCGACCTCGGGATGGCGGCAGCCGAGGGAGAGCTCGGGGGTCGGCCGGCCGCCGGGGTGTGCGCCGAAGACCACCGGCCCGGCCTCGGTGGTGCCGTATCCGATCCGCACCCCGGCCCCGGGGAACACTTCGCGAAGGCGCGCGACGAGCTCCGGGGTGACCGGGGCGGAGCCCATGCGGATGCCCCGCACCGAGGAGAGATCGGTGGCCGCGAGGCGTTCGGACTGCCGGCAGACGAGGGCGAGCATCGTGGGAATCGAGGTGATCAGGGTGCACCGGTGCCGCGCGATGGCGTCGATGTAGCGCTCGGCGTCGAAGCGCGGCAGCAGCACGGTGACCGCTCCCGCGGCGAGCGCGAGCTGGGAGAGGGCGAGGGCGTTCATGTGGTAGAGGGGAGCGGCCACGAGGATCCGCTCCGCCCGGTGGTCGGCCCCGGCCTGCCGCCGCTTTTCGATGACCCACCGGTGCCCGCGGTGGGTGAGCGGCACCCCCTTGGGCGGGCCGCTCGAGCCCGAGGTGTAGAGGATCATCGCGACCTCGCCGGGTTCGGGGGGCACGGCGGGAAGGTCTCCCGGGGGCGGGAGCCCGCCGACCTCGTCGAGGGGCAGGGGGTCGATCCCCGGCGGGAGGAGGTCCCGGTGGTCCGGGTCGCAGAACGCGAGCCGGGCGCCCGAGTCCCGCAGCACGTACCCGACGGTCGCGCGGGGAAGCCGGACGTTGACGGGCGCCGCGACCAGGCCGGCCTGCATGATGCCGAGGATCGCCACCAGGTACTCCGCGCGGTTGGCGGCGAGGACGGCCACCCGCTCGCCCCGTCGAAGCCCCCGGGCGAGGAGGAGGGCCGCCACCGCCCGCGCCTGCCCGTGGATGCGGACCCCGCTCCAGTCGCCGCCGCCCGGCCGGCTGTCGACGACGAGCACCCGCTCCCGATCGAGGGCGAGGTCGACGAGGTCGCCCAGGTTCCGGCGCTCGTCTTCGGGTCGTGGCGCCAAGGTCCTCTTCCGCCTCAGAAGCGCAGACGGTAGCGGGCCCCGAGCGAGGTCTCCTCCTCGCCCGGAACGTGCCCCGCGTCCACCGTGTGGCTCGCCCCGAAGACGATCCGCCCTCTCCCGAGCGGGCGCTCGTGGCGGAGCCCCAGCGCGAGCGCCCGGGCCTCCGGGCGAAGCCCGACCTCGAGCGTGCGGTACACCCAATCCCCGTCCCTGGTCCTTCCGACCGGACGCCGGAAGCTCGCGCTCCCGCCCTCCGCGCGGAGCGGCTGCTCCACCGAGAGCGTGGTCACCCCGCCTTCGTCCCCGCGCTCCAGGGCGAGAAGGCCCGCGCTGTAGAGGCCGCGGGCGCCGCGCAGCAGGCCCCGGTCTCCCCCCCGGCGGCCCCCGGCCAGGGTCGCCGAGACCCGGAGGCGCAGCCCCGGCTCCCTTCCGAGGGGCCAGCCCTTCCGGAACGTGCCGAAGACCATGCCGTGCACCGCCTCCCCGGCGAAGGCCCCTGCGCCCGAGCCGCCGAGGAGCCCCCCCTGCTCGAAGACGAGCCCGGTACGCAGGCGCCCGCCCCGCGAGGCGAGCGAGAATCCCCCCGCGCGCAGGCCTCCCGCCTCGTCCGCCGTCCAGGCGAAGCGGAGCCGCTCCGGGGAAGGCCCCCGGTGGGGCGTCCAGGACAGGCCCCGCCAAGCGGGCAGATCGGCCTCGCCGGCCTCCGCCGCGAAGGCGGGGAGGACGGCGGCGGCGGTGTCCGCGGCGGGCGAGAAGCGCGACCGCAGCGGCACCCAGAACGGGGCGTTCCACCGATCGAAGCCTGCGATCTCGGCCTCCCCGAGACGGCCCGAGAGGTCCCCCCAGGCGGCGGGGGTCCGCAGGGTCGACCAGGCCAGAGGAGCCTCGTGCCCCTGCACCCCCGTGCCGAGCGTTCCCACCGGACGGGTCGCCCGATCGAGGTTCATCAGCCCCCGCCCGTGCGTCGAGGAGAGCTCGCACGCGGAGCGGTCGCCGTCGGTGTCGAGGTGGGCAGGGCATTGCGCGCCCTCGGGCACCCGGTCGGGGGACACGTCCGCGGTCCCGAGCACCCGCGCCAGGACCTCGGTGTTGCCGAGCTGCCCGCGGAAGTAGTGCATCACCACGGCGAGGCCCCCCGACACGACCGGAGCCGCGAACGAGGTGCCCTGTCGTGTATCGTAGCCTTCGGCCCCGGGAACGCCCTCGCGAGTCGGCCCCCAGTACGCGACGAGCATTTCCTCCCCCGGCGCCGCGATGCACCACTTGGCCGCGATCCCGCACCGGTTGCTGAAGTCGCTGATCTGCCCGTCGCGCCCGACGGACACGACCACGACCGAGTGCGGGCGAAGCTCGGCGACGTGCGCCATCGCCCCCGAGCGCACGCCCGGCGAGGACGCGGCGAGCGTACCCTGCTTCGAAGCGGTCTCCCCGACGCATGAGGCGCCGACCCGGGGGGTCGACATCCGGCACGGGTCCTCGTTGTGGTTCCCCGCCGAGTGGACGAGCAACGCACGGTCCCGCGCCGGGGTCCTCTCCTGCGACGCGGCCCGGATCCAGGTTGCGATGTTGCTTCGCAGCTCGGTTTCGGTGTACTTCTCCACCAGCCCGCGGTACCCGAAGCTCATGTTGATGACGTCGGGGCCGCTCTGGCTGAGCAGGGCTTTGGTCAGTATTGCGGCAGAGTCGGAATCATCCCCTTGCAGCTGATCGAGTGTGATCGGCCGGTAGGTTTCCGGGCGAGCCCCCGACCCCAGGGGGATCCCTACGACGTGCATCGCCGCGCCCCAGGCGATCCCGTGGAAGTCGCGGGCCGATACGTCTACGTCCATGGGGACGCCGGCACCGTCACGCTGCGCGCCGATGAGGCTCGCGACCATCGTACCGTGGCTGGCCGTGGCCCCGGAGAGGTCCCCGTCCCCGTCATGGGTCTCCTCGCTGGTCCTGTCCCGGTCGAACTCCCAATGCTCGCGACGGATCCCCGTATCGATCACGGTGACCTTCACGCCCTGGCCGGGCAGCTCGCCCCGACGCCTCTGCGCCAGCCGTTCGTAGGCGATCTCGGCCCTGACCGCGCCGGGGGCCCAGTTGAGGGACCTTCCTTCGACGCGCGTGAAGAACTCTTCGTGGCGCGAGAATGCGTTGTCGGCGGGCGCCGTGGGGGGAGGGGCGGTGGTAGGAACGGAGAGGGCCGGGAGAGAAGGTGGCGGGCTCTCGGGCTGCGTGGGCTCGGGCAACGGGTTCTCGGGCGGGCTTTCCGGCGGTGGGCTCTCCGGGGGGGGGGGAGGGGAGGGGGCAGGTGATGGGTCCTCGGCCGGCGGGGTCGGAGGCGGAGGGGTTCCTCCACCTCCCCCGCCATCGCCGCCTCCCCCGCACCCGGCGAGCACACCAGCCAGGACCACGACTGCGAAGAGCTTCTTCATCGACCCCTTCCCTCGCGAGGTGCTCCCCATCACCGCGCATGGACGGCCCCGCGGGCGGGGGCTCCACCACCGCGTCCGGCAAGCCCGGGACACCCCTGCCCGGCTGCACCGCGGCGCATTATACGAAGCAGCGCCTCCCCATCCCGGAGGACGGGGCCTCCCGGATGGGGAGACCACGAGACGAACGCCAAGCCGGCCGGAATGGCCGTGGGCCGGCCGCCCGAGCTTGGGCTTCCCCCGGCCGAGGCTCGCGGAGCCCCGGGCGCTGTTTGCAACCTCTCGATACAGCGGGTGGAGATCGGGGGTCGAGATATTCTTCACCCCCACGGAGACGGCGTTCTTCCGTGGTTCGGGTTCGGTTCGAGGGGGTTGCCGGCGGATTTCACCCCACGGAGCCACTTGCGCGGGCACGGCGTCCTGGGAACGGCGCGTCTTCCAGACGCTTGTGTCCCGCCCGCAAATGGGATGGCGAGGCCGCCGACGATCGATGCGCGCGGGACACGAGCGTTCCCAGGACGCCGTGCCCAAGAGCGTTCGCGAGAGGCATGCCCGGCGACAACCCCACCGCGCACATGCCTCTTCCCCCGGCCGAGGCTTGCAGAGCCCCGGGCGCTGTTTGCAACCTCTTGATATAGCGGGTCGAGATCTAGCGGGTCGAGATCGGGGGTGGAGATATTGTTCATCCCCACGGAGACGGCGTTCTTCCGTGGTTCGGGTTCGGTTCGAGGGGGTTGCCGGCGGATTTCACCCCACGGAGCCACTGGCGCGGGCACGGCGTCCTGGGAACGCTCGTGTCCCGCCCGCAAATGGGACGGCGAGGCCGCCGCCGATCGATGCGGGCGGGACACGAGCGTTCCCAGGACGCCGTGCCCAAGAGCGTTCGCGAGAGGCGTGCCCGGCGACAACCCCACCGCGCGCATGCCTCTCGCAAGCCGGGCCTTGCGCCCGGCCGGTATCGGGATGAAGGGCCGGGCGCCGGGAGCGCACGGCCGGGCGCCGATCCCTGGCGCCGGGGGCGCGGACGTCGGGCCGGCGGCCGCGGTACGATCACGGGGTCGGGAGCCGGGTCGGCGAAGCGGGAGACGGAGATGGACCGGCGGCGATTCCTCGGGGCGGGAGCCGGGCTCACCGCCGGGCTGACGGCCGGTCTCGCGGGGCTCGGTCCGGCGGCGGGCGGCGGGACCGGGCCGCCCCGCATCCGGCGCTACGTGACGCTCGGGCGCACCGGCCTCGAGGTCTCCGACGTCTCCTTCGGCTCGAGCCGCTCCTCCGATCCCCGCCTCGTCCGCCACGCGGCGGAACGCGGCGTGACCCTCTTCGACACCGCCGAGAGCTATCGGGGCGGCGACGCGGAGGAAGCGATCGGCGAGGCCCTCCGGGGCCGGCGCGGCCGCTTCGTCGTCACGTCGAAGCACAAGGCCTGGAGCGGCGAGACCCGCGCGTCGATGGCCGCCGCCCTGGAGGGGTCGCTGCGGCGCCTTCGCACCGACTACGTCGACGTCTACTTCAACCACGCGGTGAACGACGTGCGGCGCCTCCAGAACCCCGAGTGGCGCGAGTTCACGGACCGGGCGGTCCGGGACGGCAAGATCCGTTTCCGCGGCGTGTCCGGCCACGGCAGCGCCCTCGTCGAATGCCTCGACTACGCCCTCGACCACGATCTCGCCGACGTCGTCCTCGCCGCCTGCAACTTCGCCGAGGACGCGAGCTTCTTCGAGAAGATGCGCGCGCGCTTCCACTTCGTGGCCCCGCAGACCGGGCTCACCCGGGTGCTCGAGCGGGCGCGCGCGAAGGGGGTCGGGGTGGTCGCGATGAAGACCCTGATGGGGGCGCGCCTCAACGACGTGCGGCCCTGGGAGACGGGCGGGGCCACCTTCGCGCAGGCCGCATTCCGGTGGGTCCTCTCCCGCCCGTACGTCGACGGCCTGGTGGTGTCGATGACGGACGCCGCGTCCATCGACGAGTACGTCGCGGCCTCCGGCGCCGGACCGCCGGGGGCGGGGGAGCTCGCCCTGCTCGGGCGCTACGCCGAGCTCCAGGGGCCGCGGTACTGCCGTCCCGGCTGCGGCGCCTGCGCGGAGGTCTGTCCGGCCGGGGTCGAGATCTCCGAGGTGCTCAGGACCCGGATGTACGAGGTCGACTACCGGGACCCGGCGCTCGCTCGCGCGGCCTACGCCGCCCTCGGGGCCGGCGCCGGCGCGTGCCTCGCCTGCGACGGGGCGCCGTGCCTCGGCGCCTGCCCGGCCGGCATCCCCGTCGCCGCGTTCACCCGGGACACCGCCCTCCGGCTCGGCCGAGGCGCGCGCGCCCTCTCGTGACCGCCTTCCTCGCCCACTTCCTCTTCGTGCTCGCCGCGTGGACGGTGGTGATCAAGTACCTCTTTCCCGTCGCATACGCGGTTGCGCACGGGCTCCCCGCGGGCGCCCACGTGTACCTCGATTTCTGGCCCGTGGTCCACGTCTGGCTCGGCTGGGCGCTACTCGCCCGGCCGCGGTACGTCTTCGTCCTCGCCCTCCTCGTCGCGCTCGCCGAGACCGGGATCGTGGCCGCGAAGCTCGTCTCCTTCCTCTTCCTCGACGAGCCGCGGTGGACGATCTGGACGACGAACTGGTTCGTCAACAAGCTGTTCGTGCTCGCCTGCTTCGTGCTGATGCTGGGCCACCTCGCCGTTCGTCGGAGCGGCTACGCCCCGCGCCCCGCGCCGCTCCTCCGGGAGGAGGGCGCCGCCGCGCCATGAGGTTCGCGGGCGCGTTCTGGCGGGAGGTGATGGCGAACCTCGCGAAGGCGCGCGGGGGGTTGTTCACCGGGCGGCGCACGGGCCCGGCCGCGCCGGGGGCGGGCGGCGACGTCCGGGACGTCTGCCGGACCCTGCTCCGCACCCGCGGCGAGGCGTCGGTGGTGACCTTGGCCCGCGGCGCCCTCGATGCGTTCGCCCGGCTCGACGGCCGCGGCCGGCGCGAGCTCTTCCGGTTCCTCACCCACGAGCTCGGACCGGAGCCCGCCGCCCTCGGCCGGGCCGTCGAGGCATACCGGGAGGCTCCCGGCCCGGAGACCGCGGCCGCGCTCGCACGGGCGGCCGAGCCGCCGCGCCGCGACCTGCTCGGCCTCCTCAACACCTCCCCGAACGGCATGTCCGACCTCCTCGCGATGCGCGAGGCGCTGCTCGACGCGCTCCCGGAGCTCCCGGAGCTCCGTCCCCTCGACGAGGACTTCCTCCACCTCCTCCGCGCGTGGTTCAACCGCGGGTTTCTCGAGCTCCGGCGCATCGACTGGCACACCCCGGCCATCGTGCTGGAGAAGATCATCGAGTACGAAGCGGTGCACCAGATCCTCGACTGGGAGGACCTGCGGCGGCGCCTCGGAGCGGACCGGCGCTGCTTCGGGTTCTTTCATCCCTCCCTGCCCGACGAGCCCCTCATCTTCGTGGAGGTCGCGCTCTGCCGCGGGCTCGCGAGCTCCGTACAGGACCTCATCTTCGGGGAGGTGGAGCCGGACCTCGAGGCGGACACCGCGGTGTTCTACTCGATCAGCAACTGCCAGCGCGGCCTCGTCGGGATCTCGTTCGGCAACTTCCTCATCAAGCAGGTGGTGCACGAGCTCGCGGCGGAGATGCCGGGGCTGCGCACGTTCGCCACCCTGTCGCCCATCCCCGGGTTCCGGAAGTGGCTGGCCGGGGCCGCCCGGGAGGGCCGGCGGGCCGACGAGGGCGGCCTCGGTGACGTCGAGGGCGCCGACTGGCCGTCCGACGACCTCGGGCCGCGGGTGCTCCGGCTCTGCGCGCGCTACCTGCTCCACGAGAAGCGGGGCCGGCAACCCCTCGATCCGGTGGCCCGTTTCCACCTGCGGAACGGTGCGCGGCTCGAACGGCTGAACTGGATGGCGGACCCCTCGGCCTCCGGCCTCGCCCAGTCGGGCGGGGTGATGGTGAACTACGTCTACGACGAAGCGGAGGTGGTCGCCAACCACGAGGCCTACGTCAACGAAGGGCGGATCGCCCATGCGGCCGCGGTGGCGGCCCTCGCGGACGGGCCCGGGGAAGGGCCGGCGTAGGGGCGGGAGGCGGGGAGGGGCGGCGGGCCGCCCCGACGTGATCCGGGCGCGCTCCGCGGGAGCCGCGCCCGCCCGCGTCCCGCGCCGTCCGGCCCGGCCGCACCCCGATCCGGAGGGCGTCGGGGGATGCTGGAGGACGTCGGGCCGCCTGAACGGAGAACGCCCGCCCGCTCCCGTTCCCGGAAAGAGCGATGGGCGCCGATGCCTGGCCGCGAGTCGGTCAGCGTGAAGAGGCCCTGCCCCCGTCCCGCTCAGGGACCGTCCGCAGCGGGGGCGCGCCAGGCGAGGCGCCCGGCGACGTAGGTGGCGCACACCGCCCGGTCGTCGCCGAGGATCGCGAGGGCGAACAGCGTGTCCTCGATGCTTTCCGAGAGCGCGTTGCGGGCCTCGAGGACCGGGGTGGCGGTCGGGTCGAGGACCACCAGGTCCGCCCACCGCCCCGGCTCGATGGTCCCGATCTCGCCGTCGAGGCCGAGGTGCGCCGCGTTCCCGCGCGTCGCGAGGTGGAAGAGCTCGTGCGCGGTCGGCTTCCGCCCGGTGAGCATCGCCACCTTGTACGCCTCGCCGAGGGTCGCGAGCATCGAGTAGCTCGTGCCGCCCCCGACGTCGGTGGCGATCCCGACGCGTACGGGGCGCTCCGCGCGGCCCAGGCGGTCCCCGTCGAAGAGCCCCGAGCCGAGGAACGTGTTGGCGGTAGGGCAGTGCA
This sequence comes from Gammaproteobacteria bacterium, assembly GCA_965202895.1. Taxonomy (GTDB): domain Bacteria; phylum Pseudomonadota; class Gammaproteobacteria; order HK1; family HK1; genus JAJDXW01. Next base: position 4,588,447 of record OZ241901.1, on the reverse strand, counting down.
CGACGAGGGACCCGGTCTCGTGCAGCCGCGCGCACTCGCGTTCCGAGAGGTGGACCCCGTGTGCGAACACGCTCCGCGGCCCGAGGAGGCCGAAGCGGTCGTACACGTCGGTGTAGTCCGCCGCCCAGGGGAAGAGCCGGCGCACGAGCTCGACCTCGCCGGCGCTCTCGGCGAGGTGGCTGTGCACGTGGCAGCCGGGGTGGGCGGCGGCGAGCTCGCCGGCCGCCCGGAGCTGCGCCTCGGTGGAGGTGACCGCGAAACGCACCGTGATCGCGTACCGCAGGCGCCCGCGGCCGTGCCAGCGTTCGAGGAGCGCCTCGCTGTCGCGCACCCCTGAGGCCGGGTCGTCGCGGAGCGCCTCGGGGGCGTTGCGGTCCATCATCGTCTTGCCGCTGACGATCGCGTGGCCCCGCCGCTCGGCCGCCGCGAAGAGCGCGTCGGCCGCGCTGCGGTGCACGGTCGAGAAGACGACCGCCGCGGTCGTCCCGTGCTGCACCAGCCGGTCGAGGAACGCCTCGGCGGCGGCGCGCGCGTGGCCGGGGGAGGCGTAGCGGCGTTCCTCCCGCCAAGTGAAGCGCTCCAGCCAGTCGAGGAGGTCCGCGCCGGGCGCCGCGAGCATCCGGTGCTGCGGGAAGTGGACGTGGGCGTCGATGAAGCCGGGGAGCACGAGCGCGTCCCCGTGGTCGTCCGCCGGGAGCGCCCGAAACCGCTCCGGCAGGCGTGCGGCGGGCCCGCGCCAGACGATGCGCCCGCCGCCGTCGACCACGATCGCGCCCCGGCGGTGGAACCGGACCGCGCGCCTCGGCCCGGCGACCGCCGGGTCCTCGCGATACGTCAGCACCGCGCCGCGAACGACGCGGCCGTGCGCCGGGCCGTTCCCCCGGTCGTTCCCCCGGTCGATCGTCGCGCCGTTCCCCGGACCGGTCATTGCATCGCGGCGGCGAGCCACGCGCCGAGGCGGGAGCGCTCCTCGTCGGTCATGCCGGTCGGGTTGCCGAGCGGCATGACGCGGTTCTGCACCGTCTGGAGATCGATGAGGGCGGCGTACCGGCGAAGATCGCCGGTGGTGGCGAGCACCATGTTCTTCGGTGCGGCGGGGAAGGCGGGGTGGGCGGGCCGCTCCGAGTGGCAGGCGGCGCAGTGGGTCCTCGTGATCTCCAGCACCTCGTCGTCGCCGACCGGCTCGGCCCCCGCGACGCCCGGCGCCGGGGCCGCCGGCCAGGTCAGCCAGACCGCCCCCGCGAGGGCCGCCGCCATGACGGGGAGGGTCCACGCGATCGACCGGAACGCCGCTCCCACCTCGTGATGGACGAGGAAGTGGCGCGCGCCGGCGCCGCCCGCGATGACGAGGGCGACGAGCGCCCAGGCGTGCGGATGGCCGGTCAGCATCGGGTAGTGCCCGCTCACCATCAGCACCAGGACCGGCAGGGTGAGGTACGTGTTGTGCACGGAACGCTGCTTGCCGGTCTCGCCGAGACGCGGGTCCGGCGGCTCGCCCGCGAGCAGGGCGGCGGCGGTCTTCTTCTGGTTCGGGATGATCACCGCGAAGACGTTGAACGCCATCAGGGTGCCGATGAGCGCGCCGGCGTGGACGAGGGCGCTCCTGCCCGAGAAGACCTCGGTGTAGCCCCAGGCGGCCGCGACCACGAGGGCGTAGACCGCGGCCGCCAGCGCCGCGGGGCTGCGGCCGAGCGGCGAGCGGCAGAGCGCGTCGTACACGAGCCAGCCGGCGGCGAGGCTCCCCGCCGAGATGGCGATCGCCTGCCAGGGGGCGAGGGCCATCACTCCCGGATCGATGAGCCACGCCTCGGCGTCGAACCAGAACTGCACCGCGAGCAGGGCGAAGCCGGTGACCCAGGTGAGGTACGCCTCCCATCGGAACCAGGCGAGATGTTCGGGGAGCGAAGGGGGCGCGACCGCGTACTTCTCCACCCGGTAGAAGCCGCCGCCGTGCACCTCCCAGGCCTCGCCGGCGACCCCGGCCGGGGCGCCGGCGCGCCGCCGGAGCGAGAGGTCGAGGGCGATGAAGTAGAACGAGGTTCCGATCCAGGCGATCCCGGCGACGAGGTGCGCCCAGCGGACGAGCAGGTTGATCCAGTCGAGGGCGAAGACGGTCATGGGAGGGGGAGGGCCGGCCCGGGAGCGGGCAGGGTGGGGGCCCCGGCCCCCCGGTGGGGCCTGCTTCTCCGGCCCCCTCCCCCGCGGGTCGCGGGGGAGGGGGCCGGGCGGAGGTCGTCGGGGCCGGGGCGCCTACTGGGGCAGCTCGTCGTCGACGCCCTTCACGTACCAGTTCATGCCGAGCAGGGCGCCGTCGTCGAGGTGCTCGCCCTCGCCGACCGCCATCGTGCCGTCCTGCTTGTGGATGGGGCCCGCGAAGACGTGCATCTCGCCCGACGTGATCTTCGCCTGGGTCTCCTTCGCCATCGCCACGACGTCGTCCGGCAGGTTGGTGTAGGGCGCCATCACGACCATGCCGGGCGCCATGCCGTCCCAGGTGTCCGTCGACGTCCAGGCGCCGTCGAGCACCGCCTTGGCGCGCGCGACGTAGTACGGGGCCCAGTTGTCGATGATCGCGGTGAGCTGGTTCTTCGGGGCGAACGCGATCATGTCCGAGGCCTGCCCGAAGCCGAGCACGCCCTGCTCGGCCGCGATCTGGAGCGGAGCGGTCGAGTCGGTGTGCTGCGAGATGATGTCGGCGCCCTGGCCGATCAGCACCTTCGCGGCGTCCGCCTCCTTGCCGGGGTCGAACCACGAGCTCACCCACACGATCTTCACCTTGAAGTCCGGGTCGATGGACTGCGCGCCCAGCATGAAGGCGTTGATGCCGCGCACCACCTCGGGGATCGGGAACGAGCCGATGTAGCCCGCGACCCCGCTCTTCGACATCCGGGCCGCGATCTGGCCGATGACGTAGCGCCCCTCGTAGAAGCGCGCGGAGTAGGTCGAGACGTTGTCGGCCCGCTTGTAGCCGGTGGCGTGCTCGAACTTCACGTCCGGGAAGCGCTTGGCGACCTTGATGGTGGGGTCCATGTAGCCGAACGAGGTCGTGAAGATGAGGCCGGCGCCGTCCCGCGCGAGGCGGGTGATGGCGCGCTCCGCGTCCGGCCCTTCCGCGACGTTCTCGACGTATACGGTCTCGACCCGGTCGCCGAGCGCCTCCTCGATCGCGAGCCGGCCCTCGTTGTGCTCGTAGGTCCAGCCGTGATCGCCGATGGGCCCTACGTAGATGAAGCCGACCTTGAGCTTGTCCGCGCCGGAGGCGGCGGCGCTCGCGAGCGCGAGGGCCAGGCCGGCCGCGAATGCGAAGCGCTTTCTCATTGCGTCTCTCCTGTTCTGTTCGAAGGCGGATGGTTTGCGGGCTTGCCGGGTCGCTCGCCGGCGGAGCGTGTCCGCTCCGGCCGGTAGCCGCGGTTCCAGCCACTGCCGCCAGCTTCCCGCGCCTCCCGGCGTGGAGCGGCGGGCAGGAAGTATGCCCCATTCCGCCCTTCGCGGGCGGGCGGCGCCGCAAGCAAGGGACGCCGGGTTCCCGAAGCCCCGGGTCAGGCTCCCTCGGGCGGCTTCGTGCGGCCGACGAGTCCGAGACCCTCCAGCAGCCCGCCGATCCGCGCCGTCTCCTTCTCCACCGCCAGGAGACGGCTCTCGAGCCGCATCTGGCCGTTGTGCATCAGGCCGGCGAGGGCGAGGCCCACCAGCAGGATCGTCACGATGACGCTGACCGTGGGTACCAGGTTCTCCATGAGTGCGTTCCTCCGCGCTACTTCCTGTTCCCGGAGCGCCGCTACTCCACGTGTCCCGGTCCGGGGGCCGCGAGGGGCCCGCGAGCCGGGGTTCGGCGAGTCTACTTCGTGCACGCCGGCCTGCCAACCGGCCGGGGTCGGCCGGGGTCGGCGGCCGGAACCGGTCCGGACGATCGAGCGCGAGGCGCGCGCCCTTGTCCAGGTTCCGGGTCAGGTACTCTCGGGAGGCTTCGTGCGGCCGACGAGTCCGAGACCCTTCAGCAGCCCGCCGATCCGCGCCGTCTCCTTCTCCACCGCGACGAGCCGGCCCTCCACCGCTCCGAGCCGGCTCTCGAGCCGCCCCTCCACCGCCGTGAGGCGGCTTTCGAGGCGTATCAAGCCGTTGCGCATCAGGCCGGCGAGGGCGAGGCCTACCAGCAGGATCGTCACGATGACGCTGACCGTAGGTACCAGGTTCTCCATGAGTGCGTTCCTCCGCGCTACTTCCTGTTCCCGGAGCGCCGCTACTCCACGTGTCCCGGTCCGGGGGCCGCAAGGGGCCCGCGAGCCGGGGTTCGGCGAGTCTACTTCGTGCACGCCGGCCTGCCAACCGGCCGGGGTCGGCCGGGGTCGGCGGCCGGAACCGGTCCGGACGATCGAGCGCGAGGCGCGCGCCCTTGTCCAGGTTCCGGGTCAGGTACTCTCGGGAGGCTTCGTGCGGCCGACGAGTCCGAGACCCTTCAGCAGCCCGCCGATCCGCGCCGTCTCCTTCTCCACCGCCAGGAGCCGGCTCTCGAGCCGTCCTTCCACCGCCGTGAGGCGGCTTTCGAGGCGCATCTGGCCGTTGCGCATCAGGCCGGCGAGAGCGAGGCCCACCAGCAGGATCGTCACGATGACGCTGATCGTAGGTACCAGGTTCTCCATGAGTGCGTTCCTCCGCGCTACTTCCTGTTCCCGGAGCGCCGCTACTCCACGTGTCCCGGTCCGGGGGCCGCAAGGGGCCCGCGAGCCGGGGTTCGGCGAGTCTACCTCGTGAACGCCCATCCGCCAATCCGGCTGGATCCGACGAGGCATGTGCGCGGTGGGGTTTTCGCCGGGCACGCCTTTCGCGAACGCTTTTGGGCACGGCGTCCTGGGAACGCGGGCGTCTCGCCCGCAAATGGGACGGCAAGACCGCCGTGGAGCGATGCGGGCGGGACGCCCGCGTCCCCAGGACGCGACGTTCCCAGGACGCGACGTTCCCAGGAAGAGCGGTGGGCATCGATGCCTGGCCGCGAGTCGGGCAGCGTGAAAGAGCCCTGCAGGTTCGGGCGGGCCGGCTACCGGTCGGGAACGAAGGGCTGGCCGAGGCAGGCCGGGGTGTTCACCTTCGTGAGGAGCCGGTTTCCCGAGATCGCCACCAGGGCGGCGATGGTGGCGAGGTAGGGCAGGGAGGCGAGGAGCTGGGGCGCGACGTCGATGCCGACGCCCTGCACGTAGAGGCCCATGATCCACACCGTTCCGAAGAGGTACGCGCCGGCCGCGACCCGGCGCGGGGCCCAGGTGGAGAACACCACCAGCGCGAGCGCGATCCAGCCCCGGCCCGCGGTCATGTTCTCGATCCACTGCGGGGTGTAGACGAGCGAGAGGTAGCCGCCGGCGAGACCGGCGGTGGCCCCGCCGAAGGCGATGCAGGCGTAGCGCACCGCGATCACGGGGTAGCCGAGGGCGTGCGCGGAGTGGTGGTTGCCGCCGGTCGCCCGGATGACGAGGCCGATCCGGGTGCGGGCGAGCCCCCACCCGACGAGGACCGTGAGCGCGGCCGATGCGTACACGATCACGTCCTGGCCGAAGATCACCGGCCCGACGAGGGGGAGGCCGCTCAAACCCGGAACGTGGACCGGCTGGAGCTTGACGCCGGGAAGGCCGGTGAACGCCTCGCCGGCGAGGCCCGAGAGCCCGAGCCCGAACAGGGTGAGGGCGAGCCCGGTGGCCACCTGGTTGGAGACGAGGGTCTGGGTCAGGAAGGCGAAGAGGAGGGACATGCCGACCCCCGCCCCCACCGCCGCGGCGACCCCGAGCATGGCCGACCCGGACACGTAGGCGGCCGCGAAGCCCGCGACCGCCCCCATGATCATCATTCCCTCGACCCCGAGGTTGAGCACCCCGGAGCGCTCGGCGACCAGCTCGCCGATCGCGGCCAGCAGGAGCGGCGTGGCCGCGGCGATGATCGTCATCAGGATCGCTTCGAGCCCGGTCATCCGGCGCGCCTCGCGGCCCCGCGGCGCACCGCCTCCCCCCGCGGCGGCCGGGGCGATGCGGGCGAGACGCCCGCGTTCCCAGGCCCGCGGGGCGCCGCCTCCTCCGGTAGCGGCCGGGGAGCGGTCCGGCGGAGGCGGCCGTCCGAACCGGGCCGTGCGGTCGCCCGACACCAGGACCGGTTCACCAAGGTCGTTTCCCGCTGCGGAACCGGTTCGCCCGGGTGAACCCGGTTCACGCTCCCACCCTCGCGTTCACGCTCGCGCACGTTCATGCTCAGGCACGTTCATGCTCAGGCACGTTCACGCGCTCGCGCCGACGCCGCATCGCCGCGCCTTCCCACCCGTATCCGGTACCGGATCAGGGTATCGCACGCGAGGATCAGGAAGAGGAGCGTGCCCTGGAACACCTGTGCGGTCTTGTCGGAGATCCTGAGCTCGACCTGCGCCGCCTCGCCCCCGAGGTAGCTGATGCCGAGGACGATACCCGCGAGCAGCACCACGAGGGGGTTCAGCCGGCCGAGGAACGCCACGATGATCGCGGTGAAGCCGTAGCCGGGCGAGATGACGGGCTGGAGCTGCCCGACCGGTCCCGCCGCCTCGCAGACCCCCGCGAGACCCGCGAGGCCCCCGGAGAGGGCGAAGCAGAGCCAGACCGTGCGGGGGCGCGAGAAGCCGCCGAACCCGCCGGCCCGCGGGGATTCGCCGCTCACCCGGATCTCGAAGCCCTTGAGGGTGCGGGACATGAAGACGAACAGCACCACCGCCGCGATCACCGCGAAGGCCGCCCCGAGGTGGACGCGCCCGTCGCCGAAGGTGGGGAGCACGTGCCATCCCTCGAAGCTCGCCGACTCCGGGAAGTTGTAGCCGTGGGGGTCTCGCCACGGCCCGCGCACCAGCCAGTCGAGGAGGTACTGCGCGACGTAGACCAGCATCAGGCTCGTCAGGATCTCGTTCACGCCGAAACGGTTGCGGAGGAAGGCGGGAACCGCGGCCCACGCCGCCCCCCCGGCGATGCCGGCGAGGAGCATGAGCGGGAGCGCGAAGGGGGACTGCCACCCGGGCGCGAGGATCGGGATGGCCGCCCCCGCGATCGCCCCCGCGGTGAGCTGCCCCTCCGCGCCGATGTTCCACAGGTTCGCCCGGAAGCAGACCGCGAGGCCGACCCCGATGAGCACGAGGGGCGCGGTCTTGACGACCAGCTCCTCGAGCGACCACACGCTCATGACCGGATCGACGAAGTAGACGTAGAGGGCGTGGAAGGGGTCGAGCCCGCGCGCCTGGAACACGAGGCCTCCGGCGGCGACGGTGACGGCGATGGCGATGAGCGGGGAGACGACGGTCATCGTCCGGCTCTGCTCCGGGCGCCTCTCCAGCATCAGCCTCACGCCGGCGCTCCCCCTCCCGCTCTCCCGGCCGCTCCCGGCCGCTCCCGGCCGCCCGCCTCGTGCGCCCCGGCCATCAGCAGGCCGACCCGCTCGCGGTCGATGGCCCGCGCCGGATACGCCTCGGACAGCTCGCCGCGCGAGATGACCGCGATGCGGTCCGCGATCTCGAAGATCTCGTCGAGGTCCTGGCTGACGACGAGCACCGCGGCCCCGGCCCGCGCCATGTCGACGAGGGCCTGGCGGATGAGGGCCGCGGCCCCCGCGTCCACCCCCCACGTGGGCTGGTGGATCACCACCACCCGGGGGTTGCGGTCCAGCTCCCGCCCGACCACGAACTTCTGGAGGTTTCCCCCCGAGAGCGCGCTCGCCTCGGGGTTGTCGCGGCTCGTCCGGACGTCGAAGCAGGCGCCGACCCGCTCCGCGACGGCCCGGGCCTCGGGCCGGTTGACGAAGCCTCCGCTCACCATCGCCCGGTCGCTCGCGTGCCGGGTGAGGAGCACGTTCTCCGAGAGCGCGAAGCCCGGCGCCGCGCCGTGTCCGAGCCGCTCCTCCGGGACGAAGGCCGCCCCGAGCCGCCGGCGGGCGGTGACCCCGTCCCGCCCGCACGGCGTGCCGGCGATGCCGACGGCGCCGGGCGCGGGCGCGGGGCGCTCGCCCGAGAGGGCCTCGAAGAGCTCCGACTGCCCGTTTCCCGCAACCCCCGCGATCGCCACGATCTCGCCCGCCCGCACGTCGAGCGACACCGACCGCAGGGCCACCCCGAACGGGCCGTCGGCGGGGAGGGTGAGGTCGGCGACGGCGAGCATCACCGGCCCGTCGCCCGCGTGCGCCTCGGTGCTCACCGTGTGCACGTCCGCCCCCACCATCAGCCGGGCGAGCGAGGCGGCGGTCTCGGCCGCCGGGTCGACGTCGGCGACGACCCGGCCGAGCCGCAGGATCGTCGCGTCATGGCAGAGCCGCTTCACCTCCTCCAGCCGGTGCGAGATGTAGAGCACCGCGCAGCCGTCGGCCGCGAGCCGGCGCAGGGTGACGAAGAGCTGGCCGGCCTCCTGCGGGGTGAGCACCGCGGTCGGCTCGTCCATGATGAGCAGGCGGGGGGCCTGGAGGAGGCAGCGCACGATCTCGATGCGCTGGCGCTCGCCGACCGAGAGGTCCGCGACGAGGGCGGCCGGCTCGAGGGGAAGCCCGTACTGCGCCGACACCCGGGCGACGCGCTCGCCGAGCGCGGCGAGGTCGAACGCCCCGGGCGCCGCGAGCGCGACGTTCTCCACCACCGACAGGGCTTCGAACAGCGAGAAGTGCTGGAACACCATGCCGATCCCGAGCCGCCGGGCGGCCGCGGGATTGGCGACGGCCACCGGCTCGCCGCGCCAGCGGAGCTCTCCCGCGGTCGGCTGGAGTGCGCCGTAGACGATCTTGACCAGGGTCGACTTGCCGGCGCCGTTCTCGCCGAGGAGGGCGTGGATCCGCCCCGCGCGAAGCCGCAGGGTGACCTGGTCGTTCGCGGTGAAGTCGCCGAAGCGCTTCACGATGCCGATCGCTTCGAGCAGGTACTCGCCGTCGGCGGACGGCGGGCCGCTCATGGCGCCATCCCCGCCGCCGCGCCGGCCGCACCGGTCCGGCCGCGCGGCGGCCTCAACGTCCGCGTCTGCCGCCGGCGTGGGCCGGCCCCGCCCGTGCCGGCCCGCGCAACCCCGCGCCGGCGGCCCCGGCGTCCTGGGGCGCCGCCGCCGCGTCCGGCTCCGGCAACCCCCCGTTCGTCCCCCGGCGGCAGGCCCGGTGGGGGCTCCCCGCGACGGCGGCCGTGGGGCCGTGCTCCGGCCGCATCGGGCTCCGTTCGGGTTCCTGCTTCATGTCGGCTTCGTTCCCTTCGTGACGCAGGTCGCGCCGATGGAGATATGCACGCGGCCGCCCGGACGCGGTCAGTGTACGACACGGCCGGCGCGCGGTTGCCGACGAGACGCCCGGTCTCGAGCGCCGGCTCTCCTTGGAAGGAACGATCCGGAATCCGGGGCGGTGCGCCGGGAACGGATCGGCGCCCGAGGTCGTATCGGGGAAGCGCGGAATCGCGCCTTTTGCGCGGGCACGGCGTCCTGGGAACGCTTGTGTCCCGCCCGCATTGATCGGCGGCGACCTCGCCATCCCATTTGCGGGCGGGACGCCCGCGTCTGGAAGACGCGCCGTTCCCAGGACGCCGTGCCCAAGAGCGTTCGAGAGAGGCGTGCCCGGCGAAAACCCCACAGCGCACATGCCTGTGGGCAGGTCAGGCTAGGGTTTCCAAAGTCCCACGGGGCTGGTTAGAATCCGGCTGTCGAGAATCCTCACGGACTTCCGACCTCAGTGGCCTGTGGGACATATGGGAAATGCCCATCGCTACCGCAACAGGAGTTGCGCTTCCCGATGGCGGTTTCGATTCGAGATTCGATCGAGCCGAATCATCTGCCGTTGGATCCCGGTGAACGGAATCCCGAGGTGACGCCCTCGGGAGCCGGGGTGCGGAGCGGGATGGTGCACCCGCTGCCGTGAGCACCGCCGCGAGCAGGGGCCGGCGCGCGGCCGGAACGACTGCCGCGGCGATGCGGATAGCGGCGATGCGGCCGGCGGTCGGGCTGGCCGCCGTCGCGGCGCTGGCGGCGTTCGCCGCGGCGCCGGCGCGGGGGCAGGTCGTCGAAGCGCCGGTGGTCGTCTCCAGCCCGGCGTCGGGAGACACCTACCGCCCCGGCGAAACGATCATCGTGCAGGTGCGGCCGGGATCGAACCCGGTCACGAGCTTCCTGAGCGCGGAAAACCCGCGAATCACGCTCCAGGTCGGCAGTTCGAACAAGACGCTGAACGGGACGCTCAAGAACATCCCGAGCTTCGTCAGCCAGCGGTTCTACGACTACGACACCCGAAGCTACAGGACGGCCAGGCGCGGCGGCGTCTCGGGCGTCAACGTGCTGGAGTTCAGCTACAGGGTCGGGAGCGCGGACCGGGACGCCGACGGCGTGAGCATCGCGGCCGATTCGCTGGCCGGCGGCAGCATCGGGGCCCAGACCCAAGGCTTCCAGGGCGGCTTCTCGTACAACCCCAACCTCAACAAGAGCCACGCGGCGATGTCCGCCCAGTCCGGCCACAAGGTGGGCCCGGAACCGCCGAGCTTCTCCGGGGTGTCGAGCCCGAGCCTGCTCCTCTACACCTGCGGGCCGTTCGACAATTGCGGATCGGCGAGCCACCGGCTGCCGACGATCGTCAACGCGGCCGCGGCGTACAACGTCAGGTATTCGGTGACGCCGGCGCTGCCCTCCGGGCTTTCGGTGAACTCGTCCACGGCGGTGCTCTCCGGCTCGCATAGCGGGTGGACGACGCGGCGGAACTACACGCTGCGGGCGACGGACGGGTACAACCAGACGGCCGACCTGACCTTCAGCCTGGAGGTGCGGGACGGCGCGGGCGTCGAAGCGATCACCGTCACGTCGAACCCCGGGAGCGACCGGACCTACGGCAAGAACGGGGATTTCGGGACCAACGACACCATCACCGTCAGGGTCGACTTCAACCGCAACCTCGGCACCATCATCCGAAGGTACGTCTGCCTGAACATCCGCATCGGCAGCAACACGCGCCGCGCGTGCAACCCGACCGGGGCCGCCCGGCAGGACAAGCTCCATTTCAGCTATGCGGTGGTGGAGGGCGACTGGGACGGCGACGGCATCAGCTTCCCGGCCAACCCGCTGGGCGCCGGCAAGGGCGGCGACCTGCGTTTCCACAGTGTCGGCATCGGCGGCGGCGACAACCGGGTGGACCGGAGCTTCGGGGCGGTGCCGGACGACCCCAACCACAAGGTGCGCGGGCGCCAGACCACGCCCGGCTTCGGCTCGACCGCCAGCCCGTCCTTCAGCTGGGTGAAGGACAACGCGGTCTCGCAGGCGCTGCCGGCGGCGACCGGCGGCGACGGCGGCCTGACCTACGGCATCGAGGAGGGCCTGCCGGACGGGCTGGTCTTCGCCGCGGCGACGCGCACGCTCTCGGGCACGCCGACCGCGGTGCAAGGCAGGACCAACTACACGCTGGTGGCGACGGACGGGGACGGGGACAAGACGGAGCTGCGCTTCTCCATCGAGATCCGCGAGATCGTGCTGTCCATCTCCTCGCCGAGCGCGGCGGAAGGGGCGGCGGGGGAGACGGCGGCGCTGCCCTTCGCGGTGACCCTGAACCGGGCGCCGGGGCGGCAGGTGACGGTGGACTGGGCGGCGGCCGCGGACCCGGGCACGGCGGCCTCCGGCGTGGACTACACGGCGTTCTCCGGGGGTACGCTGACCTTCGCCGCCGCGGACACGAGCAAGACCGTCGAGGTGACGGTGACCGGCGACGCGCGGGACGAGCCCGACGAGACGATCCGCATCGCGCTTTCCAACCCCTCCGGGGCGGTGGTCGGGAGCGCGGCGACCGGGGTGGGGACGATCACCGACGACGACCCGACGCCGACCCTGGCGCTGTCGCTGTCGGACCCGGACGCGGGGCGCCCGGACACGATCCGGGAGAGCGGGGCGGGCAACGCGACGACGGTGACGGCGAGCCTGGCCGGCGGGACCTCCGGCGAGGCGCTCACGGTGACGGTGTCGGCGGCCTCGACCTACGCGGCGCTGGCCGCGGACGGCGGCTTCACCCTGAGCGCGGCGCGGACGCTGACCATCGCGGCCGGAGCGGCGGCGAGCGCGGGCGTGGTGACGATCGCCGCGACGGACGACACCATCGACTCCCGGGACAAGACGGCGACGGTGAGCGGGGCGGTGGCCGGCGGGCACGGGCTGGTGTCGGCGCCGGCGGACCTGACCCTGACCATCGCCGACGAGGACTCGCGGCCGAGCTCGGCGCTCGCCCTCGCCCCGGCGTCGGTCTCGGAGTCGGGCGGGGTCGCGACGGTGACCGCGACCCTGAGCCACCCCTCGGCGGAGGCGGTGACGATCGCGGTGTCGGCGACGGCGTCCACGGGCGCGGTGGACGGCGATTTCACCTTGAGCGCGGCGAACACGCTGACCGTCGCCGCCGGGCGGACGACGAGCGCGGGCGTGGTGACGGTGACTGCGGTGGGCAACGGGACGGATTCGCCGGACAAGCAGGTGACGGTGAAGGGTTCGGCGTCGGGCAGCCCCGGGGCGGCGGATCCGCCCGACGCGACCCTGACCTTGCGCGACGACGACGGCCCGCCCACGGTGTCGCTGGTGCTGTCGTCGTCGTCGATCGCCGAGAACGGCGGGGTGGCGACGGTGAGCGCGGCGCTGGGCGGCCCGTCGAGCGAGGCGGTGACGGTGACGGTGGCGGCGGCGGCGGTGTCGGCGTCGGGCGCGGTGGCGGGCGATTTCGCCCTGAGCGGGGGCACGACGCTGACCATCGCCGCGAACGCCACGACGAGCACCGGGACGGTGACGATCACGGCCAGCGACAACGACGTGGACGCGCCGGACAAGCGGGTGACGGTCTCCGGCACGGCGGCGGGCGGCAACGGGGTCGCGGACCCGGCGAGCGCGACCTTGACCTTGGCGGACGACGAGGCCCTGCCGACGGCGACTTTGGCGCTGGCGCCCGCGTCGATCGCCGAGGCGGGCGGTCTGGCCACGGTCACGGCGACGCTCTCGGGGGCATCCAGCGCGGCGCTGACGCTCACGGTGACGGCGGCGGCGGGGGCGAACGCGGCGGCCGGCGACTTCACGCTGAGCGCGGCGGCGACCCTGACCATCGCCGCCGGGGAGACGGCGAGCGCCGGGACGGTGACGGTCGCCGCCGTCGCCGACACGACCGACTCCCCCGACAAGCTGGTGGCGGTCGGCGCAACGGCGGCCGGAGGCAACGGCATCGCGGACCCGGCCGCGGCGACGCTGACCGTCACCGACGACGACGCCCTGCCGACGCTGACCTTGACGCTCTCGCCCTCGACCATCGACGAGAGCGGGGCGGGCAGCACGGCGACGGTGACGGCGGCGCTCTCGCACCCGTCGAGCGAAGCGGTGACGGTCGCGGTGTCGGCGGTCGCGGTGTCCCCGGCGGACTCGGGCGACTTCAGCGTCAGCGCCGACAACACCCTGACCATCGCCGCGGGGGATACGGTGAGCGTGGGCGCGGTGACCGTCGCCGCGGTGGACGACGCCGAGGATGCGCCGGACAAGCGGGTGACGGTCCGGGGCGCGGCCAGCGGCGGGCGCGGGGCGGCGAACCCGCCCGATGCGACGCTGACCATCGCCGACGACGACGACGCGCCGGGGGTGACGCTGGAGTTGTCGCCGACGTCGATTTCGGAGAGCGGCGGCGTGTCGACGGTGAGTGCGAAGCTGAGCCGGATTTCGAGCGCGGCGACGACGGTCACGGTAACGCCGGTCGGGAGCTTCTACACGGTGGGTGCGGACGCGGATATCGTCATCGCGGCCGGGGCGACGACGACCACGGACACCGCGTTGATTACCGCGGTGGACGACGACGTCCACCAGGGCAGCGCCGGCCGGACCGTGACGGTGACGGCCACGATGACCAACGACCAGGGCACGTCCGCGGTGACCGGGGCGGCGCTGACCCTGACCGACGACGAGACACTGCCGACGGCGACTCTGGCGCTGTCGTCGTCTTCGATCTCGGAGTCGGGCGGCGTGACCACGGTGACGGCGGCGCTGTCGGGCGCGTCCAGCGAGCCGGTGACGGTGACGGTCACGGCGGCGGCGGGGGCGGGCGCGGTCTCGGGCGACTTCGCCGTGAGCGCGGCGGCGACGCTGACCATCGCGGCGGGAGAGACGACGAGTTCGGGGACCGTCACGGTGACGGCCAACCCGAACACCGCGGATTCGCCGGACAAGCGGGTGACGGTCTCCGGCGCGGCCGACGGCGGCAACGGCGTGGCGGACCCGGCCGCCGCGACGTTGACGATCACCGACGACGACGCGCTGCCGACGCTGACGCTGAAGCTGTCGCCGGCGTCGATCTCGGAGGACGGCGGGGTTGCGACGGTCACCGCGGCGCTCTCCCACCCCTCCAGCGCGGCGGTGACGCTGACGGCGGCGGCTTCGCCGGTCTCCCCGGCCGTCGCGGGCGACTTCACCTTGAGCGCGGCGACGGCGCTCACCATCGCGGCCGGGGCCACCGTCAGCACCGGCCGGGTGACGGTGACGGCGGCGGACAACGACGTGGACGCGCCGGACAAGCGGGTGACGGTGCGGGCGGCGGCCGTCGGCGGGCGCGGGGTCGCGGATCCGGCCGCCGTCAGCCTGACGCTCGCCGACGACGAAGTGACTCCGACCGTCACGCTGAAGCTGTCGCCGAGGTCGATCTCGGAGGCGCGCGGGGTTTCGACGGTGACGGCGGCGCTGTCGGCCAAGTCCAGCGAGGCGGTGACGGTCACGGTGTCGGCCGCCCCGGCGTCGGGCGCGGCCCTGACCGATTTCAGCCTGAGCGCCGCCCGGACGCTGACCATCGCGGCGGGCGCGACGGCCAGCACCGGCCGGGTGACCGTCACGGGGGTCAACGACGACAAGGAGCAGACCGCCGCCAAGCAGGTGACGATCTCGGGCGCGGCGTCGGGGGGCAACGGCGTTTCGGCGCCGGAGAGCGTGACCCTGGCGATCACCGACAACGACTCGCCGCCGGGCGTGAAGTTCTGGAGACGCCCCCCTCTCGGTGACGGCGCCGGATGGGACGTCACCACGCAGCCCCTGCTCGGCAAGACGGGGCCGCAACCGATCGGCATCACCTTGGGAACAAAGACCACCAACAGGCAATATGCCGAGGCTTGGGCCTGCGCCACCAGGACCGCCGTCGGGTCCAGACAGCGCCAGTCGGAAGCTGTTAACCCGACGCCACGGCTGGGCCCGCCGGACTCGAGCGTCTGCACGAGGCTCGCCCCCAAGGGGACGATGCCGACCTCGATTTCGCTGACCCAGGCGATGATCGACAACGATGGCGTGGTGATCATCATCTACGGCGCGATCGACTCCAACCCCGTTCGAGGCTACGACTACTACACCGAGTGGGTCCGCATCACGCCGCTGCCGAAGGCGACGCTGACGCTGACGCCGGCGTCGATCTCGGAGGCGGGGGTTTCGACGGTGACGGCGACCCTGGACAAGACGGCGGTGTCGGCGGCGACGCTCACGGTGTCCGCGGCCGCGATTTCGGCGTCGGGCGCGGCGGCGGACGACTTCACGCTGTCCGCGGCGGCGACCTTGACCTTCGCGGCGGGGACGACGGAGAGCGCCGGCACGGTGACGATCGCCGGGGTGGACAACGCGGTCGACGCGCCGGACAAGCGGGTGACGGTGCGGGCGGCGGCGGGCGGCGACGTGCGGGCGCCGCCCTCGGCGACGCTGACCATCGCCGACGACGACGGCGCGCCGACGGCCGCGCTGGCCGTCTCGCCGGCGTCGGTCCCGGAATCCGGCGGGGTGGCGACGGTGACGGCGACGCTCTCGCACCCGTCGAGCGCGCCGACGACGATCACGGTGTCGGCGGCGGCGGGGGCGGGCGCGTCGGCGGCGGACTTCACGCAGACCGGGGAGATTCTGGTCGTTCCGGCGGGGCGGACGGGGAGCTCGGGTACGGTGACGATCGCCGCCCACGACAACGACGCGGATTCGCCGGACAAGCGGGTGACGGTCTCCGGCACGGCGGCGAACCGCCGGGACGCGGACGCGGGAGCGGTGACGGTGGCCGAGGCGGCGCTGACGATCGCCGACGACGACGCGACGGCGGCGCTCTCGCTGGCGCTCACCCCGGCGTCGATCACCGAGAACGGCGGGGTGTCGACGGTGACGGCGACGCTGTCGCATCCGTCCGCCGAAGCGGTGACGGTCACGGTGTCGGCGGCGGCGGGGGCGAACGCGGCGGACGGCGACTTCACCCTGAGCGCGGCGGCGACGCTGACCATCGCGGCGGGGCGCACGACGAGCGCCGGCACGGTGACGGTCACCGCCGCGGACGACAACGTGGACTCGCCGGACAAGCGGGTGACGGTCTCGGGCGCGGCGGCGGGCGGCCTGGGCGCGGCGGACCCGCCCGCCCTGACCCTGGCCATCCGCGACGACGAAGGCGCGGCGGCGGCGTCGCTGATCCTGTCCTCGTCGTCGATCTCGGAGAACGGCGGCGCGGCGACCTTGACCGCGGTGCTGAACCGGGCGGCGAGCGCCGACGTGAGGCTCGTCTTCACGGCCACGCCGGGCTCCAACGTCGCGGGCTATACGGGGAGCGCCAACAGCCTGACCATCGCCGCCGGACGGACCGCGAGCACGGGCGCGATCGTGGTCACGGCCCGCGACGACGCGGTGGACCAGCCCGACAAGCGGGTGACGATCGGCGCGCGGGTGACGAGCGGCCCGGCGGCGTCGCCGGCGAACGTGGTCCTGACCCTGGTGGACGACGAGCCGACGCCGACGCTGTCGCTGTCGCTGTCGCCGCCGTCGATCTCGGAGTCGGGCGGCGCGGCGGCGGTGACGGCGCGGCTTTCCGGCGCGTCGAGCGAGGCGGTGACGGTGACGGTGTCGGCGGCGCCGGGGGACGGGGCGGTCGCGGCGGACTTCACCCTGAGCGCGGCGCGGACGCTGACCATCGCGGCGGGGGAAACGACGAGCGCCGGCGCGGTCACGGTGACCGCGGTCGCCAACGCGGTGGTGGCGCCGGACAAGCGGGTGACGATCTCGGGCGCGGCGGCGGGCGGCAACGGGGCGGCGAACCCGAGGCCGGCGACGCTGACCCTGACCGACGACGACGCGCGGCCGACGGCGTCGCTGGTGCTGTCCTCGTCGTCGATCGCCGAGAACGGCGGGGTCGCGACGGTGACGGCGGCGCTGTCGGAGCCGGCGGCCGAAGCGGTGACGGTGACGGTGTCGGCGGCGCCGGGGGCGGGGACGGACTTCGCCTTGAGTGCGGGCACGGCGCTGACCATCGCCGCGGGTTCGACGGCGAGCGCCGGGCTGGTGACGGTGACCGCCGTTGACGACGCCGACGACGGGGCGGACAAGCGGGTGACGGTCTCGGGCGCGGTGTCGGGCGGCGTCGTCGCGGATCCGCCCGCGGCGACGCTGACCATCCGCGACGACGACGGCGCGCCGACGCTGTCGCTCGCGCTCACGCCGGCGTCGATCTCGGAGAACGGCGGGGTGGCGACGGTGACGGCGACGCTCTCCGGGACGCAGAGCGCGGCGGTGACGGTGACGGTGTCGGCGGCGGCGGGGCGCGGGACGGCGGAGGCGGACTTCGCGTTGAGCGCGGCGCGGACGCTGACCATCGCGGCGGGCGCGGCGGCGAGCACGGGCGCGGTGACGATCGCGGCCCGCGACGACGACGTCGATTCGCCGGACAGGACGGTGACGGTTTCGGGCGCGGCCGCGGGCGGCGCGGCGGCGGACCCGCCGGCGGCGGCGCTGACGATCCGCGACGACGACCGGGCGCCGGGGGCGCGGCTGTCGGTGTCGCCGGCGTCGATTTCGGAGAACGGCGGGGTGGCGACGGTGACGGCCACGCTCTCGCATCCGTCGAGCGCCGCGACGACGGTGACGGTGACGCCGGTGTCGGGCGCCTACACGGTGGACGCGGGCGCGGCCCGCATCGTCATCCCGGCGGGGCGGACGGAGCCGGCGGAGGGGTCGGAGAACGCGGCGGCGGCGGTCACCGCGGTGGACGACGGCATCGACGAGCCGGACCGGCAGGTGACGGTGGTCGGAACGATGGCCAACGCGCAGGGCGCGGCGGGGGTGAGCGGGGCGGTGCTGACGATCGCGGACGACGACGCGGCGGCGACGGTGACCTTGGCGGCGTCGCCGGCATCGATCTCGGAGAACGGCGGGGTGACGACGCTGACGGCGACGTTGAGCGGGCCGTCGGCCGCGGCGGTGACGGTGACGGTGACGGGGGCCGCGGGGGCCTGGACCGCGGGTCTGGACGCGACCATCGTCATCGCGGCGGGGGAGACGCGGAACGCTTCCGACACGGCCACGGTCGCGGCGGTGGACGACGACGTCTACAGCGGCGCGGCCGGGCGGCGGGTGACGGTGACCGGCGCGGCGGCGAGCGGCGTCGGCGCCCACCCGGTGGTCGGGGCGGCGCTGACCCTGGCCGAGGACGAGGCGGCGCCGACGGTGACCCTGGCGGTGGCGCCGGGGTCGATCTCGGAGAACGGCGGCGAGGCGACGGTGAGCGCGACGTTGAGCGGGCCGTTGGCCGCGGCGGCGACGGTGACGGTGACGCCGGTCGCGGGGGCCTATACGGCGGGTTCGGACGCGACCATCGTCATCGCCGCGGGGGCGACGGTGAACGCTTCCGACACGGCGACGGTCGCGGCGGTGGACGACGACCTCCACCAGGGCAGCGCGGGCCGCAGCGTGACGGTGACGGGCGCGGCGGCGAGCGGCGTCGGCGCGGTGAGCGTGACCGGGGCGGCGCTGACCCTGGCGGACGACGGCGAGACCCTGCCGACGGCGTCGCTGGCGCTCACGCCGTCGACGATTTCGGAGGACGGCGGGGTGGCGACGGTGACCGCGGCGCTGTCGGCTCCTTCGAGCCGGCCGGTGACGGTCACGGTGACGGCGGCGCCCGGCCGCCGGGCGGTGGCGGCGGATTTCAGCCTGAGCGCGGCGGCGACCTTGACCATCGCCGCGGGTTCGACGGCCAGCGCCGGGACGGTGACGCTGTCGGCGGCGGCGACGGGCGACGACACCGTCCACGAGCTCGACCGGGAGGTGACGGTCTCGGGCGCGGCGGCGGGCGGCAACGGCGTGGCGGACCCGGCGGACGCGACCCTCGCCATCGCCGACGACGAGGCGCTGCCGACGCTGACCCTGGCGCTCACGCCGTCGACGATTTCCGAAACCGGCGGGGTGTCGACGGTGAGCGCGGCGCTCTCGCATCCGTCGAGCGAAGCGGTGACGGTGACGGTCCAGGCGGCGCCGGGGGACCATGCGCGGGCGGCGGACTTCGCGCTGAGCGCGGCGCGGACGCTGACCATCGCGGCGGGATCGACGACCAGCGCCGGCCGGGTGACGGTGACGGCGGCGGCCAACAGCGCGAACGCGCCGGACAAGACGGTGACGGTGACGGGCGCGGCGGCGGGCGGCAACGGCGCGGCGGATCCGGCGGACGCGACACTGACCATCACCGACGACGACGGGACGGCGCGGCTGACCCTCAGCCCGGCCGATCCCGCATGGGAGGGGCATACCGGCGCGGCGCGAACGTCCGGCGGCTTCCGGTACGCGAACGCGGGGCAGTTGAATTTCCTCGTCCGGGTCGCCCCCCAGAGCGAGCGGCCGATCACGGTGGAGCTGGCGGACGCGACCTCCACCTTCTCGGTCACCTCCTCGTCCGGCCGGGCGACCGCGGGGGCGGACTACACGGCCTTCGCCGGCCGGACGCTGACCATCCCGCCGCGCACCGCCCAATTCCGCTTCCACGCGACGGTCCTCGACGACGCGGTGGACGAAGGAAAGGCCTTCGAGGCGGTGATCGCCGAGCTCCGCAACCCGGTCAACGCCGAGATCCCGAGCGCCTCCGCCGGCAGGGCGGCGATCTACATCCGCGAGGACGACGCGGCGGGGCTGACGGTGACCGAGACCGCCGGTTCGACCCGGACCACGGAGGCCGGGGGGACGGACACGTTCACGGTGGCTCTGTCGAGCAAGCCGACGGCGGCGGTGACGGTGACGCTGTCGGTCCCGGCGGGCGCGCAGGACGAGGGCGAGCTGTCGGTCGGCGGCGGGGCCTATGGGAGCGCGGCGACCCTGACCTTCGCGCCTTCCGCCTGGAACGCGGCGCAGACGGTGACGGTGCGCGGCAGGAACGACACCGCCGCCGACGGCGACCAGAGCTGGGCGGTCACCCTGGACCCGTCGAGCGGCGACACTGTCTACGGCGGGCTGACCAGCGCCACGCTGTCCGTCACCAACGCCGACGACGACGCGGCGGCGGGGCTGGTGGTGGTCGAGACCGGCGGTTCGACGGTGACCGCGGAGGCCGCGACCTCGAACCTGAAGTCGGACGACTTCACGGTGGCGCTGGCGCGCAAGCCGGCGGCGGACGTGACGGTGGTGCTGTCGATTCCGGCCGGCGCGCAGGACGAGGGCGAGCTGGCCGACCCGAGCAAACCCGGCATCGGCTTCGGGACCAGCACGCGGACCCTGACCTTCAAGGCCGACGACAACACGTGGAGCACGGCGCAGCCGGTGACGGTGTACGGCTTGGACGACAGCGTGCTCGACGGCCACCAGACCTACGCGATCACGCTGAACCCGGACAGCACGGACCCCGCCTATGGGGCGCTGGGGAACGCCTCGGTGTCGGTGACCAACCTCGACGACGACGCGAGGGCGTCGGTGACCTTGACGCTCACGCCTTCGACCCTCGCCGAGGGCGCCGTCGCGACGGTGACGGCGAGCCTGTCGCAGGCGACCGGCCAGAACGTGACGGTGACGGTGTCGGCGGCGGGGGCGAGCGCCTCGTCCGGCGACTTCACGCTGAGCGCGGCCAAGACGCTCACCATCGACTATCGGTCGACGGAGAGCACGGGCACGGTCACCATCGCGGCCGCCAACGATGCCGCCGACGAGCACGACGAGACCGTGACCGTCTCCGCGACCGCGGCGACGGCGGCGAGCCCCGACCCCAGCAAGGTGACCGCCGTGTCGTCGCCGGTGCCGGTGGCGTTGACGATCACGGACACCGATGCGGCGCCGGCGGTGACCCTGGCGCTCGCGCCGTCGGCCATCGCCGAGGGCGGCGTCGCGACGGTGTCGGCGACGCTCTCGCACCCCTCCGCCGCGCCGACGACGGTGACGGTGTTTCCGGCGGCGGGCGGGGCGGCGCGGGTCGCTTCGGACGCGACCATCGTCATCCCCGCGGGGCGGACGGCCAACGCCTCCGACACCGCGACGATCGCGGCGGTGGACAACCGGCGCGACGAGGCCGACCGGTCGGCGGCGGTGACGGCGACGGCGGCCAACGGCCTCGGCATAGGCGCGGTGACCGGGGCGACGCTGGCGATCGCGGACGACGACAACCCGCCGCTGCTCCACGTCGACTCGCCGAGGGTGACGGAGGGGGCGTCGGGGGCGACGGCGACCATGACCTTCACGGTGCGGCTGGGCGTCGCCAGCGGCAGGCAGGTAACGGTCGCCTGGGCCGACGCGGGGACGGGCGCGGCGACGGCGGGCGCGGACTACGCGACCGTCGCCGGCGGCACGCTGACCTTCGCGGCCGGCGAGACCGTCAAGACCGTCGCCGTGACGGTGAACGGGGACGACGGCGACGAGCCGGACGAGACGGTGGTCATCGCCTTGAGCGCCCCGGTCAACGCGACGCTGAGCGCGGCGCGGGGCATCGGGACGATCCTCGACGACGACGCGACGCCGACGCTCTCCATCGCCGCGGCGCAGGTGACGGAAGGGGATGGCGGCCCGGCGACGCTCTCCTTCCCGGTCAGGCTGAGCGCGGCGAGCGGCACCACGGTGACGGTGGACTACGCGGACGCGGGGACGGGCACCGCGGACTCGGGGACGGACTACGCGGCCATCGCCGCCGGCACGCTGACCTTCCTGGCCGGCGAGACGAGCAAGACCATCGCCGTGGCGGTGACCGGCGACGGCGCGGACGAGCCGGACGAGACGGTGGTGGTGAGGTTGAGCGCCCCGTCGCGGGCGACGCTCCCGGCGGCGACGGCCACGGGAACCATCGCCGACGACGACGACCCGCCGGAGCTGTCGATCTCCCGGCCGAACGTGGCGGAAGGGAACGGCGGCCCGGCGACGCTGCGCTTCACGGTGAAGTTGAGCGCGGCCAGCGGCCGGCAGGTGGCGGTGAGCTACGCGGAAGCGGCGGGCGGCACGGCGACGGCGGGGACCGACTACACGGCGCTGGCGGCCGGCGCGCTGACCTTCGCGGCCGGCGAGACGAGCAAGAACGTCGACGTGACGGTGGCCGGCGACACGCTGGACGAGCCGAACGAGACGGTGCTCGTGAGGTTGAGCGGCCCGACGAACGCGACGCTCCCGGCGACGGCGGCGACCGGCACGGGCACGATCGAGGACGACGACCCGCCGCCGTCGGTGTCCATCGATTCGCCGGCCGCGGCGGTGACCGCGGACTCGGGCGCGACGCTGCGCTTCAAGGTGGGCCTGAGCGCGGCGAGCAGCCGGCAGGTAACGGTGAGCTACGCCGAGGGAACGGGCGGCACGGCGACGCGGGGGACGGAATACACGGCGCTGGCCGCGGGCACGCTGACCTTCGCGGCCGGCGAGACGAGCAAGAACCTCGACGTGGCGGTGGCGGCCGGCGCGAGCGACGGCAGGACGGTGGTGGTGACGCTGAGCGGCCCGGTCAACGCCACCCTGGGCGCGGCGACGGGGACGGGGACGATCTCGGAGGACTTGGCGCCGTCCTTCACGGCTTCGTCGCTTTCGCGGCATTTCGGGCGCAACCGGGCGATCCCGACCTTCACGCTGCCGGCGGCGACGGGCGGCAACGGCGCGCTGACCTACGCCATGGCGTCGCTGCCCACGGGCCTGGTCTACACGGCGCCGGGGGCGACGGACGCGCATGGCGGCAGGATCACGGGCACGCCGAGCGTGAACCGCGGCGCGACGGTCTACCGGCTGACGGCGACCGACGCCGACGGCGACAGGGCGGCGCTGAACGTCTCCATCACGGTGAGCGACGCGCCCGGGATTCAGAACATGAGGATCCATGGCCACCAGGGGCAGTCGCTCAGCAACGTCACGACCGGGCAGTGGATCGTGTTCACGCTCGTCTTCGACCAGATCGTCCGCGCCACGGAAACCGGCATCCACATGAAGCTCCTGATCGGAGACAAGGAACGCGAGGCGACGCCGCAGTTCGGCAAGTCGGGGGACACCTTCGAGGTGATCATGGAATACCAGGTGCGGGCCGACGACTGGGACGGCGACGGCATCTCGCTTCCGCGCCATCCCTTCCGGTTCTCCCCCCTCCAATTTCTTGGCCCGAATCAGCCGGACGGCTCCATCCGGCTCCGCAGCAACCTCAACGTTCATGCGATCTACGACATCGACGCGCGCACCCAGCTCTCGTTCACGAACCGGGGCGACCTGCGGGTCAACGACCGCTCGCCGTCCTTCGGGTCGGCCACGGTCGCGGACAAGTCCTTCGTGGACGGCGCCCCGGTGTGGGCCGACGACCCCGTTCTGCCCGCCGCGACGTTCCCGACGCCGGGGGTGGGGGAGACGGCGACGGACGTCAACTCGCCGCTGAGATACACCGTCGCGCCGGCGCTGCCCGAGGGGCTGGCGCTCGACTCGGCCACGCGCGTCATCACCGGGACGCCGACGGAGGTTTCGGCCACGAAGTCCTATACGCTGACCGCCACCGACGTCGACGGCGACCGGACGACGCTGGGGTTCCGCCTGGGGGTGGAGGAGAATACGCAGCCGGCGTTCGCCGCCGACGCCGCGGCGGCCTGGACGTGGACGGAGGACCGGGCGGTCTCGCAGGTCCTGCCGGCGGCCTCGGGCGGCAACCAGACGCTGACCTATACGCTGACCGGGCCGGGCGCGTCGTCGACCTTGAGCCTGCCCCAGGGGCTGGCGTGGGACGCGGCCACGCGCACGATCTCCGGCACGCCGACGGTGGACGCGGCCGAGGCCGGCTATTCGCTGACGGTGGCCGACCGCGACGGCGACGACGAGACGCTGGCGGTCGCCATCACGGTCGAGCCGCGCGCGCCGGACGCGGCGACGGGCGTCAGCGCGGCGTCCGCGGTGGGGGCGCTGAAGGTGAGCTGGACGGCGGCGGCGAAGGCGGACGGCTACCGCATCCAGTGGAAGTCGGGGACCGAGAGCTACGCCCCGGCGACCCGGCAGGCGACGGTGAGCGGCAACGCCACGACGACGTACACGATCACCGGGCTCCGGGCGGGCAGGGAATACACGGTGCGCGTGATCTCCAAGCGGGCCGGCGCGCCGGACGGCGCCGCGTCGGCGGAAGCGACGGGCACGCCGACCAACCTGACGATGGCGCTGTCGAGCACGCCGATCTCCGAGTCGGGCGGGGTGGCGACGGTGACGGCGCATCTGGCCGCCGCGCTGGGAACGCCGGTCACGGTCACGGTGTCGGCGGCGCCGGGGACGAACGCGGCGGCGGACGACTTCACGCTGTCGGGAACGACGCTGACCATCGCGGCGGGCGTGACCGCGAGCAGCGGCACGGTGACCATCGCCGCGGTGGACGACGAGGTCGACTCGGTCGTCGACGGCGCCGTTGCCGGGAAGAGGGTGAGGGTGTCGGGCGTGTCCAGCGGGGCGGCGAATCCGCCGGCCCTGACCCTGACCATCACCGAGGACGACGACGCGGCCCTGGTGCTCGACCCGGCGCTTCCGGGCGCCGGCAACGACCCGTGGCTCACCGCGGACGAAGGCGCCACGGCGACCTTCACGGTGAAGCTCGCCACCCAGCCGACGGGCGCGGTGACGGTGACGGCGGCGAGCGCCGACGACGGCGAAGGGAAGCTGTCCTCGGGGGCCGGCGCGCCGGCGGCCTCGACGGCGCTGACCTTCACGGCGGGCGACTGGAACACGGCGCAGACGGTGACGCTGACCGCCGTGGCGGACGACGTCGACGACGGCGACGTCGATTACCGGCTGACCCTGGACCCGGGCGGCGCGAGCACGGACGCCTACGCCAAGCTGGCGACGGTGGAGGCGAAGGCGCGGACCGTGGACGTCGACGAGGCGGGGCTCTCGATCTCGAAGACGGCGCTGACGATCGGGGAGAGCTGGCGCTCCAGCGACGTGCGGACGCACTTCACCGTGGCGCTGGCGAGCAAGCCGACCGCGGACGTGACGGTGACGGTGACGGGCGGCAGCCGGAGCGACGCGCGGGTCTGCGTGTCCGGCACGCCCGGCTGCACGCCGTCGAAGACGCTGACCTTCACCCCGGGCGACTGGAGCACGGCGCAGACGGTGGCCGCGCAGGGGGTTCTCGACGAGCTGGACGAGGGCGACGAGCGGGTCACGTTCACGCTGGACCCGGCGAGCGCGGGCGACGGCGTCCATGACGGCCTGGCGACCGCGACCCTGCCGGTGACGATCGAGGACGACGACGACCCGCCGGCGCTGTCGGTCTCCGCGCCGAGTGTGACGGAGGGCGACAGCGGCGAGGCGACGCTGACCTGGAAGGTGACCTTGAGCCCGATACGGTACTGCTTCGCGTTTCTCGCGGACGGCACGTGCGACAGGTACGGGTCGCAGGTCGGCGTGAGCGGGCGGGAGGTGACCCTGGACTACGCCGACGCCGGCACGGGCACGGCGGCGGCGGGGACGGACTATACGACGTTCGCCGCGGGGACCCTGACCATCGCGGCGGGAGAGACGGCCGGCGGGACCATCGAGGCGACGGTGAAGGGCGACAGGCTGCACGAAACGAACGAGACGGTGGTCCTGTCGTTGAGCGACCCGGGCAACGCCGCGCTGGCCGTCGTGGCGGGGCAGACGGCGGACACGGCCACAGGCACGATCACGGACGACGACCCCGTGCCGGAGCTGTCGATCTCCCCGACCGCGCGGGCGACGGAGGGGGACGGCGGTTCGGGGGTCCCGGCGACGCTGACCTGGACGGTGACGCTGAACCCGGCGAGCGGCCGGGAGGCGACGGTCGCCTGGGCGGACGCGGGGACGGGCACGGCGACCTCCGGGGTCGACTACGCGGCGGTCGCCGGGGGCACGCTGACCTTCGCCGCCGGCGAGACGCGCAAGACCGTCGCGGCGACGGTGACCGGGGACAGGACCGACGAGGCGGACGAGACGGTGATCGTCGAGTTGAGCGCCCCGACCAACGCGGTGCTGGCCGTCGTCGCGGCGGGGCGGACGGCGGACACCGGCACGGGGCGCATCCGCGACGACGACGCCCCGCCGGTGCTGTCGTTCTCCGCCCCGACCGCGTCCGAAGGCGATTCCGGGCCGACGACCGTCTCCTTCGAGGTGGAATCGAGCGCGGAGAGCGGGAAGGTCGTGACCGTCGATTACGCCGACGCGGGGACCGGCACGGCGGAGTCGGGGACGGACTATGTGGCGCTCACCGCCGGCACGCTGACCTTCGCGGCCGGGGACACGACCGCGACGGTCGGCGTGCGGGTGACGGGCGACACGGTGAACGAGCCGGACGAGACCATCGTCCTGAAGCTGAGCGGCGCGGCGAACGCGACGCTGGCCGTCGTCGCGGGACAGACGGCGGACACGGGCGCGATCACGATCGACGACGACGACGCGGCGACGGCGACCTTGGCGCTGACCCCGGACTCGATCACGGAGAACGGCGGCCTCTCCACGGTGACGGCGACGCTCGCCGTGCCGTCGGCCGCGGCGGTGACGATCGCGGTGTCGGCGGCGCCGGGGGCCGGGGCGGCGGCGGGCGACTTCACCCTGAGCGCGGACAGGACGCTGACCTTCGCCGAGGGAGCGACGACGAGCGCAGGCCTGGTGACGGTGACGGCGAACGCCGACACGACCGATTCGCCGAACAAGGGCGTGACGGTTTCGGGCGCGGCGTCGGGCGGCCACCGGATGGCCGACCCGGCGGACGCGACGCTGACGGTCGAGGACGACGACGCCGCGCCCACGGTCGCGCTGGCGGTTGCGCCTTCGACCATCGACGAGAGCGGGGCGAACAGCGTCGCCACGGTGACGGCGACGCTCTCGCACCCGTCCAGCGCGCCGACGACGGTGACGGTGGCCGCGGCCGCGGCCCTCGGGAGCAACACGAACGCCGCGGATTTCGCGCTGAGCACGGCGACCACGCTGACCATAGCGGCGGGGCGGACGGCGAGCGGCGGCGTGGTGACGATCGCCGCGGCGGACGACGCCGACGACGCCGACGAGTCGGTGACGGTCACGGCTACCGCGGCCAACGGCCACGGCCTGAACCCCTCGATCACCGCCGTGACGCTGGCCATCCGCGACGACGACGCCACGGCGCCGCTGGCGACGCTGGTCCTCACGCCGGCGTCGATCGCCGAGACGGGCGGGAGGGCGACGGTGACGGCGAAGCTGAGCGGCGCGGCCTCCGCCGCGGTGACGATCACGGTATCGGCCGCCGCGGTCGCGCCGGCGCAAGCGGGCGATTTCACGCTGAGCGGCGACACCACGTTGACCTTGGCGGCCGGAGACACGACGAGCTCGGGCGTGGTGACGATCGCCGCGAACGACGACGACCTGGATTCGCCGGACAAGTCGGTGACCGTCTCGGGCGCGGCGTCCGGCGGCGGCGTGGCGAACCCGCCCGACGCGACCTTGACGATCGCCGACGACGACCCGACGCCGACGGTGACGCTGGCGCTGTCGCCGGCGTCGGTCTCGGAGTCGGGCGGGGTGGCGACGGTGACGGCGAAGCTGTCGGACCCGTCGAGCGCGGCGACGACGGTCACGGTGACGGGGGTCGCGGACGCCTATACGGCGGGCGCGGACGCGACCATCGTCATCGCCGCCGGGGCGACGGCGAACGCCTCCGACACGGCGACGGTCCAGGCGGTGGACAACGACGTCTACGAGGGGAGCGCGGGGCGGATCGCGACGGTGACGGCGGCGGCGGCGAACGGCTCCGGGGTGGGCGCGGTGACCGGGGCGGCGCTGACGCTCGCCGACGACGAGGCGGCGCCGACGGTGGCGCTGGTCCTGTCGCCGGCGTCGATCGACGAGGCGGGCGGCGCGGCGGGGGCGGCGACGGTGACGGCCGCGCTGTCGCGCCCGGCGGGCGCCGCGGTGACGGTCACGGTGTCGGCGGCGGCGGGGGCGCACGCGGCGGCCGGCGACTTCACGCTGAGCGGCGATACGACGCTCACGGTCGCGGCCGGGGAGACGACGAGCGCGGGCGTGGTGACGGTGACGGCGGTGGACGATTCCAGCGACTCGCCGGACAAGCGGGTGACGGTTTCGGGAACGGCGGCGTCCGCCCTCGCGGGGATCGCGGACCCGTCCGCGGTCGCGCTGGCGATCAGGGACGACGAGGCGGCGCCGACGGTCACGCTGCTCCTGTCGGAGCCGGATTCGTCGGCGCCGGACGCGATTTCGGAGAACGGCGGCGTCTCCACGGTGACGGCGACGCTCTCGCATCCGACGAGCGCGCCGACGACGATCTCGGTGCGGACGACGCCGGTCTCGCCGACGGTCCATACCGACTACACGCAGACCGGGGCGGCGCTGACCTTCGCGGCCGGGGCGACGACGAGCGCGGGCGTAGTGGCGATCGTCGCGTTCGACAATACGACCGACGCGCCGGACAAGCGGGTGACGGTGACGGGAACGGCGTCCGGCCCGCCGGGGATCGCCAACCCGTCCGCGGTCGCGCTGGAGATCGCCGACGACGACGACGCGCCGACGGCGACGCTGGCGGCGTCGCCGAACAGCATTTCGGAGAACGGCGGCAGGGCGACGGTGACGGCGACGCTCTCGCACCCGTCGAGCGCCGCGACCACGGTGACGGTGGCGCCGGCGCCCGGGTCCTACACCGTGGTGGGCCTCGACGCGACCATCGTCATCGCCGCGGGGCGGACGGCGAACGCTTCGGACACGGTGACGGTCGCGGCGGTGGACGACGACGTCCATCGGAGCGCCGCCCGTTCGACGACGGTGACGGCCACGCTGTCCAACGACCAGGGCGCGGGCGCCGTGACCGGGGCGGCGCTGACGCTGACCGACGACGAGGAGACGCCGCCGACGGTGACCTTGGCGCTGTCTCCGGCGTCGATTTCGGAGAACGGGGGGGTGGCGACGGTGACGGCGGCGCTCTCGTATCCCTCCGGCGAGGCGGTGACGGTCACGGTGTCGGCGGCGGCGGTGGACCCCACCGTGGCCGGCGACTTCGACCTGAGCGCGGCGACGACGCTGACCATCGCGGCCGAGGCGACGGCGAGTACCGGCGTGGTGACGGTGGCGGCGGTGGACAACGCCGCCGACGACAGGCTGCACCGGAAGGTCCGGGTTTCGGGAACGGCGACGGGCGGCAACGGGGTCGCGGCGCCGGAGGCGGCGGAGCTCACCATCGTCGACGACGATGGCGCGCCGGAGGTGGCGCTGGAGCTGTCGAGCGCGTCGATCCCGGAGACCGGCGGCGTTTCGACGGTGACGGCGACGGCGAGCCCCGCGCCGTCGGCGGCGGTGACGGTCACGGTGTCGGCCGCGCCCGGCGCCGACACCGACGCGGCCGACTTCACGCTGAGCGCGAGCAGCACGCTGACCATAGCGGCCGGAGCGACGGCGAGTTCGGGGACGGTGACGGTGACGGCGGCCGGCGACGCCCTGGACGAGCCGGACGGCAGGGTGACGGTCTCGGCGACGGTTTCGGGCGGCGGCGCGCCGGCCGCGCTCGCCCCGGCCGCGGTGACGCTCGCCATCGTGGACGACGACGACCCGCCGACGATCTCCATCTCCTCGCCGCGCGCGACCGAGGGGGCGGCGGGCGCGACGACGACGCTGTCCTTCAAGGTGACGCTGGACGCGGAGAGCGGGCGCGAGGTGACGGTGGACTATGCCGAGGCGGCGGGCGGCACGGCGGCGGCGGGGACCGACTACACGGCGCTCGCCGCCGGCACGCTGACCATCGCGGCCGGGGAGACGGTCGCGACCGTCGACGTGACGGTGGCGGGCGACGCGGCCGACGAGGCGGACGAGACGGTGAAGGTGGCGCTGAGCAGCCCGACGAACGCGACGCTTTCGGCGACGGCGGCGACCGGCACGGGCACCATCGCCGACGACGACGCCCTGCCGACGGTGACGCTGCTGCTTTCGGAGCCGGATTCGTCGTCGCCGGACGCGATTTCGGAGAACGGCGGGGTGTCGACGGTGACGGCGGCGCTCTCGCATCCCTCCGGCGAGGCGGTGACGGTCACGGTGTCGGCGGCGGCGGTGTCTCCGGCGACCGCGAGCGACTTCTCGCAGTCGGGGACGACGCTGACCATCGCGGCCGGGACGACGACGAGCGCCGGCTTGGTGACGGTGACGGCGGCGGACAACGACGCGGTGGCGCCCGACAGGACCGTGCGGGTTTCGGGAACGACCGCCGGCGGGCGCGGGGCGGCGGACCCGGCCGCCGTGACGCTGACGATCGAGAACGACGACCGGGCGCCGGTGGTGACGCTGGTGCTCACCCCGGCCAAGGTCGCGGAGAGCAGCGTGTCGTGGTCGTATGTGACGGCGAAGCTGTCGCATCCGGCGAGCGAGGCGGCGACGGTGACGGTGACGTCGGCCCCGGTGTTCCCGGCGGTCGCGGCGGACTTCTACCAGGGGGGGAGTACGCTGACCATCGCGGCCGGGGCGACGACGAGCACGGGGCAGGTGGCCGTCATCCCGCATAGCAACGACGTGGACGCGCCCGACAAGGAGGTGGTGGTCTCCGGGCGGGTTTCGGGCGGCTCCGGCGCGGCGAACCCGCGCGACGTGACGGTGACCATCGAAGACGACGAGGCGCTGCCGGTGGTGACGCTGCTGCTGTCGGAGCCGGATGCGTCGAAGCCGGACGCGATTTCGGAGAACGGCGGCGTCTCCACGGTGACGGCGCGGCTGTCGGGCAAGTCGAGCGCGGCGGTGACGGTGACGGTGACGGCGGCGGCGGCGGGGGGCGACACGGTGGTGGGCGACTTCGCGCTGAGCGCGGCGAAGACGTTGACCATCGCCGCCGGATCCACGACCAGCGCCGGGACGGTGACGGTCACCGCGGTGAACGACGCCGGCGACGCGGCGGCGACCCACGAGCCGGACAGGTCGGTGAGGGTTTCGGGCGACGCGGCGGGCGGCAACGGGGTGGCCGACCCGGCTGGCAGGACGCTGACGATCACCGACGACGAAAGCGCGCCGGGGGTGATCTTGGCGCTGTCGCCGTCGTCGATCTCGGAGAACGGCGGGGAGGCGACGGTGACGGCGACGCTTTCGGGCCGGTCGCGCGCGGCGACGACGATCACGGTGACGGGGGTGTCGGGGTCCTGGACGGCGGGTTCGGACGCGACCATCGTCATCGCGGCCGGGGCGACGGCGAGCGCCACCGACACGGCGACGGTCGCGGCGGTGGACGACGACGTCCATCAGGGGAGCGCCGGGCGGCCCGTGACGGTGACGGCGACGGTCGACAACGGCGTCGGTGCGGGCGCGGTGACCGGGGCGGCGCTGACCTTGACCGACGACGAGACGCTGCCCACGGTGACCTTGGCGCTGTCGCCGGGGTCGATTTCGGAGAACGGCGGGACGGCGACGGTGACGGCGCGGCTGTCGGCCAAGTCGAGCGCGGCGGTGACGGTCACCGTGGCGGCGGCGGCGGTGCCCCCGGCGGTCGCGGGCGATTTCGCGCTGAGCGCGGAGAAGACGCTGACCATCGCGGCCGGGGCGACGGCGAGTGCTGGTGTGGTGACGGTGGCGGCGGTGGACAACGCCGTCGAAGCGCCGGACAAGGAGGTGACGGTTTCGGGGACGGCCGCCGGCGGCAACGGGGTGGTCGCCCCGTCCGACGCGACGCTGACGATCGAGGACGACGACGGCCTGCTGTCGGCGGTGCTGGCGCTGTCGTCGGCGTCGATTTCGGAGACCGGCGGGGTGGCGACGGTGACGGCGACGCTGCGCCGGACGTCGACCGCGGGGGCGACGATCACGGTTTCGGTCGCGCCGGGGTCTCCGGACCCGGCGGGGACGGGCGACTGGACGCAGTCGGGAACGACGCTGACCTTCGCGGCGAACTCCACGACGAGCGCCGGCCTGGTGACGATCTCGGCGCAGCCCGACTCGCTGGACGAGGAAGCCCTGGAGCGGGCGACGGTCTCGGGCGTGCTCACCACCGACGACCCCGCGGGTCCGGGCGCGGTGAGCGCGGCGACCCTGGCGATCGCCGACGACGACGACCCGCCGGTGCTGTCGATCTCCTCGCCGAGCGTGGCCGAGGGCGACGGCGGCTCGGCGACGCTGACCTTCGCGGTGACCCTGGACGCGGCGAGCGGGCGCGCGGTGACGGTGGACTACGCCGAGGGGGCGGGCGGCACGGCGACGGCGGGGACGGACTACACGGCGCTCGCCGCCGGCACGCTGACCATCGACGCGGGCGATACCGGCGGGACGATCGACGTGACGGTGGCGGGCGACAGGCTGGACGAGGCGGACGAGACGGTGGTCGTGACGCTGAGCAACCCGGCGAACGCGACGCTCTCGGCGACGGCGGCGACCGGCACGGGCACCATCACCGACGACGACCCGCTGCCGACGGTGTCGATCTCCTCGCCGAGCGTGGCCGAGGGCGACAGCGGCTCGGCGACGCTGTCGTTCAAGGTGGCGCTGGACGCGGCGAGCGGGCGCGAGGCGACGGTGGACTACGCCGAGGGGGCCGGCACGGCGACGGCGGGGACGGACTACACGGCGCTCACGGCGGGAACCCTGACCTTCGCCGCCGGGGAGACGGGCAAGACCCTCGACGTGACGGTGGCGGGCGACGCGCTGGCCGAGGCGAACGAGACGGTGGTCGTGGCGTTGAGCGGTCCGGCGAACGCGGCGCTCTCGACGACGGCGGCCACGGCTACGGGCACGATCACCGACGACGACGCGCCGACGGCGACGCTGACGGTAATGCCGGCGTCGATCTCCGAGACCGGCGGCACGGCGACGGTGACGGCGACGCTGGACGGGAGGTCGAGCGCGGCGGCGACGATCACGATCGCGGTCGCCCCGAAATCCTCGACCGGGGCGACGGAGGACGACTACGCGCTGAGCGCGGCGAACACGCTGACCATCGCGGCCGGGACGACGACGAGCTCGGGGGTGGTGACGATCGCGGCGGTCGCCAACACGACCGACGCGCCGGACAAGCGGGTGACGGTTTCGGGAACCGCGGCGGGCGGCCACGGGGCGACGGTCGCCGCCGCCGTGGAGCTGGAGATCACCGACGACGACGACCCGCCGACGGTGGCGCTGGTCCTGTCGGAGCCGGATGCGGCGTCGCCGGACGCGATTTCGGAGAACGGCGGGGTGAGCACGGTGACGGCGGGTCTGTCGCACCCGTCGAGCGCGGAGGTGACGGTGACGGTCTCGGCGACGGCGGTGGCGTCGTCGGGGGCGGTGGCGGGTGACTTCAGCCTGAGCGCGGCGACGACGCTGACGATTGCGGCGGATTCGACGACGAGTTCGGGCCTGGTGACGGTGACGGCGGTGAACAACGAGACGGACGCGCCGGACAAGCGGGTGACGGTTTCGGGAACCGCGGCCGGCGGCGGCGTGGCGGACCCGTCCGACGCGACGCTGACGATCTCGGACGACGACGCGACGGCGGCGGCGACGCTGAAGGTCGAGCCGGTGCCGATTTCGGAGGCCGGCGGGGTGGCGACGGTGACGGCGACGCTGGACCGGCCATCGGCCGAGGCGGCGACGCTCACGGTGTCGGCGGCGGCGCCTGGCGGCGGCGCGCCCGAGGACGTCTTCACGCAGTCGGGGACGACGCTGACCATAGCGGCGGGGGCGACGACCAGCGCGGGGAGTGTGACGATCGCCGCCGTGGACGACTCGCTGCGCGAATCGGATATGCGCGTGACCGTGTCGGCGACGGCCGCGGGCGGGCGCGGGATGGCCGACCCGTCCGACGTCACGTTCACCATCCGGGACAACGACAACGACGCCGTGACGCTGGTGCTGTCCGCGTCGTCGATTTCGGAGGCCGGCGGGGTGGCGACGGTGACGGCGACGCTGAACCGGGCGGTGAGCGCGGCGACGACGGTCACGGTCTCGGTTTCGCCGAAGGCCTCGACCGGGGCGACGGCGGGCGACTTCGCGCTGAGCGCGGCGACGCTGACCATCGCCGCCGGATCCAGGACCAGCGCCGGGACGGTGACGATCACCGCCACGAACAACGACGTGGACGGGCCGGATGGGCCGGACGGGAAGATGTTGGAGGTGTCGGGAACGGCGACCGGCCCGCAAGGGGTGGTCGATCCGTCCGTCGTGGAGCTGGGGATCACCGACGACGACCCGGCGCCGGGGGTGACGCTCGCGGCGTCGCCGTCCCCGGTGACGGAAAACGGGGGCGTAGCGACGGTGACCGCGACGCTCTCGCACCCGTCTTCGGAGCCGACGACGGTGACGGTGACGGCGGGGCCGGGGGCGGCCTGGGCGGTGGGGTCGGACGCGACCATCGTAATCGCGGC
Organism: Gammaproteobacteria bacterium; assembly: GCA_965202895.1. Classification (GTDB taxonomy): domain Bacteria; phylum Pseudomonadota; class Gammaproteobacteria; order HK1; family HK1; genus JAJDXW01. Next base: position 4,553,973 of record OZ241901.1, on the reverse strand, counting down.
GCGAGCGACGACGAGCCCGACGGACACGGCGACGGTGTCCGGGGTGGACAACGACGTGGACGCGGCGGACGCCGCGGTGACGGTGACGGCGACGGCGGCGAACGGCAACGGGGTGGGGACCGTGACGGGGGCGTCCCTGACCTTGACCGACGACGACACGGCGGGGATCGCGGTCTCACCGGCGACCTCGCCGACGAACCGGCTGCGGACCACGGAGTCGGGAGGCACGGCGACCTTCACGGTGAGGCTGGCGACGGAGCCGACGGGGAACGTGGGGCTCGGCGTGGCGAGTTCGGACACGGGCGAGGGCACGGCGGCGCCGTCGACGCTGACCTTCACGGCGAGCGACTGGAGCACGGCGCAGACGGTGACCCTGACCGGGGTGGACGATTCCCCGCCCGCGACCGATGGCTCTCGGGACTACACGGTGACGCTGGCCGTCGACCGGACGAAAACGGCGGATTCCAGCTACGACGCGCTTTCCGCGGTGACGGTCCATGCGGTCAACGCGGACGACGAGCGCGGGTTGGCGGTGAGCACGGTGACCGGTCAGGCGACGGAGGCGGGGGGTCAGGCGACGTTCACGGTGGCGTTGCAGACGCAGCCTGCGGCGGCGGTGACGGTGGCGGTGTCGAGCCGGGATGAGGACGGGAACCCGGATGAGAGCGAGGGCACGGCGTCGCCGCCGTCGCTGACCTTCACGACGGAGAACTGGAACACGGCGCAGACGGTGACGGTGACCGGGGTCCAGGACACGATCGACGACGGCGACGTGGACTGGAAGGTGCGCCTCGACCCGGCGAGCGGCGATGCCGACTACGACGCCGTCGCGGACGTGGACGTCTCCGTGACCACCACCGACGATGACGGCGCGCCGACGGTGACGATGGCGCTGTCGCCGGCGTCGGTGGCGGAGAACGGCGGGCTGGCGACGGTGACGGCGCGGCTTTCGCACGCCTCCGGCGCGGCGACGACGCTGACGGTATCGGCGGTCTCCGGGTTCTTCACGGTGGGTTCGGGGGCGGCGGGGGTGGTCGTGATCCCGGCGGAGGCGACGACGGGCACGGACACGGCGCTGGTGACGGCGGTGGACAACGACACGGACGCGCCGGACCGGACGGCGACGGTGACGGCGACGGTGACCAACGACCGGGCGGCGGCCGATTCGATGGCCATGACGGTGACGGCGGCGACGCTGACGATCGAGGACGACGAGGCGGCGCCGGGGGCGACGCTGACGCTGAGCCGGTCGTCGATCCGGGAGGTACCGGGCTGGACGTCGACGGTGAGAGCGACGCTCTCGCACCCGTCGAGCCAGCCGTCGACGGTGACGGTGACGGCGGTCTCCGGTTACTACACGGTGGGAACGGACGCGACCATCGTCATCGCGGCGGGGTCGACGACGGCGGCCTCGGACACGGCGACGGTGGCGTCGGTGGACGACGACGTCCACCAGGGGAGCGCGGGGCGCAGCGTGACGGTGACGGGGACGCTGGCGAACGGCCACGGCGCGGGCGCGGTGACGGGGGCGGCGCTGACGCTGGAAGACGACGAGACGCTGCCGACGGTGGCGCTGGTCCTGGATCCGGCGTCGGTCTCGGAGAACCGGGGCCTGTCTACGGTGACGGCGACGCTTTCGGGCAAGTCGAGCGCGGCGGTGACGGTGACGGTGTCGACGGCGTCGTCGAGCGACTACACGCAGGTGGGGACGACGCTGACCATCGCGGCGGGGGCGACGACCAGCACCGGGCTGGTGACGCTGCGCGGGACCGACAACCCGGTGGACGCGGCGGACCGGCCGGTGACGGTCTCGGGAACGGCGGCGGGCGGCAACGGGGTCGCGGACCCGCCGGACGCGACCTTGACCTTGACCGACGACGAGGCGACGGCGACGGCGACGCTGGTCCTGACCCCGCCCTCGATCCTGGAGAACGGAGAGGTGTCGACGGTGACGGCGACGCTCTCGCACCCGACGGTCGCGGCGACGACGCTGACGGTCAGGGCGACGGCGGGGCCGGGCACGATGGGGAACGACTTCACGCTGAGCGCGGCGACGACCTTGACGATCGCGGCGGGTTCGACCACGAGCGCGGGCTTGGTGACGGTGACGGCGCACGACAACGCGGTGGCCTCCGGGATGAAGACGGTGACGGTGTCGGCGACGGCGGCGGGCGGGCGCGGCGTGGCGGCTCCGTCGGACGCGACGCTGACGATCCGCGACGACGAATTCGGGCTGGGCGCGAGCGCGGTGACGGGTCAGGCGACGGAAGCGGGCGGACAATCGACGTTCACGGTGGTGCTTCAGACGCAGCCGACGGCGGCGGTGACGGTGGCGGTGTCGAGCCGGGATGAGGACGGGAACCCGGATGGGAGCGAGGGGCGGGCGGAGCCTTCGTCGCTGACCTTCACGACGGAGAGCTGGAACACGGCGCAGACGGTGACGGTGACCGGTGCGGATGACAACGTCGACGACGGGACGGTGACCTGGAAGGTGCGCCTCGACCCGGCGAGCGGGGATACCGACTACAACACCGTCGCGGACGTGGACGTCTCCGTGACCACCGACGACGACGACGGCCCGCCGAGCGTGACCTTGGCGCTGAATCCGGTGAGCGTCTCGGAGAACGGCGGCATCTCGACGGTGACGGCACGGCTCTCGCATCCGTCCGGGGAGCCGACGACGGTGACGGTGAGGGAGATTGCGGGCTTCTACGATCGGACGGATGCGGTGATCGTAATCCCGGCGGAGGCGACGACGGGCACGGATACGGCGATCATCGTTGCGGTGGGCAACACCACCGACGCGCCGGACCGGACGGAGACGGTGACGGCGACGATCGGCAACGGCCGGGCCGAGGCCGATTCGACGACGATGTCGGTGACGGGGGCCAGCCTGACGATCGAGGACGACGACGCGGCGCCGGGGGTGACCTTGGCGCTGGACCCGGCATCGGTCTCGGAGAACGGTGGGGTGTCGACGGTAAGCGCGACGCTTTCGCGCCCGTCGAGCCAGCCTTCGACGGTGACGGTGACGACGGTCGCCGGGGCCTACACGGCGGGTACGGACGCGACCATCGTCATCGCCGCAGGATCGACGACGGCGGCCTCGGACACGGCGACGGTGACGGCGGTCGATGACGACGTCCACCAGGGTTCCGCGGGGCGCAGCGTGACGGTGACCGGGACGCTGACCAACGGCCAGGGCGCGGACACGGTGACGGGGGCGGTGCTGACCTTGACCGACGACGAGACGCTGCCGACGGTTGCGCTGGTTCTGGATCCGGCGTCGATTTCGGAGACGGGCGGCATCTCGACGGTGACGGCGACGCTCTCCGGCCCGTCGAGCGCGGCGGTGACGGTGACGGTGGCCGCGGCGGCGGGGACCGGCGCGGTCGTGGACGACTTCACCCTGAGCACGGCGACGACCTTGACCATCGCGGCCGGGGCGACGGAGAGCTCGGGCACGGTGACGGTGACGGCGAACGGCAACGTCGTGGATTCGCCGAACAAGTCGGTGACGGTCTCGGGAACCGCGGCGGGGGGCAACGGCGTCGCGGCCCCGCCGAACGTGACGCTGACACTGGAGGACGACGATGCGACGGCGACGGCGACGCTGGTCCTGACCCCGTCCTCGATCCTGGAGAACGGGGAGGTGTCGACGGTGACGGCGACGCTCTCCGGCCCGTCGAGCGCGGCGACGACGTTGACGGTCGCGGCGGCGGCGGGGGCGAACGCGGTGGCGGCGGACTTCACGCTGAGCACGGCGACGACGCTGACGATCGCGGCGGGATCGACGACGAGCGCGGGGCTGGTGACGGTGACGGCGAATGACGACGCCCTGGCCTCCGGGATGAAGTCGGTGACGGTGTCGGCGACGGCTTCGGGCGGGCGCGGCGTGGCGGCCCCGTCGAACGCGACGCTGACGATCCGGGACGACGAGTACGGGCTGGACGTGAGCGCGGTGACGGGTCAGGCGACGGAGGCGGGGGGCGCGGCGACGTTCACGGTGGCGCTGCGCACGCAGCCTTCGGAGGCGGTGACGGTGTCGGTCGCGAGCCGGGACGAGGGCGAGGGGCTGGTGTCCGCGGGCGGCGGGGCGCCGGCGCCCTCGACGACCCTGACCTTCGCCGCGGCGGCCTGGAGCACGGCGCAGACGGTGACGGTGACGGGGGTGCAGGACCCGGTCGACGACGGGACGGTGACCTGGCAGGTGCGCCTCGACCCGTCGAGCGGAGACGCGGACTACAACGGCTTGGCGAACGTGGACGTGGACGTGACCACCACCGACGACGACGGCCCGCCGGGGGTGACCTTGGCGTTGAACCCGTCGAGCGTCTCGGAGAGCGGCGGCGTGGCGACGGTGACGGCGAAGCTGTCGCGCCCGTCGGGTTCGGCGACGACGGTGACGGTGACGGCGGTCCCGGGAGCGTACACGGTGGGAACGGATGCGACCATCGTGATCGCGGCCGGGGCGACGACGGCGGCCTCGGATACGGCGACGGTGGCGGCGGTGGACAACACGACCGACGAGCCGGATCGGACGCCGACGGTGACGGCGACGGTCGCCAACGCCCGGGCGGCGGCCGATTCGACGACGATATCGGTGACGGGCGCCACGCTGACCTTGACCGACGACGACCCTGCGCCGGGGGTGGCCTTGGCGCTGGCACCGACGTCGGTGTCGGAGAACGGCGGGATTGCGACGGTGACGGCGACGCTCTCGCACCCGTCGTCCGAGCCTTCGACGGTGACGGTGACGGCGGTCTCGGGGGCCTACACGGTGGGCACGGACGCCACGATCACGATCGCGGCCGGTGCCACCACGGCGGCCTCCGATACCGTGCTGGTGACGGCCGTGGACGACGCGGTCCACCAGGGTTCCACGGGGCGCAGCGTGACGGTGACGGCGGCGCTGACCAACGGCCAGGGCGCGGGCGCGGTGACGGGCGCGGCGCTGACCCTGACCGACGACGAGACGCTTCCGACGGTTGCGCTGGCGCTCTCCGCCTCGTCGATTTCGGAGACGGGCGGCATCTCGACGGTGACGGCGCGGCTGTCGGGTCCGTCGAGCGAGGCGGTGACGGTGACGGTGGCCGCGGCGGCAGGGACCGGCGCGGTCGCGGCGGACTTCGCCTTGAGCACGGCGACGACCCTGACCTTCGCGGCCAACGCGACCACCAGCACGGGCTTGGTGACGGTGACGGCGAACGGCAACGTCGTGGATTCGCCGAACAAGTCGGTGACGGTCTCGGGGACCGCGGCGGGCGGTAACAACGTGGCGAACCCGCCGAACGTGACGCTGACCTTGGAAGACGACGAGGCGTTGCCGACGGTCGCGCTGGCGCTCTCCGCCTCGTCGATTTCGGAGACGGGCGGGGTTTCGACGGTGACGGCGACGCTCTCCGGCCCGTCGAGCGAAGCGGTGACGGTGACGGTGGCCGCGGCGGCGGGGGCCGGGGCGGTCGCGGCGGACTTCGCCTTGAGCACGGCGACGACCCTGACCTTCGCGGCCAACGCGACCACCAGCACGGGCCTGGTGACGGTGACCGCGAACGGCAACGCGGTGGATTCGCCCAACAAGTCGGTGACCGTCTCGGGCACGGCGGCAGGCGGCAACAGCGTCGCGAACCCGTCGAACGTGACCTTGACCTTGACGGACGACGACGCCTTGCCGACGGTGTCGCTGGCGCTCTCCGCCACGTCGGTCTCGGAGACGGGCGGGGTCTCCACGGTGACGGCGACCTTGTCCGGCCCATCGAGCGAGGCGGTGACGGTGACGGTGGCCGCGGCGGCAGGGGCCGGCGCGGTGGCGGCGGACTTCACCTTGAGCACGACGGCGACGCTGACCTTCGCGGCCAACGCGACCACCAGCACGGGCCTGGTGACGGTGACGGCGAACGGCAACGACGTGGATTCGCCGAACAAGTCGGTGACGGTGTCGGGGATGGCGGCGGGCGGCAACGGGGTGGCGAACCCGCCGAACGTGACCCTGACCTTGGAGGATGACGACGCCTTGCCGACGGTGGCGCTGGCGCTCTCCGATTCGTCGATTACGGAGACGGGCGGGGTTTCGACGGTGACGGCGACGCTCTCGGGCAAGTCGAGCGCGGCGGTGACGGTGACGGTGGCCGCGGTCGCGGGGACGGGCGCGGTCGCGGCGGACTTCACGCAGTCCGGGACGACGCTGACCATCGCGGCCGGGGCGACGACGAGCGCGGGCGAAGTGACGGTGACGGCGAACGGCAACGCGGTGGATTCGCCGAACAAGTCGGTGACGGTTTCGGGAACCGCGACGGGCGGCAACGGCGTCTCGAATCCGCCGAACGTGACGTTGACCCTGACGGACGACGAGACCCTGCCGACGGTTTCGCTGGCGCTCACGCCCTCGTCGATTTCGGAGACGGGCGGGGTGGCGACGGTGACGGCGACCTTGTCGGGAGTGTCGAGCGCCGCGGTGACGGTGACGGTGGCCGCGGCGGCGGGGACCGGCGCGGTCGCGGGGGACTTCACCCTGTCGAACGCGGCGACCCTGACCATCGCGGCCGGGGCGACGGAGAGCGCGGGCCTGGTGACGGTGACCGCGAACGGCAACGACGTCGATTCGCCGAACAAGTCGGTGACGGTCTCGGGGACCGCGGCGGGGGGCAACGGGGTCACGAATCCGTCGAACGTGACCCTGACCTTGACGGATGACGAGACCCGGCCGACGGTGGCGCTGGTGCTCACGCCCGCGACCGTCGGCGAGAACGGCGGGGTCTCCACGGTGACGGCGACGCTCTCGGGCAAATCGAGCGCGGCGGTGACGCTCACCGTGTCGGCCGCCGCGGTGGCGTCGACGGGCGCGGTCGCGGGGGACTTCGCGCTGTCGAGCACGACGACGCTGACCATCGCGGCCGGGGCCACCGTCAGTACGGGCACGGTGACGGTGACGGCGCAGGACAACTCCGCCGACGAGCCGGACGCCCAAGTGCGCGTGACGGCGGCGGTGGCGGGCGGCAACGGGGCATTGGCGCCGTCGGCGGTGACGCTGACCATCCGCGACGACGAGGGCCCGCCGACGGTGACCCTGGTGTTGACGCCTTCGACCATCGACGAGAGCGGGACGGGCAGCACCGCGGCGGTGACCGCGACCTTGAACCGGGCGTCGAGCGCGGCGACGACGGTCACGGTGTCGGTCGCGCCGGTGGCCTCGACCGGGGCGGCGGCGGGGGACTACGTGCTGTCGAGCGCGGCGACGCTGACCATCGCGGCGGGCGCGACGACCAGCAGCGGCACGGTGACGGTGGCGGCGGTGGACAACGACACCGACGCGCCGAACCGGCAGGCGACGGTTTCGGGAACGGCGGTCAACGACCAGAGCGTGCAGCAGCCGATCGCCCGGACGCTGACCATCACCGACGACGATGCGGCGCCGGACGCGACCTTGGCGCTGTCGTCTTCGTCGATCTCGGAGAACGGCGGGGTGACGACGGTGACGGCGACCTTGAGCCGGCGTTCGGCGCAGGCGACGACGGTGACGGTGCAGGCGGTGACGGGGGCGTTCACGGTGGGTTCGGGGGCGGCGTCGCGGATCGTGGTCGCGGCCGGGGCGACGACGAGTCCGGACGGAGCGGCGCTCACGGCCACGGACAACGACGTGGACGCGGCGGACCGTCAGGTGACGGTGACGGCGATGCTGACCAACGGCCACGGCGCGGGCACGGTGTCCGGCGGCGGGGTTTCGCTGACCCTGACCGACGACGATACGGCGGGGATCGCGGTGTCTCCGGCGACCTCGACGACGAACCGGCTGGAGACGACGGAATCGGCGGGGACGGCCACGTTCACGGTGAAGCTGGCGACGGAGCCGACGGGGGACGTGGAGATCGGCACGGCGAGCTCGGACACGAGCGAGGGCACGGTGGGGCCGTCTTCGCTCACCTTCACGGCGAGCGACTGGAGCACGGCGCAGACGGTGACCCTGACCGGGGTGGACGATGCCGCCGCCGACGGCAGCCGGGACTACACGGTCACCCTGACCATCGACCAGACGAACACCGCGGATTCCAACTACGACGCGCTCTCGGCGGTCACCGTGTATGCGAGGAACCGCGACAACGAGTTCGGGCTGAACGTGGGCGCGGTGAGCGGGCAGGCGACGGAGGCGGGCGGGCAGGCGACGTTCACGGTGGCGCTGCGGACGCAGCCGACGGCGGCGGTGACGGTGTCGGTGTCGAGCCGGGATGCGGGCGAGGGCACGGCGTCGCCGCCGTCGCTGATATTCACGACGGGGGGCTGGAGCACGGCGCAGACGGTGACGGTGACCGGGGTCCGGGACACCGTCGACGACGGGACGGTGACCTGGACGGTGCGCCTCGACCCGTCGAGCGGGGACGGCGACTACGACACGTCGTCGGTCGAGGAGGACGTCTCCGTCACCACGACGGACGACGACGGCCCGCCGGGGGTGATCTTGGCGCTGAACCCCGCGAGCATCGCGGAGAGCGGGACGGGCAACGTGTCGACGGTGACGGCGCGGCTCTCGCACCCGTCCGGGGCGGCGACGACGGTGACGGTGACCGCGGTCTCCGGGTTCTACACGGCGGGGACGGACGCGGCGATCGTGATCGCGGCGGGGGCGACGCAGGCGGCCTCGGACACGGCGACCGTCGTGGCGGTGGACAACGACACGGACGCGCCGGATCGGACGGAGACGGTGACCGCGTCGCTCACCAACGCCCGGGCGACGGCCGATTCGACGACGATGGCGGTGACGGGCGCCGCGCTGACGGTGCGCGACGACGACTCGGCGCCGGGGGCGACGCTGTCGCTGAACCCGGCGTCGGTCTCGGAGAACGGCGGCGTCTCGACGGTGACGGCGACCTTGTCGCGCCCGTCGAGCCAGCCCTCCACGGTGACGGTCCAGGCGGCTTCCGGTTCCTACACGGTGGGTTCGGACGCGACCATCACGATCGTGGCGGGCGCCACCACGGCCGCCTCGGACACGGTGCTGGTGACGGCGGTGGACGACGGCATCCACCAGGGGAGCGCCGGGCGGAGCGCGACGGTGACCGCGACCCTGGCGAACGGCCAGGGGGCGGGGTCGGTGACCGGGGCGGCGCTGACCCTGACCGACGACGAGACGTTGCCGGTGGCGAGCCTGGTGCTCACGCCGGCCTCGATCTCGGAGGAAGGCGGGGTGTCGGCGGTGACGGCGACGTTGTCGGGTGCGTCGAGCGAGTCGGTGACGGTGACGGTCGCGGCCGCAGCGGGGACGGGCGCGGTGGCGGCGGACTTCGACCTGAGCACGGCGACGACCTTGACGATCGCGGCGGGTTCGACGACGAGCACGGGTGCGGTGACGGTCCGGGCCAACGGCAACGCGGTGGCTTCGGGGAACAAGCAGGTGGTGGTTTCGGGGACGTCGGCGGGGGGCAACGGGGTGACGAACCCGGCGAACGCGACCTTGACCCTCGCCGATGACGACACCCCGCAGACGAGGCTGGTGCTGTCTTCCAGCTCGATCTCGGAGAACGGCGGGGTGGCGACGGTGACGGCGACCCTGGACCGGCAGTCGAGCGCGGCGGTGACGGTGACGGTGGCCGCGGCGGCGGGGGCGAACACGGCGGCGGGCGACTTCACCTTGAGCACGGCGACGACCCTGACCTTCGCGGCCAACGCGACGACGAGCGCGGGGCTGGTGACGGTGACGGCGGTGAACGACACGGCCGACGCGCCGAACAAGTCGGTGACGGTCTCGGGCACGGCTACCGACAGCCTCGGGCTGACGAACGACCCGTCGTCGGTGACCTTGGCCATCCCCGACGACGAGGCGGCGCCGGGGGTGGTGCTGTCGCTGAACCCGGGGTCGGTGTCGGAGAACGGCGGGGCTTCGGCGGTGAGCGCGACGTTGTCGCACCCGTCGAGCGAGCCGTCGACGGTGACGGTGACGGCGGTCTCCGGGGCCTACACGGTGGGGGCGGACAACACCATTACGATCGCGGCGGGATCGACGACGGCGGCTTCGGACACGGCGTCGATCACGGGCGTGGACGACGATGTCCACCAGGGGAACGCGGGGCGCAGGGCGACGGTGACGGCGACCTTGGCCAACGGCCAGGGGGCGGGCGCGGTGACGGGGGCGTCGCTGACCCTGACCGACGACGAGACGCTGCCGACGGCGAGCCTGGTTCTGGGACCGGCCTCGATCTCGGAGAACGGCGGGGTCTCGACGGTGGCGGCGCGGCTGTCGGGTCCGTCGAGCCAGCCGGTGACGGTGACGGTGTCGTCGTCGGCGGTGGCCTCGACCGGCGCGGTGGCGGGGGACTTCACGCAGACGGGGACGACGCTGACCATCGCGGCGGGGTCGACGACGAGCGCCGGGACGGTGACGGTGCGGGGCAACGACAACGCGGTGGACGCGGCGAACAAGCAGGTGGCGGTGTCGGGGACGTCGGCGGGGGGCCACGGCGTCGCGAACCCGTCGGCCGCGACCCTGACCCTGACCGACGACGAGGCGACGGCGACGGCGACCCTGGTGCTGACGCCCGCGTCGATCCTGGAGAACGGGGAGGTGAGCACGGTGACGGCGCGTCTGTCGCATCCGACGACGGAGGCGACGACCTTGACGGTGTCGGCGGCGCCGGTGTCTCCGGCGGTGGCGGGGGACTTCACGCTGAGCGCGACCACCACGCTGACCCTCGCGGCGGGCGGCACGACGAGCACGGGCGTGGTGACGGTGACGGCGGTGGACAACGCGGTGGCTTCGGGGAGGAAGCGGGTGACGGTGTCGGCGACAGTGACGGGCGGGCACGGGGTGGCGGCGCCTTCCGCCGCGACCCTGGTCATCCGCGACGACGAGTTCGGTCTGAACGAGAGCGCGGTGACGGGGCAGGCGACGGAGGGCGGCGGTCGGGCGACGTTCACGGTGGCATTGCAGACCCAGCCCTCGGCGGCGGTGACGGTGTCGGTGACGAGTCGGGACCCGGGCGAGGGCACGGTGTCGCCGCCGTCGCTGGTGTTCACGGTGCAGAACTGGGAGACGCCCCAGACGGTGACGGTGACCGGGGTGGACGACGACGTCGACGACGGGGACGTGGACTGGAAGGTGCGCCTGGACCCGTCGAGCGGGGACGCCGACTACGACGGCCTCGCCCCCGTGGACGTGGACGTGAGCACCGAGGACAACGACGACGCGCCGACGGTGACCTTGGCGCTGGCCCCGTCGTCGATCTCGGAGGCCCGCGAGGTGAGCACGGTGACGGCGACGTTGTCGCACCCGTCGGTCGAGCCGACGACGGTGACGGTGACGGCGGTGGCGGGGGCCTACACGGTGGGTCCGGATGCGGAGATCGTCATCGCGGCGGGGGCGACGGCGGCGGATTCCGACACGGCGTCGATCGCAGCGGTGGACGACGACCTCGACAATCCCGTGAACCGCAGCGTGACGGTGACGGGCACGGCGTCCAACGGCCGGGGCGTCGGGGCGGTGGCCGGGGCGACGCTGACACTCACCGACGACGACGTGGCGGGCCTGGTGCTGGCGCCGATGCCGCTCGAAGCGGCGGCGGACGGAGCGGGGGCGGATTACACGGTCCGGCTTGCGACGGAGCCGACCGGTCCGGTGACGGTGGCGGTGGTGAGCGACAATGCAGATGTGGAGGTCCCCCCCGGCAGCCTGACCTTCACGGCGTCGGACTGGAACATGGTGCAGACGGTGACGGTGACGGCGTCGCCGGACGAGGACGACTACGCCGATTCGGCGACGCTGGCGCATCGTGCGTCGGGCGGTGGGTACGACGGGGTGTCGGAGACGCTGGGCGTGGCGGTGGCGGAAGCCGGGGACACCCGGATTCTGGCGGCATCGTCGCAGGAGAGGGAAGCGACCTACAGCATCGCCGGCGCGAGGGTGCGCGTCAGGCTGGCTCCGCTCTCGGGGGAGGCGGTGCCGTCGCTCGAAGGGTCCGGGTTCGCCGTGGGACGCGATGCGGCCTCGCGGGAGGCGGTGGACGTGCGGGTGATGGGAGCGGTGCCGGCGTCGGGGCTGCACCTTTGCCTGCCGGTGAGTGACGGACTGCTGGCGGCCGCGGCGGGGCGTGAACCCGTGCTGCTGCACCATGACGGCGGGCGATGGACGGCGGTTCCGGGGTCGGCTTACGAGGCGGAGCGGATGCGGGTATGCGCGCCCGGGGTGGTGGCGTTCTCGCCGTTCGCGGTGGGGTATACGGATACGGCGCCGGAGTTCACGGGGGGCTTCCCCGAGGCGTTCGTCTGGACGGAGGACGAGGCCATCGAGCCGGTGACGCTGCCGAAGGCGGAGGGCGGGGACGGGGATCTGGTCTACGCGCTGACGCCGGATCTGCCGGCGGGACTGGGGCGGGAAGGACGGGTCCTGTCGGGGACGCCGACGGAGGAGTTCGCGAAGAAAAAGTACACCTGGACGGCGACGGACATGGACGGTCAGAGCGCGGAGCTGGAGTTCACCATCGAAGTGGTCCCCGCCGTCGCGCTTGCACGGGCGCGCCTTGCGGCGATCAACCGCTCGATCCTGCCGGAGGTGTCGCGCGCGTCGTGGGCGAGCGCGATGGAGGCGGTGTCGCGGCGGTTGGGGTCCGCGGGGGGCGGGAGCGGAGGCGGCTCGGGGGCGTCCGGCGAGGGACTGTCCGCGGCGCTGGCAGGGTTCGTGCGGTCCAACGAGCAGGCCCTGGAAGAGGGCGGCGCGTCATGGAAGGAGCTGTGGAGCGGCCAGTCGTTCGCGGCCGGCCTCGGCGGCGGGGGTGAAGGCGAAGGCGAGGGGCCGGGCGGGGGCCGGTCCGTCACCGTCTGGGGGTCGGGGGAGCGTCGGAGCCTGTCGCGGGACGTGCCGTCGCTCGAGTGGTCGGGCCATCTGTTCGCGGCCCACCTGGGGGCGGACACGGGGTTCGGGTCCGGGCTCACCGGCGGTCTCGGGTTGTCGTGGTTCGAGAGCGAGCTGGAGTACACGGACCGCGGCGGTGAGGAGGCGGTCGCGGGGGTGCACCGGAGCCGGATGGCGAGCGTGCAGCCCTACGTGGGATGGTCGTCGGGGTCCGGGTCGCGTCTGTGGGGGGCGTTGGGCTACGGCGCCGGGGAGGTCGAGATCGTCGACGAGGCGCTGCGGGAGCGCTTCGGTCGTCAGGAGAGCGACAGCGGGCTGCTGGCGGTGGCGGCGGGGGGCGCGTGGCGGGTGTCGCCGGCCGGGGGAGCGGTGCGGCTGGACCTGAAGGGCGAGGGGCAGGCGACCCGCTACGAGGTGGACGAGAACGGGGACCTGATCGAGGGGCTGTCGGTGCGCACGAAGCGGCTGCGGGTCTCGGCGGAGGGTACGCGGGAGTACGTGCTGTCCGGTGGTGGGCGCCTCGCGCCGTCGGCGGAGCTGGGGGTTCGCTGGGACGGCGGTGACGGGGCGACGGGCGCGGGGGTGGAGGTCGGCGGCGGGGTGTCGTGGAGCGATGCGGGCGGTCGTCTGACCCTGGAGGCGCGGGGCCGGGGGCTGGCGGCGCACCGGAGCGATCTGGACGAGTGGGGGATCACGGGCGGCATGATGTTCTCGCCCCGCGCGAACGGCCGGGGCCTGTCGCTCAGCGTGGAGCCGGTGTGGGGGAGCGCGGGGAGCGGTACGGCGCGGCTGTGGGAGGAAGGGGTGGCCGGGAGTCGGCCGCCGTCCGGCGGGCGCCCGGGCGGAGCGGGGCTGGATGCGGAGCTGGGCTACGGGGTGGGCGCGTTCGGGGGCTTCGGGGTGGGGACGCCCTACCTCCGCTACGGGCAGGCGCCGGAGGGGGAACGCCGGTACGGGCTGGGGTGGCGGCTGGCCCGTCCGGCGGGTGCGTTCGATCTGGACCTGGAGGGCTGGCGGCGCGAGCGTGAGACGGACCGGCCCGGACACGGCCTTCGCCTCGAGCTGCGCGTGTCCTGGTAGGCCGCGGCGGCGGCAGTCGTACCCGCAAGCCGTCTCCGGATCCGATGGGCGCCCCCCGCACGTCGAGAAAGCGTCCTGCCGCGACGCCCGGCCCGGCCCGGGCGCGGAGGAGAGGAAGGAGCAGGCACGAGCCGCCACCGCCTCGAAGTCCGGGTACGCCGTCACGCCTGCGCTCGGTGCTGGACGCCGCGCCGGACCTCCTGCTGCACCCGCGGACCCCCGCCGAACCGGTCTGGAAGCTCCTGTGGCCGGTGCTCGCCCTGGCGTTCGCGGCGCGCGCGGCCGTGGCCCTGTCCGGCGACTTCCTCCTGCATCCCGATGAGCTGATGCAGTATCTGGAACAGGGGCATCGCCTGGCCTTCGGCAACGGGGTCCTCTACTGGGAGTTCTTCTACGGCGCGCGTTCGTGGCTGACGCCGGCCCTGATCGCCGGGGTCCTGAAGCTGTTCGACACCGCCGGTCTCGGCCAGCCGTTCTGGTACGTCGGCGGGGTCAAGCTCGTGTTCTGCGCGATCTCGTTGCTCATTCCGGCCGGGATGTACTTCTTCGCGCGCCGGCACTTCGACGAGGCCGCGGCGCGCGCCGCCCTGCTGGCCGGGGCCTTCTGGTACGAACTGGTCGGCTTCGCCCACAAGCCGCTGACCGGGTTCACGGCCACCGCGGTGCTGATGGCGCTGCTCGCGCTGTGCGTGCGCCCGCCCCGGAACCGGGTGGGGGCGGCCTGGCTGGCCGCGTTGCTCGCGGTCCTGGCGGCGGCGATCCGGATGCAGTACGCGCCGCTCGCCCTCGTGTTCCTCGGCCTGTACTTCCTGCGCGCCGGGCAGGGCGCGACGCCGGGGAAGGGCGCGACCGGGGCCAGGGTGCAGCTCGTTCTCGCCTCGGGCGCGTTCCTGCTCGCGGCCGGGGTGTTCGACGCGCTCACGTGGGACGGCGGGCTCTTCCATTCGTATCTCACCAACATCCGCTTCAACGTCGCGCTCAGCGCGGTCAGCGGCTCCAGCGACAGTCCGGCGTGGCAGTACCTGTGGTGGCTGGCGCTCGCCGGGGCGGGCCTGGGCGCGCCGTGCGTGGCGGCCGCGTTCCGCGATCCGCGCCGCTACGGTTTCCTCCTCTCCCTCATCGCCCTGGTCCTGGTCCTGCACTCCGCGCAGGCGCACAAGGAGTACCGTTTCATCTTCGCGGTCATTCCGCTCTGGCTGCTCGTCGGCGCCGGCATCGTGGCCCGGCTGGCAACGCCGGCCGCGCCGGGTCGCGCCGCGGGCCTGGGCCGCCCGGTGCGGGTGTACGGCCTGGCCGGCGCGGTGTTCGCGGGGGTGTCGCTCGCCGGGATCCTGAACGCCCTGCCCTGGCAGCACGAGGTGTACGAGGGCGCCTATACCCCGCGGGGCTTCGTGATCCGGTTCCTCCGCGGCCAGGATCCGGTGTTCCGCGCCTACCGCCATCTCGCCGCGGCGCCTGGTGTCGAGGCGGTATGGCACGTCGACCGCCACTACCACAGCCTTCCCGGCTACTACTACCTGCACCGGAAGATCCCGTTCTACGACGTGGCGACCGGGCACGGCAACCACCTCCATCGGGACTTGGACACGATCCGGGCCTCGGCCAGCCACCTCGTCTCCGGGGACCCGGACGTCGCCGTTCCCGGCTACACCCTGGACAAGGCGTTCGGCGGCGTCCGCATCCTGCGCCGAGAAGGGGACGAACCCGCGATCCGCGGATGGCGCGAATTCACCCCGACCATCACCGGAGGGCTCGATACCCGGCTCATGCGCGGGATCGACCCCGGCGCCCCATCCCCGCCGGCCAACTTCGGGATCCGGTTCGCCGCGCCGGGGTGAGCCGGCCCGCCGCGCTCCCGTGCGCCGCCGCCCGGCCGGACTTCGTCTTCATCGCCCCGTTGCGCATCGAGCACGGGGTCGGATGCGGGCATCACGGTCGCCGCCCGGGACGCTCCGGCCGAGATCGGGTTTCCCGGGCGAACGCGGGCCATGAACACGCGGCTTCGTCATTCCGGGCCGCCGGGGCGGGCCGGCGCCGTCCCGGCGGAAGAGCCCCGTCGTTCCCCCGTTCGAGCCGGGACCTGCACCCGGCCGGGGGACCGGCGCCGCGCCGCTCGGGCCCGCGGAAGCGGGTGCGGGCAGCGGGAGCCCGGAGACGTTCATGACCGTCGCAATGGATTCCCGCTTTCGCGGGAATGACGGGGGATGGGCGGGTTCCGCGGGAACGACGGGGGATGGCCGGGTCCCGCGGGAATGACGGGGGACAGGGCGGGTCCGGCGGGAATGACGGGGGCTGGGCCGGGTTCCGCAGGAAGACGAGGGGTGGGCCGGGTCCCGCGGGAACGACGAGGGTCCGGCGCCGCGCCGTCCCCCGGAGACGGCCGGTTTCGAGTAGATTCCGGCCGGGCGGCAAGACCATCCGGTAGACACGGGAGTGCCGTATTGGGCCAGAACACTCCGGGGGGCGGCGTGTGCTTCGTCATCCCCACGTACAACGAGGCAGCCAACGTCGCGCCGCTGCTGCATCGGCTGACCGGACTGTACCGGGACCGGGACACCGCGTTCCTGATCGTCGACGACGAAAGCCCGGACGGCACCGCCCGGGTGGTCCGGGAGATCGCCGCATCGGACGATCGCATCCATCTCCTGGAAGGCCCTCGGCGCGGATTCGGGCCGGCCTACGTGCGGGGGATGGTCCACGCCCTGGAGACCCTCGGCGCGGGGGTGGTCGTGCAGATGGACGCCGACCTCTCCCATGACCCCGCGGACGCCGCGAGGCTGCTGGCCCGTCTTGCCGGAGGCGCCCCCGCGGGCGGAGCGGACGTGGCGATCGGCAGCCGCTACGTCGGCGGGGGCACGCTCGACCCGCGCTGGAGCCTCGGACGGCGGCTGCTGTCGCGCTGGGGCAACCGTTTCGCCCGGTGGATCGCCGGGCTGCGGGGGGTGCGCGACTGCACCGCGGGCTTCAAGGCGATCCGGGCGCCCGCGCTCCGGGCCGCGAAGGTGGAGGACATCCGGGTGCGGGGCCATACGTTCCAGGTGGTGCTCCTGCACCGCCTGCTCCACACCGGCGCACGGGTCGTCGAGGAGCCGATCCATTTTCGCGACCGCGAGCACGGACGGACCAAGCTCGGCGCCGGGAGCATCCTGGAGTTCTTCTGGCGCATCTGGTGGCTGGGCCTGGTGAGCCGCCGGGTCCTCGTCAAGTACGGCTTGGTGGGTCTGGCCGGCGCGCTGGTCAACCTCGGATCGTTCCAGCTACTCCTCGACCTCGGGCTGCACAAGTACCTGGCGTCGCCGATCGCGCTCGAGCTGTCGATCGTCTCGAACTTCCTGATGCACAACTACTGGACCTTCGCCGGGCGGGTCATGGTCGGCCGCAAACGTTCCCGGGCCCTGAAGTACAACGCCGTCTCGCTGGCGACGCTCGCCTTGAGCTTCGCCACGTTCGTCGCCCTGTCGCTCCTGTTCCCGGAAGTCCCGCCGGTGCTGCTGCAGGCCTGCGGCATCGCGCCGGCCGCCGTGCTCAACTATTTCATGAACTCCGACTGGACGTTCCGCCGCGCCCCGTGATCGGGACCGGCCGGCGGTCTTCGGCGATCTGCCGGGATCGGCCGCCCGTCACGTCCGCGGCAGGGCCGGGGCGGGGGGCGCCGGGCCCGGGGAGGATCGGGTGATCCGTTCGAGCGCCTCATGGGCCGGGTTGGACGGGTCCCGATCGATGCGCAGGGACTCGCGGAGCAAGGACTTCGCCCGGCCGGCATCGCCCTTGCGCCACGCGATCCGTCCTTCCACGAAGCGCTCCGCCGCCCGGTGCTCCTTGCCGCGGTCGTCGCCCGCGAGCCGCATGGCCTTGCGAAAGTACGTCTCCGCCAGCCGCAGGGGCCGGTCGCCTTCCTGGCTCACGAGCGCCTTGGACATGCCCATCAGCGACCAGTAGCTGCCTTCCGCCAACGGCAGGACGTCCGCGACGTATTCGTTCAGTGCGGACCGCTCGTCCACCTGCGCGAGCCCCAGGTACTCCCCGTAGCCTCTCATCATCTCATTGCGGTGCACCGCGCTCGGCAGGTCCTTCGGCGCCGGCATCGCGGCCAGCTTCCTGAAGAACTCCCTGGCCGCGTCGTTGGCCCGGATCTGGATCCGCCCCGGTCCGATCTCCCTGTGGACCTCGACGAAGAATCCGAGGTGCGCGAGCCCCGCCGCCGAGAAGGCCGGGCCGAACCACAGGGAGTACACCGGCTCGTCCGCTCTCCCGAGGAACTCGGCCCAGCCGGCGGTCTTCTGCCGTGTCGTGGACAGGGGCTCCACCACCCGGTCGGCGAAGACCAGGCCGTGGTACTCGAGCAGGCGGAGGTTCGGGCGCCGTCCTTCGATCCAGTGGAGATAGGTGATCGGGCCGACGAAGGGGTCCGCGTACAGCACGAAGGCGCCGTCCTCCTCGGCGACGTCGAGCATCGCCTGCGCCTGCTCCTCCGCGAACCGGTCGTGCGGCCGGTAGTTGACCCTCCCGTTCCAGATCCCGAGGGCCGCCACCGCGAGCGCGCACACCGCGCAGAGAGCGGGAAGCATTCGTCGCCCCATCGCCCTCTCGCGCACGCTTCGCGCCAGCGCGTGCAGGCCGTAGCCCAGCCACAGCGCGAAGATGCCGTAGGCGACCAGCGGATACGGGCGGAAGGTGTAGATCCTCAGCGGCTCGTAGTTGAAGCCGAGCAGGGCGATGAGCAGGAAGCTGCTGGCCGCGAAGGCCAGCACTTCGCAGGCGAGCCCGAGACGCCAGCCGCTCCGGTACGACGCGACCGCGCCCCACAGGGCGGCGAGGCCGCCCACGACGCCGAGCTGCCACAGCGCCTGCGTCGCGAAGTGCCCGGCATAGCGAAGCTTGTCGGCGAGGCCGGCGTTGACGTTCTGGTCGATGTGTCCGTAGATCCGGCGATCGATGAAGGTGAGGAGCTCGCTCCACGAGTCGATGGGGCCCAGGAAGTTGATCGGCACCGGCTGCTGCGAACGCCAGACCATCCAGCCGTAGAGGGCGGCGGCGGGGAGCGCGGCGGCGGGGATCAGGTAGTGGAGCCGGCTCCGGAAGTCCTTCCCCGCCGCGACGGCGTAGGCGAGGAAGACCGGGCTCGCGAGGATCAGCAGCGGATGGTGGTTGGCGAGACCGAGGCCGTACACCGCCGCGGCTCCCAGCCACCGGCGCGTGCTGCGCTTCTCGGCCGCCTCCTGCACCAGAGCCAGGGTCAGGAACACCGCGGCGGCGTTGGTCGTGTAGACGTCGGCGATGATCGCCTGGGACCAGAAATGCTCGGAGACCGCGAAGGCCGCGCCGGCGAGGAATGCGGCGGGCCGGTTGCCGGTGCGGCGCAGCACGATCCAGGCGATGCAGGCGCAGGCGAGGGCGCCCATGAGGCCGCTCAGCGTGTGGACCCGCCAGGCGACGCTGCCGAAGGGGACCAGCGAGGCGAGCCAGCCGAGCACGATGTAGAGGGGATATCCGGGCGGGTGGGCGACACCAGCGAAGGCCGCGGTGGTGATGAACAGGCCGTCGTCCTCCAGCATCACGGTGCGCGGGGTGGAGGCGGCGTAGAGGACGAGCACGCCGGCGAAGAGCAGGGCGAGGCCGCCCGTGTCCCACCTCGGGCGAAGCGGACGCAGCTCGGGGAGCGAGAGGGGAAGCAGCGGCTCGCGGCGCCGCGGCGGCTGAACCGGCGGCGGCGTCTGCGGCGGCCGGGGCCGTCTCGCCTGCCCGCCGCGCGGCTTGTGTTTCTTTCGGCCCATCGTGAAGGCGGTTCGGATCCTGTCGGCGAACGGAAAAGCATAGCAACGATGCGCCGGTGTCGTCCTGCCCCGGCATCGCGGAGGCATGTGCGCGGTGGGGTTTTTCGCGCTGGATGCTCGCTCCATCCCGTCCGATCGACGAACAGGAAATCACATCGTCCCAGCGGGCGGAACCGCCCCCGCCGTGGGCCGAATCCGCCAGGCAGCCCTTCGAAATGCCCCGAATCGCGGGGTGGACGATATCTCGAACCCCGTTCCACCTCATCACGATCGACGGCTTGCGAACAGAGCACGGGGCTCTCGCGGGAGCCGGGCGCCCGTCGTGCAGCGGCGCGGTCGAGGTCGATGCACCCCAGCCGGGTCGGGTCGTCGAACATCCCCGACGGCAGGGAGGTGAGCCGCACCGTCGAGAGATCGAGACGCACCAGCGCCGTCATCTCGTCGAAGGGGCTCGCCGGCAGGGAGGTGCGTGGTGCCCACCGCGCCGTTCCCGGAACCCCTGCATCCGCGGGAGGCGCCGTCCCCAGGACCTTCGCCGCCCCGATTCGACCGAACCGGGCTCACCCGCGCGGACCGGTTCCGCAGGGTGAAACGACCCTGATGGTGCGGCCCGGGAGCTTTCGATGGACCGGCGGCCGGCTGTATAGTCGGGCGGCCCCGGATCGACACGGCCTGAGCCTTGAACCCGCACGACTCGATTGCAACGGCTCGACGCCCGACGGAAATCGGTACGATGCCCGCCCTCGCGGGCGAACCTCCCCCGTGCGGTCGGCGCGGCGTACTACGCGGCGTTCCGCTGCCTCGCCTGCACGGCCGCCGGCCTGCCCGTCGGCAGAAACCGCAACGAAGCCCGGTATCGGGCATACCGCACCCTGGAGCGTGGAAGGACCGGGAACCCCGGTCGGCGCCCGCCGGCGATGCAGCGCCTCCCGCCGGAGACCCGGGACTGCGCGGAAGCCTTCGTCACGTTGCAGGACCGGCGCCGCGGGAAGCGGACCATTCATCCCCGGGCTCGACCCCGGGCTCGACTTCGGGGGGCGCGGCCCGGCGACGGTCCGATCCGATGGCCGCGGCAGCCGGGCCGGGCGCCGCATGATCGAGTCGCGGCGAAGATGGTGAAGACCGCCGTTGCCGGAGGGAAGGGCCGGCGTGGCGGCAACCTCGTCGCCGCGCTGGCGCTGGCCGGAACCGTGCTGGCCGCCGTCCCGCCCCCGGCGGCGGCGCAGGGCGTGGACGTCTGCGCGCGGACCTCGCAGGTGGCGGCGGCGGTCCGGAGCAGGCTCGGCCTGGGCGGGTCGGTGTGCGAGGTCACCGCCGCGCAGCTCGCCGGCATCACCGGCCGCCTGCAAGTGAGCGGCCCCGCCTCGCTGAGGCACGGAGACTTCGACGGGCTGAGCGGGGTGACGCACCTGGAGATCACCGGCGCCGCCACCCTCACCTCCCTGCCGGCGAGTCCCTTCGACGAGATGACGGCCCTGGTGCGCCTCGATCTCTCGACGGTGCGGCTTGCCTCCCTGCCGTCGGGGATGTTCGACGGCCTGACCCGGCTGGGGCGCATCGACCTCGGGGGGCTCTACACGCTCGACGTCGAGGCGGAGCGGCATCGGGGACGGGTGCGGGCGCGCATCGCCGAGGCCGCGCCGCTCGCCGTCTCGGTGACCTGGACCGCGAGCGACGGCTCGACCGGCGCCGCGGCCATCCCCGCCGGCTCGCGGACGAGCGCGGGGTTCGGGACGCCTGCCCTGCGGGATCTGACCGTCACCCTGGGCAACCCGACCTTCCCCGGCGTGGCGGAGAGCACGTCGGACTCGATCGGCAGCTTCACCGGGTTCGGGCTCGGGGTGTCCGGCGGCGCGGGGACGGTGACCCTGCCGGGGGTGGCGACCCAGGTGGCGCTGCATCTCTCGCGGGCCTCGATCCCGGAGTCGGGGGGCGCGTCCGTGGTGACGGCGACGATGAACAAGCGGGCGCGCGCGGCGGTGACGGTGACGGTCTCGGCCGCGGCCGGGGCGAACGCCGGTCCCGGCGACTTCCGGCTGACCGGCAACCGGCTGGTCATCGCGGCGGGGGAGACCGCGAGCACGGGGGCGGTGACCGTGAGCGCGGTGGGGAACCGCACGGACGCGCCGGACAAGACGGTGATCGTCTCCGGCACGGCGTCCGGGGCGCCGGTGGCGGACCCGCGCCGCCGGACCCTCGCGATCCCCGACGACGACGGCCTCCCCACGGTGTCGCTGTCGCTGTCGGCCTCCACCATCGGCGAGAACGGCGGCCGGAGCGACGTGTCGGCGGTGCTCTCGCATCCGTCGAGCGAAGCGGTGACGGTCACGGTGGACACCGTGCCGACGCCGCCGGCGCTGGTCTCGGACTACACGTTGAGCGGCCGCCGGCTGGTCGTTCCGGCCGGGAGCACCCGGAGCGGGTCGGTGACGATCAGGGGGGTCGGCAACGACCGGGGGGGCGCCCTGACGGTGACCGTCACCGGCACGGCGTCCGGTGGGCGGGGGGTCGTCGCCCCGGCGCCGCGGACGCTGACGATCAGCGACAACGGCGAGCCCTCCCTGGCCGTCGGCGCCTACTGGCGCGGGCCCAGGTGGATCGGGTATGGGTGGGACGTCACCACCGGGTCGCTGGTCGGCAAGCGGGGGTCGCAAACGTTCACGGTGGACTCCCCGCGCAGCAGCAACTGGCGCAACCTGCGTTCCTATGCGTGCGTTACCCGGAGCGTCATCCAGGGGAACATCCTGCCCAACCGGCTGCAGGCGAACGAGAAGGTGCCGGATTCCTGCACGCAGATCGCGAACGGGAGCAAGCCCACGTCGATCTCGCTCACGCAGTCGATGATCGACAACGACGGGGTGGTGTTCCTCGTCGTCCTGTACCAGTCGACGATCCGAGGCCGTGTCTACGGGAAGTTCGAGTACTCCGAATGGGTGCGGGTGGTGCCGGCGCCGCGGGCGCGGCTGTCGCTGTCGCCGGGGTCGGTGCCGGAGACGGGGGGCCGGTCCACGGTGACGGCGACCCTGGACCGGACGGCGAGCGCGGCGGCGACGATCACGGTCGCCGCGGCGGCGGTGCCGCCGGCGGTGGGCGGGGACTTCCGGCTGAGCGGGAGCCGGCTGGTCATCGCGGCGGGGCGGACGACCAGCACCGGGACGGTGACGTTGACGGCGGTGGACGATCCGGGGAGCACGTCGGACAAGAGGGTGTCGGTGTCGGGGACGGCGGCGGGCGGTGACGTGCGGTCGCCGCCGTCGGCGACGCTGATCATCGCCAACCGGACGGCGCCCGGGGCGGCGCCGCCGTCGGTGTCGCTGTTGCTGTCCACGGGGTCGGTGTCGGAGTCGGGCGGCGCAGCGACGGTGACCGCGTCGCTGGACAGGGCGGCGGGGGCGGCGGTGACGGTGACGGTTCAGGCGTCGGCGGTGGCGTCGACCGGGGCGGCGGCGGGCGACTTCACGCAGGCGGGGACCACCCTGACCATCCCGGCGGGGGCGACGGCGAGCCGCGGGACGGTGACGTTGACGGCGGTGGACGACCCCGTGGACGCGCCGGACAAGGAGGTGGTGGTGTCCGGCGCCGCCTCGGGCGGCGGGGCGACGTCGCCGGCGAGCCGGACCCTGGTCCTCGCCGACGACGACGAGACCCCGTGGGTGGTGCTGGCGCTGTCGCCGGGATCGGTGTCGGAGTCGGGCGGGGTTTCGACGGTGACGGCGACCCTGGACCGGAGGCCGAGCGCGGCGGTGACGGTGACGGTGGCGCCGTCGCCGGCCGGCGACTACACGCTGGACGCGAACCCGACCCTGACCTTCGCGGCGGGGCGCACGACCAGCACCGACACGGTGACGCTGACGGCGGTGGACGACCCCATGGACGCGCCGGACAAGGCGGCGGCGGTGTCCGGTACGGCGTCCAGCGCGGGGAGCGTGGAGGCCCCGGCGAGCCGGACCCTGACCATCACCGACGACGATCCCGCGCCCACGGCGACCCTGGCGGTGACGGACTCCGCGGTCATGGAGAACGGGGGTTCGACGCAGGTCACGGCGACCTTGAGCCATCCGTCGAGCGCGGCGACGACGGTGACGGTGGCGGCGGCGCCCGGCGCGTACACGGTGGGGGAGGACGCGGCCATCGTCATCGCGGCGGGGGCGACGGCGAACGCGGCGGACACGGTGACGGTCACCGCGGTGGACGACCCCACGGACGCGCCGGACCGGACCACGAGGGTGATCGGCAGCGCGAGCAACGGCCAGGGGGTGAACGCCGCGGTGGCCGGCGCGCCGCTGCTGCTCGTCGACGACGAGGCCGCGCCGACGGTGACCCTGTCGGTGGCGGACGCCTCGATCCGGGAGGACGGCGGGGCCACGACGGTGGGCGCGACCTTGAGCCATCCGTCGAGCCAGTGGACGACGGTGACGGTGGCGCCGGTGTCCGGCGCGTACACGGTGGGGGCGGACGCGGCCATCGTCATCGCGGCGGGGGCGACGGCGAACGCGGCGGACACGGTGGCGGTCACCGCGGTGAACGAGGCGGGGCGGGCGGCCGACCGGCGGGTGACGGTCGGGGGGACGGCGCGGAACCGCCAAGGGGCGGGGACGGTCACGGGCGCGGAGCTGACCCTCGTCGACGCGGTGCTGGCCGTGACGCTGCGGCTGTCCGCCTCGTCGATCTCGGAGGGCGGCGGCGTGGCCATGGTGACCGCGGTGTCGGGCCGGGCGGTGGAGCAGGCGGTGACGGTCACGGTGACGGCGGCGCCGGGGGCGAACGCGGCGGCGGGGGACTACACGCTGGGCCCGGGCCGGAGGCTCACCATCGCGGTCGGGCGGACCGCCAGCACCGGCACGGTGACGATCACCGCGGTCAACGACCGGGTGCGGGCGGCGGACAAGCGGGTGACGGTTTCGGGCACGGCCGCCGGCGGCCCCGGCGCGGCGGACCCGGCGAGCGTGACGCTGACCATCGCCGACAACGACACCCTGCCGAGCGGGAACGCGAGGACGTGGACGAGCTCGTCCGCGCTCTTCACCGGATATGACGTCGGCACGGAGTCGCTGATCGCCACCACCGCTTCGCAACCGCTCTCGGTCTTCCGGACCGGCGGCGCCTTCGCCAACTTCGGGGTCTGGGCATGCGTTACGCGGACGGTTGCCCAGAGTGGGGGCTTCTCCCCCGTCCCCCGGCCGGACCCGCGCCGTTGCATGCAGCTCTCCGACCGCAACCCGCCCGCGACGACGATTGCCCTCACCCAGGCGATGCTCGACAACGACGGCGTGGTCATCATCGTGTTCGCCCCGATCAGCAACGACGTAAACAATGGCTTCTACGCCTACGCGGAGTGGGTCCCCGTCGTGGCGCTGCCGAAGGCGGCGCTGGCGCTCTCCGGGTCGGCGATCTCCGAGAACGGCGGCGTCGCCACGGTGACGGCGACCCTGGACAAGCCGGCGGTGCTGGCGGGGACGGTGACGGTCTCGGCGGCGCCGGGAGCGGGGACGGACTTCACGCAGACGGGCGCGGCCCTGACCTTCGCGGCCGGCGCGTCGGTCAGCGCCGGCACGGTGACCATCGCGGCGATCGACAACGCCGACGACGAGGCCGACAAGGCGGTGACCGTCTCGGGAACGACGAACGTCGGCCTCGAGGCCCCACCCGGCGTCACGCTCACCATCGAGGACGACGAGGCGCCGACGATGACCCTGTCCCTGTCGGAGCCGGACCCGGCGAACGCGGACACGATCTCGGAGTCGGGCGGGGTCTCCACGGTGACCGCGGTGCTGGACCGGCCCGCGAACGAGGCGGCGACGGTGACGGTGTCCGCGGCGCCGGGGACGAACGCGGCGCCGGGCGACTACACGCTGGGCGCGGCCCGGACGCTCACCATCGCGGCGGGGCGGACGGCGAGCACCGGCACGGTGACGTTGACGGCGGTGGACGACGACGTCCACGCGCCGGACCGGCGGGTGACGGTCTCGGCCGCGGTGACGGGCGGCAACGGCCTGGCCGACCCCGCCGGGGCCACGCTCGCCATCGCCGAAGACGAGGCGCTGCCGGCGGTGACGCTGTTCCTGTCGGAACCGGATTCGGCGGTTCCGGACACGATCGCGGAGTCGGGCGGGGTCACCACGGTGACCGCGGCGCTGTCGGGCAAGTCGAGCGACCCGGTGACGGTGACGGTTCGGGCCGCGCCGGTGGTGTCGAGCGGCGCGGGGCCGGGGGACTTCGACCTGAGCGCGACGACGACCCTGACCATCGCGGCGAGGGCCACGGCCAGCGCCGGCGAGGTGACGGTGACGGCCAACGATGACGACGTCCACGCGCCGGGCCGGCGGGTGACGGTCTCGGCCGCGGTGACGGGCGGCAACGGCGTGGCCGGCCCCGCCGGGGTCACGCTCGCCCTCGCCGAGGACGAGACGCTGCCGACGCTGGCGCTGGTGCTGTCGCCTTCGTCGGTCACGGAGGCGGGCGGGGTCTCGACGGTGACGGCGACGCTTTCCGGCCCATCCGGCCAGGCGGTGACGGTGAGGGTCGCCGCGGCCCCGGTCCCGCCGGCGATGCCCGGCGACTTCACGCTGGGCGCCGCCAGGAGGCTGGTCATCGCGGCGGGGCGGACGACCGGCGCCGGCACGGTGACGATCACCGCCAACGACGACGGCGTCGGCGGTCCGGACAAGTCCGTCACCGTCTCCGGCACGGCCGCGGGCGGCAACGGCGCGGCGAATCCGCCGGACGCGACGCTGACCATCACCGAAGCCGAGGCGGCGTCGCGGGGCGTGGACGTCTGCGCGCGGACCCCGCAGGTGGCGGCGGCGATCCGGAGCAGGCTCGGCCTGGGCGGGTCGGTGTGCCGGGTCACCGCCGCGCAGCTCGCCGGCATCACCGGCCGCCTGCAAGTGAGCGGCCCCGCCTCGCTGAGGCACGGAGACTTCGACGGGCTGAGCGGGGTGACGCACCTGGAGATCACCGGCGCCGCCACCCTCACCTCCCTGCCGGCGAGCCCCTTCGACGAGATGGCGGCGCTGGTGCGCCTCGATCTCTCGACGGTGCGGCTCACCTCCCTGCCGTCGGGGATGTTCGACGGCCTGACCCGGCTGGGGCGCATCGACCTCGGGGGGCTCTACACGCTCGACGTCGAGGCGGAGCGGCATCGGGGACGGGTGCGGGCGCGCATCGCCGAGGCCGCGCCGCTCGCGGTGTCGGTGACCTGGACCGCGAGCGACGGCTCGACCGGCGCCGCGGCCATCCCCGCCGGCTTGCGGACGAGCCCCGCGTTCGGGACGCCTGCCCCGCGGGATCTGACCGTCACCCTGAGCCGCCCGACCTTCCCCGGCGTGGCGGAGAGCACGTCGGACTCGACCGGCAGCTTCACCGGGTTCGGGCTCGGGGTGTCCGGCGGCGCGGGGACGGTGACCCTGCCGGGGGTGGCGACCCAGGTGGCGCTGCACCTCTCGCGGGCCTCGATCCCGGAGTCGGGGGGCGCGTCCGTGGTGACGGCGACGATGAACAAGCGGGCGCGCGCGGCGGTGACGGTGACGGTCTCGGCCGCGGCCGGGGCGAACGCCGGTCCCGGCGACTTCCGGCTGACCGGCCACCGGCTGGTCATCGCGGCGGGGGAGACCGCGAGCACGGGGGCGGTGACCGTGAGCGCGGTGGGGAACCGCACGGACGCGCCGGACAAGACGGTGATCGTCTCCGGCACGGCGTCCGGGGCGCCGGTGGCGCATCCGCGCAGCCGGACCCTGGCGATCCCCGACGACGACGGCCTCCCCACGGTGTCGCTGTCGCTGTCGGCCTCCACCATCGGCGAGAACGGCGGCCGGAGCGACGTGTCGGCGGTGCTCTCGCATCCGTCGAGCGAAGCGGTGACGGTCACGGTGGACACCGTGCCGACGCCGCCGGCGCTGGTCTCGGACTACACGTTGAGCGGCCGCCGGCTGGTCGTTCCGGCCGGGAGCACCCGGAGCGGGTCGGTGACGATCAGGGGGGTCGGCAACGACCGGGGGGGCGCCCTGACGGTGACCGTCACCGGCACGGCGTCCGGTGGGCGGGGGGTCGTCGCCCCGGCGCCGCGGACGCTGACGATCAGCGACAACGGCGAGCCCTCCCTGGCCGTCGGCGCCCACTGGCGCGGGCCCAGGTGGATCGGGTATGGGTGGGACGTCACCACCGGGTCGCTGGTCGGCAAGCGGGGGTCGCAGCCGTTCACGGTGGACTCCCCGCGCAGCAGCAACTGGCGCAACCTGCGTTCCTATGCGTGCGTTACCCGGAGCGTCATCCAGGGGACCATCCAGCCCAACCGGCTGCAGGCGACCGAGAAGGTGCCGGATTCCTGCACGCAGATCGCGAGCGGGAGCAAGCCCACGTCGATCTCGCTCACGCAGTCGATGATCGACAACGACGGGGTGGTGTTCCTCGTCGTCCTGTACCAATCGACGACCGGAAGCAGTGTCTACGGGAAGTTCGAGTACTCCGAATGGGTGCGGGTGGTGCCGGCGCCGCGGGCGCGGCTGTCGCTGTCGCCGGGGTCGGTGCCGGAGACTGGCGGGCGGTCCACGGTGACGGCGATCCTGGACCGGACGGCGAGCGCGGCGGCGACGATCACGGTCGCCGCGGCGGCGGTGCCGCCGGCGGTGGGCGGGGACTTCACGCAGTCGGGGACGAAGCTGACCATCGCGGCCGGCGCCACGACCAGCACCGGGACGGTGACGTTGACGGCGGTGGACGATCCGGGGAGCACGTCGGACAAGAGGGTGTCGGTGTCGGGGACGGCGGCGGGCGGCGACGTGCGGTCGCCGCCGTCGGCGACGCTGATCATCGCCAACCGGACGGCGCCCGGGGCGGCTCCGCCGTCGGTGTCGCTGTTGCTGTCCACGGGGTCGGTGTCGGAGTCGGGCGGCGCGGCGACGGTGACCGCGTCGCTGGACAGGGCGGCGGGGGCGGCGGTGACGGTGACGGTTCGGGCGTCGGCGGTGGCGTCGACCGGCGCGGTGGCGGGCGACTTCACGCAGGCGGGGACGACCCTGACCATCCCGGCGGGGGCGACGGCGAGCCGCGGGACGGTGACGTTGACGGCGGTGGACGACCCCGTGGACGCGCCGGACAAGGAGGTGGTGGTGTCCGGCGCCGCCGCGGGCGGCGGGGCGGCGTCGCCGGCGAACCGGACCCTGGTCATCGCCGACGACGACGAGACCCCGCGGGTGGTGCTGTCGCTGTCGCCGGGGTCGGTGTCGGAGTCGGGCGGGGTTTCGACGGTGATGGCGACCCTGGACCGGAGGCCGAGCGCGGCGGTGACGGTGACGGTGGCGCCGTCGCCTGCCGGCGACTACACGCTGGGTGCGAATTCCACGCTGACCTTCGCGGCGGGGCGCACGACCAGCACCGACACGGTGACGTTGACGGCGGTGGACGACCCCACGGACGCGCCCGACAAGGCGGCGCCGGTGTCCGGCGCGGCGTCCAGCGCGGGGAGCGTGGAGGCCCCGGCGAGCCGGGCCCTGACCATCACCGACGACGAGGCCGCGCCCACGGCGACCCTGTCGGTGGCGGATGCCTCGATCCGGGAGGACGGCGGGGCCACGACGGTGGGCGCGACCTTGAGCCATCCGTCGAGCGCGTGGACGACGGTGACGGTGGCGGCGGCGCCCGGCGCGTACACGGTGGGGGAGGACGCGGCCATCGTCATCGCGGCGGGGGCCACGGCGAACGCGGCGGACACGGTGACGGTCACCGCGGTGGACGACGCCACGGACGCACCGGACCGGACCACGAGGGTGACCGGCAGCGCGAGCAACGACCAGGGGGTGAACGCGGCGGTGGCCGGCGCGCCGCTGCTGCTCGTCGACGACGAGGCCGCGCCGACGGTGACCCTGTCGGTGGCGGACGCCTCGGTCCGGGAGGACGGCGGGGCCACGACGGTGGGCGCGACCTTGAGCCATCCGTCGAGCCAGTGGACGACGGTGACGGTGGCGCCGGTGTCCGGCGCGTACACGGTGGGGGAGGACGCGGCCATCGTCATCGCGGCGGGGGCGACGGCGAACGCGGCGGACACGGTGGCGGTCACCGCGGTGAACGAGGCGAGGCGGGTGGCCGACCGGCGGGTGACGGTCGGGGGGACGGCGCGGAACCGCCAAGGGGCGGGGACGGTCACGGGCGCGGAGCTGACCCTCGTCGACGCGGCGCTGGCCGTGACGTTGCGGCTGTCCGCCTCGTCGATCTCGGAGGACGGCGGGGTGGCGACGGTGACCGCGGTGCTGAACGGCACGTCGAGCGAGGCGGTGACCCTGACGGTAGGGGCGGCGGCGGGGGCGAACGCGGTCGCGGCCGACTTCGTGCTGAGCACGGCGACGACCCTGACGGTGGCGGCGGGGCGGACGACGAGCACGGGCGAGGTGACGGTCCGCGCGGCGGGGACCGCGAACGACGACGTGCACGAGCCGGACCGGTCGGTGACGGTGTCGGCGACGGCGGCGGGCGGCCACGGGCTGGCGGCGCCGTCGAACGCGGCGTTGACGATTGCCGAGGACGAGGCGCTGCCGACGGTGACCCTGGTGCTCACGCCCTCGACGATTGCCGAGGGCGGGACGGGGGCGACGACGGCATCGACGGTGACCGCGGAGCTGTCGGGCAAGTCGAGCGAGGCGGTGACGGTGACGGTGTCGGCCGCGGCGGTGTCTCCGGCGGTGGCCGGCGACTTCACGCAGTCGGGGACGAAGCTGACCATCGCGGCCGGCGCCACGGCCAGCACCGGGACGGTGACGGTGACGGCGACCGACGACACCGCCAGCGAGCCGCACGAGTCGGTGGAGGTGTCGGGGACGGCGTCGGGCGGCAACGGCGTGGCGGCGCCGTCCGCGGTGACCCTGACCCTCGAAGACGACGACGCGCCGACGGTGACCCTGGTGCTCGACCCGACGTCGGTCTCGGAGGCCGGCGGGGTCTCGACGGTGACCGCGACCCTGAACCGGGCCGCGACCGAGGCGACGACGATCACGGTGTCGGCGGCCGCGGGGACGGGCGCGGCGGCCGGCGACTTCACGCAGTCGGGGACGACCTTGACCGTGGCGGCGGGGCAGATGACGAGCGCGGGCGAGGTGACGGTCACCGCGGTCGACGACACCCCGCCGCGGGACCAGCCGGACAAGTCCGTCGCGGTGTCGGCCACGGTGACGGGCGGCGACGGGGCGGTGGACCCGTCCGGCGTGACCTTGACCATTACCGACGCCGACGACCCGCCGACGGTGTCGATCTCGTCGCCGAGCGTGGCGGAGGGGGCGATGGGTTCGACGGCGGCGCTCTCGTTCGCGGTGACCCTGGACGCGGTGAGCGGGAAGCAGGTGACGGTGGACTATGCGGAGGGGACGGGCGGCACGGCGGCGGCGGGGACGGACTACACGGCGCTGGCGGCGGGGACGCTGACCTTCGCGGCGGGGGAGACGAGCCGGAGCGTCGCGGTGACGGTGGCGGGCGACGGCACGGACGAGGCGGACGAGACGGTGGTGGTGACGTTGAGCGGCCCGGTGAACGCGACCTTGGCCGTCGCGGCGGGGCAGACGGCGGACACCGGCACGGGAACGATCACCGACGACGACGGCCCGCCGACGGTGTCGATCTCGTCGCCGAGCGTGGCGGAGGGGGCGATGGGTTCGACGGCGGTGCTCTCGTTCGCGGTGACCCTGGACGCGGTGAGCGGGAAGCAGGTGACGGTGGACTATGCGGAGGGGGCGGGGGGCACGGCGGCGGCGGGGACGGACTACACCGCGCTGGCGGCGGGGACGCTGACCTTCGCGGCGGGGGAGACGAGCCGGAGCGTCGATGTGACGGTGGCGGGCGACGCGACGGACGAGGCGGACGAGACGGTGGTGGTGACGTTGAGCGGCCCGGTGAACGCGGCCTTGGCCGTCGCGGCGGGGCAGACGGCGGACACCGGCACGGGAACGATCACGGACGACGATGCTGCGCCGGAGGTGTCGATCTCGTCGCCGAGCGTGGCGGAGGGGGCGATGGGTTCGACGGCGGTGCTCTCGTTCGCGGTGACCCTGGACGCGGTGAGCGGGAAGCAGGTGACGGTGGACTATGCGGAGGGGGCGGGCGGCACGGCGGCGGCGGGGACGGACTACACCGCGCTGGCGGCGGGGACGCTGACCTTCGCGGCGGGGGAGACGAGCCGGAGCGTCGCGGTGACGGTGACGGGCGACGACGTGGACGAGGCGGACGAGACGGTGGCGGTGGCGTTGAGCGGCCCGGTGAACGCGGCCTTGTCGAGCACGGCGGCGACGGGGACGGGCACGATCACCGACGACGACACGGCGGCGGCGGCGCTGGTGCTCACGCCCGTGTCGATCTCGGAGGCCGGCGGGGTGTCGACGGTGAACGCGACCTTGTCGCTCGTGTCGAGCGAGGCGGTGACCCTGACGGTGGGGGCGGCGGCGGGGGCGAACGCGGTCGCGGCCGACTTCGTGCTGAGCACGGCGGCGACCCTGACGGTGGCGGCGGGGCGGACGACGAGCACGGGCGAGGTGACGGTCCGCGCGGCGGGGACCGCGAACGACGACGTGCACGAGCCGGACCGGTCGGTGACGGTGTCGGCGACGGCGGCGGGCGGCCACGGGCTGGCGGCGCCGTCGAACGCGACGTTGACGATTGCCGAGGACGAGGCGCTGCCGACGGTGACCCTGGTGCTCACGCCCTCGACGATTGCCGAGGGCGGGACGGGGGCGACGACGGCATCGACGGTGACCGCGGAGCTGTCGGGCAAGTCGAGCGAGGCGGTGACGGTGACGGTGTCGGCCGCGGCGGTGTCTCCGGCGGTGGCCGGCGACTTCACGCAGTCGGGGACGAAGCTGACCATCGCGGCCGGCGCCACGGCCAGCACCGGGACGGTGACGGTGACGGCGACCGACGACACCGCCAGCGAGCCGCACGAGTCGGTGGAGGTGTCGGGGACGGCGTCGGGCGGCAACGGCGTGGCGGCGCCGTCCGCGGTGACCCTGACCCTCGAAGACGACGACGCGCCGACGGTGACCCTGGTGCTCGACCCGACGTCGGTCTCGGAGGCCGGCGGGGTCTCGACGGTGACCGCGACCCTGAACCGGGCCGCGACCGAGGCGACGACGATCACGGTGTCGGCGGCCGCGGGGACGGGCGCGGCGGCCGGCGACTTCACGCAGTCGGGGACGACCTTGACCGTGGCGGCGGGGCAGATGACGAGCGCGGGCGAGGTGACGGTCACCGCGGTCGACGACACCCCGCCGCGGGACCAGCCGGACAAGTCCGTCGCGGTGTCGGCCACGGTGACGGGCGGCGACGGGGCGGTGGACCCGTCCGGCGTGACCTTGACCATTACCGACGCCGACGACCCGCCGGCGGTGACCTTGGCGTTGTCGCCGGCGGCGGTTTCGGAGAACGGCGGGGTCTCCACGGTGAGCGCGGCGCTCTCGCACCCGTCGAGCGCGGCGACGACGGTGACGGTGACGGCGGTGTCGGGCTTCTACACGGTGGGCGCGGGCGCCAACGCGACCATCGTCGTCGCGGCCGGCGACACGACGAGCACGGACACGGCGATGGTCACGGCGGTGGACAACCCGACGGACGAGCCGGACCGGATGGCGACGGTGACGGCGACGGCGGCGAACGCCCAGGCCGCCGCCGATTCGCAGACGGTGTCCGTGACCGGGGCGACGCTCACCCTGACCGACGACGAGACGCTGCCGACGGTGGCGCTTGCGCTTTCCGACACGTCGATTTCGGAGACGAGCGGGGTCTCGACGGTGACCGCGACCTTGTCCGGTCCATCGAGCGAGGCGGTGACGGTGACGGTGGCCGCGGTGGCGGGGGCCTCGACGGGCGCGGTGTCGGGGGACTTCGCCCTGAGCACGGCGACGAAGCTGACCATCGCGGCGGGTTCGACGACGAGCGCGGGCGAGGTGACGGTGACCGCGAACGGCAACGCGGTGGATGCGCCGAACAAGTCGGTGACCGTCTCGGGAACCGCGGCGGGGGGCAACGGGGTCGTGGACCCGCCGGACGCGACCCTGACCCTGGAAGACGACGATGCCTTGCCGACGGTGGCGCTGGTCCTCACGCCGTCCTCGATTACGGAGTCGGGCGGCATCTCGACGGTGACCGCGACCTTGTCCGGCCCGTCGAGCGAGGCGGTGACGGTGACGGTGGCCGCGGCGGCGGTGGCCTCGACGGGCGCGGTGTCGGGTGACTTCTCCCTGTCGAGCACGACGACCCTGACCCTCGCGGCGGGCTCGACGACGAGCGCGGGCGAGGTGGCGGTGACCGCGAACGGCAACACGGTGCACTCGCCGAACAAGTCGGTGACGGTGTCCGGCACGGCGGCAGGCGGCCACGGCGTCTCGAACCCGCCGAACGCGACCCTGACCCTGGAGGACGACGAGACCCTGCCGACGGTGGCGCTGGCGCTCACGCCGACCTCGATTTCGGAGACGGACGGGATATCGACCGTGACGGCGACCTTGTCGGGAGTGTCGAGCGAGGCGGTGACGGTGACGGTGGCGGCGGCGGCGGTGGCCTCGACGGGCGCGGTGTCGGGCGACTTCACCCTGAGCACGGCGGCGACCCTGACCCTCGCGGCGGGTTCGACGGTGAGCGCAGGCGAGGTGACGGTGACCGCGAACGGCAACGACGTGGACGCGGCGAACAAGTCGGTGACCGTCTCGGGGACGGCGGCGGGCGGCAACCGTGTGGCGAACCCGTCGAACGTGACCCTGACCCTGACGGACGACGACACGGCGGGGGTCTCGGTGTCGCCGGCGACGTCGACGACGAACCGGCTGGTGACGACGGAGTCGGGGGGGACGGCGACCTTCACGGTGGTGTTGGACAGCGAGCCCACGGGGGACGTGGAGCTCGACGTGGCGAGCTCGGACACGGACGAGGGCACGGCGGCGCCGGCGGTCCTGACCTTCACGTCGAGCGACTGGAGCACGGCGCAGACGGTGACGGTGACCGGGGTGGACGATTCGCCGCCGGCGGTCGACGGCAACCGGGACTACACCGTCTCCGTGACGGTGGATCAGACGAACACCGCGGACGCGAAGTACGACACGCTCACCGCGCTCACGGTGTACGCGAACAACCGCGACAACGAGTACGGCCTGGCCGTGGGCGGGGTGACGGGGCAGGCGACGGAGTCCGGGGGCACGGCGACGTTCACGGTGGCGTTGCGGACGCAGCCGTCGGAGGCGGTGACGGTGTCGGTGACGAGCCGGGATGAGGGCGAGGGGCGGGTGTCCGCGGGCGGCGGCGCGCCGGCCGCCTCGACGGCCTTGACCTTCGCCGCGGCGGCCTGGAACACCGCGCAGACGGTGACGGTGACCGGGGTGCAGGACCCGGTCGACGACGGCACGGTGGCCTGGAACGTGCGCCTCGACCCGTCGAGCGGCGACGGCAACTACGAGGGTCTCTCGGACGTGGACGTGTCGGTGAGCACCACCGACGACGACGGCCCGCCGACGGTGACCCTGGCGCTGAACCCGTCGAGCATCGCGGAGAGCGGGTCGGGCAACGTGGCGACGGTGACGGCGCGGCTGTCGCACCCCTCGGGCGCGGCGACCACGGTGACGGTGACGGCGGTCGCCGGGGCCTGGACGGTGGGCGCCGGCGCGGACGCGGCCATCGTGATCGCGGCCGGCGACACGACGAGCACGGACACGGCGACGGTGTCGGCGGTGGACAACACCACGGACGAGCCGGACCGCACGCCGACGGTGACGGGGACGGTGGCGAACGACCGGGCGGCGGCGGACTCGACGACCATGACGGTGACGGGGGCGACGCTGACCATCACGGACGACGACCCTGCGCCGACGGCGGCCTTGGCGTTGAACCCGTCGTCGGTCTCGGAGAACGGCGGGGTTTCGACGGTGACGGCGACCTTGTCGAACCCGTCGAGCCAGCCTTCGACGGTGACGGTGACGCCGGTCTCAGGTTCCTACACGGTGGGCACGGACACGACGATCACGATCGCGGCGGGGTCGACGACGGCGGCCTCGGACACGGTGTTGGTGACGGCGGTGGACGACGCGATCCACCAGGGTTCCACGGGGCGCAGCGTGACGGTGACGGCGGCGCTGACCAACGGCCAGGGCGCGGGCGCGGTGCCGGGCGCGGCGCTGACCCTGACCGACGAAGAGACGCTGCCGACGGTGGCGCTGGTGCTCTCCTCCACATCGATCTCGGAGACGGGCGGGGTCTCGACGGTGACCGCGACCCTGTCCGGCCCGTCGAGCGAAGCGGTGACGGTGACGGTCGCGGCCGCCGCGGGCGCCGGGGCGGTCGCGGGGGACTTCGCCTTGAGCACGGCCATGACCCTGACCATCGCGGCCGGGACGACGACGAGTTCGGGCGCGGTGACGTTGACCGCGAACGGCAACGCGGTGGATTCGCCGAACAAGTCGGTGACGGTTTCGGGTACGGCGGCGGGGGGCAACGGGGTTGTAAACCCGCCGAACGTGACCCTGACCCTGGAAGACGACGATGCCTTGCCGACGGTGGCGCTGGTGCTCGCGCCGACCTCGATTTCGGAGACGGGCGGGATATCGACGGTGACGGCGACCTTGTCCGGCCCATCGAGCGCTGCGGTGACGGTGACGGTGGGGGCGGTCGCTGGAACCGGCGCGGTCGCGGGGGACTTCGCTTTGAGCACGGCGAAGACGCTGACGATCGCGGCGGGTTCGACGACGAGTTCGGGCGCGGTGACGTTGACCGCGAACGGCAACGCGGTGGATTCGCCGCACAAGTCCGTGACCGTTTCGGGCGCGGCGGCAGGTGGCAACGGGGTGGCGGCCCCGCTGGCCGTGACCCTGACCCTGGAGGACGACGAGACGTTGCCGACGGTGGCGCTGGTGCTCACGCCCTCGTCGATTACGGAGGAGGGCGGGGTCTCGACGGTGACGGCGACGCTTACGGGCAAGTCGAGCGAGGCGGTGACGGTGACGGTGGGGGCGGCGGCCGGAACCGGGGCGGTCGCTGCGGACTTCGCCCTGAGCGCGGTGAAGACGCTGACGATCGCGGCGGGTTCGACGACGAGTTCGGGCGCGGTGACGTTGACCGCGAACGGCAACGCGGTGGATTCGCCGAACAAGTCCGTGACCGTTTCGGGCGCGGCGGCGGGGGGCAACGGGGTGGCTGCGCCGTCGAACGCGACGCTGACCCTGGAGGACGACGATGCCTTGCCGACGGTGGCGCTGGTGCTCACGCCCTCGTCGATTACGGAGGAGGGCGGGGTCTCGACGGTGACGGCGACCTTGTCCGGCCCATCGAGCGAGGCGGTGACGGTGACGGTGGCCTCGTCGGCCGGGGCCGGAGCGGTCGTGGACGACTTCGCCCTGAGCACGGCGACGACCCTGACCCTCGCGGCCGGGGCGACGGTGAGCGCGGGCACGGTGACGGTGACGGCGAACGGCAACACGGTGGACTCGCCCGACAAGTCGGTGACCGTCTCGGGCACGGCGGCAGGTGGCAACGGGGTGGCGAACCCGCCGAACGTGATCCTGGCCCTGGAAGACGACGAGACGTTGCCGACGGTTGCGCTGGTGCTCACGCCCTCGTCGATTTCTGAGACGGGTGGGATATCGACGGTGACGGCGACCTTGTCCGGCCCATCGAGCGAGGCGGTGACGGTGACGGTGGGGGCGGCGGCGGGGACCGGCGCGGTCGCCGCGGACTTCACCCTGAGCACGGCGAAGACGCTGACGATCGCGGCGGGTTCGACGACGAGCGCGGGCGAGGTGACGGTGACGGCGAACGGCAACGCGGTGGATTCGCCGGACAAGTCGGTGACGGTCTCCGGAACCGCGGCGGGGGGCAACGGGGTGGCTGCGCCGTCGAACGCGACGCTGAGCTTGACGGACGACGATGCCTTGCCGACGGTGGCGCTGGCGCTCTCCGCCTCGTCGATTTCGGAGACGGGCGGGGTGTCGACGGTGACGGCGACCTTGTCGGGTGCGTCGAGCGAGGCGGTGACGGTGACGGTGGGGGCGGCGGCGGGGGCCGGGGCGGTCGCGGCGGACTTCACCCTGTCGAGCGCGGCGACGCTGACCATCGCGGCGGGGGCGACGGAGAGCGCGGGCCTGGTGACGGTGACCGCGAACGGCAACGCGGTGGATTCGCCGGACAAGTCCGTGACGGTCTCCGGAATCGCGGCGGGGGGCAACGGGGTGGCTGCGCCGTCGAACGCGACCTTGACGTTGGAGGACGACGAGACGTTGCCGACGGTGGCGCTGGTGCTCACACCTTCGTCGATTACGGAGACGGGCGGGGTCTCGACGGTGACGGCGACCTTGTCGGGCGCATCGAGCGAGGCGGTGACGGTGACGGTGGGGGCGGCGGCCGGAACCGGTGCGGTCGCGGCGGACTTCGCCTTGAGCACGGCGACGAAGCTGACCATCGCGGCGGGTTCGACGACGAGCGTGGGCGCGGTGGCGGTGACCGCGAATGGCAACACGGTGCATTCGCCGGACAAGTCCGTGATCGTTTCGGGCACGTCGGCGGGAGGCAACGGCGTCGCGAACCCGTCCGACGCGACCCTGACCCTGGAGGACGACGAGACGCTGCCGACGGTTGCGCTGATCCTCACGCCTTCGTCGATTTCTGAGACGGGCGGGGTCTCGACGGTGACGGCGACCTTGTCGGGTACGTCGAGCGAGGCGGTGACGGTGACGGTGGGGGCGGCGGCCGGAACCGGCGCGGTCGGTGGGGACTTCGACCTGAGCACGGCGAAGACGCTGACGATCGCGGCGGGTTCGACGACGAGCGCGGGCGAGGTGACGTTGACCGCGAACGGCAACGCGGTGGACTCGCCGGACAAGTCCGTGACCATCTCGGGCACGGCAGCGGGGGGCAACGGTGTCGTGAATCCGCCGGACGTGACCTTGACCTTGACGGACGACGATGCCTTGCCGACGGTGGCGCTGGCGCTCTCCGACACGTCGATTTCGGAGACGGGCGGGGTCTCGACGGTGACGGCGACCTTGTCGGGTGCGTCGAGCGCGGCGGTGACGGTGACGGTGGCGGCTGCGGCGGGGGCCGGGGCGGTCGCGGCGGACTTCACCCTGTCGAGCGCGAAGACGCTGACCATCGCGGCGGGGGCGACGGAGAGCGCGGGCCTGGTGACGGTGACCGCGAACGGCAACGCGGTGGATTCGCCGGACAAGTCCGCGACCATCTCGGGCACGGCGGCGGGTGGCAACGGGGTGGCGGCCCCGCCGGACGTGACCCTGACCCTGGAGGACGACGATGCCCGGCCGACGGCGGCGCTGGCGCTCTCCGACACGTCGATTACGGAGACGAACGGCGTTTCGACGGTGACGGCGACCTTGTCCGGCCCATCGAGCGAGGCGGTGACGGTGACGGTGGCGGCGGCGGCGGTGGCCTCGACGGGCGCGGTGTCGGGGGACTTCGCCTTGAGCACGGCGAAGACGCTGACCATCGCGGCGGGTTCGACGACGAGCGCGGGCGAGGTGACGTTGACCGCGAACGGCAACGCGGTGGATGCGCCGAACAAGTCGGTGACGGTGTCGGGCACGGCGACGGGAGGCAACGGGGTGGCGAACCCTCCGAACGCGACCCTGACCCTGGAAGACGACGATGCCTTGCCGACGGTGGCGCTGGTGCTCACACCTTCGTCGATTACGGAGACGGGCGGTATCTCGACGGTGACCGCGACGCTCTCCGGCCCATCGAGCGAGTCGGTAACGGTGACGGTGGCGGCGGCAGCGGGGACCGGGGCGGTGTCGGGCGACTTCGCCCTGAGCGCGGCGAAGACGCTGACCATCGCGGCGGGTTCGACGACGAGCGCGGGCGCGGTGACGGTGACCGCGAATGGCAACACGGTGCACTCGCCGGACAAGTCCGTGACCGTTTCGGGCACGTCGGCGGGAGGCAACGGCGTCGCGAACCCGTCCGTCGCGACCCTGACCCTGGAGGACGACGAGACGCTGCCGACGGTGGCGCTGATCCTCACGCCGACCTCGATTCCGGAGACGAACGGGGTTTCGACGGTGGCCGCGACCTTGTCGGGGGTGTCGAGCGAGGCGGTGACGGTGACGGTGGGGGCGGTGGCGGGAACCGGAGCGGTCGCCGCGGACTTCGACCTGAGCACGGCGACCACTCTGACGATCGCGGCCGGGGCGACGACGAGCGCGGGCGCGGTGACGTTGACCGCGAACGGCAACGCGGTGGACTCGCCGAACAAGTCGGTGACCGTTTCGGGCACGTCGGCGGGGGGCAACGGGGTCGCGGACCCGCCGAACGTGACCCTGACCCTGACCGACGACGACGCCTTGCCGACGGTGGCGCTGGTGCTCACGCCCTCGACCGTCGGCGAGAACGGCGGCATCTCCACGGTGACGGCGACGCTCTCGGGCAAGTCGAGCGCGGCGGTGACGGTGACCGTGGCGGCGGCCCCGGTGGCCTCGACGGGCGCGGTCGCGGGGGACTTCGCCTTGAGCACGGCGACGACCCTGACCATCTCGGCCGGGGCCACCGCGAGCGCCGGCTTGGTGACGGTGACGGCGAACGACAACACCGCCGACGAGCCGGACGCCCAGGTGCGCGTGTCGGGGACGGCGGCGGGGGGCAACGGGGTGACGGCGCCGCCGGCCGCGACCCTCACCATCCGCGACGACGAAGGCCCGCCGACGGTGACCCTGGTGTTGACGCCCTCCACCATCGACGAGAGCGGGACGGGCAGCACGGCGGCGGTGACCGCGACCCTGAACCGGACCTCGAGCGCGGCGACGACGGTGACGGTGTCGGCCTTGCCGGTGACCTCGACCGGCGCGGCGGCGGGGGACTACACGCTGTCGAGCGCGAACACCCTGACCATCGCGGCGGGCGCCACCACCAGCAGCGGCACGGTGACGGTCGCGGCGGTGGACGACGGCACGGACGCGCCGAACAAGCAGATGACCGTTTCGGGAACCGCGTCCAACGCCCAGGGCGTGCAGAGCCCGATCGCCCGGACGCTGACCATCGCCGACGACGACGCGGCGCCGGACGCGGCCTTGGCGCTGTCGGCGTCGTCGGTCTCGGAGAACGGCGGGGTATCGACGGTGACGGCGACCCTGAGCCGGCGTTCGGCGCAGGCGACGACGGTGACGGTGCAGGCGGTGTCGGGGGCGTTCACGGTGGGCTCGGGGGCGGCGTCGCGGATCGTGGTCGCGGCCGGGGCGACGTCGAGTGCGGACGAGGTGGCGCTCACCGCGGTGGACAACGACGTGGACGCGGCGGACCGGCAGGTGACGGTAACGGCGACCCTGAGCAACGGGCACGGGGCGGGGACGGTGACCGGGGGCGGGGTCGCGCTGACCCTGGCCGACGACGACACGGCGGGGGTCGCGGTGTCGCCGGCGACCTCGACGGCGAGCCGGCTGGTGACGACGGAGTCGGGGGGGACGGCGACGTTCACGGTGGCGTTGGAGAGCGAGCCCACGGGGAACGTGGAGCTCGACGTCGCGAGCTCGGACACGGACGAAGGCACGGCGGCGCCGGCGGTCCTGACCTTCACGTCGAGCACCTGGAGCACGGCGCAGACGGTGACGGTGACCGGGGTGGACGATTCGCCGCCGGCGGCCGACGGCAGCCGGGACTACACCGTCACCGTGACGGTGGATACGGCGAACACCGTGGATTCCAACTACGACGCGCTCTCGGCGCTCACCGTGTACGCGGTGAACGCGGACAACGAGTACGGGCTGGACGTGGGTTCGGTGAGCGGTCAGGCGACGGAGGCAGGGGGGACTTCGACGTTCACGGTGGCGTTGCGGACGCAGCCGGCGGAGGCGGTGACGGTGGCGGTGTCGAGCCGGGATACGGGCGAGGGGCTGGTGTCGGCGGGCGGCGGGGCGCCGGCGGCCTCGACGACCCTGACCTTCGCCGCGGCGGCCTGGAACACCGCGCAGACGGTGACGGTGACGGGGGTGCAGGACCCGGTCGACGACGGGACGGTGGCCTGGGACGTGCGGCTCGACCCGTCGAGCGGCGACGGCAACTACGACGGTCTCACGGATGTGGACGTGTCGGTGAGCACCGCCGACGACGACGGCCCGCCGACGGTGACCCTGGCGCTGAACCCCGCGAGCATCGCGGAGAGCGGGTCGGGCAGCACGGCGACGGTGACGGCGCGGCTGTCACATCCTTCGGGCGCAGCGACGACGGTGACGGTCGTGTCGGGGACGGCCTGGGCGGTGGGGACGGACGCGGTGATCGTCATCGCGGCGGGGGCGACGCAGGCGGCCTCGGACACCGCGACGGTGGTGGCGGCGAACAACCCGAGGGACGAGCCGGACCGCACCGGCACGGTGACCGCGACGGTCACGAACGCTCGGGCCGCGGCGGACTCGACGACGATGCCGGTGACGGGCGCGGCGCTGACGGTGCGCGACGACGACTTTGCGCCGACGGCGGCGTTGTCGCTGAACCCGGGGTCGGTCTCGGAGAACGGCGGCACTTCGGCGGTGAGCGCGACCTTGTCGCACCTGTCGAGCGAGGCGACGACGGTGATGGTGACGGCGGTGTCGGGGGCCTACACGGTGGGGGCGGACAACACCATCACGATCGCGGCGGGCTCGACGACGGCGGCCACCGACACGGCGACGGTGACGGCGGTGGACGACGCGGTCCATCAGGGGAGCGCGGGGCGCAGGGTGACGGTGACCGCGACCTTGGCCAACGGCCAGGGCGCGGGGGCGGTGACGGGGGCGTCGCTGACCCTGACCGACGACGAGACCCTGCCGACGGTGAGCTTGGTTCTGGGGCCGGCCTCGATCTCGGAGAACGGCGGGGCATCGACGGTGGCGGCGCGGCTGTCGGGTCCGTCGAGCCAGCCGGTGACGGTGACGGTTGGGACGGCGGCGGTGGCCTCGACCGGCGCGGTGGCGGGGGACTTCACGCAGACGGGGACGACGCTGACGATTGCGGCGGGGTCCACGGCCAGCGCCGGGACGGTGACGGTGCGGGGCAACGACAACGCGGTGGACGCGGCGAACAAGCAGGTGGCGGTGTCGGGGACGTCGGCGGGGGGCCACGGCGTCGCGAACCCGTCGGCCGCGACCCTGACCCTGACCGACGACGAGGCGACGGCGACGGCGACCCTGGTGCTGACGCCGCGGGTGATTCTCGAGAACGGCGCGGTGAGCACGGTGACGGCGCGTCTGTCGCATCCGACGACGGAGGCGACGACCTTGACGGTGTCGGCGGCGCCGGTGGCGCCGGCGGTGGCGGGGGACTTCACGCAGAGTGCGACCAACACGCTGACCATCGCGGCGGGCGGCACGACGAGCACGGGCGTGGTGACGGTGACCGCGGTGGACAACACGGTGGCCTCGGGGCGGAAGCGGGTGGCGGTGTCGGGGACGGCGGCGGGCGGGCGCGGGGTGGCGAACCCGTCGGCCGCGACCCTGACCATCCGTGACGACGAGTTCGGTCTGGACGAGAGCGCGGTGACGGGGCAGGCGACGGAGGACGGCGGTCAGGCCACGTTCACGGTGGCGTTGCAGACCGAGCCCTCGGCGGCGGTGACGGTGTCGGTGACGAGCCGGGATGGGGACGGGCTCGCGGATGAGAGCGAGGGCACGGTATCGCCGCCGTCGCTGGTGTTCACCCCGGGCAACTGGGAGACGGCGCAGACGGTGACGGTGACCGGGGTGGACGACGACGTCGACGACGGGGACGTGGCCTGGAAGGTGCGCCTCGACCCGTCGAGCGCCGACGCCGGCTACGACGGCCTCGACCCCGTGGACGTGGGCGTGAGCACCACCGACAACGACGCGGCGCCGACGGTGACCTTGGAGCTGGACCCGTCGTCGATCTCGGAGGCCGGCGAGGTAAGCACGGTGACGGCGACGCTGTCGCATCCGTCGAGCGCGGAGACGACGGTGACGGTGTCGGTCGCGCCGAGGCCGGGCGCAGTGGAGGGCGACTACATGCTGAGCGCGGCGAACACGCTGACCATCGCGGCGAGGTCGAC
Organism: Gammaproteobacteria bacterium; assembly: GCA_965202895.1. Lineage (GTDB taxonomy): Bacteria > Pseudomonadota > Gammaproteobacteria > HK1 > HK1 > JAJDXW01. The sequence continues at coordinate 4,510,295 of OZ241901.1, read as the reverse complement.
GGCGAGCGCCGGGACGGTGACGGTGACCGCGGTGAACAACGACGTGGACGCGCCGGACAAGACGGTGACGGTCTCGGGGACGGCGCAGAACGGCATGGGCGTGGGGGCGGTGTCGAGCGTGACGCTGACGTTGACCGACGACGACGAGAAGGGGTTGGCGTTCTCGTCCGCAGCGCTGGTCGTCGCGGCGGGGAGCTCCACCACCTGGACGGTGAAGCTGACGAGCGAGCCGACCGGGGACGTGACGGTGGCGATCTCCTCCCCGGACGATGCCGCCGGCCTGACGGTCGATCCCGCCCGCCTGGCCTTCACCGCGTCGGACTGGGACACGGCGCAGACGGTGACGGCGACCGCGGCGGCGGGGGCCCCGGGCGATGCGGGGGGTGCGGCGTCGGCGCTGAGGCACACGGGTTCGGGCGGCGGCTATGGTGGGGTGGAGAAGGCCCTGTGGGTGGCGGGGGAGGAAGCCGCCGAGATCGGGACGAGCGGCGATACGGGGACAATGACCACGAGCACCTACGTCATGAACGGCCAGCCGGTGACGGTGATGAAGGCGGCTGGCGTTCCCGCGGGGGTGACGATCAGGCCTTTGCGCCCCCCCACCCGCCCGGTGACGGTGACGGTCACGCGGTTGTCCGACGCCGAGGCGGCGGAGGCGGCGGGGAGCGGGTACGGCCTGGGGCCGGCGGGGTCGCGGGTGGCGCTGGACGTCTCGGTCTTTCCGGCGCTGGCCGCATCCGCCCGCCTGTGCCTGCCGGTGGACGGCGACCTGCGCGAGGCGGCCGCGGGCCGGGAGGTGTTCGTGCTGCGCGGCGGGAAGGCGTTGGTGGGCTCGGAGCAGGAGAGGGGGCCGGATGGCCGGGTGTTGCGGGTATGCGCCGAGGTGCCGTCGTTCTCGCCGTTCGCGTTGGGCTATCCGGACTCGGCGCCGAGCTTCACGGCCGCATCCCTGACGCTGACCTTCACGGTCGGCGAGGAGCAGTCGCAGACCCTGCCGGCGGCGGAGGGCGGGGACGGGGTGGGCTACCTGCTGACGCCGGAGGACGAGCCGCCGGGGCTGTCGGTGGACCTGGGCACGCGCGTGCTGTCGGGGACGCCGACCGAGGTGGTGACGAGGAGCTACGCCTGGACGGCGCGGGACGTGGACGGTCCGCAGCAGGACGCGAAGCTGGCGCTCACCATCGAGGTACGGTCGAACGTGAAGGAGGCGCGGGCGCGCCTTGCGGCGATCAACCGCTCGATCCTGCCGGAGGTCTCGCGGGCGTCGTGGTCGAGCGCGATGGATGCGTTGTCGCGTCGGTTGGGGTCCGCGGGGGGCGGGAGCGGAGGCGGCTCGGGGGCGTCCGTCGGGGGGCTGTCCGGGGCGCTGGCGGGGTTCTTGCAGTCGAACGAGCCGGCGCTGGAAGAGGGCGGCGCGTCGTGGAAGGAGCTGTGGAGCGGCCAGTCGTTCGCGGCCGGCCTCGGCGGGGGTGGTGAAGGCGAAAGCGGGGGGGGGGGCCGGTCGGTCACCGTCTGGGGGTCGGGGGAGCATCGGAGCCTGTCGCGGGAGGTGCCGTCGCTCGAGTGGTCGGGCCATCTGTTCGCGGCCCACCTGGGGGCGGACGCGGGGTTCGGGTCCGGGTTCACCGGGGGTCTCGGGGTGTCGTGGTTCGAGAGCGAGCTGGAGTACACGGACCGCGGCGGGGAGGAGGCGGTCGCGGGGGTGCACCGGAGCCGGATGGCGAGCGTGCAGCCCTACGTGGGATGGTCGTCGGGGTCCGGGTCGCGTCTGTGGGGGGCGTTGGGCTACGGCGCCGGGGAGGTCGAGATCGTCGACGAGGCACTGCGGGAGCGCTTCGGTCGTCAGGAGAGCGGCAGCGGGCTGCTGGCGGTGGCGGCGGGGGGCGCGTGGCGGGTGTCGCCGGTCGGGGGTGCGGTGCGGCTGGACCTGAAGGGCGAGGCGCAGGCGACGCGCTACGAGGTGGAGGACAACGGGGACCTGATCGAGGGGCTGTCGGTGCGCACGAAGCGGCTGCGGGTCTCGGCGGAGGGTACGCGGGGGTACTACGTGTCGTCCGGTGGCGGTCGGGTGCGGCCGTCGGCGGAGGTGGGGATTCGTTGGGACGGCGGTGACGGGGCGACGGGCGCGGGGGTGGAGGTCGGCGGCGGGGTTTCGTGGAGCGATGCGGGCGGCCGTCTGACCGTGGAGGCACGGGGCCGGGCGCTGGCGGCGCACCGGAGCGATCTGGACGAGTGGGGGATCACGGGCGGGATGAGGCTCTCGCCTCGCGCGAACGGCCGTGGTCTGTCGCTGAGCGTGGAGCCGGTGTGGGGGAGCGCGGGGAGCGGTACGGCGCGTCTGTGGGAGGAAGGCATGGCCGGGAGTCGGTCGCCGTCCGGCGGGCGCTCGGGCGGCGCGGGGCTGGATGCGGAGCTGGGCTACGGGGTAGGCGTGTTCGGGGGCTTCGGGGTGGGGACGCCCTACCTCCGCTACGGGCAGGCGCCGGAGGGGGAGCGCCGGTACGGGCTGGGGTGGCGGCTGGCCGCCCGTCCGGCCGGTGCGTTCGATCTGGACCTCGAAGCCTGGCGCCACGAAAGCGGCCCGGACCGGCTCGAGCACGGGGTGAGCCTCGAGCTGCGCCTGTCCTGGTAGGGGGCGCTGCGCGGGAGCCGCCCGCTACGTGAGGGCTCCGGCGGTCCGGCGCCGGTGTGTGGCCGCGCCGTCCTCGGACCGGAATGGCTTGCGCCTCGACCCCGCGAGGGGTGTCGGAAATTCCGTGTTCGGGCCGCCTCGGTCGGGTTTGTTCGGTCCGGAGGGATGGCTGGCACCCGTAGCAGCTCGGGCCCGACCGCCCCGAGCTCGCCGACCGGGACCGGCCCCCGCCCGGGGCACGGAGCGATTTCCGCGGGCCGGGTTCAACGTTCGTCCGTCCGGCGCAGGATGGTCGGCACCGAGTCGCGCAAGGCTCGCACCGCCTCCAGCCCCGGTTCCAGCGCGAGCGCCCGATCGAAGCTCCGGAGGGACTCCTCGTAACGGCCGAGACGGAACAGGGCGTCGCCCATGCCGGCGTGGGGCATGGGGTTCCCCGCGTCCGTCTCCATCGCGGCGCGATAGTATTCCAGCGCTTCCTCGAACCGTCCCTGCTTCCTGAGCGACTCCCCCAGGTTCTGGAGGGCGATGGTATGGCGCGGGTCGAGCGTCAGGGCGTGGCGCAGCCGTTCCTCCGCCTCCGTGAGCCGTCTCGTCCGCACGAGCGCGGCGCCGGCGTTGGCATGGGCCTTGACGTCGGCCGGGTCCTGCTCCAGGGCGACGAGAATCGCGGCCAGCGCCTCCTCCGGGCGGCGCGCTTCCAGCAACGCGGTGCCGAGATTGCCCTGCGCGCCGCGCGCGGTGGGGTTGTGCGAGACCACCCAGGTGAAGAAGGTCACCTCGTCGCGGTAGATCTCCGACTGCCGCCAGGTCAGCGCTCCCAGCAGGACCAGAGCCGCCGCGGCGGCGGCCGCCGCCCCCTTCCGCCACCCCCCCGGCAAGCGGCCCGCGCCGTGCGCCGCGGCCCCCGTGAGCACCGCCGTCATCCCGATGCCGGCCAGGTACTGGAAGCGGTCCGCGACGAAGGAGAACTGCATGTAGCCGTAGTCCACGAAGCCGAGCACCGGCGACAGGGTCACCGCGAAGAACAGCGCTCCGGCGAGCGGTCCGCGGCCGATCCGGCGCCGGAGCAGCCAGAGCGCCGCGGCCAGGGCCGCCGCCGCGGCGAGGTAGCCCCACGCCCCCGGGTCGGCGGCGTTCACCTCCCAGTGCGGGTAGATGACGATGAGATCGGCCGGCCACAGCAGCTTGCCGGCGTAGAACCACAGGGCATGGGCCGCGATCAGCAGCCGCTCGACGAAGGAGTAGCCGAGGGAGAGGGGCTCTCTCGCCTGGTAGAACGACAGGTCCGCGGCCGTGACGGCCAGCCCCGCCGCGAAGAAGGGCGCGAGCCGGAGCAGGTCCGCGCCGGTCACGCGGCCCCGTTTCCACCACTGCACGATCACGAGCGTCGCGGGCAGGGTGACGGCGATGGATTTGCTGAGCAACGCGAGCACGAACAGCGCCAGCGCCAGGAAATAGTGCCTCCACGGGAGGCGGCGCCTTCCGGGAGACGTGCGGCCTTCCCCGAAGGCGGCGCCTTCGCCCGGGTCCGGTGACGTGAACCGCACGAAGGCCAGGAACGCGGCGAGGTAGAACAGCCCCGAGAGCAGGTCCTTGCGCTCGATGACCCAGGCGACGGATTCGACGTGCAGGGGATGGACGGCGAACACCGCGGCGAGGATCCATGCCCCGGGCACCGCCAGCCGCTCCGCCAGGCGCCGGAGGAGCAGCGTATTGGCGAGGTGCAGCGCGACGTTGACGGCGTGGTAGCCGGCCGGGGCGAACCCCCACAGCTTGTGCTCCAGCCAGAAGGTCGTATAGACCAGCGGCCAGTAGTGCCCCTCGTTCTCGATGGCGCGGGGAGAGGACCAGATCCGCCACAGACCGGACAGCTCCCGGACCGCCGCGGCCTCCGTGAACGCTTCGTCGTCCCAGACGAAGCCGGCGAGGAAGGCGGGGAGGTAGCTGCCGATCACCAGCAGGCCGAGGGCCGGGGCGGCCAGGATGCCGGCCCGCGCAAGCCCGCGCCCTCCGCCCGGGGCCGGAGCACGCGAGCCCGCGCCCTCCGGCCGGGGCCGGGCCGGGGGGTCGGCGGGCGGCGGCGCGCCGCCCGGCCCCGGCCCCGACCGCCCGTACCGCGCCTTTCGTGTCTTCTTCTTCCTGCTCGCCTTTCTCATGCAACGACACGCCTCGCTCGCGTCCGGCGGCGGAGCCCGGCCTCGGCCTCCCCGGCGCCTGCAAGGGCGGAACGGCCCGTTGATTCCGGTATGATGACAGGGTAGTGTCCGCTCTGCGGAGGGCGGCCGGATCGCCTCGGCGCGTATCGTCGGGGGCCCGGGCAACGCACGCTCGTGGAAGTGGGCCGGCCTCGGGGAGGACGGCGAGGCTCTTGCCCCACGCACGCGGGTGGGTGGGGGCGGCAGCGTCCTCGTGGGAGGAAGACGGAGCCGGGGTCAGAGAGGGGCGATGTCGATACCGTTCGGAAAGTGGTGCGTCATGGGCAGGTGGCTCGTCGTGGGCTCGATGGGGGTCGCGCTCGTGATGGTGGACTGGAGCGGGCTTCTCCGCGCGCAGGTTTCCGAGCCCAGCGCCTTTTCGGAGACCTATGGCCGCTGGACGGTGCGTTGCGCGGTCGAGCCGCCGCAGGAGGCGCAGGAAGACGGAAGCGGCCGGCGATGTGCGATGGAGCAGCGCTTCATCTGGGAGGACCCGGAGTCCGGACAGCGGCGGCCGTTGTTGACGGTGACCCTGACGCAGCTACCCGCCGGCGGGGGAATGGAGGCCGTCGTGCTGACGCCTTTCGGCCTGCTGCTCGCAGACGGCCTGCGCCTGCGCGCCGGTGAACGGCGAAGCGCGGTGCTCCCGTTTCACACCTGTTTCCCGGAAGGCTGCATCGCGCGCGGCCCCCTCGACCGGGAGACGATCGACGGCTTTCGGGCCGGGGTGGTGCTGCACGTCGAGGCGGAGCCGGCGGCCGGCGGCGACTCGTTTCGCCTGGAGGGCTCCCTGAACGGATTCACCAGCGCCTACGGGCGGCTGCTGCGGGAAGTCGAGGGCCGCTGAGCCCGCATCTCCGGCGCTCGTTCGGTTCCGGACCGCCGCGGCCTCCGTGAACGCCCGGTCGCCCCGGGCGAGCTCGGGCAGGAGGGCGGAGAGGTAGCTGCCGAGCCGCGGGGCAGGTGTCCGGGACGCCGCGCCGCGCGAACCCGCGGCTTCGGGCAGGGGCCGGGGAGGCGGCACGCCTCGATCGCCTCGGCCGGCCCGGACGACGGGAGGACGCGCCGCCCCGTGCGTTCGGTTACCGCCCGCGCCGCCGCAGGATTGCCAGCACCTCGTCGCGGTTGGTTCGGATGTCCTCGCGCCTCGGGTCCAGGGCCAGCGCCCGCTCCAGGCTCTCGAGTGCCTCGTCCGGCCGGCCGAGATGGTGCAGGGCGGTGCCCATTCCGTGGTGGGCGCTCGGATTGCCGGGATCGACCTCGGCGAGGCGGCGATAGAGATCGAGTGCTTCGCCGTAGCGCTTCCACATGACTTGCGCGGCGGCCAGGTTCTGCAGGGCGTGCACCGAGCGGGGATCGAGCTCGAGGGCGCGGCGCAACGGCTCCTCGGCCTCGTCGAGCCGATCCAGCATGATCAGCGCGGCCCCGATGTTGGAGTGCTCGCGGGGGTCCTCCGGGGCGAGCTCCTCGGCGATGTGAAAGGCGGCGAGCGCCTCTTCCCAACGTCCCTGCGTGGTCAGCGCCTCGCCCAGATTGCGGTGGGCCTCCCGTGCGGTGGGATTGTGGGCAACGATGTGCCCGAAGAAGGTCACCCCGTCCCGGTAGAGGTCCGCCTGCCGCCAGGTCAGCGTTCCCAGCAGGACCAGAACCGCCGCGGCGCCGCCCGCCGCCCCCTTCCGCCACCCCCCCGGCAAGCGGCCCGCGCCGTGCGCCGCGGCCCCCGTGAGCACCGCCATCACCCCGATGCCGGCCAGGTACTGGTAGCGGTCCGCGACGAAGGAGAACTGCATGTAGCCGTAGTCCACGAAGCCGAGCACCGGCGACAGGGTCACCGCGAAGAACAGCGCTCCGGCGAGCGGCCCGCGGCCGATCCGATGCCGGAGCAGCCAGAGCGCCGCGGCCAGGGCCGCCGCCGCGGCGAGGTAGCCCCACGCCCCCGGGTCGGCGGCGCTCACCTCCCAGTGCGGGTAGATGACGATGAGATCGGCCGGCCACAGCAGCTTGCCGGCGTAGAACCACAGGGCGTGGGCCGCGATGAGCCCCCGCTCGACCATCGAGTAGCCGAGGGAGAGGGGTTCCCGGGAAGCCGAGAACGCCACGTCCGCGGCCGCCGCGGCGAGCCCGAGCGCGAAGAACGGAGCGAGGGCGAGCAGGCCTGCGCCGGTCGCGCGTCCTTCCTTCCACCACTGCCGGATGAGGAGCGCCGCAGGCAGGGTGACCACGATGGACTTGCTGAGCAGGGCCAGGCCGAACAGCCCCAGGGCCAGGAGGTAATGCCGCCGCGCCCGCCGCGGGCGGGTCTCCTCCGCGAAGCGCACGAAGGCCAGGAACGCGGCGAGATAGAACAGCCCCGAGAGCACGTCCTTGCGCTCCATCACCCATACGACGGACTCGACGTGCAGGGGATGGACGGCGAACACCGCCGCGAGAAGCCATGCGCCGGGGACCGCGAGGCGCCCGGCCAGCCGCCACAGCAGCAACGTGTTGGCCAGGTGCAGAAGCACGTTGACGACGTGGTAGCCGGCCGGCGCGTACCCCCACAGCTTGTGCTCCAGCCAGAAGGTCGTGTACACGAGCGGCCAGTAGTGGGCCTCGTTCTCGATCTCCGAGGGCGAGAGCCAGATGGGCCGCAGGCCGGACCAGTCCCGGACGGCGCGGGCCCCGGTGAAGATCCGATCGTCCCAGACGAAGCCGGCGAAGAAGGCGGGGAGGTAGCTGCCGATCACCAGCAGGCCGAGGGCCAGGACGGCCAGGGCGGGCGGCGCGCCCGCCGGCGGCGGGCCCTCGTATCCGGCGGGGCGCGTCTTGCCGCCCGCGGACGGCGGAACGTTCCGTCCCGGCGGCGTCCGTCCGCGCTGGGCCTTGCGCGTCTTCCTCCCCCTGCCCGCCTTTCCCATACCGCGGTTCGCCTCGATCAGGCCGGCCCGCACCCCGAGCCGGCCGCCCCATGAACGGCGTCCGGGCCGGCGCGGCCCGATTCGTGCACGTCTTCCCCGATGAACCGGGCCGCCGGCCGGACGTACTCACGGACGAACCGCCCGTCCCTTCTGCGGATGCGGGGTGGTGGCCGGTCCGTCACCGCATGGGGTGCGGGCGCCCGGGGGCGCCCGTCGGGGGACGTGGGTTCGTTCGGGGGATCGGGAGGCCCGTTCGCGGTCCATCCGGGGGCGGCCGGTCCGAACCGCCTGCGCCCCGCACGCTTCGCCGTGTCGATCCGTCCGCCCCGTCCCGGTCCCACCCCGCCGCGTCGGAAGCCCGTCATTCCCCTCGATCGAGCCGGCTCCGCCCCCGGACGATCATGCCCCCCGTCGAGCCGGGGCCCGCCCCCGGCTCGACGGGGGGCATGATCCTCGCAAGCGGGAATCCATTACGACCGTGAAGGTCTCCGGATTCCCGCACCCGCTCTCGCGGGAACGGCGGTGATGGGGGGCCCGGCATGGATCCCGCTCCCGTACCCGCTTGCGCGAGCATGGGCTCCGCGCTCGACCGGCGAAGCGCGCCGCATCATCCCGGCGGATCGTTCGAGCCGGCCCCGGCCGGGCGCGGGTGGCGCAGGCCCTCGACGAGGCCGCCGAGGGTTCCCTGCTGCTCGGTCAGCCTGATGATCTCCCTCTCGAAATCGCCCATGCGCCTTTCGGCCCGTTCCTGGTCGGCGGCCATGCGCCTCTCGAATGCCTCCAGTCGACTTTCGGCTCTTTCCTGGTCGGCGGCCATGCGCCTTTCGAATGCTTCCAGTCGCTTTTCGGCCTTTACCTGGTCGGCGGCCGTGCGCCTTTCGAATGCTTCCAGCCGCCTTTCGGCCTTTACCTGGTCGGCAGCCGTGCGTTTTTCGAATGCTTCCAGCCGCCTTTCGGCCTTTACCTGGTCGGCGGCCGTGCGCCTTTCGAATGCTTCCAGCCGCTTTTCGGCCTTTACCTGGTCGGCCGCCGTGCGCTTTTCGAATGCTTCCAGCCGCCTTTCGGCCTTTACCTGGTCGGCGGCCGTGCGTTTTTCGAATGCTTCCAGCCGCCTTTCGGCCCTTTCCCCGTCGGCGCGCGCCTCGGCTCGAACGGCCTGGATCTCCTCGCGCAGCCCGCCGGTGGTGGTGAGGATGAGGGCGCCGAGGGCGATACCGACACCGATCAGCGTAATCGTTTCCTGGCTGAGCCTGGGCATGGGAGCGGCCTCGGCGTGGTGATCGGTTGCGCTCGTCGCCTTCCCCGGCGCACGGGGTTCACCGTAACCCCTCCTCGATCCAGGCGCAAGGCTGGCTGGCGCCGCCCGCGCGGACGCCGCCCGCGCGAACGGGATGGCTTCATTCTGCGCCGGGATGCGCGCGTCGGACGTGTCCCGGAGAAGAATTCGGGTGGTACTGGCTTGAAAATCCGATATCGACGATTCATGCGACGCGGACCGGGACGCGGCGGCAGCCCCCGGAGCCGGGGACCGGAATCATCCCGCGCGCGGACCCGGCGGCCGGGCCGGCGGCCGGGGCCATGCTTCCGGGGCCGCTTACGGCCCGGCCCGCTCCAGAAGCTGGGCGGCGATGCCGGCCGCGATGGCCGCCGGATGCTTCGAGCGGATCGCGGGCATGCCGATGGGACATACGAGCTCCGCGATGCGGTCCTCCGCGATGCCGGCCTCGAGGAGCCTGCGCCGGAACCGGGCCCGCTTGCTGGCCGATCCGATGAGCCCCACGTAGCCGAACCGGTCGGCCGCGAGCGCGGCGTGGACGATGGCGAGATCGAGGGGATGGTGGTGGGTCATCACCACGATGCTCGTGTCCGCGGGCGCGCGGGCGACCTCGGCCGCCGCGTCGGCGCTTCGCAAGGCCTGCACGTTGGCGGGAACCGCGGCGGGGAACACCCCGTCGCGTTCGTCGATCCAGGTCACCTCGAAAGGGAGGGGGGCGAGGGCGAGCATGAGCGCCCGGCCGACGTGCCCCGCGCCGAACAGCCAGACCGGATGCCGGAGGGCGCGAAAGCGCTCGACGATGACGCCGTCGCTCCCGAGCTCGACCGGAAGGCCCTCGAGAGCGCCCCGCGCGGCGGTGCCGCCGGCCGCGCCCCGGGCGGTACGAGCCGCGGCGGGGGGGCGGGCCTCCGCGGGGCCGGGCGCTTCCGGCAGAGCGCCGTCATCGACGGTTCGTTCGACCGACCGCGGGCCGATCCTTCCGCGGGTCGAGAACGGACCGGCCGCCTCGCGCGCGGCGAGGGCGCGGACTTCGCCGAGACGGCCGCGATCGAACACCTCGGTCAGCAGCCGCACACTCCCGCCGCAGCACTGGCCGAGGTCGGGCCCGAGCGCGAAGCGGCCGAGGGCCGCGGCCGGGGTATCGCGCGACAGCGCGTCGCGGGCGGCCCCGAGCGCGCGCCACTCGAGCTCGCCGCCGCCGACCGTTCCCTGGAACCCGCCGTCCGGCCCGACCACCATGCGGGCGCCCGCCTCGCGCGGCGCGGACCCGCGAACGGCCGCGACCGTGACGAGCGCACACGAACCCTGCGCGGCGAGCATCCCGGCGACCGTCGACCACACCCGCACCGCTCGGGACCTCCGCGCGCGCCCCTTCAGGCCCCCGCCCGCATCGCGTCCGCGGCGCGCAGGATCGCCTCCGGGGTCGCCGGGGCGTCGAGGGGCGGCATCCGCCCCGGGGAGAGGCTCGCGAGCGCGTGGACGATGGCGGAGAACACCGAGAGCGCGAGCATCAGCGGCGGCTCCCCGACCGCCTTCGAACGGTGGATGGTCGGCTCGCGGTTGCGTCCGGGCTCGAACAGGGCCACCCGGAAGTCGGCCGGCACGTCCGAGCAGGTGGGGATCTTGTAGGTCGAGGGCGCGTGGGTGAGCAGGCGTCCGTCCCCGTCGAAGACGAGCTCCTCGGTCGTGAGCCACCCCATTCCCTGCACGAACCCGCCCTCGATCTGCCCCAGGTCGACGGCCGGGTTCAGCGAACGCCCCGCGTCGTGGAGGACGTCCACCCGCTCGACCCGCAGCTCGCCGGTCTCGGTATCCACCGTGACCTCCGAGCACGCGGCGCCGCCGGCGAAGTAGAGGAACGGGCGGCCGGTCCCGGTATCGCGGTCCCACGAGATCTTCGGGGTCGCATAGTAGCCGGTGGACGAGAGCGAGATCCGTTCGGTGAACGCGAGCCGGGCCAGCTCCCCGAAGGAGATCGTCTCCGCGCCGACCCGCACCTCGCCGCTTCCGAAGGCGACCTCGGCCTCGCCGACCTGGAACAGCCGCGCGGCGAGCCCCGCGAGGCGCCGGCGGATGGTGCGCGCGGCCCGGCGCGCCGCCATGCCGTTGAGGTCCGAGCCCGAGGAAGCGGCGGTCGGCGGGGCGTTCGGCACCTTGTCGGTGCGGGTAGCGGTGATCCGCACCCGATCGACCCCGATCCCGAGCTCCTCCGCCACCACCTGCGCGACCTTGACGTAGAGGCCCTGGCCCATCTCCGTGCCGCCGTGGTTCACCTGCACCGACCCGTCGGTGAACACGTGCACCAGGGCGCCGGCCTGGTTGAGCTGGCGGAGGGTGAAGGAGATCCCGAACTTGACGGGGGTGAGGGCAATCCCCTTGCGGAGCGTTCCTCCCCGCGCGTTGAACCGCGCGGCCGCCCGGCGCCGGGCCGCGTAGCCGCTGGTGCGTTCGAGCTCGCGGACGAGGCGCGGAACCGTGTGCTCGCCGACCCGCATTCCGTACGGGGTCTCGTCCCGGCCCGGGCCGTAGAAGTTGCGCTTTCGCACGAGCAGCGGGTCGAGGCCGAGGGTGATCGCGGCCGCGTCCATCATCCGCTCGGCGACGAGCATCCCCTGGGGCCCGCCGAACCCGCGGAACGCGGTGTTCGATACGGTGTCCGTGCGCACGCGCCGGGAGCGGACCCGCGCCGCCGGGTAGTGGTAGGCGTTGTCCGCGTGGAGCATGGCCCGGTCGTTCACCCCGAGCGAGAGGTCGGCGGAGCACCCGCAGCGCGCGTCGAGGTCGGCCTCGACCCCCGCGAGCACCCCGTCGCCGTCGAATCCGCAGCGCCAGTCCACCCGGAAGTCGTGGCGTTTGCCGGTCATCACCATGTCGTCGTCGCGGTCGAGCCGGACCTTGGCCGGGCGGCCGGTGACGCGCGCGGCGAGGGCGGCGAGGCAGGCCCACTGCGCCGCCTGGGACTCCTTGCCGCCGAACGCCCCGCCCATCCGCCGGCATTCGCATACCACCGCGGCATCGGGTGCGCCGAGCATGCGGGCGACGAGGTGCTGGACCTCGGAGGGGTGCTGGGTGGAAGAGTGGACCCGCATCTCGTCGTCCTCGCCGGGGACCGCGAGCGCGGCCTGTCCTTCGAGGTAGAAGTGTTCCTGGCCGCCGATGCGCACCCGGCCCTCGATCCGGTGAGGGGCGGCGGCGATCGCGGCCCGGGGCTCTCCGCGCCGGAGTTCATGGGGAGGCAGCACCTCCGCGCCGTCGGCGAGGCCATCGTCCACGTTGACGCGCGGCGGGCGCGCCGCGACCTCGATGCGGGCGCGGCGTGCGGCCCGGCGGGCCGCGTCCCGGGTCTCCGCGACGACCGCGAAGACCACCTGCCCGTGGAAGAGGATCTCGCCCGAGGCGAGGATCGGGTCGTCGCCGAAGGCGGGGCTGCAATCGTTCTCGCCCGGAACGTCCGCGGCGGTCAGGACCGCCGCCACCCCCGGGGAGGCGCGCACCGCGTCGAGGTCCATCGCGCGGATCGGGCCGCGCGCCGCGCCGGCGGAGCCGGGGGCGACGTGCAGGGTGCCCGCCGGCTCCGGGAGGTCGTCGACGTAGGCGGCGGACCCCTGCACGTGGCGGGCGGCGCTGTCGTGGGCGAGGGCGAGGCCGACGCTCGCGCCCGGAGCGAGTCCCGGCCGGTCCGTGATCGTGGCGTTGGTGATCGGGGCGCTCGGCTTCATCGGCGGGATGCTACCCCCGATCCCGCGCGCTCGTCCGCGCGATCCCGCCGGACGAGCGCGCGAACGCCCCGGCGCCCGTGCGTCGGCGCGGCGCGGTCCGTCCCGTCGCCGCCGCCGTCCGCCCCGCCGCCGGCATCGTCGTCACAGGTAGCCGCCCTCCCGCAGCCAGGCGATCACCTCGCCCGCGGCCTCGTCCACCGAGCGCTCCACCGTCTTCAGCACGAGCTCCGGAGCCTCGGGCGGCTCGTAGGCGGAGTCGATCCCGGTGAAGTTCCGGAGCTCGCCGGACCGGGCCTTTCGGTAGAGCCCCTTGGGATCGCGCCGTTCGCATTCCTCGAGCGGGGTGTCGATGAAGATCTCCACGAACTCGCCCTCCTCGACCAGCGCGCGGGCCATCCGGCGCTCGTCGCGAAAGGGTGAGATGAACGATACGAGCACGATGAGGCCCGCGTCCACGAAGAGCTTCGCGACCTCGGCGGTCCGGCGGACGTTCTCCACCCGGTCCGCATCGGTGAAGCCGAGGTCGCGGTTGAGCCCGAGGCGCACGTTGTCCCCGTCGAGCAGGTAGCTGTGCCGGCCGAACGCGGCGAGCCTCCTCTCGATCTGGTTCGCGATCGTCGACTTGCCGGAGCCGGGCAAGCCGGTGAACCACAGGACGCACGGCCGCTGGCCCATCCGGCGAGCGCGCTCCGCCTTGCCGATCTCGATGCTCTGCGGGAAGAGGTTGTCGGCGCGGCGCAGGCCGAAGTCGATCATGCCGGCCCCGACGGTGGCGTTCGTGAACCGGTCGATCAGGATGAACCCGCCGGTCTCGCGCACCTCGCGGTAGGGGTCGAAGGGCACCGCCTCCGCGAGTGCGAAGTGACAGTAGCCGACCTCGTTCAGGGCGAGGGTCTTCGCGGCGGTCCGCGCGAGGGTGCCGGTGTCGACCCGGTGCCGCAGGGAGGTCACCCGGGCCGCCGTGAGCCTGGTCCCGATCTTCACCAGGTACTCGCGCTGCGGCAACAGCGGGTCCTCGCACATCCAGAGAAGGTGCGCGGAGAGCTGGTCGGACGCGGCCGGCGCCCTCTCCGCCCCGGCCAGGAGGTCGCCGCGGGCCACGTCGATCTCGTCCGCCAGCACGAGGGTCACCGACTGGCCGGCCGCCGCCGCGTCGAGGTCCCCGTCATGGGTGACGATCCGCTCCACGGTGGATTCGCGCCCCGAAGGACACGCCCGCAACCGGTCGCCCGGCCGGACCGTCCCCGACGCGATGGCGCCCGCCAAGCCGCGGAAGTCCGGGTCGGGACGGTTTACCCACTGGACCGGCATGCGAAAGGCGCCCGCAGCGAGGCCGGACGAGACCTCGATCGTCTCCAGCCGCTCCAGCAGGACCGGTCCCCGGTACCAGGGCATCTCGCCGCTCGGGGCGAGGACGTTGGCGCCGGTCAGGGCCGAGACCGGGATGCAGTCCACGTCGACGATCCCGAGCCGGCCGGCGAAGTCCCGGTAGGCCTCGGCGATCGTCTCGAAGCGTACCCGGTCCCAGCCCGCGAGGTCCATCTTGTTGACCGCGAGGATCACACGGCGGATCCCGAGCAGGGAGACGATGAAGGTGTGGCGGCGCGTCTGGGCCGCAATCCCGCGGCGGGCGTCGACGAGGACGACGGCGGCGTCCGAGGTCGAGGCGCCGGTCGCCATGTTCCGGGTGTACTGCTCGTGACCGGGCGCGTCGGCCACGATGAACCGGCGCCGCCCGGTCGCGAAGGAAAGGTAGGCGACGTCGATGGTGATGCGCTGCTCGCGTTCGGCCTGCAGGCCGTCCAGCAGGAGCGAGAGGTCGAGCCCCCTGTCCCGGGCGCCGAGCTTCCGGCTGTCCGCGGCCGCGGCCGCGAGCCGGTCGTCCGGGACGAGGCCCGAGTCGTGGAGCAGCCGGCCGATGAGCGTCGACTTGCCGTCGTCCACGCTGCCGCACGCGACGAACCGGAGCAGGTCCTTCCGTTCTTCCCCGGCCTCGGCCGCAGCCTCGGCCCTGGCCTCGGCTGCGGGGGCGGGGAGGGCGCCGTCCCCGCCCGTATCCGGCGCCCCGTGCGTCATCGGGCGCTCCCTCCCGTCCCCTCCCGCCGGGGCCCCATCAGAAGTAACCCTCCCGCTTCTTCCTCTCCATCGAACCGGACTGGTCGTGGTCGATCGCCCGGCCCTGCCGTTCCGAGGATCGGGCGAGCCGCAGCTCCCGGATGACGGCGGGCAGGTCTCCCGCCTCCGACTCCACCGCTCCGGTCAGGGGATAGCAGCCGAGCGTCCGGAACCGTACCGTCCGCGTCTCCACCGTTTCCCCCTCTGCGAGGGTCATGCGGTCGTCGACCCTCATGATGAGGAGGCCGTCGCGTTCGACCACCGGACGCGGGGCCGCGAAATAGAGGGGGACGACCGGGATCCCTTCCTGGTGGATGTAGTGCCAGACGTCGAGCTCGGTCCAGTCGGACAGCGGAAACACGCGGATCGACTCGCCCCGGTTGATCCGGGGGTTGTAGAGCCGCCAGAGCTCGGGGCGCTGATGCCGGGGTTCCCAGCGATGGGTGGCGGAGCGGAACGAGAAGACCCGCTCCTTGGCGCGCGAGGGATCCTCGTCTCGCCGCGCCCCGCCGAACGCGGCATCGAAGCCGAACCCGTCGAGCGCCTGGCGGAGCGCCTGGGTCTTCATGACGTCGGTGTGGAGGGCCGATCCGTGGCTGAACGGCCCGATCCCTCTCTCCACGCCCTCGGGGTTGACGTGGACCAGCAGCTCCATGCCGTACTCCTCGGCCATGCGGTCCCGGAACTCGTACATCTCCGGGAACTTCCAGGTCGTGTCGACGTGCAGCAGCGGGAACGGCGGCGCCGACGGGTAGAAGGCCTTGCGCGCAAGGTGCAGCATGACCGACGAGTCCTTCCCGATCGAGTAGAGCATCACCGGGCGGCGAAGCTCGGACACGACCTCGCGCATGATATGGATCGACTCCGCTTCGAGCCGGCGAAGATGGGGCAGGGGAGGGGAGGCAGCCGGCGGCGAAGCTCCTCCGGCGCCCGCGGTCCCGGCGCCGGCCGCGGCGCAAGCCCCGGATTCCGTGGCTGCCTCCGCTCCGGCGTCCGTCCCGGATCCGCTCGCTGGCCGGGGCGGTGGCTCGGATGGCGGGGCGGACACGGCGTGGGGCTCTCGCGGGGGGCGGCCGGCGTCGAGACCGATCAGGCTGCCGCCCGCTCGCGCACGCCCGCCACCCGGGTCTCCGAGGATGGGCGCCCCGCGACCTCGGCGAGGGCCTTCGCGAGGAGCGATCGTGCGACCCGCCCGCGGTAGGCGGCGCTCGCCCGGTGGTCGTCGATCGGGGAGAAGTCACCGTCGAGGGCGTCGGTGGCGGCGGTCCAGGCCGCGGGCTCGTCGAGGCGAAGACCGGCGATGGCGCGCTCGGCGTTCCGGGCGCGCTTCGGGGTCGCGGCCATGCCGCCGTAGGCGATGCGCGCCTCGACCACCCGCCCCCGTTCGATGCGAAGGCGGAAGGCGCCGAGGAGGGCGGAGACGTCCTGGTCGTAGCGCTTCGATATCTTGTAGCACCGGAAGTGCTCCGCCGGGCCGGGCCGGGGCACGACGATGCGGGTCAGGATCTCGCCCGGCGCCCGGTCCTGGCGGCCGTAGTCGAGGAAGAAGTCTTCGAGCGGGAGGGTCCGCCTCGCGTCGTGGTGGCGGAGCTCGATGGCGGCGCCGAGGGCGATGAGCACGGGCGGCGAGTCGCCGACCGGAGAGCCGTTGGCGACGTTGCCGCCGACGGTGCCGACTGCCCGCACCTGCTTCGACCCGAGACGGCGCAGCATCTCGCCGACGTCGGGGTCGAGGGCGCGGAGGGCCGGCTCCGCCTCCGCGTAGGTCGCCGCGGCGCCGATCTCCACCCGGTCGTCCTCCTCGCGTACCTCGTGCAGGGAGGCGACGCGGCCGGTGTGCAGGATGCGGGGAAGCTCGCGAAGCTGCTTGGTGATCCGGAGCCCGACGTCGGTGGCCCCGGCGACGATGGCGGCGTCCGGAAAGCGGGCCGCGGCCGCCGCGAGCCCGTCCTCGGTGGCGGGGGCGGCGAAGAACGCGTCCTCGCTCCCGGCGAAGAGATCGTCTTCCCCGTCCGCGAGGGCGGCGAGCCGCCGCGCGGTCCCGGACGCTCGCTTCGCGTACGCGTCGTCGGGCTCCCCCGAGCAGCACGCGAGGGCCGCGTCCACGATCGGGCGATAGCCGGTGCAGCGGCACAGGTTGCCGGCGAGCCAGTCGTTCACCGTGGCCCGGTCCGCCCGGACGCCCGCGTGGTAGAGGGTGAACAGGCTCATCACGAACCCCGGGGTGCAGAACCCGCACTGCGAGGCGTGGGCGTCCACGAGCGCCCGCTGCACGGGGTGCAGGCGTCCGTCGGGCTCCGCGAGATCGTCCACGGTCACGACCTCGGCCCCGTCGACCGCCCCGAGGAGCTGGATGCAGGCGTTCACCGGTTCGTAGGCGAGGCGCCCGTTCCGGAGCCGTCCGATGGCGACGGTGCAGGCCCCGCAGTCGCCCTCCGCGCAGCCTTCCTTGGCGCCGAGGGCGCGTTCGCGCAGGCGCAGGTGCTCGAGCAGGGTCTCGGCCGGGGCGAAGCTGCACCGCTCGACGACCCGGCCGCGGCGCAGGAAGCGGACGACGTGGCGCGGCACGGCTCAGCTTCCCCGGTAGGTCGAGTACCCGTATGCCGAGAGCAGCAGCGGAACGTGGTAGTGCTGCGCGGGGTCGGCGACGCCGAAGCGGATCGGAACCTCGTCGAGGAAGAGGGGGTCCGCCTCGATGCGGTGGCGCGCCCGCAGGTATTCGCCGGCGTGGAAGCGAAGCTCGTAGCGCCCGGCGGCGAAGGCTTCGCCCTCGACGAGGGGTTCGGCGGTGCGCCCGTCGGGGTTGGTGACCGCCGCCGCGAGCCGCCGCGCGTCCCCGTCCGGCCCCTCATCGGGCCCCGGGACCGCCCAGAGCTCGATGGCGAGGCCGGCCGCCGGCGCGCCCGCCATCGTGTCCAGCACATGGGTGGTCAGCCGGCCCATTCCCGCCGTCCCCTCATCATCGCCATGTACTGGCAGACCATTCGCTCCCGGAACCGCCGGCCCGGCTCGCGGGCGATTATCCTGGCCGTGAGCAGGAGACACAAGGGGAGGGCGGGGCAAGGACGGGGCAATCGCATTTGGACGGAGCACATCGTCTGCACGGCCCAAAATCGTCCGCCGGACGCCGCAAGCGGCCTTCGAGCCGACTCGCCGGGCCGATTTCGGCGCTCCGCACCCGGAAATCGACCCCTGCCAAGGGCCGCTCGGCCATCACGACGCATCGGGAATCCCGAATGCGATGGCCCCTTGGGGGGAAGGCCAGGGTCGTTTCACGCTGCGTCGGGGCGCGCGCCACGACGCAAATCACCCTGAGGGCAAGGAAAGGCGAGCCCTGGGGACGTCACCGCCCCCGACGGGCGGATCCTCCGCCCGAGGGCCGCGGCCGAAGCCTTCGCCCCGGCGCCTCCGCTTTGCCTGACCTGCCCCCGCGCGCTCGGCGTCGTCGCCCGGTGCCCGGAGATGATCCCGGCGGTTCCCGCGGCCGTTCGCGGCCTTACCCGGAAAGGTCGTGTCAATCGGGTGGGTCGTTCGGGCCGGCGGCGGTCAGTTGCCGTTGCCGCAGCCCTTCGACGAGGCTCCCGAGGACGCCTTGCTGCTCGGTCAACCTGGTGATGTGCTCTTCGAACCTTGCGTCTCGTTCAGTGGTCCGGTCCTCGAACCTGGCCATGCGCTTCTCGAACTTCGCATCGGACTCGGTGGTGCGTTTTTCGAATGCTTCCCGGTCGGCGCGCGCCTCGGCCCTCATGGTTTCCCGGCCGGCTCGCGCTTCGTCTCGAATGGCTTGAATCTCGTCTCGGATCCCGGCGGTGCGCTCCTCGAACTTGGCCATGCGTTCCTCGGACCTGGCATCGAGCGCGGCGGTGCGCTCCTCGGACTCGACGTCGAGTGCGGCGGTGCGTTTTTCGAATGCTTCCCGGTCGGCACGCGCCTCGGCCCTCATGGCTTCCCGGTCGGCGCGCGCCTCGGCCCTCATGGTTTCCCGGTCGGCGCGGGCTTCGTCTCGAATGGCTTGAATCTCGTCGCGGATCCCGCCGGTGGTGGTGAGGGTGAGGGCGCCGAGGGCGACCCCGACGCCGATGACGGCGACGAACACGCCGATGAGGCCGATCGTTTCCTGACTGAGCCTGGACACTGGCGGATCATCCCTGCGACGTTACGAACCGGTGCGCCCGCAGCCTCGGCGGTGGCGGAAGGGGCGTATGCCGGGCGGGTCGGCGGCCTCCGGCGGGTCGGGGTGCACGCGGCGGCGCTTCCCGGCGGCGAACTCCCGCGGCAGGCCTTCGACCATCCTAAGGGTGGAAGAACGGGTCCTTGCCGATAGTGTCGTGCATGGGCACACCATAGCGCAGTACGGTGACGACGTGGTAGGCCCCGGGCTCGAGATCCGTAGGCGATCGGAACGCGTTTCGTGCGCCGAAAGCCCTTGCGGACCGCTCCGTTCGCCGGGAATACGTCCGGGATGCGGGAGGGCTTCGGCTCCGATGCGGAACGCCCGTCCCCGGATCGCCGGCGGTGCGCCGACCGCCGGCCGGGGCGGCGGCGGACCGTATGTTAGGCTCCGTCCGGGCGGCGAAACGAGGAGCTCCCATGGCGAAGCTGCTGGATCGGGGGGCCGTCGAGCAGTACCGTGGAGACGGCTACTACTTCCCCATCGACGTGCTCGACGCGGGCGAGGCCGCGGACCGTCGCGCGCGCCTCGAAGGGTTCGAGGCGGCGCAGGGCCGGCCCGTCCACGGGCCGCAGCGCAACAAGTCCCACCTCCTGTTCAAGTGGGTGGACGATCTCATGCGCCGTCCCCAGGTCCTCGATGCGGTCGAGGACCTCATCGGCCCCGACGTCCTCTGCTGGAACACGATCTTCTGGATCAAGGAGGCGAACAGCCCGAGCTTCGTCTCGTGGCACCAGGACGTGCGCTACTGGGGGCTCGACACCTCGGAGCTCGTCACCGCCTGGGTGGCGCTCTCCCCGGCCACCGAGGAGAGCGGCTGCATGCGGGTGCTCCCGGGGAGCCACCTCGATCCGGTGCTGCCGCACCGGGACGAGTACCACGACGACAACCTGCTCACCCGGGGGCAGGAGATCGCGGTGGGCGTCGACGAATCGAAGACGGTTTCGATGGCCCTCGCGCCGGGCCAGGCATCGCTGCACGACGTCGGGCTCGCCCACGCCTCCGGTCCCAACCGGACCGGCGACCGGCGGATCGGGATCTCCATGCACTACGTCTCGACCCGCACCCGGCAGACCGCGGGCGGGTGGGACAGTGCGGCTCTGGTGCGCGGAGAAGACCGCTATGGGCACTTCCACCTCGCGCCGGTTCCGGAGCGGGATTTCGACCCCGAGACGGTCGCGTTCCACGAGCGGGCGAGCGGGGCGCTGCGCGACATCCTCTTCCGCGGCGCCGAACGGGTGCGGCCGGTCGTCTAGGCGGGCCGCGCCTCCCGTCCGGCGGCGAGGTCGGGGATGAAGCTCCGCGAGGGCGATCCGTGGATGCCCGCGGACGAGTACGGCCGCTCGCTTCGCGGGCTCACGCTCAATCTCCTGGTGCGGGACGTCGCGCGCGCGCTCGCCTTCGCCCACGACGTGCTCGGCGTCGAGCCGGTCTACTCCGATCCGGATTTCGCGATGCTTCGCCACGGCCCGTCGGAGTGGATGCTCCACGCCGACCACACCTATCGCGGCCATCCACTCCACGGCAGCCTCGCGGCCGACGATGCGCGGGGGGTCGGGGCGGAGATCCGGCTGCACGACACGGACCCCGATGCGGCCGAGGAGGCGGCCCGCGAACGCGGGGACCCGATCCTCGCCGGGGCCATGGACAAGCCGCACGGCGTGCGGGAGGTCTTCATCCTCGATCCCGACGGCTACCTCTGGGCGATCGACCGCCCCCTCGACGAGGCACGCTGACCGGCCTTGCCACGGCCCCCGCCCTGCGTCATCTCCACCCTGCGCCTCCCGCACTGCACGCCGCACGAAGCCATCCCGGCGGTCCCCGGCCCGATGGTTGCCGTCACGTCCCGATCCGCACCACATGAATCGTCGAATTTGCATTTTGAGACCAATATCATCCGAATTCTTCTTCGAGACACATCCGGCGCGCGCCCCCGATGCAGCGTGGAAAGGCCCGGTTCGGGGCCGTCGGGCCACTTGCGGTCTCCCCCGCTTCGGTGCTTCACTATGCGGTCGGGGCCGTTAGCTCAGTTGGCAGAGCAGCTGACTCTTAATCAGCGGGTCCGGGGTTCGAATCCCTGACGGCCCACCACCATCGGCGGAGGCCGTCGGCCGACCGTCCCCGTTCACGGGAGCGGGGCAGGCCCGGCGGCTTGGTGCGGGTGAAGTTTCTGCGGGCAGCGCGCTCCGTTCCGCGTCGTGGAGGGATGCGTCGGGGCCGCGTCTCTCCGTCATGGTTCGCCTCGGCGCTCGATGTTTCCCGTCCATCCACGGGGCGACGGTGGAGGGAACGGCGTTGCCGTTCCTCCCTGCCCTGCCTATGATCACGTCATGGTCGCTCCGAACGTATCCGCTCCCACACGGCCCGCGGCGGAGATCCCGGAAGCGGACGGGCGGGGCGCCGAAGGGCGTGCGGGGGCAGCGTCCATCGACCGCGTGCCGGAGCCGGATTTCGCGCCCGGCTCGCCCGCGGCGCGGGCGAAAGTGGCCGCCCCGGGCCGTCCCCCGGCGCTGGACGCGCCGCCCGGCCCCGACCCCGAGCTCCCCGGCTGCAAGGCCGTCCCCATGTCTTCCGAGGCGGTCGGCCGCTACGAAGGCCGCTTCGAGTTCTGGAGCGCCCGCTCCGGCATGGCCTGGATGGTGCGCGACCCCATCGGCCCCGCCCACGAGAGCCCCGCGAGTCGGCTCGTCGCGATGACGGCCCTCATCGCCGCGGTGCGCGGCTCGCCGATCGAGTGCTTCGGCTCGATGGATCTCCTGCTCGGTGACGAACGGGGACGGGCGCGGGAGATCATGCAGGCGGACCAGACGGTGTACCTGGACCCGTCGCGGGCGCAGCTCGCGGGGGAGCGGGCGATGGTGGTGGGGAGGCACGACTACCCGGACGTGGTGCTGGAGGTGGACCACACGACGGACGTTCGTCGCGGGAAGCTGGGCCGTTACGAGTCGTGGGGTTTTCCGGAGGTGTGGGTGGAGACGCCCGAGCGATGGACGCCGAGCCGCCCGCGGGGTCTCTCGCCGGGTCTGACGGTGTACCTTCTGGAAGGGGGGCGGTACCGGGAGTCGCCCGGGAGCCGTGCGTTTCCGGGCTGGCGGGCGCATTCGATCCACGAGGCGATGAACGAGAGCGAGCTCTCGGGCTGGACGCACCTGCGGCTGGAGCGGTTGGGCCGCGCGCTGGGCGAATGGGAGGGGACCGGACCGGACGACAGCCCGTTGCTGCGTTCGCTGCGGGACGAGAGCCGGTCGGAAGGGCGGGC
Source organism: Gammaproteobacteria bacterium (assembly GCA_965202895.1). Taxonomy (GTDB): domain Bacteria; phylum Pseudomonadota; class Gammaproteobacteria; order HK1; family HK1; genus JAJDXW01. Next base: position 4,488,031 of record OZ241901.1, on the reverse strand, counting down.
GGAAGGCGAAGCGAAGGGCCGCGCTCAGGGCTTGGCGGAGGCGGTGCGCGAGGTCCTTCGGTCGCGCGGCATCGAGTGTTCGGAGCGTTTCCTCGCCGAGCTCCCGGAGGCGCTCGCCCGCGGCGGCGGCGTCGAGAGCCGCCTCGCCATCGCCGCGGCCTTCGCCTGTAACGGCGAGCGCGACTTCCTCGCGCGGGTCCGCGCCCGCTGACCGAATCGGACCAGGGCCCCGATCCGCGGTCTCCTCGCGGCGCGGCGGCCCCGCGGTTTCTCCCGCATACCGGATTTCCATCTCCGGCCCGCGCCTCTCTCTGCGCCAATGCGCTCCCGACCCCGATCCGGCGGAGCGTCCGGGCCGTATGCGTCCCGTGGCGGGGGCCGCCCCCGAAGCGCCGGTTGCTCAGTGCAGGCGGGCGGGAAGCTCGTCGAGCGCGCGCCGGAGCTCCACCTCGTCTCGGGCGACCCCGAACACGTAGCGGTCGGGGCGGACGATGACCGCCACCGCTTCCCGCTCGGCCAGCCATTCTTCGACTTCCGGTCCCGGCGCACCGACGAGGGCGAGGTCGAGGCCGTCCCGGCCTCCGCCGCCCGGGCCGCGGCTCCGCGCGCCGAATGCGCCGAGCACGGCGGGCGGGAGCACCGAGAGCACCGCGAACCGGTCCCCCACCGCCTCGTCCAGCCGGCGCCCGTCGGCGAGCCGGGGTTGCGGGAACACGGCCCCGCACGCCGGAGCCTCCCCCACCCATGCGCCGCGTCCGAGCCGCGGCTGCGGAAAGTCGAACGCCCTCGGCCCGCTCGCACGAAGCTCGGCGTCGCGCGCCCCGGCCGCATCCGGGTCCGTGGTCTGGATGACCGCCCCGAGGCGGACCGCGAGCTCGATGAACTCGCGCACGTGGGGGCCGCGCTCGGCCTCGCAGGTGTCGAGCAGCGATTCGCCGGCCGTGCCGGCCACCACCATCCCGAGCTTCCAGGCGAGGTTGGCGGCGTCCCGGATGCCGGCGCACATGCCCTGCCCGAGGAAGGGCGGGGTCTGGTGCGCGCTGTCCCCGGCCAGCATCAGCCGGCCGCGGCGCCACGGTGCGGCGAGCAGCGCATGGAAGGTGTAGACCGCGGCGCGTTCGATGCGGACGTCGTCCGGCCCGACCGCGTGGGCCAGCATGGGCCAGATCCGCTCGGGCCGCACGATCCCGGCTTCGTCGTCGCCCGGCATGAGCATGATCTCCCAGCGATGCCGGGGGCCCTTCACGTGTACCCGGGTCATCGGCCGGCGCGGGTCGCAGTGCTGGACCGTATAGTCGGGAAGCCGCCTCGCGCGTTCCGACCCCGGCCGTGCGACGACGTCCACGACGAGCCAGGGTTGGTGCAGGCCGAGGTCGATCATCGACGCGCCGATCGTGTCCCGGACCAGTGACCGGGCGCCGTCGCAGCCGACGACGTAGCGCGCCGTCCACTCGCTCGACGCGCCGGTCCCCGCCGCCCGGACGGCAACCGAAGCGCGGTCGCCCGCGTCCCGGACGGCCGTCGCCTCGTGCCGGAGGCGGACTTCGACGTTCGCGAAGCGCGCGACGCCCTCCCGGAGCACCGCGTCGAGCTCCGGCTGGTGGAAGTACCAGTCGTTCGCCCAGCCGTGCGGCCCGGGGCCGACGGCGCCGCGGCGGACCATGAGGGTCTCGCCCGCCGCGTTGACGAAGTGCATCCCCTTCGACGTGGCGCGCGCCACGCTGCCGACCGCCTCGGCGAGCCCCGCGGCCTGGAATACGCGCATGACCTCGCCGTCGAAGTGCACCGCCCGCGGCAGGGGATGGACGTCCGCATCGCGTTCCAGCACCAGCACCCGAAGCCCGTGCCGGCCGAGGAGGTTGGCGAGCAGCGCGCCGACCGGGCCGAAGCCGACCACCGCGACGTCGAAGTCGGGCTCAGCCACCCGGCGGCGCGTCCATCCGCCCGGCCAGCTCCGCCATCCAGGCTTCGCGCGTCGTGAAGCCCGGCCGCGACCGCGCCAGCCGCTCGGTCTCGGCCAGGATGTCCGCGTCGGACCGGGCGAGGTCGACGGGTTCGCGGACCGGTTGCGTGCAATGCCAGGGCGTGTCGAAGAAGAGCTCGATCCGGGTGCCTTCCGGATCGCGGAAGTAGAGGGATATGGCGTTCCCGTGGGTGACCGGCGCCACCGCGCTCACGCGCTCGCCCTTCAGTACGGAGTGGAAATGCCGCAGGGCCGCGAGGTCCGGAACCCGGAAGGAGAGTTGGTTGACGACGTTGAACCCGAGCCCCGGCGGCCGGCCGGTCGCGAGGACGATCTGGTGGTGCTCGCGCGGGTCGCGGCTCAGGAAGACGAGGCCGACGCGGCCCGTCGGCGTCGGCAGCTCTCCCCGGTCCGTGACGGTGAAGCCGAGCACGCGGCGATAGAAGTCCTCCATCGGATCCATGTCGTGCACGAAGAGGCCGACGTGGCTGAACGCTACTTCCGGTACCGGCGTTTCGGTATTCATGGCGGTCTTCCCCGTCGCGGGCCGGTCCCGGCCGGCCGGCTCTCGATGTGGTCCCGTGCAACATCATAGCGGCCCTCCCGGTGTCCGGCGCCGTGTGGCGCCCGGGACCATTTCACCCTGCCGGTATCCGGCTCCGGGGACCGTCGCCGGGTCCTGATTCGCACCACGTGAATCGTCGAGCTCGCGCTCTCGACCCTGCTTCACTCGAAATCCGCTTCCGGCGCACGTATCCAACGCGCAATGGATGGAATCGTCCTGGCGGCGCCCCGGCGGCGCCCGGCCCGGAAGCCCCGCCCTCGCCGGCTGCGCAGGCAGACCCCGCCGCGGCATCCGGGACCGAAGGGGCGCGCAACGCGGGGGAGACGCCGGCGCCCCGGTGCGCACCGTTCACGGCGCGGCCGCCGCCCGGTCCCGCTCCGGTCCGACCGGACCGGGACCGGGCGGCGCCGTCATGAACGCCCGCTACTCCCGGGCCGCGCAGGCGTCGTCCTCCTCGATGGTGCGCGAGCGGTCCCTCCCGGCCTCGTCGTCGAAGCAGGCCCCGGCGAGAAGCGCGTTCACCAGCCAGGGCTGGCCCCGGGTCCACACCGCGTCCAGTGCCGCCACCGAGAAGCGCTGGCCGGTCTCCTCCGTGTGCCGGGCGATCAGCGCCCGCGTCTCCGTCCGCGAGCCGGTCGGCGTGAAAGAGCCCCGCCCCTGCCGGCCGACGCGGCTGACGGCCGGGCGCAAGGCTGGCATACTGGCGGGCATGTCCACTTCGACCCACCCGTCCGCCGAGTCCGGCGCGAGCAAGACCGCCCGGAACCCCGTCAAGATCGCTCCGATCGAGGGTCCCCTCCCGCGCAAGCCTCCCTGGATCCGGGCCCGCGCCCCGGTGGGGCCGGAGGTCGCCGCCCTCAAGGGGCTCCTTCGCCGGCAGCGGCTCGTCACCGTGTGCGAGGAGGCTTCCTGCCCGAATCTCGGCGAGTGCTTCGCGCACGGCACCGCGACGTTCATGGTCATGGGCGAGCTCTGCACCCGCCGCTGCCCGTTCTGCGACGTCGCCCACGGGCGCCCCGATCCCCTCGACCCGGCGGAGCCGCTCCGCCTCGCGTCCGCGGTGGCGCGCATGGGGCTCCGGCACGTCGTCATCACCTCGGTGGACCGCGACGATCTCCGCGACGGCGGGGCGGGCCATTTCGCGGCGTGCGTGCGCGCGGTCCGGGGGCGGGCCCCCTCGACCCGCATCGAGATCCTCGTGCCCGATTTCCGGGGACGGATGGAGCGCGCCCTCGAGGCGCTCGCCGCCGCCCCGCCGGACGTGTTCAACCACAACCTCGAGACCGTGCCCCGCCTCTATCGCCGGGTGCGCCCGGGGGCGGACTACGCGTGGTCGCTCGATCTGCTCCGGCGCTTCGGGGAGGCCCATCCCGGGGTCCCCGTCAAGTCGGGGCTGATGGTCGGGGTGGGGGAGACGGACGAGGAGATCGTGGAGGTCATGCGCGACCTGCACGCCCACGGCTGCACCATGCTCACCGTCGGCCAGTACCTCCAGCCGAGCCGCGGGCACCTCCCGGTCGAACGCTTCGTAGAGCCCGCCCGGTTCGAGGAGCTCCGGCGGGTCGGCGAAGAGATCGGGTTCGCGAACGTCGCGAGCGGCCCTCTCGTGCGTTCGTCGTACCACGCGGACCGGCAGGCGGCGGAGGTCGCCTGACCACCCCCGCCTCCGGCCGGCCGCGCCCCTCTCCGGGCTTGGAGATGTCCCCGAGGAGCCCGCGGATCGTTCCTCGGCGTCGCCGCCTGTCCTCCCGGATCTGCTTCGAGAGGTTCGGTGGCGGACCGGGGCCGTTTCGCGCTGCGCAATCGGTTCGCGCGGGTGGGCGCCGGTTCGGTCGGTTCAGGGCGGCGAAGGTCCTGGGAACGCGCCGTTCTCGGGAAGAGCGGTGGGCATCGAAGCCCGTCCGCGAGTCGGTCGGCGTGAAAGGGCCCTGGCGGCGGACAGGGCGCCCTTCCGGGATCGTTCGTCCCGCTCCTCGATCCCGGGCGGCGTCCCCTCGGGCCGCAAGCCCTTGCCCGGCCGTCCCCCGGAGACGCCGGGACGAGCCCCCGTGCCGGCGAGCATGGACGAGCCCCGGGCGCTGTTCGTAAACTCTTGATATAGAGGGTGGAGATCGGGGGTTGAGATATTTTTTACCCCCACGGAGACGGCGTTCTTCCATGGTTCGGGGTCGGTTCGAGGGGGTTGCTGGCGGATTTCACCCCACGGAGCCACTTGCGCGGGCACGGCGTCCTGGGAACGGCGCGTCTGGAAGACGCGCCGTTCCCAGGACGCCGTGCCCAAGAGCGTTCGCGAGAGGCGTGCCCGGCGAAAACCCCACCGCGCACATGCCTCCTCGGACGTAGAGAGGTTGCGTTCAGTGGTTCGGGCAACGAGGATTTCCTTGGGTCCCGGTTCCCGAGGCGACCCTCGAAGGAGAGACGCAGTTGTTCAGCAGGGCCGTTTCCATCGCGCTCGGCTTCACCCGGCCGCTGGTGCTGTCGAGCCGCACGGTGCGCGGCGAGTGCCGGAGCATCGTCGGCGCCTACGTCGTGGTCAATCCCGAGGGCTGGGTCGTCACCGCCGCACACCTCCTCGAGATCATCCGCCAGCAGCAGGAGAGCGTGCGCAGGCACCGGGGATTCCGGAGCAACGTGGTGGAGTTCCAGCGCGACACGGCCGCGGACAAGCACTTCCGCAAGAAGGGGGTGCGCACCTTCCAGCGTCCTTCGGGCGTGTCCGTGCGCGACCATTCGGTGTGGTGGGGGATGGACGACACCCACCTCGTCGAGGCGAAGACGTTGCCGGCGGCGGACCTCGCCCTCGGGCGTCTGGAGCCCTTCGCTCCGGCCTCCGTTCCGGGTTACCCGGTGTTCAAGGAGCCCGGCGGGGACTACCTGCCCGGCCGGAGCCTGTGCAAGCTCGGCTTCCCCTTTCACCGGATCGTGCCGGTCTACGACGAGGAGGCGGACACGTTCACCCTGCCTCCCGGGTCGGTGCCGCTGCCGGCGTTTCCCCTGGACGGGATGTTCACGCGCATCGTCAACACCCGGCCGCCGGGGAGCGGAGAGGGAGAGCCGAGCCCCTTCATCGAGACCTCCTCGCCGAACCTCGTCGGGCAGATGGGTGGGCCGGTCTTCGACACCGCCGCGCGGGTGTGGGGGATCCAGTCCCACACCATGCACCACCCGCTCGGGTTCCATCCGCCGGTGCCGGGCGGGGGGCGGGGACAGGTGGAGCACCAGTTCCTGAACACCGGCCTCGCCGTGCATGCGAGCGTGATCCGGCGGTTCCTCGACTCCGAGGGGATCGAGTACCGGCGCGGCTGACCGGAGGCGCCCGCCGCTGCGACCGGGCCGGGGCCGGGCAAGGCCCGCCCCGCGCCCGCACCTCCGTGTTCGCGGGAGAAGACCCGCCCCTTCGCACCCGCCGGTCCGCACGCACCCCGGACCGGGAGGACCAGCGACGAACGGCTGCCCCCTCGCACCCGCGGGTCCGCATCCGCGGCGGCGGATCGGCCGGGGTGCGATGACCGAGGCCCGGCGGCCTCCCCACGCGGCCGGCTCTTCCGATCTCCCTCCCGTCACCGCGCGACCCCAGCCCTGGGATGAAGCAGCCGCGGCCCACGGCCCGCGGCGCGATTCCGGCCCGCCCCGGGCGCGCATTTTGGGATAGAATGCCGAGCCTCGATGCCGAAGTGGTGGAATCTGGTAGACACGCTGTCTTGAGGGGGCAGTGCCGCGAGGCGTGCCGGTTCGAATCCGGCCTTCGGCACCAATATCGCCGGCGCCGCCGACGGGGCGCCCGCCACCGTTGAAGGAGCGAGATGCTCGAACAGAACTACCTCCCGATCCTCATCTTTCTCGTGGTGGCGACCGCGATGGGAGTGGTTCCGCTCGCCCTCGGCTGGCTGTTCGGGCCCCGCCGCCCCGACCAGGAGAAGACCTCCCCCTACGAATGCGGATTCGAGGCCTTCGAGGACTCGCGCATGAAGTTCGACGTGCGCTACTACCTGGTCGCCATCCTCTTCATCATCTTCGACCTCGAGATCGCGTTCCTGTTCCCCTGGGCGGTCGTGCTCGACCGGATCGGCATGTTCGGCTTCGTGGCCATGATGGTCTTCCTCGGGGTCCTCGTGGTCGGGTTCATCTACGAGTGGAAGAAGGGCGCGCTGGAGTGGGAATAGAAGGCGTACTGGAAGAAGGCTTCGTCACCACGACGGCCGACCGCCTCATCAACTGGGCGCGGACCGGCTCGATGTGGCCGATGACGTTCGGGCTCGCCTGCTGTGCGATCGAGATGATGCACGCGGGGGCGGCCCGCTACGACCTCGATCGGTTCGGGATCCTGTTCCGGCCGAGCCCGCGGCAGTCCGACGTCATGATCGTGGCCGGCACCCTGGTGAACAAGATGGCCCCGGCCCTGCGGAAGGTCTACGACCAGATGTCCGAGCCCCGCTGGGTGATCTCGATGGGCTCGTGCGCGAACGGCGGCGGGTACTACCACTACTCGTACTCGGTGGTGCGCGGGTGCGACCGCATCGTGCCGGTCGACGTCTACGTGCCGGGATGCCCCCCGACCGCCGAAGCGCTGCTCTACGGGGTGTTGCAGCTCCAGAACAAGATCCGGCGAACGAACACCATTGCCCGCTGAAACCGTACCCGCCGCCGCGGCGCCCGACCCCGGACCGCGAGCCGGGCTCGGCGCGCGCCTGCGCGACCGCCTGGCGCCGGCCGCCGCCCGCGTACACGAGTCGGCGCGGGGCGAGGTGGTGTGCGAGACCGGCCCCGAGCACCTCGTCGAGGTGTGCGAGCGTCTGCGCGACGATCCCGCTCTCCGGTTCGAGCAGCTCGTCGACGTGTGTGCGGTCGACTATTCGGCCTACGGGCAGGCCGACTGGGAGACGAGCGAGACCGCGACCGTGTCCGGCTTCTCGCGCGGGGCGGGCTACGGCCGCTTCGCGGGCGGCGCCTGGGCCGGCAAGCGCTTCGCGGTCGTCCACCACCTGCTCTCCGTCACCCACAACTGGAGGCTCCGCCTGAAGGTGTTCCTCGACGGAGAGTACCCCCGGCTGCCCTCCGTCATCGGCGTGTGGGCGTCCGCCGACTGGTTCGAGCGCGAGGCGTTCGACCTCTTCGGCATCCTCTTCGAGGGCCATCCGGACCTGCGGCGCCTGCTCACCGACTACGGCTTCGTCGGCCACCCCTTCCGCAAGGACTTCCCCCTGAGCGGGCACGTCGAGATGCGTTACGACCCGGAGAAGGGCCGCGTCGTCTACGAGCCGGTGACCATCGAGGAGCGGGTCCTCGTCCCGCGCGTGATCCGGCGCGACCAGCGCTACGCCCGGGACGCCGACGCCGGGCCGCACGAGGCCTGAGCCCCGCGATGCCCGAGATCCGCAACTTCACCCTCAACTTCGGCCCCCAGCACCCGGCCGCCCACGGGGTGCTGCGGCTCGTGCTCGAGATGGACGGGGAGGTCGTCGAGCGGGCCGACCCCCACATCGGGCTCCTCCACCGCGCCACCGAGAAGCTCGCCGAATCCAAGCCCTACAGCCAGAGCATCGGCTACATGGACCGTCTCGACTACGTGTCCATGATGTGCAACGAGCACGCCTACGTGCTCGCCATCGAGCGCCTGCTCGGCATCGAGCCGCCGCCGCGGGCGCGCTGGATCCGCACGATGTTCGACGAGATCACCCGGATCCTGAACCACCTGATGTGGATCGGGGCGCACGGGCTCGACATCGGGGCGATGACCGTATTCCTCTACGCGTTCCGCGAGCGCGAGGACCTCATGGACTGCTACGAGGCGGTCTCCGGGACGCGGATGCACGCGACGTACTACCGGCCGGGCGGGGTCTACCGGGACCTTCCGGCCGACATGCCGCGGCACACCGCCTCGCCCCGCCGCGGGGAGCGCGAGACCCGGCGCCTCAACCGCGGCCGCGAGGGCTCCCTCCTCGATTTCATCGAGCGCTTCACGGAGCGGTTTCCGGGCTGCGTGGACGAGTACGAGACCCTCCTCACCGACAACCGGATCTGGAAGCAGCGCACGGTCGGGATCGGCGTGGTGCCGCCGGAGCGCGCCCTCCAGCTCGGGTTCTCCGGGCCGATGCTGCGGGGCTCCGGCGTCGAGTGGGACCTTCGCAAGAAGCAGCCCTACGAGATGTACGGCGAGGTCGACTTCGACGTCCCGGTCGGCGTGAACGGCGACTGCTACGACCGCTACCTCGTCCGCGTCGAGGAGATGCGCCAGTCGAACCGCATCGTGCGCCAGTGCGTGGACCGGCTCCGCGCGAGCCCGGGGCCGGTCATGCTCGACGACCCGAAGCTCGCCGTTCCGACCCGCGAGGCGATGAAGGAGGACATGGAATCCCTCATCCACCACTTCAAGCTCTTCACCGAAGGGTACTGCGTTCCCGAGGGCGAGATCTACGCCGCGGTGGAGGCTCCGAAGGGGGAGTTCGGCATCTATCTCGTGTCGGACGGGGCGAACAAGCCGTACCGGGTCAAGATCCGCGCCCCCGGCTTCGCCCATCTCTCCTCCATCGACGAGATGGTGCGGGGCCACATGCTGGCCGACGTGGTCGCGGTCATCGGAACCCAGGACATCGTGTTCGGGGAGGTGGACCGGTGAGCGGGGGGCTCTCCGAGCACGTGCGCCGCGAGATCGACGGCTGGCTCGCGAAGTTCCCTCCGGAGGGCCGCCAGTCGGCCCTGCTCGGGGCGCTCCGCGCCGCGCAGCACGACAACGGCGGCTACCTCACCGCGGAGCTCATGGACCAGGTGGCCGGCTACCTCGGGCTTCCCCGCATCACGGTATACGAGGTCGCGAGCTTCTACTCGATGTTCGAGACCCGGCCGGTGGCGCGGCACAGCGTCTCGATCTGCACCAACGTCTCGTGCATGTTGTGCGGCGCCGATGCGATCGTCTCCCACGTCGAGGAACGCTGCGGGGTGCGCCTCGGCGAGTCGACCGCGGACGGGCGCATCTTCCTCAAGCGCGAGGAGGAGTGCCTCGCCGCCTGCTGCGGGGCGCCGATGATGATGGTCGACCACCGCTACCACGAGAACCTCACCATCGAGAAGGTGGACGAGATTCTCGACGCGCTCGAGTAGCCGGGCGGCGCGGGCGAACGGGAGGGGAAGAAGGGCGTGGCCAACGAAGTCTGTTTCCGGACCCTCCGCTTCGACGAGCCGTGGACCTACGACAACTACCGGCGGGTCGGCGGCTACCAGGCGTGGGAGCGGATCCTCGCGGAGAGGATCCCGCCCGGGGACGTGGTCGAGATGGTCAAGGCTTCGGGCCTGCGGGGCCGGGGAGGCGCCGGCTTCCCGGCCGGGCTCAAGTGGAGCTTCATGCCGCGGGACGGGGGCGGCCAGAGCTACGTGGTGTGCAACTCCGACGAGAGCGAGCCCGGGACCTGCAAGGACCGGGACATCCTGCGTTACAACCCGCACGCGGTCATCGAGGGGATGGCCATCGGCGGCTACGCGATGGGGGCCACCGTCGGCTACAACTACGTGCGCGGGGAGTTCTGCGACGAGCCCTACGCGCGCTTCGAAGCGGCCCTCGCCGAGGCCCGCGCCGCCGGTCTCCTCGGCGCCGACGTCCTCGGCTCCGGGGTCGAGTTCGAGCTCCACTGCGTGCTCGGGGCGGGCGCCTACATCTGCGGCGAGGAGATGGGCCTCCTCGAATCGCTCGAGGGCAAGAAGGGGATGCCCCGGTTCAAGCCCCCGTTTCCCGCCAACCAGGGGCTCTACGGGCGCCCGACCACCGTCAACAACACCGAGACCTTCGCTTCCGTGCCGTCGATCGTGCGCAACGGCCCGGACTGGTTCCGGGACCTCGGGGTCGAGAACTCCGGCGGGACCAAGGTGTTCTCCGTCTCGGGGCACGTCAACAGCCCGGGCAACTTCGAGATCCCTCTCGGCACCCCCTTCCGCGAGCTCCTCGCGATGGCCGGCGGGGTGCGGGACGGGCGGCGCCTCAAGGCGGTCATTCCGGGCGGCTCCTCGATGCCGGTGCTCCCGGGGGAGGTCATGATGGAGGTCGACATGGACTACGACTCCATCCGGGCCGCGGGCTCGATGCTCGGCTCGGGGGCGGTCGTGGTCATGGACGACACCACCTGCATGGTGCGGATGGCGGAGCGGATCGCGCGCTTCTACTACATGGAGTCCTGCGGGCAGTGCACCCCGTGCCGCGAAGGGACCGGCTGGATGTACCGGGTGGTGCGCCGCATCGAGGCGGGCGGCGGCGAGCACGCGCACCTCGACATGCTGCTCGACGTCGCGAACAACGTCGAGGGGCGGACGATCTGCGCCTTCGGCGATGCGGCGGCGTGGCCGATTCAAGGCTTTCTCAAGCATTACCGGCATGAATTCGAGTATCACATCGAGCATGGTCGATGCATGACCGCGCTCGCGGAAGCGGCGGACTGACGGGCGGGCCATGAGCGGCGATACGGTCACGATCGAGATCGACGGGCGCGCCTGCGAGGCCCGCAAGGGGGCGATGGTCATCGAGGCCGCGGACGCGGCCGGGATCGCCATCCCGCGTTTCTGCTACCACCGGAAGCTCTCGGTGGCCGCGAACTGCCGGATGTGCCTGGTGGAGGTCGAGCGCGCTCCGAAGCCGCTCCCCGCCTGCGCGACCCCGGTGATGGACGGCATGAAGGTCTTCACCGCGTCGGCGGCGGCCCGCGGGGCCCAGCGCTCCGTGATGGAGTTCCTGCTCATCAACCATCCCCTCGACTGCCCGATCTGCGACCAGGGCGGGGAGTGCGAGCTCCAGGACCTCGCGATGGGCTACGGGCGGGGGGTGTCGCGCTTCACCGAGCGAAAGCGGGTGGTCCCGGACAAGAACCTGGGACCCCTCATCGCGACCGACATGACCCGCTGCATCCACTGCACCCGGTGCGTGCGCTTCGGGGCGGAGGTGGCCGGCCTCGCGGAGCTCGGCGCGACCGGGCGGGGGGAGGACATGCGGATCGGCACCTTCATCGAGCGGAGCGTCGATTCGGAGCTCTCCGGCAACGTGATCGACGTCTGTCCGGTGGGGGCCCTCACCTCCAAGCCGTTCCGGTTCCGGGCGCGGGCGTGGGAGATGGTGCAGCGCGAGGGCGTGGCCGCGCACGATGCGGTGGGGTCGAACGTCTACGTCCACGTCCGGCGCGGGCGGGCGCTCCGGGTCGTGCCGCGCGAGAACGAGGCGGTGAACGAGGTGTGGCTCTCCGACCGCGACCGGTTCGGCTACGAGGGGCTCTACGCCGAGGACCGCCTCCTTCGCCCGCGGGTGCGGGGCGAGGACGGGGCATGGCGCGAGGCCGGCTGGGAGGTCGCCCTCGACACCGCGGCGCGGGAGATCCGGACGGCGCTCGAAGCACGGGGGCCGGCCGGGATCGGGGTGCTCGCCTCGCCGGCCGCGACCACCGAGGAGCACTACCTCCTCCAGGCCCTCGCGCGGGGGCTCGGCTGCGCGAACCTCGACCACCGTCTCCGCCAGACGGACTTCCGCGACCAGGACGAAGCTCCCGCCTGGCCGTGGCTCGGCATGGAGCTCGCGGATCTGGAGCGGGTGGATGCGGCCCTCCTCGTCGGCAGCAACGTCCGCAAGGAGCAGCCGCTCGCCGGCCTCCGGCTTCGCAAGGCGGCGCTCGCGGGCGCCTCCGTGTTCGCCGTCAATCCCCTGGACTACGCGTTCCACTTCGATCTCGCCGGCCGCATCGTCGTGTCGCCGGACCGGATCGAGGACGAGCTGGCGGGGATCGCCCGCGCCGCGGGGTCCGGAGGAGACGCCGGGCCGGAAGGGGAGGGCGGCGGCCCGGACGGGCCGAGCGCGGAGCAGCGCGCGGCGGCGGCCGGTCTCGCCGGGGCGGAGCGGGCGGTCGTCCTCCTCGGAAGCAGCACCGCCGCGCATCCGCGGGCGGCCGGGGTCCGGGCGCTCGCCCGGACCATCGCCCGCCGGACCGGGGCGCGGCTCGGATACCTGAGCGACGGGCCGAACGGAGCCGGCGCGGCCCTCGCGGGGATGCTCCCGCACCGCGGCCCGGGCGGGGCGCCGGCCGCCTCGCCGGGGCTCGACGCGGCCGCCATGCTGGAGGCGAAGCTCCCCGCCTACGTGCTCCTCGGCGCCGAGCCCGAGCTCGACTGCGCGAACAGCGGGGCCGCGCTCGCGGCCCTCGAGGCGGCGCAATCGGTGATCGCCCTCACCGGGTACGCGTCCCCGGCGATGGAGGCGTACGCGAGCGTGCTCCTCCCCATCGGTCTCTTCACCGAGACCCCGGGCACCTTCTACAACGCGGAAGGCCGCCGCCAGCGCTACGAGGCGGCGACCACGCCTCCCGGCGAGGCGCGGCCGGCGTGGCGGATCCTGCGCGTGCTCGCGAACCGGCTGGGGGTCGACGGCTTCGACCATGAAGGCATCGAGGACGTCCGGGCCGAGGCGGAGGCGAGGATCGGGGAGGCCGCGCCGCCCGACAACCTCGCCGGCCCCGAAGCCGGCCCCGAGGCCAGCCCCGGAGCCGGCCCGGCCGCGCCGGCGGCCGCGGGCGAAGGGGAGGAGGGGACGGACGCCTCCTCCTCCCGTCTCCGGCGGGTGGGCGACGTGCCGATCTACGCGGTGGACCCTCTCGTCCGGCGCGCCGGGGCGCTCCAGCGCACCGCCGATGCGCCGGCCCCCGCGGTACGGGTCAACCCCGCGGCCGCCCGCGCCCTCGGCCTCGTCGCGGGCGGGCGGGCCGCCGTCCGGCAGAACGGCGGCGAGCGCACCCTCGAGGTCGTGGAGGACCCCGCGGTTCCCGACGGCTGCCTCCTGATCCATGCGGGGGTCGCGCACAGCGTCGGTCTCGGCCCCGCGTGGGGTCCGGTCTCGGTGAAGCCGGCCGCCTCGTGATGCCCGAATTCGTCACCGGCGCGGTCGCCTGGCTGCCCCACGGGCTCCAGGTGACGGTCCTCACCGTCCTCAAGATCCTCGCGATCATGATCCCGCTCGTGCTCTCGGTGGCCTACTTCACCCTGGCCGAGCGCAAGGTCATCGGGTACATCCAGGTCCGCCTCGGGCCGAACCGGGTCGGGCCGCGGGGCCTCTTCCAGCCGTTCGCAGACGTGATCAAGCTGCTCCTGAAGGAGGTGATCGTCCCCGCCGGCGCGAACCGGGGGCTCTTCCTGATGGCGCCGGTGCTCGCGCTCGTCACCGCGCTCTCGGCCTGGGCGGTCGTCCCCTTCGACCGGCATCTCGTCCTCGCCGACGTGAACGCGGGGCTCCTCTACGTGCTCGCCATGACCTCGCTCGGGGTCTACGGGGTCATCATCGCCGGCTGGGCGTCGAACTCGAAGTACTCGCTCCTCGGGGCGATGCGCTCGGCGGCGCAGATCGTCGCCTACGAGATCGCGATGGGCTTCGCGCTCGTCGGGGTGCTGGTCGCGGCCGGCAGCCTGAACCTGCGCGAGATCGTGCTCGCCCAGGAGGGGTCCCTGCTGCACTGGTTCTGGCTGCCCCTCTGGCCGCTCTTCCTCGTGTACTGGATCTCGGGGGTGGCGGAGACCAACCGGGCGCCTTTCGACGTGGCGGAGGGCGAGTCGGAGATCGTGGCCGGGTTCCACGTCGAGTACTCGGGCATGAGCTTCGCGCTCTTCTTCCTCGCCGAGTACGCGAACATGATCCTCATCGCGGTCCTCGCGGCGGTGATGTTCCTCGGCGGCTGGCTCTCCCCGCTCGAGGGGGTCGTGGACTTCGGGCGCGTGGCCGAATGGTCTCCCGCGGCGGCGGCCCTCCTCGGTCCGGGACTGCACTGGTTCGTGTTCAAGACCGCCCTCTTCTGCTTCGTGTTCCTCTGGATGCGGGCGACGTTCCCCCGCTACCGCTACGACCAGATCATGCGCCTCGGGTGGAAGGTCTTCATCCCGGTGACCATCGTGTGGATCGTCGTGGCCGGGCTCGGGGTCGTGTTCGCGGTCCCCCCCTGGTTCGATTGAAGGAGGCCGTCGATGCACGCCCTCGCGAAGCTCCTCCGGACGTTCTTCCTCGTCGAGCTCCTCGGCGGGCTCCGCCTCACCGGGGGGTATCTCTTCCGGAAGAAGTTCACCGTGCAGTACCCCGAGGAGAAGACGCCGCAGTCGCCGCGTTTCCGGGGGCTGCACGCGCTTCGCCGCTACCCGAACGGGGAGGAGCGGTGCATCGCCTGCAAGCTCTGCGAGGCGGTGTGCCCGGCCCTCGCGATCACCATCGAGTCGGAGCCCCGCGAGGACGGGACGCGGCGCACGACGCGCTACGACATCGACCTCACCAAGTGCATCTTCTGCGGCTTCTGCGAGGAGTCGTGCCCGGTCGACTCGATCGTGGAGACCCGCATCTTCGAGTACCACGGCGAGGAGCGGGGCGATCTGCTGATGACCAAGGAGAAGCTGCTGGCGATCGGTGACCGGTACGAGGAGCGGATCGCCCGCGACCGCGCCGCCGAATCCGCGTACCGCTAGGCGCACCGATGTTCGGGCAGGTCGTCTTCTACTTCTTCGCGGCGGTGCTGGTGGCGGCCGGCGCCCTGGTGATCACGGTCCGCAACCCGGTGCACGCGGCGCTCTGCCTCGTGCTCGCGTTCTTCACGAGCGCCGCGATCTGGCTGCTCCTCGAGGCCGAGTTCCTCGCCATCGTGCTCGTCCTGGTCTACGTCGGGGCGGTGATGGTGCTTTTCCTCTTCGTGGTGATGATGCTCGACGTCAACCTCGTGCCGCTCCGGGAGGGCTTCATCCGGTACCTCCCGGTCGGGATCGGCGTCGCGGTGGTGGTGCTCGTGGAGCTCGTCCTCGTCCTCGGGGGGGACCGGCTCGACCTGCTGCCGGCGCCCGAGCCGCACCCGGCCGGCTACAGCAATACCCGCGAGCTGGGCTCGGTCCTCTACACGGTGTACGTGTACCCGTTCGAGATCGCCTCGATCATCCTGCTCGTCGCCATCGTCGCGGCGATCGCGCTCACCCTGCGCCGCCGCGAGGGCCGGCGCGGGCAGCGTCCGGAAGAGCAGGTGCGGGTGCGTCGCGCGGACCGCGTGCGGCTGGTGAGGATGCCGGCGGTGCGCCGCGGGGCGCTCGCGGAGGGCGGGGGGGCGCAGGCGGCGGCGCCCGTCGGCGGCGGGCGCGCACCGGAAGCCGCGCCGGGGGCGGGCGAGTGATCCCGCTCTCGCACTACCTCACGCTCGGGGCGGTGCTCTTCTGCCTCAGCATGGCCGGGATCTTCCTCAACCGGAAGAACGTCATCATCCTGCTCATGTCGATCGAGCTCATGCTGCTCGCGGTCAACCTCAACTTCATCGCCTTCTCGCGCTTCCTCGGCGATGTCGGGGGCCAGGTCTTCGTGTTCTTCATCCTCACCGTGGCCGCCGCGGAGGCGGCCATCGGCCTCGCCATCCTGGTGGTGCTGTTCCGCAGCCGCGACACGATCAACGTGGCCGACATCGACACGATGAAGGGATGACCCCGTGAGCCTTCGGACCCTCTCCCTGCTCATCGTGCTCGCTCCCCTCGCGGGAGCGGTGGCCGCGGGCCTCTTCGGGCGCTTCCTCGGCCGCGCCGGCGCCCATTCGGTGACGATCGCGGGGGTGGCGGTCTCCACCGTGCTCTCGTTCCTCGTCTTCGGGACGGTGGTGCTCGACGGGGCGGGCGGGTTCGACGGGCCGGTCTACGTCTGGGGCGAGGCCGGGGGCCTGCGGCTCGAGATCGGCTTCCTCATCGACGAGCTGAGCGCGACCATGATGCTGGTGGTCTCCTTCGTCTCGCTGATGATCCACGTCTACACCATCGGCTACATGGCGGACGATCCCGGCTACCAGCGTTTCTTCAGCTACATCTCGCTCTTCACGTTCGCCATGCTGATGCTGGTGATGGCCGACAACTTCCTCCAGCTCTTCTTCGGCTGGGAGGCGGTCGGGGTCGTCTCGTACCTCCTCATCGGCTTCTGGTTCAAGCGCGAGAGCGCGATCCAGGCCAACCTCAAGGCGTTTCTCGTGAACCGGGTGGGCGACCTCGGGTTCCTGCTCGGGATCGGCGCGGTGCTCCTCGTCTTCGGGACCCTCGACTACGCGAGCGTGTTCGAGGCGGCGCCCGGCCGGTCGGACGCGACCCTGAACGTCGTGGGAACGGCCGGGTGGCCGGCGATGACCGTGATCTGCCTCCTCCTCTTCGTCGGCGCGATGGGGAAGTCCGCCCAGGTTCCGCTCCACGTATGGCTTCCGGACTCGATGGAAGGCCCGACGCCGATCTCGGCCCTCATCCACGCGGCGACGATGGTGACCGCCGGGATCTTCATGGTGGCGCGGATGTCGCCCCTCTTCGAACTCTCCGAGGTGGCGCTCAACGCGGTGATGGTGATCGGGGCGCTCACCGCCTTCTTCATGGGCCTCCTCGGCATCGTGCAGCACGACGTCAAGCGGGTGGTGGCCTACTCGACCCTGTCCCAGCTCGGATACATGACGGTGGCCCTCGGGGCGTCGGCCTACGCGGCGGCCGTCTTCCACCTCGGCACCCACGCGTTCTTCAAGGCGCTCCTCTTCCTCGGTGCGGGCTCGGTCATCATCGCCCTCCACCACGAGCAGGACATGCGCCGCATGGGCGGGCTCTGGCGGCACATGCCGATCACCTGGCTCTGCACCGCCGCCGGCACCCTCGCGCTCATCGGCTTCCCCGGCTTCTCGGGGTTCTTCTCGAAGGACGGGATCATCGAGGCGGTGCGCCATTCGGACTTGGCCGGTGCGTGGATCGCGTACCCCGCGGTGCTCCTCGGGGTGTTCGTGACCGCCCTCTACGGCTTTCGCATGTACTTCCTCGTCTTCCACGGCGAGGAGCGGCTCGACCCCCACGTGCGCGAGCACCTCCGCGAGAGCCCCCTCGTGGTGACCGCGCCCCTCGTGGTCCTCGCGATCCTCTCGGTCGTCGTCGGGTGGCCGTGGGTGGAGCCCATCCTGTTCGGGGACTACTTCGGCGGAGCCATCGTGGTGGCCCCGGAGCACGACGTCCTCGCGCGGGTGGGGGAGGGCTTCGCGGGGGCGGGGGCGTTCGCGACCCACGGCTTCGTCACGCTTCCGTTCTGGCTCGCGGCCGCCGGCGCGGCCGTCGCCTGGTACCTCTACGTCCGCGAGCCCGGGCTTCCGGCGCGGATTGCGGAGCGGTTCCGCGGCGCCTACCGGCTGCTCGTCGACAAGTACGGCTTCGACGACTTCTACGGCGCGTTCTTCGCGGGCGGCGCCCGGCGGGTGGGCGGACTCCTCTGGCGGCTCGGGGACGTGCGGGTCATCGACGGCTGGATCGTCAACGGCTCCGCGCGGGCGGTGGGCCGGATCGCGGGCGTCGTCCGGCACGTGCAGACCGGGCTCCTCTACCACTATGCGTTCGCGATGATCCTCGGGCTCCTCGCCCTCATGACCTGGCTCCTCTACGGCGGGCCGGGAGGCCGGTAGCGCGCGATGTTCCCCGGCTTCCCCTTCCTGAGCCTGGTCATCTGGGTCCCCATCCTCGGGGGGGTGTGGGTGCTCCTCCTCGGGGAGGAGAACCGTGCCCGCAACGCCCGGTTCGCCGCCCTGGCCGTGTCGCTGGTCACGTTCCTCGTCTCGATCCCCCTCTACGCCGGCTTCGACGGCGGCACGGCGGCGATGCAGTTCGTGGAGAAGGCGCCGTGGATCCCGGCGTTCCGGATCCACTACCACCTCGGGGTGGACGGGATCTCCATGCCCCTCGTGCTCCTCACCACCTTCACCACCGTGCTGGTGGTGGTGGCCGGCCAGGAGGCCGTCGAGCACCGCGCCTCGCAGTACATGGCTTCCTTCCTGATCCTGGAGGGGCTCATGGTGGGGGCGTTCTCCGCCCTCGACGCCATCCTGTTCTACGTCTTCTGGGAGGCGTTGCTCGTGCCGATGTTCCTCATCATCGGCATCTGGGGCGGGGAGAACCGGGTGTACGCGACCATCAAGTTCTTCCTCTACACCTTTCTCGGCTCGGTGCTGATGCTGGTCGCCTTCCTCTACCTCTACGCGGAGGCGGGGAGCTTCCGGATCCTCGACTTCCACGCGGTGCGGCTCGATCTCACGGCCCAGACCTTCATCTTCCTCGCGTTCCTCGCCGCGTTCGCGGTCAAGGTGCCGATGTGGCCGGTGCACACCTGGCTCCCCGACGCCCACGTGGAGGCCCCGACGGGGGGGTCGGTGATCCTCGCCGCGGTCATGCTGAAGCTCGGCGCCTACGGCTTCTTCCGGTTCAGCCTGCCCATCGCGCCGGATGCGAGCGGCGAGCTCGACTGGCTGATGATCGCGCTCTCGCTCGTCGCGATCGTCTACATCGGGTTCGTCGCCCTCGTGCAGCCCGACATGAAGAAGCTCATCGCCTATTCGTCCATCTCGCACATGGGGTTCGCGACCCTCGGGGTGTTCATCGCGTTCACCCTGCTCGAGACGCCGGACGGGCGGACGGCCGCGATCCTGGGGCTCGAAGGGGCGCTCGTGCAGCTCGTCTCCCACGGCTTCATCTCCGGGGCGCTGTTCCTGTGCGTCGGGGTCATGTACGACCGCCTGCACAGCCGCCGGATCGCCGACTACGGCGGGGTGGCCAACACCATGCCGGTCTTCGCCTCGTTCATGATGCTGTTCGCCCTGGCCAACTCGGGCCTGCCGGGGACCTCCGGCTTCGTCGGCGAGTTCCTGGTGATCCTCGGGAGCTTCCAGGCGAACGTCTGGATCGCGTTCCTCGCCGGGCTCACCCTGATCCTCGGGGCGGCCTATACCCTGTGGATGTACAAGCGGGTGGTGTTCGGCGAGGTCGCGAACGAAGGGGTCGCCGGATTGCGCGACGTGAACCCGCGCGAGGCGATCGTGCTCGGGGCGCTCGCGGCGGCGGTGCTGCTGGTGGGGCTCTGGCCCGCCCCGCTGCTGGAGGTGATGGGGCCGTCGGTGGAGCACCTGCTGGACCACGTCTCGAGGACGAAGCGGTGACCGGGGGGGTGGCGGCGCCTGGCGGGGCCGGGAGAGGGGGGGCGGCGTGACCGGGGTGGAGGCGCCCGCGTTCGCGCCGGTCGCACCCGAGATCGTCCTCGCGGCGGCCGCGTGCGTCGTGCTCGTGGTGGAGGTCTACGGGCGGTCGACGGACCTCACCTACCGGCTGTCCCAGGCCTCCCTGGTGCTGACCGCGCTCGTGCTCGCCCTCGACTTTCCCGAGGAGGCGATCGTCGCGTTCTCGGGAACGTTCGTCGCCGATCCGATGGCCGGGGTCCTCAAGCTCGCGACCCTCGTGATCGGGTGGTTCCTGTTCTTCTACCTCCATGCCCACCTGCGGTCCCGGTCGCGGGCGCGGGGCGAGCACTTCATCCTCGGCCTCTTCGCGCTGCTCGGCATGATGGTGCTCGTGTCGGCCGCGAACCTCCTCACGGTGTACCTCGGGCTCGAGCTGCTCTCGCTGTCCCTCTACGCGATGGTGGCCCTGGAGCGCGATTCGCCGGCCGCCGCCGAGGCGGCGATGAAGTACTTCGTGCTGGGGGCGCTCGCGTCCGGGATGCTGCTCTACGGGATGTCGATGGTGTACGGAGCGACCGGCACCCTGGAGCTGGCGGGGGTCGGTGCGGCGGCCCGGGACGGGACCGACCTCGTCCTCGTCCTCGGGCTCGTGTTCGTGGTCACCGGGATCGCGTTCAAGCTCGGGGCGGCGCCGTTCCACATGTGGATCCCGGACGTGTACGAGGGCGCCGAGACCCCGGTCACCATGTTCATCGGCACGGCGCCCAAGCTCGCCGCCTTCGCCATGGCCGTGCGGCTCCTCGGCGAAGGGCTGTGGGGCCTGCACGGCGAGTGGCAGGACATGCTGGTGGTGCTCGCGGTGCTGTCCATCGGGCTCGGCAACGTCATCGCCATCGCGCAGGCGAACCTGAAGCGCATGCTCGCCTACTCCACGATCGCCCATATGGGGTTCCTGTTCCTCGGCATCATTCCGGGGACCGGTGAGGGCTTCGCGGCGGCGATGTTCTACGTCATCGTCTACGCGGTGATGGCCCTCGGGGCGTTCGGCATGATCGTCGTGCTCTCGCGCGAGGGATTCGAGGCGGACCGGATCGACGACTTCCGGGGCCTCAACGAGCGCAGCCCCTGGCAGGCGTTCCTCATGCTGGTGCTCATGCTGTCGATGGCGGGGGTGCCGCCGTTCGTCGGGTTCTGGGCCAAGTGGTCGGTGCTCCGCGAGGTCGTCGCGGCGGACTTCGTCTGGCTCGCGGTGGTCGCGGTGGTCTTCTCGGTGGTCGGGCTCTTCTACTACCTCCGGATCGTGAAGCTCATGTACTTCGACGAGCCGGGCGAGCCCGCCCTCCCGGTCGCGACCCCCCTCCGGCTCGTCATCAGCGTCAACGCGCTGAGCGTGCTGGCGTTCGGGCTCTTCCCGGGCGCACTCCTCGGCTGGTGCCTCGCCGCCCTCGCCGGCGGCTGAGCCGACCCTCCTCTCCCTCCCGTCACGCACCGGACCCGCCGGCGGTGCACACGACCGGGCGCCGCGGGTGGGCGGGCTCCCCGGGCCGATGCGTCCGCGGTGTCCGGGCGGTGCGGGCGGGGGATGCACAAGTTCCCGCGAACGGGGTTCGCGGTGGTCGGCGGCGCATACGGCGGACTCGACGATCCGGACCGCGCCGACGTCGATCCCCGCCGCCGGGTTCCGGCCCTGCGGGACGGGGAGGTGACGGTGGGGGAGAGCGACGCCGTCGTCCGTTGCCGGGGGGGCCTTTCCCAACCTGTGGCGCTGGTACGCTTGGCTCCGAGAAAGGCCGGCGTACCGGAATTACGGAACGGTGGCCTTGGAGGAGCTGCGGGGGTGGATCGCCGGTCAGCGCCCGCGCAGAGAGGTTTCGAGGGTCGAGCCCGGAGGTTTCCTTCCTTCCAGGACGGTCGCGGGGCCTTCGCTCCCCCACACGTGGCGGGCGTCGAATCCGGCCGCCGTCATCGCCTCCAGCTCGTCTTCGAGCGGGAAGTAGGTGTCCTCTTCGGCCCACTCCTCGAAGTGCCGATGCGCCTGGGCCTCGTCGATCCCGTGCGACGCCATGTGATCCGTCCAGAAGCGGTAGACCGCTTCTCGCTCCTGCGCCGAAGCGGGCATGGTCACGTCGGCGTTGACGAAGACCCCGCCGGGGGCCAGCGCCTCCCGGATGCGCCGGTAGAGCGCCCGTTTCCGGTCCATCGAAGGAACGTGGTGAAGCGAGAGCGAGGCCGCGACGGCGTTGCAGGGCGCAAACGGTTCGTCGAACGAGCCTTCCTTGAAGCGCACCTTGCCTGCGAATCGGGCGAGGCGGGCGCGGGCGCGTTCGAGCATCTCCGGATCGGTGTCGATCAGCTCCACCGCACCGATCCCTTCGTGGGCGAGAATGGCCTCCGACAGCGCTCCGGTCCCCGCCCCGAGCTCGAGCACGAGGCCGCCTTCGCCCGCCGCGCTCGCAACGTGCTCGGCGGCTGCCCGAAGCATCGCCTCGTAGCCGGGAACGAAGCTGCGGATCGCGCGATCGTAGGCGTCGACCTCGACCCGCAGATGCTGGCGCACGGAGTGGGACATGGCACGGGACCGCAGGTGGAAGGAAGCGTATGGTACGCCCCGAACCGGCGTGAAGCTCATGTACTTTCCAACAGAAATCCTCCGGGCGCGGCGGTGCTCGACGACACCCAACGCGGCGCGCGTCCTCGGATCGTCGATCCGCGGGTGGCCGAGCAGGGCGCGAATGCCGGCAAGACCGATCGGTTCACGCCGGATGGGCCAATCCAAGGTGTGGGCGCCATCGGGTTCACGAGCGCCGCCAAGGAGTGAGAGGCGTACTGGACTTACCCTGGTCTCGTGGATGGTTATCGCCCCTGTTGCTCCGAGCGGCGATAACCGGTCAAGGGTGGATTCTCCTTGATTCCTGGAGTGGGGAGTCTCCCCAAGGGTGGTTCGGGACCTCGGCCCGCGCGATCGAGTCGGTCGTGGCGCAGCGGCGGGCGACCTGCTCGAAGTCGTCGGGACCTCGAAGATCCTGACCTGCGTCCGCCAGTCAGTGGGTGTGAGCTTCACCATGCGCCACCAGCGGGATCGGGACCCGGACCATGCGCCCGTCCTCACGCCGGACCTCGACCGGCTCGGGATCCGTATCCGGTTCGAAGCCGCAGTCCTTCAGAACCTGTTCCAGGGCGCCGCGGGCAAAACACGATTCGATGAACAGCCGCAACGCCTCGACGAGGTTGACGAGAGCGGTATCCTCGTCGGGCCCTTGGCTGTACACGTCGAACGGCGGACAGAAAGACACGAAATGGCCTCCATCCCGCCGCACTTCGGCGGGAACGGACAGTTCAATCCGGATTCTGCTCTCCATCCGATGCATCCTCCCCGGCTCTGCACAACGGAAAGGTACTCCATGCCGGCGCAGGTGTCATTGGGCAGAGGCGCATCCGCCGTCCCGGCCGCAAGCGCCTCGGCCACGCCATCGGGGCGGGTCGCCCGGCATCGGCCGGAATCGACGGTGGGAAGCCCGCCGGTCCGGCAACCGGGCTGCGCTCGAACGTCAGGGCCGCCTCGACTCGGCGCCTCCGGATTCCTGTGCGCGATCGGCAGGAGCGTGCGCGCGGCGCCGGAGGGAGCCCGGCGGCCTGGTTCCCGGCCCTGGGCGTCCGGAGACGTCCGACCCTCGGAGGACCTCCCGTGGACCCCTGGTACGAGTGACACGCCGGGAAGCGCGCCAAGGCCGCTCGTTCAACCCGAACGAGCTCGCCATCCACCCGGGTCGGATGATCGTGAAGGCCACGTCCGCGGCGTCCGATACCGCCCCGTGAGGCACGATCGGACCCCTCCGGGTTCGGTCAGGGGAGCCCCGTCTTTCGGGGGTCGAATGCGTCGCGCACCCCTTCGAAGATGAAGATGAGCAGCGAGAGCAGCACCGCCAGCACCGAGAAGGCGGTGATGCCGAGCCACGGAGCGTGGAGGTTCGCCTTGCCCTGGGCGACCAGCTCCCCGAGCGACGGGGAGCCGGGCGGCATCCCGAACCCGAGGAAGTCGAGCGAGGTGAGGGTCACGATCGACCCGTTGAGGATGAAGGGCAGGAAGGTGAGGGAGGCGACCATCGCGTTCGGCAGCACGTGGCGGAGCATGATGGTGAAGCTGCCGACCCCGAGCGCCCGCGCCGCCCGCACGTACTCGAAGTTGCGGGCGCGCAGGAACTCGGCCCGCACCACCCCGACGAGCGCCATCCAGCTGAACAGGAGCATGATGAGGAGCAGCCACCCGAAGCCGGGCTCCACGACGCTCGCGAGGATCATGAGCAGGTACAGCTCCGGGAGGCTCGACCAGACCTCGATGAAGCGCTGGAACCCGAGGTCCACCCACCCCCCGAAGTACCCCTGCACCGCGCCCGCCAGCACCCCGATCACGGTACTCGCCAGGGTGAGGGCGAGCCCGAACAGCACCGAGATCCGGAACCCGTAGATCGTGCGTGCGAGCACGTCGCGCCCCTGGTCGTCGGTTCCGAGCCAGTTCTCGCGGGTGGGCGGGGAGGGCGCCGGGGAGGCGAGCTCGTAGCTCACGGTGTCGAAGCTGAACCGGATGGGGGGCCAGAGCATCCAGCCCTCGGCCTCGATGAGCTCGGCGACGAAGGGGTCGCGGTAGTCGGCGGCGGTCTCGAACTCCCCCCCGAAGACCGTCTCGGGATAGTCCCGCAACGCAGGGAAGTACAGCTCCCCCCGGAAGCTGGCCACGAGCGGCCGGTCGTTCGCGATGATCTCCGCGAAGAGGGTCGGCACGAAGAGGGCGAGGAACGTCCAGAGGGACCACCAGGCACGCCGGTTCGCCCGGAAGCTCGCGAGGCGGCGGCGGTCGAGGGGGCTCGGCCTCGGCCACGGCCTCATGCGCCGCCGCCCCCGGCGCGTGCGCTTCCGCCGCTCCCCGCGGTCATGGTCCGCCGCCCCTCGGGGGAGGGAGGGGCGTCACGTCTCGCGGCTCTCGAAGTCGATCCGCGGATCGATGGCCACGTACATGAGGTCCCCCACGAGCCGCATCACGAGGCCGAGCAGGGAGAACACGTAGAGGGTGCCGAAGATGACCGGGTAGTCGCGCCGCAGCACCGCCTCGAAGCCGAGGAGCCCCAGCCCGTCGAGCGAGAAGATGACCTCGATGAGGAGTGCGCCGGTGAACAGGACCCCGACGAACGCGCTCGGGAAGCCGGCCACCACGATGAGCATCGCGTTGCGGAAGACGTGCCCGTAGCGCACCCGGCGCTCGCTCGCCCCCCGCGCACGCGCCGCCGTCACGTACAGCCGGTCGATCTCGTCGAGAAAGGAGTTCTTGGTCAGCATCGTGAGGCCCGCGAACGCGCCGATGAGGAGGGCGAGGATCGGCAGGGTGAGGTGCCAGAAGTAGTCGACGATGCGGTCGAACCAGCCGAGCGCCTCCCAGTTCGGGGAGGTGAGGCCGCGGAGCGGGAACCAGTCGAGGAAGCTCCCCCCCGCGAACAGCACCACGAGCAGGATCGCGAACAGGAACCCGGGGACCGCGTAGCCGACGATGATCGCGGCGCTGGTCCACACGTCGAACGGGGCGCCGTCGCGCACCGCCTTGGCGATCCCGAGCGGGATCGACACCAGGTACACGAGGAGGGTCGTCCACAGCCCGAGCGAGATCGACACGTCCATCTTGTCGATGACGAGCCGGACCACGGAGCGGTCGCGGAAATAGCTCTCCCCGAAATCGAAGCGGAGGTAGCTCCACATCATCGTGAAGAAGCGTTCGAGCGGCGGACGGTCGAACCCGTACATGCGCTCGATCTCGCGCACGAAGTCGGGATCGAGCCCGCGCGCGCCCCGGTACCGCGACGCGGCGTCCCCGCCCGCGCCCACCCCCGCGACCGTCTCCCCTCCGCCGGTACCGGAGACCCGCGCCGTGACGTCCGCGATGCCGGCCTCGCCGATCTCCGCGAGAAGCTGCTCCACCGGGCCGCCGGGCGCGACGTGGATGACGACGAAGTTGAGGACCATGATCCCGAACAGGGTCGGGACCATGAACAGCACCCGGCGAACGACGTAGGCGGCCATCGGCTGCCGCGCGCCCTCAGCTACCGCCGGCCGCCATCGGGTGCGGCCTGCCTCCGGCGGCCGGCGGCGGCCGCCTGCCAGCCGCCCCCCGATCGGGCGCGGCCGCCCCCGTCCGCCCCCGTCCGCCCCCGGCCGCCGGATTCGGCACGCCGACCGGCTGCGGACCGCCGCCGGCTTCCCTCCGCCAGGGGCGGCCGTCCGTCCGTCCGCCGCCGCTTGCCGTCCGCATCGGGCGCGGCCGTCCGTCCGTCAGCGCGGCGCGCTCACCGGCTCTCCGCACGTTTCTCGCGCCACGCCCGCACCCGCTCCGCCTTCGCCTCGTCGATCCACCAGGTGTCGAATCCGAGCGAGAAGCGGGGCCTCGTCTCCGGACGGCCGAAGACGTCCCACGACGCGACCCGAAACGCGTTGATGTGCCAGTTCGGGATGACGTAGTGGCTCCGGAGGAGGACCCGATCGAGGGCCCGGCTCCGGTCGACGAGCTCCTTCCGGCCCGGAGCCGAGATCACCAGCTCCACCAGCTCGTCCACCACCGGGTCCCGGACCCCCGCGAGGTTGCGGCTTCCCGCCAGATCGGCCGCCGCCGAGCCCCAGAAGTCCCGCTGCTCGTTGCCGGGGGAGAGGGTGATCCCGAACGAGCCCACCACCATGTCGAAGTCGAAGTCCGAAACCCGCCGGCGGTACTGCGCGGGGTCCACGGTCCGCACCGTCATCCGCACCCCGAGCCGTTCGAGGTTCTTTCCGAACGGGAGCGCCACCCGCTCGAAATCCGGATTGACGAGCAGCATCTCGAACTCCATCCGGGCGCCGCTCGACGCCTCCGTCAGGCGCCCGTCCCGCACCGTCCAGCCCGCTTCCCGCAGCAGGGCGCGCGCCCTGCGCAGGTTCTGCCGGATCCCCCCCGGTCCGTCGGTGCGGGGCGGCTCCCAGGCGGTGGTGAAGACCGGCGCCGGCACCCGGCCCCGGTAGGGCTCGAGGATCGCGAGCTCGGCCTCCCCCGGCAGGCCGGACGAAGCGAGCTCGGAGTTCGAGAAGAAGCTGGCGCTCCGTTCGTACTGGCCGTAGAAGAGCTGGCGGTTGGTCCACTCGAAGTCGAACGCGTAGCCGAACGCCTCGCGCACGCGCGCGTCCCGGAACTTCTCCCGCCGGGTATTGAAGACGAACGACTGCATCCCGGCCGGCAGGCGGTGCGGCAGCAGCTCCAGCCGCAGCATCCCGGCCTCGACGGCCGGCCCGCGGTAGCCGGTCGCCCAGCGCTTGGAGCTCGTCTCCCGCCGGAAGTCGTATTCGCCGGCCTTCAGCGCCTCGACCGCGACCGTCGCATCCCGGTAGTAGTCGTAGCGGATGCGGTCGAAGTTGTGGCGCCCCGCGTTCACGGCCAGGTCGCGGGCCCAGTAGTCGGGGTCGCGCCGGTAGACGATGGAGCGTCCGGGGTCGATCGACCCCTCCTCGACGGCGTAGGGGCCGCTCCCGAGGGGCGGGTCGAGCGTGGTCTCGCTGAAATCCTTCCCTTCCCAGTCGGCCTTCGACAGCACCCGGAGCTGGCCGAGAATGCTCGGGAGCTCCTGGTTGACCCCTTCCTCGAAGGAGAACCGGACCCCCTGGCGCCGCCCGGACGGGGTGTCCCCCTCGACCGGCTCGGCGGAGCGGACGCCTTCGTAGTACCCCCGGTAGAAGGGGTGTCCCCTGGTCTTCAGGATCTCGAGCGAGAACACCACGTCCGCCGGGGTCACCGGGCTCGCGTCGTGGAAGCGGGCCTCGGGGCGCAGCCAGAACGTCGTCCAGGATCCGTCGCCGGCGACCTCGATCCATTCCGCGACGAGGCCGTACGAGGCGGTCGCCTCGTCCGGGGAATCCTCGGTCAGGGTGTCGAAGAGGAGCCCGAGCCCGGCCGCCGGGTTCCCCTTGACGATGAACGGATTCAGGCTGTCGAAGGTCGATCCCACCGATGCCCGGCGCACCGTGCCGCCCTTGGGCGCGTCGGGATCGACGTGGTCGTAGTGGGGGAAGTCCGCCGGGTATCGAGGCTTCTCCCGGATCGCCGTCGCATGGCTGATGGTGCTCTCGGCGCCGGCCGGCGGTGCGGCGAGGATGGCGCCGGAGACGGCGGCGGCGAAGGTGACGGCGAAGGTGGCGCGGATCGCCCCGGCCGCGGCGGGCGGGCCCGCGCGCGCTCCCCTCGACGTGACCGCCCCCGCCCCCCGATCCCTCGTTCGCCCCGCCCGGGCCCGGCCCTTCCGGATCCGGCCCTTCCGGACCCGGCCCGCCGCCCGCCGCAATGCGCCTTCCCGGTCACGCATCCGCGGACACCCCGGCGAGGCATTCGAGGTGGACGGCGACGCACTCGGGGAGCGCCTCCAGGCTGTAGCCGCCCTCGAGGAGCGATATGAGCCTCCCCTCCGCGTGCCGCTCCGCCGCCTCGAGGACCCGCTCGCTCATCCACCGGTAGCACCCGGTGGAGAGCTCGACGGCGGCGAGGGGGTCGTCCGCGTGGGCGTCGAATCCGGCCGAGAGCAGTATCGCCTCCGGCTTGAACGCCTCGATCGCGGGAAGGATCCGGATGCGGAACGCTTCCTCGTAGAGGGCGTCGCGCGCCCCCGCCGGCATCGGGCAGTTGACGGTCGCCCCCTTGCCGCGTCCGGCGCCTTCCTCGTTCGCCGCCCCGGTGCCGGGATAGAAAGGGTACTGGTGCAGGCTCGCGTAGAGGACGGTGGGGTCCTCCTCGAACGTGTGCTGGGTCCCGTTGCCGTGGTGGACGTCCCAGTCGAGGACCAGGATCTTATCGAGCCCGTGCCGGCGCTGGAGGTAGCGGGCAAGGATGGCGACGTTGTTGAACAGGCAGAAGCCGAGGGCGAGGGCATGCTCCGCATGGTGGCCGGGGGGACGGGCGAGGCTGAACCCGTTCCGGACGTCGCCCGCCATGACCCGGTCGGCGAGGGCGAGCCCCGCTCCGGCCGCGACCCGCGCGGCGTCGAAGGAATCCCGGCTCACCCCGACGTCGGGGACGTCGAGGAACGGTCCGCCGGATCGGCACACCTCCTCCGCCCGGGCGACGTACCCGGAGGCGTGCACCGATTCCAGCCACTCGATCGGGCAGGGCTCGGCCGCGACCGGCGCCAGCTCCCCGAACCAGGGTTCGCGCTCGAGCCGGTCCATGGTGGCGGCGAGGCGCGCGCTCCGCTCGGGATGGCCGCGGCCCGGATCGTGCCGGAGGCAGGCAGGGTCGTACACGAAGCCGGTGCGCCGGAGCGCCGAGGGCGGCGTACTCCCCGGGAGGCCGCTCCCCTCCCGGGCATCCCCTGGCGCGCTTCCCGGCATCCCGTCTCCCCGGCCCGCGCCCGCGGTCATCCCATCTCCCCGGCGTCCGTTCCGGCCGCAGCCTGGGCCGTCGCTCCGCCGGCGCCCGTTCTCCGGCGCACCGCCGCTTCGTTCGGGGTCGCGTCCACGCCCACTACTCGTCGCCCAGCAGCGCGTACAGTCCGTCGAGCACCAGCCGGTTGGGGCTGATGATCCCGATGATCCGCCCGTCCTCGACGACCGGCGCGCGGGTGAGGCGGTGCTGGACGAAGAGCCTCGAGCAATACCGGATGTCCATGTCCGGGGGGACGCAGACCACGGGCTTGCGCATGATCTCGTACACGTTGACCCGCCGGGGAGAGCGGTCCTTCGCGAGGACCTCGCGCGCGATGTCCGATACGAGGAGCATGCCCGGCTCGTCGTCCTCGTGGCGCGGCTCGACGATGAGCACCGCGGTGCGGAGCTCCTTCATCCGGGTGAGCGCCTCGGAGACCGTGGCCTTGCCCTCGATCGTTCCGAACTTCTCGGCCATCAGGTCCCGGACCCGGATGACGCTTCGCTCGTTCATGCGGGGCCTCCGCGCGGCGGCGAAAAGTGTCCCGCTACGCTAATGGAATCGGCCGGACGAATGCAATTCCCGCCCGCGGGGAGGCATGTGCGCGGTGGGGTTTTCGCCGTGCCCGCGCAAGTGGCTCCGTGGGGTGAAATCCGCCAGCAACCCCCTCGAACCGACCCCAAACCACGAAAGGACGCCGTCCCCGTGGGGTAAAAAATATCTCGACTCCCGATCTCCACCCTCATATCAAGAACTTACGAACAGCGCCGGGGCTCACGGGGACCGGAGCGATTTCACGCTGGATCGGGGCGCGTGTGCCGGATCCATCTCGAAGAAGAATTCGGATGATATCAGTCTCAAAATGCAAATTCGCCGATTCATGCGATGACGATTCATGTGATGCGGATCGGGACGCGGCGGCGGCCCCCGAGCCGGACCCCGGCGACGTGAAATGGCCCTGACGGGGATATTCCCGCCCACGCGGACCGGCTCGCGTATCGAGGATGCGGGCCCGCCGAACCCGAAGCGGCGGGGCTCGTCCCGGGAGCGCTGGCAGCCCCCGGCCAGGTGGACCCGAAGGGGAGCGAAGTGCGATCGAGGCACGAGCGCTTCCGGGACGCGCCGTTCCCGACCCGTTCCTCGCCCTGGTCCGAATCCGATCCGATCTGACCGGGGCGCCGGGGCGCCGGGTCGACTCCGCGGGGTCCGGTCTTCCTGCCGATGGGCCGGGCCAACCGCATTCGAGATTTCCGAGCGTTGAATGGCGATCACCATGCCCGTTTCGGGCCGATTTCGCCTCTGAGGAACGCCGAGGTGGACCGGGCGTCCCAAGCATTCATCCATGGCTGGTCCGGCTGGCTCGGCGGCCCGGAAACGACGTTTTACGTTCGAGCGCGATTGCCCTGCCGATGGGCCGCCGCCGAAGTCGATTGCGTTCCACCCGCACGAAGCGCGATCATTTCCGCCCCGGCCCGCCCCGGCCCGCCCCGACGCGCCGCGGCCCCGAATCCACGCACCCCGAGGAGATCCGCGAATGCCCCATGCCATCCAGGTACACGAGACCGGCGGCCCCGACGTCATGCGCCTCGAAGAGGTCGCCGTCGGCGAGCCGGGTCCGGGCGAGGCCCGCATCCGTCATGCCGCGGTCGGGCTCAACTACATCGACGTCTATTTCCGGATGGGGCTCTATCCCGCCCCGTCCCTTCCGTTCTCCCCCGGGATGGAAGGCGCGGGAGAGGTCCTCGCCCTCGGCGCGGGGGTCACCGACCTCCGGGTCGGCGACCGGGTGGCCTATGCGGGCTCGCTCGGCGCCTACGCCCAGGAGCGGATCATCCCCGCGGACCGGCTGGTGCGGGTCCCGGAATCGGTGAGCGACACGGCGGCCGCGTCCATGATGCTCCAGGGGATGACCGTCCGGTACCTCCTCAAGAGCAGCTACCCGGTCGAGGAGGGCGACACCATCCTCTTCCACGCCGCCGCCGGCGGGGTGGGGCTCATCGCCTGCCAGTGGGCGAAGCATCTCGGGGCCACCGTCATCGGCACCGTGGGGAGCGACGAGAAGGCGGAGCTCGCGCGCGCCCACGGATGCGACCACCCCATCGTGTATACGCGCGAGAACGTGGTGGAGCGGGTCCGCGAGCTGACGGACGGAGCGGGGGTCCCCGCCGTCTACGACTCCGTCGGCCGGGACACGTTCACCGACTCCCTCGACTGCCTGCGGCCGGCCGGCGTGATGGTGAGCTTCGGGCAGGCCTCGGGGCCGGTCCCGCCGTTCGAGATCGGCGAACTGGGGAGGAAGGGTTCGCTCTATCTCCAGCGGCCCACCCTGATGTCCTATACCGCCCGCCGCGAAGACCTGCTCGCGATGGCCGGGGACCTCTTCGAAGTGGTGGGCTCGGGGGCGGTCAGGGTCCGCACCAACCAGACCTTCCCGCTCGCGGACGCGCCGGAGGCGCACCGGGCGCTCGAAGGCCGCCGCACCACCGGGTCCACCGTCCTGCTGCCCTGAGCCGAACCCCGCGGGCGCCGGCCTTCCGCCTCCGGGACCCGGGAGGTCGGGGAGGCCGGCGCCCCGCCGCCCCGCCGCCGCGGCCCGTGCCGCCCCCGTGCCCCCTCAGTGGATGGTGGCCAGCTCTTCCTCCAGGTCGGCCATCTGGGCCCCGCCCGCCATCAGCCGCCGGATGTCCTCCCCCCCGAGGTCTTCGGCGACCCCGTTTCCGATCACCTGCCCGAGGCTGAGGAAGGTGTAGCGGTCCGCCACCAGCTGGGCATGGATCTCGTTGTGGGTGATGAGGATGATCGCGATGTCCCCGCGGCTTCGCACCCGTTTGATGGTCTTCAGCACCTCGAGCTGCTGCTTCTGCCCGAGCGCGGAGGTCGGTTCGTCGAGGATCAGCACGCGCGCTCCGAAGAAGATCGCCCGCGCGATGGCGAGGGTCTGCTTCTGCCCTCCGGACATCGTTCCGACCGCCTGCTCCGGGTCCGCGACGTGGATGCCGATCTTCGCCATCTCTTCCCGGGTGATGCGGTTCATCTCCGCCGTCTGGAGGATCCCGAAGGGCCGCGCGCCCCTGGTGATCTCCCGCCCCATGAAGAAGTTGCGGGTCACGGAGGTCAGCGGGTTGAGCGCGAGGTCCTGGTAGACGGTGCCGATCCCCGCGTCGGAGGCGGCGAGCGGGTTCCGGAACTCGACGGGCCGCCCGTCGACGTGGATCGTCCCCGAGGTCGGCTGGTGCACGCCGGCCAGGACCTTGATGAGGGTGGACTTGCCGGCTCCGTTGTCCCCGAGCAGGGCATGGACCTCTCCGGGGTGGACCTCCATCGAGACCCCCCCGAGCGCCGTGAAGTTGCCGAAGCGCTTGACGATGTCGACGAGCCGGATGAGGGGTTCGGCCACGTCATATCCCCCCGGTGAACCGTTTTCGGATGGTCTCGTTGCTCAGGGCGGCGACGAGCAGCACCGTGCCGAGGAACGTCCGGTAGTAGGAGCCGTCGATCCAGGAGATGTAGAACACCGAGTTCTGCACGAGCCCGAAGATGACCGCCCCGAAGACCACGCCGATGATCGACCCGAACCCCCCGGACAGGATGACCCCGCCCACCACCGAGGCGGCGATCGCTTCCAGCTCCTTCAGGTTGCCCTTCGCGGCGTCGGCGGTGTTGGTGTCGAAGACCTGGGTCGCGGCGAAGATGGTGGCGCAGAACGCGGTGAACATGAACAGCGACACCTTCACCTTGTCGGTGGGTACGCCGTTCGCCCGCGCCGCCTCTTCGTTTCCGCCCGTCGCGTAGATCCAGTTGCCTAGCTGGGTACGCGAGAGGACGAACCAGGCGGCGCCCGCGATCAGCAGCCACCACGCCACCTTGGCGTCGAACCCGGTGACCCACTGGCCGCCGGCCCGGTTGTAGTTGAGCCCGAGCTGGAAGAGGAGGTCGTAGAACCACTGGAAGGTCTCGCCGCCGAAGAGGGCGGCGAAGAAGTCGGTCTGCTTGTAGTCCGGGAGGCCGGAGACCTGGGTGGAGCCGTTGAAGGTCCGGAAGCACACCTCCGTCGCGCCGCGCAGGATGAAGAGGAAGGACAGGGAGACGATGAAGGACGAGAGCCGGGTCCGCACCACGATCGTCCCGATGAGCCATCCGATCGCGAGCGTGATGCAGAGGGTGATCAGGAACGCCGCGAGCGGAGACGCCGGCCCGAGCCCGAACGGCAGCCCCCACTTCAGCATGATCGCCATCGACATGCCGGCGAACCCGATCATCGACCCGATGGAGAGGTCGAACTCGCCGGCGATCATCAGCATGCACGCGCCGGTGGCGATGATCCCGAGCTGGGCGATGATGGCGAGGTTGTTCTTGATCCCGAGCGGGTTGTAGACGACGTCCCCGGCCGCGAGGGCGAGGAACACGAGGAGCACGACCATGCCCGAGAAGGCCCCGATCTCGGGGCGGTGGACGAGGCGGTAGAGCCATCCCGCCTCCTTCAGCCGGTCGGCTTCCGAGCGGTGGCCGGCGCCTCCGGCCCCGGCGCCGTTCCCGGTCGTCGTCGCCATCCGGTCGTGCCCTCCTGCGGCGGATCGACGGTGCGGCCGGCCGGCTCGCTCCGCGGGTGCGGAGGGCGAGCCGGCCGGCCGGTTCCTTGCGTGGGGCCCGTGCGTCGGGCCCGCGCCGGACCGGCCCCGGTCAGCGGTTCACGCCGGCCTGGGCCGCGACCCCGGCCGCGTTGGACGCATCCACGAAGCCCGGCCCCGACGGGATGTTCGCGCCCGGGAGCAGCCCCGCGTTCTGGTTGTAGAGGTGCAGCACGACGATCGGCATGTACCCCTGGAGCCGCTGCTGCTGGTCGATGGTGAACACGACCTCTCCCGCCTGGATGAGGTTGATCACCTCGGGGGACAGGTCGAAGCACGCCAGATGGACCTTCGCCCCGACCTCCTTCACCGCCGCCGCGGCGGCGACGCACACGTGCGGGCCGACCGCGAGGAGCGCATCCACCGCGGGGTCCGACTGGAGGGCGGCGGCGGTCCGGGTCTTGATCTGCGAGACGTCGTTCGACACGTCGATCATGTTGAGGTCCATTCCCATCGCGTCGAAGTACCCCGTGCAGCGGTCGACGAGGGCGGTGTTGAAGGACTCCTGGTTGAGGCAGAGTCCCTTGGTCGCTCCCTCCGCCTTGGCCCGCTCCCCGGCCTTCTCGCCGGCGAGGCGCTCCGGCTGGCCGACGTGCATGAGCGCGCCGACCGCGGCCGACGACTCGAGGCCGGAGTTCATCGTGATGACCGGGATCCCCGCCGCGACCGCGGACTTGATCGCGCCGCCGAGGGCGTCCGCGTCCGGGAGCGAGACGACGATGCCGTCCGGCTGGGTGGCGGTGGCCGCCTCGATGAGCCGGGCCATGTCCGCCATGTCGCCCGACGGCGCGAAGTTGTACTCGAACTCCGCGCCGACCGCCTTGGCGGCATCCTCGCCGCCCTTCTGGACCACCGGCCAGAAGGGGTCCGTCCCCTGGGTATGGGTGATCATCACGAACCGCTCGGCGCTCGCGGTCCCCGCGACGAGCAGGGCGGCGGCGAGAAAGAACGCTCTCTTCATGGTGAAGCCTCCGTATGAGGTGGGTAGGGAAGTGGATGGTCCGTGGAGTCGTACCTTGCCACGGCCCCGCGTGCCCATGCAACGGACTCGGACCGAGGCATGTGCGCTGTGGTGCTTTCGCCGTGCCCGCGCAAGCAGCTCCGTGGGGTGAAATCTGCCAGCAACCCCCTCGAACCGACCCCAAACTACGGAAGAACGCCGTCTCTGTGGGGGTGAAAAATATCTCGACCCCCGATCTCCACCCTCTATATCAATAAGTTACGAACAGCGCCCGGGGCTCGGATCCGGACTCGGACCTGCACGGAGCCGGACGGACCGGGGGCGGCGGGCGCCGGCCCGCCCCGCGGCCCCTTCCCCCGGCAGGAAGACCGGGGCGCGTCCATCGGTGCGATACTGCACGGCATCGGCATCGAACGGGCCGTGGGGAGCGGGCGGTAGTGGCGGCGTACTCCGATGCCGAGCTCGAAACGTTGACGTCGGACCTCGAATCCGATCTCGTGGAGCGCAAGGAATCGGCGGCCGACGGCAGGAAGATCCGGCGCAACGTCTGCGCCTTCGCCAACGATCTGCCGGGAAACGGCAGGCCGGGGGTGGTGCTGGTCGGGGTGCGGGACGACGGCTCCTGCGCCTCGCTGCCGATCGACGACGCCCTGTTGACAGGGCTGGCGAACATCCACGGTGAGGGTGACATCCTGCCGCTGCCCTCGATGACGGTGCAGAAACGGGTGTTGAGGGGCTGCGAGGTCGCCATCGTGTCCGTCGAGCCGTCGGCCGATACGCCCGTGCGCTACCGGGGACGTGTCTGGGTCCGGGTCGGCCCGTCCGTCCGCGAAGGCTCCGTGGAAGACGAACGCCTGCTCACCGAACGCCGGCGCGCGGCCGATCTGCCCTTCGATTCGAGGGCCATGAACGGAGCACACATCGGTGACCTCGATCAGGGCTTCGTGCGCGACCATTACCTGCCGAACGCGGTCGCGCCCGATGTGCTCGAACGGAACACCCGGCCAATCGAACATCAGCTACGTTCCCTGCGGCTGGTTCGGGGAGAACGGCCGACGTGGGGGGCGGTGATTGCGTTCGGACTGGATCCGCAGGCATTCGTGCCCGGCGCGTACATCCAGTTCCTTCGCATCGACGGTACGGAGATGACCGATCCGATCCGGGATCGGAAGGAGCTCACCGGACGGCTGGACGACGTGGTTCGCCGGCTCGACGAGCTCCTCGACCTGAACGTCTCGGTCCGCACCCGGGTGGCGGGCGCGCCGCGCGAGAGGCAACGGCCCGACTACCCGGCCGATGCCCTGCGGCAACTCGCCCACAATGCCGTCATGCACCGCAGCTACGAAGGCACCCACGCCCCGGTACGGGTCCACTGGTTCTCCGACCGGGTCGAGATCGCGAGCCCCGGCGGGCTGTACGGGAGGATCACGCGCGACAACTTCGGCACGGGAGACACCGACTACCGCAATCCGCTTCTGGCCGAGATCATGGCCAACCTGGGCTTCGCGCAACGCTTCGGCCTCGGCCTGCCGCTCGCCCGCCGGGCCCTGGAGGCGAACGGCAACCCGGCGCCTGAATTCGATTTTGAACCGGCCCTCGTCGTCGCCACGGTGAGGGCCGCGCCGTGAAGACCGTCGCGGTCTTCAACAACAAGGGCGGCGTCGGAAAGACCTCCCTCGTCTACCACCTCGCCTGGATGTACGCGGAGCTCGACTGCAACGTCCTGGTCGCGGACCTCGACCCGCAGGCGAACCTCACCAGCATGTTCCTGGACGACGAGGCGCTGGAGGACCTGTGGGCGGACGATCGATCCGATGGAACGATCTACGCCTCCCTGCAGCCGCTCCTGGAAGGCACGGGAGACGTCACGGCCCCTCACGTGACGGAGCCCACACCCGGGATCGGGCTGGTCGCGGGCGACGTGCTGCTC
This sequence comes from Gammaproteobacteria bacterium, assembly GCA_965202895.1. GTDB lineage: Bacteria > Pseudomonadota > Gammaproteobacteria > HK1 > HK1 > JAJDXW01. The sequence continues at coordinate 4,451,596 of OZ241901.1, read as the reverse complement.
TCCGGGGCGGAAGACGAGCTGACGAGCCAGTGGCCGCTCTGCCTCGATAAGCGGCCCCGGGCGTTCCGCGTGCTCTCGGCCATCTCGCGCGCCCTGCACGGGGCGGCGGAAAGGGTTGCCGCGGACCTCATCCTGATGGACGTCGGCCCGAACCTCGGCGCCCTCAACCGGGCAGTGCTGGTCACCGCGGACCACGTCGTCGTGCCGCTCGCGGCCGATCCCGGCTCCATCCGGGGCCTCCACGACCTCGGGCCGACCCTGCGCCGGTGGCGGCGGGAGTGGTCGGAGCGCCGGGGTCGCAACCCGGTGGCGGACCTGGACGCGCCGCGCGGGGACATGCGGCCGATCGGGTACGTCGTGTTGCAACATGCGGTGCGGCTGAACCGCCCGGTCCTGGCGTATGAACGCTGGATGGAGCGCATCCCGGGCGCGTACCGTGATCTCGTGGTCCGCGAGCCCGCACCGCCCGCCCTTTCCATGGATGAGGACGAGCACTGCCTGGCCACCCTCGGGCCTTATCGAAGCCTGATGCCGCTCGCGCAGGAGGCGCGCAAACCGATGTTCGCCCTCAAGCCGGCGGACGGCGCCATCGGCGGCCACGCCAATGCGGTGCGAAGGTGCTACCGGGACTTTCGAGCCCTCGCCCGGACCGTGGCCCGGCGATGCGGGGTCACGATCGCCTGACGCACTTCGGGAACGCGCCGCTTGCCGTCGAAGCAGGCGGCGGTGTTCTCCTGGATGGCGGATTCTTCCCCTGTACCGGGGGAGCCTCGGGCGATATATTGCGCGGCTTCGTCCCCGCGGCTGCGGGCCGCCCGAGACCACGATCCGCCGAAGGGAGCGCCATGAGCTACCAGCACACCAGACTGCCCGAGACCGGCGACAAGATCCGGGTCGCGGGCGGCCGTCTCGCCGTCACCGACCAGCCCATCCTCGGCTACGTGGAAGGGGACGGCATCGGGCCGGACATCACCCGCGCGTGCCTTCGCATCTGGGACGCGGCGGTCGAGCGGGCGTACCGCGGGCGGCGCAAGGTGCATTGGGCGGAGCTCTACATGGGCGAGAAGGCGGCCGGGCTCTTCGACGGCGACTACTTCCCGCAGGAGACCCGGGATGCGCTCCGCGACCTCGTCGTCTCCATCAAGGGGCCGCTCACGACCCCGGTCGGGGGCGGCTTCCGTTCGCTCAACGTGGGCCTGCGCCAGGTGCTCGATCTCTACGCCTGCGTCCGGCCGGTCCGGTACTACGCGGGCGTGCCGTCACCGCTCAGGCGGCCCCAGGACGTCGACGTGGTCATCTTCCGGGAGAACACCGAGGACGTCTACGCGGGCATCGAGTACGAGGCGGGAAGCGCGGAGAACGAGAAGCTCGCCCGGTTCCTGCGCGACGACATGGGGGCCGGGTTCTTCGAGGGTGCGGGCCTCGGGGTCAAGCCGATCAGCCCCTTCGGCACGAATCGCCTGGTGCGAAAGGCCATCCGGTACGCCATCGACCATGGCCGCAGGAGCGTGACCCTCGTCCACAAGGGGAACATCATGAAGTTCACCGAGGGGGCGTTCCGCAACTGGGGCTACGAGCTCGCCCGCACCGAGTTCGCGGAGCACACGATCACCGAGGACGAGCTCTGGGAGAAGCACGACGGCCGGCAGCCCGAGGGCAGGATCGTCATGAAGGATCGAATCGCCGACATCATGTTCCAGATGATGCTGCTGCGGCCGGCGGAGTTCGACGTGATCGCGACCTCCAACCTGAACGGGGACTACCTGTCCGACGCGGTGGCGGCGGAGGTCGGCGGGGTCGGCATCGCCCCGGGGGCGAACATGGCGGACCACGTCGCGGTGTTCGAGGCGACCCACGGCACCGCCCCGAAGTACGCGAACCAGGACAAGGTCAACCCCGGGTCCCTCCTGTTCAGCGGGGTCATGATGTTCGACTACATCGGGTGGCCGGAGGTCGGACGGACGATCACCGCCGCCTACGAGAAGACCATCGCCCGGAAGGTCCTGACCTACGACTTCGCGCGCCAGACCGAGGGGGCGACCGAGGTCTCGACCAGCGGGTTCGCGAGCGCGATCATCGACGGCATGTAGGAGGGCTCCCGCCCGTCCGGCCGCGGCTCCCGTCGCATTGCGGGCAGAGCCGTGCGGAGGATACGATCTTCGCATCGACGGCCCCTCGATACAGGTGAATTCGATGCCTATGCGCAAGACTTCGACGCCCTGGGGCATGGCCCGCCGGCTCCCGGCCGGCCTTCTTGCGATGGCCCTGGCGGCGGCGGGTTTCGGGGTACACGCGGCAGAGGGAGAGGCCGGGGACCCGCTGGAGCCGGTCAACCGGGCGTCGCATCGGGCCGGCCTCCTCCTGGACAAGGCCGTGCTCGGCCCGGTGTCGCGCGCATACGTGCGCGTGACCCCGGCGGCCGTCCGGACCGGGATCTCGAACTTCCTCGACAACCTCACCTATCCCAACGTGATTCTCAACGACTTCCTGCAGGGCAAGTTCGAGCAGGGGGTGCAGGACACGATGCGGTTCGCGCTCAACACCACGTTCGGGCTCGCCGGGCTCATCGACTTCGCCTCCGCGGTCGGGCTCGAGCGCCACGACGAGGACTTCGGCCAGACCCTCGCGGTGTGGGGCGTCGAGGAGATCGCCTACCTGGAGCTGCCCGGCTTCGGGCCGAGCTCGGTGCGCGACGTCGGCGACCTTCCGCTGGCATGGCAGACGAGCCTCGTCGCGCTCGCGGACGTCTCCGGACTCGCCGTTCCGGTCGCGATCCTCGGCGCGGTCAACGCCCGGGCGAATGCCAGCGAGGTGATCGCCTTTCGGGATCGGGTCGCGCTCGATACTTACGTATTCACCCGGGAAGCCTACCGACGCCGGCGAAACCATCTCATCATGGACGGAGAAGTGCCGGAAATCGAAGACGATCTCTATTCCGCCTCCACGCGGCGCCAGGAGCACCTGCTGTCTCTCGTGGAGCCGGATCCGGCGGGCCCGGGATGGAGCCGGAACGCTCTCTTCCCCCGCTGAACGCGGAGGCGTCCGGTGGCCATCGACCCTGCCTCGCTCGATCGTCTGATCGGGCGCCTGGAGGCGCTCGCGGAACGCGCCGAGGCATTGCTGCCGCCTCCGCCTCCTCCCACGGACCTCGGATCCGCGGCGGCGTTCCGTTGGCGAGCCACCCTCGCCGGCGGACGTTTCCAGCCGGTGCGTCCCCCGCACCGCATCTCCCTCGCCGATCTGTACGGGATCGATCGGCAGAAGAAGGCCATCGATCGCAACACCCGCCAGTTCGTCCATGGGCGTTCCGCGAACAACGTTCTGCTCTCCGGTTCCCGGGGCACGGGCAAGTCGTCGCTCGTCAAGGCGCTGCTGAACGAGTACCAGGCGCAGGGCCTGCGCCTGGTCGAAGTCGACAAGCAGGATCTCATCTCCCTCCCGGACCTCGTGGAGCCGCTGGAATCGCGGCCCGAGCGGTTCGTCCTGTTCTGCGACGATCTCTCCTTCGAGGCCAATGAGCCGGGGTACACGGCGTTGAAGGCGATCTTGGACGGATCCGTCAGCGCGGCGCCGGACAACGTGCTTCTCTACGCGACCTCGAATCGACGGCACCTCATGCCGGAATACATGCGCGACAACCTCGACGCCCGCTACGTCGGGGCGGAGGTCCACCCGTCCGAGGCGGTCGAGGAGAAGATCTCCCTGAGCGAGCGCTTCGGGCTCCGGCTCTCGTTCCATCCGTTCAACCAGGAGGACTACCTCGCGATCGTCCGCCATTGGGTGACCGCGCTCGGCGGCGCGGGGGAGGAGGGAGCGGAACCGGGGGCGGCCGAAGCCGAATGGGAGCGGGTGCGTGCGCAGGCGCTGCAATGGGCGCTCGACCGGGGGTCGCGCAGCGGACGCAGCGCCTGCCAGTTCGCCCGGGACTGGGTGGGCCGCAAGGGGATCGGCGAACCCGGCTGATGCCTTCCGAGGCGGTCATCGGGGGGAGTGGCCTGGAGTCCTGGCCGGGACTCGCGGTCACCGGCGAGCGGCGGGCGACGACCGTCTTCGGGGAGCCTTCCGCACCGCTCGTGTTCGGCGAGATCGGGGGGCGGGAGGTGGTGTTCCTCTCCCGCCACGGCCCGGGGCACGACATCGCTCCGCATCGCATCAACTACCGGGCCAACCTCCGGGCGCTCCGCGACGCCGGGGTCGAGCGGATCTGCGCGGTGGCGGCGGTGGGCGGGATCGAGCCCGGGCTCGGGCCGGGCACGGTCGTCGTTCCCGACCAGATCATCGACTACACGGTCTCGCGCGACCGCACGTTCTTCGAGGAAGGCCGGGTCGTGCACGTCGATCTGACCCATCCCTATACGCCCGCGCTGCGGGACCGGCTGCTCCGCGGGGCATCGGCCGCGGGGGTCGCGGTGCACGACGGCGGGACCTACGGCGTGACCGAGGGGCCGCGCTTCGAGACCGCGGCGGAGATCGACCGGATGGAGCGCGACGGCTGCACGGTGGTGGGGATGACCGCGATGCCGGAGGCGGCCCTCGCGCGCGAGCTCGGGATGGAGTACGCCGCCTGCGCCGTCGTCTCCAACGCGGCGGCCGGCCGGGGGCCGGCGGAGATCACGATGGAGGAGGTCTACGAGAACCTCGAGGGGGGGATGCGGAAGGTTCGGCGGATCGTCGCCGCCGCCCTCGCGCTGGATCCGGACTGACCCGTATCCCGCCGCGGGGCAGGGCGGGAAGGCACGGGCAGGCGGGCACGCCGCCGGTGGCCGGCCGGCAGTATTCCCACCGCCGGAAGTCGAAGGCGGTTCGTTCTACCTCGCGTTCAACCGCACCGAGCCGGGCCGCGACGGCCGGATGAAGCGGCGCACGGCTTCACTGAGCCGCCGCGGTGCGTTGCCGGGAGTGAGCGTGCCGGCCGGCTTGGACATGCCGTGGCTTTTCGCAGATACGGGCCGAAAGGCTCAGCGAATGCGAAGGCGGAAGTCCGTTTCGCCGTCACAGGCGAGGGCCGCGGCGACCGCTTCGGCTTCCGACGATCCGGCGAAGCCGGGCGCGTCGGACGGAAATCCCGCGGAGACCTCGATGCCGCGCGACAACAGGATCTGGCGAACCGTCTTCGCCCGGCCTGCGGCATGGCCTTCCGCCAAACCCTCGGCGCGGCCCTCCATCCGGCTCTCGCTGCGCAGGGAGCGCAGGAACGGATGGTCGTCCGGGCCGGTGCCCGAGCGCGCGCCCAGGCGCCGGCCCAGACGTTCGAGGGTCGCATTGGTCCGCTCGGAAGGCACGAGCTCGTTCATCGACTCGTGGACGTCCGCCGCCCGCCAGCCGGGGAACGCCCGGCTCACCGGCGAGACACGGTACGCGCCATCCACCAGCAGACGGATCGTCAGCCCCGGGACGAGGCTCGCCGGGCGGCTGCGTGAGGCCCGGTCCGGCACGTCCACCCAGAGCTCCGGCACCCCCCACGACTCGTACAGCGGGAGCTTGCCCGGACGCACGTCCGTGGTGTGATCCACTTCGAGGACCACGTCCGGAAAGGTGCGCCCCACGACCAGGAGCGGGTCTTCGATCTCCTGATCGACCTGCGAGGGGTGCAGGTACACGCTCTGGTCCGGGTGCAGGACGAGCCGCCTCGCCCCGGCCTCGTAGCGCCGCACCAGGCCCATGTTGCCGAAACACCTGATGGGGGAGCCGCGTGCGGCGGCGATGAGGGCGGCCATCTCCCCCAGCGTCTGCGACGGCCGCTCGTGCTCCATGGTCGGCCCGTCGCGCAGCATCCAGGCGGTGCGGCTCGCGGCGTCCCACAGCTCGAGCGGGCGATCGGCGCGGCGGTACTCCGCGAGGGTCATGGGGATGCGGTCACAGCCGACGAACGCCAAGTCGGACAGCGAATGCCGCCGAAGCCGGGCGGGCCGAGCCGCCGGCTCGTTCGCCCCCGCACCCCTGCGCCCGCGCCTGGTGTCTACCGATGCTTCCGTGCCGGCCATGACGGGACTGTAGCCGCCCCTCCCCCCCGTCGCAACCCGGAGGTTCCGGCGAGGGCCGGGCCAATCCGCAGCATCGGGGAGATGTGAGGGTGCAGGGCTGTTTCACGCTGCCGGAATCGCGGCCGGACGTCGATGCCCATCGCTCTTCATGGGAACGGACGCTCCGATTCGACCGAACCGGGGGTTCCCCCGCACGAACCAACTCCGCAGCGTGAAGAGGCCCTGTGTGAGGGTGTGCCGAGGGCTGTTTCCCGAAGCGGCCCATCCCTCCGAGAGATCGTGAATCGTCCGGTCAGCGGAGGCGGCTGACCTTGAGCAGCACCCCGAAGAGAGGATGATCGATGTAGTGGAGCTTGCCGGCCCGAACGCGAAGGCTGCGGGCGATCCGCGCCGCGCGCCGGGGCTCGCCGCCCGCGGGCCGCGGCTCCGTCGTTGCTTCCGTCTCCTCCCGCCCCGTGGGGCCGGGAGCGCCAAGCTCCGCGGCGCCCGCGACCGCGCCTTCGCCCGCGTCCGGGTTCGAGGCGACGCCGGCCGCCGGGGCGGCTTCGCGGCGCTCGTTTCCGGGCTCCGCGTCGGCGCCCGCATCCTTTCGCCCGCGCCAGGCCTCGACGTCGCCAAAGGCGAGGTTGGTGTCCACATGGAGGAATCGGCGCCGCCACAGACGGATCGTCCCGTCGACCGCCTCGCCGGGCGCGGCCGTGAATCGATCATCCAGGGCGAGCCCCCGAAGGGTGTCGAGGTGCACGGCGGGGGCGTCGTCACGTCGAGAGCCCGGCTGCCGCCACCCGACGTGCAGGAGCACCCGGTAGTCGGCGGCCCGGTCGAGCCGATCCGCCGCCGCGGTCAGCTCGAGCTTCGATGCGGGCAGGGAGCGGAACGCATGCCGGCGATTCGAGCCCTTCGCTTCGCCGACGAGGGCGAGCCCCGGGAGCAGCTCGACCGTGTTCTCCGGGAGGGGCGGCGGTCCCTCCTCGCGCCAGTCGTCCCGGTCCCAGGGTGATTCCCCACCCTGGGCGAAGATCACCACCTCCACCTGGTACCAGGGGGTCGCGGGCCTTGCGGGAGCGCTCGCGGCCAAGGCGGCGAGCCCGGCGGCCACGAGGGCGAAGACCGCGCCGAAGGGGATACGCGGGCGCCTCATGCGGCCTCTCGCGGAGCGCCGAGCGCCTCCACGATGCGATCGATCGCGTCGAGGCGCGCATCAAGGTCGGGAAGCTCCCACCGGACGCGGATCCGGTGTTCTCCATCAAGACCGAAGCGGCGCGGGTGCGACTGCAACAACGTCACGATCCGGGCGGGGTCCACGACCGGGGTCTCGCCGAACACCACCCGCCCGCCGCCGGCGCCGAGGTCGATCTTGCGGACGCCGAGGGGTGCGGCCCTGAGCTTCCGGGCGGTGATGCGGAGCAACGTCTTCGCCTGCGGGGGAAGCGGTCCGAAGCGATCGATCATCTCGACCTCGAGCTCGCGCAGCCCGTCCTCGCTCCGTTCGCCCGCGATTCGCTTGTACAGGATGAGCCGGGCATGCACGTCGGGAAGGTAGTCCTCCGGAATGAGCGCGGGGACGTGCAGGTCCACCTCCGTTCCGTGGTCCAGGGGGCGATCGAGCGCGGGGTCCCGTCCGGCGCGGAGGTCGGCCACCGCCCGTTCCAGCATCTCGGTGTACAGGGAGTAGCCGATGGCCTCGATCTGGCCGCTCTGGTCCTCGCCGAGGAGCTCGCCCGCCCCCCGGATCTCGAGATCGTGCATGGCGAGGCTGAATCCGATCCCGAGGTCGTCCAGCGATTCGATCGCGTCCAGGCGCTTCACCGCGTCCGGGGTCATCGATCGGCGGTCCGGCGCGAAGAGATAGGCATAGGCCCGCTGGTGCGAACGGCCGACCCGGCCGCGGAGCTGATGGAGCTGGGCGAGGCCGAACCGGTCGGCCCGATTGATGATGATGGTGTTCGCGGTCGGCACGTCGATACCGGACTCGATGATCGTGGTGCACACGAGGACGTTGAAGCGGCGGTGGTAGAAGTCGAGCATCGCCTGCTCGAGGTCGCGCTCGCGCATCTGCCCGTGGGCCACGCGTATCCCGGCCTCCGGGACGATGGCCTCCACCTTGTCCGCGATCTCCTCGATGTCCTCCACCCGATTGTGCACGAAGTAGACCTGGCCCCCGCGCCGGATCTCGCGCAGGACCGATTCGCGGATGACCTCGGGGCGCCACTGTCCGACGAAGGTGCGGATGGACAGCCGGCGCTCGGGCGGGGTGGCGATGAGCGAGAGGTCGCGCAGCGACGAGAGCGCCATGTTCAGGGTGCGCGGGATCGGGGTCGCGGTCAGGGTCAGCACGTCCACCTCGGCTCGAAGGGCCTTGAGGCGCTCCTTCTGCCGCACCCCGAAGCGGTGCTCCTCGTCGACGATCACCAGGCCGAGCCGTTTGAAGCCCACGTCGTCCTGCAGCAGGCGGTGGGTTCCGATGACGACGTCGGTCCGTCCCGTGCGGAGGTCCCGGGTGGTCTCCTCGCGGTGGCGCCGCGACCGGAACCGCGAAAGCTGCTCGATCCTGAGCGGCCACTCCGCGAAGCGATCGGTGAACGTCTGGTAGTGCTGCTGCGCGAGCAGGGTCGTCGGAACCAGCAGGGCTACCTGCCACCCCTCCACGGCCGCCGCGAACGCCGCCCGCATCGCGACCTCGGTCTTGCCGAAGCCCACGTCTCCGCACACGAGGCGGTCCATCGGGCGGCCGCTTCGCAGATCGTCGAGCGTCGCTTCGATCGCGGCCGCCTGGTCGGGGGTCTCCTCGAAAGGGAAACCCTCGGCGAAGGCGGCGTACTGGCCGTCGTCGAACACGATCTCGTTTCCGGTCCGCGCGGCGCGCCGGGCCTGGATCTCGAGGAGCTCCGCGGCCACGTCGCGCACGCGCTCGGCGGCGGCCTTGCGCGCCTTCTGCCACTGCTGGGTCCCGAGCTTGTGCAGGGGAGGGCGCTCGGCGCCGGCGTAGCGCGACACGAGATGCAGGGAGAGGACCGGCACGTAGAGCTGGTCGCGGTCGGCGTACTCGATGTTCAGGAACTCGCCGGTGATACCGGCCGCGGTCAGGGTGACGAGACCCCGGTAGCGGCCGACCCCGTGCCGCTCGTGCACCACCGGGTCCCCGGGCTGGAGCTCGGTGAGATCGCGGATCACGCTCTCCGCGTCGCGGGCGCGCATCCGCCGCCGCCGGGCGGCGGCCCGGCGGCCGAAGAGGAGGGCCTCGGGCAGGAGTGCGACGGGAGGGTCTTCGAGGACCGTCCCGCTCTCCACCTCGGAGAGGACGATCCCGAAGCGCCGCTCCTCCGGGTCCTCCAGGAAATCGAGCCAGCCGGCGACCCGATGGGGATGCAGGTGGTGACGCCGCAGGGTCTCCACCAGCGTCTCCATCCGCCCCGGGGATTCGACGACGAGAAGGATCCGGCCCGGGAACCGCTCGAGGAACTGCTTGAACAGGGCGAACGGATCGGATGCGCGCGGGTCGGCGGGGAGGGCCGGAGCGTTCGCGGTCCCGAACCCGGCCCGGCCGCGCGCTCCGGCCCGAGGGTCGGCCGGGGGCGGCGGGGAGCGCCGACCGCCGGGGTCGTCCGGGCGGGGCGGGCGGGCGCTCGGCGCCGGGGGGTCGTCGGGGAGCGCGTCCGTGTCCGCTTCTCCCTGGCCCCCCCGGACCCCCTGGATCGCGGGCGCGAGGCCCGCGCCCGGCTCCTCCCGGACCGTCACCCGGGGGTACGCGGCCAGGGCGCCCCCCAGCTCGTCCGGGGACAGGAAGATCTCGCGGGGAGCCAGCACCGGGCGCTCGGCATCGTGCCGCCTCTGCTCGTAACGCTCGGTGGTGTCGTTCCAGAATGCGTCCGCCTGCTCACGCACCCCGGGCAGCTCGATGACGAGGGTGGACTCGGGCAGGTAGTCGAACACCGTGCCGGTCCGCTCGAAGAACAGCGGCAGCCAGTACTCGATGCCGGCCGGGGCGAACCCCTCGCTCACGTCCCGGTAGACCGGACAGGCGTTCGGGTTCCCCTCGAAGCGGACCCGCCACGCGGTCCGGAAGCGGCCGACGGCCTCCGGGTCGAGCGGAAGCTCCCGGGCGGGAAGCACCCGGATCGACTCGACCCGGTCGAGCGACCGCTGTGACTCGGGGTCGAACCGCCGGATCGTATCGACCTCCGTGTCGAAGAGATCGATGCGGTACGGCCGCTCGGCCCCGGTCGGGAACAGGTCCAGCAGCGAGCCGCGGACCGCGAACTCACCTCGCTCCATCACCTGGCTCACGCAGCGGTAGCCCCCGAGATCGAGCCGCCGCCGCTCGGCTTCGAGGTCCAGCCGATCGCCCGTGGCCAGGCGCAGGGTGTTGCCGTCCACGAATCCCCGCGGGGCGACCCGCCCCATGAGGGTGGGGGCGGCGGCGACGAGCGTTCCGCCGCTCGCCTCGGGCAGCGCGTGCAGGGTGGCCAAGCGCTCCGAGACGATGTCCTGGTGGGGGGAGAGGGCATCGTAGGGGAGGGTCTCCCAGTCGGGAAGGAGAAGCGGGGGAGCCGATTCGCCGCCCGCCCGGGAGACCGGGGTTCGCAGCGCCCCGCCGGCGCCGTCGTCGGGGGAGACGCCGGCCGGCTTCCCTGCCTCGCCGCTTCCCGCGAAGAACGCGATCTCGGCGCGGAGGGCGTCTGCGGTCCCGGCGTCGGGGGCGACGACGAGGGTCGGGCCGGGGAATGCCCGGGCCGCCGCAGCGACGGCGAGCGATCGGCTCGAACCCCGGAGCCCTTCCCAATGGATGCGGTCGCCGGAGCGGCGCGGAAGCGGGGGCCGCAGCGGGCTCGGTGGTTGCACGGCAGCACGGCGGGAGGCAGGACCGATCGTCCAAGGCGAAGTTTAACCCGGAAATTTCGTCCACTTCCTGGTGCGTGCCTCTGCGAGATGAATTTTATCCATTGAAATCAACAATATTCCGTGTCATTCGAATCGATCGCCCCTGCCCTGTGGAGGCGCCCACGCGGCTTCGCCCCGGGGCGAAGCGGGACCTCGGGCCAAGTCCCCCGGGAGCCCTCGTGTCTCGCCCGCATGGACCGGGTCCGGCGCCGGGCGCGGGCGAGGCGACGTGCTCCCGAGAGTGTCGCGGGCAGGCCTGCGAACGCGGTCGGTGGGAAGGAGGCCAGGGCCCTTTCACACGGGCCGATCCGCGGCCAGGGATCGATGTCTGCCGCTCTTCCCGGGAACGGCGCGTCCTGGGAACGGCGCGTTCTCCGAAGGCTCGTGTCCCGCCGGCCAATGGGACGGCAAGACCGCCGCGGATCGATGCGGGCGAGACGCCCGCGTTCTCAGGACGCGCCGATCCCAGGAAGCGCCGTTCCCGGAACCTTCGCCGCCCTCGTTCGACCGAGCGGGCTCACCCGCGCGAACCGATTCCGCAACGTGAAGCGGCGGTGGAAAGGAGGCTGGCGGGCGCCGATCCGTTCGCCGCGACCGGACCCCTTCCCGCGAGCGGCTTCGGCCCTGCCCGACCACGAATCGAGCCGCACGCACGCGTTCTCGCGGCCCGCCGCCGCGGCGCCGGGGAGGGGGTGTCGCGCCGCCCCTCGCGCTGCCCTCGCGGCGAGGAGCCTCCGGGTTCAACCGCTCGAAGGCGGGGAGCCGCGGACGACCACCGCCGCGGCGGGGCTCCGGACGGCGAGTGCAGCCGCGTAGCCGGGCCCGGCTTCGAGCGAGTGCAGCGACCAGCGCGCCGCCTCGTCGGGGGCCGCTCCGGCCCAGCGGGCCTCCAGCAGGGCGGGCGGCTCCCCGGTGTTGACGGCGAAGCGGTCGAGCCCGATGGCGACCCCGCGTCCGTCCGCCTTGATGACCGCCTCCTTGCGGGTCCAGACGCGGTAGAACGCGCGCAGCGGGTTCGCGGCGGCGGCGAGCTCCTCCTGCTCGGCGAGGGAGAAGAACCGTCGGGCGAGGCCGGAGAGGTTCCGGCGGGCGCGAACCCGTTCGATATCGACCCCCGGCTCCATGCCGCCGGCCAGCGCGACGACGAACCGCTCGCCGGAGTGGGACACGTTGAACCCGAGGAACCCGGGGGCCGGCCGGCCGCCGCGGGGGGCGAGGGCGGGCTTTCCGTGGGCGCCTTCGAGGATGGGAACGGCGAGCGGATCGATGCCGAGGGCGCCGGCGAGAATGCGCCGGAGCGCCCCGCGGCAGACGAGGAACTCGCGCCGGCGGCGCGCCGACCGCATCCGGCGGGCGAGCGCCTCCTCCGCCGGGGAGACGCCGCTCGGGTCCGCGTTCAGCGACCCGTGCCAGACATGGGCCTCTCCCTCCCGCAGGGTCGTTTCACGCTGCATCGGGGCGTGCCGGATGTACTTCGAAGAAGAACTCGGATGATATTGGTATTGAATGCAAATTCGACGATTCATGCGATGCGGACCGGGACGCGGCGGCTGCCCCCGAGCCGGACACCGGCAGCGTGAAACGGCCCTGCTCCCTCCCGGAGGCCCGGGCGCTGTTCGTAACCTCTTGATATAGAGTGTGTAGAGAAGGGGTCAAGATATTTTTTACCCCACGGGGACGGGCTGATTCCACGGTTTCGGGGCAGTTCGTGGGTCTGGTTAGCGGATTTCACTCCACCGCGGCGGAACCGCCCGCCGCAGTAACGAAAGATTTTGTAAATCAAATGGATAAGACGGTCACGAGTGTGTCTCCGCTGGACATGCACAGGGTACGACGGATCCATTTTTCCCATATGTTTCAAATACTTACGAACAGCGCACATGCCTCTCCCGGATCGGCGCCTGCGACCCGGGCGGAAGGGTGCTACGCTCCCGCTCGGCCGGGGCGGAGACCGGTGCGCGGGCCGGGATGGACACTGGGATGCACATCGGGGCGGAACGGGCGTTCATGGAATTCCGGAAGTATCACGCGCTCGGAAACGACTATGTGGTGCTCGCGGGCGGCGCGCTCGGAGAGCCGCCGGATGGAGAGGTCGTCCGCCGCCTGTGCGACCGGCGCCGCGGCATCGGGGCCGACGGGGTCCTGCTGGACGTGAGCCCATCCGGCGCCGGGCGCGGCGCCGCCCGGCCCCCCGCCGCGGTCCGGATCTTCAACCCCGACGGCTCGGAGGCCGAGAAGAGCGGCAACGGGCTCCGCATCTTCGCACGCTACCTCCGCGACCGGGGCCGGGTGAAGGGTACGGGATGGTTCCGCGTGGCGACGCCGGGAGGCGAGGTGGAGTGCTCCGTCTCCGGCGACGGCCGCCGGGTCGCGGTCGAGATGGGGCGGGCGAGCTTCGACGCCGGGGCGGTCCCGGTGGCGGGAGAGAGCGGGGAGGTGCTGAAGCGCCGTCTGACCACGGAAGACGGCCGTTGCGTGGAGTACTCCGCGGTGACCGTCGGCAACCCGCACTGCGTGGTGGCCGTGGACGAGGCCCGGGAAGAGGAGGCGCGCGCGCTCGGACCGCTCCTCGAACGCCACCCCGCGTTCCCGAACCGGACCAACGTCCAGCTCGTCGAGCGGGTGGCCCCCCGCCGCATCCGCATCGAGGTCTGGGAGCGGGGAGCGGGCTACACCCTTGCCTCGGGCACGAGCAGCTGCGCGGCCGCCGCGGTGTGCTGCCGGCTCGGCCTCGCGCGCTCGCCGGTCACCGTCGAAATGCCGGGCGGCGAGATCGAGGTCGAAGTGCGGGAAGACTGGTCGATTCGCATGGAGGGTGCGGTCGCGGCGGTCGCCCGCGGGGTCCTCGACCCCGAATGCCTCGACCCGCCCGGCTGAACGGCGCGGCCCTCCGGCGCAGCGGCGGCGCCGGGCGGGAGCGGTCGGCGGTCGGCGCGCCGGTGGAGGTCCGGGGCATGTGACGCGGCCCCCGAGAGCCCCTGAGAGCGTACAGGCCGCTCGATCGGAATCGGCCATCGGGTACGGGTATGGAGACGGGTCCCCGGGAACATGACGAGAAAGCGGGCGGTCAGGCACCGAAACGGCGGGCGAGCAGCCGGGCGGTGAAGCTCGCGCGGAGGTAGAATCCGCGCGGGTTCGCGAGCGCCCGGCCGCCATCCTCGTCGGTCGTCCAACCGCGCTCCCGCGCGTTCGCGGCCTTCGGCCGGAGCTGGAGGGCCGTCCCTTGCTGCCCGGTGACGGCATGAATGCGGCCGAGCGCGACGTCCTCCATGAACTCCTCCCAGTCGGCCCGGATGACCGCCTCTTCCTCCGGCGATGGACTCCAGAGCAGGGGCGCTCCGATCCGGCGCGCCCGGAAGCCGCCGCCCGTTCCATCGACGGTCGGAACCCAGAGGACCCGGGCGAGCTTCGCGCGCACCAGGGAGCGCTCCCAGCGCAGGCCGGTGACGTCCTCCATGGGGGCGATGCACACCCAGGTCGACTCGCGCGGCCGCCCGGCGGGGGTCACCGGGATCGTCTTGAGCTCGATGCCGAGGCCCGGAAAGTCCGGCCCCGGCTCGCCCGCGGAGGGCGCGCCGAGCGCGGCCTCGACGAGCTGGCCGGCCCAGCCCTTCGCCCTGCGTGGGTCCCCCGGCAGCGGAAGCCCGAGAGAGCCGGCCAGCTCGGCAAGGGTGCAGCCGGCGATGGACCGGGCGCGCTCCAGGAGCTCCGCTTCGCTTGCCGGGGTCCGCATTCAGCCTTCCGGGGAGCGGAGTCCGTGCAGCACGCACACGATGGTGAGCGGGCCACGGGTGGTGTCGCCGCCCACCAGCTCGATGCCGGCCGCCCGGCAGGCCCGCCCCAACCCCCGGGTGAACCCGCGCACCCAGCCCTCGTCCGGGGCGGGCAGGGTGAGCCCGAGCAGGGCCCAGGCGGGGCGGGGCGGGGAGCCGCCCGGCACATCCTCCGCGAGCGCCCGCAGCCCGTCCTCGATCGCTCGCCGGCCGAGGGCCTCGGCCGGGGTCCCGGGAGGGAAGTCGACCCCTTCGTGGAGGGCGGTGCACGCGGAGACGATCGCGGCTCCGGGCGGAGGGACCACGAGCGCGGCATCGTCCCCGATACCCACCGCGACGTCGGGGCGCCGCCCGGTCGCGCCCGTGAAGAAGCGGGCGATGAGCTCGAACTCTCCGGCCGCCATCAGCTCGCGCCGGCCGTCGCGGCGATTCCCGGCCGGAGCCGGGTCGAGGCGCGGTCCGCGCAGGGGCTCATCAACCCCCTCCGCCCACCATGCGCGACAGCCCCTGGACCGAGGCCCAGGCGAACGCCCCGGCCACCAGATCGTCGGCCATGATCCCGGCGCCCCCCCGCAGGCGCCGGTCGAGCCAGCCGATGGGCCATGGCTTGAGCACGTCGAAGGCCCGGAAGAGCACGAACGCGACGAGCCACCAGTACCAGCCGCGCGGCAGCGCGAGGAGGGCGACCATCATGCCCGCGACCTCGTCCCAGACCACCGCGGGGGGGTCGGGCGCGCCGAGCCTCCGGGCGCTGCCGGCGCAGATCGGTATGCCCGCGATGCACACCGCGGCGGTGACGACGGCGGCCGCGGGCGGGTCGAGGGGCGAAGCGGCGAGCCCGAGACCGGCGCCGAGCCCCACCACGCTTCCCGCCGTGCCCGGCGCTCGGGGCGCGTAGCCGGCCCCGAAGCCGGTTCCGAGCACGAGGACGAGCCGCTGCGGCCACCCTGGCCTCACGGGCCCTCCGATGGGCTCCGCGAGGCGTCTTCGACGGGCCGGCGGGATTGGCCGGCCGCGAAGTGCTCGTAGCCCGGGGGAACGGAGGTCGGCCGGCCGTCCGGGTCGAGGCAGCGAAGACCCGGGGTGCTCGCGACGACCCCGATCCGGGTGATCGGGACGTCGAGCGGCGCGGCGGCGAGGAGCGGCTCGGACCGCGGGGCGACGGTGAACACGAGCTCGTAGTCGTCGCCGCCCGCGAGCGCGAGCTCGGCGGCCCGCACCGGCCCGCGGGCGGCGACGAGGGCCTCGGACAGGGGCAGGCGGGCGGTCTCGATCGAAGCGCCGACCCCGCTCGCTTGGAGCACGTGCCCCAGATCGGCGCAAAGTCCGTCCGATACGTCGATGGCGCTCGTCGCGATCCCCCGCAGGGCGAGGCCGGCCGCGACCCGCGGCTCGGGAAGGTCGAGGCGCCCGGCCAGCGCGGATACGCCTTCGAGCGCGCCCGCCGCATCCCCCAGGGTGCCGGTGACGTAGACCGCATCGCCGGCCCGGGCGCCGGAGCGGCGAAGCGGCGGGCGGTCGCCCGGAAACGTCCCGGCCGCCTCGATCGACACGACCAGGGGGCCGTCCCGGAGCCGCCCCCGGTCCAGCGCGACACCGAAGCGTTCCGCCAGCCCTTCGAGGCCGGCCGCGAACGCCTCCTCCCAGGCCGGCGACGGCTCGGGGTGGGCGGCGTGCACGAGCGCCCGCCGGGGACGGGCGCCCATGGCCGCGAGGTCGCTCAGGTTGACCGCGAGGGCCTTGTGCCCGATGGCGCACGGCGGAGCGTCCGCCCGGAAGTGGACCCCGGCGACCAGGGTATCGAGCGCGATCGCGACCGCGCCGGGGTCCTCCGGCCGCCAGGTCCGGAGCGTCATGGCGGCCGGCGCGGGCGCGGCTCGCGGCGGGCCGGCGCGCGCCGGCCGCGGAGCGGGCCCGTGCCCGCCACCGCCCGGCCCATCGCCCTCCACGGCTGCACGTGCCGCGGCGAGGACCGCGCGCCGGGTCCCGGGCGCCTCGCGCGCCGGGACTTCGGCCTGCTTCCCGCCGCCGGCCGCGCGCCCCTTCCCGGCCCGGCGCCGTTCAGTAGACGACCATGCCGACGAGCCGCGCCACGCTCTGCCCGATCTCGCTCTCGAGCGGGAAGGACAGCATGCCCATCACCGAGTATCCGAGGAGCCACGGCATCACGTAGAAGCGGACCATGAAGAAGAACCACGCGACGAAGAGCGGCGCCATCGGCCGGATGAGGAAGCCCGGCGTCACCGGCGCGAAGAGCTTCAGCAGCGGGTCCGTCGCGCGCACGAAGAAGCGCATGAAGAAGAACTTGCTGTCCTCGGGCAGGAACAGCCCCATTCCGAACCGGCCGACCAGGGTCCACATCACCGCGCCGAGCACGTAGTCGACGACGAGAACCCAGATTGGAAACGCCTCGTACATCAGCCGGCGAGATCGACTCCAGCCCCGTCACGAGCGCCCTGCCGCAAGCGCACGGGGCGCGGCCTCGGCCATCCTTCCCCTTCGGCGCGGACCGTCCCGGGCGAGGCGGAAGGCGCCGGGGCGGGAAGATCCTCCCCGCCCCGGCGAAAGGGAAGCCCCGGCCCTCAGTGCGACGATGCGAGCACCGACGAGCCCGACGGAACCCGGGTCGAGTCGACCATGTCCTGGGTCTCCTTGTCGGGCTCCGCGGTCATCAGGCTGACCACCACCATGGCGATCAGGCTCACCGGCATTCCGATGATCCCGAACCTCAGGTGGTCGATGCCGATCCACGGCTCCATCCCCGCGAACCGCACCATGTAGAGGTACCACGTCCCGGCGATGAGCCCCGCGAGCATTCCCGCGATCGCCCCCTGCCGGTTCGCGCGCTTCCACCACACGCCGAGGACGAGCGGGAAGAAGAGGCCGGAGCACGCGAAGTCGAACGCCCAGGCCACCGCCCCGAGGATCCCCGTGAGCTTCAGGCTCGCGACCAGCGCGCCCGCCGCGCCGATCACGAGGAGGAGCACGCGCGCCACGACGAGCCGGGTGCGCGTCTCCGCCTTCGGGTCGATGATCTTGTAGTACAGATCATGCGAGAGGGCGTTGGCGATGGCGAGGAGCAGGCCGTCCGCGGTCGACATCGCGGCGGCCATGCCGCCGGCCGCGACGAGTCCCGAGATGACGTAGGGCAGGCCCGCCATCTCCGGGGTCGCGAGCACGACGATGTCCCCCCGCATGAAGAACTCGTTGATCTGCAGGAGGCCGTCGCCGTTCGAGTCGATCACCTTGAGGAACCCGACCTCGCTCCAGTTGCGGACCCAGTCGAGGGCGGTGACCTCCGCGATGCTCTTCCCGATGATGCCCGTGGCGAGGTTCGGATCGAGCACCTGGAGCTTGGTGAACGTCGCGAGCGCCGGGGCGGTGAAGTAGAGCAGGAAGATGAAGAACAGCGACCAGGCCACGGACTGGCGCGCCGCCCGCACCGACGGGGTGGTGAAGTAGCGCATCAGGATGTGCGGCAGGGACGCGGTGCCCGCCATCATGCACAGCACCAGGGTGATGAACTTCCAGCTTTCGAGGGCGCTCGAACCGGCCGCCGCATGCGGCACCGTGAGCGCCTTCAGCCCGGGCACCGCCTCCGCCGGGGTCAGCACCCCGACCTGGTGCATGGCCTCCAGCTCCCCGAGGCGCGCCACCGCATCGCCGTAGACGAGCTGCGGCACGAGGCCGAACCCCTGCTTGTTCGACATCCAGATGACGGGCACGAGGTAGGCGATGATGAGCACGATGTACTGGGCCACCTGGGTCCAGGTCACCGCCCTCATGCCGCCGAGCATCGAGCAGAGCAGGATGCCGAGGAGGCCGAACCAGACCCCGACCTCGAACGGGATGTGCAGGGCGCGCGAGGCGATGGTGCCGGTCGCGTTGATCTGCGCCGTCACGTAGGTGAACGACGCGACCACCAGCACGAGCACCGCGCAGAAGCGCGCGGTGTTGCCGCCGTAGCGGGTGCCGATGAAGTCGGGCACGGTGTAGCAGCCGAACTTGCGCAGGTACGGCGCCATGAGGGCCGCCACCAGCACGTACCCGCCGGTCCACCCGACCACGAAGGCCAGGTAGGCATGGCCCCCCATGTAGATCCCGCCCGCCATCGCGACGAACGACGCGCCGGACATCCAGTCCGCCGCCGTCGCCATGCCGTTGAACACCGGCGGTACGCTGCGGCCCGCGACGTAGTAGGCGTCGACCTGCATCGTGCGCGACAGCCATCCGATGGCGGCGTAGATGAGGACGGTGAAGCCCACGAACAGGATGCCGATCGTGTCGGCGGACGTCCCCATCTGCTCGAGGACGGCCATGAGGAGGATGAAGACGATGAACCCGCCCGTGTACAGGCCGTAGACCTTGGGCAGGTTGTCGATGAAGCTCCCTTGCATTCTCATGATCGCTTTCCCCTCAGTCTTCTTCGGCCACGCCGCATTCGCGGTCGATCCGGTCCTGGGTTCTCGCGAACCAGAAGATCAGCACGACGAACACGATCAGGGACCCCTGCGCGGCCATGTAGAAGCCGAGCGGGAATCCGAGGAAGCTCATCCCGTTCAGCGCATCGGCGAACCAGTGCACGACGAACGAGAACACGAACCAGATGGCGAGCGTGACCCACATGAGCCCGCGGGTGCGCCGCCAGTGGGTGGTCTGGTCACCGTTCATCTACCGTCCTCCCTTGTGATGGCGTCTCCGGAACCGCCGCGCACGGCCGTCGCGCCGGACGGGTGCAGGCCGGCGTGGGCGGGAGGGGGCGGAGGGTTCCGGATCCGGCGATTCTCCTCACGGCGCGGGGAATGAACGACCCGTTCCGAATGGACTCCCCGCGTCGGGGCCGCATACTAATAGGGTTTTCGCATGACCGAGTCAATCCCGATGCGGCTTCTCCCGGTGCGGCTTCTCCCGGTGCGGCTTCTGCCGATGGGGTTTCTGCGGCTTCGCCGGGGGCTTTCCGTCCTCGCGGAGTATCTCGGGGTGCGCGGGGCGGGACGCGAGCGCACCATCGCCGACGACGCGGCGCTCGCCCGGTTCCTCGACACGAGGGCGAGCCACGTCGCCCAGACCACGCTGTACGGTTACCTGCGCACGCGCGCCGGCGCCCGGTATCCGGAGCTGTTCGAGAACGATGCGTTCGTCGTGTCGATCAACCACGCGAAGTGGCAGATGTGGCTCGCGTGCCTGTCGGACCTCGCGGTGTACGCGGGTGGGCTGCTCGCCCACCGTTCGCGGGGCGGCGCGGCGGCGGCCGGTGCGGTGGTGGGGCGCTCGGTCGACGCGGTCCTCGCGCGCACCGGCCGGCCGGCCGATTCGGGCCCGCGGTTCGACGAGGGCGTGGAGGCGGTGCGCGGACGGCTGCTCCGGTGCGACTGGCCGGCGCTCGGGGACGACGAGACCGCGTTCACCGCGAGCCCGGAGGCGCTCGTGCGCCACGCGCCGATCATCCCGGAGCTGATGGCGCTCGACGCGGAGATCGTTCGCAACTCGGTGCGGTTCCGGTGGCAGGAGGTGCGCCGCGAGCTGCGCGCCGCGCTCGACACGGATGCGGTGATCGAGGGAGCCGGCGCACCTTGCCCGCAACCTCCGGGAGCCGGCCGGGACGTGCCGGATGGCCGACACGGCGCCGGTTGACCGGGAGGCCGCGCACGCTCCCCGCGCGTCTTCCGTCCGCGCTCCGGACGCGGTCGGACGGGGCGGGTCGAGCACCCTGCCCGCCTCGGGCATGTGCGCTGTGGGGTTTTCGCCAGGCACGCCTCTCGCGAACGCACAAGTGGCTCCGTGGGGTGAAATCCACTGAAATGCCCCTCGAACCGACTCCAAACCACGGAAGAACGCCGTCTCCGTGAGGGTAAAAAATATCTCGACCCTCTCTCTACATCCCCTATATCAAGAGCTTACGAACAGCACCCGGGGCTCCCGCCTTCATTCGGCCCCGCCGCCCTCCGCGGCCGGGGAGAACCGCCGGGAGCGCTTCGTGAGACGTTCCGGGTCGTCCATTGGACGGGGCGGGACGGGGTGGTCCGGAGCCCGGGTTCGCACGTCCGTAGGCAACCGGCGGACGCCCGCCGGGAGAAAATCCGTCTCCACGAGGGAGGAATTCCTACGTCACTCGAGGCGTGGAGCCGATGCGCGGGACATGGCCCGCTGGCAGAATCTTCCTCGCCATCGGAGGTCGATGGCGCGGACGATGTCCGCAACACTTTCCACAAGGAGAAATGGACATGTGTGGAGACGGTGGAGGCGGCGGCGGCGAAGGCGCCTGCGAGGCCGCATACGAGGCTGCCGGTTCGGCGATGGGCGCGGCGGCCGGTGCGGCCGCGGCCGGGCCGACGGGCGCGATGATCGGCGCCGCCCTCGGAGGCGCGGTCGGGTCGCTCGCCGGCGACTACTTCTGCGGAGGCAGGAGCAGCAGCAGCGAGGTGGACATGGGGCCATGAGCCCGCGCCGCCGGGGCTGACGGCCACCCCGCGCTCGAAGGGCGTGCATGCTGATCGTCCTTCTCGGCCCGCGGGGGAGTGCACGGCGGCCGGGGTCTCCCGGCCGCCCGAGACGGCAGGACGCGCCCGGCCGGCGCCCGAGGCTTCGGGGCAACGCGCGGCCCGGCGCTCCGCGCGGCATACGTGCGACACACAACAAGGAGTCGATCGAACATGAAGATCGCCGATCGAGCGACGAAGACCGTGCTGGTGCGGAGCCTGCTGGTCGGGGTTCTCGTCTTCGTGACGACGTTCCTCCTCCGGCGGTACGTCTTTCCTTCGCTTCCTGCCCTGGAAGGTCCGTTCCTCGGTGCGCTGACCGCCGGTACGGCGGGCGCGGTCGCGGGGTGGATCGTCTTTCGCCGGTGGGGAAGCTGAGGTGGGCGGCGACGCAGGAGGGATCGGAGCCGGCCGCACGGCACGGAGGGTCCTGTTCACCGGGGTGATCGTGCCCGTTCCGTACCCCGTCTTCCGGCTCGGACCGTTCCTCTCGGTCCCCGGCCCCGATGGTTCGTTCGGGGCGGCGCTCGCGGCCGGCGCGGCGGACGGGGCCGCTTCGCGGCTCGCCGGTCTTCGAGGGCGGTCCTGAAATGGGATCGCGAGCCGCATTCCGCCCGTTCCTGTTCGGGTGCCTCGCCGCCGCTCTGCTCGGGGGGCGCTTCGATGCGGCGGCAGCGCCCATTCCCGTAGCGGACCTGGTGGAGGGGTTCAGCCCCGCCTTCGCGTATTCCCTGTCCCCGGACGGGCGCTTCGTGCTGCGGCGCGATCTGCGTTCCTTCGGCCTCGAGATGTACCCGGTCGGCGCGAGCGGCGAGGTGGGAGCGCCCGTGGACCTCGGCCGGCGCCGGATGCGGATCACGGTCTGGGCGCGGGACGGGAGCCGGCTCTACGGCATCCGCTACCGGGAACGGACCCCCCTCGTCCTCATGATCGATCCCGCCCGGCCGCGGGCGAAGCCCCGCGAGGTCTCCCTGGCCGGCGTTTCCGGGCGGGTGATCCTCGCCGCCCGTCATCCGGACCGCGCCGATCGATTGGTGCTCCGGACGTTCAGCCGGGAGGGGGTGGGCACCTTCCACTGCGGTCTCGAGGACCCCGGGTGCGAGTCCGTGGACGCCGCCGGCGGCGGTTGGCGGCCGATCCTCGGCCGGGACGGCCGGCCGGCCGCGCGCTTTCGCTTCCGGGACGGGCGGTGGGAGCGGGAGGCGCGCGTCGACGGAACGTGGAAGGCGGCGGGGGAGATGAAGGTGGACCGGACCCTCATGCCGCTCTCCCGGATCGACGCGCACGGGTGGGGCCTCGCACTCTCCAACCGAACCCTCGACACCGTCGCCCTGGTGCGCTGGAACGCACGCACGCTCGAGGAGCGTGCCGTCTTCTCCACCCCGGAGGCGGACCTCGAGCGCGCGCTGCTCTCGGCCTCCGGCGACCCGCTCGCGGCCACCTCGTTCCCCGGCTACCCGCGGACCACCGCCCTGCATCCGGCCGTCGACCGGGTGCTCGCGCTCGTCCGTGCCCGGCACCCGGCGCCGGCCCTGGTGAACGTCGCGGCGGCGGACTCGGCCCTGGAACGTTTCGTGGTCGAGGTCTTCGACGAGGCGAGTGCGCGGGTCGCCTACCTCGTCGGCCTGCCCCGGGGGACCGTCGATGAAATCGACCGGAGCCCGGCCGGCCGCTTCCGGGAGGACTTCTCCCCGACCCGCGCGGTTCGCATCCCGGCCCGGGACGGGCTTGCGCTCCCCGGCCTCCTCACCATTCCCCGCGGCCGGGAGGGCTCGGACCCGCCGGCGCTCGTGCTCATGGTCCACGGTGGTCCGTGGCTCCATTACCGGTGGACCTTCGATCCGCTGGCCCAGCTTCTCGCCTCGCACGGCTACGCGGTGCTCAAGCTCAACTACCGCGGCTCGGCGGGCTACGGAAACCGGTTCCGGGAAGCCGCGGTCGGAGAGCTCGCCGGCCGGGTCCAGGACGACGTCGAGGATGCGGCCGAGTGGGCGGTCCGGGAAGGCCACGCGGACCGCGCCCGCCTTGCGGTGCTCGGGGACAGCTTCGGCGGCTTCTCCGTCCTGACCGCGATGATCCGCGGCCGCGTGCCGGTTCGGGCCGGGGTGGTGCTGAGCGGGGTCGTCGACACGGAGGCCATGGTCCGGGAGAACACGTTCTCCCCCAGCGGACGGGCCTTGTGGGCGAAGTACCTCGGCACGGGCGACGTGGACGAGATGAGCCGGGCCCTGCGGGAGGTGTCCCCCCTTCGGAACGTCGACGCGATCCGCGCGCCGGTGCTCTTCCTCACCGGAAGCTCGGATCGGGTGGTGCAGGCCCGCCATGCGGAGACGATCGTCGGGGAGCTCCGCGCCCGGGGCCGGGTGGCCGAGCTCGTCGCCTTCCCCCGCGAGGGCCATGCGATAGCGAAGCCCGCGAACGTCGTCAGGGCGTATCGCGAGATCTTGAAGTTCCTCGCCCGGCACGTGGACTGACGCCCGCGGGCCGGGAAGGATTCGTCCCGGCCGGGGCCGCCGCCGGTCGAGGACCGCGCATCACAGGGAGGTGTCTTCCATGGACCGCCGGACCGAGCCAGCCCGGGTCGTCCCCGCCGTCGCGGCCCACGTCGGGGAGCTCGCCCCGCGCCTTCGCGAGGCGGACCGGCGCGAGATCCGGGCCGCGTTCGGCCGGCCCGCGGAAGCGATACTCCGGGCCGGCTTCCGCAACGCGCGGCGATGCTGGACGGTCCTCGCCGGCCGCCGGCCGGTGGCGATGTTCGGGGTCGGCCGCCGTCCGCAGCCGCGGGTCGGGACCGCATGGCTCCTCGCGTCCGAGGAGTTCGGGAGGTTCCGCAGCCAGCTCCGGCGCGAAGGCCCCTACTGGGCCGAGGTCCTGATGGCCGGCCACGACGTGCTCGCCAACTTCGTCCTGGCCGAGAACCGGCTGGCCATCCGATGGCTCACCTGGTTCGGGTTCGAGTTGCTCGTACTGCATCGCGGGGCCGGCTTCGGGGGTGAGGACTTCTGGGAGTTCGCGGCGTTCCGGCCGGGAACCCGCGAACGCTACCTCCCCCGCGTTCCTCCGCCACCGACCGCCGCACCCTCGGATGCGCCGGCGGCGGACGGGGCGACGGAGCCGGCCCCCCGCACGAACGGGTCCCGGCGCGCCCGCGAGGGCCGTGCCGGGACCGGCTGATCCGGGGGTCGCGGGCATGGACGACGCGAGAGGGGAGGGCTCGCCCCGGATCTTCGAGGGCTCCACCGGGGCGCCGGGCCGCACGACGATACTGCGGCCGTACCTTCGTCCACTCGTTCAAGCGAGCTGCGCGTCGTTCTTCGTGCAATGCCTCGGCCTCGTGCCCTCCGTCGCCCTGCTGCTGGTCATCGACCGGGTCATCGTCAACAGCGCCTTCGAGACCCTGGACGTCATCGCGATCGCGGTCGTGCTCGCGGGCGGCTTCGAGCTGCTCTTCGCGGCCGCCCGCGAGCGCCTGCTCGGACGCGCTGC
This sequence comes from Gammaproteobacteria bacterium, assembly GCA_965202895.1. Classification (GTDB taxonomy): domain Bacteria; phylum Pseudomonadota; class Gammaproteobacteria; order HK1; family HK1; genus JAJDXW01. The sequence continues at coordinate 4,426,993 of OZ241901.1, read as the reverse complement.
GGCCGGCGCGTGGGCGTCGCTCTCCCGGAGCGTGTACCGGCACCTCCTGTACCGGCCGCTCACCACCCCCCGGGCCGCGGCATCGGTGATCCCCGCCTTCGAGGAGGTGGAACGGGTGCGGGCGTTCATCGCGCGCCTGGCGGTGGCCCACGTCACGGACGTCGTCCTCGCCGTGCTCTTCACCGCCCTGCTGCTCCTCGTGGACGTGCGGCTGGCGGCCATCGCGATCGCCGGGATCCCCATCTACGCCACCATCGTGCTCGTCACCCTTCCAGCCATGCGCCGCCGGACCCGGCGGGCCGCGGCGGGCGGGGAGCACTCGAAGCTCGTGGTGACCGAGACCGTGGTCAACCTCGAGACCGTTCGGGCGCTCGCGCTCGAGGACCGTCTCGACCACCGCTGGCAGGCGGGGGTCCGGGACGCCGCGGAGGTCCAGGACGGGGTGCACCGGCTCGGGAGCGGAATCGCCAACGCGACCGATCTCGTGCAGCGGCTCCTCACCGCCGCCATCCTCTGGTACGGCGCCGGCCTCGTCGTCGCGCAGGAGATCAGCCTCGGGCAGCTCGTGGCGTTCAACCTCATCGCGATGCGGCTCTCCGCCCCGATCGTCCGGGCCTCCCGGATCTGGCCCGATCTCCAGCGCACCCGCGACGCGCTGCGCCGGATCGAGACGCTCCTCGACGAGCCCGTCGATGCCGGGGCCGGCCGCGCCGCCGTCGCGGAGCGGCCGGCCGGAGAGATCCGGTTCCGGGACGTGACCGTGCGCTATTCCCCGGCGGGCGCCCCGGCCCTCGCCGGTGTGGACTTCCGCATCGCCCCCGGCGAGTTCGTCGCCCTCGTGGGGGCTTCGGGCGCGGGCAAGAGCACCCTCGTGCGCGCGTTGCTCGGCCTGTGCCGGCCGGACCGGGGGGCGGTGCTCGTGGACGGCCTCCGGGTCGACGAGATCGACGGTCCCGCGTTCCGGTCGGTGGTGGGGGTCGTTCCCCAGCAAGCCCTGCTCTTCACCGGCTCCGTCTACGACAACATCGCGCTCGGCGACCCGGCGATCGAGGCCGACGACGTGGCGCGGGCCGCCGAGCTCGCGGGCGCCCGCGACTTCATCGAGCAGCTTCCCGACGGCTACCGGACGTTCGTCGGCGAGCGCGGCGGGGCGCTCTCGGGCGGGCAGCGCCAGCGCGTGGCCCTCGCGCGCGCCCTGGTGCGCGACCCGGCGATCCTCCTGCTGGACGAGGCGACGAGCGCGCTCGACTACGAGGAGGAGGCGTCCTTCTTCGAGCGGATCGAGCGGTCCCGCGGGTCGCGCACCGTTCTCGCCGCGACGCATCGGCTCGCCGCCGTCGCCGCGAGCGACCGCATCCTGGTCCTCGGCGGCGGGCGGCTCGTCGAGGCCGGCACCCACGCCGAGCTCCTGCGCGCCCGGGGCGCCTACAGCGCGATGTGGTCGCGGTGCCTGCCGCCGCATCTCGCGCGATGCGCATAGTCCTCACCCTCGCCCTGCTGCTCGTCACCGCGGTGGCGGTCTCCTGGGCCGCGAAGATCGACATCGTCGCCCCGACCCGGGGCGAGGTCGTCGCCCGGCAGCGCACCCGGGAGGTGCGGGCGCTCGAAACCGGGACGATCGCGGCGCTCCACGTGGACGAGGGAGCGCGGGTCCGCCGGGGCGTTCCGCTCGTCGAGCTCGACGACACGATCGTGGCGTCCGAGATCCGGCGGATCGAGGCCGAGCTCGGCGAGGCCCGCCGCACCGCGCGCCGGCTTCGCCTGCTCGCCGCTGCCGGCGCCGGCGTCGGGTCCGGGGACGGGGCGCCGGCCGCGGCAGGCCGGGGGGTGGGTTCGTCCCCGGGCATGGAGGGGGAGGGCTGGCCGGCCCACCTTCGCCTCGTCGACCTCGAACGCCGACGGCTCGCGGCCGCCGTCGCGCAGGCGGACCGGGAGGTCGAGGCGAGGCGGCTCCGGCTGGCCGCCGTCGCGGCCGAACGCCGTCTGGTCGAACGGCAGCTACCGGTCGTCCGTGAGCGGGTGGACGGGCTCGCCGCGCTCTCCGCCCGCTCGCACGCTTCGCGCCACGACTACCTGCACGAGCTCTCCCGGCGGATCGAGATGGAGGGACGGGGGGAGTCGCTCGCGATCGACGCACGGCGGGAAGAGGAAGAGATCGCTCGCCTGGAAGCGTCCGGGCGGCTCCTTCGCCTCGAGTACGAGACGGCGAGGCAGCGCGACCTCGTGGACGTGGACCTCCGGGTCGTCCAGCTTCGCGAAGACCTCGTCCAGGCGGAGCGGCGTCGGGTCCGGCACCGGATCGCGGCGCCGGTGGACGGGGTCGTGCAGGGCGTGGGAGAGCTCGCCGAGGGCAGCTTCGTTCAGCGCGGCGACCGGCTGATGTCGGTCGTGCCGGCCGGCGGCGGACTCGAGATACGGGTGTACGTCCGCAACCGGGACGTGGGGTTCGTCAAGGCCGGCCAGAGAGCGATCGTCAAGATCGACGCCTTTCCCTTCACCCGCTACGGGACCACCGAAGGGGTGGTGGAGGGCGTCTCGCTCGACGCGATGGGCGGGTCCGGCCCCGAGCCGCCGACGGATGAGGCGGCGGAGTTCACGGCCGGCTACCTCGCGCGCATCGCGATCCCCCGTCCCTCCCTCGAGATCGACGGAACCGTCGTCCCGCTCCGCCCCGGCATGCACGCCGCGGTGGACGTCCGCACCGGCCGGCGGCGGCTGCTCGAGTACGTGATCGCACCCCTCGTCGCCTACGGGGGCAACGCCCTCCGGGAGCGCTGAGACACGGGGGGACGGAACCCGCCGGAACCCCCGCCGTTTCCCGCGAAGCGGGCCGCGTCAGCCGGGCGGGCCGTTCGATCCGGCCGTGGCCGGTTGCCGATGGCGCAGGCTCTCGACGAGGCCGACGAGGGTTCCCTGCTGCTCGGTCAGCCTGATGATCTGCTTCTCGAAATCGGCCCGTTGCCTCTCGGACGCTTCCCGGTCGGCGGCCAAACGCTTCTCGAAATCGGCCCGTTGCCTCTCGGACGCCTCCCGGTCGGCGGCCAGGCGCTTCTCGAAATCGGCCCGTTGCCTCTCGGACGCCTCCCGGTCGGCGACCATGCGCTTCTCGAACGCTTCCAGTCGCCTCTCGGACGCTTCCCGGTCGGTGGCCATGCGACTTTCGAACGCTTCCCGGTCGGTGGCCATGCGACTTTCGAACGCTTCCCGATCGATGCGTGCCTCGACTCGAATGGCCTGGATCTCCTCGCGCAGCCCGCCGGTGGTGGTGAGGATGAGGGCGCCGAGGGCGATACCGACGCCGATCAGGGTAATCGTTTCCTGGCTGATCCTGGGCATGCGAGGAGCCTCGCGGTGTGGTGGTCCGGTGCACCCGCCGCCTCGATCGCAGCAGGGCCATGCCCCAGCCGCCGGGGAGCATGCGTCTCCAACGCCTTCCCCGGAGCACGGCCTTCACCGTAGACCTTCTTCGGTCCGGGTTCAAGACCGACCGATCGGCTGACCGACCGACCGGCTGTCGGACCGGTGTCGGGAGTGTCGGGAGCAAATGGTCCGTCCGGCGCAGCAGCACGTGGTCTGTCCGTCCGGTCGGATGGGCGCCGGGGAGGCGCCCCATGACCCGATTGCCAAGTGCTCGACGGATGAGGTTCGAGGAAGTCTGGGGGAGGGGTTGCCGGCAGGTATTCTGTGGCCAGGTTCAAGAGGTTACGTGGGAAGACGGTGAAATTCGGGATAGAATTCCACCGAATCGCGACTCGTGATCGTGAAGATGGACCATGTTTCGGGTGCCGTGGGAGGAACGCGGAGGATCGATGGCGAAGGGAGCCCGAAGCAGAACACGGGCGTACCGGACGCGCGGCCGTCGAGCCGGAGCCAGGGCCGCGGCCCTCCCCTTGGAGCAGCCTCGCCGAGGCCGGCTCCTGCCCGTTCTCCTGTTCCTGGCCTGCTTCGGGGCTTACGTGGGCAACGGCGATTTCCTCTACGGCGGAGACCAGGAAGCCAACATGCTCTTCAGCGTGAACCTGCTGAAGCGCCACTCCTTCTCGCTCACCCCACCGGATGCGCCGGACGCCTTCCAATGGAGGCTGGAAGATCCCGGAGGGGAGCCGCACGGCGTCACGCTCGACACGTGGAGACGGGTCGCCGAATGGAACCGGGAGAGCGTCGGGCTGTACGAGCGCGGGCGGCTGAAGCCGTCCGGCCGCTACTGGGTGGTCGAAACCACGCATCCCGGAGAGTACGTCAACACCTTCGGCATCGGTGCGGTGCTCGTGGGGCTCCCGGTCTACGCGGTGCTCGATCTGTTCACCGACCTCGAGTCCGACCGCTGGTGGTGGTGGCACGGGGGCGCGCTCACCGCCTCCCTGCTGACCGCCGCCGCCGCGGTGCTGATCTTCTTCGCCGCGCGGCGCTTCGTGGGCCCGCTGCCGGCGCTCCTGGCCGCGGCGTCGTTCGGGCTGGGAAGCTGCGCGTGGCCGGTGAGCAGCCAGGCGCTGTGGCAGCATCCGGCCAACTCCTTCTTCCTGGCCCTCGGCGCATTCTTCCTTCTCGCCTCTCCCGAGCGGCGGCGCTTCGCCGCGTACTGCGGTGCGGCGCTCGGCATGGCGGTGCTGTGCCGCCCGCCGAGCGCTCTGGTGGTGGTCTGCGTGGGGGTCTGGCTCGTGTGGGCGGATCGGCGCCGGCTGCCCGCTTACGTCGCCGGGGGCCTGCCTTTCGCGGCGGTCCTCCTCGCGTACAACGCCTGGTGGTTCGGCAGCCCCTTCGAGTTCGGGCAGACGATGGCGTCGAGGGCCATCGCGCTCCTGGACACGGGGTCCGAGGACGTCTGGTCGGGGCGGCTGTGGGAGAACCTGCCGAGGCTGTTCCTGAGCCCGCAACGGGGCTTGGCGTTCCATTCGCCGGTGCTGCTGTTCGGGGTCGCCGGCATGGCGCTCGCGTGGCGGGAGGCGCGCTACCGCCCCCTGGTCCCGCTGCAGGCCGCCGCCCTGCTGCTGATCGTGGTGGCCGCGAAGTGGTACGACTGGGGGGGCGGCGCGGCCTGGGGCTACCGGTCCATCGTCGATACGGCCCCGTTCCTGGCCCTGTCGATGATCCCGGTGATCGAGCGGGTGGTCGCCGGCCGCCGCCCGGCGGCACTGTTCGGTGCGGCGCTGTTCGGTGCGGCGCTGCTGTGGTCGGTGGCGGTGCAGTTCGTCGGCGCCTGGTCCTGGAACGTACTGGGGTGGCTGGAGCAACGGGAGGCGCAGGGCGGTCCCGAGGCCGGCCCCGAAGCCGGCCTTCGGTGGCGGTGGACGCACTCGCAGATCGGCTGGCACGCGGCCAACTTCGAGTCGCAGAGAGCGGGGAAGCACGACGTGATGCGGCAGTACGTCGGCAACCCGAGGCCGATCCTCCACCTGTCTCCACCGGACTGACGGCGGGCGACGCCGGAGCAGTGGCCGGGTGTCTCGCGGCGCACGGGGTCGAGCCGCCCCGGCTCACCGACCGCTTCGAGGCCGATCGGGTCGACGCTCGGCTCCGCCGACGTGCCGTCCCTGCGGGCGGCCCGTGAGTACGTCATCGCCCGCGCCGGAACCGGCGCCCGGGTGGCGCGGCTCCCCAAGGCGCCGACCCTCTTCTTCATGAGGGCGTTCCATTCCCTGGGACACTCGCCGCTCGGCCCGTACCAGTACCGGATGATCGGCGAGGACTTCATGTTCGATACCTCGAAGATAGAGGACGCCATGGGATGGCGGCCGACGATGGGCAACGAGCGGATGCTGTGGCGGGCCTACGAGTTCTATTGCAGCCATCTCGACAGCCTGGACCGGGAAGGCCTCTCGGCGCATCGGCGGCCGTCGAGGATGGGGATCGTCCGGCTCCCGAAGCTGATCTCGTGAAGCCGGATCGGATGCGCGGCGCGAAGGCGGGCGACGTGCCGACGGAGCGGGCGCCTCCGCCGATGGAGCAGGGAGCGAACGAAGGAGCCGGGGCGCGGAGACGCACGCTGTGCATCGGCGGGGGGCCGGCCGGACTGACCGCGGCATACCTGCTCTCGCGTGCGGGCCATCCGGTGACGGTGCTGGAACGCGACGCCGGAAGCCTGGGGGGAATCTCGCGCACCGTCGAGTACGAGGGCTGTCTCTGCGACGTCGGCGGGCACCGCTTCTTCTCGAAATCCCCGGAGGTGAACCGCCTCTGGGAGGAGCTCCTCGACGAAGGGTTCATCGAACGGCCGCGCAAGTCCCGGATCCGCTACCGGGGCAGGTTCTTCGACTACCCCCTGAAGGCGGGCGACGCCCTGCGCAAGCTCGGGGCGGCGGAGTCGTCGCTCTGCGTCCTGTCGTACCTGAAGGCGCTCGCGCTGCCGCACCGGCATCCTGCGAACTTCGAGGAATGGGTCGTCAACCGCTTCGGCCGGCGCCTCTTCGGCATCTTCTTCAAGACCTACACCGAGAAGGTGTGGGGGATGCGCTGTGACGAGATCTCGGCGGACTGGGCGGCGCAGCGGATCCGGGGGCTGTCCCTGTGGGCCGCGCTGAAGCACGCCCTCCTTCCGGGGAACGGGCCGGGGCGGGAGACGGTCAGGACCCTCGTCGACACCTTCCGTTACCCGCGAAAGGGCCCCGGCATGATGTGGGAGAGCGCCGGGCGGAAGATCGAAGCGCAGGGCGGGCGGATCGTCATGGACCGGGAGGTCGTGCGGCTGGCCCGCCGGGAGGGCGGGTGGGAGGCGGACGCCCGCGACCGGGAAGGTGCGCGGACGCGCTACGGTGCGGACGTGGTGGTGTCTTCCGCCGCGCTCCGCGACCTGGTCGCCTGCATCGACCCGCCCCCGCCCCGGGAGGTCCGGGCGGCGGCGCGGGGGCTGCGTTACCGGGACTTCCTCATCGTGGGGCTCATCGTGGACGACCGGCAGGAGGGATTCGACGACCAGTGGCTCTACATCCACGACCCGGCCGTCCAGGTCGGCCGCATCCAGAACTTCAAGGCCTGGTCGCCCGAGATGGTTCCGGACGACGGCAGGCTCTGTCTCGGGATGGAGTACTTCTGTTTCGAGGGGGACGGGCTGTGGACGAGCGGCGATGCGGCCCTCGTCGAGAAGGCGGGAAGGGAGCTGGTCCGGATCGGCCTGGCCCGGAGCGGCGAGATCCGGGACGGATTCGTCATACGGCAGGAAAAGGCATATCCGATCTACGACCAAGGCTATGCCGAGCGGGTGGACATCATTCGCCGATACGTCGAGGCGGAGTGCCCGGGCCTGCATCCGGTCGGACGCAACGGCCTGCACCGGTACGACAACCAGGACCACGCCATGATGACCGCGATGCTGGCGGCGGAGAACGTCATGGCCGGCGGGCGGAGGTACGACGTGTGGAAGGTCGGCCAGGACGCGGAGTACCACGAAGAAGGCGACGCGGCGGCGCATGGCGGGAGGCTGGCCCCGGAGAGGGCGCGAGCAAGCGGGTAACCCCCTCCCGCCCCGTCGTTGGTCCCCGGACCCGGCGCACCGAAGGCCCCGGGCAGCCCGTTCTTCGCCGCTCCACTCGAGGCGTCACGGACGAGGGCCGTTCGCGTGCCCGATCCCCGCCCAGGGGCGTTTCGTACCCGGGTTTCGGGATTCGAAATGCCCGGATCGGGCGATGGATTCCCGCTACCCGCTTTCGCGGGCACGAGCTTCGCGGGAATGGCGTCGTTTCAGCGAGACACGTTGCCTTTCAGTTGGCCGTCATTCCCGCGGAAGCGGGAATCCATTTCGGTCAGCGAATCCTGAAGCTCGGGGTTTCGTAGAGATACAGATGGAAGTTCTCATCTCCGGCGATGGCTCCCGTGAAGGATTCGAGCAGACGGAACCGTCGTTCATCGGGTGGAATCCGCAGCTCGACCGCGAGGATCATCAAGACCTTGCCGTGGTTCCGGGCGGCCAGGGCCTGCGTCTGGGACTCCAGGGTCGAGGCATCGACGGCCCCCTCGGGTCCGGCGCCGGTCCGCGCCCCGTCGTAACGCACGAAGGAGCCCTCCCGGTTTCCCTGGACGTAGTGGATCCGCTTCTCCGGCGACAGGTGCCCGACCACGGCGCTGGTGGACCAGTCCGGGAAGCCGATCATGGGCAAGGACTCCAGGCCGTTCGCCCGGATGTAGCCGGCGGTGCGCTCGGCCTGGGAGAAGGGACGTTCGACCTCCATGACCACCGCCCTCAGCCCGCCGAAAGCGTGCATCGCCAGGAAGCCCGTCAGCAGGAGGCTTCCGATGCGCCCCGCGTGGACCGTGCGGCGGGCTTCGGGGCCGGGGCCGGCGGCAGGGCGGGACAGATACCTTCCGCCCCAGACCAGCACCAGAAGGGAGACCAGGAGAAAGCCGTGGTGCCGGAGGGAGCCGTAATAGACCGCGTAGAAGAAGACCAGCAGTCCCGTCACGAGGCAGAGAAACAGGAGCAGCGCGACGGGCCTCCGCCGGTGGAAGGCGGCGACGGCGGCCACCAGCGCCACCGCCGTCCACACCCCGTAGACCGCCTTCGGCTGCGACGGAGCCGCTTCCACCACCGGCAGGAACCGCGGGTCGACGGGGAAGAAGACGACGGACGGAATCGTCTTCAGGCACTGCGCCAGCCAGACGGGGTTCCACTCCAGGTACCACGAGTGGCGCCAGGTCGCAGTCAGCGAGGACAAGGTGACGTCGTCCGGTGGCATCATTTGCAGCACCGCGAGCAGGATCCCGGTGGCGGCGACGGCGAAGCCGGCGTAGAGCTTCCGCACGTCCACCGCGCCGTCCTCCGCCAGGGCGCGGCGGTTGAGCCGGTAATCGAGGGCCAGGCCGAGGAGCAGGCCGATGGCGACGATACAGGCGTAGGCGCTGGTGTGGCTCATGAGAGCCAGCACCAGCGCCAGCCCCAGCGGCCTCCGGTGACGCCGGCGCAGAAGCGCGCACGCCGCGACCACGAACAGCAGGCCGAGCGCGTAGCTGCGGGACATCACCCCGTACTCGTAGAGCGGGAAGTAGCCGAAGGCGAACAGGGTCTTCTGCAGCGGGCCGAACGGCGCGTACCTCGCGACGACGAAGACGGCGGTGGAGGCGATCGCCCAATGGAGGGCCTGCATTCCGGCCGGGGAGGAAGTCAGCCGCGTGACCGGCAGCAGCAGCAGGTGCCACAGCATCGGGGTCCCTTCGTATTCCGCGTTGCGGAACAGGTCCAGGGGCCCCGAGCTGTCGCGCGCGAGCATCCAGGCCTGGAGCTCGTCGCGCCACAGCTCGTGGTGGAACAGGGTGAAGGCGAGCAGCAGGGCATAGGCCGCGGTCAGCGCGGGGGCGAACCAGACGCGGTCGCCCAGGGACGAGACCGGGGCAGGGGCGGCAGGCGGCGGGACGTTGCCTTCCCGCGGGGCCGCGGCCGGTGACGGACGGGACCGTCCCCGCGCCTTGTTCCGACGACGTCCGCTCATCGTCGATCTTCTCTCCGGAGAATCGTCTCGAAATCCGGGAGCGCCCGGTACTCGTTCCTGCCCGGCGATCCACCCGATTGTTGCATGGATCGAAGCTCGGACGGCCGCCGCGCGGCCTCGCCGTCCCGGCCCGGATTTCCGGCCCCGGGCTTCCCGACCGCTGTGCGGCCGCGGATCGGGCCGGTTCCCGGGGGGAGACGCGGGTGATCGATGGCGAGGAGCGCCCGGAAGAGAGGCATGTGCGCTGTTCGTGAGTATTTGAAACATATGGGCAGGATGGATCCGTCGTACCCCGTGCATGTCCAGTGGCGACACGCTCGTGACCGTCTTATCCATTTGATTTACAAAATCTTTCGTTGCTGCGGCGGGCGATTCCGCCGCGGTGGGGTGAAATCCGCCAACCAGACCCACGAGCTGCCCCGAGACCGTGGAAGAACGCCGTTTCCGCGGGGTAAAGAATATCTCGACCCCCGATCTCCACCCTCTATTCAAGAGCTTGCGAACAGCGCCCGGGGCTCGGAAGAGACCTGGGCCCCGGAGGCGTACCGGACGCGCGGTTGCCGAGCCGAAGAGCACGGACGCTCCCGACCGGGCCGGCCCGTGGCGATGGACGCGCCCGCGGGTCGCCCGGCCCGCCGCCACTTCGGGCCGCAAGGAGCGCTGAAGCACGCGGCCATCCGGGAGCGCGCCGGCAGGCCGGGGGCGGCTCTCCGCCTGTCCGCGCCGGAATGGCGGCGGAGCGGTCCGTCGCCGCGCCGGGGGGTTACGAGCGGCGCCGCCCGGCAAGGAGATCGAGGACTTCGAGGCCGCCCAGGGTCAGGGCGGCGCAGGCGAGGCCGTCGCGAATCGGACGAAGATGGGACTTGCGCCCCCGTATGGCGGGAGCCATGACGACCGGACCCTCGGCGAAGCGGAGGCCCGCCTTGTTCATCCGAAGAACGAGCTCGGTCTGCGCCCCCATGCCGTGGGAGCGGATCGGCAGGTCGCGGAGCGACGCGGTGCGAAACAGGCGCACCCCGGCGTGCAGGTCCGAGAGCGGGACCCCCCGCACCCATTGCGCGAGCAGGGTGAGTGCGGGAATACCGAGCCTCGCGACGTACCAGGGGCGGGTGCTCGAGATGCGCCGGCCCAGCAGGAAGTCGGCGCCCGAACGCTCGAGCTCGTCGATGAGCCGGGGGAGGACGGGCTCGAGAGGCCATTCGCCGTCGCCGTCGGTGACGGCGCACCAGGGCGTCTCCACCGAAGCGAGCAAGGCGCGCCAAGCGTGGCCGAAGCCGGGTTCGGGAACGAAGACGACCTTCGCCCCCGCCTCTCGGGCGCAGTCGCCCGAGCCGTCGGTCGAGGCGTTGTCGACGACCAGGAGCCGGGCGCCGGGCGCGGCGCGGCGCGCGTCCTCGAGGACCGTGCGGAGCGTTTCCGCTTCGTTGCGGCAGAGCACCGCGATGGTGAGGGCGTCCGGAGCCAAATGAAACCTCCGCTCGAACGTCGGGCGCCGCCGGGCGCCGTGGGTCACCGCGTGCCGGAGCCGGGTCGGGTCCGATCCCCATCCGGGGACGATTCGTAGAGATACAGGTGGAAATTCTCATCCGGAGCGATGGCCCCCGTGAAGGATGCGAGCGGCCGGAGGCGCCGTTCTTCGGGTGGAATCAGCAGCTCGGTCGCGAGCACCATCAGGACCTTGCCGTCGTTGCGGGCGGCCAGGGCCTGCATCTGGGAGAACAGGGTCCGGTCCTCGATGCGGCCTTTCGGTCCGGCGCCGATCCGCGCCCCGTCGGAGATCACGAAGGAGCCCTCCCGGTTTCCCTGGACGTAGTGGATCCGCTTCTCCGGCGACAGGTGCCCGACCACGGCGCTGGCGGACCAGTCCGGGTAGCCGATCATCGGCAAGGATTCCAGGCCGTTCGCCCGGATCCAGTCGGCGGTGCGTTCGGCCTGGGAGAAGGGGCGTTGGACCTCCATGGCCACCGCCCTCAACCCGCCGACGGCGTGCATCGCCAGGAGGCCCGTCAGCAGGAGGCTGCCGATGCGCCCCGCGTGGACCGGGGGGGGGCGGGCTTCCGGGCCGGCGCCGACGGCAGGGCCGGCCAGATACCTTCCGCCCCAGACCAGCACCAGAAGGGAGATCAGGAGAAAGCCGAGGTGCCGGAAGGAGCCGTAATGGATCGTGTAGAAGAAGACGAGGAAGCCCGTCACGAGGCAGAGAAACAGGAGCAGCGCGACCGTCCTGCGCCAGCAGAAGGCAACGACGGCCGCCACCAGCACCACCGCCGTCCACACCCCATAGACGGCCTGCGGCTGATCCGGAGCCAGCCCCACCACCGGCACGAACCTCGGGTCGATGGGGAAGAAGACGACGAACGGGATCGTCTTCAGGCACTCCCTCAGCCAGGTCGGGTTCCACTCCAGGTACCACGAGTAACGCCAGGTCGCGCTCATCGAGGCCAGGGTCACGTCGGCCGGTGGAATCATTTGCAGCACCGCGAGCAGGATCCCGGCCGCCACGACGGCGAAGCCGGCGCAGAGCTTCCGCACGTCCACCGTATCGTCTTCCGCCAGGACGCGGCGGTTGAGGCGGTAATCGAGGATCAGGCCGAAGAGCACCCCGATGGCGAGGATACAGGCGTGGGCGCTGGTGTTGCTCATGAGGGCCAGCGCCAGCGCCAGCCGCAGCGGCCTTTGGTAACGCCGGCGCAGAAGCGCGCACGCCACGACCATGAGCAGCAGGCCGAGCGCGTAGTTGCGGGACATCACCCCGTACTCGTAGAGCGGGAAGTAGCCGAAGGCGAACAGGATCTTCTGCAGCGGGCCGAACGGCGCGTACCTTGCGACGACGAAGACGGCGGCGGAGGCGATCGCCCAATGGAGGGTCTGCATTCCGGCCGGAGAGGAGGTCAGCCACGTCACCGGCAGCAACGACAGATGCCACAGCTTCGGGATCGTCTCGTACTTCATGTTGCGGAACAGATCCAACGGCCCCGTGCTGTCGCGCACGAGCATCCAGTGCTGGAGCTCGTCGCGCCACAGCTCGTGGTGGAACAGGGTGAAGGCGAGCAGCAGGGCATAGGCCGCGGTCAGCGCGGGGGCGAACCAGGCGCGGCCGCCGATGGACGGGATCGGGGAAGAGGCGGCGGGCGGGGCGTCGTCTTCCCGCGGGGATGCGGCCGGTGACGGACGCGGCCGGCCCCGCCTCTCGTTCCGATGGCGTCTGATCATCGTCGGTCCGTTTCCGGAAACCGTCTCGAAATCCGGAAGCTGCCGGAGTTCGTTCCTGCCTGGGAATATGCCTGATTGTCGCATCAATCGAAGCTCCGATGGCCGCCGCGCGGCCTCGCCTTCCCGGCCGGTCTCTCCCGATATGGAGATGACCCCGAGCGGGGGAGGGGGTGTCGGTGAGGTCGGGGGCAGGGACGAGGAGCCTGGTCGAGGCTCCGGATTTCCGGCGCCGGGCTTCTCGGCTACCATGCGGCCGCGGATCGGGGCAGCTCCCCGGGGAGGCGTGGAGGATCGATGGTAAAGAGCGGCCGGACGCGCCGGCCTCCTTCGACCGGAAGCCGGCAGGACCCGGCGGGGAAGCGCGCGGCGTGGAGCTCGACGACGTGATGCGGCGGTGCGCGGGCGACCCGAGGCCGATCCTCCAGCCGTCCGCGCCGGAATGACGGCGGAGGACCCCGGAGCGGTGGCCGGGAACGCGATGCCCCGGAAGGGAGCGGGACAGGGCGATGGACCGCTGAACGCGCGGCGCCGGCGTGGGTAGGGCGGCCGGCAGGGAAGGGAGGGCGAGGAAGGCGCGCCGGAGGGAGCGGCCTCGAGCGGGCGGGCGTGCCTCGCCCACGTCCCCGAGGCCGCGTGAGCGCGGGTGGGCGCGGGTGCGCTCGGCGCTGGACGCCGCGCCGGGACTCCTGCTGCACCCGCGGGCGCCCGCCGAGCCGGTCTGGAAGCTCCTGTGGCCGGTGCTCGCCCTGGCCTTCGCGGTGCGCGCGGCCGTCGCCCTGTCCGGAGATTTCGTCCTGCACCCGGACGAGATCATGCAGTACCTGGAGCAGGGGCACCGCCTGGCCTTCGGCAACGGGGTCCTCTACTGGGAGTTCTTCTACGGCGCGCGCTCGTGGCTGGTCCCGGCCCTGATCGCGGGGGTGCTGAAGCTGTTCGACACCGTCGGCCTCGGCCAGCCGGGGTGGTACGTCGGCGGGGTCGAGTTGGTGTTCTGCGGGATCTCGTTGCTGGTTCCCGCCGGGATGTATTTCTTCGCGCGCCGGCACTTCGACGAAGCGGCGGCGCGGGCCGCCCTGCTGGCCGGGGCCTTCTGGTACGAGCTCGTGGGCTTGGCCCACAAGCCGATGACCGAGCTCGTCGCCACCGCCCCGTTGATGGCGCTGCTCGCGCTCTGCGTGCGCCCGCCGCACCGCGACGGGCCGGCGGCGGCGTGGCTGGCCGCCTTCCTGGCCGTGCTGGCGGCGGCGATCCGGATACAGTACGCGCCCCTCGCGCTCGCGCTGCTGGGTCTGTGGCTCCTGCGCGCCGGGAAGGCCGCCAGACTGCACGCGATAGCCGCAGCGGCGGTGTTCTTCTTCACGGTGGGCGCGTTCGATGCGGTCACCTGGGACGCCGGGTGGTTCCACTCGTACCGCGCCAACCTCGAATTCAACCTCGCGATCGACCGGTCGCTCGGCTGGACGTGGCCGCCGCACCAGTACCTGGTGTGGCTCGCGTACGCCGGCGGGGGGCTGAGCGCGCTGTGCGCGGCGGCGGCGCTGCTCGATCCGCGCCGGTACGGGCTCGTGCTCATCCTTACCGCCCTGGTCCTGCTCGTCCATTCCCTGGAGACGCACAAGGAGTACCGCTTCGTCTTCGTCGCCGCTCCGCTCTGGCTGCTGGCCGGCGCGGGCATCGTGACGCGGCTGGCCGCGCTCGCCGGCCGACGGTCCCTCCCTTCCTCCGATGCACGGTCCGGGAGCGCGCCCGATCGCGCGGCCGGGAACGTGCTGGTCCAAGCGACCGCCGGCGCCCTGTTCGCGGCGGTGTCCCTCGCCGGCCTCCTGAACCTGTTGCCGCACGATGACGAGGAGCCCGCCGCGAGCATCGCCCCTCCCGTCCGGTACGTCCGCGGCCAGGACCCGGTGTTCGCCGCCTACCGCTACCTTGCCGATGCGCCCGGGGTCTCCGCGGTATGGCACGTCGACCGCCCCTACCACGACCTTCCCGGCTACTATTACCTGCACCGCGAGGTCCCGTTCTACGACCGGGTGACCGGCGCCGCCAACCACCTGCACACCGACCTGGAGGCGCTCCGGGGCTCGGTCAGCCACCTCGTGACCGGGAACCCGGATCATGCCGTTTCCGGCTACGCGGTGGAGAAGGAGTTCGGCGGCATCCGCATCCTGCGCCGCGAGGAGGGGGGGCCGCCGATCCGCCGGTGGCGGGACTTCACCCCGACCATCACCCACACCTACGGGGAGGGGCTCATGCGCCGCCTGTACCCGGAAGCGCCTCCCCCGCCGCCCAACTTCGGTATCCGATTCGTCGAGCCGGGGTGATGGCCGGGACCGGAAGACCCGTGCCGGAACGGTCGTCCTGGCTCGTCATCCCCCGTCATTCCCCGTCATCCCCGCGAAAGCGGGGAGAAGGCGGGGAGAAGGCGGGAACCCACTGCATTCACCGAAAGTCCCTGGATTCCCGCTTCCGCGGGAATGACGGACTTTCCCGGAGCCTGCTCCCGGCTCGATCGGGGTAATCAACGGACCTTTCGATTCATGCGGCAATCGGGAAGACGCAAGACGAGGTCGATGCGCCGGGAGAGGCGCGTTTCCCGCGAGCGGCGCACCGTCCCCGCCTCGGCGGCGGAGGGGCGGGAAGGGCCTTCGCTTCGAGGATTGCCCGGACGCGCGCTCGATCGCCTGCGCACCGCGGCGGACGCCCTGCTGCACCTGCGAACGCCTGCCGAGCCGGTGTGGAGATGGCTCTGGCCGGTGCTGGGGCTGGCCTTCGCGGCGCGCGCGGCCATCGCCCTGTCCGGCGATTTCGTGATCCATCCCGACGAGATCATGCAATACTTGGAGCAGGGGCACCGCCTGGCCTTCGGCAACGGGGTCCTCTACTGGGAGTTCTTCTACGGCGCCCGTTCGTGGCTGCTCCCCGGCCTGATCGCCGGGGTGCTGGCGCTGTTCGACGCCGTGGGCCTCGGCCAGCCCTTCTGGTACGTCGGCGGGGTCGAGCTGGCGTTCTGCGCGATCTCCCTGCTCATTCCGGCCGGAATGTATTTCTTCGCGCGCCGGCATTTCGACGAGGCCGCGGCGCGGGCCGCGCTGCTGGCCGGCGCCTTCTGGTACGAGCTGGCCGGGTTCGCCCACAAGCCGATGACCGAGTTCGTCGGCGCCGCCCTATCGATGGCGCTGCTCGCGCGGTGCGTGCGCCCGCCGCGCGGCGACGGGCCGGCGGCGGCGTGGCTGGCCGCCTTCCTCGCGGTGCTGACGGCGGCGGTACGGATACAGTACGCGCCCCTCGCGCTCGCGCTGCTCGGCCTCTACCTCGTGCGCGCCGGGAAGGCCGCCAGGCTGCATGCGGTCGCCGCGGCGACCGTGTTCTTCCTCGCGGTCGGCGCGTTCGACGCGGTGACGTGGGACGGCGGGTGGTTCCACCCCTACCGCACCTACCTGGAATTCAACCTCGCGATCGACCGGCAGGCGGTCGTGCGCATCTGGCCGAGATACCAGTATCTGGTATGGCTCCTGTTCCTCGGGGGAGGGCTGAGCGCGCTGTGTACGGCGGCGGCCCTGCTCGATCTCCGCCGCTACGGGTTCCTGGCTCTCCTCCTCTCCCTGATCCTCGTGCCCCATACCATCGAGGCGCACAAGGAATACCGATTCGTCTTCGTCGTCGCTCCGCTCTGGCTGCTCATCGGCGCCGGCCTCGTCGCTCGGCTCGCCACGCGAGCCGCGCTGACCGGCCGCGCCCGCCGGCCGGCCCGCCCGCCCGATGCCTCGTCCGGGAGCGCGCCCGGTCGCGCGCCCGGGCCGGCGTGGACTTACGCGACGGTCGGCGCCCTGTTCGCGGCGGTGTCCCTGGCCGGTGCCCTGAACCTGTTGCCGCGCTGGGACGATGCACTCACGGAGGGGTTCAGCGCGGACGTGAGGCACCCCGTGAGGTTCCTGCACGGCCAGGACCCGGCGTTCGCCGCTTACCGCTGGCTGGCCGCCGCGCCCGGGGTGAGAGCGGTATGGGACCTCGATCACGACTATCTGGATACGCCCGGCTACTATTACCTGCACCGCGGGATACCGTTCTACGACCGCCAAGCCGGCTTCGCCAACGAGCTGCATGCCGACCCGGACACCCTCCGGGCTTCGGTCAGCCACCTGGTGACCGTCCGCCCGGACCTCGCGGTTCCCGGCTACGTCGTGGAGAAGGAGTTCGGCGGCGTGCGCATCCTGCGCCGCGAGGAGAATGAAGCGCCGGTACGCGGATGGCGGGACTTCACCCCGACCATCACCCACACCTACGGGGAGGGACTCATGCGCCGCCTGTACCCGGAAGCCCCCCCCCCGCCGGCCAACTTCAACATCCGATTCGTCGAGCCGGGGTAATGGCCAGGACGGGAAGACGAGGGAAGAAGCCGGGAAGGACGCACCGGGAGAGGCGCGTTTCCCGCGAGCGGCGCACCGTCCCCGCCTCGCCGGCGGACGGACACGAGGCGCCTTCGGCCCGGGGATGGCCCGGACGCGGTCTCACCCGCCTGCGCACGGCGGCGGACGCCCTGCTGCACTTGCGAACGCCTGCCGAACCGGTGTGGAGATGGTTCTGGCCGGTGCTGGCGCTGGCCTTCGCGGTGCGCGCGGCCATCGCCCTGTCCGGCGATTTCGTGATCCATCCTGACGAGATCATGCAGTATCTGGAGCAGGGACATCGCCTCGCCTTCGGCAACGGGGCCGTCTACTGGGAGTTCTTCTACGGCGCCCGTTCGTGGCTGCTCCCCGGCCTGATCGCCGGGGTGCTGGCGCTGTTCGACGCCGTGGGCCTCGGCCAGCCCTTCTGGTACGTCGGCGGGGTCAAGCTGGTGTTCTGCGCGATCTCCCTGCTCATTCCGGCCGGAATGTATTTCTTCGCGCGCCGGCATTTCGACGAGACCGCGGCGCGGGTGGCGCTGCTGGCCGGCGCCTTCTGGTACGAGCTGGCCGGCTTCGCCCACAAGCCGCTGACCGAGTTCGTCGGCGCCGTCCTGTCGATGGCGCTGCTCACGTGGTGCGTGCACGCGCCGCGCGGCGACGGGCCGGCGGCGGCGTGGCTGGCCGCCTTCCTGGCCGTGCTGACGGCGGCGATCCGGATACAGTACGCGCCCCTCGCGCTCGCGCTGCTCGGCCTCTACCTCCTGCGCGCCGGGAGGGCCGCCGGGCTGCACGCCGCCGCCGCGGCGATCGTGTTCTTCTTCGCGGTCGGCGCGTTCGACGCGGTGACGTGGGACGGCGGGTGGTTCCACTCCTACCGCACCTACCTGGAATTCAATCTCGCGATCGACCGGCAGGCGGTCGAATGGGTCTGGCCGAGATACCAGTATCTGGTATGGCTCCTGTTCCTCGGAGGGGGGCTGAGCGCGCTGTGCACGGCGGCGGCCCTGCTCGACCTCCGCCGTTACGGGTTCCTGGCTCTCCTGCTGTCCCTGATCCTCGTGCCCCATTCCATCGAGGCGCACAAGGAATACCGCTACCTCTTCGTCCTCGGTCCGCTCTGGCTGCTCATCGGCGCCGGCGTCGTCGCCCGGCTGGCCGCGCCAGCCGCGCTGTCCGGCCGCGCTCGCCGGCCGGCCCACCCGCCCGATGCCTCGTCCGGGAGCGCGCCCGATCGCGCGCCCGGTCGCGCGCCCGGGCCGGTGTGGATTCATGCGACGGCCGGCGCCCTGTTCGCGGCGGTGTCCCTGGCCGGCGTCCTGAACCTGTTGCCGCGCTGGGACGAAGCGCTCACGGAGAGGTTCAGCGTGGGCGTGAGACATCCCGTGCGGTTCCTGCACGGCCAGGATCCGGCGTTCGCCGCTTACCGCTGGCTGGCCGCCGCGCCCGGGGTGAGAGCGGTATGGGACCTCGATTACGACTATCTGGATACGCCCGGCTACTATTACCTGCACCGCGAGATACCGTTCTACGACCGACAAGCCGGCTTCGCCAACGAGCTGCAGGCCGACCTGGACACCCTCCGGGCTTCGGTCAGCCACCTGGTGACCGTCCGCCCGGACCTCGCGGTTCCCGGCTACGTCGTGGAGAAGGAGTTCGGCCGCGTCCGCATCCTGCGCCGCGAGGAGAATGAAGCGCCGGTACGCGGATGGCGGGACTTCAACCCGACCGTCACCAACCTCTTCGGCGAGGGATACCTGCGCCGGCTGTACGCGCAGGCCCCCCCCCCGCCGGCCAACTTCAACATCCGCTTCGCCGAGCCGGAGTGATGGCCGGGACCGGAAGACGAGGGAAGAAGCCGGGAAGGACGCACCGGGAGAGGCGCGTTTCCCGCGAGCGGCGCATCGTCCCCGCCTCGGCGGCGGAGGGGCGCGAGGCGCCTTCGGCCCGAGGGTTGCCCGACCGCCGGCCCGCCCGCCTGCGCACGGCGGCGGACGGCCTGCTGCACTTGCGAATGCCTGCCGAGCCGGTATGGAAGTGGTTCTGGCCGGTGCTCGGGCTCGCCTTCGCGGTGCGCGCGGCCATCGCCCTCTCCGGGGATTCCCGGCTGCACTTCGACGAGTACATGCAGTACCTGGAAGTCGGGCACCGCCTCGCCTTCGGCAACGGCGTCATGTACTGGGAGCAGATCTACGGCGCGCGTTCGCTGCTGCTTCCCGGCCTGATCGCCGGGATCCTGAAGCTGTTCGACACCCTCGGGCTCGGGCAGCCCTTCTGGTACGCGGGCGGGGTCGAGCTGGTGTTCTGCGCCATCTCCCTCGCCATTCCGGCCGGGATGTACCTCTTCGCGCGCCGGCACTTCGACGAAGCGGCGGCGCGCACCGCCCTCCTGGCCGGCGCGCTCTGGTACGAGCTGGCCGGGTATGCCCACAAGCCGCTGACCGCGCTCACCGCCACCGCCCTGTTGACGGCGTTGCTCGCGCTGAGCGTGCGTGCCTCGCCGGACGGATCGGGAACGGCCCGGGCGGCCGGCGGCGCCTGGCTGGCGGCTCTCCTCGCGGTCCTGGCCGCGGCGGTGCGGCTCCAGTACGCGCCCTTCGCGCTCGTGCTGCTCGGCCTGTGGCTCCTGCGCGCCGGGAAGGCCGCGAGGGTGCACGCCGCGGTGGCCGCAACGGTGTTCCTGCTCGCGGTCGGCGTGTTCGACGCGGTGACGTGGGACGCCGGCCTGTTCCAGTCCTACGTCAACAACCTCCGCTTCAACCTCGGCCTGGAACGGACCGCGTACGAGACGAAGCCGGTGTACCAGTACCTGGTGTGGCTCCTGTTCGCCGGCGGGGGGTTGAGCGTGTCGTGCGCGGCGGCGGCGCTGTCCGGCCCGCGGCGCTACGGGTTCCTGCTCCTCTCCATCGCCCTGATCCTGCTGATCCATTCCACCCAGACGCACAAGGAGTACCGCTTCGTCTTCGCGGTGGTCCCCCTCTGGCTGCTCGCCGGCGCCGACCTCGTGGCGCGTCTCGCCGCCCGCACCGGCCAGCGGGCGCCGGTCTACGGGCTGGCCGGCGCCCTGTTCGCGGCGGTGTCCCTCGCCGGGATCCTGAACGCGCTGCCGAAACAGGACGAAGCGTGCTGCGCGGGCAACCCGCTGCCCATCAGGTTCCTCCGCGGGCAGGATCCGACCTTCGCCGCCTACCGCTACCTCGCCGCCGCTCCCGGGGTCGAAGCGGTGTGGCAGATCGACCGCGCCTATCTCGCCACCCCGGGCTATTACTTCCTGCACCGCAAGGTCCCGTTCTACGATTCCCGGACCGGGTTCGCCAACGACCTCCGGAAGATCGAGACGCTCCGGGTCTCGGCCAGCCACATCGTGACCGAACACCCGGACCTCGTCGTTCCCGGCTACGCGGTGGAGAAGGCGTTCGGCAACCTCCGCATCCTGCGCCGCGAGGAGAACGAGGCGCCGATCCGCCGCTGGCGGGACTACACCCCCTACATACCGGACACCTACAGCGAGGAATACCTGCGCCGCACCTTCCCGGAAGCGCCGCCCCCGCCGGCCGACTTCAACATCCGCTTCGTCGATCCGAGGTGATGGAGACCCCCATCCCCGACGCCGGCCGGGGCCGGGGGCGCCAGCGCCGGTCACGCTCCCCGGCCGGCCCCCGGCCGCGCGGAAGCCGATCCCGCCCCCGGCAGGAACCTCGCGCCGCCGGCGAGGACGGCGGAGGGAATCGTCTCCAGGCCCCGCGCCGGACCCGCCGAGGCCGGCTCCTGCCCGTCCTCCTGTTCCTGGCCTGCTTCGGCGCCTACGTGGGCAACGGGGACTTTCTCCAAGGCAGCGACCAGGAAGGCAACATGCTGTTCAGCGTGAACCTTCTGAAGCGCCACTCCTTCTCGCTCACCCTGCCGGACGCGCCGGCCTCCTTCCACTGGAAGCTGGAAGAGCCCGGCGGGGAGGCGCGCCGCGTCGAATTCGACGAGGCGCTGTACGAGCAGGGGCGGCTGACGCTGACCGCGTACCCCTACTACCTGGCCACGACCAGGCATCCCGGAGAGTACGTCAACACCTTCGGCATCGGTGCGGCGCTCGTGGGGCTCCCGGTCTACGCGGTGCTCGATCTGTTCACCGACCTCGAGTCCGACCGCTGGTGGTGGTGGCACGGGGGCGCGCTCACCGCCTCCCTGCTGACCGCCGCCACCGCGGTGCTGATCTTCCTCGCCGCGCGGCGCTTCGTGGCCCCATTGCCGGCGCTCCTGGCCGCGCTGTCGTTCGGGCTGGGAAGCTGCGCGTGGCCGGTGAGCAGCCAGGCGCTGTGGCAGCATCCGGCCAACTCCTTCTTCCTCGCCCTCGGCGCGTTCTTCCTTCTCTCCTCTCCCGAGCGGCGGCGCTTCGCCGCGTACTGCGGTGCGGCGCTCGGCATGGCGGTGCTGTGCCGCCCGCCGAGCGCTCTGGCGGTGGTCTGCGTGGGGGTCTGGCTCGTGTGGGCGGACCGGCGCCGGCTGCCCGCTTACGTCGCCGGGGGCCTGCCCTTCGCGGCGGTCCTCCTCGCGTACAACGCTTGGTGGTTCGGCAGCCCCTTCGAGTTCGGGCAGACGTTGTCGTCGAGGGCCATCGCGCTCGCGCTGGCGGGGTCCGAGGACCTCTGGTCGGGGCCGCTGTGGGAGAGCCTGCCGGGGCTGTTCGTCAGCCCGCAACGGGGCCTGGCGTTCTACTCGCCGGTGCTGCTGTTCGGCTTCGTCGGCATGGCGCTCGCGTGGCGGGAGGCGCGCTACCGCCCCCTGGTCCCGCTGCAAGCCGCCGCCCTGCTGCTGATCGTGGTGGCCGCGAAGTGGTGGGACTGGTGGGGCGGCGCGGCCTGGGGCTACCGGTCCATCGTGGACACGGCCCCGTTCCTGGCCCTGTCGATGATCCCGGTGATCGAACGGGTGGTCGCCGGCCGCCGCCGGGCGGCGCTGTTCGGCGCGGCGCTGCTGTGGTCGGTGGCGGTGCAGTTCGTCGGCGCCTGGTCCTACAGCCAGGTGGGCTGGCTGAAGCAGTGGGAGGAGCACGACGACCCCGACAAGGCCAGCCTGTGGCGGTGGACGCGCCCGCAGATCGCCTGGCACGTGGCCAACTTCGGGGCGCAGAGAGCGCTCAAGCACGCGGTGATGCGGGACTACGTCGGCCGGCCGGGGCCGATCCTCTATCCGTCTCCGCCGGAATGACGGCCCGGAGGCTCGGGAACGGGGCGGACCTGCGGACCGTCGAGCGAGGAGCGCCGGGAGGGGCGCCCGGCCGCCGCTACAGGAACGACGCGCAGGCGCTTCCGACCGTGCGCAGGACCGCCTCCTTGCCGAAGGTCCGCTTGTACGCCTCCGCGATCTCGTCGGTACGCCGCAGGCTCTCCGCGCCCGGCGGGGCGAGGACGAGCAGCATCTTGGTGCGCTCGCGTTCGATCCTGCCGGACGGGGTGCGCCACTGTCCGGCGGCGTCGACGACGGTGAGCCCGTCGGGAAAGCGCGGGGTGATCTCCTCGGCGAGGAACGCGCGCCACCCGGCATCGGACACGACCTCGACACCCTCCCGGTTCCGGCCGAAGAACATCCGGTACTCGGCGTATCGTTCGGCGCCGGCCGGGCAGGGCGGCGGGTCGGCTCGGGCCGGCGCCGCAATGAGCGAGCCCAGGATCGCGAGCGCGGCGGCGGCGCGGGCGAGGGCGAGGGCGAGGGCCGCACGCTCGCCCGTGGCCGGCTCAGCGCCGATCACCGGCCGCAGGAGGCTCCATCGGAACGCCCCCGGCGGCGGCCGATCGGCCGTGGGCCGGAAGCTCCCCATCCTCCCGGCCGGGGTTCCGCCTTCCGCCGTCGCGCGGCTCCGAGCCGGCTCCGGAGCCGGCGCCTCGCGCAAGCGTCCGTGGAGCCGTCCCCGGGCTGCCGTTCGGGCCGGCGTTCTCTTCGATACCGGTTTCGATTCGCTGATTCTCCGCATGTCCGGATTCCGTTTGTCCAGGTTCCGTTTCCGAGCGCGACCGCCGCGGCGGCCGGGTGAGGGGCGGCTTCGCTGCGCCCGACCCGTCATCTCCGATCCCGTCCCGGTCCGGCCGGCCGGCCGGGCGGGGGGCGTCCCGCGCCGGGCCGGACGTCGCGGGCCAGCCGGTCGAGCACGCCGTTCACGTAGCGATGGCCGTTCTCTCCGCCGAAGGTCTTGGCGAGCTCCACCGCTTCGTTGATCGTCACCCCGGTCGGGATCTCGCTTCGCTCGACGAGCTCGAAGGCGCCGAGCCGCAGGATGGCGCGTTCCACCGGGTCGACCTGGGCCACCGGCCGGTCGAGGAGCGGCTCGAGGCGTCGGTCGAGCTTCTCCGCGGCGCCGGCTACGCCGTGCAGGAGGTCGTGGAAGAAGCCCCGGTCCACCGCCGGCGCATCATCGCCGGCGAGCCGCTCGGCCAGGAACTGGCCCTCGATCTCGGCCGCGTCCTGGCCGGTCATGTGCCACTGGTAGAGTGCCTGGACCGTGGCGGCGCGGGCCCGGCGGCGCGCGCCGCCGCCCCCGCGCCGCCGGGCCGCGGTCCTGTCCGGGGGGGCGCCCACGCTCCGCTCAGCGCGGCGCGCGCCGCAGGAGGGTGATCATTTCGAGGGCGGCGAGGGCGGCCTCTTCCCCCTTGTTGCCGTGCGCTCCGCCGGAGCGGGCGGCCGCCTGGTCGTCGTTCTCGGTGGTCAGGACGCCGAAGACGACGGGGACCCCCCGATCGAGCCCGGCGCTCATCAGGCCCTGAGCGCAGCTCGCGGCCACGTGGTCGAAATGGGGGGTCTCCCCCCGGACGACGGCGCCGAGGGCGATCACCGCCTCGATGCCGCGCACCCCGGCCAGGCGGCGGGCGGCGAGGGGGAGTTCGAAGGCCCCCGGCACCCGGAGGACGGTCGGGTCCGCCACCCCGTGCCGGCCCAGCACCCGGACCGCGCCTTCGAGCAACCGGTCGACGAACCGCGCGTTGAAACGGGCGGCCACGATGCCGACCTGTGCTCCGGCGGCCTCGTACTCTCCCGGGACGACGTCGTAGTGGGCCATGCTCGCTCCGCTCCGCTCTGCTCTGCTGCGTCCGGCTCCGACCCCGGCTCCGGCCTCCGCTCCGGCCCGGATCAGCTCTCGACGTACTCGACGACCTCGAGCCCGAACCCGGACAGGCCGTGGATCCGCTTCGGCGCGCTCAGCACCCGCATCCGCCTCACCCCGAGGTCCAGCAGGATCCGGGCCCCCACCCCGTAGGTGCGAAGGTCCTCCCGCGACTCGCGCGGCACGGTGTCGTCGCCCTGGTCGAAGCGCATCATCGACTCGAAGGAGCGGATGAGGTCCTGGGGGCGTTCGTCCTCGCGCAGCACCACCACCACTCCCGCGCCTTCGCGGGCCACCCGGTCCATGGCGTCCCCGAGCGGCCACCCGGTGTCGCGGCGCTGCGAGTGCACGAGGTCGCGCAGGGAGTCCTGGACGTGCACCCGGATGAGAGCCGGCTCGTCCCCGGCGACGTCTCCCATGACCAGGGCGAGGTGGACCGCGCCGTCGATCACGTCGCGGTAGCCGATCATCCGGAACTCGCCGAACGGGGTCGGAAGCCGGCACTCCCCGACCCGCTCCACCGTCTGCTCGTACAGCATCCGGTACTCGATGAGGTCCGCGATGGTCCCGATCTTGAGCTGGTGGTCGCGCGCGAACACGTCGAGGTCCGGCCGCCGGGCCATGGTGCCGTCCTCGTTCATGATCTCGACGATGACGGCGGCCGGCTCCAGGCCCGCGAGCCGGGCGAGGTCGCAGGCCGCCTCGGTGTGCCCGGCCCGGGTGAGCACCCCCCCCGCCTGCGCACGCAGGGGGAAGACGTGTCCGGGCTGCACGAAGTCCTCGGGCCGGGCGTCCCGGTCCACCGCCCGCTGGATCGTCAGCGCCCGGTCGTGGGCCGAGATGCCGGTCCCCACGCCCTCCGCCGCGTCGATCGAGACGGTGAACATCGTCCGGTGCGGCTCGGTGTTGCGCTCGACCATCGGCGGAACGCCGATCCGGTCGCACCGTTCCGCGGTCATCGGCAGGCAGATGAGCCCCCGCGCGTAGCGCGCCATGAAGTTGACGTGGTGCGGCGCCACGTGCTGCGCGGCGATCACGAGGTCCCCCTCGTTCTCCCGGCTCTCGTCGTCCACGAGCACCACCATCCGGCCGTCCCGGAACTCCTCGATGAGCGTCTGGGTGGAGTGGAAGCGGGGGAGGTCGCTCCTGTCGCTCATGAGGTCCGGGCTCCGTCCAGCAGACGCTCGACGTAGCGGGCGATGAGGTCGACCTCGAGGTTGACGGGCGACCCCGGGCTGGTGTCGCCGAGGGTCGTCGCCGCCGCGGTGTGGGGGATCACGTTGACCTCGAACTCCCGGCCTTCGACCGCGTTGACGGTGAGGCTCACCCCGTCCACGCAGACCGACCCCTTGGCCGCGATGAAGCGCGCGAGCTCTTCCGGGGCCCGGAAGCGAAGCCGCCGGGAGCGCGCGTCCGGCTCGCACGAGAGCAGCTCCCCGATCCCGTCCACGTGGCCGGTGACGAGGTGCCCGCCGAGGGGGGAGGCGAGGGTGAGCGACCGTTCCAGGTTGACGGCCGCGCCCGCGGCGAGCGCGCCGAGGGTGGTGCGGTCGAGGGTCTCGCGCGACACGTCGGCGGCGAATCCGCGTTCGGTGCGGGCGGCCGCGGTGAGGCACGCGCCGCTCACGCCGATGCTGTCCCCGACCTGGAATTCGCCGAGGTCCGGGGCGTCGATCGCGATCCGCGCGTCGCCGCCCCGGGCTTCGAGGCGCGTCACCGTCCCGCGCGTCTCGATGATGCCGGTGAACATCGGGAGAGCTTATCAGAGAGGCGGGGTTCCGCCGACCGCCGCGCGCACCCGGAGGTCGCCTCCGAGCGATGCCGTCTCGAGGACCCGCAGCTCGGCCCGCGACGCCATGTCGGGAGGCGGGCGGAGGTCGAGGAGCGGGCGCGAGCCGCTCCCGAGGAGGGTCGGCGCGAGGTAGAGCAGAAGCTCGTCGACCAGGCCGCCCGCGACGAGCGCGCCCGCGAGGGTCGGGCCGCACTCGACGTGCACCTCGTTGATCCCGCGTGCTCCGAGGAGGCGGAGGAGCGCGCCGGGATCGACCCGGCGCGGGCGCCCGCCCCCCGCCGGCGCGCGCTCTCCGCAGGCGACCACCTCCGCCCCCGCCGCCCGGAGGCGGTCCGCGCGCCCTCCGCCCCCCGCCGCCGCATCGACGGCCGCGACGAGGACCGGGGCGGGGGATGCGAAGAGGGCGGAGGCGGGCGGCGTCCGCAGCCGGGAATCGAGCACGACCCGGAGGAGGCGGTGCGGATCGGGGGGGGCTTCCGGCCCGGCCCCGGTGTCCCGGAGGTCGAGCTCCGCCGGGCGAATGGTCAGGCGGGGATCGTCGGCCAGCACCGTTCCGACGCCGGTGAGCAGGGCGCCCGCCCGCGCCCGCCAGCGCTGGACGTCGCGCCGGGCCTCCTCGCCGGTGATCCATCGGCTCGACCCGTCCGGCAGGGCGGTGCGCCCGTCGAGGCTCGCCGCGAGCTTCAGGCGCACGAACGGCCGCCCGCCCGCGGCCCGCCTGAAGAACCCGGCGTTCAGGTCCGAGGCGGCCCGCGCAAGCTGCGGACAGTCCGTGAGCCCGGCCTCGACGCCGGCCGCGCGCAGCCGCTCGAGCCCGCGTCCCGCCACCCGGGGATCGGGATCCCGCGCGGCGGCGACCACCCGGCGCACGCCGGCCGCGATGAGGGCGTCGGCGCACGGCGGCGTCCGGCCCTGGTGGCAGCAGGGCTCCAGAGAGACGTAGGCGGTCGCGCCCCGCGCCCCGGGTCCCGCCGCTTCGAGGGCGCGCGCCTCGGCATGGGCTTCACCGGCCGCCCGGTGCCAGCCTTCTCCGACGATCCCTCCCCCGCGCACCAGCACGCAGCCCACCCGGGGGTTCGGGTGGGCGGTGAACGTCCCGCGGCGGGCGAGGGCGAGCGCCCGGGCGAGGAATTCGTGCTCCGACACGGCCCCGGCGCCTATTCCCGCGGCGCGAGCGGAAGCTGGGGGCCATCCGGCTCGGCCCCCGACGGTCCGGGAGCGGGGCGCCCGGCCGGGACCTCGCCGCGGGCCCGGTCCGCGGCGGCCCCCGGAAGCTCGGCCAGCTCCACGAACCGCCGCCGCCCCGCCGCGAACCGCACGTAGGCCACGCGGTCGAGGCCGCGGAGCTCCTCCATGACCCATTCCCCGATCCGCGCGGACAGGAGCTCGCCTCCCGCCTCGAGCGGAAGCCGGCGCCGGATCCGTCCGACCACCGCGTCGATGTCGGCGGCGGTGACCGGGCGCTTCTCGACCGCCCTCAGGATCGCCCCCCGCAGCCGTCCGGGGTCGAAGGCCGCCCGGTCGCCGCTTCGCTTGACGACTTGGGGAAGCGCTTCCGCCGCCCTCTCCAGGGTGCTGAACCGCTCGCCGCAGTCGCCGCACTCGCGCCGGCGGTGCCGTTCCGCGCCGCCGGCCGCGGGGCGCGAATCGATGACCCTGGTGTCTGCCGACGAACAGCGCGGGCAGCGCACGGGCGGGCGGGCCGTTCAGCGGCGGTAGACGGGGAAGCGCCGGCAGAGCACGACCACCGCTTCGCGTACCCGCTCGATCACCTCCGTCTCGTCCGGGTGGTCGAGCACGTCGCAGATCCGCTGCGCGACCTCGACCGCCTCCGGCTCGCCCATCCCCCGGGTGGTCATGGCCGGGGTCCCGATCCGGAGCCCGCTGGTCACGAACGGCGAACGGGGGTCGTTCGGCACCATGTTCTTGTTGACGGTGATGTGGGCGCGGCCGAGGGCGGCTTCCGCGTCACGGCCGGAGAGGCCCCCGCGCCGGCGGAGATCGATGAGCATCAGGTGGTTGTCGGTGCCGCCGGACACGATGGGGTAGCTGCGCGCCTCGATGGTGGTCGCCATGTGCCGGGCGTTGTCGACGGTCGCCCGCTGGTAGGCGGCGAAGGCCGGCTCCAGGGCCTCCCCGAGCGCCACCGCCTTGGCCGCGATGACGTGCATGAGGGGCCCGCCCTGCAGGCCGGGGAACACGACCGACGAGAGCTTCTTCTCGATCCCGGGGTTGGCGCGGGCGAGGATGAGGCCCCCCCGCGGCCCGCGCAGGGTCTTGTGGGTGGTGGTCGTGGTCACGTCCGCGAGCGGGACCGGGCTCGGATAGAGCCCGGCCGCGACGAGCCCCGCGACGTGCGCCATGTCGGCGACGAAGTACGCGCCGGCCGCGTCCGCGATGGCGCGGAAGCGCGCCCAGTCGACCACCCGCGAGTACGCGGAGAAGCCGGCCACGATGATCCGGGGCCGGTGCTCGCGGGCGAGCGCCTCGACCTGTTCGTAGTCGATCTCCCCCGACCCGGCGTCGAGCCCGTACTGCACCGGGCGGAAGACCTGGCCGGAGAAGTTGACGGGCGAGCCGTGGGTCAGGTGCCCGCCCTCGGCGAGGCTCATGCCGAGGATGGTGTCGCCGGGCTCCGCGAGGGCGAGGTAGGCGGCCGCGTTCGCCTGGGAGCCGGAGTGCGGCTGGACGTTGGCGTAGTCCGCGGAGAAGAGCCGCTTCGCCCGCTCCACCGCGAGCGACTCCGCCACGTCGACGAACTCGCACCCGCCGTAGTAGCGCCGCCCCGCATAGCCCTCCGCGTACTTGTTGGTGAGCACCGACCCCTGCGCCTCGAGCACCCGCGGGCTCGCGTAGTTCTCCGAGGCGATGAGCTCGAGGTGGAGTTCCTGGCGATTCGCCTCGGCCCGGATCGCGGCCGCGAGCTCGTCGTCGAAGCCCTCGATCCGCTGGCCGGGATCGAAGGCCGGGGGCCGGCCGTCTTCGGGGGCGGCGAGGGCCGCGTCCGCACGCGGCGCGGGTTCGGCCATGGCGCGTCTCCTGCTCGGAGCGAAGGGGGGCGACAGGATAGGCTCCGCCCCCCAGGCGGGCAAGGCGCAGCCTTGTCCAACGAGAGATGAGCCTGAACGGAGGGACGGATTCCAACGAGAGGTGAGCCTGAAGGGGCGTGAGTCGGGATCGTCGGAGGATGATCGTGTTCACGCCGACCTGCTCGCGGCCCGGCCGATGCCCACCGCTCTTCCCAGGGCGTCCGTGTCGGGCGCCGCTCCGATTCGCCCGCACGAGCCGATTCCGCGGCGTGAAGAGGCCCTGAAGCCGGGGGGCGGGGCGGCGGCTGGACGTGCAGGGCAGGGGCGGCTACCCTCTTCCTCCTCCGGGCGGGGCCTGTCCCCGGCCCCGCCTGGGAGTCTCATCGGGGTTCTCCATGAACGAAACCCTCGCCATCGTCCTCCCGATCATCGGGACCGTGCTCGCGGTCGGGGTCGCGATCGCCGGGCTCCTCATACGCACCACCGCCCGCATCGACGCCGACGGCCGGGCATGGCGCGCCTCGGTCGATGCGGACCGGCGGGCATGGCAGGCGACGATGGACACGTATCGCGCCGAGATGCAGGCAAGGGCCGAGAAGCACGATGCGGACCGGCGACAGCACGATGCCGACATGCGGCAGATCGCCGAGAAGCATGATGCCGACATGCGACAGCTCGCCGAGAGGCACGATGCCGACATGCGGCAGCTCGCCGAGAGGCAATCCCGCGTCGAAGGGCGTTTCGACGAACGCGGGGCCGTCGCGGACTGATCCGCCCCCACCGCCGCCCTCTCCCTCGACCGCCGTCAGCCGGGCGTCGGCACCGGCCGTCACCCGCCTGCCGCGCCCTTCATGGGCCACGCGCCGGCGCACCGTCCCTTCGACCGCGAGCCGGCCCGGACGTCTCACCGGGCCGGTCGACATGACCCTGCGCGCAAGGAAAGGGCCGTTTCACGCTGCATCGGGGCGCGCGACGGATGTGTTTCGAAGAAGGATTCGGATGATGCTGGTTTGAAAATGCGAATTCGACGATTCATGCGATGCGGATCAGGACGCGACGGCAGCCCCCGAACCGGACGCCGCCAGCGTGAAACGGCCCCGGCTCGGTTCCGGGGCCGTTTCACGCCGACCTGCTCGCGGCCCGGCCGATGCCCACCGCTCTTCCCAAGGCGTCCGTGTCGGGCGCCGCTCCGATTCGACCGAACCGGGTTCGCCCGCACGAGCGATTCCGCGGCGTGAAGAGGCCCTGAAGCCGGGGGGCGGGGTGGCGGCGGCACCGTCCAATGAGAAAGCGACGTGAACGGGTGGGGCGGCGGCTGGACGTGCAGGGCAGGGGCGGCTATCCTCTCCCTCCTCCGGGTGGGGCCTGTCCCCGGCCCCACCCGGGAGTCTCATCGGGGTTCTCCATGAACGAAACCCTCGCCATCGTCCTCCCGATCATCGGGACCGTGCTTGCGGTCGGGGTCGCGATCGCCGGGCTCCTCATACGCACCACCGCCCGCATCGACGCCGACAGCCGGGCATGGCGCGCCTCGGCCGACGCGGACCGGCGGGCATGGCAGGCAAGGATGGACACGTATCGCGCCGAGATGCAGGCAAGGGCCGAGAAGCACGATGCCGACATGCGGCAGATCGCCGAGAAGCATGATGCCGACATGCGACAGATCGCCGAGAAGCGCGATGCCGACCGGCGACAGCACGATGCCTACATGAGACAGCTCGCCGAGAAGCACGATGCCGACCGGCGACAGCACGATGCCGACATGCGGCAGCTCGCCGAGAGGCAATCCCGCGTCGAAGGGCGTTTCGACGAACGCGGGGCCGTCGCGGACTGATCCGCCCCTACCGCCGCCCTCTCCCTCGACCGCCGTCAGCCGGGCGACGCCGTCTGCCGTCGCCCGCCGGCCGCGACCGTCACGGCCCACGCGCCGGCGCGCGGGTCCGGCGCACCGCCCCTTCGACCGCGAGCCGGCCCCGGACGTCTCACCGGGTCGGCCGGCATGGCCCTGCGCGCAAGGACAGGGCCGTTTCACGCCGACCTGCTCGCGGCCGCCCGGCCGATGCCCACCGCTCTTCCCAGGACGTCCGTGTCGGGCGCCGCTCCGATTCGGCCGAACCGGGTTCGCCCGCACGAGCGATTCCGCAGCGTGAAGAGGCCCTGAAGCCGGGGGGTGGGGCGGGGCGGCGGCTGGACGCGCAGGGCCGGGGGCGGCTATCCTCTCCTTCCTCCAGGCGGGGCCTGTCCCCGGCCCCGCCCGGGAGTCTCATCGGGGTTCTCCATGAACGAAACCCTCGCCATCGTCCTCCCGATCATCGGGACCGTGCTCGCGGTCGGGGTCGCGATCGCCGGGCTCCTCATACGCACCACCGCCCGCATCGACGCCGACGGCCGGGCATGGCGCGCCTCGGTCGATGCGGACCGGCGGGCATGGCAGGCGACGATGGACACGTATCGCGCCGAGATGCAGGCAAGGGCCGAGAAGCACGATGCGGACCGGCGGCAGCACGATGCCGACATGCGGCAGCTCGACGAGAAGCGCGATACCGACCGGCGACAGCACGATGCCTACATGCGGCAGCTCGCCGAGAAGCACGATGCCTACATGCGGCAGCTCGCCGAGAGGCAATCCCGCGTCGAAGGGCGTTTCGACGAACGCGGGGCCGTCGCGGACTGATCCGCCCCCACCGCCGCCCCTCTCCCTCGACCGCCGTCAGCCGGGCATCGGCGTCGGCCGTCGCCCGCCGGCCGCGCCCTTCACGGACCACGCGCCGGCGCGCGGGGCCGTCGCACCGCCCCTTCGACCGCGAGCCGGCCCGGACGTCTCACCGGGCCGGCCGGCATGACCCTGCGCGCAAGGACAGGGCCGTTTCACGCTGGCCGACTCGCGGCCCGGCGTCGATGTCCACCGCTCTTCCCGGGAACGGGCCACCCCCGGACGTTCCGGGAACGCCCGTGTCCCGCCCGCATCGGGCCGTGGCGGTCTTGCCGTCCCATTTGCGGGCGGGCCACCCACGTTCGGAGAACGCGCCGTTCTCAGGACCGGGGCCTTCCCCGGCAGCGGCGCCGCCGCCGCGCAACGAGCGCCGTCATCGGCCCATGCGCTTCTTCGGCGCCGAAGGGCCGGTGCGCCCGGACGACCGCCCGTCTCGGTGACCTGGACCGCGAGCGTCGATCCGCAGCCTGAAGGAGGGTGTTCCGCGGCAGCAGTCCGGAATTTGATCCTGGTCAAAGCGCCGCGATGCGAGAGCGGAAGAAAATTGCGTGGTGAGCCCCGGGCGCTGTTCGTAAGCTCTTGATTCTTGATCCGAGGGGAGTGGAGATCGGGGGTCGAGATGTCTTTTACCCCCACGGAGGCGGCGTTGTTCCGTGGTTTGGGGTCGGTTCGAGGGGCTTGTTGTCGGATTCCAACCCACGGGGCTTCCGCCTGTGCGCGGTCGTCGTCGCGTCGAGCACGGACCTCGCGAAGGATTCGGGGCCGGCTCCGGGTGGGGGGATGGCGGCGGCAGGTGCGAAACCGGCGCGATGCCGAAGATGCCGAGCCGGTTGCCTCGGGGGAAGGGGAGCCGACGTCGAATCGTTCGGGGGGCGCACGGCGGACGGCGCCGGGGGGACGTGCGATGGGAGAACGGAGCGGTCTACGCGGGGTCCCGGCGCACGAAACGCGCTCCGTTCGCCTACGCCTTTCGATCCCGGCGCCGGCATCGCCGCGCCCCGGGCGGCGCTATGGTGTCCCCATGCACGACGCCGCGTACAAGGGCCTGTTCTCCTACCGTCGGATGGTCGAAGACCTGCTGCGCGGGTTCGTCGCCCCCGAGTGGAGCGATGCGCTCGACTTCTCGACCCTGGAGAAGCTGCCCGCGGAGTACGTCAGCGACGACCTCCGCCAGCGCCACGGCGACCTGGTGTGGCGGGTGCGCTTCCGGGACGAGACGTGGCTGTACCTGCTGGTGATGCTCGAATTCCAGTCCACGGCCGACCCGTACATGGCGGTTCGCATCCTGGTCTACACCGGGCTGCTGTACCAGGATCTCATCCGCCGCGGGGCGCTCGGCGACGGCGGGCAGCTGCCGCCGGTGCTGCCGGTGGTGCTGTACAACGGTCGCCCCCGCTGGACCGCCCCGGTCGAGGTGGGGGACCTCATCGCCCCGGTGGAGGAGGCGCTGGCGCGCTACCAGCCGTCGCAGCGGTACTTCCTGCTTGACGAGGGGCGGTGGGGGGAGGACGATCTGCCGCGCCGCAATCTGGTGTCGGCCTTGGTGGGGCTGGAGAACAGCGGTTCGGCGGAGAGCCTGTCGAAGTTGCTGGCGGCGCTGTCGGACTGGCTGCGGGATTCGGAGGATGACGAGCTGCGGCGTGCGTTCGTGGAGTGGGTTCGGCAGGTGGCGCTGCCGGGCCGGTTCCCCGGGGCTGCCCTGCCGGGGGTCCGGGATCTGGAAGGAGGAGGAGCGATGCTGGCGGAGAGTGTGAAGGAGTGGACCGAACAGTGGTTTCGCGAAGGCCAGGAAAAGGGCCGGGAGCAAGGGCTGGAGCAGGGCCTCGAGCGGGGCCGGGAACAGGGCCGGGAGCAGGGGCTCGAGCTGGGGCTGGAGCGCGGCATCGAGCGCGGTCGCGCCGAAGAACGGGCGCTGCTGTGTCGTTTGGCGGCGCGGAAGTTCGATACTGAAACGGCCGAACGGCTTTCGGGGTTGCTGGAGCGCCTCACGGACCCGGAGCGCCTCGCCGAGGTCGGCGACTGGATCATCGAGTGCGGCACGGGCGCGGACCTGCTGGACCGCGCGGGGCGCCTCGTCTGACCGGCTCCCACCCCTTGGCGCCCGGAATCCGCCGGCTCGTGCGCGTCGTGCGCACCGGCACATTTTGCCCTTGCACGAAAGCCCGATGCGGGGTTTTCGACCCCTCATTCGGGCTCGATTGCGCCCCGTCGCACCGCCTCGCGCGCCCGGACCGAACCGTCCGGCTGTCCACCGGACAGCCCCGAAAACCCCACAGCGCACATGCCTCGGGCGGGGCGGCGGCTGGACGCGCAGGGCCGGGGGCGGCTATCCTCTCCTTCCTCCGGGCGGGGCCTGTCCCCGGCCCCGCCTGGGAGTCTCATCGGGGTTCTCCATGAACGAAACCCTCGCCATCGTCCTCCCGATCATCGGGACCGTGCTTGCGGTCGGGGTCGCGATCGCCGGGCTCCTCATACGCACCACCGCCCGCATCGACGCCGACGGCCGGGCATGGCGCGCCTCGGTCGATGCGGACCGGCGGGCATGGCAGGCGACGATGGACACGTATCGCGCCGAGATGCAGGCAAGGGCCGAGAAGCACGATGCGGACCGGCGGCAGCACGATGCCGACATGCGGCAGCTCGACGAGAAGCGCGATACCGACCGGCGACAGCACGATGCCGACATGCGGCGGCTCGACGAGAAGCGCGATACCGACCGGCGACAGCACGATGCCTACATGCGGCAGCTCGCCGAGAAGCACGATGCCGACATGCGGCAGCTCGCCGAGAAGCACGATGCCGACATGCGGCAGCTCGCCGAGAGGCAATCCCGCGTCGAAGGGCGTTTCGACGAACGCGGGGCCGTCGCGGACTGATCCGCCCCCACCGCCGCCCTCTCCCTCGACCGCCGTCAGCTGGGCGTCGGCGTCGGCCGCCTGCCGCGCCCTCACGGACCACGCGCCGGCGCGCGGGGCCGTCGCACCGCCCCTTCGACCGCGAGCCGGCCCGGACGTCTCACCGGGCCGGCCGGCATGACCCTGCGCGCAAGGACAGGGCCGTTTCACGCTGACCGCCTCGCGGCCCGGCGTCGATGCCCTTTTGCGGGCGGGACACAAGCGTTCCCAGGACGCGAATTTGATCCTGGTCAAAAAATTGCGGTGCGAGAGCGAAAGAAAGAGTGTGGTTGGACAAGGCGTCTGCTTGCAGAGGCATGTGCGCTGTGGGGTTTTCGCCGGGCATGCCCCTCACGAACGCTCTTGGGCACGGCGTCCTGGGAACGCGGGCGCCCCGCCCGCAAATGGGACGGCGAGGCCGCCGCCGATCAATGCGGGCGGGACACGAGCGTTCCCAGGACGCCGTGCCCGCGCAAGCAGCTCCGTGGGGTGAAATCCGCCGGCAACCCCCTCGAACCGACCCCGAACCACGGAAGAACGCCGTCTCCGTGGGGGTAAAAATATCTCGACCCCCTCTCTACACCCTCTATCTCAAGAGCTTACGAACAGCGCCCGGGGCGCTTGCAATGGCCCATTCCGGTGTTTGAGAATTCCGCCCGCTTGGCGAACGTGACTGTCGGTGGGAGGTCTTGCGAAAGGGATGGCCTTGTTCTCCGGTGCTCGCGGGGCGGAATCGAAGCGGCAAGCCCGCCGGACGGCCCGTGATCCGACGGAGCCGCCGGTGCAGGGGCTGATCCCGATGGGCGCCCGGGGAAGCCGGGGCATCCGGAGAGGCCGGGCCGGCCGGGCCGCCGCCCGGAGGAAGCTGCGCATTCCGGCGCCGGAATACGCAAGGAAGCCCGTCGTGCTCCCCACCAGATCTCCGGTCGAGCCGACCGCGGGCTCCGGCTCGACCGCGGGAACGACTCGGTCCCGCCCGCTACCCCCCCCCCCCCCCCGCGTAATCCGATGGAGCGCTTCGCCGCCGGCGCAGGGCCCGTTCCGTCCCGGCGGGGGAGGAAGGGGGGCGGGCCGCGCCGCCGCCGCCTCCCGGCCGCCGCCTTCGCCCTCGCCGCCTTCGCGTCCGCCGCCGCCGCCACCTCCGCCGCCGCGCAGATCATCACCCCACGGGCGGAGATCGCCGCCACCGGCCCGGCCGTCCTGACCGAAGCCGCCCTGAACACGGCCACGATCGACGTAAGGCTCGTCGACACCCCCTCCGGGTACGGGTCCGGGGTCACCGCTTCCGGCTTCGAGCTGGTCACGACCATTCCGAACGTCTCCATCTCCGGGGTGTCGAGCGTCTCCGCCGGCGATACGACGGCGACGCTCACGCTGTCGTTCACCGGCGACATGACCGTGTCCGCGCCCCTGGCGGTCAAGGTCAAGAGGGCCGCCCAACAGGACCTGCTCGCCGTGGACCTCACCACCGGGAACGTGCGGGTGTTCACCGAGGTCGCCGGGCTGACCGCGCACCGCAGCGGCTACGGCGAGGTCACCCTGCGCTGGACCGCCCTCGGCGATTCGGCCGTCTCGGGCTACGACCTCCGCTTCGGGGCCGGCACGTCGCCGGCCTGGAACGCCTGGGCGGCCGTTTCCGGGGCCACCGCGGGCACCGTCAGCCACGTGGTGCGGGGGCTGCGGGACTCCTCGCCCTATTCCTTCCAGCTACGGGCCACCTATCCGCGGGTCGCCGGCGGGGACGGCCGCCAGGGACCGGCCACGGCCGCGGCGTCCGTGGAGGTGCTGCCGGCCCCGGCCGCGCCGGCCTTGCAGGTCACGTCCGGCAGGAACCGGCTCACCGCGAGCTGGACGCCGGTGCTCCACGCCACGTCCTACATCGTGCAATGGAAGGGTCCGACGGAGCAGTACAGCCACGGTCGGAGGGGCGTCGTGACCGGAACCACGTACGTCCTCCAGTCGCTGGCTGCGGATACGCAGTACACGGTGCGCGTGCAGGCCCGGCGCGCCGCCGCCGCCGACGGCCCGTACTCGTCCGAAGCCTCGGCGCGGACCGAGGAGGCCCCCGTCGGCGTCTGCTCCCGCACCGAGGCGGTCCGCGACGCCATCCTGGCCCGGATCGCCGGGGTCACGGACTGCGCCCAGGTGTACAGGACCGATCTGAACCGGATCACCGGCATCCTGCGGATCCGCAACGTGAGCGGGCTGAGCGCGGGCGACTTCGCCGGTCTCGGCGGCGTGACCCTGCTGCGGCTGGACGGCAACCCGAACCTGACGAGCTTGCCGACCGGGGTCTTCGCCGGCCTCTCGGGGCTGGCCACCCTGCGCCTCGACGGGGCCGGCCTCACGACGCTGCCGACGGGCGCGTTCGACGGCCTGTCCGGCCTCCGGGAGCTGCGCGCCCACGGCAACCGCGGCAGCCCGTTCACCCTGGACGTCGAGGCGGAGCGGGTCGGCGGCTACGAGGTGCGGGCGCGGATCGACGAAGCCGCGCCCGGACCGGTGCAGGTGACCTGGACCGCCTCCGGCGGCTCGACCGCCACGGGCGCCGCCACCATTCCCGCCGGCGCCCGGACCAGCCCGCCGTTCGGGGAGGCGGCGGCGAGGGCGGTCACCGTGACCTTGAGCGATCCGGTCCGGGCCGGCGTCAGCGAGGGCACCGACGACGAAGCCGGCGCACAGACCGGGTTCCGGCTCGCCGTGCCGGCCGCGGGGGCCGCGGCGACGATCCCCGGCTCGCCCTGCGAGACCGAGCGCGTGGTGGGGCGCGGCGCCGCCCGCCCGCTCATCGCCGACTGCAAGCTGCTGCTGAAGATCAAGGACGAGCTGCGCGGCACGGCCTCCCTGAACTGGGGCGGCTCGACCGCCATCGGGAGCTGGCGGGGGGTGGAGGTGAGCGGCGGGCGGGTGACCGGCCTCTCGATCACCGGCGCCGCCGGCGTGCTCGGGACCGACACCCGCCTGAAGGGCCGCATTCCCGCCCGGCTGGCCGGCCTCGACGGCCTCACCACGCTCTACCTGGTCGGCCACCGGTTCTCGGGCGGCATCCCGGCCGAGCTGGGCCGCCTGACGGGCCTGACGAACCTCACCCTGCGCAACAACGGCCTCGCCGGCACGGTCCCGGCCGAGCTCGCCGGCCTGACCCGGCTCACCGGGCTGGACCTGTCGGAGAACGATCTGACCGGCGCGGTCCCCTCCGCCCTGTCGGGCCTGACGAGCCTCCAGTGGCTGGACCTGTCGGGCAACGATCTGACCGGCGCGGTCCCCTCCGCCCTGTCGGGCCTGACGAGCCTCGCCGTGCTGGACCTGTCGGAGAACTCGCTGTCCGGCGGCATTCCGGCGTCCCTCGCCGGCCTGACGCGCCTCGCGACGCTGTCGTTGAACGGCAACAGCCTGACCGGCGCCATCCCGGAGGCGCTGGGCGGCCTCAACCTCGGCGCGTTGCACCTGCGCGGCAACCAGCTGACGGGCTGCATCCCGCGCGCGCTGCGCAGCCACGCCTCGACCGTCAATCCCCAGCTCATTCCACTCTTCGGCGAATTGCAGGGTGCGCTGCCGGTCTGCATCGCGGCGCCCCGAAGCCTGACCGCGACCGCCGGCGACCGGAGCGTGACCCTGCGGTGGAACGCGCCGGAGGACCACGACCTCCGCTACGCCATCCGCTACACCTACCGGCAGAGCACCGACGCGGGGACGTCCTGGACGGACTGGGCCGAGGCCACCACAAGCGCCGCCGCCGCCAACGTCACCTGGACGGCGACCGGCCTGACGAACAACCTCACCTACACCTTCGAGGTGCGCGCGGAGTTCGCCAACACGAGCCGGCCGTCGAACCGGGCCACGGCGACGCCGACGGTCCCGGCGCCCCTGTCCCTGTCGGCGACGGCGGGGGACCGGAGCATCGCGCTCGCCTGGACCGATCCGGGCGACGCCACCCTGACCGGCTACGAGGTGAGCACCGACGCGGGGGCGAACTGGACGGCGGTCGCGGGCAGCGGCGCGGCCACGGCGGCGCACACGCTGACCGGCCTGGTGAACGGCCGCGCCTATGCGGTGCGGTTGCGGGCGGTGCGGGGCAGCGTGCGGGGCGCGGCGGCGTCGGCCAACGCGACGCCGCGCCTGCCCGCGCCGTCGAACCTGGCCGCCACCCCCGACGACGCGGCGCGCAGCATCGCGCTCTCGTGGACCGCACCGGCCGGCACCATCGTCGCCTGGGAGTACCGCATGAAGCGGGGCGCCGCCTCCTGGAGCCCCGACTGGACGCGCATCGCGGGCAGCGGCCCGGCGACCGTATCGCACACCCTCACCACGGGGCTCGCCGCCGGCGGCGTCTATACGGTGGAGCTGCGGGCGGTACAGGGCGCGCAGGGCGCGGTGAAGGGCTTGCCGTCGTCGGTCCCGGCGGCGCTGACCCCGGGGGCGCCCGCCGGGCTGACGGTGCAGGGCGCCGACGCCGAGCTGGCGCTGAGCTGGACGCGCACCACCGACGACAGCGTCACCGGCTACGAGGCGAGCGCGGACGGCGGCGCGACCTGGGTGCGGATTGCCGCCGCCACCGCCGCCACCACGTCCCATACCCTGACCGGCCTGGTCAACGGCAGGGCCTATACGGTGGGGGTGCGGGCGTGGAGCAGGACGGGATCCGGCGCGGCGGCGACGGCGACGGGGACGCCGACGCAGTGCCGCAACGGCACGGCGGTGCCGAGCCCGACGACGAATACCGGCCTGGTCGCGGACTGCACCGCGCTGCTCGCGCTCAAGGACGCGCTGCGCGGGACGAGGCGGATCTCCGTCGGGCCCGACGACTGGGCCGGGGACCGGGCGATCTCGGGCTGGTCCGGCGTCGGTTTGCTCAGGAACCGGGTGTCGTCCATCAACCTGGCCGGCTCCCGGTTCGGAGTGCAGAAGCTGGACGGGGTGGTGCCCGCGGGGCTGGGCCGGCTCTCGGAGCTCTGGAGGCTCAACCTGGACGCCAACCGGCTCACCGGGACGATCCCCGCCGAGCTCGGCAACCTCGGCAACCTGCTGATCCTGCACCTGCGCGGCAACCTGCTGACGGGGAGCATCCCCGCCGAGCTGAACCAGCTCCCCGCCAGGACCTCGATCAACCTCTCGGGCAACCGGCTGACCGGCTGCATCCCGGCCCTGCCCGCCGGGTCCACCGTCAATCCGCAGACCGACTCCCGGGGGCACAGCTACAACCTGCCGCAGTGCTCGACCCTGCCGGACCTCCGCTCCCTGGAGATCTCCGCCGGCACGCTGCATCCCCCGTTCGCCGCCGCCACCATCGGCTACACGGCCAGCGTCGGCAACAGCGTGTCCAGCCTGACGGTGACGCCGACCGCGGCGGCCGCCGGCGCCACCCTGCGGATCGCCGCAGGCGCCAGCGCCCTCACCCCGGTGGCCGGCGGCGCGGGCCACGCGGTCGGCCTGTCGGTGGGCGTCAATCCGATCCGCCTGCAGGTGTCGGCGGCGAGCGGCCTCCGATTCCGCATCTACAACATCAGGGTGACGCGGGCGGCGGCGGCGACGGCCGCTCCCGGCGCGCCCGCCGGCCTCTCGGCGGTGGCCGGCAACGCGCAGGCCACGCTGACCTGGCTCACGCCGCGCATCGCCTCCCCGCCCGGCCCGGACGCCAGCATCACCCGCTACGAGGTCAGCACCGACGGCGGCTCGACCTGGGCGCGGATCCCCGGCAGCGGCGCGGCCACCGTTTCGCACACCGTCACCGGGCTCGTCAACGGCGAGCGCTACGACTTCCGTCTGCGGGCGGTCAACGAGATCGGCGTCGGCGCGGCGGCCAGCGCGGGCGCCGCCCGGCCCCTCGACGGGTCGGGCGCCCTTCCCTCCGCCCCGGGGAGTGTCAGCGCCGTCGCCGGATACGAACGGGCCACCCTCACCTGGTCGCAGGTGCGCCGCAACGCCATCGGCTACGAGGTGAGCACGGACGACGGCTCGACCTGGGCGCGGGTCCCCGGCGACGGTGCGACCACTTCGCACGTCGTCACCGGGCTCACCAACGGGGTGCTCTACTACTTCCGGATCCGCACCCTGGGCCCGGGCGGGACGAGTCGAGGCGCCAGAACCCAGGCCAGGCCCCTCTCCGCGTGCGGCACCGGCGGCGCGGTCCGCAACCCGTCGGCCAACGCCTCCCTCGTCGACGACTGCGAGCTGCTGCTGCTGGCCAAGGACGAGCTGCGCGGCACGGCCTCCCTGAACTGGGGCGGCTCGACCGCCATCGGGAGCTGGCGGGGGGTGGAGGTGAGCGGCGGGCGGGTGACCGGCCTCTCGATCACCGGCGCCGCCGGCAGGCTCGTGACCGACACCCGCCTGAAGGGCCGCATTCCCGCCCGGCTGGCCGGCCTCGACGGCCTCACCACGCTCTCCCTGGTCGGCCACCAGTTCTCGGGCGGCGTCCCGGCCGAGCTGGGCCGCCTGACGGGCCTGACGAACCTCACCCTGCGCAACAACGGCCTCGCCGGCGCGGTCCCGGCCGAGCTCGCCGGCCTGACCCGGCTCACCGGGCTGGACCTGTCGGAGAACGATCTGACGGGCGAGGTCCCCTCCGGCCTGTCGAGCCTGACGCGGCTCACCGGGCTGGACCTGTCGCACAACGACCTGACCGGCGCGATCCCCTCCGAACTGTCGAGCCTGACGAGCCTCGCCGTGCTGGACCTGTCGGGCAACGACCTGACCGGCGGGATCCCCTCCGGCCTGACGGGCCTGACGAGCCTCCGCACCCTGAACCTGTCGGACAAC
Organism: Gammaproteobacteria bacterium; assembly: GCA_965202895.1. GTDB lineage: Bacteria > Pseudomonadota > Gammaproteobacteria > HK1 > HK1 > JAJDXW01. The sequence goes on along the minus strand of OZ241901.1, from coordinate 4,385,702 downwards.
GATCTGACCGGCGCCGTCCCGATGGGACTGATCGGCTTCGCCGCGTCCGGCAGGAGTCTGGATCTGCGCCGCAACCAGTTCACCGGCTGCATCCCGTACGTGCTCCGCGGCCGCGCCTCGACCATCAATCCCCAGCGTCTGCTCGCGGGCGGATCATCGCGGACCGCCCCGCTGCCGGTCTGCATCGCGGCGCCCCGGAGCCTGGCCGCGACCGCCGGCGACCGGAGCGCGACCCTGCGGTGGAACGCGCCGGAGGACCATGTCTCCGGCCGCAGCATTCGCTACACCTACCGGCGGAGCACCGACGCGGGGACGTCCTGGACGGACTGGGCCGAGGCCACCACAAGCGCCGCCGCCACCAACGTCACCTGGACGGCGACGGGCCTGGCGAACGGCCTCACCTACACCTTCGAGGTGCGCGCGGAGCGCATCACCACGAGCGAGCCGTCGAACCGGGCCGCGGCGACGCCGACGGTCCCGGCGCCCCGGTCCCTGTCGGCGACGGCAGGGGACCGGAGCATCGCGCTCGCCTGGACCGACCCGGGCGACGCCACCCTGACCGGCTACGAGGTGAGCACCGACGCGGGGACGTCGTGGGCGGCGGTCGCGGGCAGCGGCGCGGCCACGGCGGCGCACACGCTGACCGGCCTGGTGAACGGCCGCGCCTACGCGGTGCGGGTGCGGGCGGTGCGGGGCGGCGTGCGGGGCGCGGCGGCGTCGGCCAACGCGACGCCGCGCCTGCCCGCGCCGTCGGGCTTGGCCGCCGCCCCCGACAACGCGGCGCGCGCCGTCGCCCTGACCTGGAACGCGGCGACCGGCGGCGTGCTGGCCTACGAGTACCGCATGAAGCGGGGCGCCGCCTCCTGGAGCCCCGACTGGACGCGGGTCCCGGGCAGCAGCGGCGCGACCATCGCCCACACCATCCGGGCCGGCCTGACCCTGGGCGGCGTCTATACGGTGGAGCTGCGGGCGGTGCAGGGCGCGCAGGGCGCGGTGAAGGGCCGGGCGGCATCGGCCACGGCGTCGCTGACCCCGGGGGCGCCCGCCGGGCTGACGGCGCAGGGCGCCGACGCCGAGCTGGCGCTGAGCTGGACGCGCACCACCGACGACAGCGTCACCGGCTACGAGACGAGCACGGACGGCGGCGCGAGCTGGACGCCGATCGCCGGCGCCAACGCCGCCACCACGTCCCATACCCTGACCGGCCTGGTCAACGGCAGGACCTATACCGCGGCATTGCGGGCGGGGAGCCTGGCGGGGACCGGCGCCGCGGCCACGGTGACGGGGACGCCGACGCAGTGCCGCAACGGCACGGCGGTGCCGAACCCGGCGACCAACACCGGCCTGGTCGCGGACTGCACCGCGCTGCTCGCGCTCAAGGACGCGCTGCGCGGGACGAGGCGGATCTCCGTCGGGCCCGACGACTGGTCCGGGGGCCGGGCGATCTCGGGCTGGTCCGGCGTCTCGATGCTTCAGAACCGGGTGTGGTCCATCAACCTGGACGGCTCCCGGTTCGGGGTGCAGAAGCTGGACGGGGTGGTGCCCGCGGGGCTGGGCCGGCTCTCGGGGCTCGAGAGGCTCCACCTGGGCGCCAACCGGCTCACCGGGCCGATCCCCGCCGAGCTCGGCGACCTCCGCAGCCTGCTGATCCTGAACCTGCGCGGCAACCTGCTGACGGGGAGCATCCCCGCCGAGCTGACCCAGCTCCCCGCCAGGACCTCGATCGACCTCTCGGGCAACCGGCTGACCGGCTGCATCCCGGCCCTGCCCTCCGGGTCCACCGTCAATCCGCAGACCGACTCCCGGGGGCGCAGCTACAACCTGCCGCAGTGCTCGGTGGCCGCCGACCTGAGCGCCCTCGCCATCGCCGCCGGCGCCACCGCGGTCACGCTGAACAGGACCTTCTCCAGCGCGATCACGGGCTACACCGCCGCCGTCGGCGCGGACGCCGCCTCGCTGACGGTGACCCCCACCGCGGCCCGGGCCGGCGCGACGATCCGGGTCAACGGCAGCGCGGTGACGAGCGGCATGGCCAGCGGCGCCGTCTCCCTCGACTACGGGGCCAACACCGTGTCCGTGGCGGTGACGGCCTCCGACACGGTGACGACGAAGACCTACACCGTCGCCGTGACCCGGGCCAGGTCCGCGGATGCGGACCTGAGCGCCCTCGAGCTCTCCGAAGGCACGCTCGTCCCGGCCTTCAAGGCCGCCGACACCAGCTACACCGTGAACGTGGGACGCGACGTCACCAGCCTCACGCTGTCGCCCGCCACCTCCCATTCCCTGGCCGCCGCCGCCGTCACCGCCGGCACCCCGGTCACCGGCAACCGGGTGAGCCTCGGCCTCGGCCGGACGGTCGTCACCGTCACCGTCACCGCCCACGACGGCACGACGACCAAGGCGTATACGGTGACGGTGACGCGGCAGCGTTCCGGCGACTCGAGCCTGAGCGCCCTGTCCCTCAGCGCCGGCGGGAGCGGCGTGGCGCTGAACGAGACCTTCGCCCCCGGCACCACCTCCTATACCGCGGACGTCGCCAACACCGTGACGCGGGCGACCCTGGCCGCGACGGCCGCCCACGGCGGCGCCTCCCTGGAGTTCTCGCCCGACGACGCCGACTCCGGCGCCGACGGCCACCAGTTCGACCTCGGCGTCGGCCCCACCGCCGCCACCGTGACGGTCACCGCGGAGGACGGGACGACGAGGGACTACGTCGTCACGGTGACGCGGCCCAACACCGCGCCCACCGCCGAGGCCGGCGAGGACGACACCGTGAACCAGGGGGCGCTGGTCACCCTCGACGGCAGCGGCAGCGCCGACCCCGAGGGCCTCGCCCTCACCTGGCTCTGGAGCCAGACCGGGGGGCGGACGGTGGCGCTGAGCGACGCCGCGGCGGCGCAGCCGACCTTCACCGCGCCCACCGGGCTGACCCGGGACGAAGCCCTGGCGTTCTCCCTCGTCGTGACCGATTTCCACGGCGCCTCCTCCACGGACACGGTGACCATCACCGTGAGCGCGGATTCGGTGCCGGAGTTCGGCGGCGCCGCGTTCTCCCCGCCGATCCAGCCGACCGGGGAGGCGGTGGACCTGCTGCTTCCGGCGGCCTCCGGCGGCAACGCCCCGCTCACCTATACCCTGGGGGCCGCGCCGGCGCTTCCCGTCGGGCTGGTGTTCGACGGGGCGACGCGCCGGATCACCGGCACGCCCACCGTCGCGAAGGCGCCGGCGACCTACACCCTGACCGCCACCGACGCCGACGCCGACACCGATACGCTGCGTTTCACCCTCGGCGTCTCCGCGCACAAGGCCACCGTCTCGCTGCCGTCGGCGCCGCTCGCCGAGGGCGGCGGGGTCACCGCCACCCTGGGCGTGTCCCCGCCGGCGGCGGGCACGCGCTTCGTCGTCCACTGGGCGGTGGAGGCGGTCGGCGAGGGCGGCGCGGCGGCCGACTTCAGCGACGGCGCGGTGGCGGCGTCGGCCCTTCCCTCCGGGAGCGCGGCGGCGCCCGGCGGCGCCGGGACCGGGGTGCGGATCGCCACCTATGACGACAACGCCGCCGAGCGGGCGGAGCGCTTCCGCGTGCGCATCGCCGACGCCTGCATCGTGACCGGCGTGACGGTGACCGCCTGCGGCCCGGGGGACGCGCGCATCGCGCTGGGCGCGCCGGCGGGCTTCACCATCCGCGCCAGCGACCGCTCGCCGGGCCTGACCGCCTGGCCGGCGGGCGTGACGGTGGCCGAGGCCGGCGGGCAGGGCGCCTTCACCGTGGAGCTGCACACCCGGCCCGCGAACGCCGTCACCGTGACCGTCGCGAGCGCCGACACGCTGGCGGCGGTGGTGGACACCGACGGCGGCGCGACGGGACGCCAGGACACCCTCACCTTCGCGGCGTCCGATTGGGAGACGCCGCAGACGGTGACGGTGGCCGGGGTGGACGACGACGCGGACAACGCCGCCAACCGGCGCACGGCCGCCGTCATCGTCCGCACGGGCAGCGCGGACCCCCTCTACGCCGGCCTCCGGGGAACGGTGTCGGTCACGGTCGCCGACGACGACACCGGCATGTCCACCGGCCTGACCGTGACGCCGGGCGTGGCCCGCCTCGCCGCGGCCTGGACCGCGCCCCCGGGCGGGGCGGACGGCTACAAGGTGCAGTGGAAGTCGGGGGCGCAGGAGTACGCCGTCGCCCGGCAGGCCGTCGTCGCCCCCGCCGCCCCCGGCGACGCACCCGCCACGAGCCACACCATCACGGGCCTCGCCGCCGGCGTGCGCCACACGGTGCGGGTGATCGCCACCGTCGCCGGGCAGGACGACGGCGCGCCGTCGCTGGCCGCGGCGGGCACGCCGGGCGGGGTCCCGGCCGGGCAGGCGACCACCGTCACCGTCACCCCCGGGGCGGGCGCCCTCGACGTGGCCTGGATCCCGGTGGCCGCCGCGAGCGGCTACAAGGTGCAGTGGAGGTCGGGGACGGAGAGCTACGGCGCCGCCGCCCGGCAGGCCACCGTCACCGCCGGGCACGCGCACACCATCCCCCATTTGGTGGTCGGCCGCCGGTACGCGGTGCGGGTGATCGCCGTCGGCGCCGGCGGCGTCGACGGGCCGCCCTCCGCGGAGGCGGCCGGGACGCCGAAGCTGCCGCCCGCGGCCACCCCGGCCGGCGTCGCGGCGGCCGCGGCCGTGGACTCGCTGGCGGTGTCCTGGGACCGGGCGGCGAATGCGAGCGGCTACAAGGTGCAGTGGAAGTCGGGGACGCAGGGGTACGCCGCCGCCCGGCAGGCCCTCGTCGCCCCCGCCGTCGCCGGCGGCGCACCCGCCACGAGCCACACCATCGCGGACCTCGACGCCGGAACGCGGTACGCGGTGCGGGTGATCGCCACCCGGACCGGGGGCGTGGACAGCCCGCCCTCCGCCGAAGCCTTCGGCGTGCCCAAGCTGGCGCCGGTGACGGTCTCGCTGTCGGTGACCGGCCTGCTCCGCGGATCCGGGAACACGTACCGGGAGGGCGACCGCGATACGGTCTGGCCCGGCCTGCAGTTGTCCGGCGCCTTCGGCGACAGGATGCGGGCCCACGTCACGGCCGTGGATCCCCTGTCGTCGTCCCCCATCCACCGGGCGCAGGGGGCGGTGGCGTGCCGCGTGGACTTCCGCGCCTCCCGTCTACTCCTCGACCCCAACGAGGGGGTTCCGCACTGCCGCGGCCTGAGCCTGCCGGGAACGACGCGCATCGAGTCGAGCGTGAAGACCGTCTCCGGGACCGTCGTCAACGTCGACGTGGCGGCGACGTATACGCTGAGGCTCGACTCGGCGACCATCGCCACCGCCGGCGGCGGCACGCGGGACGTGGTCCTCGGCGTGTCGTCGGTGACCGTGCACGCCCTCGGCGGGAACACCGCGCCGTCCTTCGCCGCGGCGCCGGCCGGCCGGACCTTCCTGAGAGGCGCCGCCATCGCCGGGTTCCAGGTCCCCGCGGCGAGCGGCGGCAACGGCCCCCTCGCCTATACCGCGTCCGGGCTGCCCCCGGGCCTCGTCTTCGACGCCGACGGCGGCGGCGACTGCCCCGGCGCCGAGCCGCGGCGGATCTGCGGCACGCCGTCGACGCTCGGCAGCAGCACGGTCACCATCACCGCGAGGGACGCGGACTCCGACGCCTCCGCCGGCGACCGCGCCACCACGTCGTTCCCCGTCACCGTGGCGGCCACCCCGGTCGTCGCCGCGCCCGACCCCTCGCCGCTGACCGAGGCCGGCCTGGACGGGGCCACCCTCGCCGTGACCCTGGCGGGCACGACCTTCGCGGGCGCGGGCGCCGGCCGCTTCGAGCTCGTGACCGGCACGCCGGCGATCTCCGGGCTGTCGATCTCCAGCGTCGCGGGCGCCGCCGGCGCCGACACGGCCACGCTGACCCTCGCCTTCGACGGCGACTTCGACACCCCCCGGACCCTGGCGGTGAAGGTGAAGGCCGCGGGCCACTCCGGCGGCGGCGACGTCGCGTCGAACGCGCTGGCGGTGGCCCCGGCCCCCGGGGTCACCGTGGGCGCGGCCACCCTCGCGCTCGCCGAGAGGGCCGGGCATCCGGACAACGCGAAGACCTACACGCTGGTCCTGGACAGCGCGCCGCCCGCCGCGACGACGGTGACGGTGAGCGGCGGCGGCGCGAGCGTGGCGGTGGACACGGACGGGGATACGCCGGGCGGCCAGGACACGCTCGTCTTCACGGGCTCGGACTGGAAGACGGCGCGGACGGTGACGGTGCGCGCGGCGCAGGACGACGACGGCGCGGACGAGAGCGTGACCCTGGGCCACGCGGTCACCGCCGGCGCCGCGCCCTACGCCCCCGCGCTCGCCATCGACGGGGTGGCGGTGACGGTGACGGACGACGATACGCCGGCCCTGTCGCTGAGCACGGCGTCGCTGTCGCTGACGGAGGAGCATGCGGTGGCCGGAACCGGCCGGTACGAGGTGGCGCTGGCGACGCTGCCGGGGGCGGCGGTGACGGTGACGGTGTCGAGCGGCGACGCGGCGGTGGCGGTCGATACGGACGGCAACTCCAACGGCGACCAGAGCACGCTGGTCTTCGACGGCACGAACTGGAGCACGGCGCAGACGGTGACGGTGCGCGCGGAGTCGGACATCGACACGGAGGGCGAGACGGTGACGGTCACGCACACCGCGGCCGGCGGCGGCTACGCGGACGCCGGCGGCACGGTGACGGTGAACGTGACCGACAACGACGGCCCGGGGGTGTCGGTGCGCGCGCCGGGGCTGACCGGGGACGGGATCGCGGAGGGGGCGTCGGAGACCTACGAGGCGGCGCTCGCCAACCGTCCGGGCGGCGCGGTGACGGTGACCGTCACCGGCGGCGGCGCGGTCGTGGCGGTCGATACGGACTCGAACTCGCCCGGCGACCAGAACACGCTGGTCTTCAACGGCTCGAACTGGAGCACGGCGCAGACGGTGACGGTGCGCGCGGCGACGGACGACGACGGGGCGGACGAGGCCGTCACCCTCACCCACGACCCGTCGGGGACGGACTACGAGGCGGCGCCCTCCGCGCCGGTGTCGTTCACGGTCCGCGACGGCGACGAGCGGGGGGTGACCCTGGGCGCGTCGGCGCTGTCGGTGAACGAGGAGGCGAGCGCCGCGTACACGGTGGTGCTGGACACCGCGCCGGTGGGGACGGTGACGGTGACGGTGGGAGGCGCGGGCGGCGGGGTCTCGGTGGACGCGGACGGGGACGAGGCCGGGGACCAGAACGAGCTGTCCTTCACGTCCGCGGACTGGGATACGGCGCAGACGGTGACGGTGCGCGCGGCGGCGGACGACGACGACGCGGACGAGCGGGCGGTGCTGACCCATGCGGTGGCGGGCGGGGACTACGGCCCGGCCGGCGTCGCCGCCGGCGCGGTGACGGTGACCGTGGACGACGACGACGCGCCGGGCCTCACGGTGTCGCCGGGGCGGTTGGCGGTGGACGAGAACGGATCGGGAGGGTATTCGCTCCGGCTCGCCACCGAGCCGGGCTCCGACGTGGCGGTGCGGGTCCGGAGCGACCATCCGGACGTGGAGGTGGACGCCGACGACCGGGCCTCCGGGGATCAGGACCGGGTGACCTTCACCCGGGAGAACTGGAACGTGGCGCGCCGGGTGGCGGTGCGCGCGGCGGACGACGACGGCGCCGGGGACGAGACGGCGATCCTCACCCACACCGTCACCAGCACCGACCGCGACTATGCGTCGCTGGCCGCCGCCGCCCGCCCGAGCGTATCGGTGTCGGTCGCGGACGACGATCCTCCCGCCCTGGTGTTCAGCCGCCGCTCCCTGTCGCTGACCGAGGAGGCCCCGGGCGCCGCCGCCTGGACGGTGGCGCTCGCCACGAAGCCGGTCGGCCCCGTGTCGGTCAGGATCTCGAGCGGCGACGGCGCGAAGGTAGCGGCGGACACGGACCGGTTCACCCCCGGCGTCCAGGGCCGGCTGGCCTTCACCCCGGACGACTGGAGCACGGGGCAGACGGTGACGGTGCGCGCCCTCGCGGACGACGACGTGGCGGACGAGACGGTGACGGTCACGCACGCGGCGAGCGGCGGCGGCTACGGCGGCGTGACCGGCGCGGTGACCGTGAACGTGGACGACGACGACACCCCGGCGGTGGCGGTGAGCGCGCCGGGGCTGACCGGCGGCGGGCTGGCCGAGACCGCGTCCGGAACCTACGAGGTGGCGCTCGCCTGGCGGCCCGGAGGCGCGGTGACCGTCTCGGTGTCCAGCGACGACGCGAGCGTGACGGTCGATACGGACCCGGTCTCGGACGGCCGCCAGGACACCCTGGTCTTCACCCCGGACGACTGGAGCACGGCGCGGACGGTGACGGTGACCGCGGCGGCGGACGCCGACGGGGCGGACGAGCGGGTGACGCTCACCCACGACCCGGCCGGCGCCGACTACGCGGCGGCCGCCGACGCGGTCCTGACCTTCACCGTCGACGACCGCGACCTCCGCGGCGTGACCCTCAACCCGTCCCATCTCGGGAACGTACCCGAGGCCGGCGCGCCCGGCGTCTACACCGTGGCGCTGGACACCGAGCCGGTGGGGACGGTGGTGGTGACGATCGGGCCGAAACCCACCAACTCGATCCAATTCGTGAATACGGTGAAGGTGGACACGGATCCGGCCACCGCCGGCGACCAGAACACCCTGACGTTCAAGGCGTCCGACTACGGGGCGAAGAGGGTGCGGGTGCGCTTCGACGAGAACGAGGACAGCGCCGACGCCGGGGGGGAGCTGATCCACACGGTGACGGGCGGCGACTACGGCGCGGCGGGCGTCACCGCCGGCGAGGTGACGGTCGTCGAGCGGGACAAGGACAGCAAGAACGTCGCCGTGTCGCCGTCGTCGCTGACGGTGCGGGAGGGCGGCGGGGCGGGGCGCTACACGCTGAGGCTGACCGCGAAGCCGCTCGGCGCCCTCGTCCTGTCCGTCCGGAGCAGCGACCCGGAGGTGACGGTGGACACCGACGCCGCGGCCCCGGGCGACCAGAGCGAGGTGACGTTCACCCCCGCCGACTGGAGCCTGCCGCAGGCGGTGGCGGTCCGCGCCGGGAGCGACGACGACGACGCGGACGATACGGCGTCGCTCTCCCACAGCACCATTCTCCTCCGCAGCCTCGATGCCGGCGACTACAACATCGTATCGCAGCGCGGCCTGTTTCCGTCCGTGGCGGTGACGGTGACGGACGACGATACGCCGGCCCTGTCGCTGAGCACGGCGTCGCTGTCGCTGACGGAGGAGCACACGGTGGCCGGGACCGGCCGGTACGGGGTGGCGCTGGCGACGAAGCCGGGCGCGGCGGTGACGGTGACGGTGACGAGCGGCGACGTGGCGGTGGCGGTCGACACGGACCGGGACTCCAACGGCGACCAGCGCACGCTGGTCTTCAACGCCTCGAACTGGAGCACGGTGCGGACGGTGACGGTGCGCGCGGAGGCGGACGCCGACACGGAGGGCGAGACGGTGACGGTCACGCACACCGCGGCCGGCGGCGGCTACGGCGACGCGAGCGGTACGGTGACGGTGCGCGTGACCGACGACGACGCGCCCGGGGTGTCGGTGCGCGCGCCGGGGCTGACCGGGGACGGGGTGGCGGAGGGGGCGTCCGAGACCTACGAGGCGGCGCTCACCAGCCGTCCGAGCGGCGCGGTGACGGTGACCATCACCGGCGGCGGCGCGAGCGTGGCGGTCGATACGGACTCGAACTCGCCCGGCGACCAGAACACGCTGGTCTTCACCGGCTCGAATTGGAGCACGGCGCAGACGGTGACGGTGCGCGCGGCGACGGACGCCGACGGGGCGGACGAGGCCGTCACCCTCACCCACGACCCGTCCGGGGCGGACTACGGGGCGGCGCCCTCCGCGCTGGTGTCGTTCACGGTCCGCGACGGCGACGAGCGGGGGGTGACGCTGGGCGCGTCGGCGCTGTCGGTGAACGAGAACGCGAGCGCGACGTACACGGTGGTGCTGGACACCGCGCCGGTGGGGACGGTGACGGTGACGGTGGGGGGCGCGGGCGGCGGGGTCGCGGTGGACGCGGACGGGAACGAGGCCGGGGACCAGGGCGCGCTGTCCTTCACGTCCGCGAACTGGGATACGGCGCAGACGGTGACGGTGCGCGCGGCGGAGGACGACGACGACGCGGACGGGAGGGCGGTGCTGACCCATGCGGTGACGGGCGGAGACTACGGCCCGGCCGGCATCGCCGCCGGCGAGGTGGCGGTGACCGTGGTGGACGACGACGGTCCGGCGGTGTCGATCTCGTCGCCGACGGTGGCGGAGGGGGCGGCGTCCGACCCCTGGGCGGTGATGTCGTTCGCGGTGACCCTGGACGCGGCGAGCCGCCGGGTGGTGACGGTGGACTACGCGGAGGGGACGGGCGGCACGGCGAGCGAGGGGACGTTCCGGGCGGGGGCGGACTACCGCTGGCGCGGAGACGGCACGCTGACCTTCGCCCCGGGGGAGACCGCGAAGAGCATCCCTTCCGTGGTGGTGTTCGGCGACGATAAGGACGAGGCGGACGAGACGGTGGTGGTGGCGCTGAGCGGCCCGGTGAACGCGACCCTGGGCACGGGAACGGGCACGGGGACGATCACCGACGGCGACGACCCCCCGGCGGTGTCGATCTCGTCGCCGACGGTGGCGGAGGGGGCGGCGGGCGCCGCCGCGACGCTGTCGTTCGCGGTGGGGCTGGACGCGGCGAGCGGGAAGCAGGTGACGGTCGACTACGCGGAGGGGACCGGCGGCACGGCGGCCGCGGGGACGGACTACACCGCGCTCGCCGCCGGCACGCTCACCCTCGCGGCGGGGGAGACCACGAAGACCCTCGACGTGGCGGTGGCCGGCGATGCGGACGACGAGGGGGACGAGACGGTGGTGGTGGCGCTGAGCGCCCCGGTGAACGCGACCCTGGGCACGGCGGAGGGGACGGGGACGATCGTGGACGACGACGGCGGGCCGGCGCTCTCGATCTCGTCGCCGAGGGTGGCGGAGGGCGACTCCGGCGATGCGACCTTGCGCTTCACGGTGCGGCTGAGCCCGGCGAGCGAGCGGCAGGTGACGGTGGCCTGGGCGGATGCGGGGACGGGGACCGCGGCGTCGGGGGCCGACTACGCGGCCCTCGCGGGCGGGACCCTGACCTTCGCGGCGGGGGAGACCGTGAAGACCGTCGACGCGACCGTGCGCGGCGACGGGACGGACGAGCCGGACGAGACGGTGGTGGTGGCGCTGAGCGGCCCGTCCGACGCGACCCTGGGCACGGGGTCGGGCACGGGGACGATCGCGGACGACGACCCCGCGCCGGCGGTGTCGATCTCGTCGCCGAGGGTGGCGGAGGGCGACCGCGGGGAGGCGACCCTCGCCTTCGCGGTGACCCTGGACGCGGCGAGCGGGAAGCAGGTGACGGTGGCGTGGGCGGATGCGGGAACGGGGACCGCGGCGTCGGGGACCGACTACACGGCCCTCGCGGGCGGGACCCTGACGTTCGCCCCGGGGGAGACCGTGAAGACCGTCGACGCGGCGGTGCGGGGCGACCCGGTGGACGAGGCGGACGAGACCGTGGCGGTGGCCCTGAGCGCCCCCGTGAACGCGCGGCTGGGCACGGCGTCGGGCGCCGGCACGATCCTCGACGACGATGCGTCGACGATCTCGATCTCGTCGACGGAGGTGGCGGAGGGCGACTCCGGCGACGCGACCTTGCGCTTCGCGGTGACCCTGAGCACGCCGAGCGCGGGGCCGGTGGAGGTGGCGTGGGCGGATGCGGGCACGGGCGCCGCGACGTCGGGGACGGACTACGCGGCGCTGGCCGGCGGCACGCTGACCTTCGCGGCGGGGGAGACCGTGAAGACCCTCGACGTGACGGTGAAGGGCGACACCGACGACGAGCCCAACGAGACGGTGGTGCTCACCCTGAGCGGCGCCGTCGGCGCGGTGCTGGGCGCGTCGTCGGGGACCGGGACGATCCGGGACGACGACGGGCCGGCGATCGCGATCTCGTCGCCGGTCGTCGAGGAGGGCGACGCCGGCGGCGTGACCCTGCGCTTCACGGTGACCCTGAGCGAGGCGAGCGTCCAGCAGGTGACGGTGCGCTATCGGGACGCGGGAACCGGCACCGCGGCGCCGGGGACGGACTACGCGGCGCTCACCGCCGGGACGCTGGCCATCGCCGCCGGCGCCACCAGCGGGACGATCCCGGTGACGGTGCTCGGCGACGCGCTGGACGAGCCGGACGAGACGGTGGTGGTGGCGCTGAGCGCCCCGGTGAACGCGACCCTGGGCGCGACCCGGGCGACGGGGACCATCACGAACGACGACGACCCGCCGGCGATCTCGATCTCCTCGCCGTCCGTGGTCGAGGGGAACGGCGGCGATACGACCCTCACCTTCGCGGTGACCCTGGACGCGGCGAGCGGGCGGCAGGTGACGGTGGACCATGCGGACGCGGGGACCGGCACCGCGGCGTCGGGGACGGACTACACGGCGCACGCCGCCGGCGCCCTGACCTTCGCGGCGGGGGTGACCGCGAAGTACCTCGACGTGGCGGTGCGGGGCGACACCGACGACGAGCGGAACGAGACGGTGGCGATCGCCCTGGGCGCGCCCGTGAACGCGACCCTCGCCGCCGGCGGCGTCGGCGTCGGCGTCATCTGGGACGACGACGGCCTGCCGTCGCTGTCGATGGACTCGCCGAGCGTGGCCGAAGGGGCGTCCGGAACGACGGCGGCGCTGCGCTTCACCGTGCGGCTGGTCCCGGCGAGCACGAGCACGGTGACGGTGCGGTGGGGGGACACGTTCGGCGGCACGGCGACCCGGAATACGGACTACACCGCGCCCGGCGGCATGCTGACCTTCGCGCCGGGGGAGACGGCCAGGACGTACGACGTGACGGTGAGGGGCGATGCGGCGGACGAGCCGGACGAAACCGTCCAGATGGATCTGAGCTCGGCGGTGAACGCGGACTTCGGGGGCGGGGCCAGGACCACCTTCGGAACCATCCGCGACGACGACCCGGCGCCGGATGCGGCGCTGTCGCTGAGCCCGTCGTCGGTGTCGGAGAACGGCGGCGTGGCGACGGTGAGCGCGACCCTGTCGCGCCCGTCGAGTGCGGCGACGACGGTGACGGTGACGGCGGGGTCGGGGGCGGCGGGCCTCTACACGGTGGGCGCGGACGCGACCATCGTGATCGCGGCGGGGGCGACGACGAACGCGGCGGACACGGCGACGGTCATCGCGGTGGACAACCGTACGGACGAGCCGAACCGGACGCTGACGGTGACCGCGACCCTGGCGAACGGCCAGGGCGCGGGGACGGTGAGCGGCGCGACGCTGACCCTGACCGACGACGAGACCCCGCCGCAACCTGCCATTGGCGCGCAAGGCGCGATTTCGGAGAACGGCGGGACGACGACGGTGAGGGTGAGGTTGTCGCATCCGTCGAGCGCGGCGACGACGGTGACGGTGGACCAGGTGGACTCGGGGCGTCTGGCCGCGCCCGCGGACGCGGCCATCGTGATTGCGGCGGGGGCGACGGCGAGCGCGGACACCATCGTGTTCACCGCGGTGGACAACGACGTGGACGCGGCCAGTGAAGTCACGACGAGGATCGTCTTGAGTGCGGTGAACGCCCAAGGCCTGTTGACGTCGAATCCGGCCATCTGGATCGTCCTCGACGACGACGACACGGCGGGGATCGCGGTGGACCCGGCGACGTCGACGTCGAGCCGGCTGCGGACGACGGAGTCGGGCGGGACGGCGGCGTTCACGGTGAAGCTGGACAGCGAGCCGACGGGGAACGTGGCGCTCGACGTGGCGAGCGCGGACACGACCGAAGGCACGGCGGCGCCGTCGACCCTGACCTTCACGCCTGCGGACTGGAGCGATGTGCAGACGGTGACCCTCACCGGGGTCGCCGACAGCCTGGCCGGCGACGACGCGAACTACACCGTCACCCTGACCGTGGACCGGACGGACACCGCGGACGCGAAGTACGACGCGCTCTCCGCGGTCACGGTCTATGCGGTCAACGTGGACAACCTGCACGGCCTGGACGTGGGTGCGGTCAGCGGGCAGGCGACGGAGGCGGGCGGGACGGCGACGTTCACGGTGGCGCTGCTGACGCAGCCGTCGGCGGCGGTGACGGTGGCGGTCACGAGCCGGGACCCGGGCGAGGGGTCGGTATCGCCGTCCGCGCTCACCTTCGCGCCTTCGGCCTGGAACACGGCGCTGACGGTGACGGTGACCGGGGTGCAGGACCCGATCGACGACGGGACGGCGGCCTGGAGCGTGCGCCTCGACCCGGCGAGCGGGGATGCGAGCTACGGCGGCCTCGCCGACGAGGACGTGGCGGTGACCACCACCGACGACGACGATCCGCCGACGGTGACGATGGCGCTGGACCCGGCGTCGGTTTCGGAATCCGGCGGCGTGGCGACGGTGACGGCGCGGCTCTCGCACCCCTCCGGCGCGGCGACGACGGTGACGGTGGCGGCGTCGGCGGGGGCGGACACGGAGGCGGGCGACTTCACGCTGTCGAGCCCGGCGGCCCTGACCGTCGCGGCGGGGGCGACGACGAGCTCGGGCACGGTGACGGTGACGGCGAACGGCGACACGGTGGACGAGCCGGACGGATCGGTGGCGGTGACCGCGGCGATCGACAACGCCCGGGCCGCCGCGGACGGCACGACGATGGCGGTGACGGACGCGATCCTGGCGATCGCGGACGACGACGACCCGCCGGCGCTCTCCCTCTCCTCGCCGCGCGTCTCGGAGGGGGCCGCGGGGGCCGTGCTCTCCTTCGTGGTGGGCCTGGACGCGGCGAGCGGGAAGCAGGTGACGGTGCGCTACGCGGACGCCGGCGACGGCACGGCGGCGTCGAACGAGGACTACACGGCGCTGGCCGCCGGGACCCTGACCTTCGCGGCGGGGGAGACCACGAAGACCGTCGAGGTCACGGTGCGGGGCGACACCGCGGACGAGCCGGACGAGACGGTGCGGGTGACCCTGAGCGACCCCGTCGACGCCACCGTCGCGGAAGGCGCGCAGACCGCGGCCGGAACGATCGAGGACGACGACGACGCGCCGTCGGCGACCCTGGCGCTGTCCCCGGCGTCGATCGGCGAGGACGGCGGGGTGGCGACGGTGACCGCGACCTTGTCGCACCCGTCGAGCGCGGAGTCGACGATCGCGGTGTCGGCGGCGCCGGTATCGTCCACGGGCGCGGAGGCCGGCGACTTCACCCTGTCGAGCCCGGCGGCCCTGACCGTCGCGGCGGGGGCGACGGCCAGCGCCGGGACGGTGACGATCACGGCCGTGGACGACCCCGCGGACGCGCCGGACAAGCGCGTCACCGTCTCGGGCAGGCTGTCCAACGGCCAGGGCGCGGGCACGGTGGCCGCCGCGACCCTGGTCCTCGCCGACGACGACCCGCTGCCGGTGGCTTCGCTGGTGCTGACGCCGGCCTCGATCTCGGAGAACGGCGGGGTGGCGACGGTGACCGCCTCGCTCTCCCGCCCGTCGAGCGCCGCGGTGACGATCACGGTGTCCGCGTCTCCCGGGGCGGGCACGGACTTCACCCTGAGCGCGGCGGCGACCCTGACCGTCGCGGCGGGGGAGACGGCGAGCGCGGGCGTGGTGACGATCACGGCCCGCGACGCCGCCGGGGACGGGCCGGACCGGCAGGTGGCCGTCGCGGGCGCGGCGACGGGCGGGCGCGGCGTGGCGGACCCCTCCGATGCGGCGCTGGCGATCGTGGACGACGACGCGCCGGCGGTCACGCTCTCGCTGTCGTCGTCCACGATCTCGGAGAACGGCGGGGTGGCGACGGTGACCGCGACCCTGGACCAGGCGTCGAGCGTGGCCACGACGGTCACCGTCGCGGCGGCGGCCGGGGCCGGGGCGGTGTCCGGCGACTTCTCGCAGGACGGCGCGACCCTCACCATCGCGGCGACCGCCACGACGACCACGGACGTGGTGACGATCACCGCGTTGAACGACGCGACCGATTCGCCGGACAAGCGGGTGGACGTCTCGGGAACGGCCGCCAACCGCCTGGGGGCGGCGAGCCCGGGCGGCCTGACCCTCACCATTGAGGACGACGACGACGCGCCGGCGGTGGTGCTGTCGCTCGCGCCGTCGTCGGTCGAAGAGGCCGCGGGCGGAGCGGTGACGGTGACGGCGCAGCTCTCGCATCCGTCGTCGGCGGCCTCGACCGTCACGGTGACGGCGGGGGACTCGGGCCTCTACACGGTGGGCGCCGACGCGACCATCGTGATCCCCGCCGGGGCCACGGCGAGCGTCTCGGACACGGCGGTGATCGTGGTTGCGAACGCCGATGACGCCGTCCACCAGGGGAGCGCCGGCCGCACGGTGACGGTGACCGCGGCGCTGGCCAACGGCCAGGGCGCGGGCGCGGTGACCGGGGCGGCGCTGACCCTGACCGACGACGAGGCGATTCCGTTCCCGACGGTAACGTATTCGCCGTCCGGCGCGATTGCGGAGAACGGCGGGAAGACGACGGTGAGCGTGGCCTTGTCGCATCCCTCGGGCGCGGCGACGACGGTGACGGCGACGGTGGAGACGGGGCGCCTGTCGGTCCCCGCGGACGCGGCCATCGTGATCGCGGCGGGCGCGACGACGAGCGCGGACACCATCACGATCACCGCGGTGGACAACGACGTGGACGCGGCCGATTACGACGCGGCGTTCACTTTGAACATCAGGAACCCGCTGGGTCTGAGGAGCGATGCGCTACAGGACAGCGGGAGTACCCTGGTCCGAAAGGGCAGGGCCGTGACCCTGACGGACGACGACACGGCGGGGGTCTCGGTATCGCCGGCGACGTCGACGACCTCGCGGCTGCGGACCACGGAGTCGGGGGGGACGGCGACGTTCACCGTGCGGTTGGACAGCGAGCCCACGGGGG
The DNA here is from genome assembly GCA_965202895.1 of Gammaproteobacteria bacterium. Classification (GTDB taxonomy): domain Bacteria; phylum Pseudomonadota; class Gammaproteobacteria; order HK1; family HK1; genus JAJDXW01. The sequence goes on along the minus strand of OZ241901.1, from coordinate 4,368,745 downwards.
ACGTGGCGCTCGACGTGGCGAGCTCGGACACGGCCGAGGGCACGGCGGCGCCGGCGGTGCTGACCTTCACGTCGAGCGACTGGAGCACGGCGCAGACGGTGACCCTGACCGGGGTGGACGACTCACCGCCCGCGGCCGACGGCAGCCAGGGCTACACCGTCACCCTGACGGTGGATACGGCGAACACCGCGGATTCCAACTACGACGCGCTCTCGGCGGTCACGGTGTACGCGGTCAATTCGGACAACGAGTTCGGCCTGGACGTGGGCTCGGTGACGGGCCAGGCGACGGAGGCGGGGGGCGCGGCGACCTTCACGGTGGCGCTGCTGACCCGGCCCTCGGCGGCGGTGACGGTGTCGGTGACGAGCCGGGATCCGGGCGAGGGGCTGGTGTCCGCGGGCGCCGGGGCGCCGGCCGCCTCGACGACCCTGACCTTCGCGCCGGCGGCCTGGAGCACGGCGCAGACGGTGACGGTGACCGGGGTGCAGGACCCGGTCGACGACGGGACGGCGGCCTGGAACGTGCGCCTCGACCCGTCGAGCGGCGACTCGAGCTACGACGGTCTCTTGGACGAGGACGTGTCGGTGAGCACCACCGACGACGACGGCCCGCCGACGGTGACCCTGGCGCTGAACCCGTCGAGCATCGCGGAGAGCGGGACGGGCAACGCGGCGACGGTGACGGCGCGGCTCTCGCACCCGTCCGGGGCGGCGACCACGGTGACGGTGGCGCCGGTCTCCGGGGCCTGGACGGTGGGCGCGGACGCGACGATCGTGATCGCGGCAGGCGCGACGACGAACGCCTCCGATACCGCGACGGTGGCGGCGGTGGACAACACCACGGACGAGCCGGACCGCACGCCGACGGTGACGGCGACGGTCGCCAACGACCGGGCGGCGGCGGACTCGACGACCATGACGGTGACGGGGGCGACCTTGACCATCACCGACGACGACCCCGCGCCGACGGCGGCGCTGGCGCTGGACCCGTCGTCGGTGTCGGAGAACGGCGGGATTGCGACGGTGACGGCGACCTTGTCGCACCCGTCGAGCGAGCCCTCGACGGTGACGGTGTCGGCGGCTTCCGGCTTCTACACGGTGGGCACGGACGCGACGATCACCATCGCGGCGGGCGCCACCACGGCCGCCTCCGACACGGTGCTGGTGACGGCGGTGGACGACGCGGTCCACCAGGGCTCGGCCGGGCGGACGGCGACGGTGTCGGCGGCGCTGGCCAACGGGCAGGGCGCGGGCGCGGTGACGGGCGCGGCGCTGACCTTGAGCGACGACGAGGCCCTGCCGACGGTGGCGCTGGCGCTGTCGTCTTCGTCGATTACGGAGACGGGCGGGGTTGCGACGGTGACGGCGGAGCTCTCCGGTCCGTCGAGCGCGGCGGTGACGGTGACGGTGGCCGCGGCGGCGGGGACCGGGGCGGTCGTGGACGACTTCACCCTGAGCACGGCGACGACCCTGACCATCGCGGCGGGACGGACGACGAGCGCCGGTTTGGTGACGGTGACGGCGAACGGCAACGCTGTGGATTCGCCGAACAAGTCGGTGACCGTCTCGGGAACCGCGTCGGGGGGCAACGGGGTCGCGGCCCCGCCGAACGTGATCCTGACCCTGGAGGACGACGACGCCTTGCCGACGGTGGCGCTGGCGCTCTCCGCCGCGTCGATTTCGGAGACGGGCGGGGTTTCGACGGTCACGGCGACGCTCTCCGGCCCGTCGAGCGCCGCGGTGACGGTGACGGTGGCGGCAGCGGCGGGGGCCGGGGCGGTCGCGGCGGACTTCACCTTGAGCACGGCGGCGACCCTGACCTTCGCGGCCAATGCGACCACCAGCACGGGCTTGGTGACGGTGACCGCGAACGGCAACGCGGTGGATTCGCCCAACAAGTCGGTGACGGTCTCGGGAACCGCGGCGGGGGGCAACGGGGTCGCGGCCCCGCCGGCCGTGACCCTGACCCTGGAGGACGACGACGCCTTGCCGACGGTGGCGCTGGCGCTCTCCGATTCGTCGATTTCGGAGACGGGCGGGATCTCGACGGTGACGGCGACGCTCTCCGGCCCGTCGAGCGAAGCGGTGACGGTGACGGTGGCGGCAGCCGCCGGGACCGGGGCGGTCGCGGCGGACTTCACCTTGAGCACGGCGGCGACCCTGACCTTCGCGGCGGGCGCGACCGCCAGCACGGGCGTGGTGACGGTGACGGCGAACGGCAACGACGTGGATTCGCCCAACAAGACGGTGACGGTCTCAGGCGCCGCGGCGGGCGGCAACGGGGTCTCGAACCCGCCGAACGTGACGCTGACGCTGACGGACGACGACGCCTTGCCGACGGTGGCGCTGGCGCTCTCCTCCACGTCGATTACGGAGACGGGCGGGGTTTCGACGGTGACGGCGCGGTTGTCGGGCAAGTCGAGCGCCGCGGTGACGGTGACGGTGGCCGCGGTCGCGGGAGCCGGCGCGGTCGCGGGGGATTTCACGCAGTCCGGGACGACGCTGACGATCGCGGCGGGGGCGACGGTGAGCGCGGGCGTGGTGACGGTGACCGCGAACGGCAACGCGGTGGACTCGCCGAACAAATCGGTGACCGTCTCGGGCGCGTCGGCAGGCGGCAACGGCGTCGCGGACCCGCCGGACGCGACCCTGACCCTGACCGATGACGAGACCCTGCCGACGGTGGCGCTGGTCCTCACGCCGACCTCGATTTCGGAGACGAATGGGGTTTCGACGGTGACCGCGACCCTCTCCGGCCCGTCGAGCGAGGCGGTGACGGTGACCGTGGCGGCGGCGGCGGTGGCCTCGACGGGCGCGGTGGCGGGCGACTTCGCCCTGAGCACGGCGACGACCCTGACCCTCGCGGCGGGGGCGACGACGAGCGCGGGGCTGGTGACGGTGGCCGCGAACGGCAACGACGTGGACGCGGCGAACAAGTCGGTGACGGTGTCGGGCACGGCGGCGGGCGGCAACAGCGTCGCGAACCCGTCCGCCGCGACCCTGACCCTGAGCGACGACGACACGGCGGGGGTCTCGGTGTCGCCGGCGACCTCGACGACGAGCCGGCTGCGGACCACGGAGTCGGGGGGGACGGCGACGTTCACGGTGGCGTTGGACAGCGAGCCCACGGGGGACGTGGCGCTCGACGTGGCGAGCACGGACACGGACGAGGGCACGGTGATGCCGGCGACCCTGACCTTCACGTCGAACAACTGGAGCACGGCGCAGACGGTGACCCTGACGGGGGTGGACGACAACCCGCCGGCGGCCGACGGCAGCCAGGGCTACACCGTCACCTTGACCATCGACCAGACGAGCACGGCGGACGCGAACTACGACGCGCTCTCGGCGCTGACCGTGTACGCGGTCAATTCGGACAACGAATACGGGCTGGACGTGGGCTCGGTGACGGGGCAGGCGACGGAGTCGGGGGGGACGGCGACGTTCACGGTGGCGCTGCGGACGCAACCCTCGGCGGCGGTGACGGTGGCGGTGTCGAGCCGGGATACGGGTGAGGGGCTGGTGTCGGCGGGCGGCGGGGCGCCGGCGGCCTCGACGACCCTGACCTTCGCGGCGGCGGCCTGGAGCACGGCGCAGACGGTGACGGTGACGGGGGTGCAGGACCCGGTCGACGACGGGACGGTGAGTTGGAACGTGCGCCTCGACCCGTCGAGCGGCGACGGCAACTACGACGGTCTCCTGGACGAGGACGTGTCGGTGAGCACCACCGACGACGACGGCCCGCCGACGGTGACCCTGGCGCTGAACCCGTCGAGCATCGCGGAGAGCGGGACGGGCAACGTGGCGACGGTGACCGCGCGGCTGTCGCACCCCTCGGGTGCGGCGACCACGGTGACGGTCGCGCCGGTCTCCGGGGCCTGGACGGTGGGCGCCGGCGCGGACGCTGCCGTCGTCATCGCGGCCGGCGACACGACGAGCACGGACACGGCGACGGTGGCGGTGGTGGACAACGCGACGGACGAGCCGGACCGGACGGGCACGGTGACCGCGACCATCACGAACGACCGGGCGGCGGCGGACTCGACGACCATGACGGTGACGGGCGCCACCCTGACCATCACGGACGACGACCCTGCGCCGACCGCGACCTTGGCGCTGAATCCGTCGTCGGTCTCGGAGAACGGCGGGATCTCGACGGTGACGGCGACCTTGTCGCACCCGTCGAGCCAGCCTTCGACGGTGACCGTGTCGGCGGTCTCCGGTTCCTACACGGTGGGCACGGACGCGACCATCACGATCGCGGCGGGGTCGACGACGGCCGCCTCCGACACGGTGTTGGTGACGGCGGTGGACGACAGCATCCACCAAGGGAGCGCGGGGCGCAGCGTGACGGTGACGGCGGCGCTGGCCAACGGCCAGGGCGCGGGGGCGGTGACGGGTGCGGCGCTGACCTTGAGCGACGACGAGACGCTGCCGATGGCGGCGCTGGTGCTGTCGTCTTCGTCGATTTCGGAGACGGGCGGGCTCTCGACGGTGACGGCGACGCTCTCCGGCCCGTCGAGCGAAGCGGTGACGGTGACGGTGGGAGCGGCCGCGGGGGCCGGGGCGGTCGTGGACGACTTCACCCTGAGCACGGCGACGACGCTGACCATCGCGGCCAACGCGACCACCAGCACGGGCCTGGTGACGGTGACGGCGAACGGCAACACGGTGGATTCGCCGAACAAGTCTGTGACGGTCTCGGGGACCGCGGCGGGCGGCAACAGTGTGGCGAACCCGCCGAACGTGACCCTGACCCTGACGGATGACGAGACGTTGCCGACGGTGGCGCTCGTGTTGTCGTCTTCGTCGGTCACGGAGACGGGCGGGGTATCGACGGTGACGGCGACGCTCTCCGGCCCATCGAGCGAAGCGGTGACGGTGACGGTGGCAGCCGTCGCGGGGGCCGGGGCGGTGGCGGCGGACTTCACCTTGAGCACGGCGGCGACGCTGACCTTCGCGGCGGGAGCGACGACGAGCGCGGGCCTGGTGACGGTGACGGCGAACGGCAACGCGGTGGATTCGCCGAACAAGTCGGTGACGGTCTCGGGAACCGCGGCGGGCGGCAACAGCGTCGCGAACCCGCCGAACGTGACCCTGACCCTGGAGGACGACGAGACGCTGCCGACGGTCGCGCTGGCGCTCTCCGACACGTCGATTTCGGAGACGGGCGGTGTTTCGACGGTGACCGCGACCTTGTCTGGCCCGTCGAGCGAGGCGGTGACGGTGACGGTGGCCGCGGCGTCGGGAGCCGGCGCGGCGTCGGGCGACTTCACCTTGAGTACGGCGACGACGCTGACCTTCGCGGCCAACGCGACCACCAGCGCGGGCTTGGTGACGGTGACGGCGAACGGCAACGCGGTGGATTCGCCGAACAAGTCGGTGACCGTCTCGGGCGCGGCGGCAGGCGGCAACAGCGTCGCGGACCCGCCGGCCGTGACCCTGACCCTGGAAGACGACGATGCCTTGCCCACGGCGGCGCTGGCGCTCACACCTTCGTCGATTACGGAGGAAGGCGGTATCTCGACGGTGACCGCGACCCTCTCCGGCCCGTCGAGCGAGGCGGTGACGGTGACCGTGGCCGCGTCGGCGGGGGCCGGGGCGGTCGTGGACGACTTCACCCTGAGCACGGCGACGACCCTGACCATCGCGGCGGGGGCGACGACGAGCGCGGGCACGGTGACGGTGACCGCGAACGGCAACGCGGTGGATTCGCCGAACAAGTCGGTGACCGTCTCCGGCGCGTCGGCGGGGGGCAACGGCGTCGCGGACCCGCCGGACGCGACCCTGACCCTGACCGACGACGAGACCCTGCCGACGGTGGCGCTGGTCCTCACGCCGCCCTCGATTACGGAGACGGACGGGGTCTCGACGGTGACCGCGACCCTCTCCGGCCCGTCGAGCGAGGCGGTGACGGTGACGGTGGCCGCGGCGGCGGTTTCGCCGGCGGTGGCGGGGGACTTCACCCTGAGCACGGCGAAGACCCTGACCCTCGCGGCGGGGGCGACGACGAGCGCGGGCGCGGTGACGGTGGCCGCGAACGGCAACGACGTGGACGCGGCGAACAAGTCCGTGACGGTGTCGGGCACGGCGGCGGGCGGCAACGGTGTGGCGAACCCGTCCGCCGCGACCCTGACCCTGACCGACGACGACACGGCGGGGGTCTCGGTGTCGCCGGCGACCTCGACGACCTCGCGGCTGCGGACCACGGAGTCGGGCGGGACGGCGACGTTCACGGTGGCGTTGGACAGCGAGCCGACGGGCGACGTGGAGCTCGACGTGGCGAGCTCGGACACGGACGAGGGCACGGCGGCGCCGGCGGTGCTGACCTTCACGTCGAGCGACTGGAGCACGGCGCAGACGGTGACGGTGACGGGGGTGGACGATTCGCCGCCGGCGGCCGACGGCAGCCAGGGCTACACCGTCTCCGTGACGGTGGATACGGCGAACACCCTGGATTCCAACTACGACGCACTCTCGGCGCTCACGGTGTACGCGGTCAACGCGGACAACGAGTACGGGCTGGACGTGGGCTCGGTGACCGGGCAGGCGACGGAGGCGGGGGGGACGGCGACCTTCACGGTGGCGTTGCGGACGCAGCCTTCGGAGGCGGTGACGGTGTCGGTGACGAGCCGGGATACGGGCGAGGGGCTGGTGTCGGCGGGCGGCGGGGCGCCGGCGGCCTCGACGACCCTGACCTTCGCGCCTTCGGCCTGGAACGCGGCGCAGACGGTGACGGTGACCGGTGTTCAGGACCCGGTCGACGACGGGACGGTGACCTGGAACGTGCGCCTCGACCCGTCGAGCGGTGACGGCAACTACGACGGTCTCACGGATGTGGACGTGTCGGTGAGCACCACCGACGACGACGGGCCGCCGACGGTGACCTTGGCGCTGAACCCCGCGAGCATCGCGGAGAGCGGGTCGGGCAACGTGGCGACGGTGACGGCGCGGCTCTCGCACCCCTCCGGCGCGGCGACGACGGTGACGGTGTCGGCAGGGTCGGCCTGGGCGGCGGGCTCGGACGCGGTGATCGTGATCGCGGCGGGGGCGACGCAGGCGGCCTCGGACACCGCGACGGTGGTCGCGGCGGACAACACGAAGGACGAGCCGGACCGCACCGGCACGGTGACCGCGACGGTCGCCAACGACCGGACGACGGCGGACGGGACGACGATGGCGGTGACCGGGGCGGGGGTGACGGTGCGCGACGACGACTCCGCGCCGATCGCGACCTTGGCGCTGAGCCCGTCGTCGGTCTCGGAGAACGGCGGCCTCTCGACGGTGACGGCGACCTTGTCGCACCCGTCGAGCGAGCCCTCGACGGTGACCGTGCAGGGGGTCTCGGGTCTCTACACGGTGGGCACGGACGCGACCATCACGATCGCGGCGGGGTCGACGACGGCCGCCTCCGACACCGTGTTGGTGACGGCGGTGGACGACGCGGTCCACCAGGGTTCCACGGGGCGGAGCGTGACGGTGACGGCGGCGCTGGCGAACGGCCAGGGGGCGGGCGCGGTGACGGGCGCGGCGCTGACCCTGACGGATGACGAGACCCTGCCGACGGTGGCGCTGGCGCTCTCTTCCACTTCGATTTCGGAGACGGGCGGGGTCTCGACGGTGACCGCGACCTTGTCCGGCCCGTCGAGCGAGGCGGTGACGGTGATGGTGGCCGCGGCGGCGGGGACCGGCGCGGTCGTGGACGACTTCACCCTGAGCACGGCGACGACCCTGACGATCGCGGCGGGCGCGACGACGAGCGCGGGCGCGGTGACGGTGATCGCGAACGGCAACACGGTGGATTCGCCCAACAAGTCGGTGACGGTCTCGGGAACCGCGGCGGGCGGCAACGGCGTCGCCAATCCACCGAACGTGACGCTGACCTTGACGGATGACGAGACGTTGCCGACGGTGGCGCTGGTCCTCACGCCGACCTCGATTTCGGAGACGGGCGGGGTTTCGACGGTGACCGCGACCTTGTCCGGCCCATCAAGCGCTGCGGTGACGGTGACGGTGGCCGCGGCGGCGGGGGCCGGGGCGGTGGCGGCGGACTTCGACCTGTCGAGCGCGACGACGCTGACGATCGCGGCGGGGGAGACGACGAGCGCGGGCGAAGTGACGGTGACGGCGAACGGCAACGTGGTGGATTCGCCCAACAAGTCCGTGACCGTCTCGGGCACGTCGGCGGGCGGCAACAGCGTGGCGAACCCACCGAACGTGACCCTGACCCTGGAGGACGACGAGACGCTGCCGACGGTGGCGCTGGCGCTCTCCGACACGTCGATTTCGGAGTCCGGCGGTATCTCGACGGTGACCGCGACCCTGTCGGGAGTATCGAGCGAGGCGGTGACGGTGACCGTGGCGGCGGCGGCGGGGACCGGCGCGGCGGCGGGCGACTTCGCCCTGAGCACGGCCACGACCCTGACCTTCGCGGCGGGTTCGACGGTGAGCGCGGGCTTGGTGACGGTGACCGCGAACGGCAACGCGGTGGATTCGCCCAACAAGTCGGTGACGGTGTCCGGCACGGCGGCGGGCGGCAACAACGTCGCGGACCCGCCGGCCGTGACCCTGACCCTGGAGGACGACGATGCCTTGCCGACGGTGGCGCTGGCGCTCACGCCGACCTCGATTTCGGAGACGAACGGTGTTTCGACGGTGACCGCGACCTTGTCGGGTCCGTCGAGCGAGGCGGTGACGGTGACGGTGGCCGCGGCGGCGGGGGCCGGGGCGGTCGCGGCGGACTTCGATCTGTCGAGCGCGGCGACCCTGACCATCGCGGCGGGAGCGACGACGAGCGCGGGGACGGTGACGGTGACCGCGAACGGCAACGACGTGGACTCGCCGAACAAGTCCGTGACCGTCTCCGGTACGGCGGCGGGCGGCAACGGTGTCGCGGACCCGCCGAACGTGACCCTGACCCTGACCGACGACGAGACGTTGCCGACGGTGGCGCTGGTGCTCACGCCCTCGTCGATTCCGGAGACGAACGGGGTCTCGACGATAGCGGCGACGCTCTCCGGCCCATCGAGCGAGGCGGTGACGGTGACCGTGTCGGCGGCGGCGGGGACCGGCGCGGTCGCGGCGGACTTTACCCTGAGCACGGCGGCGACCCTGACCGTGGCGGCGGGCTCGACGGTGAGCACGGGCGCGGTGACGGTGACCGCGAACGGCAACGACGTGGATGCGCCCGACAAGTCGGTGACCGTCTCCGGCACGGCGACGGGGGGCAACGGGGTCGCGAACCCGCCGAACGCGACCCTGACCCTGACCGACGACGACGCCTTGCCGACGGTGGCGCTGGTGCTCACGCCCTCGACCGTCGGCGAGAACGGCGGGGTTTCGACGGTGACGGCGACGCTCTCGGGCAAGTCGAGCGCGGCGGTGACGGTGACCGTGGCGGCGGCCCCGGTGGCCTCGACGGGCGCGGTCGCGGGGGACTTCGCCCTGTCGAGCACGACGAAGCTGACCATCGCGGCCGGGGCCACCGCGAGCACCGGCGCGGTGACGGTGACGGCGAACGACAACGCCGCCGACGAGCCGGACGCCCAGGTGCGCGTGTCGGGGACGGCGGCGGGAGGCCGCGGGGTGGCGAACCCGTCGGCCGTGACCCTCACCATCCGCGACGACGAAGGCCCGCCCACGGTGACCCTGGTGTTGACGCCCGCCACCATCGACGAGAGCGGGACGGGCAGCACCGCGGCGGTGACGGCGACCCTGAACCGGGCGTCGAGCGCGGCGACGACGGTGACGGTGTCGGCGTCGCCGGTGACCTCGACCGGCGCGGCGGCGGGGGACTACACGCTGTCGAGCGCGAACACCCTGACCATCGCGGCGGGCGCCACCACCAGCAGCGGCACGGTGACCGTCGCGGCGGTGGACGACGATACGGACGCGCCGAACAAGCAGGTGAGCGTTTCGGGAACGGCGGCCAACGCCCAGAGCGTGCAGGACCCGATCGCCCGGACGCTGACCATCACCGACGACGACGCGGCGCCGGACGCGGCCTTGGCGCTGTCGGCGGCGTCGGTCTCGGAGAACGGCGGCACGACGACGGTGACGGCGACCTTGAGCCGGCGTTCGGCGCAGGCGACGACGGTGACGGTGCAGGCGGTGTCGGGGGCGTTCACGGTGGGCTCGGGGGCGGCGTCGCGGATCGTGATCGCGGCCGGGGCGACGACGAGTCCGGACGGGGCGGCGCTCACGGCGGTGGACAACGACGTGGACGCGGCGGACCGTCAGGTGACGGTGACGGCGGTGCTGACCAACGGCCACGGCGCGGGCACGGTGAGCGGGGGCGGGGTTTCGCTGACCCTGGCCGACGACGACACGGCGGGGGTCTCGGTGTCGCCGGCGACCTCGACGACGAGCCGGCTGCGGACCACGGAGTCGGGCGGAACGGCGACGTTCACGGTGCGGCTGGACAGCGAGCCGACGGGGGACGTGGCGCTCGCCGTGGCGAGCTCGGACACGGACGAGGGCACGGTGATGCCGGCGACCCTGACCTTCACGTCGAGCGACTGGAGCACGGCGCAGACGGTGACCCTGACGGGGGTGGACGATTCGCCGCCGGCGGCCGATGGCAGCCGGAGCTACACCGTCACCTTGACCATCGACCAGACGAACACCGCGGACGCGAAGTACGACGCGCTCCCGACGGTCACGGTGTACGCGGTCAACGCGGACAACGAGTACGGCCTGGACGTGGGTTCGGTGACGGGGCAGGCGACGGAGGCGGGGGGCGCGGCGACCTTCACGGTGGCGTTGCGGACGCAACCGGCGGAGGCGGTGACGGTGGCGGTGTCGAGCCAGGACATGAGCGAGGGGCGGGTGTCGGCGGGCGGCGGGGCGCCGGCAGCCTCGACGACCCTGACCTTCGCGCCTTCGGCCTGGAACGCGGCGCAGACGGTGACGGTGACCGGGGTGCAGGACACGGTCGACGACGGGACGGTGGGCTGGAACGTGCGCCTCGACCCGTCGAGCGGCGACGGCAACTACGACGGCCTCGCGAACGTGGACGTGTCGGTGAGCACCACCGACGACGACGGCCCGCCGACGGTGACTCTGGCGCTGAACCCCGCGAGCATCGCGGAGAGCGGGTCGGGCAACGTGTCTACGGTGACGGCGCGGCTCTCGCACGCCTCGGGCGCGGCGACGACGGTGACGGTGACCGCGGTTTCGGGTCTCTACGCGGCGGGGACGGATGCGGCGGTCGTGATCCCGGCGGGGCAGACGGCGGCGGCCTCGGACACCGCGATCATCGTGGCGGTGGACAACACGACGGACGAGCCGGATCGGACCGGCACGGTGACCGCGACGATCACCAACGCCCGCGCCGCGGCGGACGGGACGACGATGGCGGTGACGGGGGCCTCGCTGACGGTGCGCGACGACGACTCGGCGCCGACGGTGGCGCTGTCGCTGAACCCGTCCTCGGTGTCGGAGAACGGCGGCGTCTCGACGGTGACGGCGACCTTGTCGCGTCCGTCGAGCCAGCCCTCGACGGTGACGGTGACGGCGGTCTCCGGTTCCTACACGGTGGGGACGGACGCGACGATCACGATCGCGGCGGGTTCGACGACGGCGGCCTCGGACACGGTGCTGGTGACGGCGGTGGACGACGCGGTCCACCAAGGGAGCGCCGGGCGCAGCGCGGCGGTGACCGCGACTATGGCGAACGGCCAGGGGGCGGGCGCGGTGACGGGGGCGGCGCTGACCCTGACCGACGACGAGACGTTGCCGGTGGCGAGCCTGGTGCTCACGCCGGCCTCGATCTCGGAGGAAGGCGGGGTGTCGGCGGTGACGGCGACGTTGTCGGGTGCGTCGAGCGAGTCGGTGACGGTGACGGTGGCCGCGGCAGCGGGGACGGGCGCGGTGGCGGCGGATTTCGACCTGAGCACGGCGACGACCTTGACCGTCGCGGCGGGTTCGACGACGAGCACGGGCGCGGTGACGGTCCGGGCGAACGGCAACGCGGTGGCTTCGGGGAACAAGCAGGTGACGGTTTCGGGGACGTCGGCGGGCGGCAACGGCGTCGCGAACCCGGCGAACGCGACCCTGACCCTCGCCGACGACGACACGCCGCAGACGAGGCTGGTGCTGTCTTCCAGCTCGATCTCGGAGAACGGCGGGGTGGCGACGGTGACGGCGACCTTGGACCGGCAGTCGTCCGTGGCGGTGACGGTGACGGTGGCCGCGGCGGCGGGGGCGAACACGGCGGCGGGCGACTTCACCTTGAGCGCGGCGACGACCCTGACCTTCGCGGCGAACGCGACGACGAGCACTGGGCTGGTGACGGTGACGGCGGTGAACGACACGACGGACGCGCCGGACAAGTCGGTGACGGTCTCGGGCACGGCTACCGACAGCCTCGGGCTGACCAACGATCCGCCCGACGTGACGCTGGCGATCACGGACGACGAGGCGGCGCCGGGGGTGGTGCTGTCGCTGAACCCGGGGTCGGTGTCGGAGAACGGCGGGGCCTCGGCGGTGAGCGCGACCTTGTCGCATCCGTCGAGCCAGCCGTCGACGGTGACGGTGACGGCGGTTTCGGGGGCCTACACGGTGGGTTCGGACGGCACCATCACGATCGCGGCGGGCGCCACCACGGCGGCCACCGACACGGCGACGGTGACGGCCGTGAACGACGACGTCCACCAGGGGAGTGCGGGCCGTAGCGTGACGGTGACCGCGACCCTGGCCAACGGCCAGGGCGCGGGGTCGGTGACGGGGGCGGCGCTGACCCTGACCGACGACGAGACCTTGCCGACGGTGACGCTGGTTCTGTCGGAGCCGGATGCGTCGTCGCCGGACGCGATCTCGGAGAACGGCGGGGTCTCGACGGTGGCGGCGCGGCTGTCGGGTCCGTCGAGCCAGCCGGTGACGGTGACGGTGGCGACGGCGGCGGTGGCCTCGTCCGGCGCGGTCGCGGCGGACTTCACGCAGACGGGGACGACGCTGACCATCGCGGCGGGGTCGACGACGAGCGCCGGGACGGTGACGGTGCGGGGCAACGACAACAACGTGGACGCGGATAACAAGTCCGTGACGGTGACGGCGACGGCGGCGGGAGGCAACGGGGTGGCGGCGCCTTCCGCCGCGACCCTGACCTTGACCGACGACGAGGCGACGGCGACGGCGACCCTGGTGCTGACGCCGCGGGTGATTCTCGAGAACGGCGCGGTGAGCACGGTGACGGCGCGGCTGTCGCACCCGACGACCGAGGCGACGACCTTGACGGTGTCGGCGGCGGCGGGGGCGAACACGGTCGGGGGCGACTTCAGCTTGAGCTCGACCACCACGCTGACCCTCGCGGCGGGGGCGACGACGAGCACCGGGACGGTGACGGTGACCGCGGTGGACAACACGGTGGCTTCCGGGAGGAAGCAGGTGAGGGTGTCGGCGACGGCGTCGGGGGGGCGCGGGGTGGCGAACCCGTCGGCCGCGACCCTGGTCATCCGCGACGACGAGTACGGGCTGGCACTCGACCCCGTGAGCGGGGTCACGGGCCAGGCGACGGAGGGCGGCGGGCAGGCGACGTTCACGGTGGCGCTGCTGTCGCAGCCTTCGGCGGCGGTGACGGTGTCGGTGACGAGCCGGGACCCGGGCGAGGGCACGGTGTCGCCGCCGTCGCTGGTGTTCACGCCGCAGAACTGGAACACGGCGCAGAGGGTGACGGTGACCGGGGTGGACGACGACGTCGACGACGGGACGGTGGCCTGGACGGTGCGCCTCGACCCGTCGAGCGGCGACGCCGACTACGACGGTCTCGACAGCGAAGACGTGGACGTGACCACCACCGACAACGACGCTGCGCCGGCGGTGACGCTGGCGCTGGCACCGTCGTCGGTCTCGGAGAACGGCGGCGTGGCGACGGTGACGGCGACGCTGTCGCACCCGTCGAACGAGCCGACGACGGTGACGGTGACGGCCGCGCCGGTGTCCCCGGCGACGGCGGACGACTTCAGCTTGAGCACGGCGAGGATGCTGATCATCGCGGCCGGCTCGAGATCGAGCGCCGGGACGGTGACGGTGATCGCGGTGGACAACGCTGTGGACGCGCCGGACAAGACGGTGAGGGTCTCGGGGACGGCGGTGAACGCCCGCGCCGTCGCCGATGCACAGACCGTGACCGTGGCCGGGGCAACGCTCACCATCGAGGACGACGACGAGAAGGGCCTCGCGTTCGCGCCGTCGTCCCTCGCGGTCGCGGAGGGCGACACCGCCGGGGCGGACTACACGGTGAAGCTGACGAGCCGGCCGGAAGGAACGGTGACGGTAGCGGTGGCGAGCGACGAGGCGGACGTGGAGGTCTCCCCCGGCAGCCTGACCTTCACCCCGGCGGAGTGGAACGCGCCGCAGACGGTGACCGTGACCGCGCAGGACGACGGGGACGACTATGCCGATGTGGCGTCCCTGACGCACACGGCGTCGGGCGGCGGTTACGGCGGGGTGACGGGGTCGCTGGCCGTGGCGGTGTCGGGCGACCCCAAGGTGAAGGTAGGCGGCACGGGCGAGACGACCTACCGCATCGGCGGTCGGACGGTGACCGTGATAGTGCGGCCCGGCGTGCCGGAGGGGATCGAGCTGGACTTGGAGGCCCTGTCCGACTCGCCGTCGAACGAGCCTTTGAAGCTGACCTTCGCGCCGGTGGAGGCGCCGGCGGCGAGCGATGCGTTCACCTACGAGTCGGCGGGGGCGCGCACGGTGGTGGACGTGGCGGTGACGGAGGGAGCGGTTCCGTCCGCGGGGCTGCGGCTGTGCCTGCCGGTGGAGGACGGGGTGCGCGATGCGGCGCAGGGCCGTCCGCTGCGGTTGTTGCACCATGACGGCAGCGATTGGACGGAGGTGGCCGGGTCGGCGGAGAGTGACGAGGGGGTGTGCGCCAGCGGGGTGACGGATTTCTCGCCGTTCGCGGTGGGGTACGCGGACACGAAGCCGGTGTTCCCGGGGGACTTCACCCGGACGGGGCTGGTGTTCACGGTGGACGAGGCCGTCGAGCCGGTGGAGCTGCCGAAGGCGACGGGCGGCGATCGGACGCGCCACGAGCTGGGTCCGCGGCCTCTGGTCCTGCCGCCGGGACTGGGCTTCGACGGTGAGACGCGGGTCCTGTCGGGCACGCCGACGGAGGAGTTCGCGGAGAAGGGCTACACCTGGACGGCGACGGACATCGACGGGGAGAGCGACGTGCTGGAGCTCACCATCGAGGTGGTGGCGGCCGTCGGTCCGGCCCGCGCGCGCCTTGCGGCGATCAACCGCTCGATCCTGCCGGAGGTGTCGCGCGCGTCGTGGGCGAGCGCGATGGAGGCGGTGTCGCGGCGGTTGGGGTCCGCGGGGGGCGGGAGCGGAGGCGGCTCGGGGGCGTCCGGCGAGGGGCTGTCCGGGGCGCTGGCGGGGTTCTTGCAGTCGAACGAGTCGGCGCTGGAAGAGGGCGGGGTGTCCTGGAAGGAGCTGTGGAGCGGCCAGTCGTTCGCGGCCGGCCTCGGCGGCGGGGGCGAAGGCGAAGGCGGGGGGCCGCCGGGCGGGGGCCGGTCGGTCACCGTCTGGGGGTCGGGGGAGCGTCGGAGCCTGTCGCGGGACGCGCCGTCGCTCGAATGGTCGGGGGAGCTGTTCGCGGCCCACCTGGGGGCGGACGCGGGGTTCGGGTCCGGGCTCACCGGGGGTCTCGGGTTGTCGTGGTTCGAGAGCGAGCTGGAGTACACGGACCGCGGCGGGGAGGAGGCGGTCGCGGGGGTGCACCGGAGCCGGATGGCGAGCGTGCAGCCCTACGTGGGATGGTCGTCGGGGTCCGGTTCGCGGCTGTGGGGGGCGTTGGGCTACGGCTCCGGGGAGGTCGAGATCGTCGACGAGGCGCTGCGGGAGCGCTTCGGTCGTCAGGAGAGCGACAGCGGGCTTCTGGCGGTGGCGGCGGGGGGTGCGTGGCGGGTGTCGCCGGCCGGGGGAGCGGTGCGGCTGGACCTGAAGGGCGAGGGGCAGGCGACCCGCTACGAGGTGGACGAGAACGGTTCGCTGATCGAGGGGCTGTCGGTGCGCACGAAGCGGCTGCGGGTCTCGGCGGAGGGTACGCGGGAGTACGTGCTGTCCGGTGGTGGGCGCCTCGCGCCGTCGGCGGAGCTGGGGGTTCGCTGGGATGGCGGGGACGGGGCTACGGGCGCGGGGGTGGAGGTCGGCGGCGGGGTGTCGTGGAGCGATGCGGGCGGTCGTCTGACCCTGGAGGCTCGTGGCCGGGCGCTGGCGGCGCACCGGAGCGATCTGGACGAGTGGGGGATCACGGGCGGCATGATGCTCTCGCCCCGCGCGAACGACCGGGGCCTGTCGCTGAGCGTGGAGCCGGTGTGGGGGAGCGCGGGGAGCGGTACGGCGCGGCTGTGGGAGGAAGGGGTGGCCGGGAGGCGGTCGCCGTCCGGCGGGCGCTCGGGCGGCGCGGGGCTGGATGCGGAGCTGGGCTACGGAGCGAGTGTGTTCGGGGGCTTCGGGGTGGGGACGCCCTACCTCCGCTATGGCCAGGCGCCGGAGGGGGAACGCCGGTACGGGCTGGGGTGGCGGCTGGCCCGTCCGGCGGGTGCGTTCGATCTGGACCTGGAGGGCTGGCGGCGCGAGCGTGACACGGACCGGCCCGGGCACGGGGTGAGCCTCGAGCTGCGCCTGTCCTGGTAGGTGCGGGCGCGCCGGAAAGTTCCCGGATCCTCGCTACCCGCTTTCGCGGGCACGAGCTTCGCGGGAATGACGGCCAGCCTGAAAGCAACGCGCCTCGCTGAAATGACGTCATTCCCGCGAAAGCGGGAATCCGTCGCCTTATTCGGGTATTTTGAATCCCGAAGCTTGAGCTGTCAGGTGCGGGTGCGCCGGAGGTTCCCCGGACCGCCGCTACCCGCCCCCGCTTCCGCGAGCCCAGGCCTTCGCGGGTACGGGCTTCGCGGAGCCTGGCCCCCGCGGAAGCGGGGGAAGGACGGCTCTTCGCCGAACGGCGAATCCTTCCTTCCCCGGAGCTTGTCCCCGGGTCGAGCCGGGAGCAGGCTCCGGCTCGCCCGGCGAAGCGCGTCGTGTCACCCGGGCGGGTCGTTCGAGCCGGCGGCGGTCAGTTGCCGGTGGCGCAGGCCTTCGACGAGGCCGCCGAGGGTTCCTTGCTGTTCGGTCAGCCTGATGATTTGCTTCTCGAAATCGGCCGCGCGCCGTTCGGACGCCTCCCGGTCGGCGGCCGCGCGCCGTTCGGACGCTTCCCGGTCGGCGGCCGCGCGCCGTTCGGACGCTTCCCGGTCGGCGGCCGCGCGCCGTTCGGACGCTTCCCGGTCGGCGTGCGCCTCGGCTCGAACGGCTCGAATCTCCTCGCGCAGCCCGCCGGTGGTGGTGAGAATGAGGGCGCCGAGGGCGACACCGATGCCGATGACGGCAATCGTTTCCTGGCTGAGCCTGGGCATGGGAACGGCCTCGCGGGGTGGTGGTCCGGTGGGTTCGTCTCCCTCTCTCTCCGGCGCACGGCCTTACCGTAAACCCTCTTCGGCCACGGTTCAAGACTGGCTGACCGGCACCGCGCCGAGTGCCACCCCCGGATGTATTACGAGGCCCGGGTGCTGTTCGTAACCTCTTGATATAGAGGGGATCGAGATATTTCCTACCCCCACGGAGCCGGCGTTCTTCCGTGGTTTGGGGTCGGCTCGAGGGGGTTGCTGGCGGATTTCACCCCACGGAGCCACTTTCACGGGCACGGCGTCCTGGGAACGGCGCGTCTTCCAGACTCGGGCGTCCCGCCCGCAAATGGGAGGGCGAGGCCGCCGCCGATCAGTGCGGGCGGGACGCCCGCGTTCCCAGGACGCCGTGCCCAAGAGCGTTCGCGAGAGGCGTGCCCGGCGAAAACCCCACAGCGCACATGCCTCTACAGCGCACATGCCTCGTATTACGACGAAGCGGGCGCGGACCGCGGCGGCCCCGGACCGGGCGCACATGCCTCTACAGCGCACATGCCTCGTATTACGACGAAGCGGGCGCGGACCGCGGCGGCCCCGGACCGGGCGCACATGCCTCTATGGAGTTGCCCCGGTTTCGTGGACACCTGATCATTGTGCAGAGGAGGTGTCCGGATGGCAGAAAGACGAGCGCCGTATGCGCCGGAGTACCGGCGTCAGATGGTGGAGCTGGTGCGGGCGGGTCGCACGCCCGGGGAGCTCGCTCGCGAGTTCGGGTGTTCATCGCAGGCGGTCCGCAACTGGGTGCGTCAGGCCGACCGAGATGAAGGTCGCCGCGAGGACGGTCTGACGAGCGTTGAGCGAGAGGAGTTGCGGCGGCTGCGCCGGGAGAATCGCCAGTTTCGTGAAGAGCGGGAGATTCTAAAAAAAGCCGCGGCTTGGTTCGCTCGGGAGACCGGGACGGTGCTCGGGAGGTCTTCGAGCTCGTGAGAGCGAACCGAGCCGTGCATCAGGTGGCCACGATGTGCCGGGTGCTGGGTGTCTCCCCCAGCGGGTACTATGCGTGGCGAGGCCGGGGGCGTTCGCGCCATGCGCGGCGCGATGAGGAGTTGCGGGGCGAGGTCCGGGCGACTCATCGGCGTTCGCGAGGGACCTACGGGGCGCCTCGGGTCCATGCCGACTTGGCCGCTCGGGGGCACGCGGTGGGCCGCAAGCGCGTGGCGCGGCTGATGCGCGAGGAAGGGTTGGCAGGGGTGAGCCGGCGCCGGGGTACGCGCACCACGCGCCCGGAGCCGGGCCGGCGGGCGGCTGCGGATCTGGTCGAACGACACTTCCACGCCGAGGCGCCGGACCGGCTCTGGGTCGCCGACATCACCTACGTGCCGACCTGGGCGGGGTTCGTGTTCCTGGCCGTGGTGCTCGACGTGTACAGCCGGCGCATCGTGGGCTGGGCGATGCAGGACCATCTTCGCACCGAACTGGTCCTCGAAGCGCTGAACATGGCCGTCAGCCAGCGCCGGCCCCAAGAGGTGATCCATTATTCGGACCAGGGCACGCAGTACACCTCGGTGGCGTTCGGCAAGCGCTGCCGGGAGATGGGGGTACGTCCCTCGACCGGCTCCGCGGGCGACTGCTACGACAATGCGATGGCCGAGAGCTTCTTCGCGACCGTGGAATGCGAACTCCTCGACCGGCGTTCGTTTCGGACCCGAAGCGAAGCGAAGAGAGCGCTGTTCGACTTCATCGAAGGCTGGTACAACCGTTACCGGCGCCACTCCGCCCTGGGCTATCTCAGCCCCGACGACTTCGAGCATCTCGCCCGCCGCCGCCGCGCCGCGGCCGACCCGATCGCGCGGGACGAGGTCCCGAACCACCCTCGGGGGAGACTTCCCGCTCCCGGAATCAGGGAGAATCTACCCTCACCGGGGCTCGCCCATCACAACAACAGGGGCGAAAACCATCAACCGTCCACCAGACCAGGGTAAGTCCAGACTGCATCGTGTACACCGAGAAGGGTCAGGTGCATTGCCGATGCCCGAGCACGGGGGAGCAACGCGACCTGGCGTTCTGGGGGTTCGACTCGGGGCGCAACGCGCTCAAGTACCGGTGTCCGGCGGCGGCCTGCGGCCTCACGTGCGAGGGCCGCATGGAGTGCGAGCGGATGGGGGGCGGCCAAGGCGGGGAGTACGGGCGCGTGGTGCGCATCGTGCTCGACCGGCACGACCAGCGCATCTTCACCCCCACCCCCTACGGAAGCCCCGCATGGAAGCGCGGCTACCGTCGGCGCACGGCCCTGGAACGGATCAACGCCCGTTTGGACCGCAGCTTCGAGTTCGAGCCGCACTTCGTGCGAGGCTTGTCCCGGATGCGCACGCGCGTGGGCTTGGCGCTCGCGGTGATGATGGCGCTCGCGTTGGGTCAGGTGCGCGCCGGGCGCCCCGAACGGATGCGTTCGTTGTACGGCCCGGTTCCTTGGGCCGACACCGGCTGACCGGCTCGCTGCGCTCCCATCTGTCCCGGTCCGGTCCCGCGGGCCAAGCCTCGGCTCGTGCGCGTCGTGCGCACCGGCACATTTTGCCCCTGCACGAAGGCCCGATGCGGGGTCTATGGCTCCTCTTCGGGCTCGATTGCGCCCCCTCGCACCCCCTCGCGCGCCCGGAACGAACGTCCGGCCTCCACCGGACAGCCCCGAAAACCCCACAGCGCACATGCCTCATTACCCTTGGATGTTGTGCAGAATGGCGTTTTCGTGTATGGAAACTCCCCCCTGCTGCAAAAGGGTTGCGCTTCCCATTGGCGGTTTCGATGTGATCGAATCGAGTCATCTGCCATCGAGCCCCGGTGAACGGAATCCCGAGGTGACGCCCTCGGGAGCCGGGGGGCGCAGCGGGATAGTGCGCCTGCTGCCATGAGAGCCGCCGCAAACAGGAGCCGGCGCGCGGCCGCACCCACCGTCGCGGCCGTGCGGATGGCGGCCGGGCTGGCCGCCGTCGCGGCGCTGGCGGCGTTCGCGCCGGACGCGGCGGCGCACGTCGGCGCGCCAGACTGGCACCACCGCCTCTACAACCCGCACATGCTGGACCAGCCGCGCATCATCTCCCGCCCGGCCTCGGGCGACACCTATTACCCGGGGGAGACGATCACGGTGTACGTCCCCTGGGGGCGGACCCAGACCAGGACCAGCATCTCGGTCAACTCGGTGGGCACGGTCCAGCTCGTCCTCACGGTGGGGGAGAACAGTCACCGCACGATCACCGGTGTGTGGGAGGACCGGAGCGCCCGTTACGGCCCGGCCTTTACCATCCGCCGCCTCTATTTCGACTACGTGGTGCGGGCAGGCGACCGGGACACCAACGGCGTCGCCCTCGCCCAGAACGCGCTGAGCTCCCCCGGCAACGCCGAGAGCGGCATCAGGGGCACGGCCGGCAGCAGCTTCAGACAGTTCGAGCTGGAAAAGGCGCTGCACGGCTTCGGCGACCAGTCCGGGCACAAGGTGGATACGCCGGCGCCGAGCTTCGCCGGGGTGTCGAGTCCGAGCCTGATCCTCTATCGGTGCGGGTCGTTCGACGACTGCGGATCGGCGAGCCACCGGCTGCCGACGCTCTCGAACGCGGCCCAGGCGCACCGCGTCAGGTATTCGATGGCGCCGGAGCGGCCGCTGCCGAGCGGGCTCGTGCTGGACGCGGCCACGGCGACGATCACCGGCTCGCACAGCGGGGTGTCGGCGCGGCAGAGCTACACGCTGCGGGCGACGGACGGGTTCGGCCGCACGGCCGACCTGACCTTCAACCTGGAGGTGCGGGACGACGTGGGGATCGAATCGATCACCGTCACGTCGAACCCCGGGAGCGACCGGACCTATGGCAAGAACGGGGATTTCGGGACCAACGACACCATCACCGCACGGGTCGATTTCAGCCGCAACATCGGCAGCATCATCCGAAGCAACATCTGTCTGAACATCCGCATCGGCGGCAACACGCGCCGGGTGTGCAACCCGACCGGGGCCACCCGGCAGGACAAGCTCGATTTCAGCTATGCGGTGGTGGAGAGCGACTGGGACGGCGACGGCATCAGCTTCCCGGCCAACCCGATGGGCGCCGGCAAATCCGGCTATCTGCGCTTCTACCGTGCCGGCATAGGCGGCGGCGACAACCGGATAGACCGGAGCTTCGGGGCGGTGCTGGACGACCCGAACCACAAGGTGCGCGGGCGCCAGACCATGCCCAGCTTCGGCGCGACCGCCAGCCCGGCTTGGAGCTGGGTGAAGGACAACGCGGTCTCCCAGGTACTGCCGGCGGCGACCGGCGGCGACGGCGGCCTGACCTACAGCGTCGAGGAGGGCCTGCCGGACGGGCTGGTCTTCACCGCGGCGACGCGCACGCTCTCCGGCACGCCGACCGCGGTGCAGGGCGCGACCAACTACACGCTGGTCGCGACCGACGGGGACGGCGACAAGGCGGAGCTGCGCTTCTCCATCGAGGTCGAGGAGATCGCCGTGTCCATCTCCTCGCCGAGCGTGTCGGAAGGGGCGGCGGGGGAGACGGCGGCGCTGCCCTTCGCGGTGACCCTGAACCGGGCGCCGGGCCGGCAGGTGACGGTGGACTGGGCGGCGGACGCGGACCCCGGCACGGCCGCCTCCGGGGCGGACTACACCGCGTTCTCCGGGGGCGCGCTGACCTTCGCCGCCGCGGACACGAGCAAGACCGTCGAGGTGACGGTGACCGGCGACGCGCGGGACGAGCCCGACGAGACGATCCGCATCGCCCTTTCCAACCCCTCCGGGGCGGTGCTCGGGAGCGCGGCGACCGGGGTGGGCACGATCACCGACGACGACCCGACGCCGACCCTGGCGCTGTCGCTGTCGGACCCGGACGCGGGGCGCCCGGACACGATCCGGGAGAGCGGGGCGGGCAACGCGACGACGGTGACGGCGAGCCTGGGCGGCGGGATCTCCGGCGAGGCGATCACGGTGACGGTGTCGGCGGCCTCGACCTACGCGGCGCTGGCCGCGGACGGCGGCTTCACCCTGAGCGCGGCGCGGACGCTGACCATCGCGGCCGGAGCGGCCGCGAGCGCCGGCGCGGTGACGATCGCCGCGACCGACGACACCATCGACTCCCGGGACAAGACGGCGACGGTGAGCGGGGCGGTGGCCGGCGGTCACGGGCTGGTGGCGGCGCCGGCGGCGCTGACCTTGACCATCGCCGACGAGGACTCGCGGCCGAGCTCGGCGCTCGCCCTCGCCCCGGCGTCGGTCTCGGAGTCGGGCGGAGTCGCGACGGTGACCGCGACCCTGAGCCACCCCTCGGCGGAGGCGGCGACGATCGCGGTGTCGGCGACGGCGTCCACGGGCGCGGTGGACGGCGACTTCACCTTGAGCACGGCGAACACGCTGACCGTCGCCGCCGGGCGGACGACGAGCGCGGGCGTGGTGACGGTGACCGCGGTGGGCAACCCGACGTCTTCGCCGGACAAGGAGGTGACGGTGAAAGGCTCGGCGTCGGGCAGCCCCGGGGCGGCGGATCCGCCCGACGCGACCCTGACCTTGCGCGACGACGACGGCCCGCCCACGGTGTCGCTGGTGCTGTCGTCGTCGTCGGTCTCGGAGTCGGGCGGGGTGGCGACGGTGACGGCGAGCCTGAACGGCGGGACCTCGGGCGAGGCGGTGACGGTCACGGTCTCGGCTTCCGCGGTGGCCGTGTCGGGTGCGGTGGCGGGCGACTTCGGCCTGAGCGGCGGCACGACGCTGACCATCGCCGCGAACGCCACCGCGAGCACCGGGACGGTGACGATCACGGCCAGCGACAACGACGTGGATGCGCCGGACAAGCGGGTGACGGTCTCCGGCACGGCGGCGGGCGGCAACGGGGTCGCGGACCCGGCGAGCGCGACCCTGACCCTGGCGGACGACGAGGCGCTGCCGACGGCGGCGCTGGCGCTGGCGCCCGCGTCGATCGCCGAGGCGGGCGGGCTGTCCACGGTCACCGCGACGCTCTCGGGCGAGTCGAGCGCGGCGACGACGCTCACGGTGACGGCGGCGGCGGGGGCGAACGCGGCGGCCGGCGACTTCACCCTGAGCGCGGCGGCGACCCTGACCATCGCCGCCGGGGAGACGGCGAGCGCCGGGACGGTGACGGTCGCCGCCGTCGCCGACACGACGGACTCCCCCGACAAGCTGGTCACGGTCGGCGCCGCGGCGGCCGGGGGCAACGGCATCGCGGACCCGGCCGCGGCGACGCTGACCGTCACCGACGACGACGCCCTGCCGACGCTGACCTTGACGCTCTCGCCCTCGACCATCGACGAGAGCGGGGCGGGCAGCACGGCGACGGTGACGGCGGCGCTCTCGCACCCGTCGAGCGAAGCGGTGACGGTCACGGTGTCGGCGGTCGCGGTGTCCCCGGCGGACTCGGGCGACTTCAGCGTGAGCGCCGCCGACACCCTGACCATCGCCGCCGGCGCCACCACCAGCGCCGGCGCGGTGACCGTCGCCGCGGTGGACGACCGCACGGACGCGCCGGACAAGCGGGTGACGGTCTCCGGCGCGGCCAGCGGCGGGCGCGGGGCGGCGAACCCGCCCGACGCGACCCTGACCATCGCCGACGACGACGACCCGCCGGGGGTGACGCTGTCGCTGTCGCCGGCGTCGATTTCGGAGAACGGCGGGACGGCGGAGGTGGGCGCGGTGCTGAGCCGGACCTCGAGCGCGGCGACGACCATCTCGGTGGCGGCGGCCACGGGGTTCTACGGCATCGTCACGCGCCGGTTCTCGTTGAACGGCATTCCTATCCAGGCCCCGGACCGGTGGATCGTCATCGCGGCAGGACGGACGACGAGCGCGGACACCGCGGCGATTGCGGCGGTGGACGACGACGTCCACCAGGGCAGCGCCGGCCGGAGCGTGACGGTGACGGCCACGATGATCAACGACCAGGGCACGGCCGCGGTGACCGGGGCGGCGCTGGCCCTGAGCGACGACGAGACCCTGCCGACGGCGACCTTGGCGCTGTCGTCGTCTTCGATCCCGGAGTCGGGCGGCGTGACCACGGTGACCGCGGCGCTGTCGGGCGCGTCCAGCGAGGCGGTGACGGTCACGGTGTCGGCCGCGCCGGGGGCGGACGCGGCGGGCGGCGACTTCACGCTGAGCGCGGCGGCGACCCTGACCATCGCAGCCGGGGAGACGGCGAGTTCGGGGACCGTCACGGTGACCGCGAACCCGAACACCGTGGATTCGCCGGACAAGACGGTGACGATCTCCGGCGCGGCCGACGGCGGCAACGGCGTGGCGGACCCGGCCGCCGCGACCCTGACCATCACCGACGACGACATGCTGCCGACGCTGACGCTGAAGCTGTCGCCGGCGTCGATCTCGGAGGACGGCGGGGTTGCGACGGTCACCGCGGCGCTCTCCCACCCCTCCAGCGCGGCGGTGACGTTGACGGCGGCGGCTTCGGCGGTCTCCCCGGCCGTCGCGGGCGACTTCACCTTGAGCGCGGCGACGGCGCTCACCATCGCGGCCGGGGCCACCGTCAGCACCGGCCAGGTGACGGTGACGGCGGCGGATAACGACGTGGACGCGCCGGACAAGCGGGTGAGGGTCTCGGCGGCGGCGGTCGGAGGGCGCGGGGTGGCGGACCCGGCCGCCGCGACCCTGACCATCACCGACGACGAGACGACCCCGACGATCACGCTCTCGCTGTCGCCGATGTCGATCTCGGAGGCGAGGGGCGTGGCCACGGTGACGGCGGAGCTCTCCGGCGAGTCCAGCGAGGCGGTGACGGTCACGGTGTCGGCGGCCCCGGCGTCGGGCGTGGCCCTGACCGATTTCAGCCTGAGCGCCGCCCGGACGCTGACCATCGCGGCGGGCGCGACGGCCAGCACCGGCCGGGTGACCGTCACGGGGGTCAACGACGACGAGCGGCAGGCCGCCGCCAAGCAGGTGACGATCTCGGGCGCGGCGGCGGGGGGCAACGGCGTTTCGGCGCCGGCGGACGTGACCCTGACGATCACCGACAACGACTCGCCGCCGAGCCAGACGCAGTGGAGACGCCCCTATCCAACGCCTGTGAGTGACGGCGACGGATGGGACGTCACCACGCAGCCCCTGCTCGGCAAGACGAGGCCGCAACCGATCAGCATCGCCTTGGGAACAAAGACCGGCAACAGGCGATATGCCGAGGCCTATGCCTGCGTCACCAGGACCGTCCGCGGGCCCAGACAGATCCGCTCAGAACCTTGGTCACCGGCGTCGCCGTGGCCGGGCCCGCCGGACTCGAGCATCTGCACGAGGCTCGCCCCCAAGGGGACGATGCCGAGCTCGATTTCGCTGACCCAGGCGATGATCGACAACGACGGCGTGGTGATCGTCATCTACGGCTCGACCCACTCCAACCCCGTTCGAGGCTTGGACTACTACGCCGAGTGGGTCCCCATCACGCCGCTGCCGAAGGCGGCGCTGGCCCTGGCGCCGTCATCGATCTCGGAGAACGGCGGGGTTTCGACGGTGACCGCGACCCTGGACAAGGAGGCGGTCTCGGCGTCGACGCTCACCGTGTCGGCAGCGCCGTCGCCGCCCACGGTGGCGGGCGACTTCACCCTCTCCGCCGCGGCGATCCTGACCTTCGCGGCGGGGGAGACGACCAGCGCCGGCGCGGTGACGGTCACCGGGGTGGACAACCCGGTGGACGCGCCGGACAAACGGGTGACGGTGCGGGCGGCGGCGAGCGAGGACGTGCGGGCGCCGCCCTTGACGACGCTGACCATCACCGACGACGACGACCCGCCGACCGCGGCGCTGGCCGTCTCACCGGCCTCGATTGCGGAGTCCGGCGGCGCAGCGACGGTGACCGCGACGCTCTCGCACCCGTCGTCGGAGCCCTCGACGGTGACGGTGACGGCGTTACCGGGCTCCTACACGGTGGGTTCGGACGCGGTGATCGTAATTGCGGCAGGCTCGACGACGAACGCGACGGACACGGCGACGGTGGTGGCGGTGGACAACGACGTCGACGAGCCGGCCCGAACGCCGACGGTGACCGCGGCGCTGGCCAACGGCCAGGGGGCGGGCGCGGTGACCGGGGCGACCCTGATGCTCACGGACGACGACGCGGCGCCGACGGTGGCGTTGTCGGTGACGCCGTCTTCGGTTTCGGAGAACGGCGGCGCAGCGACGGTGACGGCGGCGTTGTCGCGCCCGTCGTCGGAGCCGACGACGGTGACGGTGACGGCGGCGATGGGGGCGGCGTACAGGGTGGGCTCGGACGCGACCATCGTGATTGCGGCGGGGGCGACGGCGAACCCTTCGGACACGGCGACGGTGTCCGGGGTGGACAACGCGGTGGATGCGGCGGACAACGCGGTGACGGTGACGGGGAGTGCGGCGAACGGCCAGGGGGTGGGGACGGTGACGGGGGCGGCGCTGACCCTGGCCGACGACGACACGGCGGGGGTCGCGGTGTCGCCGGCGACGTCGGCGACGAACCGGCTGCGGACCACGGAGTCGGGGGGGACGGCGACGTTCACCGTGCGGCTGGAGAGCGAGCCCACGGGGGACGTGGAGCTCGACGTGGCGAGCACGGACACGGATGAGGGCACGGCGGCGCCGGCGGTGCTGACCTTCACGGCGAGCGACTGGAGCACGGCGCAGACGGTGACCCTGACCGGGGTGGACGATTCGCCGCCGGTGGCCGACGGCAGCCGGAGCTACACCGTCACCTTGACGGTGGACCGGACGAACACGGCCGACGCGAAGTACGACGCGCTCTCCGGCCTCACGGTGTACGCGGCGAACGCGGACAACGAGTTCGGCCTGGACGTGGGTTCGGTGAGCGGTCAGGCGACGGAGTCGGGGGGGACGGCGACCTTCACGGTGGCGCTGAGGACGCGGCCGGCGGAGGCGGTGACGGTGGCGGTGACGAGCCGGGACGAGGGCGAGGGGCTGGTGTCGGCGGGCGGCGGGGCGCCGGCGGCCTCGACGACCCTGGTCTTCGCGCCGTCGGCCTGGAACGCGGCGCAGACGGTGACGGTGACGGGGGTGCAGGACCCGGTCGACGACGGCACGGCCGCCTGGAACGTGCGGCTCGACCCGTCGAGCGGGGACACGGACTACGACGGCCTCGCGAACGTGGACGTGTCGGTGAGCACCACCGACGACGACGGCCCGCCGACGGTGACCCTGGCGCTCAATCCCGCGAGCATCGCGGAGAGCGGGACGGGCAACGCGGCGACGGTGACGGCGCGGCTGTCGCATCCCTCCGGCGCGGCGACGACGGTGACGGTGACGGCGGTCGCCGGGGTCTGGACGGTGGGCGCGGGCGCGGACGCGACCATCGTCGTCGCGGCCGGCGACACGACGAGCACGGACACGGCGATGGTCACGGCGGTGGACAACCCGACGGACGAGCCGGACCGCACGCCGACGGTGACGGGGACGGCTGCCAACGACCGGGCGGCGGCGGACGGGGCGACCATGACGGTGACGGGGGCGACCCTGACCATCACCGACGACGACCCTGCGCCGACGGTGACCTTGGCGCTGAACCCGTCGTCGGTCTCGGAGAACGGCGGGGTCTCGACGGTGACGGCGACCTTGTCGCACCCGTCGAGCGAGCCTTCGACGGTGACGGTGGCGGCGGTCTCCGGGGCCTGGACGGTGGGCACGGACGCGACGATCACCATCGCGGCGGGCGCCACCACGGCCGCCTCCGACACGGTGTTGGTGACGGCGGTGGACGACGCGGTCCACCAGGGCTCGGCCGGGCGCACGGCGACGGTGACGGCGGCGCTGGCGAACGGCCAGGGCGCGGGGTCGGTGACGGGGGCGGCGCTGACCCTGACCGACGACGAGACGCTGCCGACGGTGGCGCTGGCGCTCTCTTCCACTTCGATTACGGAGACGGGCGGGGTATCGACGGTGACGGCGCGGCTGTCCGGTCCGTCGAGCGCGGCGGTGACGGTGACCGTGGCGGCAGCGGCGGGCGCCGGGGCGGTGTCGGGGGACTTCGACCTGTCGAGCGCGACGACCCTGACGATCGCGGCGGGGGCGACGACGAGCGCGGGCACGGTGACGGTGACCGCGAACGGCAACACGGTGGATTCGCCGAACAAGTCGGTGACCGTCTCGGGAACCGCGGCGGGGGGCTACGGCGTCGCGAACCCGCCGGACGCGACCCTGACCCTGGAGGACGACGACGACTTGCCGACGGTGGCGCTGGTCCTCACGCCGCCCTCGATTACGGAGACGGGCGGTATCTCGACGGTGACCGCGACCCTCTCCGGCCCATCGAGCGAGGCGGTGACGGTGACGGTGGCCGCGGCGGTGGGGACGGGTGCGGCCGCGGCGGACTTCGACCTGTCGAGCGCGACGACCCTGACGATCGCGGCGGGGGCGACGGTGAGCGCGGGCACGGTGACGGTGACCGCGAACGGCAACACGGTGGATGCGCCGGACAAGTCGGTGACGGTGTCGGGGACGGCGGCAGGCGGCAACAACGTCGTGGACCCGCCGAACGTGACCCTGACCCTGGAAGACGACGACGACTTGCCGACGGTGTCGCTGGTGCTCTCCGACTCGTCGATTACGGAGACGGGCGGTATCTCCACGGTGACGGCGCGGTTGTCCGGCCCGTCGAGCGAGGCGGTGACGGTGACGGTGGCCGCGGCGGCGGTGGGCTCGACGGGCGCGGTATCGGGCGACTTCGACCTGTCGAGCGCGAGGACCCTGACCATCGCGGCGGGTACGACGGTGAGCGCGGGCACGGTGACGGTGACCGCGAACGGCAACACGGTGGATGCGCCGGACAAGTCGGTGACGGTGTCGGGCACGGCGGCAGGCGGCAACGACGTCGCGGACCCGCCGGACGTGACCCTGACCCTGGAGGACGACGACGACTTGCCGACGGCGGCGCTGGTGCTCACACCTTCGTCGATTACGGAGACGGGCGGGGTCTCGACGGTGACCGCGACCTTGTCGGGGGTGTCGAGCGAGGCGGTGACGGTGACGGTGGGGGCGACGGCCGGAACCGGCGCGGTCGCCGCGGACTTCGCCCTGAGCACGGCGAAGACGCTGACGATCGCGGCGGGTTCGACGGTGAGCGCGGGCTTGGTGACGGTGACGGCGAACGGCAACGTGGTGCACTCGCCGAACAAGTCGGTGACCGTCTCGGGAACTGCGGCAGGCGGCAACGGTGTCGCGGACCCGCCGGACGCGACCCTGACCCTGGAGGAGGACGACGCCTTGCCGACGGTGGCGCTGGTGCTCTCTTCCACATCGATCACGGAGACGGGCGGGGTCTCGACGGTGACCGCGACCTTGTCGGGCGTGTCGAGCGAGGCGGTGACGGTGACAGTGGGGGCGGGGGCCGGAACCGGGGCGGTCGCCGCGGACTTCGCCCTGAGCGCGGCGAAGACGCTGACGATCGCGGCGGGTTCGACGACGAGCACGGGCACGGTGACGGTGACGGCGAACGGCAACGCGGTGCACTCGCCGAACAAGTCGGTGACGGTGTCGGGGACGGCGGCGGGCGGCAACAGTGTCGCGAACCCGCCGAACGCGACCCTGACCCTGGAGGACGACGACGACTTGCCGACGGCGGCGCTGGCGCTCTCTTCCACTTCGATCTCGGAGAACGGCGGGGTGTCGACGGTGACCGCGACCCTGTCCGGCCCGTCGAGCGCGGCGGTGACGGTGACGGTGGCCGCGGCGGCGGTGGCCTCGACGGGCGCGGTGGCGGGCGACTTCACCCTGTCGAGCACGGCGAAGCTGACGATCGCGGCGGGCGATACGACGAGCGCGGGCCTGGTGACGGTGACGGCGAACGACAACACCGCCGACGAGCCGGACGCCCAAGTGCGCGTGTCGGCGACGGCGGCGGGGGGCAACGGGGTGACGGCGCCGCCGGCCGTGACGCTGACCATCCGCGACGACGAAGGCCCGCCCACGGTGACCCTGGTGTTGACGCCCTCCACCATCGACGAGAGCGGGACGGGCAGCACCGCGGCGGTGACCGCGACCTTGAACCGGGCCTCGAGCGCGGCGACGACGGTCACGGTGTCGGTCGCGCCGGTGGCCTCGACCGGGGCGGCGGCGGGGGACTACGCGCTGTCGAGCGCGGCGACGCTGACCATCCCGGTGGGCGCCACCACCAGCAGCGGCACGGTGACCGTCGCGGCGATGGACGACGACACGGACGCGCCGAACAAGCAGGTGACCGTTTCGGGAACGGCGGTCAACGACCAGGGCGTACAGCAGCCGATCGCCAGGACGCTGACCATCGCCGACGACGACGCGGCGCCGGATGCGGCCTTGGCGCTGTCGGCGTCGTCGATCTCGGAGAACGGCGGGGTATCGACGGTGACGGCGACCTTGAGCCGAGTGTCGGTGCAGGCGACGACGGTGACGGTGCAGTCGGTGTCGGGGGCGTTCACGGTGGGCTCGGGGGCGGCGTCCCGGATCGTGATCGCGGCCGGGGCGACGGTGAGTGCGGACGAGGTGGCGCTCACCGCGGTGGACAACGATGTGGACGCGGCGGATCGGCAGGTGACGGTGACGGCGGCGCTGACCAACGGGCACGGGGCGGGCACGGTGACCGGGGGCGGGGTCGCGCTGACCTTGGCCGACGACGACACGGCGGGGATCGCGGTGTCGCCGTCGACGTCGACGACGAACCGGCTGGTGACGACGGAGTCGGGGGGGACGGCGACGTTCACGGTGGCGTTGGAGAGCGAGCCCACGGGGAACGTGGAGCTCGACGTGGCGAGCTCGGACACGGACGAAGGCACGGCGGCGCCGGCGGTCCTGACCTTCACGTCGAGCACCTGGAGCACGGCGCAGACGGTGACGGTGACCGGGGCGGACGATTCGCCGCCGGCGGCCGACGGCAGCCAGGACTACACCGTCACCGTGACGGTGGATACGGCGAACACCGTGGATTCCAACTACGACGCGCTCTCGGCGCTCACCGTGTACGCGGTGAACGCGGACAACGAGTACGGGCTGGACGTGGGTTCGGTGAGCGGTCAGGCGACGGAGGCAGGGGGGACTTCGACGTTCACGGTGGCGTTGCGGACGCAGCCGACGGAGGCGGTGACGGTGTCGGTGACGAGCCGGGATACGGGCGAGGGGCTGGTGTCGGTGGGCGGCGGTGCGCCGGCCGCCTCGACGCCCCTGACCTTCGCCGCGGCGGCCTGGAACACGGCGCAGACGGTGACGGTGACGGGGGTGGACGACAACGTCGACGACGGGACGGTGGCCTGGGACGTGCGCCTCGACCCGTCGAGCGGCGACGGCAACTACGAAGGTCTCTCGGACGTGGACGTGTCGGTGAGCACCACCGACGACGACGGCCCGCCGGGGGTGACCTTGGCGCTCAATCCCGCGAGCATCGCGGAGAGCGGGTCGGGCAACGTGGCGACGGTGACCGCGCGGCTGTCGCACGCCTCGGGCGCGGCGACGACGGTGACGGTGACGGCGGTCTCCGGGGCCTGGACGGTGGGCGCGGGTGCGGACGCGACCATCGTCGTCGCGGCCGGCGACACGACGAGCACGGACACCGCGATGGTCACGGCGGTGGACAACGCGACGGACGAGCCGGCCCGCACGCCGACGGTGACGGGGACGGTGGCGAACGACCGGGCGGCGGCGGACTCGACGACCATGACGGTGACGGGGGCGACCTTGACCATCACGGACGACGACCCTGCGCCGACCGCAGCGCTATCGCTGGACCCGTCGTCGGTCTCGGAGAACGGCGGGGTGTCGACGGTGACGGCGACCTTGTCGCACCCGTCGAGCCAGCCGTCGACGGTGACCGTGTCGGCGGTCTCGGGCCTCTACACGGTGGACACGGACGCGACGATCACGATCGCGGCGGGGTCGACGACGGCGGCCTCGGACACGGTGTTGGTGACGGCGGTGGACGACGACGTTCACCAAGGGAGCGCGGGCCGCAGCGTGACGGTGACGGCGGCGCTGACCAACGGCCAGGGTGCGGGGGCGGTGACGGGCGCGGCGCTGACCTTGACCGACGACGAGACGCTGCCGACGGTGGCGCTGGCGCTCTCTTCCACTTCGATTTCGGAGACGGGCGGGGTCTCGACGGTGACCGCGACCTTGTCGGGTCCGTCGAGCGAGGCGGTGACGGTGACGGTGGCCGCGGCGGCGGGGACCGGCGCGGTGGCGGCGGACTTCGACCTGTCGAGCGCGACGACGTTGACCTTCGCGGCGGGGTCGACGACGAGCGCGGGGACGGTGACGGTGACGGCGAACGGCAACGCGGTGGATTCGCCCAACAAGTCGGTGACGGTCTCGGGCACGGCGGCGGGGGGCAACGGGGTTGTAAACCCGCCGAACGTGACACTGACCCTGACCGACGACGAGACGCTGCCGACGGTGGCGCTGGCGCTCTCCGCGTCGTCGATTTCGGAGACGGGCGGGGTTTCGACGGTGACGGCGACGCTCTCCGGCCCGTCGAGCGCGGCGGTGACGGTGACGGTGGCCGCGGCGGCAGGGGCCGGGGCGGTGGCGGCGGACTTCGCCTTGAGCACGGCGGCGACGCTGACCTTCGCGGCCAACGCGACCACCAGCACGGGCCTGGTGACGGTGACCGCGAACGGCAACACGGTGGATTCGCCCAACAAGTCCGTGATCGTCTCGGGCGCGGCGGCGGGCGGCAACGGCGTGGCGAACCCGCCGAACGTGACGCTGACTTTGACGGACGACGATGACTTGCCGACGGTGGTGCTGGCGCTCTCCGACACGTCGATCTCGGAGACGGGCGGCATCTCCACGGTGACGGCGACGCTTTCGGGTCCGTCGAGCGCGGCGGTAACGGTGACGGTGGCGGCAGCAGCGGGGACCGGCGCGGTGGCGGCGGACTTCACCTTGAGCACGGCGGCGACGCTGACCTTCGCGGCCAACGCGACCACCAGCACGGGCCTGGTGACGGTGACGGCGAACGGCAACGACGTGGATTCGCCGAACAAGTCGGTGACGGTCTCGGGCGCGGCGGCGGGGGGCAACGGCGTCGTGAACCCACCGAACGTGACCCTGACCTTGGAGGATGACGATGCCTTGCCGACGGTGGCGCTGGCGTTCTCCGACACGTCGATTTCGGAGACGGGCGGCATCTCCACGGTGACGGCGACGCTCTCGGGCAAGTCGAGCGCCGCGGTGACGGTGACGGTGGCCGCGGCGGCGGGGGTCGGCGCGGTCGCGGGCGACTTCACGCAGTCCGGGACGACGCTGACCATCGCGGCCGGGGCGACCACGAGCGCGGGCGAAGTGACGGTGACGGCGAACGGCAATACGGTGCACTCGCCGAACAAATCCGTGACGGTTTCGGGCGCCGCAACGGGCGGCAACGGCGTCTCGAATCCGCCGAACGTCACCTTGACCCTGACGGACGACGAGACCTTGCCGACGGTTTCGCTGGCGCTCACGCCGTCGTCGATTTCGGAGACGGGCGGGGTTTCGACGGTGACGGCGACGCTTTCGGGTCCGTCGAGCGCCGCGGTGACGGTGACGGTGGCCGCGGGGGCGGGGGCCGGGGCGGTCGCGGCGGACTTCACCCTGTCGAGCGCGGCGACGCTGACCATCGCGGCGGGTTCGACGGAGAGCGCGGGCCTGGTGACGGTGACGGCGAACGGCAACGACGTGGATTCGCCGAACAAGTCGGTGACGGTCTCGGGCACGTCGGCGGGGGGCAACGGCGTGGCGAACCCGCCGAACGTGACCCTGACCCTGACCGACGACGAGGCCCTGCCGACGGTGGCGCTGGTGCTCACGCCCGCGACCGTCGGCGAGAACGGCGGCGTCTCCACGGTGACGGCGACGCTCTCGGGCAAGTCGAGCGCGGCGGTGACGCTCACCGTGTCGGCCGCCGCGGTGGCGTCGACGGGCGCGGTGGCGGGGGACTTCGCGCTGTCGAGCGCGACGACACTCACCATCGCGGCCGGGGCCACCGTCAGCACGGGCACGGTGACGGTGACGGCGCAGGACAACTCCGCCGACGAGCCGGATGTCGAGGTGCGCGTGACGGCGACGGCGGCGGGGGGCAACGGGGCGGCGGCGCCGCCGGCCGCGACGCTGACCATCCGCGACGACGAGGGCCCGCCCACGGTGACCCTGGTGTTGACGCCTTCGACCATCGACGAGAGCGGGACGGGCAGCACCGCGGCGGTGACGGCGACCTTGAACCGGGCGTCGAGCGCGGCGACGACGGTCACGGTGTCGGTCGCGCCGGTGGCCTCGACCGGGGCGGCGGCGGGGGACTACACGCTGTCGAGCGCGGCGACGCTGACCATCGCGGCGGGCGCGACGACCAGCAGCGGCACGGTGACGGTGGCGGCGGTGGACAACGACACCGACGCGCCGAACCGGCAGGCGACGGTTTCGGGAACGGCGGTCAACGATCAGGGCGTGCAGCAGCCGATCGCCCGGACCCTGACCATCACCGACGACGACGCGGCGCCGGATGCGACCTTGGCGCTGTCGGCCACGTCGATCTCGGAGAACGGCGGCACGGCGACGGTGACCGCGACCTTGAGCCGGCGTTCGGCGCAGGCGACGACGGTGACGGTGCAGGCGGTGACGGGGGCGTATTCGGTGGGCTTGGGGGCAGCGGCGCGGATCGTGCTCGCGGCCGGGGCGACGTCGAGTACGGACGGGGTGGCGCTCACGGCGGTGGACAACGACGTGGACGCGGCGGACCGGCAGGTGACGGTGACGGCGGTGCTGACCAACGGCCACGGCGCGGGCACGGTGTCCGGGGGCGGGGTTTCGCTGACCTTGACCGACGACGACACGGCGGGGATCGCGGTGTCTCCGGCGACCTCGACCGGCTCCCGGCTGGAGACGACGGAGTCGGCCGGGACGGCCACGTTCACGGTGAAGCTGGCGACGGAGCCGACGGGGAACGTGGAGATCGGCACGGCGAGTTCGGACACCAGCGAAGGCACGGTCGGGCCGTCCTCGCTCACCTTCACGGCGAGCGACTGGAGCACGGCGCAGACGGTGACCCTGACCGGGGTGGACGATGCCGCCGCCGACGGGAGCCGGGACTACACGGTCACCCTGACCATCGACCAGACGAACACCGCGGATTCCAACTACGACGCGCTCTCGGCGGTCACCGTGTATGCGAGGAACCGCGACAACGAGTTCGGGCTGAACGTGAGCGCGGTGAGCGGGCAGGCGACGGAGGCGGGGGGGCAGGCGACGTTCACGGTGGCGCTGCGGACGCAGCCGACGGCGGCGGTGACGGTGTCGGTGTCGAGCCGGGATGCGGGCGAGGGCACGGCGTCGCCGCCGTCGCTGATATTCACGACGGGGGGCTGGAGCACGGCGCAGACGGTGACGGTGACCGGGGCGAACGACAGCATCGACGACGGGACGGTGACCTGGACGGTGCGCCTCGACCCGGCGAGTGGCGACGGGGACTACGACACGTCGTCGGTCGAGGAGGACGTCTCCGTGACGACGACCGACGACGACGGCCCGCCGGGGGTGACCTTGGCGCTGAACCCGTCGAGCATCGCGGAGAGCGGGACGGGCAACGCGGCGACGGTGACGGCGCGGCTCTCGCACGCCTCGGGCGCGGCGACGACGGTGACGGTGACCGCGGTCTCCGGGTTCTATGCGCCGGGGACGGACGCGGCGATCGTGATCGCGGCGGGGGCGACGCAGGCGGCCTCGGACACGGCGACGGTCGTGGCGGTGGACAACGACACGGACGCGCCGGATCGGACGGAGACGGTGACGGCGTCGATCACCAACGCCCGGGCGACGGCCGATTCGACGACGATGGCGGTGACGGGGGCGGCGCTGACGGTGCGCGACGACGACGCGGCGCCGGGGGCGACGCTGTCGCTGAACCCGTCCTCGGTGTCGGAGAACGGCGGCGTCTCGACGGTGACGGCGACCTTGTCGCGCCCGTCGAGCCAGCCCTCGACGGTGACGGTGACGGCGGTCTCCGGTTCCTACACGGTGGGCACGGACGCGACCATCACGATCGCCGCGGGCGCCACCACGGCCGCCTCGGACACGGTGCTGGTGACGGCGGTCGACGACGGCGTCCACCAGGGGAGCGCCGGGCGCAGCGCGACGGTGACCGCGGCGCTGGCGAACGGCCAGGGCGCGGGGTCGGTGACCGGGGCGGCGCTGACCCTGACCGACGACGAGACGTTGCCGGTGGCGAGCCTGGTGCTCACGCCGGCCTCGATCTCGGAGGAAGGCGGGGTGTCGGCGGTGACGGCGACGTTGTCGGGTGCGTCGAGCGAGTCGGTGACGGTGACGGTGGCCGCGGCGGCGGGGACGGGCGCGGTGGCGGCGGACTTCGATCTGAGCACGGCGATGACCTTGACGATCGTGGCGGGCTCGACGACGAGCACGGGCGCGGTGACGGTCCGGGCCAACGGCAACGCGGTGGCTTCGGGGAACAAGCAGGTGGTGGTGTCGGGGACGTCGGCGGGCGGCAACGGCGTCGCGAACCCGGCGAACGCGACCCTGACCCTCGCCGATGACGACACGCCGCAGACGAGGTTGGCGCTGTCTTCCAGCTCGATCTCGGAGAACGGCGGGGTGGCGACGGTGACGGCGACCCTGGACCGGCAGTCGGCGGCGGCGGTGACGGTGACGGTGGCCGCGGCGGCGGGGGCGAACACGGCGGCGGGCGACTTCACCCTGAGCACGGCGACGACCCTGACCTTCGCGGCGAACGCAACGACGAGCACGGGCCTGGTGACGGTGACGGCGGTGAACGACACGACGGACGCGCCGGACAAGTCGGTGACGGTCTCGGGCACGGCTGCCGACAGCCTCAACCTGACCAACGACCCGTCGTCGGTGACCTTGACCATCCCCGACGACGAGGCGGCGCCGGGGGTGGTGCTGTCGCTGAACCCGGGGTCGGTGTCGGAGAACGGCGGGGCCTCGGCGGTGAGCGCGACGTTGTCGCACCCGTCGAGCGAGCCGTCGACGGTGACGGTGACGGCGGTTTCGGGGGCCTACACGGTGGGCGCCGGCGCGGCGGGAACCATCGTCATCGCGGCGGGGTCGACGACGG
The DNA here is from genome assembly GCA_965202895.1 of Gammaproteobacteria bacterium. Classification (GTDB taxonomy): domain Bacteria; phylum Pseudomonadota; class Gammaproteobacteria; order HK1; family HK1; genus JAJDXW01. Next base: position 4,331,284 of record OZ241901.1, on the reverse strand, counting down.
CGGCTTCGGACACGGCGGCGGTGACGGCGGTGAACGACGGCGTCCATCAAGGGACCGCGGGGCGCAGCGTGACGGTGACGGCGACCTTGGCCAACGGCCAGGGCGCGGGGTCGGTGACGGGGGCGGCGCTGACCCTGACCGACGACGAGACCTTGCCGACGGCGAGCCTGCATCTCACGCCGACCTCGATCTCGGAGAACGGCGGGGTCTCGACGGTGGCGGCGCGGCTGTCGGGTCCGTCGAGCCAGCCGGTGACGGTGACGGTGTCGTCGTCGGCGGTGGCCTCGACCGGCGCGGTGGCGGGGGACTTCACGCAGACGGGGACGACGCTGACCATCGCGGCGGGGTCGACGACGAGCGCCGGGACGGTGACGGTGCGGGGCAACGACAACGCGGTGGACGCGGCGAACAAGCAGGTGGCGGTGTCGGGGACGTCGGCGGGAGGCAACGGCGTCTCGAACCCGTCGGCCGCGACCCTGACCCTGACCGACGACGAGGCGACGGCGACGGCGACCCTGGTGCTGACGCCGCGGGTGATTCTTGAGAACGGTGCGGTGAGCACGGTGACGGCGCGTCTGTCGCATCCGACGACCGAGGCGACGACCTTGACGGTGTCGGCGGCGCCGGTGGCGCCGGCGGTGGCGGGGGACTTCACGCAGAGTGCGACCAACACGCTGACCATCGCGGCGGGCGGCACGACGAGCACCGGGACGGTGACGGTGACCGCGGTGAACAACGAGGTGGTCTCGGGGCGGAAGCGGGTGACGGTGTCGGCGACAGTGACGGGCGGGCGCGGGGTGGCGGCGCCTTCGGCCGCGACCCTGACCATCCGCGACGACGAGTTCGGTCTGGACGAGAGCGCGGTAACGGGGCAGGCGACGGAGGGCGGGGGGACGGCGACGTTCACGGTGGCGTTGCAGACCCAGCCCTCGGCGGCGGTGACGGTGTCGGTGACGAGCCGCGATGGAGACGGGCGCCCGGATGAGAGCGAGGGCACGGTGTCGCCGCCGTCGCTGGTGTTCACGCCGCAGAACTGGAGCACGGCGCAGAGGGTGACGGTGACCGGGGTGGACGACGACGTCGACGACGGGGACGTGGCCTGGAAGGTGCGCCTGGACCCGTCGAGCGGGGACGCCGACTACGACAGCCTCGCCCCCGTGGACGTGGACGTGACCACCACCGACGACGACGACGCGCCGACGGTGACCTTGGATCTGGACCCGGCGTCGATCTCCGAGGCCCGCGAGGTAAGCACGGTGACGGCGACGTTGTCGCGCCCGTCGAGCGCGGAGACGACGGTGACGGTGTCGGTCGCGCCGGTGTCCCCGGCGGTGGAGGGCGACTTCAGCTTGAGCCCGGCCGACACGCTGACCATCGCGGCGGGCGGCACGACCAGCACGGGCTTGGTGACGGTGACCGCGGTGAACAACGACGTGGACGCGCCGGACAAGACGGTGACGGTCTCGGGGACGGCGCAGAACGGCATGGGCGTGGGGGTGGTGTCGAGCGTGACGCTGACGTTGACCGACGACGACGAGAAGGGATTGGCGTTCTCGTCCGCGGCGCTGGTCGTCGCGGCGGGGAGCTCCACCACCTGGACGGTGGAGCTGACGAGCGAGCCGACCGGGGACGTGACGGTGGCGATCTCCTCCCCGGACGATGCCGCCGGCCTGACGGTCGATCCCGCCCGCCTGACCTTCACCGCGTCGGACTGGGACACGGCGCAGACGGTGACGGCGACCGCGGCGGCGGGGGCCCCGGGCGATGCGGGGGGTGCGGCGTCGGCGCTGAGGCACACGGGTTCGGGCGGCGGCTATGGTGGGGTGGAGAAGGCCCTGTGGGTGGCGGGGGAGGAAGCCGCCGAGATCGGGACGAGCGGCGATACGGGGACGATGACCACGAGCACCTACGTCATGAACGGCCAGCCGGTGACGGTGATGAAGGCGGCTGGCGTTCCCGCGGGGGTGACGATCAGGCCTTTGCGCCCCCCCACCCGCCCGGTGACGGTGACGGTCACGCGGTTGTCCGACGCCGAGGCGGCGGAGGCGGCGGGGAGCGGGTACGGCCTGGGGCCGGCGGGGTCGCGGGTGGCGCTGGACGTGTCGGTCTCCCCGGCGTTGGGCGCCGGGCGGCTGTGCCTGCCGGTGGACGGCGACCTGCGCGAGGCGGCCGCGGGCCGGGAGGTGTTCGTGCTGCGCGGCGGGAAGGCGTTGGTGGGCTCGGAGCAGGAGAGGGGGCCGGATGGCCGGGTGTTTCGGGTATGCGCCGAGGTGCCGTCGTTCTCGCCGTTCGCGTTGGGCTATCCGGACTCGGCGCCGAGCTTCACGGCCGCGTCCCTGACGCTGACCTTCACGGTCGGCGAGGAGCAGGCGCAGACCCTGCCGGCGGCGGAGGGTGGGGACGGGGTGGTCTACCTGCTGACACCGGAGGACGAGCCGCCGGGGCTGTCGGTGGACCTGGGCACGCGCGTGCTGTCGGGGACGCCGACCGAGGTGGTGACGAGGAGCTACGCCTGGACGGCGCGGGACGTGGACGGTCCGCAGCAGGACGCGAAGCTGGAGCTCACCATCGAGGTACGGTCGAACGTGAAGGAGGCGCGGGCGCGCCTTGCGGCGATCAACCGTTCGATCCTGCCGGAGGTCTCGCGTGCGTCGTGGTCGAGCGCGATGGATGCGTTGTCGCGTCGGCTGGGGTCCTCGGCGGGCGGGGGCGGGAGCGGCTCGGGGGCGTCCGGCGGGGGGCTGTCCGGGGCGCTGGCGGGGTTCTTGCAGTCGAACGAGCCGGCGCTGGAAGAGGGCGGCGCGTCGTGGAAGGAGCTGTGGAGCGGCCAGTCGTTCGCGGCCGGCCTCGGCGGGGGTGGTGAAGGCGAAAGCGGGGGGGGGGGCCGGTCGGTCACCGTCTGGGGGTCGGGGGAGCATCGGAGCCTGTCGCGGGAGGCGCCATCGCTCGAGTGGTCGGGCCATCTGTTCGCGGCCCATCTGGGGGCGGACGCGGGGTTCGGGTCCGGGCTCACCGGGGGTCTCGGGGTGTCGTGGTTCGAGAGCGAGCTGGAGTACACGGACCGCGGCGGGGAGGAGGCGGTCGCGGGGGTGCACCGGAGCCGGATGGCGAGCGTGCAGCCCTACGTGGGATGGTCGTCGGGGTCCGGTTCGCGTCTGTGGGGGGCGTTGGGCTACGGCGCCGGGGAGGTCGAGATCGTCGACGAGGCGCTGCGGGAGCGCTTCGGTCGTCAGGAGAGCGGCAGCGGGCTGCTGGCGGTGGCGGCGGGGGGCGCGTGGCGGGTGTCGCCGGTCGGGGGTGCGGTGCGGCTGGACCTGAAGGGCGAGGCGCAGGCGACGCGCTACGAGGTGGAGGACAACGGGGACCTGATCGAGGGGCTGTCGGTGCGCACGAAGCGGCTGCGGGTGTCGGCGGAGGGTACGCGGGGGTACTACGTGTCGTCCGGTGGCGGTCGGGTGTGGCCGTCGGCGGAGGTGGGGATTCGTTGGGACGGCGGTGACGGGGCGACGGGCGCGGGGGTGGAGGTCGGCGGCGGGGTTTCGTGGAGCGATGCGGGCGGTCGTCTGACCCTGGAGGCTCGTGGCCGGGCGCTGGCGGCGCACCGGAGCGATCTGGACGAGTGGGGGATCACGGGCGGGATGAGGCTCTCGCCCCGCGGGAACGGCCGTGGCCTGTCGCTCAGCGTGGAGCCGGTGTGGGGGAGCGCGGGGAGCGGTACGGCGCGTCTGTGGGAGGAAGGCATGGCCGGGAGTCGGTCGCCGTCCGGCGGGCGCTCGGGCGGCACGGGGCTGGATGCGGAGCTGGGCTACGGGGTAGGCGTGTTCGGGGGCTTCGGGGTGGGGACGCCCTACCTCCGCTACGGGCAGGCGCCGGAGGGGGAGCGCCGGTACGGGCTGGGGTGGCGGCTGGCCGCCCGTCCGGCCGGTGCGTTCGATCTGGACCTCGAAGCCTGGCGCCGCGAGCGTGACACGGACCGGCCCGGCCACGGCCTTCGCCTCGAGCTGCGCCTGTCCTGGTAGACCGAGCCTCGGGCGCTGTTCCCAAGAGCGTTCGCGAGAGGCGTGCTAGGCGAAAACCCCACAGCGCACATGCCCGGTAGGCCCGGGTCCGGTGGCTCGGGCGCCGGCGCGCCGGTAGAATCTCTCCGGCCGAACGAAGGACGCGCCATGGAGCATCCCCGCGAGCGTGCGGACCAGGTCCGCGCCCGCCGCCGGACGGTCGGCGTCCGGGTAGGAGAGGTCGTCATCGGCGGCGGGGCCCCCGTCGTCGTCCAGTCCATGACGGATACCGACACCGCCGACGTGGCGGCGACCGCGGCCCAGGCCTCCGCCCTCGCGGAGGCGGGGTCGGAGCTCGTCCGGATCACGGTCAACAACCCCGACGCGGCGGAGGCGGTTCCCGAGATCCGGCGCATCCTCGACCGGTCCGGCTGCCGCGTCCCCCTCGTCGGCGACTTCCACTACAACGGCGACCGCCTGCTCACCCGCTTCCCCGAGTGCGCGCGGGCGCTCGCCAAGTACCGCATCAACCCCGGCAACGTGGGGTTCGGGGAGAAGCGCGACGAACGCTTCGCGACCATGATCGAGGCCGCCGTCGAGTACGGACGGCCGGTCCGGATCGGGGTCAACTGGGGGAGCCTCGACCAGAGCCTCGCGACCCGGCTCATGAACGAGAACGCCGCCGCCGACGAGCCGCGGAGCGCGGCCGAGGTGACCCGCGAGGCGCTCGTCCAGTCGGCCCTGTCGAGCGCGGAGCGGGCCGAGTCGCTCGGCCTCGGACGCGACCGCATCGTCCTCTCCTGCAAGGTGAGCGAGGTCCAGGAGCTCGTCGCGGTCTACCGCGAGCTCGGCCGCCGCGGCGACTACGCGCTGCACCTCGGCCTCACCGAGGCGGGCATGGGCTCGAAGGGCATCGTCGCCTCCGCCGCGGCGCTCGCGATCCTGCTCCAGCAGGGGATCGGGGACACCATCCGGATCTCCCTCACCCCCGAGCCGGGGGGGGAGCGCACCCGCGAGGTGGTGGTCGCCCAGGAGCTGCTCCAGACCATGGGGCTTCGCTCGTTCACCCCGCTGGTCACCGCCTGCCCCGGGTGCGGGCGGACGACGAGCGCGTTCTTCCGGGAGCTCGCGGGTTCCATCCAGGCCCATCTCCGCGAGCGCATGGGAGGGTGGCGGGAGCGCTACGAAGGGGTGGAGGACATGCGGGTCGCGGTCATGGGGTGCGTGGTGAACGGCCCCGGCGAGAGCAAGCAGGCGAACGTCGGCATCAGCCTGCCGGGAACCGGGGAGCAGCCCGCGGCCCCCGTCTACATCGACGGGGAGCGGGCGACGATCCTCCGCGGCCCCCGCATCGCGGACGAGTTTCGCCGGATCGTCGACGACTACGTCGAATCGCACTACCCGCGCCGCGTTCCCGGCTGAGCCCCCGCCGATCCTCCACCGGGCGCCGGGCGACCCCGACCAGGCCCCGGCCGATCCCGGTCTCCGGCCCCGAGCCCGGCCCCGGGGCCTTCGTCGGGCGCGTCCCCCGGACCGTCGACCGGCTCGCGGATCAGCCCCCGTAGCGGTCCTCGAGCCAGGCCCAGGTCGCGCGGAAGGCCATGGCCTCGCCGCCCACCGGGCGGCCGGGGCGCGCCCGCGCGTTCCAGGCCATGAGGTCGAAGTGCGCCCACGGCACCCCGTCCGGCACGAAGCGCCGCAGGAACAGGGCGGCGGTGATCGCCCCGGCATGGGGGGACGAGGCGGCGTTCGCGGTATCGGCGATCCGCGACTCGAGGAGGTCGTCGTAGGGCCGGTGGAGCGGCAGCCGCCACAGGGGGTCGCGGACCTCCTCGGCGCACCGGGCGAGCCCCCGCGCGAGCTCGTCGTCGTTGCTGAACAGGGCGGGGAGGTCGGGGCCGAGGGCGACCCGGGCGGCGCCGGTCAGGGTCGCGAAGTCGATGAGCACGTCGGGCTCCTCGCTCGCCGCCTCGGTGAGCGCGTCGCAGAGCACGATGCGCCCCTCCGCGTCCGTGTTGTCCACCTCGACGGTGATGCCGGCGCGGGTCGCGAGCACGTCCCCCGGCCGGTAGGCGTTCCCCGCCACCGCGTTCTCCACCGCCGGGACGAGCACCCGGAGCCGGATGGGAAGCTCCGCCGACATCGCGAGGCGGGCGAGCCCGAGGACGTGCGCGGCGCCCCCCATGTCCTTCTTCATCAGGCGCATCCCGCTCGCGGGCTTGAGATCGAGGCCGCCCGAGTCGAAGCACACCCCCTTGCCGGCCAGGGTCACCCGCGGCGCGGCCGGGTCCCCCCAGCGCAGATCGATGAGGCGCGGCGGGTCCGCGCTCGCCCGGCCGACCGCGTGGATCGCGGGATAGCCGTTCGCGAGGAGGTCCTCGCCGACGATGGACGAGCAGGCGGCGCCGAACCGTTCCGCGAGCGCGCGCGCGGCCTCGTCCAGGTCCCGGGGGAGGAGGTCCCCGGCCGGGGTGTTGATGAGGTCGCGGACGAGGGCGATGGCCTCGATCTCGCGGTTGGCGCGGAGCGCGGCGCCGGGGTCGACGCCGAGGACCGCCGGCTCGCGGTCCGTCTTCCGCCCCTGCCCCCGCGCCCGCCCCCGGTAGCGCTCGAAGCGGTACGCCCCGAGCCCCCACCCGACCGCGATCCGCGCGAGCTCGTCCGGGTCGAGCCCGGTCCGGATCCGGAACCGCCGGGCGGGGAGGGCGGCCGGGAGGTCCGCGCAGCACCAGGGGTCCTTGCGGTCGGCGGCGCCGACCAGCACCGAGCCGAGCCCGTGGCTCGCGTCCGGCACGAGGCAGCGGGTGTGGGGGCGCGCCTCGAAGCCGGAGGCCCGCACCCAGCGGCGGGTCGATTCCGGCTGCCCCTCCAGCCACTCGTCGAGGCCGTCCTCGGCGACCAGATCGATGGGGACTTCGCCGGGTTCGGGCGCTCCGCCGATGACGTGGGTGGTCATGAAGCGGTCTCCTCGCGGGTGTGGGCGTCCTCGGCGGCGCCGGCCCGTGCCGGATCGTATCCGAGCACGTGGCCGAGCCGCCGCTCCGCCTCGGCGAGGGTCCAGCCCTTCCGGCCCGCGTAGTCCTCGACCTGGTCGCGCGCGATCTTCCCGGTCCCGAAGTAGCGGGCCTCGGGGTGGGAGAAGTACAGGCCGCACACCGCCGCGCCCGGGACCATCGCGAAGGTCTCGGTGAGCTCGAGCCCGATGGCGCGGTCGGGCTCGAGCAGGGTCCACAGGGCCGCCTTCTCGCTGTGGTCGGGGCAGGCGGGGTAGCCGGGGGCGGGGCGGATCCCCCGGTAGGCCTCCCCGATGAGATCGTCGTTGGTGAGCCGTTCGCCCGGCGCGTATCCCCAGAGGTCGCGGCGCACGCGCTCGTGGAGGTGCTCCGCGAACGCCTCGGCGAGACGGTCCGCCAGCGCCTTCAGGAGGATGCTCGAATAGTCGTCGTGGCCGGCCTCGAACGCGGCGGCCCGCTCCTCGGCGCCGAAGCCGGCCGCGACCGCGAACGCCCCGACGTGGTCCGCCACCCCGCTCCCGCGCGGCGCCACGTAGTCCGCGAGCGCGAGGTTGGGGCGGCCCTCGGGGCGCGCCATCTGCTGGCGAAGGGTCCGCACGACGGCGAGCGGGGCGCCGTCCCCGGCCGTCCCCGCCCCGTCCGGCGGGAGGATCTCGATGTCGTCGTCGCCGGCGGTGCGGGCGGGGAAGAAGCCGACGACGGCGCGGGCCTCGAGCCAGCGCTCGGCGACGATCCGGTCGAGCATCGCCCGGGCGTCCCCGTAGAGCGAACGCGCTGTCTCGCCGACCACCGGGTCCTCGAGGATGCGGGGGAAGCGTCCGGCGAGGTCCCAGGTGTGGAAGAACGGCGACCAGTCGATCCGCGGGGCGATCTCCTCGAGCGGGTAATCCTCGAGCACCCGGCGGCCGAGAAGGCGCGGCGGGGGCGGGGCGTAGGCGGCCCAGTCGGTGGCGAGGCGGTTCGCGCGCGCCGCCGCGAGCGGGCTCGCGCGCCGCGTGCGCTGCTGGGCTTCGCGCTGGCGCCGCAGCCGCCGGCAGGCGCCCCGGACCTCGGCGACGAACCCGGGGCGCCGTTCGTCGCTCGCGAGGCTCGACGCGACCCCGGCCGCGCGCGAGGCGTCCGGGACGTGGACCACCCCGAACTCGTAGCAGGGGTCGATCTTCACCGCGGTGTGCATCTTCGAGGTGGTCGCCCCTCCCACCAGGAGAGGCAGGCGGAATCCCTGCCGGCTCATCTCCGATGCGACGTGCACCATCTCGTCGAGCGAGGGGGTGATGAGCCCCGAGACGCCCACGAGATCGCATTCCTTCTCGCGCGCGACGGCGAGGATCCGCTCCGCCGGGACCATGACCCCGAGGTCGATGACCTCGAAGCCGTTGCACTGCAGGACCACCCCGACGATGTTCTTGCCGATATCGTGCACGTCGCCCTTCGCGGTGGCGAGGACGATCCGGCCCGCCCGCCCCGAGAACCCGCCGGGGCCGGGCGCGGCGGCCTCCCCGGCGGGCGGCTCCGACTCGAGCCACGGGGTGAGGTACGCGACCGCCTTCTTCATCACCCGCGCGGACTTGACCACCTGGGGAAGGAACATCCGGCCCGCGCCGAACCGGTCGCCGACCACGTTCATCCCCGCCATCAGCGGCCCCTCGATGACGTCGAGCGGGCGCGCCGCCGCGCGCCTCGCCTCCTCCGTGTCGGCTTCGATGTGGTCCGCGACCCCGGCCACGAGGGCATGCTCGATCCGCTTCTCGACCGGCCACGAACGCCATTCGGCCGCCGACTCGCCGCGCCCCGTGCGTTCCCGGCCCGCGTATCGCTCCGCGATCGCGAGGAGCCGTTCGCCCGCGTCCGGGCGGCGGTCGAGGATCACGTCCTCCACCCGCTCGCGAAGCTCGGGCTCCACCTCGTCGAAGGCGGCGAGCTGGCCGGCGTTGACGATGGCCATGTCCAGGCCGGCCCGGATGGCGTGATAGAGGAACGCCGCGTGCATCGCCTCGCGCACCGGGTGGTTGCCCCGGAATGCGAACGAGACGTTGGAGAGCCCCCCCGACACGAGGGCGCCGGGCAGGCGTTCCTTGATGAGCCGGGTCGCCTCGATGAAGTCGGCGGCGTAGGAGCGGTGCTCTTCGATGCCGGTCGCGACCGCGAAGACGTTGGGGTCGAAGATGACGTCCTCGGGCGGGAAGTCCGCCTCGCGGACGAGCAGCCCGTACGCGCGCTCGCAGACCGCGATGCGCCGTTCGAGGGTGTCCGCCTGGCCTTCCTCGTCGAACGCCATGACCACCGCCGCCGCCCCGTAGCGGCGGGCGCGGCGCGCCTGCTCGAGGAATTCCTCGGGGCCGTTCTTGAGGCTGATCGAGTTGACGATCCCCTTGCCCTGCACGCACTTGAGCCCCGCCTCGATGACCTCCCACCGGGACGAGTCGATCATCACCGGGACCCGCGCGACGTCCGGCTCGGAGGCGACGAGGTGGAGGAAGCGCACCATGCATGCCTCGGAGTCGAGCAGCCCCTCGTCCATGTTCACGTCGATCGCCTGGGCGCCGTTCTCCACCTGGCTCCGTGCGACCGCGAGCGCCGTCTCGAAGTCCCCGTCGCGGACGAGGCGGGCGAAGCGGGGCGAGCCGGTGACGTTGGTGCGCTCGCCGACGTTCACGAACAGGGAGTCCGGGGCGACGTTCAGGGGCTCGAGACCGGCGAGCCGGGTGGTCCGGGAGCGTTCGGGCGGGACCCGGGGCGGGACGCCCGCCACCGCCTCCGCGAGCGCCCGGATGTGGTCGGGGGTGGTGCCGCAGCACCCTCCGACGAGGTTGACGAGACCGCGGCGCGCCCAGTCGCCGACCTCGCGGGCGAGCGCGTCCGGGCCGAGGTCGTAGCCGCCGAGCTCGTTCGGAAGCCCGGCGTTCGGGTGCGTGCTCACCGGCACCTCGGCGACCCGCGCGAGCTCCTCGAGCCACGGCCGGAGCTCGATCGGCCCGAGCGCGCAGTTGAGCCCCGCGGCGAGCGGCCGCGCGTGCCGGATCGAGTTCCAGAACGCCTCGACCGTCTGCCCCGACAGGGTGCGGCCGGAGGCGTCGGTGACCGTGCCCGAGACGATGACCGGAAGGCGCCGTCCCAGCGCTTCGAAGGCCGACTCGAGGGCGAAGATCGCGGCCTTCGCGTTCAGGGTGTCGAACACCGTCTCGACGAGGAGGAGATCGACGCCTCCCGCGATGAGGGCGCGCGCCGCCTCCTCGTAGGCACCGCGAAGCTCGTCGAAGCTCGTGTTGCGGGCGCCGGGGTCCTCCACCTGGGGCGAGATGGACGCGGTGCGGTTGGTGGGCCCCAGCACCCCGGCCGCGAACCGGGGGCGGTCCGGCCCGGACCAGGCGGCGGCCCGCGCCCGCGCGATGCGGGCGCCGGCCTCGTTGATCTCGGCCGCGAGATGGGCCGTGCCGTAGTCTCCCTGCGCGACCGAGGTGGCGGTGAACGTGTTGGTGAGGACGATGTCCGCCCCGGCTTCGAGGTACGCGTCGTGGACCTCCGCCACCACGTCGGGCCGGGTGAGGCACAGGAGGTCGTGGTTGCCGCGAAGGGGGCGGTCGTGGGGCCGGAAGCGCTCCCCGCGGTAGTCCGCCTCGTCGAGGCCGCGCCTCTGGAGCACGGTCCCGGTGGCGCCGTCGATGAGGACGATGCGCTCGCGCACCGCGGCGCGCAGGCGCTCGTCACGCCTCTCGGTCATGTCCCGGAACAGGCTTTCGCCACCGTGCCGGAGAGGCGGCGGAGGATGGGCGCCGTCCTTGCCTTGGCACGGACGACGGGATGAACGGACGGCCCCCCGGTCCGCGCGGGAATCGTGCCGGGCGGGCGCCACGAGCGCGCCCGAATTGGTCAAACCGCATCGGAGACTTCCTCGAAGGCGATCCTGAGCCGGGTTCCCGTCGCCCGTGCAATCCTCTCCAGCGTCTTGGTGGAGGGATGAGCCTGGCCGCTCTCCAGCCGGGAGACGACCGACTGCGAGGTCTCCATCCGGGCCGCGAGCTGGGCCTGGGTCAGCCCGGCCTGGGACCGGGCCGCGATCAGGGCCCGGGCCAGCTCGAACTCCGGACGCATCTCTTCGTAGCCCTTCAGGTAGCCGGGATCACGGCTCCACTTCTCGTGCAGCTGTCTGAAATCGAACATTTCATGTTCCTGTATTCTTGACCGGATGTGGTATGAACGTCATTACCCGGAGCCTTATCAGGGGGCATGTCCTCGTCCGGCAGGAGGAACGTCACTCCGAGCTCCTCAGGTCTCTGGCCCGCTCGAGCGCCAGACGGATCTCTCGTGGCGGTGTCTTCCGGGTCTTCTCGATGAACACGCGCACCACCACCTGCCGCCGTTCCTCGCATACGACGCAGAGGGCGCGGGAGATGCCGTCCCTCCCCCGCATCCGCATCTCCCAGAGTGGTCCCTGGATGTGTCCGACATGCGAAGCGCCGGCCCGCATCGGGCCGAATTCCGCGATCAACTCGCCGATGTGCGTGAACCGCCCCCGCATATCGGCGGGGAGGCCGTCGAGCTCCTTACACACGATTTCGTTCGGTATCAATACGTTCCAATCCATCTGATATGACCTCTTGCTGTTCGGAGGACCAGGGCGCACCACCATGGAACGCCGCCTCGAAATATAACAAATATGCGATGTCAAGCGTGCTTTCGGCCGATGGAGGCTTGTGACGACTGTCGGTCGACCCGGGCTTCGGCGTGCGGGTTGCTTCAATTCAGCAGCCGAAAATATCGAATATCGTGGTTCCTGCAATCAGAAAAATGACGGGATGGCGGCCATCGATGCGGTACTCGAACGGGCTCGCCGATGGGAAAATACATCACCCGCCGGATGATTCGGCGGGTTCCGGGCGGAGGGGAGCACGATGGATCGGGGTCGCAGCAGCAGCCTCGGCGCGGCTTGGCCGTTCTTCGCCGGCGCCGCGCTCATCATGGTCGCCCACGGCCTCCAGGGGACCCTCATCCCCCTTCGGGCCTCGCTCGAAGGCTTCCCCACCGCCGCCACCGGCATCGTCGTGTCGGGGTACTTCGTCGGGATGCTCGCGGGCTCGACCCTCTCGCCGGCCCTCGTGCGGCAGGTCGGCCACGTCCGGGTGTTCGCCGCGCTCGCGTCGCTCGCGTCGGTGTCCGTCCTCATGCACGCGCTCTTCGTGGAGGCCGTGTTCTGGACCGCGATGCGGGTGGTGACCGGGTTCTGCTACGCCGGCATGTACGTCGTCGTCGAGAGCTGGCTCAACCAGCGGGCGGCGAACCAGAACCGCGGCCGGCTCCTCTCCCTCTACATGGTCACGATGTTCGCGGGGGCCGCGTCCGGGCAGCTCATGCTCAACGCCGCCGACCCGGGCGCGTTCGACCTCTTCCTCGTGATCTCGATCCTCGTGTCCCTCGCCCTCGTCCCCCTCCTCCTCGCCGCGCGGCCCGGCCCTCGCCCGCGCCGGTCGCGGCGGCTCACGGTGTCCGAGCTCTACCGCGCCTCGCCCCTCGGGGTCGTCGCCGCCGCGCTGACCGGGGTCGTCCACGGAGGGCTGTTCGGCATGGGACCGATCTACGCCCGCGAGATCGGGCTCGAGGTAGGGCAGGTGGCGTGGTTCATGGCCCTGGCCACGATCGGGGCGCTCTTCTCCCAGTGGCCCCTCGGATGGCTCTCGGACCGGGTCGACCGGCGCCGGGTCATGCTCGGCGCGGCTCTCGTCGGCGCCGCCGCGCCGGCGGTGGTGGCCTTCGGGCTCGTCGAGCCCGGGGGGAGCGCCGCGTTCGCGATGATGTTCGTGCTGGGCGGCGCGGCGCTGCCGCTCTACTCGCTCAGCATCTCGCACGTGAACGACTACCTGTCGCCCCGCCAGATGGTGGGGGCGAGCGGGACCCTCGTGTTCGTGACCGGCTGCGGGCTCATCACCGGCCCGCTCGCGGCCGCCTTCGTCCTCGAGACGATGGGTCCGCCGGGCTTCCTGCAGTGCCTCGTCGCGACCCTCGCGACGCTCGCGGGGTTCATCGTCTTCCGGATGACCCGGCGCGCGGCGAAGCCGGTCGAGGAGCAGGCGGGCTACGTCCCGGCGGGGACGCGGAGCACGCGGATGCTCATCGAGCTGGCGGCGGAGGAGGGGCGCGAGCTGGCCGGATCGACCGGCTCCGGGCCGAACCCCGAGCTGGGCTCCGAACTGGGTTCCGAGCTGGGTTCCGAGCTGGGCTCCTGTCTGGGCCCCGAGCCGGACCCGGAGGCCGAGGCCGGCGGGAGGGTCGGCGGCTGAGGGGCTGGCCCGCCGCCCCTCCTGCCCCGGCCCGGGCCGCGCGGCGACGGCGCCCGCCGCCGCGGTACGCCGCCGGGGCCGGCGGGCCGGGCCGGACCTGCGCTATCGTAGGCGCCGCCGGGAGCGAACGGAGAGGAGCGCGGCCGTGGGACATCGCCTTTCGAAGATCTATACCCGCACCGGAGACGGGGGCACCACCGGTCTCGGGGACGGCTCGCGGGTGGAAAAGGACGCCGCCCGCGTTCAGGCGATGGGTGAAGTGGACGAGCTGAACTGTTGTATCGGAACGATACTCCTTCACCCGCTCGACGATGAAATGCGCGCTTGCCTCCTCGACGTCCAGCACGCGCTCTTCGACGTCGGCGGGGAGCTCTCCATCCCCGGCGCGGCCTTCGTGTCCGGCGCCTGGGTGGACGGGCTGGAACGCCGGCTGGACGCGTTCAACGAAACGCTCCCCCCTCTGAAGGAGTTCATCCTGCCCGGGGGCGGCCCCGCCGCGGTGGCGTGCCATGCCGCCCGGGCGGTCTGCCGCCGGGCCGAACGCCGGCTCGTGGAGGCCGCCCGGACCGGGGAGGTGAGCGAGGCGAGCCGCCGCTATCTCAATCGGCTGTCGGATCTGCTGTTCGTCCTCGCCCGGGTGCTCGCCCGGGCCGGCGAGGGCGAGGTCTGCTGGGAGAAGGGCCGCAACCGCTGACGTTCAGCGCCCCGCGGGCGCCCGCGCCGTCCCCTGTCCGGGGCCTCCGGCGAGGGCCGCCGCCCGTACCCGGGGGACCCGGGCGAGGTCCCAGCTCCGGACCCCCCAGGCGACGAGGCCGGCCGGGTCGCCGATGCCGGCCGGCGGCGGGTGGCCGAGGAAGGCGAGGGCGAGCCGGAGCACCTCCGCGGCCGGCCGCGCCGCGCTCGGCGGGGCGGCCGAGCTCTTCGCGAGCTTCGCGCCGGACGCATCGGTGGCGACCGGCACGTGCGCGCAGGCGGGCTCGGCGAGACCGAGGGCGCGCCGGACGTGGGCCTGCGGACCGGTGGAGACCAGGAGGTCGGACCCGCGCACGATCTCGGTGGCGCCGAGCAACCCGTCGTCCACCGCCGCCGACAGGTGATAGGCGTATACCCGGTCGGCCCGGTACACGATGAAGTCGCCGGTCTCGCCCCGGAGGTCGACGGTCACGTCCCCCTGCACGCCGTCGCGAAAGGAGACGCGCGCGTCGGCCCTCATCCGGATCGAGCGCGTCGGACGGAGGGTTCCGTTGCGGCAGGTGCCGGGGTAGGGCCCGGGCCCCGCCTCGCGCCGGGTGCAGGCGCAGCCGAACGTCCATCCGTCTCGGTCGAGACGGGCGAGGGCGTCTCGATAGCGTTCGGTGTGTTCACCCTGTCGAACCACCGGCCCGTCCCAGGGAAGGGCGAGACGCTCCAGCTCGCGGAGGATCGCGTCCGCCGCGCCCGGAACCGTCCGCGCCCCGTCCACGTCGTCGATCCGCACGTGCCATTCTCCGCCCTGCCGCCGGGCGGAGAGATGGCTCGCGAGGGCCGCCACCACGGAGCCGAGGTGCAGCGGACCGTTCGGGGTCGGGGCGAAGCGCCCGCGAACCGGCCGTCGGGTCTTCATGGGGCGCGGGCTCCGGGCCTCCCCGGCCGGCGGCGGCCGGCGTCCGTCGAGCCCCCGATCGAGCCCCCTGGCCCTCGAGCGATCCCCCGGTCAATCATCAGGGGGCCGCGAAGAAGGTCTCCGGCCGGGGCGGGGCGCGAATGCGCCGGCGGGCGGCGCCGATTCGGATGCGGGCGCCGCGGGCGCCGCGCCCGCCGTCCCCGGCTCCTCGCCGGCCCGGGCCGCGAGTCGTCATTCTCCCGCGTTCTCCGAAGTCGGTTGGTGTAGAGTAACCTCCCCGATGCGGCCCTTTCCCGAAACTCCGGAATCCGGGGTCCGCGGCGGACCCGGCGGGGACCGGCTTCACTGACGCCGGGCGGGCAGGACCCATGCGGCTGCGCAAGATCCGGCTCGCCGGCTTCAAGTCCTTCGTCGAGCCGGTCACCATCGAGCTTCCCGGAGACCTCATCGGGGTCGTCGGGCCCAACGGCTGCGGCAAGTCCAACGTCATCGACGCGGTGCGCTGGGTGATGGGCGAGAGCTCGGCCCGGCAGCTCCGCGGCGAGCTCCTCGCGGACGTCGTGTTCAACGGCGCCGCCTCGCGCCGCCCGCTCGGCCAGGCCTCGGTCGAGCTGCTCTTCGACAACTCCGAGGGCCGGGCCGGGGGGCGTTTCGCCGATCGCGGCGAGATCTCGATCCGGCGGATCGTCAACCGGGAGGGCCAGTCCGCCTACTACCTGAACGGCGCCAGGTGCCGGCGGCGCGACGTGACGGACCTCTTTCTCGGCACCGGTCTCGGCCCCCGCAGCTACGCCATCATCGAGCAGGGCACGGTCTCGCGGCTCATCGAAGCGAAGCCGGAAGAGCTGCGGGGCTTCCTCGAGGAGGCGGCCGGCATCTCCCTGTACCGCGAGCGCCGCCGCGAGACCGAGAGCCGGATGCGCCAGACGAACGAGAATCTCGCCCGGCTGTCCGATCTGCGCGAGGAGCTCGACAAGCGCCTCGCCGGTCTCGAGCGGCAGGCCGCACAGGCGGAGCGGTACACCTCCCTCAAGGGGGAGGAGCGCCGCCTCCGATCGGAGCTCCTGGCCCTTCGCTGGCAGGCTCTCGAGCAGGAGGCGGAGGCGGGCCGCGCGGCGGTCGGCGCACAGGAGGTGAAGCTCGAGGCGGCCCGCGCCCGGCAGCGGGCGGTCGAGGCGGCTCTCGACCGGGCGCGGGCCGCACACGGGCAAGCCAGCGACGAGTACAACGAGCGGTACCGGGCGACCCTCGAGGTGCGCACGGAGGTGGGACGGGCCGAGGAAGCGGTGGCCCAGCTCCGGCGCCAGCGCGAAGAGCTGCGGGCGACCCTCGCCCGCAGCGAGGAGGTGCTGGGCGAGTCCGAACGCGAGGCGCAAGCCGACGGGGCCCGGCTGGAGGAGCTGGAAGGGCGCCTCGGAGGCGACCGGCGCCGGCTGGAGCGCGCGCGCGAGGGCGCCTCCGAGGCCGAACGGGGACTCCTCGCCCGGGAGCGGGCGCTCGCCGCGTTCCGGGTGGAGCATGAGGCGTTTCGGGCGCAGCGGGAGACGCACGGCCGGGAGGCGGACGCGGCCGAAGCCGCGCTCGCCCACCAGCGGGCCCGGCGGCGCGACGCCGCGGCGCGGCAGGCGAAGCTCGCCGCCGAGCGCGAGTCCGTCGCGGAGACGGCCGACGACGGAGCGCTCGGCCGGGTCGTCGAGGAGCTCGACGGCCGGCGGGAGGACGCTCGCCGGCGGCTCCGGGAGCGCCAGCGGACGATCGCCGAGCTCAGGAAGACGGAAGCGGCCGAAGCGGACGGCCTGCACGAGCGGCGCGAGCGTCTCGAAGCGATGGCCGGCCGGCTCGCCTCTCTCGACGCGCTCCAGCAGGCGGCCCTCGCCCGGGAGTCCGGTGAAGCCGCGGAATGGCTCGAAGCGAACGGGCTGGCGGGGCAGCCGCGGCTCGCCCAGTCGATCGAGGTGGAGCCCGAGTGGGCGTACGCGGTCGAGTGCGTGCTCGGGAGCCGGATCGAGGCCATCCGGGTGGAGGACGCCGGCCGCCACGCGCCGGCGCTCGCCGCGCTCGATCGGGCGACGGTGTCGCTCGTGGCGAGGCCGGGGACCGCCGGACCTCCTCCGGCCGGCGACGAGCTGGCCGCCAGGGTGCTCGCGGGCCGCGAGCTGGCCGCGGCCTGGCTGGCCGGGGTCGGGACGGCCCCGACGGCGGCGGACGCGCTCGAACGGCGCCCGGCGCTCGCCCCCCACCGCTCCCTGGTCACCCCGGACGGAACCTGGGTCGGTCCGAACTGGATCCGGGTGTTCCGGCGCCGGGACGACGAGGCCGGCCCGCTCTCCCGGGAGCGTGAGATCGGATCGCTTCGCCGATCGATCGCCGCCGCCGGATCGGAAGCCGAAGGGCAGCAGGCGGCGCTGGAGCGCATCCGGCGCGAGCTGGCCGCAGCCGAAGCCGAGCGCGAGTCGCTCGAGGCCGAGTGGACGGACGCCAACGACCGGTATGCCCGGCGCCGGTCCGAGCACGCGGCCCGGGTCGCCGAGGCGAAGGCCCGGCGCCGGCGGCGCGAGGCGCTGGACGGCGAGATCGAGGAGCTCGGCCGGACCCTGGGCGAGCTCGGGGCGGAGATCGAGGCGGGTGAGGCGGCCATGCGTGCGGTGCGCGAGGCGGGTGAACGCCTCGCCTCCGAGGGCGAGGCGTTCGACGGGAGGGCCGAGCGCCACGAGTCGGAGGTGGCCGCCGGCCGCGAGTCCGCGGAGCAGGCGCGCCAGACGGTGCACGAGGCCGCCCTTGGCTTAGAATCGACGACCGTCCAGCTCGCTGCGCTTCAGGAAGCGCGCCTTCGTTCGGATGCCCGGATGGAGGCGCTGCGGCGGGACATGGAGGGGTCCCGGCGGCGTCTCGCCGGGATCGAGGAGCCCATCGTGGATGCCGAGAGGAGGCTTCGCGAGCGCCTGGAGGGTCATCGGGGGGTGGAAGCCGCCCTCGCCGAAGCGCGCGAGGCGGTCGAGGCAGGAGAGAATGAGGTCAGGGAACGCGATCGGGAGCGCAGCGCGTGCGAGGCCGGGACGGGGCGCGAGCAATCCGCCCGCGACGAGCTCCGGCTCGCATGGAACGCGGTGCTGGCCCGTCGTGATGCGGTCGCGGAGCAGCTCGCGGAGTCCGGGTTCGAGGCCGGGCAGGTGGTGTCCACCCTGCCCCCCGACGCCGGCCCGGACGTGTGGCAGGAGCGTCTCGCCGGGGTCGAGCGGCGCCTCGAGCGTCTCGGTCCCATCAACCTCGCGGCGGTCTCCGAGCTCGAGACCGAATCGGAGCGCAAGCGGTACCTCGACTCCCAGCAGGCCGATCTCGTCGACGCGCTCGCGACCCTCGAGGACGCCATCCGCAAGATCGACCGCGAGACCCGCGCCCGCTTCAAGGACACCTTCGATCGGGTCGGGCGCGGCCTCGGGGCGATCTTTCCGCGGCTCTTCGGGGGCGGGAACGCCTGCCTCGAGCTTACCGGCGACGATCTGCTCGATACCGGGGTCACCGTCATGGCCCGGCCTCCGGGGAAGCGGAACACGAGCATCCAGCTCCTGTCGGGGGGGGAGAAGGCGCTCGCGGCCATCGCGCTCGTCTTCGCCATATTCGATCTCAATCCGGCGCCGTTCTGCCTTCTCGACGAGGTGGATGCGCCCCTCGACGACGCGAACGTCGACCGCTTCGTCGAGCTGGTGCGGGAGCTCTCCGAGCGGGTGCAGATCATGCTCGTGACCCACAACAAGTCGAGCATGGAAGCCATGGGACAGCTCATCGGGGTCACCATGAACGAGCCCGGCGTCTCGCGGCTGGTGTCGGTGGACGTCGGCCAGGCCCTCGAGATGGTGGCGGACTGACGTGGCGGAGCTCCGCCCCGTGCTCGCGATCATCGGCCTGCTGGTGGTGGCCGGCGGGCTCCTCTTCTGGATCGCCCGCCTTCGCGGCTGGCGCCTGGAGTGGTGGGAACGGTTCCAGTCCCCCGGCCGGGCGCGGGGGTCCCGGGCCGCCGCCGGGGGGTCGGCCGGCCCGCGTTCGGCCCCCGGCCGGTCCGACCGGTCCGGATCGTCCGCGCCGGCGCGGTCAGGGGAGCCCGAAGGGGCCGAGCCGGGCCGCGCGGGGGCCAAGGCCGGCCGCCAGACCCTGATCGACCTCGAATTCCTTCCGTTGCTGGACCCGGAGGACGCGGTGCAGGGGAAGCCGGTCGAGACGAGCCTCGACCGGGAGTACGACGTGGGCGACCTCGGCTCCGTGGAGACGGAAGGAGAGCAGGCCGCCCGGCCCGCGGGGGCCCGGGCCGCGCCGTCCGGACCCCCGCGGAAGGATTCCGGCCGGGGGCCGGAATCGAGACCGGAGCCGCCGCGCCGGCGGCCGGTATCGAAGCCGCGGCGCCCGGCCGCCGGAAAGGATTCGCGGGCCGGGTCGGCCGCGCCGCGCCGCGAGGGCCGGGAGCTGCTGATCGTGCTCACGATCCTGGCCTCCGGGGAAGGCCAGCTCGCCGGCCCCGCGATCCGGGAGGCGCTGACCGACTTCGGCCTCGCACCCGACGATCAGGGCATGTTCCACCACTACGGGAATCGCGACCGGCCCGCGGGGGAGCCGGTGTTCAGCGTGGCCAACGTGCTCGAACCGGGCGTATTCGACGTGGAGGCGATGGACGCGCTCACCACCCCCGGGCTCTGCCTCTTCATGCGCCGGCCGGGGCCGCTCCCGGCCGCGGTCGCATTCGACCTCATGCTGGACGTCGGCGCCCGCCTGTCCCGCACGCTCGAAGCGGTGCTCTGCGACGACCAGCGCTGCCGGCTCACCGCGCAGGCGACCCAGGCGCTCCGCGAGCGGGTGGTCCATTTCGCGTTCCGTCACGAGCGCGCGGCCCCGAATGCCCGCTGAGCCGGGGCCGGAGGAGACCCGCCCCGCATCTCCCGACGAGGTTCGGCGCGCGGCCGAGCTCCGCGAGACCGTCGCTCGCCACGACCGGCTCTACCACGTGCTGGACGCACCGGAGATCACGGACGCGGAGTACGACCGCCTGTTCGCGGAGCTCCTGTCCCTGGAGGCCGCACACCCCGAGCTGGCCGCTCCCGATTCCCCCACGCAGCGGGTCGGGGGCGCCCCGGCGGAAGGGTTCGCGGAGGTGGTCCACGAGGTCCCCATGCTCTCCCTGGCCAATGCCTTCGAGGAGTCGGGGGTCGCCGACTTCGACCGGCGCGTGCGCGAGCGGCTGGAGCTCGCGGAAGGGGAGGAGGTCGAATACGTCGCCGAGACCAAGCTCGACGGGGTCGCGGTCAGCCTGCGCTACGAGCAGGGGCGCCTCGCGGTGGCCGCCACCCGGGGGGACGGGACGCGCGGAGAAGACGTGACCGCGAACGTGCGCACCGTTCGTTCCATCCCGCTCAGGCTCGCGGGGGGCGGATACCCGGAGAGCCTCGAGGTGCGCGGCGAGGTCTACCTGCCGTTCGACCGGTTCGAGCGCCTCAACGAAGAGCAGCGGGAGCGGGGGGAGCGCGAGTTCGTGAACCCGCGGAACGCGGCGGCGGGGGGACTGCGCCAGCTCGATCCCCGGGCGACGAGGTCCCGCCGCCTCATGTTCTTCTGTCACGGCGCCGGCCGTCCCGAGGGGATCGCGTCCGCCTCCACCCATCGCGGCCTGCTGCGGCGCCTGGACGAATGGGGCCTTCGCGTCTCGCCCGACGTGCGCGTGGTCCGGGGGGTCGCCGGCTGCCTGGACTATTACCGCGAAATCGAGGCCCGGCGGGAAGGGCTCGGCTACCAGATCGACGGGGTCGTATACAAGGTCGACCGCCTCGAAGACCAGCGCCGTCTCGGGTCGGTGGCGAGGGCCCCCCGCTGGGCGCTGGCCCACAAGTTCCCGGCGGAAGAGGCGGTCACCCGGCTGCTCGACATCGGCGTCCAGGTGGGGCGGACCGGATCGCTGACCCCGGTGGCGCGCCTTCAGCCGGTATTCGTCGGCGGGGTGACGGTGACCAACGCGACCCTGCACAACCAGGACGAGGTCGTCCGCAAGGACGTGCGCGTGGGCGACCGGGTGGTGGTGCGGCGGGCCGGCGACGTGATCCCGCAGGTTCTGGGGGTGGCCCCCCGGAATCGCCGCGCCCCGGACGCACCGCGGTTCGAGATGCCGGCCGGGTGTCCGGTGTGCGGCGCCCCCGCGGTTCGCGTCGAGGGGCAGGCCGCGACCCGCTGCACGGCCGGCCTGCGTTGCCCGGCCCAGCGCAAGGAGGCGATCCGGCACTTCGCGAGCCGGCGGGCGATGGACATCGAGGGGCTCGGGGAGAAGCTCGTCGACCAGCTCGTCGAGACCGGGCTCGTGGGGACGGTCGCCGACCTCTACCGGCTGAAGGAGCGGCGGGGGGAGATCGCGGCCCTCGAAAGAATGGGTGACCTGTCGACCGGCAACCTTCTCGCCGGGGTGGAGAAGAGCCGGGGCCTCCCGCTTCCCCGCTTCCTCTACGCGCTCGGCATCCCGGACGTCGGCGAGGCGACGGCGGGAGCGCTGGCCCGCCACTTCGGAAAGCTCTTCCGGGTCCGGGAGGCGGACGAGGCGGCGCTCGCCGAGGTGCGCGACGTAGGCCCCGTCGTCGCCGCCCACGTCGTGGCCTTCTTCGAGGCGAACCGGAGGGTCGTGGACGACCTCATGGTCGCGGCGGCGCCGGCCCCGGTTCCCGTCGGCCGTCCCGAAGGAGGCGGCGCCGCCGAGCCGCGGCCCCTCGCCGGGGAGGTGGTGGTGCTGACGGGCGCCCTCGCCGCGATGACCCGCGACGATGCCAAGGGCCGTCTCGAAGCACTCGGCGCCAAGGTGACGGGAAGCGTGTCGAAGCGGACGACCCTCGTCGTGTGCGGGGAGAACCCGGGGTCGAAACGCGACCGCGCGGAAGCGCTCGCGATCCGGACCCTGGACGAAGCCGGCCTTCTCGAGCTACTCGCATGAAGCGGGACCGCTCCTGGCGCGTCTGCGCGGCGGGCCGAGGGCGGTCAGGGGACCTGGGCATCGAGCGCCTGGCCGTGGACCTCGCTCGTGTCGAGGAGCCAGAGCCAGGCGCGGGCCGCCTCCTCCGGCGTGATGAGGGTCTCCGGGTCCTCGGCCGGGAACGCCTTCGCCCGCATCCGGGTGCGGACCGGCCCCGGGTTGAGGGAGTTGACGCGGACCCCCTCCCCGCCGTCGAGCTCGTCGGCGAGCACCTGGGTGAGCCCTTCGAGCGCGAACTTGGACACCCCGTACCCGCCCCAGTAGGCGCGGCCGCGGCGCCCGACCCCCGAGGAGGTGAAGACGACCGAGGCGTGGCCGTGCCTCGAAGCGGTCCGCCGGACGAGGGGGAGGAGGGCGCGGGTGAGCAGGAACGGCGCGTTGACGTTCACCTGCATGAGCTCCTGCCACCCCTCGGGCGAGTAGTGCTCGAGGGGTCCGAGGTCTCCGAGGAGGGCGGCGTTGTGCACGAGGCCGTCGAGCCGGCCGAGCTCGGTTTCCACCCCGGCGGCGAGCGCCTCGTAGTCGGGCGGCATCGCCCCGGAGAGGTCCATCGGGTAGATGGCGGGCTCGGGGCCGTCCCCGGACCGGATCGCGTCGTAGACCCGTTCGAGCTTCTCCACGGTGCGCCCGAGCAGCACCACGGTGGCGGCGTGCGCCGCGCACGCGAGGGCGACGGCCCGCCCGATGCCGTCGCCGGCCCCGGTGACGAGGATCACGCGCCCTTCGAGGAGGTCCGGCGCGGGGCGGAAATCGGCGAAGCGGGGATCGAGTCGCACGGGGGTCGCCTCCCTGGGTTCAGCCGTAGCGGGGGCGGCCGGAAGACGCCGCCGGATCTTCGCCCGGCTCCGCGGGCCGGCGGTACCAGGCGAGATAGTTCACGTCGGGCCTCCCGCCGACCCGGGCGCGGCCGGTGAAGGGGTCGTAGCGCAGGCCCGCCGTCTCGGCGAGCTCGAGACCCGCCCCGCGCGCCGCCCGGTCGAGCTCGGAGGGCCGGAGGAAGCGGCCGTAGTCGTGGGTGCCGCGGGGCAGCAGGCGGAGGACGTACTCCACCCCCACGACCGCGAGCAGCCACGCCTTCGGCGTGCGGTGGATGGTCGAGAAGAACACGTGCCCGCCGGGGCGTGCGAGGGCGGCGCAGGCGGCGACGAGGGAGGCCGGGTCGGGCACGTGCTCGAGGAGCTCGAGGCAGGTCACGACGTCGAACCGGCCCGGCGCTCGCTCCGCCAGCTCCTCCGCCGTGGTCCGTTCGTAGCGCACGTCGGCGCCGCTCTCCGCGGCATGGCGGAGCGCGGCCGCCACCGCGGTCTCCCCCGCGTCGATGCCGGTGACCCGCGCGCCGCGCCGGTGCATCGCCTCGGCGAGGAGCCCTCCGCCGCAGCCGACGTCGAGCACGGCGCGGCCGTGGAGGGCCGCCCGTTCGCCGATGAAGTCGACCCGTGCGGGATTGACCTCGTGCAGGGGGCGGAAGTCTCCCTCCGGATCCCACCAGCGCGCGGCGAGGCGTTCGAAGCGGTCCAGCTCCTCGGGGTCGAGGTTGGCCCCCGCACCCGTCCCGCCGGCCGCGCCTCCTGGCCCGTACACCTCACCGATCCGCGTCGCGAGGGCGTCGAGACGCCGAGGGGGCGGGCCGCCCGGGCCAGGAGCCACCGAGGGCGCAGCACGATGCCGCATCGAAAAGGCTCGGGGGAGTGCCGCCGGCCACCGCGGTACGACCGGCCACCGCGCGCGGATCGGCGCTCGCCGCACCAGACCGGCGGGGTCCGCGGACCAGGAGTCTTCGCCGCAGAACCCTTCTGGAAAGGATTGGTGGAGAAGGGTCTGAAAAAATGAACAAGAACCGGATCATATGGAGAATATTCCCAATTTCGGCTCCGTATCGACCCTGTTTCACCTTCGAGGTGGGGACAAAGTCCGGAGAATCTTTCTGCGCCGCGGACTCCTAGCGTATCCGGGCCTGCCATGCCCGGGCCTCGCGCACCGCCTGCGCCTCGTCGACGGTCTCGACCGCGCCGTCCCGCACGACCCGGCGGCCGGCCACCCACACCTCGCGCACGTGGGAGCGGGTCGCGGAGTACACGATCTGCGACACGGGGTTGTAGACCGGCTGGGTGTCCGGTCCGCGCAGATCGACGGCCGCGACATCCGCCGCCTTTCCGGGCTCGAGGCTTCCGATCCGGTCGCCGAGCCCGAGGCTCCGGGCCCCGCCGAGGGTCGCCATGCGGAGCGCTTCTCCCGCGGGGGCCGCCGTCGCATCCCGCTCCCCGAGCTTGCCGAGCAGGGCGGCGGTGCGCATCTCCCCCAGCATGTCGAGGTCGTTGTTGCTGGCCGCCCCGTCCGTGCCGAGGGCCACGTTCACCCCGGCCGCGGCGAGGCGCGGCGCCGGGCAGACGCCGCTCGCGAGCTTGAGGTTGGATTCCGGGCAGTGCACGACCGAGGCGCCCCGCTCGGCCAGCGCCTCGATCTCGCCCGGAAGGAGCTCCGTCATGTGGACGGCGGCGAGCCGCGGGTTGACGAGGCCGAGCCGGGAGAGGCGGGCGAAGGGGCGCTCCCCCGTCTCGCGCACCGCATCCTCGACCTCGCGCGCCGTCTCGTGCAGGTGCACGTGCACCGGCAGGTCGAGCTGCCCGGAGAGCTCGCGGATCCGCTCGAACGCCTCGTCGCCCACCGTGTACGGGGCGTGCGGTGCGAACGCGGTGCTCACGAGGCCGTCGTGGCGGAACGCTTCGTGCACCTCGAGCCCGCGGGAGAGGTACGACGCGGGGTCCCGGGCCCACGCGGTGGGGACTTCGAGGACGATGAGCCCGAGCACGGCCCGGATCCCGGCCTCCCGGGCAATTTCTCCTGCGACCTCCGGAAAGAAATACATGTCGTTGAAACAAGTGGTTCCACCACGCAGCATTTCCGCCGCGGCGAGGCGTGTCCCGGCCCGCACGAACCCCTCGTCCACGAAGCGGGCCTCGGCCGGCCAGATGTGCTCCGCGAGCCAGGTCTCGAGCGGAAGGTCGTCGGCGAGGCCGCGGAACAGGGTCATCGCGGCGTGGGTGTGGGCGTTGACGAACCCCGGCACGAGGGCGTGCCCGTCGAGGTGGAGGCGCTCGCGATGGGAGAACTTCGAGTCGATCTCGGCGGCCGGCCCGAGCGCGGCGATCGCACCGTCCCGCACCGCGAGGGCGTGTCCTTCGAGGACGCACCCGGCCGGCTCCACCGGAACGATCCACGAGGCGCTCAATACGAGGTCGGCTGGCTCCCGCGGTTCCATGGGACGGATTCTAGCCCGCGATCCTCCGGCCCGGGGATACCTCCCCGGCCTCCTGCCAGGGGCTCTTCACGCTGCCGGTGTCCGGCTCGGGGGCTGCCGTCGCGTCCCGATCCGCACCGTATGAATCGCCGAATTCGCATTTCTGGACCAGCATCATCCGAATTCTGCTTCAAGACACCGCCGGCGCACGCCCCCCGATGCAGCGTGATACGACCCCGGGCCCTCCTGCCGCGGACACCGATCCGCTCCCGGTCGCGGGCCGCACCCCGCCCCTGGCCCGCCGCCCTCGCGGCGCGCCGGCGCCGGCGCCGGCTGCGCCTTCGGCGTCTCGTGGCCCGCCGCCGCCGCGCCGCGAGGGCGGCGGGGCAGGGGCGGGGCGGATAGAATGCGAATGCGCGGCGGGAATGCGCCGGTGAGCGGCCGGGGCGGCGATGCGAACGCCGGAACGCACCGGCGGGGAGACGACGATGCGGGGCACGAAGCGATGACCGGGGCGGGCGCACGCCCTCGCATCGCCTACCAGGGGGAGCCCGGAGCGTACTCGCACGCCGCCTGCCGCGAGGCGCGCCCGGAGCTCGACCCCCTCGGGTGCCCCACCTTCGAGGAGGCGTTCGAGGCCGTCGAATCGGAAGGCGCGTCGTGCGCGATGATCCCCATCGACAACTCGCTCGGGGGCCGGGTCGCCCTCGTCCACCACCTGCTCAGGGACTCGAGCCTGCACATCGTCGCGGAGCACTTCCACCGGGTCCGGCACTGCCTGCTCAGCCTTCCCGGCGCCGATCCGGCGGGGCTCCGGCGGGTCCGGAGCCACCCCCACGCCCTTCTCCAGTGCCGCGAGCGGATCCGGGGCCTCGGTCTCGAGCCGGTCGAGAGCTTCGACACCGCCGGAGCGGCGCGCGAGGTCGCCGAGGAGGGCGACCCCGAGGCCGCCGCCATCGCTTCGAGGATCGCGGGCGAGACGCACGGGCTCGAAGTGGTGCGCGAGGGCTTCGAGGACCACCCGAACAACGTGACCCGCTTCGTGGTCATGTCGCGCGAGCCGCTCGCGGTCGACCCCGGGGCGGGCCCGTGCATCACCGCGTACGTCTTCGAGGTCAAGAGCGTTCCCGCCGCGCTCTACAAGGGGCTGGGAGGGTTCGCGACGAACGGCGTCAACCTCTCGAAGATCGAGAGCTACCTCGATGCGAGCTTCTCCGTGGCGGAGTTCTACGTCGAGTTCGAGGGGCACCGCGACAGCCCCGCCGTGCGCAACGCGATCGAGGAGCTCGGGTTCTTCTCGTCCACCCTCCACTGGCTGGGAACCTGGTCCGCCGACCCCTTCCGGCGGACGGGCACGGGCCGCGAGTGGTAGAATAAGCCGCCCTGCACGCGGTGATCCCGCGTCACCCGATCCGGCCGCCGCTCTCCGAATTCGAGCCCGCGGCGCCGGGCGCGAGGACCATGGCCGACTTCGCCCAGGAAATCCGTCACGTCAACATCGAGGAGGAGCTTCGGCAGTCCTACCTCGACTACGCGATGAGCGTCATCGTGGGGCGCGCCCTCCCCGACGTGCGGGACGGCCTGAAGCCGGTGCACCGGCGCGTCCTCTACGCGATGAGCGAGCTCGGGAACGACTGGAACCGCCCCTACAAGAAGTCGGCGCGGGTCGTCGGCGACGTGATCGGCAAGTACCACCCCCACGGCGAGACCGCGGTCTACGACGCGATCGTGCGCATGGCCCAGCCGTTCTCCATGCGCGAGATGCTGGTCGACGGCCAGGGCAACTTCGGCTCCGTGGACGGCGATTCGCCGGCCGCGATGCGGTACACCGAGATCCGGATGGCCCGGATCGCCCACGCGCTCCTCGAGGACCTCGACAAGGAGACGGTCGACTTCGTTCCCAACTACGACGGCTCCGAGCGCGAGCCGGTGGTCCTGCCGACCCGCCTTCCCAACCTGCTCGTGAACGGTTCGGCCGGGATCGCGGTCGGCATGGCGACCAACGTGCCCCCCCACAATGCCCGGGAAGTGCTCGACGCGTGCATCGCCTACGTGGACGATCCCGACGTCGGCATCGACGGGCTCATGGAGCACCTGCCCGGTCCCGACTTTCCGACCGGCGCCGCCATCAACGGGGCGGCCGGGATCCGGGAGGCGTACCACACCGGCCGCGGGCGCATCCACCTGCGGGCGAAGGCCCACGTGGAGGAGGGGCAGGGGAACGAGCGCGACCGCGTGGTGTTCACCGAGCTCCCCTACCAGGTCAACAAGGCGAGGCTCATCGAGAAGCTCGCGGAGCTGGTCCGCGCCCGCCGGATCGAGGGCATCGCCGAGCTGCGCGACGAGTCCGACAAGGACGGGATCCGGGTCGTGGTGGAGGTGCGGCGGGACGCGGTTCCCGAAGTGCTCCTGAACCAGCTCTACCGGTTCACCCAGCTCGAGACGGTGTTCGGGATCAACATGGTGGCGCTGGTCGACGGCCAGCCGCGCACCCTCGACCTCAAGCAGGTCATCCGGGGCTTCGTGCGCCACCGGCGCGAGGTGGTGACCCGGCGCACGATCTTCGAGCTGAAACGGGCGCGGGCGCGGGCGCACGTCCTGGAGGGCCTCGCCGTCGCCCTCGCGAACATCGACGAGGTGATCGCGCTCATCCGCGGCTCGGCGAGCCCGGCCGAGGCGCGCGAACGGCTGACGGCCGGGCTCTGGGCGCCGGGGGTGGTCGTCACCCTGCTCGAGGACGGCGCCGACCTCACCCGGCCCGAGGAGGAGGAGGGCTTCGGAATCGAGCCGCGGGACGACGGACGCGAGGCCTACCGCCTCTCCGCGACCCAGGCCCAGGCGATCCTCGACATGCGGCTCAACCGCCTGACCGGGCTCGAGCAGGACCGGATCGTCGACGAGTACGAGGAGCTCATCGGGCGCATCGCGAGGCTCCTCGAGATCCTGGAGGACCCCGATCGGCTGCTCTCGGTGATTCGGGAGGAGCTGACGGACATCCGCGCCCGGTTCGCGGCCGACCCGCGCCGGACCGTCATCGAGTCCTCGTTCCGGGGCTTCGACCGGGAGGACCTCGTGACCCCGGAGGACGTGGCGGTGACCCTGTCCTACGCCGGCTACGTCAAGGCCCGTCCGCTCGGCGAGTACCGGGCGCAGCGGCGCGGGGGGCGCGGGCGGACCGCGACCCGGACCAAGCAGGAGGATTTCGTCGACCGCCTGTTCATCGCCCACACCCACGATACGCTGCTCTGCTTCTCCGACCGCGGTCTCGCCTACTGGCTCAAGGTCTACGAGATCCCGCAGGCGAGCGCGGTGTCGCGCGGCACCCCGATCGTCAACCTCCTGCCGCTCGCGGAAGGCGAGCGCATCAGCGCGGTGCTCCCGGTGCGGGACTTCGGGCAGGGCGGCTACGTGTTCATGGCGACGTGGGGGGGGATCGTCAAGAAGACCCGGCTCGACGCCTTCTCGCGCCCGCGGAGCGCCGGGATCATCGCGGTGCATCTCGATGCCGGAGATTCCCTCGCCGGGGCGGTCCTCACCGACGGCGAGCGCGACATCATGCTCTTCTCGAGCCGGGGCATGGCGATCCGGTTCCGGGAGCGCGACGTGCGGGCCATGGGCCGGACCTCGCGCGGGGTCCGCGGAATGCAGCTCGGAGAGGACGAGCGGGTCATCTCGCTCATCGTGGCCGGCTCCGGGCAGGTGCTGTCCGTCACCGCCAACGGATTCGGGAAGCGGACCCCCGTCGACGAGTTCCGGCTCCAGGGGCGCGGCGGGAAGGGGCTCATCGCGATCAGGACCTCTCCGCGCAACGGCGACGCGGTGGGAGCGCTTCTCGTCGAGGAGGGGGACCAGGTCATGCTGATCTCCGACTCCGGGACCCTCGTGCGCACCGAGGTGGGGGAGATCAGCGTCGTCGGCCGCAACACGCAAGGGGTAGGGGTCATCCGCCTCGATCCGGAGAGCCGGCTGGTGAGCCTCGACCGGGCCGTGGAGGTCCACGGCGAGGGAGGGGAAGAAGAGGGTGACGCCGGCGACCCCGCGGGGGCGGCCGAGGCCCGGGACTGAAGGGCATGGAGGGGGTGGTCAACTTCAGCGCGGGCCCCTCCGCGCTGCCCGCACCCGTCGTCGAGCGGATCCGCGAGGATCTCCCGGACTGGAACGGCACGGGCGCTTCGGTGGCGGAGCTCAGCCACCGCGGCGAGCCGTTCATGGCCCTCGCGGCGGGGCTCGAGGCGCGCCTTCGCCGGCTGATGGAGATCCCGGAGACCCATCGCGTGCTGCTCCTCCAGGGCGGCGCGCAGATGCAGTTCGCGGCGGTTCCGCTCAATCTCGCGGGAGAAGGGGGGACCGCGAGCTACGTCGACACCGGGGCCTGGTCGGCGCGGGCCATCGCGGAGGCGCGGCGGTTCTGCCGCGTGCAGGTGGCCGCGTCCTCGCAGGCGGGGGGCTACCGGTCCATCCCGCCCCGCCGCGAATGGGAGGTCGCGCCCGGATCGGCCTACCTGCACTACGTCGCGAACGAGACCATCGCCGGGGTCGAGTTCGACTTCGTTCCGGACCCGGGCGCGGCGCCCCTCGTCTCCGACATGTCGTCGAACATCCTCTCGCGCCCGCTCGACGTGGGACGCTTCGGGCTCATCTACGCCGGTGCGCAGAAGAACCTGGGCGTGTCCGGTCTGACCGTCGTCATCGTGCGCGAGGATCTGCTCGATCGAGCCCACCCGCTCACCCCCACCGCCGTTCGCTACTCCGCGCAGGCCGCCGCCGGGTCCATGGCCAACACGCCGTGCACGTTCGCGTGGTACGTCGCGTCCCTGGTGCTCGAATGGGTCGAGGGGGAGGGCGGGCTCGCGGCCATGGCCGCGCGCAACGAACGCAAGGCGAGCCGCCTCTATCGGGCGATAGACGCATCGGACCTCTACTCGAACCGGATCCCGGCGCGATGCCGCTCCCGGATGAACGTCTCGTTCGAGCTCGCCGACGAGGCGCTCGATCCCGCCTTCCTCGAAGCGGCCGCGGAGGCGGGGTTCATCGGGCTCAAGGGCCATCGCGCGCTCGGCGGCATGAGGGCGAGCATCTACAACGCGATGCCGGAGCGGGGGGTCGAGCGGCTGGTGGCGTTCCTCGCGGACTTCGAACGCCGCCGCGGGTGACGTCTTCGCGGGCGATGTTCCGGATCCGGGTGCTCGACGACGTCGCGAGGGTGGGGCTCGACCGCTTTCCGCCGGACCGGTACCGGCTCGGGCCGGAGATCGAGCGGCCGGATGCGATCCTCCTCCGCTCGGCGGACCTGCGCGCGTCCCCGCTTCCGGACAGCGTACAGGCGGTGGCGCGGGCCGGGGTCGGGGTCAACAACATTCCGGTCGAGCGCCTCGGCGAGGCCGGGGTGCCGGTGTTCAACACGCCCGGCGCCAACGCGAACGCGGTCAAGGAGCTGGTCCTCGCGGGGCTCCTCATGGCGGCGCGCAACGTGTTGCCGGCGCTTCGCTTCGTGCACGCGCTGGACGCGGAGGGCGAAGACCTGGAGCGGGCCGTGGAGGAGGGGAAGCGGCGCTTCGACGGGTTCGAGCTGCCGGGGAGGGTGCTCGGGGTCGTCGGTCTCGGCGCGGTCGGGGTCCGGGTCGCGAACGCGGCGCGGGCGCTCGGGATGGAGGTCATCGGCTACGACCCGCAGCTCTCCCTCACCCGGGCCTGGGAGCTCTCGTCGGAGGTGCGGCCGGCCGGCTCGCTGGAGGAGCTCCTCGGGCGGGCGGACGCGGTGAGCCTGCACGTGCCCCTCGCCGACCCGACCCGCAACCTCGTGAGCGCCGAACGGATGCGCCGGTTCCGGGGGCCGGTCGTGCTCCTCAACTTCTCGCGGGCCGAGGTCGTGGACGAGGAGGCGGTGCGGGAGGGGCTCGACTCCGGAAGGATCCTCGCCTACGTGACCGACTTCCCCTCGCCCGCGTTCCGAGGCGACAACCGCGCGATCCAGCTTCCCCATCTCGGCGCGTCCACCCGCGAAGCCCGCGAGAGCTGCGCGATCATGGCCGCCGAACGGGTGCGGGGGTTTCTCGAGGACGGAAACGTGGAGGGCTCGGTCAACTTCCCCGACGCCGCCATGCCGCGCAACGGAGCGGCGAGGCTCGCCATCGCCAACCGGAACGTCCCGAACGTGCTGAGCCGGATCTCGAGCGCGCTGGGCGAGGCGGGGCACAACATCGTCGACATGCTGAACAAGTCGCGCGCCGCGATCGCCTATACCCTCGTGGACGTCGAGCGGCCCATCGAGCCGGAGGTCCTCGAGCGGGTCGCGGCCACTCCGGGGATCCTCTCGATGCGGGTGATCGCGGCCGATCCCGATCCCCATCCCGATCCCGATCCCGAGGGGGGGGCGGCCGCGTGATCGAGCGCCTGTGCGTCGTCGGGGTCGGGCTCATCGGAGGATCCCTCGCCCGCGCCCTGCGGCGCGCCGGCACGGTGGGGGAGGTGGTGGGGACGAGCCGGCGGGAGGCCCACCTTCGCCGGGCGCGCGAGCTCGGGGTCGTCGATCGCTACTTCCTCGACCCGGCCGACGCGGCCCGCGGGGCGGACATGGTCGTGGTCTGCACCCCGATGGGCGCGATGGAGGACGTGTTCCGGGCGCTCCGCCCCGGACTCGACCCCGGCGCGGCGCTCACCGACGCGGGAAGCGTCAAGCAGACCGTGTTCCGGGCGGCCCGCGCCGCGTTCGGCCGCATTCCGCCGTGCCTCGTACCCGCCCACCCGATCGCGGGTACGGAGCACAGCGGGGTCGACGCCTCCTCTCCGGGCCTCTTCGACGGGCGGCGGGTGATCGTCACCCCGGGAGACGGGGCGGACCCCGCCGCGGTCGAGCGGGTGGAGGCGATGTGGCGCGCGGCGGGCGCCGATACGGATCGGATGGATGCGGCCCGGCACGACGAGATCCTCGCCTCGGTCAGCCATCTTCCCCACCTGCTGGCCTACGTCCTCGTCGACCTCGTCGCGGCCGGTCCGGGGGATTGCTTCCGGTACGCGGCGGGCGGCTTTCGCGACTTCAGCCGCATCGCCTCCTCCGATCCCGTGATGTGGCGCGACGTCTGCCTCGACAACCGGGAGGCGATCGCGAAGCGGCTCGACGCGTTCGCGGACCGGATCGGCGAGCTTGCCGAGCTGGTGCGCCGGGGTGACGGCTGCGGGCTCCATGAACGCTTTGCCCGGGCGAAGGGCGCCCGGGATGCCTACGTGGAGGAATCGGAGCGTCGAGCCCGGCCCGCGGACCGGTCGGGATGAGCCGGCCGCTCGACTGGTTCGTGCCTCCGGCCCGGACGTTCGAGGGGGAGCCGCGGGTCCCCGGCGACAAGTCCATCTCCCACCGCGCGGCGATGCTGGGCTCGATCGCGGCCGGCCCGACCGAAGTGACCGGCTTCCTGGAGGCCGGGGATACCCGCGCCACGCTGCGCGCGGTCCGCGCCCTCGGGATCACCGTCGATTCGCATGGAGCGGGGTCGCTTCGGATCCACGGGGCGGGGCGGGACGGGCTCGAGCGTCCGGCCGGTCCCCTCGACCTCGGGAACTCGGGGACCGGCCTTCGCCTTCTCGCGGGTCTCCTCGCCGGCCAGCCCTTCGACTCGACCCTCGTCGGGGACGAATCGCTCTCGCGGCGCCCCATGCGCCGGATCGCCGACCCGCTCGCCCGGATGGGCGCCCGGGTCGAGACCTCGCCCTGCGGCACCCCGCCGCTCGCGGTGAGGGGCGGGCGGCGGCTCGCCGGGGTCGATCACCGGCTTCAGGTGCCGAGCGCGCAGGTGAAGTCCTGCCTGCTGCTCGCGGGGCTGTACGCCCGCGGCCGCACCCGGATAGAGGAGACCGCTCCCACGCGGGATCACACGGAGCGGATGCTGGCGGGCTTCGGATACGAGGTGGAGCGGTCGCGGGGCGAGGTCGCCGTCGCCGGCGGCGGCGAGCTGACGGGGCGGACCGTGGCGGTGCCCGGAGACCTCTCCTCCGCCGCCTTCTTCCTGGTCGGGGCGTGCATCGCGCCGCGAGGACGGATCCGGCTCCCGGGGGTCGGCGTCAATCCCACCCGCGACGGGGTGCTGCGGGTGCTCGAACGCATGGGGGCGAAGGTGGCGATCGAGAGCCGCCGCGACTCCGGCGGCGAGCCGGTCGCCGACCTCGCGGCCGGCGCAAGCCGTCTGCGGGGGGTCGAGATCGACGGCGATCTGGCAGCGCTCGGCATCGACGAGATCCCGGTGCTGCTCCTCGCCGCGGCCCGCGCCGAGGGGGTCACGGTGCTGCGCGGCGCCGGGGAGCTTCGGGTCAAGGAGAGCGATCGTCTCGCGGCCATGGAGGAGGGGCTTCGCCGGCTCGGGGTGTCGGTGGCGGCCCGCCCGGACGGGATGATCGTGCACGGGCGCCGGGCCCCCTTCCGGGCCGCCCGGATCTCGAGCCGGGGCGACCACCGGATCGCGATGACCTTCGCCCTCGCCGGGCTCGCCGCGGACGGGCCGGTCGAGGTCGAGGACTGCGGGAACGTCGCGACCTCGTTTCCGGGGTTTCTGACCGGTGTGCGGGCCGTGGGGATGGAGGTCGAGGAACGCCGGTGAGCGCTCCCGTCATCTGCATCGACGGCCCCAGCGCGTCGGGCAAGGGGGCGGTCGGCCGGGCGGTCGCCGAGCGCCTCGGCTGGCGCCGGCTCGACAGCGGGGTGCTCTACCGGGCGCTCGGGCTCGCCGCGGCGCGCCGGTCCCTCGCGCCGGGCGACACCGGCCGCCTCGCGGCCCTCGCGGACGATCTCGATCTCGAATTCCGCGGCGGCCGCGTCCTCCTCGAGGGGAGGGACGTCACCCGGGCGCTCGCGACCGAGGAAGCGGGCGCCGGGGCGTCGCGCATCGCGGCGCTCGCGCCGGTGCGCGCCGCGCTCCTCGAACGCCAGCGCGCGTTTCGGCGCCCGCCCGGGCTCGTGGCCGACGGACGCGACATGGGGACGGTGGTCTTTCCCGACGCGGCCTGCAAGGTGTTTCTGACCGCCAGCCCCGAGGTGCGCGCCCGGCGCCGGCATAACCAGTTGAGACATCAAGGAACGGATGTTAGCCTCGCGACCCTTTTCGAGGCGGCCCGCGAACGCGACGAGCGGGACCGGATGCGGGAGGCGGCGCCGCTGCGCCCGGCGAAGGGCGCGTTGTGTCTCGACACCACCCATCTCGGGGTGGAGGAGACCTTGGAGCGCGTCATGGAACATGTACGGACGACCCTCCGGCGGGAGCCGCCGGAGGGGTCCGGAAGACCGGGGGGCGACCGCCCCCGACAGACACCTGGTGGGGATACATGAGCGAGAGTTTTGCCGAGATGCTGGAGGAGAGCCTGGCCGGTCAGCAGATGCGGCCGGGCTCGCTCCTGACCGGACGGGTCGTCGAGGTCGGTCCCGACGTCGTGATGGTGAGCGCGGGCCTCAAG
The DNA here is from genome assembly GCA_965202895.1 of Gammaproteobacteria bacterium. Lineage (GTDB taxonomy): Bacteria > Pseudomonadota > Gammaproteobacteria > HK1 > HK1 > JAJDXW01. The sequence goes on along the minus strand of OZ241901.1, from coordinate 4,296,724 downwards.
TCGGACTCCGCCATCCCCGCGGGCCAGTTCCGGGACGAGTCGGGGACGTTGACGGTCGCGGTCGGGGACGAGGTGGAGGTCGCCCTCGACGCGGTGGAAGACGGGTTCGGCGAGACGCGGCTCTCCCGGGAGAAGGCGAAACGCGCCCAGGCGTGGCGCCGCCTCGAGAACGCCTACGAGGGCAGCGACAACGTGAGCGGGGTCATCAGCGGAAAGGTCAAGGGCGGATTCACGGTCGACATCGACGACATCCGCGCCTTCCTGCCCGGCTCCCTGGTCGACGTGCGTCCGGTTCGCGACACCTCCTACCTCGAGGGAAAGCCCCTCGAGTTCAAGGTCATCAAGCTCGATCCGAGACGCAACAACGTCGTGGTGTCGCGCCGGGCGGTGGTCGAGATCGAGAACTCCGCGGAGCGCGAGGCGCTGCTCGCGCGTCTCGAGGAGGGGGCGGTGATGAACGGGGTGGTGAAGAACCTCACCGATTACGGCGCCTTCGTCGATCTCGGCGGGATCGACGGCCTGCTGCACATCACCGACATGGCCTGGCGCCGGGTCCGCCATCCGACCGAGGTCGTCAACGTCGGCGACGAGATCGAGGTCAAGGTCCTCAAGTACGACCGGGAGCGCAACCGCGTATCGCTCGGGCTGAAGCAGCTCGGAGAGGATCCCTGGGTGAGCATCGCCCAGCGCTATCCGGAAGGCAGCCGCATCGCGGGGAAGGTGACCAACATCGCGGATTTCGGAGCGTTCGTGGAGATCGAGGAAGGCGTCGAAGGTCTCGTGCACGTATCGGAAATGGACTGGACGAACCGCAACATCCATCCCTCGCGGGTGGTCCAGATCGGGGACGAGACCCAGGTGATGATCCTCGACGTCGACGAGGAGCGCCGGCGTATCTCGCTCGGCATCAAGCAGTGCCTGCCGAACCCCTGGGAGGAGTTCTCGCTCACCCACGCCAAGGGGGACCGGGTGGCCGGCCGGATCAAGTCCATCACCGACTTCGGGATGTTCATCGGGCTCGAAGGGGGTATCGACGGCCTGGTGCACGTCTCCGACCTCTCGTGGAACGAGGACGGCGAGGTCCTGCTGCGCAACCACCGCAAGGGGGAGGAGATCGAGACCGTGGTGCTGGCCGTCGATGCCGAACGCGAACGGATATCGCTCGGGATCAAGCAGCTCGACCGGGACCCGTTCTCGTCCTGGCTCAACGAGCACCCGCGGGGATCGATCCTCACCGCGACGATCGCCGACGTGGAGGCGCGGGGGGCCCGGGTCGACCTCGCCGAAGGGGTCGAGGGGTACATCCGCGCGAGCGAGATCTCCCGGGAACGGGTGGAGGATGCCCGCACCGTCCTGCGTGCAGGGGAGAGGGTGGAGGTCAAGGTGATCGCCGTCGACCGCCGGCGCCGGGGAATCTCGCTCTCCATCCGGGAGCGGGAGAACGACGAGGAGGCGACCGCGATGCAGCAGTATGCCGCCAACGTCGAGGAAGCCCCGGCTACCATAGGCGATCTCGTCAAGGAACAGATGGACCGCGGCTAGCCCGGATATCCACCTGTCCTGGACGCCGATCCGCCGATGGTGGCGTTCCGAACCCGTTCCGGGCCGCTCCGACAGCGCGAACGCGAGAGGCCGGCTGCGCCTTCGGCGTCTCGACACCCTCGCGGCGAAGGCGCGGCGAAGGCCGGCAGGATGTCCGGATCGGGTTTCCGTCACGGCGGCCGCCCGCCGCCGTGACGGGTTCGCCGCAGAATCCGAGCGCCTCGCCCGTGCGGGGTGGGCGGTCGGGGTCGCCGTGCCGGCGCACCAGCGCCAAATCCGGGAGCTCGTGGTGACAAAGTCGGAACTGATCGATCGTCTGGCCGCCAAGATGGGCCATCTCACCCATCGCGACGTCGAGCTGGCGGTACGGTCGATGCTGGAGTTGATGAGCCGCCGCCTTGCAGAGGGCGAACGAATCGAGGTGCGCGGCTTCGGGAGCTTCTCTCTCCGGTTCCGGCCGAGCCGCATGGGCCGCAACCCGCGGACGGGGGACGCGGTGGCCCTGCCGGACAAGCACGTGGTCCATTTCAAGCCCGGCCGGGCGCTCCGGGAGCGTGTCGATCAGGGCGCGGGACGCCTCCCGGCCAGCGGTGGATGACGGGCCTCGGCCCCGCGGAGAGATGATGTTCGAGCTGCTCTGGCTGCTGCTTCCGGTAGCGGCCGCATCGGGATGGTACGCCGCCCGGCGTTCGGACGACCGGGGCCGCCGGCGTCTGACCCCGGACTATTTCCGTGGGCTCCACTACCTGCTGAACGACCAGCCGGACCGCGCCATCGAGGTCTTCATCAAGGTCCTGGAGATCGACGAAGAGACGGCGGAGACCCAGCTCGCGCTCGGCAACCTGTACCGGCGGCGCGGCGAGGTCGATCGTGCGATACGTCTCCATCAGAACCTCGTCGCACGCCCCGCGCTGACCGACGACCTGCGGCTGGAGGCGCACCTGGAGCTGGCCCAGGACTATCTCAGCGCGGGGGTGTTCGATCGGGCCGAGAACATCTATCGGGACCTGGTGGGAGCGAAGGCCCACCGGGTGCAGGCGCTGCGTCACCTGCTCGACATCTATGAGCAGGAGAAGGATTGGGAGCAGGCCCGGAAGACCGCCCGGGAGCTCGCCGAGGCGACCGATACCGAGCTGGGTGCGGTCATCTCGCAGTATCTGTGCGAAGGCGCTCTCCAGGCGCTCACGCGGGGGAGCAAGGACGAGGCGCTGAAGCTTCTGCGGGCGGCCCGGGAGGCGCATCCGGCCTGTGCGCGGGCGAGCCTGCACGAGGGCGACATCCTGAGCTCGCGAGGGAGCTTCGATCTGGCGCTCGCCGCGTACCGGCGGATCGAGGATCAGGACGCGGACTACCTGCCGGAGGTCGTCGGCCGGGTCCGGGGATGCTTCGAGAAGCTCGGCCGGCGCGAGGCGGCGCGCGAGTATCTCGAGCGGGTGCTCGATCGCTACGGCGGCATGACCGTGATGCTCGCCCTCGCGGACATGATTCGCGAGGAGCGCGGAAACTCGTCCGCGATCCATTTCATGCTCGGCGCGCTGGCGAAGCGCCCCACCGTGCGGGGTTTCGACCGGCTGCTCGACTTCGCTTCCGATTCCTCGTCGGCGGACGTGCCGGACCACCTGGAGGTGATGAAGGGCCTGCTGGCGCAGTTGATGAACGACCGCCCGGTCTACCAGTGCCGCCACTGCGGATTCGCCGCGCGTTCCCTGCATTGGCAGTGTCCCGGATGCAAGCACTGGAACACCGTCCGTCCCGTCCGCGGGGTGGTAGGAGAGTAGGAGAAACCCGATGGAGATGAACCGGTACAGCGCCCGCATCACCCAGCCCCGCTCCCAGGGCGCGTCGCAGGCGATGCTCTACGCGACCGGCCTCACCGAGGCCGACATGGACAAGCCCCAAGTCGGGATCGCGAGCGTCTGGTACGAGGGCAACAGCTGCAACATGCATCTCCTCGACCTCGCGGAGAAGGTGAAGGAAGGGGTGGAAGCGGCTGGCCTCATCGGGTTTCGCTTCAACACCGTCGGGGTGAGCGACGGCATTTCGATGGGCACCCGGGGCATGAGCTACTCGTTGCAGTCGCGGGACCTCATCGCCGATTCCATCGAGACGGTGACCTGCGGGCAGTGGTACGACGCCAACGTATCCATTCCGGGCTGCGACAAGAACATGCCGGGGGTGATGATGGCGATCGGGCGGATGAACCGGCCGGCCCTGATGGTCTACGGCGGCACGATCAAGGCGGGGCGGGTCTCGGGCGACAAGCCGGTCGACATCGTGAACGCCTTCCAGTCCTACGGCCAGTATCTCGCGGGAAGCATCGACGACTCCGAGCGTTTCGAGATCGTGCGCAACGCCTGTCCGGGGGCGGGGGCCTGCGGGGGGATGTATACCGCCAACACGATGGCGTCGGCGATCGAGGCGATGGGCATGTCGCTCCCCTACAGCTCCTCGATCCCCGCCGTGGACCCCGGGAAGCTCGACGAGTGCTTCCGGGTCGGCGCCGCGGTCCGGGGGCTGCTCGAACGGGACCTGAAGCCCCGCGACGTCATGACCCGGGAAGCGTTCGAGAACGCGATGGTGGTGGTCATGGCCCTCGGCGGGTCGACCAACGCGGTGCTCCACCTCATCGCGATGGCCCGGGCCGTGGAGGTGCCGCTGTCGGTGGACGACTTCCAGGCGGTGAGCGATCGGATCCCCTACATCGCCGACCTCAAGCCGAGCGGACGGTACGTGATGGAGGACCTGCACCGAATCGGCGGGACTCCCGCGGTCATGAAGCACCTGATGGACGAGGGGTTCATCACCGGCGACTGCATGACGGTCACCGGACGCACGGTGGCGGAGAACCTCTCCGACTGCGCGGGTCTCGCCGAGGGGCAGCCGATCATCCGGCCGGCCGCGGACCCCATCAACCCGCGCGGGCACATCCGGATCCTCCGGGGGAACCTCGCTCCGGGCAGTGCGGTGGCCAAGATCACCGGCAAGGAAGGCCAGCGGTTCTCGGGCCCCGCCCGCGTCTTCGATTCCGAGGAGGACATGCTGGCCGCGCTCGAGGAGGGCCGGATCGGCAAGGGCGACGTGATCGTGATCCGGTTCGAGGGGCCCAAGGGGGGGCCCGGGATGCCGGAGATGCTGACCCCGACCTCGGCCATCATGGGCGCGGGGCTCGGCTCCGACGTCGCCCTCATCACCGACGGGCGCTTCTCCGGCGGGTCGCACGGATTCATCATCGGCCACGTCGTGCCGGAGGCCCAGGAAGGGGGGCCGATCGCCCTCGTCGAGGACGGCGACGTGATCACGATCGATGCGGTGGCGAGCCGGCTCGACGTCGACGTGGGCGACGAGGAGCTCCAGCGGCGCCGGGCCGCGTGGTCCATGCCCGCGTACAAGGTCTCGCAAGGGACCCTGTTCAAGTACGTCAAGACCGTGAAGGATGCGTCGCAAGGATGCGTGACCGACGAGTGAGCCCGCCCCGGAGCGCTCACCGTCCTCCTGCCGCGGACCCCGATCCGCTCCCGGCGGCGGGCCGTACCCCTTCGAGCCGCTTCGACGGCGCGCACGCGCTGGTGTCGGCTGCCTGCCGCGCTCCGCGGTCCCTGCTTTGCCTGCTTCCCGGCCTGTCGTCCCTGGCGGCCCCGGCCTGTCTGGCAGGTCCGGCCTGTCGAGCAGGCCGTATTCGCCGGAACGAAGCGCCGCCGGCGCTCGATTGGACTTGGGGGGGGTCGGCTCGCCCTTCGGCGTCTTGCAGCCTGCCGCCGCGGCGTCCCGACACCCTCGCGACGAAGCCCGGTGAGCGCTCCGGGCCGGCTCCCGGCGACGGGTGCTGAACCGCGCGAGCGACCCTCATGCGGGTGGTCATGGTCGGCGCCGGCTACGCCGGGCTCGTCTCCGGCGCGTGCTTCGCCGAGTTCGGGGCCGACGTGGCGTGCGTGGACGTCGACCGGGCGCGCATCGATCGGCTGCGGGCGGGGGAGATGCCGATCTACGAGCCCGGGCTCGGCGACCTCGTTCGGCGCAACGCCGAGGGAGGCCGCCTCCGGTTCGCGGCGGGTCCGGGCTCCGAGGTGGGTGCGGCGGACCTCGTGTTCATCGCGGTCGGCACCCCGGCGCGGCGCGGCGACGGCCACGCCGACCTGCGCTACGTGTACCGGGCGGCGGAGATGATCGCCCCCCATCTGCAGGGATACACGGTGCTCGTGACGAAATCCACGGTCCCGGTGGGAACGGCCCGCGAGGTTCGGCGGCTGGTGAGCGCGGCCCGGCCCGACGCGGACTTCGACGTGGCCTCCAATCCCGAGTTTCTCCGGGAGGGATCGGCGATCGAGGACTTCATGCGCCCCGACCGGATCGTGCTCGGGGTCGAGAGCGCCCGGGCGGAGGCGTCGCTGCGTGAGCTCTACCGCCCGCTCAATCTCATCGAGACCCCGATCGTCGCGACGGGGATCGAGAGCGCCGAGCTCACCAAGTACGCCTGCAACGCCTTCCTGGCGACCAAGGTGAGCTTCATCAACGAGATCGCGGCTCTGTGCGAGGCCACCGGGGCGGACGTCCACGCGGTGGCGAGGGGCATGGGTCTCGACGGACGGATCGGGCGCAAGTTCCTTCATCCCGGCCCGGGCTACGGCGGCTCCTGCTTTCCCAAGGACGTCGCGGCGCTCGCCCGAATCGCGGCGGAGCGGGAGGTCCCGGCGCGGATCGTGGAGGCGGTGATCGCGGTGAATTCCGCCCAGCGAGGACGCATGTGCGAGAAGATACGCGCCGCGCTCGGCGGCGGCGTGGCCGACAAGCGCATCGGGGTGCTGGGGCTCACGTTCAAGCCGGAGACCGACGATCTGCGCGAAGCCCCCTCGCTTCACGTCCTGCCTCCCCTCATCGACGAGGGGGCGAAGGTCCGGGCCCACGATCCGCAGGGGATGGACGAGGCCGCCGCCCGGCTTCCGGATTCGGTCCGGTTCTGCCGCGACCCCTACGAGGTGGCGGAGACCGCCGACGCGGTCGTGCTGATGACCGAGTGGAACTCCTATCGCGGGCTCGACCTCGAGCGCATCCGGGACTCCATGTGCGGGCGGGCGTTCGTCGATCTTCGCAACGTCTACGAGCCCGACACGATGCGGTCGCTCGGGTTTCGGTACTGGGGGGTGGGGCGCTGACGTCCGTGCGGCACGTCCGGGATCCGGCGGCCGCGGTCCGGCGCCGTGCACGGACCCCGTGCGCCGTATGGGGCGGCGCGAACCGGTGAGCGGCGGCGCGGGGGAGCGCTCGGTGTCGAGCGAGGTGAAGAGGGCGGTGTTCCCGGTGGCCGGTCTCGGCACCCGCATGCTGCCCATGACCCGCGCGGTGCCGAAGGAGCTGCTGCCGGTCGCCGACCGGCCGCTCATCCAGTATGCGGTGGAGGAGGCGGTGGCGGCCGGCATCACGGAGCTCGTCTTCGTGACCGACCGCTCGGCTCCGGCGCTCGAGGCCCACTTCGGGCGCCTGCCCGAGCTCGCGGGCAAGGTCGAGACCGGGCCGGGCGGCGAGCGGCTCGACGCCGGGCGCGCGCTGGTCCCTCCCGAGGTCCGCCTCGTCTTCGTGCCCCAGGGACGCCCGCTCGGTCTCGGCCATGCGGTGTGGTGCGCGCGCGAAGCGGTGGGCGACGCGCCGTTCGCGGTGGTTCTGCCCGACGACCTGATGGTCCCCGGCTGCCTCGCGGAGCTCGTCGAGGTGTTCCGGACCCGGCGGGCGGCCGGGGTCGTCGCGGTCGAGGAGGTGCCGCGCCGCGACACCGCGCGGTACGGGGTCGTCGACGTCGGCGGGGCGGCGGGTCCGGTGAGCCCGATCGCATCCATCGTCGAGAAACCGGCCCCGGAGGAAGCTCCCTCCAACCTCGCGGTGGTCGGGAGATACGTGTTCGACGCTTCGATCATGGCGATCCTGGGCTCCACCCGGCCCGGGGCGGGCGGCGAGATCCAGCTCACCGACGCCATCGCGGGGCTCGCCGGGTCCGCGCCCGGCGCGGTCCATGCCTCGCGCTTCCGGGGCGAGCGCCATGACTGCGGCAACCGGGCGGGGTGGCTCCGCGCCACCGTCGCCCTCGCGCTCGCCGACGCCCCGCCGGACGACCCGTTTCCCCGGGACCTCGAATCCCTCCTGGAGGGCCGGCGTTCCCGTGCCGGCGCCGGTGGATGAAGCGGTACTCCGTGTTCGCGCTCGCCCGCAACGCGCTGCGGTTCGGGCCGGGCTGGCCGGTTCTCTGGCGAAGCCCGGACCCCAGGGCGTCCTACGACGCGATCATCGTCGGCGGGGGCGGGCACGGGCTCGCGACGGCCTGGTACCTCGCGTCCGAGCACGGGATCACCAACGTCGCGGTGCTCGAAAAGGGATGGATCGGCGGCGGCAACACCGGCCGCAACACCACCATCGTCCGCTCGAACTACCTCTGGGACGATGCCGCCGCGCTGTACGAGAAGTCCCTTCGGCTCTTCGAGGGGCTGAGCCGGGCCCTCAACTTCAACGTCATGTTCAGCCAGCGCGGGGTGTTCAACCTCGGGCACTCGGTCCACGAGATGCGCGACATCGCCCGCCGGGTGAACGCGAACCGGCTCAACGGCATCGACGGCCGGATCGTCGGAGCCGACGAGCTCGCCCGCCTCATCCCGGTCCTCGACGTCTCGGGGCGTTGCCGCTATCCGGTCCTCGGAGCGTCGTTCCAGCCGCGGGGCGGGGTCGCCCGGCACGATGCGGTCGCGTGGGGATTCGCCCGCGCCGCCGATGCGTGCGGGGTCGACGTCATCCAGAACTGCGAGGTGACCGGCATCCGCCGCGAACGCGGCCGGGTGGTCGGGGTCGAGACCACCCGCGGCTACATCCGCGCGCGCAGGGTGGGGCTCGTCGCCGCCGGCCATTCGAGCGTGCTGGCCTCGATGGCGGACGTGCGGCTCCCCATCGAGAGCCATCCCTTGCAGGCCCTGGTCTCGGAGCCGATGAAGCCGGTGCTCGACACCGTGGTCATGTCCAACGCGGTGCACGCCTACGTCAGCCAGTCGGACAAGGGCGAGCTGGTCGTCGGGGCCGGGATCGACCCCTGGAACGGCTATGGACAGCGGGGCAGCTTCGGGACCGTCGAAGGCGCCCTCGCCGCGATCGTCGAGATGTTCCCGATCTTCAGCCGGGTCCGGATGCTCCGGCACTGGGCGGGTATCGTGGACACGACCCCCGACGCCTGCCCCATCATCGGCGAGACCCCGGTGCGGGGGCTCTTCGTGAACTGCGGCTGGGGCACGGGCGGCTTCAAGGCCACCCCGGGCTCGGGCTGGGTGTTCGCGCACACGATCGCGACCGGCGAGCCCCATCCCCTCAACGCGCCGTTCGCGCTGAACCGTTTCGTGACCGGACGCCTCGTCGACGAGCACGGCGCGGCCGGGGTCGCCCACTAGCGCGGCCGGACCACGGCCCCGACCGCGCACGGACCCACATCGACGGGAGGAAGCGGCCTTGCGGGGAACGGAGCGCCGGACGTTCGACCCGGAGTCCGGCCGGAGGTTCGAGAGGAGCACCCCATGCTGCTGATCGAGTGTCCGTGGTGCGGGCCGCGCGACGAGAGCGAGTTCTCGTACGGCGGCGAGGCGCACGTCGTGCGCCCCCCGGAGCCGGACCGCCTGACCGATGAGGAGTGGGCGGACTACCTCTTCATGCGCAAGAATCCCCGCGGCCGGCATCTCGAACAGTGGTGCCACGTCCACGGGTGCCGCCAGTGGTTCAACGCCGAGCGCGACACGGTGACCGGCGAGGTCCACCGGACCTGGCTCCATACCGCCGAATGACCATCTCCCAGCCGTTCCGGCTCGTGGGCGGGGGCCGCATCGACCGCCGCCGCCGCGTGGACTTCCGCTTCAACGGGCTGCGTTTCGAGGGCTACCGCGGAGATACCCTCGCCTCCGCGCTGCTCGCGAACGGGGTACGGACCGTCGGGCGCAGCATCAAGTACCACCGGCCTCGAGGGTTCGTCGGGTCCGGGGCGGAGGAGCCGAACGGGGTCTTCACGGTGCGCCACGCCGGGGTCGAAGGCTCGACGATCCCCCATGCCCCCGGGACCGTGGTGGAGCTGGCGGAGGGGCTCGAAGCGCACGCGGTGAACGGCTGGCCCTCGCTTCGCTTCGATCTCGCGGGCGGCCTCGGGTGGATCGGCGGGATGCTCCCGGCCGGGTTCTACTACAAGACCTTCATGTGGCCGCGCGCCGCCTGGCGCCGGTACGAGTGGGCGATTCGCCGGATGGCCGGGAACGGGCGCGCCCCGGACGGTCCGGACCCGGACCGTTACGACAGGCGCAACGCCTTCTGCGACGTGCTCGTGGTGGGGGGAGGACCGGCCGGGCTTGCCGCTTCGCTCGCCGCCGCCCGCGCGGGCGCCCGGGTGATCCTCGCCGACGACCAGCCGGAGCTCGGGGGGAGCCTGCTCGGAGCCCGCCGGCAGCTCGGGGGCAAGCCCGCCTTCGCGTGGGCCGCGAGCTGCGCCGCGGCGCTCGCGGACGAGCCCGAGGTGACCGTGCTCTCGCGGACCACCGCGTTCGGCTTCTACGACCACGGCTTCGTCGCCGCCCTCGAACGACGTACCGATCACCTTCCGCCTTCGCGGCGGCGCGGCCCCCGCGAGCGGGTCTGGCGGATCCGGGCCCGCCGGGTGGTGCTCGCGACCGGTGCGGCGGAGCGGCCCCTGGTCTTCGAGAACAACGACCGGCCGGGAATCATGCTCGCGAGCGCGGCCGCCGCCTACGTCAATCGGTACGGGGTCGCGCCCGGGCGGCGCGCGGTGGTGTTCACCAACAACGACAGCGCGTGGCGGTCCGCGCTCGACCTCGTCGAGGCGAAGATCGAGGTGGCGGCCGTCGTGGACGTTCGTCCGGAGCCCGGGGGGGCGTTGGCGGCGTTGGTGGAGGCGGCCGGGGTCCCGGTGCTGGCGGGGCACGCGGTGGTGGACACCCGGGGGCGAAACGCCCTTCACCGCGTGCGGGCGGCCCGTCTCGACGGCCGCGGCGCCCGCGACCTCGACTGCGACCTCCTCGCCGTGTCGGGAGGTTGGAATCCGAACCTCCATCTCCATGCGCAGTCCGGGGGACGGCCGCGATTCGACGAGGCCCGGGGCTGTTTCCTGCCCGGTCCGCCGGTGCAGGCGGAGACCGGGGCGGGCGCCTGCCGCGGCACGTTCCGGCTCGACACGTGCGTGCGCGAGGGTGCGCAGGCGGGACGCGAAGCGGCCCTCGCGGCCGGCTTCCGGGACGTCGGGGTGATCTCCGCTCCGACGACGGACGAGGAGGGGGCGACGGACCCGGCCCCGGCGTGGGCGGTCCACTCGCGGCGCCGGCGGCCGCGCCGGGCCTTCGTCGACCTCCAGAACGACACGACCGCCGCCGATCTCGATCTCGCGGTGCGTGAAGGCTTCGAGTCCATCGAGCACATCAAGCGCTACACCCTCCTCGGGTTCGGGACCGACCAGGGGAAGACCGGGAACGTGAACGGCATGGTCCTCGCGGCCGGCGCGCTCGGCCGCTCCCCGGCGGAGGTCGGCACGACGACCTTCCGCCCGCCCTACACCCCGGTCACCTTCGGGGCGGCCGCGGGTCTCGCCACCGGCGAGCTCCACGATCCGCTCCGGGTCACCCCGATGCACGGGTGGCACGAAGCGGCGGGGGCGGTGTTCGAGCCGGTGGGGCAGTGGCTTCGTCCCCGGTACTACCCGAAGCCGGGAGAAGACATGCAGGCGGCGGTGGCCCGGGAGTGCCTTGCCGCCCGTGAAGGGGTCGGGCTCTTCGACGCCTCCACCCTCGGCAAGATCGACGTCCAGGGTCGGGACGCCGCCGTCTTTCTCGACCGCGTCTACACCAACGACTGGTCCGACCTCGCCATCGGGAGATGCCGGTACGGGCTCATGCTCGGCGAGGACGGAATGGTGATGGACGACGGGGTCACCGCGCGGCTCGGCGAGCACCATTACCTGATGACCACCACCACCGGAGGGGCGGCCCACGTCCTCGGGTGGCTCGAACGCTGGCGGCAGACGGAATGGCCGGAGCTCCGGGTCCGGTTCACCTCCGTCACCGACCAGTGGGCGACGATCGGGGTCGCGGGCCCCCGAAGCCGCGATCTCGTCGCTTCGCTCTCGGAGGAGATCGACCTCGGGCCGCGGTCGTTCCGGTTCATGGAGCTTCGCGAAGGGGTGTTCGCGGGTGTTCCGTGCCGCATCTTCCGCATCAGCTTCACCGGGGAGCTGAGCTTCGAGATCAACGTCCCGGCCGACTACGGGCGCTATGCATGGGACCGCATCGTCGAACGGACGGAGGAGTTCTCGATCACCCCCTACGGCACCGAGACGATGCACGTTCTGCGGGCGGAGAAGGGCTTCATCGTGGTCGGCCAGGAAACGGACGGCTCGGTGACCCCGGCCGATCTCGGGATGGAATGGATCCTGTCGAAGAAGAAGGACTTCATCGGCCGGCGCTCGCTCGCGCGAAGCGACTGCCGGCGGCCCGACCGCCGCCGGCTGGTGGGGCTCGCGACGGAGGACCCGAACGAAGTGCTGCCCGAGGGCGCCCAGCTCGTGGACGAGCCGTTCACCTTCCTGCCCGCCCCGATGGTCGGGTACGTGACCTCGAGCTACCGGAGCCCCAACGTGGGGCGCTCGATCGCGCTTGCCCTCGTCGCGGGAGGCCGGGAGCGTTCGCGGGTCTGGGCGGCGCTCGAGGACGGGCGGTTCGTTCCGGCGGAAGTGGTCTCACCCGTGTTTCTCGACCCGCTCGGAGAGCGCTCGCGTGGCTGAACCGCGCCGCGAAAGTCCACCCTGCGGGGCGGTTCACACATCGGGATCGATCTTCGTTCCGGGCGCCTGGGATGAACCCTGCGATGGCTGAACCGCGCCGCGAAAGTCCACCCTGCGGGGCGGTTCGCGCATCGGGATCGATCTTCGTTCCGGGCACTTGGGATGAACCTTGCGATGGCTGAACCGCGCCGCGAAAGTCCGCTTGCCCGCGCGCCGTCCACGGCGCCGAACCGCCTGATCGAGCGGCCGGGTGTCCGGGTGGAGGAGCTCCCGTTCCGGGCCATCCTGGTGCTGCACGGCCGGACCGGGCTGCCCCGGTTCGCCCAGGGCGTCGCCCAGGTGCTGGGGCGCCCGCCGCCCGATGCCCCCAACACCTTCGTCGAGACCCGGTTCGGCGAGGAGAGGGTCGTGATCGCATGGGCGGGGCCCGAGGAGTGGTTCGTGGTTGGCCAGGAGGAAGGGACGAGTGGGCTCCGCGTCGCGCTCCGGCAGGCGATCCCGGAGGCCGAGGGGGCGGTGGTCGACGTGAGCAGCGGCTTCACGCTGTTCTCGCTCGAGGGCCGGCGGGCGCGCGATCTGATCGCGGCCGGCTGCTCGATCGACGTCCATCCCCGGGTGTTCGGGCCCGGCCGCTGCGCGCAGACCCTGTACGCCCGCACCGGCGTGTGCCTGTTGCAGCGCGACGAGACCCCCCGCTTCGAGACGATGGTGCGCCGCAGCTACGCCGCCTGGCTCTGGCGCTGGATGGAATCATCGGCCGGGCTGATGGCGGTAGAATAGGGCGCATGGGCGAAACCGAGTTCGCGCCTCCCCGGTCCGACGGCACGCTCGACGCGAAGGGCCTGGACTGTCCGCTGCCGATCCTCAAGACCAAGGTCGCCCTGTCGAGGATGAAGGCGGGGGAGGTGCTCCACGTCGCGGCCACCGATCCCCATTCCGTCATCGACTTCAAGGCGTTCTGCGCCCGCACCCTGCACGAGCTCGTCCATCACGAGGAACGCGGCGGCCGCTTCGAGTTCTGGGTGAGGAACGCGGGCCCCGCGTGAGTCCCCCGAGCTTCCCGGCGATCGGCCGCCGCGGACGGACGCCGGTTCGTCCGCCCGCCGGCGTGGCGGGAGGCGCCGGGAGGGAACGGCGGGCGGGCGGCCGGTGATGGCGGCGGGTGGGAGGCCCGTGCCGCCCTGCCGGCGCGCCGGCATGCCTCGCCGGGCGCCGCACCACCCGATGCGCGAGCCGTCCCCCCCGGCGCCGGGAGGCGGCCGGTGAAGCGCACCATCGGGATGCTCGCCGTCTGCCAGGCGCTGATGATGACCAGCCAGGCGCTCGTCGTCACCACCTCCGCGCTCGTCGGCCTCGCTCTCGCCCCGTACCACTCGCTCGCCACCCTGCCCTTCGCGCTCCAGTTCATCGCGGTCATGGCCGTCACCTACTCCGCCTCCCTGCTGATGGGCCGGATCGGGCGAAAGCGGGGATTTCTCCTCGCGTCCGCGGTGGGATGCGTCGGCGCCTCGATCGCGACGGGCGGGATCGTAGCGGGGTCGTTCACGCTCTTCTGCGCCGGAAGCTTCCTCTTCGGAATCTTCTTCGCGTTCGGCCAGTACTACCGCTTCGCGGCGGCCGAGGCCGCGACGGACGACTACCGCAGCCGGGCGATCTCCTTCGTCATCGCGGGCGGGGTGGTGGCCGGCTTCGCGGGCCCGTGGATCGCGGCCACGACGCGGCTCGTCGTCGCCGAGGCGGAGTTCGCCGGAAGCTACGCCGCGATGCTCGGCCTCTATCTCGTGAGCGCCCTCATCCTCGGCTTCATCCGCTTTCCGGACGACGGCGCCTCCGCCGCGGGCGGGAGCCTCCCGCCCCGCCCCCTGTCCGCCGTCGCCCGCCAGCCCTCGTACGTCGTGGCCCTGCTGGCCTCGGTGGTCGCCTACGGCTCCATGAACCTCGTCATGGCCGCGACCCCGCTCGCCATGCAGGCGCGCGGGTTCGCCGCCGAACAGATCAGCTTCGTGATCGGTTGCCATATCCTCGGGATGTTCGCGCCCGCGTTCGTCACCGGCCACCTCATCCGCTGGTTCGGGGTGCTGAACGTCATGCTGTGGGGCGCCCTGCTGCTCGCGGGCTGCGTCGCGGTCAACTTCGCGGGCGAGGCGACCGGGAACTTCTGGATCTCGTTGACCCTGCTCGGGGTCGGCTGGAACTTCCTCTTCACCGGCGGGACGACCCTGCTCACGACCACCTACCGCCCGTCGGAGAAGGCCCGCGCCCAGGGTCTCAACGACTTCGTGGTGTATTCGGTGATCTCGCTCACCGCCGTCGGCTCGGGCGGATTCCACGCCTGGTTCGGCTGGCAGGCGATCAACGTCGGGGTGACCCCCTTCCTCGTGCTGGCCGCCGCCCTCGTGGCCTGGCTCCGTCTCCGGGAGCGCGCCGCCCCCGGCGCCGGCGCTTGATCCTCGCGCCCCGCGGCATTGCGCTGTTGCAAGGTGCGTTGGCGCCGGAGGATCCGCCATGCCGACCGGGTACATCGACGAAGCGCTCAGGCGCGCCCGATACGAACCGATCGACGACGAGGAAACGCCTTGTTACGGCGAAGCGCCGGAATTGCCCGGTGTATGGGCGTGCGGTCGAACATTGGAAGGGCGCCGGCGTGAGTTGAAGGACGTCGTCGAGGGCTGGATTCTCGTCAGCGTGAGGCAGTCGCCGGGCACTCCGGCGCCGGGCGGTTTGGAAATCACGGAGACAGGAGCTCCACGGCGGAACCGCCGCCAGGGCGCCCGCTATCCCGAGGACGATCCCGGCTGCCGACAACCCGATCTCCCGGGAGGTCAATTCCCGGTCCGCGCCCCGGCCCGCGCCGCCCGCGGCCCCATGGGACCCGCTCGATGAACGGCCGCCTCGCGTTCCCGGCCTCCGCGGCGCCTGGTGGACGGACCGGAACAAGGTCTTGACGATGCTGATCCGCTGTTCCTCCAGACGCGACGGCTTTCCGAGCAACTGGCGTGTCCGCGGCGACTCGTTCATCGCTTCCTGCATCACATCGTGCAGCCGCGTTTGCCAGCTCTGGTCTTCGGGGCGGACGGGCTGCATCGGCGCTTGCACCACCGCTCTCTCGTGGATGCAATACTCCGCAAGTGAACCCTGCCCGATTTCTTCGGAGGTTCGGACAAGGGCTCCGGTCTTGCCCTCCCAGGGTCCGATTCCGGCCGCCGCCAGATAAACAGGAGCGGCGTCCCCCGGGGCAGCGGGGAGAGGGGGTTCCGGCGCCGCGCAGGCTGCTGCGGGGGTGAGGGCGTGGTCGACGATCCGGCGGGCCGGCGTCCGGGGCAAGCGCCGGCGCGACGCGCCGATCGAAGCACACACACTTGGGAAGTGCGATGAACGGGACGATTTCACGGCCCCTTGATCCGCCGCGCGTTCGGCGGCTCAAGGTCCGCAACTTCCGTGCCCTGCGGGAGATCGAGATCAGGGACCTGACGCCGGTGACGGTGTTGCTCGGCCCCAATGGCAGCGGGAAATCCACCGTGTTCGACGTGTTCGCGTTCCTCTCGGAGTGTTTCGCAAGCGGGCTTCGGCGCGCCTGGGACCGGCGCGGGCGGGCCAGGGAGCTCAGGACCCGCGACGCCGAAGGCCCGATGACCATCGAGCTCCAGTATCGCGAACGGCCGAGAACCCCGCTCATCACCTACCACCTGGAAGTGGACGAACGCGGCGGCGCCCCGGAAGTCGTCCACGAATGGCTGCGGTGGAAACGGGGCGGATACGGCGCCCCGTTCCGTTTCCTCGAGTACCGGAACGGGCTGGGCCGTGCGATCGGCGGAGAGTCCCCCGATGCGGAAGACCACCGACGGGAGATTCCGCTCAAGTCTCGCGATCTGCTGGCGGTCAACGCGCTCGGACAGTTTCAGGATCATCCCCGCGTGGCCGCGTTGCGCGACTTCATCATGGGCTGGCACGTCTCGTACCTCTCCGCGGAAAGCGTGCGAAGCCAACCCGAAGCGGGGCCGCAGGATCGGTTGACCGCCACCGGCGACAACCTCGCCAACGTCGTGCAGCACCTGAGCGAGCAGCATCCGTCCCGGCTCGCGGAAATTTTCGACAGGTTGCACAGGTGGGCGCCGCGCGTGGAGCGCGTGCTGACCGAGACCATGCCGGACGGCCGGCTGCTGTTGCAGGTCAAGGACGCCCCGTTCAGCCACCCGGTTCCGGCGCGCTTCGCCTCCGACGGCACGCTGAAGATGCTGGCCTGCCTGGTGCTCCTGTATGACCCGGAGCCGCCGCCATTCATCGGGATCGAGGAGCCGGAGAACTTCCTGCACCCGCGGCTGCTTCCCGAGCTGGCGGAGGAGTGCCGCGCGGCTTCCGAACGCACCCAGCTGCTCGTCACGACCCATTCGCCGTTCTTCCTGGACGCGCTGAGCCCGGAGGAAGTCCAAGTGCTGTGGCGCGCCGAGACGGGCCATACCCAGGTGCAGCGAGTCGCCGATCTGCCCAACGTCGCCGCATTCATGAACGAAGGCGCCTTGCTCGGCGACCTCTGGATGGAGGGGCAGTTCGGGGTAGGCGATCCGCTGTCCCGGCAGGGCGCCCCGTCGTGGGGTGACGATGGAGGCCGCGGATGACCGCCGCGCGGCGCCTGGAATTCCTGGTCGAGGAACCGTCGATGGAAGCCTTTCTGCAAGGGTTGCTCCCGCGCCTGCTTCCCGCCGGCTGCTCGTTCGAGATCCGGGTTTTTCGGGGCAAACGCGACCTGATGCGGCAACTCGAGAGCCGCCTGCGTGGTTACCGGAGCCGGCCGTTCGATGAATTCCGGCTCATCGTGATGGTGGACCGTGACCAGGACGATTGTCGAACCCTCAAGGCGCAGCTCGAAGATGCGGCAGGCGGCGCGGGCCTGCGTACCCGATCGCAATCGAGCGGTGACCGCTGGCAGGTGGTCAACCGGATTGTGGTCGAGGAGCTGGAAGCGTGGTATTTCGGGGATTGGGAGGCGGTCCGCAGCGCATTCCCGAGAGTATCGTCCACCGTCCCGAATCAGCGGCGCTACCGGCGTCCCGACGCGATCCGGGGTGGAACTTGGGAAGCGTTCGAACGCGTCCTGCAACGACATGGGTACTTCCGGACCGGGCTCCGCAAGATCGAAGCCGCACGGAACATCGCCCCGAAGATCGACCCGGAGCGCAACTCGTCGCCGAGCTTCGCGACGTTCCGCGATGCCCTGGTCGAGGCCGCCGCATGACGCGCCGGCCGGTCCGGTGCGACCGCTACCGGGGATTCCGAGGCCGGTTCGTTCGCGCGGGGGCGGGGGCTCTCCCGATCAGCCCGAGACCATGAGGTAGCGGCGGGCGATCTCCTCGTCCGCGTCGAACTCCGCCACCGTTCCCGAGAAGACGATCCGCCCCCGGTCCACCACGTAGATGCGGTCGGCCGTCTCGTGCACGAGGTGGAGCTGCTGTTCGGAGAGGAGCATCGAGACGCCGAGGGACTTGAGGCGGCCGATGGCCTCCACCACGCTCCGGGCGACGAGGGGGGCGAGCCCCTCGTGCGGCTCGTCGAGGAGGAGGAGCCGCGGGTTGGTGAGGAGCGAACGGGCGATGCTCAGCATCTGCTGCTGGCCGCCGCTCAGGTTGCCCGCGAGCCGCCCCCGGAACTCGGCGAGGGGCGGAAAGAGCTCCTCCACCCGCGCGGGGGTCCAGTAGCCGTCCCCGGCGGCGGCGAAGGAGCGGGGCACGGTGAGGTTCTCGGTGACGGTGAGGCTCGCGAACACCCGCCGGTCCTCGGGGACGTAACCGATCCCGCGCCGGACGACCTCGTGCGGCGCGAGCGCCGCCAGGTCCTCGCCGCCGAAGCGCACACTCCCGCCGGTGACGGTGATGAGGTCCTGGACGATGCTGCGAAGCGTGCTCGTCTTGCCCGCCCCGTTCCGGCCGACGATGCAGACCACCTCGCCCTCGTCCACCACGAGATCGATCCCGTGCAGCGCCCGCGCGTGGCCGTAGGCGGCTTCGACCCCCGCCAGCTCCAGCATCATCCGCGGCCTCCGAGGTAGATCTCCTG
The DNA here is from genome assembly GCA_965202895.1 of Gammaproteobacteria bacterium. GTDB lineage: Bacteria > Pseudomonadota > Gammaproteobacteria > HK1 > HK1 > JAJDXW01. The sequence continues at coordinate 4,278,339 of OZ241901.1, read as the reverse complement.
GACCTCCTCGTTGCTCGCGATCTCGTCCGGCGTGCCCTCCGCGAACACCCGCCCGAGCGCCATCACGGTGATGGATTCCGCGGCCCGGAACACGGCGTCGATGTCGTGCTCCACGAACACCAGGGTGAGCCCGCGCTCGCGGGCGACCGAAAGGACGAGCTCGATGAGCTCCTGGCGTTCCCCGAGGCCCATGCCCGCGGTCGGCTCGTCGAGGAGGAGGAGGGCAGGGCGGGCGGCGAGCACCATGCCGAACTCGAGTCGCTTGCGGTCCCCGTGCGAGACGTCGTCCACCGCCTGTCCGGCGCAGCGGGTGAGGCCGATCGTCTCGAGGTCCGCCATCGCCGGCTCGCGGAGCCTGCGCAGCCGCGCCGCGTCGAGCCCGAACCACCGGCCGCCCCCCGCGTGGTGGGCGTACAGCATGTTGTCGAGGACCGTCATCCGCCGAAAGGTGCTCGAGATCTGGAAGGTGCGTCCGACCCCGAGCTTCGCCACCTGATGCGGGTGCCGGCGCCCGAGCCGCCGCCCGTGGACCTCGACGGCGCCCCCGTCGGCCACGTGCTGTCCACCGAGCACGTTGATGAGGGTGGTCTTGCCGGCGCCGTTGGGTCCGATGACGGCGCGGATCTCCCGCGGGGCGACCCGGAGGTCCACCCCGTCGAGGGCCACGAACTGCCCGAAGCGCTTGACGAGCCCCCGCACCTCGAGTGCCGGGGGGGCGTTCCCGGCGCCGGGCGCCGGCGGCGCGTCGGTCACGCGGCGCGCCCCCGCAGCCGGGCGGCGACCGTCGACACGAGTCCCGCGATCCCGGCCGGCGAGACGAGCACCACGAGGACCAGGATGACCCCGATGACGAGCTGCCAGTACTCGAAGTAGTGGGCCATCACGTTGTCGAGGAGCTTGTAGACGATCGCCCCGTAGATCCCGGCCCCGAAGCTGTAGAGCCCGCCGAGGAGGACCATGACGAGGCCGTCGATGGTGAACAGCACCCCGACGTAATCGGGGAACACGTTCCCGTGGAAGATCCCGTACAGGGTGCCCGCCACGCCGGAGAGGAACGCCGAGATGACGAACGCGGCGAGCTGCACCCGCTTCCGGCCGTGCCCCATCGCCGCCGCCCGCACCGGGTTCTCGCCCACCGCCCGGATGGTGAGGCCGAGGGGGGCGTGGACGACCCGCCACAGGGCGAGGATGCAGACGGTGACGACCCCGAGCACCACGGTGCCGAACCACGCGGGGGAGAGGCCCATCATCGCCGGCACGTGCCCCGAGATGCCCGAGTCGCCGCCGGTGAAGTCGAACCACTGGAAGACGACCGCGAAGGTGATCTCCGCGCACGCGAGGGTGAGCATCGCGGCGTAGATGGCGGTGAGCTGCACGCAGAGCGCCCCGTAGACGAGCCCGAAGAACGCGCTGACGAGCGGGCCGGCCGCGACCCCGGCCCAGATCGGCCATCCGAACTTGGCGATGGTGATGGCGAGCCCGTACGCGCCGAGCCCGAAGTAGACCGCGTGTCCGAACGAGACCATGCCGCTGTAGCTCAGGAGCAGGTTCAGGGCGCTCGCGTAGAGGGCGAAGATCATCACCTCGATGATGGCGAAGGCGACGAGTGGGGGCGAGAGATGGAGGGCGGCCGCGACGAGGACGAACGCCGCCGCGACCAGCCGCCAGTCGATCGACCAGGCGTCTCCCCGCCCGCGCTCCTCGGCCATCCGCCTACTCCCCGGTGCGCCGGAGCGACCGGAACAGCAGCACCACGGCCATCAGGAGGAAGATGATGACCATGGAGAGGCGCGGCGCCCACAGCAGGCCCAGCGACTTGACGACCCCGACCCCGAGGGCGGCGAAGAGCGCCCCGTAGAGGTTCCCGAGCCCCCCGATCACGACCACGATGAAGGCGAGGACGATGACCCGCGCGTCGAGGAGGTAGTTCACGCTCTCGAACGCGGCGGCGAATCCGCCCGCGATCCCGGCGAGGAAGGACCCGACGGTGAAGACGGCGGTGAACACGTGGGCCTGGTTGATGCCGAGAAGGGCGACCATGCCGCGGTCGTCGGTGGCGGCGCGGAGCACGATGCCGGCCCGCGTGAACTTGAGCACCGCCCAGAGCGCGACGAGGACGAGGACGCCCACCGCCATCATGGCGAGCTGGTAGGTCGGGAGGAACATGTCTCCCGCGATGACCGCGCCCGAGAGGGCGTCGGGGAGCACGACGGTCACGTCGTCGAGCCCCCAGAAGAACTTGGTGAGGTCGCGGATGATGAGCACCGCGGCGAGGGTCAGCACGAGCTGCATGAGCTCCTCGGCGTGGTACACCCGGCGCAGGAAGAAGAGCTCGAAGGCGAGCCCGACGAGGGCGACGAGCACGCCGCAGAGGAGGATGCTCGCGAAGAACCCGCCCGGCGTGCCGGCCGCGATCCAGGGATGGATCTGGTAGGTGAAGAAGGCCCCCAGCATGTAGAACGAGCCGTGGGCGAAGTTGACGATGCGCGAGACCCCGAAGATGAGGGTGAGCCCGGAGGCGATGAGGAACAGGAAGACCCCTTCCATCACCCCCTGGAGGACCTGGACGATGATCATGCGCGCGTTGCCGCAGTGCCTCGGCGGATTCGGCGGGCTCGGCGGAGCGTGGGTCCGATCCGGCCGGCCGGCCCCGGACTTCCCCCGGACGGCCCGGGGCCGCGCGGGGGGCCGGGGGCGGCCCGCGGGTCCGGAGCCGGCGGGGGCGGCCGGGGCAAGGCCGCCCCGGAGCCGTCGCCCCCTGGAGCCGACCGGGACCCGATCCGGGACCGCGCGGTCGGCCTAGCCCTTCGCGGCCGCTTCGCGGAGGGCCTCTACCGTGGCCTCGTCCGGCAGGGTGAGGTCGCCCGGAATGACGTTGACGTCCGTCATCACCGGGAACGGATAGTCGTCCGTCATCTTCGTCACCCCGATGAAGCTCGGGGCGTTGAAGGTGTTGTCGATGGTCCGCATCCGGAGCTCGCCGCGCAGGGTGTCGAAGGCCATCGCGCCGAGCGCCTCGCGGAGCGCGGCCGGATCGGCGCTCCCCGCCTTGTCGAGCGCGCCGGCGATGATGTACATGGCGTCGTAGCCGAGGACCCCCCAGTCGTTGGGGTACTCGCCGTCGTGGGCGGCCCGGTACTTCGCGACGAACTCCCGGGCCGCGTCCGAGGTCAGTGCATAGAACGGTCCCCGCGCCCAGCCGTGTACTCCGTCCGGGACGTCCCGGCCGAGCGACATGTAGCTCTCCGTGCTGAGGAACGTCAGCAGCTCGGTGCGCTGGAGCAGCCCGTAGGCCTTGCCCTGCTTGATGAGGCTGTTGGTGCCGCTTCCGAACATGACGGCCATGATGAGGTCCGGCTTCTCGGCGAGGGCGGCGGTGATGTAGGAGGTGAGGTTCGTCTCGCCGATGCGCGGCCAGAGCTGGCGGGCGATCTTCGCGTCCGGGTTCAGCTTGTTCAGCTCCTCGGTGAACACCTTGACGGTGGTGCGGCCCCATTCGTAGTCGAGGCCCATGGTGACGATGTTCTTCCAGCCCTTGCGCGCCGCGTACTCCGCGAGCGCCTTCCCCTCCATCAGGGTGTGGGGCTGGGTCTGGACCACGAAGGGGTGCCCGAAGTCGATGGTGGCCTTGTGGGTCCCGCTGATCGCGCTGACGAGCGGCACGCCGTACTGCTTCGCGATCGGGTTGATGGCCATGAACACCGAGCTGGAGCACACCCCGGTCAGCAGGTCGACCTTCTCCGAGAGGATGAGGTCGCGGGCCTGCTTGGCGCCCTCGTCGGGCTTGGTCTTGGAATCCCGCCAGACGATCTCGATGGGCCCGCCGAGCACCCCGCCGGCGGAGTTGATCTCGTCCTGCGCGATCTCCATCGCCTTGCGGGCGGAATGGGTGAGCCCGCCGCAGGCGCCGGAGATGCCTCCGACGTAGCCGATCTTGACCCCCGCCGCCTGGGCCGGGCCGAGCGCGCCCCCGATCGCGAGCAGGGCGGCCGCGAACGGTGCGCCGAATCGTGTCGAATTCTTCATGTTCCTCCCCTCCGGTAGCTTCGATTCAACCGATTGATGACGAAAACTCGAGTATCCGGTGATCGCGTATCGAGCCGTCCCGTGCGCGGCAAGTCTACCGGGTTTCCGGCTCGATGCACGGTTGGGGCCGGGCCGGGGCGCGGCTGGGCCGAGCCGGGCGCCTGAGAGAGCGACGTTCGGAGGCCGACCCGGCTCGACGAGGTTCCGCGGGACGCCCTGCGGATCGCGCGGGTCCATGACGGGCGCATCGGACCCTGTGCCCGAACCGCTTCGCCGGACGAAGCATGGCGGGCCTGGCGCCTCGGCGAGGCGAGCGTCTCTGCGCACCGCGTCGGCGGGGAAGCAGTCCAGCCGAACTCCGCAGAGTCCGCGCGGGCTGCCCGGGCGGACTGGACCTGGTTCGATATGGACCGGGGCCTCATGGCGCTGGAGGACGAAGCTCACGGGGGCGACTCGCCCCTGTACGGAACGGCGGCGGCTTCGGGCGGGCGTCCGGTCAGGTCCTGCTGGGGTACGATCCCCGGAGGGTTCGACGCGGGGTGAGCTTCAGGCATGACTCGCGCGGCGCAGGACAGCCGGAGTCCGGGAGCCTCCGACCCGGTCGACGAGCCGGGGCTGCTCGTCCGGCGGCGGAGCAGCGTGGTCGAGCACATCCAGTCGTGGCGGGTCAACGAGCGCATCGCCGAGGATCCTTTCGCCGGCCGAACGTCGAGAGCCGGGAGCGGATCGAGGCGCGCGCGATGACCTGGCCGCTCCTCGATTTCGACGGGGTCCTGACCGTCGGTGATCCTGCCCCCCCGCTGGCGGCCATCGTGCGCGGCTTCGGCGCGGCAAGGGCCTGTGGATGTGGTCCGATGCCGATCCGCCGAGCGTGAAGCCGAGTGTGCGTCGGCAACGGAGCGTTCGGCTGCGAGAACCGAGGTCCGAGGTCCGATCATGGAATGGCGGCAGATCCGGGAACGAATCGAAGAGGGGGAGGGCTCGCGCACGGAGTTCAAGCGCGGTCCGGGAGACTCGGCTTCGATCGGCAGGGCGATCTGTGCGTTTGCGAACTCCGAAGGAGGGGTGATCATCCTCGGGGTTTCGGACGCCCGGGAGATCGTCGGGGTCCGGGAGGGCGTGGATCGGGTACGGGAGCATCTCACGTCGCTTCTTCAGACGGGCTGCAACGCGCCGGTCCACGCCCGCCTCGGGCGCCACGAGGAGCCGGCAGGCTGGATGCATTGGATAGAGGTTCCGCGTCAACGGGGATTCGAGCCCATGCGCTGCGGCGGACGGGTCTGGGTCCGCCGTGGGCGGAGCAGCGTCGAACCGTCGGCTACGGAGCTCCAGGAGCTCTACAACACGTTCGGGTACGTCCTGACCGAGGAGCGTGCGATCCGGGATGCGACCGGCTCACACATCGATCCGGACGCATTCCGCTCATATCTGCGGCGTCTGGGGTTCGATACGACCGACGATCCGCAGTCCGGCAGCGAGGCCGATCTGCGAAATCGCGGCGTCGTCGTCGAGATCGGAGGCGAGATGCGGGCGACGCTCCACGGGGTATTGGCCTTCGGCAAGGACCCCCAGCGCTACCCGCAGACCCGCAACTTTCGCATCGAGTGCGTCGCCTATGCGGGTGACGACCGCGCTTCCGAGATATTGCAGGTTGCCAATGCCGCGGGCCGGATTGACGAACAGGTCGACCGGGCGACGGGATGGTTTCTGGGGCTGGGCCGTTTCGAGTCATATCGCGGCCTGATTCGCGAAGACCGCTATCTGCTTCCCCGTGTCGCGGTCCGGGAGGCGTTGGTGAACGCGGCGGTCCATCGGGACTACGCGATCACCGGTTCGAAGATTCTCCTCGAGGTCTTCGACCGTCGGGTGGACGTCACGAGCCCCGGCGCGCTGCCCAACCATATGACCCTGGACCGGGTCCGCGCGGGCGCCAACCCCCGGTCGAGGAACGAATCCATGGCCTATTTCATGTCCGTCATGGGCTTCATGGAGCAGCGCGGCAGGGGCTGGTTGATCATGCGAAGGGAGATGCGCGCGTTCAACGGAACGGAGCCGGAGCTGATGCAGGACGAAGGCAGCAAGTTCGTCAGGGTGGCCTTTCGCCTCGACCCCGACGGGTACGGAGGGGCCGTGGGATGAGTTCGCTTCGGGTATTCGCCTCTCTACGCCTCGTCCGGAGGGCATTCACGAGCAGGCGCCACGGCAGGCCTTCGGGGGGCGGTTCCCGCATGACGTTCGCGGTCGACAACGTCATGACCGGCGGCTGGACCTGCCGGACGCCTCGGAGACTCTGACGGCCGTGGCCGCCGCACCCGGAATTGCGCCGCCCCGCCCCATTCCGATCGAGGATCGCGCCTCCGTGTTCCCCGCCCGCGCGGGGATGAGCCTGCCGGGCGCGCACCGAGCCCTCCACCACCGGAGTGTTCCCCGCCCGCGCGGAGATGAGCCGCAGGGCAGCGGGAGACCGTGGGGCTTTGGCAGGGGGGCGCCGGTCTCGGGTCCGAGGCGGCTACCGTTCGTCCGCCTCGCCGGGTGCCCGGGGCTCCTCTCCCGGTGCGGCTTCCCACAACGTGCGCATGGGCGCCGCGTAGAGCCCGTCTCCGAAGCTGGCGCAGGTCTCGCCGTCATAGAGCATCACGCCCCCCGCGAAGCGGCTCCCGGCGGCGCTCCTCAGCTTGCGGAGGCCGCGAAAATCTGCGGCGGTCACCGTGGCGCCGGCCTTCACTTCCACGCCCGCGAGCGCGAGCGGACCGCGTTCGATGACCACGTCGACCTCCACCCGGTCCTTGTCCCGGTAGTGGAAGAACGTATGCGCGACGTCATGTCCGGCTGCCTGTCGCCGCAGCTCCTGGAATACGAAGGTCTCGAGAACCGGTCCCAACAACGTCCGGTCGGCGGCGAGGTCGGCGGCGGTTGCGCCGAGCAGGGCGCAGGCGAGACCCGTGTCGCCGAAGTGCAGCTTCGGCGTCTTCACCAGCCGGTTCGAACGATTGCCGTGCCAGGGCGGCAGCCGTTCCAGAAGAAAGACCCGATCCAGCAGCGTCACGTAGTCGCGGATCGTCGGCCGGCTCAGGCCGAAGGGCGCCGCGAGGTCGGCGAGGTTGAAGAGCCGGGCGGTCCGTGCGGCAGCGAACGCCAACAGCCGGGGCAACGCGTCCAACGCGTGGATGCGCGCCAAGTCCCGGATGTCGCGCTGAACGAGGGCGTCCGCGTAGTCGCGGTGCCAATTCGCCCGCCGCCGCCCTGCGGAACGCGCCAGCGCCGGGGGATAGCCGCCGGCGGTGATGCGGTCGGCGAGCTCCCGGCCCAACCGTTCGGTTGGCCGGGTCCCGAACTCGCCGGCGAAGAGCCGATCGAGAAAGCGGGGAGGTTCGCGGGCCAGCTCCGCCTGCGACAGCGGATGCAGCCGCAGCACCTCCATGCGTCCGGCCAGGGAATCGGTGAGATTGGGCACCGTGAGCACGTGCGAGGATCCGGTGAGCAGGAAGCGGCCGGAGAGGCGGCGGCGGTCCACCTCCCGCTTGATCGCGGGGAAGAGCGACGGTGCCCTTTGCACCTCGTCCAGAATGATGCGCTCGGGCAGCTCGGCGACGAAGCCGGCGGGGTCGGTGGCCGCCGCTTCGCGCGCCACGTCGTCGTCGAAGCTGATGTACGCGTAGCCTTTCCGATCCCCCACCATGCGCGCGAGGGTGGTCTTGCCGCATTGGCGAGGCCCGTGGATCAGCACCACGGGTGAATCCTCCAACGCTTCCATCAGGCGCGGCGCCGTGTGACGGGGGTAGGGTTCGGTGGCAGCCATCGGCCAATCGTAACCTTTCAGTGCGTCCGATCGAAAGGTCGACCCCCGGCTGATCAAAAGGTCGACCTCCGTCTGATCGAAAAGAAGACCTTCGGCCAGTCAAAAGATCATACCTCGTCTGATCGAAAGGTTGACCCTCGTCTGATCGAAAGGCTGGACCTCGTCTGATCGAAAGGTTCACCTCCGGTCGATCGAGGGCGCACCGTGCAGGCGGTCGACGCCGCCGGGGGCGGTCTCGTGGGCGGTGGGTTCCGATCCCGCCTCGCGCCTCGGTCGGCCGCCCCTCGTCCTCGGTCCGTCCGGCTCCCCGTTGGCCCCGAGTCCGGCGACGATCCGCCCGTTGGACCGGGACCTGGGGCGGGGTACGTCGTCAATCCTCCGGAACCCGGAAAGCAGGGGGAGCAGGGGGAGCAGGGCAGGGGGCCGGGGAGGCCACGGGTCGCGGTGGATGCAGGGTTTCTCCACGCTGGACGGCTCGCGGCCAGGCATCGATGCCCACCGCTCTTCCTGGGAACAGCGCGTCTTTGTGACACGGGGGGGACGCGGGCGTCCGCCCGCAAATGGGGCGGCAAACCGCCGCGGGTCGATGCGGGCGAGACACGGGCGTTCGGAGGACGCGCCGTTCCCGGGACCTCCGCCGCTCCGATTCGACCGAATCCGGTTCACCCCCGTGAACCAATTCCGCGATGGCGGAGGGGTTCTCTCCCCCCTTGGTAGGATCGCGGCACCGTTCAGCCGTTCACTTCATCCGGAGCGTATCCCATGTCCGAGCCCGTCATCGCCCAGCGTTCTCCCTACGGCCTCGACCTCGAAGCCGGCGTCTACTTCTGGTGCCGGTGCGGGAAGTCCGCACGGCAGCCGTTCTGCGACGGGTCGCACAAGGGGTCGGGGTTCGTCCCGCAGCGGTTCGAGATCGAAGAAGCCCGCCGGCTGTTCCTGTGCGGCTGCAAGCGGACCGCCGGCGCGCCGTTCTGCGACGGGACCCACAACCGTCTCGACTGATGCGCCGACGAGCGGCCCCCGTCCCCCGGCCCCCGCCGGGGCGCGCGTCCCCTCACCCGCCCGCCCGGCGCCGTCCATGAGCGAGGAGGGCGCGGTCACACCGGCGGGTCGGGCCGACCTCGAGCGTCGGATCGGCGAAGCCCTGCTCCGGGACCAGCGCGCCCTCCGCCGGCGGCTCGCGCGGCTGCGCGGCGGCGACCGGGCCGCGCTCCGCCGACTCGAAGCCGCCGTCGCCCGCTCGCGCGCCGCCTGCGCCGCCCGAGCGGACCGCGCCGCCCGGCTTCCGGCTTCCGACCTCCCGTCCGAGCTTCCGATCACCGCCCGACGCCTGGCGATCACGGCCGCCGTCGAACGCCACCCGGTCGTGGTCGTCCGCGGCGAGACGGGCTCCGGCAAGACGACCCAGCTCCCGAAGATCTGCCTCGCCGCGGGGCGGGGGGCCGCGGGCTGGATCGGCCACACCCAGCCGCGGCGGGTCGCCGCGCGAAGCGTGGCCGCCCGCATCGCGTGCGAGCTGGGCGGCCGGGTGGGGGAGGCCGTCGGGTCCAAGGTCCGCTTCCACGACGAAGTCGGTCCCGACACCCACGTCAAGGTGATGACGGACGGGATCCTCGTGGCCGAGATCGGGAAGGACCGACTCCTCGAGGCCTACGACACCCTCATCATCGACGAGGCGCACGAGCGCTCCCTCAACATCGATCTGCTGCTCGGCCATCTGAAGGGGGTGCTCCCCCATCGCCCCGACCTCCGGGTGATCGTCAGCTCGGCAACCCTCGACACCGAGCGCATCTCGGGCTTCTTCGGAGGCGCTCCGGTCATCGACGTATCGGGAAGGGCGCACCCGGTCGAGGTCCGCTACGCGGAGGCGGGGGCCGCTCCCGAGGATCCGGTCGCGGCCGTGCCGGAGGCGGTCCGGTCGGCGGCGAGGGAGGGGCCGGGCGACATCCTCGTCTTCCTGCCCGGCGAGCGCGACATCCGGGAGGCGGCGCAGGCCCTTCGCGCGGACCGCGGGTTCGAGGTGGCGCCCCTGTACGCACGCCTCGACCACACCCGGCAGGAGCGGATCTTCCGCCCCGGCGAGCGGCGGCGGGTGGTGCTGGCGACGAACGTCGCGGAGACCTCCATTACCGTGCCCCGCATCCGGTTCGTGGTCGACACCGGGCTCGCCCGCATCAGCCGGTACAGCCACCGGACCAAGGTCCAGCGCCTCCCCGTCGAGCCGGTCTCGCGCACCTCCGCCGAGCAGCGGCGCGGGCGGTGCGGGCGGGTCGGGCCGGGCACGTGCATCCGGCTCTACTCGCGGGAGGACTTCGAGGGCCGGCCGCGGTTCACCGCCCCCGAGGTCCGGCGCACGAACCTCGCGTCCGTGATCCTGCGCATGGCGGCGAGCGGGCTCGGGCGGGTCGACGAATTCCCGTTCATCGACCCGCCGGACCGCCGCTTCGTGACGGACGGCTACCGCCTGCTTCGCGAGCTCGGGGCGTTCGACGCCGAGGATCGGGTGACCGGGATCGGACGGCGGCTCGCCCGCCTGCCCGTGGACCCGCGGATCGGGCGGATGATCCTGGCCGCCGGAGAGATCGGCTGCGTGGCCGAGGTCCTGGTGGTCGCGGCCGCCCTGAGCGCCGGGGACCCGCGCGGGCCTCCGGCCGAGGGAGGCGGTCCGGCGAGCGCCGCCCACCGCCGGTTCACCGACCCTCGCTCCGACTTCATGGGATACCTGAACCTCTGGCGGCTTCTGAACGAGGAAGGCCGGCCCGCGCGCTTCGCCGCCCGGAGGCGACGCTGCGAGGAGCTCGCCCTCTCCCCGCGCCGTATCCGCGAGTGGACGGACGTCCACCGCCAGCTCCTCGTCGCGGCGCGCGAGATCGGCCTCGAGCCCGCACCGCGGCCCGCGACCTACGCACAGATCCATCGCGCCGTGCTCGCGGGATGCGTGGCCCACGTCGGGGTGAGGGTCGAGGGGCGCGGGTACCGCGGCCCGCGGGATCGGACGTTCGTGTTGTCCCGGGCCTCGTCCGTCAAGCCGGCCGGCGTGCACTGGATCGTGGCCGCGGACCTCGTGGAGACCTCGGCGGTCTTCGCCCACGTGGCGGCCCGGGTCCGCCCCCAGTGGATCGAGCGCGCTGCCCGCGAGCTCGTCACCCGCGAGTACTTCGAGCCGCACTTCGACCCGGAGCGGGGGGAGGTGATGGCGTTGGAGCGCGTGGTCCTCCACGGCCTCACCATCGTCCCCCGCCGGCGGGTCCGGTTCGCCCCGGTGGACCCCGCCGGCGCCCGCGAGCTCTTCATCTCGGAGGGTCTCGTCGCCGGGGGCCTCGTCACCGGGGCCGCGTTCGAGCGTCGCAACCGGGCGATGCTCGACCGGGTGCGGGCGATCGAGCGGAAGGCGCGGCGCCGGGACGTCCTGGTCGGCGAAGACGAGCGCGCGGGCTTCTTCGACGCTCGCCTGCCCCCGGAGGTCGCGAGCGAACGCGCCCTCCGGCGCTGGCTCGCTTCCTCGCCCGACGTTTCGGAGCGCCTTTGCTTCGCGCTCGACGACCTGGTCCGTCCCGGCGCCCGGCTTCCCGCCGAAGGGGACTTCCCGGACGAGATCGAGGTCTCCGGGGTTCCCATCGATCTCGCCTACCGCTTCGCGCCCGGGGAGCCGGACGACGGGATCACGGCCCGGGTCGCGCTCGCCGTGCTGGGAACCGTGGAGGCGGAGCGGTTCGAATGGCTCGTGCCCGGCCATCGGGAGGAGAAGGCGGCGGCGCTCCTGCGGACCTTGCCGCGTCCGGTTCGCCGGCGGATCGCGCCGCTCCGGGAGACCGCCCGCCGCTGCCTCGCCCGGTTCGGGCCGCCCGGCGGGGGGTTCGCGGGATCGCTTGCGGCGGCGTTGCGCGAGGCCTCGGGGGTGGAGGTGGACGCCGCGCTGCTCAGGGCCGACCTTCTCCCCCAGCACCTCCACATGCGTTTTGAAGTGATTGGAACGGATGGGAAAGTCATCGGCAGCGGCCGCGATCTCGACGAGCTCGCGGGCCGGTTCCGCACCGAGGCGGCCCACGGCTTCCACCGGGCGGCGGAGCGGACGTTCGAGCGCGAGGGGTTGACGAGCTGGTGCTTCGGCGACCTCGCGGCCTGCATCGACGGCGTGTACGCGGGGGTCCGGTTCCGGGGCTATCCGGCCCTCGAGGACCGCGGGGCGAGCGTCGCGCTTCGCCTGTTCGACGCGCCGCGGCGAGCGGCCTCGGTCCACGCGGCCGGGGTGCTCCGCCTCGCGATGCTCGGGTTGGGCCGGGAGCTTCGTTCCGTCCGCCGGGCGCTCGGCCGAACGGAGCGCCTTGCGCTTCGCTATCTCCGGGCGCCGGCCGCGCCGTGGCTCCGGGCGGGCGGACCGGCCTCCCCGGTTTCCCCCGCTTCCCCGGCCTCCGGGAAGTCCGCGGGGGGAGGGTCGGGACTCCCCGCCGCCGACGGGCCGCCGTCCGCCTCGGCCGCCCCCATCCCCGCCCCGGTCGGGCGCCTCGCGACCGCCTCGGCGGCGGCGCCTCCCCCGCTCGCCGCCGCGGACCTCGAGGGCGAGCTGCTGCGAAGGGCGGTCCTCGATTGCTGCCTGACGGATGGGCCAGGAGACGGGGGCGGGGCGGCGGCGGTCCGGACCCGGGCCGAGTTCGAGCGCCGCCTCGCGGCCGGGGCGCCGCGCCTCGCGGCGGCGGGGGTGGCCCTGCGGGACCTCGTAGAGCGGATCCTCACCGCCTGGGAGTCGGTCCGCGCGGCCCGCGCCGGCCTGGACGAACGCGCCTACCCCCAGTCCCTCGCGGACTTCGACGAGCAGCTCGCCTGGCTCGTCTACCGGGGGTTCGTCGCCGATACCCCGACCGCCCGGCTCGAAGAGATCCCTCGATATCTGGAGGCGGCCGGGCGCCGGCTCGAGAAGCTTCCCCGCAACCCCGCCCGCGACCTCGAAGCGGTTCGCCTCCAGCGCCGGTCGTGGGAGCCGGTGCGGGACGAGCTTCTGGAGTACCGGCGCGCCGGGGAGGCGCCCGACCCCATGCGGGCCGATTGCCGGTGGATGCTGGAGGACCTTCGCGTCTCGCTCTTCGCGCAGGAGCTGGGGACCCCCCGGCCGGTGTCGGTGCAGCGGTTCGAGCGGGCGTGGGCCGCGCGCTCCGGGGGCGGCCCTACGCCCGGTCCCGCCCCTGGTCGAGGCGGACCACGATCCCCTCGAGCTCCGGCTTCGGGCAGGGATAGCGGCTCATCACCAGGGGGTCGTGCCCGGGGATGACGTGCGCGGGGGTCTCGGCCAGACCCCGGAGCTTCGCGAACCCGTCCACCATCTCCTGCACGTTGAACACGATGGGGAAGGGCCGCACGTCCTCCATGTTGGCGTAGAGGTGGGCGGCGTCCGAGGCGAGGACGAGCCAGCCGCTCTCCGTCCACACCCGCACCGCCTGGATGCCCATGGTGTGCCCGCCGATCCGGTGGAGCGAGACGCCGGGGGCGATCTCCTCGTCGCCCCGGTGGAAGGCGACGCGCTTCGCGAACGCCGCCCGCACCATCTCGACCACGTGCTCGGTCGAGTAGGGCAGGCCGAAGCATTCGTGCGCCATGTACCGCCCGGTGCAGTACGCCATCTCGTCGTCCTGGAGATGGAACCGGGCGTCGGGGAAGGCGCCGAGGCTGCCCGCGTGGTCGTAGTGCATGTGGGTGATGACGACCTCCTCGACCCGCGCCGCCTCCACGCCCATGAGGGCCAGCCCTTCCGCGGGCTCCTGGAAGATCCGCCGATCCCGGCGGGCCGCCTCCTCGCGGGTGAATCCGGTGTCGACCACGAGGGTGCGGCTCGCATTGATGACGAGCCAGACGTAGTAGTCGAGGTTGCTGGCCGCTTCGTGGGCGTCCCCGCCGATGAAGTTCTGGGCGGCGGTGCGCTCGTGGCTTCCGTAGCGGATCGCGTAGACGGCGTAGGGTTCCATGATTCCTCCCCGGGTCGGATGGGTCTGCCGGAAACGGGCGGGACGATGCTTTCAGGAGCAATGGATTGCGTCGCCTTCAGGACAGGGACCCCGAATCGTTTCGGATCGGGATCGGGAAGACGTCCTCGGGAATGCGGGGTTGCGTGACCGGTGCCCGGCCGGCGAGCGCGGCCGGCAAGCGCGACCGGCCGGCGCGAGGGAAGGGCGGGACACCAGGCGGCGCGCCGCACCGCACCAGGCCGCACCGGACCGAGAGGGTCCCGATGCCGCCGCGCCCGTGGTCGCGTCCTGCCCCGCGCCGCCTCGCTTCAAGCCGTCCTCGCCGCAGCGGGGGCGTCCGCCGTCTCCCGCAGGTCCGGGAGCCGATAGCCTTCCGCCTCCAGGGCGGCGCGGATCGCCTTCTTGTCGAGCTTGCCGGTCGCGGTGAGGGGAAGCGCATCGCGGAACAGCACGTCGTCGGGGAGCTGCCACTTCGCGAACCGCTCCGCGCAGTGATCGAGGACGCGCGCTTCGGTCAGCTCCACGCCGGGGGAGGGGACGACGAGCGCGACGGGGCGTTCGTCCCACTTCGGATGCGGCTGGGCGACGACCGCGGCCTGGGCCGCGCCTTCGAGCCCGACGATGTGGTTCTCGAGATCGACGGACGAGATCCACTCGCCCCCGGACTTCACGAGGTCCTTGGAGCGGTCCGCGATGATGAGGTACTTCTCGGGATCGATGGCGGCGACGTCGCCGGTCACCAGCCATCCGTCCCGGAACTTGTCCGGCTGCGGATCCTGGTAGTACTCCGAGCAGACCCACGGCCCGCGCAGCAGCAGCTCGCCGAGCGACTTCCCGTCGTGGGGCACGGGCCGGAAGTCCTCGTCCACGATCTCCATCTCGAGCCCGGGGCTCGGGAGGCCCGCCTTGGCGACGTTCGCGAACCGCGCGTCCTCGTCGAGCGCGAGGTGCGAGCGCTTCGCGATCCGCCGCGACACCGTCCCCAGGGGGTTCGTCTCGGTCATGCCCCACGCCTGGATCATCTCGATCCGGTGCACGTCCCAATACCAGCGGATGAGGGAGAGGGGCGGGGCCGACCCCCCGCAGACCAGCCGATCGAGGGCCGACAGGTCGTGGCGGTCCGGCTCCGCCTCGAGGAGCGCCCGCACCCCCTGCCAGATGGTGGGCACGCCGGCGGAGATGGTCACCCCCTCGGATGCGATGAGGTTGGTGAGCGGCCCGGGGGTCGTGAACCGATGGGGCATCACCTGCTTCGCGCCGAGCATGGCCGCGGCGAAGGGCAGCCCCCAGCCCATCGCATGGAACATCGGCACCACCGGGCACACGCAGTCCGCGGCGCCGAGGCCGAGGGTGTCCGTCATCGCCTCCGCCATGGTGTGCAGGTACGTCGAACGGTGGGTGTACATCACCCCCTTCGGATTGCCCGTCGTGCCGCTCGTGTAGCAGAGCCCGAGGGGGGCGTTCTCGTCGAACTCCGGCCACTCGATCGCGTCGCCGTAGCCGCCGATGAAGTCCTCGTAGTCGATGGCGTTGGGAAGCGCCGTCTCCCACCGGTCCGCGCCCGGCTCGCCGCACACGACGAAGCGTTCGACGCAGAGGAGGGCCGGGGCGAGCGGCTCGAGGATCGGCAGGAGGTCCGCGTCGAGGAAGACGATCCGGTCCTTGGCGTGGTTGACGATGTACTCGAGGTCGCTCGCCCCGAGGCGGACGTTCAGGGTGTGCAGCACGGCGCCGATCGACGGGACCGCCTGGTAGAGCTCCAGGTGCCGCCAGCCGTTCCACATGAAGGACGCGACCCGGTCCCCGAAGGCGATGCCGAGGTCGAGGAGGCCGTTCGCGAGCTGGCCGGCGCGGCGGCGGGTGTCGGCACAGGTCTGGCGGTGCACGCCGTCCGCGGTCAGGGTGACCACCTCCTCGTCGGGCGCGATCCAGGCGCCGCGGTCGAGCAGCCTCGACATCAGGAGAGAGGTTCGCTGCATGGTCATGTCGCCATCCTTCCGGCCGGGGTCCCGCGCCCCGGACAGTGTATTCATGGCCGCAACGGCTGCAAGCGGACCTGCGCCCCCGCGCAGGGCCGCTTCCCGCTGCGGAGCTTGGTCCGCACGGGCGAACGCCGGTTCGGTCGAATCAGGGCGGCGGAGGTCTTGGCGCCTGATCTGGATACGGCCTCCTGGGAACGCTTGTGTCCCGCCCGCATGGGCGTGTAGCGATCCCGGGTGCGCCATCCGCCGGGCCGTCACGTGGAGTCCCGCCCGCATGGGCGTGTATCGGTCTCTTCGTCCCATTTGCGGGCGAGGACGCCCGCGTTCCCAGGAGGGCCGTGTTCGGAGGACACGCCGTTCCCAGGACGCAACGGCAACCCTTGATCCGGACACCGGCAGCGCGAAGCGGATCTGGGCTCCTGACACGGTCATGTTGCGATCTCGACGAAGAATCGTCATCATCTGGAAATGATTCACACGTTCTCCGTCTCCAACTACCGATCGATCCGCGAAGAGGCGGTTCTCGACTTGCGCGTCCCGGGAACCGCCCCCGACCTGCCGCGCTTCCGGCAGAGCGCGGCCAAGCCGGATATCCGGCTCCCATCCGTCGCGGTGTTCATGGGACCCAACGGGTCGGGCAAGACGACCCTGCTCAAGGCGCTGGTCGAAACCGCCTTGATCGCTTTTTACGCATCGCCCGCGGAGAAGAACAACCCGATCGGAGCGCTCCTTCCTTTCGCCTCGTCGAAGACCGCGAAGGAGCCGATCCGATTTCGCGTGGAGGTCGAGGCGGACTGGCTGGCGCCAGGCGAGGCCCGGCGGCTGTTCCGCTACGAGGTGGCCGTGGGACGCGACAGCGCCGGCCCCAAGAACCGCGTCTTCCATTACGAAGCGCTGTCCTGGTTCCCGAAGGGCCGTACCCGCCGTCTCTTCGAGCGCAGCGGCCCGGGGGAGGCCATATACGTTTCCCGAGAGACCGGGCTCAAGCTTGGGGACGAACGCCTCAAGGCGGTCCGCGCGGACGCTTCGGTAGTGGCCACGCTCTCTCTGCTCAACGTGCCTCTGGCCATGCGCGTCGCGGAATCGATGCAGCTTCTCTTGGTCACGAGCAACATCATGCATCAGGAAACATGGGAGCTTCCGACCAAATCAGTAATCCAGATGCTCAAGGACAACCCTCGGCTGAAAGACTGGATCGAGAAGTACATCCGGTCCAGCGACCTCGGGATCCGGGACATGGGCATCACTGACCACGCCGGAGGACATTCGGTGATCTTCAGCCATCATGGGCTCGACGCGCCGGTCGATCTGTATGCCGAATCCAGGGGGACGAAGCGGCTGTTCCATCTGCTGCCCCAGATCGCGACCGCGCTCGACAGGGGCGTTTCCGTTGCTCTCGACGAGGTCGAGGGCGACCTGCACGTGGACGTCGCCGGCGAAATGCTCGGCTGGTTTCGCTCCCGGGAGACCAACCCCCATGACGCGCAGCTCCTCGTCTCCTCCCACAACGTCGGCCTCCTCGACGATCTGGAGAAGGAGGAGCTCTTCATCGTCGAAAAGGACGCCGACGGCGCGACCCGGGTGCACGGCGCCCAGGACGTACGCGGCCTTCGCCGCGACACCCGGCTCTATCCCAAGTACCGGGCGGGGGTGCTCGGCGGTATCCCGAAGATCGGCTGAGAAGCGATGCGCCGCCGCCGGTCGGTCGAGCCAAGGCGGGTCATTTTCATCGGGGTCGAGGGAGAGAGCGACCGGGCCTTCGTGCAGTTCCTTCAGCGCTGTTGCGACAGGGAAGGCCACCACCTGCACCTGCTTGCCAAGCCGGGAAACGGCGGTGATTCGGTCCGCGTCGTGGAAGAGGCCGGACGCAATTTGGCGAGGCATTCCGGGCGGTGTCGCGTGTGGGCGACGGATGACTGACGCTACTGCCATCTCGGCCCACTGCCCGGCGGCGTCGCGCGCGGGGGCGACAGGCGGGTCGTGCCGGGTCATCCGGCGACGCCGCCCCGGCCGTTCGTCCACAGGCACGGGTTCCGTGTTATGCTGACGACGTGTTCGGGCCGGAGCGGACGTCATGAACCTGGCCATCACGGTGGAAGACGAGACCCTCGAACGGACACGGACGCTCGAGGAAAGCACTTCGGTGAACGCGGCCCCTCGGAAATACCTGGAGTCGTATGCAGGGACGACACGGCGCAGGCGCCGTGCTCTGGAAAGCCTGCTCCACCTGTCACGGACCGCCCGGTCTGGACGAGGCGCCGCGAGATGGACTCGCGACGAGTTGCATGAGCGCTGAGATGAGGTTCGTCGATACGAACATCCTGATCTGCCTGTTCGACGGCGACTCTCCGGCCTTGCAGGCGGAGTTGGCGCGTCCGGCGCGGTTCAGACGCTCCGTTCTTGACGAAAGCCGATATGATGCAGACTTCCAGCCACAAGAGACAAGTCGAGGTGTGCAATGGCGACCGCAGAGCAGATCCAGGACCAGATCGACCGGAACTATACCGCCTTCACGGCGCTCCTCCCCGATCTCATGAAGACGAGCGCAGGAAAGTGGGCGTTGCTTCACAACGCGACGCTCGAGGGGGTGTTCGATACGGCCAGGGATGCGCGGTTGGCCGGCACGAAGCTCTATGCGGATGGGCTTTTCTCCGTCCAGGAAGTCAGGAACCGGGCCGTGGACCTGGGATGGTTCTCTCATGCCGTGTATCAGCGGACAGTATGACCCCGGCGTCGGGGTTCTTCTCCAAGTCGCCGTCTTGCCGGGCGGCCATTTGAACAAGGCGATCCAGTCCAATTCCGAAGAATCCCCGATCGGTGTGATGGGCGCACCCGTCAGCGGGCTGCTGGATACCGGCGCCGATCATACGTGCGTCTCGCGAAGACTCGCACAATCGCTGAACCTGCGGCCGAGCGGCAAAATACCCGTATCCGGGGCCACCGGAGCCAGCGAGATGAACCAGTACATGATCGACCTGCTCCTGCAGTTCGGTCAGAACTCGATCGCAATAACGGAGCATATGGTCACGGAGTTCACATCGGACTCGACTACCGCCTACGACATGCTGGTCGGTCGCGACATCATCTGTCAGGGCGTGCTCACGATGGACTTCAGTGGCCGCTTCTCGTTCTCGATCTGACGGCTACCAGCCGCTTGGTCGTGCATCATCCCTTCGCGGCAGAAACTCCATTTCTGCTCGATGAATCAGATATGATTTCCGGACCGAAACGAATTCGAAACTCGAGTTCATGAAACTCGAAAATACCAGTCCATCCCATGCAGATCGAAACCGGGGGTTTCCTTTGCCGGGACAAGCTCCTCGGTCAAGCCGTTCGTTCTGAAGAACCCGTCGCAGAGTGGTGCATTCGGACGATTGGGGATCGAGTCCCCGCAGGATTGCGTGTGGAGAAAACGCTTTTGGATCAATGGATTTCGACAAAATTGCACCAACCGGACGTCGATGATATTCTCGTCTCGACAGCGCTACGATCCGCGCCTTCGGAGTAACACCGGCATGACATGGCTGCAATTCAAGGGGCGGGTGTTCGTGGAGAACCACCATCTGGCGGTTCCGTTCCACGAGATGCAGCCGGTCCGCGCCAAGGGGCTGAGCGCGAAGGCGAGCCTGCACGACAACCTGATCGTCGAGGGCGACAACCTCGCCGCCCTGAAGGCGCTGCTGCCGACGTACCACGGCAAGGTCAAGTGCATCTACATCGACCCGCCCTACAACACCGGCAACGAGGGCTGGGCCTACAACGACAACGTCAACTCCCCCATGATGCAGGGCTGGCTGGGGCAGGTCGTGGACCGCGAGGACCTCACCCGCCACGACAAGTGGTGCTGCATGATGCTCCCCCGCCTGAAGCTGCTGCGCGAGCTTCTCCGCGACGACGGCGCGATCTTCGTCTCCATCGACGACAACGAGGTGCATCGGCTGCGCTCCCTCATGGACGAGGTGTTCGGGGAGGATAATTTCCTGACGACCGCGATCTGGCAGAAAGTCTTTTCTCCGAAGAATACGGCCAAGCACTTTTCGGAAGACCACGACTTTATTCTTGTCTATGCGCGTAATGTCGAACAATGGACCCCGAATCTGCTGGAACGGCGTGAACAGGCAATCGAACGGTACAAGAATCCCGATGGGGATTCACGTGGAAGATGGTCTTCAAGCGATCTGACCGCACGAAATTACTATAGTCAAGGTACTTATGAAGTCGTCAGCCCGTCCGGAAAGAAGTTCAAACCTTCCGTTGGAACCTATTTTCGAGTATCCGTGGAGAAATTTCATGAACTCGACAAGGATGATCGTATCTGGTGGGGACCGAAAGGCAACAGTATGCCTCGACTCAAACGATATTTGTCCGAGGTCAGGAGCGGAGTCGTACCGCAGACGATGTGGCTCCATTCGGATGTGGGGCACACACAGGATGCCAAGAAGGAGCTTCTGTCCGTATTGAATTTCGGAAGATCGGAGGATGTATTCAATACGGTCAAACCAACGAGTCTGATCAAAAGAATCCTGCAAATCGCCACCGACAAGGACTCCATCGTCCTCGACTCCTTCGCCGGCTCCGGCACGACCGCGCACGCGGTGCTGGCGCTGAACCGGGAGGACGGCGGCCAGCGGCGCTTCGTGCTGGTCGAGTGCGAGGACTACGTGGACTCGCTCACCGCCGAACGGGTGCGCGCGTCGCCGGGGGCGTCCCTTCGGCGAAGGACGCATCGCTCAAGGCCGGGCTGGGCGGCGCGTTCAGCTACTTCCGGCTGGGCCGTCCGCTGCGCCAGCAGTCGATCCTCGACGGCTCGAACCTGCCGAGCTACGAGAAGCTGGCCGCCTACGTCTTCTTCACCGCCACCGGGGAGGAGTTCGAGCCGGAGAAGACAGATAAGGAGAGGTGGTTCATCGGCCGGAGCCGGCTCTACGACGTCTTCCTGATCTACGAAGCCGACGTGGACCGGCTCAAGGACATGGCCCTGACCTTGGACGTCGCCCGGAAGCTGCCCCGGAGCGAACGGAGCCGGCTCGTCTTCGCCCCCACCAAGTACCTCGACCAGGAGTTCCTGCACCGGTACCGGATCACCTTCCAGCAGCTCCCGTTCCAGATCTACGAAGCATTCGAGAAGCCGGCGAGATGATCCTGAAGGAGTACCAGAAACGGGCGCTGGCGACCGTCGAGGCGTTCCTCGAACGGCTGACGGAGTGGCGCGGCAAGGCGGCGGCGGTGCTGGAGGTGGATCCGGAGATGGACTTCGACTGGGCGGCCCGGGCCTGGGAGAAGACCGTGCCCTCGTCGCGCCCGTACCTGCCGCGCAGGAACGGGCTCGGCGAGCCGCTGCCGTCGTTCTGCCTCAAGATCCCCACCGGCGGCGGCAAGACGCTGCTCGCGACGAAGGTGATCGACCTCGTCAACACCCACTACCGGCGGCGGCAGACCGGGCTCGTGCTGTGGATCGTCCCGACCACCCAGATCTACGCCCAGACCCTGAAGGCGCTGAAGGATCGCGACCATCCCTACCGCCGGCAGCTCGATCTGGCGTCCGCCGGCCGGACCCTGGTGCTGGAGAAGACCTGCGGATTCGGCCCGCGGGACGTTGCCGGGAGCCTGTGCGTGCTGATGCTGATGCTGCCGTCGGCCAACCGGGAGACGAAGGAGCAGCTCCGGATGTTCCGGGACAGCGGCGGCTTCGAGCGCTTCTTCCCGGCGGACGGCGACGCGGCGGCGCACGCATCGTTGCTCGCGAGCACCCCGAACCTCGATACCTTCGAGCGCGAAGGCGGCTTCTGGGGGCGGCACGCAAAGACCTCCCTCGGCAACACGCTGCGGCTCCTCCAACCGCTGATCGTCCTCGACGAAGGGCACAAGGCGTACAGCCCGAACGCCAGGAAGACGCTCGAAGGATTCAACCCCTGCATGATCGTCGAGCTGTCGGCGACCCCGCCCCGGGGCGCGAACGTGCTCGTCGACGTCCGGGGCCACGAGCTGAATGCGGAGGAGATGATCAAGCTCGATCTCCACATCCGGAACCGCGCGAACGCGAGCTGGAAGGAGACCCTGCTCGCGTCCATCGAGCACCGCAGTCGGCTCGAAGAGGAGGCGAGGCTCCACGAGGCGGAGACCGGCGTGTACATCCGCCCCATCTGCCTCATCCAGGTGGAGCGCACGGGCCGGGACCAGCGGCGTCCCGGCGTGGTGCACGCGGACGACGTCCGGGACTACCTGGTGCGGCATCCCGGGATCCGCGCGGAGCACGTCGCGATCAAGACGAGCCAGCGGGACGAGCTGAAGGAGGTGGACGAAGCCGGCGGCCTCCTCTCCCGCGAGTGCCCGATCCGCTTCATCATCACCAAGCAGGCGTTGCAGGAAGGCTGGGACTGCTCGTTCGCCTACGTCCTCGCGATCCTGACGAACCCCGGCTCGAAGAGCGCGCTGACGCAGCTCGTCGGCCGCATCCTCCGGCAGCCCGGCGCGAAGAAGACCCGCGCGCCCTGGCTGGACGAGAGCTACGTCTTCTGCTTCCAGCGGCGCGGCGCCGACCTGCTCGCGGAGGTCCGCAAGGGCTTCGGCCTGGAGGGTTTGCAGGGCCTGGAAGGCAGGGTCGTGACCGACGACCCCGAAGAGCCGCGCGACCCACCGGAACCGGTGGTGCTCAGGCAGCGCGAGCGGTACCGGGAGGCGGCGCGCGACCTCGTGCTGCCCGCGTTCATGATCCGGGACGGGCGGGAATGGCGGCTGGTGCATTACGAGGCGGACGTCCTGGCGCGCGTGCCGTGGGACGAGGTGGACCTCCGCCCGTTGTTCGACCTGCCGCTCGGGGCCGAGGGCGCGCGAGACTTCGAGCTGCGCGCCGGCCTTGACGAGGATTGGCGACCGCCGGCGCGGCCGCCTGGCGATTCCGCGGCGCGGAACCGCGGGCGCCGCGGCTCTGCTTCCTGCGAGCCGGCCACGGGGGAGGACCCGGAAGCCGCGGCCGCGGCCGGCCGGACGCTGCCTGCGCCGGCGGCCGAGGCCGGAGAAGACGCGATCGACTACTACTTCGCGGCCAGCCACCTGCTGGACGTGATGCCCAACCCCTGGCGGGGCCGGGAGGCGGCCGTGCGGGTCTTCGGCGCGCTGCTCGACCGGCATCCGCGGGAGCGGGTCGCCGCGAACTACGTGTTCGTGCTCGAAGAGCTCCGCAAGCGCCTGGAGGCGGAGCGGGACCGCCTGTCGCAGCGGGTGTTCCGGGAGCTGCTCGACGCGGGAACCATGCGCTTTCTCGTGGTGGCGGACGATCTGGGGTCCGGCCGCCTGCCCCGGACCATCGAGACGGCGGCGGGGAGACAAGCCAACCGGGAGGACGGCGGCCAGTACCGGCTCAACCTGTTCGAGCGGACGAACGAGGACGATCTGAACGGGCTGGAGAACAAGGTCGCGACGTACCTGGATCGGCAGGAGCGCCTGTTCTTCTGGTACCGGAACCGCGCCCGCAAGGACTACTACGTACAGGGCTGGAAGCGGGGGCGGATCTACGCGGACTTCATCTTCGCCCTGAAGCCGGACGAGCCGGGTCGCGGCGACGAGTACCGCCAGGTCTTCGTCGTGGAGACCAAGGGACTCCACCTCGGGCGGTCCGCGGACACCGCCTACAAGCGCTCGGTGTTCGACCTCTGCTCCCGGCACGCGAAGAAGAAGGACTGGATGGAGCTCGTCCCGGCCATGCGCGGCAAGATCGTGCGCTTCGAGATCGTCGACGAAGACGAATGGGAGCGGCGGCTGAACGGCCTGCTCGCGGCCCAGGGGCCATGAGGGCGCCACGCGGGCGCCGCGTCCGGCGGGCTCGTGCGGCTGCACATGCGCCCTCCAACGGCCCTCTCCCGCGCCCGCTTCGGGCCTTCTCCGCAGGGGAGGGGGATGGCGTATCGCGCCTCGGCGGATTCGTTCCCGGCCAGGGGCGCGTCCTGCACCACCAATACACCACGAAGCAAGGGTTGCCGGCCGCCGCCCCGTCGTGCCTAATTGCGGTATGCCCGGTCAGGGCATCGCCGGCGGCCACGAGGGGAGGGGAGGATGGAAAAGGTCTGGCTCAGGAGCTATCCGGAGGGCGTCTCCGCCGAGGCGGACGTCGACGCCTACGACTCCATTGCGGCGCTGTTCGAGGAGAGCGTGCGCCGGTTCTCGGACCGGCCGGCCTATTCGAGCTTCGGGGTCACCATCACCTACCGCGACCTCGACGAGCGATCGCGGGCGCTCGCCGCCCACCTCCAGGGGCTCGGCCTCGACCCGGGCGACCGGGTCGCGATCATGATGCCGAACCTCCTCGCGAACCCCGTCGCGATATTCGGGGTCCTGCTCGCGGGCCTCACCGTCGTCAACACGAACCCCCTCTACACCCCCCGCGAGCTCGAGCACCAGCTCACCGACTCGGGGGCGCGGGCCATCGTCATCGTCGAGAACTTCGCGAGCGTCCTCGCCGAGGTGATCGGCCGCACCCGGGTCGAGCACGTGGTGCTCGTGCGGATGGGGGACGGGCTCGGGTTTCCGAAGTCCGCCCTCGTCAACTTCGTGGTCCGCCGGGTGAAGAAGATGGTTCCTCCCTTCCACCTGCCGGATGCGGTGCGGTTCCCGGACGCGCTCGACCAGGGCCGGGGAAAGCCCCTTCGCCCGTCGGAGGCCGGCCGGGAGGATGCCGCGTTCCTCCAGTACACCGGCGGCACGACCGGGGTCGCCAAGGGCGCGGCCCTGACCCACGGCAACGTCGTCTCGAACCTGCAACAGACGTCGTCGTGGATCGGCCGGCAGTTCGAGCCGGGGCAGGAGGTCTTCGTGACCGCGCTGCCGCTCTACCACATCTTCTCCCTGGTCGCGAACTGCCTCACCGGGATGAAGTACGGGGCGCTCAACGTGCTCATCACCAACCCCCGCGACATGCCGGCCTTCGTCAAGACCATCGCCAAGCTCCGGTTCTCCGTCATCACGGGGGTCAACACCCTCTACAACGGCCTGCTCAACACGCCGGGCTTCGACTCGGTCGACTTCTCCCGCCTCAAGCTCGCGGTCGGGGGCGGCATGGCCATGCAGCGCGCGGTCGCGGAGCGCTGGCGGTCGGTCACCGGGGTTCCCGTGGTCGAGGCCTACGGTCTCACCGAGACCTCGCCCGCCGCGGTCGCGAACCGGCTGGACCAGGCCGAGTTCACCGGGGCGATCGGGCTGCCGCTCCCATCCACCGAGGTGTCCATCCGCGACGACGACGGCAACGAGGTGGGGTTCGACACGCCGGGAGAGCTCTGCGTGCGCGGCCCGCAGGTCATGCAGGGGTACTGGGGCCGGCCGGAGGCGACGGCGGAGGTGCTCTCGGAGGACGGCTGGCTCCGCACCGGCGACGTCGCGACCATCGACGAGGAGGGCTACCTTCGCATCGTCGATCGCAAGAAGGACATGATCATCGTCTCCGGGTTCAACGTCTACCCGAACGAGATCGAGGACGTGGTGGCGCTCCACCCGGGGGTGCTGGAGGTGGGGGCGGTCGGGGTCCCGGACGAGCACTCCGGGGAGGCCCCGAAGATCGTGGTGGTGAAGAAGGACCCGGCCCTGACGAGCGAGGCGCTCATCGAGCATTGCCGCGGGCAGCTCACCGGCTACAAGGTCCCGCGCCACGTCGAGTTCCGCGACGAGCTGCCGAAGACCAACGTGGGCAAGGTGCTGCGCCGCGAGCTGCGCGAAGGGTGAGCGGGCCGCCCGCCGTCCCCGCGGAAAGGGGCGGACGGCGGGGTCGGCGGCGCCGCAGCGCGGCCGGCTCCGTGCGGCGGGCCGCCGGCAGCGCGAAGTCCGCGCACCCCGCGGTCGGCCGGAAGAAGGGCAGGGCGGCCCCCCGAACGAAGGGCAAGGCGAGGAAGGAGGACACCGGATGGCGTATACCCTCGAACGGTTCGCGTCGGATTGCCGATCCGCGCTGGAGCGGGACCCCGGCCCGGCCGGGCGGGAGGAGGTGCGAAAGCACGTCTCGCGGGCGTGCCTCGACCCGGAGTTCGTGGCCGCCCACCTCGGCCCGGACAACGACTCCCCGCGCCGGATCCTCCACGAGGACGAGCGGCATGGGTTCTGCATCCTCGCCCACGTCCACCGGGGGGCGAGCGAGAGCCCTCCCCACGACCACGGGCCGAGCTGGGCGATCTATGGCCAGGCGGCGGGGGTGACGGAGATGACCGAGTGGCGGGTGGTGTCGCCCGCGACGGAGGATGCACGGGGCAGGGTGGAGGCGACCCGCGTCTACTCGATGCATCCGGGCGACGTGGAGGTCTATCACGAGGGCGACCTTCATTCCCCGCGCCGTGAGGGCGAGACCCGCCTCATCCGCATCGAGGGGCGCAATCTCGACGGAGTGCCCCGGAGCTACTACGACAAGGCCTGACGGCGGGGCAGGGGTTCCGTTCGTTCGCCAGGCCCTTTTCACGCTGGTCGACTCGCGGTCGGGCATCGAGGCCCATCGCACTTCCTGGGAACGGCGGGTCTTTGAGAAACGGGGGGGACACGGGCGTCCCGCCCGCAAATGGGACGGCAGGACCGCCGCCGGTCGATGCGGGCGAGACACGAGCGTTCCCAGGACGCGCCGTTCCCCAAGACGCCCGCGTCCGGGTCGGGCGCCGTTCCCGGGACCTCCGCCGCTCTGATTCGACCGAACCGGGTTCACCCGTGTGAACCAGCTCCGCAGCGTGAAACGAACTTGGCAAGGCAGGGGGATGTTCGTTCGCGGGCGCCCGCGTCCGCGAACGAGGGGAAACGCGGGGAAACGCGGGGAGCGGAGGCGCCCGCCCGTCTCCCGCAGGCGCCTCCGCCCGCCGCGCGCGCGTGGCGACGGCGTGGCGGCTGCTGGACGGGTCGTTGGAGGGTTGATATGCCGCCGGGCCGGGACGCTACCCCCGGGCAGTACGCCGACGGCGATGCCGTGAGCCATCTACTGGAACTGCGTTTATCCAGCGTTCCCGGCGACGGGCGCATCGTAGCATGAGGAGGTGGCATGAGTGACCGGGTGTGCGCCCGCGCGAAGTGCGGTCGGCCGCTCCCGGCCGGGAGCCACGGCAGGCGGAAGTACTGCTCGACGCGCCGCTCAGGAGAGGGCGCCGACGGGTACGCAGCGAACCTCGCCGCCCTCGACGGCGAGCACGGAGCCCTCCGCATACCAGTCGGCGAGCACGATCCGCCGGCATTTCCGGCCGTCCACGGTCACTTGGTGGATCGCGGGCCGGTGGGTGTGTCCGTGGATGAGGTCGTCCGCCCCGTGCTCCCGAAGGAGCGCCTCCACCGCGTCCGGCGCGACGTCGGTGATGTCGTCGGGCTTGAGCGCGGTCAGCTCGCGCGACCGGTGGCGGAGCTGCGCGGCCATGCGCGCGCGTTCGGGGAGCGGGAGAGCGAGGAAGTCGCGCTGCGCGCCCGGGTCCCGGGCATGGGCCCGGAACGCCTGGTAGTCCGTGTCGGCGGTGCAGAGCTGGTCGCCGTGGGTGACGGCCGTGCGGCGTCCGTCGAGCTCGATCACGCTCACCTCGTCGAGGAGCGTGACCCCGGTCCGCGCCGCGAAGCCGCGCCCGACCAGGAAGTCGTGGTTGCCGGCGGCGAACGCGACCCGGACCCCCGAATCGCACAGCCGCCGCAGCTCCTCCTCGACCTCGGGGTGGGGCGGCGTCGTATCGTCGTCGCCGAGCCACTGGTCGAACACGTCGCCGAGCAGATAGAAGGCGCCCGCGCGGCGCGCCTCCCCGCGGGCAAGCCGGACGAAGGACGCGAGCGAGGCCGGGCGGTCGCGGTGCAGATGGAGATCGGAGGCGAAGAGGGTCAGCACGTCCGGAGGGTGTCCGGCGGACGGATGCGGCCGCTCGCGACGCCCGGCCCGCCCGGGTCCGCGCCGGTCTCGGGCCCAGTCCCGGTCTCGGCCAAGGCTCAGTCGGCCGGGAGGGCCCGCGCTTCCCGGATGACGACCGCCTCGCGCGGAACGTCCTGCGAAAAGCGGCCGCCCGGGCCGGTCGGAAGCGCCGCGATCCGGTCCACCGTATCCATGCCTTCGACCACGCGCCCGAACACCGTGTAGCCCCAGCCGCGCGGGGTACGGCCGCGATGGTTCAGGAAGTCGTTGTCGGCGACGTTGATGAAGAATTGCACGGTGGCGGAGTGCGGGTCGCTCGTACGGGCCATGGCGATCGTTCCGCGGTCGTTCGGCCCGGCCCGGTCCGCCTCGTTGCGGATCGGCGCCCCGGTCGGCGGCTGACGATACCCCTCGGTGAACCCGCCCCCCTGGATCATGAACCCGGCGATCACCCGGTGGAAGATCGTTCCCTGGTAGTGCCCGGCGCGGACGTACCCGAGGAAGTTCGCGACGGTCTCGGGAGTGGCCGACCGGTCGAGCTCCAGCACGATGGAGCCGTGGGTCGTCTCCAAGGCGACCCGCGGCCCTTCGGCCGCCGGCGCGGCGCCCGCGAAGAGGCAGGCGAAGGCGAGCAGGGCGAGGGCGGCGGGCGTCGGTACGAACGTTCCGGGACGGGACATGGCTCGCATCGGGCATTCCTGAGACAGGTGGTGACATGCTCCGCCCGGCATTCTACACTTCGAGCCCGGCGTCCCGTCCGGCCGGGCCTCCGCAGCGGCCGGACGGGAACGAAACCTCCGATGGACAGTCGAACCGCGGGTGTCATAGGATCGGAGCATCACCACCGCCCGCCGGTCGATCAGGCGGCTGCGGGGCTGGCAGTGGGACGGCACAGGTAGCAGAAACATGGAACTCAGCGGCGAACGTGATGGCGACGTACTCGTCCTCACCCCCGAAGGCCGGATCGACGGATCGAACTCGGCGGACTTCCAGTCGGCGGTGATGGAACGGATCGACGAAGGGAGCGAGTCGATCCTCCTCGACTTTGCCGGCATCAGCTACATCAGCAGCGCGGGCCTTCGCGCGGTGCTGATCCTGGCGAAGAAGCTGAACCAGGCGAACGGCAAGTTCGCCCTCTGCTCGATGCAGCAGTCGGTCCGGAGCGTGTTCGAGGTGAGCGGCTTCGTGAAGATCATCAACGTGCATCCGGGCCGCGAGGAAGCGCTTGCGGCCATGCAGTAGATGATCCATCCGATCCATCCTGCAAGGCCTCCGTTCCCGGCGGCGCCCCCGGCAGGCCGCACCCCGCAGGTCGTCCGGACATGCTGACGATCGCCGAAGAGGTCCTGCTCCTCTTTCTCGACGACCAGAAGGGGAGCTTCATCCGCGGCCCCGACATCCACGTCGAGCTCGCGATGAGCGGAGCCGTCCTCATGGACCTCGCGCTCGCCAACCGGATCGATACCGATCCGGAACGCCTCTTCGTGGTCGATCCGTCGCCGATGGGCGACCGGACGCTGGACGGGATCCTCGCCCGGATCGCGGCCTCGGAGCCGGAACGCTCCACCGAGTACTGGCTGAACTGGATCCGGGAAGACGTGCCGGAGATCATGGGCCACTTCATCGACCGCCTCGTGGAGCGGGGGATCCTGAAGCGGGTGGAGGAGAAGATTCTCTGGGTGTTCGAGACGAGGCGCTATCCGGTCATCGACGACCGGGAGGAGCGCGAGGTCAAGCGCCGCATCACGAGCGTCCTGTTCAGCGACGAAATACCCGATCCTCGCGATATCGTCATCATCGGCATCGTCAACGCCTGCGACCTCCTCGACGTCATCCTCCATCACCGGGAGGTCGAGAAGGTCCGCGACCGCGCCGACCAGATCGCCAGGATGGATTTCATCGGCCAGGCCGTCAACAGCACCATCAACGACGTCCGGGCCTCCATCCTCTCCATGATGTCGACCATGTAGCGGCCCTGCCCGCCATCCCGGACGGGCGAGCGATCCGGGGGCCGGACCGTGCTGCACATCTACAACACCCTCACCCGACGCAAGGAACCGTTCCGGCCGCTCGCTCCGGGCCGGGCCGGCATGTACGTCTGCGGCATGACCGTGTACGACTACTGCCATCTCGGGCATGCCCGCATGCTCCTCGTGTTCGACGTCGTCGCCCGGTATCTGCGCCACCGCGGATACCGGCTCACCTACGTCCGCAACATCACCGACATCGACGACAAGATCATCGCGCGCGCGCGGGAGAACGGGGAGCCGATCGCGGCCGTGACGGAGCGGTTCATCGCCGCGATGCACGAAGACTGCGCGGCGCTCGGGATCCAGCCGCCCGATCGGGAGCCCCGCGCCACCGAATACGTGGAGCGAATGCTCGCGCTCATCTCCGACCTCATGGACAAGGGCTATGCCTACCTGGGGGAAGGAGGAGACGTGTGCTTCGAGATCGCGCGCTTTCCGGGGTACGGGAAGCTGTCGGGCAACCGGGTGGATGCGCTCCGGGCCGGCGCCCGGATCGAGGTGGACGAGACCAAGGCCGCCGCGGTGGACTTCGTGCTGTGGAAGGCGGCGAAGCCGGGAGAGCCCTGCTGGCCGTCGCCCTGGGGTCCGGGCCGCCCGGGCTGGCATATCGAGTGCTCCGCGATGTCGATGGCGAACCTCGGCGAACGGTTCGACATCCACGGCGGGGGCCGGGACCTCGTCTTTCCCCATCATGAATGCGAGATCGCCCAGTCCGAGGCGAGCACCGGAGGGCGCTTCGCGAACGTCTGGATGCACAACGGGTTCGTGCGCATCGACGGCGACAAGATGTCGAAGTCGCTCGGCAACTTCTTCACCATCCGGGACGTCCTCGCCCGCCATTCCGGCGAGGCGGTCCGCTACTACCTGTTGACCAGCCACTATCGAAGCCCGCTCAACCATTCGGCGGCGCGCCTCGGAGAAGCGGAGCAGTCGCTCCGGCGCCTCTACGGCGCGCTCCGCGGTCTGCCGGGTCCGCCGGCTCCTTCGGCCCCCCAGGTCCCCCCGGCCCGGAGCCCGGTCGGGGGGTTCGAGGACCGGTTCCGGAAGGCGATGGACGACGACTTCAACACCCCCGAGGCGCTGGCCGTGCTGCACGAGCTCGCGAGCGAAGTGAACCGCCATCGGGATCGAGGCCGGGATCGGGACCGGCGGGCGGCGGCGGATTCGGCATCGGCGCTGCGGCGTACGGGCTCGGTGCTCGGTCTCCTCGAAGCCGATCCGGATGCGGTGTTCCAGGCGTTGCCGCCCGGCGCGGCGCGGGTCGGGCAGGCCGGACTCCCCGGGGGGAGCTTGCCGCCGCCGCGGCCATCGCCTCCGGAGCTCCCGGCGGACGAGATCGAGCGGCGAATCGCGGCTCGCGCCGCGGCCCGGCGGGTCAGGGACTTCGCGGAAGCGGACCGCATTCGCGACGACCTCGCGAAGGCCCGGATCGCGCTCGAGGACGGTCCCGGCGGCACCACGTGGCGGCGCTCGGCCTGATTCGGGTATCATCGCGCCGCGCCGGCGGCGCGCAACGCACGGCAGCGGGGTATGGCGCAGTCTGGTAGCGCACCTGCTTTGGGAGCAGGGGGTCGGGGGTTCGAATCCCTCTACCCCGACCACCTCGCCCGGCTCCTCCGGGCCCGAGGTCCCGCCCCGGCGCGCGCGTGTCCGGCCGCATCGAGCGCCCGTAGCTCAGCCGGATAGAGCATCGGCCTTCTAAGCCGAGGGTCGTAGGTTCGAGTCCTACCGGGCGTGCCATTCGCCGTCCGGCGCCGCTCGGCGCTGGCCGGAAGGGCAGGCATTCGACGATGGTGGGCGTAGCTCAGTCGGTAGAGCACCGGATTGTGGCTCCGGAGGTCACGGGTTCAATCCCCGTCGCTCACCCCATCTCTGCCGGGAGGGGCCGTCATGGCGAGTAGCGTTCGCGTCGAACCGCTGGATTCCACCCTCGGAGCTACCGTTCGGGAGGTCGATCTCGGGACGCCGCTCGGCGACGGGGAGTTCGAGGAGATCCATGCCGCGTGGCTGGAGCACGGGGTGCTCGTGTTTCCCGGCCAGTTTCTGGACGACGAGAGCCATAAGGCGTTCAGCCTGCGGTTCGGACGCCTGGAACGCGTGATCACCCGGCGGGAAGGGAGCACGGAGGTGGTCTCCAACCTCTCCAACGTGCGCGACGACGGCTCCCTCATCCCGCCGGACGGCAGCCGGGCGCTCTTCCTCAAGGGCAATTCGTACTGGCACACCGACAGCTCGTTCAAGCGGGTCCCGGCCAAGGCCTCCCTCCTCTCGGCCCGGCAGGTTCCGACCGAGGGCGGGGAGACCGAGTTCGCGGACATGCGGGCCGCCTGGGAGCGGCTCGACCACGAGACGCAGGCTCGCCTGGAGGGAAAGGCGGCGCTGCACAGCTACCGTTACAGCCAGGGGAAGGTGGGCGGGCTCGACGTGCTGAGCGAGGCCGATCTCGACAACCTCCCGCCGGTCGAGCACCCGGTGGTCCGCACGCATCCGGAGACCGGGCGGAAGAGCCTCTACATCGGCCGCCACGCGAGCCACGTCGTCGGGGAGGACGTCGCGGCCAGCCGCGAGCTGCTCGAGACGTTGTGCGAGGAGGCGTGCCGCCCGCCGCGGGTGTTCTCCCATCGGTGGACGGCCGGGGATCTCGTCATGTGGGACAACCGCTGCGTGCTCCACCGCGGCCGGCCCTGGCCGCCCGACCAGCCGCGCGAGATGCGGCGCACCACCGTCGCGGGGGAGGTCGCGGACAACGAGTGGGCGGTCTGACCGGCTCCGGGGCGGGATCGCGGAGAGAACGAGGCGCCCGAGGAAGCGCGGAGGACCACATGTGACCGAGTATGCCCTGGTGACCGGCGCCTCCCGCAACATCGGGCGGGCCATCGCCGAACGCCTCGAGGCGGACGGCTACTCGATCCTCATGCTGGACCGCATCGAGCCGGAGGACCCGTCTCTCGGGGAGTTCCGGCAGGTGGACCTTTCGGATCCGGACGCGACGGCCGAGGCCCTCGACTGGGCGGTCGGGGGGCGCACCGTCACCCGGCTCGTCAACTGTGCGGGGGTCGTGCGGATGGAGCCGCTCGAGGAGGTGGGCCTCGATGGATTCGACGAGCTGATGGCGATCAACGTCCGCTCCTGCATCCGGACCATGCAGGCGCTCGCGCCCGGCATGAAGTCGGCGGGGTTCGGACGGGTGGTCAACATCGCGAGCCGGGCCGCCCTCGGCCATGTTCATCAGACCGTCTACTCCGCGACCAAGGCGGCGCTCGTCGGCCTCACCAAGACCTGGGCGATCGAGCTCGCGCGCCACGGGATCACCTGCAATGCGGTCGGGCCGGGGCCGGTGGACACCGACATGTTCCGGTCGGTATACCCGGAGGGGTCGGAGAAGCGGACGCGGTACCTGGCGAGGATCCCGGTCGGGCGGGTGGGCAATCCGCACGACGTGGCGCACGCGGTGAGCTACTTCCTCGATGCGAGGACGTCCTTCGTCACCGGCCAGGTCCTGTTCGTCTGCGGCGGGTTGACCGTAGAGAAGTCCAACGCGACCTGAAGGCTCGACGATCGGAAGGTCCGGCTCCTCGGTTCGGCATCCTCGCCGCGGCCGCCGGCTCGTACCCGCCGTACCCTCAGCCGGCGGGAGGGTCGAGCCCGCCCCGGATCCGCTCGGCGGCCCGGTCGAGCTCGGCCCGGTCCGCCCGGCGGCGCCCATGGAGATCGAGCGAGAGCCCTTCGTACCGGGGGATGAGGTGGACATGGTAGTGGAACACGGTCTGGCCGGCCGCGCGCCCGTTGACTTGGTAGATCCCGAGTCCGGGGGGAGCGATCGTCGCCCGGATCGCGTGAGCCACCCGCTTCACGGTGTCCATGACCGCCCCGAGGGCCGGAACGGGGGTCTCGAACACGTTCTCCCAGTGCGGTTTCGGGATGACGAGGACGTGCCCGGCCGAAAGGGGGGCGAGGTCCATGAACGCGAGGGTGTCCGGATCGTCCCAGACCGGATGTGAACGCGCGGCGCCGGCGACGATGCGGCAGAAGATGCAACTTCCCCGGATCGGGCCGGCGGTCATGGGAGAGCGGACGGCGGCCGGGGTACGGCGGCGCGGCGGTCCCGGCGGAACGGACGCATCCGATCCGGACGGCGCGGCTCCTCCGGCGAGGCTGCCGCCCCCGACCGGGGGTCGGGCCGCCGCACGATCCATGGGCAGCCGTACCCGTGCAGGGGGGCGCGGCCGGCCGGGAGAGACGGCGAGGCCGGCGAGGCCGGGGAGCCGTGGACTCCCCGCCGGACGGACGCCCGGCGAGACGTAAGGCTTGCGTTCAGTCCCACACCCGGCCGGTAAGCGGCAGGCCGGCGAGGTCGGCCTGCGCGAGGGGCCGGTCGGGCTCGATACCGGCCCTTTCGAGCAGGGAGGCGAGCTGCCGCACGTGCTGCGCGGTATGCCACACGGTACGCTCCAGCAGCTCGTGCCGGGTGGTCTCTCCGAAGTAGGTCCGGACGGGCGCCGAGAAGTCCTCGTCCCGGACGCGCGCCGCCCACCGATCGAAACGGTTGCCGACCGCCTCCCCGAACCCGGCGATGGCCGCGCCCGTCGCGAGCTCGTCCGGAGGGGGCGCCACCAGGTTCTCATAGGTGAACGGGGCCTTTCCCTCCTCGAAGTCGAGGAATGCGGCGGGGATCCGGAAGACGTGGTGCATCAGCACGCGCCACGAGCGCGGCCGGTTCGGCAGCTCGTCGGCGAGACGTTCGTCCGGCATCTGGCGCGCGTGCCGGACCCCGGCCGCGAGGATGGCCGGGTAGCGATCCAGGAGCTCCGAGGCGGAGAGGGCGGGGGCGGTCGGCTCGTCGAGACCCAGGAACGCCGCGACGTCCTTGATGACCTGCGCGAACACGTAGCTCCCGCCCCGGGCGACCACCGGGACGGAGCGCGCCCCGAGCGCCCGGAGCCTCGCCATGCCCCGCGCGTCGTCGAGGACGTTCACCGACTCGAACTCGATCCCACGGACCGAGAGGTACTCCTTGACCCGGAGACAGCTCGTTCAGTGGGGTTGCCAGTAGACGGTGATCATCCGTCGCGTCCTCGGTGTCCGTTGCCGACGGCGGGGAGTCTCATGGCGGCGGGGGAGAATGTCAATTTCCGGTGTCCGGCGCGCACTCGCGTCCGGCGTGCCCCGGTGTCCGACACGCCGGGGTGTTCGGCGTGCCCCGGTGTCCGGCGCCACGTAAAGGGCCGCGTTCCCGGGGGGATCGGGCGTCGCCCCCGTTCGGTTCCCCGCCGGCCGGGCCGTGCGGCGCGCTCGCTAGCGGCGGCCCGGAGCCGCGTCGCCCTCCACGATCAGCTTGACGCGGGCGCCGGTCCGGGGCTCTCCCCGCGGCAGGCCGTTCAGCAGCCGGAACGTCCGGCGGGGCATCTCCACCTCCGCCGGGAAGTAGCGGTCGACGAGGCTCCTCACGCTGTCGCCGGGACCGACCTCGTGGATCGCGATGCGCCAGGGTTTCGCGGATTGCGCCTCCCGTTCCCGGAGCCGGCGGAACGAATGGGTCGCCGCGCGGTAGCGCCGGTCGAGCTCGCTTCCGGGAGGCCCCGAGGGAGCGAAGAGGAAGCGGGCCACGGTGTCGCGTCGAAACCGGATCGCCGCGAGGCGCACGCCGCCGCGCCCGCCCGCCCCCTGCGCGAGGGCGGTGGCCGCAGGCATGTCGTTCACGGTGAAGCGCTCGAAGTGGGTGAGCCGTGCCCGCGGCGCCCATTCTTCGCGCAGATGCCGGCCGGGCGAACGGCCCGGGGCGATCGGTTGCAGGTCGAAGTGCAACCTCGCTCCGTCGGGGCCGAAGCCGGTCACCGAGTGCTCCGCGTTCAGCAGACGGAATCGAGGCGGAACCTCGAACTCGAAGCCGATGACCGGATGGACGAACCGGCGCCCGCGGACGAAGCCCTGCTCGGGCGCGTCGCCGAAGACCATGCCGTCGATCTTGGACAGGTAGACGTTCCGTCCGATGATGGGATCGGCCACCGACTTGCGCCTTGCCGCCGCGACCGCCCGCTCGACCCGGTCGCGGGTGCGCGGATGGGTCGCGAGAAAGTCGAGAGCGGGGCGGGCGGGGCGTCCGTGGATGGAGGCATCGAAATCGCTCTGCCGCTTCAGCCTGGTGAGGAAGCTCGACATCGCGCCGGGGTCGAAGCCGGCCCGGCCGAGGTAGGCTACCCCGATCTCGTCCGCTTCATGCTCTTCCTTGCGCGAGTAGGCGCTCAGCACCGCGTGCGCCCCCACCCGTCCGAGGTCGGCCAGCGCCCGGTTGTCGGTGGCCGCCCCGAGGACCGCGAGCCCGAGATCCGCGAGGGCGCCCTTGGTGTGCCGCTTGGCGCCGTGGCGGGCGGTGACGTGGGCGATCTCGTGGGCCAGCACCCCGGCCACCTCGGCCTCGGAGCCGGCCAGGGCCAGCAGGCCGCGGGTGAGGTAGACGTAGCCGCCGGGCACCGCGAAGGCATTGACGATCGGGGAGTCGAGGACCGTGAACGTATATCCCAGCCGGGGAGCATCCGAGGCGGCGGCAAGGAACTGGCCGATGCCGTCGACGTAGCGTGCGAGCGCCGGATCGTCGTATGCGCCCCCGAACTGCTCGAGGATCTTCGGGTGCTGGTCTCGCCCGATGCGCTTCTCGTCTTCCGCCGAGAGGCCGAAGAGGGACTGCGCGCCGGCGGCGACCGGCAGCGCGAGGAGTGGCAGCGCGAGGAGAGCTCCCGAAGCCGCGGACCGGGGCCAGGCCCGGGTCCAGGCAAGGGTCCCGGGCCTGATCCTGGTTCGGGTCGGGGTCCGGGTTCCGGCCCGGTGCGACCCGGTCGTCCATCCCGCCGATCGCTCGACCGCGCGCCGCCATCCGCAAAGGACGGCGGCGAGTCTCCGGAGATGCCCGCCTCGCATGGAAGGACCGTAGCCCCCGCCCGCAAGACATGCAAGCCGCGGGGCACCGTCCCCAGGGCCTTTTCAAGCCGAGTGGCTCGCGGCCCGGCATCGAAGCCCACCGCTCTTTCCTGGAACGGCGCGTCCCGGGAATGCTCGTGTCTCGCCCGCATCGTGCGCCCCTTCGATCCTCCCCTTCGATCCGCTCGACACGGCGAGCCGTCCGCGCTCCCGAGACGGGTCCCGCCCCGTCCGGCTCGGTGGCGGGCCTCCATCCGCAGCCGTGGTCCGGCGTCGGCATGGGAGGGCCCGGAAACGGGTGGAGGCGGGGGTGGGTGGGCTCGGGGACAGGGTGTAGAGTGGCGGACATGATCGAGCTTGCATCCGCTTCCATCGCGGACTTGGGCGCCGCCCTTCGCTCCGGCGACGTGCGGGCGGCGGACCTCATCGAGCAGGCCGTGCAGAACCGGGACGAATCGCTCGGCGCCTACAAGCTCTGGATGCCCGAACCGGCGGCCGAGGCGGCGGCGATAGCCGACGCCACGTTTGCCCGGGGCCTCGACTTCGGGCCGCTCCAGGGCCTGCCCGTATCGGTCAAGGACCTCTACGGCCTCGTTGGCTCCCCCACCCACGCGGGTGCGCCGCGTCCGCTTCCCGCCCCGTGGGAGCGGGAAGGCCCGGTGGTCCATGCGGTGCGAAACTCCATGGCCTGCATCGTCGGGAAAACCCACACGGTGGAGTTCGCCTTCGGGGGGGTCGGCAGCAACCCCCACTGGGGAACCCCGCGAAACCCCTGGGGTCGGGACGCACACCGGGTTCCGGGCGGCTCCAGCGCCGGGGCGGGCGTCTCGCTCTGGGAGGGCACGGCGGTCGTCGCGCTCGGCAGCGACACCGCCGGTTCGGTGCGCGTCCCGGCGAGCTTTACCGGTACCGTCGGGCTCAAGACCACGTACGGGCGCTGGTCGCTCGACGGGCTCGTGCCGCTCAGCCCGTCCCTCGACACGGCCGGGGTCCTGACCCGCTCGGTCGCGGACGCGGTGGTCGCGTTCTCCGTCATCGATCCCCGATGCGCCGCGGCGCCCGATCCCGCGGACCTCTCCCGGACCCGGTTCGGCGTCCTCGAGGATCTGTACGAGGGGTGTGCGCCCGACGTCGCGGACGCGGTGCGCGCCGCGATCCGGGAGCTGGAGGCCCGGGGGGCTTCCATCGTCCGGTTCCCGTTGCCGGGGCTTGCCGCCGCGCGGGAGGTCTTCGCCGCGGGCGGCCTCGCCGCGCCGGAGTTCGCGGCCTTCCTCCGCCGCGAGCTGCCGGGGTTCCGCGCGACCCTCGACCCCAACGTCCGCGGACGCCTGGCGGCGGTCGAGTCGATGACCGCCTTCGAGTACCTGGACCGGCGCGCGCGCCTCGCGCAGGCGGCGAAGGAGGCCAACGCCGCGCTTGCCGAGGTGGACGGCGTCCTGTCTCCGACGACCCCGCTGACCGCCCCGCGGCTCGACGAGGTGTCGGATGCGGAGGGCTACCGCGATCGGAACATGGCCGCCCTCCGCAACACGAGCCCCGGCAACCTGCTCGATCTCTGCGGACTTTCGGTCCCGGTCGGGCTCGACGGTGACGGCCTGCCCATCGGCCTGCAAGTCATGGCCGCGCGCGGCGACGACGATCGGCTCCTGTCCGTGGGGCTCGCGGTCGAGAACGTCCTCGGAACCGCCCGCGAGCGCCTCGGCGCCCCTCCCCGGTAACCCCGGCCCGGACGGGCGCCCCCGGGTTCGGCTACGGGGCGGCGCCTTTTCACGCTGACCGACTCGCGGCCAGGCATCGATGCCTGCCGTCCTTCTCGGGAACGGCTCTTCCTGGGAGCGCCGTTCCCAGGACCTCCGCCGCTTTGATTCGACCGAACCGGGTTCGCCTGCGCGAACCCATCCCGCAGCGTGAAACGACCCTGCCACGGGGCCGGCCCCCTGTCTTCCCCCACCAACGCCTTCCGGAAGGGTTCCGCGGGGCAGGCTCCCGCGGGGGATGCGGCGCGGCTCAGCCGGGGCCGGGAAGGAGGCGGCCGATGGCCTGCCGGCAGCGGACGGGGGCGCCCGCGCGGAAGGCCGGATCCCAACGGACCGCGCCGGGAGGAAAGAGGACGATGACCGTCGAGCCCATGTTGAAACGGCCGATCTCGGCGCCTCGTGCGAGGCCGGGGCCGTCGAGCTCCCACCGGCGGGCCGGACCCAGGTTCGGACCCGGGTCCGGATCCGGAAGATCGGCGACCGTCCCGGTCCAGGGGGTCTCGATGCCGCCGACGAGGAGGGCGCCGACCATGACGAGCGCGAAGGGTCGCCCACTCCCATCGCGGAAGTGGAAGACCACGCGCTCGTTGCGGGCGAAGAGGCGGCGGATCCGTTGCGCGGTGGCCGGATTGACGCTGAAGCGATCACCGGGGAGGTGGACCAGGGCCGCGAGGGACCCGTCGATGGGGAGGTGGACCCGGTGGTAGTCGCGGGGAGCGAGGTAGATGGTGGCCGCGGCGCCGCCGGCGAGGGCCGCGGCGGCCTCCCGATCGCCCCCGAGGAGGGACTCGACCGAGCAGGTGAGCGACTTCGCCTGGACGAGGGCCGCGCCGGCGAGCTCGTCCGCGTGCTGCACGGTGCCGTCGGAAGGCGCCGCGACCGCGTGGGGATCGGCGGGGAGGGGCCGCGCCTCCGGGCGGAGCGACCGGGTGAAGAAGGCGTTGAAGGTCGGCCAGGCGCCCGGGTCCGACGAGGCCGCGTCGGAGAGGTCCACGTCGTAGCGCCGCACGACGGTTCGGATGAGCCACCGCTGGAGAGGAGGGAAGCGCAGCCGGGTGGCGTGGCGCACGAGCCGGGAGAGGAGGCGGCGCGGGTACGCGCGCTGGAGGGCGACGGAGAACGACGGGCTCATGGAGGCGGCAGTGCCGCCGATGGCGCACGCGGTCCGGGACGCGGGGCGGAGGGGGGGGCGCCCCGCACGAAGATCCCGTCGCCGGGCGGCGGCCCGCCGGCCCCCCGCCGGCCGGCCCCTCTCCCGCTGCCGGACGGGCGTGCGGAGGGGGCGGTGAGCGCCGCGGCGAGGTCCTCCAGGCTTTCGAGGTTGTGTACCGGCCGGAATTCGTCCACATGGGGGAGGAGGGCGCGGATGCCGGCCGCCTTCGGCGCGAAGTCCTCGTAGCGGAGCAGGGGGTTCAGCCACACGAGCCTCCGGCACGACTTGCGCAGGCGCTCCACCTGGGGTCCGAGACCTTCTCCGGCGTCGCGGTCGAGCCCGTCGGAGATGAACAGCACCACCGCGCCCTGGCCGCATACCCGGCGGGACCACTCCCGGTTGAACCGGTCGAGGCACTGCCCGATCCGGGTGCCCCCGCTCCAGTCCTCCACCTCCCCGCTCGCCCGCTCGATGGCCGCGTCCACGTCGCGGTCCCGGAGCTGACGGGTGACGTTGGTGAGCCGGGTGCCGAAGACGAAGGAGAACACCCGCCCGCGGTCACGGTCGCGGGCGAGGGCGTGTGCGAAATGGAGCAGCACCCGCGAGTATCGGCTCATCGAGCCCGAGATGTCGCAGAGGACCACGATCGGGGCGGGCCGCCGCACTTGGCGCCGGCGCGCGAGCAGGACCGCCCCGGATCCGGTCCGGAGACTGCGCCGGAAAGTGGCCCGCAGGTCGATGCGCGCGCCGTGCGGATGCGGGCGGTAACGGCGGGTCGGGGCCGGCGGCACGGCGAGCCGCAGCCGGGCGATCGCCGCCTTGGCCGCGGCCAGCTCCGCGGCCGACATCTGCTCGAAGTCCCGCGTCCGCAGGACCTCCCGGTCCGACCAGGTGAGGGGGGCCTCGAATTCGGCCTCCTCCTCGGGCTCCCTCGTCTTCGGGCCGCCTTCGCCGCCCGCGAAGAGCGCCTCGCTCAACCGGCGGCTGAGAGGCTTCGCGTCGCCGCGGGGCGGCGTCTGCACGGTGGGGAGGAGGAGGCTCGTGATCCGTTCGAGGAGCCGCGGGTTGCGCCAGAAGACGTGGAAGGCCTCGTCGAAGAGGGGGCGCTGGTCACGCCGCCGGACGAAGACCGCGTGCAGCGTCCAGTAGAAGTCGTCCCGGCGCGCGAGCCCTGTCGCCTCGACCGCCCGCAGCGCGTCGAGGACCGCGCCGCTCCCGACGGGGAGGCCGGCCGCCCGCAGGGTGCGGGCGAAGTGCATGAGGTTGGCGGCGAGGCGGCCCGGCGGCTCGGGGTCGGGGCCGCCGAGGCCGGGGCTCGATCCGGGCCTTGGTGCGGGTCCGGTTCCGGCCCGGAGCCGGGATATGCCCGCGGTCGTATCGGCAGTCGTCATGTGCTGCATGATATTGGATGCGAGGAGGCGCGTCCCGGCTCTGCCGTACCGGCTCGGAGGAGGGCGTCGATGCGCTCGCCGCGACCGCGGGCCTCCGGGCTTCGGACCGGGCCAAGCCATGCGGCCCGAGGCGCCCCGCGAGGGATCCTGCCTCGACCAACTGCATGAGGCCCCCATTGCGCCTGACCCGGGCAAATCCCGCTCCGGGGTCTCAGGGGCACTCGGGCAGAGGAGGAAGTGGTGGAGTCGAGCCGCCCGATCCCGCATACTCCGGGCACGGACGGTGCTCGCATCAGGGAGGGCGGAAGATGGCGGCTCGGGCGGACGATGCAAGGAGGGCGGAAGCCGGCAAGCCGCGGCCCGCTTGGCGTGATCATCCCTCCTTCGGGATGGCCGTCGGCTTCCTCGCGGTGATCGTTACGGTGCTGGGGACGGGCATCGCGTTGGGGTTGTTGATGCTGAGCATCGTCGGGGAAGTGCGTGAGGACGTCCGCGAGGTGCGCCGCGACGTCGGTGAGCTTCGCGAACGGATGGTGCGGGTGGAGTCGAAGCTCGAGGTGCTGGCGGGAGAATGGCCGCCGGCAAAGGCTCCTGCCGGTCGGTGAATCCGGGCGCGGCGGCCCGGGGGCGCCCCGCGGCGATTCACACGGCGGGCGATGCCGGAAGCTCGCGCTTGATCTGCTCGATGATCCGCGCCGCTTCGCTGCCCCGGATCCGGGCGATGTCGTCCTGGTACTTGAGGAGCGAGCCGAGGGTGTCGTTGGCCACCTCCGGCGACAGGGCGAGCACGTCGAGCTGCGTCAGCGCCTGCGCCCAGTCGATGGTCTCGGCGACCCCCGGCGCCTTGAAGAGATCCGCGTCGCGCAGGCTCTGCACGAAGGCGACCACCTCCCGGCTCAACGCCTCCGGCGTCCCCGGCGCCCGTACCCGCAGGATGCGGAGCTCGCGCTCCGCCTCCGGGTAGTCCACCCAGTGGTAGTAGCAGCGGCGCTTGATTGCGTCGTGGATCTCGCGCGTGCGGTTGGAGGTGACGACGACGATGGGCGGGTCGTCCGCGGCGATCGTGCCGATCTCCGGGATCGTGATCCGGAAGTCCGCCAGCACTTCCAGCAGGTACGCCTCGAACGGCTCGTCCGCCCGGTCCAGCTCGTCGATGAGCAGCACCGGGGCGCCCGCATCGTCCGGCCGAAGGGCCTGGAGGAGTGGGCGCTCCATGAGGAACCGGCGCGAGAAGATGTCCTCTTCGACCGACTCGATCGACGTGCTTCTGCCCGGCGTATCCCCCCCCGGTGCATCCCCGTCCCCGCCGCCGCCCCGGCCGGCCATCTCGGCGAGCCGGATCCGGATCATCTGCCGCGGGTAGTTCCACTCGTAGACGGCGGAGGCCACGTCCAGCCCTTCGTAGCATTGCAGGCGGACGAGCCGCCGTCCGAGCACGCGGGCGAGCACCCGGGCGACCTCGGTCTTGCCGACCCCCGCCTCGCCCTCCAGGAACAGCGGGCGCTGCATCCGCAGGGTGAGGAACACGGCGGTGGCGAGGCTTCGCTCCGCGATGTAGTCCCCCGAGGTGAGCCGGGAGATGGTGTCGTCGACAGAGGCGGGAAGATTCATGCGAGCGATCCACGTGGTGGGACGGCGAGCACCGACGGCTTCACGCGGTGAACGCCGTCAGGCAGGTTTCCGGACGAATGCCGGTTTCGGAGGATACGTCCCTCGGACCGGGCGTTCACGATCCCGGGAGCCGGAGGTCGAGCAGTATGAAATCCTCTTCAGGAACATGTTGCCCGGACCTGTCCGGCGATACACGCCGCCGCCCGAGCCGGCCGCGAGGTGCAAGCCGAGGATGGAGGGTTGGCAGGGGAAGGGTACTCGATCCGCCACCCTCCGGCCGCTCTCGCCTCCGCCCGACCCGCCGCCGTGACTGCGCCGCGGAGGCTCTGGGGACCGTACCTGAGCGAGACCGCGGGCCGGCATGGATGACCTTCATGGCGGCCGGCCGCCGTGCATGGACCCGTGAAACGCTCGGGGGGACGCCGTATTCCTCTACTCGCGCGTGCGGTGACACTCCAGGAACGGCGCTTCCCGCTTGCCGCAAGCCCCATAGCTCAGTGTCCCGTCCGCCCGGTAGTGCGTCAGCGTCAGCGCAACAGGACGGCCCAAGTGGTGTTGCAGGACCACCACCTTCCCGTCCGTCGTCTCTCCGGAAAAGAACGGGGTGCCCCCCGGACCCATCCGCGCGCGCAGCGCCACCGCGGCATCCAGGAAGTGCGTACGGGCGTACGTTCCCCCCGGCCGATGATCGATCTCCATCCGGCACGGCTCGCCCGTGAACCGGGCGCCCGTCCACCAGTTGTCCGGGTCTTCGGTTACGACCTCGCCCCCGTACGTGCCGGCCCGGATCTCGTGGATCGGGCCGCCCGGTGTTCTCGCCGCGGCCTCGTAGCGCTCCCGGGTCCAGCAGTCGATTCCGGGGTCCATGCACCCGCTCAGCCCGGCGCCGGCGGCCAGGATCAACGCCGGGACCGCCGTCCTCTCCCTCATGCTCCAGGCTTCGTGCCGGCAGCTTCCGGCGGTGCGCATCTGCTCGGTCTCCGCTCTTCCGCTGGCGAGGGAACGACGGGGCAGGCCGGTCGGGCTGTCCTCCACTTCGCGATGAGCGCCGATGTCTTCACCCCCATCGGAACCGGCATCGCCGCGGCCACCCTCGACGTCGGCCCTGTCGCCCGGTTGCATTGCGGCATCACCGACGTGAAGCGCGGACAGTCCCGGCTCGAAGATCGGCGGCCGGCGGCGTCCGATCGTGGCCGATTCGTCTTCGTCTTCAGCTTGACACGCATGGAATCCCATTTCAAACTTGGCCGGACTTAGCCACTCAGGAGCATCCGATGAAGGT
Source organism: Gammaproteobacteria bacterium (assembly GCA_965202895.1). Classification (GTDB taxonomy): domain Bacteria; phylum Pseudomonadota; class Gammaproteobacteria; order HK1; family HK1; genus JAJDXW01. The sequence goes on along the minus strand of OZ241901.1, from coordinate 4,234,597 downwards.
CAACATGCACGAGGCCAAGTCGCAGCTCTCCCGCCTGGCCGAGCTGGCCTGGCAGGGAGAGGAAGTCGTGATCTGCAAGGCCGGCAAGCCCTGGCTGCACCTGGTGCCGTACCGGGGGGGGATGGAAGAGCGGAAGCCGGGCGGACTGGAAGGACAGATCTGGATGTCCGAGGACTTCGACGAAGAGGATGAAGAGCTCATCGAGGCGATCGAGAACTCGAAGATCTTCCCGGACGAGAGCTGACCATGCAGCGCCTGTTGCTGGATACCCATGCATTCGTGTGGTGGCTGGTCGATGTCTCGAAACTGGCCGAGGGCGCTCGTGCCGCGATCGCCGACCCGCGCAACGAGGTCTTCGTTAGCGCCATCACCGGGTGGGAGATCGTGGTCAAGCGGGCGAAGGGGCACATGACCGCCCCGGACAACCTGCTGTCGATGATCGACGACAAGGGCTTCACCCACCTGCCGCTGACCTTCCACCACGCGGAGCAGGCCGGCAAGCTCCCTATGCACCACCGGGACCCCTTCGATCGCTTCCTGATCGCCCAGGCCCAGGCGGAAGGGCTCGTGCTCGTCACCAGGGACGCCCACATCCCGCTCTACGGTGTCCGCACGATGGCGGCATAGGAGGGGGCCGGACGGCAGCACACACCTGTTCCTCCCGCGTCTCCCGGCTTGCCGCTTGCCCACGACCGATCGCGTTCCCCGCGCCTGCAGCGTCATGCGCAAGACTGGTCGTCCCTCCACGGCGGCGCCAAGTTTGCTTCAGGAAGGGGCCCCGGACAAGTCGGGGTGAAATCCTCTTGGCGCATGTTGCCAGACAGGCGGGCCTCTCCGACGATACACGTGTTCGCCCGAGCCGGCCGCGGTGCGCAAGTCGAAGATGGAGGGCGGCAGGGGAAGGGCACGCGGTCCGCCACCCTCCGGGGGGCCCGCTCGCCTCCGCCCGACCCGCCGCCGTGACTACGCTACAGACGCTCTGAGCCGTGCCTGAGCGAGATCGCAGGCCGCCTGCAGCCGCATCCAGTGGTCGGCTTCGTTCCAGCCGATGCGCTCCAAGGCCAAGGCCATCTCCGGAGAAAGGCCGATGCGGCCGTGAAGCAGGCGCGACAGCGTGGTGCGTGCGACGCCGAGCTGCCTCGCCATCTCGGTGATCGAAGGCGGTGGCGGCAACGCGGCGTCGGCGGCCCGGGCCTCCAGCATGTCTCGGATCATTTCGCCGGGGTGCATGGGGTTGCGCATGGACATGGGGCAATCTCCGTTCAGTGGTAGTCGGCGAGATCCACGTCGACCGCCTCGAAGCCTTCAAACCGGCATGGATGATCTTCATGGCGGCCGCAGTGTTGCACGTCATGCAACAGTCCATCAACCCTGGGCTGGCCGAGACATGTGCGCTGTGGGGTTTTCGCCGGGCACGCCTCTCGCGAACGTTCTTGGACACGGCGTCCTGGGAACGCGGGCGTCCCGCCCGCAAATGGGATGGCGAGGCCGCCGCCGATCAATGGGGGCGGGACACGAGCGTTCCCAGGACGCCGTGCCCGCGCAAGAGGCTCCGTGGGGTGAAATCCGCCAGCAACCCTCTCGAACCGACCTCGAACCACGGAAAAACGCCGTCTCCGTGGGGGTAAAAGATATCTCGACCTCCCCTCTACATCCTATATATCAATAACCTACGAACAGCGCCCGGGGCTCGGCCGGCCTTTACAAGCTGACGATGCGGATGCCGTCGTCCGTGGCCGGTCCCGAGTTCGTGGGTGGGCGCCGCTGCGTGGCGGATGGTCGTGACCGATGTGCGATAGACTCTCTCTGGCGGGAAGACGCGATGATAGGAGATGGGCGTGTACAGAACCAGCGAGGAACCATCTCAAGGCAGTCGATTTGACAGGCGATACGCGCACCAATGCAGGACAGTGAGTCAAAGCCGAGCTCGACAAGAGAAAGTATCCGACCGGAGTGGTGAAGACGAATGCCGAGATGGATGCCCTGTCACTACATCGAAACGAATTTCACGGCGACTGGAACCATGAATCGTGTCCACGATGAAGTTGGAAATCCAAATTCGATCAAGGTCCTTGCCACCGGGCCGCCGGCCCACGTCGTCGTCGCGCGGCGGGCATGGCCACCGGACACGCCGCCGTCCGGGCACGCGGGCGAGGACCCGCGCAACCTCGGTCTTGCCGACCCCTGCTTCGCTCTCCAGGAACGACGGGCGCTGCATCCGCAGGGTGTGGAACACGGCGGTGGGAGGCGCTCCGCTCTGCGATGTAGTCCCCGGTCGGGAGATGGTTTCGGCGACGGAGGAGGGATGCTGCGGGCAGGTATCGCGGAAGGATGAACTTCATGACGGATGGTGGTTCAGGTCTTCATCACGACCCGAACGTGGGAAGGATCGACGTTTCGGGCCTTCAGAATATTTTTCGCTATCCTTGCATGACTAGGAAAATCATTGGATGCCTCTATCCATAGATTACCGACCTGTTTTCGACTTCGGAAAGGACCGCCATCTTTGTGGACCGGGGAACCAGCCACCAGATATCCGCCCTTGGAACCCGTGACGGGACAATCGGCCTCCGTCAAGCGTCCAGTCTCGATCAGCCACTCGACAACCGCGGTCTGAATTTCGAACCGCCATATGGCAATGTTCTTTTTCGTCCCATCCGGAAAGAGCACGGCAGCAGGGGGAGAATCTCCCCTGTTCGGATTGAATTCGTCAAGTGGAATGCCTCGATCGGACCGCTCCACGTTTGACGGTGGTTCGGCTGCCGGGGGCAGCGGCGCAGAGGGAGATGTCTGTTGCGATGCCGGCCTGTCGGGAACTACCGGCATTATCGGGGATTCCGACTCGAAATTGCCCCGCCAGAGCCACAACATCTTTATCACGGTAGTCTGGGTGGTAGCCGTGAGGCTGAAATCAACCATACGCCTGTCTGTGAGCTTCCCATCTTTGCGGAGATCGTAAGCTTCCCAGGCGTCCCCGTTCGTTACGACGAAGCAGGGAACGCCATCCTGTAAACAGTAATTAATCGACTGGTCGATTCCGTCGCTTGTCGGCTTGCCCAGATTCTTCGCCTCGACGACGAGTTCAGGACTACCCGTATCCCCGCCTCCACGGGCGAACATTGCGTAGTCGACGCGGCCTTTGCCGGTGTCGTATTCCATCCGCACCTGCCCCGGGTCCTGCAAATCCCAGCCTAGGGCGGTCAGCAGGGGATCGATCAGCGCATAGCGGGTCGCCGTTTCGTTCTTGCTCAGCACGTCCTCGTGTTTCTCGATACGCTCCTTGAGCCTGCCAACCAGCTCGGTCAGTTCATCCAGCAACATGCGGTTTCCCCTCGGGCACAGGCGGCGGGGCGATCCGGCATGGCCGCCGGACGCGCCGCCGCCAAGGGGGTTCGAGCGGAGCGCAGGGTCAGGCGCCGGCCGCCGCAGCGACCGCGCGCCGGGCCATGACCCCGACCAGATGGGCGCGGTACTCGGCGCTCGCGTGGAGGTCCTCGTTGAGTCCGTCCGCGGGTACGGCGATGCCGGCGATGGCGTCGGCGCGGAAGCTGCCGGCGAGGGCGGCCTCCATCGCCGCCACCCGGAACACCCGGTCGCCCGCCCCGGTGACCGCCACCCGGACCCCGCCCCCGGTCTCCGCCGCCATGACCCCGACGATGGCATAGCGCGAAGCGGGATTCGGGAACTTCATGTACACGGCCCGGCGCGGTACGGGAAAGCGCACCGAGACGACGATCTCGCCGTCCTCCAGGGCGGTCTCGAACAGGCCGGTGAAGAAGTCGTCCCCCGCGATCGTCCGTCGGTCGGTCCGCACTTCGGCCCCGAGCCCGACCACCGCGGCCGGATAGTCGGCGGCCGGATCGGCGTTCGCGACCGAGCCCCCGATGGTCCCGCAGTTGCGCACCTGGGGGTCCCCGATGCCGTCCGCGAGCGCGGCGAGGGCGGGGATCGCGTCCCGCACCTCCGAGGAGGAGGCCACGTCCGCGTGCCGGGTCATGGCGCCGACCACGATCGCATCGCCCTCGCGGCGCACGCCGTCGAGCCCCGCGATCCCCCCGAGGTCGACGACGTCCGATGGGCTCGCGAGCCGCTGCTTCAGGGTCGGGAGGAGGGTCTGCCCGCCGGCCAGCACCCGTCCATCCTCCGCGGCCGCGAGCGCCGCGGTCGCCGCTTCGAGCGTGCCGGGGCGGTGGTAGTTGAACTCGTACATGTTCTCGCTCCTCTCCGCCCGGGATGGGAGGATCCCGGGCCTTGACCAGGTCCGTTTCGGTGGTCCGGCCGACCGAACGGCCGTACGAACCGGGGACCTACCCGTTGAGCGCCCGCCACACCGCCTGCGGCGTGGCCGGCATGTCGATGCGGTTCGTGCCCAGCGCGTGGGTGATCGCGTTCATGACCGCGGCCGGGGCCGCGATCGCCCCCGCCTCGCCGCAGCCCTTGACCCCGAGCGGGTTGTGGGGGCACGGGGTGCACGTGGTCTCGACCTTCATGTCCGGCAGATCGTCCGCCCGCGGCATGGTGTAGTCCATGAACGAGCCGGTCAGTAGCTGCCCGTCCGCATCGTAGGCACAGCCTTCGAGCAGGGCCTGGCCGACCCCGTGCGCCACCCCGCCGTGCACTTGGCCTTCCACGATCATCGGATTGACCACGTTGCCGAAGTCGTCCACCGCCACCCAGTTCACGATCTCGGTGACCCCCGTCTCCGGGTCCACCTCCACCTCGCAGACGTGGGTACCGGCCGGGAAGGTGAAGTTCGCGGGGTCGTAGAACCCCGTCTCCTCCAAGCCCGGCTCCAGCTCGTCGAGCGGGTAGTTGTGCGGCACGTAGGCGGAGAACGCGACCTCCGCGATGTTCATGCTCTTGTCCGTCCCCGCCACGGTGAAGTTGCCGCCGCCGAACTCGACGTCCTCCTCCGCCGCCTCGAGCGAGAACGCGGCGATCTTCCGGCCCTTGGCGATCACCTTGTCCATCGCCTTCACGAGGGCCGAGCCGCCCACCGCGAGGGAGCGCGAGCCGTACGTGCCCATGCCGAACGGGGTCTTCTCGGTGTCGCCGTGCACCACCTCGACGTTCTCGAACGGCACCCCCAGATAATCGGAGACGAGCTGTGCGAACGTGGTCTCGTGCCCCTGGCCGTGGCTGTGGGAGCCGGTGTAGACGAGCACGTTGCCGGTCGGGTTGAAGCGGATGCCCCCCGATTCCCACAGGCCCACCCCCGCCCCGAGCGACCCCACCACCTGGGAGGGCGCGATGCCGCACGCCTCGATGTAGGCGCTCAAGCCGATCCCCCGGAGCCTGCCCCGCGACTTCGCCTCCTCGCGCCGCGCGTCGAAGCCCGCGTACCCCGCGAGGTCGAGCGCGCGGTCGAGCGCCAACCCGTAGTTCCCCGAGTCGTACTCCAGGGCGACCTTGGTGGGGTAGGGGAAGGCGTCGCTCGGGATGAAGTTGCGGCGCCGGAGCTCCGCCGGGTCGAGCCCCAGGTCGTGCGCCGCCTGGTCGACGATGCGCTCGACCACGTAGGTCGCCTCCGGGCGGCCCGCCCCGCGGAGCGCGTCCACCGGGGTCGTGTTGGTGAACACCGCCTTGACCTCGCAGTAGATGGCCTCGGTGGTGTACTGCCCCTGGAGCAGGGTGCCGTAGAGGTAGGAGGGGACGCAGCTCGCGAACGTGGAGAGGTAGGCCCCCATGTTGGCGAGGGTCGAGACCCGGAGCCCGAGGAACCGGCCGTCCGCGTCGAGGGCCAGCTCCACGTGGGTCTCGTGGTCGCGCCCGTGCGCGTCCGCGACGAACGACTCGGAGCGATCGGCGGTCCACTTGACGGGGCGGCCGACCTTGCCGGCCGCCCACAGCACGGCCGTTTCCTCCTGGTAGATGAAGATCTTGGACCCGAACCCGCCGCCCACGTCCGGGGCGATGACGTGCAGCTTGTGCTCGGGCGCGATCTGGATGAACGCGGCGAGCACCAGCCGGTGGATGTGCGGGTTCTGGCTGGTGAGCCGGAGGGTGTAGTCGCCGGTCGCGGGGTTGTAGTCCCCGATCGCGGCCCGCGGCTCCATCGCGTTCGGGATGAGCCGGTTGTTCACGAGGTCCAGGCGGGCCACGTGGTGGGCGCGGGCGAAGGCGTCGTCCGTCGCCGCGCGGTCCCCGATCTCCCAGTCGTAGCAGAGGTTGCCGGGGGCATCGGCGTGGATCCGCGGCGCGCCCTCCGCGAGCGCGTCCTGCATGGACACCGCCGCCGGGAGGGGCGAGTAGCTCACCTCCACCCGCTCCGCCGCGTCGCGCGCCGCGCGCGCACTCTCCGCGACCACCACCGCCATCGCGTCACCCACGTGCCGCACCGTGTCCGCCGCGAGGACGGGATGGGGCGGCGCCTTGTGCGGCTCCCCGTCCTTGCCGGTGACCTGCCAGCCGCAGATGAGCGTGCCGAGCTCGTCCGCCGCCAGGTCCGCTCCCGTCAGGACCCCAACCACCCCGGGCGCGGAGGCGGCGGCGGAGGTGTCCAGGGTGAACGAGGCGTGGGGATGGGCCGAGCGCACGAACGCGGCGTACGTCTGGCGCGGGAGGTTGGTGTCGTCGGTGTAGTCGCCGGTCCCGGTGAGGAACCGGTGATCTTCGGTGCGGGGCACGGAGGCCCCGATTCCGCTCTCGGCCATCTCAGCCTCCTCCTCCGCGCATCGCGCTCGCGCCGGCGAGGATCGACTTCACGATGTTGTGATAACCCGTGCACCGGCAAAGATTTCCTTCCAGCCACTCGCGGACTTCGGCCCCCGTCGGGTCCGGGTTGCGGGCCACGAGGTCGAGCGCACTCATGACCATCCCGGGGGTGCAGAAACCGCATTGCAGCCCGTGGTTCTCCCGGAACGCCTCCTGCATCGGGTGGAGCCTGCCGTTCTCCGCCAGCCCTTCGATGGTGGCCACGTCGGCGCCGTGCGCCTGGGTCGCGAGCATCGTGCAGGCCTTGACGGAGCGCCCGTCCACGTGCACCACGCAGGCGCCGCACTGGCTGGTGTCGCAGCCCACGTGGGTTCCGGTCAGCCGCAGGTTCTCCCGCAGCAGTTCCACCAGGAGGGTGCGGTCCTCGACTTCTTCGACGACCGCCCTCCCGTTCACGTTCATGGAGACGTTCACCGGCATGCGCCTTACTCCTCTTGCTCGTCGGGCCCGACCTCTCCGGGGGGCGGCTCCGGCGTGACGGCTTCCACGAAGCGGGAGAAGAAATCCGTCCCGATCTTGCGGGCCGTGCCCCCGATGAGCCGCGACCCCACCTGGGCGATCTTGCCGCCGGGCTGGACCCGCGCGGTGTATCGGAGCACGGTCCCGCCATCCGCCGCTTCCAGGCTCACGTCGGCGCTGCCGGACGCGAATCCCGCCGCGCCGCCCCGGCCCTCGCCGGAGAGAGTATAGCTCTCCGGGGGGTTGAGGTTGGAGACCGCGATCCGGGTCTTGAAGCGGGCCTTGACGGGGCCGACCTTGGCCAGCACGTCCGCGTCGAACTCGTGCTCGCCCACCTGCTCGATCGACCGGCAGCCGGGAATGCACCGGCCGAGGACCTCGGGGTCGTTGAGCGCCTCGAAGACCGCCTCGCGCGGCAGGGGGACGCGGAATTCGCCGGTCAGGTCCATGTCGTTCGGCTCCGGTCGGTTCGCCGGAGTATAGCCGGAAGCACGTTCCCGCGGCGCGGCCCACCGGACGTGTGCCGCGGCGCCGTCCGCCCGCGGGCCGCCCCGCGCGTTCCGGGCGACGGCGAGCCGACTGCCCCGGAGGCCGGGTTCGGGCCGCCTGCCCGCGGGCCGCCGCACGGCCGAAGCCGCCGCCGCGAGCCGTGCTAACCTTGCCGCGCACGGCTGCATACACCGGGAAGCGATGCCATGACCGACCCCTATGCCGGCTACGAGCGGCTGACCTTCGACCGCCCCGGCGAGCGGATCCTCCGGGTGACGTTCAACCGGCCGGAGCGATACAACGCGCTCGATGCGGTGGGCCATCGGGAGCTCACGTATCTCTGGCCGAAGATCGACGCGGACCCGGACGTCGACTGCGTGATCCTGACCGGCGAGGGGCGGGCGTTCTCCGCGGGCGGCGACTTCGACCTCATCGAACACAACATGCGCTCGTTCGACAACCTGGTCGCCACGTGGAAGGAGGCGCGCGCCCTCGTCTACAACATCCTCGACTGCAACAAGCCCCTGGTGTCCGCGATCAACGGGCCGGCGGTGGGGGCGGGCCTCGTCGCGGGGCTGCTCTGCGACGTGTCCATCGCGGCCCGCTCGGCCCGGATCACGGACGGGCATACCCGGCTCGGGGTGGCGGCCGGCGATCATGCCGCGATCGTCTGGCCGCTCCTGTGCGGGATGGCCAAGGCGAAGTACTACCTCATGACGTGCGACGTGCTCACCGGCGCGGAGGCGGAGCGGATCGGCCTGGTCTCGCTCTGCGTGGACGACGACGCGCTCCAGGACAAGGCGCTCGAGGTGGCGCGCAAGCTCGCCCGGGGCGCTCCGTCGGCCATCCGCTGGACCAAGCATGCGCTCAACAACTGGCTGCGCATGGCCGGCCCCACCTTCGACACGTCGCTCGCACTCGAGATGCTCGGATTCGGAAGCCCGGAGGTACGCGAGGGGCTGGCGTCGCTCCGCGAGAAGCGCGAGCCGGACTTCCCGCGGGGCTCGCCGATCTAGCAGAATCTGGCCGGGCTGGCCGGGCGCCCGCCGTGCGGACCGGGACGGACGCCGCGGCGGCCGGTGGAGTGCGGCTCCGCGAAACCCGTGGCGCTCCGGGCGGCGTCGAAACGCCGGGACGGGGCCGGCGGCCGGGCGCCGCGCTCAGAACAGCTTGAGGGCGGCGAACAGCAACCCGGCGATGGCGAGCTGTGCGATCAGCATCCGGTTGACGGCATTCGCCACGTCTTCCTTGGTGGCGAAATGTGCGAGATCCGCCTTGGTGGCCAGATCGTCGCGGCCGGCCCCGGCCGCCGCGCGCAGCTGTTCGGCGACGGCTTCGGCCTGGGCGCGGTCCATACCGGCCGCCTCGAAGGCGCGGGCCGCGGTAAGAGCATCGAAGGCGTCGGCGCTCATGATGGGCAGGGTGTCAAAGCGCGTCACAGGGTGTCACAAGGTGTCAAAGCGTGTCACAGGGTGTCACAAGGTGTCAAAGCGTGTCACAGGGTGTCACAAGGTGTCAAAGCGTGTCACGGGGGCCACGATGATCTTCCCTTCGGCCGTGCGAGACGTCGGGTCCGGGGATGCCCGGACGGTGCGGATCGAGGGCTACGGAAGATAGAATGGCGGGGGCCGGCCCCGCGGGAGAACGTGCCGAGCGCCGAGCCGGGCCTCCGCCCGCGTGCGCGCCGGCAAGCACGGGCGGGACCGCGGGCAGGAACGCGAGCACGAAGGGAGGGCGCTCTTGACCGAGCTCCGCATGTATCCCGGCACCGGGTCGGACGAACGGACCTCGTTCGCCCCGTACTCCGCGTTCGACGTACCGGCCGACCTGCGCGAGCTGCACGGCCGCTACGACGTGGAAGCGGTCGCCCGCCGGGTGCGCAACTTCCGCTATGCCGAGGAGTGGATCATGACGCTCCTCGGCGGATGGATCGCGACGATCCCCGAGCTGCCGGTCAAGGTCGGCCTGGGCAAGATCATCTGGGAGACGGCGCAGGCCGCCGACCGGTTCGGCGCCCGGCTGCCGGAGCTTCGTTGCGGAACCCGCTCGGCCACCGCCTCCGAGGCGCCCAACGAGGGCTTCGCGGCGTTCATCCGGTCGGTCGCGGAGCCGGAGTCGCCCGTCGAGACCATCGAGAAGCTCGCCGGGGTCTTCGACGTGCTCCTGCCGCACCTCGTGGAGACCTACGAACGCATCGCCGCCGAAACCGACCCGATCGCGGACGCCCCCACCATCGAGATCCTGGAGGAAACCCTCGCGGACAAGGCGCGCCATGCCGCGTGGGCGCGGGCGGTGCTCGGCGAGCTGTGCCGGGGGTCGGAAGAGGCCGCGCGGCGGGAGGCGCGCCGCGCGCGGCTCGATGCGGCGCTTCGCGAGTGCGGGGGCGTCACGGGCGAGTGGGGACGGGAGGCGCCGACCGCCGGGGGCGACGGCCGAGGCGGGACGGTCGTGCCCCCATGACCGCCTCTCGCACCGCGGCCGCGGCTCGCCGGCGAAGAGTGAAGACGCTCGCTTTGCCGGTGCGGCCTCCCTTCCCGGCGCGGCGGTTCCGTGTCGGCGGCGCTCCACCCGCAAGGGAGCATGGAGAAGCCGGCGCCGGGGGAGGAAGGCAGGCCGGCGAGGCAGGCGAAGACGGAACGGCGGGGCAGGGGCGCGTGGAAGACGCCGCGGGGGGTGAACAGGTGAGTGCCGGGACCGGGGGGATGAACGAATGAAGAGGTTCATTTCGCACGAGGAGCTGGCGCGCGACAGCCGGTTCAAGCGGGCGCGGTCGCGCGGCCGGCTGCTCGAGTCGCTGCCGGACGACGTGGAGGGGGTCGTCGCGCTCATGGAGCACGTCGCGCCGAAGCTTCGCGAACGGATCGAGGGGACGGAGCTGGAGAAGGTGTACGACGACCTCGGCCCCGGCTTTCCCTTCCTGACCCAGTTCGGCGCGATGCGCCCGGACGATCCGAACGTGGAGACCCAGCTCAAGGTGCGTCTGCACGGCATCTTCGTCGGCGAGCTGCAAGCGCTCGAAGGGGCGGGCCGCACCCTCTGGGATTTCCCGGAGGCGCCGTGGGAGTTCCGGATGAACATGGCCCGCCAGTGCTGGGACGAGGCGCGCCACTGCCAGGTCTTCGAGAAGCTGCTCCACCACGCGGGGGCCGAAGTGGGCGACTACCCCGAGACCACCACCTTGTTCGAGGCGGCCTGTGCGGACGACCCGACCATGCGGGTCGCGGGGGTCAACCGGTGCCTCGAAGGGCTCGCCTGCGACGCCTTCCGGGCGATGATCGACTACGCGAAGGCGGCGGGCGATCCGGTGATGGAGCAGGCCGTCGACTTCGTTCTCGCCGACGAGCTGACCCACGTGCGCTTCGGCAGCAACTGGGTGAAGCAGTTCACCCGATCGGACCCCGGGAAGTTCCGGGAGGCGAAGGCCTTCCAGCGCGAGGTGGAGCGGCGCTTCTCGATCGGGTCGGGCCGGTCGGGGCGGAACGACGCTTCCATCGGAATCGCGCGCGAAGAACGGCTCCAGGCCGGGTTTACCGAGGAGGAGCTGCGCGAGCTCACCGAGATCGCCGACCAGGGCCCGAGCCGGGACACCCTGGTGGAAGCGGCCAGGGTCCTGCGGTCCCGCCACCTCGCGCGCCTCCGGGGCGAGCCGGTGGAGCCGATGCCGATGCCGGCCCCCGGGAGGGGGAGGGCGGAGGCGGCGGCCGCGGACTGAGGACCCGGCGCGGAGCGTGCGATCGATGCCGGTGAAGACGGAGCCCGCAATCGTCGAGGGGCCGCCCCGCCCGGGGGCGATGCGGCGGCGGCCGGAGCACGCGCCCACCGTTCTCCCCCTCTCCGGCGCTGGCGTGGGCACTCCGGGGCTCGCCTCGACCGGCCCCGACCACTTCGCGGAGCAGAACGGACAGGTCTTCGCCGGGACCCACGTGCTCCTCGATCTCTGGGGCGCGCGCCACCTCGACGACGTGCGGCACATCGAGCGCGCGATGCGCCGCGCGGTCGAGGTCTCGGGGGCCACCCTGCTCCACATCCACCTGCACCGCTTCGGGGACGGCGGGGGCGTCACCGGCGTCGCGGTGCTCGCCGAATCCCACATCAGCGTCCACACCTGGCCGGAGCGTGGCTTCGCCGCCTTCGACGTCTTCATGTGCGGCGGGTGCCGGCCCGACCTCGCGGCGGAGGTCCTCCGGAGCGCGCTTGAGCCGGCGCGCACCGAGATGTCGATCGAGCGGCGGGGGGTGGTGGCCTGAAGGAGCGGACGACGTTCGCGGAGACACTGTCGGACGGCTACCGGCAGGAGCTCCAGGTCGATCGGGTGTACCTGGAGCGCACCACCGATCTGCAGCACCTGCTGATCTTCCGGAACCCCTGCTTCGGGCGGGTCATGGTGCTCGACGGCGTCGTGCAGACCACCGAGGGCGACGAGTTCATCTACCACGAGATGCTCGCCCACGTGCCCCTCTTCGCACACGGCGCGGCGCGGCGGGTGCTCATCGTCGGGGGCGGCGACGGGGGGATGCTGCGCGAGGTGCTGCGTCACCGCGCGGTCGAGCGGGTGGTGCAGGTCGAGGTCGACGCGGACGTGATCGACATCTGCCGGGAACACCTCCCGAACCACTCCGCCGGGGCGTTCGACGATCCCCGGGTCGAGGTCGTCATCGCGGACGGCGCCGGGTTCGTCTCCGAGACCGCCGAGCGCTTCGAGGCCGTCATCACCGACTCGACGGACCCGGTGGGGCCCGGCGCGGCGCTCTTTCGCCCCGGGTTCTACGCGGGCTGCCGACGCTGCCTCGCTCCGGGCGGGGTGCTCGTGACCCAGAACGGGGTCGCGTTCCTTCAGCCGGAAGTCGCCCGCGAAACCGCCCGCGAGCTCGACCGGCGGTTCCGGGACTGGCACTTCTTCTCGGCCGCGGTGCCTACCTACGCGGGGGGGATCATGCTGTTCGGCTGGGCGACCGAGGACCCTTCGCTGCGGGCGGTCTCCGTCGAGACCCTGCGCGAACGCTACGCGGCGGCCGGCATCCGCACCCGCTACTACAACCCCGAGATCCACAAGGCGTCGTTCGCGCTCCCGCAGTACGTCCGGGAGCTCGTCGGCCGGGCGTGAGGCGCTCTGGCCCCCGCGCGGCCGGCCGGCCGCTACTCCGACGCCCCGGTCGCGCTCGCGGCGGTCCCTCGCCCCCGCGGGCCGGGCGGCCGGCCCCGCGGGTACTGCTACTGCCGTTGCCGGCCACGATGCGGGCGGCGAACGGACGCGCCTCCGGCGGTACGCCCACGGTCGGCCGCCACGGGCCGTCCTCGCGCATCGACGTCACAGCCCCAGCTCGGCGTGCGAGCCGATGCGGACCAGGCGGAGGGTTTCCGCATCGGGCTTCTGGTAGATGAGCACCAGGTCCGGCCTGAGGTGGCAGTCGCGAAAGTCGGTCCACGGACCGCCGAGCGCATGATCGTGGTGGCGGGGTTCCAGCGGTGTGTCGGTAGCGAGGGCGTGCACGATGGCGGCCAGACGTTCATCGAGGCCGGCGCGGTGGCGGCCGCGCGCCTCCCGCCGGTAGTCGCGCTTGAACCGATGTGTCCGCTCAATCGTCCGCATGGAGGTCATCGAGGAGGCTCTCGACGTCCTCGAACTGCGGCAGGTTGCCGGAGCGCGCTTCCTTCATGGCCTCGATGGTGGCTGCGTTGGGGACGAGCGGAGCGAACGGCAGGGCCTTTTCGCGCGCAACCCGCGTGAGCAGGAGGCGGACCGCATCGGACACGGTGAGTCCCATGGCGGCCAGCACTGCCGCAGCCTCCTCCTTGACTTCCTTATCGACGCGCGCCTGGACGAGCTGGTTGCTTGGCATGTCGTTCAGCCAGCCAAGTTGATATCAGCTGGAAGGTTGGCATCCGCGTGACATTGTCGTTCGATGCGGTAGCCCGGTTCAAGGCCAAGGGAGGCAGGAGGCATGTGCGTTGTAGGGATTTTCGCCAAACACGCCTCTCGCGAACGCTCTTGGGCACGGCGTCCTGGGAACGCGGGCGTCTCGCCCGCAAATGGGACGGCGAGGCCGCCGCCGATCAATGCGGGCGAGACGCCCGCGTTCCCAGGACGCCGTGCCCGCGCAAGCGGCTCCGTGGGGTGAAATCCGCCGAAATGCCCCTCGAACCGACTCCAAACCGCGGAAGAACGCCGTCTCCGCGGGGTAAAAAATATCTCGCCTACCGACCTCCACCCTCTATATCAATAGCTTACGAACAGCGCCCGGGCCTCAGGCAGGCCGCAGGGATGCTGGGGTGCGTATCGCATGTTCAGGTCAAACCCGGTACGGGCAAGCGCGAGAGGAGGGGAGCGCCGCCGGGACGAACGGTGCGTTCGATCCGGGCCGGGAGGGCCGGCGCCGAGAGCGGGACGCGGTGCGGCCCGAGAAAGCCGGAGCCCCGATCTGCGCCTCGACCGGCAAGGCGCAGGCTGGCGGCCCTTGCCTCGGATCGAGAGCGGCGCCACCGGCCGCGCTTCCGGAGGCGCCCCGGGCAGGACGCGATTCGCCCGCGAAGACGGCCCCCCTTCAGGGAGTCGGGAGCTCCTCGCGGGCGTCGAAGTGGACGAGGATCCCGCCGAGCGCGGCGGGGTGGATGAAGCCGATCATCGCCCGCCGCGAGCCGGGCCGCCCGCGGTCGTCGATCATCCGGCAGCCGGCCTCGCGCGAACGCCGCAGGGCCTCGTCCGCGTCCGGGACCTTGAACGCGACGTGGTGGAGACCCGGCCCGCGCCGGTCCACGAAGCGGGCGAGGGCGCCCATGTCCTGGCGGGTGTCGCCGCGCTGCCCGTGCACCACCTCGGGGGCGTCGGGCCCGAACTCGAGCGGCTCGATGACCTCGAGCTCCGTGTCGCCGATGGTGATGAAGACGACGCGGCCTCCTCCGACCCGCCGGGGCGGCCGGTTGTGATAGACGATCCCGTACTTGTCGGAGGTGAAGCTCTCGACCGCGATCGAGACCTCCACGTCGCTCTGCCGGCTCTCCACCTCGTAGCCGAGCCGGCGCGCGAAGCAGGCCTCGGTGCCGGCGCAGTCGTTGGTCGAGATCCCGATGTGGTCGAAGCGCTCTACCCAGCCCGAGGGGGGCGGCAGGTCGAGCGAGGGGGTGACCCGGGTGAGGACGCCGCGCGTCTCGACGGGATCGAGGTCGTATGCCTCGCCGCCCCCGAGGGCGGGCCGGCCGGGGCCCGCGCCCACCCCGGCCGCCGCCGCCGCGTCGCGGGCGGCCGCGGGCTCCCCGGCCGCGAGGGCGATGTGATGGATGCCGGTGCGGTCCGTGCCGTCGACGCAGGGGTCGCCGGGCTCGAAGAGGGCGAGGGCGCTGCGTCCGGCCGTGAATACGGGAACGTCGGACCCGCCGGGTCCCGGCAGGTCCGTCCGCGGAAGCCCGAGCACGTTGCCGAAGACCGCGGCGGCCGCATCGACGTCGCGGGTGACGGCGGCTACGTAGGCGAGTTCGGTCGTGAGCATTCGATGGTTCCTCTTTCGTTCGTGGGGGTTGCGGAAGGGGGCGGGTCCATCGCCGCGGGCGGGCGCCGGTCGAGGCGCGGCGCCCGGTTTCGCGGCGGCCCGGAAGGCGGGGCGGGGGAGGGTTCCCGCCTGCTGCCCCCCTGACGGCCCGCACCCGCGGCCTCCTCGCCGCCGCGTCCCGCCGGTCCCGGCCGCTCCGTCCGACCCGGCCGGATGTTGTGCCCTCCGGGATGGACGCGACTATACTCCGGCCGATGCCGCGTTCGCCGGTCCGGGAGCGGGCTCCGCTCCCGGGGAACGTGCGGCAGGGCCCCGGCGCCGCGGCCGGCAACCGCCGCGGCCCGGACACGGGACGACTTCGATGCACCCGGGAGGAACCACGATGCCGAGAAACCTCAAGTGGACGGCGGCCACGGTGGCCGCGGCATTCGTCTGCGGCTGGGCAGGGCCGGCCGCCGCGGAGGCGAGCGTCAAGCTCCGCATCGGCCACGTCACCACCATCGAGGCGATCGCCGGCCAGGGATCGACCAGGCTGGCCGCGATGGCCAAGGAGCTCTCGAACGGCGAGATCGACGTCGAGATCTTCCCGAACGGGCAGCTCGGCGGGGAGCTGGAGATGGTGTCCCAGGTCCGCCTCGGGGAGCTGGACATGGTCATGGTGGGCTCCGGGCTCGCCGCCGCGATCGAGCCCACCTTCTCCATCACGGAGCTGCCGTTCATCTGGAAGAGCCGCGAGTCGGCGTGGGAGGTGCTGAACGGCCCGGTCGGCAACGAGATCCTGGCCCTCATGGAGCCCAAGGGGATCAAGGGGCTCGCGTGGGGCGTGTGGGGATTCCGCGGCTTCCTGACGAACGGCTTCCCGATCGAATCCGCGGACGACATGAAGGGACGCAAGATCCGGATCGTCGAGAACCCGCTGTACGTCCAGACGATCCGCGCCTTCGGGGGCAACCCGGTGCCGATGGCCTGGCCCGAGGTCTACTCCGCCCTCCAGCAGAAGGCCATCGACGGCGTGGAGACCAACTACCACGGGATGGCGGACGCCAAGCAGTACGAGGTCGCGACGCACCTCGCGGTATCCAACCACATCTTCACCTCCACCGTGTACCTGATGAACCTGGACGTCTACGACTCCCTCTCGGCGGAGCACCGGGCGATCATCATGAAGGCGGCGCGCGCGGCGGGAGAGACGATGCGCGACGGCGCCCGGAAGGCCAACGAGGACGCCATCGCCCTCATGGCGGCGAACGGCATCACCGTGACCCACCCCGCGCGCGACTCGTTCGCGGCCCGAGCCCGGGAGGTGCACGACAAGTTCTCGGTCTTCGTAGGCCCCAAGGTGCTGGACAAGGTCAAGGCCGCGCAGGAATAGGGCGCCGCGCCGCCGCGCCCGAAGGGGCCGGCCGCCGCAATGGCTCGCCGACGTTCGCCGCGAGCGCGCCGGGAGCCCCGCGGCGGCGGCCGCCCGCGCCGAAGAACGACGCTGAAGAAGCCGTAGCCGGCGCCGTCGCCCGGGCGCCGTCGAAGCGGCAAGGCGGAGGGGGAGTACGGCGGGCCGGGCCGGATCGGCGTCCGTCACCGCGGGGTGGCGGGACGCCGCGGCGCGTGTCCGTTCGCGGGGGGAGGCGATGCCGTTCGAACACGTAAACGGGGTCGATCTCCATTACGAGTCGGCCGGCGAGGGCGTGCCGCTCGTCCTCTGCCACGAGTTCGCGGGCGACGTGCGGGCCTGGGAGCCCCAGATCCGCGCTCTCTCCCGCCGCTACCGCGTCGTTGCCTGGAACTACCGGGGCTACCCTCCTTCGGACGTGCCGGAGGCGCCCGAGGCATACGGTCCCGAGGGGTTCGTCGCCGACCTCCTCGGACTCATCGACGGTCTCGGGCTCGATCGCGTCCACCTCGCGGGCCTCGCGACCGGAGGGAACCTCGTTCTCAATTTCGCCATCGCCCATCCCGGACGGGTGCGAAGCCTGATCGTGGCCGGGGCGGGGGCGGGCACGGTCGACCGGCCGGCCTGGCTCGAGGCGGCGCGGCGATTCGCGGACGACATCGCCCGCGACGGCAGCGAAGGCATCGTCGCGAACGTCGCGGAAGCCCCGCAGCGCGTCATCTTCCGCACCAAGGACCCGCGCGGCTGGCAGGAGTTCGTGGACGGGATGCGCCGCCTCTCGCCGGTCGGCGCGGAGCACGTCATGCGTGAGGTCCTCATCCCCCGCGCACCCGTGTTCGAGCTCGCCGAGGGGATCCGTCGGCTCCCGATGCCGATCCTGGTGATGTGCGGCGACCAGGACGCTCCCGCGTTCGAGCCGAGCCGCTTCATCCGCGACACCGCACCCCACGCCGGGCTCGCCGTGGCGCCGATGTGCGGCCACACCCTGAACTCGGAGGAGCCCGAGCTGTTCAACCGGATGGCGGGCTCGTTCCTCGCCGCGGTCGACGCCGGACGATGGGGCACGTGGCGCGGATGACCCGGGGCGCGGCATGACGCGGTTCGGGCGGCCCCGGGTCGAGCCCGAGGCCGTGTGCGGGACCGAGCCCGGGATCGATCCCGGGCTCGACCCCGGGGCCGCGTCCGGAGAGGGTGCGGCGCGATGATGATGCCCATCCCCGGCGAGGTGAAGGCCCTCGCCTTCATCCTCGTGATCGCGGCGCTCGCCGCGTCCTGGTCCCTGCGCGCCGAGTGGCTCGGCCGCCGGGGAGAGGGCGGGCTCGACCTCCGGAAGGCGGTCGAGGACACCGTGAGCCATTTCCTGCTGCTCGCGATGCTCGCGTCGGCCGCCCTGCAGGTCATCGTGCGCTACCTCCTCTCCGACACCCTGACCATGCCCTGGACCGAGGAGTTCGGCCGGCTGGTGATGGTGTGGGGAGCGCTCTGGGGCGCCGCTGCCCTCCAGCGAAGCGACGACCACATCGGCATGTCGGTGGTCTTCGACCAGCTTCCGCCCCGGGCCCAGCTCGCGGTGCGCCTGTTCGGCGATCTCGTCACCCTCGGGGTGCTCCTGCCGGTCGTATGGTACGGCTGGAAGAGTGCGGTGGCGCTCGACGTCATGTACACCATCGCACTCGGCCTCCCGCTCTCCGTGTTCGCGTATCCCATTCCCGTCGCCGGGGCGCTCATCGTGCTGCACACCGTCTCGCTCATGGTCCGGCGGATGCGCGGCGTGCCGATCCGTTCGAGCATCGACACGGAGATGTAGCGCGTGTCCCCCCTCGCCGTCGTGCTGGTGGTCTTCTTCGCCCTCTTCTTTCTCCGGGTGCCGATCGCCGTCGTCCTGATCGCCTCGTCGCTGGTCGGGCTGTGGCTCGCCCCGACCGGGATCAGGTTCTCGACCATCCCGACGACGATGTGGCAGGGGATCAACCACTTCGTCCTCATGGCGATCCCGTTCTTCATCCTGATGGGCGACCTCGCCCTCGCGAGCGGGGTCACCCAGCGGCTCGTCAACCTCGCCAAGGCGTTCGTCGGCCACGTCGCGGGGGGGCTGGCCCACGTCAGCGTCATCGTGAACGTCATCATGGCCGGCATGTCGGGCTCGGACCTCGCCGACGCCGCGGCGACCGGAAAGCTGTTGATCCCGGGCATGCGCCGCGCCGGATACCCGGTCTCGTACGCGGCGTCGATCATCGGCGGCGCGGCCACCATCGGACCCCTCATCCCGCCCAGCATCGCGTTCATCATCTTCGCCGCGGCGACGGAGACCTCGGTCGGCCGGCTCTTCCTGGGGGGCGCGATTCCGGGCCTCCTGCTCGGACTCTTCCTGATGGCGCAGGCCTACGTCGTCGCGCGGCGCAACGACTACCCGCGCGAGCCCCGCATGCCCTACCGCGAGCGGGTGCGGGCCACCGCGGTCGGGCTTCCCGTGCTGGTGATCCCGATCATCGTGCTCGGAAGCATCCTCACCGGGGTCGCGACGCCGACCGAGGCGGCGGTGCTCGGCGTCATCTCCGTCGTCCTGGTCGGCGGGCTCTTCTACCGGGAGCTGACGGTGAAGGGCTTCGCACGCGAGATGTTGAACACGATCAAGACGATCGGTGCGGTATTCCTCATCATATCGGCGGCCGCGGTCTTCGGGAGGGTGCTCACCCTCTACGGCGCGGCCGATGCGCTGGCGGCGTGGCTCACCGGGATCACCGACGAGCCGCTCGTGTTCCTCCTCGGGGTCAACGTCGTCTACCTCCTGCTCGGGAGCATGGTCGACACCGTGCCCATCCTGCTCGTCTTCGTGCCGATCCTCATGCCGACGGTGGAAGCCCTCGGGATCGACGTCGTCCACTTCGGCGTCATCACCGTGTTCAACCTGCTGATCGGGCTCATCACCCCTCCCTACGGCCTGACCATGTACCTGCTGTGCCGGATCTCCGGCATCTCGCTCCAGCAGTTCTGGGGGCACATGTGGCCCATCTTCCTGACGATGGTGGTGGCCCTGCTCCTGGTGACCCTCTTTCCCGTCCTCACCACCTGGCTCCCGGACCTGGTGATGCCGGTCCGCCAGCCGTCATCGTGAACGGACCGAACGTCGTCCACACCGGGAGGACGGTGAGACCGGACGCGGCGTTCGAGGCGAGTGCGGGACGGGCGCCGCCTTCGTGCGAGGCGGCGACGCGGCCGCGGACGGCCGGCCCATCGCGGATGAGCGGGCGATCGGAGGCAGACCGGTGATCAACCTCTACAGCGACACCCAGACCCTCCCGACCGAGGCCATGCGCGAGGCGATGGCGCGGGCCCCGGTCGGTGACGAACAGCGCCTGGAGGACCCGAGCGTGAACCGCCTGTGCGAGATGGCGGCGGAGCTCCTCGGCAAGGAGTCCGCGGTGTTCCTCCCCTCCGGGACGATGTGCAACGAGATCGCCATCCGGGTGCATTGCTCCGCGGGGGACGAGGTCATCGCCGACCGCACCGCGCATATCGTCCACTTCGAAGGAGGAGCGCCGGCGGCCCTGAGCGGGGTGATGGTCGCCTCGCTCGACGGCGAACGGGGGGTCTACACCGGGGAGCAGGCGAGGGCGGGGGTGCGCGACCCCGCCAACCGGTATGCGCCCCGCTCCCGGTTGCTCGCGGTCGAGCAGACCGCGAACCTCGGGGGCGGGACGGTATGGCCGATCGAGGCGTTGCGGTCGGTGACGGACGTGGCGGATGAGCACGGCCTCGCCACCCACATGGACGGCGCCCGGCTGCTGAACGCCGCCGTGGCCTCCGGGGCGCCGGCGCGGGACCACGCCCGGGGGTTCGATACCGTCTGGATCGATCTCAGCAAGGGCCTCGGCTGTCCGGTGGGAGCGGTGCTCGCGACCTCGCGGGACCGGATCGGCGACGTATGGCGCTGGAAGCAGCGTCTCGGCGGAGCGATGCGCCAGGCCGGCATCCTCGCCGCGGCCGGGGTCCACGCCCTCGAGCACCACGTCGATCGCCTCGCCGACGACCACCGCCGCGCCCGCCGCTTCGCCGAGGGGGCGGCGCGCATTCCCGGACTGGACCTCGACCTCGATTCGGTCGAGACCAACATCGTCTGTTTCGGGGTGGAGGAGGCGGTCGGGCGATCCGCGAAGGAGATCTCCGAAGCCCTCGCGGAGCGGGGCGTATCGATCGGCGCGCTCGGCCCCCGGCTGCTCCGGGCCGTCACCCACCTCGACGTTGCCGAGGCCGACGTGGACGCCGCGCTCGAAGTCCTGCGCGGCGTGATGGAGAGCGGCGCGTCCCGGCCGGGGCCGGCCGGCTGAGGCCCCCGCCGGCATATCCCCGTCCTCCCGTGACGGGCTCCGAGCCTGGCGCGACCGCGGGCCGTACCCCGCTCCGGCTACCGCACCCGTTCGGGCGGCCCGCTCGAGTGCATGACGGCTTCCGGCCGGCGGTCCTGGGCGGCGGCCGTGACGAAGCCCCTTGCTCCGGCGTGCCCGGGACGGGATGACGAATCCGGAGCGACCGCGCCGACGGCCCGGGCCGCATGGGCCGCGGCCTCCGGTCGGCGGCCCGCGGGCGGGGACCGGCGGATGGCGTCGGGGGCGTGCGGCGCCTGGTGAACGGGGATGGCGCGGGGCGCCTGGTCAAGCGGTCGGCGGTGCGGACTCGCGGCGCGTGAACCCTTCGAACAACCCTTCGAGCCGCGCCATGCGCTCGCGCAAGTCCGCGATGTCGCGGCGCATCGCATGTTGGCCGGGGAGGATGACCGCGGCGAGGGCGATCGCGGCGCCGATGATGGCGATGAGCTCGGGAGACATGGCAGGTTCCCGGTGACGACGCCGGCGAATGTAACACAGTCTCCTTCAGCCCGTCATCCCTCGTCATTCCCGCGAAAGCGGGAATCCATTTCAATCAAAACCCTTGGATTCCCGCTTTCTCCCCGCTTTCGCGGGGATGACGGGCCGCTTTCGCGGGGAATGTCGGGCTTTCATGGGGCCTGTCGTGGGGTTTCCGCTGCTCGAGGCTCGCAAGCCGGGCTTGGTGCGTAATCGGGAATTCCGATCCCGGCCTCGTCGGGAGAGCGCGCCGTCGCCGGTCAGCCCTGGCGCCGCAGGCGTTCGAGCCGTGCGCGGAAGTCCGCCTCGTCCTCGCTCCGAAGGAGGGCGTCGACGACTTCTTCGTCGGTGACGCCCTGCAGGTCCGCCGCGTCGAGCCGGGGGCCGGTCCCGGAAATCTCCCGGGAGGCGAGAATCCGGCGTGCGAGCGCATTCATGAGCCGGGTCCGCTCTTGCCTCCGCCCTTCGGCGTAGCCTTCCGCACGTTGCGCGCGAAGCCACGGGGTGTCGTCCGGTCCGGTGCCGTCCCGTTCGCCGAGCGCGCGGGCGACGCGCCCGAGCACCTGGCCGGTCGCCGCCGACATCGACGCCTCGTTCATCGCGGTGTGGATCTCCGCCGCCCGCCACCCCGGAAAGGCGCGGCTCTCCGGGGACTCCCGGTACGCGCCGTCCTCCCGCAGATGGATCGTCAGCCCCGGCCGCCGGCCCGCGGGGCGGCTCGCCGACCAGCCCTCCGGGACCTCCACCCACAATTCCGGGAAGCCCCACGCCTCGTAGAGCCGCAGCTTGCCCCGGCGAACGTCCGTCGTGTGATCGACCTCCAGCACCACGTCCGGGAAGTCGTGCTCGCCCACCACCATGCCCGCCGCGTCCGGCAGACGGCTGCGCCCCGGATGCAGGTACACCGACTGGTCCGCCCGCAGGATCCGCCACCGCTCGCCGTGCTCGTCGCGCAGCTCCAGGTCCATCGTGCCGCCGCACTCGATGGGGGAGCCGCGCAACCCGGCGATGATCTGGGCGAGTCCGGCGAGGCGTTGCGAGGGGTGCTCGTGGGCGAAGCCGGTAGGGTCGCGCAGGACCCAGGCGGTTTCGGTGTCGCCGTCCCAATACTCGAAGCGCTCGTCGTGGGTGTCGAGGTCTTCGCGCTTCAGGGGAACCGGCCGGCAGTTCGGGAACTCCGGCGCCGGGGCCGCCGCGGGCGGGGTGCGCCTGCGCCTCCGCGGGTACGGCGACGGCCGAAGGTCCGCCGCCGCCGAGTCGTCTTCGGTGCGCATCTCGGGTCTCCATCCCAGGTCCATGACGCCGCGCCTCGAAGTGTAGCCCAGGAGGGTCCTCGCCGCTCGACCGCCGCGAGGCCGCGGTGCTCGGCCGTTCGTACCCGGTGGCCGGGTCCCGTTCGCGGTTCATCGGCGGGGTTCGATTGACGCCCGCGCCACCTCGAACGCCGCACCCTGCCGAGTCGAGTCTCGTTCTCAGCATGAAAACACCCTGCACCGGCCCGGCTCCCAGCCTTGGCGTCGTGCGCGTCGGCATGGCCCATCATGAGCCGCCGACGGGTCCTGGACAGGGCCCGGGGCCTGCGTGCCGTCGTCGGCAGGGTGCCTGGCGGTAAACCGAAGTGCGCCGGTCCGCCGATACTTTCCATCCGGGGAGAAGCCGATAGTGCCCCTCTCGTTTGCACCGAACGGAATGCCCGGCCAGCGATGGAGCCCCCCGGCCTGACGGCGGGGCGGCTCCATCGAGAGGGCAGGGAGCACCGCCAACGCCGTCCGGGCCGAAATCTGGTCGGCGACGTCCGGCGACATCGGCATCGACGCAAGGGACGCCGCCATCGAGACGGCGGAGACGGGCGGGGCGCATTCGCGCGGGGGGTGGTGAATGTCATGTCCAAACCGATCCCGTCCTGTCCGTATCGTCCCGATTGCATTCCCGATTACGCCCAAAGCTCAGCTTGCGGGCCTCGGTCGGGGGAAACCCCGGGACAGGCCCCATGAGAGCCCGTCATTCCCGCGAAAGCGGGAATCCATTTCAATCGAAGCCCTTGGATTCCCGCTTTCTCCCCGCTTTCGCGGGAATGACGGGCTGAAGGAGACCATTCACCCGAGCTTCGGTCCGCAATCAGGACTGCGTTTGCAGCCGGGACGATGCAATCGCATCGAGCCCTTCGCCGTGACGGGAGACCCCGCTGCCGACTTCCGCCGGCTCGGAGAGCTCGTGGCCGCCACCCCCCGCACCGCCCTCCCTCACCGCGGCGGACGATTCCCTCCATGCCGCCTGCCGGAGCCGGCTCGGCTTCGTCGACGATCAGGAGTGCCGTGTCCGTCCCACCTCCCGGGTGATCCACGCCCGCGCTCCCAGGATCGCAGCCGGGGCGTTCGAGCCTCGGCGGACATGCAAGTCAGGGTTGACAATCCTTTGCTCGTTCGTCTGAAATGCGGTCGGAGCTGGAGGCGGGATCGAGCACTGAAGCCGGAACTTGCAACAGTCGGATGGAATCCGACTCGAAGTTCCCGTTCGGGAGCACCCGCCCCCGAAGCGTTGCGGCAATGCGGCCCCCGCCCCCGGTTTCCGCTTCTCGACGCCCGGACCGGGCTTGATCGGGCGAAGCGGGGCCGGGACTCCCGCCGCCCTGACGAATCGCCTTCAGTTGGAGGAGAGAAGCCCATGGAACGCCCGACCCTTCGTCTCGCCCCCCCCCCCCCCCCGCACGGCCGGCTCAGGGAGCGCGTCATGAGCACTCGGACGCGGGCCGTCGCGCTGGCGCCGGGGCTGCTTCTCGCACTCGTCTTCTGCGTCGGGGAGGCGGCGGCGCAGAACGTGTGCCGCGGCGGTTCGCACACCGGCAGCGGGATCATCACCTGCATCGAAGGCGCCGGCAGCTCGGCCGGCATCCTCGTCAATCCGGGGAACCTCGGCATCACAAGTTCGACCGTCAACGCAGCGGCCGTCGAGGGCAATCACAGCGGCTCCGGCGGCGTCGAGCTTCGCATGACGGCCGGAAGCATCGTCACCACGGGGACCGCCAGCCACGGCCTGTATGCCCGGCACGTCGGGGCGACCGGCGGCGGCGCCATAGTCATCGGCATGAGCGGCGGCTCCATCGAGACGAGGGGTTCGAACGCCTATGCCATCCGGGGTAGACGTGCGAGCGGGACGGGCAACGTCCGCATCGACGTGACCGGCGGTTCCCTGTCGAGAACGGGGGGGACGGGCGGCGTCGTTCTGGGCGCACACGGAGGGACGGGCGACGTAACCGTCACCATGACGGCGGGGGCCACCCTCGAGGCGACGGGGACGGGCGTGCGCGGCCTCACCGGCAGCCACTCCGGGACCGGCGATCTCACCGTCAGCCTGACCGGCGGCTCCGTTGCGACGACAAGCAACGGCGTCAGCGCCACGCGGAGCAACGCCGCCACGGCGGGCAACGTAGCCGTCACCGTCTCGCGCGCGAGCTCCGTGGTCAGGACGACGGGCAACAACGGCCACGGCCTCGCCGCCAGCAACAGCGGGTCGGGCGACGCCACGGTCACGATGCGCGACGGCCTGGTCGAGACGACGGGGGGCGGGTCCCGGGGCATCAGCGCCTATTCCAGCTATAGGGGGACGAACCCCGGAACGGTCTCCGTCGTCATGGAAGGCGGCGCGGTCCGCACGTCGGGCGGGACCTACGCCAATGTCCTCCACGCCCACGGGATTTACGCCGAGAGCAACAATGGGCACACCGCCGTCTCGGTGCGCATGACGGGCGGCGCCGTCGAGACGGCGGGGGCGAGCGCCAACGGGATTGTCGTCTTCAAGGCGGGGCCGGGCGGAGCGGGCTCCATCGAGATGACGGGCGGCTCCGTCACGACGGCGGGCGACAGCGCCCACGGCGCCTATGTCTATATGTACAGTACCGGCGCGAGCACGGAGGGGCTTTCCATCGACGCGGCGGGCGCCGTCTCCGCGGAGGGTCTGAACGCGAGAGGTCTCCTGGGAGTCCATACGGTCCTGGGTTCCGCCACCGTGAGGACGCGGGCGGCAGCGGAGATCGCGGCGCCGTTCGCCGTCGGCATGGAGGGGCGGCTTACGAACGACGCGAGCGCGGCGGGACGCATCGTGGTGACGCACGGGGGCGCGGTGGAGGCGCGAGATGTCGGCGTTCTCGCCTGGGCCGCGCGGTCGAGCGGCCACACGATGGGCGCCGGCGCGACAACGGCGGACGACGCGGCCCGGACCGCGCCGATGATCCACGTCACGTCGAGCGGGGACGTCACGGTCGGCGCGTCGGTGAGCGACGCCTTCATCCGGGCCCGGACCGCGGGCGCCGACGAGACGCTGTCGACCGGGGAGCAGGCCGTCCTCTCGGCGATTACGTCGGGGGATTCGGATGCTTCGGACGCGCTGACGACGGCGCTCGCGGCGCTCCCCGACGACGACTACGACGCCGCCTGGAAGGCGGAGGCGCAGGACCTTCTGAGGAAGCGCGCGGCATCGTCCGCCGCGCCGACCGGCGACGGCCCGGCGGCGCACCGGGCGGCGGAGGAGATCCTGGGCCTCTCGCGCGCGGGCGTCCGCGCCGCGGCGCTCTCCCACACCGCGATCGCCGATCACGTCCGCGGCAGCGACGCGCTCTCGGCCGCGGAGCGCACGGCGCTGGAAGCCGTCTTGACGAAGGGCGCGGGCAGCGAACTGGAGACGGCACTGACCGCCCTGACCGGCGCCACTTACACGACGGCGTGGAAAGACACTGTCCGCCAGCACGCGGCGACCTACAACGCCGGCGACATTCATGTGGACGTGACGGGCGGCGCCATCGCCGCCGAGGGCAACGGCGTGGAGGCGCTCTACGCCGTCCCGCACGACCGCAACGGCGCCATCGCGGTGACGGTGGCCGAGGGCGCGCGCGTGACGGGCGGCGCGAACGGCCTCTACGTGCGCGGCGCGGGCGCCGGGGAGGGAGACCTCCGCGCCCAGAGCGTGACCGTGGACGGACGGGTGACGGGCGGAACCGGCGCGGGCGTGCGCATGATCGACGGCGGGCGGCTTACCGTCGGCAGGACCGGGCGCATTGGCGCGACCTCGGGCGTGGGCGTGCTCTCCGAAGGTGCGGGCGACCTCCACGCGACGGTGGCCGGAACGGTGGAGGGCGACGTCCAGGTCCAGGGCGGCGGCGCCCTGACGTTGAACGTGAGGGAAGGCGGCGCGGTCACCGGCACGGTGCGCGACCCGGTCGGCCTGCCGACGGTGGTGGGCAGCATCGGGCGGCTGCTCTACACCAACGGCGCCACGGTCACGGTGGCCGACACCGGCGCGCTCACCGGCGTGGAGGTCGAGGGCAAGACCGAGGCGTTGCGCAGCGAGACCGGGGACCTGGACGTGACGGTTGCGGGCATGGTGGCGGGCGACCTGCGCGCGCCGCGCGGCGGCACGCTGACGTTGAATCTGAGGGAAGGCGGCGCGGTCACCGGCACGGTGCGCGACCCGGTCGGCCTGCCGACGGTGGTGGGCAGTATCGGGCGGCTGCTCTACACCAACGGCGCCACGGTCACGGTAGCCGACACCGGCAAGCTCACGGGCGTCGAGGGCGAGGCCGAAGCGTTGCGCAGCGAAGCGGGCGATCTGGACGTGACGGTTGCGGGCATGGTGGCGGGCGACCTGCGCGCGCCGCGCGGCGGCACGCTGACGTTGAATCTGAGGGAAGGCGGCGCGGTCACCGGCACGGTGCGCGACCCGGTCGGCCTGCCGACGGTGGTGGGCAGCATCGGGCGGCTGCTCTACACCAACGGCGCCACGGTCACGGTAGCCGACACCGGCAAGCTCACGGGCGTCGAGGGCGAGGCCGAAGCGTTGCGCAGCGAAGCGGGCGATCTGGACGTGACGGTTGCGGGCATGGTGGCGGGCGACCTGCGCGCGCCGCGCGGCGGCACGCTGACGTTGAATCTGAGGGAAGGCGGCGCGGTCACCGGTACGGTGCACGACCCGGTCGGCCTGCCGACGGTGGTGGGCAGCATCGGGCGGCTGCTCTACACCAACGGCGCCACGGTCACGGTAGCCGACACCGGCAAGCTCACGGGCGTCGAGGGCGAGGCCGAAGCGTTGCACAGCGAAGCGGGCGATCTGGACCTCACCGTGGCGGGCATGGTCACCGGGGACGTGTTCGGCCTGGGCGCGGGCGAGCACACGGTCACCGTCTCCAACGGCGGCACGGTGACGGGCACCGTGCATCTGGCCGCGAGCACGGTCACGGTGCACGGCAGGGCCGGGCGGGTGCGCTTCGACAAGGGCGGCATGGTGACGGTGGGCAGCACCGGCTGGATCACGGGCATCGAGGACGACGGCCGGACCGAGGCCATCAAGAACGAGGCCGGGGACCTGATGGTGAGCGTGGCCGGCAGGGTCGGAGGAGACATCGATGTAGCCGGTGCGGGCAGTGAGGTGAGGGTCGACGGCACGGTCGCGGGGCGCATCCGGTTCCGCCGGGGCGGGATGGTGACGGTCGGACCGGACGGCAAGGTGGAAGGAGGGGTATCGAGGGACGAGGGCGTGCTCATGGCGGTGGTCGAACGAAGGCCGGAGGAGACGACGAGGGCCGCGGCCGTGGGGCGGGCGTTCCCGAACGGTCCGGGCGGTATCGACGAGCGGACCATCCAGGTGAAGCCCGAACCCGAATTCGGGCGGGGGGTGTACGAGGCGCTGCCCTCGGTGCTGCTGGGGCTGAACCGCCTGCCGGATTTCCGGGAGCGGATGGCCGCGCCGCGGACGGCGAACGGAGGCTGGGCTCGCGTGGAGACCTTCCGCGGCAAGTGGAAGGCGGACGAGTCGACGACGGAGGGGTTGGAGTACGACCATCGCCGCCACGGCCTGAAGGCGGGGGTGGACGCCGCGGTGGGCGAAGCCGGCCTGCTCGGCGTCTCCTTCCATCATCGGCAGGGGTCGGCGGAGGCGCCGAACGGGGGTGAGATCGACCTGTCCGGCAACGGGGTGGGGGTGTCCGGGACCTGGGCCGGGGATATGGGCGTGTACGTGGACGTGCAGGCCGAGGTGACGTGGTACGGGGCCGATCTCCGGTCGGCGAGTCGCGGGGTGTTGAAGACGGACGTTTCGGGGCTCGGCCATGCGTTGGGGATGGAAGTGGGCCGGCGGGTGGAGGGCGGTCGTGTGGTGCTCACGCCGCGGGCGCGGCTGGCGCATTCCCGGGTCTCGGTGGACGACTTCACGGACGCGGTGGGCACGCGGGTCTCCCTGGAGGACGGGCGAAGCCTGAAGGGCCGCGCGGGGGTGGTGGTCGAGACGGCGCCGGACGGGGCTCGGGGGAACCGGGTGTTCGGCTCGGTGGACGTGGAGCACGAGTTCTCGGACGAGAGGAAGGTCGTAGTGTCGGGGACGGAGCTGAAGTCGAAGGCCGAGGCGATGTGGCTACGTCTGGGCCTGAACGGCTCCCATACCTGGGACGACGGGCGGTACACGGTGCAGGGCGGGATGAGCTACGCGACGAGCGGCGGGAGCCGCGAGCTCGGCGGCGGGGTGAGCCTGAACGTGCGCTTCTGAACGAAGCGGCGCGGCCCCGCCCGGAAACGGGCGGCGCGGAGTGCCGGGCCGGCTTGCAAGAGGTACGGTGGCGGAAGCCCGCTCGGGGCCGGAAAGATCACGTCGAGCGCGAGCTGGCTACGGGCGCCGCTTCCGGCCACGACCGTAAGCGGTACACGCTGCCCAGGGGAGGTCGCCGTGGTCGAAGCGCTGCCCTCCGGTCCGCCTCCCGTCCGATACGGGGGCAGGGTCTGGCTCCGGACCGGTCCGCGGGCCCTCCTTCGACGGGATGGGACCGTTCCGGGAACGGCTCCCGAAGATGCCCGGCCCCGGAAGGCAGGTGGGCGGCGGCCGGCCCGCGTGCAGCGCCGCTCGAAGGGACGCGCCGGCGCACCACCGCGCCGGTCCTCGATGCGCCCGGTCTCCCGATGCCGACCGATCAGCCCGGTCGGTTGCGCCCTCGACCGCCCCGGCACCTTCGCCGCGTAGCGCCTGACCAGCCCCTTGTCCGACTTGCCGAGCCGCCCGTCATCCAACCGCACCAGCGCCCGGCGCACGCACTCGTAGACCGACCCCCGGTCGGCCCCCGTGAAGCCCGCCCCCGTGGAAACGGGGGTGGTCCACCGCGTCGCTGCCCTCGACGAAGGCGCGCACCTGGTCCAGCGTCCGGATCCGCTCGGTCCGTAGCGTCGCGATCATCCTCCGATGATCCCGGACCCCGCGCTACAGGCTCACTTCTCGTTGGATTCACGCCCTCCCTTCAGGTTACGGAGACGGCGTCCTTCCGTGGTTCGAGGTCGGTTCGAGAGGGTTGCTGGCGGATTTCACCCCACGGAGCCACTTGCGCGGGCACGGCGTCCTGGGAACGGCGCGTCTTCCAGACGCGGGCGTCCCGCCCGCAAATGGGATGGCGAGGCCGCCACCGATCAATGCGGGCGGGACGCCCGCGTTCCCAGGACGCCGTGCCCAAGAGCGTTCGCGAGAGGCGTGCCCGGCGAAAACCCCACAGCGCACATGCCTCGACAAGACTGAAGATTGAACACTGAAACCGGAACCTGCCACAATCGCATGGAATCCGCCTCGAAGCCGCCGTTCGGGAGCGCCCGCCACCGAAGCGTCCCGACAATGCGGCCCGTGCGTTTGGTTTCCGTCTCGCGGCGCCCGAACCGAGCTTGCCGGGCGAAGCGAGGCCGGGACTCCCGCCGCCCTGAAGAATCGCCTTCGGTTGGAGGAAAGAAGCCCATGAAACGCCCGACCATTCGTCTCGCTTCCCCCCCCCCCCGCACGGCCGCCAGGGAGCGCCTCATGAGCGCGCGGGCGCGAATCGGCGCGCTGCTTTTCGGGCTGGCCTTCCTGCTCGGCGCGGCGGAGGTGCGGGCCGCCGCCGTGTGCAGCAACACGCCGGGGGCGAACGACTGGATTCGCTGCACGCAAACCGGCACGGCCGACATCGATATCGACCTCGCGAACCCCGCCATCTCGACGACGAATCCCGCCGACGAAGGCATCTGGGCCGAGCATACGGGCACGGGCAACATCGACATCGACGTGACGGGCGGCTCCATCGCGGCGGCGGACGCCTACGGCGTCCGTGCCCGCCACGAGGCCGCGGGCGCAATCGACATCGATCTGACGAACGTCGACGTCTCCACGCAGGGCCAGCTCGATAACGGCGTCTCTGCCCAGCACCGGGGCACGAGCGGAACGGGCATCGACATCGACGTGACGGGCGGCTCCGTCACAACGGTGGGGCCGGACGCCTATGGCATCTACGCCACCGTCAACGACGGCACCGGGGCGGCGGTCGGGGCGGCGATCTCCATCGACACGAAAAACACCCGCGTCTCGACTATGGGCCTCAGAGGCTACGGCGTCTTCGGCTCGCTCACCACCGCTGCGAGCACGGCGCCGCTCTCGGTCAACGTGGCGGGCGGCTCCGTCGCGACGGCGGGCCAGAACGCGCACGCCGTCAGGGCGTACAGGTTCTCGCAGACGGGCACAGGGGCGATCACCGTCGGCGTAACGGACGGCGCCGCCCTTTCCACGACGGGCGTAAACGCCCACGGCGTTCTCATCACGCAAAACGGCCTGGCCGGAATCGACGCCGATCTGACCGACGCCGTCATCTCGACGGCGAACACGAGCTCCTACGGCTTCATGGGCTGGCTCAGAAACAACTCGGGCTCGCCGCTGCTCGACATCGACATAGTGCGCGGCTCGGTCAAGACGACGGGCGCGAGATCCTACGGCATCCTCGGCTATATCGACCGCAACGCCAGCGCGTCGGCGCTCTCGATCGACGCGGACGGCGTCGCCGTCTCTACGACGGGCTACAGGAGCTACGGCGTCTTCGCCCTGAGCCTCGGCACGGGCAGCGTCGACGTCGATCTGGAAGACGTCGCCATCTCCACGACCGGCGACGAGAGCTACGGCGTCGTCGGCAATATACGCTACGCCGTCAGCACGGCGGCGATCACCATCGAGGCGGCGGGCGACCGCGCCATCGCCGTGGAGGGGCTGAACGCGGCGGGGATACTCGGCCTCCAGGCGGGCCGCGGCTCCGTCCGCGTGACGACGGGCGCGGAGACGTCGATCGAGGCGCCGTTCGCTGTCGGAATCGAGGCGCGGACGACGAACGACGCGGGCGCGGCGGGGCGCGTCGTCGTCACGCACGAGGGCGCGGCGGAGGCGCGGTACGCCGGCGTCGTCGCCTTGGCCGCCCGGTCCAGCGGCCACACGATGGGCGCCGGTGCGCAGACGGCGGACGACGCCGCCCGGACCGAAGCGATGATCGCCGTCACCTCGAGCGGAACGGTCACGGTCGGCGCCCCGGTGATGGACGCCTTCATCAGGGCCCGGATCGCGGGCGCCGACGAGACGCTGTCGGCCGCCGAGCAGGCCGTCTTCGACGCCGTCACGGCGGAGGATTCCGACGCGCTCGATACCGCGCTCGCGGCGCTCCCCGCCGCCTACGACGACGATTGGAAGGCGGAAGCGCGGAATCTCATGAGGAAGCGCATCGCCGAGCCGGACGCCGCCAGGGCGGCGAACCGGGCGGCCGAGGAGATCCTGGGCCTTTCCCGCGCCGGCGTCCGCGCCGTGGCGCTGTCCCACACCGGGATGGCGACCTTCATCCGCCAGGGCGACCGCGACCCGGCGATCCTCGCCATCGCCGCGGCGAGTCGAACGGAGCAGCAGCAGGCGGCGCTGGCGGAGCAGGAGAAGCTCTCGGCGGCCGAGCGGACGGTGCTGGAAGCCGCCTTGACGGGCAGCGGACTGGAAACGGCGCTGGCCGCCCTGCCCGGCGCCGCCTACACGGACGACTGGAAGGACGGGGTGCGGCAGCGCGCGGCGAGCTACAACGCCGGCGACGTCCAGGTGGACGTGACGGGCGGCGCCATTGACGCCGAGGGCAACGGCGTGGAGGCGCTCTACGCGGTCCCGCATGAGCGCAATGGCGCCATCGCGGTGTCCGTGGCCGAGGGCGCGCGCGTGACGGGCGGCGCGAACGGGATCTACGTCCGCGGCGGCGGGGCGGGGGAGGGAGACCTCCGCGCCCAGAGCGTGACCGTGAACGGACAGGTGACGGGCGGAACCGGCGCGGGCGCGGGCGTGCACATGATTGACGGCGGGCGGCTCACCGTCGGCAGGACCGGGCGCATCGGCGCGGCCTCGGGCGTGGGTGTGCTCTCCGACGGCGCGGGCGACCTCCATGCGACGGTGGCCGGAACGGTGGAGGGCGACGTCCAGGTCCAGGGCGGCGGCGCCCTGACGTTGAACGTGATGGAAGGCGGCGCGGTCACCGGCACGGTGCGCGACCCGGTCGGCCTGTCGACGGTGGTGGGGAGTATCGGGCGGCTGCTCTACACCAGCGGCGGGACGGTTACGGTGGCCGCGACCGGCGCGCTCACCGGCGTCGAGGCGGACGGCAAGACCGAAGCCATCCGCAGCGAGTCCGGCAATCTGGACCTCACCGTGGCGGGACGGGTGGCGGGCGACCTGCACGCGCCGAGCGGCGGCACGCTGACGTTGAACCTGAGGGAAGGCGGCGCGGTCACCGGCACGGTGCACGACCCCGCCGGCCTGCCGACGGTGGCGGGCAGCATCGGGCGGCTGCTCTACACCAGCGGCGCCACGGTCACGGTAGCCGACACCGGCAAGCTCACGGGCGTCGAAGTCGGCGGCAGGACCGAGGCGCTTCGCAGCGAGGCCGGCGATCTGGACCTCACCGTGGCGGGCATGGTCACCGGGGACGTGTTCGGCCTGGGGGCGGGCGAGCACACGGTCACCGTCTCCGACGGTGGCACGGTGACGGGCACCGTGCGTCTGGCCGCGAGCACGGTAACGGTGCACGGCAGGGCCGGGCGGGTGCGCTTCGACAAGGGCGGCACGGTGACGGTGGGCAGCACCGGCTGGATCACGGGCATCGAGGGGGTCGCAATCCGGAACGAGGCCGGGGACCTGGTGGTGAGCGTGGCCGGCAGGATCACCGGCGACGTCATCGACTTGGGGGCCCGCCCTTCAAAGATCACGACGGAGCCTGGCAGCACGGTCGCGGGGAACATCGACGTGGCCGCTGCGGGCAGTGAGTTGCGGGTCGGCGGCACGGTCGAGGGGCGCGTCGAGGTAGCCGGTGCGGGCAGTGAGGTGAGGGTCGACGGCACGGTCGCGAAGCAGGTGCGCTTCCTCCGGGGCGGGATGGTGACGGTCGGACGGGACGGCAAGGTGGAAGGGTGGGTATCGAGCGCCGAGGGCGAGCTCGTGGCGGTGATCGAACGAAAGCCGGAGGAGACGACGAGGGCCGCGGCCAGGAAGCGGGCGTTTCCGGGCGGTATCGACCTGCCAGACGATGAAATCCTGCTGAAGCCCGAGCTCGCGGACCATGAGCCGCGTATGCGGGTGTACGAGGCGCTGCCGTCGGTGCTGCTGGGGCTGAACCGCCTGCCGGAGTTCCGGGACCGGATGGCCGCGCCGCGGACGGCGGACGGAGCGGGCTGGGCTCGCGTGGAGGCGTTCCGCGGCAAGTGGAAGGCGGACGAGTCGACGACGCCGGGGTTGGAGTACGACCACCGCCGCCACGGCCTGAAGGCGGGGGTGGACGCCACGGTAGGCGAAGCCGGCCTGCTCGGCGTCTCCTTCCATCATCGGCAGGGGTCGGCGGAGGCGCCGAACGGGGGTGAGATCGACCTGTCCGGCAACGGGGTGGGGGTGTCCGGGACCTGGGCCGGGGATGCGGGCGTGTACGTGGACGTGCAGGCCGAGGTGACGTGGTACGGGGCCGATCTCCGGTCGGCGAGGCGCGGGGTGTTGAAGACGGACGTTTCGGGGCGCGGCCATGCGTTGGGGATGGAAGTGGGCCGGCGGGTGGAGGCCGGTCGTGTGGTGCTCACGCCGCGGGCGCGGCTGGCGCATTCCCGGGTCTCGGTGAACGACTTCACGGACGCGGTGGGCACGCGGGTCTCCCTGGAGGACGGGCGAAGCCTGAGGGGCCGCGCGGGGGTGGTGGTCGAGACGGCGCCGGACGGGGCTCGGGGGAACCGGGTGTTCGGCTCGGTGGACGTGGAGCACGAGTTCTCGGACGAGAGGAAGGTCGTGGTGTCGGAGACGGAGCTGAAGTCGAAGGCCGAGGCGACGTGGCTACGTCTGGGCCTGAACGGCTCCCATACCTGGGGGGAGGATGATCGGTACACGCTCCAGGGCGGGGTGAGCTACGCAACGAGCGGTGGGAGCCGCGAGCTCGGCGGCGGGGTGAGCCTGAACGTGCGCTTCTGAGCGGCAACGACGCCTGCCGAGGGCGCATGATCGTCGAGGCGCGGAGACGGGACTTCGTCCGGGCCTCGGCCCGACCGCACGAGCGGGGGCGCCCCCGCCCATGCGGCCGGAGGAGACCGAGCTCTCGTATCATGATCCATCGGTTCATCACGTTTTGATGAAATTCGATTGAAGATCATCACTGCCTGCGGTGTGAGCGGCCTCGGTCCGCGAGGGCGCCAACCCCGTCGGAACGATGCGAAACCGATACACTCGTATCAGAATCCATCAATTTCCATGAATTGATATATTTCGGCAAATCCACGGCGCCGATCGCAATCGTGCCGGTCTCGATGGAGGACGTACCGAGGTCCCGACCCGTGAAGCCGCCCCTCGCCCCGAAGCCTCTCGACGTGTTGCTCGCCGAGCACGGCGAGCGTCTCCGCGCCGTACTGAACCACGGATTCCCTCCAACGGTCGAAGGGCGTTACCTGCACTGGGACAGGTTGCGCCGCCTCGACCCCCCGGAGGGGTTCAGCCACGAGGAGTGGTGGCTGGGGGTGAAGCTGTCCCGGAGCAGCCAATACCGGTCGATACCTCTACTCGACACCGGAGGGAGGCCCTTTTCCTTCATGCTGCCGGATCCGGTGCAGGAGGCCCTGCACCGGATCGACAGCCAGCTTCGGGGCCGGATCGGCGTCTCCGAGCGGGTGACGAACCCGGCCGTCCGGGATCGGTTCATCGTCGATTCTCTGATCGAGGAGGCGATCACCTCCAGCCAGCTCGAAGGCGCCTCGACGACCCGGGCGGCGGCGAGGAACATGCTCCGCGCCGGGCGGCGTCCGAGGGATCGCAGCGAACGCATGATCTTCAACAACTTCCAGGCAATGCAGGCGGTTCGCGAGACCAGGGGTGAGCCTCTCACCCTCGCGGAAGTGCTGAGGCTGCACGCCACCCTCACGTCCGACACCCTCGACGATCCGGAGGCGGCCGGCCGCATCCAGCGCCCCGGCGATGAGCGGGTCCGGGTGGTCGACCACCGCGATCAGCGGGTGCTCCACACCCCGCCGCCCGCGGAAGCGTTACCGGACCGGCTGGACCGCATGATCCGCTTCGCCAACAGGGGTTCGGGCGACGGCGGCGGGTTCCTGCACCCCGTCATCCGGGCCGTCGTGCTCCATTTCTGGCTCGCCTACGAGCATCCCTTCGAGGATGGGAACGGGCGGACGGCGCGGGCGCTCTTCTACTGGTCGATGCTCCGCCACGACTACTGGCTGTTCGAGTTCATCTCGATCAGCCGCCGGCTCGTGGAAGCTCCGGCCCGGTACGCCCGCGCCTTCCTCCACACCGAGACCGACGGGAACGACCTTACCTACTTCATCGTGCACCAGATCGGGATCATCCTGCGGGCGCTCGACGAGCTCGACGCCTACGTCGAGCGGAAGGTCGAGCAGGTCCGGGAAGTCGAGCGGATACTGAAACGCGCGACCGCCCTGAACCACCGCCAGCTCGGTCTCCTCGCCCACGCCATCCGGCATCCGGAGGCGGACTACACCATCCGGGAACATCGAACGAGCCACGGCGTCGCCTACGCCACCGCCCGTGCGGACCTCCTCCGGCTGGCGGAGCTGGGATTCCTGGACCGGCGCCGGGCCGGAAAGAAGACCAACGTATTCCACTCGCCGCCGGATCTCGAAGATCGCATCCGCTCCCTCCCCGGCGACGCCTGAACGCCCGTCGCCTCGGCACCCGATGAACGGCGCCGGCTCGCGCCGGGAGGAGGGGATGGTCACGGAGGGGGGAATCGGGGCCCAGGCAACGAAGACCGGATCGGAACGAGACCGTGCGCCGACCGTACAGGCTCGCTGAAAGGGTGCGCACGGCAAAGTGCGAGGGGATGGGGAGGCATGTGCACAAGTGGCTCCGTGGGGTGAAATCCGCCAGCAACCCCCTCGAACCGAACCCGAACCACGGAAGAACGCCGTCTCCGTGGGGGTAAAGAATATCTTGACTCCCGATCTCCACCCTCATATATCAAGAGGTTACAAACAGCGCCCGGGGCTCGATGGGGCGCCGCGCATCCGGGGGAGGGAGGAATGGCGCACGGCTGGAGCGGGCCCGCGAGCGGGGAGGAGGCGGATCCCGGACGTCGGCCCGGATATCCGTCCGGCCATCGTCGCGAGGACCCCGGTCCGCTCCGGCGGCGGGCGGCACCCCGTTCCAGGCCGCTTCGACCACGCGCGCCGTCAGCGTTTGGGCGGCCGGACCACCTCGATCATCTCGCCCTCGCCCGGCGATGCGCCGGTCCAGTCCCCCGGCATCCGGAGCCGGGCGGCGGCGGCGGTCGCGAGCCGCACCCGGTGCGGGTCCCCGTGGGCGAGGAGGCCCGCGAGCTGCTCGAAGCCCGGATTGTGGCCGACCAGCATCACCCGCCGGAATTCCGCGGGGGTCTCCGCGAGCACCCGCAGGAGGTCCGGGACGCGGGCGTCGTAGATGCCTTGCCGCCACCGGATGGTGTCGAGGGAGAGGCCCGTCGCGCGGCAGAAGCCTTCCGCCGTCTCCCGCGCCCTCCTCGCCGGCGAGGCCATGATCCGGTCGGGGACGACGCCGGCATCGACCGCCCATCGCCCCATCCACGCGGTGTCGGACCTTCCGCGCTCGTCGAGCGGGCGGTCGAAGTCGGGCTCGACCGAGCCGTGCGGGACCGCGTGGCCGTGGCGGAGCAGAAGAAGCTCGCGGAACGACCCGCGTTCGGGGCCGGAGGATGCTTCGACCATCGAGGGTCTCCTCTTGGGACGGGGCTCGGGATCCGTCATTATCCCTCTGGATCGACGGTCGACGGGCGGGGCGCGACCGCCGCCCGCCCGCGGCGGGGCCGCCTCCCCCTGGCGGCCTCCGGGAGGAGGAGGCGTCGGCGAACCGGCAGGCGCCGGGGCGCCGGAGAGGGAAGGGGCCGCCCGGAGGGTGGCCAGGCGTGTGCACCGCCGCCGCTACCGGATCGGGGAACGAAAGGCGTTGCCCCGGGGCGTGGCGGAACGTGCAGTAGCGGAGAATAGGGGAAGCCACGATGCCGATGATCTCCGAGGCGACACCGATCGCGTTCGACGGCCCGCTGCCCGAAGCGGTGGACGTGGCCGTCATCGGGGCCGGCGTGGTGGGGGTCTCCACCGCGTACTTCCTCGCCCGGAACGGGGTCCGGGTCGCGGTCTTCGAGAAGGGGCGGGTGGCCGGCGAGCAGTCGAGCCGGAACTGGGGATGGGTTCGGCAGCAGGGGCGGGACCCGTCCGAGCTGCCGATCGTCATGGAGTCGACCCGGATCTGGCGTGGACTCGCCGAGGAGACCGGCGAGCGCGACCTCGCCTTCACCGAATGCGGATGCCTCTACGTCACGAACGACCCCGGCCGGATGGCTCGCTGGGAGGAGTGGAGGGAGCTCGCGGCGCAGCACCAGCTCGAT
The DNA here is from genome assembly GCA_965202895.1 of Gammaproteobacteria bacterium. GTDB lineage: Bacteria > Pseudomonadota > Gammaproteobacteria > HK1 > HK1 > JAJDXW01. Next base: position 4,196,500 of record OZ241901.1, on the reverse strand, counting down.
TCGCGCATCCTGACCGGGGGGGAGGTCGAAGCGCTCGTCCCCGCGCTGGACGGCGCGTGGACGGGCGGCATCTTCACCCCGAGCGACGGCCGGGCGGAGCCATTCGTCGCGGTGCCGGCGCTCGCGCGCGCGGCGGGGCGGCTCGGCGCGGCCATCGTCGAGGGCTGTGCCGTGCGCACCGTCGAGACGGGGGCGGGGCGGGTGCGGGCGGTCCACACCGAACGAGGCCGGACCGGCGCACAGGCGATCGTGCTCGCGGGCGGGGCATGGACCTCGTACTTCGCCTCGAACCTCGGCCTCGACCTGCCCCAGCTCACGGTCCGGGCCACCGCGGGGCGCACGAACCCGGTGGACGGCCCCGAGATGCCGGCCGTGTACTCGCCGCGGCTCTGCATCCGCCGCCGGGCGGACGGGGGCTACACGGTGGCGAACGGAGACCTCGTCGAGCACTACGTCGGGCCGCGGTCGTTCCGATACTTCACGAAGTTCCGGTCCCTTCTCCGGGCGAGCGCGCGCGACCTTCGCCTCGGCGTCGGCCCGCCGCGCGGGTTCCCGGGAAGCTGGGGGGGCCGGCGGCGCTGGACGGCGGACGACGTCACCCCTTTCGAGAAGACCCGGGTCCTGAACCCGCCGCCGTCGGAGACCGCCCTCCGGCGGATCTCGGCCCGGCTTCCCACCCAGGCCCCGCGGCTCGCGGAAGCCGGAATGGCCGAGTTCTGGGGCGGGATGATCGACGTGACCCCGGACGCGGTTCCCTACATCTGCGAAGCGCCCGCCCCGCGGGGGCTCTTCCTCGGGACGGGCATGAGCGGACACGGCTTCGGGATCGGCCCCGGCGTGGGCCGGGTCCTCGCGGACCTGGTCCAGGGGCGTCCCCACGGCCATGACCTCGAACGCTTCCGGTTCGAGCGGTTCAGCGACGGGAGCGCGATCGTTCCGGGGCCGTACTGAGCCGGCTGCGGCGGTCCGAGGCCCCGGGGTCGGGGCCTGGTCCGGGGCCTGGTCCGGGGCCGGGCCTGGAGCCGGGCTCGGGGCCGCGCTCGCCCCGGGCCGCCGGAGCGGCGGCCCGCCCGGCCCGTGGCCGGATCAAGGGGTTCGTCCCCGACCCCCCGGGGCTTGCCGTGAAATTCTCAACCCGGGACACGAAAGAGCGCCTCCCGCGGAATCCATTGTTTTTCCGCAGGTTCGGTCGTCAACGCCTTCTATGCGGGAGGCGGATCGGCTTACGGACTGCCCCGAGTGGTCCGGCCCTTCGCCACCCCGAAAGAGCAAGCGTCAGGTCCGGAGTACCACATCGGTTCGGCCCCCCGAGGCCGCGACGATTTCATGCCTTCGGGGTGGGCAGGCGACCGACCATGAGAGTTTTTTCACGCTGCGAATTGGTTCGCGCGGGCGGACCCGGTTCGGTCGAATCAGAGCGGGGAAGGTCCTGGGAACGGCGCCTCCCACGGATGGGTCTCGTCGTCCCATTTTCGGGCGGGACACATCCGTCTCGAAGGCGCGCCGTTCTCAGGAAGAGTGGTGGGCATCGATGCCTGGCCGCGAGTCGGTCCGCGCGAAACGGCCCGCTCCCGGTTCCCGTCCCGCCGGCCCCGGCCCGTGCCCGAGGCCGGCGGGAACGAGCGGCGGGTCAGTGCCCGAAGCAGGCCCGGAATGCGCGGGCGTTCGCCCGCATGAGGTCGAAGTAGAGGTCCGGCCCGGCCTCGAGCCCGGCCCCGAGCGGGTCCAGGACGCCGGCGGCCACCCCCGTGCCGTCCACCAGGGTCCGGACCAGGCGAGGCTCGAACTGGGGCTCGGCGAACACGCAGTCCACCTTCGCCTCCGCGATCTTCTCCTGGAGCTCGGCGAGACGCGCCGCCCCGGGCGCATGGTCCGGGTTGACGGTCACGGAGCCGACCGCCCGGAGGCCGTATCGGGTGTCGAGATACTGCCAGGCGTCGTGGAACACGATGAACCCCCGGTCCGCCACCGGAGCGAAGGCTTCCGCCAGCTCTTCGTCGAGGGCGTGGAGGCGGGCCTCGAGGGCGGCTGCATTCTCCCGGTAGACGCCCTCATGCTCCGGGTCCAGCCGCGCCAGGGCATCGGCCACCGCCCCGGCCATCACCGCGGCGTTGGCCGGGTCCAGCCACAGGTGCATGTCGTACTCGCCGGCGTGATGCTCGTGACCGTCCTCCCGGTGCACGTGCCGGTCTTCATCTTCCTTCCCGTGGGCCTCGGCGCGGTGGCTGTCGTGCTCGTCCTCGTCGTGCTTGCCCTCGGCATGTTCGTGGTCGTCGTGCTTCTCCTCTTCGTGTTCGTGGTCGTCGCGCCCGCCTTCGCGGTGTTCGTCATCGTGGTGCTCCTCCTCGCCGTGGTGGTCGTCATGCTCCTCCCACGCGCCGCCCCCCCGGTGGCGGAGGAGGGTGACGCCCTCCGCCCGGGAGAGCTCGAGGACGTATGCGTCGGCGGCCAGCGCTTCGAGGGGCTGGACGAGGAACGATTCGAGGCCCTCGCCCATCCACACCACGACGTCCGCGCCCTCCAGCATCCGGGCCTCGGACGGGCGCATCGACCAGGAGTGGGGCGAAGCTCCGCCCGGCACGAGCAGGGCCGGCCGGCCCACCCCCCGCATGATCCCCTCGACCAGGGAATGGATCGGCGGGATGCTCACGACCACGGCCGGCGCATCGGCCGAGGCTGATATATTCGGAGCGGCCCCGAGGACTGCGGCCCCGAGCCCGAGAAGCAGGTTGCGAACGTTCGGCATGACGCCTCCCTTCAGGTGTGGATCGGGACGGCGCCGAGCGGACGCCGTCTGGAGAGGGTATGATGATACATCATTGCATTTTGTGCGAACGCGAGCCGTCTCTTGAAACCGGGTAGCCCGACACGAAGCAGGTCGTCGCCGTTTCCGCCGCCGCGGCACGACCACGACACGTGCATCGCGGAGGGTCTCGCCCGCGCCGAAGCGGTCTGCCGCGAGCGCGGGGATCGCCTCACGGAGAACCGGCGCGCGGTGCTCGGGCTCCTGCTCGCCGAACATCGTCCACTGGGGGCCTACGAGATCGTGGAGCGCTTCGACTGGAAGCGCCGGAGGCCGGCCCCCGCCCAGATCTACCGCGCGCTCGCGTTCTTCCAGGCCGCGGGGCTCGTCCATCGCATCGAGAGCCGCAACGCCTACGTCGCGTGCCGCGGCCCGAAGGAGGAGCACGGTACGGTGTTCTTCCTGTGTCGGGACTGCGGGACGGTCGCGGAGCCGAGCGGGGAGACGGTGGGGCTCGCGGTCCGTGACCTCGCGGCCGTCTCCGGGTTCGAGCCGGACGCCCACGCCCTGGAGGTGACGGGCCGCTGCCCGGAATGCCGGCCCCGCCCGGCGGGCGAAGCCTGAGACGGTATCGTGCCGGGAGCGAGTCCGCTGGTCGAGGCCCGCGGCGCCGGGGTGCGCCGGGGCGGGCGGTGGATCCTCCACGACGTCGACATCGCGGTCTCGGTCGGGGAGGTCGTGACCCTCATCGGGCCGAACGGGTCCGGCAAGACCACCCTGATCCGGGTGCTCCTCGGGCTCCTCGAGCCCGACACCGGCGCCGTTCGCCGCGACGCGGCGGCGAGCATCGGCTACGTGCCGCAGCGTTTCCACGTCGATCCCGCCCTGCCTCTCACCGTCGAGCGGCTGATGCTCCTGACCGACCGGCGCCCGCCCGAGGCGGTGGCCGGGGCGCTCGAGGAGACCTCGGTCGGACACCTTCTCTCCGCCCGCGTGGCGGACCTCTCGGGCGGAGAGCTGCAACGGGTCCTCCTCGCCCGTGCGCTCATGCGCCTTCCGAACCTCCTGATCCTGGACGAGCCCGTGCAGGGGGTGGATTACCTCGGGGAGGCCGATCTCTACCGGCTCATCGGCGGGATCGTGGAACGGCGCGGCTGCGGGGTGCTCATGGTGAGCCACGACCTGCACATCGTGATGGCCGCCACGGATCGGGTCGTGTGCCTCAACCGCCACATATGCTGTACGGGCGCGCCGGAGGAGGTGGTCGGACACGAGGAGTTCCGCCGCCTGTTCGGCCCGGACGGGGCGACCGCCGCGGCGGTCTACCGGCACACCCACGACCACGTGCACGACCTCGCCGGGGAGGCGGCGCGAGCGCGCACACGGGGGTCGGGCGTTGCTGGATGACTTCTTCGTACGCGCGCTTCTCGCCGCGGCGGGGACGGCGTGCGTCGCGGCCCCGGTCGGCTGCATCCTCCTGTGGCGCCGGATGGCCTACTTCGGCGACACGATGGCCCATTCGGCGCTCCTCGGCGTCGCGATCGGCGCGGCGCTCGGCATCGGGCTCGGGTTCGGGGTCTTCGGGGTCGTCGTCATGGTCGCGCTCGCGCTCGCCGGCCTCGAACGCACCGGCCGCCTCGCGACGGATACCCTGCTCGGGGTCCTGTCCCACTCCACCCTGGCCCTCGGCCTGGTCGTCCTCGCCCTGTCCGAGAACGGATTCCGGCACGACCTCATCGGCTTCCTCTTCGGAGACGTACTGGCCGTCACCTCGGGGGACCTCGCCGTCATCTGGGGCGGCGGAGCGGTCTGCCTCGCGGTGCTCGTCCTGTTCTGGCGCGGGCTCGTGGCGGCCACCCTCCATGAGGACCTCGCGCGGGCGGAGGGCATCCCGGTCTTCCGCTTCCGGGTGCTCTACGTCGTGCTGATGGCCGCGATCGTCGCGGTGGGGATGAAGGTGGTCGGGGTGCTGCTGATCGTCGCGCTCTCGATCATCCCGGCCGCGGCCGCCCGCGCGCTGTCGCGCACCCCGGAGCAGATGGCGGTCGTCGCGTCGACGATCGGGATCGCATCCGGGGTCCTCGGACTGTTCGGATCCCTCTGGCTGGATACGCCGGCCGGGCCGTCGATCGTGGTGTCGGCGGCGTTCTTCTTTCTCGCGAGCCTCGCGGTCGGCCCCGTCGCCCGCGCGTTCCGGTAGCCGCGGAGGCGGCGGACGATCCGGCCGCGCCCGGCGGGGCGGCGCGGGCGGGACGGGAAAGCGGGAGGGGCGGGGGAGGGGGGCCGCGGCCCCCCTCGTGGACGATGCCGGGGGCGGCTGCCGTGGGTCACCGGCGAGTTCGCGAAGAACGTCGGCGACGGATGAAAGGAGGCCGCCTCAGTCGCGGGGAAGCTCGTGCTTGAGGATCTTGCCGGTCGCGTTGTGCGGCAGCTCGTCGACGAACCGCACCTCCTTCGGCACCTTGTAGCGCGCGATGCGGTCGCGGCAATGCTCCAGGATCGCGCCGCCGTCGAGGTTCGATCCGTCCTTCAGCACCACGTAGGCCCGGCCCACCTCGCCCCACTTCGGGTCCGGGACCCCGACCACCGCGTTCTCGAGCACCCCGTCGAGCTCGTAGACGGCGTTCTCGACCTCCACCGGGTACACGTTCTCTCCCCCCGAGATGAACATGTCCTTCCAGCGGTCCACGATGTAGAAGTAGCCGTCTTCGTCGGTGCGGGCCGCGTCCCCGGTGTGGAACCAGCCGTCCTCGGTGAAGGACTCCCGGTTCGCCTCGGGGCGGTTCCAGTAGCCGGGGGTGACGTTGGGTCCGCGGATCATCAGCTCCCCGGTCGCGTCCGGGCCGAGGGGGCGCCCCTGCTCGTCGACGACCTCGAGCTCCGAGTACATCACCGGGAGGCCGGACGAGCCGGCCTTCGCGAGGGCCTGGTCCGCGCTCAGGACGAGGCCGAGCGGGCCGGTCTCCGTCATCCCCCAGAGCTGCTGGAGGGGGGCGCCCTTCTCGGCGTACCGCTCCAGGAGGGCGAGGGAGGCCGGCGCCCCCCCGACCCCGAGGAGCGCGAGGTGGCCCAGGTCGGCCTCGGCGAAGCCCGGCTCCTCGGCGGTCATGAGGAAGTTCGTGGGCACCCCGAGGGCGTGGGTGAGCGGGGTCTCGCGGTCCGAGAGGACGTGGAGGAAACGCCCCGGGTCGAAGGTCCGCATGACGACGTTGGTTCCGCCGGTGTGGAACACCGGGTTCGCGTACACGTTGAGCCCCCCGGTATGGAACGTCGGCAGGAAGACGAGGTTGCGGGTGCGGGGGCCCACGTCGCAGGCGGCCACCGAGTTGAGGGTGTTGTAGAGCCCCATCCGGTAGGTGTTGCGGGCGCCCTTGGGGCGTCCGGTCGTCCCCGAGGTGTACATGATGGTCCAGGTGTCGCCGGGCTCGAGCCCCGGGTCGGCCAGGGTTCCGCTCGCCCCGGCCACCCCCGCTTCGTACTCGCTCGGCCCGCCGTTGGCGAGCCCCGCGGTGTGCTCGACGGCGCAGGCCCGGGCCACTTCCCGGGCCGCCGCCTCGAACTCGACCCCGTACAGGAACGCCCGCGGTCCGGCGTCGCCGCAGATGAACTCGAGCTCGGGGGCCGCGAGCCGCCAGTTGAGGGGCAGGAAGATCGCGCCCAGCCGCTGGCACGCGAACTGGACCTCGAAGACGTCGGAGTCGTTGTGGGAGAGGACTGCGACCCGATCGCCCCGGCCCACCCCGAGCCGGTCCCGCATCCAGAGGGCGGCCCGGCCGATCCGCTCGTCGAGCTCCGCATAGGTGAAGCGCCGGCCCGATGCGAGGTCGTGGACCGCCTCGCGCCGCGGGGAGTAACGCGCGTGGTGGGCGATCCAGTCCGCGGGGGATTCAACGGGCCGGGGAGGGGAGGGAGGCTGGCTCACGGTCGAAGGGCTCCTGCACGGGCGGTGGTCCGGTCCGGGGACGGCGGGAGGCGAGGGGCGACGGGCGGAGGGACGACGGGGGGGAAGGGGGTCGAATCGGCCGACCCGGTCACCGGTACCTCTCCCCCTGGTCGCCGCTCTCGCCCGGCCGGGCGATCCCGCCGATGATCTGGTCCAGGCTGATGCTGCCGATGACCTCTCCACCGGCATCGACGACGTTGGCCCGACTCAGCTTCGTGGCGGAGACGATCTGCAGGGCGTCTTCCAGGACGAGGTCCTGCGGGAGGTTCGGCCCGTCGACCGTTTCGCCTCGTGTCATGACCGACTTCGCCTCGATCACCCGGCTTCGATTGATGTCCTTGACGAAGTCGAAGATGTAGTCGTCCGCGGGGTGCAGGATGATGGCCTGCGGGTCGCCCTGTTGAATCACCGCGCCGTCGCGCAGGATGGCGATGCCGTCTCCCAGCCGGAGCGCCTCGTCGAGGTCGTGGGTGATGAACACGATCGTCTTGTTCAGCTCCTCCTGAAGACCCAGCAGCACGTCCTGCATGTCGGTGCGGATCAGCGGGTCGAGGGCCGAGAAGGGCTCGTCCATCAGCAGGATCTCCGCGTCGGTGGCGAGGGCCCTGGCGAGCCCGACCCGCTGCTGCATCCCCCCCGACAGCTGTGACGGGTAGTGGTCCTCGAAGCCCGACAGCCCGACCCGGTCGAGCCACTTCCGGCTCTGCTCCTTGGCCTGCTCGAGGGGGGACCCCTGGATCACGAGGCCGTAGGCGGCGTTCTCCGCCACGGTCCGGTGCACGTGCAGCCCGAACCGCTGGAACACCATCGAGACCTTGTGGCGCCGGAACTCGATCAGCTCCTCCCGGGTCATGGTGAGGACGTCCTGCCCGTCGACCATGATCCGGCCGGAGGTGGGCTCGATCAGTCGGTTGACGTGGCGTATGAGGGTGGACTTGCCCGATCCGGAGAGCCCCATGATGACGGAGATCTCCCGGGGGGTGACGGCGACGTTGATGTCCTTCAGCCCGAGCACGTGGTTGTGCTTCTCGAGCAGCTCGTGCTTGGACAGGCCCGCCTGGACGGCCCCCAGCACCGACTCCGCGCGGGGACCGAAGATCTTGTACAGGCTCTCTATCCTGATCTTGGGCTCAGCCATGATCGACCCCCTCGCGATGCCGCTGCAGCCGCTCGCCGAACCGTTGCGAGACCCGATCGAAGATGATCGCCAGCGCCACGATCGCGAGGCCGTTCATCAGGCCGAGGGCCAGGTACTGGTTGGAGACCGACCGCAACACCGGCACCCCGAGGCCCGCGACCCCGATCATGGACGCGATGACCACCATCGACAGCGCCATCATGATGGTCTGGTTCACGCCGGCGAATATGTTCGGCAGGGCGAGCGGGATCTGGACCCCGAACAGCTTCTGTCGGTAGTCCGCGCCGAATGCGTCCGCCGCCTCCAGCGCCTCCTTCTCGACCAGCCGGATGCCGAGGTTGGTCAGCCGGACGATCGGCGGGATGGCGTAGATGCATACCGCGATCAGGCCCGGCACCTTGCCGATCCCGAGCAGCATGACGACCGGGATCAGGTAGACGAACGCGGGGATCGTCTGCATGATGTCCAGCACCGGCGTGATGGCCGCCTGGGTGCGGTTCGAGCGCGCCATCAGGATGCCGAACGGGATCCCCACCGCGATGCAGAGCAGGGTGGCCACCGAGATGATGGCCAGTGTCGACATGGTGTCGTTCCACATCCCGAAGTAGCCGATCGCGAGGAACGACAGCACGCAGCCGGCGACGACCGTCCTGCTCCGGGAGCCCAGCCAGGCGAGAACCGCGATCACCAGGATGACGAGCGGCCACGGCGCGGCGCGCAGCAGCTTCTCGAACCAGACGAGAAACCAGAGCAGCGGCTCGAAGAAGTTCTCGAGCGCTTCGCCGAACTCTCGCGAGAAGCTCCGGAACCCCCCGTCGATGGCCTTCTTGAGGTCGCGAAGCTCCTGCCGGTCCATGCTTGGAAACTCTGTCAGGAAGTCCATGCCTGCCTCCCGTCGGGTGTGAATGATCCCGGCTCGACCGCGCGCTTCCCCGCGAAAAAAAAGCCCGCCCGAAGGACTCGGGCGGGCTCGTTCGGCCGAATCGGGTGAACGTCTCGGCCTCGCCGGCCTCCTACATCGCCTTCACCTTCATGGCGGCTTCCTCGGGCACCCACGCCTTCCACACGTCGGGGTGGGCGCGAAGGAACTCGGCCGCGGTGTCCGCGCCGTCGGCCTGGTTGTCGTCCATGTAGACCAGCATGGCGTTCATCACGTCGCCGGGGTACACGCGCTTGCGCAGGTACTCCATCACCTCGCTGCCGGCGGTCTTCGCGAAGTCGTCGGTGACCACGGTGTGCACCTCCGACATCGTCCACGCGGAGGGCTGCGGGTCGGCGCATTCCTGCTCCGGCTTGACGACGCAGCCGTCCCAGTTCTCGCTGCCGGCGAACGGCACCCCGAAGTCGAGCTTGACCATCTTGTGGCGGCCGATGAGGGCGGTCGGCGACCAGTAGTAGCCGAACCAGTTCTCGCCGCGGTTGACCGCCTTGCTCATGGAGCCGTCCAGCCCTGCCGCCGAGCCCGGGTCCACCAGCTTCCAGCCCTTGTCGGCCATCTTGAACGCGCGGAACAGGTTGGCGTTCGCGAGCTGGCAGCCCCAGCCGGCCGGGCATCCGACGAATGCGCCCTTGGAAGGATCTTCCGCATCCGGGAAGAGATCGGGGCGTTCGAGCACGTCCAGCACGGTCTTCAGGTCGGGGTGGTTCTCGACCACGTAGGGCGGGACCCACCAGCCTTCACCGAGGCCGCTGATGGGGCCGTCGTTGGCCGAGTGCAGCCGGCCTTCGTCGAGCGCCATCTTGAGCGGGTCGCGCACCGCGTTGATCCAGAGCTCGGGCGCGACGTCCGGCTCGCCCTTCTCGTTCAGGGAGGTGAACGTGGGCATGGTGTCGCCGGGAACCAGCTCCACGTTGCAGCCGTATCCCTCTTCGAGAATGATCTTGTCCACGTTCGCCATCAGCTGGGCGGAGGCCCAGTTCATCTCGGCGATCTGGACGTCGCCGCATTCCGCCATCGCCACGTTCGCGCCCAGCAGCATCGCCAAGCCCAGGGATGCTTTCTTCGGAAATCGTTTCATGTGTATCTCTCCGGGTTCGTGCCTGCCGCGCAGGCCGGGTTGCGGCGAGCGCCGCGTCCGTTCGGGGGCCGGCTTCGCCGTTGGAAGGAGCGATTCGATCCGGCCTCCTCCGTTCGCCGTTCGCGGCCCGGAATCTAGCACGGGGCGGGAAAAACGATCAACGAAGGGCCGTGGGCCGCAGGATCGGGATCGGCTCGTTGCCGACATGAAGGGAGGGCCGCGGTGAGGAAGGGCGGGGTCGTCTCACGCTGCATCGGGGGGCGCCGGACGTGTATCGAAGAAGAATTCGGATGATGCTGGTATCAAAATGCACATTCGACGATTCATGCGATGCGGATCAGGACGTGACGGCAGCCCCTGAGCCGGACCCCGGCAGCGTGAAGAGGCCCTGGGAGGAAGGTCCGCCGGACGGGGCCGCGGGTTCGGGGCCGCTCTCTCTCGGCCTCCTGCGCCGGAGCCAGGGATCCGCGGCTCCGGCAGCCGGCTCTTCGACGCCGACCAATCTCATCCGGTAGTTTTCGTACTATTTTGATTCGATTTGCTTTTCGGAAAGCAAAAGGGCCCTGTCGCGGTGTTCCGCCCGGTGCGGCGGCCGTGGCGCTACGTCACCGGCCGCACCTTGCGGGGGGCGGCGAGCCAGATGCACACGGCGGACACGACGGACAGGAGCACCCCGAGCACGAAGGCGGGCGCGTAGCTGCCGCCGGCGTCGAAGACGACCCCGCCGACCCAGGGGCCCGCGGCCGCCCCCAGGCCCGCTCCCAGGCTCAGGGTTCCGAATATCGTCCCGAAACGCGGGCCTTGGAAGAGGTCGGCGGCGACCGATCCGTAGAGCGATGCGATCCCGTAGCCGAGGAGCCCCTGGGACGCGACCATGAGGTACATCAGGGGCGCGCTCGGTACGCGCTCGAGGACGAGGAGCAGCGCGTAGCAGACCACGTAGCCGCCGCAGGCGGCGGTCCAGCCCCACTCCCGGCCGATGCGGTCCGAGAGGTGCCCGATCCCGATGAGGCCCGCGATGCCGGTGACCCCGACGAGGGTGAGGGCCCAGGCGGCCGTCGCGGGGGAGAAGCCCACGTCGATCAGGAACCGGGTCTGGTGCACCTGGATGCAGTACCACGCGAACAGGGCGCAGAAAATCCCGGCCCACACGAACCAGTACCGTGCGTCGCGAAGGGCGCCGCGCAGGGTCCGCCCGGTCCGCCCGGTCCGCCCGGTCCGCGCCGGCGGCGGGCGGCCGTCCACGGAGCCGGTATGCGCGGCGTCGTCCGGACGGCCCGGCTCGGGCGCCTCCCCGCCTTCGGGCTCGAGGCCGAGTTCCGAAGGATCGCGGCGGGGGAGGAGGAGGTTGAGCGGAAGCACGATCGCGAGGAGGAACAGGGCGAGGAGCCAGCACGATTCCCGCCAGCCGTAGTGGTCCACGATCCACTGTATCCACGGGAACAGGGGGAGGGCGCCGAACCCGACCCCCGAGGCCGCGATCCCCATGGCGAGGCCCCGCCGGCGCGAGAACCAGTTGGGCAGGAAGGCCCCGTGGCCGATGAAGGCGAGGCTGATGCTCCCGCCGACGGCGAGAGCGCCGAGGGTCAGGTACAGGTGCCAGGGCGCCGCGGCGGCGGTGGCGAGGATCAGTCCGACCGCCACCGTCCACGCCCCGACGGGCATCACGAAGCCCGGCCCGAGCCGGTCGATGAGCCAGCCGACGCCGGCGGAGAGGGGGATGGAGACGAGGAAGCCGAACGAGAAGATGCCGGCGGTGAGCCCCCGCGGCCAGCCCGTCTCGTCGAGGAGGGGCGGGAAGAGGAGCGAGAAGGCGGTGCGGCTGTTGGCCCCGATGGCGATGGTGACGAATGCCACCGCGACCACGATCCAGCCGTAGTAGAACGGAAGACGGACCGCGAGCCATCCGGCGACGCCTCGCGCCGGCCGCCGCGAAGGCGACGTCGCCGTCGGCTCGGCCGGCGGCCCGGTCGGCGGGGAGCGCTCGCGGCGCCCGGCGCCCGGCGCGCCCGGCTCAGGCAAAGTCGCCGTGCTCGTCGAAGCCGAGCGGCTTCGCTTCGTCCAGGACCTCGAGCGACGGCTGCGCCTCGATCTCGCCGCGGAGCGCCGGGGATGCGCCGAACTCGGCGAGGAGGTTCGTGTTCCGGATCCGCACCACGCGGGCGGTCGCCGGGTCTTCCTCCGCCCGCACGGTGAGGCAGACCTGCATGGCCTGGAGGTCGTTCTCGGCCATGAGCGGCATCTTCGACCCGGCCAGCCGTTTGGCGGTGAACGTGTTCATGTAGGTCGAGTGGAAGTCGATCTGCTCGAGGAGGCGACGCGGCATCACGTCCGCCTGGCCGATGCCGGTCGCGTTGCCGTGCGTCTCCGGGGTGAGGGAGCGAACGTAGATCGCGCCGATGCGGGGGTGCTCCAGCCCCGGCTTCGTCCCGATGACGTTGGTGTCCATCCCCGAGCCGCTCACGTTCTTGCCCATCTCGTCGACGACGAGGGTGTCCACGTCCTCGAAGGGGATGCGGGGGAGGTAGCCGTACGCGGTCTCGAGGAGCGCGCCTTCCTCGTCGACGAGCGCCTCGTGCGAGCGCATCGAGACCCCGCGGACCAGCGCGGTCTCCTTGAACGCGTTGTCGACGAGGGCGATGCCGCCCAGGAAGGCGGCGGGCGAGTGCTCGAGGATGATCCGGGACGCTTCCAGGATCATCCGGCGCATCTCGACCTTGAGGCCCTGCTGGTGGATCTTCTGGGCGCCGGCCTGCTTGCCGAGGCCGATGACCATCATCTTGCAGAGCCCGCTCTCCACCTTTCCGGTGAACCCGGTATGGGGCTTGACCCGGTTCACGACCACGATGCCGTCCGCCTCGCTCGCGTTGCGGTCGAGGTAGACCGGGAATCCGGTGGACGTCGTGCCGACCCGGACGACCTCCATCGACGAGCGGATGGGCGCCCGGACCGTCTCTTCGGTGATGCCGTTGTTGGCCAGCACCTCGACCTGGCCGGCCGCGGTGGCCCCGCCGTGGCTCCCCATGCCGGGGACCACGAAGGGCTCGGCGCCCGCGTCGCGGATCGCGGCCGCGACCTCGCGCACCGCCACCGCGAGGTTCGGGATGCCGCGGCTGCTGCCGGTGACGGCGATCCGCTGGCCGGGGCGCACGGCGGCGAGGAAGGGGGCTGCTTCACGGCGGACGGCGGCGGCGACGTCCGCCTCCCGGGGGCGGGCGAAGTGCTGGCGGACCCGCATGAGGGCCGGGACGTCGCCGGCCGATATGCCCGAGTGGCGGTCGTCCAGCCCGAACGTCCGGCGGAGTGCTGTCGGGGTGCTCAAGTTCGGTGCTCCGGGGCGTGGCGCATCCGCCCAGTGTAGCGCGTGGCGTGCGCGGGGCGCGGGCCGGCATGGGGATTCGTCGCCCGGCTTGCGAGCCCCGGTCCGTGGAAATCCGGGTCCAGGCAGCCGAGCCACGACCATCCCCGCAGGCTTGGGCGTCGCCCTGCGGCTCCCTCGGGATTCGTCCTGCGGTGTCCGGCGAGCTTCCGAGGCCGAACGCCCATCGTGTCCGTGGCAGGGCCGAGGATGGTGCGCACCCAGGATGATTCATCGAGTCCGACCGGGTCGGAGGACCCGCGATGGGGCTGGCCGGCCATTTTCGGAGCTTCCGGTTCCCGGGCTCCTATTTCTCCCCGTCGAGGCCGAAGAGCGCGTCGAGCGCGGCGCGGGACGCTCGCGCCTCGGCCTCGCGGCTCCCGTCCCCCGCGTCCGGGGAGGGCTCGAGGTAGCCGCAGAAGTTGGCCCGCTCCCGGTCCCGCACGTGGTCCGCGACCGGCTCCCGGCAGCCCCGGCTCCGGCCCGGGTCGTGGAACCGGCACATGCGGCACACGTGCAGGTCCGCCCCGCACCCGGGACAGGCCGCGGCCCGGGGGAGCGGACGCGGCAGCTCGCCGAGCGGCGCGGCGCAGCGCCAGCACGCGAAACCGGCCGCCGCACTCATGCCGCGCTCATGCCGCCGCCCGCGGCCCCGAAGTGCGCCGGCCGGCACGGGCGGCCTGGACCCGGTCCCAGGCCGCCTTGATCTGCTGGGTGCGCTCGGTCGCGGCCCGCATCATCTCCTCCGGCAGCCCCTTCGATGCGAGCTTGTCGGGGTGGTGCCGGCTCATCAGGCGGCGGTAGGCGCGCTTGACCTCGGCATCGGGGGCGTCCGGCGAGACCCCGAGCGTCGCGTAGGCGTCCTCCAGGCTCGGCCCCGTCCTCCTCCCGGCCTCCGCGCCCGCGCCGACCATCCGCTCGATCTCGAGGTACGTCGCCTCCGGGAACCCGAGCCGCGCGGCGACGCGCAGCAGGAGACGGCGTTCCTCGGGGTGGACCCCGCCGTCCGCCCAAGCCGCCTGGACCTGGATCTCGAGGAACATGCGAAGGAGGTTGGTCGCGCGGCCGCACTCCGCCCGGAGCTGGCCGAGCACGTCGTCGAGGGGAAAGCGGGACGACTTGCCTTCGTTGAAGACCGCGCGCGCGGCGTCGCGCTGCTCGGCGTCGAGGCCCAGCTCGTCCATGACCCGGTTGGCAAGCCGGATCTCGTCCGGGCTCACGTGCCCGTCCGCCTTGGCGACCTGGCCCATCACCCCGAAGGTGGCGGTGAAGAACGCGAGCTGCGCGCGTTCCCGCGAAGCGCTGCCCGGCCCGCGGCCGGCCTCCAGCCGCTCCACGCCCTCCAGCCGGCCGACCGCGCGGCCGAAGGAGCGGCCGAGGGCGGCGCCCAGCACCGCCCCGATCGGCCCTCCGATGAGGAAGCCGAACGTGCCGCCGAGAAGCATTCCCCACCAGCTCAAGGGACCATCTCCGAATGACCGGGCCGCCGCCCGGACTTTACGCGCCGCGGCGCCGTTCTTCCAAGGGGGGCGGCGGCCGTGGCGCAGGGTGATTTCATCGTGAGTCGCAGACGTGCGCCGAAGGCGCCCCGAAGACGATTTCGGGTGAAGCAGGGTCGAGAATGCGAGCTCGGTGGTTCAGGCGGCGCAAGTCGGGACTCGGCGGCAGTCCCTGGAGCCGGACACCGGCAGAACGAAATGGTCCTGGGGGAGGGGCGTCGCTCCTTCATGCTCCGACGGTCCTCGCCCGCAGCGGCCGTCGCGCCCTGCCGGCAGGCGATTGCCCTGCCGCGGCATGAGGGCGAAGGGCGGCCACCGGACGGGAGCCGGGGTTGGCGCTACACTTGCCGGATCGAGGCCGTGGACCCGTTTGCGCGCGCCGGCCCCCGCCGGGGGCCCCGAGGCGCGGCGCCGGACCGGAGGCCGCCACCGGAGCAGTGACGATGCAGCTTGCCGCGGTTTCCCTGGACGACAAGTACGAGAGCCGGGAAGGACGGGTCCACATCACCGGGAGCCAGGCGATCGTGCGCCTCGCGATGATGCAGTGCATCCGGGACCGGCGGGCCGGCCTCGACACCGCCTGCTACGTCACCGGCTATCGCGGCTCCCCGATGCACAACATCGACAAGGAGCTGTGGTCCGCCCGGCGCTTCCTCGCGGGCTCCCGGATCCACTTCCAGCCGGCCGTCAACGAGGACCTCGCGGCCACCGCGATCTGGGGCAGCCAGCAGGCGGCGGAGCTCGGCGACTGCCGGCACGACGGGGTCTTCTCCCTGTGGTACGGCAAGGGACCGGGGCTCGACCGGAGCATGGACGCGATCCGCCACGGCCACATGGCGGGCAGCTCCCGCCACGGAGGGGTGCTCGTCATGGTCGGGGACGACCACGCCCTCACGTCCACCGACGCGCCCGCCGCCCACGAGTTCGCCTTCGTCGAGCTGATGATGCCCTTCCTCTATCCCTCCACCGTGCACGAGGTGCTGGGCTACGGCCTGCACGGCATCGCGCTCTCGCGCTTCTCGGGGGCGTGGGTGGGCTACAAGGCGGTGCCGGACACCGTGGACGCGAGCGCGCCGCTCCCCGCGGACCCCTTCGACCCCGAGACCGTGCTTCCGGCCGACTTCGAAACGCCCCCGGACGGGCTCAACCTCCGCATCCCGGACTTCTGGTACCAGATGGAGCCCCGCCACCGGGACTGGAAGCTCGACGCCGCGGTGGCGTATGCGCGGGCGAACCGGCTCAACCGGGTGACGCTCGCGAGCCGGCGGCCCCGCTACGGGATCGTCGCCACCGGCAAGGCGTGGAACGACGTCCGCCAGGCGCTCTTCGATCTGGGGATCGACGACCGCACCGCGGACGAGCTCGGGATCACGGTGCTCAAGCTGGCGATGCCGTATCCGTTCGACGCGGAGACGGTGCGCGGGTTCGCGGACGGCCTCGAAGAGCTCTTCGTCGTCGAGGAGAAGGTGACCCTCTCCGAGCTCCAGGTCCGCAACGCCCTCTATCCGCTCCCCGACGGGCGCCGCCCGCGGGTCGTCGGGCAGAAGGACGAGTCGGGGAGGGTGCTGCTCCCCGGCTTCCCGGAGGTCTCGCCCGACGACGTGGCGCGCGCCCTCGCGCCCCGCATCGCCCACTTCCATACCTCGCCCGCCCTCCGCGACCGCATCGCGTTCATCGACGCGAAGGCGCGCCAGGCGCGCGCCCGCGAGGCCCTCTCGGTGGCGCGCACCCCGTACTTCTGCTCCGGGTGCCCCCACAACACCTCGACCCGGGTGCCGGAGGGAAGCCGCGCCCAGGGCGGGGTGGGGTGCCACTTCATGGCCACCTACATGGACCGCGGCAACGTCACCCACACCCACATGGGCGGCGAGGGCGCGAACTGGATGGGGCAGGCCCCCTTCGTCGAGACCGGCCACGTCTTCCAGAACCTCGGCGACGGCACCTACTACCACTCGGGCCTCCTCGCGATCCGGGCGTGCGTCGCGGCCGGGATCGACATCACCTACAAGATCCTCTTCAACGACGCGGTGGCGATGACCGGGGGGCAGCCCCACGACGGCCCGATCGACCCGCCCGCGATCAGCCGCCAGGTGCGGAGCGAGGGGGTCGAGACGATCCGGCTGGTGTCCGACGAGCCGGAGAAGTACGGCTCGGCCGCGGCGTTCGCGCCGGGGACGAAGCTCGGCCACCGGCGGGACCTCGACCGCATCCAGCGCGAGCTTCGCGAGGCGCCGGGGGTGAGCGTCCTCATCTACGACCAGACCTGCGCGGCCGAGAAGCGCCGGCGGCGGAAGCGCGGGGCGATGGCGGATCCGGACCGGCGGGCGTTCATCAACCACCGGGTCTGCGAGGGCTGCGGAGACTGCAACGCGAAGTCGAACTGCCTCTCGGTGCTGCCCCTCGACACCGAGTACGGGCGCAAGCGCCGGATCGACCAGTCCGCCTGCAACAAGGACTTCTCCTGCGTCGAAGGCTTCTGTCCGAGCTTCGTCACCGTGCAGGGGGCGAAGCCGCGGCGGGGCGGGGCCGAGGTCGAGGTCCCGGCCGGGCTCGCCGCGCTGCCCGAGCCGGACCGCCCGCGCCTCGTCGAGGGCGGCCGCCCCTTCAGCATCCTCGTCGCCGGGGTGGGGGGCACCGGGGTGGTCACCATCGGCGCCCTCGTCACCATGGCCGCACATCTGGAAGGGGTGGCGTTCTCGACCGTCGACCAGTTCGGGATGGCCCAGAAGGGCGGGGCGGTCACGAGCCACGTGCGGGTCGCGGCCCGTGCGGAGGACGTGCGGGCGGTCCGGCTGAACGCGGGGGCGGCGGACCTCGTGCTCGGCTGCGACAGCCTCGTGGCGTCCGGGGACCTCGCCCTGAACGTCATGGATCCGCGCCGCACCCGGGTCATCGTCAACACCCACGAGCAGATCACCGGGCAGTTCGCCCGCAACCCGGACCTCGAGTTCCCGACCGAATCCATCGTCGGGCGCATCCGGGCGGCGGCGGGCAAGGACAACGTCCAGCTTCTCGACGCGACCCGCATCGCGACCCGGCTCCTCGGGGACGCGATCGCGAGCAACCTCTTCCTCCTCGGGTTCGCCTACCAGCGGGGGCTCGTTCCGGTGTCGGGGGTCGCCATCGAGCGGGCCATCGAGCTGAACGGGGTGGCCGTCGGGATGAACCGCGAGGCGTTCCGCTGGGGCCGGCGGGCGGGGCGCGACCTCGCGGCGGTCGAGAGCCTCGCCCTCCGGGGCGGCGAGGGCCTGGAGCCGCCCGCGCCGAAGACCCTCGACGAGCTCGTCGAGCGGCGGGCGGTGGACCTCACCGGGTGGCAGAACGCGGCCTGGGGGGCGCGCTACCGCGGGCTCGTCGAGCGGGTACGCGCGACGGAGCGGGGGCTCGGGACGGGTGAGGAGCTCGCCGGGGCGGTCGCCCGCTTCGCCTACAAGCTGATGGCCTACAAGGACGAGTACGAGGTGGCCCGCCTCTACACCGACGGCGCCTTCCGGGAGCGGCTCGCGGCGCGCTTCGAGGGGGACCTCCGGGTCTCCTTCCACATGGCCCCGCCCCTTCTGGCCCGGCGCGACCCGGTGACGGGAGAAGCCCGCAAACGCGCCTACGGCCCCTGGATGTGGAAGGTGCTCGCCCTCGTCGCGAAGATGCGGGGTCTTCGCGGGACCCCGTTCGACGTCTTCGGCCGCACCGCGGAGCGGCGCATGGAGCGCCGGCTCATCGAGGAGTACTTCGAGACGATGGACGAGCTGCTCGCGGGCCTTCGCCCCGGGAACCTCGCCCTCGCGGTCGAGATCGCCTCCATCCCCGATCGGATCCGCGGCTACGGCCACGTCAAGGAGCGGAACGCCGCCGAGGCCGCGGCGGAGCGGGCGGCGCTCCTCGAACGCTGGCGGGCGGGGGGCGGCGAGGCGGCCCCCGCCCGCGCCGCCTGACCGGGCGGGGGCGGGCCGCTCGGGGGAGCGTCGTCCGCATCGCGGTGGGGGTCCCGCCCGGAAGGAGCGGGGGAGGTCTTCAGGCGGCTTGGCGGCCGGTGATCGTGTCGCGGAGACCTTCGAGGAGCCCTTCGACCCTCGCCAGCCGCTCCCCGATATCCGAAAGGCGCGTCTCCAGGACCGTGAACCGCCCGTCGTGGGACGTGAAGCGCTCGTCGTGGGACGTGAAGCGCCCGTCGAGGGACGTGAACCGTGACTCCGTCCGCTCCTCGGCTCCCTGGATGTCCTGCCGCATCCGCTCCTCGGATTCCCGGGTTTCCTGCCGCGTCCGCTCCTCGGCCCCCCGGATGTCGTGCCTGGCCCGTTCCTCGGAGCGCTGCATGTCCTGTCGTAACCGCTCCTCCATCCGGCGGAGGATGTGGAACATCAGTGCGGCGAGGGCGACGCCGACGCCGAGGATGGCGATCAGCTCGGGCGACATGCTTCTGCTCCCTCTTCCATGAATCGGGTAAGCGGATGATACGCCCTTGCGCATGTCCTGGCGTCGGTCACGGAGGACGCTGAGCGTAGGAATGCCGCCCGGTCGCATCGGGCGGCATTCCTACGGCGTTCCCGGATGCGGGGTTCCCGCACCGCCTCCTCGCGGCGCGACCGGCAGCTCGGCAAGGCGGCCCCGGTGGGCGCCACAGGCATTTCCACCGGGCAGCGCCCCGTCCGAGGGGCGTGCGCGGCGTGGTGGGCATCCTGCCCGGAGGGTGCGGGGGAGGTCTTCAGGCGGCTTGGCGGCCGGTGATCGTGTCGCGGAGGCCTTCGAGGAGCCCTTCGACCCTCGCCAGCCGCTCCCCGATATCCGAAAGGCGCGTCTCCAGGACCGTGAACCGCCCATCGTGGGACGTGAAGCGCCCGTCGAGGGACGTGAACCGTGACTCCGTCCGCTCCTCGGCTCCCTGGATGTCCTGCCGCATCCGCTCCTCGGATTCCCGGGCTTCCTGCCGTGTCCGTTCCTCGGCCCCCCGGATGTCGTGCCTGGCCCGTTCCTCGGAGCGCTGCATGTCCTGTCGTAACCGCTCCTCCATCCGGCGGAGGATATGGAACATCAGTGCGGCGAGGGCGACGCCGACGCCGAGGATGGCGATCAGCTCGGGCGACATGCTTCTGCTCCCTCTTCCATGAATCGGGTGAGCGGATGATACGCCCTTGCGCCTGTCCTGGCGTCGGTCCCGGAGGACGCCGAGCGCAGGAATGCCGCCCGGTCGCATCGGGTGGCATTCCTACGGCGTTCCCGGATGCGGGGTTCCCGCACCGCCTCGTCCCGGCGCGTCCGCGCGGGCCGGGCACGGACCCCGCTCGCTTCCGGCGGGCGTCGCAGACATTTCCGCCGGACCGCGGACCGCCCGAGGGGAGGTATCCTGCCCGGAGCGCGGGGGACGTCTTCAGGCGGCTTGGCGGCCGGTGATGGCGTCGCGGAGGCCTTCGAGGAGCCCTTCGACCCTCGCCAGCCGCTCCCCGATGTCCGAAACGCGCGCTTCCAGGACGGTGAACCGTCCGTCGTGCGAGGTGAATCGCCCGTCGTGAGACGTGAACCGTGACTCCATCCGCACCTCGGAGCGCTGCATGTCCTGTCGTAACCGCTCCTCCATTCGGCGGAGGATGTGGAACATCAGTGCGGCGAGGGCGACGCCGACGCCGAGGATGGCGATCAGCTCGGGCGACATGCTTCTGCTCCCTCTTCCATGAATCGGGTGAGCGGATGATACGCCCTTGCGCGTGTCCTGGCGTCGGTCCCGGAGGACGCCGAGCGTAGGGACCTCGCCCGATCGTATCGGGCGGTATTCCTACGACGTTCCCGGACGCGGGGCGCCCGCGCTGCCTCGTCCCGGCGCGTCCGCGCGGGTCGGGCACGGACCCCGCTCGCTTCCGGCGGACGGCGCCCCTCGCGGGAGCGGCCTTCGGGCGTCCTTGCGGCGGGGGGCGGCGGATCAGCTTCCGGCCCAGACCTCGCGGAAGAGGCGGAGCCAGTTGCCGCCCATGATCTTCTCGACCCGCCGCGGGCTCCAGCCCCGGCGCAGCATCGCGTCCGTCAGGTTGGGGTAGTCGGCGAGGGTTTCGAGGCCCTTCGGCCCGGGCGGTACCCGCACTTCGCCCGCCATCAGGTTCCGGCCGATGCCCTTGTCCCGCCGGAGCCACTCGAAGAACGCGACGTCCTGGCCCTCCGTGAAGTCGGTGCCGAGACCGACGTGGTCCTCACCCGCCACGTCGATGACGTGCTCGAACACCTCGACGCACTGCTCGACGGTGGTCTCGTCCTGCCACGGCAGGAACGGGGTGTAGGTCGCGACCCCGACGAACCCGCCCCGCTCGGCGATGAGCCGCATCTCCGCGTCGGTCTTGTTCCGCGGGTGGTCGAGGAAGGCGACCGGGCAGCAGTGGGTGAAGGCGACCGGCATCGCCGAGTGGCGGATCGCCTCCTCCGTGGTCTTCGCGCCGACATGGGAGAGGTCCGCCAGCACCCCGACCCGGTTCATCTCGTCGATGACGTCGCGCCCGAAGTCCGACAGCCCCCCGTCGCGCGACTCCCAGCATCCGGTCCCGACGAAGTTCTGGGTGTTGTAGGTGAGCTGCATGACCCGCACCCCGAGGGACGCGAAGATCTCGACGAAGTCCGCCCGGTCCTCGAGGGCCGACGTGTTCTGCCACCCGAGGATGATCCCGACCCGCCCCTCGCGCTTGGCCCGCTCGACGTCGTCCGCGCCGTGCACCTGGGTGATGAGGTCGCCGTGCTCGCGGAACCAGCCCTGCCACCCGGCGATGTTCTCCATCGTCCCCCGGAAGCCTTCCCACACCGAGCAGGTACAGTTCGCGGCGGTGAGCCCGCCCCGGTGCATCGCCTCGAAGACGGCGCGGCTCCAGCGGCTGATGACGAGGCCGTCGACGATGATCGCGCGGTCGTGCAGCTCCTTCGATTCGTTCATGCTTTCCACTTCGGTACGGGTCCTCTCCTCGGCGGCGGGACGGCCCCCCGGGTCCCGGCCGGGTCCGGGTCCGTCCTGCCTCGGTCCCGCCGCGCCGTGCCCGGCCCTCGCCCTCAGTAGGTCTCGAACATCCGGCGGACCTCGTCCCGGTCCCCGGTCTCGCGAAGGGCCAGCATGAGCAGGATGCGCGCCTTCCACGGGGTGAGGTTGTCGGCGACGATGGGGTCGGGAAGCTGCTGGTCGCCCGCGAGCGGCGGCACCCGCCCGCTCCCCACCCGGCTCGACTGGACGAGGACGACCCCCGCCTCGTGGGCGCGTTCGAGGGCCCGGACCTGGCCCTTCGTATTGAGGCCGGGGGCGAAGCCGGCGACGACGATGCCCCTCGCGCCCGCATCGACGAAGGCCGCGACGTCGGCGCCGTCCGCGCCCGCGTACGACAGGCTCACGTCGACCCGCGGCAGCTCGCCGGCGGCCGCGCCCCGCACGTCGAACTCGGTGTCGGGCGCCCGCCGGCGCACCGGCCGGCGATAGATCGAGACCCGGTCCGCGTCGGCGTGCCCGAGCGCGCCGAAGTCGGGGGCGCGGAACGTCTGGAGGCGCTGGGTCGAGGTCTTCGCGACCTCGCGCGCGGCATGGATCTCGTCGTTCAGCATCACGACCACCCCGAGGCCGCGGGCCGCCTCGCTCCCCGCCACCCGGAGGGCGTTGACGAGGTTGAGGAACGCGTCGGTGCCGAGCCCGCTCGCGGGCCGCTGCGCCCCGGTCACCACCACCGTCCGGCCCACCTTGAGGGTGAGGTTGAGGAAGTACGCGGTCTCCTCGAGGGTCGCGGTGCCGTGGGTGAGCACGATCCCTTCGAGGCCGGGGTCGTCCTCGACGAGCGAGTGGATGCGCTCATCGATCTCCAACCAGTGGGCGGGCTCGATCGAGGTGCTCGGGAGCGCCGCCCAGGGGACGGGCACGACCTCCGCCACCCGACCCGCCTCCGGGACCCGGGCAAGGAGCTCGTGCACGTCGTACATGGTCTTGTTCGTGATGTACTCGACCAGCTCCAGGCTGTGCCGCCCGACGGAGGCGATGGTGCCGCCGGTGCCGATGACGGCCACGCGGGGCAGGGAGGTGGTTGACGTCATGCTCTCGGTGTTCCGGTCGGTCGGGGAAGCGCTCGGAGAAACGGGCGGCGAGCGGCGAGCGGGCGCATCCGGGGGCGGGGGAGGGCGCCGCGGCGGATCGGGCTCGCCCGGAGCCGCCCGCCTCCCCGTTACTCAGTCCGCCGCCTGCGCCGGGGCGGCTTCGGCCGGCTCGGCGCCCGCGATCGCCCCCGCGGCGCGCAGGGCGGCGATCTCTCCGGCCGAGAACCCCCAGTCGGCGAGCGCCTCGTCGGTGTGCTCGCCGCGCCGCGCGGGCGGGCGCTGGACGGCCGGCACGGTGCGGCTGAAGCGGGGCGCCGGGGCGGGCTGGACCACCCCGTCCACCTCCACGAACGTCTCCCGCGCCCGGTTGTGGGGGTGGGCGGGGGCTTCGGCGAGCGAGAGCACCGGCGCGAAGCAGACGTCGCTCCCCTCCATGATCCCGCACCACTCGTCGCGGGTCTTCGTGCGGAAGATCGCCGCGAACCGCTCCGTCGCGCTCGCCCACTCCCCGCGGTCGAACTGCTCCGGGAGGGAGGCGGGGTCCACGCCGGTCCGTTCGAGGAGCTCGGCGTAGAACTTGTCCTCGATGGAGCCGACCGAGACGTACTTGCCGTCCTTCGTCTCGTACACGGTGTAGAAGTGGCTGCCGCCGTCGACCGCGTTCCGGCCGCGCTCGTCCTCCCAGGCCCCGGCCGCGAACATGCCGTACACCATGGTCATGAGGGAGGCGGAGCCGTCGGTCATCGCCGCGTCGACCACCTGGCCCTTCCCGGAGCGCTGCGCTTCGAGGAGGCCGCACACCATGCCGAAGGCGAGGTAGAGCCCGCCGCCGCCGAAGTCCCCGACGAGGTTGAGGGCGGGGACGGGCGGGCCGCCCCGCGGGCCGACCGCGTGCAGTGCGCCGGTGAGGGCGATGTAGTTGATGTCGTGCCCGGCCGCGTGGGCGACGGGTCCTTCCTGGCCCCAGCCCGTCATCCGGCCGTAGACGAGGCGGGGGTTGCGCGCGAGGCATTCGTCGGGGCCGAGGCCGAGGCGCTCGGTCACCCCCGGGCGGAACCCCTCGATGAGCCCGTCCGCCTCGCCCGCGAGGCGAAGCACGGCTTCGCGGCCCGCCTCGGTCTTCATGTCGATGGCGGCGGAGCGGCGCCCGCGGTTGAGGAGGTCGTAGCGCGGGTCGCGCTTCATCCCGAGGCCGGGGTCCGCCACCCGGTCCACCCGGATGACGTCCGCACCCATGTCCGAGAGCATCATGGCGCACATCGGCCCGGGGCCGATCCCCGCGAGCTCGACGATCCGGAAGCCTGCGAGCGGTCCCATCCTCGTCCTCTCCTGCTGCATCCAAGGGCGCCGCGATGGTACATCGAGCGCCCCCGCATCGGACCGGCATCGGTCCGGCCCACGCCCATTCCGGCCGGGACGACGGCCGTCCTGCGGTCTCCGGCGAGCTTCCGAAGCCGGCCGCCCATCGTGTCCGCGGCCGGGCCGGGCTTCGTGCGTAATCGGGACGGGAGAAGGCAGGGGACGGACGGTCAGTCCAGCTCGCGCCCGCAGTCCGAGCACACGCCGTAGATGATAAGGCTGTGGTCGGTCATCGTGAAGCCGTTCCGGGCCGCGATCTTGCGCTGGCGTTGCTCGATGGTCTCGTCCACGAACTCGGTCACCCGGCCGCAGCGGACGCAGACCAGGTGGTCGTGATGCTCACCCGCGGCAAGCTCGAAGACCGCGGACCCGCTGTCGAAGTTATGGCGGATGACGAGCCCCGCCTGCTCGAATTGGGTGAGCACCCGGTACACCGTCGCGAGGCCGATCGACTCGCCGGCGGCAAGGAGGGCGCGGTAGAGGTCCTCCGCGCCCACGTGGCGGTCGGGGCTGACCTCGAGCATCTCGAGGATCCGAAGGCGGGGAAGGGTCGCCTTGAGCCCGGCGCGCTTGAGGTCGGCCTGCACCTCCGTCCTCCTCGGAACGCGGTTCGCGGGAGGGCAGGGTGACACCCGAGCCGGGTGAGCGCAAGTCGGGAATCACGTTGCAAATGTGAAACTTTCTCATTTAGAATCGCGCACCCGCGCCCCTACGGGAGGCGGCCGGTACGCACGACACGACCTGATTACCCACCATCCTCGATGCTGCCGCAGACATGACGGGCGATCGACCTCGGAAGCTCGCCGGAGACCGGAGAGCGATGGCCGGGCTCATCGGAAGGATCGTGGGGCGGCCGCCTGGGTCCGGGCTTCCGCCGAGCGGCGGTCCCAGCCCGGGCTTCGTGCGCAAGCGGGAAGAGCCGCAGGTTCGGCGCATTCCGGACGGTCGCCCCACGGAGCAACCGCGGCATCCTCCTTCCGGTTCGGCATGACGATGCGTATCGCCCCCATCCGCGTACGAAGCGAGCCCCGCGCACGTCCGATGGGACGCGGAGAGACCCGCGGCATCCCGCCCCGTCTTCCTCGCGGCGCCGGCCGCGAGCGCGGGCTCTCCCGGCCCGGCGCGCGAACGACGTGACCGCCCTCGCGGCCGCCCTCCGCCGCGCCGCACGGCCGTCCTTCGACGGCTGGACGGTCGCCGCCGCCGCCGTCGCCGCCCTCGTCGCGGCGCCGCTCGCCACCATCGCGTACCGGGCTGCGGACCCCGCGGACGACACCTGGAGCCACCTCGCCGCGACCGTCCTCCCGGTCTACGTCTCGAACACCCTGTGGCTCATGCTGGGGGTGGGGGCGGGCACCATCGTCATCGGGGCCAGCACCGCCTGGCTCGTCACCATGTACCGCTTTCCCGGGCGGCGGATGCTCTCCTGGGCGCTCCTGCTGCCGCTCGCGGTGCCGAGTTACGTCCTCGCCTTCGTCGTCACCGACCAGCTCGAGTACGCGGGTCCGGTCCAGACCGCCCTTCGCGAGGCGTTCGGGTGGACCTCCGCCCGCGACTACCGGTTCCCCGAGATCCGCTCCCTCGGTGGGGCGGTGGCCGTGCTGTCGCTCGTCCTCTATCCCTACGTCTACCTGCTCGCCCGGGCCGCCTTCATCGAGCAATGCTTCTGCCTGTTCGAGGCGAGCCGCACCCTCGGCCGCGGGCCGGCGCGGAGCTTCTTCGCGGTCGCCCTGCCGATGGCGCGGCCGGGTGTCGCGGTCGGGACCGCGCTCGCCCTCATGGAGACCCTCAACGAGTTCGGCACCGTCGATTTCTTCGCGGTCCCAACGTTTACCACCGGGATCTTCGACGTGTGGCTCAATATGGACAGCCCGGCCGGCGCTTCGCAGCTCGCGGTCGCCCTCGTCGTCTTCACCCTGGCCCTGCTCGCGCTCGAGCGCCGGGCGCGGCGCCGGGGCCGCGTCCACGCCACCACCACCCGGGTCCGCGAGCTCCCGGAGTATCCGCTCTCGCGCGGAGCGGGCGCCGCCGCCCTCGCCTGGTGCGCACTTCCGGTCCTGCTCGGGTTCGGGCTCCCGGCCGGCGTGCTCGCGGGCTACGCGATCGAGTTCCACGAGGCGGCGCTCGCCCGCGAGTATTTCGCCTTCGCCGGAAACAGCCTCCGGCTCGCGGCGGCCGCGGCGGCCGTCACCACCGCCCTCGGCCTCGTCCTCGCCTACGGGGTCCGGCTCTCGCGGCGGCCCGGCATCCGGGGGATGGCGGAGGCGGCGACCGTCGGCTACGCGGTGCCGGGGGCGGTCCTCGCGGTCGGCCTCCTCTATCCGCTCGGCGCGTTCGACAACGCGGTGGACGCGCTCTGCCGGGATCTCTTCGGGGTCTCCACCGGCCTCCTCCTGAGCGGGACCCTCGCGGGTCTCGTGCTCGGCTACTCGGCCCGGTTCCTGTCCCTCTCCTACCGGACCCTCGACGCGGGCCTCGAACGGATCACCCCGAGCATGGACGGCGCCTCGCGCACGCTCGGTTCGGGACCCGGCGCGGCCCTGCGGCGCGTCCACCTCCCTCTGCTCCGCCCGAGCCTGCTCGTCGCGGCCCTGCTCGTCTTCGTCGACACCATGAAGGAGCTGCCGCTCACCCTGCTCATGCGCCCCTTCGACTACGAGACCCTCGCAACCTTCGTGTACCAGTTCGCTTCCGACGAGCTTCTCGAGGAGTGCGCGCTCGGGGCGCTCACCATCGTGGCCGCGGGCATCCTTCCCGTGGCGGTCATCAGCCGCACCATCACCCGTTCCCGGCCCGGCCACCGGCACGGCTGAGGGCGGTCGGCGGGCGCCGGATCGGTCCATGCCGGGCCTGACCTTCGACCGGGTGTCCCACCGCTACGGCTCCGTCCTCGCCGCCGACGGGGTGAGCTTCAGCGCGGACCCGGGCGAGACCATCTGCCTCCTCGGCCCGTCCGGCTGCGGCAAGAGCACGCTGCTCCGCCTCGCCGCGGGCCTCGAAGGGATCCAGGCGGGAAGCATCGCGATCGGGGGGCGCACCGTCGCCGCGGCGGGGGCGCATCCCCAGGTCCCCCCGGAAGCGCGCGGCGTCGGGCTCGTGTTCCAGGACTACGCCCTCTTTCCCCATCTCACGGTGGCGGAGAACGTCCGCTACGGCCTCCCCGGCGGCCGGGGGGAGGGGGAGGCGAGGGCGCGCCGCATCCTCGCCGGCCTCGGCATGACGGAGCTCGCCGGCCGCTATCCCCACGCCCTGTCCGGCGGCCAGCAGCAGCGGGTGGCCCTCCTGCGGGCGCTCGCTCCCGAGCCCCCCGTGATGCTCCTCGACGAGCCCTTCTCCACCCTCGACGAGCACCTGCGGCACGAGGTCCGGATGGAGACCATGAGCCTTCTCGCGGGCCGCGGGGCGGTGACCGTCCTCGTCACCCACGCCGCCGAGGAGGCGATGCTGCTCGCGGACCGGATCCTGGTGATGAAGGACGGCCGGATCGTGCAGGACGCATCCCCGGACGAGGTCTACGCCCGCCCCGCGGACCTCTTCACCGCGCGGCTCTTCGGCCCCGTCAACCGGTACGAGGGGACGGTACGGGGCGGGTCGGTCCCGACCCCGATCGGGGCGGTCGAGGCCCCTCCCGCCCTGGAGTCGAAGCGGGTGACCGTCGCCGTCCGGGCGGACGGGATCGAGCTCCGGGACCCGTCATCGGCCCGGGGGGGGGACGGGGTGCGGGTGCGGGTGCGTTCGGTCCGCCGGCTCGGCGTGTGGACCCTCGTGCTGATGGCGCCGCGCGACGCGGCCCGCGAGGCCGTGGGAGCGGCGGAGGACGGTGAGCCCACATCCCCCGCGTCCTCCGGGTCCCCCATGTCGATAGAAGCCCGGTTGCCGGGCATGGCCCCCATCGCGAGCGGGGACGAGCTCGTCCTGCACGCGAGGCCCGAGCACGTCTTCGTGTTCCCGGCGCGGGACGGGCGGGGATAGCCGGCTCCCGGGTCTCTCCGGATCGCGCCGGCGGGCTGCCTCCGCCCGCCCCTCCGGCCCGCCCGTCTCCCCGTCCTCCTGCGATGGATGCCGCTCCGCCCCCGGGGGCGGCCGTACCCCGTTCCCGGCCGCTTGGGCCGCCCGAACCCATCCTTACCACGCGGGGCATCCGGGCCGGGCCGGCTACCGGGTCGCCGAGGAGCCGCCCGAGGAGCTGCCCGAGGATCCGTCGTAGACGTCCGCGTCGGGGTGGAAGGCGAGCCAGGCGAACGCGAAGTGGTCTCCCCGCGAGAGCGGGGTCAGGCGGCTTCCCGCGAGCGGTCCCTCCACCGCCTCGCCGAAGACGTTCCAGATCGAGCCGGTCGCCGAGTCGGCGATGCGCCCCCCGCGAAGCTCGAACTCGAGGACCCGGCCCCCGATCCGGCGCGAGTAGGCGGCGGCGGACGGGACCCGGCGCGAATCGGCGATCCGGCTCCGGTCGAGCACGGACAGGGTGCCGCGCCGGCTGACGACCACCACCGGCTCGCCCCCCACCTCGTCGTTGATGACCGGTTCGTCCGCGAACGCGCCGAAGGGATAGATGCGCTCCGCACCCCCCGCGGGCACGTGCAGGACGCGCTCCATCGCGGGGAGGCGGGGGTCCGGGTCGCCGCGGAGGAGGAACGGCCGGGTGGTGGAGTCGTAGCCCGAGTAGGGGTTGGAGCCGTAGGGCCGGGAGTGCCCGGTCTCGCGCGAGAGCACCGTCGCGTTCGGGTACGCGGTGTGGAAATCCCTCCACGCGACGATGGCCGCGGGCAGGCGGACGAGCTCGCGCCCCGTGTGCTCCCCGATGATGCCGGCGCCGGTGAGCTGCTGCCACCACGTCTCGGTCTGGCGGTCGTACATGACGAGGTCGCTCCGGCGCAGCCGCCCCGTCGTCCCGAAGTCGAGGACCGCGCCGTCGAGTCGTCGGTCGAACACGATCGCGGAGTTGCAGAGGGGGCAGAACGTCACCGAGACGGGGACCCCGCCGAGCTCGTCGTTCGCGATCTCGTGCCAGATGAGGATCTGGAGCGGGTAGGCGCGGGCTTCGCCGCCCGACTCGACCACGATCACCGGCTCGTCCGGGTCGAGCCATTCGGCGGCTTCCTCCGTCGACGCGTAGCGGGGGTGGTCCACGGCCGGGATCCCGTCCCGAGGCGGGCCGCCCGACATGATCTCGGAGAGATCGACGCTCCGGCGGTCGAAATCGGTCTTCGGGAACTCCCCGGCCGGCATCTGCTGCGCGCGGGCGGGAGCGGAGGCGACGGCTCCGAGGAGCGTCCCGAGGACCGCGGCGGCCAGGATGAGGGCAGCCGGCCGGGCCGGCCGGGCCGGCGGCGGGCGGCGCCCGCGGGGTCCTCGGGCTCCCGTCGGGCGTTCGTTCATCGCCTCGCCCCTCGAGCGTTCATCTTCCGGGAGGCTCGTCGGGCTCGATTGCGCCGGCGTGCCTGCCGCGGTGCAAGGGATCGGGATCCGGCGGCGGGTGGCGCCGGCCGGGTCCGGGTGATGAAGATGGAGGCCTTCGTCGCCTCCCATCCGAACCCCGGGGCGAGGGCGGGGGGCGCGCCGGTGAAGGCGGCGCCGAGGTCCTTCATGCCGCGAGCCCGACGCGAACCCGTCTTGCCCGGAACGTCCTCCGAGGTCGGAGATCGCCCGAGCCCGATGGCGGCAGGGCAATCGCATCGGGGACTCCCGATGCATCGTGATGGCCAGGCTGGCGTTGGCGGGGGTCGATTTCCGGGTGTGGAGCGCCGAAATCGCCCCGACGAGTCGGCTCGATGGTCGCTTGCGGCGTCCGGCGGACGATTCCGGGCGGTGCGGACGACGTGTTCCGTCCAAATGCGGTTGCCCTGCCGATGGCAGGCTGTCGATTTCCATCGAGCCCGGTTCGTCTCATCGCCCGGACACCATGAGATCCGGCTGCGAGACGGGTTCGTGCCGATTTCCGGCCCGGGCTCCGGCTCCCGGCCGTCCGGCTCGGGCCGCGGGCCGGACGGGAACGCCGGCGAGCCCCGGCGCCCGGCCGGCCGGCACGTAGACGAAGCCGTCGAACAGGCGGCGCTGGGTGCGGCGCACGGAAGCGTGCTCGGCGCGCCAGCCGCCGCCGGATCCCGCGCGCCGCACCTCGGCGGCGGCCCGGATCACCCCGGAGGGGCTGATGAGCCGGATGCGCCCGCGGCGGTCCGCATCCCGCGCTCCGGAGGCCGCCCGGGCCACCACCGACCCCTCGATCGCGGCGGCGACCGCGAAGCCCAGCACCCCGGTCAGGGGGAGCGCACGGTGCACGTTGTTCATCGAGACCATGCGTGCGGTGAGGTCGCCCTCGGCGGCGTCGATCGCCTCCCCGCTCAGGGTCTCGGCCGGCCGGGGAGGGGCCGCGATGCCGATCTTGGGTGCGCTCGGGAACCGGGACGACGCCTCGGCGGGGCTCGCCGCGATCCCCATCGCGACCGCGGCCGCGGCGCGGACCCGTTCGAGCCGGTCCATCACCTCCGGGCGGGCATCGAGCGCGGCCGGCGCCTCCGAGCCCGTGATCCCCACGTCGCCCGCATCCACGAAGACGAAGGCATTGGCCGCGTCGACCAGAGAGGCGGGCACCCTTCCCACGCCTTCGACTTCGAGGACGTCGAGCACGTTGCCGGTCGGGAGGAGGGCGCCGGTGCCGGCCCCGCCGGGGTCGAGGAACTCGAGGTCCACGGGCGCGCCGGCGCCCGCCACCCCCGGGATCGCGGTGTCCCCCTCGACCTCCGCGCGGCCGTCCTCCACCGGGAAACGGGCCCGGATGAGCTTGCCGGTATTGGTGTTGTGGATGAGCACGACGCCTTGCGGTCCGGCCGCTTCGACCAGCCCTTCATCCACCGCGAAGGGTCCGATGGCCGACGACATGTTCCCGCAGTTGCTGCTCCAGTCGATGTGCGCACGGTCCACCGCGACCTGGCCGAAGGTGTAGTCCACGTCGGCATCGGGGCGGGACGGCGGGCCGACGATGCAGACCTTGGAGAGCGACGAGATGCCGCCGCCCATGCCGTCGAGCTGTCGTCCATAAGGATCCGGGCTCCCGAGGGCGGCGATGAAGAGGTTCTCCCGGGCCGCTTCGTCGTCGGGGAGATGGCGGCGGTCGAACACCACCGCGTTGCTCGTGCCGCCGCGGATGAACGCGGCGGGGACCCTCGACTGGCGGGGCATGGGGCGGGCTCCGAGCTGGCGTACTTCGCGGGCCAAGTGTGCCATGCCCTTGGCGGTTCCGCCGTCCTGCGGCCCGCGGTCCGCGCCGCCGCCGGCCCGCACGTCACGCCGGGCTTCGTCGCGGGGGTGTCGAGCGGCGGGCCGCGGGACGACGAAGGACGAGCCGGGGCCCGAAGCGGCCCGGAACGAAATCGCGGTGGGCGGCTCGGCGTCCCCGCCAGGGGGCCGGTGGGGTATGCGGACTATGATCGCGTCTTCTCGCATCGGATTCGGGGGGCGAAGATGGGGAAGGGGCTCGAGGGTCTGGCGGTCATCGAGATCGGGGGAGGCTTCGCCGCCTCGAGCACCGGGAAGGCGCTGGCGGACCTCGGCGCGGAAGTGGTCAAGGTCGAGCCGCCGGAGGGGGACCCGCTCCGGCGCCGGGGCGTCGTTCCGGGGAGCGGCGCCCCGGCCGGGGGACCCTTTCTCCACCTCAACACGAACAAGCGCAGCGTCGTCCTCGACCGGTCCTCCGCCTCCGGCCGGGCGGAATTCGAGCGGCTGCTCACGCGGGCGGACCTCGCGGTCCGGGAGGGGGCCGCTCCGGATCTCGAGGATGCGGACGCCTGGCGCGAACGCCGTCCCCGGCTGGTGGTGGTCTCCATCACGCCCTTCGGACTCACCGGACCGCGCCGTCGCTGGAGAGGGAACGATCTCACCCTGGTGCACGCCGGCGGGTGGGGCTACATCATTCCCGGCCGGGGCGCGCCGCGGGAATGGCCGCCGATCCGCCCCTTCGGGCACCACGCGCTCATCCAGGCCGGGCTCCACGCGGCGGTGGCCGCGCTCGCCGCCTGCCGGGCCGCGCGGTCGACCGGGCTCGGCGACCACCTCGACGTGTCCGTGCAGGAGACCGTCGCGTTCCTGCTCGGCCGCCACTACACCTCCTTCGAGTACGCGGGGCGAATCGATCATCGAAGCGACCGCTCCATCTACGAGCCGATGGGCTTCTACCCCTGCCGCGACGGCGAGGTGTTCATCATCTGCCCCGAACAGTCCCAGTGGGAGCGGATGCTCGCGCTGATGGGCGAGACCGGGTGGGGCTCCGGGGTGTCGTTCGGCACCCGCGACGCAAGGGGCGAACACGCGGCCGAGATCCGGGAACGGGTGTCGGCGTGGACGCGCGGGCTCGGCGTGGAGGAGGTGTTCCACGCGCTCCAGGGGGTCCGGGTCGGCGCGGCGCCGGTATTCGACCATGCCCGGCTCGCGCAGCAGGAGCACCTCCGGGCGCGGGACTTCTTCGTGCCCGTCGATCAACCCGGGGCGGGGCGGATCGATCTGCCCGGACCTCCCTACCGCCTTCGGCGCCCCTGGTGGCGGCTCGCCCGGCCCGCGCCCGCCCTCGGCGAGGCGGGCTCGGCTGCCGCCGCCCGCGGTGCCCCGTTCGCCGGCCTCGACCGAGGCCCGCTCCGGGCCGACACGGACGATGCGCCGCCGCCGGGCCGTGGTGCGGGGTCTCCCGCGGGCGGGGAGGGCGGAGGCGGTCCGCCCGGTGACGGCCCTCTCCGCGGGGTCCGGGTGCTCGACCTCTCCTGGGTGTGGGCCGGGCCGCACTGCACCCTGCTCCTCGGCGCCCTGGGGGCGGAGGTGCTCAAGGTCGAGTCGTCGCGGCGGCTCGACCTCACCCGCCGCGCGTCGGTGTACGCGCGGGAGCTTCCTCCGGGACCGAACCGCAACGGCTACTTCAACCACCTCGGGCAGCACAAGAAGAGCGTCGGGATCGATCTCTCGAAGTCGGAGGGCCGGGGGCTCGTTCGCCGCCTCGCGGGCCGGTGCGACGTCTTCGTGGCCAACTTCGGCACCGGGGTCCTCGAACGCATGGGGCTCGGCCCCGACGACCTGCTCGCCGTCAACCCGAACCTCACGGTGGCGCTCATCTCCGCCTTCGGGCAGGACGGGCCGTGGCGCTCCTACACCGGCTACGGTCCGCTCATCTCGCCGCTCGCGGGCCTCTCCGCGGTGACCGGCTACGCCGAGGACGGCCGCCCCCGCGACGTCAACATGGCGTACGGCGATCCGAACGGCGGGGTCCACGCCGCCGTCGCGGTCGCCGCGTCGCTCCTCGCCCGCGACCTCCACCGCGAGGGCGGGCAGGTCATCGACGTCGCGATGTGGGAGGCGATGGTGTGCACCGCCTTCGAGGGGTGGATGCACCACGCACTCGGCGGCGGCCCGTACCCCCCGATGGGGAGCCGCGACCCGGAAACGGCGCCCTGCAACGTCTACCCGTGCCGGGGAGAGGACGAGTGGATCGCGCTCTCGGCGGGATCGGCCGGGGAGTGGGAGTCTCTTTGCGCGGCGATTGGCTGCCCGGGGCTCGCCGCCGATCCGAGATTCGCGAGCGCGGCGGCGCGAAAGACGAACGAGGACGAGCTCGACCGCATCGTCTCGGGGTGGTGCCGGAGCCGCGGCCGATGGGGGGCCGCGGAGGCCCTGCAGGCGGCGGGGGTTCCCGCGTTTCCGAGTGTTTCGAGCGCAGACCTGAGCACGGACCCGCACCTCGCGGCCCGGGGGGCGTTCCACCACTTCGAGCATCCGGAAGTGGGGGTGAGGGCGCATTTCCGGGTCCCCTGGCGATGGGACCGGCGGACCAACGGCGCCGGACGCCGCGCTCCCTGCCTGGGCGAGCACACCGATGAAGTGCTGCACGAGGTTCTCGGCCTCACCGGCGGCGAGGTCGGGAGCCTCCGGGAACGCGGGATCGTCGAATAGCCGGGGTCCGGATCGAATCGGGGGGGAGCGGATCGAAGGGGTGGATGGGGTTAGGATCTCCGGATCGAGTCAGCGAGCAGGGAAGTCGTCGATGGCCTCTCGAACGGAAACGGATTCTCCACATCGCGCCGGAGCGGCGAGCCGCCCGCCATCCTCCGCCGGCGACCGGCCGGCTTCATCGCTCCTCTCCTTCCTCGGGCGGCCGGCTCCGAATCCTCGCCCCGGATCGCCGGCGCCCGACCCGCCCGGCTCCGGTGCGGGCCCCCCGGATGCCGGGGCCGAAGCCGGGGGCTCGAGTCCGGATGCTCCGGTGCGTTACGAGCTCCCGATGCCTCGCGGCCTGTTCAACCGCCTGACGGCCCATGACGGTGCGCCCCGGTGCCGTTACGACACCGCCACCGGCCGGGCGGAGTTCGTGGCCGAGCCGGGGCCCGCGCACGAGTGGCGGGCGGCGGAGGTCCCGATGCTCTTCCGGCAGGTCGAACACTCGCTGTCCGATGCGGGCCATCCGCCTGCGTTCTTCATCGCGGGCGCGACCCGCCTGCTGAGCGACGACGGTGCTTTCGAGCCGGATGCAAGCCTCATCGTGGATCCGCCGAGCGAGCTCGACCTGACGGAATTCGACGGCTATCTCGATGTCCGCAAGGGCCATCCCGTGCCCGATCTCGTGGTGGAGATCGACCGCAGCGTCGCATCCAGCCACAAACTCGCGCCGTACTTCCGAATGGGGGTGCGGGAGGCGTGGACCTTCAGCCGCCGCGACGGCGCCCGGATCTGGACCGCGGACCTGCTGGCGCCGTCGGGGTACCGTTCCGCGGCCGCGAGCGGAGTGCTTCCCGGTCTCGCCCGGAGGGAGCTGGACGACCTGCTTGCCGGAGGTTCCCTCGCGGCAACGTCGCGACTGTCTCGGAAGCTCGCGGAGCGGATCGCCCGCACCATCCTCGCGGATCTTCGCGGCGGCTGAACCACCGCGGTCCGGGACCCGGACTTCGAGCCCCGAACCGGGGTGTCGGGGCGGCGCGTCCGGCGCGGCCCGCGGAAGCCCGGGGAGAGAGGGGCGCTTCGCGGGGCTCTCCCGCGACCGGAGGGCTCAGTCGGCGGCGTCCCGCGCCTGCGCGGCGGTCGGAGACGAGCCGCGGCGGAGGCGTTCCGACCAGAGCCACCCGAACACGGCCGTCGCGGCGAGGGCCCCCGCGATCTGGGCGGCGATGAAGCCGGGGGCGTCGCCCGGAGCGATACCGGAGAAGGTGTCGGTGAAGGACCGGGCAATGGTGACGGCGGGGTTCGCGAACGACGTCGACGACGTGAACCAGTAGCCGGAGGTGATGAAGAGCCCCACCGCCCAGGGGATCGCTTCGGGCCGGGCCCGGAGGCACCCGAGGATGGTGGCGAGGAGCCCGAACGTCGCCACGAACTCGCCCAGCCACTGCCCGCTCCCCGTGCGGCTCCTGACCCCTTCCACGAGCAGCGGCTCGCCGAACATGAAGTGCGCGGCCATGACCCCGACGAGCCCGCCGGCCACCTGCACGAGGACGTAGAGCACGGCATCGCGCCCCGTGATCTCGCGCCGGATCGAGAACGCGAGGGTGACCGCCGGGTTGAAGTGCGCCCCGGAGACCGCTCCGAAGATGAGGATCAGAACGACGAGGGCGGCGCCGGTGGCGATGGTGTTGCCGAGGAGCGCGATGGCGTCGTTGCCGCCCGCGAGGCGCTCCCCCATGATGCCGCTCCCGACGACCACCGCGAGCAGAAACGCGGTGCCGAGGGCTTCGGCGGCCAGCCGGCGAGGGAGATCGTGCTCTCTCATGCCCGCGCGGCCGGCGTCCGCCTGCCGATCTCGTCCAGCCTCTCCCGGAGGGCGAGCTCGTCGAGCGATGCGAGCGGCAGGTTCACGAAGATGCCGATGCGGTTGCTCGGCATCCGGCAGGCGTCCGCGAAGGCGGCCGCGACCCCTCCGGACCACGCTCGCCCGGATCGTCCGGGGCTCCCGTCTCCCGGCGGAGAGACGGGAGAGACCCCGCGGGAGCGAGCGGCCGCGCCTGCGCCTGCTGCCCTTCGAGCGTGACCCGATCGCAGCGGCAGGCGCCGATCCGGTGGAGCTCGATGACGTTGTCGAACGGGTCGGGGACGAAGACCTGGTCCGAGCTCTCGCCGACGAGACCCTGGATGGTCCAGTGCCGGATCCCGCGGGACTCCAGCTCGCGCCGCGCCTCCTGGACGTCCTCGACCGCGAGCGCCACGTGGGGGCGGGTCGGATCCTCCTCCGCGCTCCGCGCGACCGGAGACTCGCCGGCCGCTCCCGTGAGATGGAGCCGGGTGCGTTGCTCGCCGCCGCCCACGTACCTCCGGAAGCCGGGAATGCCGGGGACGTTCGGGCGGCCCGGGTCCGCTTCGAGCCCGAGCACCCCTGAGCAGGGCTCGCGCGCACTCTTCTGCGCGTCGTCCGAAGGGCCGATCCGGATCCCGTGGTGGTGCAGCTCGAGTACCTCGACGGGCACGGCGCTTCCTCCGCGGGGGCCGCCTCTCCGGGCGGCTCGAACGGGTCCGCCCGCAACGCTAGCCGAAGCCGCCCCCGCCGGCAAGCTCCGATTCCGGACCGAGGCATGTGCGCTGTGGGGTTTTCGCCGGGCACGCCTCTCGCGAACGCTCCCGGGCACGGCGTCCTGGGAACGCTTGTGTCCCGCCCGCATTGATCGGCGGCGGCCTCGTCGTCCCATTTGCGGGCGGGACACAAGCGTTCCCAGGACGCCGTGCCCGCGCAAGTGGCTCCGCGGGGTGAAATCCGCCAGCAACCCCTCGAACCGAACCCAAACCACGGAAGAACGCCGTCTCCGTGGGGTTGAAAAATATCTCGACCCCCGATCTCCACCCGCTATATCAAGAGGTTACAAACAGCGCCCGGGGCTCCCGGACCTGGCCACGCACGAAGCCCGGGTTGCGGCGGCCGGTCGGTGGAAGCCTGGACTCGGCGGCCGCGCCGCGACCCTTGCGGCCGGCCCGGCCGTCGTCTCCCGGTCTCCGGCGGCCTACCCAAGCCGTTCGTCCCTCGGGGCCGCGGCGGGGCCGAGGACCGTGCGCCATCGCGTTCCCGGGCGTCCCGGCTCCGCGAACCGGGCTCCCGGCCCGGGGTCCGGGGCGCTCCATCCTCCCCGTCCGGTCCGGATCCGGGGCGGGGTGCGAGCCCGCCGGTGCAGGGCAATCGCATTGGGGCTTATATCGAAAGTTACCCCGGAGCTGCCGATAGCGCGGAAAATAGGGACTCCGCCCTACACGTCCCGCGCGGCCCCTGAGAGCCGATCCCACCGAATCCGTCGAAATCGCCCAATCGCGCAGCCGAATAGGGACTCCACTACACCGGGGTAACTTTCGATATAAGCCCCATCGCATTCGAGGTCTCCGAGCGTTGAATGGCGGTCGACACACCCCCTTCGGACCGATTTCGCCTTCGAGGAACGCCGAGGTGGACCGGACGTCCCAAGGGTTCGTCTACGGCTGGTCCGGCCGGCTTGGCGGCCCCGAAACGACGTTTCACGTCCAGGCGTGATTGCCCTGCCGGCGGCGATGGGGCGCTCCGCCCCTCGCCCCGAGCGCGCTATCATTCGGGAAGCGGTATCCATCGACTCGAGGGAGGAATGCAGCATGGCCGAGGGATTCACGATCGCGACCTTCAGGCACGTGGCCGACGGTCTCCAGGAGGGGCAGTTCTCGGTCGGGGATCGCCGCCCGGCCAGGAGCCTCGACGACCTCGACCCGATCTACCGGGAGCTGCTCGACCGTCCCATCACCGTCACCCTGGCGGTCATCGGCCCGGACGGCCGGCCCGGGCTCACCCCCATGTGGTTCGACCACGACGGGGAGAAGATCCTCGTCAACACCGCCGCTCATCGGCCGAAGTGCGGGTGGATCCGCAGGAACCCGCAGCTCACGATCCTCGTCGTCAACCCCGACAACCCGTACCACTGGGTGAGCATCAAGTGCACGGTGGTGAACGAGGCGCCGGAGGACGGGCCGGACGGCGCCCGGGTCACCGCCCAGCTCGACCGGATCTGGACGAAGTACACCGGGGCCGAGCCGCCCTACGGGCTCCGGGATCCGGCGATCGACGAGAAGCGAATCCTGTTCGAATGCCGGATCGACCGGATCGCGACCTTCGGCAAGCCCTGATCGGCCGCCGGCCGGCTCGGGCCGGACCGGTCCGGACGGCGCTCGGCCTCGGGAGGACGAGACCCCGCGTGCGCCGCCCCCCGGCCGTCCGCCGGGGAGCGCCCGGCCCTTCGTCGAGCGGCGGGTCTTCGCCGATCGGCCCGGCCGCCGAGGGGGTCGCGGGACCGGGCCGCTTTCGCGTGAATATCTTCGACAATACAAGGAATTGAAAAGTGAAGTTCGGGCTCCTGTTCGCCAATACCGGGGGGTTCGTGCAGCCGGACGGGATCCGCGGCCTCGCGAGCGCGGCGGAAGCGGCGGGGATCGAGTCGTTGTGGACCGTGGAGCACGTGCTCGTGCCGGTGGGCTACCGCTCGCGCTATCCCTACTCGAAGACGGGCCGGATGCCCGGCCGCGAGGACATGCCGATCCCGGATCCGCTGGTGTGGCTCGGCTATGCCGCGGCGGTCACCACCACCCTGCGGCTCGCCACCGGGGTCCTCATCCTGCCGCAGCGCGAGCCCCCCTACGTGGCCAAGCAGTTCGCGACCCTCGACGTCCTCTCGGGAGGGCGGGCGATCGCGGGGGTCGGGGTCGGGTGGCTCGCGGAGGAGTTCGCCGCCGTCGGGGTGCCGTTCGAGGAGCGGGGCGCCCGGACCGACGAGAGCATTCAGGCCCTCCGCAGCCTGTGGTCGCCGCGCGCGGAGCCGTTCCGGGGCCGTTTCTACCGGTGGGAGGCGGTCGAGTCGAATCCCCGCCCGGTCCGGCCCGAAGGGATCCCGATCGTGGTCGGCGGGCACAGCGCGCCCGCGGCGCGGCGGGCGGCCCGCCTCGGGGACGGCTTCTTCCCCGCCCGCGGCGCTCCGGACGAGCTCGCCCGCCTCTTCGGCATCGTACGCGAGGAGTGCGAGCGGATCGGGCGCGACCCGGCGGAGGTCGAGCTGATCTGCGGGGGGCGGGTCCGGACCCCGGAGGACCTCGAGCCCTATGCCGCCCTCGGCGTCTCGCGTCTCGTGGTGAGCCCGCCGGCCCAGGACGTCGACGGCCTTCGGCGGGGGCTCGAGCGGCTCGCCCGGGACGTGATCGAGCAGATCTGAAGCGGCTTCGCCCCGGACGGACCGGGCGCGGGACCACGGACCGGGCGCCCCGGCAGCGGCGGGCGGGACGCCGGCGCCCCCGGGGGCGGCGCGCCCCGGACTCGTGGGGATGGCGCCGCTTCGAGGAGCCCGGGCCCGCACGTCTCGCCGGGGTTCGTCGCGGCGGCGTCGAGACGCCGCCGTGAGCAGGTCGGCGTCCATCGCGGCAGGACGGTCGGACGTGCGGGCCGTTGCCGTGTCGAGGGGCTCGGGCGGGCGGTGTCCGGCGCGCGGCGACCGGATGCCGCCGCGAAGCGCGTCGTGGACGGTCGAGGACGAACGGGAAGGCGGAGGGAAGGCGAAATGAAGATCGACACCCAGATGCGGGACGTCCCCTTCGAGCGGATGGGCGAGGAGGCGCTCCGCTTCGAGCGCATGGGCTTCGACTGCGCCTGGACGTTCGAGGCGGACCACAACCCGTTCCTGCCCCTCGCGCTCGCGGCGAGCGCCACCCGCCGGATCCACGTCGGCACCAACATCGCGGTCGCGTTCGCGCGGAGCCCGTTCTCGATGGCGCAGGTCGCGTGGGACCTCCAGCGAGGAAGCCGCGGCCGCTTCCACCTCGGTCTCGGCACCCAGGTGCGGGCCCACGTGGAGCGCCGGTTCTCGATGCCCTTCGACCGGCCGGCCGCCCGGGTGACCGATTACGTCCGGTGCGTGCGCGCGATCTGGGACACCTTCCAGAACGGCGCCCGCCCCGCCTACGAGGGGGAGTTCTACCGGTTCCGGCTGATGAACCCCTTCTTCGATCCGGGCCCCATCGACCATCCCCGCATCCCCATCTACCTCGCCGGGGTGAACGCGCGGATGTGCCGGGCCGCCGGCGAGGTCGCGGACGGGTTCCACGTCCATCCCATGCACTCCGTCGGCTATCTCCGGGACGTGGTGCGGCCCGCGATCGAGGAGGGCGCGCGGGCGAACGGCCGGGACGGCTCGACCCTCGATCTCTACGCTCCGGTCTTCACCGTGACCGGCGACGACGAGGCGGAGCGCTCCGCACGCGAGCAGGAGGTCCGGCGGCAGATCGCCTTCTACGCCTCGACCCCGAGCTACCGCGCGCTCCTCGAGTATCACGGCCTCGGCGGCATCGCGAAGGAGCTGAGTGCGCTCATGCGCCGGGGCGAGCTCGACGCGATGCCGCGCCTCGTCCCCGATACCCTGATCGAGGAGGTGGCGGTCACCGCGCGGCCCGCGGAGGTTCCGGCCGCGCTTCGCCGGCGCTACGAGGGGCTCCTGGACCGGGTCTCGCTCTACTTCCCGGTTCCCGAAGGCGCCCCCGAGTCCGGGTGGCGGCGCTTCGTCGACTCGTTCCGGGCCGCTGCCTGAGGGTCTGCGGCCATGATCACCATGCGGGCGCTCATCGAGCGGGCGGAGCGGCACTTCCCGGCAAACCCCGCCGTCGTCCCCACCGCCGAAGGGCAGGGCGGCCCGCTCACCTGGGCCGGGTTCGCGGTGCGGGTGCGGCGGGCGGCGGGCGCCCTGCGCTCGCTCGGGGTGGGCGCCGGAGACCGGTTCGCCATCCTCTGCCGCAACGACCCGCGCCAGGCCGAGCTCATCCATGCCGGGTACTGGATGGGCGCGATCCCCGCCCCGATCAACTACCGCCTCGCCCCGGCGGAGATCGCGGACCTCCTCGAAGGGATCTCCCCGCGCCTCGTCGCGGTGGAGGACCACTGGGCGGGCCTCGCCGCCGACCCCGCGATCGCGCGGCGCGGGGATCGGATGCTCCGGATCGGGCGCGGTAAGGGGGGCCTCGGCGGGGGCGGCGGGTCCGAAGAGCCCGATTACGAGACGCTCCGCGACGGGTCGCCCGAGGACGAGGGGCGGGTCGGCGCGGAGGGGGACGACGCGCTTCTCCTCCACACCGGCGGCACCACCGGGCGGGCGAAAGGGGTGCGCCTCACCCACCGGAACATCGCGGCGAACGGCCTCCAGCTCGTCGGCCCCTACCGCGCCGTCGAGGACGACGTGATGCTGCACGTCGCACCGATGTTCCATTCCGCGGACCTCCTCGGCGGCCCGTTCTCCCACACCGGGGCGGCCCATGCCTACCTGCCGGACTTCACCCCGGATGCCTTTCTCGCGGCGGTGGAGAAGAGCCGCGCCACCTTCACCATGCTCTCCCCGACCCTCATCGTCCGGCTCGTCCGGGAGGGGGCCTTCGCGGACCACGACACCAGC
Source organism: Gammaproteobacteria bacterium (assembly GCA_965202895.1). GTDB lineage: Bacteria > Pseudomonadota > Gammaproteobacteria > HK1 > HK1 > JAJDXW01. The sequence continues at coordinate 4,155,015 of OZ241901.1, read as the reverse complement.
TCCTTCCGGCGTCTGACCTACGGGGCGGCGCCGATGGACGCGGTGTGGGTCCGGCGGGCGATCGAGGCGTTCCCCGGGGTCGAGCTGGTCCACAGCTACGGGCTCACCGAGACCTCGCCGATCCTGACCACCCTCGGCTGGGACCAGCACCTCGCGGGGCTCGAAGGCGGGGATCGGCTGCGCTCGGTCGGGCGGCCGCTCGTCGGGGTCGAGCTTCGCATCGTGGACGACGCGGGGAACGACGCCGCGCCCGGCGAGGCGGGCGAGATCGTGGTGCGCGGCCCGAACGTCTCGCCGGGCTACCTCGACCGCCCGGAGGAGACCCGGGCGGCGTTCCGCGAAGGCTGGTTCCATACCGGCGACGTCGGCCGGGTGGATGAGGAGGGCCATCTCTACGTCGTCGACCGCAAGAAGGACGTGGTCATCACCGGCGGCGAGAACGTCTGGTCGACCGAGGTGGAGGCGGTGCTCTACACCCACCCGGACGTGGTCGAGGCGGCCGTCGTCGGCGTGCCGGACGAGACGTGGGGAGAAGTGCTCCTCGCGGTGATCGTGCCGGCGCCCGGGTCCGATCTCGCCTCCGGCGAGGGGGAAGCCGCCCTCATCGCCCACTGCCGGCGGCACATCGGCGGCTACAAGGTGCCGCGGCGCTACCGCTTCGTCGACGCCTTGCCCAGGAGCGCGATGGGCAAGACCCTGAAGGCCGATCTCCGCCGCCGCTACCGGGACGGGTGATCCGCCCTGCCTGCCGGGTCCCTCGCCGCGCCGCTCCCGCCGGGACCGCCCCGCCGCGTCCGCAGCATTGGATCGCCCTTGCGGAGGTCCGAGGTCGTTTCGCGCTGCGGGACTGGTTCGCGCGGGCGAACCCGGTTCGGTCGAACCGGAGCGGCGAAGGTCCCGGGAGCGGCGCGTCCCACGGATGCGGGCGTCTTGGGAACGGGGCTCCCCGGGAACGGCGCGTCCTGCGAACGCGGCCGTCTCGCCCGCATCGATCCGCGGCGGTCTTGCCGTCCCATTCGCGGGCGGGACGCCCGTGTCCCCCCGTGTCCCCCTGTGTCCCCCCGTGTTCCAAAGACGCGCCGCTCCCGGGAAGAGCGGCGGAGATCGATGCCCGGCCGCGAGCCGGTCAGCGTGAAGAGGCCCTGGCGGAGGTCTGCTGCCGCTATGGCATCGGCCGCGGTAGTGATACCGTTGCAGGGGGAGGCTGGCCCGTGGGCGTCGAGCCGGATCGTCCGCGGGCGGCTGCACCGGCGTGCCGCCGCGGCGCGCCGGACCTCCGCATGGAATTCCGGGAATACGGGGGGACTCGAGGAGAATGAAGGACTCGCTTGCGCCGGGGCTCGCCGGCATGAAGCGCCATGCCATCGACGAGGAGCGCACCATCGACTTCATGGGCGAGGCGCTCCGGGTCTACTCCACCCCGTCGATGCTGCGGGACGTCGAGCACACCTGCCGGGACGTGCTCCTCCCGCACCTCGACGAGGGTGAGGATACGGTCGGGGTCCGGGTCGAGCTCGATCATCTCGGCGCCACCCTGCTCGACTCGTGGGTGGAGGTGTCGGCCCGGGTGACCGGGGTCGAGGGGCCTCGCATCGATCTCGAAGTGGAAGTGCGCGACGAGCTCGGCGAGACGGTCGGGCGGGCGAGGCACGGGCGCTTCGTCGTCGAGGTCGAGCGCCAGCGCCGGCGGCTCGAACGCCTTGCCGAACGGCTCCGGGCCGGGCGCGATGGGTAGGTCCGGCTTGCGGGCGGCGCCGCGTTCGTTCGCCGCCGGGGAGCGGCCCGGTGTGACGTCCGGGCCGGGTGCGAAGCGGGCAGGGGAGCGGCCGCGGAGGAGGGCACGGTGAACGCGAACGGACCCGGGAACGGAGGCGGCCGGCGCGCGAAGGAGACCTGGAAGCCGGTCTACTGCTATCAGTGCGTCGCCGGCCCGGACCTCATGAAGGTCCAGGTCGAGGACGGGGTCGCGACGCGGATCCGCTCCAACTTCGATGCGAGCGACCACCACCCGGGCGGCGGGCGGGTGTGCGTCAAGGCCTACGGCCTCATCCAGAAGACCTACAATCCGCACCGCATCCGCCAGCCCATGAAGCGCACCAACCCGCGCAAGGGCCGCGGCGAGGACCCGGGGTTCGTTCCGGTGAGCTGGGACGAGGCCCTCGACGCGATCGCCGAGCGGATGCGCGCCATCCGGGCCCGGGGACTGGTGGACGAATCGGGGTTTCCGCGGCTCGCGGTCAGCTTCGGGGGCGGCGGAACCCCCACCCAGTACATGGGAACGCTTCCTGCCTTCCTCTCCGCCTGGGGGCCGATCGACATGGGCTTCGGGGCGGGGCAGGGCGTCAAGTGCTACCACTCCGAGCACCTCTACGGCGAGCTCTGGCACCGGGCGTTCATCGTCGCGCCGGACACGCCGCGTTGCCGCTACGTCATCAGTTGCGGCAACAACGCGGAGGCCTCGGCCGGGGTCGCCGGGGTGTGGCGCCAGGCGGACGCACGGGCGCGCGGGCTCAAGCGCGTGCAGGTCGAGCCGCACCTCTCGGTGACCGGGGCGGTGTCGGCGGAGTGGGTTCCGATCCGGCCGAAGACGGACGCCGCGTTCCTCTATGCGCTGCTCCACCGGATCGTGCACGAGCGCGACTGGCGCGAAGTGTGCGACGTGGCGTTCCTCGAGGACTCCACCAACGCTCCCTACCTCGTCGGTCCCAACGGCTACTACCTGCGGGACCCCGCGAGCCGCCGGCCGTTGCTCTGGGACCTCGAGGGCGGCCAGGCGGCTCCCTTCGACGCGCTCGGGGAAGGGCGGCGTCCGGCCCTCGACGGGGTCCGGGTCGCGGGCGGCGTCGAGGAAGGGCCGGACGGAGAGGAGTGGTGGCACGACGCGGCGCAAGCCCGACCCGCGTTCCAGCTCTTCCTCGACCACGTGCGCGGCTACACCCCGGAGTGGGCCGAGGGGGAGAGCGACGTCCCGGCCGCGACCACCCGCCGCATCGCGGACGAGTTCCTCGCCCACGCCTGCGTCGGCGAGACCGTCGAGATCGAAGGGCGCGAGCTTCCCTTGCGCCCCGTCGCGGTGCTCCTCGGCAAGGGGGTGAGCAACGGCTGGGGCGGGTATCCGTGCTGCTGGGCGCGGACGATGCTCGCGGTCCTCGTCGGGGCGCTGGAGGTGCCGGGCGGGGTGCTCGGCACCGCGGTCAAGCTCAACCGGCCGGCGGACAGCCGGCACAAGAGCGTGCGGCCGATGCGCGACGGGTTCATGGAGTACCCCTTCAACCCGACGAGCCGCCAGGAGTGGAGCCGGCACCCCGGCATCCGGAACGCGTTCCGGATGATGGTCCCCCTCGCCGCGAACTCCCCCTGGTCGCCCGCCCTCGGTCCCGCCCACCTCCCGTGGCTCTTCCAGAAGCAGGCGCCCGACAAGTGGCCCCGCCCGACCCGCCCGGAGATGTGGATCAGCTACCGGACCAACCCCTCCATCTCCTCTCTCAACGCCCCCGAGGTGGCGGAGCGGGTCGCGGAGTTCCCGTTCGTCGTCTCGTTCGCCTACACCCTCGACGAGACCAACTACATGGCCGACTACCTGCTGCCGGAGGCGACGGACCTGGAGAGCCTCCAGCTCATCCGCATCGGCTCGACCAAGTTCATCGAGCAGTTCTGGAACCGGCAGGGGTGGGCGGTGCGCCAGCCGGTCGCGGACCCGGTGGTGGACGCGCGGGACATGACCGACATCGCGACGGAGCTCGCCCGCCGCACCGGCCTCGTCGAGCCGTACAACCGGGCGATCAACCGGGGCGGGGCGGGGATGCGGCTCGCGGCGGACGAGTTCGACTACTCGCTCGACGAGACGAAGCCGCATTCGTGCGAAGCCGTCTGGGACGCGGTGGCGCGGGCCGCGAGCCACGATCTCACCGGCGGAGAGCAGGTGGTCGGCATCGACTGGTTCCGGGAGAACGGCTTCCTGCTGAAGCCCTATTCGGAGATGGAGTGGTTCCTCCATCCCACCCTGAAGGAGCGGGGGGTCCGCTTCGAGCTGCCCTACCAGGAGCGGATCAAGCGCCACGGGGCGGAGCTCGCGCACCGGCTCCACGAGATGGGCATCGAATGGTGGGATCGGCAGCTTCGCGAGTACGAACCGCTGCCCACCTACGAGCCGTTCCCGGAGATCTGGATCAACTACGCGCGGGAGGTGGGGCGTGACCCGGACGAGTTCCCGTTCTGGGCGCTGACCGCGCGCTCCATGCAGTACTCGTGGGGCGCGAACGTCGGGATCCCGCTCATCAACGAGGTGGCCGGCAACGTGGCCGGGCACCGCGGGGTGCTCATGAACCGGGGCGCCGCGCGCGCGCTCGGGATCGGGGACGGCGATCCGGTGGTCATCGAATCGGTGGTCGGCGAGACGCGGGGGAGGGCGGTGCTCCGGGAGGGGGTCCGGCCGGACACGGTGGTGATGATCGGCCAGTTCGACCACTGGGCGACCCCGTATGCGAAGGACCTGAAGCTCGCGAGCCTCAACTCGGTGACCCCGCTCGCCCTCTCCCTCACCGATTCGACCGGGAGTGTCGCGGACCTCATCCGGGTGCAGGTGCGCCGCGCCGGCCCGGCGGATCTCGCGCGGCACGCCGCGGACCCGGCCGGCTCCGCGGAAGCCGTCGCGCGGCCCCGGGGGAGGGAGGCGGGGGCGGCGTGAGCATCCCGGAAGGGTCCGCGGGGCAGGGGACGCCCCGCTACGGGATGGTGGTGGACCTGAACCGCTGCGTCGGCTGCCAGACCTGCACCATCGCCTGCAAGCACCACAACGACACCCCGCCCGGAGTGCAGTGGCGCCGCGTCCTCGACGTGGAGCAGGGCGAGTATCCGAACGTCGAACGGCTGTTCCTGGTGACCGGGTGCCAGCACTGTGCGGAGCCGCCCTGCGTCCCGGTATGTCCGACCGGGGCGACGCGCCAGCGGGCGGACGGGCTCGTCACCATGGACTACGACACGTGCATCGGCTGCGGCTACTGTGCGGTGGCGTGCCCCTACCAGGCCCGGACCATCGCCCACGAGCGCGAGTGGTACTTCGGGGCCCCGAGCCTCCAGGAGGAGCGGGTCTTCCACGAGGAGCGGGTCGGGGTGGCGTCCAAGTGCACCTTCTGCGTGGACAAGATCGACGAGGCGGCGGAGACCCCGGGCATCGTGCCGGGGCTCGACCTCGAAGCCACCCCCGCCTGCGCCGCATCGTGCATCGCCCAGGCCCTCCACTTCGGGGACTTCGCGGATCCCGAGAGCAACGTGTCGCGCCTCGCGGCGGAGAACGCCCACTTCCGGATGCACGAGGAGCTGGGAACGGAGCCCGGGATCCGTTACCTCTACGAGGTTCCGGAGACCACTCCGGGACGGGATCCGGCGCCGGATGAGGAGGGGGGCGACACTCGCCGGAGCGATCCGAACGATCCGCTGGTGGGAGACCGCCAGACCTTCTGGGACGTGCGGGCGGCCATGAACTTCATCATGGGCGGGATGAGCAGCGGGCTCGCGGTGGCCGCGTACGTGGTCTGGGGGTTCGGGGGGATGCCGGGCGCGGCGCTCCCCTGGTTCTTCGCCGCGGCGGCCGTCGGCATGGGCATCGGCCTCCTCTTCGTGTTCGCCGAGATCGGCCGGCGGGCACGCTTCCTCTACGTGCTCAGGCGGCCGCAGAGCTCGTGGATGACCCGCGAGACCTGCGCGGTCGCCGTCTTCTATCCGGCCGTCGCCGCCGACCTCTTCTGGCCGTCCCCGGCCCTGCACGCGGTGGTCGCGCTCGCGGCCGCCGCGTTCCTCCTCTGCCAGGGGAGGATCCTCCACGCCGGCAAGGGGGTCCCCACGTGGCGGCACCCGCTCGTGCCGTGGATGCTCGTCGCCTCCGGCCTCTACGAGGGGGCCGCGCTCGCCGCCCTCGGGCTCGCCGTTCTCCTCTCTCTGGCCGGCGGCCACGGCTTCGACGGAGAAGAATCGTGGTACTACGCCCTGGCCGGTCTCGCGGGCGCCGTCGCCTTGCTCGCGGGCGCGAACGCCGCGCTCTTTCGTGCGTACCGCCGGAGCGCGGCGAAGGCGGGGGTGGGGCCGCTCTCGCGCCGGGACCTCGATGCGATCGCGGGCCGGATGAGGTGGCTCGGACATCTCGCCCCGGCCGCTCTCTTCGGCACGGCCGGGGTCGCGCCCCTCGTCGCCCTGTTTGCGACGATCGCCGCGATGCATGATTGCGGGATGGACGCCGACCCGACGTGGGGGTGCGGGACGGCCTCGTCCTTCTCCACGATTTCAACCGTGGCGGCTTCTCTCGCGCTCGTTGCGGGGGCGGCGTGCGTCCTCGGGGGCGGTGCGCTCTGGAAGCACACCCTCGTCACCCGCGCCTGCCACCAGCAGGGGTTCGCGCTCCCGCGTCTCCCGCGGCGCGGCTCCGGCTCGCGGGCCGCCCCGGCTCGCTTCGGTCTCTCCTGACGTCCTCCCGACCCGCGGGCGGATTGGAGGGTTCCTCCCCTTCGGGCCCCGGGCACGGCCGGATCACCGGACGCCTGTGGGTGCTCGCGGGCGGGCTCTGCATGAGCCTCGGGGGGCCGATCATCCGGCTCGCCGACGACGTCACCGAGTGGCAGTTCCTGTTCTACCGGTCGCTCGGCGCCGCCCTCCTGCTCCTCCTCTACTTCCTCGGCTCGGGCCGCCCGGTCCTCGCCCTCGTCCGGCGGACCGGGATGACCGGGGCCGTGTCCGGCCTCTGCCTCGCGACGACGTTCACCGGCTACGTGTGGGGGGTCATGCACTCCACCGTCGCCAACGCGCTCTTCCTCCTGAGCGCGGCGCCCCTCTTCGCGGCCCTCCTCGGGTGGGTGGTGCTCCGCGAGCCGGTAACCCGCTCGATGTGGCTCGCGATGTCGGGGGTGGTCGCGGGGGTCGCGATCATGATCGGCGAGGGGATCGCGGAAGCGGACCTGCTGGGGGACCTCGCCGCCCTCGCGGCCGCGATCGGATTCGCCGGCTTCTCGGTCGGGATCCGGCGCGGCCGGCATACCGACATGAGCCCGACGATCCTCATCGGCGCCGCGATCACCGCGGTGGTGAGCGCCGCGATGGCGTTCGCCGGCGGCGCCGGGCTCGCCGCCCCCGCCCCGGACGTGGGCCTGGCCGCGGCCTATGGGATGCTCGTCATCGGGGCGGGTATCTTCCTCTTCACCCTCGGCTCGAAGAGCGTCCCGTCGGCCGAGCTGGTGCTGTTGTCGCTGACCGAGGTGGTGCTCGCCCCGGTCTGGGTCTGGATGGCGTTCGGCGAGACCCCGAGCGTTCCGACGCTCGCCGGAGGCATCATTCTCCTCGGCAGCATCGCGGGGCAGGCCGCGGCGGGGATGCGGAGGTAGCTCCGGAACCGCTTTCGGCCGGGATCCGGGCGCTGCGCCGAACGTGCCGGAGGCGGAGCTGCCTCCCGGCCGTCGCCGGGTCTCCGGGGGCGTCCGAGGACTCCGAGGACTCCGGGGACGTCCGGGGACGTCCGGGGACGACATCCGCAACCTGCGCCCGCCGGCCCTTGCCGCGGAAGGGGGCCTCGGTCCTGGCGTGAGGCGCATGGGCCGCGGGCCGGTGCGTTGGCTGATCGATCGGTCCGGAGAAGCCTCCTCAATCCGGTAGAACACACACTTGTCGAGATACTTGAACGGGAGAACCGGGATGTCGGCGGCGTGTGCGGCGCCGGCGGCGGGGGAGGGTATCCGGGTGCGGGCGGGTGTCCGGGCGCGAGCGGTTCAGCCGAAGCGCGAGAGGTAGTCTTCGCAGAGCGGCACGGCGCCCTCGGTGTACCCGGCCCCCATCGACCGGGCGAGGTCCGTCTCCGAACGGGAGCCGATCCAGGCGATGAGGAGGAGGCGCCGGAGCATCACGAAGGTCGGGATCTCCTCCTCGTCCGCACGGGGCAGATCGATCACCTTGCGGTAGCCGCGCAACCAGGCCTCGATGAGATCCGGGACCTCGGGTTCGTGCTCGAAGAACGACACGGTGGTCGCGCAGTCGTACATCAGCCAGCCGAAGCCGCAGTCGTCGAAGTCGATCACCCGGGTGGTGTCGCCGTCGATGAGAAGGTTCGCGAGCCGCATGTCGCCGTGGATCAGGCCGAACCGCTCGGGGGAAGCGCCGAAAGCCTCGAGCCGGCGGCGAACGAGGCCGGCGGTCCGCGCGAACAGGGCTTCGATCCCCGGCGTGAGCCCCATGCCACTTCGCCAGGAGCCCCAGTGGGGCCGGCTTCCGAGGGTGGTCTCGCAGTCCCAGGTGAAGCGTTCGAAGCCGGCAGGCTTCACCCACCCCCGGACGTGGACGTGCATGCGGGCGGTGATCTCGCCCAGCCTCTCGAACGCGCCCCCGAGATCCCGTCCCTCCCTGCCGGGTTCCTCGCCTTGCTCCCAAGTGAAGAGAACGACGTGGCGCGGCGCGGGCGTGCCGTCATCCGCCACGAGCTGGATGAGCTCGCCGTCCGTCCCCGCGACCGGGGTCGGGGTAAGCGCCGCGCCGTCCTCGCGGAGGGCGGTCAGCCAAGCGAGCTCGGAGGCGATCGCGTTCCGGCGGTGATACCCCTCGCGATGGACCCGCAGGGCCCATTTCCCGCCCCCGGACGGCGACTCGACCCGATAGGTCGCGTTCTCGGAGACGTTGACGAGCTGCGCCCCGGCGCCGGACGGAAGGTCGTAGCGGGCGAGGGCCGCGGTGGCCAGCCGGTGGAGCCGGCGCAGCCGTTCGTCGTGCGGCAGGCCATCCAGGTCGGACAATCCTCCCTCCCACGATGCGTCCGGGATCGTCGTCGGGGAACGCCGTCCCGGACAGATGGCAGACGGTCGTATTCGGGTGGCGCCACGTGCCGGGGTGGAGGATCCGGTCAGGAGGAATGGTCGATGTGCCGCGCGCGGTCGATCAGATCCGCGCCGGTGCCGCACTCGATGATCCAGTCGCCGACCTCGGCGAGGCGCTCCGGGTCCGTGAGGCGATCCAGCAACCCCGACAGCCGCTCGGCCGTTTCAGTGTCGAACTTCCGCGCCGCCTGTCGGCAAAGCAGCGCCCGTTCTTCGGCGCGGCCGCGCTCGATGCCGCGCTCCAGACCCAGCTCGATCCCCTGTTCGAGTCCCTGTTCCCGGCCTTCTCGGAGCCACTGCTCGGTCCATTCCTTCGCCCGCTCCGCCAGCATCGCTCCTCCCCCTTCCAGATCCCGAAGTCCCGGTAGTGCGGCCCCGGCGAGCCGCCCCCGCGGCAGCACCCGACGAATCCACTCCACGAACGCTCGCCGCAGCTCGTCCTCCCCCGGACCGCCCACCCAATCGGACAGCGCGGCCAGCAACCCCGGCAACTCCTCCGCCGAACGGCTGTTCTCCAACGCGACCAACGCCGAAACCAGATTGCGGCGCGGCAGATCGTCTTCTCCCCATCGCCCCTCGTCAAGCAGGAAGTACCGCTGTGACGGCTGGTAGCGCGCCAGCGCCTCCCCCACCGGAGCGATGAGGTCCGCCACCTCGACCGGGGCGCTCCAGCGGGGGCGACCGTTGTACAGCACCACCGGCAGCACCGGCGGCAGCCGTCCGCCGTCGCCGAGCGACCCGCGGCGGATGAGGTCCTGGTACAGCAGCCCGGTGTAGACCAGGATGCGAACCGCCATGTACGGGTCGGCCGTGGACTGGAATTCGAGCATCACCAGCAGGTACAGCCACGTCTCGTCCCGGAAGCGCACCCGCCACACCACGTCGCCGTGGCGCCGGCGAAGGTCGTCGCTCACGTACTCCGCGGGGAGCTTCTCGAGCGTCGAGAAGTCGAGCGCATCGCTCCACTTGGGGGCGACGAACCCGCGCAGCAGGTCTTCGACCATCCGACGGCGGGAGAACAGGCCCTTGTATGCGGCGTCGTGCATGGGGAGACCATAGCGCCGTCCGGGGCGCGACGATGCGGGCGCCGGGCTCGAAAGCTGTAGGCGATCGGAGCGCGTTTCGTGCGCCAGGACCCCGTGTGGGCCGTACCGTGGGCCACGACGGACAGACAGGTCCGACAGTGCAGAACCCCCGATCTGAACGGCAATCGTCGATATTCCAGTCTCTGCTTGCCGAACGTAATCGGCTCGTCAGTCGATGGGAACGAAGAGACCGAGGCCGAAATGGCTTCCGTAACCGAGGGCAACCGGACCCTCGACGTGTTTCGGAAAGACGAGTTCGAGAAGAGCTCCGGAGGCATCAGGCTGCGCTTCGCGACCCCGAGAGCGAAAACGATGGAACTGGATGGCCCGGCGCGTGGTTCCGCCCGAAGATATCTCTCGCAGTTCGGTGGCCGAGACATCGGCGGCATCGAACCCGAACCGCGCATCCATCCCTCGGCTCTTCAGGAGGCGGCGGACTTCCCCCTCGTAGCCCGCGACCTTCAGGTACCCGGCTGCAAGAAAGGGTGTCGTGCTTCGCCACTGTCGAGCGGTCCCCAGGATGCGCGCGCCGTCCGCAAAGTCGGCTGGCCTGCCGAAGCCTTCGAGAGCGAGCCGCCACTCCTTCCTGCCCGCGTCTTCTCGCTGGCCGGATGGGAGCCAGAGACGGGTGATGCCGTCGAGCTTGGGGCGAATATGGTCGTCGATGCCATCCGCAATGAAGACCGAAACGTGATCGATGAGACCATCGCAGTCCGCGTCCTCCGGCAGCCAGAAAGCATGGGTATGCGAAGGGTCTTTGAGTGGATGAAGGTCGCTGCCGCGGCCGGAAATCTGCCACGGCGCTCCTGGGATCCTGCGGCCCGTTTCTTCGTCCCTTCGCCAGCCGAACTGCGAAAGTGCGGCAAGGCGCATGAGTTCGCCGATCTTGACGGCATCTTCGATGCGAGGCCGGGGCCGGCCGGCGAGGAGGAACCGCGCCACCGTCGGCGAATCCGGCTTGGGGTGCGAACTACCCCGCCGAACGGCGCGGCGCGGCGCAACCCCGACGGCAACGTCCTTCGCCCGGTCGTACACGACCTCGCGAGCGGCGGGGGGACGACTCCAACCCCGGTCCTGATAGTCGGACGTGTCGAGCATGAGTGCATCGACGAGTCGAGGCGGCAAAGTATCCATGCCGGTCTTCCTGCTTCTGAACGACTTCGCAACTTCGGCCTCGATCTGATTCGGCGAAAGCGGTTTTCTTCTCTGCTCGTTGATCCTTCTTTCCGCTTCGGTGATCAGCCGGTTGCGTTCGGCGGTATACGTCGCGGGAGGAAGAGGAGCAACGAGACGTACGGAGTCACCGTGAAGGCTCGCGTCCATGGGACGGCAGTTCGTTTCACCATCCCACTCCGCCAGAGCTTCGCACTCCGTCCAGCTCTCTGCCCGGCCCAGATATCCGATTGCTTGGGCGAGATCGGCCGTGAAAGCGAAAAGCTCCGTGTCCAGCATCACCTCCGGCCACACCACCACGATTCTTTCTTGCTTTGGTAGACGGACGAAAGCGTCGAAGATCAGCGACGTCTTCTCGCGGCCCTTTTCGACTATCCCGATGGGCATGTAATGGCGGGTGTGTGTGTGTACCGCGTCTTTCGGCAAACGGTAAACGGGGAGTGTCTCCGCAAGGGTGTCGGTAAGGCACCGAAGATGTCCCTCGGACCAACGATCACGATCACTCTTTCGCCAGTAGGCCGCGACGAGGGCACGGAGGAGCCGCCAAGGCTCGGGTGGCCATGCTACGTCGGCTTCGTTGACGTTCTGCCCCCAAGGTGTCGCGTGGTAGCGTCCGGCGGGAAAACGGAAGGAGAGTGCGAACATATTCTCACTTCCGATAGGTGACGGTGTGAACGGGGCGATCGCCAAAATGACCGTCGGATGTGATGCCTTCGATCAGACGGGGGAGCTCTTCTTGAAGATTATCAAGAGTCGGGAGCTCGAATCCTTTGGGGTGTGTAACCTCGACGGATTCCAGATCCAAATCGCAGGCGGTACGCAGCCGAAGGCCTTCGGCCAGGAATTTGCGGATCTTGAACAAGGCGAGCGACGTCAGGAACCAGCTTACCTTTTCTCCCAGACCGAAGGAACGGATTTGGCGGAGATCGAGGTTGAAAAAGGCTCTGATGTCCTTCGCGACCCATTCGTCTCGTGAGAAGGGGACGTTCCCGAAACCCTTGTTCGTATCGCCGCGTGGATGGACGCTGTCGTTCTTGACACCGCCACTTGTTGCCCGCTCCGCCCCCTCGGCTTCGATGAAAGCGGATAGCGCTCTCGGCAGGCGCAGCCGACCGCCGGCAAGCTCCTTCTTGGCAAGGAAGACACCATGGAGCAGTGCGTTCGTATCGAATTCGAGAAGAACCCTGGCGAGCTCGTGCAGGTCGACTCGTCCAACCTCCATCGATGCGAGGCGATCCTTCAGCTTGTTGAAGACGCTCTTGTCCTTGCCTTCAAGTATGTAGGGCGAATTGAGTCGGTGCGCCTCCAGCAGCGAATTCGTCAGCGGTCTGCCGCTCGACTCCTCGACCACCTTCACCACCGGGAGTCCTCTGAGTGCCGGGGTCCAGTCGTCGGCAACTTCGTCCCAGCAGACAGCTTCCAGACGATTCGCCATCGACTGGGCGCTTTCGACGAGTACCAACCGCCCTTGTCCTTCCGGCGAAGGATAGTCGGCGTGGCCGAGATTGGGAAACCCGGTAGGCTGGAACCGATGGCCCTGTATGGGTTTGAGCACGGCTTCGACGAGGAGGCGCGGTTGGCCTTCGAGAGGGGAGAGATCAAGCGGCATTGTTCGTGTCCTCTGCGGGGGAGTCGTTTTCTTCGGGAAGAGCGCCAGGATAGGCGATCTTTACCAGGGTTTTCATTGCTCCGGCGTTCACGGGGATGAGAAGGGCGGCGGCCAGGCGGTCGGGCCGCAGACCCGCCCCGATGCGGCCGCCTGCCGTTCCGGCGTGTCTACTTCCCGTGCGGGCCGGGTCGAAGGGCGAGGGCAGGCCCGACGCGCGGGCACGGGTCAGCGCGGATCGCGCTGCCTCGTCCGTCGCCTGCCCATCAATGTTGCCGCCGCCGGCACGCAGGCGAGCGATCATCCCTGACGGGATCGGTATGCGCATCATTTCGGGAAGACCATGAATGCTGCGCAAGGTTCGGCAAGGGGTGAAGAGGGGCTTGAGTACGGAATAGACGAACGGTACGGAAGTGGGGAGGGGACCGGCAGCCCCCGACATCCTCATGGGGAGGTTGACCGGTCGAACCCAGATCATGCCGGCGAGGAGAGCGGCGCAACGTGTGTCGTCGAAGCCGCCCGACAGAAATGCATCTACATCGGCCAGACGAACGCTCACCGCGCCGGAGAGTGGCTTGTCGTCAAGACCGCGAATCGCACCCTCGGTAATCCGGCGTTCGAGCACGGCGATCATGTTCGCGATGAGACCGCTGGCGCCCCATACCACGGATGACCGCGCTTCGCTGCCGGACCAGGCGGGCCGCAGCACTCCACGGATCCGGTTATCGAAGAATCGAGCTTCGTCGATTGGAGCGAAGTGAGCAGCCATTGGCGGTGCCTGTGCGTTCCGCACTACCCGAGTTTCCGGTGCCTCTGACCCGTCTTCCGCCGCGTCTTCGTCACCGGAGGCCGCCTCCGATGAGAGTCCGAGCCCTGCAAGGGCGGCGGCAACTCGAAACTCCGCCGAGCCGTCGTCCGCCCTTCGAATCCAGTCCGAGGACAGTGCCGGCGGTGGCGTGCCGACCGTTTCACGCCCTTTCGGGCTGACCGCGAGCCAATTGCATACCTCTCCAAGTGCAATGATCGTCCGCTGAATCCGGTCAGGAAGAGATGCGGGCTCGACGAGGTCGAACAAAGCGTCCTCGAATCGTTTGATCGCATTCCGGCCGCGGCCGGCTCTCCATCGGTGCGCCCGACCCGTCGCACGCGGTTGAGCCAGCCGCCCTCGTCAAGGCTGGCGATGAGCCGTGCGGCATCCGATGGGGCGGCAGAGCGGCGGCCTAACGGCACCGCGAGATATGCCTTTCCCGCACGCATCAGGAATCCGTAACGCTCGAACTCCGAGAAGCCGCGACTGACCCCGAGGCTCGCTGAGGCCCGCGCGAACTCCAGCCCGTCGCGAGCCGTGCGGCCATTCAGAACGGCCCGTCCCTCGGCGAGCAAGGCTGCGACCTCGCAAAACCTCGCGGGCCGCCGCCACAGCGGCGCCCAGAACTCCGCCCGTGCATCGTTCTCATCGGCCGCTTCGATGCCTCCCCAACCCGCACCGACCGCACGCACCGTGAAGGGGAAGCTCGCCCCTGATTCGACCGTGCCCTGATGACGACGCGTTGCCGCACCTGCGAAGGTGATCGCGCCCTCCAGCATTAGAATGAAGTTCCAGGGATTGACGTTGCCATTCGCCTTGTAGCCGGTGGTCGCGTTCGGTCCCCCGGCTGCACCGGGCGAAAACTGACCGATCGCTGCCGAATCGAGGCCTTTCGTCGGTATGTCGAAGAGCGCATTCGCGAGAAGCGAATCCGTTTCCTCCAATGGTTTGCCAGACGCTGCATCGAACACTCCCGAGGGCCGCCTCCTCGATACGAGGCGGCGCATGAAGTTGTTCGTGAAGTCGAGCCGGCCGTCATTACCGCCAGAGCCGAGCAGTTGTGGATAGCTGAGGCTGTCTCCGGACATCGCGAGTACGGCGTCGACCCAGCCGACGGCCGTGTCGGGAAGATCGGCCCGGAGGGATGCGACCAGCTCGAACTTGGTGTCGCCATCCGGTTGTCTGGTCAAATTTCGTCGTGCGATGACACCGGACGCGATCTCGATCGCCTCTGCAATGGGGGCGAAACGCCTCGCGGCGGCTGCCGAGGACAATGGTTCGAATCCGTCCTTGTTGTCCTTCGGATAGAACCCGCTGCCACCGTTCCACGGGGCGATGATTGGGCTCGGAGCGTAGTCTTCGAGGAAGAAGCGCTGCAGGGCCTCGTGAGGAAGCGTCGTCGTCAGATGGAAGTGTTCGTTCTCCCACCAGCCGCGAGCTTTCGGGTCGGCGGCGCTCCCGGTGACGTGGTTCGCATCGGACGAGAGCAGGCGCAGCACACCGAGGGCCTTCAGGTACGAGGCGAGCGGGGTCGGCGCGCATCCACCGAGGGTCAATGACTCGAACGTCGTCATGACGCTGTCTCTCGTTCTTTGGCGGAGGCCCGCCAGTCAGCCAGCCGCACGAGTGTTTCCATCCACGCCAAGCGGAATGGGCCGAATTTCGCGAGCAGGTCGCGCGTCCGCTCCGTCCAACTCTCTCGCGTGATCTCATCCCAACCCAGCTCCATGACCGAGAGGGTGAGATGCCCCCCCTCCCACTTCTCGCCGCCACCCAGGTCGAAGGGACTCAACTCGTCGTCTTCCCGTATTCCGCGAGCGAAGCGCAGCTTGGCGCCGTCCCCGTCCGGTGGCGCGGGCTCGCGCGGCAAAGCGCGGAGGTTCATCCGTACCTTTCCGTGGTGGGCCACGATCAAGTATGCAACGAGATCGGCTTCCCGTGACCATTGCTCGTGAGCGAGAAGGGCGAGGGCGGATGCGAGTTCATGGCGGAAGAAAGGTCGTTCGTGCCGGAGGTTGGTTTTCTTCGTCTTGGCGAGAAGAATATCGCAGGCGGCATCGTCCTGATCGAGTCCCCGGCGCATGGTCTGCTGGAAGACCTCATGCGCCTTACCCAGATCATGCCACCGCGCTGCGCGTACGATGAACGCCTGAGTATCGGGATCGACGTCGAGCGCATCGCACAGTGTCTCCGCCTCCTCGGCAACATGCCCGAGATGCTCGACAAGCGGGACTGCGACACCGATCCCACTCCACGGGTCTTCACCATGCTCCTCGCCTTCACCGCCCTCATGAGCGTCCGGGTTCCGAGACGTCGTGTTTCCAGAGTCAGGGTCGTCCTTGGACACGAGTGGCTTGGGAACGTCCTTCGGAGCGCCGGTGAATCCGGAGACCTCGTCATAGCCGCCTGCCGTAACGTTGACAAGGAGCGTAACCCCTGGCCACGGAGCGCCTTGGAGCGGCATCCAACCAGGTGGTGAGTGCCCCGTTCTTCCCGTGACCCGTCGCCACTGCGGGTCCCGGACAAATGCGAAGGGGGAGGTCGATTCTCCGGGCTTTCGCTTCTTGCGCGCTTCGGAGATCCATGTCTTCGCGGCACCGATCGGAATCGCGCAAAGCTCGTTTCCTCGGGGACGCGGCGGGTCGCCGCCGATGGTCCGGAGGTCGCGCCAGAAGACGCGAATATCCGTCTCCTGGGTATCGCGGATATAAGGCGAGACATCGACGTCGAAGCCGGTGAGGTCCGGGTCGGTATCGAAAAGATCGTCCATATCCCTTCTGCGGATGATCCGCTGGGGCGGGTCGATGCTGCCTGCCTTGGGAAGGTTCACAGGGGCGGCGTCGGTTAGCGACGACATCCGTTGTCGCGCCGCCATCAGATCCGCAACGGAGTAGGGGGATGCCAAGCCGACGGCCTCCTTATCGTCTTCCCCGCGGTCGCCGAGCAGGTCGATCCAGTGAATCTCGGCGCCTTCCGGCAGCTCCGCGTAGCGGTTCGCGCGGCCGAAGCGCTGCACCATGGAGGGCCAAGGGGCGAGTTCCGTGAACAGGACCGCAGCGGAAATGTCTACACCTGCCTCGACGGCTTGGGTAGCCACGACGATCCGGCCACCGGGGTTTGCGTCCTCTTCTCGCATCAGGATTTTGTCGATCTCCCGGCGACGGTCGGGAGGACGAAAACGCGCATGAACCAGAACGAGATCTGGCGCTGTTCCTTCTTTTCCATGTAGCTTCTCGCCTAGCAAGGTGTGGAGCGTCTGCGCCCGCTTCACCTGATTGACGATGACCAGCGTCATTTTGCCGGGACGGTGATCGTCGAGAACCGAGTGGGCGAGATCGCCCATGTAGGCGTCGATGTCGGAAGACTTCTCGGATGCAGGCACCACATCCGATCGGCGCACGGTCTTCGTTGCCGACGTGAGTCGCATGAGCCGTTCATCTTCCTCCATCTTCGCATCGACCACGACCACGGCTGACGACGACACCTGAAAGTCCACTGTGCGGAGCCACTCCGGCTCGAGGGTCGCGGAAATCCACAGACTGCGGGCCGGATGGTTCAATGGTGAGCCGTTCTTCGTGGCGCGAGCGAATTCGAGACGCCGGAACGCTTCGAGTTGGGCGGAGGTCGCACGCCCCGCGTCCATGAGCTGCACCTCATCGAATACCCACTGCGCATCTTCATGCAGAAGCGCGAACTCCATCGGCCAGATCGCCCGCGACGAGGCGTAGCCGCGCATGAGCGCACGACTCAGCAGCATGTCCTGCGTTCCGATGATGACCGCGGGGCGTTCGGGAACTTCGAGCCAGCCTGCTGTCTCGACCCCGCCCATGAGTACGTGGATGTCGTTGGGCCGGGGCAGGGTGCCGTTTTCGTCTACACCCGTCCGGATCAGTGTGTCGAACCACCCTTCGATCGCATGGGCGGTCTGCTCGACCAGAGTGCGCATCGGCAGGCACCAGACAAGCCGTCGTGGGGTGCTATTGGGCGCCCGCATCCGGCGGGCGGCCCAACCGAGGGTGACTCCTGCGGTCTTCCCGGAACCCGTGGGAGCGATCAGGACCTCCGGCCACTCGGTCGCCGCGAACCGGTGCTGCCAAAGGTAGGGGTGCGTCTTCTCCCCCAAGGCGATCCGATACAGGGCCTCGCTCAGGTTCGAGGGAGCACTTCGAACGGCTCCGGTCTCCGATACACTCCCCATCGTCTGAATCCGATCACCCTCGCGCATCGTGTCGGGGGCGAGTCTAACGCCCTTTCGGGAGCTTTGGTCGCCGAGGCAGGATCTCGGCATCGATGGCTGGCTCCTGCTCGGCGGGAGTGGATGGCCATTGACCGCGAGGACCGTCCCATGTCGTTGTTTCATGGTAGCTTAAGAGGACTTCGCGTACCGTTACGGTGGTGTGCTTCACCACCAGCGCTGCTCGGTTTCGGTTCATGTTTCCGACCTCATTTCGATCCCTATGGTATTCTGCCTACCGGCTCTCGCCAAGTAGATCATATGGCGCCGTCGAAATTAATCAAGAGGGGAAGGCGCTAGCTCATTGAAGTGCGAGAGCCGGCAGGCCCGTTGGCCGGTGTGCACACCTCTCCCCGGACCGGGGGTCCGGGGCCTCATTGGGTTCTGGAAATTTGTAATAACAAATAGTTACAGATCTTGGAGGTGGCAGGCGGCGCGGTGGCCGGGGGCGACGGCGACCTCCGGGGGCGGGGCGGTGTCACAGCGCCCGGCGATGCGCTTGGGGCAGCGGGGGTGGAAGCTGCATCCCGCCGGCAGGTCCACCGGGCTCGGGACGTCGCCGCCGAGCGGCAGGCGGCCGGTCGGCTGCTCCGCCTCCGGCCAGGGTACGGCGCTCAGCAGCGCTTCCGTGTACGGGTGTCGCGGGGCGCTGAACACCGCCTCGGTCTCCCCTTCCTCCACGATACGGCCGAGGTACATCACCGCGACCCGCGTACAGAGGTAGCGGACCACCGCCAGGTTGTGCGAGATGAAGAGGAAGGTCAGCCCCATCTTCTCCTGCAGGGCCTTCAGGAACTCGAGGATCTGCGCCTGCACGGACACGTCCAGGGCCGAAGTCGGCTCGTCGAGCACCAGGAGCGCCGGGTCGAGGGCGATCGCCCGCGCGATGCAGACCCGCTGCTTCTGTCCGCCCGAGAGCTCGTGCGGATAGCGGTACAGGAACTGGCGCTGCAGCCCGACGATCTCCAGGAGCCCGGCGACCCGCCGCCGCAGCGCCTCTCCGCGCAGGCCGGAGTGCAGGATGAGCGGCTCGGCCACGCTCCGCAGCACCGTCATGCGGGGGTTGAGCGCCGAGTGCGGGTCCTGGAACACCATCTGGGCCTTGCGGCGAAGCGGCCGCTGCGCGGCGCGTCCGAGACGGGTCACGTCCTCGCCGTCCAGCCGCACCCGCCCCTCCGTCGCGTCCACCAGGCGCAATGCGGCCTTGCCCACCGTCGACTTCCCGGAGCCCGACTCGCCCACCAGCCCGACCGCCTCGCCCTTCGCCACCGTGAGGCTGACGCCGTTCACCGCCCGGACGATGGTCTGGCCCCGGCCGCGCCGCGAGACGTCGAAGTGGACGTGGAGGTCACGGAGTTCCAGCATTCTTTCCTGCCTCCCGTGTCCGGGTCCGAGCCTTTCCGTGAGGTTTGCCGGCCGCGTCCTTGCTCTCTCCCTCCGGGCCCGGTTCGTCCTGTCCCGAGTCGATCTCCGGCCGGCGGCGGGCGCCACTTCCCTCCGTTTCCGGCACTTCACGGCCGGCGCCGGCGGTCCGGGCCTCTTCGGTTTTCTCCGACCCTCCGCGCCCGGGAGCGTCGGAGCTTTCCGGAGACCCCGCGGTGATCGTCACCGGGGAATCGATGAACGCTCGGGGGGCGTTCCCGGCGGTCCGGGCCGCGTCGTCGTCCCCGGCTTCCGGGGATTCCGGGGATTCCGGGTCGGCCGGAGTCTTCCGGGATTCGATGGTGCGCGGTGAGTGCGCCGCCGCCCCGGCTCCGTCCCCGTGCAGCAGGCAGGCGACGCGCTGCCCCGGCGCCCGTTCGCGAAGCGGCGCGCCGCCCGCGCAGCGCGGCATGGCGTGCGCGCAGCGGTGCTGGAATCGGCACCCGGACGGCGGCTCGTACAGGTTCGGCAGAGCGCCCGGAATGCCCGCGAGCTCGGCCGCCCGCCGCCCCGGATGCGGGACCGCCCGCAACAGCCCGCGCGTGTACGGATGCCCGGGCTCCGAGAAGAGCCGCGCGACCGTCGCGTCCTCCACCACCTGCCCCGCGTACATGACGATCACCCGCCGGCACAGGGTGGCGACGACCCCCAGGTCGTGCGAGATCATGATCACCGACAGGTCGAGGTCCTCCATCAGCTCCGCGATCAGGTCGAGGATCTGGGCCTGGATGGTCACGTCGAGCGCCGTGGTCGGCTCGTCCGCGATCAGCAGGCGCGGGTTGCCCGAGAGCGCCTGCGCGATCAGCACCCGCTGGCGCATTCCCCCCGAGAGCTGGTGCGGGTAGGCGGCCATCTGCCGCTCCGGGTTCGGCAGATGCACCCGGCGCAGCATCTCGACACCGTGCGCGCGCGCCTGCCGCCGGCTCAGCCGTTCACCCTCCGGCCGGCGGCGCTGGTGCGCCATGATCACGTCCACGAGCTGCTGGCCCACCGTGAACACCGGGTTCAGGTAGGTCATCGGGTCCTGGAAGATCATCGCGATCTCGACCCCCCGGAGGGCGCGCAGCCGTGCCTCGCCGGCCGCGATCAGGTCTTCGCCGCCGTAGTGGATGCGCCCGGAGACGATACGGGCCGGCGGAGACGGCACCAGGCCGAGGATGCTCTTGGCGGTCACCGATTTTCCGCACCCCGTCTCGCCGACGATGCCGAGCGATTCGCCCGCCGCGAGGTCGAAGCTCACCCCGTCGATCGCCCGGTACACCCCGTCGAACGTGTCGAACTCCAGGCGCAGGTCCCGGACCGACAGCAGCGGGGGAGGGGATTCGTCAGCGCGCATGACTACCCGGGCTTCGCCACGGAGGCGTCAGGACGGTTGCCCTGCTTCGCGCGCCCATGTACGTGGCTGGCCGCGGACCGGACGAGCCGATGGATGCGGGAGGGATGGGAGACACGCGGTGCACGGGCGGGATGGGAGGGACGAGAGGCTCGGAAGGTAGAGAGACGCACGAGGTACGGGAGGAACGGACGGCGTCACGCGAGACGGCAGCGGGAGACGCGGCAGGCGCAACCGGTACCACACCGACACGGCCCGGGAGGGTACGGCCCGCGGCCACCCCCGCGCCCGCGACTGCGAACGGGCCGGTGTTCCCGCCGGAAGGCCGGCGAGATACGCGGGCCGGCCCTGCCGCGGCCGATCACTCCCGGTGCTGCGGGTCGAGGACGTCGCGGAGCCCGTCGCCCAGCAGGTTGAAGCCGAGCACGGTCAGGAAGATCGCGAGCCCGGGGAAGAAGGAGTACCACCACCAGTCCGGCAGGTAGGTGCGGGCGATGCTGATCATCGCCCCCCATTCGGGGAACGGCGGCTGCGCGCCGAGCCCCAGGAAGCCGAGGCTCGCCGCCCCCAGGATGGCCATCCCCATGTCCATGCTCGCCTTGACGATGATGGGGGAGGTGCAGTTCGGCAGGAGATGGACGAACACCACCCGCAGGTTCCCCGCCCCCATGGAGCGCGCCGCCTCCACGTAGATCTCGTTCTTGAGCGAGAGGGTCTTCGCCTGCACCAGCCGCACGTACCCCGGCCACCACACCAGGGAGAGGGCCAGCATGGCGTTGACGATCCCGGGCCCGAGGGCGCCCACGATGGCGATCGCGAGGATGAGGCCGGGCACCGACAGGAACACGTCGGTCACCCGCATGATCGCCTCCTGGACCCAGCCGCCCACGTAGCCGGCGATCATGCCGAGGGGAACCCCGATGAGCATCGCCACCCCGGTGACGATGAGGGCGATCTGCAACGTGACGCGGGCGCCGACGACCACCCGGGTGAAGACGTCGTTGCCCACCTCGTCCGTGCCCATCCAGTGGACCGAATCGGGCGGCTGGAGCTTGCGGTCCATGTGCACCGCGCCGGCCGCATCCTCCGGGAACGGCACCAGCCAGGGGCCCACCGCGGCGGTCGCGAGAAAGAGGAGCACGAGCGCGAGGCCGATCATCGCCGAGGCGTTGCGCGCGAAGGTCCGTCCGTAGAGTCGCAGCATCCGGAGGGCGGCGGCGTGCCGCTCACGCCAGCCCGGCCGTGTCGCCGGGGGAACGTCGGAGCTCGTGAGGGTCGCGGGGCTTGCGGGCATCCCGGCGGCCGGGTGCCCCGCGGACCCTCCGGCTTCGGCGGGAGGGTCCGCCCGGGCTTCCGCCGTCCCCCGCGCCGCGTCCCGCGCAGTCGTCACGCCGGCCACGCTCGTCACGCCCGTCCCATCCGTTCCATCCGTTCCATCCGTTCCATCCGTTCCATCCGTCCCATCCGTCACACCTGCCGGCGCACCCGCGGGTCGAGCATCCCGTAGATCACGTCGATGAGGAAGTTGGTCAGCATGAAGAAGAAGCCGAGCACGATGGTCGCCCCCATGATCGGCTCGAAGTCGGAGCTGATCGCCGCCTGCACCGCGTAGAGCCCGATGCCCGGCCAGTCGAACACGGTCTCGACCAGCACCGTGCCGCCCAGCATCCAGCCGAAGCGGAGCCCGATCATCGCCATGGTCGGCAGCATCGCGTTGCGCAGCGCGTGGATCGCGACGATGCGGAAGGTGGAGAGCCCCTGCGCCCGCGCGTTGACGATGTAGTCCTGCTTCAGCGTCTCCAGCATCTCCGCCCGGTTCACCCGGATGATGGAGGCGAGGGCCGGGAAGCAGAGCGCCACCGCCGGCAGCACGATGTGGTGGAGCCCTTCGGCGAAGGTCGCGAATTCGCCGCGCAGCAGGGCGTCGACCAGCAGCAGGTGGGTGAGGGGGGCCGGCGGGTCGGTCATCATCTCGATCCGGCCGCCGAGCGGAAACCACCCGAGCTGCAAGGCGAAGAAGAGCTGGGCCATCAGGCCGAGCCAGAACATCGGCATCGCGACCCCGGAGACGGTCAGCACCCGGATCGCGTGGTCGAGCGGCCGGTTCTGGTGGACCGCGGCGACGACCCCGAGGGGCACCCCGAGCACGACGGCGACGGCGATCGAGAACACCACCAGCTCGAACGTGTTCGGGAAGTAGGTGACGAGGTCGTCCCAGACCGGGCGCGTGGTGTGGATCGACCGGCCCCAGTCCCCGGTCAGCAGGTCCCGCAGATAGATCGCGAACTGCTCGGGGAGCGGCCGGTCGAGGCCGTGCTCGGCGCGGTAACGCTCGATCATCTCGACGGTGGCGTCCGGTCCGGCCGCGAGCGCGGCCGGGTCCGCGGGCGCCACGTGCGAGATGGTGAACGTGATGGCGAGCAGCCCGAGCAGCATCAGGGCCACCAGCAGGCCGCGCTTCGCCGCGAACCGGATCACGGACGGGCGGCGGGGGGGAGTCGGGCCGGGGGAGCGGGCCGGGCCGGACGGGCGGCGGGGCGGGCGACGGCGGGGAGCGAGGCCGGCCCGCCGCCCTCACTTCCGCGCACGGGCCGCCGCGCCGCGATCACGTCATCGCCGTCCGCCGCCGGCTCGCACGGGTTGCCCGCCCCCATGCCGCCGCTGCCGAGCCGTTCCCGGCGGCGGGCCGTGCTCCGCTGATTCGCTTCGACGCGGGGTCGGCCATGCCGGCGCGCTCTCGCTCCGTGCGGCCCGTCGCCGGCACGCCGTGACGCGCTCGCTCCGCGCCCCGGCCGCCCTCCCGGCGCCGTCCGCTCCGGGTCGCCGGACCAGAGGTCCCGGGCCGGCGGCCGCCTCGCCCCGTCACTCGATGTAGAGCGGGTAGAGGTCGATCTCCTCGGTCATCCGCACCGGGCTGTACTCGAAGCCCTTCACCCAGTCGCGGTACACGATGCGCCGTTCGCGCATCATGCCGAAGATCTCCGGCTGATCGTCCACGATCATCTGCTGGATCTTCGCGTAGAGCGGGGCGCGCTTCTCCCACTCGCCGGTGAAACGGGCCTCCTCGATGAGCCTGGTCACCTCCGGGTTGTCGTAGAAGTGCACGCCGTAGTACCGGCCGTGGCTCGACGGGTGGTACTGGATGGCCACCGCGTCCGGGTCGGTGGACACCGGGGTCGCGAAGATCGCCATCATGTCCGGCGAGGTCTCGACCTTGGAGCCGCGCGCCACCATGTTGGCCCAGGTGAGCGGCACCATCTTCACCGTGATGTCGAGGTCCTTCAGGTTGTCGATGAGCACGAGGCCCATCAGGCGCTCTTCCTCCAGCCCCTGCACGTAGACGTATTCGAGCTCGATGCCGCCGTTCGGCCACCCCGACTTCGCGAGATGCTCCTTCGCCTTGGCGAGGTCGCGCCGCGGCATGTTCGGCACCGTGATCTTGCCCCGGATCGCGTCGCTGAACGGGCTGGTCTGGAGCACCGCCCGGCCGTTGTAGATCTTGACGAGGGCATCGTAGTCGAAGGCGTAGGCGACGGCCTTGCGGAGGTTCACGTCCGACGTCTTCTCGCCCTGGGTGTTGAACTTGATCCCGAAGGCGGTCAGGGCCGGCTCGGTCGAGGTCACCATGCCCGGCACCTTGGCCAACTGGTCGAACTCGTCGGGGCTCAGGCCCGTCGCGATGTCCGCCTCGCCCTTCATGAGCGCCGCGCGCTGCGCCGCGGATTCGCGCACCAGCTTGTAGATGATGCCGCCGAGCGATCCCTTGTGCCCCTTCCAGTAGTCCTGCACCCGCTCCAGCTCGTAGAGGTTGCCGTGCTCGACCCGCCGGAGCTTGTAGGGGCCGGATCCCGCCTCGTGGTCGATGAGCCACTTCTGGCCCATGTCCCCGTCCACCTCGTGGGCCATGACCTCCTTCGGGTTCATGATGAACCACCAGGGAAGGAAGGAGGTGAACGGTGCGAACGGCCGGTCGAGGGTGAAGACGACGGTGTGTGCGTCCGCCGCCCGGACGTTCTCCGCCTTGAGGAACGCGTTCAGCATCCACGCCGGCCCCTTGCCGAGCTTCAGGGTTCGCTCGAACGACCAGCGCACCGCCTCCGCGTCCACCGGATCGCCGTTGTGGAACTTGGCGTTCTTGACCAGGTGGAAGGTGTAGGTGAGGCCGTCCTCGTTCACGTCGTGGCGTTCGGCGAGCTATGGGATCACCCGAGGGGGGGTGTCGACGTACTTCATCAGCGCGTCGTACATCGCCTGCTGCATGGTGCGGATCGAGGCGTCGTACTTGATGCTCGGGTCCATGATCGGCACCGCCTGGCGCTGCACGGTGACCAGGATCTTCTGGTCGCCGCGGCGCTCGAACGCCTCCGCGGCCGGGGCGAACACCGCGCCCGCGGCGGCCCCCGCCGCCACGACCGCCGCCGCAAGGGAGCTCCCCATACCTCGTCTCATGTCGTCTCCTCCCGTTCTTCTCAGGATGGCCCCTTCAGGAGGGCCCTCGGGCTCGATGCTCGCCAGCTCCGTCTCGGGGCCGGGCGCCTTCCCGGCCCCCGGGTCGGCCCCGACCGGTCCCCGATCCGCATTAGACGCCGTTCCCGGGGGCCCCGCAAGGCCGCTCCGCTCCGTTCCAGAGGCATGTGCGCTGTGGGGTTTTCGTCGGGCACACCTTTCGCGAACGCTCTTGGGCACGGCGTCCTGGGAACGCGGGCGTTCCGCTCGCAAATGGGGAGGGCGAGGCCGCCGCCGATCAATGCGGGCGGGACACAAGCGTTCCCAGGACGCCGTGCCCGCGCAAGTGGCTCCGTGGGGCGAAATCCGCCGGCAACCCTCTCGAACCGACCCCAAACCACGGAAGAACGCCGTCTCCGTTGGGGTAAAAAATATCCCGCCACCGATCTCCACCCTCTATATCAAGAGCTTACGAACAGCGCCCGGGGCTCGTTCCAGGCCCGGAGCCATATGTGGCCCTGAATCCCACGCAGTCCCGCTCCTGCACCGTACCCACACTTGCGTGCGACATTCGGCGAAAGCCTGAAAATGAGCTCGAACCGGGGTCGGCGTCTCTTGAGAGAGCCGAGGCATCGGGTTCGTGACGTCCCGATCGTGCGTTTTCTTGAATTCCTCCAATGCCCTTGCGTTCCGGTCGGTGTGGACCCCCAGAAGAAATCCGGCCTGGAGCTCGCCTGGCACCACGCTCGGCAGGCCAATCCACTCTGCACGGTCGATGTGATGCACGACTGCCGGGTAACCGCGCTGAAAGTCGCTGTACGCGGACGTGTCCAGGCGCAGGCGGGTCACCGCCGGAGCGCTTCGTCGATCTCTTCGAACCGAGCGGTGGCCTGTTCGAAGCGTCCGTACTCGTCTTCGCTCCAGGCGCCCGCCAGTCGGCGCAGTCCGTTGCCGCGCGGTCCGGGCTTCGACAACCCCGGCGCTTCGCGCAACGGCGCGAATGCGGTGCGATCGAGGGACGAACCGCGGCGCACCTCTTCGTTCTCCAGTGCTTCCGCCAGCTCGGCCGGAACGTTCCGTATCGGCATGGTCTTCACGGCGCTGCTCCCCGGCGGTGACGACGTTCCGGTGAAGTCCATGCAGTCACTGGTTGCAGTGAGAAGAGTTTGCGGTCGTCCCGGCGCGGAAACGTCTTCCATCACGTCAAACGCCGGAAGGACCTCTGTGGGTGAGGCTCCGAACGACCCGACGATTGCGGGGTTCTACGGGTCCCTGGTCGAGAAGATTCGGGAAGACCGCCGGTGAGCACGACCTTCGCCTCGATCTCCTCAGCTCCGCCGCCGAAGGGCCGCGAACGCAGTGCCGGCCCGGCCGGGAAGCCCGGGGTCCGCGTTCGGCTTCCGGCCGGCTCGGCAAGCCGCGGCGGGTCCTGGCGCCACCCGTGGAGCAGGCGCCGCCGCCTCGGCTTCGGGGCCGGTCGGGGTTCCGGCGCCGGCCGTTATTTCAGCGCGGGTTCCGGTACTCCTCGAAGAGGTGCGGGCTCCGAGGCCGGTCTCGGCTCGGAGGGCCGCGCCGGGGCCGTGCGGCGGCCGGTGCGGAGGCGTTCGCTCGCCGGCCGGTCGATCACGCCGTCCGCCCCGACCACACAGCCGTAGTCGCGCCGCGCGCCCTCCGGGGTGACGTAGCCCGCGTCCAGGTCCCGCTGCACCGCCTCGAAGGGGCGCTCCAGCGGGTCGCCGAAGCCGGAGCCGCCGGCGACCCGCAGCTCCGCGTACTCGGCGGTCGTCTTCATCACCGAGAGCGCGCCCACCCCCACGTCCCGCATCGCCCCGCCGAACCGGCCGACGTGGCCGCTCGCCCGCCCGCCCGGCCGGCCGCCGAAGAGCCCCGGCACGGGCTTCAGCACCCCGCTCGGGTACAGCCCCACCTGGCACGGCTCGCCGTCGTCTTCGAGCTTGCGGGCCGAGATCACCTGGCCGAGGCCTCCCCGCCGGCGCCCCGGCCCGCCGCTGTCGGTCATGAACGCCTTCTCCAGCACGAGCGCGGGCACCCGCGTCTCGAAGAGCTCCACCGACGTGTTTCCCGCGCTCGTCGGATAGAGGAGCGCCGAATGCCCGTCGCCGTGCTCGGAGGCGCCCTGGCCGCCGCCCTGGAACAGGTGGTCGGTGTAGAAGATCCCGTCCGGCCCGATCCCGTAGAACAGCGCGCTCGACGGCAGGCCGGTGAACGCCTGCACCCGGCCGGGGGCCGCCCTGGCGAGCGCCCCGAACACGTTGGGCGCGATGTACCACCCGGTGCGGGTGCGCATGTTCACCGCGAGCGGCCGGTCGCAGTTCATGATGCTCTTCTCCGGCGCCCCCACGGTCATCGGCCGGTAGCACCCCGCGTTCCCCGGGACCTGCGGCGACAGGATGCACTTGAGGGGATAGGTCGCGTGCGCCATCGTGTAGGTCAGGGTGCAATTGCTGCCGCCCCGGTCCTGCTGCGGGGGCGAGCCCTCGAAGCCGACCTCGATCTCGTCGCCCCGCACCTCGATCCGGATCGGGAAGCGCATGTGGGAGTCGATCCCGTCCGCCTCGACCACGTGTTCGTAGCGCCCGTCCGGGAGCCCGGAGATCGCGTCCCGCATCGCGGCCTCGGCACGCCGCTGCACGACGGTGGCGAGGGCCTGGAGGTCGTGCATCCCGTACTCCTCCATGAACTCGCCGATCCGCTCCGCCCCGGTGAGGCCGGCCGCGACGAGGGCGTGCACGTCGCCCAGCACCTGGTCCGGGCGGCGCACGTTCTCGCCGAGCAGGGCGAGGAGGTCCTCGTTGGGCTTCCCGGCCCGGAACAGCTTCATCGGGGGGATCTGGAAGCCTTCCTCGTAGATCTCGCGCGCGTTCAGGCTGTCCTTGGTGCCGCCGATGTCGGACACGTGGCCCACCACCCCGCAGAAGGCCGCCACCCGGCCTTCGCGGAACACGGGGACCGCGATGGCGACGTCGAAGAGATGGCCGGCGCAAAGCCACGGATCGTTCGTCACCAGCACGTCGCCCGGCGCGAGCGTCTCCGGGGGGTAACGCTCGATCATCGCGTTCACCGCGATCGGCAGGGTGAGGTTGAAGACCGGCATGGCGCGCGGCGAGTGCACGATCTGCCGCCCGCGGGCGTCGAGGATCTCGCACGCGAAGTCCTGCGCCTCGCCGATGATGAGCGAGAACGCGGTGCGGATCACGGTATGCCAGCACTCTTCGGCGACGTTGATCAACCGGCTCCACATGATCTCGAGCCCGATGGGGTCGGCCTCGATCCGGGCCGCCGCCTCCTCGATCCCCGCGTCGGCCCCGACCAGGACCCGGGGCAGGGTGGTCTCGGCGAGGGTGAGGCGCAGGTTCAGGGCCTCGTCCACGGTGAGGGTGCAGGCGTCCGGCACGATGGTCGTCGCTTCGCGCTCCTCGACGATCGCCGGTCCCTCGACGACCTCTCCCGCGTCGAGTGCATAGCGGTCGTAGACCGGGACGTCGGCGAACCCGCCGCGCTCCGGCAACCACGCTCGGCGCCGGCCCTTGAGGGCGGGAGCGGCGGCGCGGTCTCCGCCGATGCCGGCCTGGCCGCCGACGCGGTGGCCGCCGCGCGCGCGTGAGGCGGCTCCTTCGACGCCCTTCCCGTGACCCTCGATACGGTCGTTCCGGCGGCCGTCACCATGGCCGCCCCGGCCGGCCAGCCGGGCCGACGGCTCCGGCGTCGGCCCGGTGCACACCACCCGCCAGTTCAGGACCTCGATCTCGGCCCCGTCGTAGAGATGGGTGTAGCGCCGCTGGTACTCCGCGGTGAACGCCTCGATCACCTCGGGCAGGTTGTCCGGTGACAGGGGTTCGGCCGGCAGCGGGGTCGAGATCTCGTGCATCTGGCCGCGAAGCCGCATGTCCGCCCACCGCTCCACGGCGATCCCGGGCCGCGAAGCCACCTTCGCATTCTCTTGCAACCCGTTGTTGTCGGGTTCGATCTCCGAGCCGCACGCCGCCCCGTGCTCCGGATCGGCCTCCAGCCCGGACTCCGCGAGCCGCGTCCGGCCCTCGGCCTCCAGCTCGTCGAGCAGCGCCTCGGCGGCGGCGAAGTCGAGGCTCGCCACCCGCATCGGATGGGAGCGGGCCGCTTCGTAGGCGACGGGAGCGGCCAGGAAGCCGAGGGCCGAGGCCGCCCCCGAGGCGGGGGGCACCACCACCTCGCGTACCCCGAGCTTGCGGGCGACCCGTGCGGCGTGCAGCGGACCCGCCCCGCCCATCGCCACCATCGCGTAGCGGCGCGGGTCGCGGCCCTTCTCCACGACGTGCACGCGGGCGGCGCCGGCCATGTTCTCGCTCACCAGATCGTAGATGCCCCACGCCGTCTCCTCGATCGAGAGCCCGAGGTCCGCGGCGAGCCCCGCGATCGCCTCGCGGGCCGCGTCGGCGTCCAGGGTCATCCGGCCGCCCAGGAAGTAGCCGGGGTCGAGATATCCGAGCAGCAGGTTCGCATCCGTCACCGTCGGCCTCTCGCCGCCCCCGCCGTAGCAGGCGGGGCCCGGGTCGGCCCCGGCGCTCTCCGGGCCGACCTTGAGCAGGCCGAGTTCGTCCATGCGGGCGATCGACCCGCCGCCCGCCCCGATCTCCATCATGTCGATCACCGGCGCATGCACCGGAAGGCCGCTCCCCTTCTTGAACCGGTGCACCCTCGCGGCCTCCAGCATCGGCGCCACTTCCGGCTCGCCGTCCCGGATCAGGGCGGCCTTGGCCGTCGTCCCGCCCATGTCGAAGGAGATCACGTCGTCGCGCCCGATCGCGCGGCCGGCGAGACCGCTCGCCCGTGCGCCGCCCGCCGGGCCCGATTCCAGGAACCGCACCGGGAGCGCCGCCGCCGTCTCCGGCGCGGTCAGGCCGCCGGAGGACTGGATGAAATGGAAACGCCCCGCGAAGCCCCGTTCGCGGAGCGCCCGCTCGAGCCTGCGCACGTAGGCCGACATGAGCGGCTGCACGTAGGCGTTCGCGGCGGTGGTCGAGGATCGTTCGTACTCGTGGATCTGCGGGTGTACGTCGCTCGAGATCGAGACCGGCAGGCCCGGAAGCTCGGCCCGGACGAGGTCGCGTACCGCTCGTTCGTGCACCGGGTTCCGGTAGGCGTGCAGGAAGCAGACGGCGAGCGCCTCGATCCCGTCCTCCATCATCTCCCGGATCTCGCGGCGGACCGCGTCGAGGTCGATCGCCTGCAGGACGTCGCCGTCGCGGCTTATCCGCTCCCCGACCTCGCGGCGGTCGCGCCGGGCGGCGAGGGGTTCGGGGAAGGCCAGGAAGAGATCGTGGATGTCGTAGCGCTGCTCGGTTCCCATCTCCAGGACGTCCCGGAATCCGCGGGTGGTCAGCAGGCCGAGCCGGGCCCCGTTTCGCTCGATGATGGCGTTGGTGGCGAGGGTGGTGCCGTGCACCACGTGGTCGACCCGCGACGGATCGACGCCGACCGTGCGCAGCAGCTCGTCCATGCCCGCGAGCGCGCCGACGGACGGATCCTCCGGGGTGGTCAGACACTTGTGCAGATGCAGGCGCCCCTTCGTTCCGTCGAGCAGGATGAAGTCGGTGAAGGTGCCGCCGATGTCGAAGCCGATGCGGTATCCGGCTCTCGATGGGTGCATTCCGGTTTCCCTTGCCTGATTCGCTGGACACGCCGGTGTGGAGCCCGTGGACGATACCACACCGCCGCGGGGGTTCCGTGAGCGGATTCAATGCAGTACCCGATGACGCACGAGGTTTGGGCCGTGACTGCCGATCGGTGAGAACCCGGATTCGGGCGGCTGCTCCGGGGCCTTTCCGGCCGGTCCGGCCGGCGCCGGCGCCGGCGCGCTTCGGAGGCCGAATCGGTTGTCCGTCGTGTCCGGGGCAGGGCGGGAAGGACCGTGCGCGACCGGCGCCCGCTATCGGCGCATCCGGCGTGCTCCCGGCCGGGAGGACCCGGTTGCGGCCGGGACCGCCCTCGTCGGCCGGGAGTCCGCCTCTCCCGCCCCGGGGAGACGTCCCCGGCGGCCCCCGGCATGGCCGGGACGGCGGCCTCCGGAGCCCGAAGCGGGCCTTCGGCGGGGTGACGACGCCCTTCGGAGCGGTGGTAAGGCTTCGGGACGGTGGCGTGGCGGAAGGGGGGCCGACGCGGGAGGCGGCGCCCGCCGCGGCGGCGGACGTCCTGCCGGCCGCGGGTTATGGGGGTCGAGCTACGCGGGTTGGGCGACCGCGGGCCGAGCGACCGCGGGTCGACCGACCCGGGCCGGATCGCCGGTGTCGAGGGTCGTCACGCGGCGCATTTCCCGGCGATGGACGGTGTCTTCGAACGGGCGCGCGCGGTGCATGGTGGCGCGGTTGTCCCAGATGACGAAGTCGCCCGTCCGCCACGAGTGCCGGTACACGAGCTCCGGGCGGGTGGCGTGCTCCATGAGGTCGCGGAGCAGCAGCCGCCCGTCCGGAACCGGACGATCGAGGATCCGCGAGGCGTGGGAGGCGAGGTAGAGGGAGCGGCGGCCGTTGCGAGGGTTGGCGAGCACGAGGGGATGAACGGCCCCCTTGAGGCGCTCGCTCTCTTCCTCGGAGAACTCGAAGCCGAGGGTCTGGCGCGAGTAGGCGATCGAGTGGTGTACCCGAAGCCCCTCGATGCCCGCCTTCGTCTCCTCCGGCAGGGTGTCGTACGCGGTTCGCATGTCCGCGAACTCGGTGTCGGCCGCGACCTCCGGCACCACCAGGGCGGCCAGCATCGAGTAGCGGCCCCGCGGGTCCTGGAAGGAGGCGTCGGTGTGCCAGAGGCGGTTCGCGAGGCCGTAGAGGCGCCGGCGGGCGCCGGACTCGAGGAGCTCCCCGTCCGGGCCGACGTTCGAGACGTCGGTGAGCGCCTCGTCTCCGAAGCGGCTCTTCTGGAGCACGCTGCTCCCGGTCTTGCGGTGAAGCGCTCCGTCGAGCCGGGCGGCGAAGGCGAGCTGCTCGTCGTTCGAGAACCGCTGATCCCGGAAGACGATCACCGCGTAGCGGTCCATCGCCTCGCGGATCGGCTCGAGGGTGTCCTCGCCGCGCGCCTTCCGGAGGTCGACGGGGCCGGCTTCGGCGCCGAAGGTCGGATGCAGCTTGCGAAATTCGAGGGTCATGTCTCGTTCCGGGAGGAGGGGAGGGCCAGGGGACAAGATAGCGTGCCCGCCCTCGTGCGGCCAGTCCCCGGGCCCCCGACCCGGGGCCGTTTCACGCTGGGGAATTGGTTCGCGCGGGTGAACCCGGTCAGGTCGAATGAGAGCGGTGAAGGTCCCGGGACGCCGGCATCCGTGGGAGGCGCCGTTCCCAGCCCAGGAAGAGCGGTGAGCATCGATGTCCGACCGCGAGTCGGTCAGCGTGAGAAAGACCCTGCCCCCGATCCCGGACCTCCGGCCGCAGGGTCGCCGTTCTGCGTCTCCGACGCGCGCCGGGGATGCGCCGGAAGGGCGATCTCGGGTGAACCGGGGCCGGAAATGCGGATTCGACGGCTCATGCGGCCGGGGGCCGGTGTTCAACCGCCGGCGGCGGGTGGTCCGGTCTCGATCGGGAGGTCGGGGTCGCGGGCCCATTCGCCCATCGAGCCGTCGTAGAGGGTGAGGTCGGGGTAGCCGAGCTGGTGCAGCAGGAACAGCCCGACCGTCGCGGAGATCCCGCCCCCGCAGTAGGCGACGACGTGCTTGTCCGGGGTGACGCCGGCCGCTTCGTGCGCCCGCCGGGCTTCGTCGAGCGGTACGAAGGTTCCGTCGGCGGGATCGAGGAGGCTCGCGGCGGGCACGCTGGCGCTCCCCGGGATGCGGCCCGGGCGCCCGTAGCGGCTCGGTCCCGCTCCGAGGAAGAATTCCGGTGCGAGCGCGTTCACCATCCTCGTGTCATCGTCGGCCAGCCGCGAGAGCACGTGGCCGCTTCCGACGAAGAATCCGGGGCGCGGGCGGGCGTCGAACCGGGCCGGGGGATGGCCGCCCGGGTCGGTGGAGACGGGTCTTCCTTCCGCCTGCCACTTCGCGAACCCCCCGTCGAGTACCGCCGCTCCGTCGAACCCGAACCCCCGCAGCATCCACCACACCCGGGTCGCCCACATGATGCTGCCGTTCGAGTACAGCACCACCCGCGAATCGTTCCCGATGCCGAGCCGTCCCATCGCGTCCGCGAACCGTTCGGCGGACGGGGCCATGAACCGGAGCCGGGTGTCGGGGTCCGATATCTCGCCCTGGACGTCGAGGAACACCGCCCCCGGGACGTGCCCCGCCTCGTACTCGGCGAGCCCCGGCACCACCCGGTAGGGAGCGTCGTCGTCCGGTTCGGCCGGCATGAGCCAGGTGGTGCAGTCCACGACCCGGAGGTCCGGGTCCCCGAGCGCGGCCTCGAGCGCCTCGGTTTCGATGAGCGCGGCCGGCTCCCGCCATTCCCGGAGATCGCTTCGCACCGGTTCCACCTCCACCATCATCTGGGCAGCGCGCCGGATCGTACCAGCCGGCGCCGGGGCGCTCTCACCCTGCACCAGGGAGGCATGTGCACCGTGGGGTTTTCGCCGGGCACGCCTCTCGCGAACGCTCTTGGGCACGGCGTCCTGGGAACCCCGCATTGATCGGCGGCGGCCTCGCCATCCCATTTGCGGGCGGGACGCCCGCGTTCCCAGGATGCCGTGCCCGCGCAAGAGGCTCCGTGGGGTGAAATCCGCCAGCAACCCTCTCCGACCGACCCCGAACCACGGAAGAACGCCGTCTCCGTGGGGGTGAAAAATATCTCGCCCCCCGATCTCCATCCTCCATATCGAGAGGTCACGAACAGCGCCCGGGGCTCAGGGTGATTTCACCCTGCATCGGAGGGTGCGCGCCGGATGTGTCTCGAAGAAGAATCCGGATGATATTGGCATGAAAATACGAATTCGACGATTCATGCGACGCGGCTCGGGACGCGGCGGAAGCCGCCGAGCCGGACACCGGCGGAATGAAACGACCCGGGACCTCGAGTCACCCACGGACGGCCGGCACGGCTACAATCCCCCGGAGAACCCGTGTCGGCCGGAGCCGTCGTTCATGACTCGCATCATCGAGTACTACTACGCGCTCGCCTCGCCCTGGTCCTATCTCGGCAACGAGCGGCTGATTCGCATCGCCGCCGCCCACGGCGCCCGGATCGATCCCGTCATCATCGACTACGACCCGGTGTTCACGGCCACCGGCACCGTGCCGCTTCCCGGGCGCCCGCGGGTACGCAAGGCCTACCGGCTCGTGGAGCTTGCCCGGTGGAGCCGGTTCCGCGGGGTTCCCCTCCATCCGGAGCCGCGCTTCTACCGTGGAGAGACCGAGGAGCCCGACGAGCGGCAGGCCGCGCTCATGGTGACGGCGGCGAAGGAGGCGGGGCTCGACTCGCTGCGGCTCGCCCACGCGATCTCGCGCGCGCTGTGGGCGGAGGAGCGGTTCCCGTTCCGGCCCGATGAGCTTCTGGCCATCGCGGAGGGGGAGGGGTTCGACGGGCCGGCCCTGATCGACGCGGCGGAGCGGCCGGAGACCGTCCGGGCCTACGAGGCGGCGACGCGCCGGGCCATCCGGCACGACGTCTTCGGGATGCCGTTCTATCGGCTGGACGGGGAGCCCTTCTGGGGGCAGGACCGGCTCGAATTCCTCGAGCGGGCGCTCTCCGCCGGGTCCTGAGCGCGGCCGGCGGGATGGCCGGACCGGCGGGGAGCGGAGCGCCGCCGGGGGAGGGCGGCCGTTCGCTCTTCGCCGCTCAGACCGCCCCCGCCGCCCGCAGGCGCTCCACGTCCTCGGAGGAGTAGCCGAGCCCCTCCAGGATCCCGGCCGTGTGCTCGCCGAGGAGGGGCGCGCGCGAGCGGATCGTCCCGGGGGTGCCGAGAAGACGCACCGGGGTGGTGACGAGAGGAACGGTTGCCGGCGCGCCCGGATACCCTGTCTCCTGGGTGAACCCGCCCTCCCGCACGTGCGGATCGTCCAGGGTCTGCCGCGGGGTGTAGACCGGGCCGGCGGGAACCCGCGCCGTCTCCAGCTCGGCGAGCGCCTGCTCCGTGGTCCGTTCCGCGCACCACGTCGACATGCGGGCGCTGAACAGCTCGCCGTGCTCGCCGCGCGAGTCGTCCGTCCGAAAGCGTTCGTCTTCCAGCCAGTGCGTCTCTCCGACGAGCTTCGCCCACCGGCGGTACATCGGCTCTCCGATCACCAGGACCATGACGTGTCCGTCGCGGGTCGCGAATACGTCCGACGGCGCGTTGAGCTGCCCCCGGTTGCCGGTGGCTTCCCGGTCCGGGGCGAGCACCGCCTGCTCGATGAGGAACGGGCTCGCGGCGGTGAGGGCGGTCCCGAGCAATGCACCCTGGACCTCCTGGCCGCGGCCGGTCTGCCGGCGGGCGAGGAGGGCGAGTACCGCCCCGAGTGCGCACAGGGCGGCGGTGCTGAAGTCCACCCACGGGGCGTAGGAGCGGATGGGCTCGTCCGGGTGGCCGCTGAGATGCATGTTGCCGCACATCGCCTGGGCGAGTCCGTCGAACCCGAGCTTGCGTCCGTAGGGGCCGGCGACGCCGAAGCAGGTGTTCGAGACGAGGATGACGTCCGGCCGGACCTCGGCGAGCGATGCGTAGTCGAGACCGAGCTGCTCGAGGGCCCGCTGCGGCATGTTGGCGACCACGACGTCGGCGGTGGCCACGAGCCGCCGCTGGACCTCCCGCCCTTCTTCCGTGGTCGGATCGAGGGTCAGGCATTTCTTGTTGCGGTTGACCTGGAGATAGGTGACCCCGCTGCCGTCCTCCTCGCTCACCC
Source organism: Gammaproteobacteria bacterium (assembly GCA_965202895.1). Lineage (GTDB taxonomy): Bacteria > Pseudomonadota > Gammaproteobacteria > HK1 > HK1 > JAJDXW01. The sequence goes on along the minus strand of OZ241901.1, from coordinate 4,119,273 downwards.
GGTTGATGAAGCGGTCCTCGCCGCCTTCGACCTTCTCCACCCGGATGACCTCCGCCCCGAAGTCGCCGAGCAGGGCGGCGCACCAGGGCCCCGCGATGTAGCGGCCGAAATCCAGAACCCGTACCCCTTCAAGCACTCCCGGCATCTTCCTCTCCTGGCTGCTCCGATTCCCCGAAACGGGCGGCGGCGCTTCCGGCGGCGAGTGTCGAACCCATCGGCCGGGTCCCGAGCGACGGCCACCGTGGGTTTCTCGAACGTGCCGGACACGGCTCCGATCGTTCGGCTGGACGGGCGATCCGTCCAACGGGGCTCGGATGTGCATCCGGCGCGCCCTCGGGAGGCCGGCGAGGGAGTCGGCCCGCCGACGGTCGGCGATGATACGCGCGGCTCTCCGGTGCCGTCATCCGTCCGTCCGCCGTCCGCTTGCCAAGGCTCTTTCACGCTGCGGGATCGGTTCGCGCGGGTGAACCCGGTTCGGTCGAATCGGAGCGGCACCCGACACGGACCTCCCGCCCGCGAATGGGACGGCAGGACCGCCGCCGATCGATGCGGGCGGGACACGAGCGTTCCCAGGACGCGCCGTTCCCAGGAAGAGCGATGGGCATCGACGTCCGGCCGCGAGTCGGTCGGCGTGAAACGGCCCTGGTTTGCTTGCGGGTGTCGGGGGCCGGGTACGCGGGCGGCAGCGGCTTGCGGCCTGCCTTCCGACCGACCGGCGCGGGTGTCGGAGCGGCCTTCTCCTCGAAGCCCCCGGCTCGCACGAGACGGGACGGCTCCCCGCACGTCTTCGGGGCTGGCCGTGCGGCCTGCGATTCCGCGAGGCGGAATCGCCAGGCAACCGCGGGTCCGCGGTTGCCGCTCGCATTTCGCCCGGCATGGGGATAGAGTGCGGCGCTCGCCGAACCACGGGAGAAGGGCATGGAAACGAAGGGCGACTGGCGCTTCAACATCGACCGCGCGGCCGACGCGGCATGGACCGAGGGGCTTCGCAACATCTTCGATTACCGGGACCTCGGCATCGAGGCCGGCACCAACGGCGACTACGTGGCCCACGTCATCCGCGCGAACGGCAAGCGGGAGGAGGACGAGGTCCAGCACTGGCACCTGCACGAGTGCACGTTCCAGATGGTCTACGTCCTCGATGGCTGGGCGACCTTCGAGTACGAAGGGGAGGGGGTCAGAACGATCCGCAAGGGCGACTGCATCAACCAGCGTCCGATGGTGAAGCACCGCGAGATCGCGTACTCGGACGACTTCGAGGTGCTGGAGATCGTCGCCCCGGCCGACTTCAGGACCATCATCGTCGACGCCCCGGAGGGTGCGGGCGCCGCGGCGCCCGCGGCCGAAGCGGCGGACTGAGACCGCCTTCGCTTTCGACCGCCGCGGGGGCCTATCCGGGCTGCGGCAGCGCGGCCTCCTCCTGCGTCGCGGCGGAGGCCGCCGCCGCGGCCTCCGCCTCCTTCGGGTCCGTGTCCGGCCCGTTCGCCCCCCGCACGGTGACGATGCGGTGGGCGAAGGAGATCCCCTCCGCCTCGAACGCCTCGCGGATGCGCCGAAAGGCCTCGCGCCGGATGATGAACTGCTCGCCGGGACGGGCCATGAACTTCACCCGGATGACCATGGCGCTGTCCTCCATGGCGTACACCCCCTGCGACTTGAGGGGGGCCAGGAAGCTCCCGCCCATCACCGGGTCTTCCAGCAGCCCGGCCCCGATCCGCTTGATGATCTTCCGCACCCGCTCCACGTCGGTGTCGTAGGGCACCCGGAACTCGAGCTTCATCAGCACCCAGTCGCGGCTCAGGTTCTGGACCGTCTTGATCTCGCCGAACGGGACGGTGTTGAGCGGCCCGCGGTGATGGCGCAGGCGCACCGACCGCAGCGATATGTGCTCGACCGTGCCCTTGGCTTCGCCCACGTCGATGTACTCGCCGACCCGGAACGCGTCGTCGATGAGGAAGAACACCCCGGAGGCGATGTCGCGGACGAGGCTCTGGGCGCCGAAACCGATGGCGATGCCGGCGACGCCGGCCCCGGCGAGGAGGGGGCCGATGTCCACCCCGAACGCGGACAGGATCGTGAAGACGACCATCATCGCCAGCACGGTGGCCACCGTCTTGCGGGCGAGCGGGAGCAGGGTGCCGGCGCGGCTTCCGCCGCCGCCCCCTTCGCCGTCGCCGCCGGGGACCGCCGCCGCCGGCGCGCCGGGGTCGATCCCCTCGCGCTCGAGCCGCCGGTCGATCGCGGTGTGGGTGATCTTCCACAACATGTCGGCGATGACCAGGATCAGGATGACGTCGAATACGGCCGCCGCCGTGGCCTCCCCGACCGTCGCGGCCGCCGACGCCCGCGGGTCGCCGCCCCATGCGGTCCAGAGGAGCGCGATGGTGAACAGCACGAGCAGCACGTTGACGCTGCGCATGATGGCGTCCACGTAGACCGGCTCCGATTCCTCCCTTCCTTCCGCCGCCCGGCTGCCCGAGAACGCCGCCTCGAGCAGCCGCCGGACGGCGTAGCTCGCGGCCGGAAGCAGCAGGACGAGGACGACGCTCGCGATCGCGGCGGAGCCCAGACGGTCGTTGCCGGTGAAGGCGCCGAACACCTGCACCACCCATGCGATCAGCACGTAGGCGGTCGCGATGACGTGCCAGAGGTCGCCGACCTGCGCGCGAAGCCGGAGGCCCGGCGGGTTGGCCTCCAGGTCCGCATGGTCGAAGTCCGGCCCCTTGATGGCGTTCCCCACCGGGGTGCGGAAGTGTCGGAACATCGAGATGAACAGCGCGATGACGACGATGCCGGCCGCCGCCGACAGCAGCCGGTACGCTTCGATCGCGAGCCCCTGCCGGAGCATCAGCTCGCAGATGGTGGCGCCGAACGCCCAGACGGCGGCCACCTGGACGACCCGGCGATGCAGGTAGCGCGCGTCCTCGTCCTTCGCCGGGACCATCCGGAGCGCGGGCGCGGCCGGGGCGAGCACGATGCGCGAGACCAGGCTCGCGAACCGCACGATGAGGATGGCCGCGAAGAAGGCGGCGACGAACATGCGCGCCGTCTCGTTCGGCGGCTCCATCACCACGAACAGGACGACCACCGGCAGGGCGAAGGCGCCGAGGGCCATGAGATCGAGGAAGGCGCGCAGCAGCCCGCGTCCGATGCGCACCCCGGCACTCCCCGGCGGCGCCCCGGCGATCCGGGCCCGGACGTCGGCCGTCCGGCGGTGGTACCAGGCTTCCACGGCGGCGCCGGCCGCGATCAGCACCGCGAAGACGAGGACGAGGACGAGGAGGCGGAGGGGTCCTCCCTCGCCCGGACCGGGGCCGGCCGCAAGTCGCCGGTAGACCTTCGCCGCGGTGCTCGGGATGGCGCCGAGAGAGGCGACCGTCGCTTCGACGGTCTGCTTGAGCTTCACCCCGCCCGCGTCGACGCCGCCGACGAGCCCTTCCTCCCCCGCCGCGTTCGCGGCCGCGTCCCGCGCCCGGGCCGCCGCCTTGAGCTCGGCGAGAAGCAGCGCACGCACCCGGTCGTCCGGGAGGCGGGCGAGGAGGGCGTCGATCTCGCTCTCGTCGAGATCGGACGGCAGGGCCGCCGGCGAGCCGGCCGAACCCTCGGCGTCCGGCTCCTGCGCCACCGCGGACGCCATCGCGGCCGCCGCCGCGATGAGGGAGAGCGCGGCCAACAGGAGCCGGCCGGCGCGCAGCATGGAGTTCATTTCCGGCGCTCCCGGGAAGTCGATTCGGGAGCTCGATCCGGCGGGTCGGACCGAGCCCGGTCGAGTCTATAAGCCGGCCGATCGGGCGGCAAGCGGAGGAGGAGCCCGGCGCGGGGCCGTTTCACGCTGCGGAACGGGTTCGCACGGGTGAACCGGGTTCGGTGGAATCGGAATGAGGGAGGTCTTGGGAATCGCGCCTCCCACGGATGCGGGCGTCCTGGGAACGGGCGTCCTGGGAACGCGGGCGTCCTCGCCCGCATCGATCGGCGGCGGTCCTGCCGTCCCATTTGCGGGCGAGGACGCCCGCGTTCCCAGGACGCCCGCATCCGAATCGGGCGCCGTTCCCAAGACCTCCGCCGCTCCGGTTCGATCGGAGCGGTTTCACCCGCGCGAACCGATTCCTCGGCGTGAAATGGCCTTGGGACCCGGCCGGGAGCGGCAAGGGGGATATACTCCGCCGTTCCCACGGCGGAAGGTTTCGCGGGAGGAGGCGATGGCGGTGGAGCGCGTCGAGGCGGCCCCCGGCCGGTACCGGGAGCGCTACGGCCGGAGCTACGAGGACTTCACCGTCGGGGACGTGTACGAGCACCGTCCCGGCCGCACCATCACCGAATCCGACAACACCTGGTTCACCCTGCTGACCATGAACCGGCATCCCCTCCACTTCGACCGCGTCTACGCCGCGAAGAGCGAGTTCGGACGGCCCCTCGTCAATAGCTGCCTCACCCTCTCGATCGTCACCGGGATGAGCGTGAGCGACGTGAGCCAGCGGGCGATCGGCAACCTCGGCTGGGACAAGGTGCGGCTCACCGCGCCGGTGTTCGTCGGGGACACCCTCTACGCGGAGACCGAGGTCCTCGCCAAACGCGAGTCGAAGTCGCGCCCGGGCCAGGGCATCGTGACCGTCCGGACCGTCGGCCGCAAGGACGACGGGACCGGGTTCATGGCGTTCGAGCGCACCGTCCTGGTGCCGAAGCGGGGCGCCGCGGCGGGCTCGTGATCAGGTCATGGCGGGGTTGAACGGCGTGGTCGAGCCGCTCCCGGCGGTGATGTCGGCGCTGCTCGCGGCGCCGCTCGTCGGGCGGGTGGTTCGGATCGACCCTCCTCGAGCCACTCGCACCCCCCGCGCGATGGCTCTCGACCCGTGGGGGCGGCGGAAAACAGCCATGATGGCGGGCGTGGCAATGGTGGCGGCGGCGATACGGGGGCTCGTATCCGCTGCAAGCGCACTTTCTCGGGGGGTATTCCTGCCGTTGCACGAGGGCCGCTCCGCGAGGTGGGAGTGCTCCTGGCGGCTAGCCGCGTCCTGCCCGGCCTCCCCCTCTCCCGCAAACGTTCCAGGGCCACGGTCGAACGCGGGCGCCCGGATGTGAAATGGCCGGAATGGCGCCGACGATGACCAGTCCGCCCGCACGCCGGCGGGAAGTCCGGGCCCCCGTTCGCCGCCCCGTCATCCACCGGAGGTCGTGATCGATGGACCGCCCCAACGAGCGGATCGCCTACTTCAACGGGAGGTTCGTGCCCGAGAGCCACGTCCTCATCCCCTTCCGCGACCGCGGCTTCCGCCACGGCGACGGGGTCTTCGACACCGCCCGCACCGTCGGCGGCGAGATCTTCCGGCTGAAGGAGCACGTCGACCGCCTCTACCGCTCCCTCCGCTATCTCCGCATCGAGCCGCCGGAGAGCCCGGAGGAGATGGCGGCGGCGACCGAGGAGGTGGTGCGCCGCAACCTCTCCCTCCTGCCCGAGGGCGAGGACTACTGGGTGTTCCAGAACGTCTCGCGCGGCCCGGACTGGGTGGGCGACGAGCCGAACCTGCGCCGCGGGCCGACGGTGGTGGCGCACGTCATGCCGCTGCCGCTCCGGGAGCGCGCGGCCCTCTTCCGCGACGGCATCGAGCTCATGACCTCCTCGTTCCGCCGCATCGCCCCCGACGCGCAGAGCCCGCGCGCGAAGATGAGCAGCTATATCAACCTCATCCTCGCCGACATGGAGGTGAAGGCGGGCAATCCGAAGGCGTGGGCGACCCTCCTCGACGTCGACGGGCGCCTGAACGAGGGGACCGGCCAGAACCTCTTCCTCGTGCGGGGCGGCGAGCTCCTCACCCCGCGCGGTTCGATGGTGCTCGAAGGGGTCAGCCGCCAGGTGGTGCTGGAGGTCGCGGAACGGCTCGGCATCCCCGCCCGCGAGGCGGACCTCGACCCCTACGACGCCTACACCTCCGACGAGGCGTTCCTCTCCTCGACGAGCCTCTGCCTCTGCCCGGTGCGGAGCATCGACCACCGGCCGCTGGCGGAGGAGGCGATCCCGGGCCCGGTCACCCGCCGCCTGATGGATGCGTACAAGGAGGCGCTGGGCGGATTCGACTTCGAGGCGCAGTACCTGCGCATGATCGAGCCGTGAACGAGCCCGGACCGGCCCCGGGCCGACCCCGGATCGATCCGGGGACGCGCGATCCGTCCGGCGTCGTCCGGGCATCGCGCGGCGAAGGGAGGAGGACGCGATGAGCGCCGCGGCGGCAGCCGCTCCCGAGCTCCGGCCGGTTGCGGCGCCGATCGCATCCGGGCTCTCCGGGTTCGCGAGCGGGCAGCGTTACGAGGACATCCCCGGCGAGGTCCGGATCCGCGCCCGCCATCTCATTCTCGACGCGGTCGGCATCGCCCTCGCGTCGCACCGCTTCGACTTCGCCCGGCCGTCCCTCGACGGCATCGAATCGCTCGCCGGCCCCGGCGCGGGCCGCGAAGGGGAGGCGACGGTCATCGGACATCCCCGGCGGCTCCCCCTCCGGGATGCGGCGATGGCCAACGGGCTGCTCGTCCACGGCCTCGACTACGACGACACCCACGTGCCGGGCATCATCCATGCGACGGCGAGCGCCTTCCCCTGCGTTCTCGCGCTCGGCGAGCGCCTCGGCGCCTCCGGCGAGGACGTGCTCGCCGCCTACGTGGTCGCGGTGGAGGCGGGGGCCCGCATCGGCTCGGTCCCGCGGGGCGGCTTCCACCGCCAGGGCTTCCATCCGACCGGCCTCGTGGGCGCGTTCGGCTGCGCCCTCGGGGCGGGCCGGCTCCTCGGGCTCGGCCCGCGGCGGCTCGTGATGGCCCAGGGGGTCGCCCTCAGCACCGCCTCGGGGAGCATGGAGTTCCTGGAGGAGGGGGCCTGGACCAAGCGCCTCCACCCCGGCTGGGCGGCGGTGGCGGGGATCACCTCCGCCTACCTCGCGCGCGCGGGCTTCGTCGCGCCGAGCCTGCCCTACGAGGGGCGTTTCGGGCTCTACCGGACCCACCTCGGCGGGCAGGGGGACGACGGGTGCGACCATTCGCTCGCGACGCGCGGCCTCGGCGAGACCTGGGAGCTGGGGCGGGTCGCGGTCAAGCCGTTTCCCGCCTGCCATTTCCTCCACGGCTGCGCGGACGCGGCCATCGCGATCGCGCGCGGGCACGATCTCCGCCCCGAGGAGGTGGAGGAGGTGACCGCCCTGGTGCCGGAGGAGACCATCGCGACCATCTGCGAGCCGGCCGCGAACAAGGTCCGCCCGACGAGCGACTACGACGCGAAGTTCAGCGTCCAGTACGCGGTGGCCGCGAGCCTCGCGCGCCGCGCCTTCGGCCTCGCCGAGCTCGACGGGAACGCCCGCGGGGACGCGGTGATCCTCGATCTGGCGAAGCGGGTGCGGTACCGGGCGGACCCGGCCTCCGCCTTTCCCCGCGCCTACTCCGGCGAGGTGGTGGTCCGCACCCGCGACGGGCGCGAGCTCCGCCACCGGGAGGAGATCAACCGGGGCGCGGACGAACGGCCGCTCACGAACGGCGAGATCGCCGGGAAGTACATGGAGAACGCCCGTCTCACGGTGGATGGACCCCGTGCGGTGGCGATCCGGAACGCGGTTCTCGACCTCGACCGGTACGATGACGTCCGTGCGGTGGCGGCCGTGCTGGCCAACGGATGACCGGCGACTGGCGACCGCTGGCGCGGTCGCCTGGCGATTCCGCTGCGCGGAATCGCGGGTGCGCCAGCCGGCGCGAGGAACGGCCGAACGATTGCATTCGGAAAGCGGTTCGATCGACCAGCGGCGCGGACGGGCGAGGAACGACGTCGTTCCATACGAGCGGGCGGACAGGGTAGCGGGGCAGGAAGGTGGCGACGGAGCTCTCACACGCGGCGGCCGACCGGCAGGCCGAAGAAGACAACGTCATCCTCGACGCGATCGAGAAGTTCCTGGAGAGGGAGGTCGCACCCTTCGCGCACGACCTCGAGAAGGACGACGTCTATCCCGAGGACATCGTGGAAGGGATGAAGGAGCTCGGGCTCTTCGGCGCGATCATCCCCGAGGAGTACGGCGGCCTCGGCCTCGGGGCGGCGACCTACGCCCGGATCGTGGAGCGGATGGCCCGGGTGTGGATGTCGATCACCGGGATCTACAACTCCCACCTCATCATGGCCTCCGCCCTCGTGCGCCACGGCACCGAGGCGCAGAAGCGCGAGTGGCTGCCGAGGCTCGCGAGCGGCGAGGTCCGGGGCGGGCTCGCCCTCACCGAGCCCGACGGCGGCACCGACTTGCAGTCCGCGGTCCGCACCGTCGCCCGCCGCAACGGGTCGGGCTACGTCGTCAACGGAACCAAGACGTGGATCTCGAACGGGATCCACGGCCAGTGCTTCGCCCTTCTGGTGAAGACCGACCCGGACGCGGCGCCCCGTCATCGGGGCATGAGCCTCCTCCTCGCGGAGAAGGGGGAGGGCTTCACGGTGAGCCGCAAGCTCGAGAAGCTCGGCTACAAGGGGATCGACAGCGCGGAGCTCGTCTTCGAGGACTACTTCGTGCCGGCGGATCGGCTCATCGGCGGTGAGGAGGGGCGGGGGCTCCGGCACGCCCTCGGGGGGCTCGAGCTCGGGCGGATCAACGTCGCCGCGCGCGGGGTCGGGGTGGCGCAGGCGTCGCTCGACGAGGCGGTGCGCTACGCGCAGGTCCGGAGATCGTTCGGGAAGCCCATCTGCGAGCACCAGGCGATCCAGATCAAGCTCGCCGACATGGCGACCCAGGTCGAGTCCGCCCGCCTCCTCGTCGAGCGGGCGGCGGCCGCCTTCGACCGCGGGGAGCGCTGCGACATGGAGGCGGGGATGGCGAAGCTCGCGGGGAGCGAGGCCGCCCTCTTCTGCTCCCTCGAATCGATGCGGGTGCACGGCGGCTACGGCTACTCCAGGGAGTTCAACGTCGAGCGCTTCTACCGGGACGCGCCGCTCCTCGCGATCGGCGAGGGCACGAACGAGCTCCAGCGCATCCTCATCGCCCGCCAGCTCATCGCCCGCAACCCGGTCTGACGGGGCGGCGGGGGCGAGGACGTTGCTTCCCCTCGCCGGGCTCCGGGTCCTCGCCGTGGAGCAGTACGGCGCGGGTCCGTTCGGCTCGACCTATCTCGCCGACCTCGGCGCCGACGTCATCAAGGTCGAGAACCCGGCGGAGGGGGGCGAGCTCGGGCGGCGGGTCGGGCCGTTCTTCCTCGGGCCCGGCGACAGCCACTTCTACCAGTGCTTCAACCGCAACAAGCGGAGCCTGAAGCTCGATCTCAAGTCTCCGGCGGGGAAGGAGGTATTTCGAGATCTGGCGGCGACCTGCGAGGCGGTGTTCGGGAACCTTCGAGGCGATCTGCCCGAGACCCTGGGCCTCACCTGGCGCGACCTCCGGGATCGCAACCCGGCCATCGTCTGCGTCCACCTCTCGGCCTACGGGCGGGATGGGGACCGGGCGGCCTGGCCGGGGTTCGACTTCCTCATGCAGGCGGAGGCGGGCCACCTCCAGCTCACCGGCGCCCCGGAAGGGCCCCCGGAGCGCTACGGGATCTCGGTCGTCGACTACATGACCGGGCTCACCGCCGCGTTCGCGCTCGTGACCGGGGTGCTGGAGGCGCGCGCGAGCGGGGCGGGCCGCGACTATGACGTGAGCCTCCTCGACGTCGCCCGCTACAACCTCGGCTACCACGCGGCCTGGTATCTCAACGAGGGGTTCGCGCCGGCCCGGCTCCCGCGTTCGGCGCATGCGTCGATGGTCCCGTGCCAGCTCTACCGCACCGGCGACGGCTGGATCTTCCTGATGTGCAACAAGGAGAAGTTCTGGGGAAGGCTCGCCGCGGCGCTCGAACGGCCCGAGTGGGAGCACGACCCCCGGTTCGCGACCTTTGCGGCCCGTCTCGAGCACCGGGAGCTCCTGACCGGGATGCTCGACGAGGCGCTGTCGGAGCGTCCGACCGCGGCGTGGCTCGAACGGTTCGCGGGGGTGGTTCCCGCCGCCCCCGTCAACGGCGTGGACGCGGCCCTCGAGGAGGCCCGCGCCGACGGCCGGGTCCTGGCCGTGGACCACCCGGCGCGGGCGGGCTTCGAGATGATGGCGAATCCGATCCGTCTCGAAGGCGAGGAGCATCCGGCCCGGCCCGGCCCCGGCCTGGGGGCGGACTCCGAGGCGGTCCTCGCCGAGATCGGCTACGACGACGCGCGCATCGCGAGCCTTCGCGCCGGCGGCGTCATCTGATCGGCCAAGGCCGGCCGCGGCCTCCCGGGGGTCCGGCCGGGCTGCGGGGAGGAGGGACGCCGCGGCGGCGGGCCGCAAGACGCCGCAGGGCGAGCCGGGGTTCCCGGGACCCGGGGTCCGGATGAAGCGCCGGCGGCGCTTCACTCGGATGAGTGTGATCGGCCACGGCAGGCGCGGCCCGCCGAGAACGGCAGGCGCGGCCCGCCGAAGACGGCAGGCCGGGCCTGCACGCGAAGCAGGGACTTCGGAGCGCGGCAGGCAGCCTGCACCAGGCTGTGCGCCGTCGAAGCGGCCTGGAGTGGAGTACGGACCCTGACCGCGAACGGATCGGCGTCCATGGCAGGAGGACGGCGGGATATCCGGTCCGGTGTCGAGGGGCAGGAACGGAGCGGGGGAGATGGGCGGGCGGGGCGAGGACACGGGCGGCCGGTTCACCCTGTACGACCTCAGGGTCGAGGTCGTCGCGACCGGCCGGCCGATGGTCTGCGACCACCGGGAGGGGGAGTACTTCCTGGTCGTCGGGGAGAAGCTCGTGTTTCCCGAGGACGGCCGGCGGAGCTTCCCCCTGTACCCGCTCGCGGCCCTGCTCCCCCTCCTTCCCGCGAAGCAGCGGGCCACCGCCGCCGCCGACTGGATGACCACCGACGAGGAGGTCGCCTGCCCGGACCCGCACTGCGGGGCCCGGTTCCGCATCACCCGCGTCGGGGAGCGTTCGTTCCGCCACGCCGATGTCTCCGCCGCGCCCCTTCCGCGCGAGGCCGGGGAGGCTTCGTGACCCGCCCGCCCGGAGAAGGGGCGGTGGAGACGGTCGCGCTCCGGCCGGGCTACCGCATCTCCCGCCTCGTCAAGGGCGGCTGGCAGCTCGCCGGGGACCACGGGCCGGTGGAGCAGGGGCGGGCCGTCGCGGACATGATCGCGTTCGCGGACGCCGGGGTCCGCGCCTTCGACTGCGCCGACATCTACGCCGGGGTCGAGGAGATGATCGGGGAGTTCCTCGCGCGCCTCGCGGCCGGACGGGGGGGCGCGGCGGCGGAGGCGATCAAGGTCCACACCAAGTACGTGCCGGACCTCGCCGCCCTCGGCCGGATCGACCGCGCGGCGGTCGCGCGGGTCATCGACCGTTCGCTCGCGCGCCTCGGCCGCGAGCGCCTCGACCTCGTACAGTTCCACTGGTGGGACTACGGCGTGCCGGGAGCCGCGGAGTGCGCGGGGCATCTCGCCGCGTTGCAGCGGGCCGGGAAGATCGACCGCATCGGGGTCACCAACTTCGACGAGCACCATCTCGCCGAGCTCGTCGATGCGGGGGTCGACGTGGTCTCCGCACAGGTCCAGTACTCGCTGCTCGATCGCCGGCCCGCCGGCGGGTTCACGAACTGGGCGCGGCGGTCCGGGGTGGCGGTGCTCGCCTATGGCGCGCTCGCCGGCGGGTTTCTGACGGACCGGTGGCTGGGCGCGCCGGACCCCGGCTTCGCGTTCGAGAACCGGTCGCTCGTGAAGTACCGGCTGATCATCGAGGAGTTCGGCGGCTGGGCGCGGTTCCAGGCGCTCCTCGGGACCTTGCGCGCGGTCGCCGACCGGCGCGACGCGGACGTGGCGGCGATCGCGATCCGCGCCATGCTGGAGACGCCCGGGGTCGCCGCGGTCATCCTCGGCGCGCGCTACGCGGGCCGGCTGCCGGATACCCTCCGGGCCTTCTCGATACGCCTCGACGAAGACGACCGGCGGGCGATTCGCGCCGTACAGGCGCAGGCGGAAGGGCCGTTCGGACCGGTCTACGGCCTGGAGCGAGACCGGCACGGCCCCCACGGGCGGATCATGAAGTACGGCCTCCAGGAAGGGGCGGGGGACGCCGGGCCGGAGCGCCGGGGCGCGTGAGCGGGCCGCTGCTGGCGGTGGAGGGGCTCACCCGGCGGTACGGCAGCCTCCGGGCGGTCGATACGGTGGGCTTCACCGTGGAGGCCGGCGCCCTCGACGCGCTGATCGGGCCGAACGGGGCGGGCAAGACGACGCTCTTCAACGCCGTCTCGGGCATCGAACGCCCCGACGAGGGACGCATCCGGCTCGCCGGCCGCCGGATCGACGGACTCCCCCCGCACCGGGTGTTCGCGGCCGGGGTCGCCCGCACCTTCCAGATCCCGCGGCCGTTCCCGGAGATGACGGTCCTCGAGAACGTGATGCTCGTCCCCTCCGGGCAGAGCGGCGAACGGTTCTGGAACAACTGGTTCGCGCCCCGCACGGTGCGCCGCGAGGAGGTGCGCAACCGCGAGCGGGCGCGCGAGGTCATCGCCTTCTGCGGCCTCGAACGGGTGATGGGCGACCTCGCGCGCACCCTCTCGGGCGGGCAGCTCAAGCTGCTCGAGCTCGCCCGCGCGCTCGTCGCGGAGCCGCGGCTCATCCTCCTCGACGAGCCTGCCGCCGGCGTCAACCCGGCGCTGATGGAGACCCTGGCGGAGAAGATCACCGCCCTCAACGCGCGGGGCCACGCCTTCCTCGTCATCGAGCACGACATGGACCTCGTGATGTCGCTCTGCCGGCGGATCATGGTGATGGCCCGCGGAAGGCTCATCTACTCCGGCGGCGCCGACGGTGCGCGGCGGGACCCCGCGGTGCTGGACGCGTACCTGGGCGGGGTCCCGGCATGAGGCGGCCGGCATGAGCGCGGCGTTGCTTCGAGCGGAGGGGGTGGTGGCCGGCTACCGGCCGGATTCCCCGATCCTGCACGGGGTCTCGGCCGAGGTGCGCCGCGGCGAGGTGGTGGCGATCATCGGCCCCAACGGGGCCGGCAAGTCCACCCTGGTGAAGGCGGCCGCGGGCCTGGTGGCGGTCTCGGAAGGGAGCATCCGGCTCGCGGGGGACGAGATCGCCAACACCCCGGCGCACCGGCTGCCGGCCCGGAGGGTGGCCTACGTGCCGCAGACCGGCAACGTGTTCGGCGCCCTCACGGTGCACGAGAACCTGCGGGTCGGCGCCGCGCCCCTGCCGCGCCGCGCCGCCGCCCGGCGGTTCGACGCCGTGTACGCCGCGTTCCCGCTCCTCGGGGAGCGGCGCGACCGCAAGGCGCACGTCCTCTCCGGCGGCCAGCGCCAGATGCTCGCGCTGGCCCGCGCGATCATCCCCGATCCGGAGCTGATCCTCCTCGACGAGCCGACGGCCGGGCTGGCCCCGAGGGCGGTCGCGGAGGTGCTCGACCTGGTGCGCGGCCTCGCCGCGCACGGCGCCGCGGTGCTGGTGGTCGAGCAGAACACGCGCGCGGCCCTGGGGGTCTCGGACCGCGGATACGTGCTGGTCGAAGGGCGCAACCGCCTCGAAGGCCGGGCGGCCGAGATCGCCGCGAACCCCGACCTCGGGGCGGTATTCCTCGGCCGGCGGCCGGCCGGCGCCCCGGAGGCGCGCGGCTGATGTTCCTCCAGCACGCCGCGGACGGGATCCTGAGCGGGGCGATCATCTCGCTCGGCGCGATCGGGCTCACCCTGACGATGCGGATCCTGCGCTTCGCGAACTTCTCCCACTCCGAGCTGCTCACCTGGGGGGCCTATTCCGCGCTCGTCTTCGTCGGCTTCTTCGCGGCGATGGACGAAGCGCTCGGCGGACCCATCGGCCCCCTCTCGTTCGGCTGGGCGCTGGCGGCCGCGGCGGTCCTCGCCGGGGGGCTCACCGCCGCGCTCGCCCTGGTCCTCGACCGCCTGGTCTTCGCGAGGCTCCGCGGCCACGCCGGCCCCATGACCCTCGTCTTCGCCTCGTTCGGGGTCGCGCTCCTCGTGCGCAACGTCATCCTCATGGGGTTCGGACCCGATCCCTTCTACTACTCCGGCGAGCTGCAGATCGCGGTCCGGGTGGGCGCCGTCCGGGTGATGCCGGACCAGGTCTTCGTGCTCGGCCTCACCGCGGTGCTGGTGGCGGCCCTGCACCTGTTCATGACCCGCAGCCGAACCGGGGTCCACATGCGGGCGGTGGCCGAGAACCCGACCCTCGCGCGGGCGAGCGGGGTCGACACGGACGCCATCGTCCGCGGGACCTGGATCATCGGCGCGGCCGGCGCCGCGGTCGCCGGCGTGCTCTACGGGCTGACCGTGCAGCTCCGCCCGGAGCTCGGCTTCAGCCTGATCCTTCCCCTGTTCGCGGCCGCGATCCTCGGGGGGACGGGGAGCCTGTACGGGGCGGTGATCGGCGGCCTCGTCGTCGGGCTCTCCGAGAACCTGTCCGTGATGGTGATCCCTTCGGGCTACAAGCCGGCGGTCCCCTTCCTGCTGATCCTCGCCGTCCTGTGGTTCCGGCCCCAGGGGCTCTTCGGCGGGCCGCGATGACCGGGGTCGTCTCCTACCTGGTGTTCTTTCTCGTCATCGCCCTCATCCTCGGGGTCGCGGTCCTGGGGCTCAACCTGCAATGGGGGTTCACGGGCCTCTTCAACGCCGGGGTCGCGGGCTTCATGGCCGTCGGCGGCTACGCCGCCGCGATCCTGACCGGGCCGTCCCGCGACGCGGTGGCGGGGGGGTTCGAGCTTCCCTTCGTGGTCGGGCTCGCGGGCGCGATGGCGGCGGCCGGGGCCGCCGCCGCCGTGGTCGGCGCCGCGACCCTGCGGCTTCGCGAGGAGTACCTGGCCGTCGCCACCTTCGGCATCGCGGTCTCCATCCAGCTCGTGGCCCTCAACTGGGAGTACCTGACCGGCGGGACCCTCGGCCTCATCGGGATCCCGAATCCGGCCGCGCGGCTCGCGGACGGCCCGCTCGCCCGGAACGTCCTCTACCTCGCCATCGTTCTGGCCGCGGCCGGGCTCGCCTACACGGGCCTCGGACGGATCGTGCAATCGCCGTGGGGCCGTACCCTGAAGGCGATCCGCGAGGACGAGACGGCCGCCGCGTCGCTCGGCAAGAACCCGGTGCGCCTGCGGCTCGAGGCCTTCGTGCTCGGGAGCGCGCTCATGGGCCTCGCGGGGGGGCTCTACGTGGGCTTCATCGGCTACGTCAGCCCGTTCGACTTCCAGCCCATCCTGACGTTCCAGATCTGGACCATGCTGATCGTCGGCGGGAGCGCCAACAACCGGGGGGCGCTCCTCGGCGCGGTGCTCGTATGGGCCATCTGGACCACCAGCGGCTTCCTCATCTCGAAGGTCGTGCCCCCGGATCTCCAGGCGCGGTCGGGCGCCCTCCAGGCGGTGCTGATCGGGGCCTTGCTGGTCGCGATGCTGCTCTTCCGGCCGCGGGGGATCATCGGCGAGGAGGAGCACGTCTCGCGGCACGTGCGCCCCTGATCGGTCCTTCCGGCTCCGGCTCGGAAGTCTCCGCCGACCCCGCTCCGCGTCTCCCCTCGGCCTCCGGCCGGATCGCGGCGCCCTCGTTCCGGGGGCGGAGCGGCCGGCCCGGGGTGCGAACTCCCCGGGGGCGCGGTACGATGGGCACGGAATACAACCGGGGAGCGGGGGGACAGGCGCATGAACATCCTTCGAACTGGTCTGGTGCTGGCCGCCGCCGCGGCGATGCTGGCCGCCGGCGGGAGGGCCGGGGCCGAGGACTGCACCATCGGGCTCGGGGTGGTGCTGCCGGTCAGCGGCCCGATGGGCCTGGTCGGCGAGCGCATCGCGGAGACCGGGCGGTTCGCGGTGGACGTCTACAACGAAGCGGGCGGCGTCAAGGGCTGCAAGGTCGAGTACCTGCTGCGGGACACCCAGGGCCAGCCGACGGTGGGGGTCGATGCGGCCAAGAGCCTGGTGGACCTCGAAGGGGTTCCGGTGCTGGTCGGCGCGATCTCGAGCGGGGTCAGCCTCCCGATCCTGACCTCCGTCGCGGCTCCCTCGAAGGTCACCCAGATCTCGTGCTGCTCGTCGTCGGAGAGCTTCACCGCGCTCGCGGAGGAGGGCAAGACCGGGGGCTACTGGTTCCGCACCTACGCCACGAACCGAAGCCAGGCCGCGATGGGGGCGCTTCTCACGACGAGCAAGGGTTACCGGAAGACCGCGGTGATCTACGTCAACACCGACTTCGGGGTGGGCCTCGCCAAGCGCTTCGAGCAGGACGTCGCCAGGCTCGGCGGGTCGATCACGAAGATGGTCGCCTACAACGAGAGCCAGCAGAGCTACCGGGCGGAGGTGACCGCGGCGCTCGAGGGCGATCCGGATTCGCTGTTCCTGGTCGCGTTTCCGGTGGACGGGGCCACGATCACCCGGGAATGGCTCTCCCTCGGAGGCACCGGCAACCTCGTGGTCAACAACTCCCTGCGGTCGGCGGACTACCTCGCCGCCGTGGGTCCCAAGCACCTGACCCACCTGGTGGGGTACGACAGCGCGCAGCCCCGCACGGACTCGGTGGCGACGTTCAACACGATGTTCGAGGCGCGCTTCGACGGCCCCCCGGACGGACCCGGCCTGCACTCCATGTTCGACGCGGTCACCGTCGTCCTGCTCGCGATGGAGGCGGCGGACGAGATCGACGGGACGACGGTGCGGGACAACATCCGCAAGGTGACCGCGGCCGACGGCGAGCCGGTCCATCCGGGGCCGGAAGGGGTCCGGAAGGCGAAGGAGCTGCTCGCGGCCGGCAAGTCCATCCGCTACGTCGGAGCGACCGGGCCGTTGCAGTTCGACGAGAACGGCGACGTCCAGGCCCCCAAGCTGACCTGGCGGTTCGAGGGCGGCCGCAACGTCGAGATGGACTACTACTCGATCGAGGACGTCGCCCGGCTCATCATGAAGCTCGACGGCTGAGACCATGGGCGCTTCCCCGGACAGGCCGGCCGGGGAGGGCCGGAGAGTGCTTCCGGCCGCGCCGGCGGGGGGGGGAGGTGAGCGGGCGGCGGCGCACCCACGTCTTCTCGGGATCGAGCTACGAGGAGCTGGCCGGCTACGCGCGTGCGGTGGCGGTGGGAGACCACATCTTCGTCTCGGGCACGGTCGGGGTCGACTTCGCGACCGGGACCATGCCCGAGACCGCGGAGGGGCAGGCGAGCCAGGCCCTGGACACCATCGAGCGGGCCCTGTCGGAGGTCGGATCCGGCCTGGACGACGTGGTGAGGGTACGGGTGTACGTGCCGGACCCCGCCGACGTGGTCCCCGTCTCGGGGGTGCTCAAGGCGCGCTGCGGGGCGGCCCGGCCGGCCAACACGACGGTCTGCGCGCCCCTCGCGGCGCCCGGCTGCAAGGTCGAGATCGAGGTGGACGCGATCCGGGGCTCGGGATAGCCCGGGATCCGACCCCGGGACCCGACCTGGGGATCCGACCCCGGGGCCGCCTCCCCGGCGCGGCCTTCCGGGCCCACCCCCCCGGACGGTCCCGCCGCCGCGCGCCGGGGGTTGCCGCGAGGGCCGGACCGGAGCGATCCCGGAGCGATCGACGGGGGGGAGGGCGCGGCGTTCCGCCCGGCCGCGGCGTCCCACCGGGCGGCGACGAAGGAGGATCGGCGCATCATGGCGACGAACGAAGACTGGCTGGCCCGTACCGTCGAGCCGGTGCTCGACCCGGACCTTCCGATCTGCGACCCCCACCACCATCTCTGGGATCGGCGGGCCGGGATGGTGGAGCCCCGCTATCTCCTCGACGAGCTTCTCGCGGATCTCGCGAGCGGCCACCGGGTGGTCTCGACGGTGTTCATCGAGTGCGGCGCCATGTTCCGGGCCGGCGGCCCCGAGGAGATGCGTCCCGTCGGGGAGACGGAGTTCGTCGCCGGGGTCGCGGCGATGAGCGAGTCGGGCCTCTACGGCCCCACCCGGGTGGCGGCCGGGATCGTCGGCACCGCCCGCCTCTCGCGCGGCGACGCCGCGGCCGAGGTCCTCGACCGCCAGATCCAGGCGGCGGGCGGGCGCTTTCGCGGCATCCGCCAGGGCGGGACGTGGCATGAGAGCCCGGAGGTCCCCAACCACCGCACCGAGCCGCCCCCGGACCTGTTCCTCGATGCCCGGTTCCGCCAGGGCTTCCGGCACCTCGCCCCGCGCGCGCTCTCCTTCGAGGGCTGGTGCTACCACCCCCAGATCCCGGCCCTGACGAACCTCGCCCGGGCGTTTCCCGACACCACCATCGTCCTCGACCACTTCGGCGGCCCGATCGGCGTCGGGCCCTGCGCCGGCCGGGCGGACGAGGTGTTCGAGGAGTGGCGCCGCGCGATCGGGCCGCTCGCCCGCTGCCCGAACGTGTACGCCAAGCTCGGCGGCATCGCGATGGAGGTCAACGGCTTCGGCTGGCACGAGCGGGAAGCTCCCCCGACGAGCGAGGCGCTGGTGGAGGCGACCCGCCGCTACTACGAGCACACCATCGAGGTCTTCGGCGTCGAGCGGTGCATGTTCGAGTCGAACTTCCCGGTGGACAAGGTGAGCTGCAGCTACCGGGTGCTGTGGAACTCCTTCAAGCGGCTCACCGCGGGCTGGTCCGAGCACGAGCGGGCGCTCCTCTTCCACGACACCGCGGCCCGCGTCTACCGTCTCGAACCCCCGGCCGGAACGGAGAATTCCCGATGATGCCGCCTCCGCCGCCCGGAAGCGCCGGGGAGCGCCGGGGAGCCGGGCTGACCCTCGACCTTCACCGGCGGCTTCGGCCTCCCGGCCACGGCCGGCCTCGCCACGCTCACCAGGGCGAGTCCGGGCGGCGCCAGGAAGCTGTATCACTCGATGGAAGCCGCTTTGCCGGAACGGATCCGGCCCGGAGACGAGCCAATGGCCGCCACCGCCTTCAACCCGCTCGAAGCCGCCCAGGACCTCGAAGCGGCCGGGTTCGAGCGCCGCCAGGCCGAGGCCATCGCCAAGGTCGTCAACCGCAGTGACGAGCGAGCGGCCACCAAGGCCGACCTCGATGCCTTCGCCACTGCCTTCCGCTCGGAACTCGATACCCTCGCTGCTACGCTTCGTTCGGAACTCGATGCCTTCGCCACTACCTTGCGTTCGGAGCTCCGCGCCGTGAACTCGCGGGTCGACACCGTGAACTCGCGGCTTGATGCCTTGAACTCGCGGATCAGCGCCTTGCAATGGGTCGTCGGCATCCAGTCGGCGATCACCCTCGCCACCTTCGCGATCGTCGCTGCGAAGCTGCTTTGACCGTCACCCGCTCCGGCGCCCGGCGGCAGCGGGGGGATCGAACCGCTACGGTGCGGGGCGCGGACGCCGCCGCCGGAGTGTCGAGCCTCGTCCTCGAAGCGCCGGACCGTCCGCGGGTACGTCCGAACCCATCGATGAAGTCATCCTGCCCGAGCTCCCCCGCGCGATGACCGGCGAGCCCGCCGGGCGCGGTGCCCGGCCGTGGCCACGCCGTGGCGCCGGCGGGCGGGGCAGCGGGACGGGAAGCCCGCCGGCGGCGTGTCCTGACGGACACGGGGGTCAGCCGCCGGCGGGGTCGTGCTCCCGCGCCCACGCATCCTGCGGCGGGGTCTCGGCCGGAGCGCGGGCGCGCAGGGCGTAGTAGGGCAGGTACACCCGGTACCGCTCGTAGATGCGCCGAAGCTCCCCGACCGCGTCGTCGTGGAGGTCCACCCGCAGATCGAGGTCCTCGACGGCGTCCTCGCCCCGCACGATGAGGGCGGACGACCGCTCGGGCAGATGGCGGCCGTCCGCCGCCGCCTGCCCACCCGCGTCACGGCCTGCTTCGAGGGCCGCGAGCAGCCGCTCGGGGAGGCCGTCGTCGGCGCGGTCCTCCCACACGGCGGCCATCGCCCGCACGGTCCCTTCCCCGGCCAGCACGTTTCCGAAGACCGCGAACCCGTCGCCGGTGACGTGCCCCGACCAGGGACGGGTGTGCGGTCCGGTATGGGCCGAGACGCGGCCGTCCGGGGCCGCGATGACGACCTGGCGCCAGCCAAACCCCGGGTCCGCCGCCGCGAGCCGGGCGAGGACCGGCTCCGGGTCCCGCTCCTCGCGAAGTGCGGCCAGCGCCATCGGGCCGAGGGCGGGGTTCGCGAACGCCTGGGTGGAGAGCGCCGCGAGCCCCCGTTCGACGAACGGGCAGTAGCCGCCGACGCCGATCGAGTACGTGGCGATGCCGACGCCGAGCCGGCCGCTCTCCCGGCAGGCCCCGATGACCGTGTACGTCATGTCGTGTCCCTCGTGCCCGGCGGGCCGGCGCAGTGCGGTTCGCCCCCGCCTCGGGGAGCCGGCCGCGATCAGCCCGCCGCCTCGCCGCGCCAGCCGACGTTGGCCCGCAGCCGCGGCATGACCTCCGAGGCCATCAGCGCCATGTGGCGGGTCCAGAGATCGCGGTGCACCCAGTCGTGGTGCGAGGTGATCAGGGTCTCGAACGGCCCGGTCTCGTCGCGGAACCCGGCGAGTCGATCCGCCACCGTCCGCGGGCTCCCCGCGATGACCATCGTGTCGAGGCAATAATCTACGGTCACTTCCTCGTCCGGCATCTCCGGGTCGGTCTTCAGCATGTGGACGAACCCCCCGGCCGTGGTCACGCCGATGATGTAGTGGAAGTACCACCGCATCGCGCACTCGGGATGCTTCAGGTAGGCTCTGGCCTCGGCATCGGTCTCGGCCACGAACAGGGTGCGCCCGGCCCGCCACTTGTGCTCCGCGAGCGGGAGCCCGTGCTTGCGCTTCTCGTCGCACCAGTGGCGGAAGTGCTCCTTCAGGACGACATCGGGTACGAAGTTCGCGGAGATGGTGTGCCAGTCGCGCCGGGCGGCCAGACGGATGCTGGCCGAGCCCCGGCTCATCGCCGGCAGCATGATGGGCGGGTGCGGGTCCTGGTAGGGCTTGCCCATGCCGCCGACCCCGATGTCCGGGATGACCTGGTCCCGGATCTCGAAGTCCCAGTACCTTCCGCGGAACTCGTAGGGCGGGTCGGAGGACCAGATCCCGAGGATCATGTCGATCGATTCCTCCAGCATCGCCATGCGGTCCTGGTCGAGCACCTTGAACATCTCGAAATCGGGGGGAGCGGCGCCGGGGCCGATGCCGAACATGAACCGCCCCTTCGCCATGTGATCGAACTGGGCGACCTGGCCGGCGACGATCGCGGGGTGCTGGTTCGGGAGGCAGACGACCCCGGTGCAGAGCTTGATCCGCTCGGTCTCCGGGATCAGGGCCGCCATCAGCATGAGCGGAGACTGGATGGGCTCGGAGGGGAGGGCGAAGTGCTCCCCGAGCCACACCTCGTCGAAGCCGACCGCGTCGGCGCAGCGGATGACGTCCATGTCCTCGTTGAGCAGGGTGTGGTACCCGCGGCGGTAGTCGTGGATCGGGTGCATGAACATGCCCAGCTTCACGTCGGCTCTCCTTTCCCCGGTTCCGGTCTTCCGTCCCGACCCGCCGCCCCGGAGCGGAGGCGGGAGGGCGGCTCAGCGGTCGGGAAGGTAGCAGGGTCCCGGTACGGCGGGGTAGTCGGCGAGCATGCTCTCGTCGATGTCGAGCCCGAGGCCGGGCGCGTCGTGCGGCTCGATGAAGCCGTCGCGGACCACGAGAGGGTTGCGCGCGAGGTCGGTGCGGAAGGGATTGACCGGGGCCTCGTCCGCCTCGTAGACGAGGCCGTTTCCGAGCGCGCACAGGAGGTGGACGTTCGCCGCCGCGCTCAGCACCGAGTGGCTGGTATGGGGGGCGGAGGCGACGCGCCACGCGGCGGCCATGTCGGAGATCTTCCTGACCTCCGAGATGCCGCCGGCCTTGGTGCAGTCGGCCTGCACGACGGAGACCGCCCGCGCCTCCAGAAGGTCCCGGAACCCCTGCCGGGTGTAGTGGTTCTCGCCCGCCGCGAGGGGGACGAGGGTCCGCTCCGCGAGGTCCCGGTAGGCGCCGACCGCGTCCGGCGCGAACGGCTCCTCCAGCCAGTACACCCCGTGGTCCTCGCAGTACGCGACCACTTCCGCCAGGTCGAAGGCGGAGTAGCGGGTCTGGGCGTCCACCGCGACGTCGAGACCGTCCCCGAACTCGCGCCGCACCCGCGCGACCCGCTCCGCGTCGCGCTTCGGGGTGTCCCCGACCCGGAGCTTGACCGCGGTGTAGCCCCGGTCCACGAACTTTCCGACCTCCGCCGCGAGCGAGTCCGGCGGCTGGAAGCCCAGGGTGAGGCCGCCCACGTAGGCGCGAAGCCGCTTGCGCGCGCCGCCGAGGAGCCGGTAGACCGGCTGCCCGAGGAGCTTTCCCTTCAGATCCCAGAGCGCGATGTCGATGCCGGAGAGGGCGATGACGCTCCCCGCTCCGAGGCCGTGGGTCTGGACCTGCTGGCGGCGCACGCGCTCCCAGATCCCCTCCGTGTCGAAGGGGTCGGCGCCGGTGACCAGGGTCCCGATCCCGTTCCGGACGATCTCGGCCATGGCCGTCGGGTTCTGGCCGTGGTGCGCCTCCCCGTAGCCGACCGTCCCGTCCTCCGCGACCACCTTGACCAGCACGAAGTCGCGCTTGACGTTGGCCCCGAGCGCGTTTCGCAGCACCTCCCCCTCGAACGGGCGCGAGTGGGCGCTCGCCTCGACCTTGGCGATCTTCATCATCGCGGCTCCTCGAACCGCCCCGGGAACGTCTGCGGGCGCCGGGCGGCGGCGAGGGTGTCGTTCATGCGCCGTCTCCCTGGCGGCCGGTACGGGCGATGAGGGCTTCGAGCGCCCGCATGGCTTCGGCGTGCCGGCGTTCGTCCGCCTTGTCGCGCCGTTCGTCCGCCTTGTCGCGGCGGCGCGCTTCGTCGCGTGCATCGTCGGCCCGCCGTTCCGTGGCGCGTTGCATGGCGCGGATGCCCCATGCGACGACGGCGATCTGTCCGAACCCGATGAGGAGGGTGGCTCCCACCTGCCACTTGGCGACCGTGAGGGACTCGCCGCGCAAGCCGAGGGAGGCTTCCTGTATGGCGAGGGAGGCTTCCTGCAAGCGGAGGGAGGCCTGCTGGAAGGCGATGGTGGCTTCCTGGAAGGCGATGGTGGCGATCTCGAATTCGGTCATGGGGAGGCCTCCCGGCGGATCTGCCCGGTCACCGCGATTATCGCTCACTCGCCCGCCACCGTCCCGCCCCGCGGCATGTCGACGGCGGTCGCCGATGAAGCGGTCCACGCCCCGCCGCCGCTCCGCCCGCCCGGCGTGGAATATACTCGCCGCGATGGAACGCGGGATCGAATACTCCGCCCCGATCGGCGACGAGGTCCGGGCCACCACCTGCTACATGTGCGCCTGCCGGTGCGGGATCCGGGTGCACCTGAAGGACGGCGCGGTCCGGTACATCGAGGGCAACCCCGACCATCCCGTCAACCGCGGGGTGCTCTGCGCGAAGGGCTCCGCCGGCATCATGCAGCACTACTCGCCGGCGCGCCTCGCGCGCCCGCTCCTTCGCACCGGCGAGCGCGGGAGCGGGGAGTTCCGGGAGATCTCGTGGGAGGAGGCCATCGGGCTCGCGGTCGAGTGGCTCCGCCCGATCCGCGAGACCGACCCCCGCAAGCTCGCGTTCTTCACCGGGCGCGACCAGAGCCAGGCCCTCACCGGCTGGTGGGCGAGCCGGTTCGGGACCCCCAACCATGCCGCCCACGGGGGGTTCTGCTCGGTCAACATGGCCGCGGCCGGCCTCTATTCGATCGGCGGGTCGTTCTGGGAGTTCGGCGAGCCGGACTGGGAGCACACGAGGTGGTTCATGCTGCTCGGGGTCGCGGAGGACCACGACAGCAACCCCATCAAGCTCGGGCTCGCGCGGCTCAAGGAGCGGGGCGCGAAGGTGGTGTCGGTCAACCCGGTCCGCACCGGGTACTCCGCGATCGCGGACGAGTGGATCGGGATCACCCCGGGGACGGACGGCCTCCTCGTCCTGTCGCTGGCCCACGAGCTGCTGCGCTCGGGCAAGGTGGACGCCGGGTACCTCGCGTCGTACACGAACGCCCCGTGGCTGGTGGTGGAGGCGCCCGGCGATCCGCGGGACGGGCTCTTCGCGCGCGACGGGGAGGGGCGGCCGCTCGTGTGGGACCGGGTCGACGGCGCCCTTCGCCCCGCCCCGGACCCGGCGGCCCGTCCCGCGCTCCGAGGCCGGTACGGCCTCCCGGACGGGACGGCCGTGCGGCCCGCCTTCGAGCTCCTCGCCCGGCGCTGCCTCGATCCCCGGTACGCCCCGGAGGCGGTCGCCGCCGCAACGGGAGTCCCGGCCGCCGCCATCCGCCGCCTCGCGGCGGAGATCGCCCACGCCGCCTTCGCGGAGGCCGTGACCCTCGACGTCCCGTGGACGGACGTGTACGGCCGCCGCCACGAGACGATGCGGGGACGCCCGGTCGCGTTCCATGCGATGCGCGGCATCTCCGCCCACTCCAACGGGTTCCAGACCTGCCGGGCGCTGCACGTGCTGCAGATGCTGCTCGGGACCGTGGACGTCCCGGGAGGCTTCCGCTACAAGGCGCCGTTTCCGCGGCCCGCCCCGCCCCCCCAGCTCCCGGCCGGCCGCCCGGACCAGATCGAGGCCGGGCAACCCATGCCCGGCCCTCCGCTCGGCTTTCCCCGGGGGCCGGAGGACCTGCTGGTGGACGCCGACGGGCGCCCGGCCCGGATCGACAAGGCGTTCTCCTGGGAGGCGCCGCTCGCCGCCCACGGGATGCTGCACACCGTGATCCGGAACGCCTGGGCGGGGGATCCCTATCCCATCGACACCCTGTTCCTGTACATGGCGAACATGGCCTGGAACTCGGCCATGAACACCTCCGAGACGGCCGCGATGCTCACCGACCGGGACCCCGCGACCGGCGAGTACCGCATCCCCCGGTTCATCTACAGCGACGCCTTCGCCTCGGAGACGGTGGCCTGCGCCGACCTCGTGCTCCCCGACACGACGTACCTCGAACGCTGGGACTGCATCTCGATGCTGGACCGGCCCATCGGGTCGGCGGACGGGCCCGCCGACTCGATCCGCCAGCCGGTGGTCGCGCCGGACCGGGACGTGCGGCCGTTCCAGGACGTGCTGCTCGAGATCGGGGCGCGTCTCGGGCTGCCGGGCCTCGTCCGCGAGGACGGCGCGCCGCGCTATCCCGGCGGGTACCCGGACTTCCTCGTCCACCACGAGTACCGACCCGGGGTGGGATCGCTCGCGGGGTGGCGCGGCCCCGCCGGCGACGCGCACGGCACGGGGGCGCCGAACCCCGGCCAGCTCGCCCGCTACGTCGAGAACGGCTGCTTCTGGCGGGACGAGCTCGCCCCGTCCCAGCGGTACTTCAAGCACTTCAACCGCGGCTACCTCGCCTACGCGAAGCGCATGGGATTCATCGGCGCCGAGGACCCGATCTTCCTCCAGCTCTACTGCGAGCCGCTCCAGCGCTTCCGGCTCGCGGCGCGGGGGCATGGCGAGGTGCGTCCGCCCGAGGAGCACCGCGCCCGGGTCGAGCGGTACTTCGACCCGCTCCCCACCTGGTACGCGCCCTTCGGCGCCGGGGAAGGCCCGGAGGCGGAGCGCGGCGAGGGCGAGGGCGAGGGAGCGGCGGCCGGCGCGGGGACGGCGGGGGAGGGCACGTGGCCGCTCCACGCGGTGACCCAGCGTCCGATGGCGATGTACCACTCGTGGGGCTCGCAGAACGCCTGGCTCCGTCAGCTTCACGCGAGCAACCGGCTCTACGTGCCTGATGCGGTGGGGCGGGAGATCGGGGTCGAGGACGACGACTGGGTGCTCGTCGAGAGCCCGAACGGCAGCGTGCGGGCGCAGGTGCGGCGCATGAGGGCGGTCAACGAGCGCACCGTCTGGACGTGGAACGCGATCGGGAAGCGGCGGGGCGCCTGGAACCTCGCGCCCGACGCCCCGGAGGGGACCCGCGGCTTCCTGCTGAACGACCTCATCGCCGAGCTGCTCCCGGAGCGCGGCGGCTACCGCTACGCGAACGCCGATCCGATCACGGGGCAGGCCGCCTGGTACGACCTCCGGGTGCGGCTCCGTCCGGCCGACGGCCCCGGGGACCGGGCGCCGCCGCTCCCTCCGCCTCCGGGCGCGTCCCCCCGTCCCGCCGTGCTCCGCTTCGGTGAGCAGTTCCGTCCTCCCCGGCCGGGCCGGGGGGGCCGCGGGCGGGAGGAGCCGGCCCGCCCCGGAGGCGCGGGCCCGTGACCGCGCTCCCCGATTCGACCCGGCGCCGGCTCGGGCTCGTCATCGACCTCGACACCTGCGTCGGCTGCCACGCCTGCGTCGTGCACTGCAAGGAGTGGAACACGGGCGGCTACCCGGCGCCGCTCTCCGATGCCGACCCGTATGGGGCGGACCCGGCCGGGACGTGGCTGAACCGGGTGCACTCCTACGAGGTCGAGGCGCCGGGGCGCACGCCGCGGGTCGTCCACTTTCCGAAGTCGTGCCTCCACTGCGAGGACGCGCCCTGCGTCACCGTGTGCCCGACCGGGGCCTCGTACAAGCGCGAGGAGGACGGCATCGTGCTCGTGGACGAGGACCTCTGCATCGGCTGCAAGCTCTGTGCATGGGCCTGCCCCTACGGGGCCCGCGAGTTCGACGGCGCGACCGGGGTGATGAAGAAGTGCACCCTGTGCATCGACCGCATCTACAACGACCACCTCGCCGATCCGACGCCCGCGTGCGTGTCCACGTGCCCGGCCCGCGCCCGGCACTTCGGGGACCTCGCGGACCCCGGATCGGAGGTGTCGCGGCTGGCCGCGGAGCGGGGCGGGTACGAGCTGATGCCGGAGACGGGCTGCCGCCCGACCAACCGCTACCTGCCGCCGCGCACACGCGAGCCCGCGCCGGTCGAGGGCGAGGCCGGCCCGAGGGGCGGCGGGGGGGAAGGGCGGGGGTCCGCCCCGGCCCTCGCGGACGCGCCGGCCGAAGGCGGGTTCCTCGGCTGGATCGACCGGCTGCTCTCCTCGGGGGCGCCGGAGCCGCCGCGCGGCGGGCCGTCGGAACGGACGGAAGGCCGGTGAGCCCCCGCGCGCCGTGAACGCCCCGGCCGGCCCGGGCGCGGCGCTGATCTGAGGGCGGCGTGCATCCCGCCTACTCCATCATCTTCTTCACCGCCGCGTCCGGCGCCGGCTACGGGATCATGTTCCTGCTCGGGCTCGCCGCCGCGGCGGGGGCCGCCCCGTCCGGGAGCGGCGGCCCCGCCTTCGCTGTCGCCCTCGTCTTCGCCCTCGTCCTGGCGGGCGCGGGGTTCGTGTCCTCCGCCTTCCACCTCGGCCGTCCGGAGCGGGCGCTCCGGGCGTTCAGCCAGTGGCGGACCTCCTGGCTCTCCCGGGAGGCCTGCCTCGCCGCCGCCACCTGCGTGCCCGCGGTCGGGCTCGGCGCCGGATGGTGGATGGGGGAGACGGGCGGTGCGTGGCGGACGCTCGGCGTCGCGCTCGCCGCCGGGGCGGTCGCCACGGTGTACTCGACCGCGATGATCTACCGGAGCCTCGCGGCCGTGCCGCGCTGGGCGACGGGGTGGACCCCGGCCGGCTACCTCGGCCTCGCCGGCGCGAGCGGCGCGGTGTGGCTCGCCTGCCTCGCGTCGCCGTTCGACCCGGAGGCGGGGCGCGGGCTCGCCGGCGTGGCCGCGGCGCTTCTCGTCCTCGCCGGCGCGGTCAAGGGCGGCTACTGGAGGGCGGCCGGCCGCCGCCCCGCGAAGAGCACCATCGGGAGCGCGACCGGGCTCGACCGGATCGCCCCCGGGGGGCGGGTCCACGTGCTCGATCCGCCCCATTCCGAGCCCAACTGGCTGCAACGGGAGATGGGCTACCGGGTGGCTCGCCGCCACGCGCGGCGGCTCCGGGCGGTGGTGTGGGGGCTCGCGTTCCTCCTTCCGGGGCTCCTCTGCCTCGCCGTGTGGCTCGCGGGGGGACGCGGCGGGGCCGGGACGTCCGCCGTGCTCGCGCTCGCGGCCGCGAGCACGAGCGCGGGGGTCCTGATCGAGCGCTGGCTCTTCTTCGCCGAAGCCGAGCACAAGACCGCCCTCTACTACGGAAGGGAGCGCGTCTAGCCCGTCCGGACGCTTCGTTCCGGACCCGCACCCCCCTTGCACGAGGAGAGACGAATGGAACCGGCCTTCCAGAGCGCGGCCTCGCTCGCCGACGACCTTCGGGAACGGCGGATCGGGTGCCGGGAGCTGCTCGACCACTTCATCGCCCGGGTCGATCGCTTCAACCCGGACCTGAACGCGATCGTGGTCTCCGACTTCGAACGGGCGCGCGAACGGGCCCGGGCGGCGGACGCGGCGCTCGCCCGGGGCGAGGTGTGGGGGCCGCTCCACGGCCTGCCCATGACCGTCAAGGATTCCTACGACGTGGCGGGGCTTCCCACCACCTGGGGGGCGCCGGAGCTTCGCGGCAACGTCCCGGAGACGAACGCGGTCGCGATCGACCGGCTGCTCGCGGCCGGGGCGGTCGTCTTCGGCAAGACCAACGTCCCGTACAACCTCGCCGACTTCCAAAGCTACAACGACGTCTACGGGACCACGAACAACCCCTGGGACCTCGAGCGCGTTCCGGGAGGATCCTCCGGCGGCGCCGCGGCGGCCCTCGCCGCCGGGCTCACCGGCCTCGAGGCGGGGAGCGACATCGGGGGCTCCATCCGCAACCCCGCCCACTACTGCGGGGTGTACGGGCACAAGCCGACCTGGGGGATCCTCCCGCTTCGCGGCCACGCCAAGCCCGGGGTGCTCGCGCCGACCGACATCTCGGTGATCGGCCCGCTCGCGCGCGACGCCGGGGACCTCGCGCTCGCCCTCGACGTGATGGCCGGGCCGGACCGCATCGAGGCGAACGGATGGAAGCTCGATCTGCCGGGGCCGCGCGGCCGCGGACCCGGCGACTGGCGGGTCGCGGTGTGGGCGGACGACCCGTTCTGCCCGGTGGACCACGCGGTCCGCGACGCGGTCCTCCGCGCCGCGGACGCCCTCCGTGCGGCGGGGGCCGAGGTCGACTACGAGGCCCGTCCCGGATTCGACCCGGCGGAGGCGGACGAGGTCTATACCGGGCTGCTCCAGAGCGCGCTCTCCGCCCGGCACGGCGACGAGGAGTTCCGGAGGACCCTGGACCGGGCCGCGCGCCTCGGCGGCGAGGACACCCCGCGCGCCCGCCGCCTTCGCGCCGGGACGATGCACCACCGGGACTGGATCCTGGCCCATGAGCGGCGCACCCGGCTTCGCTGGGCGTGGCGCGAGTTCTTCGACGGCTTCGACGTCCTCCTGTGTCCCATCGCGTGCGTCTCCGCCTTTCCCCACGACCAGCAGCGCGACATGGACGCCCGCCGGATCACCGTCAACGGGGCGGCCCGCGGGTACTGGGACCAGCTCTTCTGGGCGGGGCTCACCGGCGTGGCCCTGCTCCCCGCCACCGTCGCGCCCGCGGCCTCGGAGGGGCTGCCCATCGGGGTGCAGATCGTGGGGCCGGAAGGGGGCGACTACACGACGATCGAGGTCGCCCGGCGCCTCGGCGGGCTGATCGGCGGGTTCCGGCCCCCGCCCGGCTACGAGTAGCTCCCGGGGGCCTCGGCGCCGGAGCGCCGGGCGGAGGCCGGGACCGGGGCGGGGCCGGTCTCTCCCCCCGGATCGCTCCCCGGCTGCCGGCCGGCCAGCTCGGCGCGCTTGACACCCCGGCGAATCCCCGGCGACACTCCGATTCGAAATCCGAAAGCAGTCAATCGAATTTCCAGGAGGAAACCATGAAAGACGTCAAGCGATTCCAGCAGATGCACCGGGACGGCCGGTTGAGCCGGCGCGACTTCCTCGCCGCGATGAGCGCTCTCGGGGTGTCGGCCACCGCCGCGGGCGGCTTGCTCGCATCCGCCAGGACGCTCGCCGCGACCCCGCGCAAGGGCGGGACGGCGAGATTCGCCTCCAATCTGCACGGACCGGACGATCAGATGGACCCGATCGTGTTCACGTCCGGCATCGACTACACCCGCGGCCGGGCCACCTACAACGGCCTCATCCAGATCCGCGACAACATGGCCCTCGCCCCCGAGCTCGCGGAGGAGTGGTCGGTCAACGCCAACGCCACCGAATACACCTTCAAGATCCGGGGGGGGGTGGAGTTCCACGACGGCTCGCCGCTCACCGCGGACGACGTGGTCTGGAGCATGAACCGCCATCTCGGCGAAGACTCCCTGTCCGTGGCCAAGGCGTTCTTCGGCACGGTGGACGAGTGGAAGAAGGTCGACAGCCATACCGTGAAGGCGGTTCTGAGCTCGCCGGATTCCGATCTGCCGATCAAGCTCGGCGAGAAGCAGATCAAGATCGTCAAGAAGGACACCGTCGACTTCAGGGCCGGCAACGGCACCGGCCCCTATCTGCTCGAGTCCTTCGAGCCCGGCGTGCGCTCGACCCACGTCCGCAACCCCAACTACTGGCGGGAGGGGGCCAACTTCGACGCGCTGGAGCTGACCGCCATCACCGATCCGATCGCGCGCGTCAATGCGCTCATCGCCGGCGACGTGGACCTCATCCTCGCCGTCGACTCGAAGGGCATCCGCCTGATCGAGGAGGCGGATGGGGTCCACGTCAACTCGACCCCGTCCGGCCTCTACGGCGGCATCTGCTGCCTGAAGAACACGCCGCCCGGCGAGAGCGACGACTTCGTGAAGGGGTTGCAGTACATCCAGGATCGGGAGCGCATCGTGCGGTCCATCCTCAAGGGGCACGGCACGGTGGGGAACGACCACCCGATCTCGGTCGCCTACGGGGCGGACCACTGCCACGAGCTGCCGCAGCGCGAGTACGATCCGGACCGGGCCAAGTTCCACCTCGCGAAGTCCGGCTACTCCTCCGCGGAGATCTTCGTCGCGCCGGTGACCGGCGGCATCGAGGAGACCTGTCTCCTCATGCAGGCGAACCTCAAGAAGATCGGCTTCGACCTCACGATCAAGAAGGTGCCGACGGACGGGTACTGGGGCGCGGTCTGGATGAAGGAGCCCCTGAACGTGGTGACGTGGAACATGCGCCCGACCGCGAACGCGATGCTCGCGATCCAGTTCGCGCCGGGCGCCAAGTGGAACGACACCTTCTGGAACGACGAGCGGTTCGGGGAGCTCCTCAAGCTCCAGCTCGCGGAGACCGATCCTGCCAAGCGCCACGAGATGCTGTGCGAGATGCAGGGCCTGGTGCACAACGGCAGCGGCATGGTGATCCCCTACCACATCAACCTCCTCGACGGGGTGAGCGACAGGATCCACGGGATCCCCAACATCCCGCTGGGCTACCTGGGCGCCTACGAGTGGGTCGAGTTCGCCTGGATGGAGGCCTGAGCATCGGCCCCCGGGCCCGCGCGGCGCAGGCCGCGCGGGCCCTTCCTTTCAGGCGCGGACGTGTCGCCTCGCGACGATAGCTCCCGGCGGACCCCCGGCCGTTCCGGCCCGGGGGCCGGCGGCCCGATCCGTCCCGGCGTGCGAAGATGCTGCTGAGGAGCCTGCTGCGCCGGACCGCGGCGGGGGTCGTCACCCTCCTCGTGGTGTCGATCCTGATCTTCATCGGCACGAGCGTGCTGCCGGGCGACGTCGCCAACATCATCCTCGGCCAGATGGCGACCCCCGAGTCCCTGGCCGCCCTCCGCGCCAAGCTCGGGGTCGACCAGCCCGCGCACCTGCGCTACTTCCTCTGGCTCGGGAACTTCCTGACCGGGGACCTCGGCATCTCGAAGGCCGGCTCCGGCTTCGGGACCATCGGCACCCCGATCTCGGAGATGCTCGCGCCGCGCCTCCTGAACACCCTGCGGCTGGCCGGGGTGGTGGCGGTGATCGCGATCCCCATCTCGATGAGCCTCGGGCTGCTCGCCGCGATGTACCCCGGCACGCGGCTGGATCGGATGGTCACCTTCGGCACCCTGAGCCTCATCTCGGTACCGGAGTTCCTCGTCGCCACGTTCCTGGTGCTGGTGGTGGCGGTGCATCTCGGCTGGCTGCCCGCGACCGCCTACATGAGCGGGACCGAGACCGGCTGGAAGCTCGCCCGGGCGCTGGCGATGCCGACCCTGACCCTGGTCATCGTGGCCTCGTCGCAGATCATGCGGATGACCCGGGCCACGGTCCTCAACGTCATGAGCTCGCCCTACATCGAGATGGCGATCCTGAAGGGCGTGCCGCGCGCCCGGATCATCCTGCGCCACGCGCTCCTGAACGCGGTCGGGCCGATCGTCAACGTGATCGCCCTCAACCTCGCGTACCTGGTGAGCGGGGTCGTCATCGTCGAGACCATCTTCGCCTATCCGGGGCTCGCCAAGCTGATGATCGACGCGGTGCAGACCCGGGACCTGCCGCTCGTGCAGGCCTGCGCGATGATCTTCTGTGCAACCTACATCGTGTTGATCTTCATCGCGGACATGGCGTCGATCCTGTCGAACCCCCGGTTGCGGCACCCGAAGTAGCGAGAGAGCGGGGATGGCGGAAGAGAGGGATACGGCGAGCCCCGCAGCGCGGTTCGAGGAGCTCCCCGACGCCCCCCCCCGGCGCCGGGTCGAGCTCGCCTGGAGCGGGAAGGCGGGGGTCTGCGTGGTGGTGTTCTGGGCCGCCATCGTCGTCGTCGGCCCGTACGTCTCCCCCTACCACGAGGCGGACATCCTCGACGAGGCGCTCTTCGTCGTGCCGGGGAGCGACGACCCGTATCCGGCGACCGACTTCCAGCCGCCGAGCCGGGTGGCGTGGCTCGGCACCGACTACCTGGGCCGGGACACGCTCTCGCGCACCCTCTTCGGGGCGCGCACCACCATCGGCATCTCGCTCCTCTCCACCCTTCTCGCCTACCTCGTGGGGGTCACCCTGGGCATCGCGGCGGCCGTGGGAGGCGGCTGGATCGATTCCGTGTTGAGCCGCATCAACGACGCCTTCCTGTCGATCCCGACCATCATGCTGGCCCTCGTCATGATCGCGGCCATCGGGAGCACCATCCCCATCCTGATCGTGCTCACCGGGCTCATCTACGCGACGAGCGTGTTCCGGATCGCCCGCGCGCTCGGCCTCGACGTCATGGTGAGCGACTTCGTCGAGGCGGCCCGGGTGAGAGGCGAGGGCCTGTGGTGGATCGTGAGCCGCGAGATCCTGCCCAACGTGGCCATGCCGATGGCGACGGACTTCGGGCTCCGGTTCGTCTACGTCATCCTCTTCATCTCGAGCCTGAGCTTCCTCGGCCTCGGGGTGCAGCCGCCGCAGTCGGACTGGGGCAGCATGGTTCGGGAGAGCCTCGCCGGGCTCCCCTACGGCTCCATCGCCCCCCTGGTGCCCGCCCTCGCGATCGCCACCCTGACGATCGCCGTCAACCTCATCGTCGACGACGTCTCCGCCCAGGCCGGCGGCCGGCTCGCGAAACGGATGGTCTGATGTCCGCGCTCCTCGAAGTCGACCGCCTGGAGATCGACGCCCGCAAGGACGACGGCGGCCTCACCCCCATCGTCAAGGGCGTGAGCTTCACCGTGAAGCGCCGGGAGGTGGTGGCGCTGATCGGGGAATCGGGCTCGGGCAAGACCACCATCGCGCTCTCCGCGCTGGGGTACGCCAAGCCCGGCCTCGAGTTCACCGGCGGGGAGGTGCGGCTCGACGGGCGCGACGTCATCTCCATGCCCCCGGAGGAGCAGCGGGAGCTTCGCGGCCGGCGCGTCGCCTATCTCGCGCAGAGCGCCGCCGCCACCTTCAACCCCGCGCTGACGATCGGGGAGCAGGTGACCGAGTCGCCGGTCCTCCACGGGCAGCTCACCCGCGAGGAGGCCGACCGCCGGGCCGAGTCGCTCTACCGGGCGCTCGACCTTCCCGACCCGGAGCGCCTCGGCCGGCGCTACCCGCACCAGGTCTCCGGGGGGCAGCTCCAGAGGCTGATGGCGGCCATGGCGCTGTGCGGGAAGCCGGACCTCCTGATCCTGGACGAGCCGACGACGGCCCTCGACGTGACCACCCAGATCGAGGTGCTGAAGGCGTTCAAGGCGGTGATCCAGCGGGAAGGGGCGGCGGCGGTCTACGTGACCCACGACCTCTCCGTGGTGGCGCAGATCGCGGACCACATCGTCGTGCTCTACGCCGGGGACGTCCAGGAGCAGGGGACCGCGGACCAGATCATCAACCGGCCGTCGCACGACTACACCCGAAGGCTGATGGCCGCCGTCCGGCCGCCCCCGGCCGCCGGGCAGGGGGACGAGACGTCGGGGGAGCACGAGCGCGACGCGCCGGCGCTGGAGGTGAGGAACGTCACCGCGGGCTACGGCCGGCGGGCCGGCGGCGGCCCGGCCGTCACGGTGCTTCGCGACGTCAACGTGTCCGTCCCGAGAGGCCATACGGTCGGGGTCATCGGCGAGTCCGGCTGCGGCAAGTCCACCCTCGCGCGGGTCATGTCCGGCCTGCTCCCCGCGAGCGAGGGGGAGGTGTCGCTCGACGGGGAGAGGCTCGAGCCCAGCCTGCGCGACCGCGGCCGCAGCGAGCTTCGGAAGGTCCAGTTCGTCTTCCAGATGGCGGACACCGCGCTCAACCCGCGCCAGCGGATCGACCGGATCCTCGGCCGTCCGCTCGAGTTCTACCTCGGACTGCGGGGCGACGCGAAGAGAAGGCGCATCGGCGAGCTGCTCCGGATGGTCGAGCTGCCGGAGGAGTTCGCCGGCCGCTTTCCCGAGGAGCTGTCGGGCGGACAGAAGCAGCGGGTCAACCTCGCCCGCGCCCTTGCCGCCTCACCCGAGGTGCTCCTCTGCGACGAGGTGATCTCGGCCCTCGACACCATCGTCGGCGCCAACGTGATCGATCTGCTCAAGCGGCTGCGCCGGCAGACCGGGGTCTCGTTCGTCTTCATCAGCCACGATCTGTCCACCATCGCTTCGTTCGCGGACGAGATCGTCGTCCTCTACGCCGGAAGGGTGGTCGAGCAGGGGCAGACCGATCGGGTGCTCTCGCCCCCGTACCACCCCTACACCCGGCTGCTGATCGCGTCGGTTCCGGAGCTCAGGATCGGCTGGCTCGAAGAGGCCATGGAGACCCGGGAGGCGCAGGCGGGCATCGACCGCGCGGTCGAGCTGACCGACGTGGGCTGTCCCTTCTTCGACCGCTGTCCGCTCGCCGTCGAAGGCGCCTGCGATCGCGAGACCCCCCCCGTCCGGGACCTCGGGGGCGGCCACACGATCGGGTGCCACCGGAGCCTGGAAGAGCTCCCGGGCTGATCCGGCGCGCGCCCCGGCCGCTCCCCGCACCGTTCGCGGCGGCGCCCCGCCCGGAAGCCGGGCGGGCTCCGGATCAGCCGGCGACCCCGGTGTACCGGCCGCGAAAGAAGGCGAGGGGATCGGCGTCCGGGCGGTGGGCGAGCCCGACGACCTCGCCCACGTAGATGACGTGGTCCCCGCCCCCGTGGCGGGCCGCGACCCGGCATTCGAAGGTCGCGATGGCGCCGTCGAGGAGCGGGCATCCACCGTATCCGGGCCGCCATCCGACGTGCGTCCATTTGTCGACGTTCTTGGTCGCGAAGCGGTTCGAGAGAGCCTCCTGATCCGACCCGAGGACGTTGACCGCGAACGCCTCCGTCCGTTCGAAGGCATCGAAGCAGTCGGCGGCTCGGGCGAGGCTGAACAGCACCAGCGGCGGGTCGAGGGACACGGACGAGAACGAGTTCGCGGTCAGGCCGTGGGCCTCGCCCCCGTTGCGGGTGGTGACGACGGTGATCCCGGTCACGAAGCTCCCGAGCGCTTCTCGCAGCCGGAGCGCCGCCGGAGCGGTCATGCTTCTACCTCCTGAACGTGGCCGGCGCGGTCCTGCCGGCCGGATGGCCCTTCGCACCCGGGGGCCTCGTCCCCGACCCCGGACCCATCCGGCGGGGCCGCCCTGCAACTCCTGCCGCCTTCGCGGCCGAGGCGGGTGGGACGTGCGGGATGTCCATGCTGATTATCGCCGAGGCGATTATGGGTTTACAAATTGTCAGCTAGCTAAGATAATCGCCTCATGCTCTGGAACCGGCCCGACCCCGTCTTCGGATTTCTCGTGCACGACATCTCGCGGATGCTGCGCAAGCGATTCGACCGGCGCGCGCGCGACATCGGCCTCACGAAGTCGCAGTGGATCGTGCTCGCCCATCTCGCCCGGCACGAGGGGATCCACCAGGGCGGGCTCGCCGAGATCCTGGAGCTCGAGCCGGCGACCCTCGGCCGGCACCTCGACCGGCTCGAGGATACGGGGTGGATCGAACGCCGCCCGGACCCCTCCGACCGTCGTGCGTGGCGGCTGCACCTGACCGCCAAGGCGGCCCCGGTGCTCGAGAAGATGGGCGGTCTGGTCGAGGTCACGACCCAGGAGGCGCTGGCCGGGCTGAGCGCCGGGGAGCGCGAGCGCCTGCAATCGAACCTGCTCACCATCCGGGCGAACCTCGCCGACCGGCAGGAGGTGGAGCCGGCGCCGGGGGCGCCGGTGGAGGAGGGCGCGGCCCCGCCGCGCATGGCGGCGGGAGCCGATTGATGGCCGCCGCGCAACCTCCGGACCGGCCCGCGGGCGAACGGCGGCTCCGCCGCCGCCGGACGAGCCGGCTGCGCTACCGGCTGCGCCGGCTGGGCCGGGTCCTCTTCCTCGCCCTCGGGCCGTTCGCGGTGGCGACCGCCGGCGGCCTCTGGTACGCGACCTCCGGGCGGATCGTCTCGACGGAGAACGCCTACGTCGAGGCCGAACACGTCCTCGTCACCCCCGCGGTGGACGGAATGGTGGCGAAGGTGTTCGTCCGCGACAACCAGAAGGTCGAGCGGAGCCAGCCGCTCTTCCAGGTGGACCCGATGCCGTTCCGGCTGGAATGGGAGAAGGCCGGGGCGGAGCTCGACGCCATCCGGTACGAGATCGGCTCGTACCGGGCCGCGCACCGCCAGGCCGAGGCCGAGCTGCGGAGCGCCCGCAAGGAAGCCGAGTTTCTCGAGAACGAGTATCTGCGCCGCGAGCAGCTCGGCGGCGGAAAGGCGTTGCCGAAGGTCGAGCTGGACCGGTTTCGCCACCAGTGGCAGCTCGCCAGGCAACGGATCCCGGAGCTCGAGGAGAAGGTGCGGCTGATGCTCGCGAACCTCGGCGGCGACCGGGACCTCGCCGCGGAGGACCACCCTCGCTACCGGCTGGCGGAGGCCGAACGTGCGAAGGCCGCCCTCGACCTTCAGCGGGCCACGGTACGGGCTCCGGCTTCGGGACACGTCGCCAACCTGGATCTGCAGCCCGGCGAGTACGTCAGGGAGGGCGCGCCGGTCTTCAGCCTCATCGCCGACGAAGAGCCCTGGATCGAGGCGAACCTCAAGGAGACCCAGCTCACCCACGTGCGCGAAGGTCAGAGCGTCGCGCTCACCATCGACGCGTACCCCGACGAGCGGTGGCAGGGCACGGTGTCCGGGGTGAGCGCCGGGACCGGCGCGGTGTTCTCGCTCCTGCCGGCGCAGAACGCCACCGGCAACTGGGTGAAGGTCGTGCAGCGGATCCCGGTGCGGATCGCGATCGTCCCGCGGCGGGGCGCGCCGGCGCTGCGGGCGGGAATGAGCGCCAGGGTGGAGATCGACAGCGGCTACGAGCGCGCGCTTCCCGGGGCGGTTCGAAGCGCGCTCGCGCTCGTCGGCTACGACCGGTGACGTCCGGAGGCGGCCGCGGCCGGCTCGGGAGAGAGGGGGGGCGCGCCGTTTCCCGCCGCGCTCCACCCGCGGCAGCGGGTGATCGCGAGCTCGAGAAGGGTCGGCCGTCCGGAGAAGAGCGGCGTCTCCCGGTACTGGGGATACTTCGCACGAAGGGCCGCGGCGGCGGCCGCGGCGGGGCCTTCCGGCTCGGGACCGGCGAGCCGGTGGACCCGGATCGTACCGTCGATCCGCACCCACCACAGCCGCGACCAGTCCTGCGAGTACTCGTCGAGCAGCAGCGCCGCGCGCGGGTTCGCGGCCGCGTTGGCGAGCCGCGCGAGAGGACCGCCCGACTTGCGCTTGCCGTCGATCGGGGTCCACACCGACCCCCGAGCCGGAGCGAAGACCACCGGCGCGACCCACGGCCCCCCTTCGTCCGCGGAGACCATCGCGAGCCTTCCCACCGGCCAGGACGCGAGGAGCTCGTGGAGGGAGTCGGAATCGAACATGAATGCCTCGGGCCGCGTGTCGGCCGGTCTCCGCGCCGTTCTTCCGGCCCGGCTCGTCCGATCCGGGGGAAGGGGCGGGGGGCCGGTCTGCGGATGCTACCGCCATCCGCCCCGAGGCCGGGGCTCTTTCACGCCGACCGGCTCGCGGCCAGGCATCGATGCCCGCCGCTCTTCCCAGGACCTTCGCCGCCCCGGGTCGACCGGACCGGCGCTCACCCCCGCGAACCGATTCCGCGGAGTGAAACGACCCCGATCCCGAGGCGTCGGCCGGTCCTTCGGCCGGACGATTCTGGTACGATCCCCCGGACTCGGGTCGACGTACCCGGCCTTCCCGTTTCGCCGGCGCGGATTCCCCGGCCGCCGGCCGCCCGAGGCGGTTGGAAGGCCGCGGGCGCCGCTTCCCGGTCCTTCATCCGAATCGATCCGCTGCCGGCCGGTGGGCCGGGGCCTTCCGGGGAAGCGATGAGCACCAGCCCCTTCGTTACCCACCTCGAATGCTCTTCCACCGGGCGGCGGTATCCCGCGGGAGAGGTGCACGGGCTCTCCGAAGCCGGCCGGCCCCTCCTCGTGCGCTACGATCCGGATGCCATCGCCGCCGCCCTCGACCGGGAAGAGCTTGCCGCCCGGCCGGACGGATTCTGGCGCTACCGCGAATTCCTGCCGGTCGCGAGACCGGAGAACCGGATCTCGCTCGGAGAGGTGACGACGCCGCTCATCGCCCTCTCCCCGGCGGAACGCGGGAAGGGCGAGCTGCTGGTCAAGGACGAGGGGAGGCTCCCCACCGGCTCGTTCAAGGCGCGGGGGCTCGCCCTCGCGGTGTCGATGGCGAAGGAGCTCGGTCTCTCCCGGCTCGCGATGCCGACCAACGGCAACGCGGGGGCGGCCCTCGCGGCCTACGCCTCCCGGGCCGGGATCGAATCGGTGGTGTACTGCCCGGACGACACCCCGGAGGTGAACCTCTCCGAGATCGAGCTGCAGGGGGCGGTCGCGTGGAGGGTGGACGGCCTCATCGACGACTGCGGCCGCATCGTCCGCGAGCGCGCGGAGGAGGAAGGCTGGTTCGACGTGTCCACCCTCAAGGAGCCGTACCGTATCGAGGGGAAGAAGACGATGGGGATCGAGCTGGCCGAGCAGCTCGGCTGGTCCCTCCCCGACGTCATCGTCTACCCCACGGGGGGCGGGACCGGACTCATCGGGATGTGGAAGGCGTTCGCGGAGCTCGGCGCCGTCGGCTGGCTCGACGGGCCGCGGCCGCGCATGGTCGCGGTCCAGGCCGAGGGCTGCGCCCCGATCGTGCGGGCGTTCGAGGCGGGCGAGGAGCACGCGCCCCGGTGGGAGGGGGCGCACACGGTCGCGGCCGGGATCCGGGTGCCCGCCGCGGTCGGCGATTTCCTCATCCTGCGCGCGGTCCGGGAGAGCGGCGGCTTCGCGGCGAGCGTGAGCGACGAGGCGATACTCGAGGCGCGGGCGGAGGTGGCCCGGCGCGACGGGCTCCTGCTCTGCCCCGAGGGGGCGGCGGCCTACGCGGCGTGGCGCGAGGCGATGGCGGACGGAAGGATCTCGCCGCGCGAGCGGGTCGTGCTGTTCAACTGCGCGACCGGTCTCAAGTATCCGTTGCCCCCGGTCACCCGGCGATTCGAAGCGCCCGCGACATGAACCGACTCCGGGGCCGCCCGGAAGAAAGAGAGGGGGGAGCGATTCCCCGGACGCCACAAGAAGGAGGAAGCCACTCCATGAGCCTGCGCAGAAAGTCAGTCCGTCGGACCGCGCGTCCGACCTCCTCGCGAACGGTGACGGCAGCCGGGGCGCTCGCGGGCGCCGCGGTCCTGCTCGCGGCCGGGAGCGCCTGGGCGTCCGTCCCCAACGAGACCCAGTTCGTCCTCAACACCTTCTCGTTCCTCATCTGGGGGGCGCTCGTGATGTGGATGTGCGCCGGCTTCACGATGCTCGAATCGGGCTCGGTCCGGACCAAGAACGCATCCGTGATCTGCCTCAAGAACATCGGCCTGTATTCGATCGCGGGCCTCGCCTACTACTTCATCGGCTACAACCTGATGTACGTCGAGGTGGGTGAGGGCGGGTGGATCGGCTCGCTCCAGTTCTTCTACGGCCCGTCGGCGGACGAGCTCGCCCTGCTCGGCGGCGACGAATCGGCGCAGGAGGCGGTCATCGGGAACGGCTACTCCACGATGTCGGACTGGTTCTTCCAGATGGTGTTCGTGGCCACCACCGCGTCCATCGTCTCGGGAACCCTGGCGGAGCGGGTGAAGCTCTGGTCGTTCTTCATCTTCATCGCGATCCTGACCGCCGTCGTCTATCCCATCGTCGGCGCCTGGACGTGGGGAGGCGGCTGGCTCAGCGAGCTCGGCTTCCGGGACTTCGCCGGGTCCACCATCGTGCATTCGACGGGCGGATGGGCCGCCCTCGCGGGAGCCATGGTGGTCGGGGCTCGGCGCGGGAAGTTCCGCGCCGACGGAAGCGTGAGGCCCACGACCCCCTCGAACATCCCCTCCGTGACCCTCGGGGTCTTCATCCTCTGGCTCGGCTGGTTCGGCTTCAACGGAGGCTCGCAGCTCGCCCTCGCCGGAGCCGTCGACGCGGTCGCCATGAGCAACGTGCTCGTCAACACCAACCTCGCGGCGGCGGCGGGGGTGATGGCCGCCATCAGCGTGTCGAGACCCATCCTCGGGCGCATCGACCTCCTCGCCGGCCTCAACGGGGCCATCGCGGGGCTCGTCGCGATCACCGCGGGCCCCGACATCGTCGACCACTACTGGGCGGTGGTCATCGGCGCGGTCGGCGGGATCATCTGTACCGCCGGGCTCAGGTTCCTGGACGCGATCAGGATCGACGACGTCGTCGGCGCGGTGCCCGCCCACATGTTCGCCGGGGTCTGGGGAACCCTCGCGGTGTGCATCGCCGGCGGCGGGGACCTCTTCGTCCAGGTCATCGGGATACTGGCGATCGGTGCCTTCGTGTTCGCGGTCTCCTGGGTCCTCTGGACCCTCATCGAGAAGACCGTCGGGGTGCGGGTCTCGCCGGCCGTGGAGCAGCTCGGGCAGGACGCGGCGGAGCTCGGCATGGAGTCCTACCCCGAGTTCGTGGTCATGCCCGATCCGGACGACGTCGAGGAGCTGAAGTAGCCGGACGGCGATGCGGGGAGCCGGTCCGGCCTCGGGGACGCGGGGCCGGACCGGGCCGGGCGGGGGGCCGTCGGCCCCTGCCGGCCGGGGACGCCGGGGGCGCCCCTCGACGGGGCGGGGGAGGATCCGCCTCCCGGGCTCTCGACCCTGGGATCGACCCGGGATCGACCCGGGGCTCAGCGGCCCCGGAAGTCGGGCCGGCGCTTCTCCATGAACGCCCTGCGGCCCTCGACGTAGTCCTCGCTCCGGAAGCAGGCCTCCACGAGCCGCGCGGCCTCGTCGAGGTCGCGGGCGCCGGGGTCCCGGGCGCACTGCCGGATCGCGAACTTCG
This sequence comes from Gammaproteobacteria bacterium, assembly GCA_965202895.1. Taxonomy (GTDB): domain Bacteria; phylum Pseudomonadota; class Gammaproteobacteria; order HK1; family HK1; genus JAJDXW01. Next base: position 4,077,725 of record OZ241901.1, on the reverse strand, counting down.
CGGCCCGGACCGTCAACGGCGCGTTGCCGGCGATGCGAAGGGCCAGCTCCACCACCGCGGGCTCGAGGGCGGGGCCCGCGACCACCCGGTTCACGAGCCCCATCCGCAGGGCCTCGTCCGCGCTGAAGCGCCTCGCGGAGAACAGGATCTCGTTCGCCGCGGCCGGCCCCACCAGGTCGACGAGCGGGGCGACCCCCGAATACCCGTAGCCGAGGCCGAGCCGGGCCGCGGGGATCCCGAACTGGGCGTCCTCGGAGGCGATGCGGATGTCCGCCCGCAGGGCGGCCATCAGCCCGCCGCCGATGCAGTAGCCCCGGATCATGGCGATGATGGGCTTGGTAAGGGCCTCGATCCGGGCGGCCGCGATCTTTCCCTTCTCGTCGAACGTCCGGCGGCTCTCCTCGGAGGAACGGCTCTTCTCGAACTCCGAGATGTCGGCGCCCGACACGAAGGCCCGTTCGCCGGCTCCCCGCATGACCACCACGCGGACGTCGCCGCGCTCCTCGAACGCGTCGAAGATCGCCGGGAGCGCTTCGGTCATCTCCAGCGAGACGGCGTTCAGGCGCTTCGGGTTGTTGTAGACGACCCAGCCGATCCCGTCCTTGACTTCGGCGATCATCCGGTCGGTGTCGAGCTCGAGTCTCATGCGCGCGCGGTCCTCCCGGGTATCGGTTTGCGCGATGATACGGGAATCGGCCGCCGGCGGCCCCGAGCGGCGGGTGGAGCGGGGCGCGTGGTTGCCGGCCCGCGCAGGCGCGGCTATGATCCGGGAACCGCTTCGCCCGGCCTTCGCGGCCGGACGGCGGGCCCGGACCGGCCAGGAACACGCATGACCATGCTCGAAACCTCGCGGAAGGAGCCGCGGCGGGGCGCCGCGCCGTTCCCCGGATACGACGTGGAGCCGAGGTTCTACGACGAGATGTTCGAGTCCGACGGAACCCCGCGCGCCGCCTGCCGGCAGCTCGGGGAGACCCTCGGGAGGCTCGACGCGGAGGACCTTGCCAAGCTCCAGGACAGCGTCTACCGCCGTTTCCTGCACGAGGGCATCACCTTCACGGTGCTCGGCGGGGACGAGGTGACGGAGCGGATCATTCCCCTCGACTTCGTCCCCCGCATGATGACGGGGGCGGAGTGGGACCGGATCGAACGCGGTCTCCAGCAGCGCCTCGTCGCCCTCAACCTCTTCCTGAAGGACGTCTACCACGAGGGCCGTTCCCTCCGGGACGGGATCGTCCCGGCCGAACTCGTGCTCGGCTCCCCGCAGTACCGCATGGAGATGCGGGGGATCGACGTGCCGCACGACGTCTACGTCGCGGTGTGCGGGATGGACATCATCCGCACCCATGACGGGGTCGCGGTGCTCGAGGACAACCTCCAGGTGCCGTCCGGGGTTTCCTACATGCTCGGCTGCCGGGACGCGGTCAAGGGCGCGTTCCCCGACCTCTACCGGGCCTGCGGGGTGCGGGAGGTGTCCGGCTACAGCGAGCGCCTGTACGCGGTCCTGTCCTCCCTCGCCCCGTCGACCCGCACCCCCCGGGTCGCGATCCTGACCCCGGGCCTCTACAACTCCGCGTACTACGAGCACGCCCTGCTCGCCGGCGAGATGGGGGTCGACCTCGTCGAAGGACAGGACCTCATGTTCCATGATGCGGCCCTGTTCGCGCGCACCACGAAGGGGCTCGAACGCATCGACGTCCTCTATCGCCGGCTCGACGACGACTTCCTCGATCCGGTGACGTTCCGTTCCGATTCGTTTCTCGGGGCGGCGGGCACGTTCCACGCCTATCGGGCGGGCAACCTCGTGCTCGCCAACGCCCCCGGGACCGGCGTCGCCGACGACAAGGCGCTCTACGCCTACGTCCCGCGGATCATCCGGTACTTCCTCGGCGAAGAGCCCATCATCGACAACGTCGAGACCCATCTTTGCCGGGAGCCGGAGGGGCTCGCCCATACCCTGGACCACCTCGAAGAGCTCGTGGTGAAGGAGGTCGGCGGGGCAGGGGGCTACGGCATGCTGGTCGGCCCCCATGCCTCCGAGGCGGAGCGGGCGGAGTACGCGGACCGGATCCGCGCCGATCCGTCGAACTTCATCTCCCAACCCACCCTCGACCTCTCGCGGGCGCCGTGCTACGTCGACGGCCGCATCGAGCCCCGGCACGTGGACCTTCGCCCCTTCGTGCTGCAGGGGCGCGACGGGCCGACGGTCGTGCCGGGCGGGCTGTGCCGGGTCGCCCTGCGCCGGGGCAGCCTGGTCGTCAATTCCAGCCAGGGCGGAGGCTGCAAGGACCTCTGGGTGGTCGACGGGCCGGGAAGGTGACCATGCTGGCGAGGTCCGCCGCCAGCTTCTACTGGCTGGGCCGCTATCTCGAGCGGACCAGGCACACGATCCGGCTCGTCCGGTATCCGCTCGACCGGCTGGTCGATCGCACCGCGAGCGAGATCGCGATCGCCTGGGAGGTGGTGCACCGGACCCTGGGCCAGGCGCTTCCGGAGTCCCCGGAGAGCGGGGACGACGCCGATGCGTACCTGCTCACGGACGCCTATACGCTCGCCGGCAGCCTCATCGAGGAAGCCTCGAACCCGGACTCGATCCTCTCGTGCTGGAGCTCGGCGCGCGAGAACGCGCGGCAAGTGCGTTCCCACCTGCCGCTGGCGGTATGGACCTGCCTCAACCAGGGCTACCTGTGGATCCGGGAGATCGACCTGCCCGCGGTGTGGGCGGCCGGCCCCTCCGCCTTCGTGGGCGAAGCGAGCGACCGCCTGAGACTTCTCTCGGGGATGATGGACGCGCTCATGTACCGGGACGACGGCTGGCGTTTCATGGTGCTCGGCCGCTTCGTCGAGCGGGTACAGCACCAGGCCGCGTTTCTCGGTGCATGGATCGATCTCGGTCAGCGGGCGCGCGGCCCGGCGACCCTGCCCTGGGCGGACCTCCTGCGCATCTGCGGAGCCTACGAGGTATTCGGCCGCCGCTACTCGATGGAGGTCCGGCAGGAGCAGGTGCTCGTCTTCCTCGTCCAGGACCCGGAGCTTCCCCGGTCCCTGCGCTTCGCGGTGCAGCACGTCGAGGAGATGCTCTCGGGCATCGACCCGGCCGGCGCCCGCTATCCGCTGGCCCCCGCCCATCGCATGGCCCTTCGGCTCGCCTCCGCCCTCGAGGTCGAGACGCTCGACGGCGCGCGGGGAGGGAGCCCGCTCCGGTTCTTCCATACGGTCGGGAGCGAGTGCCGCAAGCTGCACGACGTGACGATGGCGAGCTACCTCGACCATACGCGGGTCGACGGGATCGAGACGTGATCGCGCGCTACGCCATCGAGCACCGGAGCCGGTTCGAGTACGACGCGCCGGTGCGCTCCGAGGTCATGACCCTGCACCTCTCCCCGATCCGGGACCGGACGCAGGTGGTCCGGGCCTTCTCGGTTCATACGGACCCCGACGGCCCGCTGTTCGAGTTCACCGACCCGTTCGGTAATTCGGCCCACTTCCTGGACCGCGCCCGCACCCACGATCGCTTCGAGATCGTCGCCCGCTCGCAAGTGGAGGTGGGCCCGCTCGCCCCCGTCCCCGAACGGCTCGAGGCCGGTGCATGGCAGGCGCTGCGCGAAGCGCGGGACGGCGTCGAGCGGTGGCCGATGCTGCACGCGAGCACCTTCGTTCGTTCCTCGCCGGCGCTCGAACGGTTCCTCGCCGCCCACCGCCTCGAGCCGGGCGAGGACCCGCTCGCGAGCACCCTCGAGCTCCGGGCGAAGCTCTTCCGGCTGTTCGAGTACGTCCCGGGCAGCACCACCGCGGAGTCCCCGATCGAGGCCATCCTGGAGACGGGGAAGGGGGTATGCCAAGACTACGCGCACGTGATGGCCTCGATCCTGCGCCGGTGGGGGATCCCCTGCCGGTACGTCTCGGGATACCTCGCCCCGTCCGAGGAGCACGCGACGGCCGGAGAGAGCCACGCGTGGGTGGAGGGATGGTTCCCCGGGACGGGCTGGATCGGCTTCGACCCGACCAACGACACCGAGGGAGACGAACGCCACGTCCGGGTAGCGGTCGGGCGGGACTACGCGGACGTGCCGCCGACCCGCGGGGTGTTCCACGGCTCCGCCCGCTCCGTGATCGAGACCGAGGTGGTGATCGAGCGCCGGTGAGCGGCTTTCTCCGGGCTCCGGAAGCACCGGACCGGGGGACCGGCGGAGGATTCTTCGGAAGGATGGATGGCGGCTCGGACCGTTCCGGTCGCGGATAGTCCGCGGCCCGCGCGGCGGGAGGGCGGTCCGGCCCCCGGCCGCTTCGCGATCCTGCGCGCGCTCGAGCGCAAGGTGCTGTGGCTCGCGAGCTGGACGGTCCACCACGCGAACCACGTCCGGCCCAACCACGACGGGCTCAAGGTCGGCGGCCACCAGGCGTCGAGCGCGTCGGTCGTCGCCCTGATGACCGCGCTCTACTTCGCGATCCTGCGCCCCGGGGACCGGGTTGCGGTCAAGCCGCACGCGAGCCCCGCGTTCCACGCCATCCAGTACCTGTTCGGGCGCCAGAGCCGGGAGAACCTCGAACGGTTCCGCGCGTTCGGCGGCGCCCAGGCGTATCCGTCGCGCACCAAGGACGAGGACGACGTCGACTTCTCCACCGGGTCGGTGGGGCTCGGGGTGGCCGCGACCCTGTTCGCCAGCATCGTGAAGGACTACCTCCGGTCCCACGGCCGGGAGCCGCGGGGAGGCCGGGACGGGCGCATGATCGCCCTCGCCGGCGACGCGGAGCTCGACGAGGGGAACATCTTCGAAGCGTTGCTCGAAGGGTGGAAACACGAGGTCCGGAACCTCTGGTGGATCGTGGACTACAACCGGCAAAGCCTTGATTCGGTGATCACCGACCGGCTGTTCGGCCGGATCGACGATCTCTTCCGGAACATGGGCTGGCGGGTGGAGACCCTCAAGTACGGCAAGGAGCTGCAGGGGGTGTTCCGCCGCCGCGGGGGGGATGCGCTCCGGCAGTGGATCGACGACTGCCCGAACTCCCTGTACTCGGCGATGGTGTTCAAGGGCGGCGCGGCATGGCGCGAACGCCTGTCGCAGGACCTCGGGCGGGTGGCCGGGATGCGCGCGATCCTCGACGAGTACGACGACGGGCGGCTCGCGCGGCTGATGACGAACCTCGCCGGCCACGACCTCGAGGCGGTGGTGGAGGCGTTCGAGGCGGCCGCCGGCAGCGACGAGCCCACCTGCTTCATCGCCTACACGATCAAGGGCTACGGGCTGCCGTTGGCGGGCCACAAGGACAACCACGCCGGCCTGATGAACGTGGAGCAGATGGACGAGCTGCGGCGCCGGCACCGGATCGAACGGGGCGCGGAGTGGGATCGTTTCGCCGGTCTCGACCTCCCCCCCGACTGCCTCGAGGAGTACATCGCCGGCGTGCCCTTCGCCCGGGCCGGGAGCCGCCGCTACGAGGCGCCGGCCATCGCGGTCCCCGAAGCGTTCCCGGCTCCCAGAGGAGAACGGCTCTCCACCCAGGAGAGCTTCGGGCGGATCCTCGCGTCGATCGGGCGGGAGCGGGGCGAGTTCGCCGACCGGATCGTGACCACGTCGCCGGACGTGACCGTCTCCACCAACCTCGGCGGCTGGGTGAACCGCCGGGGGGTGTTCTCCGCCCGGGAACGGGCCGACACCTTCCGGGAGGAGGCGGTCGCCTCGTTCCAGGCGTGGGCCGCTTCGCCGCGGGGGCAGCACATCGAGCTCGGCATCGCGGAGAACAACCTGTTCATCCTGCTCGGGATGCTCGGACTCTCGGACTCCCTGTTCGGGCAGCGGCTGCTGCCCGTCGGCACCCTATACGACCCCTTCATCCAGCGCGGCCTCGATGCGCTCAACTACGCCTGCTACCAGGATGCACGGTTCCTGCTCGTGGCCACCCCGTCGGGGGTCAGCCTGGCTCCCGAGGGCGGCGCCCACCAGTCCATCTCGACCCCGCTCATCGGGATGGGGCAGGATCGGCTGGCCGCCTTCGAGCCCGCGTTCGCCGACGAGCTGGCGGTCATCATGCGTTGGGGCTTCGACTACATGCAGCGGGGAAGACCCGGGCGGGAGAGCCCGCCCGGGACGGGGCTCCCCGGAGACGAAGCGGGGGGCTCGGTCTACCTTCGCCTCAGCACCCGGTCCGTCGAGCAGCCCGTCCGGGAGCTGACGGATGCCGACGCGGCCGAGATCCTGCTCGGCGGATACTGGCTCGTCCCGCCCGCGCCGGGGTCGGACCTCGCCATCGTCTACGCGGGCGCCGTCGCGGGCGAGGCCCGCGCCGCCTACGAGGCGGTGCGCACGGACCTGCCCGGCGCCGGGGTGCTCGCGGTGACCTCTCCCGATCGCCTCGCCGCCGGGTGGCGGGCGGCGGTCCGGGCCCGCCGGGAGGGGGACCGCGGCGCCCGCTCCCATCTCGAACGATTGCTCGATCCGCTCCCTCCGGGAGCCGGCCTGGTGACGGTGGCCGACGCTCATCCGGGCTCCCTCGACTGGATCGGATCGGCGGCCGGACACCGCTGCCATCCGCTCGGCGTGGACCACTTCGGACAGTCGGGCAGCGTTCCCGAGCTGTACGCCCACCATCGGATCGACCTCGATGCGATCCTCGACACGATCGCCGCCGCGGTCGTGTCGGGATAGCCGGTTGTCCGTTCCCTCCGCCGGCTCGCTGGCCGCCCGGGTGGCGAGGCAGCTCGGAATGGATGCCGGAGGCGTCGCCGGGGGCGGTCCGGACGGGTCCGCCACCTTGGCCGACGTGCTCCGGCAGGCGGGGCGGACCCCGCCCGCGGCGGCGCGCCCGCCGCCTCCCCGGACCGTGTACCGCGGGGGCGGGGAGGAAGGACACGAGGCCGCCCGGAAGGAGCTCGCGTGCGACGCGAAGCCGGTGCGGGACGCCTGCCATGCGCTCGCCGCCCTCCCGGCGGAGCCCCCGGGGGCCCTCGACCTCGTGGTCCGGCTCTGCGGAACGGCGCTCCGGGACCATCCCGGGCTGGCCGAAGCGCTCGTCATCCGCACCCTCGACCCCCGGGGCCTCCACCGAGGTATCCATCATGGGGCGATCCATCGGGACGGCCGTCCCGACGTCCCTCACGAGGGAGGGGGCGGCGGTGAGGATCGCCCGGCCGGCGCCGTGCTCACGATTGCCGAAGGCTCGGGGTCGATCCGGTTCGGGCTCGAGCTCGCACCCGGGTCGGAAGGAGAGGGCGAGGCGTTTCTCGATCGGCTTCGATCGCTCTGCCTCGACCCCCGCCGCGCGCTCCTCTGAGGGCGGGCGGCCAGGCTGGCGCGACGGGAGCCCATCATGATGGACGCGGAACGGCCGTTCTGGAACGAAGCGATGGAGACCCTGCCGGCGGATCGGATGCGATCGCTCCAGGAGGCCCGGCTCCTCGCCCGGCTGCCGATCGCGTGGGCCGGATCGAGCCTGCTCCGGCGCGAGTGGAAGGCGGCCGGAGTGCACCCGGGCGACGTCCGCTCCCTCGACGACTTCCGCCGGGCGGTCCCCACCGTCCACAAGGAGATGGTCCGGCAGGTCCGGGACGACACCGGCGATCCCTATGGAGGGATGAACCTCCTCGCCGCGGACGTTCCGTGCGACGTGCACACGAGCTCCGGCACCACCGGCGCGCCGACCTTCCTGCCGATCACCGAGCGTGACCGGTCGATCTTCGCCGAGTCCCTCGCCCGCCACCTGTGGGCGGCCGGGCTGCGCCCCGGGGGCGTGGCGAGCCTGTCGCTCGCCCTGTACCTGCGCCCGGTGTGGGCCATGGCCGAGGCGGCCCGCCGGATCGGCGCCCGGGTGACGTTCACCGACTGGCCCGATCTCCCGCGCGTGGTGCAGACCTTCCGTTACCTGAAGCCCGACGTGCACGCATTCCTCTCCCCGCCCCAGGCCCTGGGGCTCCGCGACGAGATCGCCCGGCTCGGGCTGGACCCGAAGGAGATCCTGGGCGCCACCAGGGGGTTCGTCTGGGCGGGGGACGCGCTCACCCCGAAATCGCGCCGCCTCGTCGACGAGGAGTGGGGCAGCGAGGCCTTCGAGCTCTCCGGAACCGGCGATCTCTGCTTCATGATGCAGGAGTGCGGCCACCACGACGGCCTGCACATGCACGACGATCTCTGGTTCGTCGAGGTGGTGGAGCCCGGCACGACCACTCCGGTGGGGGAGGGCGAACGGGGCGAGTTCCTGTTCACCTCGCTCATGGACGAATCGCTCGCCTTCATTCGCTGGCGGAGCGAGGACATCGGCACGGCCACCACCGGACGGTGCGCGTGCGGGCGCACGAACACCCGGCTCGACTTCCTCGGGCGGGTGGGCTACCGGGTACGGGTGAAGGGCAGGACGGTGTTCCCGGTCGAGGTCCAGCGGGGGCTCGAGCAATGGGAGGAGGTGGACCACGGCCTCTTCCAGATCGTCCGCACCGGCCCCGACATGGACACGCTCCGCCTGCGGGTGGGAGCCCGTGAAGGCGAGATGCCGGACCCCGAGGGCCTCCGCCCCCGGATCGAGACGGGTCTCGGGGACGCCTTGCAGCTTCCCGTCCGGGTGGAGTACGTGGACGCGGCGGTGCTCCTCGCCCTCGGACCGCCCCACAAGATCCCCCGCATCCACGAGGCGGACTGAGCCGCGCCCGGGCCGGGGAGCGGCCGGAGCCGCGCGGGCCGCGGGCCGCGGCCTTCCGGAAGGACGGCGGGCCTCCCCGGCGGCCGGCCTTCGCCGGCGCCTTCCCCCTATAATGGCCGGCGCCCCCCGGCCCTTGCCATGCCGTCCCGCCATGCTCCAGCCCCTCGTCAGAACCCTGCGGGACAGCATCCGGGACCTTGCGCCGATCGTCCTCGTCATCGCCGCGTTCCAGGCGCTGGTGCTGCGCCGGCCGATCCCGGATCTCTTCGATCTGGCGGTGGGCTGCGCGTGCGTGGTGGTCGGCCTCGCGCTCTTCGTCCGGGGGCTCGAGGCGGGCCTCTTCCCGATCGGCTCTATGCTCGCGGACGGGCTCGCCCGCAAGGGGAGCCTGCCCTGGCTCCTCGTCTTCGCGTTCGGCCTCGGCTTCGGCACCACGGTCGCCGAACCCGCCCTCATCGCGGTCACCGGGGAGGCGGCACGGGTCGCGGCCGACGAAGGCTTCATCGGCGGCCGGCCCGCGGATCGGGACGCCTACGCGCTCGGCCTGCGGCTGTCGGTCGCGGTCGCGGTGGGGTTCGCGGGGGTGATCGGCGTGTACCGGATCCTCCGTGGCTGGCCGGTCCACTACTTCATCATCGGGGGGTACTCCGCGATCGTCGTGCTGACCTGGTTCGCCCCGCCGGCCATCGTCGGCGTCGCCTACGACTCGGGGGGGGTGACCACGTCGACGGTGACCGTACCCCTCGTGACCGCGCTCGGGATCGGGCTCGCATCGAGCATTCGCGGCCGCAACCCTCTCACCGACGGCTTCGGGCTCATCGCGTTCGCGGCCCTGACCCCGATGGCGGCGGTCATGATCTACGGGATCCTGAGCGGAGCGGTCGGGAGGTGACGGGGTTCGTGGAGAGCTCCGCGGCGCTCCTGCTCGGGGTGACGCTCGACATCGCCCCCGTCGTCGTCGTGCTGCTCGCGTTCCAGCGGTTCGTGGTGGGCCGGCCCATACCGAATCCACGAGCCGTCGCCGTCGGCCTCGTCTACGTGACGGTCGGTCTCGGGCTGTTCCTCATCGGTCTCGAGAAGGCGCTCTTCCCGCTCGGCCGGAGCATGGCCGTGCAGCTCGCGGACCCCGCGTTCCTGGGTGGGCAGGGAGGCGAAGCCCTCGGGTGGGAGCGGTACGCGTGGGTCTACGTCTTCGCCGCCGCCATCGGGTTCTCCGCCACGATCGCGGAGCCCGCGCTGCTCGCGGTGTCGATCAAGGCCAACGAGGTGTCCGGGGGGGCCATCGGGGTGACCGGGCTGCGGGTGGCGGTCGCGGTCGGGGTCGCGGTCGGGGTCGCGGTCGGGGTGCTGAGGATCGTGACCGGAACCCCGCTCCACTACTACATCATCGCGGGCTACGCCCTGGTCCTGCTCCAGACCGCGATGGCCCCGCGCAGCATCGTCGCGCTCGCCTACGATTCGGGGGGGGTCACCACGTCGACCGTGACGGTGCCCATCGTCACCGCCCTCGGGCTCGGGCTGGCGTCGTCGGTGCCGGGGCGCAGCCCCGGCCTGGACGGCTTCGGGCTGATCGCGTTCGCGAGCCTGTTCGCCGTCATGGCCGTGCTCGCCTACGCGCAGGCGTCGCGGTGGCGGGCGTCGCGCCGGGGCTGAAGATCTCCGGACCCGGACCACCCCGGCCGGAACCCTCGGAGGAGTCAACCACATGCATTTCAAGCTGATCGTGGCGCTCGTGGACGACACCCATACCGAACCCATCCTGCATGCCACCCGCGAGAAGGGCGCCCTGGGCTCGACCGTCGTCAGCCGGGTGCGTGGAGAAGGGGTCGACGCGAAGAAGACCTTTCTCGGGCTCTCGCTCGAGACCTCTCGCGACATGCTGCTGTTCCTGGTCGAAGAACACCTCAGCCGGGAAATCCTGGAGACCATCGAGCGGGTAGGGGACTTCTCCCGGAGCGGCGCCGGCATCGCCTTCCAGATCGACGTGGAGGACGCGGTGGGGGTGTCGCACCAGATGGAGCTGCTGCAATCGGTCGTCGAGGGGAAGATTTGAACCACCCCGCGATCCGTCCCGACGGCTGGGTCATCGGCGCCCGCCCCCGTCCTTCGCCCAACTTCGATTCGCGGCCGGCCGGGGCGGAGATCGATCTCGTCGTCGTGCACGGGATCAGCCTTCCTCCGGGCGAGTTCGGCGGCGGCGCGGTGACCCGCCTCTTCTGCAACGAGCTGGACCCCGGCGAGCATCCCGTCTTCCGGGAGCTGGAGGGGGTCCGGGTCTCCGCGCACGCCCTCATCGATCGCGGCGGCGGCATCACCCAGTACGTATCGTTTCTCGACCGCGCCTGGCACGCGGGGGAATCGCACTACCGCGGCCGAGCCGCCTGCAACGACTTCTCGATCGGCATCGAGCTGGAGGGGACGGATACGGCGCCCTACGAGCAAAGCCAGTACGAAGCGCTGGCGGGACTGGCTCGGGCCGTGATGGGCCGCTGGCCGGCGGTGGGCCCGGAGGGGATCGTCGGACACTCGGACGTGGCGCCGGGGCGCAAGACCGATCCGGGGCCCGCGTTCGACTGGGGACGGTTCCGCCGCCTTCTCTCCCGAACCTGACCGGATTCGCAGGCCCCCGGGCCCGCGCGCGCGGCGCCTTCGGGGGAGGGGGGCACACTCCCGAAGGATCGAGCCCTCTCGATACCGGCGGCTTCTCCCCGGCGAAGGCGGAGGGCCGCCCCCAGGCGGCGCGGCCGCTGCTTCGGGCTCGCCTCTCGTTGGAATCGAACCCTTCGCTCAGGCGCATGTCTCGCTGGACGAGGCTCGGGATTCCCTCCGGCGCGATCCGGCTGCTACCATCGGGCGGTCATGCCGGTGGAACGCAACATCGCCACCCTGCCGCCGCGGTGTCTGTCGCTCGGCTCTCTCATCGATCTCTACGAGAGCAACTACCATCGCCTGCTTCGACTCGTCCCGGAGCTCCGATGTATCGAAGGCACGGTGGTGTCACGGGTCGCGGGGGCGCTCGATCTCTACCTCTCCGTGCACGAGCAGCAGCGCTACACCACCACCCTCTCCCTGACGTACTGGTTCGGCGACGAGCTTCAACCGAACGCGGGAATCGTCGTGTACCACGACGTGCACGCCGCGGAGCTCGTCAGCTTCAGCCGGCGCAGGCGCTGGCGGAACCCGGACCGAACCTGGCGGCGGCGGCCGATGCCCGACCTTGAAAGGAAGTGGCAATCCAACCGTTTCTTGCAGAAATGGCTCGGATTCTGCCACCGGCAGGGGCACCTGTTCCTGCTGGTGACCTGCCCCCGTATCCCGCAATCGCTCCCCTTGGAGCCGATCCGCTCCCACGGCTGACCCGCCTTCTTCGCGCGGACCGCGGGGCGCGGCCGGCCGCCGGACCGCGGCCCCCCGGTCCGGCGTCGTCCGCCGAAGCCGGAGGTCGGCGGGTTCCGCCGCTTCGTCGCGGCGACCCCCGGCGGACGTTCGGTCGCGGACGTGCGGCGGCCATCCCGGCCGCGCCCGGGTCACCGGGCGCCGGTTCCGGAAACCTGGCCCGATCAGCCGGGGGACGGGGGCAGGGGAGGGAGGAGGTCGCCCATCCGTACCGGGCGGGCCGCCCCCAGCCGGTGCTGGTACACGATGCTGTACTCGAGGACCCGCTTCACGTACTGGCGGGTCTCGGTATAGGGCACGAACTCCACCCAGAGGTCCGGCTCCATGCCTTCGCCGCGGGCAAGCCATCGTTCGGCTCGATGCGGCCCCGCGTTGTAGGCGGCGCTCGCGAGAGCCGGGTGGCCGTGCAGCCGGTCCAGCAGGCGGCGCAGGTAGGCGGCGCCGAGGCGGATGTTCTTCTCCGGGTCGAGCAGGGTCCGGGAGTCGGCGTGCCGGATCCCTGCCGCGGACGCGATTCGCCGGCCGGTCGCCGGCATGATCTGCATGAGCCCGAGGGCCCCGGCCGATGAGCGGGCCCGCGGCCGGAATGCGCTCTCCATCCGGATGGTGGCCAGCACCCACGCCACGTCGATGCCGTGGTCACCGGCCGCCGCCGCCGCCTCCTCTTCCCAGACGATGGGAAAGCGGAGATCGAGACGGTCGAAGGCGCCGGCCCGGGCCGCGGCCCGGATCGCTTCGAAGTACCATCCGTTGCGGAGGGCGAACTCGGCTGCCGTCGCGAGGTCTTCGCCCTCGAGGCGCCGTACCAGGCGCCTCCATTCGCGGCGGGATCCGTTCCGGAACCCGAGGGCGTGAAACTCCCGCATGCGCCGGAACCCGGCCATGCTCTCGACCCGGCGGATGCGTTCCGCCGAAGCGCCGGCCGGATGCTGAACGATGCGGTACGGCGCGCCGATCCGGTCGGCGGCCAGGAAGCCGTAGTAGTCGCGCTCGGCGGCGATCTCGGCCCACGACGCTTCCTCGGCCCGTCCGAGGGCGGTGAGGGCGCGGGCGCGCCAGTACCGCCAGCGAAGATCGCCGCGCGCCTCGGAGGGCAGTGCATCGAGGGCGGCGAGGGAGTCCGCCCATCGACCCTCGGCGAACGAGAGCAGGGCGAGGACGCCGAGCAGGCGCTCGCCGCGGTGTTCGTCCGGAACGCGTTCGATCCACTCCACCGCTTCGCGTAGCCGGTGCTCCTGCGCGTACCCGAGCCCGATCCGCCAGGAGGCGAAGGCGTCCAGGCTCGCCGGAACGGAGGATCGGTCCCCGGCGACCGCCCGCCAGGCTTCGGCAGCGGCATCCGGGGTGCGCCGGGCGATGGCGGCGATGGCGGCCGCGACCGGCCGTTCCCACTGCGGCTCGCCTCGGACCCGCCCCGCCCGGGCCACGATCCGGGCGGGGCGGCGATAGTCGCGGACCCAGTGTTCGGCGATGGCGCGATCCGGCTGATCGAGCGCCCGGGCCACGTAGCCGGCGAGGTCCGATTTGCCGCGCTCGAGGGATATCTCGATCCGATGCCAGAGGTGCTCCGGGGTTCGGCCTCCCCTCTGCGCCCAGATCGCGAACGTACGGTCGCACGCCTCGTCCTGGGATCGCGGGACGCCCCAGAGCCCGGCCGCGGCCTCGAAGCCGGCGGTGTCGTCCCCCGTCTCGAGCAACGCCCGCGCGTGCAGACACTTGCGCCGCGTATCGGCCCAGCCCGGCGAGAGCGACGAATACACTTCCAGGAAACGCGCCCAGCGATGCTGGCGCGCGAGGCGGTCGAGCCAGCGGCCCCGCACGTGATCGGCCATCGGCGTGTCGGGAACGGTCGCGAGAAACGCCTCGATCGCCCGTTCCTCGTGCCGCCCGGGCCTGCGGCGGAACTCCAGGTACCGCAGCCAGGGGTGGAGCGGATGGTCCCGGAGCAGGTCGGTCAGGCGGTCGAAGCGCTTCCGCTCCCCGCGCCGCAGCGCGCTCCGGGCCTCGAGGACCAGGATGCGATCGACGTCCGCCCGGAAGACCGGCGGCTCCGCCGATCCGGCCCGCGCTTCGGCGAGCTTCGCGTCTGGCGCGATCACGCCCAGAAGGAGGAAGATCGCGAGCCCCCGGGCCCCGAACGGCCCGGGACCGGCCGTCGGCCGATCGCTCCCCGCCCGGGGAGGCGCACCGGCTCGGCCGCGGATGAACGACCGGAGACGACGGAGGAAGAGATGGAACGTTTGTTCGGGTTGATGGCGAGGCTCAGGCAGGATTGCCCCTGGGATCGGGTTCAGACGTTCGAGACCATCGCCCCCTTCACGATCGAGGAAGCGTACGAGGTTGCCGACGCGATCGCGCGCGAGGACTTCGACGCGCTTCGCGACGAGCTGGGCGACCTCCTGTTTCAAGTGGCGTTCCACGCCCATCTCGCGGACGAAAGGGGGTACTTCGACGTCGAGGACGTCGTCGGATCGATCCTCGACAAGATGATTCGCCGTCATCCGCACGTATTCGAGCCGTCCGCCGCCGGGGAGCGGCCGGACTGGGAACGCGCCAAGGCGGCCGAACGCCCCCGCACGGCGAGCGCGCTCGACGGCCTGCCCACCGCCCTCCCGCCGCTCGCGAGAGCGGCGAAGCTGCAGCGGCGGGCCGGCGCGGCCGGATTCGACTGGGCCGACGTGGAAGGGGTGCTCGCCAAGCTCGACGAGGAGATCGCCGAGCTCCGGGAGGCGCTCGATGCCGGGGAGGGGACGCAGCGGGTGGAGTCCGAGCTGGGTGACGTCCTCTTCACGTGCGTCAACCTCGCCCGCCGCCTCGATCTGAGCTGCGACCGCGCCCTCGCCGGCGCCAATCGCCGGTTCGAGCAGCGTTTCCGGACGATGGAGCGCCTCACCGGCCGCGGACGGCGGTTGGAAGAACGGACACCGGCGGAGCTCGACGCCTTGTGGGAGCGGGCAAAGGAGTGAATCCGACGTGATCAGGCCGGCCGGTCGATGCGTGCATATGCCGAGTGGTTGTGGATCGACTCGAAGTTCTCCGCCTCGATGGAGTACCCCTCGATGCGAGGGTCGGCCTCCAGCCGCCGCGCGACGTCACGAACGAGGTCCTCGACGAACTTGGGGTTGTCGTACGCGTACTCGGTGACGAACTTCTCGTCGGGGCGCTTGAGCAGGCCGAAGAGCTGGCAGGAGGCTTCGTGCTCCACGACGTCGATGAGCTCCTCGATCCATACCAGGGCCCGCGTGTGGGCATGGACGGTGACGTGCGACCGCTGGTTGTGCGCCCCGTAGGCGGAGATCGCCTTGGAGCACGGGCACAGGCTCGTCACGGGTACGACCACGCGGGTGCTGATCCGGACGTCGCCGTCCCGGATCGCTCCGATCAGGGTGACGCCGTAGTCCATCAGGCTGGTCACGCCGCTCACCGGGGCGGCCTTGCGCACGAAGTAGGGGAACGTCATCTCGATGTGGCCGGAGCGGGCTTCGAGCAGGTCCGCCATCTCGCGCAGCATGCGCTGGAAGGTGGTGACCGTGATCTCGTACTCGTGGTTCTCGAGAACCTGCACGAAGCGGGACATGTGGGTGCCCTTGAAGTCCTGGGGCAGGTCCACGTACATGTTGAAGGTCGCGACCGTCTCCTGCCGTCCGACGGAGCGGTCCAGAACCCGCACGGGGTGGCGGATCCCCTTGATGCCGACCTTGTCGATGGGGATCCGGCGGACGTCGGGGCGGCCTTGGACGTCGGCGATCGAGACGACGCCCGCGCCGCGGTCCGCTCCTTGGCCCGATCCGCAATCCGGGCCGGTGGCTTCCGTTCGTTCCAGCGTCTTCAAGTCGTCCGTACCTCGGCTTCGTGGGGCGCGCGCGAATGATACCCGGTTCGGCCGGCGGGCATGGGGGAGATCGCTCTCGATCCGGGGACGGTTCATTCCGCATCGGGGGACGTCGGATGCGTCTCGAAGAAGAACCCGTGGACCGAAAATGCGACTTCGACGATCCATGCGATGCGGATCGGGACGCGGCGGCCGCTCCCGGAGCCGGAAACCGAAATCGTCCCGGCGCCGATCGCGGCCGGGGCCCGCCGCGGCTCGTTTCCGGCTCTCGTGAGGGACGGAATGCCGGCCCCGGCCGGGGAGGGGAGGGGAGGGCGGCGCCGCGCCGCCGACGGCGAGGCGGCCCCGGCCGCGGGGGCCGGCCGAGGGGTCGGGGGTCGGGACCGGGATCGGGATCGGGACCGGGATCGGGACCGGGCGGACGCGGGTTCCGTCCCCGGTGTTCCTCAGAAAGGGAGGTCGTCCTCTTCCGGCGCTCCGCCCGCGGGCGGGCGGGGGGCCATATCGCGAGGCGCCGGGACGGGCTCGTCCCGGTCCGGGGTGCGCGGGTCCTCCGGCTCCGCTCCGAACGGCCGCAGCCGTTCGCCCGCCCCCCCGCCGCCCTCGGTGAGGATCCGGACCTTGCGCTCCGCCTCGGACAGCGCCCGCTCGCAGTATCCGTGCAGGACGACCCCGCGTTCGTATGCGGTCACCGAATCCTCGAGGCTGAGGTCGCCCCGTTCCATCTTCTCCACCAGGGCCTCGAACTCGGCGAGCGCCGATTCGAAGCTGGTCCGTTCATCGGGCATGTCGGTCCGGCCAGGAGGGACTGCCGGCGAGGTTAGACCACGCCGCCGCCGTGATCAACGAGCCTTCGGACCGCCGCCCCCGCTTCGAGCCGGGGTCTCCTCCCGTGCCACAACCGGCGAGATATGAAAGAGAAACAGGATGTTCCTCAAGCATCGCATCGCATCGATGCGATGCGGGTACCGCGCGGCGCGCCATACAATCGCCGCCATTCGGAAATCGGCGCGGCTTCGCAATGGGCGCAACGTACGACGCCACCGCGATCGAGGTGCTGGTCGGCCTGGAGCCGGTCCGCAAGCGGCCGGGGATGTACACCGACACCTCGTCCCCCGACCACCTCGCGCACGAAGTGGTGGACAACAGCGTGGACGAGGCGCTCGCGGGGTTCGCGCGGCGCATCGACGTGACCCTGCACCGCGACGGATCGCTCCGCGTCGCGGACGACGGCCGCGGGATGCCGGTGGACGTCCATCCGGAGGAAGGCATTCCCGGAGTGGAGGTCATCCTGACCCGGCTGCACGCCGGCGGGAAGTTCTCGCTCGACAGCTACCGTTTCTCGGGCGGGCTGCACGGCGTCGGGGTCTCCGTGGTCAACGCGCTCTCGAGCCATCTCGAGGTGTGGGTCCGGCGCGAAGGGTGCGAGTACAACATGGCCTTTCGCGACGGCGCCAAGGTCTCCGACCTCGAGCCGGTCGGCGAGGTGGGCCGGCGCAACACCGGAACCGTGCTCCGGTTCTGGCCGGACCCGGCCTTCTTCGACGTTCCTTCGTTCTCCGTGCCGCGGCTGCGTTTCCTGCTGCGGGCGAAGGCGGTCCTGTGCCCCGGGCTCCAGGTGTCCTTCCTTCGGGAGGAATCGGGCGAACGCGAGGAGTGGTGCTTCGAGGATGGCCTGGGCGAATACCTCCTGTCCGCGCTCGACGGAGCGGAGGTCCTGCCGGCGAAGCCGTTCGCGGGCTGCCTCGAGGGCAACACGGAGGGAGCGGACTGGGCGGTCGCCTGGGCCCTCCCGGGCGCCGGCGAGCCGCGGCCCGTTACGGAGAGCTACGTCAACCTGATCCCGACCCCCCAGGGCGGCACCCACGTGAACGGCCTCCGGTCCGGACTCACCGAGGCCCTGCGCGAGTACTGCGAGTTCCGGAGCCTCACCCCGCGCGGGGTGAAGCTCTCCCCCGAAGACGTCTGGGAGTCCTGCCGGTACGTGCTGTCGGTCAGGATGACGGACCCGCAGTTCACCGGCCAGACGAAGGACCGGCTCTCTTCGCGCGAATGCGCCTCGTTCGTCTCCGGGGTGGTGAAGGACGAGCTGAGCCTCTGGCTGAGCCAGCACACCGACACCGGGGACCGGCTCGCCGAGCACGTGATCGCACGGGCGAAGGCGCGTGCCCGCGCCTCGAAGAACGTGGTCCGCAAGAAGGCGGCGGCCGGTCCGACCCTGCCCGGAAAGCTCGCCGACTGCGTCTCGGAGGATCCGGAGAGGTCGGAGCTGTTCCTCGTGGAGGGCGACTCTGCGGGCGGCTCGGCGAAGCAGGCCCGAGACCGGGAATTCCAGGCGGTGATGCCGCTCCGCGGCAAGATCCTGAACACCTGGGAGCTCGCGCCCGGCCAGATCCTCACTTCGCAGGAGGTGCACGACGTCTCGGTCGCCATCGGGGTCGAGCCGGGGCGCGGGGACCTCGCCGGCCTTCGCTACGGCCGGGTGTGCATCCTCGCCGATGCGGACTCCGACGGCGCCCACATCGCGACCCTGCTCTGCGCCCTGTTCGTGCGGCACTTCCCCGTGCTGGTGGAGGCGGGACACCTGTACGTCGCGATGCCCCCCCTCTACCGGGTGGACGCGGGGAGCGAGGTCTTCTACGCGCTCGACGAGTCGGACAAGCAGGGGCTGATGGACCGCCTGGCGGCGGAACGGCGCTCCGGCCGGATCCAGGTGCAACGCTTCAAGGGGCTCGGCGAGATGAACCCGTCGCAGCTCCGCGAGACCACCATGTCGCCGGAGACCCGCCGCCTCGTGCGGCTGACCGCGGAGCCCGGCGACGACACCGGCGCGGCGCTCGATCTGCTGCTCGCGAAGAAGCGGGCCGGCGACCGCCGCGCCTGGCTCGAAGCGGAAGGTGACGCGGCGGATGTCTGAGCACCGGCGCGACCCCCGCCCGGCGGGAGCGATCGGGGCATGACGGCCGAGCCGATGGAACGCCTGGAACGCCTGGAACGCCCGGAGCCGAAGGCCGACGAACGGCCGATGCGCGAGTTCGCCCGCAAGGCGTACCTCGACTACTCCATGTACGTCATCCTCGACCGCGCGCTGCCGCACGTCGCCGACGGACTGAAGCCGGTGCAGCGCCGGATCGTATACGCGATGTCGGAGCTGGGCCTGCGCGCCGTCATGGGCCGCGAGCCCGAGGCCCCGGCCCGCCGCGGGCCGTATGCCGCCAACCGGACCCGTTTCAAGAAGTCGGCGCGCACGGTGGGCGACGTCCTCGGGAAGTTCCATCCGCACGGGGACACCGCCTGCTACGAGGCGATGGTCCTGATGGCGCAGCCGTTCTCCATCCGCTACCCCCTGATCGATGGGCAGGGCAACTGGGGCTCGACGGACGATCCCCGGTCCTTCGCGGCGATGCGCTACACCGAGGCGCGGCTGACGCCGTTCGCGGGGACGTTCCTGGAGGAGCTGGGGCAGGGCACCGTCGGGTTCAGGCCGAACTTCGACGGGGCCCTGGAGGAGCCGGAGCTGCTCCCCGCCCGCCTCCCGGCGGTGCTCCTGAACGGCACCTCGGGCATCGCGGTCGGCATGGCCACCGACGTCCCGCCCCACAACCTCGGCGAGGTGGCGGCGGCCTGCGTGCGGCTCCTCGAGGACCCGGACGCGACCACCGACACCCTGTGCGGGCACGTTCGCGGCCCCGACTTCCCGACCGGCGCGGAGATCGTCACCCCGGCCGAAGACCTGCGGGCGATCTACCGCACCGGCGCCGGCACGGTCCGCATCCGGGCGACCTTCGAGCACGAACGCGGAGCCGCGTCGTCCGTCGTCGTCACCGCGCTGCCCTACCAGGTGTCGGGTTCGCGCGTCATGGAGCAGATCGCCTCCCAGATGGCGGAGCGCAAGCTCCCCATGGTCGAGGACCTGCGCGACGAGTCGGACGAAGCCAACCCGGTGCGGCTGGTGCTGAGCCTCCGATCGAACCGGGTCGACGCGGCGCGGCTGATGTCCCATCTCTTCGCGACCACCGACCTCGAGCGCACGTGCCGGGTCAACCTCAACGTCATCGGGCTCGACGGCCGTCCCGGCGTCCGGGACCTGCGTTCCCTCCTCACCGAGTGGATCGAGTTCCGCCGCCGGACCGTGCGGCGGCGGATCGAGTTCCGGCTGGACCGGATCGAGACCCGCCTCCATCGGCTGGAAGGCATCCTCGCCGCCTTCCTCCGCCTCGACGAGGTGATCGCGATCATCCGGGAAGAGGATCGGCCCAAACCGGTCCTGATGGACCGGTTCGGGCTCACCGACGTCCAGGCGGAGGCGATCCTGGAGCTCAAGCTCCGCCACCTGGCGCGCCTCGAGGAGGTCCGGATCCGTGCGGAGCAGAAGGCGCTGGGCGAGGAACGGGACGCCCTCGCGGACCGCCTCCGGTCCGCGGCCCGTCTCGACGCCCTCGTCCGGGACGAGATCCTCGCCGACGCGAAGGCGCACGGCGACGAACGCCGATCCCGTTTCGTGGAGGCGGAGCCGGCGCGCGCCCTCGGCCGCGACGAGCTCGTGTCCGCGGAGCCGGTTACCGTGGTGCTCTCGCGGCGCGGCTGGGTGCGGGCGGCCAAGGGCCACCAGATCGAGCCGCAGACGCTGAGCTACCGGGCGGGAGACGAGTTCCTCTCCGCCGCGCCGGGCCGCAGCAACGACACGGTCGCGTTCCTGGACGGGGCGGGACGCGCGTACTCCCTTCCCGTCCACGTCCTGCCGTCCGCCCGCGGTCAGGGGGAGCCCCTCGCGGGAAGGCTGGACGCCCCGGACGGCGCCGAGTGGCGGGCGGTGCTGATCGGCGGGCCGGAAGACCGGCTCGTCCTCGCCTCGGAAGGCGGTTACGGATTCGTGGTCCACGTCGCGACCCTGTGGTCCAGGAGCCGCACCGGGAAGCTCGTCATGCAGGCCGGAGACGGGGACCGGGTGCTGGCGCCGGCCCGGGTGTCGGACCCGGACACCGATCGGCTGGCCGTCGTCTCGACCGCGGGCTACCTCCTCGTCTATCCCCTCGGCGAGCTCCCGGTGCTCGGGCGGGGCAAGGGGGTCAAGCTGATGAGCATCCCGTCGGCGAAGCTTCGAGCCCGGGCCGAGACGATCCGGGCCGTCGCGGTGGTCCCGGCCGGCGAGCCGCTGACGATGCGGGCCGGGCGTCGGCATCTCACCCTGCGCGCGCGCGATCTGGAATCCTGGTCCGGCGCCCGCACCAACCGCGGGCGGCTCCTCCCGCGCGGCCTGCGCGGTGTCGACTCGATGCAGGCCGGCCGGCCGGGGGAGGCCGCGGCCGCGGAGCCGGGCGGAAGATAGACTATACGGGTCTCGACGACGGAAGACCCCGCGATGGCGACCTACGGCACCAACGAATTCCGGACCGGGCTGCGGCTCATGGTGGACGACGCGCCGTGCGCGATCATCGACAACGAGTTCGTCAAGCCGGGCAAGGGCCAGGCGTTCAACCGGGTGAGGCTCCGCAACCTGCTCACCGGACGGGTCGTCGACAAGACCTGGAAGTCGGGGGAGACGCTTCCCGGCGCGGACGTCGTCGAGACCGAGCTCCAGTACCTGTATCGCGACGACGGGCACTGGCACTTCATGCACCCGGAGACCTACGAGCAGCTCGCGGTGGCCGAGGCGGTGCTGGGCGATACCGCGAAGTGGCTGAAGGAGCAGGACGTCTGCAAGGTGCTCCTCTGGAACGGCGAGGCGATCGGGGTCACCCCACCCAACTTCGTGGTGCTCCGGGTCACCGACACCGAGCCCGGGGTGCGGGGGGATACCGCGAGCGGCGCGAGCAAGCCCGCGGTGGTGGAGACCGGGGCGACGGTCCGGGTCCCCCTGTTCGTCGACAACGGGGAGCTTCTCCGCATCGATACCCGAACCGGCGAGTACGTCTCCCGCGTCAAGGGGTAGGCCGGTGGCGCCGGACGGGCCGGGGGAGGGCGGGCCGGCGTGGCGTCCCCGCGGCGATCGCGCCCGCTGGAAACGGCGCGCCGGGGTGGTCGCGAGGGTCCGGGACTTCTTCGCCGAGCGCGGGGTGCTGGAGGTGGAGACCCCGATCCTGTGCGCCCGCGGCGCCATGGACCCGGTGATCGACAGCTTCCGCGCGGTCGGGCCCGACGGACGGACGCGCTGGCTCCAGAGCTCTCCCGAGTACGCGATGAAGCGGCTTCTCGCGGCCGGAAGCGGGGCCATCTACCAGATCGCCCGCGCGTTTCGCGCCGGTGAGGCAGGACCGAGCCACAACCCCGAGTTCACCCTGCTCGAGTGGTACCGGCCGAATTACGACCACCACCGGCTCATGGAGGAGGTCGGCGACCTCGTCGTCTCCATCCTCGCGTGCCCCGCACCCCGGCGGATTGCCTATGCACGGGCGTTTCGGGAGCTGGCCGGGGTGGACGTCGACGGCACGTCCGTGGAGACCCTGCGGGAGCGTTCGCGGGCGGCGGGCGCGAGCGGGAGCACGGTGGCGGTGCTCGACCGCGACGGCTGTCTCGACCTGCTGCTCAGCCACGTCGTACAGCCGGATCTTTCGCGGCTCACCGGCTCCCGCGCCGTCTTCCTCTACGACTATCCGGC
Source organism: Gammaproteobacteria bacterium (assembly GCA_965202895.1). Lineage (GTDB taxonomy): Bacteria > Pseudomonadota > Gammaproteobacteria > HK1 > HK1 > JAJDXW01. The sequence continues at coordinate 4,055,268 of OZ241901.1, read as the reverse complement.
GAGCCAGGCCGCGCTGGCCCGCGTGGCGAGAACGCCGCACGGCGAGCGCGCGGAACGGTTCGAGCTGTTCGTGGACGGGTTGGAGCTCGCGAACGGCTATCACGAGCTCACCGATCCGGTGGAGCAGCGGAGGCGCTTCGAGTCCGAGGCGTCCCGGCGGCGGCGCGCCGGGCTCCCGCCGATGGAGATCGACGATCGGCTCTCGGCCGCTCTCGAGCACGGGCTGCCGCGGTGCGCGGGTGTCGCCCTCGGCCTCGATCGACTCGTCATGATCGCCCTCGGGATCCCGTGCATCGGCGGTGCGATCGCCTTTCCCGACGCAATCGCCTGACCGGCTCCCCACGCCAATCCTGATACACTGTCGGCCCCCGGACGGGAAGGATTCGACCATGCAGCGGAGCCCCGATTTCCGCGTTCAGGACCCCGCCGCCGCGGCCCGCGGCGGCGGGCGGCCACCGGACGCTCCGCCGCGCGGCTCGAAGGCCGTGGAGACGGGGTTTCGGGCCGGATCGGATCGCCGCTCGCCGGAGAGCCCGGACCGGTGACCCAGTGGTGGGACTTCTCGACCTTCATGGCGCTCATCGTCCTGGTGAGCGGCGCCATCTGGGCGGTGGACTCATGGGTGTTCGGGCCGCGCCGGCGGCTCGCGGGCGCCGCGAACGCGGTCGCCGGAGAGGATCGGGTCAAGCTCGGGGCGAAGCCGGTCGTCGTCGAGTACGCCCGCTCGTTCTTTCCCGTCTTTCTGGCCGTCTTTCTCATCCGGTCGTTCGTCATCGAACCGTTCCGGATCCCGTCGGGGTCGATGATGCCGACCCTCCTCATCGGCGATTTCATCGTGGTCAACAAGTTCTCCTACGGGATCCGGCTCCCCGTCACGAACCGGAAGGTGGTCGAAGTCGGAGAGCCGGAACGGGGTGACGTGGTGGTGTTCCGCTATCCGGTCGATGGAGAGACGATCTTCATCAAGCGGATCGCGGGGTTGCCGGGCGACCGGATCCGCTACGACCGCGACAGGAAGCTGTACGTCGACGGGGTCGAAGCCAGACGGAGCGCTCCCGAGGTCTACGAGGGCTCCGGATCGGGGAGCCACATGACCGGAGCGAGTCTGAGGCTCGAAGCGTTGGGCGAGCACCCGCATGCGATCCTGTACCAGCCCGGCCTTCCCACCGTCGAAGGCGAGTGGGTCGTGCCGGAGGGGCAGTACTTCGTGCTCGGAGACAACCGGGACAAGAGCCACGACAGCCGTTTCTGGGGGTTCGTGCCGGAGGAGAACCTGATTGGCCCCGCCTCCATCGTGTGGATGAACTGGGATTGGGGCCATGGCGTCGACTTCAGCCGGATCGGGACCACGATCGACTGAGGGCGTGGGCGACGCCCTGCGGGAGGCGGCGGCGACCCTCGGCTCCATCCTGGGGCACGAGTTCTCCGACCCCGAAGCGCTGCGGAGGGCGCTCACCCATCGCAGCGCGTCGGGCGCGAACAACGAGCGGCTCGAGTTCCTCGGCGACTCGGTGCTGGGCCTCGCGGTCGCCGACCTCCTGTTCACCCGCTACCCGGGCGCGACCGTGGGAGACCTTACCCGCGCCCGCGCCTCGCTGGTATGCAGGGAGGCGCTCGCCGCCGCGGCCCGCGAATCCGGCGTCGGCGAGTATCTGGTGCTCGGCGCCGGGGCGCAGCGCAGCGGGGGCCGGGACCGCGACTCGATACTGGCCGACACGTTCGAGGCCCTGCTCGGGACGATGTACCTGGAGGGAGGCTACCCGGCCGTTCGGGGCGCGGTCGAGCGCATCTTCGCCGAACCCCTCGACCAGGCGGCCCGGGCCGGCACGACGAAGGACCCCAAGACGAGACTTCAGGAGCTGCTGCAGGCTCGGGGCCTCGGGTTGCCCCGCTACCGGGTCGTCGAGTCGGCCGGCTCGCCGCATCGCCCCACCTTCGTGGTGGAGTGCGAGGCCGGCATCGCCGACCCCGCGCGAGGGGAGGGCTCGTCCCGGCGTCAGGCCGAACGGAGAGCCGCCGAGCGCGTGCTCGCGGAGATCGGCGATGGCGGATGACTTCCGGTGCGGTACGGCCGCCATCCTGGGCCGGCCGAACGTGGGGAAGTCCACCCTGCTCAACCGGCTGGTGGGGCGGAAGGTCAGCATCACCGCCTCCAAGCCCCAGACGACGCGGCACCGGATCGGCGGGATACTGAGCCGCGCCGACGCCCAGATCGTCTTCGTGGACACCCCGGGCATCCACCGCGATCGACGGTCCGCGATGAGCCGGTACCTCAACCGCACCGCGCAGGATGCGGCCGATGGAGTGGACGTGGTGATCTTCATGGTGGAAGCGCTCCGCTGGACGGACGAGGACGAGGACGTCCGCCGCGGGCTTCGGGAGGGTCGAGTCCCCGTCCTCCTGGCCCCGAACAAGATCGACCGCATGTCCGGCCGGGCGGCGTTGCTCCCGTACCTCGACCGGTTCCGGGGCGAGGAAGGATTCGACGAGATCATCCCGGTCTCGGCTCGCCGGAACGAGAACCTCGCGGTCCTCGTGGACCGGGTGCGGGCCCGTCTCCCGGCCGCCCCGGCCATGTTTCCGGCGGATGCGATCACGGACCGGAGCGAGCGCTTTCTCGCCGGCGAGCTGGTTCGCGAGAAGCTCACCCGCAAGCTGGATCAGGAGCTGCCCTACCGGCTCGCGGTGGAGGTCGAGCGGTTCCGGCGCGAGAAGCGGATCCTGCACGTCTCTGCCGTCGTCCGGGTCGAGCGGCCGAGCCAGAAGGGAATCGTGATCGGGAAGGGCGGCCGGGTTCTGAAGGCCGTCGGCGCGGAAGCCCGCGCCAACATGGAATCCCTGTTCGGATCGCGGGTCCATCTCGAGATCCGGGTCAAGGTGCGGGCGGGCCGGCTCGATGACGAGAGGGGCCTCCGGAGCCTCGGCCATGACGGTTGAACGGCGTTGATCCGGCGCGTGGAGAACGCGCCGGGCTACGTGCTGCATTCGCGGCCGTGGCGGGAGACGAGCCTCATCGTGGAGACGTTCACCGGTGAACACGGCCGCGTGGGCCTGGTGGCCCGCGGGGTCCGCCGCGCCCGGTCCCGGCTCCGCGGGCTGCTTCTACCGTTCCACCCGCTGCTGCTCTCGTGGAGCGGGCGGGGAGAGCTTCCCACCCTCACCGGCGCGGAGACCGGGAGCCCGGTCCGGATGCTCCGCGGGCGAGCCCTGTTCAGCGGCTTCTACCTGAACGAGCTCCTGCTGAAGCTGCTGCCTCGCAACGACGCCCATCCCGGCCTGTTCGACGACTACCGGCGCGCTCTTGCGGAGCTCGGCGGGCACCGTGCCTTCGACGGGGTCCTGCGCAAGTTCGAGAAGCGGCTTCTGGACGCTCTGGGGTACGGTCCCACCCTCGACCGTACCGCGGACGCCGGGGTCCCGGTTTCCCCGGACAAGCGCTACCGATACGTACCCGAGCGAGGGCCCGTGGAGGCGGCCTGCGCCGAAGGCGGTCCCGTGGTGTCGGGGCGAACCCTGCTCGCCCTGGCCGGGGAGCGGATCGACGGTGGAGACGACCGGGAACGGGCGGAGGCGAGGCGCCTCATGCGAGCCATCCTCGCGCCCCATCTCGGACCGCGTCCGCTCGGCAGCCGGGAGCTCTTCCGGCGGTCTCCCTCACCGGCCGCGGAAACCACGGAGGAATCGGATTGAACGGCGAAACCTCGGCCATCCGGCCCATTCTCCTCGGGGTCAACGTGGACCACGTCGCGACCCTGCGACAGGCGCGCGGAACGCGCTATCCCGATCCGGTCGAGGCCGCGTTCATGGCCGAGGCGGCCGGTGCGGACCTCATCACCGTCCACCTTCGCGAAGACCGGCGCCACGTCCAGGAGCGCGACGTCGATCTGCTCCGGTCGACCCTCGCCACCCGGATGAACCTCGAGATGGCGGTGACGGAACCCATGCTCTCGTTCGCCGAACGGGTGCGCCCCGAAGACTGCTGCCTGGTGCCGGAGCGGCGCGAGGAGCTCACCACCGAAGGCGGCCTCGACGTGGCCGGACAGCCCGAACGGGTCCGGGAGGCCTGTGCGCGTCTGGCCGGAGCGGGGGTCCGGGCCTCGCTCTTCATCGACCCCGACCCGCGGCAGATCGATGCGGCGGCCGAAGCGGGTGCGCCCGTCATCGAGATCCATACCGGACGGTTCGCGGAGGAGCGCGGGGAAGCGCGGGGGCGGGAGCTGGCGCGGATCCGGGCGGCCGCGGAGAGGGGCGAGCGTTGCGGGCTCGTCGTCAATGCCGGACACGGACTCGGCTACCACAACGTCTCCGAGATCGCCCGCATCGAGCCGGTCCGGGAGCTCAACATCGGACATGCAATCATCGCGCGGGCCGTTTTCTGCGGCCTCGATCGGGCGGTGCGCGACATGAAGGGGCTGATGCACGCGGCCCGCGCCTCGTTGCGTCGATCCCCGGGCGCCTGTTCGTAAGGCATCGATATAGATCGTTCACCCCGTGATTCGGGGCATGTCGAGGGGCGGCCCGGTGGATTCGGCCCAAGGCGGGGGCGGTTTTGCCCGCTGAGACGATGTGATTCTCCATTTCCCGGTCGGACGGGATGGCGCAGGCATCCAGCGCGAAAGACCCCACCGCGCACATGCCTCCGGAAAGACGCGGGGGCAGTCTTGTTTTCGGGAAGGGGGGGGGGGATAATCACGTACGGCGGGAACGCGGGCGTTCCCGCCATGCGCGGCGCGATGATGCGGCTCGAATCCGGGTGATGCCGGTGGTTTTCCGTCGTTCCGGATCCCGAAACTCGAGGGAGAAGTTCAATCGCGTCACGACGACATGAGAGTGGCGAAGGCGTCGATTCCCACTTCGATACTCTCCTTTGTGATCCAGATCAAGGAATCCGAATGTCCCACTTGCATTTCCCCCGTGGATTCGACGTCCCGAACACCGCCTCCCGACCTCGGCGTTTCCGGAAACCGGCGCAAGGGGGCATGCAGGCGCTGGTGCTGGCCGCCGCGCTCGCCCTCGGCACCGGGGAGGCGGCGGCGCAGCCCGTCTTCCAGTGCCCCGCCGCTTCCCCCCCCGTGACCGCCGTTTTCCCCCCGGGCTTCGACCTCAGCCTCCTCACCGCGGACCACCTGCGGGCCGTCTTCCGCGCCGCCGGGCCCATCTTCATCCCTACCGAGCCGGTCGACTGCGGGTTCGTCAACCACGATGGAACCCGCAACGTCGTCGTCCGCAACCCCCGGATCACCGTCAACGAGGATCTGTACGCCGGCATTTCCGCCTGGCGTCAGGGCGGCAACGGCGATCTGGTGGTCTACGTGCACGGCGTCGATGCGGCGGGCGAGCCCCAGCACTTCCATCCCATCGACCACGGCAGATACGCCGTCAGGACGATGGGCGACGGAGAATGGAACGTCGGCGAGGAATCCTACGGCATCTGGGCCTCGCACACCGGCCGGGGCCGGGTCGCGATCGACTTCCGCGATCTGTCGCTGTCGACGGCGGGCGGCGACGCCGCCCACGGCATCTACGCCACCCAGCAGGGCAGCTATTTCTACGAAAACGAAAAGACCCACCGCTCCAGGGGCGCGGTGATCGTCAACGTCATCGAGACCGAGCGCGACCGGGAAGGCCGGGTGCGGCCGCTCGTCGGGACGCGGGGCGACGAGTCCGACGCCATCCGGGCCGAATATACCCGCGCCGCGGCCAAGGGCCACATCGCCGTCACCGTGAAGGGCTACACCATCGCCACCGGCGGCATCGTGCCCCCGGGCCCTCAATTCCCCAACAACCAGGGCGTGCCGGGGGTAGAACCAGGCCCGCTGCTGCCGTCGCTGAACGGCTACGAGTCCCGGGGCATCCACGCCCGTCACGAAGGCCTCGGCGACATCCGGATCGCCGTCACGGACAGCCACATCCTGACCTGGGGCATCGGCGCCCACGGCATTCTCGCGGACCACACGGGCAGGTCGGAGACGATCACCAACATCGACCTCACCACCGAGGTCAGGACGGGCGGCGGCGCCATCGACATCGACGTGACCGGCGGCGAAATCAGGACGGCGGGTGCGAACTCCATCGGCATCCACGGCTGGCACCGGGGCGCCGGCGACGTCGTCATCGACGCGACGGGAGCCACCATCGCGACGACGGGCGAGGGCGCCCACGGCGTCCTGGCCCATATCCGGCAGGCCACGCCCACGGAAGGCGACCGCATCACCGGGACGGGGACGGAGGCGATCGCGGGGACGGGCGAGGGCGACGTCGCCATCTCCGTGACCGGCGGCGCCATCTCCACGGAGGGCGAAGGCGCCTTCGCCGTCTGGGGCCGGCACGACCATAAGGGCGACGTCGCGGTGACCGTCGCAGGCGACGCCGCGACGACGGGCGAGGGCGCCCACGGCGTCTTCGCCGAGCACTTGGGCACGGGCAACGTCGCGGTGACCGTCGGCGGGGGCGCCATCGCGACGGCGGGCGCCGGAGCCCACGGCGCCCATGCGAAGAACGCCGGCGCCGGCGCGGTGACCGTCGCCGTCACGGGCGGCTCGATCACGGCGGGGGGCGAGGAATCCCACGGCGTCCTCGCCTTGCAGAGCGGCACGGGGGTGCTGAACGTCCGCGTGACCGGCGGCACGGTCACCGCGAAGGGCGCGGAGGCCCACGGCATCGAGGCCCGCGGCGGCGGCGACGTCACCGTCGCCGTGGACGGCGGCTCCGTCGCCGCGCAAGGCGCCGGCGGCGCCGGTGTGCTGGCGCGCTCGATCGCCACCCGGGAAGGCGAAGGCGCCATCACGGTGTCGGTGGGTGCGGGCGGCACGGTGAGCGCCGCCTCGGGCATCGGCATCTACTCCGACGGCCCCGGGGACCTGAACGTGATGGTGGCCGGCCGGGTGGAAGGCGACGTCTTTCACTCCGGCGCCGGCGCGCTCGTTCTGGAGCTCCCGGAAGGCGGCGTCGTCACCGGGACCGTTCACGATCCCCAGGACCGGTTCACCGTCCGCGGCAGCATCGGCCGCATCTTCTACAACAACGATGGCGGCATCGTGACCGTCGCCCGCGACGGCCGGCTCACCGGCGTTGCGATCGAGCTCGACGGCGAGAGGCTGACCCAGGCGATCCGCAGCGTCGCCGGCGGCCTGACCGTGACGGTGGCCGGGATGGTCGGGGGCGACATCCACGGGTCCGGCGCGGACGACCACCGGGTCACGGTCCAGGAAGGCGGGAGGGTCACGGGAACCATCCGCCTCGCCGCCAGCACGGTGGACCTGGACGGCACGGCCGGGCGCGTGTGGCTGGAGAACGGCGGCACGGTGACGGTGGGCGACACCGGCCGGATCACCGGGGTCGAGGGAGACGGCGGCATCGAAGCCGTCCGCAGCGACACCGGCGACCTGACCGCCAGCTTGGCCGGCACGCTCGTGGGCGACGTCCTCGCCTTGGGGAGCGAGACGGACAGGCACAGGGTCACGGTGGAGGAAGGCGGCGACGTCTCGGGCATCGTGCGCGTGGCCACGAAGGTCGGGCGTGCGGAGACGGGCAGCGCGTTGAGGATATACGGCGCGGTCGGCCGTGTGCGGGTCGATCGAGGCGGCGAGTTGACGGTCGGGCCGAAAGGCCGGATCAGGGGCATCGACGACATCGCGGTCTCCAGCGACCAGGGCGATATCGACCTCGTGCTCAAGGAGAGCTCCGACGAGATGGCGGGCGAGTCCGCGTTGCGGGTGAACGGCCGCATCGTGGCGGCCGACGGGCGCGGCCGGGAGCGGGTTCTGTTCCAGCGGGCAGGCAGAGTCACGGCCGAGGTGCTCAGGCGCCTCGGCACGGCGGGCGCGGTTCCGTCCGGGGCCTACGACGTGGGCATCGTGGATCATCCGAAAGGCATCTCGGTGGAGCGCGATATTGCGCCGCGGGCGCGGGTGTACGAGGCGCTGCCGTCGGTGCTGCTGGGGATGAACGGCCTGCCGGGGTTCCAGGACCGGATGGCCGCACCGCGGGACGCGAAAGGGGGCTGGGCTCGGGTGGAGGCCGCCGGCGGCGACTGGAAGGCGGATGCCTCGTCTTCGTATGAAAAGGCGAGGGAGGGGTCGAGGGTCGAACCGGAGTACGAACACCACCGGTATGGCATTCAGGTGGGTCTGGACGCCCGGGCGGGCGAAGACGGCCTGTTGGCCGTTTCCCTGCATCATCGCCGCGGGTCGGCGAAGGTCCGGGACGGCGGTGACGTGGAGCCGACCGGCATCGGGGGAGGGGTATCCGGTACCTGGAGCCGGAACGACGTCTACGTGGACGTCCAAGCCGAGACGACATGGTACCAGACCGACTTCTCGTCGTCGCTCCGCGGCCTGCTCGAAGCCGGCGTGAAGGGCCGCGGCTGGGCGCTGGGGGTGGAAACCGGCCGGCGGGTCGCTTCCGGCATGGACGGCGTGGTTCTCATCCCCCGGGCCGGGCTGGTCCATTCCAGGGTCTCCCTGGACTCATTCGAGGACGCGGTGGGCGCGCACATGTCCCTGGAAGAGGGGCGAAGCCTGAAGGGCCGGCTGGGCATGGGCGTGGAGATGAAGCCGAATGGAATCCCGGAGAACCTTCTGATCGGCTCGTTGGACGTGGAGCATGAGTTCGAGGACGAAACGAAGGTCGAGGTGTCCGGGACGGAGCTGAAGTCGACCGCCAAGGCGACGTGGCTTCGTCTGGGCCTGAACGGTTCCCATACCTGGGGGGAGGACGACCGGTACACGCTGCAGGGCGGGGTGAGCTGGGCGACGAGCGGCTCCAGCAACAACGCATTCAGCAGCAGTCTGGACCTGAAGGTGCGGTTCTGAACGGATGCAACGCGCACGGTGCGGCGCTCGGCTGGCCGACGTCGATCCCGAACCGCTTCCAGCCATGGCCGTACAGCAGTACGGATGCCCTCCTTCGACGGGGTGGGACGTTCCGGCAACGGTTCCCGGCTCCCGAAGGCGCCTGGCCCCGGGCGCCTGGCCCCGGAAGGAAGGTGACGTCCCGAAGTCCGATGCCAACGGACGAGGGGTCACCTGATTACGTACGAAGCTCGGGTGAATGGCCTCCTTCGGGCCGTCTTCCCGAGAGCGCGGGAATCCAGGGACCTTGATTGAAATGGATGCCCGATTCCGCGGATCGAGGCTTGCAAACCGAGCTTTGCGCGTAATCAGGGGGGGCCGAGGCGTTCCGCCGGGCCGGACCCGGCGGACCGTGAACTCGATATGGAAGGGTCGGCCGCGCCGGACGTTCGCTCATGCCCGGAGGCTGGAAGCGACGGGGCCGGCCCGGGCATCGTCTCGGCCTTCGCGCCGGCCGGACCGGCCGGGGCCGCGCCCGGAGGCGACACGGCCGTTCCGGTCCCTTCCGCGCCGGCTGCGGCGCCGGCCGATGGCGGGCCGGCAGCCTTCGCTTCGGAGGCGGGCCGGCGGTAGCGGCGGCCTCCCCGGCGTCCCCGGCGGGCCCGCGGGCGACGCCCGGACCCGCCATCGGGCGGCGATGCCGGCGACTCCGCGACCGATTCCACGACCGGCGCAGTAGCCGGCCCCTGGGCCGCGGCGGAGGGCGAATCGCTCTCCGGGACCGCGGCGGCCGTTTCCTTCGGGGGGGGAGCGCCGTCCGGCGGCGGACGGCGGCGGCTGCCGCCTCCGGACCCGGTACGCGGCGTACCTCCGGACCCGGACCGCCTCGCGGCCGGCGCCCGCGCGGCGCGGTCGGAGCCGGCCGCACGTCCGGATTCTCCCGACTCCGCGCGGCGGCTCGTGCGTCCCCGCCGCCGCGGCTCCTCCGGCCGCCGGCCGTTCTCGCCGCGGGAGCCGGCCCCCCGCCTTCCTCCGCCGGCCCTCCGGCGCCCGCGGCGTGCGGGCTCGGGAGAGATCTCCTCGCTCTCCGGACGCTCGTCGGCCACGTCCTCCCCGGGCTCGCCGCGAACCGCGGCGAGCGGGCGCGAGAACAGACGGCGGAGCAGTCCCGGCTTCTCCTCCGCCGGCGCCGGCGGAGGTGCAGAGGCGGCGGGTGGAGGCAGGTGCCGCACCGCGGGTTCGATGACCGGGGGCGGGCGGCGTCTCGCGGTGTCCGGAACGGCGGGGGAGGGCGGGGTCGCCAGGTCGTAGCTCGTCCGATGGTGCGAGGCGTGTCCCCGGTCGTCGCTCCGTACCCGCTCGATCGAGTAGTCGGGAGAATCCTTTCCCGGATCGGGAACGACCAGCAGCTCCACGCCGCTCTTCTGCTCGACCTCCCGCAGCGCGCCGCGCTTCTCGTTGAGAAGGTAGGTCGCCACCTCCACCGGGAGCGCGGCGACGACCCTTCCGGTGTGCTCCTTCATCGCCTCGCCGGCAAGCAGCCGGAGGACGGAGACCGCAAGCGACTCGGTATTGCGGATGTTGCCCCGGCCGTTGCAGCGCGGGCAGGTCCGGTAGCTGGATTCCCCGAGGGAGGGACGCAGCCGCTGCCGCGACATCTCGAGCAGGCCGAAGCGCGAGATCTTCCCGGTCTGGATCCGGGCCCGGTCCATCTGCAGGGCGTCGCGCAGGCGTTGCTCCACCTCGCGCTGATTGCGAACCGGGGTCATGTCGATGAAGTCGATCACGATGAGCCCGCCGATGTCGCGGACCCGAAGCTGGCGGGCGATCTCGCCGGCCGCCTCCAGGTTGGTCTGGAGCGCGGTCTGTTCGATGTCCGAGCCGCGGGTGGCCCGTGCGGAGTTGATGTCGATGGACACCAGCGCTTCGGTATGGTCGATGACGATCGAGCCGCCGGAGGGAAGACGAACGCTGTGGTCGAAGGCGCCTTCGATCCGGCCTTCGATCTGGTACCGGCTGAACAGCGGCACACGGTCCTGGTAGAGCTTCAGCCGGCTCACGCTGCCCGGCATCACCAGGCTCATGAACTCCCGCGCCTGCTCGTACACCTCCGGCGTATCGACCAGGATCTCCTGGATGTCCTTGCGAAAGTTGTCCCTGAGGGCGCGGATGACGATGTTGCTCTCCTGGTAGATGAGAAAGGGCGCCGGACGCTCGTCGGCCGCGCGCCGGATCGCCTCCCATACCTGGAGCAGGTAGTCGACGTCCCCCTGGAGCTCCTCGGTGGTGCGGCCGACCCCGGCGGTGCGCACGATGAGGCCGATTCCCGTCGGGATGTCGAGGCCCCCCAGCGCCTCCCGAAGCTCCGCCCGTTCGTCTCCCTCCACCCGGCGGGAGATCCCGCCCGCTCCCGGGTTGTTCGCCATCAGGACCAGATAGCGGCCCGCGAGGCTGATGAACGTGGTCAGCGCCGCTCCCTTGTTCCCGCGCTCTTCCTTCTCGATCTGGACGACGACCTCCTGGCCCGAAGAGACCGTCTCCTGCACCGCGGTGCGGCGGTCCTCCTCGTCTCCGTGATCCCGAAGGTACTCCCTCGATATCTCCTTGAACGGGAGGAAGCCGTGGCGGTCCTCTCCATAGTCGACGAAGGCGGCGTCGAGACTCGGCTCGACCCGGACGATGCGGCCCTTGTAGATGTTCGATTTCTTCTGGACCCGGGACGGGGTCTCGATGTCCACGTCGAGGAGGTCCTGTCCGTCGACGAGCGCAACGCGCAGCTCTTCCGGCTGCTTCGCGTTGATCAGCATTCGTTTCATGAGAAAGCCTTCACTCAATGCCCATGGTCGCCGGAGCATCGAACGAGAGGCCTGCGAGGTGAGGCGTGCGGGAACGCGCCTGCGACGGCAGACGCATCGCGCTCTTCCACCGCTCCGGCCCGCGGGCGGTGGAGTTGCGGCCGACCCTTGCCGGTCTCGCGATGGCGGCGCGCCTCACCCGCGAGGGGGAACGTGGCGCGGCCCGGCCGTCCCGAGCCGGTTCGCCGGATCCGGAGTCGACCCGAAACCTGCCTTCTCCGGGGAAGCGCGTTCCCCCGATGGAGCGGTGGGAGCCTCGGGCTCTGTCTCGCCCGGCCGGCGCGGGGGCCGTCCGGCGAGCGGGTCGAAATCCGGTTCCGGCAGTGACTTCACCAGGCGCCGATTCGCTGCGGCAGCCTCTCCTTGCTCATCGCCGGCTGCTCCGACCGGGTTCCGGCGATGTGGGATAGTATCGCGGCAAGCCCGCTGCACCGGGGCGATGCACCCCTGTGGTGCGGGGACTATAGCAGCCTTGAACGGGTCTCGCAATTCCAATCGGCTACCGCATCCGCTCCGCGCCTCGATCCCGGCGCGGACAAGGACTTCCGCGCGCTACGTGACGGTCGACGACGAGAACGACGGCCGCCGGATCGACAATTTCCTGCATTCGGAGCTGCCGGAGGTTCCCCGCGGCCGGCTTCATCGGTTGCTTCGTCGGGGCGAGGTCCGGGTGGACGGCTCGCGGGCGCGGGCCGGCCGACGCCTGCGGGCGGGGGAATCGGTCAGGATCCCGCCGGTCGCATCGTCTCCGGGACCGCAACCGCCCGGGCGTCCGCCGCCCTCCGACGTTCGGCGGATTGGCAACACGATCCTGTACGAAGATGATCGGCTGCTCGTTCTGAACAAGCCGGCCGGCCTCGCCGTACACGGCGGGAGCGGGGTCTCGTACGGGGTGATCGAGCTGCTGCGGGCGGCTCGTCCGGAGGCCCGGTATCTCGAGCTGGCGCACCGTCTCGACCGGGACACCTCCGGATGCCTCGTCGTCGCCAAGCGCCGCAGCGCGCTCCGCGCCCTGCACGAAGCGCTGCGCCGGCGGACCCTCGACAAGCGCTACGTGGCGCTGCTTGGAGGAACGTGGAGAGGAGGCGCTCGCCGAAGGGTGGAGCTGCCTCTCGAGCGCGGCCGCCTGTCGGGAGGCGAACGGATGGTGCGGGTCTCCGGCGCGGGGCGCGAATCGGTGACCGATCTCGCGCGGGTCGCGGTGGGCTCCGGGGTGACGCTCGCGGAGATCTTCCCGCATACGGGCCGCACCCACCAGATCCGCGTCCACTGCGCGGCGCTGGGCCATCCGGTCGCGGGTGATCGGAAGTACGGCGATCGGGACCTCAACCTCCGGCTGAGATCGTCGGGTCTCACGAGGTTGTTCCTGCACGCGGCAAGCATCCGCATCGCGAGGCCGGGGCTGCCCGACGTGATCGCGCGGGCGGAGCTCGACACGGGCCTCCTGGCCCCTGCCGTCCGGCTGGGGATCCCCGAGGACGCCTTGGCGCAGCTCTGCCCCGGGTCCGGCGGAGGATGACCGCCGGGGGCTCGCCCCCGGCGAGGGTGCTCCCACGTCGAGCCGCGCGGGCTCCGCGGGACGGGCTCGCCCTCCCGGAGCCCGTGCGTCGGCGCCCGGTTCGGGACCGGGCGGGGATCGGGGTCGTTTCACGCTGCGGAATCGGTTCGCGCGGGTGAACCCGGTTCGGTCGAATCGGAGCGGCGAAGGTCCTGGGAACGGCGCCTCCCACGGATGCGGGCGGGACACGAGCGCTCGGAGGACGCGCCGTTCCCGGGAAGAGCGGTGGGCACCGATGCCGGGCCGCGAGTCGGCCAGCGTGAAGGGCTCCGGGGGAGCGAGCCCCGGGCGCTGTTCGTAGGTTATTGATTATAGGGTGTAGAGAGGGGGTCGAGATATCTTTTACCCTCACGGAGACGGCGTTTTTCCGTGGTTTGGGGTCGGTTCGAGGGGGTTGCTGGCGGATTTCACCCCACGGAGCCACTTGCGCGGGCACGGCGAAAACCCCACCGCGTACATGCCGGGGGAGCGGGCGCGCTTTGACATGATCCGGACCCCGAAATAGAATCCGCGCGCCATGCTTGGCCCGCTGCCCGAGTTCGTGGACCCGTTCCGGCTCGCCGGCCGGCAGGCCCGAATGGACGGCGCCGTTCCCGTTGCCGGAATGTCGAGGGTCGGCGCCCTCGTGCGAGACGATTCCGGCGCGGCGGAGGTCGTGCTGTGCTTCCGGATGTCCGCGTCCGGGGTGCCGAGGGCGGATGGACACGTTCGCCTGACTGCCCGCCTGACGTGCCAGCGCTGCCTGGATGCGCTGGACCTCGAGCTGGCTCCCGAGATCAGGGTCGCGTTCACCGACGGCGGCGATGCGGCGGGAAGGGCGGAGCTCGCGGCCGGCTACGAACCGATCGGGGGCGGCGGACGGATCGGGTTGACGACGATGATCGAGGACGAAATACTGCTTGCCCTGCCGGACTTTCCGATGCATCTCCCCGACGTGTGCGGCCCCGCCGGGGAGAGCGGTGCTCCCGGCCCGGAAGGCTCGCCTTTCTCCGGCCTCCGCGCCCGGCTTCGACAATCTCGTACCTGACTGAGGATCCCGAGTTCATGGCGGTTCAGCAAAATCGCAAGACGCGCGCGAAGCGCGGGATGCGGCGCGCCCATGATGCGTTGCGTGCTCCGAGCCTTTCGATCGAGCCGGAGACCGGCGAGACGCACCGGCGCCACCACATCAGCCCCGACGGGTATTACCGAGGCCGGAAGGTGATTGCCGGCAAGGACGAGTAGGCCGCGCACGAAGCGCCTCGGATGCAGCCGATCACCATCGCGCTCGACGCGATGGGCGGCGACCACGGCCCGTCCGTCGTCGTGCCGGCCGCCCTCGCCGCCGTCGAGCGGCTCGGCCGCCTCGAGGCCGTTCTCGTCGGAGACTCCGAACGCCTCGAGGCCGAGCTCGCCGGCCGGAAGCGCTCGGCGCGGGTGCGCGTCCACCATGCCGGCGAGGAGGTCGGGATGGACGAGCCCCCGGCCCAGGCGCTGCGCACGAAGCGGGACTCCTCCATGCGGGTGGCGCTCGACCTCGTGGCGTGCGGCGAAGCCGATGCCTGCGTGAGTGCGGGGAACACGGGGGCGCTGCTCGCCATCGCGCGTTTCGTCCTGAAGACGCTGCCCGGCATCGACCGGCCGGCGATCATCTCCGCCCTGCCGTCGAGGCGGGGGTACACCCACGTGCTCGATCTCGGGGCGAACGTCGACCCCACCCCGGAGCACCTCTTCCAGTTCGCGGTCATGGGTTCGTCGCTGGTGAGCGCCATCCACCACCTCTCCGCTCCTCGAATCGGTCTCCTCAACGTCGGGGAAGAGGAGATCAAGGGGCATGAACGGGTGCGGGAGGCGGCCCAGCTCATCGCCCGGAGCGACCTCAACTACATCGGGTTCGTGGAAGGGGACGGGATCTTCAGCGGGGAGGCGGACGTCGTGGTCTGCGACGGATTCGCCGGCAACATCGCCCTCAAGTCCAGTGAAGGGGCGGCCCGGATGATCGGATCCATGATCAACGGCGAATTCCGGCGCACCGGCCTGAATCGCTTCGCCGGCCTGCTCGCGCGGCCGGTCCTTCGGTCGGTCGCGCGGCGCATCGACCCCCGCACCTACAACGGAGCGATATTCGTGGGACTCCGCGGCACGGTGGTCAAGAGCCACGGACGGGCGGACGCGCACTCGTTCGCGAACGCGATCCGGGAAGCGGCCGCGGAGGTGGAGAACGACGTTCCGGGCCATATCGGCGAGCACCTCGACGGTCTTCTCTCGCTGGGACAGAACGCGTGACCTTCGCCCGCATTGCCGGAACCGGCGGCCATCTCCCCGAGCGGGTGCTCACCAACGAGGAGCTCGCACGGACCGTCGATACCACGGACGAGTGGATCCGGGAGCGTACCGGTATCCGCGAACGGCGCATCGCCGCCCGCGGGGAGACGACCTGCGACCTCGCGGAGCGCGCGTCGCTTCGAGCCCTCGAGGCGGCCGGTCTCGAGGCGGCCGATCTCGACCTGATCGTGGTCGGGACCACCACGCCGGATCGGGTCTACCCCTCGACCGCCTGCCGGCTCCAGGCCCGTCTGGGGGCCGGGGGAGGGGGAGCCGCATTCGACGTGCAGGCGGTCTGCACCGGGTTCATCTACGCGCTCGGGGTCGCCGAGAAGTTCGTCCGCACGGGCGCCGCGGGACGCGCGCTCGTGGTCGGGGCGGACGTGCATTCGCGCCTTCTCGACTGGAGCGACCGCGGCACCTGCATCCTGTTCGGCGACGGCGCGGGGGCTGTCGTGCTCGAAGGCGCGGCGGAGCCGGGGGTGATGACGACCCACCTCCACGCCGACGGAAAGGGTGAACGCCTCCTCTACGTGGAAGGCAGCGTGGAGGACGGGTACGACCATCCTTCCCAGAGCGCGGCCCGCACCCGGATGCAGGGCAACGAGGTGTTCAAGCGGGCGGTGAAGGCGCTGGGCGGCCTCGTGGACCAGACGCTCGCGGCGAACGGGCTCGGGCGCGAGGACGTCGATTGGCTCGTGCCCCACCAGGCCAACCTCCGCATCATCGAGGCCACCGCCCGCCGGCTGCGGATGCCGATGGAGCGGGTCGTGGTCACCGTCGAGCGTCACGGCAACACCTCGGCCGGCTCGGTGCCTCTCGCGCTCGACGAGGCCATCCGGGACGGGCGGATCGGCCGGGGTGATCTGCTCCTCCTCGAAGCATTCGGCGGCGGCTTCACCTGGGGCTCGGCCCTGGTCCGGTACTGATGGGCTTCGCGGCGGTCTTTCCCGGCCAGGGGTCGCAGTCGGTGGGAATGCTCGCCGGCCTCGCGGAGGCCTTCCCCGTGGTGGAGGCGACGTTCGCGGAGGCGTCGGAGGTTCTCGGCTACGACCTGTGGCGCGTCTGCCGGGAAGGGCCCGAGGAGAGGCTGAACGCCACCGAGTGCACGCAGCCCGCGATGCTGGCCGCCGGGGTCTCGGTCTGGCGGGTCTGGGCGGGGCAGGGCGGGGGGGCGCCGGACCTCATGGCCGGCCACAGCCTCGGGGAGTACTCGGCCCTGGTGTGCGCGAACGCCGTCGGCTTCTCCGACGCGACCGCGCTCGTCGCGGCCCGCGGACGCCTCATGCAGGAGGCGGCGCCGGCCGGACGCGGAGCGGTGGCGGCGGTGCTCGGGCTCGACGACGGCGAGGTCGAAGCGGCGTGCCGCGCGGCCGGGCAGGGCGAGGTGGTGTGTCCGGTCAACTTCAACGCGCCGGGGCAGGTGGTGATCGCCGGTCACGCGGATGCGGTGGCGCGGGCGATCGAGCTGGCCCGCGAGGCGGGCGCCCGCCGGGCGGTCCTCCTGCCGCTCAGCGTCCCGGTGCACTCCCCGTTGATGGAGCCCGCGGCCGAACGGTTCCGTTCGCGCCTCGAAGAGGCCGCGTTCTCGACCCCGGCGGTGCCCGTGGTGGCGAACGTGGGGGTGCAGGCGCACGGCGGCCCGGCCTCCATTCGCGAACGCCTCGTCCGCCAGCTCTTCTCCCCGGTGCCCTGGGCGGCGACCGTCCGCCGGCTCGCCGGGTTCGGTGTCGAAGCGGTGCTCGAATCCGGCCCGGGACGGGTCCTGTCCGGGCTGAACCGCCGCATCGACCGGAGCCTGAAGGCGCATGCGGTCTTCGATCCGCCATCGCTCGCCGCCGCCCTCGAAGCGCTCGGCGATGGCTGATCCGATCGTCCTGGTCACCGGCGCGAGCCGGGGGATCGGCCGGGCGGCCGCGCGCGCGTTCGCCGCCGAAGGACGCCGGGTGATCGGAACCGCGACCACCCGGGCCGGGGCGGATTCGATCCGGGAGGCGCTCGCCGGCTTCTCCCGGCCCGGACGCGGCGCCGTGCTCGACGTGGGCGACCAGGGCTCGGTCGACGCGCTGTTCGCGAGCCTCGCCGCCGACGGCGCCCTGCCGGAGGTCCTCGTCAACAACGCGGGCATCGCCCGCGACGGGCTGCTGGCGCGGATGAAGCCGGATGCATGGGATGAAGTCATTTCGGTAAATCTCAGTGGGATCTACCGTATGTGCCGGGCGGCAATGCGGCCGATGATGCGCGCCCGGGCGGGAAGGATCATCAACGTGACCTCGGTGGTCGGCATGATCGGCAACGCGGGGCAGGCGAACTATGCGGCCGCGAAGGCGGGGGTCGCGGGCTTCTCCAAATCGCTCGCCCGCGAGGTGGCCACCCGCGGGATCACGGTCAACACCGTCGCTCCGGGATTCATCGACACCGACATGACCCGCGATCTGCCGGAGGAGCAGCGGGAGCGTCTCCGCGCGGAGATCCCGCTCGGCCGGCTCGGCGGGCCGGAGGACGTCGCCTCGGTCATCGCCTTTCTCGCCTCGCCGGGAGCCGCGTACGTCACCGGCGAGACGATCCACGTCAACGGAGGCCTGTACATGCCGTAGGCGGCCTCGCCGGAGGGCCGGCCCTCCCGGGAGGCGGCCCCGCGCGCCCCGGGATTGCGGCCGCGGGACGGCCGTCCGGGTCCTGGCGGTCTCTACATCCCGGCGGGGATTCACTAAACTACGCGCCGGTTCACGACCGTACCGCGTTCAATCAGGAGGTTCGGGCAGAATGAGCAACGTCGAGGAACGGGTCAGGCAGATCATCGTGGAGCAGCTCGGGGTCAAGGAAGACGAGATCAGCATCGACTCGTCGTTCGTCGACGACCTCGGGGCCGATTCGCTCGATACGGTGGAGCTCGTGATGGCTCTGGAAGAGGAGTTCAACTGCGAGATCCCGGATGAGGACGCCGAGAAGATCACGACCGTCAAGGAGGCGGTCGAGTACCTGAAGCCCCACGCCGAGTAGCCTGCCCGAGGCGAGTCTGCCCGCATGACGCGAAGACGGGTGGTCGTGACCGGCCTCGGGGCGGTGACGCCGGCCGGCAACGATGTTGCGCGGACGTGGTCCGGCATCGTCGCCGGACGCAGCGGGATCCGGCCCATCGATGCGTTCGACGCCTCCGGCTATTCGAGCCGGATCGGCGGGGCGGTGCGCGATCTGGACCTCTCGCCGTACCTCACCCCGCGGGACGCCCGGAGGATGGACCCCTTCATCCATTACGGCCTCGTGGCGAGCATCCAGGCCCTGGAGGATGCGGGTCTCGAGGTGACCGAGGCCAACGCGGAGCGGATCGGAGCCTGCATCGGCTCGGGGATCGGCGGGCTCCCGGGCATCGAGAAGGGGTTCGAGTCCCTGCTGAACGGGGGGCCGCGCAAGGTCTCTCCCTTCTTCGTCCCCTCCAACATCATCAACATGATCGCCGGGAACCTGTCGATTCGATTCGGGATCAAGGGCCCCACCTACAGCATCGTGACCGCCTGCTCGACGGGCGCGCACTGCATCGGAGACGCGGCGCGGATGATCGAGCGAGGGGACGCCGATTGCATGCTCGCCGGCGGGGCCGAGATGGCCACGTCGCCGACGGGGCTCGCCGGCTTCGCCTCCGCGCGCGCCCTGTCCACCCGCAACCACGATCCGGAGGGCGCGAGCCGGCCGTGGGATGAAGGCCGCGACGGATTCGTGCTGTCGGACGGCGCCGGCGTCATGGTGCTCGAGGGCCTCGAGCACGCGCGCGCGCGCGGCGCGCGGATCTACGCGGAGCTGGCCGGATACGGGATGAGCAGCGATGCCTTCCACATCACCCTTCCCCCCGACGACGGGGAGGGGGCGCGGAGATGCATGCGGCTCGCGCTCGACGATGCCGGGGCGTCTCCCGAGGACGTGGACTACATCAACGCCCACGGCACCTCGACCCCGGCCGGGGACGTGATCGAGACGCGCGCGGTCAAGGAGGTGTTCGGGGATCATGCCAGGCGGCTCGCCATCAGCTCCACCAAGTCCATGATCGGGCACACCCTGGGGGCGGCCGGGGGGATCGAGGCGATCTTCTGCGTGCTCGCGATCCGCGATCGTGTCGCGCCCCCGACCATCAACCTCGAGGAGCCGAGCCCGGACTGCGACCTCGACTACGTACCGAACGTCTCCCGGGAGATGAAGATCGACCTCGCGCTCTCCAATTCATTCGGATTCGGCGGAACGAACGGCAGCCTGGTCTTCAGGTCCTTTTCCTGACGCACATGCGAGCCGTCGGCCTCCCGGTGCTCGCGGCGGCCCTCGCGGCAGCCGCCCTCGGCGCGGTGTGGCTGGCGGCCGACGTCGAGCGGTTCATGGAGACCCCGATGAACGTTCCGGCCGAAGGATACCTGCTGCTCGTGGAGCGGGGGGAGACGCTGGCCGGGATTGCGGACCGCCTCGCGGACGATTCGGTCCTGGGCCGCCCGCGCTACCTCACGGGGTATGCCCGCTGGCACGGCCGGGACCGCGGCATCCAGGCCGGAGAGTATCGCGTACCGCCGCACGCGACCCCGGCGCGTATGCTGGAGATGATGGAACGCGGGGAGGTGGTCCGGCACCGGGTCCGCCTCATCGAAGGGTGGGGCTGGCGCCGGGCGCTCGCCGAGGTCCAGTCGCATCCGCTCGTGAAGACCACGGTCGACCGCCCCGCGGAGGTGGCGGATCTCCTCGATCTTCCGACCCCGAGCCCCGAAGGGTGGTTTCTTCCCGCGACCTACGATTTCCCGCGCGGCGCGACCGACGTCGCCGTGCTCGCGATGGCCCACCGGGCGATGGCCGGGCGCCTCGAGGCGGCGTGGGCCGGCCGAAGCGGAGGCCTTCCCTACCGGAGCCCGTACGAAGCCCTCATCCTGGCCTCGATCATCGAGAAGGAGACCGCCGTCCCGGAGGAACGCGCGCGGGTTGCCGGGGTGTTCGTCCGGCGGTTGCAGCGCGGGATGCGGCTCCAGGCCGACCCGACCGTGATCTACGGGCTCGGCGAGCGCTTCGACGGAAACCTCACCCGCCGGGATCTGAAGCGCGACTCTCCCTACAACACCTACCGCCGGGCCGGCCTGCCCCCGACGCCCATCGCGCTGCCCGGGGCGGCCTCCCTGCACGCCGCGCTTCACCCGGCGGAAGGGAAGGAGCTCTTCTTCGTGGCCACCGGGCAGGGGGGGCACGTGTTCTCCGCCACCCTCGCCGAGCACCGGCGGGCCGTCGATGCCTGGCAGCGCCGCCGCCGGTCGAGCGGGAGCCGATGACGGGCCGGTTCGTCACCTTCGAGGGGCTCGACGGAGCCGGCAAGACGACCCAGGTGCGGGCGGTGGCCGAGGCGTTGGGCGCCCGCGGCATCGAGGTCGAGGTCACCCGCGAGCCGGGCGGCACCCGGCTCGGGGAGCGGCTCCGCGCCATCCTGCTCGGAGACGAGCGGATCATCCCGGATGCGGAGCTCCTCCTGCTGTTCGCGGCGAGGGCAGAGCACGTCCAGACCCGGATCCGGCCTGCCCTCGGCCGCGGGGCGTGGGTCCTGTGCGACCGGTTCACCGACGCGAGCTACGCCTATCAGGGAGGCGGCCGGGGGATCCCGGCCGAGAGGATCTCCGTCCTCGAGTCATGGGTGCAGGACGAGCTGAGGCCGGACCTCACCGTATTCCTGGATCTACCCGTGGAGGCGAGCCTGGCCCGCATCTCCGGCGGGCTCTTCGGGGAGACGGGAGATCGCTTCGAGCGCGAGCGCCTCGAATTCTTCGAGGGGGTGCGCGAAGCCTATCTCGAACGGTGCCGGCGGCGCCCGGACCGCTGCCGGATCATCGACGCGAGGCTCGACGTCCCCGAAGTCACCCGGGCGATTCTCGAAGCGCTCCGAACGGAGCCCGAGCCCCCGGGGGGCCGGACGCGCCCGGCCGGCGCATGACTTCGAGCGTGTCCCGAGCCGAGCTTCTTCCCTGGCAGGAAGGCCCGTGGTCGCGGATCGCCGCCATGCTCGACGGCGCCCGGCCGCCCCACGCCCTGCTGATGCACGGGCCGGGCGGCATCGGCAAGCGGCGCCTCGCGCTCCGGCTCGCCGGCGCCATCCTCTGCACCGGCGCCGATCCCCGGTCCGGACCGTGCGGCGCGTGCCGGTCCTGCCGTCTCCTGGACGCCGGAAGCCACCCCGACTTTCTTCGGGTCGAGCCCGCGGAGGGGGAGTCCGCCATCCCGATCGGGTCCGTGCGCGACCTCATCGACCGGTTCACCCTGACCGCCGAACGGGCCCGGGTCGCGGTGGTTGCGCCGGCCGAGGCGATGAACCCGGCCGCCGCGAACGCATTCCTCAAGACCCTGGAGGAGCCGGCGGGGAGGGCGGCGTTCATCCTCGCGAGCGACGCGCCGGGCCGGCTGCCGGCGACCATACGAAGCCGCTGCCGCAAGATGGCGGTGCCCGCCCCGCCGGCGGCCGAGGCGCTCGCATGGCTCGGGACGAAGACCGATCCGGCCCTCGCCCGGCGCCTGCTCGACCTCTCGGGCGGCGCGCCGCTCGCCGCCCTCGATCTCGGACGGCGCCACGGCGGGGAGGCGCTCGCCGCCCTTCACACGGAGACGGCCGCACTGCTCGGCGGCGCGGCGGACCCGGTCGAGGTCGCCGGCCGCTGGCGGGAGATCGGAGACGGGGGGCTCGTCCTGTCGGCGCTGTTCGCGGTGCTGGGGGAGCTGGCCCGGCGGGGCGCGGCGGATCCCGATCGGCTCCACGCCGCGGTGGACGACGTCGTGGAGACCCGCCGCCGGTGGCTGGAGGTCCCCGGGCTCAACGAGCGGCTTCTGTACGAAGGGCTTGCCCTTCGTTGCGCGGGAGCGGCGGCCTGACCCCCGCGAACCGTCATGGCCCACCGGAACCAGGTCGAGATCCGGATCAACTGGGGGGACTGCGACGCCGCCGGGATCATCTTCTATCCCAATTATTTCCGATGGTTCGACGAGTGCACCCAGGCGTTGTTGGGAAGCGTGGGGGTGGGACAACGGTCGCTCCGGAACGAGTTCGGGATCGTCGGAACCGCGGCGGTGGACGCGAGCGCGCGCTTCACCGCCCCGGTCAGCTACGGCGACGTCCTGCGGGCCACCAGCTTCGTCGAACGGTGGGGCACGAGCAGCTTCACCGTGTACCATCGCTTCGACAGGGATGCGGACGTCATGGCCGTGGAAGGGCGCGAAGTCCGGATCTGGGCGAAGCGCGGAGCGGATGGCGCGCTTCGCACCGAGCCGATCCCGGCCGCGTTCCGCAACCTCCTCGGCTGACGAGGCCCCGAACGGAGGCGATCCACGGAGACGATCCGATGACCGGTGAGGCGGCGGCGCGGCGCAACGACTACTACCGGCGGCTCGACCCGCTCTCCATGGCGCCCCTCTGGGAGGTGCTGGGCGATCTCGTCACCCCGGCCCCGGCGAGCCGCTGCCGGCCCGCCTGCTGGCGCTACGAGGACGTGCGCTCCCTGCTCCTCGAGTCGGGCGGCCTCATCACCGCCCGGGAGGCGGAGCGGCGGGTGCTGGTCCTCGAGAACCCGGGCCTCCGGGGCGAGTCCAGGGTCACGACCTCGCTCTACGCGGGGCTGCAGCTCATCCTGCCCGGAGAGGCGGCCCCCGCCCACCGCCACAGCCAGACCGCCCTTCGCTTCGTGGTGGAAGGGGAGGGGGCCTTCACCTCGGTGGACGGTGAGAAGGCGGTCATGCACGAAGGGGATTTCATCATCACCCCCTCGGGCGCGTGGCACGCTCACGGCAACGAGTCGGACCGGCCGGTCGTGTGGCTCGACGGGCTGGACATCCCCATCGTGACCCTGCTCGACGCCTCGTTCGCGGAGCGCCGCCCGGACGAGGCCGAAGCCGCCGCGCGCCCTCCCGGCGAAGCCGCCGCCCGCTACGGCAGCGGGCTGCTGCCGGTCGAGACCCCCTCCGGCCCGGCTTCGCCGGTGTTCAGCTTCCCCTACGCCGGGGTCCGCGAGGCGCTCGGCCGCCTCCGCGAAGGCGACGCGGCCACCGACGCCTGCCACGGTATCCGGATGAAGTACGCCAACCCCCTCGACGGCGGGTACGCGCTGCCCACGATCGCGGCGTTCATCCAGCTTCTTCCCCGGGGCTTCCGGGGCGCCGCCCATCGTTCCACCGACGCCACGGTGTTCTGTGTGGCGGAAGGGGAGGGATGCACGGAGGTGGGGGAGGAGACGTTCACGTGGGGACCGCGGGACACCTTCGTCGTCCCGAGCTGGCGCCCGCGGCGGCACGAGGCCGGCGAGGAGGCGGTCCTCTTCAGCTTCTCCGACCGCGCCGTCCAGGAATCGCTCGGACTGTGGCGCGAGGAGCGGGAGCCCTTCGGAGGAGGGGTCCGGACGTGAACGGAGGGAGCCCGGCCGATCCGGGGGCCGCCGCGGCGCCCGCGAGGCGCTGGCCGGCCAGCTTCAACGAAGCTCCCAAGTGGGCCGTCGAGGACGCCTCCGTCTTCGAACGCGAGATCGAACGCATCTTCGAAGGCCCGTTGTGGCACGTGGTGGGCCACGTCGCGGAGCTCGATTCCCCCGGCCGGTTCAAGACCACCACCCTGGGCCGCACCCCCCTCATCCTCGTCCACGGCGCGGACGGCGAGATCCGCGCCTTCCACAACGCCTGCGCCCATCGCGGAACCATGGTCGAGACGCGGTTCCGGGGACGCGCCGACGGCTTCGAATGTCCGTATCACCGGTGGCTCTACGGGCTCGACGGACGGCTCGAGAGGAGCCCCGGCGAGCGGGATTTCCCGGTCTCCTTCGACCGCGCCCGCCACGGCCTCGCGCGGGCGCACGCCGCGGCCTTCGCGGGGCTCGTTTTCGCGAGCCTCCACGAGCGGCCGCCGGACCTCGAGGAATGGCTCGGCTCCATCCGCGACGCGCTGCGGGCCGCCCTCGGGGGAGACGGGCGCCTTCGCCTGCTCGGCTACCAGAAGGTGGAGTTCGCGGCCAACTGGAAGGTCTACATCGACGACGAGGGCTATCACGCGCCCCTGCTGCACCGGGCCTTCCGGATCCTCGAGTGGCGGGGAGGGGAGGGAAGCCAGCGCCGCGACCCGAACGGCCACCGGATCACCCGGACCCGGTCCGGCGCACGGCCCGATACGCGGCTCCTCCGCGACCCGGAGCTCGTGGCGTACCGCGGCGGGAACGACCCCCGCAACAAGTTCCCGGACCAGGCGGCGGGCTCCCTGCTGGTGACCCCCTGGCCGCTCGGAGCGGTCATGAACCACCTCGACGTCATCAACGTCCGGCTCGCCAACCCCGTCGACCCCGCCCGGACGGAGGTCCACTACGCATACTTCGCCCACGTGGACGACGATCCGGACATGGCCCGCCATCGCCTCCGCCAATCCTCCAACCTGATCGGGCCGAGCGGGTTCATCAGCCTCGAGGACGGGGCGGTGTTCGCACGGATCCAGCGAGGGCTCCATTCACGCCCCGGCACCACCCGCTACGTGCGCGGCTGGAGCGACGACCCCGGCTACGATCCGTACGCGGTCTCGCAGAACGACGAGACCACCAACACCGTGTGGTGGGAAGTCTATCGGCGGACGATGGGATTCGAGCGGGAGCCGGCGGCTTCGGGCCGGCTTCGTACGTAATCAGGAAAATCAGAGCGGATACACGACGACGCCGGGCGTCGTGAACGTGTCCATCACCACCCGCCGTTCGACGTAGCGGCAGTCGTCGCCGTCCACCCGGATCCGGTCCCGATACCGTCCCGCGATGAAGAGGCTGGTGCGGCCCCGCGCATCGGTCGCGAACACGGTGAAGTTCGCGAGCGAGCGGAGCAGCCCCGGGGCGCTCCCATCGGCCTCCAGCCGCAACGGCTGGAGGAAGTGCCGGGTCTGGTAGTCCTCGAACGAGCCCGGCCAGACCTGGTCGACGAAGGTCGCACGGTCTTCGAGGCGCTCCCGGCAGTCGTCCATCATCAGGCACAGAGGCAGGCCGTCCGCCTCGTTGTCGGCGCCGAGGACGTAGTACGACCCGTCCTCGGTGAAGCAGTCCAGCCACGCATCCATGCGCCGGGAGTCGACCGCGTCGGCGTAGCGCTGCTCCAGCCGGCGCACCAGGGCGTTCACCCGAGGGTCGGTGATCTCGGTCATGGCCGCGGTCGTGCGCCGCGTGGCGCGCCTCCTGCAGTCGGTCGGGGGCAGAGAGTGTACCCGGTGGCCCGTGGCAGCCAAGAGCGCCGGAGGGCTTCCCCGGAACCCATCCGATACTTCGCATAATACATATTATGTAAAATAAAGGAGGTCTCTGTGGTGAACGAAGGCGAATGCGGCGGCGTGTGCGGGCGCTGTGGGACGCTACGGGGGGACGCTACGGGACGCGGGGCCGGACCGGGGGGCTCCGGAGCCGGCCCCGAGCCATGCCCAGCCACCCGAGGGCGAGCACGATGAGGAGCGCGACGAGCCAGAACGCGGTCCGATAGCCGTCCGGGTGATATCCCCCGTCCGGTCCGGGCGGCCAGAGATCGATGACGGCCCCGACGAGGTACTGGATCAGGAAGGCGCCGAGGAAGAGCAGGAGGTTGAGCCCGGTCATGGCGCGGCCCGCGTAGCGGACCGTGAAGTGGGTGGATATCGCCGGGTAGACCACTATCGCGAGGTTGCTCAGGAAACCGAAGACCGCCCACACCCAGTACCCCCGCGGATGAACCTCGAAGATCAGGAGGATCAGGGGGACGAGCAGGATCATCGCGGCGAAGCGGACCACGCCGATCGCACCCACCCCGATCCGGGCGAAGCCGTCCGCGATGACCCCGGTCACCAGCATTCCCACGGTCAGGGCGAAGTTCAGGACCAGGAGGTGCCGGGCGACCTCCTCGGACGAGAGCCCCCCGACGTCGTGCAGCCAGGGTCCGGCCCAGAGGCTCTGGAGCGAGAGCCCCGCCCCCATCGCCGCGATCGAGACCGGGACGATGCGCCAGAACGCCCGGTCGCGGAAGATGCGGCCGAGGCCCGCGAGGGTCTCCTTCATCGAGTCCGCGCGCCCTTCCCGCTCGGAGCCGTGTGCCGGCACGCCGAGGAGGATGAGGAGCGAGGCCGCCGCCGTGACCACCGCGAGGAGATGGAATATCTCGCGCCAGCTCGCCCCCCATTCGAGGGCCATCTCGACCGGCGTCGTCGCGGCCATGGTCCCGAGCCCCCCGAACCCCATGATGAGTCCGTTCAGGAGCGGCCACCGCCGGCGCGGAAACCAGAGGGTGATGGCCTTGAAGGAGGCCATCAAGCCCCCCGCGAAGCCGATCCCGATGAGGCCCCGGCCGATGGTCAGCACGCTGAACGACTGGGCGGCCGAGAAGAGCAGCGCCCCGGAGGTCGCCGCGAGGAGAAGCACGAACTGGACCCGGCGGGGGCCGTACCGGTCGAGGAGGATCCCGAGCGGGAGCTGGAAGAGCCCGAAGCCCAGGAAGTAGACCGAGGTCAGAAGCCCCAGGTCTCCCGCACCCAACCCGAACTCGGCGGCGATCGGCGGGCCGATCACCGCGTTGATGGAACGGTAGAGATAGGAGAGGAAGTAGCCGGCTCCGAACGGGAGGCAGACCACCGCGAAGAGCGCGATCGTGCTACGGTGGCGAGTCGGTGCGCCGTTGCCCATCCCCGGCAGTCTATGCGGTGACCGGCGGGGATGGAACGGCGATCCGGCCCGGTGCGCCACCTGGAGTCGAGCCGCGATGCCCCCCTCCCCCTCCCCTCTCTGGCCCGCCCCGCTGCATCATCTCGCGCTCGAGAGCCCCGATCCGGATCGGCTTGCGGACTTTCTCGCCGCGGCGCTCCGGATGCGCCGTGAGCCCGCCGCGGGAGGCGGTGCGGTTCTCGTCGGGCCCGGCCGGCTCATCGTCCTCGAGCCGGGCGCCGAGCCGGGCGCCCGCCACGCCGCGTACGGCATGGACGACCCCGCACGGGTCGAGGAGCTGCGCGCGCGGTTCACCAGCCGGGGGGTCCCGGCGGACGCCGCCGACCTTCCGTTCTTCCGCCCGGGGTCGTTCCGGGTATCCGCCCCCGACGGGGTCGCGATCGTATTCGGCGCCCCCGAGGAGCCGCCTCCGGCGACGGAGGCGGGCGGCCCGGGCGGGCGCCTCCAGCACGTGGTGTTCCGCACGCCGGAGCCCGATCCGCTCCTCTCCTTCCTGATCGACGGAGCGGGGTTCGTGCTGTCCGATCGGGTGGAGGACGACGCCGGCGCGCTCGCGGCCGGCTTCGTCCGATCCGATCCGGAGCATCACTCCTTCGCGGCCTTCCGTGCTTCACGGCCGGCCTTCGACCACTTCGCCCTCGAAACGGACGGCTGGAACGATCTGCGCGACTGGGCGGATCACTTCGCCGAGCTCCGCGTCCCCATCTGGTGGGGTCCGGGGCGCCACGGCCCGGGCAACAACCTCTTCCTCATGATCCGGGACCCGGACGGCAACCGGATCGAGGTCTCGGCGGAGATGGAGCATCTGGACCACGACGCGCCGCACCGGGTGTGGCCCGACGAGGAGCGGACCCTCAACCTCTGGGGCGCCGCCTGGATGCGCACCTGATCCGGGGCGTCCGGGCTTCGCCGGATTTCCGAGGATGGTGCCCGGAGCCGGATTCGAACCGGCACGGCCGGAGCCGGCGGATTTTAAGTCCGCTGCGTCTACCTGATTCCGCCATCCGGGCGGGCGGGAAGCCCGGGGCGGGATCGCCCCGGTGGACGTGTGGAGGCTGAGGTCGGAATCGAACCGGCGTTCACGGCTTTGCAGGCCGCTGCATGACCACTCTGCCACTCAGCCCGCGGAGTGGACGGGTCTCCCGGCCGGAGGGAACGGACCGGGGAGACGGGTTGGAGCGGGAAACGAGACTCGAACTCGCGACCCCAACCTTGGCAAGGTTGTGCTCTACCAACTGAGCTATTCCCGCACCGGCCGACGATTCTAGGCCCGTGGAGCGAGGTGTTCAAGCTGCGGGCTCCATCCCCGCAGGTTCCTTCGGTCGTGTTCCGGCGGCCGGCAGCCGTACTCCGCCCGCCGCTGGCGCCTCGCCGCCGGGCGGCCCCGATCAGGGCGCCCCCCGGCCCTCCCCGGCCGGCCCGTCGTCCCCCGCCTCCGCCCGCAGCAGGCTCCGGGCGGCGACGAGATACCGGACCATCGACCACAACGTGAGCACGGTCGCCGCGTAGAGGAGCCCCAGACCGCCAAGGTAGTACGCCTCGGGCGTATCCGCCGATCCGTACAGCATGAGGATGATGGCCGCGAGCTGACAGAAGGTCTTGAATTTGCCGAGCATGACGACCGCCACCCGCCGGTGCTCGCCGATGCGCGCCATCCACTCGCGGAGCGCCGAGATCGTGATCTCGCGCCCGATGATGATGGCGGCGGGAAGCGCCACCCGGATCTCGGGGTTGGCCTGGACCAGCAGCACGAGGGCCACCGCGACCATGAGCTTGTCGGCCACCGGATCGAGAAAGGCTCCGAAGATGGTGACCTGCTTCAGCCGGCGCGCGAGGAAGCCGTCTATCCAGTCGGTGACGCCGGCGAGCGCGAATGCGATCGCGCAGGTCTCGTTCGCCCACGGCACCGGCAGGTAGAACACCACCACGAAGACGGGGATCAACGCGATACGGAACAGGGTGAACGCGATGGGTACGTTCATTCCTCCTCCCGCAGGCGCTCGTAGACTTCCCGGGCCAGCCGGGGGCTGACGCCCCGAACCCGGGCGAGATCCTCGACCCCCGCTCGCCTCACCCCCGGCAGCCCCCCGAATTCGGTCAGCAGCCGTTGGCGAAGCACCGGGCCGACGCCGGGCAGGGTCTCGAGGGTCGAGGTGCGGCGGCGCCTGGCGCGGAGCGACCGGTGCCCGGTGATCGCGAACCGATGCGCTTCATCCCGGATCTGCTGGATGAAGTGCAGGGCCGGAGAGTCCTCGCGCAGATCGAGGGCGGACGGGCGCCCGGGGCGGAACACCGATTCGAGGCCCGGCTTGCGGCCCGGTCCCTTGGCGACGGCGGCCGTCTCGATGCCCGTCAGGGCCAGCTCCTCCAGAACCCCGACGGCGCGACCGAGCTGGCCGCGGCCCCCGTCGATCAGGAGGAGGTCCGGAAACGGCGCGGCCTCGGCGCCGTCCTCGTCCCGGCCGGCCGAGGCGAAGCGGCGGGCAAGCGCCTGGTGCATCGCCGCGTAGTCGTCCCCCGGGGTCACGCCGCGGACGTTGAAGCGCCGGTAGTCGGACTTGACCGGCCCCTCCGGCCCGAACACCACGCAGGAGGCCACCGTCGCCTCCCCGTCCGTATGGCTTACGTCGAAGCACTCGATGCGGGCGGGCGGCGCGGGGAGATCGAGGGCTTCGGCGAGGGCGGTGAGGCGGTCGTCCAGGGTGGACCGATCGGCGAGCCGCTGGCGGAGGGCGATCTCGGCGTTCTCCCCCGCCATCTCCACCCAACGCGCCCGGTTTCCCCGCCGCCCCATGCCGACCGAGACCTTGCGCCCCGACCGGCGGGAGACCGCCTCGACGAGCGGTTCGAGGCCTTCCAGCGGGCGGTCGAGCACGATGCGGCGAGGGATGAGCCGGTCGTCGGACAGGTAGTATTGCGCGAGGAAGGCCTGGAGGATGTCCTCCTCGGTCGCTCCCTGGAGATTGCGCGGCAGGCGGGTGTGGCTCCCGAGGTTCCGGCCGTCGCGGATCTCCATGATCTGGACGACCCCGATCCCTTCCCCGCGGCGAACCGCCACCACGTCGACGTCGCCCCGCGCCCCATCGACGTACTGGCGTTCCTGGACCCGGCGCAGCCCGGAGATCTGGTCCCGGTAGCGAGCCGCGAGCTCGAAGTCGAGGCGCCGGGATGCGGCCTCCATCCGCTCGACCAGCTCCTCGATCATGGCCTCGCTCCGTCCTTCGAGGAACATGGTCGCATGGCGGACGTCCTCGGCGTAGTCGGCCCGTTCGATGAGCCCCACGCACGGCCCGCTGCATCGGTCGATCTGGTACTGGAGGCAGGGTCGGGAGCGGTTTCGGAAGAACGCGTCCGTGCATTGGCGGACACGGAACAGCTTGTGGATGAGCGCGATGGTCTGGCGTACCGCCCCGGCGCTCGAGAAGGGCCCGAAGTACCGGCCCGCCGCGCGCCGCGACCCGCGGTGAAAGACGAAGCGGGGAAACGAAGTCTGCTCCGCGAGATGGATCCAGGGATAGCTCTTGTCGTCCCGCAGGATGATGTTGTAGCGCGGCCGGTGCTCCTTGATGAGGTTGTTCTCGAGCAGCAGCGCCTCGGTCTCGGTGTGGGTGACCGTCACCTCCACCGCCGAGGTACGGGAGAGAAGCGCCCTCCCCTTCTCGTCCCGCGCGCCGCCCCGCAGCCAGGACGAGAGCCGCCGCCGGAGGTTGCGCGCCTTCCCGACGTAGAGGACCCGGTGGTGGCGGTCCACCATGCGGTAGACGCCAGCGCGGCTCGGCACCGTCCTGAGAAAGGCGCCGGCATCGAAGCGCGCCGCCGCATCGTCCAGCATGGGAAGAGGATACTCGTAACCGCGCGGTTCGAGGTAGTGGGCGCCTGCCCCCGGCTCTCCCCCGGCGGCCGCCGCCGGGGGCGCCGTTACGCCCTCGACCGCGCCGGCCGCAGGAGGGTCTCCCCGGGGCGGACCTCCCTGCCCGCCCCGGGGTTCCTGCTCCGATCAGCAGAGAAAGTCCAGCTTCACCAGCCGGTGCCGGAGTGCCAGGAGCGCGACCTCCACGTCCGAACGGACGTCGAGCTTGCGCAGCACCCGGCTTCGCAACGTGCTGATCGTCTTCGGGCTTCGTGCCAGCGCGTCGGCGATCTCCGCCACCCTGCGCCCCTTGGCGATCCAGGTCATGACCTCGATCTCCCGCGGGGTGAGCGCGTCGAGAGGCGACAGGCGGCCGCTCACCCGGTCGAGTACGATGTTGCGCGCCACCCGCGCATCGAGGTACTTGCGGCCCCGGTGGACCTCCCGGACGGCCTCCACGAACTCGTCCGGGGAGCTCGACTTCGTGACCACGCCGTCGATGCCCATTTCGAGAAGCCGCAGGGGAACGCTCGGGTCCACGTTCGGGCTGAGTGCGAGAAGCCGGATCGATTCGTCCAACCGCCGCAGCAAGCGGGTCGCTTCGACCGCTCCGATGCCGGGGAGGTTGACGTCGAACACCACGACCTCCGGGCACCGCTTCTTCACGAGACGAACCGCTTCCTCTCCATTGGCCGCTTCGCCGATGACGTCAATGTTTCCAGTTGCTTCCAGCAGCTCCTTTATCAGGGAACGAACCAGAATCTCGTCTTCGACGAGTACTACCTTGATCGAGCCGATCCGGCTTTTCCGTTGCATTGTGCTTCCTCAAATCGCAAGATGCCGTCGCGGATGGCGCTACCAAGGGGATCCATCCGTCCAACCCTCGCGGGGACCTTACTCCGGGGGCTGGTGCGATGTGGACAGGAGGATTGCACGTCTGGCGTAGGAATCCGGCTCGCGGTTCGTACCGTCTTATCCTACAGGCGTCAGGGGATCGTCGACTTCTCTCGAGCGTGTCCGGGATCGGCGGCGCCGCCGCGGGAGCCGGGGTAGCCGGCCCGTCCGCCCTCCGCCGGCTCGGACCGCCCCGCGGCCCGCCCGGTCCGGGGCCGCGCGCCGGAGGAGGCCTGGGCGGGCGTGCCGGGGGGCGATGCGGACTCGCCGGCGAGGGCGGCGCCCAGCGAGGCGGCCGCCTCGGCGACCCCGCTCCTCCCGTGAGGGACGCCGAGGGCGGTCAGCGCGGTCTCGAACGTGCCGAGGACGCCGAGCAGCATCGGCGCGTTGACGTGCCCCATGTGGGCGATCCGGATGGCCCGGCCGGAGAGCTCCGGGCCGATGCCGATGCCGAGGACCACGCCGCAGCGTTCGCGGCAGAAGTCGAGCAGGCGTTGCGGATCGTGTTCCTCGAACCGGAGGGTCGTGACCGAGCTGGAACGTTCGGACGGTTCGAGGACGTTGAACCCGAAGGCGCCGCCCTCGGACCAGCGCTCGACCGCGGCGCGGGTCGCTTCGGCGAGCCGGGCATGACGGCGGTACACGTTCCCGAGCCCTTCCTCCAGGAGCATGTCGAGGGCGCGGCGGAGCCCGAACATCAGGTGCTCGGGGGCGGTGCCGCAGTACTTCCGATAATGCTCGTCTCCTGCCCGGAAGGACCAGTCCCAGTAGCGGGTCACCAGATCGGCGCGGCGGTGGGCCGCGCGGGCCCGCTCCCCGGCGGCGACGAACGCGAGACCGGGCGGCGTCATCAGGCCCTTCTGCGAGCCCGCGACCGTCACGTCGACGCCCCAGGCGTCCATCTCGAAGGGCATGCAGGCGAGCGACGCGATCGTGTCGACCATGACGAGCGCGGGGTGCCCCGCCTCGGTGACGGCCCGCCGGATGGCCGGAACGTCGTTGACGATGCCGGCCGCGGTGTCGATCTGGACCGCGAGCACGGCCTTGATCCGGCCTTCCCGGTCGCTGCGAAGGCGGTCTCCTACCGCGTCCGGATCGATCGCGCGCCGCGGGCGGGCGGCGAGCAGCTCCACCTCGAGGCCGAGCACCTCGGCCATCTCCGCCCAGGCCCGGCCGAACATCCCGCTCTCGAGGGCCAGCACCCGATCGCCGCGGCTCAGGCAGTTGACGAGCGCCGCCTCCCAGGCGCCATGGCCGTTCGCGGCGTACAGGAAGGGCTCGCTCTTCGTTCGGATGATCTTCTTCAGGTCCGATATGCAGCTCGCCGTTACCTGGATGATCTCGCCCGAGTAGAGATCGACCGCGGGGCGGTGCATCGCGGACAGCACCTCGTCGGGAACGGTGGTCGGACCCGGGATGGCAAGAAACTCGCGGCCGTTCCGGACGGTCATGGAACGTGATCTCCTGGATTTCGGGATGGCGGAGAGGGAGGGATTCGAACCCCCGGACCGTCGCCGGTCAACGGTTTTCAAGACCGCCGCTTTCAGCCGCTCAGCCACCTCTCCCCGCTCGGGAGCATAGCCGAACCGCTCGGGGAGTCGAAGGGGGGATCGGTGATTGAAGAATCGGTGCGCCGCCTCCATGTCGCGAGAGAGCCCCGCGGGCTATAATGACCCTGCGGCAGGCCCTCGACCGTCCCGGAGGTGAATCATGGCAACGTTCCAGCCGAGTCTGACCCGGTCCGCCCCTTCGGTGGCGGCCACGAACCGGCTCATCCGCAACACGTACTCCCTGCTGGCCCTGACCCTTCTCTTCAGCGGCCTCACCGCCGGGCTGTCGATGGTTCTCGCCATGCCCCCCATGGCCTACCTGCTGTCCGTCGGCGGAGCCCTGCTCCTCGTCTGGTTCGTGCTGCCGAAGGCGGCGCGGTCGGCTCACGGCCTCTGGGTCGTGTTCGCGATCACCGGCCTGCTCGGGTTCGGGCTCGGGCCGATCCTCTCCCTCTACCTCGCCCTGCCGAACGGGTCGAGCGTCGTGATGACCGCCCTCGGCGGCACGGGGATCATCTTCCTCGCCCTGTCCGGCTATGCGCTCACCACCCGGCGGGACTTCAGCTTCCTCGGCGGCTTCCTGTTCACCGGGTTCGTGGTGGTCCTGGTGGCGGCGGTGGCCAACATCTTCCTGCAGATCCCGATCCTCTCGCTCGTCATTTCGGCGGTGGTGATCCTCATCATGAGCGGGTTCATCCTGTTCGACACGGGCCGGATGGTGAACGGCGGCGAGACCAACTACATCCTCGCCACCGTGTCCCTCTACCTCAGCATCTTCAACATCTTCATCCACCTCCTGCATCTGCTGGGATTCGCGAGCAACGACGACTGATCCCGGCCGCGCGGCGCCCCGGCCGCCGGGCCGGGACGTCCGGCCGCGGGGAGGCGGCGATGGACTGGATGCAGATCGGCGGCGCGCTCCTGCTCGGAGCGATGCTGGTCTTCCTGATCCCGCGCCTGCCGGGGATCCTGCGGGCGACGCCCAAGGCTTCCGGGAAGCAGTGGCTTGCCGCGATCGTTCCGCTCGTGCTGGTGGGCGCCTTCGTCTTTCTGCTGATGAAGCTGGTGTGACGTCGGGGCGGGCGCCGTGCGGCGTCAGAGGGATCCCACCCCGTCCATGAACGGGCGGAGCGCATCGGGTATCCGCACCCGGCCCGAAGCGTCCTGGAAGTTCTCGAGCACCGCGATGAGGGTGCGTCCGACCGCGAGCCCCGAACCGTTGAGGGTGTGGACCGGCTCGGTTCCCCGTCCTTCCGGACCGCGCCACCGCGCCCTCATCCGCCGGGCCTGGAAACCTTCGCAGTTGCTGCACGAGGATATCTCCCGGTAGCGCTGCTGGCCCGGGAGCCAGACCTCCAGATCGTAGGTCTTGGCGGCCGCGAACCCCATGTCGCCGGTGCTGAGGACCACCACGCGGTAAGGAAGCTCCAGGCGCCGGAGAACCGTCTCCGCGTGCGCGGTCAGCTCTTCGAGCGCATCGTAGGAATCGTCCGGGCGGACCACCTGCACCAGCTCCACCTTGTCGAACTGGTGCTGGCGGAGCATGCCCCGGGTGTCGCGTCCGTGGGAGCCCGCCTCGCTCCGGAAGCATGGGGTGTGCGCCACGAGCTTCATGGGCAGATCGTCCGCGTCCAGGATCCGCTCCCGGACGATGTTGGTGAGCGGCACTTCGGCGGTCGGGATGAGACGAAGATCGTGCCCGGCCACGCGGAAGAGATCCGACTCGAACTTCGGGAGCTGCCCGGTCCCCAGCAGGGTCCTCGGGTGTACGAGATACGGGGTGTGGACCTCGGTGTAGCCATGCTCTCGAACGTGCAGATCGAGCATGAACTGGGCGAGCGCCCGGTGAAGCCGGGCGAGCGGTCCGAACAGGGTGACGAAACGGCTGCCCGAGAGCCTGGCGGCGATCTCGAAGTCCATCCCGCCGGACCCGAGCTCCACGTGGTCGCGCGGTTCGAAATCGAAGCGCGGCGGGTCGCCCCACCTGCGCACCTCGAGGTTCTCCGCCTCGGTTCGCCCCGTCGGGACCGATGGATGAGGCAGGTTCGGCGTCTCGAGCAGCATCGCATCCAGCTGGCCCCGGACCTCGTCGAGCCCCTGCTCCGCCGCCTCGAGCTCGCCCCCGAGGCGCGAGACGGCGGCGAGCAGCGGTTGGACGTCCTCCCCGGCCGCCTTGGCCTTTCCGATCCTCCGCGAGCGCACGTTGCGTTCGTTTCGAAGCCCTTCCACCCGGGTCTGAAGGTCTCGGCGGTCCGCCTCGAGGCGGCGGACCGCGTCCACGTCGAGGTCGAAGAAACGGCGCGCGAGAGCCGCCGCGGTCTCGTCGAGCCCCCGTCGGAATCGATTCGGATCAAGCATCCCGGTCTCCCTCTCGAGACGTTCTCCGCGCCGTGCGGTCGAGCTCCCGCAGGCGGGCCAGCTTCTCGGCAATGCGGATCTCCAGACCGCGCGAGGCCGGT
Organism: Gammaproteobacteria bacterium; assembly: GCA_965202895.1. GTDB lineage: Bacteria > Pseudomonadota > Gammaproteobacteria > HK1 > HK1 > JAJDXW01. Next base: position 4,019,313 of record OZ241901.1, on the reverse strand, counting down.
GTGTAGTAGCGTCGTCCGGCCAGGCGTTCGGGCAGGTAGGTCTCCCCCGCCGCGTAGCCCTCGGGCTCGTCGTGCGCGTGGCGGTAGCTCCGGCCGTGGCCGAGCTCGCGCATCAGCGAGGTCGGGGCGTTGCGCAGGTGCAGGGGCACGGGGAGCGAGCCATGCCGGCGGACGTCCGCCGTGGCCGCGCCGAACCCCTTGTACACCGCGTCGCTCTTCGCGGCGCAGGCGAGGTAGACCCCCGCCTGGGCGATCGCGAGCTCGCCCTCGGGGCTCCCGAGGCGTTCGTACGCTTCCCAGGCATCGAGCGCGATCCGCAGCGCTCGCGGGTCCGCGTTCCCGACGTCCTCGGACGCCACCCGAACGAGACGGCGCGCGACGTACAGGGGATCGCATCCTCCGTCCAGCATCCGGCCGATCCAGTAGAGGGCCGCATCCGGGCTCGAGCCCCGGATCGACTTGTGGACGGCGGAGATGAGGTCGTAGAAGGCATCGCCGCCCTTGTCGAAGCGGCGAAGCCCGCCCCCGGCGAGCGCCTCGGCGAGGCGCTCGCCGCCGAGGCGGCGTTCCCCCGCCTGCACCGCGAGGCCGGCCGCGAGCTCGAGGGCGTTGAGCGCCCGGCGCACGTCGCCGTCCGCCGCCTCGACGAGCCGGTCCCGATCCGGCGGGTCCAGCACGAATCCGTGCCGGCCGAGACCGTACTCTACGTCCTCGAGCGCCCGCACCACCACGCGCACGATGGCCCGGTCCTCGACCGGCTCCAGCACGTAGACGCGCGTGCGCGAGATGAGGGCCGAGTTCACCTCGAACGAGGGGTTCTCCGTGGTCGCCCCGATGAAGACGAGCGTGCCGTCTTCGACATGGGGGAGGAAGGCATCCTGCTGGGCCTTGTTGAACCGGTGCACCTCGTCGACGAAGAGCACCGTTGCGCGCCCGGCCGTGCGGTTCGCCCGCGCGGCGTCCACCGCGCTCCGAATGTCCTTGACGCCGCCGAGCACCGCGGACAGCCCGATGAAGTCCGCGTCGGTCGCCTTCGCCGCAAGCCGCGCGAGCGTGGTCTTGCCCGATCCGGGCGGACCCCACAGGATCATCGAGTGGATGCGGCCGCCGTCGAGAGCCAGGCGAAGCGGCTTCCCCTCCGCCAGCAGGTGGGTCTGCCCGGCAAACTCCGCCAGCGAACGCGGACGGAGCCGGTCCGCGAGCGGCGCTTGCTCCGTGCTCAAGTCACCCGCCCCGAACGACGTCGGCTTCCGACGGAGGCACGAATCGGAACCGCCCGGCATCCGGGGGCGGATCGGATTCGACGTCGAAGAACTCGATCCGGGTGGTCTGGCCGAACCCGTCCTCCATCTCGATCGCGTGGAGCACCTCTCCCTGCAGCCCGACCCGGAGCGCGCGGAACGCGGCGTCCGGGCCGCGTGGAACGAGCTCGATCCAGGTGACGCCCCCGGCCGGTTCGAGGGCCGCGACCCGGAAGTGCTTGCCGGCGCGGCCGTCCGGCCCGGTGAGCAACGAAGCGGGGGTCCCCTCGAGGGCGGCTTCGACCGGGCGTACCGTGACCTGCCGGAGGTCGACGTCGTACCACCAGAGGTTCTCCCCGTCCGCAACGATGGTCCGCGGCTCGGGGGCCGCGTAGTCCCACCGGAAGCGGTAGGGCCGGCGGAAGGCGACGGTTCCGTGCGACTCGTCGATCCGAACCCCGTCTTCGTCGAACACCGTCTGGGTGAATCGCGCGCGAAGGGAGCCGTTGGCGGCGAGCCAGCCGTCGATTCGCGCTTCGGCCTCGTCGCCCGCGGCCGCGGACGGCGCTGCCGCGAGGACCGCCGCGATCACCGTCAGGCCGGCGACCAGCGCCCGACCGCCCGTTCCGGGGAAGGAGAGCATCACTCCGGTGGGGGCGGCGCCAGAACCTCCCGCGACCCGTTCGACTGCACCGGCCCGACCACCCCGTCCGCCTCCATCTGCTCGACCATCCTCGCGGCCCGGTTGTAGCCGATCTTCAACCGGCGCTGCACCCCCGAGATCGATGCCCGCCCGGATTCGGTCACCATGCGGACCGCCTCGTCGTAGAGCGGATCGGCCTCCTCGCCGCGGTCCGCGGCTTCCCCGGCGCCGGGGTCGGAGGACCACTCCCCGCCTTCGAGCACCCCGTCCACGTATTCCGGCTCCGCCCACGACTTGAGGTCGTCCACCACCCGGTGCACCTCCTGGTCGCTCACGAACGCTCCATGGACCCGGGCCGGGGCCTGCATTCCCGGCGTGAGGTGAAGCATGTCGCCATGCCCGAGCAGCTGCTCCGCGCCGCCCTGATCGAGAATGGTTCTCGAATCGATCCGCGACGAGACCTGGAACGCGATCCGGCTGGGAATGTTCGCCTTGATGAGCCCCGTGATCACGTCCACCGACGGCCGCTGGGTCGCGAGGAGGAGATGAATGCCCGACGCCCGGGCCTTCTGGGCCAGCCGGGCGATGAGCTGTTCGATCTTCTTCCCGCTCACCATCATCAGGTCGGCGAGCTCGTCCACCACCACCACGATGAGGGGCATCGGCCCGGTCAGCAACCCATCCTCCCCGTCCTCGCCCTCCCCCGCTCGCGCCATCGGGTCGGGAATGGGCTCGCCGGCCTTCATCGCCTCCGCGACCTTGCGGTTGAAGCCGGCGAGGTTCCGGACCCCGAGCTCGGACATCAGGCGGTAGCGGCGCTCCATCTCGCCGATGCACCAGCGAAAGGCGTTGGCCGCATCCTTCATGTCGGTCACCACCGGGGCGAGCAGATGGGGGATCCCGTCGTATACCGAGAGCTCGAGCATCTTCGGGTCGACCATGATGAGCCGCACCTGCTCGGGCGGCGCCTTGTAGAGGATGCTCAGGATCATCGCGTTCAGGGCGACGGACTTCCCGGAGCCGGTGGTTCCCGCGACGAGGAGATGGGGCATCCGGGCCAGGTCCACGACCACGGGCTGGCCGGCGATGTCCTTGCCCAGGGCGAGGCTGGCCGGAGACGTGCTCTTGTCGTAGTCCGTGGAGCCGAGGATCTCGCTCAGGTAGACCAGCTCGACCTCCTCGTTCGGAACCTCGAGACCAATGACGGATTTCCCGGGAATGATCTCGACGATCCGCACGCTCACCGTCGACAGCGATCGGGCGAGGTCCTTGGCCAGGGCGGTGACCCGGCTCACCTTCAGGCCCGGGGACGGCTCGAGCTCGAAGCGGGTGATGACCGGCCCGGGATGAACGGCCACCACCTCCACGTCGATCCCGAAGTCGCGCAGCTTGACCTCCACCTGCCGGGACATCGTCTCGAGGGCCGCGGCCGACATCGCCGGAGGGCGGTCGGAGGGTTTGTCGAGCCGGGCGAGCTCCGGCAGCCGGGGGCCTTCCGGCTCGAAGAGAGCGGTCTGCCGCTCCCGGGTGGCGCGAGGGCTCGTTTCGATCTCGGTGAGCACCGGCTCGATGCGCGGCGGCCGGCTGCGCCTCGGGTTGCGCCGGGTCTTCTCCGCCACCGTCTGCACCCGCTCCCGGCGTGCGTCGGAGACCTCGCGGCGTTCGCGCCGCCGCTCGGACCGGCCGGCCGCCGAAGCGAACAGGGACACGGTGAGGCGTCCCGTCGTCTCCATGACGGCCAGCCAGGACACCCGCGTGAACAGCGCCCAGCCCGTGAGCAGCACGCCCAGCATGACCACCGTGGCGCCGAGGAAATTGAATGCGACGAAGGACGCATCGCCGATGACGGCGCCGAGGATCCCCCCTGCCCCGACCCCTTCCGGAAGCGTGCCCGCGTCGCCGTAGTGCAGGGTGGCCACCCCGCACGCGGCCATGAGCACCATCGCGAACCCGATCGCGCGCGTCCCCCGGACGAACCGGGCCGACGGGCGTTCACGGTCGACGAACAGGACGACCCCCGCGACCACGAGCAGGATCGGAAGGGCCCACGCTACGTGTCCGAACAGCTGGAGCAGGAGGTCGGAGACCCATGCGCCGACCACCCCTCCCCGGTTGACGACGTGCTCCGACGCGTTGCGGACCGACCAGCTCGGGTCCCCGCGGTGATAGCTCGATATCGCGATCGCGAGGAAGAGGGCGGCCGCCCCGAACCCGACGAGGGTGATCTCCCGCCCGCCCCGGCCGAATGCCCTGGTGAGGAACCGTACTGGATCGATCTGCGCCAAACGGGAATGCCGGATCCGAACCGGACCGGAATTATCCTCCGAATCGACCCTCGGCTCAATCGAAGGGTGATGTCGGATCTCCGGTTCCACGTCCACTTCATTCTGGTAACGAGAAATTCCAGGTGATCGGAGGTCCGGAGCGAGCCGTGCCGAAGATCCGTGCCGGGCGGCCCCCGAGCGGCGTCTCCGACCGGGCCGGGTATAGAATGTCCCGTGGCGCCGCGGCCGCCCGTTCTCCGACCCACGAGCCCCGCACCTCCGAGCCCTTCGACATGCCCCATACCGCCCCGCGGCACTGCCGGCTTCTCATACTCGGCTCGGGTCCGGCCGGGTGCACGGCCGCCCTGTACGCCGCCCGCGCAAACCTCGACCCGGTCATGATCACCGGCCTCGAGAGGGGCGGGCAGATGACCACCACCATGGACGTCGACAACTGGCCGGGCGACGTCGAAGGATTGCAGGGACCGGACCTCATGGCCCGGATGCAGGCCCATACGCAACGGTTCGGCGCCGAATCCGTTTTCGACCACATCCACACCGCCCACCTCCTCGAGCGCCCCTTTCGTCTCGTCGGAGACGAGGCCGTCTACACCTGCGATGCGCTCATCATCGCCACCGGCGCATCGGCGAAGTACCTCGGCCTGCCCTCGGAGGAGCGGTACAGGGGCGCCGGCGTGTCGGCCTGCGCGACCTGCGACGGCTTCTTCTTCAAGGACCGGCCGGTCGCGGTGGTCGGGGGCGGCAATACGGCGGTCGAAGAGGCGTTGTACCTCTCGAACATCGCATCGACGGTGGACGTGGTCCACCGCCGGGACCGGTTCCGGGCGGAGAAGATCCTGGCCGATCGGCTCGCGGCGAAGACCCGGGAGGCGAACGTGGCCATCCGGTGGAACCACGTCGTCGACGAGGTGCTGGGGGACGATTCCGGGGTGACCGGCCTGCGGATCCGGAATACCGGGTCCGGCGCGGTCCGCGAGCTCGGGGTCGCGGGCGTCTTCATCGCGATCGGACACACCCCGAACACCGCCCTGTTCGAGGGACAGCTCGACATGGAGGGAGGCTACGTCCGGGTCCGAAGCGGGCGGGACGGCAACGCCACCGCGGCCAGCGTACCGGGGGTGTTCGCGGCCGGTGACGTGGCCGACCCGGTCTACCGCCAGGCCGTCACCTCGGCCGGGAGCGGGTGCATGGCCGCCCTCGACGCGGAGAAGTACCTCGAATCCCTCGAGTGACGCCGGCCGGCCGGCGCGGGAAGATGGGGACACGCGGCCGGCCGGCCCGGCCGGCGCGGCATGGTTCATCGATCCGGGCTCCCCGCCGGACACCTTTCCGGATCCGCGAAGCGCCCCGGGGGATCGTCCCCTCGCGGTGGGCGGCGACCTCGGCGTCGAGCGCCTGGTGTACGCCTACCGGCACGGGATCTTCCCCTGGTACTCGGGCGCGGGGCCGATCCTGTGGTGGTCGCCGGACCCTCGCACCGTGATCGTGCCCGCCGAGCTGCGGATCTCCCGGCGCCTGCGCCGCCGCCTGCGCCGGAACGAGTTCCGGACCACCGAGAACGCCGCGTTCGGCGAGGTCGTGAAGGGCTGTGCCGCACCGAGGCGGGACGGCGAGCCCGGGACCTGGATCGGCCCCGAGATGCAGGAAGCGTATCGCGCCCTTCACGCGGCGGGGCACGCTCGTTCGATCGAGTGCTGGCGCGGCGGAATGCTGGCGGGCGGGATCTACGGCGTCGAAGTGGGGCCGGTGTTCTGCGGCGAGTCCATGTTCTCGCGGGTTCCCGACGCTTCCAAGGTCGCCCTGGCCTGGCTGTGCGCGAAAGGATACGCCCTTGTCGACTGCCAGGTACCGAACGAACATCTGCTGCGGATGGGAGCGCGCCTCGTTCCGCGCCGCGAGTTTCTCGCCCTCCTCGCCCATTGCACGGGTCCCGCGGCTCCTGCAGACGGGGCGCGGGGCGGGTGAGACGGCCCGATTTCCTTGCCAATCGGGGGCTCAGCCCGGAGAATGTCTCCCGGGACCGGGAAAAGGGGGTCGCGCTTGCCGAAAGAAGACCATATCGAAATGGAAGGCACCGTCGCCGAGACGCTGCCGAACACCATGTTTCGGGTGGAGCTCGAGAACGGACATACCGTTACCGCGCACATCTCGGGAAAAATGCGAAAGAACTACATCCGCATCCTGACCGGTGACAAGGTCACCGTGCAGTTGACGCCCTACGACCTGACCAAGGGCAGGATCGTCTACCGGGCCCGGTAGCCCCCTCCCCCGGCTCCGCCAGGAGGACGGGGAAGAGGCGGCGGAGCGCGGCGCCGCGCGCGCGGAACGGGCCGGGCGGCGGGAACCGGAGAGCCGGATGGAGCATCGGCCGGGTCCGGGGCCCGCGAGAAGGCTCCGGCGTCCGGCGGCGCGCAGGGTCTCGACCCCTCCGCGGCGAAGGTCGGCGGGACGTCCGCTCTAGCCGCTCGTCGGGACGGAGTCCGCGCGGCACCACTTCGGTTCGATCTCGACCATGGTGAGCCGGGCGCTCGCGAACTGTACGTACACCGCTCCGGTGTCGATGAAGCGGACGTTCTCCACCTCGACGATCCGGGTCGTCGGGGTATGGCCGCAGAGTACGAGGTCCACGCCCGAAACGCGCCCGCAGGACCCCGCGGCAACCCGCTCGCGCGACCACAGCGCGTGCTCGACGGAACGTTCGTCCCCCGACTCCAGACGAGAGAGGAAGTCGGTCCACGAGTTCGAACGGGGCGCGTCGGCGTGGACCACCCCTACCCTCCCCCGCGACGCGGCAATCTCGATGGCGATGGGAAGGCCCGCGCACGCCTCGCGGAACGCCTCGCGTTCGGCGGGTCCGCAATCGAGCCACCAGGCCCCCCCGTTGTGCCGGATCCAGAGATCCCGGGTGGCCGGGTCGCCGGAGTCGAGCAGGAGCTGCTCGTGGTTCCCGCGAACCGCGTGGAACCACGGCTTCGCGAGCCAGTCGAGCGCCTCGCGCGAGGAGGGTCCGCGGTCGATGAGGTCGCCGACCGAGAAGAGCCGGTCGCATCGTTCGTCGAACCGCGCCCGCGCCAGCAGCTCGCGCAGGGCGGAGAACATCCCGTGGACGTCCCCGACCACGAAGTCGCGTCCGGCCGGATTCCGGGCAAAGCGCCGGTACGGTCGGTGCATCCTCAGCTTCCGCCGGCGAGCGCGCGGACCCTGGCGAGGTCGGCTTCGGTATCCACCCCCGGTCCCGGCGCCGCCGCCGCCACGTCCACGTGGATCCTTCCCCCGTGGGCCAGCACCCGGAGCTGCTCCAGCGATTCCGCGGCCTCGAGCGCGGCCGCCGGAAGCTTCACGTAGCCGAGCACGAAGCGGGCGCGGTAGGCGTAGAGGCCGATATGGCGGAAGTGCACACCGGCGCGCCAGCCCTCGCGGCGGGGGGAGCCGGCCCCCGGCCACGGAACGGGAGCCCGGCTGAAGTACAGGGCGAAGCCCGCATCGTCCCGGACGACCTTGACCACGTCGGGGTCGAACACCTCGTCCGCCGATGCGATCGGCTCGCACAGGGTCGTCACGTCCGCCGCGGACCGCGCCGCGAGGTTGGCGGCCACCTGACGGACGAGCTCCGGGGGGAGCAGGGGCTCGTCCGCCTGCACGTTGACGATGACCGCATCCGGAGCGATCGCCATCCGTTCGACGACTTCCGCGATCCTCTCCGTTCCGGAACGGTGGGCGGCCGACGTGCGGCAGACCTCGGCGCCGGCCACCGCCTCCGCGACGCGTTCGTCGTCCACCGCCACGATCACGCGCTCCGCCCCGCTCTCGCGGGCCCGCTCCCAGACGTGCCGGACCATCGGCTTTCCCGCGATGGCCCGCAGCACCTTCCCCGGCAGCCGTGTCGACCCGAGCCGCGCGGGAACGACCGCGATGAAGCGTTCGTTCTTCATGCGTTTCCGGAGAGCCGGGCGATGAGGTCCGGCTCCAGGGCCGGGTCGACCTCGGCGTCGACCGGCAGGTACCAGTGGCGCCTCCCCGCGAACCCGCGGCACTTGACCGCATCCTTTTCGGTCATGATCACCGGCTGCTCGTCCCGGAACTCGATGTCCTCCGCCGAGAACGAGTGGTGGTCGGAGAACACGCGGGGGATGATCCGAAGGCCGAGGTCCCCCAGGCGTCCGAAGAACGAGTCGGGGTTGCCGATCCCCGCCACCGCGTGAACCGGGCTCGACGAGAGCTCGGCCGCATCGATCGCGACGGAATCGTCCGCGGCGAGCCGAAGGGTCCTTCCGGTCAGATCCATCCGATACTCTCCTTCCCCCGGACGGCCCTTGGCGACCACGAAGTCGACCGATTCGAGACGCGACACCGGCTCGCGCAGCGGGCCGGCGGGAAGACACCACCCGGTCCCGTGGCGACGCCGGCCGTCGAGCACCGCGATCTCGAGGTCGCGGGCGAGCCGGTAGTGCTGGAGGCCGTCGTCGGACACCACGACGTCGCAGTCGGAGCGGCGGAGCAGCAGCCGGCCCGCCGCGACGCGGTCCCGGCCCGCCACGACCGGGCACCCGCACCGCCTCGCCACCAGCACCGCTTCGTCCCCGACCGCGGCGGGGTCGGAGTCTTCGTGGACGCATCGCGGCCGGTCGCGCGCGGTTCCCCGATAGCCCGAACAGATCACCCCGGGACGGTAGCCGTGCCGGCGAAGACAACGCACCAGCCACACGACGAGGGGGGTCTTCCCGGTGCCTCCGGCCGCGATGTTGCCTACTACCACGACGGGCGCTCCGATCCGATGAGACCGCCGCAGGCCGCGGCGGAACGCGGTTCGGCGGGTACGCACGGCCGCCTCGTACGGAAGGGACAGGAAGGCCAGCCACCGGCCCCAGGCCCGGCGCCCGTACCACATTTCGTCGAGAAGCCGGAAAGCGATGCGCTGCACCCCGTCCCCCGCTCGCAGCCGGGACCGCGGAACCTTGGCGGCGAAGGCCTCGATCTCATGGAGCCTTTCCCGGTCGGCGAGTGTAACGGATGCCCGCCCCGGTATCGGACGGCGGCCGGTGTGCGGCCCCGCCATGCCGGGCCGGGACCCGCGCCGGGGCGGATCAGCGAACGTGCCAGAACCGTCCGGGCCGCCAGTGACGGATATCGACCGCGCCCGAAGACCGGATGGAGACCGTGACCGCTCCGTGCTCGTCCGTGCGGTGGATGAGGACGCCGCGCGCCCGGTACCGCTCGAGCACGGCGGGCGCCGGAAGGTTCCATGAATTGCCGTGCCGGACCGAGAAGATCGCGTGGCGGGCGCCGGTCGCATCGAGGAAGGCGGGGTTGGACGAGGTGCGGCTGCCGTGGTGCGGGGCGGAGAGCACGTCCGCCCGGAGGTCGCGGGCTCCGTGGAGCAACCGGCGTTCCGCCCGGGTCTCGATGTCCCCGGTGAGCAGCATCGTCCGGCCGGAGGCCAGGATGCGGAGCACGCAGGAGCCGTCGTTCCCTCTCCAGGCCGGCGACGGAGGATGCAGTACCTCGAACCGGACCTCGTTCCATTCCCAGGAATGCTCCGCGACACAGGGGTCCGCACCCGGTACGCCCTCGTTCGCGAGCACCCGCCGCGCGGGGAACCGCCGGACGAGCGCGGGGTAGCCGCCGCGGTGGTCGGAGTCCGCGTGGCTCACCACGACGGTGTCGATGCTCCTTCTCCCGCGCCAGGCCAGATAGGATCCGACGATGCCGGCGGCATGGCCGTCCCCCGTGTCGTAGACGAGAACCCGATCCCTGGTCTCGACCACCACCGCGAGGCCGTGCCCGACGTCGAGGAACGCCGCCCTCACCTCCCCCGGTCCGGGGACGGCCGGCGTCCACCAGAGAAGTGGTGCGAGCCACAGGGCGCCGGTCCAGCGCCCGGGCAGGCCGGGAGGCGCGAGCAGGATCGCGGCGCCGGCCATCGCGAGCGTGGCGGCGGCGAGCGACGGCTCCACCGAGAGCACGTAGCGCGGCCCGTGGGAGGCCAGGAGCTCGAGGAACCCCCACAGCAGGTCGAGCCCGTGCGCCGCCGCGGTGACCAGGGCCTCCCCCGCCAGGTCCGCCAGCCGTCCCGGCAGCGACAGGAAGAGGCTTCCTGCGAGCAGGGCGGGCAGCACGGCGACGCCCACGAACGGGATGGCGACCGCGTTCGCGAAGGGCCCCGCGAGCGGCTGTTCGGCGAACCAGCGGACGATGAGGGGCGCGAGACCCACCGTGACCACGAGCTGGGGCAACGCCCAACGCCGCCAGTGCAGGATCGAACCGCCCGCGTGCGGACGGCCGCCCATTCCGTACAGGAGCGCCGCGACCGCACAGAACGACAGCCAGAAGCCCGGAACGAGCACGGCCGACGGCTCCAGGACCAGGACCGCCATCAGCCCGAGGCACAATACGCTGCTTCCGGCCAGTCGGCGGCGGGCGGTGAGCGCGCCGAGAACCACGACGGCCATGACGAGCGCCCTCCGGGTGGGAAGCGAGAAGCCGGCAAGCGCCGCGTATCCCGCCGCGACCGCCATGCCCGCGAGCGCCCCGACGCGCACCGGCGCCACGCCGGGGATGAGCCACGGCCCGGTGAGCCGGCCGGCGGCGAATCCGACACCTGCCGCGAGCCCGATGTGCAGACCGGAGATCGCGAGCAGGTGAGCGGTGCCGGTCCGGCGAAGGACCTCTCGCTGGTGCTCGGAGATCCGGTCGCGAACCCCGACCACGAGTGCTTCGACCAGTGCTCCCGCCGGGCCGAGTCCCGGGATCTCGCGCAGCCGCCGGGAGAGCGAGAACCGTATCCGGTCCGGATCGGAGGGAGCCGCGGGGGACAGCCTCCCGTTGCGGGGGTCGCGGGCCCGTACGTACCCCTGGCCCGAATAGCCGTGCGCGAAGAGCCAGGTTTCGTAGTCGAACCCGCCGGGATTGCGAAGCCCGCGCGGCGCACGGAGACGGACCACGAGCCGCCAGGTCTCGCCGGTGGCGAGCTCCGGCGGGCCCCCTCGGGGGCCCTCGTACCACGAGAGACGCAATCGGCCGCCGGCCCGCTGCGGGAGACCGGAATCCACCTCGAAGTCGAACCGGGTGCGACGCGGCGAGTGGGACGGTATCGAGGCTATCCGCCCCGTCAGGACGAGGTCCTGGCCGTCCAGGACGGAAGGCAGGCGGGCAGCGAGGGTCGCATGGGCGCTCAGCAGCGCCCAGAGGAACCCGACCGCGCACCAGCCGGCGGCCGCGAAGCGGCTCGCGGCCGCGAGGTAGAGGGCGGCCGGGAGCAGCGCGGCCGTCCAGGGTCCGGGCAGTGCCTCGAGCCCGTGCAGCGCACAGACCCCGAGCAGGAAGGCGATCGTCCCTGATCGCAACGTGCGCGCCGTCCGCGCTCTACGCCGTTCGGGCCGCGGGCCCGGCTCCGCGGCGGCATCCAGGGCCTGGGCCTGCTCCCCGCGGCACGGAGCGGGGGCGCCGGGCATCGTTCGCCCGGATTGTCGGACGGCGGGTTCGCTCCGATAATCCGCGGACCGACGAAGAGGTCGACCGGAAGGCCGAATGCCGCGGCGTTTCCTCAATCGCTGGCTTCCCGAGCCGCAGAAGATCCGCTCGCAGGCCGGAATGGGTCTCTTCGGGCGTCTTCTCGACAAGCGCGATCTGTGGCAGCTCAACCGCCGGTCCACCGCCCGCGCGGCGGCCATCGGGATCTTCTGTTCGATGATCCCCGCGCCGTTCCAGATGGTGGTCGCCGCCGCCATCTCCGTCTACGCCGGATGCAACATCCCCGTTGCCGCCGCCATGTGCTGGATCACCAACCCGTTCACCATCGGCCCCATCTTCTTCGGAGCCTACAAGGTCGGAGCGTGGATCCTCGGCGTGCCGACGCGCGACGCGCGGTTCGAGATCTCGCTGGACTGGCTTCTCACCACCTTCGCCGGCATCTGGCCGCCCCTGGTTCTCGGTTGCGTCGTCCTCGGTGCGGCGGGCGCCGTTCTCGGCTTCTATGGAACCCATCTCGTCTGGCGGGCGGCGGTGGTGCGCGAACGGCGGAGCCGTCGCCGGAGCCCCCGGACCTGAGAGGCCGGGCCGCATGTCCCACCGTTCCCCCGCGGCGGGCGCCGACCTCTTCCCGGCGGCGGGCCGTACCCCGTTCCGGGCGGCTTCGCCCGCACGCCCGCGCCGGGGTCGGCGGCCTGCCGCCCTCCGCGGTTCCTGCCTCGCTTCCAGGCGCGGCCTGCGAAGCAGGCCGCAGTCGCCGGGAGGACTCGCCACCGGCGCGTCATCCGGACCCCGGATCACCCTTCGGCGTCCAGCGGCCCGCCGCCGCGGCGTCTCGACGTCCGCACGACGACACCCGGTGGGACATGCGGGTCAGCCGGCATGATCGAGGCGTCCGCCTCCGAGCCGCAATTGCCGGTCCGCCCGCTTCGCGAGGTCGAGATCGTGCGTCACCACCACCAGGCTGGTCCCCTCCTCCCGGTTGATCTCGAACATGAGATCGCAGACCCGCCGGGCCGTGTCGCGATCGAGGTTTCCCGTCGGCTCGTCCGCGAGCACGCAGGCGGGCCGGCCGGCGAGCGCCCGCGCGATGGCCGTGCGCTGGCGCTCGCCTCCCGACAGCTCCGCGGGACGATGGATCGTCCGTTCGGACAGCCCGACCCGGCCGAGAACCTCCGCCGCCCTCCGGCGCGCCCGGGCCGCGGGCTCGCGGCGCACCAGCAAGGGCATCGCCACGTTGTCGAGCGCGGTGAACTCCGGCAGGAGGTGATGGAACTGGTAGACGAATCCGAGGGCCCGGTTCCTCAGACGACCCCGCTCCGCCTCGCCCAGCTCGTTCATGGCTCTTCCCATGATCCGGACCGAGCCCGACGTCGGCAGGTCGAGACCTCCCAGCAGATGCAGGAGGGTGCTCTTCCCGGAGCCGGATGCGCCGAGAATCGCCACGCTCTCGCCTCGGGAGACCTCGAGATCGACCCCTTGCAGAACCTCGACGCGGAGCGGGCCCTCCTCGAAGGTGCGCCGCAGGCCGCTTGCGCTGACGACGGCCGCGTCATTCATGCCGGAGTGCTTCCGCCGGCCGGGTGTTCGCGGCCCGCCAAGCGGGATAGATCGTCGCAAGCACGCTCATGACGAAGGCGACGACGACGATGGTCACCAGATCGGAGCCGCGGACGTCGGCGGGGACGTCGTCGAGGTAGTAGATCTCGGGCGAAAGGAACTTCTCGCCGATCAACCGCTCGATGGCGGCAACGACCGCTTCCAGGTTGCCCGCGAGCGCCACTCCCGCCGCCGCCCCGAACCCGGTGCCGGCGAGACCGATCAGCGTCCCCTGGATGAGGAAGATCGCGAGCACGCTCGCCGGGGCGAGCCCGAGGGTCCTGAGGATCGCGATCTCGGGCCGCTTCTCGTTCACGACCATGACCAGGGTGGAGACGAGATTGAAGGCGGCGACGGCCACGATCAGGGTGAGGATGATGAACATCGCGGTCTTCTCGATGCGCAATGCCCGAAAGAACTGCGCGTGATAGCGGGTCCAGTCCGTCACCCAGTAGCGTCCGCCGAGACTCGCGGCGATCTCGTGCGCCAGGCGCGGGGCCGCGAACACGTCGTCGAGCCGCAGCCGGAGCCCGCTCACCCCGTCCCGTACCCGGAAGAGCCTCGCCGCGTCTTCGATGTGCATGAGGGCGAAGGAGGAGTCGTACTGTCCGTGGCCCACCTCGAAGATGCCGGCCACCTCGAAACGCCGGTGTCTTGGCACCACCCCGGCCGGGCTCGCGGTGGGTTCCGGGGCGATGGCGGTGACCCGGCTTCCGAGATCGAGGCCGAGGCGCGCGGCCAGCGACGACCCGACGACGATGCGAAAGGCGCCCGCTTCGAGTGCGTCCAGCCCGCCGGCGGCCAGGTACTGCGAGACGTCCGAGACGCCGTGCTCCGCGTCGGGCTCGATGCCCCGGACGAGAACCCCCCGCACCGCCCCGCCCGCGGTGAGCATCGCCTGCCCTTCCACGTAGGGGGCCGCGCCGAGCACCGAGGGATGGGCCAGGGCCTTGCCCGCGGCTTCCCGCCAGCTACGGAGGGGACCGCGAAAGCCCGCGATGGTGGCATGGGAAGCCATCCCGAGAATCCGGCTCCGAAGCTCCCGTTCGAATCCGTTCATGACGGACAGCACCGTGATGAGGGCGGCGACCCCGAGGGCGATGCCCAGAACGGAGATGAGACTGATGAAGGAGATGAACCGGATCCTTCGCTTCGCCCGGAGGTGGCGGAGCCCGATCGCGAGCTCGAGGGGCCGGATCACGGGCGGCCCACCGCCTCCGGACCCCGGACCACCCGGCGGCGCAGATAGACGGGAAACGCCCGCTCGGCAGCGACCGTGACCCCTTCCTCCCACCCCGTGCGGACGAGGGCCGCGAGGTCGCGGGCGTGCGGAAGGCGATCGGGCTCGAGGCGCTCCAGCCGGGCTTGGAGTCCCGCCGGGAGCGGGCCCGGACAGGCGCTCCAGCCCGTACCGCAGCCGGTCCATCCGACCTCCGCCCCGAGCTCTTCGCCGAGGTCCCCGGGACGGCACAGCCGTTCTTCGCGAATCGCGCGCACGACCCCGGCGGAACGGTCCGCCCGCATGGCGCCCGCGTAGACCTCCCCCAAGCGGGCGTCCAGGAGGACGAGCACCCGCCGCGACCCGTGCTCGCGGAAGGCCCCCTGCGCGATCGCGGCCAGGGTCGAGACCGGAACCACGGGGACGTCGAGGGCGAACGCCAAGCCCTGCGCGACACCCGCCGCGACCCGGAGCCCGGTGAAGGAGCCGGGGCCGCGGCCGAACCCGACCGCATCGAGGCCGCGCCGGGCGACCCCGGCCTCGGCGAGGAGCCGGTCCACCACCGACAGGACCCGGTCCGCATGCCGGCGCGGCGCCGTCTCGTGGTGCTCGAGCAGCGCTCCGTCGGCCCACAGCGCGCACGTCAGCGCATCCGTCGCGGTGTCGAAGCAGACGAACTTCACCCGCCTCCCCAACGCCGGCGGCCGCTCGCCCGGAGCCGGGCCACGGACCGGGTGGCCCGCGCGGCTTCGAAGCTCAACTCGTCGATGGCCAACGGCTCCAGCTCCGCCGACATGGACACGAGGAGGCCCCGATCCCAACGACCCGATCGGAACGCCCCTGCCGCAACCAGAGAATCCGCGGAGGCGCACCCCGCGATCCGGTATCGGAATCCCGAGCCGCGCGCATCATACCCGCTCTCGGGACGTGCCGCCGGGACGAGGTCGAGCAGGCGGACCGCGTCGTGCACGGCGACGTCCCGGCGGACGGCCGCCTCCCGGCTCGACTCCCCCAAGGTCGTGCGCCCCCGGCGTTCTCCTTCGAGCCGCGAGAGCCGCCGGAAGGCCTGCGGCGACCGGATGCTCACGGCGCCCCCCCGTGCCGGAGGCGGCTTCGGAGCATCTTGTGGACGGCTTGCGAGGAGAGCGAGTCCGGGGGGACGAGGACCACCGTGCGCCCGGCGTCCGACTCGAGCCGCAACACGACGAGCCATGCGTGGAGGAAAGGCCGGGCCCGCGGCTCCGCCCGGCAGGTCCTCCCATCCGAAAAGCCGAGGCGGATCCCGGGTTCGAGCGCGACCCGCACGACGGCGTTCCGTGCGCTTCGCAGGACGTGGAGGCGCAGGCCGCGAATGAAGCTCGCCGCCGCGAAGGCGGAGAGCACGCCCGCGGCGGCCGCGGGCAGCGCGCTGCCCCACGCCGCGAGCAACCCGCCCCCGTGCACCGCCGCGAGCCAGAGGGCGAGGGTGCGGGATCGTCCAAGCTCGAATCGAATCGGCATGTCCAACATGGTCCTCCCGGGTCCGGCTAGGGGAACGCGCCGCGACGCGGTAGACTAGACGCCCATCGCGTGCATGGGGCGCCATGAGCCGATCGCGCACCCATGACGAGCCGTATTCCGAAAGGCGGCGGCGCGGTGTCCTACGACCGGGCAGCCCGGGCCGTCCAAGTTCGAGGGAGACGATGTCGACCACCGGCCGGCCGCTTTCACCCCACATCGGGATCTACAAGCCGCAGATCACCTCGGTGCTGTCCATCCTCCACCGCGCGACCGGGATGTTCCTGTGCCTCGGAGCGGTGGTCTTCGCCTGGTGGGTGATCGCCCTCTCGCTCGGTCCGGAGCCGTTTGCGGTGGTACGCGGCGCACTCGGCTCCTGGCTCGGGAGGCTGCTCCTCTTCGCCTTGACGTTCTCGTTCTTCTTCCACCTGTGCAACGGGGTCCGGCACCTGTTCTGGGACGCCGGGCTCGGCTTCGAGCTCCGGACCGTGCAGGCGAGCGGCAAGGCGGTGGTGGCGGCCTCGGCCGCCCTGACGGTCGTCGCATTCGCGCTCGCGTACGCGGCGTAGCGCGCCGGATCCGGCCCGCGCCAGGAGGAGAGCGAATGAAGTATCGAACGGCGCTTTCGGTCGTTCGCGGCGCGGGCGCCGCGAGGGACGGCGCCCGCCACTGGTGGGCGCAGCGGCTGACCGCCATCGCCCTCGTGCCGCTCGGGGTCGGGTTCGCCGTCATGATGATCGCGCTGCTCGGAGCCGGCTACGAAGGCGCGCGCGCCGCCTTCGCCCACCCGATCGCCGCCGCGCTCTGGATCCTGTTCACGGCGGCGCTCTTCCACCACGCCCAGCTCGGCCTGCAGGTGGTCGTGGAGGACTACGTCCACTCGCCGGGTCTCAAGGTCGCCGGGATCATCGCGGCCAAGTTCGCGGCGCTGGCCCTGGGTGCGGCCTGCGTCGTCTCCATCATTCGAGTATCCGCCGGGAGCTGATCCAAAGATGCCCGATGCCTATCCGCTCACCGAGCATACCTACGACGTGGTCGTCGTCGGCGCCGGCGGGGCCGGGCTGCGCGCGACCCTCGGCCTCGCCGCCCGGGGCCTCTCCACCGCGTGCGTCACGAAGGTGTTTCCGACCCGCAGCCACACGGTGGCGGCCCAGGGCGGCATGAGCGCCGCCCTCGGCAACATGGGCGAGGACGACTGGCGCTGGCACATGTACGACACCGTCAAGGGCTCCGACTGGCTCGGGGACCAGGACGCGATCGAGTTCATGTGCCGCGAGGCGATGCCCGCCGTCCTGGAGCTGGAGCACTACGGGGTGCCGTTCTCCCGGACCGAGGACGGACGCATCTACCAGCGCCCCTTCGGCGGCATGACGACCCGGTACGGCGAAGGGATCGCGCAGCGCACCTGCGCGGCGGCGGACCGGACCGGCCACGCGATCCTGCACACGCTCTACCAGCAGTCCCTGAAGCATGCAGCGGAGTTCTTCATCGAGTACTTCGCGCTCGACCTGCTGATGGACGACGCGGGAGCCTGCCGGGGCATCCTCGCCTGGGACCTCGACACCGGCGCCCTGCACCGCTTCCGGGCCCACGCGGTCGTGCTCGCCACCGGCGGCTACGGCCGGACCTACTTCTCGTGCACGTCCGCGCACACGTGCACGGGCGACGGCAACGCGATGGTGCTGCGGGCGGGGCTGCCGCTCCAGGACATGGAGTTCGTGCAGTTCCATCCGACCGGCGTGTACGGAGCGGGGTGTCTCATCACCGAGGGGGTGCGGGGCGAAGGCGGGTTCATCACCAACTCGGCGGGCGAGCGCTTCATGGAGCGGTACGCCCCGAACGCCAAGGACCTCGCATCGCGCGACGTGGTGAGCCGTTCGATGACCATCGAGATCCGGGAGGGCCGCGGGGTGGGCCCGCTCAAGGACCACCTGCACCTTCACCTCGAGCACCTCCAGAGCGAAGTCATCGAGAAGCGGCTGCCCGGGATCTCCGAGACCGCGCAGATCTTCGCCGGCGTGGACGTGACGAGGGAGCCCATCCCGGTCCTTCCGACCGTGCACTACAACATGGGCGGCATTCCCACCAACGTGCACGGCGAGGTGGTGACCTCCGAGGCCGGAGACCCGGAGACGACGGTACCGGGACTGCTCGCGATCGGGGAGTGCGCCTGCGTTTCGGTCCACGGCGCGAACCGGCTCGGCTCGAACTCGCTGCTCGACATCGTCGTGTTCGGCCGGGCGGCGGCCGAGCGCTGCGCCGGGATCATCACCCCCGGCGAATCCCATCCGCCCCTCCCCGGCGATTCCGAGGCGCGCGCGCTCGAGAGCTTCGATCGCTTCCGCCATGCGCGGGGGTCGCGGCCGACGGCCTCCATCCGCCTCGACATGCAGCGGATCATGCAGAGCAACGCGGCCGTGTTCCGGACCGGCGAAGTGCTGGAGGAAGGCTGTCGGCTCATCGACGAATGCCGGACGACCATGGGAGACGTGAAGGTCTCCGACCGGTCGCTCATATGGAACTCGGACCTGGTGGAGACGCTCGAGCTCGACAACCTCATCCGGCAAGCGGTCGTCACCATGCATTCGGCGAGCCACCGCACCGAGAGCCGCGGCGCACACGCGCGGGAGGACTTTCCCGAGCGCGACGACGCGAACTGGCTCAAGCACACGCTCTGCTGGCTTCGGAACGGCACGGCGCCGGAATTCGGCCACCGTCCCGTCCATCTCGAGACGTGGACGAACGACGTACCGTCGTTCCCCCCGCAGCAACGGACCTATTGAGGGAAGAGAATGGCCCGGCTGAAGCTGCCGTCGAACTCGAAGGTGGCGCCCGGAAAGACCCACGGCGCCCCTCCCGGGGCGACGAACGTCCGGCGTTTCGTCATCTACCGCTGGTCTCCCGACGAGGGAAGCAACCCGCGCACCGATTCGTTCGAGGTGGACCTCGACGACTGCGGGCCGATGGTTCTCGACGCCCTCATCAAGATCAAGAACGAGGTGGACCCCACCCTGACCTTCCGCCGCTCCTGCCGGGAAGGGGTCTGCGGGTCCTGCTCGATGAACGTCGACGGGGTCAACTCGCTGGCGTGTACCACCGCGATCCGCGACGTCGAGGGCGCGGTGAAGATCTACCCCCTTCCCCACCTGCCGGTGGTCAAGGACCTCGTTCCCGACATGAAGCGGTTCTACGCGCAGTATGCGTCGATCAAGCCGTGGATGCGCGCCGTGACCCCTCCCCCTCCCGATCGGGAGCGGCTCCAGTCCCCGGAGGACCGCGACCGTCTGGACGGGCTCTACGAGTGCATCCTGTGCGCGTGCTGCTCCACGAGCTGTCCGAGCTACTGGTGGAACGGGGACCGCTATCTCGGGCCGGCCGCCCTGCTTCAGGCCTACCGGTGGATCGCGGACAGCCGCGACGAATACTCCGGCGAGCGGCTGGACGATCTGGAGGATCCCTTCCGGCTCTATCGTTGCCACACCATCATGAACTGCACGCGCGCCTGCCCCAAGGGGCTCAACCCCGCGAAGGCGATCGCCGAGGTCAAGAAGATGATGCTGGTCCGTCGGATCTGACGGGGAACGGCATGGCGCTCGACAGGCGGCTTCGGTGGCGCTGCCGGCGGGGCACCCGCGAGATGGACCTGATCCTCGACCGGTTCCTCACCGCCGCCGCCGATACCTTGGACGAGGACACGCGGCGGGCCCTCGACCGGCTGCTCGACCGGTCGGACCGGGACGTCCTCGACTGGATCGCCCGGCGGGCCGCCCCGCCGGACACCGAGCTCGCCGCCCTGGTGGACCGGATCCGGTCCGCGTCGTCCGATGATCGATCTTCCCGTGCTTCATGATCCCGGCATGGCGAGCGTGGAGGTCCGCGGCGCCGACGCGGCCGGATTTCTCCACGCCCAGTTGACGAACGACGTGAGGAGGCTCGCTCCGGGCGGCGTGGCCCTGGGTGCATGGTGCACGCCGCGGGGACAGGTCCGGAACCTGTTCTGGCTCGTCCGCCGCCTGGACGGGGCGCGGTTCTCCCTCGTCGCTCCGGCCCGCGAGGCGGACGACCTCGCCCGGCGCCTGCGGGCGTTCGTGCTGAGAGCGAAGGTCGAGGTGGAACGGACCGGCGAGCGGGTGGCGGGGGCCGCCGGGTCCGGGTCCGAAACGTTCGTGGCCGGCCGGGTCGGCCGGGTCCCCGCTCCGGGGTCCGCCGTCGAGTCCGGGGGCCGGACGGCGTTTCGTCCGCCCGTCGGCCCCGCCCGCTTCCTCGTCCTGGGACCCGACCCGGCGCCGGCGGGCACGCCGGAGGCCGGGTGGCGACGGCTGGAGGTCGCGGCCGGCATCGCGTGGCTCACCGACGAGACGCGGGAGTCGTTCATTCCGCAGATGCTCGACCTCGACCGCCTCGGCGCCCTGAGCTTCGAGAAAGGCTGCTTCCCCGGGCAGGAGATCATCGCGCGGGCCCGCTATCTCGGCCGCCTCAAGCGCCGGCTCTACCCGGGACGGGTTGCGGACGGGGAGCCGCCGAGGCCCGGAGATCCGGTAAGGTCGGGCGGTCGGAGCGCCGGCACGATCGTGGCTTCCGAGCGGGATGAGACGGGCCGCGGGTACGAGCTGCTCGCGGTCGTCGCGATCGAGCTCGCCGGCGGCCGGCTCGAGTGCGAGGACGGCCGCCGGATCTCCCTGACCCCCGAGGCGTAGGGGCCCGTGCGCGGCGGCCGGTGCGGATCGCGATGAGCCGCCGCGGACCGCCCGGAGGCCCTCCTCCTTCCCTTCCCGGTGAGACGGACTGGCGGTTCCGGCCGGCCTGGTGGCTGCCCGGTCCGCACCTCCAGACGCTCTGGCCCGCGCTCTTTCGCCGCCGCGGCAAGCCGGCGCTCGAGCGGGAACGCATCGAGCTGCCGGACGGCGACTTCCTCGACCTCGACTGGAACGGGAGCGACTCCGGGCACACCCCGCTCGTCCTGCTCCTGCACGGCCTCGAAGGGTCGAGCGAGTCGCCTTACGCCTGGGGGCTGCTCGCGGCCTTCCAGCGCCGCGGGTGGCCCGCCGCGGTGATGCATTTCCGGGGGTGCAGCGGCGAGCCGAATCGGCTCGCGAGGTGCTACCACTCGGGAGAGACCGGCGACCTCGCCTGGGTCGTCGGGGAGATCGGCAGGCGCTTCCCGGGCCGCCCCCTGTTCGCGGCCGGGGTCTCGCTCGGCGGAAACGTCCTGCTCAAGTGGCTCGGCGAGCTCGGCCCCGAAGCGCCCTTCGCCGGGGCCGCCGCGGTATCCGTTCCCTTCGATCTCGGCCGATCCGCCGACCGGATCGAACAGGGATTCTCAAGGACCTACCGGCGATATCTCGTCGGAGAGATGCACCGGAAGATCCGTGCGAAGTTCGAACCGTGGGACGAGAGTCCGATCGACCTCTCGAAGCTCTCCGGGTGGCGGACGTTCAGGGAGTTCGACGAGAACGTGACCTCCCCCCTGCACGGCTTCGATGGGGCGAAGGACTACTACCGCAAGGCGAGCAGCGGGCCGTTCGTGGCCCGGGTCCGCATCCCGACCCTCATCGTGCAGGCGGAGAACGATCCCTTCGTGCCCGGCTCGGCCCTTCCCGCGCCTTCGCCGTCCGTGCGCCTGGAGACGTTTCCGCACGGAGGGCACGCGGGCTTCGTCGCCGGGGCCGTCCCGGGCCGTCCCCGGTACTGGCTGGAGGAGAGGATCCCCGCCTTCTTCGAGGAGGTGCTGCGGCTCAGGAGGCGCCGTCCACGGCCTTCATGCTGAGCCGCACGCGGCCCTGCTTGTCGACCTCGAGCACCTTGACCCGGACGGTCTGCCCCTCGCGGAGCTTGTCGTTGACGTTCTCGACCCGTTCGTTGGAGATCTGGGAGATGTGCACGAGGCCGTCCTTGCCGGGAAGAATGTTCACGAAGGCGCCGAAGTCCATGATCTTCTGCACCTTTCCCTCGTAGACGACCCCTACTTCCACATCCGCGGTAATCTGCTCGATACGGCGTCGGGCTTCCTGTCCGCCGAGTGCGTCGACCGACGCGATCTTGATCGTCCCGTCGTCGGAGACGTCGATCGCGGCCCCCGTCTCCTCGGTGAGGCTCCGTATCGTCGCCCCGCCGCGCCCGATGACGTCCCGGATCTTGTCCGGATCGATCTTGATGGTGATGATGCGGGGTGCGTACTCCGACATCTCCTGCCGAGGCTCGCGAATGGTCTCGGCCATTCGTTCGAGTATGTGCAGGCGCCCCTCGCGGGCCTGGGTGAGCGCCTGCTGCATGATCTCGCGGGTGATGCCCTCGATCTTGATGTCCATCTGAAGGGCGTTCACCCCTCGAGCGGTTCCGGCGACCTTGAAGTCCATGTCCCCGAGATGGTCCTCGTCCCCCATGATGTCGGACAGCACCGCGAACCGATCGCCTTCCTTGACGAGCCCCATCGCGATTCCCGCAACCGGAGCGCGGATGGGCACGCCCGCGTCCATCAGCGCCATGCTGGAGCCGCACACCGAGGCCATCGAGCTCGATCCGTTCGATTCGGTGATCTCCGACACCACCCGGATGACGTAGGGGAAGTCGTCCAGGCTCGGCATCACCGGGAGGATCCCGCGCTTCGCCAAGCGCCCGTGGCCGATCTCCCGGCGCCTCGGTCCGATGTTCCGGCCGGTCTCGCCGACACAGTAGGGCGGAAAGTTGTAGTGGAAGAGAAACGGATCCCGCCGCTCGCCTTCGAGGGCGTCGACGATCTGCGCGTCGCGGCTGTTGCCGAGGGTGATCGCGACCAGGGCCTGGGTCTCGCCTCGGGTGAACAGGGCCGACCCGTGGGTGCGGGGCAGCACCCCGACCCGGGTCGTGACGTCCCGCACGCGGTCGCGCTCCCGGCCGTCGATGCGCGGCTGGCCGTCCAGGATCCGGCTCCTCACGACCTTCTTCTCGATCGCGGAAACCGCCTCCGCCACCTGCTGACCCGCCCAGCGCGGCTCTCCGTCCTCGCCCGGGGAGCCGCCGCCGATCTGCGTCTCGGCCTTTCTTCGTATCTCCCCCAGGGTCGTCTGCCGTTCGGCCTTGTCGACGATCCGGTAGGCCTCGGCGATCCGTCGTCCCACGAGCGTCTCCGCCCGTTCCGCGAGGGCCGAATCCTCCGCCGGCGGCGCCCAGCTCCACGCCGGGCGGCCCGCTTCCGCGGCGAGCTCGCGGATGAGGGCGATGACCGGTTGCATCTGCTCGTGACCGAACGTCACCGCCCCGAGCATCACTTCCTCGGAGAGCTCGCGCGCTTCCGACTCCACCATCAGGACCGCGCCGCTCGTTCCGGCCACGACCAGATCGAGCTCCGACTCGGAGACCGCCGCGAAGCCGGGATTGAGCAGGTACCGCCCGCCCGCATATCCCACCCGCGCCGCGCCGATCGGTCCGTTGAACGGGATCCCGGAGCAGGCCACCGCGGCCGACGCGCCGACCATCGCGGGGATGTCCGGATCGATGTCCGGGTCCACCGAGACCACGGTCGCCATGATCTGGGTCTCGTTGCGGAAGCCCTTGGGAAACATCGGCCGCATCGGCCGGTCGATCAGCCGCGAAGTCAGGATCTCCTTCTCGCTGGGGCGGCCTTCCCGGCGGAAGAAGCCGCCGGGGATGCGGCCGGCGGCATAGGTCTTCTCCTGGTAGTCCACGGTGAGCGGAAAGAAATCGCGGTCGGAATGGCCGGATCTTTCCGCCACCACGGTGGCGAGCACCACCGTATCGCCGAGCGACGCCACCACCGATCCCGACGCCTGCCGGGCGATTTCACCGGTTTCGAGGGTGAGGAGGTGATTGCCGTACCGGATGCTCTTCTCGATGGGTGACGGGCGGGGCATTTAGGAGATTCCTGAAGGCAAGTGGGAAGACGACCCTCGGAAGTGGAACCGGGGGTCGAAGGGGGATCTGCAGGGGGATCTACGCGTACACGTATTCAGCGACGAAGGCCGAGGCCGCCGATCAGGGTGCGGTACCTGCCGTGATCCACCCGGCGCAGGTAGTCGAGCAGCCGGCGGCGCTTGCTGACCAGCCGGAGGAGGCCCTGACGGGAATGACGGTCGTGAATGTGGGTCTTGAAGTGATCGGTCAGATACTGGATGCGGGCCGTCAGGATGGCGACCTGCACTTCGGGCGAGCCGGTGTCGTCCGGACCGCGTTGAAACCTGGATACGATATCCGCCTTCTGCTGCACGCTCAGCGTCATCGAGTCGACCTGTCGGGGTTTGGGCGCGGGTATTCTACCCGCGCGACTCGCCCCGCAACAAGGCGGCCTTCTCCGAGGCATGTGCGCTGTGGGGTTTTCGGAGCTGTCCGGTGGAGGGCGGACGGTCGGGTCGGGCGCGCGAGGGGGTGCGACGGGGCGCAATCGAGCCCGAAGAGGAGCCGTAGACCCCGCATCGGGCCTTCGTACAAGGGCAAAATGCGCCGATCCGGGCGACGCGCACGAGCCGGGGCTTGGCCCGCGGGACCGGACCGGGACAGATGGGAGCGCAGCGAGCCGGTCAGCCGGTGTCGGCCCAAGGAACCGGGCCGTACAACGAACGCATCCGTTCGGGGCGCCCGGCACGCACCTGACCCAACGCGAGCGCCATCATCACCGCGAGCGCCAAGCCCACGCGCGTGCGCATCCGGGACAAGCCCCGCACGAAGTGCTGCTCGAACTCGAAGCTGCGGTCCAAACGGGCGTTGATCCGTTCCAGGGCCGTGCGCCGGCGGTAGCCGCGCTTCCATGCGGGGCTTCCGTAGGGGGTGGGGGTGAAGATGCGCTGGTCGTGCCGGTCGAGCACGATGCGCACCACGCGCCCGTACTCCCCGCCTTGGCCGCCCCCCATCCGCTCGCACTCCATGCGGCCCTCGCACGTGAGGCCGCAGGCCGCCGCCGGACACCGGTACTTGAGCGCGTTACGCCCCGAGTCGAACCCCCAGAACGCCAGGTCGCGTTGCTCCCCCGTGCTCGGGCATCGGCAATGCACCTGACCCTTCTCGGTGTACACGATGCAGTCCGCCCGTTCGGGGTACAGCGCTCGTGTGATGGGCCGCGCGGGGTCATGGCCGGGCATCGCCTTTTCTTCGCGCCACAACTCGCGCGGCTCGATGAGGGGGCGCACCCCATGGCACTGCCACAGCTTCGCCTTCAGCGCCCCGCAGTCCAGCCCACGGTCGGCGCTGAAGTCCCGGCATCGACCGGCCCAGTCCCCCAACTCCTCGTCCACCATCTCGTCGAGCACCTTGACCTCCGCGCGCGATGCCCTCGTCACCCGGTACGACACCGGGACTTCGTAGCGCGTGTCCGCCATCAGATGCACCCGGTAGCCGAACCACGATTTCACCTTCGTCCACGCCCGCCCGCTGCGTCCATCCACCCCCCGGGTCTCGTGGCGGCCCCAATCCGCATCGCGGTCCGACGCGGCCCCCGTGCGAGCCGACACCCGACCGGTCGAGTGACTGGGCACCGCCTTCCCGTCGTACCCCAGATGCTCGCCGAAGTCAGGCAGCGCTTCGCGCAACTGTTCCCCCAAGCGCCGCATCATCGCCTCGAACACCCCCGTGCGCGCTTCGAGTTCCACCAACCGGCGAACGAACCGAGAGAAGTTCCAGTGGCTCGGAACCGAATCGCGGCACGCACCCGGCACGCTCACCACCCGCGATACCCCATCGACCCGCTCGACGAACCGGCGCACACGACCCTGGCGAGGCAGCGCCTCGAATCCGCACACCGCGAGCAGCGCCGGATTGCGACCCAACTCGCGCACCAACGAGGCACTCGAACGGTGCCCGAACACCACCCCCGCCACCACCGCACGCCACATCGCCCGCACCGGGTAGTCGTCCCGGCCCCGACCCCGAATCGCCTCCAACGACGACACCAACTCCTCGTCCGGCAGCGCCTCCAACACCAGCTCCAAGCGACGAAGCTCGGGTAGCTGCTCGACATCGGACCAGGAAAAAAGTACCGTGTGCGCCGTCGCCATAGTGTGCCTCCTGACCGAGAGCCGGTACGGGTTTGATGATGAACCCATCGTACCCTATGGCGACACTTATTTCCACCTTATCCGATTGATTTACAACACCTTGTGTTGCTGCGGACGAAGGCGCCGGCCCCGTGGGGTGAAATCCGCCAAAACGCCCCTCGAACCGACCTCGAACCACGGAAGAACGCCGTCTGCGTGGGGGTAAGAAATATCTCGACCCCCTCTCTACACCCTCTATATCAATAGCCTACGAACAGCGCCCGGGCCTCTCTCCGGCGCCCGCACGTCACCCGCCGATCAGTCGGCGGGGGGCGATGCGCCCGTCGTCCAGCACCTCTCCGACCCCCATGAACCGTTCGTCCTCGGCCCGCAGCCGAACCCAGCCCGCGGTCGGCGCGCGGGGCACCCGCACCGGCTGCCCCCGGCGCAGATACCAGGCGGTGTCGCGGGAGAGCGAGACGGCGGGCCAGTCGGAGAGCACCGCTTCCATCGGGGTCAGGTACCGGTCGAGGGACCCGGATTTCCCGGCTTCCCGGAGGGTGTCGAGCGAAACCATTTCGTCCTCTCCGAACGGTCCGCTCCCTACCCGCCGCAGCTCGTCCACGTGCGCGGTGGTCCCGAGCGCTTCCCCGATGTCCTCGCTCAAGGTCCGGACGTAGGTTCCCTTGGAGCAATCGACGTCGAGAACGATCCGGTCCCGGTCCCGGTGTCGGCAAACGAGGCGGTGAATGACGATCCGGCGAGGCTCGCGCTCCACCGTGATCCCCTGGTGGGCCAGCTTGTAGAGCCGCTGTCCGCGATGCTTGAGGGCGGAGTGCATGGGCGGGATCTGCTCGATCGGCCCCCGAAAGCGCTCCAGCGCCGCCTCGACCGCGTCGTCGGAGAGACGGGGGACCGGGCGCGTGTCCACCACCTCCCCTTCCGCATCGCCGGTCGCGGTCCGCACCCCGAGCCGGATGCCGGCCCGGTAGCGCTTGTCCGCGTTCAGGAGAAACCCGGAGAGCTTGGTGGCCTCGCCCGCGCAGATCGGAAGCAGGCCGGACGCCAACCGGTCGAGGCTTCCGGTGTGTCCGGCCTTGCGCGCCCCGAAGAGGCGCTTGACGATCTGCAGCACCTGGTTGGAGCCGAGGCCCCGGGGCTTGTCGAGAAGGACCACTCCATGCACATCCCGGCCGCCGCGCCGGCTACGGCCCATCGGTCCCGTCCGAGCCGGAGAGCAGCCGCTCGATGCGCGAGCCGGTATCGGGCGAGCGGTCGTGCTCGAAACGAAGCTCCGGCACGTTGCGCACGCGCAGCCGTGCAGCCAGCCGTGTGCGCAGGTACCGGGCGGCGCGGCGCAGTGCGTGGAGCGTCTCCTCGTGGTCGTCTCCCGGGGCCGTCTGCACGTGGACCCGCGCGCAGGCGAGGTCCCGCGCCACCTCGACCTCCGAGACGGTGACCGAGGCGAAGCGGGGATCGGCGGTCTCCCACTGCAACAGTCCGGCAAGGTCCCGCCGGATCTGGCGCCCGAGCCGGTCCGCCCGGCCGAACTCGCGCGGCATCAGACCGTACGCTCCATCTCGACCCGCCGGAACACCTCGATCCTGTCGCCGGCCCGCACGTCGTCGTAGCTGCGCACGCCGATGCCGCACTCGGTTCCGGAGCCGACCTCCCGCACGTCTTCCTTGAAGCGCCGCAGCGATTCGAGCTCGCCTTCGAAGATGACGACCTCGTCGCGAAGCACGCGTATCGGAAGGCTCCGCCGTACCGTGCCCTCGACCACCAGGCAGCCCGCGATGGCGCCGAAACGGCGGACCCGGAACACCTCCCTCACCTCCGCGAGACCCACGATCTCCTCCCGGACCTCGGGGGCGAGCATCCCGCTCAGGGCGCTTCGGGCCATGTCGAGCACGTCGTAGATGACGCTGAAATAGCGTATTCCGACGCCTTCGCGTTCGATCAGGCGCCGCGCCGCCGCATCGGCCCGGGTGTTGAACCCGATCACGATCGCCCCGGACGCGATGGCGAGGTTGACGTCGGTCTCCCGGATCCCGCCGATCCCGCTCGACACCATGTTGACGCCGACCTCGTCCGTGGACAGCTTGAGCAACGCGTCGGAGAGCGCCTCCGCCGACCCCTGGACGTCGGCCTTGAGCACGACGTTGAGGGCCTGCGCCTCGTCCTTCCCCATCTGGCTGAAGACGTTCTCCAGCTTCGCGGCCTGCTGCCGGGCGATGCGTTGCTCCCGGGTCCGCGTCTGGCGCAGGGAGGCGATCTCGCGAGCCTTGCGTTCGTTCGGGACCACCACCGCCTCGTCGCCCGCCTCCGGCGGCGCGGACAGCCCGAGAACCTCGACCGGCATGGAAGGACCGACGCGCGCGACGTCGCGGCCGCGCTCGTCGACGAGTCCCCGAACCTTTCCGAACTCGCTTCCGGCAAGGAGAATGTCGCCTCGGCGCAGCGTCCCGCCCTCGACGAGCACGGTCGCGACCGGGCCTCTGCCCCGGTCGAGCCTCGACTCGATCACCGTTCCGCGGGCGGGGCCTGCCACCGGCGACCGGATCTCGAGCAGCTCGGCCTGGAGCAGGACCGCATCGAGCAACTCGTCGACGTGTTCGCCGGTCGATGCCGAGACGTTGACGTACATGGTGTCTCCGCCCCACCCCTCGGGAACGAGGCCCTTCCCGGCGAGCTCCTGCATCACCCGCTCGGGCTGCGCGTCTTCGCGGTCGATCTTGTTGACGGCCACCACGATCGGGACGCCCGCGGCCCTGGAGTGCTGGATCGCCTCGTCGGTCTGCGGCATCACCCCGTCGTCCGCGGCCACGACCAGGATCACGACGTCGGTCACCCGCGACCCGCGCGCCCGCATCGCGGTGAACGCCGCATGGCCCGGGGTGTCGAGAAAGGTGATCGCTCCGCGGTCGGTCTCGACGTGGTAGGCGCCGATGTGCTGGGTGATCCCCCCCGCCTCTCCGGCGGCCACGTCGGTGCTCCGGATCCTGTCGAGCAGGGAGGTCTTTCCGTGATCGACGTGGCCCATGACGGTCACGACCGGCGCCCGCGGGGCGCCCTCCCCGTCTTCGGTCCGGGCGGCGGCGATGATCTCCTCTTCCAGCGCGTTCTTGTTGATCGGCCGGGCGATATGGCCCATCTCCTCCACCACGAGGGTCGCGGTGTCCTGGTCGAGGGTCTGGTTGATGGTCACCATCGAGCCCAGGTTCATCAGCGTCCTGAGAACCTCGGCGGCCTTGATCGACATCGCGTGCGCGAGGTCGCCCACGGTGACGGTCTCGGGCACACTGACCTCTCGCACGACCGGCCCGGTCGGGCGCTCGAAGATGTGCTGGGTCTGGGTGGTGACGGCTCTCCGGAGCTGGCGGCGCGGGCGGGACCGGCGCCGTCCGCTCCGGTCCGAGCGCACGTGCAGCTCCCCGCGGTCCTTGCGCCGGTCGCGTTCCTCCCGTCCCTTGCGGTCGCCCTTTCGAGGCTCGGTCCGGCCCGGCTCGCGGACCGGGGCGCGGGACACGTCCTTGCGGGCCGGTTTCTCGGCCGTGGAAGGGAGCGGATCGGCGGGGGCGGTCTCGGGGGCCGGCGCATCGACCGCCTCGGGAACGTCGGTCCGGGCCGCCTCGGCCGCCGCTTCCGCGCGGTCCGCTTCCTCGTGGACGTCCGGCTCGGGCAGCTCCCGCTCCTGCGCTTCCTCCTGTTCCTGCTCGTGCCGACGGCGCACCTCCTGCGCGGCGCGGGCTTCGTTGTCCGCACGCAGCCGCTCGTCCAGCGTTCGCCGATGTGCGTGGGCCTCCTCCACCAGATGACTCTTGGCCGCCTCCTGCTCGCGGAGCACCTCGACGGTGGGCCCGGCCGCTTCGTCCGCCGGCCGGACATAGGTTCGCGAACGGAGCACGTCGACCTTGACCGTCCTCTTGCGGCCCATGATCCGTCCGCCCGGTCCTCTCGTCTCGCGGGGCGAGGGTGCGACGGATATCTCGCTGACCTGGCGGCGCTTGAGCGTGATCTTCTTCCGGGGAGATCGGCCGATGCCGTCATCCTTGCCGTGGACGCGGCGAAGATAGGCGAGAAGCCTCTCCTTGTCCTGGTCGCTCAGCAGATCGGCCTCGGCTGCATGGGGAAGCCCGGCCTCGCCGAGCTGTACCAGCAGGCGGTCGATAGGGGTGCCTACCGTCTCGGAAAACTCCTTGACGCTCACTTCGGCCATGCGGAACTCCCCCTACGCGACGTCGTCTTCGAACCAGGCGGCCCGGGCGGCCATGATGAGCTCGCCCGCGCGTTCGTCGCCGATCCCGGTCATCTCCACCAGCTCGTCCGTGGCAAGGTCGGCCAGGTCGTCCCGGGAAACCACCCCCTGGGTGGCGAGCCGGCGCGCAAGATCATCGTCCATCCCATCGAGCTCGACGAGGTCCCGATCGGGAACCCCGCCGCCGAGCTCCTCCTCGTGCGCGATCTCCTGCGTAATCAGTACGTCCCTCGCACGGGCGCGCAGGACGTCGACGAGCTCCTCGTCGAACTCCTCGATCTGCCGGAGCTCCTCGATCGGTACGTAGGCGACCTCGTCCACCCCGGTGAACCCCTCCTGGACGAGGATGGTGGCAATCTCCTCGTCCACCTCGAGCGCCTCCATGAACCCCCGGACCAGCTTGTCGGCGGCGGCCTCGCTCTTCTCCTCGGCCTCCGCCTCGGTCATGACGTTGAGGTTCCAGCCGGTGAGCTGCATGGCCAGACGTACGTTCTGGCCTCCGCGGCCGATGGCCTGGGCGAGCTGGTTCTCGTCGACCGCGATATCCATCGACCGGGCTTCTTCGTCCATCACGATGGACACCACGTCGGCCGGCGACATCGCGTTGATCACGTACTGGGCCGGATTCTCCACCCAGGAGATGATGTCCACCCGTTCTCCGGCAAGCTCGTTCGACACCGCCTGGACGCGCGAGCCTCGCATTCCCACGCACGCTCCGACGGGGTCGATGCGAGGATCGAGGGAACGGACCCCGATCTTCGCGCGAAGCCCCGGATCGCGGGCGGCGCCCATGATCTCGATGAGCCCCTCCCCGATCTCCGGCACCTCGATGCGGAACAGCTCCATGAGCAGCTCCGGGGAGGTGCGGCTCACCTGGAGTTGGGGGCCCCGCGACTCGGGAGTGACCGCCTGCAGATATCCGCGAACCCGATCCCCCGGGCGCAGAGCCTCCTTCGGGATCAGCTCGTCGCGGGTGATGAGGGCATCGGCGTTCCCGCCGAGGTCGAGGATGACGTTCCCGCGGTCGAGGCGCTTCACGAACCCGGTCACGAGCTCTCCGACCCGGCCCTGGTACGCCTCCACGATCTGCGCGCGCTCCGCTTCGCGCACCTTCTGCACGATGACCTGCTTGGCGGTCTGGGCGGCGATCCGGCCGAAGGACACCGACATCGGCTCCCGGATGTAGTCTCCGAGGGAGATGCCGGGGTGGTCGCGCATCGCCTGGCTGAACCGCGCGTGGCGCTCGGGGTCGAACTCGAACGGCTCCTCGTCGTCCTCTGCCGGCACCTCCGCGTCGTCGTCCGGGACCACCTGCCAGCGGCGATGGGTGGAGTACTCTCCGGACTCGCGGTCGATGCACACCTCCACGTCGATGTCCGCCATGTGGCGGCGTTTCGTCGCGCTCGCGAGCGCCGCCTCGATCGCCTCGATCACGATCCCCGCATCGACTCCCTTCTCGTTCGATACCGACTCGACGACGGCCAGGATCTCCTTCGACATCGACTCATACCTCCGGGACGAGATTGGCCTTTCCGATCAGGTCGAGCGGAATGAGCCGTTCCTCGCCGCCCTCCCGGACCACGACGATTCCCTCGTGACACCCGACGAGCCGACCCTTCCATCCGCGGCGCCCGTCCATGGGTTCGTTCGTGCGGACCCGCACCGGGTGGCCGGCGAACCGGACGAAATGGTCGGCGCTGAGAAGGGGCCGGTCGAGCCCCGGCGACGACACCTCGAGAACGTAGGCATCCGGAACGGGGTCTTCCACGTCGAGCACCGCCCCTATCTGCCGGCTCGCCATCTCGCAGTCCCCGATCGTGATCCCGTCGCCGTGGTCGATGAATACCCGCAGAACCGGGCGGGCTCCGGAGCGTTCCAGCTCGACCCCCACCAGCTCGTAGCCGAGCCCGGTGACCGATGGCTCCAGGAGATCGCAGATGCGCCGTTCCCCGGGTGACATCATTTCCGTCGCCAAGCTCCTCCACGCGGGCCGTCCACAAACAAAAAGTGGGCGAACCGCCCACTTCCCTCGAACGCCGCCGACCCGGCAGCGCCGCCTGTCGCTCACCGCGGGGCGCCGCCCCGCCCGACCGGGCGCGCGGCACGCCGGACGCGAAGTCTAGATTCGGTTGCCGGCCGGATCAACCGCTCGTATTCACCGCGGACGATGAACGGAGCAGGCTCCGGGCCCGCCGGCCGGCGCCCGCCGCCTTCCCTCGGTGCGGACCGCGCTCACCGGCCGGCCGCGCCGTCCCGCGCGGCGGAACGTCCTGCGATGCGGCCGAAGACCGCCCCCGATACCAGGCCGGTGCCTCCGGGGTAGTTGAAGTGGAAGAGTCCTCCGACCATCTCGCCGCACGCGTAGAGCCCCGCCATCGGGCGCCAATCGGTTCCGAGCACGCGGGCGTGCTCGTCGACCGCGAGCCCCCCGAAGGTGAAGGTGATCCCGCCGGTGGACGAGTAGGCGACGAACGGAGGGTCGTCGAGCCGCAGCGCCCAGTTCGATTTGGGCGGGTCGATCCCGGAGGTGCCGAGCCCGTCCAGCCTGGTGGGGTCGAAGCCGGCGGGGTCGTTCGCCGCCTCGTTGTAGGCATCGAGGGTGCGGACCGCCTGCCGCCGGTCGTCGACGTCGAGCTGGGCGACCAGCCCCTCGAGGGTGTCCGCGCTAATCGGATCGCTCGTACGGTAACGGGGCTCCAGCAGGTGGGCCGTCTTCCGATCGAATATCTGCCAGGCGAGGGATCCCGGTTGACGCAGGATCTCACCGCCGTACTTCGCATAGGTGTAGAGCCCGAGATCCTCCCCCTCGTCCACGAACCGGCGTCCCGCACGGTTCAGCATCACCCCGAACGGATAGGACAGGCGGTTGCTCTTGTCGGTTCGCTTGCGGTCGGCGAAGTCCGGCCACTCGTTGCTGATCGGGGTGGAATGCCGCCCGCTCCACTGTCCGCGGGGCAGCGCCCCGGCCTCGAGCGCCATGCGAAGCCCATCGCCCTGGTTGTGGGCGGTGCCCCGGACCTTGGCGTGGTCCCAGGGGGCGCCGAGATACCGGGCGCGCCACTCGGCGTTCGCCTCGAAGCCGCCGCAGGCGAGGATCACCGCGCCGGCGCTCAGCTCCTCGACCCCCGCCGGGGTTCGCACCAGCACGCCGGCGATGCGGCCCCGGCGGTCGCGAACGAGGCCGAGCGCTCCGGCCTCGTAGCGGATCACGATCCCGTTCGCCAGGGTTCGCGCGAACCAGTGCCGGGAGAGCCCCACCCCCTCCTGGCGGGCGCGCACGACGGCCCCCTTCTGGAACTTCACCCGGTTGCCGATCCGGATGCCGGCGAGGGTCACCGCCGCCTCCATCGGGATCCCGCCGGTCTCGTGCATCCACCGGATGGTCTCGTACGAGCTTCCGATGAGGACCCGTGCGAGGGTCGGGTCCGTGCGGCCCGCGGTCACCCTCCGCAGGTCCGACAGGAAATCCTCCTCGGTGTAGGGTTCGACGTCGTCGAAGAAGCCGGGAAGCCGGGCTTCGACGTCCGGCAGGAGCGGCTCGAGGGCGCGCGGCGCCCCGAACGCGATCCGCAGCAGCCCGCCGCTGAACCAGGTATTGCCGCCCCGCTCCGACTCGGGCGCCTTCTCGAGCACGAGGACCCGATCCGCACCTTCCTCGCGGGCGGCGTTGGCGGCGGCGAGCGCGGCGTTCCCCGCTCCTGCGACGATGACGTCGAAGTCCGGCATTTCGAATCGGTGGTCGGGCGCCCGGGCGGCGGTTCGGCCAGCGGTGGAGCCGCTACGCGGGCGGCGTGCCCGGCTCGCGGCGGGTGAACCCCTCGAACAACCCTTCCAGTCGCGCCATGCGCCCGCGCAAGTCGGCCACGCCGCGATGCAGGTTCCACAGGAAGCCGATGACGGCGACGGCGGCGGTGATGACGGCGATGAGCTCGGGCGACACGGCGCGTTCTCCTGACGGCGTCTCCGGGCCGGAAAGGGACCGTCGTTCGGCGATCCGGCATCGCTTCGGGTCGGCTTCGATCAGGCCGGTCCGGAAGCCGGGGGCGAGTGTACTTCGCACGCGGCGCGCGCATCAACGGCGGTCAATCGGAATCGCGGCGGATCGTGGCGCTGCGGTGACACGATGGCGGCGCGTCGTTTCCAGCTTCCGGCTGATGTTTCCATAACCAATTGTTTTTGTTGGTGCCGGTGCGCGGATTCGAACCGCGGACCTACTGATTACGAATCAGTTGCTCTGCCGACTGAGCTACACCGGCCGCCACCCGCCATTATACGGAACGGGGGCCGGTCCGGGCCGCGTCCTCGCCGTCGACGGGAGCCGTGCGCGCCCGGCCGCATCACCGTGTACGACGGGCTGCGCCGTCCCCGGCGCCGCCGAAGAACGAGGAGAGGATCAGGATCGCGGCGCCG
This sequence comes from Gammaproteobacteria bacterium, assembly GCA_965202895.1. Taxonomy (GTDB): domain Bacteria; phylum Pseudomonadota; class Gammaproteobacteria; order HK1; family HK1; genus JAJDXW01. The sequence continues at coordinate 3,984,732 of OZ241901.1, read as the reverse complement.
ACCGAGATCGCCGCGTCGGCCACGTTGAACGCCGGCCAGTGGAATCGCCCGTAGTACACGTCGATGAAGTCCACCACCGCGCCGCGCACGATCCGGTCCCAGAGATTCCCGAGCGCGCCGCCGAGCACCAGGCAGAGCCCGGCCGGGAGCCACCGGCTGCCCGACCGCGCGGCCCGCCGCAGCCACACCGCGACGAACGACCCGATCGCGAGCCCGGCGGCGATGAAGAACCATCGCTGCCAGCCGCCTGCCTGGGAGAAGAGGCCGAATGCCGCCCCGGGATTGTGCACCAGAACGAGGTTCAGCGAAGGCAGGAGCGCGACCACCCCCTTCAGGGCCGCGAGCGCCCACACCTTGGTGAGCTGATCGACGACCGCGAGGCCCGCGGCGCCGGCCAGCCACGCCGCGAACGCGCGCCGTCCGGTCCTCCCGGCGGCCACTCGTCTCAACCCAGCATCTGGGCGGCGAAGAACTCGCGGGCGGACTTCACGTCGAGGGCGATCTGGCCGCGCAGCGCCTCGAGGGATTCGAAGCGCCGTTCCTCGCGCAGCCTGGAGAAGAACTCGACCTCCGCATGGCGGCCGTAGAGATCCCCCGAGAATCCGAGGAGGTGCACTTCGAGCCGACGTTCCGCGCCCCCGACGGTCGGACGGATGCCGACGTTGGCGACGCCGGGAAGCGGGTCGTCCCGGCCATCGAGCCGCACCCCGACGGTGAAGACCCCGGAGATGGGGCAGACCGGACGGCGAAGGGCGAAGTTCGCGGTCGGAAACCCGAGGCCGGCGCCGAGATGGCGCCCATGACGTATCCGCCCCGATACGCTGAAGCGCCGGCCGAGGAGCGGAACCACCGCGTCGAGCCACCCGACGGCGAGCATGTTGCGGATCCGGGTGCTGCTGACCCGATCTCCCTCGATCCGGTACGTGTCGCGGCGATGGACGTTGAATCCGTGTGCCGGTCCGGCCGCGCGCAGCAGCTCGATGTCTCCCTCCGCCTGGTGTCCGAACCGAAAGTCGTCGCCGACGACGAGATGCCGAACCCCCAGCCTGGCGGCGAGCAGATCCTCGATGAACGCCCGGGCCGGTATCGCGGAGAACTTCTCGTCGAAGCGCACGCAGAGCACCCGATCGACCGGGGTCGTCCGCAGGGCCAGCATCTTCTCGCGAAACCCGGTGATCCGGGCCGGGGTCACCAGGTAGTCCAGCACCTCCTGCGGATGCGGCTCGAAGATCATCAGCATCGAAGGGAGGTTGAAATCCTCTCCGAGCACCGCGAGGCGCTCCAGGAGCGCCCGGTGTCCGACGTGGACCCCGTCGAACACGCCGATGGTGAGCACGCAGCCGCGGTGGCGGGCGCCGAGGTTGTGCAGGCCGCGGATGAGCTCCAAGACGCTTTCGCTCCGTTGCGGCCGACCGGGGTGCGGCCTCCTTCCGGGTCGTGGGGGCCGTTCGCCGCTTCGCGCCGCGTCCGCCGGAACGCCCTCGGATCGGCCTGGGCGGCGCCCGGGATTATACGGGCGGCGGCGCGGGCCCGGCCATCGGCCGCAGGAGATCCCGGGGCCGCAGGCCGCTCAGCGCGAGCGCCCCGAACCACGTCACCGCTCCCGCCGCCACGATACCGCCGAGCATCACCGCCCGTCCGGGCCCCGCGCGGGTCATCCAGTCTTCGGACGATCCGTGGAGCCAGACGAGGACCGTGATCAATGCCGCCGCCGCGAAGCCGGCCCGGGCGAGCAGCTTCGTCCAGCCGGGTTGCGGGCGCCAGACGCCGCCGCCCCGGAGGCTCTTCAGCAACAGCGCGGCGTTCAGCCAGGCCGCGAGGGAGCTCGCGAGCGCGAGACCGGCGTGCGCAAGGGGGCCGATGAGCAGCACGTTGAACACGACGTTCGCGAGCATCGCGACCACCGCGATGCGCACCGGGGTCCGCATCTCCTGCCGGGAGTGGAATCCCGCCGCCAGCACCTTGACGGCCACGAACGCGACGAGTCCCGAGGCATAGGCGGACAGGCTGAGCGCCGACATCCGGACCGCATGCGGCCCGAACTCACCGTACTGGAATACGGTGGCGATCATCGGCACCGCGAGGAGCCAGAGGCCGAGGGCGGCGGGGACCGCGACGACCACGATGAGCCGCAGGGCCCAGTCGAGCGTCGCCTGGAAGCCGCCCGGATCGTCCTCCGCATGGCGGGCCGCGAGGCTCGGCAGCGCCACCGTGGCGAGCGCGATCCCGAATACCCCGAGGGGGAACTCCATGAGCCGATCGGAGTAGTAGAGCCACGAGATGCTGCCGGTGGCGAGATACGATGCGAACTGCGTATCGACGAGGAGGTTCACCTGGGCGACGGAGACCCCCAGTACCGCGGGGACGATGAGCCGAACGATACGGCGCACGCCTTCGTGGGCGAGCCGCAGCCGCGGCCGGACGAGCATCCCGATACGCCACAGGAACGGCAGCTGGAACGCGAGCTGCGCCGCACCGCCGGCGAGCACCCCCCACGCGAGCGCCGTGACCGGCTCCTCGAGCCGCGGGGCGAGGACGACGGCGGCGGCGATGAGCGCCACGTTGAGCAGGCTCGGGGTGATCGCGGGGACCCCGAAACGGCTCCAGGTGTTGAGTATCCCGCCCGCGAACGCGGTCAGCGAGATGAACAGGAGATAGGGAAAGGTCAGGCGCAGCAGGGAGCCCGCGAGCGCGGCCTGGTCCGTCCCCCCGGCGAAGCCGGAGGCGAATGCATAGATCAGGAAGGGCGCGGCGAGGACCCCCGCCGCGGTGACCGCGAGCAGCACCGCGCCCAGGGTCCCCGCCACGTGGCCGACGAGGTCCCGGACCTCGTCCTCGCTTCGCGACGCCCGGTACTCGCCGAGCACCGGAACGAACGCATGCGAGAACGCCCCTTCTCCGAACAGGCGGCGAAAGAAGTTCGGGATGCGAAAGGCGACGAAGAACGTGTCCGCACTCGCGCCCGCACCGAACGCGGACGCGATGACGACGTCCCGCACGAGCCCCAGGACCCGGGATACCAGGGTCCCGGCCCCGGTCGAGAAGACCGACCGGAGCATCTTCGAAGCGCTCACCGGCCGCCGGTCGCCGGCAGGGTGGTTCGATGCCGCCGGCCTCCGGCTCCGGGGACTGCCGCCGCGTCCCGGCCGGCGCCGCACGAGTCGTCGGGCCCGTATCTCTTCGCCCGAGACCGTGCATCCGGCGCGCGGCCCCGATGCGGAATCGAATCACCCCGGATCGCCGGCCGGGGCGGCGCCGGCCCGGATGGCGGTGGCAGGGCCACGCCGTTCCGTTCGATCTCCGGCTCCGGGAACGGTCGCCGCGTCCCGGCCGGCGCCGCATGGGCTGTCGAATCCGCCCTTTCGGCCCCGATTCGCCCGTGATCGTCTTCGCAGGCGCACCCGGCACACGTCCCGGATGCAGAATGAAACGGCCCTGATGGTGTTGGCCCAAGTGGTTGATCCCTCCGGGCCGGGCGCGCGATAATCGGCGTTCGAACCCGGATCCGGCAGGAGTGTTCCATCCCCGTGGCCAATTCAGCACAAGCGAGGAAGCGCGGCCGCCAGCACGAGAAGCGGCGGCGGCGCAACCAGTCCGCCCGGTCCCGCCTCCGGACGTCCGTCAAGAAGGCGGTCCGGGCGATTCGGGCCGGAGACCGGGAAACGGCCCAGGAGGCGTACCGGGACGCGGTCCCTGCCATCGACCGGGCGGCCGGCCGGGGCCTCATTCACCGGAACAAGGCGGCCCGCCACAAGAAGCGGCTGAACGCCCGCATTCGCGCCATCGCGTGAGCATCCTCATCCCGAGCCGACCAGCACCAGGTTGTCGCGGTGGATGAGCTCCGGCTCGTGGGAGTAGCCTAGCCGTCCGGTGATCGAGCCGCTCGGCCGGCCCATGATGGAGCGCGATTCGTCCGCCCCGTAGTTCACCAGCCCGCGCGCCACTTCGCGTCCGTCGCGGTCCACGCAGGACACGATCTCGCCGCGCGCGAACCGGCCTTCGACCCTCGTCACCCCCACGGGCAGAAGACTGCGGCCCGACTCCCGCAGCACGCGGACCGCCCCGTCGTCGATCACCAGGCAGCCCGAGACCTGGATCTGCCCCGCAAGCCAGCGTTTGCGCGCGGCGAGCGGTGCGGAGTCCGGGTCGAGCCGGGTTCCCAGCGCCTCCCCGGCGGCAAGGCGGGTGAGCACCGCGGGCTCGCGGCCGGAGGCGATCAGGGTGGCGGTCCCGGAACGGGCGGCGAGCCGCGCGGCGGCCAGCTTGGTGACCATGCCTCCACGCCCCCAGGTTCCTCCCGGCCCCGCCATCCGATCGAGGGCCGGGTCGTTCGCATCGGCCCGGCGCACCGGTCTCGCCTCGGGATCGATCACGGGGTCCGCGGTGTGAAGCCCGTTGCGGTCGGTGAGCAGGTGCAGCTCGTCGGCTTCCATCAGGTTCGCCACCAGTCCGGCCAGGGTGTCGTTGTCCCCCAGGCGGATCTCGTCGGTCGCCACGCTGTCGTTCTCGTTCACGATGGGCACCACCCCGAGGTCGAGCAGGGTGCGAAGGCTCGTCCGGGCGTTGAGATAGCGGCCGCGGTGGGAGAAGTCGTCATGGGTGAACAGCATCTGGGCGGCGTGGAGATCGTGGAGGTGAAAGCCGCTCTCCCACGCTCGGGCGAGGCCCATCTGCCCCATCGCCGCCGCGGCCTGCAGCTCGTGCAGGGCGTTCGGACGGCGCCGCCATCCGAGCCGCCGCATTCCCTCCGCGATGGCCCCGGAGGATACGAGGACGACCCGGTGTCCCCGGCCGACGTTCCCGGCTATCTGGGACGCCCAGCCGCCGATCGCGGCCGTGTCGAGCCCCCTGCCCTCGTTGGTGATCAGGGAGCTCCCGATCTTCACCACGATGCGGGTCATGGCCCACCCTCCGGCCGCAGGCCCTCGAGCCGGGTCATGACGTCCGCGCACAGCTCGCGGCAGCCTTTCCCGTCGATCGCCTGCACCCGGTACACGGGCTCCCCGAGCTCGGAGACGAACGTCTCGTGCAAGGCCGCGCGCTCGGACGGGGGTACGAGATCCATCTTGTTGAGAACGAGCCACCGTTCGCGGCTCGCGAGCTCGGGCCGGTAGCGGCGCAGCTCGGCCTCGACGGCGCGGGCGCCGGCGAGGGCGGTCCGCGTCCCGACCGCCGCATCCACGACGTGGAGGAGCAGGCGCGTGCGCAGCAGGTGGCGCAGGAACGCAAGCCCCAGCCCGGCTCCTTCCGCCGCCCCCTCGATGATCCCCGGAACGTCGGCGAGGACGAAGCTCCGCATCGGATCGACGAGGACCACGCCGAGCTGGGGATGCAGGGTGGTGAAGGGATAGTCGGCCACTCGCGGCCGGGCCGCGGAGACGGCTCGAAGGAAGGTGGATTTCCCTGCGTTGGGCTGACCGAGCAGCCCCGTGTGGGCCAGTAGCCCGAGCTCCAGGCGCAGCTCCCGCGACTCGCCCGGGGCGCCCGGGGTAGACCGGCGCGGAGCCCGGTTCGTGCTCGACTTGAAGCGGGCGTTGCCGACCCCGTGCCGCCCGCCCCGGGCCACCTCGAGGCGCTCGCCCGGGGCCATCAGCTCGCCGATTCGCTCCCCGGTCCCGGTCGCGAACACCATGGTGCCGATCGGGACGTTCAGGACCAGATCCGCGCCGTTCGCCCCACGGCAGCCACGCCCTCGCCCGTCTTCTCCCCGCCCTGCCCGGAAACGCCGCCGGTGGCGAAAGTCCACCAGCGTGTCGAGCCCGGGATCGGCCTCGAGCAGAACGCTGCCGCCGTCGCCGCCGTCGCCGCCGTCGGGACCGCCCCGCGGCACGAATTTCTCGCGGCGGAAGCTCGTGCAACCGCTTCCGCCGTTACCTGCCTCGGCCCGGATGACCGCCTCGTCGACGAACTTCATGGGGTCCGCCCGCGGAGCCCGAAGGAGGATTCAGGAGCGCCCCGTTCCGGCGAGCCGCGGCGCGAGCGCCCTTGGGAACGCCCTCGGGGGGGCGACCCGCTCAGGCCGGCTGTACGCTCACGTACCGGCGGTTCCGGGGACCGCCGGCGTGAAACACCACCTGGCCGTCGGCCGTGGCGAACAGGGTGTGATCCCGTCCGCAGCCCACGTTCTCGCCCGGATGGAAATGCGTGCCCCGCTGCCGGACGATGATGTTTCCCGCCCTGACCCGCTCACCGCCGAAGCGCTTGACCCCGAGCCGCTTGGAATGGGAGTCGCGGCCGTTTCGGCTGCTGCCGCCCGCCTTCTTGTGCGCCATCTGGAGAATCTCCCCGTTCGGGTGCTCAACCCGCCGCGACGTCCGTGATGCGGAGCTCGGTATATGCCTGGCGGTGGCCTTGCCTGCGCATGTAGCCCTTGCGCCGCTTGAACTTGATCACGGTGATCTTCCGGGCCCGCCCGTGCCCCAGGACCGTGGCCGAGACCTTGGCGCCCGCGACGCACGGGGCGCCGGCCGCCGCCTCCTCGCCATCCCCGACGAAGAGCACCCGGTCGAGCTCGATCCGGGCGCCCTCCTCCGCCGCGATCCGCTCCACGCGTATGCGGCTTCCCGGCTCGACACGATACTGCTTGCCGCCGGACTCGATGACCGCGTGCATTCGAAACCTCCCACCCTCTCGTTCCATCGCACGAACCGGAAAAACGAAGGCGGGACATGACCCCGCCCGGAAACCGGTATTCTACGCGGGATCGAAAGGAGGCTCAACGTGACGATGAATCCCCGGAGCCCGCAGCGATCGGCCGGGGCCTCGTCCGCACCGAACCCGCCGCCCGAGCCGGACCGACTCGCATCCATCCGCCGCCCGGTCGAGGTCGATCTCGCCGCGGTCGATGCCCGGATCATCGAGAACCTCGAATCGAAGGTCCCGCTCATCCGGGAGACGGGAGAGTACCTCATCTCCCGGGGAGGGAAGCGTCTCCGTCCGCTCCTCGCACTGCTCACCGCCCGGGCCTTCGGCTACGAAGGACGAACCCACGTCGACGCCGCCGTCATCATCGAGTTCATCCACACCGCCACCCTGCTGCACGACGACGTGGTGGACCGCTCGACGATGCGCCGCGGGAGCGAGACCGCCAACTCGATCTGGGGCGACGAGGTCAGCGTGCTGGTCGGTGATTTCCTCTTTTCGCGCGCGTTTCAGCTCATGGTCGAGGCGGGGAGCCTGCCCCTCATGCGGCTCATGGCGGACACGACGAACGTCATCGCCGAGGGCGAGGTGCTGCAGCTCGCCAACCGCCACGATCCCGACACCACCGAGGCGCGCTACCTCGAAGTCGTGGGATACAAGACCGGGAAGCTGTTCGAAGCGGCGGCCAGGACGGGGGCGGTGCTGGCGGGCCGGGGTGAAGCGGACGAACGCCGCATGGCCGACTTCGGGGCCAGCCTCGGCGCCGCCTACCAGCTCGTGGACGACGTTCTCGACTATCGGGGATCGGCCGCCGCCATCGGCAAGAACATCGGGGACGACCTGGCCGACGGCCAGCCTACCCTCCCCCTGATCCATGCGATGCGGGCCGGGAGCAAGGCGACGGCGCACGCGGCGCGGGAAGCGGTCCGGACCGGCGACGTGGGACACCTCCCGGAGATCATCGACGCCGTTGAGGCGACCGGGGGCATCGAGTACACTATGGAGGCCGCTCGCGGCTACGTGCGGCGAGCGCGCATGGGCCTCCGGGACGTTCCCGACACCCGGTTCCGGACGGCCCTCGCGTCGTTCGCGGAATTCATCGTGGAACGCACGTATTGAGCCTCGGGGTGTAGCTCAGCCTGGTAGAGCACCACGTTCGGGACGTGGGGGGCGCAGGTTCGAATCCTGTCACCCCGACCAATCCGCGGGCCGGCTAGCCGGCGGCCTCCTCCTCCGCGGCGGCCGATTCGAAGGACAGCGCGTCGCCCGTCCGGCCGATCCGCAGCATCTCCCGGTCGCCGAGCTCCCCCGCGAGGATCCGCCGTGCGAGCGGATTCTCCACCTCGGCCCGGAATGCCCGCTTGAGGGGCCGCGCACCGTAGACGGGGTCGTAGCCGATGTCGGCGATCCGGTCGAGAGCCGCCTCGGTGACGGCGAGGCCGACCCCGCGCTCGGCGAGCCGCGCGCGCAGCCGGGCGACCTCGAACTCCACGATGGCCCGGATCTGCTCGCGCCGGAGGGGGCGGAACACCACCATCTCGTCGATGCGGTTGACGAACTCGGGACGGAAGTGCCCTCGCACGACCTCGAGGACGCCCGCCCGGACGTCCTGCCGTCCGTCCGCCGCCCCCCGGATGATCCCGGTGCCGAGGTTCGAGGTCATCACGACGACCGTATTGCGGAAGTCCACCGTGCGCCCGTGGCCGTCGGTCAGCCGGCCGTCGTCGAGCACCTGAAGAAGCAGGTTGAACACGCTGGGGTGCGCCTTCTCGATCTCGTCGAGCAGGATCACCGCGTAGGGCCGGCGGCGCACCGCCTCCGTGAGATGGCCGCCTTCCTCGTAGCCCACGTAGCCCGGAGGCGCGCCGATGAGCCGCGCGACGGAATGGCTCTCCATGAACTCCGACATGTCGATTCGCACCAGCGCCTCTTCCGTGTCGAAGAGGAACTCGGCGAGCGCCTTGCAGAGCTCCGTCTTGCCGACCCCGGTGGGGCCGAGGAAGAGGAACGATCCGTTGGGCCGATCGACGTCGGAGAGCCCGGCGCGCGCTCGGCGAACCGTATCCGAAACGGATCGGATCGCTTCCTCCTGGCCGACCACCCGCGACGCGAGAGCCGACTCCATGTGCAACAGCCGCTCGCGTTCTCCTTCGACGAGCCGCACGACCGGGATCCCGGTCCACCTGGCGACCACCTCGGCTACCTCGTCCTCGGTCACCGCGTTGCGGATCAGCTTGGTGTCCACCGGCTGCTCTCCCTCGACCAGCCGTTTCTCCAGCTCCGGGATCCGGCCGTACTGGAGCTCCGCCATGCGCGCCAGAGCACCGGCCCGCCGGGCCGTTTCGAGCTCGAGGCGCGCCCGCTCCAGCATCTCCCTGACGTTCTGCGATCCGTGCAGCAGGGCCTTTTCCTTGCGCCAGACCTCCTCGAGGTCCGCGTACTCGCGCTCGAGGCCGGCGATCGACTTCTCGATCCGGCCGAGCCGCTCTCCGGACGCCTGATCGCTCTCTTTGGCCAAGGCCTCGCGCTCGATCTTGAGCTGGATGAGGCGGCGCCCCCGCCGGTCCATCTCCTCCGGCATCGAATCGATCTCCATGCGGATGCGGCTCGCCGCCTCGTCCACGAGGTCGATTGCCTTGTCGGGTAGCTGCCGGCCGGTGATGTAGCGGTGCGAGAGCGTCGCGGCGGCGACGAGGGCCGGGTCCGTGATGTCCACGCCGTGGTGGACCTCGTAGCGTTCCTTCAGCCCGCGCAGGATGGCCACCGTGTCCTCGACCCCCGGCTCGTCCACGAGCACGGTCTGGAAGCGGCGTTCGAGAGCCGCGTCCTTCTCCACGTGCTCGCGGTATTCGTCCAGGGTGGTGGCCCCGATGCAGTGCAGCTCGCCGCGTGCGAGCGAGGGCTTGAGCATGTTTCCGGCGTCCATGGAGCCTTCCGCCCGTCCGGCCCCCACCATGGTATGGAGCTCGTCGATGAACAGCACCACCTGGCCCTGCTGCTTCGCGAGGTCGCCGAGCAGGGCCTTCATGCGTTCCTCGAACTCGCCGCGGAACTTCGTGCCCGCGATCATGGACCCCATGTCGAGCGACAGGACCCGGCGGCCCTTGAGCCCCTCGGGGACCTCGCCGTCGACGATGCGCTGGGCGAGCCCCTCGACGATCGCGGTCTTGCCGACCCCGGGCTCGCCGATGAGAACGGGGTTGTTCTTGGTCCGGCGCTGGAGCACCTGGACCGTACGCCGTATCTCGTCGTCCCGCCCGATGACCGGATCGAGCTTGCCCTGTTCGGCCCGCGCGGTGAGGTCGATGGTGAACTTGTCGAGGGCCTGGCGATGCTCTTCCGCGTCGGGGTCCTCCACCGCCTGCCCGCCGCGAATCGCATCGATCGCCTTCGCGACGGCGTCTTCCCGCGCTCCGCACTCCGCGAGCAGACGGCCGATCGGGCCGGGGTCGCGAACCGCGGCGAGCACGACCATCTCGCTCGATACGTAGCGGTCCGCCCGCTCCTGGGCGAGCTTGTCCGCGGCATCGAGCAGGCGCACGAGGCCGCGGCCGGCGTGCACGTCGCCGGCGGCGCCCGTGACCGGCGGAATGCGTTCGAGCAGAACGCCCAGTCGCGTCCGTAGCTGACTGACGTTCAAGTCGGTTCGAGCGAACAGGGGACGCATGCCGCCGTCCCGTTGATCGAGCAGCGCGATGAGAACGTGAGCGGGCTCGATGAACTGGTGGCCGCGGCCCACCGCAAGGCTGCGGGCATCGGCGAGGGCGAGCTGGAGCCGCGTCGTCAGCTTTTCCGGCGACATCGAAGCCTCCGTTCGATTCGATTCCGGGTGCGGAGAGAGAGGATCGGGGATGAGATGCGGTCTCGGCGGGGCACTTTCAACCGCGCCCTCGTGCTACGATGCGCGCGGGCCCACCGTGACCTGGAGCGGGATGACGGTCCTCGTCACCGGGGCCGCCGGATTCATCGGAGCGGAGCTGTGCCGTCGGCTGGCCGCACGCGGTGACGCGGTCACGGGTATCGACAATCTCAGCGACTACTACGATACCGGGCTCAAGAAGGCCCGGCTCGCCCGTCTCGACGGCCTCTCCTGCTTCACCTTCGAGAAGCTCGACGTCTCCGATCGGGATGCCGTGCCCGCCTTCTTCCGGCGGCTGCGGCCGCACCGGGTCGTTCACCTCGCGGCCCAGGCCGGGGTGCGTCATTCGATCCGGAACCCCTGGTCCTACGCGGACGCCAACCTCGTCGGCTTCCTGAACGTGCTCGAAGGATGCCGGCACGGCCCCGTGGAGCACCTGGTGTTCGCATCGACCAGCTCCGTGTACGGAGCGAACCGCAAGCTTCCGTTCTCCGTCCACGACGGCACCGACCACCCGCTCTCCCTGTACGCCGCGTCGAAGAAGGCGAACGAGCTGATGGCCCACTCCTACAGCCATCTGTACGCCCTCCCGACGACGGGACTCCGCTTCTTCACCGTGTACGGCCCGTGGGGGCGGCCGGACATGGCGCTGTTCCGGTTCACCCGCAACATACTGGCCGGAGAGCCCATCGACGTCTACGACCACGGCCGCCACCGCCGGGACTTCACCTACATCGACGACGTCGTCGAGGGGGTGCTGCGCACGCTCGCCCATCCGCCCGCTCCGGACCCCGGCTGGGATGCGACGGCCCCCGACCCGGCGACGAGCCACGCGCCCTGGCGCTTGCTCAACATCGGCAACCATGCCCCGATGGAGCTCGGGCGCTACATCGAGACGCTCGAGAGATGTCTCGGCCGATCGGCGGTCCGCAATCTCCTGCCTCTCCAGCCGGGGGACGTCCCCGAGACCTGTGCCGACGTCAACGACCTCGCGGCGCTCACCGGCTATCGCCCCCGCACGTCCATCGAGGAAGGCGTGCCGCGCTTCGTGAGGTGGTATCGCGACTACTACGGCGTATGACGCGGGCGACGTCGGGATGGACCCACGGGCGCCGGATCGCGGTCGTCGGTCTCGGATACGTCGGGCTTCCGGTGGCCGTCGCATTCGCCGATACGGGTCGGGTGATCGCCTTCGACAGCGACCCGGACCGGATCCGGGAGCTGCGCCGGGGGGGCGACCGCAACGCCACCATCGATCCGGCGCGTCTCGCCGGGGCGCACCTGACGTTCACCGGCGACCCCCGGGACCTCGGCCGGGCGGATTTCTTCATCATCGCCGTTCCCACCCCCGTCGACGGTGCGAAACGCCCGGACCTTCGAGCCCTGGAGTCGGCGTCCCGGACGGTGGGCGGGCGTCTCCGGCCGGGCGGCATCGTGGTCTACGAGTCGACCGTCTACCCGGGCGCGACGGAAGACGTCTGCATCCCGATCCTCGAGGAAGCCTCCGGGCTTCGAGGCGGCCGTGACTTCTTCGTCGGGTACTCGCCGGAGCGCATCAACCCCGGAGACGAGATGCACGGCTTCGCGCGGGTCGTCAAGGTCGTGTCCGCGGGCGACCCCGCCACCCTGGAGACCGTTGCCCGGGTCTACGAATCGGTCGTCGAGGCCGGGGTCCACCGGGCGCCCTCGATCCGGGTCGCGGAAGCGGCCAAGGTGATCGAGAACACCCAGCGGGACGTCAACGTCGCGCTCATGAACGAGGTCGCGATGATCTTCGACCGCTTGGGAATCGATACCGGGGACGTGCTCGAGGCCGCCGCGACCAAGTGGAATTTCCTCCCCTTCCGGCCGGGCCTGGTGGGGGGGCACTGCATCGGCGTGGACCCGTACTACCTCACCCACGAGGCGATGCGGGCCGGCCACCACCCCGAGGTCATCCTCTCGGGCCGCCGGATCAACGACGAGATCGGGGCGTTCGTCGCCTCGAGCGTCGTGCGGCTGCTCATCGGGACCGGCGCCGCGGTGAAGGCCGCCCCGGTGACGGTGCTCGGCGCGACGTTCAAGGAGGACGTTCCCGACGTGCGCAGATCCGGGGTAGCGCGGATCGTCGGTGAGTTCAGGCGTTACGAGATGGACGTGCAGGTGCACGATCCGGTGGCGGACCCCGGCGCCGCCTGCACGGAGATCGGAATCGGGCTCACTCCCCGGGAAGAGCTCCGGCCGGCCCGGGCGGTGGTGCTGGCCGTGGCGCACGACGCGTGGCGGCGGGAGGATGCCTGGGCCCTGATCGGCTCTCTCCTCGAGGGAGGGGCCGGGGTGGTTGCGGACGTGCCGCGGCTGCTCTCTCGCGACCGGGTCCCCCCGGGGGTCCGCCTCTGGCGGCTCTGACCCGCCCCCGCTTCCCGCCGCTCCCGGGAAGATCGCCGGCCGGTGCGGACCGGCTCCGGCGTGGCGTCCGGTCAGGGCGGCGCCAACTGCGCCATCAGCCGCAGCCAGCGATCCGCGTGCCAGAACAGCGCGAGGCAGCCGGCGGCGGTGATCACGATCGCGAGGACGCACGGCCAGGGGGCCTCCTCCACCCCGTTCCCGACTCCCGGGCCCCGCTTCGCGAAGGCCCGCACCGGGATCGGGAGGAGATAGGCGACGGAGAGCAGCGAGCTCAGCATGAGCACCGCGAGCACCGCGTAGTGTCCCGCCTCGATGGCCCCGAGCGCGAGATACCACTTGCTCCACATCCCGCCGAGGAGCGGCAGGCCCACGATGCTCGAGCTCGCGATGAGAAAGGCGCCCATGGTGATCGGCATGGCGCGGCCGATGCCGTCGAGCTCGCTCACCTCGGTGCGGTGGTGGGCGACCAGGATGGCGCCGGCGCAGAAGAACAGGGTGATCTTGGCGAATGCGTGCATCACGATGTGGAGCCCCGCCCCCACGATGCCCCATGCACTCGCGAGGAGGGCGCCCATCACGATGTAGGAGAGCTGGCTGACCGTCGAGTACGCGAGCCGGGCCTTCAGGTTGTCGCGTCTCATCGCGGCGAGGGAGCCGGCGACGACGGTCAGCCCCGCCACCGCGAGCAGCCAGCCGGTGCCTTCGCCCGCCGCGGCCAGGTGGCCGGGCCCGAACACGTACACGACCACCTTGAGGACCGCGAACACCCCCGCCTTGACCACCGCGACGGCGTGCAGCAGGGCGCTCACCGGGGTCGGGGCGACCATGGCGGCGGGGAGCCAGCGGTGGAAGGGCATGACCGCCGCCTTTCCGATACCGAACACGAAGAGCGCGAGCAGGGCGCCGGTCGCGGCCGGACCGGCGTGTCCGGCCAGGATCCCGCCGTCCTGGAAACCGATCTCCCCGGTGAGCACCCACACCCAGAGGATCGCGAAGAGCTGGAACGCGATCGAGGTGCCGAGCAGGACCCCGAGATAGACCCGGCCCGCCCGCCTCGCCTCGTCGGTCCCCGAATGGGTGACCAGGGGATAGGTGGAGAGGGTCAGCGCCTCGTAGAACACGAACAACGTGAGGAGATTGGCCGCGAACGCGACCCCGATCGCGCTCGCGATGGCGACCGCGAAGCAGGCGTAGAAGCGGGTCTGGTTCGCTTCGCCGTGCCCGCGCATGTAGCCGATGGAGTAGATCGTGGTCACGATCCAGAGAAAGCTCGCCACGAGGGCGAACGTCATCCCGAGCGGCTCCACCTCGAAGGCGATCGGGACCTCGGGGATAACCGCGGTCAGCACGGCGGCCGGACGTTCCCCGGCCTCGACGGCCGGAAGCAGGGCGAGGACCTCGAGGAAGAGCCATCCCGCGGTGGCGAGGCTCGCGGCCTCGCGGAGATTGGGCCAGCGCCCGAGGACGGCGACGAGGGCCGCTCCGGCCAGGGGCAGCGCCACGCAGAAGACGAGGGCCGGGGTCTCCACTCACCCTCCGAGCAGTGCGGCCGCCGCCCGGTTGGCGACGTCGATCGGCAGCGATGCGTCGATGCCGAACCAGACGTTGGCCCCGGCGAGCCCCCAGGCGGCCGCGACCATCGAGGCCGGCGCCTCCCGGATCGGAGCGGCGTCGGGAGAAGGCGCCCGGAAGTACGCGGACTCGACCATCTTCCACACGTAGGCGACGGCGATGAGGGAGGCGAGCAGCATCGCGGCCGCGGCCGGCCACCACCCCGCCTCGAGGGCGGCCGCGACCAGGTACCACTTCCCGACGAAACCCGCGGTGAGGGGGACCCCGATGAGGCTGAGCCCGGCGACCACGAGGGCGGAGGCGGTCCAGGGCATGCGCCGTCCGATCCCCGCGAGGTCCGCGATCCGGACGGAGCCGACCCGGTACGCGACGCATCCGAGGCAGACGAAGAGCGCGGCCTTCATGAGCGCGTGGCTGAAGAGATGGATGAGGGCCGCCGCCACTCCCGCGGTCGAGAGAAGGCCCACCCCGAGCACGAGGTAGCCGATCTGGGCGACGCTCGAGAAGCCGAGCAGGCGCTTCGCGTCTTCCTGCCGGCAGGCGGCGACGGAGGCGGCGACGAGCCCCGCCACGCCGGTCAGCGCGAGCAGGAGGGGGATCGGGCCGCCAGCCACGAATTCCAGGCCGAACACCGTGAACAGGAACCGGAGCAGCAGGTAGAGCGCCACCTTCGTCGCGGCGCCGGCGAGGAACACGGAGACCGCGGACGGGGCGAAGGCGTAGGCGTTCGGCAGCCAGGCATGAAGCGGATAGACGGCGGTCTTCAGCGCGATGCCGACGACGAGGAAGCCGAACGCGGTGGTGACCGTGCGGTGGGGGCCGAGCTCGGGGAGCCGCGCGGCGAGATCGGCCATGTTGAGGGTCCCGGTCACCTGGTAGAGGAGCCCCACCCCGATCAGGAAGAACGTCGCCCCGACGGTGCCGAGCACGAGATAGCGGAACGCCGCGGCCAGCGCCTGGCGGCGGGCGCCGAGGCTGATCAGCACGTACGAGGAGAGCGAGGAGATCTCGAGGAACACGAAGACGTTGAAGGCGTCCGCGGTGACCGCCATCCCGAGCAGGCCGGCGAGGCAGAGCAGCCACGCGGTGTAGAAGAGGTGGAGGCGATCGGTGTCGATCTCCCGCTCCGCGCTCCGGCGCGCGAAGAGAAGCGCGGCCGCGCTGACGACGCTCACCACGAGCATCACCCACGCGTTCGTCTCGTCCACCCGGTACTCGATTCCCCACGGGGCCGCCCAGGAGCCCAGGAGGTACGAGGTCGGCCCCTGGGAGATCACGCTGCGAAGCAGGCTCCAGGCCCCCGCCACCGCGAACAGGCTCGCCGCCATCGCCACCATCCAGCACACCCGGCTCCACCGCAGCAGCACGCAGACGGGCGCGGCGACGAGCGGCACCACGACCTGGAGCGCGGGCAGATGGGCGGTGATCATGGAAGGTCGCGGAGATCGGAGCGGCGGATCTCTTCGTCCTCGATGGTGGAGTACGCCCGGTTGACGCGCACGATCAATGCGAGCCCGAGCGCGGTCGTCGCGACCCCGACCACGATCGCGGTCAGGATGAGCACGTGCGGCAGGGGGTTCGAGTACCGGGTCCAGCCCTCGGCGACGATCGGGGCGGTGCCTCCCGCCATCTTGCCGACGGAGATGAAGAAGAGGAACACCGAGGTCTGGAAGACGTTGAGCCCGATGATCTTCTTGACGAGGTTGCCGCTCGCCGCGGTCGTGTAGAGGCCCGCCATCATCAGCGCGATGACGATCCAGTAGTTGTAGTGGCCGAGAAACCCCTCCACCGCCCCTCCCCCGCCGTCAGGCCGTGAAGCAGTAGAAGAGGCTCGTCATGACCGCCGCCACCGTCACCCCGACGCCGAATTCGATGAGCAGGATGCCGAGGTGCTGGCCGGCCATCGGGTCGGGCAGGAGCACCCCGTAATCGAGAAAGGAGCCGCCGAGCAGCATCCCCGCCACGCCGACCCCGGCGTAGAGCAGCACCCCGGCGGCCGCGAGCGCTCCCGCGAGCCCCGCCGGGACCGCGCGGCGCAGCCGGTCGGCGCCGAACACGAGCCCGTAGAGGATGAGGCCCGCGGCGAAGATGGCGCCCGCCTGAAACCCCCCTCCCGGCCCGAAGTCGCCGTGGAACTGCACGTACAGGGCGAAGACGAGGATGAGCGGGATCATCATCTTCGCGACGACGTGGAGGACGTGGTGGTGGTGCATGGAGATCAGCTTCCGCGGCGGTTTCCGAGGAGCGCGACCGCGCCGATGCCGGCGGTGAAGATGACGAACACCTCCCCGAGCGTGTCGTAGCCCCGGTAGCTGGCCAGCACCGACGTGACCGCGTTCGGGATCCCGATCTCCGAGAGCGTCCCTTCGAGGTAGCGCGGGGCGACGTGGACGTGGACGGGCGCGAGCGGGTCGCCGAGGTAGGGCATGTCGAGCGTGCCCCACACGAGGGCGGCGCCGGTGGCGAGGACGACCGCGATGCCGACGCCGCTCGTTCCGGTCGGGGCGGTCCGTTCCCGCCCGGTGAGGGCGAGGGCCGCGAGCATGAGGATGGTCGAGATGCCGGCGCCCACCGCGGCCTCCGTGAATGCGACGTCGACCGCGTCGAGGATCACGAAGATCGCGGCCGTGAGCAGGCTGTAGATCCCGACCAGCATGACCGCCGCGAAGAGGTTGCGGAGGTACAGGACCGCCCCCGCGGTGACCGCGAGCAGAGCGAGCAGGACCGCGTTGATCAGGTATTCCACGGCGGATCCGTCTCGCCCGGCGATCCGGGCCCCCGCGGCTCCGCCGCGACGGGCCGCACCCCTCCGTGCAGCGCGGCCTTGGCGAGCGCATGGGTGGCGACCGGCCCGGTCAGGAGCAGGAACAGCAGCACGAGCGCGAGCTTGACCGTCACGCTCCCGAAGTCCGCGAGGAACATGAAGCCGAGGATGAACAGCCCCACCCCCAGGGTGTCCCCGACCCCGGCCGCGTGGAGGCGGGTGAAGAGATCGGGAAGGCGCACGAGGCCGAGCCCTCCCACGACCAGGAAGAACCCGCCGGCGAGGACGAGCCCCGCGCTCAGGAGGTCGGTCGCGGCCACCGCGGGTCGCCTTCCGTGCGGGCGCCTCGGCCCCGGCGCGGCCCCGGCCCCGGGGAGCGTTCACCCCGGCCCGGCCGCACCGCGTTCGGCGGACGGCTCACGGCGCCCCGGCCTCCCCCCCGGCCGGAGGGGGGTCGCTCCGGCCCGCGTGGCCGAGGTCCCCGTACTCGAAGAACTTGAGCACCGCCACGGTGCCGATGAAGCTGATGAGGCAGTAGACGAGGGAGACGTCGAGGAACTCGGGCCGGCCGGAGAGGAAGCCCGCGGCCGCGATCAGGAGGACCGTGAGGGTCCCGAAGTGGTTGACGGCGAGGATCCGGTCGTACACGGTGGGACCGCGAAGGGCCCGGAACATGGCGAGGCACATGGCCGCGAGCACCGCCACCGCCCCCACCCCCGCGACCCCCATCCCGAAGGCGGTCATCGGGAACGCTCCATCCCGGAGACCCGCCGGTCCATCTCGCGGAGGGACTCGAAGTCCGGTTCGAGCAGCGAATGGACGTCGATCGCGTCGCCGTGGAGGTCGATCGAGACCGTGCCCGGGGTGAGGGTGATCGAGTTCGCGTAGACGACGTGCCCGAGGAGGGTGCGCTGGGTCGCATCCACCTGGAAGACGGACGGCCGGATCGGGAGGCGCGGGTCGACGAGGACCCGGGCCACCGCGAGGTTCGACTTCACGATCTCGACCCCGAGCCACCCCGCGTACCGCAGCCACCGCCCGGCGCGCAGCGCGAGCGGGACCGCCTCCCCGTCGATCCGGTCCATGCGCAGGGCGAGGTAGAGCGCGAGGGCGCAGGAGGCGGCCCCGAGGAAGAGCAGGAGCGCGCCGTAGTGGCCCGAAAGCACCCACCAGAGCGCGACGAGGAGCGCCCCCAGACGAATGGCGTGCCGCGTCTCGTTCAACAGTCCTCTCATCCTCGCGACGCCCGGCGCTATCGTAACCCGGATGTCTCGCCGCCCTCCTGCCGCGCACGCCGATCCGCTCCGGGTGGCGGGCCGTGCCCTCCAGGCCGCATCGAATCGGGCTGGATCGTGCCTTCGGCGCATCCATCGGGTGGCGAGCACCCGTTACACCGCATCCCGACTCCTCGCGGCGAGAGTCGTCGAATCCTGCCGGCCGGGCGGCGAACCGATCCGCACCGGGGGGCCGCCGGCGGTTACCCGGCCTCCGCGGCGGGGCACGGTGAAGGCGGACCGCCCGCCGCCCCCCTCCCCCGCCGCCCCGAATCCGGGTCAGGAGACGCCGGGCGTCTCCCGGCGGGGAGCCCGGCCGAGGCGCTCGCACCCGTCGGCGGTGACGGCCACCGTCTCCCCCTGGCTCATGGCGAGCCCCGCGTCGCTGTCGGCGACGATGATGTGCACGAAGAGCACCATCCCGGGCTCGATGGGGCGCGGGTTCCCGGCGAAGAACATCGGCCCGTCCATCCAGGTGGGCGCGAACGTGGCGCCGAGGCTGTAACCGCAGGCGTTCATCCGATGGGCGCGGAGCCCCGCCTCGTCCAGCACCCGCGCGTGGGCGTCGAACACGTCTCCGAAGACCCGGCCCGGACGGACCTCGTCGAGGCATGCGTCCAGCGCCTCGCAGCAGGTCCGGTACATCGCGTGCTGCTCCGGCCCCACCGGCCCGATGACGAGGGTTCGCATGAGGGCCGAGTGGTAGTGGCGCCACGCGCCCGCGAACTCGAGGGTGAGCTGGTCGCGGGCGCCCAGCCGGCGGCGCCCCGAGAAGTACCGGCAAAGGAGCGCGTCGCGTCCCGAGCCGATGATGAACTCGTTGCCCGGATAGTCGCCGCCGCCCCGGAACACCGCGCCCTGCATCGCGGCCAGGACGTCGCCCTCGAACGCGCCCGGAACCGCGAGGCGTTCGGCTTGCGCGAGCGCATCGTCGGCGAGCTCCGCGGCCCGCCGGACGAATTCGAGCTCGGCGGGGCTCTTGCGCAGGCGAAGCTCCGAGACGAGATCCGAGGCGTCCTCGAGCCGGCAGAAACCTTCGAACGCTTCCTCGACCCGGCGCCAGCTCGCGGCGGTGAGGCCGTGCGTGTCGAGCTCCACCCCGATCCGCTCTCCCGCCGCGCGGTGGCCGTCCGCCACCTCCCGGAGCTCGCGGGCCGGGTCGCTCCCCGCTTCGTCGACCCAGACGCGCACGTCCTCGATCACCGAGGTGTGGCGCGCCTGGCGGAGGTCCGGGGCCCGGGTGAGCAGGGTCATGCCCCCGTCCCGCCCGAGCCACAGGCACTGGAAGAAGCAGAACCCGAAGGTGTCGTAGCCGGTGAGGTAGTACATGCTCTCGGGCTTGAATACGAGGAGGCCCGCGAGACCGCGCTCCTCCATCGCCCGGGCGGCCGCGGCGCGCCGGGCCGCGAGCTCCTCGCGGGAGAAGTGAACCGCCATTTCCCTACCCTCCTCGACCGCTTCGGAGCTCGCAGAGCAGGCGGTACACCCCCGCCTCGCCGCCCGCCGCACCTGCCCCGGCCGCCGAGCGGGCGTCTTCTTCGCGGGCGAAATGGGCGAGCACCGCCCCCTCGATGAACCGGTCCGGCGCCGCCCGGAGCTTCGCTTCCGCCGTCCGCTCCGGGGACGGGAGCGCCTCGCGCCGCCAGACCTCCACCCGCAGGACCCGCCAGTCCTCGGCCCACGCCCGGCCCCGCTCCTCGAGGGCCGCGACCCGTCCCGCGAGCCCGTCCTCCGCCTCCACCGCGTCTTCGCCGCTCCGGTCGACCCGGAGCGCCACCGCCCACGCCCCGCGGATCCCGCCCGCCTCCCAGGTTCGCCGGCAGACGGTTCGGTTGGTGTCGTGGAAGTGCCGCAACACCTCCGTGGTCCAGGGGGTGGGATCGTTCAGGCGATCGATATACGGGGTCGAAACAAAGACTCCCGGGTTCTTTGCCTCATAGTAGGTGAGGAAGCGTGGGGACCCCGAGACCGCCTCGTAACGGCGCCCCGCGACGAAGCCCGGCACCCCGACCCGCTCGGGCAGGTGTTCCCGGAAGTACCAGCGCTCGTACTCGTCCCCGATCTCCGCGCGAACGCCGTGCCAGATGGCCAGTATCCCGTCGTTCGTCATGTTCGCCCCCCCGTTTCGCGGCCCCTCCGCCGCCATCGTCTACGATAGCGCCCCGCGCCGATCCGTGCGGGATGCGACCGGCCCACCCTTGGAGAACGACGGATGCCCTCGGAGCAGATCGAACGCGGACTCGAGATCCGCAAGGAAGTCCTCGGCGAAGAGTACGTGGACCGCGCCATGGCCAATGTGGACGATTTCAACCGGGACTTCCAGACCCTGCTCAACGAGTACTGCTGGGGCGGGGTGTGGGCCCGCGAAGGGCTGAGCCGCAGGCAACGCAGCCTCAACAACCTGTGCATGCTCGCGGCCCTCGGGCGGAGCGAGGAGTTCGCCCTCCATTTCCGCGGTGCGCTTCGCAACGGATGCACGCTGGAGGAGCTGCGCGAGACCCTGCTCCAGATCGCCGTCTACTGCGGTATGCCGGCGGCCGTCGAGTCGTTCCGTATCGCGCGCCGGATCCTCGCCGAATCCACCGATCCGTAGGGCCGGAAGTGCCGTCCTACCACGCGCTCCACCGGCGCATCGCGCGCCTTGCCGGCGCGGGCGAGGTGCTCCGCGCCGGCTTCAAGGGCGTGGAGAAGGAGAGCCTGCGGACGACCCCCGCGGGCGCCCTCGCGGCGACCCCGCATCCCCCCGCCCTCGGCTCGGCCCTCACCCATCCCTGGCTCACCACCGACTACTCGGAGGCGCTGCTCGAGTTCGTGACCCCGCCCTTCCGCGATCGGGCCGAAGTCGCGAAGCACCTCGACGGCCTGCACCGGTTCGTCGTCCGCAACGTCGGTGACGAGATCCTCTGGGCGGCGAGCATGCCGTGCGAGATCCCGGGCGACGAGGCGATCCCCATCGCCCGCTACGGCAGCTCCAACTCGGGGCGGCTGCGGCACCTGTACCGGGTCGGGCTCGCCCATCGCTACGGGCGGATGATGCAGGTGATCGCGGGCGTGCACTTCAACTACTCCCTCGCCCCCGGGTTCTGGCCGCTCCTGGCCGGTTCCGGAGCGGCCCACGGGGAGCACCGGACATGGCACGGAACGGGCCGCGCCCTCGTCGACTCGCACTACTTCGGCCTCATCCGGAACCTCTTCCGGCACGGGTGGCTGCTGCTCTACCTCTTCGGCGCATCCCCGGCCGTGTCGCGCCGGTTCCTGCCCGCCGGGGCGCCGGATCTCGAGCCGCTGGGCGAGGATACCTGGTACGCCCGCTTCGGCACGTCGCTGCGGATGAGCGACGTCGGGTACACGAACCGGGTCCCGGGCGGCATCGGCATCCGCTACGACGACCTCTACAGCTACGCGGCGAGCCTGTACCGCGCGATCACCACCCCGCACCCGCCGTGGGAGGCGCTCGGGGTGCGGCGCGGCGGCGAGTACCGCCAGCTCAACGCGAACCTCCTCCAGATGGAGAACGAGTACTACAGCTCGGTGCGCCCCAAGCAGCCGACCCGGCGCGGCGAACGGCCGACCGAGGCGCTCCAGCGGCGCGGCGTGCGATACGTCGAGCTGCGCTCCATCGACCTCGATCCTTCGTCTCCGATCGGGCTGACCGAGGATCGGATGGCGTTCCTGGAGGTGTTCATGCTGTTCTGCCTGCTGTACGAGAGCCCGCCCCTCGGGGCGGCGGAGCGGCAGGCGATCGACACGAACCAGAGACGGGCCGCGGTGGGCGGGCGCGACCCGTCCGCCACCCTCGTCCGGGACGGGAACGAGGTATCGCTCCGGGCCTGGGCGAGCGAGATCCTCGACGAGCTCGCGGCCGTGGCGGACCTCCTCCGGACCCCGGAAGACGATCCCGCGGCCACCATCGAGCGCGCGCGGGCGTCGGTCGAGAGTCCCGAGAGGACGCCGTCCGCCCGCGTGCTGGAGGAGATGGAGGCCCGCGGCCGGTCCTGGTTCGAGTACGCCCTGGAGGTGTCGCACCGCCACGCCGAGACCCTGCGGAGCGAAGCCCTGCCGGAGGCCGAGCGGCTCCGGTTCGAGGAGGAGGCGGCGAGCTCGATGGCGCGCCAGGCGGCCCTGGAAGCGGGCGACACGGCGAGCTTCGAGGAGTATCTGGCCGGCTTCCTCGCCTGAGCTACCGCCGCCGCGCGCCGGCGCATGGGTCTCCCGCCCGGGGCGAAGGCGCGCGCGTGTATGCTGATCCCCGAACCGTGGAGGAACGCGATGGAACCCCGAATCGTGTACGTCGACTCGCCCTTCGACAGCGGCGAAGCGATCGAGGAGCTGGCCCCGGCCGGCTTCGAGCTGGTGCGGGCCGAGGCCGGAACCCCCGCGTACCGGGAAGCCCTCGGCGAGGCGGGCTACCTCGTCGGCTTCGTGGACGGACTCGTCGAGGAGGGGCTGTACCGCGCGGCCCCGAAGCTGAAGCTCATCCAGCTGTTGAGCGCCGGCTACGACCGCGCGGACCTCGCGGCGGCCCGGCGCGCTCGGGTCCCCATCGCCAACAACGGCGGCGCCAACGCGGCCGCGGTCGCGGAGCACGCCCTGATGCTGATGCTCGCGGTGTGCCGGCGGCTGCCCCTCCAGCACGCGAACGTCGGCAGCGGACGCTGGCGGGGCAACGAGACGCCCCGCGTGCACGAGCTGCGGGGACGCACCCTCGGCATCGTGGGGCTCGGCACGATCGGCAGGAAGACCGCACGGCTCGCCCGCGCGTTCGGCATGACGGTGCGGTACTACGACGTCGCCCGGCTCACCGAGGACGCCGAGGACGCCCTCGGCGTACGCTTCCGCCTGCTGGGAGAGCTCCTCCGCAGCTCCGACGTCGTATCGCTGCACGTGCCCCTCAACCCCTCGACCCGCCGCCTGGTCGGGGCTCGCGAGATCGCCCTCCTCAAGCCAACCGCGGTGCTCGTCAACACGAGCCGCGGGCCCGTGGTCGACGAGGCGGCGCTGACGGAGGCGCTCGGCGAAGGACGGATCGCGGGCGCCGGGCTCGACGTCTTCGACCAGGAGCCCCCGGATGCGGACAACCCCTTGTTCTCCCTCGACAACGTGGTGTTGACGGCACACCTCGCGGGCCCCACCGTGGAGAGCGGCCCGGCCCGGCTTCGCAACGCGTTCGACAACGTCGAACGCGTGGAGCGGGGGGAGCCGCCGCTCTGGGTCATCCCCGAGATCGAGGATTCTCCGGCCGCGGGCCCGACCTGACGGCCGGCGCACGGCCGGCGCGCGGACGTTTGTCATCCGACCGCCGGCAAAATACAATCCGCGCCGCGTCGCCGGGAGCCTCGCGGGCTCCCGCGCCCGTGCGTATCCCATAGCTCGAAGGGTGGTGGCCCCATGCTGGACGCGATTCTCGGATTTGACGGAATCCTCGGTCTCGCTCTCTGGCAGAAGGTGATCGCCGCCCTCCTTCTCACCCACGCCACCATCGTCTCGGTGACCGTGTATCTCCACCGGCACTCGGCCCATCGATCCGTCGACCTCCACCCCGCGCTCGCCCACGCGTTCCGCTTCTGGCTCTGGCTCACCACCGGGATGCACACCAGGGGCTGGACCGCGATCCACCGCAAGCACCACGCGAACACCGAGACCCGGGAAGACCCCCACAGCCCGGTGGTCCTGGGGCTGCGCAAGGTCCTCTTCGAGGGGACGGAGGTCTATCGCCTCTCCCATACCGAGGAAGTGATGGAGCGGTACGGCCACGGCACCCCCGACGACTGGATCGAGCGCCATCTCTATGCCTCGCGCGGCAACGCCAGCATCCTCGTCATGCTCGGCATCGACCTCCTCCTGTTCGGGCCGATCGGGCTGACCATCTGGGCGGTGCAGATGGCCTGGATCCCGTTCCTCGCGGCCGGGGTCATCAACGGGGCGTGCCACCACACCGGCTACCGGAACTTCGAGACGCCGGACGCTTCCACCAACCTCGTGCCGTGGGGGGTCCTCATCGGCGGCGAGGAGCTTCACAACAACCACCACACCTATCCGAGCTCCGCCAAGTTCTCCGTCAAATGGTGGGAGCTCGACGTCGGCTGGGGATGGATCAAGCTGTTCTCGTGGCTCGGGCTCGCCCGCATCAAGCGCCTTCCGCCCGAGGTGCTCCGGATAGAAGGAAAGCACGAGATCGACCTCGACACCATCCGGGCCGTCATCAGCGACCGGTTCCGGGTCATGGCGCGCTATCGGCGGATGGTGGTGGAGCCCATCGCACGCATGGAGCGGGAGCGGGTGGAGCCGAAGGCCCGGGACGTCCTCGACCGGGCGAAGTCCCTGCTCTGGCGGACCGATGCGCTCGACAACGACGCCGAGCGCGAGCTTCGCCACCGGCTCCTTCACTGCAGCGACACGCTTCGCACCATCTACGAGAAGCGGATCGAGCTCCAGAAGCTGTGGGAGAGCCGGACCGCGAACGTCGAGGAGCTGGCGGGCGGTCTGCGTGACTGGTGCCGGAAGGCCGAGGAGAGCGGCATCCAGGCCCTGCGGGAGTTCTCCCAGTACCTCCGCACCTACGCCGGAGCGAACCGCCATCCCGAAGCGGCCGGGATCTGAGCGTTCGGGCGCGCGGGCGTCGTTCCTCGACCGACGGCGGCCCTCTCCCCCCCGGCGCTGCGAAACGAAGGAGCCGAAGGAAGCCACCCATGCCGGATCACGGGATCACCGCGTTCGGCGCCTACGTCCCCCGCCTCCGCCTCCAGCGGTCCGCCATCGTGCGGGCGAACGCCTGGGCCAACGGCGCGCTCGCCGCCCACGGCCGGGGCGAGCGCTCGATGTGCAACTGGGACGAGGACGCCGTCACCATGGCCGTCGAGGCGGCGCGGGACGCGCTGGGGGGAATCGACCGGAGCACGGTGAGCGCGGTGCACCTCGCGTCGACCACCCTCCCCTTCGCCGACCGCCAGAACTCGGGGATCTGCGCCGAGGCGCTCAATCTCGGAGCCGAGATCGGCACCCTGGACGTGACCTCCTCGCTCCGGGCGGGAACCACCGGGCTCGCGAACGCCCTCGGGGCGGTTCGGGCCGGCGCCCCGGGGCAGGTGCTGTTCATCGCGTCGGAGCACCGCCGAAGCCGCACCGGCACCCCCCAGGAGCTGCTGTACGGCGACGGGGCGGCCGCGCTCTGCCTCGGGCAGGACGGGGTTATCGCCCGGCTTGTCGGCCGCCACTCGCTCTCGGTCGATTTCGTCGACCACTACCGCGGCCAGCAGAGCGAGTTCGACTACGACTGGGAAGAACGTTGGGTGCGCGACGAGGGCTACCTCAAGATCGTCCCCCCGGCGGTGGCGGGGGCCCTTCGCGGCTGCGGTCTCGATCCGGGCGCGATCGACCGCTTCCTCCTGCCCTGCTCGCTGCGCCGGGTCCCCGAGATGGTCGCCCGGCAGGCCGGGGTCCGCCCCGAATCGGTCGCCGACGGGATGCAGCAGGTCTGCGGCGACACCGGCGCCGCCCACGCGGTGCTGATGCTGTGCCGGGCGCTCGAAGAGGCGGCGCCGGGCGAACGGATCCTCGTCGCGGGGTTCGGCCAGGGCTGTGACGTGCTCGTGTTCGAGGTGACGGAGGCCATCCGCACCCTCCCCCCCCGCCGCGGCGTCTCGGGCGCGCTCGCCCGGGGCACCCCGGAAGAGAACTACGATCGCTTCCTCACCTTCAACGGGCTCGTGGACAAGGACTTCGGCAAGCGGGCGGAGGTCGACCGCCAGACCCCCCTCAGCACCCTGTACCGCAACCGCCGGATGCTGACCGGCTTCGTCGGGGGACGGTGCGAGCGGTGCGGGACCGTGCAGTTCCCGAAGTCGCACTACTGCGTCAACCCCAACTGCGGCGCGTTCGACTCCCAGGCGGATCACCCGATGGCCGACACGCCGGGGACCGTCAAGACCTGGACGGCCGATTCGCTCACCTTCTCCATCGACCCGCCGGCCTACTTCGGGATGGTGCAGTTCGAGGGGGGCGGGCGCCTGATGGTCGACTTCACCGACGTCGACCGGGAGACGTTCGACATCGGGGCCCGGGTGGGGATGCAGTTTCGGGTCCGCGAGGTGGATCCCGAACGCGGGTTCAGGAAATACTTCTGGAAAGCGGTTCAATCCGCCTGACATCAGTGCAAAATCAACCATCGGAGACGACACCATGGCCACCGGAATCAAGGACAAGGTCGCGATCCTCGGGATGGGGTGCTCCAAGTTCGGGGAGCGCTGGGACATGGAGGCGCAGGACCTCATGGTCGAGGCGTTCACCGAGTGCATCGCCGACGCCGGCATCGAGAAGGACCGGATCGAGGCGGCCTGGCTCTCCACCGCGATCGAGTCGGTCCACGTCGGATCGAGCGGGCTGCCTCTCGCGGTCGCCCTGCGCCTCCCCTACATCCCGGTGACCCGGGTCGAGAACTACTGCGCGAGCGGCACCGAGGCGTTCCGGGGCGCCGTCTACGCGGTGGCGTCGGGGGCTTGCGACGTCGCCCTCGCCCTCGGTTGCGAGAAGCTCAAGGACACCGGCTACGGCGGGCTTCCCCAGCGTACCCGCGGGGTCACCAACGACATGTACTGGCCGAACCTCTCCGCCCCCGGGATGTTCGCCCAGCTCGCGGCCGGCTACCGCGGCGCGCACGGGGTGGACAAGGACGACCTCAAGCGCGCGATGGCCCGGGTCTCCGTCAAGAGCCATGCGAACGGGACGAAGAACCCGAAGGCGCACCTGCGGCGCGAGGTGTCGGAGGAGCAGGTCCTCGGCGCGCCCATGGTCGCCGAGCCGATCGGGCTCTACGACTGCTGCGGGGTGAGCGATGGCGCGGCGTGCGCGATCGTGACCACCCCCGACATCGCCCGCGCGCTCGGCAAGACCGAATTCGTGACGGTCAAGGCGATGCAGCTCTCCGTTTCGAACGGCGAGGAGGCGGGCCACTCGGGCTGGGACGGCTCCTACGTCAAGACCACCCGCATCGCCTCGAAGAAGGCCTACGAGGAGGCGGGGGTCCGGAACCCCCGGGCCGAGCTCGACATGACCGAGGTGCACGACTGCTTCTCCATCACCGAGCTCGTGACGATGGAGGATCTCGGCCTTGCCGAGGAGGGCCGGGCCTGGCGTGACGTGCTCGACGGGGCCTTCGATGCGGACGGCGAGGTGCCGTGCCAGATCGACGGCGGGCTCAAGTGCTTCGGCCATCCGATCGGGGCCTCGGGGCTGCGCATGCTCTACGAGATGTACCTGCAGCTCCTCGGGCGGGCCGGCGAGCGCCAGCTCGACGATCCGAAGCTCGGGCTCACCCACAACCTCGGCGGCTTCCCGCACATGAACGTGAGCAGCGTCTCCATCGTCGGCCGGTACGAGGGTTGAGAGCGGGTCGGAGCCGATCCGGCCCTCCAGGGCCCGCCGCGCGCTCCGGCGTGGTCCGGCGGATCCGGATCGGGGGTCGCATGAGGGGGTGCACGGCCGTGGTCCGGGAGATTCGGCGGTGAACGGGGTCGTGGTGTACTCGGGCCGCTTCTGCCCCTATTGTCATGCCGCCAAACGGCTGCTCTCGGCGCGGGGCGTCGCGTTCGAGGAGATCGACGTAGGCCTCCACCCGGAGCGCCGGGCGGAGATGATCGAACGGGCGGGCGGGCGCCGCACGGTCCCGCAGATCTTCGTCGGCGACCACCACGTCGGCGGATGCGACGATCTGTACGCCCTCGATCGGGACGGCGCGCTCGACGCCCTGCTCGCATGAACCGGACGGTCCCTCGTCCGTCTACGGCGCTGGCGGGGGCACTGGCGGGGGCGCCGGTGATTCCACCCCGTGGAATCGCCGAACGGCCGTGCCGGCGGTCGCCGCCCGAAGGCGCCTCCCCGTGACCGCCGCCGGGCCGTTTCGCGCCGCCTGCGTCCAGCTCACCTCCGACCGGGCCCCCGAGAAGACGTTCCCGGCCGCCGCCGCCCTCGTCCGGGAGGCGGCCTCCGCCGGAGCCTCCCTCGTCATGACCCCCGAGGTGACCCCGATGCTGGAGCCGCGGGGCCGGCTCGTGCTGGAGAAAGCCCGCCCGGAGGCGGCCGACGAATGGCTCCCCCGGTACCGCTCCCTCGCCCGCGAGACCGGGGTCTGGCTGCTCCTCGGCTCGATGGCGGTCCGGGTCGACGAAGGGCGCTGCGCGAACCGCTCCCTCCTCATCGGCCCGGACGGCACCATCGTCGCACGCTACGACAAGATCCACATGTTCGACGTCGACCTCGAGGGCGGGGAGTCCTACCGGGAGTCGCGCCGCTACCGCCCCGGCGGCGAGGCGATCGTGGCGGACACGCCGTGGGGCCGGATGGGCATGACGATCTGCTACGACATGCGCTTCCCGGCCCTCTACCGGGACCTCGCCCAAGCCGGGGCGGACTACCTCGCCGTCCCCTCCGCGTTCGCCCGCCCGACCGGCCGCGCCCACTGGCGCGTGCTGCTCCGCGCCCGCGCGATCGAGACCGGCTGCTTCGTCTTCGCCCCGGCCCAGTGCGGCGAGCACGCGGAGGGTCGCAGGACCTACGGGCACTCCCTCATCGTCGACCCGTGGGGCGAGGTGCTGGCGGACGGAGGGGAGGAGCCCGGGGTGGCGATGGCGGAGATCGACCCCGCCCGGGTCCGGGAGGCGCGGCGGATGGTGCCCTCCCTCGGGCACGACCGGCCCTACACCCGGCCCGGCAAGCTCCGCGAGCACGCCGCCGACTGAACGCGCGAAGCGACCGGAGCCTCCGGGTAGCATCGATCCGCTGGAATGGACGTTGCACCGCGCGGCTCGCCATCGAGACCGGCCTCCGGCTGCTCCCCAACGCGGGCGTCCCGCCCTCCCCGGCCTTTCCCCCGCCTCCGCGGGGGCGGGCTCCGTGCAAGCGTGTCCTCGCGGAAGCGGGGGCGGGAGTCCGGGTGTCCTGGGAACGGCGCGTTCTCCGAACGCTTGTGTCCCGCCCATCCTCGTCATTCCCCGTCATCCTCGCGAAAGCGGGGAGAAAGCGGGAATCCATGCGTCCCCTGGGAACGGCGTGTCCCCCGGGACACGGGTGCCCCGTCCGCACCGTCGAGACCCCGAGATTGACCCCGGAGACTGAACATTGAGCGGCAGCTTCCAGCGGACCCTGGACCACATCCGGTCCATTGCCGGCTCCGAGGCCGAGAAGGGGCGCCTCTTCGAGCGGCTGATGAAGACGTACTTCCTCGAGGACCCGCTCTACCGGGAGCGTTTCTCCAACGTCCGGCTCTGGTCCGAGTGGGCCGCCGCGCGGCCGGACTTCGACGGCGCCGATACGGGCATCGACCTCGTGGCCGAGGAGCGCCGGGGCGGCCGTTGCGCCATCCAGTGCAAGTGTTACGCGCCGGGCACGCAGATCTCGAAGCCCCATCTCGACTCCTTCATCGCCGCATCGGCCCGCGACCCCTTCACCGCCCGCATCGTCGTGGACACCGGCGACGGTTGGGGGCCGAACGCCCGCAGGACCATCGAGCGCCTGAAGCCCGCCTGCGCCGTGCTCCGCTTCGGCGACCTCGCGAGCCGCCCCTTCGACTGGCCCGACCTCGCACGCGCCGCGCCGGAAGACCTCGCCTTCCGCCGCGAGCCCTTCCGTCTGCGGCCCCACCAGCAGGCCGCGTTCGATGACGTGCTCGCCGGCTTCCGGGACCACGATCGCGGCAAGCTCGTCATGGCCTGCGGCGCCGGCAAGACCTTCACCGCCCTGCGCATCGCGGAAGCCGTGGCGGGGGCCGGCGGCCGGGTCCTGTACCTGGTGCCGTCGATCTCCCTGTTCTCCCAGTCGATGCGGGAGTGGGCGACGCAACGCGCGATAGCCCACCGCTACGTGGGCGTCTGCTCCGACACCCGGGCCGGCCGCAACGACGAGGACGCCTCGCTCCAGGAGCTCGAAATCCCGGTCACCACGGACCCGCCGGCGATCTCCGCCGCGCTCCGGGAGGCCGCCGAAGATGCGATGACGGTGGTCTTCTGCACCTACCACTCGCTCGGCATCGTGGAGCGGGCGCAGAACGAGGGGGCGCCGCCCTTCGACCTCGTCCTCTGCGACGAAGCGCACCGGACCACCGGCGTCGAGCAGCCCGGGGACCGGACCTCCCCCTTCGTGCTCGTCCACGACGGGGAGCGGATCCGGGCCGCCCGGCGCCTCTACATGACCGCGACCCCGCGCCTCTACACGGAGAGCGCCAAGGCGAAGGCGGCGAGCCACGACGCGGACGTGTTCTCGATGGACGATCCGGAGACCTACGGGCCGGAGCTCCACCGCCTGCCCTTCTCCCGGGCCGTCGATCAGGGGCTGCTGTCCGATTACAAGGTCGTCGTGCTCGCCATGTCCGAGCAGCACGTCGACGCCGCGTTGCAGGCGCATCTCGCGGGGGGCGAGAGCGAGATCAACCTGACCGACGCGGCGAAGATCACCGGCTGCTGGCGGGCGTTGCAGAATCTGGAGAACCGGGGCCCCGGCGAGGCGCCCGTCCGCCCCCTGTTCCGCGCCATCGCGTTCACCAACACCATCGCCGCGTCGAAGCGCCTGGAAACGCATTGGGACGACGTCATCGCCCACGCCATCGACCTGCTGCCGGAGGCCGAGCGCCGGAGCGCGCTCCGCTGCGCCACGCGGCACGTCGACGGCCAGCATCACGCGCTCGACCGCAAGGCCCGGATCGAGTGGCTGAAGGGCGAGCGCGGCGCCGGGGGCGGCGCCGAGGGCGCGTGCCGCATCCTCTCGAACGCGCGCTGCCTGTCCGAGGGCATCGACGTGCCGGCGCTGGACGCGGTGCTGTTCATGAGCCCCCGGAGCTCGCACGTGGACATCGTCCAGGCCGTGGGCCGCGCCATGCGCAAGGCGCCCGGCAAGGAGTACGGCTACATCATCCTGCCCATCGCGGTGCCGGCCGGCGTCAACCCCGCCGCGGCGCTGGACGACAACGAACGCTTCGGCGTGGTCTGGAACGTCCTCCGTGCGCTCCGTTCGCACGACGACCGGCTCGACGCCGAGATCAACAGGATCGACCTCAACCACACTCCCACCGGCCGCATCATCTTCAGCGGCGATGGAGCCAGCGGCGACGGAGACGGGGTTCCAGCCGGCCCCGGGCTGCCCCCCGGTCAAGCCGGGGGCGGGCTGTTCGCGCCGATGGACCTGCCGCCCGGCGCCATCTACGCCCGGATCGTCGACAAGTGCGGAGACCGGAAGTACTGGGAGACCTGGGCCAGGGACGTCGCGGACATCTTCACCCGGCTGCTCCACCGAATCGGGAACCTGCTGGCCGCCCCCGGCAACGAAGCCCTGCGCGAGTGGTTCGGCGCGTTCCACGAGGAGCTGAA
Source organism: Gammaproteobacteria bacterium (assembly GCA_965202895.1). GTDB lineage: Bacteria > Pseudomonadota > Gammaproteobacteria > HK1 > HK1 > JAJDXW01. Next base: position 3,952,881 of record OZ241901.1, on the reverse strand, counting down.
GGTCTCGATCAACGAGTCGATCGACCGCGGCAACGCCATCGAGATCATGGCGCAGCACATCCTGACCCGCCCGGTCTTCGAGGCGCTGTTCGAGCACTACGACTTCGCGGCCGCCAACCCGGTGGCCCGGGCCCTGGACGCCCTGCGGCAGGACTTCGGCGAGTTCGGCCTCGAGAACGAGGTGCGGGACCTGGAGCGCTTCTACGAGAGCGTCCGGATGCGCGCCCGCGGCCTCGACAACAGCGCGGCGCGGCAGCGGGTGCTGATGGAGCTCTACGAGAAGTTCTTCGCGACCGCGCTCAAGAAGGACACCGAACGCCTCGGCATCGTCTACACCCCGGTCGAGATCGTGGACTTCATCCTGGAGAGCGCCGACCACGTGCTGCGCGAGGAGTTTGGACGCGGCTTGAGCGACGAAGGCGTCCACGTGCTCGATCCCTTCACCGGGACCGGCATCTTCCTCGTCCGCCTGCTCCAGTCCGCCCTGATCGCCGACCGGGACCTCGAGAGGAAGTACCGCCGGGAGCTGCACGCCAACGAGATCGTACTGCTGGCCTACTACATCGCCGCCGTCCACGTCGAGGAAGCCTTCCACGGCCGGCGCCATGACCACCCAAGCGGCGGCATCTGGGAACGCGGGCGTCCCGCCCGCATGGACAATCAATCGGACCTTCGGCCCGTTGCGGGCGGGACGCACCGCGTCCGTCAGGACGCGCCGATCCCAGGAGGCCCCGTGGATTCCCGCTTGCGCGGGAATGACGAGGGTGGGCGGGACGCCCCGTGTCCGCCAGGACGCGCCGGTCCCAGGGATCCGGCATCACCGGCGAGGGACTACGAGCCCTTCGAAGGCATCGTCCTGACCGACACCTTCAACCTGCACACCGACCGGACCGGCTTTCCCAGGGACTGGCTGCCCGACAACAGCGAGCGCGCCGAGCGGCAGCAGGGCCTGCCGATCCAGGTCGTCGTCGGCAATCCCCCGTGGTCGGCGGCGCAGAGGAGCTCGGCGGACGACAACCCGAACGTCGATTACCCGGAGCTGGAGCAACGGGTCGGCGAGACCTACGCCGCGCGCTCGACCGCGACCCTGAAGAACAGCCTGTACGACACCTACAAGATGGCGATCCGCTGGGCCTCGGATCGCATCGGCGAGCAGGGGGTGATCGCGTTCGTCACCAACGGCTCCTGGATCGACGGCAACGTGGACTCCGGCATCCGCGCCTGCCTGGTCGAGGAGTTCAGCGCGATCTGGGTGCTGAACTTGCGGGGGAATCAACGCACCCAGGGAGAACGCTCCCGACGCGAAGGCGGAAAGGTATTCGGCCAGGGCTCGCGGGCGCCCGTGGCGATCACGATCCTGGTCCGAAACCCCGACGCCTCACACGACGGCTGCCGCATCCTGTACCGCGACGTCGGCGACTACCTCAAGCGCGACGAGAAGCTGGCGATCCTGCGTGAGGCCGGATCCGTCGCCGGCATCGAGGACTGGCGCGAGATCACGCCCAACCGGCAACACGACTGGATCGGCCAGCGCAGCGAGGAGTTCCAGCGGCTCTACCCCTTGGGCTCGAAGGAGGTGAAGGCCGGCCGAGGGGGCGACGCCGTATTCAAGCTGTTCAGCAATGGATACAAGACCGGGAAAGACGCGTACCTCTACAACTATTCTTACGAAGCCTGCGTGGAGAACGCACGGCTCGTGACGAAGGACTACCTGGGCGCCATGCGTGTCGCCGAAGAACACCCGAAGTACGGCGTAGACGAAGTTGCAAGCCTCCATTCCTCGAACGTCCGATGGGACAGGGAGCTGAAGAACAACCTTCGGCGACGGAGAGTGGTTACGTTTTCGGCAGCCAAAGTACTGAAGATTCAATATCGTCCTTACGTCAAACAATACTGCTACGCTGAACATCTTCTCGTACAGCACAAAGGCCAGATGGATGCCGTTTTCCCGAACAATGGGCCGGAAAATCGCGCGATCTGCGTGCCGGGCATCGGCTCGACCAGGCCGTTCTCCGCTCTCATGGTCGATACGATGCCCGACCTCTACTTCATCGCATTCGGACAATGTTTCCCGAGGTACCGGTACGAGCAGCCGGGCGACGTACAGAGCCAGCTTCCGGGCATGGGCGGCACGTCGGGACCGGAACGCATCGACAACGTCACGGACCCCGCCTTGCGCGCCTTCCGCGTCCGTTACGCCGACGGCTCCATCGACAAGGACGACGTCTTCGATTACATCTACGGAGTCCTTCATGCCCCCGACTGGCGCGGACGCTTCGCCGACGATCTGGTGAAGGAGCTGCCGCGCGTGCCGTTCGCAGAGGACTTCTGCACCTTCGCCCGCGCCGGCCGCGCCCTCGCCGCGCTCCATCTCGGCTACGAGACATGCGAGGAGTACCCTCTGGAAACGGTCTTCACCCAACCCGGCGAGCCGCAGCCGAAGCACTTCCGAATCGGAGCGCGAGCAATGCGCTTCGCCGACGACGACAGGACCGTCCTCCGCATCAACGAATACGTGAGCCTGCGCGGTATCCCTGCCGAAGCGCATGAATACATGGTCAACGGCAGAACCCCGCTCGAATGGATTATCGACCGCTACCGAATCGTGCGCGACAGGCAGAGCGGTATCTTCAACGACCCCAACGAATGGTTCGAAGATCCAAGGGACCTGGCAGCGACGGTGCGGCGCATCGTGCACGTCAGCGTGGAAACCGCCCGGATCGTCGAGACGTTGCCCGACTTGTTGGCGAAGGCCGACCGTGATTCGGCCCAAGCCACGTTCGACTTGCAGACAGAAGCCCACCGCCAGGCCCTCGCCGTGGCCCGCAGCGCGCAGGCCGAGGAAGACCAGGAATTCGTCGAAGCGATCAGCGTTTGGGACCGCCCCTGAAACGCGGAGAGATCCGGACGGGTTCCAGCGGGGGAAGTTACACTGGCCAGGCATGTCCCGCGATAGTCCTGCAGGACGATGATTTCGACGCCACCTGCTCGATCGCCATTTGCTCGTTCACGACCGACGACACCAGAGCGCCGCTGATTCGCCTTGCAGTCGAACCGGACGATCGGAACGGACTCGACTCTCCATCCCGTATCATGGCCGACAAGGTCACTACCGTAGCGAAACGAAGGCTCCGGCGGAAGATCGGTGGGCTCGAAAGCGAAGACATCGCCCGGTTGGAGCGGGCGGTAGAAAGGTTCCTGGGCCTGTCGAAAAGAAGAGGTACCCGAACATGAAACTCGTCAGCGTACGAGTCAAGAATTTCCCTTGCATCCTCGACTCCAACACCGCCGAGGTCGGCAGTGGAGTTGGTCGACGAAGACCCTGCCGGGTGCGCACCGGCCATCTCCCGCGCAACCTCGCCTGCCTGACCAGCCTCGCCATCTCCATCGTGCGCATCCAGGGACGCTTCGACTCTCTCCCCCAAGCCCACCGTCACTACGCCCGGCGCCCCTGCCAGCCGTGCGGCGCCTCCTCGTGCCCTGACCACCTGGAAGCCGGGGCGGCGTCGTGGGCGTCGATGAGGGCGCCGGTTCGCTCCAGGCTCACCGTCTCGACGCCCATGACGAGGCCGGTCGGGGCGAGCCCGCGCTCCGCGATCGACCCCATCCCCGGCCAGCGCCCTGCCCGTGCCCGCCATCCCCCCGAGCGCACCCTTCCCCGTACATCCTGACCCGACCGTTTACTCGGAAACAACGCAACTTACTTGAAAGTAAAACGTTTTTTCTATCCTGAACAAGAATTCGTCCTGGTGGTCTCCCGCCGCATCTGGTCCAGGGCCGCGCGGGCCAGGAATTTGTTTCTCGTTTCCCCCTGCCGCTCCGCGTACGAATCGATGGCGCGCAGTATGCGGCGCGGAAACGTGACGTCGACGTGTTCGGCTTCATCGTCGAGCCTGGACAGGTCGACGTCCACGATGCCCCGGATCCAGCCTGCCAGATCGGGATCGCTCCGATGCCGTGACAGACTGCCCGGCGCGGGAATGGTCTCTCCGGCATCCAGCGCCACCTCTATCCACAGCTCGATCGCCTCGGCCGCGTTCGCGTATGCCGCCTCCAGCGTATCGCCGGCGGAAAAGCACCCGGGCAGATCCGGTACGACGACCCCGAAGGCCGTCGTCTCGTCCCCCGGCTCGATTGCAATCGGGAACTTCATGCTCCTTCTCCTCACGCCAATCCGGCCTGCCTGCGCAGCTTGCGCCCCAGACCTCTGCCGGGATCCTTGCGCGGGTGCGGCACGCTGACGTATCCGGGCTTCGTCGGATGGATGAAGACATGGTGCGAGCCGCGCACCCTGTCGAGGATCCATCCAGCCCGTTCCAGCTCCCTGAACAAGTCCGCGCTCTTCACCCTGCATATCATACGGGCTGCCGGAGGAGACGGTGAGCGGCGCACCCTCTCATCACCGCAATTCCTGCCAAGTTCGAAAACGTCCCTGCCGAGAGGCCGTTCCGTCCTGGCGCGTCACCGCCTTCGTATCCGCGCGCCGCTCGAAGGCCGCCGTCATCAGCTATGGTCCGCCCGCGGCGGGCCGAGGACCGCGGCGCCGGCTCCGCCCCGGCCCGATCTCGCGGTCATGCACTCGATCCGGCGGAGCCGGAACCGATCGACGACCAGACGCATCGGATGACCCGGTGTCCGGTCTCGCGATCTTCCCGGATCAGGACAGCCGATGGGGTTTGCGTGCGTCCTTCGGTCTCGCGCCGGAGCCGCGCCGCCAGAGCCGGGAAAGACGTGCGCTTCGCCCACAGCTCCCCCTCGAACGGACACCGGGCGGGCAATCCGGCAACGCGCACGCCGGCCCGGGAATACACGTCACTTCAGACGTGGAGCTCTACCGGGGCGACGTGGCGCCGGAAGCCTTTCCGCTCCGCGAGCCGCGCGAGCCACGCATCCACGCGGGGCATGGCGCGGCCCCATCGGCCGAAGACCCGCCACCGGTAGACCGCCGCTCCGGCCGGGATGTCGGCCAGCGAGAAACGCTCCCCCGCCAGGTAGTCGCCGCGCGCGAGCTGCGCCTCCAGGGCCTCGACCGAGCGTGCGATCTCCTCGCCCGCCTCGTCCGCGGCCCCGGGGGTGCGCTGCTCCTCGGGGAGGCGCCGGAGCTCCAGGATCTGGGTGTTGAGGGCCGGCTCCAGATGCTCGTTCGTCCAGGCCATCCACTGGACGGCGCGGGCCAGGGTCTCGGGGCGTCCGTCGAGGAGGGTGTCGGCGCCGTACCGGCTCGCCACGTAGGCGAGGATCGCGATCGACTCCCAGAGCACGAACCCGCCGTCGTCGATCACCGGGATCGTGCCGTTCGGGTTCATGGCGCGGAACCAGGGCTCGTCGACACCCCCGTAGGGCGTCGCTCCGGTCGAGACGTGGCCGTCCGGACCCATCGTCCCGCTCGCGAGGGTCAGCTCGAACTCCACCCCGACCTCGACGAAGGCCCAGAGCACCCGCTTGGTGCAGATGGAATTCGGCCGTCCCCAGATCCTGATCATGGCCCCGCCCGAAACGTCGTGATCCGCTCCGGTGAGAATACGCCACGGAGCCGGGCCGGATCACCCTCGAAGCGCGAACAAGGCATGTGCGCCGTGGAGTTTCCGCCGGGCATGCCTCTCGTGAACGCTCTCGGGCACGGCGTCCTGGGAACGCGGGTGTCCCGCCCGCATTGATCGGCGTCGGCCTCGCCGTCCCATTTGCGGGCGGGATACAAGCGTTCCCAGGACGCCGTGCCCGCGCAAGTGGCTCCGTGGGGTGAAATCCGCCAGCCACCCCCTCGAACCGAACCCGAACCACGGAAGAACGCCGTCTCCGTGGGGGGAAAAATATCTCACCCTCCGATCTCCATCCGCTATATCAACAGGTTATGAACAGCACCCGGGGCTCGCGAACGAGTGGGCCGGGACCCGACCGTTCGCGGAGCCCGACCACTCGTGGAGAACGAAGGCGGGCTCCGGCGTGACGAGGGGCTCAGGAGAGGCGTTCCACCCGCACCGGGTCCCCGTCCCGGACCGACGCGAGCGTGCGGACCTCCCCGAGCGCGTCCGCCCACACGTTGACCGGGGCGACGAGGCGGATCTCGCCGCCACGCGACGCGGGGGTCGGCCCGAACCCGATCGCGATGCTGGCCCCCTCCACCCAGAAGGCGATCTCGCCGGCCTCCACCACGTCGCGGGCATCGGGCTCCAGGGACACCGCCGCGGGGGCCGGGAAATAGACCTCGTCTCCCCAGGTGCGGGCCACCGCCTCGATCGGGAGGGCGGCGAGCACCGCCTCGGCCGTCGGGGTCTCCCGACACTCCGCGTCGAGGGCTGCGCCGCCGACGACGAAGCGGACCCGCGCCGCCGTGCGCGCCACCGGGCGGCTCGCATCGGAGGACCACTCGCTCCAGGAGCCGACGTAGAGCCGGGCGGCGGGGAGCCCCGCGTGGGCGAGCGCGAGCAGGTTGTGGCAGGCGCTCACCCCCGATCCGCAATAGAACACCGCCTCCTCGGCCGGCGCCCCGCCCAGGGTCCGCTCCAGGCGCGTGCGCACCTCCGCCGGATCGAGGAACCGGCCGTCCTCCCCGAGGTTCAGGGCGAAGTGGTGGTTGCGCGCCCCCGGAACGTGTCCCGCAACCCGGTCGATCGGCTCGGTCTCGCCGCGGTAGCGGGCGGGCTCCCGACTGTCCACGAGCCGCCGCGCCGAGCCGACCTCGTCGATGGTCACGACCCACTCGCGCCGGGGCTCTCCCTCGAACTTCCGGGCCGCCCGCGACTCCTCGCCGCTCCGGGTCGCCCCGCCTGCCGCGAGCCACGCCGGCCAGCCGCCGTCCAGCACCGCCGCACGGCGATGGCCCATGTAGCGCAGCATCCACCACAGGCGGGCGGCGACCGCCCCGCCCGCATCGTCATAGGCGACGACCTGGGTATTCGAATCGATTCCGAGCGCCCCGAACCTGGACCGCAGCGCATCGGGGCCGGGAAGCGGATGGCGCCCCCGATCCGTCACCGGCTCGCCGCTCAACACCCGATCCGCGTGCGCGAACACCGCCCCCGGGATATGGGCCTCGCGATAGGCCGCTTCGCCGTAGTCCGGGTCGGTGAGCCGATGGCGGCAATCGACGACCGCCCAGTCCGGGTCCGTGAGGCGCTCCGCGAGGAGCGATGCGCCGACCAGGGTGTCAGGCAACGGCGGAAGCTCCGGAACCGGCGGCGGCGGACGGCGAAGGGCGGCGGATGCCCATGGGGCGGCCCGCCTCGGGGGGGCGCGGCAGGGCGGCGTGGGCGGCGTGCACCTCGGCCCAGCGGGCGAAGATGTCCTCCGGGAACGGCGTCGACCGGCGCTTCCCGGTGTCGATGTGGAGGCTCAGGAGCTCGTTCGTCGCCGCGAGCCAGCCCTCCTCCGCGTGGTGCATGCGGTGGAAGTAGTGGGCGCGCTTGTGGTCGAAGTCGAGGACCTGGGTGGTGATCTGGAGCGGGTCGCCCTCCAGCACCTCGCGCTGGTAGGTCACCTGCGCCTCCAGGGTGAACGTCGTGTATCCGTTCGCCTTCCGGTACGCCTCGTCGAGGCCGACGTAGTCGAAGAGCGCGTCGGTCGCATGATCGAAGACGAGCACGTAGTACGCGACGTTCATGTGCCCGTTCCAGTCGATGTACTCCGGGCGAACGACCTCGCGATGCAGCTCCAGCAGTCCATCGGTGTCCATCCGCGTATGATACAGGACCCGTTCGCCCGATCCCCGTGCGGCGGGCGCGCTTGCGCGGCGTTCCGGGCGACGGCGGTCCGCGCAGGACCTCTTCACGCGGACCGACTCGCGGCCGGACGTCGATGCCCATCGCTCTTCCTGGGAACGGCGCCGCTCCGATCCGGTCGAACCGCGCTCCCCCGCACGAACCGATTCCACAGCGTGAAAGGAGGCATGTGCGTGGTGGGGCTTTCGCCGTGCCCGCACAAGCAGCTCCGTGGGGTGAAATCCGCCGGCAGCCCCCTCGAACCGACCCCAAACCACGGAAGAACGCCGTCTCCGTGGGGGTGAAAAATATCTCCCCCCGATCTCCACCCTCCATATCAAGCGCCTGCGAACAGCGCCCGGGGCTCGAAACGGCCCCGAACCGGTCCGGGTCCGCCACGGCGGACCCGGGCCCGCGCGGTGTAGAATCGCACCCCATGCCGCGCCCCCGATCCGAACCTCCGTTGCTCGGCATCGAAGATCTGGCCGGGCGCCGCGGGGATCGGCTCCTGTTCTCCGGGCTCTCGGCCGCCGTGGGGAACGGCGAAGCGCTGCGCCTCCGCGGGCCGAACGGTTGCGGCAAGACGACCGCCCTTCGTATCGTGTGCGGGCTGCTGCGGCCCGAGGCGGGCCGGGTCCGCTGGCGCGGGCGCGCCGTCTCCGAGCCCTCCGGCGGCCCCGGGTGGCGGCGCGAGCTCGCCTTCGTCGGGCACCGTGAAGCGCTCAAGGAGACCCTCACCCCGCTCGAGAACCTCGCGTTCGCCCGCGCGCTGCGAGGGGGACGGGCGCCGCGCCGTCCCGAAGAGGCGCTGGAACGGGTGGGCCTCGCCCGCGAACGCGGCACCCTCGCCCGCGACCTGTCGGCGGGCCAACGCCGCCGCGCGGCGCTCGCGAGGCTTCTCCTCGACGATTCGGTTCTGTGGGTGCTCGACGAACCGGCCGCGGCGCTCGACCGGGAGGGAGCGGCGCTCGTGGAATCCATGTGCTCGGAGCATGCGGCGGCGGGCGGTGCGCTCGTGTTCACGAGCCATCGGCCGCTCGACCTCTCCTCCCGGCCGGTGCGGGAGATCCGCCTTGGACCGGCCTGAATCCGCGGCCGGGGCGTTCGCCGCCGTCGTGCGCCGGGACCTCCGGGCGGCCCTGCGCCGTCCCGCCGAGGCGCTGACCCCTGTGGCCTTCTTCGTCGTGGTGGCGGCGGTCTTCCCGCTCGGATCGGGAGCGGGGCCGGCGACCCTCGCCGCCGTCGCCCCGGGGGCGCTCTGGATCGCGGCCCTGCTGGCCGCCCTGCTCTCGCTGGACCGGCTGTTCCGGGAGGATCTGGAAGACGGGTCGCTGGACCAGCTCCTGCTGAGCCCCCATCCGCGCGCCCTCCTCGCGGCGGGGCGGATCGCCGCCCACTGGCTCCTGACCGGGCCTCCGCTGCTCGCCGCCTCCGTGCCCGTCGCGGTGCTCCTCGCCCTTCCCCCCCGCTCCGTTCCCGCCCTGCTCGGCGCCCTCGCCCTCGGCACCCCGACCCTGAGCCTCGTCGGGGCGATCGGCGCCGCGCTGACCGCCGGGGTCCGGGGGCGGAGCCTCCTCCTGCCCCTCATCGCCCTCCCCCTTCTCGTCCCGGTGCTCGTCTTCGGCGCCCTCGCGGTGCGGGCGGCCGCGATCGGGGTGTCCGCGGCAGGTCCGCTCTACCTCCTCGCCGCACTGCTCGCGCTCGCCCTCACCCTCGCGCCGTTCGCGACGGGGGCGGCGCTCGCGGTCGGCGCCGAGTAGCGGGCGCGGGAGCGAGGACCATGCTCCGGCGATACGCCTCCCCGCAGCACTTCCACGACCTCTCCGGACGGCTCCTCCCGTGGCTCGGATGGCCGTGCGCGGCGCTGATGGCGGCGGGCCTGTGGGGCGGCCTCGTGGCCGCTCCGCCCGACTACCAGCAGGGAGAGGCGTACCGGATCATCTTCATCCACGTTCCGAGCGCCTGGCTCTCGCTTCTCGTATACGCGGCGATGGCGGGCGCCGCGGCGGTCGGGCTCATCTGGCGGACCAAGGTCGCCGAGGCGGTGACGATCGCCTGCGCACCCATCGGGGCGTCGTTCACGTTCCTCGCCCTGTTGACCGGGGCTCTGTGGGGGAAGCCGATGTGGGGCGCGTGGTGGGTCTGGGACGCGCGGCTCACCTCCGAGCTCGTGCTCCTCTTCCTCTATCTCGGGATCATCGCCCTCCACGGCGCGATCCCGGACCCCCGGAAGGCCGCGCGGGCGTGCGCGATCCTCGCCATCGTCGGGCTCGTCGATCTGCCGATCATCCATTTCTCGGTCGAATGGTGGAACACCCTCCACCAGGGGCCGACCGTGTTCCGGCTCGACGGGCCTTCCATCCACCCGTCGATGCTGGCCCCCTTGCTCCTGATGGTGGCCGCCTTCACCCTCTTCTTCGTGACCGTGCTGCTCATGCGGGCGCGCTGCGAGATCCTCCACCGCGAGCGGCGCCGCCGGTGGGTCCGCGAGGTCCGGGGGTGAGCGACCTCCTTCACATGGGGGGGTATGCCTTCTACGTGTGGACGGCATACGGGGCGGCGTTCGTCGTGCTCGCGCTCAACCTCGCCGCGCCGATCGTGCGCCGCCGCCGGCTCGTCCGCGAGATGGGCGCCGCCGCGCCGTCCCCCCCCTCGGGCGGCGGGTCGCGCCCCCCCCCGCCATGACCCGCCGGCAACGAAGGACGGCCCTCGTGGCCGGGATGACCGCCGGGCTCGCCGCCGCCGCGACGCTCGCCTTCCTCGCGATCGGCGAGAACATGCTGTGGTTCTTCACCCCGAGCCAGCTCGCGGCGGAGGGACCGCCGCCCGGGAACCGGATCCGACTCGGCGGGCTCGTGGTCGAGGGCAGCGTGCGCCGCCGGCCCGGGGAGCTCGAAGTGCGTTTCGATCTCGCCGACCACGCGGCGTCGGTGACCGTGGCCTACCGCGGCCTCCTCCCCGACCTCTTCCGGGAAGGCCAGGGGATCGTCGCCCTCGGCCGCATCGACGCGCACGGGGTGCTGCAAGCCGAGGAGGTGCTCGCGAAGCACGACGAGACCTACATGCCCCCCGCGGTCGCGGACTCGATGCGCGAGGCGAACGCGGCGGAGCGGGCAATCGGGAATCCGACGGTCCGGCCATGATCCCCGAGCTCGGCCACTTCGCCCTCATCCTCGCGCTCCTGACCGCCCTCGTCCTCGCGGCCGGGCCGTTCGCGGGCGCGGTGCGCTCCGACCCGCGGTGGATGGCGGTGGCCCCGAGCGCCGCGGCCGGGCTGTTCGTGTTCCATCTCCTCGCCTTCGCGTGCCTCGCATGGGCGTTCGCGGCGAACGACTTCTCGGTTCTCTACGTCGCCGCGAACTCGAACGTGCTCCTCCCCCTGCATTACCGGATCGCCGCCGTATGGGGCGCCCACGAGGGCTCGCTCCTCCTCTGGTCGCTCATCCTGAGCGGCTGGACGCTCGCCGTCGCGGCGCGCAGCCGGAGCCTGCCGCGCGAGGTCTCCGCCCGGGTGCTCGCGGTCCTAGGCTTCATCGCGGCGGGCTTTCTGTGCTTCATGCTGTTCACCTCGAACCCGTTCGCCCGCCTCCTCCCCGCCGCGGCCGCGGGACGGGACCTCAACCCCCTGCTCCAGGACGTCGGCCTCATCGTCCATCCCCCCGTCCTCTACATGGGCTACGTGGGGCTCGCGGTCCCGTTCGCGTTCGCGGTCGCGGCCCTGTCGGAGGGGCGGGTCGACGCGGCCTGGACCCGCTGGACCCGCCCCTGGACGACCGTCGCCTGGACCTTCCTCACCCTCGGCATCGCGGGCGGAAGCTGGTGGGCCTACTACGAGCTCGGATGGGGCGGGTGGTGGTTCTGGGACCCCGTGGAGAACGCCTCCTTCATCCCGTGGCTCGCCGCCACCGCCCTCATCCATTCGCTCGCCGTCGCGGAGAAGCGCGGTACGTTCAGGGCGTGGACCGTGCTGCTCGCGATCTTCGGCTTCTCGCTCAGCCTCCTCGGAACCTTCATCGTGCGCTCCGGGGTGCTGGTCTCGGTGCACGCATTCGCCAACGACCCGGCGCGGGGCGTCTTCGTGCTCGTCTTCCTCGGCCTCGTCGCCGGAGGCGCGCTCGCGCTCTACGCGTGGCGGGCCGGAGGGTTGGCGGGGGGCGGGGGGTTCGCGGTCTGTTCACGCGAGACGATGCTTCTCGCGAACAACGTGCTGCTCACCGCGGCGGCCGCCGCCGTCCTCCTCGGCACCCTCTATCCACTGCTCATGGACAGCCTCGGCCTCGGGCAGATCTCGGTCGGCCGCCCATACTTCGACCGCATCTTCGTCCCTCTCATGGTCCCGCTCGCCGTCCTCGTCGCGCTCGGGATGCTCGCGCGCTGGAGACGGGACCGGGCGGACCGGCTGGCTCGGCTCCTCGGCGTGGTCCTCGCGGCGGCGGCCGCGGGAGGCGTCGCCGCCGCCTTTCTCACCCACTCGGCGGCGGCGGCGGCGGCGGCGGGCCTTGCACTCTGGATCGTCGGCTCGACGGTCCGTTCGGCCGCGGAACGGGTGCGGGCCCCGCGCGATCTGCTCCGCCTGCCGCGGGGGTTCCTGGGGATGAGCCTCGCCCACGTCGGGTTCGCGGCCACTCTCGCGGGCGTCTGCCTGGTGAGCGTGCTCGAGGTCGAGCGGGTGGTGCGGCTCGCCCCCGGCGACTCCGTCGAGGTCGCGGGACACGATTTCCGTCTCCAGGGGGTGCGCGACGTCGCGGGCCCGAACTACCGGGCCCGGCGGGCGGAGATCGTCGTCACCCGGAAGGGACGCCCGGTCGCCCGCCTCGCTCCCGAGAAGCGCACCTATGCGAGCCAGGCCCGGCCGATGACCGAGGCGGGGATCGACCCCGGCTTCACCCGGGACCTCTACGCCGCCCTCGGGGAGCCTCTCGGGGGAGGAGCCTGGTCGGTGCGGCTGCACTACAAGCCCTTCGTGCGCTGGATCTGGCTCGGGGCGATCCTGATGGCGTTCGGAGGCGCGCTCGCGGCCTCGGATCGCCGATACCGCCGCCGGACGGCCGCCGCCGGCATCCGCGACCCGCTGCGGACCCTCCTCGGCGGCGAGGCGGCGGCGCCTGCCGCGGAACGGCCTTGATCGCGCAATCACTCGAAGGCTCGGAGGTCATGGAACCGATTCCGTCTGCCGGGTCGACCACTTCTCGCAACCATCGTCGATGAGCTCGATCGAATTTCTCCTCGTGAAGGCGTTCGGGTCGATCGTATTGCTCCGGGCGTCAACATCGTCCTCGTGCGGTTGGCCCTTGCGCCGCTCTCCGGCGCGCGCTGCCTGGGCGCGCTCGTGATGTTCGCCGAGGCGGGCTCGCTCTGCGGCTTCAGCACCGGGGTCGCGCGAGCGCGTTGGCGGGGAGTCTGTACGACCATTGGAACGGGAACGAGGCGATGGCGGTGATGGTCCACGACCCGCTCCCGGAGGGATGCGCGGGCGGCCCTGTGCGAGACATGGAGGCATGAGCGTGGACAGGATCCGGGTCGGCGACATCGAGATCGCGTACCGTTGGGACGGCGCGGCGGAAGGCCCGGTGGTGATGATGGCGCACGCGATGGGCACCAGCCATCGGATCTGGGACTACCAGGTCCCCGCTCTCGCGGACCGCTACCGGCTGCTCCGTTACGACTGGCGGGGGCACGGCGATACCGACGCCCCGCCCGGACCGTACACGCTCGCCGGGTTCGTCCGTGATGCGGTGGGCCTGATGGACGCCCTCGATCTCGGCCGGGTCCACTGGGTCGGGATCTCCACCGGGGGGATGATCGGCCAGGGTCTCGGCATCCACCACCCGGAGCGGATCGCCTCCCTCACCCTCTGCAACACGACCTCGTGGTCGACGCCCTGGTATCGCGGCTGGGTCGCGGAGCGCCAGGCGGTGGTCCGCGAGGGCGGCATGGAGCCGGTCTGGGAGATGACCAGGCGGCTCTGGTTCACCGACGACTACGTCGATGCGGAGGGCCCCGGCTATCACGCGGTCCGCGAGGTCTTCGTGAAGACCCCCGTCGCGGGCTATCTCGGCGGTACTTCGGCGGTCGCCGGGCTCGCGTATCGGGGGTCGCTGCACCGGATACGCGCCCCCACCCGGATCATCGCCGCGGGCGACGATCCGGTCACCCCGGTGGTCCGGAGCGAGGAGCTCCGGGACGGGATCGGCGGCTCCGAGCTGCACGTCGTCGAGAGCCGCCGCCACTTCTCCAACGTCGAGGCCCCGGAGGAATTCAACCCGCTGCTCCGCGGCGGCCTCGATCGGCTCGCCGGGCTCCGGACGAGTGTCTCCCGAGAGCACACCGCGTAGCCCCGGCGAACGGGCGGCGTCCGGCCGGACCCGGCGGCGCCGGCCGGCTTCGGCCGTCGGGCGCCGCGGCTCGTCATGCCGCACGGAGAGGCCGAGGTGAAGGTCTCCTTCCTCGTTCCGATCGCGGTGTTCGCCGCACTCGCGGGGCTGCTCTATTCCGGCCTTCAACGGGACCCGGGCGTGGTCTCGTCCCCTCTGGTCGGCCGGACGCTTCCCTCCTTCGTCCTGTCCGGGGTGCGCGGCGGCGAGCTGCGGTCCGAGGCCCTCCGGGAAGGGCCGAGCCTGCTCAACGTGTGGGCGAGCTGGTGCGCGGCGTGCCGGGCCGAGCACCCGCTCCTGCTCAGGCTGGCCGCCTCCGGAGAGGCGCCGATCTACGGCCTCAACTACAAGGACGAGCGCGAGGATGCGATCCGGTGGCTCGACCGGCTCGGTGACCCCTACCGCCGGAGCGGCCACGACCGTGACGGCAAGGTCGGTCTCGACCTCGGGGTGTACGGGGTCCCGGAGACTTTCGTGATCGACCGCGAGGGAGCGATCGCCCACAAGCACGTCGGGCCGATCGCGGAGAAGGACTGGGAGGAGACGATCGGTCCCCTCCTCCGCCGCCTCCGGGAAGGGACGGGCCGGGAGCCGGCGCCGCCGAAGGCTTCCGGGAACCCTCCCCGTTCCGGAGGCGATACGTAACCGGGCTCGGGATGATTGGTCCGTATCATCCGGTTTTCTTGCGGGATCCGCCCTCGCCAACGCCTCCGGAAGGGCTCCGCGGCGCAGGCTCCCGGCGCGGAGGTTTCACCGGTTGCCGGCCGCCGGCTTCTCTTGCCGGGCCGGCGGCGGCCGGCGCTCCAGCGGGATGGCTCGAAGGCGCAGGGCGTTCGCGATGACGGATACCGAGGAGAGGCTCATCGCGAGGGCGGCGAAGACCGGGGTGAGGAGCACCCCGAACGCCGGGTAGAACGCGCCGGCGGCCACCGCCACCCCCACCACGTTGTAGACGAAGGCGAAGAACAGGTTCTGCCGGACGTTGCGCAGCGTCTCGCCCGCGAGGCGGTGCGCGCGGGCGAGCCCCGTGAGGTCACCCCCCATCACGGTCACCCCGGCGCTCCTGACCGCCACGTCCGCCCCGGTTCCCATCGCGATCCCGACGTCCGCGGCCGCGAGCGCCGGCGCATCGTTGATGCCGTCGCCCACCATGGCGACGCAATGGCCTTCGTCCTTCAGCCCGGCGACGAGGTCGCGCTTGTCCTCCGGGGTCGCCTCCGCCCGCCAGTCGTCGATGTCGAGGCCCCGCGCAACCACGCGGGCCGCACGCCGGCTGTCGCCGGTCGCCATCACGATGCGAAGGCCCGCGCCCCGGAGCCTGTCGAGGGCGCCCCGGGCGGTCGGCCGGACCGGGTCCGCGGCGGCCACGAGCCCCCGGAGCACGCCGTCCACGACAACGAACATCACGGTCTTCCCGGCCTCCTGGAGCGTCGCACCGGCTTCGTCGAGCCCGCCGGGGTCGACCCCGAGGCCGCGCATCAGGGCCGCGTTGCCGAGCGCGACGTCGTGGCCGGCGACCCGGCCCCGGACCCCCTTGCCGGGGATCGCCCGGAAGTCTTCCGCCCCGAGGAGCTTGGCGCCGCGCTCCGCGGCGCCCCTGACGAGAGCCGAAGCGAGCGGGTGCTCCGAGCCGCGTTCGAGGGAGGCGGAGAGCGAGAGGAGCCGATCCGCATCCGGGCCGCCGCCCACCGCGGCCACGTCGGTCAGCTCGGGGGCGCCTTCGGTCAGGGTGCCGGTCTTGTCGACGAGCAGCACGTCGGCCCTTGCGAGGCTCTCCAGCGCTCCGGCGTCCCGAACGAGAACCCCGGCCCGCGCACCCCGGCCTGCCGCCACCATGATCGACATCGGCGTGGCGAGCCCGAGGGCGCACGGACAGGCGATGACGAGAACGCTGACCGCCGCCACCATCGCGTGGGAGAGGGCCGGGTCGGGGCCGAACACGGACCACGCCGCGAACGCGACCGCGGCGACCGCGATCACCCCCGGCACGAACCGGCGCGCGACGCGGTCCACGAGCGCCTGCACCGGCGCCCGGCTGCGCTGCGCCCGGGCGACCATGTCGACGATCCGCGCAAGGACGGTGTCCGCGCCGACCCCCTCGGCGCGCATCGTGAACGATCCCGAACGGTTGAGCGTTCCTCCGGTTACCGTCCCGCCCGGCCCCTTCTCCACCGGGATCGGCTCGCCGGTCAGCATGCTCTCGTCCACCGCGGAGTGGCCGTCGAGAACCACCCCGTCGACCGGGACGCTCTCGCCGGGCCGGACCAGAAGTCGGTCGCCCACGCCGACCGCCTCGACCGGCACGTCCTCGTCGCCCCCGTCCCCCACCCGCCGGGCGGACTTCGGCGCGAGGTCGAGCAGCGCCCGGATGGCGTCGCCGGTGCGCTCGCGCGCGCCGAGCTCGACCACCTGCCCGGCGAGGACGAGGACGAGGATCAGCGCGGCGGCCTCGAAGTACACGGGAGGCAGGCCGTGGGGGCCGCGCACGGAAGAAGGGAAGAGATCCGGAGCGAGAACCGCGGCGACGCTGAAGGCATAGGAGGCGCCCGCACCGAGCGCGATCAGGGTCCACATGTTGGGGCTTCGGTTGACGACCGAGGACCAGCCCCGCCGGAAGAACGGCAACGCGATCCACCCCACGATCGGCGTCGCCAGCGCAAGCTGGAGCCAGGCGTGGGCCCGCGGCCCGAGCCATGCGGCGAAAGGCAGTCCGAGGTGGCCACCCATCTCGAGCGCCAGGAGGGCGAGCCCGAGCGGCGCCCCGATCCGGAGGCGCCGCCGGAAGTCGACGAGCTCGGGGTTGGGTCCATCGTCCGGAGAAGGCGCCATCGGCTCGAGCGCCATGCCGCAGATCGGGCAGTCCCCGGCGGAATCGCGAACGATCTCCGGGTCCATCGGACAGGTGAAGCGCGTGCCCGGGGGCGCCGGCTCCGGCTCGATACGACGGTCGCCGATGAAGTCCTGGGGCGCTGCTTCGAAGCGGGCCCGGCACCGCTTCGAGCAGAAGAAGAACGGCTTCCCGGCGTGCGTGGCCGCGTCCCGGGCCGAGGCGCGATCGACGGTCATGCCGCAGACCGGGTCGCACGACTCCAGATAGCCGGCGGGCGCCGCGGCGAATTTCCGGCGGCACGGCTCGCCGCAGAAGCGGTACGAGCGCCCCTGGTGCTCCAGCGCGAGCGGCCCGTTCGCGGCCGCGACCTCCATCCCGCAGACGGGGTCCCTCGCGATCGGGCTCTCGGACGGCTCGGACGAAGGATCCATCGTGCGGTCGAAACTCCCCGTTCGCGGCGGAAGATAGAGCTTCCCGTCACTGGAGGGTCAAGGCGTCCGGCGTCCACGGGACCGAGGCGTCCCGCCAAGGCCATTTCACGCCGACCGACTCGCGGCCGGACGTCGATGTCCATCGCTCTTGCCGGGAACGGGCGTCCTGGGAACGCGGGCGTCCTCGCCCGCATCGATCATCGGCGGTCTTGCCGTCCCATTTGCGGGCGGGACACAAGCGTTCCCAGGACGCCCGTGCCAGGCGCCGCTCTGATTCGACCGAACCGGGTTCACCCGCACGAACCGATTCCACGGCGTGAAAAGGTCCGGCATCCGCGGGCCGGCGATCCGAGCGGAAACCGGCTATGCTGGCGGCGGGTTGGCGTCCGGGATCGGAGCTCCTCGGCATGAACATCGGAGACGCGGCGGTACGGACCGGACTGCCGCCGAAGACGATCCGCTACTACGAGGACATCGGGCTGGTCCGGCCCCCCCGGAGCATGAACGGCTACCGCGACTTCGGGGACGCGGACCTCCACAAGCTGGCCTTCGTCGCCCGGGCCCGCTCGCTCGGATTCACCATCGAGGACTGCCGCGCGCTGCTCGCGCTGTACGAAGACCGGCGCCGCACGAGTGCCGGCGTGAAGCGGGTCGCCGAGGAGCATCTCGCGCGGATCGACCGCAAGCTCGCCGAGCTCGAGAGCATGCGGCAGGTGCTCGGCCGGCTCGTGGAACGCTGCCACGGGGACGAGCGCCCGGAATGCCCCATCATCGACGATCTCGCGGGCGGCCCTCCGGCCGCGAAGAAGCCCGCCGCCTGACGCGGCCCCCGGGCCCTTTCACGCCATCGCGCAAGTGGTCGAGAGGCCAAGCGCGGAAGAAGAAGCTGACCCATCCGGGCGCGCAAGCCGCAGCGGAAATGAACCCGGACGCCGACCGAGGGCAGTCGCGCCCGCATCGCGTGCGACCGCCCGCTCAACCCGACACACCGCTCCCTACCGAGACGCGCCTCGTTCTCAGCCTGAAATCACCCTGCCAGCCGGGTGGCGTTTCGACCGAGCTGCCGAACCAAGCCTGTCGTGTAAAGGGGCGCATACGATGTGCGATCGCCGGTGTTCGGCATTCTCCGGTGGGTTCCGGGGCCTCCCGGAGCCCTGGTCCGGGGTCCATGCCTTGCCGCCGGACGACCTCATGACGCTCCGGGAGAGCGCCCGACTCCTCAAGGTGGCGCGGAAGACCGTCTACACTCCGGCCCGGAGGAAGGAGCTGCCGGCGCTCGAGGTCCTCGGTCATCAGCGCTTCCGCAGCAGGGACGCCGGCCGATGGACCGAACGGCAGCAGCAGAAGAGGCCGAGGGGGCTCCCCGAGGAGATGGCCAATGGGCAGAGGATCTGCGGCGAAGTCGAGGAACCCGGAGGAACGCGGGTGCCGGGGGGCCGCCGTCGCCGGCGCCGCGACGGCTGCGGAAGGCGAAGCCGGGGGGAAAGGGGGCGTCGTCCGCGACGGTTTCGTCCTCGACTTCATCTCCGGCACGAAGGTGCTCAGGGAAACCCCCAGGGAGCAGGTGCGCCAGCGGATCGCCCGCGCCCTGTTCCACGAGTACGGGGTCTCCGTGGACGATATGGAGCCGGATTTCCCGGCTCCGGTCGGAGGCCGGCGACGGCGGGTGGACCTCGCGATCTTCGGCTCGAGGGAGGAGCACACCCTCGGGAACCTGCAACGGGTCGTGGTCTGCCGTCCCGAGCCGAAGCAGAACAAGCGCGGCGCGGTGAAGATGCGGGACTACGAACAGGCCGCGAAGGACATCGCCGAGATCGAGCCCTTCTTCGAGGAAATCGAAGCCTGCAAGTACGGCCTGTGGACCAACGGGTTGGAGTTCTTCTTCGTCAGGAAGAAGGCCACGAAGTTCCAGGTCGATGCCGAGCCGATCGGGGACTGGCCTCCTGCCGAAAGAAGAAGCCGGGAGAGGTCATCAAGCACGAAGCCATCGGCGGACCGGCGGACTACCCCATCTTCATGGCGGTCGCCGAGAAGGTCGGCTTCGATCGGCGCGGGAACACGCTGTACAAACGCTCCCCCGAGGGTGAGGAGCTGACCCGGGAGGTCGAAGAGGTCGAGACCGTCACCCTGAACGGGAGCGAGGTGGCGCGTACGCTGCGGCGCAAGGAGAAGATCGTGGACGACGACCTGCCGGAGATCGCCCGGCGCTACCGCGCGTTCCGGGAGGAGCACCCGGAGCCGGGAGCATGAACGGCGAGATCTCCGAGGCGTGTGGTATCGTTCGTCATACTGAAATTACGCATAGCATCCGTCCCGTTGACGGAAGCACGGAGGGAACGATGCCTGCCATCAGATCGGCGGCCAGAACGCGGCTGACAGTGTCGCTTCCGGCCGAGACCGCGCAGTACCTGCGATCGGCTCCCAACGCCAGCGCCGTGGTTTGCGAGGCGATCGAGGCGTATCGGGCTCGCGAGCTCGAGCGCCGCCTCGAGCAGGCATACCGGGAGGACGCGGCCGAGGCTGAACGGATCGCCCGGGAATGGGAGCAGGTGGATGCCGAGGCGCCCGAGTGACAACGCGACTTGCGCGCGGGACCGTCGTGCGCGTGCGCTTCGACCCGACCGAGGGGCGGGAGATCCGGAAGACGAGGCCAGCCATCGTCGTCTCGAACGACGCGGCGTGTCGTTTCGACGCCGTGGTGCAGGTGGTTCCGGTCACGCACCTGCCCGACCGGGATCTGCGGCCCTACGAGGCGCGTTGCGGTTCGCGCGAGAGTGGCCTCGTCAAGCCGTCGCGTGCTGTCGCCAACCAGATCCGCACCGTGTCCCGGCACCGGCTCGGCCCTGTGATCGGGCGCCTGACGTCGGACGAAAGCGCGGCCCTGGATCATGCGTTGCGGATTCAACTGGCGCTCCATACGGAAGCGGTCCGACCGACCCCCAAGTGATGCTGGCGATGCCGCTGGGGACACGCTACATCCCGGCGCGCAGGCCGTGTTGGATCAGTTCGACGAGGCGCAACGGGACGGTCCGGATCGAGCTCGGCCCGAATCCGCCAGCGGGCTGATCGTCCCCGAGCGGCGGGTGGCGACGAAGCTGAAGCCGGCCCGGGCTCCCGTATACTGAACGTGTGACGATGGACCGAAAACGGAGAGCGACCCGAATGCCCCGATCATCGGTTGGAACGAGCACGGGCGACGTGTGCCGGCGCTTCCGCCCGCCGGAGCCATGTTGGATCGCGGACGCCTTGGCGGAGCTGGCGGAGATCGACGACGAAATCGCGGAGGAAAATCTCCCCGAAGTCAGCGGCGCCATGAAGGCGGAGGCGGAGAGAATCCTCAGGGCTGTGACGCGGCGCGCGCCGGCGCCGGCCGTCTACCCTACGCAGGACGCCGAGATCGCCCTGCACTTCAAGGCGCCCGACCGGCCGGGCGCCGTCCTTGTCCTGTTGCGCGACGACGGGCGGGCGGACTGCCATGCGTATGTCGATGGAAAAAAACTCTCATGGTCGGTCGCCTGCCCACCCCGAAGGCATGAAATCGTCGCGGCCTCGGGGGGCCGAACCGATGTGGTACTGTGGACCTGACGCTTGCTCTTTCGGGTTGGCGAAGCGCCGGACCACTCGGGGCAGTCCGTAAGCCGATTTGCCTCCCGCATGGACGGCGTTGACGACCGAACCTGCGGAAAGCAATGGATTCCGCGGGCGGTGTCCTTGTGTGCCTCGGGTTAAGAATTTCACGGCAAGGACGAGGCATTGGGGCTCTTCGTGGTCCTTCTCCAGATGTTCGCCGAAACCACCTACCGGGGCAGGCGGTTCAACAAGCTCGTCGTCTTCGACGAGGCCCACAAGTACATCGGCAGCCCGGATCTCGTTGCGGGACTGGTCGAGGTGGTACGCGAGATGCGCCACAAGGGCACGAGCATCCTGGTGGCGTCGCAGGACCCGCCGTCCGTGCCGACTTCGCTCATCGAGCTATCCACGCAGATCATCCTGCACAAGTTCAATTCACCCGCCTGGCTGAAACATATCCAGAAGGCGAACGCCGCTCTCGATGCACTGACTCCCGCGAGGCTCGCCTCCCTCGGGCCGGGAGAGGCTTGCGTATGGAGCAGCAAGGCCACGGACGACGCATTCACCCGCGGGGCGGTCAAGGTTCGCTGCCGTCCCCGTATCACACGGCACGGGGGCGGAACGAAGACGGCGGTCGGCCCTTCGGGTGAATAGCGCTTTCACGTTCCGAATGACGACCGTCGGATCGACGGTGTGCGGTCCCGGAGTGGCGAGTGCCGAGAGTCCTGTCCAGCCGCCTTGAACGAAGCCCCAAGCTCCTCGCACGATGAGACGTACGCCGAGTCGGCCCGATTATTCCGCTTCCCTTCCGCCGCCCCTCCCGAGACGTTCCACCAGAGCATCCAGGAAAGCGGTTCGGACCTCGTACTTCTGTTTCGAGTCGAGGTCATTGCCGAGTGCGTTCCGCGACATTGCAAGCAGTCTTCCATCTATCTCCGAAGGGCGCTGGTTGGTGGCGCGAATATGCGTCACCAGTGTAGCGCGACACGCGGATCTGGATTCCGGTTGTCGCGGAATCCAGATCCGCGTGTCATTTCTGCACTAGGTCTTGATGATCTTGGCAACGACCAACGAGGGGGGGAGGTTGGGGTGCGGGCTACTGCCGCCGGTGGCGCCGGTGGCGCCGGTCACGTCGTGGGAGTGTGCGCCGCCGTCCTCGGTCCGGCCGGTCACGTCGTGGGAGTGTGCGCCGCCGTCCCCGGTCCGGCCGGTCACGTCGTGGGAGTGTGTGCCGGCGAATCCCATCGGGGGGTCGTCGTTCACGCCGCCGGCGACGTGCGTTTCGGTGAGGGCGGTTAAACGGAGGGGACCGCCGGCCGCGGTCGGCAGGGTGTGCTTGTGGCTCCCCGCGTTCGCCGTGCTGAGCGTGCCGTCGCCGTGCGAGTGCGCCGCCTCGGCGTCGGTCGCGAGGGTGCCGTCGCCGTGCGAGTGCGCTGCCTCGGCGTCGGTCGCGAGGGTGCCGTCGCCGTGCGAGTGCGCTGCCTCGGCGTCGGTCGCGAGCGTGCCGTCGCCGTGCGAGTGCGACGGCATGTGCGCCGTCTGGAGCGTCACCGTCTCCGCCCCGCCCCGGGACCCGACGGTGCTCCCGAGCGCGGCCGTCGCGGCGCCGCCCGAGCCGACGGCGACCCGCCGCCGAAAGTCAGGCAGGTTGAATGTCGTGGAGCCGTCTCCGGCGCCCCATGTGTCCCCGATCGCGCGATAGAGCACCGAGTAGGTGCTGCGGCTCACGGCGCGGCCGTCGCAGAGCAGCCACCCGGCCGGGGCCGCCGTCCCGCCGTAGTCCATCATCGCCCCGGGCGGCACCCCCGAGCCGCCCGGCCCGTAGAGCGCGCGCAGGGCGTCGCGGTACTGCGTCGTGGAGTCCTCCGGCACGAGGCCGGCGTCCTCGATGACCGTGACGATCGCCTCGGTCACGGCGTGATGCCAGTAGGCGCCGGGCACGGTCGCGGGGTCCGTGAGCGTGCCGGTCCCCTCTTGCGGGTATCCGTCGCTGCCGGGGTTCGGGGCTGTGGGGATAGTCTGGACCGCCCCGGACTGCCATGTGCGCTTCATGTGTGCCTCCAGACCCAGGCCGCGCTGGCGCCTGAGATCGCTGGTATTTCGGTGACGGACCTGTCGTCGAGCCGGATGACCGCCCCGGGGAGGTCCGTGTACGGCCAGACGTACAGGCGGTCTTCGTAGGCCGTCATGACCATATTGGCGCCGCCCACCAGGATGTTGCTCCACGCCAGGAGCCGCCGGATCTCCCGCGTGACCGGGTCGAAGGAGTCGAGCACGAGGCCATCATCGAGGGTGTACAGCTCCCCCCGGACCGCGGCGAGGCCGCCGGCCGAGATGGTCTCTACGTCGCCGCGATCCCGGACGGACCACGCCGCGGGGTCCAGCTCGAGGAGGTGCGACTCGGCGGAGGTGATGGCGCGCGTCAGGATCAGATGCTCGCCCCCCACGGTGGCGCCGCCGACGCGGCTGACTCTCGCCGGCCATCCGGTGAGCGCGGCCGCGAGCCGTGTGACCCGGCCGGTCGCCGGGTCGATCTGGTGGACCGCCCCGCCCCTCGTCACGTACACGAGCCGGCGGCCCAGGCTCATCGAGGCGCCGCGCGCCGGGAGGGCGGTGCCGAGCGCCCGCAGGCGGGTCGCGGCGCCCGTCGCCGGGTCGACCCGGTGGAGATCGGTCCTCGTCGCCACGATCAGGTCGGTCTCCACCCACTCGATGACGGGGTGGGTATGGATGGGCGCGGCGGCCCGGATGCGGCACTCGAGCTCCGCGTCGCTGCGGTTCTCCCTGAGCGGCGCGTCGACCCCGCTCAGGACGTTCTTGCGCCCGATCCGGCCCTGGACGTGGACCTGCAGCCACCACACGTACCGCCACCGGCCGCCGGTGGTGTCGAGCCCCGGCAGCCGGCCCGCGGCCGACTCGTCGTGCTCGACGACGGCCGCGGCGTAGCCCAGCTGCCGCGCGATCTCCTCGTACCGCCGCGGCCCGGCGGAGCGCATGATCGTGATGTGCGACAGCAGCGCCCGCAGCCGCTCCTCGACATCGGATGCTCCCGCCGAGCAGGCGTCGGGGAGGCCCATGACGCGATCCCAGTCGTCGAGCAGCGGGCCGATGGTGTCGGGTCGCGCGACGGCGAGGAGGCCGCCGGCGGCGGCGTCCAGCCGCGCGAGGTCGGCGGCGAGGGCGTCCAGCAGCCGGGTGAGGGTGGTGTCCGGACCGCGGGGCCATGCGGCGCCGGACGGGAGGAGCGCCTGCAGCTGCGCCAGGTAGTCCGCGCGGCTCGCTACGTCTGCCACGTCACCAGCCCCATGACGGCGATCTGGCCGGCGGTGTGCGTGACGTCGGCGACGGGCGCGACCAGCACGTGGTCCGTCTCGCCGGCGGCGCCCGAGATGGCCTCGCGCAGCCGGCTGATGAGGATCTTCCCCCCGGGTTCGGCGTCGCGCAGGATGAGATCGGCGATCTCCTCCTCCACGGCGGTCCGGACCGCCGTGGTGTCCGGCACGAGGCTGCGGATCGTGGCGTCGAGCGCCACGGGCGCCGGGGCCGCGACCGTCAGGTCGACCGTCAGCGGCCGCAGCCGGTCGAGGCCGCCCTGCACTCGGGAGACGGTCCCGGCCACCGGGATCCCGGAGTCGGTCGCGTCGTCGGCCATCAGGTAGACGGTGACCTGCCCGAGCCCCGGGGTGTTGCCCCGCGCCCAGGCGCGGGTGATCGACGGCTGCGCCAGGGCCCACCGGACGTAGTCCGCCGCGGTGCCGACGTCGGGCGGAGCCCGGAGGCGGGCGAGGAGGCGGACCCGGAGGTCGTCGTCCGCCTCCTCGTCCGTGCCGCCGGCGACGCCGCCGGCCGCGACGACCGCGGCGGCGGCCACGCCCGCGACCGGCGAGAGCAGGGTGACGCGCACGCCCGCCGCGGCGACGCCGGCCGCGCCCGGCACGGCCGCCCGGACGGACACGGCCGCCGCGCCGGCGGCGATGGTCGCCTGGGCGCTCGACACGTACTCCGCCCCGTCGCCGCGCCGCCACCTGGTGCCGGCCGGGATGATGCTCCCGTCGGTCCCGGTCGCCGTGAGCGTCCCGGCGGCCGACGAGGCGGGGCGGCGCTCGATCCCCCAGATCCCGGCCCAGCGCGCGAGCTCCGGGCCATCCGCCGAGTCGGGGAACACCTGGTGCGAGATCCAGTCGAGGTACCCGTAGAGCTCGTGGTGCGCGCCGGCGACCGAGCGCACCAGGGCGCCGATGACCGAGCGGCGGAGCTGCGGGTCGATGCCCGGGAGACGCGACTCGACGTCGCCCGCGAGGCGGGCGTCGATCTCGCGCAGGGTCGGGCGCGGCCAGGGCATCAGCCGACGTCCACGTCCAGGGCCGCGGGGCTGCCGCGGCGCCGGATGTCGATGTGGATGAGGAGCCGGCCCGCCCGGTCCTCGGCCCGCACGTCCACCCGCTCGACGACGTCGTCCTCCACCAGCCACTCGAGCGCCTCGGCGGCGTACGACTCCGCCCGGCGCAGCACGGCGGGCGTGCGCTTGGACCTGGCGAGCAGCCAGAGCCGCGAGCCGATCTCTCCCGACGCGAGGGTGTCCCCCCACCAGCCGCGCCGCCGCGTCTCCCCGGCGGGCAGCTCCTCAGCGTCGACCCGGCGGTCCGTCAGGAGGCTCACCATCACGGCCGACCGCAGCCCGTCGTCGGTCGCGAGGTCCAGCGCCGCGACGTCGACGGCGAGGTCGGCGGAGTAAGCGCCGGCGTCCCAGGCGAGGGCCAGGTCCGTCACGCGACGTCCACCCAGTCGGAGCCCGTGGTGGCGTGGCCGCAGCTCGCCGCGTCGCCGGCGCGGCAGACCCCCCGCCCGTCGATCGTCATCCATGTCGAGGCGGCCGCCATCGTCGGCGCGCAGTGCGCCGGCACCGTGGGGCAGGGGGGATGCGCGCCGACCCGGTCGCCGAGCACGACCACCAGCGCCCCGTCGATCGAGACCCAGTCCTGGCCGCCGCCGAGCTGCGCGCCGCCCGCGGTATCCGCCCCGACCCGCGCCGCGCCCGGCATCAGGTGGCCCGCCGCGCCCGCAGCCGCGGCGCGTCGATGTCGACGCCGGCGTCGGCGATCGTGATGGAGCTCCGCCCACACGAGAGCACGATCCGCCCTGGCTCGATCGTGCATGTCGAACCGTGCGCGCCGCCCGGGTCCCGGGACTCGGCGACGATGCGGCGCGCGTCGCCGGCGAGCGTCAGCCGGTGCGTGCCGCCCCCGGCATCGAGGGCGGTGTACAGGGCCACCGTCCCCGGCGGCAGGTCTCGCGGCCGCACGGACCGGTCCTCGGCGGCCACGACGATGGGATGCTGCCGCATCCCCCCGACGGCGAGCACCACGGCCTCCGATCCCCCGGGCGGGTGCGCGGTGAGGCCGTACGGCTGGAACCGCTCGGCGTCGAGGATCTCGCCGGCGAGCGCCTCGACCTGGAGGGTCTGGCGCCCGGGCGCATCGTCCACCAGCCGCACCACGCCGCGCCCGACCATGAGCAGCACGCGCCGCCGGAGCGGCCACAGCAGCCGCTCGACGGTCGAGACGAGCGCCCTCACGTCCACAGGTCCCACTCGGCATCCGCCCCCGCCGTCGCGGCCGGCCGGCGCGGGGCCGGCCGGGGCGCGGGATCGTACGCGTCCGCCGGCACGAGCCCGAGATCGCAGACCGCGCCGTCCGGGCCGGCCAGCCAGGTCACGGACGTGACCAGCAGATCGCGATCGAGGCCGAGCCAGTCGTCGACCACCCGCACGAGCGCGCCCGGCGCCCAGAGCGGCCCCCGGTCCCCGTGCTCGCGCCAGCCCGCGACCCGGACCGCGGCCCGCCGCGAGCGCGCCGCCCGCACGCTCGCCTCCCACTCGGCGCGCTGGCGCGCCTCGGCGTCGGACAGCGCCTGCTCGGCCAGCAGGGTGAGGCGCCGCGGCCGGTCCACCCCCTCGTCGACGGCCGTCGCGGCGACGTGCGCGGCGACGTCGCCGCCCAGCAGATCGCTCGACGGCTGCTGGCCGAGCACCCGGTACTCGGCGTACCGATCCCGCGCCGTCGCCTCCGCGGACGCGGCGAGGACGTTCACCCCGTGGCGGAGCGCGACCGCCGCGCGCTGCCGCGCCGGACGCCCGAGGACGAGGCCGCCGGCGGGGTCGGACATCGGCAGGAGCCCCCGCATGCGGCATGCCCGCTCGATCGCCTCGTACGCCGTCTCGCCCTCCTCGATGCGGAACCGGGCGAGGGGCGCCCCGGGTGCGGGCGCACGGACCGGTACCCCGTAGGGCGCGGCGATGGCGCTCGCGATCTCGCCGAGCCCCGCGTCCCGCCACTCGCCCGGGCTGGACGGCGCGGAGCAGTCGACGAGGTCGCAGGCCGCGTCGCGTCCCGACGCCTCGATCTCGTGGCTGCCGGCGTCGTGCCGGACCCGGACCGAGTCGATCCAGCCGGTGAGGAGTCGATCGCCGTCCAGATCGACGGCGACGGCGGCGCCGGGGCGGAGATCGAGCCGGGGCCCGTCCGCTCCGGCGCGGTCCGAGAGCGTCACGGTGAGGCTCCCCGCCGCCTGCTCGAGGGAGCGCTGGACCCGCACCGACGTCCACCCCCGGTACGGACGGCCGGCGAGGGTGACGGTCGGCGTCACCGCGACAGGACCTCGATCGCCCCGTGCGTCCAGCCCGGCCGCGGCAGGCGGTTCCGGGTCGCGATCTCCGTGCCCCGGTCCGCGTCGCCGTAGAGGTCGTAGGCCAGTACCAGGCTCGGGGTCGGGGCCTCGACGTCGAGCGCCCTCGCGTCGGCGAGGTGGGGCGCGATCTCGGCGATCCGGGCCGCCGCCGCCGCCCGCAGATCCCGGAGCGCGGTGTGCGTCGCGTCGCCGGCGTCGGGGACGCGCGCGTCGATGAGGCCGGCCACCCGGTCCCGCATCGCGACCGCCGCCCGCCGGTCGTCGTAGTCGATCCGGCCAGCGCGCCAGGCCAGCGCGATCGTGGCCGCGCCTCGCACCAGGTCGTCGAGCAGCCGTAGGCCGCGCGCCTCGATCCGGCGCGCCGCCGTGGTCTCCGTGCCGGGGGGGAGGGCGACTCCAGCCTCGGCGAGGGCGGCGAGGCGGGCGGGATCGTCGGTGAGATCGACCGCCTCGACGACGTGGGCCGCGAGGCGCACGCCGTCGCGGACCAGGGCGTCCGCGTCGCGCGCGAGGACGCCGCTCCCGAGCTCGGCCGCCACCGTCCGCACCGCGGCGGCGAGGGCGTCCAGCACCCACCCCGGGGTCACGGCGCGGGCCAGGCGCGGGCCGCGTCGAGGGCGAGCGCGGTCCGGGCCCGGACGGCCGCCGCATCGAGGGCGGCGAGGGTGTCGACCCCCCTGGCCGGATAGCGCGACTCGCCGGAGGCGCCGAACGTCAGGGCGAGCCGCGCGATCCCCCCCTCGCCCGAGCGCTCGGACACGCGGCAGCCGGTGCAGATCACCCGGAGCCGCCCGAGCCAGGGATGGTCGAGGTCTCCCGCGCCGGGCGCCGCACAGGCGGCGATGAGCCGGTCCCGATCGCGGTCGTAGTCGCGGCCGAGCACGTACGCCGTGACCTCGTACTCGCCCGCCGAGCCCCCCAGGTCCTCCGCCCAGGGCACGTCGCGCCCGGGATACTCGTGCACGACGGCCCGGCGCGCGGGCGTCTGCGACGCGTGCGCTTCGACACGGAACGGGGCGCCCCGGAAGCTCGCCGGGAGCAGCCGATCGCGCCAGCTCACCGTGATACCCTGCGGGGCATGTCGTGGGTGTTCAAGAAGGATCTGACGGAGGAGCTCGGCCTGCGCCCGCTCACGTGGCGCGACGGGCTGTGGTGGGAGCGGCTCGGCCACAGCGTGCTCACGGCGGCGCTCGGGGGAGCGCTCTGGTGGTGGGTGCTCTCAGAGTGGCTCGGGTTCTCGCTCGGCCCGATCGCGCTCGGCGTGCTCGGATACTTGGCGCTGTTCATCGGATTCGTCGTGGTCGCCCACGAGCGCATCGAGGGCGACCTCCCCCGCTGGCCGCGCCGGGGCGACCCCGGCTCCCTCACGTGCCCGCCATCGCATACCCCAGGGTCACGTCGATCGGGACGTCCGGGTTGTCCGACCGCACCCGCCCGACGCGGAGATCACGGGGCGCGCCCTCGAAGTAGAGCCTGACCTCGCCGCCGACCGCGAGCCGGGTCTCGGGGCCGATCAGGGAGGGGATCGCCTCGCCGGCCGGCCCGGCCGGCGACGGCAGCGCCGCCGCCGTCTGCCGGATGGCGTCCACGTCCACCCCCGCTCCCTTGAGC
Source organism: Gammaproteobacteria bacterium (assembly GCA_965202895.1). Classification (GTDB taxonomy): domain Bacteria; phylum Pseudomonadota; class Gammaproteobacteria; order HK1; family HK1; genus JAJDXW01. The sequence goes on along the minus strand of OZ241901.1, from coordinate 3,923,681 downwards.
ACGAAATCGGGGAGCAGGTCGAGCAGGTCGGCGACCTGACCGGCGATCCAGCTCAGCATCCCCCGCCACGCGCCCCGGATCCCGGCCCACATGTCGCGGATCCACCCGGCGCCGATCCGCAGCCAGTCGACCGACCCGAGCCACCGGACGATGGCCCCGAGGTCGAACGCCTCCGTCACCCGCCCCCACAGGTCCGCCACCCCGTCCGCCAGCGACCCGATCCACGCGCGGGCCGTGTCGCCCAGGGAGAGCCCCGCGAGCCGCGCGACGAGGCCCGCGAGGTCGAACGCCTCCGTCACCCGCCCCCACAGGTCCGCCACCCCGTCCGCCAGCGACCCGATCCACGCGCGGGCCGTGTCGCCCAGGGAGAGCCCCGCGAGCCGCGCGACGAGGCCCGCGAGGTCGAACGCCTCCGTCACCCGCCCCCACAGGGCCGACACCCCGTCCGCCAGCGACCCGATCCACGCGCGGGCCGTGTCGCCCAGGGAGAGCCCCGCGAGCCGCGCGACGAGGCCCGCGAGGTCGAACGCCTCCGTCACCCGCCCCCACAGGGCCGACACCCCGTCCGCCAGCGACCCGATCCACGCGCGGGCCGTGTCGCCCAGGGAGAGCCCCGCGAGCCGCGCGACGAGGCCCGCGAGGTCGAACGCCTCCGTCACCCGCCCCCACAGGTCCGCCACCCCGTCCGCCAGCGACCCGATCCACGCGCGGGCCGTGTCGCCCAGGGAGAGCCCCGCGAGCCGCGCGACGAGGCCCGCGAGGTCGAACGCCTCCGTCACCCGCCCCCACAGGGCCGACACCCCGTCCGCCAGCGACCCGATCCACGCGCGGGCCGTGTCGCCCAGGGAGAGCCCCGCGAGCCGCGCGACGAGGCCCGCGAGGTCGAACGCCCCCGTCACCAGGTGCCACCAGGCCGACACCACCGCGGCCATGGCGTCGATCCATGCGCGGACCACGTCGCGGAGGGTGAGCGACCCGAGCCACCGGACGATGGCCCCGAGGTCGAACGCGGACGTCACCCGCCCCCACAGGGCCGACACCGTCGCCGCCATGGCGCCGATCCACTCGCGCGCGACGTCGACCAGGGAGAGCGACTCGAGCCAGGACCACACCCGCTTCAAAAAGGCCACGATGTCGTCCCAATAGAGGTATACGAGGGCCGCGGCGGCCGCGATCCCGGCGATGACGAGACCGATCGGATTGGCGAGCAGGGCCACCGTCCACGCCCAGGTCTTCGCGATGAGCGGCCCGAGGGCGGCGGCCATGCGGCCGAAGGCGGCCGCGACCGACCGGGCCGCCCCGGCCGCGAGCGCCCACATCCTCCGCCCCGCCGCGCGGACCGCGGCCGTCCAGGCCGCGATCTTCAGGCGCGCGAGCCCGATCCGGGTGCCGAGCAGGCCCCACTGGCGGCCCATCCAGCGCGCCGCCCGGATCGCCGCCGGTACGGCCCGGACCGCCAGCACCCCCACGCGGACGAGGACGCCGACGATCGCGGCCGAGAGGCGGAGCAAGGACACGGCGAGGCCCCCGAGCGCCAACAGCAATCGCCCGCCGAGGAACGCGGCGACGCCCACCAAGGCCGCTCGGAACAGCCCCATGCGCGCCAGCACGCGCGCCAGGGGCTCCACCAGCGCCGCGACCACCGGGACCGCGACCACCAGCGCCGCCCACCACGCCCCGACCCGCTCGGCGAGCTCGCGGACGACCGCCGCGACGTCGCGCCCCATCGCCGCGATGTCGGACAGCGCCTGCCCGGCCCGCTCCACGATCCGGGGCCGCCACTCCACCGCGAGGTCCCGCAGCCGCCCGATGAGCGGCGTCAGCTGCGGCAGCAGATCGGCGGCGATCGCGTGGCCGGTGTGCTGCACCACCCGCAGGAAGCGGGTCCACTCGTCGTTGAACCGCTCCGAGTCGCGCGCCTGGGATTCGGTGATGAAGCCGAGCTGCCCCATCTCGAGGCCGGCCTCCCGGAGCCCGGCCGATCCGCCCCGGAGCATGTTCACCATCGCGACGCCCTCCGAATCGAAGAGCTTGAAGGCGATGCGGACCCGCTCCGACGGATCCTCGATGCGGGCCATCGCGTCCGCGACGTCCGCGAGCAGCCCCTCGGTGGGCCGCATCTGCCCCGAGGAGTCCCGGAGCCGGATCCCGAGCTGCGCCAGGGCGTCGCGCGCCTCGCCCGTGCCCTGCGCCGCCTCGGCCGCGCGCCGGGTGAAGCGCTGCAGGGCCATGTCCACGGTCTGCGTCGAGACGCCCGCGAGCTCGCCCGCGTAGCGCAGGCGCTGGAGCCCCACGACCCCGACCCCGATCTTGTCCGCGGTCTTCGCAAGCGCGTCGGCGGTCCCCGTGAAGCCGCGGACGAGCGCCGCGAGCCCGCCGGCCCCGGTCCCCCCGAGGATGGCGGCCGTCCGGCCCACCCCGATGGCCGCGACCCCGACCCGCCCGAGCTGCTGCGAGGCGCCGCCCGCCGCCCGCGCGAGCCGATCGAGACCGGTCTCGCGGCTCATCCGCTGCACGGCGCCGGCGATCCGCTGCGCGGGCGCGGTCACGCGGTCGATCGCGCGGAAGACGATGCGGAGGTCGCGCTCGGTCGCTGCCACGGCCGCCTACCGCCGCAGGCTGCGCTGGATCCGGTCCGCCGCCCGCCGCCAGCGCAGGAGCTCCCCGACCTTCATCGGCCGGACGTCCGCGGGGCGCCAGCGGTAGAAAAACACGACGTCCTCTACGACGACGTCGAGATCGGGAGGGACGCGCCCAAAAAATCGAATACCGGCCCCGTGAGCGCGGGGAGGTCGCGGATCGAGATGGTGCGGGCGGCGGAGGGCGGCACCCCGGCCATGCCGGCCGCGATGCGCGCGACGGCCCCGAGGTCGACGGTGCACCCGTCCCCGCTGACGGTCACCTGCACCCCGTCGAGGTCGCCGATCGTGGGCTCGCGGAGGGTGAGCTCCGTGACCTCCTCGCCGTGCGCCTGGATGGGCCGCGAGAGGCGGACCGTCACCGGCTGCCACTCATCCACCGCCCGTCTCCTCGGCGCTCAAGCCCTCGAATCGGATCTGGACGTTGCCCTGCTCGGTCCCGACCGTGCCGTCCGCGGCGTACCAGGCGTTCCGGAGGACGACCGTCTTGCCGTTCGCCAACTCGAGGGTGACCGTCACGTCTTCGAGCCGGACGAGGGCGTCCAGATCGAGGGTCCGCGAGTCGGTGACCTCCCCCTCGATGTACGGGGTCTGGGGCATCTCCCGATACCCGTGCACCCCGTCGGCGCCGACGATCGCCTCGCGCTTCGGGGCGCCGACGTTGTACGTCCAGTTGCCGCGCGCGTCGTACTGCGTGCCGTCGATCCGCACGTACAGCAGCCCGGCGCGGCGGTGTGCATTGGCCATGTCCGTCTCCCGCGCGTCAGGTCAGGAATGCGATGTGGGCGCCCGCGACGCGGAACCCGTTGACCAGGTCGGGCCGCATCAGCCAGTCGAGGCGGCTCCGGTCCCGGGCGTTGCGCTCGCAGATGAGCGAGCGCTTGAAGGCCGCGCCCCCCTCGACGAGCGCGCGGTCCTCCCACGCGCGGTACCGGGCGATCGCCTCGGCCCGGCCGACCGACGGGGTGATGACCGGCTGGCCGGCGCCGTACCGGGTCCCGTCGTCGGCGAGCTTGTGCCGGGGGTACTTGCGCGCGATGTACCCCCGGAAGTCCCTCCGGATGTACCCCAGGGTGAGCGGGGTCGTGAGGTCGAGGTACGCGGTGTCGGGCGCGCCGGCGGCCGAGGTCTGGTACGTCGTGATCATCCGCTCGATCCGCACCGTGCCGTCCGCGTCCACGCGGTGGGTCGAGATCCCGTCCGTGAGCAGGGCGTTGCGCTCGGCCCACGACCGCCGGGCGGCGAGGGCCGCGCCGAGGACGCCGCGCAGGGGCAGCGTCTGGAAAGGCCTCGCGGGGTCGATCTCCGCCGCGAGGTGGACCTGCCCCGCGATCGCCGCCGCCCACTCGTAGTCGAGGGTCGGCGTCTGGCCCACGTCCATCACCGTGAGGTGCGGGGAGTTGAGCGCGTTGCCGTACGTCGTCGCCTCGCCGGCCGAGCCGCCGATCGGACCGCGGTACGCCAGCACCCCCATCCCCTCGATCTGGCGGAGCGGCCCCCACCTCGCCGCGAGCTCGGCCGTGAGCCCGGCGACCTGGGCGGCGGCGGTGTACGGCCACACGACGAGGTCGTACCGCGCGTCGGGGAGCGCGCCCCAGATCCCGGTCAGGACCGGGTCGGTGGCGCCGGGTGTGCGGGCGATCGCGACCGTCACCCCGGCCGGCAGGCGCTCGTCCGGGTAGTACGAGTGGCGGACGTCGATGGCGGCGGCCCCCTTGTGCCGGGCGGTCAGCGTCGCGACCGCGCCGGCGGCGGCGGCGGTCACCGGCAGGTCCGCCCGGGCGGTCACCGCGGCGGCGATCGCGCTGGCGTCGTCGCCGCTCGCGACCGCGACGGGCACGCGCCCACCCCCGACGTAGAGCGCGAGCGTGCCCGCCGCGCTCGCGGCGCCGGTGACGGTGACCGTCGTCGCCTCCTGCGTGCCGGCGCCGGCGTCGTCCAGGGCGTGCGCCCACAGCTCCCCGAGGGGGTGCTGCCGGCGGAATGCGGCCGCCATCAGCGCGAGCATCGACCCGCGGCCGAAGCGCGTCGCCGCGTCCCCCGCGTCTCCCACCTGGACGGTGTCGCCCGCCGCCGCGGTGCCCGTGCCCAGCCGCTGCCCGACGAGGAGCGTGCGCATCCCGGGCGTCTCGACACCCGCGCCGGACGAGCTGAACTCGGCGTACACGAGTGGCACCCGGACCGTGGTCGGGATGCCGTCGAAGGCGATGGTCATCGTGCCTCTCCCTCTTTTCTCCGCGCGCGGCGCTCCGGCGCCGCGCCCTCCGCCACTCCGACGCCGGCGTCGATCAGATCGCCGTGCAGGACGGCGCGCGCGTAGTACGCGGTCAGGGGGAGCAGCTCCCCCTCGGCCGCGACGTGGCCCCGGTCCGGGTCCTCGTGCCGGACGAGGCGGCCCTCGGCCGGGCGCAGCAGTCGCCGCTCGGGATCGCTCATGTCCCTCACTCCGTGCGGATGGTGACGACGACGGACGTGGCGGGGTCCGCCGCGCCGTCGCCGTCCGGGGCGGGCGCGTGGTCGATGCCGACCCCGGCCCGCAGGAACTCGTCGCCGCCGACATCCACGCCGACGTCCTCGGTGCACATCGTCCACAGGACGCACCGCGCGAGATGGCAGAGCGTGCCCGCGAACATCTCGATCCCCAGACTCTCGATCTGGAGGCCCTGGCGTCCCTGGCGCGTCGTGCTCTCGACGACGATGGTCTCGCCGCCGCCCGCCGCGGGCCGGCGCCCGAGGGTGTCGTCGCGCAAGAACGCGCGCCGCACCGCGTCGGCCCGCCGGTCGAAGTCGAGCGCGCTCGCCGCGCTCGCGATCCGGAGCTCGTCCGCGGAGACCCCCACGCCGTCGGCGGGATCGTCGACGGCGCGCAGGCCGAGGATCCCCCACCGTCGCCACACCGTCGCCCAGCTCGTGCTGCCGTGCTCGGTCTCGATGCTCGTCAGGCGCACGTGCCAGCCGGCGAGCACGGGCCGCCCGTCGGCCGCGCCGTAGAGCGCCCGGAGGCCCTCCTGCCGGGCGGCGTAGCGCTCCCATCGGTGCACGTGCTCGTCCGTCGCGACCGTCTCGATGCGCCGGCATATCGCCTCGCGCACCAGGTCCACGGGCGCGACCGTCGCCGGGTCCGCCCAGTCGATCCGCCCCACGTCGGCGGTCACGCGCCCGCCTCCGCCAGCCGCTCGGCGAGGCGGTCCCGCGCGCGGCCGAAGATGTGCTCGACCTCGCCCTCCACCGCGGCGAATCCCTCGCTGAACATGTGGGCGCCCTTCGTGCCGCGGCGCGCGATCGTCCGCGCGATGGCGTACGCGGCCCCGCGCGATTCCTCCGGTCCGAGCCCGAGCTGCTCCACCCAGTCGATGAGCGGCTCGATCGGCGGCGGGCGCTGCCCGGGCCGGCGCCCGAGCTCCACCGGGATCGCGTACCGGAGCGACGTCCCGACCTCGCCGACCACCCCGTCGGCCGTGACCCGCGGGTCGCGCGCGCCGATCGAGCCCGCGAGCCCGCCGCCGCCGCCGACCCCGATCGGGGTCCGCTCGCGGACCTCCCGCTCGGTGAGGAGCAGCGCCTCCCACATCGCCCGCTCGACCTCCGGGTGCACCACCTCCGGCGCGTCGCGCCACGCGCGCCCGAGCCCGGCGAGGGCGCGGGTGTCGACGTGGATGTCGAGGGCGTCGGTCATGCCAGCTCGTCCTCGTCCGGATCCCACGACGCGGCGGGCTGCCCGGCGACCGTCACCTCGTGGAGGTCGGTGCCGACCGCGGCGACCTCGACCGGCCCGTCGCCGTGGCGCGCCAGGTGATCGCGCAGCTCCTCGATGAGTGCCGAGAGGGTCATGGTCATTGCTCCGTGTCATTGCTCCGTCGCGACCAGCGCGGTGCGGGGTCCGAGGGGGAGCGCCCAGAGGTAGAGCCCCGCGCCCGGCTCGTAGGTCACCCGGTCCGGCTGGCGCTCCGCGCGGCCGGGGTAGAGGACGTGGCCGCGCGGCGTCCCGGTGGGCGCCGCGGCGGAGCCCGTCTCCCGGAGGCGGACCGGCCAGTCCCCGTCCACCTCGATGGTGTAGCTCGTGCCGGTGGTGAGCGAGAGCCCCGCCACCGCCTCGGTCGGCCCCGACACGTCGAGGACCGCGGTGGTCACCGCCCGCTCCGGTGGGTGAGCCGCGGCCCGCCCGTCGAGAGCCGGCCCCGCCCGAGGGAGACCACCGTGCCCGCCGGCCGCGGGACCGGGCGCGGCGGCCGGCCCATGAGCTCGCGGTAGAGCTCCCGGCGCCGCGCGGCGCACCGGCGATACCGGTCCGCCGCCCCGCCGTAGTCCACCCCGTCCGCGGCGATCGTCGAGTCGGTGACGCCCGCCGCCCGCGCCGCGAGCTCGTCGAGCAGCGCCGCCGCGGCCCACGAGGCGACCGCCTCCCGGTCCGCGGGCGGGATCGTGTCCGTGTCCGCCGGCACCCCGTCCGCGCCGGTGAGCGTGTGCGGCCGGTAGAGCGACACCCGCGCCGCCGCCCCGGTCCGGAGCGGCGCCGCGACCTGCCAGCCCGTCGGGGTCCGCAGGACCCGCCAGCCGCCCCGCTCGACCGTCTCGAGGGGCTCGCGCCCGATCGGGCTCTCGACCGCCGCGATCTTCCAGGTCTGGCCGTCGAAGCCGGGGATCGGCAGCAGCCCGCCGGCGCCGACCACCACGTCCTCGACCACCTGCCGGGGCCGGTCCACCGAGTACCGCGCGACCGCCGCCGCGATCGCGTCCGCGAGATCCCCCGCGTCCGTCACGTTCGCGTCGTCGCGCACCATCGCGGCGACGAGGCGCTGGTGGTCGGCGAGCGCCATCAGCAGCCCCCGAGCAAGGCCGCCACGCCCATCGCCCCGGCGGCCACGATCGCGAGGCCGAAGATCACGGTCCGCCACCCGTCCATCATCAGGCTTGGATCTCCCGCACCCTCTCGCACGACCGCCGGTACTCCCCGGTCGCCATGTCGTAGGTGATGACGCAGGTGGTGATCGTGCGCACGTGCGGGACGACCGCGATGTCCGCGCGGGCCTCGCCACAGCCGAGCCCGAGCAGCGCCGCGACCCCCGCGCCCGCGCCGGCCACGACGAGGAGGAGCAGGCAGAGGAGGGCGACGAGCGCCTTGCCCACGCCCGACGAGTGATCGCTCATTAGCCGGCCACCACGCCCTTGTACAGCCCGCGGTAGTCGAGGGGGGTGGACCCGTAGATGTGGCGGATCTTGTACTTCCACTGATCGGAATCAAAGAGGGACCCGACCGTCTCCATGTTCTGGAGGAACAGCTCCGGCTCGCGGCGGCCGTCCAAGAACCCGAGCTCGATCACGGGCACGTCCACCGGATCCGTCGCGAGCACCCAGTCCGTCGCGTCCGTCCAGTGCGGGACCGGGATCACGTTGTAGCCGAGATGCGCCACGAAATGCGCGTCGTTCTCCGCGCCGCGGCGGAAGAGATCCCAGGCCGTCTCCTGCAGCTCCCACGGCACCAGGAGCAGGCGCGGCTCGACGCCGACCTGCTCGTGGCCGTCCACCTCGGTCTGCTGCAGGATCGCGAGCCGGCCGGCCGCAACGGCCGCGCGGCTCAGGGCCGCCGTCCCGCGGTTGTGGTGCCCGCTGTAGAAGATCGTCTGGCCGTCGCCCATCGTCGCGCCGCCGCCCGAATTCGCGGTGAAGACGTCCGACACGTGCTGCGAGACCGTGCGCGCCGCGGCGCGGGCGAGCTTCACCGGGATTCGGCCGATCACGCCCATGTCGTCGTTCTTGATCGCCTCCAGGGTAATGCTCTCCAACCCGCCTCGCTTGGTTGCGGAGAAGGTCTCCTCCTCGTCCGTCGGCGAGGTGAGGGCCGTGTAGTCCGCCCCCTGGGCGACCGAGGGCAGGTCCATGTACCCCCCGAGACGCATCCGATGCTGGGTGCGGAAGTCGGGCACGCTGGTGACGTCGACGACCCGCTGCCACCACATGTAGATGGTGCTGTTGCGGTACATCGCGATCATCCGGCGGCTGATCGAGTCCCCGAAGATCTCCGCGAGCACCCCGGCCCCGGTCCCCGTGCCGATCTGGATCGCCTCGCGCAGGCGCGCTTGGTCGCACTCCGCGAGCCGCCCGGTCACCCGCCGATCCCCCGTGAGGTCCTGGTAGACCTCCTTGATGGACGAGACGGTCGGGTCGTCGGGGTCGAACAGGGCGTCCACCATCGCCCGGACCTTCTGCTGGCGGCTCTCCACCAGGGAGACGCCGCCATCTCCGAGCCCCGAGACCTAGCCGCCCGGGGCGACCTCCGCGAGGTACTCGCGCTCGGCGCGGATGGCGTCGCCCTCCGCGCCGGGCGGGATCGCGCCCTCCGCGAGGCGCCGGCGCAGCCGCGCCTGCGCCGGCGCGGGGAGGCCGCTCGCCGCGATCGCGCCCTCCGCCGTCCGGCGCGCCTCGGCGAGCCGCATCGAGGCCGCGATGCGGGCGTCGACGTCGGCCGGGCTGAGGGTGGCCCCGCCGGCCGGAGCGCCAGCCCCCGGGCCGCCCCCGGCCGGAGCCGGGAGCGGACTGCCGGGGGCAGGAGCGGGCGCTGCGGGTTGTGCGGGTGCGGGGCCCCGGACGGCCTCGCGGTAGAGACCCTCCAGCGCCTCGTCGTCGGTGGTGTCGATGGCCGCGAGGCGAGTCTCGCCGAGCGCGCGGCGGATGGCCTCGATCATGCGATCGCGGAGCGGCATGTCTGGATCCCCTCTGGACTCGATGAGCCGGATGATGTGCCCGCCGGCCGCGGGATCGAGGACGAGGTCGACCGAGTGGAACTCGGTGATGGACTCGGCGATCCGCACCGGGCGACCGTCGATCGCGCCCGACCTCACGCGGCCGGTCGCGTCGATGCTGAAGCCCATGACGTCGGTCATCCCGCGCCGCCATGCGCCGGCGAGCTGCCGGCCCACCGGGCCGGCCGGATCGAGGAGGGTGAGGTCGGCCTCGATGCTGCCGCCGTCCGCGTCGACGTACGCCGACTCCGACAAGTTACCGATGATGTTGCGCGCGTCCCGCCCCCGCCCCCGGAGGTGGTCCTCGTCGCTCCGCGCGAGGACCCGGACACCGTTCACGCGGGCGGCCGCCTCGCGCAGGACCTCGGCCGGATAGACCGTACCGTTGGCGCTGCGGCCCGCGCGGATCACCCGGATCCGCCAGCGCGACCCCTCCGGGTCGCGCTCCCCGCCCGCGACGAGCCGGGCGGCCTCGTGCATCCCGGCGTCGGCCGCCGGGCTGAAGGTCTCGACCACCCGCTCCGGGTCGGATAGGCGAGCCACCAGGCCCTCGCCGTCGATCTTGTAGGTGTAGCGGGTGAGGACTCCGTCATCCCTCCGCACCACGACGGAGCCATCGAAGATCGCGACCGGGAAGCAGTAGGAGCCGCCCTCGGTCTCGACCATCCGGACGAGCGCGCGGCGGAGGATCTCCTCGCGCCACTCGTAGGACCCGTGGGCCGCCTCGCGGAGGTCCGCCGGCGCGAGCGCCCGCAGCTCCTCGGCGCTCACCCCGAGCGCGCGGGCCGCGGCGTCGATCCGCCGGTCCGGGGGCCGCGCGATCTCCCCCGAGAGGATCCGCGCGAGCAGGGGCTCGTCCACCCCCATCGCCTCGGCGAGCCGGGCGTGCGGGAGCCCCCGCTCGCGGGCGAGGGCGGCGAGGCGTGCCCCGAGCCGCACCGTCAGTCCCTCGGCAGCCGGTGCTTGCCGCCGCGGACCGTGATCACGACGACCTCGTCGCCGACCTCGGTGATCGACTCGACGAGCGAGGCGCCGGACTCGTAGCCGTCGGCGCGCTCGGCCGCCGACGGCTTCAGATTGAGGACGCGGGCGACCTTGGCGGCGGTCGGGAGCTGGGGATCGGGCATGGCGCATCTACCTGGCATCGGACCACGCGGATGGTAACCACCCGTCCGCCTCGCCTGACAGATAAAGCGTTATATGTACTGACGTCGGCCCTGTGAGCGGCCCGACCCCCGGAGCGGTACAGGTGGGTGCGCCGTCTGGAGATCGCTCGAATTAAAAGCGATTAAAAGGCAATCTAAAGAAGTCTCACCGGGACCTCTCCACGGTGCGGACCCGACTGCTCAGACGATATCCGGTCGGGCGCCGGCGATGGGGTCCGGCATCCCTCGGAGTGCAGCTCTCACGCGCCGAGCCCGATAGTACGCGCGGTCCGCCAGCACGTACTCGATCTCCATCCGCGTGTTGTGCCGCAGGCAGGCGGAGACCAGATCGTCCACCCGTTCGATCCGCAGATACGCGGTCCACTCGCGGAGCTCCTCATCCGACATCGACTCCATCTCCGCACGACGGGCCCGGAGCGTGACGAGCGGGCTCATCGCTGCTGCCGGGCGCGGGAGCGGCGACCGCACTTCGCGCGGGCGCACACCCGGTCACTCATGCTACGATGCGCCCGTCGCCGGGAGCTGGGTAGCGGTCCCAGAGATGGCATCGCGGTTCACCGCCATGCGGACTTTCCGGGGGTAGCGTCCCGGACCGGCGGCATCTCAACCCTCCACCGACCCGGCGACCACTCGCCATCTCGGATCTCGCATATTGACCCGACGGACGTAGCCCATCGTCCGCACCGAACTGGTCACGACGCTCTCGACCGGGCCGCGGCCCATCTTGAGGCTCTCCTTGCGGGCCGGCCGCACGACGATCTTGATCGTGCGGTCCGGAGCGCCGGTCGACGCCGGCGCGATGAACGCCAGGGCATCGTCCACGGGGTCGTACAGCACGGCGTCCGGGCGGGCGAGGATCTGCGGCACCCGGTCGAGATCGGCCGCGTCGAGCGCCGCCCCTCGACGCGCCTTGGAGGGGCGGGCGGCGTGTCGGAGCCGAGACCGGGAGAGTGTGATGCGCCGCGGGATCCGGCGGCGCTTCATCCCGCGCGGGGCCGCCTCCCGCACCCCCCGCGCGACCCGCGGCGCCATCGTCGCCAGATCGACCGCCTCGGGCTCCCGCCCCGGCTGGAACCCGTCCCGCCTCCACCGCATCCAGCCGTCCGGCGCGCCGGGGAGCGGGGCGGACGGCTGGCCCTCCAGGTCCGCCCGGGCCGGCTCGGCCGCGCGCTCCTCGTCCGTGTACGGCCGGCGGCCGGGATGGGCGATCCGGTCCCGCGCCGCCCACGACGCCATGTACGGCAGGCTCTGGCACCCGCAGTTGATCGTCTCCGCGGGCGGGGCGGACGGGTCGCGCGGGTACAGCAGCCGCTCCCCCCCCACGATGAACGGCTCGTCCACCGGCCGCACCTGCCCGTCCGCCGCGTCGTGCGCGGGCCGGCTGTGGAGCTTGCTCGAGCGCCGCCACTGCTTCCGGATGTCGAGGCCGGCGGCCCGCGCCTGCTGCATCCGCTCCTGGCCGGCCGTCGAGTACGCGCGCCCGAGCTCCGTGCGGATGATGGTGCGCGCCCGGCGCCGGGTCCGCCCGGTGATCCGCCCCACCTCGGCCGCCGCCTCGCTCGGCGTCTTCACCCCGAGCATGATGAGCCCGAGCTGGGTGTTCGCCCGGTTCGCCATGTCCGTGGTGACCTCGGCCATCTTCCCCGTGAGGAACCCCCGCATCGCCCGGAGCTGCCGCACGTCCGGGGACGTGAGCGCCGCCGCGACCCGCGCCCGCGGCGCTTCGAGGGCGAGGGCCGCATCGATCGGCGCGTCCACGAGGTCCTGCCCGGCCTGCCAGGCGGCGGACGCCGCCGCCGCCATCGCCTCCCCGGCGGGCGCGGCGATCTCCTCGATCGTCCGCCGCACCGCCGCCCGGAACCGCGGGGTCAGCCACCGCTCCCACTCCGTCCCCCCGCCCCCGGCGATCCGCGCCCGGAGCTCGCGGTCCGCCCGCCGGAGGAGACGCCCGATCTCCGCGTCCGTCTCGCGCTGGATCCGGGGGAGCGCCCGCGTGCGCCGGCGGCGCTCGGCCGCCATCGCCCGGTCCCGCTCCGCATCCGTCGCCACTCAGGCCGCGCCGGCGTCCCCGTCCCCGGCGGCGGGGAAGGCGTCCTCCCCCTCCCCCCGGCCGGCCGCCGCCCGGAGCTCCGCTGCCGGGTCGATCTCGATCCCGAGCCTCTCCGCGACGGTCGCCACCAGGCGCGCCGCGGTCTCGGCCCCGAGCAGCCCCTCGCCGAGCGCGACCGACACCGCCGCGACCGTCTGCTGGAGCGCGGTCGAGTGGCGGGTCACGTCCCGCTCCACCATCTCCGGCCACTCGACCGCCGGCTCCAGCTCGGGGTCCGGGTCCGCCGGGTCCGGCGCGGAGAGGCCCAGCGGATCGAGCCGGCGCCAGATCACGTATCGTGCGACCCGGCGCAGGATCTCGGCCCAGAGCTGCTGACGCATCGCCATCTGCTTGTGGGCCGGGTCCCCCATCTCGGCCGCCGTCGCCCGGTTCACGTCCCCGCCCCCGCCCGACCAGTGCTCCGGGATCGCGCCGACGCCGGAGAGGATGTGGTTGCGGTGCAGGCGCGCGGCGGCGGACGCGTCGTAGGACTTGAGATCGGCGGTCACGGCCCGCCAGATCTCCCCCTCGTTGTGCACCCGGACGTCGTTCGCGGCGGGTGCGTGGATGTCGCGGCGCCGCGCATCGATCTGCTCCTGCGTCGCCCCCGTCAGGGTCACGTCCCAGAGCACAACCAGGGAAGGAACGTCCGCAAGAGGCACGTCATCGGCCACTCGTCTTGCAACTTGCCGTAGCGTCCTCCGCCCATGATCCGACTGTCCGTCCCTGTCCGGGAGTACGGACTCGGTAGCGTGACTCGACGCTGGCGCCGGTGACCCCGACCGACCATCCACGTCCATCGGCTCGACCCCATCGGGGCCGCATTCCAGGAACGTGCGAAGGACGTCGGAGCTCCATTCGTGCGATGAGTCCGCTTCCCGGAGAAGAAACAGGGATTGGCTTCCCCGTGCGGGTCTGATTCCGAGGAGATGGACCCGCACCCCGTATCCCTGAGCCTGTTGGACACCGACCCTGAGATCTTCGTCTCCCGAAAGGAGGAGACAATCCGCCATCGCGTGGTTACGGGCCAGTGAGATCATGTCCGTCACAATCAGGGAATCGACGCCCTTCTGTTGTCCTGCGGAATTCACGAACCCGAGACGTACTTTCATGTCTGCTCGATCCGCCAGGGTATTGTGCTGGGGCGTCGGGCCTTGAGAAGTGCCGTCGTACCAGTAGATCCGCAGCAATGGAAGTCCGGATATCTTCTCCGCAAATGCCTTCAGCGCGCGGATCAGGGCCTGGTGATCGAGGGAAGTTTCTCCACGTCGCAGTTGTCTGCCGGATATCTCCTTCGAGCCTTGCGCGAACAGGTAACCCGCGTCGACGAAGGCTGCTACTCGATCCATCACGGCTCCCTCCGAGATCGAGTCCGGAAACCGAGCGCTCCGAACCGGTCCACCGCCGAATAGGAAGGCCCCCGAAGGGGCCTCCTAGCTAACCGTCCCATTCAGGATAGTCGGGACGGCAGGTGAAGGCTAGCGGCCCGGAGCGGGTCCGTCAACCACAATCCGGGTCCCTGAACGCGGCCACTGGATGGTCGAGAACGCCCCCGCGACGCCAGCCTGGGCGCGGACGCCTGCCGCGTCCGCGCCCGCCACGCGCCGGCCGACAACGCCATCATGAACCACGTCGCCCTCGCCGTCGTTCGGCGCGGCGGCTTGCGCTTCGTGCCCGAACCCCTCGACCACTTCTCGATATGCGCCGCGAGGAGGCCTTCGACGCCGCCCTCTCGCCCGGGCAGCCTTTCCGCGTCCATCGCCGCCATCCCCGGAACGCTCCGGCGATTCCCGGCGGCCACCGTCCTCGACCGGGGCGGATGCGACCGCAAGCCGCGGCGGAAACGAACCCGGACGCCGGCCGAAGGCCAGTCGCCCCTCGCATCGCAGGGGCCCTCGACCCGCCACGCCGCTCCCCACCGAGACGCGCCTCGTTCTCAGCGTGACATCACCCCGACGCGCGGCCCGCGCCCCCTTCCCTTCCGGGCCGGAATGAAGGACATTGCCGCGCCGATGGGACCGAAACGCAGGCGGTGGCGGCTCGCGGGCGCGATGCTCTTCGCGGCCGGCCTGGTCGCTTCGCCGGCGCCGGGGATGGAGCCGCGTTCCTTCCCCTCTCCCGAGCTCGCGGACCGGTACCGCGGCCTGGTCGAAGAGATCCGCTGCCTCGTCTGCCAGAACCAGAGCATCGCGGACTCGAATGCGGACCTCGCCCGCGACCTTCGCGACAAGGTCGACGAGATGCTTCGGGACGGGCGTTCCGACGAGGAGATCCTCGCGTACATGGTGGCCCGCTACGGCAACTTCGTGCGCTACCGGCCGCCCTTCGACGCGGCGACGGCCCTGCTCTGGTGCGGCCCCTTCGCCCTCGCGCTCGCGGCCCTCGCCGGGCTCCTGGTGCGGGTCCGAAGGCGCGCCCCGGCCGGCGAGAGGATCACCGGGGAGGACCGGCGCCGGCTCGCCGGGCTCCTGGAAGCGGAGCGCAGGCCCGGGCCGCCGGATTGACCGCGCTGTTCTGGGTCCTCGCCGCCGGGCTCGCCGCCGCCGGGGCCGGCTTCCTCGCGTGGCCGCTCCTGCGGCGCACCCACCCCGCGCGCCCCGATCGGCGCGACGCGGCACTCGCGGCGCATCGGGCCCGCCTCACGGAGATCGAAGCCGGGGAAGAGGACCCTTCCGGGGCGCCGCCGGCGACCCGTGCGGCGCACGACGACGTCGCCCGCTCGCTGCTGCGGGATCTCGACCCTGCGGCCCTCCCGGCCGGCGTCCGCCCCGACCCGGCGGCGGCGCGGCCCCGCCGGGGCGCCGCCCTCTTCCTCGGGCTCGCGTTTCCACTCCTCGCGGCCGGGGTCTATGCCCTGCTCGGCGAGCCCCGCGGGCTCGATCCCTTCGCCGTCCGGAATGCCGCGCCGCCGCGGGAGGCGGCCGGCGAGGAGGTCGTCCGGCTACTCGCCGAAGCGGAAGCGATCGCCCGGGCGAACCGCAACCGGCTCGAGGGTGAGCCGGCCCGGCTGGTCGAACGGGCCCTGGCTCTCGCCCCCGACCACCGCAAGGCGTTGTGGTTCGCGGCCATCGCGGCCCTTCACGAAGACCGGGCCGAAGAAGCGCGCGTCCGGCTGGAGCGCCTCCGGAGGCTCGGGCCCCTCGGCGAGACGGAGACCCGGATGTTCGAGCAGCTCATGAACGAGGCGGCCGGCAACCGTTGACGCGCAAGGTCGTTTCACGCCGCGGAACTGGCTAGCGTGGATGAAACCGGTTCGGCCGATCAGGGCAGTGAAGGTCCTGGGAACGGCGCTTCCTGGGAACGCGGACATCCCCCCCGCATCGATCGGCGGTGGTCTTGCCGTCCCACTTGCGGGCGGGACACAAGCGTTCCCAGGAAGCGCGGATCTCGTGCGTCCAGGGCGTCGCCAGGTTGCGCACCTCCGCGGTCCCGGACCGTTCCTCGTGCGTACACACGGGTCGGGTACGCAAGCGGAACCTCCCGGTCGACCCTGGCCGTTCCAGCACCGGAACAGGGATTCCGACATCCCTGTCACCTGGATATTCCACACGGATCGGCTCGAGTATCCGACTGATGAGGCACTGGCCGGAGCGCCCGCGATTCCGCGCCGCGGAATCGCCAGGCAACCGCGTCAGCGGTTGCCGCCGGCCGGGCTCGAGCCCCTACCGACCCTCGACCGGGGAGCGGGACGCGACCGCACCACCTGGTAGCCCGGGCGCCACAGATAGCGGATCGGCACGCTCAGCATGTGCACGAGGCGGGTGAACGGGAAGATGACGAAGATCGTGAGCCCGAGAAGGAGGTGGAGCTTGAAGATGGGGTGCGCGCCCGCGACGTAGCCGGCCGCCTCCGGGTCGAAGGTGAAGATGCCTTGCGCCCAGGCCATCAGCTTCACCATCTCGGCCCCGTCGAGGTGGCCGAGGGACACCGGAATGGTGAGGAGGCCGAGGACGAGCTGGACCCACAGGATCGCGATCACCAGGTTGTCGGAGAACGAGGACTGCGCCCGCACCCGCGCGTCGAAGAAGCGCCGATGGGCGAGCATCGTCGCCCCGGCGAGCGCCGCCGCGCCGGCCGCTCCCCCCACCACGATCGCCATGAGCTGCTTGAAGCCGTGGCTGACGCCGAGCGCTTCGAAGACCTGGATCGGGGTCAGGAGACCCACCAGGTGGCCGAAGAACACCACCAGCACCCCGGCGTGGAACAGCACCGAGCCCACGATGAGCTGCCGGCGGCGGAGGAGCTGGCTCGACCCGGAGCGCCACGTATAGGGCTCCCGGTCGTAACGGACGACGGAGCCGACCACGAGCACGGCGAGCGCGACGTAGGGGTAGATGCCGAACGCCAGGGTATCGAGATAGCCGGCCATGGGCCCCTCCCTCCTTGTGCTCCTTCCCGCCTTCCCGCGCGCGCCGGTCCCGGAGCCTCAACCGGCGCCGCGGCCGGCGTCCGCCGGGGACGGGCGCCCCGCCGGGGGCGGGGGCCGCCGTCCGGCGCGGATCTGCGCGGCCACCCGGTCCGGCCCGCACGACGCCGCCGCGTTCGGGGCGGGGCCGCCGAACGTCACCGGCTCCTCCTCCCACACCCGGTCGAGGGCTTCGAGGTCGTTCGGATCGTCGTCCGGCCGTTCGAGCAGCTCTTCCACGTCCTGCCGCTCCGCCTTCGCCCCGGCCAGCGCCTCGAGCCCCGCGAAGACGCCGGCGTAGATGCTTCTTCGCCTCCGCAGGCGCTCGCCAAGGACGGAGACGATGTGCACGACGTCCGCGAGGTAACCCCGGGCCTCGTCGAGCGGCCTCGTGGACAGGAACTCGAGGAAGAGCGGGAGGTAGTCCGGCAGCTCGTTGGCGGGCATCTCGAGACCGTTCGCCGCGTAGAGCTCCTTCAGCTCCACCATGGCCTGCCCCCGGTCCCGGCTCTCTCCGTGCACGTGCTCGAAGAGGTGCAGCGAGAGCGAGCGGGTGCGGTCGAAGAGCAGGACGTAGCGTTCCTCGAGGTCGTAGAGCTCCCGCTCGGAGAGCTGGGAGGCGAGCCGCCGAAGCGGTCCGCGCCGACCCTCGGGCACCAGGCCCTCTTCGTCCAGAGCCGCGGGGAAGGACGAGGCCGCCGCCGCGATCTCCCCGGTCGGGTAGGTGAGCAGGAGGGACAGCACCTTGAGGGAGCGGATCACCGGAGGAACTCCGTCGGGGTCCGGACCGTGACCGACCGCCGGCGCGGGCTTCCGAACAGGTTCGGCCGGGACGATCCGCCGGAACCCTCGTTGCCGAAGCTGAAGCCGCACGACCCCTGGAGGTCGTAGGCGTCCTCGGCCGTCTCGCGATGGGCGGTGGGGATCACGAACCGGTCCTCGTAGCGGGCGAGGGCCATGAGGCGGTACATGTCCTCGATCTGCGCCCCGGTGAGCCCGACCCGCGCCGCGACCGCCTCGTCCGCCGCCTCCTCCACCGTCTTCGAGCGCATGTACGCCCGCATCGCCAGCATCCGCTCCAGGGCCCGCACGATCGGCCCCTCCTCCCCGGCCGTCAGGAGGTTCGCGAGATAGCGGACCGGGATCCGCAGGGAGCGCACGTCCGGAACGGCGCCGTCCATCTCGATCATCCCCGCCTCCGCGGCGGATTGAAGCGGAGAGAGCGGCGGCACGTACCAGACCATGGGGAGGGTGCGGAACTCCGGGTGCAGCGGGAACGCCACCCGCCAGTCCATGGCGAGCCGGTAGACCGGGGAACGCGCCGCCGCCTCGAGCCATGCCTCCGGTACGCCGTCCCGCCGCGCCTGCCCGATCACCGCGGGGTCGGCCGGATCGAGGAACAGGTCGAGCTGCTCGTGGTAGAGACGGGCCGGATCCTCGACGCTCGCCGCCGACTCGATGCGGTCGGCGTCGTAGAGGACCACCCCGAGGTAGCGGATGCGCCCGACGCAGGTCTCCGAACACACCGTGGGCTGCCCGCTCTCGATCCGCGGATAGCAGAAGGTGCACTTCTCCGACTTCCCCGAGGACCAGTTGAAGTAGATCTTCTTGTACGGGCATCCGGAGACGCACATCCGCCACCCCCGGCACTTCTCCTGGTCGATGAGCACGATCCCGTCTTCCTCGCGCTTGTAGATCGCCCCCGACGGACAGGCCGCCACGCAGGAAGGGTTGAGACAGTGCTCGCACAGGCGCGGCAGGTACATCATGAACGTGTTCTTGAACTCGCCGTAGATCTCCCGCTCGAGCCCCTCGAAGTTGGTGTCGCGGGACCGCTTGGAGAACTCCCCGCCGAGGATCTCCTCCCAGTTGGGTCCGCCCTCGATCTTCTCCATGCGCTCGCCGGTCAGGAGCGAGCGGGGCCGCGCGGTCGGGGAGGCGTCTCCTTCCGGCGCGCGCTGGAGGTGCTCGTAGTCGAAGGTGAAGGGCTCGTAGTAGTCGTCGATCCGGGGGAGGTCCGGGTTGCCGAAGAGCTTCGCGAGGATGGCGAGCTTCCCCCCCATCTTCGGCTTGATCCTTCCCGAGCGGGTCCGCTTCCAGCCCCCGTTCCACCGCTCCTGGTCCTCCCAGTCGTCGGGATAGCCGGTGCCGGGCTTCGTCTCGACGTTGTTGAACCAGGCGTACTCCATGCCTTCCCGGTTGGTCCACACGTTCTTGCAGGTCACCGAGCAGGTATGGCACCCGATGCACTTGTCGAGGTTCAGTACCTTGCCGATCTGGGCTCGAACCTTCATCGCGCCGCCTCCTCCGCCGCCGGGACCGCCGGAACCGCCGGCGGGTCCAGCCAGTCCACCCGTTCCATCTTCCGCACGATCACGAACTCGTCGCGGTTCGACCCCACCGTGCCGTAGTAGTTGAACCCCCAGGAGAGCTGGGCGTAGCCGCCGATCATGTGGGTCGGCTTGGTGATCGTCCGGGTCACCGAGTTGTGGATCCCGCCCCGCCGGCCGGTCACCTCCGAGCCTGGCGTGTTCACGATCTTCTCCTGCGCGTGGTACATGAAGAGGGTCCCTTCCCGGATCCGCTGCGAGACGACCGCGCGGGCGGTGAGCGCGCCGTTCGCGTTGTACGCCTCCACCCAGTCGTTGTCCTCGATGCCGACCCGCGCCGCGTCCGTCTCCGAGAGCCAGACCACGGGCCCGCCTCGATTGAGGGTCAGCATGAGGAGATTATCGGAATACGTGGAATGTATTCCCCATTTCTGGTGTGGGGTGATGAAGTTCAGGACCAGCGAAGGCCGGCCGCCGCCGCCCTCCTCCGCGACCGGTGCGATGGTCCGGGTGTCGATGGGAGGGCGGTACGCGGGAAGCGACTCCCCGAAGGCCCGCATCCACGGGTGGTCCTGGTAGATCTGCTGCCGGCCGGTCAGGGTCCGCCACGGGATCCGCTCGTGGACGTTCGTGTAGCCCGCGTTGTAGCAGACGTGCTCCGACTCGAGGCCCGACCAGGTGGGCGAAGAGATGATCTTCCGGGGCTGCGCGACCACGTCCCGGAACCGGACCTTCTCGTCCTTCCTGGGCGCCGCGAGGTGGGTGTGATCGAGGCCGGTGTTCGCCCCGAGCGCCTCCCACGCCTTGACCGCGACCTCGCCGTTGGTCTCCGGCGCGAGCATGAGGATGACCTCCGCCGCGTCGACGTCGCTCTCGATGCGGGCGAGGCCCCGGGCCGGGCCGTCGCGGGCCGCCTCGCCGTTCAGCCGGCGAAGCGCCCGCACCTCGCCGCCGGTGTCCCACGAGATCCCCTTGCCGCCGTTGCCGGCGCGCTCCAGGAGCGGGCCGAGGGCGGTGAACCGCTCGTAGAGCCCCGGGTAGTCGCGCTCGACGGTGACGACCGACGGCATGGTCCGTCCGGGGACCGGCTCGGCGCCGCCCGCCTTCCAGTCCTCGACCCCGAAGGGTTGGGCGAGCTCGCCCGGGGTGTCGTGGAGGATCGGCGCGAGCACCACGTCCTGCTCGACCCCGAGGACCTCCGGCGCGACCTCGGAGAACTTGCGCGCGATGGCCTTGTAGATCTCCCAGTCGCTCTTGCACTCCCACACCGGGTCGACCGCCGCGGTGAGCGGGTGGATGAAGGGGTGCATGTCCGTCGTGTTGAGGTCGTTCTTCTCGTACCAGGTGGCGGTCGGCAGCACCACGTCGGAGTACAGGCAGGTGGTGGACATGCGGAAGTCGAGGGTGACGAGGAGATCGAGCTTGCCTTCCGGGGCGGGGTCGCGCCAGGCGACCTCGCGCGGCTTCTTCCCGCCCGTCTCTCCGAGGTCCTGGCCCATGACCCCGTGCGCGGTGCCGAGGAGGTGCTTCAGGAAGTACTCGTGCCCCTTTCCGGACGAGCCGAGGAGGTTCGAGCGCCACACGAAGAGGTTGCGGGGCCAGTTGACGGGGGCGTCGGGGTCTTCGCAGGCCATGCGGAGCCCGCCGGAGCGAAGCTGCTCCGCCACGTACCCGCCCGCCTCGCGGCCCGCCTCGGCGGCCGCCCGGGCGACGGCGAGGGGGTTCGCCCCGAGCTGGGGGGCGGACGGCAGCCAGCCCATCCGCTCCGCCCGCACGTTGTAGTCGATGAGCGCCCCGCCCCAGTCGCCCTCGGGTGCGGTCGGGGACAGGATGTCCTCGACGTCGAGGGTCTCGTAGCGCCACTGGTCCGTGTGCGCGTACCACATGGAGGTGGAGTTCATCTGCCGGGGCGGCCGGGTCCAGTCGAGGGCGAACGCGAGCGGCAGCCACCCGGTCTGGGGCCGCAGCTTCTCCTGGCCCACGTAGTGCGACCAGCCCCCTCCCGACTGGCCCACGCAGCCGCACATCACCAGCAGGTTGATGACCCCGCGGTAGTTCATGTCCATGTGGTACCAGTGGTTCATCGCCGCCCCGATGATCACCATCGAGCGGCCCCGGGTGCGCTCCGCGTTGCCGGCGAAGCCGCGCGCGACGGACGCGATCCGATCCCGCGCGATGCCGGTGATCGCCTCCGCCCAGGCCGGGGTACAGGGCTCCGGGTCGTCGTAGGAGCCGGCGACGTGCGCCCCTCCGAGCCCCCGGTCGAGCCCGTAGCTCGCGAGCAGGAGATCGTAGACGGTGGCGGCGAGCACATCGCCCCCCGCCAGCCGGAGGCGCTTCGCGGGGACGTTCCGCACGAGCACGCTCGGATGGTCGGTGCCCGCGAAGTGGGCGTGTTCGAGGTTGCCGAAGTAGGGAAAGCCGACCGCGGCGGCCTCGTCGCGGTCGTCCAGGAGGGACAGGCGAAGCGTCACCTCGCGGCCCTCCCCGTCCCGGGGCTCCAGGTTCCACTTGCCCTGCTCCCCCCACCGGAACCCGATCGACCCCCGCGGCACGACCACCGATCCGGTCCGGTCGTCGAAGGCGAGGGGCTTCCACTCGGGGTTGTTGGCCTCGCCGCCCGCGCCCTCGAGATCGGAGGCCCGCAGCAGGCGCTCCGGGACCAGGTAGCCGCCCCGCTCGACCAGGCGCACCAGCATCGGCAGGTCCGTGTACCGCCGGCAGTAGTCCGTGAAGTACTCCACCTGCCGGTCGAGGTGGAACTCGCGCAGGATGACGTGTCCGAACGCCATCGCGAGGGCCGCGTCGGTGCCCTGCTTCACGTCGAGCCACACGTCCGCGAACTTGCTCGCCTCGGAGTAGTCCGGGCAGATCACCACCGACTTCGCCCCCTTGTAGCGCGCTTCGGTGAAGAAGTGGGCGTCCGGGGTGCGGGTCTGCGGCACGTTCGAGCCCCACAGGATGAGGAAGCCCGAGTTGTACCAGTCGGCCGATTCGGGAACGTCCGTCTGCTCGCCCCAGGTCTGGGGGCTCGACGGCGGGAGGTCGCAGTACCAGTCGTAGAACGACATGCACACCCCGCCGAGCAGGGAGAGGTAGCGGGACCCCGCCGCGTAGGAGACCATGGACATCGCGGGGATCGGGGAGAAGCCGAAGATCCGGTCCGGGCCGTAGGCGCGGATCGTGTAGGCGTTGGCGGCCGCGACGATCTCGGTCACCTCGTCCCAGTGGGAGCGGACGAAGCCCCCGAGCCCGCGCCGCGAGGTGTACGAGGCGCGCTTCTCCGGGTCCTCGACGATCGAGCGCCAGGCGGCGACGGGGGCGAGGTCCGCGCGCGCCTCGCGCCAGAGCTTGAGCAGCCGCGAACGCACGAGCGGGTACTTGAGCCGGCCGCCCGAGTAGAGGTACCAGCTATAGCTCGCGCCCCGCGAGCACCCCCGCGGCTCGTGGTCGGGAAGGTCGGGGCGGGTCCGCGGGTAGTCGGTCTGCTGGGTCTCCCAGGTGACGATCCCGCCCTTGACGTAGATCTTCCACGAGCACGAGCCCGTGCAGTTCACCCCGTGGGTGGAGCGGACGATCTTGTCGTGCTGCCAGCGCTTGCGGTACGCGTCCTCCCAGCCGCGGCTCTCCGTGGTCGTCACCCCGTGGCCGTCCGCGAACGTCCCGGCGTTCGTCGCCCGGAAGAAGTTCAACCGGTCGATCAGGTGGCTCATCTCTCCCTCTCCCGGGGCCGGGGCGGCCCCTTGGCAGCGGCGTTGCCGAACGCTTCAAGGATTCCGGACATAGGCGTCCTTCCGCAGGTAGAACCACCAGTTGATGACGATGCACACCGCGTAGAAGGCGGCGAAGCCGTAGAGCGCGTACTCCGGGGTGGTGGCCCGGATCTGCTCGCCGAACACCTTCGGGATGACGAACGCGCCGTAGGCCGCCACCGCCGAGGTCCAGCCGAGCACCGGCCCCGCCTGCTCGCGGTCGAACACCACCGCGATGGTGCGGAAGGTCGAGCCGTTGCCGATCCCGGTGGCCGCGAACAGGATGAGGAACAGGATCAGGAAGGGGGCGAAGTACTGCTCCGGGGTCGCGGACGCATAGGCCCGCCCGAGGACCCAGGCGACCCCGAGCGCGCTCGCGACCATCACCACGGAGATGATCTGGGTCACCTTCGCGCCGCCGATCCGGTCCGAGATCGTTCCCCCGACGGGACGGATCAACGCGCCGACGAAGGGGCCCATCCAGGCCCAGGTCAGGGCGCTCGGGCCGTTCGGGTTCACCGTGTCGTGCGTCATCACCCCGTCGACCATCACGTGGGAGAACCCGAACACCACCTTGGTGGCGAGGGCGAAGGTCGCCGCATAGCCGATGAAGGAGCCGAACGTCATGGTGTAGATGACGGTCATCGCCCAGGTGTGCTTGTTGTCGAAGATCCGGTACTGGTGGTGGAGGTTCCGGCCGACCTCCCCCGGCAGCAGCCTCAGCAGCCCCACCGTGCCGGCGATCACGAGGGGGAGCACGAGCCACTTGCTCAGGTCGAACCCGGAGCCGCCGACCTCCTCCGGCAGCATGAGCCACAGGCCGCACGCGGCGGTGAAGAGGCCGATCCCCAGCATCACGAGGATGATCGCGAAGCCGCGGAAGGGGGGGCCGATGTTCGGGGACACGTGCTCGTCGCGGACGTTGTTCATCCCGAACCAGGTCGCGAAGCCGAGGGGGATCAGGAACACGAGCCAGACGAAGCCCGCGTTGTGGATCCAGGTGTCGCTGCCGGCCGGGATCTTCCCGATGAGGGTGCCGCTCGTGTTCTCGAGGACCAGCGGCTCGCCCCCGAACACGCTCATCGTCATCACCAGGGGCACCAGGATCTGCATGGTGGTGACGCCGAAGTTCCCGAGCCCCGCGTTCATGCCGAGGGCGTAGCCCTGCACCCGCTTGGGAAAGAAGAAGCTGATGTTCGACATCGAGGATGCGAAGTTCCCGCCGCCGATTCCCGAGAGGAAGGCGAGGATCTGGAACTGCCAGAGCGGGGTGGCCGGGTCCCGCAGGGCGAGGCCGGTTCCGGCGGCCGGAATGACCAGCAGGAGCGTGGTGAGGAAGATCGTGTTGCGCCCCCCCGCGATGCGGATGAAGAAGGTGCTCGGGATGCGCAGGGTCGCGCCGGCCAGGCCGGCGACGGCCGACAGGGTGAACAGCTCCGGCTTCTCGAACGGAAAGCCGAGGTTGAGCATCTGGACGGTGATGATCCCCCAGTACAGCCATACCGCGAAGCCGCAGAGGAGGCTCGGGATCGAGATCCACAGGTTCCGGTTGGCGACCGCGCGCCCGCCCCGCTCCCAGAAGCCTTCGTCCTCGGGGGTCCAGCCCCGGATGTCCTTGCCCATGAGCGTCCTCCTCGCCGCGCGGTCCGGCGCCGCCGCTCAGGCGGTCCCGGTTCCGGGAGCCGGCCGGCCCCGGGGACCGAGCGCCCCCCGGTGCTCCGGCGCGTGCACGGAGAGCAGCTCGGGAAGCTCGGGAAGCTCGTCGAGACGCTCGGCCGCCTCCCGGCGCTCCATCCGGCGGATCGCGAGGTGCATCCACACGAGGGCGATTCCGACCAGGGTGAAGAGCAGCATGAAGCAGCTCGTCCACACCCCGATGAGGTCGTTCATCACCCCGAAGCAGATCGGAAGGATGAACCCTCCGAGCCCGCCGATCATGCCGACGAGCCCGCCGACCGAGCCCACGTGCTCCGGGTAGTAGACGGGGATGTGCTTGTAGACCGCCGCCTTCCCGAGCGACATCACGAAGCCGAGCACCACCGTCAGCGCGACGAAGACCGGCAGCGAGATGGTGAGGTTGAACGCGATCGGCCCCTCGACCCCCCGGACCACGTAGTCCGTGGACGGATAGCTCAGGAAGAAGCAGACGACGACGCTCACGAGGAACGTCCAGTACATCACCGCGCGGGCGCCGAAGCGATCGGAGAGGTAGCCGCCGAGGGCCCGGAAGACGCTTCCGGGCAGCGCGTAGGCCGCGGCCAGCATCCCCGCGGTCCTGATGTCCAGGTCGTAGACGCCGACGTAGTACCGCGGCAGCCAGAGCGCGAGCGCCACGAACGCCCCGAAGACGAAGAAGTAGTAGAGCGAGAACCTCCAGACCTGGAGGTGGCGCAGCGGCTCGAGCTGGAGGAAGGCCGACCGCGGCTTCTCGCCCATCGCCCGGCGCCGGGCGGTGCCCGGGTCCTCCTTCGTCGCGAAGAAGAACACCGCCGCGGTGGCGAGGAGGACCACCGCGTAGACCTGGGCGGCCCGCTCCCAGCCGACCGCGAGGAGCAGGAACGGCGCCCCGAAGTTGGTGACGGCCGCCCCCACGTTGCCGATGCCGAACACCCCGAGCGCGGTCCCCTGGTGCGCGCGGTCGAACCAGCGCGACACGAACGCGATGCCGACCGCGAACGAGCCTCCGGCAAGCCCCACCCCGAGGGCGGCGAGCAGGAACATCGGGTACGTGCCGACCGTCGAGAGCATCCAGGTGGCGGCCGCGGTGACCGCCATCAGCAGCGTGTACACGGCGCGCCCGCCGTACTGGTCGGTCCAGATCCCGAGAAAGATGCGGCTGAGCGAGCCGGTCAGGATCGGGGTGGCCACCAGGATGCCGAACTCGGTGTCGCTGAGCCCGAGATCCTGCTTGATGCGGATCCCGATGATGGAGAAGATGGTCCAGACCGCGAAGCAGACCGTGAACGCGAAGGTGCTCAGGCCGAGGGCCTGGTGTCGAAGGCGGGCCGGAACGCCGTCGCGAGCCTGCATCGTCCCTCTCTCGGCAATCGCGGTGACGGCCGGCCCGCGCGAGGAGGCCGCCGGCGCGCGACGGCATCAGCCGCGCGGGCCGCCCCCGGCCGCGCGGGCCGGCACGGCAGCCATCAAACCAGAGGGTGCGGCGGTTTGCCTTGACCTCAATCAGAAAGTCGGCGTCGCCATTCGACCGAAGCCGATCCGGGGCGGCAGGCACGGTTGGCCGTGATCGACGCTTTCCGTCGCCTCGGGGGTATTCCCCCCTCCCCCGCGTCGCGGCCTCGTCGAGGCGCGTCCGGATGGTCTTCGAGGATTGCAGGATCGTCGTCGTGGATGAAAACAAGGGGACGTCTCGGGAAGACGTCGAAGCTCCCCTCGTCGCAGTCGGGCGTCGATGAACAGGCGGGGGCTCCCGTCCGGGCCGTGGCTGCACACCTCGCCCTTGTTCTGGTTCCGGCTGGCCGGCAAGGCGCCGGCGCCCGGCTTCTATGACCGTTCCATGCGCACGGCAGCGGTCAATTCAAGGTCGGCGAGCACCTGCCGAAGCTCCGATTCCAGCGCCTCCGCCTGCCGTGCGGGGAGGCTCACGTGGAAGTCCACGCCCACCGTGAGCCCGTCGCCGGCCCGCAGCTTCGGGATGACCTTCGTCCCGAGACGGTTCCAGACCTCGGGCGGCACGGCGCCCTTCATGCGAAGGGTCGCGGTCCGCTCGCGGGGCCCGGGCGCAGGACCGGGGGGCGGCCCTGTCTCCGTCTCCGGCGCGGGCCTGTGCGTCGTCTCCGGATCCGGTCCTCCCTCCGCTTGCGGCGCGCCGCCGGGCGGGGCGGCCCGAAGCTGCTCCGCCTTCGCCCTGGTCAGCAGGAAGACGTCCCGCTCGAAGGCGACTTCGTCGCGCCCGACCGGCTCGGCATACCACAGCCGTTCGTACCCGCCCTCCTCCCTGGTCCCCGACGCCAGCCCGAACGCGCCGCTCTCGACGAACTCGACGACCTTCCGTTGCAGCACCTTCTCGGGATCCACCAGACGGGTCAGCGAGCCGTCGAGGAAGCTCTGCCGCAGGCTCGTGAGAGGCCATGCGCCCGCCTCCTCGAGGGCCGGCGGCCAGTGCCGGTCGAGGTAGCCGGCCCCGATCCCTTCGTTCAGCAGCCCCTCGGACTTCAGGGCGGCGACGACCCGGCCGCAGAGCGTCTCGTTCGCGCTCGAGTGCCCGGCCCCGAGGTCGATGCTTCCGATGCCTCCCTCCCGGCCGGAGTCGGCGAAGACGGCGAAACGGTAGCTGCCCCACACCTCGTCCAGGGCCGCATCTTCCGCCTCCTTCCGCTTCGCGCGTACCTCCGTCCTGTCGGCCCGGTCGTACTCCGCTCCGAGTATCCCTTCCGCGACCTCCCGCTCGACCCTCTGCCAGGCGAGCCAGTGCTCGACCTTGTCTCGAAGCTCCCGCCCCGGCTTCTTCACGCACCAGACGAGGGAGCCCGGATAGAGCCGCGGCGACGTTCCGCGCTCCCGCGTCCACCGTACGAGGCATTCTCGTGTCCGGCCATCGCCGCTCCACTCGGTCTCCGGGTCCACGACGACCAGCGTGAGGCGCGGCCGGTCCTCGATCGCCTTGCCGTCCGAGGGAAACCTGACCAGGGGCAGCTCGGCGCCCTTCGCGAACCCGTTGCCGACCAGGCTCCTCATGGCGGGCTTGATCTCGCTCTCCTCGTCGAGCGATGCCCTCCGATCGCTGACGACCTTCTTCAAGGTCGCTTGATGGTGGACCCGGAAGCCGTCCGTACCCACCTTCCGGAGGAAGAACCCCGCGCTCTCGAGGGCGGTGGCGGAGCTGTCGATGGTCGTGGTGTCCACCTCGGGCTCCCCGAGCGCGAAGCGAAGCTCGGGCAGATGCGCCACCTTGTCCACCTGTCCGCCGGAAGACTCGAAGAGGATCGCGGCTCCCACCCGCCGGTGGATGTCCCGAAGCGGCCCGGCCGTGTCCGCATCCAGCGCCCTGGCGTGCGCCGTCGCCCCGGCCAGATCGGCCTCGATCGCCGCGTCGAGCCTCGATTCCCCCAGCTGTCCAAGGACGACGGCGCGAAATTCGGGGACCTCCAGAGGCGCCGATCCCAAGGTGATCAGCGGCTCGGTCCGTGCTTCGCGGAAGTGCCTGGCGGCGGCCCGGGAGATCCATTGGCCGAGCATCGCGAGGATCCCCCGGGTCTGCTGGAACTGGCTCAGGGCCCGCCACTTGCGCTGGAACACCGAGAGGGTCGCGGGATGGAACGGGTAGCAGGCATCGAACCGATCTCTCAGGAGCTCGCGCGCCCTGGCTTCGGTCGCCGCCGTATCGACGGCCATCCACTCCGGCGGAAGCTGATGCCTCCTCTCGAAGCACCAGTCCGCGTAGGTCTTCGCGACCCTTCGGCGAACCCTCTCGCTGCCCGGGTCCTCGAACAGCCGCCGCCGCACCACCTCGCTGATCTCCGACTCGTCGTTGGCGATCAGGTCGCGGGCGACGCGGCGGACGACCTTGGTGATCCGCTCCTGCCATTCCTGGTCCCACGCGGTCATCTCGACCTGGCTCCGCGGCAGGCTGATGACCGCGGCGGCGTGTGTGGCGCCGGTGACCGCTACGGTCAGGTTCTGGAGGAAGGCATGGAACTTCTCCGCCATGCCGCGGTGGCGGTTCACGAAGTTGAGCACCTCGTCGAAGAGCAGCAGCACGGGGGCGTTCGCGGCGGCGAAGACCCGGCCGAGCGCTTCCGTTCCGGGCGGGGTCGCCCTCGCGTCGGTTCCGAGCGCCCGGACCCCCTGCTCGCCGGCAAGCTGCCGGGCCAGATCGATCCAGGGCGTCTCCCGGCCTTCCATCGGGTCCCACGCGTTGCCGACGAACACCCCGACCTGGGCGGACGGGGGCGAGTCGACGTTCTCGTCGGCCAGCAGCTCCAGGACCCCGGGGAGCTCCAGGGCGTCTTCGCCGGCCTCGGCGAGGTGGTAGAGCGAGGCGAGCGTGTGCGTCTTGCCGCCGCCGAACTGGGTGATCAGGGTCACGACCGGGGCGGTGTTCCCGGTCTTCCCCGAGAGCCTCCGGAGCACCATCCCGGTGTGCTCCTTCAGGGCGCGGGTGAAGCAGGTGCGGGAGAAGAACTGCGCCGCATCCCGGTAGTCCTCGGGCGCGGTTCCCGCGACCACCTGCTCGAGAGCGATCGCGAACTCATCCGGGCTGAACGAGCGGCCCTCGCGCACCTCCTTGCGAGGGGCCACGACCTTGTACCAGGGGTCCATTCGGATCTCCGGTTCGGCTGGCTTCACGCGGGAACGGCTCGAACGTCCGCAGCTTCGCCGGCCCGATATGCGCGCCGCTGCCTCACGCATTGTGCAGTCTTTTCATCTGCCTGTCATTTCGTCACCGGGGGACGAGGCATGCGCGCTGTGGAGTTTTCGCCGGGCACCCTCTCGCGAACGCTCTTGGGCACGGCGTCCTGGGAACGCGGGCGTCCCGCCCGCACGGGGGCGAAGCGCCCGGAAGAAAATGCGGGCGGGACGCCCGCGTTCCCAGGACGCCGTGCCCGCGCAAGAGGCTCCGTGGGGTGAAATCCGCCGAAATGCCCCTCGAACCGACTCCAAACCACGGAACAACGCCATCTCTGTGGGGGTAAAAAATATCTCGACCCCCTCTCTACACTTTATATATCAATAATCTACGAACATCGCCCGAGCCTCGGGGGACCGTCACCGGCAGGGTCGTTTCACGCCGCGGAATCGGTTCGCGGGGGTGAACCCGGTTCGGTCGAATGAGAGCGGCGAAGGTGCCGGGGACGGCGCCTCCCACGGATGCGGGCGTCCTGGGAACGGCGCGTCCTGCGGAACGCGGGCGTCCCGCCCGCAAATGGGACGGCAAGACCGCCGCCGATCGATGCGGGCGTCGGATCCGGGTGACGAGGATCGGCGGCGCACCTTCAATGGGAGGGCAAAACCGCCGCCGATCGATGTGGGCAGGACCCCCGCGTCCGAAGGACACGCCGTTCCCACGAAGAGCGGTGGGCATTGATGCCCGGCCGCGAGTCGGTCGGCATGAAAGGACCCTGGTCACCGGGGGACCGCCAGCAGCATCGCGTCGAGCAACCGCTTCTCCTCGCTGCCTCTCGAGTACAGGGCCGAGAGCGAGTTGGCGAGCCGCAGGAAGTCCGGGCCGCGTTCCTGCTCCGCGGCGATCAGCGTCCTGAGCGCATTGGCGTGACCGCTTGCCTGGAGGAGCATGGCCGCATGGACGCGATCCAGCGTCGTCGCGTCGACCGCCTGAAGCTCGGCGCCGTCTTCCACGATGGACGGCTTGCGTCGGCGATGCCTCCTGCTTCGCGGTCGGGCCTGCGCCGAGGGAAAGAGGTCGAGCTGGGCAGCCCCGCCCGGGTCCGCTTCGATCCATTCCGCCGCCGCACCGGCCCCGTCCTCGCCGAAGAGCCGTTGCGCACGTTCGAGAACCGGCAGCAGGCGCACCACCCCCTTGTCCTGTCCGATGATCCGGTCCGTCCAGGCGTCGAGGTCGATCCCCATGGGCTGGGCGAAACGGCGCACCACGTCGAAGGGGAGCGCGAGCCCCCTGCCCGCTTCGTTCCCTTCCTCGTCCCGTGCTTCCTTCGCGTCGTTCTCCTCGGGGTCCTCCGTGCTCTGGAGGGTCCAGAGGAACAGGGCCGTGAGGCGGGCGTCCTCCTCCAGCGCGCCGACCTGCCCGTTGCGGGCCTTCGCCTCTCCGGCGCCGAGCACGGTCTCGAGCGCGGTCCGGCCCACCACCTCCCAGACCCGTTCCAAGTAGACGGGCAGACGGACTTCCGCACCTTCCGGCGTCTCGACGACCGAGTACCGGCTGAAGATCTCCAGCGCCGGGCCGATACAGGCGAAGACCAGATCCGCCCCGCGCACGCCCTCGCCCTGAAGCCGCTCCATCCAGTCGCCCACGCGCCTCGGCAGCTCGCGCAGCACGTCCGCCCAATCGCCCACCGGCGCGTCGTCGGGCCGAGGCCGGCAGACGAGATGGACGCTGGTGGCGAGGGACGCGGTATCACGGGCATTGAGACGAGAACCCATCTCCGTCGCTACCGGCCACGAGCCGGTAATGGTCCAACCGCCGCTGATTATCCCGGTCAGCAGAGCCTCCCAGCCCTCGGTTGTCTTGTGGGCGAAGACGACCGATCCGATACCGTCCTGGTGCAGGATACGTCGCCCTTCGGTAAACGCCCGAGCCATTCCTGATTCGTAGGTCTCTGCCGTCTTGGTCGAAGTGCTGAGCCGATGCGGTCGATCAACGACAATCTCCCTTTCCTTCGGAGTCAAGTCTTGCGGATCGACGAGATTGCAAAGAGTCATCATTTGTTCCGGCACGGCGCGCTTGAGCCAGACGAAGAAGAAATCCGACAAGTGCGCATACGGGACGGCATCGTAGTAGGGTGGATCGGTGAACCAGACTCCGGCGGCTTCGTCGGGCAGGGGATGTTCTATTGCGTCGGCGAATTGAGTTTGCGCACTCTGCATACTACGCGCCGCGTCGACAACGTCAGCTACAAGACAGTATCCACTTTTCCAGTTACCTGGAGCTTCCGCCGTCACTGCGATCTCGGCGAAATCCCACACGATGGGAAGAGCTTGCCGGCCAAAGGTATGCTGCATCTTCTCTGCTACAGCGTTCCATCGAGTGCAAGACATGTTGCTCATGGATATACGGTTGAACGCACAGGCGAGCATATGCTCCGTGTCGACTACATCGGTTTTCCGGATGGCGAGGAGGAGTTCGACCAAGACTACCTTCTGCCGCGCCGTGAACAGGTCCCCCCATGTCGTCATTCCGTAGATTGGTACGCTGATGCGTCGAATCTCGTTCAGCGAAATCGGTTCATCCGGCACCGGGCAAAGCCCCTGCCTCCCGCCCCGCTCCCATTCGTCGAGAATCCCTGCCAGCCGCGCCTGCGCCTCGTGCACCGCCGCATAATCGGCATCCGTCGGCAGCCGATAGCGCCGGCCCGGCTCGTTCTCCTTCAGCGTCACCACCGCGGTCATGCGCGCGCCGCCGATGCGCCTCCCTTTGCCGTCGAAGATCATGTCCGCGCCGCCGCGCTGCTCGGAGAGCTGCACCCGCACCCGCTCCGGCGGCAGGACCGCGCCGCAGCACGGGCAGGCGGCCTTCGCCCGCGTGACCGTGCCGTCGCGCACGTCCTTGTCGGTGGCCGGCTCGAACACTTCCCACTCGACCCGCGGCGGCCCCTTGGCCGCTCGCACGATCCGATACCGAAGCGCCTGACGGCCTCTGACCTTGATCCGCTCGCCGCGCTCCCTCCTGAAGACCGCCTTCTTCGCAAGCCACAGCGAACGCAGCAGCGGGATCTCCGCCCCGCAGCTCGGGGCCTCGCAGAGCACCGTGCGCGCCCACAAGTAGGCGATGGGCGTGCTCCCGTCCAGGTCCGCGGGGTAGAGACCGGCCAGTTCCCGTTCCGCCGCCTGCCTGATCTCGCCGCCGACCCTGCGCAGCTCGTCGGCCAGCCCCGGCCCGTGGCGCGGGACGTCCTCCAGCATCACCTTGAGGATCAGGCAGGCGACCGGGTTCAGGTCGCTGGCGAACGCCTCGCAGCCGAGCCGCAGGGCTTCGAGCGGGATCGAGCCGCCGCCCGCGAACGGATCCACGACCAGAGGCGGCCCCTCGCCGTGCGCCGCCCTCACCAGCGCGCGGCCCGTATCGAGCCAGATGCGATCCGCGGCATGGTCCCAATCGGCGAAGTCGGCGATGAACTTGAGAAGGATCCGCCGCAACCCTTCGTCCGACCGGATGGCGCCGGTCCATCCACCCGGACGCCCGTGCATCCCGAGAAGGATCCGCCGCGCCTCCTTCCTGAACGCCTCCGGGCATTGCGGGTCGCAGGGGTCCGGCAGCAGCAGCGCCATCAGCACCGCCCGCGAGGAGGCCAGCGGGCGGCGCGCCCACCACAGATGCAGGGTCGAAGGATGCCCGTGCCGGATCGACTTCTCCCGCGCCGCGTGCCGCGAGACCTCGGCGATGGGGAAATCGACCTCCGCCAGCCGCTTGCACGCCTTGGGGATCATTCAACTAATGCTCAATGAGAACGCAGAAAGAAACCGCCATACGAAAATTCCCGTAAACATCATGATCACTACGATAAAGAGCAAAAGACCGTTTCTCAAACACTGAAAGGCTGCTTCATTGCGTAAATGCCGAACAAGGTTGATGACTTCCTGACGAGCAAGGGATTCCGCCAATTTCTCATTCATGGGCTTATTCTGTTCCAGCAAGAATTGGGTGCCGTAACCGTGCCGGGGCGCAGTACGCAGCGCGCCCAGCGCCACCAGACCAGCCATTGTGCTATAAAACAAACCGAGGAAGATCAGGGAATTTATCAGCACGGAAAGACCGGCCTGCATAGCGACGGGAGATATGGTATTTTTCAAGAAGACTACCGCGGCTCCAACGAAAGTCAGTGCCATGGAAATTGAAAACGTCAACTTCGATGTCTTCTCATCCATCGTCGACGCCCGCTGGTGTTCCTCCTTCAATCTTTCCTTGATCATGTCTTCGGAAAGATCGATGTAGTTTTTGAATTCTCTCTCGCTCAGGATTTCTCCCGATTCACTACGTCGTCTCAGGCGGCGAGAGTATACGAGATAACTGACAAAGGGGAATATCTCTTCAAGAAACCGAGGAATACGCATCGGAATCAGCTCCACTCCTTCGCACAGGAAGGATTCTCCAGCCAGGAAGCTATGGCGCGATCCATTGGCCGCTCAGGCGTTGATAGCCATCCCCATTCCCCGGTAGGATTGACTTCGATGAAAAATATCCCTTGGGTGGTTTCAATCAGATCGATGGCGGAAAAGGAAAGACCAAGACGGCGTGTCAACAGGAAGCAGCATCGAGCCATATCTTCGGTCGGCGCAAAGTCCTCGTATTCAAGATCGGCTTTCGGTATCAAACGCCAGTCGCCGGGAATCCCGGATCCATGCGAAAGTATACGGACCGCGAATATCTCATCGCCGATCACGGTGACTCGCAGATCGATCTTGTCTTCCAAGGCATATTGTGCGAGCAGGGGCGCCGTATTGATGTTTTCTTCCGTTAATTCATTTTCCGGATCCAGGGTCGTATAGGTGAACAGACAGTCGTCTCCATCACGCAGCAACACCGTGTCCAGCGATTTGATGACGAGAGTTCCTGGAAACGCGCTACGGATGCGATGTGCATCGTTGGTCACCAGCGTTTCCGGAACCTGAAATCCGCAACTGGATGCAATGGATAGCTGATACGGTTTGGATTCCGCAAGATACGTGGCGGCCGGAAAATTCATCCAAGCCGCGTCGCGGAAGACACATAGCGCCCGAAGAAAGGCCGTCCATTGAGAACGTTCAAACTGATCCTGGAGCGAAAGCGGGGTCGGAGGGGTATTTCGCAAGAAAACGGGTTGGCGGAACCAGATGGATCGCAGATCCTGACCCACGTTGCAGGTGCCTGCCGGGCCACGTATGGTCAGCTCGGGGACGAGGGGATCGAGCGTAAGTGAATGATCGGCAAGCTGTTCTCTATTCAGGCGGATATAAGGCGCTCCGCTGTGTCGCAGCCGCAAGGCAACGAGGTCCGCCGAAAAATCGTACAGGCCTGAAAGTATGAGAACACGGGGATTCATTCGCCTTTCTGATCCTCTCCTGTTTCCTGATCACACTTCTTGCTGTTGGAAATGTCGCTCAAGAAATCGGGCGCAGCGACCAGCGGCTCTCCGTCTTTGAGCCAATAACCCCTTCCGGGATCATACCGAACGTGATCCGGCATGGCAGGGAAGGTCTGGTACGGTCGTCGGACCGCGCGGGTCGTCAGTATGTGATCAGCCATGTCTCCTGGCCTCCGTGGTTGGTTGGTCATGGTACGGGTCGGGGGGGTATTCCGCTCGTGGCGAGCGCCCCTTCCGATGGTTTCGGCACACGGCGGAGAACCTCCTTCGATTCCATCTTCTTCAGCACCCCGTGCGCCCGAGGTCCGTCGATTGTACAGGGTGCGGGTCGCGCTCGCCTCAGTGGACGGAGTACGCCGCAGCCTCCTCCCGCACCCGCGCGCTCGCCTGCCGCCGCCGGCGCACGATGCGGGCCACCGCCTCCGTCTGTTGGTCGCGGGCCTGGCTGTCCCCGACCGCCTTTACCGCCTCGCAGACGTCATCCGGGGTCAGTCCTTCCAGCACCACCGAAGCGTCGAGCCGGCGCGGATCGTTCCCGGCCCGCAGGGCGAGGAAGTCCGCCCGCAGCTCCCTCGTCCCTTTGCGCCCGTGCAACCGCCACAGCTCCCGCACCCCCATCTCACCGTAGCGCTCGATCTTGCTCTCATCGACATGCGTGATCTCGACCTCGACCACCAGGTCGGGCGCGGTGCGCTCGACGAAGGCGAGGGCCGCCGCATCCCCATCGGCGCGGGCCGCATAAAAGCCTCTGGCGCGCTCGCCGACGTAGAACGCGCAGTCGGGCTCCATCCCCGTGCCGGGCGGCTCGCCCCGTCCCCGAAGCCGGGTGCTGCCGATGCTCTTGATGACGCCGGCGATGGCGCTTCCCGCGTCTTTCACGACGTCGCCGATGATTTCGGACAGGTCGTCGTGGGGGAACGATGGCGCCATCAGGGTGATGATCCCGCGCACCGGGTCGAGGCAGACCCGGCGGAAACAGCGGTTCCAGTCGATGGCGGCGAGCTCGGCGATGGTGCCGGCGTCGGCGTGGAGGACGTGGATGGTGGAGCCGAGGGGGCCGGTGTGCATGGTGGCGGGGGCGTTCATGCCGGGGGTCCCGGTGGGAAACGGACACCCGCCATCATACGCCTTCCACCGCACCGCGGAAGGCGCCGCCGTGCGATGAGGCATGTGCGCTGTGGGGCTTTCGCCAAACACGCCTCTCGCGAACGTTCTTGGGCACGGCATCCTGGGAACGGCGCGTCTTCCAGACGCGGGCGTCCCGCCCGCACGAGAGCGATGCACCCGGAAGAAAATGCGGGCGGGACACAAGCGTTCCCAGGACGCCGTGCCCGCGCAAGCGGCTCCGCGGGGTGAAATCCGCCAGCAACCCCCTCGAACCGAACCCAAACCACGGAAGAACGCCGTCTCCGTGGGGGTAAAGAATATCTCGACCCCGATCTCCACCCGCTATATCAATAGGTTACAAACAGCGCCCGGGGCTCCTTCTTCATGGCGCGCCCCTTCCAAAGCCATCTTCTTCGCATGACCGGCGGGTCGCGCTCGTTTCAGTGGACGGAGTACGCCGCCGCCTCCTCCCGCACCCGCACGCTCGCCTGCCGCCGACGGCGCACGATTCGGGCCACCGCCTCCGTCCGTTGGTCGTGGGTCAGGCTGGTCCCGACCGCTTCCACCGCCTCGCAGACGTCATCCGGGGTCAGCCCTTCCAGCACCATCGAGGCGTCGAGCCGGCGCGGCGCCCTCCCGGCCCGCAGGGCGAGGAAATCCGCCCGCCGCTCCCTCGTCCCTCTGCGCCCGTGCAACCGCCACAGCTCCCGCACCCCTATCTCACCGTATCGCTCGATCTTGCTCTCATCGACGTGCGTGATCTCGACCTCGACCACCAGGTCGGGCGCGGTGCGCTCAACGAAGGCGTCCAGGGCCGCTTCCCCTTCGGCCTGGACCGCGTAGTAGCCTCTGGCGCGCTCGCCGACGTAGAACGCGCAATCGGGCTCCATCCCCGTACCGGGCGGCTCGCCCCGTCCCCGAAGCCGGGTGCTGCCGATGCTCTTGGTGGCGATGGCGTTTCCCGCGCCTTTCACGATGTCACCGAGAATCTCGGACAGGTCCTCATGGAGACGGGAGGGCGCCATCAGGGTGATGATCCCGCGCACCGGGTCGAGGCAGACCCGGCGGAAACAGCGGTTCCAGTCGATGGCGGCGAGCTCGGCGATGGTGCCGGCGTCGGCGTGGAGGACGTGGATGGTGGAGCCGAGGGGGCCGGTGTGCATGGTGGCGGGGGCGTTCATGGCGGGGGTCCCGGCGGGAAACGGACACTCGCCATCATACGCCTTCCACCGCACCGCGCAAGCGCCGCCGCGCGATGGAACGCACACGTGCGTGTTCAGGCCCTTCGTTCATGGCGCGCCCCTTCCGACGCCGTCTTCCTCGCAGGATCGGTGTCTCACGCTCGCCTCAGTGGACGGAGTACGCCGCCGCCTCCTCCCGCACCCGCGCGCTCGCCTGCCGCCGACGGCGCACGATGCGGGCCACCGCCTCCGCCCGTTGGCTGTGGGTCTGGCCGGCCCCGACCTCTTCCACCGCCTCGCAGACGTCATCCGGGGTCAGCCCCTCCAGCACCACCGAGGTGTCGAGCCGGCGCGGCGCGCTCCCGGGACCCAGGGCGAGGAAGTCCGCCCGCAGCTCCCTCGTCTCCTTGCGGCCATGCAGCCGCCACAGCTCCCGCACCCCCATCTCACCGTAGCGTTCGGCCTTGCCCTCGTCGGCGTGCGTGATCTCGACCTCCACCACCAGGTCGGGCGCGGTCCGTTCGACGAAGGCGGCCGCCTCCCCTTCGGCGCGGGCCGCGTAGAAGCCTCTGGCGCGCTCGCCGACGTAGAACGCGCAATCGGGCTCCATCCCCGTGCCGGGCGGCTCGCCCCGTCCCCGAAGCCGGGTGCTGCGGATCCCCTTCGATACGCCGGCGGTCGCACTCCCGGCAATGTCCACGATATCGTCCAGGATCCTGGCCAGATCGTCGTGGCGGAACGAAGGCGCCATCAGGGTGATGATCCCGCGCACCGGGTCGAGGCAGACCCGGCGGAAACAGCGGTTCCAGTCGATGGCGGCCAGCTCGGCGATGGTGCCGGCGTCGGCGTGGAGGACGTGGATGGTGGAGCCGAGGGGGCCGGTGTGCATGGTGGCGGGGGCGTTCATGGCGAGTGTGTCCCGGTGGGAAGCGGACCCCCCATCATACGCCTTCCACCGCACCGCGTAGGCCCCGCCGTGCGATGAGGCATGTGCGCTGTGGGGCTTTCGCCAAACACGCCTCTCGCGAACGTTCTTGGGCACGGCGTCCTGGGAACGGCGCGTCTTCCAGACGCGGGTGTCCCGCCCGCACGAGAGCGATACGCCCGGAAGAAAATGCGGGCGGGACACAAGCGTTCCCAGGACGCCGTGCCCGCGCAAGCGGCTCCGTGAGGTGAAATCCGCTAACCAGACCCACGAACCGCCCCGAAACCGTGGAGTCAGCCCGTCCCCGTAGGGTAAAAAATATCTCGACCCCCGACCTCCACCCGCTATATCAAGAGGTTGCAAACAGCGCCCGGGGCGTTTTCTTCGTGGCGCGCCCCTTCCGGCGCCGTCTTCTTCGCAGGATCGGCGGCTCGCGCTCGCCTCAGTGGACGGAGTACGCCGCCGCCTCCTCCCGCACCCGCGCGCTCGCCTGCCGCCGACGGCGCACGATGCGGGCCACCGCCTCCGCCCGTTGGCGGCGGGTCTCGCCGGCCCCGACCTCTTCCACCGCCTCGCAGACGTCATCCGGGGTCAGCCCTTCCAGCACCACCGAGGCGCCGAGCCGGCGCGGCGCCCTCCCGGGACCCAGGGCCAGAAAGTCCGCCCGCAGCTCCCTCGTCCCTCTGCGCCCATGCAGCCGCCACAGCTCCCGCACCCCCATCTGGCCGTAGCGCTCGGCCTTTCCCTCGTCGGCGTGCGTGATCTCGACCTCCACCACCAAGTCGGGCGCAGTGCGCTCGACGAAGGCGTCGGCTGCCGCCTCCCCTTCGGCGCGGGCCACGTAAAAGCCTCTGGCGCGCTCGCCGACGTAGAACGCGCAGTCGGGCTCCATCCCCGTGCCGGGCGGCTCGCCCCGCCCGCGAAGCCGGGTGCTGCGGATCCCCTTCGTGGCGCTGGTGATGGCGTCCCCCACATCGTCCACGACGTTGCCGATGATTTCAGACAGGTCTTCGTGGCGGAACGAAGGCGCCATCAGGGTGATGATCCCGCGCACCGGATCGAGGCAGACCCGGCGGAAGCAGCGGTTCCAGTCGATGGCGGCGAGCTCGGCGATGGTGTCGGCGTCGGCGCGGAGGACGTGGATGGTGGAGCCGAGGGGGCCGGTGTGCATGGTGGCGGGGGCGCTCATGGCGAGTGTGTCCCGGTGGGAAACGGACCCCCGCCATCATACGCCTTACACCGCACCGCAGAGGCGCCCCGTCGCGCGATGGAACCAAGGCCCTTTCACGCCGACCGACTCGCGGCCAGGCATCGATACCCACCGCTCTTCCTGGGAACGGCGCGTCCTCCGGACGCTTGTGTCTCGCCCGCATCGATCGGCGGCGGTCTTGCCGCCCCATTTGCGGGCGGGACACAAGCGTTCGGAGGACGCCCGCATCCGTGGGAGGCGCCGTTCCCCGGACCTTCGCCGCTCCGATTCGACCGAACCGGGTTCACCCCCGCGAACCGATTCCGCAGCGTGAAACGATCCTGGCGATGGAACGCACACGTGCGGGCTCAGGCGCTTGGTTCATGGCGCGCCCCTTCCGGTGGTTCCGGCGCGGCGGGATCGATCGGTCGCCCCCCGGCCGGCGCCGGCTTCGGGCCGACCCCCGCGCATCGCATCCACGTCCAGCCGGTAGTGCTGCACCTTCCTGACCTCATGCCACGGGAACCGGGCGGGGTCCCTGATCGGTTCCTGCAGCTCGGGCTCCGCCGCACAGCCCGTCACCACGTAGAGCCAGTAGCAGTCGCGCCGATCCTCGGCCACCCGGCGCTCGTTCGGCGTCAGCAGGATGCTCCCGGCCGGGGCGGCCAGCCCCTTCACCTCGATCAGCCGCAGCTCGCCCGACGCGAGATCGAGGCTGGTCACGTCGTAGCCGAGGTTCTCCCTGTGGACGTCGTAGACCTGCCGTCCTTGCTCCCTCTCGTACTCCATGACGACCTCCATCGCCGTCGTCTCGGTCTCGGGGTTCGGCTTCAGGCGCCGCACGTCCTCGGACCCGCGTTCGGGGTGGGGCAGCACCAAGGCGCTCGCCATCCGTTCGACGCCCTGCAGGGTGACCGCGCGCTGTTGCCCGAGCTCCTTGCGGCGCCTCTCGCGCCGCGCCAGAACCTCGGAGTGCCGGGCCTCGGCCTGCACGAGCCGGCCCTCCGCTCCGGCGACTCCCTTCTCCACGTCCACGCTCGCCCGCCCGATCTCCTCATCGGTGCGTTGCAACACCTCGGTCAACGAGAGATCGACGTGCCCGGCGATGCGCTCGACCTCCGCGGCCCGTTCCCTCCGCACCTCGCGGAGCAGCCGCATCAACGCATTCTCGTTGAGCCACGGGGTCTCCTCCGGCGAGGAAGCGATGGAAGGCGGCGGCACGCCGGGGGGCGTCGCCGCGGGGCTCAGGTCCCCGAGGACGTCAGGGGCTCGCAGGGCCGGCGCCCTCCCCTGCACGAGCTCCACGGTGAAGAGGCGTTCGTGGATGGTGCGCCCGAGACCGTCCACGAACCGCGCCCGGTAGAAATCGAGCCGGGCTGGCGCCTCGTGCTCCAGGGAATGGAAGCAGGCGCCCCTGGAGAAGGCGTCCCGCCCCCGCGCGAGGCTGCATCGGCGCAGGGCCTCGAACAACGGGTGTCCCGGGGTCACCCATTCGAGGTCGTGCTCCTCCGCCGTCTCCCGGTCCGTCGACAGACGCGGATAGCGGTCCGCGAGGCTCGCCGTCTTCCCGCTTGCCTCCCGTTCGAACGCCTTCAGCGCCGCCGGGGTCCGTCCCGGCTCGAAGGCATGGGGCAGGGACCCCACCGGTTCGAGTGGAAGCCCCGCGTCCCGGGCGCTCTCCCTCATGAACCGCGCGATGGTCTCCGGCACGACCCGCCGCTCCTGGGCTCGCGCCCGGCGTTCCACGAGCATCTCGAGGTCGAGCTTCTTCGACGCGAGACCTTCCAGCGCCGTCCGGCAGATCGAGCGGAAATGCGCTTCGTCCACGTCCTTCAGGAGCCGATCTTCCAGGTCGGCATCGCCCAGCCTGCCCGCGTAGTAGTCCCGCAGCACGCGTTCCACCTGGGCGCCGGGCAGCACCTCGCCCACCACGTTGAAGACCGCGTCGTCGTCGAGGGCGTCCCGGATCTCCTGCAACTTCGCGAGCAGGCGGTCGAGCACCCGCCCC
This sequence comes from Gammaproteobacteria bacterium, assembly GCA_965202895.1. Classification (GTDB taxonomy): domain Bacteria; phylum Pseudomonadota; class Gammaproteobacteria; order HK1; family HK1; genus JAJDXW01. Next base: position 3,882,433 of record OZ241901.1, on the reverse strand, counting down.
TCGATCGTGTTGGCGGCGACGAAGTTGAAGATGAGGCAGTCCTGCCGCTGGCCGTACCGGTGGATGCGCCCCATGCGCTGCTCGAGCCGGTTGGGGTTCCAGGGGATGTCGTAGTTGAACAGGACGTGGCAGCACTGGAGGTTGATCCCTTCGCCCGCCGCCTCGGTGGCGATGAGCACCTGGATGGCCCCTTCCCGGAACCGCTGCTCCGCGTACAGCCGGGTGCCCGGCTCGTCGCGAGATCCGGGTTTCATCCCGCCGTGGATGCACCCGACGCGGAAGCCCCACCTCTCCAACCGGCCCATCAGGTAGCGGAGGGTGTCGGTGAACTCGGTGAAGAGGAGGAGGCGTTGATCGGGGCGGTCGAAGAAGCCTTCTTCGCGCATGATCTTCTCGAGCCGGCCGAGCTTCTCCTCGCCGTCCGAGCCCTCGACTTCCTTCGCCTTCGCGGCAAGCTGGCGGAGCTCGGCTACCTCCTCGCGCACCTGCGCCGCATTGCCGGCGAGGGTGACGGCATCGAGCTGCCGTTCGATCCTCTCGCGTTCGGCGTCCTCCATCTCGTCGAGGTCTTCCGGATCGGGCAGTCCGGGCGGAGCCGTGCGCACCAGGTCCTCGGCTCGGGCGAGGCCGTCTTCGAGCCGTTCGGCCCGTTTCTCGAGCGAGCGGCGCATGGCGCAGGTGCTGGAGGCGAGGCGGCGCTGGTAGAGGGACATCAGGAACCCGACCGCCCGCGCCCTGGGGTCGTCCTGCCGCTCCGCGGCGCGCCGGCTCTGTCGCTTCACGAATTGCGTCACCTCCCGGTAGAGGTCGAGCTCCGCGCCGTCGATGGCGAAGCTCGCGGTGCGCGGGATCCGCTTCGTGAACACGGGTCGGGCCGCCCAACGGCCGTCCGCCCGGCGCTCCGGGAAATGGATCATCGCCTCCTTGGTCCGGCGGAGGTAGAAAGGCGCCCGCTGGCGCTCCATCGCCTTCCGGATGGAGCGCACGTCCGCGTACGCATCGCGGTCGAGGAGCTGGAGGAACAGGGTGAAGTTCTGCGGATCGCCCTTGTGGGGCGTCGCGGTCAGCAGCAGGATGTGATCGGCGCGGTCGCGCAGCAGCTCGCCCAGCCGGTAGCGCTGGCTCTTGTGGGCTTCGTCGCGCGCCGACATCCGGTGCGCCTCGTCCACGATCACCAGATCCCAGTGCGCTTGCCGCAGTCCCGGAAGGACGTCGCCGCGTTTGGCAAGGTCGAGCGACGTGACGATCTGCTTCTGCTCGAGCCACTGGTTGACGCCGAACTGTTCCCTGACGTCGCCGCCCTTGAAGACGAGGAACTTCTCGTCGAACTTCTCCTTGAGCTCGCGCTGCCACTGGAAGGCGAGGTTCGCGGGGCACACGACGAGGATCCGTTCGGCGAGGCCCCGGAGCTTGAGCTCCCGGACGAGAAGCCCCGCCATCACGGTCTTGCCGGCGCCGGCGTCGTCGGCGAGGAGGAAGCGCACGGCGGGGAGCTTGAGGAGGTGTTCGTAGACCGCTTCGAGCTGGTGGGGAAGAGGGTCCACGCGGGAGATGGAGAGGCCGAAGAAGGGGTCGAACTCGTAGGCGATGCCGAGGGAGTACGCCTGGAGCCCGAGGCGGAGCAGCCTTGCATCGCCGTCGTAGGAGAGCGTCCGGTCGGTGACGGTGAGGCTCGCGACGTCCTCGGCCGTCAGCGTGACCCGACGGAACCGTTCCGACCGGACCCCGACCAGGCCGGCATCCCATGCGCCGGGGCCGTTCGCATGGATGGTCTCGATCCGCATGGGCTCGTCGAAGAGCTCGCCGGTGAGAACCTGCCCTTCGAATAGCGGAGGGTTGCCGTTCATTGCCTGCTGCCGTCGGCCCTTGGTACGCCGGGGGGTCGGAAATTCCGGGCGTTGGGCCGCGGTGGTCGAGTGGGTTCGGCCCGGTCGGCGGTCCGCCACTGTAGCACCTCGGTCCGCGCGCCCCCCCTCGGACCACTTCGAGGCATGTGCGCGGTGGGGTTTTCGCCAAACACGCCTCTCGCGAACGTTCTTGGGCACGGCGTCCTGGGAACGCTTGTGTCCCGCCCGCGTTCCCAGGACGCCGTGCCCGCGCAAGCGGCTCCATGAGGTGAAATCCACCAACCAGACCCACGAACCGCCCCGAAACCGTGGAGTCAGCCCGTCCCCGTGGGGCAAGGAATATCTCGACCCCCTCTCTGCACCCTCTATATCAGGAGGTTACGAACAGCGCGCGGGGCTCACTCCACAGCCTGTGGGACGTCCTCCGGAATTCCCGTCGGTCCGTGTCGGCGCCTGGTCGCGTAGCGCATCGATCCGTCGTTTCACCGTGGACGGGATTCCTGTCGGGACGCGGACGGAATTCGTGCCGTTGCACTCGCTCCGGGGGGTCGGGGCGCCTTCCCGGTCCGGCGGCGGGAGCGGGACGGCGGCAGCGAACGAGAAGCCGCCACGGCGAAGCATGGCGGACGCGGACGCGGAGGCCGTTATGATCGCCGCAGCGTCCCGGACCTCGAAGAAGGGCTGATGGAACACGGAGAGCCGTCCCGACCTCCGCACTGCGCGGCCTGCCCCGCGCGCGACCGCGGCTTCTGCGGCCGCCTGCCGGAGCCGCTCCAGGAGCGGTTCCGGGAAGCCGTGCGACCCGCCGCACCGTGGCCGCCGGGAGGCGAGGACGGCGGCGGGGCGAGGAGGTGGGACCTCGCCGTCGTCTCGCGCGGAACCGTTTCCGTGCGGAACACGTTCGAGGACGGACGGCGCGCGATCACCGACTTCATGGTCCCCGGCGAGCTGCTCCACGCGAAGGAAGGGGGGAATCGGGGAGGACGGGAGATCACCACGTCCTCCGACTTCCTCCTGTGCCTGATCCCGAGCCTGGAAGCGGAGTTCGACCCGGCCGACTGCCATTGTCTGGATCGCTACATCCGCTCCGACGCGGTCGACCACGTGGAGGCGCTGCGCGACATGATCGCGGCGCTCGCCCGGCTCGATCCGAAGGAACGGCTCGCGCACCTGCTGGCCGGTCTGCGGGAGCGCCTGGACCCGGAAGGCCGCGCCGTCAACCTCCCCTTCTCCCGGGACGACATCGCCGATCTGCTCGGCCTGCGGGCGGAAACGGTCAGCCGCTCGTTGCGCGCGCTCGAACAGGCCGGCTTCATCCGGCGCGACGGACCGAGGAAGATCGAGATACTGGATCCGGGCGGGCTCGCCGCGGTCGCGGGCGGCTGACCGTCCGGTCGCCGAGAAGTCCGCCCCCTCGCCCTCCCCCTCCGCCCGTCCTCGCCGCGGTCCGGCGCCGGAGCCGCGGCTACCCGCTGCCCCGGGCACGAGCTCGGCGGGGGCGGACCGTGCGCTCGCACGAACCGAACCGCCTCCTCCCCCGGGCGACCGCCGCGGCGGCCGGCCTTCGCGGGCTTCCACGGACCTCATCCGTCGAGCGCTCGCGTCCGGGTTCCAGGGCGCCTCCCCGGCCCTCACTCGGACCGGACGGATCGCGGGCTGCCGAACCGGACGGACCATTCGCTCCGGCCGGTCCTCGGGCCGGCAATCCGTGGGCCGGCCGGTGTTGGAGCCCCGGGCGCTGTTCGTAGGTTATTGATATATAGGCAGGTCGAGATATCTTTTACCCCCACGGAGACGGCGTTTTTCCGTGGTTCGAGGTCGGTTCGAGAGGGTTGCTGGCGGATTTCACCCCACGGAGCCTCTTGCGCGGGCACGGCGTCCTGGGAACGCTTGTGTCCCGCCCGCATTGCTCGGCGGCGGCCTCGCCATCCCATTTGCGGGCGGGACGCCCGCGTTCCCAGGACGCCGTGCCCAAAAACGTTCGCGAGAGGCGTGTTTGGCGAAAATCCCTACAGCGCACATGCCAGCCTGCGGGCCGGCCGGTGACGACCGCCGCCCCGATCGGGCAGAATACGGACATGCGCGACGTCGTCCATGGAGCGATCGGCGCCCTGATCGCCTACGCCGTCTACCAGCTCACCGGGCACGCGGTCTGGTCGCTGGCGGCGCTGGCCCTCTACGTGCCGATTCATCTCGCGCTGCGGGATCGGTTTCCGGCCCGGAGCCGGGACCGCGCCGGCGACCGGAGCTGAACCCCCAACGGAGACCGAACATGGACCAACTGGGCCTCGTCGTCATCGTCGCCGCCGTCCTCGTCGCGGCCGTGCTCTTATGCGTGAGCCTCGCCGGCAAGCGGCACTGATCGCCCGCCCGGACGGGTACATTCGGCAATTCGGAGAAGGGAGTGAGCGTGAACCAGGACTCTCGGAACGGCTTCAAGTGGGTCGGATCGCGGCCGGTTCGGCCCGACGGGGTGGACAAGGTGACCGGACGCGCCAGGTTCGCGGCCGACCAGTCGTTGCCGGGGATGCTCGTCGGCGCGATCCTCCGCAGTCCCCACGCCCATGCGCGGATCCGGTCCATCGACACCTCCCGGGCGGAGGCCCTGCCCGGGGTGAAGGCGGTCGTCAGGGGGGACGATCTCCCCGACCACCCGTCGGTATACGTCGGCCCCGAACGGGTCCAGATCAACTTCGCGCACATGACGAGGAACGTCATGGCCCGCGAGAAGGCGCTGTACGAAGGGCATTCGGTGGCGGCGGTGGCGGCCACCACGAAGGCGGTCGCCGAGGAGGCGCTCTCCCTCATCGAGGTCGACTACGAGGTCCTGCCGCACGTCATCGACGTGAAGGAGGCGATGCGCCCCGACGCCCCGCTGCTCCATCCGGACATGTACACCCGCGGGGTAGACCCGGCCCCGGACCGGCCGTCGAACGTCGCCAAACGCGCCGAAATGGGGATCGGCGACGTCGAGGCGGGCTTCCGCGAGGCGGAAGAGACGGTCGAGATGGAGTTCACGACCCGGCCGGTCCATCAGGGCTACATCGAGCCCCACGCCTGCGTTGCGCGCTGCAACGAGGACGGACAGGCGGAGATCTGGGGGTCGAGCCAGGGCCACTTCCAGATCCGCGCCTTCACCGCCAAGCTCCTCGGCCTCGCGCTCTCGGACCTGCGGGTGACCCCGGCCGAGATCGGAGGCGGGTTCGGCGGGAAGACGGTGGTGTACCTCGAGCCCATCGCCCTCTCCCTCGCCCGGAAGAGCGGGCGGCCGGTCAAGCTCGCGATGAGCCGGGAGGAGGTCTTCAAGGCCACCGGCCCGACCTCCGGGGCGGCGATGACGGTGAGGATCGGGGCGACCCGCGACGGCCGGATCACCGCCGCCGAGGGCGCCTTCCGGTTCCAGGCGGGGGCGTTTCCGGGGTCCCCGGTGGTGAACGCCTGCATGTGCGCGTTCGCCCCCTACGCCCTCGCGAACGTGCGCACGGTGGGCTACGACGTGGTGTGCAACCGGCCGAAGTCCGCCGCCTACCGCGCTCCCGGATCACCGATCTCCGCCTTCGCCGTCGAGAGCGCCATGGACGTGCTCGCCCGCAAGCTCGGCATCGATCCGCTCGAGCTTCGCCGACGCAACGCGGCCCTGGAGGGCACCCAGGCCGCCTACGGGCCGAAGTTCGGGTCCATCGGCTACGCGGAGACGATCGAGGCCCTGCAGAACCATCCCCACTACCGCACCCCTCTCGGACCGAACCAGGGGCGGGGGGTCGCCTCCGGGTACTGGTTCAACGCCGGCGGCGAATCGAGCGCCACGATCCACCTCGGGGAGGACGGTACCGCGATGGTCGCGACCGGGAGCCCGGACATCGGGGGCTCCCGGGCGTCGATGGCGATCATGGCCGCGGAGACCCTCGGCATCGACTACGAGCGGGTTCGGCCGATCGTGGCCGACACCGCCTCGATCGGCTTCACCGGGGTGACCGGCGGCAGCCGGGTCACCCTGGCCACCGGCCTCGCGGTGGTCACCGCGGCTCGGAAGCTCATCGAGGAGCTGCGGCGCCGCGCCGCCCTCATCTGGGACGTCGACGTCGACGGGGTCGTCTGGGAGGACGGGCACGCGAAGCCCGCGAGCAGCAACGTGGGCGAGTTCGAGCCGCTCTCCCTCCGGGAGATCGCGGCGAAGAAGACCCAGACCGGCGGGCCCATCGGCGCCAGCGCGTCGGTGAACGCGGCCGGGGTCGGCCCGGGCTTCTCGACCCAGGTCTGCGACGTGGAGGTGGACCCGGAGACCGGAAAGGTCACCATACTCAGGTGGACCGCCGCGCAGGACGTCGGCCGTGCGATCCACCCGAGCTACGTCGAGGGCCAGATCCAGGGCGGCGCGGTCCAGGGGATCGGTTGGGCGCTGAACGAGGAGTACGTCTACGACGGCGAGGGCCGGCTCGAGAACCCGGGCTTCCTCGACTACCGGATGCCGGTCGCCTCGGACCTTCCGATGATCGAGGCGGTGCTGGTGGAGGTGCCGAACCCCGGCCACCCCTACGGGGTCAAGGGCGTCGGAGAGGTCAACATCTGCCCGCCGATGGCCGCGGTCGCGAATGCGATCGAGGACGCGGTCGGGGTGCGGATGACCGGACTGCCCATGTCCCCTCCCCGCCTGCTCGAGACGATGGACGCGCGCCGCCCCGCCGGCGCGGCGCGGTAGGCCGGGGCCGCCCGCGCGCGCCGGGCCGGGGGCCTTCCGGCCGGGAGCGGCCGGCCGCACTTCGCGCGGGCGCACACCCGGTCACTCATGCTACGATGCGCCCGTCGCCGGGAGCTGGGTAGATGCGGTCCCAGAGATGGCAGGGCGGTTCACCGCCACGCGGACTTTCCGAGGGTAGCGTCCCGGACCGGCGGCATCTCGACCCTCCCCCGACCCGTCGACCACCCGCCATCCCGATCTTGCAGAGGGCCGTCCGCGCACGCCGGCCGGGGGGTCCCGGAGACTTCCGCCTCGGCCGGTGGGTAGCTCGTTCCCGGCGCCGCCGACGACGATGTGCCGGGGAAACCCCTCCACGCCGACGCGCCTCTTCGGCGCCCGGAGCCTTGCCGATCCGCCCCGGCACGCGGACGGCCCGGATCGGCTCCGGCGCCCGCCGCGTCTCGCAGGCGGCTGGATGATCGGGGGACGGATTCGGAGCCGGTGTCTGGTCGGGGCGAGAGGATTCGAACCTCCGACCACCGCAACCCCATTGCGGTGCGCTACCAGACTGCGCTACGCCCCGTGGAACCGGATGCCGGGCCTTCCTGCGAGCCGGCGTGGGCGGCCTCACCCGCCTGGCGCCATCAAACCCGCGCCGCTCCGCCCCGGCCGCGAAAGATATCCGGCTAGTGCCGCAGAATCGCGAGGATCTCCTCGAGCTCTATCCGCACCTGGCGGACGATCTGCCGGCTCTGTTCGCTGTCGCGCTTCGATTCGCCGCTCGCAAGCTTCTGCCGCGCTCCGGCAATCGTGTATTCGTGCTCCCAGAGCAGGCTGCGGATCTGTCTGATCAGGATCACGTCCTGCCGCTGGTAGTAGCGCCGGTTTCCGCGGCGCTTGATCGGGTTCAGGGTCGGGAACTCCTGCTCCCAGTACCGGAGCACGTGCTGCTTGACCGCGCAGAGCTCGCTCACCTCCCCGATCGTGAAGTACCTCTTCGCCGGGATGGGGGGAAGCTCGCTATTTGCCGAGGGATCGAACACCGGCCTCCACCCTGGTCTTCAGCTTGATTCCGGGCCGAAAGGTCACCACCCGCCGGGCGGAAATCGTCGCCTCCGTGCCCGTCTTCGGATTCCGTCCCGGGCGTTCGGCCTTGTCGCGAAGATCGAAGTTGCCGAAGCCGGAGAGCTTCACCGGCTCGCCGGACTCCAGGGAGAGGCGCAGCTCCTCGAACAGGTGGTCCACGAACTCCCGGGCTTCGCGCTTGTTGAGCCCGAGCTCGTTGAAGATGCACTCGGCCATGTCCACCTTGGTCAGCGCCATCCTAACCCCGCAGCTCGGCTCCCACTTCGGCTTCCAGCCCGGCGACGATGGCCTCGACGAACCCATCGACCTCCATGTCGTCTAGCGTGCGCGATTCGGATCGGAAGGTCAAGCCGATCGCGACGCTCTTCCTGCCCGCCCCGATCCCTTCGCCCCGGTACAGGTCGAAGACCACCGCGTCGCTCAGGGTCGCGGGAGCCCCTCGCCGCACCTCGTCCAGGATCCGGCCGGCCGCAACCCCGTCTTCCACGATGACCGCGAGGTCCCTCCGCACCGATGGATAGCGCGACACGGGCACGTATCCGGGGAGCCGGGCGGCCGTGAGAGGGGCGAGAGCGATCTCGAACACGAATACCGGGGAGGGCAGCCCGAGCTCCCCGCGCACGTTCGGGTGCAGCGCGCCGATCAGACCCACCGGCTCGCCGCCGTCGCGGATCTCGGCCGTCTGCGCCGGGTGCAGGGCGGGATGGACGAACGGCGCGAACGAGAACCGATCCGGCTCCCCGGTGAGCCCCAGCAGAGCCTCGACGTCGGACTTGAGGTCGAAGAAGTCGGCGTCCCGGGCCGCGCTTCCCCACTGCTCGGGATCGACCGGGCCCATCGCGACGGCCGCGATGCAGCGCTCCTGGTCGACGTCCGCGACCTGGTCCCGGCCACGGTCGCCCCACCCTTCCACGTCCCCGATCCGGGCCTCGAGCTTCGGGTCCCGCCGGAAGCGGAGCCCGGTCTCGAACAGCCGGACCCGGCGTTCCTGCCGCTTGGCGTTGCGGACGAGCGCCCCGCACAGCCCCATCCAGAGATGGGAACGCATGACCGCGAGCTCCGTCGAAATGGGGTTCGCGAGCCGGATCGGGGCCACCTCCGGATCGAGCCGCGATTGCATCGCCGGGTCCACGAAGCTGTAGGTCACCGCTTCCTGGTACCCCCGATCCACCAGCACCCGGCGGAGCCGGGAGACCGGAACCCCGGTCTCGGGGTCCCCTCCGGGACGGACGGTTCCTTCGATCTCCACCGGCGGGACCCGATCGTAGCCCGCGAGGCGGACCACCTCCTCGATCAGGTCCTCCTCGATCGCGACGTCGAAGCGGCGGGCCGGGGGGGTGACCGACCAGCCGCCTTCGGTCTCCGCGACCTCCATTCCGAGCCGCTCCAGGCCGCCCGCGACCTCGTCCGCCGGCAGCGCCATGCCGAGGAGACGTTCGATCCGCTTCGCCCGGAGACGGATCGTCGAGCGGCCGGGCAGATGGGAGGGCGCCCTTTCGTCCGTGATCGGACCGGGCCGTCCGCCGGCGACGTCGATCAGGAGCCGGGTCGCCCGCTCGATCGCGGCCTTCTGGAGCTCGGGGTCGACCCCGCGTTCGAACCGGTGGGAGGCGTCCGTGTCGAGCTTGTAGAACCGCGGCTCTCCCATGAGATCGGAAGGGTCGAACCACGCGCTCTCGAGGAACACGTCGCGGGTCGCTCCCGACACCGCGGTATCGAGCCCGCCCATGATCCCGGCGAGTGCGACCGGGCGCCGGTGATCGGCGATGACCAGGGTGGACGGTCGAAGCTCGACCTCCCGTTCGTCGAGCAAGGTCAGGCGTTCGCCGGCGCACGCGCGGCGGACCCGGATGCCTCCCTCCAGCCGTCGGAGGTCGAATGCGTGCAGGGGCTGCCCGAGCTCGAGCATGACGTAGTTGGTCACGTCGACGACCGGGGAGACGGCGCGGACCCCGCATCTGCGCAAACGTTCGGTGATCCGGAGAGGGGTCCTGGCGGCGGGATCGATCCCCCGTACCACCCGGCCCGCGTAGCGGGCGCACCCTTCGGGGGCTTCGAGCGCGACGGTGAGACGGTCCTCGATCGCGGGGGGCACCGGATCCGGCGAAGGACCGCGGACGGGAAGCCGGTTGATGGCGCCGACCTCGCGTGCGACGCCGGCCACACTGAGACAGTCGCCGCGGTCCGGCGTCACGCTCAGCGCGAAGACGGAGTCGTCGAGCCCCAGCACCGCCCGGACGTCCGCCCCCGGAGGCGCGCCCGGTTCGAGCTCGACGATCCCGTCGTGGTCGTCGCCGATCCCGAGCTCGCGCATGGACAGGAGCATTCCCTCCGATGCCGATCCCCGGATCTTCGCGCGCCGAACCTTGAGGCCGTCCGCGACCCGGGCCCCGGGCCGGGCCAGTGCGGCCCGTATCCCCGCGCGCGCATTCGGCGCGCCGCACACCACCTCGACACGGTCGCCTCCGCCGGGGTCGACCACGCAGAGCTTCAGCCGGTCCGCGTTGGGATGCGGCCGGCTCTCCAGCACCTCGGCGACCACCACCCCGGAGAGCCCGGGGGACGAGGCGGCCGGCTCCACCGCGTCCACCTCCAGGCCGGCCCGGGTGAGCTGCTCGGCGAGCACCCCGGACTCCACGCCCGGGTCCACCCATTCCCGGAGCCAGTCCTCGTTGAACTTCATGCGGCCGCCCCGCCCGCCTAGCCGCCGCCCGCGAACTGGCGCAGGAACGGCAGATCGTTGTCCATGAACAGGCGAAGGTCGTCGACCCCGTAGCGGAGCATGGTGATGCGCTCCGCGCCCATCCCGAACGCGAACCCGGTGTAGCGCTCGCTGTCGATGCCGACGTTCGCGAGGACGTTCGGGTGCACCATCCCGCTGCCCAGGATCTCGAGCCACCCGGTCCGGCCGCAGACCCGGCACCCCGTCCCGCCGCAGATGACGCACCGGATGTCCACCTCCGCGGAGGGCTCGGTGAAGGGAAAGTAGGAAGGACGGAAACGGATCTCCAAGTCCGTCTCGAAGATGTGGCGGCAGAAGGCGGCCAGGGTGCCCTTCAGGTTCGCGAAGCTCGCACGCTCGTCGACCACGAGCCCCTCGATTTGCTGGAACATCGGGGTATGGGTGAGATCGGAGTCGCACCGGTACACCCGGCCGATGGCGATGACCCGCAACGGAGGCGGCTGCACCTCCATGACGCGGACCTGCATGTTCGACGTGTGGGTCCGGAGCAGGAGCCCGTCCTCGAAGTAGAAGGTGTCGTGCATGGCCCGGGCCGGGTGATGCGCGGGGATGTTGAGCGCTTCGAAGTTGTGGAAGTCGTCTTCGATCTCGGGCCCTTCGACGATCTCGAAGCCGAGGTGTCGAAAGAACGTCTCGATCCGCTCCAGGGTCCGGGTGACCGGATGGAGGCCCCCGGCCCGCGGTCCGCGCCCGGGAAGGGTGACGTCGATCCGATCGCTTCGGAGCTCGGCGTCCACCGCGGCCCGGGACAGCGCCTCCCGGCGCGAGCGGGCCGCCTCCTGCAGGGCGTTCTTGAGCTCGTTGAGCGCCTGGCCGGCCGCCGGCCGTTCTTCGGGGGAGAGCGTGCCGAGGCCCCGGAGCCTCCCGGTGACGACCCCCTGGCGGCCGAGGAAACGGGCCCGCACCCTCTCCACTTCTTCGCGGGTCGCGGCGGCGGCCAGCGCGGCGAGGGCCTGCGCCCTCAGGTCTTCGGTCTCGGTCGGCATGAACCTGTCCCAAAATCAACATCTAGGAGCATGGACCACCCAAGCATAGATTGCAATCTATTGATTTTTTGAGGATTTCCCGATCACCCGGATGCAGTGGAATCCAGCTTCGAGCAGGTTCACGTCCGCTGCGAGCCGGGCCGTCCGTGCGGTACGGGACGGCCGCGCGGCCGGAGGGATCGGGCCGGGGGTCCGCCCGCCCGGCGGCGGGACGGGCTAGAGGGCCGCCGCGGCCTGCCGGGCGATGACCCCGAACGCCGCCTTGTCTTCGACCGCCAGCTCGGCCAGGACCTTGCGGTCGAGGGCGATTCCCGCCCTGTCGAGCCCGTTCATGAAGCGGCTGTACGACAGGCCGTGCTCCCGGGCCGCCGCGTTGATCCGCGCGATCCAGAGCGCCCGGAACTGACGCTTGCGCTGCCGGCGGTCCCGATAGGCGTACTGGCCGGCCTTGATCACCGCCTGCTTGGCAACGCGAAAGCTGCGGCTCCGCGCGCCGTAGTAGCCCTTCGCCTGCTTCAGGATCTTCTTGCGGCGGGCGCGCGACTGCACGGGATTCCTTGCTCGGGGCATCGCCGGGTCTCCGGTCAGGCGTAGGGCAGAAGACGGCCGACACCCGGGGCGTCGGCCGGAGCGATGACGGCCGGCGAACGGAGCTGGCGCTTGCGCTTCGGGGCCTTCTTGGTCAGGATGTGGTTCCGATACGACTGCCGGCGCCGCAGGCTGCCGTTGGCGGCGCGCTTGAAACGCTTCGCCGCTCCGCGGTTGGTCTTCATCTTGGGCATCTGATTCTCGTATTTCGTCCTGGCGGCTCGGAATGGAAGGGCTCGGTCCGGGCGGGGTCAGCCGGCGGCGGCCTCGTCACGAACCCCTTCGCCCGAAGAGCGAACCGAGGCGGCCGGGTCCACCGGATCCGCCTTCTCCGCCGCCGAAGCGTGCCGGCGGCCCTGGCGGGCGGCCGCGGGCTTTCGCGGGGTCATCACCATAGCGAGCCGGCGGCCTTCCAGCTTCGGAAACTGCTCGACCTTGGCCTCTTCCTCCAGGTCGCCCTCGATGCGCTGGAGAAGCTTGAGGCCGAGGTCCTGGTGAGCCATCTCCCGGCCCCGGAACCACAACGTGACCTTGATCTTGTGTCCGTGGTCGAGGAAACGCCTCAGGTTCCGCAGCTTGACCTGGTAGTCTCCGTCATCGGTTCCCGGCCGGAACTTGACCTCCTTGATCTGGGTCTGCTGCTGCTTGCGCCGGGCCGCCTGTCTCTTCTTGCTCTGCTGGAACTGGAACTTTCCATAGTCCATCAACCGGCAGACGGGTGGATCGGCGTTGGGGGACATCTCGACCACGTCGAAGCCCCGCTGCTCGGCTTCCGCCAGCGCCTCGTCCACGGAGACGATCCCGAGCTGGGCGCCGTCCTCGCCGATCAGCCGAAGCTTTTCGGCCCGGATCTCGCCATTTACGCGATTACGCTTTTCCGCTGCGATGCCCGCTCCTCCACTGCCGCGATTCGTGCCGACCGTGCCCCGCACGGTGCTCCGCGCCGCTTGGCGGCGAATCATACTCACGCGATCCGGGATACTCAACCCCGAGCCTCGTCGAGGCATGTGCGCTGTGGGGTTTTCGTCGGGCATGCCTCTCGCGAACGCTCTTGGGCATGGCGTCCTGGGAACGCGGGCGTCCCGCCCGCATTGATCGGCGGCGGCCTCGCCGTCCCATTTGCGGGCGGGACACAAGCGTTCCCAGGACGCCGTGCCCGCGCAAGTGGCTCCGTGGGTGAAATCCGCCAGCAACCCCCTCGAACCGAACCCAAACCACGGAAGAACGCCGTCTCCGTGGGGGTAAAAGATATCTCGAACCCCGATCTCCACCCGCTATATCAAGAGGTTACGAACAGCGCCCGGGCCTCCGTCCAACGAGACGTGAGCCTGCGAGCGTGAGCCGGCGCGTTGCGATCCCGCCCGCGCTTCGGTAGGCTGTGCACCGGTCGGGCGGCCCGCCGCCGGCCTCCCTGTCGAACGTGCGCCTCCGGGTAACGAGGACCGACTCATGCCTGACGTCACCCTTCCCGACGGGTCCGTCCGCGGGTTCGACCGCCCGGTGAGCGGGATCGAGATCGCCGGGTCCATCGGCAAGGGGCTGGCCCGCGACGCGGTCGCCATCCGGATCGACGGCGAGCTTCGCGACCTCGCGACCGTCATCGAGGCGGACGCCGCCGCGGCCATCGTCACCCGCTCCGAGCCGGAGGGGCTCGACCTCCTGCGCCACGATGCGGCCCACGTCCTCGCCGAAGCCGTCAAGGAGCTTCATCCCGAGACCCAGGTCACCATCGGCCCCACGATCGAGAACGGCTTCTACTACGACTTCGCGCGAGACGACCCGTTCACCCCCGACGACCTCGAGCGGATCGAGGAGCGGATGCGCGAGATCGTGGCCCGGGACGAGCCCGTCCGGCGGGAGGTCTGGGACCGCGCCGATGCGGTGGAGTTCTTCCGCGGGATCGGTGAGGGATACAAGGCGGAGATCGTCGAGGGCATCCCGTCCGGCGAAGCGATCACCGTCTACCGCCAGGGAGCGTTCACCGATCTCTGCCGCGGGCCGCACCTTCCCTCCACCGGCCGGCTCGGAACCGCGTTCAAGCTCACCTCGGTCGCGGGGGCGTACTGGCGGGGGGACCCGCGCAACCCGATGCTCCAGCGGATCTACGGCACCGCCTGGGCGGACGCGAAAGCCCTCCGCACGCACCTGCGGCGCCTCGAAGAGGCCGAGCGGCGCGACCACCGGAAGCTCGGACGCCAGATGGACCTCTTCCACTTCCAGGAGGAGGCGCCGGGGGCGGTGTTCTGGCACCCGGACGGCTGGACCCTGTTCCAGGGCCTCATCGGCTACATGCGCGCCCGTCAGGACGCGGCGGGCTACCGGGAGGTGAACACGCCCGACGTCATGGCTCGATCGCTCTGGGAGGCGTCCGGCCACTGGGAGACGTTCGCCGAACACATGTACACCACCGAGACCGAGGACGAACGCACGTTCGCGCTCAAGCCGATGAATTGCCCCGGCAGCCTCCAGGTCTTCAACCACGGGCTCAGGAGCTACAAGGACCTGCCCCTTCGCATGAGCGAGTTCGGCAAGGTCCACCGCTACGAGCCCTCCGGCGCCCTGCACGGCCTGCTGCGGGTGCGCGCGTTCACCCAGGACGACGCGCACATCTACTGCACGCCGGAGCAGATCACGGACGAGTGCCGCGGGGTGTGCGAGCTGATCCTCCGCATCTACCGCGACTTCGGCTTCGAGGACGTGCACGTCAAGTTCGCCGACCGGCCGGAGCGGCGGGTCGGCTCGGACGAGATCTGGGACCGATCCGAAGCCGCGCTCCGGGCGGCGGTCGAGTCGACCGGGCTCGACTACACCGTCAACCCCGGCGAAGGCGCCTTCTACGGCCCGAAGCTCGAGTTCGTGCTGCGCGACGCGATCGGACGCGACTGGCAGTGCGGCACCCTCCAGGTCGACCTCAACCTGCCGGAACGCCTCGGGGCGGCCTACGTCGGCGAGGACGGCCGCAAGCACGTCCCGGTGATGCTCCACCGGGCCCTGTTCGGCTCGCTGGAGCGGTTCGCCGGGATCCTCATCGAGCACTATGCGGGGAGCCTCCCCCTGTGGCTCGCGCCGGTGCAGGCGGTCGTGGCCACGGTGGTCTCCGACGCCGACGACCACGCCCGCGAGTGCGCACGCCGGCTGGAAGCGGCGGGCTTGCGCGCTCGGACCGACCTCCGCAACGAGACGATCTCCTACAAGGTGCGCCAGCACAGCCTCGCGAAGGCGCCCGCGATCCTGGTCGCGGGACGCAAGGAGGCGGACGACGGCACGGTGACCGTGCGCCGGCTCGGGGTCCGGCGGCAGGAGACGGCGCCGGTGGAGGCGGCGGTCGCGGCCCTCGCGGCCGAGGCGGCCGCGAAGGCGCCGCCGCCGGGGATGATCCGGCCGGAGGCCGCCGACTGATCCCCCCGCGCCGCCCGGACGCCGGGCGGCTCATGCCGCATGGGGGCGCGGCGGGTGGACGGCGAGGACGGCCGCGGCGGCGAGAGCGGCCGCCGCCAGCAGGGAAGGAAGCAGGTAGCTGCCCCACAGGTCGAAGAGCAGGCCCGCGACGAGCGGGCCGATGGTCTGTCCCGCTCCGAACGACGCGGTCATCAGGGCGAGGGCGCGGCGCGGGTTCCCGGCGGACAGCAGGCGGCCGGTGATGAGGCCGAGGGCGGTGAGGCCCATGAACGTCCCGCCGAAGAGGCCCGTCGCCAGCAGCAGGAGCCGGACGTCGCCCGCGAGGACGCCGAGGGCGACCCCCGCCGACTCGATCAGGCAGGCGGCGGCGAAGGCGCGTTCGTTTCCCCAGCGCCGTCCGGCCCAGGTCCACAGCAGCACCGACGGCGCCGCGGTCAGGCCGACCCAGAGCCACACCGGATGCTCCGCCGGCCGCAGGACGGGGTCCGCGCGCACCATGTCGGAGACGAAGGTGGCGGTGATCACGCAGGCGAAGCCGAACAGGCCGTAGGCGAGGAGGAACCGGGGAAAGCGGGCGCCGTCCCCGACGGCCCCGGGCCGGTCGGCGGCCACGGCCACGACCGGCGAGTGCCTCTCTCCCCGTGAAATCAGCCACCATGACGGCAGCAATGCCGCGGCCGCGATGGCCCCGCTCGCCATCCACGGGCGCGGCCAGTCGTCGTCGCCCGCGGCGACACCCGAGACCGCCAGGGACGAGATCGCGATCCCCCCGTCGACCCCGGCATGGAGCATCGCCGCCCATTCGGAGCGGCCCATCGCGGACAGCCGGTCGAGGACGAGGGCCGAGGCGAAGACCATCACCAGCGCGCTCGCGGCCCCGCCCGCGAAGCGGAGAGCGAGAAACGGGCCGAGCGAGGCAGGGAGGGCCATCGCTCCGGTGGTGAGCGCGCTCACCGCGAGGGCGCCGAGCAGCCACGAACGCCGGGCGCCGGGTACGCTCCCCCGGGCGGCGGCGAGCGCGCCGAGCAGGTAGCCGAGGAAGTTCGCCGACGCGATGAGGCCGGCTTCGGACTTGCTGAGCCCGAGGCCCGCTGCCATGTACGGCAGGATCGGCGTATAGACGAAGCGCCCGACCCCGAGAGCGGCGGCAAGCGCCAGGAAGCCGCCGAGAGCCGGCCCGGCGGGGTGGCGGCAGAGCGATCTCACGACCGGCGATGCCTTCGGTCATGCCCCGCCGGCCGTTACCCGCCCGGCATCACGAACGAAGCGCCGCCTCGAACCATCGAGCCATGAACGGAACCGAAGGTCTCGGGCGCTCCGCTCCGGGAGCGGCGCCCCGCTCAGGATTCCGGACCGGCGCGCGGCCATGCCGGCCCGCATCCGCCGACCCGGACCGATCGGCGCGGTCCCCGGCGAACTCGATCCGCCGATCAGGCCCGCCGCAAGGTTGGTAGGCGCGGCTGGGATTGAACCAGCGACCCCTACCATGTCAAGGTAGTGCTCTACCACTGAGCTACGCGCCTGCCGGGACGCAAAGATACTCCCCTCCCGCCGGCCCGGCAATGGGCCAGGAGGCCCCGCACCACCGGCGAGTTCCCCGAAGGGGAGAAGTTCCCCCGAGGGAAGTGGATCGAGCACCAACGGCGCGGATTCCTCGAGAAGGGCCTGCGGCTCTTCGTCGAGGACGGCGCCTGGATCCTCTACCGGCTCCCCGGCAGCATCATCGCGGGCGGCCGCCCGCCCGCCTCGACTGCGACCTGGCGGGCGCATGGGACCGGCCCGAGCGGTACATGCCGGAGGCCATCCTCGCCTTCGAGAGCCCGGAGAAGCGCGGACGCTTCCACGTCCGTCTCCCACCCCCCGGCGGCGGTCGGCGCCGCTGCTGGTGGATCGGGCTCGCCCGTCGGTTCCGGGCGCCCGGGGCCTGCCGGCGAAGGAGGAGGCGAGCGGCCGATGACGGCCCCTCCGGGACGAATGGGCCGGCGAGCTGGAACACTCCGGCGAGGATGGTGAGGGTAGCGAGCACGCCGGCGGCGCCTTCGAGAGCCTCCATCGCGGGCTCGATCACGAGGTGCTGCCCGGCCTCGCCGAGCCGCCGGGAACCGGCGGCGCCCGGAGAACGTCCTCGTCCGTCCCGGGTGCGGGACGTCGATGAGGTCTCGGCGGTTGGGGGGGATGCCCGCTCAGAACCGCACCGTCAGGTGCAATCCGCCGCCGAGCTCGTGGCCGCCGCCGCTCGTCGCGTAGCTCATCCCGCCCTGCACCGCGTACCGCCCGTCGTCCCAGGCATGGACCCCGTTCAGACCCAGGCGCAGCCACGTCGCCTCGGCCTCCGACCGCAACTCCGTCCCCGACACCACCACCTTCGTATCCCGCGAGAACTCGCGCTCCACGTCCACCGAGCCGAACACCCGGCTCCGCGAAGCTCCGCCCGGCTCCATCTCCACCGCCACGCCCGCACGGCCCTTCAGGCTGCGCCCGTCCTCCACCGACACGCGCGCGCCCACCGCGTCGGTGAAACCGCCCACCGACACCTTCGAATGCACCAGCCCGGCCCGCGGCGTGAGCACCATCCCCGCCGGCAGGCGCTCCAGGGTGACCCGCCGGCCCGCTTCCACCCCCAACGCATGGCCGCGGCCCGGCACGTCCGTCTTCAGCACCCCGTGGCGCGCGGCGCTCAGGTCGGCCTCGTACCACGTCGCCTCGGCCTGCACGTCCACGTAGACGTCGTCCCCGAGCCAAGCGGCGCCGGACACCCCCACGCCGTTGCCGGACAGATCGATCTCACCCCCGTTCGGCACCTCCGCCGTCCCCCGCCGGTGATGGAAGGAGACGCCGAGCAGGCCGCGTTCGCCCACCGCGGCGTCCATCCCCGCCTTCAGGCCGTGGCGGCGGTGGTCGTACTCCAAGCCCGCCGTCGTCGACTCGTCCGCCTTCCACTTGCCGCGGAACGCCTCCACGCGAGCCCAGCCCGCTCCGTTCGCCGTCCGCGGCGCGGCCATCCGGTCCCGGAACTCCGGCAGGCGGTTCAGCCCCAGCAGCACCGAGGGCAACGCCTCGTACACCCGCATACGCGGCTCATGGTCCGCGAGCTCGGGCTTCAGCAGGATTTCATCGTGTGGCAGGTCGATACCGCCCGGGAACGCCCGCCCCACGGCCGCGGCCCTCGTCGTCTCCTCCGGCTTTCGTTCGATCACCGCCACGAGCTCGCCCTCGTCCCTCGATACCCTTCCTTCAATCTTGCCGTTCTCTCCGACCGTCACCATCCCGCCCTGACGGAACCGGACGCGCCCCTCGACCGTGCCGTCGACCCGCAACTCACTGCCCGCACCGGCTACATCGATGTCTCCTCCGACCCTGCCGGCCACGCTCACCACCAGGTCCCCGGCCTCGTTCTTGATGGCCTCGGTCCGGCCGTCGTCCTCGATGCCCGTGATCCAGCCGGTACTGCCCACCGTCACCGTGCCGCCGTCGTCGAAGCGCACCCGCCCGGCCCTGCCGTGCACCGTTACCGTGCTCGCGGCCAGACGCACGGTGCCCGTCACCGTGCCGCCGTTGGAGACGGTGACCGTGTGCTCGCCCGCCCCCAGGCCGAACACGTCCCCGGTGACCATGCCCGCCACGGTGAGGTCCAGATCGCCGGCCTCGCTGCGCAACGCCTCTCTCCGGCCCTCGACCTCGACGCCGGTGAGCCTGCCGGTCCGGGCCACCGTCACCGTGGCGCCGTTGGCGTAGAGCAGCCGCCCGATACTGCCCGCCACCGTCAGCGGGCCGGCCGGATCGTGCACCGTGCCCGCGATCGTCCCGCCTGCCTTCAAGTCCAGGGTGAGCCGGCCGCCGCGCGCCCGGACGTCGCCGGTCACCATGCCCATGTCGGCCACGGTCAGGCTCAGGTCGCCGGCCTCGCTGCGTAGCGCCTCGGTCCGGCCGTCGACCTCGACGCCCGTGAGCTTGCCGGTGCCGGCCACGGTGACCGTGGCGCCGTTGGTGTAGAGCAGCCGCCCGATACTGCCGGCCACCGTCAGCGGGCCGACCGGGTCGTGCACCGTTCCCGTGACGACGCCGCCTTCCGATACCGCCAGCGTCAGCGTCCCCGCGCCCGTGCTCCGGATGTCGCCGTCGACCGTCCCGGCCACCGTGGCGTGGAGGTCGCCCGGTCCGTCGGCGAGGACGCCCACGCCCGAAGCCGCGCCGACACGCCCGGTCTTGCCGACGGTGAGCCGCCCGCCGCCGGCCATGTGCACGCCCGCGCCGGTTCCGCCCGTCACCGCGCCGTTCACCGTCACGCTCTGGGCTCGGAAACTCCCTTCTCCGGCGCCCGCGCCGCGGACGTGGACACCGTTCCGGCTGCCCGTGACGCGCGCGCCCTCGGCCACCGCGACCGCGATGGCGCCGTTGCGGTCATGCGGAACGGCGTAGAACGCCTCCACGCCGTTCCCTTCGGCGGCGATCGAGCCTCCCGTCACGTCCACCCGGATGCCGCCATCGTTGTAGCTCGCCGCGCGCTGCCGGACCCCGTCCTTCCAGTCGTCCGTATAGGCGGCGGGAAGGGCGGCCAGAGCCGCCGTCGGATCGCCGCCCGTCAGCACGGCTTCCAGCACCGTCCGCTCGGCGGCCGAGAGCATCTCCTGCTCCGCCAGCGCCGCCCTCTGCTGCGGCGTTCGATCCTCCGCCGCGGTGGCCAGGATCGCCGGGTCGCGGTCGCCCTGACGGACGAAGGAGGCGATCCTGGGGTGGGACAACGCCGCGGCGCGGACGCCGGCGCGGGAAAGGCCCAGGATCTCGTCGGCCGCCCGGTATGCCGCGACGGCGGCGCTCGGCTCGGCCGCGAGCTTCCCCAGAAGATTCCGCGCCTCCGCTTTCCAGGCGGCGTCGTAGGCGGCGGGAAGCGCCGCGAGCGCCGTGTCCAGCGCGTCCGAATCCCTCGCCGCGACGGCGTCGAGGACCGCGCGCTCGGCGGCCGACAACGTCTCGTCGGCGCCCGCGATCCTGTCCCTGACGAAGGCGTCCGTCACCGAGGCGCCGACCGTGACCGTTCCGCTCGAGGCGACGGCGATCATCGGTTCGGTCCGGGCCGCGCCGTCCGCCGTCTGCGCGCCGTCGCCGAATGTGTGGCCGCTCGACCGGGTGGCCCACGCCTGAAGGCCGATGTTCCGCGCCTCCACCGCGCCCCCGTGCGCGATGACGAGCCGCCCCGCCGCGTTCGCGGCGTTCGCCAGCCGGCCGACCACGCCGATGGAGAAAGGCGCCTTGACCCTGGCCTCCGCGCCCGTCGTCAACGAGGCGGAACCGAGACCGTCGTGAGCTCCGTGTGCGCCGTAACCGAAGAGACCCTCCCCCACGACGGTTCCGCCCTTCACGTCGATGTCGATCGCCGCCTCGTTCGCGGCATTGTGGATAAAGCCCTGGATGCCGTAGGCGCTTTGGCCCACCGCCGTGACGGTTCCGCCCGTCATGTCGATGTCGATTCCGCCCGCGCCCGCATGAACGCCGTAGACGCCGTGGGCCCTCTCGCCCGTCGCCATGACGGAGCCGCCCGTCACGTCGATGTCGATTCCGCCCGCCGCGCCGGAGTAATTGAGGCCGTAAACGCCGTGGGCCCTTTCGCCCGTCGTCATGACGGAGCCGCCCCTCATGGCGATGTCGACTCCGCCCGCGCCCGAGTGATAGCCGTGGATGCCGTAGGCGCGCCCACCCGTCGTGGAGATCGAGCCGCTCGTCATGTCGATGGCGATTCTGCCCGCGCCTGCGTGAACGCCATAGATGCCGTGGCCGCGCGAGCCCGATGTATCGACGGAGCCCCGCGTCATGCCGATAGCGATCGCCGCCTCGTTCGCGGCATTCGCGATCCACGCGGTGATACCCCTGGAGCTTGCGCCCGTCGTCGCGATGGAGCCGCCCGTCACGTCGATGTCGATTCCGCCCGTGCCGGAGTAATTAAGGCCGTAAACGCCGTGGGCCCCTTCGCCGATCGCCATGACGGAGCCGCCCCTCATGTCGATGTCGACTCCGCCCGCGCCCCGGTGATAGCCGAAGATGCCGTGGGCTCGCGAGCCCTCCGTCGAGATGGAGGCTCTCGTCATGTCGATGTCGATTCGGCCCGCGCCTGTGTGAACGCCATCGATGCCGTGGCTGTTCGAGCCCGATGTATTGACGGAGCCCCGCGTCATGCCGATAGCGAGCACCGCCTCGTTCGCGGCATTCGCGGTCCACGCGGCGATGCCGCTGGAGTTTCTTGTGCCCGTCGTCACGATGGAGCCGCCCGTCGTGCCGATGGATATCGCGCCGCTTCCTCGTTGAACGGCATAGAAGCCGTTTTCGTAGACTCCCGACGTCGCGATGGCCCGGTTCGTGAGGTCGAGGTCGATGTCGATGTCGGTACCGAAGGCGCGCGTGCAATAGACCCTGTCGTTCGGCCCCGGGGTATCGCTGCACACCGCCGCGGCCTGCGCCTCCCCCGCGCCGGGGAGCGCGAGGAGCGTCGCCAAGGCGAAGCGCCGCGCGGCGGCCCGCGCCCGGACGCTCATGACGCGCCCCCTGGGCTGCGCCCACACGCCGCCCGGTGCGAGAAACAGGGCGGTGGCGAGGACGCCGGCGAGGGTCGGGATACGCTTCGGCATGGCCATCGAAACCTCCATCGAATCGAAGATATGCAGCCCTGGAAATCGAAACCGGACGGCGTCAAGGGACGTCGCCGGTGTACGGAAAGCCGTCCGGGCGCATGGGGTAGCCCGCGCGTAGCTGCTGGAGCGCCAAGAGCAGCGGGTCGCCCTGGAGCGTGTCGATCTCGTCGATGAGCAGCACCAGCGGCTTCGGCGACGCCTCCGCCCAGCGCCTCGGCGCCTCGCCCAGCGCCCCGTTCGGACCGAACCCGGCCAGAATGCCGGACCACTCCCTGGCCAGAAAATCGTCACCCAACGCCGACCACGCATCCGATCCCAGTCGGGGGAGCACCGTCCGCATTGCCTGTTCCACGTCTTCGCGGGCCGTACGTGCGGTCTCGACGGTGGTGTACACGCAGGCGTAGCCTTACCCGTTGAGCAGGTCGCACAGCGCCGGGAGAGCGGAGGTCTTGCCCGTCTGCCGGGGAGCGTGCAGCACGAAGTACTTCTCGCCGTCTACCAGCCGGAGGACCTCGTCCGGATCCGGACGGGCGAGCGGCGGGATGCAGTAGTGCTTGTCGGGTTTGACCGGGCCGGTGGTGTTGAAGTGGCGCATGGTTCGGTTCCTCGCCTCCATCGGCGCACCGTCATGCACCGTCCGGCTGTTCCAGGCCGCCGTCAGTATGACCGCTTTCCCTCGGTAACGCTTCCGATCCCATCCGGCCACGGGAGCGGATGACCACGGACGATTTCGCGGGCCTCCGCGTCCGGCGAGTACGGCCGGCCCATGAACGCCGCGCCGCGACCGACGCGCTCGCACACGCCGAGGCCCCGAACCACCCTCGGGGAGGCTTCCCGCCCCCGGGACCTGAGGAGAATCCATCCTCACCGGTGCTTGCTCCTCGGACCAACGGGGGCGAAAACCATCAATCGTCCACGGACCGGGGCAAGTCCAGTCCGCGCGAACCGATTCCGGAGCGTGAAACGGCCCTGGTCCGGTCCGGATCGGCGAGTACATGGCCTGGAAGAAGGTCCCGGGCGGCTACCACTCCCACAACGCCGAGAGCGGCGCCGCGAGCATACGCTCGTCGGCCATCGGCAGCAGATCCGTTCCGGTATGGAACAGCACGCCTTGCCGGAAGTCCGCACCGCAGATGGCGGCGAGCCGGGCGAGGCCGCGTCCGTCACCGCCGGCCAGGGAGCGGGCCGCCTTGATCTCCACGCCCCAGACACTGCGGCCGCGGGTCATCACCACGTCCACCTCTGCCTGATCCTTGTCCCGGTAGTGCCAGAACCGCAGATCGGGGTCCGTCCACGAGGCCTGCGCGACGAGTTGCTGGACCACGAAGGACTCCAGCAGGCGCCCCATTCGCTGCCGCTGGCGGAGCCAGTCCCGCTCCGTCAGATCGGCCAGGGTGGCGGCGAGGCCGCTGTCCAGCAGATGCGCCTTGGGGGACTTGACGAGGCGCTTGGCGGCGTTGCCGTGCCAGGGCCGCAGCCGGCGCAGCAGGAACAGCCGCTCGAGCACCGAGAGATAGCGTTCCACCGTCTCCCGGCGCAGGCCGAGCCCGCCAGCCAGGCGGCTGACGTTGAGCAGATGCGCGCCGCGCAGGGCGAGGAGCTCCAGCAGCCGCGCCAGGTCGTCGGCGTCCTTGACCCGCGCCACGTCCCTCACGTCCCGCTCGATCACGCTGCGCAGATACTGCCGGCGCCATTGCCGGGCCCGCGCCGGCGTCCGCGTCAGCGGCTCGGGATAGCCGCCGGCCACGAGCCGTTCCGGCAATGGCGGCGCTTCCGCGGGCGGCGGGTCGATCGAGGGCGCGAGGGCCCCCTCCAGCAGGGCCTGGACGAAGCGGCCCGGACGGCGGGCCTTCTCCGCCTCCGTCAGCGGGTGCAGTTGGGCGATCTCCATACGCCCGGCAAGGGATTCGGTGACCTTGGGCAGCAGCAGGAGATTGGCCGAACCCGTCAGCAGAAAGCGGGCGGGCCGGCGGTTGCGGTCCACTGCCAGCTTGATGGCGGGCAGCAATCCGGGCGCCCGCTGCACTTCGTCGAGGGTCACCTCCTGCGGCAGGCTTGCGATGAAACCTGCCGGATCGATGGCGGCAGCGTACAGGTAGTCCGGCTCGTCCAGGCTGACGAAGGCCCTCTCCGGGGCCAGGCTCCGCACCAGGGTCGTCTTGCCGCTCTGGCGCGGCCCGAGCACGCAGACGACCGGCGTATCCTGCAACGCCGATCGGACGACCGGCGCCAAGTGCCGCGGCAACAGTGTATTCGGAGCGGCCATTTGCCGATCAGAATATCGTCCATTTGCCGATGATGGAAGCGTCTGATTGCTGGTTATGGAAGCGTCCGATTGTCTATTTGGGTATCGTCCAAATGCCGGCGGGGATCGGTGGATCACACCTGATGACCGCACGCCGAGCCGCGAACGGCCGGCGGGCCGTACCCGCGGATCGCCTCGTTCCCGGTCCGGGGGAAGCAGCGCAACGGGCGCGCCGCGCCGCCACGCGTGTCGTACGGGCGCGGCGCAGGCGTTGCGCCGCGCGGGCCGCATTCAGCTCGCGAGCCCGAGCCCCGCCGCCTGAAGCTGCTGGATACGGTCCCGGATCCGGGCCGCCTCCTCGAATTCGAGATCATCGGCGTGCTTGAACATCCGGCGCTCGAGGTCGGCGATGCGCGCGTCGAGGTCTTCGCGCCCGAGGGCGGCGTCCCGGATGAAGGCGTTCGCCCCTTCGACGAACTTCCGCGGGCTCGCGGCCGGCCCCTGCCGCGCTCCCTCCATGACGTCCATCACCGCCTTCCGGATCCCGCGCGGCGTGACCCCGTGCTCCCGGTTGTAGTCGACCTGGCGCGCACGGCGCCGGTCGGTCTCCCGGATCGCCCGCTTCATCGAGTCGGTCGGCGCATCGGCGTACAGGATGGCCGTACCGTTGATGTTGCGCGCCGCCCGCCCGATGGTCTGGATGAGCGAGCGCTCGGAGCGGAGGAAGCCCTCCTTGTCGGCATCGAGGATCGCGACGAGGGAGACCTCCGGCATGTCGAGCCCTTCCCGGAGCAGGTTGATGCCGACGAGGACGTCGAACTCGCCGAGGCGAAGGTCCCGGATGATCTCGACCCGCTCGATCGTATCGATGTCGGAGTGGAGGTAGCGCACCCGCACCTGGTGCTCGGCGAGGTACTCGGTCAGGTCCTCGGCCATCCGCTTGGTGAGCACGGTCACGAGCACCCGCTCCCCCGCCCCGGCGCGGCGGTTGATCTCCCCCAGCACGTCGTCGACCTGGGTGATCGCGGGGCGTATCTCGACCTCCGGGTCCACGAGCCCCGTCGGCCGCACGAGCTGCTCCACCACGTCGCCGGAACGCTCCCGCTCGTAGGAACCCGGGGTGGCCGACACGTACACCGTCTGGGGCGAGATGCGTTCGAGCTCGTCGAAGCGCAGCGGCCGGTTGTCGAGCGCCGACGGCAGGCGGAACCCGTACCGCACCAGGGTCTCCTTGCGCGAGCGGTCCCCGCGGTACATCGCGCCGAGCTGGGGCACGGTGACGTGGCTCTCGTCGATGACGAGCAGCGCCCCTGCCGGGAGGTAGTCGAACAGGGTGGGCGGCGGCTCGCCCGGAGCCCTCCCGGAGAGGTAGCGCGAGTAGTTCTCGATCCCCTTGCAGTGGCCGATCTCCTGGAGCATCTCGAGGTCGAAGCGGGTGCGCTGCTCGAGACGCTGCGCCTCCACCAGCTTCTGCCCCGCCCGCAGCTCGTGCAGCCGCCCCCTCAGCTCCTCGCGGATCGCGTCGACCGCGTCGACGACCGTGTCGCGCGGGGTCACGTAGTGGTTCTTGGGGTAGATCGTGTACCGCGGGATGGTCGCGGACACCTCGCCGGTCAGGGGGTCGAAGCGCGAGAGCGCCTCGATCTCGTCGTCGAAGAGCTCGATCCGCACCGCCTCGCGCTCCGACTCGGCGGGGTAGACGTCGATGACGTCGCCGCGCACCCGGTAGCTGCCGCGGCGCAGCTCGAGGGAAGTGCGCGTGTACTGGAGCTCGGCGAGGCGGCGCAGCAGCTCGCGCTGGTCGATCCGCCCTCCCCGCACCAGGTGGAGCACCATGGCATGGAAGCGTTCGGGGTCGCCGAGGCCGTAGATCGCCGAGACGGTGGCGACGATGATCGTGTCCGCGCGCTCGAGGAGCGCCTTCGTGGCGGAGAGGCGCATCTGCTCCACGTGCTCGTTGATCGAGGCGTCCTTCTCGATGTAGGTGTCGGTCGAGGGGATGTACGCTTCGGGCTGGTAGTAGTCGTAGTAGGAGACGAAGTACTCGACCGCGTTGCGCGGAAAGAACTCGCGCATCTCCCCGTAGAGCTGGGCGGCGAGGGTCTTGTTGGGCGCGAGCACCAGGGTCGGCCGCTGGATGGAGCGGATGACGTTGGCGATGGTGAAGGTCTTTCCGGACCCGGTCACCCCCAGCAGGGTCTGGTGGGCGAGCCCGTTCCCGAGCCCGTCCACGAGGGCGGCGGCGGCCGGCCCCTGGTCGCCGGAGGGCCGGAAGCCCGCTTCGAGCTCGAAGCGGTCGCGGCGGCCGCCCCGGGCGCTTCCGTTTCCGTCCCCGTGCTCCATGAAGCGGCCCGCGCTCTCGCCTACAATGACGCGGTTCCAACCCCACCGCCGGGCGGCCGGCGAACGAGGAGCATGCGTTCCGTGAATCTCTCGAATCGAATCCACGCCATCAAGGAATCTCCCACCATCGCGGTCACGGACAAGGCCCGCCGGCTCCGGGAGGCGGGGCACGACGTCATCGGCCTCGGCGCCGGGGAGCCGGATTTCGACACGGCCGGCTTCGTCCTCCAGGCCGCGAAGGACGCGATGGACGCGGGCCGGACGAGGTACACGGCGGTGGACGGAACCCCGGAGATCAAGGAAGCGATCATAGCCAAGATGAAGCGGGACCACGATCTCGACTACCGGCCGTCCCAGGTCGTGGTGTCGAGCGGGGGCAAGAACTCGCTCTACAACCTCGTGCAGTGCATCGTCGACACCGGCGACGAGGCCATCGTGCCCGCACCCTACTGGGTCTCGTACACGGACGTGGTCCTCCTCGCGGGCGGGGCGCCGGTGGTGGTGGAGACGGGCGCCGCCTCCGGGTTCAAGATGACCCCCGAGCAGCTCGAATCGGCCATCACCCCGCGCACCCGGCTCCTCATCCTCAACAGCCCCTCCAATCCGACCGGCGCCTGCTACCGGCGGAGCGAGCTCGAGGGGCTCGCGGAGGTGCTCCGCCGCCACCCCGGCGTCGTGGTCGCCACCGACGACATGTACGAGAAGATCATGTGGGACGACGAGCCGTTCTCGAACGTCCTCGACGCCGCGCCGGACCTCATGGACCGCACGGTGGTGCTGAACGGGGTCTCCAAGGCCTATGCGATGACCGGCTGGCGCATCGGCTACGCGGCGGCCCCGGACGCGATCAGCGCCGCGATGCGGAAGATCCAGTCCCAGTGCACCTCGAATCCCTGCTCCATCTCCCAGGCCGCCGCGGCGGCCGCCCTCTCCGGGGACCACGCCTACGTCGAGGAGCGGAGCCGCATCTTCCACGAACGCCACGACTACGTGAACCGGCGGCTCAACGAGCTCGCGGGGGTGAGCTGCGTACCGGGGCGAGGCGCGTTCTACGCCTTCCCGGACTTCGGGGGCGCCATCGCCGCGCACCGCAACGCCAACGACGACGTCGCCTACGCGGAGTGGCTCCTGGAGGCGGCCCGGGTCGCGGTGGTGCCCGGGTCCGCCTTCGGCGCCCCCGGCTTCATGCGCCTCTCGTTCGCGACCAGCATGGAGAACCTCCAAGCCGCCCTCGACCGGCTCGCGGAGGCGATGGGCACGAAGTAGCCGGAGGCGGCGGGGCAGGGCCGGTTCACGCTGCGGGATCGGTTCGCGCGGGCGAACCCGGTTCGGTCGGATCGGGGCGGTGGAGGTCCTGGGAACGACGCCTTCCACGGATGCGGGCGTCCTGGGAACGCTTGTGTCCCGCCCGCATCGGTCCGCAGTGGTCTTGCCATCCCATTTGCGGGCGGGACACAAGCGTTCCCAGGAGGAGCGGTGGGCATTGATTGGCACTTGGCCGCGAATCGGTCGGGGTGAAACGATCCCGCGACGGGGCGCCGGCGACGGGGCGCCGGCCATTGACCCCGGCCGCCGCGCGCCCTTACGATCCCGCGCGTTCCTCGGTAGCTCAGCCGGTAGAGCGGGTGGCTGTTAACCACTAGGTCGGGGGTTCGAGTCCCTCCCGGGGAGCCAGACGATGCGAGTACCTGTTGAAAATCCATGACGTCGTGGAAGGGAATCGCGGCTTGTACAGGCGTCGAGGACACCGGCACGCTTCGTTGCCGCGTGCTTCACCGCCCGCCCCGACCCCACGAGAAGCGGAGTACCGGCGGGTCCGGTCGCCGGATCGCCTTCCCGCCCCGACGCCACCCCCGAGCCGCATCATGACCTTCGACGCGGGCGCCACCACGATCCTGATCGCCATCGTCGGGGCCGCGGTGGCGATCATCGGGTCCACGTGGCGCATGAACAGCACGCTCCGGGCGGACGTGGCGGACCTCGCCAAGCGCCAGATCGATCAAGGCGAACGGCTCGCCAGGCTCGAACAGGGTCAGGAGCGCGTGCGCGCCGTGCTCGCCTCCGTCGCCGCACGTCAAATCGATCAGGGTGAGCGGCTGGCCCGGCTGGAAGGGCCGTGGCGGCCCGCTCCGCCAAGCGAGCCCGCCGCCGCCGATTGACCCGGTCGCGGTGCGGCGGCCGGCGGAAGCCGGCGATGCACCGCTCCCGATGCGCCGCTCCCGAGCCCGATCGCACCCCGGCGGCAGGCGGTGCGAGACGCCTCGGAAGGGGATCATCCGGAATGGTCGACGGTGGGGCGATAGCCCTGCCTGGTCCATTCGGCGCAACGGCCTGCGTTCGGCGCCGTCCCGGGTCCTCCCGGACGCTGAGCGAGAAGAAGTGGAGCGGCATCCCTGCCCGACGGGGGCCGAACCGGTCGGTCGACCATTCCGCATGACTCCCCTCCGGGAACCCCTCGGGGTCCGCCGCCGGCCCGCCCGCCTCCTCCCGTCTCCCCCAGGTCAGTCCGGGGCGTAGCCGAGCGTTCGGGCGTTGTAGAAGACCCCGCCGTCCTGGGCGACGACGCTGTACATCATCTCCGGCCCCCGGTTGTGGTGGGAGTGCAGGGCCGAGGGCGGGGTCACCATGACCGCACGGTCCATCCAGTCCACCTTCCGCCCGTCCACCATCGAGTAGACCCCTTCGCCCCGCACGCAGAGGGTGAGGGCGGCCGCGTTGTGGCGGTGCGGGGGCTGGTCTTCCTCGGGCGGGAGGGAGTTGAAGGCGAACGCGACGGTAGGGGTCGCGAGGTGGTTCGCCTCGAGGTCGGCGCGGCTGAACAGGACCGCCTTGCCGGACTGCCGGCCGTCGTCCACCCGCCGGTGGATGAGGGCCATCTCGGCCTCGATGGCCTCGGCCGGGTAGTGGACCGCCCCGGGGCCGTTGCGGAACGGGGCCTCCCCGACCCCGAAGTAGGAGAACACCGGCTCGTCGGTCACCATCCACAGGAGCGCGCCGCTCCCGCCCGCGCGGATCCGGGTCGGCCCGCCGGCCCCCGGCAGCACGAACACGTCTCCCGCCGCCCAGGCGAACCGCTCGTCCGCCTTTTCGGCCTCGCCGTCCCCCTCCATGACGTAATACGCCTCGCCGGACGAGGCGAGCTCGTATGCGATCTCGTCCCCGCCTTCCACCCGCACGTAGCGGGCGAGAAGGTTCGGGACGCTCGCGGGATAGTCGAGCCCGAGCCGGTCGGAGAGGTCGAGGGGGATGAGGGCGGTGCCCGTCCCGTCGTCGAGCGCCCGGTCGCGCTCTCGGACGAAGACGTGGCGCGGAACGTCCGGCTGACCCTTCCGGAAGTTGTTGGCGGCGGACCAGTAGAGCGCACGCTGGGCGCAGGCGGATTCGAGGGCGGGGGTCGCCAGGCTGGCGGCGGTGTTCATGGCTGCTTCTCCCGGGGATCGTTTCGGTTCATGGGCCGGTCTCGTCCGGGCGGGCGGCGTCCGGCTTGGACCTCTGCCACTCGTCGAGTGCATCGCGGGCGGCGCGGGTACGGTCCCCCGTACCAGGGGGCGCCGGGTCCGCCTTCTTGGCGGACAGCTCCACGACGTACCCGTTCGGGTCGCGGAAGTAGATGGACCGGATGAACCCGTGGTCCGCGATGCCGCGGGTCTCGATTCCGAGCGCCCTCCCCTGCTCGAACCTGGCCTCGAGCCCGGCAGCGTCCACCTCGAGCGCGATGTGAAGGTCGAAATCGTGCTGGGCCTTGAACTCGAACGGCCGGCCGGGCGCCTCGAAGAACGCCATGCACGACCCGTCGCCCATCTCGAAGAAGGTATGGAGCACCCTGGTCGCCCGGCCCGTCATCGTCTCCCGGATCTCGAACGCCTCCACGAGCGGGAGCCCGAGGAAGTCCTCGTAGAACCGGCGGGTCTCCTCGGAATCGCGGCAGCGAAAGGCCGCGTGGTGAAGCCCCTTGACCGACGGCCCGGATGCGGCGTCCGGTGTCGCGGTTCCTCCTGCACCCTCCACCTGGAGGCCCTCCCTTCCGTTCGGAACGGGCGGAAATGCTGCGCCCCGCGCGGCCGCAATGCAAGACCCGCGCGGCCGGAGGCATGTGCGCGGTGGGGTTTTCGCCGGGCAGGGTGCGGCATCGGGGAACGTCCCCCACCCAGCCCGTTCTCGCGCGCCTGCACGGAACGCCGCGATCTCGTACCATCGGCGCCCGCGGGGCGGCGCCCCTTCCGATCCGCCGCCGGAGCCGATGGATGATCCCGACCGACGTGCATCCCGAGATCCAGGCCTTTCTCCGGCAGGTCGCCGCGGCCGGGCTGCCGTCCATCCAGGAGCTCGCCCCCGAGGAGGCGCGCGCGCAGTTCGAGGCGGGGATGAAGGCGCGCCTCGAGGTGTTCCCTCCCCCGCCCGTCGCCGCGGTCGAGGATCGGGAGCTCCCCGGCCCGGCCGGCCCGGTGCCGGTCCGGGTCTACCGGGAACCGGACGCGCCGGGCGGACCCCGGCCCGTGCTCGCCTACTTTCACGGCGGCGGGCACGTGATCGGCAGCCTCGACACCCACGACACGATCGCGCGCAGCCTCTGCCGGGAAGCCGGATGCATGGTGGTCTCGGTCGATTACCGCATGGGGCCCGAGCACCCCTTCCCGGCCGCCGTCGACGACTGCCTCGCGGTCGTGCGGTGGCTCGCCGGGCATGGCGGGCGCATCGGGGCGGACCCGGCGCGCATCGCGGTCGGCGGCGACTCCGCGGGCGGGAACCTCGCGGCGGTGACGGCCCTCCTCGCCCGCGACGAGGGAGGCCCCGCGCTCCGCCACCAGCTCCTCGTCTACCCGGTGACCGACTACCGTTGCCGCGGGGCGTCCTACGAACGCTATGCCCGAGGCTACGGGACCCTGGAGGCCGAATCCATGCGCTGGTTCCAGCGCCATTACCTGGGAGGGCCGGACGCCGCGGGCGACTGGCGGGCATCGCCGCTCCTCGCCGCCGACCACGCCGGCCTCCCTCCCGCCCTCGTCATCACCGCCGAATGCGACGTGCTCCGTGACGAGGGCATCGCCTACGCCGAGCGCCTGGCCGGGTCCGGGAGCTCGTGCGAGCACGCCCCGTTCGCGGGCATGATCCACGGGTTCTTCGGCCTCCTCGGCATTGCCGGGGCGGCCGAGGAGGCCCACCGGAGGGCCGCGCGGGCGCTCCGGGGCGCCTTCGCGGCCTGAGCGCGGAAGGCGATTCGCGGCGAACCACGGGAGAGGCAGGACATGGCGGCTGCCGAAGAGCGCCGGCCCGGTCAGCGGATGGCCGGGGCCGCCGTCCCGGTCGTCGACGTCGGGGACTACCTCGCCGGCGCCTCCGGGGCGCGGGAGGCGGTGGCGGGCGAGATCCGCTCCGCGCTCGAGAACGTCGGCTTCTTCGTGGTCGTCAACCACGACGTTCCCCGCGGCCTCGTCGCGCGCACGTTCGACGAGGCGCGCCGCATCCACGCGCTCGACATGCGGACCAAGACGTCGCTCCGCATGAACGAGCACAACAACGGCTACATGGCGATGGCGCGCTACACGGTGCGCACGGCCGAGGTGAACGCCGGGGCGGCGCCGGACCTCAACGAGGCGTTCTTCGTCAAGCGCGAACGCCCCCCCGACGATCCCCTGCGCCGCAGCGGCCGGCGCTTCACCGGTCCCAACGTGTGGCCGGACGGCCTCCCCGGGTTCCGGGAGAACGTGCTCGCCTGCACGGACGCGATGGATCGCTTCGCGCGCCGCATGCTGCCGGCGGTCGCGGCCGCCCTCGACCTCCCCGGGGACTGGTTCGACGACGCGTTCGAGGAGAGCCAGTTCTCGTTCCGGCTCTCCCACTACCCGCCGGTCGCGGCGGGCGCGAACCAGTTCGGGATCGCACCCCACACCGACGTGAACTTCATGACCTTCCTCCCGCAGTCGGAGGTGCCGGGGCTCGAGGTCCTGATGCCGTCCGGGGAATGGGCCGCGGTCCCCGACCTGCCCGACTCCTTCGCGGTGAACTCCGGCGACACCCTGCACCGCTGGACCAACGGGCGGTTCAAGTCCACCGCGCACCGCGCCCGGCCCCCGGTGGGGCGCCACCGCTACGCGATCCCGTTCTTCTTCGGACCCCACGTCGACACCCTCATCGAGTGCCTGCCGACGTGCCGAGCTCCGGGGGACGAGCCGCGTTTCCCGCCAATTACCTACGGCGACTACCTCGAGTGGTGGTACACCGAGAACTACCCCCCGGAGCGCCAGGACGACGCCTGAACGGGCGCCCGGCCTCCCGCCGCGCGCACGTCCGGAGCGGTTTCCGCCGGGCGGCGTGCAGCGGCGCGCCGCCGCCCGCCGCGACCCGGAGACGATTGGAAGGATGAGCAAGACCGCCTGGACCGAGACCTGCCGCGGAATGGTGAAGGCCTGGGAGTGCGATGCCTTCGAGCATTTCACCGTTGCCTGCTACTACGAACGCATCGCCGACGCGGTGCTCGGCCTGTTCGACGAGGTGGAGGCGGGCCCCGCCCACGTGCTCGAACGCCGGCGTGCGTTCGCCCCGGCCGCGACGACGGCCCGCTTCGAGGCGGAGCTCCTCGAAGGCGACGTCCACCACGTCGAGAGCGGGCTCGTGGGCTGCGACGGCGAGACCGTGCGCACCGGCCACAAGCTCTTCGACTCGGCGAGGGGACGCCTCGCCGCCGCCTTCACCCTCGATCACCGCTACACGGACCTCGATGCGCGCAAGCCGGCCCCGATGCCCGATTCCCTCCGCGAGGCGATCGGTTCGCGGCTGGTCGAGTGGGACCGCCCGCCCGACGAGCCGCGCCCCGGCCCGCGGGACGAATCGGGCTTCATCGATTCCGGCCGCGACACGGTCAAGCCGTGGGAGGTGGACCTGTTGGGACACATGGGCCTGCCCTTCTACCTGCACCGCTTCTCGGACGCCAACATGCACGTGGTCGCCCGCTTCGGGATGACCCCCGCCTACCTCCGGGAGAACCGCATCGGCTTCTCGACGTTCGAGTTCCAGGGCCGTTTCCGGCGCGAGCTCCGGGCCGGCGACCGGGTCCGGACCCGCTCCGGCCTCATGCACGTCGGGGGATCGTCGATGCGGATCCTCCACCGGATGTACGGGGTGCGCACCGGCGGCCTCGCCGCCGAGTTCAGCCAGTACGGGGTGCACCTCGACCTCGACGCGAGGCGTCCGACCCGGCTCCCGGACGAGATGAGGGCGCGCGCCCGGAAGCTCGTGTGCGAGGCCGGGGACCCGGCAACGTGAGCGGCGACGGCTCCCCGCTCTTCATCGAGCAGATCGAGATCGGCCCGATGAAGAACTTCACCTACCTCGTCGGGTCGCGGACCACCCGCGAGGTGGCCCTCGTCGATCCCGCCTGGGACGTCGACGGGCTCCTCCGGCACGTGGAGGCGCAGGACCTCCGGCCGGTCGCCGCGCTCGTCACCCACTACCACCCGGACCACTGCGGGGGCGGCATGAGAGGCCACCACGTCGAGGGGGTGGCGGAACTCCTCGCGAAGCACGGTCTCAAGGTCTACGTGCACCGGGAGGAGGCGGACGGGCTCCGCAGGGTGACCGGCCTCGAGGAGAGCGACCTCGTCCGGGTGGACTCCGGAGACCGGATGTCGGTGGGGGAGATCGAGGTCGAGTTCCTGCATACCCCCGGCCACACCCCGGGGTCGCAGTGCTTCCGGGTCCGGAACACCCTCGTCTCCGGCGACACCCTGTTCATCCAGGGGTGCGGCCGGGTGGACCTGCCCGGCTCCGACCCCGACCGCATGTACGAGAGCCTCCGGCGACTCGCCTCCCTGCCGGACGAGACCGTCCTGCTCCCCGGGCACCACTACTCCGACGCGCCGCGCGCAACCCTGGGGGAGACGAAGAAGGGGAACTTCTACCTCCGGGTCCCGGATATCGAGACCTGGCGCCGGTTCATGGGAGCCGCTCCCGGCGCCTGAAGCCCGGTCGCGGGACGGGGGCGGACGCCATGCCCGGCGCGGCCCCGGGGCCTTTTCACCCTGACCGGCCTGCGGCCCGGCATCGATGCCCACCGCGCTTCCCGGGAACGGCGTCTCCCACGGATGCGGGCGTCCCGGGAAGGCGCGTCCTGGAACGCGGGCGTCTCGCACGCAAATGGGACGGCAAACCGCCGCCGATCGATGCGGGCGAGACGCCCGCGTTCCCAGAGCCCCGGGCGATGTTCTTAGGCTATTGATATACAGGGTGTAGAGAGGGGACGAGATATTTTTCACCCCCACGGAGACGGCTTCTTCCGTGGTTTGGGGTCGGTTCGAGGGGGTTGCTGGCGGATTTCACCCCGCGGAGCCTCTTGCGCGGGCACGGTGTCCTGGGAACGCGGGCGTCCCGCCCGCAAATGGGATGGCGAGGACGCCGCCAATCGATGCGGGCGGGACGCCCGCGTTCCCAGGACGCCGTGCCCGAGAGCGTTCGCGAGAGGTGTGCCCGGCGAAAACCCCACAGCGCACATGTCTCGTTCCCGGGATGCGCCTTCCCAGGACGCGCGAACCATTCCGCAGTGTGAAACGACCCTGGGCGCGGTTCCCGAAACCCCGCACCGCCCTCCCCTCTACAATGGCCGCCGTGGAGACCCCGGGGACGAACGCAGGCCCGAACACGGGGCCGGGGCGCGGGGAGGTCCGACGCGGGCAGCGGATGCGTCGGAACGGCACACGGGCAGACGTGCGGAGGAAGGGCGCGCCCCGCGCGGCGCGGCGGCTTCCCGCCGGAGGGCAGGACCGATGCGAGCACCGATCGTCGTGATCAACCCGAACTCGACCCAGGCCGTCACCGACGGGATGAGCGAGGCGGTGGCGCCGCTCCGCAGGCCGGACGGACCGGCCATCGAATGCGTGACCATGGAGGGCGGTCCACCGGGGGTGGAGACCCAGATGGACGCGGAGAGCGTGGTCCTGCCCCTCTGCGACTACGTGCACGGGCGCAACGACGATGCGGGCGCGTTCGTCATCGGCTGCTACAGCGACCCCGGCCTCCACGCGGCCCGGGAGGTCGCGCGCGTGCCGGTGTTCGGGATCGCGGAGAGCGCGATGGCCACCGCCCTCACCCGGGGCGATCGCTTCGGGGTGATCTCCATTCTGCCGGGGTCGATCCCCCGTCACCTGCGTCAGGTGCGCGCGATGGGAATCGAGAGCCGTCTCGCGGCCGACCTCGCGGTCGGGCTCGGGGTGACCGAGCTGGGCGGCGAAGGCGAGGTCCGCGAGCGCATGGAAGGCGTCGGCCGCCGCCTTCGCGACGAGCACGGAGCGGACGTGGTGATCCTCGGCTGCACCGGCATGGCCCGCTTCCGGCAGCCCCTGGAGTCCTCGCTCGGGCTCCCGATCATCGAGCCGACCCGAGCCGCCGTCGCCCTCGCGCTCGGGGTGGTCGCCGTCTGACCGGCCCCACG
Source organism: Gammaproteobacteria bacterium (assembly GCA_965202895.1). Classification (GTDB taxonomy): domain Bacteria; phylum Pseudomonadota; class Gammaproteobacteria; order HK1; family HK1; genus JAJDXW01. Next base: position 3,846,471 of record OZ241901.1, on the reverse strand, counting down.
GCCTCCGCCCGTCCCCGATCGGCGCCGTTCCGCGCCCCGCCCCACGAACGAGGCGCCGGGGGATCCCCGCGGCCGCCGCCCGGAGTCCGAGGGACCCTGCCTCCCCGCCGGTACGATTTCGCGGGGGCGCCCTGCTTCGCGCCTCCGCCCGGGTGAGGCGCCCCCCCGTGCTCGCTATCATCTCCGGCTGGCGAACGGGGATCGGATCATGATCGACGAGACCGCCCGGAAGGGCGACCGGCACGAGGTACGGCTCGAAGACCATGCGCCGCCGCCCTTCCTGGTCGACTCGATCGATCTCGATCTCGACCTCGCGGGCGACGAATGTCTCGTCACCTCGACCCTCGCGGTCCGGCGCGCGCCCGGGACGCCGGACGGCACTCCCCTCGAGCTCGACGGGACGGGGCTCGAGCTGGTGAGCGCGGCGCTGAACGGCCGCACCCTCTCGCCGAACGAGTACGAGCTCGACGAAGACCGCCTCGTCATCCCCGCGTCCCTCGTCGAGCCCGAGGCGGGCGGGGCCGCGGGCGCCGTTCCGGAAGCCGGCGCCCGGCCTCCTCTGGACCTGACCATCCGTACCCGCATCTTCCCGAGCCGCAACACCGCGCTCAAGGGTCTCTACGAGTCGAACGGGATCCTCTGCACCCAGTGCGAGGCGGAGGACTTCCGGCGCATCACCTTCTATCCGGACCGGCCCGACGTGCTCGCGAGGTTCACGACCACGATGCGCGCCCGCCGGGCCGATTACCCGATCCTCCTCTCGAACGGCAACCCGGCTGCGAGGGGCGAGACCGGCGACGGCCGCCACTGGGTGCGCTGGGAGGACCCGTTTCCCAAACCCTCCTACCTCTTCGCCCTCGTCGCGGGCGACCTCGCCCGCCTCGAAGACACGTTCACCACCGCCTCCGGCCGGGAGGTGGCGCTCCACATCTACTCCGAGCCGCACAACGTCGGGCGCTGCGGCCACGCGATGGCCGCGCTCAAGAAGGCGATGCGCTGGGACGAAGAGGTGTACGGCCTCGAATACGACCTCGATCTCTACATGATCGTGGCCGTCGACCACTTCAACATGGGAGCGATGGAGAACAAGGGGCTCAACGTCTTCAACACCCGCTACGTCCTCGCCGATCCCGAGACGGCGACCGACACCGACTACGCTAACGTCGAGACGGTCATCGGCCACGAGTACTTCCACAACTGGACCGGCAACCGCGTCACCTGCCGCGACTGGTTCCAGCTGAGTCTGAAGGAAGGGCTCACCGTGTTCCGCGACCAGCAGTTCTCGGCCGACATGGGGTCGCGGGCGGTCAAACGCATCCGCGACGCGCGCCTCATCCGCGACCACCAGTTCAAGGAGGACGGCGGCCCCGACGCGCATCCCGTGCGCCCCAACGCCTACAAGGAGATCAACAACTTCTACACCGTCACGGTGTACCACAAGGGGGCCGAGGTCATCCGCATGATGCACACCCTGCTCGGCCCGGCGGGGTTCCGCCGCGGCATGGACCTCTACCTCGGGCGCCACGACGGGTCGGCCGCCACCACCGACGACTTCGTGGCGGCGATGGAGGATGCTTCGGGCGTCGACCTCCACCAGTTCCGGCGCTGGTACTCCCAGGCCGGAACCCCGATCCTGCATCTCGAAGACGACTACGACCCGGACGGGCGCACGTGGAGCCTCCGGGTCCGGCAGGAGCTTCCCGCGACCGCGGACGGATCGCCCAAGGAGCCGATGCACGTCCCGCTCGCGGTGGGCCTCGTCGGCCGGGACGGGCGGATACTCGCGCCGGCATCGGACGCCGTGCCGGAGAAGGACGGCCCGGGAGGAGCGACCGGCCCGCACGGTACGGTGGTGCTCGACGTTCGGGCGCCGGTCGAGACCTTCCGGCTCGCCGGCATCGGGTCCGCGCCGATCGCGTCGGTGCTCCGGGGATTCTCCGCCCCGGTCAGGATCGCGATGGAGCGCCGGGACGAGGACCTCGTCACCCTCCTCGCCCACGACCCCGACCCGTTCGCGCGCTGGGATGCGGGGCAAACCCTCGCCCTCTCCCGCCTCGACCGCCTGATCGAACGCTTCACCGAAGGATCGGCCGGGGGATCGAGCGAGGGCTCGAGCGAGACCGGGGGCGCCGGGGGCGCCCTCCCGGCCGGGGCCGAAGCGGCCGATCCCGGCTTCCTCGAAGCGATGCGGGCGGTGCTGCTCGACCGCTCCATCGACGGCGCGTTCGCGGCCGAGCTCCTGACCCTGCCGTCGGAAGGCTACCTCGCCGATCGCATGGAGCGGATCGACGTGGATGCGATCCACTACGCGCGCCGCACCCTCTGGCGTGCGCTCGGCGAACGGCTCGGGCCGGACTTCGAGGCGGTCCGGCGGAGACTTCGCACGGGCGGGACCTGGCGGTTCGACGCGGAAGGGACCGCCCGCCGCGCCCTCGCGAACGTCTGCCTCGGCTATCTCGCGGCCACCGAAGCACCGGCCGCACGGCGCGAATGCCTGGCCCGGGTCGAGGCGGCCGACAACATGACCGATACGGTGGCCGCGCTCGGCTGCCTCGCGCACATCGACTGCGAGGAGCGCGTGGAGGCGCTCGCGACGTTCGAGGAGCGATGGCGCGAAGACCCCCTCGTCATGGACAAGTGGCTTGCGCTGCAAGCGACTTCTTCGCTTCCGGGGGGCCTGGGCCGGGTCGTGGGACTCATGTCGCATCCCGCCTTCGACCTTGCCAACCCGAACCGGGTGCGGGCCCTCGTCCAGTCCTTCTGCGAGGGCAACCCGGTCCGCTTCCACGCGGCCGACGGCTCCGGCTATCGGTTCTGGGAGGATCGGATGCGCGAGATCGACCCGCTCAACCCCGAGGTCGCCTCCCGCCTCGCGGGGGTCATGGCGCACTGGCGCCGTTACGACGACACGAGGCGCGACCGGATGGGGGCGGCGATGGAAGCGGTGCTCGCCATACCGGGGATTTCAAAGAATACGGACGAAGTGCTTGCTCGAATTCTCAAGCCCCTGCCCTGATCCCGCACCCATCTCGCGTCGCCCCCGACAGCCTCGCATCACCCGTGCCGGCCTCGCGGCGCCCCCCACCCCCCCGCCCGCCGCCGGCCTCGTCCTCCAGCTACCCGACCCCGGCTCGGCGCACCCGAATCCGCCCCGGAACTCCGGGATCGTTTCGCGCTGCGGAATCGGCTCGCGGGAACGAGCCGGGTTCGGTCGAATCAGAGCGGCGGAGGCCCTGGGAACGGTGCCTCTCACGGATACGGGTGTCCTGGGAACGGCTCTTCCTGGGAACGCTCGTGTCCCGCCCACATCGACCCGCGGCGGTCTTGCCGTCCCATTTGCGGGCGGGACACGAGCGTTCCCAGGAAGAGCGGTGGGCATCGATGCCTGGCCGCGAATCGGTCGGCGTGAAAAGGCCCGCCCCGGAACCTGCCGCCTGTTCCCCGCGGGCGGCGCGGGCTATCCTCCGTCACCTGCCGGGGCGGGGTCCCGGACGCCATTTCTCCACCGCGGGGGCTCGGTCATCGATCCGCACGACGAAGCCCATTCCGCGCCCCGGAACGTTCGCTACTGCATCCGCTGCGGGACCGATCTCATCACCCGGAGGGTGGAGGGACGCCCCCGGCGCGCGTGCTCCGCGTGCGACTGGGTGTACTTCGTCGAGCCGAAGGTCGGGGTGGGGGTGATGATCGTCGAAGGCGGCCGCCTCCTCCTCGTGCGACGCGCGGTGGAGCCCGAGAAGGGCAAGTGGAGCCTTCCCGCCGGCTATCTCGAGTACGGGGAGTCCCCGGTCGAGACGGCGGTCCGGGAAGCCCGCGAGGAGACCGGGCTCGAAGTGCGGGTGACGGGGCTCGTCGACGCGTTCTACAACCCTCCGGGGGCGGGCGCCTCGGTCTTCCTGGTCTATCGCGCCGAGCGAGAGCGAGAGCACGGTGAGCCGGTGGCGGGCGACGACGCGGACGCGGCAGGGTTCTTCGGGCGGGACGACCTCCCTCCCCTCGCCTTCGCGAGCACGTTCGCGGCGGTGGAGCAACTCCCGCCGGCCCCGGCCCGCGGCACGAACCCGGCCTGAGTCCCCGCCGGAAGACGCTGTGCAGACACGCGCCGCCGCCGATCACGGCGGTACGATCGGGGCCGGCCCTACCACCTCATCGTGCTCCGGAGAATCACCCCGAACGACCCCGATGCGCCGCTCTCCTTCTCCAAGCCGACCGTGAAGCCCATCTCGATCGGCTTCGTGCTCCGGTAGCCCGCCTCCAGCCCCAAGGTCGAGGTCGAGCCCACCGCGCCGCCGCCCGGCACGCTTCCCCACAGAGAACGTACTCCGCTCTCCGGCGCCCCCCACCGCGATGCGAGGCCAATCCAGGGCCCGGCCCCGTCAGCCCCGGGGTCGAAACGCAGCGCCATGCTCGCGCCCCGCTCCCTGAATCCGTCCGCTCGATGCGTCAGCAGGTAGCGGCCTCGCGCCTCGACCTCGACCCCCGACCGGGTGTCCGCGTACTCCACCGCTCCGCCCACCTCCGTGCCGTATCCCGTCTCGACACGCCCGTCGTCCCAACGCCCCCCGAGCTCCAGCTTCGGGCGCAACCGCCCGTGCGCCCCCAACCGCCACTCCCGCGCGCCCTCCACCGCCACCCGCAACCGCTGCGCCCTCGACTTCGTCGCCGGCAGCAGCGGCGCCGCATCCGACGCCATCCCCATCACGAACCCGTCTCCCTTCAGCGCCCATTCCACGCCCTCGGCGCCGCGCAGCTCCTTGCGCCACCCGAGCGCCAGCATCCGCATCTCGATCCCGGTGCGCGCCGCACCGAACCCGTCCACCAGCTTCGCATCACCCCATCCCGCGCCCATCATCCCCCACACGCTCAGATCGGCGCGCGGCGTCCAGCGCCCATACGGCAGCACACTCGTCAGGGCCGCATCCACCTCTCCCCGGCCCTCCGGCAGCTCGTAGCTCATGTCCCCTTCGCTGTGCGAGACCGCCATCCCCAGTATGAAGTCGCCGTCTACCCGGGTGTCGAGTCCCAGCCAGCCGCTGAACACGTCCCCTTCCACCGAGAGGCCGCTCTCGGGACGGCCGGAGAACCCGGACCCCGCCATCCGGCTCCACACCGTCCAGCCGACGGGTGCATCGGAGCCGGCTTCGCCCGGCGGCCCGAACGACACCGAGAACGCACTCTGCGTCACCACCTCGCGTGCCGTCGGGCTGCTCTCGGGGTCCAGGTGAGGCGCCTCGCGGCCCGACCCGTCGGATTCCACCCCCTCGGCGCTCGGCGCAGCGACCGCCGCTCCGGCCCCGAGCAGCCGCAGCCGGTGCCCCCCCAACGTCACGGACGAACCCGCCTGGGCATCGGCAAAACGTTCATCGATCACGTTGACCGCTTCCGACGCCACCGTGCGCCCGAACGACGCCAAGGTCACCTCGAGCGCCCGTGCGCGTGCATGAACGTCGTCGTCGATGATCGTGGCCGTCGCCCGCACCTGCTCCACCGCCGTCGAATCCGGCACGATTCGCAAGGTGAAGGTCTCATCGGGCTCGGGTATCTCGTCGTCCATCGTCGCAACCGTGAGCCTCACCGAGCTCCGGCCCGCGGCGACGGCGAGGCGGAGGTCCATGACCTGTTCGTAATCCTTGTCCGCGGTCGCCGTCACGGGTGCGGTGAAGCACGTCACCATCATGGGCTGCGGCGGCGGGGGCGACAGGGTCAGGAGAAACGCCGCCGCCTCCCCTTCCTTCGCCTCGACGTCCGCCATCGACAGGGTCATCGGCGCCGAGCCGATGGGTGCCTCGGGTTCTGCGTCGTCGTCGGTGATCGTCCCGGTGCCGGTGGCGGCGGTGCTCGATACCGGCGCGTTCGTGGGATTGCTCAGGACCACCATCACCGTCTCGTTCGGCTCGTCGGTCGTGTCCCCCTGCACCGCCACCGTCACCGTCCTGGTCGTGTCCCCCGCCGCGAACGTCAGCGTCCCCGCAGGCAGTGCCGTGTAGTCCGTTCCCGCTGTCGCCGTGCCGCCCGCACCCTCCGCGTAGTCCACCGTCACCCGCCGGCTGCTGGCCGGACTCAGACTCACCGTGAACGTCAGGTTCGCCGAGCCGCTGTCTCCCTCCGTCACGCTCGGCGAGTCGATCGACAGCATCGGCGCCCTGTCGTCGGCGTTGGTGATCGTCAGCGTCAGATCCGACGGCTGGGTGATCCCCTGCGAGTTCGTCGCCGAACCCGACACCGTCACGCTCTTGTCCGGGCCGTCCCGCGTGTTGTCCACGGCCGTCACCGTCACCGTCCCCGTGCTGCCCGTGCTCCCCGCCTCGATGGTCAGCGTTGGATCGACGCTCAGAGTGAAGTCCCCTGCCACCGCGTTCGCGCCGGGCGCCGCCGACACCGTGATGGTGGTCTCCTGGCTCGACGGATGGTCCAGGCCCGCCGTCACCGTCGCCGAACTGCGCGCACCGCTCTCCGTGATCGAACTCCGTGACAACGCCAAGGTCACCGTCGGCGCCGGGTCGTCGTCGGTGATCGTCCCGGTACCGGTGCCGGCGGTGCTCGACACCGGCGCATTCGTGGGATTGCTCAGGGCCACCACCACCGTCTCGTTCGGCTCGTCGGTCGTGTCGCCCGTCACGGAAACCGTCACCGTCCGGCTCGTGTCTCCGGCCGCGATCGTCAGCGTCCCCGCAGACAGCGCCGTGTAGTCCGCGCCCGCCGTCGCCGTGCCGCCCGCACCTTCCGTATATGCCACCGTCACCTGCCGGCCGCTGGCCGGACTCAGCGTCACCGTGAACGTCAGGTTCGCCGAGCCGCTGTTTCCTTCAGTCGCGCTCGGCGAGTCGATCGCCAGCGTCGGCGTCCCGTCGTCGTCGGTGATCGTCAACGTCACCGACGAAGGCTGCGTGATCCCCTGCGAGTTCGTCGCCGAGCCCGACACCGCCACGCTCCTGTCCGCCTCGTCCGTGGAGTCGTCCACCGCCGTCACCGTCACCGTTCCGGTGCTGATCGTCGCCCCCGCCGCGATGGTCAGCGTCGGGCTGGCGCTCAGCGCGAAGTCGCCCGCCGCCGTGTTCGCCCCCGGGCCGCGGACACCGTGATGGTGGTCTCCCGGCTCGACGGATGGTCCAGGCTCGCCGTCACCGTCGCCGAGCTGGTCGCGCCGCTCTCGGCGATCGATGTCCGCGACAGCGCGAGGGTCACCTTCGGCGCCCCGTCGTCGTCGGTGATCGTCCCCGTGCCGGTGCCGGCGGTGCTCGACACCGTTGCGTTCGTGGGGCTGCTCAGGGCCACCACCACCGTCTCGTTCGGCTCGTCGGTCGTGTCCCCCCGCACCGACACCGTGACCGTCTTGCTCGTGTCTCCCACCGCGAACGTCAGCGTCCCCGCAGACAGCGCCATGTAGTCCGTGCCCACCGTCGCCGTGCCGCCTGTCCCTTCCGCGTAGTTCACGGTCACCTGCCGGCCGCTGGCCGGACTCAGCGTCACCGTGAACGTCAAGCTCGCCGAGCCGCTGTTTCCCTCCGTCACGCTCGGCGAGTCGATCGACAGCGTCGGCGTCCCGTCATCGTCCATGAGCGTCAGCGTCACCGACGACGGCTGCGTGATCCCCTGGCTGTTGGTCGCCGAACCCGATACGGTCACGCTCTTGTCCGCCTCGTCGTGCGGGTTGTCCACCGCGGCAACCGTCACCGTACCGCTGCCGCTCGTTGCGCCGGCCGCAATGGTGAGCGTCGTGTTGCTGCTCAGCCGGAAGTCCCCCGCCACCGTGTTCGCCCCCGGCGCCGCCGCCACCGTGATGGTCGTCGCCGCCGACGAAGGCCGGTCCAAGCTCGCCGTCACCGTCGCCGAGCTGGTCGCGCCGCTCTCGGTGATCGATGTCCGGGACAGCGCCAAGGTCACCTTCGGCGCCGCATCGTCGTCGGTGATCGTCAGCGTCACCGACGCCGGCTGCATGATCCCCTGCGAGTTGGTCACCGAACCCGACACCGTCACGCTCTTGTCCGCCTCGTCGCGCGGGTTGTCCACCGCCGTGACCGTGACCGTACCGCTGCTGCTCGTTGCGCCAGCCGCGATCGTCAGCGTCGTGTTGCTGCTCAGCCGGAAGTCCCCCGCCGCCGTGTTCGCCCCCGGCGCCGCCGCCACCGTGATGGTCGTCGCCACCGACGAAGGCCGATCCAGGCTCGCCGTCACCGTCGCCGAGCTGGTTGCGCCGCTCTCCGTGACCGATGTCCGCGACAGCGCGAGGGTCACCTTCGGTGTCTCGTCGTCGTCGGTGATCGTCAGTGTCACCGACGACGGCTGCGTGATTCCCTGCGAGTTGGTCGCCGAACCCGACACCGTCACGCTCTTGTCCGCCTCGTCCCGTGTGTTGTCCACGGCGGTGACCATGACCGTCCCGCTGCTGCTCGTGCTGCCGGCCGCAATGGTCAGCGTCGTGTTGCTGCTCGGGCGGAAGTCCCCGGCCGCCGTGTTCGCCCCCGGCGCCGCCGCCACCGTGATGGTCGTCGCCGCCGACGAAGGCCGGTCCAGGCTCGCCGTCACCGTCGCCGAGTTGGTCGCGCCGCTCTCTGCTATCGAACTCCGCGACAGCGCCAGCGTCACCTTCGGCGTCGCATCATCATCGGTGATCGTCCCCATCCCGGTGCCGGCGGTGCTCGACACCGTTGCGTTCGCGGGGCTGCTCAGGGCCACCACCACCGTCTCGTTCGGCTCGTCCGTCGTGTCGCCGGTGACCGACACCGTCACCGCCTTGCTGGTATCCCCCGCCGCGAACGTCAGCGCCCCCGCAGACAGTGCCGTGTAGTCCGTTCCCGCCGTCGCCGTGCCGCCCGTCCCCTCCGCATACGACACCGTCACCTGCTTGCCGGAGGCAGCGTCCAAACTCACCGTGAACGTCAGGTTCGCCGAACCGCTGTTTCCCTCCGTCACACCCGGCGAGTCGATCGACAGCGTCGGCGCATCGTCATCGTCGGTGATCGCCAGCGTCACCGCATCCGGCTGCGTGATCCCCTGCGAGTTGCTCGCCGTACCCGACACCGTCACGCTCTTGTCCGCCTCGTCCCGGTTGTTGTCGTTGGCGGTGACCGTCACCGTCCCGCTGCTGCTCGTGCTGTCGGCCGCAATCGTCAGCGTCGGGTTGGCGCTCAGGCTGAAGTCCCCAACCGCCGCGTTCGTCCCCGGCGCCGCCGACACCGTGATGGTGGTGTCCTCGCTCGACGGATGGTCCAGTCTGGCGGTGACCGTCGTGCGGTTCGTCGCGCCGCTCTCCGCGATGGAACTCCTCAACAGCGCCAAGGTCACCGTGGGCGCATCGTCGTCGTCGGTGATCGTCCCCGTCCCGCTGCCCGCCGTGCCCGACACCGTCGCGTTGGTCGGGCTGCTCAGGGCCACCACCACCGTCTCGTTCGGCTCGTCGGTCGTGTCTCCCCGCACCGACACCGACACCGTCTTGCTCGTGTCTCCCGCCGCGAACGTCAACGTCCCCGCAGACAGCGCCGTGTAGTCCGTTCCCGCCGTCGCCGTGCCGCCCGTCCCCTCCGCATACGACGCCGTCACCTGCTTGCCGGAGGCAGCATCCAAACTCACCGTGAACGTCAGGTTCGCCGAACCGCTGTCTCCCTCCGTCACGCTCGGCGAGTCGATCGACAGCGTCGGTTCCCCGTCGTCGTCCGTAATCGTCAGGGTCACCGCCGAAGGCTGCGTGATCCCCTGCGAGTTCGCCGCCGTACCCGACACCGTCAGGCTCTTGTCCGGGTCGTCCCGGTTGTTGTCGTTGGCAGTGACCGTGACCGTCCCGCTGCTGCTCGTGCTCCCGGCCGCGATGGTGAGCGTCTTGTTACTGCTCAGGCTGAAGTCGCCCGCCGCCGTGGCCGCCCCCGGCGCCACTGCCACCGTTACCGTCGTGGCCTCGGACGAAGGCCGGTCCAGGCCCGCCGTCACGGTCGCCGAGTTGTTCGTGCCGCTCTCCGTGATCGAGGTCCGCGACAGCACCAGGGTCACCTTCGGCATCGCGTCGTCGTCGGTGATCGTCAGCGTCACCGAGGACGGCTGTGTGATCCCCTGCGAGTTGGTCGCCGAACCGGACACCGTCACGCTCTTGTCCGCCTCGTCGCGCGTGTTGTCCGCCGCCGTGACCGTCACCGTTCCGTTGCTGCCCGTGCTCCCGGCTGCAATGGTGAGTGTCGTGTTGCTGCTCAGCCGGAAGTCATCCGCCACCGCGTTCGCGCCCGCCACCGCCGCTACCGTGATGGTCGTCGCCGCCGACGAAGGGTGGTCCAGGCTCGCCGTCACCGTCGCCGAGTTGGTCGCGCCGCTCTCCGTGATCGAGGTCCGCGACAGCGCGAGGGTCACCGTCGGCGTCGCGTCGTCGTCGGTGATCGTCAGGGTCACCGACGACGGCTGCGTGATCCCCTGCGAGTTCGTCGCCGAGGCGGACACCGTCACGCTCTTGTCCGCCTCGTCGCGCGTGTTGTCCACCGCCGTGACCGTCACCGTTCCGTTGCTGCTCGTGCTGCCCGCCACGATGGTCAGCGTCGTGTTGCTGCTCAGCCGGAAGTCCCCCGCCGCCGTGTTCGCCCCCGGCGCCGCCGCCACCGTGATGGTCGTCGCCGCCGACGAAGGCCGGTCCAGGCTCGCGGTCACCATCGCCGAGTTGGTCGCACCGCTCTCCGTGATCGAGGTCCGCGACAGCGCGAGGGTCACCGTCGGCGCCGCATCGTCGTCCGTGATCGTCCCCGTCCCGCTGCCCGCCGTGGCCGACACCGTTGCGTTCGTGGGGCTGCTCAGGGCCACCACCACCGTCTCGTCCGGCTCGTCGGTCGTGTCCCCCCGCACCGACACCGTGACCGTCTTGCTCGTGTCTCCCACCGCAAACGTCAGCATCCCGCTGCTCAGCGCCGTGTAATCCGTTCCCGCCGTCGCCGTGCCGCCCGTACCCTCCGCGTAGCTCACGGTCACCGGCCGGCCGCTGACCGGATTCAGCGCCACCGTGAAGGTCAGGTTCGCCGAACCGCGGTTTCCCTCCGTCACGCTCGGCGAGTCGATCGACAGCGTCGGTTCCCCGTCGTCGTCCGTGATCGTCAGCGTCACCGACGACGGCTGCGTGATCCCCTGCGAGTTGGCCGCCGAGCCGGACACGGTCACGCTCTTGTCCGCCTCGTCCCGGCTGTTGTCCACCGCGGTGAGCGTGACCGTCCCGCTGCTGCTCGTGCTCCCCGCCGCGATGGTGAGCGTCGTGTTGCTGCTCAGCCGGAAGTCCCCCGCCGCCGTGTTCGCACCCGGCGCCGCCGCTACCGTGATGGTCGTCGCCGACGACGAAGGATGGTCCAGGCTCGCCGTCACCGTCGCCGAGTTGGTCGCGCCGCTCTCCGTGACCGATGTCCGCGACAGCGCGAGGGTCACCTTCGGTGTCGCGTCGTCGTCGGTGATCGTCCCCGTCCCGGTGCCGGCGGTGCTCGATACCGTCGCGTTCGTCGGGCTGCTCAGGGCCACCACCACCGTCTCGTTCGGCTCGTCGGTCGTGTCCCCCGCCACCGACACCGTGACCGTCTTGCTCGTGTCTCCCGCCGCGAACGTCAGCGTCCCGTCGCTCAGCGCCGTGTAGTCGGCGCCCACCGTCGCCGTGCCGCCTGTCCCTTCCGCATAGTTCACGGTCACCTGCCGGCCGCTGGCCGGACCCAGACTCACCGTGAACGTCAGGCTCGCCGAGCCGCTGTTTCCCTCCGTCACGCTCGGCGAGTCGATCGACAGCGTCGGTTCCCCGTCGTCGTCGGTGATCGCCAGCGTCACTGCCGACGGCTGCGTGATCCCCTGCGAGTTCGCCGCCGAACCCGACACCGTCACGCTCTTGTCTGCCTCGTCCCGGCTGTTGTCCACCGCCGTGACCGTGACCGTCCCACTGCTGCTCGTGCTCCCGGCCGCAATGGTGAGCGTCTTGTTACTGCTCAGGCTGAAGTCGCCCGCCGCCGTGGCCGCCCCCGGCGCCGCCGCCACCGTTACCGTCGTGGCCTCGGACGAAGGCCGGTCCAGGCCCGCCGTCACCGTGGTGATGTTCGTCGCCCCACTCTCGGCGATCGAGGTCCGGGATAGCGCCAGAGTCACCTTCGGCGTCGCGTCGTCGTCCGTGATCGTCCCCGTCCCGCTGCCCGCCGTGGCCGACACCGTCGCGTTCGTGGGGCTGCTCAGGGCCACCACCACCGTCTCGTTCGGCTCGTCGGTCGTGTCCCCCCGCACCGAAACCGACACCGTCTTGCTCGTGTCTCCCGCCGCGAACGTCAGCGTCCCCGCAGACAGTGCCGTGTAGTCCGTTCCCGCCGTCGCCGTGCCGCCCGTTCCCTCCGCATATGACACCGTCACCTGCTTGCCGGAGGCAGCGTCCAAACTCACCGTGAACGTCAGGTTCGCCGAACCGCTGTTCCCCTCCGTCACACTCGGCGAATCGATCGACAGCGTCGGCGCATCGTCGTCGTCGGTGATCGCCAGCGTCACCGCATCCGGCTGCGTGATCCCCTGCGAGTTGGTCGCCGTACCCGACACCGTCACGCTCTTGTCCGCCTCGTCCCGGTTGTTGTCGTTGGCGGTGACCGTGACCGTCCCGCTGCTGCTCGTGCTCCCGGCCGCGATGGTGAGCGTCTTGTTGCTGCTCAGGCTGAAGTCGCCCGCCGCCGTGGCCGCCCCCGGCGCCGCCGACACCGTGATGGTGGTGTCCTCGCTCGACGGATGGTCCAGACCGGCGGTGACCGTCGTCCTGTTCGTCGCGCCGCTCTCCGCGATGGAACTCCGGGACAGCGCCAAGGTTACCGTCGGCGCATCGTCGTCGTCGGTGATCGTCCCCGTCCCGCTGCCCGCCGTGGCCGACACCGTTGCGTTCGTGGGGCTGCTCAGGGCCACCACCACCGTCTCGTTCGGCTCGTCCGTCGTGTCGCCGGTGACCGACACCGCCACCGTCTTGCTCGTGTCTCCCGCCGCGAACGTCAGCGTCCCCGCAGACAGCGCCGTGTAGTCCGTTCCCGCCGTCGCCGTGCCGCCCGTTCCCTCCGCATACGACACCGTCACCTGCTTGCCGGAGGCAGCGTCCAGACTCACCGTGAACGTCAGGCTCGCCGAACCGCTGTCTCCCTCCGTCACGTTCGGCGAGTCGATCGACAGCGTCGGCGCATCGTCGTCGTCGGTGATCGCCAGCGTCACCGCATCCGGCTGGGTGATCCCCTGCGAGTTGGTCGCCGTACCCGACACCGTCACGCCCTTGTCCGCCTCGTCCTGCGTGTTGTCGTTGGCGGTGACCGTGACCGTCCCGCTGCTGCTCGTGCTGTCGGCCGCAATGGTCAGCGTCTTGTTACTGCTCAGGCTGAAGTCGCCGGCCGCCGTGGCCGCCCCCGGCGCCGCCGACACCGTTACCGTCGTGGCCTCGGACGAAGGCCGGTCCAGGCCCGCCGTCACGGTCGCCGAGTTGTTCGCGCCGCTCTCCGTGATCGAGGTCCGCGACAGCACCAGGGTCACCGTCGGCGTCGCGTCGTCGTCGGTGATCGTCAGCGTCACCGAGGACGGCTGTGTGATCCCCTGCGAGTTCGCCGCCGAACCCGACACCGTCACGCTCTTGTCCGGGTCGTCCCGGTTGTTGTCGTTGGCGGTGACCGTGACCGTCCCGCTGCTGCTCGTGCTCCCGGCCGCAATGGTGAGCGTCGTGTTGCTGCTCAGCCGGAAGTCCCCCGCCACCGTGTTCGCCCCCGGCGCCGCCGCCACCGTAACGGTCGTCGCCGCCGACGAAGGCCGGTCCAGGCCCGCCGTCACGGTCGCCGAGTTGTTCGCGCCGCTCTCCGTGATCGATGTCCGCGACAGCACCAGGGTCACCGTCGGCGTCGCATCGTCGTCCGTGATGGTCAGCGTCACCGACGAAGGCTGCGTGATTCCCTGACCGTTCGTCGCCGAACCCGACACCGTCACGCTCTTGTCCGCCTCGTCGGTGGAGTTGTCCACCGCGGTGACCGTCACCGACCCCGTACTGTTCGTCTCCCCCGCCGCGATGGTCAGCGTCGGGCTGGCGCTCAACGTGAAGTCGCCGTTCGCCGCGTTCGTCCCCGGCGCTGCCGACACCGTGATGGTGGTGTCTTCGCTTGACGGATGGTCCAGACCAGCGGTGACCGTCGTCCTGTTCGTTGCGCCGCTCTCCGCGATGGAGCTCCGGGACAGCGCCAAGGTCACCGTGGGCGCATCGTCGTCGTCGGTGATCGTCCCCGTGCCGCTGCCCGCCGTGGCCGACACCGTCGCGTTGGTCGGGCTGCTCAGGGCCACCACCACCGTCTCGTCCGGCTCGTCCGTCGTGTCGCCGGTGACCGACACCGCCACCGTCTTGCTCGTGTCTCCCGCCGCGAACGTCAGCGTCCCCGCAGACAGCGCCGTGTAGTCCGTCCCGGATGTCGCCGTGCCGCCCGTTCCCTCCGCATACGACACCGTCACCTGCTTGCCGGAGGCCGCGTCCAAACTCACTGTGAACGTCAGGTTCGCCGAACCGCGGTCTCCCTCCGCCACGCTCGCCGACCCGATCGACAGCATCGGTTCCCCGTCATCGTCGGTGATCCTCAGCGTCAGGTCCGACGGCTGCGTGATCCCCTGCGAGTTGGTCGCAGAACCCGACACGGTCACGCTCTTGTCCTCTTCGTCCCGGCTGTTGTCGTTGGCGGTGATGGTCACCGTCCCGCTGCTGCTCGTCGCCCCCGCCGCGATGGTGAGCGTCGTGTTGCTGCTCAGGCTGAAGTCCCCAACCGCCGCGTTCGCCCCCGGCCCCGCCGCCACCGTTACCGTCGTGGCCTCGGACGACGCCCGGTCCAGGCCCGCCGTCACCGTGGTGATGTTCGTCGCCCCGCTCTCGGTGATCGAGGTCCGCGACAGCGCCAACGTCACCGTCGGCGTCGCGTCGTCGTCGGCGATCGTCAGCGTTACCGACGACGGCTGCGTGATTCCTTGCGAGTTCGTCGCCGTACCCGATACCGTCACGCTCTTGTCCGGGTCGTCCTGCGTGTTGTCCACCGCCGTGACCGTCACCGAACCCGTACTGCTCGTCGCCCCCGCTGCGATCGTCAGCGTCGGGCTGGCGCTCAGCGTGAAGTCCATCGCCGCCGTGGCCGCCCCCGCTGCCGCCGCCACCGTGATGGTGGTGTCCTGGCTCGACGGATGGTCCAGCCTGGCGGTGACCGTCGTGCTGTTCGTCGCGCCGCTCTCCGGGATCGAGGTCCGGGACAGCGCCAAGGTCACCGTCGGCGTGGCGTCGTCGTCGATGATCGTCAGGGTCACCGACGAAGGCTGCGTGATCCCCTGACCGTTCGTCGCCGTACCCGACACCGTCACGCTCTTGTCCGCCTCGTCGGTGGAGTTGTCCACCGCGGTGACCGTCACCGTTCCGCTGCTGCTCGTCGCCCCCGCCGCGATGGTGAGCGTCGGACCGGCGCTCAACGTGAAGTCGCCGGCCGCCGTGGCCGCCCCTGCCGCCGCCGCCACCGTGATGGTGGTGTCCTGGCTCGATGGATGGTCCAGGCCCGCGGTCACCGTCGCCAAGCTGGTGGCGCCGCTCTCGGCGATCGAGGTCCGCGACAGCGCCAAGGTCACCGTCGGCGCATCGTCGTCGTCGGTGATCGTCCCGGTGCCGCTGCCCGCCGTGGCCGACACCGCCGCGTTGGTCGGGCCGCTCAGGGCCACCACCACCGTCTCGTTCGGCTCGTCGGTCGTGTCCCCGGTCACCGACACCGCCACCGTCCTGCTCGTCTCGCCGGCCGCGAACGTCAGCGTCCCCGCAGACAGCGCCGTGTAGTCCGTCCCCGACGTGGCCGTGCCGCCCGCGCCCTCCGCGTAGCCCACCGTCACCCGCTTGCCGGAGGCCGCATCCAGGGTCACCGTGAAGGTCAGGTCCGCCGAGCCGCGGTCTCCTTCCGTCACGCTCGGCGAGTCGATCGACAGCGAGGGCTCGCCGTCGTCGTCCGTGATCGTCCCGGTTCCGGTTCGCGACGATTCGGTGGCGGTGGCGCCCGTGTGCGCCGACAGCAGCAGGGACAACGTTTCGTCCGCTTCGTCCGTCGTGTCTCCCCTGATCGGCACGGAGACCGTCTTGCTGGTTTCACCCGGCTCGAAGGTCAGGGTTCCGCGGACCTCCGCGTAGTCGAGAAGGTTCGCCGTCCCCGCGACGTCCCGGTAGCTCGTCGTCACCCTGCGCCCGCTCGCCGGGCTCAGGGTCACGGTGAAGGTCAGGTTGCTGGAACGACCGCGGTCGCCCTCGGCCACGCTCGGCGAGTCCACGGAGAGCCTCGGCAGCGGGTCGTCGTCCCGGATCGTGCCGGCGCCGGAAATCGTGATCGCGCCGTCCGGGAACGCGGCGTTCGTCGGGTCGCTCAACTGGAGGAGGATCGTCTCGTCGTTCTCGTCGAGCGTGTCGCCGAGCACGGTGACGTTCACGTACTGGACGAGCCGAGAGAAGGTGAGCGTTCCCGAGGTGACGGCCGAGTAGTCGGTTCCCACCGTGGCCGTGCCGGCGCCGGCGTCGGAGTAGCGGACGGTCGGCGCCGGGCTTACCAGGGAGCCGGCGTTGGCGATCCGATACCGCAACGTAATCCGTCCGCTGTCGCCTTCCGTCACCGAGGCCGGATCGATTGCGATGAGCGCGGGCAGGGCGCCGTCCGAGATCGTGGCACTGGCGCTCGCGCGCCCCGCGGCCACCCGGGCGCCCACCGGGTTGCCGATCTCCACGACGACGTTCTCGACCCCCTCGCTCGTCCGGTCGGCGAGCCCGGTCAGATTGACGGTCTTGCTCGTCTCCCCCTCGCGGAAGGTCAGCGTCCCGCCCAGGGTCGTCCGGCCGCCGCGGGTGACGCTGGAAAAATCCCCGCCGGCCCGATAGTCCGACCCCGCGGCCGCCGAACTCCGGCTCGTGTTCACCGCGTAATCCACGGTTACGCCGCCCGGGCCGGCGCCGGCGGTCAGGCCGACCGTGAAGGGGATCGGGAACGTGCCCGAGGTCCCCGCCCAGAGCTCACTGGTGCGTGACCCGCGGATGAACACGTACGGAAGGCCGCCCGGCTCGTCGTCGTCCGTGATCGTCAGGGAGGCGCCGTTCACGAAGGTGGTCGTCCGCGTCTCCCCGGCGCGGTAACTCGCCCGCCCGGTCACCGTGACGGTCCGGTCGGATTCGTCCCGGGAATTGTCGAGCGCGGTCAGGGTGACCCGGTCGGCGCTGGCCGTCGAACCCGCGGCGATGACGATGGAGTTTTCGCCGGCGGCGTAGGCGCCCTCGCGCGCGTCCACCACGACGGTGACGTCCGACGTCCAGGCGTTCGCCAAGGTCGCCGAGACGGCGGCCCGGCCCCGCGCCTCGGAGATCGTCGCCGGCGAAACGGCCAGCCACACCGTCGGCGCTCCGTCGTCGTCGGTCAGCGTCACCGCCCCGCGGACCGCGCCGACCCGGTGGTCGTTCGCCGCCGCGGCGGACAGGTTCACCGTGCGGTCCGCCTGGTGCGCCGCGTTGTCCACCGCGGTGATCGTCACCGTGTCCGACGAGCTGACGGTGCTCAGCGCCGGAATCGTGATGGTGGTGTCGGCTCCCACCGTATACGCCCCGGCCACCGGCGACACGGTGATCGTGGTGGCCGCGTTGGAGGCGTGGCTCAGGGTCGCGGTGATCGTGCCGACGCCGCCGTTCTCGGAGATGGCGCGCGGGGAGACCGCCAGGGTCACCACCGGCGCCGCTTCGTCGTTCTCGATGAGCAGGGCCGGGGTCGGGGCGGTCGTCACCTCGAGCGCGTTCTCGACGCGCACGGCCAACGGAACCCCGACGTCGGCCGCGTCGACGTGGTTGTCCACGGCGACGACCGTCGCCGTGTCGGACCCGTTCGTGGTGCTCCCCGCCGGGATCGTGATCGAACCGTCCGCACCCACGGCATAGGCGCGCCCGGGAGGCGGAATGACGGTGATCCGCGTCGCGGCGGCGGAGGCGTGGCTGAGCGCCGCCGACACCCTGGAGACCCCGCCGTTCTCCGGGACCGAGGAGGGCGAGAGCGAGAGCGAGAGCGTCGGCCGGGATTCGTCGTCGGTCGTGCTCACGGGCACGTCCTGGTGCGCCAGCCGGCTGTACGACCGGTCCGTGCTGCTCGGCGCCCCCAGCCGGATCGAGTAGCTCCGGGTTCCGTCGTGGACCTGGTCGTCCACCCCGGTCACCGTCACGGTCTGCGCCGTGTTCCAAGTCGAGGCGGTGAAGGTCAGGCTGCCGGGACCCGCCGTGCCCTCGCTCTCGTCGCCGCTCCGCACCGTCATCGTCACCGGGGCCGAAGGACGGCTCACCAGCTTCACCGTGAAGGTGGAGGCCCCGCCCGCCTCCGTCGCCTGTCCGCTCACCGGGCTCACGACGAGGGCGCTGTCGTCGTCCACGATGGTGACGCTCCGCGCCGGGAGGGAACAATCCACGGTGAAGCCGCGGGCGTCGGTCGTGCTGGAGCTGCCCGAGATGGCCAGCGTCCTGTTCCCCGTCGCGGAGTCGTTCGTCGGAGAGAGGGTGAAGGACTGCGCGCTGTTGGCGGCCGACCCCGCGGCGAAGGTGACGACCCGCGCAAAGAATCGATTGAAACCGACGCTGCCCGCTCCGCTCAAGGTGTAGTCGGTATCGAGCGTCCCGCCGGAGATCGTGAAATACACGTACAGGGTCCGGGGCACGGCGTCCAGCAGGGTCGCCGTGATCGTCGCCCGGCCGCCGTTCTCCCCGATGACGGTCGGCGCAACGTTCACCCGGACGCGCACTCCCGCCACGCCGCAGCCCGCCGTCGGGGCGACCTCGTCGTCGGTGATCGTGATGCGCGCGCCGGTCACCGCGCCGATCCCGTGCGCGTTCGCCGCCGAGCCGGTGACCGTCACCGCCCGGTCCGCTTCGTCCAGACGGTTGTCCACCGCGGCGATCGCCACGGTGTCCGCCGCGTTCGCGGTCGCTCCGGCGGCGATCGTGATCGCCGCGTCCGAGCCCACGGTGTAGACGCCGGCCCGCGGGGTCAGCGTGACCGTGGTGGCCTCGCTGGAGGCGTGGCTCAAGGTGGCCGAAACGGTCGTCGCGCCGCCGTTCTCCGGGATGGAGCCGTCGGCCGCGGTCAGCGTCACCGTCGGCGCGGCATCGTCGTCGCGGATCGTGAGGCGGGCGCCGGTCACCGCGCCGATCCCCTGCATGTTCGCCGCGACGCCGGGAACGGTCACCACCCGGTCCGGCGCATCCGTCGTGTTGCCCACGCCGGTGACGGTGACCGTGTCCGCCGCGTTCGCGGTCGCTCCGGCGGGGATCGTGATCGTCGCATCCGCGCCCACGGTATAGACGCCGGAGAGCGGCGTCAGGGTGACCGTGGTGGCTTCGCTGGAAGCGTGGCTCAGGGTGGCCGAGATCGTGGTGGCGCCGCCGTTCTCCCGGATCCGGGCGTCGGCCGCGGCCAGCCTCACCGTCGGCGCGTCGTCGTCGTCGCGGATCGTGCCGGTGGCGGTCGCGATTCCGATGGCGGCGCCCGCCGACGCGTTGCCGAGCGTGACCACCACCGTCTCGTCGGGCTCGTCCGTGGCGTCCCCGGTGACGGACACCGTGATCGTCCCCCGCCCGACCCCGGCCGCGATGGTCAGCGTGCCCGCGGCCAGCGCGGTGTAATCCGTTCCCGCCGTCGCGGTGCCGCCCGTGCCCTCGGCGTAGCGCACGGTGACCGCCGCGGCATTCACCGGCGCCAGGGTCACCGGGAAGACCAGGCTCGCCGAGCCGCCATCGCCTTCGGTCACCCGGGCTGCCCCGACGTTGAACGCCGGCGCGCCGTCGTCGTCGATGATCGTTCCCGTTCCGGACGCGGTGGCGACGGCCGCGCCCGAGGCGCCGCTCAACCGCAGGACGACCGTCTCGTTCGGCTCGTCGTCGGTGTCGCCGGTGACGGAAACGGAAATCATCCTGCCGGTCTCGCCGGCCGCGAAGGTCAGGGTCCCCGAGGTGAGCGCGGTGTAGTCCGTTCCCGAGGTCGCCGTGCCCGTCCCGGCGTCCGCGTAGCTCACCGTGACCCGCCGGCCGCTCGCCGCGCTCAAGGTCACCGCGTAGCTCAGGGACGCCGAGCCGCGGTCGCCTTCGAGCACCGTCGGCGAGGAGATCGACACGGAGGGCTCCGGATCGTCGTCGGTGATCGTCAGACTCATCGAGCGCGGCGGGGTCGCGCCGAGGCCGTTCGCCGCCGTCGCCCAGACCGTGACGCTCTTGTCCGGCTCGTCGAGCGCATTGTCCACCGCGGTCACCGTGACCGTTCCGGTGCTGGTCGTGCTCCCCGCCGGGATCGTCAGCACCCGTTGGCTGCCCAGGACGAAATCCCCGGCCGCCGCATTCGTTCCGGGGGTCGCCGACACGGTGACGGTGGTGTCCGCGGTGGACACCCGATCCAGGCTCGCGGTGACGGTGGTCGAGTTCGAGGCGCCGCTCTCGGAGATGGACGACGGCGCAAGCGACAGCGTCACGGCCGGCCGGTCGTCGTCGGTGATCGTCAACGCGGCGCCGGAGACGAACGCGCTCCGGCTTGCCGGCAGAGGAGATCCCGACAGCCGCTCCAGATAGATCGCCGTCCCCGTCAACGTCACGGACCGCGCCGCCTCGTGCCGGCGGTTGTCCACCGCGGTGATCGTCACCCGGCCGGCGCTCGTGGTCGAACCCGCGGGGATCGTGATCGTGGCCGCGGACCCCACGGTCCAAGCGCCGGCGACGGCGCCCACGGTGACGGTGACGTCGTACCCCCAGGCGTAGGCCAAGGTCGCCGACACCGAAGCGGTCCCGCCCGCCTCGGAGACCGTCGAGGGCGACGGCGAGAGCGTGACCGTCGGCGCCCCGTCGTCGTCCGTGATCGTGATGCTCACCCCGGTCACCGCCCCGACGCCGTGGGGGTTGGAGGCCGAACCGGTCACCGTCACGCGACGGTCGGCTTCGTCCCGGGTGTTGTTCACCGCGGTGATCGTCACCGTATCCGTCCCACCCGTGGTGCTGCCGGCAGGGATGGTGATCGTCGCGTCCGCACCCGTGGAGTACGCCCCCGCCGGCGACTCGACGGTGACGGTCGTCGGCTGGCTCGAAGCGTGGCTCAGGGTCGCGGAAATCGTCGTCGAGCCGCCGTTCTCCGGGATGGAGCCGTCGGCGGCGGTCAAGGCCACCGTCGGGGCGTCGTCGTCGTCGGTGATCGTGAGCGGCGCCCCCCGCACCAGGGCCGGGGCGGTCGTGGAGGCGAAGACGTACGCCCACGCGGTTGCGGTGACCGTGAACGCCCGGTCCTCTTCGTCGCGCGCGTTGTCCGTCGCGGTGATCGTCACCGTCCTGCTGCCGGTCGTCGAACCCGGGGGCACGTCGATCGTCGTGGAGCCCACCGTCCAGGCGCCGGCCACGTCGCTGAACCGCACCCGGACCAGATTCGTCCAGGTGTCGTCGAGAGTCACCGACACCGTGGCCGTTCCGCCGTTCTCGGAGATGGACGACGGCTCGACGGACAGCATCACGGTCGGCGGCCCGTCGTC
Source organism: Gammaproteobacteria bacterium (assembly GCA_965202895.1). GTDB lineage: Bacteria > Pseudomonadota > Gammaproteobacteria > HK1 > HK1 > JAJDXW01. Next base: position 3,824,955 of record OZ241901.1, on the reverse strand, counting down.
GTCGGTGATGGTGCCCGTGCCCGTCGCCCTCGTCGAAGAAAGGACCGCGTTCGTCGGGTTGCTCAGGGTCACGCGGATCGTTTCGTGGAACTCGTCCGCCCCGTCCCCGGTGATCGTCACGGTGATCGTCCTGCTGGTCTCGCCGGCCGCGAAGGTCAGGGTCCCCGGCGACAAGGTCGTGTAGTCGGTCCCCGCCGTCGCCGTCCCCGGGTTTGCGCCGTCCGTCGCGTAGGCCACCGTCACCGTCCCGGTGCTCGCCGCGCTCAGCGAGACCGTGAAGGTCATCGCGGCCGTCTCTCCGCGTCGGCCCTCGGTGACGCGCGGCGAATCGATGGAGAGCGTCGGCAGCGACTGCGCGGCCGTGTCGGCCGCGAAGGCCCACAACCAGGCGGCCGTCAGCAGCGGGAGGACGAATCGCCTCCGGGCCGAACCATGCAGCCCACTCCACCGGCTCCTCTCCTCGGGCAGCGCCGGCGCCCTCTCTCGTGTCGCCTGGCTCAGGGTGGACGCCCGCTCGGATATTGCATGAGGCCGGAGATGGTCGATTCCGGGGTGTTCGTCGGTCGGAGCCGGAGGGCTTCCGGATCGCGGATGGAGCGCGGGAGGCACCGGCGAGCGGCTCGGACAGGCCGGTGAAGGGGTTTTCGGCCCTCGACGGCGTCGTGCGCCGCCCCGGGTCGAGCCCGGCGCGCGGGGGGGGGGGGGGGGGGGAATTCAGGCTCATCCCGCCGTGAGCCGTTGTACGAGCCGCCGGAAGACGGCCTGGTCGGGACCGGCGCTGGAAATCCGCCCCGCCGCGGTGCGGGGGTTGCGGGTCACCGCCGCACCGATGCGAAGCAGCCGCGGCCGAAGGCTCCGGTATTCCGGCCGGGCCGGGTCGGCCCCCCGCGGGGCCGTGCGGCGCATCGTTTCGAGCCGCGTGCGGGCAAGCCCGGCGGGCGGCATGGTTCGTCCACCATTTCGAGCTCGAAGTGCGGTCGGCGAACGGCAAGCTGCTGTTCCTCGATCCGGCTCTCCATGTCTCCGCGCCGACAGGCTCGGCCCCGGCGGAGAGGACGACCCCGGCCTGTACCCGGCCCGGAAGACGCCGCCCCGGCGCGGGACCGCGCTACCGGGCGGCGATCATCTCCGCGAGGGCTTCGACGTGCTCGACGCCCAGGCCGCAGCAGCCGCCGACGACCCGCACGCCTTCCCCCAACCATTCCCGCGCCGCGCGCGCGAGCTCCGCCGGGGAGATCACGTCCGTGAAACGCCAGCTCGGCATCTCGAAGAAGCCGCTGTCGGGGTACGCCATGGTCGGTCCGTCGAAGAACCCGCGCAGCACCGCGAGCGCCGGGCTCGTCAAATCGACATGGGTGTGCATGACCCCGGCGACCGGTGCTTGCGAAGGCGGCACGGCGCCGAGCAAGTCCGCGAAAGCGAGGTCCGTGCGGAGGAACGGGACCGGCGCCCCGCCCGCGCCGCGGCGGGCGCTGTAGCCGACCCACACCGGCCGCCCGGTGGCGAGCGCGGCGGCGAGGGCGGGGCGCGCGAGGTCGGGGTTCGACATCATCTCCAGGATGATGAGATCGACGCCGGCCGCGGCGAGGGTCTCGGCCATCTCGGAGAAGCATTCCGCGGCCCGGGCGGGCGACGGCGCCCGGGCGGGATCGTGGCGCATCGGCAGCATGTGCGACATGGAGCCGGCGACGGCGACCGCATCGCCGCCGGCCGCCCGAGCGCGCGCCTCGAGCGCGACCTCGACCGCGCGCCGGTTGATGGCCTCGAATTCGCCGCCGAGCCCGGCCGGCTCCAGCATGAGGCGATTCGAGGCGTAGGTGTTGGCGATGATCACGGAGGCGCCCGCCCGCACGTAGTCCTCGTGGACGGTGCGCAGCAGGTCGCCGTGCGAGAGGGTCGCCGCCGCGCACCAGACGGCACCGTGCATCGGCGCGCCGCGCCGTTCCAGCTCGGTTCCGGTCCCCCCGTCGAGCAGGACCACCCCGCCCGCGGCCAGCCGGCCCTCGATGGCCCGCATCGGTGGGTCGGTCATGGTCGCCTCGTTACCTCGCACTCCACCGCCGGAGCCTTCGCGCAGATCCATGCCCCGCGCCGGAGCGGGTCCGGAAAATCGGACCACGGCAGGATCCGCATACCCTCCACCACCCGCGGGATGGGCGCCGTCGACGCCGCCGGGTAGTGGTGAACAGGCCCTCTTCGCGCGGCGCTCGCAACCCCTCCGAGGTCCCGGGCGCCCGCGTTCTTCGTCGCCTTCACCGCGGCGACGGGAGCTTCGAGGGCGAAATCCACCTCGGAGCCTCGACTTCGAGCGCCGGTATCGGGGCGGGTCGAGCCGGTGATGGTCACGGAACGCCTTCGAACGTCTTGCCGGTTCGAAGAACCGCTGGTCGATGGTCCGCGGTGGCGCGCCGGCTACCAGTCGATCCGGGCGCGGACCACGATCTCGTTCGTGTCCGGCCCGCCGGCCCGTGCCGACCGACGGCCCTCTACGCCCAGCTCCGCCCGACCGCCCAGGTCCAGACGAACGCCCAGCCGGTGGTGGCGCGTCCCCGACCCGTCCATCGACACCCCGGCCCAGGGCGTCAGCAGCCCCCCGTGCGCCGGCGCTCCGTAGCCCGCTTCCAGATCCAGCCGGTCCGGGAAAAGGTCCGGTGTTTCACCGGTCCCGCCGCCGGCCCTGAACGCCTCCGGGCCGTTCCACGTCTGCAAACCCCGGTTCCGGCCGCCCTCCAGCCCGGCGCGAAGGTCATCCACGGCCCGCGCCCGGCCAGCCCGGGGTCCAGCTTCACCGTCAGGCTTCCTCCCCATTCGTCGAGCGCCTTCTCCTGGTGCACCAGCAGGAACCGGCCCCGTGCTTCGACTTCCAGGCCGAGAGTGGTGTCCGAGTATGCGAGCCCCGCCCCGACCTCCACGCCCAGCCCCTTCCCGGCGTCGCCGCCGTCCCAGCGCCCGCCGATCTCCAGGCTCGAGGTCATCCGCGCGACCGCCGACGTCTCCACCTGCCGGCGGCCTTCCAGCCCCAGCCGCAGCTGTCTCGCGTCGCCCCTGGTCTTCGGCAACCCGGCCGCGGGATCCGCCTCCAATCCGGTCAGGAACCAGTCGACCTTCAGCGCCGCGTCGCCCCCCTGCCACGCCCCCACTTCCCGCCGCAAGCCGGCCGCGGCCATCCGCATCTTCACGTCGGTCTTCACCTTGCCGGCTTCGTCCTTCAGCTCGGCCTGCCCCCAACCGACGCCCAGCAGTCCCCACACCCCCAGATTGGACCGCGGACTGAAGTGTGCCCAAGGCAGTACGCTCGTCAGCTCCAGGTCCACCTCACCAGTGGTCACCGAGTCGATCGCGTAATCGACGCCACTCCGATCGTGGGCGACCGCCACGCCCGCCAGCGCGCCGTCCGCCAGGCGGTGGTCGAGGCCGAGATACCCTCCGGCCACCTCGCCGTCCAGCCGGAAGCCGTCCTCCGGCCGTCCGTCGAACCCCCCGGTGGTCCCCCGGGCCCACACCCTCCACCCTGCGGGCGCATCCCCGGCCCCGGCGGCGTCTCCCGCCGTTCCCAGCGGGACGTCGAACCAGCTTCGGGTGAGCAGCTCCTCGGCCGAGCGCCGCTCTCCGCCTTCCCTGCGCCCGTCCCGATGGACGCCGCTCCCGTATCCGGGCAGGTCCACGAATCCGGTTTCCGCCGGGGCGAGCCCGTGTGCGCCGGAATCCGGCCCCGCGCCCGCCGCCGGCGCGGTGAACCGCCCCCCGATCACATGCACCGCATCCGCGGCGATCCATCGGCCGGCCGCCGCCAGCACCTTGCCCAGCGCCCGGCCGCGCACCGCCTCCGTACCGTCGTCGTCCGTGATCGTCACCGTCGCCGAATCCGCCCCCGGGTCCAGCTCCGCGTTCGTCGCTCCGTTCAGCCGCACCCGGAACGTCTCCACGGGCTCGGCGCGCCGGTCCTCCTGGGTTCGCACCCGGAGGGTCCCCATCCGATCACCCGGCTCGAACGTCAGGCGGCCGGCCGTCTCCGCACGGTAGTCCTCGCCCGCCTTCGCCCTGCCGTCCATCGTGGTCCACGTCACCGTCACCGTCGCCGGGGAGGATTCGGAGAGCCGCACCGAGAGCTCTACCGCGGATCCCTCGACCACGCTCGCCTCTCTCGCGATGGATACGAGGAGCGGCCGAAGGGTGGTCACGGTGACCTCGTCGGAGGGCGGGCCGTCGTCCGCGCCGGCCCGGGTGGCGATGACCCGTACCGTGTACTCGGTGCCGGGGTCGAGGTCGGGGATGGTGTAGCTCGTGCCGGGATCGGTTGCGGTGACGGTGGTGACGGCCTGCCGGCGGTCGGGGTCGTAGTCCTCGCCGCTGCGCTTCCACTGCACCTTGTAGCCGCCGGCGTCCGCCACCTCGCGCCAGGACACGTCCAGGCTCCGAACGCCGGGATCGACACTCACGCGGGGACCCGGCCCGGCATCGGCGGCTGCACGGCGGGCAAGCGACGGGTGGTCACGGTGACCTCGTCGGAGGGTGGGCCGTCGTCCGCGCGGGCCCGGGTGGCGATGACCCGTACCGTGTACTTGGTGCCGGGGTCGAGGTCCGGGATGGTATAGCTCGTGCCGGGATCGGTTGCGGTGACGGTGGTGACGGCCTGCCGGCGGGTGGGGTCGTAGTCCTCGCCGCTGCGCTTCCACTGCACCTTGTAGCCGTCGGCGTCCGCCACCGCGCTCCAGGACACGTCCAGGCTCCGAACGCCGGGCTTGACCATTACCCCGGTGACCTGACCCAACGGTGCGTCCGGCGTGCCGGAGACTTCGGTCGACGGGGTGGAGCTGCATACTACGGCCCATACCTCGGGCTCTTCTGGTGAAGAGGCGAGATTGACTCTTGTGGCCGGGAAGACCCGCACCGTGTACTCGGTGCCGGGGGTGAGCCCGCCGATGGTGTAGCTCGTGCCCGAAACAGTGGCCTCCCGGGCGGAGCCGTAGACCTCGCTGCCGGACTTCCACTCCACGACGTAGCGGTCGGCCCCGGTGACCGCGTTCCAGGACACGCGCAGGCTCTCCTCGCGGGCCTCGACCGTCACGGTGCCGATGACCAGCTCCGGCGGTGTGTGACCGAGCGGCAACGTGCACTGTGCCGCGGCCTCCACCGCGAACCCCGCGACCAGGATGAGGACCGCGACGGCCCGAAGCGTGATCGAGAGGCGTCGGCGGCGCGTCGAGCCGGCCCCGGCGTGGGAGGTCCGGCGATTCACGCCCCGCTGAAGCTCGGGATCCTCCCGAACGGAGCGCGGTTGGTGTTCCGGTTGCGCAGGTGCGGGAAGGGCTTGCTCCATCAACCATCTCCGACGATTGTTGCGACTGCGAACTCGCGGACCTTCGGAAGCCCGACGCGGATACTACCCGATATCCGTCGAGGGGACACCCTGCGCCCCCACGGAGAGGCATGTGCGCTGTGGGGTTTTCGCCGGGCATGCCTCTCGCGGACACTCTTGGGCACGGCGTCCTGGGAACGCGGGCGTCCCGCCCGCATTGATCGGCGGCGGCCTCGCCGTCCCATTTGCGGGCGGGACGCCCGCGTTCCCAGGACGCCGTGCCCGCGCAAGTGGCTCCGTGGGCTGAAATCCGCCAGCAACCAACCCCCTCGAACCGCCCCGAAACCGTGGAGTCGGCCCGTCCCCGTGGGGTAGGAAATATCTCGACCCCCGCTCTCTTCTCTCCATATCAAGAGCTTGCGAACAGCGTCCGGGGATCGCGAAAGCGGGGGGTTACGGCGCAACGTGGACCGCTGCGAGGACGAGGGGCGGGACGGGCTCGCGGACGAGCGCCTGGGGCAGGTCTCGGCGCGTCGCCGCCGGCCGACGGGGTGGTGCGCACCGAGACGCCGTACCGGGAGCGCTCCAAGGGGTGGAACGCCCGGCACTTCTCCCGCCGCGAGCATCAGGGCGCGGGAACCTGCACCTGGGTGAAGAATACCCTTCAGGGCGCCGGGTTGGCGGCCAAGGCCCCGCTCACGACCTCCGATTCAGGCCTTCGCCGCTTCGCGCCTACGCCGTTCGTAGAAGGCGACGAACTTCGCCACGTCCTCCGCATCCATGCGCCCGATGGGTCCGGAGCTGTAGGTCGAGGTCACCACCCTTCCCGCCCGGTCCAGCACGAACTCGGACGGCTGGATGATGCTCCTGCGGTCTTCCCACCATGCGTCGAGCGCCCGCGCCTGCGCGCGCGTCACCCCCTCGGCGACCGGAAAGTCGAGATCGCCCGCCACCTCTCCGGCCCTCTCGCCGGTATCCACGCTGGCCGCGAGGATGAAGCCGACCCCGGCCTCCGCCAACGCCGCCCGGTTCCTGGAGAAGCCGTCCAACTGACGGCGGCAGTAGGGTCACCAATGGCCCCGATAGAACAGGATGACGTTGTAGTCGGAATCGAGACCGTCCGGCAGGGTGACCGATCCGCCGCCCGCGAGCGTCAGCGTCATGTCGGGAAACCGGTCGCCCGCGTCGAGCTTCTGGGCCATCTTTCAGTCCTTTCGTGGCAGGTTCGGGCGATGAATTCTAGTATCCTTGACACGTCCGTCCCACCGGTGGCGGAGAAGTCGCACGGAAGTTCGAACCGCCCTGCCTGTCCAGCCCCGATGAGAAGAGGCGCGTCCCGCCCGGCAACACCGCCCCGCACGGCCGGAGCCGGGTTCCCCGTCGCACGCCGCCGGCGCACCGAGCTTGCCCTGTTTCTCCGCCGGTGGCTCGCGCATCCCCTCCACATCGGGGCGATCGCACCGAGCGCGCCCGCCCTCGCCCGCGCCATGGCCCGGGCCGCGCAGGCGGACGTCGCGGATGGCAGCCTGGTGGTCGAGCTCGGGCCGGGCACCGGCTCGGTGACCCGTGCCCTGCTCGCGGCCGGCGTTCCCGAGGAACGCCTCGTCCTCGTGGAGCGGGACCGGCACCTGCACGCATGGCTCGAGGGCCAGTTCCCGAGGGCGAACGTGCTCCTCTCCGATGCCCGGCAACTGGAGGAGATCCTCCCCGCCGGGCAGGTGGGCCGCGTTTCCACCGTGGTCTCGTCGCTCCCGCTGAACAGCCTGCCGCGCAGCGAGCGTGACGCGATCGTGCGGGCCGCGTTCCGCGTGCTCTCGGACGGCGGCTCCCTCGTGCAGTACTCGTACGGCGTCCCGTCCCCCCTGCCGTGCGAAGCGCTCGGGCTGACGGGGCGGCGGTTCGCGTTCACCGCCGCCAATCTGCCGCCGGCCACGGTCTGGCGCTACTCGCGCGCCCCCGCCTGAGTCCGGCCGCCGCTCCCCGCGTCCACGACGCCCCGCGGCGCGAGGGCCGGGCGCCCCGGCTCGATGAGGAGACGTCCGGGGGAGATGCGCCGATCGAAGGCCGGCCCCGACACGAATCGAGCAGTGGCCGGGTGCAGGCAGTACGAAGATCGCGCACATGAAAATTATGCCGGCAAGCATAATGCTGTCCGATATAATTTTCTGATGCGATTCCTCAATCGTCACGACGAGATGCACCGGCTGGACGGCGTGCTCTCGCGGCCCGGCGCGTTCGCGGTCGTCTGGGGGCGCCGTCGGGTCGGCAAGTCACGCCTGCTCATCGAATGGTCGAGAAGGCACGACGGCCTCTACGCGGTAGCCGATCAGTCCGCACCGCCGGTGCAGCGGCGCTATCTGGCCGGGGCGGTCGCAGAGCGCTTCCCCGGCTTCGCGGACGTCGAGTACCCGGACTGGCGTTCGTTCCTGATGCGGCTGTCCGCGGAAGCCGAACGAGCCGGCTGGCAGGGTCCGTTCGTTCTCGACGAGCTGCCCTACCTCCTCGCCGCGGACCCCGCTCTGGCCAGTGTCCTCCAGAGCTGGTTGGACCGTCCGGAGCGGCGGCTGACACTGGTCGTCTGCGGGTCGAGCCAGCCCATGATGCACAGCGCGATCCTGGACACCTCCGCCCCCCTGTACGGCCGGGCGGTCGAGGCATTTGCGGTGCGACCGCTGCAACCGGGGCATCTCGCCGAGGCCTTCCCGTTCGACGGCCACCGCGACCCGGTCTCCCTGTATGGGTTGTGGGGCGGGATGCCTCGCTACTGGGAGCTGGCCGAACCTTTCGAGGGCGATCTCGACACCGCGGTGGACGCCCTGGTCCTCGACCCCGCGGGACCGCTGCACGGAGAGCCCGATCGGCTACTGCGGGAAGAGACGCCCCCGGCGACCCCGCTACGGCCCGTGCTGGACGTCATCGGCAACGGCGCGCACCGGGTCAGCGAGATCGCGGGCCGCCTGGGCAAGCCCGCCTCCGGACTGTCGAAACCGCTGGCGTCCCTGATGGAGATGGGGCTCGTGCGCCGTGAGACGCCTTTCGGCAGCGACCCGAGATCAGGCAAGCGGAGCCTCTACCGGATCGACGATCCCTTTCTGAGGTTGTGGTTCCGGGTGGTCGCTCCGCATCGGGCAGCCCTGGCCGCGGCGCCCCGCGAGACGCGGCTGCGCTACTGGCGCCGGCATCGGCCGAACCTCGAGTCCCTGGCTTGGGAGGAGCTGTGCCGCATGGCCGTGCCCATGCTGCACCGCTCGGATACGACCTTGGCGAAGCTCGGTCCGTGGGAGCCCGCGCAGAGATACTGGCGGGGCAACGCACCGGAGCTGGACGTCGTCGCACGCTCGGTCGATGGCCGGCGGCTGCTGGTGGGTGAGGCCGAGTGGACGATGAAGCCGGCCACCGCCTCCGGGACCGTTGCCCGCGGCGACGTCGGGAACCTGGCCCGCGCCATGGACGCCGAGGTGTGCCGCGCGCGGTTCGTCCCGGTGGGCGCCGTTCCGAGGAGTGGGGCCGGAGCCCACGTCGTCGATGCGCGCGCGGTCATGAGCGTGCTCCGGTGAACCCGGGACGTTCCCCGGAGCCCGCCTCGCGCAAGCCGACTCGTGCAACGTGAACCTGTCCTGTGCGGACCGCGCACCCGCCCCGATCCGGTGGGGTCGGGCCCACCGCCGCCCGAGGCGGCGCGCCGTCGCGCCGCCAACGAGAAACGCGGCGAGCCCTCCCCGGGGGCGGTACACATCCGCGCGGCGCGCATCAGCACGGGCGGTAACGCAGGCCGGCGGCCCTTCGATACGGCAGCCGGACCGCGCCGGGACAGCCCGGGCCGGTGCGGTACGACTCGCCGTCGAACCCGGTCCGGCGCCACCCCCGCTTCGCTTCGATCCCACCCCCTGTCCCTGCCGCCATCCTTCCCCCGAGCTCACCCTCCCCATTGCATCCTGATCCGAACGACGACTCGGGAACAACGTAACCTGCTGAAAACAAAATATTTTCCTCATTTTGAAAAAATTTCCTGGGAGGATTGACATTCGTCAAAGTGTCTGAAAGGTTATGGCCCAGCAAATCCTGAAGCAGGTTTTCAGACACATGTACCCCCCCCCCCCCCCGGAACCACCATAGATCCCTCGAACACGTAGTTACGGATCTTCCTCCAAGCCGGGGCCGATCGGCCCTTGGCAGACTTCCGCTTCCTGAACTCCCGAGTCTCCCTGCAGGGACGAACTTCCGCCGTCTCCTCCTGGCTGGCGTTGCCGTCGGCGCGGTCAGCGTTGCCGCTCCAACGTCCGCTGCCGAGACCTCGGGCGCGCCTTGGTCCTTGGAGCAGGCGAGCACCTGTCTGACTGCTTCCTCGGGAGCGGAGGCGGATTGGGACGCCGGCTCGCGCTGCATCGGGAACCAGCTCGGCGGCGTCCTGCTCGACGGCGCCGCCCGCCTCCTGACCGAGCAGGGGCGCGGGGTGTTCGGCGAGCACTTCAGCCTCGTGCACCGCATGTCCTGGTCCCCGCTCGGGCAGGGGCTGGCCGGAGAGCTGGACGCGGTCATCCCGCTCGCGTCCCGCGGCGGAGCGAGCTCCGACCCGGATGCCGCGGGCTTCACCGGCAGCGCCTTCTTCCTCCAGCAGGGCATGACCCGCTGGACCGACGATCGCGGGTTCCGGCGCAACGACGTGCGCCTCGGGACGGCGTTCCGGTTCGCGCGCGGGCAATCCACGGGCGCGGACGTGGTGGGGGTGACGGCACTGGTGCAGGAGAACGTCGAGCGCGGGCACCAGCGCGTCGTGCTCGGCACGGACTACGCCGGGGGATGGGGCGAGGTCGCGTTGCAGCACTACGTCCCGACCACCGAGTGGCGGCCCGGTCGCCGGGGCTACGAGGAGCGCGCGGTCGGCGGGACCGAGGTGAGCCTCCGGCTCGACGTGACCAGCACCGTGTCGCTCGACACCGCACTGAGCCGGTGGGAGCGCGGCGACACCGGGCGGACCCTCTCCGACGGGCGCCTCGGTCTCGGCTGGGCCCCCCACCAGTACCTGCGCCTGGACGCCCACACGGGGCTCGGCTCGGGCGCGAACCGCGGCTCGTTCAGGCTTTCGCTCAACGTCCCGTTCGGCGGGCCGGCCAAGCGCCGCCCGAAGTGGGAGGGCTTCGGCACGTTCGCGATGGCGGGCGGCGCCTCGGCGTCCGACCTGTGGCGTCCGGTGGAGAACGTGGGGCGGATCCGCACCATCGAGCGGGCCGCGCAGCAGGGCACGGAGGTGGACGGCGTGACGGTGCGCTTCCTCCAGCCGTCCGCACCGACCGGTGGGACCGTCGAAGTGGAGGTCGCCCTATCCGCCCCGGCGACCACGGACGTGCGGCTGTCCGTACGCTTGGCCCCGGGCAGCGGGGACAACCCGGCTGTGGCAGGCGTGGACTACGTTGATGAGCCTGCCCTCGTCACCATCCCCCAAGGCGCCACGTCCGCGCGGGCGACGTTCCAATTGCTCAATAACCCCGAACTCACGACCATCCGGACCTTGGACATCACCGTGGACCGCGCAGCCTGATCCCGAAATTGGAAATTAAGAGAGCACAGGAATGAAACCGAAGTTGAAAGGACTTTCCGCCGTCGTTGCTTGCTGCGGTGTTCTCCTCGTAGGATTGGGGGGATGCGGTGGTGATAACGGTTTCGGAATCACGCCCTCCTATAGTGCAATCGCATGGTACAGGGACTCCGATAGGAGGGGGTGGAATATCGTAGAGGGAAGATCTAGTGCCGCGGAGGCCGAGAGAGATGCGCTCGTGAACTGTGGGAAGCAATCACGATCATGCGAGCTAGCGATTCGTGCGTTTACAAACTGTGGCGTTCTCGTAGAGAGCGACGATGGCTACTATGCGGCGAGCGGGCCATCAAGAGACGATAACCTGAATCGTGCGCTGGCACTTTGCAGAGGAGAAGGTGATTCTGGATGCCGCCTTTCCAGGAGTAACTCGGGGGAGCCGGCCTACATAAATTGTTGAGCGTCCCTGGAATTGGACCGATTCGCGGCTTCGTATTGAAGCCCGCTATCCCGCCATCAAAGTGAAGAAGTGAAGGAGAGGACGTGACCGCGAAAAGACCATCTTGTTCTCGTAGACACGCTGCGAGATTCGACCTGCTCTTTATGAGCGCTTCCGTGCTGCCGGTGTTGGGGATATTGTCCGGCTGCGGCTCGGCATATTCGGGGGTGGTCGGATCGAGCGGGCTCGGTGCCGATGCATACAGGCCGGCCGTTCTCGTCGAGCCGGGGAACGAGGCCACGTATGAGCAGGTGTTGCAAATCTGCCGCCAAGCGGCCAACAACCGGCAGATGACGGCGGCCCAGGAAAGCCAGCTCAAGACCTTGACCGGAGCAGTGGAAGGCACCGTGGCAGGGGCGGCGGCCGGCCTTGAATTCGGCCAGATGTTCAGCGTGTTCGAGGGCTCGGACATCATCGACGTGGACAAGGGTGAAAGCACGTTGATCGGGGCGGGCATCGGCCTCGCCACCTCGTTGGCTTCGTCGTTCGCCAGCGGAGCGGAAACCACCGCGGCGGAGACCAAGCAAGCACTGTTGCGGTGCCTGACGGTAGCTTCCAGGGACGGCGCGCTCTGGACGGTTCTGGAGTAGAACCCCCGCTCGCGACCATGCCCGGACGGACCAGTGTTCCGGTGAGGGGGCTCTTCATGGCCGCCTCGCTGATGCTGGCCGTCCCCTCCGTCGCCTCCGCAAAGGAGATCACCGGTCTCTGGGATGCCGGCGTGGCCCATGTGCGCATCTATGCCTGCGGAGAGCTTCTCTGCGGGCGGGTCGCGGCCCTCGACGAGCCGCTCGACGAGGACGGAAACGAGGTGCTGGACGAGAACAACCCCGATCCGGCCCTTCGCGCGCGTCCCATCCTCGGCATGGACATCATGTCCGGGTTCTCCCGGGCGGGCGACACGAGGTGGGAAGACGGCGCCATCTACGATCCGCGGGACGGAAAGACCTACAAGTGCGTGATGAAGCTCCAGCGGGACGGGACGCTGAAGGTGCGCGGCTACATCATCGGGCTCCCGTTGCTCGGAAAGACGGTGGTCTTGACACCCGTCGAGTAGCACCGCCCGCCGACCGCGACTCGACGCGGAGCAACCCGGCCCGTCGGCGACCGGCGGGGGGACTCCGAGCCGGAGCTCGGTCGGGGTCCCGCGGCCGCGGCGGCCCTCCGCCGCCTCCGAACCGCAGGAGACGGCGGCGCCGGCCGGCCGGAGTCGGTCATCGAAGAGAGAGGTCCCCGACCGGGTTCAGAAACCCCGGCCGGGGAGGCGTTGGCCTGTACCTCCAGCACCACATCCGGGAAGCTGCGCCCGACTGGACTTGGTCGAGTAGAGGCGCCGGGCGGCCGACGCCTCTACTCGACCAAGTCCAACCCGTTCGAGGATTGCAGGCTCCGCCGCCTTGAAGGAAACCGCCTCGGTGGCCTTGCTCGGCAGGGTGCGTTCGGGCGGCAGGAGCGGGTTGTTCGCGAATCGTCACCGAACACTCCGCTCCGGTCGCTTCCGATCGCCGTCATCCCGTTCGCGCGCCTCCGGCAGTTTCTCGCCGAATGATTCGATTCGGCTTACGCAAAGGGGATCCGTTCCCGCTTCCAGGTGCACGAGGTCGGAGGGGCGGTCGACGTCGGGCAGCGGCTCCGTCTCGCGCCAGCCCCACCCGAGCTCGCGGAGGCGCCGGCGGGTCCCGGACAGCACCCGGTCCGTCCCCCAGTCCATGCCGGCGAACAGCGATGCCTCGTACCGGCGAAGGCCGATGAGAACGTAGCCGCCGTCGAGGGCGGGAGCGAGCACCGCATCCGTCCCGGCCTCGAGCCACTCCGCGGCCTGGCGAAATTCGCCCGCGCCGAGCCGCGGGCAATCGCTTCCGGCGAGGAGCGCGCACGAACCCCGGACCAGCATGTGCCGCATCGCGGCGCCCATGCGTTCGCCGAGGTCCCGGCCCTCCTGCACCCTGAGCCGGATGGGATGGCGGCAGGCGAGGTCGCGGAAGGAAGGGTGGCCGCGGTCCGGGGTGCACCAGAGCGAGACCGGGCCGGCGCGGGCGGCCACCGCCGCGGCCACCGCCCGGTCGGTCATCCGGCGCTGGAGGTCCGCCGCGCCCTCCTCCCCGAGCGCGGGGATGAGCCGGCGCTTGGCCCGCCCCGGCACCGGGGCGCGGGCGAATACCGCGATCTCGACCGTCATCGGCTCCCGCGCCCGGAGCCGTTCCCGGAGCCGCTCCCGAACCGGTAGTACCGGGCGAGCCGGGCGGGCTCGACGCCGAGCGCGCCGGCCCCCCGGATCCACCACATCAACACCGTCGTTCGTGCGATCCCGCCCGCCTCCCAGCGGCGGCTCGACGTGACCACCGGCGCCCGCGGGCGGACCGGCCGGACGATCCGCCGGAGCCGGCGGCACAGATCCACGTCCTCGAGCAGGGGGACGTCCGCGAACCCCCCCGCGGCGAGAAAGAGGTCCCGCGCGACGAAGATCGCCTGGTCTCCGGTCGCGATGCCGCTCAGCCGGGAGCGAAGGGAGATCATGCGCTCGATCACCCGGAAGGCGGGGTGCGGGCCGGAGAGCCGCACCGCGAAGCTGCCCCAGCCCGGCCGGTCGCCGAGCGCCTCCGAGACCGCCCGATCCGCTTCCGGCGGCAGGGTCGTGTCGGCGTGCAGGAACACGACCACGCTGCCCGTCGCGACCTCGGCGCCCGCGTTCATCTGGCGAGCCCGCCCGCGGGCCGCGGCGATCACCCGGTCCGCCCCGCGGGCCGCGAGCCGGGGGGTTCCGTCCGTGCTGCCGCCGTCCGCCACGATGACCTCGTGCCCCCGTTCGCGCAGCGGACGCAGGGCTTCGAGCGCGGCCCCGATGCCTTCCGCCTCATCAAGCGACGGGATCACGATGGAGAGCGCCCGCCGGCTCAGCTCAGCGCGCCCCCGCAACTGCTCCCCTGCCCCGCCGTGCAACCGTAGCAATGGCCGCGGACCGCGATCGGGTTGCCGGCGAGGTCCCGGCCGATGAGGTCCGAGAGGTGCACCGGGCCCGAGACCGCGGGGTGGCGAAGCCCGAGCCCCAACATCTGGTTGAAATCGCAGTCGTATACGTAGCCCCGCCAGTCGACGCTGATGAGGTTGCGGCACATCACGGTCTCGAGGTTCGCCTCCCGGTAGGCGGCGCGCAGGGCGGCCATGTAGGGATCGAACTCGCGGCGGGAGACGAGCGTGCTCCCGAAGCGGCCGATCGGCATGTTGGCGAGCACGAGAAGCCGGTTGAAGCGAACGCCGTGCCGCTCGCCGAGGCTCCGGCGGTACTCCGCCTCCAGGTCGCGCTGAGGCGGCGGGAGCACCGGGCCCTGCGGATTGAACACGAGGTGGAGCTCGAGACCGGAGCCCGGCTCCCCGTACCCGAGCCGGTTGAGGCGGCGGAGCCCCGCGATGCTGCGGTCGAACACCCCCTTGCCGCGCTGGCGGTCGACGTTGCCTTCCTCGTAGCACGGCAGGGAGGCGACGATCTCGACCCGGCGGGCGGCCAGGAATTCGGAGAGCCCCGCTTCCACCTGGTCCGGCTCTTCGAGGACGGTGAGGTTGCAGCGGTCCATCACGTGGACCCCGAGCCCGCGGGCGGTATCGACGAGGCGCCGGAAAGGCGCATGAAGCTCGGGGGCGCCCCCGGTGAGGTCGAGGGTCGCCGCCCCGGAGACCTGCAGGAACTCGAGCACGAGATCGGCCGTCTCCCCGCTCATCTCCTCGGTGCGGCGCGGGCCCGCGTTGACGTGGCAGTGCAGGCACGACTGGTTGCAGCGGTAGCCCACGTTGACCTGGAGGGTCTCGGTCCGGTCCCGGCGAAGGGGCGGGAAGTCGGTGGGTTCGAGGAGCGGCAGGGTCGCGCGCATGAGGGGTCCTGGAAGCTCGGAAGGGCGCCGCGGTCCGCACGCGCCGGGGGAATGCCGCCGCTCGTCCGGGTCCGGTCGGGCCGATCGGCCGGTGCGGTATCGGCCCAGCGCCGGTGCGGTATCGGTGCAATGTGCCGGTGCAGTGTAGCCGCACCGCGCCGCTTCACGGTAGAATCCCGTCCGCACGGGGCCGTAGCTCAGACGGGAGAGCGTCGCGTTCGCAATGCGAAGGTCGGGAGTTCGATCCTCCTCGGCTCCACCATCTTCCCCTTCCCCTTCCCCGCCCGCGCCAGCCGCCGAACCCGGGACATGCACGACGCTCCACCACTCGCCGGGCTCAAGGTCATCGACGCGGGCAGCTTCATCGCCGCTCCGGCCGCGGCCACCGTGATGGCGGAGCTCGGGGCCGACGTCATCAAGCTCGAGCCGCCCTCCGGCGATCCGTTCCGGCATCTGCGCCACGCTCCCGGAAATCCACCCTGCGAGGTGGACTACGGGTGGCTCATGGACAACCGGAACAAGCGGGGGCTGGTGCTCGACCTCAAGACCGAGGCGGGCCGGGGCGCCCTCTACCGGCTCATCCGGGATACGGACGTCTTCGTCACCAACGTCCCGCTCGCCGCGCGCGGGCGGCTCGGGATCCGCTACGAGGACCTCGGGGCGCACAACGAGCGGCTGATCTACGCCTCCCTCACCGCCTACGGCGAACGCGGCCCGGAGCGGTTCAACACCGGCTTCGACAGCACCGCGCTCTGGGCGCGGAGCGGGCTGATGGACATGGTCCGGCCCGCGCCGGACTCGCCGCCCGCGAAGTCGCTCCCCGGCATGGGCGACCACCCGACCGCGCTCACCCTCTATGCGGCCATCGCCACCGCCCTCTTCCGGCGCGAACGCACCGGACGGGGCGGCTACGTCGCCACCAACCTGATGGCGAACGGGCTGTGGTGGAACGGCCTGCACGCGCAGGCGATGCTGTGCGGGGCGGAGTTTCCGCGGCGGCCGGGGCGCGAGGACGCGCCGAGCGCCCTGCACAACTTCTACCGCACCGCCGACGGGCGCTGGCTCCAGCTCGTCGTCATCCCCGAGGACAAGCGCTGGCCGCGGCTCGCCCGCGCGATCGGGCGCCCGGACCTCATCGAGAGCCCGCGCTTCGCCACCCGGGAGAAGCGGCACGCGAACCCGCGCGCGCTCATCCGCGAGCTCGACGAGGCGTTCGCCGCGGCCGATCTCGCCGCGTGGCGCCGGCGCCTCGACGAGCACGGGGTCTCCTACGGGGTCATCTCGACCTTGCGCGACCTCCCCCGGGACCGGCAGATGCTGGAGAGCGGCGCCCTCGCCGCCCTCGACGATCCGGAGGCGGGAGCGAAGTACGTGGTGTCGAGCCCGCTCTGGGTCGACGGCGCCCCGCGGGCGAGCCCGGCGCGGGCGCCCGGGCTCGGCGAGCATTCGGCCGAGATCCTGCGCGAGCACGGCTTCTCGGCGGAAGACGTCGAGCGGTTGCGCGAGGCGGGGGCGATCACGGGAGCCGCCGCGCCGGCCCGGACGCCGCAGCCGAAGCCGCCGTCCCCGGCCGCCGATCGCCCTTGAATGAACCCGCGCGGCAGGCAGGACGTCCCTTGCGCGCGCGATGCGAAACCGAAGCCCCGGTAGCTCAGACGGATAGAGCGGACGCCTCCTAAGCGCCAGGTCCCAGGTTCGAATCCTGGTCGGGGCACCACCGGGCGGCGCCCGGCGCGAGCCGGGCCTCCCCCTCCCCTCCCTCCCCTTCCCCCTGGGGATTATCCGGAATGGTCGACGGTGGGGCGATATCCCTGCCTGGTCCATTCGGCGCAGCGGCCTGCGTTCGGCGCCGTCCCGGAACCCGCCGAACGCTGAGCGAGAAGTGGGGCGGTATCCCTGCCCGATGGGGGCCGATACGTTCGGTCGACTATTCCGCATAACTCCCTTCCCCTCCGGCCGGTTCGTGGCGGTCCTCGTCCGGGACCGGCGGCGCCGGACACGCGATGCACCCGAGCCCGCCCGCGGCACGGCCGGCTCCCTTCCACCGGCTGCCGGCTACCGGCGCGCATGGCGCGGCACCCGAACCGATTCGAGCGCGAGCGCGGGCCCGGAGCCGCCGCCCGGAACGCGGGCGGAGCCCGACCCGCACTACAATGGAGCCTGGAGCGCCGCGTGGAGAAGAGGAAGGGGATGACCGATACGCCGCCGTACGACTTCAGCACCGGCAACACCAATCCGGAGACCTACCCCGGCGAGGCGCTCGCGGCGGCCGCGGCCCGCGTCATCCCGGAGCTCGCGACCGCTCTCAACACCTACCCCGGCAAGCTCGGGCACGAAGGTCTCCGGCGCCTCCTCGCCGCCCGCGAGTCGGCCCGGGAGGGGGTCGGGGTCGATCCGGACCACATCGTCCTCACCAACGGGTCGATGCAGGGGGTCACCCTGGTCGCGGAGACCTTCTGCGAGGGAAGCGGGGATCGGGTGGTGCTGGAGGAGCTCACCTACTCCGGCACCATCGAGGCCTACCGCGCGCTCGGCATCGAGATGGTCGGGGTTCCCGTGGACGGCAACGGAATGCGCACCGACCGCCTCGCCGAAATCCTGGACGAGATGGCGCGCGAAGGGCGTCCGCCGCGGTTCATCTACACCCTCGCGACGTACCAGAACCCGACCGGGGCGATGATGCCGCGGGCGCGCCGCGCCGAGCTCCTCGCCGCCGCGAAGCGCCACGGCTGCCTGGTGGTCGAGGACAACTGCTACGGGGACGTCCACTACGACGGCGAGAAGCCGCCCGCGCTCTACGCCCTGGACGACTATCCGGACCAGGTCCACATCGGCTCGCTCTCCAAGATCTTCGCCCCCGGGGTGCGCCTCGGATACGTCGTCGCCCGGCCCCCGCTCCTCGACCGGATCCTCGCCCGCCGCCACGACGCGGGGCCGAACACCCTGTCGGCCGCGATCACCACCGAGTACCTCGGGCCGGACCTCTGGGGGCACGTCGAGCGGGCCAACGCCGCGCTCCGGGTGAAGCGCGACGCGATGCTGGCGGCCCTCGAGGCCCACCTCGGCAACCGGTGCTCGTGGTCGCGCCCGGTGGGCGGGCTCTTCATCTGGGTACGGCTTCCGGACGGGATCGACACCGGGGCGCTGGCCGCGGAGGCGGCCGCCCGCGGGGTCGCGTTCAAGCCGGGGTCGGAGTACCACGTCGCGGGAAGCGAGGTCCCGTTCATCCGGCTCGCGTTCGGCTTCCCGGACGTGGAGGCCATCGAGGCCGGCATCGCCCGTCTCGGGGAGAGCATCCGCGCCGCGATGACCCCGGCCTGACGGAGCCGGAATCCTCCGCGCCTCCGCCGCCGGCCGCGGCGGCGGCCGGCGGCGGAGCCCCCCACCCACCCGAAGCCCGTACGAAGGGAGCCCCCCATGACCGCGACGGATCGTGCCGCGCCGCGCCAGATGAAGCTCGTCGCCTTCCTCCAGGCCGCGAACTGCTCGAACTACCCCGCTTCCTGGCGCCATCCGCACACCGCGCGGGACTTCCTCACCCCCGAGTACTTCCAGCGCATCGCCCGCACCCTGGAGGCCGGCAAGTTCCACCTCGCCTTCTTCGACGACCGCCTCGCGATGCCGGACCGCTACGGCGACGACATGGCCGAAGCGCTCCGCCAGGGGATCCGGGTCGTCAAGCTCGACCTCATCCCCCTGATGACCGCGATGGGGCTCGCGACGAGCCGGCTCGGCCTCGGCGGCACCTACTCGACGACCTACTTCGAGCCCTTTCACGTCGCGCGGGTCTTCTCCACCCTCGACCACATGATCGGGGGGCGGGCGGCCTGGAACGTGGTCACCTCGCTCAACGACTCCGAGGCCGCGAACTTCGGCCGCACCGAGCACCCTCCCCACGACCGCCGCTACGACCGTGCGGACGAGTTCATGGAGGTGGTGCTCGGCAACTGGGACGCCTGGGAGGACGGCGCCGTGCTCTACGACCGGGAGCGCCTCGCCTTCGCCGACCCCGGCAAGGTGCACCGCCTCGAGTACCGGGGGGAGTGGTTCCGGACCCGCGGGACGTTCACCGTGCCGTGGACGCCGCAGGGCCGCCCGGTCGTCATCCAGGCCGGCCAGAGCGGGCGCGGGCGCGAGTTCGCGGCGCGCTGGGGAGAGATCCTGTTCGTCGTGTACCCGAGCCTCGAGTTCGGCCGCCCCGTCTACCGCGAGATGAAGGCGGCGATCGCCGCGGCGGGTCGGGACCCCGACCTGGTCACGATCTGCCCCGCCGTCTACTGCATCACCGGCGAGACCCGCACCATCGCCGAGGAGAAGGCGGCCCACGTCGAGGGGCTCGCGACGGAGCTCGACACCTTGGTGCTCCTGGCCGAGGCCCTCAACTTCGACTTCGCGGCGCACGAGCCGGACGAGCCGCTGACGGCGGGCGACCTCGAGTCGATGACCGGGCTCCAGGCCATTCGCGATCGGGTCGTGCAGCAGGCGGGGGACCGCCCCACGCCCCGCGACTTCGTGAACGTGAGCCGCCGCGGGACGGTGCGCGAGATGCCGCTCTTCGTCGGCACTCCGCGCGAGGTGGCGGATGGGCTCGAGGAGTGGTTCGAGGAGGCCTGCGACGGGTTCGTCGTCGCGGCGACCCACATCCCCGGGGCATACGAGGACTTCGTGCGGCTCGTGGTGCCCGAGCTGCAGCGCCGCGGCATCTTCCACCGGGACTACGCCGGCCCCACCCTGCGCGAGAACCTCGGCCTCCCCTTCCCGACGCGCGGCGACTGGAAGAAGGGATAGCGGGCGACCCCGACCGCTCCCTGCCGCCGACACCGGTCCGTCCCGTACCCGACGTCCTCCATACGTCACATCGGGACGACGGCCATGCCGGCCGGAATGGTCGTCGCTCGGCCGCCTGAACGCGCGCGCGGCGTCTTCAATCGGGAGGTCGGCGGGGCGCCGGCGCATCCGATCCCGCGACGTTCCAAGGCTCCCGGGCCATCGTGGCGCGCCATCGGCCCCCGGGCTCGACCCCGCAGGCAATGACGCTATTGCCGGGGTTTTCCTTGTAAATTGTCCAGTTCATGGATAAATTACAAGGATGATTCCTCGCACCGTTACCTCCGAGGTCAAGAACGCCCTCCTGCGTCAGGCCGCCGTCGCCCTCATCGGGCCGCGACAGGTCGGGAAGACGACCCTCGCCCTCGAGATCGGCCGAGCCCGCGATGCGCTCTACCTGGATCTCGAGGATCGTGACGATCGCGCCCGGCTCGCCGAGCCCGCGCTGTTTCTCGACCATATGGAGGACCGGCTCGTCATCCTCGACGAGATCCACCGGATGCCGGAGCTGTTCCCGACCCTGCGCGGCGTCATCGACCGGGGCCGGCGCCGGGGCAAAGGCAAGGGCCGGTTCCTCATCCTGGGATCGGCGTCGATCGACCTCCTGCGCCAATCGGGTGAAACGCTGGCCGGGCGCATCGCGTACGTCGATCTTGCCCCTTTCTCCGCGCTCGAAGTGGAGGACACCCGTGCATCACGCGAGCGGCTGTGGCTGCGCGGCGGCTTCCCGGACAGCTATCTGGCGCAGGGTGATCGGGAGAGCCTGGCGCTCCGCAGGGACTTCATCCGCACCTATCTGGAACGCGACGTGGCGGCCTTCGGGCCACGGGTTCCGGCAACGACCCTGGAGCGGATGTGGACGATGCTCGCGCACCGCCAAGGAACGATGCTGAACGCCTCCGCGCTCGCCAAGGCGCTCGAAATCAGCGCCCAGTCGGTGACCCGCTACATCGACCTCCTGGCGGACCTGCTGCTGGTGCGCCGGCTGCCGCCCCTGCACGCCAACGTGGGCAAACGCCTCGTGAAATCGCCGAAGGTCTACGTGCGGGACAGCGGCCTGGTGCACGCCTTGCTGGGCATCGGAACGCTGGAGCAGCTCGCGGGACATCCGGTGGTCGGCGAGAGCTGGGAAGGCCACGTCGTCGAGACCCTCCTCTCCGTCCTCCCGCCGCTTGCCGCACCGTCCTTCTACCGCACGAGCGCCGGCGCCGGGATCGACCTCGTGGTCGAGCTGAGCGGCGGCGCACGCTGGGCGATCGAGATCAAGCGTTCGCTCTCCGCCCGGGTCGGACGCGGCTTTCACCTCGCCCGCGCCGACCTCGAACCGGCGCGCGCCTTCGTCGTGCATGCCGGCGACGATCGCTACCCGCTGTCGACGACCGTGGAGGCGATCGGCGTCCGCGAGCTCGCCGGGGAGCTGCGCGCCCTGCCATGAACCCCGCCGGCCTCGCACTGCATCTTGCAGCCCCCCTCCCCTCCGCCGCACCGGCCGCGATCCCGTCCAGTGTGCCGCCGCGGCCTCCTGCCCGCGAAGCCGGCGCCACCCCTTGCGCAGGCCACGCACCCGCCGGATCGTTCCCGCATGGCCGCCCATCGCGACGCAAGCCCGCCCTCGCGCGGCATGAAGGCAGCCCGGTGGATACGTCCCTGCGACGGGGGCGGCGTGGCGTGGTCGAGCACGTGGGTCATCAGCGAGGGGATGCCGGCGCTCCAGGTGACGGGCGGTAGCTGCCCCGGCGGGCGCCAGACGTAGCCGAGCCGGTTCAACGCCTCGCGGGCGGCCAGCCGGGCGGCGGGGTCCGCGCCGGTGGCGGCGAGGGCCGTGTCGAGGTCATGGTCCGAAGCCGTGGCGTCCGCGCCGGCCTGGAAGACGGGCGCCAGCGCCGCCGCCGGGGGGCGCGGACACGGCGCGCCGCCTCTGCGTGCTGATCTCCGGGCCGTGGACGCGCAGTTCCTCACTATCATCGGCACCGTGCTGGCGGTCGGCTTCGGGCTCGCCGGGCTCATGATCCGAACGACGGCGCGGCTCGATCGGCGCATCGACAACGACAAGGCGGCGGCGGACGCGGGCCGGCGCGCCTCCCAAGCCGGGATGGATGCCTTCCAGACCGAAATGCGGCGCCTCGCCGAACGGTAGTCGACCGTCGAAGGCAGGGTCGCCGAACGCGGGGCCGCCGCCGGCTGAATCCGCCGCGCGGATGGCGACCGCTTCTCGGTCGGCCACGGCCCCGCGCCCGGCCCGCCCGTTCCGGAGCCACCTCGACGGCCGGC
Source organism: Gammaproteobacteria bacterium (assembly GCA_965202895.1). GTDB lineage: Bacteria > Pseudomonadota > Gammaproteobacteria > HK1 > HK1 > JAJDXW01. The sequence goes on along the minus strand of OZ241901.1, from coordinate 3,802,660 downwards.
GCCCGGCGTCGGAGGCCGTCCCGTGGTCCACGGACAAGACCTTCGGCTGCTGGAGAGGAACCGGTGCTGGTTCGCGGGCCAGGTCGCAGCGATCAAGCACAAGCACGCCTTGGCCGTGGGCCCGCGGGAGGCCCGCAGGCACGGCATCGCTCCGGTGCGCCGAAGGTCACCCGGCCTATCGGTTCATGCACGACGGTGGGGTCGTGTGCGAGTGAGGCCCGCACCCTCGCGGGCAGCAGCTCCCGCAGGAATGGGGCCTACTGGCTCCGCTCCCGCAGCAAGGCGACGACCTCGCTGTTTGCGGCGTAATCCATCGCTTCGGAGGGACCGGCCCCCGGTCGAGCAGCAACCGGACGACCTCGGCGTAGCCTTCCTTGCGGCCGCGTAGAAGGGTCCGTCCGTACTCCTCGCGCGCGTTGACATCGACGCCAGCGTCGAGCCTTCGGGCGACGGCGTCAGCGTCTCCTTCCGCGGCGGCTCCATGCAGACCGTTCATCCCCAATCCTCCGTTCCGCTTCCCCGAATCAGCACCAAGTCGGTAATCTTGGCGGCCCCTGCGCGACCGCCAGTCCGCCCGCGCCATGCTCCCCCCAACCCCCAGGAGACTCCTCCCATGACGCCCACCCTTCCCGTCACCACTCTCTCTACCCTTGCGGGACGACCCGTCGCGCGCGATCTCGGGATCGTCTACGGCTCGAGTAACCAGGAGGAGGCCGCCCTCGAGCAACTTCAGGAGCGAGCTCGAAGCCTCGGCGCGGAGGCCGTGCTCGGCCTGCGAATGGGGATCACCGATGGCCCCGTAGGCATCACGCACATCGCCTACGGAACCGCCGCCACCCTCGGCCCTGCCCCCGGCTGACCGCAGGCCGATCCAACCAGCGCCGGGCGGAGAGACCACTTCGTGCGCCGCAGACGCAAGCCCCACACTTCGACTTGGGCCGAACCCGGCCGACGACGAGAGGAAGAACCTGTTGGAGGCGGAGATCGAAGGCGGCAAGATGGATGGGCACGCACGGGCGACGGACGCCTCCGCGCACCCGTGCACCTGAAGACTTGACGAAGCCACCGGGCAACGGGAAGGGGTATGGAGCCGCAGGACCTCATCCACAAGTGGACCGGGCGACCCTCAGGGAGCGCTCCGCCGCCCAGGAGCACTTCATCGATCCGTGCCGCCTGCTCGGCGAGCCCACCCCGGCCGAGGCCGACCCGACCGGCGAGCACTACTGCTTCGAGCGCGGCGCTCGCAAGGACGGGGGCGACGACGGGTGGGCCGACGTGTGGAAGCGCCACTGCTTCGCCTGGGAGTGCAAGGGGCGGCACGCCAACCTCGACCGCGCCTTCGACCAGCTCCGCCAGTACGCCCTCGAGAACCCGCCCCTCTTCGTCGTCTCGGACATGGCGCGGTTACGGATCCGCACCAACTGGACGAACGCAGTCAGCGAGACCCACGAATTCACCCTCGAAGACCTCGCCGACGCGAACGACCGCGACAAGCTCAAGTGGGCGCTCTCGGACCCCAAGCGCCTTCGCCCCGGCGAGACCCACCAAGCACTCACCGAGCGCGCCGCGGCGACCTTCGCCGGACTTGCCCAGCGGATTCGTGATCGCGGACACGAGCCGCAGGACGTCGCCCACTTCGTCAACCGGCTCGTCTTCTGCATGTTCGCCGAGGACATGGGGCTCCTCCCCGACCGGATGTTCACCCGGATGCTGCGCGGAGCGAGGCACAGCCCGGATGCGTTCCCCGAGCTCGCGGGCAAGCTGTTCCGCGCCGTAAGCACCGGAGGCGCGGCGTCCGGCTGCACGTCGGGCCGGCAGGCACGGGCGAACCCCTCGAACAGCCCTTCGACCCGCGCAATGCACTCCCGGAGCCCGCCGACGTCGGCCCGGACATCGCGGATGTCGGAGCGGTCGAGACGCTTATAGCAGCTTGACGAGGGCAACCGTCAACGAGACGTTCGCAAAGACGATCGCGAACGCGAGCCCGATTCCGAACTTGAGCATCCGGGTTTCGAGGGCGGCGAGGTCCGTCCGGAAGGCGGCGAGGTCGGCTTTCGTCGCCAAGCGCTCCTGATCGGCGGCGGTGGCATCGCGGACCATTGAAACGGCCGCTTCGGCTTGGACTTCGTCGAAGCCGTCATCGCGAAGGCGCTTCGCGGCGGTATAGGTATCGAAGGCGGTGGCGCTCATGGGGGGGAGCGTAGCACGGAGGCCGGGGCGCCGTCCCCGCCGATGCCGACCGCATTCCCGAGCGCATCCTCGAAGCCTTCCGCCTCCAGGGCACGGATCAATGCCTCCCACACGGCCCTCTGGCGCGTCTCGTCGAACCGGTATCCCGGCCGGGTCCCGTCCCCCGTTCGATCGAGATCGTATCCGAAGCCCGCGCCCAGCCGTTTCCGGACCTCCTGCCGACCGGCCGCACCGCCTTCTCCGGACCTCCCCAGCCGGATTGCGACCGCCACCGCCCCCGCCCCGTCTCCCCGCTCCTGCGGTCGTCCGTGGACGGCGGGCGCCGCCGTTCGCCCGAACCGCGCCCGTTCCCGGCTCAGGCGGCGGCGAGGACGGCGGCGCGCGTCGCCTCGTACTCCGCCTCGTCCTGGGACGCGGCCCAGACGACCGCGGTATCGAGCCCGGCGGCCGCATACTCGCCGAGCCGGGAGCGGACCTCGGCCGCGGACCCGACGAGCCCGAGCCGTCGGACGAGCTCGTCGGAGAGCGCGGCGTTCGTCTTCGCCCGGTCACGCTCGGCGAACCCCGCCCGGATCTGCTCCGCCTCGCGCGGGCGGCCCAGCCACGCGAGGAAGCTCGCGTACACCCCGGTCGAGTAGTAGCCGAGCGCGACCCGGCGCATCTGCTGCGTTCCGGCCGCGGCGTCGTCGGTCACGAACGTGTTGAGCAGGGACACCACCTCCAGATCCTCGACCCGCCGCCCCGAGCGCTTCGCCCCGGTGTCCACGTGCTCGAGGACCCGCGGCAGGAGCTCCGCAGGCACGAGGTTGAGGACCACCCCGTCCCCGATCTCGCCCGCGAGCTCGAGCATGCCGGGCCGAAGGGCCGCGACGTGGATCGGAAGCCGACCGCGAAGGGGGGAGGTGAGACGGAATCCGTGCGAGCGGACCGTAGCCCCATCGTATGCGGTGCGCTCTCCGGTGAAGATGCGGCGCACGAGGTCCACCGTCTCGCGCACCCGGGTCAGCGGCTTGTCGAACTCCATTCCATACCATCGCTCGATCATGGTCTGGCTGGAGGAGCCGACCCCGAGAACCACCCGGTCCGGGGCGACGTGGGACAGGGCCACCGCGGACGCGGCGAGCACGGGCGGCGGACGGTTGAACACCGGCACGATGCCGAGGCCGATCCGCACGCGGGAGGTACGGGCGCCGATCGCGGCCGCCGCGGTGAGCGCATCCATCCGCCCGTTGCCGTCCGTCATCCAGACGCTCTCGAATCCTTCCGCTTCGGCCTGGACCGCGTTGTCGATGGGGTTCCGGTCGCCCGGATAGCCCATCACGTTGATACCGATCTTCATGGGTGCCTCCCGGTGGTGGTTGCTGGGTCGGCCCGGACCGCGTTACCGCCGCCGGCGGCGGCGATCGTGGCCCCGCCGCCCCCGGATCCGGCCCCGAACCCGGCCCCGTCCCCCGTGGCGTCCCGGGTCGCGAAGAACCCGAGCACGAGGGCGACGAGGAGCGCGATGAGGACGTTGCGCACCATCGGCTCGATGGACGGGGCGGCGGCCAGGACCCCCTCCGGACGGAACGGGTGGAGCAAGGCGTTCGCGGCACGCTCCGCCCGGGCAGAGGCCTCGGCGCGAATCCCGGCGCAGCCGGCGGTGACCGGGGCCAGCACGCGGCGGGCGAGCCCCGCCGCCGACGGGGCGCCGCCCCCCGGGCGCCAGAGCCGATCGACGTCGAGGGTGACCGTCAGGGTCCGCTGCATGAGGGGCAGCATGAGGAAGAACGCGAGCCCGGAGAAGAGCAGGAGCTGGAGCGCGTTCACGACGTGGGGCGCGGTGTACGGGGCGTAGTCCACCGGGAACGGCAGCAGCCGGTAGAGGGGCTCCGGCCAGATCCCGATCCCGATGCAGAGCGCGGCGAACAGCACCATGGCCGCCCGCATGTTCCACGGCGGATCGGGGGGGCGGAGTCCCGAATCCTTCTGGAAGAAGACGAACCACGGGAACTTGATCCCCGCGTGCAGGAACACCCCCGCCGAGGCGGCCATGAGGAGGAACCACGCGACCGCCAGTGCTTCGTCGGTTGCCGCCTGCGCGATCATGGACTTGCTGACGAAACCGGAGGTGAGTGGAAAGGACGAGATGGCGAGCGCCCCCACCGTGCCGCAGAGGGTGGTGAGGGGCATCGTCCGGAAGAGCCCGCCGAGATCGGTGCACTTCCTGCGCCCGGTCACGTACAGCACCGATCCCGCGGACATGAGGAGCAGCGCCTTGTAGATGATGTGGGTGAACGCGTGCGCGGCGGCCCCGTTCAGGGCCATCTCGGTGCCGATCCCGACCCCCGCGACCATGAAGCCCACCTGGTTCACGATGCTGTAGGCGAGGATCCGGCGCATGTCGTTCTCGAGGAGGGCGTAGATGATCCCGTAGAAGATCATGAAGAGACCGATCCAGACGAGCGCCTCCGTCCCCGGGAACCCCCGGATGAGCACGTACACCGCCGCCTTCGTGGTGAACGCGGAGAGGAACACCATGCCGCTCCACGACGCCTCGGGATAGGCGTCCGCGAGCCAGGCGGAGAGCGGCGGGGCGGCGGCGTTGACCAGCACCCCGGCGAGCATGAGCCAGGCGCTCCACGAATCCGCTTCCATCGCGGTGAACGCGAGGGAGCCGGTCTCGGAGACGTGGAGCAGCACCCCGGTCATCAGGAACGCCCCGCCGAGCATGTGCACGACGAAGTAGCGGCCGGCCGCCCGGAGCGCTCCGTCCCCGCCCGCGGCGAGCAGCACCCCGGTCGATGCGAGGGCCATGAGCTCCCAGAAGACGAAGAGGGTGAGGAGGTCCCCCGCGAGCGCGACCCCGATCGCGCTCCCCGCGTAGATGAAGGCGCACGCGAGCTCGAGGGTGCGGGTCTGGTTGAGGGCGAAGAGCGCCCCCGCGAAGCCCATGATCGCGAAGATGACGGCAAAGAGCCGTCCGAGGGCGTCCACCTTGACGGGCGAGAGCTCGTAGCCGTGCACCGGCCATGCCGTCTCCGCGCCGTCCGGGAGGACGAGGACGAGGGCGAGGGCGGCCACCGGGAGCCCGAGGAGGAGCGCGGCCCGCAGCCGCGAAGGCGCGAAGGGGAGCACGAACCCGCCGAACACGAGGACGAGGCCCGGCGGGAAGTCAATCATCGCCTTCGCGGCCCTCGCCGTAATACGTGTCGCGCCGCTTCAGGAAGACGCCGAGCCCCTTCGCGAACAGCACCATCGCCACGCAGGCGCCGAGCCCGTACCAGGCGTAGAACCCGAACGTCCCGTCGATCCCGAAGCCGGCATGGGGATGGAGGAGGAAGTCGCCGAGGACGAGGGCGGCGAGCACCGCCGCGAATCCGATCCGGAGCCTCCGCACGGTGCCGGGGCGCACCAGCCAGTGCACCGGCTCTCCGGGTGGGGCGGCCGGCGGGGGAACCCCTGCGTCGGCGTCAGGATTCATCGGCTCTCCATCCCTGCGTCCGGCCCCGGTCCGCGGCCGGACACCGCCTCCGATCATCGGCCCTTCGGCGGACCGAAGGCAACCTCCGATCCTGCACCTCCGGTCTCGCTCCCGCTCTTGCCGGTGAGACTCGAGCATGGGCGAACGCCGCCCCCCGCACCTGGAAGATGCTCGTGACGCTTCGGACCGGACGCTTGCGCACGGCCTGTTTCGCGACACGGCGGGTGAAGTCCGGGTATGGATCGTGTTTCGGCCACGGGCCGCGGGACCGCCGTGCACGGCCCACGACCCTTCTCGGCGGATCGGCTCGACCGGATCCGATTCCTCTCCGGAACGCTTCGAGAGGGACGAACACGCCGAACCTCGGCCCGCCACCCCGGCGGCCGGGATTGGCGCTACCAGGTGTCGATGCAGGGGCGCTTCTTGCCGCGGCGGGGCTCGGGCGGAGGACACGCCCGAAGCCCCTCCACGATCCGGCGCCGCGTGTCCGCGGGGTCGATCACGTCGTCGATCTCGAACACGGTGGCGGTGTTGAGCGCCTTCCCCTGCTCGTACATGGCGGCGACCATCTCCTCGTAGCGGGCCATCCGCTCCGCCGGGTCCTCGACCGCGGCGAGCTCCTTCCGGTACCCGAGCTTGACCGCACCCTCGAGGCCCATCCCGCCGAACTCCCCGGTCGGCCAGGAGAGCGCGAGGAACGGGGCGTGGAAGCTCCCCGCGGCCATCGCCTGGGCGCCGAGCCCGTAGGACTTCCGGAGCACGACGGTGAACATCGGGACGGTGACGCTCGACCCGGTCACGTACAGCCGGCAGCAGTGGCGGACGAGCGCGGTCCTCTCCGCCTCCGGCCCCACCATGTTGCCGGGGGTGTCGCAGAGACAGAGGATGGGGACGTCGAAGGCGTCGCAGATCTGCATGAAGCGCGCCGCCTTGTCCGCACCGTCGCTGTCGACCGCGCCGGCGAGGTGGATCGGGTTGTTGGCGATGAGGCCGATCGGCCGCCCCTCGATGCGGATGAGGGCAGTCACCATGCCGGGGCCGAAGTCCCGCCGGAGCTCGAGAACGGAGCCTTCGTCCGCAAGCACCTCGACGACCCTCCGGACGTCGTAGATGCGAAGCCGGTCCTCGGGAACGACGTGGCGGAGACGCCGCTGGTCGGCGCAGGCCCAGTCGTCCACCGGGCCCTGGAAGTACGAGAGGTACCGTTTCGCGGCGGCCACCGCCTCGGCCTCGTCCTCGACCGCGACGTCCACGACCCCGTTCGGGACCTGCACGTCCATCGGCCCCACCTCCTCGGGGCGGAACACCCCGAGCCCTCCGCCCTCGATCATCGCCGGCCCCCCCATTCCGATGTTGGCGTTCCGGGTCGCGATGACCACGTCGCAGCAGCCGAGCACCACCGCGTTGCCGGCGAAGCACCGCCCGGAGGCGATGCCGACGAGGGGCACGAGGCCGCTCAGCCGGCCGAGCAGGTGGAATGCGGGGATGTGCAGGTCGGCCGCGAAGACGACGTCGGTGTCGCCCGGCCGCCCTCCCCCGCCTCGGTGAAGAACACCATCGGCAGCCGCCATCTCTCCGCGAGGGCGAACATCCGGTCCTTCTTCTGGTGGTTGAACTTCCCCTGGGTGCCGGCGAGCACGGTGTAGTCGTAGGCCATCACGAGACAGCGCGCCCGATCGTCCTCGAAGAGACGTCCGTTGACCCGGCCGATGCCGGCGACGAGCCCGTCCGCCGGGGTGCGCCGGACCAGCTCGTCCATGGAGTGCCGCTTGCGCCGGGCCGCGACCACGAGGGCGCCGTACTCGATGAAGGAGCCCTCGTCCACGAGGTCGTCCACGTTCTCGCGGGCGGTCCGCTGCCCGGTGCGGCGGCGGCGCGCGACCGCGTCCGGGCGCCGCTCGTCGCGGGCAAGGGCCTGGCGCTCCAGCACTTCCGCGAGGTCGGGACGGATCGCGTCGAGATCGAGCTCCTCTCCGCCGCTCGCCGAAGGGGGCTCCACCTCGGTCTCGTCGAGCACGAGAAGGGGGCTGCCCTCCGCGACCGTGTCCCCCTCGCGCACCGCGAGGCGCCGGACCCGTCCGGTCCGCTCCGCCGCGATCACGTGCTGCATCTTCATCGCTTCCATGACGAGCAGCTCGCGGCCCAGGTGGACGGGGTCCCCCTCGCCGACGAACGTCTCGATCACCGTTCCCTGCATGGGGGCGAGGATCGCTCCCGGCTCCCGCGCTCCCGGCGCGCGGGGGGGCGGCGGGTCCTCCGCCGCCCCCGGACGGCCCGGGTCGGCCTCCTTGCCGTGCACGAGGACCGCGAGCGGGTCCGCGGCGTCCACCCTGGTCCCGGCGAGAACCGCCGCCGACGACGCGCCGCCGCGCGGCAGGAGCGAAGCGCCGGACGGGGATGCGGGGTCCGTCCCGCTCCCGTCCAGCAGCTCGGCGAGGTGCGTCTCCACGAACCCGGTATGCAGACGGCCGGCCACGACCTCCGGATGGGCGAGAAGGCGCCGGAGGAACTCGATGTTGGTCGCGACCCCCGCGAGCCGGAACTCCCCGAGGGCCCGGCGGAGCTTGCCGGCCGCCGCCGCGAAGGCGCCCGGGCCGGCCGGCCCTCCGTTACTCCGCACGACGACCTTGGCGATCAGCGGATCGAACCCCGGATGCGGGGCGTATCCCGGGTATCCGCTCGTATCGACGCGCACCCCGGGGCCGCTCGGAGGCTCGAAGGCCTCGATGGCGCCGCCGGCCGGCCGCACCGTACCGTCCGGTTGCAGGGATTCGAGATTCACCCGCGCCTGCACCGCGCAGCCGCGGTACGGGAGGCGGTTGCGGTCCTCGGGGAGCGGCGCCCCGCCCGCGAGCTCGAGCTGGAGGCGGACGAGATCGACCCCCGAGAGCTCTTCCGTCACCGTATGCTCGACCTGGATCCTCGGGTTGGCCTCGATGAAGTACGGGGCGCCGGCCTCGTCCACCAGGAACTCGAACGTGCCGAGGTTCGCGAACCGGGCCGCCCTCGCGAGGGAGAGGGCGTCCGCGACGATGCGGTCTCGAAGTGCCGGGTCGAGGTTCGGGGCGGGTGCGATCTCGACGATCTTCTGGCGCCGCCGCTGCAGGCTGCACTCGCGCTCGCCGAAGTCGACGGCCCCGCCGGCGCCGTCGCCGGCCACCTGGACCTCGATATGCCGTGCCCGCGTGACGAGACGCTCGACGTAGAGCTCGTCCCGGCCGAAGGCCCGCCGGGCCTCCTCGCGGCAGCGCGGCCACTCGCGCTCGAGCTCGGCGGCGCTCCGCACCGCGGCCATCCCGCGGCCGCCTCCGCCTCCCGCCGCCTTGATCATCACCCCGGGCCCATCGCGCCCGAGGGAGGACAGAAGCTCCCGCGCCGCCTCCAACCCTCCCTCGTTCCCGGTCCCCGGCAGCACGGGCACCCCGCACCCCTCGGCGAACGCCCGCGCCCGGGCCTTGTCGCCGAAGAGCTCGAGCGTCTCCGCATCCGGGCCGACGAAGGCGACGCCGCGTTCCGCGCAGCGCCGGGCGAAACCCGCGTTCTCGCTCAGAAAGCCGTATCCGGGGTGGATCGCGCCGCACTCCGCGCGCTCCGCCGCCCCGAGAACGGCTTCCTGATCGAGATAGGCGGCGGCGCCCCGCCCGGGCAGGGCTTCCACCTCGTCCGCCCGCACCGCATGGAGGGACCTCGCATCGTCCTCGGAGCACACCGCGATCACGGCGAGGCCGAGATCCGCCGCGCTCCGCGCGATGCGGATCGCGATCTCGCCCCGATTGGCGATGAGGACGCGCCCGAGTCCCATCTCCCCCTCGTCCGTCCGCCGAGCACGACCTCCGATCATCGGCGCTCGGGCGGAGCGGAAGCAACCTCCCCGGCATCGGCCCGCAGGGTCCTTTCACGCTGCGGAATCGGTTCGTGCGGGCGGGTCCGGGCCGATGCGAGCGCGGTTGGGGGAATTTCGCGGGCCGGGGCGCCCGCGTTCAGTCGGCGGCGGCCGGGGCCGGGGCCGGGGGCGCGGTCCGCTCGATGAGGGTCTCCAGGGCGAGCCTCTGCATCGCGAGCGCCTGCATGGTCTCGGCATGCCGCTGGTCTTCCCGGGCGGCGCGCTGCCGCTCCCCGGCTTCGCGCTGCGCCCGGTCCCTGGCGCGCTCCTCGGAGGAACGGTTCATCGAACGGATGCCGTACCAGACGATGCCGATCTGCCCCGCGCCGATGGCGACGGAAGAGAGGAGGGAGAGGATCTCGAAGGTGGTCATGGGCGGCTCCTGTCGACGGGAAGGTTACCACCGCACGGGGAGAGACGCTCGACTCGACTCGGCGCGGGCGCCGCGGGAAGGGGCGGAGGCGCGGCAGGGGCTGGCGGGCGCGCGTCGGGAGGGCCCCGCGCCGCTTCGGAGCCGGACGCTACCCCCGCAGGTAGTCGAAGGCGGCGAGGGCGTGGGTGCGGAGCACGCGGCGGAACTCCCCGATGCCGACGCTCTCGTCGGGCGCCCCCATCCCCGCCGGCGAGCAGCCGTGGACGAAGGCGGGAACCCCCCGCGCCCGCCAGAACCGGGTGTCCGTGCCCCCGAGCCCGACGACCGGCTGCGGGGCGGCGGCGCCCGGTCCGGCGCCCGCGTTCCGCACGAGATGCCCCACCATCTCGTGTCCGGGGTCCGACCAGCTCGCCTCGATGCCCCCGGTGTCGAGCTCCTCGAACCGCACGCCGGGATGACGGTCCACGATGGACGCCACCTCCGCGCCGGCCTCGGCCCGGGAGAGCCCCACCGGGAGCCGGAAGTCGACGTCCAGCACGCACTTCGCGGGCAGCATGTTGATCGAGGTCCCGCCCCGCATGACGCCGACGTTCACGGACACGCGGCGCATCACCTCCGCCGCCCCGGTCCCGAGCGACCCCTCGATGGCGGCGCGGACCTCCGGCCGATCCAGGGTCTCCCGGACGACGGAAGGCTCGGCCGGCGCCTTCGACTCGATCGCCTCGAGCTCCCGCACGAGACGCGCGGCCAGCCGGTTCGCGCTGGCCCCGGTGTGCGGGTAGGCGCTGTGACCGCCCGGACCCTCGATGGTGAACCGGAGCCACAGCATCGACTTCTCGCCGAAGCGGACCGTCCCGGGACCGCTCGGCTCGGCGTTGAGCACGCAGTCGCCGAGCACCTCGTCGCCGCAGCGCTCGGTGAGCCAGCCCGACCCCCAGCGCCCCCCGGTCTCCTCGTCCGAAACCACCGTCAGGGTGACCCGGCCGCCGAGCTCGCTCCGCAGGCGGTGCAGGTAGGCGTGCACGAAGAGGAGCGCGGCCGTGCCGCACTTCATGTCGACCGTCCCGCGGCCGTGGACCCGTCCGTCCACGACGTCCCCGGAGAACGGATCGCGCGACCACGCGGACCGGTCGCCGACCGGGAACACGTCGAGGTGCCCGTTCAGCACCAGGCGCCTGCCCTCCTCCCTCCCGCCTGCGAACGTGCTGAGGAGATTGGGCATCTCGGGCCGCGGGGCCTCGGTGCGCCAGCGAATCCCCTCCGCGGCGAGGAACCGGCGGACCAGCTCGGCCGCGGCACGGGTGTCGCCCGGGGGGTTGGCGGTATCGATCCGGGTCAGGGAACGCAGCAGATCGACTTGGCGCCCGCGTTCCGCCTCGATCCATTCGATGAGCCGCGCACGAGCCGCCGTCATCACCGCACGGTCCCGAGCTCCGGCATCTCGTGGACGACGACGCCGTCCTTGACCACCAGGACACAGGCACACCCCCCGATCGAGCCGGCGAGCCCGCGCGGGTCTTCCGTTTCCCAGACCGCGAGGTCGGCGGCACGGCCGACCGCGATCCGTCCCGCCCGCCCGGAGAGCCCGAGCGCGCGGGCGCCGTTGACCGTGAACCCGCGCACCGCCTCTTCCGCGGTCAGCCGGAACAGGTAGCAGGCGAGGTGCATCTGCGCGGCCGGCGAGACGGTCGGGGAGCTCACCGGGTTCGAGTTCGTCGCGAGGGCCATCGGCACGCCGAGCTCGCGGAAGAGGTCGACGGGCGGCTTCCGGCTCTCGTGAAAGGTCAGGTGCGCTCCGGGAAGCAGGGTCGCGACGGTCCCCGCCTCCGCCATCGCCTCGACCGTCGCCCGCGAGGCGTACTCGAGGTGGTCTGCCGAGAGTCCCAGATACCTGGCGACGACCCCGCCCGCCCCGAAGTCGGTGTACTGGTCGGCATGGAGCTTGACCGGCAGGCCGAACGAGCGCGCACGGTCGAAGAGACGCCCGATCTGCGCGTGGTCGAACCCGTTCCGATCACAGAAGCCGTCGACCTGGTCGACGAGCCCTTCGCGCACCGCCTCGGGCAGGACTTCGTCGCACATGAAGGTGACGTAGTCGTCGCGCCGCCCCGCGAACTCGGGCGCAAGCCCGTGCGCCCCGAGATAGGTGGAAACCACGGTCACCGGCAGGTCCTCGCCGAGCGCGCGCGAGACCCGCATCTGGCGGAGCTCGGTCTCCCGATCGAGCCCTGCGCCGGACTTGCTCTCCACGGTGGTCACCCCGTTTGCGGCGAGCCGGCTCATGCGGCGCCGGCTCGCCGCGTAGAGCGCCTCCTCGGAGAGCTCGCGGGTACGCCGCGCCATCTCCTGGATCCCGGCCCCCGCGGGCTCGAGGTCCCAGCGCCCGCCACCCTGGGACAGGATCTCGAAATCGTCGAGGCCGTCTCCTCCATGGACGATATGGGTATGCGGGTCCACGAGCCCCGGGGTGACGACCTGGCCGCCGCAGTCGCGCACCCTTGCCGCCCGGCCCTCCGGCGCTTCGCCGCTCTCGCCGATCCAGGCGATCTTCCCGTCCGCGATCGCGAGTGCGCCGTCCTCGATCGATCCGAACGGACGGTCACCGCCGTCCATGGTCGCCACGTTTCCGTGGGTCAGCAGCAGGTCGTACATCGGCCGACGGCCCTCCTCACCCGCCTCGATCTCCGCGTCCCTGCGCCCTCACCCCGCCGCGTACTCGAGGAGGAGGTCCTTGGCGTCGACCGATTGCCCGGCCGCCACGTGCAGGGCCGCGACCGTGCCGTCGCGTTCGGCGTGCAGCGCGGTCTCCATCTTCATCGCCTCGATGGTCATGAGGAGGTCGCCGGCCACCACCGGCCGCCCCTCCGACACCGCCACCGAGGCTACCACCCCGGGCATCGGGGCGGAGACGTGGCAGGCGTTGGCCGGATCCGCCCTGGGGCGACGCGCCACGGTGGCCGCCGCCTCGCGGTTCTCGATCCGGACGCTCCGCGGCTGGCCGTTCAGCTCGAAGAACACCCGGACGTTCCCCTCCGCGTCGGTCTCGCCGATGGCGAGACACCGGATGACGAGGGTGAGGCCCCGCTCGAGCTCGATCGAGACCTCCTGCCCCGGGGGCAGCCCGTAGAAGTAGACGCCGGTCGGCAGGACCGACACCGGACCGTAGCGGGTGCGGTGCTCCGCGTAGTCGATGAAGACCTTCGGATAGAGGAGGTACGAACAGAGCTCCTCGTCGGAGAGGGTCCAGCCGGTCGCCGCTTCGGCCTTCGCCCGGGCCGCCTCGAGGTCCGCCGGAGGGAGCGCGGCGCCCGGCCGCCCGCCGATCGGATCCCCGCCCTTCAGGATCTTCCGGGACAGGGCTTCCGGGAACCCTCCCGGCATCCGGCCGAGCTCCCCCCGGAAGAGGCCGATGACCGACTCGGGAAACGCGATCTCGCGGTCCGGGTCCTCGACGTCCTCGCGGGTGAGCCCCCCGGAGACCATCACCAGGGCGAGGTCGCCGACGACCTTCGAGGTGGGGGTGACCTTGATGATGTCGCCGAACATCCGGTTCACCTCGGCATAGGCGCCCGCCACCTCGTGCCAGCGCTCGGCGAGGCCGAGCGCGCGCGCCTGCTCGCGAAGGTTCGTGAACTGCCCCCCCGGCATCTCGTGCAGGTAGACCTCCGAGGCCGGGGCGCGCATGTCGGTCTCGAACGCGGCGTACTGCGCGCGGACCGCCTCCCAGTAGTCCGAGAGCTCCCGGATGCGGGCCGGATCGAGCCCGGTGTCCCGCGGCTCGCGCCGCAGCGCCTCGACGACCGAGCCGAGACAGGGCTGGGAGGTGAAGCCCGACAGGCTGTCCATCGCGAGGTCGATGGCGTCGACCCCGGCGTCCACCGCGGCGAGCACGCTCGCGGCCGCGATCCCCGACGTGTCGTGGGTGTGGAAGTGCACCGGCAGCCCGGTCTCCTCCCGGAGCGCCGCGACCAGCTCGCGCGCCGCCGCCGGCTTCAGCAGCCCCGCCATGTCCTTGATCCCGAGGACGTGGGTGCCCGCGTCGCGAAGCTCGCGGGCCATCGCCAGGTAGTAGTCGAGGTCGTAGCGGGCGCGCTCGGGATCGTGGAGGTCCGCGGTGTAGCAGATGGCCGCCTCGCAGATCCGGCCGCTCTCGCGCACCGCGTCGATGGAGACCCGCATGTTCTCGACCCAGTTGAGCGGGTCGAAGATGCGGAAGACGTCGATGCCCGATTCGGCGGCCCGCGCGATGAAGGCCCGGACGACGTTGTCCGGGTAGTTGGTGTATCCCACCGCGTTCGACGCCCGGACCAGCATCTGGAGCAGGATGTTCGGGATGCGGGTGCGGAGCTCGCGGAGCCGCTCCCAGGGAGACTCGCCGAGGAAGCGCATCGCCACGTCGAAGGTCGCCCCGCCCCAGCATTCGAGCGAGAAGAGATCCGGCAGGTTGTGCGCGTAAGTCTCCGCGATCCTTCGGATGTCGTGGGTCCGCATCCGGGTCGCAAGGAGCGACTGGTGGGCGTCGCGCATCGTCGTGTCGGTCACGAGGACCCGCCTCTCGGCCCGCATCCAGTCCGCAACCGCCTCCGGACCCTCGGCGTCCAGCCGGGCCTTGGCGCCGCCGGCCCGGGCGTCCCGGGCGTCCCGAGCCCCCGGACGGGGTTGCCGGCGGGGGGGCCGCGGGGTCTGTGCATGGACGGGCGGCGCGGGCCGTCCCCTCACCTCCGGGTGGCCGTTGACGGTGATCTCGGCGACGTAGCGGAGCAGCCGGCTCGCCCGGTCGCGCGGGCGGGGGAAGGAGAGAAGCGCCGGGTTGTCGTCGATGAAGCGGGTCGTGACCCGTCCGTCGCGGAACGCCTCGTCGCCGACGAGTCGCTCGAGGAAGGCGATGTTGGTCGCCACGCCGCGGATCCGGAACTCCCGGAGGGCGCGCCGCATGCGGCCGATCGCACCAGCCCGGGACGGCGCCCACACGGTGATCTTCTCGAGGAGCGAATCGTAGTGGCGGGTGATGACCGCGCCCGCGTAGGCGGTGCCGCCGTCGAGCCGCACCCCGAACCCGGTCGCCGCCCGGTAGGCGGTGATCCGCCCGTAGTCGGGAATGAAGCGGTCGAGCGGGTCTTCGGTCGTGATCCGGCACTGCACCGCGTGCCCCCGGAGGGAGAGCGCCTCCTGCGGCGGGCACGCGGCGTCCGGCGCCTCTCCGATGGGCGCTCCCTCCGCGACGCGGATCTGGGCCCGCACGAGGTCCACCCCGGTCACCTGCTCGGTGACGGTGTGCTCGACCTGGATACGGGGATTGACCTCGATGAAGTGGAAGCGCCCGGTGTCGAGATCGTGCAGGAACTCCACGGTGCCCGCGTTCAGGTAACCCGCCTCGCGCGCGATGGCAAGGGCGTATCCCGTAAGCTCCTCGCGCTCCGCCGGTCCGAGCCCGGGGGCCGGGGCGCACTCCACGATCTTCTGGTTGCGCCGCTGCACGGAGCAGTCGCGCTCGAAGAGGTGGACGATCCGGCCGTGGGTGTCGGCGAGCACCTGGACCTCGAGGTGGCGGGCCCGCCCGATGAACCGCTCGAAGTAGACGTCGTCCTTGCCGAAGGCGGCGGCGGCCTCGCGCCGCGCCGCGAGCAGGGCCGGCTCGAGCGCGTCCGGACCCTCGACGACCCTCATGCCGCGTCCGCCCCCGCCCCAGCTCGCCTTGAGGATCCCGGGAAAGCCGACCGCACGCACCGGATCGAGCGCGGCCGCGGGGTCCGCGGGCAGGGCCTGCGTCGCGGGGACCGTGGGCACGCCGGCCGCCGCCGCGATGGCCCGCGCGGAGACCTTGTCTCCGAGCCGGCGGAGGGTGTCGGGCCGCGGCCCGATGAAGGCGACGCCGGCAGCGGCGCAGGCCTCCGCGAACTCCGGCGATTCGGACAGGAACCCGTAGCCGGGATGGATCGCATCCGCGCCGGTCTCGACCGCGACCCGGACGATGTCGTCGACCGCGAGATAGGCGGTGACCGGGCCGAGGCCCTCGCCGATCCGGTAGGACTCGTCGGCCTTGGAGCGATGGAGGGAGAGCCGGTCTTCGTCGGCGAACACCGCGACCGTCGCCTTGCCCATCTCGTTGGCCGCACGCAGGACGCGGATCGCGATCTCGCCGCGATTCGCCACCAGGATCCTCGCAAACTCGCTCACTGGTTCCGCCATTCCCGTACTTGGCCGAGCTGCGGGTGACGATACACCGTCGGGCGGTGCGGTTCGAGACCGACTCGACGGCCCGCCGAGCTCGACGGCTCTCCCCCTCCCCCTCTCCCTCCCCGCCTACCAGCGAACGCTTCCCTCGCACCGCAGGGCGCCGCTCGGGTCGACCTCGACCGTCCAGCCGGGCGGCGCCACCGTCGTCCCCCCTGCCTCCTCGAGGATCGCCGGCCCCTCGATCCGGCTTCCCGCCGGGAGGCGCTCGCGGTCGAGGACGGGTGTCTCGCGCCACTCCCCGAACCACACGGAGCGGCGCTCGATGACCGGATCGCCGGCGCCTCGCGGGGCAAAGTCGAGGGGGGGCTTGTCGACCTCTCCGATCGAGACGAGCCGGACGTTGACGATCTCGACGTCGTTCCCGAGGTCCGCGTAGCCGAAGGTCTCCTCGTGCCGCGCATCGAAGGCGGCCCGGAGCGGCGTCCAGTCGGCGTCGTCCGGGTTCCACCGGACCGGGAGGGTGAAGGACTGGCCGACGTAGCGCACGTCCAGGGTGAGCTCGTGACGGTGCCGCTCGCGGGCCACGCCGTCCGCCTCGAGCGCCGCGGCGCCGTCCGCGCGCATCGCGTGCGCCCGCGCCCGGAGCGTGTCGATGGCGAGCTCCGAGGCCCGCCCGCCCCACGCGGCCACCGCATCGCGGCGAAGATCGGCGAGCATCTGCCCCAAGGCGGAGAGATGCCCCGGCAGGCGCGGCACGAGGACCCGGGTGATCCCCAGCTCCTCGGCGACCGGCATGGCGTGCATCGGCCCCGCCCCGCCGAAGCCGAGCAGGGTGAAGTCGCGCGGGTCGAAGCCGCGGTGCACCGAGACCTCGCGCACCGCTCCCGCCATCCTCGCGACCGCGATCCGGAGAGACGCGCTCGCGAGGGCCGCCTCTTCGGCGCCGCCGCCCCCGATCCTTTCCCCGAGCGCCCGGAACGCGGCCCGCGCCCTCCCCGCATCGAGGACGAGCCCGCCCGCGAGCGCCCGCCCGGCGGGAAGGCGCCCGAGGAGGAGGTTCGCATCGGACACCGTCGGCTCGGCGCCCCCCCGGCCGTAGCAGGCCGGCCCGGGCGCCGCGCCGGCGCTCTGCGGTCCGACCCCGAGCGTGCCGTCGGACCGGACCCACACGATCGAGCCGCCGCCGGCCCCGATGGTGTGGATGTCGAGCTGCGGCATCTTGAGCGGGAAGGCATCGATCCGGTTGTCGTGCGACATGCGGGGCGCGCGCCCGGGCACGAGCGCGACGTCGGTGCTCGTGCCCCCCATGTCGAACGTGATGACGTCGTCGACCCCCGACCGCTCCGCGACCCGGACCGCGCCGGTGACCCCGCCGACCGGCCCGGAGAGAAAGGTGCCCGCGCACCGCTCCGCCGCCGCCCGGAGCGTCATCGCGCCCCCGTTCGAGCCCATGATGTTGACCGGGGCCGAGATCCCCCGCTCCGCGAGCGCGGCCTCGAGGGTGGCGAGGTACCTCCGCATGACCGGGGTGAGATAGGCGTTGAGCACCGCCGTCGACGTCCGCTCGAACTCGCCCCGCTCCGGGGTGAGGGCGGCGGACTCCGAGATCGGGACCCCCTCGAGCCGGCTCGCGAGCGAGCGGGCCACCGCCCGCTCGTGCCCGCGGTCGACGTAGCTGTTGAGGAGCGCCACCGCGACCGCCTCCACCTCCTTGCCGCGGAGCGCAGCCGCCAGCGCATCGAAGTCGATGCCGTCGAGGGGCCGGACCACCGATCCGTCCGCGGCGATCCGTTCGGGCGCCTCCAGTCGGCGGTCGCGCGGGACGAGCGGCGCGGGCCGCTGCCACCCGGGGTCGAACAGCCCGCCGACGAGCCGCCGCCCCTTGCCGATCTCGAGGAGATCGCGAAAGCCCTCCGTGGTCACGAGGCCGGTCCGGGCGCCCTTGCGCTCGAGGAGCGCGTTGGTGGCGATGGTCGTCCCGTGCACGAACGCGCGGAGCGACCCCGGGGCCACCCCGAGGGAGGCGAGCGCATCCAGGACCCCCCGCCATTGCTCGCCGGGAAGCGAGGGCACCTTGGCCGAATGCAGGACGCCGTCCGGCCCGTAGGCGACGAGGTCGGTGAACGTACCCCCGACGTCCACCCCGACGAGATGGCTCGGGCCGCTCATCGCGCGCTTGCCGTACGGGACGATATCGTCCCTCGCCCGTCCCCGGCGCGGCCCGGGGCGCCCGCGGTGCGGGCCAAGGCGCCCGCGATTCCGTGCGGCGGAATCGCGGGGCGGCCGCGCAAGCGGTCGCCGCTCACTTCGGAGCCAGGCGGACGGGGCGGACCTCGACGGTGTCGCCCGCGTGCGCCCCGAGAGCCGCGAGCGCGTCCGCGCCGAGGGGGAGGTCCGGACGTTCGGCGACCTCCGCCCATCCGCGAAGGGCCGCTCCGCAGGCGGGGGTCACGACCTCGACGAGGGCGCCGCTCTCGATACCGAGACGGCGGGCGAGACCGGCCGGCAGCCGGATGCGCCGCCGCGGGCCACCCCGGTCCGGCTCGTTCGAAAGGGTGACCGGCACGAGGGCCCGCGCGGCGCGGAGGCGCTCGCGCTGCTCCGCCGTCGCGGCAGGGTCGACCCCGCCCGCCGGATCGACGACGACCCCGTAGCGCTCCCTCGCCTGCCCGGAGGTGAGGTAGCCGAGGGCGACGTCGTCGCGCACCCTCGCGGGCGCGCGGTCCAGAGGATCCCCGTAACCGCCGCCGCCCGAGGTCTCCATGCGGACCACGTCCCCCGCGTCGAGGGCGAAGCCGCCGACCTTGCCCGGAACCGGGGACGGCTCGACGGTCTCGCCGTTCCGCACGACGGTGAAGCGGTTCGCGGCGCCCCCCACCCCGCCGGCCACCCCGAAGGGCGGGATGAGGTTCTTGTCCGCGAGCACCGAGAGGCTCGCGCCGCCGGCGAGGGCCCGCACGTCGCGCCGGATCCCGAGCCCGCCCCGGAACTCTCCGTCCCCGCACGAGCCTTCCCGGAGGCCGTAGGACTCGATCCGGACCGGGCACTGCGCCTCGACCACCTCGGCCGACTGTACGGCGTTGAAGTCGCCCTCGGGAAAGGCCCGCACCCCGTGGCTGCCGTCGGTGCGGGCGGTCGCTCCGGTCCCGGCCGCCGGGTACTCGTAGAGGAGGAAGACGTCGCCGCGGTCCGGGTGCGGCCCCGAGACGTAGACGTGGTTGCCGCCGCCCTTGAGGTCCCCGACCCGCTTCCCGGGCAGCGCCTGGCCGAGGGCGGAGACGACGAGCCCGCACATGAGCGCCCGGCACTCCACCATTCCCCCGCACGGCGCGGGCAGGGTCGCGTTCAGGAAGCTGCCCGGCGGGTTCACGATCTCGATGGGATTGAACGAGCCGTGGTTCACCGGGGTGTCCGGGTCCAGGAAGGACTTGACGATGCTCGCCACCGCGTTGAACGCCATCGCCGGCCCCACGTTGGTCGGCCCCTCGGTCTGCGGCGAGGAGCCGGCGAAGTCGGCGACGAGACGGTCGCCCGCGACGGTGAGGGCGAGACGGCCGCGGAGCGGCTCGGCGCCGCGGCCGTCGCTGTCGAGATAGCCCTCCGCATGGAAGGTCCCGTCGGGGACCCCGGCGATGCGGGCGCGCATCACCTTCTCGGCGCGCGCGATCAGCTCCTCGACCGCGTCGAGCAGCGCCTCGCCGCCGAAGCGGGCGAACAGCCGCCCGACGTGCTCCGCCGCCTTGCGCGACGTCCCGAGCATGGTGTTGAAGTCCCCGCGGCGCTCGCGGGGGATGCGCATGTTGTCGAAGAGCAGGGTCAGCCAGGCGTCGTTCATCCGTCCCCGATCGCAGATGCGGGCGGGTACGATGCGAAGCCCCTCCTGGTAGATCTCCCGGACCCGCCCCGAGAGGCTTCCCGGGGTCATGCCCCCGACGTCCCCCCAGTGGCAGCGGGTCGCGGTGAACGCCGCGAGGCGCCCGTCGTGGAACACCGGATACAGCATCAGCACGTCGTTGAGATGCGTGCCGCCGGTGTAGGGGTCGTTGTGCAGGAAGACGTCGCCTTCGTGGATGTCTCCACCGAACGCGCGCACCACCTCCGCCGTCGAGTAGGGCACCGCGAAATTGTGGATGGGATTGTCGTCCACGCCCTGCGCGACGAGCCGGCCGTCGCCCGTGACGAGCGCACACGAGAAGTCGTGGCCCTCGTAGATGATCGACGAGTACGACGAATGGATGACGTTCGCGCGCATCTCGTCGACCACCGCGACCAGGGATTCCCGGATCAGCTCGAGCCGGCCGATCTCTCCTCGCATCCGCCCTTCTCCCGCAACACCCGACCGTCTCCGGAGGGCCGCGCCCGAAGGCGCGCGCCGCCGCGAGACGCGCCGCGATCATGCCCTATCATTGCACACCCCCGGCGCGGTTCCCGGGTCCATCCTTCCCGGCCGTCCCGGCCCGACCCGGTCCGGACCGAGCCGACCGGACCCGGCCGGACCAGGCGCACCGATGAGCGAGGGAGATCCGCAAGATGAGAGAAGACACCGTCGACGTCGCCACCGCGGACGGCGCAATGGAGACCTTCATCTGCCGGCCGGAGCGCGGCGGCCCCCACCCTCCCGTGTTCTTCCTGATGGACGCGCCGGGGATCCGGGAGGAGCTCCACGACATGGCCCGGCGGCTTGCGACGGTGGGGTACTTCGTGATGCTCCCCAACCTCTACTACCGGGCCGGGCGCGACACGAAGTACGGGCCGGACGTGCTCGATCCGGCGAGCCCCGACCACGCGCGGATGCGGGCGGTGCGGACCGGGATGACCATCCCGCCGGTCATGGAGGACGTCGGCGTCATGCTCGACTACGCGGCCAACCACGAGGAGGCGGCGGACGGCCCCGCCGGGGCGCACGGCTACTGCATGAGCGGCCCCTACGCGCTCGCCGCCGCCGCCCGCTACCCGGACCGGATCGCCGCCGCCGCCTCGTTCCACGGCACCTGGCTCGTGAGCGACGCGGAGGAGAGCCCCCACCTCACGTTCGCGAAGTCGAGGGGCGAGATCTACGTCTCGTGCGCCGAGCACGACGAGGTCGCCCCCCTCGACATGGTCGAGGCGCTCCGCGGGCACTTCGAGTCGTCGGGGGCGGAGGGAGAGATCGAGGTCCACCCCGGCGTGCACCACGGCTTCGCCTTCCCGGAGCGCTGGTGTTACGACCGGCCTGCCGCGGAGCGGCACTGGGAGCGGCTGATCGCCCTCTACCGCCGCCGCCTCGGCTGACCCTGTCCGCCCCCGCCCCCGCGCTGGCGGGGGCCGCAGCGCCTTCACGCCTTCAGCGACGGACCCGCGACCGCTGACCCGCGACTGCTGCTGCTTGACTTGAACCTTCAAAGGGTCTAGGCTGCTGAGTTCGGAGAGGGAGGGCATGAAGGTATGCGTCTGCGGGCCTCGACGCTGCTCTTGATCATCGGCCTGTTCGCGGGGCAGACCTCCGTATCGGGTTCGACTGTCCCTCAGCTCATCCCTTACTCAGGCAGTCTGACCGGTCCGAACGGCCACCCGCTACCGACTGGAGATTATACACTCACCTTCAAAATCTATAGTCACTCGACGGACACGAATGTGCGTCCGGTCTGGGGTCCCCAGATATTCGACGGAGAGACCTGGCGCGGGCATGGCGACAAGGTGCCGGTGGTCAAGGGTTTCTTCAACGTGATCCTTGGCCCTGTCGATATCCATGACAAGCCCATCGCCAGGGCATTTAGGTCATCGGACCGATTTATTGAAGTAACCCTTGAAGGCAACGCTCCCAATCTGCCCAGGCATCAGGTGCTCAGTACACCGTTTGCGTTGAGCTCTCCAGGCGAAACACCCGTAGGCGGCATCATCATGTACTCCGGCAGAGAGAGCGAGTTGCCTAAGAACTGGAGAGTTTGCGACGGATATCAAGTTATTGATCCCGAATCTCCATTCAATGGAATGCAGGTACCGGACCTTCGCGGCCTCTTCATCAGAGGAGCGGAAAATGATGGAGAGATAAGAAATATACAAGGTTATCACTTCACGAGTCCACACCTACATAAGTATTCCTCGCATGTGACTTCTAGTCGTCGGGTGTGGGGTGCAAGCTATTATCCTAGTGTTACTCGAGATATTGATTTTTGGGGTATCGCAGATGTGACAGTACATCACACAGCGGGTATCCTTGCTTATAATAAGGATGATGAAACTTCCCACGGACATACTGTTAGTATCTCAGGAACTACAGAATATGGGACAAGATATGATAATCGCCCTCGGCACATGGCGGTCCACTACATCATTAGGATCAAATAGGGATTGATGAAAATGTATAATCAAATCATTTTCCGCCGCCAAGGCGCGTGCCATAAGACCATCGCCGCACTGTGTGCCCTGCTCGCCGGGTTCCTGGCAGCGGGTGCACATGGTGCTCAGAAACCGATAATACCGCTCCTGCCGGTCGCCAAGTTTACCGAGATGAGAAGCACCGCGACCGAGCAAATTGGACGTATCGAGTTGAAAGTTGCTTTTTCAGGAAAATTCGTTGGACGTCCGATGCGCGTTGGCAAAGGAGGACTCGCTGCGCAGGACGGCAGCATTGCTCAGAAGCCGGTGGGACAGGTCCGCAAAGTACCGATCGGCCGGCTGTCCTACAGCGTCCACGGCACTGCGGATCAGGGGACGGATTTCAAACTTCTGGAAGATACGGCAACGATCGGCAGAGGAGTAGCTGACGACATCGATATCGTCATCGACCTCCTCGACGACGCTTTGGTGGAAGGTATCGAGACCATCGTTGTCAGGTTGGAGCCAGGCAAAGGATACCGGCTCGAGCAGGATCGAGAACATGTCGTCGAGCTCCGGGACAACGACGCAAACTGGCGGGTCGTGCATGACGTGGACGGCATGAGGTTCGACTACGGGATGCGGATCATCCGCAACGGCGGCAGCACTGTTGCGACGGTGACGAGCGACGGCGGAAGCGGTCTACCCCGTGGAATCTATCCTGTAGACATTAGCAGCGCGGACGACAACCGTTTTGAAGCTGTCCACGGACCCGTCACGGTGGCCGCCGACCGGACGTTGCTCGGAGCAGAGATCGGCCGAACGTTCAAGCTTGTCGCAGACCCTTCGAGGAATGATGGCCACAAAGTCGACCATGAACGTCTGCTGAAGGGCGCCGTAACCGAGACGTGGACTTCGGAGAGTGCACCCCATTTAGCGCGCGGCAATCCGATTTCCGGCACGTTCCTGATGTCGCGCATCATTGACGGCGTAGCCTCCGGGAATACCCGTGCGGAGCGAAGCAAAGGAGTCAACCAGGACGACAGCGTCGATACCGGCGGGCTGGAGTCCGAGTCCGAGTGTGTGGTCGCCGACATGTCCGGGACGAGCAACTACGCCGTAATGCCCGAAAAATTCGGTTCTCAAACCCTCTGGAACCCGGAGATGGCGCGGGTTGGGCAACCATTCGTAGCAGCGCACACACCATATCCGAATTTCGTCACCGACACGCTGAATCGAGCCCGCGCCGAGCTCTATTACGACAAAGCGACGACGAAGGAAGCGAAGGACCTCGCCGCTTTCCGCTACAAGGCACTGCTCTACGAGAAAGAACAAGCGGGCGCTGAAACCTACATTCGTGCACGGTTCGATCAGTTGGCAGATCTGTGGAATTGTGATGCCAGGAAGCGCGCTCACCAGACTGCGCAGACCGTAATTGATGCGCTGCGATACGCACCATGGAATCGCGAGCTGCGGTGGGCCTTGCTCGACATCTACTACGATATCGCAGTCGCGGATAAAGCGTTGGCGCAGGAAAAACACGTTGCTGTCGCTGAGTCCATGATCAAGCCGGCGTTAGAGAGCCGTGGCGAGCTCATCGACGAGGAGATTGCCATCCTAGAAGATGCGCTGCCGCTCTATCGCCATGCCCTTGCCGGTTATATGAAGGCAATACGAGGAGGGTTCGGCGTCGACGTGGCGGATTTCGAGGCCGTTCCGGCATTGCACGGCGAACCTTTCGGTTACCTCATTTTCCGCCAAGAGGTGCCACACCGCTCCCCATTGGCTGCGTTGTTCCGTAAGAACGGGGCCTGGATGCTGCCCCAGGATGCTGGCACCAGTGACGAGCAGCCAAAGCTGTTCCAAGGCTACAAGGACGTGACGCTTCTGTTCGAGTTGCTGCGTGAGTACCTGAGAACGGCGGAACAGCTATCGAAGCGTTACGTGATTCGCAGCGAGCCGTCCGACTTCGATCGGGCCGAAAAATTGATCGGCGACACCCTGCTTGCCACTTGGCTGGAAGGCAATGCACTACTCGCCATGTTCCCGGAAATTCTTGAAAAAAACGAAAACAAACCGATCGATCCGAAATCCGGACTGCAAGAGGCGGTCGCGGGCTACCGCCACTCGTACAGTGCACTCGGCCACCTGCGGAGTATGCTGAGTGGTGGCGACACGAACATCCTGGGTCTTCCCGATGACTATATTCCGATTGTAGCGCAATCTGTCATGGCAGGTGATCCGGGTAAGGAATACTTCCACTCCTATGACTATCTTAAGGATTTCCTTGACAGGTCACTCGAACGTGCGAAAGCCGATCTGGAGCAGGCCCGTAAATCTTATGATAACTACAAGGATAGACAGGATCAGCTCACGCAGCAGTTCGCCGATAGAAACGAGCAATACGACGAGAGACTCAGACAAATTGGAAATGAAATCAATGAACAGCAAACAAATATCGAGGCCGCGGCTAAAAGTACAGAGTGGAACAGCAAGAGGATCGAGAATCTGGTCGATGAGATTCGGATCGAAGTTGAGAGATGGGCGGCCAGGAAGAAGATCAATAATGCCATGCAACAATTATATGTCAAATACGGTGACAAACAAGCTGATCTTTCAATAAAGATTGCGGAGATTAACGCAATACAAACCCATAATAGCAATATGGTTGCTGGCTTTCTATCGTTGACGGGAGCGGTCGGATTAGCTGTGGCCACGGGCGGAGCGGCGGTACCCGCACTTATTGCGTTTGGAGGTCTGCAAGTCTTAACGCAAGCCGGCAACGCTTCCTCCCAAGCGAGCATGGAAGCAAAGAAGGGTGAACTCCAAGCATCGAAGGAACGCCTCGCCGCGTTGGAGCAAGCAGAGTTGACTTCACTGGAGGGTGTTCTGCTGGACGTGGACATCAAAACCAGAATTCAAAAACTCTTGCTGCAAATGAGTGAGATTGTAATTGAATCGGAGGAGGCGGCTCTCCGCTGTCGGAGGGAGATGCAACGGCTTTCTGCGCTGTACCTCGAGAAGGAGGCATTAGAACGTCGCAAGGCAGAGTCCAACGAAGGATTAGCCGATCGTTACTTTGCAGATCCTTCCCACCGGCTTCTGAGTCATGCTGCCGTACTACGCAGCCAGTCCTCCTTTACCAGCGCGCAGCGCGAGCTTTTCATGGCGATTCTTGCCGCGGAATACAAGTGGAATGGGCCCTTCGAACATACACCCGATGGCGATGTTACTTTTACGAAACAGTCCCTGTTCAGGACACGCAATGCCGACGAACTGGAGGCACTGTGGGGAGCATTGAAGAAGTGGGATGATCGAACACGCAAATGGACAAAGCGCAATAAATCCGACGTGATCAGACATACATTATCGATCAGGGATCATATCGGCTTCGCAGCCGAACTTAAGGATAAAAATAACCAGAGATGCGATCACAAGAGTGATCTTTGCGTACCGAGCAATGATCGGTCAACGCAGGCATTGGATGGGTTCCAGCGTTTCATCGCGAAGCCGGACAATTATGTGAAGCCCGAGGATACTGGGCTCCGGATCGATCCCAAATTCACCAGACTACTTAAACTCGATTTTGGTACGGGTGATGAAACAGATGAGCTGTTTCTGTACGATCGCTGGAACGAGAAAGTGGCATACTTGAAAATCGAATTGTACGGCGCCGAGCGTAAGCGTAGTAGTCAAAACTCCATACTTCCCGGTCATCTCACGTACGGTGGGATCAGTCGGATTCGCAATCGGGGAGAGGGGATCACCGAGTATCCGGTTCGATCCTGGTCCTACGACGACGGTCGGTGGACATCGGAGGAGGTGTTCTTCTCGGCGGTCAAAATTCAGCTTTGGAATGATCCTGATGTACCCGAGGAGGAAAAAAGAATCAAAACTTTCAATGAGCTAAGTACCGCGACGACCAACTGGACGTTGTACATACCGGTGGAGTGGAAAGGCGAACCACTGCTTGATGTAAGCGAGATGATCGATGTCGTGTTCCACATTGGCTTCTACTTTTATACAGGATGACTCCCCTCGGATTGCAATGACCATCGTGGGGAGCCATATGTCATGCAGCGCCGGTGACCTGAGCCGCGGCCGGCCCACCCGATGGTTGCCGTACACCGTAGCGGTCGCGTTGACGTGTTGTTCGGTCGTGATGGCCGTCCAGCCCGCCGCGGCTGCCGGGAACAAATCGGGCATCGCGCCCAACGTCATCTCCCTTCCGTCAGGACCTGGCTCGATCGAGGGGCTGGGCGATTCCTTCGAGCCGGATCTGAACTCCGGCGCCGCCGGTTACCGGCTCGTGATCGAGATGCCGCTCGGCCGCGGCGGGTTCACACCGGAGCTGGCCCTGCACTACAGCAGCGGGAACCCGAACGGTATGTTCGGACTGGGGTGGCGGGTGGACATCCCGTTCGTGCAGCGCCAGACGGAAAAGGGGTTGCCGCATTACACGCTATGGCCCGATGTCGATGGCGTCGACAACGACAAGGACGGCGAGGTAGACGACTACGACGAGTTCGACATGGTCATCTACAGCAGCAAGGAGGAGCTGGTCCCGGTAGCGGAGGGTGACTGGCGCTTTGAAAACGAGTCCGATTTCCTCCGTTTCCGGAAAGTGGACGATGGCTGGCTGGCGACTCGCCGGGACGGTGTGGCGCTGGAGTTCGGGCGTTCCGGCAGCAGTCGCCTGGAGAGCGCCGGGCGCGTGTTCCGCTGGCATCTCGACCGCATAGTGGATCCGAACGGCAACGTTATTTCCTTCGAGTACGGAAAGCTCGACGATAGCGCACAGGTCTATCCCGAACGCATCGTCTACAATCGGACCGGCGACTCGGCGATGGAGGTGAGGTTCAAACACGAGCCGCGACCGGACGTGATCGTCGACTTCCGGTCAAGATTCGAGTTGAAAACCGCGTACCGCTGCACGGAGATAGCGGTGATCGTCGACGGAGAGCCGGTGCGATCGTACAAGCTGGGCTACGCCAAGCGCACCGCGTGGCAACCACTTTCCCTGCTGGCGTCGATCACCGAGACAGGCCGCGACGGAGCCTCCAGCCTCCCGCCCTCGCGGTTCGGCTATACCAAGCCGGACCCCGCCGGCCCAGCCGCACGGTTGCTCGATCGGGCGCCGTTCATCAATCTGAACGACCCGGACATCGACCTGCTGGACGTCAACGCGGACGGCCTGCCGGACATCATCGATACGGGCCCGCAACCCCATGTCTACTACCTGAACGAAGGCGCGGACGAGACCGGCCAAGTGCGCTGGACGAATGCGGTTCCAATGAACAACAGCGTTGGCTGGGACCTCGACGCGCACGACGTGCGTTTGGCCGACATGAACGGCGACGGACACACCGACCTTTTGAATCTCCGTGCGAAGACGGTTCACTACTATT
This sequence comes from Gammaproteobacteria bacterium, assembly GCA_965202895.1. Classification (GTDB taxonomy): domain Bacteria; phylum Pseudomonadota; class Gammaproteobacteria; order HK1; family HK1; genus JAJDXW01. Next base: position 3,774,869 of record OZ241901.1, on the reverse strand, counting down.
CGGTCGACTACTCGAGCGCGGCCGTGGCGGCTTGGCATCGCGAGGCGCCGATTCGGGGCGCGGAGTTCAGCTTCATCGACCGCGCTGTCAAGCTGCAGGACGTCGACCACGACAAACGGATCGACGTGATTCAGACCGCGGGCAGGCATCTGTTTGCATGGATCAACCATGGAAACGGCGCCTGGAGCGGCAGGTATGAGTGGCCGCTTTCGAGCCCGCTGCTTCAGCTCGACCGATCGACCACCTTGCTTGCCGACATGAACGGCGACCGTCTGCTGGATCTGGTCCACGTCGCTCCCGGCGCTCTCCACTACTACCCCGCCGCCGGTTTCGGAGAGCTGGGCGAAAGGATCACGATGTCGAACCCACCAGAGAGGATCATCGATCCCAACCGCCTGCTCATCACCGACATGAACGGCGACGGCCGCGGCGACGTGGTGCAGCTTGACGGTTCGCTGCGGGTGTGGTTCAACCTGGGATTGGACGCGAGCGATCACACGCACGGCGTACTGACGTCGCCATTGTCGGTCCGGTCGCCGTTGCTGAACGCATTCGTGGCTTGGCGCCAAGCGGACGTCAACGGTAACGGCTCGACGGACATCTTGTGGAACACCACGCTCAATGGGCGCATGCAACTGGCATTCGTGGACTTCTCCCCGGGGGCGCCGCCCAACCTGCTGAACTCGGTCGACAACGGCATCGGCGGCCGTACCCGGATGCACTACTCGTCAAGCGTTGCGGAGATGGTCAGGGATGCGGGGGACGGACGGCCGTGGTCGCAGACGCTTCCGTTTCCCGTACCGGTCGTGTCGTCCATGGAGGTAGACGACGGGCTGAACACGTACCGCACGGAGTTCGCCTACCGAAATGGGTACTACGACGCCGTGGAGAAGGAGTTCCGGGGATTCGCCGAAGTGGTGAAGACGGAGCTCGGTGACGAGACGATTCCGAGCCTCACCACCTCCTATTCGTTCGATACGGGACGCAGCGTCGAGGCGCTGAAGGGCAAGCTGCTGGCCCTGGAGACACGCGACCCCGACGACAAGCTGTTCTTCCGGGAACGCCACGATTGGAGCACGACCGCGCTCGCCCAAGGCGTGGCCGGCGAGGCGCGCGGCGTGGCCTGGGCCTTCCGGTCGGCGAAGCATCTCGACGTGTACGAGGGCGCGCACCCCCCCACCTCCGCGCAATGGGACTACGAATACGACGATTACGGCAACGTGACGCGCGTGTTCGAGCATGGGCGCCTCGACCCGGGTTGGGAGGACGAGCGCGTCACCGAGACGACCTACACGGCCTCGTACCCCGAGGGATTGGACGCCTGGATCCTGGATCGCGTGGTGGAGCGCTCGACGCTGGACCCGGACGGGAACCGCATCGCGGCGGAGCGCAGATACTATGACGGCAACGCGGCGTTGGGGGCTGTCCGGGCCGGCAACCCCACCCGGACCGAACGCTGGGTCGAAGGCTCCCGCTGGCTCGACTGGGAACGCAAGGACTACGACGCCTTCGGCAACGTCACCGCGGTGTACGACGGCGAGTACCGCAGGCGCTCCGACGGACACTTCCGGGAAGTGTCCTACGACCCCGAGTTCACGACGTATCCGGTGCGGGAGGTCGTGCATACCGGAAGCGCCGCCGCACCACACCTCGAGATGCGGGCGACGTACGACGCCGGATTCGGCAAGGTGACCTCGCACACGGATTTCAACGGCCACCTGACGACGTATGCCTACGACACTTTCGGCCGCCTGATCGCGACGGTGAAGCCGGGCGATTCGGCGGGCGAGCCCACCGAAGCCTACGGCTACGTGCTCGACTTCGATGCCGGAGACGGCGTCCGGGTGAATTGGGTGGAGACGCGGCGGCGCGAGCAGGCAGGCGGTGGCACCGTCGATTCGCGGCTCTTCTACGACGGCCTCGGCCGGAAGATCATGACGCGCGAGGAGGGCGAGACGCCGGACCGGGTCGTCGTCACCGGCACGGTGCAGTTCAACGCGCGGCGATTGCCGTGGCGCCGGTACCTGCCCTATTTCGAGGCCGGTACGCTGGACTTCGAGACACCGCCGTTTGCAGCCGCGTCCGTGGAGCACCGCTATGACGCGCTCGGACGAGAAGTCCGGCTCACCCAGCCGGACGAATCGTTCAGCGCGATCGAATACGAGCCCTTCGCGAAGCTGGTGCGCGACGAGGAGCAGACGAACCTCGAGTCCACGTACGCCGGCGCCGCCCGCCGCCTGATCGTGGACGGATTGCAGGACGACAAGGGAAACGGCCGGCTGCGCGAGGTCCACGAGATCGTCAAGCTCACCGATGCCGGCCAGCGTTCGAGCGAGCCGGCCGACTGGACGACCCGTTACGACTACGACCTGCTCGACAACGTGGTGCTGATCACGGACGCGCAAGGCAACCGCAAGCGGGCCGTCTTCGACGGCTTGAGCCGCAAGGTCCTGGACGACGATCCGAACCGGGGCGTGACGACCTACAGGTACGACGCCGCGTCGAACCTGCGTGAAACCATCGACGCCAAGCGGCAGCGGATCACGTATGACTACGATGGCGCCAACCGCCTCGTGGCCGAGCGCTACCACGACGAGGGCGCCCCGCCTTCGGCGCCGTCCTCGATACCGTCTGGGGCGAACCGCAAGCCGGACGTGCGTTACGTGTATGACCGCACGGCGGTCGAAGCGGAGCTAGCGGACGGCCGCCGCGCGTCCCCCCGCAATACGCTTGGTCGCCTGGCTTCCATCTACGATCTTTCCGGGGAGAGCCACACGTCATACGACCCTCGCGGCCGCGTCGAGTGGCGGGTGAAAGGCATCCTGCATCCGCGAACCGGCTCAGTGCAGACCTATGCCTCGGCGATGGATTACGACTCGATGGACCGCGTTACGTCACTCGTGTATCCGGACAACGACCGCATCGCCTACATCTACAATCCGCGCGGCCTCCTGGAGGGCGTAGAGAGCGGTGGACCCCGCGGGTCGGACGGGAGCCGCGGCTCCGTCGGTAGCGACCGCGCACGCGCATCCGTCCTGGCCAACCTCGACTACATCCCGTCCGGGCAGTTCGCGCGCGTGGATCATGGCAACGGCGTATCCACCAGCTACGACTACGATGACCGCCTGCGCCTCAGCCGGCTGACTTCGGCGAAGCCCGGCGAGTCGCCGTTGCTGGACTACGCCTATCGCCTGGACAGGGTCTCCAACATCGTCGAGATCGACGATCGACGGCCTCGGGTCGGCGCTCTGGCGGACACGCCGGAACGCATCAACGATCAGTGGTTCGAACACGACGACCTGTACCGGCTCACCCGGGTCCGCTACGGATTCGAGGCGGACGGCGGCGAAGCGGGGATTTCCTATCGCTACGATCGCATCGGGAACCTGCTGGAACAGTCTTCCAACATCTCGCACCGGGAGCACGGCCGCAACGTCGCCGATCTGGGCCGGCTCGACTACTTGGGCGGGCGCAACGAGCGCACCGGCCGTGTGCAGGGAGACCCGCCCGGCCCGCACGCGACGACGGGCACGAGCGACCACCGGCTGGCCTACGACGACAACGGCAACGTCGTACGGCTGGACGATCTGGAGCTCGTCTGGGACTTCAAGGACCGGCTGGTTGCCGTGAAGTCCGATCGGATCACCGCCGAGTACGTCTACGACCATGCCGACCGGCGCGTCACCAAACACGTCAGGCACGTCGATGGCGACGAGCCTGCGGAATCGGTGGTGCAATACGTGGATCGACACTATGAAGTCCGCGACGGCACGCCGGTGAAGTACGTATACGCCGGCCAACGCCGCGTCGCGCGACTCACCCCGGTCGCGGCAGCCTTGGCGGACGGCCAAGGCACACCGCTTCCGGATCCGACTTTCGCGATCCGCTACTACCACCAGGATCACCTCGGATCCACGAACGTGATGACGGACGCAGCCGGCAACTTGCTGGAGGAGATCGCCTACTATCCCTATGGAAACCCGAGGGAGGCTTACCGCCGAACGTCCTTCGAGGCAGAGCCCTATCGATTCTCCCAGAAGGAGACCGACCAGGAGACCGGCCTGCAATACTTCGAGGCCCGCTATCTCGACGGCGCCCTGGCCAGATTCCTGAGCGTCGACCCGGTGCTGCGACAGATCATGCAGCGTCCGTTCGAAGAACCGCAGCGATTGAACGCATACAGCTATTCGCTGAACCGGCCGCTGGTCTATCAAGATCCAACAGGAGAAATTCCATTTCTGGTGAGTGGAGCGAGCAACGTTGCCCTCGGGTACACGCTGTCCAAGGCAACGGGCTTGGAGTATAGGTGGGCAGATGCCGCTATCGATTTTGTCGCAGGAGCCGCGTTCTTAGGCGTGTTCAGCAAATTACACAAGTCGATGGTTCGTGTACCTCATGTGAAGGGCCTTATTCGATCCCTCGAGAAGATGGGTTACAAATCGACGCAGAAATCAGTATCGGGGGTTGTAGAAGTCGCTAAGAAGGGAAGCCCAATCAAACTAATACTAAAACCTAAAGCTGCGACAAGCAAAGGTACCGGGGAGCTTAGCAAATATCCAAGATTCAATCTTCGCATGAATATAGGAAAATCTGCAAGTACGTATCTCGACCCTTTCACAGGAAAGAGTGCTTTCTATGCAAAAAAGGGCTACCATTCAACGGATCTAGGTCGGCAGATATTTCATACCCCCCTTGAGCCTCTTGCCCACGCGCCATTTATCAGTCGTTGGACTCCTGTCCGCATGGGAATCGGCGCATCAGGACAAGGGATAAGTTGGGATGCAAAAAAACTCTTCGGCAATTCGAAATGAATCACCGGGTACACCGTTGAGTAGGCCCTCGCCAGAGCCATCATCATCACCCTCCCACAGGACATTTAGAGGGTGTACCCGATTGTTGCATAAATCGGAAGTTCTGTTATTTTCCCGATCAAACCGGGAGCAGACTCCGAGAAAGTCCGTCATTCCCGCGGAGGCGGGAATGACGGGCCAAGACGACCGTTGGCATGTACGGCTTATCCTCACTGGCAGTGAACTTGAGCCTGCCTTGGCCTCGCTCCCTCAAGCAGTCACTTGGGTTGAAGCACCCATCCGACGCCCCAACTCGGCTCGCGTTCATTTTCCTTACGCCACCGCCGGCTCCCATGGTCCGCCGACGGGCCAATGCATCTCGAACGAATCCTTGTTCAGGATGGTCTCACGAACCGGAGCGAAGAAGCTTCGCATTCGTTCGCCGATCTCCTCGAAATCTTCCGGCGGAGAGTGTCGGAAATGGCCGGCACGCATATAGGCTCGCCAGCGTGCTCGAGCCTCCATGTCCGAATAAAACACCGGTTCCAGAACGACAGGCTTCTCCTCGGTCCAGATGGTTCCACGCCGATGGAAGCAGGCCGAGACCGCTTCGCGGAGTGAAGCGCCGTCGAAGGTGAAAGACTCCGACAGAGCCCAGACGTCGTGAAAGTCCTTCATTCGGCTGTTTCGGCACCCGAGGTCCACCATGGCCTGGAACTTCTCCGCGATGACCGTGATGCGCGGATACGCCCGTATCCTCGGTGGAGGAACGCGCCCGATGAGGATGGGCAGCCGGACTTCTTCCGGCTCGGGAGTGACGACGTCACCGAAGCCGAAGTCCACCTGTACACGGATCCTCGTCTTGCCGAGGCGGGACCACAGGGCGACCCGTTGGCCTGGATAATGCTGTTCCCTGCGGGTCTCGGAGATCATGATGCTTTGAGAATCGAAGGTCAGGCCGTCCTCGGGGCAGGTGACGCTACAGATTTCCTCCATCGCCGTGCGCACGGCCACTTCATCGCTCCTGCCGAAAGCCAAGAGATCGACGTCTCGAGTGGCTCGCCAAGGCTCGTCCATCCACAACGTCAGGAGGCTGGCACCCTTGAGGATACAGCGGTGCCGCACCCCGGATGCGCCGAGACGATAGAGGAAACGCTCGCAGGCGTATCGCACGAGCAGGAGCTCGAACCTCTCCCCTGCCGCCTTTGCTCTGCCGAGCAGGCGAGCCTTGACCGACGCGGCGCGGTCGCGGGTCATGGCTGCCTGGTCTCCAGGGCCGCGGTGAGCAGACGCGAGGGCAGTACCCGAAGCGTGCGGTCCAGATCGGCGGTCGTCACCTTGCGGAGACGGAGGGCGTCGTACAGCGCTTCCAAGGCGGCCTCGCGTCCGATCAGATGTTCGAACCGGAAGCAGTCGACCACGGTGCGGGCCGGAGACGTGATGCGGGCGGGAACGCCCTCGAACCGCATTTCCTGCACGCCATGCGCCCAGGCCGCACCGCTGAACCGGAGCAGGCGGACCCCGACCCCGGAAACCCGCGGCGGCCTCGCCTTGTGAGGAATAGCCAGCCAGACTTCCAAGGGGGCACGGCTACCGATCTCGTGCACTTCGAGCGCGGACAGCAGGCACACGACGGAGTTCGGCACACGGGCGCACACGGCGGCCAGGCTGTAGCGCTCCGTCGGCTCGGCGTCCGCGAGACGATACAGCCCCCGGGCCACTCGCTCGACCTCTCCGGCCGCCTCCAGGCGTCGAAGCTGGTCGTAGGTGATCCCCAGCGTCTCGGCTTGGCTCGCGCGGAAGAAATTGCCCAAGCCGATCCGCCGAAGGTGGCCGCGGTCGGGACGGGTGCGCATCGAACGCTCGGAAATGTCGGCAATCCTGCTGTCGATGCCGACATTTTTCAGGATGCCGCCCTTGGATTCAACCGGCGCCCCGGCCGTCGCCAAGCCCGACCCTGCCGTCCCGATACCCCGGCGTCGATGCGGGTCGCGGGCGACCGTTCCGCCGACCATGCCCCGAACCGGATACACTGCCGGGGCGATGCTTGGAGATTCGGCGCCATACCGGACCTCGGCGGCGGATGGCGGGCCGGACCCGTCGCGCCCGGTTTCGCTCACCCCCGAGTACCGCCGCCTCATCGCCAGACTCGAGGACCTTCCGGCCAACGCATCCGGGGCCGACAAGAGCTGGGTGCATCGAGCCCACGCGGCCGCGGTGCGCCACTTCGCGTCGGCCAAGCGGCGCTGAGCGGGTGGACCCGCTCGCCTCGCTCGCGGGCGCCCTCTCGGCGGACGGTGTGCGTTATCTGGTCATCGGCGTATGGGGCGCGAACTACTACGCACCCTCCGGCAGCGCGATGTTCACGACCTTGGACCGCGACTTCTTCCTGCCCGCGGACCCCGGCAATCTGCTCGCCGCATGGCGCGTGTGCGAGGCGAACGGGTTCGAGCTGTCCGCCGGGATGGAACCGCTCGACGCACCACGCGACGCCGGCCTTGCCCGGGCCGTCGTCGAGCGGCGCGCGCTCACCCGGGCGAGCGATGGCGCAGGAACGGATGTGGACCTGTCGCTCGTGATGAGCGGCTTCGACTTCGAGACGGTCTGGGCGGGGCACCGGGTCTTCGAGGTGGAAGGGGTCGCGATGCCCGTAGCGAGGCTCGCCCACATCGTCGAATCGAAGGCCGCGGCCGGCCGGGAGAAGGACCGCCTCTTCCTCGCGACGCACCGGGAGGCGCTCGAGAACATGCTGTCCGCCGACGAAGCGGGCGGCTGATACGCTTGGCGCCGCCACGCCAAGCCTCGGGGCCCCGGGGCGAGGAGAGGGAAGCGCTCCTCGGCGAAGCCTTGCCGACCCGGGGGCGCCGGTTCAGGATCGATACCGCGACCTCGCCAGAGGCAGGCGCGCTCCAGGAATCCGCCCGCCGGACGAGAATTTCCCGAAAATCTTCTCCACCTGTAAGCTGCCCCCATGAACGTCAGGCGCAAGCTCCCCATCGGCATCCAGACCTTCCGCACCATCCGGGAGGAGGGCTGCTACTACGTCGACAAGACCGCCTACATCGGGCGGCTGATCGAGGAAGGCGCCCACTACTTCCTCTCCCGCCCGCGGCGCTTCGGCAAGAGCCTCTTCCTGGACACCCTGAAGGAGTTCTTCGAGGGCGCCGAGGCGCTGTTCGAGGGGTTGGACGTGCACGGCCGCCGGGACTGGTCGGTCTGCCATCCGGTGCTGCGCCTGAGCTTCGGTCGGGGCGACTTCAAGGAGCCGGGCTACCTGCACCGGAACCTGATGGCGCAGTTGGACGCGGTCGAGCGGGAGACGGGGGTGGCCTCCGGGTACGACACCGCTCCGGAGCGGTTCGCCCATCTCCTCGAAGCGCTCCACCGCGAGACCGGAGAGCGGGCCGCGGTGCTGGTGGACGAGTACGACAAGCCGATCCTCGACGCACTCGACGCGCCGGAGACCGCCCGCGCCAACCGGGACTTCCTGCGCGGTCTCTACTCGGTGGTCAAGGACAGCGACGCCCACGTCGAGTTCACGTTCCTCACCGGGGTGAGCAAATTCTCCAAGGTGAGCCTGTTCTCGGGGCTCAACAACCTGAAGGACATCACCCTGGACCCCCGCTACTCGGCCATCTGCGGGTACACCGAGACGGACTTGGACACGGTGTTCGCGCCGGAGCTGCCGGGCCTCGACCGGGACGAGATCCGCCGCTGGTACAACGGCTATGGCTGGCTCGGGGAGGAGAAGGTCTACAACCCCTTCGACATCCTGCTGCTCTTCGACACCCGCCGGTTCAAGGCGCACTGGTTCGAGACCGGCTCGCCGACGTTCCTGGTGCAGACCCTGCTCGGGCGCAAGGTCGCGGCGCCGTCCCTGGAGGAGGGAATCGCCGGGGAGGACCTGCTGTCCGCCTTCGACGTGGACGACATCGCGACCGAGGCGCTGCTGTTCCAGACCGGCTACCTGACGATCACCGGGGAGGAGGATGCGGGCGGCGAGCCCGTGTACCGATTGGGGTATCCGAACCACGAGGTGCGCCTGAGCCTGAACCGAAGCCTGCTGCGGGCGATGGCCCCGGACACTTCGCGCCAGACGAGGGATCGCATCCGCCTGCCCCGACTGCTGGAGGCGAACGACTTCGAGGGGGTGGAGGCGCTGTTCCGGTCGTTCTTCGCGGGCATCCCGCACCAGTGGCACACGAAGAACGACGTCGCGCGCTACGAGGGCTGGTACGCGAGCGTGTTCTATTCGCACTTCGCGGCCGCGGGCCTCGACGTGCGGGTGGAGGACAGCACGAGCCACGGGCGCCTCGACATGGCGGTGTGCTTCAACGCCAACGTGTACCTCTTCGAGTTCAAGGTGGTGGAGCTGGAGCCGGAGGGCGCGGCGATGACGCAGCTCAGGGAACGGCGCTACGCGGACAAGTACCGGCATCTGGGACACCCGATCCACCTGATCGCCGTCGAGTTCAGCAAGGACGCCCGCAACCTCGCCGCATTCGAGGTGGAGCACGCGGCGTGACCCGGGATGGGTCCGACCGTGCCGCGGCCTCCTCTCAGTGGAAGTCGCGCGAGGGGAAGAGGCGGCGGGCCTCGTTGCGAGGATGGCCCCGGCTCGTGGGGGATCGCTTGCCCGGCCCGGCCTCGTCGGGCTCTCCGGGGCAGGCGGACGCCCCCGCCCCCTCCCCGTCCGTGAGGCGCTCCAGCCGGTCCGACAGGTCGACGATCCGCTCCGCGATCACGTTGACCACCGGCCCCGAGGACTCCACCCGCCCCTCGACCCGCATCAGGCGGGCATCCTGTACCTCGAACCGGAAGCGTTCGTACACCCGCTGCCACACCACGACGTTCACCGGCCCTTCCATGTCCTCCAGGGTGAGGAAGATCACCCCCTTCGCGGTCCTCGGCCGCTGCCGCACCAGCACCACCCCGGTCACCGCGACCCGGCTGCCGGAGCGCACCCGGCCGAGCGCTCCGCTCCAGGTGACCCCCGCTCCCACCGCTTCGCGCAGCAGGGCGACCGGGTGGCCGCGGAGGCTGAGCCCCACCGAGCGATAGTCGGCCGCGACCTCCTCGCCCGGGGCGGCAGGCGGCAGGACGACCGGGGGGTCCGGTCCTCGCTCCGACTCCCCCGCCGCCGTGAAGAGGGGGAGCGGGAGCCCCTTGATCCGCTCGACCGCCCACCATCCCTCGCGCCGCCCGAGGTCGAGCGAGCCGAAGGCGGCCGCCGCCGCGAGGGCGGCCATCGACCGCTCCCCGAGCCGGGCCCGGCGGGAGACCTCGGCCGGCTCGCGGTAGCCGTTCCCGCGCGCCGCCGCCAGCCGCCGGGCGGCCTCCTCCCCGAGCCCCTTCACCAGGCGGAGGCCGAGACGGAGCGCGTATCCGCCTCCGCCTCCCCCGGACGCCGGCTCCAGGGTGCAATCCCACTCGCTCGCATTGACGTCGACCGGACGCACCTCCACCTCGTGGGCGCGGGCGTCGCGCACGATCTGCGCCGGAGCGTAGAAGCCCATCGGCTGGCTGTTGAGCAACGCGCAGGCGAACACTTCGGGATGACGGCACTTGAGCCAGGCCGAGGCGTACACCAGGATCGCGAAGCTCGCCGCATGGCTCTCGGGGAAGCCGTACTCCCCGAACCCCTCGATCTGGCGCCAGCACTGCTCGGCGAACTCCGGCGCGCAGCCTCGCTCCACCAGCCGTTCGAGGAAGCGGCGGCGGTACCGCGGCAAGGTGCCGACCCGCCGGAAGGTCGCCATCGCCCGGCGCAGCCCGTCCGCTTCCTCGGGCGTGAAACCGGCCCCGACGATGGCGATCCGCATCGCCTGCTCCTGGAAGATGGGCACCCCCAGGGTCTTGGCCAGGACCGGCTCGAGGTCCGGCAACGGATAGCGAACCTCCTCCCGTCCGTCGCGCCGGCGAAGGTAGGGATGGACCATCCCGCCCTGGATGGGGCCCGGACGCACGATCGCCACCTCGATCACCAGATCGTAGAAGGAGCGGGGCTTCATGCGGGGGAGGAAGCCCATCTGGGCGCGGCTCTCCACCTGGAACACCCCCAGCGAATCGGCCCGGCCCAGCATGTCGTAGACGGCCTCGTCCTCCGGGGGTACGCCGGCGAGATCGAGCCGGCGCCCGTAGTGGGCGGCCATCAGATCGAAGCCCCGGCGAAGGCAGCTCAGCATCCCGAGCCCGAGCACGTCCACCTTGAGGATCCCGAGCGCCTCGAGGTCGTCCTTGTCCCACTCGATCACGGTGCGGCCGGGCATGGCGGCCGGCCCGATCGGAACCACCTCGTCGAGCCGTCCCTGTCCGATGACGAACCCCCCGGGGTGCTGGGAGAGGTGGCGCGGAAACCCGACGAGGGTCCGGGCTACGGCGAGAGCGTGCCGCAGCCGGGGCGCCCGCGGGTCGAGCCCGAGGGTGCGCACCGTCCCGTCGTCCGGGATCTCTCCGCGGGCATGGGCGGCGAGGACGGACGTGACCTCCCCGGACAGCCCCAGGGCCTTGCCCGCCTCCCGGAGCGCGAGCCGGGCCCGAAAGTGGATGACCGCCGCGGTGAGCGCGGCGCGATGCCGTCCCCATCGCTCGTACACGTGCCGGATCACCTCTTCCCGGCGCTCGTGCTCGAAGTCGACGTCGATGTCCGGCGGCTCGCCCCGCTCTTCCGAGACGAAGCGCTCGAACAGGAGGTCGCTCCGGGCCGGATCGACCTCGGTGATCCGGAGCACGTAGCACACGGCGGAGTTGGCAGCCGAGCCCCGCCCCTGGGCGAGGATCCCGCGCGACCGCGCAAAGCGGACGAGGTCGTACACGGTGAGGAAATAGGGGGCGTAGCCGAGCCGGGCGATGATCGCGAGCTCGTGCTCGATCCGGGCCCGCACCGGGGCGGGGGCCCGGGCGCCGTAGCGCTCGGCCACCCCCTCGCGCACCGCCCGCTCCAGCCGGTCCAGGGCGGGAACCCCGCCGGGGCCGGACTCGTCCGGATAGTCGAGGCGGAGCTGATCGAGGGAGAAACCGATCCGGCCGGCGATCTCCAGGGTCGCCTCGACCGCTTCGGGACGGTCCCGGAACAGCCGGACCATCTCCTCCGGAGACTTGAGCCGGCGCTCGGCGTTCTTGAGAAGGCCGAGACCCATCTCGTCGATGCGCCGTCCGGTGCGAAGGCAGGCGAGCACGTCGGCAACGGGCCGCCGGTCCGGCCGGTGCATGAGGACCGCGTTGGTCGCGACGAGGGGCACCCCGGCCGCCTGGGCCGCACTCGCCGCCCACTCCTCGCAGGCGCCGTTCACGGGCTCCGCCAGCAACCGGCGAAGCGCGAGCCACACCTGCCCGGGAAAGGCCGCCCGCCACGAGGCGAGGAGCGAGGGGAGACCCGCGGCCGGCCGGTCGGGCGGGAGCACGATCAAGATCATCCCCTCCGCCGCGGCGAGGAGGTCGCGGGCGCGGAGGCCCCCGTTCCCGCCTCCGCTTCCGGATCGGCCCCGGCCCCCGGGCTCGCCCCCGCCGCTCCGGCCCGCGCTCGGGCGAGCCCCTCCCCCCGCTCGGGCCTTGCCCTCGGTGAGGAGCCGGCACAGCCGCCCGTAGGCGGCCCGGTCGCACGGATAGGCGAGCACGGAGGGGGCGTCCGCGAGATCGAGCCGCGCCCCGACGATCGGCTTCGGACCCGCCACCCGCGCCGCCGCGTGGACCCTCACCACCCCGGCGAGCGAATCGTGGTCCGCGACGCCGAGCGCCTCCAGGCCGAGCTCGGCGGCCCGCCGGACCAGCTCCTCGGGATGGGAGGCGCCCCGCAGGAAGGAGTAGTTCGAGACCGCCTCCAGCTCCGCGTAGCGGGCGGTCTTCCCGCCGGAGCCCGCCCGGGAGACGGTGCGGGGGCGGCGAGCCGAACGCCCGCCGTCCGCCGGCCGGCTTCCCCTCGACCCGGACCCCTCGCCGGTCTTCGCACGATGGCGTGGAGCCGCCGCGGGGACGGAGCACGTTTGCCGGGCGGAGGCTCGTGCGCTCGAAGACACCCTCGAAGACGCCCTCGAAGACGCCCTCGAAGAGGCCGGAGTCATGGCCCGCGACCCCATCGAAGCGGGGCAAGGAAGCACGTTCCGCCGCCACCGCGGACGGAGCGGGCGCGAGGCGGGGGAGCCGCTTCCGCCGCGCAGGACGGACGAGGGTTCCGGATCAAGGGAAGAACCCGTGCAGGAACCAGCGCGCCGGGCCGGGGTGCAGATCCCGGTAGAGCCACAGGCGCACGCCCTCCTCGGTCTCGACCCGCCAGTAGTCGCGGCCCGCGGGCGGGACCCCGTCCTCGCTCCCGCCTTCTCCTTCGCACCACCACTCGGGGGCGATCCGCTCGGGTCCCCGGGCGCCCGACAGGCGTACCGGACGGCCGCCCCTCCGGCGGAGAACGGCAGGAGGTTCGAGGGGATCGTCGGACACCGCCTCCACCCCGACCGGCTCCGGACGGGCAAGCAGCCGCAGCGGCCTCGGGCTCCCCCCGCCCGCCACGGTCCCCCGCATCCACCTCGGTCCATCCGGGGCCGTTCCGTCCCCCCCGCACCTGTCGCCGGTCTTCGCCGCGGAAGGCCGGAGAAGCCGCGAGGCGGAACGCGGCGGCGGCCGGCCGCACCGGCCCGCGGAGCTTCGCGCACCGAAAGGCGCCGAAGGGTCGGAACGAAGCGGGGGATCGGCAGCCCCCGGAGGAGATGGAGGGGGGATGCGGGCTGGCCCGGACGTCTCACCGACCTTCGTCGTGGGGGCGTCGAGACGCCGCGCGGGAAGGCGGTGGGAGATCCGGGCCAACACCGGTTCGGCCTCCGATGCGGCCTCCGGACGATGCCGGGCGACCGGCCGGAACCGGACCACGTTGCGAGACCCGAGCCGGGCCGAGAGACGCTCCCACAGCCCTTCCCGATCGGACCCCGCCGCGGGGTCGAACGGCTCCGCCGCCCTCGCCGCGAGCTCGAGGCGGACCACCCCCCTCCCCGGATCGAATGCCTCGGGCCGTTCCCGAAAGAGGTCGAGCCACCGCCCGGGGTCGCGAAGCCCCCGTCCCGCCCGGGCCTCGATCCGCCGCGGCTCGGCCCCCGGCGCATCGAAGTGGAGCATGAGGAGCATCTTCCGCGCCCCGAGGTCTCCCCGGCGGAGCCGCCGGCACAGCTTCTCCAGCAAGGCGGCGCAGACCGCTTCGACCGAGGCGGGTGCGACCAGGGGGTCCGTCCCCTCCCAGCCGACCCGAAGGGCCGGCCGGGGCGGACGCACCCCGAGGGGTTCGGACCCGCTCCCGCTCGCCCCGAGCATCCGGTCGAGGCGCCGGAGCAACCGTTCGCCGAACCGTTCGGCGAGCGCGGTTCGGGAACGGCTCGCGAGGTCGCCGACGCACCGCAGCCCGACCCGGCGCAGCCTCGCCGCGCTCTCGCCATCGAGGCGAAGGGCCTCCACCGGCAGCTCGCAGACCGTGTCCCGGGTTCCGATGGGGAGGTCCGCGTTGGCGAAACGAGCGAGCCCCCGGGCCGCGTCGGCGCCGCCCGCCACCGCGGCCCGAACCGACCACCCGTGCTCCGCGAGAACGCGGCGGCAATCTTCCAGCATGGCCCGCTCGCCGCCGAAGAGATGGGCGGTCCCCGCCACGTCGATCAGAAGGTCGTCCGCCCCGGGCACGACCCAGGGTCCGTACCGCTCGACGAGTCGCACGGCGGTCCTCATGACCACGGCTTCCCGTTCGCGATCCGGCGGCACCGCGAGCAGAGCGGAACACCGCGCGCGGGCGTCGCCCCATCCCATGCCGACCCTCACCCCCGCGGCTTCCGCCGCCTCCGATACCGCCGCCACCATCGTGCCGCCGTGCACGACCACGACCACCGGCCGCCCGTCACCCCGATGCGATCGAGGCAGGCACTCCGTCGCCAAGCGGGGAAACCACACGCAAAGCACCCGCCGCATCGTTCCACTCCACCAACCATTCGTGCGGTCTCGTCCGGCGCACGCGCCGGAGCGTCCAACGCCACCGGAGCGCTCCCCCGTGCGCCGGCACGGGAGCCGCTTCCCATCCGCTCTCCGCCCAACCCATTTCGCCCGTCCCGGCAAAGAGCACGAAGCCGAGACCCCCGCCGGACCCGGCCGCGAGCTGAAGCCGGCGGCCGTGCATGGAGCGCACTCCCCTGGCCGTCTCCACCACCACCGCGGCGAGGCCCGGTTCCCGAAGCCCGGTTTCCGCCGCCCCGAGCGCCGCCGTCTCGTTGCCCGCCCGCGCCATCACGAGACGGTACGGGTCGAGGCCGAGAGCGGCGAACCCCGGAGGATGAAGCGGAGGGAACGGACCGCTCTCGACCACGCACCACAGGATCGGCCCGCGGAGGCGAACGCAAAGCACCGCCGCGAAGGCGGTGGCCCCGGGGCCGGTCACCGCATGCACCCGTCCTCGATCCAGCCCGCCGCCGAGCCAGCGGTCGATCTCCCCTCCGTCCACGCTCGCCCGGGCCGGTCTCCGCCTCCCTTCGAGCGCTCCGATCCGGGCCCGCAACTCCTCCCGCGCACGCTTCATGCCGAAACCGCGATGGGTCCTTCATGCTCTCTGGTTCTTTCCAGGTTCTCTTTATGGCGCTTCTTCGGCCCGGATGTCAATCGAGCCCGGTCCCGCCCCCGGGACCTTTTCACGCTCACCGACTTGCGGCCGGGCCTCGATGCCCACCGCTCTTCCCGGGGACGGCGCGTCTTTGGGGACATGGGGGGACACGGGGGGACACGGATGTCCCGCCCTCCAAACGGGACGGCAAGACCACCACGGGTCGATGCGGGCGAGACGCCGGGGTCCCGGAGGACACCCGCGCCCGGATCAGGCGCCGTTCCCAGGGTCTCCGCCGCTCCGATCCGACCGAACCCGGTTCATCCCCGCGAACCGATTCCGCGGCGTGAAACGACCCTGCTCCTGCCCTCGAGGGGGCGCGGAGACCGGGCGGCAGGAAAGAGCGTGAAAGCACGGCTTTCCCTCTCCGGTCTTCTCGGCCGCCCGACTCCCGGATCATGGAGCCCGGCCACCGGAAGCGCTCGAGCGGGGACGGCTCCGGGAGCTGGCCGCGGCCCGACGGGAGCGCGACGGGCCCCGGCTCATCGTCGAGACGGGGGACGGGAGGTCGGCGCGGCGCACGCATCGCCGCTCCCCAAGCAGATCGGTCGCCGGAGAAGACGAGCCTCACCCAAGGGCCGAAAATCAATTCCATATATCAATCGATTACGTTCCAAGAACGATATTGGACGAGAAGCTCTCGATCCCGGCCGGAGCCCGTGGACCACCGTTCAGGAAGGGCGTTGCCCGGAGCGGATACGGGTATGGACGCCCGAAGGCGCCCACTGCTATGATCCGCCGCATGATCCGGGCTCGGGCCTCCCGTCCGGGAGATCCGGGAATGCATGGAGCAGGAATGAAGCATCACGGCATCATCCCCGCCTTCCTGATCGCCGCCGCGGTTTCGTGCGGCGTGGCTCATGCGGAGAATCCTCCGGGCGAAGCGCAGGCCGAAGCCGCGTTCCGGCCCTGGATCGGCCCCCTCGGGGTTCACTTTCCCTCCGAGAGCCTGTTCGAGGAGCCCGACGAGCGCGGCGGCGCGAACGGGCTGTCGGGACAGGCCAGTGCGGCGGGGCTGCAAGGGCTCGGATTCGGCAGTGACTGGCGGCCGTTCCGGAACGGTTTCCGGCTCAGCCTCGCCATGTACCTCGATTCGAACGAGCCGGACGGATCCGGCGGCTTCCAGCCGCAGAGCCTGTCCGGGGATGAGCCCGTTTCCGAAGGTCCCACCTCGTTGGATCCCATCTTGCTCGCCAGGGACTTCGAAGCCGTTCCCTACGTGGGCCTCGGCTGGCGGACGAACGATGGGGGGCTGGACGTGAATCTCGACGTGGGAGCGTTTCTACCCGGGGAATATCCTCTCCGCGACGGCGCATGCCTGGCCCCCGACTCACCGCTGACCGGGTGCGGCGGCGCCTCCTTCGGGAACGGTCTGGGCAAGCTGACGGGTGCTTTCCGCAGATTCGAATGGTATCCGGTCGTCTCGATGGGAATCGAATACCGTTTCTGACCGCCCAGGACCGGTCGGCAGGGCCGGGACGCACATTCGAACCGAGGTGGCCGGCCCCCCGGCGAAGGCCTCGATACCCGACGGCCGGTCTTCCGGCCCCCCCCCCCCGATGACGGCCCCCGAATGACGGGGTATTACCTGCCGGGTTCCACCGCGCTGCCGGGGTTCCGGTTGGAG
The DNA here is from genome assembly GCA_965202895.1 of Gammaproteobacteria bacterium. Lineage (GTDB taxonomy): Bacteria > Pseudomonadota > Gammaproteobacteria > HK1 > HK1 > JAJDXW01. The sequence goes on along the minus strand of OZ241901.1, from coordinate 3,757,834 downwards.
AAGACGCTCGCCCGGCTGCGGCAGGAGCTGCCCGCGGTCACCGGCGTCGGGGCGTGGGCGGCCTATTTCGTGGACGCGGCAGACCCGCTTCGCGAGGAAGAGCTGGCCGCCCTCGGGCGCCTGCTCGATGCCTCGACCGCGGCTCGGACGTCCGGCCGATCTTCTCCCGGAGGCGGAGACCCGTTCACGACGAAGACCGGAGGGAGATCCGGGTCCGCGGCATCCCGCACCGGAACCACCGGGCTCCGAAGCCCGCGCCGCCTCGCCCGCGCCCGTGCCCTGGTCATCCCGCGCGCGGGGACGACCTCGCCGTGGTCGAGCAAGGCGACCGACATCGTCCGCAATTGCGGCTTCGATCGGGTCCGGCGCGTGGAGCGCGGCACCCTCTGGACCATTTGCGGACCGGAGGGCATCACCGAACGGGCGCTCGGGGCGTTGTACGACCGCATGACCGAGCGCCTCTCACTGCTCTCCGGCCCGGGGGTTCTTCCGGGCCCGCGGCCTGCCGCCGCCGATGGGATTCTCGCGGTCCCCGAGGATCTCTTCCGCGTTCCCCCGGCCGGCCGGCTCGGCCGGATACCCCTGCGGCCCCAGCCGGAACGCGCCCTTCACGACGCGGACCGGCGGCTCGGACTCGCGCTCGACGAGGAGGAGATCCGCTGGCTCTGCGAGCGGTTCGAAGCACTCGGCCGCGACCCGACCGACGCGGAGCTCATGACGTTCGCCCAGGCGAACTCCGAGCACTGCCGGCACAAGACGTTCAACGCGCCCTGGAGGGTGGACGGCCGGCCGGCCGCGCACTCCCTCTTCGACATGATCCGGCACACCCGCACGATGAACCCCGGGCGGGTGCTCTCCGCCTATCACGACAATGCCGCGGTCATCGACGGCGGGTCCGTGGCCTGGTTCGGCCCGGACCCCGCGACCGGGGTCTATCGCCATGCTCCGGAGCCCTCGGGTCTTCTCATGAAGGTCGAAACCCACAACCACCCCACCGCGATCTCCCCGTTCGCGGGGGCCGCGACGGGCTCGGGAGGAGAGATCCGGGACGAGGCGGCCACCGGGCGCGGGGCCGAGAGCCGCGCCGGACTCGTCGGGTTCAGCGTCTCTTCCTTGCGGATTCCGGGCTTCGAGCAGCCGTGGGAGGCGGGCGGCCCCGGCGCCCCGCCCCACGTCGCGACCCCCCTCGACGTCATGATCGAGGGTCCGATCGGTGCGGCGCGCTTCAACAACGAGTTCGGGCGGCCCGCCCTCTGCGGCTATTTCCGCACCTTCGAGCAGGCGAAGGGCGAAGGAGGCGCCGCCTGGTACGGCTACCACAAGCCGATCATGATCGCGGGCGGAATGGGCCGCATCCGGGCGCGGCACGTCGCGAAGGCGCCCTTGCGGCCCGGAATGCTGATCGCGGTCCTCGGCGGGCCGGCCATGCTGATCGGGCTCGGAGGCGGATCCGCCTCCTCGAGCGCCTCCTCCGGGATCGGTCCGGACGACGATCGCCGCCGCCGGGAGCCGGACCGGGCCCCCAACCGCCCCTCGAAGCCCGGCGAAGACCGCCGTCGACCGGCGCCCGGCTCCGCCGGGAACGACCCTTCCGGAGCCCGCGGCGATCCTCACCGCCAAGCGCTGGACTACGCCTCCGTCCAGCGGGACAACGCCGAGATGCAGCGCCGCGCCCAGGAGGTCATCGACTCGTGCGCCCGCCTCGGGGACCGCAATCCGATCCTTTCAATTCACGACGTGGGAGCGGGAGGGCTCGCCAATGCGGTCCCGGAGCTCGTCCACGCGGCCGGGCTCGGGGCCCGTCTCGAGCTCGGTGCGATCCCGACCGCGGACCCGGGCCTGAGCCCGATGGAGCTCTGGTGCAACGAGGCCCAGGAACGCTACGTCCTGGCCCTCGACCCGGCCGACCGGCCCCGGGTCGAATCGATCTGCCGGCGCGAGCGGTGCCCCTTCTCCGTCATCGGTGCGGTGACGGAGGCGCCCCGCATCGATCTCCGGGACGAGCGGCGCGGCGAGCGGGTCGTGGACCTGCCCATCGACCTCGTCCTGGGGGGCGCGCCCCGCCTCGCGCGCGAGGCCTTCCACCGGCCGGAGACCGGCCGGGCGGGGATCGAGCTGCCGGCCGAGGGCGACGTCACGTCCATTCTCGGCCGCCTCCTGCAGCTGCCGTGCGTCGCCGACAAGAGCTTCCTCGTCACCATCGCGGACCGCACCGTTTCGGGGCTCGTCGCCCGGGACCAGATGGTCGGCCCCTGGCAGGTTCCGGTCGCCGACTGCGCGGTCACCGCGGCCGACCATCTCGGCTTCGCCGGAGGGGCGATGGCGATGGGAGAGCGCGCTCCCCTCGCCGTCCTCGACCCGGCCGCATCGGTCCGCATGGCGATCGGAGAGGCCCTCACCAACCTCGCCCCGGCCAGTGTCGGGACGCTGCGCGCCGTCGTGCTGTCGGCGAACTGGATGGCGGATGCCGGCGAGGACGATACCGCCCTCCACGACGCGGTCCGGGCCGCCGCCCTCGACTTCTGCCCGGAGCTGGGGATCCCGATCCCGGTCGGCAAGGACAGCCTGTCCATGCGGACCGCGTGGCGCGAAGGGGGCGGCGAGCGCGTGGTGAGCGCTCCCCTCTCCCTCGTCGTGTCGGCGTTCGCACCGGTCCCCGACGTCCGCCGGACCGTCACCCCGGTCCTCGAGAAGAACACGGACAACCGTCTCCTGTTCGCCGACCTCGGGCTCGGCCGCAACCGGCTCGGGGGCTCCGCCTTCGCCCAGGTCTTCGCCGCGCGGGGAGGCGATCCGCCGGATGTGGACGCGGACGTGCTGGGCGGATTCTTCGAGGCGGTCCAATCCCTCATCGGCGAGGGCGCGGTCATCGCCTGCCACGACCGTTCCGACGGCGGCCTCGCCGCGGCCCTGTGCGAGATGGCGTTCGCGGGACGGACGGGGCTTCGCATCGATCTCACCGCGCTCGGCCCGGAGCCCCTGGCCGCGCTCTTCTCCGAGGAGCTCGGGGTCGTCCTCCAGGTCCGCTCCCGAGACGCCCCTTCCGTCCTCGAACGGCTGCGGGCGGTCCCCCGCCTCGCCCCGCACGTCCATTCGATCGGAGAGGCGACGGCGGGCCCGCGGATCCGTTTCGAGCACCGGAGAGCCGTGATCCTCGACGCGGCCCGCCGCGACCTCCACCGGATCTGGTCGGAGACGAGCTACCGGATGCAGGCGCTTCGCGACGACCCGGACTGCGCGCGCGAAGCTTACGAAGCGGTCCTCGACGAAGCCGACCCCGGGCTCGGCGCAAGCCTCGCCTTCCCGCTCGGGCCGGCCGCGGAGGCCGGGCGGGCGGCGCCGGCGAGCCCTCCGGGCGCCGGCGCCGGCGCCGCGGCGACCCCCCCCGTCCGTTCGTCCCGCCGGCCCCGGGTCGCGATCCTCCGCGAGCAGGGGGTGAACGGACACCGGGAGCTCGCAGCCGCCTTCGAGCGGGCAGGATTCGAGGCGGTCGACGTCCACATGACCGACCTCGTCGAGGGGCGCCGGTCCCTCGCCCGGTTCACCGGGCTCGCGGCGGGAGGCGGCTTCTCCTACGGCGACGTGCTCGGGGCCGGCGGCGGCTGGGCGGCCGCGGTGCTCCATCGCGAGGAGCTGCGCGAGGCTTTCCGCGAGTTCTTCGCCCGACCCGGCACGTTCACCCTCGGCATCTGCAACGGCTGCCAGATGCTGGCCCGGCTGGGCTCCCTCATCCCCGGCGCGGACGGCTGGCCGCGGTTCGGCCTCAACCGTTCGGGGCAGTTCGAGGCGCGTCTGGTGATGTGCGAGATCCTCGACTCGCCTTCGATCTTCTTCCGGGGGATGGCCGGCTCGAAGCTGCCGGTGGCGGTGGCCCACGGGGAAGGCCGCGTCGAGGCGGACCCCGGGATGGGGCCCGGGACGGGCGCCGGAGCGAGCCCCGGGACGGAATCCGGAACAGGACCCGGGGCGCCCACCCCCTGCCTTCGCTTCGTCGACAACCGCCACCGGCCGGCGGAACGCTACCCGGCCAACCCCAACGGCTCCCGGGGCGGGCTCACCGGGTTCACCACCCGGGACGGCCGGGCCACGATCCTGATGCCCCATCCGGAACGGGCGTTCCGTACCGTGCAGCTCTCCTGGCATCCTCCGGAGTGGGGCGAGGAAACCCCGTGGATGGAAATGTTCCGTAATGCCCGCAGGTGGTGCGGGCGGGCGGGCGGCGGTCTATGATTCCGGGCCGGTCCCGTCGCATCCGCCGGAGGGCGCGGCCCCGCGCTCCGCCGTCCGACGCGCGGATCATGCGGCAACCATGCGCTGACAGGGGGGCACGCCCATGCTGATCAAGACCTCACGCTACGGGCCGGGCCGCGTCCGGCCGTCCGAGATCACCCCGAAGGACGTCTGGCTGAATCGCCGCGAGCTCCTCCGGCGGGCGGGCTTCGGGGCCGCCGCGTTGGCCGCGCCGTGGGCCTTGTGGCCGGAGCCGGCCCGCGCCGGGCGCAAGCTCGACAACCTCGTCGAGTCCAGGTGGGTGCTCGACGAGGACCTCACCTCCCGGGAAGACGTCACCTCCTACAACAACTTCTACGAGTTCGGGACCGGCAAGGGCGATCCCGCCCGCTACTCGGGGGGATTCAAGCCGCTCCCCTGGTCGATCCGGGTGGAGGGCGAATGCGGGAAGCCGGGCGCGATCGGCTACGAGGACCTGATCTCCTCCTACCCGGTCGAGGAGCGGATCTACCGCTTCCGCTGCGTCGAGGCGTGGTCGATGGTCGTACCCTGGGCGGGGGTGCGGCTCGGCGCGGTGCTCGAGCGTTTCCAGCCGACGTCGAAGGCGAAGTACGTCGCGTTCGAGACCGTGTACCGGCCCGAGGAGATGCCGGGGCAGCAGCGCGGCTTCCTCGATTGGCCCTATGTCGAGGGGCTGCGCATCGACGAGGCCATGCACCCCCTTTCCCTGCTCGCGGTCGGGCTGTACGGAGAGGAGCTTCCCAACCAGAACGGCGCTCCGGTCCGTCTCGTCGTGCCCTGGAAGTACGGGTACAAGAGCATCAAGTCCATCGTGTCGATCACGTTCGTCGAGAAGGAGCCGCCGACCACCTGGAACCGGCAGGCGCCCCACGAGTACGGGTTCTACTCGAACGTGAACCCGGAGCGGCCGCACCCGCGCTGGAGCCAGAAGCGGGAGCGGCGGATCGGAGGCTCCCTGTTCGCGGGCAAGATACCGACCCTGATGTTCAACGGGTACGAGGAAGAGGTCGCATCGCTCTACGCGGGCATGGACCTCATCCGGCACCACTGAGGGAGGGCCGTGGCGCGCGCCGCGTCCCTTCTCCGCCCGGGCTTCGCCTGGATCAAGGCGGGGGTATTCCTCGCCGCCCTCGTTCCGTTCGGGGTCATCGCGGCCGCCGCGGCGTCCGGCGAGCTCGGTGCGAACCCGGTCGAGGCCCTCATCCACCACTTCGGGGAGTGGGCGCTCCGGCTGATGCTGGCGACCCTCGCGGTGACCCCGCTCCGCCGGCTCACCGGGTGGAACCAGGCCGTCCGCCTGCGGCGCATGCTCGGGCTGTTCGCGTTCTTCTACGCGGTGCTGCACCTCGCGACCTACGTGGTCCTCGACCGCTCGCTCCTCGTCGAGGAGATCCTCGAAGACCTGACCGAGCGCCCCTACGTCATGGTGGGGTTCGCGGGGTTCGTGCTGCTCGTTCCGCTCGCCGCCACCTCGACCAACGCGATGATCCGGCGGCTCGGCGGGCGGCGCTGGCGGCTGCTTCACCGGCTGGCCTACGTCGCCGCTGCGGCGGGGGTGGTCCACTTCTGGTGGCTGGTGAAGGCCGACGTCCGCGAGCCCTTCATCCATGCCGCAGTACTCGCCCTGCTCCTGGTCCTCCGCCTCCCCCCGGTGGTTCCTTTCCTGCGCTCCCTGCCCTCCCGGGCGCACCGCCGCCGCCCCGTCGCCGGCTGACGACCGGGAAACCCGGGCGCCGGAAGACGATGCGCGCGGTCCCGGCGCGCCCCGTCCTGCCTGCGTTCTCCGGCGAATCGTCCCCGCCGCCGCCGGCCGGCCTCCCGGTGGGGACACTTCCGCGCCGACGGGCCGGCAAGCCTGCCTGCCCGCCCTCCCCCGCCGGACGGGAAGGCCTCCGTCCGGCCCGCCACCCTCTCCGGGAACCGGAGGCGCGGTTCAGGCGTCGGGGGGAGGCCGGGCCCGCAGAAAATGCTCGATCGAGTTCGCGTAGTACCGGAGCATCTCGCCCTCCTCCCCGCGTGCCCGGTAGAGGCCGTCCGACTCTTCGACGAAGTGCCGGAGGGCCAGCATCCGCAACCCGACGGCGACCGCGTAGTCGCGGTCCGCGTGCGCGACGTGGACGTACGCGCCGCACCGCTCCAGCTCGTCGATGAAGGACTGGGCCTTCGCCTTGATCTCGAGCTCGCTCATCGGCCGCTCCGGGTGATGGACGAACACCGTGGCCACGAGGGACACCGGCAGGACGGGCACCACGGCCGCGATCGCGTCGAGCAGCTCGCCGCCCAACCGCTCCACCTCCTCGAAGCGGGCCGGCGGGTCCAGGGAGCGGAAATCGATCCCGCGGCGGCGGGTGTACGAGCGCATCGAGACCGGCGTCCCGAAGTTCACGCACGCATAGCCGAAGCGGCGCCAGCGCCCCCGGAGCCGCAGGGCCGTCTGGCGGCAGACGAACCCGAGCACGGTGAGGGCGACGTACGTCCGGCTGCGCGGCACGGCCGTCTCCGGGTCGCGTTCGCGGACCAGGGTGCGGTCCTCGAGCACCCGGTCGTAGTTGATGCCGACCGGGACGAATACGAGGTCGCGCTCCCCCGCGGGGTCGAACCCCGAGACCATGTAGCTGATGAGGCCGAGCTTGGGGCGGCGCAGGCGCCCGTCGCGGCTGAGCCCCCCTTCGGGATAGACCGCCTGCACGACCCCCGCCGCGGTCGCGGCCTGGACGTAGCGGGCCAGTACCCGACGGTAGAGAGGGTTGCGCGAATCCCGGCGCACGAAGTACGCGCCGAGCGATCGGATCAACGCCTGCAACGGCCAGATCCGCGCCCACTCGCCTACCGCGTAGCTCAGGGCGGAGCGTTGCGCGGCGAAGTAGGCCACGATCACGTAGTCCATGTTGCTGCGGTGGTTCATCACGAAGACGACGCTCGCATTGGGCTCGATCCCGGACAGCGCCCGGTCGTCGGAGTACCCCATGCGGACCCGGTAGAGGAATCGAACGGTGCGCCGCGCCAGCCAGTACCCGATCCGGAAATAGAGGTAGGGATTGAACGACGGCACGATCTCGCGCGCGTAGCGCTCGACCTCGCGAACCAGCGCCTCCCGCGGCACGCGGGATTCCCGTGCCCGGCGCTCGATCGATTCCGTGATCCCGGGGTCGCAGGTCAGCAGCTCGACGAGGACCCGCCGCCGGGTCCGGTGAAAGGGGGGGATCCGCAGATCGAGCCGCGTGTTCAGCTCGTCGACCACGCGGTCGGCCCGCCGCCGGAAGAACCAGCGCACACCCGGGAGGAGGAGCCGGTCGAAGACCGCCCACAGCGCGAGCCCGCCGGCCGCGACCACCACCCAGACCGGAAGGGAGACCGTCTCCGTCATCCCGGGCGCGGTCGTACGGCCGGCCGGCGGGCGGCCACCCCGCCCGTCCACCCGTCCGGCCCGGACGGCTCTCCGGCCTTCATCGCGAGCGTGTCGGGACCCCGCGGCGGCCGGCCGCGAGACGCCGGAGGCCGAGCCGGGGTCCGAGGAAGCGCCGGCGGCGTTTCATCCCGGCGAGTGCGGCCTGCCGAAGATCGCAGGCCGGGCCTGCCATCGCAGGTGCGGTCCGCAAGCGAAGCAGGGACCGCGGATCGCGGCAGGCAGCCGCCCCCCGCATAAGCAGGTACTCAAGCCGATCCGCGTGGAATATCCGGGTGAAAGACACGTCGAAATCCCTGTCCCGGGGCTGGAACGACCAAGGTCCACCGGGAAATTCCGCTCAAGTACCCGACTCGTGAGCCGACCCCGAGCCGGCCCCGGCGCCTGCGCACCTGCCGGAGCGGCCCGGAACCCGGTGCGGGCCGCCCCCGGGAGCGGATCGGCCGTCCACCGCGGGAGGACGGTGGGACACGCGGGCCGGCTCCGGAACCCGGGTCACCGCGCCGGAGAGGAGAGCCGGAGCCCGGCCGGAACCCGCCGCGACGGGCGGCGGGAGCCGGCCTTCGAAGCCCCCGTGTCAGATGAACCCCGCCGCCCGGAGACCTTCGATCCGCTCCGGAGAGTACCCGAGAAGGCCGCGATAGCACTCCTCGTTGTGCTCCCCGGGGCGTGGAGCGCGGCGGCGCACCTCGCCGGGGCTCGCCGACAGCTTCACCGGCACCCCGCTCACCGGCACCCGCTCCATTCCCGGCGACTCCATGTCCACCCACTCCAGCATCGCGCGCGCCTCGACGTGCGGGTCCTCGTGCACCTGGGCGGTGGTGCGGTAGACGCCGCACGGGATCCGGGCCGCCTCCATCGCCGCGACCACCTCCGCGACCTCCCGCTCCGCCGTCCACACCTCGACGTGCGGATCGATGTTCGCCCGGGCCTCGAACCGGCCCTCGTCCGTCGCGTAGGCGGGCACCGCGGCGAGCTCCGGCCGGCCGATGAGGTCCATGAGGCTCTTCCACATGCCGTCGGTCACGGTGGCGACGTACACCCAGCCGTCCCGGCAACGGTAGAGGTCGGTCGGCCCGACGTAGGGCATCCGGTTCGCGATCCGCGGGCGCTCGCGCCCGGTGACGAGCGCCTCCGCGATCATCGGCGAGGTGTAGCTCACCGCGGTCTGGAGCAGGGCGCAGTCCACCTCCTGCCCCTCTCCGGTAGCGTCACGGTGACGGAGCGCAAGAACCGTTCCGAGCGCGGCGAGCAGCCCGGTGCCGTAGTCCACCCACGGCACGGCGGAACGCATGGGCGGATCGTGTTCGTGGCCGGAGAGCGCGCACGCCCCGGACATCACCTGGGCGATCTGGTCGAAGCCGCTCCGCATGGCATACGGACCCGTCGACCCGTAGCACGAGATCCCGGCGTAGATGACGTCTTCGCGCATGGCCCGGACGTCTTCGTAGCCGAGCCCGAAGGCCCGGACCGCGCTCGGACTGAAGTTGTGAAGAAACACGTCGCACCGGGCGAGGAGATCGGAGAGCACCTCGCGCGGAGCGTCGCGCCGCAGCACGTCGAGGGTGATCCCCTTCTTGTTGCGGCCGAAGTTGGGGAAGACGAAGTTCGAGCCGTCGGGGCCCTTGCGTCCGTAGCTCCGATCCTCTTCGCCTCCGGGGCGGTCCACCCGGAGGACCTCCGCGCCCATGTCGGCGAGCATCATCCCGCAGTAGGGGGCCGCGATGAAGCGCCCGAAGTCGAGGACCCGCACCCCGTCGAGGGGACGCGGCCGCGCCGTCTTCACCCCCGGAGCCCTCCCACGAATTCGGCGACGGCCCGGCCGATCTCGTCCGGCGAATCCTCCTGGATGAAGTGGCTGCCGCGGACGGTGACCTCGACCTGGTTCTTCCAGCCGCGGCAGAACTCGCGCGGCGGCCCGACCAGGATGGCGCCCGGGTCGGCGTTGACGAAGAGCTTCGGCGTCTCGCACCCGGAGAGCCAGGCCGCGTAGCTCCCCACGACCTCGGCCACGTCGGCCGGCTCGCCTTCGATGGGGATCTCGCGCGGCCACGTGAGGGTGGGACGCCGGGATTCTCCCGGCTCGAGGAACGGACGCCGGTAGACCTCCATCTCCTCGGGGGCCAGATCGCGCAGGACGGATCCGGGAAGCACCCGTTCGACGAAGACGTTCCTGGCGATCACCAGGTCCTCGCCCGCCTCGGAGCGGAAGCCCTGGAACACCCGCCGCGAGGCCTCCGGCCATTCCTCCCAGGTGACCGGCCGGACCAGGGCCTCCATGTAGACGAGACCCTGCACCGCATCGCGATGGCGGTTCGCCCAGTCGAACCCGAGCGCCGACCCCCAGTCGTGGACCACGAGCACCGCGTTGCCGGACGCGGTCACCCCGAGCGCATCGAGGGCGGCATCGAGATACTCGCGGTGCTCGACGAAGCGGTACCGCCCCGGACCGGAATCGGCGAGGGGCTCGGAGTCCCCCATGCCGACGAGGTCGATCGCGAGCGACCGCCCGAGCGGCCCGGTGTGGGGCATGACGTTGCGCCAGAGATAGGACGAGGTCGGGTTGCCGTGGAGGTAGACGATCGGATCGCCCTCTCCCATCTCGACGAAGGCCATGCGCCTTCCCAGGACCTCGATGGTCTTCTTCGGGTGTTCGCGTGTGGACGTCACGGGCTCCTCCTCGGGGCGATGGGATTCGTTTCGCGATGAGGGAACGGGAGCGGCGCCCGCGCCGGGTCGCGGCGCGGCTCAGCGCCGGCCCCGGAAGACGGGCCTTCGCTTCTCGAGAAAGGCGGCCACCCCCTCCCGGCCGTCCGCCCCCCGCGCGTTGTCGGTGACCTCCCGGGCCTCGAGCTCCATCTGGGTCTCGAGCCCGTTGTCGAAGGTTGCGGCGAGCAGCCGCTTGACCGATCCGTATGCCTCGGTGGGGCCGCCCGCAAGGGTGCGGGCGACACTCATCGCCTCGTCCGCGAGCGCGTCGTCGGCCACCACCCGGGTCACGAGCCCCCACTCGAGAGCCTCGCGGGCGCCGATCCGCCGGTTCGTCAGCATGAGCTCCTGGGCCCGGCGCAGCCCGATGATGCGGGGCAGGAACCAGGTCGAGCTGCTGTCGGGCGAGAGCCCCGCCGCGGTGAACGCCATCGTGAACGCCGCCGACTCGCCGGCGATCACGAGGTCCGAGCACATCGCGAGCCCGAACCCCCCGCCCGCGGCGATCCCGTTCACGGCGGTGACGACGGGCGCGCGCATCCGCGCGAAGCGCGAGAACGTGCCGTGCAGCCAGATGGTCATCTCCTTGAGGACCGGGCCGAGCCGCTCGGCCTCGTCCGCGAACGACTTGAGGTCTCCTCCCGCGCAGAACATGCGCCCTCCGGCGTCCACGACCAGGACCCGGACCGCCGGATCCTCGTCGCAGCGAATGGAGACGTCCATCATCTCCTTGCACATGCCGACGTGGAGCGCGTTGCCCGCCTCCGGGCGGTTCAGGGTCATGCGCGCGATGCCCTCCCCGTCGATCTCGAAGCTCACGTACCGGTAGTCCACGATCGTCACCTCCTTCGTTGCCTGTCGCGATTCATTCCGGCCCCGGCCCGGACGCGGCAACCGCACCCGGCCTCGCCGCCGCCCGTTCCATCACGCCGCGGCGCGCCCCGGCTCCGCCCACAGAAGATACATGCCGGCGAACGCCTCGGGGTGCGCCTTCTCGAACTCGGCGAGACGGTCGAGCGAGCGAAGGTGGGGGTCGCCGGGGAACTCCCGGCCGTAGCGGGAGCGCGTCTCGCGGTCCGCATCGAAGCCGAGGGGTCGAAGGCCCGCGGACGCGAGCGCCTCCGCGAGCCTCGGGATCGTGAACCGGCGCTCGTGGACATGGAACACGAGGTCCCGGCAGCTGCTCACGGTGTAGAAGTCCGGGCTGCGGAGAAGCCCCCGGAGCTCCCCCCCGCCGCCCCCGACGATCTCCCGCCGGAACGCGCGGACCCCCTCCGGGCTGCCGTCATGACCCGCCGCCTCCGCGGCGGCGCGCGCCCTTGCGACGAGCTCCCGCGCGTGCTCGCTGTAGAGGCCGATCCGGATCACTCCCTCCGGGCGGAGCACCCCGGCGAGCGCCCGCAATCCGGCTTCCGGGTCCGCCATGTGATGCAGCACCCCGCTCGCGAGGACGGCGTCGAAGCGCTCGCCGAGCGCATCGACGTCGAGCAGGTCGCCCTGCAGGAAACGCACGTTCCCGAGGCCGAGCCGCCGGGCCATGCGGGCGCCGCAGGCGAGGCTCGCGCGGCTGAGGTCGAGCGACAGCACCTTCGCGCCCGGGTTCTGGCGGGCGGCCAGGAGCGGCTCGTAGCCGGTCCCTCCCCCGGCCACCAGCACGGCCTCGATCGGAGATCCGGCGGACCGTTCCGGGTACCTCCGGGCGAGGGCCTCCGCGAGATCGACGTCGGGGCCGGGAGGAAGCGATATCCAGCGCGGATACGGGTTCTCCTCGTACTGCGCACGCACCGCCCGGGACGTGGGGTCCCCGACCGCGGCCAAGGCCGGAAGATCGCGCGCGATCCGGAGCTCCTCGCGCGGGCCGTGGAGGGAATGGCGAAGGAGGTCCGCCAGCGGAGGCGCCCACGCTTCCGGCCGGAGCGCGGCCAGCCGGTCCGCCCCGGCAAGTGCGCTCGAGGGGCGATAGAGGGACACGAGCAGCAGGTCGGCGGCGAGCGACGGCGGGTCGATCGCGTCCTCTTCCGCGAGGGCCCGGTCGAGCCGCGCGGCGGGCGGAGCGAGAAGCGACCCCTCCTCCGGGCTCACGTACCACGCGTACTCGTTGTGGAAGCACTGCACGGCGAGGGCGGCCGCGAGCCGGCCCTCGGGCCCGGCCGCCCAGACGGCGGCTTCGGCCGCACCCGCGCCGGACCACGCCCGCAGCCACCCGGCCCTTGCCGCGGTGAGCAGACGTTCGAGCTGCGGATCGAGGTTGACCACCTCCCGGAGATAGTCGAGGAGCAGCCCCCCGCCCGATGCGAGGAACCGCACCGCGGCGGCGCCGTCGTCGGGAGGCGGCGCCCCGATCCGAAGCTGGGCGGCCGCCGCCGCGCCGAGCTCCGGCCCCACCCCGGTCTCGGCGAGGAGCCGGCGTACGTCCGGCGCCGGCTCGACGGGGAACACCTCGGCCAGAACGCGCCGCAGCGCTTCCCGGATCTCGCCGGTCCAGCGCTCGCCGGGGCCGGCCGCGCGCGCGAGGGCGCTCCGGAGCTCCCGCAGGGCGCCCTCCCCGTCGCCCGACCGTTCCAAGGCCCGTCCGAGGTTCAGCCGGACCTCCGGGTCGCCCGGCGCCCGGTCACGGGCCGCCTCGAGGCTCGCGGCGGCCTCCGCGGGCCGGCCGAGGCGCAGCAGGACGAGGCCGTGGTTGAACCAGTTGTCGGCGGGCTCGCGGTCGAGGGCGAGGGCCCGGTCGTGCGCACGATACGAGCCCTCGAGGTCGCCCAGGCGTTCGAGCACCGCCCCGAGGTTGGAATGGAACACCGAGCTTTCGGGCCGGATGGCGATCGCCCGCTCGAGACGGGTGCGGGCCTTCGCGAGCCGGCCCGACTCGAGGGCCGCCATCGCGTGCAGCCGCCAGGCGTCGGCGTTGCGCGGCTCGCGCTTCAGCACCGCCCGCCCGGCCCATTCGGCGCGGCCCGCATCACCGGCGCGAAGGAGCTCGGCGATCCCGGCGACGGTGGGGGGCCCGCCCCGGCGGCTCATGCCGGGACGCCTTCCGCCCGCGGCCCATCCGGGTGCGAACGCGCAGCCCGCACCACCTTCCCGCCTCCCGCCGCGGACGCCGATCCGCTCCCGGGCGCGGGCCGCAGCCCCTCGATCCGCTTCGACAGCGGCGCGCGGGCGCCAGGGTGATCGTCGGCCGGGCCTTCGGCGTCCCGCGGCCCGCCGCCGCGGCGTCTCGATACGCCCGCGACGGGGGCCGGGGGGTCGTGCGGATCAAGACGCCGCAAAGGGTGGCTCCATACCCTCGCCGAGCGGGACCTCGAACGCGTTCAGGGTCATGCACACGAGCGTGTAGTAGCCGAGGAGCCCCACCAGCTCGACGGCTCCGCGCTCGCCCAGCAGGCCGACGGCGGCCGCGTAGCGTTCTTCCGCGACCCGGCGGCTCTCGACCAGCTCCCGCGCGAACTCGTAGACGATGCGCTCGTCCTCGCGTTCGAGCGCAGGGCTCTCGCCGCGCGCGAGCGCGTCCACCGTTTCGCGGGAGACCCCGGCGCGGATGGCGATGGGGGCGTGCGCCGCGAACTCGTAGTCGGCCCGCCACGCCGCCCCGACCACGATGATCGCGAGCTCCGAGAGGCGCGGGTCCAGGGAGGTCCGGTAGCGCACGAACGCCCCGAGCTCCTGCGCGGGCAGGGCGAATCCGGGGCTGCGCAGCCACGGCGCGAACGGACCTCCGATCTCCCGCTCCCGGGACAGGAACCCGGACTTCCCCCGAGGCCCCGCGAGCATCGTGTCGAGCACCCGCTCCTGCTCCGCATCGAGGTTCCGGGGAGCGAGGGGCCCGAGCCGGCCCGGGCGCGGGCGCTCGGTGCGGGGCGCCCCGACGCCGGGCGGCCCGGCGCGGCTCACGTCGATTCCTCCAGGCGATGCAGGCCCCGGTCGGCGCGGGCGCGGATGCGGGCGGCCTCGCGCTCCGACTGGCGCGCGAGCACCGCGGGAGGCGCACCGAGCTGCGCGAGGCCGGCCGTACCGAACGCCCACTCCCGGTAGGACTCGATGAGTCCCTCCCGGAGCAGGAACCGCGAACATCCCGTGAACACCGCGCGCCGGCCCTCGCTCCGCTTCATCGTCGAGGTGTAGCTGAAAGTGTAGCTCGCATACCCGACCCGGCCGTCGCACACCGGATCGTGCATCTCCCAGCGGAAATCGCGGGCATTGCCGTGGAAGTGCTCGCGCAGCATCTCCGCCAGACCCTCGCGGCCCCGGAACTCGCCGTAGAAAACGTCGTCGTAGACCCCGTCCTCGCAGAACAGCGCCGCGAACGCCTCGCCGTCGCCGGACGCCACGGCGGCGGTGAAGCGATCGAGCAGATCGGTGAAGGCGTCGAGCGGGCCGCTCATCGTGAAGCTCCTGTCAGGGATGCGGACCAGAACCCGATCGTCCGCGCCCGCCGCCTTCCGGTCAAGAGAGCCCGACGCGCGGCCGGCGGGTGGCCCCGTCGTCGTATTTTCGGCCGAAACAGGGGCGCCGCCCGGCGCAGGTGGCCCGCACGAGGCCGGCTGCAAACGCTCCGAAAGTTCGGATATCACTCCATATAACAACGGGTTGATGGAACAAGGGGAAGTATCGTCGAACGATGGAAGGTAGCCGGGACGGCCATTCCGGTACACAGTGGATTCGGCTGGATCGGACATCTCCCCGGCCCTCGCCGCGAGAGCGTCGAGACTCCGCGGCGGCAGGCCCGGCCTGCAAGCGAAGCGGAGGCCGCGGAGGGCGGCAGGCAGCCGACCCCTGGTACGGGGGCGGTCGAAGCGGCCCGGAACGGAGCACGGACCGCCCGCGGGAGCGGAGCGGCGTCCACCGCGGAAGGAAGGTGGGACGTCCGGGCCAGGCAGGGATCCGGCGCGAGCCGCGAGCGGCCGCCGGGAAACGGGCAACCGAAGGAGGCATGCAGGCATGATGAGCTGGACGTTCCGAGCCGAACGGCTACCCTCTCCGGCGAGTCGATTCTCGGCGACCATGACCCGAACGTTGGCAACGATCGTTCGACGGATCGAGAACCGGTTGCGTCCTCCGGAGCGGATCTCGTGGAACCCTGAAATGGACCACTCCTCGCACGACGACGACGCTTCGCTCTTTCGCCGGCACGTGGGCGAGACCCGGCCGCTCAAGCACGACCACGAGCGCGTCACCCCCGTTCGCCGCCCCCTCCGCCGCACCTCGCCGGAACCGGCGATGGAAGCGGCGACGGAAGACGGCGGGAAGGCGGAGAAGCCCCCCGAGCCCGGTCCGAGCGGAGAAGTCGAACGCGGAAGCCGCATGGAGTTCGCCCGCCCCGGCCTCCAGCACCGGGAGATCCGCCGGCTCCGGCGCGGCCACCACCCGATCCAGGACCGGCTCGACCTGCACGGGCTCTTCGCGCACGAAGCCGAGCGCGCGGTGCTCGAATTCATCGACCAGTCGCGGGCGCGCGGCATGCGCTGCGTGTGCATCGTCCACGGCAAGGGACGGGGCTCCGCGAAACGGCGGCCGGTGCTGAAGGCGATCGTGGACCGGTGGCTTCGCCGTTGCGACGGCGTCCTCGCGTTCTGCACCGCCCCCGACAACGCGGGGGGCACCGGAGCGGTCCACGTACTGCTGCGAACGTAGAGCTGCGAACGTAGGGTAGAACCGCCGGCCCGAGGTCGGGTCCACCGCTGCGCCCCAGGGCAATCGCATTGGGATTCCCGATGCGTCGTGATGGCCAAGCCGCCGTTGGCAGGGGTCGATTTCCGGGTGCGGAGCGCCGAAATCGGCCTGGCGAGTCGGCCTGAAGGCCGCCTGCGGCGTCCGGCGGACGATTTCGGGCGGCGGAGCGACATGTTCCGTCCGGATGCGATTGCCCTGCCGCTGCGCCGCGGACCTCGCTCCGGGCGCGCCGGGCGGGGCGCGCTTCATCCGTCGGCGGGGTCCCCGACCAGCTCTCGCAGGACGGCCGTCGCGTAGGCGCCTCGCGAGAGCGAGAAACGCACCACCAGGCCGCCGTCCGCCGACGCTTCCCAGTCGAGGTTCGACGGCGCCACCCGAAGCGCGCGCCGATCCGCCGCGAGACCGGCCGCCTCCAGCCCGGCCTGCCATCCTTCGCAGCCGGCGAGCGCCGCCGCCTCGAAGGCGAGGGCCTCCTCCGCGACCCCGCCCCGCGCACCGCGCCCCCAGAGCGGTCCGGTGGGGTGCGCACGGAGCGCGGCCACCCAATCCGCCGCCGGACCGCCCTCCCGGGGGGAGGCCCCCGGGGCGAGCGCGCGCCGCCGCCCCGCGATCACGATCGCGTCACCCGGCACGTACGTGTTCCAGGCGCCGGCCTCCACCCGCCGGTGCAGGACCCGGTTGAAGAGAAGGGAGCGTCCCGCCGAGAGGTACAGCCCGCGGGCGAGGCGGTCCGGGGGCCTCGCATCTCCGCGCAGCATTCCGGCCGCCGCGGCGACGTTCCCCCCGTCCCGTCCGAACCGCTGCGCGCCGAAGTAGCTCGGGACCCCGGCCCGCGCGATCCGGACCACGCGGTCCGCGAACGCGTCCCGGTCACCCTCGACGCCGCGAACCGCGATGGCGAAGCGGTTGCCCGCGTGCACCCCGCGCCGCAGCTTCCTGCGCCCCCGTACCGCCCGCACGATGCGAACCCCGGCGGCGATCTCGCCGGGGGGCGGATCGGCGGCGTGCGCACGGGCGGGCACGGTGAACCACTGCGTGGTCTCGGCATGTCGATCCTTGAGGCCCGAGAAGCCGATCTCCCGCACCGGGAGGGCGTACCGGGCGGCGAGGATGCGGGCCACGTACGGGGTCGTGCAGCCGGTCTTCCGGACCAGGAGCCAGTGGTGGGGCCCGAACCCCTCGGGCTCGAATCCCAGCTCCTCGTCGACCCGGAAATCGCCCGGCTCGCGCCGCAGCACGCCGGCCACCGGCGGCGCTCCGTGGGCACGGGCGAGCGCGGGGAACGGGATGAAGCCGCCGAACCCCCGGACGCAATGCACCGACGTCCACTCCCCGCCGCGTTTCAAGGAGACGGCTCCTCCCTCCATCCCTGCCGAGCGTACACCTTCCACCGGACGAGAGTCCGCGATCGGGAAGACGGATGCGTCGGGGCTCATGGCGTCGGCTCGACGCGAGGATCTGGTGGGAACGGCATTCCCATGCGGGGGTTGCTCGGGGGGAAGGTGGGGAGCGGAGACCTGGAGCCGCGGGGCAGACGAGGATCGGGAGGGCCGTTGCGCCGGCCGTCGAGGCAACGGCATACCCGATGACGCATGAAGCTCGGGCGAATGGTCTCCTTCGGCCCGTCGTTCCCCGTCATCCTCGCGAGAGCGGGGAGAAAGCGGGAATCCGGGGGCTTCGATTGAAATGGATTCCCGCTTTCGCGGGAACGACGGGCTTTCGTGGGAATGACGGGCCTTCGCGGGAGTGACGGGGAATGACGGGCTTTCGCGGGGCCTGTCCCGGGATTTCCGCCGACCAGGGGCGGCGGTCCAGAGGGCCTGGACGTCGTGCATTTTCGCGGGGCCTGTCCCAGGGCTTCCGCCGACCGGGGCTTGCGAGCCGAGCTTCGTGCGTAATCAGGGCGGCATGAGCCCCGATGCGTCGAGAGAATGCCGCCCGGTCATGCCGGGGGACGCCCGGAGCCCTGCGAGGCCCGGGACCCGGAGAGCGATTCGAGCAGCACGACCGCATGGCAGGCGATTCCTTCGCCCCGGCCGCTGAAGCCCATCCCTTCGGTGGTGGTCGCCTTGACGCTCGCCGCCTCCACCGGGAGCCCGAGGTCGGCGGCGAGGTTCGCGCGCATCGCGTCACGGCGCCCCGCGAGGCGCGGGGCCTCGGCGATCACCGTCGCGTCCACGTTCACCGCCCGCCATCCGGCCGCGGCGACCCGGCCGCGAACTTCGCGCAGGAGCACCCGGCTCGACATGGCGGCGTAGCGCGGGTCGGTGTCCGGGAACCAGGCGCCGAGGTCCCCGAGCCCCGCCCCCCCGAGGAGGGCGTCGCACACCGCGTGCAGGAGCACGTCGCCGTCGGAGTGGGCCACGACACCCCGGTGGAAGGGGATCCGCTCCCCCCCCACCACGATACCGTCGCCGGGGCCGAAGCGGTGCGCGTCGTAGCCCTGGCCGATCCGGTAGCTCATCCCCGCCCTTCGGCCCGCGCGGCGAGAACCCGCGCGGCCGCGTCGAGGTCCCCCGGGACGGTCACCTTGAGGTTCTCGTAGCGGGCTTCCACCAGCCGCGGCGGCGGCCGTCCGCGGCGCGCGGCCCAGCCCTCGATCGCCTCCGCGTCGTCGGTGACCGACGCGCCGCGGTCCGAGACCTCCGAGAGCGCGGCGGCAAGGTCGGCGAGCCGGAACATCTGCGGGGTGAGGGCGCGCCACATCCGATCGCGGGAGACCGTCGCCTCGACCACCGACCCTCCGTTCCCCGGGTCCGCCCGGGCCCGCTTGAGGGTGTCCCGCACCGGGGACGCGAGGAGCGCCCCGGTCGGATGCTCGAGGCCGGCGTCGATGAGGGCGGCGAGGTCCTCCGGGTGGAGGCAGGGGCGAGCCGCGTCGTGCACCAGCACCCGGTCTCCCGCCCCCGCGCCGGCCGCCGCGGCGAGGCGGGCCAACCCGTTCGCCACCGAGCCGCTCCGGTCGCCGCCCCCCTCGGCGAGCAGGACGCGGCGCCCGATCCGGAGGCCGAGGCGGTGGAAGGCCGGGCCTCCGGGCGGCAGGACCACCATCACCGAGCGCACCCGGCGGTCGGCCGCGAGCCCCTCGATCGCGTGGGCCAGCATCGGCCGGCCGGCCAGCGGTGCGAACTGCTTCGGCGTATCCGCCCCGAAACGAAGACCCGCCCCGGCCGCCGCCACGAGCCCCCAGATCGGGCCCAGGGTCGTTTCACGCTGCATCGGGGGGCGCGCCGGATGTGTCTCGAAGAAGAATTCGGATGATGGTGGTCTGAAAATGCGAATTCGACGATTCATACGATGCGGACCGGGACGCGACGGCAGCCCCCGACCCGGACACCGGCAGCGTGAAACGGCCCCGGGACCGGGCCCGTGCCCCGCGTCATCGCCGATCGACGATCTGGTAGAAAGTCTCGTCCTCGCGGGTCATGCCGAGGTCGCGCCGCGCCCGGTACTCGATGGACTCGAGGCCGCTCTTGAGATCGATCACCTCCGCCTCGAGCTCGCGGTTCCTGGCGTACAGCCGCCCGTTCTCCTCCCGCTGCGCGCCGATCGCCGCCCGGAGGTCCATGACCTCCGAGACGCTCCCGTCCCCGAACCACAGGCGGTACTGGAGACCGGCGAAGGCGGCGGCGAGAAGCAGCCCCGCCAGGACCCGCAGGCGGGCCCGGCGCCGCATCCGCTTCAAGCCGGCGTAGCCGCCCGTCCCGCGAAGACTTCCGGTCCCGGCCATACGGCCTCCTCCAGCCGTTCCTCGATCCTGAGCAGCCGATTGTACTTCGACACCCGATCCGAACGGCACATCGAGCCCGTCTTGATCTGCCCCGCGCCGGTCGCGACCGCGAGGTCCGCGATGAACGTATCCTCGGTCTCGCCCGAGCGGTGGGAGATGATCGTCGCGTACCCCGCTTCGCGCGCGACCGCGAGGGTGTCGAAGGTCTCCGAGAGGGTGCCGATCTGGTTGACCTTGACGAGCACCGCGTTCGCCACCCCCTCCCGTACCCCTCGCCGGAGAATCTCCGGGTTGGTGACGAAGAGGTCGTCGCCGACGAGCTGTACCCGGCTCCCGAGCCGGGCGGTGAGCTCGGCCCAGCCCTCCCAGTCGTCCTCCGCCATGCCGTCCTCGATGGAGACGACCGGGAAGTCGTCCGCCCAGGCGGAGAGGACGGAAGCGAAGGCGGGGGCGTCGAGCGACCGGCCCTCGAAACGGTAGCGGCCGTCCCGGTGAAACTCCGAGCTGGCCGCGTCGATGGCGATGCGCACGTCGCGGCCCGCCCGGTAGCCGGCCCGGGCGACCGCTCCGAGGATGAGCTCGATGGCCTCCCGGTTCGAGCCGAGGTCCGGCGCGACCCCGCCCTCGTCGCCGACCGCCGTCGCGAGCCCCCGTTCGCGCAGCAGCGCCTTCAGCGCGTGGAACACCTCCGCCCCCCACCGCACCGCCTCGCGGAAGGACGGAGCGCCGCACGGGACCACCATGAACTCCTGCACGTCGACGTTGTTGTCCGCGTGGGCGCCGCCGTTCACCACGTTCATCATCGGAACCGGCATCTTCGGCGGCGGATGGCCGGCGAGCGCCGCGAGGTGCTCGTAGAGCCATTGCCCCCGGGCGGCCGCGGCGGCCCGCGCCGCCGCGAGGGATACGGCGAGGATCGCGTTCGCCCCGAGCCGGGCCTTGTTCGCGGTGCCGTCGAGCTCGCGGAGGCGGGCGTCGATCCGCGCCTGCTCGCCCGCGTCCTCGCCCTCGAGGGCGGGGGAGATCTCGCGTTCGACGTTGGAGACCGCCCGCACCACCCCCCGGCCGGCGAAACGTCCCGGGTCCGCGTCGCGGAGCTCGACCGCCTCGCGCGCGCCCGTCGACGCCCCGGAGGGAGCCGCGGCCGATCCGACGGCGCCCCCCGCGAGCCGCACGTCCGCCTCGACGGTGGGGTTCCCGCGCGAGTCGATGATCTCGCGCGCGCGCACCGCCTCGATCCGCTCGCCGCCGCGGGCGAAGACCGGTCGAGCCGTCATCGCGCCGCGGCTCCGGCTTCCGCGTCCGTCCCCGCCTCCATCCGGGCCGGCTTGACCACCCGGTCGATCGCGACCAGGTCTTCCAGCAGAGGCTCCATCTCGTCGAGCGGCACCGCGTTCGGGCCGTCGCTCAACGCCCGGTCCGGGTCCGGGTGGGTCTCCATGAAGAGGCCCGAGACCCCCGCCCCCACCGCGGCGCGCGCGAGCACCGGAACGAACTCGCGCTGCCCGCCGGACGCGGCCCCCATCCCTCCCGGCATCTGCACCGAGTGGGTGGCGTCGAACACGACGGGGCACCCGGTCTCACGCAGCACCGCGAGCGAGCGCATGTCGGAGACCAGGTAGTTGTAGCCGAACGACACGCCCCGCTCGCACACCAGGATCCGTTCATTGCCGGCCGACCGCGCCTTCTCGACCACGTGGGCCATGTCCCACGGGGCGAGGAACTGTCCCTTCTTGATGTTGACCGGCCGGCCGGCCGCCGCCACCCGCCGGATGAAGTCGGTCTGCCGGCAGAGGAAGGCCGGGGTCTGGAGCACGTCCACCACGCACGCGACCTCGTCCACCGGGGTGTCCTCGTGCACGTCGGTCAGGACCGGGGCCCCCACCTCGTTGCGAACCCGCTCCAGGATCCGGAGCCCCTCGGCGAGGCCGGGGCCGCGGAAGCTCGTTTCGGAGGTCCGGTTCGCCTTGTCGAAAGAGGACTTGTAGATGAACGCGATGCCGAGCCGGCCGGCGACGGCGCGCAGCGCTTCCGCCGTTTCGAGGGCCATCCGCTCCGATTCGATGACACAGGGGCCCGCGATCAGGAACAGGGGACGGTCGGGACCCGCCTCGAAGCCGCAGAGGTTCATCGGCGAGGGCGTCCCGGGCGGGTGGCATCGGCGGCGGCGGGCCCGCGGGCGGTCATGGCCAGTGGACGGAATGGGTGAGACCCGCACGGCCGGCGACGGGGGCCGCCGCACCGTCGCGCGCACCGTTCCCGTTCGCGGGGGCGGAGGCGCGGCCGCCCGGATCGGGCGACGCACCGGCTCCGGCCCCGAGGCGCAGGTCGCGATGACGGATGGCGGCATGCACGAACGCCTCGAACAGGGGATGCCCGTCACGGGCGGTGGACGTGAACTCGGGATGAAACTGGCAGCCCACGTACCAGGGGTGGTCCGACAGCTCCACCATCTCCACGAGCCCGCCCTCGGCGGTGGTCGCCGAGATGACGAGCCCCGCTTCCCGCAGCCTTTCGAGATAGCGGTTGTTGAACTCGTAACGATGCCGGTGCCGCTCCTCGATGACCGGCTTGCCGTAAGCCTCGTACGCGCGGGTGCCCTCCGCGAGGACCGCCTCCTGCCCGCCGAGGCGCATGGTGCCGCCGAGGTCTCCGCCGTCCTCGCGGCGCTGCACCCGCCCGTCCCCCTCGACCCACTCGGTGAGGAGGGCGATCACCGGATGCGGCGAGCCGGGATCGAACTCCGTGCTGTTGGCGCCGGTGAGCGCCGCGGCGTTGCGGGCATACTCGATGACCGCGGCCTGCATGCCGAGGCAGATGCCGAGGAAGGGCGTCCCGCGCTCGCGGGCGAAGCGCGCGGCCAGGATCTTGCCCTCCACGCCGCGCGCTCCGAAGCCGCCCGGCGCGAGCACGCAGTCCACCCGTTCGAGCGCCGCGAACCCGCGGCGCTCGATCTCCTCCGCGTCGATGAGCTCCACCCGGACCCCGGTACGAGCGGCGATCCCGGCGTGGATCAGCGCCTCGTTGAGGGACTTGTAGGAGTCCGCGAGGTGGACGTACTTGCCCACCATCCCCACGACCACCTCCCCCTCCGCATGGTCGAGCCCCGCCACCACCTCGTCCCACTCCGAGAGGTCGATGGCGCACCGGCCCGCGTCGAGCCCCAGCCGCTCCATGACCACCGCGTCGACCCCCTGTTCATGGAGGAGCCTCGGCAGGCGGTAGATGGTGTCCACGTCCGGGGCCGAGATCACCGCGCGCGGCTCCACGTTGGTGAAGAGGGCGATCTTGCGCCGCTCCCGGTCGGGCAGGGGGCGGTCGGTGCGGCACAGCAGGAGATCGGGCTGGATCCCGATGGACCGGAGCTCCTTCACCGAATGCTGGGTGGGCTTGGTCTTGATCTCCCCGGAGGTGGCGATGTAGGGCACGAGGGTGAGGTGGATGAAAAGGGTCCGGGTGCGACCGAGGTCGAGGGCCATCTGGCGGATCGCCTCGAGGAACGGCTGCGATTCGATGTCCCCCACCGTGCCGCCGATCTCCACCAGGGCGACCTCCGACCCCTTCGCGCTCGATTCGATGCGGGCCCTGATCTCGTCCGTGATGTGCGGGATCACCTGGACGGTGCTGCCGAGGTACCCTCCCTGGCGCTCGCGCCGGATCACCTTCTCGTAGATCTGGCCGGTGGTGAAGTTGTTGTTCCGGCCCATCGGCGTGCGCACGAAGCGCTCGTAGTGCCCGAGGTCGAGGTCGGTCTCCGCCCCGTCACGGGTCACGTACACCTCCCCGTGCTCGAACGGGTTCATGGTGCCCGGATCGACGTTGATGTAGGGATCGAGCTTGACGAGGGTGACGCCGAGGCCGTGGGCTTCGAGGATCGCGCCGAGAGAGGAGGAGGCGATTCCCTTGCCGAGCGAAGAGACGACGCCGCCCGTGATGAAGACGTATCGCGTCATGCCGATCCCATCCCCTGCGGATGGGACTTCAGCTTAGCAGACCGGGCCGCTCAACGCACGCGCACGCGCGCTCCCCAAGGTCATCTCATCCTGCCGGTGTCCGGCTCGGGGCGCCGCCGCCGCGTGCTGATCCGGACCGCATGAATCGTCGAGTTCGCATTTTCAGACTGGCATCATCCGAATTCTTCTTCGAGACACGTCCGGCGCGCGCACCCCGACGCGGAATGAAGCCACCCTGACGCGCGCCCATGCGCCGGCCGGAGAGCCGGAAGCGGCCCGGAGGTCGAGGATGCGCGGCGCCGTACCCGCGTGCGCCGGGGCCGGGGCCGGTCGATCCGCGACGTCTTCTAGACCTCGATCCGCACCCCGGCCTGCTCGACGATGCGGCGGTAGTGCTCCGGACGGCGGTGCCGATCGAAGGCGAACACCGAGCCCTTGATGTAGGCGCCGAGCTCGAGGTCGCAGTCGAAGGCGACGACCTCGTCCTCCAGGGTGAGGGCGCGGGCGACGATCTCGCCGGTGGGGGCCGCGATGATCGAGCCGGCGATGAGCTCGTGCCCGTCCTCCGCCCCGCCCTTCGCGACCCCCACGACCCAGGTTCCGTTCTGGTAGGCGCCGGACTGGAGCGAGAGGTCGTTGTGCAGGGTGCGGAGGTGGGGCGCCTCCGGATGGTAGATGTTGTACGTCGGGGTGTTGTAGCCGATGAGCACCATCTCGACGCCCTGGAGCCCCATCACCCGGAACGTCTCCGGCCAGCGGCGATCGTTGCAGATCGCCATTCCCACGATCCCGCCGAACGCCCGCCACACCGGGAATCCGAGGTCGCCCACCTCGAAGTAGCGCTTCTCGAGGTGCTGGAAGGGGAGGTTCGGCCGGTGGTCCGCATGCCCCGGAAGGTGGATCTTCCGGTACTTGCCGACGATCCCTCCGTCCGGGCCGACGAGGATGGCGGTATTGAACCTTCGCGTCCTCCCCTCCTCCTCCACCAGCTCGGCATACCCGAGATGGAAGCCGACGCCGAGGCGCCTCGCCTCCTCGAACAGGGGCCGGGTGGCCTCGCCCGGCATCTCCCGCTCGAAGAAGCGGTCCGCTTCGGCGAGGTCTTCGTACCAGTAGCGGGGAAAGAAGGTGGTGAGGGCAAGCTCCGGATACACCACGAGCCGGCATCCGCCCGCCGCCGCCTCGCGCAGGAGCGCGATGAGCCTCGCCACCACCCGCTCGCGGGTATCGGCGAGGTGAATCGGCCCGAGCTGGGCCGCCGCCACCTTGAGCTTTCGCGCCATCCTCGTGACCTCTCTGCGTGTCTTCGCCCGTTCAGGGCGTCTCGCGGCCGGGCATCAGCCGCGCCCCGAAGTTGCGCCCGGGATCCATCTCGCGCACGCTTCTTCCAAGGGGCTCGGCGAGCCGCGGGAGATTGCAGGGCAGGAACTCGCCGCTCCCCGGCTCCACCCCGAGCTCGCCGTCCTCCACCACCACCCGGCCGCGACTCGTCACGAAGATCGGCCAGCCCTTCACCTTGCGGCCCTCGTACGGGGTGTAGTCCATGTTGTCGTGGAGCATGTCGATGGTGATGGTGACCTCGAGGTCCGGGTCCCAGATCGCGAGGTCCGCGTCGGCCCCGACCTTGATGCTCCCCTTGCGGTCCTCGAGGCCGTAGAGCCGGGCCGCGTTCGTGGACGAGAGCTCGACGAAGCGCTGGAGGTCGATCCGGCCCGCGCCGACCCCTTCGCTGAAGAGGAGCGGCAGCCGGACCTCGATGCCGGGGATCCCGTTGGCCACGTGCTTGAAGTCCGGGTCCGTTCCGTGGGCGAGCTTGCCCGTCGAGTCGAAGCGGTAGGGGGCGTGGTCGGAGGAGACGACCTGGAAGGTGTCGTTCACGACCCCCCGCCACATCGCCTCGTGGTCCGCTTCGTCGCGGGGCGGCGGGCTGCAACAGAACTTCGTCCCTTCCGCCCCCGGGAGATCGAGGTCGTCCGCGGTGAGGAAGAAGTACTGGGGGCAGGTCTCGCCGTATATCCGGAGGCCCCGGTCGCGGGCGCCGCGGATGGCCGCGGCGGCCCGCTCGGTCGACACGTGCACCACGAGGATCGGCACGTCCATCAGCTCCGAGAGCGCGATGACCCGCCCGGTCGCCTCGCCCTCCGCGAGCGCGGCATGGGAGATCGCGTGGTACTTCGCCTGGTAGGCGCCCGCCTCGAGGAGCCGGTCGGTGAGCCACCGGATCATCTCGTAGTTCTCGGCGTGGACCATCACCATCGCCCCCTCGCGGCGCGCGACGGCCAGCACCTCGAGGAGGGCGTAGTCGTCGAGCCGGAGCAGCTCGTAGGTCATGTAGACCTTGAACGACGTGTACCCGTCCCGGATGAGCCCCGGCAGCTCCTGCCCGAGCACCCGGGGGTTGGCGTCGGAGATGATGAGGTGGAAGGCGTAGTCGATGACCGCCTTGGGCCCGGCCCTCGCGTGGTAGTCCTCCACGACCTCGCGGAGCGACTGCCCCCGGTGCTGGGCGGCGAAGGGGATGACCGTCGTGGTCCCCCCGAACGCGGCCGAGACGGTGGCGCTCCGGAAGTCGTCCGCGGTCATGAAGCCGGAGGCGGAGAGCTGCTCGATGTGGCAGTGGCTGTCGATCCCGCCCGGCAGCACGAGCTTGCCGGACGCATCGACGACCCGCCCGCCGTCCGCGACCGATCCGGCGAGGTCCTCGCCGAGAGCGGCGATCCGCCCGCCCCGGATGCCCACGTCGCAGCGGGCTGCGTCGGCGGCGGTCACCACCGTGCCGCCCCGGATCACCATGTCGTACCTCATCGCTTCTCCCCTGGCTGAACGCCCTGGACCATTCTCGTTCTCCGCCCCCGCCCCGCTCCTCGAACCCCGTTCCCGGCCGGCCGCCTCCCCGGCGACCGCCTCTCCCTCCTCGCGGGGAGGAGGCGGCGGGCGGCGACCGCGAGCGAGACTCGACGCCGCCGGTCCCGTGCGAGCCGGGGGAGCGCCCCGGGGCGGCCCCCTCCCCTCCCGCCCGGCGCCCGGGGCCAGCCGGGCCGGGCGCTACAGCATCCGCCCGATCACGATCTTCTGGACTTCGCTCGTCCCCTCGTAGATCTGGAGCACCCGCGCGTCGCGGTAGAGCTTCTCGACCGGGAAGTCGCTGAGATAGCCGTATCCGCCGTGGATCTGGATCGCGCCCGAGCACACCCTCTCGGCCATCTCCGACGCGAAGAGCTTGGCCATGGAAGCCTCGCGGATGGAGCTCTCTCCCGCCGCCTCGAGGGCCGCCGCATGGAGGTACGTCTGGCGCGCCGCCTCGACCTCGGTCGCCATCTCGGCGAGCCGGAACGCGACCGCCTGGTGCTCCACGATGGGCTTCCCGAACGCTTCGCGCTCGTGCGCGTAGTCGCGCGCCGCCTCGAGGGCGGCCCGGGCCACGCCCACCGCCTGGGCGGCCACCGCGATGCGCCCCGCCGAGAGGTGGCCGAGGGCGATCCCGAGCCCGGCTCCGGGCGCTCCGAGCACGTCTTCGTCCCCCGCCTCCAACCCGTCGAGGGCGATCTGGCAGGTGTCGTTGGTGCGGTGGCCGAGCTTCGATTCCTTCCGCAACACCCGGTAGCCGGGGCGGGCGGTCGGGCACAGGAAGCAGGTGATGCCCCGCTTGCCCGCCGCCGGATCGGTCACCGCGACGATCATCGCCACGTCCGCGGTCGCGCCCGCGGTGATGAACGACTTGCTGCCGTCGATGATCCATCCGCCCCCGCCCGCCCGCCGGCGCGCGCGGGTGCGGATCGCGGCCGCATCCGAGCCGGCGTGGGGCTCGGTCAGCGCGATGGCCCCGATGGCCTCCCCGCGCGCGAGCTTCGGGAGCCAGCCCTCCTTCTGGCCCGCCGTCCCGTGCCTCGCGACGGCGGCCGCGACCGGGGAGTTGTTCGCCGCCATCACGTTCGCCACCCCGCAGTCGGCGGCCGCGACCTCCTCCATCGCAAGCACGTAGGAGACGAAATCGGCACCCGCGCCGCCGTGCTCGGACGGAACGCAGACCCCCATCAGCCCGATCTCGCCCATGCGCCGGTAGAGGTCGCGCGGCGCGCCCCCGTCGCGTTCCCATGCGGCGGCGAACGGCGCGACCTCGGCCGCGGCGAACGCCCGCGCGGTGTCCCGCACCGCCCGCTGCTCCTCGGTCAGCAGCATCGAGGCTCCCCGGTCTGCCCGTGTCCGGACCGAATGCTATATGCTGGCCGGGCGCGGTCCAACCACGGGCCGGGAAGCCCGAGGAGCGAGTCCATGTACCTGCCGGACATGACGGACTACGAGGACACGTGCCGGCGGGTGCGGTTCGAGACCCCGGAACACTACAACTTCGGGTTCGACCTCATCGACCGCCGGGCCGAGCGCTCCGACAAGACCGCGTGCGTCGCGGTCGATGCTCCCGGCGAGACCGTCACCCGGCTCACGTTCGGCGATCTCTCCCGCTCCTCGAACCGGCTCGCGAACGTCCTTCGCGAGCTCGGGGCGAGGCGCGGGGACCTCGCCTGCGTGATGATCGCGCGCATTCCGGCCTGGTACGACGTGATCATCGGGTGCGCGAAGGCCGGGGTCGTCGCGATGCCCGCGACCAACCTGCTCACCCCGAAGGACGTCGAGTACCGGATCAACGCGGCGCGGGCCCGCTTCGCGATCGTGACCGACGACAACGCGGCCAAGGTGGACGCGGTCCGGGCCGCCTGCCCGTCCCTGGAACGCCTCGTCGTCGTGCCCCGGACGGCCGGCTCCGCGCCCCGGCCGGGCTGGACGGGACTGGACGACGCGATGGACGCGGCCTCGGAGACCTTCGTTCCCGACCGCCCGACCCGCGCCGGCGAGCCGTTGCTCGTCTACTTCACCTCCGGCACGACCTCCATGCCGAAGATGGTCCCGCGCGATCACGGCCATGCCCTCGCCCATCTCCTGACCGGCCGCTACTGGATGGACCTCCGCGAGGACGACGTCCACTGGACGCTCTCCGATACCGGGTGGGCCAAGGCGGCGTGGGGCGCCCTCTTCGCCCCCTGGCAGATGGGGGCCGCGATCGTTCTCCACGACGCCGACGGCTTCGACCCCGATCTGCACCTGCGGCTCATCGGCCGGCTCGGGGTGACCACGTTCTGCGCCCCGCCCACCGCCTACCGGATGTTCGCGCAGACGGACCTCGGCGGGTACGACCTCCGCTCCCTCCGCCACTCGCTCGGGGCGGGCGAGCCGCTCAACCCGGAGGTCATCAAGATCTGGGAGGAGGCGACCGGCAACGTCATCCGCGACGGCTACGGCCAGACCGAGTCGATCAACCTTCTGGCGAACTACCCCGCCCTGCCCATTCGCCCCGGCTCCATGGGCAAGCCGGTGCCGGGCTTCGACGTCGACGTGGTCGATGACGACGGCGCACGGCTCGCACCGGGCGAGATCGGCCACATCGCGGTCCGGACGGACGGCGCGGTCCGCCCCCCCGGACTGTTCGACGGGTACGTCGACGCTCCCGAGATCAACGCGCGGGCCTTCCGGCACGGGTGGTACTACACCGGCGACACCGCCACCCGGGACGAGGACGGCTACTTCTGGTTCGTAGGCCGCGCGGACGACGTCATCGGCTCGGCCGGGTACCGGATCAGCCCGTTCGAGGTGGAGAGCGCACTGCTCGAACACCCGGCGGTGGCGGAGTCCGCGGTGGTCGGCCGGCCGGACGCGCTCCGCGGCGAGATCGTGAAGGCCTACGTCGTCCTCGCGGAGGGGTACGACCCGTCGCCGGATCTCGTGACGGAGATCCAGGACTTCGTAAAGCAGCTCACCGCCCCTTACAAGTACCCGCGCGAGATCGAGTTCCGTCCCGCCCTCCCCAAGACCATCTCGGGAAAGATCCGCTGGGTCGAGCTGCGGGAGGAGGGTTAGCCCGCCTTCGGGCGGGGTCGGGCTCGCGGCCGGCCCCGGGGCCTTTTCACGCTGGCTGATCCGCGGCCGGACGTCGATGTCCACTGTTCTTCCTGGGAACGGGCGCCGTGCTCGTTCGACCAGACCGGGGTCCGCCCGCGCGAACCCGGTTCCGGAGCGTGAAAGGGCCCTGCGGCCGGAGTCCGCCCCCCTCCCCCCGGCCGGAACGTGCCGGAGGCGGCGAGGACGCCATTCAGCCGGGGGTCCAGGCGACGGTCAGGCGGCCACCGCCGGGAGCGAGCTCGATCTTCGCCGTCGACCCGAGAAGCGCCGCTCGGGCGGAGTCGCCGTGTCCGAAAGGCGCTCCTCCCAGCACCGGGAACCGCAGCCGTTCCGCGAAGCGGGCGATGACCCCGGTTCCGGCAAACCGTCCATCCGGCTCACGGCCACCCGTGAACTGGCCGAACACCAGGGCCCGGACGCCGCGCAGGATCCCGGCCTGGGAGAGCTGGACCAGCATGCGATCGATGGCGTAGCCCCGCTCGCCGACGTCCTCCAACATGAGGATGCACCCGGAGGGGCGCACACTCCAGGGCGTGCCGACAAGGGACTGGATCGTCTTCAGGTTCCCGCCGACGAGCGGTCCGCCGACCGCCCGCGGGCGCCGCGCGGCCGGGTTGAGAGGCCGGAGCGTACACGACAGCCGGGCCGTCCTTCCGGTGACCATCCTGCGCAGTTGGTCGAGGGATCTCTGCGACAATCTCCCGCTTCCCAGATCGGCGACGGTCGCCGCATGCAGGGTGGGCCAGCCCCAGTGCTGATTGATGAACACGTGCAGGGCGGTAACGTCGCTGAATCCGACGAGCAGCTTCCGGCGCTCGGGAACCGCCCCGCGCGCGAGTCCCGGAAGGAGGCGCTGGCATCCGTATCCGCCCCGGACGCACCAGATCACGGTGGAATCGGAGCGCCGGAAGGCACGCTGCAAGGTCCGGAACCGCAATGTGTCCGGGGCGGCGACGATCCCGGACCCCTCGAAGAGGTCGGGGGGCACCCGCGGGCGAAACCCCCAGCCCTCGAGCATCGCCACCCCGGCCGCGAGCGTGCCCCGGCTGCACGCGGAGGCCGGGGCGACGACGTCGATCACGTCGCCGCGGCGAGCGCACGGGACACGCACGCGGGCTCACCCTCGGGCGTTCGACGCCTCGTTCTTCCGCTCGATCAGCCGTTCGACGAGGCTTGCGAAGCCGTCCCTGCGGATCACCGCCTCGAACTCCTGCCGCTGGACGAGGAGCAGGCTGACCCCCGCCACCGCGAGGTCGATGATCCGGATGCCGTCTTCACGGGAACGGATCCGCCAGTCGGCTTCGATCCAGTCGCCCTGGTCGGTCAGGAGCTCGGACTCGACGACGACGTCGCGCTTTCCGCGCGGGCGGGCGCCGAGCACGCGCATGTGGTCGCGGCTGTACTTGGCGACGTGCGGCAAGTAGACCTGGACCACGAACTCGGGGAACACCTCGCGAAACCGGCGCCGTTCGGCGGGGTCGAGATCCCGCCAGTACCGTCCCAGCACCGCGCGGGTAATGAAATCGACGTCGAAGGCCGACCGGATGAGGGAATCCATCGCCTTCAGGCGCGCCGCCTCGTCGGAAGCGTGCTTCGCCCACGTCAGGACCGCGTCGTCCGCGAGCTTCCCGACGAACGCCTGCGATTCATCGAGCCCCGGACGTTCCGCCGCCCCGGCCGGAGCGGCCCCCAGGGAAGCGGCCAGCAGCACGGCGGCGGCCGGGCCTCGCGTCGCGAACCAGGCAGCCGATACCGTCATTCTCCGCATCACGCACTCCTTCGTGCTCCATCCCCGGGGCTCGGGGACCCGGATGTTACTTGAACGAGGCGGCCCACACCCCGAATCGAGGACCGGCTCCGGTTCCGCTCGCATTTTATTTCATGCCAAGGAGATACGACAGGAATACGACGTGAGATACCAGGGCGATCGCATTCGGGATTCCCGATGCGTCGCGATGGCCGGGCTGCCGTTGGCAGGGGTCGATTTCCGGGTGCGGAGCGCCGAAACCGGCCCGACGATCCGGCTCGAAGGCCGGTTGCGGCGTCCGGCGGACGGTTCCGGGCGGTGCGGACGACCTGTTCCGTCCAAATGCGATTGCCCCGCGTGAGAGACGACGTGAACGGAGATACGACGTGAGCCTCGGTTCCCACCTGCGGGCCACGATCCGGCTGGCCGCCCCGGTGATGGTCAGCCGGCTCGGGATCCTCACCATCGTCGCGGTGGACACCGCGATGACCGGCCGGGCCGGTACGCGCGAGCTCGCCGCCCTCGCCATCTCCGCCGCTCCGCACACCCCCCTGCTCCTCATCGGGATCGGGCTCTGTACCGGCACCGTCGTGCTGGCGTCCCAGGCGGAGGGGGCCGGAAGGCCTCGGGAGTCGGGGTTCATCCTGCGGGCCGCGTGGCGGCAGGCCTGGATCGCCGGTGTCGTCCTGCTCGGCCTCTTCCACGCCGGCGAGTGGTCGCTTCTCGCCCTGGGGCAGAGCCCGGCCCTCGCCATCGAAGGGGCGGAGGTGCTCGCCATGTTCGGCTGGGGCATGCCGGCGGTGCTCGTGTTCGCGACGACCACGATGTTCCTGGAGGCGATCGGCCGCCCGCTTCCCGGGATGGTCTTCATGCTGGTCGCGAACGTCCTGAACGCGGGCTTCAACTGGATGTTCATCTACGGTCACCTCGGCGCACCCGAGATGGGGGCGGAAGGCGCCGCCCTGGCCACCAGCATCGCCCGGTGGATCGGCGCCGCGGGCCTCGTGGCCTGGGTGTATGCCACCCTCGGCTCCTCCCGGCTCGGCGCCCGCCCCGGACGCCTTCGGCTCGGGGCGAGCCGGCGCCGGCGCGCCCGTCGGGCCGGCCGGCGCCTCCTCTCGACGGGGATCCCGATCGGCATGGCCCATGGATTCGAGGCGGGCGCGTTCGCGTCCCTGACGGTCTTCGCCGGCTGGCTGGGCGGCGCGGAGGTGGCCGCCTTCGGCATCGTGCTCAACCTCTTCGCCCTGCCCTTCATGCCGGCGCTCGGCCTCGCGACCGCCGCCAACGTCCGGGTAGGCCAGGCGTTCGGACGCGGCGACCGGGAGGGAGCGCGGGAAGCGGCGTGGGCGGCGTTCCGCATCATCGTCATCCTGCAATCGGGCATCGGGCTCGGCTACCTTCTCTTTGCCGGATTCCTCGCGGGGCTCTACACCGGCGAGCCGGCGGTGCTCGCGATCGCGGTTCCGGCGGTCCGGGCCGCGGGGCTCGTGCTGCTCCCGGACGCGCTCCAGGTGGTGCTGGTCGGGTGCCTCCGCGGCCTCTCCGACGTATGGCCGGCCACCGGCCTCTTCATGGCCGCGTTCTGGGGAACGATGGTGCCGGCCGCCTGGTGGCTCGGGGTGCATCTGGAGCTCGGGGCGACCGGTCTCGTCGCTTCCGTCGGCATCGGGTGCATCTTCGCCGTTGCCCTGCTCGCGCTGCGGTTCCGGCGGGTCGTCGCCCGGGCGATCCGGACCTCGGGCGGATCCCGGAATCGAGCGGTGCAGACGGTATGATTGGCCGGGCCCCGGCCAGCATCCGATCCAGGTCCTCGGAGGCCGGAAGAGCCGGCCGGCCGCACCCACCCGCCCGAGAAGGCCGTCATGCCGCATCACCGCCCCTCGACCCGCGGCCCCGGACACCGCGTCGGCCCGCCCCTCGCCCGCCGTCTCGCCCGGGAGATCGAGGGCGAGGTGCTCTTCGATCCCGCGAGTCGCGGACGCTACGCCACGGATGCTTCCATCTACCAGATCGAGCCGGTCGGGGTCGCGGTCCCCCGGACCGAGGAGGACGTCGCCCGCATCGTCGCGGTGACCGCCGAGAGCGGAACGCCGCTTCTCGCCCGCGGCGGGGGCACCTCGCAGTGCGGGCAGACGGTGGGCGAAGCGCTCGTCGTGGACTTCAGCAAATACCTGAACTCGATCCTGGACCTGGACCTCGAACGGCGGCGGGTGACCGTGCAGCCGGGCCTCGTGCTCGATCGGCTCAACCGCAGCCTCCGGCCGCACGGCCTCTTCTTTCCCGTGGACGTGTCCACCGGCAACCGTGCGACCCTCGGCGGCATGGCCGGCAACAACAGCTGCGGCGCACGCTCGATCCGCTACGGCAACATGGTGCACAACGTGCACGCGATCGAGGGGTTGCTGGCCGACGGGACGGCCGGCCGGTTCGGGCCGGTCGCGGGCAATCCGGGGGCGGAAGGCCCCGGCGGAGCCGTCGCGGACCTCCTCGTGCGGGTACGGGACGTCGCCGCGAACCACGCCGACGCGATCGAGCGGGGATTTCCGAAGCTCCTTCGCCGCGTCGGCGGCTACAACCTGGACACGGTCGAACCGGCCGGGCACAACTTCGCCTCGCTGCTGGTGGGCTCGGAAGGGTCTCTGGCTACGTTCACCCGGCTCGAGCTCGACCTGCAACCGATCCCCCCTCACCGGGTGCTCGGGATCTGCCACTTCCCGACCTTCCGGCGAGCGATGGAGGCCACCCGGCACATCGT
This sequence comes from Gammaproteobacteria bacterium, assembly GCA_965202895.1. Classification (GTDB taxonomy): domain Bacteria; phylum Pseudomonadota; class Gammaproteobacteria; order HK1; family HK1; genus JAJDXW01. Next base: position 3,723,661 of record OZ241901.1, on the reverse strand, counting down.
GTCGCTCTCGCCGTCCGCGGTCGAGCTGGTGGACCGCACGCTCCTCGAGCTCTCGCGCGGCATCGCGATGTTCCGGCCGGTGGCGGAGCGGTTCGTCCGGGGCGACCCGGAGGCGCTGCTCCTGGTCGAGTTCGCGGGCGAAGATCGCGCGGAGCAGCAACACCGGCTCGCCCGGCTCATCGAGCTGCTGGGCGACCTGGGACTGCCGGAGGCGGTCGTCGAAGCGACCGAGCCCGCCGACCAGTCCGCCGTCTGGGAGCTCCGCAAGGCCGGGCTCAACATCGTGATGTCGATGAAGGGGGACGGGAAGCCCGTCTCGTTCATCGAGGACTGCGCGGTGCGGCTCGAAGACCTTCCCGACTACACCGAACGGCTCGACTCGATATTCGAACGCCACGGCACTACCGGCACCTGGTACGCGCACGCGTCGGTGGGGTGCCTGCACGTGCGCCCGATCCTCAACCTCAAGGACGAGGCCGACGTCCGCAAGATGCGCGCCATCGCCGAGGAGGCGTTCGCGATGGTGCGCGAGTATCGGGGCTCGCACTCCGGCGAGCACGGAGACGGTCTCGTGCGCTCCGAGTTCCACGAGGCGATGTTCGGGCGCGGCGTGGTCCGCGCGTTCGAAGAGGTCAAGGACGCCTTCGATCCCGCGGGCCGCCTCAACCCCGGCAAGATCGTGCGTGCGCCGCGAATGGACGATCGGACCCTCTTTCGCTATCCGCCGGGATACCGGACCCGGGAGATCGACACGGTCCTCGACTGGTCCGAGTGGCGCGGGTTCGCGGGCGCGGTCGAGATGTGCAACAACAACGGGGCCTGCCGCAAGCTCGAACCCGGGGTGATGTGCCCCTCCTTCCGGGCGACCGGGGACGAGCAGCACCTCACCCGGGGCCGCGCGAACACCCTCCGCCTCGCGCTCTCCGGCCGTCTGGGGGCGGACGGATTCACCTCCGGGGCGGTGGCGGAGGCCCTCGACCTCTGTGTGGGCTGCAAGGGATGCAGGCGGGAATGCCCGACCGGGGTGGACATGGCGCGGATGAAGATCGAGTTCCTGCACCACCGCCGCCGCCGTCACGGACTGCCGCTCCGGGAGCGGATCGTCGCGTGGCTTCCGCGCTACGCGCCGATGGCGGCGCGCGCACCGGGCCTCTTCAACGCCCGGGACGGCTCGCCGCTCCTCGCACGGCTGAGCGAGCGGTGGCTCGGGTTCAGCGCCCGCCGCCCCCTGCCGCGCTGGCGGCGCGACCCGTTCCGGCCGCGGGTGGAGATCGCCGGCGTCGGGGCCGGCGCCGCTCCCCGCGAGGGACGTTCCGGCGGCGGGCGGCAGGAGGTCGTGCTGTTCTCCGACACGTTCACCCGCTGGTTCGAGCCCGAGGTCCCCCGGGCGGCGGTCCGCATCCTGCAATCGGCGGGCTACCGGGTCCGGACGGCGGAAACGGGCCGCCGGCCGCTGTGCTGCGGACGGACCTTTCTCACGAACGGACTTCCCCGGGAAGCCCGCGCCGAGGCGCGCCGGGCCCTCGCCGCCCTCCTCCCGTTCGCCGAGCGCGGGGTCCCGATCATCGGGCTCGAGCCGTCGTGCCTCTATACCTTCCACGACGAGATCCCGGCCCTCCTCCCCGGCTCGGAGAGCCGCACGGTCGCGAAGCACGCGATGCTGCTCGAGGAATGGCTCGTGCACGAACGGGACCGCGGCGCCCTTCCACTCACGCTCCGGCCGATCGGGGAGCGGCGGGTGCTCGTGCACTCCCACTGCCATCAGAAGGCGTTCGGGGCCGGAGCGGCGGCGAGAGACGCGCTCGGACTCATTCCGGGCGTCGAGGTCGAGGACGTCGAATCGAGCTGCTGCGGAATGGCGGGCGCCTTCGGTCATGAGGCGGAGCACTTCGACGTCTCGATGCGGATGGGAGAGCTTTCGCTCCTGCCCGCGGTCCGGTCCGCCCCGGCCGGCGCCAGGATCGTCGCGGGCGGGACGAGCTGCCGGCGGCAGATCGCCGACGGCGCCGGCCGGCTGGCCTTCCATCCGGCCGAAGTACTGGCCGAGGCGCTCGCGGAATGAATCGGACCGCTCGGCTTCGTACCGCCGCCGGCCGCGGACGCGGGGTGGATCCGGAGTGAGCCCGGAGTGAACCGCGAAGCCCCCCTGGACACCGGGAGCCCCGCCCGGCGAGGAGCGGAACGAGCCGAGGAAGCCACCGTGTCCTCCCGGCGCCGTGCATGGCGGCGGCCCGTGCTGCTGGTCCCGGCCGGCGTCCTTGCCGCATTCGCCGCCGCGGCAGCATGGCTCACCCTCGATCCGGGGCTCCTTCGTCCCGCCGCGGAGTACCTCGCGAGCGCCGCGACCGGGCGTCCGGTGGCCATCGGGGCGCTCGATTTCCGGATGGTGGAAGGCCGGCCCCTGATCGAGGCCCGGAAGGTGCGCGTCGGACGGACCACCACGGAACGGGTGAGCATTTCGCTCGCCGGGATGCGGTCTCATGCGAACGGGGACGGGGTCCGTTTTCCGAACGGAAGCTCCATCGACCACTTTCGTGCGTCGATCGACCTCTCCCCGACCGGGCTGCCGAGGATCTCGAACGTGGACGCGACCGGGGCCGTACTGGTGGCCGCGAGACGGGAACGGGCCGGCCCGGACGCGCCGCCGCCGCTCGCGCGCCTGCTCGTCGTGCCGAGGATCCTCCTCGGCCTCGGCCTCGACCGGCTCGTGCTGCACTCCGGTGAGATCCGGTACCGTGGACGTTCTTCGGCCCATTCCTCGGGAATGAGGGCGGTGCTCCGCTCGACGGACGAGGGGATCGCATTCCGCGGCGAGCTGCTGATCGGTCCCGGGGCGCCGGCCCTGCCCTTCGACGGCACGGTGCGCGACCCGATGGCCGACGACTGGCGGATCGACGTCCGGCTCGCCGGCGACGACGTTCCGATGGAAGGCGTGCGCTTCCTGGCCGGGGTGCTGGAGCCCGGCGCGACGGTTCGGACCGGCCTCGGCCGGATCTCGAGCGAGGCCCGCTTCAGCCTCTCGGTCCGGCTTGCGCAGGCACGGATCGAATCGGCGGACCTCGACTTCACCTTCGGCCCGCCGAGGGGGGAAGACGGCGCGGCGGGGATCAGCCTCGAAGGGGTGCGCTTCCTGGCCAGAGCGGCTCCCGAACCGGGCGGCTGGACGGTCAACGGGGAGGTGGACTGGTCCCGGCTGCCCGGGGGAGAGGACGCGGAGCCGAGCCCCTTCCTCCTGGGCTGGTCCACCGGCGCCCCGGGGTCGCTGCGATGGTCCGCCCGCCGGGTCCCGGTCCCGATGCTGGCCCAGGCGGCCCGCAACGCGCTGCCGTCCGGACATCCGCTTCGCGCCGCGCTGGAACGCCTCCGACCCGCGGGGACGATCGAAGAGCTGACCTCCTTCGGCGACCCCGGCGCGAGCGAAGCCGGGGGCGGCGAACCTTCGTTCCGGCTGAGTGCGGCGGTGTCGGGATTCGGGGTCGCGGCCGGGGAGTGGCTGGTATCCGAAGCCGGAGGGAGAATCGAGTTCGCCGACGGCGACTGGCGGGTTCGGTTCACCGACGATCGCCTTCTCGCCGCGATGCCGTCGTTCCGAAGCACCCCCTACGAGCTGACCTTGCGCGGCGATATCCGGGTGACCGCCGCCGAACGGGCCTGGACCGCGCGCACCGGAGGCCTGAGCTTCGCCGCGGCGGGGGTCTCGGGACGCATCGCGGGGAGTCTGGGGGCTCCCTTTCCCGACCAGGAAGGCGCCCCCTCGCTGGATGCCGAGATCCGGCTGGACGAGGCGGACCTCACGGACGTCGGAGTCGTGCTCCCCGACCGCCGGGCCGCCGGATTCTTCCGCTGGTACCACCGTGCGGTGCGTTCCGGCCGACTCACGGGTGCGCGGGTACGGGTCCGCGGCGACCCGCGGCGCATCCCCTTCCCGGACGGAGACGGCGAGTTCCGGGCGACGGGCATGGTCCGGGGGGTCGACTTCGCCTACGCCGAGGGTTGGCCGGCGGTCCGGATCGAGGAAGCCGAGGGGCGCGCGGAGGGAGCGGTGCTCGAATTCTCGAGGATCCGGGGATCGATCTTCGACACCGCATTCGAGGACGGCGCCGCCCGCCTCCGGGACGTCACGAACCGGACGGGTCGGGTCCGGGTCTCGCTCGCCGGGTCCGGCCCGGCCCGTGACCTCCTCGCGTTCCTCCGCGCGAGTCCCCTCCGTACGCGGGGCGGCGACGGTCTCGCCCCGGACCTCCGCGCGGACGGCCCGACGGCGACGACGGCCGAGCTCGATCTCCCGGTCGGCCGCGGCGCGGCCGACCGGGAGATCGGCGTTTCGGGAACGATTGCGCTCGACGGGGTCGCGGTCGGCCTGGCCGGCCGTCGGGCGGTCCTCGAAGGGGTCCACGGCGACCTCGTGTTCGACGCCGCGGCCCTTCGCGGGGGCCCCCTCCGCGGACGTTTCCGCGGCGCCGGGATCGAATCCCACGTCGAGTTCGTCCGCGGCGAGGGGCTGGTGCTGCGCTTCTCCGGGGAGGGCGACGGCGACTGGTTCGCCGGCGCCCTCGAGGACCTCGTCGATCTCGGCCCGGAGGAGACCGGTCCGTGGCTCGAACACCTCCGGGGCCGGACCTCGTGGGACGCCGAGTACCGCAGCCGGGCCGGGAGGATCGTGTTCCGTTCCGACCTTCGCACCGCCTCCATCGACTTCCCTCCTCCGTTCGAAAAGCCGGCCGGTACGGCGCGCCGGCTCGAAGTCGTCCTTGCCCCCGGCGAGAACGAATGGCTGATCGACGCACGCTACGGCACGGACACGACGGCGCTGTTCGAGGTCGCGGACCAAGGCGCCGGCTGGGCGCTCACGAGAGGAGGGTTGACCCTGGGGGGCGCCCGCCCGGCCCTGCCCGCCGAGAGCCACATCGAAGTCTCGGGCGCGGTCGCCGAGCTCGACCTCGATCGGTGGTTCGCCCTGGGGGCGGCGAGTACCCCCGGGCCGATCGGATGGCTGTCCCGGATCGGGAGGATCTCGCTCGAAACCGCCGGGGCGCGCGTATCGGGCCGGCGCATCGCCCTCGCCCGCTTCGAGATCACCCCGACCGCCGCCGGCTCCGGGTTTCACGTCGGGCTGGCCGGAGAGGGGCTTGCGGGGGAGATCGTGTTCCCCGTCGACCCCGCCTCCGGCCAGGCCCGTGCGCGCCTCGAGCGGGCGCACTTCGACGAACCGCCCGGAGCCGGCGAGGACGGCGACCAGGAAGGGCCGCCGAACGACGATCCGGGGGGGAGCGTCCGGCCGGATCGATGGCCCTCGTTCGACGTCCGGATCGATTCGCTTCGCTTCGGGAAGATCGACCTCGGGGCGGTCCGGGCGATCGGGGAACGGACCGGCGGCGGGATCGGGATCGAGAAGCTCGAGGTCGATTCGTCCGGCCTGCGGATGCGGGGAAGCGGAAGCTGGCTCTCCGACGGGGACGGATCCTCCGTCAGCCGGTTCGAGGCCCGGCTGAGTTCCCCGGACGTCTCCCGGCTCCTGGCCACCGCCGGCCTCGACGAGGAGGCCGCGGCGGGCGGGGTGGTCGAGGTCCGCTTCGATCTCGCGTGGCCCGGCTCGCCGCTCGAACCTTCGCTGGCGAAGGCCGAAGGCACGATCGAGATGGATGCCGAGAACGGCAACCTCCCCCGAGTGCGCATGGGACCGATCGGCCGGCTGCTCGCACTCATCAGCCTGGAGGCCCTGCCACGGGTCCTCGCCCTCGATCTCTCCCACGTGGTCGGCAAGGGCTTCGCATACGACCGGATCACGGCCCGCACGCGCATCGAGGATGGATCGGCCCGGATCCGCGAGCTCGTCATCACGGGGCCGAGCGCCCGGATCGAGGTGCGGGGCGGCATCGATCTCGCCGCCCGCCGGTACGACCAGGAGATCGCCGTCATTCCGCGGGTGACCCGAAGCGGAGCGCTGTTCCCCATCTGGGCCGCCGCCTGGCCCTATCTGGCGGCGAACTTCCTGCTCGAGAAGATCGCGGGCGACGAAATCATCCTCGACCGCCTGTTCAGCCTGCGATACCGGCTGCGCGGTCCGCTGGACGATCCGGAGATCGAACGCATCCTGGTCCGCACCCCCGCCGCACGGAAATGAATCCGTCCGCCCTGGCCATCGAGCCCGGGGAGCGCGTGGTGGTCGGGCTCTCGGGCGGGGTCGACTCGGCGGCGACCGCCGCGATGCTTCGCGATACCGGAGCGGTGGTGGAGCCGGTCTTCATGAAGAACTGGGAGGAAGACGATCGCGGCGGCGAGTGCTCCGCCGCCGAAGACCTCGCGGAAGCCGAGGCGGTGTGCTCCCATCTCGGTCTCCGGCTCCGCACCGTCAACTTCTCGACCGAGTACTGGGCCCGGGTCTTCGAGCCGTTTCTCTCGGCGTGCGCCGCCGGGCGGACCCCCAATCCGGACGTATGGTGCAACCGGGAGATCAAGTTCGGCGAGCTGTTCCGATACGCCGACGATCTCGGGGTGTCCCGGGTCGCCACCGGGCACTACGCGCGGGTCGTCGAGCGCGAAGGCCGGTTCCGCCTCCTGAAGGGACGCGACCCGGACAAGGACCAGTCCTACTTCCTGAACCGGGTGGGCCAGGATTCGCTCGCCCGCGCCCTCTTTCCGATCGGCGATCGGACCAAGTCCGAGGTGCGGGCGATGGCGAAGGCGGCGGGGCTTCCGAACCACGGCCGGCCGGACAGCACGGGGATCTGCTTTATCGGAGAACGGCCGTTTCGCGAGTTCCTCGGCCGGTGGATCCCCCCGGCTCCGGGCCCCATCGAGACGCCGGAGGGGGAGAGGATCGGGACGCATGGCGGCCTCGCCTTCCACACCCTCGGACAGCGCCGCGGGCTCGGCATCGGCGGCCGGCGCGGTGGAAGCGGTGAGCCCTGGTACGTCACCGGCAAGGACCTCGCGCGCAATGCCCTGATCGTGGCGCAGGGCGCCGGCCACCCGAGGCTCGCGACCCGGGTGCTGACCGCGGGCGACCCGAGCTGGACCGGAGGCGAACCGCCCCGCTTTCCACTCGCCTGCCGTGCGGTGACCCGCTATCGAGGCGAAGGCTCGGCGAGCCGGGTGACCCCGCTCGGGAAGCACCTCCTCCTCGTCGAGCTCGATCCGCCGCAGCGGGGGGTGGCCCCCGGGCAGTCGGTCGTCTTCTACGCGGACGAGGAATGCCTCGGCGGGGCGATCATCGAAGAGACCGGACCGGGTCGACCGTTCAGCCCGACGCGCGGGTCCTGACCGCGAGCCGGGTCCCCACCGGCGCCTGTTGCCGGAAGAAGGCCTCGATTCCATCCGCGATCGCGCGGGCGACCCGGCGCTGGTAACCGTTGTCGCGCAGAAGCTTCTCGTCGGTCGGATTCGAGAGAAAGGCAGTCTCGATCAACACCGCGGGAATGTTCCGGGTCTTGAGGACCGCGAATCCCGCGCGGTGGACGTGCTTCCCATGCACCTTGACCGTTCCCTTCAGCGCGCGCAGCACGCGGTTCGCGACGAGGTTGCTCAGCCGGTCCGTACCCTTGCGGGACATGTCCGCCATCGCCGAACGGACCATCGGCTCGTGTTTCCCGAGGTTGAGCCCGCCCGCCCGGTCCGCGGCATTCTCCCTCTCCGCGAGCCACCTCGCCGTCTCGCTGCTCGCCCCTCGCCAGGAGAGCACGTAGGCGGACGCGCCCCGCACCTTCGGGTTCTTGAAGGCGTCCGCATGGATGGAGATGAAGAGGTCCGCTCCGGCCTTGCGGGCGATCGCGGTCCGGCGGCGCAGCGGTATGAAGTAGTCTCCGTCACGCACCAGCACGGGCCGGAACCCCGGCCGCCGGCGCAGCTCCGCAGCCAGCTTCTTCGCGATCGCGAGGGTGACGTGCTTTTCCCGGGTCTTTCTCCGACGGCCGACCGCGCCGGGGTCCTTGCCGCCATGGCCGGCGTCGATCGCCACCACCACGTCGCGGAGGCGCCCCGTCGGCTCCGGCTTCGACGCTCCTTGCACCGGGGAAGTGCGCCCGGTCTTCGCCTTGGCCTGCTGCGTGCGCCCGAAGTCCACGACCAGCCGATGGCCGTGCCGGCCGTGCGGTCCGAGGAGAAAGCTCCTCGCCTGTTCCTGCCGGGCCAGGTCGAAGACGACCCGGTGGCGATCGTCGTTGCGCTTCGCCTGACGGATGCCGTCGATACGGCGGTTGCGGCGGAATCCGTTCTCGATCTCCGCCTTGAACGCCACGCCCTTCAAATCCAGCACCACCCGGTCCGGCTGGCGGAGCGTGAACAGGTTGTAGTCGACCGGGGCGGACAAATCGAAGACCACCCGGGTATGCGTGGAGTCGTCGAACATCCGCATCCCGAGGACCGCGGGAGCGCCTCGCGCCGAGGCCGCCCACGTCTGGCCGACGAGGAGAAGCACGAGGGTGAGCGGGCCGAGGAAGCCGCGCCCGCGCGCGCCTCGCGTCCGCTCCGCGCTCCACTCGGAACGGGGCCGCCGTCGACGGAACGCGGGCGCCGGCGCTCCGGGCGTCTTCACGGCAGGCGCCGGGCTTCGCACGAGGGGCCTCGTCATCGCCGCTCCCGCGGCGCCACGCCTCCGGCGGGCCGGACCGACCGGCGGCGGGGGCGGTGCGAACGAGACCGATCCGGGCGCTCCGATGTCGCGGTACTCCCTGCTCGGGCAGGAACTCATGGAAGAACTCCCCTTCCCCACCTTCATCAAACTATCACCGAAGCCGACACGTCGAGCACGTGCCAAGGGGCATGAGGATTGCTTCAATTACATTCAAAAAACAAAAGAATAAACATGATTTAAAATGTTTTTTCTTATAATCGGGGATCTCCCTTTACCCGCCCCAGCACATCCCGGGCGGCGGACTCCAATCCGGTGCACCGGACCTCGCGGGCATCTTCCGCCCCTCCCCGGGCGTACTCCAGACGAACGTCGAGCAGCGGATCGGGCAGCACGCCGGCGCCTCGTTCCGGCCACTCGAAGAAGCAGAGCGCGCCTGCCGCCACGTGATCGCGAAGCCCCAGGAACTCGATCTCCTCGGGGTCGGAAAGCCGGTACAGGTCGTAGTGCTTCACGCTCATCGTCCCGATCCGGTATTCCTCGACCAGGGTGAAGGTCGGGCTGCGGATCGTTCCGGTCACCCCCGCGGCGCGGAGAAAGCCCCGAACGAGCGTGGTCTTGCCGGCGCCGAGCTCGCCGGTGAGGTAGACCGCCCCCCGGTGAAGGCCCGCACGCGCCAGGGCGCCGCCGAGGGCCATCGTCCCCGCTTCCCCGGCGAGCACGCCTTCCCAGCTCGCGGGGGCGGCGGCCGGGGCGGGAGGATCGTCCATCGCTCAGCCGCGGTTGACGAGCCCGCGCAGCTCCGCGGCGAGGTCTCCGGCCAGGAGGCCCCGCTCCCCGGCCCGCGCCGCCCGGTCTCCCGCCTTCCCGTGGATGCAGACCCCGAACGCGGCGGCATCCGCCGGAGCGGCCCCTTGCGCCGCGAGGCCCGCGATGATCCCGGTCAGAACGTCGCCCGTTCCGCCCGTTCCCATGCCCGGGTTCCCGTTCACGCACACCCCGATCGGCCGGTCCTCCGCCACGACGAGGGTGCCCGCACCCTTGAGTACGCACACCCCCCCGTACCGGGCCCGGATCGCGGCGGCGGCCGCGACCCGGTCGGCCTGGACGTCGGCCGCCGTCACGCCGAGCAGCCGGGCCGCCTCGCCGGGGTGCGGCGTCAGCACCCAGTCGTCGCGCCGGGGCGCGGCCCGCCCCGCCGCCGCGAGATGGTTGAGTCCGTCCGCGTCGACGACGAGAAAGCCGGGTACGCATCCGAGCGCGCTCGCGAACATCTGCGCCCCCCAATCCCCCTGCCCCAGGCCCGGGCCGACGGCGACCACCGTCGCCCGTGCGGCCAGCGACGCGAACGCGGCCTCGTCCTCGACGCCCCGGCTCATGATCTCCGGGCGCATCGCGCTCAGCGCGGCCGCGTGCGCCTCGCGGGTCGCGACGCTCACCAGGCCCGCGCCGACCCGCGCGGCGGCCTCCGCGGCGAGCCGCGCGGCGCCCGCGAAGCCCCGCTCCCCTCCGACCACGAGGACGTGACCGTGCTGCCCCTTGTGCGCGCCCCGCGGACGAGGTCCGAGGCAGGGGTGTTCCGGCAGGGTGTCGTAGTCGAGCCGCTCCGCGCCGGCCGGAACCCGGTCCTGGACGGGAGGCGGAACACCCAGCGGGTCGCATTCCACGCGGCCGCAGTGCTCGGGGCCGGCGCCGGTGAAGAGCCCCCGCTTCGGCGCGATGAAGGTGACGGTGAGCGAAGCGCGCACCGCCCGGCCGAGCACGCCCCCGGTGTCGGCATCGAGGCCGGAGGGGACGTCCACCGCCAGTATCGGGCCATTCGCGGCGTTCATGGCGTCGATGGCGTGCGCCGCCGCTCCCGCCGCCGGACGCGAGAGGCCGGTGCCGAACAGCGCGTCCACCACGACCCCCTCGAGGGGACGGCCGGTAAACGGCTCGCACCCGACACCGGCCCCGCGCATGGCCTCCAGCATGGCGGAGGCGTCGCGGCCGAACCGGCCCGGATCGCCGACGAGGAGGACCCGGACCTCGCAGCCGGCCTCCCGGGCGCGGCGGGCGACCACGAATCCGTCGCCGCCGTTGTTGCCGGCGCCGCACACGACGGTCACCCGGCGCACCCCCGGCCAGCGCCGGACGAGGGCGCGGAACGCCCCCGTGCCGGCCCGTTCCATGAGAACCGCCCCGGGCAGACCGGCTTCCGCGATGGCCAGCCGTTCGATCTCGCGGACCTCCGCCGCGGAGCGCAGGCGTGCCCCGAGGCGGGCGCGGGGCGCGGTCCGGCCCGGGGTCCGGCCCGAGGTCCGATCCGGGGTCCGGCCCGGGGGCTCAGGCGAACAGGTGGTCGCGGTAATGGCGGAGCTCCCGGATCGATTCGAGGACGTCGTCGGGCGCCCGGTGCGCGCCCGCCTTCCCGAACGCCGCGGCCACGTCGGGGGCCCACCGCTGGGCGAGGATCTTGATGGTGCTGACGTCGAGGTTGCGGTAGTGGAACCACCGTTCGAGCCGCGGCATGTGCCGATGGAGAAAGCGCCGGTCCTGGCAGATGGAGTTACCGCAGATGGGCGACGAGCCGGACGGGACCCACTGCTTCACGAACTCGATCGTCCTCCGTTCGGCCTCCGCGACCGTGCAGCGGCTCACCCGCACCTCGTCGAGGAGCCCGGACCGGGCGTGGTGCTCGGTGTTCCACCGATCCATGCCGGCCAGCACGTATTCGGGCTGCCGGACGACGAGATCGGGCCCGTGCGCGAGGACCTCCAGCGCGGAGTCGGTCACGACCGTCGCCACCTCGATGATATGATGGCGCTCCGGCAAGAGCCCCGTCATCTCGAGGTCGATCCATATCAGGTTGCTCGGATCCTGCGCCATCGCGGAGCCGCCGGCTTCGGCAGCGCCGCATTCTAGCCCGCCTGTCCCGCCCGCGCGCCCCGCGCGCCCCGCGAGGGTGCCGGGATCGGGGCCTTCTCACGCCGACCGACTCGCGGCCGGAGGTCGATGCCCGTCGCTCTTCCTGGGAACGCTCGTGTCCCGTCCGCAAATGGGCAGCAAGACCGCCGCCGTTCGATGCGGGCGGGACACGAGCGTTCCCAGGACGTCCGTGTCGGGCGCCGCTCCGATTCGGCCGAACCGGGCTCCGCCGCACGAACCGATTCCACAGCGTGAAGAGGCCCTGGCGTCGGGACGGAGCGGCAGCGGGCCGCAGGACGCCGAAGACGTCGCCGTGCCCCCGTCGAAGTGGCTTGCGGGAGTACGGCCCGCCGCCGGGAGCGGAGCAGCGTCCCCCGCGGGAGGACGGTGAGAGGTGCGGGCCGGCCCGCCCGCCGCGCCGATTTCCGGCGGATGACCTCGGCCGGACTCGTGTCCGCCCGCCGGGGGCGCCGGTTCGAGGTCCGCGACGATGCGGGGGCGGTCCGCCTCTGCCAGATCCGGCGGCGCCTCGGTCCGATCGTGGTCGGCGACCGGGTGAGCATACGCCCGCTCGGCGCCGGCGAAGGGATCATCGAAGCGGTGCGCGAGCGCGGGTCCTTGCTCGTCCGGCCCGGCCCCACCGGCCGGCGCCGGCTGATCGCGGCCAACGTGGACCTCATCCTCGTGGTGACCGCGTTGCGGCCGGCCACCTCCCGCCGCATCGTCGACCGCCACCTCGTGGGAAGCGAGCATCTCGACGTCCCGGCCGCCCTCGTGCTGAACAAGGTCGACCTGCGCGGCGGTGGCCCGCACGGCCCGGATCTCGCCCCCTACCGCCGCGTCGGCTATCCCGTGTTCGAGACGAGCGCCCTCACCGGCGCCGGGCTCGAAGCGCTCGACACGGCTCTTCGCGGCCGGGTATCGGCTCTGGTCGGGCCGTCGGGCGCCGGCAAGTCGTCCCTCGTCCGGAGACTCGTTCCCGGTGTGGACCTCGCGGTCGGAGCCCTCTCGCGCCGGGGCGAACAGGGGCGGCACACCACCACCGTGTCGACCCTGCACGCGATGCCGGACGGAGGGTTCGTCATCGACTCGCCGGGGATGGCGGACTTCGGCGAATGGACCCTTCCCGCGGAGCGCGTCGCCGACGGGTTCCCCGAGATCCGGAGCTACTCGGGCAGATGCCGCTTCCGCGACTGCCTTCACCTGCACGAGCCCGATTGCGCGGTCGCCGCCGCCCCGGAGATCGATTCCGAACGCCTTGCGAGCTACCGCACGATGGTGGAAGACCTCCGCCGCTCCGCCGGTCCCGCACCGCCGGAGGGGGAGCCGCGGGGATTCAGACCACGACCTCGCGGCGGCCGGTGAACGCATGCGCGAGGGTCCCGGGATCGACGAATTCGAGGTCCCCGCCGAGGGGCACCCCCTGGGCGATCCGGGTCGCGGTCACCGAGTGCTCGCGCGCCATCTCGGCCAGATAGTGGGCGGTCGCCTCCCCCTCGGCGGTCGCGCCGGTGGCCAGGATGAGCTCGGACACCTCCTCTCCCGCAAGGCGGCGCGCGAGGCGATCGAGCCCGAGGTCTCCGGGGCCGATCCCGTCGAGCGGCGACAGGTTCCCCATCAGCACGAAGTACACCCCCCGATAGTCCGTGCCCGACTCGATGCGGACCATGTCGGCGGGGTTCTCCACCACGCAGATCCGGGAACGGTCGCGGCGGGGGCTCGCGCAGACCGGGCACCGCTCGTGTTCGCTGAACGTCCGGCACTCCCGGCAGTGCCCTACCCGGTCCATGGCTTCCACCAGGGCCGCCGCGAGCCGCCGCCCCGCGGCGCGGTTGCGCTCCAGCAGGTGCCAGGTCATCCGCTGGGCGGTCCTCGGTCCGACCCCGGGCAGGCAGCGCAGGGCGTCCATCAGACCGTGGACCAGGTCTCCGTCCGCCATCAGAACGGCTTCAGGCCGGAGGGAAGGTCGAGGCCGGGGGGAAGGCCGAGGCCCGCGGTGAAGCCGGCCATCTTCTCGCGGCTCAATTCCTCGGCCTTGCGCACCGCATCGTTGATGGCGGCCGCCACGAGGTCTTCGAGCATCTGGCGGTCGCCGCCTACGAACGCGTCGTCGATGCTCACGCGGCGCACCTGGTAGCGGCCGTTCATGGTCACGGTCACCACCCCGCCGCCGGCGCTCCCGGTCACCTCCAGGGACGCGAGCTCCTCCTGCGCCCGCTGCAGGTTCTCCTGCGCCTGCCTGAGCATCTGTCCGAGTCCAGCCTTCATTGCGCCTCCCGTCAGTCCGGTGGATGTATGGATCGGGCCTCACCCTCGAACCGCGAGAGGAGATCCTGGAAGTCCGGCACCTCGTGAAGCTCCCGGGACGCGCGCTCGATCCGTTCGCTCTCTTTGCGCACGTCGCGTTCGGCCGGAGACTCCGGAGACTCTTCCGGGCGGGGGGCGACCTCGACCCGCAGCCGCATCGGCCGGCCGAAATAGTCGCCGAGCGCGGCCTCGAGCTTGGACCGCGTACCCGTCGTGAGCAGCTGCGCGTGCTCCGGAGCGAGCCCGAGGTCGACCGTCGTCCCGGTATACCCGCGCACGATGCAGTTCGCGGCGAGCTGTCCGGTCACCCCGGGGAGGGCGAGGCGTGTGCAAAGCTCCGCCCAACGCGAGAGCGGGAGCACTTCCCCGGCCGCCTCCGGGGCGGGGGGCCTCGGTTCGGAGCCCGGGCCCGGCGCACCGGCGGCCGCGGGGCCGCCCGCCTCCTCCGCCCCCGGCGGCTCCGCCGCCGCCCCCGACCTGCCCGGCTCCCGAACGGCCGTTCCGGACCCGGCGCAAGCCGGAGCGAACGCGGCCATTCGCAGCATCGTCATCTCGAATCCGGCGCGCGGGTGCGGTGCGTAGGGAAGATCGCGCCGGCCCATGATCCCGATCTGGTAGTGGAGCTGAAGGGCCTCCGGAGGGACCCGGGCCGCGAGCGACCGCAGGGCATCGACGTCCTCGTCGTCTTCGCGCCCCGCGGGCACGACCTGGAGGGCGGCCATCCGCCCGAGGGCCTCGACCACCTCGCCGAGGAGCATCTCGTAATCCGCCGCTTCGCCGGCCAGGCGGTCCAGCGCCTCGATCATGGCCGCGGGGTCGGAGGACGCCAGCGCCTCGAGGAGCGCGAACAGCCGCTCGCGCTCCACCGTGCCGACGAGGGCGCGCACGTCGGAGGCGACGAGCCGGCCGGCCCCGTAGGCGGCCGCCTGGTCCAGCAGGCTGAGGGCGTCGCGCATGCTCCCGTCGGCGGCGCGGCCGAGCACCCGGAGCGCCGCCGGGTCGGCCTCGATGGCCTCCTCGCGCGCGATCCGGGCGAGCTCGGCCGAGATCTCCTCGACGCCGAGGCGCCGCAGCCCGAACTGGAGACAGCGCGACAGGACGGTGACCGGGAGGCGCTGCGGATCGGTGGTCGCCAGCAGGAACTTGACGTGGGGGGGCGGCTCCTCGAGCGTCTTGAGCAGCGCGTTGAAGCTGTGGCGGGAGAACATGTGCACCTCGTCGATGAGGTACACCTTGAAGCGCGCCCGGACCGGGGCGTACTGGACGTTGTCGAGGAGGTCCCGGGTCTCCTCGACGCGGGCGCGGGAGGCCGCGTCCACCTCGATGAGATCGATGTGGCGGCCCTCGTCGATCTCGCGGCAGGCCCCGCACTCGCCGCAGGGGCGGGCGGCCGGGCCCTGCTCGCAGTTCAGCCCCTTCGCGAACACCCGGGCGATGGTGGTCTTGCCCACCCCGCGCGTTCCGGAGAAGAGGTAGGCATGGTGCAGCCGGTCGCGGTCGAATGCGTTGACGAGGGCGCGGACCACGTGCTCCTGCCCCACGATGGCGTCGAAGCTCCGCGGGCGCCATTTCCGGGCGAGCGCCTGGTAGCTCATGCCGGGGTCTCCGGGGAAGGCTCCGCGGGGGGGTCGATCCCGCGGAGCCACGCCCGGGCGGACCGGGCCACGCTGCGCGAGACGAAGACGTCGAACGCGTCGGGCTCGCGGTCGCGCCGGATCACGACCTCGAAGGGACCGAGCATGGTGGCGGCGGCCGCGCCCGGCTCGACGCTGTCGAGGTCCATCGGGCAGCCCCGGGAGAGCCGGGTGCGGGCATCGGCCCCCGCGACCCGCAGGACGACCCGCGCGTGGGTGAGATCGGTGCAGGCCGGGGCGCCCCGCGCGACGGCCGCGACCGCCGCCTGCACCTCGTCCGGGCCCCGGTCGCTCACCGCCAGCCAGATCCGGGGCCCGGTCGCGAGGAGCTCGATCGACCCGCCGCGCCCGACGGCCTCCGCCTCCGGCCCGTCGAGCCCCTCGACCCGGACGATCGCCCCCGGCGCCCGGACGTCGTCCGGCCGGGTCGCGCCGAAGGGTGAGCGGCGTGGAGGGGGCGCGGGGGTCGAGCCCGCCATCAGTCCGCCGCCCGGCCCAAAGTCTCATCGGGGGCCCGATCCGGGAGAGCTTGCTCCGGAGCCCGGCCCGGAGCCTCGCCGTCGAACCACCCTCCGCGATGGAACATCCCGGTGGGGGCGGCGCGGAGCGCCGCGCGCCGCGCCCGGGTCGCCGCCTCGTCGATCGTGCTCCCGTCCAGCACGACCCCGTAGTCCTCGCGGGCGCTCTCCCGGGAGACGAACCCGTCGAGCACGTCGTCCCGCACCTGCCTGGCGGGGCGCTCGAACGGGGCGCCCCACCCTCCCCCGCCCGGGGTCATGATGCGCACGAGGTCCCCGGCGACGAGCCGGTTGCCGTCGCTCATGGTCTTCAGCGCCCGCTCCTTCCCCGTCCCCGGATTGAGCACGATGCGCCCGCTTCGGCCCGCGTGGCCGCCGGCGACCCCGAACGCGGGAAACTTGCAGTTGTCCATGCGAAGGGCGATCTCCGCCTCATCGGCGAGGACCCGCACGTCCCGCACCGTTCCGCATCCCCCCCGCCAGCGCCCGGGGCCGCCGGAGTCGGGGTGGATGCGGAACGCCTCGATCCGGACCCCGAATTCGAGCTCCGCGAACTCCACCGGATAGTTCTCCTGGGCCACGTAGTAGAGGGCGTCCGTCCCGTCCGCGAACGGGCGCGCGCCGTACCCGACCGAGAGCCCCTCGATGCAGAGCGTGGCCTCCCCGGTGGCGGGGTCGCGGCTGCGCAGGTAGTAGAGCACGTAGACGGGGGAAGCGGCCGAAGACTGCCCTCCCGTCGCCTGGGCGAGCACCCCGAACAGGGCGGAGTTCACCCGGAACATCGTGTGGGAACGAAGTCCGAGCGGTGCGGGGAACCGGGGCGCGACGAGGCTTCCCGGACGGGTCGCCACCTCGTCGACGGCCCGCTCGAACCCGGCGTTCATCCCGACCTCCGGCTCGTGCATCGTCAGGTAGAGCCCGGCCATGTACTTCGGGACGCTGCCGTCCATGAGGAAGTTGATGGGGCCCTTCGCCTCGTCGGAGCTCGCGCGGAAGTCGAGGGCCACGCGCCCGCCGCGCTTGCGCAGGGCGAGGTGCACCGAGTAGGGATCGTCGGTGACGGAGTCGGAGTCGATGAAGTCCCGGAACCCGTACTCGCCGTCCGCGACGCGCGTCTCCAGGGCGCGCCGCAGGGCCTGCTCCGAGCGTGCGAGCAGGTGGTCGAAGGCAGCGAGCACGGCGGGCGCGCCGAAGCGCCGGGCGGCCTCCTCGAGACGCTGCTTCCCGAGCGCGCATCCGGCCATGATGGCCTTCAGATCGCCCCGCATCATGTCCGGAAAGCGCGAGTTGCGGACGAAGATGCGGAACACCTCCTCGTTGAGGACGCCCTCGCGCATGACCCGCACGGGCGGGACCATGATGCCTTCCTGGAAGGTGCTCGTCGCATGGGGAGAGACGCTCCCCGGAACCGCCCCTCCGATGTCCCACAGATGGCCCCAGGTCTCGGAGAAGCCGATGAGCTCCCCCTCGTGGAACACCGGCATGACGAAGGCCATGTCCGGCAGGTGCGAGACCGCCCCGTGCGATGCGTAGCAGTCGTTGTACCAGTAGAGGTCGCCGTCGCGCATCGTCCGGCGCGGGTAGTGCTCGAGGATCGCATCGACCAGGTTGCCGGCGAGGGTGAGGCTGGTGCTGACGACGAGCCGGCCTTCGCGGTCGAGGAACGCGGTGAAGTAGTCCTTCTTCTCGCGAATGAAGGGCGACATCGCGGTGCGCTCGATGAGCGCCTCCATCTCGGCCCGGGTCGCCTGGAGGATGCCGTTCACGAGATCGAGGGTGATGCGATCGGGAGCCGTGTCGGCCGGAGGGCCGGCCGCGGCCGGAGAGGGGGAAGGCGCGGCAGGAGGAGCGGCGGGCGGATCGACGGGCGGGGCGGCGGGCGGGGCGGGGGTCGCGGCCATGCTCAGCCCTCCTCCGTCACGAGGAGGTTGCCGTAGACGTCGACGCGGGCCTTGCGCCCCGCCCCGACGAGGGTCGTCGAATCGAGCTGATCGACGATGGCGGGCCCCGTGACGACGTGCCCGGCCAGCAGGTCGCCGCGCCGGCAGGTGGGGACCGGGGCGATCCCGCGGCCGTCCACGTCGGCCGGGCGGCGGCCCGACGCCGGCGCCGGCGTCCCCGGCGCGACGGTCGGGAGGCGCGGCAGCTCGAGCCGGTCCATGCGCCCGGTCGCGGCGACCCGGAAGTTCACGAGCTCCACCGCCGCCTCCGGGTCGGAGAAGGTATAGAGGCGTTCGTGGAGCGTGTGGAAGCGTTCCACGAGCCGCGCGATGCACTCCCGGTCCACCGGGCCGTCCGGGAAGTCCACCGTGATCTCCACCCCCTGCTGCGCGTAGCGCAGATCCGCGGCGCGCCGAAGCTCCCGGCGCGGCTCCTCGATCCGCTCGCTCTCGAGGCGGGCGGCCGCTTCTTCTTCGAGCGTCCGCATGGTGCGGGCGATCCCGGCGACGTCGTAGTCGGGGGCCCGCTGGACGCGGGTACGCACGAGATCGTAGCGCAAGTCCGTCGCGAGCAGGCCGAGGGCGCACAGGATCCCCGGGTGGCGGGGCACGAGCAGCCGGGGCGCGCCGAGCTCGCGGGCGAGGTCGCCGCCGTGCACCGGCCCCGCCCCGCCGAACGCGCACAGGGTGAACGCGCGCGGGTCGAGCCCCCGTTCCACCGAGACCACGCGAAGGGCGCCCGCCATGTTGCTGTTGACGATGGCGAGCACGCCGCGGGCAGCCGCCTCCACCCCGATGCCGAGGGGCTTCGCCACCCGTTCGCGCAGCGCCGCCTCCGCGCGCGCCGGATCGAGGGCGATCTCGCCGTCGAGGAGATGGGGCGGGATGCGGCCGAGCAGCAGGTTGGCGTCGGTCACCGTCGGCTCCTCCCCGCCGTGGCCGTAGCAGGCGGGGCCGGGCTCCGCGCCCGCGCTTCGCGGCCCGACGACGAGGCTGCCGTCGGCGGTCACCGAAGCGATGCTCCCGCCGCCCGCGCCGATGGTGTGGACGTCGACCATGGAGACGGGAAGCGGAAAGGGGCCGATCTCGCCGTCCTTCGTGATGGTGGGGGCGGCGTCGCGGACGAGGGAGACGTCCGCGCTGGTGCCGCCCATGTCGATGGCGATGAGGTCGCGGCAACCCGCCGCGGCCCCGACGAACGCCGCCCCGCGCACCCCCGCGGCCGGCCCCGAGAGCGCCAGGTGGATGGGCTCCCGGACCGCCTCGCGCGGCGAGAACATCCCGCCGTTCGACTTCATCACGAAGAACGGCGCATCGACCCCGCGCTCGCCGAGTCCGGACGCGATCCGTTCGATGTAACGGCCGACGATCGGCTGGACCCGCGCGTTGAGCACGGTCGCCATCGATCGTTCGTACTCGCGAAAGACCGGCAGCACGTCGCTCGAGAGCGATACCGCGGCGCCGGGGAGCTCGTCGAGGACGAGGTCCCGCGCGCGCCGCTCGTGCTCGGGGTTCGCCCAGGCGTGGAGGAAGACGATCGCCACCGCGTCGATCCCCGCCGCCCCGAGCTCCCGGGCGGCGGCCCGGCACCGGTCCTCGTCCAGCGCGCGGTCGACCGCGCCGTCGAGCCGCATCCGTTCCGGCACCTCCAGGATGAGGCGGGGCGGCACCGGGCGTTTGGGCTTCACCCACGCGAAGAGGTTCTCGCGGCGCGGGATCTCGGCCCGACCGATCTCGAGCACGTACTTGAAGCCGTCGGTCACCAGCAGGCCGGTACGCGCCCCCCGCCCTTCCAGGATCGCGTTGGTCGCGACCGTGGAGCCGTGGAACAGGAGATCGATCGCTTCCCGGGAAGCGGAAGCCTCCGCCCCCTCGAGCACGCGCTCGACGCCGGTGAAGAAGCCCCGCGACGGGTCCTCCGGAACCGAGGAGACCTTCGCGGTGCGCAGGGCGCCGCCGTCGCTCAGCACGACGTCGGTGAAGGTGCCGCCGACGTCCACCCCGATGCGGCGCCCGGCTCGTGACGACTTCATGGCGATCCGTACTCGTCGGTTGAATCGGGCGGCGGCGGGGTCCCGGGGAGAGGCGGCGGCGCCGCAAGCGGACCCTGCGCCGCGCCGGCGCATCCGGGGCGCCCTCCGGTCCGGCAGGCGCGACGGCGCCGTCCACGAGCGGCCTCGCCGGCGGGCGCCCGACGCCCCCCTTCCGGCCCCGGGAAGCATCCCCGGGCGGGCTCCGGTCGGGACCCGCCCGGCGACAATGTAGCACCTTGCGTCCCGGGGCGCGGGGCGCGACGCGGGCGGGCCACGGCCGCTTCACGCTGCGGAATTCGGTACGCGCGGGCGAACCCGGTTCGGCCGAACCAGAGCGGCGCCCGACACGGGCGTCCTGAGAACGGCGCGTTCCGCCCGCAAATGGGATGGCAAGACCGCCGCGGATCGATGCGGGCGAGACGCCCGTTCCCAGGATGCACCGTTCCCAAGACGTACCGTTCTCAGGAAGGGCGATGGGCAAGTCGGCCAGCGTGAAATGGCTCTGCGCGGGCGGGCCACGGCCGTACCGTGACGGACGGCACGCGCTACACTTCGCCCGCGCGGGACGGCCGCCCGTCGAAAGCGTGCTGCCGGGTCTCGCGGATTCCGCCGTCCCGGTGGCCGTCGCATGGAGAGAGCTGCCGTGAGCGTTGGAGGCTCGGAACGCGGATGAGCACGATCGTATTCGACTCCCACGCCTTCGTGAAGGAGCTGACCGAAGCGGGTATGCCGGAGGCTCAGGCCGAGGTGCTGGCGCGTTCGCAGGCGAACCTGATCGACGAGAAGCTGGCGATGAAGGAAGATCTGAAGAAGCTGGAGCTACGCCTGACGATGCGCCTCGGCTCCATGATGGTCGTGGCGGTCGGGGTGGTGGCCACGCTGGTCGAGCTGCTGTAGCGCAGGACCCTCTCCACCGGCCGGGGATGGTACGTTCGGTTGCGCGGCGGCGGCGCGGTCGAGATCGAGGAGCAGATCGGCGCGGGCCATCTCAGTCGCCTCCCTTGCATGAGGCTGACCGCCACCGGGGGAGCCGCGATTCGCCCGGATCAGTCATCGATCAGCCGGAGCTCCCGGAGCGGTTCGAGAACCCCGTTCTCCAGCCTGGCCTTGTCGAGTGCGCCCTCCGCCCGGACGCTGACGGAGACCTTGCCGGCCAAGTCCGCGAGGTTGGCGAGGGCGTTCCACGCGCCATAGAGCGCGTCCCGTTCGGCGGTGAACGAAAGGGTGACTTCGCTCTCATCCGCGATGGAGGGCGCCACGGGATCATCGGGTACGCCGCGGTCCCGGACTTCGAACTCCACCCCGGTGAGGGTCCCGGGTTCCGGCCGCGATTCGTCTCCGTCGGCGCCCTCGACAGTCTGGACGGGAAGCGCCGCGGGGAGCATGAGGAACCCCGAATCCAGATCGATCTCGTCCTCCGCCACGCTGCGTCCGAAGGCGACGTGGCTCCTGTCGATTCGATAACGGCCGTCCTCGCCAAGGTCGGGCCGACCGGTGGCGTAGCCGAAGAGGCCGGTCTCGACCCCGCGCATGACCGCCTTGCGCAAGGCATCGGCGGTGAGCAGCCGCGGGAAGCCGAGGAACGAGAAGAACCCGGCCACGATCCGGTCAGCGGCGATACCGGGTGGTTCGGACCCGTCTTCACCGACCTTGAACAGCTCGACGATCTTCCCCGGCGCCACGGTCTCGAAGACCCGGCGCTGCACGGTGGTCAGCAGCTCCGTCAGGCGTTGATGGATCAGGGCGCGTTTCTTCTCGTCCAACGTGGTCCGAAGCGGACGCCCTTCCATCCTGACGGTGTCCATCGCGAGCGCGCCGCCATCGGATGACGGCAGCCAGACCTCTCCGTAGAGCTTCAGAAGCGCGGACTCGGCCCCCGTCCTTTCCGTAGCGCCGCGTTCCCTGAGCTGGCTCTTCTGCGCATCCGTGAGGTTGTGCTCGCGCTGCCTCCCCTGGACGCGCTCCACGGCAAGCAGGTAACGGACGGCGCGCCGCAGGACTTCGATCTGATCCGCCATCGGCACGGCCAAGCCCAGGCCGTTGCGGAATTCGCGGGTACGGTTGCCGT
This sequence comes from Gammaproteobacteria bacterium, assembly GCA_965202895.1. Taxonomy (GTDB): domain Bacteria; phylum Pseudomonadota; class Gammaproteobacteria; order HK1; family HK1; genus JAJDXW01. The sequence continues at coordinate 3,701,685 of OZ241901.1, read as the reverse complement.
AGCTCTCGCAGATGCCGAGCGCCGTCCGTCTCTGCTCCGAGGCCGCCCGCGCGGCGAATTCCAGCGGCAGGTAGGCGATCAGGAATCGCGGCTCCCGGTCCGGCACGTCGGCGGGCTTCGCCGGCCAGACGATGGCCGACCGCTGCCCGGCAAGGCGTTCTTCGATCATCTGCCGGATGCGGGATCGAATGCGATCTTCGTCCCGCGACACGGCATCGGCCTCCTGCTCGACCAGCAGGGTGACGTTGGGGTCCTTCTTGAAGCAGTAGCGCACGCCGTCGAAATGGAGATACAGGCACTGCTCCTTCAGCTCCTTGAGGCACGCCTGGATGGTGGTGTTGTCGAGGTCCGGGCCGATGCTGACACTCAGCAGGTCGGGCTCCCCGATCCCCGGAGGCAGCGGGTCCCCCTCCTCGCTCCCGTCCCGCCGCAGGCCGCCGAAGGAGTGCATGAGTATGGCGGTCGCGAGACGGGTGGCCGGTTGCTTGCCGGATTCGGCCGTCACCTCGCGGGCGCGCCGGTCGTCGATCCGCCGCGTCCTCGCGTTGGCGCCGACGAAGTCATGCTCCAGGCAGGCCAGAAAGTCCTCCCGCTGTCCGACCTCCTTGAAGAAGGCGACGCGCACGTCCGCATCGCGAACGGGAACGTCCCCCGGACCGAGGAGCAGCCGCGAGCCGCCGGCGCGGTGGGCGGCGCGAAGACAGGCAGCCAGGAAACGCAGGGCGCCCCGGGTGCGCTGGAAGTCGGGAATGGCCGCCCAGCGCTCCCGCATGAGATCGACGAGGGCGGGATGAAAGGGATAGGACGCCTTGATCCGGTCGCGCAGCGCCAGTCCTTCTTCCTCCGCCTGCCGGCGTTCCGGCTCCCCGTGCGCATAGGCGCGGCGCATCCGGGTGAACACCTGCCGGCAGGATTCCGCCGCGCTTGCCGCAGCGGCCGGATCGGGCGGCCCGGAGAGCAGACGGCGCTGGATCACGTTGAGGATCTCGTTGCCTTCCACCGGCTCCCGGCGCTGGTCCTTGCGGGCCGCCAGGTGCTCCACCGTCCGAAGCAGGTCGGTGTATTCGAGGGATTCGCGTTTGCTCGATTGCAACGAGTACACCAGCACCGCATCGTCCACGTTTCCGACCGCCACCGTCAGCCGCTTGAGGAAGGACAGCGTCTCGTCGCGAAGCGTGGTCTGTTCGACGCGCACCCCGCCGGCGCTGATGAGGTATTCCAGGATCTCGTCGAGCAGGATCAGGCTCGGGCCGCGCTTGAGCAGCGCGACGAGCGCGTCGCCGCCCGGAGCGACCCGGGCTTCGTCCTGCGCTTGGACGACCTCGTAGCCCTCCGATCCGCCGAGCGCCCACGCGATCCAGCCCCAGACGGTCTTCGCGGCGAAGCCCTCCTCCGGCGCCCGCTTGCCGACCCGCGCGTCGAAGAACTGGCCGTCCACCACCGCCACGCGCACCCGCTCGGGGCGCGGCAACCCGGATGCCTCGGGCAGGGCGTCGAGCGCCGCCCGCGACCGGGCGGCGTGCAGCAGCGCGGCGAGCGTATGGGACTTGCCGCCGCCGAAGGGCGTCAGCAGCTTGAGCACGCGGTTGCCCTGGACGCCGGTGAGCCGTCCGAGAACGTCTTCGAGCAGCGACTTCAGGCCGCGGGTGAGGTAGGACGCCTGGAAGAAGCCGTCCGCGTCCCGGTACGCCGCCGGCACCCGCGGCAGGTCCCGGTCCGGCAGACCCAGGCTCTTCCCCGTCAGGTAGTCCGACAGGCTGCCGAGGTCGAGCGCGAAGACGTCTTCGGAGAAATCGTCCGACAGGACGTCGGGATGCAGGTCGACGCATTCGAGCCAGGGGCGGGGTGCTTCGCTCATCGGTCGTCGCCCTCCAGGGACAGCGCCGCCTGTCCGGTGATCCGGCCTTCGACCTTCCGATCATACGCGGCCCCTTCGACGACGCTCCGCCAATTGGCGTTCAGCCGGGCGAGGGCGCGCAGCTCGGTCGGTCGCGCGAGACGACCTCGTCCCATGCCTGTATGAACCCCTACAGGAACCATGGCGTCGTCTCCAGCGACGGGTGCAGCTTGAACGGCTCCGACTGCCGTAGAAACGCTGCCGTCAAGTAGGCGATGTCCCCGGCGTACTTGAGCGTGATCGGCTCCCCGCAGAACGCATCCGTGGAAGCCCAGTTCAGCTTCGTGAGGCTCAGCACCTGCAGGGCAAGTACACGCAAATCCGGCCGGCCGCCACCGCCGTCCGGTCGCTCGACCCACGCGGAGACTTCCAGTGGCTTCGGCGTCCCCATCATCCGGCGAAACGGGTTGTAGCCCGTGGTGGACAAGTAGAGCTTGTTCGCGCCGGCCTCGACGTAGCTGCCTCGGCGAAGACTTCCGTCCGTATCCGGCCGGCGATCGTAAAAACGGACGTTGTGATGGGAATTGATCCAGGCGAAGGTGTAAATGCCCTCCGGACGAACTCTCCGGGCCGCGCGAAGAATCGCCTCCCGGTCGATCCGCGAGAATTTCGCCGAATATTGGAACACCACGCGGGGGGTCGAGGACAACCGGGATCCGAGCCTCGTCAACGTTTCTTCGACCAGCCCGGCAAGACGGACGTTTCGATCGTCGAAGTCGAACCAGGACGTGTTCCCACGATAGAACTCCCATCTTCCATAGCTGTTGAACACGCTGGCGAACCCCATGATCCGGCGGCCGTCGCCGGACTGCGTGTAGGACAATCCCACGAAGAAATCCGCTTCCGGGATGGCATCCGGCAAAACCCAGGGCCGGACGCCGCACTTCGCGCAGATGTTCAGGGCCAGGTTCAGATCCTTCCAATCCGCATTCTTGAGCGTCGGGGTATCCACCATCTGGCAAGGCACGCCTCTTTCCAGCAACAACCTCTTGTTGACGTAGTATGGCGCCGTATGGTCGTCGCGGGAGTAGCCCTCCTCCGGGGTGTGGACGAGAAAGAGCGATCTTGTACGAGCCTCGGTTCGGCTTCCCGGCCGCCGATCCAACAGACGTTCGATTTCTCCCCGGACGTCATCGACGCGATCCACGGTCACGATCGCCGAATACGAGAACTTCGTCGCGAACGTGCGTTCGGAACCGAGGTATCTGTATCGTCCTCCAATCAGGCGGGCGATCAAGCCTTCCATTTCCTTGCGCATCGAACTCAGACAGACGGGCACCAGCTCGATCTCCTGCGGCTCATCGCCATAAGCGCCATACCTCGTGATGCCTTCCCGGACGTTCGGCGACAATTGATGCTGCCGAAACTCGACCTCCGGCTCCGGAAGTCGGTGAACGATCAGCTCCCATTCCGGGAGCCGCGCTCGTTCGGAAAGCCGAACCGGATCGGATACTACATCTACGTCGAGGTCGAAGCACCGCAGTGGAAACAGAGTTTCTGCAAGATGATTCGCCATCGTTAGTATTTTCTCCGCTCGCTCTCTCGCGGAATCTTTCCTCGTGACCAAGCTATGCTTTCGGATCGCAGTGACGAGGTCGAATGACGATCCTTCCTGTTCCAACATGGATTCCAGCATCGCCACGTTGCAAATGGGAATGACGTCACCAACGGAAACGGTCTCTTCCCTGTCAGTGTCGAAAAATCGCACTTTCGCGAATTCATCGCTGAATTCAGACAGCCGACCATCTCGCCATCCTCCACTGTCCGCTATGCAGCGGCGGCGTTCCAGTTCGTCTCGCGTGAAGTGCTGCTTGACGACGGCGAGCCTTCTCACGTTGAGGGCCAGGCACCTGTAATCGATACACAGGTAAAAACGCCGATGGTACTGCCGAATCTGAAACTCGTACGCTGGATAGAAACGCAGAATCGACCTCACCTCCACTGGTGTGTCCAGCTCGATGCGTCTTCTGTGCGCCAATACCCTGCTGAATCCATCGCGGTCGATGTGCCATCCGTTCCCCTTGAGGGCATCGCGCAGCGTCTTCATGATCTCTCCGTAACGTGATCCGAAGACCTCGTACCCGACCGGATTTTCCTGCCGCCGAAATCTCAGGAGAAACAGGTTGCCGAATTCCGTTGCTCTGTCGTCGTTCGCAGCCAGGAGCGCAGCCTCACGCTCTTCGGCCCTGCTTTCGATCCTGATCAACGTCTCGTTCGAGGCGAGGCGGTACGAGGGGGCGGGCAATTTGTGATCCTTCATCGCCGTGACCATCTGCTTCGTACCCTCGCTGATGGCCTGTACATAGGCGATGCCGCTCGGGTCTCGCATCAGCTTCAGCCATTCCAGCAGCTTGGGATTCCTGGGCATCGAGTCGAGCACGACCTCGGCCAATGTGAAATGGGGCGGGAGATCCGCGTCCCGCTGGGTCATCCGGCCTGGATTCTTCACCACGAACGCATCCGTGTAGGCTTCGCACTCGATCGGTATGCCGGTACGGTAGTCCCGATGCGCCACGGCGTTCACGATCGCCTCTTCGATGACGGTGGGCGGAAATTCCGGGTCCTCGACGAAGCCGCCCGTCTCCCCCCGCTTTTGATAGCGCTTGAAGAACGCGGACTCCCGGAAGAACGTCCTCGCTTCGCGGATCTGCTTCGTGACCGGACCCGTGAACTTCTGGTCGAACGTCGGCAGGCCACGCTTGGCGAAGTCTTCGAAAACCACTCCGAATCGCAACAGGCGGATGTACGATGCGGGAAGAACCCGCTGCGGGTTCGATCCGAAGAACAGAAGCCCGGCATGTGTAAACCAGTGCTCCCCATCCCGGCGAACCAGCGCGCCGGCTTCATGGAGCAACCGTTCGTCCGGGAAGTCTCCGGTCGCGCCCGGGGAAAACACCTTGCGGAACTCCTCCAGGATGTCGTCCGAGAGGTCGGCGCGATCGTAGGGGCAACAGAACGTATTCTCGAAATCGACAAGGTTCTTCCTGTCGCTGATCCGATCCCGCATCTCCTGCGTAACGGGCACGTTCTGGGGGCCGCGTCGCTCCCACGCTCTTGGCGCCGGTCCCGGCGTCTCGCAGATGCCCCTGTCGGCATGGGGGGTGAAGATCAGGCAGATGGCGTTGCTTTGGCCGGAAGCGTCGGCGCATCCGTGAAGCTTCGCCTCGGCCGCCTGATTGTGGAGGAGGTTCCCGATGTTGGTGAGGCTGTTCTTCTGTTCTTCCGTCAGATGGTTGATGCCCTCGACGTCCCCGTTGGATGCGATTCCGATCACGAGAAGGCCGCCCTCGACGTTGCTGTTGGCGAAGCCTGAAATCGTCTCGGTGATGCCCTCCCGGAGCTGTCTCAGTTGATTTCCGAGCCTCTTGGCGTCACTCGTCCGCTGGCCCGCCTCCTTGCGATCGAAGTGCTGGCCTTCGAATTCGTCGTCCGAGGGCCGGGTCAGGAAAGCCCAATGGCTTGCCGGATCGTCGTAGACTGCCCGTGGAGACGGCTCCATTACCATGTCCTCTTCGTCGAGCCCCCGACCCGGCGGAGCCGGAACCGTGCGCCGGTTGCGAACCTGGGAGCGCGGGCGTCCCGCCCGCTTTGCCATATGGCGGGCCTCCGGCCCGCTTGCGGGCGGGACGCCCGCGCTCCCAGGACGCTCCCCTCCCGGGAATTCGGCATCAGGGGATCGGAAGCCGGGCGGCGGAGGTTTCTTCGTGGCCTTGTCGAAGACTTCATGGGTAAGGGACCATCAATCCGCCAAGCGCATCGGTTCAGCGTTTGCCGGCAAACCGGAATCCGTCTCGATCAGATGGTCGGCCAGCACGCGGAGGTCGAGCGCGAAGACGTCTTCGGAGAAATCGTCCGACAGGACGTCGGGGTGCAGGTCGACGCATTCGAGCCAGGGGCGGGGTGCTTCGCTCATCGGTCGGCGCCCTCCAGGGACAGCTCCGCCTGTCCGGTGATCCGGCCTTCGACCTCCCGATCATACGCGGCCCCCTCGACCACGCTCCGCCAGTTGGCGTTCAGCCGGGCGAGGGCGCGCAGCTCGGCGGTCGGCGCGGCGTCCTCCGCTCGCGGGCCGTCCAGGACCGGGGCGCAGAGCGCCTGGGTGACCAGGCGAAGCTGCTCCTGGCTCGGTCGCGCCGCCTCCAGGAACTCCCGGACCTGCATCGGCCGGTTGTCCAGCAGCCAGAGCAGCCGGTGGACGACGTCGACGAGCGGCGCCGGCTTGCCGTCTTCACCGATGCCGAGCGCGCCGCCGCCGCCGCGCTCCTCGAAGGTGCGGACCCGGAACTTGCTGCCGCCCGCGCCCGCGCGGACCTTCTCGACCAGCGACGGCGCCGGCCCGGCCAGCCCGTCCGGGCCGTCCATCTCGATGCCCTGCGGATAGCAGAAGACGTAGGTGTCGCCGGCCTCGATGGCGGACTCGCGATAGGTGAACCGCCACAGGATGTAGAAGCGGGTGGTCGGGTCCACCGAGCCGACGGCCGCTCCGCGCAAGCCGAAGATCTCGTCGAGCATCACGTCGAGCACGACACCCTCGACCTCGCGGAGATAGCGTTCGGCGGGCACGGCCTCGCCGTTGGCGTACTCGACCCTGGCGAAGCGCGTGTAGGCGCGAAGGCCCGCGCCGACCGCAGCCATCAGCAGGTCGGCGCCTCCGATCCCCTTGCCCCCCGCCCACAGGGTGGTCACGCGCTCGCGCGCGATGTGGTGCAGCTCCGGCTCCACCTCCGCTTCGTACCGGCCGGTCGCGGTGTCGTCCCGCCTTCGTGCGACGAAGAAGATGCTGTCGGAGAGCGCGGCGGCCCCGAGCGCGTTGACCCGCCCGCGCGACTCCGTCTGCACCGGCCACGCCTCGGTGACGGTGAGCCCGGCGTCGACCAGGGCGCGGATCAGGGTGGCCCAGCCCTCCGTCGTCCGGTGGGCGTAGACGCAGACGAGGGGGGCGCCCGGCTTCAGGACGCGGCGGGCTTCCGCGAACGAGCGGCGCATCAGGTCCTGGTAGTGCGCGTTCGCCTCCTTCGCGTTCCCGCCGTGCTCGCTCGGCTGGGCGACCGCCTCCCGCCGCTTCGGGGGCGCGGGCAGGGTGAAGTGCTCGGGGTAGAGGTCGCCGACGATGCGTTTCAGCCACACGTAGAAGAACGCCGACAGATCCGCGTAGTAGATGCTGCTGTAGTAGGGCGGATCGGTGATCACCGCGTCGAAGGTCTGGTCGTCGTAGAACAGCTTCTCCGCGTTGCCGCGGGTGACGACCGACGGATTGCCGACGCCGACCTTGGCGAGCTCGCGGATGCAGTATGCCTCCCGGTCCAGCGCGAAGGGGAGGCAACCCTCCGTGTGCGCCAAGCCATTGATCTCGGAAAAATCGTAAATCATCTTCAGAGCTTGACGATCACCAATGGCTCCTTTCGTTCTCTGGACTGCGGGCTCCCACCGAGAAAACTTGTTGAATATGATGACGAAACGGCCGAACGCCATCGCAAAGTACGTCGCCAGCGCCCGCGCCCGATCCTCGGCCATACCCTCTCCCAGCATTTCGGCATGGGCTTTTCGGACGTGTTTGATGAGGGTGAACAGGACCAGCAGTTGCCGGGGCGTGAACAGCTCGGAGTAGTGCTCTACTCCGTAAGCCGGCAATTGGTCGCGGAGCTTCCCGTGAAGCGCCTCGGCAGGGCGAGCGAGGCCGAGCTCTCGCTCAATATCGGCCAGACGTTGCGCCAACTCGTTCTCCGGAAGCACTGAAGTAACCTCCGGAGACAGGTACAGCTTGGGTCGTCTCTTCGACTGTTGCCCGCTTCTCGGCAGCGCGGCTACGACCGCCGCAAGCGACTCCCCCATCCGGCCCGCCGCCGCCATCTCCTTGACGTGATCGGCGGGTGCGGGGGTATTGCACGCGACGCAGACCGCCTGTCCCGCGCCGGTCTGCTCCGCGTGCAGCGAGACCTCATCGGTGGAGCTCCCCGACACGATGTCCCAACGCAGGCGACTGCCGCCCTCGATGCGCGGAACCGCCGCCACGGCGCCGCCCTTCTTGCGAAGCCACGCCTGACGGACCAGGGGAACGGGAGCGGCGCAGCCGGGCCGGCGGCATGGAACGGTGCGCGCCCGGATGTACGCGACCGGTTCGGCCTGCCGGGCCGTTGGAGGGTCACCGCCCGCGAAGAGCTCCGACTGGCGGGACACGTCCCGGGTCCGCGGTATCTCGATGGCCGGGTACAGATCGCCGATCTCCCTTCGCAGCCGGTCGAGAACCACTTCGCTCCACCGCTGGAAGTCGTTCGCAAGACCCGGGCCGAACGTCTGCGGATACACCAGGGTGCACAGCTCGATCAGGTGCGCCACCGGGTTGTAGTCGAGGGCGTGGCTCTCGCAGCCGAGACGCGCGGCTTCCAGCGGAATGGCGCCCCCGCCCGCGAACAGGTCCAGCACCTTGGGCGCCCTCCCGTCGTGCAGCGCCCTGATCCGGTCGCGCGCCTCGCCGACCGTCGCGGCGGCCGGCTCGTAGGCAGCGAGTCCGGCGACGAAATCCTTGGCCTCCTCGCGTTCGGCATCGGAGTTCGGGGCGGGGACGAGCGCGGCGTAGACGGCGGCGCGCGACGCGGTGATCGGGCGGCGGGCCGGCCAGTAGTGGACCAGCTCCACGTATCGCCGGGGATGCAGCTTCTCCTTGGACGCGATGGCATTGATCGCGTCGAGCGGCAGGTAGTCCTCGATCAGCCGGCGGTCGTCTTCCGGCGCCGCTCCTGGTACGGAGTCATCCTGCGTCATGGCATCGGACTATGTTCGATACTTTCCGCAGATCACGTCACTTGATGGAATCAAGTCTGCGCTGGCGACATGGCGTGAAGATCCGGTCTGCTCAAGAATTTTTATCATGATCTACCATGAACCAAGGCATATCATCCTTATTTCGGAAAAGTCGATTCGTGTGCATGCAACGGCCAGACGCCGTAAACTCACGATACAGACGACCGACGAAAATTCGAGTATCCGGCAATTGAGCATTGATCAGACTTCTCAAGGACGAACGCCCTTCGGTTCGCTGGCCAAGCTCACGCATTCCCCAACGTGGATTTTCATGATTCATGATGCTTCGCTCCCTGTGTTATCTGCCTGCCGATTCCGTACTTCTTCAGGTAGAACCAGATCGATCATCGTCTGATCAACCGGAAGAATATTGAAAAGCTCTTGTACTGCCGCACGCTCTGAATCGACGAACAGTCTCACATTGAAACCCATCTCTTCAAGTTCATGGTAGTCGATAATGTATTCATGAGATGGATAACCATGTACCAATTTCTCCAAAATCTCCATGCGCTTCTCATCGTCCCAGGAAGTGAATCGACGAAGCAGGCGGCTTCCATACTCCGTGCCGACTGCAAGTGCGCGACTATACTCGCCGAATTTCTCCGGATCGAGCTGTGTGAACAGAGAACCCGTTGTGCTGCGAACGAACTCGATTGCATGTTTCAGACACTCATCCAAACCCATGCCAGAGCGTACGACGATCGTCTTCATGGCTATATCGAGTGTTTCAAGCGAAAATGTTTGAAGCTGTTCAAGTGTCTTGAACGGACTCAAGGCCGAAGTAAATTCTCCCTTACCTCCTTTCTTTTCCTCATATATCTGGGTATCCAGCGGACCCAGTTGAGCAAGATCGTCTACAACGATTTCCTCCGCGCCCAAGCATAGAAGGGTCGCGGCGCTCTTCGCGTAGAGCGGGACGCAGGCGTGGATACGCTCTGTGTGCAGACGCAAGAGCTCAATCACCTGGTAGGCTGCATGGATGTTGCCTCCATGCGAATCGATCACGAGATCCACTCTTCGAATGTGTGATCACCAAGCACCGAACGTAACTGAATCACGTGCCCGGGTTTTAGCGACCCGGCAAGAAACAGGAATACGGAAGGCCTGCCACGAGCATTCGTGAAAGCACCAAGGGCCGACGCCATTTTCTTCTTTTGATTCATTGTCTATTTCCGAGGCATCAACGCAAACCGGAGCGCCCATGCAGTTCCTCGCGTGTCGGTCTGCGGCCGTCCGGCCAGTCGATCCTGTGCGGCTTCATCGCCAAGTACCGCTTCATGGCGACATCGTACGTATCTTCCCCGCGACGCACCCCCGCCAGGAGATCGGCGATCCACCGGGACACGCTGCGGTCGTCCTCCGCCCCCCGGACCCGCAGCCACCGGGCGAGATCGTCCGGCAGCGTGATGGTGACGTTCTTCAACTCGGCTCTCCAAGTCGGCCCGCCATGAACACAGTGTGACACGAATCCTGCGTCAGCGCGCCGCCGGGGTCCGTGGACGGCTTGGCGTCAGCGAAACCGGCGCGGTCATGCAGCTCCTCCCGGGTCGGCCTGCGGCCGTCGACCCACTCCATCCGGCGGGGCTTCACGGCCAGAAACTCCCTCATCGCGACCTCGTGCTCATCTTCCCCGCGGCGCATCCCGGCCAAGAGGTCGGCGACCCACCGGGACACGCTGTGGCCGTCCTCCGCCGCCCGGACCCGCACCCACCGGGCGAGGTCGTCGGGCAGCGTGATGGTGACGTTCTTCAACTCGGCTCTCCAAGCCGCCCCGCCATGAACACAGTGTGACACGAACCCTGCGTCAGCGCGCCGCCGAGCCGCCGCCCGACCCGCCCGGCTCGTCCCGCGGTTCCCGCGCTGCCACGCCGGCCCCGCGGTCGCCCAAGCAGCCCATCTCCTCGAGGAATCGCGAAGGCTTCTTCGGCCATTCCCGGTAGTGCCGAGCCCACGACAGGATCAGACGCTTCCCGGCGCGGGTGACGGCCACGAAGCACCCCCGGCGCTCCTCTTCCAGCGCGGCGCTGCCGTTGCCCTTCTTCAAGCTGTGCCAAGACGGCAGGATATCCTCTGCCATGCCGATCAGGTACACCGTCTCGAATTCCAGGCCCTTGGCGCCGTGGATGGTGGTCAGCGACACGGTCCCCGGTGCGGGCGCCGGTTCCTTGGAGCGTAGCTGCAGCTCCTGAAGAAATCGGTCCAAAGTGCCGAGGCCCTGCACGTCCCTGATCTCACGCTGGATCCTTCGCCATGCGTTCAGGTCGTCCTTGAGGTCGTCGTTCGGTTCGTTGCCGTTGAAGCAATCGAGGATTCGTCCGATCCCCTCGGTGAGCTTGAGAGTTCCGGCGGAGAGGTCGGCGATCGCGTCAACCACTTCGGCGACAGGGCGCGGCATCCCGGCCTCGCGCACCGCATCCGTCCACACCTTGAGGCAGGTGAGCCCACCGGACTCCGACCGCGACGCGAGCTCGTCCAAGTCCAGCGGCGAAGGCGCGAACCTGCCGAACGCCTCGACCAGCACGGCCATGTTGCGCCGGTCCAGCGGCCGGTCGATCTGCTTCAGGCAGGCGACGAGCCAGCGCATCTGCGGAGACACGAAGTCGTCGCGGCGCATCGCGACCACCGCGGGAACACCCTTCTCCATCAGGGCTTCGCGCATCTTTTCCAGGAGGAACCGGTTTCTGGCCAGCACCGCGGTCTGGCCGCGGGCCGCGGTATCCAAGCGCGCGATCTCCTCCGCAATGCCGACGGTCTCCTCCCCGTCCGTGTCGAACTCGCGGCACTGAATCTGCCCTTCGTCCGAGGGCGGGAAGCTGCCCGGCGCCGGGGCCGGCTTGGCGGGTTGCTTCGACGCGGCGCGGCGGGCGTTGTACACGACGAGGCGGTTCGCGGCCTCGACGATGGGCGGCGGGCAGCGGAAGTTCGTGGGCAGTTGCACCACGTCACAGGAGAAGTCCTTCACCAGTTCCCTGATTCTGCCAACGTTCGCCCCGTTCCACTCGAAGATCGTCTGATCATCGTCGGCGACGGCGAAGATCTCGCGGAAATCCTGACCGGCCATTCGCCGCAGCAGCGCGTATTGGGCGCCGTTGGTGTCCTGAAATTCGTCGATCAGCCAGTACCGGTAGGCCCTTCGATATTGGCGGGCCATGGCCGGGTAGGCGAACAACCGGTACGCATCCAGGATGAGCGAGTTGAAGTCGAGTGCGTTGATGCGCCGAAGCTCCTCCTCGTAGAGGCGGTAGGCCCGGGCAACGCGGCCGGGGTCTTCGGCGGCCGGGCCGTTCATCGCCCCGATATGCCCTTCCGCCGATTCGGGCTCCACGAGCCGGGTCTTGAGATGATCGATCAGGGGCAGGAGTCGAAGGTTCTCGTGGCGCCAATCCTGCCCGGGACCGCGGCCGAGCGCGTCTTCCAGCACCGCCTGTCGATCCTTGTCTTGCGAGTAGATCGCGAAGTCGGGCTTGATTCCCAAATGCACGCCGTGCTGCCGGAGGACCTGCGTACAGAAGGCATGGAAGGTTCCGATGTTGGCGCGTCCTTCCAGCCCCGGCACGAGGGCGGCGACGCGGGCCGCCATCTCGTTCGCCGCCTTGTTGGTGAACGTCAGGGCGAGGATGCGGAAGCGCCGATCCGGGGACGAATCCAGCAGGCGGGCGATCCGGCACGTGAGCACCCGGGTCTTGCCGGAGCCGGGTCCGGCCAGCACGAGCAGCGGACCATCTTCCCAACCGACGGCCTGTCGCTGCACGTCGGTCAGCTCGGCGAGAGACGAGGCCAGTGGGCTGTTCATCATGCGAGCCCCCGCAGCTCGTTGATTGCGGTTCGGAAAGCTGCCGGTGCGCGTTGCGCCAAGTCGGGGACGGCGCGAATCCGAGCGGCGAGCACCGCGGCAAAGCCCGTCTTGTCGGCTCTCAGCCGCTCCAGTAGCCCTTCATCCCCGAGTGCCTGCACATCGGCGACGCCCAACTCAGCCAGGATTTCGCGCAACTCCGGGCCGAGTCCATCGGCCACGAGCTGGGCCTCCAGATCGCCGGCGCGATGGGTTCGACAGCGTTTCGCCCGCTCCTCATCGCTGAATCCGCGCTTGGCGATGGCCTGCACGTAGCCCCTTCCTGCCTCGTCTCCGTCGAATACGGCGAGCCAAGGGATGTCGAGCGCTCGTGCAAGCGCCGCGAACGTGGCCGGATTGCCGTTGTTCTGGGCGTCGATCACGGACACGCCGTGTTCCTCCAGATCGTAATCCATCGCCCGCGCCACCGCGTGCATGACCAGATAATCCGCCTGCCCCTCGACGATCAGCCAGCGCTCGGCGAAGAAGATCTCTCCGCGCATCCGCCGGGCGCAGGTCTCCAGCGACTGAAGCTCGTCATCGTCGATGTAGAGGGAGGACCGATCCCGCAGATCCCTCAAGGCGCTTTGAAGCTCGGCTCGTCGTTCGTGCCGGCCGCAGCATGTGAGCAGATCGCGAAAGGTCCTTTGATCGAGCGCCCCGGCGACGGTCAGGGTCTCCGACGCGCGCTCGTACTTCAGCCGGCCGGCGGATCGGCTCACCACGGCATCGAGGCCATCGAGAACGGGAACGGAAGCAGAGAAGGTCGCGGGCAGCGACTTCACCTGCGTCCCTTCTCTCGTCAGGCGTACCAGACGCAGGTCCCGGAACGGCACGTGCTGGACGAAGTACGGCGAGTGGGTGGTGACGATCTTCTGGCCGGGCAGCGCTCGCACGTGGGTCCACAGGGTGCGGGCCGCCTGTGGATGCAGGTGCGTTTCCGGTTCCTCCAAGGCGAGCACCGGCTCGCTGTCCGGTTCGTACAGCTCGCACACGAGATGATCGACGAAAGCCTGGAACAGGAAGATCATCGAGAGGCTCTGGATGCCCTGGCCCTGGCGCAGGAGCGGCAGCCACGGCGAATCCGGCTCGTTGCGCAGGATGATCTCCGCTTGGGAGAGCAGGTCCCACATCTTGAGCGGGACCATGCGCAAATCCAGCCCGCCTTCCCGGTCACGCGCGGCGATTCGAGTGGCGCCGGACAACGTCTCGGCAATTTCGTGCAGGCGCGGGTCGGCCTTCAGCAGGCGGCGGTTGAGCAGATCGAGCACCCGCAGCGCCCGCGATTCCAGGCCGGCCGGAATCTCCAGCGCCTTGAGCAGCCGTCCCCAGAACTGCAAGCGCGGAGAGAACTCGTCGCCCACATCCCGCAGGGCGCCCAGGTAGAACACCGGCAGGTAGCGCCAGAAACGCTCGAGGTTGACGCGGCGGGCGCCCCGGCCGGCCAGCGGGTCACGCGCCGCGTTGAGGAACTCCCAGGTCGGCTCGAAGGCGCCGCTCTCCTCGCTCCAAGCGCACCGCGTTCGCAGAGCGATGGAGCGAAGGCCGGTGTGCAGCTCGAGCTGTACGATCTGGTCGAGATCCTCCGCGACGCCGGCGGGCCATTCTTCCGGTTCGGATTCCTGCGCATGGATTTCGATGCTGATGCCGGGGGACGCCTTCGGGTCGTCGTCATCGCCGGCGAGGTGAACGTCGTACTCCGTGAACCCGGTCCCGCGCTGCCCCCAGCGCCGCGTGAGGGCGATGCGCAGCGCATCCAGGATCGCGGTCTTCCCGGCGTTGTTCGGACCCACGAACACCGTGGTTTCGCCCAGATCGACGACGAGATGCCGTATCGAGCGGAAGTTGCGGATCTCGATCCGGCTCACGCGCATCCGGCTTGGCCCCCGCTTCCTTCGTTCATTCGAGGCGTCCGGCTCGACGCGTCGAGGGTTCGGGTCTCGCAACCGAGGCGTGCGGCTTCCAACGGAATCGCGCTTCCGTTCGCGAACAGGTCCAGCACCCTCGGCGTGCGCGCGCCATGCGCCTTCCCGACGCGAACGCCGGTTTCCGCTTCCGCGTCAGTGCCGCGCACGCATCCGGCAACACCTGGAAGCTCACGCGCCCGGAGCGACGGTTCCAGAAGAGTGTGAACCAGTCGGCGGCCCGCGACTGCTTCCGGGGATCCGCAGTGTCGAACCGGTAGACGATGACGTTGGTGTCAGCGAAAACCGGCGCGGTCATGCAGCTCGTCCCGGGCCGGCCTGCGGCCGTCGACCCACTCCATCTTCCACGGCTTGATCGCCAGCGCCTGCTTCATGACGGTCTCATACGTGTCTTCCCCCCCGGCGCATCCCCGCCGGGAGATCGGCGATCCATCGGGACACGCTGCGGTCGTCCTCCGCCGCCCGAACCCGCAGCCACCGGGCGAGATCGTCGGGCAGCGTGATGGTGACGTTCTTCATCCGGCTCTCCGGGTCGGCCCGCCATGAACATGGTGTGACACGAACCTCGCGTCAGCGTGCCGAGCCGCCGCCCGACCCGCCCGGCTCGGCTCGCTGTTCCCGCACCGCCTGCTCCACCGCGACGGGCCGCACCGAGGAGTAGCGGGCGGCCACCGCCTCCCCTCATGGATCTCCTCGGGCGCCTCGTCCAGCCATGACATGACCCGGCCGAGCTCTTCTCTGCCGTGCTCCTGGAAGTTTCCTTCCCTTCTCTCCTCGCTCGGGGTATGGCTGACGTAGTACCCGACGCCGCCATCCTCCTCCGTGCCGATCTCGACCCTGCCGTGCCCGCTGCGCCAGAGGGGGAACGGGATGCAGTCTGAGAAAAAACGAGACGTTCCAATCGGTCCGCTTCCGTTCGTCCGGCAAGCAGCCGCCATAGCGCAGGCTTTCCCACGGCCCGGCAAGCCGCGAATTGCCCTCCGTCAAGCAATCAGTGCAGCCATCCCGACCGCGATGCCGGGAAAATCGTGCCGGATCCTCTTGTCTTCGGTGACCAGAGAGATGCCCATCGATCTGGCCAAGGCGACGAACTCACAGTCGTAGGCGGAGCAGCCGGACTCGGAGACGAGTTCCATGACCGCGACCGAATCAATCTCGCACTCGAAGTCGACCAGCTCGGCTTCCGCAGCCCGGACCAAGGCCTTCGCCGCGTCCGGACCCATGACCTTCCGGCGCAGGAACCCCGCAAGGATGTTGCGGAATTCGGACCTCCAGAGCTTCGGCACGTACCAGTGGTCCGTCGATCTTCGCAATGCCACGGCTTCCTCCGTGCGGGCGCCCGGAAGCCAGTAGTAGGCCAGGATGTTCGTATCGACGACCACGTTCACCGTTCACGCCCTTCCGGCGCGCTTGTACTCCTCCACCAGGGCGTGGTCGAAATGGGGAAGCCCCTTGCGCAACGCCGCCGCCTCGGCCGGAAGCTCTACCCTCCGGCGCGGAAGCCTCTCCACGTGACGCTCCAGACAGGCGATGATTTCGCCCTGCAGGCTCCGGTGATTGCGCCGGGCAGCTTCCTTCAACCCCTCATGGAGCCCCGGCGGCAGGCTCTTGATCGTGACTGAAGCCATCGTGACGGCATCCATTCTGAAACCGAAACGCAAGTGTCGGACACCGGCACATCGGAATCAACCTGTCTGGTATCCGGGTCGCGGCTCGGGGTCCTCGCCGCGGGCTTGATCGGTGGTCAACCCGAAGTCGGTCAGCCGCCTCGCAGCAGCCTCCGGCAACTTGGCAGCGGCGGTGTGCATGGCCCGGAAGTAGTGGAACCCGGGATTCAGGCCAGCGAACGAACGGGTCGGGGGTTGACGATTTCCAGGGTGGGTGCGAGACCTGCCGTTCATTGCCGCCCCGCCCATTGTGCGCGAGCCGCCCGTTCCACCGCCTCCGCGGGCAGGTCGTAGTACCGGGCGGCGGCGACCTCCCGCTTGGCGTGGTCCAGATGCTTGGCGGGGTTCCGGATCATCAACGGCGCCGGGTCGGGATCGTCCAGCGGGTCCCAGACCACGTAGAGCCAGTAGGTGTCGCCGAGCTGCTGCGCCTTATACCACTCGTTGGTGGTCAGCCGGACGGGCTGGCCGCGCTTCCGGCCCTTGACCTCGATCCGGCGCACGCCGGCCACCGGGTCCCGGTAGCCCGTCTGCGGGTCCGGCGGCGCCAGGCTGCGAACGTCGAAGCCGATCTTCTGGTGGCCGACCCGCTCGCACTCCCGGCCCCGGGCCTCCTCCCAGGCGACGACGACGTCTTCCGCGGCAAGCTCGACCCGCCGCTTCCACGCCGGATCGGGCTCCTCGACGAGTGCGAGGCCCCGATCCGTCTCCGTGTCGGGCGGCAGCACCAAGCAGCTCGCGACGTGCCGCACCGGGCCGTGGCGGGCGATGCGAAGCCGCTCGATGCCGGCCAGGCGCTCCTTCCGGGTGCGCTCGAGGTCCGCCAAGTCCCGCTCCGCGCGCTGGCGGGCCAGGGTCACTTCCGGTTCCTTCGGCTCCCGGGCGCGCAGCCCCATCACCCGGTCCTGCGACGCCCGGACCCGGGCGGCGAAGGACTTCTCCAGATACTCGCGCGCCACGTCCGCGTAGCGGCCGCGCTCGGCTTGCGCGTCCCGCCGCCGCTGCATCTGGATGGTCGCCTTGACGTAGTCGCCGACGGGGCCTTGCTCGACCTCGGGCAGGGTCGCGGGCGGGTGCGGATGAGCGGGCAGATCGATGAGCGCATCCGCCGGAACGACGCGGTAGCGGTCCGCGACGGCGACATCTTCCCCGATCTCCTCCCGCACGGCCGCCAGCTCGGCGTGGATCGTCGCCGCCTCGCCCCCGGTGGTCTGGCCGCGCACCGAGATCTCGTAGAAGTGGAGGCGCCAGGGGGTTTCCCCGAGCGGGTCCACGTACACGGCCGCCGTCCGTCCCGCCAACCGCTCGCCAAGGAGCTCCTGCAACCTCTCGTCCACCGCGCCGTAGAGCGGGTGTCCGGGACCGAGGAGCACCGCGTCGAGATTCCGATCCTGCTCCAGATGCTCCTTGTAGAAGGTGAGCTTGCGGTAGCTCGCCTCGGGTCTCCCCAGGCGCCGGACCGCGGCGAGGCGTTCGGAGCGGAGATCGGCCCGCACGTGCTCGATCCGCCACAGTCCGCCCGCCCTCGCCTCCGTCCGCAGGCCCACCGCCCGGGCCGCGGCCAGGAAGTGGGATTCGACGTAACGCGGCATGAGCCGCCGCTCCTCCGCCTCCAGGTTCGCCCTCGCGAAGGACGAGAAGTCCACGTGGGCGCGGGCCAGGGCAATCCCGGTCGCGTCCTCGTACAGCTCGAGCTGCTTCGGGTCGATCCGCTCGATCGCGTCGAGATAGTCGTCGAGGCGGCGCGGCTCATAGGCCACTTCACGGAGCATTTCCGGCAGGTTGACCTTGTTCAGGGAGAGCACCTCGCCGACGACGTCGAACACCCGGTCGCCGAGCGCGTCGCGCATCCGGTCCAGCTTGCTCAGCAGGCGCTCCAGGATGCGCCCTTCGATGACCGGCTGGCCGTCCTCCGACGACGTGGCGACGAAGTTGAACGCATACACGTCGCGCGATTGCCCGATGCGGTGGATGCGGCCCAGCCGCTGTTCGAGGCGGGTCGGGTTCCAGGGCAGGTCGTAGTTGACCATCAGGTGGCAGAACTGGAGGTTGATGCCTTCGCCGGCGGCTTCCGTCGCCACGCAGATCTGGCGGCTGGTCCGGAAGTCTTCCTGGGCCTGCTTGCGGTCGCGCGGGTTCATCCCGCCGTGGATCGCGCAGGTCGAGTACCCCCAGGATTCGAGGTGGTCCCGCAGGTGGCTCAGCGTGTCCCGGTGTTCGGTGAAGACGAGCAGCTTGCCGCGCCCGTCCTTCAGCTCCTCGAACTCCGCCCGCTCCAGGCATTCGCGCAGCGCGACGAGCTTGGAGTCGCGGCCGTCTTCGCGCACCCGGCCGACGCGCGCGGCCAGGTCCCCGAGCGCCGCGACCTCGGCCCGGAGCCGATCCAGTTCGAGGGCCGCGGTGGTTTCGTCGATGAGCGCCTCGCGGGCCGCCTCGTCGAGATCGTCCTCGTCCTGCTCCGCGTCGGCGACCCGGCCGGAGATCTGCGCGAGCCGCTTGGCCCGCCGGGCGGGGGGCAGACGGTCGAGCTCCTCGACGAGCGCTCCGAGCCGGGTCCGGCGGCGGAGCAGCGATTCGTGGATCGCGCGGGTCGAGCTCGCCAGGCGGCGCTGGAAGACGGTGCGCACGAGGGCGACGCTGTTCTTTCGCCGCCCGGCCGCTTGCGGCAGGAACTCGTTGATGTATGCGGTGACCGCCTTGTAGATGGCGTACTCCTCGGCGCCGAGGCGGAAGCGGACGGTGTGCACGTGCCGATCCGGAAACAGCCGGCGCCCGTGCAGGTCCTTGAGATCTTCCTTCAGCCGCCGCAGCGACCACGGGCAGTCCTCGCCGAGCTGCAGGACGTCGCGCCGGACCCGCCCGGCGGCCTCGCCGACGCGATGGGGTTCGGGAAACAGGTCCCGATCGATGAGGCGGATGAAGTGCGCGAACCGATCGTCGTCGCCATGATGGGGGGTGGCGGTCAGGAGCAGCAGGTGGTCGCAATGCTCGGAGAGCCGTTCGGCGAGCTGGTAGCGCTTCGTGCGCTCGACCTCGTCGCCGCGGCCGGCGGAGCGCTTGGTGTACGCGCTGCACTTGTGGGCCTCGTCGATGATGACGAGGTCCCAATGCTGCCGCCACACCCGCTCCCGGACCTCGTCCTGCTTCGCGTAGTCGATGGAGGAGACGACCTGCGCTTCCCGCTCCCACGGGTTCAGGAGCTGCCGCTGGTCGTTCGCGGAGTGGACGATCCGGAACGGCTCGTTGAAGAAGCGCAGCAGCTCGTCCTGCCATTGGAGGGTCAACGGGGCCGGAACGAGGATCAGGCAGCGCTCGACCGCCTCCCGGAGCTTGAGCTCCTTGATGAGGAGGCCGGCCATGATCGTCTTGCCCGCGCCGGGGTCGTCGGCGAGCAGGAAGCGCAGCCGCGGCTGCGGCAGCATCTTGCGGTAGACCGCCTCGATCTGGTGCGGCAGGGTGCGGATGCCGGAGAGGCTGACCGCGAACTGGCGGTCGTGGGCATGAGCGAGGCGGATTCGGGCGGACTCGACCAGGAGCCGCAGCTTCTCGGGGTCCGCGGGCGGGGCGGCCGGGGCGTCCCGCGCGCCCTCTCCGGCTGCGGCGACCGCCCCGGCAACCGCTGCGGCAACGGCCGCGGCCTCCTCGGAGGAGATCACCGCCTCCTCGAGCGCCCCGTCGGGCAGCCGGACGCGGCATTCGTAGCCGGCGCCGCCGTCCGCGCCGAGCGATCTTGCGTCCTCCAGTACGACAGGGGCATCGAAGTGCCCCGGCAGGGAGATCCGGCGTCCGACCAGCGCTGCAAGACGAGTCTCGGCCATCGTTCCGGGTCCCGCTCCCGTTCCGCTCTCCGCCGCTCCCCCACGGCCCCCGAGGGCGCCGCCGACCGTTCAGGGCGCCCCCGGCCCAAGTGACGGCCGGCAACCAGCGCCGCCGCCGGCAGGGATTATGCGGCCGAACTCCCGCGGCGCCGAAAGCGATCCTCTTCGATCGCGCTCAGCAGCGACCTCGTGCAGGGGCGCCGGGGCGCTCCGAACAACCGCCCGGTCGGCCCCGTCTCCATGATGCGGCCGAGGTACATCCCCATGATGCGGTCGCACATCGCCTGCACCACCCCGAGGTCGTGGGAGATGAGCCCGTAGGTGAGGTCGAACGCCTGCCGGAGCTCCCGGAACAGGTTGAGCACGGTGGCCTGCACCGAGACGTCCAGCCCCGACGTCGGCTCGTCGAGGATCACCAAGGAGGGGCGCAGGGTGAGGATCCGGGCGAGCCCCACCCGCCGTTGCTGCCCGCCGCTCAGCTCGTGGGGATAGAGGTCGAGATGCCCCCGGCGGGAGGCCCACCGCGTCCAGGGTTCCCTTCACCGCCTCGTCCCGCTCCGAGGCAACGAGCCGGGTGTGCACGATGAGCGGTTCATGCAGCGAGCGCCGGATCTTCCACCGCGGGTCGAGCGAAGCGCCGGGGTCCTGGTAGACGTACTGGAGCTCGCTCGCCACCCCGCCCACCGCTCCCGGCGGGGGAGGCGGCCGAGGAAAGCCGTGGATACGGAAAGACGTGGGAGCGGGTAACATGGCGCTCCCGATGGTTGTGTACGATCTGGCGGTTGCAATGAAGCGCGCTCCGGATGCCGCCAAGGCCGCAATCGAGCGGACACCGCTCCCGGTACTCGCGACGTGCCCGTCGAGATGGGAGGACATGCACTGGAGCAAAACGGGGACGCACGGATCCTCGGTCCCACCGACGACGACGCCCTGCGCCGGGCGTCGGAGATCGTCGTGGACGCGGTGGAACGGTGGGTCCCGGGGAGCATGGCGCAGCCGAAACGGGCGGCTGCGAGGAGACCGCGGCGCTGAAGACGCCTGGAACCGCACCCGAACCGAAGGAGAAACGGCGCGCAACGAACCACGCAAGGCTGGAGGCGATCCGCACGCGCCGAACGCCGCCCCTGTGGCCGGAGAACGTGTGGCTCGTCGGGCGCGACCTCGCGAACACGCTCCCCGCCCCGGTCACCGGGGTCGAACCCGCGCAGCGGCCGGCGCCGTTCCGGCATGACCCTCCCCGGCGGCCCCGCGGACAAGCTCGGCAACCGCTACGAGAAGTGGTGGACGGTCCGGGAATGCCTTCGTCTGCTTCATGGCGATGCGGATGCGATCCGCATCGAAGTCCCCGGTGTCGAAAAGACGGAGTTCGTCGTGACGGTCGGGGCTCGGCGGGAGCTCCATCAGGTGAAGCGCAGCCATCCGACAGGCAAGTGGAGCCTCGCCGCGCTCGGCTCCGGTGGACTGCTTCGAGCGATGGGTAATGCATTGGCGGGGAACGACGATCGCTTCGTGTTCGTCTCCGGCAGCGACGCCCCCGAGTTGACCAATCTGTGCGAGGCGGCGAACGACGCGGAGTCGGCGGAGGAATTCGAGCACGCCTATCTCGCGGCCCAGGGACGGAAGCGGTCGTTCGAGACGCTGCTCAACCGCTACTGGAAGGGCGGCACTCGGGCTGCGGTCGATCGCCTGCGGCGGATCGAAGTCCATACGATCAGCGAGCATGATCTCGAAGACCGAGTGCGATGGGGAGCGCGGGCGCTCTTTCTCGCGAACCCGGACACGGTGCTGGCGGAGCTTCGGGCGATCGTCGAAGACTCCGTGCACCATACGATGACCCGTCAGGGTCTCGTCGAAGCACTCGCTCAACGCGGCTATCGGATACGGCGTCAGCCCGGCCCTGAGCATGCAGGCTTCGCCGTGCGGGAAGCGACGGATCCATACTTGGGCGGCGCACGGCAACGACTCATTGGGAAAACCCTCGTTCGGAGGGAGGCGTCGGAAACGTTGCTGTCCCGGCTGGGGGAGACTGCAACCGACAGCGCCGTGACCGGCAAGGCCGGCTCCGGGAAGACGGCCTGCGTCTTGGAGATCACGGAGGCCCTGGGCGAACGCGGCCTCCCGGTGCTGGCGTTCCGCCTCGACCGTATCCCGTTCTCGTCGGTATCGACCACCGCGGACCTCGGAGACCATCTCGGTCTCGAAGAATCCCCGGTACTGGTGCTTGCAGCGGCGGCCGAGGCCGCTGGACGCCCGGGCGTCCTGATCGTCGATCAACTGGACGCGGTGAGCACCATGTCCGGCCGAAGCTCCGGCGCGTTCGACGTCGTCGAGAGCCTGCTTCAGGAGGCCCGCGGCACGCGCGCCCGGGCCGTGATCCACTCCGTCGTCGTCTGCCGGGCCTTCGACTGGCGGCACGACCATCGCCTGCGGCGACTCGTACCCGGTCCGGACGCGCAAGTGGACGTCACGGGGTTCGAGACCGATGAGGTCAGGAAGATCCTGGTCGCTGCCGGTTTCGATCCGGCGCGGTTCCGGGAGCGCCAACTGGCGCTCCTGCGGCTCCCGCAGAACCTCTCCCTCTTTCTCGAAGTCGGTTTCGATCCGGCGCGGGCGCCCGCCTTCGATACCGCAACGCAGCTCTTCGACCGGTACTGGGACGAGAAGCGGCGGGCCGTCGAGGAACGAATATCGCCCTCGCCAGACCAGTGGAAGGCGGTGATGGAGACCCTCTGCGACGAGATGACCTCCACGCAACAGCTTTCGGCGCCCCGCGAGACCCTGGACGATTTCCCGACCGCATACGTGGACCAGTTGGCCTCGGAGGGCGTGCTCACCTTCGATGGGCGCCGCTACGGGTTCGGCCACGAGAGCTTCTTCGACTACTGCTTCGCACGGGTGTTCATCAGGCAGCAGGAATCGCTGGCGTCGTTCCTCAAGGGGTCGGAGCAGCATCTGTTCCGCCGCGCCCAGGTCCGGCAGGTGCTGGCCTATCTCCGAGACGCCGACCTTGTCCGGTACGTCCAGGAACTTCGCACCCTGTTGCCGGACGAGGGGATCCGGGCGCATATCAAGGATCTCGTGTTTACCCTCCTCGCTGAGATCACGGAACCGAACGAGGAAGAATGGGTACTCTGGCAACAGTGGATCATGCCGGCGCTCAAGGCCATCGAGGAAGACAGACCGAACCCGGACAAGCTGTCGGCAATCGCATGGCAGCGCTTCTTCGGAGCACCATCGTGGTTCGAGATGACCGACCGGCACGGGGTGATCGAGGATTGGCTGACCTCGGGCAACGCTCGGTACGCCAACTTGGCAGTGGATTACTTGGGGCACCACCAACGCCATTCACCGGATCGCGTCGCGGCCCTGCTCGAACCCTACGCCGACCGCGGCGGGGAGTGGGCGTTGCGGTTGCGGTGCCTCATGGAGTGGGCCGACCATCACACGAGCCGACGTTTCTTCGACTTCTTTCTGCGTCTCGTGGACAACGGTACGCTCGACGAGGCCCGGGGGCCGATCGCGGTGAATACTACGTTCTGGGACATGCTTGATGACCTGGGTGAGAACCGTCCGGAGTGGGTCCCGGAGGCTCTGGCTCATCGGTTCCGGCGGCGCCTTGCGGTCGTCCGCGCCGGCGGCGGAGATCTGCGCACAGGAGAGTTTTTCCGCTACGACCAATCGGCGGCAGTACTGTTCAATACGTCCGCGAAGCACGCCCCTGCGGTATTCGTGAAGCATGTGCTTCCAGTGGTTCTCGAAATCTCGGATTCCGCCCTGATCGGCGATACGCCGCCGAAGCGCGACGCCGTATGGCCGTTTCTCACGAAAGAAGAGCATCCCGGAGGTGAAGAAGTCTGCCTCCCGGAGCTGGCCGGGGCACTCGCCGCCCTCGCCCGCGAGGGCGTCACGGATATCCGTGACGTGATCGCTGGACTGCACCGCCGCGACACCCACGTCGCGAACCACCTCCTGCTGGCCCTGTACGCCGGCGGAGCTGCACGCTACGCGGACGAGGCGGCCGCCCTGCTGTGCGATGAACCTTGGCGCTTCCAGTGCGGGTTGTCCGACAGCCCGCACTGGTGCGCGATGGAAACGATCCGGGCGGTGGTGCCGCACTGCACACCCGAAAATCGAGATCGGCTTGAGACGGCGATCCTGTGCTACGTTCATCCTTACGAACGCACCAGCGAAGGATACAAGCGGCATGGGCACAGCCGGTTCGACCTGCTCTCGGCGATTCCATCAAAATTCCGCAGCTCCCACGCAAAGGCTCACTTCGAGGAGCTTGCGCGGAAGTTCGGTGAGCCGCAAGGCGAACCACGCACGATGGCCGCAAGCCTGGTTGGGCCTCCGATCAAGAAACCAGCCACGGACAAAATGACCGACGACCAGTGGCTGGGTGCCATGGAAAAATACCGTTCGGAGAATCGATGGCATTTTTCGCAAGATGAAGTCACGGGCGGCGCCGAGCAATTGGCCCAAGTTCTCGAAGAGCGCGTCAAGGAGGAGCCGGAGCGATTCGCCCACCTCAGCCTGCGCTTCCCCGCAGACACGAACCCCGTATACCTGGAGCGGACGCTCTCCGCGTTGAAGGACGCTCCGATCGCAAGCGATCTCAAGCTCCAGGTGTGCCGCAAGGCATTTGCGGAATCGCATGGGATCTGCAGGAAATCGATTGCTGATGTCCTCGGAAACATCGAAGATCAACTCCCGGACGATGCCGTCCGGATGCTCGACCGGCTCGCGACGGAGCACGAAGATCCCGTCAGCGAGGCATGGCAGGGGGATGCCGGCGGCGGAAACCTGTACGTCAACGGCATCAACTCGACGCGTGGGAGGGCAGCCGAGGCCGTTCAGAAGCTCATCCTCTCCGACGCCGCCTGCATCGAGCGGTTCCGCCCGACCCTCGACCGGATGATCCGGGACCGAAGCGCGGCCGTGCTGTCATGCGTCACCGGAACCCTCCGGGCCGTCGGCTACCATGACCCTGCCCTTGCCGTGTCGCTCTTCCTGAACATGAACTTGTCCGAGAATCGTCTGCTCGCGACGCGCCATGTTTGCGGCTTCATCAGGGACCACTTGCGTAACAGCTTCCCCGAACTACGACCGCTCGTCAATCGCATGATCCAGTCATCCGAACCGGAAGTCTGTGAAGCCGGAGCACGCTTGGCCGGCATCGCCGCCCTGATACACGAGGGCGCCGTGGATATCCTGGATGAAGCCTTGCAGGGCAACGCCCGGCGCCGCCTCGGTGTGGCGCAGGTCGCCGCCGCCAACATCGCCGCTCCGGAGTACCGGGCATGGTGCGAAACAACGCTTGCCGCGTTGTTCGACGACGACGATGACGACGTGCGACGTAAAGCCGCCTCATGCTTCCGCCAATTGCAGGGTGAAGCCCTCGGCACATATGGAAACCTGATCGCGACGTTCCGTGACAGCGCAGCATTCGAGGAAGATTCATCCTCGATGCTTTACACGCTGGAGAAATCACTGGGACGGCTGCCGGGAATGACCTGCGAGGTCTGCGAGAAGTTCCTCGATCGTTTCGCCGACGAGGCGCGGGACATTCGGACCGGACGCGCCCGCGACACGCGCACCGTGGCGAAGCTCATCTTCCGGACCTACCAGCAACACCAGGACGACGAATGGACGTCCCGCTCCCTGGACCTGATCGACCGCCTCTGCCTGGACAGGATTCACAACGCGGGAAGCGAACTCGAACAATTCGAACGGTAGCAGGCTCGTGGCGGGAGAAGCCGTGGCGCGAAGAGTCGCAGATGACGCATGATCGATCCGATTGAACCGAAGACGGCCAACGGATGCCGTGTTGGCATCCAAGGTCTGCGACGCCGTCCGTCGAGACGGAATCCCTGTCACGGCCAGGATCCGCCTTTGGAACCTGCCGACCGAACGACGTCGGGCGATGCGAAGGGCTGCAATCGGTGACGAAGCTCGCGGCATTCGCGGAGCGCATGGAGAACGCGAGGATGCCCGGAACGGCACCATCGGCCCGGAAAATCCGCGAAGATTGGACGGGGAAGGAAAGCGAGCTGATGGGGGTACTCGGGGCAGACCCGTGGATGCCCGAGAAGACACGGAGGGCGGAAGACCGGAGGCTGCGCATGGAGAAGGAGCGGGTCGAGAGGCACGCCCGACGGCCCCGCAAGCAGGGAACGCGCCTTCGCTCACCCGAAGTGGCAGGCCGCCCCCCGGCCGTCGTCCCCGACCTCCAGCGCCGGCTCGCGCTCGGCGCAGACCCCCTCGGCGCACGGGCACCGCTCCCGGAACCGGCATCCGCCCGGAAGGCGTCCGGGATCGGACGGCTCGCCCTCGAGCACGAAGTGGTCGGTCACCCGAGCCTCGCCGATCCGCGGGATCGCGCTCAGCAGCGACCTCGTGTAGGGGTGCCGGGGCGCTCCGAACAACCCCTCGGTCGGCCCCGTCTCCATGATGCGGCCGAGGTACATCACCATGATGCGGTCGCACATCGCCTGCACCACCCCGAGGTCGTGGGAGATGAGCACGTAGGTGAGGTCGAACGCCTGCCGGAGCTCCCGGAACAGGTTGAGCACGGTGGCCTGCACCGAGACGTCCAGCCCCGAGGTCGGCTCGTCGAGGATCACCAGGGAGGGGCGCAGGGTGAGGATCCGGGCGAGCCCCACCCGCCGTTGCTGCCCGCCGCTCAGCTCGTGGGGATAGAGGTCGAGATGCCCCCGCGGGAGGCCCACCGCGTCCAGGATCCCCCTCACCAATTCGTCCCGCTCCGAGGCGCCGAGCCCGGTGTGCACGATGAGCGGCTCATGCAGCGAGCGCCGGATCTTCCACCGCGGATCGAGCGAAGCGCCGGGGTCCTGGTAGACGTACTGGAGCTCGCTCGCCACCGCCCGGCGCTCCCGGCGGGGGAGCTGGCCGATCTCCTCCCCGCGAAACCGGATCTCGCCGGCGGTCGGCCGGTGGATGCCGATCAGGGTCTTGCCGAGGGTCGACTTGCCGCACCCGCTCTCGCCGACCACGCCGAGGATCTCCCCCCGACGCAGCTCGAAGCTCACGTCGTCGAGCGCCCGGAGCCATCCCGACCGCACCCCGAACACGTTGCGGACCGGGAAGTACCGCCGCAGCGCCCGGACTTCGAGGAGCGGCGGGCCGGTCACGCCGGACACGTCGAGGTCATGCCGGGGCCTTCCCGTCCGGGTGCTCCCCGGTCGGAGGGGCCGTCACGAGCGGGTGATGGCACCGGACCGTATGGCCGGCCCCGACCGCGCGGGGGGCCGGCCGGGCGCGGCGGCACTCGCCGGTCGCGCGCCCGCACCGGGGATGGAACCGGCACCCGGCGGGCGGGTCGACGAGCACCGGAACCTCTCCCCCGATGCCCGCGAGGGGACGGCCGGGGCGGGGCAGGCTCTCCAGCAGGCGCGCCGTATAGGGATGGGCCGGCCGTGCGAAGAACGACCCCGCGGGAGCGCTCTCCATCTCCTGTCCCGCGTACATCACCGTCACCCGGTCGCACAGCTCGTAGGCGGTTCCGAGATCGTGGGTGGTGAACAGCACCGAGATCCCCCGGTCCTTCACCAAGCGGCGCAGCAGGGCCAGGATCTGCGCCTGGATGGTCACGTCGAGCGCCGTCGTCGGCTCGTCCGCGATGATGAGGCGCGGTTCGGGGAGCAGCGCCATCGCGATCATCAACCGCTGGCGCTGGCCGCCGCTGAACTCGTGGGGGAGCTTTCGGAACGCCTCCTCCGGGCGCGGGATCTGCACGAGGTCGAGGACCTCGCGGACCCGCTCCCGATCCTCCTTCGCGCGCCGCGTCGGATACCGCGCGAGGAGGCTCGGCCGCGCCGGTGAACGCGGCGGCGACCCGCGCCGCCCGGGGGACTTCCACTTCATGAGCTCCCGGATCTGGGCCCCGACGGTGAAGAGGGGGTTGAACGAGCCGTAGGGGTCCTGGGGGATGAACGTGATCGCGCGCCCCCGGATCGCCCGGTCCATGTCCTCGGCCGATCTGGCGAGCAGGTCCTCGCCCTCGAACTCGATCCGGCCGCTTCGGATCCGCCCCGCGGGCGCGGGGAGGATGCCGAGGATCGCGCGTGCGAGGGTAGTCTTGCCGCAGCCGCTCTCCCCGACGAGGCCCACGACCTCGCCCGCCCCCACGTCGAGCTCGACCCGGTCGAGCACCTTCGCGGCCCCGTCGTCGGTCGCGAACTCGACCCCGAGCTCCCGGACCGCGAGCAGCGGGTCAGGCATCGCGGTGGCGCGGGGCGCGGCGGAGCCTCGGGTCGAGGACGTCCCGCAGGCCGTCCCCGAGGAGATTGAACCCCATCACCACCAGGAAGATCGCCATGCCGGGGGCGGCCGCGTACCACCACGCCTCCGGCAGGAACTCCCTCGACTCCGAGATCATGCGCCCCCACTCCGGGCTCGGGGCGGGCTCGCCCAGCCCGAGGAAGCCGAGCGTGGCGGCGGTGAGGATGGTGAACCCCATCCCGATCGAGGTGCGGACAATGATGGGCGAAGCCACGTTGGGCAGGATATGGAAGACGATGATCCGCCACGCGGGCGCCCCGAGGGCGACGGCCGCCTCGATGAACACCTCGTTGCGAAGGGAACGGGTCTCGGCGAACACGAGGCGCGTGAACCAGGGCCAGTAGGTCAGCGAGAGGGCCAGGATGACGTTCTCGATCGACGGGCCGAGGGTCTGGGCGATCGCGATGGCGAGGACGATCTGGGGCGCGGCGAGGAAGACGTCCGAGGTCCGCATCAGCAGGTTCGAGTGCCAGCCGTCGTAGAAGCCGGCGACGAGCCCGATCGGAACCCCGATGACGAGCGAGGCGCCGACCGCGATGAGCCCGATCACGACGGTGATCCGGGCCCCGAAGAGGACGCGGCTGAACACGTCGCTCCCCATGCGGTCGGTGCCGAACGGGAAGTCGCCGCTCGGGGGCATGAGGCGTTGGGTCGGATGGAGCGCCCACACGTCCTCCGGGTACGGGGCGAGCCAGGGAGCGAAGACGGCGCAGAAGACGAGCCCCGCGATGAGGAGGAAGCCGAGCGACGCGGAGCGGTCCTCGCGGAGCCGGCGGAGAAGGACCCGCACTCCTCAGCGCCTTCCGTTCGCGCGTCGGCCGGTGCATCGGTCCGCGTACCGAAGGCGCGCCGCGGCGGCAGCGGCGTTCACGCGCCGTACCCTCCCGCACCCCCACCCGCACGCACGCACGCCGAACGGTTCGAGATCGGCAGGCCCGCAGGGTCCGGGCGTCCCGCGCCCGCCGAGCGGGGGCGCGCGCCTCCCCTCCTCCGACCGTTCGCCTCCATCAGCTCCTCGGGTCGATGAAGCGGTGCACCACGTCGACGCAGTAGTTGACGAAGATGAACATGAGCCCCGCCCACACCGTGAAGCCCATCACCGCGTTGTAGTCGGAGCGGAGGATGGAGATGTAGGCGTACTGCCCGATGCCCGGCCAGTCGAACACGGTCTCGATCACCACCGTCCCCGCGAGCAGGATGCCGAAGAGGAGCCCGACCTGGGTCACCGTGGAGATGAGGGCGTTGCGCAGGACGTACTTCCAGGCGATGACGGCGGCCGGGATCCCCATCGCCCGCTGGTAGGTCACGAACCCGCTCTGCATCACGTCGAGGACCCCCGCCCGGGTGAACCGCACGACCGTCGCGAGGGCCGGAAAGGCGAGGGTCGCGACCGGCAGGGCGAGATGGTGGAGCGCGTTCAGGAAGGTCGCGGTCTTCCCGGTGACGAGGGAGTCGACGAGAAAGAGGCCGGTGGGGCCGCGGGGCGGGAAGCCGTCCACCCGGCCGTTCAGCGGCGTCCACCCGAGCTCCATGGAGAACAGGAGCTGCAGCATGATGCCGAGCCAGAAGCTCGCGATCGCGAGCCCCGAGACGGTGACGACGCGAAGGACGTGGTCGACCCAGGAGTTGCGGTAGAGGGCGGAGAGGACCCCGAGGGGGATCCCGAGCGCCACCGACACCATCATGGCCGCGAAGGTGAGCTCGATGGTGGCCGGCATCCGCCGGCCGAGATCGTCGAGAACGGGGCGGCTGGTGAAGATGCTCGTGCCGAGCTCGCCGCGGACGAGGTTCGCGTAGTAGCTCGCGAGCTGCCGGTGGAGCGGACGGTCGTACCCGAGCTCCCGCCGAAGCTCCTCGATCTGCCCGGGGGTGGCGCTGTCCCCGGCGAGCAGGGCGACCGGGTCGGCGGGGATGACGTGGGAGATCACGAAGACGACCGCCACCAGCCCCGCCATGGTCGGAACGGACCAGGCGAGCCGGTTCAGGCTGAAGACGAGAAGCCTGATGGCGGGCGGCCCCCTCCCCTCCCCTTCCTCCTGCCCGCCCCCGGCCTCGCCCGGCCCGGCCCCTTCCGCCCGGCCGCCCCGGGACGGCCTACTCGAACCAGGACCAGCGCATCTCCTGCCCGTTGCCGATCGGGCAGAAACGGACCCCCTTCACCCGCCGGCTGTACGGGCCGAACCACTTGGTGTTGTAGACCCAGACGCTCGCCGCATCGCCGACCACGATACGCGCCGCCTCCTCGTAGGCGGTGCGCCGCGCGTCGAGGTCGGTGCTCGCGAGCGCGGAATCGAGGAGCTCGTCCACCTTCGGGTTCCGGTAGAAGCTCGACGACTTGAACGTGCCCCAGAGCTTGGAGTTGTACATCTCCCCGATCCAGTTGTTCGGATCCGCGTAGTAGGTGCTGATCCAGTACACGACCATGTCGGGAGAGGTCTCGGGCTTCTGCATCTTGCCGACCATGACGGTCCAGGGGTCGTTGACGATCCGCGTCTCGAGCCCGATCTGCCGCAGCCCGTTCTGCATGAGGACCGCCGCCTGCTCGGTCTGGCTGAACCCGGTGAGGAAGGCGATGTCGATCGGGCGGTCGATGCTCACCGACGCCTTCGCGAGCTCGGCCTTCGCCGCCTCCAGATCGTAGCGATAGCCCTCCACGTCGCCCGGCACGCCCCACATCGTGTTGGGGATCGGGACGGGGTTGCGCTCGACCGATCCGCTCAGGATGTTCGTGATGAAGCCATCGTAGTCGAAGGCATGGCTGATCGCGCGGCGCACGTGCGGATCGCTCGTCGGCGCCCGCTGGTTGTTGATCTGGAAGAGGAAGATGCGCATCGACTCCTCTTCCAGGACCACCGTCTCGTCGGTGTCGCGCAGCCGCTTCACCTGGTCCTGGGGCAGGTAGCCGCCGGTGCCGTGGAAGTCGCCGCGCAGCAGGCCGAGCACCCGGGTGTTGACCTCCGACACGCCGCGGAACTCGATGGCGTCGAGGTACTTCTCGCCCCAGCCGTAGAAGTGGTCCTCGAAGCGGGTCGCGCTGAAGCCGACCGCGGGGTCGTAGTTCTCGAGCATGAACGAGCCCGAGCCCGCGTCGTTGCTGCTCAGCCACGCGGCGCCCCAGTCCCCGTCCTTCTCGTGCTCGCGCAGGAGGTCCGCGTTGACGACGTGGACCTCGGGCACGATGGACAGGAAGATGGCGGAGGGCCGGGTGAGGGTGAACTCGACCGTGTGGTCGTCGACCGCCCGGGTGTTGCCCGGCTCGATCATGCGCGAGAAGAGCGCCGCGGCGCCCTGCTTGAGAGCGAGGATGCGTTCCATGCTGTAGACGACGTCGTCCGCCGTCACGTCGGAGCCGTCGTGGAACTTCGAGCCCTTCCTGAGGGTGAACGTCCACTTGAGCCCGTCCTCCGAGACCGTGTATCCATCGGCGAGCCAAGGCTCGATCTTCGGCGGGTTGTCCTGCCAGCGGTAGAGGCCGTCGTAGAGGTTGAGGCGGACCGCGACCCGCCCGACGTCGAACGCCTGATGCGGGTCGAGGGTGTCGTACGCACTCGTATTGGCGAAGACGAAACGGTTCTCGGCCGTCGCGGCCGAGGCGAGGCCCGCCGCCGCGACGCCGGCGGCGAGCATCCCGAAGATGCGTCGTCTGGTGTTCGAGCGCCTGGTATCCACGGGGTTCCTCCTTTCGGTTCCATCGGGGGTAACGCGGGGCCGCGTCCGGCCGCCGGAAGCCGGGTACTCTATCCGACCCGCCGCCCGCCGTCAGTCGAGCCTTGCGGCCCGCGGTGCGCTCGGCCCCGCCCCGCCGCCGGGTCCAGGCCCGGGCTCAGGCCCGCGCGCGGGCGTTCTCCGGGTCGAAGAACACCGGGTCGCACACCTCGACGGCGACGTTCTCCCCGGTGACCGGGGAGGCCGCGATCAGCTTCTCGCCGGTGCGCGAGCGGCCGTCCCGGAGAAGCGCAAGGGCGATCCCGGCCCCGAGGTTCGGGCTGTGCACGGCCGACGTGACGTGGCCGAGCGAGGTCAGCGCCGCCGTCTGGCGGCCGACCCGCGCGGCCCGGCCTTCGTCCAGAATCTGCGCCCCGGGCGGGATCTCCGCCTCTCCCCGGAGGCCGACGAGCTGCTTTCGCCCCGGCGCCCGGAACACCGGCCGGGAGAGCCCCCAGTGCCCGACGTAACCGCCGTCGGGACGCAGCATGCGCTCGAACCCGAGATCGAGGGGCGTCGTCCGCCCGTCGATCTCCGGCCCCGCCACGTGTCCCTTCTCGACCCGCAGGATCCCCATCGCCTCGGTCCCGTAGGGGGCGATGCCGTGCGCGGCGCCCCGCTCCAGGAGGCGCTCCCAGACCGCCGCGCCCCAATCGGCGGGAGCATGGATCTCGTAGCCGAGCTCTCCCGAGAACGTGATCCGGAACACGCGGACCGGAATGCCGGCGAGGGTCGCTTCCAGGGCCCCCATGAAGGGCAGCGCCCCGATCCGCTCGCGGCAGCCGCCGTCCGCCGCCGCGACGAGGGTCTCGCGGCTCCGCGGCCCCGCGAGCGCCATCCCCGCCCACTGGTCGGTCACGTCGACGATGGCCAGGTCGAGGCCGGGCCACACCGTCTGCGCGTGGAACTCCATGTGCCTGAGCACGTGGCGGTGCTCGCCGGTGGTGGTGGTCATGTAGTAGCGGCGCTCGTCGAGCCGGGTCGTCGTCCCGTCGTCGAGTACGTGCCCGTCCTCGCGCAGCATGAGGCCGTAGCGGCTCCGGCCGACTCGGAGCGACCGCCACCGGTTGACGTACATGCGCTCCAGGAACTCCGCGACGTCGTCCCCCGCGAGCTCGATCTTGCCGAGGGTGGAGACGTCCACGATCCCGACCGCGTCCCGGACGTGGCGGGCTTCGCGCCAGGAAGCCTCGACCGGGCTCTCGCCCCGGCGGGGATACGAATGGGGGCGAAGCCAGAGCCCGACCGGGCGCAGGCCCCGCTCGACGCCGCGGGTCGCCGCGGCGTGCCAGTCGTGCATCGGGGTCTCGCGCACCGGGGCGAGATGGGGGCCGGTCTCCTCGCCGGCGAGGAGACCGAGGGTGACCGGCGTGTAGGGCGGGCGGTAGGTGGTATGCCCCACCTCCGGAACGGGCGCTCCGCGCGCGCGCGCCAGGAGGGCGAGGCCGTTGACGTTGCTCGTCCGGCCCTGGTCGGTGCCCATGCCGAGGGTGGTGTAGCGCTTGAGGTGCTCGACCGACGCATAGCTCTCGCGTACGGCGAGCTCGACGTCCGCCGCGGTCACGTCGTTCTGGAAGTCGACGAACGCCTTGGCGTTCTCCGATCCCGGGACCGCCCAGAGCGGCTCCCACGGCGCGGCCGAGGGGTTCGAAGGATCGGGGGAGCCGGAAGAGCCGAGGGAGCCGGAAGGGCCGGGGGGGGCCGCATCGTCCTCCCGGTCGAGCGGCGGCGGGTCGACGCGCGGCCCGCGGCGGCGGCGGAAACCGAGGGCGCCCGCCGCCGCCCTCCCCTCCCGGGCGCCGGCCTCCCAGGCCGCGGAGAACGACGCCTCGCCGGTGATGGCGCCCGCCCACCGCTGGGGCTGGCCCCGCTCTCCGGGGACGAAGGCGCCGAGGTCGCCGCGCCACGCGAGCCGGCCCTGCGACTGCGCGACGAGGTGCACGGCGGGGGTCCATCCGCCCGACACGAGGACCGCATCGCAGGCGACGTGGCGCGGCCCGCCGAAGAGGCGGTCCCCGTCACGGTTCCGGACGACGGCCGCCCGCACCCGGCCCGAGCCCCGCACCCCCGCGACGACGGCGCCCGCCAGACACTCGATGCCGAGCTCCTCGAGGGGCGCCCGCGCGGCGGGGCCGGCGCCGCCGGGGCGGGCGTCGACCACCGCCGCCACCTCCACCCCCGCCCGCGCCACGTCCGCCGCCGCCGCATACGCGGAGTCGTTGTTGGTGAACACCACCGCGCGGGTCGCGGCCCGCACCGCGTAGCGGTTGGCGTAGGCCCGCGCGGCCGAGGCGAGCATGACGCCGGGCCGATCGTTGTCCGGGAAGACGATGGGGCGCTCGTGGGCGCCGGTCGCGAGCACCACCTCGCGGGCCCGCACCATCCGCAGGCGCTGCGCGGGCCCGGAACGTGCCGCGAGGCGCTCCGCCACCGCGACCAGGTTCTGGTCGTAGTAGCCGAACGCGGTCGCCCGGGGGACGACCGTCGCGCGGGGGTCCTCCGCGAGCCGGGCCGCCGCCTCTTCGATCCACTCGACGAGCGGCCGCCCGCCCGCGAAGCCGCGCTCCCCCAGGGTCATGCCCCCGAGCCGGGGGCCGCTCTCGACGAGGACGGTCCTCGCACCGGCCCGGGAGGCCGCGAGGGCGGCCGCGAGACCGGCCGGGCCGCCTCCCACCACGAGCACGTCGCAGAAGTCGTGGGTGCGGTCGTAGCGGTCCGGGTCCGGGACGACCGGAGGCCGGCCGAGGCCCGCCGCGCGCCGGATGAACCACTCGTAGAAGAGCCAGCCCGACGGGGGCCACATGAACGTCTTGTAGTAGAAGCCGGCCGGGAGGAACGCGGAGCCGAGGTCCGCCGCCGCCCCGAGGTCGAACGCCAGCGAAGGCCACCGGTTCTGGCTTCGGGCCGCCATGCCGGGCTCGATCTCCACCTCGGTCGCGCGCAGGTTGGGCTCCGCGCGCGCTCCTTCCCCGACGGTGACCAGCGCGTTCGGCTCGTCCGCCCCCGCCGCCATCACCCCGCGGGGGCGGTGGTACTTGAAGCTGCGCCCGAAGAGGCGCACCCCGTGCGCGAGCAGGGCGGAGGCGAGGGTGTCCCCGCGGTATCCGAAGCGGGCGCGCCCGTCGAAGGTGAACTCGATGAGCGCGTCGCGGTCGATGAGCCCGCCCGCGAGGTTGCGGAACCGTTGCAGCTTCACGCCGCAGCCTCCCCGGCCGCAGCCGCTCCGGTGCCCGCCGGCCCGCGCTCGCCGCCCTCCTCCCCCTCGCCGCCCGGACCGCTTCCGGGTACGGCGGGGCCGTCTCCCGCCGGCCCGCCGGCCGGCTCCGCCCCGAGCACCGCGTGGGTCGCGGTGTCGCGGGTCACCCGGATCCACCGCCCGCAGCCGCCGTGGTGCAGCCACCACTCCCGGTGCGGCCCGCGGGGGTTGCCGCGAAGGTAGACGTACTCGTACCACGCTTCGTCGGGCGCCCCGTCGGGCGGGCGGCGCCGGGCCGCGTCCCCGCCGTAGGCGAACTCGACCTGGGCCCGTTCCCCGCAATGGGGGCAGGGGATCAGCAGCATCGAACCTCCTCCTCCGCCCGGGCGGACGTCGAGCGCGGGCCGGCAGCCGACGGCGGGCGAGGCGCCGGCGTTCCCGAGGTCGGCTCGGACCGGACCCGGCGCACCGCGAACGCGGGCCTCTAGTGCGCGTTCGGGGTCGGCCCGGCCCCGTTCTCGTCGAGGGTCCGGCCGGTCGCGAAGCGGTCCAGGCCGA
Source organism: Gammaproteobacteria bacterium (assembly GCA_965202895.1). Lineage (GTDB taxonomy): Bacteria > Pseudomonadota > Gammaproteobacteria > HK1 > HK1 > JAJDXW01. Next base: position 3,665,985 of record OZ241901.1, on the reverse strand, counting down.
ACCCCGCGTTCAGCTCGTGCGGCTCGCCGTGGGCGATGGTGTGGGCGAAGACCCACCCCGAGCCCGGGGTCGCCTTGAACCCGCCGTAGCACCAGCCCCCGTCGATGAAGAGGTTCTCGACCGGGGTCTTGCCGATGATCGGGCTCCCGTCCATGGTCATGTCCATCACCCCGCCCCAGGACCGCATCACCCGCAGGCGGCTGAGCGGGGGATACATCGCCACCGCGGCCTGGGCCACGTGTTCGATGACCGGCAGGTTCCCGCGCTGGGCGTAGGAGTTGTAGCCGTCGAGGTCCCCGCCGAGCAGCACCTCGCCCTTGTCGGTCTGGCTCACGTAGCAGTGGATGGCGCCGCTCGTCACGACGTGGTGCAGGAGCGGCTTCACCGGCTCGGTCACGAACGCTTGGAGCACGTGCGATTCGATGGGAAGGGTGAGGCCGGCGAGCCCCGCGACCCGGCCCGTGTTGCCGGCGACGGCGAGCCCCACCCGCTCGACCTCGATCGCGCCCCGGGTGGTCTCGACCCCGGTGACGCAGCCGCCGTCGATCCGGAAGCCGACCACCTCGCAGCCCTGCACGACGTCGACCCCGAGCGCATCGGCCGCCCGGGCGAAGCCCCACGCGACCGCATCGTGGCGGGCGACCCCGCCCCGCCCCTGGAGCAGGCCGCCGAGCACCGGGTAGCGGGCGTTGCCGGAGGTGTCGAGGAGCGGCGCGTACCGCGCGACCGCGCGCCGGTCGAGGAGCTCCGCATCGATCCCGTTCAGGCGCATCCGGTTCCCCCGGCGGGCGAAGGCGTCCATCTGCGAGTCGCTGTGGGCGAGGTTGAGCACCCCCCGCGGCGAGAACATCACGTTGTAGTCGAGGTCCCGGCTCAGCCCCTCCCAGAGCCGAAGGGAGTGCTCGTAGAAGCGGGCGTTGTCGTCGAGGAGATAGTTCGAGCGGACGATGGTGGTGTTCCGCCCGGTGTTCCCGCCCCCGAGCCAGCCCTTCTCGAGCACTGCCACGTCGCGGATCCCGTGGAGCTTCGCGAGGTAGTAGGCGGTGGCGAGCCCGTGGCCGCCCCCCCCGACGACGGCCACCCGGTAGCGGGGTTTGAGATCGGGGAAACGCCACGCTCCCGGCCAGCCGCGGTGCCGCCGCAGCGCTTCGCGCGCGAGGGAGAGGAACGAGTAGCGCTTCATGAACCGCGTGTGCACCCGCGTCCGGGACCCCGCCCGCCTCGGCCGCCGGCGCCGGATCGATCTTCCCCCATCCCTTCGGCTCCCGCCATCCCCTCCTCCCTCCGGGAGGTCAGCGGTTCATCCGCGCATAGCCGTCGCGGGTCTGGGGGAGCTTTCGCTCCAGGATGCGCGAAGCGACCACGGTCCGCAGGATCTGGGCCGTCCCGCCCCCGATGGTGAACATGCGCGCGTCCCGGACCATCCGCTCGAGCGGGCGGTTCCGGGAGTACCCCGCCGCGCCGAACACCTGGAGCGCGTCGTTCGTCACCTCGATGGCCATCTCCGAGGCGAAGATCTTGGCCCGCGCGGCCTCGGCCGGGTCCGGGAAGCCGCTCTCGCCGCCCGCGCCCGCGGCGGCCCGGTAGAGCAGCAGGCGGGCCGCCTCGAGGCGGGTGTTCATGTCCACGAGCATCCACTGGATGCCCTGGAACTCGCAGATCGGCCGCCCGAACTGCTCGCGCTCGCGCGCGTACTCCAGGGCGTGCTCGTAGGCCCCCTGGGCGAGTCCGAGCGCGACCGTGCCGGCCCCGACCCGCTGGCCGTTGTACGCGTTCATGAGCCCCGCGAACCCCCGGGCGAGGCCCTCGGGGGGGATGAGGGCCATGGACGCCGGGACCTCGAGGTCCCGGAAGAGGATCTCGGTCTCAGGGATCCCGCGAAGGCCCATCGCCGGCTCGCGGGCCCCGACGACGAGCCCCGGCGACTCGCCCCGCACCGCGAGGAACCCGCCGATGCCGCGCGGCTCGCCGTCCTCGTACACCCGGGCGAAGACGAGGTGCAGCTTCGAGACCCCGCCGCCCGTGATCCAGTGCTTGCGGCCGTTGAGGACGTACACGTCGCCCCGGCGGTCCGCGCGCGTCGTCATCTCGGTGGCCGCGCTCCCCGCCTCGGGCTCGGTGATGCAGATGGCGGGCTTGTCGCCGGCGAGGACGAGGTCCGCCGCGAGGCGCTTCTGCGCCTCGGAGCCGTAGCGCATCACCGCGCCGACGGCGCCCATGTTCGCCTCGACCACGATGCGTCCGGTGACCCCGCAGGCGCGCGCCATCTGCTCGACGACGAGCACCGCGTCGAGGTAGTCGCGCCCCTGCCCGCCGAGGGCGGCCGGGATGGTCATGCCCATGAACCCCGCGCCGCGGAGCGCGGCCACCGTGTCCCACGGGTACGCCTCGCACCGGTCCGTCTGCGCGGCGCGGGGGGCGGCGACCTCGGCGGCGAAGTCGCGCGCCCGCGCCTGGAGGTCCAGCCGGTCCCGATCGAGCTCGAACATCTTCCGAGGGCGCCGCGGTCCCGCGTCAGGGGTGAGGTGTGGCATCATACCGGAGCCGTGGAGAGGTGTCCGAGCGGTCGAAGGAGCACGCCTGGAAAGTGTGTGTGCGTGAATAGCGTACCGAGGGTTCGAATCCCTCCCTCTCCGCCAGATTATTCTTACAGCTAATTGTATTAGAATAATTTTTCATGGAACGCCGACTCTCGTTGCCCCCACGATCCACCCTGTTCGGCCGCGGATTTGCGCCGGAACGGCCGAGAAACAGACGGTCGAGAATCGATTGGAACGATCGGCGCGTCCGGGTACACTCCCCCCGGCTCCCGGCCGGCCCGGAGCCACCGCCCAGAGGAACGCGCCATGTCGCCCGAGCTCGTCGCCATCATCGGGACCGGGGTTGTCCTTGCGGGGCTGAACGTCACCGCGACGATCTGGCTTGCCTCGCGGGTGGGCGGGGTCGAGCAGCGCATCGCCAAGATCGAAGGCTTGCTCGAAGGTCTCGGGTTGACCGGCCGCGCAACCCCTCCCGCGCCGCCGCCCGCGTAGCCGGTCCACGGGGAACGCCATGAGCGCCGCCGCCTTCGACACCCACGCCGCCGTCAAGACGCTCCGGGAAGCGGGCGCCGATGAAGCGATGGCGGAAGCCATCGTGAACACCGCCAGCGCCGCCGCCGGAGCGGATCGCGAGCAACTGGCGACGAAGGCGGACCTCGCTGCCCTCGAAGACCGGTTGACGTGGCGCCTGGTGGGCCTCGCCGCCGTGATCGTCGCGGCCGTGAAGCTCATCCCCGGACTCGACTGACCACCGCGGGCACGGGCCGGCGCCAAGCGGGCCTTCGCCACCGTGCCCCCCCCCGGAGACCGCCCATGACCGCGTTCGAGCTCGCCACCCTCGCCACCAGCGTCGTCATCGGCCTCGGGCAAATCGGCATCGTCTGGTACGGCATCCACGCCATGACCCGCGCCACGGAACGGCGGGCCGCCGAAGCGCGCGACGAAGCCCGCCGCGCCAGTCAGGCGGCCGATCAGCGCCACGCCGAAACCATGCAGGCGCTCGACGTCCAGCGCCAGGCGTTCCGCGAGCAGGGGGACGCGCTCCGCGAGCAGGGGGCTGCCCTCCGCGAGCAGGGGGCCGCCCTCCGCGAGCAGGGGGCCGCGTTCCGCGAGCAGGGGGACGCGCTCCGCGAGCAGGGGGACGCGCTCCGCGAGCAGACGTCCGCCCTCGCCGCCCTCGTCGCCCGCACCGCACCGGCCGCCGACTGACCTTCGCCGCGAGCTTGCCGGTCCGAACGTCACCCGGTCCACGGACAACCGGGGCCGCACCACGGGACGATGCTCGCCATCGTGGCAGGCGCCCGGGGGCAGCCCGGACGCGCCGCCGCCAGCGCGCACCAGGGACCGGGCCTCGAACCCGAGCATACGGCACCAACCCATCGCCAGCCGCCCGGGCGGAAAGCCGTGGTGCGAAGGCCGGGGGGAGGGTCGTTCGCGCCGGCGAGGTGGGGGTCTTCGCGCGCCGGACACCGCCCCTGTCCTTGCAGGCAACGGTCTTGAGTCAGGTACTTGAGCGACGTTGAGGATGGGTACGGTCCCGAACCGTAGTCGTCCGGTTCGTCGTTCTCGCCTGGGATGTGCTCGGGTTGCGAGATATTCGATAGCCCCGTGCAGTGTCTCGAGGAGTTCGCCGGATGATTCCGAAATGCCGTCGAAGTATCTTGACGGTCGCGCCCCCGGCTGCAATCCATTGATGTCGGCATTCGGACTTCGGGCTCGGCAGCGTTGTCACCTCCCGATCCCATCATGGTCTCTCTGGCTAACTCAATGGGTTACAGAAGGGTCCAGAACCTCGAACCGGATTTTGAGAAGTCCCCTCATGTGGGGTTTCTGCCCGGAAGTTCTTTCACGACATCGCGATGATCGGCGCACCCGTTCCCGCTCGTCGAAGCTCGACGTGTTCGTTGTCAGGGCAAATCAGCGGCTGGAAGATACTCGCTTCATCGTCGTCCCGCAACCTCCGTGGGGTTGCTATGCCCGCACTTCCCCCGTTCGCTGCCCGAAATGGATGCGGTTTCCGTCGAGAATCGGCGCCGTACGGCCGGGAGGAACGTCATCCACCTTGCCGTCCTGCCTGGTCAGCGTCCACTTCTCCGAGCCGAGGTTGCGCAAGCCGAAGAGGTTCGGCCTTCGAGGATGTGGAACCACTTCGGCAATCGGGGTGTCGTCGTCACGGGTCGAACCGACGTGGTAGCCGAACAGGCGGGTGGCACGGTTGAGAAGGACGATACCATCATCGCCGATCTCGATGCGAGGCGGAAGGGTCAGCGGCTTCCTGCATGACCAGCAGTGCCTGCCGCTGGACGGCTCTGCGATCTTGCAATCATGGAAGTCGGCAAAATTTTCGGCGCCGCACCCGCACAGCCAGATGCTGTCGATAACGTCGGCAAATGCGTTCCGCCACACCGACTCGCGCACACGCTTCGGCGGGTATTTCAATCCCTCCGTGAACGACCGCTGGAACAGGTCGGTCAACGTGCGCGGGTACAGGGGGCGAAAGGCGATGGGGTTGTCGTGGATGCCGGAGACGGGACGGTTCGAGTCGTCGTCCGGATCCCAGATGTAGAGCGGCTCGAACCCGTAGAGACGATCCAGGGCGGGAACATCGAGGCAGCGGATCTTCGCTTCACGCCGCCCATCGAGGGGATGCCCGCCGTACAGGAAGAAGAACAGCAGTGCGGCCAGCGAGTAGCGATCGGTATTGGCGGAAGGCGCCGCCTCCCTTCGAACCACCTCGGGGGCCATGAATCGCGGGGTTCCCAGCACACCGCCCGTTTCGGCGCCGTCGGCGTCGACGTTGTCGTTGTCGCAAATGCACACGTCGCCGGTCTTCGGATCGAAGAACACGTTGGCATCGGAGACGTCGCGGTAGCAGAGCCCCCTGCTGTGGAGCCGGAGGAAGCCGCCCGCGAGCTTCATGCCGGCCGTGAGCAATGCACGCATGGAGGGGGACGGCGTGATCCTCCGGGCCATGAAGTCCGTGAGCGCCCGGAAGCTCGGCTCCCGGATGTCCATGATGTAGCCGTACCTCTTCGACCGGGCATCCTCCACCATCTCGGTCGGCCACAGGAAACATGGCGCAGGCGGGCCTTTGGCAACCAGCCGTTCGAGCGCCGCCTTCTGGTCGGGTGTCGCCGTATGCCGGTGATAGAGCTTCACCGCGACGGGCTTCCCGTCGTCCGCGGCTTTCCAGACTTCGCCCTGGGCTCCCGTCCCGAGAAGGTCGGTGATCGTGATACGTATCCCGTCGGAAGCTCTTCGCAACTCAGGTTTTCGCATCAGCGGCTTCTCCGTCATTTCGCGGGCTCGTTGCCGTTCCCGCGATCTTACCCCGAACCGAATACGGATCGGAGCCATCGAACAAGCCCGAACCGGATTCCAGCCGTTCCGGATCCCCTCTCGGCGATGCGCCCGACGTCACCCCGGCCGGCCTCGACTCCCTCCACCGAAGGAGGGCTTCCAGCCTCCCCGGCGATCGAGTCCGACCGTGCAGCCTCGGTGTGCCGAGGGAGCGGAGGGTCATCCGACGGTACCGCGGGTGAATCCGTAGCAGTCCGGCTCTCCGGGGCCGGCCAGTGGAGGAGCGCGAGGGCGATGTCGTCACCGCTCCCCCGAACGGTGACTTCCTCGAGGATGCCCCTCAAACGAAGGGCCAGCCCGGAGAGCCCGTGTTTACGGACGAGGTCGAGGTAATCGGGGCCTGTCTGCTTGAAGTCGGGGGTCGTGGGATACGAATTGGCGTACCCGTCGGTCGAGAGCAGGAGAAGCGCCTCCCGCTCCGGCGCCGGCAGGGCTTGCACACGAAAAGAATACTCGGCCTGCGGGAGACACAGGCTGGGAGTCTCATCGGCGAACGACCCGGGGTCGGCGGGCAAGGGGACGTTGACGGTTCCATCTTCATCGACGAGCAGAACGTCGCCGTCACCGATCTGTCCGATGAGCAGGAAGTCCGGCGCCGCCACCGCGGCCAGGAGCGTCGAGCCATACTCCCGGAGCGGCGTTTCGCCGCTTTCCGCCTTGGCGCGGACCCGCTCCTTCCATTCCCGAACGATCTGGGTGCGGAGGGGGTGTTCGGCGTACTTCCGGACCTCGATCGGACTCGAAGCGTGTTTCCCCAAGTCCTCGGCGAACCGCACGAGCGCCGCAAGGGCCACCTGAACCGCGAGCCGGGCGCCGACGTCGGCATACTTGCTCGTACCGTGGCCGTCGGCAACGGCCAAGGCCACGATGTCGGAAACCACTACCCACCCTGCTTCGTCCTGGCGGGGCTTGCCGGACCGGAGGTGGTTCGCGCCGATCACGCACTCGGCGGCACACGCGGGCCGCCGGCTCGGTCCCGGGGTCGTCCGGCGACTACCAGACGGCATTGGCGTCCGACGGATCGGGCGGCGGGGGTAGCGGCACGTTGCCCCCGGCCGGCGCATCCGCCGCCCGGCTCGCCGGGGCGGATGCGGCCTGAAGGACCGCGGTGGACGCCCAGCGGATGTAATTGACCAGATCTTCCGCGTTGTTGGCTTGCAGCGGCCGGATCTCGGCGTGCCCGATGAAGCGTTGCAGGACATTGGTATCCGCATCCTCGCCGATGGCGATGGCGAGACGCACGGCCTTCATGCCCCAGGGTTCGGCCATCAAGGCCTGACGCCCTCCTTCGAAGTCGTCCGTCGGCTGCCCGTCGCTGACGAGCACCAGCACCGGGGGCAGGGCGCGCTCCGGCATGGACGAGACCTTGAGCGCTTCGGTGACCAGCCGCAATGCGCGCCCCATATCGGTCATGCCGGAGGTCGAAAGGTCGTTCCACTCGAATTCGTCGACGTTCGTCGGCTGCGAGACGTGCCATTGCGCGCCGGCCGAGAACCTGATCGCCCGTACCAGAACTTCGGCGTTCGGATTGCCCTTCGCGACCTCCCGCATGTGCGGGATGGCCTCCCGGATCGCGTGGTTGAGCGCTCCAATCTTCGCGCCCGACATCGATGTCGAGCAGTCCGCGAGGAAGATGAAGTGCAGGGGCCGGTTCGCGATCGGCCCGCCGGGGAGTTTGGGTTCCATTGATTCCGGCTCCCTTTGGAACGGAGGTGGTTGATGACTCTACGCTTTCGGCGCATTCGCGGCAACCACGAGTCTGGCATCGAGTCGCGCCGCGACGGGCTTGGCGGGTTCGAGCTGTTCCCAAGTGCGGATGGTGAGGAACCGCACCCCTCGATGTTCGTAAAGATCTCCCAGCTCGGGAAGCCCCTCTTCGGGCATCGCCGGCGGCGAATTCACTTCGTTCGTTGGCGGAGCCGGAAGCCGGTTCGGCTTCTCGAAACGGAATTCCTCCGATGCGGCGTGATCATGCTTTCCGATCTCCTTGGAAAGGTTGCCGGCTTCGACCCGAAGACCGGAGACCCTCCCTTCCACCTCGGTAAAGCGTGTATGGGCATCACCGAGCTCTGCTTTGGACGGCGACCAATCCGCGACGCTCTCGTGGTCCCGCCTGTTGCGGGCAACCATCTTCTCCGCGTCTCGGACGCGGCGGTCCGCCTCCTTCGCGCTGGCCTGGAAGACCGGACCTCACGGGATTTCCGGTGTGAGCGCGCCGCTTCCAATTCTGCCTCCAGAACGGCGCGCTCCTGCTCCAGAGAGACCTTCCGCTCTTGCCGCCTGGAGGCCAGGACGGCGTCAAGAGCGTCCCGCGCGGCTTGGAGCTCTTTCCGAGCCTCGCCTTGCGCCTCCTCATTCTTCGCCAACCGGGAACGCACTTCTTCCCGCGCGTTCCCGGCGTTCCCGATGCGTCGTTTCCAGGCGCTTCTCCGGGCTTCTTCCGCCTTCGCCTCTTCGGCCTTCTGCCGCTGGTCGTAGTCGGTGCGCCGCAGCTCGTTCAGACGACCGCCGATCCGCGCCAGACGCTCCATGCGCTCCCTGGCCTGCTCTGCCATCTCGCTGGGGGGTGACTCGCCGATTTCGTCAATCTCGTCGCGAAGCTGTCCGCGTTCCCGGGCCAAGACATTCCCATCCCGCGAAGGGAGCCATTGGCGAAGCCCGGTCCACTTCCCCTCCCGGCTCTCGATCTCATCCAGCACGGCGCGGCAGCTTTTCACCGCGTGGTCCGCCCACTCATCCACCGCTATCCAGCCGCGGACGATCTCGGCGGGGCGGGCGCCCGCCGGCAAAGCTGCCGGCGCCCGCCGCCATCGGACGGTGATTTCCCGGGCAAGGGGTAGAACACCGGGAAAACTAGCCGGGCGGGCGGAGTCGAAGTCCGGCAGCGACGCTTCCACGTCGCCGGCGTCCAGGGAGACGGATTGGGTGATCTCCTCGGGCTGCCCCGCCCCCTCCGACAGCACTTGGCCTTCGACGTCTCCCAGCCGCCTCTCCGGATGAAACTCCCAGGCAGGATCCTGCGCCGCGCGGTCGAGACGGTGGCAGAGGTCGATCGCCACGGAGCGGGGCCATTCGATCCGAAGTGCGATCGGAGGCTCCACGAGGTCCATGATCAGGCGCCGATGGGTCACCGCCGTCTTCGGAAGACCGGTGTCGGCCCATACTACGCGGTGGCCGCGGCGGCAGAGCTCCATCGGAAGATCGAGATCGACGGGGCCACCTGTCCCGTTCTTCGCCAACCCTCCGCCGGCGGGGGGAATGAACAACACCCGCGCACGGCCGGGATCCGAAGCGTCCGGTGAGATTCTGATCTCGGCATCGGGGATCCGATCATCGAGACCCCCGTCGAGCCGCAGCCGGCCGGCCGCGAGCGGAAGGTCGGTTCCGGGAGGCTCGAAGGGTGGGGGCAGCGGCTCCCGGAAGGCGACTTCGCCATCAACGTCCGGCAGGGCTTCGCGCGAGACATGGAACCAGAACAACGAGCGAAACGCCTCGAACAGCGACCGGGCCAGAGAGCCATCGACGGGGACCACCCACCTTCGCTCGCGGGAGGTGGAGCCCATGACGATGCGGCCGGTATGCCCCTGGTCGGCGACGATCCAGTCTGCCGGCGGAGGATGTCCCAGGCGGACGAGTACCCGATTACCCAGACCCGCGAGCCGGCGAACCAGCCGCGTGTCGGCCTCGAGGGCGCGATCTCCGTAGACATGAAGCCGGCGAGGCGCAACGAGGCATCGGAGGACGGCATCGAGCAGTGCGAGAGAGGTCTTCGTCGTCCCGATTACGAGAGCGGCGCTACGAGCCTTCGCCATGAGCGGTCGTACGTCCAGGGCGTCGGGGCGGCCCGCTTCAGGCCAGGGAAGGTCGATGCCCGAATCTCCGCCACGCTCCCAGAGCGGAAGAACCTCCTCGCTCCGGTCAATCTTCTCTTCTACCGCTTCGCACCGGATCGGTCCGCTACGCATCACGCCTCCATCGACAGATCGGCGCCCGCCGTGAGCAACCACCTCGTTCGGGCCGCGAGGGGCCGGCCGCCCACCTCCGAGAGCTCCGCCGGATCGGGGGCGTCCCCGGCCCACTTGGCGAGCGGCGTGTCTTCGATGGCGGCGACCCATTCCGACCGCCAATCGCCGGGGGCCATATAGCGGTCGCCGGCCTCGGCACGCGCGACGAGGATGGCAGTCGCCCAGATACGGGCCTCGTCCTTCGTCTTCGGGCCGACCGGTACATCCCGAACCTCGACCTCATCGAACGAGCCGAAATTCCCGGCCCGCTGCGGCCCGCATTTCCAGGATCGCCGGAACGATTCGCGGCCGTCCGGCCCGATCTCGCCGTCATACGCCATCTCGACGCGAGCCGTTCGGGGGTTCCATCGCGGCTCCCAGTCCGCAAGGAGATCGGACAACTCGTCCGGCTCCACCGCCACTGACTCGGACGCGGACCGGAACTTGCCGCCCCCCTTCTTCCATCCTCCGCTCACCTGTCCTTCGATCGTCCACTCGTTGCGGCGGGATGCAAGGTCGATGTTCCATCGCAGCTTCCCCTTGATCATCTCCCCGCTGCGGCAGACCGGATCCTGGCCCCGCTCGGCCGGAAACTTCACAACGCTGAACCGCCTCGACCGCTCGAACGCCGACGGGAACACCCGGTCGTGCCCGGGCGTGAGCCACGACGGAAGCGGCTCGCGGCGGTCGAAGTCGCGATCGGACTCCTTGCCGGGGACTCGCATGAAGTCGAGGACATGATGATTGACGTCGAAGAGCGGATGGTGCGCCACGAGGAGACGGTACACCCCCTGCTCCCAGGCGGGCGCCTCGCCCGAGGACGCACAGCGGCGGCCGAGGCCCGTGAGGGCTCCATCCCGGCCGACGAGCCGGAGGTAGCCCAAATGGCGGAGCAGGTTCCTGCGGGCACGGGGCGAGAGCCCCGGCAGAATGGTGTCGATGGCTTCCTCGTCGAGAGCCCCCCGGTCCTGGGCCGTGGCGCACAGGATCCGAAGGTCCGGCCTCTTCTCCCATACGGCCAGTTCGGCGAACACCGCGATGTCCCGAATCTCGACGTCCGTTTCGAGGTCGGCGTTCATCGCGCGCTTCCGACGTCGGACAACGGGGTAGCTTCCGCCAGCGCGTTGAGCTCCTCGGAAGGACAATTCCGGGCGAAATACCCCCGGTGGCCGAAGACCACGAGCAGGAACCGGGCGCGGGTGATCCCGACGTTGAGCCGATTGGGGCTGTCCATGTGCCCGGGTCGGGAGGTGTTCCTGAGACTCAGCAGCACGAGGTCGGCCTCCCGGCCCTGGAATCGGTCCACCGTCGCACACGCAATCGCCGTGTTGGGAAGCTTGAAGCGCGTCTCCGCACGACGCATTCCGGTGAGCTCCCGGAGCATGTCCCGCGTCCCCAGCTCCTGGCGGTTGTAGAACGAGAGACAGGCTATCGTCCAGTCCCGGTCGTCGGTTCTCCGGTGGGCTCCGGCGTGATCCCGCCACGCCTCCAGCCAGCACCGCATGGCATCGATCTCCTCGCGGTTGACGCCGCGTTCCTCCCGGCCACGCACGTCCACCCATACGCGCCGCGCGGGCGCCTCCGGCATGAAGGACCAGCCGATCCGTTCGTCGCGCCCTTCGAGGGTGTTCGCATCCTTCAGCGCATCTCCCTCGTAGAACTGCTCCCGCGGAAGCCGCGAGATGTCCGGGTGCATACGGTGCTGGTGTTCGATCAGCACCGCCCGCTCTCTCCAAACGTTCGGAGGAAGCGCCTCGGTGAGGGCGCTCGGGCGGCGGACCCGATGGTTGCTCCTGCGCACCCTGAAGGATTCGATCACGCTACGCACCCCGACGTCGCGGATCGCGTCGATGGCCGGAGGCGTCCATTCGGACCAGGGCGCCACGGCGGGCATGAGGTCATCGACCTCGCGCTGGCGCCGTTCGCGCTGTCCATCGCTTCGGGCGCCGGCAAGCTGATGGACCCTCCCGAGCCGCCACGACACCTGTCCGGCCCAGGACTCCTCACTCAGGAAGGACCGCTGGCGGGCCGCCAACTCCCCGGCATCATGGAAACGGCGCCGCTGCTCTCGAACGGGCTTGTCGTTGAAACGGCCACGTCGGGCGAGCCAGTGCGCGAACCGGTATGCGCGGGGCGAATCCGGGCTCCAGTCGCGCAACGCGAGGCCGTCGGGCGGCAGCCAGGGGGCAATACGGCTCCGCAGATCGGGAGGGAAGAGGATCCAGTCGGTCGCCAACAGGCGTAGCGCCTCGGGGCGGCCGGCTTCGACACCCAGGATGGATACCTCCTTGCTCGCGGGCCGATCCTGAACGACACGCACGATCTCCGGCGTGCGGTCGCCGCGTTCCGTCCGGGCTTCGATTTCCTCCATCAGCGCGTCGAGCACGTCGCCCGGCTCCTCGATCAGCCACCTGACCCTCCCGGCTCCCGCCTCCGGGCGCCGGAGGCGAAACAGAATCAGCAACGCCGCCTGACGAGCGCCGGAAAGTGTTGCGCCGTTCTCGTCGCTGACCTCGGCAATGCTCGCTTCGAGGTCCCTGGGTTCCGAAAAGGGCGGGAGCTGCCGCACGTCGCCGACCACGATCCACTTGCGGGCGAGTTGGGCGGGGACCAGGAATTCCTGGAAGGTCGTCTTGCTGGCCTCGTCGATGATCAGGACGTCGAACCACGGCCATCCTGGACCGGGGTCGTCCCGACGCCCGTCATCCGACCGGCGGATGCAAGGGTGCGCGAGGATGCCCGTGGAAGTGCCGCAGGTGAGGTTCACGGAGGAAAGGATGGTCGCCTCGGCGACTTGCTTCAAGGAATCGCCATCCAGGTCGGCGAAGGTCCCGGCGTTCCGCCAGGACTCCGTCAGAGCCGAGATGCGTTCGTCGATCTGGACCGCACGAACGGCCCGATCCACCCGGTCCGCGAGTCCGATGCGTACGGCTTCGATCTGCTCGAACTCGCCGACGAGGCGCTCCAGGACGTTGTCCACGGCGACATGGGTCGTGGAGCAGAGCAACACGTTCCATCCCAGATCGACGCATTGGAGCACCAGCTCGCAGATGGCGTGGGTCTTGCCCGACCCGGGCGGCCCTTCGAGGAATGCGAAGTCCGGCGTGCCAAGGGCCTTTTCCACGAACTCCCGCTGCTGGACGGTGCCGGACCAACGCTCGTCGTCAAGCAGATACCAGCGGGAGACGGGCTTCCGCCGGCATCCGGCCAACGGACCTTGTCGGGCGCCTCGCAGAGCCTGAGGAGGGCGCGGTGGTGGGGTAGCGGACGGTCCTTGAAGCGGAACACCGCCTGCCGCTGGCGCTGCAGGCCCGAAATGCTCGAAGGGATGAACAGGGTCGATCCCTCGGGTGGGTGCCGTTCGAGCTCGAGTCGGTAGTCGTCGCGTTGGAACCCCAACACCCTGACAGGAGGTTCGGAACTCCGGCCTCCGGCCTTGATGCGGACCTCGCGAACGCCCTCTTCCATGTACGCCGCCCGGATGTCCAAAGCCGCTTCGCTGTCCACTTCATCGGGAGGGAGGAGCTGGATCCAGACCCCGCGGCGGCGCCGGCCACGGTCCTCCTCGTCCGACCAGGTCCACCGGACGCCGTTGTCGGCGCGGAGGAATTTCTGGCCGGGCGGCTCTGCCAGCGTCAGGGTGCGCTGTCCGGTCCAGCGAATCGCCATTCCGCCGGCGCCGAGGTGCGTGGCGCCTTCATGGGGCTCGGCAACCCGATGGGTCAGCTCGGTACCGTGCTCGTCTTCGAGGACGAGAGGCTCTTGGCCCTCGACGACCAGAATGACGGACCCGGCCGACTCCCGGCGTTGGAACAGATACGCCTCCGTACCATCGTGACGCCGCGCCACCAGCCTCGCCGGCCACGTCGGCTCCGTGGGGGTCAGGGTGCAGGACCTGCCCGCCCAGAAGACCGGCTCACCGGGGTCGACCTCACCGGCGAGCACGAGGAGCAATCCGCCGGGGATTCGCTCGACGCGCCGGGGGCTCATCGGCCGATACTGGTCTCCGACGAACAACGGCATGTCCGGCACGTCTCCCGGCCAGTCTTCGAGGCGATAGTGGCAGCCCTCGGCTTCCACGACCAGGAGAGAGTCCATCGGAGTCAGTCGCAGGCGCCGCTCCCGCGGCACGGGCTCCCACCGGCATACCGACCGCGATTCACGCTTGCCGGCGGCGGTGAGCGCGGACTTCAGGTATACGGTATAGGGCCGCAGGCTCTCGTGGGCCTGGGCTGCCAAGGCAGGCGCGACCCGGGGATGAGCGCACGCGGTGAAGTAGAGCGGCTTCATGGGAGGTCACCTGCGAGCTACTTGCGGATGGTTCTCATCTTCCGTCGCAGACTTTGTCTCGCGGAGCGGGACTCGAACGTTCCAGCTTCGTCACACACAGGTATCGTACCCGACGAGGTGACCGGCCCGACCAGATCGGGATCGTCGGCGATCCGGCCGAGCTCCAACCTGTCACTGATTCGCTCATCGAGCCGGAGTGCGCCGCCGCCATGTTCGCCCCCCCCCCCCCGCTTCCGCGGCCAAGGCGCATCCTGGGCTCCACCTGGGGCGTGAACACCGCGCCTCCGGCGGGTGCGAGCGCCCACGCCCACGGCCGGCAGGCGCCGGCCTTCAGCCGCGCGATGAGATGGACCGCCCCTGGCTTCGGAGACCTCGCTCGCCGGGTCCTCCGGCGGGACCGAAGCGCCTCGGGCGCCGCCGGGGCAGCCCCAGGGTCCTTTCACGCTGACCGACTCGCGGCCAAGCATCGATGCCCACCGCTCTTCCTGGGGAGGCGGCGTCCCCGGGACCTTCGCCGTTCTCATTGGACCGAACCGGGTTCGCCCGCGCGAACCGATTCCGCAGCGTGAAACGGCCCCGGGGGCCGCCCGCGCGCGCCTTGTCGACGGCTGGCGCGCGAACCTGCACTGCCGGCATGAAGGCTGTGGAAGAATGGCTGTTCGCGCCCGGCGACGGCGCATGGCCGCCGGCGCTTGCCGGGCGCGAGCAGGAACAGGCGTTGTTGAACCGATGCCTCTCGCAGCTCGCCGGCGGCCACTCGCCTCCGTACGACGTGGTGCTGATCGGGCCGCGCGGCAACGGCAAGACGGTGCTGCTGAACTGGTTCGAGGAAGCCTGCCGCAAGGCTTCCGTGGACGTGGCGCGTATCGCCCCGAGCCGGGTACGCACCGGGCAAGCCCTTTGCAACGCCCTGCTGCCCGCCACCGGCATCAGGCGCTTGCTGCCCGTGAAGGTGGGGATCACGGGGATGGGCAAGGCCGAATGGGAGGCGCCTTCTCCCTCCATGCACGACTTCGTGGATCGACTCGTCGCCCGGCGCCGCAAGAAGCCGGTGGCCGCGCTGGTGGACGAGGCGCATACGCTGGACCTCGAGGTCGGCCAGCTCCTGCTGAACGCCAGCCAGGACGTCCGTTCCAAGGCGCCATTCCTGCTGGTGCTGGCCGGTACGCCGGGGCTGCTGGCGCATCTCGGCAGGATGAACGTATCCTTCGCGGACGGTCTAGGCAGCGGCCTGCTGGGTATCGGGCGCCTCGGCGACGACGCCGCCCGGGAGGCGCTGGTCGAGCCGCTGGCCGCGCATGACGCGAGCATCGACACCGACGCGCTCGACTCGGTGGTCGAGCACAGCCAATGCTGCGCCTACTTCGTCCAGCTCTGGGGCGAGGCGCTGTGGAACCGGCGTCTGGCCACGGAGGAGACGCGGCTGACCGCCGCCCACGCCGCGGCGGCCCTGCCGGCCGTCGCGGCGCGGGTGACGGAGTACTACCAACGCCGGTATCGGGAGCTCGAAGCGGGCGGGCTGCTGTCGGCGGCCGTGGCCGCGGCGCCCGTGTTCGAGGCCGGCGGGGACGCTACCGCGACGGACCGGGACCTCGACGTGGCGCTCGCCGCCACCGGCTTGGACGCCGCCGGCCGGTTGGCGGCCCGGGAGGAGCTGAACCGGCTCGGCTACATCTGGTGTCCACCGGGGCAGCTGCCGCCGGTGGTCTGGAGCGCCGGGATCCCCTCGCTGATGCAGTACGTGCGGGATCAGGCCGCGCCTCCGGCGCACCACCGGGACTCCGGGAAAGGCAGCGCCCCTGCCCCCGCGGGGTAGCAGCAGGACCGCGCCAAGCCCCCCTGTGGACGAGCCATCGCAGTCCCTTGCCCACATCTCCGGACGCCTGCGCGAGCCGCACCTTCAGCCCCGCCCGCGACCCTGCTTCGGCGGGACCCGGCTCGGCCTCGTCCGGTCCGGCGGCATCGTATCGCGACAAGCTCGAAAACGAGTGATGCCGGGGAGCCCGTCCGGGCCCGAACCGGACGGCGACTTCACCGTGAAGCGGGGGGGGGGAGGGCGCGCCGGCCCGGGCGGGCCGGCGCGCCTCGGATGGGCCGAGGGAGGCGCCTACTCGGGCTGCGGAACGATGCGAAGGTACGGCCGGGGGGCCTTCCAACCCTCCGGGAACTTCTCCTTCGCCGCCTCGTCCGACACCGCGGGCACGATGATGACGTCCTCGCCCTGCTTCCAGTTGACCGGTGTCGCGACCTGGTGCCTTGCGGTGAGCTGCATCGAGTCGAGGACCCGCAGCACCTCGTCGAAGTTGCGTCCCGTGCTCATCGGATAGGTGAGGCTGAGCTTCACCTTCCTGTCGGGGCCGATCACGAACACGGAGCGGACCGTCGCGTTGTCGGCCGCGGTGCGGCCCTTCGCGCTTCCGCTCGCATTCGGGTGGATCATGTCGTAGAGCTTGGCGACCGCGAGGTCGTCGTCGCCGATGAGGGGATAGTTGACCTTGTGCCCCTGGGTCTCCTCAATGTCCCCGAGCCAGCGGTCGTGGTCGTCCGTCGAATCGACACTGAGACCGATGACCTTGCAGTTGCGTTTCTCGAACTCGGCTTCGAGCCCCGCCATGTACCCGAGCTCCGTCGTGCAGACCGGGGTGAAGTCCTTGGGGTGGGAGAACAGGATCGCCCAGCCGTCGCCGATCCAGTCGTGAAAGTCGATCTCACCGTGCGTGGTGCGGGCGGTGAAATTGGGCGCTTCGTCGCCGATGCGAATTGCCATGTCGGATTCCTTCCGGTTGATGGATCCAGCCGGCCGAGGCCGGCCCGTGGGGCGCGCATTGTAGCGCCGCTCCTCGCGTTCGAGGCGACCGGGGACGCTCTCGTTGCTCGACGTTTTGGAAAGCGACCTGCGAGAAATTCTCATGAAGAGGGCGTACCGGAACGGCTCCGATCCGGTGCGCTCGGGGAGTGCGCCGGACGGGGACGGGGCGGCACGCGCCGAGACGGGGCGGGGCCGGTTCGGCCGAACCCTGGCGCGGGAAGGGCGCCGCCTCCGGGTCCGGCGTCGGAAGCTCGCCGGAGGACGGCGGGAGTATGCGGGTTTCCGGGGAGGGGGCTTCCCGCCCGCGCGGGACCGGAGGCGCACGATGATCCAGGCGGGCCGGCCGCCCGCCCTCCCGGAGAACGCGGCCCCGAACCCCGCTTCGGCCCGAGGCGGAGCCCCGCTAACCGTCGAGGCCGGGGGGGACCCGGGTGTGCCAGTCGGTCGCCTGCTGGTACGCGAGCCCGATGCGAAGCGCGGTCTCCTCCTCGAACCCGCGGCACGCGATCTGGAGCGAGAGCGGCAGCCCGCCCTCGGTCATGCCGTTGGGCACCACGAGGGCGCAGTAGTCGATGAGGTTGAAGGGACGGGTGAAGGTCGCGGCCGTCGTGGACTGGTCGATGTCCGCGACCGCCGGCGCCGCGGTGCGGGCCGCGGGGGTGAGCAGGGCGTCGACCCCCGCGAGGGCCTCGTCGAACTCGCGCTTGACGGCCGCCCGCTCGCGCTGCGCCCGGAGGTACTCGCCCGCGGACATGGTCCCTCCGGGGCGGATCCGGGGCCGCACGTCGTCATCCACCGGGAGGGTGTCGTCGTCGATGTACTCGCCGACCCACATATGGCCTTCCGCCGCGATGATCCTGCCGACGAGATCGCCCATCTCGACGAACCCGCGGGGGAGATCGACGTCCACGACCACGGCCCCGAGCTCCGACAGGACGGCGAGGGCCTCGTCGTAGGCCGAGAGCATGTCCGGGTCTACCCCTTCGCGCTCGCGCTCCGGCATCCGGGCGAGGCGCATCCCGGCGACCCCCCCGCCGATCCCCCGGTCGATCCCGATCCGGAGGTTCCCAGGCGGGACGTTCAAGGTGACGGGGTCGAGGGAGTCGGGGCCGGAGATCAGCCGGTAGAGGTCGGCCGCATCCTCGACCGTCCGGCACATCGGTCCCGGCGTGTCGAGGGTGTGTGCGAGGGGGAGGACGCCGTGGCAGCTCACCCGGCCGAACGTGACCTTGAGGCCGGTCAGTCCGTTCCAGGCGGACGGGATCCGCACCGAGCCCCCGGTGTCGGTCCCGATCGCCCACGGCGCGAGCCGCGCGCCGACCGCGACCCCGGAGCCGGAGCTGCTCCCGCCCGGCGCCCGGTGCACCGCGAGGTCCCAGGGGTTCCACGGCGTGCCCATGTGCCGGTTCGTCCCCCAGGCCCCCATCGCGAACTCGACGGTCCGGGTCTTGCCGAGCACGATGACCCCGGCCGCGATGAGGCGGCTCGCGAGGGTCGCGGTCGTCCGGGATACGCGCGCCTCCCAGACCTTCGAGCCGCCGGTCGTGATCCGGCCTTCGAGGTCGATGATGTCCTTGAGGGCGATCGGCGCCCCGTGGAACCGCCCGACCGCATGGCCCGCGCGCCGGGCGAGGTCGGCGGCCCGCGCCGCCGCGCGGGCCTCGTCGGCGTGGACGGCGGCAAAAGCGCCGAGCCGCCCATCGATCCGCTCGGTCCGGGCGAGGAGCGCCTCGACGAGCTGCTCGGACGTGAGATCGCCGGCGGCCAGTGCATCCGCGGCCGCGTTCGCGCTCAGGAGCTCGCAGGACGACGACATGTACCCTCTCCTCGCAAACGGAACTGAACGAAGCGCATCCGGCGCCCGCGGCCGGAAGGGGGCGGAGAGGGAAGTTCCGATTCCGCCCCGCGCTGCCCTGTCTGGCAGGGTGTCTTCACCCTGACCGACTCGCGGCCAGGCATCGTGCCCACCGCTCTTCCTGGAAACGGCGTATCCGTGGGAAGGGCCGTCCGCCGTCCGCCGTCCCCGGGAGCTTCGCCGCTCTGATTCGACCGAACCGGGTTCACCCGCACGAACCCACTCCGCAGCGTGAAAGCACCCTGCCGTCCGGCCCCTTGCGCTCCCCGCCGGACGCCAGGACCGGGTAGACTTGCCGCCGGCGGCCGGGCCGGCCCCCCCGCATCGCTACGCCGTGAACCCCGTCAGGCCCGGAAGGGAGCAGCGGCAGCGGCCGGTGCGGGTGCCGGGGTGCGGCTGGTCCGCGCCGCCCTGCCCTCTTCCGTCTCCCTCTCTCCGGGGCGCGCTCTCCTCCCGCCACCGGGACGCCCCCGCGTCCGACCGGGTGGAGGTCCGGCGGGAGGACGCTCTCCTCCCGTCGCCGAGGCACCCCCATCCGCGCGCCTGTCCGCTCACGGCCCGGCCCGCCTGGCCCGGCCCGAACCGGCGGCCCGCGGCGCCGGATCAGAGCATGTCGCGCACCGAGTCGCGTTCTTCTTCGAGCTCGGCGCGCGTCGCGTCCATCATCGTGCGCGCGAACTCGTCGATCTCGAGGCCCGGCACGATCGCGTATCGCCCGTCCCGCACCGTCACCGGGAAGGAATAGATGAGCCCCTCGGCGATGCCGTAGCTGCCGTCGCTCGGCACGGCCATGCTGAGCCAGTCCCCGCCCCGCGAGCCGCGCACCCAGTCGCGCATGTGCGAGAGCGCCGCGTAGCCGGCCGAGGCCGCGCTCGAGAGCCCGCGCGCCGCGATGATCTCCGCCCCCCGCTGCTGCACCCCGGGGATGAATTCCTCGCGGACCCAGGCCCCGTCCACCAGTTCCGGGGCGGGCCGCCCCCCCACCGTGGCGTGCGCGAGGTCGGGGAACTGGGTCGCCGAGTGGTTGCCCCAGATCGTCATCCGGGCGACCTCCTCCACCCGGCCCCCCGTCCTGGCCGCGAGCCGCGCGACCGCGCGGTTGTGGTCGAGGCGGGTCATCGCGGTGAACTGCGAGGGATCGAGGCCGGGGGCGTTCTTCATCGCGATGAGCGCGTTCGTGTTGGCGGGATTGCCGACCACCAGCACCTTCACGTCGCGCGCCGCGTGCTCATCGAGGGCGCGCCCCTGCGGGCCGAAGATGCGGCCGTTCTCCGCGAGCAGATCGCCGCGCTCCATCCCCTTGCCCCGCGGCCGGGCCCCGACGAGCAGGGCGAAACGGGCATCGTGGAACGCCTCGTTCGGATCGTCGGTGACCACGAGGCCGCGCACGAGCGGATACGCGCAGTCGTCGAGCTCCATCGCCACCCCCCGCAAGGCGGGCAGGGCCGGCGGGATCTCCAGGAGCTGCAGGATGACCGGCTGGTCCGGCCCCAGCATCTCCCCCGACGCGATCCGGAAGAGGAGCGAGTAGGCGATCTGGCCGGCCGCGCCGGTCACCGCGACCCGCACCGGCGCCTTCACGGCCGTTCCTCCGCCGGAACGTAGCTGCGCCGCGCATGCCCGAGATAGAGCTGGCGCGGCCGGCCGATGCGGAAGTCCTCGGCGTCCCCCATCATCTCGTTCCACTGGGTGATCCACCCGACGGTCCGGGCCACCGCGAAGATCACGGTGAACATGTTGAGGGGAAAGCCGAGGGCGCTCAGGATGATCCCGGAGTAGAAGTCGACGTTCGGATAGAGGTCGCGTTCGATGAAGTAGTCGTCGCTCCGCGCGATCCGCTCCAGCTCGAGCGCGGTCTCGAACATCGGCTGCTCGCGCTCGGTCCCCTCCAGCTTGCTCAGCAGGTCGTGGCACGCGTCGCGGATGATGGAGGCGCGAGGGTCGTAGCTCTTGTACACCCGGTGGCCGAAGCCCATCAGGCGCACCCCGCTCTCCCGGTCCTTCGCCCGCTCGACGAACTTCGGGATGTCGCGGCGGCTGCCGATCTCCGAGAGCATCCGGATCACCGCCTCGTTCGCGCCCCCGTGCGCCGGCCCCCACAGGGTCGCGATCCCGGCCGCGACCGCCGCGAACGGGTTGGTCCCGGAGCTCCCGCACAGGCGCACCGTGGACGTGCTCGCGTTCTGCTCGTGGTCCGCGTGCAGGATCATCATGAGCTCGAGCGCGCGCGCCGCCGCCGGGTCCGCTTCGTAGGGCTCGGCGGGCACCCCGAACATCATGCGCATGAAGTTCTCGACGAAGCCGTAGGAGTTGTCCGGGTGCATGAACGGCTGCCCGGCGCCCCACTTGTGGGTGTCCGCGGCGATCGTCGGCATCTTGGCGACGAGCCGGCGGATGCACTTCATCCGGTGCGCGGGGTCGTTCACGTCGAGGGCATCGTGGTAGAACCCCGACAGCGCCCCGACCAGCCCCACCATCATCGCCATGGGGTGGGAGCCGCGGCGGTATCCGGTGATGATCGTGCGCAGCCCCTCGTGGACCATGGTGTGAGACCGGACCTCGGCCTGGAACCCCTCCCACTCGGCCGCGCCCGGCAGCTCGCCGTGGATGAGCAGGTAGCACACCTCCAGGAAGCTGCTCTTCTCGGCGAGGTCCTCGATCGGATAGCCCCGATAGAGCAGGACGCCCTGGTCACCGTCGATGTAGGTGATCCGGCTGCGGCACGAGGAGGTGGACGTGAACCCGGGATCGTGGGTGAAGAACCCGAGGTCCCGCGGCACCCCGGTGATGTCGAGCACCGGCGTTCCGTAGGTCGGCTCCAGAACGGGCAGCTCGGCCTTGCGTCCCGTCTCGTGGTCGGTGAGGGTCAGGGTCTTCGACATGTTCCGGTTCCCGTCGCGGGGTTCGATCCGCATCGCCGCCTTCGCGGGCCGGCCGGCCCGCCCTTCCGCGGCCCCGCTCCCGGGTTCCGCCCGCAGAATCGCGTCCATGTTCGCACAGGGCGCTCGCCGTTGGGTAGCGGGTAGCCATCCCGGAATCCGATCCGGTAGACTGCCGGGCGGCCTGCGAATCCCCCCAACCGCGAACCGTCCGACATGAGCGAAACGCCGCTCTTCGCCGCCGGCGCCCCGTTTCTCGAAGATGCGTACCGCCGCTACCGGGCGGATCCCGACGGCTGCGCCCCCGGTTGGCGCTCGTTCTTCGACCGGCTGGAGAGCGGCCGCGCGGCGCCCGGCGCCGCCGGGGCGCCGCTTCGTTCCGGCCCGGAGCCGGAGCCGCCCCCGGACGACCGCCGGGGGGGCATCCACCGCCTCATCAGCGCCTACCGCTACCGCGGGTACTGCATCGCGGACGTCGACCCGCTGAACATGCACGAGATCTACGGGCGGCCCGGCGCCCCGGACGTCCACCCGAAGGTGCACGGGTTCACGGAGGCGGACCTCGACCGGACGTTTGCCACCGACTCGCTGTTCGGCCCCCCGGAGCTCACCCTCCGGGAGCTCGTGGACGTCCTGCACTCCACGTACTGCACCCACATCGGCACCGAGCTGACCCACCTCGCCAGCCCCCGGCAGAAGCGCTGGGTGCAGGAGCGCCTGGAACGCGCCCGCGGGCGGCCCGCCTTCTCCACCGGGAAGAAGCGCGAGCTCCTCGGCTGGGTCATCGCGGCGCGCGGGCTCGAGGAGTTCCTCCACACCCGCTACCCGGGGCAGAAGCGGTTCTCCCTCGAAGGGGGCGAGTGCCTCATCCCGCTGCTCGACGAGGTCATCCAGCGGGCAGGGGCGCGGACGACCCGGGAGGTCGTCATCGGAATGGCGCACCGGGGGCGCCTCAACGTGCTCGTCAACGTCCTCGGCAAGCTGCCCGCGGTCCTGTTCGAGGAGTTCGAGGGGAAGATCGGGGAAGGGGCGGGATCGGGCGACGTCAAGTATCACCTCGGCTTCTCCTCGGACGTCGAGACCGAGGGCGGGCCCACCCACATCGTGCTCGCGTTCAACCCCTCGCACCTGGAGATCATCAATCCGGTGGTGGAGGGCTCGGTGCGCGCCCGGCAGATGCGGCGCCGGGACACTTCGCGCAACCAGGTCCTGCCGGTCCTCGTGCACGGCGACGCCGCCTTCGCGGGCCAGGGAGTGGTGACCGAGACCCTCAACCTGTCCGAGACCCGGGGCTACTCGACCGGCGGGACGGTCCACGTCGTCGTCAACAACATGATCGGCTTCACCAACAGCGACCCGCTCGATTCGCGTTCGAGCAGCTTCTGCACCGACGTGGCCAAGCTCGTGCAGGCGCCCATCTTCCACGTGAACGGAAACGATCCGGAGGCGGTCGCGTTCATCGCCGGAATCGCCCTCGACTACCGGATGGAGTTCGGCCGCGACGTGGTGATCGACCTCGTGTGCTACCGGCGCCACGGCCACAACGAGGCCGACGAGCCCATGATCACCCAGCCGCTGATGTACGGGAAGATCCGCAAGCAGCCGGGGGTCCATCGGCTCTACGCCGAACAGCTCGAACGCGAAGGCGTCATCGGCGACGGCGAAGCCGGGCGCATGTACGACGCCTGCCTCGAGCGGCTCGAGGCCGGCGAGCCGGTGTCGCGGCCGCTGCGGCACGGGCTCAAGATCGACCATCTCGCGGACTGGACCCCCTATCTCGGCCCGGACTGGAGGGCGGAGGCGAAGACCGGCGTCCCGCTCGACGCGCTCGAGGAGATCGGGCTCGCGCTCTGCGAGCACCCCGAGCACTTCCGCCTGCACCGGGTGGTGAGCCGTCTCATGGCGGCGCGGCGCGAGATGGCGCGCGGCGAACGGCCCGTGGACTGGGGCTTCGCCGAGATGCTGGCCTACGGCTCGCTGCTCCGGGACGGCTACTCGATCCGGATGTCCGGGCAGGACTGCGAACGCGGCACCTTCGCCCACCGGCACGCCACCGTGCACAACCAGGACGCCCGCGGCACCTGGCAGTCCCTCGCCCACCTCTCCGACGGCCAGCCGCCGGTGGAGATCATCAATTCGCTCCTCTCGGAGGAAGCGGTCCTCGGGTTCGAGTACGGCTACAGCTCCTCGGAGCCCGAGGGTCTCGTCGTCTGGGAGGCCCAGTTCGGGGACTTCGTGAACGGAGCCCAGGTGGTGATCGACCAGTTCCTGAGCTCCTCCGAGACCAAGTGGGGACGCTACTCCGGGATCGTCCTGCTCCTCCCGCACGGCTACGAGGGCGCCGGGCCGGAGCATTCCTCGGCCCGGCTGGAGCGGTTCCTGCAGCTCTGCGCGGAGGAGAACCTCCAGGTCTGCGCCCCCACCACCCCGGCCCAGATCTTCCATCTGCTGCGGCGCCAGATGATCCGGCCGTACCGCAAGCCGCTCGTCGTCATGAGCCCGAAGAGCCTTCTCCGGCATCGGCTGGCGGTCAGCGAACGCGGGGACCTCGCCCCGGGGACCGGGTTCGAGGCCGTGATCGACGATCCGGGCGCGCCGGACCCGGGCCGGGTCACGCGCCTCGTCCTGTGTGCCGGCAAGGTCTGGTACGACCTCGCGGACAAGCGGAACGAGCACGGCCTCGACCACGTCGCCCTGGTCCGGCTCGAGCAGCTCTACCCCTACCCGCGCGAAGAGATCCGGGCGATCCTCGACCGGTATCCGAAGGCGCGGGACGTCGTCTGGGCCCAGGAGGAGCCGCGCAACCAGGGCGCCTGGTTCTTCATGCTGTCGCGCCGCCGCCTCGCGGGGATGCTCCGGTCGAGCTGCCGGCTCGTCTACGCGGGGCGCGAGTACTCCGCGTCCCCCGCCGCCGGCTACGTGAGCGTCCACCTCGAGCAGCAGCGCGCCCTCGTGGAGTCGGCGCTCGGGCTCGACGAGCTGGCGGCGCTCAAGCAGCGGACGGCCTGACGAGGCGCTCCGCCTCGGGCCGTCGGATCAGCGAATCAGCTCTACTTCGACGCCCAGGTCGAGGGCCGCCCAGGCCCGGTCCGCGGTGACGACCCGGGCCTGTTCGCGGATCGCAAGGGCCATGCACGCGCGATCCCCGAGCGACCGCCCCTGCCCGCGCGTCGCCGTCCGCAGAAGACCGGCGGCGACCGCCAAGGCGGCGTCGAAGGGACGAATCTCGAGGCCGAAGCCAAGGAGTGAAGCACGGGCCTCTTCTCCGCTCGCTCCCAGGTCGACGATCCGGGCGACGACCTCGGAGGCGTTGACCGCGGAGATGATCCCGTCGCTCAACCACCGCACCGCCGCCTCGGCGCCTTCTTCTTCGAAGGCGACCGCGAGCACGGCGGAGCTGTCGAAGACCGTGGTCACCCTTCTCCCCACATCTTCCGCCGGTCCGCGAGGAACCGGTCGACGACGCTCTCTCCCGGCTTCCTGTACCTCCGCATACGGGACTGGACCCGCTGGACCGCAACCGTCGGGGAGACGAGGCGGAGCTCTCCCTCCTCGACCCGCGCCAGCACCCGGTCATCGTCCTCGAGAGCCATCGCTTCGCGCATCTCGAGTGGGATCGGGACCCGGCCCGCCGGAGCGATCCTGAGCGGCTGCAAGCCGATCGTGCGGGGTCTTCCGGACGGGGCGGGTTCGGAGCCCTTCCGTACCGCCTCATAGTGCTTCTTCCAGTGCTGGTACTGGGTGGCAGCCGTATTCGGGTTGCCGTTCTCGGCCACGTAGCGTTCGATGACTTCACGACGCTCCGCGCGGCGGCCCGCCTCGCGGGTGATTCCATCCGCGATCTCCCACACCCGCCCGGTCAAGGCGCCGGGGCGGGGGCGTGTCGGAGGCGGCCGGGCCGCCGCCCGGCCGGAAGATACGTTCGACACGTCGAGCCCCATGAAACGAAGATTCTGCCGTCAATCGTACGAACCGGAAGCAACATGTCAACGCCGAACGACGGGCGGCCGTCGAGCAGGACGGCGGTGACGGCGGTCGGTCGTCCTTCGGCTCCGGTCGTTCGCCGTAGTCCTGCCACGGAGCGTCGCGCTCCCGGATGACCTCGCGGAACCCCTTGTCCAAGAACGACTCCGCCCAACGGTAGGCCTCCTCCGTGTGGCGCGAGATGCCGTCGAACAGGGCGCCGGGGGTCAGCTACCCCTTCGACCTGTGCGCGAGAAACGGGGAATGGTTGACGGACAGCTCGCCGATTTTTAGACTGGTCGGACCGTCTGGCCTGTAAGAAGCTCCCAAAATGGAAAGCGTCGGCGCCTATGAAGCCAAGACCCACCTGCCCCGACTTCTGGAACGGGTCATGCGCGGCGAAAGCCTGACCATCACCCGCCATGGCCGTCCCGTCGCCCGGCTGGTGCCCGTGGAGGACGATGATCGGAGCCGCGCGTTGCGGGCGTCCCGCCGCATCCTCGAACGCCGAACCCACCTCGCCCGGCTTTCGCTTTCCGAGCTGCTCGATACCATCCACGAAGGACACCGATTTTGACCCCGGTCGTCCTCGATGCCTCCATCGTCCTGTCCTGGTGCCTGAGAGACGAGCACGATGCCTTGGCGGACTTGGCCATGCAGCGGACCATCGACGAAGGCGCCGTCGTGCCGGGTATCTGGTGGTACGAGCTGCGCAACGCGCTGGTGGTCAGCGAGCGGCGCGGCCGTACAGGCCCGGAGGACGTTCGGGCATCACTCGCGGACCTTGCCGAAATGCGCATCTCATCCGACACGGATCATGACGGCGGCGCAGTGCTGGACCTTGCCCGGCGTCGCCGCCTGTCGGTCTACGACGCCGCCTATCTCGAGGTTGCCTCGCGCCGTGCGCTACCGATCGCATCGCTCGACCTGCGGCTTCGTGAAGCCGCGGCAGACAGCCGGATCGATCTGCTCGAAGTGGACACCGCGTAAGGCGCCGACCTTACCGGCACTCCCCCATCATCCCGACATGGGGGGGGCGCTATCCACGGTCCACGCACGGTCCACGGGATCGAGGCAAGTCCAAGGGGGCCTTCGGCCGCTACGAGTCGTCCTCCGGATCCGGCCGTTCGCCGTAGTCCTGCCACGGGGCGTCGCGCTCCCGGATGACCTCGCGGAACCCCCTGTCCGAGAACGACTCCGCCCAACGGTAGACCTCCTCCGTATGATGCGAGATGCCGTTCGGAGACCGGAGCATCCCCCTCCGTCACCGAGCGGGCAAGGACTTCGGGCCGGATCGGGTATTCAAGCGGCGGCGAAGGCCCTCGCGGCGGGCTGCGCCCGGTCGAGGATCGCGTCGAGATCGGCCCCGGCAGGCAGCGTGCCGTAAGCGCCGCCGGTCCACCGGGCGCCGAGGCGCGACGCGCAGAAGGCGTCCGCCGTCGCGGCCGGGGCATGCCGCACGAGCAGGGCGCCCTGCAGTGCGACCGCCATCCGTTCGGTGATCCCGCGCGCCCGCGCTTCCATGTCGTTCCGGTCCGCGAGCTCGTCCTTGAGGGCATCGGCCGCCGCGTCGAGGGCCGCGCTGGCCCCGCGCGCCGCGTCCAGCTCGGCGAGGAGCGCGGGAACCGCCCCCTCCTCCCGGAACATCGCACGGAGCACGTCCAGGCAGATGACGTTGCCCGAGCCTTCCCAGATGCCGTTGAGCGGCGCTTCCCGGTAGAGCCGCGGCATGATCGAGTCCTCGACGTAGCCGGGGCCGCCGTGGCACTCCATCGCTTCGAGCGCGTGCCCCGGCGCGCGCTTGCAGATCCAGCACTTGCCGACGGCGGTGGCGATACGGGCGAGGGCGGCGGCGCCCTCGTCCCCGGCCGCCGCCTCGTCGATGGCGCGGGCGATACGCAAGGTCGGGACCAACGCCGCTTCCGCTTCGACGGCGAGGTCCGCGAGCACGTTGCGCATCAGGGGCTGGTGGACGAGCCGCTTCCGGAAGGCGGTCCGATGGGTGGTGTGGTGCAGCGCCTGCACGAGGCCCTGGCGCATCAGGGCGGCGGAGCTCGCGCAGCAGTAGAAGCGGTTGTAATGCACCATCTCGATGATCGTGGGGATGCCCCGGCCCTCCTCGCCGACCATCACGCGCCACGCGTCGTGCAGCTCGATCTCGCACGAGGCGTTCGATCGGTTGCCGAGCTTGTCCTTGAGGCGCTGGATGAAGAGGGGGTTGCGCTCGCCGCCGGGGGTCCAGCGGGGCACGAGAAAGCACGAGAGGCCGCCCCCGGTGTACGCCAGGGTCAGGAAGGCGTCCGACATCGGCGCCGAGCAGAAGAACTTGTGCCCCGTCAGCCGGTACCCGGCGCCCTGCCCCGCCGCGCTTCCCGCCACCGCCACCGCGCGGGTCGTGTTGGTGCGCACGTCGGAGCCGCCCTGCTTCTCCGTCATGAACATTCCCACGGTGGCGCCGGTCTTCTCCACCGCCGGAACGTCGCGGGGATCGTAGGAAGCCGAGAGCAGCCTCGGGACCCATTCGTCCCCCGCTTCCGGCGTCCGGCGAAGCGGCGGGACCGCGGCGTAGGTCATCGCCATCGGGCACATCACCCCGCCCTCCGCCTGGCTGATCTGGTAGGTGAGCGCGGCGTGCGCCACGTGGGCGCCGGGGCCGGGATGGTTCCATGCGAAGCTCGGGACCTCGTTCTCGATCGCGAGCCCCATCAGATCGTGCCAGGCGGGATGAAACGCGATCTGGTCGATGCGCATCCCGTAGCGGTCGAAGGACCTGAGCTCCGGTGCGTGCCGGTTGGCGAGATCGGCCTTCTCGAACGTCTCCGCGGCGCCCGCCCTCCGGCCGAACGCGGCCAGCCGGCCCCGGGCCCAGCCCCCGCCTTCGCGCTCGACACCGTCCCGCAGCGCCGCATCGTCCTGCCAGAGGTCCTGGTCCCCGAGATGGGGCGGCATGTTGGTGACTTCGTGGGTAGGCAGGGCGGCGAGCGGCCGGAGCGGGATCATGGCGTTCGTTCCTCGGGCAGGGGTGGGGAGGCGGGCGGGCGGGCCGCCGCTTCCCAGGACTCTTCTTCGTAGCATGGATCTCTTCTTCGTAGCATGGATGAAGTCCGCCCGGCCCGAGCCCCTGGAAACCGCGGACGGCGGAAGGAGATCCTACGCGCCGCTACTCCCGAGCGTCTCCCTCCACGCGGACGGTCACGACGTCCGTGTCGTGATACTGCTGGTGGCGCACGGATGAGGCGTAGTGGCGGAGCAGCCGCAACGAGATCTCGTGCTCGGCCGGCGCCCCGCTCCGCTCGGAGAGGAGGACCATCCGGTCCTCCAGGTTCTCGTCGCCGGGCGCGGCGATGAACTCCAGCTCCGCCGCCGTCCTGCCCCCGCGCGCGATCAACAACAGGCGCCGCCCCCTGCCCGCCCCGCGCTCCCCGCCCTTGCCTTCCTTTCCCCCGTTACCCTCGTTCCCCCCATCAGCCCCGTTCGCCCCGTTCGCGTGATCCGGCCCGGCCGGCCGGACGAGGCTCAGGATCGTCTCCTCGCCGGCCGAGCACAGCCGCCGCACCGCCTCCGCCCCCCAGCGCCGGCGGGAGGCGAACTCGCGCAGGAACCCCTCGACCTCCGGCAGCGCCTCGACGCCCAGAACCACCTCCATGCGCTTGCGGCGCGGTCCCGTCAGCTCCATGAACACGGTCAGGAGGATCGCGGTGAGCCCCCCGGCAGTCATGCCGTTGCCGAGCAGCGCGCCCCACCATTCGCCGAAGTGCTCCGCGAAGATCACCTTGTTCTGGAACCCCGCCCCGATCCAGAACGCGACCCCCGCGATCGTCGCCTTGCGGTAGTCCACCCCGCCCTGCACCACGATCCTCATGCCGAGGACGAAGAGCAGGGCCAGCAGCACCGTCACGTAGGCCGCGGCCACCGGGCTCGGGATCGCCAGCAGGAGCGCCGAGACCTTGGGCAGGAACGCCGCCGCCATGAACACGACGCCGATCCACACCCCGACGCCGCGCGCGGCGACGCCGGTGAGCTCGGTGATCGCGATGCTGGTGGAGTAGGTGGTGTTCGGAACCGTGCCGGCGATGCCGGAGAGGAGGTTGCCCGTCCCGTCCGCCGCGACCGCACCCTGCACGACGCGGAAGTCCACCGCCCGCGGCTTGCGCCACGAGACCCGCTGGATGGCGATGGAGTCCCCGATCGTCTCGATCGCACCGATCTGGGTCACGAATACGAAGGCCGGCAGGAGCGCCCAGAACGCGGGAGCGAAATCCAAGTCGAACCCGGGCCAGCCCTGGGAGGACGCTCCGATCCAGGGGGCCTCGATCACGCGCCCGGCGTCGTAGAGGCCGAAGAACGAGGCGACGACGCAGCCGGCCGCGATCCCGATGATCGGCACCCACAGGCGCCAGATCCCCGGGGCGCGCAGCGCAAGCCCCACGATGACGAGGATGGTCGCGGCGGCGCTGGCGGGTGCGGCGGCCGGGGGGACGCCTTCGGGCACGTCCGTCAACATGCCGAAGATGATCGGCATGACCGTCACCGGGATCAGCATGATCACCGTGCCGGCGACGGTCGGCGTGAAGATCCGCCGCAGCCGCGAGAGCCGCGCCGAGAGCGCGAACTGGAACAGCGACGAGACGACGATCAGGGTGGCGAGCAGCGCCGGCCCGCCTTCGGCGAGCGCGGTCACGCACACCGCGATGAACGCCCCCGACGTGCCCATGAGGAGGATGTATCCGGCGCCGATGCGCCCGACCCGCACCGCTTGCAGCACCGTGGTCAGTCCGCTGACCGCAAGGGCCGCGAAGACCGCCCAGGACAGATAGGGCTCGCCCTCGCCCGCGGCCCGGATCACGATGACCGGCGTCAGCACGACACCCGCGATGCACAGCGCCGCGTGTTGGAAGCCGAGGCCGAAGGAGAGCGCTTGCGGCGGCTTCTCGTCGGGCTCGTAGCGTATCGCCCGGTGGGAGGAGGTGTCTTCGGTCGGCATTCCGATGCCCCGTGCGGTTCGAGCCGAGTTCATGATCTTCACGATCTTCGCGTGAGCGGATGGTGGCGTATCCGGCCTCCGGAGGGAAGGCGGCGCCGCTCACCGCCGGCGGCGCCCGCGGGACGGTCTCCGGCAGGACATGGATTGGACCACGGGGCGCGGGCGGGGGACCCGCCAAGCGCAGGTCGGCAGATCGAACGGATTGACGGCGGCGCCGTCGCCGGCAAGCGCATCCTCGAGAGACGCCCCACGCCGGCTCCCCGGTGCTTTCGGGCAACGTCCCCGACCGACTTTGACCGCCTCCGAGGCGGGCGCTATGGTGCGCCCATGACGAAACGCAAGCTGCCCATCGGTATCCAGACCTTCCGCACGATCCGGGAGGAAGGCTGGTACTACGTGGACAAGACGGCCTTTGCCCACCGGCTCGTGAACGGGGGAACCCACTACTTCCTGTCGCGCCCGCGGCGTTTCGGCAAGAGCCTGTTCGTGGACACGCTGAAGGAGCTGTTCGAGGGCAACGAGCCGTTGTTCCGGGGATTGGACGTCCACGACGGCTGGGACTGGTCGGTGCGCCATCCCGTCGTGCGGCTCGACTTCAGCGGACGGAGCTTCACCGAGCCCGGCCATCTCAACGTGAACCTGGCGGCGCAACTGGACGGGATGGAGCGACGCGCGGGCCTCGGCACACCACCCTACCCCGCCGGGCCGGAACGATTCGCCTACCTGATCGAGGCGCTGCACGAGCACGCCGGGCAGCGGGTGGCGGTGCTGGTGGACGAGTACGACAAGCCGATCCTGGACGCGCTGGCCAAGCCGGAGCTGGCCCGTGCGAACCGCGATGCCCTGCGGGGGCTCTACTCGACCATCAAGGCGAGCGACGCGCACGTCAAGTTCACCTTTCTCACCGGGGTGAGCAAGTTCTCCAAGGTCGGCATCTTCTCCGGCCTGAACAACCTCATCGACATCACCCTGGAACCGGCGTACTCCACCATCTGCGGGTACACGGAACGGGATCTGGACACCGTGTTCGGGCCGGAGCTTCCGGGCCTCGACCGGGACCGGATCCGCCATTGGTACAACGGCTATGGCTGGCGGGGCGAGGAGAAGGTCTACAACCCCTTCGACATCCTCCTGCTGTTCCGCCAGCGCGAGTTCAAGGCGCATTGGTTCGAGACCGGCACGCCGAGGTTCCTCATCGACACCCTGCTCGGCCGGGGCGTCGCCTCCCCGGAGCTGGACGGCATGAGCGGCGCCGAGGCCCTGCTCTCCGCCTTCGACGTGGACGAGATGGCCACCGAGGCGCTGCTGTTCCAGACCGGCTACCTGACGATCGCGGGCGAAGAGGACTTCGACGGGGAGACCGTCTACCGGCTGGAGTATCCGAACCGCGAGGTGCGCCAGAGCCTCAACGCCAGCCTGCTCCGGGCCATGACGCCGGACGCCCCGCACCGGGCAAAGGCCCCCGTTCGCCTCCGCCAGCTCCTGCGGGAGAACGACTTCGAGGGGCTGGAAGCCCTGTTCCGGTCGTTCTTCGCCGGCATCCCCTACCAGTGGCATGTGAAGAACGACATCGCCCGCTACGAGGGGTACTACGCGAGCGTGTTCTACTCCTGGTTCGCCGCCGCGGGGCTGGACGTGCGGGTGGAAGACAGCGCCAGCCGCGGTCGTCTGGACATGGCGGCTCTATTCAACGAGCAGATATACCTGTTCGAGTTCAAGACGGTGGAGAAGGCGCCGGAGGGGGGCGCGCTGGCGCAGATCAAGGAGAAGGGCTACGCGGACAAGTACCGGCATCTCGGGCAGCCGATCCATCTGATCGGGGTGGAGTTCAGCCGGGAGGAGCGCAACGTCGCCGCATTCGCGGTAGAGCGCGCCTGACGGCGCAGGACCGGACGAGTCCCCCGAGGGCGTCGTCCCATCCTCGACCACCTCCCCAAGCCCACCGCCACTACGCCAGACGCCCCCATCGAGCCGTGCGACAGCTCCCCGATCCATGACATCCCCAACCCGCGCCCGCGCCCCGCATCGCTGAAGAAATTCAAGGAATTCTTCAGGGTGCTCGGACATGGCTTCCGGATTCTTCCGGAAATCGAAGTTGTCTTGCGGATTGTCGTCTTGCGGATTCCGGCAGAGGGCCGATTTTCATGGAGACCAGCTCCTCGGCCAACGGTTCCGAGACATACAGGGATTCGACGGTGACGGAGTTCTGCCCCAGCAAGGTCGCCTGGGAGGAACGGCCCGCTTCGATCTCGACCAGGGTGAGATTGAGGCGACGCGGGAGCGTTTTGCCGTATGTCCTGCTGCCGGAACGGCCGTCGTAACTGATGAGGTACCTGACGCCTTTCCGGCCGAGATCATCCAGCCCGGCAACGAAATCATCGAACATGATACCGGAGGAGTATCGGTGGTCGCGTGTGCCGCAAACCCCTTGATATGGAGGATCCATGTAGACGACGTCGCCGCAGCGGATGGAAGAGAACACCTCCCGGAAATCCTGCGACGTGAACGACGACTTCCCGCGCAGGAGCATGGAAACGGCCGCGATGTTCATCCGCATCCTCTCCGGGCTCGTTCCCAGACGGCGTTTGTCCGGACTCTGATTGAAGTGTCCCCGGCCATTGTAGCGAACCGCGCTCTTGACGCATCTTGCCAGCAGATAGAGGAGGAGCCTGGGATCGCCCGTCCGGTTGAATCCGGTGCGGATCGCATAGTAGTGTTCCAGATGATCGGCATCGCGATCGCGCCAGACGGATTGATAGAAATCCGCGACTTCCTCGGGCCGGTCGACGATCAACGACAGAAGCTCGGACAGGGGACGATTGACGTCGTTCAACCAGTATTCTCCACTTCGCCCCCTTGCGGCGCAGGCAAGCGAAACCGCCCCGGACCCGGCAAACGGCTCCACCAGACGGCTCATTCTACGCGGTAGATAATCGAGGATCCGCGGCGCCAGATTCCGCTTGCTGCCCTGATACTGGAACGGCAGGGGGACGTTGATCCGGGTCATGGGGAATCGACCTCGCTCCATGTCTTCCTTGAAGTATGGTGGGAAGTGGTTGACGGGTCAAGCGCCTGCATCGCCGGTGTCGAGAGCAAATGGTCCGCCCGGTGTAGCAGCACGTCTTCCGTCCGGTCCGATGGGCGCCGCGGGGGCGCGCTGTGGCCCGATTGCCAAGTGCTCGACGGATGAGGTTCGAGGAAGCTTGGGGAGGGTGGCTGTCGCGGCGGCTGAACCGGGAAGAGGCGGCTCGGTTGCTGGAGGTGTGCGGGTGCACCGCCTGCCCCCGAGAAGCCGACCCGGCTGTCTCTCCGTGACGCCGGACGGCGCCCGCGCCACTACCGAAGGGATTGACCTGCGGCTACCGGGAAGGCGAAGCCTTGGCGACGACCCGCCTCGGACCGAACGAGGTCCCCGGGCTCCCGGCGGGGCACGGCGGCTGCCCGACCCGACGAGATTCCTTCCAAGGACCCGGAGCTTCCGCCTGCCCCGGTCTCCGCTTGCCATGTCGTGCTGGACCAGGGCCTCTTCACGCTGCGGAGTCGGTTCGCGCGGGCGAACCCGGTTCAGTCGAATCAGAGTGGCGCTTGACTCAGACGTCCCGGGAACGGCGCGTCCTCCAGACGTGGGTGTCCCCCCCGCATCGATCGACGGCGATCTTGCCGTCCCATTTGCGGGCGGGACACAAGCGTTCCCAGGAAGAGCGATGGATGGGCATCGACGTCTGGCTGGGAGTCGATCAGCGTGAAATGGCCCTGCGTGCTGGACGGGCAACCAACCCCAAGCTGCAAAGCCAGGTCCGCGCCTTCCCGGCTGGCCGTACCGCCATGCTATCGGTCGGCCAGTATGCGCATGATCTCGGTGACGCTGGCTTTCGATTGCGTGACGTCGAACGGGATGCAGTGCAGCGCCAACGGCTGGCCGGCCACCCGGTTCTGAAATTCGTACCGGAGGGGTAATTCGAACTTGCTCGTCTTCGGGTAGATCAGCGCCACCGTGGCGCAGCCGAACTTCCTGCCGTAGCTGTATAGCTGGTACATGTCGCCCTGGCTGATCCGGTGCTTCGGATCGCTGCCGCCGCCGTCGATTTCCTTCCACTTCGTGTCGAGGATGAACCGCACTTCGTCCGACCGGAGCAGAGCGATGTCCGGCTTCATGCGGAAGGCATCCACTCCCTCGATGCGGGTGAACGGTTTCCGCGGCCCCTGGGTCCTGACCCGGTAGCCGCGCTGATGGCGTCTGAAGCCATCGGCCACGTAATCCTCGAAGACTTCCTCCATCGGGAACAGCAGCGCCTGGTTCACGTGCTTGCCGGAGAACGTCGCCAAGCCGTGATTGAACAGGAACAGCCCGACCCAGGCCATCACCGCCTCGTAATGCCGCATCGACCGGTCGATCCGGTGGCGTTCCCAGTCCACCTCCGGCCGCTCCGACCGGGGTATCTCGGAGAAGCAGATGCGAAGCTGGTGGAGCAGTTGCTGGTTGTCGGGGTGGCGGGTGATCGACCGGAGCTTGTGGATGGTGCTGTGGATCAGCCGGTTCACGGGGCGGTCCGCCGTGAACTCGTCGAAGGAGACGTAGAAGCGGGCGCGATTCGCCGCGTTCCGGCGAACATGCTGCGGGAAACGGATGCGCCCCCGAAGCCGGGGAAGATTATCCTCGACGCCGTGGTAGTGGCGGGCGAGCCCGCGCTGCGTGAGCCGCACCAGATTGGCCAGGAACAGCCTCACGAACACGTCGAGTATGTGGAAGTGGCGGAGCTCCGAGATACTGGTTTCATTGAACTGTGCGGTGCGGAGGCCCCGCCAAGTCCGCAGCATCTGGAGAAACACCTGCCGGGTGCCGGTGAACTCCTCGGCGTCGCCAACGAAATCCATCTTCGGCAGGATCTCGAGCACCGTGCCGTGCCGGGTCTCGATGACGCCCACGTAGTTACCGGTACGGAGCTCCCCGTTCCTGAACGTCAACACAGGGCGGTAATTCCCTTGCCGATCGGTCTGGTTGGCGAGCGCGAATTCCTTGAGGTCCGTGGATTCATCCGGGGCGAGACCTTCGAGCCACTGATGCTCCCGGAAGACGGGCACGCTCAGTCCTCCGGATTCTCGGACTGCCCGCCGGCGTAGATCCGCTGGTAGCTATCGGGTTCTTGCCATTTTTCGTCGCCTTGTGGAAGCAGTTCGAACACGGTTCGGTCAAGGCGGTGATCCTGATCCCGAATCGGGACATCGATCTCGCGCTTGTCTATGAACGGGTTTTCGTTCAGCACGCTCCGGATCTTCGCCCAATCGTCGTAGAAATACTCTTGAAGCAACGGCAGGATGCGACGTTGGAAGACTTCTGCAAGACCGCCGACCGTCGTTACGCCGATGAGGTAAGTATGGCCGATCTGGTGCTCACGATCCAGGTAGACCGTGATGCGCTCGTTCATGGCCTCCAGCATGGACTGGCCGTTGACACCCTCGATGTCCTTCTCCATGAGGCCCACGTCCGGCATCTTCTCGATGAAGTCGAAGCGCCGCCGCAGGCCCGTATCCAGGAGCGCGATGCTCCGGTCCGCGGTGTTCATCGTCCCGACGAGGTACAGGTTGCCCGGAACGCTGAACTCCTTCTGCGAATAGGGGAGCGTCGCTACCGCCGCGTCCTTGGCGCCCGACCGTTTGGACGGCTCGATCAGGGTGATGAGCTCCCCAAATATCTTGGCGATGTTGCCCCGGTTGATCTCGTCGATGATGAGAACGTATCGTTGGTTCGGATGAGCGCCGGCGCGCGAAGCGATCCGTTTGAAGACGCCGTCGCGTCGCTCATATCGGAGATCGTCAGCCCCCAGAACCGGCCCGATGCCCTCGACGAAATCCTCGTAGGTGTAGCTCTGGTGGAATGTAACGAATTCGATCCACCCGTCCTCCCTGAGCTCGTCGAAACGCGCCTTGACGCTCTCCCGGTCCTCCGCTTGAGCAAGCTCTGCGGGAGCAGCCTCGCCGGTCAGGATCGCAACG
The DNA here is from genome assembly GCA_965202895.1 of Gammaproteobacteria bacterium. GTDB lineage: Bacteria > Pseudomonadota > Gammaproteobacteria > HK1 > HK1 > JAJDXW01. The sequence continues at coordinate 3,629,307 of OZ241901.1, read as the reverse complement.
GCACAGGAGACCGCTTCCCACGTCTTGCCGGTGCCCGGAGGGCCGTACAGGATGATGTTCAGGGAGAACGACGTGTCGGACCCCTCGGCCTCGGGATTGGGCTGCGGGGCAACGCCGTCGTCACGCATCAGCCGATCAATGCACTCGAAGGAGACCCGGTAGGCATCGGTATTGCGAAATGCCGAACGTGTTGCCTCTCCCGCGTTGGAGAATCCGTGTAGGCGTCCTATCTCGACGGAAGCGGTCGTTTTGTTAATCCAGTGGACGGTGATGACCCCTTCTTCGTCCCAACCGTCAGGATCGTATCCGTTCTCTTTCACTACGCCTATGGCACGTCCTTCCGTGCCGAAGCGAACCAGAACGATGTCGCCGGGCTGGGGGTTCGCCAAGGAAGGAAATTCCCTGCCTGTGTACACGTAGTTGTTCTCTTTGAAGGACAAGTCGTCTTCGATCTGACCGGTCATTTTCCAATAATCGGTTTTGTCATCGAAGACGTTGGTGCTGATCTGGAAGAAGCTGGTCTTGTTGGTGATGAGGGGGGCTTTTTTCTGGGTGTCGAGGAAGGTGTTGATTTCATACGGCTCACATCCGGGGAACAGGCGCTTGATGGCATCCATCATGACGACGTAGCCTTCGTAGTCTTGCACCTGTTGCTGCGGACTTTGGAATTGAGGCAGCACTGTATCGATATTGCCGTCAACAGGAAGGAAATAGTTCGGATTCGCGATGAACAACGTCTGTGTCAGCTTCGCTATGGCGACATTCCTGATACCCAGAACGGCTTGAAAGTCGTCAGTATCGATGGCAGGAGCTCCCTCGGTTGCCGCCTGTCTGAACAGGCGCCAAAGCAACTCCGGGTAGAAATCCTTCCCATCGTGGAACAGTACGTTGAAAGGGGACCTGGGAATGTAGGCGGGACCGTTCAGAAAAGCCGCCTCGATGTCGAACACTTGGTGGACACTCCCGAGGACTGGTTTGTACAAACGCTCGGTGTTCTTTTGCGCGAGAAAATAGAGGAAAGAAAATGGATCGATATTCTCGTCACCGTATGCGAGGAGCGAGGGAACATTTCCCCATTCGACGTCCCTCGCCCTTTCGGCCAGTTGCCCTTCGCCGCCTTCAATGATTCTGGTGACCAGTTCCTTGAACCAGGGAACCCAAGAATAGTCAATCATGCTCAGCTCTCCGGGGTGAACCGTCTTCTCCAAGGCATCCTATCCCACCGGGGAAAGGACGGCAACCTGTAGATGGCATCGAGTTTGCCACGCGGCGCTCTCTTACAGGAAACTTCGATCATCCTCCACGAATCCGAGCTGCTGGAGCCGGGAGCTTCGCATGATCGAGCACGTGGGTCATCAGTGAAGGGATGCCGGCGCTCCAGGTGACCGGCGGTAGCTGGCCCGGCGGACGCCAGACGTAGCCGAGCTGGTGCAACGCCTCGCGGGCGGCCAGACGGGCGGCGGCGTCCGCCCCGGTGGCGGCGAGGGCCGTGTCGACGTCATGGTCGGATGCGGTGGCGTCCGCGCCGGCCTGGAAGACGGGCGCCAGCGCCGCGGCCGCGGGCAGCAGCCCGCCCGCCTCCAGCTCCCGATATCGCTCCTGGTAGTAGTCCGTCATCCAGGCAGCTACGTCGGGACGCACCTCGGCAACGTGCACGGGGGTCAGGCGGTCGGCGCCGGTGGCGAGGAGCCGTTCCCAGAGCGCATCCCCCCAGAGCTGGATGAAGTACGGGTAGCGCTGGCTATCCTCGGCTACCGTGTCGAGGGCGTCGGGGTCGACGTCCACCCCGTGCGCCGCCAGCGGCTCGACCAGAGCATCCCGGGCGGCGGCTTCGCTCAGGAGGCCGATGCCCAGCCGTCCCTGCCCCAGACGACTCCAGAAGGACGCATTCATCGTCCCGAGATGCGCGGGCAGCCCCGGCGTGCCGGCCAGCACCAGCAGGAACGGCGCTTCGCCGCGCACCCTCTGGCCGGCGTTGAGCAGCATCCTGCCGACTTCCGGGTCCAGCGTATGCGCCTCGTCCAGCAGGATCGCCACCGCCTTCCTGCGGCATCGGGCGCTCAACTTCCGCGCCAGATCGTCCGGCGCCTCGGCGGCGGACGGCGCCCATTCCACCGAGCCCGCGGCCGCGACGCCCACCTTTCGGGGCCGCAGCTTCGACCTCCAGGTCCGGGGCGACAGCGCGGCGGCCAGGGCGGCCCGGCTGGGGATCTCGTCCGGGGTCAGGGCCACCGCGTCCAGCTCGCGGTCTTCGCAAGCGCGCTTGAACCAGTTGAGCAGCACGGTCTTGCCGTTGCCGCGCGGCCCCGTCAGGACGACGTCGTGCGGAGGAGATGCGCCGCCGGCCAAGTCCTCGAGGCACCGGCTCAACACCGCCTGCTCCGGCTCGCGGCCGGTGAGCGCTGGCGGGGTGGCCCCCGACCCGGGCGTGAACAGGCGCTGCTTCGCCCGGTCCATGATGGAGAGTATATGCAAAGCCGACGCCCCGGCTACGTTCGCCGACGACGGGGCGATGCCGGTGATCGCCCGCGCCCGGACCGGGCAGGCGTGCGGCCCCTGTCCGGCCGACCGAAGGAGGATCCTCCGAATCTCTGGATCTGGAGGAAGATGCTGACAGGCCACAGCAGCCCCGTCATGAAGCGGATGGGGCGATTCGAGGAACAGGAGGAGCCGCGGTCCAGGGCCAAGCCCCCGGCGCTTCCGGGCAACCCGCCCGAACGCCGCGCCACGTCCACCTCGGAGTCAACTGGTGAGCCGCAATGCGAGCTCCATCGCCAGAACGAACACGAGCGTGCTGGTGATGAACACCGGCACGATCCATGCGCCTTCGAAGAATGCCTCGATCTTCTCCATCACGCGCCTCCGAACCATCCGAGCACGGCGACCACGATACCCGCCGCCACCACGGCCCACTTCACGGCTTCAAGCCAAAGCCGCGTTCGAACGGCCTCGGCTTCTCTCTCGTGCCGGTCCGTCTCCGCGTTGCGACGGCGCATCGGCCACCCGTGCGACACGAGCCCGCCCCTTCAGCGCACCCGTGAAGTCTCACCTGTGTGCCAGCCGGCAATCAAGCCGAAGCCCCTCCCCCTCCGGGCTCTTTCACGCTGCGGAATCGGTTCGCGCGGGCGAATCCGGTTCGGTCGAATCGGAGCGGTGTCCGACACGGACGTCCTGGGAACGGTGCGTCCTCCAGACGCGGGCGTCCCGCCCGCATCGATCTGCGGTGGTCTTGCCATCCCATTTGCGGGCGAGACGCCCGCGTTCCCAGGATGTCCGTTCCCAGGAAGAGCGATGGGCATCGACGCCTGGCCGCGAATCGGTCGGCGTGAAAAGACCCTGACTCCCCCGCCGCGCCCCATCCGTCGCCCTGTCCATGGCCCCGAGCTCATCGCATGCCATTCGATCCCCGGGCTCGTACCGCTCATCGGACGGCTCGTCGAGGTCGGCATGGCCACCGAAGCCGCCCGCGTCGCGAGCGGACCGCCGAGCGGACCCGGCGACGAACCGGCGGCCAGCGCCGTAGAATCGACGGCATCATGGCGACGAACGACGCTCTCGGCCCCTTTCGAGCCGGTCCCGGCAGCCCTCCGCCGTACCTCGCCGGACGGGAGGCGGAGCAAGCCGCCTGCCGGGCGTTCCTGAACGAGCTGCGAAACGAACGCCCTCCACCCAGGGAGATCGTGTTCTACGGCCCCCGCGGCAACGGCAAGACCGCGCTGCTCGTCTGGTTGCAGAAGGAAGCCGCTTCCCGCTTCGGGCTGGACGTCATCCGCCTCACCCCGGCGGCGGCCCGCACCGAAGCCAGGCTGGTCGAAAGGCTGCTCCCGGCCTCCTGGTGGCGACGGTTCGCCCCGGACAGGGTCTCCGTCTCCGGGCTTACCTGGCGGCCTGGCGAGGAACGGCCCCCGCCGCTGGATGCGGCCCTTGCCGCGCGCGCCGAGAAGAAGCCCCTGGTGCTGGTGCTCGACGAAGCCCATACCCTGGAGGACGAGGTCGGAGGGGCGTTGCTGAACGCGAGCCAGCAGGTGGGAAGAGAGCTGCCTTTCCTGCTGGTCCTCGCGGGCACGCCGGACGTCCAGGCTCGGCTGGGCGCGATGAACGTCACGTTCTGGAACCGGGCCGAGCGGCATCCCGTCGGCCGCCTCGACCGGGAAGCGGCGGCGGCGGCGCTCCGAAGACCGCTCGCGGAGGAGAACATCGGCATCGACGAAGATGCGATGCGCCACATGGCCGGCGACAGTCACGGCTACCCGTACTTCGTGCAGCTCTGGGGCGAGGCGGTGTGGAGGGAGGTGTCCCCGGCCGCGCCAGCGAGATCACCACGCATCACCCGCGCGGACGTGGGTACGGCGCAGGCCGGCGTCGATCGGCGCAAGAACGGGTACTATCTGGAGCGCTACGACGAGCTGATGGAGCGGGGCCTGCTCCGGGTCGCGCGGGCGGTGGCGGACGCCTTCGAGGATCGGAGTCTGCTCGACGACGAGAGACTGGAGGCCGCCATCCGGCGAGGAGCGGGAGAAGGGTGTACGCCGGAACGGATCGCGGAAGCGAGAACGGCGCTCCGCCATCTGGGCTACGTCTGGCGACCCGAGGCGGAGCCGACGTGGGAGGCGGGGATCCCCAGCCTGATGGACTACATGCGGGCATACGTCCCCGAGCCGTCCGGTCTCGGGCACGGCGCCCCGGTTCGGGACGATGGCGCATGAAAGGGGGCGGGTCCCGCACCGGGGCGCCATCGACCCTCGCCCCGCGGGGCCGCGCGGGAAGTCGGGGCGCGGCGGGTGTCGAGCGGCGCGGGCGACGGACGCCGTGGGCGGATGGGAGAACCCCCGGCGGGTTCCCGGACGCACGGGGTCCCCGCGTGTCGAGACGAGCATACGGGCAACTCGTCCTCCGGCCGGTAGAATACCCCCCGTGACCACACCGGCCGCGCCTGCTTCCCGGGGCGCAGCATCGCTTCCCGGCCGGGCGGAGGCGCGCGAGGCTCTGCCATGCTGATAGACGTACGGATCCCGACCCTGGCCGAATCGGTCCCCGACGCGACGCTGCTCGCCTGGAAGTTCCGGGCCGGTGACCGGGTGGAGCGGGGAGAGGTCCTGATCGAGCTGGAGACCGACAAGGTGGTGCTCGAGGTGCCGGCGCCGCGGGCCGGGAACCTCGCCGAGATCGTCCTGGAGGAAGGGGAGACGGGCGAGAGCGGGCAGCTCATCGCACGCATCGAGGCCGAGGGCGGAGCCGAAGCCGAGGTGGAGCCACGGGCCGGCAAAGCCGCCGCGGCGGGTGCGGTGACGGCCGGCACGGCGGCCGAACCGGCAGCCGAACCGGCGATGGGGCCGGCGGCCCGGCGCATCGTCGCCGAGCACGGGCTCGACCCCGCCGCCATCGCGGGGACCGGCAAGGATGGTCGGATCACGAAGGCGGACGCGCTCCGGCACCTCGAAGCGGCTCCGGCCGCACCCGCCGAGCCGCCGCCCGCAGAAGGACCGGCGCCCGAGACGACCCTTGCCCCGCCCCCGGCCGAGCCGGCCACCCCCCCACCAGAGCCCCATCCCGAGCCCCGGCCCGACGCTCCCCCGGAACCGCGCGCCGAACGGCGCGAGCCGATGTCGCGCCTGCGGCGGCGCATCGCGGAACGGCTCCTCGAATCGCAGCGCAACGCCGCGATCCTCACCACCTTCAACGAGGTGGACATGCAGCCGGTCATGGACCTCCGGCGCCGCTACCGCGAGGACTTCGAGCGCCGCCACGGCGTGCGCCTCGGATTCATGTCGTTCTTCGTGAAGGCCGCCGTCCAAGCGCTTCGGCGCTTTCCGCCGGTCAATGCATTCATCGAGGGGGACGACCTCGTCTACCACGACTACTGCGACGTCGGGGTCGCGGTGGGCTCCCCGCGGGGCCTTGTGGTCCCGGTGCTCCGCAACGCCGAGCGCCTCTCCTTCGCCGCGATCGAACAGGCGATCGCCCGGCTCGGAGAGCAGGCCCGGGACGGCTCCCTCTCCCTCGAGGACCTCGTCGGCGGCACCTTCACCATCTCCAACGGCGGCGTGTTCGGCTCGCTCCTCTCGACCCCCATCCTGAACCCTCCGCAGAGCGCGATCCTCGGGATGCACAAGACCCAGCCGCGCCCGGTGGCGGACGAGAACGGGCAGGTCGCGGTGCGTCCGATGATGTACCTGGCCCTCTCCTACGACCATCGCATCATCGACGGGCGCGAGGCGGTGCAGTTCCTGGTGACGATCAAGGAAGCCGTGGAAGACCCGGCTCGCCTGCTCCTCGAAGTCTGACCCGAAGTCCGGCCTCCCCATGCCCCCCCGCCCGCCCTCCTCCCCCAAGGCTCCCCCGGACGACGCGGCCCCGCTCGACGTGGCGGTGATCGGCGCGGGGCCCGGCGGCTACGTCGCGGCCATCCGCTGCGCCCAGCTCGGCCTCCGGACCGCGTGCATCGACAAGTGGACCGACCCCCGCGGGCGCCCCGCCCTCGGAGGGACCTGCCTCAACGTCGGGTGCATCCCGTCGAAGGCCCTGCTCGACTCGTCGCACCATTTCGACCGCCTGTCCCACCTCCTCCCGGAACACGGCATCTCGGTAGAGGGCGCACGGATCGACGTCGCCGCGATGCAGGCGCGCAAGCACCGGCTGGTGGCCTCCCTCGGCCGCGGGGTCGCCGGCCTGCTCCGGAAGAACGGCGTCGAGCTCGTCCCCGGCGCGGCCCGGCTGACCGCGGACGGCGCGGTGGAGGTCGCGGGCCCGCCGCCCCGATCCCTCCGGCCCCGGCACGTCGTCCTCGCTGCCGGCTCGGTCCCCGCCGCCATCGAGGCGGCGCCGACGGACGGGGCGCGCATCGTGGACTCCGAGGGCGCCCTCGCCTTCGACGAGACCCCCCGGCGGCTCGCCGTCATCGGAGCCGGGGTCATCGGCCTGGAGCTCGGGAGCGTCTGGAGCCGGCTCGGCTCCGAGGTCGTGCTGCTGGAGGCCCTCGACGACTTTCTCCCCGCCGCGGACCGGGACGTCGCGAAGCAATCGCTCCGCATCTTCCGCCGGCAGGGCCTCGACGTCCGCCTGGGCCAGCGGGTCACCGGCTGCGAGCCGGGCGACGAGTCGGTGGCCGTGCATTTCGAGGACTCGCGCGGGGCGCACCGGCTCGAGGCGGAACGGGTGGTGGTCGCGGTCGGACGCCGGCCCGCCACCGAAGGGCTCGGTCTCGAGGAGGCGGGGGTCGAACGGGACGAACGAGGGTTCGTCCGGGTGGACGGGTTCGGCCGCACGAGCCGGGAGAACGTCTGGGCGGTCGGCGACTGCGCGCCGGGGCCGATGCTCGCCCATCGGGCGTCGGAGGACGGGGTCGCGGTCGCGGAACGCATCGCCGGACAGGCGAGCCGCATCGACCATCGCACCGTACCGTGGGTGATCTACACCCACCCCGAGATCGCGTGGGCGGGCCGGACCGAAGCCGAGCTCGACGAGGCGGGGGTCGAGTGGCGTTCGGGCGCGTTCCCGTTCGCCGCCTCCGGGCGGGCGCTCGCGGCCGGCGACACGGAGGGGTTCGTCAAGGTGCTCGCCGACGGGACGACCGACGAGGTCCTCGGCGTCCACGTGCTGGGCGCGCAGGCGTCGGAGCTCATCGCCGAGGCGGTGACGGCCATGGAGCTCCAGGCGAGCGCCGAGGACCTCGCCCGCACCGTCCACGCCCACCCGACCCTCGCGGAAGGCATCCACGAAGCCGCCCTCGCGGTGGACGAACGCGCCATCCACCTGTGACCCCGGACTTGGTAGGATCGAATCGAGCCGCCGGGGAGAACCCGATGCCGAACATTGTCGAAATCCGGCGAAGGATCGAGAGACACGAGGGCGAGGAATTCCATACCAGGACAGGATCGCCTTTCACCTGTGAGATACAAGGCGAAATTTTTCGATCGAGTCGTGCAAATCGGAATATACCGAGACGGGCCTTCGAGAAAGCTCTGAAGATTGCGCCGTTCGACGGTCCCGGCGACATGAACCGGAAGGTTCAAGGACCTGCATATATCCGGGCGGTATTGCACGACCGGCGAATTCGGCGGGGGGACTACTGAAGCCTCCTGGAACGGTCGAATCCCGATCGACCGGAGGCGAGGAGACCCTTGCACACCACCACAGAAGGACCCACCAGAGGACCCACCGGGATGAACGACGCCGACCGCTCCCCCTCGACCCTCTCCGTCCACGGCCGCGAATTCGAGATGTTCCGCCTCGACGCGGCGGGAGGCGACTTCGCGAGCCTCCCGTACTCGCTCAAGGTCCTGCTCGAAAACCTGCTCCGGCACGAGGACGGCGCGAACGTCACCCGGGCCGACGTCGAGGCGCTCGCGAGCTGGGACCCGTCCGCCGAGCCGTCGGCGGAGATCGTGTTCACGCCGGCGAGGGTGCTCCTGCAGGACTTCACCGGGGTGCCGGCGGTCGTCGACCTCGCCGCGATGCGGGACGCGGTGCGCTCGCTCGGGGGAGAGCCCGGCCGGGTCAATCCCCTCGCTCCGGCCGAGCTCGTGATCGACCACAGCCTCCAGGTGGACCGCCACGGCCGGCCCGACGCTCCCGACCTCAACGCCCGGATCGAGTTCGAGCGGAACCGGGAGCGCTACCAGTTCCTGCGCTGGGGCCAGAACGCCTTCTCCAACTTCCAGGTCGTCCCTCCCGACACCGGCATCGTGCACCAGATCAACCTCGAGTACCTGGCCCGGGTGGTCTTCGACCAGGCGCCGGACGGGGCGGCCCGCGCCTTTCCCGACACGGTGGTCGGAGCCGATTCGCACACCACCATGATCAACGGCCTCGGGGTGCTCGGATGGGGGGTCGGGGGCATCGAGGCGGAGGCGGCGATGCTCGGCCAGCCCATTCCGCTCCTGATCCCGCGGGTGGTCGGCTTCCGGCTCGAGGGCCGTCTCCCCGAGGGCGCGACGGCGACCGACCTCGTCCTGACCGTGGTCGAGAAGCTGCGGGCGCACGGCGTGGTCGGGAAGTTCGTCGAGTTCTTCGGCGCCGGCCTCGACGAGCTGCCGGTGGCGGATCGCGCCACCATCGCCAACATGGCCCCGGAGTACGGGGCCACGTGCGGGATCTTCCCCATCGACGGCGAGACCCTTCGCTATCTCGAGCTGAGCGGCCGCGACCCCGGCCGGATCGCCCTCGTCGAGGCCTACGCCCGTGCACAGGGGATGTTCCGCGAGCCGGGAGACGCCTCGTCCGCCCGCTACAGCGAGGTCCTCGAGCTCGACATGGGCGCGGTGCGCCCGTGCATCGCCGGCCCGAGGCGGCCGCAGGACCGGATCCCGCTGGACGGGGCGAAGTCCGCGGTCCGCGACGCGATCGCGGGCGTGCGCGGCGGCCGCAGCGGCGGCGGCCGGGCCGAAGTCGAGCTCGACCCCGGCCCCTGCGAGCTCGTGGACGGGGCGGTCGCCATCGCCGCCATCACCTCCTGCACCAACACCTCCAATCCCGCCGTCATGCTGGGGGCGGGCCTCCTCGCCGAGCGCGCCCGCGCCCGCGGCCTCTCGGTCAAGCCGTGGGTCAAGACCAGCCTCGCTCCGGGGTCGCTGGTGGTGAAGAGCTACCTCGAGAAGGCAGGGGTCCTCGGGAGCCTCGAGTCGCTCGGGTTTCACGTGGTGGGCTACGGCTGCACCACCTGCATCGGCAACTCCGGGCCGCTCCCGCCCGCGGTGAGCGAGGGGATCGCCGCCGGCGACGTGATCGCCTGCTCGGTCCTGTCGGGCAACCGCAACTTCGAGGGCCGGGTGCATCCCGAGGTGCGCATGAACTTCCTCGCCTCCCCTCCCCTGGTGGTCGCCTACGCGCTCGCCGGGACCACCCTCATCGACTTCGCGGCCGACCCCCTCGGCAACGACCGGGAAGGCCGGCCCGTCTTCCTCCGCGACGTCTGGCCGAGCCGGAAGGACGTCCAGGAGGCGGTCGCCGGATCGATCGGCTCGGACATGTTCCGCGACCGGTACGGCGACGTCTATCGGGGCGACGAGCGCTGGCGGGGCATGGAGGCATCCGCCTCCGAGGGGTACGAGTGGAACGAGGACTCCACCTACGTCCGGAACCCCCCGTACTTCACGGGGATGGCGGCCGAGCCGCCGGGGTTCGGCGAGATCGAGGGGGCGCGGGCCCTCGCCATGCTGGGCGACAGCGTCACCACGGACCACATCTCGCCGGCCGGATCGATCCAGGAGGACAGCCCCGCCGGACGCTACCTGATCGGGCTCGGGGTGTCTCCGGCCGAGTTCAACTCCTACGGGGCGCGCCGCGGCAACCACGAGGTGATGATGCGGGGGACGTTCGCGAACATCCGGCTCCGCAACCGGCTCGCGCCCGGCGCCGAAGGGAGCTGGACCTCCCACCTCCCCTCCGGCGAACGCACGTCGATCTACGACGCGGCGATGCGCTACCGGGAGGAAGGAACCCCGCTCATCGTCGTCGCGGGAACGGAGTACGGAACCGGCTCATCGCGGGACTGGGCGGCCAAGGGGCCGGCCCTCCTCGGCGTGCGCGCGGTCCTGGTGGAGAGCATCGAGCGCATCCACCGATCGAACCTCATCGGGATGGGCGTCCTGCCCCTCCAGTTCCGGGACGGGGAGAACGCCGATACGCTCGGCCTCGACGGTACCGAGATCTACACGACGGAGGGGCTCGAGCCCGGTGCGCGGGCGATCACCGTCGCCGCCGCACCGGCCGGGGGCAGCGGCGGCGAGACGAAACGCTTCACCGCGCGGGTGCGGATCGATACCCCGAAGGAATGGGACTACTTCGGACACGGCGGCATCCTCCAGTACGTCGTCCGGCAGCTCGCGGCGTGATCGGGATACCGGACGACCGACCGCCCGGCTGCCTGAGCGGGAGCTCGGTGCGCGAAGCCGGAAACGAGCCAGCCCCGCCGTCCCGCCCGGTCTCCCGGAGGGGAGCGGCCGGCGCCTGATGGGGGTCTCTCCGCTCACCGCCCTCTCGCCGCTCGACGGGCGCTATGCCGGGCAGGCGGCGCCGCTCCGCGCATGGTTCAGCGAGCTCGCCCTCATCCGGGCGCGGGTCCGGGTCGAGGCCGCGTGGCTCGCCCGGCTGGCCGAGGAGCCCGGCCTCGGGCCGGAGCCGGAGGCGGACGCCCTCGCTTGTCTGGAAGCAGCGGCGAAGTCGTTCTCCGAGGCGGACGCGCTCGCGGTCAAGGAGATCGAACGCACCACGAACCATGACGTGAAGGCGGTCGAGTACTTCCTGCGGGAGCGGCTCGCGGGCTGGCCGCGCCTCGCCGGATTCACCCACTTCGCCTGCACCTCCGAGGACGTCAACAACCTCGCGTGGGGCGTCCTCCTCCACGGCGCACGGAGGGAGGTGCTCCTCCCCGCCATCGACTCGCTGGCGGCCTCGCTCCGGGCCCTCGCCCACCGCTACGCCGACACCCCGATGCTCGCCCGCACCCACGGCCAGCCCGCCTCCCCCACCACCATGGGGAAGGAGATCGCGAACGTGGTCGCGCGCATCGAGCGGCAGCGCGGCCAGGTCGCCAGCCAGCCCATCCTCGGCAAGATGAACGGCGCGTCCGGCAACTACAACGCCCACCTCGCGGCGTACCCGGACGTGGACTGGCCGCGACTCGCGGCGCGTTTCGTCGAGGGGCTGGGGCTGGAGTTCAACCCCCGGACCACCCAGATCGAGCCGCACGACTGGCTGGCGGAGCTGTTCGGCGCGGTCGCGAGGCTGAACACGGTGCTCATCGACCTCGCCCGCGACGTATGGGGCTACGTCTCCCTCGGCTACTTCCGGGGGCGCACGGCGGCGGGAGAGGTCGGCTCGTCCACCATGCCCCACAAGGTCAACCCCATCGACTTCGAGAACGCGGAGGGCAACCTCGGGCTCGCGAACGCCCTGCTCGACCACCTCTCCCGGAAGCTGCCGGTCTCGCGGTGGCAGCGCGACCTCAGCGATTCGACGGTGCTCCGCAACCTCGGGGTCGGGCTCGGCCACAGCCTGGTGGGGTGGAGGTCGGTCGAGCGCGGGCTCGCGAGGATCGAGCTCGACCGGGCGGCGCTCGACGCCGATCTCGAACGCCATCCCGAGGTGCTCGCCGAAGCGATCCAGACCGTCATGCGCCGGCACGGCGCGGGCGGCGCCTACGAGGAGCTGATGGCCCTCACCCGGGGGCGGACGGTCACGGCCGGCGCCCTCCGCGATTTCGTCTCGGGGCTGGACCTGCCGGAAGAAGAGAAGGCCCGGCTCGCCGCCCTCCGGCCGGCCGACTACACCGGGCTCGCGGCTCGCCTCGCCCGGAACGTCTGACTCGGACCGGGACCGACCGGCCGCTTTCGCGCCCGCCCGCATGCGGGCGCACCCGCCTCCGGGCGCGCCCGGCGAGAGGCCCCTACCGGCCGGTCTTCCCCCCGCCTTCCCCCGCCGCCACCCACCAGTAGGGGTCGATCCGCGTGTCCGGGCCGTACTCTCCGATCGGGGGACCCCATTCCACCGCTCCGCGCCCCCAGTAGCGGGCCGAATGGTCTCCCGGCCGGGGGAACGGCTGCGCCCACCGGTACGCCGCCCATGGCGGGCACCCCGGCGATCCGGGGTACGGCGGAGACCCGGGGTACGACGGCGGGCCGGCCGCGCGGGGACCGGCCGGATATCCGGGGAACGGGCCGAACGCACCTTCGGGACCCCGAAGCTCGCCGCCCGGCCCCGAGGCCGCCGTCGCGCCGACCGGCGGATGGCCGGCCGGGGCCGCGTCCGAAGCCGCATCCCGAGACCCCGGGCTCGCGGAGCCGCCGCCCCCGGTCTCGGCGAAGCGGAACACCGCGACCAGCACCGCCACGAGGAGAAGCGGCCCCCAGAACAAGGCCAGCCGGCCAGAATCGTCCTTCATCCGTACCTCACCCGGCGCCGATGGGGCAGCAGATTCTATACGGACCCGGATCCGGAACAGGCCGCCCCCGCAGGGTCACTTCATTCTGCCGGTGTCCGGCTCGGAGGCTGCCGCCGCGTCCTGATCTGCATCGCATGAATCATAAAATTTGCATTTTCAAAATATCTTCATCCGAATTATTATTGGAAATCATCCGGCGCGCGCCCGATGCACAATGAAGTCATCCCGGCCGCCCTCGCGGGCCACCGAACCGGAGGGCGTCGGAGCTTCCACGGGGCTGTCCAGGCGGATTCGGCGTCCGGCTCCGGAGTCCCCTGCGCTGTTCGCAAACTGTTGATTGTGATGAGGTAGAACGGGGTTCGAGATATTGTTCACCCCACGATTCGGGGCATTTCGAGGGGCGGCTTGGCGGATTTCACCCCACGGCGGGGGCGGCTTTGCCCCTTGGGACAACGTGATTCTTTATTTATCAATCGGATAGGATGGAGCACGCATCCAGCGAGAAAGCCCCCACCGCGCACATGCCTCGCTCCGACGTCCGGCTTGCATCCGGGGCGCGAGATGTGTCATGCTTCCTCCTTCCGGTGCGGGGTGGAGCAGGCTGGCAGCTCGTCGGGCTCATAACCCGAAGGTCGGAGGTTCAAATCCTCCCCCCGCTACCAAACACGGCCGGCGCCCGGGAACGTGTGCCGGCCTTTTCATTTCCGTCCCCGGTTCCCGACCGATCGAGGGCCCCATGCCGAGGCCGCCTCGCAGTGTGGCTTGCAGCGGCCCACTCGGCGCCCGGGCGCGGCACGATGCGCCCATCCCAAAGGGCTCCGGGTTCCAGCTTCGGATGCCTCCGCCCATGTGCGCCCGACGACCGCTCCAGTCCACCTTCCACCATCGCCCGCAGCCGCTGTACCCCCCGACTTCGTCCCCGGCTGCATCGGCGCCGAATCCAGCCCCGTCTCCACCACGAAGCCAGCTGCCTTCACCGCCCGCTCCGCAACTCCTTCATGGTCTGCCCTCCTCGACGTGGCTCCGTGCTCGACGGTTCCCGACCCCCGGACATGAACCACGTGTCCCGAGGCCAGGGCAGGTCGATCCATAACGTCTACAATGGGCGGGAGACCGAACCGAGCATCGCCATGAGCATTTCCCGCATCGACATCGGCCCCCGCATGAGCCAGGCCGTCGTGCACGGCGACACCGTGTACCTCGCCGGGGTGGTGGCCCAGGACGCACCGGGCGCCTCCATCGCGGACCAGACCCGTTCGATCCTGGCCCGGATCGACGACCTCCTCGCCCAGGCCGGAACCGACAGGTCGAAGCTCCTCACCGCGACCATCTGGATCACCGACATGCGGTATTTCGCGGAGATGAACGAAGTCTGGGACGCTTGGATCGACCCCCTGAACCCGCCGTGCCGGGCCTGCGTCGAAGCGAACCTCGCGGCCACCCACTTCAACGTCGAGATCATGGTGGTCGCGGCGGCCTGACCCGTACCGGGGCGGGAGCCGCGCCCGCCCGAAGCTCGAAGCCTGAAGAGGGCCCGAGGTCCGAGACCGGTGGCGAAGACCCTGTTCGACCGGATCTGGGACGCCCACGCCCTCGCGGAGACGCCGGGCGGGACCCTCCTCTACATCGACCGCCACCTTGGCCACGACGGGTCGTCGCGGGCGCTGCGCATGCTCGCGGAGCGCGGGCTTCCCGTCCGCCGCCCCGACAAGACCCTGATCGTGCTCGACCACGTCGTCCCCACGGTCGGCCAGGCCGCCCCCGTCCTCGAGCCCCGCCTGCGCGAGATGCTGGACACGGTGCGCACGGAAACGGCCCGGCACGGTATCGGGAACTTCTTCGACCTCACCGACCCCCGCAACGGCATCTCCCACGTGGCGGGGCCGGAGCAGGGCTTCGCCCTTCCCGGAACCACCCTCGTGTGCGGCGACTCCCACACCTCGACGCACGGCGCGTTCGGAGCCCTCGCGTTCGGGATCGGCGCCTCGGAGGTCGAGCACGTCCTCGCCACCCAGGCCCTCCTCCAGCGCCGGCCGAGCGCCATGCTCGTCGAGCTGGACGGCCGGCGGCCCGACGGGGTCCACGCGAAGGACGTCGTGCTGGCCCTCATCGGGCGGATCGGGATCGGCGGCGGGACCGGGTGCGTCATCGAGTACGCGGGCGAAGCGATCCGCGCGATGAGCATGGAAGAGCGGATGACGGTGTGCAACATGACCATCGAGGCGGGGGCGCGGGCGGGGATGGTGGCGCCCGACGAGACCACGTTCGAGTACCTCTCCGGGAGGCCGCTCGCACCCTCCGGCCCCGACCGGGAGGCGGCCCTCGCCTTCTGGCGCACCCTGCCCTCCGACCCGGACGCCGCGTTCGGCCGGCGGGTGTCGATGCGGGTGGACGGCCTTGCTCCCCAGGTCACCTGGGGCACGAACCCGTCCATGGTGGCGGGGATCGACGGGGCGGTGCCGAAGCCAGCGGACGCGGGCGACGCGAACGAGGCGGCGGCCTGGTCCCGCGCCCTCGAGTACATGGACCTCGCGGCCGGGACCCGCCTGGAAGACGTCCGCCCGGACCGGGTGTTCATCGGCTCGTGCACCAACAGCCGGCTCTCCGATCTTCGAACCGCCGCGGGCTACGTCAAGGGGCGCCGGGTGGCCGGCCGGGTGCACGCGATGGTGGTGCCGGGGAGCGGGCTCGTGAAGCGGGCCGCGGAAGCGGAGGGTCTCGACCGGATCTTCCGCGAGGCCGGATTCGAGTGGCGGGAGCCCGGTTGCTCGATGTGCGTCGGCATGAACAACGACCTCCTCTCGCCGGGAGAACGGTGCGCCTCGACCAGCAACCGGAACTTCGAAGGGCGCCAGGGACGGGGCGGGCGAACCCACCTCGTGAGCCCCGCGTCGGCGGCGTGTGCGGCGGTCGCGGGGCGTTTCGTCGACGTCCGCGAGGTCGAGCCGGCCACCCTCCAGTGCCTGGCTGCCCGGTAGCCAGGAACCGAGCCCCCGCGGGTGCAGGGGAACCGCTGGAGGAGTCGTCAACCAGCAGACCCGCTCGGGTCCATCCCCACGGGTGCGAGGGAAACGACTTTCCCGGTTCAGACCGCCCGCGCCGCGACCTTTCCCGCCCGTTCGACCGTCGTGTCCCGATTTTCGACGTACTCCGAAATCAATCACTCATTCCGTCCGTGTCCGGGCCGAGGATCGTGCGTAATCACGATCATGATCGTTACCGAACTCGACTTGGTGGAGCGACCCGGCCGAGCATGGCCCAGCCACCGCCCGGCGCGAAGCTCTCGCGGCATCAGCCGCGTGCGCGGGGCCGTCTTCGCGTCTCGCAGCGCGGACGGGCGATTCGAAGCCGCCTTGGAGGAGCAGATGACCTTCTACCCCGACCGGCGCCTCCGCGCCGTCGGGATCATCCACCCCACCGGGTGCGGACTCGCAGGAATCTCCACCAGCGTCACGGGGAGCCTCCACCTTCGCCATCGCCCGAGACCCCGATGCCTCGGCTCCGGAGAACCGGAGCGGGGCGGGCCGCCGACCCGGCACCGCGTCGTTTCCTTCGGAACGAAACGTCAGCCCCGGGACCGCGCCGGGAACCCGAGCGTCCGCACCCGCCGGGCGACGCTGCGAACGGAGGCGGGAAGCTGCGTCATGCGCCGAATCACCCCGTATTTGATCGCCGAATCACCCGTTCAATCTACTCCAAAACCCCCTCTACCGATTCGACGAATTACCCTCTATCCGTTGCCCCGCCGCTCCGGACCGTGCTACTTTGGGGCATGGGCCGTAAACACTCCGGCTACCGCCCGCGCATCGCCGACGCCGAGCTCGCCGAGCTGCTGGCGGCGTCCGGGGCCATCCTCGTGGAAGGCGCGCGGGCGGTCGGCAAGACCGCGACGGCGATGCAGGCCAGCGCGAGCCACGTGCTCTTCGACGTCGACCTCGATGCGCAGCGGATGACGAGCATCGATCCGGCAGCCGTCCTGGCCGGGGACACGCCCCGGCTGCTCGATGAGTGGCAGTTGGCGTCCGGCATCTGGAACCACGTCCGCCGGGCCGTGGACGAGCGCTCGGGACGCGGGCAGTTCATCCTGACCGGATCGGCGGCGCCGGCCGACGACGTCACGCGCCACACCGGCGCCGGCCGCTTCACCCGGCTGCGGATGCGGCCCATGTCGCTCTTCGAGAGCGGGCACTCCACCGGCGCCGTCTCTCTGCGCGGCCTGCTCGATGGCGAGCCCCAGCGGAGCCGCGCCGCCCCCGCCCCGATCGCCCGGCTGGCCGAGCGCATCGCCGTCGGCGGCTGGCCGGCCCACCTCGGCGCCGCCGCGGCGCCGGCCATGCGCATCAACCGGGGCTATCTGGACGACGTCCGACGCACCGACGTCCCGCGCCTCGACGGCAGGTCGCGCGACCCCGTGCGGGTCGGCCGGCTCTTGCAGTCCCTGGCGCGCAACGTCGCCACGCCGGTGTCGTTGGCAAGGCTGGCCGCCGACGCGGGCGGCGACGGTACGGCGATGAAGGCGGACACGGTGGCCGGGTATCTGGACGTCCTCGAGCGGCTGATGGTGGTGGAGCACCAACCGGCCTGGTCCCCGCACCTGCGATCGCGCACCACGCTGCGCTCCACGCCCGTGCGCCATTTCGTCGACCCCTCGCTGGCGGTCGCCGCCTTGCCCATGCGCGCGTCGCCGGCGAAGCTCGTGGCCGACCTCGAGCTCTTCGGCTTCCTGTTCGAGTCCATGGTCATCCGCGACTTGCGCATCTACGCGCAAGCCGCCGACGCGGAAGTGTTCCACTATCGAGAGAAGGACGGCCTGGAGGTGGACGCCGTCGTCGAAGCCGCCGACGGGCGCTGGGCCGCCTTCGAGATCAAGCTGGGCGACCGCTGGGTGGACGACGGCGCAAGGAACCTGCGCCGGCTGGCCGGGCGAATGGCGAACAGCGACCACGGCCCACCGGCCGCCCTTGCCGTCATCGTGCCCGGCGGATATGGCGCTACGCGCGGCGGAGCCGAGGCAGGCGTGATCCCCATCCATGCCCTGGGGCCGTGAAACGGCGCCGGTTCTCCCGAAGGCCGGTCCATGGCCTCCTGGCCTCCGGGTCTTCCTCCTCGTGAATCATCCGTCACGTGGATAAATTGCAAGGATGATCCCGTGGATCATCATCCGAGACGTCGAAAGCGCCCTGAACCGGCAAGCCGCGGTTGCCCCGATCGGGCCGCGGCCGGTCGGCAAGACGACCTTGGCGCTGGAGATCCGCCGGTCTCGTGACGCCCTCCACCTCGATCTCGAAGACCGCGAGGACCGCAGCCGGCTCGCCGAGCCCGCGCTATTTCTCGACGACGCAGGGGAGTCGAATGGATGGCGATCGAGCCGTCCGGCCGGGCCCCCGCCGGCCGGGAAACGTCGCGACGAAGCAGCCGCCGGCTGAAGATCGCATCACCCTCCGCCAAACGGGTGGGCTGGGGCGATCCGCCGGTACACGCCCCGGGCCGCAGTCTTGAATGCGCCCGCCCGCCGTGGTTACATCCCCGCTCCCGCCCGGCTCCGCGCCCCGTCCGGCTGGTCGCCAGCCCGCCGCGGGCCGTGCGCTCGAAGGCCGGGTCACGGTCCGCGCCCCCGGGCGGTCGAGACAGCGGAGCGGACGATGGAACCGTTCGACGTACACACCGGGATCGCGGCGCCCCTCCCCCGCGTCAACGTCGACACCGATCAGGTCATCCCCAAGCAGTACCTGACGGGCACGGGGCGGGACGGCCTCGACGTCGGCCTCTTCCACGACTGGCGCTATCTCGACGGCGACCCCTGCCGCCCCGATCCCGCCTTCGTGCTCAACCGGCCCCGCTACCGCGAAGCGAGCGTCCTCGTGGCGGGGGACAACTTCGGCTGCGGTTCGAGCCGCGAGCACGCTCCCTGGGCGCTGATGGCCTACGGCTTCCGTTGCGTGGTCTCGACGAGCTTCGCGGACATCTTCTACAACAACTCGATCAAGAACGGCCTGCTGCCCGCCGTCGTCGCGCCCGAGGTCTTCGAACGGATCCTCGACGAGATCGAGGCGTCGCCCGGACTCACCGTCACCGCCGATCTCTCCGCCCGCTCCCTCGCGACGTCGGCCGGGTCCCGCTTCGACTTCGCCATCCCCGACCACGCCCGGCACGCCCTCGCCGAAGGGCTGGACGACATCGAGATCACCCTGCAACATGCCGGCGCAATCGCCGCGTTCGAGGCCCGGAGCCGCGAGCGCTTTCCCTGGCTCGGCTGAGTCGTTCGGCTGAATCATAAGGACGAGGACCCCCGATGAAGCTCTATCACAGCCCCGCTTCGCCGTTCGTTCGCAAGACCCTGGTGGCCGCCCACGAGACCGGGCTCGCCGAACGGATCGAGATCGCCACCATCGCCCTCACCCCCGTCGCGAGCAACCCCGATCTCAACCGGGACAACCCCATCGGCAAGATCCCCGCCCTCGTCCTCGAGGACGGGACCACCCTCTTCGACTCCCGGGTCATCTGCGAGTACCTCGACACCCGGCACGACGGACCCCGCCTCTTTCCCGCGGCCGGGCGCGAACGCTGGACCGCGCTCCGCCGCCAGGCGCTCGCCGACGGGCTCCTGGACGCGGCGATCCTCTGCCGCTACGAGACCTTCCTCCGCCCCGAGGAGCGCCGGTGGGCGGACTGGATCGATGGCCAGCGGGCGAAGCTCCACCGTGCGCTCGATGCGCTCGAAGGCGAGGCGGACGACTTCGGCGGCACCGTGGACGTCGGCACCATCGCGGCCGCCTGTGCGGCCGACTATCTCGACTTCCGGTCGCTCGACGACGGATGGCGCGACCACCGGCCGCGTCTCGCCGCCTGGCTCGAGGGGTTCGCGGCCCGCCCCTCGATGCAGGCGACCCGCCCGGCCGCCTGACCGGACGGGCGGGACCGACGGCCGGACGGACCCCGGTCCCGTGAGCTTCGACCTCCCGGAGGAGCAGAAGCTCCTCCGGACCGCCGCCCGCGATGGCCTCGAAGACCGCGCCCCCTCGGGCTCGTGCGTTCGGTCCTCGAATCGCCGGCGCCCATGAGCGGGGAGCGCTCCGGGAGGAGGAGGCGGAGATGGGCCGGCTCGGGGCGGTCACCCCCGAATCATGCGGCGGGGCCGGCTTCGCGTTCGACGGGGACCCCGGCCGAGCCGCGGGTGGACGGAGGCCTGCCGTTCGCCGCGATGCGCGGGAGCCGTAGCCGAGCCCGGCGAGGGGTCGGCCGCCCTCGCCCCGCCCCGCTCCCGGCGCCGACGCCGGCCCGACCCCGGCACGCGATACGCGATGCGCGATGCACGGTACGCGAAGCAGGAGATTCCCCATGTTCCTGGTGTGCGGCGAAGCGCTCTACGACCTCTTCGTGGAGGAGGAGACGCCGGCCGGCCTCCGGATCGACGCCCGCATCGGGGGGTCGCCGTTCAACGTGGCGGTAGGGCTCGCCCGGCTCGGACGGCCCGCCGCGCTCCTCACCGGGGTCTCGAACGACGCCCTCGGAGACCGCCTCGCGGCCGCCCTCGAGTCCGAGGGGGTCGAGACCCGCTTTCTCGCCCGCATGAAGAATCCGACCACGCTCGCGGTGGTCGCCCTCGGTCCCGGGGGAGAGCCCCGCTATACCTTCTACGGGGAAGGGTCGGCCGACCGCTCGCTCGCCCGCGAACACCTCCCGGAGCTCCCCGCCTCCGTCTCCTGCCTCCACTTCGGATCCTTCTCCCTCGTCGTGGACCCGACCGCGGGCACCCTCCTCGATCTGGCCGAGCGCGAGCGGGGCCGCCGGTTCATCTCGCTGGACCCGAACGTGCGGGCCAACGTGGAGCCGGACCTCGCCCGGTGGCGGCGCGAGGTCGAACGCTTCGCCCGCACCGCCGACCTCGTGAAGCTGAGCGAGGAGGATCTCGCCCTTCTCGACCCGACCGCCGACCCCGACCGGCTGGCCGGAGCGTGGATCGAACGGGGGACGCGGATGGTCGTCCTGACCCGGGGCGCGGGCGGCGCGGTCTCGTGGACCCCGGACGGGCGCGCCGAACATCCGGGCTTCGCAACGGAGGTGGTGGACACGGTGGGGGCGGGAGACGCGTTCCAGGCGGCCCTGCTCTGCGGGCTGGACGAGGCGGGCCACCTCGGGACGGGGCCGGGCGCGGGGGCCGTGACGGAGCCGGAAGCGGGGCGCCTCCTCGGATTCGCCTGCGGGGCGGCGGCGCGGAGCTGCACGCGGCGAGGCGCGGACTTCCCGCGCCGGCCGGAGCTTGCGGGCTGACCACGGGCGAGGGAGTCCGGATGCCCGATACGGTGGCCGCGGCCTGGCGCGCGGTCGAGCGCGAAGGAGAGCGGCTGCGCACCGTCCGCCTCCGCACCCTGTTCGCACGGGCGCCGGAGCGCTTCGCGTCGTTCTCGTTCGGTCACGAAGACCTTCTCGTCGACCTTTCCAGGGAGAAGGTGGATCGGCCGGCGCTCGACGCACTCCTCGCCCTGGCCGAGGCGGTGGAGCTGCCCGCCTGGCGCGAAGCGCTGTTCACCGGGAGGCCGGTCAACGCGACCGAAGGCCGGGCCGCCCTGCACATGGCCCTTCGGGGCGGCACGGACCCCAGCGTTGCCGTCGACGGGGCCGCCGTCCTGCCCGAGGTGGAAGAGGTGCGGGAACGTTTCCTCGCGTTCGCGGAGGCGGTCCGCTCCGGCCGGTGCGGCGCGTACGACGGCAGGCCGTTCACCGACGTCCTCCACATCGGCATCGGCGGCTCGCACCTCGGCCCCGAGATGGCGGTCCGCGCCCTTCGCCCGGACCACGACGGGCCGCGCGTCCACTTCGTCTCGAACGTGGACGGGTCGCACCTAGCGGATGCGACGGCCGGGCTCGATCCGTCCCGGACCCTCGTCCTCGTGGCTTCCAAGACGTTCACGACCCTCGAGACCATGACGAACGCCCGCTCCGCCCGCCGGTGGCTCGAAGGGGCGGTCGCCGGCCCGGCCGGGGCGCACATGGCCGCGATCTCGTCCAACGTCGAGGCGGCGGCGGGATTCGGGATCGAGGGCGGCCGGGTGTTCGGGTTCCGGGACTGGGTCGGCGGCCGCTACTCCCTCTGGTCGGCCATCGGGCTGCCCGCCGCGATCGCCGTCGGGGCGGACCGCTTCCGGGAGCTGCTCGCCGGCGCCGCGGCCATGGACCGCCACTTCCGCGAGGCGCCGCTCGAACGGAACCTGCCGGTTCTGATGGGGCTCACATCGGTCTGGCGCCGCAACGTCATGGGATGGCCGAGCGTCGCCCTTGTCCCCTACGACCAGCGCCTCGGACGCTTCCCGGCCTACGTCCAGCAGCTCGCGATGGAGTCGAACGGCAAGCGCGTTGCCCGGGACGGCGCCCCGGCCGCACGCCCGACCGCGCCCGTCGTGTGGGGTGAGCCGGGCACCGACGCCCAGCACTCCTTCTTCCAGCTCCTCCACCAGGGTACCGACGTGGTGCCGGTGGAGTTCATCATCGCCGCCGAGGCCCGGAACGCGGCCGGCGGCGATCATCACCCCCTCCTCGTCGCGAGCTGCCTCGCGCAGGGGCAGGCGCTCGCCTTCGGGCGGACCCGGGAGGAAGCGCGGCGCGAGCTGGGGGCGTCCGGGATTGCGGGCCCCGAGGCCGACCGGCTGGTCTCCCACCGGAGCTTCCCGGGGGATCGGCCGTCGACGACCATCGCGCACCGCCGCCTCGACGCGCGGACCCTCGGCCGGCTGATCGCCCTCTACGAGCACCGGGTCTTCGTCGAGGGCGTCCTCTGGGGCGTCAACTCCTTCGACCAGTGGGGGGTGGAGCTCGGCAAGGCGCTCGCCGAGAGGCTGCGGCCGGCCCTCGCGGGCGATCCGCTGCCGGCCGGGACCGACTCCTCGACGGCCGGCCTGATCGCCCACCTCCGCCGCTCGGCTGCCGGCTGAGCCCGGACCTCCCCCCCGTCCTCCTGCTGCGGACGCCCCCCGCTCCCGGTGGCGGGGGCCATGCTCCGTTCCAGGCCGCTTCGACGGCGCGCCACGCCAGAGCGGGCTGCCTGCCGCGCTCCGCAGCTCCTGCTTCGCTTGCAGGCCCGGCCTGCCATCCTCGGCTCGTGCCGGCCGGCCATGGCAAGCCGCACCCGCCGGCAGGAAGCGCCACCGGCGCTCCATGGGATCCCGGGGACCCCGGCTCGCCCTTCGGCGTCCTTCCGTCCGTGCGGCCCGCCGCCGCAGCGTCTCGACACCCCCGCGACGAAGCCCGGCGGGACATGCGGGCTCAGCGGGCGATCAGGGGCGCCCCCCCGAGATGCATCCCCGCGTCGGAGATCAGGATCTCGCCGGTGATGTTGACGTCGCCGGTGAGCAGCCACACCGCGGCGGCCGCCATGTCCTCGGGCGTTCCGGCCCGCTTGAGGGGCGTGCCGGCGGCCGCCCGGGCGACCATGTCGTCGTATCCGTCGCCCATCTTCTCCCGCCACCAGCGCCCGGTGATGAAGCCGGGGGCCACCGTGTTGACGCGGATCTCCGGCGCCAGCGCCCGCGCGAGGGACAGGGTCATCGTGTTGAGCGCCCCCTTGGACGCCGCATAGGCGATCGAGCTGCCGACCCCCATCACCCCGGCGATGGACGAGACGTTGACGATGCTGCCGCGGCCCTGCTCCTTCATCCGGGGCGCTACCGCCCGCGCCATCTGGAAGGGGCCGACCACGTTGACCGCATAGACCCGCTGGAAGTCCTCCGAGGTCAGGGCGTCGAAGTCGTCACCGCCGCGGAACACCGTCGTGCCCGCGTTGTTGACGAGACCGTCGATGCGCCCCCACCTCGAGACGGCCTCCCCGGCCAGACGGCGGCAATCCTCCTCGCTCGCCACGTCCCCCTGGATCGCCGCCGCCTCGCCCCCGCCCTCCCGGCACGCGGCGGCGGTCTCCTCCGCCTCGTCCCGGCTGCGGGAGTAGTTGACGATCACCCTCGCGCCGCCGCCGGCCAGCCGCTTCGCGGCAGCCGCGCCGACCCCGGTTCCAGCCCCGGTGACGATGACCACCCGATCTCCGATGTCCATGCCTGCCTCCTGGTTCCGGTGACGGGGCCGCCGCCCGCGGCCGACCCGTCGAGTCCGTGCTTCCCCACCGCCATTTTGGGCCGTTTCCGCCGCCGCCGTCACCCCCTCCCCCGCCCGCGATTTCATTCTGACGGTGTCCGGCTCCAGGGACTGTCGCGGAGCGCTGATTCGCACCACCTGAATCGTCAGGCTCGCGCTTTCGACCCTGCTTCACTCGAAATCCGCACCCGGCGCACGCCTCCGATGCAGAATGAAAGTCCCTGCGCCCGCACGGTGCGGGGACGTTCGCGACCGGGAGCGGGGTTCCCGGGGCGAGGCGCGCCGCCGCTTGCCGCGGCCTGCAACTTCGGCCGAAGATCGCCGTATCTCGAAGCCGGATCCGACCCGGGAGCGCATCGCATGAGCGAAAGGGACCACGAAACCTTCGAGCTCGCCGACTTCACCCTGCAGCGCGGCATCACCCTGCCGCGGGCCGAGGTCGCGTACCGCACCTACGGACGGCTCGCGGGGGATCGGTCGAACGTCATCCTCTACCCGACCTCGTACGGTGCGCAGCACACCGACGTCGAGTGGCTGATCGGACCGGGCCGGGTGCTCGACCCCTCCGACTGGTTCATCGTCATTCCCAACATGTTCACCAACGGCCTCTCGACCTCGCCGAGCAACCTCCCCCCGCCCTTCGGCCCGGACCGCGCGCCCGTGTTCACCCATTGGGACAACGTGCACGCGCAACGCCGGCTGCTCGCCGACGTATTCGGCGTCGAGAAGCTGGCCCTCGCCTATGGCTGGTCGATGGGAGCGCAGCAGGCGCTGCACTGGGGCGCGATCTTCCCGGACCGGGTGGAGCGGATCTGCGCCGTCTGCGGCTCGGCGAAGACCTCGGTGCACAACCAGGTGTTCCTCCAAGGGGTGCGGGCGACCCTCACCGCCGACCCCAACTGGCGCGGGGACCATTTCGCGGCGCATCCGGTGCGGGGGCTCCGGGCCATGGGCCGGGTGTACGCCGGCTGGGCGCTCTCCCAGGCGTTCTATCGCGAGCGCCTCTACGAGGGCGCGGGGTACTCCTCGCTCGAGGACTTTCTCGTCCGTAGCTGGGAGGCCAACTTCCTGCGCCGCGATGCGCATGACCTGCTCGCGAGCCTGGAGACGTGGATGCGGTCGGACATCTCCGACAACCCCCTCTACGAGGGGGATCTGGACCGGGCCCTCGCCTCGGTCCGCGCGCGGGCGATCATCATGCCGTCGCTGACGGACCTCTACTTCACCCCGGAGGACAGCGCGTCCGAGACCGAGCGGATGCCGAATGCGGAATTCCGCCCCATCGACTCGATCTGGGGCCACCGGGCGGGGAACCCGCTCTTCAACCCCGAGGACGAGGCGGCGCTCCGAAAGGCGGTGCGCGACCTCCTGTCCTGAGAGACCCCCTCCCGGTCGAAGCCGGAGACGCTGGCCGTCAGAAGCTCACCCTGCCGCGCAACATGACGCCGGCCGGCTTGCCGCCGCTGCCACTCTCGACGAACGCTTCGAGCTCCGGGGCCTCCTCCGACCGCCGGGGCATTCCCATCGTCGCGCCGACACGCAGTCGTTGCATATCCCCGTCCTCGAAGCCCGCTTCGGTCCAGGGGGTCAGAAACATCCGGCTGCCACGCAAACCCACGCCATAATCCACGCGCGCCTGCACGCCGGTGGGCATCCAGCCGCCGTTGCTCTTGCGGCTCTCGGCGCCGGCCGAATCGACGCTCTCCCACCACCGCTCGTCGCTCCACGCCGCATCCGCCTCCCTCTCCACGGCGCCCCACGTCGGCGCCACCGAGAAGCCGAGCCCCCGGCCGGTGGCGGCCGGGGCATAAGCCACCCGCGCGCTCACCCCCCATTCCTCCACGGTGGTCGCGGGGCGCGCCGCCAGGTAACGCCCCCGCACCGCTGCCGTCAGACCACCGAGAGCGGTGTACTCGACGCTGCCGCCGACCTCGGCGCCGAACGACGGCTTCTCGAAGACGTCCGATCCGCTCAGCCCGGCGCCACTGGTGAGGTAGCCGTCGTCGAGACGCCCGGCGAGTGCGAGCTTCACGTCCATCGCGCCGTTCGGCAGCGCTCGGCTCTTCGTGAATTCCATGCCGCCGCGCAGCCGCAACGACCGGGCTTCGTCGCCCGCCGATGCCTGCACGGCTCCGTCCGCCGTCTTCAGCGCCTCGGTCTGCGAGGAGACGCGGAAACCGTCCGCCCCGATCGCTGCATCCCAGCCGGCGATCTGCCGCGCAAGCGGCATCCGCGCGCCGCCGGCGATCATGAAGGTCTCGAGATCCCCCGCACCGTTGTCGTGGGCCCTTCTCTTCAACCTGGCCTCGCCCCTGCCGATGCCGACCGTGCCCCAGACCACGCGGTCACCGCGACCGTCCGGCGACCATTGCAGGTAGGGCAACACGTTGGTCAGATCGATTCCCACCGTCCCCGCGCCCCAGGCGGGGTCCGCCACGGTCGAATCCTTGAAATCCACCTCGCCCCTGCTCTGGCCGACGGCCAGGCCGAACAACCACCGGTCGAGCTGGTAATCCGCGCCGAGGTGGAGCGATGCGACCTCACCATCCAGGGAGATGCCGGCGTTCCTGGACTCGAAGCCGTTGAACGCGCCCTCGCCCCAGAGACTCAAGCCGCCCGCGCCAGGACCGGGAGCGCCGTCGGACCGGTGCACGTGGAACGAGCTGCCGGTCAACAGGCCGCGCGGGGTGACGCCGCGCCAGTCGAGCACGGCCCGCGCCTCCGCGTCATTCGGGCTCA
This sequence comes from Gammaproteobacteria bacterium, assembly GCA_965202895.1. Classification (GTDB taxonomy): domain Bacteria; phylum Pseudomonadota; class Gammaproteobacteria; order HK1; family HK1; genus JAJDXW01. The sequence goes on along the minus strand of OZ241901.1, from coordinate 3,602,606 downwards.
TCCCTTTCGGAAGCCGCCGCGGCGCCGAGAGCGCCGTGGAGAGACCGGGGTCGATCTCGATGCCGAACAGCCCCGCCGCCGCGTCGATCACGCGGCCCGCCTGTCCCGGGTCGGCCCGGTTCAGGCCCGCGTCGGATACCCCCCGCAACGAATGCAGGTCGCGCCCGGCGAGCACGAACGACGATGCCGGCGCCGAGGCGCGGGCCCGGTAGCGCCCGCCGATCGCGTCCACGGCCGCCCTCGCCGCGCCCCGACCGACCGCGTTGGCCACCGCGTAGGTGACGATGGCGGAGCTCCGCGCCGGGCCGGACGCCGCCATCGGCGGGACGTCGATCGTTTCCTCGATCCAGTCATGGAAGGTGGCCACCCTTGCATAGGTGCCGCCTCTGCTTCCATCACATTCCGGATTGCCGGAGCTGGTGATGCCGATCTGGTACCAGATGCCGCCGTCCTGCACGAGCAGGGGTCCGCCGCTGTCGCTGCTGCACGTATCCTTGCCGATCTCCGCCCCGGCGCAGAACTCGGCGCGGCTGTCGACGGTGCCGCAAGGCGAGGACCGCACCGGCAAATCCACTTCCCTCAAGACGTCGGACAAGGTGGGGCAGCCGGTCCCGGATGGATCGTCCCTGCACTCGGTGGTGATCACGCCCGCAATCCCCCAACCGAGCGCCGTCGCTCTCGTTCCGATCGGGGCGATCCGATCGTGGGTGGCGAGGTCCGGAAACGCCACCATCCCGAGATTCTCGGGGGTGGATTCGGCCAGCTTCAGCAAGGCGACGTCGTACACGTCGTCGACACTGTCGTAGCTCGGGTGCGCGTGGATCCTGGAGACGCCGATCACCTCGCCACCGGACGTTCTTCTATGGGAGCCGACCCGGACCTGGACCCGAGACGCGTCGACGAAGCGGGAATTGTCGGAGTCGTGAACACAGTGCGCGGCGGTCATGACCCAATCGCGCGCGATCAGGGTGCCGCCGCACAACGCGTTCTCTCCGACGTCGGGGATGTTCACCGCGACCTGCCACTTCCACTGGTTCGGATCGGTCGGTTGGCCGCCGACGATGGCGGCGGCCGGCGCGGCCATCAGCAGCCCGGCAACCATCGATCCGAGCCACGGGAACGCCCGGCCGGCCGTCTCGACCCGAGCCGGGCGGGTCTTCGGGGCGGTGCGCGGCCCCGTGCGAACCAACCCCGTCGTCCGGCGACGGATCTTCGGCATGCAGAGGACTCCTCTCCCGGCGTTCGGATACCTCATCCGAGCAATGCTCGGAGATCCACCAAGTCGAAGCAACCTCATCTCCCGCTCTTCGCGAAGCTGGTGACCCTCCCGAAGCAGCCCCCGCGACCCCTCGCGTTCAGCGCTCGTCGGACCGTCCACGGATGCCATCATCCATCGTGCAAATTCTTCGATGAAATCGTAGAATTTGCAGCATGTGGATCGATCGAGGGATGGAGTCCCTGCTCCTGCACAGAGCCGCGACCCGCCCCGTCGTCGTCCTGACCGGTGCGCGCCAGACCGGGAAGACGAGCCTGGTGCGCCGATTGTTCCCGGATCATGCCTACGTCACCTTGGACCTGCCGAGCGAGGCGGAGCAGGCGGAACGCGATCCCGAGTCGTTTCTGGCCCGCCATCCGCCGCCGCTCGTCGTGGACGAAGTACAGTATGCCCCCGGCCTCTTTCGCCATCTGAAGGCCGCGGTGGACCGAGAGCGCGAGCGCCCGGGCGCCTTCCTGCTGACCGGATCGCAGCCACTCGGCCTCATGCGCTCGGTCTCCGATTCACTCGCGGGGCGCGCCGAGGTCATCGAGCTGGAACCGCTCTCCTTCGCCGAGGCCAAGGCGGCGCATCCGTGTCTGGGCGTCGAGGAGTTCCTGGTGCGCGGCGGTTTCCCGGAGCTCTACCGGAATCCGGAGATCGAAGCGGAGGGATTTCTCCGCTCCTACGTCGCGACGTACCTGGAGAGTGATCTCCGGCAACTCCTGCAAGTATCGAGTCTGCGGGACTACGAGCGCTTCCTGCGCGCCGCGGCGTTGCGCTCCGCGCATCTGCTGAACCGGGCCGATCTTGCCCGCGACGTGGGCATCGGCGGCTCGACCGCCGCCGCGTGGCTCTCGGCGCTGGAGGCGACGCATCAGCTCATGGTGCTCGAGCCGTGGTTCGTCAGCCGGACGAAGACGCTCGTGAAACGGCCGAAGCTGTACCTGCGCGACGCCGGGCTCGCGGCGTTCCTGTGCGGGGTCCATTCCGTACCGGCGTTGCACTCCTCGCCGCTGGCGGGGGCGCTGTGGGAGACCCTCGTCTGCGCCGAGCTCCGCCGCGCGCAGTCGAACCGGCGGGGCGGCTGGGACCTCCACTTCTGGCGTGACCGGAACCGCGAGGCCGACTTCCTCCTGCACCGGGCGGGGGCGTTCCACCTGGCCGATGCGAAGTGGACCGAGCACCCGGGAGCGCGCGACGCCGGGGCGTTGCTCAAGATTGCCCGGGAGCTGCCGGCCGGCAGCGTCCGAACGACGTCGATCTTCTGCCGGGCGCCCAATCCCTATCCCCTGGGCTCCGGCGGGGTGAATGCCGTTCCGCTCGATGCGCCGGGAGCACTGGCGGGGTGGGCCTGACGGGTGGGTTTCACCCCGCCCGCCTTCCGGACGGGCGCCCGCGGGAAGCCCTGGGGCGGACTCGCCTCGCGCCGCGATCAGAGGACGGCGCGAAGGTCGAGGCGGCCGGCCCTGACCGGCGGGCACCAGAAGCTGGCCCCGGTGACCGGGCGGGTGAAGCGGAACAGGTGGTCGGTGATGCCGTCGTCCGCCCCCGTCATCCGGCGGAGCAGGGTCTCGAAGGGATCGAGGCTGCGTCCGAAGGCCACGAACACGAGCCCCTCGCGGGCCGCGTCCGCCCACGGCATCGAGCGGCGCACCAGCCAGGCGGGCGGGTCGAACGCTTCCTGCTCGGTCCGCTTGACGTGGGCGGCGGGGGGCGCCTCCTCCATCTCCTCGTTGTCGCTCCGGCGCCGGCCGATGGTCTCGTCCTGCTCGGCCGGAGCGAACGACTCGAAGCGGCCGAGGTCGTGCACCCACTGCTGGACGGCCGCGAAGGTGGAGCCGTCGAGCCCCGCGCCGCGGCCCGACACCACCGCGGCGGCGACCGCGTCCTCGCCGGTCGGGTTCTCCGTACCGTCCTCGTACCCCGTGAGGTCCCGCCCGTCGAGATACCGGAAGGCGTCGATGACCGTCTCCGGCTCGAACGCCTCCGCCAGGGTCTGCCGGAGCGTCCGGGCCGCGTGGACGAGCGCGCCCCGCTCCTCGCCCCGCAGCCAGCACCAGAGGGCGGTAGGCGTGGACGGGATCGCTGCCCCCCGCCCCTCCATGGCCGGGAACGTCCGCAAGCCTTCGACCTCCGCCCCGAGCTCGCGGACGAGCGATGCGCCGAGCCCGACCACCCGCGAGCCGTCCGCGGACAGCGCCGCGAGCCGCCCGAGAGCGGGGCGCGGGTCCGTCCCGCCGAGCCGGCGGCGGAACGTGAGATAGCGGGCGCAGGAAGGAACCTCCGCCAACACTCCAGGCTGTACGTTCATATCCGGCGACCTCCTCCGACCGTCGTTCCGAAGACGGGGATACACGGCGTATCCCGACCCGCAGTGGAATCCTGTCAATCCACCGGAGCCGGTGCAAGCCGGGAATCGACGTATTCGAGCCGGCGGGCGGCCTCGCTCCGACCGAAGGGCCGAAGGGCGGCGCCGAGGGTCTTGACCGGGGTTGCCGCCAGGGAATAGGGTTGTTGAATTCTTCAACAACCAAGGGCGCGCTCATGGCAACCGTCAACTTCAGCGTTCCGGAAGACGTCAAGGCGGCTTTCAACGAGGCGTTCGAGGGCCGGAACAAGAGCGCCGTCATTGCGGAGTTGATGCGCGAGGCCGTGGAGCAGGTCCAGCGCCGGCAGAAGAGCCGGGAAGCGGTCGAGCGCATTCTGCGCCGCCGTCGCCAAGCGCCCGCGGCCTCCGGTGAAGAGCTCCGATCGATGCGGGAGGAAGGGCGCCCGTGATCGCCGTCGTGGACGCCAGCGTGGCCCTGAAATGGTTCTTCCACGAGCGTGCCGACGAACCGCACACCGAGCGGGCCATCGCCGTTCTCCGGGACATCGGCGCCGGACGGTCGAGGATGGTCCAACCGCCGCACTTCCTCGCTGAAGTCGCGGCCGTTCTCGCACGAAAGGAATCGGCAACCGCCCGAGCGGACCTGTTCGATCTGCAACAGCTCGAATGGGAGAGCGTCGAATCGCCCGCCATCTACGCAACCGCGGTCGACCTCTCGATCCATCTGGGGCGCCATCTGTTCGATACCCTGTATCACGCGACGGCCATGCACACCGAGGGCGCCACGCTCATCACCGCCGACGACTCCTATTACGACAAGGCTCGACATCGACGCCGGATCACCAGCTTGAAGGACCTGTGAGGGGCCCCGCCATGATTCGCAGCCCCGGGCGCCGTAGAAGTCCGCTCGGGCGCCGCCGCCGAACGCCGGCGGCGCGCGCTGCCACGTCTTCGGGCCGGCGGCTCCCTTCGCATCCACCGACACCCCCCGGCGCCGGCGGCGTCCTCCTCAGGCCGGGGTCAGGCCGCGCAGGCGTTCGCCCCGCCGCCGGAGGAGCTCGGTCGCGACCAGCAGCAGGATGGACACGCACACGAGGATGGTCGCGACGGCGAGGATGGTCGGGCTGATCTGCTCGCGGATCCCGGAGAACATCTGCCAGGGGATGGTCCGCTGCTCGTAGCTCGCGACGAAGAGGATCACCACCACCTCGTCGAACGAGGTCACGAACGCGAAGAGCGCCCCCGAGATCACCCCGGGCAGGATGATCGGAACGATCACCCTGAAGAAGGTGCGCGGAGGCGAGGCGCCGAGGCTCGCCGCGGCGCGGGTCAGGCTGTGGTCGAAGCCGACGAGGGTCGCGGTCACCGTGATCACCACGAACGGGGTCCCGAGCGCGGTGTGAGCGAGGATCACCCCGAGGAAGCTCCCCTGGAGCCCCACCTTGGAGTAGAAGAAGTACATCCCGGCCGCGGAGATGATGAGGGGCACGATCATCGGCGAGATGAGAAGCCCCATGACCGTGGTCCGGAACGGCATGTGCGCCCGGCTGAGCCCGAGGGCCGCGAGGGTCCCGAGGGCGGTGGCGAGGAGCGTCGCGAAGAACGCGATGATGACGCTGTTCCTGACCGCCCCCCGCCAGTTGAGGTTGGTGAAGAAGTCCTGGTACCAGCGCAGCGAGTATCCGGCCGGATCGAGCGAGAGCATCTCCGGGGTGAACGTGAAGTAGGGAACCGCGTTGAACGAGAGCGGGACGATGACGACGAGCGGCGCGATGAGGAAGAAGAAGATGAGGCCGCAGATGGTCCGGAACGTGTAGAACCAGATGCGCTCGAGGGTGGACGTGTAGGGGGGAAGGGCCATGCTTCGCCGCGCGGTCAGCCGAGCTTCATGTTGTCGATGCCGACCAGCTTGTCGTAGAGCACGTAGAGGGCCAGCACGGCCGCGAGCAGCAGCGCCCCGAGGGCGGCGGCGAGTCCCCAGTTGAGCGACACCTGCATGTGGTGGGCGATGAAGTTGCTGATGAGGGTCCCGGAGGTCCCCCCGACGAGGGCCGGGGTGATGTAGTACCCGATCGCGATGATGAAGACGAGGATGCTGCCCGCGCCCACGCCGGCTACCGTGTTCGGCATGTACACCCGCACGAAGGCGGTGAACGGGTTCGCCCCGAGCGAGCGCGCCGCGCGCATGTAGCTCGGCGGGATGGTCTTCATCACGCTGTAGAGGGGCAGCACCATGAACGGGAGCAGGATGTGGGTCATGGCGACGATCGTGCCGGTGCGGTTGTGGATCATCGCGAGGCGGTCGTCCTCGCCGATGAGACCCGTCCACACGAGCAGATCGTTGATGACCCCCTGCTGCTGGAGAAGCGCGATCCAGCACGTGGTGCGCACCAGCAGGGAGGTCCAGAACGGAAGCAGCACCATGATCATCAGCAGGTTGCTGGTGCGCACGGGCAGGGTCGCCATCAGGTACGAGATCGGGTAGCCGAGCAGGAGGCAGAGCACGGTGATGACGAGGCTCAGCCACAGGGTCCGGCCGAACAGCCGCAGATAGATCTGCCGGTCCTCCTCCTGGCGCTCGATGGAGCCGTCCGGGGTGAACCGGAGGTCGGCCGCGGCGAGATAGTACGAGGCGGTGTAGGCGTCGCTCTCGCGCTCGATGAGCCGCCAGACGTCGAGGCTCCCCCAGCGCTCGTCGATCGCGAGCATGGCCTCGCGGTAGGGGGGGGCCTCGATGCGCTTCGCGCGCCGCCCGGTCTTGCGGAACAGGCTCGACATGCCGCCCAGCTCGTAGTTGAGCCGCACCCCGACCCGGCCGATGGTGCGGTTCTCCCGGCCCTCGACGAAATCCGCGACGAGGGCTTCGAACACCGGCTCCTCCGGCAGCGCTCCCGAGGCAGGGTCCCAGTCCTCGAGCGCCGCCACCGTGCGGTGCAGCACCTGGCCGACGAGCTGGTTCTCGACGCTGCGAAAGAGCATGTCCCCGATGGGGACGAGGAAGGTGACGGCCAGGAACGCGAACAAGGGCAGGACGAGCCCCAGCGCCTTGAGGCGGCTCCGCCGCAAGGCGCGGCCGAAGCTCACCTTGAGCGGGGTCCCGTCGGCGGTGGTGAGGGTCGCGGGCGGGAGCGGAGCGACGGCGGCCATGATGTGCTTCCGGGGCGAAACGGCGGCGGGCCGGGGAGCGGCCCGCCGCCATGGAGCCGGGGCGGGGCGGCGTGGTACCGGCTACCTCGCCGCCCGGCCCGTCAGCCTCTGGCGAGCCAGGCGTTGAACCGTTCGTTCATCTCGTCGCCGTGGTCCGCCCACCACTCGATGTTGTTGGGAAGCATCGTCTTCGAGTTCGTGGGGGCGGTCGGCATGTGCGGCCCCATCTCGATCCCGAGATCCGCATGCTTGCCGACGAGCGGCGCGGAAGACATCCGGGCCGGACCGTAGGGGATGTACTTCGCCTGGTCCGCGAGCCGCTGGGTGTCCGTCGCGAAGCGAAGGAGCTTCATCACCTCGTCGACGTTCTTCCCGCCCTTCGGCACCACCCATCCGTCGATGTCGAACCACTGCCAGTCCCACATCATCGCGATGGGCTGCTTCTCCTCCTCGATGCCGGAGAACAGCCGCCCGTTGTACGCCGACGCGATCACGACCTCGCCGTCGGCCAGTAGCTGCACCGGCACCGCGCCCTTCGCCCACCAGACGACCTCGCTCTTGATGGTGTCGAGCTTGGCGTAGGCCCGGTCCAGGCCCTCGCGGGTCGAGAGCAGGTCGTACACGTCTTCGAGCGCGACCCCGTCCGCGAGCAGGGCCCACTCGATGTTGGCGAGGGGCTTCTTCTCGAGCCCCCGCTTGCCCGGGATCTTCATGAGATCGAACACGTCGGCGATCGTGGTGGGCGGGGTCTTCACCAGATCCGTCCGGTAGCCGAACGTCGTCGAGTACACGATCTGGGGGATGAAGCACTCGCTCACGACCATGTCCCCGAAGTCCTCGGAGGCCGGGGTCCCGTCCGGCGCCGAGGCGAGCATGTCGTCGAGGTCGATCTCGAGCACGAGGCCCTCGTCGCAGGCGGTGATCGCATCGGAGGCGATCATGTCGACGAGGTCCCAGGTGACGTTGTCCGCCTCGGCCATGGCGCGGAGCTTCGAGAGGCCCTCGGAGGCGGAGTCGTCGTTCAGGATCCGGATGTCGGGGTTCATCGCCATCCAGGGGTCGTGGTAGGCCTTCTGCTGGCTCGTGGAATAGGCCCCGCCCCAGGACACCACGACCAGCTCGGTCTGGGCGTGGGCGGCCCCGGCGGCCAGCGCCGCGGCGAGGCCGACGGCGGTTGCTCTTGCGTACATGGGAACCTCCTTCGGGTTTTGGTTTCGTGAGTGGATTCAGTTCATCGGGGACGAGGACGGGGGTGAATCCAGGGCCCGGCAGTCCTCGGCGCTCCAACCCACCTGGACGGTCTCGCCCACCCGCATCGGCCGGTGCAGGCCGGAATTCGGCACCTTCACGATGAACTCGTCGTTGCCGAGCAGGCGAAGCCGGGACCGCACGTGGTCGCCCAGGTAGATCAATTCCTCGACCACCGCCTCGAAGACGTTGGGGCAAGACCCCGGCTCCGGTGCGACGGTGACGCGCTCCGGGCGGAGGGAGAGGGTGGTCGCCTCCCCCGCGCCGCCGCAGCTCACCGCGAGCGCGCTCACCACCGCCCCGCCGTCCATCGCGATCGAGCAGCGGTCCCCTTCGCGCTCCGCCACCGAGCCGATCAACCGGTTGTTCTCGCCGATGAACTGGGCGACGAAGGCGTTCTCCGGGCGTTCGTAGAGCCCTTCGGGGGTGGAGAGCTGCTGGATCACCCCATCGTTGAAGACCGCGATCCGGTTGGACATGGTGAGCGCTTCGCTCTGGTCATGGGTCACGTAGACCACGGTGACCCCCAGGCGTTCGTGGATGTGCCGGATCTCGAACTGCATCTGCTCTCGAAGCTGCTTGTCGAGGGCGCCGAGGGGCTCGTCCATGAGGACGAGCTTGGGCTCGAAGACGAGGGCGCGGGCGACCGCCACCCGCTGCTGCTGCCCGCCGGAGAGCTGGGCGGGCCGCCGGCTTCCGAAGCCCGCGAGCTCCACCATGTCGAGCGCGCGGGCGACGCGCTCCTCGACCTCGGCCTTCGCGAGCTTGCGCACCTCGAGCGGGAAGGCGAGGTTCTCGTGCACGGTCATGTGGGGAAAGAGGGCGTAGTTCTGGAACACCATCCCGATGTCGCGCCGGTGCGGCGCGACGTTGTTGATCGGGCGCCCGTCGAGGAAGATCTCGCCGTAGGTCGCGGTCTCGAACCCGGCGAGCATCATGAGGCAGGTGGTCTTCCCCGAGCCGGAGGGACCCAGCATGGTGAGGAACTCGCCCCGCTCGATGTCGAGGTTCAGGTTCTCGACGACGAGGGTCTCGCCGTCGTAGCTCTTCTGCACGTCCGCGAACCGGACGAAGGCCTCGCCGCCGGGCGCGGGGGCCATGCCGTCAGCTCCCGGCGGCCGTGGAACGGACGAAGGGTATGCGGGCCGCGGGCCGCATCAACCGAAATACTCCACCGCGACGACCAGGAGCAATAGTATCGATATCGCCGCGACGAACACGATCCCCACCCGGTTCCGGGGGTCGCGCAACACGTCGAGAACGGTTCTTCGCACGTCGCCGAACCCGAATCTCTCGCCGGAGCGCGGCCTACCGCCTCGATCCGGGCTCGCCCTGCCCCGCCGGAGCGGGCGCCGGCGCGGAGGCCGGCAGGGCAACGGCCGGCCGACGGACGAAGGCCGCGCTCCGCGCGCTCCGCTCCCCTCGACCGGCAGGTCCGGGGGCGCCCGCCTTGCCTCGGGCGGGCAGGCTTGCACGCGCCGCGCCGATGGCGCGGGCCGCGGCGACGGCATTCCCCCGGGTTTCCATGCCGCGAGTCTCGCACGTTTGCCTCCCACAGACAAAGCACCGCGGCCACGGGCCCGGGGTGGCCGAGTCCGGGACCGCCGCGAGCCGGCCGGCACGGCCCCGACGCGGAGGAGGCCGTTCCGGCGAACCCCCGAACCGATTCCGCCGAGGCGGATCGCCGCTCGGCTGCCGCAAGGGACCGGCAGGGTTCGTTGGCCGGCCTTCGCGCCGATCGGGAAGGCGGTTGCCGGCGGGAGCTGCGAAAGGGCCTGAAGTCCCTTGATCCGGACGGAAGGAAGGACCGTTCAGGGGCCGGAGGTCTCGGCGGCGATCTCGGCGAAGAGGTCCGGAGATCCGAAACCGCCCGCCTTGCTGACGAGGGTGAGACCCGTCCCTGCCGCGGCGGCCCGGCTGACCGGAATGCCGGGCCGAAACTCGCCGAGCACGTCGAGCACCGGGGCATCGAACGCGTCGAGGATGGCCTCCACCGTGTCCCCCCCGGTGGCCACCAGGGCCGCGAGCCGGCCGGGACCGCCGAGGCCTTCGATCGCGGTGCGGACCCCGGCCGCGAAGGAACGTGCGACCGCCTCCGGCTCGCCGCGCGGAGAGTCGGGTACGCGCGCGACGGCGGCGCGGGCCGACCCGGCGGCCCGCACCACCGCCCCCGTGTCGAGCACCCCGGCCGGCGCGTCCACGACCGGCAGGCCCGGGCTCGCCTGCCGCAGCCGCTCGGCCTGCTCCGCGGTCGTGCCGGCGCGGGACCCGAGCGCGAACAGGACGATGCGGCCTTGCCCGCCGGCCAGACGTACCGGCGGCTCCGGGCTCCCGAGGAGGCTCGCGAGGCCGGCCGCGAGGCCGTCGGAGCCCACCGCGAGGACTTCCTTCGCATGGCTCCGGACGAAGGCCGCGAGCCGGGCGAGGTGAGGCTCCGTCTCCGCATCCGCGATCACGACCCCCGCGGACGGACGGTCCGCCGGTAGCGGCTCTCCCGGCCCCAGCCCCCGCACCTCTCCGATCCGGCCGAAGAGCGCCTTCGGGGACGCGGCGGGCGCCGGGGTGCGAAGGTCGCGGGCGTACTCGGTCTCGCCGAGCGGTGCTCCGTACACGAAGACCTCGCCGCCGCGGACGATCCGGCCCGCGGCGGGAAACGCCGGGCAGACCAGGGCCGCGGGGCGCTCGAAGACCTCCATCGCGGCCGCCACCTCGTCCGCGACCGGCCCCCGCAGGGTGGAATCGATCTTCTTGAACGCGATCCGGGGCAACCACGCCCGAAGCCGGCGACCGGCCGCGGCGACGGCGGCCCGGGCCGCCTCCGGAGCCAGGTGGCGGGTCGAGGTGTCGACCGCGAGCACCGCTCCGGGCGCGCCGCCGGCGGCCGGCGGAGGCCACGCGGGTCGGTGAACGGAGAGACCCGCCGCCGGAACGGTGGGGACGGGAAGCGAATCCGTGCCCCGGCAGACCCTCACCCGCAGCCCGCGGGAAGCGAACGGACCGGCCGCGTCGAGGGCGCCCGTGAGGTCGTCGGCCACCAGCGCGACGGTGATCTCCATTTCCGCCTGGGCCGGACCCCTACCCCGCGTCCGCCAGCCGGTTCGCGTAGGCGATCGCGGCCAGCATGTTGCGGTGGTCGGCCCGCCCCTGCCACGCGATGTCGAACGCGGTCCCGTGGTCCACCGAAGTGCGCTGGATCGGGAGCCCCAGAGTCACGTTCACCGCCGACTCGAACGCGATCAGCTTGGTCGGGATGTGTCCCTGATCGTGGTACTGGGCCACCACCACGTCGAACTCCCCGCGGGTCGCGCGCAGGAAGACGGAATCGCCGGGCCACGGCCCGCTCGCCTCGATGCCACGCGCCCGCGCCGCCTCGACCGCCGGGAGGATCTGCTCCTCGTCCTCGCGCCCGAAGAGCCCGCCCTCCCCTCGGTGCGGGTTGAGGCCGGCCACCGCCACGCGGGGCCGCTCGACCCCGAGCCGCCGGAAATGGCGGTCCGCCGCCTCGATCGTCTCCATCACCCGTTCGGTGCGGCACCGCTCCACCGCGTCGGCGAGCGAGACGTGGGTGGATACGTGGATGGTCGAGAGCCGCTCCGAGGCCAGGAGCATGATGGACGACGGGGCGTTCGTCAGGTGCTGGAGCAGCTCCGTATGCCCGTCGAAGCGGTGGCCGGCGAGGTGGAGGGCCGCCTTGTTGAGGGGAGCGGTCACGATGACCTCGATCTCGCCCCCGAGCGCGAGCTCCACCGCGCGCCGCACGTATCCGCAGGCGGCGTGCCCGCCGCCCGCGCTCTCCGTCCCGTCCCGGATCGTGCCCGCGTCCGGGGTCTCGACCTCGAGCACCCCGACCGCCGGGGGCGCGAGGCCGGCGACGGAGGCCGCCCGCTCCAGGGTCGCACCGTCTCCGATCACCACGATCCGGGAACGCTCGCCATCGGGGAGCGCGGCGAGCGCCCTCGCCGTCACCTCCGGCCCGATCCCGCTCGGGTCTCCCATCGTGATGCCGAGCCGATGCGCCATCAGGAGCCCCCGCGATACGGTGCGGCCGGGGCGTGCCCGGCGCGGGAGGATGTGCTCGCGGCGCGGCGCGGCGGGACGGCGTTCAAGCGTCCGGGCCGTCGGCTCGCGCCCAGAGGCGTTCCGAGAGTACCCCGACCGACCGCTCGATCGCCTCGGCCGCGTCCAGGCAGGTGTCTTCCCGGTAGCGGCGACCCACGATCTGCACCCCGATCGGCGCACCCTCGTGCAGCCCGGTCGGAACCCCGGCGCTCGGCAGCCCGAGGAGGTTCATGGCGGAGGTGTACCGGAGGGAGTCGAAGATCTCGCGGACCCGCTCCGGCCCCCGGAGGTCGTCGTTGACCGGGAACGGCGGCTCGGTCGATACCGGGGCGAGCACCAGCGGGTAGTCCTCCAGGAACAGGCTCCAGGCCCGAAGGAGGCGGTTGCGCTCCGCGAGGTCGCGGACGTAGGCGTCGACCGGGGGCGGATCGCCCGCCATCGCGAAATAGGCGTCCACGATCCGGTTGATCTCCGGGCTCCCGAGGCGCCGCACCGTCCCCTCCATCGTCACCCGGAAGTCCGCGAAGATGATCCGGAACCACACCTCCTTCGCCCGTTCGATCTCCGGCGGCTCGGCCGCCTCCACCGAGTAGCCGGCGTCCGCGAGCCGGTTCGCGGCCCCGTCGATCGCGGCCCGGACCGCGGGATGGGCTTCGCACTCGGCGACCGCGACCCGGATCGGGTGCGGGAGCGGGGGGCCTTCGAGCGGAGCGGGCGCCCAGAGGGGATCGCGGGGATCGGCCTCCGCCATCGCCGCGAGCGCGAGGCGCACGTCGCGCACCTCACGGGCGATCGGCCCCTGCACCGACGTCATCTGCATGAGCAGCGCCCGCTCCTCCGCCTGGGAGGGGTTGTAGGCGGGGACCCGGCCGAGGGTCGGCCGGATGGTGGCGCAGCCGCAGCAGTACGCGGGGATACGGAGGGAGCCGCCGATGTCGTTGCCGTGGGCGACCGCCCCCACGCCCGCCGCCACGCTCGCCGCCGCCCCGCCCGACGACCCGCCGCAGGTCACCCCCTCGGGGTCCCAGGGGTTGCGGGTAAGCCCCCGGAGCGGGTTGTCGGTGAACGCGCGAAACGAGAACTCCGGGGTGTTGGTCCGGCCGAGGACCACCGCGCCCGCCCGCGCGAGGTTGCGCGCGACCGGGGAGTCGTCGGGGGCGATGACGTTCGCGAGCCCCGCCACTCCGTTCGGGGTCGCCTGCCCGGCCTGGTCCACGTTCTCCTTGATGGTGACCGGGACGCCGTGGAGCGAACCGGGGGCCGCGCCGGCCCGGAACGCCTCGTCGAGGACGTCCGCCCGCTCGCGTGCGCTCTCACGGAGGTCGACGGTCACCGCGTTCAGATCCGGGTTGACGGCCTCCATCCGCTCGCGGTGCGCCTCGACGACCTCGCGGCAGGAGAGCCGCCCGGAACGGGTCGCCTCCGCCGTCTCGACCGCGCTCATCCGCCAGATCGGTTTCACCCTTCCCTCCTCCCTCGCGCGCGGCCGGCCGAATGATCGGACGCGTCCTCGATTCCAGTGCTCGTGTTCATTTCAGTCGAAGCCATCCGATTCGAAATGGATCATTTCCGCCGACCCGGCGGATCGCGGGACCACCCTCCCGCCTGCCCGCACGTCTCACCGGCCCGCGCCGCGGGGACGAGAAGGCGCCCCGCGGGTCCGGCGCTCCTCCCCGCGCTGGCGGTCCACCTCCCGGCGCCGCAGCTCCCGGCGCATGATCTTGCCCGTCGTCGTGCGCGGCAGATCGTCGACGAGCTCGATCTCCCGTGGAGCCGCGTGGGCCGGAAGCGCTCGCCGGCCGCGGGCGAGGAGCGCGGAGCGGAGCCCGCTCCCGTCCCCCCCGGCGCTTCCGTCCCCGCCCCTGCCGCCGCCTCCATCCTCCAGCGGGACTCCCGCGCGCGGCACCACGAACGCCTTCACGATCTCGCCGTGGTCCGGGTCGGGAACCCCGATCACCGCCGCGAGCGCCACGTCCGGGTGGGCGGTCAGGCACTCCTCGACCCGCCCCGGCCCGAACCGCTCCCCGCCGCTTGCGATGACGTCGTCCGCCCGGCCGGTGAACCACAGGTAGCCCTCGTCGTCCTTGTGGCCGACGTCCCCGGTCAGGAGCCAGCCGTTCGCGATCTTCTCCGCGTCCGCCTCCGGACGGCGCCAGTAGGAAAGCATCGCCACCGGATCGGGCTGGCGGACGGCGATGTGGCCGGTGCCGCCCGGCTCGACGAGCGTCCCGTCGTCGTCCACCACGTCCACCACGTGACCCGGGACCGGTACCCCGATCGCCCCCGGCCGCCGCTCGAGCAGCGCCGAACAGCCCCCGGCCACGAGGTTGCACTCCGTCTGGCCGTAGATCTCGTTGACCGACGTGCCCAGGGTCTCCGACGCCCAGGCCATGACGTCGTCGCCGACCGGCTCGCCGCCGGTGAACACCGAGCGGAGGTTCGTCTCGTACCGGCCGGCGGCCGGCGTCTGGGCCATGAGCTTCAGCATGGTGGGGAGCAGCAGGGTGTTGCGGATCCGGTGGCGGGCGAGGATGGCGAAGGCGTCCTCCGGGTCGAAATCCCCGCGCGGGGCGGCGACCACCGGCAGCCCGTGGTACCAGGCGGGCATGAGGATGTCGAAGAGGCCGCCGATCCACGCCCAGTCCGCCGGCGACCAGAGCCGGTCGCCCGGCTGCCCGAGGTAGTCGTTCGCGAAGTCCATGCCGGGGATGTGCCCGAGGAGGACCCGATGCGCGTGCAGCACCCCCTTGGGCGATCCGGTGGTCCCGGAGGTATAGAGCAGGGCGGCGGGGTCGTCGGCGCGGGTGGCGCGGGTCTCGTAACGGTCGGAGGCGCGCTCGACCTCCTGCCGGAAATCGAGGGCGCCGCCCCCCTCGCCGCTCCCGCCGTCCACGGTGAACACCGTTTCGAGGTGGGGCAGCCGGCCGCGGACGGCCGCCACGCGGGCGAAGTTGTCGAGGTCGGTGACCAGCACCTTCGCCCCCGCATCGTTCAGCCGGAACTCCAGATCTTCGAGCCCGAACCGGGTGAAGAGCGGCACCGAGACCGCGCCGCACTTGTAGCACGCCACGTTCGCGGCCGCGGTCTCGACCGCCTGGCCGAGCAGGATCGCCACCCGGTCTCCGGGCTCGACGCCATGCGCCTCGAAGAGGTTCGCGCAGCGGTTGGCGAACGCATGGACCTGGCGGAAGGTCCATTCGCGCGTCTCGCCGCTCCCGGCGTCGTCGACCACGAGTGCGGTCCGATCCCCGGACCCGCGGGCGTGGCGGTCGCAGACGTCGTGCGCGATGTTGTAGCGCTCCGGTACGTTCCAACGGAACTTGCCGCAGGCCGTCCGGTAGTCCTCCGCCAACGGGATCACGCCGCCCTCCTCTTCGACTTCTTCCGTCCTGCCGTTCGGGCCGGGCCGCCGCCTCCGGCCCGAACGCCGGTGTCCGCGGTCCCCCGGCCGGGGCGCAAGCCGCCCGCCCCGCCCTCACCCGGCGGGACGGCGGCTTCCGAACTCCCATACCCCGTCGCCTCGTACCGTCCGCTCCATCTGGCCGCGCGCGATCAGCATGTTGAGGTGCGACAGGGTCTCGTTGGTCGCGAGACGCAGGTTCTGCGCGTCGAGCTCGCGCCGGAACAGCACGTCGACCCCGGCGCGGGCGGTCATCGGACGCTCGCACGCGCGGTACAGGACCTCGAGCCGCTCCTCGTGATGTTCGCGCATGACCTCGATCCGGTCGAGCACCCCGGTGAAGGGCAGCTCATGGGCGGGCAGGACCAGCGTGTCCGGATGCAGGCGCCGGAACTTGGCGAGCGAGTCCAGGAACCTGGCGAGGGGGTTCGCCTCCGGCTCCATCGGGGGCACCCCCACGAAGGGCGTGATCCGGGGCAGGATCTGGTCGCCCGACAGCAGCAGCCGGCGCTCCTCGCAGTAGAGGCACGCATGCTCCGGGGCGTGTCCGAACCCCGTGACCACCTCCCACTCGAACCCGTCGATCCCGATCCGATCGCCGTCGCACATCCGCCGGAAGCGACGCGGGATGGAGGTCACCATCTTGTTGTACTCCGCGCCGCGGTTCTTGAGCTCGAAGACGTTCTCGGGCTCCACGTCGCACCGCCGGTAGAAGTCGACCGTCGCCTCCTCGGTGGCCTCGGTCGCGTCGATGGCGAGCAGACGCCCCATCAGCCACTCCTCGTGGGTGATCCAGAGCTCGGTCCCGTAGGTCTCCGCGAACCAGCCGGCGTTGCCGAGGTGGTCCGGGTGGAAATGGGTCACGATGGTGCGGCGAACCGGCTTCCCGCCGCCGATCCGGTCGAGGACCCGGCGCCAGTGGGCCTGCACCTCGGGGCGGGCGATCCCGGTGTCCACCACGGTCCACCCTTCCCCGTCGCGGAGCAGCCACAGGTTGATGTGGTTGAGGGCGAACGGGAGCGGCATCCGTACCCAGCGGATGCCGTCGGCGACCTCGAATACGTCGCCCGCGTTGCCGATCGCCGCGAAGGGATGATGAACCGCGCGTGCAGCCATGCACGAACCCCCGGATGTCGAGCCCGGAACGGGATCGTACCGGAAGCGGCGCCGCGGCCGAACCGGGCGCCGCCCAGCCGGATCGGCTTCCCCGGGATCACCGATCCACGCCGCCGAGGCCCGCGGGCAGTCAACCGGCCCACCGCGGCGTGTCTTCCATCTACCTTCGATCCGCCGATCCGCCTCGCCGCGCGGCCTCGAAAGTGGTTATGGTGACCGCTTCCCCATCTCCCGAACGGAAGGAGGCGGCGATGATCAGGGGCCTCTGGAACCACGCAGTCAAGGTCGAAGACCTCGACGCCGCCACCCGGTTCTACGTCGAGGTCCTGGGAGCGGAGCTCCGCTACCGGAGCACCGTTCTCGGGTGCGACTACCGGCTCCTGCGGCTCGGGGACGCCCGCATCATTCTGTTCGAGCGGGCGCCCTACGAGCATCTCCTCGAGGAGCCGGCGCCGCCCGGCCTGCTGCATACCGTCTACGAGGTCGACGACCTCGACGAGCAGGTGGAGCGTCTGCGGGCCTCGGGTTGCCGGATCCTCATGGAGCCGACCGAGATCGAGAGCGATTTCGGCCTTCGCCGGATCTGCTTCTTCGTCGGCCCCGGCGGCGCGCGCACCGAGGTCATGCAGATCCTGCGCGACAGCGGCCTCGATTGAGCGGCGCGCGGCCGAGCCGTCGGAGCACCCGGCAGCGGGTCAGGCTCCGTCTTCGTGGATGAGCCGCACCGGCTTCTGCCGGCTCTCGATGCCGGTCAGGTGCGCGGTCTCCCCCGCTCCGACCAGCTCGACCTCGACCGAGACCCCGATGCGGACGCGAAGATGCCGGGCGACCTCCCGCGCCAGCGCGGGAGCGGGCTCGACCCCGGGCCGCACCTCCGCCACCACGGTGAGCGTCGCGCGGCCCTCGCGGCGGAAGAGCCGGCAGACGAACTCTCCGTTGAGGGCCGGCCGGTCCGCGAGGTGCGCCCCGACGGCATGGGGATAGACGTTGACCCCGCGCAGCTTCACCATCGCATCGGCCCGCCCCTCGAACCCGGAGATGCGCCGGAAGCCGATCCCGGAGCCGGGATCGGGCGGCAGCATCCGGGTCATGTCCCGGGTATCGAAGCGGATGACCGGGTAGACGGTGTCCTTGAACAGGACGGTGGTGCAGAGCGCACCCGGCTCTCCGGCGGGGGCGGCCCGGCCGGAATCCGAATCGGGGTCGAGCACCTCGACGAAGTGGGCGTCCTCGAAGACGTGGAGGCCGTCCCGGGAGGGACCCTCCGCCGCGATGCACCCCGTGTCCGCGACCCCGTACCAGTCGAACACCGCCGCGCCTCCCCAGGCCTCCGACAGCGCCCCCCGGCTCTCCGCGCCGAGATGCCCGGACACGAGGCGCACGGACGGCTCGATGCCCTGCTCGCGGGACACCTCCGACAGCCGGAGGAGGTAGTCCGCGAATCCGACGAGGGCCGTGACCCCGAAGCGCCGCATCAGCGCGGCCTGCTCGACCGACGGGGTGTC
This sequence comes from Gammaproteobacteria bacterium, assembly GCA_965202895.1. Classification (GTDB taxonomy): domain Bacteria; phylum Pseudomonadota; class Gammaproteobacteria; order HK1; family HK1; genus JAJDXW01. The sequence goes on along the minus strand of OZ241901.1, from coordinate 3,584,544 downwards.
GCGGCCGGTGCCGGGGGTCAGCAGCCGCGCTCCCGTGAAGTGCAGGAGCGCTTCGCGGACGTAGTGCCCGCCGTTCACCATGCCGAACCCGTACACCGAATGCACGAAGTCGTCGTCGCGAAGCCCATGCAGGCGGTAGGCGCGCGCGAGAAGGGCGTTCTGGACCTCCCGGTCCCGCGCCCCGTAGAAGATCGGCTGGGGGTCCCCCGTCGTGCCGCTCGTCGTATGGAACACCGCCGCGTAGCGTCCGCCCCCTTCCGCCCCGGAGCCGTCCGGGCCGCGGTCGATACCGTGGAAGTCGCCGAACGGGGGATGTTCCCGGACGCTGTCCATGAGGTCCTGCTTGGAGAACGGAGGGAGCTTGGCGAGGTCGTCGAGGCCGCGGACGTCGCCCGGCTCGAGCCCCGCCGCCCGCCAGCGCCGCGCGTAGAAGGGGACCTCCCAGCCGCGCGCCACCACGCGGCGGAAGCGGCGGTCCTGGAGGGAGCGGAGCTCGTCGCAGCTCATGCGGGCGGGGCCGGCCAGAAACGCCCCGCCCACCGGGAACTCGTCGAGAAGCCGATCGAGCCCCGCCTCCTCGAAATAGCTCCCCACGGCGCGGGCCGCCCGGCTCAGCCCGGGGGCGGCCCGGGATCCGGATCGGGGTCGGGATCGGAACCGGGATCAGGATCGGGGTCGGGAGCGCCGCCGGGAACGAGATCGTCGACGAGGGCGCCCACGTCGGGGAGCGAATCGAGACGAGCCACGGCCGCAATGATGCGCTCCGCCGCTTCCGGGGGGATCGGACGCGCCGCGGCCTCGCAGTTGCGGCGGAACTTGTCGAGCTGAGCGCCCCTCGTCATCGGCCGCGCGGGGTGTCCGTACATCACTTCGACCCGTTCGGTCCCGCTGCGCCCGTCGCGAAGCACGATCTCCACCGTGACCGGAACGAGGGCGTTCGGATCCGGGTTGCCGTCCACGACCACGTCCACGCGGCGCGCGAGGGCGAGGGTGTCGGGGTCCCGGATCGCATCCGCAAGGAAGTCCTCCGGCCCGACCCGGCCGCGCAGGAGGGCGCAGGCGGCCGCGTAGCGGCAGCACAGGCGCGCGTAGTTGACGTCCATGGCGTCGGTCACCGGCCGGCCGACGAGATGGCGCACGAGCGGCGGCACCCGGGCGGTGACCTGCTCGACCGCATCGCCGCCGGCCCGGTCGAGGCCGAGACGCTCGCGGAACCCGAGGCAGGCGTCCACCACCGCGTGGGTGGCGCGCCCGGACGGGAAGGGCTTGTGGGAGACCTCGGTCACCCGCCAGACCTCGCCGAGCTGCCCGAGCACCGCCTCGAGGCCGTGCTCGCCCTCGAACAGGGGAAAGAAGCCGAAGGGGCCTTCCAGCACCTCCTGCGGCGCCGCGAGCCCGGCCGCCGCCATGTCGCAGGCGACGATCGCGTTGCGGGCGCTGAAGCCGATCTGCATCCCGAGGAGCGGCGAGCCCTCGCTGTGGGCCTGCATGGTCCCGGAGAGCTGGCCGAGGACCGCTCCGAAGGCGTTGACGAGGGTGGCGGCGTCGAACCCGGCGAGCCGTCCGATGGCCGCGACGGCCCCGAACGCCCCCGCGGTCGCGGGCCGGAAGAACTTGAGGGGGCTCTTCGACGCGGCCCCGAGGTGGCAGGCGACGTCGACCCCAAGCGCGAGGCCGGTCAGAAAGTCCCGCCCCCCGACCTCGCCCGTGCGCTCGGCCCACGCGAGGGTCGCGGCGGCGGGTACGGTGAAGGCATGGACGACCGCGCCCTCGTGCACGCAGTCGAACTCCCCGTTGTGGATCTGGTAGCCGTTGCAGACCGCGGCCCCCGCCGCGGAGAGCCGGGCGCCGTGCGACCACACCCGCGCCTGGCCGCCGGGGCACGAGAGCCGCTGGGTCTCGATGAGGCGCCGCGTCCACGGCCCGGCGCTTCCCGCCGCCCCCACGCCGAGGGTATCGAGAAGGAAGGTCCGGGTCGCGGCCGCCGCGGACTCGGGGAGGTCGTCGTAGTCCGTACCCGCGACGTGCTCGGCGAAGCGCCAGATGGGGTCCCGATCGCTCATGGCGGGCGGAGGCGGCCCCCGGAGGCGGTCATTCGCGCGGGCGCCGTTCGCGGTCGAGGAGCTCGAGGATCCGGGCCTGATTGTTCTGCATCTGCGCCAGCCCGACCTCGACCTTCGCCACGCGCTCGCGAAGATCCACGATCCGGCTACGATTCTCTTCCACCTCGGTGCGGAGCTTCCCGACCTCTTCGTGAAGCACCCCGACGTCCGAACGAACTACCTGGACGTCCGAACGAACTGCCTCGACGTCCGAACGCAGACCGACGACGTCCTCGCGAATGCCTCCCACCTGGGATTGCATATCCTGCATCACCAGGAACAACGGCATCACGTTGGTCGAGACGGCCCACTGCATCCCGACGATCATCGTGCCGATGGCGGTGAACACCACCACGACGATCGCCACCAGCTCGCGGAGCGGAAACCGGGCCGAAACCGCCCGGCCGTTTGCGGCCAATTCTTCGGTACGAGCGGCCATCCCGGCTCTCCTTCGCGTCCTGATCCGTGGCTCCGAGGTCCCGGCTGCCGCGATCCGAACCCTGGAAGCGCGGACATCATACCGCACGCGAGGCGCGAATCCCTCCCGCCCCGGACCGTCGCGGCGAGTCGCCGCGATCACCGCTCCCGATCCCGACGGCGGGAACGCCGGAATCCCATGACGAACGAGACGGATGCCTACGGCGAAGGGGGCGAGCCGGCGGCCGGCCGCGGATACGCCCTCGCCCAGGCGTCCGCGATCGCGGCCCGGGTCGCGAACCAGACCCCTTCGCGTTCCCGCGCGTGCCCGAGGAACCGTTCGAGATACCCGATGCGCCCGGGGCGGCCGATGATCCGGAGGTGCAGCCCGAGCGACATCATCCGTGGAGCGTCCCGCCCCTCTCGCCGCAGCCAGTCGAAGGTGTCGATCGCGTAGTCGAGCCAGTCGCGCGGGGTGAACGCCGGCTCGGTCCACATCTTCATGTCGTTGGAATCGAGGGCGTAGGGGAGGACGAGGATCGGATGGCGCTCGTCCCAGAACGGGACGTCGTCCGAGTAGTCGTCCATGTGGTAGGAGAAGCCCTCCTCGGCGAGCAGGCGCCGGGTGTGGTCCGTCAACAGGTATCGGGACAGCCAGCCCCGGGGGCGAACGCCGACGGTGCGTTCGATCGAGTCCGCCGCCCGGCGGATGAAGGCGCGCTCCCCGGCCTCGTCGAAGCGGTGCTGGTGCACCCAGCGCCACCCGTGGCTGCACACCTCGTGCGGCCCGGCGGCGATGCGCCGCGCGAGACCGGGCGCGTTCTCGAGGCTCATGGCGGCGGCGGTGAACGTCGCGGGGACACGGTGCGCCTCGAGGAGGGCCATCACCCGCGGCGCCCCCGCCTTGAGCCCGTAGAGATAGTTGCTCTCGTTGCCGTGGTTCCGGATCGGCCGGCGAAGCGCGACACCGAGCTCGTCCACCGGGTCCGGTCCCTTGTCGCCGCGGGCGACGCTCATCTCCGAGCCCTCCTCGACGTTGACCACGATGGAGAGCGCGAGGCGCGCGCCGCCGTTCGGCCAGGATGCGGACATCGGGTGCTCCTCCGGCGAGCCTCGACGGTCCGGGTCTCCATCGCCGCGCCTGTCCGGGGACCGCGCCGCGACACCGGACCGCCGACGCGCTACGCTAACATGCCCCCAACCGGGAGCGATCCATGCCACGCGACCGCCAGCCCGCCGCGGAGCCGCCCCCCGCCGCCCATCTGCACCACATCCACGTCTTCGCGAGCGACGTCGAGGCCACCGTCGCGTGGTGGCGCGAGAAGCTCGGCGCCGAGGTCGTGTTCGACGACGACTTCGGCGGGGCCCGCAACGTGTTCATGCAGGTCGGCTCCGGCCGGCTGCACGTCTACGACCAGCCGCCCCGCGGGGCGCCCGGCGGCGCCTGGCATCACGTGGGCATCCGGACCGGCGACCTCCCCGCCCTGTACCGGCATCTCGTCGCGGAGGGCGTGCCGTTCCGCTCGGGGGTCCGCGAGTTCGGCTCGTGGCGCTACGTCATGTGCGCGGCCCCGGACGGCGTGCTGCTCGAGCTCTTCGAGATCGATACGGAGAAGATGCCCCCGGCGCTCGCCCGGTACTTCGCCCTGGACGCCGGACGCTGAACGCGCATAGGGCGCCCCGCGCGGCGTCCTCGGCCGCGGCCCTCCGCCGGGCCCGCGGGCGACGGCCCGCGGAATCTTCACCGCCCGCGCGCCGGCGGATACGCGATGGAGGCCGTGGCGCGTCCCGCCCCGCCCTGGACGGCGCCGGCCGCCGTCCCCCCCAGGACGCCCTCCGCGTTCAGCCGGCGGCGCCGTCCCGCCGGAAGGGAGAGTGGGATGCGACCACCTCCATCGACTCGGCCACGAGATGGCGCTCCCGGACGAGGTATCGCGCCACCGCGTCGCGAAGGCCCTCGTGCGCGATCCAGTGCGCGCTGTGGGTGCGCCGCGGGAGGTAGCCGCGGGCGATCTTGTGCGGACCCTGCGCGCCGGCCTCGACGTATTCGAGCCCGTGCGCGATCGCGAACTCGATGGCCTGGTAGTAGCACGCCTCGAAGTGCAGCATGGGGTGATCCTCGATGCACCCCCAGTTGCGCCCGTAGAGGGTATCGCCGCCGATGAAGTTCAGCGCACCGGCGACGTAGCGGCCGGCGCGCCGGCACATGACGAGCAGGGTGCGGTCCGCCAGGGTCTCTCCGACCAGCCCGAAGAAGCGGCGGTTGAGGTAGGGCCGGCCCCACTTCCGGCTCCCGGTATCGAGGTAGAACTCGAAGAACGCATCCCAATGGTGCTCGCGGAGGTCGGCGCCGGTCACCCACTCCAGCTCGACCCCGTTTTCGCGTGCGATGCGGCGTTCGCGCTTCAGGTTCTTCCGCTTCCGGGAGCTGAGCCGGGCGAGGAAGTCGTCGAAGCTCGCATAGCCTTCGTTGCGCCAGTGGAACTGCTGATCGGTGCGGCGCAGGAACCCGAGCCCGCCGAGCCGCTCCCACTGGTCCCCCTCGAGGAAGTTGAAGTGCAGGGAGGAGACTTCGAGCCGGCGGGCGACCTCGACGCAACCCGCGACGAGGTGGGTCTCGATCTCGTGCTCCCCCGGGTCGGCGCCGGCCCGCACCAGCAGTCGCCGGCCGGTCGCCGGGGTGAACGGCACCGCCCCGAGGAGCTTCGGGTAGTAGCGCCCGCCCGCGTGCTCGAACGCCTCCGCCCAGCCGTGGTCGAAGACGTACTCCCCCTGCGAGTGGCCCTTGACGTAGAGCGGGGCGAGGCCGACCACCGTCCCGTCCCGGTCCTCGAGCACCGCGTGGTGCGGCAGCCATCCGGTTCTCGGGTGGACCGAGCCGCTCGCCTCCAGGGCATGGAGGAAGGCGTGGCCGAGGAAGGGGTTGAAGGGGACGCCGGGCGGGTGTGCGCATGCATTCCACGCCGCGGCCTCGATCTCCGCGATGTCGTTGACGGTGCGAAGCGTGTAGCGCGCCTCGGCCGGCATCACTCGAGGGTTTCGAACAGCCGCAGCAGGAGCCTCGCCCGGGGCTCGAGCGACGAGAAGAGCAGATGCTCGTCGTGGCTGTGGGCTCCGTCGCCGTCCACCCCGAGCCCGTCGAGGGTCGGCGCCCCGAGCGCGGCGGTGAAGTTGCCGTCGCTGCCGCCGCCGGTCTTGACATCGTCGAGCTCGAAGCCGATCTCCTCGGCCAGACCCCGCGCGTGCTCGAAGAGGGCTTCGATCCCGGGCCCCTTCTCGTAGGGCGGCCGGTTCATCCCGCCCGTGACCTCGACCGCGACGTCCTCATCGAACGCGGTGAGACCGAGGACGCGGGCGCACATCTCCTCGCCGACCTCCGCGTTCGGGACCCGCATGTCGATCTCCGCCCGGCATTCGGCGGGCACCACGTTCGACCCGGTCCCCCCGGCGACGATCCCCACGTTGACGGTCACCCCGCGCTCGTAGTCGGTCATGTCCTCGAGGCGCAGGATCTGGCGCGCCATCTCCCGGATCGCGCTCCGGCCGTCCCGGTGCCGCACCCCGGCATGGGAGGGGCGCCCTGCCGCCTTCATCTCGAAGATCGCGACGCCCTTGCGGGCGGTGACGATGCGCCCGCCGTCGCGGGCCGGCTCGGTGACGAGGACGTAACGGGCGGCCCGCGCGGCCTTCTCGATGAGCGCGCGGGACGTGGGGCTCCCCACCTCCTCCTCCGGCACGAACAGGAAGGTGATGGGGAGCGGGGTCTCGCGGCCGGTCCGGACGAGGTGCCGGAACGCGTACCACGCGAGACAGGCCCCGCCCTTCATGTCGTAGATGCCGGGGCCGTAGACCCGGTCGCCCTCCCGCCGCACCGGCAGGGTCTCGTCGATGGTCCCGATCGGATGGACGGTGTCCAGATGGCTCAGGACCAGGATGCCCGGCCCCTCCCCGCCCCATTCGCTGCGCGCGGAGAGGACGTCCCCATAGCCGTCCCGTCCCGGGGTGCGGTCGACGCGGGTGGTGAGGGGCCGCATCGCCGATTCGACGTGGTCCGCCATCCGGTTGACCGCTTCCGCGTCGTGCGAAGGCGACTCGATCCGCACCCACTCGAGGACCGCCTCCAGGATCTCGTCCGCGTCGATGCGGGGCTCGTTACGGCCGGGGGCGGGAGCGGATGCGAGGGGAGAGCGGATGCGGTCCGGGGGCGGCATTGCGTGCTTTCCGATGCGAGGCGCGGGGGAGCGCCAGTCTATCAACTCGCCGCCCGGCGCATGAGGCCCGTCTCGAGGCATGTGCGCGGTGGGGTTTTCGCCGGGCACGCCTCTCGCGAACGCTCTTGGGCACGGCGTCCTGGGAACGGCGCGTCTTCCAGACGCGCCGTTCCCAGGACGCCGTGCCCGCGCAAGAGGCTCCGTGGGGTGAAATCCGCCAGCAACCCTCTCGAACCGACCTCGAACCACGGAAAAACGCCGTCTCCGTGGGGATAAAAAATATCTCGACCCCCTCTCTACACCCTATATATCAATAGCCTGCGAACAGCACCCAGGGGCTCGTCTCCGGCCGGCGAGCCGGAAAGCCGGGGGGATCCGGGCGCGCGCTCAGGCGGCGGCGCGCCGGAGCGCGGCCTTGAAGTCGATTCGGGCCACCTCGGACCGCAGGGCCGCGTAGCGGCGGGGCCGGTACTCCGGCGCCTGCGACTCGCGCAGATCGAATCCGAACGCCCGCTTGCTCACCACGATGATCGGGGGGGCCTGGATGCGCTTGAAGTAGCTCGCCCGAAGCTGGCGATCGATCCATTCGAGGTCCTCGATCCATTCCCGGGCGCCCGCGAAGTCGTCGAGGGACCCGTGCGAGCCGTTCCATCCGATCCGTTCGAAGAACTCCCCGGCCAGCATCCACTCGAAGAACTCGATCAGGTGTCGGCGATATTCGATCATTTGCCGCAGTACCGCGTCGTGGTAGCCGTAGCGGATGGGGTCGCCCAGCCCCTTCGTCACGTCCTGCGCGCCGGAGAGCTCGGCACTCGGGACGGTGGTCCCGTCGTAGAGGTTGGCGGGGATGACCTCCCGCTCGAACACGGTCTCGTTGAGGTGCCGGGAGAGCGCGAACACGTCGGTCTTGTAGAGGTCGGCGATGGGCGCGATCGCGCCGTTCACGTCACCGTACAGGGTGGCGTAGCCGAGGGCGGTCTCCGTCTTGTTGCCGTTGTTGGTGAAGACCGCCCCGAACTTGGCGGCGAGCCCGGCGAGCACGTCCGCGCCGCGGATGCGCGCCTGCACGTTCTCGTCCACGAGGGTCGTGTAGTCCCCCCCGCCGGCCGCGAAGCCGGCGCCGCGAACGGTGCTCGCCACGCGCTCGTAGAGCTCCTCGATGGGGCATACGAGGTAGTCCACCCCGAGGCGCGCGCAGAGGTCGCGCGCGTTGTTGCGGGTAATCTCGGAGTTGAACCGGGTCGGCATGTTCACCGCGAGCACCCGCTCGGGGCCGAGGGCGTGGGCGATGAGGGCGGTGACGAGGCTCGAATCGACCCCCCCGCTCACCCCGACCAGGAACCGGGCGGGGGCGCTCCGCACCCCGTCGAGGTGGCGGAGCCCCGCCGCGAGCGCGTTCAGGACGGCATCCAGCTCCCCGGCCCGCACCCGCCGCTCCTCCGGCGCCGCGCCATCCGGCGGGCCGCCGTCGGGCGCGCCGCCGCCGGGGGCCGTGGCCGGGGCGGTCCCGCCCGGCGGCCTCGAACCCGAGGCCGGGTCCGGAGCCGATCCCGGGGTCGATCCCGGGGTCTTGCCGGGAAGCGGCGCCGAAGCCGGCGCGCGCCCCACGCGAAGCTCGCCTTCGCGCCACGGGGCGAGCCGGCCGATCACCGTCCCGTCCGCCGCGTAGGCGGTCGTGTCCCCGTCGAAGACCAGCACGTTCTTGCCGTTGTTCTGGGCCCCGACCTGGTTCACGTAGAAGAATGGAAGCGGGGACCGGGCGAGGACCTCGCGCACCGTGCGGTGGCGCTTCTCGTTCTTCTCCCGGGTCCACGGCGACGCGGAGAGGTTGAACACCGCCTCCGCCCCGTTTCGGCGCCACATCGCCACCGTATCGAGCACGCCGTCCGCGGCCGCATAGTCCTGGCACCACACGTCCTCGCATACCTGCACGCCGAAGCGGAACGCGCCGCCGTCCCGGCGGGGAACCTCGAAAGGCGCCATCCAGTCGGCGACGTGGCGGCCGTGCTCCGCCGCGAGCTTGCGCACGGAGTGGAAGTGGCGGTCGTCGTCGAAGAACCGGTAGTTCGGATGCAGGGTCTTCGGGTGGACCCCGTTCGGAAGCTCCGCGGGCAGGCCGGAGCGCCGCACGTACGCGCCGTCGTGGCAGACGTGGACCGCGTTGAATTTGCGGAGCCGCCCGTCCTCGCCCGGACGGGCGGGGTCGACCGCCACGTTGCCGAAGAGCACGGTGAGGCCCCGGCTCGCCTCGCGCACCACCTCGCTCCAGCTCGCGAAGTCGGCCGCGAGGGCATCGATCTCCCACGCATCCCCGATGAGATAGCCCGGAACGCACATCTCCGAGAACACCACGACCTCGGCATCGCGGTGGCGCTCGATGCGCTCGAGCATCCGCTCCACGTTCCGGTCGGGACGCCCGGGCGCAACCTCCATCTGGACGAGGACGATCCGCGGAAGGGAGTCAGGCTTCATCGACCGGACCGGCCGTGCGCCGGGGGTCGTATGGCGGAGAGGGTGGGATTCGAACCCACGTGGGCCGTAATGACCCCAACCGATTTCGAGTCGGTGCCGTTGTGACCGCTTCGGTACCTCTCCGGACGGGACGGGAAGGATACGCCGGATGCCCCCCGCGGACAATCTCCGGGCGCATCTCCGACCTGGGCGCCGGGGGGCGGGACACGCGCATCCGCGGGCGGCGAGGGAAGCGGCGGCCGGCCGTCAGTGGCTCAGGATCTGGCTCAGGAAGAGCTTCGTCCGGTCGTGCCGCGGGCGGTTGAAGAACTCCTCGGGCTCGTTCTGCTCGATGATCTCGCCCCCGTCCATGAAGATGACGCGATGCGCGACGGCCGTCGCGAACCCCATCTCGTGGGTCACGACGAGCATGGTCATCCCGCTCTCCGCGAGCTCGACCATCACGTCGAGGACCTCCTTGATCATCTCGGGATCGAGGGCCGAAGTGGGCTCGTCGAAGAGCATGATGCGCGGATTCATGCAGAGCGATCGCGCGATCGCGACCCTCTGCTGCTGGCCGCCGGAGAGCTGGCCCGGGTATTTCTCGGCCTGCTCGGGGATGCGCACCCGCTCGAGATAGCTCATCGCCACCTCCTGGGCCTTCGCCTTCGGCATCTTGCGGACCCAGATCGGAGCGAGGGTGCAGTTATCGAGGACCGTGAGGTGGGGGAAGAGATTGAAGCTCTGGAACACCATTCCGACCTCGGAGCGGATGATCTCGATGTTCTTGAGGTTCCCGGTCAGCTCGGTGCCCTCGACCACGATCGAGCCCTGCTGGTGCTCCTCCAGCCGGTTGATGCAGCGGATCAGCGTCGACTTGCCCGAGCCCGACGGGCCGCAGATCACGATGCGCTCGCCCCGCCGGACGTCGAGGTGGATGTCCTTGAGCACGTGGAACTGGCCGAACCACTTGTGCATGCCCCGGATGGAGATGATCGACTCCGATCCGTCCGCCGGTTCGTCCGCGCCGGGGGCTCCCCCGGTCATGCCCGTGGTATCGCCTGCGGTCGCCATGAACGGGGGCCTCCTTCGGGGCGGGGGGTCGGGGTCATTCCTTCTCGTGGCCGGTGTCGAGCTTGCGCTCGAGATAGAGCGAATAGCGCGACATCCCGAAGCAGCACAGGAAGAAGAAGACCGCGATGAACAGGTACACCTCGCGCGCGAGCCCCGCCCAGACCGCGTCCGCCAGCGACGCGCGGCCGATGCCGAGGGGGTCCAGCATGCCGATGATGAGCACCAGGGTGGTGTCCTTGTAGAGCCCGATGAAGGTGTTGACGATGCCCGGGATCGAGATCTTCAACGCCTGGGGCAGGACGATGAGCCGCTGCGCCTTCCAGTAGGAGAGGCCGAGCGAGTCCGCCGCCTCCGTCTGCCCCTTCGGGACCCCCTGCAGGCCGCCCCTCACCACCTCCGCGATATAGGCGGACGAGAACAGGGTGACCATGATCAGCACCCGCATCAGCAGGTCGAAGGAGGTGCCGGGAGGAAGGAAGTAGTTGAGCATGGTCGACGCGACGAACAGGAGGGCGATCAGCGGAACCCCCCGGATGAACTCGATGAACAGCACGCACAGGATGCGCAGCGCGGGCATGTCGGACGTCCGCCCGAGCGCGAGGACGATGCCGATCGGGAGCGAGAACGAGATGCCGGTGACCCCGATGATGAGGGTCAGCATGAAGCCGCCGAACTGGTCGGTCTCCACCGGGGCGAGGCCGAACCCCCCGACCAGCAGCCAGCCGGCCAGGAACGGGAACGCGGCCACGTACCAGAACCAGTGCCTTCGCCCCGGCAACCGGTCGTAGAGCACGGGGACGATCGCCAGGACCAGCAGCACGAACGACAGGTCGACCCGCCAACGCTCCTCCACCGGATAGAAGCCGTAGACGAAGAGGCTCAGCCGGCCCTTGATGAACGCCCAGCAGGCCGCCTCTTCCGGCGTCTCCATCCTGCCCCAGCATTCGGTGCGGGATTCGGCGACCCAGATCGACTTCACGAGCGCCCACTCCACCATCGGGGGAAGGACGGAGACGAGGAACCAGACCCCGAGCAGGGTGAGGACGACGTTGAAGGGGGAGGAGAAGAGATTGCTCCGCGCCCAGCCGACGGCGCCGGTGGTCCGCACCGGGGGCGGCAGGTCCGGGTGGGCGCCGGGGGAGTACCGCGCGGGAGCGCCGGGGCGGCCGGTCATGACGAACCGCGGCGGCGGCGCGGCGCCGGGCGTCGGTGGACCCTGCGTCCGGACGGCGCCATCAGCGCTCCTTGTACCGGATGCTGCGGTTGAACCAGTTCATGAACGCGGAGATGAGGAGCGAGAAGACGAGATAGACCCCCAGCACGATGATCATCGTCTCCATCTCCTTGCCGGTCTGCATCAGGGAGATGCCGCCGATGGTGGCCACGATGTCCATGTAGCCGATCGCGATGGCGAGCGAGGAGTTCTTGGTGAGGTTGAGGTACTGGCTCACCAGGGGGGGCACGATGATCCGCAGCGCCTGGGGCAGGACCACGAGCTGCAGGTTGCGGTTCCTGCGCAGGCCCAGGGCGTGGGCGGCCTCCGTCTGGCCGTGGCTGACCGCGAGAATCCCGGCGCGCACGATCTCGGCGATGAAGCAGGCGGTGTAATAGGACAGCGCCAGCCACAGGGCCAGGAACTCGGGCCGGAGGGCCGCGCCGCCCCGGAAGTTGAAGCCCTTGAGCTCGGGCACGTCCCAGGAAAGGGGCGCGCCGGCGGCGAGGAAGGCGAGCGCGGTCGCCCCCGCGACGATGGCGGTGCAGATCCAGAACACCGGGTAGATCTTCCCGGTCTCCACCTGCACCCGCTTCGCCCAGCGCCGGAACGCGAACGCGGCCGCGAACGCGATCACGAGGACCGCGGCCACGATCCCGGCCCCTTCCTCGAACACCGGGGAGGGCATGAAGAACCCCCGGTTGGAGACGAAGGCGGCGCCGCCGAGGTCGATGGCCCGGCGCGGCGGCGGCAGCATGGTGACCACGATCCCGTGCACGAGCAGGATGTGCAGGAGCACCGGCACGTTCCGGGTGAATTCCAGGAACACGTAGACGATGCGGTTGACGAGCCAGTTCCGGGACAGCCGCAGGATGCCCATCGTCACCCCGAGCACCGAGGCGGCCGCGATGCCGCATACCGCGACGAGCAGGGTGTTGAGGATCCCGACCGCGGCGGCCGTCAGGTGGGAGTCGCGCGAGGTGTAGTCGATGAACGGCGAGAAGGTGATGTCGTAGGCGGCGGGCGCGGTCAGGAAGTCGAAGCTGAATTCCTTTCCGATCGCCTCGAGGTTGATCGCGACGTTGCGGAGCACGAGCGCCAGCAGGGCGAAGACGATCGCCATGGTGACGATCTGTACGATGACCGACCGCGTCTCCTGGTTGCTCCAGAGACGCGCGATCAGGCTGCGGTCCTCGATGGGAACTGCCGCCATCGACGGTTGCTCGGTAGAGGAGCGCCGGCGCGCCCCCCGGGCGGGGGCGCGCCGGCTTTCGCTTCAGCTTCAGCCGTACGGGCCGGAGATCAACGGAACGGCGGGGAGTACTGGAGGCCGCCGTCGGTCCAGAGGGCGTTCAGCCCGCGCGCGAGGCCGATCGGCGTGTTCACACCGATGTTGCGCTCGAAGATCTCTCCGTAATTGCCGACCGACTTGATGATGTTGTAGGCCCAGTCGGCGCTCAGGCCGAGCTCCGAACCCTGGTTGCCCTCGACCCCCAGCAGGCGCAGCACTTCGGGGTCCTTGGAGTTCTTCATCTCGTCGACGTTGGCGGAGGTGACCCCCTTCTCCTCGGCGGTGACCGTGGCGTTCAGCACCCAGGTCACGATGTCGGACCACTGGTCGTCGCCGTGCCGGGTGGCCGGACCCAGCGGCTCCTTGGAGATGATCTCGGGCAGCACCACGTGGTTGTCCGGATCGGTGAAGGTGGAGCGGGTCGCGGCGAGACCGGAGGCGTCCGTGGTGTACACGTCGCACCGTCCGGCCAGGTAGTTCTGCCGGGCCTCGTCGTTGGTCTCGATGGTCACCGCCTCGTACTTCATGCCGTTGCTGTGGAAGTAGTCGGCGAGGTTGAGCTCGGTGGTGGTGCCGGTCTGGATGCAGACCGAAGCGCCGTCCAGCTCCTTGGCGCTGGACACGCCCAGCGACTTCGGCACCATGAAGCCTTGCCCATCGTAGTAGTTGACCCCGTGGAAGCGCAGCTTCACCCCGACGTCGCGCGAGAAGGTGATCGTGGTGTTGCGCCACAGGACGTCGCCCTCGCCGGCGTTCAGCAGGGTGAAGCGGGTCTTGCCGGTCGAGGTCACCGCCTTGATCGCCTTCGGGTCGCCGAGAACGGCGGCGGCGGTCGCGCGGCAGAAGTCGACGTCGAATCCGTGCCACTCGCCCGAGTCGTCGGGGTACGCGAAGCCGGCGACGCCGGTGCTGACGACGCAGTTGAGCACGCCGCGGGCCTGCACGTCTTCGAGGGTGCCGGCTCGCGCCACGCTGGCGACGGCCAGCATCAGCGCGAAGGCCGACGCATTGCGGATGGTTGCCTTCATTCTGTTTTCACTCCTGTCTTCATGGGTAGGGTCGTCCTCCGGCTGCTGCGAAGGGGCAGGTCTCCGCCTCCGCCCCGGCCGTCGAACTACCCCAGGATCGGCCGTGCTTCCGGCAAGGCTCCGAAGCGCCGGAAAAACCTTGTATTCATGGAGGCTATCCCGGAATCCAGGGTTCCTCCCGCGCCCGCGCCCGCCGGAAGCGCGGATTCTGTACCATCGCTATCGCCATCGCAACCTCCCCGCCCCGGACGATCCGCCCTGCCGCTCCCTCCCGGCCGCTTCCGGGCCGCGTCGAATCGGAAAATCTGATCTGCATCATATTTCCATATTTTCAATAGATCCGATTCGCCGGCGGGCGCCGCGGGAAGACGGAATACCGGCGCGCCAAGGCGGCGTCGGCCGCCGCGCGCAGGGCGGCCGGCGATACCGAAGCGCACCCGGCGGGCGGCCCCTCGATCGCCGCATGGTCCGCAAGATACGCGGTCGCCGGACGGGTCGCGGCGATCCTGCTCGGGGGTCCGGCTTCCCGGCTCCCGCGGAGGCGGTCCCGCCCGCCCGACCCAGCCGTCATGGCGAAGACGGAACAGCGCCTCGGAGACCCGGGGCGAGTCGAGTCGAGTCGTTGCGGGGCGGCGGGCGGGGAGGATACCCTTGCCGCCCCAGTACCGCCCCGGCGTCACCCGCTCGTCCCATGCCCGGCCCCCGCTACCTCGGATTCGATACCCTGAGCCTGCACGCCGGCCAGCCGCCGGACCCCGCCACCGGGGCGCGGGCGGCCCCCATCTACCAGAGCGCCGCGTTCGTCTTCCCCGATGCCGACCACGCGGCCGGGCTCTTCAACCTGGAGCGCTCCGGCCACGTCTACTCCCGGCTCTCCAACCCCACCAACGCGATGCTCGAAGAGCGGGTCGCGGCGCTGGAGGGCGGGCTCGGCGCGCTCGCCGTCGCGAGCGGACAGGCCGCGCTCCACCTCGCGGTCGCGACCATCGCGGGGGCCGGCGACCACGTCGTCGCCTCGCGCTCCCTCTACGGCGGGAGCCACAACCTCCTCGAGTACACCCTGCCCCGCTTCGGGATCGAGACCACGTTCGTGGACCCGCGCGACCCGGACGCCTTCCGGGCCGCCGTCCGCCCCTCCACCCGGCTCCTCTTCGGCGAGACGGTCGGCAACCCGGGCTGCGAGGTGCTGGACGTCCCGGCCGTCGCCGAGGCGGCCCACGAGGCAGGGCTGCCCCTCCTCGTCGACAACACCTTCGCGACCCCCTGGCTCTGCCGGCCCCTCGAGCTCGGCGCGGACCTCGTCTACCACAGCGCGACCAAGTTCCTGAGCGGGCACGGGGTGGTCATCGGCGGGGTGCTCGTGGACGGCGGCAGGTTCGACTGGGACGCCTCGGGGCGGTTCCCGACCCTGTCCGAGCCCCATGACGGCTTCCACGGCCTCACCTATACCGAGGAGTTCGGCCCGGCCGCGTTCATCACCCGGGCGCGGCGCGAGGGCCTGCGGGACTTCGGGGCGTGCATGGCGCCCACCACCGCCTTCCACGTGCTCCAGGGGCTCGAGACCCTCTCCATCCGGATGGACCGCCACGTCGCCAACACCCGCGAGGTGGTCGCCTTCCTCGAAGGGCACGAGGCGGTCGAGTGGGTGAGCCACCCCGAGGCCGAGGGGCATCCCGACCGCGAGCTCGCGGCCCGGCTCCTCCCGAAGGGGGCGGGGGCGGTGTTCAGCTTCGGGGTCCGGGGCGGGCGCGCCGCCGGCCAGCGCTTCATCGAGCGGCTCGAGGTCTTCTCCCACCTCGCCAACGTCGGCGACGCGAAGTCCCTCGTCATCCACCCCGCGAGCACCACCCACCACCGGATGGACACGAAGGCGCTCGCGGCGGCCGGCATCTCCGAGGGGCTCATCCGGCTCTCGGTCGGGATCGAGGACCCGGCCGACCTCACCGCCGATCTCGGGCGCGCGCTCCGCGCTTCGCAGCGCTGACGGAGCGGGCGGGCGCGCGAGGGCGGGACGCAACGGCGGTTCGGAATGGAGCTGCGCATCGACGGCCGGCGGGCGTTCGCCGCCACCTACGGGCGGCAACCCGATCCGGAACGCCCCACCGTCCTCTTCGTGCACGGGGCGGCCATGGACCGCACCGTCTGGACCTTCTTCGGGCGCTACTTCGTCCGCCACGAACACAACGCGATCGCGGTGGACCTGCCGGGGCACGGGCGCTCGGAGGGGCCGCCCCTCGGGTCCGTGCCGGCGATGGCCGACTGGGTCGCGGCCCTGCTCGACGGGGCCGGCATCGACTCCGCCTTCCTCGTCGGGCACAGCATGGGCTCCCTCGCGGTCCTCGACACGGCCGCCCGGCATCCCGAGCGCGCCCGCGGGATCGTCCTCGCCGGCACGTCCGCCCCGATGCCGGTGACGGACGCCCTCCTCGACCCGGCGCGTGCGAACGAGCACCTCGCCCTCGACCTCGTGACCCTCTGGGGCCACAGCCCCCGGGCCCACGTCGGCGGCTTCAGTGTCCCGGGGATGTGGATGACCGGCGGCGGGCTCCGGCTCGTCGAGCGGGCCGCGCCCGGGGTGCTGTTCGCGGACCTCGACGCCTGCAACCGCTACGCGGACGGGATCGAACGGGCGCGGGCGGTGCGCTGCGAGGTGCTGCTGGTCCTCGGCGAGCGCGATTCGATGACCCCCGCGCGGGCCGCCCGCGATCTCGAGGCCGCCCTCCCCGTCTCGCGGCGGATCGTCATCCGGCACGGGGGCCACCAGCTCATGTCGGAACGGCCGAACCAGATGCTCGATGCCCTCGCCGGATTCGTCGGCCGACCCGGCGGGCCGGGCGGTGCTCCGGCCGGCTCCGCGCGCTGACGGCCCGCGCGGTCCCGCGCCGGCGCCCACGCCCCCGCCCCGCGGCGCGGCGGCCGGCTCCGCCGAACGCCGGGAGGCACACCACACGAGGACACCATGGACCCAGCCTCCCACGAGCGCCCCGGGCTGAGGGACACCCCGGGGTACGTGCCGGGCAAGCAGCCCGCGGGCGGCGTCAAGCTCAACACCAACGAGAACCCCTACCCTCCTCCCCCCGCCGTCGCGGAGGCCTTGGCCCGGTTTCCGATCGAGCGCCTGCGCCGCTATCCGCCGGCGGACGCGGCTCCCTTCCGCGAGGCGGCGGCCCGCGTGCACCGCGTCGACCCCTCCGAGATCATCGCCACCAACGGGGGGGACGAGCTGCTCCGGCTCGCCCTCGCGACCTACGCGGACCCCGGCGAGCCGGTCGCGATCGCGCCGCCCACCTACAGCCTCTACAAGGTCCTCATCCGGCTCCACGGGGCGCGGCCGGTCGAGGTCCCGCTCACCGGGGAGTGGCGGATCCCCGACCGCTTCGCGGAGTCGCTCAACCGCAGCGGCGCCCGGCTCGCCTTCCTGCCGAACCCGCACGCTCCGTCCGGACGGCTGTACGGCCGGGAGGAGATCACCGCCGTCGCGGACCGCTTCGAGGGCGTGCTGCTCGTGGACGAAGCGTACGTCGACTTCGTCGACCCGGCGCATGGATACGACCTCGTGCCCGCGATCCGCGACCTTCCGAACCTCCTCATCCTCCGCACCCTGAGCAAGGGCTACTCGCTCGCGGGGCTCCGCTTCGGGTATGGGCTCGGCCCCGCGCCGCTCCTCGAACCCATGCTCACCAAGACCAAGGACAGCTACAACGTCGATGCGCTCGCCCAGGCACTGGCGGCGGCGGCCATCGAGAGCCGCGCCTGGGCGGCGGACAACTGGGCCCGGGTGCGGGCCGAGCGCGAGCGGCTGCGCGCGGGGCTCGAACGGATCGGGCTGCCTTCGCTCCCCAGCGAGACCAACTTCGTGCTCGCCGCCGTGCCGCCGGGCGCGGCGGCTCCCGCCGGGGGGGCGGGCGACGGCCGCGGCCCCGGAGGCGCACCTGCGCGGGGGGCGGACGCGGACGAGGGGAGGACCGGCGAGGCCATGGACGGCTCGCGCGCGAACGCGCTCTACCGGGCGCTCGAGTCCCGGGGGGTCCACGTCCGCTGGTTCGACGAACCGCGCCTCCAGAACCAGCTTCGGATCAGCGTCGGCACGCCGGAAGAGAACGACCGGCTGCTCGCCGCCCTCGCCGAGCTCCTCCCCGCCCCCGCCCGCGACCGGGCCGCGCCCGGAGGGGCTCCGGAGACCTCCGCCGACGCCTGAACGCGGCGCCGGAAGGGCGCGGCGCGGAACGGGAGAAGGGCGGCTCCGCTCGGCGGGCGTCGGATCGCTCCGGGCTTCATTTGAGCGGCAACGCGGGCAGCCGTTTCAGCGTCTGCGTGACCGGGTCCACCATCACCCCGGTATTCTCCAACGCAACCACTCCGAGTATCGGCTCCGCGTCCTCCGGCCCGAAGACGACGTGGGACACGGTCTCATCGCCCAGGAAGGAAATCCGGGCGAAGCCGTACCGATACTCGACGGGCTCGCCGCTGGCCAGCTCGTACACCCTCCTGCCTTCCGGCGCCACTCCGGCTTCCCGCAACCGACTGGCCGGCGCCAGGCAGTGCAGAGCACCGGTATCCACCAGAAACTCCGCTTCGTACGGCCTGCCGGTGCGTCCGACATCGACGACCTGCGCGGTCACGTGCGTCAGTCCCATGTCGCCCTGCCCCTGATCCGACCCACCGGAACATCATGGAGTCTATGCCATGAGGCCGGGTCGAAAAAGCCGGTTTCCCGCGAGAGGGGGTGTGCGGTGGAGATCCGCGGGCGGGCGCCGTACCGGCGCCGCGAAGCGAGGGGAGCGGCGCGGCGGAGCGTGAGAGGCCGGGAAGAGGGCCGGGGCCGGCGAGCCCCGCTCGACTCCTTGGGAGGGAATGACCCGGCCAGGGCGCGAGCCGGCTCGGCGTTGCGCCGGCGCGCGGCGGGCCGGACAATCCCACCATGAAGAACCCGCGCGACGGACGCCTGCCGCCCCGCCCGGACGTCGCCGGCCTGCGGGCCTTCGCCCTCGAGGACGACCGGCTGCCGCCGCCGGCCTTCGTCGGGCGCCGGGACGTCATCACGGACATCGAGCGCGCCGCGGCCCGGGCCGCGGAAGGCGGCGCCGCGGTCCGGGGGCGGACGAGGCTGGTCTTCGGCGCTCCGGGGGCCGGCAAGACCTCGTTGCTCGAGGAGCTCGCCCGACGCTGGCGCGGGCGGGCCGCGGATGGCGACCCTTCCGCGCCGGCCCCGGTCGACTGCGAGCCGGGGGAGCTGGCCTCGCCGGTCGCCTTCACGGAGGCGGTCCTCTCCGCGCTGGCTTCCGACTCGTCCCTCCACGCGGCGAATTCGACGACCACCGAGGGCGGAGGCGGGATTCCTGGTGTCGCCAAGCTGAGCGTTTCCCATACGACGTCCGTGCCGCCGCTCATCGACTCGGTGAGGGCCGGGCGTACCCCGTGGGCGGCGATTCGCGAGGCGCCGCCGCCCGAACGCCTCGCCCGCCCCGTCGTGCTGCTCGTGGACGAGGCGCAGAACATGCCCGGCGACCCCGGCGGAGACGGTCGGACGCGCCTCCTCGGCGAGATCCACGGCGGCCGGCACGGCCTGCCGATCCTGGCCGTGCTCGGCGGCCTCGGCAGCTCGAAGCAGGTCATGGCCCGGCGCGGCATCCCCCGCTTCGCGCGCGGCGCCGCGCACCCCCTGCCGCTGCTGACGGGCGCCGAGAGCAGGGAGGCGGTGGAGCGCTTCCTCGCCCGCCACCGGATCGCCGGCGGCCTGGAGGCGAGGGCTCGGTGGCAGCGGCGCATCGCCGGGGCGTGCAGCGGCTGGCCGCAGCACCTCCACAACTATCTGTGCAGCGCGGCGGAGGCGCTCGCCGACGCCGGCGGCGACCTCGAGCGCGCCGATCTCGACGCGGCGCTGGCCGCCGGCGACGGCTGGCGGCGGCAATACTACGACGCACGCTTGGAGGGGGTGAACGACGACCTCCCTGCCGTCGCCGACGTCGTCGGACGGATCCCGGAGTCGGGCGCGGCAGCGCATCGCATCGTCGAATGGTGCCGCGAGGCGACGGGGACCGCGGCGGCAGGGAGCGACCTGCACGCCCGGATGATCCACGACGGGGTCCTGCAGGAGAAGCCGGACGGCCTCGTCGCCTGCCCGATCCCCTCCTTCCGCCGGCACATCCTCGCCCGCGCCTGATCCACCGCCGAAGCGAAGCCGGAGCGGTCGGGGCGGGTCTCCCGCAACCGGATCCGCTTCGGTCCGGGCGCACGCGGAAGCAGCCCCGGCCGGAACGGGGAGCCTCCGGCGGGGCCGGGGGCTCTGCCCTACGGGTACTCGTCGGGGACGAAGGTCTGGTCGGTGATCGGCGGGCGGACGTACTCTCCCGCTTCCGTGCGGCGCGGGAGCACGATGGGCTCCGGCGTCAGGTCCTCGTAGGGGATGAGGCCGAGCAGATGGCGGATGCAGTTCAGCCGCGCGCGCCTCTTCACGTCCGCATCGACCACGTACCACGGCGCCTGCTTGATGTCGGTATGGGCGAACATCTCGTCCTTGGCCTTCGAGTACTCGATCCAGCGCCGCCGGGATTCGAGGTCCATCGGGCTCAGCTTCCAGCGCTTGTGCGGCAGCTCGATCCGGCTCCGGAAGCGGCGCTCCTGCTCCTCGTCGGAGACCGAGAACCAGTACTTGACGAGCTGGATGCCGGAGCGCACGAGCATGCGCTCGAACTCCGGGCACGAGCGCAGGAACTCCCGGTGCTCCTCCTCGGTGCAGAAGCCCATCACGCGCTCGACACCGGCCCGGTTGTACCAGCTCCGGTCGAAGAGGACCATCTCCCCGGCCGCCGGAAGGTGAGGCACGTAGCGCTGGAAGTACCACTGGGTCCGCTCGCGCTCGGTCGGCGCGGGAAGGGCGGCGACCCGGCAGATGCGCGGGCTCAGGTGCTGGGTGATGCGCTTGATGACCCCGCCCTTGCCGGCCGCGTCGCGCCCTTCGAAGACGACCACCACCTTGAGCCTGCGGCGTCGGATCCACTCGACCATCTTCACGAGCTCGATCTGGAGCCGGATCAGCTCCTTCTCGTAGGCCGAGGCGGGGATCTTCCGTCGAGCGCCGGACACCGGACGCCCCGTCTTCCCCGAGGCTCCCTTCGGCCGCTTCGTCCTTCCGGCCTTCTTCATCGCTGCCTCCCCTCGAACGCGGGCACGCGGACGCGCCCGCACGCCTACCCGGTGTGCGCCGCGAGGGTAGCAGCCTTTCGGCGCGGGGCGCGCGCCGCTGCCGCGGATGCAGCACGCGGCGGGGATGCGGTCGGCGCAGCCCCGGAAGGGCCATTTCACGCTGACCGACTCGCGGCCAGACATCGATACCCACGGCTCTTCCTGGGAACTGCGGGTCTTCGGGACCTGGGAGGACCCCGGACGTTCCCCCCGCAAATGGGTCGGCAAGATCGCCACGGGCCGATGCGGGCGAGACGCCCGCGTTCCCAGGACGCCCGCATCCGTGGGAGGCGCCGTTCCCGAGACCTTCGCCGCTCCGATTCGACCGAACCGGCGTTCACGATTCCCCGGCGTGAAACGACCCTGGCGGACGGCGCGCCGATGCTGGCGCGCGGCGCGCGCGAGCGGCATCATGCACCGGCCATCCAGTCGCCGGGAGCCGTCCGGGCAATGAACGTCGAACGCGGCCGCGTGGTCAGCCTCCACTACGAGCTGACCGACCCGTCGGGAAGCCCGATCGGGTCCACGCGCGAGGGCGAGCCGGCCGCGATCCTGTACGGACACGGCGGCGTCCTGCCGGGGATCGAACGGGCGCTCGCCGGCCGCCCGGCCGGAGACCGGTTCCAGCTCGTACTCCCGCCGGAGGAGGCGTTCGGGCTTCGTCTCCCGGATCGGGTGCGCCGCATGTCGAAGAAGCACGTCTTCGGCGGGAAGCGGCTTTCGCCGGGTAAGACGGTCTACGTGAGGACGCGCCAGGGTCCGCGCTTCGCGACCGTCCTCAAGGTCGGATCG
The DNA here is from genome assembly GCA_965202895.1 of Gammaproteobacteria bacterium. Lineage (GTDB taxonomy): Bacteria > Pseudomonadota > Gammaproteobacteria > HK1 > HK1 > JAJDXW01. The sequence goes on along the minus strand of OZ241901.1, from coordinate 3,562,780 downwards.
AGCGTGGTCGACGTCGACGCGAACCATCCGTTCGCCGGCGTCACGGTGCACGCCGACGTCGAGATCGTCGCCGTCCGGGCCGCCGACCGCGACGAGATCGCCCACGGCCACGTGCACCACCGGGGCGGGGACGGACACCGAGCCGGAAGCGGCGGGGCCCCGGGCTCTCCGCCTCGGGAGGGGTGACTTGGGCGAGTCCCTTCGCATCGGCCCGCGCGGCGCACCCGTCGTCATCCTCGTCGACGGCGAGCCCGTGCCGTGCTTCGCGGGCGAGTCGGTGGCCGCCGCGCTCCTCGCCGACGGCCGGCGGCAGCTTCGACGGAGCCCCCGCGCGGGCGGTCCGCGCGGCGCGTTCTGCCTGATGGAGGCCTGCCAGGAGTGCGCCATCCGGATCGGCGGGCGGGTGGCGGCGGCCTGCATGGTCGAGGTCCGGGACGGCCTCGTGGTGGAATGCCGGGGGGCTTCGGAGCCGGGGAGCTTTCGATCCGGCCCGGCGGATGAGGACGTGGATGGGGATGGGAGCGCCCGGCCGATGAGCGAAGCCCCGTGAACGGCGCCTCGCCGCGGACCGCCGACCTCGCGGTGGTCGGGGCCGGCCCGGCCGGGGTCGAGGCGGCGCTGACCGCCGCCGGGCACGGCCTCGACGTGGTGCTGCTCGACGAGCATCCGGCCGCGGGCGGGCAGGTCTACCGGGCCGTGCCCCGCGCCTTCCCGGCGGGCGGTGACCCCGGCCCCGACCAGGCGGCCGGGGACGCGATGCGGCGCCGGCTCGCCGCGAGCCCGGTCGAAGCGCGGGCCGGGGAACGGGTCTGGTCGGTGATCGCCCGGGCCGGGCTCGTCACCCTCGATCCCCCCGTCCCGGAATTCCCGGATCCGAACCCGGTCGCGGCGGCGATGCGGGAGGAGGCCGGCTTTCCCGCGGACGACGACGTCCGCTTCCGCATCGACACCGTGGGCGCGGACGGGCCGCGATCGGTGTTCGCGGTCTCGCTCGTGCTCGCTCCGGGCGCCGTCGAACGGGTGGCGCCGTTTCCGGGCTGGACCCTGCCCGGAGTCATCGGCCTCGGGGCGGCCACGGTCCTCCTCGAATCGCAGCGGCTCCTCCCCGGCCGCCGGGTGGTGGTGGCGGGCGCCGGGCCGCTCGTTCCCGCCGTCGCCGCGGCGATCCTCGGGGCGGGGGGCGCCGTCGCCGCCGTCGTGGACCTCGCCGGCCCCTCGGAGTGGCTCCGCGCCCTGCCCCGGCTGGCGGCGATGCCGCGGCTCCTCGGGCGGGGGGCCGGGTGGATCGTGCGGATCGCCGGGGCGCGGGTCCCGATCCTCTTTCGCCACTCGGTGCGTGCGGCCGCGGGCCGCGGCGCGGTCGAGGAGGTCACCGTCGCCCCCGTCGGCCCGGACGGGTCCTGGCGAGGCGGCGCGCCGGGCGGCGGACGGGCGGCGCAGCGGCGGATCGAGGCCGACGCGCTCGCCGTCGGCCACGGGCTTGCCCCGGCGACGGAGATCACGCGCCTCCTCCGCCTCCGCCACCGCTTCTCCCGGACGGAGGGCGGGTGGCGCCCGGAGACGGACGCATGGGGCCAGACGAGCCTCGCCGGCTGCTACGCGGCGGGAGACGGCGCCGGGGTGTACGGGGCGGCGGCCGCGGCGCATTCGGGCCGGATCGTCGGGATCGCCGCCACCCTCGACGCGAGGCGGATCGGGCCGGGCGCGGCCCTCGCCCGCGTCCGGCGCGCCCGCCGCGCCCATGCCCGGGCGGCCCGCTTCGGCGCCGCGATGAGCCGGATCGCCGCCCTTCGCCCCGCGCTGGCAGCCTCGATCCCCGCCGACACGGTCGTCTGCCGGTGCGAGGACGTGACCCGCCGCGAGATCGAGGAGGCCGTCGCCGAGGGCGCGGTGGAGGTCAACCAGCTCAAGCACTTCACCCGCTGCGGGATGGGTCCCTGCCAAGGGCGGATCTGCGGGGAGGCGGCAGCCGAGCTGGTCGCCGCCCGGATCGCGAGCGATCCCGACGAAGGGCGGAGGGCCGCCGGGCAGTGGACCGGACGGGCTCCGCTCCGCCCCGTCGCGATGGACGATCTTGCCGGCCGGTTCGAGTACGGCGACATCCCGATCCCGCCGCCGGCCCCCCTCTGACCCTCCCGCGTCGAGGTCCGACCGCGCCCCCGTGTCCTCCCCCGACCCCGAACCTGGTCCCGGAGCCGGTTCCGGTCCCGGAGCCGAGCGCCGTCCGGTCGCCCGGCCCCGTCCCGGCCCCGACCGCGATCCCGCCCCCCGAACCGCCTCCGCGCCGCCCCCCTCCTTCGACGTCGCGGTGATGGGCGGCGGGCTGCTCGGCTGCGCGGTCGCCCTCTTCCTCGCCCGGGGCGGCATGAGGGCGGCTCTCGTCGAGCGAGGCGGGCTCTGCCGGGAGGCGTCCGGCGTCAACGCCGGCACCCTCACCATGCAGATGACGCGGGCCGCGCTCATCCCCTACGCCCTCGAAGCCCACCGGATGTGGGCGTCCGCCCGGGAGTGGCTGGGCCACGACGTGGGGGTCACCGCCTGCGACGGCCTGTCCCTCGCCTTCACCGAGGGCGAAGCCGCCCTGCTCGAAGAGCGGGCGCGCGCCCGGCGCGAGGCGGGGGCGCCGATCCGGCTTCTCGGCCTCGAAGCGGCCCGCCGGGTCGAGCCCGGCCTCTCGCGACGGCCGGTCCTCGCGAGCCACTGTCCCGTCGACGGCTTCGCGAGCGCCTACCTGACCGGCCTCGCCTTCCGCCGCGCCCTCGTCGAGGCGGGGGTCCAGATATTCGAGCACTGCCCCGCCGCCGGGGTCGAAGCGGGCGCGGGCGGGGGGTACGTCGTCCGCCTCGCGAGCCCGCGCCAGCCGCGGATCGAGGCGCGCCGCCTCGTCCTCGCGGGGGGCGCATGGCTCGGAACGATGGCCGGCTGGCTCGGGGTCCGGCTCCCCGTCCGGGCGCTCGTCAACCAGCTCGCCGTCACCGAACGCCTCCCGCCGGTGATGCGGACGGTCATCGGGGTTGCGAGCGGACTCCTCTCGCTCAAGCAGTTCGAGAACGGGACGGCGGTCGTCGGGGGCGGCTGGCAGGCGGCGGGAGACCGCGAGCGGGGCGGCGTCGCCCTCCTCCCCGGGCGGCTCGTCGGGAACCTCCGCCTCGCCTGCCACGCGATCCCGGCCCTGCGCGGCGCCCGGCTCGTGCGCGCCTGGGCGGGGCTCGAAGCGGAGACGCGGGACGCGCTCCCCGCGGTCGGCCCCCTTCCCGGCCATCCCGGCGCCTTCGTGTGCGGGAGCGTCCATTCCGGCTTTACGAGCGGCCCGTGGATCGCGAAACTCCTCGCCGACCGGATCCTGGGACGGGCGCCGGCCATGCCGCTCTTTCCTCCCGACCGGCTCATCGTGCGGCCGAATCGAGGCAGCGAGACGTGATCCCCGACGGACCCGACCCGTTCCACGGCATCTACGCCGCCACCCCCTGCCCCCTCCGGGCCGACCTCGCCCCGGACGAGCCGGCCCTCGCCGCCCACCTCGACCGGCTCGCCGGGGTCCGGGGCCTTGCCGGATTCCTGCTGAACGGACACGCCGGAGAGAACGCGGCCATGCCCCTGCCCGACCAGGAGCGGGCGGTGGCCGCCGCCGCGGAAGCGGTCGGGGGCCGGGCCATCCTGGTCGCGGGGGTGAACTGCGAGAGCAGCCGCGAGGGGGCCCGGCACGCCCGCGCCGTCGAGGCGGCCGGGGCCGACGCGATCATGGTCTTTCCTCCGAACGGATGGGCGCTCCACCAGGACGAGGAGGGGGTGGTGGACCACCACCGCCGGGTGCTCGACGCGACCCGCGCGCCCCTCATGCTCTTCCAGGCGGCGGTCGGGGCGGGCGGGCTCGCGTATCCCTCGTCCACCCTGGCGCGGCTCGTCCGGCTGCCCCGGGTGGTCGCGGTCAAGGAGGGGAGCTGGGAGGTCGCGGCCTACGAGGAGAACCGGCGGCTCATCCGGGCCGCCGCCCCGCACGTCGCGGTCATGGGCTCGGGCGACGAACACCTGTTCACGAGCTGGGTCGTCGGCAGCGAAGGGAGCCTGGTGAGCCTCGCGGCGGTGATCCCGGAGCCGATCATCGCGCTCTTCGAGGCGGTCCGGGGCGGGGGGCTGGGCGAGGCGCGCGCCTGCCACGAGCGGATCTACCCGCTCGCCCGCGCCGTCTACCGGATCGCTCCCGGCGGGCGGGCCACCGCCCGGCTCAAGACCTGCCTCGCGATGCTCGGCCGCTTCCCGAGCGACCGCATGATCCCGCCCGGGGCGGCGACCCCGGCGGACGAACACCCGCGCCTGCGGGCCGCCCTCGACACCGCCCTCGCCGGCCCGGAATGCTCGTGACCCGGGGACACTTCCGATGACGCCTCCACCGGGGTCCTCGCATTGCATCACCTGATTACCACTCGAGCCAAGCGCAACTTGAGCAGCCATTCGGACTTGCTCCGGTCTCGTGGACCATCGGCGCCGTGCTCGCGGTCGGCCTCGCCCTCGCCGGGCTCTCGCTGCGCACCGCCGCCCGCCAAGACCGGTGCATGGACCGGTTCGAGGCTGCGACGGCCGCCCACCGCAACCGGTTCGAGGACGCGATGGCCGCGCACCGGACCGAGATGCACCGACTCGCCGAACACCGGTCGCACGTCGAAGGCGGGCTCGACGAGCCCGGGGCCGCCGCCGACCGACCCCGCCCGTCCGGGGACGCTCACGGCCGCCCCGGCCCGAACCGCAGCAGCAAAGACTACTCCTCCTCCAGACCCGGGACGTCCCGCAGCTTGCACGACGCGCCGCCCGCTCCGTTCCGGGCGTAGCGGGTCACTGGCCCGGATCCGCCAGTGCACGACGCATGGTTTCCCATACCATCGAGGCCCGGGCGCTGTTCGTAACCTATTGATATAAAAAGTGTAGAGAGGGGTCGAGATATTTTTTACCCCACGAAGACGGCGTTCTTCCGTGGTTTGGGGTCGGTTCGAGGGGGTTGCTGGCGGATTTCACCCCACGGAGGCACTTGCGCGGGCACGGCGTCCTGGGAACGCTCGTGTCCCGCCCGCATTGATCGGCGGCGGCCTCGCCATCCCATTTGCGGGCGGGACACGAGCGTTCCCGGGACGCCGTGCCCAAGAGCGTTCGCGAGAGACGTGCCCGGCGAAAACCCCACCGCGCACATGCCTCACCATCGTTCCAGCCTTGTCTTCGTGGAGCATCGCCCTTCCTTCGCGCGATGTCTGCCGATACGGAGTACAATCCCGATTGGTCGAACCAATCAGGATGTTTTTCCGTATGGGTTACCAGAGAACGATCCTGATCGATCTCCCTCCCGGGCAGTCCGCGTTTCTGTGGGGCGCCCGTCAGACCGGCAAGTCCACCCTCCTGCGGGAGCGCTTTCCGGACAGCGTCCGCTACGATCTCCTCGATTCGGAGCCTCTGCTGCGTTTCACCGCCATGCCGTCGCGCCTTGGCGCGGAGCTGCAATCCCTACCCCCCGAGACGCTCGCCAAACCGGTGGTCCTGGATGAGATACAGAAGGTCCCGGCCCTGCTCGACGAGGTGCACCGGCTCATCGAAACCCGGGGCCTGGCGTTCGTGCTGTGCGGGTCGAGCGCCCGGAAGCTCAGGCGTGCGGGGACCAACCTGCTGGGCGGCAGAGCCTGGAGGTTCGAGCTGTTCCCGCTCACGTGGGCGGAGGTTCCCGACTTCGATCTGCTGCAAGCCCTGAACCGCGGCCTGCTGCCCGGGATCCATCCACAACCCCGGTACCGGCGCTCGCTGGCCGCCTATGTACGGGATTACCTGACCCAGGAGGTCTTCCACGAGGCGCTGACGCGCGACGCCGCGGCGTTCTCCCGGTTCTTCGACGCGCTCGCCTTCTGCCATGGGGAGCTACTCAACTATGCCGCGATCGCCCGCGACTGCGCCATCGACGCCAAGACCGTGCGCACCTACTTCGAGATCCTCACGGACACGCTGGTCGGACATCTGATCCATCCCTTCCATCGACCCGGCGGTCGGCAGAGCATCTCCGCCGCCCCGAAGTTCTACCTGTTCGATCTGGGCGTCGCGGCCCAGGTCTGCCGCCGAACGCCGACCCATCCCGCGGGCCGCGAGTTCGGCAGGGCGTTCGAGCACTTCATCCTGCTGGAGCTCGTCGCGGCGCGGAGCTACCAGGAGAAGGATCACCGGATCGAGTTCTGGCGCACCAAGAGCGGTCTGGAGGTGGACTTCGTACTGGACCGCGGCGCCGTCGCGATCGAAGCGAAGGGACGGGTTCGCGCGGAGGATCTGCGCCCCATGCGCGCCTTCCGGGACGAGTTCTCGCCGCGACGGACCATCGTCGTCACGGCCGAGCGGGACCGGCGGACGGTCGACGGCATCGAGATCATGCCGTACCCCGAGTTCCTGGAGAGCCTGCACCGCGGACACGTCATCTGAGGAAACACGGGCGGCGCGTTGCGGCCGCCTTCCCGGGATGCGAGGGAATCGAGCTGTCCGCCGCCGGTCCGAGCCCGGCATGGCGGCCTGATTCAGGCGAACCACAGTCCGGGGTTTCCGGGATGGTTCCCCCCTGCACGAGGCCGCAGGGCATTTTCACGCTGACCGACTCGCGGCCGGGCCTCGATGCCCACCGCTCTTCCTGGGAACGGCGCGTCCTCCGAACGCGGGGGTCCCGCCCGCAAATGGGACGGCAAGACCGCCGCGGACCGATGCCGGCGAGACCCCCCGCGTTCGGAGGACGCGCCGTTCCCAGGACCTTCGCCATCCTGATTCGACCGAACCGGCGCTCACCTGCGAGGACCAACTTCACAGCGTGAAAAGGCCCTGCACCGGGCCGCAGGGCAAGGCCACCGCGAGGTCGCCTCCTTGCTGCTCGAACGGGAAGCGAAGGAGGAGCCGGCCCCGCGGGGTGTGGACGGTTCGCTTGGGGGTCTATCCCAAGCTCGGGGCGGTGCGAGCGGCGAGGGCGGCTCCCTGCTTGCGGAGCGCATCGCCCTGGTCCCGGTGGGCGGCGCCCTGATCGCGAAGCACTTCCCCGAGGTCCCGCTGTCCGGCGATGAGCGCATCGAGCGCCCGCATGGTCGCCTCGGGGCACTGGTCGGCGGCCCGTACCTGGATGGCAGTCGCCTGGTCGCGGCTGTCGGAAGCCCGGCGCATGGCCCGCAGCCCGGCGAGAATGAGCCCCGCGTGGACCACACCGACGAGGAGGGCCGTGGTGACGTGCGCCGCGGCAATGATTTCGATGGGCGTCACTCGCGGCCTCCGGCGACGCGGACGGCGAGGGCGGCGGTGATCCGCATCGGCGCGGACGCGAGCGGGAGGAGAGAACGGTGAAGGCTGCCGGCCCTTTCCCCCGTCCGGATCCTTCACGGCGACGGCGACCCGGTGCCTCCGGGAGCACACGACATATCGCCCTGACGCGGCGCCCCGGAGCCATACGGGGAGGGTCGGGGGCGGTGCCCCGGCAGCGGTGTGCGTATCGAGGACGTGCGGCACGGTGAGGGTGCGCGTCTCACGGGTCTCCCCCTTGTCATGGACTCTCTCCTGCTGCCGTGTGGAGGGCTCCGCGACGATGCCGGGGCCGCCGGCATCGAGAGGGAGACGGCCCGCGACGATGGCCACGTCTACCAGCCCGGAACCGCCCGCCCGTGCTACGCTTTGGCGCATGGACGCATCCCTGCCCGTCGTGATCGGCATCGTCTTCCCGATCATCGGGACCGTACTCGCGGTTGGGCTCGCTCTCGGAATCATGGCGTGGCGTATCACGGGAAGGCCGGATCGGCGCATCGACGATGACAAGGCCGCCGCCGATGCGGACCGCCGCGCCACTCAAGCCCGATTCGATGCCGCGATGGACACCTTCCGGGCCGAAATGCAACGTCTCGCAGAGCGGCACTCGCACGTCGAAGGCCGCTTCAACGAACGCGGTTCCGCCACCGGCTGACCGACCCGGGGCGCCGCCCCGGAGATCGAGGTATTCCGACACTTCGGCCGCCCCGCGACAGGTACGGCCGATGATCCAACCGGCCGCGTCACCGGAGATCGCGGATCCGCCACCCGTCCGGTTCTCGGGCCGGCCGCTCTCCCTGGGACCGTGCGGCCCGAAGCAGGCAGGCTACCCGCGCCCGTGCCATCCAGCCAACGGAACCGCCACGGGAGGCATGTGCGCTGTGGGGTTTTCGCCGGGCACCCTCTCGCGAACGCTCTTGGGCACGGCGTCCTGGGAACGCGGGCGTCCCGCCCGCATTTTCTTCCGGGCGCTTCGCCCCCCCTGCGGGCGGGACGCCCGCGTTCCCAGGACGCCGTGCCCGCGCAAGCAGCTCCGTGGGGTGAAATCCGCCGAAATGCCCCTCGAACCGACTCCAAACCACGGAACAACGCCATCTCCGTCGGGGTAAAAAATATCTCGACCCCTTCTCTACACTTTATATATCAATAATCTACAAACATCGCCCGGGGCTCCACGGGCCGCGGGCCAGGTCCCGCCGCAGTCTGCGCGCGCAGCACTCGATACACCTGTCGCCCATCATGCCGGCCGCCGGGACCGCCGGCCGCGCGTACCGCCCCAGGACGATCCCGGAGCCGCCCGATCAGGACGCGGGGCCGGTTCGGGTTCGGGCCGGATATCGCCCCGCCCGGCCCGAAGCGCCCGCAACCGGGCCGTGCGTACATCGGGCCGAAGGCTCTCTCCGCTGCCGCGTAGGGGCTCCCCCGCCGCGCTACGCCCCGGGCGGCCGTGGACGCCGACACCCTCACCGTGAGCTTGAACCGCCCCGGGAGGCATGTGTGGTGCAGGGATTTTCGTCGAACACGCCTCTCGCGACCGCTCCTGGGAACGGCACGTCCGGCGACGGCGCGTCCGGCGACGCGGGCGCCCCGCCCGCATCGACCCGTAACCGCCTTGCCGTCTCACTTGCAGGCGGGACGCCCGTGCTTCTCAAGGGGCGCGCCGTTCCCAGGAAAAGCGGCGCGCTTCGATGCCTGGCCACCAGTCGGTCAGCGTGCAAAAGTCCTGCCATGCGAGCCGCATCCGGCGGCCGAGGCGAGGGCATGGCTGCCAGGCAGCGTGCTGGCGCTCCCGGCTCGTGGACCCGGCGCGGTCGCCCGGCCTCCGTTCAGGCGCGGGCCGCCGCCCGGGCCGCGGTGAGCTGCTCGGTGGTGTCGATCAGGCGCTGCGCGAGCTCGCGCATGATCTCGATGGCGACCTCCGGGGACTCGGCGGCCATCCCGAGGAAGCTCTCCTTGGTGACGACGAGGGCGGTCAGCTCGGTCCGCGCCCGCACCGTCGCGGTGCGCGGGACGTCGATCAGGATCGCGATCTCGCCCACGAAATCGTGTCGCCGGGCCTCCGCGACCACGATCTCCCCCTCGGGAGCGTCCACGAGGATGTCCGCCTCCCCGTCGAGGAGGATGTAGGCGGCGTCTCCCGCGTCGCCCTGGTGGAACAGCTCCGACCCGGCCGGGAAGACGAGCCGTTCGCTCGTGAACGCGAGCAGCTTGAGCTTCGCGGTGTCGATCCGGGCGAAGAGCGGCACCCGCCGCAGGACTTCCACCTCTTCGTTCAGGCTCATGCCTTCTCCCCTCCCCGCAAGTTCCGGCCCGGCGGCCTGCCGCCGCCCGGTCGCCCGCCCCGCTCGTCCGCCACCGCCTGCGCTCCAGCCCTCGGCCGACCGCGTCCCGCGACCTGGGCCGTGGCGGACCGCCCTCTCCCCCGCGCCACGGGCGCCGCCTGCGCTCCCTCCGTCCGCCGGCCCCGTCCGCGGGACGCCGAACCGCGGCCCGAGAACGTAGCAGACGACCCTTTCACCTGCCTCCGCGCACCCCGGAGGCCGTCAGCGCAAGCACACGCCCATCGGTCGTCCAGCCAAGCCTGCCCTGCGGGCGGGCGGCGGCGGCGCCCGGCCCCTCAGCCGGCCGCCAGCAGCTCGCGGAGCGCGCTCCCCTCCCGGTCCAGCTCCTCGAACGTCCCGGACTCCACCGCCCGGCCCGACTGCATGACCACCACCCGGTCGAAGCCCCGCGCCAGCTCCGCCCGGTGGAGCGACCAGACGATCCCCCGCCCCCCGAGCTCCCGGAAGACACGCCCCGCGATGCGCTCGTGGGTCCCCCCGTCGAGCCCCGCCGTCGCATCGGAGAGCACCAGCAGGTCAGGGCGCTTGAGGAGCGCGCGCGCGAGCCCGACCTTCTGGCGCTGGACGGACCCGAGGCGCCCGCCCCCGATCCCGACCTGGTAGTCGAGCCCCGCCTCGATCACCGCGGACCGGAGCCCGAGGTCGTCGATCACCCCGGTCACGAGGCCCTTCACGCGCTCCGCCGCCCGCGCCTGCCCGTAGGCGACCTTGCCGAACAGGATGTTGTCCTGGATGGAGGCGGCCGCGTTGTAGCGGTCCGCATCGAAGAACTGGATGCTGCCCCGGAGCGACCCCGGCAGCGCTTCGGCGAAGCGGCGCCGCGCGGCGAGCAGACGTACCCGCAGCCCGTCATCCACGATCCCGAGGCGATGGCGCGCCGGCTGGAGCAGGAACGGCAACGACAGCAGCCGGCGGCGGTCCTCCTCTCCGAGCCCGTCGACCCCGTCCTGGGCGGCGCGGTCGACCACCGCCTGGAGCTCCGGGAGGTCGTCCGCGTCGATGAAGCTGAACCGCTCGAACGCCGAGTGGCCGGGCGGGAGCCCGGAGAAGAGCTCGAGCATGGTGGCCGCGACGGTGCGCCCCGCCTCGAGCAGGGTCGGAACGAGCCCCTCCGCCTCCAGCACCTCCATGACCCAGGCGTTCTCGGCAAGCCGCTCCACGTCGAACCCGCCGCCGACCGGGGTCCCGAACAGAAGGTTCTCCCCGACGGTGGCGTTGTCGTTGTAGCGGTCGGCATCGAAGCGCTCGACGAGGGCGGCGATGCCCGGGTCCGAAAGCCGCTCGCGGAACGCCCGCCGCGCCCGGAGCAGTCCATCCCGAAGGCCCCCTTCGGCATCGACGGCGCCGCGCAGTCCGAGATCGAATACGTCCCCGTCGAGCTCGACCGTCTCCAGCACCTCCAGGAGCCTCGGCAGGGGCTCGCCGCCGAGCGCCTCGCGGTCGATCCAGTCCCCGTGCACGTCGTCGGTCGAGTTCCCGGCGGCGGCCGCCTCCGCCGCCCAGGCCGGGTCCGGCCGCGCATCGGAGGCGGGCTCGTGCTTGAGGCCGTAGAGCAGGTTGCCGCGCACCGTCGTGTTGAACAGGAACGCCTGCGGGCCGACGTAGGCGAGCCGGCGGCCGGTCACCCCCTCGTGCAGGCGGTCCGCCCGCTCGCCGCCGATGGTGAGCGCGCCCGAGGTGGGGTTCATCAGCCGGGCGAGCACGAGCGCGAGCTCCTCGCGGCCGCTCCCCGGAGCGCCGACCACCGCCACCCTCGCGTCGGCGGGGACGGTGAACGACACCCCGTCGAGGAAGCTCGTGCCGGTGTCGTCCCGGAGGGCCAGGCCGGAGGCCGCGAGCTCCCCCGACACCCGGGCGCCCGCGGGCGGAGGCCCGACCTGGAGCGACTCGTCGAGCATCCCGGCGGGGCTGAACTGGGCGATCACCTGCTCGTACTTGATCCTCGCGTCCTCGCGGCGCTGGTAGTAGTTGAGGAGCTCCTTCCAGGGCGCGGCGAGGTCCTTGTGCGCCGCGATCGCGGCCATCAGGGTCCCGATCTCCAGCCGGCCCAGGATCACGAAGTACCCGCCGATGGAGTAGAAGCAGAACGGCCCGAGGTGGTTGATGGAGTTGTTCAGGAACTTGATGACGAACTTCCAGATGAAGATGCGCAGGCGCACCACGTAGATCTCGCCGAGGACGGCGGACATCGCGGCGCGCTCGTAGGCGGAGGTGTCGTTGCCGCGGACCTCCTGGACCCCGGACACGGTCTCCCCGATGCGGTCGGAGAGCCGGCGCACGAGCCGCACCCGCTCCTTGGCGAACGAGTTCACGCGGCGCTGGAGCTTCGGGACGACGTAGAACTGGAGCGGATAAAGGGCGACCGCGGCGGCGGCCATCACCCAGTTCTGCACCAGCAGGAAGGCGAGGATCACGAGGAGGTAGCCCCCCTGGAAGATCGGCAGCTTGAACGCGTCGCCGATGAACCCGCCGAGCGGCTCCACCTCGGCCGTCACCATGGTGATGATCTCGCCCTGGGAGAGCTTGCGGAAGTGCGGCAGGGGGAAGCGCAGGACGCGGCTGTAGAGGTCGTAGCGCAGGCGCCGCAGCATGCGCTCGCCGGTGCGCCCCGCGAGCACGTTGATCGCGTACTTGAAGCCCTGGTTGACGACCACGAGGAGGAGGAACCCGCCGCAGAGGAGGAACAGGAACTCGATCCGGGAGAGGGAGGCCCCGAGCACGACGGCCGGGAAATCGTCCGCGCCGCCCTGGATCACCCGGTTCACGATCTGCTTCGGGACCTCGTAGAACGCATAGAGGAAGGGGAAGGAGGCGACCGCGAGCACGGTGAGCACTACTTGCGCGCGCAGGGAGTGCCGGATGACGTAGCGGTAGATCGAATGTTCCATCGAACCGCCCTCGACGGCCCGGAGCCGGAGCGCCCCGCCCCGTCCTCCGTCCCTTCCCTTCCCCTCCCCCCGGCTCAGGGGGTGAGGATCATCCCCTCGCGGGCCACCACGGAGCCCGGGAACGTCCGGGCGGCGGCGGCGGCGATCCGGTCGAGCGCCTCGTCGTCGCGGTCCGGGGCATGGTGGAAGATCGCATAGGTCCCGACCCCCGCCGCACGGCAGAGCCGCGCCCCTTCCTCCCACGTCGAATGGCCCCATCCCCGGTGGCGGGGCAGCTCCTCGTCGGTGAACATCGCGTCGTAGATCATGAGGTCCGCGCCGTCCACGAGGGCGAGGACGTTCTCGTCCGGCGCGTCCGGGTCATGCTCGGTGTCGGTGACGTAGCAGATGCTGCGCCCGGCGCATTCGACCCGGTACCCCGTCGCCCCGCCCGGATGGCGGAGGGGGGCGGTGCGGATCGAGACCCCGCACGGGGGCGCGAGGTCGTCCCCGGCCGAGAAGTCCCGGAAGGAGACCTCGGCGGGAAAGACGGCGGGGGTGATGGGGAGGAGCGGCGCGCTCATGAGGCTGCGGACCGCCGACTCGGTCGCGGTCGCGCCGCCGCTCCCCGGCGCCTGGTGCCCGGACCACACCCGGAGGGAGTTTCCCGGCCGGTAGGCGAAGGCGAAGAACGGCAGGCCGACCACGTGGTCGATGTGGGCGTGGGTCAGGAAGAGGTCGAGGTCGCCGCATCCTTCCCGAGCGAGGGCGGCGCCGAGCGGGCGGAGGCCGGTGCCCGCGTCGAACACCAGCACCGACCCGCCGCAGCGCACCTCGACGCACGACGTGTTGCCGCCGTAGCGGGCGCACCGGGGGTCGGAGACCGGGATGCTTCCCCGCACCCCCCAGAACCGGACGTGCAACTCGTGGCGGGCCGCGTTCACCGGCGAAGTATGCCGGAGCGGCCACCGTTTCAGAAGCGGCGGGAGACATTCCTCCAGGGTCGTTTCCCGCTGACCGACTCACGGCCGGGCATCGATGCCCACCGCTCTTCTTGGGAACGGCTCTTCCTGGGAACGCTCGTGTCTCGCCCGCAAAAGGGGCGGCAAGACCGCCGCCGATCGATGCGGGAGAGACACAAGCGTTCCGAGAACGCGCCGTTCCCAGGACACCCGCATCCGTGGGAAGCGCCGTTCCCGGCACCTTCGCCGCTCCGATTCGACCGAACCGGGTTCACCCGCGCGAACCGATTCCGCAGCGTGAAAGAGTCCTGGGCATTCCTTCGGTGCTCTCGCGAGCGCCCGGGCCGGGGCCCGGCGACCGCCCGATCCGGCAGTGAGGGCGCGGGGTCGGGTGTATCCTGTTCCGGATCACGCCCGCACTGCCGGGGCCGGCCAGGACGCCCCGGCGCCCACACGTCGAAGAAAGGGGGGAGACTTGGAAGCCGTCCGACCGAACCGGGCCGAATTCGACCTCGCGGCCCTTCGCCACAACCTGCGCGAGCTTCGGGCCCTCGCCGGATCGGACTCGAAGATCATCGCCGCCCTCAAGGCGAACGCCTACGGGCACGGCGCGGCTCGGGTCGCGCGCGCCCTCGCCGACGACGGCGGCGCCTTCGCCCTCGCGACCGGGAGCTTCGAGGACGCGCTCGCCATTCGCGGCGCTCGTGTCGACCTGCCCATCCTGATGTTCGGCGGCGCGCTCCCGGAGGGCATCCCGGCCCTTCTCGCCCACGACCTCATCCCGACCGTGTACGATCGGGCGGGGGCTCGCGCGGTGTCGAGCGCGGCGGGGGCGGCCGGCAGGACCGCCCCTGTCTACGTCAAGGTGGACGCCGGCCTCGGGCGCCTCGGGGCGCCGCTTCCCGACGCCCTCGACTACATCCGGGAGGTGCGGAGCCTGCCGAACGTCCGGGTGGAGGGCGTGTACACCCATCTCTCCTTCTTCGACGAGGCGGAGCGCGAGTGGGCGCGCGGCCGGATGCGCGCCTTCGACGGGCTCCTCGGGGATCTCGAGGCAGCCGGCATCCACGTGCCGGTGACCCAGGGCCTCGCGAGCTCCTGCATGGTGGCCGGGCTCACCAGCCGCGGCAACGCGGTCTGCCCCGGCCATCTCCTCTACGGCGTGCCGTCGGTCTCCCCGTCCGTGGCGGACACCTCGGCCTTCCGCCCCGTGCTCCGGTCGATCCGGAGCCGCCTCATCCACGCCGGCCCCCCGAAGGCGGGGATGCGGGGCGCCCCGGAACACGACACTCCGAGCCGGATCGGGGTGATCCCCCTCGGCCTCGCGGACGGGTACCGTCCCCCGCTCACGGGCCGTTCGGCGTATGCCCTCGTCGCGGGCGAGCGGGCTCCCATCCGGGGGCTGTCGCTCGAGCACATCACCCTCGATCTCTCCGCCCTGCCCGCCGCGCGTGTCGGCGACGAGGCGGTGCTCCTCGGAGAGAGCGGCGGCGAGTCGATCTCCCTCTCGGACCTCGCCGAGTGGCAAGGCACGCGCCCGCACCACGTCCTGATGGCGTTCGACCGCCGCCTCCCCGCCCACTACGCGGACGAGGAGCGCGAGCCGTCGGACTGAGAGCCGGCTCGTCGAAAGCGGCATCGGAGGGGGTGCGCGGCAGGATCGAGGCCGAGCCATGCCGCCGCCCCCGACCGGGGCTCCGACCTCGGCCCATTTCATGAGCGCCCGGCCCCGGGCGCCTTCGCCGCGGTGCCCTACTTCGGCCGGGCTCGGAGCCGGCGGCCTCGTGCACCTGAGCGGGGCGTCGGACGTGACGGACGTGAAATCGGGCGGATTTCCTACGAAAGTCGAGCAGAATGCTTCTCGACCTGCCCGGCGCGTCGCTTGAAGATCGCCATCTCGATCCCGAGCCGCGGCGGCCGTCATGCGCGCGTGTGCCCACCTCGGCGTCCCGGCGGCGCCGTGCTACAGTGCCTCTCCCCCCGGCGCGTCCGGCGCCGGGCACTTGGCAGCCGAAGGAGCGCAGCCATGCCAGAGCCCGTACCCCGCCCCCTCCCTGCGCGCGGCCCCTCCGAGGGGAGACCGACGCCGCCCGCCGGCGAACGCCGCCCCCGCCTTCCACCCAAGCGCCCTCCGGATTGCGCATCCATCGACGAGTTCGAGGCGTGGATCGACGCGTTGGAAGCCGCCCAGGTGGCGGCCGACCACTGGTGCCGCCCGGCGTTGGACCTCCGCCGGGCCGAGGCGTTGGGAGACGACCCCCGGCGCCCGTACCGCAACCTCGACCACCTCGGCCTGGCGGCGGCGAAGGAGCCGCCGGAGGAGAGCCCGGTGAGGCCGACGGCCGTGCACCGGGCGATCTGCAACGACCTCTGGGACGCGCTGGCGGTGCGCTACGAGGCCCGTGACGACGTGTTCGCGGCGAGCGAGGTGGAGCTGCACTACGATGCGGTGGACGAGCGGGCGGGGAGCGTGGCGCCGGACCTGATGGTGGTGTTCGGCGTGCCGAAGCAGGTGGAGGCGCCGGAGGGGCTGCGGCAATCCTACGTGCTGTGGAAGGAGCACGAGCCGCCGTCGTTCGTGCTGGAGGTGCTGTCGCCATCGACGTGGCCGCGGGACATGGGGCTGAAGCGCGAGATCTACGCCAGCCTCGGGGTGCGCGACTACTTCGTGTTCGATCCGAAGGAGCACGTCACGCCGCGGCTTCAGGGTTTCGGGCTGCACGGCGGCGGCTACCGCCCGCTGCCGTCGGAGCGGCTGCCGGGAGGCGCGCGCGGGGTGTACGGCGCGTCGCTCGGGCTGTACCTGTGCCATGAGGAGCCGTGGCCGCCGGAAGGCTGGCGTCCGGAGGGGATGGCGCGCGTGCGGTGGTACGACCCGGCAGCCGGCAAATACCTCGAGACGCCGCTGGAGATCGCGCAGCAGGCGGAAGCCGATGCACGGCAGGCGGCGGCGGAGGCACAGCGGGAGGCAGCGGAAGCACAGCGTGCAGCGGCGGAAGCGCAGCAGGAGACGGCGGAGGCGCAGCAGGAGGCAGCGGAGGCAAGGAAGGCGGCAGCGGAGGCACGCCAGGCCGCGGAATCCCGGATAGCGGAGCTGAAGGCCCGGATCCGGGAGCTTACGTCCTGATCCGGCACGGCCGGACCCAGCTCCCCCCGCGAACCGATTCCGCAGCGCGAAAGGGCCCTGAGGAGGCCGGTACGGGAGTGCGAACCGGCCGCACGATGCGATAGCCTCTCCCCTCGCGGGGCCCCGGCTCGAACCCGGCTCGCCCCGCCGAGGCCAACGCCGTCGCCATGCCGCCCTCGCCACCGCCGCCGGAGCATCCGACTTGGCAACGAACCCCCCTTCCCCCGACCCGATCACGGTCTCCGTCGTCCAGCACCGGCTCGTCGGCATCGTGGACGAGATGGGGGAGGCGATGCTGCGCACCTCGTTCTCCCAGATCCTGAACTCGAGCCGCGATTTCTCGACCGCGATCACCGACGCCAAGGGCGAGCTCGTCGCCCAGGCGGAGTACATCCCGGTCCACGTCGGGGCGATGCCCTCCTCCACCCTCGCGACCCTCGAGGCGTTCGGGGACGACATCCATCCGGGTGACGTGTTCCTCCTCAACGATCCCTACCACGGGGGCAGCCACCTCCCCGACCTCACCGCCTGCCTGCCGGTCTTCGCGGGCAGCCGGCTCCTCTTCTGGACCCTGAACCGCGCCCACCACTCCGACATCGGCGGCGCTGCCTACGGCGCCTACAACGCGTCCGCGACCGAGATCTGGCAGGAGGGCCTCCGGGTGCCGCCGCTCCGGCTCTACGATCGCGGAACGCTCCGCGAGGACGTCATGCACATGCTGCGGGTGAACGTCCGGCACCCCCGCGACTTCACCGGCGACCTCTCGGCCCAGATCGGTTCGGTCCGCCTCGGCGAGCGCCGCCTCCTCGAGTTCGTCGAGGAGCTCGGGGCGGGCACGGTCGCCGCCGCCGCCGACCGGATCCTCGATGCGGCCGAGGCGGAGACCCGGGCCGTCATCGCGGGCTGGAGGGACGGCGCCTACCCGGGCGAGGCGCTGCTCGACGACGACGGGCGCGGCAACCAGGACATCGCGATCCGCGCCGCGGTGACCGTCGCGGGAAGCGATCTGAAGGTGGACCTCTCCGGGTCCGACCCCCAGGTGCGGAGCTTCCTGAACTCCTCGTGGGCCAATACCCGGTCGGCCGTGATGATGGCCCTCACCTATCTCCTCGACCCCGGGATCGCGAAGAACGACGGGACCATGCGGCCGGTGGAGATCGTCGCGAAGCGCGGCACGATCGTCTGGCCGGAGGACTGGGCGCCGGTCACCATGTCGACCTCCCACTGCGGCCAGGAGATCATCGAGGCGGTGGTCACCGCCCTCGCCCCCGCGTGCCCGGAGCAGACGATGGCGGCGTGGGGCAAGCGGCTCCGCATCGCCCTCAAGGGGCGGGACCCGCGCTCGGGGCGCGACTTCATCTGGCACATGTTCCACGCCCGGCCGGGGGCCGGGGCGTCCTCGGGCGGCGACGGCTGGCACAACTCCGGGGAGTGGCACTCGGCGGGAGGGCTCAAGTTCGGCTCCGTCGAGGTGGCCGAGGCGCGCTTTCCGTTCTTCTTCCGGCGGCACGAGTTCCGCCCCGATTCGGGCGGGGCGGGGCGGTACGTGGGCGGCGCGGGCGGCGAGCTGGAGCTCGTGGTGGAGACGGACGAGCCCTGCGTCGCCAACACCGCGGGCGACGGGGCGCGCCACGGGCCGGTCGGGATGATGGGCGGGGAGCCGGGGCTCCCCCACCGCTACCTCATGCGGGCGCCCGGCCGGCGCCCCGCCGTCCTCGACTCCAAGCACGAGGGCATCCCGGTGCCGCCGGGGACGGTGTTCGAGGTTCGGGCCGCGGGCGGCGGGGGTTGGGGCGACCCCGCGGAGCGAACGGACGAAGAGCGGCGGCGCGACCGCCGCGACGGCTTCGTGACCGCGCGCGGGCGGTAGCGCGCGTTACGGGCCGGGGGGGGGGGTGGGCGGGCGGCGCGGCGCGCGCTCTTCCTCGCCTCCCCGCTCGCCGACCACGTGGTGGGCGAGAGCCCGATCGCGGACGGCGGCCACGTGCTCGCCCGATCCTTCACCCGACCTCACGGAGAATCCGAAGATGGACCTGGGACTGGACGGCAAGAGCGTGCTGATCACCGGCGGCTCGAAGGGGATCGGCCGCGCGACGGCCGAGGCGTTCGCGCGGGAGGGCGCGGGCGAGATCCACGTCACGGCCCGCTCCGGCGGCGCGCTCGACGAGGCGGCGCGGGCGATCGAAGGGGCGCACGGCTGCCGGGTGCGCACCTACGCGCTCGACTTGACGGACCGGGCGGCGCGCGACGGGCTCATCGCGGAGACCATCGACGTCGACGTACTCGTCAACAACGCGGGGGCGATCCCCTCCGGCTCGATGGATGCGGTGGACGACGCGGCATGGCGCGCCGGCTGGGAGCTCAAGGTCTTCGGCTACGTCGCGATGTGCCGGGCGTTCTTCGGCCGCATGCGCGAGCGCGGCCACGGGGTCATCGTGAACGACGTCGGGAACTCGGGCGAGAACCCGGACTTCGACTACATCGCGGGCTCGTGCGGGAACGCGAGCCTCATGACCCTGACCCGCGCGCTCGGCGGACGAAGCCTCGACCACGGGGTGCGGGTCGTCGCGGTGAACCCGGGCCCGGTCGACACCGGTCGGATGCAGACCATGCTGCGCCAGCGCGCCGGGGTGATCCTCGGCGACGGGGAACGATGGGGAGAGCTGCTCGCCCGCTTCCCCGGGGGGCGGGCCGCCACCGCCGGCGAGGTCGCGGACCTCATCGTCTTCTGCGCTTCGGCGCGCGCCGGCTACCTCTCCGGCTGCGTGGTGACCCTGGACGGCGGGATCACGTCGCGCCGCTCCGTGATCTGATCCGCCGCCCCTGGTCGGGCCCGGAATCGGGTCCGGGGCCGACCCGGCCCGACGAAGGCCGCCTCGACCGGGCGGCTCCACGGCTCCGCCGTCCCGTCGGCCCGCCATCCCGCCATCCCGCCATCCCGTCGGCCCGAGGCTCCGCCGATCGGCTCCCCAACGTGAAACGGTCCTGCTTCCGCCCGGGGCCTCTTCACGCTGCGGAACTGGTTCGCGCGGGTGAGCGCCGGTTCGGTGGAATCGGGGCGGCGAAGGTCTTGGGAACGGCGCGTTCTCCGAGCCCGGGTGTCCCTCCCGCCCGCATCGACCCGCGGCGGTCCTGCCGTCCCATTCGCGGGCGGGGACACGAGCGTTCGGAGAACGCGCCGTTCCCAGGAAGAGCGGTGGGCATCGAGGCCTGGCCGCGAGTCGGTCGGCGTGAAAAGGCCCTGGGCTGCCGCCGCCCCCTCGCGTGGACGCGCGCGGGACGCGCGTTCATAGTGCACGACCGGCCTCCGAAGGCCGGCTTCCGCCCCCTTCATTCATTCCAGGCAGGCAGGCATGGAGAACACCGACATCACGATCGAGGCCATCGAGGCGGCCGAGCGCCTCGTCGGCGTCACGTACACCCGGGACGAACGAGCGCTCATGCTGGACAACCTCGACGGCCAGATCGAGGCGGCCCGGGCGCGGCGCGCCCTGACCCTCGACAACGACGTCCCGACGGCATCGCGATTCGACCCTCGCCTGCCCGGCTTTCGCCCGCCCCCGCCGCAGGCCCCGCTCCGCCCGTCCGCAACCGACCCGGGACCGCTGCCCGACTCCGACGAGGACATCGCCTTCGCCCCTGTGACCTCGCTCTCGCAATGGATCGCGCGCGGCGACCTCGGCAGCCGGCGGCTGACCGAGATATACCTCGCCCGCATCGAGTCCCTCGCCGGGATGCTGGAGTGCTTCGTCACCGTCACCCCGGAGCTTGCCCGGGCCCAGGCGGATGCCGCGGACGCGCTTCTCAGGGCCGGGACCCGGCTGGGGCCCCTCCACGGGATCCCCTACGGGCTCAAGGACCTGTTCGACACGAAGGACGTGCGGACGACCTGGGGCGCCGCCCCGTACCGGGATCGCACGCCCGCCGGGGACGCGCGGGTGGTGCAACTTCTGCGGTCCGCGGGAGCGGTCCTCCTCGGCAAGACCACCCTCGGCGCCCTCGCCTACGGAGACATCTGGTTCGGAGGCAAGACGCGAAACCCCTGGAACCTCGAAGAAGGGTCGAGCGGATCGAGCGCCGGCTCCGCATCGGCGACCGCGGCGGGGCTCTGCGCCTTCTCCATCGGGACCGAGACCTTGGGCTCCATCACCTCGCCGTCCCAGCGTTGCGGCACGACGGGGCTGCGCCCGACCTTCGGGCGGGTCTCGCGCGCCGGGGGCATGGCGCTCTGCTGGTCGCTCGACAAGGTGGGGCCCATCTGCCGGTCCGTGGAAGACTGCGCCCTCGTCCTCGCCGCCGTCAACGGGCCGGACCCGGCCGATCGAAGCTCGATCGGGGCGCCGTTCCATTTCGACGCGACCCGCGGCGCGAAAGACCTCCGGGTCGGATACCTCCCCGCCGCCTTCGAAGACGAGGGGGCGACCGGGGTCGACCGGGCCGCCCTCGACTGCGTGCGGAGACTCGGGCTCGAGGTGGTCGAGGTGGGCCTGCCGGAGCTGCCCTACGGCTCGCTCGTCCACGGCCTGTTCGCCGAGGCGGCGGCCTCGTTCGAGGCGCTCACCCTCACCGATCGGGACGACGAGCTGGTCTGGCAAGACAAGGGCGCGTGGCCGAACGCGTTCCGCAAGGCGAGGTTCCTGTCCGCGGTGGACCACGTGCAGCTCGACCGCCTGCGCTACCGGGTCATGGAGGCGCTCGACGGAACGTTCCGGGAGGTGGACGCGATGATCGGGCCGTTCATGACCGGGCCGATGCTGGTGGCCTCCAACTTCACCGGGCATCCCTGCCTGCACCTCCGGGCGGGCTTCCTCGATTCGCCGACGCGAAGCGACCCCTCCCTCGCGGGCGGCAAGCTCGACGTCGGAGCGGCGGGGGAAGACGCGCGCTCGTACGAAGTGCCCCAGGGGATCTCGCTCTGGGGGCCCCTGTTCGACGAGGGGCGGCTCCTCGACCTCGGGATGGCGCTCGAGGCGGAGCTGGGGGTCGCGGCGCGGCGGCCGGACCTCGCATGACCCCGACCGCGGACCGCGCGCCCGCGGGACTTCTCCGCCCCTTCCCCCGCCGCGGCCCGCGGGCGACGGGCCATGCGGCGCGGCCACCCAGCCCGACGGCTATGCGCCCTCGGCGCCCCCGCGCAGATGACACGCGACCCGGTGGCCCGCCTCCACCGTGCGGAGCCGGGGCGCTTCCCGCCGGCAGACGTCCTCGGCCAGGGGACAGCGGGTATGGAAGGCGCACCCGGCCGGCAGGTTCACCGGGCTCGGAACCTCGCCGTGGAGGATGATTCGCTCCACCCGGCGCCCGGGGGTCGGGACCGGCGCCGCGGCCAGCAGGGCCTCGGTATAGGGATGCCGGGGCGCGGAGAAGAGGGCCCGTTTCTCCGCGAGCTCGACGATCTTGCCGAGATACATCACCGCGATGCGGTGCGCGACGTGCTCGACCACCGCGAGGTCGTGGGAGATGAAGAGATAGGCGAGGCGCGAGCCCCGCTGAAGCGAGCGCAACAGGTTCAGCACCTGGGCCTGCACCGAGACGTCGAGGGCCGAGACCGGCTCGTCCGCGACGATCACCGACGGCTCGACGGCGAGCGCCCGCGCGATCCCGAGCCGCTGGCGCTGGCCGCCGGAAAGCTGGTGCGGGTAGCGGTCGAGCTGATCGAGGCGAAGGCCCGTGCGCTCGAACATCTCGGCGACCCGGTCCTCCTTCGTGCCCCCGGCGGGAAGCCCGTGGATCTCGAGCGGCTCGGCCACGATCCGCCGGCAGGTCATGCGCGGGTTGAGGGAGGAGAACGGGTCCTGGAACACCATCTGGACGTCGCGCCGGCTCTCGCGAAGATCGGCATCGCTCGCGTGGGTGATGTCGCGCCCGTGCAGGACGATCCGCCCGCCGTCGGGCCGGAGGAGGCGTATCACCGTCTTCCCGAGCGTCGTCTTGCCGCAGCCGCTCTCTCCGACCACCCCGAGCGTCTCGCCCGCCCGGATCTCGAAGCCGACCCCGTTGACCGCGTTGACCCAGCCCGCGGCGCGCCCGAAGAGGCCCGCCCGGAGCGGAAAGCGCTTGTCGAGGTCCGCGACCTCGAGGACCGGCGCGGGAGGGCCGGCCCCGCCGGTCTCAGGCGGCACGTTCCCGCCCGAAGCGATCGCTCTCCCAGCAGGCCGCCGCCTGCCCCGCGCGCTTCCACTCGAGCGGCGGCGCCGCGCGCCGGCAGCGGTCCGCGGCGATGGGGCAGCGCGGCGCGAACGCGCACCCCACGATCTCGTCGCGCATGGACGGAACGATCCCCGGGATCTCTCGAAGATCGCCGTCACCTCCGTCGTTCGCTTCCGGCTCCAGGGACGAATGGAGCCGCGGGACGGAGCCGAGGAGCCCGGCGGTGTACGGATGCAGGGGACGCTCGAAGAGCTCCCGCACCCCGCCCCGCTCGACGACGCGGCCGGCGTACATCACGACGACCCGCTGCGCCATCTCCGCGACCACCCCGAGATCGTGGGTGATGAGGACGATGGAGGCCCCGGTGCGCTCCTTGAGCTCGTCCATCAGACCGAGGATCTGGGCCTGCACCGTGACGTCGAGGGCGGTGGTCGGCTCGTCCGCGATAAGGAGCCGGGGACGGCAGGCCATCGCCATCGCGATCATCACCCGCTGGCGGAGCCCGCCGGAGAGCTGGAACGGGTACTGCCGCGCGCGCCGCGCGGGCTCCGGCGCCCGCACGAGCGCGAGCGCCGCCACTGCCGCCTCGTGCGCCTCCGACCGTCGAAGGCCCTGGTGGATCTCGATCGACTCCGCGATCTGGCGCCCGACCGTCATCAGCGGATCGAGGGACGTCATCGGCTCCTGAAAAATCATGGAGATCGAGTTTCCGCGAACGCCGCGCATCGCGGACTCGGGCAGGGAGAGCAGGTCGCGCCCTTCGAAGCGGATGCGTCCCGTCTCGATCCGCGCCGGGGGCATGGGCAGGAGACCGAGGATCGAGAGCGCGGTGACGCTCTTGCCGCTCCCCGACTCGCCCACGACGGCCAGGGTCTCGCCGCGCAGGACGTCGAAGGAGACCCCGTTGACGGCCCGGACCACGCCGCCCGGCACGTGGAAACGCACCCGGAGGTCCTCGACGCGGACGAGCGCGGCGTCCGCCGCCGGTTCGCGCGGCGATGCAGGCGAGGCGCTCGCTCGGATCGACGTGACGGCTGCCCTCCTCTCCGCGTTGCCCGCGAACCCGCGCCGGAACGCGCTCCGGGGTGGAGCCGTCCCCGGCCCCTCCCCCGCCTTCGATCACCGGTCCCGGGCGCCGGCCCCGAACGCGGGCCCGAGGCGGCGGGGGGACGACGGCGCGCGGGTCGACTAATATCGGACGATGAGCGGTCCATCTCAAGCGAAGAGGACGGGAACCATGAAGCGAAGAGAGTTCATCAGGAATACGAGCGCCCTGGTGGGGGGTGCGGTGCTGGGGCCCGGGCTCCATTCCATCGCCGCGCACGCGGCGGACGAGCCGGTCCGCGGCGGCACCCTCATCTGGGGACATTCGGAGACCACCCAGAACCTCGACATTCACCAGACCGGGACCGCGTCCACGGTCCGCCTCCTCCAGAACGTGCACGACGCGATCGTGACCGTCGACGAGAGCTTCACCGTGATCCCGAGCCTCGCGGAGCGGTTCGAGCAGTCTCCCGACGGGCTCGTCTACACGTTCCATCTTCGGCCCGGGGTCCGGTTCCACGACGGCTCCCCGATGACCGCGGCCGACGTGAAGTACTCCTTCGAGCGCGTGAAGAACCCGGAGACCGGAGCGGTCAACTTCGAGGTCTTCAACGACGTGGCGGCCATCGAGACCCCGGACGACATGACGGTGGTCATCCGCATGACCCAGGTGAACGCCCCGTTCCTGAGCCGGCTCGCCGAGAACGGCGCGGGGGTCGTCATCCCCGAAGGTTCGGGCGACGTCCAGGGCACGACTCCCACCGGCTGCGGCCCGTTCAGGTTCGTCCGGCGCGAGTTCGGCAACGAGGTCGAGCTCGTCCGGTTCGACGAATACTGGGGCGGGGCGCCCCATCTCGACGGGGTGCTGAGCCGCGAGGTGACGGAGCCGACGGTGCGCCTGACCGGGGTTCGGACCGGGGAGATGCACCTCATCAACGACGTCCCGCTCGATCGGGTCGAAGCGCTCGAGGCGGACCCCGGCCTCCAGGTGCTCACGTGGTTCCCGCTCTCGTGGGCGTTCCTCAACTTCAACCACGCGGTCGAACCCTTCGACGACCCGCGGGTCCGAAAGGCCCTCGACCTCATGGTCGACAAGGAGACCCTGGTGCAAGGGGCGCTCTGGGGCCAGGGGGTGGCCACCGCATCGCCGAGCTTCCCGACCTCGCCCACCTGGAACGATGCGCTGACCCCGCGCGCGCAGGACTTCGACGCGGCCGCGGCGCTGCTCGCGGAGGCGGGATTCGGCCCGAACGAGCTCGAGTTCGTCTTCAAGACCACCACCAACTACCCCTGGCACGTCGAGGCGACCCAGATCCTCGTCGAGTGGTTCCGCCAGGGCGGGGTCGAGGCGTCGGTGCAGCAGCTCACCTGGTCGGACTGGCTGAGCCAGTGCTGGGTCGATCGCGACTACCAGGTCACGATGATGAACTTCTTCACGCTGTGGGAGCCGGACTTCCTCTACTACTCCCTGTGGCACTCGACCGGCGCCTTCAACTACCGCAACATCGAGGATGCCAGGATCGACGAGCTGACGGAGGCGGCCCGGCGGGTCGTGGACCCGCTCGAGCGCGCGGAGATCTACAAGGCGGTCCAGAAGCGCGTGCAGGACGAGACCCTCGACGTGGTGCTCTGGTTCCGGAACGGGACGGTGGCGGCGCGGCAGAACGTGGGCGGGCTCGACCGGCTGGTGCACCCGAACGGCTCGAACCTCCAGTTCAAGAACGTTTGGCTCGAGTCCTGAGTCATCGGCGCCGGCGAGGAGGCCCGCCTCTGCGAGGAGGCCCCGCATCCGCGAGGGGCGCCCGCGTCCGGGGGAGCGCCCGCGTCCCGGGGGGCGCAGCCTCCCGCCCGGCCCGGGCGTCCGCCTCCCGAGACCCCGGCGGCTTCGCCGGAGGCGGGGCTTCCTCGATCCGCCGCCGGGGGGAAGGGCGGCTCCCTCGGACCCGCCCCGCTTCCGCTCGGCCCGGTGCGCCGCGCACACGCCCTGCCTCCCCCGAAACCGATGAATGCGAAGATGCGGCGCACGGGTAGCCGGCGGTGAGCTACCTCGCCCGGAGGGCGGCGCTGTTCGCCCTCACCCTCCTCCTCATATCCATCGTGACGTTCACGATCACCCACGTCCTGCCGGGCGACGTGGCCATGATGATCATGGGCACCCAGAGCAACCCCGCCGCCCTCGCCGGGCTTCGCGATTCGCTCGGGCTCGACGACCCCCTCGTCGTGCAGTACGGCCGCTGGATCGGCGGGATGCTCACCGGCGACTGGGGAACGAGCCTGCGCTTCAAGGAGCCGATCGCCGCGCTCCTCGCCCAGAAGGTGACGGCGAGCGCGATGATCGTGGTCCTGTCGCTGCTCATCGCGCTCGCGACCGCCATTCCGCTCGGGGTCCTGAGCGCGGTGTACCGGGACCGATGGCAGGACACGGCCGGGTCCAGCCTCGCCCTCGCCGGCATCAGCCTCCCCGATTTCTTCTGGGGAATCGTTCTTATCCTGTTGATCTCCCGGGGACTCGGCTGGCTTCCTTCGTCGGGGTACGCATCGCCGACGGAGGATTTCCCGCTCGCGTTCCGGCACGCGCTCCTGCCCGCGACCGCCCTCGGACTGAGCCTCATGGCGCATCTCACCCGGATGACCCGGTCCGCCATGCTCGAGGTGCTCGGCCAGGACTTCATCCGGGTGTGCCGGGCGAAGGGCCTCGGGTCCGGGGCGGTGGTGTTCCGCCACGCGCTCCGCAACGCCATCTCGCCGGTGGTGACCGTCGCCGGCCTCCAGCTCGGCTACCTCTTCGGATCGATCATCGTGATCGAGAGCCTGTTCAACTACACCGGCATGGGCTGGCTCACCTACCAAGCGCTCCTCAACCGGGACGTGCCCCTCATCCAGGCGACCGTATTCGTGATCGCGGCCGTGGTGATGCTCGCGAACCTCATCGTCGACGTGCTCTATACCCTCATCGATCCGCGCGTTCGGCTGGGGTAGAGCGCGTGCGGGCCCTCCTCACCCCCAAGGGGCTCATCGGCCTGTCCCTGGTGGTCCTCTTCACCGCGGTCGCGGTCGGGTCCCCGTTCCTCGTCCCCGAGGAGCTGACGACGAAGATCGACGTGCTGGCGCGGCTCGAGCCGCCGTCGGTCGAGCACCCGCTCGGGACCGACCAGCTCGGGCGGGAGCTTCTCTGGCGGGTATTGCTCGGCGCCCACACGTCGCTCGTGATCGCCGTCCTCGCAGTGGCCCTCAGCGTCGTCGTCGGCCTCCCCCTCGGCGTGGCCTCGGGCTACTTCGGCGGCTGGACGGACCACTCCCTGATGCGGCTCGTGGATACGCTCCTGAGCTTTCCGGTGCTTCTGCTCGCGCTCGCGATCTCGGCCGTGCTCGGGCCGAGCGTCCCCAATACGATCCTCGCCATCGGCATCGCCTTCTCCCCCTACCTGTCACGCATCGTTCGCGGCGAGACGCTGCGGGTCGCGGCGCTTCCATACGTCGAGGCGGCGCGTTCGCAGGGCGCATCGAGCTGGCGGATCATCCGGCTGCACGTCCTGCCGAACATCATGGCCCCGGTCATCGTGCAGGCGACCATCTCGGTCGCCTTCGCGATCCTCGCGGAAGCGGCCCTCTCGTTCCTGGGTCTCGGCGCCCAGCCTCCGACCCCGTCGTGGGGGCTGATGATCCAGGCCTCCCGCGACTACCTCGACGTAGCGGCCTGGACCGCGCTCGTTCCCGGCGCGGCGGTGGCGGCCACCGTCCTCGGCCTCAACATGCTGGGCGACGTGCTCCGCGACGCCCTCGACCCGACGATGCTGCCCGAGCGATGACGAGGCGGGCGATGCGCTTGCGCCAGGAGGCGGATGCGGCGGAATCCCCGAAACCCTCCGGCCCCTCCCCGCAACGCCTTGTCGGGATACCCATGCCGCACCCGCGGGACGACCGGAGCCCGCCCGCTCGATCTGCCGGAGATCACGGGCCCGGCACGTCGATCGTGCCGGGGTACTCCCGGTGCGCGTCGGTGTCGGCGTCGATGATCCCTCCGACCACCCCTCCGAGGAGCACGTTCCCCCACGCGCGCCCGCCTCGCGCGTCGGCGGCCTCGTCGGTGTGGTAGAGGTTTCCGCCTGCGTCCGTGCCGGCCGCGCGCAGCGGATCGTCGCTCTTCTCGATCACCACGTCGCCGGTCGGCGTGACTTCACGGCGTTCCTTCCTGTTCGTGAGCGTGCATTCGATCCGTCCGGCGCAGGCTTGGGGCGCTCTCACCGTGACCGCCGCCCCTTCGGCTTGCCGATGCTCGCACGGCTTCCCCCGAGCCCGACCGTCGCAGCAGCAATGGCGACGGCGAGACCGACCATGCTTCTTCGTGTGCATGGTTTCTCCTCTTCCCGCGTCCCCGCCGTTCCCGCGGCCGCTCGCTTCCGCCGCACCGGCGTGGTGCGGCAGGTCCGGGACCGCTTCCGGGGCCGGCCGTCAGTGCCAGGGGCGGTCGCCCTTGACGGTGACCCGCACCCCGCTCCTCGTCTCGGGCCAGTAGTCCCAGGTGGCATGGTGCTGGGTGCAGCGATTGTCCCACATGGCGATCGAGTTCTTCCGCCACCGGAACCGGCACTGGAACTGCGGATTGGCGCAGTGGGCGTAGAGAAACCCGAGCAGCGCGTCGCTCTCCGCCCTCTTCATGCCGACGATCCCCTGCGTGAAGGGCTCGTTCACGAAGATGAGCTTGCGGCCGGTCTCGGGGTGGGTGCGGATCACCGGGTGTACGGCCTCCGGGTGCTTCTCCCGGCGCAGCCCGCCGCCCAACGGCTCGTAGCGGCCGCGATGCACGTCGGCGGTGTGCAGCGCTTCCAGCGGGTCGAGGACCTTCTTCATGGTTTCGGAGAGGGTGTCGTAGGCCGCGTACATGTTCGCGAACAATGTGTCGCCGCCGACCGACGGGGCCGTCGTCAGGTGCAGGATGCTCGCCATCGGCGGCTCTTCGTCGCAGCTCACGTCGGAATGCCAGGCCGTGCCTTCGGCGAAGGGCGAGCTCGCGTCGGCATGGATCTTCATGAGCTCCGGGCGCCCGTCGACGCATGGGGCGGAGGGGTGGACGTGCAGATCGCCGAAGCGGCGGGCGAACGCCACGTGCTGATCGAAGGTGATGTCCTGATCCCGAAAGAAGAGGACGAGGTGCTCGAGCAACCCGCCGTGCAGCACACGGAAGGTCTCGTCGTCGAGCGGTTCGCGCAGATCCACGCCGGCCACCTCGGCCCCGATGCGACGGGTGAGCGGCTGGAATTCGACCGTATCGTTTCGCATGTTCCCTCCGGTCGTGGTCGCGCACGAACGCGCCTTGCCCCGCGATCATACGCTTGCCCGCGCAAGGCATCGGCTGTTCGGGCCTCCCGCCCCGGCCTTCCGCGCGCCCTGCCGGCCCGGCTCGCCGTCCCCGCCCCACCCGGAGCGAGCGCCGTCACGACCGGTCGAGGCGCGGGGAGGAGATGGGGGAATGGATCTGGTCGAGCAGGGGCGCCGGCCGCCCGCGCCCCCTCATGGACCCGGACGTCATGAACAGGGAAAATCGATAGTGTCACTTTCGATATTCCCGTATCTTCCCGAACATGGTTCCACGCACCCGCCACGAAGCGGCCGTCCGCGCGCTCCTCGACCAGTTCCCGGTCGTCGGCCTCGTCGGTGCGAGGCAGGTCGGCAAGACGACGCTCGCCCGCGGTCTGGCCGGCCGCGACGAGCGGCCGGTCACCTTCTTCGATCTCGAGGATCCGACCGACGAAGCCCGGCTCGCCGACCCCCGGCTCGCACTCGAATCCCTCCGGGGCCTGGTCGTCATCGACGAGGTCCAGCGGCGCCCGGGGCTCTTTCGACCCCTGCGGGTGCTCGTGGACCGGCCCGACAACGAGGCTCGCTTCCTGGTGCTCGGCAGTGCCGGACCCGCCCTGCTCCGCCAGTCGTCCGAAACCCTTGCAGGACGGATCGCATACCACGAGCTTCCGCCGTTCCGGGTCGACGAGACCGGCGCCGATTCCCTCTCGCGCCTCTGGTCCCGCGGCGGCTTTCCGGGCTCGTTCCTCGCTCCGGACGACGCTCGGAGCTTCCGATGGCGAACCGCGTTCCTCCGGACGTTTCTGGAGCGCGACCTGCCCCAGCTCGGGATCGGGACGGCCGCGGCCACGATGCGCCGTTTCTGGACCATGGCCGCGCACCACCACGGCAACCGCTGGAACGGCGCGGAGATCGGCCGCGCGCTCGGCGCGACCGCCCCGACCGTCAACGCCTACCTCGATTCGCTCGTCGACGCGCTGGTCGTGCGCCGGCTGCCGCCCTGGTTCGAGAACCTGAAGAAGCGGCAGGTGAAGGCTCCGAAGATCTACGTCGCCGACACCGGGCTGCTGCACGCGCTCCTCGGCGTGGACTCCGAATCCGCGCTCGCGGGCCATCCCAAGTCCGGCGCTTCCTGGGAAGGGTTCGCCATGCAGGAGACCGTGCGGATCCTCGGGGTCGATTGGGAGAGCTGCTACTACTGGGCGACCCACCGGGGCGCGGAGCTCGACCTCCTCGCGTTCGACGGTGGCCGGAGGCTCGGGTTCGAGTTCAAGCGGACCAGTGCGCCGGCGATGACCCGTTCGATGCACTCGGCGCTCTCCGACCTCGGGCTCGACCGGCTCGTGACCGTGTTCCCCGGCCGTTCCCGGTTCCGCCTGCACGAGCGCGCCGAGGCGATCGGCCTCACCCTCGCCTGCGCCGAAGGGATTTGAGACATGAAGCCATCACGAAGACGAAGGGCGCTATCGTGCCTGGGGCGAAGGCGGGAACGACACCCTGTGGGGAGGCGCGGCGGGCGACTTCCTTTCGGCGATGCGGGGAACGACAGGCTGACCGGCGGAGGCGGGAGGGACTACCTCGCGGGCGGGGCGGGCAAGACACCCTGAACGGCGGGGCGGGATACGACGTGCTGCTGGCCGGCGGGGAAGGCAACGACACCCTCTACGGCGGAGCCGAAGGCGATACTTTCTTCGGGCAAGCGGGCGCGGATACGTTCGTCATTGCCGGTGGGAGGAGCTGGCTGATGGACTTCGAGCCGAGGACGGACCGGCTCTCCGCAACCGGCTTCGAGGCTTCGGCCGAAGTACGCGCGGCGGCGGTGCAGGTTGGCGCGCACGTGCAAATCGAGCTTGACGGCGGCGGTGACGTCCATCTCACCTGGACGACGTTGGGCGAGCTCGCGGACGTGTCGTTGGTGTGACGCGGGCCGGAAGGCTCGAGTTGCTTCGACGCTTCGGCCGCCGTACTTCGGACATCGGACACGGGCGGCCGACGATGGCCGGCTACGCGGGTTGCCGGACGTCTGTGACCGGCCCGGTGAGTCAGTCGGCGGGGGAACCGCGTTCGTCGAACCGGCCTTCGACGTGCGATTGCCGTTCGGCGAGTCGGCGCATTTCGTCCCGGAAGGTATCCATCGCGGATTGAAACGCGCGGCGGTCCGCATCGGCGGCTGCCTTGTCGTTGTCGAAACGGGCCTGAATGGCGCGACGGTCCGCATCGGCGGCTGCCTTGTCGTTGTCGATGCGCCGATCCAGCCGTCCCGTGATCCGCCATGCCATGATCCCGAGAGCGACTACGCCAGCGATCACGGTCCCGATGATGGGAACGACGATGCCGATCACGATGGGAAGGGAGACTTCCATGCCCGGAGCGTAGCACGGGCGGCCGTGGCGGCCCGCGCGGCCCCTGTGAACGTCATGCGGAGCTGGATGGTGGGATCGAGGCTGCACAACGGGCGGCTGACCGCGGGCCGGAGGATGACGCCGGCCCGCTCCAAGCCAAGCCGAGTCGAGGCGTTCGGCGGCGCTCTCGAAATGGGAGGCGGCGGCAAGGAGCTCGGCCGCAGCCTCACGCAGCATCCGGGCACCGACGACGTGCGGCGCGGGCGGCAGGTCGGCGTCCACCGTCCACGCAATCCAGCGGGAAACCTCTGCCAGTGCCCGGAGCGCACGCTCGACACCCGCGGTCGGCGCCCCGTGCGCGGCGTGCGCCGGAACGTCACGGAGGCCGCTCACGGCCCGGCCTCCTCATTCGGGGATATGCTGCGGACGCTTCCGTGGCCGGCGAGGCGCCGACGCTTCGTCACCGGCGCGGACGAAGGCCGGGCGGCGGACGCAC
This sequence comes from Gammaproteobacteria bacterium, assembly GCA_965202895.1. Lineage (GTDB taxonomy): Bacteria > Pseudomonadota > Gammaproteobacteria > HK1 > HK1 > JAJDXW01. Next base: position 3,530,853 of record OZ241901.1, on the reverse strand, counting down.
CGCCAGCCTCATCGACAGCGGCGATGGGGGCGATTTCGATCATCGGAATCGGCTCCTGGCAGGTCGGTGGAAGGCGCACGGGGAAGGTACGACGGCGGAGCGGGGGCTCGATGCGGTCTCCCTCCCCGCGGCCCTCCTCCGCCGGTCCGCCGCCGACCTTCCGGCTCCGGGCGACGAGACGGCATCCCGAACGTGTCATGAGGGGACGGCCGCGGAGCGGTGGCCGTCCTGCGGGACGTAACCTGCTACATTTCCACCCGACGGCTGCCGAGCGGGGACGACGCTCGGGGTCCGCCGGGGCGGTGTCTCGGGACAGGAAGGGGTGTCGTGAAGCGCTTGCCGGCGAGGCCACGGTCGCGGGCAGGGATGGCATTCTTCCTGACAGGAGCGCGCCCGGAGGCATCGGCGTGGCATTGAATCCGCTTGCGGAATGCTTGCGGTAGCGATGCAGTCGCCATGGGATTTCGACGTGTACATCTCGATAATATGAGTAAAGACAAATGGATAAAGGAGAACTCCGGACCGGATACCGTATCGGAATGGATGTCGGCGGCACGTTCACGGACGTCGTCGCGGCGGACGAACGCGGCCAAGTCACGTTCGCGAAAGCCCCGAGCACCCCGGCCGACCAGTCCGCGGGGGTGCTGGCCGCGCTCTCCCGGCTCGCGGACGCACTCGGGGAGACGCTTCCCGACCTCCTCGCCCGCACCGGGTCGATCGTCCACGGCATGACCGTCGCGACCAACGCGCTCATCGAGCGCAAGGGAGCGAAGGTCGGCCTCCTCGCCACCGAGGGGCACCGCGACGTCCTGGAGATGCGCGAGGGGCTCAAGCCCGAACGCTACGACATGCGCCTGCCGCGCGAGGCGCCCCTCGCGCCCCGGCGCCTTCGCTTCGGGGTCCGTGAGCGGGTCCGCCCGGACGGCCGCATCGAGACCCCCCTCGACCCCGCCTCCCTCGCGAAGGCGATCCGCGGGCTTCGCCGGGCCGGCGTCGAGTCGGCGGCGGTCTGCTATCTCCACTCCTATCGGGACGATCGGCACGAGCGGACGACCCGGGCCGCGATCGAGGCCGAGCTGCCCGGGGTCTACGTCAGCCTCTCCTCGGAGGTGCTGCCGAGGATCAAGGAGTACGAACGCACCTCGACGACGGTGGTGAACGCCTACGTGGGCCCGCTCATCGCCCGTTACCTCGCCGGGCTCCGGGCGCGCCTCGCCGCGGCCGGATACGGGGGGCCGATCCTCGTCATGCAGTCCCACGGTGGGGTGGCGCCGGTCGAGGAAACGATCCGGGTCGCGGCCGGCACGGTGCTCTCGGGGCCCGCCGGCGGCCTGGCCGGTGCGCGCCGGGTAGCCGGGCTGGCCGCCGCACCGGACCTCATCACCTTCGACATGGGCGGAACTTCGAGCGACGTCTCCCTCGTCGTGGGCGGCGAGGCGATGCTGGCCGTCGACAAGGCGATCGCGCGCGAGCGGATCGCCCTCCCGAGCCTCGACATCACCACCCTCGGGGCGGGAGGCGGCTCCATCGCCCGCGTGGCCGGCGGCGGCCTGCTCAAGGTCGGGCCGGAGAGCGCGGGGGCCGACCCCGGCCCCGCCTGCTACGGCCGGGGCGGGCGCGAGGCCACGGTGACGGACGCGAGCGTCGTGCTCGGCTTCCTCGACCCGGACAACTTCCTGGGCGGCGCGGCGCGGCTGGACCGGGAGGCGGCGCGGGAGGCCCTCACCCGCCTCGGGAAGGCGCTCGGCACGGACCCGCTGCGGGCGGCGGAGGGCGTGCACCGGGTGATCAACACCCAGATGGCGGAGGGGATCCGGGTGGCGACGGTGCGCCGCGGGGTGGACCCGCGCCGCTTCGCGATCCTCGGCTTCGGGGGCGCGGCGGGCCTGCAGGCGACCGAGCTCGCCCGCATCGCCCACGTCGAACGGGTGCTCGTCCCTCGGGTCGCCTCCGTCCTCTCCGCCTGGGGGATGCTGGGGACGGAGCTTCGCCTGGAAGCCGTGCGCTCCCACGTGGGAGACACCGGCGACCTCGACCTCGCCGCCCTCCGGGCCCTCTACGACGAGATCGAGGCCGAGGGCCGCGCGCGCATGAGCGGCTGGACGGACGGCCCGATCCGGTCGCGGCGCGCGGCGGAGATGCGCTACGGCGAGCAGGTCTACGAGATCGACGTGGCTCTCGACGGGGTGGACTTCGGCTCGCCCTCCCTCGCCGAAGCCCTGAAGCGCGCCTTCGAGGCCCGGCACGAGGAGCTGTACACCTACTTCCTGCCGGACCAGGACCCGGTGCTGATCAACGCGCGGGTGACCACCTCCGGGGCGCTCCCCGCGCCGCCGATCGAGCCGGAGGCGCCGCCCGGCCGGCCGCCCGCGCCGCCGCGCGGGGCGCGGGAGATCTTTCTCGGTGAATGGCGGGAGGCGCCGGTCTACGACTTCGACACTCTCTCCGGCGGCCAGGTCGTCGCGGGGCCCGCGATCGTCGAATCGGACACCACCACCGTGCTCCTGCGGCCGGGAGACGAGGCGGCGACCACGCCCGAACGCTGGCTCGACATCCGGGTCCCGGGCGCCTGACCGCTCGCGTCGCGGAAGACGCGACGCATCCACGCGGCGGCGTCGGGATCCGGTGGGTGGAGACGGACGGCTTGGCGGAGCGGCAGTGCAGGCTGGCGAAGCAGTACCTCGATCGGGGCGATCCCGTCCCTGCGGCGGAGTGGGCGCGGGAGGCGTGCATCGAGACGAACATCCGCAACGCTCCGTCGCACGGCACTCGTCTTGCGCCGCAGGTGGTTCCCGCCGGCATGATGCGCCCCGGGCGCTGTTCGTAAGGCATTGATATAGAGAGAAGAGAGCGGGGGTCAAGATATTTCTTACCCCACGGGGACGGGCTGACTCCACGGTTTCGGGGCAATTCGTGGATCTGGTTGGCGGATTTCACCCCACCGCGGCGGAACCGCCTGCCGCAGCAACGAAAGATTTTGTAAATCAAATGGATAAGACGGTCACGAGCGTGTCGCGGCTGGACGTGCACAGGGTCCGACGGATCCATCCTGCCCATATGTTTCAAATACTTACGAACAGCGCACATGCCTCATGATGCGCGCAGCGTTGCACTGGCCGCGGCGGCAGATACGATCGAGGAGCGGCCGGTCGGCCGGCCGGCGGGCGGCCTGTCATGCCCGCCTCGAACCAGGGTGATTGCACATGGCCCTCGAGACCCGTAGCTGGCGGCGGCCCGGTGGCGCCGCCGCCATCGACTTCACCGAGATCGGCTTCGGGACCGCGCCGCTCGGCAACCTCTACCGGGCGGTTCCCGACGACGAGGCCCGCGCCCTCCTCGACTGCGCATGGGCGGGCGGGGTGCGCTACTACGATACGGCCCCCCTCTACGGGCTCGGGCTCTCCGAGCGGCGGCTCGGCGCCCTCCTTCGCGGCAAGGTGCGGGACGACTACGTCCTCTCCACCAAGGCGGGCCGCCTCCTCGCGGCCTGCGATCCGGACGACCCGCGGCGGACGGGCCGGGGCCAGTGGTTCGACGTGCCGGCTCGCCGCGAGGTCTACGACTACAGCCACGACGGGATCCTCCGCAGTCTCGAATTCTCCCTGGAGCGGCTCGGCGCGGACCGCGTCGACGTCCTCTACGTGCACGACGTCGACGCCTGGACCCACGGTTCGAAGGCCGCTTCCGAGGCCCGGATCGACGAGTTCATGGCCTCGGGCTACCGGGCGATGGTCTCGCTCCGGGAGCAGGGGGTGGTGAAGGCCATCGGCGGCGGGGTGAACGAGTGGGAGGTCTGCCAGCGCCTCGCGGAACGGGGCGACTTCGACCTCTTCCTCCTCGCCGGGCGCTACACCCTGCTCGAGCAGGAGGCCCTGGACGGCTTTCTGCCGCTCTGCGAGTCGCGGGGGATCGGGGTCGTCATCGGCGGCCCGTTCAACTCCGGGATCCTCGCGAGCGGCCCGACCCCCGGCGCGCGCTACGACTACCGGCCGGCGCCGGAGGCGGTCCGGGAACGGGTGCGGCGCCTCGACGAAGTGTGCCGGTCGCACCGCGTCGCGCTCGCCGACGCCGCGCTCCGGTTTCCGCTCCTGCACCCGTGCGTGGTGTCGGTGATCCCGGGCGGCCAGGGGGTGCACGAGGTCGAGAGCAACGTGCGCGCCGCGCACGCGTCGATCCCGCCCGCCCTGTGGGGCGACCTCAAGGGGCAGGGGCTGCTCCGCCCCGACGCCCCGACCGGATAGCCGGCGCCCCGGCCCGGGCCGCGCTGTTTGACCCGCCCGCGCTTCTTCACGCTTCGAGCCCCGGGCGCTGTTCGCAAGTTCTTGATATAGAGTGTGTAGAGAGGGGGTCGAGATATTTTTTACCCCACGGGGACGGCGTTCTTCCGTGGTTTGGGTTCGGTTCGAGGGGGTGGCTGGCGGATTTCACCCCACGGAGCCACTTGCGCGGGCACGGCGTCCTGGGAACGCGGGCGTCCCGCCCGCAAATGGGACGGCGAGGCCGCCGCCGATCAATGCGGGCGGGACGCCCGCGTTCCCAGGACATGCCGGTTCTCGGGGAGGCGCCCCTTCCGGCTGGCCGCGGCCCCGACGGAATGGAACGCCCCTGCCGATGCATGGGCCGCGCTGCTTGCCCGGCCCGCGTATCGACTCGGACCCGGGGTCGCCCCGGGGTCGCCCCGGAGTCGTCCCGGGGTGGCTTGGACCAGCGCGGCTCGGACCGGCCGCCCGGCCGCCGGCAGCGAAGGGAGGTAGACGGTGAGGATCGACGCGCACCACCACTACTGGGAGCCCCGGCGCGGCGACTACCACTGGATGGAGGCGGGGGATCCGGTCCTCGACCGCCGCTACGGCCCGGCCGATCTGGCCCCCGCCCTCGAACGACACGGGATCGAGGCGACCGTCCTGGTGCAGGCCGCCCCGAGCGTCGAGGAGACGGAGTACCTGCTCGGGATCGCGGACGCGACCGGATCGGTGGCCGCCGTCGTCGGGTGGGTGGACTTCGAGGTCCCCGAGCATCGCCGGCGCCTGGAACGCCTCGCCCGTCACCCGAAGCTCGCCGGGGTGCGCCCCATGATCCAGGACCTCCCGGACCCGGACTGGATGGTGCGGGGAGACGTGCAGTGGGCCTACCGGGCCCTCATCGATCTCGACCTCGCCTTCGACGCCCTCGGGTTTCCTCTCCACCTCGACAACTTCCTCACCCTCTTCCGGCGCTACCCGGATCTCCGGGCGGTGATCGACCACTGCATGAAGCCGAGGATCCGGGACTATCCAAGAGAGCCGGCCGCCTTCGACGACTGGGCGGGAAAGATGTCACGGCTCGCGGAGGAGACCTCCGCGTTCTGCAAGCTCTCGGGGCTCGTCACGGAGGCGGGCGAGGGCTGGACGGTCGAAGATCTCCGCCCTTTCTCCGACCACGTGCTCTCCGCCTTCGGCCCCGAGCGGGTGATGTGGGGCTCGGACTGGCCGGTGTGCCGGCGCCGGGCGACCTACGACGCGTGGCGAGAGGCGGCGGACGCCCTCACCGGGCGCCTCGACGGGCCGGCCCGGGACGCGGTCTTCGGCGGCGCCGCGGCACGGTTCTACCGCATCGGCGCCGCGGGCTCCGGAGAAGGTCCATAGGGACCGGGGCGGCCGAAACCGCCGAGGCGGACACGATGGCGGGAACCACGACGAGCCGATCCGGAGCGGGAACCACCGGCCGTCCCCGGATTACCCGACTACAATGGAGCCTGCACCGGACCAATGACCGAATCGAGGGAGCAGACGATGGCGGCAGCGGCGATGCCCGGAGAGGCGACCCCGGAGGGTTCGACCTACGTTCGTCCGCAGGACCTGGATTGGAAGCCGACGCGCTTCGAGGGGATTTCCATCAAGGTGCTCTACGAAGACGCGGAAAAGGGCGAGATGACGTGTCTTCTCAAGTGGGAGCCGGGAGCCTCGCTTCCGTTTCACCGGCACCCGGAGATCGAGCAGAGCTATGTCATCGAGGGCTCGTTCTACGATCACGACGGCATTGCCCGGGCGGGCGAGTACGTCTGGCGCCGCCCGGACTCGTGCCATGAGACCCACTCCGACGAAGGCTGCGTGATCCTCGCCGTCTATCGCAAGCCGAACGTGTTCCGATCGAGCATGGGCTTCGGCGCCGGCGGCGCCTGAACCGCCGGCCGTCCCGCCCGGCCCGCTCCGCCCGGCCGGTTACGGCCCGGGGGCGCGGTTGCCCTTGACGAGGTCGCTCGCCTTCTCGCCGATCATGATGGATGCCGCGTTGGTGTTCGAGCTGACGAGGCGGGGCATGATCGAGGAGTCGGCGATCCGAAGGCCCGCGAGACCGTGAACGCGAAGCGAGGGGTCGACGACCGCCCGCTCGTCCACCCCCATCTTGCAGGTGCCGACGGGATGGTAGTCGGTCTTGCCGAAGCGGCGCGCGTGGGCCGCGACGTCGTCACGGGTCTTCGCCTCCGGTCCGGGCAGATGCTCGCGCCGCACGTACTTCCGAAATGCCGGCTGCGACATGATCTCGCGAACCAGCTCGAATCCGCGTAGCGACATCTCGAAATCGTAAGGCTCGGCCCAGAAGTTCGGGTCGATGATCGGCGGGGTCTCGGGATCGGCGTCGCGCAGGGTGACGCTGCCGCGGCTGCGGGGGCGAAGGTGGCAGGAGTTCAGGGTGCACCCGTGGCCCGCAAGCGGCGGAACCCCGGGCTCGAGCCCCGCGCCCGGAAGGAAATGGAGCTGGAGGTCGGGCGCCGTCTGATCGCGGTCCGCCCACCAGAACGCGCCGCCCTCGGCGAGGTTCGAGGTCGCGGGGCCCGAGCCGAAGAGCTTCCACTGCGCCCCCACCCGGAGCTGCCCGCCGATCCCCTTGTACCGGTCGTACCCGTGGGGGCCGGAGAGCTCGCTGATGGCGTAGACGTCGATGTGGTCCTGGAGGTTCTTCCCGACTCCCGGCAGATCGTGCACGACGTCGATCCCTGCCCCGCGGAGCTCGTCCGCCGGGCCGATGCCCGAGAGGAGCAGGAGCCGGGGGGAGCCGATGGCCCCGGCGGCCACGATGACCTCCTGTTCCGCCCGCGCCACCGTCCGGGCGCCTCCCCTGCCCTGCCGGTACTCGACGCCGACCGCACGCCCGCCCTCCAGGACGATGCGCGTCACCCGGCAGCCGGTCCGGAGGGTGAGGTTGGGGCGGCCGAGCGCCGCCCCGAGATAGCCGGCCGCCGCGCTGCACCGCCGGCCGGCCCGCTGCGTCACCTGGTAGAGGCCGCATCCCTCCTGGCGGGCGCCGTTGAAGTCCGGGTTGCAGGGGATCCCGGCTTCCTGGGCGGCGCGCACGAACGCCTTGGTCAGGTAGTGGGGGCTGATCTGGTCCGACACCCCGAGCGGCCCGCCCGCCGCGTGGTGCTCGTTCGTGAAGCGTTCGTTGTCCTCGGCCCGGCGAAAGCAGGGCAGCACGCCGGCGTAGGACCATCCCGTGCAGCCCTCTTCCCGTTCCCAGGCGTCGTAGTCGGCGGCATTGCCCCGCGTGTAGACCATTGCGTTGATGGAGCTGCCGCCCCCGAGGACCCGGGCCTGCGGATAGACCATGCGCCGATGGTCGGCGTGGGCGAGCGGCGCGGTGTGGAATCCCCAGGTGAGCGGCCCCCCCACCACCTTGTAGAAGGCGGCGGGGACGTGGATGTTGCGATCGCGGTCCCTCGGACCCGATTCGAGCAGCAGCACCCGTGCGTCGGCGAGCTCGCTCAGCCGCGCCGCCAGGGTGCAGCCGGCGGACCCGCCGCCAACGATGACGAAGTCGTGCATCGCCCCGATTGGCCCATCCCCGGTTCGCCGATGGAAGCCGCTTGATAGCAGACATCCGGGCTGGACCGCAACGGAAGCCGGATATGAGGCATGTGCGCTGTGGGGTTTTCGGAGCTGTCCGGTGGAGGGCGGACGGTCGGGTCGGGCGCGCGAGGGGGTGCGACGGGGCGCAATCGAGCCCGAAGAGGAGCCGTAGACCCCGCATCGGGCCTTCGTACAAGGGCAAAATGCGCCGATCCGGGCGACGCGCACGAGCCGGGGCTTGGCCCGCGGGACCGGACCGGGACAGATGGGAGCGCAGCGAGCCGGTCAGCCGGTGTCGGCCCAAGGAACCGGGCCGTACAACGAACGCATCCGTTCGGGGCGCCCGGCACGCACCTGACCCAACGCGAGCGCCATCATCACCGCGAGCGCCAAGCCCACGCGCGTGCGCATCCGGGACAAGCCCCGCACGAAGTGCTGCTCGAACTCGAAGCTGCGGTCCAAACGGGCGTTGATCCGTTCCAGGGCCGTGCGCCGGCGGTAGCCGCGCTTCCATGCGGGGCTTCCGTAGGGGGTGGGGGTGAAGATGCGCTGGTCGTGCCGGTCGAGCACGATGCGCACCACGCGCCCGTACTCCCCGCCTTGGCCGCCCCCCATCCGCTCGCACTCCATGCGGCCCTCGCACGTGAGGCCGCAGGCCGCCGCCGGACACCGGTACTTGAGCGCGTTACGCCCCGAGTCGAACCCCCAGAACGCCAGGTCGCGTTGCTCCCCCGTGCTCGGGCATCGGCAATGCACCTGACCCTTCTCGGTGTACACGATGCAGTCCGCCCGTTCGGGGTACAGCGCTCGTGTGATGGGCCGCGCGGGGTCATGGCCGGGCATCGCCTTTTCTTCGCGCCACAACTCGCGCGGCTCGATGAGGGGGCGCACCCCATGGCACTGCCACAGCTTCGCCTTCAGCGCCCCGCAGTCCAGCCCACGGTCGGCGCTGAAGTCCCGGCATCGACCGGCCCAGTCCCCCAACTCCTCGTCCACCATCTCGTCGAGCACCTTGACCTCCGCGCGCGATGCCCTCGTCACCCGGTACGACACCGGGACTTCGTAGCGCGTGTCCGCCATCAGATGCACCCGGTAGCCGAACCACGATTTCACCTTCGTCCACGCCCGCCCGCTGCGTCCATCCACCCCCCGGGTCTCGTGGCGGCCCCAATCCGCATCGCGGTCCGACGCGGCCCCCGTGCGAGCCGACACCCGACCGGTCGAGTGACTGGGCACCGCCTTCCCGTCGTACCCCAGATGCTCGCCGAAGTCAGGCAGCGCTTCGCGCAACTGTTCCCCCAAGCGCCGCATCATCGCCTCGAACACCCCCGTGCGCGCTTCGAGTTCCACCAACCGGCGAACGAACCGAGAGAAGTTCCAGTGGCTCGGAACCGAATCGCGGCACGCACCCGGCACGCTCACCACCCGCGATACCCCATCGACCCGCTCGACGAACCGGCGCACACGACCCTGGCGAGGCAGCGCCTCGAATCCGCACACCGCGAGCAGCGCCGGATTGCGACCCAACTCGCGCACCAACGAGGCACTCGAACGGTGCCCGAACACCACCCCCGCCACCACCGCACGCCACATCGCCCGCACCGGGTAGTCGTCCCGGCCCCGACCCCGAATCGCCTCCAACGACGACACCAACTCCTCGTCCGGCAGCGCCTCCAACACCAGCTCCAAGCGACGAAGCTCGGGTAGCTGCTCGACATCGGACCAGGAAAAAAGTACCGTGTGCGCCGTCGCCATAGTGTGCCTCCTGACCGAGAGCCGGTACGGGTTTGATGATGAACCCATCGTACCCTATGGCGACACTTATTTCCACCTTATCCGATTGATTTACAACACCTTGTGTTGCTGCGGACGAAGGCGCCGGCCCCGTGGGGTGAAATCCGCCAAAACGCCCCTCGAACCGACCTCGAACCACGGAAGAACGCCGTCTGCGTGGGGGTAAGAAATATCTCGACCCCCTCTCTACACCCTCTATATCAATAGCCTACGAACAGCGCCCGGGCCTCGATATGAGGCATGTGCGCGCCGAAGGAGGTTCGGCGACGCCTCCGAATGGCGTACACTCCGCCCGCCCGGACGGAACGGCCCCTCCTGTCCCCCGCGTGTATCGCTCCGGGGGCAGACTCTCGGATTCGCGGGCCGTTCGCTCCTTCGGGAATGTCGCGTGCCTCACGTCGTGTACGAACCTCGGTGCCCGGAAGGGCCGGGCTCGGCCCCGGGGAGGTCCGCTCGTGGACTCAATGCGAGGAGAAATCACTTGAAATTCATTACCGCAGTCATCAAACCGTTCAAGCTCGATGAAGTCCGGGCGGCTCTCTTGCAACTGGGCGTCCAAGGCATGACCGTCTCCGAGGTCAAGGGGTTCGGGCGCCAGAAGGGTCATACCGAGCTCTACCGGGGCGCCGAGTACGTCGTCGAGTTCATGCCCAAGATCAAGCTCGAGGTGGCGGTTGCGGCCGACCGGCTCGACGAGGTCGTCGAGTGCATCGTCGGCGCGGCGAAGACCGGCAAGATCGGGGACGGGAAGATCTTCGTCTCCGACCTCGAACAGGTGGTGCGGATCCGCACCGGCGAGACCCAGGAGGCCGCGCTGTGAACCCGGAACGAGCGACGCGAACCGCCATGTTCGAACCCGAAGGGGAAATCCCGACGATGACGAAGAAACCGATGTGGAAACCCGTGAAGCGGATCCTCGCGGCGGCCCTCGGGGCGGTCGCGGCCGGGCTCGCCCCGGCGGCGGCGATGGCCGACGATCTGAGCCCGGGCGACACCGCGTGGATGCTCACCGCGACCGCCCTCGTGCTCTTCATGACCATTCCGGGGCTGTCGCTCTTCTACGCCGGCATGGTCAGGAGCAAGAACGTGCTCTCGGTGCTGATGCAGTGCTTCGCGATCACCGGTCTCATGAGCATCCTCTGGGCCTTCTGGGGCTACAGCATCGCGTTCGCCGACGGCAATGCCTTCATGGGCGGGTTCGGGAAGCTCTTCCTCGCCGGGGTGACCGTGGATGCGATGAGCGGCGCCATCCCCGAGACGGTCTTCATGACCTTCCAGATGACGTTCGCGGTGATCACCCCGGCCCTCATCGTCGGTGCGTTCGCGGAGCGCATGAAGTTCTCCGCCATGCTCTGGTTCATGGGGATCTGGATGACGGTCGTGTACGCCCCCGTCACCCACTGGGTGTGGGGCGGCGGATGGCTCGGGGACCACGGGATCCTCGACTTCGCGGGCGGGACCGTCGTGCACATCAACGCCGGCATCGCCGGCCTCGCCGCGTGCCTCGTGCTCGGCCGGCGCAAGGGCTATCCGACCACCCCCATGCCCCCCAACAACCTCGGCTACACCATCGTCGGGGCGGCCATGCTGTGGATCGGCTGGTTCGGGTTCAACGCCGGCAGCCAGCTCGCGGCCGACGGCGTGGCCGGAATGGCGATGACCGTGACCCAGCTCGCGACGGCCGCCGCCGCGCTCGCCTGGATGTTCAGCGAATGGGTGTCGCACGGAAAGCCGAGCGTGCTCGGGATCGCGTCGGGCGCCATCGCCGGGCTGGTCGCGATCACCCCGGCGAGCGGCTCTGTCGGGCCGATGGGCTCCATCGTCATCGGCCTCGCGTCCGGGATCGTCTGCTTCGTGGCCTCGACGAAGATCAAGCGGGCCCTCGGATACGACGATTCCCTCGACGTGTTCGGCATCCACTGCATCGGCGGCATCGTGGGCGCCATTCTCACCGGGGTGTTCTGCGCCGAGATCCTCGGCGGCGCCGGGTTCGGCGACGGGAACGCCAGCATGGGAGACCAGCTCGCGGCCCAGTGCATCGGGGTCGCCGCCACCCTGGTCTATACCTTCGTGGTGAGCTTCGTGCTGCTCAAGATCCTGGACGCGGTGATCGGGCTCCGGGTGACCGAGGAGGACGAGGAGGAAGGGCTCGATCTCGCCCTCCACGACGAGCGGGGGTACATCCTCTGAGCCGCCGGGTCGCGTCCCGCGGTGGGGAGCGCGTCGCCTCTCCGCCGCGGGCGCCATGGGACACGCGGGGTCCCCGTCTCGGGGCCGCGCCCCTATCGCCGACGGGCGATGCGGGCGCACGGACGTTCAGCCGGGCAGGAACGGGAGGCTGGCGACCGCTGGTGCGGTCGCTTGGCGATTCCGCAATGCGGAATCGCGGTCGCCCCCCGCCAGCGCCCCGGCGCCGTAGACGGACGGGCGAGGAACAGTCCTGTTTCATACCGGCCGCCGGACGCTCGGGGGGCGCGCCGACGTTCAGCCCGGCGGGAACGGCAGGTCGGCGACCGCGGCCTCGATCTCGGCCCAAGCGGGCTGCGACGACTGCGCGCCGGGCCGGGTGCAGGCAAGGGATCCGGCCACGGTGGCGAAGCGGGCTGCCTCGCGCAGGGGGAGGCCCGCGGCGAGTGAGGCGGCGAGAACCCCCGCGTAGGTATCCCCCGCTCCGGTCGTGTCCACCGGCCGGATCTCGAGCGCAGGGGTGTGGATCGCCTCCCGCTTGGTGTGGCAGACCGACCCCTCGGCGCCGAAGGTGGCCGCCACGGTCAGCCCGAAGCGGCGCGCGAGCCATTCGGGAAGGCTCCGCGGGGGCTCGTCCCCGCCCCCCGCGTGGGCCGCCACTTGGACGATCTCGACCTCGTTCACGATGAGGACGTCGAGGGCGGCGAGGACGTCGTCCGGGACCGGAAACGCGGGGGCGGCGTTCAGCAGGATCCGGCACCCGCGCCGCGACGCGCGCTCCACGAGGCGCCGGTTCTCTTCGAGCGGCGTCTCGTGCTGCAGCAGCAGGACGGCATCCTCGTCCAGCAGCTCGTCCGGGACCTGGGAGTGGGCCAGCCGCGTGTTGGCCCCGGAAGCGACCGCGATGGTGCTCGCACCGGCGCCCTCCTCCACCCAGATCGTCGCACAGCCGGTGGGCTCGTCGGCCTCCCCGACCCGCGAGAGATCGACCCCCTCCGCCCGCAGCCGGGCAAGGGCGGGGGCGGCGAAGGCGTCCGCCCCGACCATGCCGGCCATCGCCACCGGCGCGCCGGCCCGCCGCGCCGCATGGGCCTGGTTGGCGCCCTTGCCTCCGGGGGAGACCATGCACCCGCGCCCCAACACGGTCTCCCCTCGCTCGGGGAGTCGGTCGAGGCGGATCGCGACGTCGATGTTGATCGAACCGAAGACGATGACCATTTGGGGATCGAGGCGAATCGGGGTGCGGGGAGGGAGGAAAGGCGCCCCGGCGAACATGGACCGCGAACGGCGGCCCCTCCCGACGGATCCGCCCGCGGCCGCCGGAGCGGGGACGAGGGGCCGCGCGGCAGAACGGAAGCGGCCGACGGGCTCCGCGACGGCCTCCCGTGCCTCCGCGACCGCGATGTTATTCTGGAATCCATCCGCTCTCCACTACCACCTCGCTCGATCCGCTCGGCGCGACCGGCGCGGCGGCCAGCCCCGACAGGCAGCGGACCCGGTGCGACCCGAGCCGACCCGACCCGGCGCAAGGAGACCTCCCCACCCATGACCTGGCGGCTCGGCGTGGACATCGGAGGGACGTTCACCGACTTCGCCCTCTTCGACGAAGACGGCGGCCGGGTCGCGGTCTACAAGCGGCTCACCACGCCGGCCGACCCCTCGGCCGCGGTGGTCGAGGGCGCGGCCGCCCTGCTCGCCCGCGAGAACGTCCCGGTGGCCGGGGTCGATGCGATCGCCCACGGCACCACCCTCGTCACCAACTCGATCATCGAGCGTCGCGGGGCGACGACCGGGATGCTGGTGACCGCGGGGTTCCGCGACATCCTCGACATGGGCTTCGAGCAGCGCTACGACCTGTTCGACCTCCGGCTCCGGTGGCCCGATCCCCTCGTCCCGCGCCGCCGCCGCCGGGAGGTCCGCGAGCGGGTCGCGGCCGACGGTGCGGTGGTCGAGCCGCTGGATCCGGAGGAAGTGCGCGCGGCGGTGCGCGATCTGGTCGACTCGGCCGGCATCGAGGCGCTCGCCGTCTGCTTCCTCCACGCCTACGCCAACCCGGCCCACGAGGAGGCCGCGGAGGACCTCGTCCGCGGCGAGTTTCCCGGGCTGCACGTCTCCCGCTCCGCGGACGTCTTCGCGAACATGCGCGAGTACGAGCGCTGGACCACCGCGACGATGAACGCCTACGCCCAGCCGATGTTCGACCGCTACGTCGAACGGCTCGAACACGGGCTCTCGGCGCTCGGGTTCGCCGGCCGGCTCCATATCATGACGTCGTCCGGGGCTTCGATCGTCCCGGAGACGGCGCGGCGTTTCCCGGTCCGGGCCCTCGAGTCCGGTCCCGCGGCGGGAGCCCTCATGTCCGCCCGCCACGGACGCGCCCTCGGGCTCCCGGATCTCCTCTCGTTCGACATGGGCGGCACCACCGCGAAGGGCGCCCTCATCCGGCGGTTCGCACCCCTCAAGCAATACGACCTCGAGGTCGGCCGGGTGCACGAGTACAAGCGCGGCAGCGGCCTTCCGGCCAAGCTGCCAGTCATCGACATGATCGAGATCGGGTCCGGGGGCGGGTCGCTCGCCGGGGTCGACGAACGCGGGCTCATCCGGGTCGGGCCGCGGAGCGCGGGCGCGGACCCAGGCCCCGCCTGCTACGGGAGGGGCGGGACCGGGGCCACCCTGACGGACGCGAACCTGGTGCTCGGCTACCTCGACCCCGGCTCCTTCCTCGGCGGGGAGATGCGTCTCGACGCGGAGGCCGCGCGCGCCGCGATCGAGCGCAGCGTGGCGGCGCCGGCGGGGCTCGATCCGATCCGGGCCGCCTGGGGGGTGCACGAGATCGCGAACGAGGACGTGGCGCGGGCGTTCCGGATCCATGCCTCGGAACGCGGGTTCGACTATCGGAGCTCGTCCATGGTCGCGTTCGGGGGCTCCGGCCCGGTGCACGCGCTCGCCATCGCCCGCAAGCTCCGGGTCCCCCGGGTCGTGTTCCCGATCGGGGCCGGGGTCATGTCGGCCCTGGGGCTGCTGGCGAGCCCGCTCGGCTTCGAGGTCTCGCGGTCGCGGCGGGTGTTCGTGGGGGACCTCGATGCGGACGAATTCGAACGCGACCTCGCACCGCTCGTCGAGGAGGCGTCCGGATTCCTGCACCGGGCCGGGGTTCCGGACCCGGCCATCGCCTGTCGGCTGGACATGCGCTACCAGGGGCAAGGCTACGAGATCGAGGTGACCCTCCCCGGGGGCGGCTCCGGCCCGGGCCGGGCCGACGCCTTCGGGCGGCTGGGCGATCTCTTTCGCGCCAGGTACGCGGAGATCTTCGCGGAGACGTTTCTCGACGAGCCGCTCGAGATCGTGAGCTGGAAGGTGGAGGCGGCAGGCCCGGAGGCGGCGCTCGACTACCGCGGGCTCCGGGGCGCCGTGCGCGCGGGGGCGAAGCAGGCCCGCCGGGTCTGGTTCGGGGACGCGTTCGTCGAGTGCGAAGTGCTCGACCGGTACGCGCTCGAGCCGGGGGCGGCGGTGGAGGGTCCGGCCGTCATCGAGGAGCCCGAATCCACCTGCGTGCTCGGCCCGGGGGATCGGGCGACGGTGGACGAACGCCTCAACCTCGTGGCCGAGCTGGCGAATGGAGGGGGAGAATGACGAATCCCGGTGCGATCGACGCGGTAAGCCTCTCGATCATGTGGGACCGGCTCATCGGAATCACCGACGAGATCATCTCCGCCCTCGTGCGAAGTTCGTTCTCCACCATCGTCCGGGAGAGCGGCGACCTCTCGGTGGTGGTCCTCGACGCGGAGGGAAACTCCGTCGCCCAGGGCAGCTACAGCGTCCCGTCGTTCACCGGGACCGCCGCCCCCACCCTGCGGCACATGCTCGCGAAGTTCCCGCCGGAATCGCTGGAGCCGGGCGACGTCGTCGCCACCAACGACGCCTGGATGGGGACGGGCCATCTCTTCGACGTCAACGTGATGCGGCCGGTCTTCCGGGACGGCAGGATCGCCGCCTACACGATGAGCATCACCCACCTGCCGGACATCGGCGGCCTCGGCTTCGGCGCCGCCGCGTCGGAGATCTTCCACGAGGGGCTGCGCCTTCCCGTGTGCAAGCTGGTGCGGGGCGGGCGGCTCGACGAGCCGACGTTCGACGTCATCCGCAGCAACGTGCGGGTGCCGGAGCAGGTCTTCGGCGACCTCATGGCCAACATCGCCTGCAACGAGGTCGGGGCCCGCCAGCTCCTGGAATTCATGGACGAGTACGGCCTGGACGACCTCGCCCCCCTCTCCGCGGCCATCCGCGGCCAGAGCGAGCGGGCCATCCGGGATCGGATCGCCGATCTCCGTGACGGCGTCTGGGAAGGAGCCATCGACATCGAGGGCATCGACGAACCCCTGCGCCTCGCGTGCCGCGCCGAGGTTGCCCGCCGGGGGATCGGCCTCGACTTCTCCGGGACTTCGGCCCCGGTCGACCGCGGCATCAACGTGCCGTTCTGCTACACGCGCGCGATGGCCTGCTACGCGGTGAAGTGCCTGACCGTGCCCGAGATGCCGAACAACGAGGGCGCGGTGGCTCCGATCCGAGTGAGCGCGCCCGAGGACTCGATCCTGAACGCGCAGCCGCCCTGCCCGACCGGGGGGCGGCACGTGACCGGCCACATGGTCGTACCTCTCGTCTTCCGGACGCTCGCGGAGGCGGCGCCCGGGCGGGTGCAGGCGGACTGCGGCATGATGAACATCGTCACCTTCCAGGGCGCCCGCCCGGACGGCCATCCGATGTCCACCATCTACTTCTCGACCGGAGGCTTCGGAGCCCTCCGGGGGTTCGACGGAGCCGACACCATTCCGGGGCCGTCGAACATGCGGGCGGTTCCGGTCGAGATGTGGGAGTCCCTGACCGGGGTCACCGTCGTGCACAAGCGCCTGCTCCCCGACACGGGCGGTCACGGCGAGGCGCGCGGTGGGCTCGGCCAGGAGATCGAGTTTCGCAACGACACCGGCTCCACGTTCACCGCGTTCTGCGTCGCGCCCCGGTCGGAGTTTCCCGCCCGCGGCCTCTTCGGCGGAGGCGACGGAAGCCGGCGCACCCTCCTGATCGACGGCCGCCCGGTCCATCCCAAGGGCGCGCACACGGTGGCCCCGGGACAGCGCTTCACGATGCGGGACGCGGGCGGGGGCGGCTTCGGCGACCCCGCGAACCGGCCCCGGGCGAAGGTGCTCGCGGACCTCGAGGAGGGCCTCATCACCGCCGGAACCGCCCGCGAGGTCTACGGGCTCGGGGCCGAGGACGCCGCGAACGCTCGCCGGGCGGCGGACGGGGCTCCCTAGGGGTCTCTTTCGGTCGAATTCTCCCCGCGAGCTCCGGATGCGGGGGGCCGGGTCCGGTCAGACGAGACGCGCCGTGCGCTCCAGCAGATCCGCACCGGTGCCGCACCCGAAGATCCTCATCCCGATCCCGAGTCGGCTTCGTCCGCGCCGCGGCGTTCCACGAGATGGCGCCCGGCGAAGAGGTTCTCCCCGGCCGCAGAGACGAGCCCCCGGCTCAGGATCTCCCGGATGCGCGCGACGCTGCCGGCGCGGTCCGACACGTAGCCGGCCAGGAAGCGCAGGATCTCCACGATGTCCGAGGCATCGCGCTTCGCAAGGGTGGCGGTGACCCGGCCGCCGACGAAGATCCGGAGCGGGCGTTCCAGGTGGAAGGGCCGGAGCGCCGCCTCGTGCTCGCGGTAGAGCCGTTGTTGCTGGAAGAAGGCAAGCAGGCAGGCGGTGAGCCAGGTCGCCATCCACCCCGCACCGTCGCCGCTGCCGCTGCCGTCGTCGTCGAGGTTCAGGATCCGGTAGTCCTTGCCGAAGCCGTCGCCGTGGAACCAGCGGTAGGAGTAGTCGAAGAGCGTGCTCCGGGCATAGAGGTCGCCGAGGCCCGGGTTGCCCTTGACCGCCTGCCCGAAGGTCGCCGAGTACTCGAAGGAGAAGCCCCGTTCGCAGAGCGCGTTGCGGAAGCGCATCCACGCGCCGCCCTCCCCTGCGGCGGCCCCGCGATGCCCCTCGTCGATCAGCACGAGGTTGTTCCCCTCGAACGCCTCTACGGCGACGGTCCGGTCCCCCATCTCGTCCCTGAGCTTGGTGATCTCCAGGATCTCGACCGCCCGTCCGGCGAAGAGCCCCCGACCGCCCGGTCCCCGGCCCTGCTTGTCGAAGATCTCCGCCTCGATCCCCGCCGTCTCGAGCTCGCGAAGGTGCTGGCGCGAGAGCCCTTCGTTCGGCGTGAGCAGGAGGATGCGGTTGAGGTCGCGGGCGCGGCCGTGGCGCACGAGCAGGCGCCGGTACTGGAGGATATGGGCGTGCATGAGCAGCGTCTTGCCGCTGCCGGTGGCCATCCAGAACGCCAGCTTGTCGAGCTGCGCCGAAGCCTCGGTTTCGGTAGCGGCCTCGCCGAACGGGGAGATGCGGTCGGCCTCCGCCTTGCCCTCGTTGAACGCGGCGACGTGCGCGTTCAGCGCCGCGAGCAGCGCCCGCGGGTCGCGGAACCAGCGGTCGAGGTAGATCTCGGTGAAGAGCAGCGCGAGGTACTGGAAGTACTTCCAGGCGATCGGGCGCTCGCCCCGGACGATGCGTGGCTCGTTCAGGCGGGCGGTGACGGCGACGATCGCCTGATCGTGCTCCAGCAGCGCCTCGTCCGGCAGGGCCGGCCGCCGCTCCGCGGGCAGGTGCAGGCACAGGGCATGATGGAAGCGGTGGACGTTGTCCGCGTCCAGCCCTTCGAGCGATTCCTCCCGCAGGTGCCCGGCAAGCCGGTCGAAGCGCTCGACGCCGAACAGGCCAAGCAGCCACTGGCGCAGCACCAGCTTCCCCGAAAAGGGCAGCGGAGGCGGTGCGTTACGGCGGCGGGGGTGGGAGCGGCGTCCAGGCATCAGGTCACCTTCCCCGCGCGGGTCCTGGAGGCGATGGGCGTGCGGCCCGGTGACCGGCTCACTCCTGCGTCAAACGGTCAACCGTTTACACCCAAGTCGTCAGACCGTGGCCGGATCGCGCTGGCCGATGTCGGACTTGGCGATGAGGCGGAGGTAGGGGTAGCCGAGGTCGTCCTTTCCCTCCCGCCATGTCTTGTCGACGACTTCCGACAGGACACCCAGGAAGCCGCGACCGGTCACTTGCCCGGATTCGTCGTCGTAGATGATGTTCACGTCCACGGCGGGGTCGTCCTCGAAGTCGAGCCTCTGCCGGATGTTGATTCGGACGATCCCAACGTCTCCGAAGTGGCGCTTGAAGGCCGCCTCGGCGACCTCGCGTACCTGCTGCTCGTTCATCTCGAAACCTCCTGTGGCCGGCGCCGCTTGAACAGCACATGAACGACGAACGCGCGCCGATGCCGGGCGTCGGCCTGCTCGAACCGGTCGATGGCGTGCTCGGCTACGTCGATTATCACAAGAACCTCTTGCTTGGAATACCGGCCTTCAAGCGAGTAGTCCGCATGGTGCCGCGCATCCTGCAAGTCGACGAGCGCCTCGGCGAAGCTGTAAATCTCCATTGGAAACGTCCGTATCACCCCTTGCTGCCGACATGCGCTCCGGGCCTTTCCGTGCTCAAGGGCACGGTACACCTGATGCCACTCCTTGCCGCGGCTGGCGCCGGTGAGCAGGTCCGCGGCGGTGCCGGCCAAGCAGTGGAACAGTGCGTAATACGCCGTGCTGACCGCGCGGCGCAGGTCGGCTTGTGTGGGCTGCGGTGCGCCGGACTCCGCCAAGCGGCGGGCGGTCTGTATCAGGTCGTGCGGGTTCACGGCGCAAGCTCTCACAAGTGGCGGTTTCGTGGCCCGCACCGGCATGTCCGGGCGGTTCCGTCAACGTACTTTACATCGTGCTGTGGCCGAGCCGCGCGGCCAGCGCCTGCGGCCCGAGGGCGGTGAGGTCGTCGTTGAAGTCGCCGCCCTCGGGGGAGAGGACGGTAGCGGCGATGCTCTGGGCGAGAGCCCGGGCTTCGAGCGTGGCCGCGGCGCGTCGGCCCTTGGCATCGCGATCGGCGGCGATGAGAAGGCGGGGGGCGTGACGAAGGCGGCAAGGCTGCCGGCCGAGAGCGCGGCGGCGCGGCCGGCAGTGCGTGGACGGCGGCGACCAGGGCGGGAAGCGGCGCCGGCTCGACTCGTCCTGGTACGCGAGCGCGGGATGGAAGCGTAGCGCCGGGAAGCGGGAGGCGGCGAGGCGCGGGCGCGGCGCTAGGTGCGGATGAGCCTTCCATCTCAGGACGGGGAGTGACTTTCGCCACGTTGACCGCACGCACCGTCGCGCCGGCCGGCAAGATGTCGATCAAGACGACTTGCCGGACGTCGGTGGCCGGCAATTTTCGTTGTCGGCCATATTTGTCGGAATATGGCCGGCGAGACGACTTGCCGGACATGGATGACCAGCAAGCACGTTCCTCCCTGCCCTTCCTCCGGCCGGTCGGGACCCCAGCGTCGCTTGCCGGACATCGGTGACCGCCAAATCTCGTTGCCGGCCATATTTGTCGGAATATGGCCGGCGAGACGATTTGCCGGACACGGATGGCCGTCAAAACACGTCCCTCCCCTCGGCGATGTTCAGGAGGTCCGGGAACACGAGGATGGTTCCCCGGCGGCCGTTCCCGGGCCTCATCACCCGCAATATCCCGTGGTCGCAGAGCGCGGCCAGAAGCCGCCGCGCCGTGCGGTCCGGGACCCCCGCGTTGGCTGCGAAGCTGCCGCTGTTGAAGATCTGATGCTCGAAGATCCAGTCCAGGGTGTGGATGGCGTAGCGGGAGCGGGTCACGTCCGCCACCCGCCCCTTCATGTCCTCGTAGAGGTCGAGGATCCCCCGGGCCTTCGTCAGGTTCTCCTCGGCCTGCGCCCGGACCGCCTTCAGGAAGAACCGGCACCACCCGGTCCAGTCGTCGTCGCGGGAGACGGCGAGCAGCCCCTCGTAGTAGGCGTCGCGGCGGGCCTCGAAATAGGCGCTGACGTAGAACATGGGCTGGCCGATGAGGCCGCACTGCCAGAGGAACAGGGGGACCAGCATCCGGCCCAGGCGGCCGTTGCCGTCCAGGAACGGGTGCAGGGCCTCGAACTCCGCGTGCAGGACGGCGAGCTGCACCAGCCGATCGGGGGCCTCGTGGTGCACGTACCGCTCCCATGCGCTCATGGCCTCGGGGAGCTTCTCCGCCCCGACGGGCACGAAGGCCGCCTCCTCCACGGCGCAGCCGGGCGGGCCGATCCAGTTGGGGATGCGCCGGTAGTCGCCGGGGGACTTGCCCTCGCCGCGCACCCCGGAAAGCAGCACCCGGTGCGCCTCCCGGACGACCCGCTGGCAGAGGAGCAGCATCTCGAGCATCCGCTCCGCCTCCCGCATCGCGGCGCGGTAGTCGAGCACCTCGTGGATGTCGGCCCGGCGCTCGGGGGACTCCGCTTCCTGCCCGGCCTCGAACTCCAGGACCTCGCCCATGGTGGCCTGGGTACCCTCGATGCGCGAGGAGAGCACCGCTTCCTGGGTCGTCATGGGCGAGAGCAGGACGCGGGGGTTGGGAATGGCGGCGAGCGCCCCGTCGTAGCGCGCCACCGCCGCGACCGCCGGACCGATCAGCGGGATGAGCGCCGGCCAGTCGAGACGCTCCTCGGGCGGGAAGCGTCCTTCGTGATAGTGGACTGCCGCCATCAGCCCTCCCCTGCAATCCAGCCGGGCTTCGCGTCGGGCCAACGGGCCATGATGGGCAGCGCCCGCGGGCCGGGTCTCCTGGGAGCGGCGCGTCCTGGCGGACGCGGGTGTCCTGCCCGCTTTGCATGGTGACGGCGCTGCCGGCGGCCTGCGCCCGGGTGGCTCGGGAGGATGTACGGCTTGAGCAGGCCGCGGCGGCCCCGGGCCTCGTGCACGGTCGCGACCTCGAGCGTGCCGAGCTCGTCGATGGCCGCGCCGTCGGCGCGCTCGATGTTGCGCACGGCTACGGGCTTCATGTCGTTTTCCTCATCCGACGAAGCGCGGTCGGGTTTTCCCGATGTCCGCCAAGTGCACGACCCGGTCGAACAGGTACGGATGGTCCCGCGTCTTCTCCCGGAATCGAGTGTCGGCGGTGACCACGGGGTGCTGCTCGTGAACCGCCAGAGCGAGATAGAAGCAGTCGTGGACCGGATGGCTGAGGTCGACAGCCAGCCGCGTCGCGGAGGCCGCAAGTTGGCGCATCGACCGCGGTGTGGTGACTGGAGCGGTGCGGAGCAGATCCACGGCGCCGGCAAGCCCGTCCCGGTCGATGTCGCCGCGTCGGTGCATGGCCCATAACGCATTGGCGGCCTCGGCAAAGAGCAGCGCGGGGGCCAGCAACGTCAACCCCGCATCGAGCAGGCTCGACGCTTCATCCGACAGACTCTCTGCCACGAGCCACTTGACGGCGACACTCGCGTCGACGACGTAGCCTCTCACGTCGTTCCGTCCCGGTCCCGGTCGGCCCGGATCGTTTCAGTGCCGTCAACCGATGATTGAAGGCGTTGCCTCATGATCCGCGCACGATCCGCGAAATTTCCATCATCGGCGAGCAACGTCTTGCGCAGGATCTCCCGATGCTCCGCTTCCGCGGATCGGCCGTGAGCGGCCGCCCGCCGCTTGAGGGCATCGACCACCT
Organism: Gammaproteobacteria bacterium; assembly: GCA_965202895.1. Classification (GTDB taxonomy): domain Bacteria; phylum Pseudomonadota; class Gammaproteobacteria; order HK1; family HK1; genus JAJDXW01. The sequence goes on along the minus strand of OZ241901.1, from coordinate 3,508,442 downwards.
GCATGCTCAGCTTGCGGACCGTCAGTTGAGCCATTGGCATCGCCTTCAAAAGCATGTCTTCAATGCCATCAATCTTCATGCCTGCATGGTGCGATGTCAATTCATCGAACTCGAACTCGACGTCTCGCAGCGCCGCCGAGGAAACCTGCACCGGGTCGATCTCCGCGAACCCTCGTACCCGCGTGCCGGGCGCCATGAATGCAGACCTTTCGAGGGTGGGTTGAACGAACTGCGGCGCGACCGGCGCATCGTGCTGGCCGAGACCTGTCCGGCGCTCGCTTACGGCGCGGCGCTGGCTGGCGAACCGCCCACCAGCCGGGGGCTCGTCTCGAAGACCGGACCGGAGCAACGCCGCGCCGCGTGTGAGCAGATTGCGCGAGCACGGTGGGTCGAATCCGGGTATGTCGATCCGGGCGACCTCGGTCCGGTGCAAGCCGATCGAGGATCGTAGCGGCCGGACGATGGCGATGCCGCGCGCCCCGGGAGGACGAGGCCGGCGGGACGGTCGCGGGCAGCCGATACCGGAGCCACCACCGCCTCTCCGGCTCGAACATCAGCCGATGGAAGGCTTCCTCGATGAGGCGCACCTTCCAAGTGTCGGCCGGGGCCTTGAGGCTCCGAGGTGGTTGTCGCCGTTGACGTAGACGAGATCGTACCCGCCGCCGCCGTCTTCGTCCGCGAACCCGCGGTGCCCGGTGAACCACTCGTCGAGGACGAGGTTGTCCCGCTCGATCCCCTCGGGCGTCTCGCCGCCGGGGCGCTTGCGCCAGACCACCAACGCCTTGCGGCCGTCGGGGAGGGTCCCGGTGACGGTGCGGAACCACCAAGCCCCGCCCGCCTTCTTCCGCTTGAGCCGCCCCTTCAGCCGCAGGCGGCCTTCGCCGTCGCGCTCGAAATCGGCATTGAAGGTCCTCGGCGCGGCGATGCGCTGCACGGTGAGGCCGATCAGCCAGTGGAACGTCTCCGCCAGATCGACGGCGACTTCGCGGCTCTCGTCCGAGCCGGGGCGCTTGACCCTGAGCCGGTAGGAGGTCGGATCGGTGAAGGCGGCGACGTTCAGCAGCGAGGAGCTGCCGCGGGTCTCCACGTCGAGCATGTAGCGAAGGAGGTACTGCTCCCGGAAAGCGTCCTGGCCCTGGCCCTGGCTCCGCGACGTGTCGAGCGCGAATTGCTGTTCATCGGTGCGGCGAGGCTCCAGGTTGTTGAGGGTGTCTTCGTAGGATTCGAGGCGCACCACCTTGACGATCCGCGGGGAGCGTTCGGCTTCCTCGGGGGTGGCGGGGCGCTTCGGCTTGCCGTCTTTCCATTCCGGGGCGAACGTGACCTTCTTGATGCGGGGGAGGAGAACGGTGTCGAAGTAGTCGCCCATTTCGACGAGGAGGAACTTGCGTCTTCCGCCGTCCCCGCGGTTCAGGTGGATGACGGCGTGGCCAGTGGTCCCGGAGACGGCGAAAAAATCGAGGACGAGGCTCTCCCGCCCGGAGGTCTGCGAGATGAAGCGCATGGGCAGGGTCGTCGGCTTGGGGGTCGGGAAGAGCCCGGTGGCGCCGAACAGGGCCGCGATCTGCTTTTCGCCGTCGGTATAGTCCTGGAAGAACGACTTGGCGACGTTCGTCTCGACGTCGTGCACGAAACGCTTGTACTGCGGGACCTTCGTTTCATCCTCGCCTCAGACGATCCGGCCCGCCGAGTCCAATGCCTCGAAGCTGTCGCGGCTTGCATCCGCCCAGGAGCGCGGCCAAGCCCATCCTCGTCTTGGAATACGACATGGCTTCCCGGTCACCGGATGCGGAGGCCGGTAGAAACGATAATTGGGACCGGCTCATGTCTCACCCGTGGCGTTGGGCAAACGGCGCTCGAGGGTAGCGGACTCCTCGAACGCGGCGGTGGCGGCGGTGAGGTCCCCGGACTCGCGGCGGACATCTCCGACCCTGCCAAGAACGACGGACAGGTCACGTAGCGCCTGCGGCGTCTCGCCATACGCTTCGAGCCGGCGGCGGGCGAAGGAGAGGGATTCTTCGAACGCTGCGGTTGCAGCAGCGAGTTCGCCGGACTCGCGCCGAACACCTCCGATCCTTTCAAGACTGACGGACAGGTCGCGCAACGCCTGCGGCGTCTCGCCAAACGCTTCCAATAGCCGGCGGTCGAGAGCGAGGGATTCTTCGAATGCCTCCGTCGCAGCAGCAAGGCCACCCCCCTCGCGCCGGACATCTCCGAGCTTGTTGAGACTGACGGACAGGTCGCGCAATACCTGCGGCGTCTCGCCCATCGCTTCCAGCAGACGGCGGTCGAGAGCAAGGGATTCCTCAAACGCCTCCGTCGCGGTCGCCAGAGCGCCGGACTTGCGGCGGACATCTCCAAGGCTCCCCAGACTGATGGACAGATCGCGCAAGGTCTGTGGTGATTCACCGTTCCTGTCGATGAGGGACTTCCAGCCACTCACCGCTTCATCGAGGTGCGACTCGGCCGCGGCGAAGTCGCCGTCCGCCCGTTCCGCCTGCCCTGTCCAGTGCAGCGCCGTGGGCAACAGGCGCCCCGGGTCCGGCGCGTTCCTCAAGATGTGCAGTGCCCGGTGAGCCGTCTCTACCGCCTTGCCTGTCCGATCCCGCGCCAGCAATCCTTCGACCGCCCGCAGGAGCACGCGCGCATGTGAACGCGGGTCGTACTTCGGCTTGCCTTCGATTCGACGCGCTTCCGCCAGCGCGAAGTCGACGTCGATGGCGGTATCGAGGGAAGGGTCAGGTGCGACGGATTCCCTTTCCATCGCGTCCCGGCGGCCGGCATCCGGCAATCCGCCGGCGCTTGCCGGCAGATCGAGCACCAGGGAACGTATCGACCACAGATCGGGAGCGGCAATGCGGGCGCGGGGCTTCCACTGCGGCGAGGCCGCGTACACCAAGCCCCTGTTCAGCCGGCGGCGCAGGACTTCCCGGTGTTCGTTGGTGCGCATCAACGTCCAGTCCCAGGCCGTGGCCCAGGGACCGGGTTCCTCATCCGTGAACGTCGAAGCGTCGAGGTGGATGGCCTCGACCCAGACGCAGCCTGCCTCCACGGATTCCGGCTCCAGCAACCGGGGCAGGATCTCGCGAAGCTCCTCCGGTTCAGAGGGGCGGAGCAGCCGCACCTGCGACGCATGAAACCGGTAGATTTGTTCCACCCGCTGCCGCAGCACCGCGACCGGGCGCGGAGACGGGCAGAAAATGAATCCAAGCCAGAAGCCGGAGGCCAACTCGATCTGCCGGCGGAGTATCTGCCATTCGGCTTCGGCTGCCGGGTCGAGGACGGCTTCGTCGCCGTCCGAGGACAAAACAGCGGTCGTCACCACCGGAGCCTCACGCTTGGGCAGGGCGTTGGCGGACGTATTCAGCCTGGGCGCGAACGTGCTCCCGGACCAGGGGATGGACGTCGTACCACTCCTCGCCGTTGCGGTAGCAGAGGACGAGATGGGTATCGAAGAACCGGGAGAGAAAGGGCAGCGCCGCCAGCTCCTCCAAGTTGACCCGGCGGTTGGCGGCGATTCCGTCCAGCCAGAGCGCGTCGACGTCGGGGATGGGCAGGAACGTGGACCTCATCTGGCTGATGGCGGCGTCCACGGTGCGTTCGGGAACGGGGAGCTCCCTCGCGCGCAGCAGGACCTGGCTGAGGAGATGCAGCAGATCCCGAAGATGTCCACCGGAGTTGCGGATCAGGCGATCCAGAAGCGAACGGTCATTTCCCAGCAACCTGCGCCAGTCATCGCGTTGACGGACGACTCGTTCCATGGCGTCAAAATTCGCCGGGATAGAGGTTCGATTCTCATCCTGCTCGAACAGCTTGAATGCCGGAAGAACGATCAAACCTCCCGGTTCGTAGAGTGCGTCCACGTTCGGGTAACGGATCTTGAGATACGTCGGGACGGTGTAGATCACGTGCAAACCGGATAGGTGGAGTTTTTCGGAATGGCCCGCGAACAGCCTTTCCACCGAACCATGAACATCGTCCGCATTCGCCAACGTGCCCCTGATATGCTCGATGGAATCGAGCAACAGCACGACTTCATGATCGCCGTAACATTCTCTCAATCTCTTCACGCAGCCTTCAAGGAAGGCCCGAACGTCGGCGACGAGGGCACCCAGATGTCCGGCCATGTGCTTCTGCAGTTGCTCCTTGAACGCAGGAGCGCTTTTCAGATTGGCCTGGATTCCGACCGATACCGGTCCCGTCCCGACCGAGGCGGAAAATTTGGGGTCTTCGATTTGCAATCCATCCCAGAAAGTGCGAAATCGCTCCCAATACCCTTCATGCAATGGATGGTTGTCCTTCTTCAGACGCCCATTGACGGCTTCGCCGAATGCACCGGCGACGACCATCAGGAAGTCGCTCACGTCGATCGGTGTCGAAAGGTTGAGATAGTCTTCGACGTCGCACAGGAACACCAGATAGCCGGATTCCTCCAGGCGGGCCTTGAGCCGCTTCAGCTCCGTGCTCTTGCCCGTCCCACGATATCCGGAGAGAAGCTGCACGCTTTCCGACGTCCATTCGATCGCATCGGCGAGCAGCTTGACGGGGTCTTCATCCGCCAAGCCAGGCTCTTCGTACAGAGGAACGTAACGCTCATCCGACGGATCGAGCGATTGATCCAGAAGGTTCTGGAAAAACCTTTTCAGGAAGACGCGATCATCGGGCGTCACGAGGCCTCCTTCGGGAACTTGCGCCTGCCGGGCATCCGGCTGCGGCAGTCTAGCACCGGCGCCGTGGGTGCGGGCCACGGCCGGGCGTGCTCCCGGCGAGGCGGCGGCCGGTCGCGTCCTCTCCGGCGACGAGGCACGGCCCTCGCCAAGGCGAGAGCCCGCTATCCGTTCGTGGAGCCGACGCCCTTCCCGCGGTAGCGGGGCGATGAAGCCGGCGGCATATGCGAAGCCTCGTCAGACGGTGAGGTACCGCTCCAGGATCTCGGGGTGGTCGCGGAGCTCCCCGGTCGAGCCCGAGTGCTTGATCTCGCCCTTCTCCATGATGTGGCAGTGGTCGCTCAAGGCGAGCACGAACGAGAGGTTCTGCTCCGCGAGGACGATCGACAGCCCCTCGTCCTTCAGGCTCCGCACCTGGTCGCGCAAGGACTCGACGACGCGCGGCGCGAGACCCTCCGACGGCTCGTCGAGGAGGAGCAGCCTCGGGTTCCCCATCAGGCTTCGGGCGATGGTCAGCATCTGTTGCTGGCCGCCCGAGAGCACCCCGCCGAGCCGGGTCCGGATGGGCCGGAGGTCGGGGAAGAGCGCGAACACCCGTTCCTCGTCCCATCCTCCCGGCGTCTCCCGGCGGGCGATGTCGAGGTTCTCCCAGACCGTCAGCTCGGGGAAGATCCGCCGCTCCTCGGGAACGTAGCCGATCCCGAGCTTCGCAACCCGATGGGACGGCCGGCCCGCGATGTTCTCGCCGAGCCATTCGATCGCACCCCGGCGCGGGGCCACCAGCCCGGCGATGCTGCGGATGGTGGTGGTCTTGCCGACGCCGTTCCGTCCGATGAGGGCGACGCACTCGCCGGGCTCCACCGCGAACGACACCCCGAAGAGCACCTGGCTCTGGCCGTATGCGGTGTGGACGTCCCGGAGCTCAAGCTGCGCCATCGCCCTCCTCTCCCTCTCCCTCCTCCTCCCCGAGATACACGCTCCGCACCTGGGGGTCGCCCCGCACCGCGTCCGGCGCACCGGCCGCGATGACCCCTCCGTTGTGCAGCACCGTGATCCGGTCCGCGATTCCGAAGACCACCGTCATGTCGTGCTCGGTGAAGAGCAGGGTGAGTCTCCGCGCATCCGCGATCTCCTGGATGAGGCGGATCGCTTCCTCCGTCTCGCTCGGCGACATGCCCGCGGTCGGCTCGTCGAGGAGCAGGACCCGGGGCCGCTCGGCGAGGGCGATCGCGAGCTCCAACTGCTTCTGCTTGCCGTAGGCGAGCTCTCCCGCCTGCTCGCCGGCCTCCTCCGAGAGCCCGACGAGTGCGAGCAGCTCCAGCGTCTCGTACCGGTTGAAGCGGGCCCCGATCCGGAACATCGTGAAGTGCCGGTTGTCGCGGGCCATGAGCGCGACCTGCACGTTCTCGAACACGCTCATGCGCGGATAGACGTTGACCCGCTGGAACGAACGGGCGAGCCCCGCCTTGACGATGCGGTGCGGCGGAAGCCCGCCCAGATCGCGCCCCTCGTACTCGACCCGGCCCCGGTCGGGCCGGAGATGCCCGGTGATGAGATGGAAGAACGTCGTCTTGCCCGCGCCGTTCGGGCCTATGATCGCGTGCTTCTCTCCCTCATCGAGCTCGAAGTCCACCCCGTCGATGGCGACGAAGCCTCCGAACTGTTTGAAGAGGCCGACGGTGCGGAGCATCGGTTCAGCCGCCCCGCGTCCGGTACGAGGCGAGCTTGCGCGCGAGCCCGGCGAGGCCGTCCGGCAGGAAGAGCAGGATGCCCAACAGGATCGCCCCGAGGACGAGCGGCCAGTACTCGGTGTACTCGTTGGTGAGGCGCTCGAGCACGAAGAGCGTCGCGGCGCCGATGGCCGGCCCGAAGAACGAATGGATCCCCCCGAGCAGGGTCATGATGAGCACCGTCGCCGACTCGGTCCAGAACGCCGACTCGATGTACATGCCGCGGTGGAACATCCCGAAGATCGCCCCCGCCACCCCCGCGAACGTTCCTGCCACCACGAACGCCCACCAGCGCATGAGGCGGGTATTGATGCCGACGAACCCGGCCCGCACCCGGTTCTCGCGGACCGCGACGAGGCACCGCCCGAACGCGGAGTGGCAGATGAGCCACAACAGGGCCGCGGAGAGGCCGGTGACCGCCAGGGTGAAATAGTAGAACTCGACCCGCGAGTCGATCATCGCGGGCACGGACACCCCGACGAACCCGTCGTCACCTCCCGTCACGCTCCGCCATTTGAACGCCACCCCCCAGACCACCATCGCGAACGCGAGGGTGAGCATCGCGAAGTAGATGTCGGTCAGGCGCACGCAGAACCAGGCGACGAAGGCGGCGGCGAGCGCGGAGGCGACCACCGCGGCCGCGAACGCGGGCGCGAAGCTCCATTCGTACGTGGTGAGGAGGATCGCGCAGGTATACCCCCCGATCGCGAAGTAGGCGGCGTGCCCGAACGAGACGTTCCCGGAATAGCCGATCAGCACGTTGAGGCTGAGCGCGAACAGGGCGTAGATCATGATCTCGGTGAAGAGATCGATGAGGTAGCGCGAATCGAGCAGCGGCGCCGCGAGCAGCGCGAGCAGCGCCGCCGCGCACGCGACCGCGACCGGGCGCGGCATGACCCGGGCCGACTCCATCCCCCTAGGCTCCTTCGCCCTCGGGCCGGCCGAAGAGGCCCCACGGCCGCCAGAGCAGCACCGCGAGCAGGATCAGGAACGGGAAGACGTCCTGCCAGTTCGGCACGATCACGGAGCCGAAGTTGAAGACGAGCCCATAGATGAGCGCCCCGATGAAGCTCCCGACGATGCTGCCGAGCCCCCCGACGATCACGATGACGAAACAGTCGACGATGATGATGGCGTCCATGCCGGGGGTAGGGCTGTTGAAGGGCGCGGCGAGCGCGCCGCCGATGCCGGCGAGCGCGGAGCCGAGGATGAAGACCCCGGTGTAGATCACCGGAACGTTGACGCCGAGCGCCCCCAGCATCTCCCGATCCTGGGTGGCCGCGCGGGTGAGGCGCCCCCACCTCGTGCGCGCGGTGAAGAGCATGAGCCCGACGAGGATCAGGGGGCCGACCACGATGAGCAGCAGCCGGTAGGTCGGATACCGGGTGACACCGAGGTCGACCGCCCCCCCGAAGCCGTCCGGATAGGACACGCTGTACTGGTCCGTCCCCCAGATCATCTTCGCGAGGTCGGTGAGGATGAGGACCACCGCGAAGGTGAGGAGGAGCTGCATCAGGTGCTCCTTGTCGTAGATGAACCGGAAGAGCCCCCGCTCGATGAGGACGGACATGGCCGCGAGGCCGACCCCCGCCGCCGCCACCCCGGTCCAGAACCCCAGCCCGTACGACTCCGCCACCGAGTAGAGGATGTAGGCGCCGAACATGTAGAAGGCGCCGTGGGCGAAGTTGATGACCCGGAGCACCCCGAAGATGAGGGAGAGCCCCGAGGCGATGATGAAGAGGTTCATCCCCTGCGAGACGGAGTTGAGCACCTGGATGAAGGCGAACGAGGGCTGGTCGAGGAGGGTCGCGAGCCCTGGGTTTCCGAGCTCCTCGCGAGCGAACCGAACCAGTGATTCCACGATCGAACGGCCCTTTCGGGGATGGGGTCGGGAGCGGGGGTCGGAGCGGGATCGGGAACGAGCCGGACCGGCGCCCGCGTCAGCGCGCCGGCGCGCCGGCGCGCCCCCGAAGGGAGGCGCCGACGCGGGCGCCGGACGGCTCACGTCATCGCTATTCGGCGATCTCGGCCGGGATGTAGGTGATGGGGTCCATCATCCGGTAGGGAACCCCCTCCTTCTTCACCATCGGCCCCCAGAACTGCCCGGTGTCGGCCTGGTGATCCTCGGGGTCGATGGTGCGCGGCCCGACCGGGGTCTCGATGCTGAGCCCCTTGAGGGCCTCCGCGACGGCATCGGACTCGACCGAGCCCGCCTTCGTCACGGCCGCCGCGTAGAACTTGACGCCGATGTAGGCGAGCACCGGCCACATCGCGGTCTCGTCCGTGCCGGCCTTCTCGGCCACCGCCTTCTGGAAGGCGACGTGCGACGGGTCGAAGTGGTCGTACCACAGCTCGTAGGTGTTGCTCCAGACGTTGTCCGGGTAGTCCTCGCCCATCCTGCCCGCGATCTCGTGGCTCGCGATCTCGCCCCCGGAGATGTACTTCGCCTGCTCGAAGAGACCGAACGGCTTGGCCTGCTGCGCGAAGTTGACGAAGTGCGACCCCCAGAGCCCGCTCGTGATCCCGTCGCAGCCCGCGCCGAGGATCTGCGAGATGAACGCGTTGTAGTCGGTCGCCCCGAGCTTCGGCCGAAGCTCGATCACCATCTCCACGTTCGGAGCATGGCGCGCGAGGCCCCGCACGATGCCCGCCCCGAGATCGTGGCCGTAGGCGTAGTCGAGCTGGATGTCGCACAGCTTCTCGATGCCGAGCCGAGCCACGATCTGGGCCATCGCGTCGCCCTCGAAATCGGTGTGCGAGGCGGTGCGGAACACGTGGTCGTGCAGCTTGGTGGTGGTCATCTGGATGGTCTTCGGGATGGTGGCGATGTAGACCACCTTCTCCTGCCGCGCTACCTCGGAGATGGCGAGGCCGACCGCCGAGCTGAGCCCGCCGACGAGGACGTTCACCCCGTCCTTGGTGATGAGCTCCTTGGCGGCGGCGGCAGCGGCGGCGGGCTTGAGCTTGGTGTCGCGCTTGAAGGTGGCGAGCTGCTGACCGTCGACCCCGCCCGCCGCGTTGATCTCGTCGACCGCGAGGTCGTGGCCGAACATCGCGGGGACCCCGTACACCGCTCCGGTGCCGGCGATGGGGTAGAGCACCCCGAGGCGGATCTCTGCCTGGGCGCTCGCGCCCGCGAGGGCGACCACGCCCGCTGCGACTGCCAGTACGTGTCTCATTGCGAATCTCCCATGGTTGTCGTCTCGGGTCGTCGTCTCGCGGCATCCTGTCGGGCCGTCGATCCCGTCTCCCGGCGCGCGCGAGCCGTCTGCTGTCCGGCGCCGCCGCGGCCCGCCTTGCTCCGGCCACGGAGCCGCCGGAGGACGCCGCCGAAGTTAACCCGTGCGGGAGGGCCGGTGCAAGGACCGACCCGGGACTGGCCCGGGGCCGCCCCGGGACGCCGCCGGCCGGCGCGGGCCGCCGGCGGCTGCCGAGCCGCCCGCCCCCATCGCACGATCCCCCGAATCCCACGCCCCGTTCCTCCGGCCCCCGCACCCTCGCGAACCCCCTCCGGACAGCCGCCCGCCCCGGAATAGAGAGCTCGTCGTCGGAAACCGATTACCATGAAAATCGAACTTCCACCGTTCGATTTTCATGGTATGGCGCCGCGGTTCGCGTCCGTAACGAACCGAGGCCCCGGTCTCGCCGCCCGGATGCTCCGGAAGCCCTCGGAAAGGAGCCGACACCGCATCGGGAAGCACTTCCACCCGAGCCCCGCAGGATGCGATACCGCCTCGCGGCGAGTGTCGACCGCTTCACTCGTGATGCTCCTCGTCGGCCGATTCAGCCGCCGGCGCCGGGGAGGGCCTCGAGGCCGCGCACGTTCTGCCCGCCGTAGCGCCGGAGGCGAATGTCCGCCTGCTCCTTGTGGCCTGCGAAGTGCTCGAGGGCGCAGAGGCGCGAGCAGTACTCCCCGACCGTCACCGACGCCTCCTCCGTAATCCGCTGGTAGGTGCAGGTCTTGATGAACTTCCCGACCCACAGGCCCCCCGTGTAGCGGGCGGCGCGGCGGGTCGGCAGGGTGTGGTTGGTGCCGATCACCTTGTCGCCGTAGGAGACGTTCGTCTCCGGCCCGAGAAAGAGGGCGCCGTAGTTCGTCAGACGGTCGAGGAAGTACTGCGCGTCCCGGGTCATGACCTGCACGTGTTCGGCCGCGATGCCGTCCGCGACGGCGGCCATTTCGTCGTTGCTCTCGCAGACGATGACCTGTCCGTAGTCCCGCCACGCCCGGCCCGCGGTCTCGGCGGTCGGCAGGACGGCGAGCTGGCGCTCGACCTCCGCCATCGTTTCGCGGGCGAGCTCTTCGGACGTCGTGAGGAGGGTCGCGGGCGAGGTCGGGCCATGCTCCGCCTGGCCGAGGAGGTCCGCCGCGCAAAGCTCGCCATCCACCGTCTCGTCGGCGATGACCAGGGTCTCGGTGGGCCCCGCGAAGAGGTCGATGCCCACCCGGCCGAAGAGCTGGCGCTTGGCTTCGGCGACGAACATGTTCCCGGGCCCGACCAGCATGTCCACGGGCTCGATGGTCTCGGTGCCGAGCGCCATCGCCCCGACCGCCTGCACCCCGCCGAGACAGTAGATCTCGTCCGCCCCGCCGAGGTCCTGGGCGACCACGAGGGCCGGGTTCGGCTCGCCCTCGTAGGGCGGCGCACAGGTGGCGATCCGCTTCACCCCCGCCACCTTGGCGGTGACCACGCTCATGTGGGCGGAAGCGACCATGGGGTACTTTCCACCCGGCACGTACGAGCCGACGCTGTTCACCGGGATGTTCCGGTGGCCGAGGATCACGCCGGGCATCGTCTCGTGCTCGACGTCGCGAAGCGCGGACTTCTGGATCTCCGCGAAATTGCGGATCTGCGCCTGCGCGAACTCGATGTCGGCCCGCTCCCTCGCGCCGACCCGCTCGTAGCAGGCGTCGATGGCGGCCCGGCCGAGGCGGAAGTCGGCCGGCGACCAGCCGTCGAACCGCTCCGAGTACTCGCGCACCGCGGCATCCCCCCGCCCTTCGATGTCCGCGAGCACGTCCTCCACGGTCCGGCGGACCTTGCGGTCGGCATCCGCCCTGGCGTCTTCGCCGATCCCGGTCTTGAGGTATCGCGGCATGGCGCCCTCCTCCGATTCCGTCGAATGTCTCCGCGCCCGGCGCCCGGCGCTCGGCGCCCGCCGGCCCACCGGCGCCCCGGGTCCGTTTGCCCGGGCCCGCACGGCCGGCCCCCGGCCGCCTCCGCCGGCGGTGCGCGCGGTCGGGAGTCGGAACAGGGGCTCGGGGCTAGAACGCGGGGCGGCCCGGAACGCGGACCCGGGTGCGGTAGAGCGAGGTCGAGGCGGTGACGAAAAGGCTCCGCAAGTCCTCGTCACCCCAGGTGAAATTCGCCACGCCCTCCGGAACGGGGATGACCCCGAGGCAGGCCGCGTCGAGCGCGAACACGTGAATCCCGCCGGGACCGGTGCAGTACACGTTGTCCTCGGAGTCGGTCTTCATGCCGTCCGGGACACCGGCCCGCTCCCCGGTCACCTCCGCCCAGACCCGGCTGCCGCGGACCCCGCCGTCCGCCTCGACGTCGAACACCCGGATGTGCCCGCGCTCCGTGTCGTTCACGAAGAGGCGGGCTTCCGCCCCGTCGAAGCAGATCCCGTTCGGCTGCGCGAAGTCGTCGGCGAGGAGGGAGAGCGCACCGTCCGGCGCGATGCGGTACACCCCCTGGAAGTCGAGCTCCTGCTCCCGCGGCACGCCGAAGTACTCGCGCCGCCCGTAGTTCGGATCGGTGAAATAGATCGCGCCGTCGCGCTTCACCACGACGTCGTTCGGGCTGTTCAGCTCGCGCCCCTCGAAGTGGGCGGCGAGCACGGTCCGCTCGCCGTCGGGCTCGGTGCGGGTCACCCGGCTCGTGGCGTGCTCGCAGGTGACGAGGCGGCCGGCGGGGTCGTAGGCGTTGCCGTTGGCCTTGTTCGACGGGCGCCGGAAGGTCCTGACCCCGCCGGCCGCGCTCCACACGCGCATGTGATCGCCGGGCATGTCGCTGAAGACGAGGCGGCGCTCCACCGGATGCCAGACCGGGCCTTCGGTGAAGGCGAACCCGGCGCCGAGCCGCTCCATGGGGGCATCGTCCCCGACTACCTCGCGAAATCGCGGATCGCGCACCTCGACGTTCATGCCACCGATTCCTCCGCCACCCTGTCGAGCACCCCGCGCAGCACGGCCGGATCCTGGGCGCCGGTGACCGCGTAGCGGCCGCCGATGATGAAGAACGGCACGCCCGTCACCCCCATCCGGCGCGACCGCTCCTCTTCGGCCCGGAGTGCGTCCGCCTCCTCGGCGCCCGCGAGGTACTCCGCGAGCGCCACTGGATCGATCCCGCACTCCGCCCCGACGTCGACGAGCGTCTCGAAGTCCCCGATGTCCCGCCCGTTCATGAAGACGGCCCGAAAGAGGGCTTCGACGGTTTCGTCCTGCCGGCCCTCGCGGGCCGCGAAGCGCACCACCCGGTGCGATGCGAAGGTGTTGGGGGTGCGCGGCATCCGTTCGAAGGCGAAGGCGATGCCCTCCTCCGCCCCCGCCTCGCGGATGCGGTCGTAGACCGCGCGGGCCGCCTCCGCGCCGCCGAACTTGGCCGCGACGTACTCGGCGCGGGCCATTCCCTCGCGGGGGAGATCGGGATTGAGCTGGAACGGATGCCAGCGGACCCGCACCTCATCGGCGTCGAACCCCTCGAGCGCCCGTTCCAGGCGCCGCTTGCCGACGTAGCACCAGGGGCAGATGGTGTCGGAGACGACGTCGATCTCGATCACGATGGCGTCCGATTCTCAAGTCGTAGGCCGCGAGTCTAGCAGCTATCCCGCGCGCCCCACCGGCCCCCTGCCGGGCCGCGGACCCGCTCGCGGCGCGGGGGGCCGGCGTCTCCGAGGCCGCCGTCGCCGCCGCCGGGATCGCGCGGACCCGCTCGCGGCGCGGGCCGGCGACGTATGCGGGCCGTCGGCCGGGATGCACGGAGGCTAGCGGCGCGCGGATCCCAGGGCCTTTTCACGCTGCGGAGTGGGTTCGCGTGGGCGAACCCGGTTCGGTCGGATCAGGGCGGCGCCCGACACGGGCATTCTGGGAACGGCGCGTCCTGGGAACGCGGGCGTCCCGCCCGCATCGAGCGGCGGCGGCCTCGCCATCCCATTTGCGGGCGAGACGCCCGCGTTCCCAGGACGCCGTGCCCAAGAGCGTTCGCGAGAGGCGTGCCCGGCGAAAACCCCACAGCGCACATGGCGCGGGTCTGCGCGGGCCTTGCAATGACGAAGATGGAAGAATAGACGGGCAGGCGGACGGCGAGGCGGCGGGAACCCGCCGCGGCGGCCGCTTCCCTCCTCCGCCTCATACCGTGCGACAGGAGAATGCACCGTGAACACGACCATGACGAAGCGCAGGTTCCTCCAGTCCATCGGCGCGGCGGCCGGGGCGGGAGCCGTCTACCGCACGATGGAGGCGCTGGGGCTCGCGGGGGTCGGCGCCGCGCACGCGGCGACCCCCGCGCCGGACCTCCCGGCCGGCTCGGGCAAGGGGAAGCGCATCGCGATCCTGGGGGCCGGCATCTCGGGCATGACCGCCGCCTGGGAACTGTCGAAGGCCGGCTACCGCTGCACCCTCCTCGAAGCCACCGGCCGGGCCGGGGGGCGGAGCTTCACCGCCCGCGGCGGCGACGTGCTGGAGGAGACCGACAGCCGGCAGCGGGTGGAGTTCGGTGGCGGGGATCACCTGTACGCGAACATGGGGCCGGCCCGCATCCCCTACCACCACCGAACGATCCTCGGCTACTGCAAGGAGCTCGGGGTCGATCTGGAGGTCTTCACCAACGACAACCGGGCGGCCCTGTTCCACAACCGGGACCGCTTCGGCGGCGAGCCCGTGCCGGGCCGCCGGGTCACGACCGATCTGCGCGGGTACGTCGCCGAGCTGCTCGCCAAGGCGGTGAACGCCAACGCCCTGGACAGCGAGCTCTCGGGCGAGGACAAGGAGCGCGTCCTCGTCATGCTCCGCCGCTACGGGGGCCTGAACCCGGATCACCTCTACAAGGGCTCCAACCGCGGCGGCTACCGGGGAGAGCGAATCAACGCGGGGCTCGAGCCCGGGGAGGTGAACGACCCCCTGGACTTCAGCGAGCTGCTCCAATCCGACTTCTGGCGGTACAAGCTCCACTACAGCCAGTTCCTCAACTCCAACCCGACCCTGATGCAGCCGGTCGGCGGCATGGATGCCATTACCAGGGCTTTCGAGAAGCGCGTGGGCGCCATGATCCGGTACGGGAGCGTCGTCACGGAGATCCGCAAGACCGGGAACGGGGCGCGCATCGTCTACCGGAACACGCGGACGGATGCGGTGGAGGCCATCGACGCCGACTTCGCGATCTGCACCATTCCCGCCCCGGTCCTGAAGGACGTCCCCAACGACTTCTCCCCGGAGACGCGGGCGGCGCTCGCGTCCGTGAAGTTCGTCCCGGCCGTCAAGATCGCGTTCCAGGCGCGCCGCCGCTTCTGGGAGGAGGATCACGCCATCTACGGCGGGATCTCGTGGACCGACCAGGACATCACCCAGATCTGGTACCCGGCGAACGGCTACCATCGCGCCAAGGGGGTGATCCTCGGCGCCTACGTCTGGGACGACGAGCCCTGTACTCGCTTCGCCCGGATGTCCCCGCCGGAACGCCTCCGGGCAGCCATGATCGAGGGCGGGCGGCTCCACCCCGGATACGGGGCGGAGCTGGAATCCGGGGTCAGCCGGGCCTGGGCGAAGGTCCCCTTCCAAAGGGGCGGCTGGCCCAAGCTCGAAGATGGCGTGCCGAAGGCGCTGACCGGACCCGACGGCCCGATCCATATCTGCGGCGACCAGATCACCGCCCTCCCCGGCTGGCAGGAGGGGGCCGCCCTCGCCGCCCACGCGGTGGTGAACGCCATCGGCGAACGGGTCGCGACGGGGGGATAACCGGCCGCGAAGCCCGAGCCCGGTTTCCGAGGAACTTCCGGAATGAGCGCAACGAGGATCGAGTCGGTCCGCATCCAGGGGTTCCGATCCGGAACTCCTTGACGGACAGTGCATCGACTACCGGCCGCAGGTCTTGCGGCCGGCGCAATCCCTGGGGCCGCCTTCCAACGGCTCGCCGCCCGTTCCTGCGCCTCGGTCGGCAAGCGCCGCAGCCGCCGTGGCGACCACGAACGCGGCGCCGTCCCGTGCACGTCGGGCGTCCTCCTCCCGGTAGAAGCTGGACGGCACCAGATCCTCCGCGCCGTAGAACGCCAGCTCGCGGTCGCGCCGCAATTCGCGGGACGTCCGGGCGAGACGCTCGACGTGCCGGCGCACGGAGGCCGGGAGCCGTTCGCACTCCCGGAGCAGTACTTCGGAGACGTCGTGCAGGCGAGGCGGAGCGATCCCGCAGCCTCGAAGCAATCCCTTGAGAGCGAGCTCCACGGCTTCCTGGCACTCGCGGACGACGTCGGCCCAGCTCCTGGCCCGGTACAACGTGTCGATGGCCGTCAGACGCACCTCCGCGCGCCGCACGTAGTCCTCCGCCAGCCCGCGGTTGTGCATCGTCAGCCGACCCCTGTCCAGTACCCGTGTCCATGTGCCGTCCGCCTTTGCAGAGCCCCCCTCGCCACTGCTTCGCGCACGCGGTCGAGGTATGCCGACAGTCGAGGGTCGCGTTCCAGGAGCAGCACGCCTTCGGTCGCGACCTCCGCCCAGAAACCGGAAGGCGGCCCTCCGGCATCGGGGAGACGTGCGAAATGCGGCTCGACCGGGCGGCCGTTCCAGGCAACCGGGGACTCGTCCCAGCGCCGGTAGAGCGCCCGCCGGACGGGCGTGCCCGGAGCCACCACGACGAGCAGGTCGACGTCCGAGTCGTCGGTGAGCTCGCCGCGCGCCCATGAGCCGAAGGCGACGATGCCCGCCAGGGAGCCGCCAACCACCTCCTCGGCCCGCGCCACCGCTTCCGCCATGCCGGCAGGGAGGATGCCTCCATCCTCCGGACGCGAGAGGCCGGGGCGGGCGTTCGATGGAGTCGTCCGGCGCATGGCGGGATGTCCATGTTCCATGCTGGCCCCGAGGGCCGCCATCGGAAATGCTACCACCGGCAAGGCGCCGGCACGGCCGCCGGCGAGCGCCGGGAGCAGGATCGTTTCACGTCGCGGAATCGGCTCGCGCAGGTGAACCCGGTTCGATCGGATCGGAGCGGCGGAGGTCCTGGAAACGGCGCGCCTTGGGACGGCCGTTCCCGAGAAGCGCGGTGGGCAGCGATGCCTGGCCGCGAGTCGGTCAGCGTGAAAAGGCCCTGCACCGGAAGTTCGCGCCGTCGAAGAATCCGGCGGTATCATCATCGCCGACCGGCTTGCGGTCCCGGATGGCGTCTTCGAGAGGGAGGTGAGGACGTGAGCGAGCGGTTCGCGGTTCGCGGCAAACGCGCCCTCGTGACCGGGGCATCGTCCGGTCTCGGGCGGCAGTTCGCGCTCACCCTCGCGGGCGAGGGCGCGCGGGTGGCCCTCGCGGCGCGGCGCATGGACCGGCTCGAAGCGCTCGCGAGAGAGATCGAGGCCGGGGGCGGGGAAGCCGTCGCGGTCGGCCTGGACGTGGCGGACGGCGCCTCGGTGCGTGCCGGCGTGGCCCGGGCCGCGGAGGCCTTCGGCGGCATCGACGTGCTCGTCAACAACGCCGGGGTCGTCATCCACAAGCCGCTCCTCGAGCACGACGAAGCCGACTGGGAGGCGGTCACCGGGGTCAACCTCCGAGGGGCTTGGCTCATGGCCCTCGAAGCCGCCCGGCGCATGGCCGCACAAGGCACCGGCGGGAGCATCATCAACATCGCCTCGGTGATCGGCCACGGCCGGGTGGCGATGCAGATCCCGGAGTACATGGCCTCCAAGGGCGGGCTCGTGCAGCTCACCCGGGCGATGGGCGCGGAGCTCGCCCGGCACTCGATCCGGGTCAACGCGATCGCCCCCGGCTACGTCGAGACGGATTTCAACCGGGCGTTCCTCCGCACCGAGCCGGGGAAGCGCCTCGTCCGGGGGATCCCCCAGCGCCGCGCCGGGCGACCGGAAGAGCTGGACGGCGCCCTCCTCCTCCTCGCCTCCGACGCCTCCTCCTTCATGACCGGAAGCGTCATCACCGTGGACGGCGGCCACGCCTGCACCTCGGTCTGACCGACGCCGGCTCGCTCCGACCGATCCCGGACGAAATCCGCGGCCGCAACCCGGGGTTGCGGTTCGCGGCCGGCGATTCCGGGCCGGCAACCGCCTGGCAACCGGCCGGAAAGCGCGCCGCACCCGGTAACATGGGATCGGGCCGCCGCGGCCGCCGTCCCTCCCGCACGACCCGGAGCACGAATCCGGATCCTGCGGCCAGCCAAGCTGCTACCAGCCAACAGGAACCCGTCCCGCATGGACTACCAGCTTCCTCCCGAGATCGAAGAAGTACGGCTTCGCATCCGGAGCTTCGTGGACACCCGGCTCATCCCGATCGAGTCCGACCGCTCGGTGTACGACACCCACGAGAACATCGCGGCCGAGCCGCTCGCCCGGCTGCGCGCGGCGGCGCGCGCGGAAGGGCTGTGGGCCCTCCAGATGCCGGAAGAGCGCGGCGGGGCCGGCCTTCCGGTGGTGGGAATGGCCGCCTGCTACGAGGAGATGAACCGCTCCATCTTCGGGCCGGTCACCTTCAACTGCCAGGCGCCCGACGACGGCAACATGATCCTGCTCAGCCGGGTCGGGACGGAGTACCAGAAGGACCGGTGGCTCCAGCCCATCATCGACGGGGAGGTACGCTCCTCCTTCGTCATGACCGAGCCGGCTCCGGGGGCGGGCTCCGACCCGGCGGGGGCGATGCGGACCCGGGCCGAGCGCCGCGGCGGCCGATGGCTCGTCAGCGGGCGCAAGTGGTTCATCACCGGGGCCGGCGAGGCGAAGCACTTCATCGTCGTCGCGCGCACCTCGGACGACGCCCGCCGCGGTCTCTCCGCATTCCTCTTCCACGCCGACCAGCCGGGATGGCGGATCGTGCGGACGGTTCCCATCATGGGGCCGGAGGAGCACGGCGGCCACTGCGAGCTCGAGTTCGAGGGGCTCGAGGTCCGCGACGAGGACGTCCTGATGGAGATCGGCGACGGCCTCAAGGCGACCCAGATCCGCCTCGGGACGGCCCGCCTCACCCACTGCATGCGCTGGCTCGGCCTGTCCCGGCGGGCGCTGGAGATCGCGTCCTCGTACGTGCAGGAGCGGGAGAGCTTCGGGCTCGCCCTCGCCGAGCACGAGGGCGTCCAGTGGATGATGGGGGAGGCCGCGATGGACGTCCACGTCGGGCGTCTCCTCACCATGCACGCGGCGTGGAAGCTCGACCAGGGAGACTTCGCCCGCAAGGAGGTGTCGATGGCGAAGGTCGCGGTCGCGGACGTGCTCCACAAGGCGGTGGACACCGCCATCCAGCTCCTCGGCGCCAAGGGGTACTCGAAGGACACCCCGCTCGAATGGATGTACCGCTACGCGCGCCAGGCCCGCCTCGTGGACGGCGCCTCGGAGGTCCACAAGATGGTCCTCTCGCGCTTCTTCTTCCGCGAGGGGGTGGACTTCTGGAGCTGGGGATGAGCGCGGGCCGCTCCGGCGGCCCGAACCGGGGCGCGGACCCGGGTGCGGATCGCCCCTCCGGGCGCGGCCGGGCGTCCGCCGGGCGGGAGGCCCAAGGCTATTTCACGATGGCCGGCTCGCGGCCAAGCGTCGATGCCCGCCCCTCTTCCCGGGAACGCTCGTGTCGCGCCCGCAAATGGGACGGCAAGACTGCCGCGGCCCGATACGGGCGGGACACCCGCGTCCGGAGGACGCGCCGTTCCCAGGACGCCGGCGCCCGTGGGAAAGCGCCGTTCCCAGGAACTTCGCGGCTCCGATTCGACCGAGCCGGGGCGCCCGCGCGAGCCGATTCCGCAGCGTGACACGACCTGCGGGAGGCGAGCCCCGGGCGCTGTTCGTAACCCCTTGAGATAGAGGGTGTAGAGAGGAGGTCGAGATATTCTTACCCCCACGGAGACGGCGTTCTTCCGTGGTTTGGGGTCGGTTCGAGGGGGTTGCCGGCGGATTTCACCCCACGGAGCTGCTTGCGCGGGAACGGCGTCCTGGGAACGCGGGCGTCCCGCCCGCAAATGGGACGGCCGAGGCTGCCGCCGATCAATGCGGGCGGGACGCCCGCGTTCCCAGGACGCCGTGCCTCAAGAGCGTCCGCGAGAGGCGTGCCTGGCGAAAACCCCACCGCGCACACGCCTCGAGGCCGGGGAGAAGACGTGCGGGCCTCGGGCCGGCTCGCTTACAATCGCCGCGAACCACGGTCCGAAGGCAGGCGACATGTCCGCTGCCCCCCGGGTGTCCCCGACCGGCCCCATCCGGCCCCGGCATCCGACGTTCGATCTCGAGGAGGCGCTCGCCAGCGACTGGCACGGCGGGCACCCGTTCCTGACCGCCTTCTTCAACGCGATGTCCCTCTCCTTCCCGAGCGGCGAGCGCTTCTTCATCGACGCGGTGCGCGAACACGAAGACGGGATCGACGACCCGGCCCTGAAGGAGGCGGTCCGGGGCTTCATCGGGCAGGAGGCGGTCCACCGCCGGGTGCACGCGGCCTACAACGAGACGTTCTGCCGGCGGCGCGGCTACGACCTCGCCGAGCTGGAGGCGCCGTTCCTGAAGGGCGTCGAGTGGAGCGAGGAGAACCTCTCGCCCCTCGCCCGCCTCGCCGCGACCGTCGCCCTCGAACACCTGACGGCGACCCTGGCCGCCGCCCTGCTCACCGGCGGGGCCGGGAGGCCGGGCGGTTCCGGGCTCCTTGCGGGAGCGGACCCGCGGGTCGCCGAGCTCTGGCGGTGGCACGCCGTCGAGGAGACCGAGCACAAATCGGTCGCGTTCGACGTCTACGCCGCTGCCGGGGGCTGCCCGAAACGGCTCCGGCGGACGCTGAAGTACGTGACCCGGAACTTCCTTCGCGACAACTTCCGCGCGGTGCGGGCCATGCTTCGCCACGACGGCCACGGGCGAGCGGTGTTCGCGGCGGGCCTGTGGGGCCTCTTCGGGTGGCCCGGCCTGCTGAGCCGGCTCGTTCCGGAATGGGCGGCGTTTCTCGGGCCCGGCTTTGACCCGCCGAACGGACGCGATGCGGCCCTCATCGTCGGGTGGCGCCCCGACCCCGCGATGGTATCGTTCGCCCCCGGTCCGGCGCGGCGCGGCCGGCCGTAGCGCTCCGCCCCTCCCTTCCGGGCGCCGCCGGGGCCTTTTCACGCCGTGGAATGGATTCGCGCGGGTGAGCGCCGGTTCAGTCGAATCAGGGTGGCGAAGGTCCCGGGAAGATCGGTGGGCATCGAGGCGTGGCCGCGAGTCGGTCCGCGTGAAAAGGCCCTGGGGCGGCGCGGTCCCCTCGAATCGACCCGAAAGCGACCGAGCTCGATCCGATCCTCCAGCGTGCGGAGCCCATGAACGATTCTTACGAGACGATCGCGGTCGAGCCGGTGGACGAGCACCGGCTGATCGTCCGCATGAACCGGCCCGCCTCGGCCAACGCCCTGAATACCCGGATGGGCCTCGACCTCCGCGAGCTCTTCACGGAGCTCTACGTCGAGCCCGGGGACGTGCGGTGCATCGTGCTGACCGGGGCGGGCGAGAAGGCGTTCTGCGCGGGCGGCGACCTCAAGGAACGCAACGGCATGACGGACGCGGACTGGCAGCGCCAGCACGCGATCTTCGAGCAGATGACCCTCGCCGTCGTCGAGTGCCCCATCCCCGTCATCGCCGCCGTCAACGGGGCGGCGTACGGCGGCGGGACCGAGATCGGGCTCGCCTGCGACTTCATCTACGCCGCCCGGCGGGCGCGCTTCGCGCTGACCGAGGTCACCCTCGGCATCATGCCGGGCGCCCTCGGCCCCCAGAACCTGGCGCGGGCGGCGGGGGTGCGGCGAGCCAAGGAGGCGGTGCTGACCGGCCTGCCGTTCGGGGCGGAGGAAGCCCTGGCCTGGGGGGTCGCCAACCGGATCTGCGAGAACGACACCCTCCTCGACGAGGCGCTCGCGACGGCGGCCCGGATCGCGTCGAACGCCCCGCTCGCGACCCGGCGCGCCAAACGCACCATGTCCATCGGAAGCGACATCGACCTCCGGAGCGCCTTCGCACTCGATCTCGAGGCCTACAACCGGCTGGTGCCCACCGAGGACCGCCAGGAGGGGGTGCGGGCCTTCAACGAGAAGCGGCCCGCCCGCTTCCGGGGCCGCTAGGAGCCGGCGCCGCGGAACCCGTTCCGAAGGCGCGGGCGGGGAAGAATCCCGAAAGTGAAGAAAACGCCGGATCATGCTGAAAAATCATCCTGATCGTGGCCCCGCAGGGGCTCCTTCCGCGTCTGAAGCGGGGATGAATTCCAGCAAGGTCTTCTACGGGGCAGGCCCCCGGGGCGCATGACCTCCCGCGCTTCCGCCATCCTCGATCGGCTCGGCGCCACGGACCGGATCGCGGCCGGTCTGGAGAGTGTCGGCTACATTCCGAGCCGGGCGATCGCGACCGCGGTCCACGTCGCCGCGCACCTCGAGAAGCCGATCCTCGTCGAGGGCTCGGCCGGGGTCGGCAAGACCGAGCTCGCCCTCTCGGTCTCCCGCTATCTCGACCTCCCCCTCGTCCGGCTCCAGTGCTACGAGGGGCTCGACGAATCGAAGGCCCTCTACGAATGGAAGTACGGCAAGCAGCTCCTCTATACCCAGATCCTCAAGGACCGGATGAGCGAGGTGCTGGGCGGCGCGCCCGGCTTCGAGGACGCGATGGCGCGCCTCCACGAGTTCGGGGACCTCTTCTTCTCGGAGGAGTTCCTGGAACCGCGGCCCCTCCTGCGCGCGCTCCGCGAGGAGGGGGGGGCGGTTCTCCTCATCGACGAGGTCGACAAGTCCGACGAGGAGTTCGAGGCGTTCCTGCTCGAGGTCCTCTCCGCCCACCAGGTCACCATTCCGGAGCTCGGGACGGTGCACGCGGACATGCCCCCCGTCACCTTCCTCACCAGCAACGACACCCGGGACCTCGGCGACGCCCTCAAGCGCCGCTGCCTGCACCTGCACATCCCCCTCCCCGACCCGCGCCTGGAACGGCGCATCGTCGAGACCCGCGTGCCGGGGGTGGGCGAAACGCTGCGGCGCCAGCTCGTCGACTTCGTGCAGCAGCTTCGCAGCCTGGAGCTTCGCAAGCTCCCGTCGATCAGCGAGACCATCGACTGGGCGCGGACCCTCGTGCTGCTGGGCGCGAACGAGCTGGAGCGCGAGGTGGTCCGCGACACCCTGAACGTGCTCCTCAAGTTCGAGGGGGACGTCGAACGGGCGGACCGGGAGCTTCCCGCCCTCCTCGCCCACGCGCGGCGCGAAGGGGGCGCCCCCGCGGCTCCGCGGGTGGCGTAGGGGACGCGCCGGGGCGAGAGCGAGGCCGCGGCCCCGTCGGGGAGCGCCGCGCGCCGCGCGGGCGGCCGGCGCTGCTCCCACCACGCCCTCCCGTCCGGAAACGGTCCGCGAGCACGCGATGCAGCAAAGCCTCGAACGCTTCCTCAAGGCCCTCCGGGGGATGGAGGTCCCGGTCTCCGTCGCCGAGAGCATCGACGCCCACCGCACCGCGGCCCTCGTCGGCTGGGGGGATCGGACGCTGCTGCGGGACGCGCTCGCGGCGGCCGTCGCCAAGAGCGCGGACGAAAAGGCGCGCTATTTCGAGTGCTTCGACGCCTTCTTCGCATCCGGCGCCGGCGAAGGCGCGATGGAGAGCCCGGCGTCCGGGCAAGAGCGGAAGGAGCTCCGCGAGGCCGCTTCGAACCCCGAGCGACCCACGGGAGACCTCGTGCGGATGCTGCTCGACGGGGACCGCGCGGGGGTCGCGGCGGCGATGGCCGCGGCGGCGGGAGCGGTCGACCTCTCCCGGCTCCGACTGTTCACCCAGCGCGGGGTGTTCATGCGGCGGATCCTCGACCAGATGGGGATCGGAGGCCTCGAAGGGGCCATCCGGGCGCTGCGCACCGCCCCGGACGATCCGTCCGCCGCCGAGCGCGCGGCGCGGCTCGAAGAAGCCCGCGAGCGGCTGATCGAGGAGGCCCGCGGCCTCGTCGAGCGCAACGTCGCGCTCTTCGCAGACCCCGCCTCGGCCCGGCTTCGCGATGAGCTCCTGGAGCGGATGCGGCTCGCGAACATCTCGCCGCGCGACTTCGAGCGCGCCCGGCGCATCGTCCGGCGCATGGCGAAGCGCCTCGCGAGCCGACATGCGAGGCGCCGCTTCGACCGCAGGGACGGACGGCTCGATCCGCGCCGCACGATCCGCTCGAACGTCGCCCACGACGGGGTCCCGTTCCGGCTCGCCTGGCGGTACACCCGGGTGGAGCGCCCGAAGGTGGTCGCGGTCTGCGACGTGAGCGGGTCGGTGGCGGCGGCGGCCCGGTTCCTGCTCCTCCTCCTCTACTCGCTGCGCGAGGTCATGTCGGACCTGCGCGCGTTCGCCTTCTCGAGCCATCTCGAGGACGTGGACGACCTGCTGCGGGGACGCCCGTTCGAGGAGGCGGCGGCCGGCGTCATGGAGCGGATCGGCTTCCGCCCGACCGACTACGGCCGCACCCTCCTCGACCTCGAATCCGGCTACCTCGACCTCATCGACCGGCGGACCACCCTCCTCGTGCTCGGCGACGCCCGCAACAACCGGGGCGACCCGAACCCCGCGTCGCTGGCGAAGCTCTTCCAGCGGGCGAAGCGGGTGATCTGGCTCAACCCCGAGCCGCGGACGTTCTGGGGCACGGGAGATTCCGAGATGCTCCGCTACCTCCCCTGGTGCCACGTCGCGCGGGTGTGCAACACCCTCCGCCACCTCGAGCGCGCGGTCGACGACCTCCTCGCCGCCCGGCCCTGAGCCCCCGGCCCGCGCTCCGGCGGACGGCGCCGGGCGCCCTCCCTTCCTCCGATCCGTCCAGGGCGCGGGCGCGCGGGGCAGGCTATGCGAACGTGCGCCACGCCATGGCGACGACGAAGGCCAGGGTGAAGCCCGTCATCCATTTGAGCAGGAGCAGGCTCGCCTTGATCTCGGGGATATCGCCGTCGTGCCGGGCGACCGACTTCGCCGCTTCGCGGGCCTTGGCCTCGTCGGCGCCGGCGTCGACGAGGGCGTCGTAGACCTCGCGGTTCATCGTGCTCATGCCGTCTCCCGTTTCCAGGCCCGAAGCCGGGCGGGCGGGCCGCGGGGCGGGGCGCATGGCCCCGCCGCCGGGTATCGCACGCCCGGAGCGGATCGAGCGCGCCATGCCGCCGTACCCCGGGATCGTCGGGGACGGACCCTCCGGGATCAATAGGAGCGCGGCATCCCGAGCACGTGCTCGCCGACGTAGGAGAGGATGAGGTTGGTGGAGATGGGGGCGATCTGGTAGAGGCGGGTCTCGCGGAACTTCCGCTCGACGTCGTACTCCTCGGCCATGCCGAACCCGCCGAACGTCTGGATGCAGGTGTCGGCCGCGCGCCAGGCCGCCTCGGAGGCGAGCAGCTTCGCCATGTTCGCCTCCGCCCCGCACGGCCGCCCGTGGTCGAAGAGGGCCGCCGCCTGCCGCACCATCAGCTCGGCGGCCCGCATCTCGGCGTAGGCCCGCGCGATCGGGAACTGGACCCCCTGGTTCCGGCCGATCGGGCCGCCGAACACCACCCGCTCCTTCGCGTAGCCGCTCGACCGCTCCACGAACCAGCGCGCATCGCCGATGCACTCGGCCGCGACCACGATGCGCTCGGCGTTCATCCCGTCCAGGATGTACCGGAACCCCTTCCCCTCGACGCCGATGAGGTTCTCCGCCGGCACCCGCACGTCGTCGAAGAAGACCTCGGTGGTGGAGTGGTTGATCATCGTCCGGATGGGGCGGATGGTGAGGCCGGCGCCGCGCGCGGCGCGCATGTCCACGACGAAGACGGAGAGCCCGTCCGTCCGCTTCTCCACCTGGTCGGCGGGGGTGGTGCGCGCGAGGAGGAGCATCAGGTCCGAGTGCTCGGCCCGCGACGTCCACACCTTCTGGCCGTTGACGACGTAGTGATCCCCGTCGCGCACCGCCACCGTCTTCAGGCCCAGGGTGTTCGTGCCGCTCGTGGGCTCGGTGACCCCGAACGCCTGGAGGCGAAGATCGCCGCGGGCGATGCCGGGGAGCCACTGGAGCTTCTGCGCCTCGCTCCCGTGGCGGAGGATCGTCCCCATGACGTACATCTGGGCGTGGCAGGCCGCCCCGTTGCCGCCGCTCGCGTGGATCTCCTCGAGGATCGCGGCCGCCGCCCCGGCGCCGAGCCCGCTCCCGCCATACTCCTCCGGCACGAGCACGGCGAGGAACCCCGCCTCGGTGAGCGCCCGCACGAACTCGGTCGGGTACTGACGCTCCCGGTCCTTCTCCCGCCAGTACTCGCCGGGGTAGTCGGCGCAGAGCGCCCGCACCGCCTCCCGGATCTGGCGGATCTCGTCGGGGTCCTCGAGAGGCCGGCCGGCCGCCGGATCCATCGTCTCCATCACGGTCGCGGACATGCTCGCTCCTCTACCGTCCCGTCCTGTCCTGTCCCATCCTGTCGGGGCCGATGCGGAGCGCGGCTTTCGCTCGCGCCCCACCTCGCCGCGGCCCGGCCCCGCCGCCGCGGCCCGGCCCTACGCGGCGGCCGCCCGGCACTCGCCCGCGCGCCGCCGCGCCGCCGCGCCCGCCTCCGCGTCTCCGCAGCCATCGAGCGCGTCCGCGTACTTCGACCAGGAGTCGGCGCTCGTCGGGCGAAGCTCCACCCGCTCGGCGAGGAGGCCGCGCGCGAGCCGGAACCGACGCCCGCGGAGCGCCGCCTCGTTGAGAAGCTGTGCGAACACGTCGCGCTGGGCGTGGCTCGCTCCCATGAGGGGGTAATCGCCGCGGACGGGGAGGAGGAGCGCGGCCACCTCGTCGTAGTCCCCGCGGCAGTAGGCGGCGACCGCCCGGCAGAGGGGGATCGTCACCCGCGGGGCGATGCCCGCCGCCCAGGTCGAGCGCTCGCGCGCGCACCGCTCCAGCGATTCGAGCACCCGTTCGACGTCCCCGAAGCGCCCGGCCCGGCCGAGGGCCATCACGTGGTGGGGCTCGGTGAACGCGAGCGCGTGGTCCTCGATCTTGCCCGCACACGCCTCCGCGAGCTCCTCCCAGCGCCCGCCCACGTCCACGTCGCGGCATTCGAGCCGCCACAGCATCGACGCCGAGTTCTGGATGTCGAGGTAGAAATCGGTCGGATTCGCCCGGAACCGTCCGTCGTAGAGGGCCAGCACCTCGTCGGTCCGGCCGCGCTCCAGCTCGAACATCGCGAGGTGCCACCAGAGGTGCTCGCGCATCGGGTTGCGGTCGTCCCAGACGTCCGGCGGCCGGGAGAGCCACCCGGAGCCTTCGCGCAGGCGCCCCTGCATCTCGAGGACGTGGGCGACGGCGTGGATGGACCATACGTCGTCCTCGTTCAGCTCGACGGCCCGGCGCCCGAACGGCTCGGCGCGGACGTAGTCGCCGCTCTCCTCGAGGGCGAAGCAGTACATCCCGAGCAGGTATCCGTACCCCGGACGGCGCTCGTCCCAGGCCGGGAACACCCGGGCGATGGCGTCGCGCATGGCGTGGCTGCGGCCGAGCCAGAACGCGGCGTTGTGCTGGAGCCGCAGGGCGAAGAGGTCGTGCGGATGATCGACGAGGATCCGATCCCAGACGAGGATCGCGCGCGGCTGGTCGCCCTCGTGGACGGCGCGCAGCGCCTCCACCATCAGCCGCTCGCGCGGCGTGGCGCGCGCGACCCTCGCCTCCGCCGCGGCCACCGCCTCCCCGATCTTGCCGGCGAGGAAGTCCGACTGGAGGCCGGTCAGCAGGATCCCCCGCAGGCAGTGGGCCATGGCGCACTCGGGATCGGCCTCGAGCATCGCCTTGGCGTGATCGATTGCGTCGAGGCGGAACTCGAGGTAGCTCCGGACGGCCGCATCGTAGGCGGCGAGGGCCGCGGCCGAGTCGGTGCCGAGCTCGAGCCCACTGGCGTCACGGAGCATGGTGCGCTCTCCCGGTCGGGTCGATGGACGAACGGATCGGGATCATAGGCGGGGCGCCGCGGGAGGGGAAGCAAGGCGCCGGAGCCCGAAGACGAGGGGCGGCGAGGTGTCGACGAAGAACACCGCGGGCGGCGGATCGGCGCCGAGGTCCGTGCACCGCCCCGAGGTTCCGTCCGCGTAGTCGGCGGTCCGGGTCGGGTTCGGGTCGGAATCCTGGATTGCGCCGGTGTGATTTCCATATTTCTAGAAATACGGTTGACAGACCCGATCGGAGGACCTACGTTGCCCCCATGGCCATCGAGCTTCACTCCGCGGCTTCGATCCTCGCCGAGCTCGGCAACGAGACCCGCCTCGCCATCGTGCGGCACCTCGTGCGGGCGGGCGGCGACGGGCTCATGGTGGGGGAAATCCAGCGCGCCACCGGGGTCCCCGGCTCGACCCTCACCCACCACCTCCGGCGGCTCAGCCAAGCGGGCCTCGTCTCCCGGACCCGGCGCGGCAGCGCGCTGTGGTGCACGGCCGACACGGGGCTCGTCCACTCCCTCGCCCACTACCTCATCGAGGAGTGCTGCGCGGACGAGGGAAGGCGCCGGAGAGCGGACCCGCCCTGAATCCCGGACCCCGGCGAACCGCCGCCGCGTTCGGAAGCCTACGGAGTCCACCATGACCGCACTCGCCCTCCGGCAACCCCTCTCCCGCCTCTACGCCGCGGCCGGAGATCGGGCGGTGCTCGCCCTTCTGGCCGCCCTGCTCGTCCTCGGCGCCGCCGACCCCGCGCAGCTCCTCCCGAGCATTCGCTTCGTCCTCGAGGCCCTCGTCTCCATCGCCCCATTCCTCGCCCTCGCGGTCGCGATCGCGGCATTCGCGGCCGCGAGCGGCGCCGATCGGCTGGTGGCGCGGGTCTTCACCGGCAGCCCGCTCCGGACCGTCACACTCGCCGCCCTCTTCGGCGCCCTCTCCCCCTTCTGCTCGTGCGGGGTCATCCCGATCATCGCGGCGATGCTCCACGCGGGCGTCCCCCTCGCCCCGGTGATGGCGTTCTGGCTCGCCTCGCCGGTCATGGACCCGGAGATGTTCGTCCTCACCGCGGCGGGGGTCGGGACGGGATTCGCGCTCGCGAAGACGGCGGCGGCGGTCGGGGTGGGCCTCCTCGGCGGGCTCGCGGTGCTGGCGCTCCAGCGCAAGGGCGGCCTTCGGAGCCCTCTCGCCGCCGCATCCGCAGCCGGCCCCGGCCCCGGCTGCGGCCAGTCGTCCTTCGAGCCGGGCGCCTCGGCGCCGATCGTCTGGCGCGTCTGGATCGAGCCCGAGCGGCGCGCCGAGTTCGCGCGCATCGCGCTTCGGACCGGCGCCTTCCTCTCCAAATGGCTCGCGCTCGCCTTCCTCGCGGAGAGCCTGATGATGGCCTACCTCCCCGCGTCCTGGGTCGTCTCCGCGGTGGGCGGCGGCAACGCGTTCGCCATTCCCCTGGCGGCGGTGATCGGCGTACCGACGTACCTCAACGGCTACGCCGCCATCCCCCTCATCGCGGGACTCCTCGAGATGGGCATGTCGGGCGGCGCGGCCCTCGCCTTCGCGGCCGCGGGGGCGGTCTCCTGCATCCCCGCCGCGATCGCGGTGTGGGCCCTCGTGCGCCGCGGCGTCTTCGCCCTCTATCTCGGCCTCGGCCTCGGCGGCGCGATGCTCGCCGGCTTCCTCTACGAGCTCGGCGGCGCTCCCGTCTAGACGGCCCGGATGTCCCACCCGGCTTCGGCGCGAGGGCGGCGGGACGCTGCGGGAGCGGGACGAATCCAGGCCGGGAACGGGCCGGTCAGGGGGCCGGGACCTCCGTGTCGGGCGCGGAGAGCGCGTAGTTGCGGAGCCACGAGGGCTCGCCGATCCGGACCTCGGCGACCTTCCATTCGCCCGCGCCGCGCTCGAGGAAGAACTCGAGCGGGCCGCCGCGCCCCCCCCACTCCGCGTCCACCCGGACGTATGCGCGGGTCTTGCCGACGACGAGCGCGGATGGAACCCCCACGAGCTCGGGAGCGACCCCGCGCTCCGCCGCGAAGGGCGCGTGCCGCGCCGCGTGATCTTCGACGGCGCGGAACACGACCGTGCGGCTTACCGCGTGGCCGAGGAGCAGGAGCGCGACGAGCGACGCGGCGACGCCGAGGAGCACGGCCCGGACGATCCGTAACGTCTCCCCTTCCGAACCCACATCGTCGGCCACCGTCACCGGCCGCGTGAAGCGCCGCGGGCCGGCCACCGGAACGAGGCGCAGGGAGAGGAGCCAGCGCCCGGGACTCAGCCCGAACCGCAGCCCGCCTCCCGGGCGCGACGCCCCCCGGTCCCGAAGCCACACGACGTAGACGGCGAGGAGACCGAAGAGCGAGAACATGGGACCCGCCGCCCGGTCCGTGTCGATCGGCACGTGGAAAGAGAGAGCGTCGATGGCGACCGCCACGGCGAGGAGCGCGAAGCAGAGATCGACGGCGAGGGCCGCGCCGCGCCGGAGGAGGGAGGCGACCGGGCGCCGCTCGCCCTCCACTTCCACCGTCCGCCCCCAGCCGAACCGGCCCGCCCCGGGGGAGGAGCGGTCGTCGTCCCGTTCGCGCCCGCCGCCATCCCGGTTGCCCACGCCGCCTCGTCCCCGGCTCCGGAGGAGCGTTCAGGCCTCCGCCGGGGAAGGCTTGGCGGCGGCCGGGAGACCGCCCGGCCGCGTGCTCATCTCGCGGGAGACGTGCGGCGCTCCCGCCGCCGGCGGCGCGCCGCGGCGGGACGGCCCCGATCGGCAGCGGCGGCTCAACCGCCGAGATGCTCCGCGAAGAAGTCGAGGGTCCGTTGCCGGGCGGTCCGGCACGAGGACTCGTCGTAGCTGGCGCGGTGATCGCAGTTGAAGCCGTGGCCCGCGTCGTACATGTAGACCGGCGCGTCGGGAAAGGTCTTGCGGATCCGGTCCACGTCGTCGAGAGGGATCCCCGCGTCGTGCTCGCCGAAGTGCATGATGAGGGGCGCGGCGGGAGCGAGGTCCGGCTCGCGCCCGAGGGCGGCGACGATCTGCCCGCCGTAGTAGCTCGAAGCGGCCGCGACGCCGAGCTTGCAGGCGGCGAGGAAGGTGAGCGAACCGCCCCAGCAGTAGCCGACCACCCCGACCTTTCCCGCGCTCGCGGCGGCCTGGACGGCAGCCTCGACGTCCCGCACCGGCAGGCCCGGGTCCATGGCGAACGCGAGGTCGCGCCCCTCGGCGATCGCGTTCTCGTCGTAGCCCAGCTCGACTCCCGGCCGGGATCGATCGAAGAGGGCGGGGGCGATCGCGAGATAGCCTTGCGCCGCGTAGTCGTCCGCCACCTCGCGGATGTGCGCGTTGACCCCGAAGATCTCCTGGATGACGACGACCCCGGCCTTGGGAGCACCGGCGGGGTCGGCGCGCCAGGCGCCGAGCGTGTGGCCGTCGGAAGCGGTGAGTTCGATCATCTGGCCCATTGGGACTCCCCTCGAAAATTCCGCCCGAAATTCTAAACCAGTATTCCAAACCGGGATTCCGAACCGGATTCGTCCCTTCGCCCGGGCGCGCCGGAGCTCCCGCGTTTCCGGGCCGGACGTTCCCTCCGAGCGCCCGGCGGGAAGGGACGGCCCCCCTCGCGGGCGTCGGCGCATCCCGGGAACGGCGCGCCCCGGTGGACGCTCGTGTCCCGCCCGCATGGGCGGTCGCGAGCCCGAGGCCGGGAGGGGTCGGACGTCCAGGGTCGTTTCACGCTGCGGAATCGGTTCGCGCGGGCGAGCCCGGTTCGGTCGAACCGGAGCGGCGGAGGTCTTGGGAACGACGCCCCTCCCACGGCTGCGAGCGTCCTGGGAACGCTTGTGTCCCGCCCGCATCGGTCCGCAGCGGTCCTGCCATCCCATCTGCGGGCGGGACACAAGCGTTCCCAGGACGCCGTTCCAAGGGAGACTGGCCACGAGTCGGTCGGCGTGAAGGAGCCCTGGGTCGACGCCCATCGCGGGAGAACGGCGGGAGTTCCGGGTTAACATCCGCACCGCCGGATTGCGGCAGCCCCGGAGCGCGGGAACGCCGAAGCGCCCCCTTTGGAGCGCCCCGGGCGCGCCGGGCCCGATTCGATGACGCGAAGGAGACGGGACGTGGGCGACATCCACATCGATCTGAACGACAACCCCAACGGCGGCCGGGTCGCGACCGTCTGCTACGACAACGAAGCGAAGCTCAACGTGGTGGCGAAGGACGACGCCGACGCCCTCGCAGCCGCCATCGGGCGGGTCGGCGCGAGCCCCGACCTGAGGGCCGTGGTGCTGCGCGGCCAGGGCGAGCGCGCCCTCATCGGCGGCGCGGACATCGGGTTCATGGTGGACGTGACGCCGGAGGAGGCCCGCCCGTTCATCACCTCGATCCACGACGTATGCGACGCGATCCGGCGCACCCCCGTCCCGGTGGTGGCCCGGATGTCGGGGTACTGCCTCGGAGCGGGGCTGGAGATCGCCGCCGCGTGCGATCTCCGGGTCGCCGACGCGACCGCGAAGCTCGGCATGCCCGAGGTCCAGGTGGGCCTTCCTTCCGTCATCGAGGCGGCCCTGCTCCCGCGGCTCGTCGGGTGGGGACGGGCCGCCCGGCTCGTCTACACCGGGGAGATCATCGACGCCGAACGGGCCCATGCCTGGGGGCTCGTCGAATCCCTGGCCCCCGCGGGAGGGATCGACGATGCGATCGGACGGACGGTGGACATGATCTGCGCCGCGGGTCCGGTCGCCATCCGCCTCCAGAAGGAGCTGCTCCGCGACTGGGAGGAGCTGCCCCTCCGGGACGCGGTCGAGCGCGGCATCGACTGCCTGCCCAAGGGGTTCGCGAGCGGCGAGCCGCGCGAGCGCATGCGGGCCTTTCTCGACCGCAAGGGCTGAGCCGGCGCGCCGGTCCTCCCCGGCCCGCGCGCCGGCGGCGGGCGCCCCGCGAACCCGCGGAAGTCCGGGTCGGGACGGCGCCGGTCCGCGCGCCGGCGGCGGACGCCGTCGGGCGCCGGGACCCGATCCGCTCCACGCGCCCGCGGCTTCGCGAACGGCGGCGGAGGGAGCGCCGACGCCGGGGGACGGGCGGCAAGACGGGCGGGCGAACCGGCTACGGTCTGCGGGAGGAGGGTGCGGCCGTAGTCGGTCGGGCGGAAGCCGATCCGCTCCATGATGCCGGCCGCCGCCGCCTCGAACGGGCGTCCCCGCCGCAGGTCGTCCACGTCCTCGAGATGGATCGAGAAGGCGAACGCGCGCAGATCCGACGTGACCTCGCGCAGCGGACGGGTCGCTTCCCCGGCACGGATCGTCCAGGATCTCGGCGCGGAGGCCGCCGGACGGACGGGGTCGCGGACACATGCCGAAGCCGATCATCCTCGAGGTCAACGGGGTCTCACGCCCCGTCCGTGTCGAAGCCGGCCTGCCGCTCGCGCTGGTGCTCCGAAACCGGCTGGGGCTCACCGGGGTCAAGGTCGGCTGCGGCCTGGAGCAGTGCGGGGCGTGCGCGGTGCTCGTGGACGATGAGCCGACCCTCACCTGCGTGCGCCCGGCCGCCGACTTCGAGGGCCGTCGCATCGAGACCGTCGAGGGGCTCGGGACCCCGGAGCGCCCGGGCCCGGTCCAGCAGGCCCTCATCGAAGCCCGGGCCGCGCAGTGCGGCTACTGCACCCCGGGGATCGTGGTCGCCGTCACCGGGCTCCTGCGGAAGAACCCGCATCCCGGCGAAAGCGCAATCCGCGCCGCGCTCGAGCCGCACCTCTGCCGGTGCGGCGCCCATCCTGGGGTGCTGCGGGCGGTGCGGGCGCTCGCCGGGGCCGCGCCCCATGAGACCCCATGACCCCACCTGGTTACGCGCAAAGCTCGGCATGCGAGCGTCTGTCGGCGGAAACCCCGGGACAGGCCCCACGAGACCCCGTCATTCCCGCGAAGGCCCGTCATTCCCGCGAAAGCGGGAATCCATCTCGACAAGATCCCTGGATTCCCGCTTCCTCTCCGCTTTCGCGAGGAGGACGAGGAATGACGGCCCGAAGGAGACCATTCACCTGGGCTTTGGTAATCGGGTGACCCCATGATCACGAACCCGAGCCTCGCGGCCCACCCTCGCGTGGAGGACTGGATCACCGTGCGGCCCGACGGCCGGGTCGAGGTGCGCACCGGCAAGGTGGAGATCGGGCAGCGCATCACGACCGCCGTCGCGCTCGTCGTCGCGCAAGAGCTCGGCGTGCCCTTCGACCGCGTCGTGGCGGCGCCCGCCCGCACCGGCCTCTCCCCCGACGAGGGCTACACCTCGGGCAGCAACTCGATGGAGCAGTCCGGACACGCCGTCCGGCTCGCCGCGGCGACCGCACGCCGCGAGCTCGTCGCGCGCGCCGCGGCACGCCTCGGCGTAGACCCCTCGACCCTGGAGGCCCGGGACGGGCTGGTCCGCTCGCGCGAGACGAACCGCACCCTCGGCTTCGGCGAGCTGGTCGAGGGCGCTCCCCTCGCCCTCCCGGTCGACCCGGACGCGGCCCCCTTCGGGGCCGCCGTCCGGGAAGCGCCGCGGTCTCCGGGTCCAGGCCCCGAGCCGCTCCACCTGCGCGGGCTCGTGACAGGGACCCTTCGCTTCGTCCACGACCTTCGACCGGAGGGGGCGATCCACGCCCGGGTCGTCCGGCCGCCGCACTACCACGCGGCGCTCGCCTCCCTTCCGGACGACCTCGAGGCCGGCCTCGAAGGCGCGCGGCTCGTCCGCGACGGGAGCTTCCTCGCGGTGGCGGCCGAGGACGAGCACCACGCGCTCCGGGCCGCGGCGCGGGTCGCCGCCGCGGCGAGGTGGAGCGCGCCCCGCGGCCTCGACGGCCGGCCGGCGTCCGAGCAGCTCCTCGGCAACCGGCGCGAGAGCTTCCCGGTCCGCGAGCGCCGCCCGCGCGAGGAGCCGGTCCCCGACCCGCCCCCGGACGCGCCGCGGACGGTGCGCGCGGTCTACGAGCGCCCCTACCAGATGCACGGGTCGCTCGCCCCCTCGGCCGCCCTCGCCCGCTTCGCCGGGGGGCGCCTCACGGTGTGGACGCATTCACAGGGGATCTACCCGCTCCGCGCCGCAATCGCGGAGATCCTCGGCCTCGGCCTCGAATCGGTGGACGTGGAGCATGCCCCCGGCGCCGGCTGCTACGGGCACAACGGCTCCGACGACGCCGCGCTCGAAGCGGCCCTCGTGGCCCGCGCGACCCCGGGCCGCCCGGTGCTCCTCGAGTGGTCGCGCGAGGACGAGCACGCCTGGGAGCCCTACGGCCCCGCGATGCGGATGGAGCTCGCGGCCCACCTCGACGACGGCGGGGACGTGCGCTTCTGGTCCCACGAGACGTGGAGCGACACCCACGTCGTGCGCGCGCGGCCGGGCGCGGCGGGTCCGCAGGCCGGGCGCTTCCTCGCCCCGCGCTACCTCGCGGACCCGGCGCCCGAGCCCCCGCGG
Organism: Gammaproteobacteria bacterium; assembly: GCA_965202895.1. Lineage (GTDB taxonomy): Bacteria > Pseudomonadota > Gammaproteobacteria > HK1 > HK1 > JAJDXW01. The sequence goes on along the minus strand of OZ241901.1, from coordinate 3,473,559 downwards.
GCGCCCAACCTCACCGTCCACGGCGGCATCCACCGGAACGCCGCCCCACCCTACGCCTTCCCCGAGACCCGCATCGTCAAGCACCTCGTGCACGACCTCCCGCTCCGGGTGTCCGCCCTTCGCACCCTCGGCGCCTACGCCAACGTCTTCGCCGCCGAGTCCTTCCTCGACGAGATCGCCCACGCGGCAGGGGCGGACCCCCTCGACTACCGCCGCCGCCACCTCGCGGACGCGCGCACCCGCGCGGTGCTCGACGCGGCCGCCGAGCGATTCGGCTGGACGGCGCGGGCAGCCGGCCGGCCGGCGATCGGATCGTCCGGCGGCGCCGGACGCGGGATCGCGGTGGCGCGCTACAAGAACGCGAAGAGCTACTGCGCGGTCGCGGTCGAGGCGCGGGTGGGGGAGGACGCGGCCATCCACCTCCTCCGGGCGGTGATCGCGGCGGATGCCGGGGAGATCGTCGACCCCGACGGTCTCGCCGCCCAGCTCGAGGGCGGCTTCGTGCAGGCCGCGAGCTGGACCCTCCTCGAAGCGGTGGCCTGGAACCGGGACGGCATCGCCAGCCGGGATTGGGAGAGCTATCCGATCCTCCGCTTCGGCGCCGTTCCGGAGATCGAGACGGTGCTCGTGGACCGGCCCGGGGAGCCCTTCCTCGGAGCCGGAGAGGCGTCCTGCGGCCCCGCGGGGGCGGCGATCGCGAACGCGGTCTTCGACGCGACCGGGGTGCGCGCCCGCCGCCTCCCCCTCACCCCGGAGAACCTCCGCGAGGCCGCCGCCGAATCCTGACCCTCCCCGTCGCCGCCCCGCCCGCTTCCCGACGGCTTCGGCGAACGGCCCCGGATCGACGTGCATGGGACCCGGCGGGCGGAGCGTGCGCTCGCACCGCGCCCGAGCCTGAAGCCCCGAGCGCTCCGGCGCCGGATCGGGCGCGCCGTCCTTCCGCTCCAAATGCCGAGGGCCGCAGGGCCTGCGGATGAGGTTCGAGGAAACCCGCGGAGGGTGGCGGTCGCGACGACCGAGCCAGGAAGAGGCGACTTGGCGTATGTCGTTGTCCCGTATGCGGATTCGGCCAAGGGATCCGAAGACGGAACAGCAGGTTACTTCAACTTGAGCAGGGGATAGTCCGGCGACTCGGGCCGCGGGGTCAAGGTGCGCTTCGTGCAGTCGGCGATCAGATCCAGTGCTTCGAGGACGATCTGGCCGATCAGCGGCTCGCTGAGCGGTGGTCCGACGACGCAATCGGTGCTCATGAAGCGGTTGCAGACGTGGATGGTCAGGGGACCGGCTATCGGCCGTTCCTCCTTGCGCTCGTCCGCATACATGACGATCGCGGTTCGTCGGGTACGTACCCCGAGGCGCTCGACGACGTTCTGAGGCAGCACCGGCATGACGGCGCCCGTATCGACGATCGCTTCGATGCTCGTACGGCGGATGTCGGATTCCTGACCGTGCCCTCGTTCGAAAAGAGCCCGATCCGCGGGATTCTCCAGCTCGATGCCGACGGCGATTTCACCCATCTCGTCACCCTCGTGTCCATGAAGGAACGCTCCTACGATAGCATGGTCAAGGCCACGATGCTCGATGCTTCCCACCATCACCACCGTGCACCATCCGGCGACCGATCCCGGGTACCTGCTGCACGAGCACCCGACCCGGATACGGAAGTTCGCCCCGGCGCTCGGCGAGGCCCAGGTCTGCTATCCGGAGGCGCGCACGATCTCCCCCTCGTCCGGGGCCTCCGGCCCGAACGCGGCGGCGGCCACGGCGAAGGCCTCGCCGCCGCGCATCGGGATCCCATACCCCAGGTCGGCGTCGATCACGTGCGCCCCGAGCGCCCCGGGCCGCGCCGACCCCGTGGAATTGCCCGCTGGGATCCCCCGCCAAGCCGATGACGGGCGCCGTGAACCCATCTCGCACCTCCCCGCCGCCCTCCGCAAGAGTCCTTCTCCGTCGAGGCGGTTCCGGTTCGTCCAAGGTTGCCTTTCGCATGGCGGATTCATCCGGACGGCGTTCCTGCATTTCGCTCGCCGTCCCTCCAGACCTTCGCAGGCGAACGGCTTCTTCGACCATCATCGGGGGTCCGCCGGGCCGGGGCGACTCCAGCCTTGGGCGGCGGCGCTCGAACCGATCCGTGATGGAGGAAAGACGTCTCGACGTCTATACTCCGCCTCCATGGAAGAGACTCGGGAACGGCAGCGCCCGGGACGGGTGCGCGACGCCATCCTGCGGGTGCTCGGCGAGGCCCCCGCTCCGCTCAGCGTCGTGGAGATCGGCGAACGGGTGAGCGCGGAGGCCGGAGCGGTTCCACGGTCGTCGATTCAATCCTGCCTCTCCCTCAACACCCCCGGCCTGTTCGTGCGGGAAGCCCGGGGGCGGTACCGCCGCTCTACCCTTCCTGGTCTCCCCCGGCCGCCCCCCGAACCGCCGGAGGAACCCCGCCGGGCGCCGTTTCATTTCGGCCGCGCCACTCTGTTCCATGCGGATACGCTTCGCTGGCTCGACGAACAGCCGCCGCGCTGCGTGCACGCGGTGGTGACCGACCCCCCTTACGGACTGCACGAGTACAGCCCGGCGCAACAGCGCAAGCTCCGCGAACGTCGCGGCGGCGTATGGCGGCTTCCGCCGTCGTTCGACGGCCATCGACGCTCTCCTTTGCCCCGGTTCACCACCCTGACGCCGGATCGGATCGAGCAGCTCGACGCGTTCTTCCACGAGTGGGGCCGAAGGTTGCGCCCCCGGCTCGTACCGGGCGCGCACGTCTTCGTCGCCTCCTCGCCCCTCCTGTCCTTCATCGTGGCCGGGGCGCTCGCACGCGCCGGCCTCGAACGGCGCGGCGAGATCATCCGCCTGACCACGACCATGCGGGGCGGCGACCGGCCCAAGGCCGCCCACGCCGAGTTTCCCGAAGTCAGCGTGATGCCGCGGTCGAACTGGGAGCCGTGGCTTCTCTTTCGGGAACCGATCGAAGGTCGGGTACAGGACAACCTTCGGAAGTGGAAGACCGGGGCGCTCCGCCGGCCGAGCCGGGACAAGCCCTTCGGGGACGTGATCCCGTCGGCGCCCACCCGGCGGGCGGAGCGAAGGCTGGCGCCGCACCCGAGCCTGAAGCCCCAGGCGTTCCTGCGCCGGATCGTGCGCGCCGCCCTTCCGCTCGGGAAAGGGGTCGTCCTCGACCCGTTTGCCGGCTCGGGCTCGACCCTCGCCGCCGCGAAGGCGGTGGGCTACCCCGGCATCGGCCTCGAGAACGACCCGGAATACTTCGACCTCGCGTGCGACGCGATCCCGAAGCTCGCCCGTTATACGCCGACGGCGCCCCGCCCCCCGCGTTGAGCTCCGGCGAAAGCCGTTTCGTTCCGGCCGCCGAGGGCCGCGCTACCTCCGATAGAGCCATCCTTCCCGCAGCTTCCGAACCCCTTCCCGGTGCAGGGTCGCCGTCCGGGTACCGAGCTCTCCGCGTTCGTTCCGACGGAAATCTTCGACATCGACGTGTGCGAGATGGACTTCGGCGAATTCGAGCGGGCGGCGAGCAACGGCGAGCTCGGTCTCGTCGTCCACGCGGTAGACGAATACGCACATCCATTGTGACCGGGCGCCGTGGGTATCGACGGCGCCTCCCCGCTTTCGAGTGCACTCGACCTCGACCCCCTCCTCCCCCTCGTGCCGGGCGCCGGGCCGGTCCGCATTGCCGCCCTCACTCAATGGAATTTCTCCTCGAACGACTCCACCGATTTCTGAAGCCGGTTCACGAATCCGGGGACCGACCCGCGCCGCGGATCGAGCAGGTGGGTCATCATCGACCTGGCTATCAGGCTGCATGCCAGCGCTTCCGCCGCCTCCTTCGTCTGCCGGTCTCCATGCTCGATCGCAAACATGAGCGCTTTCAGCACGTCCTGGGATGGGCGGCCGCTCCCACCCGCACCCGACTCTCCGGCTTGGACAGGGCGCCGAAGATCACGGATCGACGGTGCGATCGTCCTCTCCCTGTTCGCGAGCAGGGTATCGGCCGTCTCGGCGTTTTCCCTTGTTCCGAGGCGCTCCGATGCACGCCTCAGAGCCGTGATGGCTGCGGAGATCGGGTTGGCGTCCATGGCGGTCACTGCTGGCGGAGCTTCGGGTCGAGGAGGTCGCGGAGGGCGTCGCCGAAGAGGTTGAAGCCGAAGACGGCGAGGCTGATCGCGACCCCGGGGAAGATGGGCACCCACGGCGCGCTCTCCGCGTACTCCTGGGCGCCGCCCTGGAGCATGAGCCCCCACGCCGGGATCGGCTCCTGCACCCCGAGCCCGAGGAAGGAGAGCGACGCCTCGGCGAGGATCGCCTGCCCGAGGAACGTCGTCATCATGATGAGATAGGGCGCCATCACGTTGGGCGACATGTGGCGGAGCACGATCCGGGCGTGGCCGAAGCCGAGGGCGCGGGCCGCGTCCACATACGGGATCTCCCGGATCGCGAGCGCGCTCGACCGCACCACCCGCGCGCAGTTCGGGATGAGCGGGATGGTGATCGCGATGATGACGTTCTCGGTCCCCGCCCCGAGGACGGTGACGATGGCGAGGGCGAGGATGATCGACGGGAACGCGATGAAGATGTCGATGACGCGCTGGAGCAGGATGTCGAATTTGCCGCCGAAGTAGGCGCTCGCGACCCCGATGAGAAGCCCGATGGTGGACCCGAGCAAGGCGCAGGAGAAGCCGACCAGCATCGCGGTCCGCGCCCCCCACACGAGGCGCGAGAAGATGTCGCGCCCGAACTCGTCGGTACCGAGCCAGTGGGCGGCGTCCGGCGCCGACAGCATCGCCCCGAAGTCGTTCAGCTCCGGATCGTGGGACGCGATGTACGGCGCGAAGAGGGCGGCCGCCACCATGACGAGCACGATGAACGCACCCGCGATCCCCAGCGGCTGGGCGCGCACGACGGCCCAGAGCCGCGTCCGGATCGGGGGCCGCTCGAAGACCTCCTCGGTGACGAAGGTACTCGTCGCTACCGCCATTGCCGCATCGCCCGTCCGTTCTCCTTCGCCCGCGCCTCGCCCGCCGATCCCGCGCCTCGTCCGTCAACTGTAACGGATGCGCGGGTCGAACCAGGCGTACACGAGGTCGACGACGAGGTTCGTCACCACGAAGACCGCCACCACCAGCATCACCAGGGCCTGCACCAGGGTGTAGTCGTGCGCGTTCACCGCATCGACGAAGAGCTGGCCCAGGCCGTTCAGGTTGAACACCTGCTCGGTCACCACCAGCCCGCCGATGAGGAAGGCGAACTCGATGCCGATGAGGGTCACCACCGGCAGCATGGCGTTCTTGAGCGCGTGCCGGGTGCGGATGACCTTCTCGAGCAGCCCCTTGGCCCGCGCGGTGCGGATGTAGTCCTCGCGCAGCACCTCCAGCATCGCCGATCGGGTCATGCGGGTGATGACCGCCGAGTACCGGTACCCGGTCGCGAGCGCCGGCCAGATGGTCTGGGAGAGGTTGTGGACCGGGTCCTCCCAGATCGGCCGGTACTCGACGGGGAGCATCCACGGCGTCCCGAACCAGATCTGGGTGAGGATCAGCATCCCGAGGATGATCATGATCCCGAGCCAGAAGGACGGGATGGCGATGCCGGCGATCGCGAACGTCCGCACCACGTAATCCATCCACGTGTTCTGCCGGATGGCGGAGATGACCCCGAGAGGCAGCGCGATCGCGACCGCCGTGATCGTGCCCATGATCGCGATCTGGAGCGAGAGCTGGAAACGAAGCCCGATCTCGTGGGTGATGGGGTTGGTGGTCCACATCGACTTCCCGAAGTCGAAGGTCGCGTAGCCCACCGCGAAATCGAGGAATTGCGCCCAGAGCGGCTTGTCGAGCCCGAACTCCGCCCGGCAGCGCGCCAACGCTTCCTCGCTCACCCCCATGCCGTCGCCCGCGATGCGGATGAGACAGATGTCGCCCGGGAGGAGGCGCATCATGAGGAACACCAGGATCCCCGCCCCGATGATGGTGGGGATCATGAGCAGGACGCGCTTGATGACGTACTTCGACATGTCGCCCCTACCGCGCCCGCCGGGACGTTGCCTGGATTCCGCTACGCGAATGGCCGGATTCGACGGTCATCCCGCACCCCGACGCATGATCCCGCCGCGCTCCGCGCCCCGGGAGGCCGGCGGAGCCCGGTGAACCGGCCGCCCGAGCGGGGACCAGGCCCCGCCCGGGCGGCCGATCGACCGGCCGGACGGTCAGCCCTTGTCGATCCAGACCTGGTCCAGGTGCTGGTTCAGGTAGTGGCTCGGCGCGATCTTCCACCCCTTCACGTAGGAACGGTGCGGGTTGATCTTGTTCCACCACAGGGTCATCCCGTAGTGCGCCTCGTCGTTGAGCACCCGCTTCTCGAACGCGCGCATGATCTCGGCCTGCTCGGCGGGGTCGCCGCTTCGCAGCAGGCGGTCATGCATCTCGTCCAGGGTCGGGTCCTCGTAGTGGCTGTAGTTCGCGGGATTGCCCGAACGGCTCGTGTACTTGCCCACGTCCGCCACCGGGTTGATCACCGATTGGCAGTTGGCGTCGATGCCGAGATCGTGGGTGCCGGCCCGGTGCTTGGCGTACCATTCGCTGGTCGCCACGCCCGCCTGGGTGACGTTGACCCCGATCTTCTTCCACTCGCCGATGAGCCAGGTGCCGAGGATGCGGTACGGCATGTCCACCGTGCGGTTGTGGAGGTCGAAGGTGAGGTTCTCGGCCCCCGCCTCCGCGAGGAGCCGCTTCGCCTCCGCCCGCGCCTCGTCGATGTCCGGCCAGAAGCCGACGTAGCTCTTCAGGGCCGCATCGTCGATGGCGAGCCCGTGGCTCGGGAACACGATGCCGGCCACGGTCTTCACGATCGCGATCCTGGAGAGCGATTCCGATGCCGACCAGCGGTCCACCGCATGCATGAGGGCCTGGCGCACCCGCACGTCGTCGAACGGCGGCTTCTTGTGGTTGATGGAGATGAGAAGCTGGCAGTTCCAGTCGCTCTCCTGCACCGTGATCTGGTCCCCGAGCGCGGCCACCAGGTCGTCACGCTGCTTCGGCGCGAAGCCGCGGAACTCGATCGCCGCCCGATCGCCCCGGATCGCGTTGATGCGCACCGCCGTCTTCGGGGCCGAGATCGCCTTGTACCCGTCGAGGTACGGCTTCCCTTCGTGGTGGTAGCCGTCGTAGCGGGCCCCTTCCACGAACGCCCCCGGCTGGTGCTGCACGAACTTGAAGGCGCCCGTGCCGTTGACGTTGGTCTGGTGCCACTTCATGCCGTAGAGGGGGTCCTTTCCTTCCGGGTCCTCGCGCTCGAGGTCCTTCTTCGCGTACACGAAGTTGAACGGGGCGGCGATGGCCGGGATGAACGCCCCGGAGGGGTACTCGAGGTGGAAGACGAGGGTGTGGTCGTCCGGCGCCTCGATGCGCTCCACCATGCTGAACTGCGGCTTGCGGTGGCTGATGATCCCCTCGGGGGGGAAGATGATCTTGTCGAACGTCGCCTTGACGTCGTGCGCGGTGAGCGGGGTTCCGTCGTGGAACTCGACGCCCTTGCGGATGGCGAACGTCCAGGTCCTGCCGTCGTTGGTCGGCGACGGGAGCGCGCCCTCGCAGAGGTCGCACTGGTAGTCGGTGGTGGACTGCGGGTTCTCGGGGTTGACCCGGATCAGCAGGCTGTAGAACGGCCGGATCGGGTGGATCATCCCGAAGGTGGATTCGCGATGCCCGTCGTAGGTCGGGATCTTGCTGCCGACGACGAAGTCGAGCATCCCGCCGCGCTTGGGGCTCTCGGCGAGCGCCGGCCCGCCGGCGACGGCCAAGGCCACGGCGCCCGCGCCCAGGGCGAGCGCGTACCGCTTTCGTGCGATGGTCATGGTGTGGTCCCTCGTGGGTTGAACTCGTGGGTCGAACGTGTGGTCGAACGTATTGCCGATTGCCCCGGGTCGAGCGGGAGCGGGGGCCGGCTCCGAAGCGAACGAAGCCGATTCTATCCCACTCTATCCGACCTCGGTGCACGCCACCCAGTGCGCGGGCCGAAGCTCGCGCCGGTCCGGTACGTCCGCCCGGCACCGCGATACCGCTTGCTCGCAGCGCGGGTGGAACACGCATCCGCTCGGCGGGTCGATGGGGCTCGGCACCTCGCCCTGGATGGTCCGGTGCCGGCGTTCCGCCTCCACCACCGGGTCCGGTACCGGGACGGCGGAGAGGAGCGCGCGCGTGTAGGGGTGCATGGGGTTGTCGTAGAGGCTGTCGCAGTCCGCGACCTCCGCGAGCTTGCCGAGATACATCACCGCCACCCGGTGGCAGAGATGGCGCACCACGCTGAGATCGTGCGCGATGAAGAGGTAGGTGAGACCGAGCTCCTCGCGCAGCTCCTCGAGCAGGTTGATGATCTGGGCCTGGATGGAGACGTCGAGGGCGGACACCGCCTCGTCGCAGACGATGAACTCGGGGTCGAGGGCGAGCGCCCGCGCGATGCCGACCCGCTGGCGCTGCCCGCCGCTCATCTCGTGGGGATAGCGGTCGATGAACTTCGGGTTGAGGCCGCATACCCGGAGCAGCTCGTCCACCCGGCCGCGCCGCTCGTCCGCGCTCGCATGGAGTCGGTGCACCCGCATCGGCTCGGCGAGGATCTGCCCGATCTTCATGCGCGGGTTGAGGGAGCTGAACGGGTCCTGGAAGATGACTTGGATCTTCCGGCGCAGGGACTTGAGCCCCTCGTCGGACATCGCGGCGAGGTCCTGCCCCCGGTACAGGATGCTGCCCGCGGTCGGCTGCTCGAGCCTGAGAAGGCAGCGCCCGATGGTCGTCTTGCCGCACCCGGACTCGCCGACGAGCCCCAGGGTCTCGCCCCGGTGGATGTCGAAGCTCACGTCGTCGACCGCCTTGACCTCCGCCACCACCCGCTTGATGAAGAGGCCCTCGAGGACCGGGAAGTACTTGCGAAGGCCCCGGACCGAGAGGAGCACTTCGGAGGAGGCCCCGGAGGCGCCGTTCCCCGTGCCGGCGGCGGACCCGGCGCCGGGAGCCGCCGCGCTCATGCCGCCGCCTCCCGGAGCGCGGCGCTTCGGAAGCAGGCCGCGTGGTGCCCGCCTCCCACCGACTCGACGCGAGCGAGCGGCGGCCGGGCCTCGGCGCAGGCCGGCTCCATGAAGCGGCAGCGCGGCCGGAACGAGCAGCCGCCGTCGAGCCGCGTGAGGTCCGGCGGCTGCCCCTCGATGGGTACGAGACGGGCGCCCCGCGGCTGGTCGAGGCGCGGCACCGACGCGAGCAGCCCGAGGGTGTAGGGGTGCCGGGGGTAGTGGTAGATCTGGCGCGCGCTGCCCGATTCGATGATGCGCCCCGCGTACATCACGTTGACCCGGTCCGCGTACCGGGCGACGACCCCGAGGTTGTGGGTGATCACGATGAGGGAAACCCCGAGGCGCCTGGTGAGGTCCTTCATGAGCTCGAGGATCTGGGCTTGGATGGTCACGTCGAGGGCGGTCGTCGGCTCGTCGGCGATGATGAGCTTCGGCTCGCACGAGAGCGCGAGCGCGATCATCACCCGCTGGCGCATCCCCCCGCTCAGGTGGTGCGGATACTGCCGAAGCCGGCGCTCGGGCTCCGAGATCCCCACCATCCGGAGCAGCTCCAGAGCCCGCTCCCCGGCCGCCGCCGCGGGGACGTCCCGGTGGCGCAGGATCGTCTCGGTGATCTGCACCCCCACCGACAGCACCGGGTTGAGGGAGGTCATCGGCTCCTGGAACACCATGCCGATGTCGCGCCCGCGGATCTCCCGGACCTCCTCCTCGCCGAGGGAGAGCAGGTCGCGGCCCATGAAGCGGATGGAGCCGCCCGCGATACGGCCCGGCGGGTCCGGGATGAGCCGCAGCACCGAGAGGGCGCTCACCGACTTCCCGCATCCGGATTCGCCCACCACCGCCACCGTCTCCCCCTCCTCGACGGTGTACGAGATGCCGTCCACGGCCTGGACGGTGCCCGCCGTGGTGTCGAACTGGGTGACCAGATCGCGGATCTCCAGTAGCGCCATGCGCCTTCCCCGCCCGAGCGGATATGATTCGGGGCCGAATTGTCGGCGCGGATTCGCCCGGGAATCAACCGGGAATCGATCCGGGAGCCGACCGGGGGTCGACATGTCTTCTCCAGGCCGTTCGCCCGCCCGCCCGGCGCATCCGATCCGGGTCGCGGTCGCGGGCCTCGGCGCCATCGGATTCGAGGTCGCGCGGGCGATCGACGCGGGCGCGCTCCCCGGAATCGAGCTCGCGGCGGCGGCGGCGCGGGACCTCGACCGCGCCCGGGAACGCTGCGCGGGCTTCCGCGCCCCGCCGGAGGTGCGGCCGGCCGGCGACCTGCCGGAGCTCGCCGACGTGGTCGTCGAGTGCGCGCCGGCCGCCGCGTTTCCGGACGTCGCCCGCCCCGCCCTCGAGGCCGGCCGCACCCTCGTCTGCGTGAGCGTGGGCGCGCTCCTCGACCATCCCGGCTGCGTCGACCTCGCGGCCGAACACGGGGGGCGGATCCTCGTGCCGAGCGGAGCGATCCCCGGCCTCGACGCGGTGCAGGCGGCGGCGCTCGGCGAGGTGGAGGAGGTGCGCATGGTCACCCGCAAGCCCCCGGCCGGGCTCGACGGGGTACCCTGGCTCCTCGACCGGGGGGTCGACGTGCGCGCCTTCCGGGAGCCGATGCGCATATTCGAGGGGAGCGCCCGCGAGGCGGCGCGGCGCTTTCCCGCCAACGTCAACGTCGCGGCGGCCCTGGGGCTCGCCGGGGTGGGCCCCGACCGGACCCGGGTCGAGGTCTGGGTAGACCCGTCGATCACCTGCAACGTCCACGAGATATCCGTCGAAGCGGAGGCGGCCCGGCTCCGCCTCCGCATCGAGAACGTGCCGAGCCGGAGCAATCCCCGCACCGGCCGGCTCGTCGCCCCGAGCGTGCTCGCGACCTTGCGAAAGCTGACGAGCCCCCTCGTGGTGGGGACCTGAGGCCGCATCTTCCCAAGCCCCCCGCCCCCCGGCCGGGTCGTTTCACGCTGCCGAATCGGTTCGCGCGGGTGAGCCCGGGAACGAGCGGGCGGATGCGCGGCCACCCCCCGTCGAAGCCCGGCCGCGGACGCATGTTAGGCTTCCCCGCAATCAGGCACGAAGGCGGCCCGCCCGGCCCGGCGACGAACGCCGGCGCGGCGCCGCGGGACAGGCTCGATGGTCGGCATTGCTACCCTCGCCCGCGACGAGCGGCCGCGCTCGGCCCGCCGCGCCGAGCTCGCCTCCGAGCTCCTGACCTTCCTCCCCCGCGACTCGGTCCTCACCGAGCCGGAGGAGCTTCGCCCCTTCGAGTGCGACGGGCTCTCCGTCTACCGCCGCCTGCCGATGCTCGCGGTGCTGCCGGACCGGGTGGAGGACGTGCAGCGCGTCGTGCGGACGGCGGCCCGGCAAGGCGTGCCGGTGGTCGCCCGCGGCGCCGGCACCGGCCTCTCCGGGGGCGCCCTTCCCCTCGAGGACGGGCTGCTCCTCAGCCTCGCGAAGTTCAACCGGATCCTGGAGCTCGATCCGGACCGCCGTCTCGCCCGGGTCGAGCCGGGGGTGCGCAACCTCGCCATCTCCGAGGCGGCCGACCCCCACGGGCTCTACTACGCGCCGGACCCCTCCTCGCAGATCGCGTGCTCCATCGGCGGGAACATCGCCGAGAACTCGGGGGGGCTGCACTGTCTCAAGTACGGGCTCACCGTCCACAACCTCCTCGAAGTGAAGGTGGTCGACGTCGACGGAAGGCTCCTCACCCTGGGCGGCGAAGCGCTCGATGCCCCCGGCTACGACCTCCTCGCCCTCATCACCGGCTCGGAGGGGATGCTCGGGATCATCGTCGAGGCGACGGTGCGGCTCCTCCCCAAGCCGGAGACGGCGCGGGTCCTGCTCGCCGCCTTCGACGACCTCGGCCGCGCCGGGGACGCGGTGGCGAACGTCATGGCGAGCGGGGTCGTCCCGGCCGGGCTCGAGATGATGGACCGCCCCGCGGTCCGGGCCGTGGAGGACTTCGCCCACTGCGGCTATCCGACCGACGCGGCGGCCATCCTGCTCTGCGAGGTGGACGGGACGGAGGCGGAAGCCGCGGCCCAGGTCGAGGAGATACGGGAGGTCCTCGAACGCTCGGGGGCGAGCGAGCTCCGGGTCGCCGACGACGAGGCCGAGCGGGCGCGGTTCTGGCTCGGCCGGAAGTCCGCGTTCCCCGCCGTCGGCCGCATCTCGCCCGACTACTACTGCATCGACGGCACGATCCCCCGCAAGCGCCTGGCGGAGGTCCTCCAGCGCATGCGCCAGCTCTCGGCGGAGTACGGCCTCGACGTGGCGAACGTGTTCCACGCCGGCGACGGCAACCTGCATCCCCTCATCCTCTTCGACGCGAACCGGCCGGGAGAGATCGAACGCACCGAGGAGTTCGGGGGGCGGATCCTCGAGATCTGCATCGAGGTGGGCGGCACGGTCACCGGAGAGCACGGGGTCGGGGTGGAGAAGCTGAACCAGATGTGCGTCCAGTTCCCGGCCCACGAGCTCGAGCAGTTCCACGCGGTCAAGCGGGCGTGGGACCCGCGGGGGCTCCTCAACCCCGGCAAGGCGGTGCCGACCCTGCAGCGCTGCGCGGAGTTCGGCGCGATGCACGTGCACCGGGGCAACCTGCCCTTCCCCGAGCTGGAGCGGTACTGATGCCGGCCCGCATACGTCACCGGCCGGGGGGCGATGACGCCGACCGCGAGGCGGCGGCGGGCGGCCTTGCTCCCTCGATCCGCTTCGAATTCGACCACGTGCAGGCGCCGGGGTCGAGGGGGCGAAGCGCAGCCATTCCGCTTCTGCTCATGCTTCCGCCTCCGCTTCCCGCCGCCGCCCACGGTCCCGCGCCGCCCGCCGCGGCCGCCGCGTAGCGGCGCCGCGGGCCGGGATCGGCGCAGCGGAGGGTTCGGGCGGGTGGCGGATCGGACGGAGGCGATCCGGGGGCGGGTGCGGGCCGCATTCGAGTCCGCCACGCCGCTCAGCATCGAGGGCGGCGGCACCAGGCGCTTCCTCGGCCGCGCCCCGGCGGGAGAGCGCCTGGAGGTGGGGGAGCACCGCGGCATCGTGAACCACGAGCCGAGCGAGCTGGTCCTCACCGTGCGGGCGGGAACCTCGGTGGCCGATACGCAGGCGGCGCTCGCCGGGCACGACCAGTGGCTCGCGTTCGACCCGCCCCGCCACGAGGAAAGCTCGACCATCGGCGGCGCGGTCGCGTGCGCCCTGAGCGGCCCCTCCCGGCCCTGGACCGGCGCGGTGCGCGACCATGTGCTCGGAACGCGCATCGTCAACGGGCGCGGCGACGTGCTCTCGTTCGGCGGTGAGGTCATGAAGAACGTCGCCGGCTACGACGTCTCGCGCCTCATGGCGGGGGCGTTCGGAACCCTGGGGGTGCTGCTCGAGGTCTCGTTCAAGCTCCTGCCCCGCCCCGCCCGGGACCGGACCCGGGTCCTCGATCTGAACGCCGGCGAAGCGATCCGGCGCCTCGTCGCATGGGCGCGGACGCCGCTCCCGATCCTCGGGGCCTGCCACGACGGCGAACGCCTCCACGTGCGGCTCGCCGGGGCGGAGCCCGCCGTCGCGGAGGCCGAGAAGCGGATCGGCGGCGAGCCCGGCGAGGGTTCGCTGTGGGAGGCGCTCCGCGACCACCGCCACCCGTTCTTCGCGGGGGAAGGTCCGCCCGTCTGGCGCCTCTGCGTTCCGGCCCATGCGCCCCCCGCCGACCTTCCGGGCTCCGTGCTCATCGACTGGGGCGGCGCCCAGCGGTGGGTGCGAAGCGACGCGCCGGCGGCGGAGCTGCGGGCGGCCGCGGAAGCGGCGGGTGGCCATGCGATCTGCTTCCGGGGAGGGGACCGCGACGAGCCGTTCCACCCGCTCGCCGCAGGGCTCGACGACCTCCATCGGCGCCTCAAGGCCGCGTTCGACCCGCGCCGTATCCTGAACCCCGGACGCCTGTACCGGGACCTCTGACCCTCGACCGAAGCTTCTCCGCCCCACCCCGCCATGCAGACCTCGATACCCGCCGACATCCTCGCGACCCCGAAGGGCCGGGAGGCCGAACGGATCCTGCGAAAGTGCGTGCACTGCGGGTTCTGCAACGCCACCTGCCCCACCTACCAGCTCCTCGGCAACGAGCTGGATGGCCCGCGGGGGCGGATCTATCTCATGAAGCAGGTTCTGGAGGGGCATCGGCCGACCCACCGCACCCTCACCCACCTCGACCGCTGCCTCACCTGCCGGGCCTGCGAGACGACCTGTCCGTCCGGGGTGGAGTACGGCCGCCTCGTCGACGTCGGCCGCGAGCTCGCGGAGCGGCGGACGCGACGCCCCTGGCCCGAGGCGCTCGCGCGGTCCGCGATCCGGAACGTGTTCGCGCGCCCGCTCCTGGTTCGCATCGCCCTCCTTGCCGGCCGGACCGCCCGGCCCCTCCTGCCGCGCGGGCTCCGCCGCATGGTGCCGGCCGCCCGGCGGGCCGGACGGCGCCCGGCCGGCCGCCACCGCCGGCGCATGCTGGTGCTCTCGGGCTGCGTGCAGCGGGCGGCCGAGCCCCGGATCAACGCGGCCGCCGCGCGGGTCTTCGACCGCCTCGGCGTCAGCCTCGTCCGGGCGCGGGGAGAAGGCTGCTGCGGGGCGCTCGACCATCACCTGACCGCGCCGGCCCGCGCCGCCGCGCGCATGAGGCGCAACATCGACGCCTGGTGGCCGTACGTCGAGAGCGGCGCGGAGGCGCTCGTCGTCACCGCGAGCGGCTGCGGGGCGGTGATCCGCGAGTACGGGCGCCTGCTCCGGCACGATCCCGCCTACGCGGAGAAGGCGGAGCGCGTCTCGGCCCTGGCGCGCGACCCGGGGGAGGCGGTCGCGGAGGCGCTCGCGGCCGACGAGATGGCGCTCGACCGGCTGGGGCTGAACGGGCGCGGGTCGAAGGTCGCCTTCCATGCCCCGTGCACCCTCAGCCACGGGCTCCGGGCCGCGGGGGCGGTGGAGCGGGTCCTCGATCGGTGCGGATTCGAGCGGGTCCCGGTCGCGGACGCGCACCTTTGCTGCGGATCGGCCGGCGCCTGGTCGATGCTCGAGCCCGCCCTCTCGAAGCGCCTCCTCGAACGCAAGGTGGAGGCGCTGGAGCGCGGCCGGCCGGACGTCATCGCGACCGCGAACGTCGGCTGCCTGCTGCATCTTCGCCGGCGGGCGAGCCGGCCCGTCATCCATTGGATCGAGCTGCTGGACCCCGCCCCGCCGGATTCGCTTCCGAACCCCGCGCCCTGACCCGCATATCCCGCCGTCCCGCTGCCGCGCACGCCGGCCCGTTCGCGGTGACGGACCGTACCCCGGCCGTCCCCGGCCGTCCCCGACCGTACCCCGTTCCAGGCCCCTTCGACGGCGCGCAGGAGAACGTCCGGCTCCGCCGCACCGGAGAGCGCGGCTTTGCCGCCGAAGGTGAAGCAGAGAACACCGGTGACGCCGCGTCCGCGGACCTGCTTGTCCTCCCGGGCTCTCCTCGGCGCATACGGCGTCGATCGCAAGCCACCCCGGGCGCGCCACAGGGCCCTTTCACGCTGACCGACTCGTGGCCAAACCTCGATGCCCATCGCTCTTCCTGGGAGCGCGTCCTGGGGACGGCGCGTCCTGGGAACGGCGCGTCCTGGAGACGCGGGCGTCCCGCCCGCAAATGGGCAGCAAGACCGCCGCCGTTCGATGCGGGCGGGACACAAGCGTTCCCAGGACATCCGTGTCAGGCGCCGCTCCGATTCGACCGAAACCGGGCTCGCCCGCGCGAACCGATTTCGCAGCGTGAAAAGGGCCCTCGGCGCGCCGCACCAGATGTTGACATGCTTCCATGTGAAGCTGAAAATTCAAACTCAGAATTTCAATTTTCCTGGTTGGCAGTGGAAAGAGCCGTCTTCCTGGGGCAAATCGCGAGATTGTTCCGCAGCCACCCCATGGTCGGGATCCTCGGCCCGCGCCAATGCGGCAAGACGACCTTGGCGCGTGACTACGTCGCGGCACGTTCCGAACCGCGGGTCCACTACTTCGACCTCGAAGACCCCGAGCATCTCAACCGGCTGGCGGATCCGAAGCTCGCCCTGGAGCCACTCGAAGGCCTGATCGTCATCGACGAGATCCAGCGCAGCCCCGAGCTGTTCCCGCTGCTGCGCGTACTGATCGATCGCAAGCCCCCGGGCCAGCGCTACCTGATCCTCGGCAGCGCGTCCCGCGAGCTGATCCGCCAGTCATCCGAAACGCTCGCGGGCAGGATCGCGTACCTGGAGCTGCCCCCGTTCACCGCCTTCGAGGCCGAGGACCTCCCCCGCCTGTGGCTGCGGGGCGGCTTCCCCCCGGCGTATCTCGCGCGCTCCGACGACGACGGCATGGTCTGGCGAAAGGCTTACGTCACCACCTTCCTGGAGCGGGACGTACCGGCCCTGGGCATCGACTTCGCCGCCGATACCATGCGTCGATTCTGGACGATGCTCGCGCACTGGCACGGCAACCTCTTCAATGCATCCGATCTGGCGCGCTCGCTGGACGTCTCGTCACCCACCATCAAGCGGTACCTCGACATACTCGACGGCACCTTCATGATCCGCACGCTCCAGCCCTGGTACGCGAACCTCCGCAAGCGTCAGGTCAAGGCGCCGAAGATCTACTTCCGGGATGCCGGGATACTCCATGCCCTGCTGAACCTGCCGGACCTGGCCGCGTTGCGCTCCCACCCCGCGGTGGGCGCGTCATGGGAGGGGTTCGCGTTGGAGCAGGTCATCCGGATCTGCCGCGCCGACGCCGGCGAGTGCTACTTCTGGGCGACCCACACGCGAGCCGGGCTCGACCTGCTGATCGTGCGCGGCGCCCGGAAGACGGCCTTCGAGTTCAAGTACTCGTCGGCGCCGAAGGTCACCCGGTCGATGCACTCGGCGCTCGCGGACCTCGACCTCGATCGGATCACCATCGTCTATCCGGGCAACGACACTTACCCGCTGGCGGAGAGGATCCGGGTGGCCGGCCTCGGGCGCCTGGCGCGGGAGGCGGCAGGAGATGCGGGCGGTGCCGACCCCGCGCCGTTTCGCTCCGAAGGGTGACCGGCAGCCCGGGAATGCAAGGCTTCAGAGGCCGGCGCGCTCCGCCGCCGTCCGGAGCGCGTCGATCCGGCGGCGGTACCCGTCCGCGTCCGCGTAACGGCCGCTCAGCACGAAGCGGGCGGCGCCGCCTTCCGCAAAGCCGTGGAGCGCGGCCGCGGCGGCGGCCCCGGCATCGTCGAGCGGCAGCTCGCCGACGACCACGACCTCGCCAACCGCCTTCCCGGCCGCCGCACAGTGCTCCGCGTACTCGGCCCGCGCGGAGGGGAGCTTCTCGGGCGTCATCCGCATCGGCATCCAGCCCTCGCCCCAAGCCGCGGCGCGCGCGAGGGCGTGGGGCGGCCGTCCGCCGACGTAGATGGGCGGACGCGCGGGGCGGGGCCGGAAGAGGAAGGGCTGGCCGTTCGCGGCAGCCTCGTCGTGCTCGAAGCACTCGCGGATGAACGCGAGGGTCGCGTCCGAGATGCGGCCCCGTTGGCGGCGCTCGATCCCGAGGGCGCGGAATTCCGCATCCATCCAACCGATCCCGACCCCGAGCAGCAGCCGCTCCCCGGAGAGCTCCTGGAGGCTCGCGATCTGCTTCGCGACCGGGAGCGCGGGGCGGTAGGGCAGGATCAGGACCCCGACGCCGAGACGGATCCTTCGGGTGACCCCGGCGAACCACGCGAGCGAGATGAGCGGGTCCACGTAGCGCCCGTTCGAGCCCTCGGCGTCGTCCGGCGCGATGGCGACGTGATCCACCACCCACACCGACTCGAGCCCGGCCTCCTCCGCCGTGCGGGCGCACGCCCCCATGATCGCCGGCGTGGACTGGTCGCCCATGTTTCGCACGATCGCGCCGATGTGCATCCGCCCTTCTCCTCCCCGGTTCCTGTCTTCGGATCATACCCGGGGAGGCGGCGGGGCCGCCGCCGTGCACCGTCCGCCGCCTACCGTCCCCCTTCGATCCTGCGACCGGCCGCCGGGGAACCGGCCGAAAGGACCCGGCGACGCATGGTCGAGCTTCGGAGACGCCGGCTTGGGAGATGCCGGCTTGGGCGACGCCTCGGTTCGGTAACGCCGCTTCGGACCGTCCATGCCGGACCGCGCCGCCGGTGGCCGACTTCCCGGCCCCCGACCCTCCCACGACCCCGAGCGCCTCCCCCCTTTCGATGTCGAACGAGCCCCGTCGATCACGGTCGGCACGCCGCGAGGCGAGGCGAGGCGAGCTTCACCCGAGGGCCACGGACCGAAGGGACGGGCGCTTCGCCTCGGCCAGGCGCGACCGGCCCGGGGGCGGGGCGCCGTTCCGGAGCGCTCGAACGCTCGCCGCGTCCCGGCGCCGGCCGCGTACCCGGATCCGGACGGCTCGTGGATTACAATCCGGCAAAGGCAGGGCAGACGGGGATTCGGCAGTGCCCGGACGACTGGCCGGCAAGGTCGCGGTGATCACCGGCGGAGCGTCGGGGATCGGGCTCGCCAGCGTGCGGCTCTTCTCCCGCGAGGGCGCCGACCTCGCGATCGTGGATCGCGACCTCGCCATGCTCCCGGACGCCGCCCGCGAAGGTGCGGGGAAGGCGCCGCTGCTGCTCGAGGGCGACGTCGGCGACGAGGCGGTGGTGGATCGTCACGCGGCGGCCATCGACGAGCGGTTCGGCGGGTTCGACGTCCTCCTCGCCTGCGCCGGGTGGGCGAGCCGCAAGGGCGTTCCCGACACGACCCTCGCCGAGTGGGAAGGGGTGCTCAACACGAACCTGACCGGGAGCTTCCTCTGGTCCCGCGCCGCCATCCGCTCGATGCGGGCGCGGGGCGGCGGCGCCATCATCCTCATCGCCTCCCAGCTCGCCTTCGCCGGCGGCCGGCGCAACGCGGCCTACCTCGCTTCCAAGGGCGCGGTCGCGTCCCTCGCCCGCTCGATGGCGGTGGACCATGCCCAGGACGGGATCCGGGTCAACACGATCGTCCCGGGAGCCATCCGGACCCCGCTCCTCGAATCGGGGTTTCGCCGGGCGGAGGACCCTGCCGCCGCGCGGGCGTGGTCCGTCTCGCGCCACCCTTTGGGCCGGCTCGGGGAGCCCGAGGAGGTCGCACAGGCCGCACTCTTCCTCGCGGGCAGCGAATCGTCGTTCACCACCGGTTCGTGCCTGATGGTGGACGGCGGCTGGCTCGCCGGCTGAGCCGCCCGCCGCGCGCCCGGAAGACTTGCGCATCCGCCGGGGGCAGGACGATTCGATGGGGCCCCGACTCCGGGGGGCGACCGGCCGCTCGTCGACATCCCCCACCGTACCCCGACGACCGACGAGTCGGACGACCGTCACCGCGGGGAATCTCCTGGAGCGCCTGGATCTCGAGCGTCCGGACTTCATGCAGCGACCGACGGCCAATGCCGGACGTCGGGCGGACCCGGGTCAATTCTTCACCCCGATCGGTGTTGCCCGCTTCATGGCTTCCATGCTCCAAGTGCGGGAGCCGCCCGAAGCGCTTCGGATCCTCGACCCCGGGGGCGGCAGCGGCATCCTGACGGCCGCGACGGTGGCCGAGCTTTGCAGCCGGCCGGAGCGCAGCAGACCCGCCGCCCTCCACGCCACCGTCTGGGAAATCGACGCGCGGCTCGCCTGCGACCTGGACCGCACCTTCGAACACTGCCGTGCGGTGTGCGCGAAGGCCAAGGTCGACTTCCAAGGAGAACATCGCCAGGGCAACTTCATCCTCGACGCGGCGGCCTGGGCGGACGGCCCGGATCTCCTCGAATCCGAACCGCATCCGGGATTCCATGCGGCGATCATGAACCCCCCGTACCGCAAGCTCGGGAGCGATAGCGCGGAGCGCTCGCGCCTGGACGCCGCGGGAGTCGAAACCAGCAACCTCTACTCGGCCTTCGTCTGGCTCGCGCTCAAGCTGCTTGCCGAGGGCGGCGAGCTCGTGGCGATCACGCCGCGCAGCTTCATGAACGGATCCTACTTTCGGCCGTTTCGGCAAGCCCTCTCGCGGGAGCTGGCCTTTCGCCGGGTCCACGTCTACGACGACCGCAACGCCGCCTTCGCCGAAGACGGCGTGCTGCAGGAGAACGTGATCTTCCACGGGGTCCGGGGCGCCGGCCCGGGCGCGATCAGGATCACCACTTCTCCGGGGCCGGCCGACGACGGTCTCCTGGAGCGCACCGTCGAACCGGCCGAGCTGATCCTTCCGGATGACCCGGACCGTGTCCTGCACGTCGTCCCCGACGAGATCGACGCGAAGATCGCCGCGAACATGCGCAGACTGCCCCACACGCTCGCCGGTCTCGGCGTGTTCGTCTCGACGGGCCGCGTGGTCGGGTTCCGGGCGAAGGAGCGCCTGCGCGCCGACGCGGCCTCGGGAGACGCACCCCTGATCCTTCCCGGACACTTCGCCCACGGATTCGTGGCTTGGCCCAAAGCCTCGGGAGCCAAGCCGAACGCGCTGGCCGCCGCCGGCCCCGACGACGACCTCCTGCTTCCCGCCGGCTGGTACGTCCTGGTCAACCGCTTCAGTGCGAAGGAGGAGAGGCGCCGCGTGGTCGCCGCGCTCTACGATCCGGCGCGTATCGACGCGGACCGCGTCGCATTCGACAACAAGCTGAACGTGCTGCACCGAGGGAACGCCGGGCTTCCCGAACACTTGGCCAAGGGGCTCGCGGTATTCCTCAACAGCACGGCGGTCGATGCGTACTTCCGCCAGTTCAGCGGCCACACCCAGGTCAACGCCGGGGATCTTCGGTCGTTGCGTTTTCCACCTGCCGACGTACTCGATCGGCTAGGCCGCCGGATCGACGGGATCCTGCCCGTGCAGGAGGAGATCGACCGTCTGGTGAGACAGGAGATTCCCGGGATGAACGAAGGGGACGATCCGATAGGGGTGAAGGAGAAGGTCGATGCGGCCAAGGCCGTTCTGAAGGTCCTCAAGGCGCCCAAGGCGCAGCGCAACGACCGCTCGGCGCTGATCCTGCTCGGGCTGCTCGACCTCGGCCCCGCGGCCCCCTGGCGCAACGCGAGCGCCCCGCTTCGCGGCGTCACCGAGCTCATGGACTGGATGGCTTCGAGCTACGGGAAGAGGTATGCCCCGAACACGCGGGAGACCATCCGGCGCTCCACCCTGCACCAGTTCGTACAGATGGGGCTCGTCCTCCTGAACCCGGACGATCCTTCCCGGCCGATCAACAGCCCGAAGAACGTCTACCGGATCGAGCCCGGCGCCCTTGTGCTTCTCCGACGCTACGGCACCGACGAATGGGATGGGGCGCTCGCAACCTGGCTGGAATCCGTCGAGGGACACAACAGGCTCATGGAGCAGGCCCGGGCCATGCAGCGCATTCCGGTCACCTTGCCGGACGGACAACGATTCGAGCTCACCCCGGGCGGACAGAACGTGCTCGTCAGGGAGATCGTCGAGGAGTTCGCGCCGCGCTTCACGCCGGGCGGTTACGTGGTCTACGTCGGAGACGCAGGCAGGAAGCATCTGGTGTACGACGAGCGGTACATGCAGAACCTCGGCGTCGAGATTGCTCCTCACGGCAGGATGCCGGACGTGGTCATTCACCATGTCGAACGCAACTGGCTCGTCCTGATCGAAGCCGTCACGTCGCACGGCCCCGTCAACGTACTGCGCCACAACCAGCTCGAGGACCTCTTCGCGGGCGCCGCCGCGGGCCTGGTCTTCGTGACGGCGTTTCTCGATCGAGCGGCCATGCGTGGATACCTTCCGGAGATCGCATGGGAAACCGAAGTCTGGGTTGCCGATTCGCCCGATCACCTCATCCACTTCGACGGCGAACGCTTTCTCGGTCCCTACGAAAGCGGCGAATAACACGACAATCGGCCCCCTGCCGCTCAGAACGCTACACCGCCGAATCTCTCAGGGTACGCCGATGATTAAGCCGAAATTTCCCGGGATATTGGAAATTGAATTTTTTATAACTAATTGATTTGTAATAAAAAAGCTCGGAAGGCGCTGGATATGGGTCCGCTGGTACAACCATCGACGGCTCCTCGGGCCGAGCGGATATATCCCCCGAGTACAGAAGGAAGCAGACTACTTCAGCCAACTGCTTGAGCCGGCCACCGTGGCCTGACTCAAGCAAATCACTCTCCGGGAAACCGGGGCGGTTCACAAGGGGCTGTCCGACGTGGAACGCTGGCTCCGAACTCTCAAGGGACGCGACATCCGGGTGCGGCCTATCCGCCATCCCGAGGAACGCCGGGTACCCGCGCGTCTGTTCCTTTGCCTGTTGGCCGGCTACCTGGAGTGGCATCTTCGCCAGGCCTGAGCGCCGCTGCTGTTCGACGACGAAACCCCGGCCGAAGCTCGGCGCACCCGCGACCCCGTCGCCCTGACTAAATCCACCGATCGCGCCCGGCACAAGAAAACCTGCCGGCGCATCGACGACGCAGCGCCCCTTCATAGCGTCAATACCCTGATCGCAGAGCTCGCGACCCGCTGCCACAACCTCTGTCGGGTCCCAGCCGACCCTACCCCTGCTCACCGAGCCGACTCCCACTCAACGCCGCGCCGCACAACTCATCGAAATGTTCCCAGTGCCGGGAACTCCAAAAAGCTGAATATCCCTCCTTCAATCAATCAGTTGAACCTTGTCACGCCCGGGGAACTTTGGATTGACTGCGATGTTCAACCCCGCGGGTGCGGGGGAACCTCCGGCCCGCACGGCGGGTGGCGCGCTCGACCTCGTGGGTCGCCCGGGCGTACCGGCGCCCCTCGCCCTCTCCCTCGCGGACCGAGGCGGTCAGCTTCTCCAGGTCCTGCCGGGAGAGCCGCATCTCGCCGCGGAACCCCTTCCCGTCGGCGTCGAGCCGGATGCCGACCCGGATGTCAGTCATGGTAGGCTGCCGGGATGGAGGACGCTCTCGCCATTCTCGCCTTCGGCGCCGCGCTGGCCTTCGGCATCGCGCTGGCGTCCGGGTGGATCGATCCCGGGCCGGTGGGGTTCGTCATCCTCATCGGGGCCGGCGTAGCGGTCCGGGCGGTACAGACCGTACTCGGGCTCCTCTCCGCGGTCGCGGATCTCCTCGCCGGACGCCGGGACCGACTCATCCCCGCTCCCGCGAGACCGCGAGCGCCTCGGCCTCCATCACACACCCCCTCGAAGACCTCGGACCAGGGTATCGCGAGCCCGCGGACGGCGGCCTCGGCGCCGGGGTAGTCGAGCCCCGCGAGGGTCTATCCCCGCGGGTGCGGGGGAACCGGAGGCGCCGGAAGTGAAGGAAGAACGAATGAAGTGGAAAGCAGTGAAAGCGATCCTGGCGTGCGTTGCCCTTGCGGGTTGCGGGCCGGAGTTCGAAGCGTGGCTTGACGAACCCTCCCATTGCAGGGTGACAGAATGGTATCAAGTGCCCGGGATATCGGACCGTGGCAGTCTTGGAGCTGCTAACGGCGTGATCGTAAAAGGTGTTGTTGCGAATTGTCCATCGCGGACGGAAATATCGGTACGCGGATACGACAGCGAGGGAAAGCTAGTAGGAGTCGGAAATGACATGGTTCGTCTCGGGGTTTTCAGTGTTTTCGTGGAAACGTTGAATTCCTCTATCGAAAACATCAAATTCAATCTTTTTCCGAGGTATGGATAGGGACATGAATAGCCCAAATCAAGAATACCGGTCCGAGTTGCGCGAGTACGGCGAATGTCGCGGATGCAACGGCCGCGGCTGGTGGATACCGCGCCCGCGAGTGGCGTACTTGCTTCGGGCGGCCCGGTGCCGGGGAGAGCGGCCGGCCCGCGCCCCGGACGGGTGGCGGATTGGTGACCTCCGGCTGATGCGGCCGGCTGGATCATCGGCCGCGCCTATCGCGGGCGGCGGTTCGGTACGGCGGGCGTCAATCGGCGGCGGAACCTCGTTCGTCGAATCGGCCTTCGACTTGCGATTGCCGTTCGGCGATACGTTGCATCTCGGTTCGGAAGGTGTCCATCGCAGTATCGAACCGGGCTTGAGTCGCGCGACGGTCCGCATCGGCAGCGGCCTTGTCGTTGTCGATCCGCGCTTGAGTCGCGCGACGGTCCGCATCGGCGGCGGCCTTGTCGTTGTCGATCCGCCGATCCAGTCTTCCCGTGATACGCCACGCCATGATTCCGAGTGCGAACCCAACCCCGAGCACGGCCCCGATGATGGGGAAGACGATGCCGATCATGAGCGAAACATCCATGCATGGAAGGGTAGCACGTCACCGATGACCCGGGCGGATGGTCCCGGTCCGGCGCGGCGGTCGTCTCTCCGGCATCGATGGCGC
Source organism: Gammaproteobacteria bacterium (assembly GCA_965202895.1). Taxonomy (GTDB): domain Bacteria; phylum Pseudomonadota; class Gammaproteobacteria; order HK1; family HK1; genus JAJDXW01. The sequence continues at coordinate 3,449,226 of OZ241901.1, read as the reverse complement.
GCTTCCCGAGCCTCGCGGACGTCGTCGGGAATCCGGCGACGGCGGCGGCCGTCTCGCGGGGTTCGTCTCCCCGGCCCCGTGCCATCGGCCCGCGATGCGGGAAACGGGTCTATCCCCGCGGGTGCGGGGGAACCCCGTGGCTCCCGGCCGGGAGCGGCCGACCGCACTTCGCGCGGGCGCACACCCGGTCACTCATGCCACCTCCTCATGCTACGATGCGCCCGTCGCCGGGAACGCTGGATAAACGCGGTTCCAGTAGATGGTTCACGGCATCGCCGTCGGCGTACTGCCCGGGGGTAGCGTCCCGGCCCGGCGACGTTCATCCCTCCACCGACCCGTCCAGCAGCCGCCACTGACCACCCTTGCGCACGGCGGCCGGCTCTTCGTACCCCAGCGTCCGGACGTAGTTGGTCGGGACGCTCGTCACCGGCCCCGGTCCTATCTTCAGCTTGCGGGTCCGGCCGGTCCGGATCACCACCTTGACCAGGCGCCGTCCGTCCGCCGCCCGACCGACGTAGACGAGGGTCCCGTTCCGGCGGTCCTGGAGCACCGCCATCGGGCGCCTGACGATCTCCGGGACCCGATCGAGGTCGGCCGCAGGTCTATCCCCGCGGGTGCGGGGGAACCTGGTTCGCGGCCTGGCGCGTCATGCTGGAGCGGGACCGGGTGTACTGCCTGACCGTCCACCGTGCGGAGGGGCGGCAGGCGGCGCGCGATGAGAGGCGATATGGGCCGCGTATTCGGAGGGAACGATGAAGGGCGCTCGCGGGGACGGGTACACCCCCCGGCGGGCCTATAGCCCGGCTCACCCGGCTGACTCGAGCGCCGGGGGAGAGTCTACCAAAAGGTGCAACGGGTCTATCCCCGCGGGTGCGGGGGAACCCGTGGCTCCCGGCCGGGAGCGGCCGACCGCACTTCGCGCGGGCGCACACCCAGTCACTCATGCTACGATGCGCCCGTCGCCGGGAGCTGGGTAGATGCGGTCCCAGAGATGGCAGGGCGGTTCGCCGCCACGCGGACTTTCCGGGGGTAGCGTCCCGGACCGGCGACATCTCAACCCTCCACCGACCCGGCGATTACCCGCCATCTCGGATCTCGCATATTGACCCAACGGACATAGCCCGTCGTCCACACCGAGTTGGTCGGGGCGGTCTCGACGGGGCGGTCTCGGCCCAGCTTCCACTTCTCCTCTTCGAACGCCGGCCGCACGATGATCTTGATCGTGCGGTTCGGGGTGCCGGTCGACGCCGGCGCGACGAACGTCAGGGCATCGTCCACGGGGTCGTACAGCACGGCGTCCGGGCGGGCGAGGATCTGCGGCACCCGGTCGAGATCGGCCGCGTCGAGCGCCGCGCCTCGATGAGCCTTGGGGGGCGCACGGCGTGTTTGAGGCGCGACCGGGTGATCGTGATGCGCCGCGGGATCCCCCGCCGCTTCTTCCCGCGCGGCGCTGCCCGGCCGATCGCCCGCCTGACCCGCGGCGCCATCGTCGCCAGCTCGACCGCCTCGGGCTCGCGGCCCGGCTGGAACCCGTCCCGGCGCCAGCGCATCCAGCCGTCCGGCGCGTCGGGGAGCGGGGCGGACGGGTGGCCCTCCAAGTCCGCCCGGGCCGGCTCGGCCGCGCGCTCCTCGTCGGTGTACGGCCGGCGCCCGGGATGGGCGATCCGGTCCCGCGCCGCCCACGACGCCATGTACGGCAGGCTCTGGCACCCGCAGGGTCTATCCCCGCGGGTGCGGGGGAACCCGCTCGCGTAGCCGACCGCGCCTCACCGCCCGGGGTCTATCCCCGCGCGCCGCCCCGGCGGCCCACGAGCGGGGCGTGACAATCACCTGGGGCGGGACCGGCGAGCCGATCACCGGGACCCACTTCATCACCCTGACGGCCCGGAACGCCTGCGGGCCGTCGAAGCTCGTCGCCGCCCTCACCATGACGGCGCCCGAGGAATGAGCGTCCCGAACCAGCCCCTGCTCCTCTCCGAGCTCACCGCGCGCCCGGCCTGAACTACCGCTCCTTCACGCCGGCGCGGTCACGCGCCGGCGACTCCACTACCCGCGAGCCGAGCCAGGCGACGACCCGCCTGACGCGCGGCTCTCTCTCGTAGCGCCGGGTGCATCGCGCCCGGAACGAGGTCTGAATGCGTCGGGATCGCCCGGCCTGACGCCGTGCCCCCCGCTCGGCGTTCAGGATGTTTCAGGTATTGGGCCCGGGCCGGTTGCGCAAACATGTTTCGCATGAATCAAGGGAAATCCGCATCGCCCGCGGCCCGCTCGAACCGGTCGCGGAGGACCGGATCGCGAAGCAGCGCCTCGAAGCACGCCGCGACGTCGGCCGAGTGGTGTTCGAGACGATGGAAGCAGTCCGGCGATTCGTACTTTCCCCAAGCGTCCACGGCTCGTATCACCACACCTGCTACGGATCCCTCGGGAAGGTCCTCGCGGCGGCCTTCATCGCGGTCGGCCCGACGTACCCGGTTGCGGATCGCCTGCGACGAGCCCCCGACTCGCGAGCGGGCTCCCTGGGAGTGCGGCCGGCCCGCACCAACTCCACCATCGGGCGCCGGTTCAGGACGGCACCCGGTGGTCCCGCATGAACTCGGGCCGGATGCGGAGGCCGTGCCCGGGGGTCTCGGGCGCGGCCACCACGCCGCGGACCGGCTTCGCCCACTCGACCCAGAGGTCGTCGAGGAGCCCCATGTCCTCGAGGATGAGCCCGTTCGGGATCGACGCCATGAGCTGGATCATCAGCTCCGGGTAGAGGTGGGGGGCGATGGTCATCCCCCAGGTGTCGGCGAGGGCGGCGATCTTCCGCAGCTCGGTCAGCCCGCCCCGGATCACGTCCGGCTGGAGGATCGGGATGCCCGGGTGCTCGAAGAAGGGGCGTAGGTCGTAGCGGGTGAAATGGCTCTCGCCCCCCACCACCCGGGTGTCGAGGGCCTCCGCGATCCGGAAGTATCCACGGAAATCTTCGGGCGATACCGGCTCTTCCAGCCAGTAGATCCCGTAAGGCTCGAACTTGCGCCCCATGAGGATCGCCTGATCCGCGGTCCACGCCATGTTGACGTCGACCATCACGTCGACCTCCGGCCCGACCGCCTCGCGCACCCGGCGGACGTTCTCCACGTCCTCGGCCTCGGACCACAGGTGCCCGACCTGCATCTTGACCGCCCGGTACCCGGCATCGACGAAACGCCGCGCCTTCTCCGCCATCCCCTCCCCGCCGAGCCCGCGCCAGCACCCCGAGCCGTAGACGGGGACCTCGCTCCGGTAGTGGCCCCACAGGCGGTGCAGGGGCAGCCCGGCCCGCTGCCCGACGACGTCCCACAGGGCCACGTCGATCGCGGAGAGCGCGAGCACCTGGGCGCCGCCCCGTCCGTCCGCGACGGTGATCGACCAGAGGTCGCGCCAGATCGCCTCGATCTCCGATGCGTCCCGCCCGAGGATGCGCGGCGCCATCACCTCCTCGATGCAGGCGGCGGTCGTCCGGAACCCCTCGCGAAGATAGAGCTGGTATCCGAGCCCCACGAGGCCCGATCGCGTCTCCACCTCGACCACGAGGATCTCGCGGTCGCGCTCGTAGTGGGCGAAGAATCCGGGCTTCTCGACATAGGGCGCCCGCAGCAGCGAGACCCGCACGTCCTCGATGATCATTTCGCTCGTCCTCCTCGGCCGCCCGGCCCCCGCGGTCCGACGGCGCCGTGAATGCCGTAAGAATGAAATCCCCGACCGGATGGCCGGATGGCCGGATGGCCGGGCGGCGGCCGGCTGCCTTCCGCCAGCCGCCGCCCGCCCGGCGATACGGATCGGCCGCCAGCCCTACCAGCCCGCGACGAGGCCGTCCGCCCGGGGGTCGCTCCCCGCCGCGTACACCCCGTCTTCGAGGGCCCAGATGATCTGGCCCCGACCGAACTGGTAGGTCTCGCCCGGATCGGGCGACACCAGACGGTGGCCGCGGGCGGCGAGGCCGCAGTGGACCTCCGCCCCCGCCCCGGGCTCGATCACCGCGTCGAGGCCGTCGAGGACCCGCCAGCGGGGAGCGTCGAGCACCGCCTGGGGGTTGAGCCCGTGGTCGAGGGTGCCCACCACGACCTGGATGTGGCCTTGGGGCTGCATCGGCGCCCCCATCACCCCGAACGGCCCGACCGGCCGCCCGCCCCGGGTCAGGAAGGCGGGAATGATGGTGTGGAAGGGGCGCTTGCCGGGGCCGTACTCGTTCGGGTGGCCTTCCTCCAAGTTGAAGCCGAGCCCGCGGTTGTGCAGGGCGATGCCGGTGCCGGGCACCACGATGCCGCTTCCGAAGCCGTGGTAGTTGGACTGGATGAGGCTCACCATCATTCCGTCCCGGTCCGCCGCGCAGAGGTACACCGTGCCGCCGGCCGCGAGCTCGCCCGGCTCGCGGGGGAGCGCCCGGTCGCCGACGAGGGCGCGCCGGGCGGCCGCGTAGCCCGCGCTCAGCATCTCCGCCACCGGCACGTCCGTGAAGTCCGGGTCGCCCACGTAGCGGTGGGCGTCCGCGAAGGCGAGCTTCATCGCCTCCATCCCGAGATGCCAGCTCTCCGTGCTGACGTGGGGATGGCCGGCGAGGTCGAATCCCTCCAGGATCGAGAGCCCCATGAGCGCGGCGATCCCCTGCCCGTTCGGCGGGATCTCCCACACCTCGCAGCCCCGGTACGGCACGCCGATCGGCTCCACCCAGTCGGCCCGGTGCGCGGCGAGGTCGTCGGCGGTGAGGTAGCCCCCGGTCCGGCCGGCGAAGCCGGCCACCGCCTCGGCGAGCGATCCCGTGTAGAACGCGGACGCGCCCTCCCGGGCGAGGGTCTCGAGGGTGCCGGCATGGTCCGGGAGGCGCCAGCGCTCCCCGGTCGCGGGCGTGCGGCCGTCGCGGGCGAACGCGGCCGCCCAGCCCGCGAGCTGCGGGCCGAGGCCGCTCGTCCGGGAGGGGCCGTCGATCTTCTCGAAGTACCGCGCCCAGGAGCTCGCGACGACCGGAGAGACCGCGAAGCCGTCCCGCGCGTACCCGATCCCCGCGCGGTAGACCCGCTCCCGGTCCGCCCTCCCGAACCGTTCGTGCAGGGCCTCCCAGCCGGCCGGAATGCCGGGAACGGTGACCGGAATCCAGCCCAGCTCCGGCATCCCGGCATGGCCGAGCCCGCGGATCCGCCCCGCGTCGAGCGCCCGCGGCGCCCTTCCCGAGCTGTTGAGCCCGTGCAGCTTCGACCCGTCCCACACGAGGGCGAAGAGGTCCCCGCCGATGCCGTTGGAGGTCGGCTCCACGACGGTGAGGGAGACGGCCGCCGCGAGCGCCGCGTCCACCGCGTTGCCGCCGGCGCGGAGCACGTCGAGCCCCGCCTGGGCCGCGAGCGGCTGGCTGGTCGCGACCGCGCCGTTGGCCGCGAAGACGGGCTCGCGGCGGGAGGGATAGGGGAGGTGGTCGAGGTTCATGGGAGACGATCCGCAGCGCCGGGAAGGCTCAATTATCGCACCGCGTCCCGAACACCGGATGGCGGAGCCGGTCGCCGGCGGCAAGGCCGATCCGCTCCGCCTCGCCCCCGTTCAGCTCCAGCACCGCGCGCACCGGAGCCCGGGAGGAGATCGTGTCGAGGGACCGGGGCCGTGCGTTGCGGACGACCCGCCGCACGACGCCGTCGCGGTCGGCGAACACCATGTCGAGGGGGATGAACGTGTTCTTCATCCACATCCGGGCGATCTCGTCCCGGCCGAAGTCGAACAGCATCCCGGCCCGCGGGGCGAGCTCGCGTCGGAACATGAGGCCCTGCGCGCGGGCGCCGGGGGTCGCGGCGACCTCCACCTCGTAGCGGTGCACCGCGCCGCCCGCGAGGTCGAGGCAGACGGGCTCCGCCCCCTCCGCCCGCGCGGCGGGCGCGGAGAACGCGGAGAGCGCGGAGAGCGCGAACAGCGGGAGGACAAGGACGACGTGCAGGAGGAGGCCCGCCGCGAACGGCCCCGGGCGACGCACCGTCCGGGCCGAGCGCTCCCTCCGCGCCGAGGCCGGCCTCACCCGCATATCTCGCCGCCTGCCGCCGATTCCCGCTCCGGGCGCCGCACCCCGGGCAACGGAGATCGGTGAAACACACGGGCTCACCCGGCCGTCCTCTCGACCCGCGGGCCGAGCCGGGCGAGCAGCTCGTAGGGGATCGTGCCCGCGGCCTCCGCGATCTCCTCGACCGGGAGGCCCTCGCCCCACAGGGTCACGCGGTCGCCGGCGCGGGCGTCCGGACACCCGCGAAGGTCGATCGCGACGAGGTCCATCGACACCCGCCCGGCGAGGGCGGCCCGGCGGCCGTTCACGAGCACCGCGGTGCCGGAGGGCGCGTGGCGCGGGTAGCCGTCCGCGTATCCGATGGCGGCGATCCCGAGTGGCATCGTGTCGGGGGCGGCCCACGTTCCCCCGTAGCCGACGCGCGCGCCCCGCTCGATGGTCTTCACCGCGACGAGGGGGGCGGTGAGGGTCATGGCGGGACGAAGCCCGTGGTCCTGCGCCCGCCCGCCCGCCATCGGCGACGCCCCGTAGAGCATCAGGCCGGGGCGGACCCAGTCACGGTGGGCGTCCGGCGTGGCGAGCACCGCGGCGGAGTTGGCGAGGCTCGAGGGCGGTGCGGCCCCGCCGAGCCCGGCCAGCGCATCGTCGAAGCGTGCGAGCTGGCGGGAGGTCGCCCCACCGCCGGGCTCGTCCGCGCTCGCGAAATGGCTCATGGCGTGGAGCGGCTTCGCCACCCCGGGGAGGGCCGCGAGCGCGCGCCACACCTCCCGGAAGTCCGACGGGGGGAATCCGAGCCGGTGCATCCCGGTATCCATCTCGACCCAGAGCCGCACCGGCGGCCCCCCGGACCGGGAGCGGACCATCGCGACCTGCGCGGGGGCGTGCACCACCGCGTCGACCCGCTCCCGCGCGAGCCGGTCGAGGGACTCGGGGTCCCGGAACCCTCCGAGAACGAGGATGGCGCCCCCGACCCCCGACCGCCGGAGGGCCAGCGCCTCCTCCACCCGGGCCACCGCGAGCCCGTCCGCCTCCGAGAGCGCGCGCGCGGCCCGTACCGCTCCGTGGCCGTAGGCGTCGGCCTTGACCACCGCGAGCACCCGGCTGGCGCGCACCAGGCCGCGGACCACCGCGAGGTTGCCGGACAGCGCGCTCGGGTCGATCCGGGCGGCCGGCCCGGCCCACCGTCCGGGGTCCGGCCGCTCGCGGGCGGCGGCGGTCGACGGGTCACCCACCCGGGGCGTGGTTCTCGAACTTCGCGCTCGATCCGAGGAAGGTCAAGGTGACGGTGGCGGTCGGACCGTTGCGCTGCTTGCCGATGATGATCTCGGCCTTGCCCCTGTCGGCGCTCTCCTCGTTGTAGACCTCGTCGCGATAGATGAACAGGATGACGTCCGCGTCCTGCTCGATCGCACCCGACTCCCTGAGATCGGAGAGCATCGGGCGCCGGTTCGCGCGCGTCTCGAGGCTTCGGTTGAGCTGCGACAGGGCCACCACCGGCACCTCGAGCTCGCGTGCGAGCGCCTTGAGCGAACGCGAGATCTCGGAGATCTCGGTGGCCCGGTTCTCCGACGTGCCCGGCACGTGCATGAGCTGCAGGTAGTCGACGACCACGATCCCGACGTCGTGCTCCCGCTTGAGGCGGCGGCAGCGGGCGCGGAGCTCCGTCGGGGTCAGGTCGCCGCTGTCGTCGAGGAATATCTTCGATTCGTTGAGCATCGTCATTGCGGTGGTGAGGCGGGGCCAGTCCGCGTCGTCGAGCTTCCCGGTCCGGATCTTGTGCGCGTCGATGCGCCCGAGGGACGACATGAACCGCATGGTGAGCTGCTCCGACGACATCTCCATGCTGAACACGACCGCCGCGAGCTTGGACCGGATGGCCGCACCCTCGACCAGGTTGAGCGCGAGCGCCGTCTTTCCCATCGAAGGCCGCCCCGCCACGACGATGAGGTCGCCGCGCTGGAGCCCCGCGGTGAGCCGGTCGAGATCGATGAACCCGGTCGGAACCCCGGTGATGTGGCCTTCGACGTGGTGCAGCTCGTCGAGCCGCTCCATGACTCCGACGAGGACCTCGCGGATCGGCTCCGGTCCGCTGGCCGACCGGCGGCGGTCGCCGATGGCGTAGACGAGCTGCTCCGCCTCTTCCACGAGCTCCCTGGCCGGCCGCCCTTCCGTCCGATAGGCCCGATCCGCGATCGCGGACCCGGCCGCGATCATCTCGCGCAGCACCGCGCGCTCGCGCACGATATCGGCGTAGGCGGCCACGTTCGCCGCGCTCGGGGTGCTCTCCGCAAGCTCCCCGACGTAGGCGAGGCCGCCTTCCACCTTCGCGTCGCCCCCCTGCGCATCGAGCCACTCGGAGACGGTCAGGACGTCGCAGGGATGGTTGGCGTCGATGAGTGCGGCGATGGCGCGGAAGACGAGCTGGTGGTCGCGCCGGTAGAAGTCCTCTTCCCGGATCCGATCCGCCACCCGATCCCAGCCCGAGGCGTCGAGCATCAGGCCGCCGAGCACCGCGCGCTCGGCCTCGACCGAGCTCGGGGGCACCCGCAGGCGGGAGGTCTCGGATTCGGTTGCGGTCGCGGTCGCGGCCATGCCTGGCCTAGCCTCCCCGCGGGCGGCTGCGCGGGGGCGCTTCGGGCCGCGGGGAGGAAGCCGCCCCGCCCTGCCCCGTCGAAGGATCCGCCTCTGCGAACGCCATACCGAGGCCCTATCCGCCCGTCTCCCCGCCGGTATCGGCCTCGGCCGGCCGGGGCTCGCCGGCGGGAAGCTCCCCGTCCGCTCCATCGGCGCCCGGAACGTCGGTCTCGGCCGGATCGGCATCCGGCAGCTCGGCGTCCTCGTCGAATTCGTCGGCTTCGCCGGACGGACGGTCCAGATCCTCGATCGAGCCGCCCGTGGGCACGACCGCGACCCGCACGGACGCTTCGACGTCGGGGTGGACCCGGATCGAGACCTCGTACCGGCCCGTCTGGCGGATCGGCCCATCCGGCATGCGGACCTCGTTGCGCCGTACCTCGACCCCCGCCGCCGTCGCCGCTTCGGCAACGTCGATGATCCCCACCGAGCCGAAGAGCCGGCCTTCGCCGCCCGCCCGGCGGGTGATGACGAGGTCGAGGGCGGCGAGGTCCTCGCTCCGACGCTGGGCGCGAACGACCTCGTCTTCGGCCTGGCGCTCGAGCTCGGCCCGGCGCTCCTCGAAGCGCGCGATGTTGCGCTCCGTGGCCGACAGCGCCTTGCCCTGGGGGACCAGGTAGTTCCGGGCGTAGCCGGGCTTCACGTTCACACGGTCGCCGAGCCCGCCGAGGCCCGCGATCCGCTCCAGCAGAATTACCTCCATTCACCTCTCCCTAGCCGGGCGTCGATCCCGGACTGCCGATTCACGGCCGCCGCCGATTCGTACATGCCGGAGATGGCCGCCGGGCACGCCCGGGACGGACCCGACCCTCTCCCCGCCTCACCTCCCGGTCGCCCGCCCGCCTACTGTCCGGCCGGCAGGTTCCCGCCCATGCCGAAGCGCCTCCGGTAGTCCACCCAGGTATCGGAGAGCCCGGCGAGCGCGAGGCCGAGAACCACCTCCGACGCCGGCTGCGGGATGATCGCGAGCGCCACGTACAGCCCGGCGAGCCACGCGACCGAGGCGTTTCGCCGCTTGACCACGCAGTGCACGAGGGCGAGGCCCTGGAGCCCGAAGAGCACGACCAGGATCATCAGCCACTCGAAGGCGAGATCGGAGCCCCACCCGCTGCCGAGCCACGCGACGGCGCAGAGCACGAGGGCCGCGTACCCCGAGTACCCCGGCATGCGCAGGGCCCGGAACTCCTCGCCGAAGCCGCCCGGCCGGTCGAGCACCGCGTGCCCCCAGCGCGCAAGCATCAGGGTCACCGCGAGGCCGAGCAGCGCTCCCGCGGCCACCACCCCCGTCATGAGGGGAGCGATGCGTTCGATGAAGGGGCTCCAGTCGCCGGGGAACGGGAGCCAGGAGAAGAACCCTTCGAGGGCCCTCGTCCACCAGGCGGCGGGGTCGCCCAGGTACAGCCGCACGACGACGACCACAGCGGCGAGGAGAAGGCCTCCCGCGGCGAGGGCGGCGCCCTGCGAGCGGGTCTCCCTCAGTACGATCGCGAGCCCCCAGAGAGGGAGCCAGCTCAACAGGGCGAGGTAGAAGGCGGGACGGAAGGTGTCGATCGCGGCGAACATGAACGCCCCACCGAGCACCGTCGAGCCGAGGAGGACGAGCGCTCCTTCGACCGCGCCGTTGCGCAGGGTCGCGAGACCGAGCAGCGCGCCGCTCACGTAGTTGAACGGGAAGAGGAGCAGGGAGAACACGGAGCAGACGGCGCACGCGGTGATGACGTGCACCCGCCCCCGCATCACGAAGGTCAGGAAGGAACGCACCGCGCCGGCCGCCGGGATCAGAGGCCGGGCGGCGGCGCCCCGAGGCGGGAACGCCTCGGCCGGCCGCGGCCCTGGCGCGGGGCCGTCCGGCCCGGGGAGCCGGGCCGGCCGGCCCGGCCCGACCCCGGGCCGCCTTCCGACCCGGCGGAAGGCGGAGACCGTCCCTCGTGGCGGGTACGTTGCTCGTTCAAGGCGAATCGAATTCCGGGCGCTTCAGGTCCGGTGGGCGTCGCTGTACGGCAGAAGCGCGAGGAAACGGGCCCGCTTGATGGCGCGGGCAAGCCGACGCTGATGGCGCGCCCGGGTGCCGGTGATGCGGCTCGGGACGATCTTGCCGGTCTCGGTGACGTATTGCCGCAGGGTGTTCAGATCCTTGTAGTCGATCTCCTTCACGCCTTCGGCCGTGAACCGGCAGTAGCGCCGGCGGCGACTGTAGCGGGACATGCTCATGACCTCTCCCCTTGTGGTTCTTCGACGGGAGCCGCCTCGGCGGCGGATGCGGGTACGGGAGCGGCCGCAGCCTCGGAGGCGGCCGCGGGCTCGGGGGCGGCCGCGGGCTCGGGGGCGGCCGCAGGCTTGGGGGCGACCGCGGGGCTCCCGGCCCCTCTCCGGTCATCGGGCGGCCGCGGCCGGTCTCTCCCGCCGGACGCCCGCGCACCATCGGATGACCGGCGCTCTCCCCGCCGGTCGCCGTCGCCGCGGCGGCGCGAGCGGTCGCGCGGGCCCTTTTCGTCCTTCGCCTTCGCCATCGGGGATTCCTCGGTCACCGCCTCGCGACGGGCCATCACGAGGTTGCGAAGGACCGCGTCGTTGAAACGGAAGCTCGATTCGAGCTCGTCGAGGACGGGCTTGCTGCACTCGACGTTCATCAGCACGTAGTGCGCCTTGTGCACCTTCTCGATGGGATAGGCGAGCTGGCGGCGGCCCCAGTCCTCGAGCCGATGGATGTGGCCGCCGTCGGACTCGATGATCGACCGGTATCGATCCACCATCGCGCGAACCTGCTCGCTCTGGTCCGGATGGACCAGGAACACGATCTCGTAATGCCGCATGAAACCTCCTTCCGGATTGCGGGCCTGCGAAGGGGCCCGGGCTGGCCGCCACGCTTCTTCGTGGAGGCAAGGAGTCGGGACCCGCGATCTTAGCGCAATCGGGGGGATCGGGTCCGAACCGTGGTCCGGCTCCGGCGTATCGGGGGTACGTCCGGGAGGCGGCGAGGAGCCCGGGCGACGAGCCCGGGCATTGCCGCCGGGAGGCGGGTTCGCTAACGTGGCGTCCGCGGACGCGGAAGACGCTCCCGCCGCCGGGCGCACGCCCCGGCGTCCCCGGGTCCGCGAGCGCTCCCGAGAAGACGACGATGACCGCATCCGAAGACCATGATTCCCTCGCCGGCTGGCTCTCGCAGTGGGGCGAGTGCATCGCGGGCCTCGACTACGCACGCGCGAGGGCCCTGTTCGTCCCCGCGGTCGTCGGATTCGGGACCTGGTCCGACCTCCTCGTCGGGCTCGACGATCTCGAGGCCCGGCAATGGCGCGCGGTCTGGCCCGCCATCACGGACTTCCGGTTCGATCCGGGCTCGATGTGGACGGAGGTCTCCCCGGACCGCCGGCTCGGCCATCTCGCGGCCGGATGGACCTCGACGGGAGCCCGCGAGGACGGCGCCGCATTCGAGCGGCCGGGGCGCTGCACGGTGACCCTTCGCCGCGCGGGGACCGATTCGCCGTGGCTCGGCACCCACACCCACTTCTCGCTGAACCGCGGCACCCCGGCGGTCAGCTACCCGATCCGAAGCCGCTCCGAACCCGGCGCGGGTTCCTGATCCGCCCGGAGCCGATCGGCGCCGCCCGGTCCGAAACCGGGATACCCGCCATCGGCCCCGCCCGCGGCCCGGGCGCCGCGGCGCGGTGAACCGGCGGGGTGAAGTCATCTTTCCCACGGCCGCCCGGCCCCGGACGGCGGTCGAGGGAGTGACGATTCCGGCAACTGTGACGATTCCGGCAACTTGACCCGCGAGCCGCCACCGGCGACGATCGGATGGTGGACCCTCTACCCGAGGGGCGGATCATGGACGGCGCTTCCCTCACCATCATCGGCGCCGTGCTCGCGGTCGGCGTCGGGCTCGCCGCGCTCATCATGCGGTCGACGGCGCGGCTGGATCGGCGTATCGACAACGACAGGGCAACCTCGGATGCGGAACGGCGCGCGATCCAGGCCCGATTCGATACCGCAATGGACACCTTCCGGTCCGAAATGGGCGCCTTCCGGTCCGAGATGCGCACGTTCGAGCGGGAGATGCTCCGGCTGGCCGAACGGCAGTCCCGCGTCGAAGGCCGGCTCGACGAACGCGGGTCCGCCGCCGACTGAAACGCCTGCCGCCGAAGCGTCCCCACCGGCGAACGAGACCGAGCCGGGCCAAGCCGGATGAACCTCGACGGAAACCCATGAGGACGGCGCCGCATTCGAGCGACCAGGAAGCTGCACGGTGGCCCGGCGCCTTGACCACCGGGCCGCTATTGGCGACGATCGGATGGCGGACCCTCGACCCAAGGGGTGGATCATGGATGGCGCTTCCCTCACCATCATCGGAACCGTGCTCGCGGTCGGGGTCGGGCTCGCCGCGCTCATCATGCGGTCGACGGCGCGGCTCGATGCGGAACGGCGCGCGATCCAGGCCCGATTCGATACCGCAATGGACACCTTCCGGTCCGAAATGGGCGCCTTCCGGTCCGAAATGCGCACGTTCGAGCGGGAGATGCTCCGGCTGGCCGAACGGCAGTCCCGCGTCGAAGGCCGGCTCGACGAACGCGGGTCCGCCGCCGACTGAAACGCCTGCCGCCGAAGCGTCCCCACCGGCGAACGAGACCGAACCCGGGGGAAGGCAAGGCAGTGCGCGGATGTCTTCCGCAAGTCTCCCGATGTCTACGAAGATCTTCTGGTTTCAGCGAGATACGGAGGTTTTCGACGAATCCTCGGATATTCATGCGCGAGATCTGGCGGAGAGAGAGGGATTCGAACCCTCGATGGGGGATAAGCCCATACTCCCTTAGCAGGGGAGCGCCTTCAGCCGCTCGGCCATCTCTCCGGGAGGCGCCATCCTAGCACCCGGCGCGGCCCGCGTCACCGTCCCGTCCCGCCAAGTCCCGTCCCGCCAGGTCCCGCCCCTGCCTCATCCCGCCTCGGCGGGCCGGCCCCGATGCAGATCGAACGCCTCGTGCAGGGCTCGCACGCCGAGCTCGAGGTAACGTTCGTCGACGACCACCGAGATCTTGATCTCGGAGGTCGAGATCATCTGGATGTTGACGTTCTCCCGTGCGAGGGCGTCGAACATGCGGCTCGCGATGCCCGCGTGCGAACGCATCCCTACCCCCACCAGGGAGAGCTTGACGATGCGGGGGTCCCCGGTGACCCGCTCGGCCCCGAGCTCCGCCGCCACCGGATCGACGAGCTCGCGGGCCCGTTCGTAGTCGCCGCGGTTCACGGTGAACGTGAAGTCGGTCTCGTCGTGCTCGGGCGCGGCATTCTGGACGATCATGTCCACCTCGATGTTGGCGGCCGCGACGTCCTCCAGCAGGCGAAACGCGACCCCGGGGCGATCCGGAACACGGTGCACGGTGATCTTCGCCTCGTCGCGGTTGAACGCGACCCCCGAGATGAGCGGCTGCTCCATCCCCTTCCCCTCCTCCGGCACGATCATCGTCCCCGGGCCGTCGTCGAACGAGGACAGCACCCGCAGCGGCACCCGGTACTTGCTCGCGAACTCCATCGCCCGGAGCTGGAGCACCTTCGCGCCGAGGCTCGCGAGCTCGAGCATCTCCTCGAACGTCAGGCGCTCCAGCCGCCGTGCGTTGGGCTCGATCCGGGGGTCGGCGGTATACACCCCGTCGACGTCGGTGTAGATCTGGCATTCGTCCGCCCCGAGGGCGACCGCGAGCGCCACCCCCGTCGTGTCCGAGCCTCCCCGCCCGAGGGTGGTGATGCTGCCCGCCTCGTCGACTCCCTGGAACCCGGCGACGACGGCCACCCGCCCCGTGTCGAGCGCGGCCCGGAGCCGGGTGGCGTCGATCTCCAGGATCCGGGCCCGGTTGAAGGACGAATCGGTGCGGATGGGGACCTGGGCGCCGGCATACGAGCAAGCCGGGCACCCGCGGGCTTCGAGCGCCATGGCCACGAGCCCGATGGACGCCTGCTCGCCGCTCGCGAGGAGGGCGTCGAGCTCCCGGCCGCGGGGCGGATGACGAATGGCGGCCGCGAGCCCGAGCAGCCGATCCGTCTCCCCGGCCATGGCCGAGACCACCACCGCGACCTGGTGCCCGGCCGCCCGCGACCGCGCTACGCGGTCCGCCACCGCGCCGATCCGCTCGACCGACCCGACGGACGTCCCGCCGTACTTCTGTACCAGCAAGGCCATGGAACGACTCGATCCCGCCCGACGCCCGCCCGGACCCTTCCGGCTCCCCCCGCCCCCGCGATCAGCCGGAGGCGCCGAGCCGTTCCCGGACCCAGTCCGCGACCGACTCGAGCGCGGGCTCCAGCTTCGAAGGGTCGTTCCCCCCGGCATGAGCCATGTCCGGCCGCCCGCCGCCCTTGCCGCCGACCTGGCCGGCGACGAAGTTGATGAGCGGACCGGCCTGGACCCGATCGGTCAGGCCTCCGGAGACCCCGGCCACCAAGCTCACCTTCTCGCCGTCCACCGAGCCGAGCACCACGAGCCCGTGGCCGATCCGGGGCCGGACCCGGTCCAGCATCTCCCGGAGCGCCTTGGGACCGGCCGCCTCGCATCGGGCCGCGAGCACCCGGAGGCCCTCGACCTCGACCGCCTGGCCGAGCAGGGTCTCCCCTTCATGCGCGGCGAGCCGGCCCCGCAGCTTCTCGAGCTCGCGTTCGAGCTCGC
Organism: Gammaproteobacteria bacterium; assembly: GCA_965202895.1. Lineage (GTDB taxonomy): Bacteria > Pseudomonadota > Gammaproteobacteria > HK1 > HK1 > JAJDXW01. The sequence goes on along the minus strand of OZ241901.1, from coordinate 3,433,942 downwards.
GCACCCGCGCCACCACCTGCCCCGCCCGTTCCTCGAGGTTCTCGGGGTCCGACTTCATGAGGGCCATCACCCGCGCCTCCCGCTCCTCGAGCACGCTCACCCAGGCGAGCGCGCCGGCGCCGGTCACCGCCTCGATGCGCCGCACCCCGGCCGCGATGCCGGTCTCGGACACGATCTTGAACAGGCCGACGTCGCCCGAGCGCACGACGTGGGTTCCGCCGCAGAGCTCGAGCGACACGTCTCCGATGGCGAGCACCCGCACGTTCGAGTCGTACTTCTCGCCGAAGAAGGCGATCGCCCCCCGCGCCAACGCGGCATCGAGGGGCATGGTCTCGGCGTGGACCTCGACGTTGTCGAGGGCCCAGGTGTTGACGAGGCGCTCGACCTCATGCCGGGCCGCCGATCCGACCGGCTCGAAGTGCGAGAAGTCGAACCGCAGCCGATCCGGAGCGACGAGCGACCCCCGCTGCTGGACGTGGCCGCCCAGCACCTCGCGCAGGGCGGCGTGAAGCAGATGGGTCGCGGAGTGGTTGCGCGCGGTGTCGCGGCGCGCCGCCGCGTCGACGGACGCGCGGACCTCGTCGCCGATCCGGACCTCGCCTTCGGTCGCGACCCCGTGGTGGACGATCGCGTTCCCGCTCGGGCGGGTGTCGGACACCTCGAAGCACCACCCGGGCCCTCGCAGCCCCCCCCGATCACCGACCTGGCCGCCGCCCTCGGGATAGAAGGGGGTCCGATCCAGAACCACCGCCCCGCGGTCCTCCGGCGCGAGCGCATCGACCGGCCGATCATCCGCGTAGAGACCGATCACCCGCGTCCTGTCCACGAGCCGGTCGTATCCGGTGAACTCGCTCTCGCCCCCGACCTCGCGCCCCCGGTCGCGCACCGCCCCGAAGCGGCTGCCGGACCGCGCGCGCTCCCGCTGGCCGTCCATCTCGCGCTCGAACCCCTCGTGGTCCACGGCGAGGCCGCGTTCGCGCGCGACGTCGGCCACGAGATCCTCCGGAAACCCGTAGGTGTCGTAGAGCCGGAACACCACCTCGCCGGGAACGACGTCTCCCCGAAGCACGGCCAGCTCTCCCTCCAGCATGCGCAGGCCCTGATCGAGGGTCGCCGCGAACCGCTCCTCCTCCTGGCGGAGGACTCGCTCGACCACCGCCCGCCGCTCGGCCAGCTCGGGGTACGCCCGGCCCATCTCCGCTTCGAGGTCCGCGGCCAGGCGATGGAAGAACGGCTCACGCATCCCCAGCCGGTGGCCGTGGCGGATGGCGCGCCGGATGATGCGGCGAAGCACGTACCCGCGCCCCTCGTTCGACGGGAGCACCCCGTCGACGATGAGGAAGGCGCACGAGCGGATGTGGTCCGCGATCACCCGCAGCGACTTGTCGCCGAGGTCCCCGGCCCCGGTCAGCTCCCGGGCGCGCCGGATGAGGTTCCGGAAGAGATCGATCTCGTAGTTGCCGTGCACCCCCTGCAGCACCGCGGCGGCGCGTTCGAGCCCCATGCCGGTATCGACCGAAGGCTTGGGCAGCCGGCTCATCTTCCCGTCGGCGTCCCGGTTGAACTGCATGAAGACGAGGTTCCAGATCTCGACGAAGCGGTCCCCGTCCTCGTCGGGCGACCCGGGCGGCCCGCCCGCGACTCCCGGGCCGTGGTCGTAGAACACCTCGGAGCAGGGACCGCACGGACCGATGTCCCCCATCGACCAGAAGTTGTCCTTCTCCCCGCAGCGCACGATGCGGGAGGGCTCGATGCCGACGTCCCGGCGCCAGACGTCCGCTGCCTCGTCGTCGTCCTCGAAGACGGTGATCCACATCCGGTCCCGCGCGAGACCCATCTCGCGGGTGAGGAACTCCCACGCGAAGGCGATCGCCTCGCGCTTGAAGTAGTCCCCGAAGCTGAAGTTCCCGAGCATCTCGAAGAACGTGTGGTGGCGGGCCGTGTACCCGACGTTCTCGAGGTCGTTGTGCTTGCCCCCGGCCCGGACGCAGCGCTGGGAGGTGACCGCCCGGGTGTACGAACGCGGGTCCGCCCCGAGGAACACGTCCTTGAACTGGACCATGCCCGAGTTCGTGAAGAGCAGGGTGGGGTCGTTTCCCGGCACGAGGGGGCTGCTGGCCACCACCTCGTGCCCGCGGCCCCGGAAGTAGTCGAGAAAGGCCCTGCGAAGCTCGTTGCTCGTATTCATTCCCGCCCACTCTCCCCGATCGCCCGGCGAACCTGCCACGGCGTGAACCCCCGCCCCAGGAGGAAACGGGCCTGTCGCGCGGCTTCGCTCCGCTCGCCGGGCGGGGCCGCGCCGAATCGCTTCTCGCGGACCCCGCGGGCCCGCGCCTGCCACGCCTCGTCGTCCGGATCGAGGAGCCGGTCGATGGTCGAGCCCTCGACCCCCCGGGCCTCGAGGTCCCGCCGGATCCGGAGCGGCCCGTTCCCCCGCTCGGTCCGCGTGCGAACGAACGTCTCGGTGAAGCGCGGATCGCTCACCAGACCCCGCCCCTCGAGGTCCTCGACGACGCGCTCCGCCTCGGCGCGCCCATGCCCGGACCGCGCCAGCTTGGTGAGCAGCTCCGCCCGCGAGTGGTCCCGCCGGGCGAGCAGGCCGAGCGCCCGCCGGAGCGCCTCCCGATCCGGCCCCCCGCCCGGCGCCGGCGGTGAGGTCATCGCCCGGGTCCGGCGGGGAAGGAGCACGTGTACGCCGCGGCCGCGCGCGCAGGGGGACCGGACGGGATGCCGGGGACCCCTGCGATGCGGCGGGGTGCGGGCGGCGGCGTTGGGGGCGGACGCTCGACGGATCGGACGAACCGGACGAACCGGGGGCCTCTCAGGCGCCGACCCCTTCCGCCGCCCCGGACTCGCGGAGGGCCGCCGCCGCGCGCACCGGGATCATCCGCTCGCGGAGCGCGGTCTCGATCTCGTCGGCGGTCGCCGGATGCTCCTTGAGGAAGTTGCGCGCGTTGTCGCGCCCCTGCCCGATGCGGTCGCTCCCGTAGCCGTACCAGGCCCCCGACTTCTCCACGATCCCGTGGGCGACACCGTAGTCCAGCAGCTCGCCGTGACGCGACACGCCCTCGCCGTACAGGATGTCGAACGCCACGTTCTTGAACGGGGGGGCGATCTTGTTCTTGACGATCTTGACCCGGGTCTCGTTGCCGATGACCTCGTCGCCCTTCTTGATGGCGCCGGTTCGCCGGATGTCGAGGCGCACCGATGCATAGAACTTGAGCGCGTTGCCGCCCGTGGTGGTCTCCGGGCTGCCGAACATGACCCCGATCTTCATGCGGATCTGGTTGATGAAGACGACCAGGGTATTGGACCGCTTGATGTTGGCGGTGAGCTTGCGGAGCGCCTGGGACATGAGCCTCGCTTGGAGGCCCACGTGCGAGTCGCCCATCTCGCCCTCGATCTCCGCCTTGGGGGTGAGGGCGGCCACCGAGTCGATGACCACCACGTCCACCGCGCCCGATCGCACGAGGGTGTCGGTGATCTCGAGGGCCTGCTCGCCCGTGTCCGGCTGGGAGACCAGCAGGTCGTCGATGTCGAGGCCGATCTTCTCCGCGTACCCGGGGTCGAGGGCGTGCTCGGCATCGACGAACGCCGCGGTGCCGCCCTTGCGCTGCGCCTGCGCGATCACCTCCAGCGACAGGGTGGTCTTGCCGGACGATTCCGGCCCGTAGATCTCGACCACGCGGCCCCGCGGCAGCCCGCCGATGCCGAGGGCGGCGTCGAGCCCGAGCGAGCCGGTCGGGATCGCCTCGACGTCGCGGGGCACCGTCGAGTCGCCGAGACGCATGATCGTGCCCCGCCCGAACTGCCGGTCGAGCTGACCGAGGGCGGCGTCGAGCGCAGCGCTCCGGCCGGCCCCCGCCGCTATCTTCTCCGCTCCCTTTGCCATTACGCTTCCTTCCTGAGGGGTGGGTGCGCCGCGAGCCCGCGATTATCCCATAGAGGCCCCGTCCCCGCGAGGAGCCGGAGCCCACGGGAGCCCGCGCTCGCGGCAGGACCGATTCCTGTCCGGCGATGCTCGTTGTCGGGCGATCGACCGAGATCGCCGCTCCGAACACGCCGCCTCGGGGGCCAGACCGCCGCCTCCCCGTGCGCGGGTCCACGCGGTGGCGCTCGACCTCGCCGTCGGCCGACGCTACCACCCTCCCAGCACCAGCTCTCCTATCCTGAGGTCCCGGAACCGGGGCGCCACCGCCTCGATCTCGCCTTCTTGCAGGATCTCGGCGGGATCCGCCTGCTCCCGCATGGGTTCACGCATCGCGAGCACGAAGCTTCTCCACCTGTCGCCGCCCTCGCGGTAGACGCCGACCCCGGACACGTATGCGCGATCGGGGTCCACGACGACGTAGACGTATTCGGGCTCCCCGTCTGCGTCGAGGTCCATACGGATCAGCACCGGTTCGCCGTACTGGTGAGGGGGCGGAAGGGGATGGCGAACGTGCACATCGGCGGGCGGGTCGGGATGGGGGCCGAAGAAGAAACGTTCGATGGCCTCGCGCGCACCGGCGGGCGCCTCGAACGGTTCGGGCCGATACGTGACACCCTCCCAGAGGCCGGAGGCGGAAGGCGGCGGCAGCGCAATCGGCGCCGGCTCCCGGATGAGCCGCGCCAGATCGGGACCGCTCTCTTCATGCGCGTCGATGAACGCCTGCATCGCCGTCCAGGCGGGCCGTGCGAGGTGCTCGCGCGCATAGTGGAAGTCGAAGTCCCGGAGCTCGATCTCGCCGGTATCGACCCGCCGGAGCTGGCTCGCGAGGGAGATCTTCCGAAAGTCGAGGACCGGGCTGTTGACGAGCAGCATCACCGCCAGCAAGGCCCATCCGAGGACCTTGTTCACCCGGCCGAGGTCCTGCGGCCAGTCGCCGCGCCGGCGGATGATGCACCCCGCGTATCCGATGGAGAACGCCGCGAGCAGCACCCCCACGGTGAACGCCCAGCAGCGCTCCACGCTCCAGCCGTATTGATCGACCCGGAGATGGAGCCCGTACAGGGCGAGGGCGGAGAGGACGGGAAGGAGGACGATGCCCGGCCGGAGCACCCGATGGACCACCGGCGGATAGGGCGCGCCGCGGCCGGTCTGGTAGACGGCGTTGACGAAGAACAGCACGAACGCGCTCAGCCACAGCAGCAGCTCCGTGCCGCTCCCGGTCCCCCACAGGGGGCCGAGTCCGGTGAAGGGAAGCGCCGCGAGAAAGATCACCGCCACCCCGACCGCGAGCGGGAGCAGGAGCCGCATCAGCCCCTCGAGGAGACCCGTGATCCCGTCGATCAGGTCGACGAGACGCCGGAAGATCGATACGCCGAGCCCGAAGGCGACCGCGAGCACGGGAAACAGGAACCAGTCCCGGCCGAAGAGGTCTTCGAAGAACCCGATCCCGATGGCGGAGAAGAGCCGCCCCCAGAGATGAAGGACCGCGTAGACGCCGCACGTCAGCGCGGCGGCGTGTGCGGCCACCAGGAAGTTGCGCCAGGAAAGGGTGAACAGGGCGTCGTAGCCGGCCGGCGCCCGCCCGGACCACCGCGGCACGTACATCAGGGCCTTGAAGCAGGCGACGAGCATGGTGGCGGCGTAGATCGCGACCAGCGAGCCGACGGGAAATTCGTCCGCCGGGGACGCCTGCCGGCCCATGTATACGGCGAGAAGCGCGAGCACCGCGCAGAACGCGCTCACGGATTGGAAGACGCGCGCCCGGTGGTCCGTCTCCAGGCTCATGAGCAGCAGGGTCGGCCAGGCGAGGGCGACGGTCCAGAGCGGGAAGTTGACCATCGGCGTCCCGCTCGGCCACGTCCCCTCGTCGAGCGCCCGCCAGAGCCAGAGCAGGGCCAGCCCCTGGACCAGGGACAGCGCCAGCATGAGGTTGCGCGGGAGACGGGGTGCATGGGCGCCAGGCATGACGGGCCGAAGAAGACCATTCACCGGGGCCTTGTACGTCATCGGGATCGGGAAAATCGGCATGTGAAGCTCGAACCGGCGCCGGTCCGGCGCTCGCGGAAGAACGCGAGCAGGCGCGCCGCCGCCTCCTCGGCCCGGACGCCGCCCGTCGCGTCCGGCCGATGGTTCAGGCCGGGTACGGCGCGGAGATCGAGCGCGCCGCCGAAGGCGCCGGCCCGGGGGTCGGCGGCCGCGAAGACCACGCGCGAGACCCGGGCGTGCACGATGGCCCCGGCGCACATCGCGCAGGGCTCCAGGGTCACGAAGAGCTCGGCGCCGGGAAGACGGTAGTTCCCCGCGGACCGCGCCGCCGCCCGCAGTGCCTCGATCTCCGCATGGGCGGACGGATCGCACGCTCCGACGGGCCGGTTCCAGCCGGCGCCGATCTCGGCCCCGTCCCGCACCACCACCGCCCCCACCGGGACCTCTCCCGCGCCCGCCGCCCGGTGGGCGAGATCGAGCGCCCGGCCCATCCAGTGGTGGTCGCTCACTCCCACTCGATGGTCGCCGGAGGCTTGCTCGTCACGTCGACCCCGACCCGCGAGATCCCCGGGACCTCGTTGACGATGCGGGTCGATACGGTCTCGAGAAGCTCCCAGGGAAGACGGGCGGCGCGGGCGGTCATGAAGTCGCCGGTCTCCACCGCGCGCAGGACGACGACGGGCTCGTGACGGCGCTGGTCGCCCATCACCCCCACCGAGCGGACCGGCAGGAACACCGCGAACGCCTGGGCGACCCGGTCGTACCACCCGGCGCGGCGAAGCTCCTCGAGGAAGATCGCGTCCGCCGCCCGCAGCCGTTCCAGGCGGTCCTCGCGCACCTCCCCCAGCACCCGCACCGCGAGCCCGGGCCCGGGAAAGGGATGGCGAAACACGAGGTCACGGGGCAGCCCGAGCTCCCGGCCGACCGCCCTCACCTCGTCCTTGAACAGCTCGCGCAGGGGCTCGACGAGGGCGAGCCGCATCCGCTCCGGCAGCCCCCCCACGTTGTGGTGCGACTTGATGACGGCCGCCTGGCCGGTGTCGGCGCGGGCCGACTCGATGACGTCGGGATAGATCGTGCCCTGGGCCAGGAAGGACGCTCCACCCGCGCGCTCCGCCTCCTCCTCGAAGATCTCGACGAACAGGTTCCCGATGGCGCGGCGTTTTCGCTCCGGGTCCTCGACGCCCCGGAGCGCGGCGAGGAAACGGGGACCGGCCTCGACCCGCCGGACCCGGACGCCCTGCCCGCGCGCGAGCGCCTCCATCACCTGATCCCCTTCGCCGCGGCGGAGCAGGCCGTTGTCGACGAAGATCCCGGTCACCCGGTCACCGATGGCCCGATGGAGCAGGGCCGCCGCCACCGAAGAGTCGACGCCCCCCGAGAGGGCGAGCAGCACCCTGCCCGCCTCGCCCACCCGTTCGCGGATGGCGGCCACGCTCTCCTCGACGACGTTGGCGGGGGTCCGGACCGGTGGACAGCCGCAGATCCCGTTCACGAAGCGCTCGAGGATCGCCGCGCCCTGGCGGGTATGGGCGACCTCGGGGTGGAACTGGAGGCCGTAGAGCCGGCGCGCGGGGTGCGCGATCCCGGCGATGGGCGCGTTCTGGCTGGAGGCGATGATCCGGAACCCGTCCGGCAGGTCGGTCACCCGGTCACCGTGGCTCATCCAGACGTCGAGCAGCCCCTCCCCACCCGGTCCGGTACGGTCCTCGATCCCGCGCAGGAGCTCCGAATGGCCGCGGGCGCGGACCTCGGCCATGCCGAATTCACGCGCGTCGGCCGACTCGACCGCGCCGCCGAAGCGGGCCGCCATCGCCTGCATCCCGTAACAGATCCCGAGCACCGGGACCCCGGCGGTGAACACCGCCTCCGGGATCGGGAGGCCGCTGCCGTCCGTCGCCGACTCGGGGCCGCCCGAAAGCACGATGCCCCACGGCCCGAAGGCGGCGAGCGCGTCTTCACCGACATCGAACGATCGGATCTCGCTGTAGACGCCGGCTTCGCGAACCCGGCGGGCGATGAGCCGGGTGTACTGCGAGCCGAAGTCGAGGACGAGGATCCGCCCGGCGGGGGCGGCGGCGCGCACGTCGGGGACGGCGGTGGTCACGGGGAGAAGCCGCCCCCGGGGAGCCCGGGCCGCACGCCTCTTCCGGAAGGTATCGGCAGGGACGAACCCCGACGGACCGGATCACGTGGAGAAATCATCCCGATTCCGGCTCCGTGTCGCCTCCGTCCGGCCCATGAATCGGGGAAGGTTCCGGAGATTCTTCCGTTGCGCGGACCTCTCGCACGAAGACGGGGCAAGCGCGGGTCCGATCGAGCGCCGGTGGGGCTTGCTCCGGGCAGGCGCGGCTGCCGAGCGTGGAAGACGGCCGACCCTGGCGCCGCGCGCCGTCGAAGGCACGGAATCGCCAAGCGACCGCGCGAGCGGTCGCCGCTTCGTATGGAACGGGACCGCCCCTCGCCCGCCCGCGGCGTCGGACGGGGCACCCGCGATTCCGTGCCACGGAATCGCCATGCGACCGCGTGAGCGGTCGCCCGCCTCCCATCCAGCCGGGGACCACCGCGGCGGGGATTCAACCGGTGGGATAGTTCGGGGCTTCGCGGGTGATGCTTACGTCGTGTGCATGCCCCTCGCGGAGCCCCGCCCCCGAGATGCGATGGAACACCGCGTTTCGCCGCAGCTCCTCGAGCCCGGCGCAGCCGGTATACCCGAGGCTCGCCCGAAGCCCGCCGACGAGCTGGGCGACGACCACGGAGAGGCTCCCCTTGTAGGGAACCCGTCCCTCGATGCCTTCCGGCACCAGCTTCTCGATCTCGGCCGCCTCGTCCTGGAAGTAGCGGTCCCGCGACCCGCGCGACATCGCGCCCAGCGAGCCCATTCCCCGGTAGGACTTGCAGGCCCGGCCCTGGTAGAGCTCCACCTCCCCGGGAGACTCCTCGGTGCCCGCGAAGAGGCTGCCGATCATCACCGAGTGGGCGCCGGCCGCGATCGCCTTGGCGAGGTCGCCCGAGTAGCGCACGCCGCCGTCCGCGATGATGGGAACGCCCGTGCCCGCGAGCCCTTGCGCCACGCGGGAGATCGCGGTGAGCTGCGGCACCCCGACCCCCGCCACGACCCGTGTGGTGCAGATCGAGCCCGGACCGATACCGACCTTGACCGCACTCGCCCCGGCTTCGACGAGGTCCGCGGCCGCCTCGCCGGTCGCGATGTTGCCCGCCACGATCGGCAGACCTGGGCAAGCGGCCCGGAGGCGCTTCACCCGGGCGATGACCCCCTGCGAATGCCCGTGGGCGGTATCCACCACCAGGGCGTCCACCCCGGCCGCGACCAGCGCGTCGACCCGCTCGTCGGTATCCGGACCGGTCCCCACCGCCGCGCCCACCCGAAGCCGGCCCTGGTCGTCCTTGCAGGCGTTCGGATAGTCCTCGGCGCGCTGAATGTCCTTCACCGTGACGAGGCCGTGGAGCTCCCCGTCGCCGTTGACCACGAGCAGCTTCTCGATGCGGTGCTCGTGCAGGAGCCCGATGATCTCGTCGCGGCTCGCGTCCTCGCGGACGGTGACCAGCTTCCCTTCCGGGGTCATGGCCTGCCGGACGGGCTGGTTCCACCGGGTCTCGAACCGGAGGTCGCGGGCGGTCACGATGCCTACCGGCCGCTTGCCGTCCACCACCGGCACCCCGGATATCCGGCGCCGGCGCATGAGCTCCGCGACCTGCCCGATCGTGGTGTCGGGGCCGACCGTGATCGGGTCGCGCACCACGCCGCTCTCGAACTTCTTGACCCGCCGCACCTTGTCGGCCTGGACGTCCGGCGGCATGTTCCGGTGGACGATGCCGATGCCCCCTTCCTCGGCGAGGGCGATGGCGAGCCGGGCCTCGGTCACCATGTCCATCGCGGCCGACACGATGGGGATGCTGAGCGGGATCCCGGGGGTGAGGACGGTGGAGAGGTCGGCATCGCGGGGAAGGACTTCGGAGTATCCGGGGGCCAGCATCACATCGTCGAAGGTGAGCGCTTCTTCGATGTGCCGCATCGCACGGTGCCCCGAGGAGTTCCCGGCCGGAGGAGGGCGGGTAGTTTATCCTACCCCCGTCGTCCCTGCCCGCTTCGATGGCCGCCGGCTCCTTGGCCGGCTCCATGGTCGGCTTCGCGGCCGAACGGACGGCGCGCCCATTCCCGCGAACGTCTGCCATGCACGCCCCCATCGACAGCGACTTCGCGCTGCCCGGCTCCGGACCGGCGCCGGACGGCGAACCCGGACCCCGTGCCGGCGCCGCGGCCGGAACCGGGATCGAGACCGGGACCGCGATCGGAACCGGTCCGAACCGCGAGATCTACACCGTCGGGCGTCTCAACGACGAGGTCGCGCGGCTGCTCGAGGACTCCTTCCCGCTCATCTGGGTGGAGGGCGAGCTCACCAACCTCGCGCGGCCCCGCTCGGGGCACCTGTACTTCACCCTGAAGGACTCGCGGGCCCAGGTCCGCTGCGCGCTCTTCCGCTCGAGCCGGATGCGGCTCAGGTTCGAGCCGCGCGACGGGATGCAGGTGATCGCGCGCGCGCGCGTCGGGCTGTACGGCCCCCGCGGAGATTTCCAGCTCGTGGTCCAGGAGCTCGAGCCGGCGGGAGAAGGCGCGCTCCGGCTCGCCTACGACCGCCTCCGTCTCCGGCTTCAGGAGGAAGGGCTCTTCGATCCGAAGCACAAGCACCCCCTCCCGAGCTTTCCGCGCCGGATCGGGGTCGTCACCTCGCCGACCGGCGCGGCGGTGCGGGACGTGCTCAAGGTGCTCGGGCGACGATTCCCCGCGCTGCCGGTCGTCATCTACCCGACCCGGGTGCAGGGAGAGGGGGCGGGAGAGGAGATCGCGGCGGCCATCCACGCCGCGGCGCGGCGCGCGGAGTGCGGCGTCCTGCTCGTCGTGCGGGGAGGCGGCTCCCTCGAAGACCTCTGGTCGTTCAACGAGGAGGGAGTGGCCCGAGCCATCCACGCCTGCCCCATTCCGGTCGTCACCGGGATCGGGCACGAGTCCGACGTGACCATCGCCGACTTCGTGGCGGACGAACGCGCCCCCACCCCGTCGGCCGCCGCGGAGCGGGCTTCGCCGAACCGGATCGAGCTCTTCGAGCGGCTCGCGGCCGTCACCGAGCGCGCCCGGCGCGCGGACGCGGCAGGCGCCGAACGCCGGCGGACCGCGCTCGAGCTCCGGCGGCGTCGGCTGCGCCACCCGCTGCTCCGGATCGAGAGCCTGGCCCAGCGCACCGACGAGCTCGGACGGCGCGCCGCGGTCGCCTTCGAACGGCGGAGCAAGGAGACGCGGCAGCGGATGGCCGCCCTCTCCCACCGCCTCGAACGGAGCCGGCTCGATACGCGCACGCTCCGAACGAAGGTCGAGAGCCTGGAACGGCGAGGCCGTTCGGCCATCGTGGAGCGACAGGGCCGGGCGGCCGCACGGGTCCGCGAGCTCGGCCGCGCCCTCCACGCGGTGAGCCCCGACCGCACCCTCGACCGGGGCTACGCGATCATCTACCGGGACGGCGGCATCGTGCGCGACACCAGCGAGGTCTCCCCCGGCGACACGGTCACCGCGCGGCTTGCCCGCGGCCGGCTGGGCGCGACCATCACCTCGGCGGAGCCCGGCTGAGGGCGTGCCCCGCAAGGCCCCCGGCCGCGAGCCAGGGCGATTCCATTCCGCATCGGGGCGCGCGCCGGATGTGTCTCGAAGAACGAGAAGAACAATTCGGACAATACTGGTCTGAAAATGCAAATTCGGCGATTCATGCAATGCGGAGCAGGACGCGACGGCAGCCCCCGAGCCGGACGCCGCCAGCGTGAAAGGGCCCCCCGGCCGCGATCCGTCGAGGGCGATGCGCCTGCCCCGCCGCCGGGCGGCGGACGCGAACCCCCTTCCCTTCAGGCGGAGACGCCGCCCATGCAGAGGTACTTGACCTCGAGGAACTCGTCGAGACCCTGGTAGGAGCCCTCCCGGCCGATCCCGGACTCCTTCACCCCGCCGAACGGGGCCTCCGCGGCCGACAGCAACCCCGAGTTCACCCCGACCATGCCGTACTCGAGCCCCTCCGAGACCCGCCAGATCCGGCCGACGTCGCGGCTGTAGAAGTAGCTCGCGAGCCCGAACTCGGTATCGTTCGCCATCGCGACCGCCTCGTCCTCGGTATCGAAGCGGAAGACGGGCGCCACCGGCCCGAACGTCTCCTCGCGCGCGACCTTCATCTCGGGGGTCACGTCGGCGAGCACCGTCGGCTCGAACCAGGTCCCGCCGAGCGAATGCCGGTCTCCGCCGACCACGACCCGGGCCCCCTTCTCGAGCGCATCCGCGATGTGCTCCTCCACCTTCTCGACCGCCGCCACGTCGATGAGCGGCCCCTGCACGACCCCCGCATCGAGGCCGTTCCCCACCTTCATCGCACTCACCGCCTGGCCGAGGCGCGCGGTGAACTCATCGTAGACCCCGTCCTGGACCAGCACCCGGTTCGCGCAGACGCAGGTCTGCCCCATGTTGCGGAACTTTGAAGCCACCGCCCCCTCGACCGCCGCCTCGAGGTCGGCGTCTTCGAAGACGATGAACGGAGCGTTCCCGCCGAGCTCCAGGCTCACCTTCTTGACCGTCCCCGAGCATTGCTCCATGAGCCGCTTGCCGATCTCGGTGGACCCGGTGAAGCTGAACTTGCGCACCACGGGACTGGTGGTCATCTCGCGTCCGATCTCGGCCGACTTGCCGGTGATGACGCTGAACACGCCCGCGGGCACGCCGGCCCGTTCCGCGAGGTCGGCCAGCGCAAGGGCCGAGAGCGGGGTCGCGGTCGCGGGCTTGACCACCATCGGACACCCGGCCGCGAGGGCCGGCCCCGCCTTGCGGGTGATCATCGCGGCCGGGAAGTTCCACGGGGTCACCGCCGCGGTCACCCCGACCGGCTCGCGGGTGACCACGATCCGCCAGTCGGGGTCGGGGGCGGGGATGGTGTCGCCGTAGACGCGCCGCGCCTCCTCCGCGAACCACTCGATGAAGGAGGCGGCGTAGGCCACCTCCCCCTTCGCCTCCGCGAGAGGCTTGCCCTGCTCGAGGGTCATCAACGCGCCGAGGTCGTCCTGGTTCCGGAGCAGGAGGTCGCTCCAGCGCCGGAGGATGGCCGACCGCTCCTTTGCGGTGCGCTGCCGCCACCCGGGCCAGGCGGCGCGGGCCGCGTCGATCGCCCGCGACGTCTCCGGCGCGCCCATCCGCGGGACGTGGGCGAGCACCTCTCCGGTCGCGGGGTCGGTGACGGGGATGGTCTCTCCGGAGTCGGCCGCGACCCACTCGCCGCCGAGGTAGCACCGGTCCTTGATCAGGCTGGGGTCGGAAAGCTGCATGACGATTCTCCGTGCTGCCGGCCGCGTGCCCGGAGGTCCGGCACGGGGCCCCGATCCCGCCGTCGGCGGCAGCGCCGCCGTGGACGGCAGCGCGGCCATACGCGGCGGACCGGATCAGTTGCCGGACGTGGTTCCTTGCGGAACGTCCTCGGACGGGGCGTCCGCGGCCGGGACACCAGGGGCGGCGTCCGGCACGTCGGTGGGCGATGCCGGCGCCCGCCCGGACCCGACCGGGGCCTCGGTGCGTTCCACCACGCTTCGGCGTTCCACCTGCTGGCTCGCGAGCCACGCGAGCCCCAGGCTGGTGAGGAAGAAGACGAGGGCGAGCACCGCGGTGCCGCGGGTCAGGAAGGAGGCCGCACCGCGGGCCCCGAACACGGTTCCCGAGCCGCCCGCGCCGAAGGCCGCCCCGGCGTCCGCACCCTTGCCCTGCTGCAGGAGGACCAGGGCGATGATTGCCACCGCGGCCAGGATGTGAAGCGTGGTGAGGATGGTCAGCATCTCGGTCCCCGTGCGAATCCGGTTTGCCGCCGGCTCCGGGCCGGAGGGGGTACGCGCCCCCTCACCCGCCTGCCGCCCGGCAGATTGCGATGAACCGGCCGGCGTCGAGGGACGCCCCCCCGACGAGCCCGCCGTCTACGTCGGGCATGGAGAAGAGCCCGGCCGCATTCTTCTCGTTGACGCTTCCGCCGTACAGGATCCGCACCGATTCGGCGGCCGCGGCGCTGCGGCTCGCCACCCGCTCGCGCACCGTGCGGTGCATGGCCTGGGCGTCCTCCGGCGCGGCGTTGCGGCCGGTACCGATCGCCCACACCGGCTCGTAGGCGATCACGCTCTCTCCCACCGCTTCCGCCCCTCCGCCCGCCAGTAGGGCATCGACCTGCCGGCCCACCACCCGCTCGGCGTCCCCCGCCTCGCGCTCCTCCAGGGTCTCGCCGACGCAGGCGATCGGAGCGAGCCCGCCCTCCCTCGCCCGCTCGAGCTTGGCGCGCACCGTCTCGTCGGTCTCGCCGAGCCGGGTGCGGCGCTCCGAATGGCCGACGATGACCCAGCGGCAGCCGACGTCGCGGAGCATCCCGGCCGAGACGTCGCCGGTATGCGCCCCGGAGTCATGCCGGGAGACGTCCTGGGCGCCGAGCGCTACCGGCGTGCCGGCGACGATCCGGGCGACGGCGGCGAGGTACGGAAACGGCGGGCAGACCGCCGCTTCGGTGCCCCCGTCCGGACAACCGTCCACCAGCGCCCGCGCGAGGAGCGCGGCCTCCCGCCCGGCGCCGTTCATCTTCCAGTTTCCGACGACGAGCGGCCTACGCGCCATGGCGCTCGGCCGTGACCGGCGGGGCTGCGCCCGGGCCGGCCGCGCCGGCGGCCTGCTCCACGGCCAGCGCGATGCGTCCCGCGAGATCGTTCACCTGGTCCCCGGCCGCCCCTTCCACCATCACCCGCACCATCGCCTCGGTGCCGGAGAGACGCAACAGGACCCGGCCTTCGGACCCGAGGTCGGCTTCGGCGTCCCGGACCGCGCGCCGGATCGCGGGCGATTCGACGATGGAGCCGGCGTGCGTGTGAATCCTCACGTTCTCGATGCATTGCGGATACTTGCGGAACCCGCGCCGAAGGTCGGCCAACCCCTTGCCCCGGTCCATCATGGGGAACAGCACCTGAAGCGCGGCGATGATGCCGTCGCCCGTCGTATTCTGGTCGAGGCACACGATGTGCCCCGAGGACTCGCCCCCGAGCAGCCACCCCTTCGACCGCAGCCGCTCGAGCACTTGGCGGTCTCCCACGTTCGTGCGCTCGAACACGATATCCCGCTCTCCAAGCGATTCCTCCAGGCCGAGGTTCGTCATCAGGGTCCCCACCACCCCGCCGCCGAGAACCCCGCGCCGCTTGCGGTCCTCGGCGATCACGAACAGTACGTCGTCCCCGTCGAGGAGCTCGCCCCGCCCATCGGCCATGATGAGACGGTCGCCGTCGCCGTCGAGCGCGATGCCGGCGTCCGCCCGGTGGTCCAGCACGGCCTGGCGCATCGGGCCGGGATTGACGGCCCCGTGGCCGTCGTTGATGTTGAGCCCGTCCGGGCTCACCCCGATGGGCACCACCTGGGCGCCGAGCTCCTCGAACACGCTGGGGGCGATCTGGTAGGCCGCCCCGTGCGCGCAGTCCACCACGAGCCGGAGCCCCTCCAGCATGGTGCGCCGGGGAAGGGTGCTCTTGCAGAACTCGATGTACCGCCCCGCCGCGTCGTTCATCCGCTGCACCTTGCCGATGCGATCGGAGGGAACCGCCTGGAGCGGGCGCTCGAGGGCGAGCTCGATCGCGACCTCCGCTTCGTCGGAGAGCTTGCCGCCGTCCCGGGTGAAGAACTTGACCCCGTTGTCGTAGTACGGGTTGTGCGACGCGCTGATCACGATGCCGGCGTCGGCGCGGTGGGTCTGGGTGAGATAGGCGACGGCGGGGGTCGGGGTCGGGCCGAGCAGCCGGACGTTGGCTCCGGCCGCGGAGAGCCCGGCCTCGAGCGCCGACTCGAACATGTAGCCCGAGATGCGGGTGTCCTTCCCGATGAGGACGACGCCGTCGCCGTCGTTCGCGAACACCCGTCCCACCGCCCAGCCGAGGCGGAGCATGAAGTCGGGGGTGACGGGATGACGCCCGACCCTGCCCCGGATCCCGTCGGTGCCGAAGAGCCGCGGCTTCATGGCCCCCTGGCCCGCGGTCAGTGCTCGCTCGCCGGACCGCCTATGGGTCCCTCGCGCGGCGTGCGCAACCGGTCTTCGACGGGGTCGTCGCTTCCCCCGGGGGAGACGTCGTCGTCCCAACCCTCGGGCGGCCGGGGCGTTCGGCCGGCCATGATGTCCTTGATCTGCTCGGTGTCGATCGTCTCGTACTGGACGAGCGCATCCGCCATGGCGTGGAGGCGCTCCGTGTTGTCCCCGAGGATCGTCTTCGCGCGCTCGTAGTTGCGGTCGATGATGCGCCGCACCTCCTCGTCGATGACGTGGGCGGTCTCGTCGGACATCTGCTTGTGCTGGGTGACCGTATGGCCGAGAAACACCTCGCCCTCGTCCTCGCTGTACTTGAGCGGGCCGAGACGGTCGGACAGCCCCCAGCGGGTGACCATGTTGCGCGCGATCTCGGTCGCCCGCTGGATGTCGTTGCTCGCGCCGGTGGTCACGAAGTCCGCGCCGAAGATGAGCTCCTCGGCGAGCCGGCCGCCGAACAGGCTCGAGATCTGGCTGTCGAGCTGCTCCCTGGTATAGCTGTAGCGGTCCTCCTCGGGAAGGAACATGGTCACTCCGAGCGCCCTTCCGCGGGGGATGATCGTCACCTTGTAGACCGGGTCGTGCGACGGAACGATCAGGCCGACGATCGCGTGGCCCGCCTCGTGGTAGGCGGTGAGCTTCTTGTCGCGCTCGCTCATGACCATCGACTTGCGTTCCGCGCCCATCATGATCTTGTCCTTGGCGCGTTCGAAGTGGTCCATGTCGACGGTCCGGCGGTTCGCGCGCGCCGCGAACAGCGCCGCCTCGTTCACCAGGTTCGCGAGGTCCGCCCCGGAGAACCCCGGGGTCCCCCGGGCGATGATGCTGGCCTTCACGTTGGCGTCGAGCGGTATCTTGCGCATGTGCACGCGCAGGATCTGCTCACGCCCCCGGATGTCCGGAAGCGGGACCACGACCTGGCGGTCGAACCGCCCCGGCCGCAGCAGGGCCGGGTCCAGCACGTCCGGACGGTTGGTCGCGGCGATGACGATGACCCCTTCGTTGCCGTCGAAGCCGTCCATCTCCACCAGCAGTTGGTTGAGCGTCTGCTCGCGCTCGTCGTGCCCGCCGCCGAGACCCGCTCCGCGGTGGCGGCCGACCGCGTCGATCTCGTCGATGAAGATGATGCACGGCGCGTGCTTCTTGGCCTGATCGAACATGTCGCGGACCCGCGACGCGCCGACCCCGACGAACATCTCGACGAAATCGGAGCCGGAGATCGTGAAGAACGGCACCTTGGCCTCGCCGGCGATGGCCTTGGCGAGCAGCGTCTTGCCGGTGCCGGGAGAGCCCACCATCAGCACCCCGCGCGGGATCTTGCCGCCGAGCTTCTGGAACTTGGCGGGGTCGCGCAGGAAGTCGACCAGCTCCCGGACCTCTTCCTTGGCCTCCTCCACGCCGGCCACGTCGGAGAAGGTGACCTTGACCTGGTCCTCGCCGATGAGGCGTGCGCGGCTCTTGCCGAACGAGAGCGCGCCCCGGCCGCCCCCGCCGCCCTGCATCTGGCGCATGAAGAATATCCAGACCCCGACGAGGAGCAGCATGGGGAACCAGGAGATGAATATCTGCATGAGCAGCCCCTGCTGCTCGGGCGGGCGGGCGTCGATCACCACCCCCGCGTCCAGGAGCTCGCCGACGAGGGAGCGGTTGTCGGTCTCGGGGGAATAGGTGGAGAACGACTCGCCGGCATGCGTCCGGCCCTCGATCTCCCGTCCCTCGATGACCACCTTCTGGACGAGGCCCTTGCGCACTTCGGTGACGAACTCGGAGTAGTCCATCTTCTGGGCCGCGGACCGGCGCGGGCCGAAGCTGTTGAAGACCGACATCAGCACCAGGGCGATGATCACCCACAGGATCAGGTTCTTGGCCATTCCGTTCATTGTGCCGATCCTCCCGGGATCGAAGGGATTATACGCGATGCCGGCACGCGACCACGTAGACCTCGGGCGATCGGGGGCGCGAGGCCCGGGGCTTGCGGACCCGGACCGTGTCGAAGCTCGCCCGGACCTCGCGCACGAACGGGTCGAACCCTTCCCCCTGAAAGACCTTGACGACGAACGCGCCGGCGGGAACGAGCACCCGGCCGGCGAGGTCGAACGCGAGCTCGGCCAGCTGCATCGCCCGCGGCTGGTCGACGGCCTTCATGCCTCCCATGTTGGGGGCGAGGTCCGAGAGCACAAGGTCCGCCCCGGCCGGCCCGAGGCCCTCGAGCAGCGCCGCGAGCGGGGCCTCCTCCCGGAAATCGCCCTGAATGAAGGCGACGCCCCGGATCGGCTCCATGGGGAGACGGTCGATCGCCACCACCCGCGACGCCCCGCGGCGCCGGAGGTACTGGGACCAGGCGCCCGGCGCGGCCCCGAGGTCCACCGCGGTGCACCCCGGACGGACGAGCCGGTAGCGTTCGTCCAGCTCGGCGAGCTTGTACGCCGACCGCGCCCGGTACCCCTCGGCGCGGGCCCGACGGACGTACTCGTCGTCACGCCAGGCAGCGTCCCGACGGCGCGCCACGACGAGGTCCGGCGCCGGGCCGGTCAACGGTACTCGACACCCACGATCTCGTACTCGCGCTCCCCGCCGGGGGCCCGGACGATCACCGTGTCGCCTTCGTGCCGGCCGATGAGGGCGCGCGCGATGGGCGAGGAGACCGAGAGCCGCCCCTCCGCGACCTCCGCTTCGAGGTCGCCCACGATCTGGTAGTCGTGCTCCTCGCCGGTCTCGACGTCGATCAACCGGACGGTCGCGCCGAACACGATCCGCCCTCCCGCCCCGAGGCTGGAAGGGTCGACGATCTGCGCGCGGGCGAGCTGGCTCTCGATCTCGGCGATACGCCCCTCGAGGAAGCTCTGCTCCTCGCGTGCGGCGTGATACTCCGCGTTCTCCCGGAGATCGCCGTGCTCGCGCGCATCGCCGATCGCACGGATGACCCGCGGGCGTTCGACGTCGCGCAGGCGATCGAGTTCGCCTCGCAGCCGCTTCGCCCCGGCCGCGGTCATGGGCGGCCGCTGGCTCATCCCGGCATCCCGGCGCCGGCCTCCCGCGGAGGGTCGCGAAGCGGGGCGGACGTTCCGGCGCGGAACGCCTCAGCGAAGCCCGAGGACATCCTGCATGTCGTAGAGGCCGGCTCCGCGGTCCCGCAGCCAGCGCGAGGCGCGCAGCGCGCCGTGCGCGAAGTTGAGACGGCTCCCGGCCCGGTGGGTGATCTCGATCCGCTCCCCCGTCCCGGCGAACATCACGGTGTGCTCGCCGACCGTGTCGCCCCCGCGGATCGTCTCGAAGCCGATCGTTTCCCGGTCGCGCGCCCCGGTGTGGCCCTCGCGGCCGTAGACCGCGCATTGCGGGAGGTCGCGGCCGAGCGCGTCCGCGACGATCTCGCCCATCCGGACCGCGGTGCCCGACGGCGCATCGACCTTGTTGCGGTGGTGCATCTCGATGATCTCGACATCGGTCTCCCCGCCGAGGATCCGGCTCGCGATGGCGATGAGGTGAAAGCAGACGTTGACCCCGACGCTCATGTTGGGGGCGATCAGCACCGGGACGTCCGCGGCGCACGCCTCGAGGCGGGCCCGCTCCGCCGCCGAGAATCCGGTGGTGCCGACGACGAGCTGCCGGCCGGCCGCCCGGCAACGCTCGGCGAGGGCGACCGTCCCGGACGGGAAGCTGAAGTCGATCACCCCGTCCACGGCGTCCAGGAACCGTCCCGGATCATCCGTCACCTCGACCCCGATGGCCCCGGAGCCGGCCAGGGTTCCCGCGTCGGCGCCGAGCGCGTCGTGTCCGGGCTGCTCCAGCGCGCCCGCGCACTCGAAGTCCGGGCGCTCGGCGCAGGCCGCCACCAGGGTGCGGCCCATCCGGCCGGCGGCGCCGGAGATCGCGACCCGCACCGCTTCACTGGTCATGAGCGCAAATCCTCGAAGAACCGCTTGACGCCATTGAACCACGAAGTGGCCCGCGGTGCGTGCGCGGATTCGTCTCCGCCCCGCAGGGCCTCGTCGAACTCGCCGAGGATCTCCTTCTGCCGGGACGTGAGGTTGACCGGGGTCTCGACCATCACCCGGCAGAGCAGGTCGCCGACCGCGCCGCCTCGCACCGACCTCACCCCCTTGCCGCGCAGGCGGAAGTGGCCGCCCGTCTGCGTCCCCTCGGGAACCTTGAGCTTGACCGCTCCGTCGAGGGTGGGGACCTGGATCTCGCCGCCCAGGGTGGCGGTGGCGAAGCTGATCGGGACCTCGCAGGCGAGGTCGCGCCCGTTCCGGTCGAATATGGGGTGGTCGCGGACCGAGACCTCGACGTAGAGGTCTCCGTTCGCCCCCGGGCGCGAGCCGCTCTCCCCTTCCCCGGTGAGCCGGATCCGGTCGCCGTCGTCCACCCCGGGAGGGATCTTGACCGAGAGGGTCTTCCGATCGCGGACCTTGCCGGCGCCGCGGCAGGTGGCGCAGGGATCGGTGACGACGGTCCCCGCGCCCTTGCAGCGGGGGCAGGTCTGCTGCAGGGAGAAGAACCCCTGCTGCATGCGCACCTGTCCGTTTCCGCCGCAGGTCTCGCAGGACACCGGATGCGTTCCCGGGCGCGCCCCGCTCCCCGCGCACGCATCGCAGTCGACGACGGTCGGCACCCGGATCGTGACCGTGTCGCCCGCCACCGCCCGTTCGAGATCGAGCTCGAGGGGATAGCGCAGGTCCGACCCCCGGTACGCGCGTGCGCCCCCCCCGCCGCGCGCCCCGAAGATGTCTCCGAAGACGTCGTCGAAGATGTCCCGGAAGCCGCCGCCGAACCCGCCCGCGCCCAGGGAATCGGCGTTCACCCCGTCGTGGCCGAACTGGTCGTAGGCCGCTCGCTTCCGGGAATCGGACAGGACCTCGTACGCCTCCTTGGCCTCCTTGAAGCGCTCCTCCGCCTGCGCGTCGTCGGGGTTGCGGTCGGGGTGGTACTTCATCGCGAGCCGGCGGTAGGACTTCTTCAGCGCCTCCTCGCCGGCGTCCCGCTCGACCCCGAGCACCTCGTAGTAGTCGCGCTTGGCCATTGGTCTCACCCGCCCGCCTCGGCGCCGACCCGCGCCGCGCCGCCGAAACGGCCGGGGGCCCCCTCGGGAGGCCGCCCGGCCGAGGCCCGCAGGAACGATTCCACCCGCGGCGACGAGAAGCTACTTCTTGTCGTCGCCGACTTCCTCGAACTCCGCGTCGACCACGTCGTCGTCCGCGGGGGCGCCTCCCCCGGCGGCGGCGGACGCACCCTGCCCCTCCTGCGCCTGGGCCTTCCGGTAGGCCCGCTCCGCGAGCTTGCCGGAACGCTCGGTGAGGGTCGCCGTGCCGGCGTCGATCGCATCCTTGTCGTCGCCCTGCACGGCCTGCTTGAGCGACTCGATCGCCTCCTCGACGGACTTGCGCTCCTCCTCCTCGACCTCGTCGCCGAGGTCCGCGAGCGATTTCCCGGCGGCGTGGATGAGCGCATCGGCCTGGTTGCGGGCATCGACCAGCTCGCGGAACTTCCGGTCCTCCTCCGCGTGGGATTCCGCGTCCTTGACCATGCGCTCGATCTCGCCCTCGGAGAGCCCGCTCGAGGCGCGGATGACGATCGACTGTTCGCGCCGGGTCGCCTTGTCCTTCGCGGAGACGTTGAGGATCCCGTTCGCGTCGATGTCGAAGGTCACCTCGATCTGCGGGACCCCGCGGGGCGCGGGCGGGATGTCGGCGAGATCGAAACGCCCGAGGAGCTTGTTGTCCTGGGCGCGCTCGCGCTCGCCCTGGAGCACGTTCACGGTGACCGCGGTCTGGTTGTTGTCGGCCGTCGAGAACACCTGCTGGGCCTTGGTCGGAATGGTGGTGTTCTTCTCGATGAGCTTCGTCATCACCGCGCCGAGGGTCTCGATGCCGAGCGAGAGCGGCGTCACGTCGAGCAGCAGGACGTCCTTCACGTCGCCGGCGAGGACCCCGGCCTGGATCGCCGCCCCCATCGCGACCGCCTCGTCCGGATTCACGTCCCGGCGCGGCTCGCGCCCGAAGATGCCCTGGACCACTTCCTGCACCTTGGGCATGCGCGACTGGCCGCCGACCAGTATGACGTCCGAGATGTCCGCCGCGTTGAGCTTCGCGTCCTTGAGCGCGGTCTCGCACGGCTTCATCGTGCGGGCGATGAGGTCTTCGACCAGGGCTTCGAGCTTGGCCCGGGTCAGGCGGATGTTGAGATGCTTCGGCCCGCTCGCGTCCGCGGTGATGTAGGGCAGGTTGACCTCGGTCTGCTGGCTGGAGGAGAGCTCGATCTTGGTCTTCTCCGCCGCCTCCTTCAGGCGCTGGAGGGCGAGCGGGTCGCTGTGCAGGTCGATCCCGGACGACTTGCGGAACTCGTCCGCGAGGTATTCCATGATCCTGAGATCGAAGTCCTCGCCCCCGAGGAAGGTGTCCCCGTTCGTCGAGAGCACCTCGAACTGGTGTTCGCCCTCGACCTCCGCGATCTCGATGATCGAGACGTCGAAGGTGCCGCCGCCGAGATCGTAGACCGCGATGCGGACGTCCCCCCGCTTCTTGTCCATCCCGTACGCGAGGGCCGCGGCGGTCGGCTCGTTGATGATGCGCCGCACCTCGAGCCCCGCGATACGGCCGGCGTCCTTGGTCGCCTGGCGCTGGGAGTCGTTGAAGTACGCCGGCACGGTGATGACCGCCTCGCCGACCTCCTCCCCGAGGTAGTCCTCCGCCGTCTTCTTCATCTTCATGAGCACCCGGGCGGAGATCTCGGGCGGGGACATCTTGCGTCCGTCGGCCTCCACCCAGGCGTCGTCGTTGCTGTCGGCCTTGACGATCCGGTACGGAACCATCTCGACGTCCCGCTGCACCACGTCGTCGGTGATCCGCCGGCCGATGAGCCGTTTCACCGCGAACAGGGTGTTGTCGGGATTGGTCACCGCCTGGCGCTTTGCCGACTGGCCGACCAGGACGTCGGAGTCGGACCCGAACGCGACGATGGAAGGCGTCGTCCGGTCGCCCTCGCTGTTCTCGATGACGCGGGGGCTGCCCCCCTCCATCACCGCGACGCACGAGTTCGTGGTGCCGAGGTCGATGCCGATGGTCTTGGCCATTTCCGGGTGCTCCGCGAATGCGATGTAACGGTGGTGAACGTCAATATGCGGCGCGGCCCGTCGAAATCAACCGGAGGCGGCGCGGCCTCCGGGGTGATTTCGCGCTGCGGAACCGACCCGCGCCCGCCGGCGCGGCTCGCGCCCGCCCGGTGGAGCTCCGGCAGGCCGCGGGCCGTCGAGGAAGGCTACCGTGAGACCACCACCTTCGCCGGACGCACCACGCGCCCGTGCAGCAGGCAGCCCTTCCGGAAGACCTGGAGCACCTTTCCGGGCTCGACCCCGTCGGCCTCCCGCATCGTCATGGCTTCATGGAAGCGGGGGTCGAAGTCCTCGCCGGCGGGATCGACCTCGACCGCCCCGAACTTCTCGAGGGCGGCGCTCAACATGCGCAGGGTCATCTCCGTGCCCTCCGCGAGCGCCTCGACGGTGCTCCCCTCCTCCCCGGAAGCCCGGATGCCGAGCTCGAGACCGTCGCGCACCGGCAACAGCTCGCCGACGAGGCCCTCGACCCCGAAGCGATGGGCCCGCTCCACGTCGCGCTCCGCCCGCCGCCGGACGTTCTCCGTCTCCGCGCGGGCGCGGAGCGCCGCGTCGCGCTCGCGGCGCACCTCGTCGAGGGCCTCGTCGAGACGGGCGCGGAGGGACTCGACGGTCTCCTCGGCCTCCCCGGGCTCCCGGGCGGCGGCCTCGCCGCGCTCGTCCCCCGCTTCCCTGCGGGACTCGTCCCCCGGCTCCGGGCCGCGTTCGCTCCCCGGCCCCGGGACGGGCGGCTCGCCGCCGCCGGCTTCAGGGTGCGCAGGCTCCGCCCCGCCCCCGGCCACGGAAGGCTCCGCGCCGTCCCCGGGCCCGGAGGCCGGTCCGGACGCCTCCGGCGCCGGCCCGCCTCCCGGCGCCTCGTCGGCCGAAGAAGAGGTGTCGGCGGCAGGTTCACCGTTCGCCGGCCGGCGATCTTCGTTCACGGACGGACCCTCCGGGATGTGCTCGGACGGGGCCGCGGGCGGACGGCCCCGGCTCCGTATCGGCAGATGGGCGCTATTGGCGCTGGTTCAAGGCCGCCCCGAGAAGACGGGCGGTGATGTCGACGACCGGGATGACCCGTTCGTAGGCCATCCGGGTCGGGCCGATGACCCCGAGCACGCCCACCACCTCGCTGTCGACCTCGTAGCGCGAGGTGACCACGCTGTACCGATCCAGAACGTCGTAGCCCGACTCCTCGCCGATGAAGAGCTGGACCCCTTCCGCGCTCTGGGAGCGGTCCAGGAGGTGGAGGAGCATCCGCTTCTCGGCGAATGCGTCGAAGAGGTGCCGCAGCCGCTCGATGTCCTCCGGCTCGCCCTGGTCCATCAGGTTGGTATGGCCGCGGACCACGTAGTCGCCCCCGGGATCCTCGACGCGGAGCCCCTTCTCGGCCATCTCGACGACGCTCTCCGTCATCTCGTTCAACCGGTCGCGGGCATGGCGCAGGTCCCGGAGGATCTCGCGCCGCACCTCGTCCAGCTCGCGCCCGGCGTAGTGGGCGTTGAGGTAGTTCGCGGCCTGCACGAGCTCGTTCGCGGAGTACGGGCGGTCGGTCACGATGATCCGGTTCTGGACCTCCTGCCGATTGATCACGAGCACGACGAGCACCCGGCTCCCCGAGAGGGGAAGGAACTCGACGTGCCGCAGGCACTCGTGGCTCTTGCGGGGGACGGTGACCACGCCGACGAAACGGGTGAACTCGCTGAGCATGCGCGAGGCGGCCTCGACCACCTCCTGGGAGCCCGGCGCGGACCGGACCTCCACTTCCAGATCACCGGCGAGGCGCCGCACCTCCCTGGAGCCGAGGGGCTGCACCGCCAGCAGGTCGTCGACGAACACGCGGTACCCCTGGACGGTGGGGACCCGGCCGGCCGAGGTGTGGGGAGCACGGACGAGCCCCAACTCCTCGAGGTCGGACATGACGTTGCGGATGGTGGCGGGGCTGAGGTCGACGTCCGATCCGCGCGACAGGGTGCGCGACCCGACCGGCTGACCGTCCCGGATATACTGCTCCACCAGGAGCTTCAGGAGCTTCTGGGCGCGCTCGCCCAGACCGTCCGCCCGCTTCTCTCGATCCATCCGCGCTCCGACCCGGGCACCGCCCGGCGAATTTAGCACCCGTCTACCGTGCTGCCAAACCTGCCTTTCGGCACGGCCCTTCTTCGCGCGGCCCTTCGCGGCGGCGACC
Organism: Gammaproteobacteria bacterium; assembly: GCA_965202895.1. Classification (GTDB taxonomy): domain Bacteria; phylum Pseudomonadota; class Gammaproteobacteria; order HK1; family HK1; genus JAJDXW01. The sequence goes on along the minus strand of OZ241901.1, from coordinate 3,408,617 downwards.
GCCGAGCCTCGGGCCGGCAGGCGAACGTGCCGAGACCAAGGGGCGGACGAGACGAAGGAAGGCCGGGTGGGGTTCGGACGACGTCCGGGGCCGTCCGGGCGGGGTCGGCCGAGCGGCCGGGGGAGAATGTTGGCGAGGACGCGGGCTCATGCTAGCCTCGCTCGCCTTCCACCCGCCGTTCGGCCCCGTGCTGATCCATCTCGCAGTCCGAGACTTCACGATCATCCAGCGGCTCGACGTGGAGCTCGGGGCCGGGCTGACCGCGCTCACCGGGGAGACCGGAGCCGGAAAATCGATCCTCGTGGACGCGCTCGGATTCGCGCTCGGCGGGCGCGGCAGCGGCGAGATGGTGCGCCCGGGCGCGCAACGGGCCGAGGTCGCGGCCACCTTCGATACGCGCCGGCTCCCGGAGGTCGCGGAGCTTCGCCAGGAGCTCGGGTTCGAGGACGGGGACGAGACGATCCTGCGCCGCCGGGTCTCGCCGGACGGGCACTCACGCTGCTGGATCAACGACTCGCCGGTCTCGGCGCGGACCCTGCGCGCACTCGGCTCCCGTCTGGTGGACCTGCAGGGCCAGCACTCGCACCACGCCCTGCTCCGGCCGGCGGAGCAGCTACGGGTCCTCGACGCGGCGGCCGGGCATCCCGAGCTGGTCGCCCGAACCGCGGATCTCTACCGCCGCCTGGGCTCGCTCGAGTCCGACCTCGCCGCCGCCCGGGCGGTCGACGGCGCGGAGCGCGAACGCCGGATCGACTACCTCGCCTTCCAGTGCGCCGAGCTCGACGCGCTCGGTGCGGAGCCCGGAGAGGCGGCCGCGCTCGCCTCGGAGCTGCGGCGCCTCTCGCACGCCGTCGAGATCCGGAGCGGGGCCGAGGAGATCGAACACACCCTCGCGGGCGGCGAACACGCGGCCGGCGCCTCCGTGCACCGCGCCCTCGCCCGGCTCGCCGACGTCGAGCGGCGGGCGCCGGGTTGGACGGACGAAGCCCGAGAGCTCCTCGAGACGGCGCTCGTGCACGTGACCGAGGCGAGCGCGGCGGTCCGCACCCTCGCGCGCGGCGTCGACACCGACCCGGTGAGGCTCGCCGCCATCGAGGATCGGCTCGCCGCCCTTCACGACGCGGGGCGCAAGCACCGGGTCTCGCCGGACGAGCTTCCCGGCCGGCTCGCCGCCCTGCGCACCGAGCTCGACGCGCTCCGGTCCGGCGAGGCGCGGGTGCGCGAGATCGAGGAAGCCCGGGCCGCGGCCCTCGCCGCGTACCGCGAGTCGGCGGAGCGGCTCAGCGAGAGCCGGGCCGCCGCCGCCCGTCGCCTGGCCGGCGAGGTGACGCCGCGCATGCGCGAGCTCGGCTTCGACGGCGGAGAGTTCTCGGTGGCGATCGGCCGGAGGCGGGAGGAGCGCGCCACCGGGATCGACGAGGTGGTGTTCCGGGTCCGCGTCAATCCCGGCCACCCGCCGGCCCCGCTCGCCCGGACCGCGTCCGGCGGAGAGCAGTCGCGGTTGAGCCTTGGTATTCTTGTCGCCAGCCGCGGAGGGTTGCCGGTGATGGTGTTCGACGAGATCGACAGCGGGGTCGGCGGTCGGGTTGCGGAATTGGTCGGCCGCCACCTCCGCCGCCTGGCCGGAAGCCGTCAGGTGCTCTGCGTGACCCATCTCCCGCAGGTGGCGTCGCAGGCCCATGACCATCTGACCGTCTTGAAGGGAGCGAACGGATCGATGACCAGCGTACGAGTCCGCGCCGTGACGGGCGGGGAGCGCATCGAGGAGATCGCGCGCATGCTCGCGGGCGCGAGGGTCACCGAACGCTCGCGCGCCCATGCCCGCGAGATGCTCGACGCGGCGCGGTCGGCGGGAGTGGGCAAGTGAACGGCGGGACCGGAAAGGGCGCCGCCGGGCCGCCCGGCGCCGCACGGGGGGTTGCCGCCCCGGCCGCCGCCTTGGTGGCCGCCGCCGCGCTGCTCGCGACGGGCTGTTCCAGGCTCTCCGAAATACCGGTGCCCGGCCTCTACCGTCTCGACGTCCGGCAGGGAAACGCCTTCGACGATGCGGCGCTCGCCAAGCTGGAGCTCGGTATGCCGAGGAGCCGGGTGCTTCACCTTCTCGGCACCCCGGCCGTCGACGACGTCTTTCACCCGAACCGGTGGGAGTACCTGTACTCGTTCGCTCCCGGCGGCGAGGAATCCGGGTGGCGGCGCCTCACGCTCCACTTCGAGGAAGACCGGCTCTCCCGCATCGAGGGTGAGCGGCCGCCGGCCGGCGCCGTCCCGTCCGAGCCGGAGGCGGCGAAGGTGGTCCGCGTACCGCCGCGCCCGCCCGAGAAAGGCCTCTTTCGACGGGCTCTGCGGAAGATGAAGCGCGGCGGATAGCCGGCTCGGGCGCGGCGGCGACGGCCGGCGCGGTCGTCCGCTTACCCGGTGTGCGGCGAACGAAGCCGACGTTCGGCCCTTCGGGTGAACGCCATGACCATGGAATCGGCGACCTCGTCCAGAAACGGCGCCGCCAGCCGACCGAGGATCCGGCTCGCACCTTCGAACTCGACGTCGAGCGACACCCGCGTGCCGCCGCCCACCTCATCTTCGAACGACCAGCGCCCGTTCAGGCGGCCGAAGGGACCCTTGACCAGACGCATCTCGATGCGGCTCGGAGCCACCTCCCGGTTGCGCGTCGTCAGCCAGAACCGGATCGGCCCCCGGACCATGCGAAGGCTCGCCTCGACCAGCCCCTCCCCGATGCGCCGCACCTCGGCGGCGCGGCAAAGGGGAACGAACTCGGGGTACGAGGCGACGTCCGCGACGAGGGCGAACGTCGTCTCCCGGCTGGCCGGGACCACCGCGGACCGTTCGATCCTCTCCATGGGCAGCAGTATACCGGGCCGTACCCCGCATGGTGCGGGGGGGCGGCGGTAGACGCCCGCATGGCCCGCAAGAAGAAGAAGGCCCAAGGGTCGGACGTGATCGCGTCCAACCGCCGGGCGCGCTTCGACTACCGGCTCGAGGACCGGCTCGAGGCGGGGCTCGCGCTCGAGGGATGGGAGGTCAAGAGCCTGCGAAGCGGACGCGCCCAGATCAGCGAGGGCTACGTCGCGTTCCGGGAGGGCGAAGCCTTCCTCCAGGGCGCCCACATCTCTCCCCTCCCCTCGGCATCGACCCACGTGGAGCCCGATCCCGTCCGCCCCCGCCGGCTGCTGCTCCACCGGCGCGAGATCGATCGCCTGGCCGGCGCGGTTCAGCGCGAGGGCTATACCGTGGTGCCGCTCGACCTGCACTGGAGCCGCGGGCGCGCGAAGCTCGCCATCGCGACCGCCAAGGGAAAGCGCCGCACCGACAAGCGGGCCGCCGACCGGGACCGCGACTGGCGGCGCGAGCGCGAACGGCTGATGAAGTCGCGCTGAGGGCGGCGGCGGTGTACAATGCCCTCTCCCGTGGGGGCGACTTGGCTTCGACGCGGGTGGTGAAGCTCGAGGTGCATGCCGAGGAGCAACATACCTCGTAAATCCAGTTGCAAACCTCAATAGTTGCCAACGACGACAACTACGCTCTGGCGGCCTAGCCCCAGCTCCTCTCCGATACGTGCTTGTGCGTTCGGGTAGAGGAGTCGACAGACACAAGCTCGCGATGTCGGACCGCCCGCGTCCGGGGTCGCCAAAACCGATGCGGGCTCGCCGGCCGCCACCCTGCCCGTCGGGGGGCGCCCGGTCAAAGCAAACGACGAGGCTATGCATGTAGAGCCGACGGCGGAGCGCCAGCGGACGCGGGTTCGATTCCCGCCGCCTCCACCATACTACGCGCGTAACCGGATGAATCATCAGCGTTTTTCGGGAATCGCGACTTTCCATCGACCCCGCCGTTCTCGCCATGCAGGCACGGACTGCCCCGGAACGATCGAGGGCTGGTTGGAACCATCGGCGCATCCGGGTACATTCACCTCCGGCTCCGGGCGGGCTCCATCGAAGCGACCACGAAGCGAAGCCGGCCCGGAGCCTCCGCCAGGGGGAACGCGCCGTGTCGCCCGAGCTCATCGCGATCATCACCGCCGCCGTCGCCATCATCGCCGCCGCCATCGCCATCATCGGCTTCCTGTGGAGCCTGCATCGCGACGTGGCCGGTTTGCGGGAGCGTATGGCGCGACTGGAAGGGTTGTTGGAGGGTTTCACCCGCCGCGAGTCCGCGCCATCGTCCGCGTAACCGCTCCGGCCCGGAGCCGTTGCACGGGGAACGCCATGAGCACCCCTGCCTTCGACACCCTCGGGTCCGCCCGCGACCCCGAAGCGGCCGGAGTCGAGCGTCGACAAGCCGGCCTCGCCGCCCTCGAAGCCCGTATGTACCGTGCCCTCCGGATTCGAGTGAAGCTGCCCCGCTCGGGTGGACACCCGATCATCGTGCGGAGGAGGTGTCCGGATGGCAGAAGGACGTGCCCCCCATGCACCGTGCGGAACGGCGCCGCCGGCTCGCCCCGCGGCTCGAACGCACCGTAGTACGATTGGGGGCGGCGGCCGGCGGCCGGCCGGTCCAACGCTGACGGAGGGCCCATGGCGATGAACGACGGTCGGGCGTTCGCCGACTCCCTTGCGGAGCGGGCGGCGGACGTTCTCGACGCCTGCACCCGTTGCGGCCGCTGTGTCGAGGTCTGTCCCATGGTCGAACCGGCCGGCCTCGACGCTGCCCAGGCGCCCGGGATCGTTTCCGGGGTGCTGGACCTGATCGCCGGCGGAGCGGGCGCCGAGGACGCGGCGCGCTGGGCGAACGTGTGCACCGGCAGCGGCTACTGCATCCCCGCCTGCGCGCACGGGGTCAACCCGAGGTTCATGCTGGGCCTCGCCCGGACCGCGTCCCGGACCCGAGGTGGAGACTCGGCGGCGCAGCGCGAAGGCGCGGAGATCTTCTCCGGAATGAGCCGAGGCGTCCGTATCCTGTCCCGGATGCAGCTCCCGCCGGACCTGCTGGCGAGGATCACCAACCGCCGCCGGACGGACCCCGCCCCCATCCCCGTCCGCGCCTCCGACACCGCCTCCGCCCTCGTCTCCGGCACCGACCCGGCCCCGGAAGCCGCCCCCGCGCCCGCCCCCGACGTCGTCTTCTATACCGGCTGCAACGTGCTGCGCACCCCGCACATCGCCCTGCTGTGCCTGGACGTGCTCGACACGCTCGGGGTCCGCTACGAGGTCATGGGCGGGCCCTCGCACTGCTGCGGCATCTTCCAGTACCGATCGGGGGACACCGCGGGGGCGGGACGGGTCGGCTTCAATACGATCGCCCGACTCGGCGGCGCCGGCGCCTCGAAGGTGCTCTCATGGTGCCCGAGCTGCCAGACCCAGCTCGGCGAGGTCACCCTCCCGAGCCATGCCGGGACGAACGGAGGAAGCCCGTTCGACCTCACCCCCTGCATCCAGTTCATCGCCGACCGCCTGGACCGGCTCGCCCCTCTCATGATCCACCGTGTGGAGCGGCGGGTGGCGCTGCACGAACGCCCGGTGCTGCCGAAGGTGGTGGAGTCTGCCCGGCGTATCCTGAACGCCATTCCCGGCCTCGATCTGGTCGACCTCGATGTGCCGCGGGTCGGAACGATGTCGAACAGCCTGTCCGTGCTGCCCGATTTCAAGACGAAGCTCCGCGAGCGCGAATTCGAGGCGGCGGAGGCGGCCGGAGTCGACACCCTCGCGACCATCTTCCACGCCTGCCACCGCGAGATCTGCCACTTCGAGTCCGGGCGGAGCTTCGAGATCGTCAACTTCATGGAGCTCCTCGGCGAGAGCCTCGGCATCCGCCGCGAAGACGTCTACAAGCGGCTGAAGCTGATGCAGGACATCGACGCCATCGTGCGCGATTCCGAGGACCTCATCGTTCGCCACGGCCTCGACCTCGAGCAGGTGCGGGACGTCATCCACGCGGACATGCTGTCCGGCCGCTCCGTGGGGGTATCCCCGCTGGCGGCGGCCCGGGAGGGCCGGGAGCCTGCGGAGCAAGCTCCCGGGGCGGGTCCGGGCCGATGGGGAGGATGATCCCGCCGTTCCCGGATGGAGCTCGGCGGAATTCACCCCGAACGGATTGCGCCGAGCCTTCCGGTGCAGCGGGGCGCGGCGAAACGAAATCGAACGGCCGTTTCATCGCTTGAAGGCCGTCCGCGTCACGGTGCCTCGAGGGCGGCCCGCGAGGAGGAGGCGGCCGGAGGCGTCCCGCTGACGGACCCGGGGGCCGCTCGGGCGTGGTCGCGTGCTCGCGGGACGGCGCCCCGCGGAAAGATTCAGTGATGGACTCGCGGCCCGCGCTCCGACGACCAGGACGTGTGCTCGACCACGAGCCCCTTGCGCACCCGCTTGCCCACGAACAGCGACGCCTGGCGAAACGCCTGCTCGGCTTCCTTCGCGCACCACTCCCAGTCGGCGGGGCTCCCGGAAGCGCGGGTCCACCAGTGCCCGACGACGAAGGTCGTGTCGATCTTCAGCTCCACCGTCCAGTCGTGCCACATCGCCTCCGGGTCCGAATCCTCCGCGTACTCCTGTTCGACGTAGCGGCTGAAGTTTCCGCCGTTGTCGTCCGGGGCGACGATGTCCACGACCGCGAGCTCGGCGTTGATGCAGGACTCCGTCCCGGTATGGACGGAGAACGCGGTGGCGAATACGGTGTCGATGATCGAGGCCGACGTCACCGTGACGGTCAGCGGGATGTCCCAGTCCGGCTCGATGGACCCGTCTTCGGCTTCATGTTTCATGGCCGCACCCGATGCGAGTCAGCTCGAGCGGGACACGCGCGGCCACCGGGACCCTGCCCGGCGGCGGGAGCGGGTGGGGCGCACGTCCGCGGGCCGTGGCTCCACGCCCAGGACGGGGGCGAGCTCGGCGAGGGCGCGCCGGTAGACCAAGCGCTTGAAGAACACCACCTCGCGGGCCGGCTCCCAGTAATCGACCCACCGCCAGCGGTCGAACTCCGGCTTCGGATGGGCGTCGATGCGGATCGCACCGTCGTCGGACAGCAGCCGGAGGAGAAACCAGCGCTGCTTCTGCCCGATGCACACGGGGCGCCGGTCGCGGCGCAGGAACTGCCGGGGGATGTCGTAGCGGAGCCACCCGGCCGTCGCGCCGAGCACCTCGACGGACTCCCGTCCGAGCCCGAGCTCCTCGTGGAGCTCGCGAAAGACCGCTTCTTCGGGGGTTTCACCGTAGTGGATGCCCCCTTGGGGGAACTGCCAGGCATCCCGCCGTCCAATTCGCCGCGCCCAGACAACCTGGCGCCGCCGGTTGGAAACGACCATGCCGACGCCCGGCCGGTAGCCGTCTGGATCGATCAAGGAAGTCGTCTCTCGGGGAGGGAACCATTCTTTCACGCCCGAGCCGGCGTAGCAATCGACCCGGGCGGATCGACCCGGGCGCATCGGGGCTCTCCATCGACCCTGGCCTCCATCGGTCGCCCGGCCCCCGCCGGCTCCGGACCGCCCGCTTCCCGTCGCCCCCTCCATCGGCCGTCCGACGGTGCGGCGGCGCCCGTCCGGCGGAGAGCGCCGAGGGCTTCAGGGCGGGAGCACCGCCTCGATGGTGCGCGCCTGGACCTGCTCGAGGTCGCCCACCCCGTCGATCCGCGCATAGCGAAGCTCCCCCGCTTCGGCGAGGCCCCGATAGAACTCGACGAGCGGCCGGGTCTGCTCGCGGTAGACCGCGAGGCGGGTGCGCACGGTCTCCTCGCGGTCATCGTCGCGCTGGATGAGCTCCTCGCCGGTCTCGTCGTCACACCCCGACACCCGCGGCGGATTGTGGACGACGTGGTAGACGCGCCCGGACGCGGGATGGACCCGCCGCCCGCTCATCCGCACCACGATCTCCTCGTCGTCCACCGAGATCTCGATCACCGTGTCGATGACGACGCCCGCATCGCGCAGCGCTTCGGCCTGGGGGATGGTGCGCGGGAACCCGTCGAGCACGAAACCCGCCGAGCAGTCCGGGCGGGCGAGGCGGTCTCCGATCATGGCGACGATGAGGTCGTCCGGGACGAGCGCACCGGAATCCATGATGCCCCTGGCCTTGCGGCCGAGCTCGGTGCCTTCCCGCACCGCGGCCCGCAGCATGTCTCCGCTCGAGATCTGGGGGATGCCGAGGCGGCGCGTGAGGAAACCGGCCTGGGTGCCTTTGCCCGAACCCGGACCGCCGAGTAGGATGATGCGCATACGCGAGAGCTTGCCCTGACGGACCAGCGGCGGATTATACGGGCCGAACGGCCGCCGCCCCCGGAGAAGGACGATGAAGCTGCACCCGGACCGGGCGGCAACCCGGATCAGCTCCTACGGTCCCGGCTACTTCGCGATCGGCGCGCGGGTCGTTCGCCACGGCATCATCATCAGCGCGGCCGGGCCCGTGATTCCCTGGCCACCGATCGTCCCCTCGGACCTCGACGAGGAGCACCTCCGCCGGATCGTCGCGTACGAGCCCGAAGTGGTCCTGCTCGGAACCGGCGCCCGCCAGGCGTTCCCGCCCCCGGAGCTCCTCCGCCCCTTCGCCGAGAACGGCCTTGCCGTCGAGGTCATGGATACGCCCGCCGCCTGCCGCACGTTCAACGTGCTCGCAAGCGAGAGCCGCGAAGTCGTGGCGGGCCTTCTTCCCATCGGCTGACCGGCCGCGGTCCGGAGCCGGCGCCGCCGGCCGCGCCCGCCTTGGGGCTTCAGCTTCTCCGTGGCAAATATTTCATAGGGTTCAAAGGTTTGCCGTCTCTCCGGACCTCGAAGTGAAGCTTCACCCTCTCGGCCCCCGTGCTCCCCATCTCGGCGATCTTCTGACCGGCTCGAACCGTCTGGCCTTCCTTCACCAGGACGCGATCGTTGTGGCCGTACGCGGTCAGGAGGCGCTCGCCGTGCTTGATGATGACGAGTCGGCCATATCCCACCAGCCCGCTGCCGCTGTAGACCACTCGCCCGCTCCTCGCGGCCACCACCGGCTGGCCACGGCGCCCCCCGATGTCGATCCCCCCGCGCTCGCCCTTGCCGTACCCCCGGACAAGCTGCCCCTTCGCCGGCCAGGTCCATCCCCGGGCCGGAACCGGGGCGGCAGCGGCAGGGGACGAGGAGCCGCGGGAAGCCGGCCGCTTCGGCCCGGGCTTCGCGCTCGCGGTGCGGGGGGGGGCGGGCGGGGCCGGGGGGCCGCTCAGCGACACCCGCTGCCCCGGATGGATGACGTGGGGAGGCGGGATGCGGTTCCAGCGCGCGATGGAGCGCCAGTCGAGATTGTATTTCCAGGCGATCGCGGACAGCGTATCGCCCGGCCGCACCACATGCACCGCGGGCTGCTTCGCGCCCGCCGGCTCCGCCGACCTCGGCCCGCGCACCTCGGGCGGGGAAGTCCGGCTGCCGAAGGGGGGGCCCAGCGCGCAGCCGCCGGCGGCCAGCACCACCAGGGCGAAGGCGAGTGGCCGCGTCAGACGCCGGCGTCGAGACCCAGTCTTCCGATCCACGACGAGATCGTATCCAGCGCGCGGTGCCGGGTGAGGTCGGCATGAATGGGAGTGACGGACACGAAGCCCTCATCCACCGCATGAAAGTCCGTATCCGGCGCGTTGTCGCGCGCCGAACCCGCCTCTCCGAACCAGTAGATGCGTTCGCCGGTCGCATCCCGGTCGGGGACGGCCGGCCGCGAGCGGTGCCGGTGCCCGAGCCTCGTCACCCGCACCCCCTCGATCCGTTCCAGGGGCAGGTCCGGCACGTTCACGTTGAGCACCGTCCCCGGCGGGATGGAGCCGTGCCCGAGCGTCCCGACGAGCCGTTCCACCACCGTGGCCGCGGTCTCGTAGCAGTGCGGGTCCCGCCCCACCAGCGAGACCGCGACCGCCGGCAGACCGAGATGGCGCCCCTCGAGCGCCGCCGCCACGGTGCCCGAGTACAGCACGTCGTCCCCGAGGTTCCCGCCCGCGTTGATGCCCGACACCACGAGGTGCGGGTCTCGATCGAGCAGCCCGGTCAGCGCGAGGTGGACGCAGTCGGTCGGCGTGCCCTCGACCACGATGAAGCCGTCCTCGCGCGATTCCGCCCGAAGCGGATGGCGGAGCGTCAGCGAGTTGCTCGCTCCGCTCCGGTCCCGGTCGGGGGCGGCTACCGTCACCTCCCACCGCCTGGAGAGGGTGCGCCACAGGCACCGAAGCCCCGGCGCGCGGTAGCCATCGTCGTTGCTGAGGAGGATGCGCATCGCCCACCGTGCCGCGCGAACCCGCTCCGGCCCGCGAACGACCGCAGCGCCGGCGACCTTGCCCGAAGGGCGGCGGGGGCGGAACGGCCCGCCCCCGCCGCGATGGGTCGGGTCAGAACGGCAATCCGTGGGAGGCCCCGCCCATGAAGAGAAGCATGGGGATCGAGAGCATCGTGTTGGTGCGCGAGGCGAGCAGCGCCGTCCGGCGCGCCCGGTTCTTCTCGTCGTCCGAGGCCGCGACGATCCCGAGGACCTTCTTCTGGTTGGGCCAGATGAGCACCCATACGTTGAAGAGCATGATCGTGCCGAGCCATGCTCCAACCCCGATGATCTGGCTCGCTCCCTGGAGGGTGAACGCGTCCAGGAAGCTCCAGGGGGACCCCGGGTCCATGAGGTACAGCGCGCCCGAGACCCAGGTGACGACCGCCGCCCACCGGAACCAGAGCAGGGCCCGCGGGGCGACGTACTTGTTGATGGCGGCCGGCCCGGGGCCGCCCTTGTCCGCATTGGCCTCGGCGATCGCCGGCACCTGGACGAAGTTGAAGTAGTAGAGCAGACCGATCCAGGTCACCCCCGCGAGGAAATGTATCCAGCGCTCGATGGGAAGTATGAAGATTTCCACTTTATTTGCCTCCCTGGGAAAGTCCGTACACGAGTAGCTCCGCTTTCGGAACCGCCCCCGCCGATCTCCGGGCGCCGCCCTAGAAAACGGCGGCGAGGATCAGCGCGAGCACGACACCCGAGATGATGGTCCCCCAAATACTGTCCAATGGGTTCATCGCTGTCTCCTGCTGCCTGGCCCGGAGACCGCCGCGAGAGCGGCCGGCCTCTCGGACGGATCGTACCGGCAGGCAGGGAGAATGGCCAGTACGAGCCTCGTCCAACGAGAGGTGGGCCTGAACGGAGGGGTCGATTCCAACGAGAAGGGGAGCCTGAAGGGGCGTGGGTCGGGATCATCGGAGGATGATCGTGACCCGGGCAGACGCGGCGTCCCGGGACGCCCGCCGCCCTACCCCGCGGCGTCGTCCGCCTCGCCGCGACGCCAGACGCAGGCGCCGCCCGCCGCCCGGTCGAGCTGGTCCAGCCGGGCCTCGTGCCGGGCCAGCTCCTCGGCCGTCGCACGCACCACCCGCAGCGCCGGCCCCTTCTCTCGCCGCACCCGGCCACCGCGCGCCGCCGCCGGGGCCAAGTCCATCCGGGTCTGGCCGCCGGTCATCGCGAGGTAGACCTCGGCGAGCAGCTCCGCGTCGAGGCGCGCGCCGTGCACGGTGCGCCGCGAGCCGTCCACCCCGTAGCGAAGGCAGAGCGCGTCGAGGCTGTTGCGCTGCCCCGGATGCCGGCGCCGGGCGAGATCGAGGGTATCCAGGACCGGGTGCCGGCCGCTCAGGCGGGAACGCCCGCAACGGTCCAGCTCCGCATCGAGAAACGCGAGGTCGAACGCGGCGTTGTGGATGATCAGCTCCGCCCCGTCGAGAAATGCGAGGAGCTCGTCCGCGAGGTCCCCGAACTTCGGCTGGTTCGCGAGGTCCGCGTACGACATGCCGTGCACGCGCTGCGCCGCCGCCTCGACGTCTCGCTCCGGGTCGAAGTGGCGGTGGAACGCCGCGCCGGTAAGGCGGCGGTCCACGAGCTCGAGCGCCGCGGCCTCGATGATCCGGTGACCCGCCTCCGGCTCGAGTCCCGTCGTCTCGGTATCGAGGACGATCCGGCGCATTCCGGCTCCGGCCTCCCCCGTTCAGCCGGACGTTCCGGCCCCGCGGGGGCTCGGCGGCGCCCCGCTCCCGACCGCCGCCGCCTCCGCGCGCGCGCGCCGATCGACCCGTTCGTTGTCCGGATGCCCCTGGTGGCCCCGGGTCCACACCCAGTCGACCTCGTGCCCGGCGGCCGCCTCGTCGAGGCGTTGCCAGAGATCGACGTTCTTGACCGGCTGCCCGCTCGCGGTCCGCCAGCCCCGCCGCTTCCACCCCGCGAGCCAGCGGGTGCTTCCGTCGCGCACGTAGGTGGAGTCGGTGACGAGCCGGACCCGGCACGGCCGGCGCAGCGCCTCGAGCCCGCGGATGGCCGCGAGCAGCTCCATCCGGTTGTTGGTGGTGTGGACCTCCCGGCCGCCGATCTCGCGCTCGCGTCCCTGGAAACGCAAGAGTGCCGCCCAGCCCCCGGGACCGGGATTGCCCCGGCTCGATCCGTCGGTGTAGATCTCGACCCGCTCTCGCATGAACGCGGGCTCAGGCCGCGTGGTCGGCGGGGAACCGGCCCCGTTCCGCCATCGCGGCGCCGGCCAGCCCCGCTTCCCGAATCGACGGCCGCTTGCGCCGCCAGCCCGGCCGCAGGAGCGTCGGGGTGGCGGTACGTTTGCGCGCGACGAGGAGCCAGGTTCCGCACATGCGCGGCCAGAATCGCGGTCCGATCCGCTCGAACCCCTGAAGCCGGCGCAAGGCCCTGGCGTTCGACAACGGCGGGCGGAAGAAGCAGCCGTCGCGCGCGACGGTGTCGAAGCCGAGAACCGAGAGCCAGTCCTTCACGCGCGACGCCGTGTAGAAGCGTCCGGTCCAGGGAGCGCCGTGGCCGTGGCGATGAAGGAGGTTCCAGGCTCCCATCGGGCCGAGCGCGTTGTATCCGGCCACGATGACGTGGCCCTCGGGCACCAGCACCCGCTCGGCCTCTCGGAGCACCGCGTATGGATCTTCCTCGAATTCAATCACATGAGGAAGAATGACAACGTCGATGCTGTCCGACGACACGGGCATCGCGCCCGCCCGCCCCCGGACGGGGGAGCAGCGTGCGGCGGGCCGCACGACGTCGGGCTCCGGCGTCGGGTCCGGCTCGCGCACGGTCGGCGGCCTGATCCACGTACAGTGACGGACCCGGGCGGCGCCGAGGACGGGCAGGTAGTCGCGGGAGCCGACGATGAGTAGATGATATCCGAATATATTATGAATCAATGGAATAAGGCATCGGCTCTCGATGTCCAGCACCAAGCTCCCCGGTATGCGCCGATGCCAGTCGGCCAAACCTCGACCGCTGCTCGCGAGATTCCGCACACGACCCCCGGGGCCGAAGCCAAGGCCGGAAGTCTATCGCATCACCGCTTCCGGAAGCTGCGCGGCAGGCGATCCGGCCAGGGGCGCAGCTTGCCGGAGAGGTCTTCTGCCGCACATCAGGCAACCCCCGGTTTGACTTGATCCGGCGAGACTTCTACCATCGGCGACCCGTGCCGAACGTATCCGCCTTCATGGGTCTACCCCGCATCACGTGCGCCGCCGTCGCGATCCTGCTGTCGGCCACGTCGTGCATCGAGCAGCAGCTTGCGGACCCCCGGCCGTCTCCGAGGGTCGTGCCCGAGCTTCCGGTCGAGGAGGGATCGGTCGCCCGGCGCGCTCCCGGGGCCCGGGCGGATCCGGCCCGCCCGCCCGCGCCCGCCCGGGCCCCGGGAGCCGACGGCGCGCCCACGCCGGAGGATCCGTCCCGGACGCCCGGCGCTTCGATGGCCCATTCGATGGCCCGGGGCGACACTTGGGAGCGCGTCCGGCTCCTGATGAGGGTGGTGCCGGTACGGCGGGAAGTGAGCTCTCTTCGCGAGTTCCGGAAGAAGCTCCGCCGGTATCACGGCAACCAGCGGTTCTTCGATACCATCGGCGACAACGCACGACCGTGGCTCCATCACGTTGCCCGTGCGCTGGCTGCGCGGGGAATGCCGGGAGAGATCGCCCTGTTGCCCGCGGTGGAGAGCGGCTACGACCCCGGGGTCGTATCCTCCCGGAACGCGGCGGGTCTATGGCAGATCGTTCCGAGCACCGCGCGCGAGCTGAAGCTTCCGCGCTCCTGGTGGTACGACGCGAGACACGACGTCCCGGCCGCGACTGCCGCGGCGCTCGATTATCTGACCACCCTTCGGGGCCTTTTCAACGACGACTGGATGCTGGCCGTCGCGGCCTACAACTGCGGGCCGGGCAACGTGCGGCGGGCCATCCGGCGGGCGGGGCTCGAGATCGAGACCGCGGACTATGCCGCCATCGAACGCCATCTTCCGAGAGAGACACGCAGCCACATGGCCAGGTGGCTGGTCCTCTCGGAGATCGTCGCGATGCCGAGGCTTCACAACGTGCGGATCGAGGAGATCCCCTGGCGTCCGTATTTCACCGCGGTCTCCGCGAGCTCGCAGATCGACCTCGCGGACGCGGCCCGGCACGCCGGGATGCCGCCGGCGGAGCTCTCGGCTCTCAACCTCGGCTTCCGTCGCGGGATGACGGCGCCGGACGGTCCCCACCGGGTGCTGGTCCCCGTGGAGCGGGCCGGCCGCCTCGACCGGGAGCTGCCGCGAATGCGTCCCGCGCGGATCGCGGAAGGACGGCGCTATCGCATCCGCGAGGGAGATACCCTCGGCGGGATCGCCTACGCCCACGCCACCACGGTGGAGACCCTGATGGCGGCCAACCGGCTGGATTCGCATCTCATCCGGGCGGGGCGCGAGCTGCTGATCCCGGCGCCCGGACGCCCGCCCGGGAAATCCTCCCCGGCGGACCCCGGGATGCACGTCGTGGGACCGGGAGATACGCTCTGGCTCATCGCTCGCCAGTACCGGACCACCGTCAGATCTCTTCGCGACTGGAATCGCCTCGCCTCCGGCTCGGACCTGCTTCGTCCGGGGCAGCACCTTCGGGTCCGGAGCGAGGGTTAGCGGAAGAGCGCCTTGGGGCTGCTCACCGGAAAACGGTTCCTGGTCACCGGGGTCGCGAGCAACCGCTCGATTGCCTGGGGGGTGGCCAGGGCCATGCGCCGCGAGGGCGCCGAGCTCGCGTTCACCTACCAGAACGAGCGGCTGGGCGGGCGGGTCGGGAAGCTCGCCGCCGAGCTCGGCTCCAAGCTCGCCATCGGCTGCGACGTGAGCGCCGACGGCGACGTCGACCGCCTCTTCCACCGCCTCGGGGACGCTTGGCCGGACCTCGACGGCCTGGTCCACGCGATCGCTTTCGCTCCCCGTGAAGCACTGGATGGAGCCTTCCTTGCGGGGCTCGACCGGGAGGCGTTCCGCGTCGCCCACGACGTGAGCGCGTACAGCTTCGCGGCGCTCGCCGGGGGCGGGCGCGAGCTGATGCGCCGCAATGGCGGCACGATGCTGACCCTGACCTACCTCGGCTCGCAGCGGGTGTTTCCGGGCTACAACGTGATGGGCCCGGCGAAGGCGAGCCTCGAGGCGACGGTGCGCTACCTCGCGGAGGACCTCGGCCCGGAGGGGATCCGGGTCAACGCGATCTCCGCGGGCCCCATCCGCACCCTCGCCGCCTCCGGCATTTCCGGCTTTCGCAAGCTCCTCGACCACGCGCAGCAGGCCGCTCCACTCCGGCGAAACGTGACCATAGACGACGTGGGCAATACGGCCGCATTCCTGTGCTCCGATCTCGCCGGTGGGATCACCGGCGAGATCGTCTACGTGGACGCGGGCTACCACGTTGTCGGAGCTTCTCCTCTCTGACCCTTCCGCGCGCGGCCGGACCCTTCGGGCCGCATCCTCGCCCTCGTGCCGACCGCCGCCCCGTGCCCCGGTTGCATGAACCCGTCTCGAATTGGATTTCGCGGCATCCCTGCGATGAGATAGAATTTATCTAAAATCAATAAATTGCCATCACAGTGGAGAGATCCACAACCTCGATTGGGGATTTTGAGGACCGGTTCGTGTCCATGATTCCCAAGCGGCCGTTTCCGGGCAGATGGTTCCCGGACGGTTTCCACTGCGGCCCGGATCGGGGAAAATAGCCGGAGCGTCCCATCTTTCGAACAGGATCCGTGAGCGGTATTCCACCGATTCTTCGTCTGGAAGTGACCGGCCAGCCCATGCGATGGATCGGCTGGCAGGAGGCGGTGTCGCTCGGGGCGCGGGGACGCATCGCCTGGTCCATCGGGGAGACGGAGTTCTCGTTCCGGGGCGGATGCAGCCGGCTCACCGGGCTGAGGTCCCGGATCACGGTGAGCTCGATCGTCGCGGTCAGGGGACACCGCGGAGGTCACCGTTCCGGCACCCCTCCCCTCTCGAACCGGGAGCTCTTCCTGCGGGATGCGTTCACCTGCATGTACTGCGGCGGCGAGTATCCTGCCCACCTGCTGACCCGCGACCACCTCCTCCCCCTCTCGCGGGGGGGAAGGGACCGCTGGACGAACGTGGTGACCGCCTGCCGCGCCTGCAATCACGCGAAGGGAGCACGCACCCCGGACGAGGCGGACATGCCCCTCCTCGCGGTGCCCTTCGAGCCCAACCGGGCCGAGTACCTGGTGCTCTCGAACCGACGGATCCTCGCCGACCAGATGAAGTTCCTCCGCCAGCGTTTCCGCTCCGGGAGCCGCATGCACGCCATCTGCTGAGTGCCCGGACGGCGGGGGCGCGCACGCGCGGATGCGTTGCTCCGCGTTTCCGATGCGGAACGGAGCAAGGAGCGGCCGGCCGGCAGACCGGAATCGATCCAACCCGGATGTCTCACCGGACTTCGTCGCGACGGCGTCGAGTCGAGACGCCGCGGCGGCGGGCCGGAAGACGTTGGAAGCGTAGCCGGCCCTGGCTCGTTCGCGCCGTCGAACCGGCCTGGAACGGACGACGGCCGGTCATCGGGAGCGGAGCGCCGCCCAGGATGGCGAGGGGCGGCGGAGAGGGTGGTGCGGAGCCCGGGGTCTCAGCGGGCGTACGCGTCGTCCTCGACCGCGATGCGGTCTTCGAAGACCCGGACGTCGGCCCGCCCGCGGAGCGCGGCGACGAACGAATCGTGCGCATCGAGGCCGAGCTGCCGGGAGAGCCGGAGCCGTGACTCGTCCAGGGCCTCGGCCTCGACCTCGCCTTCGATGACCTGGCCGAGGGCGAGGATCACGAAATCCCCGTTCGGGAGGGCAACGCCGTCGAAGGTGACCGCCCCCGCACCCGGTCGCGGCATGTTGAACAGCACCCCTCGGACCACGGGCTCCAGGTCCTCCGGTTCATCGCGTCCGACGGTGCGCCGCTCGCTCCACTCGAGGTCTCCGGCCACCGCTTCGCGCCCTTCGCCGGCTCGCAGACGCCCGACGAGGCTCGCGCCGAGCGCGCGCGCCTCGTCGGCCGCCCGCCCTTCGCCGAGCGACGCGACGATCTCCGGGCGCACCTCGTCGAGGGTGCGCTGGCGAGGCTCCCGGCGCTCCTCCACCCGCACGACGACCGTTCGGTAGCCCTCGATCTCCACCGGTTCGCTGTTGTTTCCGGCGAGCACGTCCTCGCCGAAAGCGGCCGCGAGCACCGCCCGGTCTCCGAGCACCTCGTGCTCCGGGTCGCCGCGGCGGGAGAGGTAACCGCTCTCCTCCACCGTGAGCCCGAGCACCTCCGCCGCGTCCTCGAGATTGTCCGGCTGCTCGAAAACGAGGTTCGAAAGGCGCTCCACCTGCTCGAAGTAGGCCTGCTCGGCCCGCTCGCTGCGATACTCCCGCTCGAGCTCCTCCTTCGCCTCGTCGAAAGAACGGGTACGGCTGTCGCGGACGTCCTCCACCCGGATGAGGTGGAACCCGAATTCGGACCGTACCGGCTCGCTCAGCGCCCCGACCTCGAGCGAGAACGCCGCCTCCTCGAACGGCGGAACCCAGACCCCCCGCCCGCCGTAGCCGAGGTCTCCCCCCGACTCGGCGGAGCCCGGATCGTCGGAGGCCTCCCGCGCCACGTCCTCGAACGCCTCTCCGGCCAGGATGCGGGCGCGCAGCGCCTCCGCTCGGGCGAGCGCTTCTTCTTCTCCGCCCTCTTCTTCGTCCACGATCAGGATGTGGCGCACGCGGCGCTGCTCCGGCGCCGTGAGGCCGGCCTTGCGCGAATCGTAGTATCCCTCGATCGTTCCGGGCGGGATCTCGACGTCGGCCGCGAGGTCGTCGCGCGCCAGCACGACGTACCGGAGGCGAACCTCCTCCGGGGTCAGGAACGCGGCCTTGTTCTCCTCGTAGTGCTTCGCGATCGCCTCTTCGCCGATCTCCCTCCCCGCGAACCGGCCGGCCGGCACCACGAGCCGGGAGAAGGACCGCGTCTGCGATTCGAGCGCCGCGAGGCGGCGCGCGCGGCTCTCCGACACCGCCGCGGACAGGACGAGCGCGTCGCGCCACTGCGCCTCCAGCAACCGTCGCCGGGTGTCCTCCTCGAACCGGCCGGGACTGCTGCCGCTTCGCCTGAGCGCGTACTCGTACTCTTCGGCGGAGAACGCGCCGTCGCGCTGGAAGGAGGGAGCGGAACGGATCGCGCCCGCGAGCTGCTCGTCCGACACCACGAACCCCGCATCGGACGAGGCCCGCGCGATCAGCCGCTCCCGGACCAGGCCTTCCATCGCGCGGTTGCGGATGAACGCTTCGCCGAACATCCGGGATACGTCCTGGTCCGGAAACCGGCGGTTGAGCGAGGACCGGACCGTCTGCAGAGCCGTCCGGTAGTCGAAGAGGGATATCTCGTCTTCGTCGACTTCCGCCACCGCCACGTTCGGGTCCGGACCGAGGTACTCCTGCACCCCCCACAGCGCGAACGGGATGCAGATGAGGATGACGACGATCCACGCGATGAAGCCGTGCGCGCGGTCGCGGATTCCCTGGAGCATGGGGCGTCAGGAGGGCGGAGAGATCGGAACGCGGCGATACGGGCGTTGGCGGAGTGGACGGGACTCGAACCCGCGACCCCCGGCGTGACAGGCCGGTATTCTAACCAACTGAACTACCACTCCAATCGCTCGGGGCGCGGCGTCATGGGTGCTGAGGGAATCGAACCCCCGACCTCCGCCTTGTAAGGGCGACGCTCTCCCGGCTGAGCTAAGCACCCGCAGGGGTGACGAAGGATACGGCATCCGGGCCGCGGATGCCATACTCGCTTGCTCCTCGCATTGGTCCGCCCAAGGCTCTTTCACGCTGACCGACTCGCGGCCGGGCCTCGATGCCTGCCGCTCTTCCAGGGAACGGTGCGTCCTGGAAGCCGCGTGTCCTTGGGAACGCGCGCGTCTCGACCGCAAATGAGGACGGCAAGACCACCGCCGATCGATGCGGTCGAGACGCGCGCGTTCCCAGGACACCCGCATCCGTGGGAGGCGCCGTCCCCGAGATCTTCGCCGCTCCGAATGGTTCGTCCGCTCCGGGGGTGCGCTGCCGCCCTTCCTCCCCGGCGCGCGTGGCTCGAACGCGGGCCGGCCCCGACCCGCACCGGCCCCGCCCCCGTTCGGGCGCCGGAGATCAGTGCGTCGTCACCGCCTCCCGGTCTTCGGGCGGAGCCGGGATCAGCTCCGCGGCCGGCGCCGCCTCGTGTGCGCCCGGCGGCTTCTCGAGAGCGATGGTGAGGACCTCATCCGCCCACTTGACCGGGCGGATGTCGAGCTCGTTCTTGATGTCCTTCGGGATCTCGGCCAGCTCGCGCTCGTTCTCGTCGGGGATGAGCACCGTCCGGATCCCGCCCCGAAGCGCCGCCAGCAGCTTCTCCTTGAGCCCTCCGACCGGCAGGACCTCGCCGCGAAGGGTGATCTCGCCCGTCATCGCGACGTCCGAGCGCACCGGGGTCCGGGTGAGCGCGGACACGATGGCCGTCAGCATCCCCACCCCGGCGCTCGGCCCGTCCTTGGGAGTGGCGCCCTCCGGCACGTGCAGATGGACGTCGTGCTTCTGGTAGAAGTCGCCGTCCACCCCCAGGTTGGAGGCGCGGCTGCGCACGACCGTCATCGCGGCCTTGATCGACTCCTGCATCACGTCCCCCAGCCTTCCGGTGAAGGACGGCTTCCCGGTGCCGGGGGTCACCGCGGCCTCGATGGTGAGGAGATCGCCCCCCACCTCGGTCCACGCGAGGCCCGTCACCTGGCCGATGCGGTTCTCCTCCTCGGCCCGCCCGTAGCGGTACCGCTTGACCCCCAGGAAACGCTCGATGTTGCGGTGGTTCACGGAGATGCGGCCCGACCGCGGCTTGAGCGCCTGTTCCTTGACCACCTTGCGGCAGATCTTCGCGACCTCCCGCTCCATGTTGCGCACCCCCGCTTCGCGCGTGTAGTACCGGATGACGTCCTGCACCGCGCCCATGCCGATGCTCAGCTCCCCGTCCTTCACCCCGTTGTTCTTCATCTGCTTGGGGATGAGGTAGCGCTTCGCGATGTTGATCTTCTCCGGCTCGGTATATCCGGCGAGCCGGATCACCTCCATCCGGTCGAGGAGCGGGTCGGGAATGTTCATGGTGTTCGCGGTGGCCACGAACATGACCTCGGACAGGTCGTAGTCGACCTCCAGGTAGTGGTCGTTGAACGTGTGGTTCTGCTCGGGGTCCAGCACCTCGAGCAGGGCCGACGACGGGTCGCCGCGAAAGTCCATCGACATCTTGTCGACTTCATCGAGGAGGAACAGGGGATTGCGGACGCCCACCTTGGCCAGGTTCTGCACGATCTTGCCGGGAAGCGCCCCGATGTAGGTGCGGCGGTGGCCGCGGATCTCGGCCTCGTCGCGGACCCCGCCGAGCGACATGCGCGCGAACTTGCGGCCCGTCGCGCGCGCGATGGACTGACCGAGCGAGGTCTTGCCCACCCCGGGCGGACCCACCAGGCACAGGATCGGCCCCTTCAGCTTGCGCACCCGCTGCTGCACGGCCAAGTACTCGAGGATGCGTTCCTTGACCTTCTCGAGCCCGTAGTGGTCGGCCTCGAGAACCCCTTCCGCCTTCGCGATGTCGTGGCGCACCCGGGTCCGCTTCTTCCACGGGACGTTGGCGAGCCAGTCCACGTAGTTCCGGACCACCGTCGCCTCGGCGGACATCGGGGACATCATCTTGAGCTTCGCCAGCTCGCTCGTGGCCTTGCGCCTGGCCTCCTCCGACATCCCGACCCGTTCGATCCTGGCCGCGAGCTCGTCGAGCTCGTTGGGGGCCTCCTCCATGTCGCCCAGCTCCTTCTGGATCGCCTTCATCTGCTCGTTCAGGTAGTACTCGCGCTGGCTCTTCTCCATCTGGCGCTTGACCCGCCCGCGGATGCGCTTCTCCACCTGCAGGAGCTCCATCTCCTCCTGCATGGCCGCGATGAGGCGCTCCATGCGCCGGTCCGTCTCCACCACCTCGAGGAGCGCCTGCTTCTGCGCGGTCTTGAGCCCGAGGTGGGCGACGATCGTGTCGGCGAGCCGAGCCGCATCGTCGAGCCCGGAGAGCGAGTTGAGGATCTCGGCCGGCACCTTCCGGTTGACCTTCACGTACTGCTCGAACTGCGAGAGGAGCGAACGGGTGAGCGCCTCGAGCTCGCTGTCCGGCTGCTCCTTCGGCACGAGCAGGTCCACCTCCGCCTCGAAATGGGTCCCGGTCTCGAGGTATCGGGCCACCCGCGCGCGCTCGGCGCCTTCCACCAGCACCTTGACCGTGTTGTCGGGGAGCCTCAGGAGCTGCAGGATGTCGGCAACCCCGCCGACCTCGTAGAGGCCGTCGATGGAAGGGTCTTCCTCGGCCTCGTCCTTCTGGGCGATGAGCATGATCCGCTTGTCGGCCTTCATGGCCAGGTCGAGGGACCGTATCGACTTCTCACGGCCCACGAAGAGGGGGATGACGACGTGCGGGAACACCACCACGTCGCGCAACGGGAGGACCGGAAGAACCAGCCGCTCGCCGGTGGGGGAAGGGTCGTCAGCCACTATCGTCACCTGCCTCGGCGCCGTGTGCCGGGCGCCCGCCCGGCGTCTACTCCGACGCGACCTGCTTCACGTCGCCCTCGTAGATCATGAGAGGGGGCGTATCCCCGGACACGACCCCCGCGTCGACCACGACCTTGGCGACGTCTTCCATCGACGGAAGCTCGTACATGGTGTCGAGCAGACAGCCTTCAAGTATCGACCGCAGGCCGCGTGCGCCCGTCTTGCGCTCCATGGCCCGCCGGGCCACCGCCCGCAACGCCTCGTTCCGGAACTCGATGGCGGTGCTCTCCATCTCGAACATGCGCTCGTACTGCCTGGTCAGCGCGTTCTTGGGCTCGGTGAGGATCCGGATGAGCTGCTCCTCGTCGAGCTCCTGGAGGGTCGCCACGATCGGCATGCGGCCCACGAACTCCGGGATGAGCCCGTAGCCGACCAGATCCTCCGGCTCCACGTCCAGCAGGACCTCTCCGATCTTCTTCTTCTCGTTCTCGCCCCGGACCTCCGCCCGGAACCCGATCCCGCTCCGGGAGGAGGAACGCCGCTCGATGATCCTGTCGAGCCCGTCGAAGGCGCCCCCGCAGACGAACAGGATGTTGGCGGTGTTGACCTGGAGGAACTCCTGCTGCGGGTGCTTGCGGCCGCCCTGGGGCGGGACCGAGGCGATGGTCCCCTCGATGAGCTTCAGGAGCGCCTGCTGCACGCCCTCGCCCGAGACGTCGCGGGTGATGGAAGGGTTGTCGGACTTGCGCGAGATCTTGTCGATCTCGTCGATGTACACGATCCCGGTCTGCGCCTTTTCGATGTCGTAGTCGCACTTCTGGAGCAGCTTCTGGATGATGTTCTCGACGTCCTCGCCGACGTAGCCCGCCTCCGTGAGGGTGGTCGCGTCGGCGATCGTGAACGGAACGTTGAGGAGCCTCGCGAGGGTCTCCGCGAGCAGGGTCTTGCCGCAGCCGGTGGGGCCGATGAGCAGCACGTTGCTCTTGGCGAGCTCGACCTCGTCCACCCCCTGCGGGTTCTCCATGCGCTTGTAGTGGTTGTAGACCGCGACCGACAGGACCTTCTTGGCATGGTCCTGCCCGACCACGTAGTCGTCGAGGATCCGGTTGATCTCGCGTGGGGTGGGCAGCTTGCTGCCCTTCCCCCCCGCGGAGGTCTCCTGCACCTCCTCGCGGATGATGTCGTTGCAGAGGTCTACGCATTCGTCGCAAATGAATACCGAAGGCCCGGCGATGAGCTTGCGCACCTCGTGCTGGCTCTTGCCGCAGAATGAACAGTAGAGCAGCCGCTCGCCGTTGCCGCCCTTGCCGTCCTTGCCCTGCCTCTCGTTGCTCATTCCCGCTCCCCGACGTGGTCCCCGATCATCCTCGTCTCAATCCTTGCCCGCCGCGCCGGGGTCCGCGCGGCGCGACAGCACCTGGTCCACCAGCCCGTACCCGACCGCCTCCTCGGCACTCATGAAGTTGTCGCGCTCGGTGTCGAGCGCGATCTTCTCGAGCGGCTGCCCGGTGTGTGCGGCGAGGACCTCGTTCAGCCGCTCGCGGAGCCGGAGGATCTCGCGCGCGTGGATGTCGACGTCGGTGGCCTGGCCGTAGGCTCCTCCGCTCGGCTGGTGGATCATCAGCCGCGAGTGGGGGAGGCAGTAACGCTTGCCCTTCGCTCCCCCGGCGAGCAGCAGGGCGCCCATGCTCGCCGCCAGACCGACGCAGATCGTGCTCACGTCGGGCTTGATGAACTGCACCGTGTCGTAGATCGCGAGACCCGACGACACGTTCCCTCCCGGCGAGTTGACGTAGAGGTTGATGTCCTTGTCGGGGTTCTCCGATTCGAGGAACAGGAGCTGGGCCACCACGACGTTCGCGACGGGGTCGTCGATCGGACCCACGAGGAAGACCACCCGTTCCTTGAGCAGGCGGGAGTAGATGTCGTAGGCCCGTTCGCCGCGCGAGGACTGCTCCACCACCATGGGAATGAGGTTCAGCCCCCGGGCGCCGGACGCTTGCGGCGGAAGTCGGTCGATCATGTGGCTGCTTCTTCCGGTGGACGCCCGTTCATCCCGCCGCCGCGGGCGCGTTCGGCGCTGCCCGCGGATGCGGCACGGGGATGGACGGGGCCGTCGACGGGCGCGCCGGGGAGCGAACCCGCGTGGAGTGGAGTGCCTCTCGGGAAGGAATGCCGCAGATCCTGCTCAAGAAGACGCGCTGCTAGTCTGACCCGTATTCATCAACTCGTCAAACTCCAGGGGCTCGTCCACGACCTTCACCCTGGCGAGGGCCTCCTCGATCGCCCGGCGCTCCACCAGCCGGGACTCCACCGGATGAAGGCGGTCCGGATCGGAGTAGAACCAGCCGACCACCCGGGCGGGGTCCTCGTAGGTCGCGGCCATCCGTTCGACCTCGGCCCGCACCGCTCCCGGAGCGGCCGTGATCTCGTGGTCCGACACGATCCGGGCGAGCACCAGCCCCCGCTGCAACCGGCGCCGGACACCCGCCTCGGCGGCCTCGCGCCCCGCATCGCCGGGCGCTTCCCCCGAACCTCCCATCCCGGCGCGTCCGAGCTCCTCGGCGACGAGGGTCTCCGGTACCTCGACCGGGTGCCTCTCGAGCAGGGCGTCGAGCAGCCGGTTGCCGGTCACCGCGGAAGCCGCCGCCGCCAGCTCCCGCTCCAGGTTCGAGCGGACGTCGCGCCGGAACTCGTCCAGGTCTCCGCTCTCCACCCCGAGGCTGCGGACGAAGTCGGCATCCACCTCCGGGAGAACCCCCTCCTCCACCTTGCGGGCCTCGACGTGCATCACCGCCGACTTGCCGGCGAGGCGCGGCGACGGATGGTCCTCCGGGTACCCGATCTCGACGTCGCGCGTGGAGAGGGGCTCCATGCCGACGAGGCCGCGGTCCAGATCGGGGAGGGCCTGGCCCGCGCCGAGCTCGACGACCCGCTCCTCGGGCGCGCCCATCTCGAGGGGTTCGCCGTCCACCTCTCCCTCGACGTGAAACGTGATCCGGTCGCCCGGGCGCGCCCCGCGCACCACCTCCCGCCATTCCCTCCCCCGCTTTCGGAGGTTCTCGACCATGCGGTCGACGTCGGACTCCTTCACCTCGGCGGTCGGGCGGCGAACCTCGACGGACTCGAGATCCGTGAGCCGGACGTCGGGAAACACCTCGAAGACCGCCGTATACCTCAAGCCCGCCCCCGGTGCGCTCTCCACCGAATCGATCCGCGGCTCCCCGGCCGGACGAAGCTCCTCGCTCGCGATCGCGTCGACGAAGCTGGTGCGCACCAGCTCGCCCACCACCTCGTCGCGCACCGCCGCGCCGAACCGCCGGGCCACGACCTTCATCGGCGCCTTGCCGGGCCTGAACCCCGGGATCCGCGCGGTCCGCACCAGGTCGTCGAGCCTCGTCCCGACCTCCCGCTCGACCCCTTCCTCGGGAAGCTCGACCGTCAGGCGGCGCTCGAGGCCGGTCGTGGACTCTACCGAGACCCGCATGCGTTCACCTCGGTGCCTGGCGGTGAAGGAGGAGCGCCGGTGGAGGCCGCGGCGCGCCGTCGTCCGGGCGCCTCCGGAAGAAGCTGGTGCGAAAGGAGAGATTCGAACTCTCACGGGTTGCCCCACTGGCGCCTAAAGCCAGCGCGTCTACCAATTCCGCCACTTCCGCGACGCTCCCAACCGAACGGGGGGCGAGTATAGCGAAGATGCCGGCGGGGCCGGCTAGCGAAGCTCGACGCCGAACCGGGCCAGGAACTCGGCGTTGTAGTCGTCGTCGCCGAGATCGCCGCCCATCGCCACCCATTCCTCGTCGCGCATCGCCCGGCGGCCGCGCAGGATGCTCTCCGCGTCCGCGCCGACCACGTGGCGGAGGCGGTCCGAGCCGGACTCCACCGCGTCGAAGATCGCGTCGGCGACGATCTCCGGCGGCTGGTTCGCCCGATGGCCGGCGGAGTAGAACTTCCCGTTGCGGCGCATGAGGTCGATGTAGGGCGACGAGCGATCGAAGACGGTCTGGGCCTTCGCGTTCTCGAAGATGCTGGTCATGATGACCCCGGGCTCGATGATCTTCACCCGGATGCCGAACCGCCGGACCTCGTGGGCGAGCGCCTCGCTCGCCCCCTCGAGCGCCCACTTCGAGGCGGTGTACGGAACCTGGTTGGGCATCGCGACGAGCCCGGCGATGGAGGTGAGGTTGACGATGGCGCCGGAGCGCCGTTCGCGCATGTGGGGCAGCACCGCCTGCACCATCCGGATGGCGCCGAAGTAGTTGGCGTCGAACATGGCCCGGTGCTGCTCCTCGGGGGTGATCTCGAGGGGTGCGCCGCCCGCCCGACCGGCGTTGTTCACGAGCACGTCGAGCCCCCCGGGCAGCGCTTCGGCCATCGCGTCCTCGATCGAGGACCCGTCGGTCACGTCGAGGCGGAGCAACGCGAGGTCGAGCCCCTCCGACTCCCTCGCCTCCCGGAGCGGCCCCGCCTTGGCGAGATCGCGCATCGTGGCCCAGGTGCGATACCCGGCGCGGGCGAAGCGGAGCGCGGTGGCGAGACCGATGCCGGTGCTGGTTCCGGTGATGAGGATGGCCGGCATCCGCGAGCTCCCGCTTCCTGGTCAGTCCGCCGCGGCGGCGGGCACGGCCCGGACGGCTCCGCCGCTCCCCGGCCGCAGAGCCGGCTCCGAGCCGGCGGCGGGGGCCGCCGGCGGCGCCGCGGGGCCGGGGCTTCGCACGACCCCGGCCGCGTGCAGTGCCTCGATCTCCGCCTCCGAGCAGCCGTGCTCGGCGAGGATCTCGCGGCTGTGCTCGCCGAGCCGCGGCGCGAAGGTCCGCACCGCCGGCCCGTCGGCATCCGCCACGTAGCCGGTGGTGACGGAGGCCAGCTCGGCCGGCCCGAGCATCGCGGGGGCCGGCAGGGCGGCGGTCAGGCGGCGCGTCCGGAGCTGCGGGTGGGCCATCACCTCGCGGAAGCTCGAGATGGGCGCGGCCGGCACCCGCGCCGCCTCGAGGCGTTCGAGCCAGACCCCGGTGGGCGCGCGCCGCAGCCGCCTGCACAGCTCGGGGCGCATCGCCTCCCGGTTCGCGACGAGGTCCGCATCGGTCGCGAACCTCGGATCGTCCCGGAGCTCCGGACAGCCGAGGACGTCGAGGAGCCGGTCCACCTGTGCGCCGGTGAGGGCGGTGATCTGCACGTGGCCGTCCGCGGTCGGAAACACGTTCGCGGTCGGAAACTTCGTCAGGGACTGGTTGCCGAGCAGCTCCGGCTCCTCGCCGGTCGCGAGGTGGTTGTTGTAGAGCGGATTGAGGAGGGACACGGCCGAATCGAGCATCGCCACGTCGAGAAACTGGCCGGAGCCGGTCTCCTCGCGGCGGCGAAGGGCGGCCGCGATGGCGAACGCGGCCATCATTCCGGTGGTGACGTCGATGATCGGGGACACGGTCCGGGTGGGGCCGGTCTCCTCGTGGCCGTTCGCCGCCATCATCCCCGAAGCGGCCTGGATGGCGCCGTCGAACGCGGCCATGGACCGGCGCGGCCCCTCCTGGCCGTAGCCCGAGATGGAGCAGTAGACGATCGACGGCCGCAGCCCGCGGACGGTCTCGTAGTCGAACCCGAGCCGCCCGATCACCCCCGGCTTGAAGTTCTCGACCAGCACGTCCGCCCGGCGGACGATCCGCTCGACGGCCGCCCGCCCCTCGGGGCGCTTGAGGTCGACGGCGAGGGAGCGCTTGTTGTGGTTGACCCCGATGAAGGCGGGGGCCATCTCGCCCTGCCCGAAGCCGGTGAGGTCCAGCATCCCGCGCGCGATGTCCCCGCCCGCGGCCGACTCGATCTTGACGACCTCCGCCCCGAGCAGACCGAGCTGGTAGGTCGCGACCGGGCCGGCCACGACCTGGGTGAAGTCGACGATCCGAACCCCTTCGAACGCCTGGCTCATCGAAGTCGGAACCCGAAACCGGCGCCCGAAGTCAGAACTTCTCGACCCAGGGCCGGACCTCCAGCTCCCAGGACCAGGCGCTGCGGTGCTGGCGGTACGCGTGCCAGCAAGTGTCGGCGATCGCGTCGGGGTCGAGGAGGTGGTCGTCGCCCGGATCGATCCGCCCGCGCGCCTCGCTCCGGATCCCGCCGTCGATGACGAAGTGGGCGACGTGGATCCCCTGCGGCGCGAGCTCCCGGGCCATGCTCTGGGCGAGCCCGCGCAGCCCGAACTTGCCCATCGCGAAGGCGGCCGAGTGCGGGTAGCCCTTGACGCTCGCGGTGGCGCCGGTGAAGAAGATGGCCCCGTCGCGCGCGGGAAGCAGCCGCTTCGCGGCCGCCTGCCCGACCAGGAACCCGCCGTAGAGGCTGATCGCGAGGGCGCGCTCCACGTCTCCGGGGTCGATCTCGGTGATCGGCCCGTGGGCCCGCGCGCTCGGGTTGTAGACCACGAGGTGGGGAACCCCGAGATCCGCCTCGACGGAGGCGAACAGCGACTCCACGTCTTCGCGGACGGTCGCGTCGCAGCCGTAGGCGCGCGCCCCCGAGTCCGCGCAGAGGCCCGCGAGCTTCTCCGTGTCGCGCGCGGCGACCGCGACCCGCATCCCCTCGGCGGAGCAGCGCCGGGCGAGCGACGCGCTGAGGCCGGGCCCGGTCCCGACGATGAGCGCGGTCCGGCCGCGCACCGATCCTGCCGCGGCCATCTCAGCGGCCCTTCCACACGGGCGGACGCTTCTCGGCGAACGCGAGGGGGCCTTCGACGAAGTCCTCGCTCGCCCGCATCGCGTGCACCGCCGGATAGTCGCCGGCGATGGCGGTCTCGAGGTCCGGCGCGTCCGCCGCCGCGTAGAACACCTCCTTCGAGGCGCGGATCGACATCGGCGAGCACTCGAGGATCTGGCCGGCCCAGCGGCGGGCCGCGTCCATGAGCTCCTCGTGGGGCGCGACCTCGTTCACGAAGCCGAGCTCGCGGCCTTCCTCGGCCCCGACCCGGCGCGCGGTGAGGATCATGCCCATCGCCCGCTTCTGGCCGATGATCCGCGGCAGCCGGGCGAGCCCGCCGGCGAGCGCGGCGAGCCCGACCCGCGGCTCGGGGAGCGCGAAGACCGCCCGCTCGGAGGCGACGATGAGGTCGCACGCGAGGGCGAGCTCGAAGCCGCCGCCCATCGCCACCCCGTTGACGGCCGCGATGACCGGCTTCGAGAGGCCGAAGCGTGCGGTAAGGCCGCCGAAGAAGGTCCGGGGCCGGGTCATGTCGTTGCCGGCCGCCTGGTACTTGAGGTCGTTGCCGGCGCTGAACGCCCGGTCGCCCGCACCGGTGACGATGGCTACCCACAGGTCCGGGTCGGCCGCGAAGTCGTCGAAGACCCGTTCGAGCTCGAAGCTCGCGGGCGGGTGGATGGCGTTCATCACCTCGGGGCGGTCGATGGTCACCACGAGCAGGCGGCCGTCCCGCTCCGCCTTGCAGTACTTGAATTCAGTCATGCATCTCTCCGTGTCGATTCGTTCGCGGCGCGGCCGGGCGCCCCCTCCGGCGCCGGGCCGGACCGCGGCGCGGATGGCCGCCCGTCGCGGCGAGGGATCCGCCGGGCGCCGGGAGCCCTGCACCCCTTCCCCATCGGCGCCCTTCGAGCGGACCGGCCGAGCGGCAGCCGGGGCGCTCGCGCGGCTTCTCCCGTCCAGCCCTTCCCGTCCAGCCTTTCCCGTCCATCCCCCGGCCCGCGGCGCCGTCGGAGCGGCAGCGTCACGAGCGGAGCAGCTTGAACGTGCCGCCGTCCATCCACAGGATCTTGCCGGTGAAGAAGGCGGAGTCCGGGCCGACGAGGAAGTAGAGCCCGTTCGCGGCCTCCCGGGGCGGCGCCATGCGCCCGAGGAGGGTCCGTTCCTCGATGCGCTCGTGCGCGCCCTCGGGCAGCCCCATGGTGATCGTCTCGCCGCCCACCCGGATGTCCTCCTTTCCCTCCTGGGTCATGCGGGTGACGATGGGGCCGTAGCCGATGGCGTTCACGTTGACGTGGGGGAGACGGTAGCGCTGGCGGCACTCGATGGCGAAGGTGCTCATGAACCCGAGGATACCGGCCTTGGCCGTGGAGTACGAGGACTGCCCGTCGTTGCCGAGCGCCGAAACGCTCGCCGTGAACACGGCGCGGCGGCGGCGGTACGGGTCCTTCGCGGTGCGCCAAGCGTGCAGCGCGGCCTGGGCGAGCTCCATCGGGGCCGTCAGGTGGAGGGCCAGGGTGAGGTTCCAGTCCTGGCGCTCGACGCGCGACAGGGCGGCGTCGCGGGTCACCCCCGCGTTGGCGACGAAGGCGTCGAGCTCGCCGTAGGCCTCGACCGCCCGGTCCACCATCTCGCGGTTGAAGCCCTCGGCGGTGACGTCGCCGCCGCAGCCGATCGCACGGCCCGCGCCGTAGCGGGAGCAGAGCTCCCCGGCGACCGCCCCGGCCACGTCCGGGTCGATGTCGTTCACGACCACGTTGGCGCCTTCCGCCGCGAACCGCTCGACCGCGGCCCGCCCGATCCCGTAGCCGGCGCCGGTCACGACGACGGTGTCGCCCGCGAGCCGGCGGGCGACGGGCTCGATCTTCTCCACCTGTTCGAGCGTCCTGCCGTTCACCAAGGCTCCTCGTCCGATTCGGGGTAAGGGGTCGATGCGGGATCGTAGCAACGCTTCGCCCGCGGACTCAATTTTTCCGCTTCGGGGCGGTTTCCCGCTTCGGCGCCCGGGTCGGATATCCTTCCGCCGCGCGGTGCGGGCGGCGGCGAGGCCGGCCCCGCGCGCCGGGACGAACGACGGGGAGCGGGGTGGATGAGCGGAACGTTCGACGGCAAGGTCGCGCTGGTGACCGGAGCGGGCGGCGGGATCGGCCGCGCCACCGCCCTCGCGTTCGCGCGCGAGGGCGCCCGGGTGGTGGTCTCGGACCTCGCGGGGGTGGGCGGGGAGGAGACGGCCCGCCTCGTCACCGATGCGGGGGGCGGGGCGCTGCACGTCGCCTGCGACGTGACCCGGCCCGGCGAGGTGGAGGCCCTCGTCACGGCGGCGGCGAAGAGGTTCGGGCGGCTCGACTGCGCCCACAACAACGCCGGTGTCGAGGGCGCCTACGCCCGGACCGCGGATTGTGACGAGGAGGACTTCGACCGCACCTGCGCCGTCAACCTCAAGGGCGTGTACCTCTGCCTCCGGGCCGAGATCGCCCACATGCTCGAGACGGGCGGGGGCGCCATCGTCAACACCGCGTCCGTCGCCGGCGTCGAGGGCGCGAAGAACCTCCCCGCCTACGTCGCCTCCAAGCACGGGGTCATGGGCCTCACCCGCACCGCCGCCCTCGAGTACGCGACCCGGGGGATCCGGGTGAACGCGGTCTGCCCGGGCCCCATCCGCACCCGGATGCTGGAGGCCATCATGGAGGAGAACCCGCGCATGGAGCCGGCCATGATCGCGGCCGTCCCCATGCGCCGCCTCGGGGCGCCGGAGGAGATCGCGGAGGCGGTGGTCTGGCTCTGCTCGGACCGGGCTTCGTACGTCACCGGACAGGGTCTCGTCGTGGACGGCGGCTTCACCGCCGGCTCCTGAGCGCCCCGAACGGCGGGCGCGGGCGCCCGGCCCGCCCGAAGCCCTCGGCGTCCATGGCGCCCCCGTGAACGGGCGCGCGCGTTCGCGCCCGGAGGGGCGGCGGAGGTTCGCGACACTCTGCCGACGAGCCGGCGACGGGCGGGCGGCCATGGCTATACTCCGGGCGTGATCATCGAGGAGGCCGGACATGGACACGCCATTCACCGGCGGCTGCGCCTGCGGCGCCGTTCGCTACAGTTGCTCGGGGAGGCCGCTCTACATGGGCAACTGCCACTGCCGCGACTGCCAGCAGGCGACGGGAAGCGGCTACTTCCCCGCGGTGCTGGTGAAGGAGAGCGAGTTCGCCCTGCTCTCCGGCGAGCCGAAGTGGTTCGAACGGCCGGCCGACAAGGGCCACCCGATGCATCGGGCGTTCTGCCCCGAATGCGGCTCGCCGCTCTTCCTCGTCAACGGCGCGAACACCGCCGGCCGCGCGCTCTACGCGGGAAGCCTCGACGACCCGAGCCGGTACGCCCCGAGCCGGGAGATCTTCGTCGCGAGCGCCCAGCCCTGGAGCCTCCTGCACCCGGACGTGCCGCACGACGAGGCCATGCCGGGGCGAAGATAGGCGGGTCCGCGGCGCGCGGTACGGATCGAGGTGGGCATGCAGGTGACCAGATGTAGACGGATCGTAGAAAAGTCTTGACCATTCTACGATGACGTCGATAATCGTCAGCCATGCCGGCTCCTCGCATCTACGATTCCCTGCTGGCCGCGCATCTGGCGGACCACCGGCAGATGGCCTTCGTCAGCGGTCCGCGCCAAGTGGGCAAGACCACCACCTGCCGGCATCGCGCCGACGCCTGCTTCAACTGGGATGACCTCGACGACCGGGAGCTCATCCTTGCCGGTCCCCGAAACCTCGTCGAGAGGCTGGGGCTGGATCGGTTGTCCGGAACCGTGCCCGTGGTCCTGTTCGACGAGCTCCACAAGTTCCCTCGCTGGAAGCAGTTCCTGAAAGGCTTCTTCGACACCTATGCCGATCGGGTGCGGATCGCGGTCACCGGCAGCGCCCGCCTCGACGTGTACCGCCGCGGCGGCGACAGCCTGATGGGGCGCTATTTTCCTTATCGAATGCACCCTTTCTCGGTCGCCGAGACGATCACGCAGGAGCTTCCCGACCCGACACGGATCACCCGTGCGCCGAGGCCCGCCGATGCGGGCGACTTCGACACTCTCTGGCGCCACGGCGGCTACCCGGAGCCCTTCCTCAAGCGCGATGCGCGTTTCAGCCGCCGCTGGCAATCCCTTCGTTTCGGGCAGCTGGTCAGGGAGGACGTCCGTGATCTGACGCGGGTCCAGCAGCTCGATCAGCTCGAGCTCATGGTCCGGCTGCTGGCCGACCGTTCGGCGCAGCAACTGGTCTACGGCGCCCTCGCGAGGCAGGTGCGGGTTGCCGTCGACACGGTCCGCCGCTGGACCGCCGCGTTGTGCGATCTCCATCTGGGCTTCATCGTCAGGCCCTGGTTCAGGAACCTCTCACGCTCCCTGCGCAAGGAGCCCAAGTGGTATCTGCGGGACTGGGCGTCCATCGAGGACGCGGGGCAGCGGGCCGAGACCTTCGTCGCGTGCCATCTCCTGAAGGCGGTCGAGGGCTGGAACGACATGGGGTTGGGCGTCTTCGAGCTCGGCTACCTGCGCGACAAGGAGCAGCGGGAGGTCGATTTCCTGGTGGTGCGCGATGGCGAGCCCTGGTTTCTCGCCGAGGCGAAGCACCGCGACGAATCCATGAGCCGGTCCCTGAAACACTACCAGGATCGGATCGGTGCGCCGTTCGCGTTTCAGGTCACGGTAGACGCCGGCTACGTCGACGAAGACTGCTTCGCCCGGCCGGGCTTCCCGCTGATCGTTCCCGCCCGGACCTTCCTTTCCCAGCTCCTGTAGCCGGACGCGACCGTTCAGACAGCGCGCGAGCCCTCGGGCGGGCCGCCGGCCGGTCCGGGCGGCGGTCGTCAGGGCCGGCCGAGCTCCGCCCGAAGCGCGGCGACGGTCTCCAGCATCCGTTCGTGGTCGCCCACGAAGCGGAGCACCAGATGCTCCGCGCCCTCGTCCACGTAGCGCTCGAGCCAGCCGGCGGCCGCCTCGGGCGGGCCGGCGAAGACGGCTTGCCATTTGCGGAGCAGCGCGGCGGGCGCCCCGTAGTACCCCTCCAGATAGGCGTCGATCCGCGCGTCGCCGGCTTGCGCGTCCTCGTCGATGGCGAGGGTGAGGTAGATCGCGGCGCACACCGCCCCGGCGGCCCGCCCGGCCGCGGCGGCGATCTCCCGGACCTCGCGCCATTGCTCTCCCCACCGCTTGGGGTCCGGGCCGGTCGGGAACCAGCCGTCGAAGCGCCGCCCGGCCCGCTCCAGGCTGGCCCGGACCGAGCCGCCGACCCAGATCGGCGGGCCGCCGGGGGTATGCGGGGTCGGCGCGAGCGTGCCTTGGCACACCGGCCAGCGCCCGTCCCAGTCCACCGGCTCGCCGGACCAGAGCGCCCGGCAGAGCCGCAAGCCTTCCAGCATCCGGCCGACCCGCTTCTCGAACGGCGCCCCCGCGGCCGCGAACTCGGCCCGGACGTTCGGCGCGTCGGCGCCGATGCCGACCCCCAGGATGAGCCGGCCTTCCGCGATACGGTCGAGGGTCGCGAGCTGCTGGGCGAGGACGACCGGATTGCGGAGCGCCGGCAGCAGTACCGCCGAGCCGACCGAGACCCGCTCCGTGCGGGCGGCGACGGCCGCCATCAGGGTGATCGGATCGTGGCGGGGCTTGGCGAGGAGGCTGTCGCCGATCCAGATCGAGTCGTAGCCGAGCCCCTCGGCCCTCTCGGCGAGGGCGAGCAGCGGCCCGGTCTCGGGCCGGCCGGCCATGATCCGCTCGCGGGTAGGGAGGAGATAGCCGATCCTGGGTGCGGCGCCGGTGGTCATGGGGAGCCAACCCTCGTCTGCGGGAGACAGGACGCCATCGTGACAGAACGAAGGCGTCCGGGCCACCGGGCGGCGGGGCTACCGCAGAGCCGTTTCACGCTGCGGAATCGGTTCGCGCGGGTGAGCGCCGGTTCGGTCGAATCAGAGCGGCCGAACGCGGGCATCTCGCCCGCATCGCCCCCATGAGCAGAAATCGACCCGCCGGAGAAGTCCGCCCGCACCCGGTGCCGACGGCGGCTTGAAAACGTCATCGACCTGTGGTTCCATTTCGTCATCGTCCGGCTCTCGGTTGAATCTGGATCAACTCACTGAATTATATCCGATTATGGGGCCGGACGGTGCTCCCTTCACAGGCAAGAGAAGCGTGGAGTCAGCGAGACCGAGGCCGAACAATCAGCAGGAGGGAGAGATGGATACGATCAAGAAGCAGTGGGAAGAGCTCATCCTGGCAATGGAGTGCGAGGAGGAGAGCACCAGACACAAGGCGGGGGCAGCATACACAGCGCGCGGAGGAGAGGATCCGGAGTTCAAGGAGAAGGATGAGCAAGGGCGATGGTGGAAGGCATGGACGACAGAGATAAGACGGATCGCAGGCCAGTTCGAGGCAGGAGAGTGGCCGGAGGGTGCGGAAGCCAGGCACACCCGGGACGAGGCAACGTCAGGAGAGCGACTGCGACGGAGACGCGAGCACGGCGAGGAGGAGACACTGCTCGGGGCAACCATGAACGGGAAGGACTTGCAGGTAGGTAGCAAGCGGGCCTTCTACCGGAAGGCGTTCATGGCAGTCTGGGAGAATGCGCAGGGTGACATTGGTGAAGCGCAGAGGCTATGGGCATCGACGGTATACCCCGGGAAGGAGATGAAGGGAGGGCGGGTGTATGTCGAGGACGCGGACGTGACCATCCTCGGGACATCGTGGGAGAGCATGAGGGCCAAGCTGGACGGCGCGGCGGGGCGCGGGGCGTTCAAGGGGACACGGTTCACCGCAACAACGGGGACAGCGGACGGAGTCCGAAAGGTTTACCAGTGGCCCGGATAAGGCCGGCAAGACAGCAGCCGAGGGCCAGCCAGTGAAGATGAAGAAACAGACGGCGCACACGCTGTTCGCGAGCAAGACGGTGTACGAGGTCCCACCCTACCAGCGGAGCTACGTGTGGGAGAAGACGGACCAATGGCAACCGCTGTGGAGCGACTTGAAAGAACGTGCGGAGCGGGTCGTGAACGGGGGGGAGTCAACACACTTCATGGGCGCGGTAGTCCTGCTGAAGCCCAAGGCCGACCAGCGGCCGGGGGGGACACGGATCATCGTGGACGGCCAACAGCGGCTGGTGACGGTGCAGATACTCTGCATAGCGGTGGAGAACGTACTGAAGGCACGGGGACTGACGCCGGCAGCGATGAAGATTGCAGCCATAACGCCGGACGGAACGACGGAAGCCGACTGGAAGATGGCGCCGAGCCTCGCTGACAAGGAGGGATTCCGGGCCGCAATGCAGACCGGCAGTGCCGGGCACGAGGGCCTGGTACGAGCCAAGCGGTACTTCCGGGAAGAGTGCTACGGGTGGCTGAACAGCGTCGAAGCGCAGAAGGAAGAGCGAGGAAACGCGTTGGCGGACGTGCTGTGTCAGGGCCTGACGTTCGGGGTCATCGAGCTGGACGACGAGGAGACGCAGTACGCCGTATTCGAGACGCTGAACGCCCGTGGAACCCCATTGAGCCAGAGCGATCTCGCGAAGAACCACGTTGTCGAAGTCTGGCGGCGGCGGTTCCGGGGATGGCCCAGCGAGGACGAGCTCAAACGAGTGTGGCCATTCCATGAGCCGAGCTACAAAGGGAAGACTGGGCGAGGCCGACGCACCATTGACAAGAGCGACGAGATGCTCCGGTACTGGCTGAGCGCAAGAACAGCTACCGAGGTGCGTTCCGAGGACATCTGCAAAACGCTGAAGCATGTGTTGGCGGACCAGTTCGACGATGATGTCGAACATCTGGGCAGAAAGCTCGGCAAGGCGGCGGCGCGATGGACGCGATGGAGGGATGGAGAGGCGTTGCCAGCGGCGAGAGGCTCGGCGCTGGAGCGCATACGGGCGGCAGACACATGGGCGTGGGGGCCGGTGCTGATGGCGCTCGATGAGCGCGAAGACGCAGGGCCGGAACGGGAGAGCCCGGCACTACGGATACTGGAAGCGTACATGATGAGACGGAAGCTCGCGGGAATGCCGACACAAGGGACCAGCAACCTCGCGGTGAGCGTGGTGCGGGCACTGGACGGGAAGCGAGACACGGAGGCGGCGCGGGTCATAGCGGAGACGCTGGCGGCGCAGGACGCCGACAGCCGACGGTGGGCAACCGCCGAGGAAGTGGAGCGAGGAGTTCAGGAGAAGGACCTGTACCACTCGCGAGACCGTGCTTGGCCGCTCGTGGTGCTGGAGGCGGTGGAAGAGCACCTGAGACACACGCACGACGACCAGACGGCCGCGGGGACGGTGAACATCGAGCATATATTCCCGGTGAAAGCAGGTATGCGGTGGGGTGGTGCAGACGAGGTAGAGCACGAGGAGAGGAAAGGGCTGCTGCACACGGCAGGGAACCTCATCGTGGTAGAGGGTCCGCTGAACAGCAGCTTGGGCAACAGGCCGTGGAGCGAGAAGCGGCAAGCACTCGAGAGGCACACGCATCGAAAGTTGACCCGGGACATGCTGGACCACGCGGGAGGCGCATGGGGAGCGGAGACCATCAGGGCCCGGAGCAAGCGCATCGCACGGTGGGTCCAGGAAATCTGGCCGATCGCAGCGGGATAGACCGGTCGAAGGAACGAGCCGAGCTCCCGAAGCCCCACGGCATCGGGACGATGCATGTCGAGTCGCTACACGGCTACGTCAACCGGCTGACCAGTTTCTCCCGCGTCCGGCGGCGAGCCGTCCCGGTCTCCCGCTGCACAACCTGCCGGGCCGCCGCACCCGCGGCGCGGTCAGCTTCCCGGCCCCGCCGACGCCGCGCGCCGGCCCGTCCGCCACGCCCGTGGGGTGATCCAGACGCCCGAATGCATCCCCCGGCGGCGGCGTTTCGCCTCGGCCTCTTCCCTCGCGTAGCGGCGCGAGAATTTCAGATACGCGATCGCCT
This sequence comes from Gammaproteobacteria bacterium, assembly GCA_965202895.1. Classification (GTDB taxonomy): domain Bacteria; phylum Pseudomonadota; class Gammaproteobacteria; order HK1; family HK1; genus JAJDXW01. The sequence continues at coordinate 3,371,247 of OZ241901.1, read as the reverse complement.
GCCCCGCGCGCACCATCTCCGCGTTGACGTTCCGCCCATCCGCCGCGAACACGGTGGCGAGCCGGCGTCCGTACCGGTCGAGGCCGTGCAGCTCGCAGCGCACCGGGTCCGATCCGATCAGCGCCCGCAGGTGGCGCGTGGCCCGCTTCCCCTGCGGGAAGGGTCTCCCGCGGGCGTCGATCGACGTCTGACGGGCCTCCGGTGCGTCGATCCCTTCGAGCCGGAGCTCCAACCCGTTCACCACGATGCTGTCGCCGTCCACGACCCTCGCGGCGCCGACCAAGCGCCGCTCCCCCTTTCTCCTTCGCATCGAGGCGCCGACCAGACGCCCCGCCCCCTTCCTCCATCGCCGCAAGGCGAAGAGCATGAGAACCGCGGCGAAGATGAGGAATTCCATGGTCGTCTCCTCGAATTGCTCCCGTGGAGCCCCGCGCGTTCACACGGGGGAGGGCCGTTCCGCGGTGTCTTCTCCGAGTGCCCTCGTCGAATCAATCGTGGAGGGTTGGTAGAGATGGATCAGCGAAGACCGAGGCCGCGCGCGATGATACCGCGGAGGATCTCCCGCGTTCCCCCCTGGATGGTGAGCTTCGGAGCGATGATCGTGTCGTGGGCGAGGACCGCTTCGAGGCGCTCGCTCCGTTCGACGAACGCGCCGAGGCGGCGTACCCGGTCGGGAAGCGCCTGCTCCCAGTTCGTGCCGAGGTCCTTGACGATGGAGGCTTCGACCACCGGCTCCTTGCCGGCCGCGAGCATCCCCGCCACCGAGATCGACATCCGCCGCATGGTGTGAAGCTGGGCGATGAGGCGACCGACCCCTTCCGCCTCGCGCACGTCCGGCTCGGGGCCGAGGTCGCGCAACAGCTCGATCAGCACGTGGATCGTCTCCAGGAACCGCTCGGACCCGCTCCGCTCGTAGGCGAGCTCGCTCGTCGCCTGCTTCCACGCGCCATCCACCTCGCCGAGCACGTGGTCGCCGGGCAGGCGGGCGTCCTCGAACAGCACCTCGTTGAAGTCGTGCCCGCCCGCCGCGTTCAAGACCGGGCGGGTGCTGATGCCGGACGTCGTCCGGAGCGGCACGAGAAACTGGGTGAGCCCGTGGCGCCGGTTCGCGTTGGTGGGCGGGGAGGTGCGAAAGAGCCCGATCATGTAGTCGGCGTGGTGGGCGCCGCTCGTCCAGAGCTTGCGCCCGTTCACCACCCAGCCGTCGCCGTCGCGCTCCGCCCGGGTCTTCGCGGCGAAGAGATCGGAGCCCGAATCGGGCTCGCTCATGCCGATGCAGAAGGTCACCTCGCCGCGGCAGATCCTGGGCAGCACGTCGAGCCGGACGTGCTCCGGCGCGTAGCGCAGGAGCACCGGGCCGCTCTGGCGGTCGCCGGTGAAGTGGGCACGGGTCGGCGCCCGCGCGAGGAGGAGCTCCTCGTTGACGACGTAGCGTTCGAGGTAGCTCCGCTCCCGCCCGCCGTAACGCTTCGGCCACGTCATCCCGATCCAGCCCCGCTCGCCGACCCGCCGGCTGAACTCGCGGTTGAAAGTGTCGCCGGCGGGGTCGTGGGGGTCGAAGGCGCCGGCCTCGATCTCGGCGCGCAGGAACTCGCGCACCTCCTCGCGCAGGCGGTCCGCCTCCGGCGGGAGACGAATGGGATCGAACTGGATCGCCTGGGCCATTACGGTCCTCCCGGAAAGTCCACGCCGGCGCCGCGGCCCGATGCCCGGCCCGCCCCGGAGGTCAGATCGCGGTCAGCGCGGGCCACATGCCGTCCGCCCCGAGGCGGGCGAAGTGCCGGCCGAGGCGGAGCGCCCACTCGCTCTCGTCCCCGTACTCGTCGCGCCACGCCCAGAGCCGGTGCGTGTAGCGATGCAGCACATGCTCGCGCGAGTAGCCGATGGCCCCGTGCACCTGGTGCGCGATGAGGGCGCCGGCGTGGGCCGCCTCCCCCGCCCGCACCTTGGCCGAGGCGACCTCGACGAGCACCGCGTCGCTCTCCGCGTCGTGGTTCTCGAGCGCCCACGCCGCCGAGTTCGCCGCCGCGTTGGCCGCCGCCACCTCGCCGGCGAGGCGGGCGAGCTCCTGCTGGACGGCCTGGAACTTCGCGATCGGCCGCTCGAACGCGACCCGCTCGCGCGCGTAGTCGACCGAGAGGTCGAGGATCGCCTGGAGCGCCCCCGCGATCAGCGCGGCGCGCGACGCGGCCCCGAAGAGGCGCGCCTCGTCGCGGGGGACCGGACGGCCGCCGACCGCGAGCGGCCCCACCCCTTCGAAGTCGAGGAGATCGAGGGGGTCCCCGGCCACCGACCTGCCCTCGACCAGATCACAGCGGGCCCGCTCGACGAGGGCGACCCGGTAGCCGCCGCCGCTCCCGTCGCCGCCGCCCCCGCCGTCACCACCGCCGTTGCCTGTACCTTCGCCCGCCCGTGCGATGACCGCGACGTGCTCCGCCTCGCGTCCGAAGGGCACCCGGGCGGCCCGGCCCGAGAGGGTCCCGTCCGCCCGGAGCACGATGCGGTCGCCGCCGCGGACCGGGGCGGCCGCGAGCTTGCCGGCGGGGACGTCGAGCCCGGCCCGCGCGAGCGCGAGGCCGGCGACGAGGGTGTCGGCGAGCGGGGCGGCGGCCGCGTACCGGCCGGCCGCGTGGAGCGCCTCGAACCCCTCGCGCACCGAGGCGCCCGCTCCGCCCGCCGACTCCGGCGCCCAGGCCGCCGCGAGCCCGGTGTCCTCGAGCGCGCTCCAGAGCGCCCCCCGCCACTCCTCGTTCTCCGGATCGAAGGCGATGGCCCGCGGCTCCGCGCAATCTCGGAACACCCGCTCGCAGGTCTCCGCGACGAGGCTCGTTGCGTCTTCCATCCAGGTTTCCCGACGTTCTCCGAGGCCGCGGCCGCCCTCTCCTCCGGCTGCCGGACGCCCGGCGCACAGTCTACCCGAGCCTCCGGACGGGCGGCGTCGAACCTGCCCCCTCCCCCACACCGGCCGCCCCGTCTCGTCTCCGACTGGCGGGCGCTCCTCGTCCTCGCGGCGCCGAACCTGCCCCCTCCCCCGCACCGGCCGCGCCCGCGCCGCCCGGAGCCCCGACCGGAGCCGTTCCCTCGCCCGCTTCCCGCCGCGATTAGAATCCCGCCCGCACACACGGAGGCGGGATGGGCATGAAGTTCGGCATATGCGCGATGGCCGACGTCGACGAGATCGGCTTCTACACCCACGCCGAGAATCTCGGCTACGACTCGGTCTGGGCGACGGACAGCCAGATGCTGTTCTCCGACTGCTACGCGGTGCTCGCCCTCGCCGCCCGGCAGACCACCCGCCTTCGCCTCGGGACCGGCGCTTCGATCTGCGGCACCCGGATCCCGCCCGTGCACGCCGCCGCGATGGCGACCCTGAACCGCCTCGCGCCGGGACGGGTCCATCTCGCGATCGGGACCGGCAACACCGCGATGCGCAGCATGGGCCAGCGCCCGATGCGGACCCGCGAGTACGCCGAGTACCTGCGGGTGCTCCGGGCGCTCCTCGCCGGCGAGACGGTGGACTACGAGTTCGACGGGGTCCGCCGGCCGGTCAGGATGCTGATGCACGAGTTCAAGTACATGAACCTCGAGCCCCGGATCCCCCTCTACGTATCGGGGTTCGGGCCGCGCGCGATGGGCCTCGCCGGCGAGTACGGGGACGGGCTCGTGTTCGCCATCCCGCCGCGCGGGGTGCCGGTGGGCGAAGCCATGGCCCACGTGCGCCAGGGCGCGGCGCGGGCGGGGCGGGACAGCCTCGACGGCTTCCGCAACTGCGCTCTCGTCAACGTCGCCCTTCTCGAGTCGGGGGAGCCCGCCGACTCCGATCGGATCATCCGCACCGTAGGCCCCAACGTGATGGCGAGCGTCTACTACTTCTACGACGAGGTGCGCGAGAAAGGGATCGACCCGCCGCCCTTCCTCGAGCGGATCTGGGACCGGTACTGCGCCCTCGTCGAGGAGGTCCCGCCCGAACACCGGCACTTCCGCACCCACGAGTACCACTACACCCGCCTCCACCCCGGCGAGGCGGAGCTGATCGACGCCGGCCTCGTCCGCGCGACCTGCCTCACCGGCACCGCGGAGGAGCTCGTCGAGCGGATCCGGTCCCTCGAGACGGAGGGCCTTCAGGAGCTCATGTTCGCGACCGGGGTCGACGAGAAATGGCGGTTCGCCGGGGACTTCTCGCGGCTCGTGATGTCCCGGCTCTGACGGGACCCCTGCGCCCTGCGGCCGGCGGCCCCCGACCGCGCGCCGTCAGGCGAGGCGGAGACGGCTCTCCCCCAGGCCGTCGACCGCGACGACGATCTCGTCCCCCGCCGACGGCCACTTCGTGGCGACGATGCTGCCGGTCATCACCACGTCCCCGGCCCGGAGCCCACGCCCGCGGTCCGCGAGGCCGCCGGCGAGCCAGGCGAGCGCCTCGAACGGATGCCCCATCACCGCCTCGCCGGCGCCCTCGCCGACGACCTCGCCGTTGATGACGAGGCGGCCGCCCGCCGCCGGCAGGTCGAGGCCGCGCCAGTCCGTCGTCTCCGGCCCCAGCACGACGCCGAAGTTGAAGGAGTTGTCGGCGACGAGGGCGAGGCCGTCGAGCGCGCCGTAGTCGCACGCCCGGTCGTCGACGATCTCGATCGCCGGCGCGAGCGCGCCGACCGCGGCCGCCACCGAGTCCCTCGTATGTCCCCCGCCCGCCAGGTCCGCGGACAGGCGCACCGCGATCTCGGCCTCGACCCCGATACGCACGTAGCCGCCCGCGTTCAGGACGGCCGGGCTCCGGTGCACGAAGGCCTCGTGGATCCCGCCCGCGCAAGGGTGGCCGATGCCGGCGAGCCGTTGCATGACGGGGGTGGTGAGCGCCACCTTCCAGCCGGCGAGCGGCCCGAGCCCGTGCTCCTCGTTGAGCCGTTGCAGGCGGTCCTGGATCGCGTGCGCCTCCTCCAGGCTCCGCGGGCGGAGGTCCGCCGGCAATCCGGTGAACCGCTCCCCCCGCCGGTGCTCGTCGAACAGCCGCTTCGCGGCGCGGGCCGCGCGCTCCCCTTCGTTCATTCGGCCGCCTCCCCGTGGTGGACGAGCTTCCGGCCGGCGGGGCGGGGCGCGGCCCCCCACCCGCCCGCCCCGACGAACGGTTTCTACACGACTTCCCCGGCGGCGACCTCCTGGCGTCCGCCGTTCTCCTCGAGCACCTCCTCGCGCCACAGCGCGAGGCTTCTCATCATCGGTGAATCGTTGAACGAGAAGAGGAACGCCTCGTCCGCCTCCGAGGCGTTCACATGCTCGTGAAGGGACCACGACGGCACGCAGAAGACGTCGTTCTCCTTCCAGTCGAAGCGCCTTCCGTCGATGATCGAGCACCCCCGTCCCCCGGCTGCGGTGTAGATCACCGTCCCGGTGTGCCGGTGCGCGCGGGTGTGCTCTCCGGGCCGCAGCATCTGCATCTGCACCCCGATGGTCGGCATCACCGGGCCGCCGGTGACAGGGTTGACGAAGTCCATGATCACCCCGTCGTACGGGGAGCCGTCGGACACCCGGGCCAAGTTGCGGAGCGCCTCCTCCGACCGCGTCCAGGGGTAGTAGCTGAGGGGCGAGTACGGCCGGTCCCGGCGGGTGTCGGCCGGGATCATGCCGCCTGTCCCGTACATCGCGTGCGAGGCGTTGACCGGCGTCGTCGGGGTCTGCCGGAGCTCCGGGTGGACCCGGTAGAACGGGCACTCCAGGGCGTGGACGAGCGGGATGTCGAGCCCGTCCTGCCACACGACCGGGGTGTCGGATTCGGGACGGACCCCGTGGTCGTGCCAGGAGCCGGACGGGGTGAGGAGGAAGTCCTTCGGGCGGACGTGGAGGATCTCGCCGTCGACCACCGTGTAGCCGCCCTCCCCCTCGATCACGAAGCGAAGCGCCGAGAACGTGTGTTCGTGGGCGGAGAGCGCCTCGCCGGGCAGCATCACCTGGAGGCCCGAGAACAGCCAGCCGCAGGTCGCCCGCTCGCGCTTCCGATCCGGGTTGACCAGCATGATGACGCGCCGCGCCGCGTCCTCCGCGGTCACGAGCTCCGTGGCCTTCATGACCTTGGGTCGGAGGTCGTCCCAGGCCCACTTCATGGGCCGCGAAGTCGAGGTGGGGTGGTCGGGCTCGAGGGCGTTGAGCACGGTCCACAGGGCTCCCGCCTCGTGCGCTTCGAGCTCCCGGTAGAAGGCGCGCAGCCGGTCGTCGTCACGGACCTTCGCGCGGCCGGCCATCGGATCGAGTGTCGCCGCTTTGCGGGCTGCCGTGCGCGCGGCCATGGGCTCGCCCTCCGCCATTCGCCCCGTTCTCCTTATGATCGAGCCTACCATATGGTGGGGTTCTGACCGGGCCGCCCCGACCAGGGCGCCCGGATCGGAACGCCGGGGCGGCGGCAAGCGACGGAGGATGGAGATGGCACTGACCCGACTCGAGATCGTGCGGCGCGAGCCGTTCGCGGGCGGCCGGGCTTTCGGTAGCGCGGGAGCCTACGAACGGATCGACGCGGTCGCGCACTACGCGGTGGACCCCGGGCACCCCGCGAACGCACCCATCGTCGACCTCGGCCGGGCCGCGCAGGACCACGACGGCCGGGTACGCTTCCGCGGCGACGCGACCTTCCTCGTGCCGGTGGACCCCGGCCGGGCCAACCGCGCACTGCTCTTCGAGGCGCCGAACCGGGGCAACCGGCTCGCGATGCGTTCGTTCAACATGGCGCCGTTCGACCTCATGCCGACCGACGAGATCCCCGCGGGGGACGGTTTCCTGTTCGAACGCGGGTGGTGCGTCGCCTGGTGCGGATGGCAGTGGGACGTTCCGCACCCCTCGGTGCGCCTCGGGCTCCGCGCCCCCGCCGTGCCGCCCGCGAACCGGAAGCCGGACGGACGGATGCAGCTGCGCATCCAGCCCGACCGGGCGGCCGACACCTTCGCCCTCACCGACCACCACGTCGGCTCGGTCGGCAACCACGCCCCGATCCCGCCGCTCGACCCCGACGACCCGGCGGCCGAGCTCTCGGTGCGCGAGCACCTGTTCGACACGCCGGTACGCATCCCGCGGGACCGCTGGGCGTTCGCCCGGGTGGAAGGCGATGAGACGCTTGCCGGCCCGGGAGGCGTCTCGCTCGCGGGCGGCTTCGAGGCGGGCCGGATCTACGATCTCGTCTATACCCCGGCCGGGTGCCCGGTGGTCGGGGCGGGGCTCCTCGCGATGCGCGACCTCGCGGCGTGGACGCGCGCGAGCGCCGACTCGCCCGCCGCCGGCCGGGTCGACCACGTGATCGCCAAAGGGGTCTCGCAGTGCGGCCGGCTCCTGCGGACCTTCCTTCACGCCGGCCTCAACCGGGACGAGGCGGGGGAGCGGGTGTTCGACGGGGTGCACGTCCACGTCGCGGGCGGGCGGCGCGGCGAGTTCAACCACCGCTACGGACAGCCCTCGGTGCAGCCGACCCCGAGCCTCGGGCACCGCTTCCCGTTCGCCGACGAGCCCCGGACCGACCCCCGCTCGGGGCGGCGCGAGGGCCTGCTCGACCGCCTGCGGGCGGCGGGCGGCGTGCCGAAGATCGTCTACACCGACACGTCGGCGGAGTACTGGCGCGGAGACGCGGGGCTCACCCACCTCGACCTCGAGTCCGGGTCGGACGGCGCGGCGGACCCCGCGGTGGACCCCAGGGTGGACCCCGGGGCGGACCTCGAGCCGCCCGCCGAGGTCCGGCGCTATCTCTTCGCCGGGACCCAGCACGGCCCCGGGGTCCTGCCGTTCACGGACCGGAGCATGTTCGGGAGCCGCGGGGCGAACCGGTTCAACGCCGTCGACTACCGGCCGCTCCTTCGCGCCGCCCTCGAGCACCTGCGGGCCTGGGTGGCGGACGGTGTCGAGCCCCCGGCGAGCGTGTTTCCGCGCGGGCGGGAGGCCACCGCGGCCTCCCGCGAGGAGGTGCTGAGGGCGCTCGCGGCGATCCCCGGGCTCGCTCTGCCGCGCCCGGACCGGCTCCCCTCGCTCGCGCCCATGGACCTCGGGGAGCACGCCGGCCGGGGCGTTCCCGCCCTCCCCGCCCGGTTCACGGGCGAGCCGTACCCGTCACCGGTCTCCGCCGTCGACGCGGACGGCAACGAGACGGGCGGGGTCCGGATGCCGGACGTGAGCATCCCGGTCGCGACCCACGCCGGCTTCAACCCGCGGCACCCCGAGAGCGGCGGCGACGGCCAGATCCTCGAGTACCTCGGATCGACGATCCCGCTCGCCCGCACCGCGGCGGAGCGCGCGGCCGCCTCCGACCCCCGCCCTTCCGTCGCCGAGCGCTACGCGAGCCGGGACGCGTACCTGGCCGAGGTGCGGGGGGCGGCGGAACGTCTCGTCGAGGACCGGTACCTGCTCGCGGCCGACGTCGATCTCTGCGTCGAGCTCGCCGGCGAACGCTACGATGCAGTCACCGGCCCCGACCCCTGAGCACCCTCCCGCTCCCGCCCCCGCCCCCGGGTGGCGGGCAGGGGCCTCGGGTCATGCGCCCGCGCCGGGGTCCCGCTACCGGCCGCCGAAGCGGTAGATGAGGCCGACGCGCACGAGGCCGAGCTCGTTCTCGATGCGGTAGGAGACGCGCCTTCGGGGGGTTCCGCTCCCGCAGCAGAAATCGTCGCCGGAATGGTTGGCGTGATGGGTGCTCTCCCCGAAGTCCAGATAGGAGCCTTCGAGCCGCAGCGTCCAGGTGTCGTTCAGGGAGGTCTCGACGCCGGCCCCGATGGTCCAGCCGAGCTCCGTCGAGGCGTCGCGGAAGGAGTCGTCGGGGTCCACGCGCTGGGCGGCCCTGCCGTCGGGCAGCAACACCCATTCGCCGTCCGGGCCCCGCCAGGCGTCGAGATCGGTCAGCGAATTCTCGACCCGGGCGAGCGCCAGTCCGGCGGAGACGAACACCGTCGCGGGTCCGACGGCCTGCTCGATCCCGGCGCGCGCCGCCGCGACCCATCGAAGCTCCGATTCCACCGTCTCATCCGGCGGATCGAACCGGGGATCGATCCGATCCGTCTTCGCCGACATGTTGCCGAACGTGCCGTCGAGCTCGATCCTGAGAGGTACGCCGCCGATCTCGAGCCTCCTCCCGACGAGGACGCCGCCGACCAACCCGCCGTCGCCGTAACCGACGCTCCGGCCGGAACGGCCCGAGTACGAGAAGCCGTCGACATCGACGACCCGGTGGTGCGTCCGGCCGGAGCCGGCGAAGACGCCCACGTAGCCACCTCCCCGTGTCCGGGCGAAGGCATCGTCGTCCGCGGCGTCCGCGGGGGCGGTGGGGGCGGCGGTCGCAAGCATCGCGAGGACGGCCGGCAGGGCGGGGGCCGCGCGGCGCCATGCGGAGCCGCGCGCGGAGGGACGCCGAGCGTTCCGTTCCATGACGGTCACCTTTCCGTAGCCTTTCCGTATCGTCCTTCCGGCAGGGACGGCGGACGCGGACTATACCCGCTCCGCCTGGAGAACGGGCGGGACGGCCCGCCGGGTCCGGGCGCGGGGAGGCCCGAGCCGGTGCCGGGTCCGGTCCTCGACCCGGCCGCGGTCACATGGAACGGGGAAGCGCCAGGGCCAGCCAGGGCAGGGTGACGAGCAGGGCCAGCCGGAAGACGTCGGCGATCCAGAACGGCGTGACCCCCCGAAAGACGGTGCCCGTCGATACGTCGGGGACGACGCCCCTCAATACGAACACGTTGAGCCCTACCGGCGGGGTGATGAGGCTGATCTCCGTGACCACCACGACGATGATCCCGAACCACACCGGGTCGTACCCGAGGCCCACCACCAACGGGAAGAAGATCGGCACGGTCAGGAGCAGCATGGACAGCGATTCGAACACGCAGCCGAGCAGGAGATAGACCAGGAGGATGAGCAGCATCACCGTCCCCGGCGAGACCGCGTGGTCCGTGACGAGCGCCCGGAGCCCCTCCGGCAGCCCGGCCAGATTCACGAAGTTCGAGAACACCCAGGCGCCGATGAGCACGGTGAACAGCGAGGCGGTGGTGAAGGCCGTCTCGCGAAGCACCTCGAACGTGCCTCCGACCGTCAGGGTTCCGCGCGCGAGCGCGACGAGGAAGGCGCCCATCGCGCCCATCCCGGCCGCCTCGGTCGGGGAGAACGTGAGATGGAGCGGCCACACGTCGAACGTGCCGTAGAGCCCGCCGATGACGAGAAAGAACAGCAGGAGCACGGCCCACACGCTGCCGAGCGCCCGGCCCCGATCCGCCCAGGTCGTCCGCTCTCCGGCCGGCCCGGCCTCCGGGCGGCGGGCCACCGTGAAGCGGATCGCGGCCAGGTAGCACAGCACGCCGAGCAGGCCGGGAACGATGCCGGCGATGAAGAGCTTGCCGATGGAGGTTTCGGTCAGCAGCCCGTAGATGACGAGGATCACCGACGGAGGGATCAGGATCCCGAGGGTGCCCCCGGCCGCGATCGAAGCGGTGGACAGGCCGTCGTCATAGCCGAACCGGCGCATCTGCGGCATCGCCACCTTCGACATCGTCGCGGCGGTGGCGAGCGACGAGCCGCAGATGGCGGAGAATCCGGCGCACGCGCAGATCGTCGCCATCGCGAGGCCGCCCCGGAAGTGGCCGAGGAAGGCGTGGGAGGCCCGGTAGAGCTCGCGCGAGAGACCGCCCTTGTTCACGAACAGCCCCATCAGGATGAAGAGCGGAACGACGGACAGGCCGTAGTTCTGGGTGGTGTCGATGACCAGCCGCCCGACCATCGAGATGGCGCCGCGGTAGGAGTTGAGATGCATGTAGCCGAGCATCCCGACGAGGCCCATCGCGAACGCGATCGGCATGCGGAGCAGGACGAGGACCAGCACCGCCGAGAAGCCGACCAGTGCTTCAATCATCGGCCGGCCGGACGAGGTCGGGCGAGAACGCCAGCAACGACCCGCGCAGGATCAGGACGAGGGCGGTGAGGAAGGTGAACACGGCGATGAACCAGGCGATATGGAACTGGGGGATCCCGAGGTACTCGGTGACGTCGCCGTAGCCCCGGGCCCGCTCGGCCAGCACCGTGACCCGCTCGGCCGGCCACCAGAGCATCGCCCCGGAGAGAAGGTTGACGACGACGTCCCGCCAACGGGCCGCAGCCCGGGAGAAGGCCCAGTCCAGCACGTCGACCGTGATGTGCCCGGCCCGCCCGGAGATGACCGGAAGGGCGGAGAACACCACGACCGCCATGAGGATCCTGGTGAGCTCGGTGGCCGCCTCGATGGGCGTGTCGAAGGCCGAGCGCAGCACGACGTCGAAGAACGTCATGATCATCATGACGAACAGCGCGGTGACGGCGAGCAGCACGGGCGCGCCGGCCGCCCGGCGCGCGAACCGGACGAGGAGGCTCACGGGGCACGGCCCCCGCGACCGGGGAGGCCGCGGAGGCTCCTCCGATGAAGTCCCGGACCGGGCTAGTTCTGCGCCATCTCGGCCTCGACCATGGCCTGCGCCGCCTCGGCGTCGATGCCCCTGGCCGCGATCTCGGCGAGGACGTTCTCGCGGATCTTCCCGGCGATGGCCTCCCAGGCCGCCACGTCGGACGCGGACGCGGGGTTGATCGAATTGTCGGGGGCGGCGAGGGTGACCTCCCGGCCGGCGACGTCGATCTCGTCCCACACCGCGCCGGCCATGCGTGAGGCGGGCTCGCCGAAGACCTTCTCGTCGAGCGCCGTCCGCAGGTCTTCGGGCAGGCCGTCGAAGGTCTCCCGGTTCATGATGAGCGCGAACGAACCGCGGTACAGCCCGCCCGGCATCTCGTAGACGTTCTGGGCCACCTCGGTCAGCTTGAACCCCTTGCGCGCCTCGAACGGCATGACCACCCCGTCCGCGGCGTTCGACGCCAGGGTCTCGTAGACCTTCGGGGCCGGGACCTGGATCCCGGTCGCGCCGAGCGCGGCCCCGGCATCGCCGCCGACCCCGCCCGGGACGCGCAGCTTCATCCCCGCCACCTGGTCGAGGGAGGTGACCTTGCGCGCGGAGTGCAGATGGGCCGGGCCGTGGGTCATCAGGCCGATGAGCTTGACCCCCTTGTGCTCGTCGGCGGCGGCAAGATGCGCCTCGTGCACGCGCCAGTAGGCGACCGACGCGGCCTCCGCGTTGCCGCGGTAGCCGGGAAGCTCGATGAGCTTCGTGGCCGTGAACCGGCCGGCCTGATAGCCGTGGAAGATCCACGACAGGTCGGCCGCGCCGTCCTGGACGAGGTCCATCTGCGCCGGCGGCGGACCGAGGCGGTACTTGATCTGCGCGGTGACCTTGCCGCCGGTCGCGTCCTCGATCATCTCGATGAGGGTCGGCCACAGCTTGGCGTTGACGCCGTGGGTCGGCGGCGCCCAGCTCGAAACCGTCAGCGTGTAGTCGGCGGCCATCGCCATGGCGCTCATGCCGGCCGCAACGCAGAACGTCAGCAGCTTCGATATACGCATCGAGATCTCCCCCGGTGTTGGCCTGATCGAACGCTCCGGGCGAGTGTATTCGAGTCCCCGAGGCGATGCACGGGGGGCGCCCGGACCGATGCACGGCGGAGGCCCGGGCCCCAAGCCCGCACTTCCCGCCGTCCTCCTGCGGCGGACGCCGACCCGCCCACGGTGGCCGGACGTACTCCGTTCCGGGCCGCTTCTCCGGGCTGCTTCGCCAAGCCGCTTCTCCAGGCCGCTTCGACCCCGATCCTCCGACGAACCGCGCCGGACCCTCCGGGGTCCCCGCAGCTCGCCCCGGCGCACCCGCTGCGAACATTCCCAGGAGGAGCCCTGCCCCTTCGGGTGCGACCGCCCCGCATCCGCGGCCGGAAGCCGGTCGGCGGGAAACGGCCCTGGCGGCCGATGGCCCCGGCCCGGTTCCGGTTCTGCAACATGCGGCCCGCACGGGCGTTTATCCTTGACGGGAGGGGCCGCGGCCCCGAATCGATCCCCGGGTCGATCCTCGAATCGAGCCCCGAGGGGTCCCCCGAAATCGACGGAGCCCCCAGCGCACATCGGAGAACCAGCTCATGAGCGAGTTCAGCGGCTATTCCGCCGTCGTCACCGGCGGCTCGATGGGCATCGGCGCGGCCACCGCACGCGCCCTCTGCGAGGCCGGCGCGCGCGTGACCATCCTCGACGTCCAGGACGGCTCGGAGCTCGCCGCCTCCCTGCCGGGCGGCCGGTTCGCGGCCGTGGACGTGCGCGACCCCGAGGCCGTGACCCGGGCGGTCGACGCGGCGGCCGATGCCCAGGGCGGCCTCGACGGGCTCGTCAACAACGCCGGGATCAGCCCGCCGAGGCTGTTCGACGCGACGGACGCCGAGGGCTGGGACGAGCTCATCGACGTCAACCTCAAGGGGGCGTTCAACTGCACCAAGGCGGCGGTCCCGCACCTTCGGGCGAGGGGCGGCGGCGGCATCGTCAACCTCGCCTCGACCGCCGGCAAGAACATCTCGCTCGGGGCGGACGTCCCCTATACCGTCTCGAAGTGGGGGATGGTCGGGTTCACCCGGCATCTCGCCTACGAGCTCGCCCCTTGGCGCATCCGGGCCAACGCGGTCTTCCCCGGCCCGACCCGGACCCGTCTCGTCGGCAGGGGAGACGCCCGGCCGGGCGGCGCGCAGGAGAGGATCGCGCGCGGGGTTCCGCTCGGGCGCCTGGTCGAGCCCGAGGAGATCGCGAACGCCATTACGTTCTTCCCCTCGCCGCGGGCGGCCATGTGCACCGGCGCGGAGCTCGTCGTGGACGGCGGGATCCTGCTCGGCTCCGCCAACGCCTACGAGGACTACTTCACGGCGCGCGGCGGATCCGCCCCGCCCTCGGCCAACCGGGACTGAACGTACCTGCTCCGGCGCCGATTTCGGCGTAGGGGCGGTCGAGATCGACCTGAGCAGCGGAAGCTGCCGAGCCCGGGGCGAAACGGCTCGGCAGCGGCTTCGGCTCGGGCGCGTTCCAGGCCGGCCGCTTCGGGCGCGGCGGGCGGCGAGCGAGGGCGCCGGCGCTCATGGCAGGAGCATGGTGGGTGAAGAAGGGCCATCGTCCGAATCAACCGAACAGCCTTCGCAGCCAGCCGACGAACGCCGTCGCGAGCGCCTGATCCGCATCCAGGTCCCCCGCCCCGATGGCTGCGCCCATGAGGCGGGGGTTCGCTCTCGTTGCCAGCCACGCGTGGATCTTCGCCCTCGTCATCTTGCGGGGTCCGAACTTTCGTTCGATGGCCGGAATATCCTCGACGTATCGTTCGGCTCTCGGCCAAACCGGGTCGCCGTCCGGGACCAGCGCCATGACGAAGTCTTCCAGCTCGCCCGAAGCAGTGTTGTCGGGCATCAGCCAGACCCCTGTCCGGGGCTCGCCGTCCAGGACCAGCCCGCCTGGCGCGAGACGATCCGGTGGACGTACGCCCGTTTGCCTCAGCCGATCGGAGATGGATTGCCATCGTCCCCGAGGGTCGTCGTCGGCGTCCGCCAGGACGCCGACCGCACGCCGGCCGGAGACTTTCATCTCCGGTCGGATGGATTTGCGAAGGTTGGGAAATCCGCTTTTGTTCAAGACGTCGAACGCCGGGACGTCCTGATGACGCATGCAAAGGTTCCGCACGACCGCTTCGTCGTCGATTCCTTCTACGAGCAGCACGCGCTCCGGCGGCAGGTCTCTCGCGGCCACCCGGCTACCTGACCTCGATGCCCTGTTCGGCGGCCGTTTCGAGCTCCTCCTCCGAGTACTCGACGGCCCGAATCTTCCCGGCCTCCCGTTCGAGTCGAACGAGGACACCCTCGACGTCCTCGACTTCCACCGCGGCCCGCGCGAAGCCCCTGACGCAATCTCCGCTATGGGTCGTCGCGAACACTTGTACGTCGTGCTCGGAGGACGCCCGCAGGACCATGCGCCAGAAATCCGATTGGAGGGAATAATGGATTCCGTTCTCCGCTTCGTCGATGGTCAGGAAGCCGCCGCGGCTGCTGGCAAGCGCCAGCGCGACCCCGAACATCCGCATCGCCCCGTCGCCAAGGCTCCGTAACGGGACGGGACGAGCCGCCTCCGGCAATCTCACGACTACCCTACGGCGACTCCCCTCGGAATAACGCGATCTGCCCCCTTCACCGATCACGGCCACCCGACTCACCCGATCTCGCAAGACGAGCCGCAACGCCCGGATCGAGAGCTCCTCGCCATCGGTCAGCACCACGTTGTCCCAGAAGCGTGCCATATCGTAGCTGCTCAACACCCCCGGCCCCGAGGACTCGCAGACGACCGCAGACGGCCATTCATCTTCATCCAGCAGCATACGAATTGTCCCGAAATGCCTTGGCAACCGGGTGGGAAGCTGGCCGTCCGTCGGAAGCATACAGGGCAGGATCGATTCACTTTCCCGGAATGCGATCTTCAGCCACTGAACGCCGGTATCCACCGGAAGACGGCCCAAAAGCCGTCTCTGCTCGTCGGACCAGTCCTCGGGCTTGGAGACTGCGACCCCGAGCGCGTCGTCGCCGGTGATCGGACCGATGGAGATGGCGGACGTCCCCGACACGTTCCTCCCGTGGAACAGGGCCGCAAGGTTGGGAAGCTCCACCGGATCATCGTCTTCATCGTGCGCCGTGGCGACCTCCTCGCGTGCGTCCAGCAGTTCGCGCAGAACCTCGCTTCGTCCGCGGCTGGCGTACACGCGCACCGCGTCGAGCACGGTGGTCTTGCCGACGCTGTTGCGGCCGGCGAGCAGGGTCACCCGGCCCAAACGCGGGATCGAGAGCCGCTCAATGCCGCGAAAGCCTGCGATCGAGAGATCCGGGAGGTGCAGGCGACCGTTCATTCCGTCGTCGTACATGGTTCCCCCTTCCGGCGGGCGCTAACCGGCGGCGAGGGCGGGGGCCGGCGGCGTGCCGCGCCCCGCGGCGCCAGCGGCGCCATGCCGGAGGAGCCGGCCGGGGCAGGCGCCGGTCTCCCGGTCGTCGCGGATCGTGACCTCGCCGTTCACGAGCACCCAGCGGTAGCCCTCGGCGCGCTGGACGCGGCGCCACTCGCCGCCCGGGAGATCGTGGGCGACCTCCGCCGGCAGCACCTTCAGCCGCTCGTAGTCGTAGACCACGACGTCGGCCGGCGCGCCCTTGCGCAGCACGCCGCGGCCCTCGAAGCCGGCGACCATGGCCGGCAGGGCCGAGAGCCGCCAGTGCGCCTCCTCCAGGGTCAACATCTCGTGCTCGCGCACGATCTTGCACAGCGTCTCGGTCGGGTAGCGGCCGGCGGTCAGGAACTTGGTGTGGGCGCCCCCGTCCGACACCCCGAACAGGACGTAAGGATTGGCCACGATCTCCCGCAGGTGGCCGACGTCCCCGTTCGGCGGGGCGGCGAAGAACTCGGTCGCCAAGTCCTCCTCCACCGCCATGTCCAGCATCACGTCCACCGGGTGCTTGCCCATCTTCTCGCCCGCGATGGCGAGGGTGTGGTCCTCCCAGCGCGCGTTCTTCCCGAGCTTCGGACCCACGATCACGATGTCCGGGAGCGGCCCGGTGGCGGTGATCGGCAGGTGGTCCCGGAGGGCTTGGCGCCGGGCGGGGTCGGCGAGCTTGCGCTTGCGCTCCTCGCGGGAACCGGTGGTCGCCTCGCACCAGGGCTCGGAGTCGTCGAACAGGTTCCAGTCCTCGAAGGTGAAGGTGAAGCCGGCGTCGGTGGTGAGGCCCTGCCCGATGACCCGGACCCCGCGCTCGCGGCAGCTCTCCAGCCACGCGAGCACCCGGCGGTGGATGTCGGGGCGGTGGTCGAAGGCCTGGACGACGTTCATGAGCATCGGCCGCCCGCTCAGCTCCGCCATCTCCTCGTAGAACGCGCGGTCGCGCCGGTTGTCCCCGGACACGAGCAGCATCTGCATGAAGCCCTCGTTGCGGCCGCCGAGCACCCGGGCGAAGGCGCGGCAGGTGTCGTCGTGCATGACGTCGGTGGGCATCGCGGTGCCGTCGAAGTCGCGCTGCACCGCGGCCGGCCCGGTCGGCAGCATGCGTTGCGCGGACCAGCCGCAGCCCCCCGCGTCCATCGCCTCGTGGAGCAGGCGGCAGAGCTCGGCGTGCTCCGCGTCGGTGGGGCGGCGCCCCGCCTTCGCATCCTCGAAGCCGAGCACCCAGATGAGGAGCGGCCCGACCGGGACGTAGGGCAGGAGGTTGATCGCCTTCGGGGTGCGCTCGACCGAATCGAGGAATTCGGGAAAGCTCACCCAATCCCAGGGCATCCCCTCCTTCATCGAGGCGAGCGGGATCGCCTCGACCCGGGTCATCGAGAGCATCGCCCGCTCGCGCTCCTCCGGGCGCACCGGGGCGAAGCCGAAGCCGCAGTTCCCGATGACCGCGGAGGTGATGCCGTGCCAGCCGGAGAGGGTGCAGTAGGGGTCCCAGAAGACCTGGGCGTCGTAGTGGGTGTGGAGGTCGATGAAGCCGGGGGCGACGTGGAGGCCGTCGGCGTCGAGCACCTCGCGCGCGTCGCCCGGAGGGATGCGGCCGATCTCGGCGATGACCCCGTCCCGGATGGCAACGTCCGCGCGATACCGCGGCACACGGGTCCCGTCGAAGACGGCGCCGCCGCGAATCAGCCGATCGTAGGCCGCCATGATCCCCCTCCTCCCCGATGGCTCGAACGAACCATCGCATAGCGCGCCAGGGCGGGCAAGCGCCGAGGCCGGCCCCCAGGACCCTTTCACGCTGACCGACTCGCGGCCAGACATCGAGCCCATCGCTCTTCACGGGAACGGGGGGGGCTGGGAACACTTGTGTCTCGCCCGCATCGATCGGCAGCGGTCTTGCTGTCCCATTTGCGGGCGGGACACAAGCGTCTGGAAGACGCGCCGTTCCCAGGACGCCGTGTCCGGGCAAGCGGTTCCGCAGGGTGATTTCGCGCCGGTACGGCGACACGATCGGAGGGCGGTCGCCTTCGCCGGCGACGACGAACGAGCGGGCATCTCGGCGGGCATCGACGGGACCCACACGGCGCCTGCATGTGGAAGCGGCGAAGAAACGCCGTCGTGTTGCGGCGAGCGTGGGACGCCGGTGGGTTCCGGACGCCGTCCGGCGTCTGGTCGGTGGGGCCTCCGATCGGAGGCCCCCCGGGACCATCTCCGGCACCGGTTCCGGGCTCGCCGGCCCCGGTCCCCGTCCCGGTCCCGGTCCCGGTCCCGGGGGGCCGGGCGCAGCACGGGAGCGAGGCCCGAACGCAAGCGGGGCTATCGGGCGCGAACCTCCCGCAGCCTCCCCTCCCAGTCGTCCGGGAGCTCGACCCGTTTCGCGACCGGATACCCGAGCATGCCGTTGTGCGAGAACACGTAGGCGTTGGTGCGGAGCGGGTCGCCGGTCACCGCGACGAGGAGGTCGTCCGGGGCGCAGACGAGGGGGACCATCCGCTCCGGGTCGTTCGATTCGGCGAAGACCGGCGGCGCCTTGCCCGCCTCGACCATCTCCGCGAGGGTCCGCCGCCCCGGCGCCAGGTTGGTGTACTCGCCGATGTACGCCTCGAACTTCGACGCCGGGAGGCGCGCGTCCTCGAAGAGCCGCCGCTTCAGATCGCCGCGCGACCACCCGCCCTTGGCGATGGTCTCGGCGAGGATCGGGGTGAGCAGGAGGAGCGGGCGGTAGGTCCCGCGCGCCATCCCGACGGTGAAGACGAGCTGCCAGCTCGACTGCCTGACGAGCGCGTCCCCGAGGTACGGGAGCATCCGCTCCGGGGTCTGGCCGTAGACCGAGGTCACGACGTCGCCGCCCGTATAGCGCGAGATGGTGACGACGTTCTCGCCGGCCCGGAAGCCGAAGTCGCTCGCGAGCGGCTCCCACCCGATGCGCGCGAGCACCTCTTCGTTCTCGGCGAGGACCACCCGCCAGGTGTTCCCGTACGTGCCCTTGTCGGTGCGGTACGGCAGGAAGCCCGCCACGTTGCGGAGGTAGAGCCGCCAGAACCGCCCGACCGTGGTGTTGGCCATGAACCCGTCGCGGAGCGCGCCCTGCTCGCAGTTGAAGCCGAGCTCTCCGATGATCGGGCCGTTCAGGGTGATGAGGGTCTCGGACCCGGGGGTGTTGCCGGAGTGCTCGACCCCGTAGTCGGGGTCCGTCATGGCCTCGGCGAGGGCGACGAGGATCGGCATGTACTCCGGGCGGCACCCCGCCATGACCCCGTTCGCGGCGACGCTCCGCACGGTGGCGGCCCGGTTGTCGGGCGGGGCCTTGCCGAGCACGTGGTCGGGGGCCAGACGGGTGAACGCGAGGAACTCCGCGATCTTCTCCCGCGTCGGCGGGACGAAGGGCAGCCCGTCGGACCAGCGGTTCTCGTAGAAGAGCCGGTTGACCTCCTCGAAGGCGCCCTCGAAGACGATCTCCTCCGGCCCCGGCTCGACGCTCGAACGCGCCGCCTCCGGCTGCTCGGTCAGGTTGGAGACGACCTGGTCGAGGGTGACGCCGAGCACGTTGTCCCGGAGCTCGTTGTCGGTCTGCATGTCCACGTGGCCCGGGACCAGGGCGACCGGCAGGTTGGGCAGCCCGAGGCCGACCGAGGTCGTTCCGGCCTGGCCGGCGAAGCCCTCGCAGACGAGGGAGCTCGAAGGGAATCCGGCGTTCTCGGCAACCGCACTCACCCGCAGCACGGCGGGTGTGCAGCTCCCTCAGCAGCCCATCCCGGAGATGACCGCGTCCACCTCCAGCTCGCGGAGCTTGTCGGGCAGGCCCGCGAGGATCTCGTGCTCCTCGTCCCCGTGCGTCGAGCCGAACGTCTCGTGCCCCACGAACTCGACGCCGGGATAGCGGGCCGACAGCTCCGAGGCCAGCATCGGGAAGATCTCGTCGCCGCGAAAGAGGTAGTCCCAGAGAAACGCGATCTTCTTCCCCTCGAGGCTCGCGGGCCGTTCCGCGAGCGGGGTGATGGAGCCCGCCCTGGGGCCGCGAGGCCAGACGACCGCGTAGGTCCCGTCCGCCGGTGTCGCCATGTCGTTCCTCCTCCCGGTAGCTCCGGTTGCGGTTCTGGTTGCGGTCGCGGTCGCGGTTCCGGCGCCCGCGGCCCGGCCGGCCGCGCCCGCCGCCGGCGGCAAGGGTAACCGCCCGCCCGCCGCCCGCCAAACCACGGGGATCCGGGGCCGGCCGCGCCCGCCTCCGACCGCCGGCCCCTGGCCGCCTCCCGCCCTCCGCCCGCAGGATGAAGCCGGTGCGTCCGGTCCTCGCCGGACGAGAAGCCCGAGCGGGCGCCGCGGGCCGCGGGTTGCGGGCCCCGCGCCCCGCGGACGTGACCGCGGCAAGGCGGGCCGCTAACATCCGCCGCATCATCGGGGACGAGCGGCGGCCCGCCCCCCGCCATCGACCCGGAGGGCCGATCGCCGACGGCGCGGCAGGAGGTGGACGGTTGACCGGTACGGGACCGAACGTGCTCATCGCGGAGGAACGGATCGCCCTGCGCGTGGACGAGCTGGCCACCCGCATCTCCGCGGACTACACGGGCGTGGACGAGCTCATCGTCGTCGGGGTGCTGAAGGGGGCGTTCATCTTCCTCGCGGACCTCACCCGGCGGCTGACGGCGCCGCACCGCGTGGACTTCATCGCGGTCTCGAGCTACGCCGACGGGCACCAGCGCTCCGGGGAGGTGCGCATGGTCCTCGACCTCCGGGAGAGCATCGAAGGGCGCCACGTGCTCGTGGTGGAGGACATCGTGGACACCGGGAGGACCCTCCGGTACCTCGTGCAGCAGTTCGAGGCGCGCGGCCCGGCCTCCGTCCGCACCTGTGCGCTCACCCGCAAGAAGGCCCGGAACGAGGGCGAGGTCCGGATCGACTACCTCGGCTTCGACATCCCGGACGTGTGGGTGGTCGGCTACGGGCTCGACTACGCGGAGCGCCACCGCACCCTGCCCTGCATCGCCGCGCTCGACCCGTCCGACCCGTCCGACCCGGACGCGGACTGACGCGAAGACCGGGCCCGAGGCCATGTCGGACATCCCTTCGTACCACGCCCACGTGTACTACGACGACGCCTCGCGTACAACCGCCGCCCGGCTGCGCGAAGCGCTCGCGGCGCGGTTCGAGGTGCGGCTCGGACGGTGGCGCGACGCCCCGGTCGGGCCGCACCCGGAGCCCATGTACCAAGTCGCCTTCGATGCCGGGGTCTTTCCGGACCTCGTCCCGTGGCTGATGCTGAACCGTGGCGGGCTGACGGTCCTGGTGCACCCCGAGACCGGCGACGATCTCGCCGACCACCGCGACCACGCCCTATGGATGGGGAGGATGCTTCCCCTCGATCTCGGGGCGTTCGAGCGGAGCTGACCCGGGCCGGGTCGTTGTCCGGGCCGCCGCCCCTCTGGGTCCTCCTGCCGTCGGGCCAGCGCGCCTCCGGCGAATGGATCGACGACACCCTGCGCGAGCGCGCGGCGGAGGCGGGCCTGCTCGCCAAGGCGCCCCTCGCGGCCCGGTTCCCGAGGCAGCGGGTCGAGGTCGTGCGCGGCGCCGACCCCGAGACGGAGGCGGGCCGCCGGTTCTACCTTCGCGGCTGGACCGACGGCCTCCCGATCGTCGCCCCGACCCTCGGCCGGGTGGAGGAGGCGCTCTCCTGGGCGCCGGAGGCGCCGGGCGAGGTCCTCGGCGCGCTCGACCCGCTCAAGGGCCTCGCGACCGTCGAGAAGGTCGCGGTCAACGCGGTCATGGCCGGCTGCCGGCCCGAACACCTGCCGGTGGTGCTCGCCGCGGTGCGCGCGATCGCGGACCCCGCCTTCAACCTGCGCGGGGTCCAGACCACGGACGAGAACGTGACCCCGCTCCTCGTCGTCTGCGGCCCCGTCGCAGGGGCGATCGGCATGAACGCGGGCTTCGGCGCGCTCGGCCCCGGCTGGCAGGCGAACGCGGCCATCGGGCGGGCGGTCCGCCTCGTCATGAACAACGTCGGGGGCGGCTGGCCGGGAGCGGTGTCGTTCGCGGGCCTCGGCCAGCCGGGACGGTACACCCTGTGCCTCGCGGAGCGGACCGAGCGCTCGCCGTGGCCGCCGCTCCACGAGGAGCTCGGCTTCGAGGCGACGGAGAGCGCGGTCGTCGTCATGCGGGCGGAGAGCGTCATCAACGTGACGGGAGGGCTCGACGACCTCGCGAGCGTCATCGGCTCCGCCGCGTCCGGCTTCACGATGCTGCACGGCGGGGTCGCCGCGGTGGCCCTCGCCCCCTTCGTCGCGAAGGAGCTTGCCGGCGAGGGGCTCGACAAGACCGACGTCAAGCGGCGCCTCTGGCGGGACGGGCGACTGCCGGCGGACGTCTGGCGGAGGACCTGGCTCCACCAGCGCCTCATCGGCGCCCGGCAGTGGCCGGCCTGGGTGCGGGAGGCGGCGCGCGAGGGGGCGATCCCGGCCGTCGCGGCCCCGGAGGACCTCGTCGTCCTCGTCGCGGGCGGCGACCTCCCCATCCCGCAGTGCGCCTACTTCCCGTCGTGGGGATTCCCGCGCTGCCTCGTCACGCGGCGCATCGAGCTCCCGGCCGACTGGGAGACGAGGCTCGACCGCCTCGAACCCACCGGGAGAACGTAGCCCGAAGACCGCGCGCGCCCGCCCACGAGCGAAGGCCCGGGTCGCCCGACGCCGCCCCGGCCTTGCCGACGTGGGCGGCCTGAAATCCGGCGACGCCCGCAGCCGGTCAGAAGAAGGTCCGGATCACGGCGGCAACCAGCGTAATCGCAGCCACCCCGACGAGGCCGAGCAGCCAGCGCAGCATCGTTGCCTCCTTGCGCTCGATCAGCGTCTTGATCGCCTCGACGTCCTCCCGGGTGGCCACATGCTTCAGCTCGGTCTCGATCCGGGCAAGGCGCTCGCCATGGCCCGACCCGCCGTTCCCAGAGCCGGATGAGGCCGGGGGCCGACGGCTCGGAAACTGTTGAACATTGTCGTCCCCGGGCGTCATTCCTTGCTCCAGGCGTCGATCTTCTGCCAAAGCGCCGCATCGTAGAACCCGTAATACACCTCCAACCCCGTGACCACGCCCGATTGCTCCGGGCCGATCCCGAGCCTCTGGCAGACGTCGGCGGGCGTCACCTCATCGGCCGCGATCACCCATAGCGAGTCGTCGAGCAGGGCATGGCGCCGCGGGTAATGCTCCTTGACGGCCGCCGCGCCGCCGGGCATGAAGACTTGATAGATGCGCGCGACCATGGTTCGGTCTCTTCGGCCCCGGGACGGTTCGGACGAGCGTCGCCCGGCGACCCCTGCCGTCCGGCCCCCGGAAACGTATCAACCCCCGTATACCGCGTCAAACGCAGGGATCGACGGGCTGGGGCCCGCCCCGGGTCAAGCGGGCGCGGAGGTTCGGATCGCCTGGATCGACTCCACCACCTCGCGCGTCCGCGTCACCTTGCCCTGCCAATGCCGGTCGAACTCGGCGATCAGCCGCCTCAGCGCGTCCGACGCCATCACCCGCTTCAGGTCCGCGAGCCCTGCGAACTCGTAGAAGGCCATGTGCACGTTCTCGTCGACGTCGCTCCAGCCGCGCCAGGCGCCCGCCGCGCCGAAGGCCGCGACCGCGTCCGGCAGGTGCTCGTCCCGGTACCAGGCGTCGAACGCCTCCCGCGCGGACGGGTCCACCTCGGCGCGCACGATCAGGAATGCGGTCATCGTGTCTCCTCTCTTCCGGCCTCTCCGAGCCGCCCGAACGGCGCCGGGCCGGGCGTCTCTCCTCGGGGGCGGTGCGCCCTGGGAACGGCGCGTCCTGCGGACGCGGGCATCCTGCCCGCAGGGGCGCTGCTCGCCCTCGCGCCTCGAATTCTGCGGGCGAGACACAAGCGTTCCCAGGACGCACCGTTCCCGGAACGCGCCATCCCCGGGACCCGCCGTTCCCAGGACGCCGGACGCTCCGACCCCACCGGGCCAGGAGCGGGCGCCGCGGGTCCGGTTCAGTCGGCGGCCCGGGCCCCGGGCGGGGCGGAAGCCGCCGGCGGGTCCAGGGGCAGGCCGTAGAGCCGGGCCGCGTTCTCCCAGAGCACCTTGCGCCGGACCCGCTCCTCCACCCCCGCCATCTCCCGCGCGATGAACTCCTGGCTGTCCGGCCACACCCCGTCCGGGTGCGGGAAATCCGAGCCCCACATCACGTTGTCCTCGCCGAGCACGTCGATGAGGCGCACCCCGATCGGGTCGCTCTGGTAGGTCGCGTAGCACTGGCGGCGCCAGTACTCGGACGGCTTCATCCTGAGATCGAGGTCCTGGAACTGGTCCTCCCACTCCAAGTCCATGTGTTCGAGCACGTAGGGGATCCAGCCGATCCCGGCCTCGCCGATGACGAGCCGGACCCCCGGATACCGCTCCAGCACCCCGCCGTAGACCGCCTCCATGAGCTTGTCCGCCATCTTGAGCTGGAAGCCGGTGATGAAGGTGGCGAAGGCGGCCCGCTGCTCGAGGTGGGTGAGCCCGTCCGTCTCCGGCATCTTTCCGCCGATGGTGTGCACGTGCACCGGCAGCCCGCTCGCGTCCACCGCCTCCCACAGGGGGTTCCAGTGGCGGTGGTAGAGGGGCTTCATGTCGAGGGTGTTCGCGATCTCGAGACCGCGGACGGCGCCCCGTTTCGCGACCCGTCCGATCTCCGCGACCGCGGCGTCGACGTCGTGGTTGGGGATGCAGGCGATGCCGGCGAAGCGGTCCGGGTGGGTCTCGCAGAAGTCGGCGAGCCACTCGTTGTAGATGCGCATGACCTCGACCGCCGCCTCGGGGTCGTTCAGCCGGTTCGCGGCCCCGAGGATGCCGTAGAGCACCTCCCCGCGGACCCCGTCGAGGTCCTGGTCCCGTACCCGGAGGTGGGGCTCGGTGAGCCGGCGGACGCCCTTGGCCCCGTCTTCGTAGAGGCCCTGGGCGGCCATCCGGTCCGAGCGGTGGATCTGCCCCGGGACGTACTCGCGCCCCGCCGAGCCCATGCCGTTCACGAGCCCGAAGCGGGCCCCGCCCCGCGACACCCAGACCTCGCGCCCGCGGTCGTCCCGGTCCACGCGGGGCATCCGGTCCTTGAGACGCGCCGGCGCCCCCTCGACGAAGAGGTCGGGCGGGAGCCAGATGAGGTCCACGTGGCAATCGGCGGAGATGACCTTGCCCCTTACGTCCATTTCGACTCCGTCCCTCTGCTTCGGTCGACGTCGGCGATCCGGTTGGCCGGAGCGCGGGTTCGTTCCTGCCGCCCCGGCGGGACGGGCCCACGGCCGCCGGCCGGACCCGGTGGCCGGACGCGCCCTCGGTGCGGCGTTCGCCGCCGGCCCGGCGCGGCTCGGCGTTTCAGGAGCGGCGCCGGCCCGTCCGTCAAGCCGGGGTCGGCGGGCGCCGGTCGGCCCACGGCGCGATCCGCTCGAACGCCGCCGCCGCCTGAAGCACCTCCCGATCCTCGTGCAGCCGCCCGACGATTTGAAGCCCGATCGGCAGCCCGTCCGCGGTGAACCCGCACGGCACGCTCGCGGCCGGGTTGCCGGCCGCGTTGAACGGGAAGCTGAACGGCGTCCACGCGAAGAGGTCCTCCGCCTCGAACCGGCCGGGCGCCGGGGCCACCTGACCGACCGCGAACGCCGGAACCGCCGTCGCGGGGGTGAGCAGGAGGTCGTACTTCTCGAAGAAGCCCGCCACCCGGTCGCAGAAGGCGAGCCGCTCGATCCGGGCCTGCACGTAGTCGACCGCGCTGTACTCCATCCCGCGGCGGACCAGGTGCACGAGGCCCGGGTCCATCTCGCTCTCCCACTCGTCGAGGTACTGGACGAGGCCGCCCGCGATGGCGCTCTGGTAGAGTACGATGAAGAAGCCGGTGGGGTCGCCGAAGCCGGGATCGCCCTCCTCCACTTCGGCGCCGAGCTCCGTGAACCGGGCCGCCGCCCGCGCCGTCGCCTCCGCGACCTCCGGGTCGACCTTCGCGTAGCCGAGGGTCGGGCTCCAGAGCACCTTCCGGCCCGCGACCCCGGCGTGCAGGCCGTCCAGGAAGTCGCGCGGCGGGTACGGCTGGCTGAAGCGGTCGGCCGGGTCGTAGCCCGCGATGGCGCCCAGCATGAGCGCCGCGTCGGACACGGTGCGGGTCATCGGGCCGAGGTGGGAGAGGAGCCCGTTGTGCGGCATCGGCACGTAGGGGACCGCGCCCAGGGTCGGCTTGAGGCCGAAGATGCCCGCGAACGAGGACGGGATCCGGATCGAGCCCCCGCCGTCGCCGCCCTGGGCGAGGGGACCCAGCCCCGCCGCCACCTGGGCGGACGCGCCGCCGCTCGACCCGCCGGGCGTCCTCTCGAGGTTCCACGGGTTCCGGGTGATCCCGGTGAGCGGGCTGTCCGTCGCCCCCTTCCACCCGAACTCGGGGGTGGTCGTCTTCCCGAGGAAGACCCCGCCCGCGTCGCGGAGCCGCCGTTCGAGCGGCGTGTCGTCCTCGGGGACGTGGCCGGCGAAGATCTTCGACCCGCGCATCGTGCGCACGCCCCTGGTCGGCTGGAGGTCCTTGATCGAATAGGGAATGCCGTGAAGGGGGCCGAGCCCCTGGCCGCGCATGACCGCATCCTCCGCCGCCTTCGCCTGCTCGAGGGCGATCTCCGGGGTCGGGGTGCAGAAGCAGTTGAGGGCGGGGTCGAGCGCCTCGATCCGCGCGACCACCGCCCGGGTCAACTCCACCGGCGAGAGCCGGCGGCTCCGGACGTCGGCCGCGAGATCGACCGCGGAGCGGAAGCAGAGATCCTCGTCGTGCATCGCTTCGTCCTCCGTTGGCTCCCGCCGATGGCCTGCCCGCCGCCCCGGCGACGGCCGGCCCGGCCCGCCCGGCCCGCTCGTTCCCGATCGCGCCGGCGGAGGCCTCTCTCACCGTCCGCCGCCCGGATGGCGGCGGGGCCGGGGACCGGCCGTACCCTCCCCGGCCCGTCGTTCGGATGGGCGCCCGCCCGCCGCCCCTCACGCAGCGCGGTGAGCGGACGGCCACCCGCGTCGAGGGCGGCCGCCTACTTCTTCGCGACGTTCCAGAAGAACGCGTCCGTCGAGGGGATCACCCCGCTCACCTCGTTCCGGTAGGCGCGGTAGAAGAAGTACTGCCCGAGCGGAACGTAGGTCACGTACTCCATCGCCCGCGACTGCATCCGGCGGGCGACGTCGACCAGCTTGTCCGGGTCGGACTCGCTCGAGAACTTCTGCCGGAGGTCCTGGAGCTCCTGGTCGCAGGGCCACCCGAACCACGCATCGTCGCAGGCGCCCGACACCCCGGTGTGCATGAGGGGGTTCATCAGGATGGTCGCCGGCCAGGCGGTGTGGAAGAGGTTCCAGCCCCCGTCCGCCGGCGCCTTCTTCTCGGCCCGCCGCGAGGTGAGGGTCGACCAGTCCATGGCCTGGTCGTCCACGTTGACCCCGATCTGCCGCAGGAGCTGGGCGCTCACGAGGGTCGCGGAGTGGAGCTGCGGGATGTCGGTCGGGTGGAGCAGGACGACCGGCTCCCCGTCGTATCCCGACTCGGCGAGCAGCCGCTTCGCCTCCTCGAGGTTCTGTCGCATCAGCCGCTCGGAGCCGAGATCGCTCCCGTAGGGCGTATCGCAGATGAAGAATGCGGGACAGGTGCGCCACGAGCCCGGTATCGAGCTGTTCGCCTGCTGGTAGGTCGCCTGGTCCGCCATGAGCTGGAGGGCCTGGCGGGCCTTCACGTCGTCGAACGGCGGGTGCAGGTGGTTGATGACCAGCCACGGCTGCCAGCCGAGCCGGTCCGTCGGCTCCACGGTCACCCCCTCGTCCGCGTCCAGCACCGGCACGAGGTCCGCGGCCACGTTCTCGATGAGGTCGATCTCGCCCGCGATGAGGGCGTTCGCGGCGGTCTGGGCGTCGGGAATGTAGTGCCAGACGAGGCGATCGAAGTGGACGACCTTGCCGCCCGCGGTCATGCTCGCCGCCTCGCCGCGCGCGACGTAGGCATCGTTCTTCTCGTAGACCACCTTGCTTCCCGGTACCCATTCGTCTTCGAGGATCCGGAAGGGCCCCGAGCCGATCATCTCCTTGATCTGCTCGTGCGCGTCGGTCTTCGCGATCCGCTCCGGCATCATGAACGGGACGTTGGCGTTCATCTTCCCGAGCGCGGTGAGGGTCATCGCCCACGGCTCCTTCAGGGTGAGCGAGAGGGTGCGGTCGTCCGCCGCCTCCAGCTTCTCGGTCTTGCCGAGCAGCACCTGCCCCAACGCATCGCGCTGCCCCCACCGCTGGATGGAGGCGACGCAGTCCGCGGCCGTGACCGGGCTTCCGTCGTGCCACACGAGCCCGTCGCGGAGGCGGATGGTGTAGACCCGGCCGTCGTCGCTCACCGTGTACCCCTCGGCCATCTGCGGCCGGGGCCGGAAGTCCGCGTCCGTCCCGAAGAGGGTGTCGTAGATCGCGTAGCCGTGGTTGCTGGTGATGAGGGCGGTGGTCCAGATCGGATCGATGTTCTTCAGATCCGCGTGGATGGCGACGTGGAGCTCGGTCTCGCCCGCGGCGGGGAGCGAGAGGGCGAGGCCGAGCGCGGCGGCCGACAGGGCGCCGCCGGCCCGGCGGCCCGCGTGGATGCGATGTGGGCGCTGCATGTCCTTTCTCCTCATGAAGGGCAGGATGGCGCCGAGTCTAACCGCGAATTCGGAAATTCCCGCGCACGGCGCCCGCCCGGCGCGTCGACCGCGGCCTCTCCGAGGTCCACCCTACTCCGGCTTCCGCGGCCCCTTCGCGGCGTCGCGATAGAGGATCGACCGGAGGACGGGGGTCGCCGCATCGTAGAGCGCTCGCGCCTCCGGGTCGAACTCCTCCTTCGGACGGGGGAGCGGATCGAAGTGGCCGTAACGGTCCTCGCCCCGCACCAGCGCGGCCGGAACCCGCCCTCCGATCTGCCGGCAGTGGGCCGCGACGTAGCGGACCACGAAGCCGATGCGGGGCACGTCGGTGGGATTGGGGTTCGACCCGTGCACGATCCGGACGTGGTGGAGCGACATCTCCCCCGGCGCGAGCTCGACGTCCACCGCCTCGGACTCGTCCACGTCCACCCGCACCTCCTGGCCCCGGCTCAGCAGGTTCTCGGCCGCGAAGCCGTCGACGTGCGCGATCTGGCCGAGGGTATGGGTGCCGGGCGCCACCCTCATGCAGCCGTTGGCCCGCCGGCTCGGGGTGAACGCGACCCACGCGGAGACGACGTCCGGGGGCTCCAGCCCCCAGTAGGTCGAGTCCTGGTGCCAGCTCACGTAGGACGGGTCGTGCGGCATCTTGTTGAAGAAGCCGGTCGACCAGACCAGGAGGTCCGGGCCGAGGACCCGCTCCACCACGTCCAGGATCCGCGGGCGCCGGGCGAGGTCGTAGAGCCAGGGAAGGAGGTAATGGGGGTTGAAGGAGAACGCGGCCGCCGCGTCCTCGGGCCGCTCCCTCCGCAGGGACTGCATGCGCCGCCAGCAGTCCTCCGCCTCCTCGGGCGCGAGCACCCGGATTGGAGAGAGGTAGCCGTCGCGCTCGTAGCGCGCGGCCAGCGGGTCCGGCGCCGCGCCGGGCGGAGCCCGCCCCGCGACGGCAGTCCGCGTCGATGAAGTCTCGGATGAAGTCTCGATGGACATGTCTCTCTCCCCCCGCCCCCGGTCTCTCCGGAGATTGGATTACGTTTTCGCTTCGAGGTCGAGTCCCTTCCCGCGCCCCCGTCTCCCGGCGTCCGCTCCCGGTCGTCCCGATTCGGCGGCCCCGGCGCTCCTCGCCCGCACCCGCCGCCGCGCCCGGCATCCGCGCCCCGGCGGGCTCAGCCCCCTCCGAGGACCGCGCGCGGCAGCCACAGGGCGATCTGCGGGAAGAACAGGACCAGCAGCATCGCGATGAGCTGCATGATCATGAACGGCCAGAGCGCCCGGTAGATGTGGTGCAGACCGATCTCGGGCGGAGCGACCCCCTTGAGATAGAAGGCGGCCGGTCCGAACGGGGGCGAGAGGTACGAGATCTGCATGTTCATGCAGAACAGGATCCCGAACCACACCGGATCGAAGCCCAGGTTGGTGATGATGGGCACGAAGATCGGCATGGTGAGGAGCAGGATGCCGACCCAGTCCATGAAGAACCCGAGCACGATGAGCACCGCCATCATGAGCACCACGACGACGAGCGGGTCGAAGGGGAGCCCGGTCATCACCCCGTTGATGAACCGGATCCCGCCGAGCAGGTTGTAGACCCCGATGAGCGCGGTCGCCCCGAAGGTGAGCCAGAGCAGCAGCCCGCAGGCGGACATGGTCTGGCGGAGCGCGTCGCGGAGCATCCCCCAGCTCAGCTTGCCCCGGACCCAGGCCGCGAGGATGGTGCCCGCGACCCCGACGGCCGCCGCTTCGCTCACCGCCGCGATCCCCGCGTAGATGCTGCCGAGCACCCCGAAGGCGACCCCCAAGGGCAGCACGAGGTCCTTGAGAAGGCGCACCTTCTCGGCCAGCGGGAGGTCGCGCTCGGCCTCCGGGAGCGGAGGCGCGAGGGCCGGGTTCCGGAGGCACCGCGCGAAGATGTACACGGTGTAGATGCCGGCGAGGAGCAGCCCCGGGACGATCACCGCGATGAAGAGATCGCCGATCGAGACGTTCGCGGTCAGCCCGAAGAAGATGAGGACGATGCTGGGCGGGATCATGCTCCCGAGCGAGCCGCCGGCGCAGATGGTGCCGATGGCGAGGTTCCGGTCGTAGCCGAGCCGCAGCATCTGGGGCAGCGCCACGAGGCCGAGCAGGATGATCTCGCCGCCGATGATGCCGGTGGTCGCGGCCATGAATACGGCCGCGATGAGGGTCATGATCGCGACCCCGCCCGGCATGGGGCCGGCCCAGACGCTCATCGCCCGGTAGAGGTCCCGGGCGACGCCCGACCGGTCCATGATCGTCGCCATCATGAGGAACATCGGAACCGCGACCAGCACGTAGACGTTGACGAAGCCGTAGATCCGGCTCGTGATGAGCTGGAGGGCGTCCCAGCCGAAGAAGCCGAAGGTGAAGGTGACCGCGACGAAACCGAGGGCGAACGCCATCGGCATGCCGAGGATGAGCAGGAGGGCGATCGCGCCCACCATGAGCACGGTGATGAGCTCGATGCCCATGGCGGAGGAGCGGTCCGGCCGCGGTCCGGCTCAGCCCTCGCGAGCGCGGCGGTAGAGGTTGGCCGCGGTCTGGAGGGCGAGCAGGAGGGCGCCGGCGAAGAAGGCGGTGCGGATCACCATGGGCATCGGGAAGTCCCAGGCGCGCCCGCTCCGTTCGACGATCGAGATGGACTCCGTCGCCTGGAGCCCCGTGAACCACGTGAGCGCCAGGACGTACACGAGGGCGAGGCTCAGGGTGAAGAGATCGCAGATGCGCCTCGCGCCCGGGCCCATGCGGTCGTAGACCACCGTGATCCGCACGTGCTCGCGCCGCTGCATGGCGTAGGCGCCGCCCAGCATGAACGCGGTGGAGCAGAGCATGATGGTGGAGTCGTGCACCCAGACGGACGGGGCGCTGAACACCCAGTCCATGAACACCTCGTAGACCGAGATCGCGGCGGCGGCGAGGAACAGCCAGCAGGCCGCCTCCCCGAGCCGGCGGGACAGGCGGTCGACGGCGGTGGGGGCGCCGGGGGACGGGCCGGCCGGGGGGCCGACCGAGGGGTTGGGAGCTTCCATGCGGCCGGGAGCGGTACAGACCCGGCCGGGGCCGGGCCGTCACCGCCTCGGTCGAACGGGCCGGGTTCTCGGCCGGAACCGCGGGACCTCAGAGAAGCCCCATCGAGGTCATGAAGGCGAGGTGGCTCTCGTAGACCCGCTTCGCCATCTCGCTCTTCTCCGACCACTCGAGCCACACCTCCCGGGCGACCGCCCGGAGCTCGCGGCGCTCCGCGCTTCCCCAGTTGACGAGGGTCGCGGGATCCCGCTTGGCGACGAAGGAGCGGTCCAGCACCGCGTTCATGCCGAGGCTGTCGCGGTTCATCTCGCGCGCCGCGATCTCGAGTATCGCCTTGAGGTCGTCCGACAGCCCGTTCCAGATGTCGAGATTGATCGACACGTCGGACATCGGCATGGAGTGGATGCCGGGGTAGATCGCGTAGGGGGCGATCTTGCCGTAGCCGAGCTCGTCGTTCATGCCGAGCGTGCCCCAGTCCGTGGCCTCGATCTTGCCGCGTTCGAGCGCGGTGTAGACCTCGGTGCCGGGCAGGGTCGAGACCCCGACCCCGATCTTGCGAAAGATCGCGGCGCCCATGCCCTCGGGCGCCCGCATCTTGATGCCCTTGAAGTCCGCGATGCTGCGGAGCGGGTTCTTGGACGGGATGGACTCCGCCCCCCACATGACCGGGCCGAGGTAGAAGAGCCCGTACCTGGCATAGAGCTCGCGGGCGATCTCGACCCCGCCGCCGTGCCAGAACCACATCTCCTGCTGGTAGGGGTTCTCGTAGCCGGCGTTGATGTCGGCGAGGAGGGCGAACGCGGCGTCCTTGCCCACGAAGTAGCCGGTGCCGCCGTTCATGCCGTCGATGATGCCGACCTTGACCGAGTCGAGCATCTCCCCGGGCGGCACCACCGCGCCGACCGAGAGGGCCTCGATCTCGATCCGGCCGCCGGACATGCGGCCGACGTTGGCCGCGAACCGTTCGAACGCCTTCTGGTTGGTGGTCCCGGCCTGCCAGAAGGACTGGAACTTCCAGGCGTAGTCGGCGGCGCCGGCGGCGCCCGAGAGCGTGAGGAGCGCCGCCAGCGCGGCGAGAGCGGCGGAAAGCCGTCGAAAGCTCCATCCCAGCATGGTCCTGTCTCCCGTTGTCACGTGCGATGTTCTGCCCGGGCCGCGGCGCCGGCACCCCGCCCGCCGCGCCCCCGCGGTTCGACCCGGTCCGAAGGGCGGGCGCCTCGGGGGGCGGTGCTCGGCCGGTACGTCCGGAACCCGGGCCCGGAGTCTACACGGTTCGCGGACGGGCTCGTTCCGCGATCGGATTTCGCCACGCCAAGCCGGAGAAGCGGGCGAAGTCGGCGTCGTTGGAGTGCAGCTCCGCCTGGTGCTCGATGGCGAGGGCCGCGAGGTGGGCGTCGGTCACCAGGCCGGGGCCGACGGGTCCGGCGAGGAGCCCGGCGAGAACGTCCATGTGGGTCGGACCGGGGAGGAGGATGCGGACGTTCGGCCGCCGGCTCCACCGCTTGCACTCGTTCGCGGCTTCCGGGGCCGACATCGGCGTCACGAGCACGCGTCGATTGGCCATGAGCCGCACGAAGCCCGGCATCACCGCCCAGGCGAGCCCCACGGGCTCCGTCCCGGAAAGGCAACGCTCCCACCATGCCTTCGCGGCGGCATGAAACGGGGCGTCCTCGTTGCAGGCATGGACGACGAGATCGACGTCCGGAACGATCAGGACGATGCCTTTCCACGTCCATGCGGCCGTCCCAGGAATCGCTCGGTCTCCGGCTCGTCCACGAGCTGGTCGAGCTTCAGGGGATCGAGCCGGGCCGGAATCCCCGAGGCGCGGCGGGGACCCGAAACGGCTTGCGCTCCGGAGCCGGCTTCTCACCGGTCATGAGACCGGTTCGGATCACGTCGTTCACCACCGCCTTGAAGGTGTTGCCGCTATTGCGCGCAAGCACCTTCAAGGCGGCCGCGACGTCGCCGTCGAGGGTCGGGGTGGTACGCATGGAGGCATCGTAGTGTCCGCCTGGTCGAGCACCAAGACGTCTCCCTGCGCGACCTAAGGCCCTTTCACGCTGCGGGATTGGTTCGCGCGGATGATCGCCGATCCGGTCGAATCAGGGCGGCGAAGGTCCTGGGAACGCTCGTGTCCCGCCCGCATCGATCGGCGGCGGTCTTGCCGTCCCATTTGCGGGCGGGACACAAGCGTTCGGAGAACGCGCCGTTCCCAGTGGGCATCGAGGCCTGGCCGCGAGTCGGTCAGCGTGAAGAGGCCCTGCGGCGCGACGGTGCGGTCCCGGCGCGACCCGCATTCACGGTTGCGGGAGCGGACGCCGGAGCGCGGTCTCGGGCGGCAAGGCCGGTTGCGGCTCGCGGGAAGCCCGAGCGGCCGGAATGCCCTACCCTATTGCCTCTCCGCGCCCTCCGGAGACCGTCCGGACGCGGGGGCGTACAT
Organism: Gammaproteobacteria bacterium; assembly: GCA_965202895.1. Lineage (GTDB taxonomy): Bacteria > Pseudomonadota > Gammaproteobacteria > HK1 > HK1 > JAJDXW01. Next base: position 3,337,271 of record OZ241901.1, on the reverse strand, counting down.
GGGGAGATCGAGGGACGGGCGATGAGACTGGACGATTCCGAGGTCGAGCGGTTCCGGGAAGACGGGTTCCTCATCCTGCCGGGGCGTTTCTCGGCGGAGGAAGCAGGGCTCCTCAAGGCGGAGCTGCCGCGCATCTTCGCCGAACGGCGCCCGGAGAACTTCCGCGAGAAGGAGAGCGACGCGGTGCGCACGGCCATGGCCCTGCACCTGCGAAACGAGGTATACGCCCGGCTCGTGCGGGACCCCCGGCTCGTCGAGCCGGCCCGGCAGCTCCTCGGGGAGGACCTCTACGTGCAGCAGGCCAAGGTCAACGCCAAGGCGGCGTTCTCCGGGGACGTCTGGCAATGGCACTACGACTTCGCGACCCACCACGGCGAGGACGGGACGCCGGCGCCGCTCGCCCTCAACCTCCACGTCCTCCTCGACGAGGTGAACGAGTTCAACGGGCCTCTCGTCTTCATCCCAGGCTCGCACCGGCGCGGCCCCGCCCCCGCGACCCTCGACACGGAGACGACCAGCTACCCGCTCTGGGTGGTGGACGACGAGACGGTCGCGAGCCTGATCGAGGACGGCGGGCTCGTGTCGGCCAAGGGGCCGCCCGGCACGATGCTCATCTTCGGGGACACCCTCGTGCACGGCTCGTCGCTCAACATGTCGCCCTGGCCGCGCACGATCTTCTCCCTCATCCTGAACCCGGTCTCCAACGCCCTCACCCGCCGCCGGCGCCCGGACCACCAGCACCACCGGGACCTCACCCCGGTCGCGCCGTTCCCCGAGCCCCGTCTGCTCGCCGCCGGCCGCGCCGCCGGAGGGGCGGGCTCATGAGCGCGAACCGGATCGTGTTCGACGAGAACCTCGCTTGGCTCGGGCGCGCCGCCGGTGAGGAGTTCTCCCTGATCTACGTCGACCCGCCGTTCAACACCGGCCGGCGCCAAGCCCGAACCCGGCTCCGCACGGTAGCCGACCGCAACGGAGACCGGACCGGGTTTCAGGGCAGGCGCTATCGCACCGAACGTCTCGGAACGACCGGGTTCGACGATCGCTTCGACGACTACGTCGGCTTCCTGCGAGAGCGCATCGAGGCCGCCCGCCGCCTGCTCGGCCCCCACGGGAGCTTCTTCCTGCACGTCGACTCCCGGGAGGTCCACTACTGCAAGGTGATGCTGGACGAGGTGTTCGGTCGCGACTCGTTCATGAACGAGATCATCTGGGCCTACGACTACGGCGCGAGGGCGAAGCGCCGCTGGCCCGCGAAGCACGACAACCTCCTCTGGTACGTGAACGACCCCGATCGCTACACCTTCAACTACGACGAGATCGACCGCATCCCCTACATGGCCCCGGGTCTCGTGGGGCCGGAGAAGGCGGCGCGGGGGAAGACCCCGACGGACGTCTGGTGGCACACCATCGTGAGCCCGAACGGGCGGGAGAAGACCGGATACGCGACCCAGAAGCCCTTGGGGGTCCTCGAGCGCATCGTCAAGGCGCACTCGAATCCGGGTGACCGGCTCCTCGACTTCTTCGCCGGATCGGGCTCGTTCGGGGAGGCGGCGGCCCGCCACGGCCGCGCGTTCGTCCTCGTCGACAACAACCCCGACGCCATCCGCATCATGCTGAAACGGCTCGCGAAATACCATCCGCAGGCGGAAAATTGGGACGAACCCGCCTTCGCCCCGGAAACGCAACTGACCTTGGTGTAGTCCATTATGACGATTGCCATCCGCGATCCAGAAGTCCAGCTACTCGCATCCATATCCGCGGCGATCGAGGGCGACTACGATCGTGCCTCCGGTTCGTGGACGGGAAGTCCTTTCGAGTGGATTCTTGGATGCCCATCCCGCCAAAAAGGCGCGATTTTCGAGGCCTTGGTAGCCGGGTGGTGCGCCGCCAAGCGCCTGAATGTCACTCGTACCGGGGACAGCGATGCGGATCGAATCATCGAGAGAATGAGGGTTGAGATAAAGGGCTCCACGCTCTGGAAATCAGGTCGATATAAATTTCAACAACTTAGGGATCAGAATTACGATTGTGTAATCTGCCTTGGAATAAGCCCTTTCGATGCTCATTGTTGGGCGATTCCCAAAGGTGAAATCATGCACCGTTGGGAAAGCGGGTACATTTCCTCACAGCACGGAGGCAGTGCAGGAACGGATACTGCATGGATAGACGTCAGGCCTGAGAGTCCGCCAGAGTGGCTTGAACCTTGGGGAGGCCGTCTGTCCGAGGCATTCAAGGTCCTGAAGCGTCTCGCGGACCGGGCGGGACGCACGTGAACCCGGCCCGGAATCGGATCATGGTCCCGACGCAAGCGTTCCCTGTCCCTCCGCAGGGTCCGGAGAGGGGTCGGGGGCGGTTGATCGGCAGGGGCGCCAGACTGGAGAAGGCCTCCCGCACCACCTTCGACGTGGCCGTCATCGGCGGCGGGATCAACGGGGCCAGCCTCTACCATCGGCTGGGCAATGCGGGTTACGACACCGTCGTGCTCGACCGGGGCGACTTCGCATCCGGCACGAGCCAAGCCTCCGGCATGATGATCTGGGGCGGCCTGCTGTATCTGCGGAACCTCGATCTGCCGGCGGTCCTCCACTTCTCCCGGGCGCGGGACCGCATGGTGCGAGGCCGGCCGGAAGCGGTTTCCCCGCTCGAAATGCGTTTCGTGCCGGCCGCGGGGGGACGGCTGGGGCGGCTGCCGGCGATGGCCGCCCTCCACTTCTACTGGCTGCTCGGCCGCGGCCGACGGCGGCGGCCGAGCGTCCGCGCGGCCTACGACGAGGTCGACCGCCTCGCGAGCCCGGGCGCGGCGCTCTGCTTCGAGGAAGCCATGCTCCGGCACTCCGACAGCCGCTTCGTGCTCGACTGGCTCGCCCCGGGCGGCCGGGAGACGGCCCCGGCGGCCTTGAACTACGCAGAGGTGCGCGGCGGCGCCTGGTCCGCTCCCGACGGGCTGTGGCGGCTCGAGGTCCGGGACACCCTGACCGGACGGGAGATCGAGGTGCGCGCCCGCGCGGTCGCCAACTGCGCGGGGGTATGGACCGATCGGGTCAACGCCCGGTTCGGCGTCCGGTCGCCGTGGCGCCATGCCTTCAGCAAGGGGGTCTATCTGGTCTTCGAGCGTTCCCCCGGGCATCGGGCGGGCCTCGTGCTGGAGATGGGGGTCGAGGACGACGTGGTCACCAGCGTCCCGTGGGGTCCGGTCGAGCTGTGGGGGCCGACCGAGGACTTCATCGGCGAGCCCGAGGAGGGCATGAGCGCGTCGCCGGAGGACGTGGGCTTTCTTCTCGACCTGCGTTCACGGCGGCTGCGGGATGCAGGTTCCAAGGACGCGATTGTGGCGCTGCGGTGCGGCGTGCGGCCGCTCGCGGTCCCTGCCGCGCACCGGGGCGGCGGATATCCGCTCGACCTCTCGCGCCGGCCCCGAATCGCGGCGGACGACGAGCGCCCGTGGGTGTCCGTGTACGGCGGCAAGCTGACCGGATGCGCGGAGACGGCGGGCCGCGCGATACGACATTTGCGCCGACGCCTCCCCCCGCCCGACCCGCGCGGCTTCCGCCGGAGCGGCCGGGCGGGACCCGGCCCCGGCGGAGCTTCCCGGCATGCGGGATCAGCGGACCCGTCGTTGATCCCCGGAGACCTCGAGGACCTCGGGAACCCCGGAGACGGCGCGGCGGCCGCGTGGCCTCCGGCCGAGGCGCCCGGCGCCGATCGATCGGCCGGGGGCCTGCCGGTCGGCTTCCCGCCGGGAGTGGAGGAAGGGATGCCGGCGCCGGCATGGTGCCGCGACCACGAGCTCGCATGTACGCTCGAAGACTACCTCCGCCGCCGCACCAACGCCGCCCAATGGATTCCGCGGGGCGGGCTCGGCCGGCGCGACGAGCACTTCGAGCGGCTGCGGCGGATCTCCCTGGAGATCATGGACGGCGACGCCGCGCGCGCGGAGACCGAGCTCGACCGCTATCGCCGGCGGGTGGTGGAAGAGTTCGACCAGGTGATCGCCCGGGTGTAGCCTCGCGTTCCCGTCATCGCGTTCCCTTCATCCGGAGCCAAGGAGACATGACGCTTCCCGCAATCCTGGGGGGACCCCCGGCCGTGACCGCCGACCAGGACGAGGCCAACCGCTGGCCGCGGCTGGACGAACGGGACGAGCGGGCGGTGCTGCGGGTGCTGCGCGACGGGAACCTGTCCACCCACCCGGTGATCCGCGAGCTGGAGGCCGACTACGCGGCCTTCGCGGGGACGCCGTACGCGCTCGCCCATGCGAACGGCACCGCGGCCCTGCACGCCGCCTTCTTCGCCCTCGACCTGCAGCCGGGCGACGAGGTCCTGGTTCCATCCGCCACGTTCTGGGCCTCGGTGCTGCCCATCGTGTGGGCGGGCGCCATCCCGGTGTTCTGCGAGAGCGAGCCGGAGCGGCTCGGGATCGACCCCGCGGACATGGAGCGCAAGATCACCTCGCGCACCCGGGCCGCCGTCGTCGTCCACCTGTGGGGCCTGCCGGCGAAGATGTCCGAGGTCCGGGCGCTCGCGGAGCGCCACGGACTGCGGATCGTCGAGGACGCCTCGCACGCCCACGGCGCCAGGTGGCGCGGGCAGCCGTGCGGCGCCCTCGGCGACGTCGGGGTCTTCAGCTTGCAGGGAGACAAGCTCGCGCCGGCCGGGGAAGGCGGCGTGCTCCTGTGCCGGGACCCGGACCTCTACGAACGCGCGATGCTCTTCGGGGACGTGACCCGCATCATCGAGATGGAATCGCCGGCGAGGCGATTCGCGGGTACCAGCTTCGGGGTCAAGAGCCGTATCGCTCCGGTCTCGGCCGCGATCGGCCGCTCCCAGCTCGCCCGCCTGTCCGAGCACAACGCGGAGCGCAACGCCGGCGTGGTCCGCCTTTCGACGAAGCTCGAGGCGCTCGGCATCCATACGTTCCTGCCCCCGGCGCACGTGGAGCGAACGTACTTCGAGTTCATCGTGCGCTGCGAGCCGGAACGCACGGGGCTGCCCCTGCCCCTGCTCGCCGCCGCGCTGCACGCGGAAGGATGCCGGGCCTCGCCGCCGCGCTATCCTCTGGTGCACCAGCAACCGTTCTTCACCGAAGGCCACTTCGCCCGGATCGCACGGCTCCCCGCGGGGGTCCCGGCTCCCCGCTACGATCCCGGGGACCTGCCCGCGACCCGCGCCGGCCGCGAGGTCCTGATCAAGCTGCCCGCGTTTCCCAAGGCCCCGCCGGAGCTCCTGGACCAGTATGCGGAGGCGTTCGAGAAGGTGCTTGGGCACGCGGACACGATCGCATCGAGCGAAGCCGCTGCCAAGTACGCGGCCGACCTGACCGCGCGGATGGAGGCCATGCCGGCGTCCGGGGCCGCGCTGCGCGGGGTATGAGAGACCGGGCCCCGGAGAGGAGGCGGCGGATCATGGACCGCAACGACGATGCCGGGGCGGGCGGCCACGTGCGCGGACCGCGGCGCGCCGGCGAAGACGGCCAAGGCGGCGAAGGCCCGGGCTTCCGGTCCCGGCGGGGGCAACCGCCCGCCGGCCGGATCCTCCGCGTGAACGGCGCGGCGCGGGGCAGGGCCGGGGCACCGCGGCTCCTCGCGCTCCTCGCGGCAGCCGCCGGGCTGTCGTTCGCGCTCGCCGGCGCGGCGGCGGCGCACTCCCGGCCGGAGACGACCGCTCCCGCGGATGGCGAGACGGTCACGGAAGCGCCCGCGGTCATCGCCATCTCGTTCGACGAGCCGATGCGGGTGACCCGGATCGAGCTCACCAGCGCCGGCGGGGACGCCTTCGCCCTCGAGCGCACGGACGGGATGGCGCCGGTGACCCGCTTCGAAGCGACCCCGCCGCCGCTCCCCGCGGGGCGCTATACCGTGAAGTGGCGCGGGCTGTCGGCGGACGGACATCCGATGAGCGGGCGCTTCTCCTTCGAGGTCCGGCCGTAGGGCTCGCGGTGCTTGCGCCGGTCCTCGACGTCGACGGGGTGACCGCGGTCGAGATCCTCCTCAAGGCCGCCGCCCTCGCCGCCTGCCTCACGGCGGCGGGAAGCGCGATCGCCCTCCTCACCCTGTCCCGTCTCGACGATGCGGCGGCGCGGGCGGCGGGGCGGCTCGCGGCGGCGGGCGCGGCCGTCGCGGCCGTCGTGTCGTTGCTCCGCATCCCGGTCCGCGCGAGCTTCCTCATGGGCGGGTCCCTCGCGGGCGCCTTCGACCCGGCCATCGTCGGGATGGTCGCCGCGAGTCCCCTCGGCGCGAGCCTCGGGGTCCTCCTCGCGGGCCTCGTCCTCGTCTCCCTCGCGGCCCTGAACCGGCCCGGAGCCCGGCGCGCGGGGGGTGTCGGCGCGGTGCTCGTATGCGCCTCCTTCGCCTTTCGCGGCCACACCCTGGACGAGCCCCGCCTCGTGCTCGGCGCCCTCGTCACCCTGCACGTCATGGGACTCGCGTTCTGGGTCGGCGCCTTCGCGCCGCTCCACCGGCTGGCCGGGGCCGACGCGAAGGCGGCGGGCGGCCTCGCCGCGGAGTTCGGCGCATGGGCGGTCCGGATCGTGCCCGCGCTCGCGGTCGCCGGGGCGGCCCTCTTCGCCATCCTGACCGGCGATCCGGTCGCCGCCCTCGACACCCCCTACGGCCGCCTCCTCGCCGTCAAGCTCGCCCTGTTCGCGCCCCTCCTCGGCCTCGCCGCGTTCAACCGATACCGGCTGACCCCGGACCTGCGGACGGGCGCCCCGCGAGCGGGCGCACATCTTCGCCGCTCCATTCGTATCGAGGCGCTCGCCGTGCTCGCGATCCTCGTGACGACGGCCGCCCTCACCACCATCGCCTCCCCGGAACGGCCGGAGAGCGGCGCCGAACGGCCGGGAAGCGCCGCGGTTCCGGTGGTGTCGATGGCCTCGAAGGCTTCGAGGGGTCCCGCGTGACCCTCGACCGCAGGCGCCGCCCCACGGTGCGGAACGCCGCGCTCGGCGCCGCCGCGCTCGCCGCCCTGCTGGCGGTCGCCGCCTGGTACGTGCATCGCGGCGGCGGCGCGCCGCGCGCGGACGCCTCGGACCCCGAGCTCGTCGCCCTCGGGGCCGCCGTCTACCGGGAACACTGCGCCTCCTGCCACGGGAGGAACCTCGAGGGGGAGCCCGGCTGGCGGCAGCGCCGGCTCGACGGGACCCTCCCCGCTCCGCCCCACGACGCGACCGGCCATACCTGGCATCACCCGGACGAGCTCCTGTTCCGCCTGACGAAGGAGGGACCGGCGGCGGTGGCCGGAAAGGGCTATCGAAGCACCATGCCCGGGTTCGCCGGCGTCCTCGAGGATCGCGAGATCCTGGCGACCCTCGCCTACATCAAGAGCCGCTGGCCGCCCGACGTCCGCAGGGCCCAGGAAAGACTGAACGAGGCCGCCCGCAGGTAGCCCCATTCGATCCCCCCCGGCCCCCCGGCCCCCCGGCCCCCCGAGCCCGAAGAAGAGACGCGGCCCGCCCCACCCGGGGTCCGGGCCGGACGTTCGACGGCTCGGGTCGGGGCGGTTCCCCTGCTACGATGCCCGCGGCGAAGCCCGGCAGGGCGGCGGTGCGCCCGGCGGGGTTCGGAAACGGCAATACCGGAGAGCGGCGATGAGCGAGCCCGCGACCCTCGGTTTCATCGGTCTCGGGGTGATGGGCGGCCGGATGTGCCGCAACCTCGCGCGCAAGTCCGGGAAGCCCGTGCTCGGATACGACACCGTGCCCGCACGCATCGCGGAGTGCACGGGGGCGGGGGTCGGGATCGAGGCGGGAGCGGGTGTCGCCGACGTCGCGGCCCGCGCCGACATGGTGTTCCTGTGCGTCCCCGGAGAGCCGCAGGTGCGCGAGGTGTGCTTCGGCGCGGGCGGCTTGGTCGAGCAGGCGCGCGCCGGCCAGACCATCGTGGACATGACCACCGCGACCGTCGCGGTCAACCGCGAGGTCGCCGCCGCGCTGACCGCCAGGGGCGCGGACTTCGCGGACGCGCCGATCGCGCGCGGGGTCCCGTCGGCCGAGGACGGCACCCTCGCGATCACCGTCGGCGCGAGTGCGGAAGTGCTCGCCCGCATCCAGCCGTACCTCCGCTGCATGGGCACGGAGATCTCGCACTGCGGCGGGGTCGGGACCGGGCTGGTCATGAAGCTCATGAACAACATGCTGCTCTTCCAGACCGTCTCCGCCCTCGCGGAGACGATGGCGGTCGCGACCCGCGCCGGCGTCGATCGCTCGAAGGTGTTCGAGGTGCTTTCCAGGGGCTCGGCGGACAGCTTCGCGATGCGCCGGCACGGAGCCTGCATGACGTCCGGGGAGTACCCGGACGACCAGTTTCCGACCACGTACTCGCTCAAGGACCTCCGCTATGCGCTCGACCTCGCCGGGCGCACCGGGGTGGACGCCCGGGGCGCGAAGCTCGTGGAGGAGCGGTTCGTCGAGGCGATCGACAAGGGTTACGGACATCTCTACAGCCCGGTGATCTACCGGCTGTTCGAGGAGGGCTGACCGCGCCGCGTCTTCGCCCGACCCTCGATCCTCCCGGAGGGGTCGCGCCGCATTGGCGCCGATTCCGCTACGGCGGCATTGCAAGCGCCTCTCTCTCGCCGGCGCCTGCCGCTTGGCGGCCCTCCGTCGCCGGGGACGGCCCCGGCCGGCTTCGACCCTCGTCCGGGATCCGTGTCGATGCGGTAAGCTGCCCTCATGAGCCCGCGCCGCAAGCTCCCCATCGGCATCCAGACCTTCCGCAAGATCCGCGAGGAGGGGTGCTACTACGTCGACAAGACCGCCTACGCCGCGCGGCTCGTCGAGGAGGGCAAGCACTACTTCCTCTCCCGCCCCCGCCGCTTCGGTAAGAGCCTGTTCCTGGATACGCTGAAGGAGCTGTTCGAGGGCGCCGAGGCGCTGTTCGAGGGGCTGGACGTGCATGGCCGTTGGGACTGGTCGGTCCGTCATCCGGTGGTGCGCCTGAGCTTCGGCCGGGGCGACTTCAAGGAGCCGGGCTACCTGCACCGGAACCTGATGGCGCAGTTGGACGCGGTCGAGCGGGAGACGGGGGTGGCCTCCGGGTACGACACCGCTCCGGAGCGGTTCGCCCATCTCCTCGAAGCGCTCCACCGCGAGACCGGAGAGCGGGCCGCGGTGCTGGTGGACGAGTACGACAAGCCGATCCTCGACGCCCTCGATGCGCCGGAGACCGCCCGCACCAACCGGGACTTCCTGCGCGGGCTCTACTCGGTGGTGAAGGACAGCGACGCCCATGTCCGGTTCGCGTTCCTCACCGGGGTGAGCAAGTTCTCCAAGGTGAGCCTGTTCTCCGGTCTCAACAACCTCACCGACATCACCCTGGACCCCTGCTATTCCGCGATTTGCGGGTACACCGACGCGGACCTCGACACCGTGTTCGCGCCGGAGCTCCCGGGTCTCGACCGGGACGAGATCCGCCGCTGGTACAACGGCTACAACTGGCTCGGGGAGGAGAAGGTCTACAACCCCTTCGACATCCTCCCGCTGTTCGACACCCGCGAGTTCGCCGCCCACTGGTTCCGGACCGGCTCGCCGACGTTCCTGATCGACACGCTGGTGAGGCGCGGGATGAGCGCCCCGGCGCTGGAGAAGATGGCGGGCACGGACGAGCTGCTGTCCACCTTCGACGTCGACGACATCGGTACGGAGGCGCTGCTGTTCCAGACCGGCTACCTGACGATTGTGGAGCACAAGCGCTTGGGCGGCCGGATGGTGTACCGCCTGGGCTACCCGAACCAGGAAGTGCGCCAGAGCCTGAACGACAGCCTGTCCCGCCATCTGTCCGGGGATTCGACCCGCCAGATGGCCAACAGCATCCGGCTCTACGAGTTGCTGGAGGCCAACGACTTCGAGGGCCTGAAGACCCTGTTCCACGCCTTCTACGCGAGCATCCCCCACCAGTGGTACACCCGCAACGACATCGCACGCTTCGAGGGCTACTACGCGAGCGTGTTCTATTCCTACTTCGCGGGGTTGGGCCTCGACGTGCGGGTGGAGGACAGCACGAGCCACGGGCGCCTCGACATGGCGGTGTGCTTCAACGCCAACGTGTACCTCTTCGAGTTCAAGGTGGTGGAGCTGGCGCCGGAGGGCGCGGCGATGGCGCAGCTCAAGGAGCAGGGCTACGCGGACAAGTACCGGCATCTGGGCCAGCCGATCCACCTCATTGCCGTCGAGTTCAGCAAGGACGCCCGCAACCTCGCCGCCTTCGAGGTGGAACGCGCAGCATGAACAGCGGGCGAAAGAGGGGTTCAACCGGAGAACGATTCGCCCCCCCGGCGGCGGACCGCGGGTCGTCCGCGTACTCCTCGGCGGGAACCAGAGGCGACAGCCCGTCCGGGAACGGGAAGGTCTCGAAGGTGGTGGTCGGGGTGTAGCGCGGGCGGTCTTCCAGGCTGGTGCCGAGCCGCAGCGACCACGCCTCGTGGAAGCGGCTGTGCAGGATGCCGAAGGTGGTGTCGTCGTCGCGGGCGATGACGATCAGTCGATGGTCGGGGCAGATGCGCGCGTCGAGCCGGACGAACAGCCGGTGCTTCGCCACCGTCGGCGTCGCGATGTAGCGCGAGAGCCCCCGGGGGCCTCGCCGCATCCCCTGCCGCGGCTCGACGTGCCGCCACCAGCGTTCGCGGCAGGACTCGCAGCGGCTGCACTGTCGCATCGGGTACACGTGCTCCTGCGCGTGGCGGTAAGGCGCCTTGTAGAGCGCCGCCTCCTTGTGCACCATGTCCCGGTCGAAATCGACGATCCACCGGTCCGCCGGGCGCCGGGTCACGTCCATGCCGTTCCTCCACGGGCGCAGGACGTCCGCGCTGGCGATGAACGCGCCCGGCGTCATGCCGGTCTCTTGGCGATGAACGTATCCGGCGTCATGGCTACCGCTTGGCGATGCGCGTGCCCGGCGTCATGCGATCCGCGGCACGGCGGCCCCCGGTGCGGCGGCGCTGCGGCGAAGTGAAGTCCCGATGCTCAAGAGTGCGCCCGGCCCCGGCTCGTATCCCGTCCTTGCCCTGCGCGAGCGGCAGGACGTTCGCGGGGCCGGGGAGCTCCCCGGCGGCGGTGGCGCCGGCTGCTGCTCCTTGGCTCGAACGCCGTGCCGCCGGCGAGTCTACATCAGCCACGACGCCGCGCCCCGGTACGGGTGCGGCAGGCCGGACGCCCGTGCCGATCAGGTGAGCCGGAGGCGGCAGGGCGCTCGCGGAGGCGGCGGCTCGCCCGACGGCCGTCCGTCGCCGATGACGGTCACGAGGCCGACGGCCTCGACCCACGTCCGAGATCGGCGTCGATGCGGTAAGCTGCCTTCATGAGCCCGCGCCGCAAGCTCCCCATCGGCATCCAGACCTTCCGCGAGATCCGCGAGGAAGGATGGTATTACGTCGACAAGACCGCCTACGCCGCGCGGCTCGTCGAGGAAGGCAAGCACTACTTCCTCTCCCGCCCGCGACGCTTCGGCAAGAGCCTGTTCCTGGATACGCTCAAGGAGCTGTTCGAGGGCAACGAGGCGCTGTTCGAGGGGCTGGACGTGCATGGCCGCTGGGATTGGTCGGTCCGCCATCCGGTGCTGCGGCTGGACTTCGGCAGCGGGAACTTCGAGGATCCGGACCTCCTGCCCAAGGAGGCGATGGCGCAGCTCGACGCCATCGAGCGGCGTACCGAGGTCGAGACCCGTTACGACACCGCGCCGGCCCGCCTCCGGCATCTGATCGAGACCCTGCACGAGCGGGCCGGCCAGCGGGTGGCGGTGCTGGTGGACGAGTACGACAAGCCGATCCTGGATGCACTCGGGACGCCGGAGGTCGCGCGCACCAACCGCGGCTTCCTGCGCGGGCTGTACTCGGTCATCAAGCAGTGTGACGCCCACGTGAAGCTCACCTTCCTCACGGGAGTGAGCAAGTTCTCCAAGGTGAGCCTCTTCTCCGGCCTCAACAACTTGAAGGACATCACCCTGGACCCGCGCTACTCGGCCATCTGCGGCTACACCGACGCGGACCTCGACACCGTGTTCGCACCGGAGCTGCCGGGCCTCGACCGGGACGAGATCCGCCGCTGGTACAACGGCTATGGCTGGCTCGGGGAGGAGAAGGTCTACAACCCCTTCGACATCCTGCTGCTGTTCGACCGCCGGGAGTTCGCCGCCCACTGGTTCGAGACCGGGTCGCCGACGTTCCTGATCGACACGCTGGTGAGGCGCGGGATGAGCGCCCCGGCGCTGGAGAAGATGGCGGGCACGGAAGAGCTGCTGTCCACCTTCGACGTCGACGACATCGGTACCGAGGCGCTGCTGTTCCAGACCGGCTACCTCACGATCCACGAGCATCGGCGCGTCGCCGGCCAGACCGTCTACCGCCTGGGCTACCCGAACCAGGAGGTGCGCCAGAGCCTGAACCGGCGCCTGTCCCGCCATCTGTCCGGGGATTCGACGCGCCAGATGGCCAACAGCCTCCGGCTCTACGAATTGCTCGAAGCCAACGACTTCGCGGGCCTGAAGGCCCTGTTCCACGCCTTCTACGCGAGCATCCCCCACCAGTGGTACACCCGCAACGACATCGCACGCTTCGAGGGCTACTACGCGAGCGTGTTCTACTCCTACTTCGCGGGGTTGGACCTCGACGTGCGGGTGGAGGACAGCACGAGCCACGGGCGCCTCGACATGGCGGTGTGCTTCAACGCCAACGTGTACCTCTTCGAGTTCAAGGTGGTGGAGCTCGAGCCGGAGGGGAAGGCGATGGCGCAGCTCAAGGAGCGGCGCTACGCCGACAAGTACCGGCATCTGGGCCAGCCGATCCACCTGATTGCCGTCGAGTTCAGCAAGGAGGCGCGCAACCTCGCCGCGTTCGACGTGGAGCGCGCGGCATGATCGGCGTGCGAAAGAGGGGTTCAACCGGAGAGCAATCCGCCCTCCCCTCCCCGTTCGCACGGGGCTGACGCCAGCAGAAAACCGGAGGCGCCTCACCGGAGCTTCCTTTGCTCGTCAGAGCGCCAGGACCAATCGTAGACCGTCTTCGATTCGGCCCATTGCCGAGGACGACACCCGACCGCTCCTCTCCGTCAGGAAGCCCTTATCGAGCGTAACGACTCGAGACACGTTGACCACCGATTTCACCATCGAGCCCGTGCCTCGTGTCGGTAGCTCCACGTTACCAGGAGCGGCGGCCAGGTCTCTGTTGGAAGTGATCGCGGCAACGATGACGGTGCGAATAGCACTGCGGTTGAATTCGTTCGTCCGAATGATCAACACCGGACGCCGGTAGCCGGGTTCCGATCCCGTGGGATCCGGAAGGCTTGCCCACCGGATCTCCCCCCGTTTCACGTCCAATCGTCCTTGCGGAGGATGTCGAGAGAGTATGCCTGCAATGTCTGAAGCCCGGAATCCGGAGACGAAATCGTGTCAGCACCTGCATACACGCCGTCGAGCTTGTTCGTCATGTCCGAAATTCTGCCGGGATAGAGCACGATGCAATCTTCCCAGGATACGTTGATGCACGCATGACCTCTTTCCGAGAGTTCCGGTTTGCCGAACACGAGGCAATAGGCTCCGGTCACATTTCGTCGGGTGATCTTCCATTGCCCATATACGGCATTGCGAATTTTTTTCTCAACGATGACACAAGCCGCATCCGAGTCTCCGGTGTTCAGGCGCTCCATATCGGCATCACTTCCGGTGAGTCCGCCCCAAAAGCCGTGCCATCCGCCTTTTGCGCCTGCTGCTGGCGCCGTCATGTCGGAGAAGGAACGGAACAGGCGTGAGGCCGGGAATTGATTTCTCATACCCGGGACTTTGATCTTCATATGCGAATGCCGGAAATCTGCCGAACAGACGAGATACCGGAGCAAACGTTCGCCTCCCACCTGCGATGGTTTCCTCGATTTGGTGGATTTCTTCGTATGCTGGCGACGTACCCGCTCCTCACCGGTTCCGATTTCGCCGGCAATTCGGGTCGGGTGGCCGGCCGGCCGCGAACGCCGATCCGGCAGGCTCATATCTACTTCGAGGATCGATGTATCCTTGATGATCTGCTCTACCTCCTTGATCGTGGCGGCAGCAACGGCGGCGGCGTACCGCGATGACGACGCCATGGGGCAATCGGGTTCATGCCGGGCAAAGAAACAAGGATCCTTTCCGTCACGACTCTTTCTTCTGAATCGAGCCGGGGCACTGCACGCAGGGCATCGCAGGCAGGGGCGTCTGCTATTGCGCCGTTCCTCGGACCAACCATCGAAGTCGTTTGCAACGATGTTCTCCGTACGGCCTGCGTGGCGGTAGATTGCCATGTCCATTGTCTGCTCCCGAATTGGCGAATGGATGATATGACGGGGCGGCTCGCGGATCAATTCCCCGTTGCGGTTCCGCCGGAGCAGGATGCTTTCCGAGCCCGGACCCCGTCAGGTTCGCCGGGTTTCGCCCCGGCGTCCGGCGCCACACGCTCCCGCAATCGATCGCATCGGGCGCCGTGCGCGGGCTTGACCCCCAACGGGAACCTCGACGGCCAGCGACCGCGGATTCCGACCCCTCATCGGTTCACACCGGCGCAAAGCCCCCGGCGCCCAAACGGCAACGTCCTGCACCGAATCGGATTCGATTACCGGCTTTCGCGGCCGGTGTTCAGCGCCAGGAGGAGGCGGAGGGTGTCGTCGGTGGGGAGGTCGGCGGGCCAGCCGTAGGCGGCGGCGACGGCGGTGTCGAGGGCCGCATGGGCGTCGGCGAGCCATTGCGGGCGCGCGTTGTAGAGGTTCGTCAGGGTGCGGACCTTGAGCGCCCTCGCCGCCGCTTCGTCGCGGGGGACCGGGCGCTTCGGATAGCCGGGGGCGGGCTCGTCCACCCACTCCACCCATTCGGGCGGGTTCAGCCAGCGCTCGCGCAGCTCCACCAAGCGCCGGGCGGCTTCGGCGACGGCGGCGGCCCGCGGGTCGCCCGCGTACTCCTCGGCGGGAACCAGGGGCGACAGCCCGTCCGGGAACGGGAAAGTCTCGAACGCAGTGGTCGGGGTGTAGCGCGGGTCGTTCCCCTTGCCGAGCCACGTGCCGAGCCGCAGCGACCACGCCTCATGGAAGCGGCTGTGCAGGACGCCGAAGGTCGCATCGTCGTCGCGCGCGATGACGATGAGCTGATGGTCGGGGCAGATGCGCGCGTCGAGCCAGACGAACAGCCGGTGCTTCGCCACCGTCGGGGTCGCGATGTACCGCGAGAGCCCCCGGAGCGCGCGCCGCATCCCCTGCCGCGGCTCGACGTGCCGCCACCAGCGCTCCCGGTAGGACTCGCGGCGGTTGCGCCGCCGCATCGGGTACACGTGCTCCTCCGCGTGCCGGTAAGGCGCCTCGTAGAGCGCCGCCTCCTCGCGCACCATGTCCCAGCCGAAATCGACGATCCATTTGTCCGCCGGGCGCCGGGTCACGTCCATGCCGTTCCTCCACGGGCGAAGGACGTCCGCGTTGGGCCGCCCGTTCGGGTTCGCGGGGGCGCACAGCCAGTCCCTCGCCTGCGCTCCCCGCACGTCGAAGGGGCCGCCCTTGGTGTCGCCCATGAACGCGACACCAAGGTTCCGGTAGAGCCGCTGCGCCCCGGTCAGATCCACCCCGGCCCCGCCCCGGCTCGCGGTCAGGTCGGCGTGGACCTCGTCCACGGGCCGTCCGTCGAGCCGCCGTTCCCGCCCCGCCTCGTCGTCCGGCCCGGAGAAGCACACGAGCGAGACCCGCACCGCCGCCCCGTCGACCACCCACGGCTCGTCGCTCCACGCCTCGAAGATGGGATGGTCCCGGGTCGCGGCCTGCAACGCCCGCCGGTTCGCTCCGCCCCGGATGGAGTTGGTCGAGACCAGACCGACCCGCTTCGCCCGGCCCGCGCGCAGCTCCTCGCCCGCCTTCACGAACCAGTAGCACACGAGGTCCGCCTCCGCCGGCGCGCGGCCCTCGAAGGCCGCGAACAGGCGCGACACGTAGCCCTCTCCCAAGTGCGCGTTGAGGAGCTTGCCGCCCAGGAACGGCGGGTTGCCGATCACCGCGTCCGCCGCCGGCCACTCCGGCTCCCTGCCCTCCTCCTCCGGCTTCCCACCGTCCGGCGCCCCGTCCTCCGGCGCCAGCAGCGCGTCGCGGCATTCGATGGTGTCGAGCGGCTTCAGGATCGGGTCGCGCGATTCGCTGAAGCCGTTGCGCCGCATCCACTGGATCTCGCCGATCCACACCGACACCCGGGCCAGCTCCGCCGCGTAGGCGTTGACCTCCAGCCCCCGCACGTTGGCCGGGCCGACCGCCGGGAACGCCCGCTGAAACCCCATCGCCTCGGCTTCCAACTGCACCCGGTGCTCCAGGTCCTTGAGCGCGTGCAGCGCCAGGTACAGGAAGTTGCCCGAGCCGCAGGCGGGGTCGAGCACCGTGAAGGCGCGAAGCCGGGCGAGGAACCGGCCCAGCTCCCTCTCCGCCTCCCCCCGGAGCCGCGTCCTCGCCGCCTTCGACCTCGCCGACCCCGCCCGCTCCGTGCGGGCCGCGACCCCCGCCTTCACCGACTCCCATTCGGCGAGCAGGGGGCGCACCACCACCGGCTCGACGAGCCGCATGATCTTGTCCCGGTCGGTGTAGTGCGCGCCGAGCTGCGAACGCTTGGCCGGGTCCAGGCCGCGCTCGAACAGGGTCCCCAGGATCGAGGGGTCGACCTCCGACCAGTCGAGGGCCGCCGCCTTGCGGGCGATCTCGACCTCGGACCGTTCCAGCGCCAGCGCGGCATCGTCGTCGAACAGCCCGCCGTTGAACCACGCCACCGGCTCGAACCCGACCCGGCCCCCGGCGGACATCGCCCCGAACAGGTCCCGCGCGAGGGCGGCGAACTCTTCGGGCCGTCGGTGGGCGTGCTCCAGCATCCGGGTGAACATCCGGTCCGGCAGCAGGCCCACGTCCTCGGCGAACATGCAGAACACGAGCCGGTTGACGAAGTGCGCCACCGCCTGGGCGCCGTGGCCGCGTTCGCGCAACGACCGGGCGAGCCCCGCGAAGGTCGCCGCAGCGCGCTCGGTCAGCGCCTGCCGGCTCTCGCCGGAGCGCAGCCGGTCCGGCGCGCACATCGCCCACTTGAGCTTGTCCCGCCCCGCCGGGTCGGCGAGGTCGTCGAGCGTGAGCTCGTGGGTCTCGCTCACGCTGTTCGTCCAGTGGGTGCGGATCCGGAACCTCACCAGGTCCGAGACGATGAGGAGCGGCGGGTTCTCAAGGGCCAGCGCGTACTGGCGGAGCTGGTTGAAGGCCGCGTCGAGGTTCGCGTGCCGGCCCTTGTACTCCCAGGCGAAGCAGTGGCGCTTCCATACGTCCGCCCAGCCGTCGCCGCCGGTGTCCTTGCGCGCCCCGCGCTCGAAGCAGTAGCGCTCGCCGGACGGGTCGGCCTCCGCCGGGGTCGGCTCGCCGAGCAGCCGGCAGAGATCGATGAAGTGCTCCTGCGCGGCGGAGCGCTCCTTGAGCCCCGACGCCGCCCGCCACTTGGCGATGAACGCGCCGGGGGTCATGGCGGTCTCTTGGCGATGAACGTATCCGGCGTCATGGCTGCCGCTTGGCGATCCGCGGGCCCGGGGTCATGCGGTCGGCGGCATGGCGGCCCCGGTGCGGCGGCGCGGCGGCGAAGTAGAGTCCCGATGCTCAAGAGTGCGCCCGGCCCCGGCTCGTATCCTGCTCCTTGCACAAGCGGCAGGGCGCCCGTGTGGGGACGGAGAGCTCCCCGGCGGCGGTTACACCGGCTACTCTCCGGATCGAGCGCCGTGCCGCGGGCGAGTCTACATCAGCCACGACGCCGCGCCCCGGCGGGTGCGGCAGGCCGGACGCCCGTGCCGATCCCGCGAGCCGGCTCTCCCATTCGGTGATGAACGGGCTCAGGTGGAAGGCGGCAGGCCGGACGCCCGCGCCGGTCCCGTGAGCCGGAGGCGGCAGGGCGCTCGCGGAGGCGGCGGCTCGCCCGGCGGCCGTCCGTCGCCGATGGCGGTCACGAGGCCGACGGCTTCGACCCACGTCCGGGGTCGGCGTCGATGCGGTAAGCTGGCCCCATGAGCCCGCGCCGCAAGCTGCCCATCGGCATCCAGACCTTCCGCGAGATCCGCGAGGAAGGATGGTATTACGTCGACAAGACCGCCTACGCCGCGCGGCTCGTCGAGGAGGGCAAGCACTACTTCCTCTCCCGCCCCCGCCGCTTCGGTAAGAGCCTGTTCCTGGATACGCTGAAGGAGCTGTTCGAGGGCAACGAGGCGCTGTTCGAGGGGCTGGACGTGCATGGCCGTTGGGATTGGTCGGCCCGTCATCCGGTGGTGCGCCTGAGCTTCGGCCGGGGCGACTTCAAGGAGCCGGGCTACCTGCACCGGAACCTGATGGCGCAGTTGGACGCGGTCGAGCGGGAGACGGGGGTGGCCTCCGGGTACGACACCGCTCCGGAGCGGTTCGCCCATCTCCTCGAAGCGCTCCACCGCGAGACCGGAGAGCGGGCCGCGGTGCTGGTGGACGAGTACGACAAGCCGATCCTCGACGCCCTCGACGAGCCGGAGGCCGCCCGCGCAAACCGCGGCTTCCTGCGCGGGCTGTACTCGACCATCAAGCAGAGCGACGCCCACGTGAAGCTCACCTTCCTCACCGGGGTAAGCAAGTTCTCCCGGGTGAGCCTCTTCTCCGGCCTCAACAACCTGAAGGACATCACCCTGGATCCGCGCTACTCGTCCATCTGCGGCTACACCGATGCGGACCTCGACACCGTGTTCGCACCGGAGCTCCCGGGCCTCGACCGGGACGAGATCCGCCGCTGGTACAACGGCTATAGCTGGCTCGGGGAGGAGAGGGTCTACAACCCCTTCGACATCCTGCTGCTGTTCGACAGCCGCGAGTTCGCCGCCCACTGGTTCCAGACCGGCACGCCAACGTTCCTGATCGAAACCCTGGCCAACCGGGGGGTGAGCGCCCCGGCGCTGGAGAAGATGGCGGGCACGGACGAGCTGCTGTCCACCTTCGACGTCGACGACATCGGCACCGAGGCGCTGCTGTTCCAGACCGGCTACCTGACGATTGTGGAGCACAAGCGCTTGGGCGGCCGGACGGTGTACCGCCTGGGCTACCCGAACCAGGAAGTGCGCCAGAGCCTGAACGACAGCCTGTCCCGCCATCTGTCCGGGGATCCGACCCGCCAGATGGCCAACAGCCTCCGGCTCTACGAATTGCTCGAAGCCAACGACTTCGAGGGCCTGAAGACCCTGTTCCACGCCTTCTACGCGAGCATCCCCCACCAGTGGTACACCAACAACGACATCGCGCGCTTCGAGGGGTACTACGCGAGCGTGTTCTACTCCTACTTCGCGGGGTTGGGCCTCGACGTGCGGGTAGAGGACAGCACGAGCCACGGGCGGCTGGACATGGCGGTTTGCTTCAACGCCAACGTGTACCTCTTCGAGTTCAAGGTGGTGGAGCTGGCGCCGGAGGGCGCGGCGATGGCGCAGCTCAAGGAGCGGGGCTACGCGGACAAGTACCGGCATCTGGGCCAGCCGATCCACCTCATTGCCGTCGAGTTCAGCAAGGACGCCCGCAACCTCGCCGCCTTCGAGGTGGAGCGCGCGGCATGATCGGCGGGCGAGAGAGGGGCTCGACCGGAGAGCAATCCGGGTCCCTCCCGGTTCGTCCCCGTTCGCACGTTCACGGACGAAGAGTTGCGCTTCGGCATGGAATGGATCCGAACCTGTTCCAGGAAGTTCACACCGTTCGTCGATATGCCCCAACAGGCAATGATGGAGACGGTCTTCTGCCTCATCGGCTTCTCCGGTGACGATGCGAATTTCCCGCATTCGTCGGGGCGGGTTCGCGACGACATGGGGAGATCGGCCCGAAAATCCATCCGGTGGGGAAGTAGAGTCCCGATGCTCAAGCGTGCGCCCGACCCCGGCTCGTGTCCTGTTCTTGCGCAAGCGGCAGGGCGCCCATGGGGACGGAGAGCCCCCGGCGGCGGTGGCGCCGGCTGCTCCTCCTTCGCTCGAACGCCGTGCCACGGTCGAGTCTGCATCAGCCACGATACCGCGCAGGGCCATTCCACGCTGACCGACTCGCGACCGGACGTCGATGCCCATCGCCCTTCCTGGGAACGGCGCGCTTGGGAGCGCTTGTGTCCCTTCCGCAAATGGGACAGCAGGACCGCCGCCGATCGATGCGGGCGAGACACCCGCGCTCCCAGGACGTCCGTGTCAGCCCGCTCTGATTCGACCGAACCGGCGTCCGCCCGCGCGAACCGATTCCGCAGCGTGAAACGGTCCTGCGATGCCGCGCCCCGGCGGGTGCGGCAGGCCGGACGCCCGCGCCGGTCCCGTGAGCCGGAGGCGGCAGGGCGCTCGCGGAGGCGGCGGCTCGCCCGGCGGCCGTCCGTCGCCGATGGCGGTCACGAGGCCAACGGCCTCGACCCACATCCGGGATCGGCGTCGATGCGGTAAGCTGGCCCCATGAGCCCGCGCCGCAAGCTCCCCATCGGCATCCAGACCTTCCGCGAGATCCGCGAGGAAGGATGGTATTACGTCGACAAGACCGCCTACGCCGCGCGGCTCGTCGAGGAGGGCAAGCACTACTTCCTCTCCCGCCCCCGCCGCTTCGGCAAGAGCCTGTTCCTGGATACGCTCAAGGAGCTGTTCGAAGGCGCCGAGGCGCTGTTCGAGGGGCTGGACGTCCACGGCCGTTGGGACTGGTCGGTCCGCCATCCGGTGGTGCGCCTGGACTTCGGCGGCGGCAACTACGAGGAGCCGGACCTCCTGCCCAAGGAGGCGATGGCGCAGCTCGACGCCATCGAGCGGCGTACCGAGGTCGAGACCCGTTACGACACCGCGCCGGCCCGCTTCCGGCATCTGATCGAGACCCTGCACGAGCGGGCTGGCCAGCGGGTGGCGGTGCTGGTGGACGAGTACGACAAGCCGATCCTGGATGCACTCGGGACGCCGGAGGTCGCGCGCACCAACCGCGGCTTCCTGCGCGGGCTGTACTCGGTCATCAAGCAGTGTGACGCCCACGTGAAGCTCACCTTCCTCACGGGAGTGAGCAAGTTCTCCAAGGTGAGCCTCTTCTCCGGCCTCAACAACCTCACCGACATCACCCTGGACCCCTGCTATTCCGCGATCTGCGGGTACACCGACGCGGACCTCGACACCGTGTTCGCGCCGGAGCTCCCGGGTCTCGACCGGGACGAGATCCGACGCTGGTACAACGGCTATGGCTGGCTCGGGGAGGAGAAGGTCTACAACCCCTTCGACATCCTGCTGCTGTTCCGCAACCGCGAGTTCGCTGCCCACTGGTTCGAGACCGGGTCGCCGACGTTCCTGATCGACACGCTGGTGAGGCGCGGGATGAGCGCCCCGGCGCTGGAGAAGATGGCGGGCACGGACGAGCTGCTGTCCACCTTCGACGTCGACGACATCGGCACCGAGGCGCTGCTGTTCCAGACCGGCTACCTGACGATTGTGGAGCACAAGCGCTTGGGCGGCCGGACGGTGTACCGCCTGGGCTACCCGAACCAGGAAGTGCGCCAGAGCCTGAACGACAGCCTGTCCCGCCATCTGTCCGGGGATCCGACCCGCCAGATGGCCAACAGCCTCCGGCTCTACGAATTGCTCGAAGCCAACGACTTCGAGGGCCTGAAGACCCTGTTCCACGCCTTCTACGCGAGCATCCCCCACCAGTGGTACACCAACAACGACATCGCGCGCTTCGAGGGGTACTACGCGAGCGTGTTCTACTCCTATTTCGCGGGGTTGGGCCTCGACGTGACGGTGGAGGACAGCACGAGCCACGGGCGGCTGGACATGGCGGTGTGCTTCAACGCCAACGTGTACCTCTTCGAGTTCAAGGTGGTGGAGCTGGCGCCGGAGGGCGCGGCGATGGCGCAGCTCAAGGAGCGGGGCTACGCGGACAAGTACCGGCATCTGGGCCAGCCGATCCACCTCATTGCCGTCGAGTTCAGCAAGGACGCCCGCAACCTCGCCGCCTTCGAGGTGGAGCGCGCGGCATGATCGGCGGGCGAGAGAGGGGCTCGACCGGAGAGCAATCCGGGTCCCTCCCGGTTCGTCCCCGTTCGCACGTTCACGGACGAAGAGTTGCGCTTCGGCATGGAATGGATCCGAACCTGTCCCAGGAAGTTCGCACCGTTCGTCGATATGCCCCAACAGGCAATGATGGAGACGGTCTTCTGCCTCATCGGCTTCTCCGGTGACGATGCGAATTTCCCGCATTCGTCGGGGCGGGTTCGCGACGACATGGGGAGATCGGCCCGAAAATCCATCCGGTGGGGAAGTAGAGTCCCGATGCTCGAGAATGCGCCCAGCCCCGGCTCGTGTCCTGTCCTTGCGCAAGCGGCAGGGCGTCCGTGGGGACGGAGAGCCCCCGGCGGCAGTGGCGCCGGCTGCTCCTCCTTCGCTCGAACGCCGTGCCGCCGGCGAGTCTGCATCAGCCACGATGCCGCGCCGGGCCATTCCACGCTGGCCGACTCGCGGCCGGACGTCGATGCCCATCGCCCTTCCTGGGAACGGCGCGTCCTGGGAGTGCTTGTGTCCCGCCCGCAAATGGGACAGCAGGACCGCCGCCGATCGATGCGGGCGGGACTCCCGCGCTCCCAAGACGTCCGTGTCAGCCCGCTCTGATTCGACCGAACCGGCGTCCGCCCGCGCGAACCGATTCCGCAGCGTGAAACGGTCCTGCGATGCCGCGCCCCGGCGGGTACGGCAGGCCGGACGCCCGCGCCGATCAGGTGAGCCGGAGGCGGCAGGGCGCTCGCGGAGGCGGCGGCTCGCTCGGCGGCCGTCCGTCGCCGGGGCCGGCCCCCACCCGAGCCCGGGACCGGCGCCGATGCGGTAAGCTGGCCCCATGAGCCCGCGCCGCAAGCTGCCCATCGGCATCCAGACCTTCCGCAAGATCCGCGAGGAAGGGTGCTACTACGTCGACAAGACCGCCTATGCCGCGCGGCTCGTCGAGGAAGGCGCCCACTACTTCCTCTCCCGCCCGCGACGCTTCGGCAAGAGCCTGTTCGTGGATACGCTCAAGGAGCTGTTCGAGGGCAACGAGGCGCTGTTCGAGGGGCTGGACGTCCACGGCCGTTGGGACTGGTCGGTCCGCCATCCGGTGGTGCGCCTGGACTTCGGCGGCGGCAACTACGAGGAGCCGGACCTCCTGCCCAAGGAGGCGATGGCGCAGCTCGACGCCATCGAGCGGCGTACCGAGGTCGAGACCCGTTACGACACCGCGCCGGCCCGCTTCCGGCATCTGATCGAGACCCTGCACGAGCGGGCTGGTCAGCGGGTGGCGGTGCTGGTGGACGAGTACGACAAGCCGATCCTGGATGCACTCGGGACGCCGGAGGTCGCGCGCACCAACCGCGGCTTCCTGCGCGGGCTGTACTCGGTCATCAAGCAGTGTGACGCCCACGTGAAGCTCACCTTCCTCACGGGAGTGAGCAAGTTCTCCAAGGTGAGCCTGTTCTCCGGTCTCAACAACCTCACCGACATCACCCTGGACCCGCGCTACTCGGCCATCTGCGGCTACACCGACGCGGACCTCGACATCGTGTTCGCACCGGAGCTGCCGGGCCTCGATCGGGGGGAGATCCGCCGCTGGTACAACGGCTATGGCTGGCTCGGGGAGGAGAAGGTCTACAACCCCTTCGACATCCTGCTGCTGTTCCGCAACCGCGAGTTCGCCGCCCACTGGTTCGAGACCGGGTCGCCGACGTTCCTGATCGACACGCTGGTGAGGCGCGGGATGAGCGCCCCGGCGCTGGAGAAGATGGCGGGCACGGAAGAGCTGCTGTCCACCTTCGACGTCGACGACATCGGCACCGAGGCGCTCCTGTTCCAGACCGGCTACCTCACCATTCACGAGCGTCGGCGCGTCGCCGGCCAGACCGTCTACCGCCTGGGCTACCCGAACCAGGAAGTGCGCCAGAGCCTGAACCGGCGCCTGTCGCGCCATCTGGTCGGGGATTCGACCCGCCAGATGGCCAACAGCCTCCGGCTCTACGAATTGCTCGAAGCCAACGACTTCGAGGGCCTGAAGACCCTGTTCCACGCCTTCTACGCGAGCATCCCCCACCAGTGGTACACCAACAACGACATCGCCGACTTCGAGGGCTACTACGCGAGCGTGTTCTACTCCTACTTCGCGGGGTTGGGCCTCGACGTGCGGGTGGAGGACAGCACGAGCCACGGGCGCCTCGACATGGCGGTGTGCTTCAACGCCAACGTGTACCTCTTCGAGTTCAAGGTGGTGGAGCTGGCGCCGGAGGGCGCGGCGATGGCGCAGCTCAAGGAACGGGGCTACGCGGACAAGTACCGGCATCTGGGCCAGCCGATCCACCTCATTGCCGTCGAGTTCAGCAAGGACGCCCGCAACCTCGCCGCATTCGAGGTGGAGCGCGCGGCATGATCGGCGAGGGAGCGGCGATGCCGGGGCCGGGCCGCAACCCCTCGATGAATCCCTCGTAGCCACGGGACCGTCCGGAGAGGCGGGGTATTCTTCCCCCGACGATCCGGGCGACGGCAAGCGGATGCCGTGACCGCGCCGTCGTCAGCGCCCGCAGCCTTCGACGATGGCCCGCAGGGCGTCGGCGACCCCGCGAGAGCGGCAACGCACGTCGACCGCAGCGACGTCCAGGCGACGGCCGGTTCCGGGAACCGTCCAGGCGCGGTTGATCCCCGGCGGCTCCGGGCGCAATTCCTCGTGCCAGGGATAGAGGAGGACGGTCCGCTCCGCGTCATACGCCTGCGCGTAAGCAAGCATCTGGTAGACGTCGGATGGAGTGACGCCCCAGGTTCTCTCGCAACGGGGCGCTCGCGGCGTCAGGTGCTTCCACTTGGTGTCGAGCACGATTGGCTTACCACCGGTCCGCCTCTCCATCACGACATCGGGTTTCAATTCGAAGATCGGTTTGCCGCAGGCGTCGCGCAATGCACTGTGCTTGGAATCCTGGAGACGTACTTCGTACTCGGACGAGAGAGCGTTCTTCAGGCGCTGCCCGATGAATTCCTCGAACAGGTCGTTCATGGGAAACAGTAACGTGAAACCCGCGGAGCCTCCGCCCGTCGTACTCTGCCAGTCCCCTTCGAGGAACAGGCGGGCGAGGCGGTAGAGGTCATGGAAGGCGGTGTTGGTCCGGTCCAGGCGCACCGGTTCGCGGAGCGGAGCCGCGGTGGCGCCCACCGACCCGAATCGGGCCGCGAGATCGGCCAGCCGCCGCGCGTTCGAGGCGGAGCAGGCGGTGCGGGCGAGCCTCGTCACGGCTGCCTTGAGCACCCGGTTCAAGGGGGTGTCCTCGGACAGATCGTCGAAGCGGCAGGCGAGCAGATCCGGCCGAAAGGCGAGGTGCGTCACCTGCCGCGTGACGTCGAGCCGCCCGCGCAGCAGCCGGAGGTCGTCCTCGTACTCGACGTAGCGGCGAGGGAGGCCGCGACGCACCGCGGCGAGCAGCCGGCCGACGAACAGCCCGATGAGGATCTCCAGGAGGTCGTGCCGTTGGGTGTGCAGGGCCGAGAGCTCGCCGTCGGCCACCCGCAGTCCGCGGGCCACGGCCAGCATGTGGATCAGCGCGCGACGGACGGCGCCGTCGTCCCCGTCAATCTTGGGCAGGATCTCGAGAGTCCGCCTCGGGATGGCGAGGACCCCGACCACCTGCCCCGCCTTCAGCACCTGTCCCTTCCGGCCTTGAAAGGTCCGGGTCAGAACGGTCGGCTTGTTCTTGAGCCGCCTTCCGGCCCGTTCGGCGAGAGCGTGAAAACCTCGGGCTTCGTTCTCCGTCAGGTCCTTCCCGACCGTCAGGCTGTCCCACTCCCGGCAGGTGAGGCTCACGGCGGCGGGATCATTCGTCTTCGTGTTCCGCTTCCGGAGCTTGGCCCGGGTCTTGGGCCTGCCCTGCCTCCGAATCTCGTCCTGTATCCGCGGCCGACCCCGACACGAGGCGGACGTAGGCGTTATCCTCGAACTGGTCCCTTACCGTCCAGCGGTAACGCTCCCCGTCCGCCCCATCGTCCCCGAGCCCCGGCGGCCGAGCGAGCCGTTTTCTGTCAATGAAGGGGTTGGCGTCAGAGCGATCGGGGCCGCCGAGGACCGCCCGGACCTTCTCCCAATCATCGTGGAAGTACTCGGCGATGAGCGGGATGATCTTCCGCCGCATGATGCGATCGACGTCTTCTCTCGTGGGCACTCCCATCAGCCAGGCGTGGCCGATCAGGTGGTCGCGGTCGATGAGGTATTCCAGACGCTCGTTGATGGCGCGAAGCACGGCGGGCAGGTCGATGCCTGACTTCCCGGCGGCGGTACGAAGCTTTTCGGGGTCGGGGGCCAGCTCCTCGAAGTCGAAGCGGCGGCGGAGGGCCGTGTCGAGGAGCGCGATGGACCGGTCGGCGGTGTTCATCGTGCCGAGGACGTGGAGATTCCGAGGCAAGGTGAAGCGGTCGCCGGAGTGAGGCAGGGTGACGGCGACTGCGTTCTTGGCGCCCTCGCGCTTGTCTTCCTCCAGCAGCGTGACGAGCTCTCCCATCACCTTCGAGACGTTGGCGCGGTTGATCTCGTCGATGACCAGGACATGCGGCTTCTTGCGATTGGATCGAGCACGATCCGCCATGCGCTTGAGCACGCCGTCGGTCGGATCGAGGCGGAAGCCGGCGCTGGCCTCCTCTCGTTCGCTCCCGGAGCCGGGGCCGGGCCGCAACCCCTCGACGAACTCCTCGTAGCCGTAGGACTGGTGGAAGGTCACGAACTCGATTCGTCCTTCCTCGACGAGTTCCCTGTAGCGGGCTCGGATTTCCGCCTCCTCCTTCAGGCGTTCCTTCTCTCCGTCACAGATCTCCACGCAACGACGGAAGGTGGCGTAGGTCTTCCCCGTTCCCGGCGGACCGTAGAGAATCGTGTTGAGCGCTGACGGCGCCCTTCCTGTCGGGAGGTCTTCCGGTGGGGAGTCGTCATCGAGCGGAAACGGAGGAGCACGATCACCATTCTTGAAGCTCTTGATGACACTTGTCACTTTGTCGATTCGCTCAATCACGGCGGATGGATCGTTGGGGTCGAGTCGTGCGATCAGAAATTTTCTTTCTGATCTACCTTCTACATCTATCCAACACTCACTCCCGGTAAATTCTGTTAATTGGTCGCGTACATTTACATTTTCCCGAGGACCATCAGCAGGCAGCCTAAAACTTCCCGAATGAATGAAATACCTGTTTCTTCCCTCATCTCGAACGAATAGACCTTTACCGTGTTGGAGATTCTGACCTTCTTCTGGTACGCTTATATTGATTCCAAATTTATTTTCATCCCTACGTCCGAATCCAATACGATATACTTGCCGCTCCTGCTGATGGACGAAGCCGAACCACAGATGCTCCCTGTCTGGGTGGTGGTAACGAGGCTCTCCATAGAATTCAGATTCTCCCTCCACCTCGTCTGTCAGGAAAGCGCCGCGCAGAGCTTCGAAGGCTTGTCGAACCCCCTCTCCATCCGTAATCACTGTATAAGGCACGGCCCCTCCGGGATCGGTTGTTTCGGATCGTGGACGAGTCTACCACGCGGGCGGCAGGACCAAGGCGGGGATCACGGCCCGCTTGCGATATCCGTCCGCGCAAAATCCGCCCGACGCGGAGCAGGGGACAGCCCCCCGTCCCGGCGACTTCACAGGCGAAGCAGTCGCCGAAATTCGGCCCGGCAGGGTGGACGCCCTTACCCCATCGCGCGCAGGCGCCGGCAACCCGCCGCGCCACGGTCAGCGAGACGGCTGCAATTTCGGGCTGGAGTCCATTGATGAGCCCGGTCATTTCCGCACCGATGCCCCGCCGTTCGGCAACCATCATCGCCTCGGCCACTGTCGAGGCGGAGATCACGATCCGGCCGCTCGTCGCGAGAGCTTCCGCACAGGCCGCCGCCTCGGGCTCGTCCGGCAAAACCGCCATCAACGCGGAGGCGCCGACCGCGACCCTCGCGGCAGGCCATCGCCGCCATGGAGAAAATCCTGGCCGCGGGCGGTATTGGCCCCCGCGGTCCGTTTGCCTGCGGCACCAGCTTCACGGCAGCTCGACCATGACGGGTAAGCACGACCTCGTCGACCGCCTCCGCGCGGCGGACGAGCTCCGCCAGCCGTTGCTTCGCTTCGACCACGGAGACCCGCATCGGTCTTCTCCTTCGCCGGGCATCGGGGGGGACCCGATCCGGACCATCATACGCCGTCGCCGGAGCGGCGCGGTTGCCGCTATAGTCCCCGCGCCATGAATCGAGCGAGACCCGAGGCGGCAGGCGGCGGCCGGGACGGCGCGGGGGCACTGCCCGACGCGGATGATCCGCCGCCCTTCGAGCTGGTCAATCCGGACGGGGCGGCCCCCGTCGTCTTTCTCTGCGACCACGCGAGCAACCGGGCGCCGCGCGCCCTCCGCAACCTCGGGCTTCCGCCGGAGGAGCTCGCGCGGCACATCGCCTGGGACATCGGGGCGGCGGCCCTGACCCGCCGGCTCGCCGCCCACTTCGACGCCCCGGCGGTGCTCGCCGGCTGCTCGCGCCTCGTCATCGACTGCAACCGCCGGCTCGACGACGCGCAGTCCATCCTCGCCGTCAGCGACGGCACGCCGATCCCCGGCAACCAGGATCTGACGGCGCGCGAGGCCGCGGCCCGGGCCGAAGCCTGGTTCCGGCCCTACCACCGGGCCTGCGCCGCCGTGCTGAGCGGTGTGGAGGCGCGGGGCAAGGCGCCGCCGGTGGTGATGATGCACAGCTTCACCCCGCATCTGAACGGGACCCGCCGGCCCTGGCACGCGGGGGTCCTCTGGCACGAGGACGGCCGGATGGCCCTTTCCCTCCTCCGCGCCCTCCGCGCCCGGGGCGACCTCGTGGTCGGCGACAACGAGCCCTACTCCGGCGCCTCGCCCCACGGGTACACGATGCCGGCCCATGCCGCCCGCCACGGGCGCGCGAACGTCCAGATCGAGGTGCGGCAGGACCTCGTCGCCGACGATCCGGGCATCGAGCGCTGGTCCGCCATCCTGATCGAGGCGCTCACCGAGGTCTTCGCCGACCCCGCCCTCTACGAACGCCGCCCGCTCCCGGGCGGGGAGGCCGAAGGCCGCGACGCGAGGGTCGGCGCCGGCGCCTCCGCACGGTG
Organism: Gammaproteobacteria bacterium; assembly: GCA_965202895.1. Classification (GTDB taxonomy): domain Bacteria; phylum Pseudomonadota; class Gammaproteobacteria; order HK1; family HK1; genus JAJDXW01. Next base: position 3,308,178 of record OZ241901.1, on the reverse strand, counting down.
ACTCCGACCGGTTCATCCGGCGGCCCGGAATCATACGGCTCCGATTCCTCCGGCTCGGATGGGGCCGCCATTTCGACGTCATGCTCGATTTCGATGATCGAAACATCCGTGCGGACGTACCTGCCGCCATAGCCGTCCGGAAGCCGGGGGGATTCGCAACGGCCGTGCGCCTCGACACATCCCATCCCCCTCGCCCGACCCCACGGCGCCGGCCCCCAGGGCCTTTTCACACCGCCGGGGTCCGGCTCGGGGGCTGCCGTCGCGTCCCGATCCGCATCGCATGAATCGTCGAATTTCCATTTTCAGACCAATATCATCCGAATTCTTCTTCGAGACACATCCGGCGCGCGCCCCCCGGTGCAGCGTGAAACGACCCTCGCCCGGCCCGACGGCGCCGGCCCACTCCCGACACTCCCGGCACGCCCTGACAGGCGCCCTGTTGGCGCCCTTGACCGAAGGGGTGCGCCGTGTGAGCATGGCTCGACGGCCTGCGGATCGGGCCTCCGGGAATTCGACCGGCTCCCCGGGCCGCTTCGGCCAATCCGGACCAGGAGGGAGAACCATGCGAACCGTCCCGAGTGCAATCATCGCCGCCGCGCTCGCCGCCCTGTTCGGGGCCGCGCCCGCGCACGCCCAGCAGTTCGACGACGTGCTGCTCATCGGCGCCTACGAACCGCTCAGCGGACCCGGCGCGGCCCTCGGCACCGGCGCGATGCGCGGGGTCAACATGGCGATCGAGGAGTGGAACGCGCGCGGCGGGGTGAAGGTCGGCGGCAAATCCTACGAGATCAAGTACACGGTGTACGACCACAAGTACTCCGCGGAGCTTGCGGTCGAGGTGGCGAACAAGCTCGTCTTCGACGACGGCATCGAGATCGTCATCGCCAACGCGGGCTCCGGGCCGACCATCGCCGCCACCGAGGCGGTGCTGGAGAAGAACCGGATATTCAACACCACGACCGGCTGGAACCCCAAGGCCATCGGGCCGGACAAGACCTACACCTTCCGTCTGTGGGGCACCGCGAACGAGTTCGGCAAGAGCTTCCTCGCGTGGTTCCGGGAGAACTTCCCGGACAAGAAGCGGATCGCCATCTTCGAGGGGGCGACCTCCGCCGGCATGGCGTCCGGGGCCCTGATGAAGGCCGCCGCCCTGGAGCTCGGATACGAGGTCGTCCACGAGGACTACACCGAAGAGACGGCGACCGACTTCTACGCTCCGATCACCCGGCTGATGGCGGCCAACCCGGACCTCGTCGAGATGTCCGCCACCCGGCCGGGCCACGAGGGCCTGGTGGTCAAGCAGCTCCACGAGCTCGGCTACGAAGGCATCATCGTGTCCGCCGGCACCAACCCGGACGAGACGCTGAAGATCGCCGGCCCCGAAGCCATGGAGGGCATGTATCTGCTCCAGAGCCTGTCCTACGACTCGCCGGACGTATCGCCGGAGCAGAAGGCCTACGCCGCGAAGTACCGGGAGAAGTACGGCGAGCGGTTCGTCACCTTCCACAGCGAGAAGATGTACGACATGGCCAATGGGACCTTCCTCGCCATCGAGGCCTGCCAGTGCATGGACCCCACCGAGCTCAGGGATTTCATGGAGACCTTCAGCTGGAAGACCCTGGCCGGGACCATGACCGCCTGGGGCGGGGAGAAGACCTACGGGATCAAGCACCAGATGATCCACTCGCTGCCGATCAACGTCGTCAAGGACGGCGAGGTCGTCACCATCGCCTTCTCGACGCCGGAAGTTCCCTGATCGTCCCCGAGCGAGCGGCAGGCGGACAAGCGATTCGGGACCCGGGCCCGCCCACCCCCGGCGCCGGAGGCATGGCGCCGGGGACGTGCGGGCGACGGCCCCTCCCGTCCGGCGGCTCTCCGCGCCGCACCGGCGGTTCGGATCCGAATCGACCGAACCGCCGGTCGGCCGATCGGCCGCGCCGCCGGGCGCCGAACGCCGCCGAACGGGTCGTGACGGCGGCGGGGGCTCGTCTCATCGCCGGGTCCCGCGGCGTCCGCACGGCCGAAGGAAGATCGGATGCCGTGAAGACCGGAAGACCGCGGCCATGCCGGAGCGCCGCCCCGCACCCCCGAACGACGATATCGCGATGATCGCGAGATAGGTCCGGGCGATGCTCTTCAACACCTTTCTGCTCCTCCAGACCCTGATGAACGCGCTGATGCTCTCGGGTCTCTACATCCTGGTGGCGGCCGGGCTGAGCCTGGTGCTCGGGGTCCTGCACATCATCAACTTCGCCCACGGCGCGTTCCTGATGATCGGCGCGTTCGGGGTCTGGATGCTGGTCGAGAAGGAGACCACCGCGATCGAAGCGGTCCCGGACTGGCTGCTGGCGCTGCAGGTTCCCTACCCCCTCGCCTTCCTGCTCGCGGTCCTCGCGGTCGGCCTGCTCGGGGCCTTCGTCAACCGGGTGCTCTACCAGCGCTTCTGGGGCCAGGTGCTGCCCTGCCTGATCGTCGCGGTCGGGCTGACCCAGATCCTCCAGCAGGGCTTCTACATCACCTTCGGCATCCACACCAAGAGCGTGCCCACCTACTTCGAGGGCATGGTGAGCTTCCTCGGCATCCGGTTTCCGCTGGAGCGGGTGATGATCATCGTCGTCGCCGCGGTGCTGGTCACCGCCCTGCTGCTGCTCCTGCGCTACACCAGGATCGGACTCGCGATGCGGGCCGTCGCCCAGGACAGCGACGCGGCGGCGGTCCAGGGGGTGAACATCCCGCGAACCGCCACGATCGCCATGCTCATCGGGTGCGGGATGGCCGCGGCGGCCGGCGCGATCATCACCCCGGTGTTCAACGTACACGCCTACATGGCCGACGGCCTGCTGATCAAGGCGTTCATGGTGATCATCCTCGGCGGCATGGGGAGTGTGGTCGGGGCCATCTGGGCCGGCCTGATGGTCGGGTTCATCGATGCCTTCGGCACCGCCTTCATCGGCCACTACACGCAGATCCTGCTGCTGGTCATCGTGATGGCGGTCATCGTCTTCAAGCCCACGGGCCTGTTCGGCGGCATCGTGTTCGAGGTCTTCACGAAGGAAGAAGAGCGGGCCGATGGTTGAGCGTTCCGGCCGCATTTCCGGCGAATGGCTGTTCGGAGGCGCCGTTCTCCTGTTCTTCCTGACCCTGCCGTTGTGGTTCCGGCAGCAGTACTACCTCCATGTCCTGGTCAACGTCTTCCTGCACAGCACCGCGGCCCTCGGGCTGCGCATGGTGTGGCGCACGGGGCTGGTTTCCTTCGGCACCGCGGGCTTCATCGCCATCGGCGGCTATGCGTGCGGCCTCCTGGCGCGCGACTTCGGCGTCTCCTTCTGGCTGGCGCTGCCGCTCGGCGGCGCGGCCGCCGCGGTGTTCGCGATCGCGATCGGCATCCCCACCCTGCGGCTCAAGAGCTCCTACTTCTTCCTCGTGTCGTGGGCGGTGGGCGAGGTCATCCGGCTCTCGCTGCTCTATCTCTGGGTCCCGGTGTTCGGCGGCTGGCAGGGCTTTCGCAAGATCCCGCTCCCCGACGCGATCGCCATTCCGGGTTGGGTGAACATCGACTTCTCCGCCAAGGCCCACTGGTACTATCTGGCGTTCGCCATGCTGGCGATCACCGTCGTCATCATGCTGCGGATCGACTACAGCCGGATCGGCGCCGCGATCGTCGCGCTGCGCGACGCCGAGGATCTGGCCGAATCCGTAGGCGTGGCCACGATGAACTACCGGGTGTTCGCCTTCGCCCTCGCCTGCTTCTTCGCCGGGCTGGCCGGCGGGGTCTACGGCTCGTTCAACACCTTCCTCCACCCGGAGAGCTTCACCATCCTGCAATCGATCGAGGCGGTGTCCTTCGTCATCATCGGCGGGGCGACGAGCGTATGGGGGCCGATCCTCGGCGCCTTCCTGGTCAAGGGCATCGCGCTGGGGGTGCGGGGGGTGGGACCCTACGAGGTGATCCTGGCCGGCGGGCTGATGATCCTGGTCATGCTCTTCATCCCCGAGGGACTGATCGGCCTGCCCCGGCGGGTGCGGCGGTTCTTCCGGCGGCGCGCCCGCCGCGGCGGGGAGATGCAGGCGAGCCATGGCGACTGATCCGCGCAACGCGCCCCCTTCCGCCGCCGACCGCCGGGCCGATGGCGCGAAGGACGCCGCCCTGCTGCGGATCCGGGGCCTTCGCAAGCTGTTCGGAGGGGTCGCCGCGATCGACGGCCTGGACTTCGACGTCTCGCAAGGCGAGATCCTCGGGGTCATCGGTCCGAACGGGTCCGGCAAGACGACGCTCTTCAACGTCGTCACCGGCTTCCTGAAGGCGAACGGCGGCGAGATCCGCTTCGAGGGCCGGCGCATCACGAACGCGCCGCCGCACGCGATCGCCGGCTTCGGCATTGTGCGGACCTTCCAGCTCAACCGCCTGTTCCGGACGCTGTCGGTCCTCGACAACGTCCGTTTCGCCTTCCACCTGCGCCGCCGGCACAACGTCGTCGCCGCGTTCTTCAATACGCCGGCCGTGCGCCGGGAGGAACGCCGGATCACCGAGCGGGCGGAGGAGATCCTGGAGCGGACCGGCATGGCGGACCGGCGCGGCCAGTTGGCGGCCCAGCTCTCCTACGGCTGGCAGAAGACCCTGACCCTCGCGATCGGCCTCGCCGCCGGCCCCAGGCTGCTCCTGCTCGACGAGCCCCTCACCGGGATCTCCCCGTCGCGGAGCGAGGCGATCACCAGCCTGGTCCGCGACGCCCGTGATTCAGGGGCCACCGTCTGCATCATCGAGCACAACGTCAACCTGCTGGTGGACCTCTGCGACCGGATCGTGGCCCTCAACTACGGGCGGAAGATGGCGGACGGACCCCCCGGCGAGGTGACGCGGGACAAGAACGTGATCGAAGCCTACCTCGGAGGCTAGGGCGTGCTCAGCATCCGCGGCTTGTCGGTCCACTACGGGGTGTTCCAGGCCATTCACGGCCTCGCCATGGACGTGCAGGCCGGACAGGTGGTGAGCCTGCTCGGCGCGAACGGATCGGGCAAGAGCACGATCCTGAAGGCGATCTCCGGGTTGAAGACCCCCACCGAAGGCGAGATCCGGTTCGAGGGGGCCCGGATCGACGGCATGAAGCCGGAGGCGATCGTGCGTCTCGGGGTCGGCAGCGTGCTGGAGGGCCGGCGCCTGTTCCCGTACATGACGGTCCACGAGAACCTGCGGATGGGAGCGTTCTCGCGCAACGACAAGGCCGGTATCGCCGAGGACGTCGAACGGCTGCTGGCGAGGTTTCCCGTGCTGAAGGAGAAGCTCGATGAGCGCACCGGGCTGCTGAGCGGCGGCCAGCAGGAGATCGTCGCCGTCGCCCGCGGCCTGATGGCGCGCCCGAAGCTGCTGATCATGGACGAGCCCTGCCAGGGCCTCAGCCCGATCATGGTGAAGGAGATCGTGCGCATCATCGAACGGATCAAGCAGGAGAACATGACGATCCTGCTGGTCGAGCACAACGTTTCGGTGGCCCTCGGCCTCGCGGACCGGGTCTACATCCTGCAGAACGGGAGGATCCGGTACGAGGGCGACCCGCGCGACTTCACGGCCGACGAATTCGTGCAGAAGGTCTATCTGGCCGGGTGAGGACGGGGCGCCGCCGCAGGCCGGCGTCCGAAGCGGGTGCGGGCGCGGGGCGATGCCGTCCCTTGGGACCGGACGACGCCTCGCGATCGGCCTCCGTCGCCGCCGGCGACGCCCGCGGGCCGGGGCGGACCCACCAGCCGGGGAACGCCTCGCGGGTGTCGCCCGGGACCCACCCGAGTCCCCCGAGGGCGGCGCTTCGGCGATGAGCGGCCTCCCGACCGGGGCCTGGTTTCCACGTCCGGGCCGCCCGGCTTCACGGCGGCGGCTTCTCCTGCGCGGCTTCAGGTCCCGGTCCTGCCCCGGTCGTGCCCCGGGGTCGGCGAAGGGGCCGCCGCCTCTCTCGGACCGAGGGCGGCGCCCCGCGGGGCGTCCCCGGCGCCGGGCTCGTCCCCCGACGTCCGGCAGGTCCAACCGGCCCGGCGAGCCCCGGGCGCTGTTCGTAAGTTATTGATATACCGCCCGCCGCAGCAACGAAAGATTTTGTGAATCAAATGGATAAGACGGTCACGAGCGTGTCGCGGCTGGACATGCACAGGGTCCGACGGATTCATCCTGACCCTATGTTTCAAATACTTGCGAACAGCGCACATGCCTCCCGGCACATCGGAAGGCATGACGGCCGCCGGGGTCGGGTACACTCGGGTGTCCACGTCGCCCTCGGGGGAGGGGCGGTGCAGGATGGATGAGGATATGACGCACGCGGAGGCGCCCATCCCGATCGCGGGCAGCGACGAGCAGCCGCATCCTCCCCGCGCCTCGCTCCTCCGCCCCGCTGCCGCCCCGCCCCGCCCCGGCCGCGCCCCCAGCCCCCGCCGATGAGGCAGTTCGTCGAGCGCCACACCTTCGGGGCCATCGTCCTGGTCCTCCTCGCCGCGGTGTTCCTGTGGCTCGTCTTCGCGGTCTGGCCGCCCTGGCTCGTCGCCGCCATCGGCCGGAAGAAGACGTTCGTCAACACCCTCTTCAACGGGGTCACCCTGGGCGGCCTCTACTTCCTCGTCGCGAGCGGGTTCACCCTCGTCTTCGGCCTCATGCGCAACGTGAACCTGGCGCACGGCTCGATGTACCTCCTCGGCGGCTACATCGGCTACGACGTGGCGGAAGCGAGCGGGAGCTGGTTCCTCGGCCTCGCGATCGCCTTCCTCGTCATCGCCCTGAGCGGCGCCCTCCTCCAGATCCTCGTCTTCCGGCGCATGGAAGGCGACGACCTTCGCCAGACCCTGGTGACCATCGGCCTCTCCATCGTCGCCGCCGACCTCATGCTCGCCGTCTGGACCGGGGTCACCTACCAGTTCGAGCCGCCCGAGTGGCTGTTCGGAGCGGCGACCCTCCCCATCGTCTCCGTCGTCAAGTCGTCCGGCGCCGCCGTCTACATCAAGTACCCGGTCTACCGGCTGTCCGTCCTCGCCGCCGCGGTCGGGATCGGGATCGCCCTCTGGCTCTTCCTCAACCGCACCCGCGTCGGGATGATGATCCGGGCCGGGGTCGACGACCGCGACATGCTCTCCGCCTCCGGGGTCAACGTGCAGCTCGTCTTCGCGGTGGTGTTCGCGATCGGGGCCGGGCTCGCGGGGTTCGCCGGGGTCGTCGGCGGCACCGCCCTCTCCATCTCGCCCGGCGAGGACATCCGCTACCTCCTCGCCTCGCTCGTCGTGGTCATCGTCGGGGGGCTCGGCTCGGTGACCGGGGCGGCCATCGGCGCCCTCCTCATCGGGCTCGCCGAGCAGTTCGGGCTCGCGTACTTCCCGACCTACGGGGTCGTGCTCACCTTCCTCATCATGGTGTTCGTGCTCGCGGTCCGGCCGCAGGGGATCATGGGGGGGCGCTGAGTGGAAGCCGGGCGCAGGCGCGGACACGGACGCGGACACGGAATCTTCTCGGGCGGGGTCGCGTGGTCCGATCTCCACCCGGGGACGGTGGCCGCGGTCGTGTTCCTGCTCGCCTGGCCCGGCTTCGCCTCGGACTTCTTCACGTTCCAGATCGGCGCCTACTCGCTCATCCTCGGCACCATCGCCCTCTCGCTCATGATGCTCGCGGGCTACGGGGGCATGGTCAGCCTCGCCCAGCTCACCGTCGCCGGGATCAGCGCCTACATGGTGGCGATCCTCGGCGACAACAGCGTCGGGGTGATGGGGCTCGGCTGGCCGTGGTGGCTGACCGCCCCGGCCGCGATCCTCGCCGGGGCGGCGCTCGGCGCCCTCATCGGCGCGATCTCGGTCCGCACCGAGGGGATCTACACGATCATGATCACCCTCGCGATCGCGGTCGTCTTCTTCTTCTTCGTCCGCCAGAACTACGTCATCTTCAACGGCTGGACGGGGTTCGCGGGGGTCGAGCCCCCGACCCTGTTCGGCGTCTACTGGCGCGACCCGGTCCCCTTCTACTACCTCTCGCTGGCCGTCGCGGGCGGGTTCTTCTGCGCGGTGTCGTACGTCTCGCGCTCCACCTTCGGGCTGGGGCTCCAGGCGATCCGAGACAACCCGCGGCGCATGAGGGCGCTCGGCTTCGACGTCGCCCTCCACCGCATCTTCGCCTTCTTCCTCGCCGGCCTCGTCGCGGCCACCGCCGGGGTGCTCCTGGTCTGGTTCAACGGCCGCGTGTCGCCCGGGACGATGGGGGTCGAGGCGTCCATCGACATCCTCGTCATCGCCGTGGTCGGCGGCCTGCGCCACCCGATCGGCCCCTTCCTCGGGGCGATCGGGTTCGTGCTGCTCGAGAACTTCGCGATCGACCTCATCGACCGCGAACGCTTCAACACCGTCATCGGGCTGGTCTTCCTGCTCGTGGTGCTGTTCTCGCCCGATGGGCTGTTGGGGCTCTGGAACCGGATCCGCCCGCGGCTCCGGTTCGACGCGAATGCGCGGCCGGACGACGCCGGACGCGCCGAACCGGAGGCCGCGGGCCATCCCGCCGGCATCCGACCACCCACTGGCTAGGGAGAACGAAGATGTACCGAAAGGGAAGGACACTCCTCGCCGCGGCGGCGCTGCTCGCCGGGAGCGCGGGCGCCGCGCAGGCGGAGGACTCGATCAGGATGGGCGCCCTCGCGACCCTGGAGGGCGCGTTCGCGGCCCTCGGACAGGACAGCATGCGCGGGGTCACCATGGCCCTCGAAGAGGCCGGCTACATGGCGGGCGGGATGAAGATCGAGCTCGTCACCGGCTCGTCCGACGCCTCGCCGGACAGCGCCATCCGCGCCACCCGCAAGCTCGTCGAGCAGGATGGCGTGCAGGTCATGGTCGGCCCGCTCTCGGGCTCGGAGGGCCTCGCGGTCAAGGACTACGCGAAGACCAAGCCCGGCGTCACGTTCGTCAACGGCACCTCGGCCGCCCAGGACACCACCCTGCGCGACCCGGCGCCGAACTTCTTCCGCTTCAGCACCGACGGCGCGCAGTGGATGGCCGGCCTCGGCGAGTACGCCTACGACGTGAAGGGATACCGGAGCGTGGCGGTGCTCGCGGAGGACTACTCGTTCCCGTACACCCAGGTGTTCGGGTTCCTCGAGCCCTTCTGCCGGCTCGGCGGCAAGGCCCCGGTCGACGCCCGCTTCTGGGTGCCGATCGGCAACAAGGACTACTCCTCGGTCATCGCAGCCCTGCCCGACGACGTGGATGCGATCTACGTCGCCCTCGGCGGCGCGGACGCCATCAACTTCCTCACCCAGTACGAGCAGGCCGGCGGGGAGCTGCCGCTCGTGGCGGGCTCGATCACGGTGGACCAGTCGGTGCTCGGCTCGAAGGGCCGGACCCGGGACTTCGTCATCGGCACCCCGTCCGCCGGGCCGATCTCGGACACCTGGGACGACGCGCGGTGGAGCGCATTCGTCGCCGCCTACCAGAAGCGGTTCCCGGACGGGTTCCCGTCGCCGTCGCTCTTCGCCCACGGCTACTACATCAACACGAAGGCGCTCCTCCTCGGGATCGAGCAGGTGGGCGGCGACCTCTCCGACGGGGGCGCGGCGCTCCGGGCGGCGCTCTCGGGCCTCGAGTTCGAGACCCCGACCGGCATGGTGAAGCTCGACCCGCGCCGGCAGGCGATCGCGGACATCTTCCTGACCGAGGTGATCGTCGGTCCCGAGGGGAACCTCGTGAACAAGACCCTCGAGGTCATCCCGGCCGTCAGCCAGACCTTCGGCCTCGAGTACGAGAAGTTCCTCGAGTACGGGGTGGTCGGCCGCGAGAACCCGCCCTGCGAATGAGCGCGGAGCGGACGTGAAGAAACGGGAAGTCCGGGAGGGGGCGGGGCGCCGCGCCCCGCCCCCGCCGCGATGACCGGGCCGGACGCCGCCGGCGCGGATGCGGCCGGGGCGAACGCGACGGGTACGGACACGGCCGGAACGGACACGGCCGGAACGGACGCCCTCTCCCGGCTCCAGGGAGCCGGCCGGCATGCGCTGGAGCTCGAGGCGGTCAGCCGCTACTTCGGCGCGCTGGTCGCGCTCGCCGACGTCAACCTCACCCTGGGGGCGGGGGAGCGGCGCGCGGTCCTCGGCTCGAACGGGGCCGGCAAGACCACCCTGTTCAACGCCATCACCGGCGACTTCCCGCCGACGACCGGCCGCGTGCGCCTCTTCGGCGAGGACGTGACGGATCTGCCCGTGCACGAACGGATCCGCCGCGGGCTCCGCCGCACCTACCAGATCTCGCTGCTGTTCGGGGGCTTGCGGGTCATCGACGGCATCTACCTCGCCTGCCGCGGGGTGAGCCGCCGACGCTTCTCCCTTCGTCGGGCGCGGCGCGACGAAGCGGCGATGCAGGCGGCCGAGACCCTGGCCGGCGCGGTCAACCTCGACGCGGTCCGGACCGACCTCGTATCCACCCTGAGCCACGGACAGCAGCGCCAGCTCGAGATCGCGCTCGCCCTCGCGGGCGCGCCCCGTCTCGCCCTGCTAGACGAGCCGGCGGCGGGGCTGTCCCCGAGCGAGCGCTCCGACCTCGTCGAGATCCTGCGCTCGCTGCCCCGCCACATGAGCTTCATCATCATCGAGCACGACATGGACGTGGCGCTCCGGGTCGCGGACAACGTGACGATGATGCACAACGGCCGCATCTTCAAGGAGGGGACCCCGGAGGAGATCGAGGGCGATGCGGAGGTCCAGGAGCTCTACCTGGGGCACGGACGTGGCTGAGCGGGCGCGGGCCGGCTCGGGCGCCGGCTGGCGGGCCGAGCGCGCGCGGCGCCGGGCCGAGTCGTCCGCGACCCTCCGGATCCGCGACCTCCACGTCCACTACGACCAGTCCCACGCCCTCCAGGGCGTCGACCTCACCCTGGACGAGGGGGTCCATGCGGTGGTCGGCCGCAACGGCATGGGCAAGACCACCCTCTGCAACGCCGTCATGGGGCTCCTCCCGGTGCGGCGGGGATCGATCCGGTTCGAGGGCGAAGACGTCACGGGTCTCCCTCCCTACCAGGTCGCCGCCCGGGGCATCGCCTACACCCCGCAGGGCCGCCGGCTCTGGCCCGCCCTCACCGTGGACGAGCACCTGCGCCTCGCCGGACGCGGCGGCGGGTCGTGGACCCCGGAGCGGGTCTACGGCGTCTTTCCGCGCCTCGCCGAGCGGCGCCGGAACGGCGGCGGGCAGCTCTCGGGCGGCGAGCAGCAGATGCTCGCCATCGCGCGCGCCCTCCTCCAGGACCCGCGCCTCCTGGTTCTCGACGAGCCGACCGAGGGGCTCGCCCCCCTCATCGTCGCCCAGCTCGAGGAGCTCCTGTCCACCCTCGCGCAGGAAGGCGACGCCGCCATCCTCCTCATCGAGCAGAACATCGGGGTCGCGACGGCCATCGCGGAAGACGTCGCGATCATGGTCAACGGCCGGATCAGCCGGGTCATCCCGGCGGAAGAGCTCGCCCGCGACCGCGCCCTCCAGCAACGCCTCCTCGGGGTGGGGCGAGAGTCCTCCGGGGGTCCGGAGCCCGCGGCGCCGGCCCGGCGGGACGCGGCGGACCGCGCCGCCGAGGCCGTTCCCCTCGGCCCGCCCCGGAGCGAGGCCGGATCGGGAGACCCCGGCCGGGAGGCGGAGCATCCCGGCCGGGGCGCTCCGGCCGCGGGCGGGCCGGCGGAGGCCGGACGGGCGGGCGCCGGGCCGGCCCCTTCCCGTCCGCGCCTCGCCTACGTACCGCCGACCCGCTGGTCGCGCGCGTCCTGGGGGGCGCCGCCCGGCGGGGTCCCGGCCCCGACCCCGACCTCGACCCTCGAACCGACCTCCGATGCGGCGGCGCCGGCGGCGGCCCATTCTCCGAGCCCGGAAGAACCGGAGCCGCGATCGCCGCCGGGGCCGTTCCCCCCGGCCCGGCCCGCGGCCCCCCGCCCCGCCCCGCCGGAGCCCCTCTACCGCGAGCCGGCCTCGCCGCGCCCCGACCCCGCCGGCGACGGCGGCGAGGTGCTCGTGGCCGGCACGTTCGACACCAAGGGCGCGGAGCTCCGCTACGTCCGCGACCGCCTCGCCGCGCACGGGCTCCACCCCCGCACCGTCGATCTCTCGACGTCGGGGCGGCCCTCCTCGGCCGACGTCCCTCCCCACCACGTCGCGGCCCATCACCCGCGCGGCGCGAACGCGGTCTTCACCGGCGACCGCGGCGCCTCCGTCGGGGCCATGGCCGAAGCCTTCGAACGCTGGATCGGGCGCCGGAACGGGGTCGGCGGCATCATCTCCGCGGGAGGCTCCGGAGGGACCGCCCTCGCGGCCCCGGCCATGCGGCGCCTCCCCGTGGGGACGCCCAAGGTGATGATCTCGACCGTCGCCTCGGGCGACGTGGGGCGCTACGTCGGCGCCTCCGACATCATGATGATGTACTCGGTCACGGACGTGCAGGGGCTCAACCGGATCTCGCGGCGGGTGCTCGCGAACGGCGCGAACGCATTGGCGGGGATGGTCCGGGCGGCGGAACGCGCCCCGTCCCGCCCGCCTCGCCCACCTCGCCCACCTCGCCCGGACGACGATCGGCCGGGCCTCGGCCTCACCATGTTCGGGGTCACCACCCCGGCCGTGCAGCAGATCGCCGCCCGGGTCGAGGACCGCTACGACTGTCTCGTGTTCCACGCCACCGGGGTCGGGGGGCGGTCCATGGAGAAGCTCGCGGACAGCGGCCTCCTCGCCGCCGCCGTCGACCTCACCACCACCGAGGTCTGCGACATGATGATGGGAGGCGTCCTCGCCGCCGACGAGGACCGCTTCGGCGCGTTCATCCGGACCCGGATCCCCTGGGTCGGCTCGGTCGGGGCGCTCGACATGGTCAACTTCGGGCCGCGGGACACGGTGCCGGAGCGGTACCGGGGCCGCCGCTTCGTCGAGCACAACCCCGAGGTCACCCTGATGCGCACGACCGCCGAGGAGAACGCCCGCATGGGGGAATGGATCGCCCGGAGGATCAACGAGATGAGCGGGCCGGTGCGCTTCCTCATCCCGGAGGGCGGGGTGTCCGCCCTCGACGCCCCCGGCCAGCCCTTCCACGACCCGGAGGCGGACCGGGCGCTCTTCGACACGATCGCGCGCACCTTCGAGGAAGGGGCCGACCGCCGGCTCGTCCGCACCCCGCACCACGTCAACGACGCGGCCTTCGCCGACGCGGTGGCGGGCGCGCTCGCCGCCGTCCAACCCCCCCATCATCTCGCCGGGAGGCCCCCCCGACATGCCTCGCTTTGAACGCAGGGAGCTGCTGGAGCGGCTCCAGGACATGAAGCGCCGCGGCGAGCCCATCGTCGGCGGCGGGGCCGGCACCGGCCTCTCCGCCAAATGCGAGGAGGACGGCGGCATCGATCTCATCGTGATCTACAACTCGGGACGCTACCGGATGGCGGGACGCGGCTCCCTCGCCGGCATGATGGCCTACGGCAACGCGAACGACGTCGTGATGGAGATGGCGCGCGAGGTCCTCCCGGTGGTGCGCCGCACCCCGGTGCTCGCCGGGGTCAACGGGACCGATCCCTTCTGCCACTTCGACCGCTTCCTCGACGAGCTGAAGGCGGTCGGGTTCTCGGGGGTCCAGAACTTCCCGACGGTCGGGATCATCGACGGGACGTTCCGGGCGAACCTGGAGGCGACCGGCATGTCCTACGGCCTGGAGGTGGACCTGATCCGCCGCGCGCGCGAGAAGGACCTGCTGACCACCCCCTACGTCTTCAGCGAGGAGGAAGCGGCCGCGATGGCCGAGGCCGGAGCGGACGTGGTCGTCTGCCACCTCGGGCTCACCACCGGGGGCTCGATCGGGGCCGGGGTCGCCTTCCCGCTGGAGGACTGCCCGGCCCGGGTCGACGCGTGGGCCCGCGCCGCGCTCCGGGTGAACCCGGAGGCCATCGTGCTCGTCCACGGCGGCCCGGTATCGAGCCCGGAGGACGCGCAGTACGTGCTCGACCGCACCGAGCACTGCCACGGCTTCTACGGCGCCTCCTCGATGGAGCGGCTGCCGACGGAGGCCGCGCTCACCCGGCAGACCCGGGCCTTCAAGGCGGTGCGGATCGACCGCGAAGGGCGCGGGACGTGACCGCCGGCCGCGTGACGGCGGCGGACGCGGCCGCCCGCGTGCAGATACGGGCGCGGGGGCAGGACCGGGCCGCGGCGGCCTCGGCGACGGCAGCGGCCGGCCGCCGCCCGGGGAGACGGCCGCCGCCACTCCTCCCGCCGCGAGCCTCGGCGGCCGACGGCCGCCCGCCGCCCGAGCGGCCCTCGCCGGTAGACGCCCGGGAGAATCAGGGAAAAGGAGACATATCATGGCTACCGGATTGATCGGGCCGATCATTCTCTGGCTCATCGCCGCGATCATCGTCATCGTGGTCGCAGCCTACCTCCTCAATTGGCTCTACCACCGATCGACCAAGGAGACGGCCTTCGTCCGCACCGGGTTCGGCGGCGAGACGGTGGTCATCGACGGAGGGGCCCTGGTGCTGCCCATCGTCCACCAGGTCACCCCCGTCAACCTCAACGTGGTGCGGATCACGGTCTCGCGGGCGCGCGAGGAGGCGGTCATCACCCGCGATCGGATGCGGGTCGACATCGAGGCCGAGTTCTTCGTCCGGGTCGTCCAGAAGCCCGAGGCGGTGGCCGCCGCCGCGTCCACCCTCGGGCGGCGCACCCTGGACGCCGACCGGCTCGCGGACCTCCTCGCCGGGAAGTTCGTGAGCGCGCTCCGCTCCGTCGCCACCCGGATGACCCTGGACGAGATCCACGAGAAGCGCGGCGACTTCATCTCCGAGGTGGGGACGCGGGCGGCCGAGGTGCTGACCCCGAACGGACTGGAGCTCGAGTCGGTCGCGATCACCGGCCTCGACCAGACCATGCTCGAATTCTTCAACCCCGCGAACCGCTTCGACGCCGAGGGCCTCACCCGCCTCATCGAGGAGATCGAGACCCGCCGCAAGGCCCGGAACGACATCGAGCAGAGCGCGATGGTGGCGATCCGCTCCCGCAACCTCGAGGCGGAGAAGGAGACGCTGAAGCTCGACCGGGAGAGCGAGGGATCGCGGCTGGACCAGGAACGCGAGATCGAGGCCATGCGGGCCGGGCAGCGCACCGCGATCGTGCGCGAACAGGTGGCGCGGGAAGCGGAGGCCCAGCAGTCGCGGATCGCCACCGAACGCGAGACCGCGGAGCTGGAGATCGGGCGCCGCGAGGCGGTCGAGAAATCGGAGATCCGGGCGCAGCAGGAGCTCCAACGGGCCCGCATCGCCCAGGAGCAGGCCATCGAGCAGGCCCGGATCGAACGCGAGAAGCTCATCCGCGCCGAGCAGATCCGCCAGCGCCACGAGACCGAGGTCGCGGAGATCGGGGCCAACGAAGACGTCGAACGCGCCCGCGTCGTCTCCGAACGGCAGGTCCGCGAGGCCCGGATCGCGGCCGAGGAGGAGACCGAGACCCGCGAGATCGCCCGCGGCGAGCAGCTCGAGACCGCCCGCATCGCCGCCGACGAGGCCATCGAGGCCGCACGCATCGCCCAGGGACGGGCCATCGAGCAGGCCCGGATCGAGCGCGAGAAGCTCATCCGCGCCGAGCAGATCCGCCAGCGCCACGAGACCGAGGTCGCGGAGATCGGGGCCAACGAGGACGTCGAGCGCGCCCGCGCCGTCTCCGAACGGCAGGTCCGCGAGGCCCGGATCGCGGCCGAGGAGGAGGCGGAGGCCCGCGAGGTCGCCCGCGGCGAGCGGCTCGAGACCGCCCGCATCGCCGCCGGCAAGGCGATCGAGGCCGCGCGCATCGCCCAGGACCAGGACCTCGACACGGCCCGGATCGAACGCGACCGGCGGCTCCGCTCGCAGCAGATATCGCAGCGCCAGTCCATCGAGGAGGCGGAGATCGCCGCCCAGGAGGAGATCGAACGGGCGCGGATCGCGTCGGAGCGGGGGCTCGACGAGGCGCGGGTCCTGCGCGAACGCGACCTCCGGCGGCTCGAGGTCGACCGCGAGCAGGCGGTCGAGTCGGCCGAGATCGATCGCCGGATCGCGGTGCACCGGAAAGAGGCCGAGGAAGCCGACGCGCGTGTCGCGACGGAGTCGGCGCGGGCGCGGGCCGCCGCCGCGGAGGAGCAGGTCGCGACCACCCGGGAGACCGAGGCGGCCGAGCGCATCGCGGCCGTGGACCGGCTGATCGCGGCCAAGGACGCGGACGTCGCGCGCATCGCGGCCGACGCCGAGAAGGTGACCGCGGCGGTGGCCGCCGAAGGGCAGCGCCTGCGCAACGAGGCCGAGAACGTCCTCTCCGACGATGCGCGGGCGGCCATGCTTCGCGGCCGCCTCATCGATCGGCTGGAGAGCATCGTCCGCGAGAGCGTCCGGCCGATGGAGAAGATCGACGGCATCCGGATCCTGCACGTGGACGGCCTCGGGGGGGACGGCGGCGGGGACGCCTACCGCTCTCCGACCGACGAGGTGATCCGGAGCGCCCTTCGCTATCGCGCCCAAGCCCCCCTCATCGACGAGGTCATGAAGGAGATCGGGGTCGAGAACCCGAACGTCGCCGGGATGGGCGACGTCTTCCGCTCCGCCCGCGACGCGCAGAGCCTCGCCCGCGACGCGGGGTCGAAGGAGAAGAAGGAGGAGGGCTGATCCGGCCCGGAGGCGCCGCAGGCCGGGTACGGACGGCCCCGGCGCGCCGGGCGGTCCCGGCGGCGCCCGCAAGGAGGAGGGAGGTTCGCGAAGGGATCGCGAGAGGCCGTCCGGAGGCGCCGGGGACGACCGGGACGACCGGGACGACGGGCGCCAAGCCGGGTTCGGGCTCGTCCGTGCGCGGGCCGGGATCGGGATCGAGGGCGCCGCGGCGACGCCCGTCCACCGCGCGCCGGGGCCGTCGGTCGCTCCGGACCGGAGCCCGCCGAAGACGAACGAGGTAGCCGCCATGGCCGAAGCCTATGCATCCTCCGTCATCGAAGCCCCGGCCGCCCGGGTCTGGGAGCGTATCCGGGACTTCAACGCCCTCCCCGACTGGCACCCGGCGATCGCGGAGAGCCGGATCGAAGGCGGCGGCCCCTCCGACCGGGTGGGCTGCGTCCGCGCGTTTCGTCTCGCCGACGGCGGGTTCCTCCGCGAGCGGTTGCTGGCCCTCTCGGACTACGACTTCTCCGTCACCTACTCGATCCTCGAGAGCCCGATGGAGGTCGAGGGCTACGTCGCGACCCTCAAGCTCACCCCGGTCACCGACGGGGACCGCACCTTCGCGGAGTGGTCGGCGGAGTTCGACTGCCCGCCGGAGCGCGAGGAGGAGCTGGTCGCCCGCATCGCGGGGGACGTGTTCCAGGGCGGCTTCGACGCGCTCCGCCGCGCCCTCGGCGCATAGCCGAGGGCGGCGGGAAGAGGCGCCGAGCCGGATGGTCCGCGTCCGCCGCACCACCGTCCTCGACGCACCGGTCGACGCGGTGTGGCGGATCCTCCGCGACTTCAACGGCCACGACCGCTGGCATCCCATCGTCGAGCGGAGCGCCCTCGAGGACGGACGGCGCACCGACCAGGTCGGGGCGGTGCGCCGCTTCACGATCCGGGGCGGCGAGCGCGTCCGGGAGGTCCTGCTCACCCTCTCGGACCGGGAGCGGCGCCTTCGCTACGCCATCGTGGACAGCGACCTGCCGCTGCGCGCCTACGTGGCCGAGCTCTTCCTGAAGCCGGTGACGGACGGGGACCGGACGTTCTGGTCGTGGAGCTCCCGGTTTCGGACGCCGCCCGGCGAGGAGGAGACCCTGGCCCGGCTCGTCGGCGAGGAGGTCTACGAGGCGGGGTTCGCGGGGGTGCGGGCCGCGCTCGGGCTTCGCCCCGGCGGCGCGGGCGCGCCGGTCCCGCCGCCGGTCCCGCCACCGGCCACGGCGACGGCAACCGTGCCGCCGCCCGTGAACGGCGGGGACGGGAGGGGAAGCGGGCGCGGGGGCGGGGCGAGTGCGGCCCCGGAGCGCCCCGCGGTCGGCTTCCGCTCCCCATCGTCGCCGGCCGCCGCCGCCCGACCGATGGGCCGGGGCGCGGCCGGGGCCATCGTGGGCGAGGCGATGGTGATCACCCGGCACGGCGGGCCGGAGGTGTTTCGCGCCGCCCCTTCGCCCGCACCGCCGCCGGGAGCGGGGGAGGTCCGGATCCGGCAGACCGCGGTCGGGGTCAACTACATCGACGTCTATTGCCGCACCGGATACTTCGACCTCGTGCAGCCGCCCGGCGCGCCCGGCCTGGAAGCGGCGGGGACGGTGCTCGACGCGGGATCCGGGGTCCGGCATCTCGCGGCGGGCCAGCGGGTCGCCTACGCCTGTCCGCCCCCCGGCGCCTACGCCGCCGTGCGGACGATGGCGGCCGCCCTCGTCGTCCCCCTCCCCGACCGCATCGACGACGAGACGGCGGCGGCGGTCCTCCTCAAGGGGATGTCCGCGGAGCTCCTGCTGCACCGGGTGCACGCACTCCAGGCCGGCGAGACCGTGCTCGTCTTCGCCCCGGCCGGCGGGGTCGGCCGCTTCATCTGCCAGTGGGCGGCGCATCTCGGCGCCCGGGTGATCGGCGCGACGAGCAGCGAGGCCAAGGCCCGCGCCGCCCGCGCGGCCGGCGCACACGAGGTGGTCCTGCCCGGCGAGGCGAGCCTCGAGGAGCAGGTGATGGAACTCACCCGCGGCCACGGGGCGGACGTCGTCTACGACGGGGTCGGCCGCGACAGCTTCGCCCACTCGGTCGCGGCCCTCGCGGTCCACGGACATCTCGTGAGCTACGGCCAGGCCTCCGGCGACGTCGGGCTCTTCGACGTCGGCTCCCTCGCCGCGAAGTCGGCCACCGTGTCGAGGCCCGACTTCGCCCACTTCACGGACACCCCGGAGAAGGTCGCCGCGATCACCGGCCGCCTGTTCGACGCCCTGGAGCGCCGCGTCCTCCGCCCCGAGATCGGCGGGCGCTACCCGCTCCGGGAAGCGGCCGCCGCCCACCGGGCGCTCGAAGCCGGCGAGACCATCGGATCGACGGTCCTCATCCCGGAGGGGGAAGCCGGATCATGATCGAGGCTCCCCCGGGATGCCGCCCGTCCCCCCTGAGAATATCCCCGGGGGACGGTTCGGACCCACGCCGCCGCCAGCCGAGACCGGCCGGTTCCCGCGATGCAGCAAGGTAGACCCGGTGAAGCACGTTCCTGCCGCCGAATGTGGCCGCGTTCCTGGGAATGGCCGTCGAGCCCACGGATGATTCCGACATGCGGTCCTCTCGACGACCGGGCGCCAATCGACCCCCGCCGCCGGTTCCCCGCATCGGCCGCGCCCGCCGTCCCCGGCCGTGCCTTCGTGAACGGGCCGCGGAGATCGGCGCCCCCGGGCAGAGGAGGATGACGGGATGACGGACGTCCGGCTGGGGAGCCTCGTCGCGGAGCGCCACGGCGCGGGGCCGGCGGTGGTGATGGTGCACGGCCTCGGCGGAAGCTCGGGGAGCTTCGAGCTCCTGATGCCCGCCCTGGAGGGATACCGCGCGCTCCGGCCCGACCTCCCGGGCGCGGGCCGCTCCGCCCTCCGGCCCGGCCGCCCCGGGCTCGCGGGGCTCACCGGCGCGGTGCGCGATTGCATGCGGGCGGCGGGCGCGCCGCGCGCCCACCTCGTCGGCCATTCGATGGGCGCGCTCATCTGCCAGCACGTCGCGGCGGACGCGCCGGAGGCGGTGGCGAGCCTCACCCTCTTCGGCGCCCTGCTCGAGCCCGCGCCGGCCGCCCGCGCCGCCCTCGAGGAGCGCGCCCGGGAAGCGCGGGCGGGCGGGATGGCCGGGATCGCGGAGGCGGTGTCCGCGGGGAGCCTCGGCCCCGATTCGGCGGGCGGCGCGGCCCGCGCCTTCGTGCGCGAGAGCGTCCTCCGCCAGAGCCCGGCCGGTTACGCGGCGCACTGCGAGGCGCTCGCCGCCGCGCAGGCCGCCCGCCACGACGCGATCCGCTGCCCGACCCTGCTCGTCCACGGCGCGGACGACGCGGTGGCGCCGCTCGCGGCGGCGAAACGGCTGCGGGACTCGATCGGAGGGGCGCGCCTGGAGACCCTGCCCCGGGTCGGCCACTGGCCGATGCTGGAGGCGCCGGCGCGCGCGGCCGAGCTGCTCCGGGAGCGCCTCGCCGCCGCGCCGGATTGATAACATCCCATTCACGTCGAACGCGCTTCGCGGCCCCCGGTTCGCGGCCCGCGCGTCGACCAGGAACCCACATCGAGCGGGAGGACGAGCCATGGCGGAGCGACTGGACCCCTGGAGCGGCCGGCGCGCAAGCGGCGGCGGCGAGGACGAGATCACCTTCACCAACGTCCGCATCCTCGACGGCACGGGCGAGCGCCCCTACGCGGGCGAGGTCACGGTGGCCGGAAACCGGATCCGGAGCGTCACCCGCTCGGGGGGCGGGTACCAGTGGAGCACGAACGGCGGGCAGCGCATCGACGGGCGAGGCGCGACCCTCATGCCGGGCCTCGTCGACGCGCACCTGCACCTGAGCTGGAACAACGCACCGGGCATCGACCCCATCCAGATGATGCCCGTCGAGGAGCACATGCTCTCGACCATCGAGATGGCCAAGGTCATGATCGACGCGGGCTTCACGGCCGGGCGGGGCGCGGCGGCGGCCAAGCCGCGCCTCGACGTGGTGGCCCGCGACGCGATCGACGCCGGCCGTTTCCCCGGCCCCCGCTACACCGCGGCCGGCCCCGAGATCACGACCACCGGCGGGCTCGGCGACGCCGCGCCCCCCCACATCCCGCACGAGGGGCTGAACCTCGGCCTCGTCGTCTCCGGCCCGGAGCATGTGCGGCACACCGTGCGCACCCTCATCAAGTACGGGGTGGACACCATCAAGCTCAACCTCTCGGGCGAGGAGATCACGGGGACCAAGGCGGAAGAGACGCCGATGGCCGACGAGGAGATCGCGATGGCGGTCAGCGAGGCGCGCCGCCGCAACAAGAGCCTCGCCGCCCACGCGCGCTCCTCGGAGTCGATCAAGCAGTGCGTGCGCCACGGCATCGAGCACATCTACCACGCCTCGTTCGCCGACAGCGAAGCCCTCGACATGCTCGAGGCCAACAAGGACAAGCACTTCGTCGCGCCCGGGCTCGCCTGGCTCATCGGCGTCTCCCGCAACGCCGGCGAGTGGGGGATCAAGCCCGGCACCCCGCTCACCATCGCCTACGAGCGCGAGCTCGAGAACGCGGTCGAGACCATGAAGGAGATGCACCGGCGCGGGATCCGGGTGCTCATCGGCGGCGACTACGGCTTCGCCTGGACCCCGATGGGAACGAACGCCAAGGACTTCGAGTACTTCGTCGACCTGCTCGGCATGTCCCCGATGGAGGCGATCCAGGCCGGCACCCGCTACGGCGGCGAGATCATGGGCATGGGGAACGAGCTCGGCCTCGTCCGCGAGGGCTGGCTCGCCGACCTCCTGCTGGTGGACGGCGACCCGAGCGTGGACGTGCGGGTCCTCCAGGACCGGAGCCGCCTGCTCGCGATCATGAAGGACGGGAAGTTCCACAAGGCGCCGGAGAACGGGGCGGCGTACATGCGGCTCAGCGCCTGAGCGGGGCGGCCCGAAAGGACGGGACGGTCCCGGGCCGCCCGGAGCGCCCGGCACGCGGCAGGCGGGCCGGTTGGCGGCCCGGACGCCGGCTACAGCGATCGCCGGCCGCCGGGGCGCCCCTGACGGCCGGAACCTCCGGGCGGCACGCACGCCGCCGCCCCGGGACCGCGGCGCCCGCGCTCCCGCGCCCTCCCCGCCTGCCCGCCCCCTTCGGGAGCGCGCTCCACCGACGGAAACTCCGAGATGGCGAACCGTGAAGTCCACGCCAAGGGCGGCCGCATCGAAGCCGCCGATCCCGATTTCGGCTACATGCCCGGCTTCGGCAACCATCACGCTACCGAGGCGGAGGACGGCGCGCTGCCGATCGGACGGAACTCCCCGCAGCGGCCCCCGCTCGGGCTCTACGCCGAGCAACAGAGCGGTACCGCCTTCACCGCGCCGCGGGCGCGGAGCCGCCGCACGTGGCTCTACCGGATCCTGCCCTCGGTGAAGCACGATCGGGGGTTCGAGGAGGTGGACGCGGGCCGGGTCCGGACCGCGCCCTGCCGCGAGAGCGACCTCCCGGCCCTGCCGCTACGCTGGCCCCCGACGCCGATCCCGACCGGCGGGCGAACGGACTTCCTCTCCGGGCTTCGCACGATCGCCGCCGGCGGCGACGCGGCGATGCAGGCCGGCATGGCGAGCCACGTCTTCGTGGCCGACGCCTCGATGGAGCGCAGGTACTTCCGGAATACGGACGGCGAGCTCCTCGTCGTGCCGCAGCAGGGCCGGGTCCGGTTCCTCACCGAGCTCGGCATCCTGCTCGCGGCGCCGGGCGAGGTCGTGGTCATCCCGCGCGGGGTCGCGTTCCGGGTCGAGCTGGCCGACGGCCCCGTTCGCGGCTACGTCTGCGAGAGCTACGGCGCGCCGCTGACGCTCCCCGAGCGCGGACCGATCGGGGCCAACGGCCTCGCGAACGAGCGGGACTTCCTGTACCCGGCCGCGGCCTACGAGGACGTCGAGGAAGAGTGCGAGCTCTACTGCAAGACGCGGGGACGGACGTTCCGGGCGGTGCTGCCCCGCTCGCCCCTGGACGTGGTGGCGTGGCACGGCAACGGCGCGCCGTACAAGTACGACCTCCGGCGCTTCTCGCCGGTCGGCGCGACCCTGTTCGACCACCCGGACCCGTCGATCTTCACCGTGCTCACCTCCCCCTCGGACACGCCGGGAGTCGCGAACGTCGACTTCGTCGTCTTCCCGGAGCGCTGGCTCGTGATGGAGGACACCTTCCGCCCGCCCTGGTTCCACCGGAACGTCATGAGCGAGTTCATGGGTCTCGTCTACGGGGTCTACGACGCGAGGCCAGGCGGGTTCGCGCCGGGAGGGATGAGCCTCCACAACCCCCTCGTCGCCCACGGGCCGGACCCGGAAGCCTTCGAGCGGGCGAGCGCGAAGACGTTGGAGCCCGAGCGGCTGAGCGGCACGCTCGCGTTCATGTTCGAGAGCCGCTACGTGCTCGAACCGACCGCCTACGCCTCCGCCCTCGACCGGCTCGACACCGGCTATCCGCACTGCTGGGACGCTCTCGAACGCCGGTTCCGGCCCCCGGGCGAGAGCCGGTGATCCTGCGCCGTCCCGGGTGGCTCGTCGGCGTGCGTCGCGAGGGGGTCGAACGCCCCCCACCGGGTGGCACTCCCGGCCGAGTGGACGCCGAGAGGCCGAACGAGGATCCTCTCGTCGTCCACGGTCCGGCTCTCGCGGGGGCGGAGCCGCCCCGCCGCACTTCAGCGGTATCGGGCCCCTTCGTCGCGGCGATAGCCCCAGGCGGCGAGCAGCGCGCCGGCGGCGGCATAGCCCCCGACCCAGAGCCATGACCCGGGCGGCCACGGCGCGTCCGCAACGGCCCGCCAGGCCAGCTCGGCGACGTGCCTCGACACGAGGCACCGCGACGCGGCTTCGAGGAGATCGGGAAAGAGCCGCGGAGAGAGGAACAGGCCGCCCCCGAACGCGAGGCCGAGATGGACGACGTTGGCGATCGGGAGGGCCGCGCGGGAGGAAACCCAGTACCCGATGGCGATGCCGAGGAGGGCGAACGGCACGCTCCCGCCCACCAGCACGAGGCCGAGTCGCAGCCACGCCCCGGCGCCGAGCGCCACCGGCATGAAGACGTGGGCGGTCAGGACGACCAGCCCCGCGGCGGCCGCCGCGAAGAGCACCGCCGGAACGACGGCGCCCGTCAGGCGGACCGCGACCGGCGCCGGCAGGATGCGTTCGAAGGTCGCCCACGGGGAGGCCCGGCCCTCCGCGATCCCGACGCCGAACTGGAAGAACGCGACCCCCATCACCGCGAACACCGTGAACGAGGCCATGATGGCGTTGGCCTCGGCGGTCGTGTCGGCGAGCCCGAGCCCCAGGAAGACCAGTATCAGGCTCGGCATCGCGAGCGTCGCCGCGACGTAGGCGGGGATGCGAAGAAGGGTGAGGAGCCTCATGCGGACGTGGGCGAGGGCCAGGGCCGCCGCTGCCATCATCCCTTCTCCCCCTCTCCCCCTCCGTCTCCCTCCCGCGTCAGGCTGACGAAGGCTTCCTCGAGCCCCGCGGGCAGGACCTCGAGATCGCGGAACGCGGCGCCCGTCTCGACCAGGCGCCGCACCAGCCGGTCCGCATCGGGGGTGTAGAGGGTCGCCACCCCCGACTCGAACGTGCTTCGCGCGACCGGCTCGACGTCCGGGACCGCCGCCGCCCGGAACCGCACCCGCCGGAGGGCGATCCGGCTCGTGACCTCCCGGCGCGTTCCCTCCGCCACGAGCCTTCCGCGATGGATCACCGCGATACGCTCGGCCAGCGCCTCCGCCTCTTCGAGATAGTGGGTCGTCAGCAGGACCGTCCCGCCCCCCGCATGGAAGGAGCGCACCGTGTCCCAGAGGAGGCGGCGGGCCTCCACGTCGAGCCCCGTCGAGGGCTCGTCGAGGAAGACGACCTCCGGATTGCCGAGGAGCGCGAGCGCGACCCCGAGCCGGCGCAGCTCTCCGCCGCTCAAGCCTCCCACCTGCCGCCCCGCGAGCCCGCCCAGCCCGAAGCGCTCGTAGAGCGCCGCCTCGGGCATCGGCTCGGGGTAGTGGGCGGCCACGAACGCGACGATTTCGCGCACCTTGAGCCCGGGCGGAAACGCGGAGACCTGCGGCGCAGCGCCGATCCGCCGGCGGACCCTCTCGTCGAGCGGCGACCCGCCGAGGAGGAGCGCTTCCCCCCGGTCGGGCTTCCTGAGCCCGAGCAGCAGGCCGAGCGCCGTGGTCTTCCCCGCTCCGTTCGGCCCGAGGAGGGCCAGGAACGACCCCCGGGGAAGGATCAGGTCGAGCCCCGCGAGGGCCGGCCGGCCGGCGAAGTCCTTCGCCGCGCCGCGAAGCTCGGCGGCCGGCGGCGCCCCCGCCCCTCCGCCCGTTTCCATGCGCATATTCATGTCCATGATCGCGGCCGTCCAGGTTCGCCCACCGCCGCCGAGACTATAGCGCGACACGCGAATTCGGATTCCGAACGTCGCTGGCTCCGAATGGGTCCACTGGTACGACCACTCCACACCGGCGGCTTCCCCACGAGCTCGCCGAACGTGGCAACCAGGAGGTTCTTCCCGTGTGCCTCCGTCATCGAACCGGCCCGCCCGGTGGCAAGTCCGTCCAACCGGCCGGGAAGATCCGACAACCATCGGCGGGAGCGGCCGTGCATCCGATGGAGGGCATCCCATCGGATGGGAGGAAGGGCGGCGTTCCCAGAGGTCGGTGCCCGTCTCCACCGGGTCCGCGGCCGCTTCCGACAGGCTTCGGAAGCGCGCAATATAATGTCGCCCCGGGTCGAGGGCCCGTGCGGACGCCGAACGTCGGTGGCACGCGAACGAAAGGGAGGCGAGGGGCCGGGAGGGCAGGTGCAGGGAGTCGAGCGGAACAGGGACGCCCGCATCCGCCAGGACGCGCCGCCGTGGGGGATGACGCCCGCTCGCGGCAGCGCGGCGTGCCTGAACCCGCCGGCCGCGGGTGAATGCCGCCGCACCCGTAGGCCCTCTTGTGACCCGCGCCATGCCGGGCAGGCATTGCCGAGGTCCGCGGAAGCCGCCAGCGTCATCATTCCCATGAACGCGAGGGACCGCCCATGACCGTTCCAGTGGCCGCCGCCGCTCCCTGGCCCCGCATCCCCTACGGCGAGGCGTCGTTCCCGCGCATCCGCAGGAACGGCTGGCTGTACGTCGACAAGACCCGCTTCCTGCGGCCGCTGGAGGAGGAGCGCTACGCCTTCTTCATCCGCCCCCGGCGCTTCGGCAAGTCCTGCTGGCTGTCGCTGCTGGAGGGCTACTACGGACGTCACTGGACGCACGAGTTCGAGACCCTGTTCGGCGGCACGAACATCGGCCGCGCGCCCACCGCCGAGCGCGGACGCTACGTCGTCGTGCGCTTCGACTTCTCCGCCTTCAGCGACAAGCTGGAGACCCTGGAGGAACGCTTCGAGGGCTACTGCTTCATCGAGCTGCGCCACGCGCTGGAGCGGCATCCGGACCTGTTTCCCGAGGAAGCGCTCCGGCGCATCCTCGCCCCGCCCGCCATCGACGGCAGGCTCACCGAGCTGTTCAAGTATGCCGGCGAGCACGGCATCCCGCTCTACGTGCTCATCGACGAGTACGACAACTTCGCCAATACGGTGCTGGCCCACCGGGGGCGGGAGGCTTACGAATCGTTCACCCACGGCGGGGGCTTCTACCGCAACTTCTTCGCCACCCTGAAGGCCGGGACCGGAGAGGCGGGCGGCCTCGAACGGCTGTTCATCACCGGCGTCTCGCCCATCACGATGGACGACGTGACCAGCGGCTTCAACATCGGCCGCAACGTCACCCTGAAGCCGGAGTTCAACGAGATGCTCGGCTTCACCGAGCCGGAGGTGCGGGGCCTGCTGGCGCTCTACCGGGACCGGGGCGCGTTCGACCAGGACGTGGACGCGGCCCTGGACGTGATGCGCGAGTGGTACGACGGCTACCGCTTCGCGAAGAACGCCGCCGGCGACCTCTACAACACCGACATGGTGCTCCACTACCTGACGGATTCCATCCCGAACAAGCCGATGCCGGACGACCTCATCGACCCCAACGTTCGCATCGACTATACGAAGCTGCGCCACCTGCTGCTGGTGAATCAACGGGTGAGCGCGGGCGCGAGGCAGCTCAACGGCAACTTCGACCTGCTGCGCCACCTCATCGGCGAGGGGGAGGCGGAGGCCGACCTGAGCCTCGGCTTCCCGTTGGAGCGACTGGACGAGCCGGAGAACTTCCTGTCCCTGCTGTACTACTTCGGCCTGTTGAGCATTCGCGGGATGTCGGAGGGGACGACCCGGCTGGGGATCCCGAACCAGACGGTGCGGCGGCTGATGTACGGGTACCTGCGCGATGCGTACCGGGACGTGGGGGTGTTCTCGGTGAGCCATTACCACTTCTCGCGCCTGGTGCGGGCCATGGCCTACAAGGGCGAATGGCGCCCAGCGCTCGAATACATCGCCGAGGCGATCGCCGAGCAGACCGGCATCCGCGACTACATCGACGGAGAGAAGGTCGTGCAGGCGTTCCTCGCCGCGCACTTCAGCATGGTGGGGCAGTTCGTCATCCATTCGGAGCGGGAGCTGAACAAGGGCTACGCGGACCTCTACCTGGAGCCCTTCGTGGCGCAGTACCCGGACATCGGGTACGGGTACGTCATCGAGGTCAAGTACCTGAAGCGGAGCGAGCGGGTGGACGAATCCGTGGTGGCGGAGACGCTGCGCGGGGCGCGGGCGCAGGTTGCTGGCTATCTGGCGGACGAGGGCCTGCGGCGGCGCACCCCGTCGGTGCGGCACGTGGGGCTCGCGGCGGTGTTCCATGGCTGGGAGCTGGCGGCGTGCGAGGCGGTGGGGGACATGTCCCGGTAGAACCAGAGGGCGGTCAGGGCTCCCGACAGGGCCACTCCGGTCGTGGGGCGGGGCCGGAAGGGCGTCGTCGAGCCGGCGCCGCCGCCAGTTCGGCTCCCCCCTTCCAGGTTCCTGCCGTGGCAGGAGGCGCAGTGCTTGCCATACAGCGTCGCTCCCAGGGCCGCCAGCGCGGGGCGGCCCGAAGCATCCCGAGCGGACGCTCCGCATCACGGCCGATCTGCCGGAGCATGCGCCCGGCCGCGGCGAGAAGGGCCGCGCCGGCGGCGGCCAAGCCCCCCCCGGCCCTTCGGAAGTACGAGCCCATGCGCGCCTCCTCGTCGCGGAGAGCCCGGCATGGCGGGAATCGTATGCGCCGACGGGTTCGCGGAACCCTCCGGCAGAGCTTGCCGGGATGTCGCATGTCCGACCTCCGGCGCTTGACGCACCAGCTCCAGGCTGATACACACATCGGAATACACATACACAGGTGTAGAGAATGCGAACCAACGTCGAGCTCGACGCGGCGCTCGTCCGCGAAGCGCAGGAGTTGAGCCGGATCAAGACCAAGCGAGCGCTGATCCACCAGGCGCTGACCGAATTCGTGAACCATCGAAAGCGTCTCGATCTGCGGGAGCTCGAAGGCTCGGATCTCCTCGACCCCGAATACGATCACAAGAACCTTCGCGTCACGGGCGTCTGAAACCGGTGTATCTGGTGGACACGTCGGTGTGGGTCGACTACCTCCGGGGCCGGGATCACCCGCACGTCGGCTTCCTGCGGGATCTGCTCTCGAACCCGGTCGCCGTCGGGATCACGCACCTCATCTACATGGAGATTCTCCAAGGCGCGCGGGACACCGCGGCTTTCGATCGGCTGCAAAGCTACTTCGGCGGGCAGAGATTCCACTCGTTCGAGGACGTGGCCGCGAGCCATGCATCCGCCGCCCGGATCCACCTGGATTGCCGGCGGCGCGGCATCACCGTGCGCTCGACCGCCGACTGCCTGATTGCACAGTGCGCCATCGAGTCCGGATCGACCCTGCTGCACCACGACCGGGATTTCGAGCGAATCGCCTCCGTCGCTCCGGCGCTCGTCGAGAAGAGCTTCCTCGGCTGAAGAAGTCCGAGCCATGACGGACGGGAAGGGATCGGGACGGGCGGCGCCCCGGATTGCCCTCGCGGGGATGGCGCTCGAAAGCAACGCCTTCGCCCCGGTCGCGACCGAGGCGGACTTCCGCGCCCGGTACTACTTCGAAGGCGACGAGATCCTTGCCGAGGCGCGGCGTCCGGTCTCCGTCATCTCGGCGGAGATGGCGGCGGCCGTCCGGACCCTCGACGCGACCGGCCCGTGGACGCCGGCGCCGACCATCGTCACCGACTGCCCGCCCTGGGGTCCCGTGGACCACGCCTTCCTTACCGCGACCGTGGAGGCGATCGTGTCCCGGCTCGAGGCGAGCGCGCCGCTCGACGCGGTCTACGTCGCGAACCACGGCGCGATGGTGTCCACCGGGACCCCGGACCCCGACGGCGAGATGCTCGCCCGCATCCGCGAGGCGGTCGGCCCCGGCGCCGCCGTGGTCGTGACCCTCGACCTGCACGCCAACCTCTCCGAACGGATGGTCGAGGCGGCGGACGTGGTGATCGGCTACCGGACGAACCCGCACGTGGACATGCTGGAACGGGGCGAGGAAGCGGCGCACGCGATCCGCGCGATGCTCGCCGGGATGCGGCCCCGCGGGACACTGGTGCGCCTTCCGTTCACCCCGCCCAGCGTCACCCTCCTGACCGCCTCGGGGCCTTACGGCGAGCTCATCGACTACGGGCAGCGCCGCAAGCGCGAGCATGGCGGAGCGATCCTCGACGTGTCGATATTCGGGGGATTCGTGTTCGGGGATACGCCGAAGAACGGCCTCGCCGTCGTCGTCACCGGCCGCGCGGAGGAAGCACCGGCGCGGGCCCTCGCGTGCGAGATCGCCGCGCGCGCCTGGGCCGACCGGGCCCGCTACGAACGGCGCCTCGTCCCGCTGAAGGAGGCGGTCGCCCTCGCGCTGTCCGACGACCCGGCCCGCCCGCCCGTCATCTTCTCCGACGCGGGGGACAACCCAGGCGGGGGCGGCGGCGGGAACACCACCTGGCTGCTGCGGGCCCTCGTCGAGGCGGGGGCGCGGGGCGTCCTCTACGGCTCCTTCTTCGACCCGGCCCTCGCGAGCCTCGCCCACGAAGCCGGCGTCGGCGCATCGATCGACGCGGAGCTCAACGCGGCCGGGGAGACGGAGTTCGCCCGGCGGTTCAAGGCCCCGGCCGTCGTGCGGGCGGTGCGCGAGGGAGCGGTCACGGGCCGGCGGGGGATCTACGCGGGACGCCGCCTGGAGCTCGGGCGCATGGCCGCGATCGAGATGGGAGGCGAAGGCGGGGTCACCGCGGTGGTCATCAGCGCGCGACACCAGACCGCGGACCCCGTCTTCTTCGAGGCGCTCGGGCTCGACGTCGGCGCCGCGCGCACCGTGTGCGTCAAGTCGCGGGGACATTTCCGGGCCGGCTTCGACCTCTGGTTCGGCCCGGACCGGATCTACGAGGTCGATACCCCGGGCGTCACCGCCCCGGTGCTCGACCGTTTCGACTGGAAGGGGCTCCCGCGGCCGGTGTACCCCCTCGACCCGGACACCGAATGGAGCCCGCCCGGGCCGGCCTGAAGGTACCCGCTTGGCGACGCCCGCCGGCCGGATTGCCGGACGGCAGGCCGGACCCAAGGCGGGGCGGTGAAGCCTCCTCCCGGGCTCGGGCGCCGGCCTTCGCCGCCGGCCGGCTACAGCGCGTTGCAGGGCCGGCGGAGCGTCCGCCACATGTGCGAGGCGGGGGTGTTGTCGTTGCCGAGACCCTCGGGGGGCTGCCGGAACTCGCGCCCGATGACGTCCTCGAACTGCCCGAGCTCGACGTGGACGTCCGGATCGAAGGAGTAGAGATCGTTCACGCAGATGATCCGGGCGGACATGTACCACTTGTGCCGGCGCGCCTCCTCGTAGGCGGCGACGACGTAGGGCTCGGGCCGGTAGTCGTCGCCGAACAGCGCCCGGTAATTCTCCGGGTACTCGTATCCCACCGACTCGTCGGGGAAGAACCGGAGGGCCTGATGCGCCCGGATCGCCCAGCTCACCTCCTCGTCCACGTACGGCTCGACGAGCTGCGCCCCCCAGTAGCCGTGATCGGCCCGGATGAAGCCGGCGACCGCGACGTCGTGGAGGAGGCAGGCGAGCACCATCTTGTCGGAGAGGCCGTTCTTCTGCGCGAGGTTCGCGCTCTGCAGCAGGTGGGCCTGGGGGGCGACGGCGAAGCGGCAGCGGAAGAAGTCGAGCAGGGTGGGCTCGTCCGGCATCGGGGGCAGGCGCGGATCCTCCCCCATGAGCATCCGCCCGCCGAACGCGCGCTGGCCGAGGGTGCGCTCCCCGTCGGCGAGGTGGTAGAGGAGGGATTTGCCGACGATGCGGTCGCCGAACTCCTCCATCCGACGGTGTTCGAGCTCGTCGGCGCGCTCGGACGGCGTTCGCGGGTTGCTCATCGGGGTGTCTCCCGTCGGGCGCGGCGGCCGGCCCGGCGAGGGCGAGGCTATCCGGCGGCGGAGCGGCGTCAACCGGCCGCCTTGTCCAACTTGGAAAGGATCCCGGCGTCCGATGCGGTCGGAGGACCATTTCATTCCGCCGGCGTCCGGCTCGGGGGCTGCCGCCGCAGCCCTGATCCGCATCGCGATGATCGTCCGATTCCCGATTTCAGACCAGCATCATCCGAATTCTTCTTCGAGACACATCCGGCGCGCGCGTCCCGATGCGGAATGAAATTTCCCTGGATGCGGCTGGCGGCGGAGGGCCGGACGAGGCCGCCACGGCACTCTTCGCCCCGCTCCGCCCCGCCCGGCCCGGCCCGGCTCCCCCGGCCATCCGTCTCCCGCCGCCCTGCCCCGCCGGCCGGTTGTCCGGCGGCGCGCGAAGGCGCAGGATCGGCGGGGGCCATCCGGGAACCGCGACATGAACGACCAGCCCCCCGCCCGAGCCTTCGCGGACGCCGCCGGCTTCGTCGCCGCCCTGCCGAAGGCGGAGCTGCACCTGCACATCGAGGGCACGTTGGAGCCCGACCTGATGTTCGCCCTTGCGGAGCGGAACGGGGTGCGGCTGCCCTGGGCCTCCGTCGGGGAGGTGCGGGCGGCCTACTCCTTCTCGAACCTGCAGGATTTCCTCGACCTCTACTACGCGGGCGCGAGCGTGCTCATCGAGGAGCAGGACTTCCACGACCTCGCCCGGGCCTACCTCACCCGCGCCCACGCCGAGGCGGTGCGCCACGTCGAGATCTTCTTCGACCCCCAGACCCACACCGCCCGCGGGGTCCCGTTCGCCGCCGTGGTGGGCGGCATCGGCCGCGCGCTCGACGACGCGGAAGCGAGGTTCGGGCTCACCTCGCGGCTCATCATGTGCTTCCTCCGCCACCTCGACGAGGCGGCGGCCTTCGACACCCTCGACGAGGCCATGGACCACCGCGACCGGATCGCCGGGGTCGGGCTCGACTCCTCGGAGCGCGGCCACCCGCCGGGCAAGTTCCGCGAGGTGTTCCGCCGCGCCCGCGCCGCCGGCCTGCGCGCGGTCGCCCACGCGGGAGAGGAAAGCCCCCCGGAGTACGTCCGCGAGGCGCTGGACCTCCTCGAAGTCGTGCGGATCGACCACGGCAACGCGGCCCTCGAGGACGACGGCCTCGTCGCCGACCTCGCGCGCCGGCGCGTGCCCCTCACCGTGTGCCCGCTCAGCAACGTCCGGCTCCGCGTGGTGGACGACATGGCCGCGCACCCGCTCAAACGGATGCTCGACCGCGGCCTCTTCGTCACCGTGAACTCCGACGACCCCGCCTACTTCGGCGGATACGTCAACGACAACTACGTCGCCGTCGCCGAGGCGCTCGGACTCGGCCGGGACGACCTCGTGCGGCTCGCGCGCAACTCGTTCGAGGCCTCCTGGCTCGACGGCCCCGCCAAGGCGGCGCGGCTCGCGGAGGTCGACGCGGCCGCCGCGGCCTCGAACCCGCGGTGAGCCGGGGTCTCCCGGGCCGGCGACCGCATTCCCGCCTCCTTTGAAGAAGGCATCGACCCGGATCTCTCCGCAGAAGCCCGCGCCGCGGAAGCCTTCCGGACGGCGATGAGGCGGGCGATCCGCGCCCCGCCCTCCGGCCCGCCCGCACCGATCCCGAAAGCTCCCGGCCCGGCGCCGACCGCGGCTGCGGGACCTTCGCCGGGTTCGGGCCGGTGATGGGCACGGACGTCGCCCGCGTGAAGCTCGCGGCGCTCGCCGAGGGCGCCGCCATCGCCTCCGCCCGGTCGTAGCGCCGGCATGGCCCACCGGCCCCCGGCGGCGGACGCCGGGCCGCCCGCACGGTGGCAAGGGGGCCGGCCGGCGCGCTCCCGGCCGGCGGAGGTTCAGTCGTCGAATTCGACCCCGGTGCGCTCGCGCTGCGCGAGCCACCAGCCCCACGACGGCGGCCAGTGGTCCCAGCCCGCCTCCGGTTCGAGCTCTCGGGCCGCGTGCAGGACCCAGTGCGGGTCGTCGAGGACCTCGCGCGCGAGCAATACGAGGTCCGCCTGCCCCCGTTCGAGGATCCGCTCCGCCTGGCGCGCGGTGAGGATGAGGCCGACCGCCATCGTCGGGATGCCGGTCTCGCGGCGCAGCTCCTCCGCATAGGGCACCTGGTAGCCGGCCCGGGCCGGCCGGCGAGCCGCCTCCAGGTTCGCGAGGGAAGTGGCCCCGCGAATTCCGCGCGACGAGCAGTCGATGGTATCCACCCCGCGATGCGCCAGCTCGCGCGCGAGGACGATGGTGTCCTCCATCGTCCAGCCGCCGTCGACCCCGTCCACGCACGAGAGGCGGAACGAGAGGGGCCGATCCTCCGGCCACCCCCCGCGCACCGCCTCCGCGACCTCGAGCGCGAGCCTCATGCGGCCGCGCCGCCCGCCCCCGTAGCCGTCCGTGCGCCGGTTGCCGATCGGGGAGTAGAAGGAGTGGATGAGATAGCCGTGCGCGGCGTGCACCTCGAGGAAGCGGAATCCCGCCCGGGCCACACGGCGCGCACCGGCCGCGAAGGCGTCCACGATGGCGGCGATCTCCGCCGCGGAGAGCTCGTGCGGCAAGTGGTAGCCGGGCGCGGAAGGCTCCGCGATGGGCCCCACCGGCGTCCATGGGGCCTCGCCCCGAGCCGCGTCCTCCTCGCCGAGCGGGCCGTGCCCGTCGAAGGGGCGCTGGCGCGAGGCCTTGCCGCCGCAATGCCCGATCTGGGCGGCGGGAACCGCGCCGCAGGACTCCACGAACTCGCGGACCCGGGCGAGCGGAGGGACGTGCTCGTCGCTCCAGATCCCGAGGTCCCAGTGCGTGTTCCGCCCCCGCGGCTCGACGCAGAGCACCTCGGTGAAGACGCAGCCCGCCCGCGCCGCCGCATACTTCGCGAGATGCTGGAAGTGCCAGTCGTCCGCCATCCCGCCGCGCGCGAGGTACATCTGCATGGGCGAGACCACGACCCGGTTGGGGAAGCGGACCCCGCGAAGCTCGAAGGGCGAGAAGAGCACCGATCTCCGAGGAGGCGCCGGCCCGGTCACCGGCCGGCCCCCGTCCGGCGCGGGCCGGTGCGGGCCGGTGCGGTCGGATCCGGCATCGGCCGGGAACGGTCGAGGGCGGGGCCGGCCGGGCCGCCGAGGGAGCGGCCGGGAGAACGGCCGCTCGACCGAACGTGGATGCGGGCTCGGGCGCCGGTTCGAGCCCGGGCGCCGAGCCGGGGCCGGGAGGGGGGCCGGCGCCCGGTCGGCGCGCGGCGACCCTCGTCCGGGAGGCGCCCCTTCACGGGGCGCACGCCTCGATGGCGGCGAGGAACCGCTCCTTCGCGCCGGGGCCGCGGGCGAAGGGGCTGATGATGGGAAGGTCGAGGCCCGCGCCGCGATAGGCGTCGAGCCGCTCACGGCACTCGTCCGGGTCGCCCGCGATGCCGGTCGCGGCGATCATCTCGTCGCTCACCGCCCGCGCGGCGCCGGCCGGGTCGCCGGCGGCCCACGCCCTTGCGACCGCGGCCGCCTCGCCCGGAAAGCCGCTCTCGGCGAGCAGGCGGTTGTAGCGGGGAAAGAAGCCCGCGTAGAA
Organism: Gammaproteobacteria bacterium; assembly: GCA_965202895.1. Taxonomy (GTDB): domain Bacteria; phylum Pseudomonadota; class Gammaproteobacteria; order HK1; family HK1; genus JAJDXW01. The sequence continues at coordinate 3,273,557 of OZ241901.1, read as the reverse complement.
GGCGAGGCCGGGCCGGGCGGCGGCGAGCGCCGCGTCCCGATCCGGGGCGACGCTCGCGGGCAGGAGGGAGGCTGCCTCGACGGCGGCCGGGTCGCGCCCCGCCCGCGCGGCGCCGGCCGCGATGCGCGCCCGCACCGCCGACACGCCCGCGAGCGTGCTCCGGGTGAGGATCACCCCGTCCGCGATCTCGCCGCAGAGCTCCAGCATCTTCGGGAACAGGGCGGAGAGGTAGATGGGCGGCTCCGCACGGAAGGGACGGAACCAGAGCTCGAAGCCCTCGATCCGGACCGTCTCCCCCGCGTGGCGGACCTCGCCCTCGCGGAGCAGGGTGCGGACGATGGCCACCGTGTCGCGCACCCGGTCGAGCGGCCTCGCGTACTCGACCCCGTGCTCGGGACCGACCTGGACGCGGTGGCTCGAACCGAGCCCGAGGACGAACCGCCCGCCCGAGAGCTCGTCCACCGTCGCGGCCGCCATCGCGATGGTGGGGGCGGTGCGGACGAACACGCTGCTGATGGCGGTCCCGAGCCGGACGCGGCGGGTTCGGAGCGCGCAGGCCGCGAGGATCGCGAACTGGTCGCCGCCGTGCCCCTCCGCGACCCACACGGACTCGTAGCCGAGCGCCTCGGCCCGCTCCGCGCAGTCGGCGATCTCCGATGCGGTGAGCCCGCCGGAGAATGCGACCCCGATCCTCGACACCGCTCCCCGTCCCCCCTTCCCGGACCACGGCCCGCACCGCGGGCCCGGGCCGCATCGACCGGCCGGGGCCCGCCGCCCGCATCCGGGACCCGGGGCTCCGATCCCGGGCCCCGGAGCCCCGCCCTGCGCCCCCGCGTCGCGGAGCCCCGCCCCGCGGTCGAGGCAGGGGCCGCCCGGCTCCGGAGTATAGTCCAGGGCCTCTTCACGCCGACCGACTCGCGGCCGGACGTCGATGCCCATTGCGCGTCCTGGGAACGGCGCGTCCTCCGGACGCTCGTATCCCGCCCGCGAATGGGACCCCGCCGGAGGCATGTGCGCGGTGGGGTTTTCGCCGTGCCCACGCAAGAGGCTCCGTGGGGTGAAATCCGCCAGCCACCCCCTCGAACCGAACCCGAACCACGGAAGAACGCCGTCTCCGTGGGGGTGAAGAATATCTCGACCCCCGATCTCCACCCTCTATCTCAAGAGCTTACGAACAGCGCCCGGGACCCCGCAGCCGATCGATGCGGGCGGGACACGAGCGTTCCCGGGATGTCCGCGTCCGAATCGGACGCGGTTCCCAGGACGTCCGCACCGGGCGCCGCTCCGATTCGGTCGAACCGGAGTCCGCCCGCGCGAACCGGTTCCGTAGCGCGAAAAGGCTTTGGGGTATAGTCCGACCGTGCTCCCCGCCCGCTCCCCGCCATGAACCCGATCGGCTTCGGCTTCCTGGACCGCCCCGGCGTCGCGGAGCAGGTCCGCCTCGCGCAGAAGGCCGAGGCGCTCGGCTACGACTCGCTCTGGGTGACCGAGACCCGCCTCGCCCGCGATGCATTCTCGGTCCTCGGAGCGATGGCCGCGACGACCCGCCGCATTCGCCTCGGGACCGGGATCGTCAACTCCTGGACCCGCGGCCCCGCCCTCATGGCGATGAGCTTCGCCACCCTCTCGAACCTCGCGCCGGGGCGGATCGAGGCGGGGCTCGGCGCCTGGTGGGACCCGCTCGCCTGGAAGCAGGGGATCGAGCGCTCCAGGCCCCTCGCCCAGATGCGCGAGTACGTCGGCGTGCTGCGGCGGCTGCTCGCGCTGGAGGAAGGGGTGACGTTCGAAGGCGAGTTCGTGAAGGTGCGGGACCTCACCCTCGATCTCGGCCACGGCGACCCGCGGGTCCCCCCCGAGGTCGGGATCCACCTCGGGCCGACCGGCCCCCGGATGACGGAGCTGGCCGGCGAGATCGCGGACGGAGCGCTCCTCAACGGCATCCTTCCCCCCTCCTGGACCCGGCGGTCGCTCGACCGCATGGCGGCGGGGGCGCGGCGCGCCGGCCGAACCCTCGACGACCTCGAGAAGCTCCAGCTCGTCAACGTCTCCATGGACCACGACCCGGAGAAGGCCCGATTCGAGGCCAAGCGCCTCGTCACCCAGTACCTCGGACAGCAGCCGCACTTCGCGAAGGCCCTCGACTACCCGGCCGACGGGCTCGCCGAGATCGAGGCGGTGATGGGGGGGTGGCCGCCCCGTCCGGGCGGGGTCGAGGACGCGATGGCCCTCGTCGACGACGCCCTGGTGAGCGACCTCATCGCCCACGGCACGCCCGAGGAGTGCGTCGCGAGCGCGGAGCGCTGGCGGCGCGAGGGGCTCGATCAGATCGTGCTGATCCCGCTCAGCCGCAACTACGACGAGATCCTCGAGGTGTTCGCGCCGTGAGCCCCGGTCCCCACGGTCCCCACAGTCCCCGCGATCCCGGCGGCCGGCGGACGGCCGCCCTCCCGGCAGGGCCGCTTCATGCCGACCGGCTCGCGGCCGGACGTCGATGCCCGTTGCTCCTCCTGGGAACGGCTCTTCCTGGGAACGCGGGTGTCCCGCCCGCATCCGTGGGACGCGCCGTTCCCAGGCCGTCCGTGTCGGGCGCCGCTCCGGTTCGACCGAACCGGGTCCGCCCGCGCGAATCGATTCCGCAGCGTGAAGCGGCCCTGGCCCTCCCGGCCCCCGCCCTTCCCCCGGCGCGGTAGCCGTGCGACCGCCGGAGGCCGACCGCCGCCGCCTCGCCGCCGCCGTCGAGGCGCGCCTCCCCTTCGCGGAACGGCTGTTCGACGCGATCCGCGCGGAGACCGCGGACACCGTGGGGGTGACCCGCCCCGCCTGGAGCGAAGAGGACGCGCGCGCGGCCCGGATCGTCGCCGAGGCGGCGGGCGGCCTCGGGCTCGAGGTCGGGTACGACCTCGCGGGGAACCTGCGGTGCACCCTGCCGGGCGCGGACCGCGGCGCCCCCGGGGTGCTCACCGGCTCGCACCTCGACTCGGTCCCCACCGGGGGGCACTATGACGGGCTCGCGGGGGTGGTCGCCGGCCTCGTGGTCCTCGCCGCGTTCCGCGACCTCGGGGCGGCGCCCGCCTGCGACCTGACGGTGGCCGGGCTGCGGGGCGAGGAGAGCGTCTGGTACGGGATCGCCTACGTCGGCAGCCGGCTCGCGGTCGGCTCGCTGCCGCTCGAAGACCTCGATCGGCTGCGCCGCGACGATACCGGCCGGACCCTCGCCGAGCACATGGCGGAGGCCGGGGTGGACGTGGAGGCGCTCCGCGCCGCGGGCGCGGCCGGGGCCCCGGCCCCGGTCTCGCCGGGGAACACGCGGGCGTTCCTCGAGCTCCACATCGAGCAGGGTCCGGTGCTGGTCGGCGAGGGTCTTCCGGTCGGCGTCCCGACCACCATCCGGGGCAACGCCCGGTTCCCCCGTGCCCGCTGCACGGGGCGGTACGATCATTCCGGGGCGACGCCGCGGGAGTGGCGCCGCGACGCGGCGCTCGCGGTGGTGGAGCTCGTGCGGGCCCTCGACGAGCTCTGGATCGAGCGCGAGGCGGACGGCGTCCCGGACACCGTGTTCACGGTCGGGAAGCTCTTCACCGACCCCGCCCACCACGCCATGACCAAAGTACCGGGACGGTGCGACTTCACCCTCAACTTCGGCGGGACCACGAGCGAGTTCCTCGACGAGTGCCGGGAACGCACACGCGCGCTCGCCGAACGGATCGGCCGCGAGCGCCGGGTGGCGTTCGACCTCGGCGAGTGCGTCGGCTCGGACCCGACCCCCCTCGACCCGGGGCTGCGCGGCCGGCTCCGGGAGAGCTGCGAATCGCTCGGTCTCCCGGTGCGCGAGTTCGCCACCGTGGGCCACGACGCCTCGATCTTCGCCCGCGCCGGGGTTCCCGCCGCGATGGTGCTGGTGCGCAACGCCCACGGGAGCCACAATCCGGACGAAGCGATGGACCTCGCGGACTTCGGCGAGGGGACGAAGGTCCTGGCCGACGCGATGGCCGGGCTCGCGGTCCGTGATTGAGGCCCTGGAGCGAGGCCCTGGATCGAGGCCCGGGCCGGCGGGCGGTGCGGGCGAGGAGCGGCCCGGGAGTGACCCGGGAGCGACCCGGGAGCGGCCGGGAGCGTTCCCCGAGCGCGCCCCCGCCCGAGGCATTTTCACGCTGCGGAATCGGCTCGCGCGAGCGAACCCGGTCCGGTCGAATCAACGCGGCGCCCGATACGGACATCCTGGGAACGGCGCGTCCTCCGGACGCTCGTGTCCCGCCCGCATCGATCCGCAGCGCTCTTGCCGTCCCATTTGCGGGCGGGACACGAGCGTTCACCAGTAAGCCGTGCCCAAGAGCGTTCGCGAGAGGCGTGCTTGGCGAGAACCCCACGACGCACATGCCCCCCGCCCCGCGCCGATTCCGCCCCGCGGGCGCGATCTGCGAGAATCCGGCCCTCCACCACCGGAACCCGAGGAGATCGAGATGCGAATTCTCTCCCGATACCGCGCGAGCTTCGCCGCCGCCGTCGGCGCGCTCGCGATGACGGCGGCGGCTTCCGCCGCCGACAAGCTGGTCGTCGCGGCGGACGTCGGCTACGCGCCGCACGTCATGGCCAGGCCCGACGGCGGCTTCGAGGGCTACAACGTCGACATGATCGAGGAGATCGCGCGGCGGCTCGGCGTCGAGTACGAGATCGTGGACCAGGAATGGTCCGGGATCTTCGCGGGCCTCAACGCGAAGAAGTACGACTTCATCATCGCCCCGACCACCGTCACCGCCGAGCGGGCGGAGAAGATGCTGTTCATGGAGGGCTACCTCGACAGCGAGATCGTGTTCCTGGTGCGGAGCGATGCACCCGAGGTCGCGAGCCTCGAGGACCTGGGCGGCAAGGTCATCTCCGTCAACAAGGGCAACGTCTACGACAAGTGGGCGACCGAGCGGATGGAGCAGTACGGCTGGACCATGCAGCGGTACGGGAAGAACGCCGACGCGATCCAGGCCGTGCTCTCCGGGCGGGCGTTCGCGAACATCGCGAGCGGCAGCGCGTCCGGATGGGCCGCGAAGCGGAATCCGCGGCTCAAGACCTCCATCGCGGTCAACACGGGGAGGGTGTTCTCGACCCCGTTCCGTCTGGACGACGCGGCGACCCGCAACCGGATCGAGCGGGTGGTCGAGTGCATGAAGCTCGACGGGTTCTTCTCGAAGCTGCACGAGAAGTGGTTCGCAGGGCCCGCCGCGCCCGGGTCGTCCATGGTCACCGTGGACCCCGGCTTCGGGGCTCCGGGGGTGAACGGGTACGACGCGGCGCCCCACGAACCCGAGTGCGGCTGAGGCTTCCCGCGACCGCCCCCGTCCCGCCCGCCCTTCGGCAGGCGGGACGGGGGCGGCAGTCGGGCGGTTCCGCCGATCCCGCCGATCCCGCCGATCCCGCCGGTCCCGGCCTCCTCACAGACCCCGGGCCGGACCACCGGTCGAACCCCCGGCCCGCCGGCCTCCCCCGCGGCGCGGCTCGCCCCGGCGCCCGGCGCGCCCCCCGGACCCCGCCGATGAGCCCCCGCCGATGAGCCCTCCTTCGCCGCCCCCGATGCTCGACCTCCAGGGCGTGTGCAAGTCGTTCGGGGCCATCGAGGCCCTGAAGGGGATCGATCTCGCGGTCGCCCGCCAGGAGCTCGTCTTCATCATCGGCCCGTCCGGTTCGGGCAAGAGCACCCTCCTTCGCTGCTGCAACCGCCTCGAGGAGCCGACCGCGGGGCGGGTGTTCGTCGACGGGGTCGACGTCCTCTCGCCCCGCGTCGACATCAACGAGATGCGCCGGCACATCGGGATGGTGTTCCAGTCGTTCAACCTGTATCCGCACCTCACCGCCCTCGGGAACGTGACCCTGGCCCTTCGCCGGGTGCTCAAGCTCCCCCGGCACGAGGCGAACGAGCGCGGACGCGCCGCCCTCGACGGGGTGGGTCTCGCGGAGCGGGCGGACGCCTGGCCGAACGAGCTCTCCGGCGGGCAGCAGCAGCGGGTCGCGATCGCCCGGGCACTCGCCCTCCGGCCGAAGGTCATGCTCTTCGACGAGCCGACGAGCGCCCTCGACCCCGAGCTGGTGGGCAGCGTGCTCGACGTGATGCGGCGGATGCGCGAGACCGGGATGACCATGCTCGTGGTCAGCCACGAGATGGGATTCGCCCGCGAGGCCGCGGACCGGGTGCTCTTCATGGACGAGGGCGAGATCGTCGAGGAGGGGGCGCCGGCGAGGCTCTTCGAGTCCCCCGGGCACGCGCGCACCCGCGAGTTCCTGCGCCGGGTCAGCGGGCACTGACCCGCGCCTCCCGGGCGGCAACCCTCCTCCGTCCCCCCTTTCTCCTTCCCTCCCTCATGGACCGCATCGCCGAGAACTTCTTCGACCTCGCCGTCATGGCGAAGTACCTTCCGTCGATCCTCGACGGGGTATGGGTGACGGTTCACCTCGCGGTCCTCATCGTGCTGAGCGGGCTCGCGCTCGGGTTCGTGCTGGCCGTCGTCCGGGCGTTCCAGATCCGCCCCGTGAACTGGCTCATCGTGCTCGTGGCGGACGTGTTCCGGGCCCTCCCCCCAATCGTCGTCATGATCGTCTTCTACTTCGCCCTCCCCTTCGTCGGGATCTCGATGAGCGGGTTCGTGGTCGCCTGGCTCTCGCTCACCCTCGTGCTCGCATCCTTCGCGGAAGAGATCTTCTGGACCGGGATCCTGTCCGTCGACCGGGGCCAGTGGGAGGCGGCCCGGTCCACCGGCCTCGGCTTCCTCGGGACCTTGCGGGACGTGGTCCTGCCCCAGGCGGTCCGGCTCACCATCCCGCCCCTCACGAACCGGACCATCGTGATCACCAAGAGCACGGCCATCGCGTCGGTCGTGGCGGTGCAGGAGATCCTCACCCAGGCGAGCGCCGCACAGGCGTTCTCGGCCAACACGACCCCGCTCATGATGGCCGCGGTCGCCTACCTCGTCATCTTCCTGCCGCTCGTCGTCCTCAGCCGCTGGGTGGAGTCGCGCTTCGGGTGGAAGCGCTGAGCCGGGCCATGGAGAGCCTCGTCTACCACTTCTTCAATCTCGAGGTCCTGCTCGAGGTCCATCCGCTGCTCCTCAAGGGCCTCCGGATGACGGTCCAGCTCTGCCTCCTGGTCGTGCCGCTCGGGATCGCGGGCGGGCTCGCGGTGGCGGTCGCCTACAGCTTCCACGTCCGCTGGCTCAACTGGCTGCTCATCGCCTACGTGGACTTCTTCCGGTCGTTTCCGCCCCTCGTGCTGCTCATCCTGGTGTTCTACGGCCTGCCCTTCCTCGGCCTCGAGGCGCCGAGCCTCGTCGCGGTGCTGCTCGCGTTCCTCCTCAACACGTCGAGCTACTACGGGGAGATCTTCCGCGCCGGGATCGAGAGCATCGGCCGGGGGCAGCGGGAGGCGGCCCGTTCGACCGGCCTCACCGGGCTCCAGGCCATGGCCTGGGTGGTCCTGCCCCAGGCGGTCCGCAACGTGCTCCCCGACCTCATCGGCAACACCCTCGAGGTCATCAAGTTCACCGCGCTCGCGAGCGTCGTCGCCCTGCCGGAGCTGCTCAGGATGGGGCGGATCGCGCAGGGGCTCACCTACAACCCGACCCCCCTCATCGCGGTGGCCCTCATCTATCTCGCCCTGCTGTGGCCAATCGTCCGGCTGCTCAGCCGGCTCGAGCGCCGGACGATGGCGAAGCGGTGAACGGCGGGGCGCGTGAGCGGCAGTCGGGGAGCGAGGGGCCGGGGGGAGACCGCAGGAGAAACCGAATGACCGCGACCCGACCCGTCCGCTTCGGCGTCAACTACCTTCCCGGCCCCGCATCCGAGACCCTGCGGTGGGCGCAGGCCGCGGAGGAGGCCGGCTTCGACGTCGTGGGGATCGCCGACTCCCAGTCGGTCTACCGCGACGTCTACATGTGCCTCGCCCTCTGCGCGGCCGGCACCCGGCGGGTCCGCCTCGGTCCCCGGGTCATCAATCCCCTCACCAGGCATCCCGCGGTGGCGGCCGGGGCGGCGGCCACCCTCGCCGAGATGGCGCCCGGCCGCACCATGCTCGGCATCGGGACCGGGGACAGCGCGCTGCTGAACCTCGGGCTCACACCGTCGAGCCGGGCCCGCCTCCGCGCCTACGTCGCGACCGTCCGCGAGCTCCTCGAGACCGGGCGCTCGGCCTGGGAGGGCCGTCCCGTGCGCATGACGTGGGGCGGCGGGGGCCGGGTTCCGGTCTACCTCGCCGCCTCCGGCCCCCGGATGCTACGGCTCGCGGGCGAGATCGCGGACGGGGTGATCATCAACACCGGGCTCACCCCGGACATCGTGCGGGACTCGATCGCCCGGGTGCGGGCCGGCGCGGAGGCGGCCGGGCGGCGCCTCGAGGACGTGGACCTGTGGTGGCTCCCGGTCGCCAACGTGCGCGGCGACCGGGCGGCGGCCATCGACGAGGTCGCGATGACCCTCGCATCGGCGGGAAGCCACCTCAGCCGGTTCACGACGGAGGGCAAGCACGTTCCGGACGAGCTGCACGATGCGGTCGTCGCGCTCGGGGAGCGCTACCGGCCGGAAGAGCACTCGAAGCCGGACAGCTCGAACCGCGGTCTCATCCGGGAGCTCGGGCTCCTCGACTACCTCGCCGAGCGGTTCGCGGTCGCGGGCACGGTGGACGAATGCGCGGCGAAGATCGAGGCCGCCGCCGCGGCCGGCGCCCGCCAGTTCTGGATGAGCATCCACTTCGACGACAAGGAACGCTTCCTCCGCGACTGGAGGGCGGTGATCGAGGCATTCTCCTGATCCGCGGCGGCCCGGCGCCGGTACGAGGGCGCGCCGGAGACACGTCCTTCCGCCCTCCGGACCCCTCCTCCGCACGATGATCGGGGGTCCATGAGAACGGGGCGACTCCAGCACCCCAACGGCGGGCAGCCATGCGTTCGCGCTGATGGTGAATCCGACGACAAGGTGCAGAGCCGGTCCGAGCCTTCCCCACCCTCCATCCGCCGGGCCGGGCCCGAGGCCCGGCTCCGCTCGAACTTCATCAACGGCATCGAGTCCCTGCCGGTGGCGGTGGTCCGGTCATGACGTGAACTCACGAGAATCGTCCGATCCCCGGTTCGCAACGTCCCTGCTCCCGTCTCGATGGTCGGCGGCTCCGGCCACGTGCGATCTCGGGGCCGCCCTTCGGTAGTCGGATTCCCCGTTGATAGAATCGTCCATGGCGAGTGGGGAACGTTCGCCTCTCACCTTCGACGAATCTCCAATCCGGCAGATTCACGGGGAATGCGGAGCGAGCGATGATGCGGGGCGACCCACCGGGTTCGGGCGTCACCGGGGCAGGCGCCGCACCGGCGCTCGACGTGTTCGCCCTCCGCGACAGCGTCGTCGACGAGTACAAGCGCTTCGCAACGTCCTTCACGACGATCCGCGCTCCGGACATCCGCGAGCAGGTCGAGGCCATCTACGCCGGGAACCGCTACTGGCCCGAACCGCTCATCCAGATCAACCCGAGCTACAAGCGCTCGACTGACCTCGGCGCCCTGGTGGCGGACGGCGTCGTCGATCCCGGCTGCGCCGACGTCTTCCGCGCGAACGGCCGGCCGCTGTCCCTCTACAAGCACCAGGAGCAGGCCATCGCGCTCGCCGCGGCGGGCGAGAGCTTCATGGTGACGACCGGCACGGGATCCGGCAAGTCGCTCTGCTTCTTCATCCCCATCGTCAACCATGTTCTGCGCGCACGGCGCACGAGCGCCGAGCGGCGCACGAGCGCCATCGTCGTCTACCCGATGAACGCGCTCGCGAACTCCCAGATGGAAGAGCTCGGCAAGTTCATCGACCAAGTGCCCGGAGACCGGCCGATCACGTTCGACCGCTACACGGGGCAGGAAGACGGCGGCGAGCGGAGGCGGGTCGCGGACGAACCCCCGGACATCCTGCTCACCAACTTCATGATGCTCGAGCTCCTCATGACGCGGCAGGAGGAGATCGACCGCCGGGTCATCGGCAACTGCGCGGGCCTGCGCTTCCTGGTTCTGGACGAGCTGCACACGTACCGCGGCCGCCAGGGTGCGGACGTGGCGCTGCTGGTGCGCCGGGTCCGCGAGCGGCTCCAGCCCGGGAAGCTCCTGTGCATCGGCACCTCGGCCACGATGGCGAGCGAGGGATCGCTCGATGACAGGAGCCGCGTGGTCGCGGGTGTGGCTTCGAAGCTCTTCGGGAGCGGGATCGCCGAGAGCAACGTCATCGCCGAGACGCTCGATCGCATCACCGTTTCGACCGCTACCGCCGACTCGGTAAGACCGCGCCTCGGCGAGGCCGTCGACGCCGGCGTACCGCTGTCGATCTCCGACGCGGCGCTCCGGGAGCACCCGCTCGCGGTGTGGGTGGAGACCCGTCTCGGGATCTCGTTCTCCGAAGCCGACCAGCGCTGGGTCCGGGCCAGGCCCAGAACGGTGACCGAGGCGGTGGACGACCTCTCGGCGGAATCCGGCCGAACCGCCGACGCCTGCCGCGATGTATTGCGAGACCTTCTTCTCGCGTCGAGCGTCCCCGAGCGGGAACGGACCTCGAACCCCGGCGCAGGCGAGGCGAGCTTCTTCGCCTTCAAGCTCCACCAGTTCATCTCGGGCGCCGGCCACGGCTATGCGACGATCGAGCCGCCGGGCGCACGCAAAGTGACGGTCGATGGCCAGCGGTTTCTCCCCGGCCACGCGGACAAGCGCCTGTACCCCGTGCACTTCTGCCGCGAGTGCGGCCACGAGTACCACCCGGTGCGGCTGGTGCAACAGGAAGGGGGTCCCGTCTTCCTCGCGCGCGACATCGACGACGCCCCGCCGGCCAAACGGGACGAGGTCGATGGGGACGCGCAGGAAGCGAATCCCGAAGGGGAGTTCGGCTTCCTGACCCCGCACCCGCCCGACGATCCCGACTTCAGGTTCGCCGACCGCGACGAGGACTATCCGGAGACCTGGATCGAGCTGACCGCCGCCGGCCACCCGCGGATCAAGCCCTACTACCGCGACGCGCGCGCCCGGCGCTTCGCGGTGGCGCCCGACGGGCGCGTCGGATCGGGGACGACGCTGTGGTTCCTGCCCGGCAGGTTCCGCCTCTGCCTCCGCTGCGGCAACACGCAGGGCGGGGCGGCGCGCGACCGCACGCGCCTCGCCTCGCTCTCGGCGGAGGGCCGCAGCTCGGCGACCACCGTACTCGTCGGCAGCGTTCTGCGCTGGATGCACGGCGCCGGATCGGGGCTGGACCGCTACACGCGAAAGCTCCTCGGCTTCACCGACAACCGCCAGGACGCCGCGCTCCAGGCCGGCCACTTCAACGACTTCCTCTTCGTGAGCCTCGTCCGCGCGGGCTTTCTCGGGGCACTGCAAGATGCGGCTTCGGCGGGGCTTCGGAGCGATGCGCTGGGCGCCGCCGCGCAGCAGACCCTCGGCTTCGATCGGCCGGATCCGCAGATCCGCGCCGAATGGCTGATCGAGCCCACGCTGCGCGGCTTCAACCTGCAAGAGGCCGAGAGAACGCTCCGGCAGGTGCTGGCCTACCGCATCTGGTTCGATCAGCGGCGCGGCTGGCGGTACACGAACCCGAACCTCGAGCAGCTCGGCATGGTCCGGGTGGAGTATCTCGGCCTCGACGAGCTCGCCGCGGACGACGAGCTGTTCGCCGACTCGCACCCCCCGCTGAAGCAGGCTGGTCCCGAGGTCCGCGCCGCGGTCTATCTCGAGCTGCTCGACCACATGCGGAAATGGATGGCGGTCCGCAGCCAGGTTCTCGACGCCGCCGTTCTCGAGCAGTTGGTCGCGAAGTCGCACAGCCGGCTTCGGCCGCCCTGGGGGCTTCGCAGCGACGAGACGCCGGGAGGGGCGCGCTGGCTGATGATCGCCGCGCCCACCCGCCGCCGGGCCGGAGCCCTCCGCGACACGAGCCTGATCGTGCGCGGCGGCTCACGAAGCGGGCTCGGCCGGACCCTGCGCTCGACGGCGCTCTGGGGCGGCGACCCGTCGATCCGGGACCTGGGCTCGAAAGACTTCGATCGGCTCGTCGGCGACCTTCTCCGTGCGGGCGCGACGCACGGCCTCGTGTCGGAGGAGAGCACCCCGTTCGACCAGCCCGGGTGGCGGGTCAACGACGCCTGCGTCGTGTTCCGATTGGGCGGCGCCCCGGCGGACAGCGGACCGGCAGACGGCGGCGGATCGACGCAGAACGCGTTCTTCCGCGACCTCTACGAGAACCTGGCGGGAATGCTCCGCGCCCCGATGCACCCGCTCTTCGGATTCGAGGCGCGCGAGCACACCGCCCAGGTCGATCCCGACAACCGCGAGATCCGGGAGAAGCGCTTCCGCTTCGGGGAGCGCGAGCGCGAGGATCTCGCGGCGAACGAGAAGCCGCTCCGGGAGGCCGGCGAGGCCAACCGCTTCCTGCCGGTTCTCTTCTGCTCCCCGACGATGGAGCTCGGCGTCGACATCGCGGCCCTGAACGCGGTCCACATGCGCAACGTGCCCCCTACGCCGGCGAACTACGCCCAGCGGGGCGGACGGGCGGGCCGCAGCGGACAGGCGGCCCTGGTCATCACCTACGCGTCGTCCCAGAGCCCCCACGACCAGTACTTCTTCCGCGACCCCAAGGCGATGGTCCACGGCGAGGTGCGCGCGCCCATACTCGACCTCGCGAACCGGGACCTGATCGCCAGCCATCTCCAGGCGGTCTGGCTCTCCTGCGTCGACCAGCCGCTCGACCCGTGCATCGCGGAGCTGCTCGTCCTCGCCGACCCCGGCCGTCCACTCCAGCCGGACGTCGAGGCCGCGCTGAAGGAGGGAAACGTCGCGGCGGGCGCCCGCGAACGGATCCGGCGCGTCCTCGATCGGGTCGCGGACGATCTCACTCCCGAGGCGGCGCCCTGGTACACGGACCGGGACGCCTTTTCCGCCGCCATCGTGGCGGCGGCGGCCGAGCGCTTCGACGAGGCGTTCCATCGCTGGCGGGACCTCTTCGCCGCCGCCGAGGAGCAGCGGGACGCGGCGCGGGGGACCATGGACGACTACTCCGCGTCCTACCGGGACAAGCGGGCGGCGCAGGCCCGGCATGCGCAGGCGGTGGACCAGATCGACCTGCTCCAGCGGGGGACGAACACGCTCTCGAGCGACTTCTACACGTACCGCTACCTCGCCACGGAGGGCTTCCTGCCCGGATACAACTTCCCCAGGCTGCCGCTCCTCGCGTACGTCCCGGCAAGCCGGGACGGCCGTGGGCGGCAGACGTACCTCCAGCGTCCGCGCTTCCTGGCGCTTGCCGAGTTCGGCCCTCGCAGCCTCGTCTACCACGAGGGACGCGCCTACCGGGTCGTGCGCGCCCTGCTCTCGCTCGGCCACCGGGGGTCGGCGACCCCCGATGCGCAACTGCCCACCCGCGCCGTGCGGATCTGCGCGAGCTGCGGCGCCGGACACTTCGACGACGAGCGGTCGATGTGCCACGCCTGCGGAACGTCGCTCGGCAACGCCGAGGTCGTGGGCGCCACGTACCGGATCGAGAACGTCGCCACGCAGCCGGCCGAGCAGATCACCGCCAACGACGAAGAACGCCAGCGCCAGGGCTTCGACCTGCAGACGACGTTCGAGTGGGCGGTCCGCGACCGGGAGACCGACGTGCGGCTCACTTCGGCCTCCGACGCGGAGGGCGAGATCGTGCGCATGGCGTACGGCGCCGGGGCGACGATCACGCGCCTGAACAAGGGTCTGCGGCGCAGGGCGGACAAGAAGGTCCTCGGCTTCCGCATCGATCCGGTCACCGGGTACTGGGCCCGGAACGAGGACGACGGCGCGGACGAGCGCGCACTCGATCCCACTGCCTCGCCCCGGCAGTGGATCGTCCCCAGCGTCCAGGATCGCAAGAACGCGCTCCTCTTCCAGCCCGTCGGCGAGCTTCGTTCGGAGGCGGCGCTGGTCACCGTGCAGCATGCGATCCTGCGCGGCATCGAGGCGGTGTTCCAGCTCGAGGAAGGCGAGATGCTCGCCGAGCCGATGCCCACGCGCGACGTCCGCAACGGCTTCCTGCTCTACGAGGCCACCGAGGGCGGCGCCGGCGTGCTCACGCGGCTCGTGAGCCAGGAGGCGGGCCTCGCCGCCGTCGCGCGGGAAGCGCTGCGGATCATGCATCTCGACGTCGGCGACGGTCCTCTGCCCGATTCCCCGGCGGACCTCGCGGACCAGCCGGGGGCGGCCTGCGTCGCGGCCTGCTACCGCTGCCTGATGTCGTACTACAACCAGCCCGATCACGAGGGCCTCGATCGCCGCGACGAGGACGCCCGCGCCCTGCTGCTGCGTCTGGCGCGCGCCCGCACGGTGGCGCGCGAGCGCCGGCCGTCACCGGCCCCCGGCCCCGCCGCCGGGGAAGATTCGCGTGAGGAGCAGTGGCGTGCCGAGGCCCTGCGGCGGGGGCTCCCCGCGCCGGATCCGGAGCCCCTCGCGGCGGGCGGACGATCCCTGCGATGCGTCTGGCGCAGGCACTACGTCGCGGCGCTCATCGACGAGGCCGACCGGCCGGCCCTGGAGCCGATGGAGGACCTCGGCTTCGAGGTCGTCCGGTTCGGGGACCCCACGGGCTGGAACGCCGCCTTCGCGCGGCTGGCGTCCGCTCTGGGGCAGGCCTCGTGAGCGGCCTCGCCTACGCCCCCGGAAGCCTCGTCAGCGCCCGCGGGCGGGAGTGGGTCGTCCTCGGAGGAAGCTCGGCGGAGACGCTTCGGGTCCGTCCCGTCACGGGATCGGACGAGGATCGGACGCTGATCCACCTGCCGCTCGAGATCGAGCCGGTTCGCGAGGCCCGGTTCCCCTTGCCGGGCGCGCACCAGCTCGGCGGGCACGACTCGGCCCTCCTGCTCCGCGATGCGCTGCTGCTCTCGCTCCGCCGCGGCGCCGGACCCTTCCGGAGCGTCGGACAGATATCGGTCGAGCCGCGCGCCTACCAGCTCGTACCGCTGCTCATGGCGCTGAAGCTCGATCCGGTACGCCTCCTCATCGCCGACGACGTCGGGGTCGGGAAGACCATCGAGGCCCTGCTCATCGCCCGCGAGCTGCTCGACCGCGGCGACGTCGAGCGCACCGCCGTCCTCTGCCCGCCGCATCTCGTGGACCAGTGGATCACCGAGCTGGAGGTTCGCTTCCACGTCCGCGCCGCGGCCGTCACCGCCCGGAGCGCGCGGCGGCTGGAGCGGGGCGTTCCGCCGGGCGAGAGCATCTTCTCGGTGCATCCGCACACGGTCGTCAGCCTCGACTACGTGAAGACCCGGGAGCGGCGGGACAGCTTCATCCAAGCGTGTCCCGACTTCGTGATCGTCGACGAGGCGCATACGTGCGCCTCGTCCGGCCGCGGCCGGCACCAGCGCCACGAGCTGCTCCAGGGCCTGGCCGGCCGCGCGACGCGGCACCTCGTTCTGCTCACCGCGACACCGCACAGCGGCGACGACGACGCCTTCTACCGGCTCCTCGGCCTGCTCGCCCCGGACTTCGAGCGTCTGGCGGACACCGCGGGCACGGAGCGCGCACGTCTCCGCGGGCGCCTCGCGAGGCACTTCGTCCAGAGGCGGCGCCCCGACCTCGCGGAATGGCGCGAGGGCGACCTCTTCCCGCGCCGCGAGACGAAGGAACTCACCTACCAGCTCGGCGGCGCGTGGGAAGCGTTCTTCCATGACGTCCTCGACTACTGCGCCGAGGTCGTGGAGACGGGCGCTGGGGACGAGCGCCGGCAGCGCCTCGACTTCTGGGGGACGCTGGCCCTCCTGCGCTGCACCGGGTCGAGCCCCGCCGCGGCCGTGCAGGCCCTGCGCACCCGGGCCGGGGAGGACCCCGGCGCCGAGGCCCGCGAAGAGCTCCTCGATCGCATCTTCGACGGCGATGGCGACGCGCTCGTCGCGGACGACGTGGAGCCCCCGGCCGGTGGCGAAGACCCGGCACTGGCGCGGCTGATCGGGCAGGCGGAAGCGCTTGCGGGCCGGAGCGGCGACCCGAAGCTCGGGGCCGCCTCGGAGCACGTCGCGGAGCTGGTCGCGGAAGGGTTCAACGTGGTGGTCTTCTGCCGCTTCATCGCGACCGCCCACTACGTGGCCCGCCACTTGCGCGAGCATCTGAAGGGCAGCGTCGAGGTCGGCGCCGTGACCGGCGAGATGCCCCCCGAAGAACGCAGGGAGCGCGTGTCGGAGATCGGCGCGACCGAAGGCGCCAGGGTCCTGGTCGCCACCGACTGCCTGTCGGAGGGAATCAACCTGCAAGAGCACTTCGACGCCGTCGTCCACTACGACCTCTCCTGGAACCCGACGCGCCATGAGCAGCGCGAGGGCCGCGTCGATCGCTTCGGCCAGCCGAGCCCGACGGTGCGCGCCACCCTCCTCTACGGCGTCAACAACCCGGTGGACGGCGCGGTGCTCCAGGTCATCCTGCGCAAGGCGGCCCGTATCCGCGAGGAGCTCGGCGTCCCCGTGCCCGTGCCCGACGAGGGCCGTTCGCTCACCCAGGCGCTGCTCAAGGCCGTGCTCCTGCGGCGGCGGGGCGGCTCGGGCGCCGTCGAGGGCCGGCAGATCGAGCTGTTCGAGACCGGGTGGGAAGACGCGAAGGCGAAGGCCACGAGGAGCCGGACCGTGTTCGCCCAGCGGCGCATGAAGCCCGACGACGTGCTGCCGGAGTGGCGCAAGAGCCTCGCCGCGGTCGGCGGCCGGGACGACGTGCAGCGATTCGCGAGCCGCGCGCTCGCCCGGCTCGGCTCCGGGCTCGAACCGCTCCGGCAAGGGTTCAAGGTCCCGACGGAAGCGCTGCCCGACGAGGTCCGCGAGCGTCTGGAGGCGGAGGGTGTCGCGGGCACGGCGGCCGTCGACTTCGCCTATCCCGCCGCGCCCGGATGCCGCCCCGTCCAGCGTGCCCATCCCCTCGTCGCGGTGCTCGCCGACACCCTGCTCGCCCGGACCCTCTCGGTCGAGGACGACGACACTTCGACCAGCGACGACCCTTCGGTCCTCGGCCGGGTCGGCTGCTGGATCTCCGAGGGGGTACGCGGCCGCACCACGGTCGCGCTCCTCCGGCTGCGCCACCAGCTCCTGTCCCGCACGCGGCGCCGGGAGACGACCTCGATGGTCGAGGAGGCGGCGGCGCTGGCCTGGGCCGCCCCCCGATCCGACGGACCGATCACCGGGGCCGAGGCCCTTTCCCTGCTCGAGCTCCTTCCCTCCGGCGATCCTCCGCGGCACGTGCGGGAGCGCGAGGCCGCCCGCGCCCTCGCCCTGATCGAGGAGCGCGCGGCGGACCTCGACGAATTCGCGGCGGCGCGGGCGCGCGTCCTGCTCGACGACCATCTGCGCGTGCGCGAGGCCGGCCGGGCGACCGGGAGCGCCTCCGTCCAGGCCCTCCCGCGTCCCGACGTGATCGGCGTGTACGTGCTCCTGCCGAAGGTGGACTGAGCATGGCGCCTCCTCGAAGCCGCCCGGGCGAGGCTCGGGTCGCCTTCGACGCGCTCTCGATCGAGGGCGGCCTTCTCGGGGCGGGGTGGCTGGGAAAGGTGGCCCATCTCCAGGCCGCCGCGCAGGAGCCGGCCGACTACCGCATTCCGAGGGGGCTCCACGTCCGCGACGAGATCGCGCGAAGCTGGCGCATCGCCCAGGCCTGCTTTCGGGAGATGGAGTCGGGCCGCGCCTCGGGAGGCGACGCCCGCGCGCTTGCCGAGCGCTTCCTCGAAGCGTTTCTGCGCGACGCATTCGGCTTCGCGTCCTTGACGCGGGCGGCGCCGACGACGATCGGCGAGCGGGTGTATCCGGTCCGGTTCTTCGCCCTCGGCGATCGGGTTCCGGTCGTCTCCGCCCCGGCGGGCGCGGGCCTCGACACCCCCTTGCCCGAGCTCGGGGACGACCGGCATCGACGGAGCGCCTTCGGGCTCCTGCAGGAGATCCTGAACGCCTCCGGCGCGGCGCTCTGGGGCCTCGCGGCGGACGGGCTTCGGCTCCGGATCGCGCGCGACAACGCGAGCCTCACACGGCCGGCGTGGATCGAAGCCGACCTCGGCCGGATCTTCACCGAGGAGCTGTACCCCGACTTCGCGGCGCTGTGGCTCCTCGCCCACGAGTCGCGCTTCGGCCGCGCCGGCGAGCCGCCCGAGACCTGCCCGCTGGAGGCGTGGCGGGAGGCCGGCCGGCAGGAGGGAACGCGGGCGCGGGACAAGCTGAGCGACGGCTTCCGGCAGGCGCTCGCGATCCTGGGCCAGGGGTTCCTCTCCCACGCCGCGAACCGGAAGCTCCGCCGTGCGCTGCACGCGGGGGATCTCACCAGGGAGCGCTACTTCGGGCAGCTCCTGCGCCTCGTCTACCGGCTCGTCTTCCTGCTCACGGTGGAAGAACGGAACCTGCTGCACCCGAAGAATGTGTCCGAGCCGGCCCGCCGGCTCTATGCCGACGGCTACGCCCTCCGCCACCTGCGCGACCGGGCCGTCCGCGGCAGCGCCCACGACCGCCAGCGCGATCTCTGGGAGGCCGTCACCGTCGTCTTCCGCGGCCTGGCCGGCGGCGAGCCGCGCCTCGGGCTGCCCGCCCTCGCCGGCCTGTTCGCGCCGGAGGAGTGCCCGGACCTCGACGCGGCGAAGATTGAGAACCGCTCGCTCCTCGGCGCCCTCTTCCATCTGGCGTGGCTTCGCGAGCCCTCGGGGCTG
This sequence comes from Gammaproteobacteria bacterium, assembly GCA_965202895.1. Taxonomy (GTDB): domain Bacteria; phylum Pseudomonadota; class Gammaproteobacteria; order HK1; family HK1; genus JAJDXW01. Next base: position 3,254,888 of record OZ241901.1, on the reverse strand, counting down.
GTCCGCGTGAACTGGCGGGACATGGGGCCGGACGAGCTCGGCTACGTCTACGAGGGCCTTCTCGAGCTGGTCCCGCAGATCACCGGGGACGGCCGCTCCTTCTCCTTCGCGGGCGCCGGCGAGAGCCGGGGCCATGCCCGGAAGACCACCGGCAGCTACTACACGCCGGACGAGCTCGTGCAGCGCCTCCTCGCGAGCGCCCTCGACCCCGTGGTCCGGCGCACGATCGACGCGCATCCCGAAGACCCGGCCGATGCCCTTCTCGATCTGGCGATCCTCGACCCCGCCTGCGGGTCCGGCCACTTCCTGCTCGCCGCGGCCCGCCGCCTCGCCGATCACGTCGCGCGCCTCCGGGCCGGGGGGACGCCCACCCCGGACGAATACCAGCGCGCGCTCCGCGACGTCGTCCGGCGGTGCATCCACGGCGTCGACGCGAACCCGCTGGCGGTCGAGATCTGCAAGGTGGGGCTCTGGATGGAGTCGATCGATCCGGGCCTGCCCCTCACGTTCCTGGAGAGCCACGTCCGTTGCGGCAACTCGCTCGTCGGCACGAGCCGCGCGCTGATGGGCGAGCGCGTCCCGGACGCCGCGTGGGCGGTCCTCGAAGGAGACGACCGGAAGGCCACCAGGGCGCTCAAGCGGCGCAATCGGGACGAGATCGCCGGTCAGCGATCCCTTCCGTTCGAACCTCGCCGCGAGACGGGCGCGCTGCGCGAGGCGATGCGCGCCGTGGAGCAGGCCCCGGATACGGACACGGACGCCCTGGCCGGGAAGCAGCGACGGTGGAAGGCGCTCCTGGCCTCGCCGGCCTACGAGCACGAGAAGCGGGTGGCCGACGCATGGTGCGCCGCCTTCCTCTGGCCCAAGGCCGAAGCCGGCCCGGTCGTGGAGGCCGCGCCCACCACGGCCGCGTGGCGCGCGCTCCGCGACGAGGACGCGACGCCGCCCCCGGCGCTCGTGGAGACGACGCGGCGCCTCGCCGAGGACCACGGCTTCTTCCATTGGGAGCTGGCGTTTCCGCAGGTCTTCGCGCGGGGCGGCTTCGACGTCGTGCTCGGCAACCCACCCTGGGAGCGCATCAAGCTCCAGGAGCAGGAATTCTTCGCCAAGCGAGACCCGGAGATCGCGAACGCGCGGAACGCCGCCGAGCGGAAGAAGCGCATCGCGGCGCTTCCCTTCACCGACCCGGTTCTCTGGCAGGAGTGGACCAACGCGACCCGCATCGCGCAGGGGCAGAGCCACTTCGTGCGGCAGTCCGGGCGCTACCCGCTCTGCGGCAAGGGCGACGTCAACACCTACGCGCTGTTCGCCGAGCACAACTGGCGTGTGCTGGCGCCCCGCGGCCGTGCGGGCTTCATCGTTCCCGGAGGGGTCGTCACCGACGACACCACCAAGACATATTTTCAGGCCCTTCTCGACCGCGGCGCCCTCGCCAGCGTCTGGCACTTCGAGAACGAGGATCTCGTCTTCAAGGGCCTCCACCACGCGTTTTGGTTTCTGCTTCTCACGATCGGAGCGTCCGACCGGGCCGACCTCGTCTTCTACGCGCGGCGCGCGGCCGATCTCGACGACCGGCGGCGGCACTTCGCGCTGGCTCCCGCCGATTTCGCCACCCTCAACCCGAACACGCGCACCTGTCCCACCTTCAGGTCACGCCGCGACGCGGACGTCAACCTAGCGATGTACCGCCGGGCGGGCGTGCTCTGGCGCGAGGGCGACCCGGACGGGAATCCCTGGGGCGTGCGGTTCCTGCGCATGTTCGACATGGCCAACGATTCCGGCCTGTTTCGCATGCGGGCCCCGCTGGCGGCGGCCGGGTGGAGGCTGGAAGGCGACCGGTTCGAGAAGGACGGAGAGGTCATGTCGCCCCTGTACGAGGCGAAGATGGTCCACCACTTCGATCACCGGTTCGGAACCTACGAGGGGCAGAGCCAGGCTCAGGCGAACCAGGGGAAGCTGCCCGAGCTCGACCACGCGGCCCATGCCGATCCGGGGCGGGTGACCTTGCCGAGATACTGGGTGCCCGAGAACGAAGTGGCGGCGAGGCTGGATGAGGTCTGGGACAGGCATTGGCTGCTCGGTTGGCGGGACATCACTAGTGCGAAAAATGTCAGAACCGTGGTCGCGTGCATCATTCCGAGAGTTGCCGTGAACCACGCGTTCCCACTCATGATTCCGTCTCCCGATCCACGGCTCGTGGCCGCGCTCTATGCGAACCTGTCGAGCCTGCCCTTCGACTATTGCGCCCGGCAGAAGGTCGGCGGACTCCACTTGACGTACTTCACCCTGCGGCAGCTTCCCGCGCTCCCCCCGACGGCCTACGCGCTGCCGGCCCCCTGGTCGCCTTCGATGCCGGTTCGAGACTGGCTCCTCCCGCGGGTCCTGGAGCTCACCTGTACGGCATGGAACCTCAAGGCGTTCGCCGAGGACTGCGGTGACGAGGGCGCCCCTTTCGTCTGGGACCCCGAGCGCCGCTTCCGGCTCCGATGCGAGATCGACGCGGCCTTCTTCCACCTGTACGGCGTCTCGCGGGACGACGCCGCCTGGATCCTCGACACGTTCCCGGTGCTCCGGCGGTCGGAGGAACGCGACCACGGCGAGTACCGGACGAAACGGGTGGTGCTGGAGACCCATGACGCGCTGGCCGCGGCGGCTGCCGAAGGCGTACCGTACCGCTCGCCGCTCGGCCCGCCGAGGAGGGCGGCATGAGTCGATTCCGGCTCCGGGGAGGGCGGCATTCCCTCGTTCGCGACGCCGCTCGGCCCGCCGAGGAGGGCGACATGAGTCGATTCCGGTTTCGGGGAGGGCGGCATTCCCTCGTTCGCGGCGCCGCATGGACGCCGAGGAGGGCGGCATGAGCCGATTCCGGTTCCGGGAGATCCGCCTCGACAACTACCGTTGCTTCGACGAGCTGAGGCTTCCGCTCGAAGAGGACACCACGGTCCTCTTCGCCGAGAACGGCGGTGGAAAGACCGCGTTGCTCACCGCGCTGGCGATGGGCCTCGCCGTGTTCCAAGCAGGTTCGCCGGGAACCCTGAAGCTCGACGCGCAGCGCGACCCCCGGATGCGCACTCTCGACGAGAAGGGGCGACGGAAACCGGCCGGTCCATGCAAGGTCACGTGGACCGCTGCCGTGGGCGAATCGGAATCCGTCACGTGGTCGACGGCGCTTCAGCCCGCGTCCGGACGCGCCAGGAATCGACCCCAGGCGCTCTTCGATGCCTTGGAGCGGGTGCGGACGCCCGGCGAGCGGTGGCCGCTGTTCGCGTGGTACGGCGTCGATCGCCTGGGCCGCCTCCGCGGCCGGCGCCGCAAGGTCGAGCGGACGGCGGACCGCTGGGAAGCCTACGCCTCCGCGCTCGACCCGAACCTCGACGAGGCCCCGCTGCTGCAGTGGCTCCAGGACGAGACGGTCGGAGACATGGTCCGGAGGCAGCACGACGAACCGGAGCGCTTCTTCCACACGGCCGTGATGGAAGCGACGGTCCGGGCGACGCCCGGCGTCACCCACGCCTGGTACGACCCGGTGACGCAAGGCCCGGTGGTGCGCTTCGAGAGCGGGCACGCCGCCCCGTGGTCCGATCTGTCCGACGGCTATCACGTGTTCATCGCGTTGGTCGCCGACGTCGCCCGCCGCGCGGTCATGCTCAACGAGTTCGACGGCGCCGAGGCGCCCGAGCACGTGGAGGGCGTGGTGCTCATCGACGAGATCGACCTCCACCTGCACCCGCGTTGGCAGCGCACGGCGCTTCCGAGCCTGCGTGACGCCTTCCCGCGATTGCAATTCATCGTCACCACGCACTCGCCGCAGGTGCTGAGCAGCATCGAGAACCGCCATGTCCGCCGGCTCATCGACGGGAGGCTTCAGGAGCATCCGGTATTCGTGGAGGGCAGGGACACCAACGCGATCCTCCGCGAGTACATGCGCACGGATGATCGCGACGAAAGAGGGGCGGCCGAGTTGAATCGTCTTCACCGCGCGATCGATCGAGGGGACCGCGTGGAGGCCGAGCGGATCCATCGGGAGCTGGCGGGGCGATGGGGAGACAACGATCCGGCGCTCATCCGGGCCGGATGGTTCATGGAGGACGAGTAGATGCGGCGACTGTCGAAGCCGTGGCCGCCCTCGGACGTGAGCCCCGACGGCCAGGCGCCGCGGCGTTTCGTGGATGCCGAGCGGGAGTACCGGGCGGCTCTCCCGGACAGTTCCGACAGGACCCGGTTCGCCAGGACGGAATTCGATCGGCTCGACAAGGGCAAGCTGCGAGAGGTCCTGTCCGGCGAGCAGGCGGCCCTTTGCGTGTACTGCGAACGCGGGTTTTCGGAGAACGGGCCGCCGGCTCGCATGGAGCACTGGATCCCCCTGAGCGGCGCCCCTGAATACGCGCTCCTTTGGCGCAACCTGTACCTCTCCTGCGCGACGCGCGACACGTGCGACGCAGTCAAGGGCAACCGGCGACTCCGGTGGGACGACACGGACCCGGATCTTCCGTGGCCCACCGAGCTCGACTACGAAGGGCTGGTCGGTTTCGATGGCGACGGCCGGATGTACGTCCGGAACGACGCACCCATCGACGAGGCAACCCGGAAAGCCCTCGGGCTGGCCATCGACGATCTCGAGTACGGCGGGGATCGGCGGCGGGCGATCCTCAACCTGAACCACCCGACACTCATGGAGGAGCGAAGGGCGGCGCTGGACAGCGAGCGCAGGCGCATGGAGAAGGACTTCGAGAACAGGCACGCGACCCGGGACGAGCGCGAGGAGCGCGCCGCCCGGCTTCTCGGCAGGGATCGGCTTCCGGCCTTCGTGAGCATCCGCGTCGCGTGGCTGCGGAAGCGGCTGGGCGGAGGCCGGTGATGCCGGCGGCCGTCACGACCACTCGTTCGACCCCCGATCGCTCCTTGCGCCGAAGGTTGTCGGGGGAGCGGTGATGCTGGCGGCGGTCACGATCACCCGACTGGAGAAGGCCGCGGCCGACAACGGCTTCGACCTCGATCCGGAGCACACGGCCGACTGGCTCTCCTTCGGCAGCAGCCAGACGTCGATGCGCATCTGGCTCACGGCCGTCGAGGAATCCCGGTTCCTCGCCGCCGCGTCGCGGGCGGACGTCCTCGACGGGTTGGCGGGCTTCGACGCAGCGTCCACCACCCCGTTCCCGAGCGACGCGCTCCCTCTCGGCGCCGCCGGGGCGCTCGCCGTCGGCGACGTGGCCGCACTCCATCGCCTGTTGCGCCGCGCGTTCCAGCTCTCCCGCACCCTGCCGGACGCCCTGCTTCATGATTTTCACAGCGAGACCGCGAACCTGTCGAGGACCACGGAAGCCGAACGCCGGGAGGTCCGGCGGGTCGGCCAGGACGTCTTCCGCCGCGGCCTGTTCGAGTACTGGGACGGCCGTTGCGCAATCACCGGCCTCGACGTGCCCGAGCTCCTGCGCGCGAGCCACATCAAGCCCTGGGCCGACTGCGGCACGGACGCGGAGCGCCTCGACGTCTTCAACGGCCTGCTGCTGGCGCCCCATCTCGACACGGCGTTCGACGCCGGCTTCCTCACGATCGCCGAGGACGGAACGGTGCTCCTCTCGGACGCCCTCCCTTCCGATGCCCGATCCGCTCTTGGACTCGACGGGTCGCTGAAGGTCCGCGGACTGCACCGGACTCACGAGCGTTACCTGCCGTGGCACCGGTCCAGGATCTTCCGCACCGGCATGGAGAGCCCGATCCGATCGGGATGAACGTGATTCGTGGTGGCCGGCTCGGTCAAGGTTCAGGAGGCCGGCGCCGCCTCGCAGGCCTCCGGTATCCAGGAGGTCACCGGTACGGTTCCGCCGTCCGGCGAGCTGGAGGCCGCAGGGCAGGCCACCGGCGATCGGCCCGCCGGGTACGGAGCTCCGCACAACCACCCAGGAGCTTGAATACGCACGTGTGCGACGCGCTCCGGCTACGCATTCTCCCTGCAGGAGAGACGCCCACGTTCCCAAGGAGCCTTGTCCGAAATTCGGCTCGATCGCCGAGATAATGGCGCTTGGGGATTCCGGTAAGGAGGGACGAAGAGCCGGAGTTGGTCTCCTCCCGCGCTTGGGACTACCATGCGGCCGAGGGCGGCCCCCGGGCGGAAGACCGTTCGGGCGTGATGGGCGCTGCAACGGCGCCGGCCGTCCCGCCGCCCGGAGAGGCCGCGGGCCGGCCCCGGCCGCCGGGCAGCGTGTCGCCCGCAAGCGGCCGGCGCCGGCGGCCGGGAGCCCCGGCAAGGTGCGAGCGTCGAGAGGGCCTCCCGGCGGCCGGCGCCGCATTCCCACCACCAGCAGGAGAGAGGAAAGAGATGAACCAGCCGATGAAGAGACGCACGTTCCTCAAGGGCGCGGCGGGCACGGCCGCCGCCTCCACCCTCGGATTTCCCTGGATTTCGGCCCGGGGCGCGAACACCCTCGTCGTCAACTCCTACGGCGGCAGCTTCGAGAAGTTCATGCGCTCCGAGATCGTGCCGCCCTTCGAGGAGAGGACCGGGATCGAGATCACCCTCGACGTCAACCTCGGCAAGGGCTGGCTCGCCAACCTCCGCGCAGCGGGGGCCGAGAACCCGCCCTACGACGTGCTGATGACCAACGAGACCTGGGCCTCCATCGAGCGCGAGGAGGGCTTCTTCGAGCAGATCCCGGACGGGGCGGTCCCGAACATGGAGAACCTCTGGCCGATCGCCAGGCTCGAGGACAACTGGGGGGTGATCGGCACCCTCTCGCCGCTCGGTCTCGCCTACCGCACCGATCGCGTGAAGAATCCCCCCGAAGCCTGGGAGGACCTCTGGACCCGGGAGGAGTTCCGGGGCCGCACCGGCATGTACACGATCACCAACTCCGCCGGGTACATGTTCGTGCTGATGACCGCGCGCACCTTCTTCGGCTCCGAATACGAGGTCGACAAGGCTCTCGACAAGATCAAGGAGCTGCGGCCGTTCAACCAGGTCGACTTCGGCGGTACGATGGAAACGGTGCTGAACCGGGGCGAGGTCATCGTCGCGCCGCTCGACTTCGCGTCGACCGCCCGGCTCAAGGTCAAGGGGTCGAAGCTGGACATCGCCGCCCCGCGGGAAGGCATGTTCATGTGGGAGCAGGTCTTCAACGTGCTCAAGGGGTCGAAGAAGAAGGAGCTGGGCTACCAGTGGATCGACTACATCCTCGAGCCCGAAACCCAGCAGAAGTGGGTGGAGAACTACTACTGGTCGCCGGTCAACAGGAACGTCGAGGTAACCGGGGACCTCAAGGAGCTCGTTCCCATCCACGGCGAGAAGATGAACCAGATCGTGCTCTACGACTGGAAGACCGCCAACCGCAACCGGGACCGCGTGATCGAGCGCTGGAACAAGGAGATGCGCTGATCGCTCTCCGCTGGCCGGCGGGCCGGCGCATCCGCCCCGGCTCCGGTTCGGAGCCCGCGCCTCCCCGCCTGACGGGCGGGGGGCGCGTACCGCCCGGCCCCGGGGGTCGGCGCCCTGCCGGGCGCGGGCGGGCGCGCCCGTGGCGGCGGCCTTCGCGGCATGGATCATCGGAGGCTGAAGCGATGGCGAAACGCCTGCGTGGAGAGCTCCGGCCCGGGAACGGCCGCCCGGTGCGGCGGCGGCCCGGGCGGGCCGGATCGGCGCCCTCCCGGGCGCGGGCGGGCGGGCCGCGCGTGATCCCGTGACCGAGCTCGCGATCCGGGGGCTCTCCAAGCGCTTCGGCGAGGTCGCCGCGGTGGACGGGTTCGATCTCCGGATCGGAGACCACGAGCTCGTCTCCCTCCTCGGCCCGTCGGGCTGCGGCAAGACGACCACCCTGCGGTGCATCGCGGGGTTCGAGGAGCCGACGGCGGGCCGGATCCTGTTCGACGGCCGCGACGTGGTGGGGCTGCCCCCCGAGCGGCGGAACATCGGCATGGTGTTCCAGAACTACGCCCTCTTCCCCCACATGACGGTACGCCGGAACCTCGCGTTCGGGCTCGAGATGCGGGGCGTCCCGAAGAACGAGACCGCCGAACGCATCGCCCGGGTCCTGGAGACGGTGCAGCTCGGCGACCTCGGGGAGCGCTATCCCCGCCAGCTCTCCGGCGGCCAGCAGCAGCGCATCGCCCTCGCCCGGGCCATGGTCGTCGAGCCGAGCATCCTCCTGCTGGACGAGCCTCTCGCCAACCTCGACGCAAAGCTCCGCGAGGAGATGCGTTTCTTCGTCCGGTCGCTGCAGAAGCGGGTCGGGATCACGACCGTCTACGTGACCCACGATCAAGCCGAAGCGATGGTGATCTCCGACCGCATCGTGGTCATGTTCGACGGGCGCATCCACCAGGTGGGGGCGCCCGACGAGATCTATTCGCGGCCGGTGAGCCGCGAGGTGGCGAGCTTCATCGGCCTCTCGAACTTCGTGGAAGGCCGGGTTCAGGGCCGGTCGGGCGACAACGGGGAATTCCGGTTGAGCACGGCGGTGGGTCCGCTTCGCTGCACCTACTCGGGAACGCTGGGGGAGGGTCGGAAAGTGGCCCTCATGGTCCGTCCCGAGGCCGTCTCGCTGTCGGCGGCCGCTCCCACCGACGCGGCCGACGCGGCCGCCCCCGCCGATGCGGGGGGCAACGCCGTTCCGGGACGGGTGAGCGAACGCTACTTCCTCGGCAACGTCACGGGCTACCGCATCGCCTGCGCGGGCGGGCTCGTGCTCCAGGTGCAGCACGATCCGTGGGCGGCGTTCGGCGTGGGCGACGAGGTCCGGTGCGCGTTCGATGCGGCCCACACCTGGATCATCCCCGACTGATCGGGGTCCGCCGCCGCGGGCTCCCGGAGGGAAGGAAGTGACGAATCCCGGCGAGGTCCGAAGCATCGGGGCCGACCCCCCGGGCCGTCCTCCGGCCGGCGGAAGGCGCTGGAACCCGACCCTCTTCCTCGTCCTCCCGACCGCCGGGCTGCTCTTCGCGTTCCTCGTCTTTCCCTATCTCAACATGGTCGTGATGAGCTTTCGCAACCCCTCGACCAGCCAGGTGTTCGCGCCCGGGTTCACGGTCGGGAACTACCTCGACGCAATCCTCGATTCCGACCTCTACTACCTCGAAATACTTTGGGACACGATGGTGCTCGGAGCGGTGACGACCGCGATCTGCCTCGCACTCGGCTTCCCCGTCGCCTACCACCTCGCCCGCACGTCGTCGCGCTTCAAGAGCGTCCTCTACGCATTCGTGCTCTCCCCGCTCCTCGTCGGGGTGGTCGTGCGCTGCTACGGCTGGATCATCATCCTCGGCAACAACGACGGGCTCGTCAACACCCTCCTGATGGACCTCGGCATCATCGATTCACCCATGACCCTCATGTACAACACGTTCGGGGTCGGGGTGGGGCTGGTCCACATCTTCCTGCCGTTCATGATCCTGCCGTTGCTGGGCGCCATCCAGTCGATCGACCCCGCGCTCGAGGAGGCCGCCCGGTCACTCGGCGCCTCCCGCTTCCGCACCATGCTCCGGGTGGTCTTTCCCCTGAGCCTCCCCGGGGTGCAGGCGGGGACGGTGCTGGTGTTCGTGCTCACCATCAGCTCGTACGTGATCCCGATCCTCCTCGGCGGCTTCAGCGTCATGATCATGCCGACCCTCGTCGTGCAGCAGCTCATGGACGCGATGCTGTGGCCGTTCGGGGCCGCCCTCGCCTTCATCCTCTCCATCGCCGGCGGGGTCGTGGTCTACGTCTACTTCCGGCTCACCTCCCGGGCCATCCGGGGGATCGCGTGAGCCCCGCCATGAACGGTACGGACCGGGCCCGCGGAAGCGGGGCCGACCCCGCACGGCGGGGGCGACTCGGGCGCAAGGCGGGGCGCGTCCTCTACCTCGGAGTCGTGGTCGTCGTCTACGTCTATCTCCTGACCCCGCTCGTCATCGTGGTGCTCGCCTCGGTCAACGCCGGCGAGTTCCTGACCTTCCCGCCGGAAGGGTTCTCGCTTCGCTGGTACGCGAGCTTCTTCCGGAGCGAGGCGTTCATGGGGTCGCTCTTCTTCTCCCTCCGGCTCGCGTTCCTCGCCACCATCGTCTCGACCGCCCTCGGGACCGCGGTGGCGCTCTACGTCGTGCGCTTCGCCGGCCGCTGGCGCGAGAGGCTCCGGCTCTTCATCCTCCTGCCGCTCCTGCTTCCCGAGATCCTGACCGCGATCGCCCTGCTCTTCTTCTACTACAACGCGGAGGCGTTCTTCCGGGCGGCCGGAATCGAGGTCGGGAGCGGGGTGTTCCGGAACTCCGTCCTCGGCCTGCTCATCGGGCACGTCCTCATCACCCTGCCGTTCGTGTTCCTCGGGATCTCCGCTTCGCTCTACAACTTCGACCGCTCACTCGAGGAGGCGGCGCGGAGCCTCGGGGCAAGCCGGTTCACCACCTTCCGGCGGGTGACCCTCCCCATCGTCAAGCCGGGGATCATCGCGGGCGCCCTCCTCGCCTTCATCATCTCGTTCGACCTCTTCAACATCTCGCTCCTCCTCAAGGGGATCGGCATCGCGACCCTCCCCATCCAGCTCTTCGACTACGTGCGCTGGGAGTTCGACCCGACGGCGGCCGCGGTCGCGACGGTCAGCATCGTCATCACCGTGATCGCCATCCTCATCACCGAGAAGCTGGTCGGGCTCCGCTCGCTCCGGTTCTGAGCCGCCGCCTCCACCCTCCCCGACGGCCGCCGGGCTTCCGGCGGCCCTCCCGACCCGGGAGCCGGCCCCGCTCCGCAGCCCCGGCCCCTTCCCGGCCGGCCGCCGAACCACCGGTCCCGGGGCGGGTGAATCCGGGGGCGGGGCGCCTCCCCCGGACCGGGGCGGCCTGGCCGCCCCGGTCCGGGGTCAGTCGAAGGAGAGGATGATCTTCCCGAAATTCTCGTTCGCCTCCATCATCTCGTGGGCGCGGCGCACCGCCTCGAAAGGCACCGTGGCGTGGATGACGGGCCGGACCGTGCCGGCCGCGAGGAGCGGCAGCCAGCGCTCGCGGAAGCGCCCGACGATCGCCCGCTTGTTCGCGACGGGTTGGGCGCGCAGGGTGAAACCCCGGACGGAGAGCCGTTTGCGCAGCATCCCGCCGAGGTCGAAGTGGGCGGCCCGGCCTCCCATGAGCCCGACGAGGAGCAGGGTTCCGGCCGGCTTGAGGACGGCGAGGTTGCGGGCGAGGTAGTCGGCCCCGATGAAGTCCTCGACCACGTCGACCCCTTCGCCGCGGGTGATCCGCAGCACCTCCTCCACGAAGTCTTCCGTCCGGTAGAGGATCCCGTGGTCGGCGCCGAGCCCGAGGACGCGGTCGATCTTCGCGCGGGAGCCCGCCGTGAAGTAGACGGCGGCCCCGGCCTGCTTCGCCATCTGCACCGCCGCCGTCCCGACCCCGCTCGCCCCGGCGTGGACGAGGACCGCCTGGCCTTCGGCGAGCCCGCCCAGCTCGAACACGGTCTCGTTGGCGGTGCACCACACCTCGATGACCGCCGCCCCCTCGACGAAGCTCCAGTGCTCCGGGAGCGGGACCGCGAGACCCGCGTCGAGGACCGCGTACTCCGCGTAGCCGCCCTCCGCCACGAGGCCGAACACCCGGTCGCCGACCTGGAACGACCCGACCTCCGCCCCCGCGGCGGCCACCTCCCCGGCGAGCTCGAGCCCGGGCACGTTGCCGAGGCCGGGCGGCATGGGGTAGGCGCCGGCGCGCTGCAGGCAGTCCGCCCGGTTCACCCCCGCGGCGCGCACCCGCACGAGCAGATCGCCCGGCCCGGGCCGGGGCCTGGGCGCATCGGCCATCGTCAACACCTCGGGCCCGCCGTACGCGGGGAGGACTACCTGTCGCATGGCTCGTCCACTCCATCTCGCCCCGCGAGTACCGCTCGCCTCGCACGCCTCGCGGGCGGAGCGCCCGCCGGCCGACGATCCCGGATCGAATCGCGGCTCGCGCCCGGTCCTGGGCGACGGCGACCGACCTCCCCTCGGGGTTCGGGTTCCCCGGCGGCTCCCTTCGACCGCCGGATCAGGAGGCTGCCGGTCCGGTGGACGGCCGCGTTCCAGCCGGGGAGCACCCACACCGTGCAGTCCTCCTGCTCGATGATCGCGGGCCCGGGGATGGCGGCATCGCGGCCGAGCGCGCGGCGCGCAAGGACCGGCACGTCGAGGCGGCGGCCGGCGACGTACACCCGTCTCGTGTCGAAGGGCTCGGCGGGCCCCCGCTCCGGGACCGGCGGAAGCCCGAGCGGCGGGATGCGCCCGGTGACCCGCACCCGTTCGGTGCTGACCTCGACCCCGCTCCCGGGATCGCGGAAGCCGTAGATCCGCTCGTGCTCGCGGTGGAACAACTCCGTGATCGCCTCGAGATCGGGCGCCTTCCGCAATCCCTCGGGGATCGGCACCTGGAGGTCGAAGGCCTGCCCCGCATAGCGCATGTCGAGCGAGGCGTCGAACACGACCTCCCCGAGCAGGTCGCCTTCGGTGCGGATCCATGACGATGCGCCTTCCTCCAGCGCGCGGAAGATCGAGGCCAGCGCCGCCGCGGCCGGCGGGCCGTCCGCGAACCGGAGACGGTGCGAGCGCACGTAGTCGCGCTTGACGTCGGCGAGGATCGCGCCGAGGGCGCAGAACGTCGCCGGCCCCGGCGGGACCACGACGGTGTCGAGCCCGGCCTCCTCGGCGAGGAGGTTCGCGTGGGTGGGGCCGGCGCCCCCGAAGGCCATGAGGGCGAACTCGCGGGGCGACGCGCCTCGCCGGGCGAGGCCCTTGGCGAGCTCGTTGGCCATCATCGCCGACGCGACGCGCAGGGCCGCGTCGGCCGCGCGCACCGCCCGGTCGCCGCCCTCGTAGCCCATCCGATCCGCCACCGCGTCCATCGCGCCGCGCGCCGCGTCCCGGTCGAGCCTCATGCGCCCGCCGAGGAAGTGCCCGGGATGGATGAGCCCGACGAGAAGGTAGCAATCGGTGAGGGTCGGCCGGGCGCCGCCCCGGCCATAGCAGGCCGGCCCTGGGTCGGCGCCCGCGCTCTCCGGGCCGACCTTGAGCACCCCCTGGGGGTCTGCCCAGAGCACCGAGCCGCCCCCCGCGCCGATCGCCCGCACGTTCACCACCGGCACGACGAGGGGATAGTCCCCCACCCGGGTCGAGGTGGCGTACTCCGGCTCCTCGCCCTGGTTGAGCGCGAGGTCGCAGCTCGTTCCGCCGAGGTCGACGGTGATGATCCCGGTCCGCCCGAGGGACCGGGCGACGCGCGTGGCGGCGACGAGGCCGGAGGCGGGGCCGGAGAGCACGGTGTCGATGGGCCGCTCCCGGGCCGTGTCGATGCCGAGGGTCCCGCCGTTCGAGGCGGTGATGTAGATCGGAGCGTCCACCCCGGCGCCGGCCACCCGATCCTCCAGGCGATGCAGGTAGGCGCTCATGAGCGGCTGGACGTATGCGTTCATGATGGCGACGAGCCCGCGCTCGAACTCGCGCTGCTCCGGCCAGACCGCCGCCGACCCCGTGACCGGGACCCCGGGAAGGCGGCGTCGGAGCGCTTCCGCCACCTCGCGCTCCATCTCCGGGAAGGCGTAGGAGTTGAGGAGGAGCACGGTGACCGATTCGACCCGGGACGCGGCGAGGTCGGAGGCGAGCCGGTCGAGGTCCGCGGGGCTCGGACGTTCCGCCACGCTCCCGTCCGCGAGGACCCGGGCCCCCGCCTCGAACACGAGATTGCGCGGCACGAGGGGCTCTTCCTTGCGGAGGGTGAAGTCGAAGGAGTTGTCGAGGCTCATGCGGCCGATCTCGAGGACCCCGCGGTGCCCGCGCGAGACCACGAGCCCGACCCTCGCCCCGCGGCGCTCGATGATGGCGTTGACGAGGAGGGTCGTGCCGTGGACGAGAAGCTCCACGTCTCCCGGCCGCACCCCGGCCCGCTCGATGAGCACGGGGAGCCCCCGCCCCACCGAGAGCGAAGGGTCGCCGGGAACGCTCGGCTCCTTGTAGCGGACGATCCCGCCCGTTCGCGGGTTCGTCAGCACGAAGTCGGTGAACGTCCCGCCCACGTCGATGCCGATGCGGCAGCGCGCGCGAGCCTCCCCGGACACCGCGCCGGACGTCATGGCTCACCGGCTCCCGTCGCGGAGGCGGCAAGCTGCCGCGGCGGCGAGCCGGAAGCGCGTGCGCGCCGCCGAAGGGCGAGCGCGGGGAGCGTGAGGCTTCTCCCGTCCGGCGAGCGGATGCGGAGCGGGCAGCCGACACCGGCGCAAGCGCGCCGTCGAAGCGGAGCGGCGCCCACCGGACGGGAGGCCGCCGACCGGCAGGCCGGGGAAAGTACGCGGGCTGGATGCCATTCGACGGCTCCTTTCGGTTCCGGCGGCGGGCGGCTTACACTCCACCCGGAGGCGGACCCCTCGCGGCCCGGTCCCGGAGGCCGGAGGCGGCCCGGCCCCGCGACGGCCAGGTTCCGATCTTGGCCGAAGGGGGCCGCCATGACCAGCCGGCCGCGGGCGCCGCCCGGAGATCCGGGATGAGGTCGGGATGCGCCCGGGGCGAGCCCGGTGCGATCCTGCGGCCCGGACCCCGCGGCCGCGGGCCGCCCCGCCGAGCCGCGGAGCCAGGGAGAACCCGGATGATCGACGACGATCGCGCCGACCCCGCGGGCGCGCCCCCGACCCGCCCCGAGAACGGCGGCCCCGACGGCGGTGCGCCCGACGGCCGGGCCTCCGACGTCCGGCCGCCCGACGGTGGGGGGCCGGCCGGCGGAGCGGCCGTGCTCGATCCGGTGCTGCTCGAGATCATGCGGCACAAGGTGGAGGCGATCGCGGACGAGATCTGCATCACCCTGCTCCGCACCTGCCGGTCCGTCTTCGTCAACGAGGCGGCCGACTTCGCGGTGGGGCTCATCGACCTCGAGGGCGAGGTCTTCGGCTGGGCGCCGGAGAACAAGACCACGTCGGTCAACGTGCCGGCCGCGCACACCCTCGAGGTGATGGGCGCCCTGGAGCCCGGCGACGCGATCGTCACCAACGACCCCTACGCCTCCGACGCGATGGCGACCCACCTCCCCGACCTCCACGTCATCCGGCCGTACTTCCACGGCCCGCGGCTCGTCGGCTACGGATGGGGCTTCATCCACTACATGGACGTCGGCGGACGGTTTCCCGGCAGCATGTCCCCCCACACGACCGACATCTTCCAGGAGGGGTTCCGCATCCCTCCCCTGAAGCTGATGCGAAAGGGCGTGCTCAACCAGGACTTCATCCGCCTCTTCCAGGCCAATTGCCGGCTGCCGGAGACCAACATGGCCGACCTCGAGGCCATGCTGGGGGCGCTCGAAGTCGGCGGCCGGCGGGTCCGGGAGACCATCGATCGCTACGGCGTCGAGACCTTCGTCGCGTGCCAGGGGGCGCTCAAGGACCATGCCGCCGCCAAGGCCCGCGAGGTGCTGCGCCTGCTTCCGGACGGCGTCTACGACTTCTGGGACTACCTCGACGACGACGTCGTCTCCGCGATCCCCATCCGGATGCGCCTGCGGGTCACCGTGGACGACGGCCGGGTGCACTTCGACGTGACCGGGACCGACCCCCAGGTGGAAGCCTCCTACAACATCCCGACCGCCGGGAAGCTCCACAACATGCTGACCCGGCGGATCATGACGTTCATCCGCACCCATGACCGGACCATCCCCCTCAACGCGGGCACGTTCCGCCCGCTCGGCATGACGAGCCCCCCGGGAACGGTGCTCAACGCCGAGTTCCCGGACGCCTGTGCGGTGCGCTTCTCGACCGCAACGGGGTTCAACGACGCGGTGAGCGGGGCCCTGCTCAAGGCCGCCCCCGACAGGATGGCGGGCGCGACGGCGGGGGCGAGCTTCACCTTCGTGGTCGAGGAGACGAGCCCGGCGGACGGGCGGCGGGAGGTGATCTTCGCCCAGATCGCGCGCGGCGGGATGAGCGCCTACCAGGGAAGCGACGGGGTGGACGTGCGTGACGTCACCATGAACACCATGCACAACCATCCCCTGGAGGTGGTGGAGGCGAAGTGCGGCGTCGCGTTCCGGGAGTACGACGTGCGCCCGGACTCGGGGGGCGCGGGCCGGTGGCGGGGAGGCGCCGGGCAGGCGCTCACCCTGGAGGCCCTCCGCGACGGGGCCGTCCTCGTGATCGGCGGCCTCGACCGTATCCGCTTTCCTCCGTGGGGGGTGCAGGGAGGCCGGCACGGCCGGCCGACGGAGGTGATCGTGGATCGGGGCCGGCCCGGCGAGCGCGCGCTCGGCAACGAGAGCTCGATCACCCTCGACCGCGGCCGGACGGTGACCATGCTGACCCCGGGAGGCTCCGGCTTCGGGGACCCCTTCGAGCGCGACCCGGAAGCGGTGCGGCGCGACGTGGAGCTCGGCTTCGTCTCGCGCGAGGGCGCGCGCCGGGACTACGGGGTCGTGTTGACGGACGCGCTCGGGGTCGATGCCGCGGCGACCCGCGGCGCGCGGGCGAGCCGGGCTCGGCCGAACGTCGGGACCGACTTCGACTTCGGCCCCGAGCGGGTCGCGTGGGAGCGGGTCTTCGACGACCCCACCATGCTGGCCCTCAACCGCGGCCTCTTCGCGCTTCCGAAGGCGGTCCGCCAGAAGGTGCGCCGGAAGATCTTCGAGGAGGCGGTGCCGGACCTGCCGCGGGCGGGGTACGGGCGGCTCGACGAGGCGCTCGCCGATGCGGACGCGGTGCGGGAACGCCTGAAGGCCGCGATGCGGCGCGCGTTCGCCGAGCACGGGGTCGAGGTCGAGGGGCGCGCGCCGCCCGCCCCCGCCGCTCGGGCGGTCGCCTGAACCCCGGCGGCCCGGCGCACCGCCCCGCTCGGGCCGCCGGCGGGCCGACCCGACCCGGCTGTTCATCGAGGAAGCCGCCCGGCGCAGGTCCAGATCCGCAGGGGTCATCGCGTCGGACTTGCGGCGGCGGTCTCCGGCTCGCGGCGCCCGGGAGGACGGAGAAGGCCGGCGGCAGGAGGCCGGGCGCCGGGGTATGGGCGGAACGGTCGAACTCGGGGTGGTCCGGCCCGATCCGCTACCGTGCCCGCCCCTTTCCGGGCCCGGCCCTTCCCTCCCGCGCAAATGCGCCCCGCCCGTCTCCGGCGGGGCTCCGCTGCTTCGCTCAGTAGCGCAAGCTCAGGCTCACCCCGCCGCCGAGCTCGCGGCTGCCGCCGCTCGTCGCGTAGCTCACCCCGCCCTGCACCGTGTACCGCCCGTCGTCCCAGGTATGGGAGCCGTTCAGGCCCAGACGTAGCCACGTCGCCTCGGCCTTCGACTTCAGCTCCGTCCCCGACACTACGACCTTCCTCTCGTCCGAGAACTCGTGCTCCACGTCCACCGAGCCGAACACCCGGTTCCCCCGAGCCCCGTCCGGCGCCGTCTCGACCACCACCCCCACGCGGCCCTTCAGGCTTCGCCCGTCCTCCAGGGAGACCCGCGTGCGCACCTCGTCCGTGAAGTCGTTCACCGAGACCCGGGAATGCGCCAGCCGCGCCCGCGGCGTGAACATCACACGACCGCCCTCCATCCGCCGGCCCACCTCCACCCCCAACGCATGGCCGAGCCCCGACACGTCCGTCTTCAACACCCCGCGGCTCGCCGACCGGAGATCGGCCCCGTACCACGTCACCTCCGCCTGCACGTCCACGTAGACGCCGGTGTCCCCGGCCCAGGCCCCGGACACCCCCCCCCGTTGCCGGACAGGTCGATCTCACCCCCGTTCGGCACCTCCGCCGACCCCCGCCGGTGATGGAAGGAGACGCCGAACAGGCCGCGTTCGCCCACCGCGGTGTCCACCCCCGCCTTGAGGCCGTGGCGGCGATGGTCGTACTCCAGGCCCTCCGTCTTCGACTCGTCCGCCTTCCACTTGCCGCGGAACGCCTCCACCCGAGCCCAGCCTCCGTTCGCCGTCCGCGGCGCGGCCAGCCGCTCCCGGAAATCCGGCAGGCGGTTCAGCCCCAGCACCACCGAGGGCAGCGCCTCATAGACCTTCGAGCGCGGCGCGAGCTCATCAACCAGCCGCACAACACCGTCCCCGTCGGTGACGATGCCCACGTCGAAGGCGCCAACCGGCACCGAGGATCTCGTCCCCGGCGCACCCCCAACGAGCATGGCTTTCGCCTCGCCGGCCGGCTGGAACAGCACCTGCGGCCTGCCGCCCTTCTCCTCGATGCGGCCCGGCACCCGGCCCGCGACGGCGGCCACCGTCTCGCCGGCGGCCTGCCGGATTACCACCACCAACTCGCCGGCCTTGCTGCGAATGCCCACGCCCTCGACCTCCGCAATGCGGCCCGTCCGGCCGACCGTCACCCGGCCGCCGCCGTCGAGCTGCACGCGCGCCGCCGTTCCGTCCACCGTCACCTCGCTGCCCTCGGCGGGCAGAACGATGCTCCCCGTCACCGTGCCGCCGGCTTCCACCGTGACCGCCGCGGGGCGTTCGCCGCCATCGACGACATCCCCCTCGATCCTGCCGGCCGACACCACGCGCAGAGCGCCGCGCTTGTTGTGCACGGCAACCCCTTCGATACCGGTGAGCCGGCCGGTCCCGCCTACCGTCACCATGCCCCCGTTGTCGAAGCGCACCTGCCCGGCCGTGCCGGCCACCGTCACCGTACTCGCGGCCAGACGGATGGTGCCCGTCACCGTGCCGCCGTTGGAGACGGTGACCGTGTGCTCGCCCGTCCCCAAGCCGAGAACATCCCCGGTGAGCGTGCCCGAGATCGTTGCATCCAAGTCACCGCCGCCCAAGGCACGGACATCCCCGGTGACCCTTCCCGCCACCGTGAGGTCCAAGTCGCCCGCCGTGCTCTCGACGGCCACGCCCTCCACACCGGTCAGCTTTCCGCCGCCGGCCACCGTCACCGTCCCGCCACTGGTGTAGAGCAGCCGCCCGATGCTCGCTCCGCTCCCGACCGTGAACGACGCCTGCGGGTCGTGGATCGTCCCCGTCACCACGCCGCCGGCGTCAACGTTCGCCGTCAGCGTGCCGCCCGACTTGAGGTCGCCCTCGACGCGGCCCTCGTCGTTCACCGTCACGCTCAGCGCGCCCGCCGTGCTCTCGGCGGCCGTGCCCTCCACACCGGTCAGCATCCCGCCGCCGGCCACCGTCACCGTCCCGCCCGAGGCGTAGAGAATACGTCCGATGCTCGCCCCGTTCCCGACCGTGAACGACGCCTGCGGGTCGTGGATCGTCCCCGTCACCACGCCGCCGGCCTCGACGTTCGCCGACAGCGTGCCGCCCG
This sequence comes from Gammaproteobacteria bacterium, assembly GCA_965202895.1. Taxonomy (GTDB): domain Bacteria; phylum Pseudomonadota; class Gammaproteobacteria; order HK1; family HK1; genus JAJDXW01. The sequence continues at coordinate 3,235,692 of OZ241901.1, read as the reverse complement.
ACTTGAGGTCGCCCTCGACGCGCCCTTCGTCGTTCACCGTCACGCTCAGCGCGCCCGCCGTGCTCTCGACGGCCGTGCCCTCGACGCCGGTCAGCTTCCCGCCCCCGGCCACCGTCACCGTCCCGCCCGAGGCGTAGAGAATGCGTCCGATGCTCACCCGGTTCCCGACCGTGAACGACGCCTGCGGGTCGTGGATCGTCCCCGTCACCACGCCGCCGGACATGACGTTCGCCGTCAGCGTGCCGCCCGACTTGAGGTCGCCCTCGACGCGCCCTTCGTCGTTCACCGTCACGGACAGCGGGCCCGTCGTGCTCTCGGCGGCCACGCCCTCGTCGCCGGTCAGCTTCCCGCCGCCGGACACCGTCACCGTGGCGCCGCTGGTGTAGCGCAGACGCCCGATGCTCGCTCCGTTCCCGACCGTGAACGAGGCCTGCGGGTCGTGGATCGTCCCCGTCACCACGCCGCCGGACATGACGTTCGCCGTCAGCGTGCCGCCCGACTTGAGGTCGCCCTCGACGCGCCCTTCGTCGTTCACCGTCACGGACAGCGGGCCCGTCGTGCTCTCGGCGGCCACGCCCTCGTCGCCGGTCAGCTTCCCGCCGCCGGACACCGTCACCGTGGCGCCGCTGGTGTAGCGCAGACGCCCGATGCTCGCTCCGTTCCCGACCGTGAACGAGGCCTGCGGGTCGTGTAGCGTGCCCGTCACCACGCCGCCGGACAGGACGTTCGCCGTCAGGTCCCCACCGCCATCGACGCGGACGTCGCCCGTCACCGTCCCTGAAACGGTGGCCGTCAGATCGCCGCCGTCAGCGAGGATGCCGACGCCCGACGTCGCGCCTACCTCGCCGCTCGCGCCCACCGACACCGTTCCGCCGCCGCCCAAGTACACGCCCACACCCGCCCCGGTTCCGCCCGTCACCCGTCCGTTCACGGTCACGGTCTGGTCGCGGACGCCCCCCGTGGCCCCGCCGCCGCGGACGTGGACCCCGTTCGCGCGGCCCACGATGCGCGCGCCCTCGGCAACCGTCACCGTGATGGCGCCGTTGCGCTCATGCAGGACCGCGTAGAGCGCCTCCACGCCGTTGCCCTCGGCGGCGATGGTGCCTCCGGTCACGTCCACATGAATGTCGCCGGCGTTGTAGGTCGCCGCGAGCTGCCGGACCGTGTTCTTCCACGAGGTCGTGTAGGTCGCGCCGGTCAGGGCGGTCAGCGCGGCTTCCAGCTCGCTGCCGACGCCCTTCGTCAGGACGGCGTCCAGCACCGCGCGCTCCGCGTCCGAGAGCGCGTCGCCGGCGCGGACGTGATCGACGATCGCGGTGTGGGAGAGCGCGTAGGCGCGAACGCCGGCGCGCGAAAGGCCCAGGATCTCCTCGCCCGCCCGCTGCGCCAGCGGGCCGTCGCCGGTCGGCGCGGCGGACGATGCCGTGCGCTTCCTCAGAAGGTTCCGCGCCTCCGCCTTCCAGTCGGCGTCGTAGTCGGCGTCGGGGAGCGCCGCAAGCGCCGTCGTCAGCGCGTCCGAATCCTCCGCCGTTATCGCCGAGAGGACGGCCTGCTCCCCGGTCGACAGCGTCTCGTCGGCGCCCGCGATCCGGGCCCGGATGAAGGCGTCCGTCACCGGCGCGCCGACCGTGACGTCTCCACTCGAGGTGACGTGGATCATCGGCATGGTGCGGGCCGCGTCGTCCGCCCATTGCGCGCCGGCGCCCCTCGTGTGGCCGCTGGCCCGGGCGGCCCGGGCGAGAACGCCGACGTCCCGCGCCGAGACCGCGCCCCCATGCGCGAAGACGAGGCGCCCCGTCGCGCTCGCGTTCACCTCCAGGAGCCCCTCCATTCCGACGGCGAACGGCGCCGCGATCGTCGCCCCCGGGTCCGTCATCACGTCGAAGGAGCCGTAGTACAGTTCGAGCGAGGCAAGGCCGCGGGAGCCCAGCCCCTCCGCCACGATGCTGCCGCCCGTCATGCGCACGGAAGCCGTCTGCCCGGTCGCGAATCTGCGCAACCAGAAATCAACGCTGTGGACGTCGTCGGCCTCCGTCACGACGGAGCCGCCCGTCATGCGGAAGGAGGGGTCGCGGCTGCCGCGATAGCTCGCGAAAAAAACCCCGTTCGCGTTGCCCCGCGTGCGGACCGATCCGCCTTCGAGGTCGACGCTCATGGCCGGCCCCGCCGTCGCCCCGTTGTCGTTGGAGGCATTGACGAAGATGCCGTGGCTGCCCGCGCCCGTCGTCTCGACCGAGCCGCCCGTCATGCGGACGGAGAGTTCGTCGCCCAGCCCGTTGTTGGTGGCGAAGACGCCGTAAGCGTTAATCCCCGTGTTTCTGATCGTGGCGTCGCCGGAAACGGTGACGTAGGCGTTGCCCGTCCCGCCGTTTCTGGCGGCGCCGAGACGGCCGGAGAGGGTGCCTCCGCTCATGCTGACGGAGACGGTACCCGGCGCCCCGTAGGAGGTGCTGCTGGCGATACCGGTGAGGGTGCCGCCCGTGATGACGATGGAGACGTCGCCCGTCCCGCGTCGCGAGGCCAGAACGCTGTTGCCGCCCGACCCGGTGATTGTGACGCCGGGCTTGATGCGGATGATGATGTCGCCGGCGGCGCGATGATCGCCGTGGATGCGCGCGACGTTGACGCTTCCCGGGTCGATGACGATGTCGGTCGAGCCGCTCGTGTCCACGCACTCGATTTGCGCGCCGGTTGCGCCCGTGTACGGGCCGCCGCGGCACACGTCCTGCGCCGCCGCCTCCCCGGCGCAGAAGACGAGCGCGAGAAGCAACCCCGGCGCGAGGGTGGCGGCCAGCGTCCGAGTACTCATGACGCGCTCCTCAAAGGGGCGGACGTGCGGGGGGGGGGGGATGGCTGGACGTTCATCGGGCTTCTCTCCTCCGAACCGAAGGCTGATTCGTCCGGGCGGCGGGGGTTCCGGCCTCGCTTCGCCCGGCAAGCCCGGTCCGGGCGCCGCGAGGCGGAAACCAAGCGCGCGGGCGCATTGCCGTGACGCTTCGAGGCGGATTCCATCCGACCGTTGCAAGTTCCGGACCTCCAACCCCGATCGCATTCTGACATAAAGGCAAGGGGCATTGAACCCCGAGGCATGTGCGCGGTGGGGTTTTCGCCGGGCACGCCTCTCGCGAACGCTCTTGGGCACGGCGTCCTGGGAACGCGGGCGTCCCGCCCGCATTTTCTTCCGGGCGCTTCGCCCCCGTGCGGGCGGGACGCCCGCGTTCCCAGGACGCCGTGCCCGCGCAAGTGGCTCCGTGGGGTGAACTCCGCCAGCCCCCCCCGAACCGAACCCAAACTACGGAAGAACGCCGTCGATCATCGACGAAGCCGAGCCGGCGGAAGGCGGCGGCGGGGTCTCCCGTCACGGCGAAGGGCTCGATGCGGCGGCGGGGGTCCATCGTCCCGGCTGCAAACGCGATCCCGATTGCCTAGAACCGCAGGTTCAACTCCACCCCGCCGCCGTACTCGCTCGTGTCGCCGCCGCTCGTCGTGTAGTCGGCACGGGCCCTCAGCACGACGCCTTCGCCCAAGCTGAACTCCCCGCCGAACCCCAGGCGCACTCCCGTCGACCTGGCGGTCGTCTCGAGGGAAGCACCCGCTACGTTCACGCTCGTTTCATCCTTGAACTCGTGCTCCACGTCCACCGAACCGAACACCCGCCCCGGCGCATCCTCCGAACCAGCCGCCGTTTCCACCATCACGCCCACGCGGCCCGCCAAGCTGTCCGCATCCTTCATGGACACGCGGCTGCTGCGGGCGAGCCTCGAATCCGTGAAGTCGTCCAGCGACACCCGCGACCACGCCAAGCCGATGCGCGGCGTCAGCGACACGTCATCGCCCAGCGCCATGGGACGACCGGCCTCCACGCCCAGCGCCTGGCCCCGACCCTTCACACCGTCCTTCAGCGCCGTACCGCTCGACGAGGTCAGATCCACGTCGTACCACGTCAGCGCGGCCTGGACGTCCACGTGGACGCCGCCGGCCATCGCCGCGGTGGCGTTTACGCCCAACCCGTTCCCCGACAGCTCGGCTTTGCCGCCGCCTCGGGTCATCTCCGCCGAACCCCGGAGGTGGTGCACCGACACCCCGGCGCGCCCGGCTTCGCCTACCGCGAAGTCCATCCCCGCACGCACCCCGTGACGGCGGTGGTCCCAGGCCACGTTCGGCCGCGTCGAGCTGTCCGCCTTCCACTCGCCGCCCGCGGTCTCCACCTGCATCCAGCCGCCCTTGGCGTCCCGCGCCGCCGACATGCGCTCCGCCCAGGTCGGAAGCTCGTTCATCGCCAGCAGCACCGAAGGCAGCGCCTCGTAGAAGCGGCAGCGCTTGTCCGACGCCACGTCGCAATTCATCACCGTTTCCGGCTCATCCGTTCCCGGCATCCCCGGCTGGTCCGTTCCCGGCGTTCCCGGCGTCCCCGGCCCACCCGGTCCCGGTGTCCCCGGCTGGCCGCCCGTCTTCGTCTCCGGCTGGTCCGGATCCTCCGGCGGGGGCGGTTCCCCCGGCAAGCCGGAGAGGTCCGGCCTGCCATTCACGAGAAGCCTGCCGACCTCCTCGCCGGTAAGGCCCTCGTCGTCGGTCAGGCCGAAGACGATCTGCTTTTGGTCCTCGTCGTTCGCGGCCAGGCCCTCGCCGCCGATATCGCCTTGCACACGCGCCCGGGCGTCGCGGGCGTCCATCCACGACAACCCGCCTTCCACCTGCCGGTCGAGGGGCGCCTGCAGGACCACCGTGGTCGTCCGCGTGTCATCGGAGGCCGCCTTGCCGGCCCGGATGGCGGGGGCGCCGCCGTTGGCGTCCACGCTGCCCGTCAGGCCGACGACGACCCTGCCGCCGCCGGTCACGTCGACCGCCGGCGTCTCGCCCGCGCCGCCCCTCACCTCGCCGTGGATGACGATCTCCGAGTGTCCGGGGTCGTTGACCAGGATGGCGCGGCCCGAAGAACCGGCGTGCACCTTGCCCTTCTCGCCGACCAGCAACGCGCCCCCGCCCGAGAGATGGACCGCCGCGTCCGTCCCGCCCGTCACCGTGCCGTGCACCGTGACGAACTGCTGCCGCAGGGTCGCGTCCTCCGTCAGGTCGAGGGCTTCGCCCCGGTCCGATTCCTCCCCGACCGTGCCCATGCCCGCATTGGCGACGTAGATGCCGGCCATGCCCCCGGTGACGGTCGTGCCCGCGGCCACGGTGACGTCGATGACGCCGTTGCGGTCATGGGGCGTCGCGTAGTAGGCGCGGATGCCGTCGCCGCGGGAGTTTATCGAACCTTCGTTCACGGCGATGCGGACGTTGCCCACGTTGAAGCGGTCGAGGAAGCCGCGCACCGCCGTCTTCCAGGCGCCGGAGAAGCCCGCGACGGGGTCGTCGAGCGCGGCGTCCAGCCCGGTATCCGTCACCACCGCCCGCAGCACCGCCTGCTCCTTCTCCGAGAGATGCTCCCGCAGGATGTTGCGCAGGAAGCCTCTGCGGTTGGCGCTGTCCGTCGTCAGATGCGCGATGATCTCGGCGTCGGTGTGGGTGCCGTCGTTGTTCGCGTCGACGGAGGCCACATCCGGAATCGCCCCGCGATCGGATGCCAACTGGGACCGGAACGTGGCGAGGACGGCCGCCGCCCGCGCCTTCGTCGCCGGGTCGGCCCCGGCGGAGAACAGCGCGTCCTGCGCCGCCTTGTCCGCGAACGCGCCCGGGTCGTCCCCCTTCGCCACTTCCTTCGCCACGTCCCGCCAGGACAGGACATGAGCCTCGATGCCCGCGGCCGTTCCATAACGGGTGGCCGCCGCGGTCTCCGCCTCCGGCAGCACCGCATGCTGGGCGATCGGCCCGACGAATGCGCCGCCGGAGTCGGCCGCTGCGAGGCGGGCGTTGCCGGCCGTCGTCCCCGCCTCCTGCATGAAGGTTCCCGTCCAGGTAACGTCGATCAGCGGCTGGGCCGACGCCGCGCGCGTTTCTCCCATCGCGCTGGCGCGCGAGACCTGGGCGTAGACGCCCGTGCGGCCCGAAACCATCCCGCCCTGGGTGACCTTGATCCGCCCGGCCGCGTTGTCGGCGTGGTCGATGCTGGCCCGGATGCCGGCGTCGTATTTCGAGGTGAGCGTCGCGCCCTGGGAGACGGTGACCGTGGCGGAGCCCGTCCCCTTCTGGACCGCCTCCACTGCGGGCGCGCTCCGGCCGTCCGCCCCGAGCGAGCCGCCCGTCACCTCGACCGTCAGGTCCGCGCCGCTGCCGGCCACGACTTGGGCGAAGACGCCGTAATCCGTCGCCAGGACGTCGCCGCTGCTGGTCACCGCGAGGCTGCCGGCGGAGCCGCCGTGCGAAGCGGATATGCCGCGGGACACCCGGTCCTCCGCCGTGCCGAGCGCGCCGCGGTTGGTGACCGAAACCGTGCCGCCGGCGCCTCTGGCCACCGCGGAGATGCCGTAGCCGCTCGCCGTGATGGCGCCGTGGTTGGTGACCGTGACGTTGCCCGACCCCCCGGCGCGGCTGACGGCGATGCCGTGTTTGGCGGTCGTCGCCGACGTCCCCGCCGCGATCGCCGCCGCGTTGATCACCGAGATGGTCCCCGCCGTGTTGCCCACGTCGCTCAGCCTGGCCTCGATGCCGTGGCCCTGCGTCGAGGTCAGCGTGACGCCCGGGGCGACGTCGACCCGGACCGACCCGGCCTCGTAGTTGAAGGCCTGGACCGCGCCTGCCTTCGCGGTGATCGACCCGCCCGTGACGTCGACCCTGGCGAGGCCCGCGTTCAGGGGCGCGACGTAGGAGGCATGCATCGTGTCGGCCTCTTGCCGGGCGGCGCCCACGGCCGCGTGGATGCCGGCGCCGCCCGAAGCCACCGAGATGGTTCCGGACGAAGTGACGGTCACGCCGTGGTTCGCGCCGGCCGAGTCCTTGCCGGTCGATACGGCCTCGATGCCGCGGTGGGTGGTGGTGCTCGCCGATGTGATGGAGCCCGCGTGGGTGATGGTGACGGCGCCGGCGGAGCCCGAATGCGAGACGGAGATGCCGCGCTGGTCCGTCGCGATGGACGTGTTGGCGGTGGTGGAGACCGTGACCGGGCCGGCGCCCGGGTAGCTGTCGACTGCGATGCCGGTTCCCACGGAGTAGATGTCGGGTTGGGCGGACACGGTCACGGCGCCCGCGCTGCGCGCCGCCGTGGGGTGGAACGCAAGCAGAATGCCTTCGGCCTTCATCCTGGTCGTCGACGTCCCGATCGTCACCCAGCTTGCGACGGTCAAACTCGTTGTGCCGCCGCTTTGCTGGCGGATGAGGATGCCGCGGTTGTTGTCCGAGCCGTCGGCCTGCGTCGTCGCGCCTTGCCGGATGTCGGCCTCGCCCGCGCTGCCGACCGTGACCGCGACGTTGTAGGCGCTGCTTGCCGCGACGGCCGTGCTGAGGAAGACGCCGCTGTCGCGCGTGCCGTCCGTGCCGGTCGTGATCACCGAGTGGTCGGAGGAGTGGCCGCCCTGGAGGGTGAGCGTGATGCTGCGCGCCTGGTTGTTGTAGACGATGCCGCCGGCATGGTCCGCATTCGGGCAGCTGACGGTGGCCGGATTGCCGGTAGCCGCCCCGCATTCGTCGTCCGCCCGCGCCGCGCCCGGCGCGAGGAACAGGGCGGCGGCCAGGGCGAGCCCGCCCGCGAGGAGCGCGGCGCCCGGCGCGCCGGAGGCGAAGGTTCCCGCTCCCGCCGCGTCCTCCGGCCCTGCTTCGACAGGGACGGGCGGGGAAGGAGACGGGGCCGGATCGGCGGTCATGCCCCCCCCTCCGCAGGAGCAGGAGCGGTCCAGGGGGCTGGCCTTTCGAGCCCGGAACCCCGATGCCCGCGGAGAAGGAATGGAGAACCTGCTTTCGGGCTTTCGCGACATCCTCGGGGTCCTCTTCGAGAATTCGAGAACGGGCCGAACTCGAACTACTTCGTATCGCCAATCATACCCCGATCGGGAGCCTTGTCGATCCCGAGGCATGTGCGCTGTGGGGTTTTCGCCGGGCACGCCTCTCGCGAACGCTCTTGGGCACGGCGTCCTGGGAACGCTCGTGTCCCGCCCGCATTGATCGGCGGCGGCTTCGCCGTCCCACTTGCGGGCGGGACACGAGCGTTCCCAGGACGCCGTGCCCGCGCAAGTGGCTCCGTGGGGTGAAATCCGCCAGCAACCCTCTCGAACCGAACCCAAACCACGGAAGAACGCCGTCCCCGTGGGGTAAAAAATATCTCGACTCCCTCTCTACACGCTCTATATCAAGAACTTGCGAACAGCGCCCGGGGCTCATCCCGATTCGGGGCGCCCGGGAGAACGGAGAAGGCCGGCGCCGGGAGGGCCGGGCGCCGGGGGAGGGGCCGGGGGAGGTTGCTCTACGGCGCCCGGGCCAGCATGATCCCGGCAGTCGCGCCGTGAAGCGAGGTAGGGAGCCGGTCGTGGCGTTCTGGCCGTACCGCATCGACGAAGGAGAACCGGGCCGCGGTGGGCGGAGGCCCCTGCCCGACCTGGAGCAACTCCGCCACGCGGTCCAGCACCGCTTCGAGAGAGCACTGGCTCCGCTCGCCGTGCGGCTCCACCGGCTCGGCGCGAACGCCGATCAGGTCTCGGTCGCGGGGTTCGTTCTCAACGCGGCGGCGGCGGCCCTGATCGTCACCGGCGACCTCGTGGCGGCCGGCGTCCTCTACCTCTTCGGCGGCCTCCTGGACCTCCTCGACGGGGCGCTCGCTCGGGCCGGCGGGAGGCCGACCCGGTTCGGGGCGTTCCTCGACTCCACCCTCGACCGCGCGTCGGAGGGCGTGGTCTTCGCCGCCATCGGCTACCGGTTCGCCGTCGAAGGGGCGGCGGTGGACGCCGGAATCGTGGTCCTCGCCCTCCTCGGCTCGTTTCTCGTGAGCTACGTCCGCGCCCGGATGGAGGGGCTCGGGGCGGAATGCCGGGTCGGGATTGCCACACGGGCGGAGCGGGTGGTCCTGATCGCGCTCGGCCTCCTGTGCGGATTGCTCCCGGAGGCCGTCCGGCTGGTAGCGCTCCTTGCCGGGTTCACGGTGGTGCAGCGGGTCGCCTGCGCGCGGCGGGAGCTTCGAGCCGCCCGCTGACGCGCGGCGGGGCGAGGCGCCCGCGTCCGTGGCCCGCGCCGCTCCCGGCGGCTCCGATTCGTGCGGCAGCCCCGAGCGCGTTCCGCACCATGAAACGCTTCCGGCGCCGGCCCCCGGGCGTGTGGTTGGTCCCGGCCGCCGAGATCACGTAAATTCCGCCCGCCCCGAAAGGGCTCGTTCCGGAGGAACCATCGGCCCCATGAAGGCGCTCCTCTGCAAGCAATACGGCCCGCCCGAGTCGCTCGTGCTCGAGGACGTCCCACGGCCCGAGCCCGGTGACGGCCAGGTCCTCCTCCGGGTGCGCGCGTGCGGGGTGAACTTTCCCGACCTCCTCCTCATCGAGAACAAGTACCAGGAACGTCCGTCCCTTCCGTTCTCGCCGGGGGCGGAGGTCGCGGGGGACGTCGCCGCGGTCGGGCCGAGGGTCACGGGCGGGGTCCGCGAAGGCGACCGGGTGATCGCGATGATCGGCTCGCGCGGATTCCAGGAGGAGACGCTGGCCGACGCCGAGCGGTGCATCCCGCTCCCCGGCTCGATGGACTACGCGACCGGCGCCGCCTTCACCCTGACCTACGGAACGAGCTACCACGCGCTGGTCGACCGTGCCCGCATCGCCCCGGGGGAGACCCTGCTCGTGCTCGGCGCGACCGGCGGGGTCGGCACCGCCGCGCTCGACATCGCGCGCAACCTCGGCGCCCGCGCGATCGCGGCCGGGGGGAACGATGCGAAGCTCGAGGCGGTCCGCGAGATCTACGGCGTTCGCGACACGGTGAACTACGCCGCCGCCGAGGAGCCGTTCAAGGACCGGGTCAACCGCCTCACCGGCGGGCGCGGCGCCGACGTCGTCTACGACCCGATCGGCGGCGAGGTGTTCCAGCAGGCACTCCGGTGCATCGCGTGGGAGGGGCGGATCCTGGTCGTCGGCTTCGCGGCGGACGGCGCCAACCTGCCCCGGGCCCGCACGAACCTGCTGCTCCTCAAGGGCAGCTCGCTCGTCGGGGTCTTCTGGGGACGCTTCACCCGGGAGTCCCCCGAACGCAGCGCGCGCAACTTCGACACGCTGTTCGGCTGGCACGCGGACGGACGCCTCCGGCCCCACGTCTCGCATCGGTTCCGGCTCGACGAGGGCATCGAGGCGCTCAAGGCGGTGGCGGAGCGGCGGGTCGTCGGCAAGTGCGTGGTGGTGATGGACGACTGACCCCGGCCGGACCGGATCGCACCGGTGGAACCGGATCGGACGGGATCGGACCGACGGAACCGGACCGACGGGATCGGACCGAATCCAGGCTGAACCGAACCGAACCGGACCCGGCTTCCCACCGGGGTGCCCGCCCGGCGGAGCGGAACCGCGAAGCACCGAAACGAACCCGAGGACAAGCGATGTTTCTTCCCCTCTCGGACCGTGCTCGAGAGCTGCTCGACCAGGTCATGGCGTTCATGGACGAGCACGTCTATCCGAACGAAGCCCGCTTCCACGAGGAGATCGCCTCCGGGGACCGCTGGCAGCCGGTTCCGGTCCTGGAGGAGGCAAAGGCCATCGCGCGCGAGCGGGGCCTGTGGAACCTGTTCCTGCCGGAGAGCGAGCTCGGCGCGGGCCTCGGCAACTACGAGTACGCCCATCTCTGTGAGCAGATGGGGCGCTCGCCGATGGCGCCGGAGGCGTTCAACTGCTCCGCCCCGGACACCGGGAACATGGAGGTGCTCGTGCGCTACGGGACGGACGAGCACCGCCGCGAATGGCTCGCTCCGCTTCTCGCGGGCGAGATCCGATCCTCCTTCGCGATGACCGAGCCCGCCGTCGCCTCCTCGGACGCGACCAACATCTGCTCGACCATCGTCCGGGACGGCGACGAGTACGTCATCAACGGGCGCAAGTGGTGGACCTCCGGGGTGGGGGATCCGCGCTGCCGGATCCTCATCTTCATGGGCAAGACCGACGTCTCCGCCCCCAGGCACCGGCAGCAGTCCATGATCCTCGTGCCGCGGGATGCCCCGGGCGTGAAGGTGCTCCGGCTGCTGTCCGTGTTCGGCTACGATCACGCCCCGCACGGGCACGGGGAGGTGGAGTTCGACGACGTGCGGGTCCCCGCCTCGAACCTCCTCCTCGGAGAGGGCCGCGGCTTCGAGATCGCCCAGGGGCGGCTCGGGCCGGGCCGGATCCATCACTGCATGCGCTGCATCGGGGTCGCGGAACGCGCGCTCGAGCTCATGTGCGAACGGGCGAAGAGCCGGGTCGCCTTCGGAACCACCCTCGCGGAGAAGGGCTCGCTCCGGGAGGACGTCGCGAGAAGCCGGATGGAGATCGACCAGGCCCGGCTGCTCACCCTCCACGCGGCCCACAAGATGGACGCGGTCGGCAACAAGGAGGCGCGCAACGAGATCGCCGAGATCAAGGTGGTGGCGCCGAACGTCACCCAGCGGGTGCTCGACCGGGCGATCCAGGCCCACGGCGGGATGGGGGTCTGCCAGGACACCCTCCTGCCGCACTGGTGGGCCGCGAACCGGACCCTGCGGCTCGCGGACGGCCCGGACCAGGTGCACATGGAGGCGATCGCCAAGCGCGAGCTCGCCCGCAACCGGTAGCCGGCCGCGCCCCGGCGGCGATCGAAGCGGGAGAGCCCGGAACCCTCCGGAAATCCATGGACATCAGGGCGGTCATCTTCGACGTCGGGGGCGTGATCCAGGAATCACCCCTCGACTTCCTGCGGGAGTACGAGCTCCGCAACGATCTCCCGGAAGGCTTCATCGCCGGCCTCGTCGGCAACTACGCGGCCCGTCCGGACGGGGCCTGGCAGCGGCTCGAGCGCGGGGAGCTCCTGCTCGACGAGTTCTGCCGGATCTTCGACTCCGAGGTCGCGAGCCTCGGCTACTCCGTCTCCACCGCCGCGATGATGCTGGAAATGGCCGACTACGTCGTGATCCGTCCCCGGATGATCGAGGCGGTCCGGCGGGTCCGGGCCCACGGGATGAAGGCCGCCGCGCTCACCAACAACTGGATCATGGAGGGGAAGGACGATGAACGCGAAGCGCTCGGGAGTCACTTCGACGCGTTCATCGAGTCCTGCCGCACCGGGCTTCGCAAGCCCGATCCACGCATCTACGAGCTGACCTGCGAAGCGCTCGGGGTCCTTCCGGGAGAGGCGGCGTTCCTCGACGACATCGGTGCGAACCTCAAGACCGCGGCCCGGCTCGGGATGCTCGCCATCAAGGTCACGGACCCGGACGCGGCGCTCCGGGAGCTGGGCGGGGCGCTCGGGATCGATCTCGTCGCTCCCCTGCCCACGGCCCCCGCCCCCGCCCCCGGAGAGGAGACCGGAGCATGACCGACGTCACCGTGGTGGCCACCGGCCTCCGGTTTCCGGAGGGCCCGATCGCCCTCTCCGACGGCTCGGTGCTCGTGGTCGAGATCGCTCGCGGCGCCGTTTCCCGGGTATCGCCCGACGGCGGGGTGGAGGTGGTCGCGGAGACCGGAGGCGGCCCCAACGGCATGGCCCTCGGCCCGGACGGGCGGTGCTACGTCTGCAACAACGGCGGTTTCGAGTGGCGCGAGGTCGACGGTCAGCCCGTGCCGGGTCTGCAGGGGCCGGACTACGAGGGCGGGCGGATCGAGGCCGTCGATATCGCGGCCGGCGAGGTGGAGGTGCTGTACCGGGAGTCGGACCGCGGCCCCCTGCGCGGCCCCAACGACGTCGTCTTCGACGCGCACGGCGGGTTCTGGTTCACCGACTTCGGCAAGATGCGGCGCAACGACATGGACCGCGGGTTCGTCCACTACGCCAAGGCGGACGGAAGCGAATGCCGCGAGGTGATCCGGGGGCTCACGACCCCGAACGGAATCGGCCTCTCGCCGGACGGGGGCACGCTCTACGTCGCGGAGACGATCCCGGCGCGGATCTGGGCGTGGGAGCTGCCGGAGCCCGGGGTCGCTCGACTCGACCGATCCGCCGGCACGCTCAACCGGGGCCGGCTGGTGGCGGCGCCCGGGGGGTACCAGGAGTTCGACTCGATGGCGGTGGACGGCGCGGGCCGCGTCTGCGTCGCGACCCTGCACCGGGGCGGGATCACCGTCGCCGCCCCGGACGGGAGCGCCGTCGAGCACGTTCCCCTGCCCGACCGCATCACCACCAACCTGTGCTTCGGCGGACCGGACCTCCGTACCGCGTGGGCCACCCTGAGCGGCACGGGGCGGCTCGTCTCGTTCGAGTGGCCGCGCCCCGGCCTTCGCCTCAACTACGCCTGAGCCGCCACCGCGGCCCGCGCCGGAGGGCGCCCCCTCCGCCGGAAGGCGAACCCCTGGAACCGCGGGAGTCCCGCCCGCAACGAGGACCGTGACGGCGAGCCGGGACCGGGGGGAATGCTATCATCATGGAGCACAAGGCGTCGGCGCCTCGGGACGCGGTGGGAGACCCGATGAGAATCCCCTCGGCATATCGAAGCGGATACGAGAAGGCGCGAGCACTGAACCCCGAGCTCGCGGCGACGTACGTCGAGCATACGGGCATCGGGGACCCGGTTGCCGACGAGGTCGTCGACGCGCTGGCCTCCTTCGATCAGCAGAAAGTGCACCGGTACATCCAGGCCGGCATGGAGCAGGATGCGAAGACCCTCGCGGACGCGCCGTTGCCGCTTCGGGAATTCTTCGACCGGATCGAGGCGCCGCCCCCGTGGTTCGATCCGGACTCGGTCCATGCCGGCTGCCGCGCCTTCCACGCCTATTCGGACCTGTTCATTCCCGCGTTCTTCGTCGTGACCCTGCAGAACGCCGCGACCCTGATCAGCAAGGCGTTCTACATGACGGGCCGGGTGAAGACCCAGCACGGCCTCCGCCGCATCCGGCAGAACACCCGGCACTTCATCGAGATCATGCTGCCGGGCGCGCTGAGCCGGGAGGGCGAAGGCTGGAAGCTGTCCGTGCGCATCCGGCTGGTGCACGCGCAGGTTCGGCGGCTTCTTCGCACCTCGGGCAATTGGGACGAGGCGGAGCTCGGTACGCCGCTCAGCGGCGCCCATCTGGCACTCTCTTCGGCCAACTTCTCCGCGACGATGCTGCGGCAGGCGGAGCGGATCGGAGCGCGTCTGGACGCCGAATCCCGCGCCAGCTTCATGCAGATCTGGCGCTATGCCTCGCACCTGATCGGTTCGCCGGAGCCTCTCCTGTTCGAAGGCGACGAATCGAAGACCACCGAGCTGCACCGGGTCGCCACCGCCTGCGAACCGCCGCCCGACGACGAATCGGCCGTCATCGCGAACGCGCTGGTCAACGCGGTGCCCCAGGTGGCCGGCCTCGTCGACCCGGCCGCGCAACGGAAGATGGCGCTTCACGTCTACCGGGTCTCCCGCGCCCTGCTCGGCAACGAAACGGCCGACCGGCTGGATTTTCCCCGGCAGCAGACCGCGGGACTGCTGGCGTGGATGCGGTGGAAGCGCGGACTGTGGAGGGTGGCTCGCCGGGCAGCCCCCCACACGACCAGGAACTGGCACGGGAACAACTTCGTCTTCCTGCTGGACGCTTCCATGATTCCCGATCTCAGCTACCGGCTGCCGGATCGGCTGGAGGCGGAGAAGGCCAGCCCGTGGTAACGCCCTTCGCCGGGCAGCCCCCCGTCTTCATTCTCTCCACCGGCCGCTGCGGCTCGACCATGGTGTCGAACATCCTGAACCGGCACCCGCGCGTCCTCAGCCTCTCCGAGTTCATCAGCTACATCGGGATCCGATCGCTCGGCCCACGTCGGCCGAGCGGGGACTGGATGTGGGGCCGCTACAGCCGGCAACAGGCTCGGACCCGCCTCATGCTGCGCGGACGCTACGAGGAATTGCTCTATCCGCTCGACGATCCGCGGGCCCGCTTCTCGCAGAACGACGTGCCCCCGATCCTCTGCGCCACCCTCCCGCACCTCACCGAAAGGTACGAGGAGCTGTTCGACGAGCTGGAGCCGATCGTCCGCGCCCAACCCCGGCAGCCGCCCGCCGACCACTTCCGGCAGCTCTTCGACTGGCTGTGCCGGCGCTTCGGCTGCACCGTCTGGGCCGAACGTTCGGGCGGCTCCCTGCTGTTCGCATCCCGGCTCCTGCACGAGTTTCCCGAAGCGCGGGTGATCCACGTGTTCCGCGACGGGCGGGAAACGGCCATCTCGATGAGCCGCCACTACCTCTTTCGCCTGATCGCGGCGACCATGCTGGCGCTTCGCTCATTCGGTTTCGATGCCGTGGCCTCGCTGTCGCGAGGAAGGCACTGGGAACGGCTCAGCTTCCGGCTGGAGCCGTTGACCAGGGTGTTGTTGAATCCCGAACGGCTGCCCTGGGACAGCCTGACCCTCCCGCACTTCGGAGCGCTCTGGAGCGCCATGATCGAGAGGGGACAGCGCATGCTCGACCCCTTCCCGTCCGAACGGCTGCTGAACGTCAGGTTCGAGGACGTGCAGGCGGAGCCGGGGGCCCAGATCCGGCGGCTCGTCCGTTTCATCGGCCCGCCCCTGGTGGACGAGGCATGGCTGCGGGAGGTGTCCGCGATCCCGCGGCCTACGCCGTCGAAGTTCGAGAAGCTCGGCGCCGGTGATCGGGCCGCGCTCGCCGAAGCGTGCAGGCCGGGGCTCGAACGTCTCGGCTATCCGCTCTGAAAGCGGCGGCGCAACGCCTCGATGCGGGCGCGGTTCGCCCCGAAGTCGTAGTAGCCCGACCTCGACGCGGAGCGGACGTGGATCACGCGGTCGTCAGAGGAGGGCCGGCACTCCAAGTCATCGACGAAGCCGAGCCGGGTCCGGCAGGCCGCATGGAGATGGTCGTCGGTCGCGGCGATGACGACGGTGCGCGGCATGTCGGCCACCAGCGCCTTCAGACGGGCGAACGCGGCGGCGAGATCCCCTTGCACGGCGAAGGGTTCGATGCGGTGGCGGGGAGAGGTGCCGTCCCGGCTGCAAACGCAGTTGGGTCGATTCGGGCAGGGCGCGAGTGCTTCGGACATTTCCATGGCTCCGGGCTGCTTTCGACGACCGTTCGGGCCGGGGCCCTCATCCATGTCCTCATGCCGGCGGCGACGTGCTCGGGCATGGGGCGGTGAGCCGGCGATCCTCCGGATTATGGCAGACGAAGGCGGCCCCGCCACCCTCGTTCCGGTCGATCGACACGGTGTCGCGCAGCGGGCCGGACCAGACCGGACCGGACCTTCGCGTCGAGCCGGTGGAAACGGCGGCCGTGCGGGCGCATCGCACGGCCCCGGATTCCAGATCATGATCGGCGTCTGCCTCCGGTCCACCGCGCGGAGACGCCGAATTCGAACAGCTCCTTCCTGGAATTTCGCTTGCGTATCGCACGGCAGCGAACCTCCTCGAACCCCAGGCGCTCGAACATCGCCGCGTAGAGCTTCTCTACCGGCAGCAGCACGCCGTAGAACGTGGAATTCCCCATGATGTAATGTATCTCGCTGCCGTCGTTCAGTACGGGGATCAACGAATCGAGATGCTCCCACACGTCATCGAAGTACTTCGCCACGTAGTTCGCCAACAGCCTTCCATTCCGGTGGCGGGGATGCCGCATCCTCTCCAGTACCCGATCCAGGAGCGGATGCTCGAACGGCGCCGCCGGACGCTTCCACTCGTTCAGTCTGCTCGTCGCCACCCCCCAGGTTCCACCGATCGCGGCCCAGTCCAGCTCACCCGCGTCCCGTCCGTTGTCCAGAAACCCGAGCCAGTACATGTACGGACGAAGCTCACGGATATACGACATCCGGTTCGCGTATGGCGGGGAGGTGATCACGAGATCGAAAGGTCCGTCCACTGCTCCGGAGAGATTTCTGGAGTCTCCATGGACGACCTCACACGCACCCTTCGGATTCTCCCCGGCGCCGTCCAGCACGAAACGCAGGTCCTCGCCGAACACCTGCCCCGGATCCATGTCGAGCGGAACGTTCAATTGCCTGTCGTCCTTGAAGGACATGGACTGGTGATTGAATGCGGCATTGGAAATTCCGATCAGCGTTCTGCAGAACGCCACCAGCATAAGGGCTCTCTCCGGCGAGTCCTCCCGGCTCTCCGCCTCGATACCGGACCTCAGCGCACACAGGAACTCCAGGGCCTCTTCGGTCCACCATCTTTCGATGTTGCGAATGGGCGGCGCCTCCACCGGGTCGACCGCCCTGCGCCTGACGGACTCGATGGCCCTGGCGCCTGCTCTGCGTGTGGAGGCAATCAAGGTATCGGAATATCGTCCCGTCTTGGTCTGCCCGAACCAGACCAGAAACGGATTGATTTCCGTCGTCACGCCGCTATGCCCATGATACGCCGCACTCAGTACGGTGGTCGCGGTTCCGCAGAACGGATCCAGCACCCGTATCGGCGCCGTGTAACGGCTCATGATCTCTTCGACGACCTTGATCGAGTACGCCGGCGTCAACCGCAGCCAGCCGTGTCGTCCCGCGCCGACGTTGAACTTGTGGGTATAGTCCGCTCTCTGGCGGAGCCTTTCTCCGGCAACCGCACTCATTTCGTCTCCGGGGCCAGCAGGGCCTTCAGGATGGGTCCATCTCTCCCTGAAGAACGGAGCGGTTGCGGTCGAAGAATGCCGCCAAGTCGTATCCAATCACGTCCTTCATGAAGTCGTAGGTAGATATCAGGGGATTTGCCGCGCCGACGATTCCGGTCACGATCGACCATTTCTCCGCGCGGTAACGCAACAGAACATCATTGTCGATCTGCCCCGACAAGATCACCGCACAAGGAAAATACCCTTTCGTGCAGGCGGCGGCAGCATTGGTAATGTCGGCATTCTGTCGCTTCGAGTCCTTGCTCTTGTACCCCTGACGCACCTCGAAAACCGTACCTGTCAAGCTTTGGAATACCTTTTTGTCGACATCCAGCATCTTTGCGGAGTCATTCATCCAGCCATGAAAACGGTCCCGTCTGCCTTTGCTGCCAATCTTCTCAAGCGGAACCCGACCATCCAGATACAACGTCCGCTTCCGTCCACTCGGCAAGGTGACGCGGTACGACCAGGTCACGTCTTCTTCCGACAGTTCGAGCGAATCCATTATCACTCGACGAAACAGCTTTTCGCATCCGATTCCGATTTGCCGGTACACACTCGTCATCCCTCCGGCTGCCTTATGCGCCGCATAGAGCATCGGATGATTCAGCCCGAACCAGCTATAGAACGCATCTTCCCGGTACAGATCCTGGAACTGTTCCAGTGACAGGCCCTCGCCTTTGCCTCCCTGGCCGAATTTCGGCTTGTAGTGTGCACAGACGCGAATCGCATCGAGCACGATTTTCGTGTACTCCTCATCCCTGCCGTTCATTTCGAGCTCCGTCGACCATCACCGAAGTGGAGTCCTGCCGATTCCTCCGGTGCGCCGGCCGTCATCCCCCTCGCGCACTCAAGGTCGCTCATAGAGCACCTTCCCTTCGCGCAATGCCCGCGCCAGGACGTGGTTGAGGGAGTCCCGCCAGTAATCGACGTCGTCATGGGAGTAGACGATCACGTCGGCGGGGACCCGAAACCCCGCCAGGGCGTGATGGATCCGGACGAGCTCCCGGTGCCGGCTGCGGTCCGGGCCGAACGGGTCGGCTTCCACGACGAGGAGATCGACGTCCGAGCTCTCCCGCTCGTCGCCGCGGGCCCGGGAGCCGAAGAGGATCACCTGCTCCGGATCGACTTCGTCCACGATGGCCCGAACCATCCGGCCGAGAAGCCCATCGGTGACCGGGATCATCGCTCGGCCTCTTCCACGAGCTTCCGGAGCCTCGTACCCGGCCGACGACGCGGGCGGTCCGGGGCAGACCCGAACCGGCGCGCCGCCCGGCCAACCGGCGCTCAGGGCGCCTTCGCGGCCAAGGCCTCGATCTCCACGCAGATGCCGGGGGCGGCGAGTCCCCGGACGATGAGGAGGGTCGAGGGCGGCTTGTGCTCGTCGCCGATCACGTCGCGGCGCGCCGCGCGGTAGTCCTCGATGAAGCGGGCGTCGGTGAGGAACACCTGGAACTTGACGACGTCGCCCCGGTCCATGCCGTGCGCGGCGAGACACTCGACGACGTTGCGAAAGGCCTGGGCGGCCTGCTCGCGCGCGCCGCTCGCGAGGGTTCCGGCGGCGTCGATGCCCACCTGGCCGGCGACGACCAGCCAGTCGCTCCCCGCCGGGACCTTCGCGGTATGACGGTAGGCCCCGAGTGGAGCATGGACCGAGCCTGGGTTCGAGATCTCGTTCATGGCCGTTCTCCCGTGGTTTCGATTGTCGGCGCCCCGCGATTCTGACCGATCCGGGGGCGGGCGGCGACGATCGCGGCCCGAATCGCGGCCCGCCCGGGTCGAAGTCCGGGGCCGTCCCCGCCCTCTCGGGCCGGGGCGCCATGCCGTCACCAGCGCAGGCGCCGGCGTGGTCCGGCCCGCCCCGCGCGCCGTCCGGTGCATGATATGGGCATCGACGTCCGGCCGCGAGCCGGTCAGCGTGAAAAGGTCCTGTGGGAGGACGGTTGGAGGAAGGATTGACGCTTTGCCGCGGGGGCCGGGATACTGCCTGGCTCCGGGCCCGGCGCTCCGGCCGGGGGTTCGGGCCGGGGGTTCGGCCGAGCCTCCGGCGGACGGCGGCCGGACGCGGGCGGGAGGAGGAGGCGATGGACGAACGACCGGAAGCCGGCGCGCCGATCGATCCGTCGGAGGCCAAGGCCGAGATCTTCGCCTACGCGAAGAGACGCGGCGCGCTCGCGGTCGGCGTCGCCGACCTCGACGCGATCGAGCGGATCGCGCCCCCCGGACACCGCCCGACCGACCTCATGGCGCGGGTGAAGTCGGTGATCGCCATCGGCGTCGGCGGCCAGACCCAAGGCGCCTGGCGGACGCCGGCCAAGGCCATGGCCTATTTCGGGTCCACGGAGACGCGGGCCTACTCCTGCTCGTACGCCCTCGCCTTCTTCATCGAGAGCCGGTTCCGGGCGCCGTCGATCTACTGCCCGCCGGACCTCGACAACGAGGAAGGGCCGCGCATCCCCCTTCAGAGCCTCAAGCTCCACGCCGAGCTCGCCGGGATCGGGGCGCGGTCGCTCGCCGGGGACATCCTCCTGCACCCGCGGTTCGGCTACATGTACTTCGCCTCGGTGTTCACCGAGCTGGCACTGCCCGCGGACGAACCGCTCGCCGAGAACCCGTGCCCGGCGCCGTCGTGCGTCGACATGTACCGCCGGCAGGGCCGAACCCCCTGCATGAAGTTCTGTCCGGTGCAGTGCCTCTCGGGGAAGATCGACGCCGAGGGGCGCCAGGAGGAGATGCACTACGACATGGCGGCCTGCGCGGAGATGTCGCAGCAGTACGAGGCGGTCCCCGCGATCCTCGCCGAGGCGATGGATGCCGGGGACGGGGCCGGGCGCCGGGATGCTCTCTTCGACCCGGACAACAAGATGCTCTGGTACAAGATGTCCGTCGGCTCGGGCGGCCTCCTCGCCCAGTGCTTCGAGTGCATGCGGGTCTGTCCGATCGCGACCGGGGCGGAGCTGGCGGACCCCATCCGCCGGGCCCGGGCCCAGGACCGGACCCGGGCCGGCCGATGACCCAGGGGCTCACCCGGGCCCAGCTCGGGGTGACCGACGAGATGGTCGCCGCCTACGGGGAGACCATCTTCGCCTTGAGCAACAACCTCCAGACCCGCCGGGGCGATCCGGTCCGCGAGAAGGACTTCGCGGCGATCGAGGCGCACCGCCACGAGCTCGGCATGGGCGACGCCGGCATCGCCGAGCGGGTCGGGCTCACCCCGGCGCAGGTGACCCTCATCCGGAACCTCGAGGAGCGGCGGCGGTTCCGTACCGGCCACTACCACGTGCTGAACGCGCTCGGGGGCGGCCGACGCTATCGCGCGGAGCGGTTCGTCCCGTTCCAGGACCATTTCCGGTTCAGCGAGGAGGCGCTCGCCCTGCGCGCGGCCTTCTCCTTCGACCCGGAGCGGGTGCGGGGGTACGTCGAGCAGGGCTGGTGGCGCTCGGACACCCTCTCCGGCTGGCTCCGCCGGAACGTCCGCGCGAACCCCGAGGGAGCGGCCCTCGTAGACGAGCGGGGCGCCGTCTCGAACGCCGATCTTGCCGCCCGCGTCGCCGCGCTCACCACCGGGCTCCACCACGCCGGGGTCCGGCCGGGCGACGTGGTGGCCGTCCAGCTTCCGAACACCCGCGAGTGCGTCGAGGTTTTCCTCGCGGTCAGCTCCCTCGGGGCGGTCACGGCGGCCCTCGACGCGCCCTGCGGCGGACCGGAGATGGCGGCGCGGCTCGCGCATTCCCGGGCGAGGATGCTGGTCGCCCCGGGGCGCGTCGGCGGCTTCTCGCCCGTCGACTGGTGGTCCGTACGCCGGCCGGAGCTTCCCCTTCTCGATACCTTGGTAGTCCTCGGTGCGGAGGCGCCCGGCGCGGAGGTCCCCGGCGTGCTGCCCTACGAACGCCTCGCGGCCGGCGGTCCGGCGCTCCCCCGCAACTGGCGGGATCCGACCGCGGCCGACCCCTTCCTCCTGCTCTATACGTCCGGGACCACCTCGATCCCCAAGGGGGTGCCCTTCAACTACCACCAGATGCTCTCCAGCGCGCGCCTCGGCATCGCCGGGCACGACGTGCGGGCAGGGGACGTGGTCCTTTCCACGGCGCCGTTCGGGCACGCTCGCGCGTTCCATCCTCTGGCGCTCGCGCTCGCGCTCGCGGCGGGAGCCGCCATCGCGCTGGTCCCGATCTTCTCGCCCCCGGCCCTCGCGGACGCGATCGACCGGCTTCGCCCGACGCACCTCTTCGCCGCGCCCGGCCAGCTCGCGGCGGGCGCGGGAACCGGTGCGGGCCTCCTCTACCGGACGGACCTCTCGCCGCTCCGCCGCATCGTGCTCGCCGGCGGGACCGCGCCGCCGACCCTGGTCCGGGCCGTCGCCGCGCGCCTCCCGGACGGCGAGGTCGGCCGCCTCTGGGGCAGGGCCGAGGTCCCGGCCGGGCTCTGCACCCGGAGGGGCGACGGCCCCGAGCTCGCCGCCCGGAGCACCGGCCGGCCGGTGCCCGGCACGGAGGCGCGCATCGCCGATGAGCGCGGCCGCGAGGCGCCGCGCGGCGCGGAGGGCGAGCTCCAGGTGCGCGGCCCCTCGGTCTTCGCCGGCTATTTCGGGAACCCCGAAGCGACCGCCGCCGCGTTCACCGCCGACGGGTGGTTCCGGTCCGGGGAGGCGGCGCGGATGGACGCGGCCGGCAACGTCGCCCTTACCGGATGCGTCGAGGAGGCGTGACCGACCGCGGAGGTGTCGAATCACCCGAGGGGACGAGCGGCCGGCCGTCCGGCCGCTGCCCGCCCCCGCTTCAGGCGCCCCGGAAGGTCGGCGGGCGCCGCGCGAGCCGCGCCGCGATCCCCTCGCGGGCGTCGTCCGACGCGCTCACCCGGCGGACCTCGGCATCGAGATCGCCGTGGGGGACCGAATCACGGAAGTCCATCAGCCGGACCAGGGTCCGCTTCATGATCCGCACCGCGAGCGGGGCGTTGGCGGCGAGCCGGTCGACGACCCTCGTCGCCTCCGCCTCCAGATCCTCGGGCTCGGCCACCCGGGAGATCATCCCGAGCTCGCACATGCGGCGCGCGGGCAGCGGGTCGCCCAGCAGGAGCATCTCACGGGCCGCGACGGGGCCGCCCTTCTCCACGATCTTCTTCGTGAGGAACCAGTCGGGGGCGAGGCCGACCTGGGCGAGGGACATGCCGAACCGGGCCGCCTCGCTCGCCACCACGAAGTCGCAGTGAAGGGCGATCTCGTTGCCGCCCGCGATGGCGTGTCCCTGCACCACCGCGACGACCGGGAGAGGGAAGCGCTCGATGGCGCGAAGCGCGGACACGATCGGGGTCGGGCGGCCGAGGTTCTCCGACCGCTGGGCGAGGTCCATCCCCGCGCAGAACACGGGGCCGACCGCCCGGAGCACCGCCACCCGCTCCTCCGCGGGCGGATCCGGCGGGAACGCCGCCTCGACCCGGTCCAGCATCTCCGGATCGAGGGCGTTGCGCTTCTCCGGGCGGTTGAGGGTCACGGTGCGCACCGCACCATCGCATTCCACGAGCACTTTCGACATCGGGAGATCCGTCGAGAGGGAGGGTTCGGGCAGCAGCACGGGTGCCGGCCGGCCCGGATATCCTACCCTTCGCCGGCCAACCGCCGTCGCCCCCGATACCCCGGCGGTGGAATCGCGCGCCCGACGCATCGCCGCGAGGCTGCTCGCCAGGGAATGCATCGGCGCCACCGCCTCGCGAGCCAAGGGCACCGCTTCCAACACGTCGATGTCTTCGGAGAGGCGGGGCCGCCCGAGGATCGAAGCGGCGATCCCGCCGACGATCGCGCCGGGGGTAGCAGCATCGAGCCACTCCGGCACCGCCGCGAGCGCGCGGACGAGGGGAGCCGGAGGATCCGACCCTCCACCGGCGGAGCTATCTCCCGGCAAGCGTGGCTCGCCGCAACGCCATCCACCGCTCCCGCACCGCGTCGTCCTCCGTGTCGAGCGGCCCGGACCAACCCATCTCCGATGCGGAAGCCATCGACGCCGCGAGTTGGCGCAGCTTCGTTTCCACCGGGATCGCCCGCCGCTCGCGGGTGGCCGCCGCTCTGCAATCGCCAGCGCCTCTCGTAGCTGGCGGCGGCTTCCGGGGAGATCGGCTGGCGCTCCGATGCCATCAGGAGCCATTGTCTTGAAGGCGAACGCCGCCCGCGCTCCGGCGGGCCATGTTGCAGCCCGGCCAATCGCCGCCGGACGGGGATTTCGTCCGGCTCCCCACCGACCGGGATCCGCGGCCCCCACCGCCGCCGTCTTCACGCCACCGCGCTCGGGGTCCCGCCGTCGCGCCGGGCCAGCCGGGGTCGGGGTCGGGGCGGACCGGGGCTGGTAGAATCGCCCCCCGGCCGGCGCCCCGCCCGCCGGCGCCCCTCCCCCGCCGAGGCGTCTCGGAGCCCCGCATGACGGACGTGAACAAGGTCGTACTCGCCTGCACGGAGGTCACGTGGGTGGGGTGACGGAACGCGGGTGAAGGGCGAGGGCCGGCGCCTCGTCGGGGCCGGCATCGTCGGGCCGCACGCGGGCGAGCCGATCTCCGAAGCGACCCTCGTGATCGAGATGGGCGCGGACCCGGAGGACGTCGCCTTGAGCGTCCCCCCACCTACCCTGTCGGAGACGGTCGGCTTCGCGGCGGAGATGGCCGCCGGCACGATCACCGACCTCTACGTCCCCCGCCGCAGATGATCCGCCTCGGCGCCGAAGAACAATCGATCGACGAGCGCGGTTCCCGGAAGACATCGGAATGAATGACATCGGCAGGAATATTCATGAGCGACTGAAGGGCGGCCCAGAACAGACCAAAGTGGTCGGACCGCTCGTAGGGTACCTGATTGGCCAGGGATGGTCACATGGTCAAATCATCTTCGGCAAGAAGGAATGGCAGGTCCCGAAAACGCCGTCCGATCAGCAGAGACGAGAGCGAAATCGCAAATTCCAGGGGTTTCCCGTCGACATCGCGGTGTTCGATCACGAAGAGAATGTCGGTGATCCGAGACATCTGTTGTTCATCATCGAATGCAAGAGACCGGAAGAAACCTCCGGGATATCCCAGCTCGAAGCATACTTCGTCGGCGAACCGCACGTTCAGCTCGGTATCTGGGCCAACGATGCGGATCCGAGTGCTCCATCCGTGTACATTTATCGCCGCTCGGATGGACGCCTGCTGCTCAAGCGCGGCCGCATCAACGATCTCCCAAAACCGGGCGAGGCAATAAGGCCCGAAACACGACGCACTTGTTACGAAGACCTGATCCAACCAACGGAACAGATATTCAGATCGACGATCAAAGATCTGCTGGACAAAATCGTGATGGTAGACACGGTTGTCACGCGACGGGAGGAACAGCTCGACCAGCTATGCAATCTTCTTCTTCTCAAACTCGAAAGCGACAAGCAAGCCAAGGCCAATCTGGCCGAACCGGTGTTCTTTCGCCCGATGGAATCGGACAAGCGTACAGGGGACGCAATAAGGGAGCGGTACGGGAATTTCGTATATCTGTATCCGGACACGTTTACCAGTCCACAAGACCAGGCTCTCAGATTCACCGACAAGACGCTGGCAGCCTGCGTAGAAACCCTGTCCAGCCTCTGTCTGATCGAGCTCGGTGTTTCGACCGTTTCCGTAGCATTCCAGATCCTGCGAAGCGAAGCACTGAAACAGGGGGAGGGCCAGTATTTTACCCCGCAGGCGGTCATCGAAGCCGGCGTCCGATTGATGCAAATCAAATGGGACGACATCGTGATCGACCCTGCCTGTGGAACGGGGGGATTCCTGATCGAAACCATGCTGGAGATACGTCGCACCTACCACCATATGGATTCCGAAGGGCTGTCGAGATGGGCGCAGACCCACGTTTTCGGGATAGAAAAGGACCCGATTGGGGTCAAGCTCACCAAGGCGATCATGCAAATTGCCGGCGACGGCTCAGCGCATTGCGTCCGCGGCGACTCGGTCCGAGTTCACCACTGGGGGACGGATTTTCCTCATCTTGCCGATGGCAGATTCCGGGACGGGCGATATACGGTCGTCGTGACGAATCCTCCGTTCGGCCAGAACTTGAAAGTAAATGCTTCAGATCTGCGGTTGTCGGGTCTCGATATCGGATCGAGGGAAGACGGAATATACCGGGACATCGAAATCGGACTCGTCTTCCTCCAGCGCGCCTGGCAGCTACTTCGTGTTGGAGGGCGGGTCGGCATCGTGCTGCCGGAGACCTATTTTTTCTCCGCGAATTATGCGTTCCTGTTCGATTGGATACGGCCCAGGCTACGGCCTCTTGCCGTCGTCAATATTCCGATGGAGGCATTTCAGGGATTTTGCCGCGCCAAAACCAATTTCTATGTATTTCAGAAAATAGAGGAGGAGATCCCAGGTGAGCAACAAATCGCATTTCTGAACCCGCAAACCTGCGGCATTTACAAGAACGGGGGGGTTCGGTTCAAAACCGACCCTGAATCGGGGAGGCGTACCGATGAAATCGACAACGAATTGGCGGATGCGGTTGCAGCCTATCTGGGCGGGCAAGTCCCGCCGGCACAAACATTCGTATCATCCGCTCGAGTGTTCGAGCAAAAGGTTCTCGTTCCGACGTACTACGATATGCGTCACAATGCAGGCATTCATCGAATTGCCTCCGACCACGGAATCGGCATCGTATCGATCGGGCAGCTACTGGATCACGGTACCATCATGGTTCGGGAAGGGCATGGGAGTCCCAGCAACGATCAGCGAAGGGGAAACATTCCCTATGTAAAGGTCTCGGACATTCGCGCCCTTCGAGTGAACGTGAATCCAACGAATCTGGTCACGAGAGGCGTCGCTGAACGATACTGGAAGTCCGACAGGAGCGGTCTCGCTGCGTGGGACGTCATCACCCCGAACCGAGCGAGCAGCAACATCGGAGAATTCGCCATACTTCTTCCGGGCGAGGAGCATATCGTGATCACGCGTGAAATATTCGCTTTCAGAGTGGTCGAGGATGCGGGGGCATGGGATCCATTTTATCTGCTTTGGTGTCTTTGCCTGAATGCCGTCAGGGATCAATGGCGGAGAGTCGCCCTGATGCAGACGAATCGAGAGGACTGCGGCTTCAGGTATCGTGAGATCATGCTTCCCGACCCGCCGAACCTCGAGTGGGCCCGGAAGCGTTCAGGAGCCTTCCGCAGATATTTTACGGCTCTGTCCGAATCAAGACGGCGATTCGTACAGGACCTGAAAGAGGACGGGTTCGACTACATCGCGAGCGCCGGAACGAATCATGGCGCCCCGTCGCCGGCAGACTGACCCGCCATCGATCAACGACCCCGATTCGGCTCACCCGACCGCGCCCCGAGACCTGTCGCGTTGCGGGCCTGCGAATCAACCCGAACCTCTGCGGGCAGGCCCACGGGGCGGCGCATCGCCAGGCGGGACGAGCCCGGAAGAACCCTCGAAGGGCGAACGCAATCCCCCGGAGGAGGTTACGTCGCCAAGCGATGCGAGCCCGGAAGCACCCTTCGTGAGCGAATCCGGAGTCCGGGAGGCGGCGGACGCCACATCGCCAAGTCCCCCGGGTCGGCGAGGACGGGTTAGACCAAGCAGGCGGTCGATGCTGGGGGAGGGCGTGGGTGGTGGAACCATCCCCGAAAACAGCTTCCGTGACCGCGCCTTGGAGGGGTCGTTCACGTACTCCCAGAGATCGGCCGGCAACCATCCTTGCACGACGCTGCCGTTCAGCTCCGTCACCATGAGCCAGACCCCGGGAAGTCGCTCGCGGATCACGGCAGCGAGGTCCCGGACGTCCAGTCGGGAAATGAGAATGGCCGCGTATGGAAACGGCGTTACCCACGTCTCGACCGCCCGGGTATCGTTGAGCACCTGTTGCACGTGCTCCGGTGTGCAGGCGTCGCTATGATTCAGCAGATACGACTTCATGGCTCCCGTTCCTCCTTGGCGGCGGTTGAATCCGGTCTCTCTGCGTTCTCGGTGGATGTCCCCTGCTCCGCCGGGTTCTCGGCCGGCGCCTCCAAGGGGAGACTTTCCGCCGGCATCGGGTACGGCAACTCCTTGGCCGCGATCATTTGCATCCGGCTCGTCAACAACCGGTATTCCTCCGACTGCAAGCGATCGGGATCACGCTTCGCGAACGACGCGAAGTGGTAAAGATAACCGAAGACGATCAGCAGGGCCACCAACCCGAACACGGCGCTGAAGACCGGCACGCCGTGAATCACGGCCACCTCGCGGAACAGGTATGCGGCCAGGAGGAGCACGAGAGCGATGAAGAGCAGCGGGATCAGAGGCCCCATCACGGTACCCTTCCTGATCAGCAGGCTGCCCACGTCCCGAAATCCCGACAAGGCGCTTCGCAAACCTGGCATGGGCTCGTCCCTGGTCGTACGTCCGATTCTCCCCCAGGCTCCGACCCTCTCGCCGCCATCCACCGAGCACGCACCCCGTCGTCCTCGGCGCCGAGCGCTTCGGACCAGCCCATCTCCGACGCGGAGGCCATCAGCGCCGCGAGCTGGTGCAGCTTCGTTTCCATCGGGTTCGCCCGCCGCTCGCGGATGAGCCGCCGCCCCGCGGCCGCCCAGCGGTCCATGCAGCCCGCAACGGGTTCCAGGGAGTTCGGCCGTCGGTTCTCAGCCATGCGACCCATTGTATTGAAGACGGGACGACATGCCCCCCGCGCCGACCAAGACACCGCGCCGACCAAGACGGCAAGACACCTCGTTTCCGGGTCGGAGGCCGGGGCCGCAAGGTATCGAGCGCCGGGGTCGACGCTCCCGAACCCCGCCGGACGGGGATTTCGTCCGGCCGCCCACCGACCGGGACCCGTGGTTCCGACCACCGCCGCCTTCACGCGACGGCCCCCGGGGTCCCGCCGGGACTCTTTCACGCTGACCGACTCGGAGGCCAAGCATCGATGCCCCCGACTCTTGCCCGGGAACAGCGGGTCCTGGGAACGCTCGTGTCCCGCCCGCATCGACCTCTGGCGGTCTTGCCATCCCATTTGCGGGCGAGACGCCCGCGTTCCCAGGATCCGCCGTTCCCATGATGCCCGCGTCCGTGGGAGGGGTGCCGTTCCCAGGACCTCCGCATTCGTGTCAGGCGGCGTTGCCAAGACCTCCCCGCTCTGATTCGGCCGAGCCGGGTTCGCCCGCACGAACCGATTCCGCAGCGTGAGGCCCTCCGGGGGTCCCGCCGCCGCGCCGCGCCGGCTGGGGCGGACCGGGGCTGGTAGAATCGCCCCCCGGCCGGCGCCCCGCCCGCCAGCTCCCCTCCCCCGCCGAGGCGTCTCGGAGCCCCGCATGACGGACGTGAACAAGGTCGTGCTCGCCTACTCGGGCGGCCTCGACACCTCCATCATCCTCAAGTGGCTCGGCGAGCGCTACGGCTGCGAGGTCGTGACGTTCACCGCCGACCTCGGCCAGGGCGAGGAGATCGAGCCCGCGCGCCGCAAGGCGGAGCTCCTCGGCGCGGGGTCCATCTTCATCGAGGACCTCCGGGAGGAGTTCGCCCGCGACTTCATCTTCCCGATGTTCCGGGCGAACGCGGTCTACGAGGGCGAGTACCTTCTCGGCACGTCCATCGCGCGCCCGCTCATCGCCAAGCGGCTGGTCGAGATCGCGGACGAGACGGGCGCCGACGCGATCGCCCACGGGGCGACCGGCAAGGGCAACGACCAGGTCCGGTTCGAGCTCGGGGCCTACGCGCTTCGCCCCGAGGTCCGGATCATCGCCCCGTGGCGGGAGTGGGAGCTCGGTTCACGGGAGAGCCTGCTCGCCTATGCCGAGGAACACGGGATCCCGATCGAGCGGACGTCGGGGAACCAGTCCCCCTACTCGATGGACGCGAACCTCATGCACACTTCGTTCGAGGGGAACGAGCTCGAGGACCCCTGGGCGGAGCCCGACGACGCGATGTGGCGGATGACCCGATCGCCGGAGGAAGCCCCCGACCGGCCGGCCCGGATCACCCTCACCTTCGAACGGGGCGACGTGGTGGCCGTCGACGGCGAGGCGATGACCGCGGGCGAGGTGATGGCCGTCCTCAACCGCATCGGCGGCGCGCACGGCGTGGGGCGCATCGACATCGTGGAGAACCGCTACGTCGGCATGAAGGTGCGGGGCTGCTACGAGACCCCGGGAGGCACCCTCCTCCTCCGGGCGCACCGCGCGATCGAGTCCCTCACCCTCGACCGCGAGGTGGCCCACCTCAAGGACGAGATGATGCCCCGGTATGCCAGCCTCATCTACAACGGCTACTGGTGGAGCCCGGAGCGGGCCGCCCTCCAGACCTTCATCGACGAGACCCAACGGACGGTGAACGGGGACGTGCGGCTCAAGCTCTACAAGGGCAACGTGCTGGTCACCGGCCGCCGCTCGGGAACCGACACCCTGTACCGTCCCGACATCGCGACCTTCGAGGACGACCGGGGGGCCTACGACCAGCGCGACGCCGAGGGCTTCATCCGCCTGAACGCGCTTCGGATGCGGGTCGCCGCGGCGGCGGCCGCGGCGGCGCGGAAGCCGGGGGCGCCATGAGGGCGCCGGCCGGCTCCCGCATCGGCCGGCGCCCGGGGCATCTCCGGGCGCCGGCCGGCCTCCCTCCCCTCCCGCCGCGGCGGCGGCCGGGACATGGCTGAGCCGTTCGCGGCCGCGCTCGCCCTCGGCGGCGACTGGCGCGAGGCGGCCGACGATCTCGGGCGCGCGCTCTCGGGGGCCAGGGGGCGGCTCGGGCTTCTCTACACGGGCGAGTCCTTCGCGCCGCACCAGAGCCGGATGCTCGCGGTCCTCACGCAGCGGACCGGCGTGCGGGACTGGGTATCCGCCGCGGGATACGGGGTGATCGCGGCCGGGGAAGAGCACTACGGCGAATCCGGAGCGGCGGCCCTCCTCCTCGACCTCCCGCCGGAGGGCTACCGTCTCTTCGCGGGGGGCGCCGATGCCGGCGCCGACCTCGCGGCCACGGAGGCGGACTGGCTCGCGGCGGCGGTCATGCCGCTCGCCCTCACCCACGTCGATCCCCGCCACCCGGGCGCGGCCGATGCGGTGGAGGGCCTCGCTTCGGCCACCGGCGGCTTCCTGGTGGGCGGCCTGACCGCCGCGGCCGGGGACCCGGCGCACCAGGCGGGCGGGGCCTCCGGGCCCCTCAGCGGGGTCGCCCTCTCCCCCGCCGCGGTCGAGGCCGCGACCGCCCTCAGCCAGGGCTGCACCCCGCTCGGCAGAGCCCACGAGGTCACCCGCGGGAAGGACAACATCCTGTTCGAGCTGGACGGACGCCGGGCGCTCGACGTCTTCAGGGAGGACATCGGCGAGGAGCTCGCGTCGGACCTTCGCCGGGTCGGCGGGCTCGTCTTCGCGGCCCTCCCGGTCGCGGGATCGGACACCGCGGACTACACGGTGCGAAACCTCGTCGGGATCGACCCCGCGAGCGGGGCGGTCGCGATCGGCGAGGCGGTCCCCGAGGGCGGCAAGGTGCTGTTCTGCCGGCGCGACCGGGAGACCGCGATCCTGGACATGCGGAGGATGACGGAAGACCTGGCGCGCCGCGTCGGCGGACGGGTCATCCGGGGCGGGGTCTACGTCTCCTGTGCGGCGCGAGGGCCGAACCAGTTCGCACCTCCGGAGAGCGAGACGGAGATCATCCGGGACGCCCTCGGCGCGTTTCCGATGGTGGGGTTCTTCGCCAACGGCGAGCTCAACCGGGACCGCATCTACGCCCACACCGGCGTGCTGACCCTCTTCCTCTGACCTCTTCCCCCCGGCCCTCGCCTACCGCCCGGGAGCGCCCGAGGGGCGTTTCGGCCGGCCGGCTCCCGCGCCCGGCGCACCGGGTCCCCGATCTCCGGAGAAGGTCACGCGCATGGCCCCCGCGGCTCGGGAAGCTCCGAAGGGTATGCCGGCTCCGCATCTTCCCGATCTCTCATCCGACCGACGTGGCGCGATGATCCGGATTCGAGAACCGACCGAGCGTCGGGTCGCATCCCATCTCTCTCATGGATCTGCGAATTGCGAGTCTCGGGATGAACCTCCGGACGGCGAATGGCCTGAAGGAACGCTCCGGGGAGGGAGAACGCGCGGCGAGGGAATCGCGGCGCGAAGCGCCGATCAGGTGGCCGGGCCGGCGGCGGGCGCGTCCGGCGGGCTGCCCGCACAGCGCCAGCAGGCCCCGAACCCGGGCTCGATCCATTCGCCGCACCCGGAGCACCGCCAGCCCTCGCCGGGCGCCTCGGCCCGCTGCGCCTCCTCGACGATCGCCCGGGCGGGGGCCTCGTCTCCGTCTTCGACCACCCAGAGCTCCGGCCAGCACTCGTTCGGGGGGAGCTCTCCGACGCCGCCGAGCAGGTATTCGTTCTTGACGACGCACTCGATCCCGCGCTCTTCGAGGACCGTCCGGAGATAACCGGCGAGCATGGGATCGTGGGTGCTGAACACCCGCTTCATCTCGTCGGCTCCGCCGAGCCCGCCCTCCCGCCGACGAGCCGGGCCGGGGGCCGGCGCCGGGCGGGGCGGGAAGTCCGGCCCCCGGCCGGCGCGGCCTCGACCTCCGGCCTCCGCACGGCCCGTTTCGATCGCAGGCCGCTCCCCCCGCTCCGACCGGCCGGACGCGGAAGAACGGGCTCACGCCCCGGATCGTGTCCTCCCCGTCGAGCGGGGACTCGTCGAGGAGGGCCGGAGGTGGGGAAACAGGATCACGTCCCGGATCGAGGCGGCGCCGGTGAAGAGCATCACCAGCCGATCGATTCCGATCCCCTCGCCCGCTGTGGGCGGCATGCCGTACTCGAGGGCGGTCACGTAGTCCTCGTCGTACACCATCGCCTCTTCGTCTCCCGCGGAGCGTTGCCGCGCCTGCGCGCGGAACCGCTCCGCCTGGTCGTCCGGGTCGTTGAGCTCGGAGAAGCCGTTCGCGATCTCCCGCCCGCCGATGAAGAGCTCGAACCGGTCGGCCACCGAGGGGTCGTCGTCGCTCCGCCGCGAGAGCGGCGAGACCTCCACCGGGTAGTGGGTGATGAAGGTGGGTGCGACGAGACGGGGCTCGACCTCGTGCTCGAAGAGCTCGACGAGCGCCTTTCCGGGGCCCGCATCCCGGTCGAGCGGGATGCCGCGGGCACGGGCCGCCTCCCGGGCCCGGGCGGGGTCGTCGAGGTCCTCCGCCGTAATCCCGGCCGCATGGCGAAGCACCGCGTCGCGGACGCTCATGCGCTCGAAGGGGGGGCCGAAGTCGATCCGGCGCCCCTGCCATTCGATGACGGGCGCCCCGTTCCCGTGCCGGCCTCCGTGCCCGTCCCCGCCGCCGCCCGCTTCCCCGCGCCGCCCCGCCTCCTCTCCGGCGAGCGAGCGGAGCAGCTCCTCGGTGAGGTCCATGAGCGCGCGATGGTCGGCATACGCCTGGTAGAACTCGAGCATGGTGAACTCGGGGTTGTGCCGGGTGGAGAGCCCCTCGTTGCGGAAGTTCCGGTTGATCTCGAACACCCGTTCGAGCCCTCCGACGACGAGGCGCTTCAGGTACAGCTCGGGGGCGACCCGCAGATAGAGGGGCATGTCGAGGGCGTGGTGCCAGGTCTCGAAGGGGCGGGCCACCGCCCCGCCCGCGAGCGGATGCATCATCGGCGTCTCGACCTCCAGGAACCCCCGATCGATGAAGAAGCGGCGCACGAACTCCACCACCCGGGTGCGGGTGCGGAACGTCTCGCGCGCCTCCTCGTTCATGATGAGGTCGAGGTAGCGCCGGCGGTACCGCGTCTCCCGGTCGGTCAGCCCATGGAACTTCTCGGGCAGCGGGCGGAGCGCCTTCGCGAGCAGCCGGAGGGCCTTCACGCGCAGGGACGGCTCCCCGGTACGGGTACGGAACGCGACCCCTTCCGCCCCGACGAGGTCGCCGACGTCCCAGCGCCGGAAGTCCCGGTACGCACCGTCCGCGAGGTCGTCCCGCCGGATGTAGAGCTGGACGCGCCCGGAACCGTCCTGGAGATGGGCGAAGCTCGCCTTGCCCATCACCCGCCGGCTCATCATCCGGCCGGCGATGCGGAAGCGGCGGGACGCGAGAGCGTCGTCGTCGAGGCCTTCGCACGCGCCGCGCACACCGGCCGCGGTCGCGGTCGGCCGGAAGTCGTTGGGATAGGGATTGCCCGCTTCGCGAAGGACGGCCAGCTTCTCGCGCCGCCGCGCGACCTGCTCGTTCCCGGACGGCGGCGCGGACGTGGACGTGGACATGGGCGCGGGCGCGGGTGCGGGCGCCGGCGCACCGGCCGCGCCCCGCCCGGACGGGCTCGCTCCGCCCGGGCGGCGGCGCCCCGCCCCGCCGTCTCCTCCCGCGCACTCGCCGCCGCTCATGCCCCGACCCCCGCCTTCAAGCTCGCTTCGATGAAGGGGTCGAGGCCGCCGTCCAGCATCCCCTGGGTGTTGCCCGTCTCGAACCCGGTGCGGAGGTCCTTGATCCGCGACTGGTCGAGGACGTATGAACGGATCTGGTTGCCCCATCCGATGTCCGCCTTCGCGTCCTCGACCACCTGGCGCTCGGCGTTCCGGCGGCGTACCTCGAGCTCGTAGAGCTTCGCCCGGAGCTGCTTCATCGCCGTCGCGCGGTTCTTGTGCTGGGAACGATCGTTCTGGCACTGCACCACGATGCCGGTCGGAAGGTGGGTGATCCGGACCGCGGACTCGGTGCGGTTGACGTGCTGTCCGCCGGCGCCGCTCGCCCGGTACACGTCGATGCGAAGGTCGGCCGGATTGACTTCGACGTCGATGTCGTCGTCCACCTCCGGGGAGACGAACACCGCGGCGAACGAGGTGTGACGGCGATTGCTGGAATCGAAGGGCGACTTGCGCACGAGCCGGTGCACCCCGGTCTCGGTGCGGAGCCACCCATAGGCATGGTCCCCGCGGACGCGGACGGCGACGCTCTTCAGCCCCGTCACCTCGCCGGGCGACTCCTCGAGCAGCTCCGTCTCGAAGCCCCGGTGCTCGGCCCAGCGAAGGTACATCCGGAGCAGCATGGCCGCCCAGTCCTGCGCCTCCGTCCCCCCCGAACCGGCGGTCACCTCCAGGAAGGCGTTGCGGCCGTCCATGGCGCCGGAGAACATGCGCCGGAACTCGATCCGTCCCACCTCGGATTCGAGGCGATCCACGTCCTCCACGAGCGACCGGGCGGTATCTTCGTCGCCGTCCGCCGCCGCGAGACCGAGGAGCTCGGCCGCATCCGCGAGCGCCGCGTCGGTCCGGTCGACGCCATCGACGGCGCGTTCGAGACCGGCCCGCTCGCGCCCGAGACCCTGCGCCCGCTCCGCATCTCCCCACACCGAGGGGTCCTCCAGCGCGCGCCGGACCTCGGCGAGGCGTTCGCGCTTCCCCGCGACGTCAAAGATACCCCCTGAGAGCGGTCATGCGCTCCTGCAGGGCCTGGATGCGTGTCGCCAACAGATTGAATTCGACCATGAATCACTTACCTCCAACGGGCGCGGATGGTAGCACGGGAGGGCGCGGGCCGGCCGCGCATCCCCCCGAGACTACCGTCCGGCCGGACGGCCGCGAAGGCTCGCCGGCTCCTCCGCGAGCAGGAATGCGGCGAGACCGCCGGGCGGGGGGGGAACGTCCCGGCGGCGCGCCCGCCGACCGGCCGCCTCGAACACCGCTTCTCCCGTCCGGAGCCCGGCATCGACGGCGACCTTCCGGAGCCGGCCGGCCGCCGCCTCGTCGAGCAGGGCACGGAACCAGCGCTCCTCCACGCGGAGGAGCTCCCGGCGCCAGGACTCCACGTCA
This sequence comes from Gammaproteobacteria bacterium, assembly GCA_965202895.1. Taxonomy (GTDB): domain Bacteria; phylum Pseudomonadota; class Gammaproteobacteria; order HK1; family HK1; genus JAJDXW01. The sequence goes on along the minus strand of OZ241901.1, from coordinate 3,200,367 downwards.
CGGCCGGCGACCGCGCGGTAGCAGCCGTCGCCGAGCGCGACGAGCCGGTGGCCGGCCGGCGCTTCGTCCTCGGCGCCGGGGTCCCCGTCGAATCCACGTACCCGGGCGCCGCTTCGCCCGGCGAGCGCCCGGACCAGCGGGTCGTCGGCCACCACCTCGTGAAACCGGCGGCGGGGGATCGGCCCCGGCTCCCCCGCTCCCCAGAACCACACGCTGTTGACCGGCAGCTCCCCCCGCGCTTCGCGGGCCTGGTTGACGGGGTGGGCGTGGAGCACCATCTGGGCTTCGTTCATCCGCCGCCGCCAGATCGAACCTTCGTTCCCTGCCGGAAGCGATGCTCCGGCTCCCCGGGCGGCAGCCGCGCCGGGCGGCCGGAAGACGGCGTCCGGCGCCTTCTCCAGGCGTGCGTACCAGCGGGTCGGATGGAGAGCCTCGAATCGGACCCCCTCCGGCGCGAAGTGCCGGTCGAGGGCCTCGGCCATCGAGGCCGCCTCGCCGCGGGAGAGGGAGAAGTGGGAGGAGTCGAAGAGGCTCGCCGCCTCGAGATCGGGGCGCAGGTGCACCGGATCGGCCCGGAGGGGAACGAGGGAGCGCCCGTCCGGGCCGGCGGCGTCTTCGGAGCGCGCGCGCGCCGCGTCTCGTTCCCACGTGAGGGCCGCGGCCGGCACGTCGTCGCCGCCCGCCGGGTAGCCGAACACTCCGAATGCGAGACGCTCGAACGATGCGGGGTCCGCGCTGCCGGAGCCGCGGGAGCCGCGGGGACGCCGCGCCCGCCCGGCCGGTCGAACTCGGGAGAGGAGCCCGACGAGACCCGGCAGCTCGAGCCCCCGGACGACGTCGCCGGCGAGCGCCCGAGGCCACGGGCCGAGGAGGCCCGGGACGTGCACCGTCACCTCGTGCTTCACGGCGGCCATCCTCATGTCCTCACCCGATCACGCACGGAATCCAGCTTGCGAGCCCAAGCCGGTGGAAACCCGGGGGCAGGCCCCATGAAAGCGCACCGTCCCCGCCAAGACGGGAATGACGGGCTGAAAGACCATTTCCCTGATCCTTGTACGTAATCAGGCGGCGCTCTCGTGCCGGCGGCCGGGCCGTCTCACGCTGCGGAATGGGTTCGCGCGGGCGAACCCGGTTCGGTCGAATCGGAATGGCGGAGGTCCTGGAAACCGCGCCTCTCACGGATCCGGGCGTCCTGGGAACAGCGCGTCCTGGGAACGCGGGCGTCCCGCCCGCATCGATCGGCGGCGGTCTTGCCGTCCCATTTGCGGGCGGGACACGAGCGTCCGTGGGACGCGCCGTTCCCAGGACGCCCGTTCTCAGGAAGGGCGGTGGGCATCGACGCCTGGCCGCGAGCCGGTCGGCATGAAATGGCCCCGTGCCGGCGGGCGGCGGAAGTCGGGCGGCGGCCCGCGCTTCGGGACCGGCTGCCCGACCGGCCATTCAATCGGCGTCGAAGTGTTCGACCCGGATCCGGGTGACCGGACCCTCGACGCACGACGACCCCTCGATCCGCGCGAGCGCGGTGTTCATGCGCGACTCGCGCACGCGGTGGGTGAGCATGATGAGGTGCACCTGGCTCACCCCGCGCGGCGGCTCGCGCTGCACCACCGCCTCGATGCTGATGTCGAGCTCCCCGAGGATGCTCGCGAGCTCCGCGAGCACCCCGGGGCGGTCCTCGGCGAGCATGCGCAGGTAGTACGCGGACTCGACCTCCTCCATCGCCAGCACCGGAAGGTCCGCGATGCGGTCGGGCTGGAATGCGAGGTGGGGAACGCGCTGGTCCGGGTCCGTGGTCAGGGTCCGCACGACGTCCACGAGGTCCGCGACCACGGACGACGCGGTGGGCTCCGCGCCGGCCCCCGCGCCGTGGCAGACGATCGGCCCCGCCGCGTCGCCCTCGATGAGCACCGCGTTCATGACCCCGGACACCGAAGCGAGGAGCCGCTGCTTCGGCACCATGGTCGGGTGCACCCGCATCTCGATGCCCCGGCCGGTGTGGCGGGCGAGGCCGAGGTGCTTGATCCGGTATCCGAGCTGGTCCGCGTAGGAGACGTCGGCCGGCTCGACCGCGCCCAGGCCCTCGACGTAGACCCGTTCGAACTGGAGCGGATGCCCGAACGCGATGGACGCGAGGATGGTGAGCTTGTGCGCGGCGTCGATGCCTTCGACGTCGAAGGTGGGGTCGGCCTCCGCGTAGCCGAGCGCCTGGGCCTCGGCGAGCACCTCGTCGAACGGCCGCCCGCCGGACTGCATCGCGGTGAGGATGAAGTTGCTGGTGCCGTTGATGATGCCCGCGAGCGACCGGATCCGGTTGCCGGCGAGCCCCTCGCGGAGGCTCTTGATCACCGGGATGGCCCCGGCCACCGACGCCTCGAAGGCGATGATCGCGCCGGCCGCGCGGGCCGCGGTGAAGACCTCGTTTCCGTGCAGGGCGATGAGGGCCTTGTTCGCGGTGACCACGTGCCTGCCCTGCCGGATGGCCCGCAGCACGAGGTCGCGCGCGACCCCCGTCCCGCCGACGAGCTCCACGATCACGTCGATCCCGGGATCGTCCACGACGGCGCGGGCGTCGCCGGTGAGATCGATCCCGGTGAGGTCGCAGCTACGCGGCCGGCCCGGATCGCGTACCGCGGCCCGCGTCACCTCGATGCGGCGCCCGGCCCGGCGCGCGATCTCGCCCGCGTTGCGGCGCAGCACGTTGACGGTGCCCGTCCCGACCGTGCCGAGCCCGAGCACCCCGATGCGTATCGGTTCCAAGGGTTCTCCCCATTCGCGCAAAACGATCGGCGCGAATTATCGTTCCGATGGAGGTTCGGATACAGACCGCCGGCCGACGCCGGCGAGGGCCGGCCAGACCAGGGCGCGGACGATCACCGCGCCGAACGCGGCGAGGATCGCCGCCCCGAGGAAGGCCGCCTCGCCGCCGAAGGAAGCCCAGAGCTGGCCGGCGGCGAGGCTTCCGGCCGCGCTCCCCGCCCCGAACGAGACGCTCGCGTACACCGCCTGGGCGCGCCCGAGGCGCCGGTCCGGGAACGCGCGCCGGAGGAGGTGCATGGCGAGCGCGTGATGGAGGCCGAAGGTCGCCGCGTGCAGGACCTGCGACGCGGCGAGCCAGCCCGGGTGGCCGGCCAGCATCGCGGTCAGCCCCCAACGCACGACCGCCGCGGCGAAGCACGCGAGGAGAAGCCGCTCCACCGGGTAGCGCTCGATCCAGCGGTGCGCGAAGACGAAGAGGACGATCTCGCAGACGACGCCGAGCGCCCACAGCGCGCCGATCCAGCCGGGGCGATACCCGTGGTCGAGAAGAAACGGGGTGAAGAAGGTGTAGAAGGCGCCGTGGCTCGCCTGCATCGCGAGGCTCGCGAGGAAGAACGCGATCAACCAGGCCGGAATGGCCGGGCGCCCGACGGAATCCGGGCGCCCCCCGGAGTCGGGGCGCTCCGCGGCCGCCGGGGGTCCCGGGTCCGGGTCGGACGGGATGGCGACCGCCGCGGCCACCACCAGGACGAGCCCCGCGAGCACGAAGAAGGGCACGCTGGCGAAGGCGAGTCGTTCGAGCAGGGCGCCGACCCCGACGACGGCCGCGACGTAGCCGACCGATCCCCAGAGCCGGACGTGGACGTACCTCGATGCCCGTTCGCCGAGCCGGCTCAGGGTCAGCGCCTCGAACTGCGGCAGCACCCCCTGCCAGAAGAAGCCGAACGCGAGGAGCGCCGCGAAGAGGCTCCCGAATCCGGTCGCCGCCGCGACGGCCGCGAACGCGGCGAGCGCCCCGGCCGACGCGACGCACACCACCCGCTTGCGCGATCCGGTCCGGTCGGCGGCGTACCCCCACAGCCACGGGGTGACGAGCTTGGTGACCGTCAACGCCGCGAAGAGCATGCCGACGGCCCGCGCTTCGAGCCCCCGGTCGAGCAGGTATGCCGAGAAGTACGGGAGGAACACCCCGGCCGACGCGAAGTACGAGAAATACCAGACGCCGAGCCGCGATTGGCTGCCCCCCGGGCGTATCTCCCCCCCGGCCGGGGTCATCGGCGAGTCCCGGCGGCCATTCCTTCCTTCACGCCCCGCGGCGGACTACCCGCAACGGAATCGTATCGCGAGCGGAGCTCGTCCGCCGCCCGCCACCGAACATGCTCGGCACGAGCCGGGCCGAACCGGCAGGCGGACGATTCATCGAGAAGGCGCGGCGGCCTCGCAACGTCTTCCCATCTCGATTCACTTCCCCTCGGGGCGTTCGAGAGCGCCCGGGAGATCCATGGCTCGGAAAAACACCCTGAAGCGGCGGAAGACGCAAGGTTTCAGTGCATCGAGCTTCGGTGCATCGGCGATCGCGGGTGCTACATCCCCGCCTGTTCCTTGCAGTAGCGGGCCACGTCGGCGTGGGTCGCGAACCAGACCCCGGCATGGGAGCGGATGTGGCGGATCAGCTCCTCGAGCACCTGGATCCGCGACCGGTGGCCGATGAAGTGCGGGTGCATGGTGAGGAGGAACAGCCCCTCCTCGGCGTAGGCGCCGTCGAACTCGCGGCGGAAGACGTCCAGCACCCCGGAGGGCGGGGTATAGGGACGAAGGGCCGAGAAACGGTCCATCATCCAGTACGGCGCGTCGTCGCGGATCCACTCCACGGGAAGCTCCACCACCCCGGTCGGCTCGTTGTCCTCGAGCAGCTCGTAGGGCTCGTCGTCGGCCATGAGCGAGGAGTCGTAGAGGAGCTCCATCTCCCGGATGATGGCGAGGGTATGCTCGGAGAAGTCCCAGGACGGGGTGCGGATGCCGACCGGCCGCTGGCCGGAGACCTCCTCGAGCTTGTCGGCGGCGCGCATCTGGAGGTCGCGCTCGTCCTCCGGCGGGAGGGCCGAGTTCAGCTCGTGGATCCAGGAGTGGATGCCGATCTCGTGGCCCTCCGAGACCACCGCGCGCTGCTCCTCCGGGTACAGCATCGCGGTCACCGCCGGGACGAAGAACGTCGCCGGGGCGTCGTACCGTTCGAGCAGGTTCAATATCCGCGGCATCGCGGCGCGGGCGCCGTACTGGCCCTGGCTGAGCTTGCCGGGCGAGCGGTCGCCCCAGCGCAGGGTCAGGGTCTCGTGGTCGGAATCGAACGAGAGGGCCACCGCGCAGCGCGCCCCGCCCGACCACGAGACCGGCTTCAGCGACCGCCCGGCGCGGACCTTCTCGACGATCGGCCGCCAGCGCTCCTCGGGCCAGGTCCAGGTGTCGGGCTGGGCGGGCTTGCCGTTCGCGGATCGGCTCATGGCGGGCTCCCAAGGTCGATGAAATCACGGGGTCGATGCGGAGGCGAAGGGCGCGCTCGGCCGCGCGCCAGCCGGATCATGGCGGCCTTGCGCCCCGCCCGCAATCCACCCTCGCAGCTCCCGAAGCTCCCGGAACGCAGGGAGCGGGAGGCGGGAGCGCGTGCTCAGGCGCCCTGCGACGCGAGGTCCCGCAGGAATCGCGAGAGGGGCGCGAACGCGGAGGACTCGAAGTTCCAGACGCCGTTCAGAGCCCCTTCGCCTGCCCTTGCCACGGGGTTTCTCGTGGCGGCAAGCCAGGCGTGCGCGAAGGTCTCGTCGGGGCGGTTCGACTTCATGGCGCCCTGCCGTTCGAGACACTCCGGATACGCGTCGACACACTTGGCGCCGTCCGTCCCCTCGATGGAACGCCGGCAAAGGGTCTCCATCGCACCGGGCTCCAATCCATCCGGAACGATGAAGACCCCGATCGACGGAGCTGGCTGCCAACACTTGGATAGAATGACCGGCGGGTGGACGGCCCGGCTCCGGGCTCGTGCGCATCGGTCCGGGCGGGTCCTCCGACCCCGGCGGCGCACCGGGCGCCGGGGCGGCGAGAGCCCGCGCCGCGGCGCGAAGCGCTCGGGGCCTCGGCCGGTCGGGGGTCGGGGTCACGGGTCCAGGGGAGCCCTGACGCTCCCCGCCGCGCGCCCGGCAAGCGCAACGACAGCCATCGACCGTCCGGCGAAGGCGGCCCCCCGGAGCCGGCGCAAGGAGCCTTCCTCGATCATGAGCCGCACACCCGGACGCTGCCGCCTCGCCGTGGATGTCGGCGGGACCTTCACCGACGTGGCCCTGGAGACCGGCGCCGCCGCCGGCGCCCGCAGCGGCGTGGTCACCGCCAAGGTGCCGACCACGCCGCGCGCCCCCGAGGAAGGGGTGATCGCGGCGGTCGGCGAAGCCGTCCGGGCGGCGGGGATCGAGCCGGGCGGCGTCGGTCTGCTCATCCACGGCACCACCCTCGCCACCAACGCCCTCATCGAGCGCACCGGCGCGAAGACCGCGCTCCTCACCACCGAAGGGTTCCGGGACTCGGTCGAGATGGCCCTCGAGAACCGTTTCGAGCAATACGACATCTCCATCGATCGGCCGGCCCCCCTCGTGCCCCGGCGCCTGCGCTGGCCGGTCGCCGAGCGGATGAACCATGCGGGCGAGGTCCTGGTTCCCCTCGACGAGGATTCGGTGCGGGCGCTCCTCCCCCGGTTCGAGCGGCACGGCATCGAGGCGGTGGCGGTCGGGCTGCTGCACTCCTACGCGAACCCCGCCCACGAACGGCGGGTAGGCGAGATCCTGCACGCTGCCCTCCCGGACCTCCGCATCACCCTTTCGAGCGAGGTCTGCCCCGAGATCCGGGAGTACGAGCGCCAGTCCACGGCCTGCGCCAACGCCTACGTCCAGCCGCGGATGTCGGGCTACCTCACCCGTCTCGAGTCGGAGCTGCGCGGCCTCGGCCTCGGATGCCCGCTGCTCCTCATGACCTCCGGCGGCGGGCTCACCACCCTCGACAACGCGACCCGCTTCCCCATCCGGCTCGTCGAGTCGGGACCCGCCGGCGGCGCGATCCTCGCCACCGAGATCGCCCGCGAGTGCGGCAGCGCGGACGCGGTCTCCTTCGACATGGGCGGGACGACGGCCAAGATCTGCCTCATCGACGGCTGGGAGCCCCAGACGACCCGCACCTTCGAGGTGGCCCGGGCCTACCGCAACCTCAGGGGGAGCGGCCTGCCGGTCCGCATTCCGGCCATCGAGATGGTGGAGATCGGGGCCGGCGGGGGGTCCATCGCGGCGGTGGACGAGATGGGCCGGCTCGACGTGGGTCCGGCGAGCGCGGGCGCCGATCCGGGCCCCGCCTGCTATGGCCGGGGCGGGGCGCGGCCGACGGTGACCGACGCCGACGTCGTGCTCGGGCGCATCGACCCGGCGGAGTTCGCGGGAGGCTCGGTCCGTCTCGCGCCGGAGCGGGCGATCGAGTCGATCCGCGACGCGATCGGGAAGCCCCTCGATCTCACCGATCCGCTCGCCGCGCTCTCCGTCTCCGAGATGGTCGACGAGAACATGGCGAACGCGGCCCGCGTCCATGCCGTCGAGTGGGGGAAGGACATCTCCGCCCGGACGATGATCGCGTTCGGGGGCGCGGCGCCCCTGCACGCGGCCCGCCTCGCCCAGAAGCTCGACGTCGGCCGCGTGATCGTGCCGGCCGGGGCGGGGGTCGGCTCGGCGATCGGGATGCTGCGGGCCGCGGTGTCCTACGAGGTGGTGCGAAGCCGTTACCTTCGCCTGGCCGACTTCGATCCCGAAGCGGCCAACGCCCTGCTCTCGGAGATGCGCGAGGAGGCGCGGGCGGTGGTGGCGGCCGGGGCGGGGGTCGGCTCGGAGGCGGGTTCGGAGGATGGCGGCGGGTTGGAGGAGGCGCGGCATGCCTACATGCGCTACGTCGGCCAGGGGCACGAGATCGTGGTGCCCCTCCCGGTCCGGCCGCTCGCGGCGGGCGACGGCGAGACCCTCGCCGAGGCGTTCGATTCCGAGTACGCCCGCCTCTACGGCCGCACCATTCCCGGTCAGGAGCGGGAGGTCCTGAGCTGGACGCTCACCGTGACCGCCGGGAAGCCGACCCCGTTTCCCCTCGCCCCTCCGCCCTCGGGGGCGGGGGCGGAGGCCGCCGCGGCGCGGTCCGGCGCCGGAGGACGGGAGGGCGGCGGCTCCGGGACGGCGAAGCCTCCGGGCCGGCGGCTGTTCGACCCGGTGCTCGCCGAGTACGCGGCCGCCGCGGTGCGCCGCCGGGAGCGGCTCGATCCCGGCGACGTGCTGGCGGGGCCGGCCGTGATCGTCGAGGATCAGACCACCACCGTGGTCCCGGACGGCTTCCGGGCCACCGTCGACCCGTTGGGATACCTGGTTCTCGAGCGGGTGGACGGGGAGGGTTGACGGCGCGCGCTGGAGCGAGGGCGAGGGGCTTGCAGCCGCGGGGCGCTTGCGGCGGCGCGGCGGGCGGGTTCACCCTCGGGCGGTCCGCCGGGCCGGCGCTCCCGGCCGCGGATGCCGGGGCTCGCGCCGGCGCCGGCGGTGGAGGGAGACGAGACGAAGCGAACGGGACGGGAACGGGGACAGGGCCGGAGGCGCCGGGCGGCCCCGCGACGCGAGGAGAAGGAGGAGGAACGCGAATGCGCAACATGACCGCGCTTGACCGGATCAGGAGGCAGATCCAGTGGAACCGGCTCCTGTCGGTGGTCGAGGAGCAGGCCCAGACCCTGGTCCGCACCGCCTTCAGCACGTCGGCCCGAGAAGCCGGCGACATCTCCGCCGGCGCCTTCGACACCTCCGGCCGGATGCTCGCCCAGGCGGTCACCGGCACCCCGGGCCACGTGAACGCGATGGCCGCATCGGTGCGGAGCTTCCTCGCGAAGTACCCGATCGAGAGCATGGAGGAGGGCGACGTATTCCTCACCAACGACCCGTGGCTCGGCACCGGCCATCTCAACGACTTCACCGCGGTGACCCCCACCTTCCACGGGGGCCGGGTGACGGCCCTCTTCGCGTCCACGACCCACGTGGTGGACATCGGCGGGCGGGGCTTCGGGCCGGACGGTCGGCAGGTCTACGAGGAAGGGCTCAACATCCCGATCCTCCCCCTCGCGAAGCGCGGCGAGTTCAACTCCCTCGTGCTCGAGATCGTGCGCGCGAACGTCCGCAACCCGGTGGAGGTCGAAGGGGACCTCTACTCGCTCGCCGCCTGCAACGAGGTCGGGGGACGGCGCCTCGTGGAGATGATGGACGAGTTCGACCTCGCGGACCTCGATGACCTCGCCCGCTACGTGATCGACACCTCGCGGGAGGGGATGCTGGCCGAGATCCGCGCCCTCCCGCACGGAACGTACCGGAACTCGATGCGGATCGACGGCTACGAGCGCGAGCTCGACCTCGTCGCCGCGGTGACCATCGACGATACCGGCCTCTCCGTCGACTTCGACGGCACCTCGGCGGTGTCGACCTACGGGATCAACGTCCCCATCACCTACACCGAAGCCTACGCGAGCTTCGGGGTCCGCTGCGTCGTCGGCTCGCGCATCCCCAACAACGCGGGCTCGCTCGCCCCGGTGCGGGTCACCGCCCCGGTCGGCACGATCCTCAATGCCCCGCACCCTTGCGGGGTGACCGCGCGCCACGTCATCGGCCAGATGCTCCCCGACGTCGTCCTGGGATGCCTCGGCGAGATCATCCCCGACCGGGTGCCGGCCGAGGGCACGTCCTGCCTCTGGAACCCGGTGCTCCTCGGGGGCCACGGCATGACCGGGGACGACCTCCAGGGCGGCCCGGCCTTCGCCATGAACACGTTCCACACCGGGGGGACGGGCGGCCGCCCCGGGAAGGACGGTCTAGACGCCACCGCCTTTCCCTCCGGGGTGCGCAATACCCCGATCGAGGTGAACGAGACGATCGCGCCGCTGGTCTTCTGGCGCAAGGAGTACCGCGAGGATTCCGGGGGGCCGGGCGCGTTCCGGGGCGGGACGGGGCAGATCATGGAGATCGCCCACGCCGGGGAACGCGCGTTCGCGATCAACACGATGTTCGACCGGGTGATCCATCCGCCGCGGGGCCGGAACGGGGGCGGGGCCGGCCGCACGGGGCGGGTCTACCTCAAGTCGGGGGCGGCGGAGTTCAAGGGCAAGGGACGCCAGATCATCCCGCGGGGAGACCGCCTCGTGCTCGAGATGCCGGGCGGGGGCGGGCTCGGCGACCCCTTGGACCGCGACCCCGAACGGGTGGCGGGCGACGTGCGGAGCGGCCTCGTCTCGGCCGAGCGCGCCCGCGCCGACTACGGGGTCGTCATCGGGGCGGACGAAGGTCTCGACCGGGAGCGGACGGAGCGCGCACGCCGCGAGCGGCGTGAGCGCCATGCCGGGGGCGCCGCGAACCGCATGGCCGGCAGCAAAGCGGCGTCGGACTGAATCCCGCTCGACCGGCGAAGTCGCCCGTCATCTTCACCGAACCGTCGCGATACGAGGGATCGCGCCGCTCCGTGCGCCCGGCCCGCGGGATGCGTCCGTGCCGGCCATTACATCCCCCACACCGTAACGGTGCAGTCCTCGCGTCGATGTTCCCGCCGCTGCTTCCGCTACCCGGCGGGGACCATCGATCTCGGTGCTGCCGCGATAGCTGCGACCGGTTCCGATCCCGCATCGGAGCTCGCGGGGAACGGCCTCCGCGTCCAAGTACGCGGGCGGCTACGCGGACGAGTACCGGGGAGTGGGCGAGCCGGTGCATCTCATCGCGGTGGAGTTCAGCAGGCAGACCCGCAATCTGGCGGCGTTGGAGGCGGCGCCCGCGTGAGAAGTGCGCGGCGGAACGGCTTGCGGGCGGCACGAACACCGCCCCCGCCGCCTCGCATCCGGGCCGGGGGAATTCCTCGCCCCCGGCCGCGCCTCGGGTGCATCGCCGGGCTCGCGCTTCTCCACTTGACCGCCGGCGTTCGGAACCTTCGACTCGGGCTTCGTGAACATCTGGAATCCGAGCCGGAATGGTGCGAGCAGGGGTATGCGCATCGCGCTCCACGTCCTCGCCGCCGTCGTCCTCTATCTGGCCCTCTGCGCCGTGCTCTGGCTCGGCTTGCAGGTGAACCCCACGGGGGGAACGGCCGGCTTCGTGGTCTGGGTCGGACTCGTTGCCGCCTGGATCTGGTGGACCAGACGGCGCGGGCGCCGCGAACGCGGCTCATCCCCTCTGCCTCCCGTCCGGGACCCCGGCGCCGTAGCAGACCCCGAGCGCGGGGACGCACCCTGAAAAATCGAACGAGGAGGGAGTTGACAAGAGGAGGCCCCCCTATACTTGCCTCCCCGTGTCCGGCCCTCCTCGGTGGGGGCCTTTGTCTCCGGTCCTCCTCGGTGGGGACCTTTGTCTCATCGCCTCGGAAAAATCCCGATCATCGATGATGAGCACTGCGGTGGTGAAGACCGAGCGCCCAGCAAGCCGGACCAGATCCAGAGCCAGCAGGGTATCGACTCCTTTCTGTCGAAGCGGACGGTCCGGCTGCTCCGGACGGGCGACAAGATGCCCCAGCCTGAGCTGGATGCCGGGATTTCTCCCGATTGCGTCCAGGAAACGTCTCTGGCTGGCGTAACCCGGATGGGAAGGGTCGTGCTCGCCATCGTACCAATAGAGACGCAGAAACCTTTCTCCCATCAGTTCCATTTCCGACAGACCCGGAACCACTCCGTGATCACCTTTCCTTGTGGGCGGAAGTATTTTCTTCGCAAGGAACGGAGAACACCGACATCGACGAATCCGATGTAGTTGTCCGCCACGACCGCATTCCTCTCGGTCTGAAAGCCGAACGAGAGGGTATCATGGCGGCCACCCTGAAGCTTCCGATGGATTGGCTCACGAGTCTCCTCCCACCGCACACGATCCGGGCAACGCAGTGTCGGGCATCGAGCCGACACCCGCACCATGCGAAGCCGGTTTCGGTGGCGCGCGGTCCGTGAACAGGAGGGTTCGGCGCGGCGAAGCGGGCAGCGGGGCCCGTGGGTCTTCGCCACGGCGTGACGCTGCTTCATTCCGGGCGCCGGTCGCTTGCCGCGAGGGCGATGATCCGTTCCGGGGTGAGGGGCAGCACGATCTCCGCCGGCTCCGCGCCGAGGGCGTCGAGCACCGCGTTCACGACCGCGGCGGGCGCCCCGATGATCCCCGACTCGCCCATCCCCTTGATCCCGCTCTCGGTGAACGGGGACGGGGTCTCCATGTGCACGACGTCGATGTCGGGGACGTCGTCCACCGCGGGCATCAGGTAATCCATGAGACTCGCAGACCGATGCTGGCCACCCTCGTCGTATTCGATGGATTCGAGGAGCGCACACCCGATGCCCTGCGCGACCGCGCCCCGGATCTGGCCGTCGACCGCGGCGGGATTGACGATGGGGCCGCAGTCCTCGGCCACGACGTAGCGCAGCACCCGCGCCCCGCCGGTTCGCGGGTCCACCTCGACCAGGGCGAGGTGGGCGGCGCACGATACCGGCACTCCCGGCGGGTCGTAGGCGGCGTGGACCTCCAGGCCGGGCTCGAGGCCTGCGGGAAAGGGCTGGAAGGGAGCGTAGGAGAGGTCGGCAAGCTCCGCGATCCCGAGCCGCGGCGGGACAGGGCCGGACCCACCGCCCGCGCCCGCGGATTCTCGCCCCACCCCGGCCGGGGGCCGCCCGGCTTCCGGGCCCGGCGAGTGATCCATGCCGTCGGCGTACCCACCGACGGATCCGCCGGTTGCGGCTCTCTCCGCCGGCCCGTCCCACCCGGCCGCTGTTTCTTTCGCCCCTCTCACCGAGGGATCCTCCACCCCTCCGGCCCGGACGTCGCCCGGGTTCGACGTACGGCGCGCGCCGCCCGCCGCGCGATCTTCCGCCGCCCCGACCCGTTCGACCCCGCCCGCCCCGTCCCGCACCACGAAACGGACCTCCACCCGGTCCACCTTCCAGCGGGCCGCGGCCACCGCGCGGAGCTTCTCCTGCATCTTCGCCGCCGCGAGAAGCACCGCACCGCCTCCGCTCACCATGGAGCGGCTCGCGAACGTGCCGGAGCCGTAAGGGGTCACCGCGGTATCGCCGAGCACGACCCGCACCGACCCCTCCGACACTCCGAGCGCCCGCCCGACCAACCGCCGGAAGGAGGCGCAATGACCTTGCCCCTGGGAGGGCGTGCTCACGAACACCTCCACCCCGCCGCCCGGATCGATGCGGAGCACGGCGGAGTCGAAGGCGGGGACGTGGGTCATCCCCCGCTTCCGATACACCGCCCGGTTCATGCCGGTCGATTCGACGATGCAGGACACCCCGACCCCGAGACGGCGGCGGGCGCGGTTCCCTTCCCGGTTCCGGCCCCGACCCGCGCCACCGTTCCCGCCCCCGCGCCCGCTCCCGTTCCCGCCGTCCGTGCGCCCGCGCTGCTCGGCCCGCCAGCCGGCGTAGGGCGCACGTTCGAGCGCGCCCTCGAGAAGCGCCGGATAGTCGCCGCTGTCGTAGAGCGCCCCGCCGGGGCTCTCGTGGGGAAGCTCCTCCGGGAGAAGGAGGTTGCGGCGCCGCACCTCCACCGGGTCGAGGCCCGCGGCGCGAGCGATCCGGCGCACGAGCTCCTCGGTGACGAGCGGGCCGAGCGGCGCCCCCACCCCGCGATACGCCCCGGTCGGGAACTTGTTGGTGGCGACCGCGACACCGGTGTAGTGGTACCAAGGGATCCGGTAGGGTCCGGGGAGCGCTACCCCCGCCGTCTGGGGATCGAGCGAGCAGCCGAGGGGAAAGGAGGAGTACGCTCCAACGTCGCAGAGGGTCCGCGCCCGGAGGCCGGCGATGCGCCCGTCCGACCCTGCCGCCGCCTCCGCCTCGACGGTCGCGTCCCGCGAATGGAACGCGGCCTGCAGGTGCTCCATCCGATCCTGGACCCACTTGACGGGGCGGGCGAGCCGCATGGCGAGCGCGGCCACCGCCACCTCTTCCGGGAAGAGCTGCATCTTCGGCCCGAAGCCGCCGCCCACGTCCGGGGCGACCACCCGGATCCGGCTCGCCGCGATCCCGAGGCTCCGGGCAAGGCCGTCCCGCAGCAGGTGGGGCACCTGGGTGGAGGAGAAGAAATCGAGCGTCCGGCTGGTCCGGTCCCAGGCCGCCACCGCCCCGCACCCCTCCATGGGCATACCCGAGACGCGCGGGTGGCGGCAGGTGAGGCGGACCCGGATCGGAGCCCGCTCGAACCGATCCCGCCCCTCCTCTCCGGACGACCACTCGGTGCGGAACAGCACGTTGTCCGGCGCGTGCCCATGGACGGGGAGCGCATCCCCGCGGAGTGCCGAACGTGCATCCGCGACCACCGGAAGGGGCTCGTAGTCGGCTTCGACGAGGGCGGCCGCATCCTCGGCGAGATACCGGCTGGCCGCGGCGACCACCGCCACGATCTCTCCCGCGTAACGCACCGTGTCCGGGGCCACCGGGTGCCAGTCGGTCGCCCGGTAGACGGTCGGCCCGCCCGACGCCATCTCCGTCCGGATGGGGGCGACGGTGCGGGCGAGCTCCGCCCCGGTGACCACCGCCGCGACCCCGGGCGCCCGGCGCGCCTCGCCCGCCTCGACGGATCGGATGCGCGCATGGGGCCACGGGCTCCGCACGAACGCGACCTCGAGCGCACCGGGCGGAGCGAGGTCGTCGAGGAAGCGCCCCTGTCCGAGAAGCAGGGGCCGGTGCTCGGGGGTGCTGGCTTCCGACATGGCGGGGGCTTGCTGCGGCGCCTGGCCGCGAAGGATACGCCGGAGGGCACATCCTCGGTGCGGGTGGTCGATGATGGGTGCGAACCCGGATGGAACACAAGGCCCCGGCAACGGCCTTCGGTCGCGCCTTGGGTACGAACGACGGCGGACCTCGTGGACAGGATGAGCCGGTCCCGGCAGCGTCGAATCGCCGGCCTCCCACGCGGCGGCGGGCGCTACCCGGCCTCGAGCCGCCTCGCTCCCGGTTCTCGAACCGGTACGACCAACGACAGGTCCGCACCCGGCGGGCGGCCCTTGATCGGCAAGACGTTCGAGGACAGTTCGGCGATGGCTTCCCCTCGAACGCGAGCCGCCTTGCAGTCGGCTCCCGGTGACCGTATAAATGGCCGGAGACGCTGGCGCGGGGGAAAACATGGGCAAGACATGGCAGGCTCGGGAGGCAAAGGCCCGGTTCAACGAATTTCTCGAGGCGAGCGTCCGCCAAGGGCCGCAGATCGTCACCAGGCACGGCGTGGAGACGGCGGTGCTTCTGCCGATCGAACAATGGCGAAGCCTGCGGAGAGCCGCGCAACCCGATCCGATGGCTCTGAAAGCGCTACTGCTTGCGCCGGAAGCCAGGACGGAAACGCTCGCGCTGCCCCGGGCACGGCACGGTCATCGCCCGGTGCCGGCCCTCGATCAGGCCGGTGTACCTGCTGGATACCAATATCGTCTCGGAACTTCGCCGTCCCAGGCCTCACAAGGGGGTGTTGCACTGGCTCCGGGAGGTGCCCTCGGATCGGTTGTTCCTGTCCGCGGTCACGGTCGGCGAGATCCAGGCCGGCATCGAGATCACGCGCGAGCAGGACCAGGCGAAGGCTGAGCAGTTGGAAGCCTGGCTCGACCGGGTCGTTTCCGGCTATGGTATCCTGCCGATGGACGCGGCGGCGTTCCGGGAGTGGGCGCGTATCAAGCATCGCAAATCGGATACCCTGATCGAGGACGCCATGATCGCGGCCACGGCGAGAGTACATGGATTGACGGTGGCGACGAGGAACGTTCGTGATTTCCGAGCATTCGGAGTAGAGCTGTTCGATCCCTTCAACAGTGGATGAATGGGGCCGAACGGAAGAACGATTGACGAAGACTTCAGCTTATCCCCCCGCGCGCGGCGTGCCGGCTGCAAACGGGGATCACGCCGCGCTTGCGGCCCATCCCGGCACGATGGTATGGAAGCCGGGAAGCGCCGTCTCCACGAACTGCGTCAAGCCGTAGCCTTTCTGAAACTGAACCCAATTCCGATCCACGACTCGCTCTCTGTCTCTCGACCACTGATCATCATACGTGCCGCACCGGCTCACTGGACGAGCTTCACACGTAATCAAGACAAGAATATGGAACATTCATTCGATCCGTAGATCAATCCTCATCTTCTTCCGCCATCTCGTCCTCCGATAGTGAACCGACCTTGAGTGATGCTCCAATCACCTCCCGAACGCGGGAGACGATAAGCTCGGCGCGTTGCCGGCAGAATCCTTCAAAATTTTCGACTGCAAAGCCATCGGGCCATGCCTCTTCATCCGGATTGCCCGGAATCATGCAATCACGCAACCTTCTCCGCAACCCCTCCAATGTACCTTGAGCACGAGCCTGTTCAGCGAGTTTCTTGAAGTACTCCTGCGGATACGCTTCATTGAGAGACAAGTTGGACTCGGCCAGAATCGGAATACGATTGCAAATGCTGTCCAACATCGTTGAGGGAAGATCATATCTCTTATCGGCGTTTCTTGGATAGATATGATGATCGTGGAGCTTCGATTCCGAAGCGATATTGCCCCCGGAAACAAGGTCATGACGAATGGTCGTCGCGAACACGTTCTGCAAGGATTTGTATCGAACGTCCGATGGTTTTATTTTCAGGATGATATCGGGGTTCAGGACCACATCTTCAGGATGCGGTTGAATTCCCTTTTCGATATACCGACGCAGTGCAGTAAAATCCTGTCCAATTCGGTAATTCGATGCCTGGGACGCGCCGGACTGAATGACCTTGCTGAAATACCATCTCCTGATGAAGTCGCTGTCCCGCCATATTTCCCTGCTCAGGTCCTCCGGCGAACACAAACTGCGAATAGCTGCCAATGCGACCAGAATGTTGTGATTCGGTAACGTTTTCCGTCGTGCGCCCTGTGCTTGCGCCCATTGATATGTAATCGCAAGTGCCTCGGATGATCTGGCCCATTCACGATTGATTTCATCGGACCGCAAGGCAAGCTGATTGTTTCGCGAAGGATCCGGGTATCGGTCTTCCCTTCCAGCCAGTACCAGATAGAGCACCTGGAGGACTCGCTCGCCGTCCACCTCGAAATCCTCCAGGATTGGATATCTTTCCAGAGCGTCCTTCCAGAGTTTCCGCAGATCCGGTTCAGGAAAAAACCGGGCTACCGCGAGATCGAATGTCCTCAGCCGAGTTCCCGTGCTGTTGATCGTCTCGAAAACCCGGCAAATGGATTCTACGCCGCGGTCCCGATCGAGGGTGACCACGGGCACCTTGTAGTTCCGTATCGTCTCGAAGACCCCTTTGATGAACGCTGCTGCCTCACGGGCAGCGTTTCGATCGAATTCCGGGAAGTCATCCGAATCTTCCAGATATTCACTGACATAGATGTCGGCCTTCGTCTGATTTAGAATCAGATCGGCACGCAGGAGCCGATTGTTGTCCTTTCTGTCCGGCTCGGTTTTTCCTCTGGCTTGGACACGAATCCATGACGTTTCTTCTTGAGAATGCGACTCCCATATCGACTTGAGATCGAAATAGTAGAGTTTCTTGGGATGGGCATTCAGGAAGACACGGGCAATCGAAGTCGTCCTTTGCTGCCCATCCAGAATGTAGGACTCCATTTCCGTCTGACGTTCGGTGTTATCGAAAAGACCCCCCGGCGGATATCCTTCCCGGATTTCTGCTTCGATACTCCTCGATGCGAGCGGAAGGTCCGGCTTCTTGTCCAGGATGAGCAAAGACCCGATAGGGTAGGATCGCGATATCGAATCGATCAATAATTTTACCTGGGATTCACGCCAGATGAATTCCCGCTGGAACTGCGGGATGGTCAGGTCTTGATCCCTTACTCTCCTCAACAATTCTCCCAAGCTATAACTCGTGGTCTGCATCGTGCTCTCCCCACTTCCTGCGGAAGCATCCCATCCGTCAGGATGCAAACCTGTCACAGCCACGCATCCAGCGCGAGTCCAGTTGCTGCCATGCGCGCCCGTTCATGATCCTGCGAACGGAAGGAACCGGACCCGGCAACGTCGAGTCGCCGGCCTCCCGCTCGGGGGCGGGCGCTATCAGGCCTCGAGGGGAGACAGGGCCGCCTCCAGCTCCGCGAACGAGGTGATCGGGGCGTCGCAGCGGTGTCCTTCGCACACGTATGCGACGGCGCCTCCGCCGGGCCGGGGCGCCCGCGACGCGAGCAGCCCGGGCAGCCCCGGCGCATCGTCCGGGATCGCGACGACGTAGCGCCGGGGCGCACAGGGGGCGGCGCACCGTGCCCGCCAGCGCTCCAGGGGCGCTCCCCGCCCCCGCAGCACGATGGTCTGCAGCGGCTCCAGATGCTCCTCGAGCGCGGTCAGCATCGCCCCGTGGGCCTGCGGCATCTCCGTGAGGCCCGGCCAAGCGGCGGCGAGGGTGCGCTCGGCCGCCTCCAGGTACCGGGTCTCGCCGAGGAGATGGCCGAGGCGGCCGAGCCAGACTGCGGCGACCCCGTTGCCGGCCGGCAGCGAATCGTCCGAGAACGACTTGCTGCGGTGCATCAGCGCCTCGTGGTCGTGGGCCGTGAACCAGAACCCGCCCCGCTCCCGGTCCTCGAACCGGTCGAGGAGCGCGTCCGCGATCTCGATCGCGAAGTCGAGGCGGTCCGGCTGCCAGCGGGCCTGGAGGAGCCGGAGGGACGCCTCGAGGAGAAAGGCATGGTCGTCGAGGTAGGCCGGGAAGCGCGCCCGCCCCTCCTTCCAGGCGGCATGAAGCCGGCCGCCGACCCACGCGTTCGCACGGAGAAAGTCGAACGCCCGCACCCCCGCGTCGATGAATTCGGGCTCCCCGAGGGACTCTCCCGCCACCGCCAGACCCGACACCATCAGGGCGTTCCAGGAGGTGAGGATCTTGTCGTCGAGCCCCGGCCGCACCCGCGGCGAACGCGCCTCGAAGAGCTTGGCGCGAGCGCGGTCCAGCCGCTCCGCCGCCGCGGCCTCGTCGACCCCGAGCTTCGCGGCGAGCCCGGCCCGTTCGACGAAGGTGTGCAGGTGCCATTCCCGGCCCTCGAAGTTCGGCGGGCGGTCGAGACCGAAGGAAACGGCCACGGCGGCGTACTCCTCCTCGTCCAGCACGGCGCGGGCCGCGTCCGGGGTCCAGAGATAGAAACGGCCTTCCTCCCCCTCGGAGTCCGCATCGAGCGCGGCGTAGAAGCCGCCGTCCGGCGCCTGCATCTCCCGGATCGCCCAGCCGGCGGTCTCGCGGGCGGTCCGCTCGAAGAGGTCTTCGTGCCCGGCCCCGAGCCGGGCCGCCTGGGCGCAGAGGGCGAGGAGCGGCCCGTTGTCGTACAGCATCTTCTCGAAGTGCGGGATCATCCATTCGCCGTCCACCGAGTAACGGCAGAATCCCCCTCCGAGATGGTCGTAGATCCCCCCGAGGGCCATCCTGGCGAGGGTGTGCACGCCCATGTGTACGTCCCGCGGGTCGCGGCGGCGGCGGAAGCAACGCTCGACGTTCGTGGGATGCGGAAACTTCGGGGCGCCTCCGAACCCGCCGTCGCGGGCGTCGAAGGCGCGGCGCAGCCCCGCCATCGCCCGCTCCAGGGGTTCGGGGCCCAAGGCCGCGGCGCCGCCGCCCCCATGCGCCTCCGACCGGACGAGGGCCTCGCGCAACGCCTCGTTCTGCTTCGCCACGTCGCCGCCGTGCGCGGCGAGAAAGTCCACGACCCGGACGAGGAGGTCCCGGAACGCGGGAAGGCCGTGGCGCGGCGAAGGCGGAAAGTAGGTGCCGCCGAAGAACGGGGTCAGGTCGTCCGGGGTCAGGAACATCGTGAGCGGCCAGCCGCCGGGGCGGCGCGCGAGCAACTGGTGCGAGACCTGGTAGATCCTGTCGAGGTCCGGGCGCTCCTCGCGATCCACCTTGACGTTGACGAAGTGGACGTTCATCACCCGCGCGGTGGCCTCGTCCTCGAACGATTCGTGGGCCATGACGTGACACCAGTGGCAGGCGGAGTAGCCGATGGAGAGGAGGATCGGCCGGTTCTCCCGCCGCGCGCGTTCGAGGGCTTCCGGCCCCCACGGGTACCAGTCCACCGGATTGCCCGCGTGCTGAAGAAGATAGGGGCTGGTCTCGGCCGCGAGGCGGTTCCGGCGGGGGGCTGGCGAGGTCATGGTCTCCTTCCGGGTCGGGGCGGGCGGGGGCGGGGAGGGGAAGCCGGAGCCGACCGGGGGGCTGGCCCAGGGGGCCGGCCCGGGGCGCCGGCGTCGGCGCTACCGCCGTACCGGCCGGCGCCGGCCGTGCCGGGGGAGCGTAGCGTACAATCCCGGCCCGTGACACCGCTCTATCTCAAGAAGGGCGAAGAGCGGCGCCTCCGCACCGGGCATCCCTGGGTCTACGGCAACGAGTTCGACGTCGGCCGCGCACGCCTGCGCGGCCTGCCGCCGGGAGAGCCCGTCGAGCTTCGCGACCACCGGGGCGAGCCGATCGCGAGCGCCTACGTCAACCCCCACTCCCTCATCGCGGCTCGCATCGTGAGCCGCGAGCCCGGGGTGCGGCTGGAGCCGGACCTCCTCGCCGAACGGATCGCGGCCGCCGAGGCGCTCCGGCAGCGCGAGTTCGAGGCGCCCTACTACCGGGCGGTGTTCGGCGAGAGCGATGCGCTGCCCGGACTCATCGTGGACCGCTACGGCGACGTGGCCGTGGTGCAGATCACCACCGCGGGCATGGAACGGGTCAAGGACGACGTCGTCGCCCTCCTCCGGTCGCGCTTCGACTTCCGGACCGTCGTGCTCCGCAACGACACCCCGGCCCGCGCCCTGGAGGGCCTCGACGCGAGCACGGAGGTCGTCGGCGAGCCCATCGGCGACACGATCACCGTCGAGGAAGGCGGAGGCGTGTTCGAGGCGGCGCCGCTCGCAGGGCAGAAGACGGGCTGGTACTTCGACCACCGATCCAATCGGGAGCGGATCGCCTCCCGGGTGGCCGGCAAGCGGGTGCTCGACCTCTACTCCTATACCGGTGCGTGGGGGATCCGGTGCGCCCTCGGCGGGGCGAGCGAGGTGCGCTGCATCGACTCGTCGGCCAACGCGATCGAGATCGCGACGCGCAACGCCGCCCGCAACGGGGTCGCGGACCGGGTGCGCGTCGAACGCTCGGACGCGGTGCGGGCGCTCAAGGCGCTCCGGGCGGCCGGCGAGCGATTCGACGTGGTGGTGCTCGACCCGCCGGCCTTCATCCGCCGGAGAAAGGATCGGACCCGGGGGTTCGAGGCGTACCGGCGGGCGAACGGCCTCGCGATCCAGCTGCTCGCCCCGGGAGGGTGGCTCGTCTCCGCCTCGTGCTCGGCGCATCTCGAGCGCGCGAAGCACCTCGAGATCATCGCCCGCGTCTCCCATCCGTTCGGCCTGCACCCGAGGGTCGTGGCGGAAGGCGGGCAGGACCGCGACCATCCCGTGCACCCCGCCCTGCCCGAGACCGGCTACCTCCGGGCGTTCTTCGTCGAGTTCGGCTGAAGGGAACGGACGGACGGGGCGGAAGGGCTCGGGCGAGCCGTTCCCGGCGAGCGGCGCCGGCGGTCCGAATTCAGAACGAGTAGCCGAACGCCTCGCGAAAACGGGCGGCGAAGCCTTCCGGATCGAAGTGGTGGTTCTGGCACCCGGGGTGCGCGACCTTGAGCGCGCCCGCGAGCGACGCGATCCGGCCCGTCGTCTCCCAGTCACGGCCGGCTTCCAGACCGAACAGCAGGCCGGCCCGGTACGCATCCCCGCACCCGGTCGGGTCCACCGCCCGCGGAGCGGCGACCGCGGGGACGTCGATGGCCTCCCGGCCGCGCACGAGGACCGAGGAGCCCTCCGCCCCCCGGGTGATGACGGCCGCTTCGACCCGGTCCACGATCTCGCCGGCGTCCAGGCCGGAGCGCTCCCGGAGCTGGCTCCACTCGTAGGCATTGACGGCGAGCCAGGCAGCCTCGTCGAGAAAGCGGGCGAGCTCTTCCGGCCCGAACAGGTGCAGTTGCTGGCCGGGGTCGAAGACGAAGGGAATGCCGCGCTCGGCGAGCTGGGCCGCGTGGCGCACCATCGCACGCCGGCCGTCCGGCGCCACGATCCCGATGCGGACCCCCTCCCCCGCGTCCCCGACGGAATTGACGTGGGCGTGGTCCATGGCGCCCGGATGGAAGGTCGTGATCTGGTTGCCCTCGACGTCCGTGGTGATGAACGCCTGGGCGGTGAACGCATCCACCTCGGTCACGAACCGGCGGTCGATCCCGTTCCGGTCCATCCACGACGCATACGGCGCGAAATCGTGGCCCACGGCCGCCATCGGCAGCGGGTCGCCGCCGAGGAGCCCGAGGGTGTAGGCGACGTTGCCCGCGCACCCCCCGAACTCGCGCCGCATCTCCGGCGCGGTGAAGCACACGCTGACGACGTCCATCCGATCGGACAGGAGGTGCTCCCGGAACCGGCCGGGGAACCGCATGATGGTGTCGAAGGCGACCGATCCGCAGATGAGCGCCGTCATGCCCGCAGGGACTCCTTCAGCGGCTCGGACGGCGGTCCGGGCGGCTCCGCGCCGGCGGGCGGCCTCCCCGGCAAGCCCGTCCCGGCGAGAGAGCGCCCGGTGTGGGACCCCGGCGCCGCCGCCACCGCCTCGGGCGTGCCGGCGGCCACGATCCGTCCGCCGTGCCGCCCCCCCTCCGGGCCGAGATCGACGATCCAGTCGGCGGCGCGGATCACGTCCAGGTTGTGTTCGATCACGACCACCGTGTTGCCGCGGTCGACGAGGCGGTCGAGGACCTCGATGAGCTGCCGGACGTCGTGGAAGTGGAGGCCCGTCGTCGGTTCGTCGAGCACGTACAGGGTTCGTCCGGTGTCGCGCCGGGACAGCTCGCGAGCGAGCTTCATGCGCTGCGCTTCGCCGCCGGACAGGGTGGTCGCGCTCTGCCCGAGCCCGAGGTACCCGAGACCCACGTCGACCAGGGTCTGAAGCCGGCGCGCCACGGCCGGGATCGGGTCGAAGAAGGTCCGCGCCTCCGCCACGGTCATGCCCAGCACCTCGTGCACGTTCTTTCCCCGGTAGCGCACCCCCAGCGTTTCCCGGTCGTAGCGTCGGCCCCGGCACACGTCGCAGCGCACGTACACGTCCGGCAGGAAGTGCATCTCCACCCGGATGACGCCGTCCCCGCGGCACGCCTCGCACCGGCCGCCCGGCACGTTGAAGCTGAAGCGCCCGGGGGAATAGCCCCGAGCGCGGGCCTCCGGGGTAGCCGCGAAGAGCTCCCGGACCGGGGTGAACAGCCCGGCGTAGGTGGCGGGATTCGAGCGCGGCGTGCGGCCGATGGGGCTCTGGTCTATGTTGACCGCCTTGTCGATGTGCTCGGCGCCGACGACCCGAGCGCAAACGTCCGCTCCCGGCCTGCGGCCGGCCGTTCCCGACAGGGCGAGGTACAGGGTGTCGTGCACGAGGCTCGACTTGCCCGAGCCGGACACGCCGGTCACGCACGTCATGACGGACCGCGGGAGCTCGGCGTCCACCGAGCGCAGGTTGTTCGCCGAGGCCCCTTCGATCCGGACCCAGCCGGCCGGCGAACGGCGGCGGCGCGGCCCGCACACGCGCAGCCGGCCCGAGAGGTACCGGCCGGTGATCGACGAGGGCTCCGCCATGACGTCTTCCACGGCCCCCTGGACGACGACCCTCCCGCCGTGCACGCCCGGCCCCGGCCCCATGTCGATGATGCGGTCCGCCTCGCGGATCGCGCCCTCGTCGTGCTCGACGACGATGACCGTGTTGCCGAGGTCGCGGAGCCGCACCAGGGAGTCGAGCAGCCGGCGGTTGTCCCGCGGGTGCAGGCCGATCGAGGGCTCGTCCAGGATGTACATCACCCCGACGAGGCCGGCTCCGATCTGGCTCGCGAGGCGAATGCGCCGCCCCTCCCCTCCCGACAGGGTGTCGGCGGTGCGGTCGAGCGAGAGGTATTCGAGCCCGACGTCGATGAGAAAGTCGAGGCGCTGGACGATCTCGTGCACGAGCCGGCCCGCGACCTCGCGGCGGAAGCCGTCGAAGGAAGCCTGCTCGAAGAAACGGCGCAGATCGGCGACCGGCAGGCTTTCGAGCTCGGGAAGATCGCGCCCCGCCACCCACACCGAGCGCGCGTGCCGGTTCAGCCGGCGCCCGCCGCAGTCCGGGCAGGGCCGCGAGCTCATGTAGCGGGCGAGCTCCTCGCGCACGTGCGCCGATTCCGTCTCCCGGTAGCGGCGCTCCATGTTGGGAATGACGCCTTCGAACGGCCGGACGGACCGGTGCCGGCGGCCGTACCGGATCTCGATCGGCTCGCCCCCGCTGCCGTAGAGGACGGTGTCGCGAATTCGGGGCGGCAGATCCCGGAAGGCGACGTCGAGGTCGAAGCCGTAGTGCGCGGCGATGGATTGGAGGAGTCCGTGGTAGTAGGCGTTGCCCCGGTCCCAGCCGCGCACCGCTCCCGCCGGCAGGCTGACCTCCGGACGGGAGACGACACGGTCCGGATCGAAGAAGGATTGCCGCCCGAGGCCGTCGCACGCGGGACACGCGCCGGCCGGACTGTTGAAGGAGAACAGCCGCGGCTCGAGCTCCGGGATCGAGTAGCCGCACTCGGGGCAGGCGAACCGCGCCGAGAACGTCCGGTCTTCGCCGGCGCCCGCGCCTTCGGCGTCGACCGCGGCCACCACCGCCCGTCCGTCCGCGAGCGCGAGCGCGGTCTCGAAGGACTCGGCAAGCCGCGGGGCGGCGTCCGGGCGCACCCGGAACCGGTCCACGACCGCCTCCACGTCGTGATGGACGGCCCCGTCCATCCGGGGCGGCGGATCGATCTCGACCACCCGGCCGTCCACCCGCGCCCGCACGAAGCCGGCCGAGCGCAGCGACTCGAAGACCTCGTGGTGCTCTCCCTTGCGCCCTCGCACCAGCGGGGCGAGCAGCATGAGGCGCTCGCCGGGCGCACGGGCAAGGACCGCGTCGACCATCTGGCTCACCGTCTGCGACCGAAGCCCGACGTCGTGGTCGAGGCAGCGGGGCTCGCCGGCGCGCGCGAACAGCAGCCGCAGGTAGTCGTGGATCTCGGTCACGGTGCCGACCGTCGAGCGAGGGTTGCCCGAGCCGGCGCGCTGCTCGATGGCGATGGCCGGGGAGAGGCCCTCGATGTGGTCGACGTCCGGCTTCTCCATCACCGAGAGGAACTGGCGTGCGTAGGCGGACAGGGACTCGACGTACCGGCGCTGCCCCTCGGCGTAGATCGTGTCGAAGGCGAGCGTGGACTTGCCGGAGCCCGAGAGCCCCGTGATCACCACGAGACGGTCGCGGGGAATGTCGACGTCGACGTTCTTGAGGTTGTGGGTCCGCGCACCGCGGATGCTGATCGCCCCCGCCCCCGAGCGTTCGGCGACGGGGAGAGACTGTACGCCGCGCATGAAGGATGGAAGCCCGGAATCAAACGGCGAAGTCTAGTCGATGCGGCCCGATGCGGCCAAACGGCAGCAGCGCGTAGGGTATCGGCGCGTCGTGAGGCGGATTCCCGCCCGATCACGCCCGCCCGGATGCCATTCGGCAGGCGCGCGCGCATAATGGCGCCTTCGGCCGCCGGCGCAGGGAGTGTCGGTCGTGCGCGGGCGGCCGGGCCGATTCTTGACAGGGAGCAGCGAAGCATGGCACGAGGCGTCAACAAGGCCATCCTGGTCGGCAATCTCGGAGCGGACCCCGAAACCCGCTACAGCGCGAGCGGCGGCGCGATCACCAACCTCCGCATCGCGACCACCGACAGCTGGATGGATCGGCAGTCCAACGAGCGGCGCGAGCAGACGGAGTGGCACCGGGTGGTGATGTTCGGACGGCTCGCCGAGATCGCGGAGCAGTACCTCCGCAAGGGCCAGCAGGTCTACGTCGAGGGCCGGATCCAGACCCGGAAGTGGCAGGGGCAGGACGGGCAGGACCGCTACACCACCGAGATCGTGGCGAGAGACATGCAGATGCTGGGCGCGCGCGGAGGCCCGGGAGGAGAGGCGGAGGACTGGAACCGGCCGGCGGGGCCGCCGGCGAACCCGTCGCCGGGGGGCGGAGCCTCCGGCCGGGGAACGCCTCCCCCCTCCCGCGGAAACGACCCCGACATCGACGACGACATCCCGTTCTGAGCGGCGACCGCGACCGCGCCGCAGACGGGCGGGGAACGGTCCCGTTCCATGACGAGCCATCCATGGCGGCGACGGGCCGCCGCGCCGTCGGGCGAAGAACATCGGGGGGGTCTCGTCGCATCGCAGGCCGTTCGGGTTGGAGAATCATTCTCGCGAGGTCAATGGGCAGAGGATGTTCCGGACGAGCCCGGAAGGCCGGCGCGCGGCCTCGTTGCAGTGGAAGAAACACCACGCCGGGGCGCCGCCGGAGGCGTTCCCGATCCCACAAGCAGACTCATGAATTCAACAGGTTGCCGGATGTTTCAGGTAAGCGGTGCGCTACCTTCGGCCGCGGCGCGTCCCGCGATGCCCGCAGCGGCGGCACCGGACGCTCTCCACCGTCCCGCTCGGACCGAACCCGATCCGGACCTCGACGACCTCCGGATCGTGGAGACCGAGAGCGCACAGGGCCCGGCCCAGCCACTCGCGCGCGAGCTTCACGTCAGGCGTCCGGCGCCCGTGACGGCGGCAGGCGGTTCCGTTTCCCCATTCTTCCCGGCCGCAGCGAGGTAGTCCCCGTGCAACTCCAACTCAGCACCTGGCAGGAGGTGGAAGCATATCTTGAGCGGGCCACCGCGGTCATCGTTCCCATCGGCTCGACCGAGCAGCACGGGCCGAACGGGCTCATCGGCACGGATGCGATCTGTCCCGAGGTGGTGGCGCGGGCGGTGGGAGAGGAGGAGGAGGCCCTGGTGGGCCCGACCATCAGTGTCGGAATGGCGCAGCACCATCTCGCGTTTCCCGGCAGCATCACGTTGCGCCCGAGCACCCTCATCGCCTGCGTGTCGGACTACGTCGAGTCGCTGTCCCGGCACGGATTCGACGCAATCTATTTCCTCAACGGGCACGGCGGCAACATCGCGACGCTGAACGCCGCGTTCTCCGAGATCTACGCGCACGCGAGCCTCGGGCGAACCGGGCGCCGCGTGCGCCTCGCCCTCACCAACTGGTGGGACGGAGCCGGGGTACGCCGGCTCTCGAACGAGCTCTTCGCGGGGATCGAGGGCAGCCACGCGACGCCGAGCGAGGTTTCGCTCTCGTACTTCGCCTACCCCGAAGCGGTCAAGTCCGCCACGTTCGAGCCGCGCGTCGCGCCGAGCGGGAGGTTCCGCGACGCCGAGGACTACCGCCGGCGGTTCCCGGACGGACGTATCGGCTCGGACCCTTCCGGCGCGAGCCCCGAGGCGGGGGAGCGCCTCTTCCGCGCCGCGGTCCGGGACGTCCGGGAAGACTTCCGGGCGTTCGCGGGCAGTGGAATATAATCCGCGGGTTGCAGCCCCCGCAGCGCGTCCAGGCACCGGACGGAGTCGACCGTGGCGAAGAAAAAGCCGACGTACCGGATCATCTTCCACAACCAGGGCAAGGTATACGAGCTGTATTCGCATACCGTCCGCCAGGGCGATCTCTTCGGCTTCATCGAGATCGGCGACATCATCTTCGGCGAGCGGTCGGCGGTGCTCATCGACCCTTCGGAAGAGCGGCTCAAGACGGAGTTCGACGGCGTGAGCCGAACCTGCATTCCCATGCATGCGGTGATCCGGATCGACGAGGTCGACCGGCAGGGCGTGAACAAGATCGTCTCGGCCGGAGAGGCGAAGGGCCAGGGCAACGTGACCCCCTTCCCGGTCCCGATGTTCACCCCGGGGGGAGATCCCGGCTCTTCCGGTAGCTGAGGCGGCAACTGAAGGCGCGGGCGAAACGGGTTCCCGGCGGGGCCGGGTCCGGGCCGGGCCCCGGACTCAGATCCGATACGCCGTCGCGGTCATCGCCCCGGCCGCCGCCCGCATCATGAACCGGACCGGGGTCGGGAGCCGGCGCCCGCCCGCCTGAACCGCCCGGGTGCCGTGGCGCCGCTCGTCGTCCATCATGCGGCGGCAGATCGCGCGGCTCCGGTAGTCGTCGCGGGGCAGCCGCCGCAGATGGCGGGCGAGATGGTCCACCACCTGGCGCTCGGTCTCCGCGACGAACCCGAGGCTCGAAGCATCGCCTGCCGCACCGGCCGCCGCCCCGATCGCGAACGAGCCGGCCCACCACAAGGGGTCCAGCCGGCTCGGCCGTGCGCCAAGCTCGGAGAGCCGGCGGCGGCACCACTCGAGATGGGCGCGTTCCTCGGCGGCGGCGGCATCGAGGGCGCGGCGCACGCCGGGGTCCCGCGCGAGCATCCCCTGGCCGAGATAGAGCGCCTGCGCCGCCACCTCCCCGGCGTGGTTGACCCGCATGAGCCGTGCGGACCGCCGGCGCGCCCGGGGATCGGACGGCCCCGGCTCGATCCCCTCCGCGGGATACGCGGGCGCCGAAGCGGGGGTCCGGCCGCCGCTTCCGCCGGCCGGCGGATCGCCGCCCACCCGGCCCGGCCTCGGAAACCGGCGGCCCGTGAGCCATCGGTCCGCGGCCAGGACGCACCGGTCCCGGAGGCCGCAGGCGATGGTCCCGGAGCTCGTCCCGGAGGCGGTCACGTCCCGGATCCCGTCATTGACATTCTCGCGTGCCGGCAATAGAGTTCCGCGTCCTTCGGCCGGAGCGCGGCGCTCCGGTCACCACCGGGAACGAACCATGCCGACCTTCAGCGCCAAGCCGGCGGAAGTCAAGCGCGAATGGTACCTCATCGACGCCGGCGAGAAGGTTCTCGGCCGCCTTGCCTCCGGGATCGCGACCCGCCTGCGCGGCAAGCACAAGCCCGAATACACCCCGCACGTCGATACCGGGGACCATATCGTCGTCATCAACGCCGGATCGGTGAAGGTGACCGGCCGCAAGACCCTCGACAAGCTGTACCACCGGCACTCCGGATATCCGGGCGGCCTCCGGTCTACGAGCTTCGAGCGCCTCCAGGAGCGGGCGCCGGGCCGGGCCATCGAGGTCGCGGTGAAGGGCATGCTCCCGCGCGGTCCGCTTGGCCGGGCCATGTTCCGGAAGCTGCACGTCTACCCCGGCCCCGCCCACCCGCACGCCGCGCAGCAGCCGAAGCCCCTGGAGCTCTGAATCGAGCCTCCGGCCGGCTTCGCCAGCGCCCAGAGAACGAGCCAGACCGAACATGTCCGAACTGCTTGGCTACGGAACCGGCCGCCGCAAGACTTCCACCGCGCGCGTGTTCATGCGCCGGGGAGCCGGGCGGATCGTCGTCAACCGGCGTCCCCTGGACGAGTATTTCGGCCGCGAGACCGCCCGGATGGTGGTGCGCCAGCCCCTGGAGGAGACCCATCGCTCGCAGGATTTCGACTTCGCGGTCACCGTCCGGGGCGGAGGGGGTACGGGCCAGGCGGGCGCCATCCGGCTCGGTATCGCGCGGGCGCTCTGCGAGTACGATGAGACCCACCGCCCCACACTGCGCAAGGCGGGGCTCCTCACCCGGGACGCGAGGAAGGTCGAGCGAAAGAAGGTCGGCCTGCACAAGGCCCGCAAGCGCCCGCAATACTCCAAGCGCTAGGTTTCGTTTCGCGGCTCCCTGGGGGATCGTCTAGCGGTAGGACTGCGGACTCTGACTCCGCCAGCCCAGGTTCGAATCCTGGTCCCCCAGCCACCCTCCCGCCGTCCGCCGACGGGCCCACGAAGCCGCCAGGGCACCGCCCCACGGCAAGAACACCAGCGCGGGGGCGCCCTCCCTCGACCCGCACGTCTCCCCTTCCTCCTGCGGCGGACGCCGATCCGCTCCCGGCGGCGGGCTCCGGTCCTTCTTCAACCCGCTTCCGCAGCCCGCAACGCCAGGATCGGCCGCGCCAGGGCATCCGGGATTCCCGATGCGTCGTGATGGCCAAGCTGCCGTTGGCAGGGGTCGATTTCTGGCTGCGAAGCGCCGAAATCGGCCTGACGAGCCGGCTTGAAGGTTGCTTGGGGCGTCTGGCGGACGGCTTTGGGCGGCGCACACGACATATTCCGTCGAATGCAATTGCCCTGCGGCTGCGCCTTCGGGGTCTTGCGGCCCAGGGGGCGTCCCGCCGTCCTTGCGACGAAGGCCGGTGAGACCTCCGGACCGCCCCCTCATGCCTCGACCGGCTGAACCAGCTCCGGGGCGTCGTTCCGGGGGTCGTTCACGGCTCGGCCGACCGGCCACCGGTCGAAAGGGCCTTCGCAGGCGCCGCGGGCGATCTCTACCAGGCGGCCCGCGGGAGACGCCGGGTCCAGCCACTCGGCGACGTCCCCATCCTCGACGATCACCGGCTGCCGATGGTGAACGTCGGCGAGCGCCGGAGAGGCCGTGGTCGTCAGGACCGTGAAGGTCTCGAGCGGCTCCTCCCCTCTCTCCCAGCGTTCCCAGAGCCCGGCGAGCGAGAACACCTCGGCATTTCCGGGGCGGATCCAGTAGGGCCGCCTCTCCCCGCCCTCCCGGCGCCACTCGAACCAGCCGTTCGCCGGGATGACGCACCGCCGCCGCCGAAACGCCGATCGGAATGCGGGCTTCTTGTACACGGTCTCGGAGCGCGCGTTGATCATCCGCGCCCCGACCCGCGGGTCCTTCGCCCACGGGGGGACGAGCCCCCAGCGAAGCTTCGTGACCGCGGGCTCCTCACCCACCCTCCGGACCGCGGCGAAGTCCTGGGTCGGACAGCCGTTGTAGCGGGGCGCGAGGTCGGGGGCGGGGGTCCGGGGCGAGAGCCGGTACAGGGTGAAGAGGGTCTCGAGACCCAGCTTCTGGGTGATTCGGCCGCACACCGTCCCGGCTCCCGGTCAGACGCCCCCGCAGCGCTCTCGGCACGACGGCTCCTCGGGACCGGGCGCGTCGGACGGACGGTTCACCGGACGAGCGCCACCCGGCCGCCCTCCCCCGGCGAGCCCGGATATCCCCCCGGCCTTCGTCGCCGGGGTCGAGACGCCGCGGCGGCGAGCCGCAGAACGCCGCGGGCATGACCGACGCCGGCCCGGGCACGCCGTCGAGGCGACTGGGACGGAGCGACCCCCGCCACCCGGAGGGAGCCGCCGTCCACCGCGGGAGGACGGCCGGACGTCCCGGCTAATCGCCGACGACCGCGGTCGCCGCGATCTCGACCAGGAACTCGGGCTTGACGAGCCCGGCCTGGACGCAGGCGCGGGCGGGCGGATTCTCGGGGAAGTACGAGCCGTAGACCTCGTTCATCGCCTGGTAGTCCCCGAGGTCCGCGAGGAAGATCATGTTGTACACGACGTCCTCCAGCGTTCCGCCGGCCGCCTCGATGATCTCCTTGACGTTCTCCAGGACCTGGCGCGTCTGCGCGGCGGCGTCGCCGGCTCCGACGAGGCTCCCCGAGGAGTCGAGCGCCAGCATCCCCGCCGTGCACACGAACCGTCCGGATCGATATCCCGGCGAATAGGGCGCGAGCGGGGGCGGCGAGCCCTTCGGCAATACGGGTTGACCGGCCATGTTGCAGCTCCTCCTTCGTCTTCTCGATGGGCGTTCGGCGGGACGGCCCCGGGCCGCGGCCGCCCTCACCTCGTAGTCTGGCATGGACCGGGGTGCGCCGCCGACGATACGCGCCCCGGCGGCGGCCCCCGGCGATGCCTGCGTCCGCGGGCGGGAGGTCCGAGCCGTGCAAAGGGGGGCCTGAATCGGGCGTCGAGCCGCTACGTTCAGGCGCGGAGCCGGGAGTTCCCCGGGTCGAACGGGGATTCCGGGATCACCGTGGCCCGGCGGCGTTCGCCGAGGATCTCGATCTCGACCTCCGTCCCCTCGACGGCGAGGTCCGGGCGCACCATCGCGAGGGCGAGGCTCTTGCCGACCCGCCATCCGTAGCCCCCGCTCGTCGCCCTCCCGACGAGCTCCCCGCCGGTCCCCCGCGCCCCGCTCGAATAGATCGGCTCGGACCCGCGGGCGTCGGCGTCGGTGACCCCGTGGACCTCCAGGGTCGCGAAGGCATGGGAGAAGCCCCGCTGCCGCCATTCGACGAGGGCGTCGCGGCCGAGGAACGAGCCCTTGTCGAGGCGCACGAAGCGGTGAAGCCCCGATTCGAGGGCCGCGTACTCGATCGAGAGCTCGCGGGGGATCAGCCGGTAGGATTTCTCGAGGCGAAGGGAGTCCATCGCCCGGATCCCGAACGGCCGGAGGCCGTGGCCGCGGCCCGCCGCCATCAGCCG
The DNA here is from genome assembly GCA_965202895.1 of Gammaproteobacteria bacterium. Lineage (GTDB taxonomy): Bacteria > Pseudomonadota > Gammaproteobacteria > HK1 > HK1 > JAJDXW01. Next base: position 3,168,369 of record OZ241901.1, on the reverse strand, counting down.
GTCGAAGAGGTGGTTCTGCATCTCGACGGGGTGGTGCAGCTCCCATCCGAGCTCGCCGACGAAGCCGAGACGGAGCGCTTTCGCGTGGGCCGCCCCGACGTCGATGGTGCGCCCGGTGAGCCACGGGAAGTCCGCGTCGGCGAGGGATGCGTCGGTGAGCCCCTGGAGCAGCTCGCGCGCCCGCGGGCCGGCGATCACGAACACCCCGTAGCGGGTGGTCGCGGGCTCGAAGCGGACGCTCCCATCGGAGGGAAGGAGCCTTCGGAGGGTGTCGAAGTCGTGACGCTCGAAGGCCCCGGCCGAGACGAGGTAGAAGCGGTCGGGGGCCTCGCGGTACACCGTGAACTCCGACCGCACCCCCCCGTTGGCGGCGAGGAGGTGGCAGAGCCCGATGCGGCCGACCCGGGCGGGAATGCGGTTCGCGAACAGGCCGTCGAGCCACGCCTCGGCGCCCGGCCCGGACACCTCGCACTTCGCGAACGCGCTCATGTCGAGGAGCCCCGCCTGCTCGTGCACGTGGCGGCACTCGGCCCCCACGTGCTCGAAGTAGTTGGTGCGGCGGAAGCTCCACACGTCCCGCGGCTCCACCCCCTCCGGCGCGAACCAGTTGGGGCGCTCCCAGCCGTAGACCTGGCCGAACACCGCTCCCAGCGACTTCATGCGCGAGTAGCAGGGGGCCTGCTTGAGGGGCCGGGCGGCGGGGCGCTCCTCGTCCGGGTAGTGGACGGTGAAGACGTTGGCGTAGGCCTCCTCGTTCTTCTCCCTGAGGTACCCGCGGGTCGCGTAGGGTCCGAAGCGGCGCGGGTCGACGCCCATCATGTCGATCGACGGCTCCCCCTCGACGATCCACTCCGCGAGCTGCCAGCCGGCGCCGCCCGCCGCGGTGATGCCGAAGCTGTGGCCCTCGTTGAGCCAGAAGTCGGGCACGTCCCAGGCGGGGCCGATGAGGGGGCTTCCGTCCGGGGTGTAGGGGATGGGGCCGTTGACGGCCTGCTTGAGCCCGACCTCGCCGAACGCCGGGACCCGCCGGACGACCGCCTCGACGTGCGGCTCCAGGCGCTCGAGGTCCTCGGGGAAGAGGTCGTTCTCGAAGTCGTCGGGAGGGCCGTCGACGAAGCAGGCGGGCGCCCCGGCTTCGTACGGGCCGAGGAGGAGGCCGCCCCGCTCCTCGCGGAGATAGTACGAGGCATCCGATTCGCGGAGGACGCCCATCTCCGGCAACCCCTGTTCCCGGCGGGCGACGATGTCCGGGTGCGGCTCGGTGACGAGGTACTGGTGCTCGACGGGGATGGTGGGGACGTCGATCCCCACCATCGCCCCGGTCTGGCGGGCGTGGTTGCCGGTCGCGCTCACCACGTGCTCGCAGACGACGTCGCCCCGGTCCGTCCGCACCCGCCACTCCCCGCCCCCGGTCCGCTCGATGGCGACCACCTTCGTGCGCCGATGGATCTCGGCCCCGCGGGCGCGGGCGCCGCGTGCGAAGGCTTGGGTGAGGTCGGCGGGCTGGATGTAGCCGTCCTCGGGGTGGAGGATGGCGCCGACGATCCCGTCCACGTTGCAGAGGGGCCAGATCTCCCGGACCTCGCTCGGGGTCAGGAACTCGACCCGGACCCCGATGGTGCGCGCGACCCCCGCGTAGAACCGGTACTCGTCCATGCGGTCGCGGTTCGTCGCGAGCCGGACGTTGCCGACCGGACGGAAGCCCACGTCCTGCCCCGTCTCGCGCTCGAGCTCGGGGTAGAGCCGCACCGAGTACTTGTGGATCTGCCCGACGCTGTAGCTCATGTTGAACAGGGGGAGGAGTCCCGCGGCGTGCCAGGTGGAGCCGGCGGTGAGCTCCGTGCGCTCGCAGAGGGCCACGTCCGACCAGCCCTTGCGGGCGAGGTGGTAGAGCGTGGAGACGCCGACGACGCCGCCGCCGATCACGACGACCCGGGCATGACTCTTCATGGGCCGATCCCCGCGTTGCCTCCGGAGAAATCGACGGCACCCTAGCCGGATTCGGGGCCAAGGGAAAGTCCTGCGGTCGGTCCGATCCATCCATCGACGGCCGGGTCGAAGCGGAGACCGGGGCGAATCCGGCGCCGAGCCCCGGGCGCTGTTCGCAGGCTATTGATATATAGGGTGTAGAGAGGGGGTCGAGATATTTTTTACCCCCATGGAGACGGCGTTTTTCCGTGGTTCGAGGTCGGTTCGAGAGGGTTGCTGGCGGATTTCACCCCACGGAGCCACTTGCACGGGCCCGGCGTCCTGGGAACGGCGCGTCTTCCAGACGCAGGTGTCCCGCCCGCAAATGGGAGGGCGAGGCCGCCGCCGATCAATGCGGGCGGGACACGAGCGTTCCCAGGACGCCGGGCCCAAAGCGTTCGCGAGAGGCGTGCCCGGCGAAAACCCCACCGCGCACATGCCTCGGCGCCGCGCTCCGATTGCGGTACGGCCTGCGGTCGGTTAGTGTCGCTTCCGCGCGGGCCGCTCCGCGCCTCCGCCGGGGCTCGAACCGGCGGAGGCGCGGACGGAGCCCGCACGGCTTCTCAGGCAATCGAACGAGAGGAACCAACGATGCGAAAGACAATCCTCACCGTCGTAGCGGCGTCGCTCGCCGCCGCCGGCGCGAGCCTCGCCGGGAGCGTCACCCCCGCCGCCGCGCAGATGGTGGACGGCCCCGAGGTGAGCTGGAAGATGTCGCTCTGGGGCAAACGCCGGGCCTTCACCGAGGGTGCGGAGTACGTGTCCGCCCAGGTCGCCGAGCGCACCGGCGGCAAGTTCACCATCAAGCTCTTCTATGGCCAGCAGCTCTCGAAGAGCAAGGAGAACCTCGACGGCATCTCCCTCGGGGCGTTCGAGGCCGCGATGTTCTGCGCCTCGTACCACCCGGGCAAGAACGCCCCGCTCAACGTGCTCGACCTGCCCTTCCTGCCCCTCGCCGACTTCGGGGTGATGCGCAAGGTGCACGACGCGGTGTACGGCCATCCGGCGGCGCAGGAGGCGCTCGCGAAGTGGAACGCCTACCTCTACATGTCCAACATCCTCCCCCAGTACGAGTACATGGGCAAGGGCGATCCCCCGCAGTCCGTCGCCGACTTCGAGGGCAAGCGCCTGCGCGCGCTCGGTGGGATGGGGCGGGCGGCCGAGCTGATCGGGGCCACCCCGTCCACGATGCCCGCGTCGGAGACCTACACCGCCCTCCAGCGCGGCACGGTGGACGCCATCGGCTTCCCCTACTCCTACACCTTCGCCGCCTACAAGCTCGACGAGATCGCGGACTGGGTGACCACCAACATGAGCCTGGGGACGGTGAACTGCCCCTCCGTGTTCAACGTCGACGCCTGGAACTCGCTCCCCGACCAGTACAAGGAGCTTCTCCTCGGCCTCAAGGACGGCGCCTACGCCGCGATGGATGCCGCGTACAAGGCGAAGGACGTCGCCAACGAGAAGAAGTGGCGCGAAGGCGGCAAGATCCGGATGGTCGAGATCCCCGAGGACGAGATGGCCGGGTTCCGCGACATCGCGGGCCAGCCGGTCTGGGACGCCTGGGTCGAGGACAACCAGGACGACCTGCCCGCGCAGGAGCTGCTGGACCTCGTCCTGTCCACCGCCAAGGCGGCGATGTAGCCATCGTGACGGCCTCGCCCCGCTCCCGGCCCCGGGAGCGGGGCAGCCGCTGACGACGGAATGTCTTCCCACCGACCGACGGCCGTTCGCCGTTCGCCGTTCGCCCGCCTCCTCGGCGCGGCGGACGAGGGCTTCTTCAAGCTCGAGAGCGCACTCAACCTGATCGCCGCCCTCGTCATCCTCGCGGTGATGCTCATCGGCGTCTTCCAGGTGTTCGGGCGCAAGCTCATCAACCTGCCGGTGCCGGGCTACGTCGACGTCATCGAGTTCGTGATGACGGTGTTCGCGTTCCTCTCCATCGCCTACACCCAGCGCCTCGGCGGCCACGTGCGGATGGAGATCATCGTCAAGCGGTTCCGGGGCCGGACCCTCTGGATCGTGGAGTCCCTCGGAACCCTGACCATCATCGGCATCGTCGCGATCCTCGCGTGGTTCGGGTACGAACACTTTCTTCGCGCCTGGAACATCGGCGACAGCACGATCGACATCGAGATCCCTCTCTGGCCCTCCAAGCTCCTCGTTCCGGTCGCGTTCGCGATCCTGCTGGTGCGGCTCTTCATCCAGCTCCTCGGCTTCCTGCGGCTCTCGGCGGACCCCGACGCGGAGCCGGTGGGGATCCCCCTCATCGAGACCGTGGACGAGCAGGCCCAGCACGAGATCGAGACCGGGCTGGCCGGAGAAGCGGACGTTCCGGACGTATCCGGGGGCCTCGAAGCCGGCGCGGGGAAGCGCGCCTGATGGACGAGCTCACCATCGGCCTCATCGTGACCGGCGGGCTGCTGGTCGCGGTGTTCCTCGGGGTGCGGGTGTTCGCGGCGGCGGCCCTCGCCGGCCTCGTCGGGATGGTGTGGCTCATCGGCTGGAAGGCGGGGGCCGGGATCGTCGGCACCGTGCCGCACTCGAAGTCGGTCAACTACGTGCTGAGCGTCCTCCCGATGTTCATCCTCATCGGCTTCGTCGCCTACCACGCGGGGCTCACCCACGCCCTGTTCAACGCGGCGCGGGCCTGGGTCGGCTGGTTTCCGGGGGGGCTCGCGGTCGCGAGCGTGTTCGCGACGGCCGGCTTCGCGGCGGTCTCCGGGGCGAGCACCGCGACCGCCGCGGTGTTCAGCCGGGTCGCGATCCCCCACATGCTCGAGAACGGGTACAGCAAACGGCTCGCGGCGGGGGTGGTCGCGGCGGGGGGCACCCTCGCCTCCCTCATCCCGCCGAGCGCGATCCTCGTCATCTACGCGATCATCGTCGAGGAGTCGGTCGGCACCCTGATCCTCGCCGGCTTCCTGCCCGGCATGGTGTCCGCCCTCATCTACGCGGCCCTCATCGTCGGGCAGTGCACCCTGCGGCCGGAGCTCGGCCGGCCCATCGCCTCGCCCCCGCTCCGCGAGCGGCTGATCACCCTCCCCCCGACCATCCCCATCTTCGCCGTCGTCGCGATCATCTTCAGCGCCATGTACGCGGGGTGGGCGACCCCGACCGAGGCCGGCGCGCTCGGGGCGTTCGTGGTGATGTGCATCGCGATCTACCGGGGGATGCGCTGGCCGGCCCTGAAGAGCGCGCTCCTCGAGACCGCGAAGCTCACCGTCATGATCTTCGCCCTCATCTGGGGGGTGCTGATCTTCGTCCGCTTCCTCGGCTTCGCGGGCCTGCCGGAAGCGTTCGCGACCTGGCTCGTCGAGCTGCCCCTGCCCGCGGTGGTGACCATGATCTTCATCCTGCTCGGCTATGCCGTGCTCGGGATGTTCATGGACGCGATCGGGATGCTCCTCCTCACCCTGCCGGTCGTCTATCCGGCGGTGGTCGCGCTCGGCTACGACCCCATCTGGTTCGGGATCATCGTGGTCAAGATGTGCGAGGTGTGCCTCATCACCCCGCCGGTCGGCCTCAACTGCTACGTGGTGGCGGCGGTGCGGCCGGACATTCCGCTGGGGGACGTCTTCCGCGGGATCCTCCCGTTCTTCCTTGCCGACGCGGCCACGGTCGCCCTCTTCCTCGCCTTCCCCGAGATCGTGCTCTGGCTGCCGAACCTCGTGAACAGCTGAGCCGGAGCCGGGGCGGGGTTCGAGCCGCCGGCGGGCGGCGCGCCGTTCGAGAACCGCCGACGCGAGAAGCGGGGAGAAGGTCGGCGGGCTTCAGCTCGGCGAAGCGGCCTGCATCATCGCCCGCAGCGCTCGGAGCGCCTGGCCGCGATGGCTGAGCGCATCCTTGCGTTCGGGCGCGAGCTCGGCCGCGGTTCGCCCCGTGGCCGGATCGAGGAAGAGCGGGTCGTATCCGAAGCCGTTCGCGCCCCGCGGGGCTTCGAGCACCCGTCCCGCCCAGGTTCCGCGGGCGATGAGGGGCACGGGGTCCTGCGAATCCCGCATCCAGACGACGGCGCACTCGAACCGCGCGGACCGCTCCCCTTCCGGCGCTCCCGCGAGCGCCCGGAGCAGCTTCTCGTTGTTGGCCGCATCGCCGCTCCCGGGGCCGGCGTAGCGGGCGGAACGGATGCCGGGGGCGCCGCGGAGCGCGTCGACGACGAGCCCGGAGTCGTCGGCGAGGGCCGGGCGCCCGGTACGTTCCGACGCATGGCGCGCCTTGATGATCGCGTTCTCGACGAAGGTGAGCCCGTCCTCCGGGGACGGCTCGACCCCGAGCGCGGACTGCGCCGCGATCTCCCACCCGAGGCCGTCGAGCAGGCGTTCGATCTCCGCGAGCTTGCCCCGATTGCCGGTCGCCGCGACGAGGGTCCGGCTCACCCGCCGAGCGCCCGCCGCTGCGCCTCGAGGATCCGCTCGATGCCGGTGCGGGCGAGCGACAGCATCGCGTCGAGCTCCGGGGCCCGGAACGCGTGCCCCTCGGCCGTGCCCTGGATCTCCACGTACCCGTCGTTCTCGTTCATGACGACGTTCATGTCCGTCTCCGCCTCCCGATCCTCGGCGTAGTCGAGGTCGAGGATCGGCCGGCCCCTCCAGATCCCGACCGAGACGGCCGCGACCTGCCCGTGCAGCGCCTCGCGCCCTCCGGGGGCGCGCAGGGTCGCGACCGCGTCCGCGAGCGCGACGTAGGCGCCGGAGACCGCCGCGGTGCGGGTCCCGCCGTCCGCCTGGACGACGTCGCAGTCGAGGTGGATGGTTCGTTCGCCGAGGGCCTCCAGGTCGATGACCGCCCGGAGGCTCCGGCCGATGAGCCGCTGGATCTCCAGGGTCCGGCCGCCCTGGCGCCCGCGTGCGGCCTCGCGGGCCGTGCGCTCGCTCGTCGAGCGGGGAAGCATCCCGTACTCCGCGGTGACCCACCCGGAGCCGCTCCCGAGGAGGAACCGGGGCACCCGCTTCTCGACGCTCGCGGTGCAGATGACGCGGGTGTCGCCGAACTCGACCAGAACCGACCCTTCCGCGTGCCGAGTGTAGTGGCGGGTCATCCGCACCGACCGCAGCTCATCCGGGCGGCGGCCGCTCGGCCGTTCGTGCATCCTCGTCTCCGTGCTCGCGGTGGAGCGGTTCGAGAAGCCGGGACCGGCCCCGGCGCCGGCTGGGCGCCGGAAGGTTTCGGAAGCCGGCGCCGGGCCGATCATACATCGCCATGGCGCCCGCCGGACCGAGGACGCAGCAGAGGCACGTGCGCTACAGGGTCTTCACCGGGCACGCCGCTCGCGAGCGCTCTTGGGAACGGCGTCCTGGGAACGCGCAAGCAGCTCCGTGGGGTGAAGTCCGCCAGCAACCCCCTCGAACCGACCCCAAACCACGGAATAACGCCGTCTCCGCGGGGGTGAAAAATATCTTGCCCCCCGATCTCCACCCTCTATATCAAAAGGTTACGAACAGCGCCGGGGGCTCGGGGTGCCCGCTCCCGGCGCCGCGGGTCGTCGGCGCGCGCGCCGGGCGCCTCTCCCGGGGAGGATCCCGACCCCGGCCCGGAGCCCGCGAGCCCGCCCCCGCCGGTAGCCGGCCAGCCGTCGGCCCGGAGCCCTCACCGTCCTCCTGCGGTGGACGCCGCCCCGCTCCCGGTAGCCGACCGCACTCCGTTCCAAGCCGCTTCGACGGCGCGCAGCACCAGGATCGGCTGCCTGCCGTGCTCGCTCTTCAACGTCCTTGCGTCCGTGCAGGCCGCCGCCGCGGCGTCCCGACACTCTCGCGAAGAAGCCCGGATAGAGAGATATCCGGGTTAGGATCCGGCCCGCCATGGTCCACAGCATGACCGCGTTCGCACGTGAAGAGCTCGGCGCCGAGTGGGGCGCCGCGGCCTGGGAGCTGCGTTCGGTCAACCACCGTTATCTCGACGTATCGCTCCGTCTTCCCGAGGAGCTTCGGTCGCTCGATGCCGGGGTGCGCGAACGCATTGCCGCGAGGGTCCGGCGAGGGAAGGTCGATTGCAGCCTCCGGATCCGGACGGCCGTCGGCGGCGCGGCGGGGTTCTCGCTCGATATCGAGCTCGTGAAGCGGCTCCTCGACGCGAAGCGGAGGGTGGAAGCGGCGGCGCGCAGGACCCCGGGCAGCCTTCCCCTCCTTCCTCCCACCGCCTTGGACGTGCTGCGCTGGCCCGGGGTCGTGGACCCGCCCGAGATCGACCGCGCGTCGGTCGGGGACGCGGCGCTTCGGCTCCTCGACCGGGCGCTCGACACCCTCGTCGCGGCGCGGGCAAGGGAGGGAGCGAAGCTGGGCGACCTGGTGGCCCGGCGGTGCGAGGAGGTCGTGGGCATCACGGCGGGCGTACGAGCCAGGCTCCCGGACGTCCAGGCAAGATACCGGGCCCGGCTCGTCGCCCGCCTGGACGAAGCGCGGGTCGACCCCGATCCGGACCGGCTCGCCCACGAGCTGGTGACGTTCGCGAGCCGCACCGATGTCGCCGAGGAGCTGGACCGGCTCGACACCCACGTCACGGAGGTCGGGGACACCCTCGGGAGTACGTCCCCGATCGGGCGGCGCCTCGAATTTCTCATGCAGGAGCTCCAGCGCGAGGCCAATACCCTGGGGTCGAAGTCGGCCGACCCGGACACCACCCGGGCTTCGGTCGACCTCAAGGTGCTCATCGAGCAGATGCGCGAGCAGGTCCAGAACATCGAGTAGCGTGACGACGCGGTGAACGCGGATCGAAGCACCGGCCTCCTGTTCGTGATCGCCGGCCCCTCGGGGGCGGGCAAGAGCTCCCTCGTCCGCGGCCTCGTCGGGCGGACCCCGGGCGTCGTGGTCTCCGTCTCGCACACCACCCGCCCCGCCCGGGACGGCGAGCGGGACGGGCGCGAGTACCACTTCGTGGACGAGGCCGGCTTCCGCCGGCTGGCGGACGAGGACCGGATGCTGGAGAGCGCACGGGTCTTCGGAAACTGGTACGGCACCTCCCGCGAGTGGGTCGACGAGCGGAGGCGGGGCGGAGCGGACGTCCTGCTCGAGATCGACTGGCAGGGAGCCGCGCAGGTTCGCAAGCGGGACCCGGGAGCGGTCACGATCCAGATCCTGCCGCCGTCGATGGAGGCGCTGGAACGCCGGCTCCGGGAACGCGGGCAGGACGACCAGGCGAGCATCACCGAACGGATCGGGAGCGCGGGCTGCGAGCTCTCCCACTACCCGGACTTCGACTACCTCGTCGTCAACGAACGGTTCGAGGACGCCCTTGACGACCTCGAAGCCATCGTCCGGGCGGAGCGCGCCCGGACGCCTGCGCGGGCAAGGAGGATGGCCGCCTTCCTGGAGCGCCTGGTCTCTTCTTGCTGACGAAGGCCATGCTCGCACCGTGAGCGGGATCACCGGCCGGGTCCCTTCGGGGCGCGGGGGCCTCGCCCGCGGCTAGCCACGGACCCCGCGATGGCCGGTGCGGATGAGATTGCCGGAGGCGCCTCTCGCAAGAGATGGCCCGGTCTCCGGGGAGTCCGGGTCCCCCGCCGCCTCCCCCGCTCCGCCGGAGCCGCGTCCCGCTGCGGCAGCCGATCGACCCGACGGGAACGTCCTGCCCGGCTTGGGAGTGGGCGCGGCGCAGGCTAGAATTCCGCTCTCTTCCGCTTCCGGAGGTTCCTCCTCATGGCACGCGTCACCGTCGAGGACTGCCTCGACAAGATACCGAACCGGTTCGACCTGGTGGTGCTGGCCGCGCGGCGTGCGCGTGACCTCACCCTCGGACGAGCGCCGTTCGTCGAGAAGGAGAACGACAAGCCGACCGTGATCGCGCTTCGAGAGATTGCCGAAGGCAAGATCGATCTCGATTACCTGAACGTCCAGGAAGCGAGCCCGATGGACATGCTGGGCAAGCCCGAGCCTTCCCCCGGCCATACCGACACGGACGAAGCCCTCGCCGCGCTGCTCATGGAAGACGCGGACGACGAATACGAAGAGGAGGGGAACGAGCTCGTCGGCCTGTGGAAGGAGCTCCTCGGGCGCGGGGACGTGCTGATCATCGACGTGAAACCGGATGGAAGCGGGGACGGCGCGAAGGCGAGGGAGATCGCGTTGATCGATACCCGAGGCGAGGTCCTGATCTCGGAAGACCGGGGGCTCCCCGAGGGCTGGCCCGAGATCCATGAACGGCTCATCGGCCGTTTCCGCGATGCGGCCAGGGTGCTCGGCTGGAACGTGGACGACGACAGGAACCGGGTGAAGGCCACCATGAGCCATCACGGACGGCCGATACCGGAGGAAATGGAAGAAATCGAATGGCGGGACCTGAAGGAGGACTACGGGAAGATCCGGAATCCGGCAAAGGACCATGCTCTCGCCGATGCGGCGAAATACGAGGGCGCCGACGAGAGCCTCTCCGGTGAGTCGGAGCAGGACTGCCGGGCGACGCTCGCCGTCATGCGGGCCGTCGTCGAGCGTGGTTAGGGGATCCGGCGCACCCTTCGGCGAGCGTGGGTGACCGATCCCGGCCCGGGGAGCATCACCAGGTGGCTCCGATCAGCGACCTCTGCACCCAGGCCGGAACGTACCTGGATCCCCGTCAGGTAGAGGCCATCTACCGGGCCTATCTCCTCGGGGCGGAGGCCCACCGCGGACAGCGGCGCGCAACCGGGGAGCCCTACATCACCCATCCCGTCGAGGTCGCGCAGGTCCTCGTCGGCATGAGGCTCGACACCGAGAGCGTCATCGCGGGGATGCTCCACGACGTGATGGAGGACACGTCGATCGGAAAGGAGCGCATTGCGCGCGACTTCGGCAAGGAAGTCGCGGAGCTGGTGGACGGCGTGACCAAGCTGTCCCGGATCGAGGCGGCTTCGCGCGACGTCGCGCAGGCCGAGAACTACCGCAAGATGCTGCTCGCGATGACGGACGACGTGCGGGTCATGCTCGTCAAGCTCGCCGACCGTCTCCACAACATGCGCACCATCGATGCCCTGGTCGTCGAGCGGCGGCGGCGGATCGCGCGCGAGACGCTCGAGATCTACGCTCCCATCGCCATCCGTCTCGGGCTCAACCACGTGAAGGAGGAGCTCGAGGATCTCGGCTTCCGGGCCATGTACCCCAACCGCTACCGGGTGATCCAGGCCGAGCTGCGGCGAACCCGGGGCAACCGCAAGCGGGCGGTCAGGAACGTCCAGACCGCCATCCGGCGAAGGCTGCGTCAGGAAGGACTCGAGGCGCGGGTGGTCGGCCGCGACAAGCACATCTACAGCGTCTACCGGAAGATGCGCGCCAAGCGCCTGCCACTGGACCAGGTACTCGACGTGTACGGCATCCGCATCCTGGTGGACAGCGTCGACATGTGCTACCGCGTGCTCGGGTCCGTGCACAACCTCTACAAGCCGAGACCGGGCCGGTTCAAGGACTACATCGCCATTCCGAAGGCGAACGGCTACCAGTCACTGCACACGGTGCTGTTCGGACCGCGCGGGCTGCCGATCGAGGTGCAGATCCGCAGCAACGAAATGCACGAAATCGCGGAATCCGGGATCGCGGCCCATGTCCTGTACAAGGACGGGAACGCGGAGGCCAGCGTCGCGCACCGGCGCGCCCGCACGTGGATGCGCGAGATACTCGAGATGCAGAAGGCGGCCGGGGACCCGGTCGAGTTCATCGAACACGTGAAGGTCGATCTGTTCCCGGACACGGTGTTCGTGTTCACCCCGGCCGGAGAGATTCTCGAGCTCGCGCGCGGATCGACCCCGGTCGACTTCGCGTACGCGGTCCACACGGACATCGGGAACTCCTGCGAGTCGGCCCGGATCGACGGACGGCCCGCCTCCCTCCGCACCCCCCTCGCGACGGGACAGACGGTGGAGATCGTGACGTCGCGCAAGGCCCGGCCCGATCCCACCTGGATCAACTTCGTCGCCACCGGCAAGGCGCGGGCCAACATCCGCGGCTACCTGAAGAAGCTTCACCGCGGCGAGGCCATCGACCTCGGGCGGCGGCTGCTCGACCAGGCGCTCCGACGGGAGGACCTCTCGCTTCGAAAGCTGCCGAAAGGCCGAAGGTGGGACATTCTCGAAGAGCTCCGTCTCGACGGCCGCGACGAGCTCTTTGCCGACATCGGGCTCGGCCGCCGGGCCGCGGCGCTGGTCGCGAAACACCTCGCGGCAACCGCCCGGGGCCCGGAGACGGCGGAGAAGGAGGCGGCTCCCGCCAACGGCCGCGACACCGGCGAAGTCCCGATCTTCATTGCCGGCACCGAAGGCATGGTGGTCAACCTCGGGAGATGCTGCCGGCCCATCCCCGGCGATCCCATCGTCGGCTTTCTCAGCTCCGGCCGCGGTCTGGTGGTCCATACCGAGACCTGCAGCAACTTCGCGGACCTTGGCTCCAAGCACGAGTGCATCCACGTCGACTGGGCGCCGAGGGTCGTACAGGAGTTCCCGGTGGACGTCCGGGTCCGGGTCGAGAACCGCAAGGGGGTTCTCGCCACCGTCGCGGCCGCGATCTCGGGGCTCGACGTCAACATCGACGGCGTGGCGATCGCGGACCGGGACGGCATCGATTCCGAGCTCTCGTTCACGATCGAAGTCACCGGCCGCACCCACCTCGCGCAGGTGTTTCGGCGGATCCGGGCCCTGCCCCTGGTGCGCCGCATCATCCGGCACGCATGAGGCCTCCCGGTCCGGAAGGCGCCGCCGCCTCGAGGTGTTCGCCGGCCGGAACCGTCCCCCGCGGCGGCGCGGCGCGGGCCCGCGAGTATGCCCGCCTCATGCGCCTGCACCGGCCCATCGGCGCCCTTCTGCTCCTGTGGCCGACGCTCTGGGCCCTCTGGATCGGGGCCGAGGGGCCGCCTCCCCCGGCCATCCTCGCCGTGTTCGTGCTCGGGGTCTGGGTCATGCGGTCGGCAGGATGCGTCATCAACGACTACGCCGATCGGCGCCTCGACCCGCTGGTCGAACGGACCCGGGACCGGCCGCTCGCGCTGGGTACGGTACGGCCCGGCGAAGCCCTCGTTCTCTTCGCCGTCCTCATGCTGGTCGCCCTCGGCCTGGTCCTCACCCTCAACCGGCAGACGATCGGGCTGGCCGCGGCCGCCGCGGCTCTGGCCGTCGTCTATCCATTCCTGAAGCGCGTCACCCATCTGCCCCAGGTATGGCTCGGGGTGGCCTTCGGATGGGGCATTCCGATGGGGTTCGCGGCCGTGACGGGAACGGTCCCGCCGGTGGGATGGGCGCTCCTCCTCGTCAACGTGCTCTGGGCCGTCGCATACGACACCATGTACGCGATGGCGGACCGGCCGGACGACGTCCGCGCCGGCTCGCGCTCGACCGCGATCCTCTTCGGAAGCACGGACCGGGCCATGGTCGGGGCGTTCCAGGCCGCGGCCCTTGCGGGGCTGGCCGCCATCGGCTGGCGGCTCGACTTCGGCCTGCCCTGGATCGCGGGCCTCGGGGCGGCGGCGTGCTTCGGTCTCTACCAGCAACACCTCATCCGCGAGCGGGACCGGCGGGACTGCTTTCGGGCCTTCATGAACAATAGCTGGCTCGGAGGCGCCATATTCCTCGGGCTCGCCGCGGAGTACGCGACGCGAGCCCCCTGAACCCCTCGAAAGGGGCCGTCTTCACGGTCGGGCCGGGTCTTGCGCGAGGCTCGCCCGCGGTGGGTGGTTGGTCCATGACCGTCCATTCGGGCGGGACGTCCGCCCCCCGGAGAACCGGGCCCGGGACCCCGCTCGCGGTCCGGGGCGGAAACCTCCTTGGCGAATGCACCCGGCACCCGTTCTGGCCCAAAGATCGGAGAGCCCGGGCGCCGGCGGCGGCCGCTCCTGCCCGAAGGCCGGGAGCCCGGGTACCAGTGGCGGCCCGCGACTCCCGGCGAGCTTCCGGCTTGCGATCAGAGCCTTGCACGCAGCCGATCGATACCCGCCTCCAGGGTCTCCATCGATCGGCAGAACGCGAACCGGAGGTAGCGATCCCCATCGTTGCCGGTGGCGTAGAAATTGTCCCCCGGTACCGTCGCCACCCCGACGTCCCCGACGAGATGCATGGCCGCGTCCATCGGAGACATCGCCGCGAGGGCCGGCACGGTACGGTAGCCGGCGAACAGGTAGTACGCGCCCTCGGGCGGGGTCGCGGTGAAGCCGACCGAGCGGAGGCCTTCGACGAGCAGGTCGCGTTTCCGGCGGTAGTCCCCGGCGATGCCTTGGAAGAACGACGGCTCCTTTCGCAGCAGCGCGACCGCTCCCTTCTGCAGGGGCGTCGGGGCCTGGACGACCAGGTTGTCGTGCACCGCCCGCAGCCGGCGGGTATGCTCCGGCGGCGTGATCACCCACCCGATCCGCCAACCGGTCGACCGGCCGGTCTTGGAGATCGAGTTCACCACCAGCGTGCGGTCGGCCATCCCTTCGAAGCCGGCCAGAAACGAATGGCGATGCCCGTCGAACGTGATGTGCTCGTAGATCTCGTCGGTGATCGCGAAGAGGCCGTACTCGCGGCAGAGCTCCGCGATGAACGAGAGATCGGCGCGGTCGAGGACCTTGCCGGTGGGATTCTGCGGCGAGTTGACCACGAATGCCTTGACTGCCGGATCGGCGGCGGCGGCCCGCAGCTCGTCCCGGTCGAGCCGCCAGGACCCCGCCTCCGGATCCTCGCGCAACGTCACGAACCTCGGTACGAGGCCGAAGATCGCGGCCTGCGACGGGTAGAGCTCGTGATAGGGTTGCATCACCACGACCCGGTCGCCCGGCTCCAGCAGCGAACGGAACGCGACCGCCATCCCTTCGCTCGCCCCGAGCACCACCGTGATCTGCTCCTCGGGGTCGGGACGGACGCCGTAGAGAGATTCGGTGTAGTCCGCGATCGCGTGGCGCAGCTCCGGGATCCCGAACGGGAACGAGTACTGGTTCAACTGGTCCCTCGGGTTGCGCACCGCGGCGAGGAGCTCCTTCAGGGTGAGATCGAGCGAATTGCCGCCCCCCTCCCCGCGGGCGTCCAGGATCTCGCGCACCGTCATCGATTCGATCCGGTCCACCCCCTCCGCGGTCCCGCCCAGCATCGCGGAAACCCCGCTCCACACCATGTCGAACACCGGCGCCTCGTCGGTGAACCCCTGTGAGAGGTTGACCGCGCCATGCTCCACCGCGAGCCGGGTCATCCGGCGAATGACGGTTTCCCTGACTTCCACCCGCTTCCCCTGCCCTTCATCGCATCGGACCGAATGCTCTATCGTAACCGCATGGAGCACGGGGAGGTTCCCATTACCCACCGATCCGGACGGGTCCCGGACGCGCCGATCATCGCGCGGATGGCGCGGGACTACGTCGAGCACGGGCTGCGCTGGACATGGCGCCCGCGCCGCATCCAGCGGGCGCTCCTCGATCGGAAGACGACGGTCCTGGTCGCGGAAACCCCGAGGGGCCCGGGGACGGAGATCGCGGGGTTCGCGATCATGCGCTTCGACATCGAGGAAGCCCACCTGAGCCTCCTCGCGGTGCGTCCGTCCTACCGGCGCCGGCGGATCGCCCGAAACCTGCTCGAACGGCTCGAGAGCTCGGCTCGCATGGCGGGAATGGGCGAAGTGCGGCTCGAGGTTCGCACGGGCAACGACGCGGCCCTCGAGCTCTACCGCCAGCTCGGCTACCGGGAGGTCCGGCGTCTTCCCGGATACTACGGAGGGTGCGAGTCCGCCCTGCGAATGGCCCGGGACCTGGCCGCCGGGGCCGGGTGAGAAAGGGAGTGCACTCGCCGCCGGGGCGGCCGGGGACGTTTCATCCTGCCGGGGTCCGGATCCTGGGACCGTCGCCGACCCCGTGCCGTACCACGTGAATCGTCAAGCTCGCGCTCTCGACCCTGCTTCACCCGAAATCCGCATCCGGCGCATGGCTCCAACGGCGCACGTCTCCAATGCAGGATGAAATCGCCCTGCCAGGGCGGCCGGGTCCGGTTCGGACCGGCGGCCGGATGGCGTATCATGTCCGGGCCGAATCCGCACGGGAGCCCGTCATGAACGCGGCGCCAGCGTCCGACATCCACTTCAGCGCCTGCCCCCATGACTGCCCTTCGACCTGCGCACTCGAGATCGAGCGCCTCGATCCACGGCGGATCGGCCGGGTGCGCGGCGCGGCGGCGAACGATTACACCGCCGGCGTGGTCTGCAGCAAGGTGGCGCGTTACGCGGAACGGGTCCATCACCCGGATCGATTGACCCGGCCGCTCCGCCGCACCGCCCGGGGCACGTTCGCGCCCATCGGATGGGACGAAGCGCTCGACGAGGTGGCCGGCTCCTTCGTACGGGCCGCGGACCGTTACGGCTCGGAGACGGTGTGGCCCTACTACTACGCGGGCACGATGGGGCTCGTGCAGCGGGACGGGATCAACCGGCTCCGCCACGCGATGCGCTACTCCGGGCAGCACTCCACGATCTGCACCACCCTCGCCTGGAACGGGTTCGTCGCCGGGACGGGACGGCTCGCCGGGGCGGATCCGCGCGAGATGGCGAGATCCGATCTGGTGATCATCTGGGGGACCAATGCGGCGAGCACCCAGGTCAACGTGATGACCCACGCGCTTCGGGCGCGGCGCGAACGGGGCGCGAAGATCGTGTGCATCGACGTGTACCGGCAGGCGACCGCAAAGCAGGCGGACCTCCTGGTCTGTGTGCGGCCCGGCACCGACGGCGCGCTCGCGTGCGCCCTGATGCACGTGCTGTTCCGGGACGGCTACGCGGACCGGGAGTACCTCGAGCGCTACACCGACTGCCCGGCCGAGCTCGAGTCCCACCTGGCGGAGAAGACCCCCGGGTGGGCGTCCGCGATCACCGGGGTGCCGGCCGATACGATCGAGACGCTCGCGAAGATGATCGGCACGACCCCCCGAACCTTCTTCCGGCTCGGCTACGGGTTCTCGCGCCAGCGAAACGGCGCGGTCAACATGCACGCGGCCCTCAGCGTCGCCGCGGTGTCGGGTGCGTGGCGGCACGAGGGCGGCGGCGCCTTCCACAACAACGGGGCCGTCTACCACTGGGATCGGTCGCTCATCGAGGGGCTGGACGTCCGGGACCCGGGGGTCCGCGTACTCGACCAGTCCCGGATCGGGCCCGTGCTCACCGGCGATCGGAGGGACCTCGGCGACGGCCCCCCGGTGACCGCGATGCTCATCCAGAACACGAACCCGATGATGGTCGCGCCGGAGCTGGGGTTGGTCCACGAAGGCTTCGCCCGCAAGGACCTCTTCGTCTGCGTGCACGAGCAGTTCATGACCGAGACGGCGGAGGCCGCCGACGTCGTCCTGCCGGCGACGATGTTCGTCGAGCACGACGACGTCTACCAGGGCGGCGGACACCAGTACATCATCCTCGGCCCCAGGATCATCGAACCTCCAGGGGAGTGCCGGCCGAACCACGCCGTCATCCGCGAGCTCGCGCGGCGGCTCGGCGCTGAGCACCCCGGGTTCGAGATGACCGAACGCGAGATCATCGACCGGACGCTCACCCGTTCCGGCTGGCCGGGGCTGGAGGCGCTGGAACGCGAGCATTGGATCGACTGCCAGCCGCCGTTCGAGGAAGCGCACTATCTCGACGGGTTCGCCCACCCGGACGGAAAGTTCCGGTTCTCGCCGGACTGGGCCGCGGTCCGGCCGCACGGGTTCGGACCGAACGGCGAGGCGGGCGAGATGCCGCGCCTCCCGGACCACTGGCCGGTCATCGAGGAGGCGAACGAGTCCATGCCGTTCCGCCTCGTGACCGCACCGGCGCGGCACTATCTCAATTCGTCGTTCACGGAGACCCCGACCTCGATTCGCCGCGAGAAACGGCCGAGCGTGATGATTCATCCCGACGACGCGGACCGGCTCGGGCTGTCGGAGGGGGACCTCGCCCTCCTCGGCAACGACCGCGGCCGGGTTCGGATCCATGTGGAACGATTCGACGGGGTTCAGCAGGGCGTCGTGATCGTGGAGAGCATCTGGCCGAACAAGGCGTTCCCCGATGGAATCGGCATCAACGCGCTGACCGGAGCCGATCCGGCCGCCCCGGTCGGCGGCGCCCCGTTCCACGACAACCGGGTCCGGGTCGAGGCAGGCTGAGCGCTCCGGGGTCGGCGGCGGGGGCATCCGGGGCGGGACGCTCGTTCATCACGGCGAGGTGCGCGGCCCCTCGCGTACCTCGCGGCGGACACCGCCATCGCCATGCCCCCGGACGGATCGAAACAAGCCACGGCGCTCGTATCCCGGCCCGACTTCGGCGACGTCGACCCCCGCCTCGGCGACGTCGCGGAGGCGGTCCGCGACGCGGGCGGCCGCGCGCTCTTCGTCGGGGGACAGGTGCGCGACCGGCTCCTCGGCCGTACCTCGACCGATATGGACGTCGAGGTATTCGGGCTCACCCTCGAGCGGGTCGAAGCGATCCTCGGGTCCTTCGGGCGAACCCGGACGGTCGGACGGACGTTCGGCGTCTTTCGCATCGACGGGCTCGACACCGACTTCTCGCTGCCGCGTCGGGACAACAAGACGGGGCCCGGACATCGGGGGTTCGCCGTCGAGATCGCACCTGACCTCGATTTCGCGGACGCCTCCCGACGGCGCGATTTTCGCATCAATTCAATGGGGTACGATCCTCTGACGGGCGATCTCCTCGATCCCCACGGCGGCCGGGAGGACCTCGCCGCGAAGAGGCTCCGGGTCACCGACCCCTCGCATTTCGCGGAAGATCCCCTGCGGGGCCTTCGGGCCGCGCAGTTCGCCGCCCGCTTCGAGCTCGAGCCGGACGCCGAGCTCCTGGCTCTTTCCAGCCGGCTCGACCTCGCGGAGCTCGCGCCGGAACGCATGTTCGCGGAGATCCGCAAGCATCTGCTCCTCGGGGCGCGACCCTCCGTCGGCTTCGACTTCCTCCGGGAAACCGGCCTCGTGCGGTTCTTCCCGGAGGTCGAGGCGCTCATCGGCGTGCCCCAGGATCCCCGCTGGCATCCCGAAGGCGACGTGTGGCGCCACACCATGCTGGCCCTCGACCGGGCCGCGGAACTCCGCCGGGGCGGCAAGGACGACGAGGCGTTCATGTTCGCGGTCCTCTGCCACGACTTCGGGAAGCCGCTCGTGACCGAGGGGCGGCGCTCCCCCGGCCACGACCGGGCCGGGGTCGAGCCGGCGCGGCGGTTCCTGCACCGGCTGCGAGCGCCGCGGCGGCTGGTCGATCAGGTCTGCGCCCTGGTCGGGGACCACCTCGCGCCCGCCTGGTTCGTCAGGAACGAAGCCGGACCGAGAGCCTACCGGCGGCTGGCGCGCCGCCTCGAAGCGGCGGGGACCAGCCTTCGGCTCCTCGTGCGGGTGGCGACCGCCGACTGCCTCGGACGCACCACGCCGGCCGCGGCGCGCGGCGAATTCCCGGAGGGGGCGGTCTTCCTCGAGCGGGCGGGCGCGGCCCTCCCCGGCCTCGCCGCCCCCGCGCCCGCGGTCCTCGGACGCCATCTCATGGATCGAGGTTTCGAGCCCGGTCCACGGATCGGCCGGGTGCTCGCCGCCTGCCGCGAAATCCAGGACGAGACCGGGTGGTCCGACCCGGATCGGATCCTGGACCGGGCGCTCGGCGAGGACCGGCGCCGGTGGGAACGTTGAGCGATGCCGGCGGCGGCCCGACGCCGGAAGTTCGAATGGGTCCGACGAATGGGTCCGATTCGTCCCTGCGGCCAGCCGAACCGGGAATGATGGTGCCGGCACACGGACTCGAACCGCGGACCTGAGGTTTACAAAACCCCTGCTCTACCGACTGAGCTACGCCGGCAACGGTACGATTCTACCCGGTGTCACGCTGGTGTAACGCAGCCCGCGCGCTTCGGGCGCCACCGAAGGACGGGGATCGGCGTATCGGGTGCTCGAGGAGAGCGGGGGCGGAACCGTGCCCGGCGCACCGACGGAAGGCTGCCGGGGGGGCGGGCACCGGGTATCCACCGCCTCGAGGCCTCCGAAGGCGACGGCGAAACGCTTCGCCGGAAACTCGTAGCCGGCCGGAAACCGCGCGGTCAACCAGATCGATCGCCCGGTTCGCAGAACCTCCTGCACCTGGGGCTCGAAGCCCTTGGCCTCGAGCCGCGTCAAATCCCGATCGCGCACGGACCGAAGTCCGTATACGCCGATGGACACGGCGTTCTTCATGTTGCCTTCCGGAATGACGACGGCATTCCCGAACGCGTTCGCGGTGAGCTCCCGCACCCGGTCCCGCGCCGCGTCGCGCGTCCCGGCCGGAGGAAGATAGACCCAGTGGTACCGGATCTCGTGGTACTTGCCGGTGCGAAGGCCCACCCTTCCGCCCCGGCTCTTCAACCACTCCCGCACCCTCCCCAAGGCCGCGCCTTCCGAGTACTCCCCGGTCAGGGGTCCGACCGCGAAACAGGACGCCCCGGCGACCCGGGCTCCCGGCGCCCCCAACGAAACGGGGGTTCGTCTGGCGAACTCTTCGAGGTCCACCTCACCGAGACGGTCGAGGGACCCGGTGGCGTCGACCGGAAGCGGCGCCGCCTTGTCGAGCAGCGGGTCGGAGACCCAGTAGTGCCACGCGAAGAACCCGACGTTCACCAGCACCAGGAGGAACGCCAGCCCCTTCATGCCGCATCCCCCGGGCTACCCCGCGGATCGGGCCGAAGACTCACCTCGGCGCTCACGAACCGCTCGAGCGCACCGTCGACCTCCACCAGCAGCTCACCCGCTTCGTCCACTCCGCGGGCAATGCCGCCGACTTCCCCGGCTGGCCGGTGCACCCTGACCGCACGTCCCCGCATTGCATCGAGGCGCGTCCATTCGTCGATTGCGGGGCCTGCTCCAAGCTCCTCGAAGCGTGCACATTCCGCCCAAGTCTCCGCGATGATATCCGCCGCGAGACGATTTCTGGAAACCTGCGCCCCCGGAATGGACCCGAGGTGCGCGCGAGGTACGTGCGGGTCCGGCACGGCACACGGATGGACGTTGATGCCGACCCCGATGACGACGTTCCAGGCTCGCCCGGCAACCGATCCCTCGATGAGAATTCCGCCGAGCTTTCGATCCCGCCAGACGACGTCATTCGGCCACTTGAGCTCGATGCCGTGCGCCCCGGTCGCCGCGAGTGCACGCGCGGCCGCGACCCCGACCGCCAGGCTGAGCCCTTGAGCCCGAGCCTTCGCCGCGTCGAACCTCCAGAGCAACGAGAGACAGATGTCCCGGCCCGCTCCGTCCACCCAGGCTCGACCGCGGCGTCCCCGGCCCGCCAGCTGATGTTCGCTCAGGCACGCGAACGGGCTCGGAAGGGAGAGCGACCGTTCCTGCAGCCAGGCATTCGTGGAGTCGATGGCGCGGTGTACGCACAGTCCTCCCAATCGAGCCCAGCCCGGCAACGCGGCGCGGATCCGGCTCGCGTCGAGCACCTCGATCGGGACGGCGGCGGGCGGCGCACTCGAGCGAGCCTTCCTCACCGGGAAGCAACCGCGATCATGCCGTCGAGCGCTCCTTCGAGCCGGTCCAGGTCGGAATCGCGCGAAAGCCGATGATCGCCGTCCGGGACCAGGGTGACCCGCGCCGGTCCCCCGCAAAGCGTCTCCGCGACGGCCACCGATTCCCGCCACGGCACATCGGGGTCCCGCATACCGTGCAGGAGATGGATGGGGCAGCCCGGATTCCAGCGTTCGCCGAGGACCCGGTGCCGGCGGCCGTCCTCGATCATGAGCCGGGTCAACGGGTACGGCCCGTCTCCGTAACGCGAAGGTCGCCAGACGATCCCGGTCCGGCGGAGCTCCCGGCGTTGGGAGACGGAAAGGAGGGGCAGCCGATCGGCGAAGTCCGCCCCGCCGCCCATGCCGATCAGGCCGCACACCCGGCAGGCCCCGGTTCGACGGAACGCGCGCGCGAGCAGCAGCATCAGCCACGCGCCCATGCTCGCACCGACGAGAACGAGGTCTCCGGGAATTCGAGCGGTGATGAGGGCAAGGGCGTCCCGATACCAGATACCGATGCTGCCCGCAGCGAGGTCGCCGGTCGACCTCCCGTGACCCCGATGGTCGAAGCGAAGCGAGGCAAGCCCCCGCTCGCGGCACGCCGCCGCGACCCGGCGAGCCTTCCGGCCTTCCATGTCCGAGTTGAACCCGGTCAGGTACACGACCGCGGGCGGATCACCCGGAACGAAGCGGAAGGCGAGGCGAACACCGCCGTGCTCGAACGCGTCGACCTGCATACCTCCTCTGCTCCGTCCCCCGCATGGGAGCGCTCGATCCGGATGCTCCCGGACTCCACCGTGCATCGGGGAACCCCTTGCGCGCGCCAGTATAATCGGGACGGTTCGGCCAGGAGGAGACCGTGACCGATGGCGGACGAGAGAACGTACGAGGTGCTCGCCGAGGCAGCCGCGCGCGCCCACATCGACCGCACCGGCTACGAGGAGACGTACGCGCGCTCGCTGCGCGACCCGGAAGGCTTCTGGGCCGGGCAGGCGGAACGGTTCGTCACCTGGTCGCGCAAGTGGGACACCGTCTGCGAGGTGGACTACGCCCGGGCCCATATCAGGTGGTTCGAGGGAGGCAGGCTCAACGTCTCCCACAACTGCCTGGACCGCCACCTCTCCTCGCGAGGCGACCGGGCGGCAATCATCTGGGAGGGAGACGACCCTGCCGAGGAGCGCAGGATCACGTATCGCGAGCTGCACGAGGAGGTCTGCCGCTTCGGCAGCGCCCTCCGGACGCTCGGAGTGGCCAAGGGGGATCGCGTCTGCATCTACATGCCGATGATCCCGGAAGCAGTGGTCGCGATGCTCGCGTGCGCCCGGATCGGCGCAGTCCACTCCGTGGTATTCGGAGGGTTCTCCGCCGAATCGCTCCGCGACCGGATCAACGATTCATCCTGCAAGGTCCTGATCACGGCCGACGAAGGGATCCGGGGGGGCGGACGGGTCCCCCTCAAGGCGAACGGCGACACCGCCTGCGAAGGCGCCCCGAGCATCGAGCACGTCGTGGTGGTGCGCCGCTCGGGGGGTGAGGTGTCCTGGCAGGCCGGCCGGGACCACTGGTATCACGATCTCGTGGCGGCGGCATCGGGGGACTGCCCCCCGGAAGACATGGACGCCGAGGCCCCCTTGTTCATCCTGTATACCTCCGGCTCCACCGGAAAGCCGAAAGGCGTGCTGCATACCTCGGGCGGCTACATCCTGTATGCCGCGATGACCCATCACTACGTATTCGACTATCACGACGGGGACGTCTACTGGTGCACGGCCGACGTCGGGTGGGTCACCGGCCATTCCTACATCGTGTACGGACCGCTCGCGAACGGGGCGACCACCGTCGTGTTCGAGGGCGTGCCGACCTTTCCCGACCCCGGACGGTTCTGGCAGGTCGTGGACAAGCACCGCATCAACATCTTCTACACGGCCCCGACCGCGATCCGAGCCCTCATGCAGCAAGGGGACGACCCGGTGCTCCGCTCATCGCGAGACAGCCTCAGGCTGCTCGGGACGGTCGGAGAACCCATCAACCCGGAGGCCTGGGAGTGGTATCACCGGGTCGTGGGAGGAGGCCGGGTCCCCATCGTGGACACCTGGTGGCAGACCGAGACGGGGGGCATCCTGATCACCCCGCTTCCGGGGGCGACGGCGCTGAAGCCCGGCTCGGCCACCCGGCCCTTCTTCGGGGTGGAGCCCTGGATCGTGGACGACGAGGGCCGAAGGCTCGAGGGCGCCGCCACCGGCAACCTCTGCCTCGCCCGTTCGTGGCCCGGGCAGATGCGCACGGTGTACGGAGATCACCAGCGCTTCTTCGATACCTATTTCGCGAGATTTCCCGGCCTCTACTTCACCGGCGACGGCGCCCGGCGGGACGAGGACGGCTACTTCTGGATCACGGGGCGGGTGGACGACGTCATCAACGTCTCCGGTCACCGTCTGGGAACCGCCGAGATCGAGAGCGCGCTGGTCCTGCACGAAACGGTGGCGGAGGCAGCCGTGGTCGGCTGTCCCCATCCCGTCAAGGGCCAGGGGATCTACGCCTACGTGACGCTCATGAAGGGCGTGGCGCCGGACGAAGCCCTCCGCAAGGAGCTGGTCCGGCATGTCCGTGGGGAGATCGGGGCCATCGCCGCCCCGGACGTCATCCAGTGGGCGCCCGGTCTCCCCAAGACCCGTTCGGGCAAGATCATGCGGAGGATTCTGCGCAAGGTGGCCGCCAACGAGCTCGAGGACCTCGGCGACACCACCACTCTGGCGGAGCCGGCGGTGGTGGCCGACCTCGTAGAGAATCGCGCCAACCGGTAGCGGGTACACCAGCCGCGCGCGGCCAGGCATCCATGGCGCGAGATTCCCTCACGACCACCTCCACGGCCCGAGAGGTCGACGCGTTTCTGGAGACCGTCGCCGCCACTCCGGCGCGTGGAAAGGGCGGCCGGCTCATCTTCGCGATGGATGCGACCGCGAGCCGGGAGCCGACGTGGGACCACGCGTGCGGGATCCAGGGCCGGATGTTCGAAGAGGCGGCTGCCGTCGGAGACCTCTGGCTCCAGCTCTGCTACTACCGTGGATACCGGGAATGTCGGGCCTCGCGCTGGTACAACCGGGCCGACGACGTGGCACGGGCCATGTCCGCGGTGCGCTGCGCCGGGGGATTGACCCAGATCCGGCGGGTATTGGATCACGCGCTGAAGGAAACCGAGGTCAGCGCTCTCGTCTTCGTCGGCGACTGCGTGGAGGAGAACGTCGACGAGCTGTGCGATCGAGCCGCCCGGCTCGGGATCAAGGGAGTGCCCGCGTTCCTGTTTCATGAAGGCTACGACCCGGTCGCCGGCCGATGTTTCCGCGAGCTCGCCCGGCTCTCCGGAGGCGCCTGCTGCCGATTCGACGGGGGGAGCGCCGACGAGCTCCGTGAGCTCCTGAGTGCGGTCGCGGTCTACGCGGTGGGTGGCCGGCGCGCGCTCGCGCGGTACGGCGATGGTGCGGGGAGGCTCGCCAAGCAGCTCACCCACCAGATCGCAAGGGCGGATTGAACGCTACGTCTCGTCCGCGAAGGGGTTCCGTATCGGATTGCGGCCCGCGATGACGCCGTGCACCCTGTTCTGATCCTGCTCCTGCTGGTCGTCGCGCTGGTCGCGATCAGCATGTTGCGCCGCCGGCCGGGGCTGCTGCGCCACCCGGTCGTACGGTCGATCCTGATCGGCGCCGCGACCCTCGGGCTACTGTACCTCAGCGCCCGCTTTCATTGGTCCGTGTGGATGTTCGGGCTCGCGCCGCTGCTGCCGCGACTGTGGGGCGCGGTCAGACGGGTGCAGGCGGCGCGAGGGCCCACGCCGGGGTCCACCTCCCGGGTCGAGGCCGAGTGGCTGCGGATGACGATCGACCACGACACCGGCAAGCTGGACGGCGAAGTACTGAGCGGCGCATTCCGGGGTCGAACCCTCGACTCGCTTGCTCCCGGGGAGCTCCTCGCCCTCCTGTCGGAGTGCCGGCGAAGCGACCCGGAGGCGGCGCGTCTTCTGGAAGCCTACCTGGACCGGAGGCTCGGCGGGGACTGGCGAAGCGGGGGGCCGAACGAAGATCCCGCCGCAGGTGCGCGGGAGACCGGATCCCCGGAGGCGCCCATGACGGATCCGGAGGCGCTGCGGATACTGGGCCTCGAGCCGGGCGCCACACGGGAAGCGATCGTGGACGCCCATCGACGCCTCATCCAGAAGCTGCACCCGGATCGGGGCGGGTCGAGCTATCTGGCCGCCCAGATCAACCGGGCGAAGGACGTGCTGCTGGGGTGACGAGGCATCGCCCTGGATCGTGAGCGGGGCCACCAGCCGGGCTCCCTCCGGGGAATCGCAGGGGTCTCGGCGCTCTCGCGGGACGAGGGCCGGGGAGACACCAGGGTCAGGGAGGCGCGAACGCGACGTTGACGCGCCGGTTGCGGCGCCCCTTCTTCTCGGTCCTGGTGACCACGACCCTGCCGATCTCTCCGGTCCGCGCGACGTGGGTGCCGCCACAGGCCTGAAGGTCGACGTCGCCGATGGCGAGAAGCCGGACCCGCCCTTGCCCGGACGGCGGTTTGACGGACATCGTCTTCACGAGGTCCGGGCGGGCGGCCAGCTCCTCGTCCGTGACCCAGATGGTCTCGACCGGCAGATCTTGGTCTATCAGGCGGTTCAGCTCCCGCGTAAGGTGCTCCTTGTCCTTCAGGGGCTCCGGCAGATCGAAATCGAGGCGGCCGCTCCCGTCCCGTATGGCTCCACCGGTCACGTCGGCGGGAATCACGACCGACAACAGGTGCATGCACGTGTGCATCCGCATCAGGCGATGCCGGCGATCCCAGTCGATGACCGCGGCCACCTCGGCTCCGACGATGCTTTCCGATACGGGGTTCGCAGATACGTGGAGCACCGAATCGATCTCGTCCCCCTTGCGCGCATCGACGATCTCGAGCCCCGAACCGTCTGGCAGGATCAGCCGCCCGCGATCCCCTGGCTGGCCCCCACCCGCGGGATAGAATACGGTCCGATCGAGCCGGATCCCGCGCTCGTCCACGGCAGCCACCCGCGCCGTACACTCGCGAAGGTATCCGTCGCCCTGATACAGAAGTTCAGACACTCGATGCCGCCCGATTCTCTCCGTGCGCGGCAATCATCATGGCCATCCGATCCTTGGTGCGGAGCTTCTCCCGCTTGAGCTCGCCAAGCCGCATCGAATCCATCGGCACGTGTCCGAGCTCGGCGTCCCTGACCTTCGCCTTCAGCTCGTTGTGACGGTCGTAGAGCCCCCTGAATTCGTCACTATGCTCCAGCAGTTTCTCAAGCACCTTCCGTTCGTTGTCGGTCATTCTCACCTCGCCTGCCGCCGCTGCCTGCCGTGGAACACCCCGAAAACGAACCCCGAAAGGAGTCTCTCGGGGCTCGGGAATAATGCCTGGCAGCGTCCTACTTTCGCACGGGAAAGTCCCGCACTATCATCGGCGCTGAGTGCCTTCACTTCCGAGTTCGGGATGGGGTCGGGTGGTTCTCACTCGCCATGGCCACCAGGCAAAAGGGTCTCGGAGAGTCTGTCGGGCGGGGGAGGGTCGCATTCGAATCGAGGCCGCTTGGGTGTTATATGGTCAAGCCTCACGGTCAATTAGTACTGGTCAGCTTCACGCATTACTGCGCTTCCACACCCAGCCTATCAACGTCGTGGTCTTCAACGGACCTTCAGGGATCTCGGGGATCCAGGGAGACCTCATCTTGGGGGGGGCTTCCCGCTTAGATGCTTTCAGCGGTTATCCCGTCCGTACATAGCTACCCGGCAGTGCCACTGGCGTGACAACCGGAACACCAGAGGTACGTCCACTCCGGTCCTCTCGTACTGAGAGCAGCTCCCCTCAAGTCTCCAACGCCCACGGCAGATAGGGACCGAACTGTCTCACGACGTTCTAAACCCAGCTCGCGTACCACTTTAAATGGCGAACAGCCATACCCTTGGGACCGACTACAGCCCCAGGATGTGATGAGCCGACATCGAGGTGCCAAACACCGCCGTCGATACGAACTCTTGGGCGGTATCAGCCTGTTATCCCCGGAGTACCTTTTATCCGTTGAGCGATGGCCCTTCCATTCAGAACCACCGGATCACTAAGACCGGCTTTCGCCCCTGCTCGACCTGTCCGTCTCGCAGTCAGGCACCCTTATGCCTTTGCACTCGAAGCGCGATTTCCGACCGCACCGAGGGTACCTTCGCGCTCCTCCGTTACTCTTTGGGAGGAGACCGCCCCAGTCAAACTACCCGCCACGCACTGTCTCCGACCCGGATCACGGGCCTGGGTTAGAGATCCAGCCATACCAGGGTGGTATTTCAAGGATGGCTCCACGGAGACTGGCGTCTCCGCTTCGAAGCCTCCCACCTATCCTACACAAGCATGCCCGAATCTCAGTACGAAGCTGTAGTAAAGGTTCACGGGGTCTTTCCGTCTAGCCGCGGGAACACTGCATCTTCACAGCGATTTCAATTTCACTGAGTCCTTGGTGGAGACAGCGTGGCCATCGTTACGCCATTCGTGCAGGTCGGAACTTACCCGACAAGGAATTTCGCTACCTTAGGACCGTTATAGTTACGGCCGCCGTTTACCGGGGCTTCGGTCAGGAGCTTCGCCAAGGGCTAACCCCATCACTTAACCTTCCGGCACTGGGCAGGCGTCACACCCTATACCTCCTCTTGCGAGTTTGCAGAGTGCTGTGTTTTTAGTAAACAGTCGCAGCCACCTGGTCACTGCAACCCCCGGCAGCTCACGGAGCAAGTCCGGTCACCGCCAAGGGCACACCTTCTCCCGAAGTTACGGTGCTATTTTGCCTAGTTCCTTCACCAAGGTTCTCTCACGCGCCTTGGGATTCTCACCCTGTCCACCTGTGTCGGTTTGCGGTACGGCTCCACGTTGCCTGAAGCTTAGAGGCTTTTCCTGGAAGCATGGCATCGGTCACTTCGCTTCCGTAAGGAAGCTCGTCGTC
>OZ241901.1:0-3135000 GCA_965202895.1 Gammaproteobacteria bacterium | reverse complement strand
CGTTCCTGCAGGGACGGGACGGCAAGATCGACCGGTTCCATCACGAGGTGGACGAGCTCACCACCGTGCAGTTCATGCGGAGTGGAGATGGATTCACGTCCCGGGTGGTGACCCGCGAATACGACCGGCACGTCGCCGTCAAGAACGGCGTGATCGAGAGCTCGCTCTTCGCCGCGGCCCGCGGGGTGCCGGATCAGGTCATTTACCAGCTCGTGGACGTGCTGGAATGGGACGTCGATTTCGCACGCGACCTCCGGAAGGGCGACTCTTTCTCACTCCTCTACGAAGAGCTGCACGTGGACGGTCGGCGAGTCCGGACCGGTAACGTCCTTGCATTGGAGTTCCGGCCGCAGCGCGCAGGGGACCCGATTCGCGCGTTTCGATACACGGATTCGAACGGCGACACCGACTACTTCACTCCCGACGGCCGGCCCCTGCGACGCGAGTTCATGCGGAATCCGCTCCGATTCACCCGCATCAGCTCCCGGTTCTCGAAGTCCCGCCTGCACCCCGTTCTCCGGATCAGGCGGCCTCACCGCGGTGTGGACTACGCGGCACCCCGCGGCACGGCGGTCCGAGCCACGGGGGAAGGCCGCGTATCCTTCGCAGGCCGCAAGGGAGGCTATGGAAAGACCGTCCTCCTCACCCATGGAAACGGCTATACGACCCTCTACGCCCACCTGTCCCGCTACGCAAAGGGGGTTCGAAAGGGAGCCCGGGTACGACAGGGCCAGGTCATCGGATACGTAGGCTCGACCGGAATCGCGACGGGCCCGCACCTCCACTACGAGTTTCGCATCAACGGCGTCCATCGGGACCCGCTGAAGGTGGAGCTCCCCCTCGCGGCGCAGCTCGATGCGACGGAGCTGAAGAAGTTCCAGCGTGCAATCGCGCCGCTCATCGCGCGAATCGATACCCTCGGCGCTACCCAGCTCGCCGGCGTGGTTCGCTGACCACCCCATTGTCCCGCCCCTACCTGGGACTCATCTCCGGCACGAGCGTCGACACCGTTGACGCGGTAGTCGCGTCGTTCGGCTCGGGGCTCGCGGCCGCGCGGGTCGTCCACGCGCACGGCCATCCCATCCCTCCCCGGCTCCGCCGGGACCTCCTGGAAGTCGCGGCGCAGGAACGAACGACGTTCACCCGAATCGCCAGGCTCGACGTCGAGGTCGGCCATCTCTTCGCCGATGCGGCGCTCTCCGCCATCCGGGAAGCCGGATTCGACCGGGCCGGGATCGCCGCGGTGGGAAGTCACGGCCAGACCGTCCGCCATGAACCCGGCGAACGATGGCCTTCGACGACCCAGATCGGCGATCCGAACGTCATTGCCCAACGGACCGGCATCACCACCGTGGCGGACTTCCGGCGGCGCGACGTCGCGGCCGGCGGGCAGGGGGCGCCGCTGGCGCCGGCATTCCATCGGGCGGTCATGTCCCACCCCTCGCTCCGGCGCGCAATCGTCAACCTCGGCGGAATCGCCAACGTATCACTGCTCGACCCCTCGGGTTCGCGGTCGAGCGGCCCGCTCGGCTTCGACTGCGGCCCCGCCAACGGACTGCTCGATGCATGGGCGCGGCGGCACCTCGAGGCACCTCTCGACCGGGGTGGCCGCTGGGCGGCGACAGGAGTCGTGCACGGCCCCCTTCTCGAACGGATGCTGGCCGATCCGTACTTTTCCCAGCCGGCTCCGAAGAGCACCGGGCGCGGCTACTTCGACGAGGGGTGGATCGACAGGCAGACCCGATCGGCAGGAGAAGCGGTTGCTCCGGCCGACGTGCAGCGGACGCTGTGCGAGCTGTGCGCCGCGACCGTTGCGCAATCGATCGAGGCGTACGGCCCGGAAACGACCGAGGTGTACCTTTGCGGCGGCGGGGTACACAACCGCACTTTGGTCGAACGTCTCTCGGCCAAGCTCGCACCGCGCACGGTGAACCGCACCGACGTCCTCGGAATTTCGGCGGACTACGTGGAAGCCGCCGCGTTCGCCTGGCTGGCGAAATGCACCCTCGAGGGAGTACCAGGCAACCTTCCCTCCGTGACCGGCGCGAGCGAAGCGGTGGTGCTCGGCGGGGTCTATCCCGGCCGCATCCGGCCGCATCCGGCCGAACCGGCCGAACCGGCCAAGTGAGGATCCGGATAGCCGATCAAGGGCCCGGGTCGGGCACGAGCGGCAAGCAAGCGGGCGCCCCCCGCCCGCACGTCTCTCCGTTCTCCCCCCCGTTCTCCCACAGTGGACACCGATCCGGCCCCGGTGGCGGGCCGTACCCCGTTCCAGGCCGCTTCGACAGCGCGCAGACGCCAGGGTGGCCGGCTGCACCAGCATTTTGCGGCCCGCCACCGCGGGGGCTCGACACGCTCGCGGCGAAGCCCGGCGGAACGTGCCGGCCGCCGGATCAAACCGAGAACGACAGGCCGCAGCCGCACGTCGTGCTGGCGTTGGGATTCCGCACGACGAACTGCGAGCCCTGGAGGTCTTCCTGGTAGTCGATTTCGGACCCGATGATGTACTGGTAGCTCAGGGGGTCGACGACGAGCCGGACCCCGTCACGTTCGACGACGTGGTCGTCGGCCTCGGAATCGCGCTCGAGGTCGAACCCATACTGAAACCCCGAGCACCCGCCGCCCTGCACGTACACCCGGAGCACCCCGCCCACCTCCGCGTGGGAAGCGAAGATCTCCCTCGCCTTGGCGGTGGCCCGGTCGGAGATCCGGATATCGACATCGGCGGGAGCGTTCATGGCGCGAAGTGTAGCATCGTCCGGGTTCCGCTTCCCCGGCATCGCCGGCGCCGGACCCTCGGTTCACGATCCCCCGAGGAGCGCGCTCCCGGGTCCATTGTTCGCCCACCTGCGGCGAGGTTATGCTTCCAGGTGAATCCCGGCGTCACCGCCCGAGCGCGTGACCCGAACCGCCCGCCCCGGATACGTCTCCATGGCACGAACGGTCGACTGCGTCGTATTGAAACAGGCCGCGGAAGGGCTCGAAGAGCCGCCCCTGCCGGGCGCACTCGGCGAGCGTATCTACGACAACGTCTCGGCGGAGGGATGGCGCCGGTGGCTCGAACGGCTGCAGATGATCATCAACGAGAACCAGCTTACGAGCGCCGATCCCGACAGCCAGCACGTCATCGAGCAGCACATGCTCGGATTCCTCTTCGGGGAGGGGGACTTCGGAGGGCTCCCGGCGGGCTTCCGCGGGTTCGGCGGAAAGAAGTAGGGCCGCTCGGGAAGGAGCGGGCACGGGCCGCCGGGTACCGGACCGATCAGGCGGCGGGGTCCAGCCGCCACATCGGAGCGGTCACGATCCGCAGCCGCGCGGCCGCCGCCCGCAGCGATCGCTCGACGCCTCCGGGCGTCTCCCCGCGAGCGAAGACGTAGCCGAGACAGGCCCCTCCCTCCGGCAGGGGCACGAGCTCGACGCCGGTTCCGGCCGAGATGGACACCTCGTCCACCCCCGGCACGCTCAGCGCGTCGAGAACCCCTTCCACCCGGCGCAGGGTCCCTGCCCGGGGAGTCGGCAGCATCAGGACGCCGGTTGCGCCGGACGCGAGTCCGCGGGGAAGCCGCCGGCCCATGGCCGCAGCCAGCACCACCTCCTCCAGGCTGTGTCCGGCGCTGAAGCGAAGGAGTCTCGAGCACTCACCCCCGATGGTGCGCGCCGCGGCCTCCAGCAGCCACGCCTCTCCCGCGTGCCATCGAAGCTCCGCGTGCACGGGTCCGGCGACGAGTCCGAACGCCGCCGCCGCCCGGCGCACGCACCCGGTGATGCATTCCTCGGCCGCCTTTCCGAGCCGGCTCGGGGTGACGTAGATGCTCTCCTCGAAGAACGGGCCGTCGAGCGGGTCGGGCTTGTCGAAGATCGCCAGCACCTCGAGCCGGCCATCGCACAGCAGTCCCTCCACCGCGACCTCCGGCCCCGGGACGAAGGACTCGACCAGCAACAGCGATCGTTCGTCCTCGTCCCGCGCATCGGCGACGATGGCGCGCACCCGCTCGATGGCCGCCGCGAGCCCCCGGGGGTCGTCGGCCCGGATGACCCCGCGGCTCGCCGACATCGCGATCGGTTTGACCACGCACGGAAACGAGATCCCGGAGGTCTCGGGCTCCCGGCGCAGATCGAGAACGCGGAACCCGGGTGTCCTGACACCGGCCGCGGCCAGACGGGCCCGCGCGAGATCCTTTCTACGAGAGAGCCTTGCCGCCCCGGGTGGATTGCCGGGAAGGCCCAGCTCGGCCGCCACCCTTCCGGCCAGCTCCACGGTCGCGTCGTCCGGAGCCACGACGGCGGAGAATCCGCCCTCGCGAACGGCGGCCGCGTGGATCGACTCGAGCGCCCGGTCCTGATCGCCGAGGTCGACCCGCAGCCCCCCCTCCGCGGCCACCGAGTACTCTCCTTCGGAGACCACGAGAAGCCGCGCCCCGAGACGGGACGCGGCGCGCCGGTACGCCGCGATCCGATAGCTTCCCGGCGGTGCGATGAGCAGCGCCGGGCCGCCGGGCACGCTCAGGCCCGGGCGGCTCCGCAGCCGGCGCAGGCTCCGCTCCCGCCCGTTGCCGTGAAGACGTTGTTGAACACGAAGCTCGCGCCGGTGGGCCGGGTCACGAAGTCGATCTCGACCCCGTGGAGATAGCCGAACGCGATCGCATCGACG
Organism: Gammaproteobacteria bacterium; assembly: GCA_965202895.1. Taxonomy (GTDB): domain Bacteria; phylum Pseudomonadota; class Gammaproteobacteria; order HK1; family HK1; genus JAJDXW01. The sequence goes on along the minus strand of OZ241901.1, from coordinate 3,130,349 downwards.
TAGATGTCGAAGCCATCCTCCGTCAGGACCTTGTCCCACGGGGTCCGGCGGTCCGTGAACGTCATCCCGTAGGTCATGCCGGAGCAACCGCCGCCGGTCACGTAGATCCGGACCGCTTCCACCTCATCGTCGTCGACCTGCTCGCACAGATCCGCGAGCTGCCGGCGGGCCGCCGGCGTAAGGCTGATGTCGCTCTCGGCGACGTTCTCCCGAAACCGTGGTGCCGTCATTGGTGCCGTCATGTTCGCCTGCCTTGCATGGGTTCAGACCTCGACCATCTCGAAATCCTCCTTGCGGGCCCCGCAGTCGGGACAGACCCAGTTCGGGGGGATGTCCTCCCATCGGGTTCCCGGCACGATCCCCTCCTCCGGCAATCCATCCTCCTCGCAGTAGATGAAGCCGCAGATCACGCACATCCAGGATTTCATCGCGCTTCCACCAGTGCTGGAACGAGGTCGCGGTCATCCGTTCGATCCGGGTCCCGCCGGACCGGTATTTTCGCACAGGCCCGCCGCTCGGATACATCTTCCGTTCCGGGAAGTCCATCCCGGAAAGCCGGGGTCGCGGCGGGCCCGTCCCCGCCCTACGATCGGGTCCGGGCCGAACGGGACCCGGTCATGCCGAGAGAACACGAGACGACCCCTTGGCCGCGCCGCGGGATCTACGCGGTCACGCCGGAGGACCGGTTCGGAGCGGTGCTCGCCGACGCGGTTGCGACGGCCGTGGAGCAAGGGGTCAGGGCGGTCCAGTACCGCAACAAGTCGCCGGACGCCGCCCGCCGGCGGAGCGACGCCGAGGCGCTGCTCGCGATCTGCCGCCCGCGGAGGGTGCCGCTCATCGTCAACGACGACGTGGACCTCGCGCTTGCGGTGGGGGCGGACGGGGTACATCTCGGCCGGGACGACGAGACGCTTGCCGCCGCCCGGGCCCGGCTCGGCAGCTCCGCGATCATCGGCGTCTCCTGCTACGACGAGGCGCGCCGCGCGCTCACCGCCGCCCGGGACGGGGCGGACTACGTGGCGTTCGGGAGCTTCTTCCCCTCCGTTACCAAGCCCGGCGCGGTGCGCGCCACGACGGAGCTCGTCGCCGAGGTGCGCCGGCGCATCGAGGCGCCCATCGTCGCCATCGGGGGGATCACGGCGGACAACGCGCCCCCGTTGCTCGAATGCGGGGTCGACCTGCTCGCGGTCGTCGATGCGATCTTCGGCGCGCCCGACGTAGCGCACGCGGCCCGGCGACTGGCCGGCCTCGTCTCGTGAGGTGGACTACTCGACGGTGACCGATTTGGCGAGGTTGCGGGGCTGGTCGATGTCGGTCCCCTTCAGTACCGCCACGTGGTAGGCGAGTAGCTGGAGCAGGATCGTGTGCACCACCGGGGCGACGATGGGCCCGACCGAAGGCATGGAGAGCACCCGGGCATCGTGCCAGCCCCCTTCCACGTCTTCGCCGAAGACATGGAGGATCCCGCCGCGGGCCCGCACCTCCTCGAGGTTGGAACGCAGCTTCGCGCCCAGTGCGTCGTTCGAGGTCACCGCCACCACCGGCATATCCTTGTCGACCAGGGCGAGGGGTCCGTGCTTCAGCTCCCCCGCCGGATAGGCCTCCGCATGGATGTACGAGATCTCCTTCAGCTTGAGCGCGCCCTCCATCGCCACCGGGTAGTGCACCCCGCGCCCGAGGAAGAGCGCGTGGCGCTTGTCGGCGAACCCCGCCGCCAGCTCGTCCACGGCCGGGCCGAGGCGCAGCGCCCGATCGCACCAATCCGGCAGCGCCTCGAGATCCCGGACGATTCGCGCCTCCGTTTCGGGGGTCATCCGGTGGCGCCGGCCCACTGCCGCCGCCAGCAGCAGAAGGGCCACGAGCTGGGCGGTGAACGCCTTGGTCGACGCGACCCCGATCTCCGGTCCCGCATTGGTCATCAGGACGAGGTCCGCGGCGCGCACGAGGGAGCTGTTCGGCACGTTCACGATGCCGAGCGACGGTCCGAATCCCCGCGCCGCCGCCTCGCCCAGGGCCCCCAGGGTATCGGCCGTCTCTCCGGACTGGGAGAGGGCCACCACCAGGGTGGACGGATCCGCCAGCGGGCGCCGGTACCGGAACTCGCTCGCCTGCTCCACCCTGCACCGCACGCCGGCGAGACCTTCGAACCAGTGCCGGGCCACGAGCCCCGCGTGATAGGCGGTTCCGCAGCCGACGATCTGTACGGAGCGGATCCGGTCGAACACCTCGGAGGCGGTCGGACCGAACGCGGCTTCCAGAACCCGGCCTTTCGAGGTACGGCCGGCGAGGGCCGCCACCACGGTCTGCGGCTGCTCGTGGATCTCCTTGAGCATGAAGTGCCGCCACTTCCCGCGGTCCACCATCGTCGGGTTGAGGGTGTTCGTGAAGACGGAACGGCGCACGGGCCGGCCGAGCCGGTCCAGTATCCTCACCGTGTCGGCCGTCACGTCGGCGACGTCCCCGTCCTCCAGCACCATGTACTGACGGGTGACCCCGATGAGGGCCGCGACGTCGGAGGCGATGAAGTGCTCGCCCGCACCCACCCCGACGACGAGCGGATTGCCCCGGACCGCGGCGACGAGACGATGCGGGTCGTGCGGCGCCACCACCCCGAAGGCGTAGGACCCTTCCAGGACGAGGACGGTGTGCCGGACCGCGTCGAGCAGATCGCGGCCCCGCGCGAGATCATGATGAATCCGGTGCGCGATCACCTCCGTGTCGGTCTCGGAGTCGAACCGGTAGCCGGACTCCAGGAGCTCCGCGCGGATGTCCGAATGGTTCTCGATGATCCCGTTGTGAACGACGGCGACCTCTTCGCCGCACATGAGCGGGTGCGCATTCGATTCGGTCGGCTTCCCGTGGGTCGCCCACCGGGTGTGGGCGATCCCCGTCCTCCCCCGCGGCCGCTCCCGTTCGACGAGCGCCTCGAGCTCCGCCACCTTCCCCACCGTGCGGACCCGTTCGATGCGGTCCCTCATCACCGCAAGACCGGCCGAGTCGTAGCCGCGGTACTCCACGCGCCGCAGACCTTCGAGGAGGAAGGGGACCACGTCGCGCCGTGCGACCGCCCCGACGATTCCGCACATGCTCCGGTCTCCTCTCGCTGACGCTGGTGAGCCCGCTCAGCCGCCGCCAAAGCGGCGTTTCCAGCGCGCGATGCTGGTCTGACGGCTCCGTGAAAGGGTGAGCTGCCCCGGCGGCGCATCGCGGGTCACCGTCGATCCCGCCCCGATGACCGCCGCTTCGCCGACCCGGACGGGGGCCACGAGCTCCACCCCGGAGCCGATGAACGCGCCGTCCTCGATGGTGGTCCGGTGCTTTTCGACCCCGTCGTAGTTGCAGGTGATGGCGCCCGCGCCGATGTTGACCCCGCGCCCCACCCGGGCGTCCCCGACGTACGCGAGGTGGTTCGCACTGGAGCCGGACCCGATCCGCGACGCCTTGACCTCGACGAAGTTTCCGATCCGCGCGCCCTCCCCGACCTCCGTGTCCGGGCGCAGCCGGGCGAACGGGCCGATCCGGGCCCCGGACGCCACCCGCGCACCATCGATCACGCAATGCGAGAGCACCTGGGCCCCTTCGCCGATCTCGGCGTCGCGCAGCACGGTGCAGGGCCCGATGGCCGCGCCCCGGCCGATCCGCACCCGGCCCTCGAGTACGACCCCGACGTCGATCACGACGTCTTCACCCGCCTCGACCCGACCCCGGACGTCGACCCGCGCCGCGTCGCGCAGGGTCACCCCGCCGCGCATCAACTGCTCCGCCCGCCGGCGCTGAAGGCGGCGCTCCGCCGCCTCGAGATCGATCCGATCGTTGACCCCGAGCGCCTCTCCCGGGGACGACGGAGCGACCGGCGCCACCCGGAAACCCTCGTCGACGGCCATGGTCACCACGTCGGTGAGATAGTACTCGCCCTGTGCGTTGTCGGCCGAGAGGGCGGCTACCCATCGGCGGAGCGGCTCGGCGGGCGCGGCGATGATCCCCGTGTTGATCTCCCGGATCGCGCGCTCGGCCGGGCTCGCATCGCGGTGCTCCACGATGCCGGCGACCCGCCCGTCGGAGCCGCGCCGTACCCGGCCGTAGCCGTCCGGCCGGTCCACGGAAACGGTGAGGAGTGCGATTCGTCGAGGGCCGGCCTCGGCCCGGAGACGGCGGAGCGAGCCGGGTTCGAGCCCCGGCACGTCGCCATAGAGGACCACGACCCCACGCCCGTCGGCGATGAAGGGGAGCGCCTGGGCGAGCGCATGTCCGGTCCCGAGGGGCCGGGGCTGCTCCACCCAGTGGACCGGAGGCACGCCGGGATCGAGGGCCGTTTCGATCCCCGAACGGACGGAATCGCCGCGGTACACGACGTGGACCGCGGCCGGATCGAGGGTGCGGGCGGCCTCCACCACCCAGGCGAGGAGGGGACGACCCGCCGCCTCCTGGAGAACCTTGGGGCGGCCGGACCGCATCCGCTTGCCGTCGCCGGCCGCGAGGACGACGACCTCGAAGTCCGTCATGCGCGGCTCCCTCCCCGTGGATGCGGCGCCGGGAGCGATCTCCCCGTCTCCGAAGGCGGCGGCCGGCCGTGAACCCGGGCGGCTGGACTCAGGCCCGCCCGGAGCGGCGGCGCATCCGCTCCAGGGTCCGAAGCTGGGCCACCGCCTCGGCGAGCTCGGCCCGGGCCTTCGCGTAGTCGATCTGGGCCTGCCGGTCGTGGAGCGCCTGCTCCGCCTGCTCCTTGGCGGCGGCGGCGGCCGCCTCGTCGACGTCTTCGGCCCGAAGCGCCGTGTCGGACAGCACCGTCACGACGTGGGGCTGCACCTCGAGGATACCGCCCGATACGTAGAACGACTCGTCTTCTCCCCCCGCCTTGACCGCCCGCACTTCTCCCGGCGCGAGGGTGGTGATGAGGGCGCTGTGCCCGGGCATGATGCCGACCTCGCCCTCGACCGCGGGGGCGAACACCATCTCCACCTCGCCGGAGAAGATCTCGCGCTCGGCGCTCACCACGTCGAGCTGGGTGGTCAGGGCCATCGCCTCCCTCCTCCTCGGCCTTCGCGGGCTCGTCCGCTCACAGGATCTTCGCCTTCTCCACCGCTTCCTCGATGTTGCCCACCATGTAGAAGGCCTGCTCGGGGAGGTGGTCGTACTCCCCGTCCACGATGGCCCGGAACCCGGCGATGGACTCTCGGAGCGGCACGTACTTGCCGGACGATCCGGTGAACACCTCCGCCACGAAGAACGGCTGGGACAGGAACCGCTCGAGCTTCCGGGCCCGCGACACGGTGAGGCGGTCCTCGTCCGAGAGCTCGTCCATGCCCAGGATCGCGATGATGTCCTTGAGCTCCTTGTAGCGCTGCAGGGTGCTCTGGACCGCCCGCGTGACGTCGTAGTGCTCCTGGCCGAGCACCTGCGGGTCGAGCTGCCGGCTCGTGGAGTCGAGCGGGTCCACGGCGGGATAGATCCCGAGCTCCGCGATCTGCCGCGAGAGCACCACCGTCGCGTCGAGGTGCGCGAAGGTCGTCGCCGGCGAAGGATCGGTGAGGTCGTCGGCCGGCACGTACACCGCCTGGATGGAGGTGATCGACCCGGTCCGGGTCGAGGTGATGCGTTCCTGGAGCACCCCCATCTCCTCGGCCAGGGTCGGCTGGTAGCCCACCGCCGAGGGCATGCGCCCGAGCAGGGCCGAGACCTCGACCCCGGCCAGGGTGTAGCGGTAGATGTTGTCGATGAAGAGGAGGACGTCGCGCCCCTCGTCCCGGAAGTACTCCGCCATGGTGAGCCCGGTCAGGCCCACCCGCAGACGGTTCCCGGGCGGCTCGTTCATCTGCCCGTAGACGAGGGCCACCTTGTCGAGGACCCCGCTCTCCGTCATCTCGTGGTAGAGGTCGTTGCCCTCCCGGGTCCGCTCCCCCACCCCGGCGAAGACGGAGTAGCCGCTATGCTCGATCGCGATGTTGCGGATCAGCTCCATCACGCACACGGTCTTGCCGACCCCGGCGCCCCCGAAGAGCCCCACCTTGCCACCCTTGGCGAAGGGGCAGATGAGGTCGACGACCTTGATGCCGGTCTCCAGCAGCTCGACCGTCGGCGCCTGGTCGGCGTAGGCGGGCGCCTCCCGGTGGATGGTCCAGTGCTCCTCCGCCCCGATCTCGCCGGCTTCGTCGACCGGCTGCCCGAGCACGTCCACGATGCGCCCGAGGGTCTTCGGTCCGACCGGCACGGAGATGGACTCGCCCGTGTTCAGCACCCGGACCCCGCGCCGGAGCCCGTCCGTGGAGCCCATCGCGATCGCCCGGACCACCCCGTCGCCGAGCTGCTGCTGCACCTCGAGGGTCAGGTCCTGCTCATCGAGCCGAAGCGCGTCATGGACCTTGGGGATCTCGCCGCGCGGGAACTCGACGTCCACCACCGCTCCGATGATCTGTACGACTTCTCCACCGCTCATCCGCATTGTCCTCGGTTCCGTCCCGCACGAGCGGGAGACTTTCGTTTCCGCCTTCGCGCCCCCGGCTCACACCGCGGCCGCGCCGCCCACGATCTCCGAGATCTCCTGGGTGATCGCCGCCTGGCGCGCCTTGTTGTAGGCGAGCTTCAGCTCATCGATGAGGGTGCCCGCGTTGTCCGTCGCCGCCTTCATCGCCACCATCCGGGCCGCCTGCTCGCTCGCCCCGTTCTCCATGACCGCCTGGTACACGAGCGACTCGACGTACCGGACGAACACCCGATCCAGCACCTCCGGCGCGCCGGGCTCGTACAGGTAGTCCCAGTACACGTCGAGCACCTCCTCCGCGGCGGATACGAACGGCAGCAACCGCTCGACCCGGGGCTGCTGGGTCATCGAGTTCACGAAGTCGTTGTACGCCATGTACACCCGGTCGAGGCGGCCCTCCTCGTAGGCGGTGAGGAGCACCCGCACGACCCCGACCAGATCGGCGACGCGGGGCTCGTCGCCGACGTGGGCGGCCTGGGCCACGACGTTCGTCCCGAGCCGGCGCAGGAACATCGACCCCTTGTTTCCGATGACGCACGCGTCGATCTCGAGGCCGGACCCGCTCCACCCCTCCATCTCCCGCAGGACGCTCCGGAAGAGGTTCGTGTTGAGCCCTCCGCAGAGGCCGCGGTCGGTCGAGACGAGGAGCAGGCCGACCCGCTTCGCCTCGCGCTCCGCCATGAACGGGTGGCGGTACTCGGAGTGGGCCTGGGCGATGTGGGCGATGACCTGACGCATCTTGAGGGCGTAGGGCCGAGCCGCGTTCCGCCGCTCCAAGGCGCGCCGCATCTTGCTCGCGGCCACCATCTCCATCGCCCGCGTGATCTTCTGCGTATTCGCGATGCTCTTGATCTTGGTCCGGATTTCCTTCGCGGCAGCCATGTCGATCCCCGTTTCGCCGCTGTCGCGACCCTTGTCCCGCTCCGCCTGTCAGGCCTGGGTGGACTTGAAGCCGTCGACGGCCGCGGCGAGGCCCGCCTCGATCTCGCCGCTGAAGTCCGCGGTCGCGTCGATCTTCCCCATGAGCTCCCCGTGCTCGGAGTGCATGTGGGCGTGCAGGGCCTCTTCGAATCCCGCGATCCTGTCGAGGGGCAGGTCGTCGAGGTAGCCCCGGTCCACCGCGAACAGGCTGACGGCCATCTCCGAGATCTTCATCGGGGCGTATTGCCTCTGCTTCATCATCTCGGTAACCCGCTGTCCGCGCTCGAGCTGCCGGCGGGTCGCCTCGTCGAGGTCGGAGGCGAACTGGGCGAACGCGGCCAGCTCGCGGTACTGGGCAAGGGCGAGGCGCACCCCGCCGCCGAGCTTCCGGATGATGGTCGTCTGCGCCGCTCCCCCCACCCGGGACACGGACAGCCCCGCGTTCACGGCCGGGCGGATGCCGGCGTTGAAGAGGTCCGTCTCGAGGAAGATCTGCCCGTCGGTGATGGAGATGACGTTCGTCGGCACGAACGCCGACACGTCACCCGCCTGGGTCTCGATGATCGGGAGGGCGGTGAGCGACCCGGTGCGCTCCTTCACCGCGCCGTTCGTGCGCCGCTCCACCTCGTCCGCGTTGATGCGCGCCGCCCGCTCGAGCAGCCGGGAGTGGAGGTAGAAGACGTCTCCGGGATACGCCTCGCGCCCCGGCGGCCGGCGCAGGAGCAGCGAGATCTGGCGGTACGCCCACGCCTGCTTGGTCAGGTCGTCGTAGATGATGAGCGCGTCCTCGCCCCGGTCGCGGAAGTACTCGCCCATCACGCAGCCGCTGTAGGGGGCGATGTACTGCATCGCGGCCGACTCCGCGGCCGGTGCGGCCACCACCACCGTGTGGTCCATCGCGCCGTGTTCCTCGAGCTTGCGGACCACCGCCGCGATGGACGAGTTCTTCTGCCCGATCGCGACGTAGATGCACCGGATGCCCGAGCCCTTCTGGTTGATGATGGTGTCGACCGCGACCGCGGTCTTGCCGGTCTGGCGGTCGCCGATGATGAGCTCGCGCTGGCCCCGGCCGATCGGGATCATCGAGTCGATGGACTTGAGCCCGGTCTGCACCGGCTGTCCGACCGACTGGCGGGTGATCACCCCGGGCGCGATCTGCTCGATGGGGAGCCGTTCCTCGGCCTCGATCGGCCCGCGCCCGTCGATCGGCTCGCCGAGGGCGTCGACCACCCGTCCGAGCACCTCCCGCCCCACCGGAACCTCGAGGATCCGGCCCGTGCACCGCACCACGTCTCCCTCGGAGATGTGCTCGTAGTCCCCGAGCACGACCGCGCCCACCGAGTCGCGCTCCAGGTTCAGCGCGAGGCCGTAGGTGTTGCCGGGGAACTCGATCATCTCGCCCTGCATCACGTCGCTCAGGCCGTGGACCCGGGCAATCCCGTCCGTCAGGGTCACGACGGACCCTTCGGTCCGCGTCTCGGTCCGGATCTCGAAGCTCTCGATCCGCTCGCGGATGAGCTCGCTGATTTCCGTCGCGCTGAGTTTCATTACCTGCTCCGCAGTTGTCTCCGCCGGCCGGCCCGGCCCGCGGCCGGCGCCCGGAGGACGATATTCAGACGAGGTCGTGCGCGAGCTCGCGCAGCCGGCCGGCGAGCGACGCGTCGATGACGGAGTCCCCGAACCGGATCACGACCCCGCCGATGAGCGACTCGTCGACCGAGGTCTCCAGCGTGATCGCATGTCCGAGGCGCCGGCGGATCGCCTCGGCCAGCAGCTCGAGGTGCGGCGGCTCGAGGGCGTAGGCGGACACGATCTCCACCGCGCTCCGCCCCGCCCGGCGGCTCCGCTCCTCCTCGAAGAGCCGGGCGACGGCGGGGCCGGCGCCGAGACGCCGCCCTTCCCCGAGCACCCGGACGAAGTTGGTCATGGTTGTGGAGAGCCCGCTCCCGCAGACGTCGAGCACCAGCTCCGTCACCCGGTCCGCGGGAACCCTCGGGTCGGCAAGCAGCCGGGCGAGGCCGGGATCGGCGGTCACCGCCGCGAGCAGGCCCAGCCCCTCGGACCACGCCTCCAACGCATCCTCGCGCTCCGCCCGGCGGAAGGCCGCCTGGGCGTAGGGCCGGGCGAGGGTGATCGAGTCTTCCATCGCCGCCGCCTAGAGCTCCTCGGCGAGCTGCCCGAGCAGCTCGGCGTGCTGCCCGGCGTCCACCTCCCGCCGGAGCAGCCGCTCCGCGCCCGCGAGCGCGATCCGACCCACCTCCCGGCGCAGCGCTTCGCGCGCCTGCAGGGACTCCTGGTCGATCTCGGCGCGGGCGGCGACGAGGAGCCGCTCCCCCTCGGTGCGGGCCGCGGCCTTCGCTTCCTCGACGATCTCCGTGCCGCGGCGCTGCGCCTGGGCGACGATCTCGCCCGCCCGTTCGCGCGCGTCCTCGAGCACCTCGGCCGCCCGCTCCTCGGCCCGCGCCTGCTCCTCGTGGCCCCTCTCGGCCGCCGCGAGCCCCTCCGCGATCCGCGTGCGGCGGTCCTCCAGCGCGTTCAGGACCGGCTTCCAGAGGAACTTCATCACGAACAGGACGAGCACGAGGAAGGTGCCCATCTGTCCGAACAGGGTGGCCGTCACGTTCACCGTCGTCCCCCTCCTCCGAGCCCGGAGGATCCCGTGTTCATGGATCGGACCCGGCCCGCCTCAGCCGCCGAGCGCCGCCTGCGCCGCCCCGATGAACGGGTTGGCGAGGATCAGCCACATCGAGATGCCGAGCACGATCATGGGGAACGCCTCCATGAGGCCCCCGGTGAACAGCATCTGGACGAGAAGCTGCGGCCGCAGCTCCGGCTGGCGGGCGATGCCGTCGATGTACCGCCCGCAGATGAGTCCCCAGCCGAGGGCGGAGCCGAGACCGGCCGCGGCCAGGATGATGCCGACGCCGATCGCGGTGGCGTAGTAGATCGACGCGATGTCGGTTGCCTCCAGCATGATTTCTCTCTCCTCGAAGGTCGCCGTTGGATGGAGGGTCAGTGGTCGTCCTGGTAGGCCAGGGAGATGTACACGATCGAGAGCAGCATGAAGATGAACGCCTGCAAGGTGATCACCAGAACGTGGAAGATGGCCCATGCGCCGCCCGGGATGAACTGGGCCCAGAACGGCAGGAGCGCGATCAGGATGAACAGGAGCTCGCCGGCGAAGAGGTTTCCGAAGAGCCGGAGCCCGAGGCTGAGCGGCTTCGCGATCTCCTCGATGAGGGTCATCACCACGTTGACCGGGAAGGCGAAGATGCCGAACGGATGGGTCAGGTACGTCTTCACGTAGCCCCAGGCCCCGCGCTCCCGCACGTTGTGGATGATGATGAGCACGAAGATGCTGAGCGAGAGCCCGAACGTGGCGTCGAGGTTGGTGGTGGGGACCACCTTGAAGTAGGGGACCCCCGCCTCGAAGAGCAGCCAGGGGACGAGGTCCACCGGGATGAGGTCCATCAGGTTCATGAGGAAGACCCACACGAAGATGGTGAGCCCGAGGGGGCCGACCAGGCGGTTCGGCTTCGGAAACACGTCCCGCACCATGCCGTTGACGAACTCGACCAGGATCTCGAGCACGTTCTGGAGCCCGGTGGGGTTGTCGGGGTCGAGGTTCCGCCCGACCCGCCACGCGACGAGCATGATCACCCCCGCGAGCACCAGGCTCACGAGGAACGTGTCCAGGAAGAACACGGAGAAGTCGATGAGGCCCGACGCCCGGTGCGTCTCGGGGTCGCAGCCGAGGCACAGGTTCGTCAGGTGGTGCCGGATGTACTCGACCGGATTGTCGGTCGCGGGCTGGGCCGCCGCGCTCGTGTCAGCCAAGTCTCTCGACTCCGGTTCTCTCAACGCTCGCGTCGCTCAGGGCGGCGGCCCTCCGGCCGGGCGATGCAGCGACCCGGCGAGGAACCAGCCGACCTGGCACACCGCGAACCCCGCGATCATCGGCACCGGAGCGAGCTTCCAGTAGCCGATCCCGAGTGCGAACAGCCCCGCGGCGACCGCGAACCGCTCGAACACCCCGATCCCGAGCACCAGCGTCTCCGCTCCCGGCCGGGACTTCGTCGCCCGGGTCGCGAGCCGGACGCGGCGCGCGTGGAGTGCGGTCAGCACGAGGGCGATACCGCTCCCCGCCAGCGCCCCTCCTGCCGCGGCCGCATCCCGAAAGACCAGGAACGCGGCGGCGGCGGCGAGCGCGAGGGCCGCCTGCGCCGAGGCGAGACGACCCGCGTCCCCCGCCAGACCACTCGACCATCCTCGCCGCATCCGCACCCCCTCCCCTGACAAACAAAGCGGGAGGCTCCCCTCACCCGTTCCGCTACGTCCGGACCCGGGCTCGGGACCCTCCCGTGGGGAGCGCCACCATCTCCGGCGAGGACGCGATTGTAACCAACCCCGTCCGCGCCGATCAACGACTCGCCGCCTCGAGGCATGTGCGCTGTAGGGATTTTCGCCAAACACGCCTCTCGCGAACGCTCTTGGGCACGGCGTCCTGGGAACGGCGCGTTTTCCAGACGCGCCGTTCCCAGGACGCCGTGCCCGCGCAAGTGGCTCCGTGGGATGAAATCCGCCAGCCACCCCCTCGAACCGAACCCAAACCGCGGAAGAACGCCGCCTCCGTGGGGTAAAAATATCTCGCCTACCGACCTCCACCCTCTATATCAATAGCTTACGAACAGCGCCCGGGGCTCGCCTCCCGGCAGGGTGATTTCATTCTGCATCGGGGTGCGCGTGCCCGATGTGTTTTGAATAATAATTCGGATGATATTGGTCTGAACATGCAGATTTAGCGATTTGTGCGGTACAGGTCGGGACGCGGCAGCAGCGCCCGCCCCGGACACCGGCAGAACGAAATGGTCCTGGCCCCCCGGTCGCGCGGCCGTTCGTCGTGCCGGCGACACCATCGGCTCACCCTCGAAGCGTTTGGCAAGGTCGGTCACCGGCATCGCACCGCTGCTCGCCACCTTCGAACAGGGTCTCGCCGCCGCGGCCATCGCCGCCGGACGCACCTTGGGGGGCCGTCCTGCTCCAGCTTCGGGATCTGCCGTCGCGGTGCCGGGTCCGCATCGCGCGGGGGTTGTCTCATTCCCGGGCCGCGAGCCCGTGCCGCAGGTCCTCGACCAGCCGGGGCGGAAGAACAGGTCCTTGTACGCGGCGTCGTGCACGCGGACACCATGGCGCCCGAGCGCTGCCCGCGTTGCCGGCACCACGGCCCGAGGTCCGCAGGAAACCGGCCCGCCGCGCGGTGCGGCGTCGGGAGGCGGCGTCCGGTTCATCGGACGCGGCGTACAATGCCGGCTCGGCCGAAGCGCAAGGAGACGAGGATGGCGGCGCTGCATGAAAGGAGAGGATCGGAGGCCGGCAGACGGCCCGCGGTGCGCCCGGAGGAGCCGGCGCTCTCCGAGCTCGAATTCGTCGGCTGCACCGACGTTCCCATGACCAGGCGGGAGCTCCGCCGCTTCGAGGGGCGGCTCGAAGTCTGGGACGCCGAGACCGGGACCGCCTGGCGGGTACGCGAGCCCACCAGCCCCACCCACGAGAGCCCCTCCCACGGCCTCGCCGGACTGGTGGAACGCATCGGCGCGGTGCGCGGCGCCCCAATCAAGTGCTTCGGCGCGATGGACCTGCTCGTGCGCGACGAGCACGGCAGGCCCCGGCGGATCATGCAGGCGGACCAGACCGTGTACCTGTACCCGTCGCGGGTGGAGCTGCCGGGGTCGAGCGCGATGGTGGTCGGGGAACACGACTACCCCGACGTGGTGCTGGAGGTGGATCACACCACGGACGTGCGCCGGGGCAAGCTCCGGCTCTACGAGGCGTGGGGGTTCCCCGAGGTGTGGGTGGAGGTCCCGGACCGGACCGCCCCGAGCCGCCCGCGGGGGCGGCGGCCGGGGTTGACGATCCACCTGCTGGAAGGGGGCGCGTACCGGGAGTCGCGGGCGAGCCGGGCGTTTCCGGGCTGGCGGGCCACGGCCATCCACGAGGCGATGAACGAGGTCGAGCCCTCGGGGTGGACGCACGCGCGGCTGGAGCACCTGGGCCGCGCCCTCGGGGCGCGCGACGGCATGGGGCCGGACGACGACCCGCTGCTCCGCTCCCTCCGCGGCGAGAGCCGGAAGGAGGAGCTGGCGGAAGCGGTGCGGGAGATGCTGCGGATACGGGGTGTCGAGGTCTCGGAAGGCTTTCCCGGCGCGCTGCCCGATCTGCCCCGACGGGCCGTCGTGGCCGCGGCGCTCGCCTGCGACGGCGAGCGGGACTTCCACGCGCGTATCCGCAAGCCTGTCAGGAGCGAATAGTCCGTCCGGGGTAGCAGCAGGTGATCCGTCCGGTCGGATAGGCGGCGAGGAGGCGCCCATGACCCGATTGCCGAGTGCTCGACGGACGAGGTTCGAGGAAGCCTGCGCAAGCTGGCGGTCGCAGCGGCTGAATCCGGAAGGAGGCGGCCCGGTAGCGGGGGTCCGGTGCCGGACCGCTGCCCGGCGCGAGCCTCGACGGCGGGAGTCGGGCCGGCGTGGCCGCCCCTTCTCGCACCGGGACGAGAGAGGCGGGCGAAGAACGGGGCGCCGGCTACTCCTCCGCGGCGTGGTCCGGGTCGAGCCGTTCCAGGATCCCGTCCAGCTCGTCGAGGCTGTGGTAGCGGATGACGAGGCGGCCCGAGCCCCGCTTGCCGTGGCGGATGTTGACCTCGCTCCCGATGAGATCGCCGAGGCGGGTCTCGAGACGGCCGATGTCCGGGTCCGGCGACGCTTCCTCGTCGTCCCCACCTTCGCCGGGGACGCCCTGCACCCGCCGCACCAGCGCCTCGGTCTGCCTCACCGAGAGACCCCGCTCCGCCACGAGCCGGGCCGCCCCGCTCTGCTGGGGGCCGGTGAGCGCGAGCAGCGCCCGCGCGTGTCCCATCTCGAGATCGCCCGCCTCGAGCCGGGCGCGCACGTCCTCGTTCAGATCGAGCAGCCGCAGCAGGTTCGAGACCGCGGGCCGCGACCGGCCCACCGCTTCCGCGACCTCCCGGTGGGTCATGGAGAACTCCTCGATGAGGCGGGCGACCCCCCGCGCCTCCTCCAGCGGGGTCAGGTCCTCACGCTGGATGTTCTCGATGATCGCGATGCTGAGCGCGACTTCGTCCGGGACCTCGCGCACCACCGCCGGCACGGTCTCGAGTCCGGCCGCCTGGGCCGCCCGCCAGCGGCGCTCCCCGGCCACGAGCTCGTAGCGGTCCTCTCCCACCGGACGCACGATCACCGGCTGGACCACCCCATGCGCGATGACCGAGCGCGTGAGCTCCTCGAGCGCCTCGGAATCGATCTTCACGCGCGGCTGGTACGGGCTGCGGCGGATCATCTCCACCGGGACCTCGCGCCCCGGGTCGCCTGCGCCGCTTCCCCCGGGACCGAGAAGCGCATCGAGCCCGCGCCCGAGCCCCTTGCTTCTCGGGCTAGCCACGGCGTGAGGCCGGCGCGTTGACGGAGCGGTGGGAGCGGGGGCCGCGGGCGGCGCGGCTGCCGCGGGCGACGATCTCGGAGGCGAGTGCGACGTAGGCGCGGGCCCCCTTCGAGGTGCGGTCGTAGGCAAGGGCCGGCATCCCGTGGCTCGGAGCCTCGGCGAGGCGCACGTTGCGGGGGACGACGGTCATGTACACCCGCTCCCCGAAGTACTTGACGAGCTGGGCGGAAACCTGGTTCGCGAGACGGTTGCGGCGGTCGAACATCGTCCTGAGGAGCCCCGCGATCCGGAGTTCGGGATTGAGGCGCTCCCGGACCCGCTCCACGGTGTCGAGGAGGGCGGCGAGCCCCTCCAGCGCGAAGTACTCGCACTGCATCGGCACCAGGACCGAATCCGCGGCGCACAGGCCGTTCACGGTGAGCATGTTGAGCGCGGGGGGGCAGTCCACGATGACGTAGCGATAGCGGTCGCGCGAGGGAGCGAGGGCGCTGCGCAGGCGGAGCTCGCCGCCGGACTCGCCGACGAGCCCGACCTCCGCGGCGGTCAGCTCGCCGTTGCTCGGAACGACGTCGTAGCCCGCCGCGGGCGCGGCGGCCACCGTCTCCGCGAGCGGACGGTCCTCCATCAGCACGTCGTACATGGAGTGGGAGACCCCGCGCTTGTCCACCCCGCTCCCCATCGTGGCGTTTCCCTGGGGGTCGGCGTCCACCAGCAGCACCCGATGGCCCGCGGCGGCGAGGGATGCGGCGACGTTCACGCTCGTGGTCGTCTTCCCGACCCCCCCCTTCTGGTTGGCAACCGCGATGACCTCGACTCCCATGCGACGCCGGACTCCTCGAAGCAACGCCATCTTCACGAGCTCTGCGCGGGGCGCGCCCGGGAGCGCCCGGGGCGTCCCGCCCGCATCGGCGTCCGCGGGCCCGCGACCCGCCGCGACCGGGGCACGAACCGCTCCCGGGGGGTCCGGCCCGTGGCCCCGCATCCCGGTCCGAGGCGATGCCGCGTCA
This sequence comes from Gammaproteobacteria bacterium, assembly GCA_965202895.1. Taxonomy (GTDB): domain Bacteria; phylum Pseudomonadota; class Gammaproteobacteria; order HK1; family HK1; genus JAJDXW01. The sequence goes on along the minus strand of OZ241901.1, from coordinate 3,114,488 downwards.
GGTTACCCGATCATCGCAGGATCACGAGGTGGCGCTCCACCTCTTCGCGGCCCGGCACCCGAAGCCGGGCCGCCTCGAAGGGAACGCCCTCGATCTCTTCGAGCTCGCGGGCGGGATACCGGCCCTTCATCGCGAGGATCGGCCCACGGCAGTACGGCCGGACGAGCGCGCGAACCCGCGCGAGGGTCCCCACCGCCCGCACCACGACCGCGTCGAAGGGAGCCCGGGGCGCGTATCGTTCGGCCCGCGCCTCGACCACCTCGACGTTGGGGAGTCCGAGCGCGATTGCCGCGTGACGGCAGAACCGGACCTTCTTCCCGACCCCGTCGAGCAGCACGAAGCGAAGCCCCGGCAACGCGATGCCGAGCGGGATGCCGGGGAGCCCCGCCCCGCTCCCGAGATCGAGGACCCGGAAGGGTTCACCGCCACCCGGCGTCCCACCCGAAGGCCCGGCCTCCAAGGCCGGCCCGGGGCGGTCCGCTCCTTCCGCGATGGCCGCGAGCCGGGGCGCGATGCTGAGCGAGTCGAGGACGTGGCCGCGTACCCACTGGATCGGAGGCGCGTCCGAGACCAGGTTCCAGGCACGGTTCCAGCGGCGGAGCTCGGCGAGGAACGCGAGCAGCCGCTTCGGCGCGGACGGCGGGAGCCGGAGGCCGAGCTCGACCGCGCCGGCCGCGAGGGCCTCCGCCTCCTCGCGAGCCCCCGCCTCCACCGTGCCCGGCGCCGCCGCGTCACGCACGCTGCGCTCCGTCCGCGGTCATGCGCGACGGCACGCGGGACAGCGCACGACCGGGCCGGAGCGCTTCCGGGGAGGCGTCCCGGTCCTCCGCGCCGGCCCGGCCGGCCGCGCGGCGCCTGCGGACCCCGGCGGTCCACGCCATCTCGAACGCGGCTCGATGCGACCCCGGCCGCTCACCCCCCGAGCGCAGCTTCGCGCTCCTCGGCCGGCAGCGCTCCGAAGCGCTTCAGGTGCACGAGCAGCAGGCTCACCGCGGCCGGGGTGATCCCGGACACCCTTCCTGCCTGGCCGATCGTGGCCGGACGATGCAGCGCAAGCTTCTCGGAGACCTCGGCCGACAGGCCGCGCACCGCGGAGTAATCGAATCCGTCCGGGATCCGGAGCGCCTCCCGGGCCCGCGTCCGCGCCACCTCGTCCTCCTGCCGCTCGACGTATCCGGCGTACTTCGCTTCGATCTCGATCTGCGCCCCCAGCTCGGGGTCGCCGATGCCCGGTCCCGCGATCCGCATGAGGTCCGGGTACCGGACCTCCGGTCGGCGGAGGAGCTGCCAGGCGGTCCGATCGCGCCCGAGCGGGCGGCCGAGCACCTCGGCGGCGAACCCCTCCGGGATACGATCGGGAGCGAGCCGCAGCCCTTCCAGGCGCTCCCGCTCGCGCTCCAGGGCCGCGCGCCGGGCGCGGAAGGCCGCGTACCTCGCGTCGTCCACGATTCCGAGCTCGCGGCCGGCCTCGGTGAGACGCCGCTCCGCGTTGTCCTCCCGGAGGCGGAGCCGGTACTCGGCCCGGCTGGTGAACATCCGGTACGGCTCGCTCGTCCCGAGCGAGGTCAGGTCGTCGATGAGGACCCCGATGTACGCCTCGTCGCGCCGGGGGGTCCACGGCTCCCGGCCGGCCACCTGCCGCGCCGCGTTGACGCCCGCGACGAGCCCCTGGGCCGCCGCCTCCTCGTACCCGGTGGTGCCGTTGATCTGGCCCGCGAAGAAGAGCCCGTCCACCGCGCTCGTCTCGAGCGACGGGCGGAGGTCCCGGGGGTCGAAGTAGTCGTACTCGATGGCGTAGCCCGGCCGGGTGATGGCCGCGTTCTCGAAGCCCTCGATCGAACGCACCAGCTCGTGCTGGACGTCGAACGGGAGACTGGTCGAGATCCCGTTGGGGTACGCCTCCGTCGTGTCGAGGCCCTCCGGCTCGACGAAGATCCGGTGCGAGGGCTTGTCCGCGAACCGCACCACCTTGTCCTCGACCGAGGGACAGTAGCGCGGCCCGGCCCCCTCGATGACCCCGGAGTACATGGGCGAGCGGTCGAGCCCGCGCCGGATGACGTCGTGGGTCCGCTCGTTGGTGTGCGCGACGTGGCAGCACACCTGGCGAGGGCGGGCGGAGGGCAGCGCAGCGGGGGAGAATGCCGGGGGCGGGTCGTCTCCCGGCTGGACCTCGAGACGGCGGTAGTCGATCGTCCGGCCGTCGAGACGCGGCGGGGTGCCCGTCTTGAGACGCCCCACCCGGAACGGGAGCGCGCGGAGCTTCTCGGCCAGGGCGTTGGACGGCGGGTCCCCGGCCCGCCCGCCCTGGTAGCTGCCGAGCCCCACGTGGATCCGACCCCCGAGAAAGGTCCCGGTGGTGAGCACCACCGCGGCGGCGCGGAAGGCGAGGCCCATGCCGGTCGTGACCCCGGCCACCCGGCCACGGCCCGCCCCCTGCTCCAGCACGAGGTCGTCCACCGACTGCTGGAACAGCGAGAGGCGGGGCTCCGACTCGAGGGCGCGGCGGATCTCCACCCGGTAGAGCTGGCGGTCGATCTGGGCCCGGGTCGCCCGCACCGCCGGGCCGCGGCTCGCGTTCAGGGTGCGGAAATGGATGCCGGAGCGATCCGCGGCCCGCCCCATGACGCCCCCGAGCGCATCGATCTCCCGGACGAGATGCCCCTTGCCGATCCCGCCGATGGCGGGATTGCAGCTCATCTGGCCGAGGGTCTCGATGCTCTGGGTGAGGAGCAGGGTGCGGGCGCCGGCGCGCGCCGCGGCGAGGGCCGCTTCGGTCCCCGCGTGGCCCCCTCCCACGACGATGACGTCGAATTGGTTCATCGGTGGATCGCCTTCCGCGGCCCGGGCGGCCGCCCGGCGCGGGCGGCCCGAAGTCCGCTCGGGCCGGCTCAGTCGGCCGCCGCGGACGCCTCCATCGTGTTGTCGACGATCACCGGGGTCTCGAAGTACGTGATCCGGGGCTCGGCGCCGTAGCGCTCCGTCATGTACCGCTTCCAGGCGTCGTCGTAGAAGGACTCCGCCGCCTCCCGGCTCTCCCAGAGGTAGCAGCCGCCGCCGATGCCGGCCGCGGCGTCGAAGAGGTAGTACTTGCGGGCGAGGCCGGCGAGGGCGCGGTACTTGGGGGCGCTCCCTTCGTACGCCGCGCGGGCCATCTCGAGGGTCGTGCCCTCCTTGAGCGGAAACTGGACGATGGCGGTGATCATGGCCTTCTCCGGGCGTTCGGACGAGAGGGCGCGAACCCTACCATACGGACGGTCCGCGATGCGGCTCCCGCCCGGCCCGATCCGTCTCCTCGCCGGCCCTGCCCGCCCCCGCCCGCACGGCCGAACGCCGCCCCGAGCCCGGTGCGGCGCCTCCGATCCGCGATGCCTTGCGCCGGCCGGCCCGCGGCGGACCCCTTCAGCCGTCGGCCCGCGAACGCCGGCCCCGCTCCGCCCACCGGATGGCGGCGAGCATTCCGAACCCGAAGACGGCGAAGGAGCCGACCTGAGCGTACAGGGCGCCGTCGAAGCTCTGGCCGACGACCCCGCCGAGGGGTACCGAGATGAGGGTCGCGAGGGAGGCGACCACCGCCGCCCCCACCCCGGCGACGTGGCCGAGAGGCTCCATCGCGAGGGCGTTGAGGTTGCCGAACAGGAGGCCGATGCACACGAAGACGAAGAGGAAGTAGGCGATGAAGAGCCAGAACGGGAAGAGACCATCGTACGGAAGGAGTCCGATCCATGCGGCGCTCGAAACGAACGCGATGGCGGCCGCCGCGGCCGTCGAGAGCCGGCGCATGCCGTAGCGCATCACGAGACGGCCGTTCACGATCGAGGCAAGCCCGATGGCGAGGGCGAGCACCGCGAACCAGGCGACGAAGAGATCCCCGACCGCGTACCCGTCCTCGAACATCTGGGGTGCGGAGCTCAGGTAGGCGACGAAGGGCGAGAACGCGAAGCCGGTGGCGACGGTATACCCGAGCGCGGAGCGGATCCCGAGGATCTCCCGCACCGTGCGGCCGACGGCGCGGGGGGAGAGCGACCGGCGGCGGGCCGGGGGAAGGGTCTCCGGCTGGCGGACGAGGAGCCACACGAAGGCGGCGGCGGCGATGAGGAAGAAGGCGACGAAGATCGCCCGCCACCCGGCGGCCCGGAGAACGAACAGGCCGAGAGCGGGAGCGACCGCGGGGACGAGGATGAAGACGGCCATCGCGAAGGACATGATGCGGGCCATCGGCCGCCCCCCGTACTGGTCGCGGACGAGGGCCACGGTCACGATGCGGGGCGCCGCGACGCCGATGCCCTGGAGGATGCGGCCCGCGATCATGACCTCGAACGTGGGGGCGGCCACCGCGATCAGGCACCCGGCCATGAACACCCCGAGGCCGGCGTAGATCGCGGGCTTTCGCCCGATCCGGTCGGAGAGCGGGCCGAAGAGGATCTGCCCGAGCCCGAGCCCGAGGAAGAGGGAGACGACCACGTACTGGACGTCGTTCGGACGGGCCGTGCCGAGGTCGCGCCCGATCTCGGGGAGCGCGGGCAGCATGGCGTCGATGGCGAGGGCGACTAGGGAGAACAGGAGCGCGACGAGGGGGATGAACTCCCCGGTCCGAAGCCTTGCCTGCGCCGCGGACCCGTTGCCGTTCATCGCTTCCCTCCTTCGGGACCCGCCCGCCCCGCCCCGCCGTGCATTCCGACTTCACGCGCCCCGCGTCGGGGCGCCGGCGCGAGCTCTCCCCGTCCTTCCGCGGCGGGCGCCGACCCGCGCGGTGCGGCGGACCGCGCCCCGCTCCACGCCGCTTCGGCGGGGCGCCTTCGCCGATGTGTCGACCACCGGCCGCGCTCCGCATCCGCTTCGAGGCCCGGCGAGCCGTCCCCGGCTTGCCCGTCCTCGCGGCGAGGGATGCGGAGATTCCGCGGGCGGGGCTCCAGCCTCCCCGAGGGGCGCGCATGGTACTTCGCCCGCGCCCGGCGCGCGCGCCCCCCCGCCCGCGCATCGGCGGCTCGGCGCACCGTCCGCCGCGCAAGGAGCAGGGTGAGCCCGAGGGCGATGACCGCGAGGACCAGCATCGCGGCGAACGCTCGGATGTACGAGCCATGCGCGTCGAATGCCCACCCCCCCGCGAGGAGCACCCCGCCGAGCCCGCCGAGCCCGGCGGGCCCCATGAACGCGAGCATGTTGCCGGCGAGAAGGCGATCGACCCCCTCGTCGAGGGTGAAGGCGGCGACGTGGGCGGCGACGAGGAAGTCCTGGAAGCCGCAGATCGCGGGGGATGCTCCAAGGGGACGGGGCCGGCCGGGACGGGGCGGCTATACTTGCCGCCCCGCCCTCAAGCGACCCGCGACCGCCTCCGATCCATGCTGTTCCAGGACATGATCCTCGCCCTCGACGCCTACTGGGCCGCCGAGGGGTGCGTCCTCCAGCAGCCCTGCGACATGGAGGTCGGCGCCGGCACCTTCCATCCCGCCACGTTCCTGCGGGCGATCGGCCCCGAGCCGTGGCGGGCGGCCTACGTCCAGCCCTCGCGGCGCCCGGCGGACGGACGCTACGGGGAGAACCCCAACCGGCTCCAGCGCTATTACCAGTACCAGGTGGTCCTGAAGCCCTCGCCTCCCGACGTCCAGGCCCTCTACCTCGGCTCGCTCGAAGCCCTCGACGTCGACCCCCTCGTGCACGACGTCCGCTTCGTCGAGGACAACTGGCAATCCCCCACCCTCGGAGCGTGGGGCCTCGGCTGGGAGATCTGGCTGAACGGGATGGAGATCACCCAGTTCACCTACTTCCAGCAGGCGGGCGGCATCGACTGCCGTCCGGTGACCGCCGAGCTCACCTACGGCCTCGAGCGGGTGGCGATGTACCTCCAGGGCGTGGACAGCGTGTACGACCTCGCCTGGACCGACGGGGTGACCTACGGCGACGTGTACCTCCAGAACGAGCAGGAGATGTCCGCCTACAACTTCACGCACGCGCCGGTCGACACCCTGTTCGACTGGTTCGAGACCTGCGAGGCGGAGAGCCGCCGTCTCGCGGGGGCGGAGCTCCCCCTCCCCGCCTACGAGATGGTGCTCAAGGCGTCGCACGTCTTCAACCTCCTCGACGCGCGCGGGGCGCTCTCGGTGACCGAGCGCCAACGCTACCTCCTCCGCGTCCGCGCGGTCGCGCGGGGCGCGGCCCATGCCTGGCTCGCCCGGCGCGAGCAGCTCGGCTTCCCGTTGCTGCGCCCCCCCGCGTGCGCGGCGGCGGCAGCCGATGGCTGAGACCGCACGGAGCGACCTCCTCGCGGAGGTCGGCACGGAGGAGCTCCCGCCGCAGGGCCTCGCGGGCCTCGCCGAGGCGTTCGCGTCCGCGGTTCGGGACGGGCTCGCGCGGGCCGGGATCGGCTGCCGCACGGTCGAGCCCTTCGCGACCCCCCGCCGGATCGCCCTCATCGCGCACGGCGTGCCGGCGAGCGTCGCCGGACGAACCCGTGAACGCCGGGGGCCGGCGCTCGCGGCCGCGTTCGACGGCGCCGGGCAGCCGACCCGCGCCGCCCTCGGGTTCGCCCGCTCCTGCGGGGTGGAGGTGGGGGACCTCGACCGGACCGCCACGCCGAAGGGAACCTGGCTCGTGCACCGGGTCGAAGAGCCGCCCCGCCCCGCCTCGGACCTCGTGCCGGGGGTGATCGAGTCGGCGCTCGCCGGGCTTCCCGTCGCGCGCCGCATGCGGTGGGGGGACGGCGACACGCAGTTCGTGCGGCCGGTCCACTGGCTCGTGCTGCTCCTCGGCCCCGAGGTCGTCGAGGCGACGATCCTCGGCATCCGCTCGGGGCGCGAGACCCGCGGCCACCGCTTCCACCATCCGGACCCGATCCCCATCGCCGACCCCGCCGAGTACGTGGAGAAGCTCCGCCGCCCCGGCCGCGTGATCGCCTCGTTCGGCGAACGCCGCTGCCTCGTCGGCGGGCTCGTCGCGGAGGCGGCGGACGCGCTCGACGGCCGGGCGGTGGCGGACGGCGCGCTCCTCGACGAGGTGACCGCCCTCGTCGAGTGGCCGGCGGCGGTGACCGGACGGTTCGAGGAGCGGTTCCTCGACCTCCCCCGCGGGGTGATCACGGCCACCCTGCAGGGTCACCAGCGCTACTTCCCGGTGGAGGACGAGCACGGCCGCCTGCGGGCCTCCTTCATCACGATCAGCAACATCGAGAGCCGCCGGCCGGAGGCGGTCCGGGCCGGGAACGAACGGGTGGTCCGGCCCCGCCTCGAGGACGCGGCGTTCTTCGTCCGCTCGGACCGGGAGCAGCCCCTGCCCGCCTTCCGGGCGGCGCTCGAGGGGGTCGTGTTCCAGGAGAAGCTCGGCTCGATGGCCGCGAAGTCCGACCGGGTGGCGGCGCTCGTCCGCCGCGTGGCGCGGGCCGCCGGGCTGGAGCCGGCCGAGACCGCCGCCGCGGTCCGCGCGGCCGAGCTCTGCAAGTGCGACCTCGCGACCGCGATGGTCGGCGAGTTCCCGGACCTCCAGGGCTACATGGGCGCCTGCTACGCGCGCGAGGGCGGGGAGCCGGCCGCGGTCGCGGACGCCATCGAGGAGGCGTACCTTCCCCGCTTCGCGGGCGATGCGATCCCGCGGACCCCGGCCGGACGCGCGCTCGCCCTCGCGGAGCGGCTCGACACCCTCGCCGGAATCTTCGGCATCGGCCTCGGCCCCACCGGCGACCGGGACCCGTTCGCGCTCCGGCGGAGCGCCCTCGGCGCATTGCGGATCCTGGTCGAGGGGGAGATCGACGCGGACCTCGAAGCCCTCGTCCGGGCCGCCGTCGAAGGATACGGCGAGGTCCTCGACACGGGCCGCGGGCCGCTCGCGCAGGAAGTCTTCGAGTTCGTGATGGAACGCCTGCGGGGCTGGTCGGAGGCGCCGCCCGACGTCTTCGCGGCCGTCCATGCCCGGGGGCCGGTCCGCCCCCTCGACTTCGTGCGCCGGATGAACGCGGTGCAGTCCTTCCGGGCGCTGCCCGAGGCGGCGAGCCTCGCGGCGGCCAACAAGCGGATCGCCAACCTCCTGCGGCAGGTCGCGGAGATCGATCCCGGCGCGCCGCGGCGCCGGCCCGAGGTCGACCGCGCGCTGCTCACCGATCCCGTCGAAGAGCGCCTTGCATCGCAGGTCCTTGCGGTGGCCCCCGGGGTGGAGGCGATGCTCGCGCAAGGCGACTACACCGAGGCGATGACCGCGCTCGCCGGGCTTCGTGCGGGTGTCGACGACTTCTTCGACCACGTGCAGGTGATGACCGACGACCCGGCGGTCCGTGCGAACCGGCTCGCCCTCCTCGCCCGCATCGGGGACCTCTTCCTGGAAACCGCCGACATCTCGCGCCTCCGGGCGTGACCCCGCGAATTTGTCCCGGCCGGCCGATCCGAACCGCGAAGCCCGCCCGGCGAGCCGCTGTCCGGCCCTCCGTGCGGCGGCCGGGTCGGGCGCCTTCTTCGCGGGCCTCGTGGCCTCGACGGTCGTGTTCGCCCTGCTCGCCCCCCTGAGCGCGCCGTTCCCGTACCGCGTCCGCTACCGCTTCATCACCCGCTGGAGCCGGTTCAACCTCTGGTGGCTCGGCGTCACCTGCGGCCTCCGCTTCGTCGTGGAGGGCGCGGGGAACCTCCCGCGGGAGCCGGCCGTCGTGCTCTGCCGCCACGAATCCATGTGGGAGACCCTCGCCCTCCAGACCCTCTTCGCCCCGCAGACCTGGGTGCTCAAACGGTCGCTGCTGCGCGTGCCGTTCTTCGGCTGGGGGCTCGCGCTGCTCCGCCCCATCGCCATCGACCGCGCCGCGGGGCACGAGGCGACGCGGGCGCTCATTCGCGAGGGCGGCCGCTGCCTCGACGACGGCCTGTGGGTGGTGGTGTTCCCGGAGGGGACCCGGCTCGCGCCGGGGGAGCGCCTTGCGTTCCGCGGAGGCGGCGCGCTCCTCGCCAAGCGGGCCGGGCGGGCGGTCGTACCGATCGCCCACGACTCCGGCGACTTCTGGCGGCGCCGCCGCTTCATCAAGCGGCCGGGGACGATCCGGCTCGCGATCGGCCCCCCCATCGACCCCGCGGGAACGAGCGCGGCCGAGATCAACCGGCGCGCCGAGGAATGGGTCCACGACCGGCTGGCGTCGATCCGGAGCCGGCCCGCGGCCTGACGCGAACCGGTGCGGCAGGGCCGGCCGGCGCCGGGCTTCGCCGCGCGGGAGCGACGATTCGATACCAGACGGAGAGGAGCCTCGCATGAATCCGAACACCGGCCCGAGCGCGGGTCCCCGCCGCCGCATCCTCCTCGACTGCGACCCCGGCCGCGACGACGCGCTCGCCATCGCGATGGCGCTCGCCTCCTCCGAGGAGATCGATCTCGCCGGGATCACCGCCGTCGCCGGCAACGTGCCGCTCGAGGTCACCTGGCGCAACGCCCGCTTCCTCCGCGAGCTGTGCGGGTACCCGGACCTGCCGGTCCACGCGGGCGCCGATCGGCCGCTCGTGCGCGAGCCGGTGACCGCGGTGAGGCACCACGGCGAGAGCGGGATCGAAGGGGTCGAGGTGGAGCTGCCGGCCGGCCCGGCCGGGAGCCGGCGGGCGGTCGGCTTCATCGCGGACACCCTGCGCGCGAGTGGTGACCAGGAGGTCACCCTCGTCGCGATCGGCCCGCTCACCAATCTCGCCCTCGTGGTCCGCGAACACCCCGACCTGATGCCGAAGGTGCGTGAAATCGTCGTGATGGGCGGCGCTTCGCGGGCCGGCGGCAACGTGACCCCGGCGGCGGAGTTCAACGTCTACGCGGACCCGCACGCCGCGGCGATCGTCTTCGACTGCGGGCGCCCGCTCACCATCCACGGCCTCGACGTCACCCACCAGGTGCTCGCCGCCCCCCGCCACGCCGAGCGCCTGGCGGCCGGCGGCGGGGAGCCGGCCCGGCGCCTCGCGCCCCTCCTGCACCCCGTCGCCGCGAGCGAGGAAGCCCGCTTCGGCCCCGAGCGCTCCCCGATCCACGATCCCTGCACCATCGCCTGGCTGCTCCGCCCGGAGCTGTTCGCCACCGAGCCGGTCCCGGTGGCGGTCGAGACAGAGGGGACCCACACGATGGGGTCCACCGTGGTCGATTGGTGGGGGGTGACGGGACGCGAACCGAACGCGCGCTGGGTCACCGAGGCCGACGGAGAGGCGGTGCTCGACCTCCTCGTCGAGCGCATCTCGCGGCTCCGGGAGCCTGCGCCGCGGAAGATGGTCTGACGGCGGGCGGGAGCCGAGTGTCCGTCTCGGCCCGGCCGGCAACGACGTTCGCCCCGTCATCCGGAACCCGCCGCCTCGCGCGCCAGCCTCGCGAACTCGTCCAGGGACAGGGTTCCCGGACGCCGGTCCGGATCGATGCCGCAGGCGCGGATGGCCTCTTCGCCGATCATTCCGTGGAGCGCGTTGCCGATCTTCTTCCGCCGATGGGTGAAGGCACGGGTCACCACCCGGCGAAGACCGCCCACGTCGCTCACCGGGGGCGGGCGAAGGAGCCGAAGCCGGACGAACGCCGACCATACCCGGGGCGGCGGCCGGAACGCCTCGGGCGGAACTTCGAACAGCGCGGTCGCCTCGGCGTGGCACCGCACCATGATGCCGAGCCGTCCGTACGCGGCGGTTCCCGGCCGCGCGGTGATGCGCTCGACCACCTCGCGCTGCAGCATGAAGTGCATGTCCTCGATGCAGCCGGCCTGCTCGAACAACCGGAACAGGAGCGGCGTGGAGAGGTAGTACGGGAGGTTCCCGGCGATCCGGATCCGGCTCCCTCCTCGCACGAAGCTCTCGACCGGCCACGTGAGCGCGTCCCCGACGTGTACCCGAAGGCCCGGCCGCCCCGTCAGGGGCTCCGCGAGCGCGCGATCGATCTCGATGACGTCGAGCTCGCCGGCGCGGGCGAGAAGGGGGAGCGTGAGCGCCCCTCGTCCCGGGCCGATCTCGACGAACGCCTGGCCCAGGCGGGGAGAGATGGCGGCAAGGGACCGTTCGACGACCTCCGGGTCGTGCAGGAAGTGCTGTCCCAGCCGCGCGCGCCGGGACACCGTTCAGCGTCCGAGAAGGACGCGGACGAATGCGTTGTCCCGGAGCTGGCGCAACCAGGCGGTGAGCTCCTCGTCGGCCTTGCGCTGATAGACGGCGTGCCGCGCCCGAGCGCGGCGCAACTCTTCCGTATTGTCGTGGTCGCGCCGCGCCAGCACCCGCAGGAGGTGCCATCCCCACGAGGTCTTGAAGGGCCGGCTCAGCTCGCCTTCCCGCATTCCATCCATGACCGCCTGGAGGTCCGGGGGGACGCCGCCGGGGTTCTGCCATCCGAGGTCGCCGCCGCGCACCGCCGAAGCGGTGTCGTCGGAGTGGAACCGGGCCAGCTCCCCGAAGTCCTCGCCCTGGAGGATGCGCTCGCGAAGCCGTTCCAGCCTCGACCGGGCGTCGTCGTCGGTGACGAGCGGCTTGACGGTGACGAGAATGTGGGCGGCGTGCGTCTGGCGCACCATGCTCTGGTCGGCCGGGCGAACGTCGACGAGCCTGACGATGTGGAATCCGCTCGGGTCTTCGATGATGCCGCTCGTCTCCCCGGGCCCCAGCCGCGGAACGATCTCCGCGAACAGGGTGGGAAGGTCGGCGGCGGAGCGCCAGCCGAGCATCCCGCCTTCGGCCGCTCGGACGCCGGACGAATGGAGGCGTGCGAGGTCCGCGAAGGACGCGCCCGCCTCCAGGCGTGCGAGCACATCCCCGGCCGTGGCTCGGGCCGCCGCCGGGTCCTCCGTGCCGGCGATGAGGATGTGGCCGAGGAGATACTCGTCGCCTTCCTCGGGCCCTTGGCCGGGCCGGGCCAGGAACCGGTCGACTTCCGCGTCACTTACGATGATCCGGTTGAGGACCTCCTGTCGCCGCAGACGCTCCGCGACGAGATCGTTGCGGATCCGTGCCCGGAACTCCGGGAACGGTATGCCGCCCGACTCGAGCGAACGGCGCAGGTCCGCCACGGTGGCGTCGTACCTCCGGGCAATGGATTCGATGGCCCGGTCGAGCACGGCGTCCGAGACGCGAAGGCCGAGCTCCTCGGCCATGCGGAGCTGCAGCCGCTCGAGGATCAGCTCGTCCAGCGAACGGCGAACCAGCGCATCGCGGGCGGGAAGAGCGGAGGAGGTCTGTCGAAGGTCGAAGACGATCTGGCGGAATCTCCGCTCGACCTCGCTCACCAGTACGGCGTCGCCGTCGACCACCGCCGCAACCCGGTCCAGCTCGGCCGCCGCGGCCGGCGGAACCGCGAAGAGAAGGGTGGCGGCCGCCGCGAACGCGATGCAGGGAGAACGGATTGAACGAAGGTTCATCATGGTTCCCGGACGGTCAGAAGGGGTTCCGATGGCCCGGGATCGGACGGACCCGCGAACGGTCGGGACCGCGGCCGACCCCGGCCCCGGTCAGGCCCTTGAGCTCGATCTCCAGCATGACCGAGCTCTCGTGCTCCTCGCTGTCCCCGGGAAGGTAACGCTGCGCGACCACACGCACGCGCAAGCAGCACGAATCGTACTCGAGGCCGGCGTAGAGCTCCGTCATCGTGTCCTCCCCGAGCGCGTAGCTCGCACTCCCGAGCACCCGGACGTTCCGCCCGAGGTCCCGGTGCGCGGAGATGCCGACGGACTCCGCCACTCTCCCGACGGACTCCTCCAACAGGCCGGCGGAGGCCATCTCCCGGGGGAACCGCCGATAGCCGAGATTGACGATCCGCTCCGGGGATGGGCGGTATCGAAGGTCGAGCGAGACCGTCCGGTCCCCGGAGCCACCGCCGAGCTGCTCGATCGCACCGCCGACCGTGAAGGAGCGGCGTGGCCGGACCCTGACCGCGCCGATCCAGGTGGACCGCCGCCCATCCACGCCTGCCGGCCCCTCGCAACCCCTGGAGCCCCGATCCGGATCCGCGGTCGTGCAGAGCCGGACACGGCGATCCCGAAAACGCTGCATTCTTCCGAATCTCGCCCCGAACACCTCTCGTCCCCGGTCCAGCAGGCGGCTGCCGAGGGCCAGGGTCAGCCGATCGGCGTCGCCGATCCGGTCGGCGCCGCTGAAGCGGTTCTCGCGGAACATGTGATCGTAGCCGGAGGTGAAGCTCCCCCCGTCGAAGAGCGGCAGGTGGTCCTGGTCCCGATATGGTACACGCACGTAGAACAGCCGCGGTTCCAGCGTATGGGTGAAGCGCCGCCCGCCGACCCTGGCCTCGCGATCGAAGTAGAGGCCGCCGTCCGCACTGAACGACGGGACCGCACGGGTCGGAGACCTCGGAGCGCCCTCGGCGGCTTCGTCCAGGCCGTAACCGCTGAAGTGCAGGGTGGCCCGCGGCAGCAGGTAGCCGTGCGGGGAGCGGAGGGGGATGAACGCGGACGGACGGAGATCGACCCGCGTACCGTGGGCAACCAGGTTCGTATGGTGGTCGAAACGGGTCACCTCGCCGCGAAAGTCGACGTTGATGCGCCGGTTGCGCTCCGGATGGCGCGTGTCCAGGGCGAGGCGCGGGGCGGCCCGGTAGGGATCGAGCCGGTTCTCCGTGCGCTTGAGAACCTGGAAGTCCTCGACTTCGGCCCGGAACCGCACGGGCGCGACCTCGTACGCGAGCCCGGCGAAGCGTGTGAGGAAGTCGGTGTTGGCGACCGCGGTTCCGGTCCCGAGGTCCCGCAGGAAATCGACGTCGGAGGCCTGCGCATACTCCAGGCGGGAGCCGAGTCCCGGCCCGAGACGGTGCCGGTGCCGGAACGAGAGGAGGGATCGAGAGTCGCCCGTGACCCGGTCCTCGGGCAGGGCTTCCGCCTCGAACGCGCCCATCCCCCTCTCGGTGAGGTAGCGGAGCCGCCCCCCCAGCACCGGGCCGCGTCGGCTCGTGAACCGCGGCCGGAGGGTGGCGTCGTAGTTCGGCGCGAGGTTGAGGTAGTAGGGCGTCGTCAGGCTCGTCCCGACGTTGTCCGCCGTCTCGAAGACGGGAACGAGGAACCCCGACTTGCGTTCGCTGCCGAGGGGGAACGAGATCCACGGGGTGTACAGGACGGGCAGCTCGAAGATGCTCAGGCGCGCGTTCCGGGCGGTGCCGATCCCCGCCTCGTGGTCGAGCTCGACCGAGCTGGCCCTCACCATCCACGCGCTCGAGCCCGGATCGCAGGTGGTGAACGATCCCCCGGTGGCGACGGTGACCCCGCGTTCGTGTTCGATCCGCTTCGGGTCGCCCCGAACGTGCGAGCCCGGGTGGGTGAACGTCGCATCCTCCATCACGATCCTGCCGGTTTCGAGGTTCGCCTCCAGCCGGCGGCCTTCGAAGTACACCTCCCGCTCGCGCATCGTGACCTCACCGCTCGCCTCCGCGAGGCCGGCCCCCGCATCGTAGTCCATGCGGTGGGAGGTGACGATGCGCCCGGGGGTGCTCAATACCACGTTCCCCTCGGCCACCGACACGCCGTCTCCCCGCAGGTGTGCGGAATCGGCCTCGAGCCTGGCCCCCCGGAGCCCCTCCGCGGGCGGCGGCGGGAGTGTCGAAGGAGCGCAAAGGCCCCAGTCGGCCGCCCACGGAGCGTGGGCCGGCACGAGGGCGAGCACGCCGGCGAGGGCAGCCGGCCATCCGGTGCGAGCCCGTCGGGTCAGTGCCGCATCCATTCCGTCGCCGGGGCGGTGGGTGACCTCGGCATCGTTCGGCTCGACCTTCCTCGTGCTAACCTTGGGCCGATCGAGTCCCGGATGCGGCGGATGCCGGAAGCCCGAACCTTCGTCCCCATCGACATCGTGGTGCTCACCGTTTCCGATACCCGCACGGAGGAGACCGACACGTCCGGCCGCCTCCTCGCCTCGCGCCTCCGGGCGGATGGCCATCGGCTGGCGGAGAAGGCTATCGTACCCGACGACGTGTATCGGATCCGAGCCTGTGTATCGCGCTGGATCGCCGATCCGGGGGTGCGCGCGGTCATCGCGACCGGAGGCACCGGCCTCACCGGCCGCGACGGCACCCCCGAAGCGGTCCGCCCGTTGCTCGACAAGGAGATCGACGGGTTCGGAGAGCTGTTCCGGGCGATCTCGTACGAAGAGATCGGGACCTCGACGGTCAACTCCCGGGCACTCGGGGGGGTGGCCAACGGCACCCTCGTCTTCTGCCTTCCCGGCTCTTCGGGAGCGTGCCGAACCGCCTGGGATCGACTGCTTCACGAGCAGCTCGACCATCGTTTCCGTCCATGCAACTTGATCGAGCTGCTGCCGCGCCTGACGGAGCACCGGGGATGAAGGCGGTGCGGATCCGGGTGCAGGCCGAGCCGTTCGATACCGGCCGGGAGGTCGGGCGGCTGCACGCGGGCGCCCCGGGGGTCGGGGCGGTCGCCTCGTTCCTCGGGGTGGTCCGCGACGAGAACGACGAGCGCACGGTAGGCTCGATGCTCCTCGAGCACTATCCGGGCATGACGGAGCGTGCGATCGAGCGCATCGTCCGGGACGCCGGATCACGCTGGCCGTTGTCCGCGGTGACCGTGATCCACCGGATCGGAGCGCTCTCGCCGGGCGACCCCATCGTTCTCGTCGCCTGCGCGTCGTCGCACCGGGGCGGCGCGTTCCGGGCCTGCGAGTTCATCATGGACTTTCTCAAGACGAAGGCGCCCTTCTGGAAGAAGGAGTCGATGCCGGACGGCGAACGCTGGGTCGGGGCCCGCGGCTCCGACCTCGATGCGCTCGGGCGCTGGTAGCGGGCGGCGCTCGCTCCGCCCGCGAAGCGGCGGGGCCGCGCCTCGAACGGGAGGCGACCCGATGACCGGATACTTCACCGAAGAGCGCTCCGCCGAGACCGTCGTCTCCCGGCTCGCGAGCTGCCCCGACCCGCGGTTCCGGCAGATCATGGAGTCGGCCGTCCGCCACCTGCACGCCTTCGTCAAGGAGGTGGAGCCGTCCCTGGAGGAATGGCGGCAGGCGATCGACTTCCTGACCGCCACCGGGCAGAAGTGCGACGACCGGCGCCAGGAATGGATATTGCTCTCCGACACCCTCGGCGTCTCCATGCTGCTCGAAACGATCAACCACCGCGCACGCGACGGCCGGACGGAGGCCACGGTTCTCGGGCCCTTCCACGTGGACGGGGTCGACGTCCGGGAGATGGGGTACGACGTCTGCCGCGACGGAAAGGGCGAGCCCTGCCTGGTATCGGGCCGGGTGGCGGATGCGGACGGACGGCCGATCGAGGGCGCGGTGCTCGACGTGTGGCAGACGAACGGCGAGGGCCGCTACGACGTGCAGCAGCCCGCCGAGCAGCCGCCGATGAACATGCGCGGGAAGTTCGTGACCGGGGCGGACGGGCGGTACTGGTTCCGGACCGCCAAGCCGGTGTCGTATCCGGTGCCCACCGACGGTCCCGTGGGCCGGATGCTCGACGCCACCGGCCGGCACGCCTGGCGGCCGGCGCACATCCACTTCATCGTGACCGCCGACGGCTTCGAGCCGGTGGTGACGCATATCTTCGTCCGCGGCGACCCGTACCTCGAGTCCGACGCCGTCTTCGGGGTGAAGGAGTCGCTGATCGTGCCCTTCGTGCTCGACGAGGAGGACGGCGACCGCGCCGGCGAGGCGGGCGCGGGCCGTCCGCTCTGGACCGCGAAGTTCGACTTCACCCTCGCCGCTGCCGCCACCGCGGTCACCGCCACCGACGACGACGCCGAGGCCGCCCCCGCCGCCGCCGGATAGCGGCGCTCGTCAGGCCCGTTGCGGCCTCGGCGGGGGCGGGGCGTCGAACACCACGTTCGAGGCGCCGGTGTAGACGAGGAAGTGCCGGGCCTTGGCCCGCGCGATCATCGTCACCCCGGTGATCTCGGCGAGCTCCAGGCCCATGTGGGTGACCCCCGACCGTGACAGCAGCACCGGGATCCCCATCTGCGTGACCTTCATCACGATCTCGGAGGTGAGCCGGCCGGTGGTGTAGAAGATCTTGTCGCCGCCGCGGGTGTCGTCCAGCCACATCCGGCCCGCGATCGCGTCCGCCGCGTTGTGCCGGCCGACGTCCTCGACGAAGTGGAGGATCCGGGCGCCCTGGCAGAGCGCGCAGCCGTGCACCGCACCGGCCTGACGGTAGATCTCATTCCACGCACCGATCTCCCGGAGCAGATCGTAGATGAGCGACTGCCGTACCTCGACCTGGGGAACCTTCGAGTCGTAGATCATGTCGATGGTGCAGCTGAACACGGTGCCCTGGCCGCAGCCGGTGGTCACCGTGCGCCGGGCGAGCTTCTCCTCGAGGTCGACGATGCCGCGGCCGGTGAACGTCCGCACGTGGACCGTCTCGAAGTCCCAGTCGACCTCCACGGACTCCACGTCGGAGAGCCGTTCGACGAGCCGCTGGTTGCGAAGGTAGCCGAGGGCGAGCGCCTCGGGGTACGTGCCGAGGGTCATCAGGGTGACGACCTCGCGGTCGTCGACCTTGAGGGTCAGGGGCGATTCGCCCGCGACGTGGGCCGGCCGCGGCTTGCCGTACTCGTCCACGACCGTGATCGCATGGGTGGGGGTGAGGCCGGCCTCGGTCATGCGGGGGCGCCAGGGCCCCGCCGCCGCGCCGCCGGGGCCGCCCGCCGTTCCGCGCGCCGTTCCGTGCGCCGATGCGGCCGGGCCGGTCACGTCCCCGCCCCGGCGACGCCGCCGAACGGCTCGACGTCCACCTCGCCCCCGGGCTCCACCCCACCGCTCTCGAGCGGCAGCACGATGAAGCAGTTCGCCTCGTGCATGGAGCTCAGGATCCCGGACCCCTGCCCGCCGGTGCTCCGCACCGCGAGGCGGCCCGTCTCGTCGCGCCCGAGCACCCCGCGCTGGAACTCCACCCGTCCCGGCCGCTTGCGGAGCCGGGAGACGCACTTCACCCGGAATCGCACCGGCGCCGCCGCGGGCTCTCCCATCATCCGGCGCAGGGCCGGCTGGACGAACTGGTAGAAGGTCACCATGACGGAGACCGGGTTGCCGGGAAGCCCGAAGAAGAGAGCGCCGCCCACCTTGCCGAACGCGAGCGGGCGGCCCGGCTTCATCGCGATCTTCCAGAAGCCGACCTCGCCGGTCCTCTCGAGGGTCTCCTTCACGAAGTCCGCTTCCCCCACCGATACCCCGCCGGAGGTGATGATCGCGTCGGCCGCCGCGGCGGCCTCCCGGAACGCCCGCTCGACCTCCCCGCGCGCGTCGCGGACCACCCCGAGGTCCAGGACCTCGGCGCCCACGGCGCGGAGCATGGCGAGGAGGGTGTAGCGGTTGCTGTCGTAGACGCAGCCATCGGCGAGCGGCTCCCCGAGGGAGCGGAGCTCGTCGCCGGTGGAGAAGAAGGCGGCCCGCACCCGGCGCCGCACGCTCGCCTCGACCGTGCCGAGGGATGCGAGCACCCCGAGCTCGGCCGCCCCGATCCGCTGCCCTGCGGGCAGGACCGCCGCGCCGCGGGGAACGTCTTCGCCCGCCTCGCGCACGTGGTCCCCCGCGCGCGGGCGGTCGCCGAGCCGCACGGTGTCGCCGGGGCCGGTCTCGGCGTTCTCCTGGATCACGACCGCGTCGGCGCCGGCCGGCATCACCGCCCCGGTCATGATGCGCACGCACTCCCCGGGTCCGACCGGGCCGGGGAAGGGCCGGCCGGCCCAGGCGGTCCCGAGCACCCGGAGCACCGCCCGGCCGTCGCCGCCGGCATCGGCGTCGGCGGCCCGCACCGCATATCCGTCCATGGCGGAGTTGTCGTGGGCGGGCACGTCGATGGGGGAGTGGATCGGCTCCGCGAGCACCCGGCCGAGGGTCTCCCGGATCGCCACCCGCTCGACACCCTCGACCGGGGCGGCAAGCGCGTGGATGCGTTCGAGCGCCTGCTCCACGAGGAGCGAGGACGGGTCGAAGTCGT
The DNA here is from genome assembly GCA_965202895.1 of Gammaproteobacteria bacterium. Classification (GTDB taxonomy): domain Bacteria; phylum Pseudomonadota; class Gammaproteobacteria; order HK1; family HK1; genus JAJDXW01. Next base: position 3,095,639 of record OZ241901.1, on the reverse strand, counting down.
CCATGCACGAAGGGTCGGTTACCGGTGGTCCGGCTCGCACCTCTCACCCTCCCCTTGCCACCGGAGCCGTTCCGCGCGGCTCGATCCACGTTCTTCCGGCCGGAAGGCTCGACGCGCCGCCGGCCGGCGCCTCGCCCGCCACCCCCGCCGCCCCGATGGCGATCGGAGGACCGGCCGATCCCCGAACCCTCCCGCGCGGAATCGGTGCGGACGCGGCAGGGAGGCGGCCCGGAGCGGCGGCGAGGCGGCCCGGGGCGGCAGCGAGCCGGATCCGCATAGGACTCCGGTTCATGGGGTCAGGAAACGTTCCGTGATGAAGCGGGCCACGAGTTCCGGGCGGTCGAGGTCGAGGCAGGGAAGGGCTCGCGCGCCGCGAGCCGCGACGGCGCCCGGCGCTGCGACCGCCACCACGAAGGGGTCGTCCACGAGGGGAAACCCCTTCCCGCGGTCGATCGCGATCTTCGGCGTTTCGGAGTGCTTGAACCCTTCCACGAGCACGACGTCCACCCGGCCCAAGTCTAGTCGATCCACCAGCTCGCGGAGGGTCGGCTCGCGTGGTGGATCGGTCTCGGCGACGAGCGCCCAGCGGCGGCGGGATCCGACGAGGGTCTGCACCGCCCCGGCCCGGCGCAGCTCGTAGCTGTCCTTTCCGGGCCGGTCGACGTCGAAGGAGTGGTGGGCGTGCTTGACCGCCGCGACCCGGAAGCCGCCGGCCGCGAGCGCCCGCACGACCCCGGTGACGAGGGTGGTCTTGCCGCTGCCGCGGTAGCCCGCGAAGCCGATGACGGGGACCCGCGGCCCCGTTCCGCTCCCGGAGGATCCTCCCTCCGCGCCGGTGTCGGCGCCGCGGGACGCGCCTTCGGTCCTGCTTCGATCGCTCATCCCGCGGTTCCCGGCCGGCTCGGGCCGGCGCGTTCGGGGCGGACGCGAGGCTCGTCCGGGCCGCCGCGGCGGCGCCCCTCCGGCACGGGGCGGCCGGGGGAGGGAGGGAGGCCGGAAGACGCGGGCGCTCCGCTCCGGTCCTCGGCCAGCCGCGCTTCGAGGCGGATCCGATCCTCCTCCCGGTTCACGTTGAGGAAGAGGTCGGGGAGATCGGAGAAGTCGACGACCTCGGTCTTCTCCTCCGCAAACCAGCGGTCGATCCTGCGCTCGCCGCGGGCGAGGAAATCGTGGAGCCCGGACAGCACCGTTCGGCGCATCAGCACGAACACCGGGTGCAGCCGTTCGCCGTCGTGCGCGACCGCGACGTCGGCCCCGCGCACCGCGAGGGCGGCGTGGAGCCGCGGACCGAGCGACGGGTCGACGAGCGGCGAATCGCACGGCACGACGAGCACGAATTCGGTGGCGGCGGATTCGAGGGCGCTCGCCATGCCGGCCAGCGGCCCCTGGAATCCATCGAGCCGATCCGGAACCACGGGGTGGCCGTAGCGGGCGTAGCGATCGGTGCTGCGGTTCGCGTTGACGGCGACCGTCGCGGCCTGCGGTCCGAGGGCGGCGAGGACGTACTCGACCATGGGCCGGCCGGCCACCTCCACCAGCCCCTTGTCGACCCCGCCCATCCGTGCGCCCCGCCCTCCCGCCAGGACCACCCCGGTCACCTCCTCGCGAGGATAGGCTTCCGGCCGGCCGGCCGCCTTCATGCGGGGGATGCCCCGCCCGGCCGAAGGGCACGGTGCGCCGGGGGCTCGTGTCGCGGCCGGGACGTCTTCGTTTCGCGCACTCTCCTCCGCTCCTCGCGGGCTTCCCCGGCGCGAGGCGGACGAAGGGCGATACGGAGGAGGGGATCGGCCGGCTTCATGGAGCGGCTTCCGCCCTGCCGTCTCCAGGCCGGCCGGCGGAAGGAGAACGGGCGGCGAGGCGGGAGGGTCGGCCGCGCATCGCGGCTCAGCCGCCGATGTAGGACATTTCGATCCGCGGCGCTTCCGCGGCGGCCGGGCTGGCGGCGGGGCTGGCGGCAGCCGGCGCGCGGGTGGCGGCGGTGCGAAGCTCGGAGTAGCGATCGTCGCGGCGGCCCCAGATGCGGGCGAGACGGTTCCGGACCTCGTCGTCGGAGGCGCCCGAGCGCAGGATCGCCCGAAGGTCGTGGCCGGAAGTGGCGAACAGGCACGTATAGAGCCGCCCCTCGGCCGAGAGCCGGGCGCGCGTGCATCCTCCGCAGAACGGCTGGCTCACCGACGCGATGACCCCGATCTCGCCCGCTCCGTCGCGGTAGCGCCAGCGTTTCGCGACCTCCCCCGGATAGTTCGCTCCGATCGGATCGAGCGGATACCGCTCGTCGATCCTCGCCACGATCTCCCGCGCGGAGACCACGTCCGCGAGCTCCCATCCATTCGAGCTCCCGACGTCCATGTACTCGATGTAGCGCACGATATGGCCGGTTCCCCTGAACCGGCCGGCCATCGGAACGATCTGGTCTTCGTTTCCGCCCCGCTTGACGACCATGTTCACCTTGACCGGGGCGAGGCCCGCCTCGGCCGCCGCGTCGATGGCCCGCAGCACCCCCGAGACCGGGAAGTTGACGTCGTTGATCCGCTTGAAGACCGCGTCGTCGAGGGCGTCGAGGCTGACGGTGACGCGCCCGAGCCCGGCTTCGCGGAGGGCGCGGGCGCGGGCCGGGGTCAGCAGAGAGCCGTTGGTGGTGAGGCTCAGGTCCTCGACCCCGGGGATGGACGCGAGCTTCTCCACCAGGGTCTCGAGCCCCCGCCGCACGAGGGGCTCCCCTCCGGTGAGGCGGATCTTGCGCACCCCCTGCCCGACGAAGAGGGCCGCGATGCGGGCGATCTCCTCGAGGCTGAGCACTTCCTTGCGATCGAGAAAGGCGTGGTCGGCGCCGAACACCTCGCGCGGCATGCAGTAGACGCACCGGAAGTTGCACCGATCGGTGACGGAGATGCGAAGGTCGCGAAGCGGACGGCCGCGCTTGTCGGGGAGCGGCGGACGCTCTCCGGCCGCCGCCGGCCGCGGCCTCGGCATCTCCCGCCGCTCCCCGGTCATCCCCGGCCGCCGCACGCCGGGCAACGCGGATTGCGCCGCAACCGGACGGTCTGCCATTCCATCCGGTGCGCGTCGAGCACGAGCACCCGGCCGTCGAGGTCTTCCCCGATGCCGAGGAGGGTCTTCACCACCTCGGTCGCCTGGATGGCGCCGATGATCCCGGCGACGGAGCCGAGCACGCCGCTGTCGGCGCACGTGCCGGGCGGGGCCGCGGCCGCGCCGTGCAGGCACTGGTAGCACGGACCGGCCGGGCGGTCGAGACGATAGACCGCGACCTGGCCTTCCATGCGGATGACCGCGCCGGAGACGAGGGGCCGCCCGGCGTCGATGCACGCCCGGTTGAGGGCGCGCCGGGCCTCGAAGCTGTCGGTGGCCTCCACCACCACGTCCGCCGCCGCGACCTCCGTTCGGAGCCCTTCACCGGAGAGGGCGCGCCCGATCGTGTCGATGCGGACCTCCGGGTTGAGGGCCGCGAGGGTCCGGGCCGCGGAGCGGACCTTGGGTTCGCCGAGGGAGGCGGTGGTGTGCACGATCTGCCGCTGCAGGTTCGAGAGGTCCACCGCGTCATGGTCGACGAGGACGAGATGGCCTACGCCGCTCGCCGCGAGGTACATGGCGATCGGCGACCCGAGGCCGCCGAGCCCGACGAGGAGCACCCGGGACGCCCACAGGCGTTCCTGCCCCTCGACCCCGATCTCGGGGAGCATGATCTGGCGGTTGTACCGCAGGAGCTGCTCGTCCCCCAGCTCGAGGGGGGGCGGCGCACCGGCGGAGGCGGGAAGGGCGGCAGCCGTGGTCATGGCCTGGAAGATGGGAATGCTCGGCGTCGAATCAATTGTATACCTGCCGCCGCGCGCGGGGCGGGGGGGGGCCGGGTTCATCTCCTGGCGGGTCACCGCCGGGGTCGAAGGTCCGATGGCGGCCGGGAGCCCCGGCTTCCCGGGACCGAAGCGGTGCTTCGACCGAAGTCGCCAGCGGCCGGATGGCCGCCGGGTGCGGCAGGCTGACGGCCGGCGGCTCCGGCCGCCGCATCCTCCCGGTGTTCGGCAGCGCAGGATCCGCGGGCGTAGCAGGGCGGCAGACGGGTCGCGCGCGGCATCATCGCGCCTCGGCGCCCTCGCCCTCGCCCTCGCCGAGGATGGAGAGGTACCGGTCGTAGGCGAACAGTCGGTTCCGGCGTTTTCCCGTGATCTCGATCGCGATCCCGTACTCGACGAGCCGCTTCATCGCAGAGGAAACGGTGGGATAGGATAGTGTCGTGCGGTTGCGGGCTTCGGCCAGGGACAGGATCGGCCGCTCCTTCAACACGTCATGCACACGCAGGGCCGAGCCGGCGCGGCGGCCACGCCGTTCGATGGCAGCCCGGTCCGACGCGAACATCTCCGACAAGCGGCGGGAGGTGGCAACCGCACCTTCGGCCGTCTCCCGCACCCCTTCGAGGAAGAAGGCGAGCCATGCCTCCCAATCGCCGGTGCGACGCACACGATTCAACAGCTCGTAGTACTCGCTCCGGTGTTGCTCGAAGTACAGGCTCAGGTACAGGAGCGGCTTGTGCAGCACGCCCGCGCCGCAGAGCAGGAGGGTGATGAGCAGTCGGCCGACCCGTCCGTTGCCGTCCGGAAAGGGGTGGATGGTCTCGAACTGTACGTGCGCGAGTCCTGCCCGGGTCAACGTGGGCAATCCATCCTCTCTGGCGTGAAGAAACCGCTCCAGCGCCGCCATGCAGTCCGGTACGGCGGTGTGGGGCGGAGGCACGAAGACGGCGTTGCCGGGCCGGGAGCCGCCGATCCGGTTCTGGGAACGGCGGAACTCTCCAGGAGCCTTGCCGCTGCCGCGCCCGCGCGACAGCAACACGCCGTGAATCTCGCGGATCAGCCGGTTGGACAGCGGGAAGCCTTCCGTGAGGCGGCGCAGCCCATGATCGAGCGCTGCCACGTAGTTCGAGACTTCGAGCACGTCGTCGAGCGGGACCCCGGGCGCCTCCTCCAGCTCGAACAGCAGGAGGTCCGACAATGACGATCGGGTCCCTTCGATCCGGGAGGAGAGCACCGCCTCCTTGCGCACCCAGGAGTAGAGGAAGAACGCCTCGTCCGGCAGGAGCGCGGAGATCGCGTCCAGCCGGCCGAGGGCGAGCGTCGCCCCCTCGAGCGTCTGTTGCAGCGAGCCGTCCGGCGACAGGGCCGGAACCGGCGGCAGCGGCGCCGGTACGAAGGCACGAACCCGTTCCCCGCCGGCGGTGGCCGCCTCGTACCTGCCGATCTCTCCGCGCTGCACGTCGAGGATTCCCTTGTTCAGATATCTTCAATAGCCAGGAACGTTATTAACATTTTGCCCCAAAAAATTTAACAGTGAGGCGGCAGGAGGCATGTGCGCGGTGGGTTTTTCGCCGGGCACGCCTCTCGCGAACGCTCTTGGGCACGGCGTCCTGGGAACGCTCGTGTCCCGCCCGCAAATGGGATGGCGAGGCCGCCGCCGATCAATGCGGGCGGGAGTCTGGAAGACGCGCCGTTCCCAGGACGCCGTGCCCGCGCAAGTGGCTCCGTGGGGTGAAATCCGCCAGCAACCCTCTCGAACCGACCCCGAACCACGGAAGAACGCCGTCCCCGTGGGGGTGAAAAATATCTCGACCCCCTCTCTACACCCTATATATCAATAGCCTGCGAACAGCGCCCGGGGCTCGGCAGGCGCGATGGCCACCGCGCTGCGGACGCGAGGCGCGGGCCGTCCACGGGGGGTTCGACCCGGCCGCGATCGGAGGTGGTTTCAATCCGGCCTGGCCGGCCTTGGGGCGGCAACCGATCCTCCCGCTCCATCGCCCCGGTGCTCCATCGCTCCGGTGCGAAGCGGACGATTCATCCGCTCCCCGGGGCCCGATGGCTGGCTCTACCCGTCGCCGGCACGCCGCGGCGCCTCCGCGACGTGCGCCCAGGAGCGGTACGCGCGCGCATGGAGATCGACGTCGTGCACCCGCAGCACCTCCACGCCCCGGGCCGCGAGTGCGAGGGAGGCGCCGAGGGTCTCCGGGTCCCGTTCGGGCGCCGGCGGCCCTCCTCCACCGAACCAGAGCTTGCGGGAATGCCCGACCAGCACCCGGAACCCTTCCGCCCGGAACCGGTCGAGGGCGGCGAACAGGTCGAGCGCCTGCAAGGTGTCCTTGCCGAAGCCGATACCGGGATCGAACAGGATCCGCGCCGGGTCGAGCCCGTCGGCTTCCCATTCGCGGCGGCGGCGCGCGAGCCAGTCCACGAGGGTGTCGGGCGCCGGCGGAGAGGGAGGCAGCCGGCGTGACGGGTCGGCCGGGACGCTCACGGTGTGCACCGCCACCCACTCGGCGCCGCTCTCGCGCGCCAGGCTTCGCATCCGCGGCGCGCCGAGTCCGGAGACGTCGTTCACCATGTGCACGCCGAGGGCGAGGGCGCGCTCGGCCACCTCCGGGTGGCGGGTATCGACGCTGATCCGGGGGCGGAACCGCCCCCCCCGCAGGTGCGCCAGAGCTTCGCGAAGGGGGGTGTCGAGCCGCCTCCATTCCTCCTCCGGGGTCACCGGGCGGGCGCCCGGCCGGGTCGATTCGCCGCCGAAGTCGATCCAATGGGCTCCGGCGGCGGCCATCTCGTCCAGCCGCGCCGCCAGATCCTCCCCGTCGAACCCGTCGAGCCCGCCGCACGCCCGGCCCCCGCCGCCCGAGAATGAATCCGGGGTGCAGTTGACCACCCCCATCCAGAGCGGGATGGGCCGGGCTCGGCCGGACCATTCGAGCACCGTGGCCGCCCCCCGCCCCGGTATGGTCATCCGCGGCGCGAGGTGGGCGAGGGGGGTGAGGACGAAGCTCCGCTCCAGGATGTCGCGGTGGGGGATGACCAGATGCCCGGTCCGGATCGTCTCGCGCCCCCAGAGGAGGATGTCGATGTCGGCCGGCCGGGGCGACCAGCGCGAAGCGGCGGGGTCGCGCCCCAGCCGGGCTTCGATGGACTTGATCTCGCGGCGCCAATGGTCCGGGTCGGCGTGCGGGACCCGGGCGCGCGCGACCAAGTTCAGAAAGGGCCGGTTCCAGCTTGCCGGGGCGCCGTCCGGGAGCAGGGCGGGAGACTCGACGACGGGTGAGGCGGTCACGTCCCGCGCGCCGGCCCGCTCGAGCGCGCGAAGCGCCGCTTCGAGGTGGGCCGGCCGGTCTCCCTGGTTGGAGCCGAGGCCGAAGTACACTTCCATGCGCGGATCTTCCGGGGCTGACGGGGAGCTGGCGGCGGGGCAGACGGGATTGAAAGAGGCCGGAGCGACGATGGACGAAGAACGACTCGCGGCGGCCAAGCGCGCGCTTCGCCGCGAAGCCGCCGCCGCGCGCGATGCGGTATCCGGTCGGGCGGCCGCCGCGGCGGCCGCGTGCGGCCATCTTAGCGCACTGCCCGCCTACCGGTCCGCGGAGACGGTGCTCTGGTACGCGAGCCTGCCTTCGGAGCTCGCGACCGCTCCCGCCGTCGAGGCCGCGCTCGCGGAAGGCAAGCGGGTGGCGGTGCCGTGGTGCGACGGCGAGGAGCTCGGGCTCTGGAGGATCGAGTCGACGTCCGAGCTCGTGCCCGGAACCTGGGGCATCCCGGAGCCTCCCGCCCCCCGCCGGGAGGACCCGAAGCGGAGGACCGCCCCGGAGGAGATCGGGCTCGTCGTCGTTCCGGGGCTCGCCTTCGACCGCCGCGGCCGGCGCCTCGGCCACGGCAAGGGATACTACGACCGCCTGCTCGCCCGCTCCCCGGCCGTCCGGGCCGGGCTCTGCTTCGAGGCCCAGGTGTTCCCGGAGGTCCCGGCCGGTCCCCGCGACGCGGTGATGGACTTCGTGGTCACGGAGAAGGCCGCGTTCCGCGTCCCCCGATGACGGCTCGGGGGCGTCCCGCCGGACGCACCGGCGAGGGCGCCGGACGCACCGGAGCCGGCGCGGACCGCATCAGCGATGGGTCGGGATGCTGAAGTCGGCCCGCTCCCGCGCCCCCGACGGCCAGCGCTGGGTGATCGTCTTCAGCCGGGTGTAGAAGCGGACGCCTTCCGGGCCGTGCATGTAGTGGTCCCCGAAGAGGGACCGCTTCCATCCGCCGAAGCTGTGGAAGGCGGACGGCACCGGGATCGGGACGTTGACCCCGATCATCCCGATCTTCGCGCGGGTCGTGAAGTCCCGCGCCGTGTCGCCGTCGCGCGTGAAGATCGCGGCCCCGTTCCCGTACTCGTGATCGTTGACGAGGGAGAGGGCCTCCTCGTAGCTCTTCGCGCGCACCAGAGACAGCACCGGGCCGAAGATCTCGTCGGTGTAGATCGACATCTCCGGGCGCACCCGGTCGAAGAGGCACCCACCGAGGAAGAAGCCGCCGCCGGCGCGCTCGCCGCCGCGGCCGTTGCCGTCTCCGCCCTCGCCCCCGTTCGCGGGGCCGGCCCCGCGGCCGTCCACCACCAGCTCCGCGCCTTCCTCGACCCCGGCATCGACGTACCCCCGGACGCGGGCGCGATGGGCCCCGGTCACCAGCGGCCCCATTTCGGCCTCCGGGTCCCGGTAGCCGCCGATGTGCAGGCCCCGGACCCGGGGAGCGAGCCGTTCGACGAGGGCGTCCGCCACCTCGTCGCCGACCGCGACCGCGACCGAGACCGCCATGCACCGCTCCCCGGCCGACCCGTAGGCGGACCCCATCAGGGCCTCCACCGTCTGGTCGAGGTCCGCGTCGGGCATCACCACCAGGTGGTTCTTGGCGCCCCCGAGCGCCTGCACGCGCTTGCCGGCTTCGGCGGCGGTCCGGTACACCCGCTCGGCGATGGGCGTGGAGCCGACGAAGCTCACCGCATCGACCCCCGGGTGCGCGATGAGCGCGTCCACCGCCTCCCGGTCGCCGTGCACCACGTTCAGCACCCCGGCGGGCAGGCCGGCTTCGACCGCCAGCTCCGCGATCCGCACCGCGGCCGACGGGTCCCGCTCGGACGGCTTGAGGACGAACGCGTTGCCGCACGCGATCGCGACCGGGAACATCCACATCGGAACCATCGCGGGAAAGTTGAAGGGGGTGATCCCGGCGCATACCCCCAAGGGCTGGCGGAATGAGTAGCTGTCGACCCCGGAGGCGACCCCTTCGTTGTGCTCGCCCTTGAGGAGCTGGGGGATGCCGCAGGCGAACTCCACGACCTCGATCCCCCGGGTGACCGAGCCCCGGGCATCGTCGAGGGTCTTTCCGTGCTCGGACGACACGATGCGGGCGATCTCGTCGAGACGGTCGCGAAGCAGCATCTGGAAGCGGAACAGGATGCGGGCGCGGGCGGGAGGAGCGGTCGCCGCCCAGTCCGGAAAGGCCGCTCGCGCCGCGGCGACCGCGGCATCGACCTCGCCGTCGAACGCGAGGGGAACCCGCGCCTGAACCGCGCCGGTGGAGGGATCGAATACGTCGCCGAACCGGTTCCCGCTCCCGGCGACCCGCTTGCCGCCGACGAAGTGATCGATGGTCGCGGTCATGGAGCTCTCCTGCGGTTTCCGTCGAGGCGCGAACGATATCGCATCGCGCGCCCCGAGGGGACGCGCTCCTTGCCCGCCGCACGTGCGCGGTGGGGTTTTCGCCGGGCACGCCTCTCGCGAACGCTCTTGGGAACGGCGTCCTGGGAACGCGCCGTTCTCCGGACGCTCGCATCCGTGGATGGCGCCGTTCCCAGGACCTTCGCCGCTCTGATTCGACCGAACCGGATTCACCCGCGAGAACCGATTCCTCGGCAACGTGAAACGACCCTGTGCCTGCCGCCATCTCCGCCGTCGCCGCCATCGGGACGCCTTCGCCGCCAGGGCCGGCGGGATATCCGAGCCCCGGGCGATGTTCGTAGGCTATTGATATATAGGGTGTAGAGAGGGGGTCGAGATATTCTTACCCCCACGGAGACGGCGTTCTTCCGTGGTTCGAGGTCGGTTCGAGAGGGTTGCTGGCGGATTTCACCCCACGGAGCCTCTTGCGCGGGCACGGTGTCCTGGGAACGCTTGTGTCCCGCCCGCAAATGGGAGGGCGAGGCCGCCGCCGATCGATGCGGGCGGGACGCCCGCGTCTTCCAGACGCGCCGTTCCCAGGACGCCGTGCCCAACAGCGTTCGCGAGAGGCGTGCCCGGCGAAAACCCCACAGCGCACATGCCTCTATCCGGGATAGACTTGTGCGGTCGACGATTGAGGAACATCGGGGAGCGGCCATGGCGCGGGTGCGCGACGTCGAGATCCATGAGGTCCCCGCGGACCTTCGGCCCGTCTACCGGCGCTACGCGGAGTCCTACGGGCCGTTTCTCAACCAAGTGAAGGTGTTCGCCCACCGGGCGCCGGCCCTCCGTCACGTCATGGGGATGCTGCTCGAGCTCGCGGAGGAGGCGGTGCTGCCGAAGCGCTACCTCGAGATCGCCCTGGTGGCGGTTTCGAAGGTGAACGAGTGCACGTACTGCGTCGCCCATCATGCCCCCCGGCTCGTCGAGCAGGGGCTCTACCCGGCGAGCGTGGCCGCCATCCTCGACCCCCGGCCGCCCGGATTCGACGAGGTGGACACCCTGGTGCGCGACTATGCGGTCGCGGTCACCGAGGACCCACGGAGGATGCCGGCCGCGATGTTGGAGCGGCTCAAGTCCCGGTTCTCCGAGGAGCAGGTCGTGGAGCTGACCCTGCGCATCACCTTGTGCGGATTCTTCAACCGCTTCAACGAAGCGCTCGGGATCGAGATGGAGGAGGGGGTCGTCGAGGACATGCTCGCGGCCGGCCTGCGGCTCGACGATCTCCCCCACCCGGAGACCCTGGCCGCGGGCGGCGGCTGAGCAGGCCGGGCGGTCCTTCGGCGCTCGGCTCGGCTCGGCGGGATTCGGCTCCGCCCGGGGTCCCGGCAGTGCCTCGAACGTCCCGCGCCCTCACCGATCGCCGGCCGCCGCCCCCGGACCCGGCCGCCCGGGGCTGCGGCGGGGCCTCGAACGTTGCGCACCCCGGAGACAGGAATCCACGCCCCGGCGTGAATGCTTCCGGACCCGTGCGTCCGTCGATGGCCGGAGCCAAAGGGGCCGGAGCTGGAGCCGGAGCCGGACCGCGTGCGCGCTCGTTCGATTCCGCGTGCGGGGGCTCGGTCTCCCGGCCGGCCGGCGGGTAAAGGGTGCGGACGAGCTACTACCGGACGGCTCTGCTCCTGGTGATCGCGAGCTCGGTCGCCAACTCCGCGAACGGCCTCATCGTGCGTTCCCTCGAGGCGGCGGGGGCCTGGCAGATCGTCTTCTACCGGTCCTGGTTCCTCGCCGGAGCCCTCGCCGTCGTCTTCGTCGTGCAGAGCGGGGGGCGGGTGCGGGCAGCGCTTCGCGATCTCCGCCCGTGGATGCTCGTCGGGAGCTTCATGATCGCGGCCGTCAACGCCAGCTTCATCCACGCCCTCACCCATACCACGGTGGCGAACACCATGTTCCTGCTGAGCGGGGCGCCGTTCTTCGCCGCGCTGCTCGGGCGGGCGGTGCTGGGCGAGACCGTCGAGCGCGGGGTATGGCTGGCGATGAGCGTCGCGCTCGCCGGGATGGCCGTGATGCTGTGGGACGGGTTGGGCGCGGGGACCCTCTTCGGCAATTCGCTCGCGCTCTTCGCCGCGTTCTGCTTCGGGGCGTTCGCGGTGGTCCTGCGCAAGGGGCGCGGGGTCGACATGCTGCCGATCGTCGTCCTCGGCGCGGTGCTGGGCGGCGTGGGCGGAGGGGTCATGTCCGGCGGCGCGTTCGCCATCCCGTTCCGCGACGTCGCGCTGCTCTTCCTGTGGGGCGCGGTGCTCTCCGGCACGGTCCACGTGATCTTCACCTGGGGGTCGCGGCACGTCCCCGGCGCGGAGCTCACCCTGCTCATCCTCATCGAGTTCATCCTGTCCCCGATGTGGGTGTGGTGGTTCATCGACGAGCGGCCCAGCCCGGCGACCCTGATCGGCGGGGCGCTGGTCCTCGCCTCGGTGGCGAGCCGGGCGATCGGGAGCTTCCGGCTTCCTTCCGTCGGCGGTCGTTCGCCTCCGTCCCGGCGGCGACCGCCCTGACCGGAACACGACCCGTTCACCGAACCGGGCAACTCCGGGCCACTGCTACAATTCGCCCCCCCCTCCCCCTCACCCTCGCCCTCGCCGGGAGATCACCGCGACGGTGACGCCGCATGGCCCTCCGCATGGCCCTGAAGAAGTCCCAGCTCTACTCCTCGCTCTGGCAAAGCTGCGACGAGCTGCGCGGCGGCATGGACGCCTCGCAGTACAAGGACTACGTCCTGACCCTGCTGTTCGTGAAGTACGTCTCGGACAAGTACGCGGCAGACCCCGGCGCACTCATCGAAGTACCCGCCGGCGGCGGCTTCGCCGACATGGCGGCGTTGAAGGGCGACAAGGAGATCGGCGACCGGATCAACAAGATCATCGGTCGCCTCGCCGAGGCGAACGACCTGAAGGGGGTCATCGACCAGGCCGACTTCAACGACGAGAGCCGGCTCGGCGCGGGCAAGGAGATGCAGGACCGGCTCTCGAAGCTGGTCGCGATCTTCGAGGGGTTCGGCGCCTGGTGGCAGGTCTTCCCGGCGCTGCGGTCGTCGCTCTTCGAGAGCAACGGCCGCGCCGGATACAGCGAGGCCCGGGTCGAGACCCGGCAGGTGAAGGCGGCCGTCCTCGGGCATCCCGAGTTCCGGTCTTACGAAGCGCGGGTGGCGGCGGTCTTCGACGCTCGGTGCGAGACCCACCGGGCGCGCCTGCGGGCGCTCGGCGCCGACGTCTCGGCCCGGCAGCTCATCCGCGATCTCTCCGAGGACCTGCTCACGCGCTTTCCCGAGCTGCCGCTGCTCGGCTGCTACGACGCATACCAGTGCCTGATGGATCGGTGGGAGGAGACGATGCAGGACGACGTCTGCCTCATCGCGGCGGTGGGATGGCGCGAGGCGGCGCAACCGCGCGGCATCGTGGTGGACCGGGGGAAGAATATCCGGGAGGCGCCGGACCTGGTCGTCCGGCGCGCGAAGTACAAGATGGACCTGATCCCGCCGGTGCTGGTCGCCGCGCGCTGGTTCGCCGCCGAGCGGAGTGCGGTCGATGCGTTGCAGGCCGAGCACGAGGCCGCCGCCCGCGAACTGGAAGGGTTCCTGGAGGAGCAGGGCGGCGAAGGCGGCCCCCTGGAGGACGCTGCGGACGACAAGGGCCGGATCACGAGGGCCGGGGTGGAGCGCCTTCGCAGTGCGATGATGGCGGAGCGGTACGAAGCGGCGTTCGGCGGCGCCGGCATTGGCGCTCCCGGCGCGAGCGCGGAAACCGGGGGCCGGGGGGACGCGATCGGCCCCGGACCATCCAGGAGGCGCTGGAAGGCGACGAGGAGTGGGAGGTTGTTGCGCGCTGCCGGCGCCTGTTCGAGGCGAAGGACGAGGCGGCCAAGGCGGTCAGGGACGCCCAGGCCGCGCTGGACGAACAGGTCCTGGCCCGCTACGCGACCCTCACCGAGGCGGAGATCGGGACGCTGGTGATCGAGGACAAGTGGTTCGCCCGCCTGCGAGACGCCATCCGCGGCGAGGTGGAGCGGCTGATCGGGCGTCTCACCGCCCGGATCATGGTGCTGGAAGACCGCTACGCCCGCCCCCTGCCGGCGCTGGAACGGGAGGTCGAGGCATTCGGCGCGAAGGTCGAAGCGCATCTCGAGAGGATGGGACTCTCGCCGTGAGCCGGACCTTCGACTTCGGGCGCCTCGTCGACCTGTGCCGGCGAACCCACGAGGAGACCCAACGCTCCGCCGCCCGCGCGGTGGACACGCATCTGGTGACGCGCAACTGGCTGTTCGGCTGGTACATCGTCGAGTACGAACAGCGCGGCGCGGACCGGAGCGAGCTCTACGGCAAGAAGCTGATCGAGCGCCTGTCCGGCAAGCTCGGGTCCAGCGGGCTGAAGGGCTGCTCTCCCACGAACCTGCGGAAGTTCCGGGAGCTCTACCGCACCTACCCGGAGATTCAACAGACACTGTCTGTTGAATCTGCCGCGAAGCCGCCCGCCGAGATTCAACAGACGCCGTCTGTCATATCTCCGTCCCCGGCGTCAGGGGGCCACGCCACCGCAATTGGTCAGACACCGTCTGACCAATTGACAGCCTCGGCATCGGACGACCGGACCTCCCCAATCGGTCCGACACCGTCGGACCGATTCGCTTCCCCGCTGGCCGCTGTCCTGTCTCGTCCCCTGGACGAGGCCATTGCCCTGCTGGCGGGCCGGTTCTCCCTCGGCTGGTCCCACTACGTCACCCTGCTGACCATCTGCCGCGCCGAAGAGCGCGCCTTCTACGAGATCGAGGCGACCCAGAACCAGTGGAGCGTGCGCGAGCTGAAGCGGCAGGTCGCCAGCTCCCTGTACGAACGGCTGGCGCTCAGCCGGGACAAGGACGAAGTGCGGCGGCTCTCTCGCGAGGGGCAGGTGATCCAGAAGGCGTCCGACCTCGTCAAGGACCCGCTCGTGCTGGAATTTCTGGAACTGGAGGACAGGCCCGCCTACTCCGAGACCGAACTGGAAACCGCCATCATCGATCGCCTCCAGCACTTCCTGCTCGAATTGGGCAAGGGTTTCCTGTTCGAGGCGCGGCAGAAGCGGTTCACGTTCGACAACAGCCACTTCTTCGTCGACCTCGTCTTCTATAACCGGCTGCTGCACTGTTACGTGCTGATCGACCTCAAGCGCGGCGAGTTGACCCACCAGGACCTGGGCCAGATGCAGATGTACGTCAACTACTTCGACCGCCACGTGAAGACCGACGCCGAGCTGCCGACCGTGGGCATCGTCCTCTGCGGGGGCAAGAACGATGCGGTGGTCGAGCTGACCCTGCCGGAAGACGCCAACATCTACGCTTCGAGATACCAGCTATACCTGCCCTCGAAACAGGAGTTGAAGGCGCAACTGGAAAGCATCCAGAAGGAACTTGACGGGCCTCGGGGGAGTGCGGACGATGAATGAAGGGCAAGCCGCGCCGGACGGCGGAGAAGTCGAGGAATACTTTGAAGAAAATGAACTGCCATCGTGAGCACGGTGAAGGGAACGGCAAAGTCGGAATACATAACCGTGTCGGTCGATCCCGAGGTGGCCGACGTCTATCGTTCGGCCTCGGACGACGACCGCCGCAAACTGGATCTGCTGATCAACCTGCGCTTGCGGGAAGCGACGGAGCCCGGAAGCTCGCTACGCACGATCCTGCTGGAAATCAGCCGCGACGCACGCCGCCGCGGCCTGACCCCTGAAATCCTGCAATCGATCCTGGACGAGGAACGGCCCGCGTCATGACGGCTGCCATGCAACGACTCGTCATCGGCAAGACTCGCCTGCCGGACTTCGGTGGGGAGTGGACGACGAGACGGCCAGGAGATCTCGTGGACGTCGATCCCGAGAATTTACCCGCCAATACGGATCCGGACCACGAGTTCAATTACATCTCGCTCGAACAGGTGGAGGCTGGACGACTGCGTGGTTACACCGTGGAAATCTTCCGGACGTCTCCTTCAAGAGCAAGACAAAGAATTCGGCGCGACGATATTCTCATGTCGACAGTTCGTCCGAATTTGATGGGACATTTATTCTTCGACTTCGATGACGAAAAATTTGCAAATACGGTTTGCTCGGCCGGATTTGCCGTCCTTCGATGCAAACGGAATCTATCCGTCCCTGGATTCCTGTTTGCGCATCTGTCTGGTCCTGTTGTAAACAAGCAGATCGAAAAGACACTCGCCGGCTCCAACTATCCGGCGATCAGCTCTCAGGACGTGGCACTGATCGAGATTCCTTGTCCATCCATACGGGAACAAACTGCCATTGCCGCCGTCCTCTCCGACATGGACGCCGAGATTGTCGCCCTGGAACGGCGCCGCGACAAGACCCACGCCCTCAAGCAGGGCATGATGCAACAACTGCTGACCGGCAGTATCCGGTTGGTCGATCCAGCGTGACTAGTGGCCATCATGGAAAGCATCGAACGCGATTTTCACAAGGGGGTTTCAGCCAAGATCAGGCTGTCGGCCGAGGGCATGGACCGCTTTCGGGTATTCACCCCTTTCCTGTTCGACGACGGTGACCACCTGTCCATCGTGCTGAAGAAGGAAGACTCGCGTTGGGTGCTTTCCGATGAAGCGCACACTTACATGCGCCTCACGTATGACGTGGAAGAATTCGATCTTCACCAGGGCACTCGACAGAAGATCATCTCCAGCATATTGTCCACGTTCCGGGTCGAGGATCGCAACGGAGAATTGGTGCTCGCCGTCCCGGACGGTCGCTACGGTGACGCACTGTACTCCTTCGTTCAGGCGCTTCTCAAGATAGCCGAGGTCTCATCCAAGCCATGACATCCCTTCGCATCTTCATCAGCAGCGTGCAGAGCGAGTTCGCGCAGGAGCGCGAGGCATTGCGCGACTACATGCGCGAGGATGCGCTTTTGCGGCGCTTCTTCGATGTGTTCCTGTTCGAGGAGGCGCCCGCGTCGAACCAGCGGCCCGACGAGCTCTATCTGGACGAAGTAGAGCGGTGCGACGTCTATGTTGGACTGTTCGGTTGGGGGTATGGGAGCGAAGATGAAGAAGGGGTTTCGCCGACGGAGCGGGAGTTCGACCGTGCGACCGCGCTCGGCGTGCATCGCCTGGTCTTCGTGAAGGGGGCCGAGGATGGCGCGCGGCACCCCAGGATGCGGGCGCTGATCGGCAAGGCGCAGGCTGGATTGATCCGGAAGAGGTTCAACATCCTGGAGGAGCTGAAGACTGCGCTGTATGCTTCGTTGGTGGAGTATCTGGAAGCCAAGGAGCTGCTGCGTTCGGGACCGTTCGATGCGGCTCCTTGTGCGGATGCGGCGCTGGATGATCTCGACTTCGATTGGATGACCCTCTTCGTCCGCATCGCGCGCAGGGCGAGGAGGTTCCCGCTGCCGGAGGACATGCCCCCCGAAGGATTGTTGAAGCACCTGAACCTGTTGAACCAGGGGCGGTTGACGAATGCCGCCGTATTGCTGTTCGGGAAGTCGCCTCAACGATTTCTGATCTCCTCCGAGATCAAGTGCGCGCATTTTCACGGAACGGAGGTCGAGAAACCGATTCCCTCCTACCAGGTTTACAAGGGCACGTTGTTCCAACTGGTCGAACAGGCCGTGGATTTCGTGCTCGGCAAGATCGACAGAAGGGTGGGTACGCGGTCGGAGAGCGCCCGCGCGCCCAGAACGTACGAGATCCCGCCGGAGGTCGTCACCGAGGCCGTCGTCAACGCGGTAGCGCACCGCGACTATACGAGCAACGGCAGCGTACAGGTGATGCTCTTCTCGGACCGCCTGGAAGTCAGGAATCCCGGCCGGCTGTTGCCGCCGCTGACGTTGGAAGAGCTGCGCGTCGCGCATAACTCGGTGCCCGGCAACCCCTTGCTGGCGGAGCCCTTGTACCTCGCCGAATACATCGAACGGATGGGAACGGGAACCCTGGACATGATCCGCCGGTGTGTCGAGGCAGGGCTGCCGGAACCGGAGTTCTCCGTGGCCGACGGATTCGTGACAACCGTTCGTCGGGCAGCACTTCCGGGCCAAGCTGAGGGCCAAGCAGACCATGCCGAGGGCCAAGAGGGCCATGCCAGGGGCCAAGCCGGAGGTCAAGCGGGCCAAGCTGAGGGCCAAGCAGGCCATGCCGGGGGCCAAGAGGGCCATGCCAAGGGCCAAGCCGGAGGCCAAGCGGGCCAAGCTGAGGGCCAAGCAGGCCATGCCGAGGGCCAAGAGGGCCATGCCGGGGGCCAAGCAGGCCATGCCGGGGGCCATGAGGGCCAAGCCGAGGGCCAAGCGATACTGTCGGCCCAAGACGCCGCCATGCTGGAAGCGTGCGACCGGGAGGCCGTTCCTGGTGAAGAATTGCTGGCAGCCGCGGGTTATTCGCGTCGCACGGGCGATTTCAGAAGGCGACTTGAACGGCTTCTGGACCGGGGACTGCTGGAAATGACCATTCCCGACAGGCCGAGAAGCCCTTTGCAGAAGTACCAGCTTACGGCCAGGGGGAAGGCCGTACTGGACGCCTCGTTGCGTGGGGGCGCAGAGACATGAATCCGACCCTGACGGCAAGCCTTTACGCGCTGGTCGAAGTACGGGGCCAAGCGACGACAGCGGAACGAGCTCCGGGCGGCCGGGAGCATCCGCCGGCCCGTCGGGGCAACGAAGGCAGGCCGCCGGGAGATCCTGACGACTACCCAGGAAACCAGGGAGATGACTGCCCGAAAGGCGGGAGGCGATACCCAGGAAGCCAGCGTTGCTACCCAAGAAATCGGACACACTACCCAAGACGGACGCACTATCCAAGAACGGATTCCGGCTCTCCTCGAAGCCGACCCCAGGCTCACGCGACGCCTCCTCGCCGAGCGCCTCGGGATGAGCGCGGGCGGGGTCGAGTACCATCCGGGCCGGCTGCGGGCGGCCGGGATCATCCGGCACGTCGGGGCGACGAAGGCGGGCCGCTGGGAGGTCCTGAAGTAAGCGGAGGCGGGCACGTGGAGGCTCGGACCTCGCGGCGGGAACCTGCGCTGTCCCGGAAAGCGCCGGACCAAGCTCGCCTCGGCGACGGGAAGGGTCGCCTCGGGAACGGAAACGCCGGCGGTCCGGCGACGAGGAGAGGACGTTCGTGATCGAGAGACGCTTCAGAAGCCTCTGGGAGCGAGTGCAAGGCAAGAAGCCCCACATGCCTCATTTTCTGTCGGAGGTACGCCTGCAGGGCATTCGGGGGATCGACGATCTGCGGGTGATGTTCGACTATCCCGTGAGCGTCATCGCGGGCGGCAACGCCAGCGGCAAATCGACGGTGCTGTTCGCGGCTGCCTGCGCCTACAAGGCGCCTGGAGCGGGGGTCAGGGATTTCGTACCATCCACGTTCTTTCCCGACTACCGCCCCAAGCTGGGGGGACGCCGGGACGAAGGGCGTCCGGCGGTCATAGGATTGGAGTTTTCGACCCCCGAAGGCCGGCGGACCATGGAGTGGCGACGGTCGAAAGGCTGGAGCCGCAGCTTCCTCGGGCGCAGGAACGTCACTCAACCGGAAAGGCCGGTCCATCTTCGCAAGGTCGGCAATTTCGATAACCCATCCGAAGTACGCGGCGTACTCGGGAGCATGCCGCGTTTGAAGTCTCCACCGCTCGAAACACCCTTGACGGCGTCGCAGATCGAATTCGCGCAGCAGATGCTTCCCTTCAGATACTCGGAAATCGTCAAGCTGTCGAGCGGCAGCAAGAGCCTGCTCTTTGCCGCCCAGGAAGGCGGCGCGGCGTACTCCGAGCTTCACATGGCCGCCGGCGAACGCGCCATCTTGCGTCTGTCTCAGGAAATCGCACAACTCAAGGGGGCGCTGGTCCTGATGGACGAGGTGGAGGCCGGACTGCATCCCTGGGTGCAGCAGCTCCTCATGTTGCAGCTACAGCAGCTCGCCCTCCGAAACGATCTGCAGGTCATCGTGACAACGCACAGCCCGGTGGTTCTGGACTCGGTCCCCGCCTTCGGACGGGTATTCCTGGTACGGGATGAAGCAGGCCGGGTCGCGGTGCATCCGCCCTACCGGGACGTGATTCAGGACGCCTTGTACGGGCGCGCCAGTGGATCGCTGAACCTGCTTTGCGAAGACGATGCGGCGGAAGGCATTCTGCAGGGCATTTTCGACGTCCTCCTGCTCCGGCACAGGATCGGAAGAGAGTCTCTTCGGATTGGCCGCGATACCGGTGCCGGCGAATTTCCCGCCCATGCGGCGGCGTTCAGGAAGTTCGGACAAATCGAAAGCTTCGTGTTCGTGCTCGATGGCGACCGGCGCGACACCGATATCGAGAGGAAAATACGGGATGCCGCCGACCGCAACGTTCCCGTGCTGTTTCTTCCCGGTCCCGACTCCCCCGAGGTCTGGGTGTGGAAAACCCTGTATCGCAGCGCCGGGGCGGCTGGGGACTTGAGAATTACCGAAGGCGAGCTGTCGGACCGAATGCGCCGTCTGGATGCGGTGTACGACTCCGCGTCGGATCGGCCGTCCGAGATCGCGAAGGCCAAGCTGCGGGGTCTCGGCGAATCCCTCGGTTGCGACGTGCCGGATCTTTGCCGGGTCGTCGCCCGTTCGGAGGTCGAACGATTGGACAGCGACGTCCAACCACTCGTAGATCGGTTGGAGAGCGTGCTCGCCAAGTGGCGCGCGAAATAGGGCCGTCCAACGAGCGCCTGGGGGTGAGCGCGGGCGGGGTCGAGTACCATCCGGGCCGGCTGCGGGCGGCCGGCGCCATCCGTCGGCACGCCGGAGCGACGAAGACGGGCCGCGGGGAGGTCCTGAGGTGAGCACGGTCGGGGAGCGGGAGGCGCACACGAAGCGGCGGGTGGTCGCCTTCTTCCGCGACGCGCTCGGCTACGCCTTTCTCGGCGACTGGACCAACCGCCCCGGCAACGCCAACGTCGAAGAAGCGCGCCTGCGGCCCTGGCTCGCCCGCCGGGGCCACGACGAACGGACCATCGGCCGGGTGCTCCACGAGATCGGCCGGGCCGCCTCGCTCGGCAGCAGCCGGGACCTCTACGACGCCAACCGCGAGGTCTACGGCCTGCTCCGCTACGGGGTGAAGGTCCTGCCGGCCCCGGGGGAGAAGGCGGTCACCGTCTGGCCGATCGACTGGTCGAACCCCGCCGCCAACGACTTCGCCGTCGCCGAGGAGGTGACCGTCACCGCCGGGGAGAAGAACGCCCGGCGGCCGGACCTCGTGCTCTACGTCAACGGCATCGCCCTCGGCGTGCTGGAGCTCAAACGCTCCACGGTGTCGGTGGCCCAAGGCATCCGCCAGAACCTCGACAGCCAGAAGAAGGAGTTCATCCGCCCGTTCTACGCCACCGTGCAGCTCGTGATGGCCGGCAACGACACCGAGGGGCTGCGCTACGGCGTGGTCGAGACGCCGGAGAAGCACTGGCTGCGCTGGAAGGAAGCCGACGCCCGCCCGGCCGCCGGGGACAATCCGCTGCTCCGGGAGCTGGGCCAGCTCTGCGCCAGGGAGCGGCTGCTCGAGATCGTGCACGACTTCATGGTCTTCGACGCTGGCGTCAGGAAGACCTGCCGCCACAACCAGTACTTCGGGGTGCGGGCGGCGCAGGCGCGCGTCCGGCGCCGCGAAGGCGGGATCGTCTGGCATACCCAGGGCAGCGGCAAGAGCCTCACGATGGTCTGGCTCGCGAAGTGGATCCGCGAGCACGTGGCCGGCGGCCGGGTGCTGATCGTCACCGACCGCACCGAGCTCGACGAACAGATCGAGCGCACCTTCCAGGGCGTCGGCGAGGCCATCCGCCGCACCGGCAGCGGCGCCGACCTCGTGCGTGCGCTCGACACGGGCCACGAATGGCTGATCGGCTCGCTGATCCAGAAGTTCGGCGCGACGGAGGAAGGCGACGTCGACGCGTTCGTCGCGGACGTCCGCCGCCACGCCCCCGCGCGCTTCCGCGCCGCCGGCGAGGTCTTCGTCTTCGTGGACGAGTGCCACCGCACCCAGTCCGGGAAGCTGCACGAGGCGATGAAGGAGCTGCTGCCGGGCGCGATGCTGATCGGCTTCACCGGCACGCCGCTCCTGAAGAGCGACAAGCAGCGCAGCATCGAGCTCTTCGGCCCCTGGATCCACACCTACAAGTACGACGAGGCGGTGAGCGACGGCGTGGTGCTGGACCTCCGCTACGAGGCGCGCGACGTCGATCAGAACCTCGCTTCCGAAGACCGGATCGATCGATGGTTCGAGTCGAAGACCCGGGGGCTGAACGACGTTGCGAAGGCCCAGCTCAGGCAGCGCTGGGGCACGATGCGCAAGGTGCTGAGCGCGCGGAACCGGCTGGAGAAGATCGTCGCCGACGTCCTGCTCGACATGGAGACGCGCGACCGGCTGAAGAGCGGGCGCGGCAACGCGCTGTTCGTCTCCGACAGCATCTACTCGGCCTGCCGCATCTTCGAGATGTTCGACCGGACCGATCTGAAGGACAAGTGCGCCATCGTCACTTCCTACCGGCCCGCCGCATCGGAGCTCAAGGGCGAGGAGACCGGCGAAGGGCTCACCGAGAGGCTCCGCCAGTACGACGTCTACCGGAAGATGCTCGCCGCCCACTTCGACGAGCCGGAAGATACGGCGATGCACAAGGCGGACCGCTTCGAGCAGGAGGTGAAGAAGCGTTTCGTGGAGGAGCCGGGGCGGATGAGGCTCCTCATCGTGGTGGACAAGCTGCTGACCGGCTTCGACGCCCCGCCCGCGACCTGCCTCTACATCGACAAGCAGATGCGGGACCACGGCCTGTTCCAGGCGATCTGCCGGGTCAACCGCCTCGACGGCGAGGACAAGGAATACGGCTGCGTCATCGACTACAAGGACCTGTTCCGCTCGCTGGAGCAGGCCGTCGAGGACTACACCGGCGAGGCCTTCGACGGCTACGACGCGGAAGACGTCGCGGGGTTGCTCGAGGATCGGCTGCGGAAGGGCCGGGACCGTCTCGAGGAGGTCCGCGAGCGGATCAAGGCGCTGTGCGAGCCGGTGGAGCCGCCGCGCGACACCGCCGCCTACCTGCGCTTCTTCTGCGCCGGGGAGAGCGGCGCCGTCGGGGAGAGCGCCGCCGCCGGGGAGCCCGAGGACGACGAGCGCAAGCGCGTCGCCCTCTACCGGGCCGCCGCGGCGTTCCTGCGGGCCTGGGCCAACTTGGCCAACGAGATGCGGGAGGCCGGCTACTCCGAGGCCGAGGCGCGGGAGATCCGGGCCGAGGTGGAGCACTACGAGCAGGTGCGCAAGGAGGTCAAGCTCGCGAGCGGCGATTACGTCGACATGAAGATGTACGAGCCGGCCATGCGACATCTGCTCGATGCGTACATCCGGGCCGAGGAGAGCGAGCGGCTCTCGGCGTTCGACGATCTGACCCTGGTGCAGCTCGTCGCCGAACGCGGGGAGGATGCGATTGGGCGGCTGCCCGCCGGCATCCGCAAGAGCCCCGAGGCGGTCGCCGAGACGATCGAGAACAACGTCCGGCGGATCATCATCGACGAGACGGCGATCAACCCGAGGTACTACGAGAGGATGTCGGAGCTGCTGGACGCCCTGATCCGGGAGCGCAGGCAGGGGGCGATGGACTACAAGGCGTATCTGGCCCGGATCGTCGCGCTGGCGAAGCAGGTGCGGCGGCCGGAGGCCGGGCGGTATCCGCTCACCATCAACAACCCGGCCCGCCGCGCGTTGTACGACAACCTGAAGGACCTCCCGGGGCTGGAAGACCTGCTCCGGAAGAACAGGGTGGCGGACACCGCCGCCGACGCGGCCGAGATGGCCGCCCTCGCCGTGGACGATGCCGTTCGCCGCATCAAGAAGGCGGGCTGGCGGGGCTACGAGCTCAAGAGACGGGAGGTCCGCAACGCGGTCCGGGGAGTACTCCGGGACGATGCGCTGGCGGACCGCGCGTTCGGCATCGTCGAGGCGCAACGCGACTACTGAAGGGCAGCGGATGCAGGGACGGCCCCAAGAAGACCATCGGCGCACGACCGACGACCGGCGACACATCGACGTCCGCGGCATCTCCGTGGAGGTCGTCCGCAAGGACATCCGGAACCTGCACCTGGGGGTCTACCCGCCGGACGGCCGCGTGCGGGTGGCGGCGCCGCACCGCCTCGGCGACGAGGCCGTGCGGCTCGCGATCATCTCGCGCCTGGCGTGGATCCGCCGGCGCCGGGGCGAGTTCGAACGGCAGGAGCGCCGGTCCCGGCGGGAGCTCGTGACCGGCGAAAGCCATTGGTTCGAGGGCCGGCGCTACCGGCTCGACGTGGTCGAGCACGAGGGTCCGCCGGCGGTTCGTCTGCTCGGCAACCGGACGATGCTCCTCCGCGTCCGCCCGGACACCGGCCGGGACGCACGCGAGACCGTGTTGCGCCGATGGTATCGCCGCCGGCTCCGGGACCGGCTGCCGGCGCTCGTCGCCAAGTGGGAGCCGAGGGTCGGGGTGAGCGTCGACGAGGTGCGCATCAGGAGGATGAAGACCCGCTGGGGCTCCTGCAACGCGGACGCCGGGCGCATCTGGCTGAATCTCGAGCTGGCCGGGAAGCCGGCCATGTGCCTGGAGTACGTCCTCGTACACGAGATGGTCCACTTCCTGGAGCGGCGCCACGGCGACCGCTTCCGGGCGCTGATGGACGGCCTGATGCCGCAATGGCGCCTGCACCGGGAGGAGCTCGCCCGCGCGCCGCTCGCTCACGAGGACTGGCGGTACTGAGCGCCCGATTCCGGGAACGGCGCCTCCCACGGATACGGGCGTCTTGGGAACGCTTGTGTCCCGCCCGCAAATGGGACGGCAAGACTGCCGAAGGTCGATGCGGGCGGGACACAAGCGTTCCCAGGAGGCGCTGTTCCCAGGACGCCCCGTTCCCCGGAGGTGCGGTGGGCATCGATGCCGGGCCGCGAGTCGGTCGGCGTGGGCGTGAAAAAGCCCCGGGGCGGGCGGTCAGGGGTAGTGGCGGCCGAGGTACTTGGCGCTGAACTTGCCGCTCCGCCGATCCGCCTCCAGGTCGTCCGAGCCGCGCTTCGCCGGAGGCCCGAGCCCCCCGGCCCCCGGGGTCTCGATGACCACCCGCTCGTCGGCGCGGATGGGGATGTCGCCCGACTTGTCGCCGAGGGTCCGTTCCCCGCCGTCGTCGCCGACGATCATGAACCGCCCGCGGGCGCCCGACCCGCCTCCCGCGAGCCCCCACGGCTCGTGGCGGAACCGCTCCCCGAGCCCGTTGAACGTGCAGTCGTGCCCGACCGGGCGCACCACCCGGCGCAGCCCGAGCCCCCCGCGCCGGCGCCCCGGCCCGCCGGAGTCGGGAACGAGGCCGTACTCCTCGACCAGCAGCGGGTACTCCATCTCGATCGCCTCCACCGGCAGGTTGGAGGTGTTGGTCATGTGCACCTGCACCGCGTCCTTGCCGTCCCGGTCGGGCCGCGCGCCCATCCCGCCCCCGAGCGTCTCCAGGTAGACGTAGGGGACGCCCGTATCGGGATTCGTGCCCGCGAACACCGCGGTCGTGTTCGCTCCGTTCGCCGCCGCCGGAACCCGGTCGGAGAGCGCCTGCGCGAGGGCGCCGAAGATCACGTCCACGATCCGCTGGCAGGTGTTGGCGCGCGCCGCCACCGAGGCGGGGAAGACCGCGTTCACGATGGTGCCGGCGGGCGCGCTCACCTCGGCCGTGTCCAGGACCCCCTGGCTGTTCGGGATGTCGGGGTCGAGGAGCGCCTTCAGGGCGTAGCAGGCGCTCGCGTGGGTCGCGTTGATGGTGGTGTTCATGTTGCCGGGCACTTGCGGCGAGGTCCCGTCGAAGTCGAAGCGGATGCGCTCGCCGGCCACCTCGATCCGGACCCGGACGGGCAGGTCGAAACGGTCCGTGCCGTCGCTGTCGAGCCGGTCCTCGAACTCCCAGATCCCGTCCGGGACGGTCGCGATCGCGCTCCGCAGGCGCCGTTCGGCGCGCGCCATCATGAGGTCGAAGCCGCGCATCACGGTCTCCGCGCCGCGCGCCTCCGCCAGCTCCAGCAGCCGGCGGGCGCCGAGCCGGCAGGCCGCGATCTGGGCGAAGTAGTCGCCGCGGCGCTCGTGCGGCACCCGCACGTTGAGGAGCAGGAGGTCGAGGAGGTCCTGTTGCAGCTCGCCGCGCCGGAACAGCCTCACCACGGGGATCCGGAGCCCTTCCTGGTAGATCTCGGTCATCCCGCCCGCCATGCTGCCGGGGGCCATGCCGCCGATGTCGGCGTGGTGGGCGATGTTGCACACGAACCCGACCAGGGTCCCGCCGCTGAACACGGGCAAGGCGAGGTTCACGTCCGGCAGGTGGGTGCCCCCCGCGGCGTAGGGGTCGTTGGCCACGAACAGGTCCCCATCGTGGAGATCGTCCCCGAACTTCGCGAGCACGCTCTCCATGAGCCCGCTCATCGACGCGATGTGGAGCGGCAGCGACTGCTCGGATTGGGCGACCAGCCGCCCCCGCACGTCCATGATGGAGGCCGAGTGGTCGCGCCGTTCCTTGATGTTCGTCGAGTAGGCGCTCTTCATGAGGGCGAAGAAGCACTCGTCGGTGATGGACCGAAGGGCGTTCGACAGGATCTCGAGGCCGACCGCGTCGAGCTCGAAGCCCGCCGAGGGAGCGTGGGCCGGGGAGGCGGCCGGTGGATTCGAGGAACCCGAAGCAACCGGTGGAATCGAGGGGCTGGAAGGGTTCGTCGAGGCGCTGGAAGGGTTCGAGGGTACGGGTACGGTCGTGGTCATCCGCATCATGCTCCGCCGAGGGTGATGGCGAGGTTCGCGTGCGCGTCCACCCGGGCGAGGTCGCCGGGGTGGACGACGGTGGTCGCGTCGAGCTGCTCCACGATCGCGGGTCCCGCGATCCCGACCCCGGGCCGCAGCCGGCTCCGGTCGAAGACGGGGGTGTCGGCGGGGGCGTGCGGGTCGAACCACACCGGCCGGACCTCGACCGGCGCGGGCGCCTCCGCCGCCCCGGGCGCCGTCCCTTCCGCCTGGCCGCGGCGAGTGCGGCCGAAGGCGGTGAGTCGGACGTTCACCACCTCCACCGGGTCGTCGGGGTTGTGATAGCCGTAGGCGGCGTCGTGCACCTCGAAGAACCGGTCCTTGATCGCCGCGACCGCGTCCGGGGCCGGATGGCCGTCGAGGGCCGCGGGCGGACCGGACACGACCGGCACCCGCAGCTCGAAGTTCTGCCCGACGTAGCGGGCGTCGAAATGGAGCTCCACCTCCCGATCCGGGCCTGGGACCGCCTCCTCCCCGAACCACCCCCGCGCCCGCCGGACGAGCTCCGCCACCGCCGCCGCGAGCTCCCCCGCCGCATCCGGCTTCAGCTCCGCCCGCCGCCCGAGCACGAAGTCCTCCTTCAGGTCCGCGATGACGAGGCCCTGGGCGCAGACGATCCCGGGCGCCTCCGGCACCAGGATCTCCCGGATCCCCAAGGCGGCGGCCACGTCCCGGGCGTGGAGCGGCCCGGCCCCCCCGAAGGCGACCAGGGTGAAGTCGCGCGGGTCGTGGCCCCGCTCCACCGAGATGGTGCGGATCGCGCGCACCATGTTGGCGGCCACCACCCCGATCGCGCCGTGCGCGGCTCGCTCCACCTCGTATCCGAGCTCCCCCGCGATGCCCGCGAACGCCTGCGCGGCCCGGTCGCGGTCGAGGGTCATCCGCCCGCCGAGCAACCCCCGACCCGACAGCCGGCCGAGCAGCAGGTTGGCGTCGGTGACGGTCGGGGCGGCTCCGCCCCGTCCGTAGCAGGCCGGGCCGGGGTCCGCCCCCGCGCTCTCCGGCCCGACCTTGAGCAGTCCGTCACGGTCGAACCAGGCGATGGAACCGCCGCCCGCCCCGACCGTCTGTACGTCGACGCTCGGGAGCCGGATCGGAAGGCCGGCCACCGCGCGTTCCAGGGCGACGTCCGCCTCGAGGTCCCGAACCAGCGAGACGTCCGCGCTGGTCCCCCCCATGTCGAGGGTGATGAGGTCGCGGAGGCCCGAGCGGCCCCCGGCGTCGATCGCGCCGACCACCCCGGCCGCCGGTCCCGACAGGGCGGTGCGCACGGGAAGGGCGCGGGCGCGGGCCGGCGACATGAGACCGCCGTTCGACTGGTTGATCCCGATGCGGGCGTGCGGCACGCGCTCCGCGAGCCCCGCTTCGAGGCTCGCCATGTACTCGTCCATGACCGGTTGCAGCCACGCGTTCAGCACGGTGGTGGAGCAGCGCTCGAACTCCCGGAACTCGGGCTGGACCTCCGACGAGAGCGACACCCGGAGGTCCGGGCGGGCGGCGCGGACGGCGGCCCCGAGCCGGGACTCGTGCTCCGGGTTCCGGAACGCGAAGAGGAGGCACACCGCACAGGCGTCCGCCTCCTCGATCTCGCCGAGGCGGGCCACCACCGCGCCGATCGCCTCCTCCCCGAGAGGCCGGATCACGCGCTCCCCCGAGGTGATCCGCTCCTCCACCTCGAGGCGCCGCTCGCGCGGCACGAGGGGCGGGGGCTGGTCCCGGTAGAGGTCGTACATGTGGGGCCGGATCTGCCGGCCGATCTCCAGGAGGTCCCGGAAGCCGGCCGTGGTGAGCAGCACCACCCGGCCGCCGCGGCGCTGGATGATGGCGTTGGTGGCCACCGTGGTCCCGTGCGCGAGCCGGCGCACGTCCCCGAGCGGGACCCCCGCCTCGGCCAGCTCGCCCAGCCCCTCGAGGACCGCCCGCCCCGGGTTGTCGCGGGTCGAGGGCCGCTTCGCGACCCGGACCTCTCCGTCTCCGGGACCCACCGCGTAGAAATCCGTGAACGTCCCCCCGACGTCCACCCCGACGATCCAGTCCACCTCCTGCCGTCCTTCCTTCGATGCGGGCCAACCGGGGCATTGTGCCCGAAACCGGAGGCCCCCATCGGCGCGGGCGCCGCACCCCCCGGCAATCGCATCGTCCGTCCGTACCCTCACCGCGGCGGAACGCCGGGGCTCCAAGTGTCGAGCCCCGGCCATTCGTCCGATGCGGGCCAACCGGGGCATTGTGCCCGAAACCGGAGGCCCCATGGGCGCGGGCGCCGCACCACGGCGATCTCCCGCGCGCGCGTCTCGACCTCGGCCCCGAAACCGGAGGCCCGCATGGGCGCGGGCGCCGCACCCCCCGGGCAATCGCATCGTCCGTCCGTACCCTCACCGCGGCGGAACGCCGGGGCTCCAGGTGTCGAGCCCCGGCCATTCGTCGCCGAGGAGCTCCGGCTCGGCGTAGTCCTCGAGGCGCCGCCGGTGGTGGTCGCGGTCCTCGACGAAGAGCGACGCGGCGATCGCGCGGGCGAGCCGGTCCGCACCCTCGGAGACGACCGGGACGTCGTTCGCGAGGTTGCCCAGGGTGAGCTGCGCCGCGTGGGTGAAGCAGTGCACCCGGTCGAGCCCCTCGACCCGGGCCCCCGGACGCGGCCGAAAGGCGAAGTCCGGAGCCAGATAGGGGCATTCGCCCCATTCGCCGGCAGCCTCCGGAACCCGATCGCGCCAGCGGAGGACGTCCGGCGCGAAGCCGGCGATCTCGCCCGGCGCCCCGAGGTCGAAGGCGAAGCCGGTGCCGAGGATCACCCGATCGGCGACGACCGCCCCCTTCGTCGTCTCGATGCGGACCGCGGCCCCGTCCGGGGCGGCGCCGGCGATCTCCGCCCCCAGCATCAACCGCAGCCTCGGATGCGAGGAGACCCGGAGCACCGAATCGCGCGGCGGCGCGATCCGGCAGCGCATCACGTGATCGAGCAGACGCAGCTTCTCCCGGTCCGGCAGCTCCGGGAAGCCGTGGGTGAATCCGGGATAGACGGTCTGCTTCATCTTGTTGAGCCGCGGCAGGGCCGGCGAGCGCCCGATCAGGAACACCGCCGCCGCGCCCGCCTCGAGGGCCGCGGCGGCGTTGTCGAAGGCGGTCGCGGCGAGCCCGACCACCGCGACCCGGCGGCCCGCGAGGGCGGCGAAGTCGATGTCCTCCGAGCTGTGGCGGACCGGCTCCCCCGGCCCCAGAAAGGGCGTGAGCGGCTCCGGGATGCGGGGGGCCGCCTGCCCTTCCCGCCCGGTCGCGAGAACGACCCGGCGGGCGTGGACCGTCTCCGCCCCATCCGCCCCGTCCGCCCCGGCGATCCGTACCCGGACCGCGCCCGGGCCTGGTTCGAGGGAAACTGCCTCGACCCCGTTCTCGACCCTCGCGCCGGTCACCCGGCGGTACCAGCCGAGATAGTCCGCCCAGACCGTTCGGGGGATCCGGCCGAGCTCGTCCCAGTCGTGCCCCTGGGCCACCCACCAGGCCCGGAACGTGAGCCCGGCGATCCCCAGCACCGGCCCGGTCAGGTGCTTGGGCGATCGCAGGGTCTCCATGCGAGCCGAGGTCAGCCACGGCCCTTCCCGACCCTCGGGGCTCCGGTCCACCTGCCGGAGGTTCGACACCTCGAGCCGGCGGAGGGCGAACGCCGCCGCCAACCCGCACATGCCGGCGCCCACGATCGCGACGTCGACCATCCGCCGCCCGTCGGGCCCCGTCCGGGGCGGGACCCAGTCCGCCGGCGGGTGGTTCAGGCGCTCGAAGTCGCGCGCGAGGGATGCTTCCAGCCGTTCGAGTCCGCCCGCTCCGTCCATCGACTCGTTCCGGGCCGCGGTCATGGGGCCGTGCGGCGGGGGGCGGCGAGGGCAAGGGCGAGGGCGCCCGCGACCGCCAGGCCCGCCGCGCCCGCGTAGGCGAGAGGGTATCCCCCGCCCACCGCGATCACGATGCCGAAGAGCGACGGCAGCACCATCACCCCGAGGAACATCGCGGCCGAGCCGAGGGCGGTCGCCTCGGTGCGGCGCTCGCCGCCGAGGCGCGCGAGCTCGCCGTAGGCGATCCCGGTGAACCCGCTCGCGGTGGCGCCGGCCACCGTGCACACGAGGAGGACGGCGGGGAACGACCAGCCCGCCGAGAACCGGCCGGCCGCGAGGGCCGCCGCGGCCATGACCGCGCCGTGCAGCACGAGGAGGGCGCGCGCCCCGGTCCGGCGGTCCGCGATCACGCCCCAGATCGGGCGGCTGACCACCCCGCTCACCTGGAAGACGGCGAGCGCCTGCCCGGCGCGCACGAGATCCGCGACGCCCCCCGAGGTGAGGTGGACGACCAGGAACGCGATGAAGCAGAGCTGGATGCCGGCGTAGAGGAAGGTCGCGAAGGTGAGGCTCCGCAGCGCCCGGTCGGCCCGGAGCAGCCGCAGGGGTACGAGCGCCCCCCGGAGGCGCAGCCGCGCCGACCGCGCCCGGTCCGCGTCCCACCGGGCGCGCGGCGCCTGCATGACGACGAGGAGCGCGAGGGCCGGGGCCGCCTGGACGAGCAGCGCGGTCCGCCACCCGAAGGCGAGCACCAGCGGCGGCACGAGGAGACCGGCGAGGGCGCCGCCGAGCGGAACGCCGACCTGGCGGACGGAGAGGATGAGGTTGATCTGCCCGGGCCGGGTCCGGGGCACGATGAGGTGGGTCGCGACCGGCGCCGTCGCCCCGTAGCCGAGGCCGAGGATGACCGCGCTCGCGGCGACGAGCGCGAGGCTGCCGCTCGCCGCCGCGCACGCCATGCCGGCGGTCGCGAGCATGACGAGCTGGCCGGTGCGCGCCGCGCCGAAGCGCCGGATGATCGAGGGCGAGAGGAGCGCGGAGACCATTCCGACCCCGTAGACGACGGAGACGTACACCCCCACGAGGGCGGGCTCGACACGGAGGCCCTGCCCGACCTCCGGGGCCGCCGCCGGCATCGAGTACGCGGCCATGGTGGCGAGGGTCTGCAACGCGAGGGTCGCGGCGAGCGGCGCCCAGGGGCCGGGACGCGGAGGGGCCGGCGAGGGGGCGGGGCCGTCGGCGGGCGGACCGGCGCGGTCATCCACGCCATCGGCCGCCTGAACGCCCGCGGAGGCGCTCACCCCTCCCCTCCCCGGCGAACGATACGGGGTAGAATCCCGGCCGCCGACCACTGGCCCGAACCGGGGAAGCACGACGGATGAGCACGGCCGCGGAACGGACCTCGTACCGGTTCGACGATCGAGCCATCGCGTGGCGCCCGTTTCCGGGCTTCGAGGGCCTCTGGTACTTCGTCCTCGACGTGGACGGCGGACGCGGGCAGGTGGACATGCTGATGCGCTTCGCGCCGCACGTGAAGTGTGTCCCGCACCGCCACGTCGGGCCGACCCGCACCCTCGTCATCGACGGCGAGCACCGGACGTACGCGCCCGGCGCTTCCGACGGCGCCCCGGAGAGCCGGCGCCCGGCCGGAACCTTCTCCCGCAACGACGGCGGCGAGACCCACGTCGAAGGCGGCGGCCCCGACGGCGCGGTGATCCTGCTCTCGATGACGGCCGTGGACGGGGCGGTCTACGAGATCCTGAACGAAGACCTCGGGGTGGACCGCATCATCTCGCTCGACGACTTCCGGCGGGGCCTCGAGAAGCAGCGCCTCGAGCGGGACGCGGCCGCCGCCTGAACGGGGCCCCGGGCCGGCCCGGCCGCCCCCGCCTCCCCTCCGGCCGGCGGGCGCGGCCGGCCTCCTTCGCACCGTGTCGTCGCTCGCGGCGGCGGCGAGGCGGGCTCAGCCCGGGCCGGCGCCGGGGTCGGCGCGGCCGGCGATCTCGTCCAGCACGGGCAGGACGTAGCGGCGGAACCGCTCCGGGTCCTCGCTCATCGGGAAGTGGCCGAGGCCCTCCATGACCGTCACCTCCGCTCCCTCGATCGCGGCCGCGGTCCGCCGGGTGTCCTCCGGGGTGCAGGAGAAGTCGTACTCCCCGGTAAGCAGGTAGAGCGGGCAGCGGCGGACGTCGATGCGGTGGATTTCCTCGCGGAGGTCCCCGTCGACGCGGTAGAACCAGAGGTCGCCGCGGAACACCCCCGGCCCGCCCTGCATGTACTGCCACAGCGTCTCCCAGCGGTACTCGTCGGGGCTCCGGGGGCCGACGAGCCCCGAGACGATGGCGGCGCTCGCCTCTCCTCCGTGGATGTCCGGCTGGTGCAGCCAGTCGAGGTCGTACCAGCCGCGGGGCTGGAAGTCGGCCGCCTCCAGCCCGATGACGGCCCGGAAGCGGTCGGGATGGTGGATGGCGAGATAGAGGGCCATGCGCCCGCCGATGGAGCATCCCATCACCACCGGACGCTCGAGGGCCAGCCCGTCGCAGAACGCGAGGATCATCCCCGCGTAGGCCTCGGACGTGAGCCGGTACTCCTCGTCCCGCCAGCCGGCCGGCGGGAAGGACTTGCCGTGCCACGGCATGTCGAAGGCCATCACCCGGTAGCTCGCGGTGACCGCTTCGTCGGTCATCAGGTGGCGGTACTGGCGCCCGTCCGCTCCCGCGGTATGAAGGCAGACGAGCGGGATCCCGCTCCCCGCCTCCTCGAAGTAGACGCGGTGGGGGCGGCCGCCGATCTCCAGGTGCGCGTAGCGGCCGGTGATCGGCTCGATGCGGGCGGGAGCGGGAGCAGGGGCGGGAGCGGGAGCGGGCACGGCTCAGGCCTCCTCGTACAGGGCGCGCGGCGCGGCCAGGACGTCCTTGAGATTCTGCAGGTGGCGCATGAGCGTCCGCATGTCCCCCTCGATGGCCATCCGCTCGTCCTTGACCAGGGCGAAGAGGTCGTACTCGCCGGGGCCCGGTACGGGCTGCCAATGGGCGAGCCACGTCCCGGGCTCGGCGGTGAAGGCGAGCGCCGCGGACCGGAGGATCTGCGATCCCCGGACGACCGGCTCCATTCGCCCCGCCCGGACCCGTGCGTAGAAGCGGTCGCTCCCGCTCCCGAGCACGAAGTCGAGGTTCATCGCGCGGCAGCGGAACGAGAGCCCCGCATCCGCGCCGACGAGATCGGGCAGGCGCTCGACCGCGCGCCGCACCTCGCGTTCCGCTTCCATCGTTTCGCTCCTCGCTCCTCGCTCCTCGCTCCTCGCTCTTCGTCCCTCGTTCCTCGCCCCGTCTCTCCCGCTCCCGTCCGGGGCGGGACCGGCGCCCGCCCCACCGCGCCCACCTCGCCGGGCGCCGGCCCCGCTCCGGCCCGCCGTCCCCGCGCCCGCGCCCGCGCCGATCAGCTACCCAGCCGGATGGTGTTCGGCAGGAAGGTCACCACCTCGGGCACGAAGGTGATGAGGAGGGCGAGCCCCACCATGATGAGGAAGAACGGCAGGGTCGCGAGGGCGATGCGGCCGATCCGCTCCCCGGTCATCCCCTGGATCACGAACAGGTTGAAGCCGACCGGCGGGGTGATCTGGGCCATCTCGACCACCACCACCAGGAACACCCCGAACCAGATCTTGTCGAACCCCGCCGCCTGCACCAACGGCAGGGTGATCGGCAGGGTCATGACGATGCTCGACATGCCTTCGAGCACGCAGCCGAGGATCGCGTAGAAGACGAGCAGCATCACGATGAGCGCGATGGGCGAGAGCTCGAGCGCCACGATCTCTCGCGCGATCATGCGCGGGACCCCGAGGAACCCCATCGCGATCGAGAGGAAGTAGGCGCCCGCCACGATGAGGCCGATCATGCTGACGGTGCGGACCGCCCCGAGGCTCGCCTTGCGGATCGTCTCCCGGTTGAGGGTCCCCTGCGCGGCGCTCACGAGGAGGGCGCCCAGCACCCCCACCGCGGACGCCTCGGACGGGCTCGCGATCCCGCCGTACATCGAGCCGAGCACGGCGAGGATCAGGAACACGACCGGCCCGAGGTGCCGGAGGCCGAGCAGCTTGTCGGCGAGGCTCATGCGCTCCGTCTCGTCCGGGGCGACGGAGGGGTTCCAGGTGGCGCGGAGCCCGAGCCACGTCATGTAGAGGAAGGCGAGCAGCAGCCCCGGAACGACGCCCGCGATGAAGAGCTTGAGGATCGAGGTCTCCGAGAGCACGCCGTAGATGATGAGGATGATGCTCGGAGGGATGAGGAAGCCGAGGGTGCCCGCGCCGGCGAGCGAGCCCATCGCGAGGTCGCGGTCGTAGCCGCGGCGCAGCAGCTCCGTCAGGGTGATCCGCCCCACCGTCGCGGTGGTCGCGGCGGAGGAGCCGGAGATCGCGGCGAACATCGTGCAGCCGAGGACGTTGACGTGCAGGAGCCGCCCCGGCAGGCGGGTCGTCCACGGGGCGAGCCCGGTGAAGAGCGAGGCGGAGAGGCGGGAGTGGAACAGGATCTCCGCCATCAGGATGAAGAGCGGGAGCGCGATGAGCTCCGGGGTGGTGGTGACGTTCCAGGTGAGCTGCGCGAGCAGCTTCTCGATCGGCATGTTGCGGAACACGGCGAGGCCGACGAGGCCGGGGGCGAAGAGCGCGAGCCCGACCCAGACCCCGAGCCCGAGCCCGACCGCGAGGACCCCGAGCACGACGGCGGCGGCAAGGACGGTCACGGCTTCATCCGACCCCGAAGTCCCGCCGCGCCTCGTCGTCCTCGGGGGCGTCGCCGGCGAGCAGCCGGATCATGCGGGCCGCGAGCTGAAGGGTGAGGAGCGCCGCCCCGAAGGCCATCGCCGCCTGGGGGTAGACGAGGGGGGTCTCGTCGATGGTGGCCGACGTGCTGCCGGTCGCCCACGATTGCCAGGCGAACGCGGCGAGCGACCACGCGAGCCATCCGGCGGCGGCGGTCCCCGCCGCGGTGGCGAGGAGATCGAGGTGGTGGGCGGCCCGGGGCGGGACGTTCTGCGAGAGGAGCATCACCCGGACGTGCCCCCCGGTCCGCAGGGTGAACCCGGCGGCGAGGAAGATCGAGATGGCGAGGAAGTACGCGCTGTACTCCCAGGCGAAGGAGAGGCTCACGTTGAGGACGGTGCGGCAGAAGATCTCGGTGAGGATGAGCGCCGCGATCCCGACCACCAGCAAGGCGGCGACGTAGCCGCTGGCGCGCGAGAGCGCGTCGAGCCCCGCGAGGGCCCGCGCGAGGACGGACCCGGCGGCGCTCGGTCCCCCGGCGTCCCGCCCGCCGCTCACCGGCGCGCCCCGGCCACCGGCCCGACCCCGGACGCCTCGCGCATCGCGGGGCGCCGCGAGGAGCCGGGCCGCCCCGAAGCGGCTTCGACCGGCACGGCCTCCCGCCGGCCCGGCCTGCGAAGCGGAGGGCGAGGTCGAACACGAAGCATGGGGCGGGGCCGAAGGGGCGGGAAGCGGGCGGGCGCACCAGGCGGGACCCCCGCACCGGCGCCGGCGGCGGGGCCACCCCTCCGCCGGAAGCCGGGGTCCGCGCCCGCTAGCGGCCGATCTCCCGGAAGAAGCCGTCGATGATGGCTTGGCCTTCGTCTCCCAGCTCGGCCAGCGCCTCGGCGAGCATCGGCGAGGTCGCGGCCTGCATGTCCGCGAGCATCTGCGCCGACACCTCGGCCATCGCCACCCCGCGGTCGTTCAGGATCATCGACTTCGCGGCGTCCTCGGCCTTGCTGACCTGCCAGAACACCGGCTCCAGCATCCGGGCGACCGCCTCGATCGCCGCGCGCTGGCCGTCGGTGAGGGCGCTCCAGGCGTCCAGGTTCACCGAGACCATGTTCGACGACCAGACGTGGCTCGTCGGGTACATGTACCCGAGGAACTCCCAGAACTTGCCGTCCACCCCGGAGCTCGCGGAGGTGGTGACCGCGTCGATGGTGCCGGCGGCGAGCGACGGCACCACCTCGCCCCAAGGTAGCTGCACCGAGGTCATCCCCACCCGGTTGAACATCTCGGTGGTGGTGCTGTTGTAGGTGCGGATCTTGATCCCGGCGAGGTCCGCGACCCCCTTCGCGTCCACCTTGGTGTACACGTACTGCCGCGGCCACGGCACCATGTAGAGGACCTTCTGGTTGTACTCCGCGGCCACTTTCTCGACGGCCGGACGGAAGTGCTTGTGGAAGATCGCGAGCTGGTCGAGGTCCTCGATGAGGTAGGGCTGGGCTTCGAGCCCGAGGATCTTCCGCTCCCCGACCTGCTGGTTGAGGAGCACGTCGCCGATGGGGACGAGGCCGTCGCGCACCGCGTTCAGCATCTCGGGGCCCTTGAACCCGAGGGAGCCGCCGGGGTGGACGTTGATGACGACCTCGCCGCCGGTGACCTGGCCGACCACCTTGGCGAAGGTCTTCACGTTCTCGACGTGGAAGTTGCCGTCCGGCCAGGCGAGGGGGAGGTCCCACTCGGTGGCGGCGCCGGCGGGGGCCGCCAGGGTGGCGGAGAGGAGCGCCGCGGATGCGGCGGCGGAGAATTTCGCGGCAGGCAGCATGTCTCGATACCTCATGGTGGGGTTCCGGCTCGGTGGCGGTACGGGAGCGCCGGACGCAGGGTGTGCGGCCGGGCTTCGCCCGGCCCCGCCCGGCCCGGCGGGCGCCGGTCTCCGGCTCGAATCTACCAGACCCCCGACCCTCCGCCAATCGCGGCTCCCCGCGAGGCATGTGCGCTGTGGGGGTTTCGCCGGGCACGCCTCTCGCGAACGCTCTTGGGCACGGCGTCCTGGGGACGCTTGTGTCCCGCCCGCATTGATCGGCGGCGACCTCGCCATCCCATTTGCGGGCGGGACGCCCGCGTCTGGAAGACGCGCCGTTCCCAGGACGCCGTGCCCGCGCAAGTGGCTCCGTGGGGTGAAATCCGCCAGCATCTCTCTCGAACCGAACCCAAACCACGGAAGAACGCTGTCTCCGTAGGGGGAAAAAATATCTCGACCCCCGATCTCCACCCACTATATCAAGAGGTTACAAACAGCGCCCGAGGCTCCCCGCCTTCGAGGCAGCGCCCGTCGCCGGTCATCGCGACCACCCGCCGGAGCACCGCGTTGAGGAGCGAAGGCGGCCGCGAGGCCCGCGTTGTTCAGCTGGCGCCCGAGACGGCCCCCTCCGCGCCCGCGGACGGCCCATATGGACGCGCCGGAGCGGGGCCGTGCATCGTGCGAAGGCCGGGTGCGCGCACCCGGGTTCTCGACGAAAAAACGCACGGGCCGGCGAGGCCGGCCCGTGCGCGAACACCGCTTCGCACTCCGTCCCTAGAACCGCATGTTCAGCTCCACCCCGCCGCCGTACTCGTTCGTGTCGCCGCCGCTCGCCGTGTAGCTGGCCGAAACCCTCAGCGAAACGTTCTCGTCCAGGCTGAACACCCCGCCCAGCCCGACCCGCACCGCCGTCTTGCGGGCCTTCGTCCCGAGCGTGTTCCCGGAGACGGCCACCTCCGTCTCGTCCGAGAACTCGTGCTCCACGTCCAACGAACCGAACACCCGTCGCGGCGACTCCTTCGGACCCATCTCCGTCTCCACCATCACTCCCAGACGGCCCTTCGTGCTCCGTGCGTCCTTCACCGACACCCGCGCGCTGCTCACCCCGTCCGTGAAATCCTTCAGATCGACCTTCGACCACGAGAGCCCGGCGCGGGGCGTCACCATCAGGCCCTCGCGGAGCGCCATCCGGTTGCCGGCCTCCACCCCCACCGCCCAGGCCACCGCGTCGGCATCCTTCACCAACCTGCCGTGCGTGGTGGAGTCGAGCGCCCCGTCATAGCGCGTCACCTGCGCCTGCGCGTCCACGTAGAGATCCCCGAACGAGAGCTCCGGCAACCACGTGGCGGAGACCCCCGCCCCGTGGCCGTCCAGCTCGGCCTCGCCCACGCCGGACATCTCCGCCTTGCCCCTGAGCACGTGCAGCGACGCCCCGACCCGGGCGTGATCACCCGCGGCGAAGTCCACCCCCGCACGCCCGACGGTCCGGCGGTGGTCGTAGGCCAGCTTCCCGGCCGTCGTCGCCTCCGCCGCCTGCCACTTGCCACGCGCCGCCTCCACCCGCGCCCAGCTACCGTTGGCGTCACGCGCCGCCGACATCCGCTCCGCATAGGAGGGCAGGCCGCTCATCCCCAGCAGTATCGACGGCAGCGCCTCGTACAGCCGGCAGCGGCCGTCATCCGCCATGCCGCAATTGAACTCCAGACGAGGAAGATCGCCGAGCTCCGGCTCGCCCTCCGGGTCGAGAGACAGGGTCCGGGTATCGCCGGTGGTGACGCCGTCCTTGACCGCGGCAAGGACGACCTCGCCCTCGACCCCGGTGCCGACGATGCCGCCTTCAATCCGCGCCAACGCCTCCCCGGCACTCTCCTGCGTCAGATTGTCGAGGTCCGTCGTCGTCTGGACCACGACCTTGGTCCGCTGATTGTCGCCCCGGATGGCGCTGTCGGCGCCGTTGGCCCGCACACGCCCGTTGAGGCCGACGGTGACGCTGCCGCCGCCGGTCAGATGCACCGCCGCCGGGGCGCCCTCGCCGCCCGTCGCTTCGCCGTCGATCCAGATGACCGCCGGGCCTGGGTGATTCACGAGAACCGCCCGCCCCGAGGAGCCGCCGACCAGCTTGCCGGTCTCGCCGACGATGAGCACGCCGCCGCCCGCGAGGTGCACGGCCACGTCCGTCCCGCCCGTCACCGTACCGTCTACCCTGACGATCTGATCGTGATGCTCCGCGAAGGTGACCATGTCATCGGGGCCTTTGTCCATGTTCTCCCTCTGGACGGCCGGCGACGTGTACTTCTTCTCGATGCGCAGGCCGTGGCCCGCGTTCTCCACGTAGATCCCCGCCATGCCGCCGGTGACGGTCGCGCCCTCCGCCACGTCGACCCTGATGGCGCCGTTGTCGTCGTGGGTCCTCCCGAAGAAGGCGCGGATGCCGTCGCCGCTGGACGTGATGGACCCGCCGTTCATGGCGATGCGGATGTCGCCGTTGTTGTGATGGGCGCGCAGGGCGCGCACCCCGGTCTTCCAGGCGTCGCCGTAGCCGGTGGGCGCGGCCGCGAGCGCGGCCTCCACGTCGCCGTCCGTGAGCACCGCCCGGAACACCGCCATCTCTTGCTCGGTGAACGACTGCGTGAGGACGTTCCGCAGCAGGGTCCTGCGGGCGTCGTCGTCCTCGCTCAGATACGCCACGATCTCCCTTCTGTGGTAGTCGCCGTCGTCATCGGCGTCGATGGCGTCCGCGCCCGGAATCGTTCCGAGCGTCTCGTCGGTCAGTACCGAGCGGAACCGTTCGATGATGACCTCCGCCCGCGCCCGCGTCGCCGCGTCGGCGTCCGCGGCGAACAGCGCGTCCTGCGCCGCCTTGTCCGCGAAGGCACCCGGGTCGTCGCCCTCGGAGACGGGGCGCATGAACGTCTGCCACTTCATGACCCCGGCGTCGATCCCCGCGCTGCCCTGCGCGAAGCGGAGCAGCAGCCGCTCATCGTCCTCGCCGCCCGTCAGGGTCGCCCGCGTGGCCTGCCGACCCTGCGCCGCCTCCAGCGCGCGGGCCACGTTGCGGGGGCTCCCGGGTTCGCCTTCGAGGGCCGTGAACGTCCCCGTCCAGACGATGTCGATCACGCGCTCCGCCGTCGCCGCGTCCCTGCGTGTGACCTTGGCGCTGATGCCGTCTCCCGACGCGCTGATCGTCCCCGCCTGGGTGACGGTGATCATCCCGCCCTCATTGCCCACATCGCGCAGGTCGGCTTCGACGGCGTGTTCGTGCGTGGAGCTCAGCGTGACGCCCTTGGCGACGTTGATCTCGACGTTGCCCGCTTCGTAGTTCGCCCCCTCGACGGCCGATCCCTTCGCGGCGATCGTCCCGCCGGCGACGCTGATCTTGACCGCGCCCGTGTTCTCGGGCGCGACGTAGTCGGCGTGGCTGGAGTCCCGCTCCTGCCTCCAGTTGCCGACCCGGGCCACGATGCCCTGCTTGTCGCTGTCGACGCGGCCGTCGTCGGTCACGCTGATCGTGCCGGCCGAATGGGTCACGGTCACTTCGTCATCCGCGCCGTCGGCGTCCAGGAACTTCGTCTGGGCCAGGATGCCCTGCTTCGTCGCCATGACGTCACCGCTGTTGGTGACCGTGACGCCGCCGGTGGCGCCCGTGCCGTCGTGCGAAGCGAAAATGCCGCGCCGCACCCGCGCATCCGCCTTGCCGATGGCGCCGCTGTTGGTGACCCGAATGTCGCCGGTGACCCCTGCCCTGGCCACGGCGAAGATGCCGTCGCCACCCACCTCGAGGGCGCCGCGGTTGTTCACCGTGATGTCGCCCGATCCCGCCCCGATGGCGAAGGTGATGCCGCTCTTGGGCACCCGGATCGTCCCCGCATTGTCGATGGTGATCGTCCCGCTCGCGTTGCCCACGTCCGTCAGCCCGCCCCAGATGCCGTGGCCGTGCGTGGAAGTCAGCGTGACGCCCTCCGAGACGCGGACCTCCACCGAGCCGGCCTCGTAGTTGT
This sequence comes from Gammaproteobacteria bacterium, assembly GCA_965202895.1. Lineage (GTDB taxonomy): Bacteria > Pseudomonadota > Gammaproteobacteria > HK1 > HK1 > JAJDXW01. Next base: position 3,054,976 of record OZ241901.1, on the reverse strand, counting down.
ACGCTTCGATGGGCTCCCACTTCGAACCGATCGACCCGCCCGTGACCTGGACCTTGAGAAGGCCCCTGTTCCGGGGAGCGACGTAGTCGTCGTGGCTCGTGTCGGTCTCTTGCCGGGCCTCGCCCACGTGCACCTTGATGCCCCGCCCGTCCGCGCTGTCGATGGCGCCGGCCGAATGGGTGACGGTCACCCCGGCGTTCGCGTCGGCGGCGTCCTTGCCGGTCATCCTGGCGAAGATACCGTCCCCGCTCGACGCAATGGCGCCGCTGTTGGCGACCGTGACGGCGCCGGTGGCGCCCGTGCCCTGATGCGAGATGAAGATGCCGCGGGACACCCGGTCCTCCGCCGTGCCGAGCGTGCCGCTGTTGGTGACCGAGACCGTGCCGCCGGCGCCCCTCGCCACCGCGGAGATGCCGTAGCCGTCCGCCGTAACGGCCCCCCCGCGGTTGGTGACCGAGACGGCGCCCGACCCCGCAGCGCGGTTGACGTTGATGCCGTGCTTGACGGTCCTCGTCGTCATCCCCGCCGAGATCGTCGTCCTCGTCCCCGCCGTTATCGTCGCCTCGTTGGTCACCATGATGGTCCCCGCCGCGTTGCCCACGTCGGTGAGCAGGGCCTCGATGCCGTGGCCTTCCGTGGAAGCCAGCGTGACGCCCTCCGAGACCATGACCTCCACCGATCCGGCCTCGTAGTTCCGCGCCTGGATGGCCCCCTGCTTCGCGTTGATCGACCCGCCGGTGACGGAGACCTTGGCGAGGCCCGCGTTCATGGGCGCGACGTAGTCGTCGTGGCTCTCGTCGCCCTCCCGCCGGGCCGCGCCCACCTCCGCCTTGATGCCGACGCCGCCCGAAGCCACCGTGATGGCCCCGGCCGAATGGGTGACGGAGACGCCGGCGTCATCGCCGTCGGCGTCCTTGCCGGTCGTTCTGGCGAAGATGCCCTCGTCGTTCGTCGTGGCCGCCGACGTGATGGCGCCGCTGCTCGTGACCGTGACCGCACCGGCGGAACCCGTGTGGTCGACGAAGATGCCGCGGCCGTCCGTCTCGATGGCGCCGCTGTTGGTGACCGTGGCCGCGGCAGCGCCTGTGTATTCGACGTAGATGCCCTCTTCCTCGGAGTAGATCGCCGCCCCGCTGGTGACGGAGACGGCGCCGGCGTCGCTCTCGAACGTCCGCACCTCGATGCCGCGGTTCTCCATCTTGTCGGTCGCCGTCCCGATCGTCACGCCGCCTTTGATGTCCAGCATGGTCGTGGCGCCGTCCCCGTCGCGCTGAAAGACGAGGATGCCGCGGTTGTTGTACCAGCTGCTGGCCCGCGTGCCGGACTGCTCGATGGCGACGAAGGTGCCCGATCCGCCGACCGTGAGGGCGATGTTGCGGACCTGTGAGGTACGGGGCGAGGTCGTGTCATCGTTGGTGCGGATGGTGATGCCGTTGTGCAAGCCGTTGTTCGCGCCGGCCGTGATGGTCGCCGTGGCCGCGGTGCCCGGAACGGTGAGCGTGACGGCGTTCTGTTGATCCCAATAGACGATGCCGGTATACGCCGCATCCGGGCAGCTTTCGGTGAACGAGTTGCCCGAATTGAGCGCCCCGCAGTCGTTGACCGCCCGCGCCGCCCCCGGCGCGAGAAACAGCGCGGCGGCCAGGGCCCAGCCACCGGCAACCCCCACGGCGCCCAGCACGCCGGAGGCGAAAGTCCCGATGTCGCCACGTCCTCCGCTTTCGCTTCGGTTTCGAGAGAACGGACCGAATGGCAAGGAAGGGAAAATGCCGCTGTCTGTGGTCTTTCGGAACATTCTCGAAACCCTCTGTGCATTCATCATGGACGTGAAGCTGTCGGAATCGACCAACACCGGTATCACCAGGCGAGCCGCGGACGCCGAGCGTATCGGGGGGGGGGGGGGGGGGGGGTAGATGTGTATGGAAGCCATGCGGTTAGCACCTGAACGGAACTCTTGGTCGACCTTGGGCATTCCAGCCCCGGAGCGGGGATTTCGACGTGCCGGCCGCCCGGGCGTTCCACACGAAACGCGCGCAGGCCGATGAGGTCCGCGCCCGTGGACAGCCCGTGGTAATCGCTCCGTGCTCCCGCCCAGGGGCCGGTCCCGGTCGGCAAGCTCGGGGCGGTCCGGCCCGAGCTGTACAGTGCCAGCCGTCCCACCGGACCGAACCTACCCCACCGAGGCGGCCCACGCGGAATTTCTGCCCCCCCCCCCGGGCGGATGCCGCTTCGCGGCGCCATACCAGCTAGAACCGCACTTCCAAATCCACCCCTCCGCCGTACCAGCTCGTGCCACCCCCGCTCGTCTCGTAGCTGGCCGTGGCGCTCAGAAAGACGTTCTCATCCAGGCTGAATATCCCTCCAACCCCCAGGCGCACCGCCGTCGGGCGTACCTCCGTCTCCAGGACGTTCTCCGACAAGCTCGTCGCCCCGACCTTCACGCGCGTCTTGCCCGAAAGCTCCTGCTCCACGTCCAACGAGCCGAACAGGCGCCCCGAGGTCTCTCCCAACCCCGTCTCCTTCTCCACCAGCACCCCCAAACGGCCCTTGGTGCTGGTCGCGTCCTCCACCGACACCCGCGGCCTGAAACCCACCGTCTCCGTGAAGTCGTCCATCCCCACCTTCGACCACACCAGCCCCGCCCGGCGCGTCACCATCAGGCCCTCGCCCACCGCCGTCCGCTGGCCGGCTTCCACTCCCAGCGCATACCCCCGTCCCGACGCATCCTTCTTCAGCGGCTCGGGGCGTGCGTGCGACTCGAGGTCGGCGCCATACCACGTCACCGCCGCCTGAGCGTCCACGTAGAGGTCTCCCCCCAGCCACGTCGCGGAAGCCCCCGCCCCCACCCCGTCCAGAGCGACCTCGCCCACGCCCGACATGTCCGCCTTGCCGTCGAGCATGTGCATGGACACACCCACCCGGCCGTGATCACCCGCGGCGAAGTCCACCCCCGCACGCCCAACGATCCGGCGGTGATCGTAGGCCAGCTTCCCGGGCGTGGCCCCATCCGGCGACGCCTTCTTCGCTCGCCATTCGCCTCGCACCGCCTCCACCCGCGCCCAGCCGCCGTTCGCATCACGCACCGCCGACGTCCGCTCCGCATAGGAAGGCAGCCCGTTCATCGACAGGAGCACCGAGGGCAATGCCTCGTAGAGCCCGCAGCGACCGTGTTCCGCAACCTCGCACCTGAACGTATTCACGGGTTCCGACTGCTCGGGCGGCTGCTCCGGTGGCGGCGGCCGAGGGGGAAGCCGGGTGATGTCGCCGGTGCGGCCGGCCGAGTCCACGAAGACCACTTCCTGTCCGACGTTGTCATCGAGGTTTCCGGACACCGCCCTGTCGGCAATCATCCTGGCATCTTCCCGGTACAGGACGCCGTCGGTGGTCTCGATCCGGATTGTCACCGAGGTCGCGGTGGCAGCCCCGCCGCCCTGAATCGCCCGCGTCGCCCCGTTGGCATCCACCCTGGGCGCAGCGTCCGATTCCGTGGGCGGGCGGATGATCACCGTCCCGCCTCCAGCCAGATGCACCGCCGCATCGCCTCCCGCGCTACCCTTCACTTGGCCGTCGATCTCCACGGTGGCGGTGGTCCCCGCGGCGGTCCGGATGGCGCTCCTCGCCCCGTTGGCCTCCACTCGTCCGCTCGCCCCGACCTTCACCGTGCCCCCTGCGGTCAGGCGCACCGCCCCCGGCGCGCCCGCGCCGCCTCGCACCAAGCCGTCGATGGTGAGGTGCGCCGGCCCCGGATCGTTCACCAGAACCCCCATCCCCGAGGAGCCGGCGAGCACCCGGCCCGTCTCGCCGACCGTCAGCCGGCCGCCGCCGGAAAGATGAACGGCCGCGTCCGTGCCACCCGTCACCGTGCCGTGCACCGTGACGCTCTGCCTCAGCACGTCGTCCGTGCCCATCCCCGCGTTGGCGACGTAGATGCCGGCCATGGCGCCGGTGACGGTCGTGCCCGCGGCGATGGTGACGTCGATGGCGCCGTTCCTTTCGTGGGGCGTCGCGTAGTAGGCGCGGATGCCGTCGCCGCGCGAGACGATGGAGCCCCCGTTCATGGCGATGCGGATGTTGCCCGCGTTGGAGCGCTTGAGGAGGTCGCGCACTGCCATCTTGTAGTTGTCGGAGAAGCCCGCGTCCTCGTCGTCGAGCGCGGCGTCGAGCCCGGTGTCCGTCGCTACCGCCCGCAGCACCGCCTTCTCCTCGTCGGAGAGGCTTTGCGCCAAGACGTTCTGAAGGAGGGTTCTCGTGGCGATGTCGTCCTCTTCCAGATACGTCACGATCTCGGCGTCCGTCACGTCCTCCAGGCTCGTCGCGCCCGTCTTGATGGCGTCGAAGACCGAGTCCGCAACGTCGATCTCGCCGTTTTCGAGCGCCGCCTTGAACGCTCCAAGAATTGCCGTCCTCCGCGAATCGGCGTGGCTCTCCGACAGCAGGTTCATCTGCGCCGTGTTGTCCGCGATCGCGTCCGGGTCATCGCCCTTCGCCACCTCAGCCGCCACGTACCGCCAGGACATGACCTGTGCCTCGATGCCGGCCGGCGAGCCGTAGCGTAGAAAGCCCGTGCCGCCGACCTCGGGCATGGGCCGCATGGCCTTTTCGGCCTCCACCTCCCGATGGGTGGTGATCGCGCCGCCGGCGTCGCTCGCCGTGAAGCGGTCGTTGTCGTTCGGGGCGACGGTGGCCGTCGTCCCGTGCGAGAAGCCGCCCGTCCAGGCGATGTCGATGAGGGGCTGCTTCATCGCGTCGCGCGTCTCGGTCGCGTCGCGCGTCTCGTACGTGGTCGTGCCTGCGGCGATGGTGACGACGGCGCCGGCGCGCAGGACCGCGGCATCGACGCCCGTGCGGGCCGTGATCCTCCCGCCCTGCGTGATCTTCACCTGCCCGGCCGTGTTGCCCGCGTGGGTCACATGGGCCTGGATGCCATGGCCCTGCGTCGAGGTCAGCGCGACGCCCGAGGAGACATCGACCCGAACCGACCCCGCCCGGCGGTTGATCGCTTCGATGGCCCCTCCCTTCGCGGTGATCGACCCGCCCGTGACGGAGACCCTGGCGGCACCCGTGTTCCCGGCCCCTGTCCGGTCGCCGCCCACATTCACCCTGATGCCCTTGCCGCCCGAAGGCACCGAGATGGCGCCGCCCGAATGGGTGACGGAGACGCCCCCGTTCGCGCTGGCGGAGTCCTCCCCGTTCGACCAGGCCAGGATGCCGTTGTTGGCCAAGTTCGCCGAGGCACTGGTGGACTTCGATTCGATGGCGCCGCTGTTGGTGACCGTGATGGGGCCGGCGGAGCGCAGCGATTTCACGACGGTGATACCGTTCAGGTCCGCCGTGATGGCGCCGCTGTTGGTGACCGTGGTCGCGGCGGCGTCGGCGGTGGTGACTCCCACACCGCTCCCCACGCTGACGACCCCGGCGACGATATCGCCCTCGTTGGTGACCGTGATGGCGCCGGCGGTGGGGGCGATGTTGATGATGCCGATGCCGGTCTCGCCCGCCGTGATGGCGCCGCGGTTGATGACCGTGGTCCCGGCGGTCCCGGCGACGCCGGTGCTGTCGACTGCCACACCGTTCCAGTCGGCGTAGATATCGGCCTCGTTGGTGACCATGACGGCGCCAGCGCTCCCCGCCCGGATGAAGGTCCTCCCCATCTCCGTGACCCGCTCCCCGACCTCGACATGAAGGCCATTGGCCTCCATCCTGTCGTCTGACGACCCGATCGTCACCCCGCTCTTGACGTCCACCGTCGTCGTGGCACCGTTCCCGCTTCGCTGGCTGACGAAGATGCCGCGGCTGTTGGCGAGCGGCGGAAGCAGATCGGCGTGATCGGTATGTGGCGTGGCGCCTTGCACGATATCGACGGGGCCCGTGCCGCCGACCGTGAGGCTGATGTTGCGGGCGTCGCTCGCATGGGTGTTGGTGCGGATGGTGATGCCGCTGTCCTGCATGCCATCCATATCGGTCGTGATCGTCGTCGTGGCCGCGGTGCCCGGGACGGTGAGCGTGATGCTGCGCGGCTGATCCCAATAGACGATGCCAGAGGCATACGCCGCGTCCGGACAGTCGACGGTGGCCGGATCACCCGAAGCCGCCCCGCATTCGTCAGCCGCCCGCGCCGCGCCCGGCGCAAGAACAAGAAGCAGGGCGGCCAGGGCAAGCCCGCCCGCGAGAACCGCGGCGCCTGTCGCGCCGGAATCGAAGGCCTCCGCTCTCACCACGTCCTCCACCTTCGCTCCGAGAGAACGGACCGGATGCCCAAGGCGTCTGCCTTCGAATGCAGGGGAAGACAAAGAGCCCTTGCCTCCGGTCTTTCGGAACATCCTCGAACCCTCCGCACGTTCATCGTGAAGCCGCCGGGATCGGCCCGCCCGGTCGCTCCCACGCGGGCGGCCCGCGTACACCGGGCCGTATCGGGGTACACGTGTATGGAAACCGAACACGCGCGGGCCGAACGAGGCCCGCGCGCGGATACCGCTTCGCAATCCCATACCTGACCCTGGCCTAGAACCGCACGTTCAGCTCCAACCCGCCGCCGTACCAGCTCGTACCGCTCCCGCTCGTCTCGTAGTTGGCCGTGGCGCTCAGAGAGATGTTCTCATCCAGGCTGAACACCCCTCCAACCCCCAGGCGCACCGCCGTCGGGCGTACCTCCGTCTTCAGGTCGTTCTCCGACAACCTCGTCGCCCCGACCTTCACCCGCGTCTCGTCCGAGAACTCCCGCTCCACATCCAACGAGCCGAACAGGCGCCCCGAGGTCTCTCCCAACCCCATCTCCGTCTCCACCAGCACCCCCAAACGGCCCTTGGTGCTGCTCGCGTCCTCCACCGACACCCGCGCCCCGTCGACCGCCGTGAAGTCGTCAACCCCCACCTTCGACCACACCAGCCCGGCCCGGGGGGTCACCATCAGGCCCTCGCCCACCGCCATCCGCTGGCCGGCCTCCACTCCCATCGCATAGCCCAGACCGTCGGCTTCCTTCACCAGCTCACTGCCCGTGGCGGAGTCGATACCGACCTCATACCACGTCGCCGCAGCCTGAGCGTCCATGTAGAGGTCTCCCACCAGCCACGTCGCGGAAGCGCCCGCCCCCACCCCGTCCAGCTCGACCTCGCCCACGCCCGACATCTCCGCCTTGCCCCGGAACAGGTGCGCCGACACCCCGCCCCGACCGTTCTCGTTCGAGAGGAAGTCCACCCCCACGCGCACACCGCCCCGACGGTGGTCGTAGGACAGCTTCCCCTGCGTCTCCAACTTCTTCGCCCGCTTCTTCGCCTGCCATTTGCCTCGCACCGCCTCCAGCCGCGCCCAGCCGCCATTCGCATCACGCGCCACCGACGCCCGCTCCGCGTAGGAAGACAGCCCGTTCATCGACAGCAGCACCGAGGGCAATGCCTCGTACAGCCCGCAGCGGTTGTCCAGCGCCAAGTCGCATTTCACCTCCGACGGCGGCTGCGGCTGCGGCTGTGGCTGCGGCTGCGGCTGTGGCTGCGGCTGCGGCTGTGGCTGCGGCTGCGGCTGCGGCTGCGGCGGCCGCTCCGGCAGGTCGGAGATGACCACGGTGTTGTCACGAATGGGACCGGGCGCCGTCATACCCCCGGGCGTGACGAAGGTGACTTGGTTGTCTTCAATGCCGTCACCGGCGATGGCGCCCGCGCCGCCTACCCTGTCCAAAGCCTCCTTGGCGGCCTCCCGCGACACGCTGCCGCGCACTCCACTTTCTTCGGGCACCCGCAGCAAGACCATGCTGGCCGCCGTGGCACCGGGCGCCTTGTCGACCCTGATGGCGTCGGTGGCACCGTTGGGGACCACACTCCCCGTCAACTCGACGGTGATGGTGCCGCTGCCGGTCACATCGACCGCCGCCCGCGCGCCCGCGCCGCCCCTCACCTCGCCGTTGATGGTGATCTTCGAGAGTCCGGGATCGTTGACCAGGATGGCGCGGCCCGACGAACCCGCGTGCACCTTGCCCATCTCGCCGACGGTCAGCGTGCCGCCACCCACCAGATGCACCGCCGCGTCCGAACCGCCCGTCACCATGCCGTTCACCGTGACGGTCTGCTTCAAGATGTCGTCGGCGTCCCCTGCCTCGCGCATGTCCAGGCCCGCGTTGGCCACATAGATGCCCGCCATGCCGCCGCTGACGGTGGTGCCGGCGGCGACGGTGACGTCGATGGCGCCGTTCATGGCGTGCGGCGTCGCGTAGTAGGCGCGGATGCCGTCGCCGCGCGAGGCGATGGAGCCCCCGTTCATGGCGATGCTGATGTCGCCCACGTTGCGGTCTTGGAGGAATACCTTCACCGCCGTCTTGTAGATGTCGGAGAAGCCCGCGTCCTCGTCGTCGAGCGCGGCGTCGAGGCCGGTGTCCGTCACCGCCGCCCGCAGCACCGCCATCTCAGCCTCCGAGAGGCTGTACTTCAGGACGTTGCGAAGGAGGGTCCTCGTGTCGTCGTCGTCCGTGCTCAGATAGGTCACGATCTCGGCCTCCGTCACGTCGTCCAGGCTCGTCTCGCCCGTCTTGACGGCGTCGAAGACCCCGTCCGCGACATCGATGTCGCCGTTTCCGAGCGCCGCCTTGAACGCGCGAAGAATTTCCGTCCTCTGCGAATCGGCGTGGGACTCCGACAGCAGGTTCATCTGCTCCGTGTTGTCCATGATCATGCCCGGATCGTCGGCCTCCGCCACGCGCGCCGCCACGTCGTTCCAGGACATGACCTGGGCCTCGATGCCCGCCGGCGTTCCGTAGCGGGTGGCCTTCCCGGCCTCCACGGTCCGATGGTGGGTGAGCGCGAGGGTGGCGTCGGAAGCCGCCCAGCGGTCGCTATCGTCCTGGGCCACGGTGGCCGTCGTCCCGTGCGAGAAGGAACCCGTCCAGATGATGTCGATGACGGGACCAGCAGCCTCCCCCCGCGTCTCGGTCGTGGTCGTGCCTGCGGCGATGGTGACGACGCTGTCGCGCGAGACGTGGGCGTGGACGCCCGTGCGGCCCGCGATGGTCCCGCCCTGGGTGACCTTCACCTGCCCCTCGTCGTTGCCCGCGAGGCGGAGCCGGGCCAGGATGCCGGCGTTCTGCCTGGAGGTGATCGCCGCGCCGTCGGAGACGTCCACGATGGCGTCGCCCGTTCCCTCCTGGAGCGCTTCGACGGCATGTTTGCGCGTCCCCTTGGTCGTCACCGAGCCGCCGGTCACCGCGACCGTCACCGCGCCCGCGTTGCCGGCCGAGTTGCGGGCGCGGATGCCGCTCAACACATCGGCGGTGACGGCGCCCCCCGACGTGACGGAGACCGTCCCGGCCGTGTTGCCCACATCGGTCAGCACGGCGTCGATGCCGAAGCCCTCCGTGGAGGTCAGCGTGGCGCCGTCCGAGACCTCGACCACGACCGAGCCGGCCTCGTAGTTGACCGCCTCGACGGCGATCCCCTTCGAGGTGACCGAGCCGCCGGTGACGGCGACCTTGGCGAGACCCTCGTTCTCGGGCGTGATGTAGGTGCCCCCCCCCGTGTCGCCCTCCGACCGGGACATGCCCACATGCGCCCTGATGCCCACGCCGCCCATCGCCACCGCGATGGCCCCGGCCGAATGGGTGACGGAGACGCCGGCGTCATCGCCGTCGGCGTCCTTGCCGGTCGATACGGCGCGGATGCCCTCGAGGCCCGTCGTGGCCGCCGAGGTGATGGCGCCGCTGTTGGTGATCGTGACGGCGCCGGCGGAACCGGTGTCCTGAACGTTGATGCCCCGGGCGTCCGACACGATGGCGCCGCTGTTGGTGAGCGTGACGGCGCCGCTGCCGGCGTTGCCGATGTGGATGCCGCCGGGCCGGTCGCCATCGGCCTCCGAGTAGATCGCCGCCCCGCTGGTGACGGTGACGGCGCCAGCGTCGCTCTGGTCCACCACGACTTCGATGCCGCCGTTCTCCATCTTGTTGGTCGCCGTCCCGATGGTCACGCCGCTCTTGACGTCCAGCATGGTCGTGGCGCCGTCCCCGTCGCGCTGACGGACGAGGATGCCGCGGTTGTTGTACCAGCTGCTCGCCCGCGTGCCGGACTGCTCGATGGCGACGAAGGTGCCCGAGCCGCCGACCGTGAGGCCGATGTTGCGGACCGCGGACGTACGGGGCGAGGTCGTGTCGTCGTTGGTGCGGATGGTGATGCCGTTGTGCAAGCCGTTGTTCGCGCCGGCCGTGATGGTCGCCGTGCCCGGAACGGTGAGCGTGACGGCGTTCGCCTGGTCCCAATAGACGATGCCGGTATACGCCGCATCCGGGCAGTTTTCGGTGAACGAGTTGCCCGAATTGAGCGCCCCGCAGTCGTTGACCGCCCGCGCCGCCCCCGGCGCGAGAAACAGCGCGGCGGCCAGGGCCCAGCCACCGGCAACCCCCGCGGCGCCCAGCACGCCGGAGGCGACGGCTCGACCTCTCCCGCCATGTCCCGTACCACAGGAGAAAGGGGATGTGTTCCTGAACAGCGCAGCGGGGAGCATGATGGTTCCTCTTCAACGGCGTAATTCGGGGTAAGGTTGGGGGCACGGACAGACAGAGGGCGAGGGGCAAACCAGCCCTCTACCATGCTGTCAGCCATCCAAACCTGCCGGAGTCTTGCATAGTCTATCGGTGATAGCAACCCCGCGAAGTCTGACCCATGCCTGAGCCGGCAATCAAGCCACCACCGCTCCGATGGACTTACCCCGGTCTGGTGGACGGTTGATGGTTTTCGCCCCTGTTGTTGTGATGGGCGAGCACCGGCGAGGGTAGATTCCCCCTGATTCCGGGAGCGGGAAGTCTCCCCCGAGGGTGGTTCGGGACCTCGTCCCGCGCGATCGGGTCGGGCGCGCGAGGGGGTGCGACGGGGCGCAATCGAGCCCGAAGAGGAGCCGAAAACCCCGCATCGGGCCTTCGTGCAAGGGCAAAATGTGCCGGTGCGCACGAGCCGGCGGGTTGCGGGCGCCAAGGGGCGGGAGCCGGTCAGACGAGGCGCCCCGTGCGCTCCAGCAGGTCCGCGCCGGTGCCGCACTCGATGATCCAGTCGCCGACCTCGGCGAGGCGCTCCGGGTCCGCGAGGCGTTCCAGCAACCCCGAAAGCCGTTCGGCCGTTTCAGTGTCGAACTTCCGGGCCGCTTGCCGGCACAGCAGCGCCCGCTCTTCAGCGCGACCGCGCTCGAGGCCGCGCTCCAGACCCTGTTCCCGGCCCCGCTCCAGACCTTGTTCGAGGCCCTGTTCCCGGCCTTCCCGCAGCCACTGCTCGGTCCACTCCTTCACGCTCTCCGCCAGCATCGCTCCTCCTCCTTCCAGATCCCGGACCCCCGGCAGGGCAGCCCCGGGGAACCGGCCCGGCAGCGCAGCACCTGCCTGCCCGGCGGTGGCCGGCCTTGCCGGCGGGTTGCGGGCGCCAAGGGGCGGGAGCCGGTCAGACGAGGCGCCCCGCGCGCTCCAGCAGGTCCGCGCCCGTGCCGCACTCGATGATCCAGTCGCCGACCTCGGCGAGGCGCTCCGGGTCCGCGAGGCGCTCCAGCAACCCCGAAAGCCGTTCGGCCGTTTCAGTGTCGAACTTCCGGGCCGCTTGCCGGCACAGCAGCGCCCGCTCTTCAGCGCGACCGCGCTCGAGGCCCTGCTCCCGGCCCCGCTCCAGACCCTGTTCGATCCCCTTTTCCTGGCCTTCGCGAAACCACTGCTCGGTCCACTCCTTCACGCTCTCCGCCAGCATCGCCCCTCCTCCTTCCAGATCCCGGACCCCTGGCAGCGCGGCCCCGGGGAACCGGCCCGGCAGCGCCACCTGCCGAACCCACTCCACGAACGCACGCCGCAGCTCGTCATCCTCCGAATCCCGCAGCCAGTCCGACAGCGCCGCCAGCAACTTCGAAAGGCTCTCCGCCGAGCCGCTGTTCTCCAACGCGACCAACGCCGAAACCAGATTGCGGCGCGGCAGATCGTCCTCCCCCCACCGCCCCTCGTCAAGCAGGAAGTACCGCTGCGACGGCTGGTAGCGCGCCAGCGCCTCCTCCACCGGGGCGATGAGGTCCCCCACCTCGACCGGGGCGGTCCAGCGGGGGCGACCGTTGTACAGCACCACCGGCAGCACCGGCGGCAGCTGCCCGCCGTCGCCGAGCGCCCCGCGGCGGATGAGATCCTGGTACAGCAGCCCGGTGTAGACCAGGATGCGAACCGCCATGTACGGGTCGGCCGTGGACTGGAATTCGAGCATCACCAGCAGGTACAGCCACGTCTCGTCCCGGAAGCGCACCCGCCACACCACGTCGCCGTGACGCCGGCGGAGGTCGTCGCTCACGTACTCCGCGGGCAGCTTCTCCAGGGTCGAGAAGTCGAGCGCATCGCTCCACTCCCTCGCGGCGAACCCGCGCAGCAGGTCCTCGACCATTCGACGGCAGGAGAACAGGCCCTTGTACGCGGCGTCGTGCATGGGCACACCATAGCGCCGCCCGGGGCCCGACGTTGTCGGCGCCAGGCTCGAAAGCCGTAGGCGATCGGAGCGCGTTTCGTGCGGCGGGACCCCGCGTAGACCGCTCCGCTCTCCCATCGCACGCCCCCCCGGCGCCGTCTGCCGTGCGCCCACCGAACGATTCGACGTCGGCTCCCCTTCCCCCGAGGCAACCGGCTCGGCATCTTCGGCATCGCGCCGGTTTCGCACCTGCCGCCGCCATCCCCCCGCCCGGAGCCGGCCCCGAATCCTTCGCGAGGTCCGTGCTCGACGCGACGACGACCGCGCACAGGCGGAAGCCCCGTGGGGTGGAATCCGACAACAAGCCCCTCGAACCGACCCCAAACCACGGAACAACGCCGCCTCCGTGGGGGTGAAAAACATCTCGACCCTCGATCTCCACTGGATAAGAATCAATAACTTACGACCAGCGCCCGGGGCTCTTGTCCAACGCTGTGCGAACACGAGAGGAAAGGGGAAGACTACGCCGCCCCCGAATTGCCCCACCGCCTGCTCGGCGGTGGCCGGCCTTGCCGGTGGGTTCCGGGCGCCAAGGGGCGGGAGCCGGTCAGACGAGGCGCCCCGCGCGCTCCAGCAGGTCCGCACCCGTGCCGCATTCGATGATCCAGTCGCCGACCTCGGCGAGGCGCTCCGGGTCCGCGAGGCGCTCCAGTAACCCCGAAAGCCGTTCGGCCGTTTCAGTGTCGAACTTCCGGGCCGCTTGCCGGCACAGCAGCGCCCGCTCTTCAGCGCGACCGCGCTCGAGGCCCTGTTCCCGGCCCCGCTCCAGACCTTGTTCGATCCCCTTTTCCTGGCCTTCGCGAAACCACTGCTCGGTCCACTCCTTCACGCTCTCCGCCAGCATCGCCCCTCCTCCTTCCAGATCCCGGACCCCTGGCAGCGCGGCCCCGGGGAACCGGCCCGGCAGCGCCACCTGCCGAACCCACTCCACGAACGCACGCCGCAGCTCGTCATCCTCCGAATCCCGCAACCAGTCCGACAGCGCCGCCAGCAACTTCGACAGGCTCTCCGCCGAACCGCTGTTCTCCAGCCCCACCAGGGCCGACACCAGATTGCGGCGCGGCAGATCGTCCTCCCCCCACCGCCCCTCGTCAAGCAGGAAGTACCGCTGCGACGGCTGGTAGCGCGCCAGCGCCTCCTCCACCGGGGCGATGAGGTCCCCCACCTCGACCGGGGCGGTCCAGCGGGGGCGACCGTTGTACAGCACCACCGGCAGCACCGGCGGCAGCTGCCCGCCGTCGCCGAGCGCCCCGCGGCGGATGAGATCCTGGTACAGCAGCCCGGTGTAGACCAGGATGCGCACCGCCATGTACGGGTCGGCCGTGGACTGGAATTCGAGCATCACCAGCAGGTACAGCCACGTCTCGTCCCGGAAGCGCACCCGCCACACCACGTCGCCGTGGCGCCGGCGGAGGTCGTCGCTGACGTACTCCGCGGGCAGCTTCTCCAGGGACGAGAAGTCGAGCGCATCGCTCCACTCGGGGGCGACGAACCCGCGCAGCAGGTCTTCGACCATCCGACGGTAGGAGAACAGGCCCTTGTACGCGGCGTCGTGCATGGGGACACCATAGCGCCGCCCGGGGCGCGACGATGCCGGCGCCGGGATCGAAAGACGTAGGGGATCGGAGCGCGTTTCGTGCGGCGGGACCCCGCGCGGACCGCTCCGTTCTCCCACCGCACGGCCCCCCGGCGCCGTCCGCCGTGCGCCCACCGAACGATTCGACGTCGGCTCCCCTTCCCCCGAGGCAACCGGCTCGGCATCTTCGGCATCGCGCCGGTTTCGCACCTGCCGCGCCATCCCCCCGCCCGGAGCCGGCCCCGAATCCTTCGCGAGGTCCGTGCTCGACGCGACGACGCCCGCGCACAGGCGGAAGCCCCGTGGGGTGGAATCCGACAAGAAGCCCCTCGAACCGACCCCAAACCACGGAACAACGCCGCCTCCGTGGGGGTGAAAAACATCTCGACCCCCGATCTCCACTCCCTTGGATCAAGAGCTTACGAACAGCGCCCGGGGCTCTTGTCCAACGCTGTGCGAACACGAGGGGAAAGGGGAAGACTACGCCGCCCCCGAATCGCCCCACCGCCTGCTCGGCGGTGGCCGGCCTTGCCGGCGGGTTGCGGGCGCCAAGGGGCGGGAACCGGTCAGACGAGGCGCCCCGCGCGGTCCAGCAGGTCCGCACCCGTGCCGCACTCGATGATCCAGTCGCCGACCTCGGCGAGGCGCTCCGGGTCCGCGAGGCGCTCCAGCAACCCCGAAAGCCGTTCGGCCGTTTCAGTGTCGAACTTCCGCGCCGCCAAACGACACAGCAGCGCCCGCTCTTCGGCGCGACCGCGCTCGAGGCCGCGCTCCAGACCCAGCTCGAGCCCCTGTTCCCGGCCCCGCTCCAGACCTTGTTCGAGGCCCTGTTCCCGGCCTTCCCGGAGCCACTGCTCGGTCCACTCCTTCACGCTCTCCGCCAGCATCGCTCCTCCTCCTTCCAGATCCCGGACCCCCGGCAGCGCGGCCCCGGGGAACCGGCCCGGCAGCGCCACCTGCCGAACCCACTCCACGAACGCACGCCGCAGCTCGTCATCCTCCGAATCCCGCAGCCAGTCCGACAGCGCCGCCAGCAACTTCGACAGGCTCTCCGCCGAACCGCTGTTCTCCAGCCCCACCAGGGCCGACACCAGATTGCGGCGCGGCAGATCGTCTTCCCCCCACCGCCCCTCGTCAAGCAGGAAGTACCGCTGCGACGGCTGGTAGCACGCCAGCGCCGCCTCCACCGGGGCGATGAGATCCGCCACCTCGACCGGGGCGCTCCAGCGGGGGCGACCGTTGTACAGCACCACCGGCAGCACCGGCGGCAGCCGCCCGCCGTCGCCGAGCGCCCCGCGGCGGATGAGATCCTGGTACAGCAGCCCCGTGTAGACCAGGATCCGCACCGCCATGTACGGGTCGGCCGTGGACTGGAATTCGAGCATCACCAGCAGGTACAGCCACGTCTCGTCCCGGAAGCGCACCCG
Source organism: Gammaproteobacteria bacterium (assembly GCA_965202895.1). Taxonomy (GTDB): domain Bacteria; phylum Pseudomonadota; class Gammaproteobacteria; order HK1; family HK1; genus JAJDXW01. Next base: position 3,039,524 of record OZ241901.1, on the reverse strand, counting down.
CCACACCACGTCGCCGTGCCGCTGGCGGAGGTCGTCGCTGACGTACTCCGCGGGCAGCTTCTCGAGGGTCGAGAAGTCGAGCGCATCGCTCCACTCGGGGGCGACGAACCCGCGCAGCAGGTCTTCGACCATCCGACGGTAGGAGAACAGGCCCTTGTACGCGGCGTCGTGCATGAGGACACCATAGCGCCGCCCGGGGCGCGACGTTGCCGGCATTCGGCTCGAGATCCGCGGGAATTCGGCTCGCGTTTCGTGCGCCGAGAACCCGCGCGGGCCGCTCCGTTCGCCCGCCGCACCGTCCGCCATCCGCCTACGGAACGACCCGGGGCCGAATCGAGACGGGTACTCGAGCGGAGTCTCCTGGCCGACCTCGGGCATTCCGGCGCCGGAACAGGGTTCCCGAGGCGCCTGTCGCCCGGATACCCCACGCGGATTCGGGTCGAGTACCTGCTTACGGGGGCCGAGGAACGAAGTAGCCCGTCCGGCCGCCCGCCGGCCGGGCCGGGGCCATCCGGCCGGCGGGCGCCGCTCGCGAGCGGAGAGAGGCGAGCTTCGCGGTGCACGAGCTTCGCTCCGCATGGCGAAAGCGCCGCGCCCGCCGGTAGAATGGTGGCCATGCTTACCCACTTCCGAAACGATGGCGCGGCCCACATGGTGGACGTGGGGGCCAAGGACGAGACCCGCCGGTCGGCGCTTGCGGAAGGCCGGATCGAGATGCGGCCGGAGACGCTCCGCCTCATCCTGCGGGGCGGGCACGACAAGGGCGACGTGCTCGGGGTCGCCCGCATCGCCGCCATCCAGGCCGCGAAGCGGACGGCCGACCTCATCCCCCTCTGCCACCCCATCCCCCTCACCCGGGTCGACGTGGACCTCGAGGCCGACGGCCCGCACGGGGTGCGCTGCCGGGCGCGGGCCGAGACGGTGGGACGCACGGGGGTCGAGATGGAGGCGCTGACCGCGGTGCAGATCGGCCTGCTCACCGTCTACGACATGTGCAAGGCGGCGGATCGCGGGATGGCCATCACCGGCGTGCGTCTGGTGGAGAAGTCGGGCGGCCGCTCGGGGCATTGGCGGGCCGGCGCGGAGCAGGAGGGCCCAGCCCAATGAACGACTCCCTCGCCCAGAAGCTCGATCACCTCGAAGGACATCTGCGCGAGGAGAACCCCATCCTGCTCGACGCGGTGCGCACCTTCCGGCGCCTCGACGAGGTCGCCTGGAAGATGGGCCTCCTTCCCCCCGATCAGTCCCTCGCGAGCCAGGTCCCCTGGTGGCCGCTCATCGTGGTGCTCGGCACCTTCTCGGCCGGCAAGTCCACCTTCATCAACGGCTATCTCGGCCAGACGGTCCAGGTCTCCGGCAACCAGGCGGTGGACGACCGCTTCACCGCGATCTGCTTCAGCGCCGTCGAGGGCGCATCGCGAGCCCTGCCCGGCCTCGCCCTCGACGCCGACCCGAGGTTCCCGTTCTACCAGGTGAGCCGCGACATCGAGGAGGTCGCGGCCGGCGAGGGGCGGCGCATCGACGCCTACCTCCAGCTCAAGACCTGCTCGAGCCCCCGGGTCCGGGGCAAGATCATCATCGACTCCCCGGGGTTCGACGCCGACGAGCAGCGCACCTCGATCCTGCGGATCTCCGATCACATCATCGGGCTCGCCGACCTCGTGCTGGTGTTCTTCGACGCCCGGCATCCCGAGCCCGGCGCGATGCAGGACACCCTGCGCCACCTCGTGGAGCGGGTCGTCGGGCGCGCCGACTCGAGCAAGTTCCTGTACGTCCTGAACCAGGTGGACAACACGGCCCGGGAAGACAACCCGGAGGAGGTCTTCGGCGCCTGGCAGCGCGCCCTCGCCTCCCGCGGCCTGACCGCCGGACGCTTCTACCAGATCTACGACGAGGCGTCGGCCATCCCGATCGAGGACGAGGGCCTGCGCACCCGGTTCCGGGCCAAGCGCGATGCGGACCTCGCGGAGATCCGGAGCCGCATGGAGCGGGTGGAGGTGGAACGGGCCTACCGGGTCATCGGGATGCTGGAGAAGCTCACCCTCGCCATTCGCGACGAGGCGGTCCCTGCGCTCGAACGGGCCCGGAAGACATGGCGGCGGAGGGTGCTGTGGACCGACGCGGGCCTGCTGGCGGCGCTCGCGGCGGCGGCGGCCGGGATCGGAGCCTGGATCGGGTTCGATACCGCGGCCGGCTGGCTGGGATCGGCCGGATTCGGCACCGCCCTCGGCGCGGTGGTGCTGCTCGCCGCCGCCGGCTACGTACATTTCCGGGTGCGGAGGATCGCGGCCCGCGCGTGCGGCCGGCGGCTCCTCCGCGAGGGGGCGGGCGATTCGCCCATCGAGGCCGAGTGGATCGCGCGCGCGTTCGAGCACGGCGCCGCGGCGTGGCGGACCATGTGGATCGGCGCCCCGGCCGGCTGGGGAAGCCGGGCAAAGCAGCGGATCGCGAGCGTCCTCGAGGACACCGGCCGCTACGTCCAGCGGCTCAACGACCGCTTCGCCGACCCCTCCGGCCGCAGCCGCTCGGGCGCCCCGGCTCCGCAGCCGGCGGACCGCGCCGCGGAGCCGGAGCCGGGGCCGGCGTCCGCACCGGCGGGCCGCCGTCCCGGCGGCCCCTCAGACCCGCACGCGCCAGATCGCGGCGACCGCGACGAAGCGGGTGACGGCCATCGCGGCGAACACCCAGAACCAGCCGTAGACGCCGGAGACCGCGAGCAGGCCGAAGAGCCACGCCTGTAGCCCTCCATAGACGTAGCCGTGGGCGTCGAGCACCCCCGACGCGGTGCCCGCGAGGCGCCGCCCCGCGAGGTCCACGGCGAGCGCCGCGACCGGGGACAGGTTCACCGTGAACCCGCCGAGGAAGAGCAGGACCACCGCGAGCGCGACGTCGTCCGCCGGGCTGACCGCGATGCACAGCATCATCACCCCGCTCGCGGCCCCCGCGATCGCGATCATGATCGAGCGGTTGCTCCGGAACACCCGGTCGGAGATCAGCCCCCCGGTGAGCGGCGCGAACAGGTAGCCCACCGGGTAGGAGAAGGTCAGCCAGGCCATGGTGGCGAGGTCGAACCCCCCGACCTCGACGTAGTAGACCGGCGCCCACGAGACGATTCCGTAGCGGACCACGTTGTCGAGCCCCTTCACCTGGCACGCGACGAAGAAGCGCCAGTTGGAGAGGAGGTGGACGTAGGCGGCGAGGCCGTGGGCGCGGCCCTCCGCCGCGCTCTCCGCATCGCGCGAGACCTGGTCCTCCTCGGAATAGGCGGGAAGGCCCACGTCCGACGGCCGGTCCCGGGCCACGAACCAGAACGCGACGCCGAGCACCGCGATGAGGAGGGGCGGGTAGCGAAGCGCCGCCCGCCAGCCCCACGCGTCGGCGACCATGGGGCTCACGAGCCAGACGAGAAGCAGGGCGATGCCGGCCGCGGTGAGCACCCAGCCGAGCGCCCGCCCGCGCTCCCGGCGCGACCACCACTGGGCGAGGAGGCCGATGGCCGGCGCCCACGTCGCGGCGTTGACGAACCCCACCACCGCCCACGGGACCGCGAGCGAGGCCACGTCGTCCCCGAAGCTCGCGACGACGTTGAACGCGCCGGTGGCGAGCGCGCCCGCGAGGACGACCCGCCGGTAGCCGAACCGCTCCCCGAGGCGCCCGTGCACGAGGTCGCCGAGCGCGAATCCCCAGAACATGCACGAGTTGACGAAGCCGGTGTCGGCCGCGGTCATCCCGAGGTCCTCGATCACCTGCGGCTGGATGAGGCTGAAGTTGAACCGGCCGAGATAGTTGACGACGTAGAAGACGCAGAACCCGCCGAGCACCCGCCACTTCCAGTAGCGGTAGGCGTAGAGGTGCTCCGGCTTCATCGGGGGCGGCGGCTTCGCCGAGGCGCGGCGGCGGGACGGCGGCTGATCCGGCCGGGGGGCCGCGCGGCCGGATCAGCCGCCGTCCCGCCGCCGCGCCCAGCCGTCGCGCAGGGTCACGGTCCGGTTGAAGCCGAGGTCCTCGTCGCGGCAGAAGTACCCGAGGCGCTCGAACTGGAAGCGGTCGCCCGGCCGGGCGGCGGCGAGGGAAGGCTCGATCCGCGCGTCCTCGACCACCTCGAGCGACCCCCGGTCGAGGTCCTCGGGCCCGGACGGATCGGGGACCGCGAACAGCCGATCGTAGAGCCGCAGGACCGCGGGCTCCGCACGGTCGGCCGACACCCAGTGGATCGTGCCCCGCACCTTTCTCCCGTCCGGCGTCCGGCCGCCGCGGGTGGCCGGATCATGGGTGCAGCGGACCACCGACACCGCACCCGTTCCCGGATCGGTCTCGAACGACTCGCAGCGCACGACGTAGCCGTAGCGAAGCCGCACTTCCCGCCCCGGGGCGAGGCGGCGGAAGCCCGGAACGGGCTCCGCCATGAAGTCCTCGCGCTCGATCAGGAGCTCGCGCCCGAAGGGCGCCTTGCGCGTACCGGCGTCCGGGTCCCGCGGATGGTTGGGGGCGTCGAGCTCCTCGATCACCCCTTCGGGATAGCTGTCGATGACGAGCCGGAGCGGGCGCAGCACGGCCATCGCACGGGGGGCGCTCCGGTCGAGCTCGTCCCGCACGCACCGCTCGAGGAGGCCCATCTCGGTGCGGCTCGCCTTCCGGGTGATCCCGACCCGCCCGCAGAAGTCGCGGACCGCGGCGGGCGGATAGCCGCGCCGGCGCATACCGCGCAGGGTCGGCAGGCGCGGATCGCTCCAGCCGTCCACGTGGCCCTCCTCGACGAGCTGCGCGAGGCGGCGCTTGCTCATCACGGTGTGCCCGAGATCGAGCCGGGAGAACTCGATCTGGCGGGGCCGGGCGGGCGGGCGGGCGTGGTCCAGGATCCAGTCGTAGAGCGGCCGGTGATCCTCGAACTCGAGGGTGCACAGGGAATGGGTGACCCCCTCGATCGCGTCCGACAGCACCTGGGCGAAGTCGTACGTGGGATAGATGCACCAGGTGTCGCCGGTGTGGGGATGGGTCGCGTGCCGGATGCGGTACAGCACGGGGTCGCGCAGGTTGAGGTTGCCGGACGCCATGTCGATCCGGGCCCGGAGCACGTGCGCCCCGTCGGGAAACTCCCCGCCGCGCATCCTCGCGAACAGATCGAGGCTCTCTTCGGCGGGGCGGCCCCGCCACGGGCTCTCCTGCCCGGGACGGGTGAGGGTTCCCCTCGTCTCGCGGATCTCTTCCGCCGACCGGCTGTCCACGTAGGCGAACCCGGACCGGACGAGGCCGCGGGCGTAGCCGTACATCTCCTCGAAGTAGTCCGAGGCATGCCTCGGCTCGCCCTCCCATCCGAAGCCCAGCCAGCGCACGTCCTCCCGGATGGCCTCCGCGAACTCGCGGCTCTCCTTGAGCGGGTTGGTGTCGTCGAAGCGAAGGCGGCAGAGGCCGCCGGTCTCCTCCGCGATGCCGAAGTTGAGGCACATCGACTTCGCGTGGCCGACGTGGAGATAGCCGTTCGGCTCGGGCGGGAACCGGGTCACCGCCGGCCGGCCGGTCTCCGCCAGGTCGGCGGCGACGATGCGGCGGATGAAGTCGGAAGGGGTTGCGGGGTGGTCGGACGGGTGCTCCATGGGGCCGCGATCTTAGCGTGGAATTCGCGCCGGCCTCCGCCCGGGGCTCGCCGAGGCATGTGCGCTGTGGGGTTTTCGCCGGACACGCCTCTCGCGAACGCTCTTGGGCACGGCGTCCTGGGAACGCGGGCGTCCCGCCCGCATTGATCGGCGGCGGCCTCGCCATCCCATTTGCGGGCGGGACGCCCGCGTTCCCAGGACGCCGTGCCCGCGCAAGAGGCTCCGTGGGGTGAAATCCGCCAGCAACCCTCTCGAACCGACCTCGAACCACGGAAAAACGCCGTCTCCGTGGGGGTAAAAGATATCTCGACCCCCCTCTACACCCTATATATCAATAACCTACGAACAGCGCCCGGGGTTCTCGCCGAGAGGCAGGTGTATACCCCAAGATCGTTTCACGCTGCGGAACTGGTTCGCGCGGCGGGCGGGACACGAGCGTTCGGAGAACGCGCCGTTCCCAGGATGCGCCGTTCCCGGGAAGAGCGGTGGGCATCGAGGCCCGGCCGCGAGTCGGTCAGCGTGAAAGAGCCCCGGCGCGTACCTCTCCCGGTCCGGGTCGGCCGCGTCGAACCGTGCCGCCCCGGCGCCGCCCGCCGGCTACCCGCGCGGCAGCCCGGCCGCGAACCCCGCGAGCGCCGGGTAGAATTCGAGGAAGTCGGCTTCGAGCAGGCGGTACCGGGCCCGGATCTGGTCCGTCCCCGCCGCGAGGCCCGCCACCCGCCGCGACAGCCGGCCGAACGTGCGGTCCACCCCTTCGAGCCAACGGTAGGAGACGAGCCAGTCCTCGGCCACGATCCGCGGCAGGACCTCGCGCAGGCGCGGCGGCAGGAGCGCCTGGTGCTCGAGGAGCACCCCGTAGGTTCGGGCGGCGAACGCCTCCAGCGGGACGTCGGAGTAGCGGTCGAAGTGCCGCGCGAGGAAATGGTCGTATGCGACGTCCACGATGACCCCCGACACCCGGCGCGGCGCCACCCGGCCGCGGCTCCGCCGCCAGACCGGATGCCGGTCGGTGTAGGCATCGATGCCGCGGTGCATGCGAATTCCGGCCAACAGGGGCGTAGGGGGGAGACGATCGAGCCGACCTTTGACAAAATCGCCCGCGAGGTTGCCGGCGAGCAACAGGGGGGCTTCGGCGGCCAGCAGGGCGTGGGCGAGGTGGTTCATCCGCCCCGCCTCCGGGCCTCGGCCCGGCGCCGCCCGCGGGCAGGGGGCATGGAGAGGAGCGGGATGGACTTCGAGACGGCACGGTTCAACATGGTGGAGCAGCAGGTCCGGCCCTGGGAGGTGCTGGACCAGGCGGTGCTCGATCGGCTCGCCGCGACCCCCCGCGAGCGGTTCGTACCGGAGGACTACGTCCGCCTCGCCTACGCCGACACGAGGATACCGCTCGGGGACGGCGACGTCATGATGCCGCCCCGCGAGGAAGGGCGCCTGTTGCAGGCCCTCGCGCTCACCCCGCGCGACCACCTGCTGGAGGTCGGCACCGGCAGCGGCTACCTCGCCGCCCTCGCGGCGGGGCTCGCCCGCCGCGTCACCACCATCGAGATCTCCCCGGAACGAAAGGCGCGCGCGGAGCGGGCCCTCGCGGGGTACGGCAACGTCGAGGTGATCGAGGGCGACGCGGTCCGGGGCTGGGAAGCATCGGCGCCCTACGACGCGATCGCCGTCACCGGCTCCCTCCCCGTGCTCGACCAAGGCTTTCTCCACCAGCTCAAGCCGGGCGGCCGGCTGTTCGTCGTGGTGGGCGAGGAGCCCGCGATGGAGGCGCGCCTCGTGACCCGCACGGGAGCATGGGACTGGGCGGCGGAGAGCCTCTTCGAGACCCTTCTCCCTCCGCTCGCGGGCGCGACCCGCCCGAACCGATTCGAATTCTGAAGAGGACCCGACATGAACAAGCGACTCGTCATCCCGTCCATGCTCCCGTCGATGTTCGCGCTGGCGGCCGCCGCGGCGCTCGCGGCCGCCCCGGCGGCGGCCGGCGCGCAGACCCTCGACCTCGCCGGAGCGTACCGGCTCGCGGCGGAGAACGATCCGGCCTTCCTGGCGGCGGCGGCCGAGCGGGACGCCGCCCTCGAGTCGGTCGCGATCGCGCGGGCCGGGCTCCTTCCGAGCGTCTCGCTCGGGGGCTCGGCGGCGCTGGAACACGACCGCACCGAATCCGGACGCGTATCCAGCGTGGACGGCTTCTCGACCTTCTCGCTCTCCCTCGACCTGACCCAGCCCCTGTACCGGCCGGAGCGGACCATCCGGCTCGGACAGGCCCGCACGAACGAGGAGAAGGCGGAGGTCGACTACGCGGTGAGGGCCCAGCGGCTCATCGAACGGGTCGTGGAGCGGTACTTCGGGGTGCTCCAGGCGGGCGACGACTTCCGCTTCGCGCAGACCAACCGCGAGGCGATCGGCCAGCAGCTCCGGCAGGCGCAGCAGCGCTTCGAGGTCGGCCTCGTCGCGATCACGGACGTCGAGGAGGCGGAGTCGCGCTTCGACCTCGCATCCGCGCGGGCGATCGAGGCGGAGAACGCCCTCGGCAACGCGCGCGAGGCGATGCGCGAGGTCACCGGGGAGTACCCGGAGGAGCTCGCCCCCCTCGGGGAGGAGATCCCCCTCGCGGTCCCCGACCCTTCCGACATCGACGAATGGGCCCGCACCGCGCTCGAGCGCAACCTGCCCGTGCAGTCGGCGAGCTTCGCGGTCGCGGTCGCCAAGGAGGCCATCCGGCTCGCCGGCGCCGGCGCCGGGCCGACCGTCGACGTCTTCGGCCAGGCGACGGACAGCTACCGGAATCGCGGCCCGGGCGGATCGGATAGGAGAGGGGCCTCGGTGGGCGTGCGGCTCCAATGGCCCTTCTACACCGGCGGCCGAGTCTCGGCCGAGACCCGCCAGGCCCGCTCCCGCCACCGTGAGGCGACCCACACGCTGGAGCGGGCCCGCCGCGAGGCGGTCCGGCAGACCCGCCAGGCGTACCTCGGGGTCGAGTCCGCGATCGCCCGGGTCGGGGCGCTCCGGCAGGCGGTGGTCTCGAGCCGGAGCGCGCTCGACGCGGTGGACGCGGGGTTCCAGGTCGGCACCCGGACGTCCGTCGACGTGCTCGATGCCCAGCGGGACCTCTTCCAGGCCCGCAACGACCTCGCCGCCGCCCGCTACGACTACATCCGCAACGCGCTCGGGCTGCGGCTCGCGGCGGGCACCCTCGTGCCGGCGGACCTCGATACGATCAACGCGTGGCTCGAGTAGCGCGGTAGCTCCGCATCTGCCCCGTCACCACCCCCGCGACCCGCACCCGGTCCGGCGGGTAGCGAAGGGCCTGCAGGCGCGGGTTCGCGGGCCGGAGCTCGATCGCGGCGGGCGGGCCCTCGATGGGGCGGAAGCGCTTGAGGGTCGCTTCCGCCCCGTCGATGACCGCCACCACGATCTCGCCGCTCAGGGCCTCCTCGCGGCGTTCGACGACCACGACGTCGCCGTCGAGGATCCCGTCCCCGATCATCGAGTCCCCACGAACCCGCAGCGCGAAGGAAGGGCGGCCTCCGCGCAGAAAGGCGGGAACCTCGATGCTCTCGGGCAGCTCCACCGCCTCGATCGGACGTCCGGCGACGATCGTGCCGGCGAGGGGCACCTCCGCCGCCGCCGGGTCCTCCCGGAGGCGAACCCCGCGCCGCATTCCGCGCATCGGCTCGACGAGCCCGGCCTCGACGAGGGCCTGCACGTGCTTGTGGAGCGAGCCCCGGGAGCGAAGCCGAAGGCCGCGGCAGATCTCGTCGAGCTTCGGGGGGCGCCCGCCCCGGCGGCGGCGCTCCCGGAGCCAGGCCAGCACGTCGGCCTGCCGGCGGGTGAGATGGCAGGCGTCGGTCATCTCCGCGGGCCTCTCGTCCCTTCCACCATGGGGAGGAGTGATGGAAAACGCCGGGAAAATCCACGATCTCCAAGCATGCTCCGGGCCGACCCGGGCCGCGTGCTCGGCTCACCATGGACCGCCGCATCGCGAGACCAACGCGGCATCGAGAACGACAGCGTGCACGGCGTGCATGCCTCTATCCGACTACGTGCAAAGCTCGGGTGAACGGCCTCTCTCAGGCTCTCATTTCCGCGAAAGCTGAGATCCGAGGATTCTCGATTGAGGTGGATTCCCGCTTTCTCCCCGCCTTCGCGGGGATGACGGGGAATGACGGGCTTTCGCAGGGTCCGTCCCCGAATTACCATCAACCGGTGCTCACAACCTGATCCTCGTACGTAATCAGATCCCCCTGTCGTCATACCGCGAATCACCAGCTTCGGTCCCGTCACCGGTAAAAAACTCTCAGGGTCGGTCGCCTGACCACCCCGAAAGCATGAAATGATCGGGGGCTGTCGGGGGACCAAACCGACGTGGTACTCCGGACCTGACGCTTGCTCTTTCGGGGTGGCGAAGCGCCGGACCACTCGGGGCAGTCCGTAAGCCGATTCGCCTCCCGCATGGACGGCGTTGACGACCGAACCTGCGGAAAACAATGGATTCCGCGGGAGGCTTTCGTGTCTCGGGTCGAGAATTTCACGGCAAACCCGGGGGGCCGTATCAGGACGAAACCGGAATGGCTACATGGATCACGTTCCGTTCGGCCGGAAGTATCGACTCCGCAAACGACTCTCCGCCCGAGGGAAGGTTCTCGGCGTATCCGGCAAATGCCGTATGATAAAAATTCCTGAGAACGAAGTCGATGAATCGCAACGGGGTCACCGGGGCCGTCACCGGAATTCGGCAGTTCCTGTATTGACCCAGTGTCAGGTGGGATTTGGGATGCTCCAACTCGGCGTGAATACCTTCTCGAACATCATAGTCGAAACGTATCGGAAACGGAACTATGTTCTTCGCAACCACATCGGCATAGATCTCGTCCTCGAGATAAATTTCCGGATTGTTTTGGAACTCTTCGAGGCTGGGCGCTGAGAAGAATGCGAGGCGGTGGCGTTGAAGAACGTTCCCGGAAAACATGTACGTCATCTGAATCAATGCACCGTCGAGCATCCTGACGGTATAGGCACGTTTTTCCACGAAGGATTGGTATATTTCATCGTATGGGCGATCCTTCAATGCGCTTGAAACATGGTCGTTGTCCGGGAAAGAGGTGACTTCTTCAAGATCGGCCCGATGCCGACGCCGAAAGGCAAAACGCTGGGAATCCGAGAGGCCAGCCTCCAAGAGATAGCCGACGAGTTCATTGATCTGTTGTTCTATTCGACCCGGCGAAGACACGACCATCATCCCAACAAGTCTCTGAGCCTGGCCAATTCAGGGCTCAGATCTTCAGGGAGAACGGCGCCGCTTTCGATGTCCTCGATTAATTCGGCCAGATTTCTCTGACGGCCTTGAAGCCGTTTGCGTTCGGCCTCCGTCATGTCCCGGTGAACGATTTTCAGTTGTTCACGTTGGGCCTTGGTCGGATATACGAACCGCAATTCAAAGTCGTTTTGCCTGAGCTTGTCATATTCATCCATGAGCTCCTTCATGCCGTCGCCGATTCCGAGAACTCGAACCCATGCCTTGCTTCTCGTGATAGCGGTGAAGAGGCGATTTCGTATGGATGCCAGATTCAACACTGTCGAATTGCAATCCTGAGCGTTTATGATGTAAACCATTCCCGCCTCGTTACCCTTGGCGCGATGAATACCGGTAAAGGTGATCGAAGCATCATCCGGTTGAAAAAAGACATCCGGATCGGTATCGACCCCCGCAAGATGCGAATTTATCTTCATTTGCCAAAGGCGGCTTCGGATTCGACCAACCTTCTTGCGCGTACTGAGAGGATCGGGGTTGATGACCACGATATCGTCATGCCGCAGCTCATCGTCCTTCAGATTCCTTGCGATCTCGTCGATCAACCACTGGGTCTGTCTTTCCTCGGCATCGAAATGCATGAACTTTACCAAATCATCGAGTTCCGAATGAGATTCGAGGAATCCCGGACTCGTGTCCTCCGTCCTGAAGATGCTCACCGGCTCCCCTTCCCTTACCTCTCCACCTTCCAATCGATATCCGATCTCCTTCCATAGTTGAGGGTGTTCGAATATCTGCACGAGACCCGTTTCTCCCTGGCCGTCAGGCCCGACACGTGGTGGGATTGTGAACGTAGGTTTGGACGATGGCGGCCCTAGCGCTCGCCGGTCGGGAGAAATCGGGAGCATGGTCCGAGGCCTCCTGTATATGCCGAACCCCAGCGAATGGGCCGTTACCAGAACCGGGCGAGAATTGCGGTAACATTTCTCCAGGATGATGTCGCTCTGCGATCCACCATCACCGGCATCGAGTCGTACATTGCAGGCTCCGTCTTCCCTTTTTCCAAAAATTTCCTCTGGTGACGGCAAGGACTCCTCGGAGAGATTCTGCAATTCATCGCAGGCATAGATCAATCTCCCGGGTTCATTCAGCAATTCATGGCAGAGCCGCAGGAATGCCGGCGAAAAATCCTGCGCCTCGTCCACGAGGATCGCATCGTAGACGTGTTTGCTCTCTCCTGCCTGGTTGACCGCTCGTTCGCAAACCTTGTCGAACTCTTTTCCTCTGGGGAAACGAGCGGCCGCGGATCGAAAATCGAGATACTCCACTCCGTGTAGACCGCAGAATTCATGATAAATGCCATCCCTGTCCTCACTGCCCGGAGCACCCCAAGCGTTGAGAATCCGCAAACTGTTCCGGTCAGCTTCCTGGCCCGTCTGCTCGATGGAAAAGCTGTCGATCAACCGCCGGAACTGCCCCTTGAGCGAACGCGTATTGAAAGTGACGGCAATTCGCCACTCGGGATGCCGAGCATGAAGGTATGCGGCCTTGAGCGCCAGGACGATCGTCTTGCCCGATCCCGCCAAGCCCCGGATGCGTTGTACTCCCTCGACGGTTTCGATGACGGCTTTACTCTGCCTGGGATCGAGGGTCGCGATGGAGTTTTCCAGATCCCTCAGCTTGGCGCCCCTCGAGTCTTCCCGATGGACCGTACGTCTCGTTCTGCTCTTGCGAATCGCAGATATGCCTTCAATCGCGGAGATAGCCGATTCGTATATATCCGTTCCTGGCTCCGGCCATTCGAAGATCGACAATTTCTCCATCAAGTCGTCCGCGCCGGCAATCGGATAACCTTCTACAACCATGCCGGCCGTCACGTTGGCGCCCGGGGCAAACGAGATCGTATGAATCGGGATCAGAAGTTTTCTGCCTCGCATCAGACTGCGATGCGGCCTGAGCCGGGCTTCGAGCTTGTTTGCCGAGTCGTCCTGCCGATCATGGTAGCCGCAAGTGACCGGCCCCTCGACGAGATCGAATATGATGATCCCCTTGTTCTCCAGGACCAGGAGAGCATCGATTGGATGCGGCCCCTCGGAAGTAGCAATCGTCGGGTATCCGATGAATAGCTGACCGGACAGACCGTTCTGACGGGCGATGACTTCGGCCAGCACTCGACTCGATCCGGGCTTGCGGGTCGTACCTCTGACGATGTCGACTTTCATGTCCACCCCTTCCGTCCGGTGGCCGATCTCCAGCCGTCGTACTCTCCCTGTCGGCTTCCAGCCGGGCCCGTGACTCCCCGTAGAGTACCGCTGCCATCATACCCCATGATGCGGCGGGGTGGATTCGGGACGGATCAGCGGGGGGCGGACAGAGGCGCGGGCTCAGGCCACCACCGAGCCGTTCGCGACCGGGAACGACGGGTGGAGAAGGACGACCCCTTCCTCGTCGCTCACGGTGCCGAGCACCAGCACCTCCGACTTCACCCCCGCGACCCGCTTCGGGGGGAAGTTCAGCACGGCCACGACCTGCCGGCCGACCAGCTCCTCGGGCGTGTAGTTCCGGGTGAGCTGGGCCGAGCTGGTCCGCATCCCGAGCGGGCCGAAGTCGATCCGCAACACGTAGGCGGGGGCCCTCGCCTTCGGGTTCGGGGCCGCCTCGACGACGGTCCCGGCGTGGATCCGGATCCGCTGGAACTCCTCGAAGGTCGCCTCCCGCATCGGCTCCGTCATCTCGCCGCCCTCCCCTGCTCCGCGACCGCCCGCATGGCCGCCTCGACTTCCGCCGGATCACCCAGGTAACGGTGTCCGATCTCCCGAAGCCCCGTGTCGAGCTCGTACACGAGGGGCGCCCCGGTCGGGATGTTCACCCCGAGGACGTCTTCGTCCGAGATCCCTCCCAGGTGCTTGACGAGCGCCCGGAGGGAGTTGCCGTGCGCGCACACGAGGGCCCGCTCCCCGGCCCGCACCCGGGGCGCGATCGTTCCTTCCCAGAGCGGCATCATGCGCTCCACGGTGTCCTTGAGGCATTCGGTGCGCGGCAGGTCCGGGACCCCCGCATACCTCGGATCCCCCCCCGGATGCCGCTCGTCGCCCGGATCGAGGGCGGGGGGCGGCTCGTCGTAGCTGCGGCGCCACTTGAGGACCTGGTCCTCGCCGTAGCGGGCCGCGGTCTCCGCCTTGTCGAGCCCCTGCAAGGCGCCGTAGTGGCGTTCGTTGAGACGCCAGTCGCGATGGACCGGAACCCACATCCGGTCCATCTCGTCGAGGGCGATCCAGAGGGTGCGGATCGCGCGCTTGAGCACCGAGGTGAAGGCCACGTCGAACTCGAACCCGCCGTCGCGAAGCAGCGCCCCGGCCGTCCGGGCCTGGCGCCGGCCGGCCTCGGTCAGGTCGACGTCCGTCCACCCCGTGAAACGGTTGGCGCGGTTCCAGGCGCTCTCGCCGTGGCGGAGCAGGACGAGCGTGTACATCGGCTTCCTGCGCCTCCCTTCAGGCCGGATCAGGCCGGCGCCTCGAGCAGCCGGTCGATGACCGCCATGGTCCGCTCCCGGGCCCCCCCGTTCGAGAGCACGAACCGCCGGCCCTCCTCCCCCATGCGGTGGCGGCGGTTCGGGTCCCGCAGGAGGTCGGCGACGGTTCGGGCGAGGTCCTCCGCCCCGTGGACGGTCCGCACCGCCCCGGCCGCCCGGAGCGACGCGGCGAGGTCGGCGAAGTTGCGCACGTGGGGGCCGGTGAGGGCGGGGATGCCGAGCGCGGCCGGCTCCAGGAGGTTGTGCCCCCCGACGTCGACGAGGCTCCCGCCGACGAACGCGAGGTCCGACGCGGCGTAGAAGACCGGAAGCTCTCCCATCGTGTCGCCGACGAGCACGTCGGCGGACCCGTCGAAGCCGCCGGTCCGGAGCGACACCGAGTAGCCGCGGCGCCGGACGAGGGAGGCGATGCGGCCCGCCCGCTCCACGTGCCGCGGGACCAGGATGAGGCGGCATCCCTTCACCTCCTCGCGCACCCGGGCGAGCGCGTCGAGCACCGCCTCCTCCTCTCCCTCGTGGGTGCTCGCGGCGATCCAGACCCGGCGGCTCGCGCCGATCAGGCTCCGCAGGTGCTGCCCGCCCTCGCGGGCGGCGGCCGGCACCGTGACGTCCAGCTTGGTGTTCCCCGTGACCACCACCCGGTCCGGGCGGGCCCCGGTCGCGACGAGCCGGGCCGCGTCCTCGCGGGTCTGGGCCGCGACCGCGCTCACCCGGCCGAGGGCGGGCGCGAACAGGCCCCGGAAGCGGCGGTACCCGGCCGCGGAGCGCTCCGAGAGCCGGGCGTTGACGTAGACCAGCGGGATCGACCGCTCGGAGCAGGCGTGGATGAGGTTCGGCCACAGCTCGGTCTCGAGCACGACGACCGCGCGGGGCGCGGTGCGGGCGAGGAACCGCCGGATGGCGCCCGGAAGGTCCCACGGCAGGTAGCGCTGCACCACCCGGCCGGAGAACAGGGACTCGCCCCGGCGCCGTCCGGACGGGGTGGTGGTGGTGAGCAGGATCGGCCCGCGGCGCTTCTCCAGCATGAGGTCGAGGAGGGGAAGGGCGGCCTGGACCTCTCCCACCGACACCGCGTGCACCAGGATCCCGCCCGCGCCGGCGTCCGGGCCGAACCCGAGCCGTTCGCCGACGTGCCGGAGATGGTCCCAGTCCCGGCGGCCCCGCCACGCGAGGCGAAGCCAGACGTAGGGCATCATTCCGTAGAGCACGATCGTGTAGAGGGTTCGCACGGCAAGCGGCCCGCCAAGGTCCTTCGGCAATCCTTCAGCAGCCCTTCCGGCGCCCTTCCGGCGCCCTTCCGGCGCCCTTCCGGAACCCTTCGAGGAAACGGACGATCGCCCCCGTCGTCGCCCGCGCCCGGTCGCGGTGCGGGGCATGGCCGCAGTCGTCGAGGACGAGGGTACGGCAGGGGCCGGCGGCCCGCTCCGCGATGACCTCGACCTGGCGAAGGGTCCCGTAGGCGTCGTCGCGGCCCTGCACGACGAGGAGCGGCACGTTCACGCGGGCGAGCTCCTCCTCGATGGTCCAGTGCTCGAACCCCGGATCGAGCCAGGTGTCGCACCACCCCCGGAAGGCGTCGTCGGTCCGTTCGCCGTGGTGCCGGGCGAGCCGTTCGCGAAGGTCTCCATGACGGAACGCCTCCCGCGCCGCCTCGATCCCCTCGATGCAGCGCGGCTCGTTGAACGCATGCGCGGCCAGGGTCACCACCCCGCCGAGCGGAACCGCTCCGAACGCGGCGCACAGGAGGGCGATGGTCCCGCCGTCGCTGTGCCCGACGAGGACCGGCGGCGCCCCGTCGCCGACCCCCGCGGCCTCGATCACCTCCGGGAGGACCGTGCGCGCCTCCTGCGCCATGAAATCGAGGGGCCGCGGGAGCTCGGCCGCACTCGATCCGCCGTAGCCGAAGCGGCTGTAGGCGAAGACCTCCCTCCCCGTCGCCCGCGCGAGCTCGGCCGGCCAGCCGCGCCACATGCTCACGCAGCCGAGCCCTTCGTGGAGCAGGACGAGCGGCGCCGCCTCCCCGCCCCCTCCCGCTCCCGCTCCCCAACGGGCGTACTCGATCCGGCCGCCCGCCGCGCCGAGGAAGCCCGAATCGATCACGCCCGGAGCTGGAACCGCTTGATCTTGCCGGTGGCCGTCTTCGGCAGATCGCCGGTGAACTCGATCCACCGCGGGTACTTCCAGGGAGCGAGCCGCCCCTTGACGAAGCCCTGCAGCTCGACCGCGAGCTCCGGCGAGGCGCGCCCGGGGTCGGTCAACACGACGAACGCCTTCGGCTTGACGAGGCCGTTCTCGTCCTCTTCGCCCACCACCGCCGCTTCGAGCACCTCGTCGTGCTCGATGAGCGCCCCCTCGACCTCGAAGGGAGAGACCCAGATCCCGCCGACCTTGAGCATGTCGTCGGTGCGCCCGGCGCACACGTAGTAGCCGTCCTCGTCCCGGCGGTACTTGTCTCCGGTCCGGGTCCAGGGGCCGTGAAAGGCCCGGAGGCTCTTCTCCCGCTGGTTCCAGTAGGCGACGGCGGCGGTCGCCCCGCGCACGCAGAGCTCCCCGATCTCTCCGGGCGGGACCGGCTCGCCGTCCTCGCCGACGATCTCGACCTCGTATCCCGGGACCGGCTCGCGCCCGGTCGTCCCGTAGCGATGGCCGCCGGGCCGGTTGGTGAGGAAGACGTGCAGCAGCTCGGTGGTGCCGATCCCGTCCAGGGGCGCGATCCCGAACCGCTCCTCCCACGCCCGCGCGACCCCGACCGGCAGGGGCTCCCCGGCGGATATGCAGCGGCGAAGGCGGGGAGAGCCCGCGGCCCGATCGTTCGCGGGGTCCGCGAGGAGGTTGCCGTAGAGGGTCGGCACCCCGAAGAACAGGGTCGGCTCGTGCTCGCGCAGCACCTTCATCACCGCGTCCGGGGTCGGGCGCCCCGGATGGAGGACCGCGGTCGCGCCGACGTAGAGGGGGATCGTCAGGGCGTTCCCGAGCCCGTAGGCGAAGAACAGCTTGGCGGCCGAGAACACGACGTCGTCGGGCTCCACCCCGAGCACCGCGAGCCCGTAGCCGGCCACCGTATGCACGAGGTGGCGGTGCAGGTGCATCGCCCCCTTGGGCGCGCCGGTCGTCCCGGACGTGTAGAGCCAGAAGGCGACGTCGTCCGAGGTGGTGGGCGCGGGCTGGAGCTCGGGCGAGGCCGCCGCCAGAAGGCCGGCGAGACGATGGGCGCCCGCCCCGCCCTCCCCGCCCGCGCTTCCCGGCCGGCCCCCGCCGCCGCCTTCACCGCCGACGTCGGCGCCGTCGCCATCGCCGTCGCCGCCATCCCCCGCGACCACCACCTCGCGGAGCCAGGGCTGCCCGCGAAGGACGGGTGCGAAGGACGGGTGGAGCTCCCGGCTCACCACCAGGGTGTGGGCGCGGCTGTCGCGCAGCACGTAGTCGTAGTCGGCCGCGGTCAGCAGGGTGTTGAGGGGGATCGGAACCGCCCCGATCCGGATCGCCCCGAGGAACACCGCGGGGAAGTCCACCGAGTCGAGCAGGCAGATCGCCACCCGGCTCTCCATCCGCACCCCGAGGTCGAGCAGGGCGTTGCCGGCCCGGTTGATCCGCTCCGCGAGCTCGGCGTAGGTGTACGCTCCGGCGGCGTCGATGACGGCGAGGCGGCCGGCCCGCTCCGTGGCGAGATGGCGGTCCACGATGTCCCGCGCCGCGTTGTACTCGCGGGGGATCTCCACCCGCGGAGGGTCGGCGGTGACGTCGACGCTCGAGTACACGGCGGCTTCCCGGGGCGGCTCAGCCGAACCGCACGTATTCGAATTCGACCGGGGTGCGGTCCACGCCGCGCTCCGGCGGCGCGATCCAGCTCGCGAACCGCCCGGGCTCGCGCACCGCCTCCGGCATCAGCGACGCGACGTACTCCCGGTCGCGCGCGGTCGGGAGCCACTCGCTCTCGCGGCGCCGCCACTCCTCCTCCGGGATCTCCTCGCCTTCCGGCGTCACGTGGACGTCCCGGAAGATCCCGATCCGGCGGTTGAACGCCCGGTGGGGCAGTCGGAGGTCGACGTCCACCCCGGCCTCGCGGAAGATGCGGCTCCACTTGCGCACCCCGATCTCGACGTCGGCGATGAAGTCGTCGCGCAGCCGCTCGTTGAGCACGTTGAGGGCGGGCGCCTCCCCGGTCTCGAAGCCGGCGCCCCCCCCGGCCGGACGCAGGATCGGGTAGGTGGAGGAATCGAGCCGGTGGTCGTCGTCGATCCGCCCCTCCCGATAGCGGCCCTTGAGCCCCATCGAGTACCAGTTCGCGGAGTTGGTGGAGACCTCCGCCCCGAAGAGGTCGAGGGTGACCGAGTAGTGGAAGTTGAGGTACTTCCGGAACGTCTCGGGGTCGATGACCCCGAGCGACCGCGGGTCCGCGCCGGGAGACTCGCGGAGCGCGTCGGCGGTCCTTCGCACGATCCGGGTGAGCCCGGACTCCCCGACGTACATGTGGTACGACTCCTCCTTCAGCATGAACCGGCAGGTGCGGGCGAGGGGGTCGAAGCCGGATTCCTGGAGGGCGGCGAGCTGGAACTTCCCGTCCCGGTCGGTGAAGTAGGTGAACATGAAGAAGGCGAGCCAGTCGGGGGTCGCCTCGTTGAAGGCGCCGAGGATCCGCGGCCGGTCCGCGTCCCCGGAGCGCCGCTCGAGGAGGGCGTCCGCCTCGTCCCGCCCGTCGCGGCCGAAGTAGGCGTGCAGGAGGTAGACCATCGCCCAGAGGTGGCGCCCCTCCTCCACGTTGACCTGGAGCAGGGCGCGGAGATCGTAGAGCGAGGGGCAGGTCGCGCCGAGGTGGCGCTGCTGTTCGACGGAGGCGGGCTCGGTATCCCCCTGCACGGTGATGATGCGCCGGAGCGCGCCGCGGTGCTCGCCGGGGACCTCCTGCCACGCCGGCTCGCCCTTGCGGTCGCCGAACCCGATGACCCGGTCCGCGGCCGGCGGGGCGAGGAAGATGCCCCAGCGGTAGTCCGGCATCTTCACGTAGTCGTAGTGGGCCCAGCCGCCCGTATCGACGTCGACCGCGGTGCGAAGGTACACGTCGCTCGTCTGGAGCCCTGCCGGACCCACCTCCCTCCACCACTCGACGTAGGCCGGCTGCCACGCCTCGAGCGCCCGCCGGAGGCGCCGGTCGTCGCCGAGGCCGACGTTGTTGGGGATGCGCTGGTTCAGATCGACGCTCGCCACGTTCATACCCTCCGCCGGTCGAATTCGGCTCCGCGCCCCGTGCCGTAGCGCATGAGCGCGCCGCCCTCCCCCACCGCGTTGGGCCGCTGGAAGATCCAATTCTGCCACGCGCTGAGCCGCCCGAATATCTTCGACTCCATCGTCTCCGGCCCCGGAAACCGCAGGCTCGCCTCCATGCCGACGAGGGCGTCGGGGGAGAAGCTCGACCGCTCCTCGACGGCGACCCGCACCTCGTCCTCCCAGTCGATGTCGTCCGGGGTGAAGGTCACGATGCGAAGCGCTTCGGCGGCCTCGGCGTCGAGGCGGCGCCCGACCGCGTCCCGGGCCGCATCCGGGACGCGCGCCTCCTCGGGGTAGCGCATCGCCAGCCGGGTGAGGCCGTTGACGGCGGGGTACGCGCCGAAGTTGAGGGGGCCGAGCGCCACCTCGGCCGGGGAGACCGGCTTCTCCTCGTACTCCCCGCCCCGGAGCATGTAGGCGCGGTCCGCCCCGAGCACCAGCTCGAGCAGGGTGCCCGCGAAGCAGGCCGCGGGCTCGACGAGCGCGATCCAGCTCCGGCCGACCACGTCCAGGCGCTTCAGGATCCGCTTCCAGAACAGCCGGATCTCGCGCACGAGCCAGTGGCCGGGGTGCGCGTCGAGGAGCGCGTCGTGGGCGAGCACCCGCGCGAGGTCGCCCCGCGAGCGGAGGAGCCACGTGCCGATCTCGAGCTCGTTGTGGCGGAGCCACAGGATGGCGTCGTCGAGCTCGCGGGCGAGCGCGAGGGGCCAGAAGCCCTCTCCTTGCGCCTCGATCCCGGCCGCATCGTCCGGGGGCGCGCGCTCCGGCCCGAGAAGGACGAGGTCCGCGGTCCGGGCCGTGCGGTCGATCGCGACGTGGAGATGGCGATAGCGCCTCGAGTCCGCCCCCGCCTCGCACGCGAGGTCCGGCCAGGCAATCCCGCGTTCGGCCGGGCGGCCGGCCGCGAGCGCGCGGGCGCGCTCGCGGACCGCCTCGTCGAAGCGGGAACGCGGGGCGAGCTCGTCGACGAGGCGCCAGTCGAGCGCACGCCGCCCCCGCACCCCTTCCTCCACCGTGCAGAAGAAGTCGGCGTGGTCGCGGCGCACCTTGCGCTTGTCGACGACCCGGGTGAGGCCGCCCGTGCCGGGGAGGACGCCGAGGAGGGGCACCTCGGGCAGGGAGACCGCGCTCGAGCCGTCGTCCACGAGCATGATCCAGTCGCAGGCGAGGGCGAGCTCGTAGCCGCCGCCCGCCGCCGCGCCGTTCAGCGCCGCGACGTAGCGCTGCCCCGAATGCGCGCACGCATCCTCGATGGCGTTCCGGGTCTCGTTGGTGAACTTGCAGAAGTTCACCTTGTCGGCATGGCCCGAGCGGCCGAGCATCCGGATGTTGGCGCCCGCCGAGAACACCCGGTCGCGGGCGGAGGTGATCACCACCGCCCCGACCTCGGGGTGCTCGAAGCGAAGGCGCTCGACCGCGTCGTGGAGCTCGACGTCCACGCCGAGGTCGTAGGAGTTGAGCTTGAGCTCGTAGCCGGGGCCGATGCCGCCCTGCTCGTCCACCGCGAGCCGGAGGGTCGCCACCGGCCCGTCGACCTCGATCGACCAGTGGCGGTAGCGGTCCGGCCGGGTCCGGAGCTCCACGGTCACGTCAGGCTCCGTAGATGCCGAAAAACGCCCCGACGAGCAGCACCGCGGCGACGCCCGCAAGGCCGAAGCAGAGGGTCGAGAGGTCTCTCATGCGCCCCCGGAGCTCCACCCCGAGCCACACCAGCACCGCGATGACCCCGAGCATGACGATGATGACCCGCATCGACGGGCTACCCCTGCTGCTCGAGCCGGTCCACGAGCTCGCGCCAGGGCACGTAGCCGCCGATGCGCGCCCCGTCCTCGGTGAACAGGGTCGGGGTCCCGCCGACCCCGAGCCGTCTCCCCGTCTCGTAGTGCTCGCGCACCGGGTTGTCGCAGGTGGCGGGCGCCACGTCCCGGCCGGCCTTGGCGTCGGTCATCGCCCGGTGCCGGTCGCGGGCGCACCACACCGATATGGAGCGGTCGTGGCTCTCCGTACCGGGAGGCGTCCGCGGCCACGCGGCGTAGCGCACCTCCACCCCGCGGGCGTTGAGGTCCGGTACTTCGAGATGGAATTTCGAGCAGTAGGGGCAGTCCACGTCCGTGAACACGGTCAGCCGGTGCTTCGTCGCGCCGGGCGGGGCGAACACGATGAGGCCGTCCTCGTCCATCCGCCCGAGAACGTCCACCCGCACCTCCCGGCGCGCGTCCTCGGTGAGGTTGCGCCCCTCCTCGACCCCGTAGAGGTTGCCGTGGAAGAGGTAGCGGCCGTCCGCGCTCACGTAGAGGATCTCGCCCCGAGCGCGGACTTCGTAGAAGCCCGGCAGGGGGGACTCCCGGACGCCGCCGGGCTCGACCTCCCCCACCAGGCTCCGGACCGCCTCCCCGACCGGCTCGGGGACGTCCCCGGCGTGCCCCGCCGGCAGCACCGAGCCGAGGGCGAGGGCCGCCACTCCCGTGCGCCATGCCTGGGCGCCCATCACCGTCTCCTGCTGCGGCGAGCCATGCGCCATTCTACGCCCCTCGGCCCCTGCGCTCGCACGGGGGACGAAGGACGAGGCAGGGATAGCGCCCCACCGTCAACCATTCCGGATAATCCCCATTCGAAGGGGCTCCGCGCGGCCGGGACGGGCGGCCGGGACGCCTGCCCGGGCGCCGGCCGCGTCTCGCGGCTCAGCCGCGGGGGTGGTGCTCGGCATGGAGGCTGCGGAGCCGCTCGCGGGCGACGTGGGTGTAGATCTGGGTGGTCGAGATGTCGCGGTGCCCGAGCAGGAGCTGGATGACCCGGAGATCCGCGCCGTGGTTGAGGAGGTGGGTGGCGAAGGCGTGGCGGAGGGTGTGGGGGCTGACCGGCCGGACGATCCCCGCACTCGCCGCGTACCGCTTGATAAGCGTCCAGAACGCCTGGCGGGTCATGGCGGCGCCCCGCCGGGTCGGGAACACCGCCTCCGAGACCCGGCCGTCCAGGATCTCCGAACGCGGGGCGCGGACGAACCGGTCCAGCCAGTCGAGGGCGATCTCGCCGAGGGGCACGAGCCTCTCCCGATCCCCCTTCCCGGTCACCCGCACGAGCCCCTGGCTCATGCCGAGCGACGAGCTGCCCAGGCCCACCAGCTCCGACACCCGGAGCCCCGTCGCGTAGAGCACCTCGAGCATGGTGCGATCCCGGAAGCCGAGGGCGGTCCCGACGTCGGGGGCGGCGAGGAGGCTCTCGACCTCCCGCTCGGTCAACGTCTCGGGGAGGGGGCGGCCGAGGCGCGGCGCGTCGACCCGCTCCATGGGATCGCGCCCGATCGTCCCGGCCCGCGCCTGGTGCGAATAGAACCGGCGGAGCGCCGACAGCCGCCGCGCGGTGGTGCGCGGGGAGGTGTCGATCATGGACACGAGGTAGTCGAGCACGTGGCCGCGCTCGACCTCGAGCAGGCCGAGACGGCGGGCGTTCGCGAACCGGGCGAAGCGGGTGAGGTCCGAGCGGTATGCCTCGAGGGTGTTCTCGCTCAGCCCCCGCTCCATCCAGAGGGCGTCCAGAAACTCCTCGATGGTGTCCGCATCGTTCACTTGCGCTTCAGCTTCTCCTTGATCCGCGCGGACTGCCCGGAGCGCTCGCGCAGGTAGTAGAGCTTCGCGCGCCGCACCGCCCCGCGGCGCTTGACCTCGATCCCCGCGAGGGCCGGGCTGTGGGTCTGGAAGACCCGCTCGACCCCTTCGCCGTGGGAGACCTTGCGCACCGTGAAGGCGGAGTTGAGGCCCCGGTTGCGGATCGCGATGACCACCCCTTCGAAGGCCTGGACGCGCTCCCGGGCGCCTTCCCGGACCCGGACCCGCACGACCACCGTATCGCCGGGCGCGAAGTCCGGAACGTCGGCGACCATCTGCTCCCGTTCGATCTCGTCGATGATGTTGGACATGGCTCGAGGTCCGTATGGTTGCTTCGCTGCGTGTTTCGTCTCGCGGCCGGCCCGGGGGGCCGTGGGGCGCCCGGGGAGGCCGACCCGGCCCGCCCGTTACCCGTCCAGGCGACGTTCGGCGCGATGTTCGGCGCGATGTTCGGCGATGAATTCCGCGAGGAGCGCCCCGCGTCCGGGATCGAGGCCGTCGGCGTCCAGGAGGTCGGGCCGGCGCAGCCACGTGCGCCCGAGCGCCTGCTTCTCGCGCCAGCGGCGCACCGCGCCGTGATCTCCGCCGAGCAGCACGGGCGGCGCCGCCCGGCCGCCGTGCTCCGGCCCGAGCCGTTCCGGGCGGGTGTAGTGCGGCCAGTCGAGGATCCCGTCCGTGAACGATTCCTCCGCGGCCGAATCGCGGTGCCCGAGCGCGCCGGGCAGGAGCCGGACCATCGCGTCGATGAGCGCGAGCGCGGCCGGCTCGCCTCCGCTCAGCACGAAGTCGCCGAGCGAGACCTCCTCGTCCACGGCAACCTCGACGAGCCGCTCGTCCACCCCCTCGTAGCGTCCGCACACGAGCACCAGGCGCTCGCAGGCGGCGAGGCGGCGCACCGCGGCCTGATCGAGCGGCCTCCCCTGGGGGCCGAGGAGCACCGTCCGGGCGGGGCCGCCGAGGCCGGCGCGGGCGGCTTCGATGGCGCGGTACATCGGCTCGAACATCAGCACCATGCCGGGCCCGCCTCCGTAGGGGCGGTCGTCGACGGTGCGCCGCCGGTCGGCGGCGAAGTCGCGCGGGTTCCAGGCCGTCACCCCGAAGAGCCCGCGCTCCTCGGCCCGGGCGGTCACCCCGCCGACCCGCAGCGCGTCGAGCATGGCGGGGAAGAGCGTCACCACCGCGACGTTCATCGGCCGGAGCTCCTCACGCCCCGTCCTCCTCGTCCCGCCACGACACCCGGATGCACCCCGCGTCGAGGTCCACCTCCCGAACCACGTCCCCGGTGAGGAAGGGGATGATCCGGTCCGGTTCCGGGCTCGGTCCCGGGCTCGAACCCGGAGCACCGGCGGAGGACGACGGAAGGCCGGGCCGGACCACCATGACGTCGTTCGCGCCGGTCTCGATCATCTCCCGCACCACCCCGATCGGCTCCCCGGATTCGTCCCGCACCTCGAGCCCGATGAGGTCCACCCAGTAGTATTGCCCGTCGTCCAGGGCCGGCAGCGCGGCGCGCGGCAGGCCGAGGCGCACGCCGGCGAGCGCGGCGGCCGTGTCGCGATCCTCGATCCCCTCGAGGTGCGCGACGAAGGCGTTCCCATGCGTCCGGGCCGACCGCACCGCCGCCGGGGTCCACCGGCCGGCCCGGTCCAGGAACCACGTGTCATGCCGGAGGAGGTCCTCCGGCGGGTCCATGTCGGAGCGGACCCGGACCCACCCCCGGACGCCGTGCGCACGGCCGATCGTACCTACCGGGACCACGGCGGGGCGGCCCACCGCGCCCTGCGGCTCCCGGTCTCTACGACCCTTCGGCGGGCTCCGCGGAGGAAGCTTCGGGGGAGGTTTCCTCCGCCGCGTCCTCCCCGTCCCCGGAAGCGTCTTCCGATTCGGCGCCGCTCCCGGCCTCCGCGGCCGGAGCGCCGCCTTCGGGAGCCGGCGAGGGCTGCTCGCGCGCTTCGACGACGAGCTTCGCCGCCCGATCGGTAAGCTGCGCTCCGCGGGCCACCCAGTGATCGACCCGCTCGGTGTCCACCCGGAGCCGAACCTCGCCGCCGGCCGCGATCGGGTTGAAGAAGCCGAGCCGCTCGATGAAGCGCCCGTCGCGGGGGCTTCGGCTGTCGGCCGCCACGAGATGGTAGAAGGGCCGCTTCCTGGCCCCCGCCCTCGCCAATCGAATCTTGACCATCGGCCGCTTCTCCGCCCCCACCGCGAAGGAAAGCGGGCGAGTGTAGCCTTTCGTCCACCGCCCCGCAACGACCCGACCGGCCTCGAGGCATGTGCGCCGTGGGGTTTTCGCCGGGCACGCCTCTCGCGAACGCTCTTGGGCACGGCGTCCTGGGAACGCTCGTGTCCCGCCCGCAAATGGGACGGCGAGGCCGCCGCCGATCAATGCGGGCGGGACACGAGCGTTCCCAGGACGCCGTGCCCGCGCAAGTGGCTCCGTGGGGTGAAATCCGCCAGCAACCCGCTCGAACCGACCCCGAACCACGGAAAAACGCCGTCCCCGTGGGGGTGAAAAGTATCTCGCCACCGATCTCCACCCTCTATATCAATAGGTTACGAACAGCGTCCGGGGCTCCCACCCCCCGGCTTCAGGGCCTCTTCACGCCGCGGAATCGCTCGTGCGGGCGAACCCGGTTCGGTCGAATCGGAGCGGCGCCCGACACGGACGTTCCTGGGAAGAGCAGTGGGCATCGGCCGGGCCGCGAGCAGGTCGGCGTGAAACGGCCCCGGACCCGAGCCGGGGCCGTTTCACGCTGGCGGCGTCCGGTTCGGGGGCTGCCGTCGCGTCCTGATCCGCATCGCATGAATCGTCGAATTCGTATTTTCAAACCAGCATCATCCGAATCCTTCTTCGAAACACATCCGGCGCGCGCCCCGATGCAGCGTGAAACGGCCCTGTCCTTGCGCGCAGGGTCATGCCGACCGGCCCGGTGAGACGTCCGGGCCGGCTCGCGGTCGAAGGGGCGGTGCGCCGACCCCGCGCGCCGGCGCGTGGCCCGTGAAGGGCGCGACAGGCGGGCCACGGCCGGCGCCGATGCCCGGCTGACGGCGGTCGAGGGAGAGGGCGGCGGTGGGGGCGGATCAGTCCGCGACGGCCCCGCGTTCGTCGAAACGCCCTTCGACGCGGGATTGCCTCTCGGCGAGCTGCCGCATGTCGGCATCGTGCTGTCGCCGGTCGGCATCGTGCTTCTCGGCGAGCTGCCGCATGTAGGCATCGTGCTGTCGCCGGTCGGTATCGCGCTTCTCGTCGAGCTGCCGCATGTCGGCATCGTGTTGTCGCCGGTCGGCATCGCGCTTCTCGGCGAGCTGTCGCATGTCGGCATCATGCTTCTCGGCGATCTGCCGCATGTAGGCATCGTGCTGTCGCCGGTCCGCATCGTGCTTCTCGGCCCTTGCCTGCATCTCGGCGCGATACGTGTCCATCGTCGCCTGCCAAGCCCGCCGGTCCGCATCGACCGAGGCGCGCCATGCCCGGCCGTCGGCGTCGATGCGGGCGGTGGTGCGTATGAGGAGCCCGGCGATCGCGACCCCGACCGCGAGCACGGTCCCGATGATCGGGAGGACGATGGCGAGGGTTTCGTTCATGGAGAACCCCGATGAGACTCCCGGGTGGGGCCGGGGACAGGCCCCGCCCGGAGGAGGGAGAGGATAGCCGCCCCTGCCCTGCACGTCCAGCCGCCGCCCCGCCCGAGGCATGTGCGCCGTGAGGTTCTCGCCGGGCACGCCTCTCGCGAACGCTCTTGGGCACGGCGTCCTGGGAACGCGGGCGGCCCGCCCGCATTGATCGGCGGCGGCCTCGCCGTCCCATTTGCGGGCGGGCCGCCCGCGTCTGGAAGACGCGCCGTTCCCAGGACGCCGTACCCGCGCAAGTGGCTCCGTGGGGTGAAATCCGCCAGCAACCCCCTCGAACCGAACCCGAACCACGGAAGAACGCCGTCCGCGTGGGGGTAAAAGATATCTCGCCCCCCTCTCTACGCCCACTATATCAAGAGGTTACGAACAGCGCCCGGGGCTCCGGCCTCGTCCCGGCCAGGGCCGTTTCACGCTGGGGAATCGGCTCGCGCGGGCGAACCCGGCTCGAAAGCCCCGTCGTCCAACGAGTGGTGAGCCCGATCGGCGCCGATGCGCCGAGCCGGTGAGGAATTCCCGCTCTACCAGTCCAGACGGCCGTGGAGCATGATCCGGTATCCTGCGGCTTCGGACAGCCGGTTCTCCAGATCCAGGCTCATCCCGCTTCCCGCTTCCATCCGGGCGCCCAGCTTGTAGCTGGTATCGGCCGACCCCGCCGTCGACAGCCCGGCCCAGGGCGTCAGCAGCCCCGCGCCTCCGACGCGCCGCCAGGCCCCCCAGCCCACCTCCAGGTCCAGCCGGTCCGGCGAGAGCTCCGGCCCTTCATCGGCGCCGCCATGCGCGCGGAACACCTCCCGGCCGTCCCACATCTGCGCCATCCGGCTTCCCTCCGCGCCCCACCCCGGCGCGAACGTCATCCACGGCCCCCGCCCGGCCCGTCCCGGGTCGAGCCTTGCCGCCAGGCTCCCTCCCCATTCATCGAACGACGACTGCCGGTGCGCCAGCAGGTATCTTCCCCGCGCCTCGACCTCCAGGCCCAGGGTCTCGTGCACGTACGCCAGGCCGCCGCCCACCTCCAGGCCCATCCCCGTGTCCGCATCGCCCCCGTCCCACCGCCCGCCGATCTCCAGGCTCGGGGTCAACTGCGAGACGGGGGACGTCGCCCGCTGCATACGGCCTTCCAGCCGCAACCGCAGCCGTTCGGCCCCCCCCCCGGCCTTCGGCAACCCGGGCTTGGCGTCCGTCTCCAGCTCGGCCAGGAACGCATCGGCCTTCAACGCCACGGCGACTTCCCGCCAGGTCGCCACGTCCTGCCGCATCCCGGCGGCGAGCATCCGCATCTTCAGGTCGGTTTCGATCTTGCCGGCCTCGTCCTCCAGCTCGGCGTCGCCCCAACCGGCGCCCAGCAGGCCCCACACCCCCAGGCCGGCACGCGGACTCCAATGCGCGTAGGGCAGCACGCTCGTCAGCTCCAGGTCCACCGCGCCGGTCGTCACGTCGTCGATTTCGTAATCGACGTCGCCCCTGCTGTGGGCGATCGCCACGCCCAGCAGCGCGTCGCGCTCCACGGGGTAATCGAGGCCGACGTAACCCCCGGCCACCTCCCCGTCCATCCTGAAACCGGCTTCCCGCCGGCCGTCGAACCCGCCGACCGAGCCCTGGCCCCATACCCTCAAGCCCGGGAGTTCGCCCTCGGCCGCCCCGGCCTCCCGCTGGCCGAGCGGCAGGTTGAACCGGCTCCGGGACAGGGATTCCGCCGACAAGGCCGGAAGGGTGGTTTCCGTCTCCGGTTCCGGCGTCCGCGACGTCCATTCGTTCGCCGGGACGGGCGGGACCCGGGCCGGGTCCCCGCGCCCGACCCCCGGAAGGGGCAGCGTCCGGCCGCCCAGGCCCACCTGCACCTCCACCGCCTCCCCTCCGGTGAACCGCCCCCCGATCACCTCCACCGCGTCCGCGGCGATCCAGCGCCCCATGCCCGCCAGCACATTCTCCAGCGCCCGGCCCCGCGCCGGCTCCGTGTCGTCGTCCGCGATCGTCACCGTCGCCGAAGCCGCATCCGGGTCCGGCTCGGCATACGTGGCCTCCGTCAGCCGCACCCGGAAGGTCTCCGTGGGCTCGACCCGCCGGTCTCCCAAGGTCGGCACCCGCAACGTCGCTCCGTCTTCGCCCGGCGGGATCGTCAGGCGGCCGTCCATCGCGCGGTAGTCTTCGCCCGCCTTCGCCCTCGTCGCCGCCTTCGCCGTATCGTCGTCCTCCGTCCTCCACGCCACCGTCACCCGGGCACGGGAAGGCTTGTCCAGCATGACCCGGAGCTCCGCGTCTTCGCCTTCCACCACGGTCGCGCTCCCCACCCCGGCCACGGCCTCCACCATGATCGTCACGACGGCCTTCCCGAAGGGCGTGCCGGTGTCGTCGCGAGGGTCGCCAAGGGGTTGATCGTCGAGCATGGGAGTGACCACCACCGTGTATTCGACGTCCGGTTCGAGACCCTCGATGATCCAAGTGACGATCTCGTCGGGTCCGGCGGGGTCGGAGTGGGGGGCGCCGACGCAGGATTCCTGCTCCCGGACGTAGAGGCAGGCGGCATCGGCGTCGGCGAATTCCTCCGATGCGGCGGTCTGCCTCCACTGCACCCGGTAGCTGGTCGCGTGGAGAACCGCGTCCCATGACACCATCAGGCTCCGTAGCTCATCCTCCACGTCCACTCCGAATTCGGAGGCCGGCACTCCGATGGAGGCCAGCGGCGTGCCGGTGGCTTCGTCGGAGGGCGGGCCGTCGGCTCCGTCGTCCGTGGTGGCCGTGGTGGCGATGACGCGCACGGTGTACTCGACGCCGGCGGTGAGGTCCCGGATGGTGTAGCTCGTCTTGTCGCCGCCGCCGGTCCGGGCCTGCCGGGCATCGGGGTCGTAGTCCTCTTCGCCGGACTTCCACTGCACCTTGTAGTCGCCCGCGCCGTCAACCTGGTTCCAGGACACGGTGAGGCTCTCCACGCCCGGCACCACCGTGGGCGCCGCCGCCAGCGGCGTGCCGGTGGCTTCGTCGGAGGGCGGGCCGTCGGCTCCGTCGTCCGTGGTGGTCGTGGTGGCGATGACGCGGATCGTGTACTCGGTGCCGGCGGTGAGTTCCGGGATGGTGTAGCTCGTCTTGTCGCCGCCGCCGGTCCGTTCCTGCCTGTTCGCGGGGTCGTAGTCCTCGTCGCCGGACTTCCACTGCACCTTGTAGTCGCCCGCGCCGTCGGCCCGGTTCCAGGACACGGCGAGGCTCTCCACGCCCGGCGTCACCGTCACGGCCGGGCCCCCTCCCACGCCCTCCACCCTGAGCGCCGCATACGGCCTTCCGGTGGCTATGGCGGAGAACTCCCCCCCAGGCCAGGGGGGGTAGGGGAGAATCTGCACCTGGTACCTGGTGCCGGGGGTGAGGTTCGGGATGGTGTAGCTGGACGTCTCGGCGGTGGCGTCATGGTGCTGGGGCGGGGTGTATCGCGACGAACGGTCCTGGTGCCCGGACCACCAATAGACCCGGTAGCCTTGGGGGGTGAACTCCGGCGCCGGCGTCATCCGGGTCCAGCTGACCGTCAGCCGCTCCACCCCGGGCTCCACGTCCACGTCCCGCACCGTCCTGTCCAGACGCAGCGGAGTGTTCGTAACTACATAGACGCCCCTGCCTCGCAGGGTCGTGACGTGCCGTTCGGCGTCGGCGTTCAGATTCGGGAGGTTGCGCAGATAGACCTGGTCCCCGGAACCCAGCCCGGTGTTGTCGACCAGCGGCGAGAGGTCCCTGACGTCGGTCCCGTCCAGCCTCAAGACCTTCAACGCCACCATGCGCTCCACCACGGAAATGTCCCTGAGCCCTGCGTTGAGATTGAGGTCCAGCGTTTCCATGGCCAGCGAGTTTCGCAGCGGCGAGAGGTCCGTGATCCGGTTGCCGGCGGCGGTCAGGGTCCGCAGGTTGCGGTTTTCCAGCGGCGAGAGGTCCTCGATATCGTTGTCCGAGATGTACACTTCCGTCAGATCGTTGACGCGCCTCAGCGGCTCGATGGAGCGGATGTAGTTGTTGTTGAGGTCCAGGTAGGTGAGGCGCGTCAGGCCGGCCAGCGGCGAGATGTCCGAGATTTGGCATCTGTCGCAGTGGAAGTTGGCCAGCTCGACCATGCCGGCCAGCGGCGAGAGGTCCGAGACCGGGTTATAGCTGATGCCCAGTTGGTCCAGGGGGAGGCCTCGTAGCGGCGAGAGGTCCGATATCAGGTTCCCTCGAAGCCACAGGCGGCGCACTCCGGTGAGGCCGGCCAGCGGCCTGAGGTCCGTGATCCGGTGGTGGATTATACTGAACCCCTGGACCGCCGTGAGGTATTCCAGTCCCGTCAGATCTCTGACGACGGTATCGGGGGCCGAGGGAGTGGGAACAAGATGGCTGTTCCAGTCGACGTGGTCGAGGCGCAGCCTCCGCCTGGGGGGCGACCCGTGAGGGAACCCGGTAAAGGCCGCCATCTCCGCACGGGTGATCGTCGCTCCGGCGGCCTTGCCCAGACGAGCTTCCAGGAGCGTCCGCAGGTTGGCGTCGGGGATGTTCACCGGCGTCGTCGGCCCGGTCTGCGCCATGGCCCGCTCCGCGGGCGGCGCGAAGAAGACGACGGCCGCCACCGTGCACAGCGCGAGCAGGGCGCGGACGGAGCGCCCGCGCTTTCGCGCCCGGGCGCCGGAGCCGGCGGCCCGAGCTGCGCAACGTTCAGCGGTCGCGTTCATCGGGGGGGGGGGGGGGGCAGAAAGCCGTGCAACGACATGATGGGCCCTGCATGAGAATTCCGGTGAGACGCGAAGCCCGGCCTGCACGCCCGGGCCGGCGGAAGCCGGGGCTCGGACGGCCGAACCGCGACCATTCCGGCCGGGCGGGCCTTCGTCCCGCGGTCTCGGCAGCCGCCGAGGTCGGACGTCCGTCGCGTCTGCGGCAAGGCCGGGGACTCTGTGTGGCGCAGAATGGCGGTCGGGGATCCTATCAGAGAAATCGCACGAAAATAAGGCCATCCGGCTCCATCCGCAGAGGCATGTGCGCGGTGGGGTTTTCGCCGGGCACGCCTCTCGCGAACGCTCTCGGGCACGGCGTCCTGGGAACGGCGCGTCTTCCAGACGCTTGTGTCCCGCCCGCATTGATCGGTGGCGGCCTCGCCCTCCCATTTGCGGGCGGGACACAAGCGTTCCCAGGACGCCGTGCCCGCGCAAGTGGCTCCGCGAGGTGAAATCTGCCAGCAACCCCCTCGAACCGACCCCAAACCACGGAAGAACGCCGTCCCCGTGGGGTAAAAACATCTCGACCCCCTCTCTACACACTCTATATCAAGAACTTGCGAACAGCGCCCGGGGCTCATCCGCAGTGCATTTTCACGCCGACCGACTCGCGGCCGGAAGGACGAAGCCAGCCTATGCGACGCGAAGAGGGCGGGGCAAGGGTCCCCAACCCTAATTTGGCTCCGGGGACCGGGCCTGGACCCGGCCACCGACAAGCACCACGGCCACCGCCCCGCTTCCGCGCCCATTGTCCGATCCCTCCTGCCTCCGTCACCATACATGCTCCCAACCCCCGCCTGTCCTCTCACGACCCGTACCGGCACGGCACAGACCATTCATGCCTTCGGGGCGGTCAGGCGACCGACCATGAGAGTTTGGGGGCTTGCATGCGAAGTTGCCCCACCCTCGCGCCGCGCCGGTCGGCTCCAACCCGCGCGTATTCACCACGGGCCGACGTGCTCCGGGGGCTCTCCGTCGAAGGTTCGTCTCCGGGGAGGGGAACGTCCGGGCGATGCTCGACCGGGTGCGGGCGGTCGACGTTCATCTCCGCGCGGGCGGGGAACGTGCCATCCTGCCGACCCGGCTCAGGCTGGCGACGATGAGGGTGTCGGCGCGCTTGGCGGCGAGCTCGTCTCCGCGAGGGCGGGGAACGTGCTCCACCGGGGCCCGGGCCGCGCGATGGATGGTGGTCGGGCGCCCGGGCGCCGTCAATCGGCGGGGGAACCCCGTTCGTCGAAGCGGCCTTCGACGTGCGATTGCCGTTCGGCGAGTCGTCGCATCTCGGTCCGGAAGGTGTTCATCTCGGTCCGGAAGGTGTCCATCTCGGTCCGGAAGGTGTTCATCGCGGACTCGAACCGATCTTCGGCCCGGTCGATGCGCCGGTCGATTCTGGCGGTGGTGCGCATGAGGAGGGTGGCGAGTCCGAAGCCGACGGCCAGGACGGTTCCGAGGATCGTGAGGGTGTCGGCATCCATGCCCGAAGTGTAGCACGGTTGCCGGCGGCGGCGAGCCTCACGTGCCCGTGGCCGATGGGCCGCCCGGGGCAACTTCGCATGAGCCCCTGATTTCGCGCCGATCTCCCCGAACGCGCACCGCCGATCACGGGAGCCGGACGGGGATGCGGCGGGGCCGCGGGGGCGGCGTCTTTCGCAAGCCGCGGCCCGGCCCGACGAGAGGTGGGCCCGAAGGGACGTGGGCCGGGCCCGTCTCCGTACCGGGCCCCGGGCGCTGTTCGCAAGCTCTCGAGATGGAGGGTGTGGAGAGAGGGTCGAGATGTTTCTCACCCCCACGGAGATGGCGTTGTTCCGTGGTCTGGAGTCGGTTCGAGGGGCATTTCGGCGGATTTCACCCCACGGAGCCACCTGCACGTTCGCGAGAGGCGTGCCCGGTAAACCCCCACGGCGCACGTGCCTCCGTGCTGGAAGAGGCTCGGCTCGAACCGCTCCGGTCCGGCCCGCCCGAATGCGGGGATGGGGGCCGCGGGTCAGGAGAACCGGCGGCGCTTCCCCCCTCGGCGCACGGCCCGGCCCGGGCCGGAGGCGGCCGGAGGCGCCCCGGAGAGCAGGTCCGGCAGCGCGTCCGGGTCGAGCCCCCCCGTCATCCGCGACAGACCGCCCTTGCGGCGCATCCGCCGCATCATCTTCTGCATCTGATCGGCCTGCTTGAGCACGCGGTTGACGTCCTGGATGGTGGCGCCGGAGCCGGCCGCGATCCGGCGCTTGCGCGAGCCGCGGATCACCTGCGGCTGGCGGCGCTCGTGCGGGGTCATGGAATCGATCACCGCCTCGGTGCGAACGAGCTCGCGCTCGTCCACCCGGTCCATCGCCCCGGAGGGGAGCTGCGCCATCCCGGGCAGCCGCTCCATGACGCTGCGCATCCCGCCCATCTCGCGCATCTGCCGCACCTGGTCGCGGAGGTCCTCGAGGTCGAAGCGCTTGCCCGCTCCCATCTTGCGGGCCAGCTTCTCCGCCTTGTCCCGGTCGACCTTGCGCTCCGCCTCCTCGATGAGGGTCAGCACGTCGCCCATGCCGAGGATGCGCGACGCGATCCGATCCGGATGGAACGCTTCGAGCCCGTCCAGCTTCTCGCCGGTCCCCAGAAACTTGACGGGCTTCCCGGTCACCCAGCGCACCGAGAGCGCGGCCCCGCCCCGGGCGTCGCCGTCCGCCTTGGTGAGCACCACGCCGGTGAGCGGGAGCGCCTCGCCGAACGCGCGCGCCACGTTCACCGCATCCTGTCCGGTCATGGCGTCGGCCACGAACAGGGTCTCGCTCGGGGACACCGCGGCGTGGATCGCGCTCGCCTCGCGCATCATCTCGTCGTCGACGTGCAGCCGTCCGGCGGTGTCGAGGATGACGAAGTCGACGAAGCGGCGGCGGGCCTCCGCGACCGCGGCGCGGGCGATCTCCACCGGATCGCGCTCCCCGGTCTCGAAGAACGGGGCGTCGGCCTCGGCGGCAAGCACCCGGAGCTGCTCGATGGCGGCGGGGCGATGGACGTCGCAGCTCGCGAGCAGGGCCTTGCGCCCGTGCCTCTCGCCGAGCCATCGGGCGAGCTTCGCGCAGGTGGTAGTCTTGCCCGAGCCTTGGAGCCCCGCGACCAGGAGCGGGGCGGGGGGCGGAACGTTCAGGGCGAGGCCGCCATGCTCAGCCGCCATCAGCCGCACGAGCTCGTCGTGCACGACGCCGACGAGGGCCTGGCCCGGCGTCAGGCTCTTCAGCACCTCCTGCCCGACCGCGCGTTCGCGGACCCGGCCGAGGAACTCGCGGGTGACGGGCAGGGCGACGTCCGCCTCCAGCAGGGCGCGCCGGACCTCGCGCAGCGCGTCGCCGACGTTGTCCTCGGTCAGGCGGGCGCCGCCGCGGAGCTTTCCGAGGGAGCGGGAGAGCCGTTCGCCGATGGTCTCGAACATGCGGCGATCCTAACCCGCCGGCCCGCCGCCCGCGACGGATGACCGACCTGTCCCTCGGCGCGCTCATCGGGGCCCTGCTGGTCCTGATCGTGGTGTCGGCCTTCTTCTCGGGCTCCGAGACCGGGCTCATGGCGCTCAACCGCTACCGGCTGCGCCACCTCGCCCGGGTCCATCCGGGGGCGAAGCGCGCGCGCCGGCTGCTCGAGCACCCGGACCGGGTCATCGGGCTCATCGTCCTCGGCAACAACTTCGTCAACATCCTCGCGTCCGCGCTCGCCACCTGGGCCGCCCTCGATCTGTTCGGGGAGGCCGGGATCGCCCTCGCGACGGTCGCGCTCACCGTCGTCATCGTCATCTTCGCCGAGGTCGCGCCCAAGACCGCGGCGGCCGTCCAGCCGGAGCGGCTCGCGTTTCCGGCCGCCAGGGTGCTCGCACCCCTGCTGTGGGTCGCCTACCCCCTGGTGCGCACCGTGAACTGGCTGTCCAACGGGCTGCTGGGGCTGCTGCGGGTGCGGGTCGCCGAGCGCGGCGAGGAACGGCTGAGCGCGGAGGAGCTCCGCACGGTGGTGAGCGAGGCGGGCCTTCGGATGTCGGATCGCTACCGCTCCATGCTGGTGGGCCTGCTGGACCTCCAGAAGGTCACGGTAGACCACGTCATGGTGCCGCAGAACGAGATCGCGGGCCTCGACCTCGACGACGGCGAACGGTCGCTGCGGGAGACCATCCTGACCAGCCCCCACACCCTGCTGCCGATCTACCGGGGCGACGTCAATGCGGTCGAAGGGGTGGTCCACCTGCGCCGGATGATCGGCCCGATCGCGCGGGGCGAGTTCAACCTCGAAGTCCTGGCCGGGGCCGCCCGCGAGCCCTACTTCACGCCCCTCGGGACGCCGCTCGACGTGCAGCTCCGCGCCTTCCAGTCCCGCCAGGAACGGATGGCCCTCGTGGTGGACGAGTACGGCGACGTCCAGGGGCTGGTCACCCCGGGGGACATACTGGAAGAGGTGGTGGGCGAGTTCACGACCGGGGTGGCCGCGATGACCGCCGACGTGCACCCCCAGGAGGACGGCACCTTCCTCGTGGATGGAGGGACCAGCATCCGCGACCTCGACCGGGCCCTCGGCTCCTCCCTCTCGGGCGAGGGCCCGCTCGCGCCGAGGACCCTGAACGGCCTCATCCTCGAACACCTGGAGTCGATCCCCGACCCCGGCACGAGCGTCCTCATCTCCGGCTACCCGATCGAGATCATGCAGACCACGGAGCACGCGGTGAAGACCGCGCGCATCGACCCTCGCCGCCGCGTTCCGGCTGCCGCGCCCGAGTAGCCCGCGGCGGCCGTCGGCCGGCGTCGAGGCCGGCGCCGCGCCGGCCGTCGCTCCGTGCGATGCCGCCCATGCGGCCGCGGGCGGCAGAGGGCGCCCGGCTACATGCGTTTGCGGACCTCGTGGCGCCGGTTGCGGGTCCACGGGCGGACCTCGGACGGCCACCGCCCCTTCTCGGCCGCCGCCGCCCACTCCGGGCTCAGCAGCACCTCCGGGCCGTCGATCTCGTAGACCGCGGAGTACCGGGGGCCTTCGGGCTCGACGTGCCTGCGCTCCCCTCCGATCTCCACCTCGAACGGCTCGGCGGTGTACCGGACCGCGCTCCGCACCCCGGGCACCTCGAGGATGTGGGGGATGTGCTCGTCGTCGTAGACCTCGTTGAAGAGGGCCTCCTTGTCCGGATCGACGTCCATGC
This sequence comes from Gammaproteobacteria bacterium, assembly GCA_965202895.1. Taxonomy (GTDB): domain Bacteria; phylum Pseudomonadota; class Gammaproteobacteria; order HK1; family HK1; genus JAJDXW01. The sequence continues at coordinate 3,002,780 of OZ241901.1, read as the reverse complement.
TGGCGATGAAGACGTAGCTCATGTTCGCTCCCCTTGGCGGCCGTAGCGGGCGGCGGCGCGGCGGCGGGCCGGCCGCCGCCGTCAGAGCCGTTCGCGGACGCGCGCGAACACCGCCTCGGTGCGTTCCGCGCCCGCCGCGAGCAGGCGTTCGATCTCGGCGACCGCGCGCTCCGCGAACTCCCGGTCCTCGATCGAGCCGGCGTTGACGTACACGTTGAGGGCGGCCGCCCGGAGCGCCGCGTGCGCCGCGACCACCCCGACCCCCGCATCGCTCACCACGTTCGCATTCCCTTCCTCGGCGGCGGCCCCGGCGAGCTCGATCACCTCCGAGCAGACCCGGGCCAGCTCGAGCGGCGCCCGCGTGGCGTCGAGGAGCGCGGCCTGGATGGCGGCCCGGCGGGAGGCGCGTTCACCGTCGCCGCCGCGCGGCATCCGGTAGGCGGCCATCACCGCGCCGAAGACCCGCACGTCCTCGTCCGCGAGACGCGCGAGCTCGCCCCGCAGCCGGTCCGACCCCGCCACGAGGGCGCGCATCGAGCCCTCCGCCGCTTCGTAGCCCTTCCTGCCGGCGGTGAGGTTGCCGACCATGGCGAGGAGGGCGGCCCCGACCGCGCCGACGAGCGCTGCCGCGCTGCCCCCGCCCGGGGTCGGAGCGGACGATGCGAGCTCGTCCAGGAAGCCGCGGATGGTGCGATCCACTATCATGCCGATACGTCGGGACGTCTTCCAGGATGGACGTTCGCCGAGGCGGCCCGCGGCGCCCCTTCGCCGGGGCGCCGGAGCCTCCCTCCCCGCAACCATAGCACGAGCCGGACATGAAGAAGCTCCTCTTTCAGCTCGACACCGACCCCCGCCCGAGCACCTTCGACGCGGTGGTCGCCTACGACGGCGGGGCGGACCACCTGATCCCGCTTGCCGGGGTCACCCCGGAGAGCTGCGGGCCGGCCGTGGAAGGGGTCATCCACACCCGCGGGCCCGCGCACAAGAAGCGCTCCGCCATCTTCGTCGGGGGGAGCGGCCTCGCGGAGGGCGAAGCGTTGCTGGCGGCGGTCCGCCGGCATTTCCACGGCGGGTTCCGGGTCTCGGTCATGCTCGACAGCAACGGCGCGAACACCACCGCGGCGGCGGCCGTCGCGCTCATGCTGGCCGAATACGAGGACGGGGACGCCGCCCCCCTCGCCGGCCAATCGGCGGTGGTGCTCGCGGGCACGGGGCCGGTCGGACAGCGGATCGCGGGCCTGCTCGCCCGGGCGGGGGCCGCGGTGCGCCTCGGCTCGCGTGCGCTCGACCGGGCGAAGGCCGCCGCGGACCGGGTCGCGGAGCGGTTCGAGGCGCCGTGCGAGCCCGTCGCGGTGCGCGACGAGACCTCGCTCGCGGACGCCCTTGCCGGCGGCCGCATCGCGGTCGCGACGGGGGCGGCCGGGGTGCGCCTCCTCCCGGAAGCGGTGTGGCGCGAGCACCGCACCCTGGAAGTGCTGGCCGATCCGGGCGTCACCCCGCCCTCCGGGATCGAGGGCGTCGAGCCCTTCGATCGGGGCGAGGTGCGGCACGGCAGGCGGACGTACGGGGGGCTCGCGATCGGCTCGCTGAAGCTCCGCCTGCACCGGGCGTGCATCGCGCGGCTCTTCGAGCGCAACGACCAGGTGCTCGACGTCGAGGAGATCTACGCCCTCGCCCGCACCCTCCTCGGATGAAGAGGGGGGGTGAAGAAGGGCCGGGGCCGGACGGGCGTTCCGGCGTTCAGTCGGCCGCGGCGGCGGCAGCGCCGGCGGCCAGGCGGCGAGCCCGGACCGCGCGCGCGAGGCGGTCGAGGAGCGGCACGGTGTCCTCCCACCCGAGGCAGGCGTCGGTGATGCTCTGCCCGTACACGCGGGGCCGGCCGGGCTCGACGTCCTGCCGGCCGGCCACGAGGTTGCTCTCGATCATGACCCCGACGATGCGCCGGTCGCCGCCCTCGATCCGGGCCGCCACGTCTTCCCCGACGACAAGCTGGCGCTCGTGCCGCTTGGCGCTGTTGGCGTGGCTGAAGTCGATCATGACGCGGGCCGGAAGCCCGGCCGCCTCGAGCCGCGCGCCGGTCTTCGCGACGTCCTCCGCCCCGTAGTTCGGCCGGTCTCCGCCACGCAGGATGACGTGGCAGTCGAGGTTCCCGGTGGTCCGGAAGATTCCCGCGCGCCCGTCCTTGGTGACCCCGAGGAAGTGGTGAGGCGAGCGCGCCGCGCCGATCGCGTCCACCGCGATCCCGACGTTGCCGGTGGTGCCGTTCTTGAACCCGACCGGACAGGAGAGCCCGGACGCGAGCTGCCGGTGCACCTGGCTCTCGGTCGTCCGCGCCCCGATCGCCCCCCACGCCACGAGGTCGGCGAAGTACTGGGGGGTGAACACGTCGAGGAACTCGACCCCCGAGGGCAGGCCCATCTCACCGAGATCGAGCAGCAGGCGGCGGGCGACCCGGAGCCCGTGGTTGATCCGGAACGTACCGTCGAGGTCCGGGTCGTTGACGAGCCCCTTCCAGCCGACCGTGGTCCGGGGCTTCTCGAAGTAGACCCGCATGATGACGAGGAGGTCCCCCGCCAGCCGCCCGCGCACCTCGGCGAGCCGCCCCGCGTAGTCGCGGGCCGCCTCCGGATCGTGGATCGAGCACGGCCCGACCACGACGATGGCGCGGTCGTCCTCGCCTTCGAGCACGCGGCGAACCTCCCGGCGGGCCTCGAACGTGGTCCGCGCCGCGGGCTCCGTCGCCGGGAGCTCGCCCAGCACTTCGCGCGGCGAGGCGACGCTGAAGTCGTCCTCGATGCGCACGTCGTCGATCCTGAGAGAGGGTTCGTCCGTCACGTCGACTCCACTGCCGGATTGCCCCGCGGCCCGCCCGCCCGGCGCCCGGCCGCCGCACCGCCCGCCCGCGCCGCGGGCGCGTGCCCGGGACCCGGGCCGGGGATTATAGGGGGTTGCGGCAGGAATTCACGGTATCTTCCGCATCCGGGCATGTGCGCTGCGGGGCTTTCGCCAGGCCCGCCTCCCGCGAACGCTCTTGGGAACGGCGTCCCGGGAACGCGGGCGCGTCCCGCCCGCACGGGGGCGAAGCGCCCGGAAGAAAACGCGGGCGGGACACGAGCGTTCCCGGGACGCCGTTCCCGCGCAAGCGGCTCCGTGGGGTGAAATCCACCGAAATGCCCCTCGAACCGACTCCGAGGCCCGGGCGCTGTTCGTAAGCTCTTGATACAGAGGGTGCAGAGAGGGGGTCGAAATATTTTTCACCCCCACGGAACCGGCGTTCTTCCGTGGTTTGGGGTCGGTTCAAGAGGGCTGCTGGCGGATTTCACCCCACGGAGCCACTTGCGGGGGCACGGCGTCCTGGGAACGCGGGCGTCCCGCCCGCAAATGGGATAGCGAGGCCGCCGCCGATCAATGCGGGCGGGACGCCCGCGTTCCCAGGACGCCGTGCCCGAGAGCGTTCGCGAGAGGCGTGCCCGGCGAAAACCCTACAGCGCACATGCCTCGACTCCAAACCACGGAAGAACGCCGTCTCCGTGCGGGTAAGGAATATCTCGACCCCCTCTCTGCACCCTCCATATCGAGAGCTTACGAACAGCGCCCGGGGCTCCGCATCCCGCCGGGGTCGCAGGGGACGTCGGCCACCCGGATCATGTTCGTCGTCCCCGACATGCCGAAGGGAACGCCGGCCGCGATGACGAGCCGGTCTCCCGGCCGGGCCACGCCCTCGCGCACCGCCGCCTCGCACGCGACCTCGACCATCTCGTGCTCGTCCACCACTTCGCGCACCCGGACCGGATGCACCCCCCACACCAGGGCGAGACGGCGGGCGGTGCCGAGGAAGGGGGTCAGCGCGAGGATCGGGACCGCGGGCCGCTCGCGCGCCGCCCGCTCGGCGGAGAAGCCGGACGCGGTGTACGCGACCACCGCGGGGGTGGAGAGCACCCGGGCGGTGCTCTGGAGGGAGTAGCACATGGCGTCCGCGACGGTCGCCTCGGGGTTCATGCGCTCGCCCTCGATCCCGGTCCGGTAGTACTCGTCGCCTTCGACCTGCTCGATGATCCGGTCCATGATCTCGACCGACTCCACCGGATGCCGGCCCGCCGCGGTCTCGGCCGAGAGCATCACCACGTCCGCCCCCTCGTACACCGCGGTCGCCACGTCCGACGCCTCGGCCCGGGTCGGGATCGGGGAGCTCACCATCGACTCGAGCATCTGGGTCGCCACCACCACCGGCTTCCCCGTCTCCCGGCACGCGCGCACGATCCTGCGCTGCGCGGTGGGAATGGTCTCCGGCGGCATCTCCACCCCGAGGTCGCCCCGCGCGACCATGACCGCATCGAACGCGTCCACGATGGAGTCCAGGGCTTCGAGGGCGGCCGGCTTCTCCAGCTTCGCCATCACCCGGCACCGTCCTCCGACGAGCGTCCGGAGCTCCTCGGCGTCGGCCGCCCGCTGCACGAACGAGAGCGCGATCCAGTCCACCCCGAGATCGAGCCCGAGCGCGGTATCGCGGCGATCCTTGCCGGTCATCGCCGAGAGCGGCAGGACCACCCCGGGCACGTTCGCGCCCTTGCGGTCGGAAAGCTCGCCGCCGACCACGACCTCGGTCTCCGCGAAGTCCGCCCCGTGCGCGGTCACCTCGAGCCGGAGCCGGCCGTCGTCGACGAGCAGGGTGGTGCCGGGGACGAGGACCGGGTAGAGCTCGGGGTGCGGAAACGTCACGCGGCCCGCATCGCCGGGCCGATCCTCGAGGTCGAGCCGGAAGGGGTCGCCGGCCCGGACCTCCACGGCTCCGTCCGCGCCGAACGTCCCGAGCCGGAACTTCGGTCCCTGGAGGTCGAGGAGGATCCCGATCGGGCGCCCTTCCTCCTTCTCGACGGAGCGGATGATCTCCACCCTCCGGCGGTGGTCCTCCGCCTCCCCGTGGCTGAAGTTGAGCCGGAAGAGATCCGCTCCGGCCCGGAACAGGTTCGCGATGACCTCCCGTTCGTCGCTCGCCGGCCCCAAGGTGGCCATGATCTTGGCCTTGCGTGAACGCCGCATGGTTCTCTCCCCGCCGGTCCGGCGCGATTGGGGGGCCCCGCGAGCCCTACGGGCTCCGGGTCGTAATCACGATGGCCCGGAAGTCGTTGACGTTCGTCAAGGTCGGCCCGGTCTCGAGGAGCGCCCCGAGCGCCGCGAAGAACCCGAACCCGTCGTTGCCGGCCAGGGCGGCCCGCGGGTCGAGGCCGCGCGCGCGCGCCTCCGCCACGAGCCCGGGCCGATAGACCGCCCCCGCGTTCGACTCCGTCCCGTCGATCCCGTCGGTGTCGGCGGCGAGCGCGAACACCCCGGGCAGGTCGTCGAGCGCCGCCGCGAGGGCGAGCAGGAACTCCGTGTTGCGCCCGCCCCGGCCGCCGCCCCGAACGGTCACCGTCGTCTCCCCCCCGGAGAGGAGCACGCAGGGGGGGCGGGCCGGCTGCCCCCACCGGCTCGCGTGGCGGGCGATGCCCGCGTGCACGAGCGCCGCCTCGCGCGCCTCGCCTTCGAGTGCGTCGCCGAGAACGAGCGCCTCGCAGCCCGCGCCGCGCGCGACCTCGGCCGCCGCCTCCAGGGCCTGCCGGGCGCTCGCCGCGACCTCCACGGTGCTTCGGGCGAGACGGGGGTCGCCGGGCTTCGGGGATTCCGACGCCGCGTTCGCCCACCACGCCTCGACGGACGCGGGCAGGGGCACACGGTAGCGCTCCGCGACCTCGCGGGCGTCCGCCACCGTCGTCGGGTCCGCGACCGTCGGCCCGGAGGCGATGGTCGCGGGGTCGTCCCCCGGTACGTCGGAGACGAGCACCGCGTGGCACCTCGCGGGGTGGCTCGCGGCGGCGAGCCGGCCACCCTTGATCCGCGAGAGGTGCTTCCGGACCGTGTTCATCTCCGTGATGTTCGCTCCGCTCGCGAGCAGCGCCCGGTTGACCGCCTGCTTGTCGTGGAGCGCCACCCCCGGGGCGGGGGCGGCGAGCAGGGAAGATCCGCCCCCCGAGACGAGGCAGAGCAGAAGGTCTCGCGGGCCGAGCTCGTTCGCGAGGCCGAGGACCCGCTCCGCCGCCTCGCGGCCGGCCGCATCCGGGACGGGATGGGCCGCTTCGACGACCTCGACGTGACGGCAGTCCACCGCATGGCCGTAGCGGGTCACGACGACCCCCCGCGGCGGCGGGTGTCCGCGCGCACGCCATTCGCGCTCCACCGTGCGGGCCATCGCGGCCGCCGCCTTGCCCGCCCCGACCACCACCGTGCGGCCGCCTCCGGCCGGCTCGGGAAGCGCGGGCGGTACGCACGCATCCGCGCTCACCGCGTCCACCGCGGCGCGGAACATCCGCCGCAGCAGGCGCTCGGGGTCGAGACCTCCCTCCCGCGCGCCCCGGCCGCCCTCGCGGCGCCCGCGCGCGTCCCGCTCCTCCCGGCCCGGATCGGGCTCCGTCTCCATCTCCGGGCGGCCGGGCGGGACGGCCTCAGCTCCGCGGCACGACCGGGAGGCTCGATCCGACGAGCCGGAGCCGCAGGAAGTTGAGCAGGGCGATGACCGCATACTGCCGCACCCGCTCGCGGTCGCCCGGGAGGCGCACCTCGTGGGCCTCGCCCTCGCCGTCGCGGTGCAGGCCGAGGAAGACCGTGCCGGGCGCGTGCCCCTCCTGCCCCTCGGGGCCGGCCGCGCCGGTGGTCGCGAGGCCGACGTCCGCCCCGAGGCGCGCGCACGCGCCGGCGGCCATCGCCCGCGCCGCATCCAGGGACACCACCGGCCCGCGCGGGACGCCGATGAGGTCGTGCTTCACCCCGCTCGCGTAGGCGACGACCCCTCCCCGGAAGACCGCGCTCGCCCCGGGCACCGCGGTGAGCCGGGTCGCCACCATCCCCCCGGTCACCGATTCGGCCACCGCGAGGGTAAGGCCGCGCTCCCCGAGGAGGCCGAGGACGACCTTCTCCATCGATTCGTCGTCCACCCCGAACACGAGGTCGCCGAGAATGCGCCGCAGGTGCGCCTCCTCTTCGTCCAGGACCCGCGCCACCGCCTCCTCGCTCTCCGCCTTGGCGGTCACCCGCACCTTGAGCCCTTCGATCCCGCTCGCGAGGAAGGCGATGGTGGCGCGGCCGGTGCCTTCGAGGACGTCGAGGCGGCCTGCGCAGAGCTCCCCGAGGCGCGCCTCGGAGGTGCCCCAGGTGCGAAGGGTGCGGCTCCGGATGACGGAGGACACCCCGGCGCGGCGCTTCAGGTCCGGGAGGACCGTGCCTTCCAGCATGATGCGCATCTCGTAGGGAACGCCCGGCACCGCGTAGACGACCTTCTCGCCGAGCGGGCAGACGAGGCCGGGCGCGGTCCCCGGCATCTGGGGGATGCGGCTCGCGCCGGCCGGAACGTCGGCCTGCCGGAGGTTGCTGAGCGGCATCTCGCGGCCCCGCGCCCGGAACCAGGCGCGAAGGTGGTCCGCCACGGATTCGTCGCGGACGAGCTCGACCCCCATGACCTCGGCGACCGCGTCACGGGTGATGTCGTCCCGGGTCGGGCCGAGCCCGCCGCACAGGATGACCGCATCGGCCCGCCCGAGGGCGAGGCGGAGGGCGGCCACCATGCGCTCGTGGTTGTCCCCCACCCTGGTCTGGAAGTGGCTGTCGATGCCGGCGAGCGCGAGCTGCTCGCCCATCCACGCCGAATTCGTATCCACGATCTGCCCGAGCAGCAGCTCGGTGCCGACCGCGATGACCTCGCAACGCACGTCTCGTCCCCTCCCGCCGGCGCCGCCGCCATCTTACCCCGGAGCGCTCGCCGTCCTCCCGCGGTGGACGCCGATCCGATCCCGGCGGCGGGCCGTGCCCCGTTCCAGGCCGCTTCGGCCGCGCGCCGCCCGGTGCGGGCGGCCGGCCGCGCTCCGCATTCGCCCGCGGGCCCGGGCGGCCGTCCGGCTTGCCCGGCCCGGCCCCGGCGAGGCCCGGGTGCTGTTCGCAAGCTCTTGATACAGAGGGTGTAGAGAGGGGGTCGAAATATTTTTCACCCCCACGGAACCGGCGTTCTTCCGTGGTTCGGGGTCGGTTCAGGAGGGCTGCTGGCGGATTTCACCCCACGGAGCCACTTGCGGGGGCACGGCGTCCTGGGAACGCTCGTGTCCCGCCCGCAAATGGGACGGCGAGGCCGCCGCCGATCAATGCGGGCGGGACACCCGCGTCTGGAAGACGCGCCGTTCCCAGGACGCCGTGCCCAAGAGCGTTCGCGAGAGGCGTGCCCCGCGAAAGCCCTGCAGCGCACATGCCTCCCCGGCAGGCGAGATTTTCGCGAAGTCGTAATAGACTCTACCGCTACCGGAGCCTCTCGCCTCTCCGCCTCGCCGACCCCGGAGCCGCCCCCGTGACCCCTGCCCTTCCGGCAATCGGAGCCGATTCGCCCGAACGCTTCATCAACCGCGAGCTCTCGTGGCTCGCGTTCAACGAACGGGTGCTCGAGGAGGCCCGGAATCCGCGCGTACCCCTGCTCGAACGGGTGCGGTTCCTCGCCATCTCCGCGACCAACCTCAACGAGTTCTACATGGTGCGGGTCGCCGGGCTGAACGGCCAGGTGGAGACCGGCCTCACGGTCGCGAGCCAGGACGGCATGACCCCGGCGGAGCAGCTCGCGGCGATCGCGGTCCGGTCCCGGGCGCTGATGGACGGCCAGCAGCACTGCTGGGAGTCCCTGGTGGCCGGGATGCGGGACCACGGCATCTTCGTACTCGACGAGTCGGAGCTCGAAGATTCCGACCGGGCGGGGCTCGAAGAGCACTTCATGAGCGAGATCTTCCCGGTCCTCTCCCCCATCGCGAGCGACCCCGCCCATCCTTTCCCCTTCATCCCCAACCTCGGGTTCAGCCTGGTGGTCCGGTGCGTCCGCGACCCCGAGGAGCCGATGTTCGGACTCGTCCCCATCCCCCAGGGGATCCCGCGATTCGTCCAGCTCCGCGGCGAGGGCGAGCGCTTCATTCCCGTCGAGCAGGTGATCCGGGCGTTCGTCGGCCGCCTCTTCCCCGGATTCCGCATCGAGGACTCGAGCGTGTGCCGGGTGCTGCGCGACAGTGACGTGGAGATCGAGGAGGAAGCCGAGGACCTCGTCCGGGAGTTCGAGCGCCTGATCCGCGAGCGGCGCCGGGGCGCGGTCATCCGGCTCACCCTCGATCGGGAGATCTCGGCCGATCTCGAGTCCTTCCTGATGGACAAGGTCGGGGTCGCCTCGCAGGACCTGGTGGTCCGCCAGCGGCTGCTCGGCCTCGCGGACACGAGCGAGCTGGTCCTCGACTCACGCCCCGATCTCCTCTTCCCCCCGTTCACGCCCCGCCCCACCGGGCGCGTCAGCGACTCCGACGGCGACTGCTTCGCGGCCATCCGCAAGGGCGAGTTCATCGTCCACCACCCGTACGAGGAGTTCGACGTGGTGGTCGAGTTCCTGCGCCAGGCGGCGGCGGACCCGAAGGTCGTGTCCATCAAGCAGACCCTGTACCGGACGAGCGAGGAGTCCCCCATCGTCGCCGCCCTCGCGGCGGCCGCCTACGCCGGCAAGTCGGTCACCGCCCTCGTCGAGATCAAGGCCCGGTTCGACGAGGAGCGGAACCTGCGCTGGTCGCGCAACCTCGAGAGCGCGGGGGTCAACGTGGTCTACGGCTTCGTGCGCCTGAAGACCCACGCCAAGGTCTCCCTGGTGGTGCGCCGGGAGTGGAACGGACTTCGCTCCTACGCCCATTTCGGCACCGGCAACTACCACCCCGTCACCGCCCGGGTCTACACCGACCTCTCGTTCTTCACCTGCGATCGGGCCCTGTGCCGGGACGCCGCCCGGCTCTTCAACTACATGACGAGCACCGCGCCGCCGGACCGCTTCGAGAAGATCGCGGTCTCGCCCCTGAACCTGCGCGAGCGGCTGGCCGGGCTCATCGACGCGGAGATCGAGCACGCGCGGGCCGGCCGGCCGGCGGGCATCGCGGCGAAGCTCAACTCGCTGGTGGACGGTGCGATCATCGAGCACCTGTACCGGGCGTCGCAGGCCGGCGTTCCCATCGACCTCGTGGTGCGCGGGATCTGCTCCCTTCGCCCCGGGGTCCCGGGACTCTCCGAGAACGTCCGGGTGAAGAGCATCGTGGGGCGCTTTCTCGAGCACAGCCGGATCGTGTGCTTCGCGGCCGGGCACGGGCTCGACGCGGGCGGCGCCAAGGTGTTCATCTCGTCCGCGGACTGGATGCCCCGGAACCTCGACCGGAGGGTCGAGACCCTGGTGCCCATCGAGAACCCGACCCTGCACCGCCAGGTCCTCAAGCGGATCATCCGGGCGAACCTCGCGGACGAAGCGCAGACCTGGCGGCTCGAGCCGGACGGAACCTATACCCGCCTGAAGGCCCGCAAGAATGCGTTCTCCGCCCACAAGTACTTCATGAGCCATCCGAGCCTGGCGGGGCGGGGCGCCGTCCTCGGCCGGCAGCGGGCGAGGAGGAGCACCGCGCGCGCCTGATGGAGCCTGCCGCCGTCCCGCACGCCGCCGCCGCGCCTCCGCGGCCCTCGCACGCCCGCGCGGCGGCCGTCATCGACATCGGCTCGAACTCCATCCGGCTCGTGATCTTCGACCGGCTGGAGAACGCCCTCGTCCCCCTCTACAACGAGCGGGCGTTCTGTGCGCTCGGGCGCGGGCTCGCGTCGGGCGCACTCCTCGACGAGGAGGCGATGCGGGAGGCGATCCTGACGGTGACCCGCTTCACCCGCCTCGCCGAGTCGCTCGGGGTGGGCGACACCGAGCTCGTCGCGACCGCCGCGGTGCGCGACGCGCGGAACGGCCCGCGCCTCGCCGCGGACGTCGAGGCCGCCTGCGGCGCGCGGGTCCGGGTCCTCGACGGCGCCGAGGAAGCCCGGTACTCCGCCCTCGGGGTGGTCGCCGGGATGCCGGGGGCGACCGGGATCACGGGAGACCTCGGGGGCGGCAGCCTGGAGCTCGTCGAGATCGATCGCGGGCGCATCGGACGACAGGCGACCCTGCCCCTCGGCACGGTGCGCCTGTCCGGCGCCTTCGACGAGGACCCCAAAGGGACCGGACGGCGCCTGCGCGACGCCCTCTCGCGCGTCGGGTGGCTCGGCGAGCGCCGGCGGGCGAGCTTCTACCCGGTGGGCGGGTCGTGGCGCGCCCTCGCGCGGCTCCACATCGACCGCGCCGACCATCCCCTGTGCATCGTCCACGACTATGCCCCGCCGGCGGGCGAGGTGGCGAGGTTCGCGGGCTCGATCGGCCGGCTTCGGCCGGCCGCCCTCGGAGCGACCCCCGGGATCAACCGGAGGCGGGCCCGACACCTCCCGTATGCGGCCATGCTGCTCGCGGAGCTGCTGGAGGCGATCGGCCCGCGCACCGTCCGGTTCTGCTCCACGGGGCTGCGCGAGGGCCTCGTCCACTCCCGGCTTCCGGCGGACGAGCAATCGGCGGACGTGCTCCTCTCGGCGGCGGAAGCGCTGGGGCGCCGGGAGGCGCGCTTCCCCGAGTTCGCGGAGGCGCTCTTCGACTGGCTGGCCCCGCTCGCCGGCGGGAAACGGTGGCGCCGGCTCGCCCTCGCCGCCTCCCACCTGGCCGACGTCTCCTGGCGCGAACACCCCGAGTACCGGGCCGAGCAGGGGCTCCTGCGCGTGGTCCGGCACAACTACCTGGCGGCCGGGCACGCGGAGCGCGCCTTCCTCGGCCTCGCGGTGTTCGGGCGCTACGGCGGGAACGTCGCCGCCTCCCCCGCCGCGAGACGGCTGGGGCCGCTCCTCGGTGAAGACGAGCGGCGGCGCGCGGAGATCCTGGGGCGGGCCATGCGCCTCGCCTACCGGCTTTCGGCGGGGTCCGCCGAGCGGCTCGGCCGCACCCGGCTCGAGTATCGGCCGGACGGCGGCAAGCTCGTGCTGAAGGTCGCGGGGAAGGCGGCCCCGCCGGTGGGAGGCGCGGTCGAGCAGGACTTCGCGGCCCTCGCCAAGGCCCTCGGCGCCGCGGAGCAGGCGATCCGCGCGGGCTCCTGACCGGCGCGGGAGCGCAGGGAGGGCCCATCGAGGGTCGGGGCGCTCGCGGGGACGGGTGACCCCCGGCGGGCCCGTAGCCCGGCTCACCCGGCCGACTCGGGCGCCGGGGAGGGTCCGACCGAAGGAACGGGCCGCGGCCCGGACGGGCCACCGGGTCGATCCGCCCCACCGCCGCGGATCGGACGACGCCCGCAAGGCGGCGTGGACGCCGCCTCCCGGCACGGGAGTGCGCCGGCCCGCCCGCGGCCGCGGCGCCGGCCCGCCCGCGCCGGCTCGTCGAGCCCCGGGCGCTGTTCGCAGGCTATTGATATATAGGGTGTAGAGAGGGGGTCGAGATATCTTTTACCCCCACGGAGACGGCGTTTTCCCGTGGTTCGAGGTCGGTTCGAGAGGGTTGCTGGCGGATTTCACCCCACGGAGCCTCTTGCGCAGGCACGGCATCCTGGGAACGGCGCGTCTTCCAGACGCGCCGTTCCCAGGACGCCGTTCCCAAGAGCGTTCGCGAGAGGCGGGCCCAGCGAAAACCCCACCGCGCACATGCCTCTCGTCCGCGCCGGCTCGTCAGCCGGGCCGATCCGCGCGGCCCTCCCGGCGAAGGAGGCGTCCGGGCGCGGAGCCCGCGGACGGAACCGGGGCGCCCTCCGCCCACACCTCGCGGCCGTTCACGAAGACCGCGCGGACCCCCGCCGCGGGCCGCGCGGGGTCCTCGAACGTCGCGGTGTCGGCGACCTCGTCCGGGTCGAAGACCACGAGGTCGGCGTACCCCCCCTCGCGCAGCTCCCCGCGCCCGGGGAGCCCGAACACCGCGGCCGGCTTGCCGGTCATCCGGTGCACCGCGTCCTCCAGCCCGATGAGCCCCTCGTCCCGGACGTAGCGGCCGAGCACCCGCGGGAACGTCCCCCAGAGGCGCGGGTGCGGGAACACGTCGTGCGGGAGGCCGTCGGAGCCGATCATCGCCCCCGGAAACGCGATGATCCGGGCGAGGTCCTCCTCGTCCATCATGAAGTAGATCCCGCCGGCGGGCTGGAGGCGCTCCACCGCCTCCGCGGCCCCGCACCCCCACTCGCGCACGACGTCGTCGAGGAGGCGGCCCGCCACCTCGGGGAAGGGCTCGGACCAGGACACGATCACCTTCTCCGAGCGGGCCACGATCTCCGCGAGGAGCACCGTCGAGCCCGCGACGTAGGGATAGACGTCGAGGTCGATGGCCTGCGACGCCTGGGCCTCCGCGATGAGCGCGAGGGTCTCGCGGGTCCTGCCCCAGTTCTCCCGGCCCGCGCACTTGTGGTGGGAGATGACGACCGGGAGCCCCGCCTCGCGGCCGATGCGCATGGTCTCGCGCACCGAGTCGAGGACCCCTCCCTCCTCGTCGCGCATGTGCGTCGAATGCATGCCGCCCAGGGCCGCGACCCGCCGCGCGATCGCGATGACCTCCCCGGTCGGGGCGGCCCGCGCCGGCGGGTAGGCGAGCCCGGTGCTGAACCCGATGCACCCGGCGCGCATCCCCTCGTCGGCAAGCTCGACCATGCGCTCGATCTCGCCCTCGGTGGCGGGCCGGTCGAGCCCGTCCATCACCTTCGCGCGAAGGGCGCTGTGCCCGACCTGCATCGCGACGTTGAGCGCGGGCGGCGAGCCTTCGAGCTCCTCGCGGTAGGCGGCGAAGGTGGGAAAGCGGTACCAGTCCTCCCCCCCGAGCAGGTTGAGGGGGGGCGGGGGCTCGCGGCCGGTGAGCGGAGCGAGGCTCACGCCGCAGTTTCCGGTGACGACGGTGGTCACCCCCTGGCTCACCTTGCAGGCCATCCCGGGGTCGGAGAGGACCGCGCGGTCGTCGTGGGTGTGGACGTCGATGAAGCCCGGGGAGACGACGAGCCCGCCCGCGTCGATCTCCCGGGCGCCCCGCGTCGCGTCGAGCCGCCCCACGGCGGAGATCCGATCGCCGTCGACGGCCACGTCGGCGGCGCGGCGCGGGGCGCCGGTCCCGTCGATCACGGTTCCGCCTCGAAGGAGCAGCTCGCATGAATCCGGGTTCATTCGCTTCGGTCTCCAGGCTGCGGGTCGGGATCCGGGTCCGGCTCCGGGTCGGGGCGCGGATTCACTTCCGGCGCCGGCGCCGTCCGCCGATTATGCATCGGAACGCGGTCCCGGCCCGCACCCCGGCGCCATCGGCGGCCCGCCGGGACGGCCCACGGACCGCGGCCCCGGACGGGAGCCGCGGGTATGGAGCCCCGGGCGCTGTTCGTAACCTCTTGATATAGTGGGTGTAGAGAGGGGGGCGAGATATCTTTTACCCCCACGCGGACGGCGTTCTTCCGTGGTTGGAGTCGGTTCGAGGGGCACTTCGGCGGATTTCACCCCACGGAGCCACCTGCGCGGGCACGGCGTCCTGGGAACGGCGCGTCTTCCAGACACGGGTGTCCCGCCCGCAAATGGGACGGCGAGGCCGCCGACGATCAATGCGGGCGTCCCGCCCGCGTTCCCAGGACGCCGTGCCCAAGAGCGTTCGCGAGAGGCGTGCCCGGCGAAAACCCCACCGCGCACATGCCTCGTATGGCTTTCCCATATCCCGTGATATGGGTAGTATGGGTCCATGAAGACCACCCTCGACATCCACGACGAGCTCCTCGCCCGCGCCAAGCGCCGCGCACGCGAGACGGGCCGCCCGCTCCGCGCCCTCGTCGAAGACGGCCTGCGCCGCGTGCTGGAGCCCTCTCCCCTCCGGCCGCGCTACGTCCTTCCCGACCTGAGAGCCGGCGACCCGGATGCGGCCGATCCCCTCGAACGGTACACGTGGCCGGAGCTTCGAGCGCTGATCTACGGCGACCCCGGCACGCGGTGACCGCCCCGTGATCGCCCCATGATCGCCCCATGATCGCCCCATGGTCGCCGTAGACACGAACGTGCTCGTCTACGCGCACCGCCGTGAAGCGCGCATGGGCGACGCGGCGCATGCGCTCATGGTCGAGCTCTGCGAAGGCGAACGCACTTGGGCGATCCCCTGGCCGTGCTGCTGCGAGTTCCTCTCCGTGGTCACGAACCGCCGCATCTGGAAGGACGACGCGACCCGTCCGGAACGGGCCTGGGATCAGCTCCGGGCGTGGGCGGCGGCGCCGTCGAGCCGGATGATCGGCGAGACCGGCGACTTCATGGACGTTCTCGGGCGCTTCGTCGGGCGCCCCCGCGTCGTCGGCGGGGTCGTCCACGACGCCCGCATCGCGGCGATCTGCGTTGCCCACGGCGTCGAGGCTCTGCTCACCCGGGACCGCGACTTCTCGCTCTTTCCCGAGATCGGAACCCGCGATCCGTTCGGCGCCGGGATCTGATCGCGCGGGGCTCGCCGGCCGCGGTCCGGCGAAGGGTCGGCGGCCCCCCCGCCGCGGCGCGCCCGAGCGAGGCGACTCCGGGATCGGCGCCGGCTCCGCCCGCCGACCATGGATCGGAACGCGGCCCCGGCCGGCACGCCGGTACAATCGGCGGGGGGTCGGAGGGGCTCGCGAACCGGGCGCCGCCCCGCATCGTCCGCGCTGCCGCGCCCGGCCCGGCCTTCCACCCGGCCGAGGCCCCGCCTGCCCGCCCCGACCGAAGACGAGGATGCCCGATGTCGTTCGACGGCCCGGACCGCGAGCACCGCTTCCGCACCGCGGGAGGGGTGGAGGTCGTCCGGCGCACGGCGTCGGCGCCGCTCGCGTCCGACCCGGCGGCGGCGCTCGCCGCACGCCTCGATCGGCGGCGCGGCGCGCTGCTCGCATCGTCCTTCGAGTACCCCGGCCGATACACCCGGTGGGACATCGGGTTCGCCGACCCGCCGATCGAGATCGTCGCCCGGGGGCGAAGCGGCGCGGCTCGTGCGCTCAACGAGCGGGGCGAGGTGCTGCTCAGCCCGATCGAGACCGCCCTCGCCGGCGAGCCGCATGTGGCCGCCGTCGAGCGGCGTGACCGCGCCGTCGCGTTCACGGTGCGCGAGCCGGCGCCGGGCTTCACGGAGGAGGACCGGAGCCGCCAGCCGACCGTCTTCTCCGCCCTGCGGGCCATCTCCGCCCGGTTCGGCGCCGGGGACGACCCCCATCTCGGCCTCTACGGGGCCTTCGGCTACGACCTCGCGTTCCAGTTCGATCCCATCGAGCTGCGCCGGGCCCGCCCGGAGGCGGACCGCGACCTCGTGCTCTACCTCCCGGACGCGATCCTGGTCGTGGACCACCAGGCGGCGACGGCGGAGGAGCACCGCTTCGACTTCACGACCGACGGGGGCTCGACGAACGGCCTCCCCCGGACCGGGCCGGACGCCCCGTGGCGGGCGGCGGAGACGGTGGGGCGCGACGCCGACCACCGGCCGGGCGAGTACGCGGACTGCGTGCGCGAAGCGCACGGGTACTTCCGGCGGGGCGATCTCTTCGAGGTGGTGCCCGGCCAGTCGTTCTTCGCGCGCTGCCCCGCCCCGCCCTCGGAGGTGTTCCGGCGGCTTCGCACCCGCAACCCGGCCCCCTACGGGGCGCTCATGAACCTCGGGGAGGGCGAGTACCTCGTCGCCGCCTCGCCGGAGATGTACGTGCGGGTGGACGGGCGGCGGATCGAGACCTGCCCCATCTCCGGCACGGTCGCGCGCGGGGCGGACGCCATCGCGGACGCGGAGCAGATCCTGAAGCTCCTCTCCTCCGAGAAGGAGGCGTCCGAGCTCACCATGTGCACGGACGTGGACCGGAACGACAAGTCGCGGGTGTGCGTGCCGGGGAGCGTGCGGGTCATCGGCCGGCGCCAGATCGAGATGTACTCGCGCCTCATCCACACCGTGGACCACGTGGAGGGACGGCTCCGGGAAGGGCTCGACGCCCTCGACGGATTCCTCGCCCACACCTGGGCGGTCACCGTCACCGGGGCGCCGAAGCACGCCGCGATGCAGTTCATCGAGGACCACGAGCGGTCCGTCCGGCGCTGGTACGGCGGGGCCATCGGGAGGATCGGGTTCGACGGCAACATGAACACCGGGCTCACCCTCCGCACCGTGCAGATCCGGGACGGGGCGGCGGAGGTGCGGGCGGGGGCGACCCTCCTCGTCGATTCCGACCCGGAGGCCGAGGAGGAGGAGACCCGGCTCAAGGCGGCCGCCCTGCTCGACGCGATCGCACGGCCGGACCGGCCGGCCGAAGCGGCCGCCGAGCGGGGGGAGACGGAGCGCCCCGGCGCGGGGCGGACCATCCTGATGGTGGACCATCGGGACTCCTTCGTGCACACCCTCGCCGCCTACTTCCGCGAGACGGGGGCGGAGGTCGTCACCCTGCGGGCGGGGTTCGCGCCCGAGCGGATCGACGGGATCGCCCCGGACCTCGTGGTCCTCTCCCCCGGCCCCGGCGTCCCTTCGGACTTCGGGGTCGGCGACACCATCGACGCGGCCCTCGCGCGCGGCCTGCCCCTGTTCGGGGTCTGCCTGGGGCTCCAGGGAATCGTCGAGTACTTCGGCGGGCGGCTCGGCGCCCTCGGCTACCCGATGCACGGGAAGCCCTCCACGATCCGCCGGCGGGGCGGGAGGCTGCTCGCGGCCCTGCCGGAGCGCTTCGAGGCGGGGCGCTACCACTCCCTCTACGGCGAGCGCGAGGGGCTGCCGGAGTGCCTGGAGATCACCGCGGACACCGAGGACGGGGTCGTCATGGCGATCGAGCACCGGACCCTGCCGATCGCGGCCGTGCAGTTCCACCCCGAGTCCATCCTGACCCTGGGGGGCGAGGTCGGACGGCGCCTCGTCCACGAGGTGGTGGAGCGCCTCCGCCCGGCCGCGGAGCCGCGGCAGGCCCGGCGCGCCGGGCGCTGACGGCGCCGTGGCGGCGCACCGAGCCCTGCCCCTCGGCCCGAACCGGTACGGCGGCCATGAAGAGGACCGCGACCCTCAACCGGAGCCGCGGGGACGGCCGCTGATGCGATCTGCGGGGAATCCCGCAGCCGCCCGGCACGACCCAGCCCAGCCGGTATTCCCGGGACCCCGGGCCGGCAGGGCGTTCCGCTCCGGTGCGCCGGGGCGAAATCCCACGAAGATCGAGACCCTGCCCTACGCCGCCGCCCCCTCTCCCGCGTCATCATGCGCCCCCGGAACACGGGTTGGGACGCGGACGTGGGCATGGTATCGTCGCCGGGGATCGGACACCGCCCGACCCCGCCCCGCCGCATGGAGGAGCCGGCCGATGGAACCGCGCGTTCTCGCTCCCGCCGCGATTGACTATCCGAGCGGGGACGGCAAGCCGATGGCCGAGAACGACTGGCAGCTCCACGCCATCCTCGATGCGGTCGGCGTCCTCGGTCTCCACTTCCGGGACCGCCCCGACGTATACGTCTCCGGCGACCTCTTCATCTACTACGAGGAAGGGAACCCGCGCGCCCGGGTCGCCCCGGACGTGTTCGTGGCGTTCGGCGTGCCGAAGCACAACCGGTTGGTCTACAAGCTGTGGGAGGAGGGGCCGGCGCCGGCCTTCGTGATGGAGGTGGCGTCGCGGGGCACGTGGCGCGAGGACGAGGGGCGCAAGGCGGCGCTGTACGAACGGCTGGGGGTGCGGGAGTACTGGCAGTACGACCCCACCGGGGATTGTCTGGGGCTGCATCTCAAGGGCCGGCGCCTGGCGGCGGGCGGGTACGAGCCGCAGCCGGTGGTCGAGTCGCTGGACGGGACCGTGTTCCTTCGCAGCGAGACCCTGGGCCTCGACTTCCGGGTGAAGGGCGCCGAGGAGAGGTACTTCTTCGACCCGGCGGCGGACCGGCGTCTGCTCGCCCTGGCCGATCAGGACACCGCGCGCCGATCCGCCGAGCTTCGGGCCGAGCGGGACGCGGCAGCGCGGCGCGCCGCCGAGTCCCTGGTCGGAGCCGCCGAGTCCCGCGCCGAACGGGAGGCGGAGGCGCGGCGCGAGGCCGAAGCCCGGGTCGCCGAGCTCGAAGCGCTTCTTCACGAGAGCCGCGGCCCGCCGGCGGAGCCATGAATCCCGTCGCGGACGGCCGGTTGCCCGAAAGGCTTCCCCCCCTCGCCGACGTGCGCCGGGACCTCGACGTCCGGTGGTATCGCTGTCCCATCGAACGCGGGACCCTGCGCGAGCTCGCCCGGCCGAGCGATCCGCGCGGGCTGTTCCTCGCCGCGGGGCATCTCGGCCTCTGGGTGCTGACCGGGCTCGCCGCGTACCGCCTCTTCGCTCTCGAGGTCTGGTGGGGCTTCCTCCTCGCCCTCTTCGCGCACGGCACCGTCGCCTCCTTCTTCACCGCCCCCCATCACGAGCTCTGCCACAAGACGGTGTTCCGGACGAAGTGGCTCAACGAGGCGTTCCTCCGCATCTTCTCGCTCCTCGGGTGGCTCAACTTCCACGTGTACCGGTTCAGCCACAGCTACCACCATCGTTACACCCTGTTCGTCGAGGGCGACCGCGAGGAGGTGATGCCCGAGACGCCTTCGCTCCGCTTCCTCTATCTGCTCCAGCTCTTCACGGTCAACGTCACCGGGGGATACCAGTCCCGGGGGCTCGCGCCGACCCTGAAGGGCTTCGCCCGGCTCGCCCTCCACCGCCTCGACAACCCCTACAACTCGTGGGGTCCGGAGCTCTACGAAGGGCATCCCGACGAGGCCCGGAAGGCCGTCGCCTGGGCGCGCCTGACCCTTGCGTTCCACGCCGCCGTCGCCGCCGTTTCCCTCTCGGCGGGCGAGCCGGTCGTCGCCGTCCTCGTCTCCGGCTCCGCATTCATCGCCAACTGGCTCCGGTACTTCGTCGGCGTGCCCATGCACTGCGGCCTGCGGAGCGGGGTCGCGGACTTCCGCAAGTGCGTCCGCACCATCACCCTCGACCCGCTGTCGGAGTTCCTGTACTGGCACATGAACTGGCACCTGGAGCACCACATGTACGCCGCGGTGCCCTGCTACCGCCTGAAGCGGCTGCACCGCGCCCTCGCGCGGGACATGCCGGCGCCGCGAACCCTGGTCGGCGCGTGGCAGGAGATGCGCGACACGTGGCGGCGCCAGCAGGCCGACCCCGGCTATGCGTTCGACACCCCCGTACCCGCGCCGGCCGGCGGCGCCGCCTCCGAAGCGGACCCGCTCGCCGCGTCGATGGGGGGCCTCGCCCCGCGCGCGCTCGCCGAACCCCCGCCGGACGCCCCCCGAGCCCCGCGCGTTGTTCGTAACCTCTCGATATAGCGGGTGGAGATCGGGGGTCGAGATATTTTTTACCCCCACGGAGACGGCGTTCTTCCGTGGTTCGGGTTCGGTTCGAGGGGGTTGCTGGCGGATTTCACTCCACGGAGCCACTTGCGCGGGCACGGCGTCCTGGGAACGCGGGCGTCCCGCCCGCAAATGGGACGGCGAGGCCGCCGCCGATCAATGCGGGCGGGACACGAGCGTTCCCAGGACGCGGTGCCCAAGAACGTTCGCGAGAGGCGTGCCCGGCGAAAACCCCACCGCGCACATGCCTCTCCCCCCGGATGCCCGTCGAGCGAGGCTCCTCCGTCTGGCAGGCTTCCCTTTGGCGCTCGAGTCGGTGGGACGAGCCGGGCGCCGCGCCCGCCGGGAGGGTCTCTGCGCCCGCGGGCGCCGTCTCCCCCGGAACGTCCGTGGAGCGAGGTGACGGCCGGTCGCGGACCGTGCCGGTGTTCAGCGGTTCCCGGACACGAACACCTCCACCGGCTCCGCGCGGCCCCGGAGGCTCCGCTCGCCGACCGACACGAGGCGCTCCGCGGGCCCACCCTCCTCCCGGACCCGGGCCACGAGGTCCCCGGAGGCGGCGAGGTCCACGTCCAGCTCGCGGGTGAGCCCTTCCAGCCGGCTCGCGACGTTCACCGTGTCGCCGAGAACCGCGAACTCGAGCCGGCGCTCGTTGCCGATGTTCCCCAGCACCACCGGGCCGAAGTGCAGGCCGATCCCGATTCGTATCGAAGGAGAACCCCCCGGCCGTCCGGAAGCCTTCGCACCCGGCGGAGCCTCCGAGCCGCCGCCGGCGCCCGGCCGCGCCGCGGCCGCCATTTCGAGGGCGGCGGCGAGCGCCCGGCTCGCGTCGTCCGGCCGGACGCGGGGGGTGCCGAAGGTGGCCATCAACCCGTCGCCGATGTACTTGTCGAGGGTGCCGCCGTGCCGGAACACGACGTCGCCCAGGCGCCCGTGCCATTCCCGGAGCAGCGCGATCGTCCCCTCCGGGCCGAGCGATTCGGACAGGCGCGTGAAGCCGACGACGTCCGCGAAGAGGACGGCTGCGTCCTGGCGCCGCGCCGCGCCGAGGTCATGCTCGTCGCTCGCGAGCTCGGCCGCGACCTCCGGCGAGAAGTAGCGCGCGAGGTTCTCCCGCGCCCGCTCCGCACGCACGTTCTCGAAGACCTGCCGCCGCGACTGCGCGACCGCGAACGAGGCGATCACCGCCACCAGCACCGCGACCAGCGCTTCCTGCAGGCGCCCCAGTACTTCGATGAAGTCCGACTCCTGGGCCCGCTCGACGAGGCGAAGGCGGGACATCCCCTCCGCGCCCGTGAGACTGAACTCGGTCACGACGCCGGGGGCCTGGACCGCGAGGGCGAGCGCCCCGGCCCACCAGAGGGCCATCGAGACCCCGGACCAGAGCACGAGCCGCGGCGAGTAGCTGTGCAGCACCCCCGCGAAGAGGAGAAAGAAGAAGACGAAACCGTCGAAGCGGTAGTGGAGCGCCACCGGCAACGATGACTCCTCGAAGGGGTTGTCGGAGAGGATCGCGAAGGTGAGCAGGCCCATGTCGGCGAATGCGGACACGTAGGCGAGCCAGTGGCCGGCGCCGAAGCGCTTCGAGACCCCGAAGTTGAGCCAGCCGATGGCGATGAACACCGCGAGAAGGGCTTCGTAGTAGTAGTAGAGGGGCGCCGGAATGCTCCAGGCGAGCCAGAGCCCGACGACCGCCACCGCCACCGTCCGTCCCCACGCGGAGTAGCGGGCCGAGGTGGTCGCAACCTGCTCGAAGCGGTCGGCGACCCGGCGGTCGAGGCCCTCCGGCGCGCCGCTCACGTCAGCCGCTCGCTTCGGCCGGCCCGCCGCCGCCGCGGCCGGCCATCCCGCGGCCCCTCCCCGCCCCGCTCGCTTCGAGCCTCCGGCGGGCGGCCCGGACCGGATCGCCCGGCCCCGCACGGCCGGCCATCGGTCGAAGACCCGCGCGCCCCGGCGCCGGCGACCGCCGGGCGCCCGCGAATCGACCGCCGCCCCCGACGCGAGGGACCCGGCCCCGGCAAGGGCATGGAGATTCGATGGCGGCCCGACCCTCCGCTCAGAGGATCTGGCTCAGGAACTCGCACGTCCGGGGATCCTTCGCCTCGGTGAAGAAGGTCGCGGGCGGTCCGTGCTCCACGATGACCCCGCGGTCCGTGAAGTAGATGTGGTGGGCCACCTCGCGGGCGAACCCCATCTCGTGGGTCACGAGGATGCACGTCATGCCCTCCTCCGCGAGCTCGCGGATGGTGACGAGCACCTCCTTCACCGTCTCCGGATCGAGGGCCGCGGTGATCTCGTCGAAGAGCATGACGTCGGGGCGCATCGCGAGGGAGCGGGCGATGGCCACGCGCTGCTGCTGTCCTCCCGACAGCTCCCCGGGATAGCTGTCCTCCTTGCCGTCGAGGCGCACCTTGCGGATGAGCGCCCGGGCCCGCTCCTCCACCTCGCGCCGGGGCTCCTTGAGCACCAGCACCGGGGCCATCATCACGTTCTCGAGCGCGGTCTTGTGGGGGAACAGGTTGTACTGCTGGAAGACCATGCCGACCCTGCGCCGAAGCTCCAGCTTGTCGAGGTCCGGATCGTGGACCTCCCGGCCCTCCACCCGGATCGAGCCGCGGTCGATCGAGTTGAGCGCATTCACGCATCGGATGAGGGTGGACTTGCCCGATCCCGAAGGGCCGATGATGCAGACCACCTCTCCCTTCATCACGTCGAAGCTCACCCCCTTCAGCACCTCGAGATCACCGAAGGACTTGTGTACGTCCCGGATGGACACGATCGGCTGGCTCGGGTCCCAGCTCCGTCCGTTCATCCCCGCCTCCCGGCTACAGCCTCACCGCGAAGCGCCGCTCGAGCGCGATCGTCCAGCGCGCGATCGGGTAGCAGTAGGCGAAGAACACGAGGAGCGCGAATCCGAAGAACGGGACCAGCAGCTCCGGGTGATTGTCCTCGGCCTCCATCGCCTGGCGCGACAGGGTCACGATCTCCTCCACGCCGAGAAGCGAGACCAGGGGGGTCGCCATCGTCAGGATGGCGTACCAGTTCATCCACGGGGGGATCATCCGCTTGAAGCACTGCGGCAGCACGATCCGCCACAGGGTCCGGCGGCGCGAGAACGCCAGCGAGTCGGCCGCCTCCCACTGCCCGGTGGGGACCGACTGCACGGCGCCCCGGACCACCTCGGAGAGGTTGGCCATGATCGGCAGCGAGAGCCCGAACACGGCCTTGAGCCAGTCGGGGACGGGGACGACGACCGAGCCGATCTCCACCTGGAACGGGAACGTCAGCATCACGATGAACAGGAGCACGAGCCACGGCGAGTTGCGGAACGCCTGGGTGAGCGCCCACGCGACCCGCCGCACCGGGCGGGTGGGCGAGAGCTGCCAGAGGCCGAGAACCACGCCGCCCGCCGTGCCGACCGCCATGGTGAGGAAGCTGATGAGGACGTTCATCGCGAAGCCCTTCGTCAGGAGGAAGGGCAGCCATCGCCACAGCGCGTCGAGCGCCTCGCCCATCGTATAGCCCGACCGGGCGGCCGCCGCGAACGGCCAGGCGGCGCCGGCCGCGAGCGCGAACACGAGCACCGCCCAGATCTTCCACGGGGCCGCCGACCCGAGCCAGCGGCTGAAGGCGAGGTCGCCGGCCCGGCCCGGCGCCCGCGCCCGCCCCGCGGACGGGAGGAGGACCGGCAGGTCGTTCCGCCGGGCGGCGTCCACGCCGGGGATGCGGGCGAACACCGCTCAGCCCCCGTACCCCGGGATGCGGAGCGCACGCTCCCATCGGTTCATGCCGAGCACCAGCAGCCCCACCAGGGTGACGTACACCACGAACATGAGCAGCATGCAGGCGTTCTGGGAGGTGGAGTAGTCGTTGTAGATGCTGACGAGCTGGTAGAGCAGCTCCGGGACCGCGATGACGATCGCCTGGGTGGTGGTCTTGACGAGGTTCACGAGGTTGTTGTTGAGCGCGGGGAGGCTGACCCGGAACGCGAGCGGGAGCACCACGTAGAGGTAGACCTGGAGCCGCGACATGCCGAGCGCGTCCGCCGCCTCGCGGGTGGACTCCGGGATCGCCTCGATCCCCGCGCGGAAGATCTCGACGTTGAAGGCGCCGGCGAAGAACGAGAGCGAGATGATCGCCCATCCGACGTTCGAGACGATCGGAACCTCGAGCCACCCGTCCGGGGAGTACGTCGGGGTGAACTGGCCGAGGGCGAAGTAGAAGAAGAGGAGCTGGATGAGGGGCGGCGTGTTGCGGAAGAACTGGATGTAGCCCTGGACGAACGCCCGGACCACGGCCCGCCGCGACCCCTGCAACCATGCCCCCGCCACCCCGATCGCCACGCTGAACACGACGCACGCGACCGAGAGCTGGAGGGTCATCCAGAGCCCCTCCCCGACCCGCGCCGTCTGCACCGGATCGTAGAGGTAGATGAAGTTCCACTTCGGATGGGTCTCCGCGAGCGTGCGGAACCAGGTCTGAACGGACTCGATCACCGCGAGGGCCGGCCGGCGGCCGTATCAGGGGAGCGTGGCGCCACGGGACGGGTCACGCGGCGGGGGGCGGCCGGCGGGGCCCCCTGGACGGACGGCGCCCCGCCGGCCGCGGGCATCGACACCCGCGCCGGTTACCTCCCGGCCAGCCAGTCGGCGAACCGCCCGTGCTGGTCCTGGAGATACTTCGTGGGCTGGATGCCCCACTTCTTCTCGAGCTCGATGAGGCGGCCGGTCTGGTGCCAGTGGTAGGTCAGGCCGGACATGAAGCTGCCGAAGATGCAATGGCGCTCGGCCAGGGGGACCGCCAACCCCCAGGGATTGTCGTCCTCGGACGGGAGCGGCATCTCGAACTCGTCGTAATTGCCGGACGCCAGATCGGACATGATGGACGAATCGTCGTAGACCCACGCGATGCACTTCTTGTCGCGCAGCGCCTGCTTCGCCTCGGCGTTGCCGGTGAACGCGACGATCTTCGCCCCGTAGCGCTCCGACACGATCTTGTTGTAGAACGCGCCCTGCTTCCCGCACACCGGCTTGTCGCGAAGGTCTTCCCATTCGGTGAGCCCGAGCGCCTTCGGCGACATGACGTTGGTGCCGGAGGTGTAGTAGTTGGGCTGGGTGATGCCGACGATCTTGCGCCGGTCCGGACGGTCGGACATGGTGGCGATGAACATGTCCACCTTGCCCTGCTCGAGGAACTGCATGCGGTTGGAGGACTGCACGGCCACCAGCTCGAGGCCCACCCCCATGACGGCCGCGACCTCCTTCGCCAGATCGACCTCCATGCCGACGAGGCCCCCGCTCTCGTCGCGGAATCCCCACGGCTTGTAGTCCGGCTTGACCCCGACGATCACCTCTCCGCGCTTCATGACCTTGTTCCAGACGTCGTTCGTGCACTCGGCGGCGAAGGCCGAACCCGACCCGATCAGGAACCCGATGAGCGCCGCGCCGGTCAGGCCGCGGCGGACGATGTACGCAAGCATGTTCGCTCTCCCTCGTTCTTCGATGAGCTCCGCCGCCCCCCGGCCTTCCGGCTGCCGTGCCCCGGCGCCGGCGCCGGCGGGCGGATGGGGCGCCCGGCCCGCAATGGACGGGAGCGAATGTATCATCCCCGGGAACGCCGGGGTCGGCGCACGGCGCGGACGGCCCGCAGCCGGCCCGCGGCCGGGGCCGGTCCGGGGCCGGCCGCCGGTCAGGGTCCCGGGATGACGTGGTCGGGGGAGATGCCGGTGCGCTCCGCCCACGCTCGCCAGTCGAGGTCCCGGACCAGGCCGTGGCCGGTGACGAGCACGGTCCCGAGACCCGCCGCAAGGCCGCCGAGGACGTCGGTGCAGAGCCCGTCTCCGACCATCGCGACCCGCTCCCGGCGGAGCCCGGCGTCCCCGAGGCGGGCGAGCGCGAGGTCGAAGGCGCCGGGGAACGGCTTCCCGAACCGATCGCACCGCACCCCCGTCTCGGCCTCCAGGCGAAGCGCCCAGTAGCCGGGCTCCGCGGAGAAGGAGCCGTCCGGATACGGGGCGCTCACGTCGGGATTGGCGACGAGGACCGGGCGCGGCGCGCTTCGCAGGGCTTCGGCCATCCGGCGATGACGCTCCACGGTCCACCCCCCGGAGCGAAGGAGGATGAACCCGTCGGCCTCCCGGTAGAGGGTGTCGTCGTCGCCGAGAAGGGCGGCTTCCACCGGCAGGGTCCCGAGCTCCGAGTCGGGCTTCGCCATCACCCCCCAGAGCCCCGGGCGGGGGCGCGCGGCGAGCTCCGCCTCCAGCGCGTCGCGGCTCGAGACGACGAGGCGTTCCGGGACCCCGACCCCCCACTCGGCATAGCGGCGGGCGGCCCAGCGGACGGGGCGGCCGGCGCCGTTCGTCAGGACCATCACCGCCCGGCCGGCTTCGCGGAGGGCCTCCACCGCGTCCACGATCCCCGGCACCGGCTTCGCCCCGACGTTGACGACGCCGTAGCCGTCGAGGATGAACGCGTCGTAGCGGCCGGCGAGGGCCGCGAGCCCCTCCGCCGGCTCGCCGCGGCCCCGGCGGGGCGGGGCCGGAAGCCGGGCGTGCGCGAAGCAGCCGAGGATCGCCGCGGGATCGAGGTCTCCCGGCTCGGGAAGGGGCGGCGGCGCCATCCGGCCGGTCCGGTCAGCCGTCGCCCAGGCGGGTGCGCGGGGTCTCGCGGAGCACGGACACGAACCGGTCCCGCCAGTCGGCGACGGTGTTGCGGCGGAGGGCCGCGCTCATGCTGTCCCTTCGCTCGCGGCGCTCCTCGAGCGGCATGTTGAGCGCGCGCTGCATCGCGTCCATGAGCACCGCGGGATCGTAGGGGTTCACGATCACCGCGCCGTCGAGCTCGCGCGCCGCCCCGGCGAAGCGCGACAGGACGAGCACCCCGGGGTCCTCCCCGGTCTGGGCGGCGGCGAACTCCTTCGCCACCAGGTTCATCCCGTCCTTGAGCGGCGTCACCAACCCGACGTGCGCGGCGCGGAAGAGCCCTCCGATGGAGCGCCGCGGATAGCCCCGGTTGACGTAGCGGATGGGCACCCAGTCGACGTCCGCGAAGCGGCCGTTGATCCGCCCGCAGACGTGCTCGACCTCGCCTCGCATCGCCTCGTACTCCGGCACCTCGCCCCGCGACGGCGGCGCGATCTGGAGCAGCAGCAGGTTCCGGTGGTGCTCCGGGTAGTCGGCCAGCAGGCGCTCGAACGCGAGGAAGCGGTTGTCGAGGCCCTTGGTATAGTCGAGCCGGTCGACGCCGATCATCATCTTTCGGCCGGCGAGGCTGCGATGCATCCGCTGCTCCTGGCGCGACGCTTCGCGGGACGCCGCGAGCTCCCGGAACTCGTCGAGGTCGAGGCCGATGGGAAAGGCGCCGGTGCGGATGGTCCGGCCGAACGCTTCGAGGCGCCCGTCCCCGTGCAGGACCCCGCCCGCCTCGTTCACCACGTAGTCCCGGAACGCCCTCAGGTCCGCCTCGGTCTGGAAGCCGACCAGGTCGTAGGCGAAGAGCCCGCGGACGAGGGCCTCGTGGCTCGACAGGGTCACCAGGAGGTCCGCGGGGGGAAAGGGAATGTGGAGGAAGAAGCCGATCCGGTGCGAGTGCCCCATGCGCCGCAGCTCCTCCGCGCAGGCGATGAGGTGGTAGTCGTGGACCCAGATGAGGTCGCCCTGCCGGAGGTGGGGGGCCATCGCGTGCGCGAAGCGCGCGTTCACCCGGAAGTAGCCCCGATCGTAGAGCCGGTCGTAGGCGATGTGCCCCATCCGGTTGTGGAAGAGCGGCCAGAGCGAGCGGTTGGCGTAGCCGTTGTAGTACTCGTCGTGATCGTCCGGGGTGAGGTCGATGGTCGCGATCGTGAAGCCGTCCGCCTCGCGGAAGGCGGCGGGGCCCGGGCGCTCGCCCACCTCGCCGCTCCAGCCGAACCACACCCCGGAATAGCGCCGGAGGGCCGCGTGCATCGCGACCGCGAGGCCTCCCTGCGCGCCCCGGTCCTTCCGGTCCGGCACGCTCACCCGGTTGGAGACGACGACGAGGCGGCTCACCGGGCGAACGTCCACGGGCGGCTGAGGCGAACCGCGCTGTTGATGATCCCGACGAGCGAGTAGGTCTGCGGGTAGTTCCCCCAGAGCTCGCCGGTGGCCGGGTCGATGTCCTCGGACAGGAGGCCCACGTGGTTGCACCGCGCGAGCATCGCCTCGAAGAGCTCCCGCGCGCGCGCCGATTCGCCCATCGCCGCGAGCGCGTCGATGTACCAGAAGGTGCAGATGTTGAAGGCGGTCCGGGGCCGCCCGAAGTCGTCCTCCGTCGCGTAGCGGAACATGTGCTCGCCGTGGAGCAGGCTCCCTTCGATGGCCCGCACCGTCCCCCGGAAGCGCGGGTCGCCGGCCTCGTGGAAGCCGAGGTCCGCGAGCAGCAGGAGGGAGGCGTCCACGTCCTCGCCCCCGAGCGCACCCGTGTAGCAGTCCAGCCGCGGGCTCCACGCCTCCTCTTCGATGAACGCGCGGATCGTCCCCGCCCGTTCCCGCCAGAGCGCGGCCCGCTCCGCCCGGCCGAGGTGCTCCGCGATGTTGGCCAGCCGATCGCATGCGGCCCAGCACATCAGGCTCGAATAGGTGTGGACGCTCGCCCGGGTGCGGAGCTCCCACAGGCCCGCGTCCGGCTCCCGGTGGACCCGGAAGGCCCGCTCGCCGACCTGCTCGAGCCGGGCGAAGTCGCGTTCGTCCATCGGGCGCATGAGGCGCCGGTCGAAGAATGCCTGCGCGTTGGAGAGCACCACCTGCCCGTACACGTCGTGCTGGACGTGCCGGTAGGCGTCGTTGCCGAAGCGCACCGGACCCATGTTCCGGTATCCGGGCAGCGCGTCGGCGGTCCGTTCGGGGAGGGACTGGCGGAGGTCGATCGCCGACACGGGCTGGATGTGGCCGCCGTCCGCGGCGCCGACGAGGTTGCGCACGTAGCGGAGGTAGCTCTCCAGGATGTCCACCGTGCCGAGCTCGTTGAGGGCCCGGATCACGTAGTAGGCGTCCCGCACCCAGCAGTAGCGGTAGTCCCAGTTGCGGCCCGTGTGGGGCGCCTCGGGCACCGACGTGGTCATCGCCGCGATGATCGCGCCGGTCTCCTCGTACCAGCAGAGCTTGAGGGTGATCGCGGCCCGGATCACCGATTCCTGCCATTCGAGCGGCACGTGCAGGTGCCGGACCCATTCCCGCCAGTAGGCGGTGGTGGCGTTCAGGAAGTCCCCCCCGGTCTCCGCCACCGGGCGGGTCAGGCTCTCGTCCGGGCCGAGGAACAGGGTGATCGGCTCCTCGAGGTAGAACCAGGATTCGTCGAGGACGTAGGCGAGCGGTGCGTCGGTGGTGAGCCGGACGGTGAGGTCGGAGCCGACGTAGCGGACGTGGTTGGACCCGCGGGTGACCTCCGCGGCCCGGCGCACGTCGCCGAAGCGGGGACGGACCCGGACCCGGATGCGGGGCTGCCCCTCGAGCGGGCGCAGGATCCGGACGAGGGCCATCGGGCGGTAGCGCCTCCCGAACCGCGAGAAGCGCGGCGCGAAGTCGGTGACCTCGAGCGCACGCCCTTCCCGGTCGCGGAGGGTCGTGACGAGGACCGGCGTGTTCTCGACGTAGGCTTGGCGGCTCCGATCGAACCCCTCGATCTCGACGTCGAAGCGGCTCCTCTCGTCCTCGGGGCAGCCGCCTTCGAGAAGGCCCGCGAACAGGGGGTCGCCGTCGAAGCGCGGCATGCACGCCCACGCGACGCTCGCGCGCCGGTCGATGAGGGCGGCGAAGGCGCAGTTGCCGACGACCCCGAGGTCGAGATCGGCTTCGGCCGGCCTGATCACCGGATCACCCCTTTGCCGAGGCCGCTTCGGGCCGGACTTCAGGGGGATCTTCGTGTCGGGCGGGCGTCGGCCGGGCCGGCGCCGCGCGCAATCCGATTCCGCGGCGTGGAATCGTGTGTCTCGCATGGAGCGGGACGGGCGCACGCCCGCCTGCGGCGCCGGGAGGCAGGGCGGGCGCGCCGGCGGTCGCCGCCCGAAGCCGACCGGGCCACCCGTCGTCCGGGGCGCCCCCGTTCCGGAAGCGCATCATGCGGAAACCGCCGTTTCCGACGCCGCCCGGGCCGGGAAGCCGCGGAGCCAGGCGAGGACGCTGGCGACGTCGGGCAGGCGATGGCGGGCGCTGCTGCGCCGCTCCGGCCCGGCGAGGATGCTGATCCCGCCCATGGCGTTGACCGCCCGGAACCCGTCCTCGTCGGTCACGTCGTCGCCTACGAACACCGGGGTCCGGCCGGCGAACGGCGCCTCGTCCATGAACGCCGCGATGGCCGTCCCCTTGTGGACGCCGCAGGCGCGAAGCTCGGCCACCGCGGCCCCCTGAAGCACCTCGAGCGCGGGGTTCGCGAGCGCGTTCAGGGCCTGCACGCACTCCTCCCGGCGCTCCGGGGCGGCGCGGAAGTGCAGTACGAGGCCGTAGCCCTTGTCCTCCAGGTACACCCCTTCGTGCGCATCCGCGACCGCCGCGAGGCGCGCCCGCGCCCGCTCCAGATCACGGGGCGGCGGGGGGTTCGCGGCGTTCGTCGTCCGGCCCTCCGCATCCCGCCGCTCGATGCCGTGGCCGCCCGCGACGGCGGCGACGCTCGCCCCGAGCCAGCGGTCGATCTCGACGATGCGCCGCCCGGTGACCACCGCCAGCGCCCGGCCGAGCGCTTCGGCGGCCCGGCCGAGGGTCGGCACGAGATCGGGGTCGGGCCGGACCCGATCCGGAGTCGGCGCGAAGTCGACGAGCGTACCGTCGAAATCGAGGAAGAGCGCCCAGTCCCGGCGGGGCGCGGGGGCATTCGGCGGCATCGGCGGGAGAGGGGTTGCGGAGCAATGCGCATTGTACCCCGCCGCGCCCCTCCGTTCAGGCTCGTTTCCATACTGGAAGATGTCTCCGCCGCCCGAAGGCGCGTATCGGTCCGGCCCGCATTCGGGAGTCCGAGTCGGGCGGAGGGGAGGGTCGATCACGCCCCGCATCCGGCCTCGGGCGGCCGAGGGCTCGCGACTCCCGGACCTCGACGGAACCCGCATACCCGGGCCATCGTCTGCCCCGCCGCCGCCCCGGCTGCCTCCCGGCCGTGTCCCGGCCCCGGCGCCCCCCGGTCCGGAGAACGGTCCCTGGCCGTCCTGTTCGGGCCCCCTCGGGAGAGGTGCGCCGAACACCGCGGCGAACCGGTGGGATTCGCCGCCGCCGAAACGAGGCCCGCCCGCAGGGCGTGATAGCATCGGCGCGCCGCGGCGGCGCCCCGAAACACGGCGGCGCGGCCCTTGGGAAGCTTCCGGCGCGCAGGCCGCACGGCGGGAACGCCGCGGGGGCCGGCGCCGGGGTTCGCGAGGATCGGCGGCGGCCAGCAGGCAGGAAATCAGCCGGGATACGCCTCATGGACCTTACCCTGAACCCCGAGGAACGCGCGTTCCAGGAGGAGGTGCGCGCCTTCCTTCGCGAGCGGCTCCCGGAAGACGTGCGCGAGCGCACCTGGACCGGCGCCCGGATGGACAAGGAAGGCCAGGTCCGATGGGAGAAGATCCTGAACGGGCGGGGCTGGATGGCTCCGAGCTGGCCGGTGGAGCACGGGGGTACGGGCTGGAGCCCGCTCCAGCGCCACCTCTTCGAGGAAGAGATGGAGGCGGCCTGCGCCCCGCCGCCGATGCCCTTCGGGGTGAACATGGTCGGGCCGGTCATCATCGCGTTCGGGACCCGGGAACAGAAGCGCCGCTTTCTCCCCCGCATCCTCTCGAGCGACGACTGGTGGTGCCAGGGCTACTCCGAGCCCGGGGCCGGCTCGGACCTCGCCGCCCTCGAGACCCGCGCGGTCCGAGACGGCGGCCACTACGTCGTCAACGGTCAGAAGACCTGGACGACCGCCGCGCAGCACGCGGACTGGATCTTCTGCCTGGTGCGCACGAGCCGGGAAGCGAAGCGGCAGGAGGGGATCTCCTTCCTCCTCATCGACATGCGCTCGCCCGGGGTCACCGTGCGTCCGATCCGGACCATGGATGGGAGCGAGGAGATCAACGACACCTTCTTCGAGGACGTCCGGGTGCCGGCGGAGAACCTCGTCGGCGAGGAAGGCAAGGGCTGGACCTGCGCGAAGTTCCTCCTCGGGCACGAGCGTACCGGCATCGCGGGGGTGGCCCGTTCCAAGGCCCAGCTCCGGCGCATCCGCGAGATCGCCCGGAACGAGACCAGCCACGGGCGTTCGCTCGCGGAAGACCCCCGGTTCCGGGAGCGCCTCGCGGAGATCGAGGTCGAGCTGATGGCGCTCGAGTACACCATCCTCCGGATCGTGTCCGCCATGAACGCCGGGGCCACCCCCGGCCCCGAGGCGTCGATCCTCAAGATCAAGGGGACCGAGATCCAGCAGTCGCTCACCGACGTGCTGATGCGGACCGTCGGGTACTACGCCCACCCCGAGTACCCGCCGCCGGAGCCCGGCGCCAACGCCGCCCCGATCGGCCCCGAGCACGCGCCGGGGCTCGCGGCCCGCTACTTCAACTGGCGCAAGTCGTCGATCTACGGCGGCAGCAACGAGATCCAGCGCAACATCATCGCCAAGATGGTGCTGGGACTCTAGCCCGGACATCTCACCGCCCTCCTGCCGCGGACGCCGATCCGCTCCCGGCGGTGAGCCGTACCGCGTTCCGGGCCGCTTCGGCAGCGAGCGGCGCTGGTGTAGGCTACACCTTCAGCGTCTTTCCGTCCGTGCGGCCCACCACCGCGGCGTCTCGACACCCTCGCGACGAAGGACGGTGAGACATCCGGGCTGGCCGGGGGCTCTGCCCGGGACTTTGGCGGGGGTCGAGGGGGCATGAACTTCTCGTTTACCGACGAACAGAACCTGCTTCGAGAGAGCGTCGAAAAGCTCGTCGCGGCGGAGGTTTCCTTCGAGGTCCGGCGCGCCCTCGCGGCGGGCGAAGCCGGATTCAGCCGCGAGCTCTGGCGCAAGTTCGCGGAGCTCGGGTGGCTCGGGCTCGGCATCCCGGAAGACGCGGGAGGGGTCGGCGGCGGCCCGGTGGAGACCGCGATCGTGATGGAAGGGCTCGGGACGGGCCTCGCCGTCGAGCCGTACCTCGCGACGGTGGTGATGGGCGTGGAGCTGCTGAAGCGGAGCGGAGCCGGGCAGAGCGACCGGCTCGCCCGGCTCGCGGCCGGCGAGCTCCAGGCGGCGTTCGCCTTCGCCGAGCGCCAGTCCCGCTACGAGCTCGCGAACGTGGAGACCCGGGCCGAGCCGGAGGGCGGCGGCTACCGGCTGACCGGCGCCAAGAGCGTCGTGTTCAACGCCCCCGCGGCGGACGTCATCGCGGTGAGCGCCCGCACCGGGGGCGGGCCCCGGGACCGCGGCGGGCTCACCGTGTTCGCCCTCGACGCGAGCGCCCCCGGCCTCGACGTGCGCGAGTACCGCACGATGGACGGCCTGCGCGCGGGCGAGGTCGTGCTCGACGGCGTGCGGGCCGGCCCCGGCGACGTGCTCGGCCGCCCCGGCGAAGGCTTCGGCGTCGTCGAAGGCGCGGTGGCCGCGGGCATCGTCGGCGCGTGCGCGGAGGCCGCCGGCATCATGGCCCGGATGCATCGCGACACCGTCGAGTACCTCAGGGGCCGCGAGCAGTTCGGGGCCGCGCTCGCGTCCTTCCAGGCCCTGCAGCACCGGCTGGTCGACATGTTCATGGCCTGCGAGCTCTCGCGGTCGATGGTCTACATGGCGGCGGTACAGCTCGGGGACCCGGAGACCAGGGGAACGGAGCTGCGGCGGGCGGTCGCCGCCGCCAAGGTGCAGATCGGCCGCGCCGGCCGTTTCGTCGGAGAGAACGCCATCCAGTTGCACGGCGGGATGGGCATGACCGACGAAATGCCGATCAGCCACTACTTCAAACGGCTCATCCTCATCGACAGCCAGTTCGGCGACTCGGACCACCACCTCCGGGAGCTGGCCGGAACGGCGCCCTGATCGGTCTGGGAGAACCGGCCGGCACGGAGGCCTCGAAACCGGATCGAATCCGGATCGAATCCGCCCCGAATACACGGACGTATCGATGATCCGGCCTAGGGCCGATCGATGGCTTCGCGTCCGAACAGGCCCCACGGGCGCACCAGCAGCATCGCGATGAGGAGGAGGTACGACGTGACGTGGCCGAACCCCCCGCCCATGACGGGGTCCAGGTAACCCGCCGCAAGGGTCTCGATCCAGCCGATCAGCATGGCCCCGACGATCACCCCCGCGATGCTGTCGAGCCCCCCGATGATCACGATGGGAAACACCTTGAGGCCGACCAGCACCATGTTGAAGCCGCCGCCCGTGGTGTACGTCCAGAGCACCCCGGCCGCGACCGCGATCACCCCGGCGAGCCCCCACACGAGGGTGAACGCCGCCCTCACGTCGATGCCCACGGCGAGCGCCGCCTGGTCGTCGTCCGCGACGCAGCGCAGCGCGATGCCCTGCCGGGTCCGGGCGAAGAACCAGCTCACCGCGCCGATGAGGGCCAGGGCGATCGCGGACGCCGCGAGCTCGTGGGGAGACAGGAGCACCCCGCCCGCATCCACCGTGCCGCGCGGCAGGGGCAGGTCGACGTCGCGGGGGACGCCGCTGAACAGGAACGCCGCGACCGCCCGCAGGACCGCGCCGAACCCGATGGTGACCATGATCATCCCGATCACCGGCCGTCCGATGAGGTGGCGCAGGACGAGCCGGTTGAACCCGGCCGCCACCGCGAACATCCCGGCCCCGCCGAGCGCGAGGGCGGGGACGAGGGCGAGTCCCATCGCGTTGACCCCCGCCGCCACGAGCCCGGCCGCGAACATCACGAACTCCCCGAGCGCGAAGTTCATGACCCGGGTGGCCTTGTAGACCACCACGAAGGAGAGCGCGGCGAGCGCGTAGAGCGAACCCGCGACCGCGCCGTTCACGCTGAGCTCCAGGAAATACGGCATCAGCGCCCGCCCGTCCGTGACCCGGTGCGGACGATGGGCTGCGTCCGCCGGTTCAATCTGCGAGATCCGAGGTGGCGGGTGGTCGCCGGGCCGGTGGAGGGTCGAGATGCCGACGGGCCGGGACGCAACCCTCGGACGGTCCACATGGCGGCGAACCGCCTAGTCATCCCTGGAACCGCTGCCCGGATCGCCGGCGACGAGTCCATCCTACCATGAGGGAGAGGTACGAACCTCGGCGCGGGGACCGGACGGCATCAGCGCCCGCCCGTCCGTGACCGCGCGGGATGATGCGGGGGCGTCCGGCCGGATGATTTCATTCCGCATCGGGGCGCGCGCGTCGGACGTGTCCCGGAGGAGAATTCGGGTGATGCTGCTCTGAAAACCCGATATCGACGATTCATGCGACGCGGGTCGGGACGTGGCGGCAGCCCCCGGAACCGGAGACCCCGGAGACCGACGGACTGAAATCACCCCGGGGCGCCCGACGAGACGCGAGCGGATCGAGCCGGTATCACGCCGTCCCGGGCCCCGGGCCGGCCGGACCGGATCGGATCGGGGCGGCACGGGGTCGGGGGAGCGCGTACCGGGAACGCTCGTGTCCTGTCCGCGCGGGCTGCGGCCTGCCCCTCCGGTCCGCCCGGCACGGCGGGACGCGAGCGCTCCGGGGAGGAGCACCGCCCCGGCGGGCCCGGGTCTGCCCGGGTCCGCGGCCGTCAGCCGGTCGGCATGATCCCGCGGCGCCCGGGCCGGTCGGGAGGCCGCGGGCCGGCCCCGCCGCCCGGCTGGGGTATGCTCCGGGGGGACGGCCCGGAGAGACGGAGGCGGCATGGCCATGGCGGAGAAGCGGGTTCTGTGGGGGGTCGAGAGCGCGCGGGCGCTCCGGGTGCACTGGGCGCTCATCGAGCTCGGGCTCGAGTACCGGACCGAACGCATCCAGTCCCGCTCGGGCGAAACCGAGACCCCGGCCTACCGGCGGCTCAATCCGCGCGGGAAGATCCCGGTGCTCGAGGACGGCGCCCTGGTGCTCTCCGAGAGCGCCGCGATCGTCACCTACCTGGCCGAGACCTACGGCAACGGCCGGCTGATCCCGGCCGGGGGAGCGGAGCGGGCCAGGTACTTCGAGTGGGTCTCCTTCATCTCGATGGAGCTCGACGCCACGACCCTCTACGTTCTCAGGCGCCACGAAGCCCTCGCGCACGTCTACGGCGAGGCGCCGACCGCGAACACCGCCGCCCGCGGCTACTTCGACCGCATGATCACCGCCGCCGCGCGCGAGATCGACGACGGGCGGCCCTACCTGCTCGGGACGGGGTTCTCGGGTGCGGACATCGTGATGACGACCTGCCTCGACTGGGCCCGGTCCTACGACGTCCCCCTGCCCGAGCCGTGGCGGGCCTACCGGGAACGCACCGCCGCCCGCCCCGCCCATGCCCGGGCGGTGGCCGCGAACGAGGCCGCCTGATCGAGCCCCCCGAGCCCCGGAGCCA
Source organism: Gammaproteobacteria bacterium (assembly GCA_965202895.1). Classification (GTDB taxonomy): domain Bacteria; phylum Pseudomonadota; class Gammaproteobacteria; order HK1; family HK1; genus JAJDXW01. The sequence continues at coordinate 2,966,152 of OZ241901.1, read as the reverse complement.
CCCGGCCGCCTTGCCGGCACGCGACGGCGTCTTCGGATCCGAGCCGCGCATGCACGCACGAATGCGTCCTCCTCACGGCTGCGCGCGCAAGCCGACCGCCGTTCCGGTATCCTCGCCCCCCGCGAGGAACGGAAGGCGAGGGAAGCGCCGCAGGGGAGGCCGCGGATGGGCGAGCGGACGATCACGGGGGAGCGGCGCGGAGAGCCGCCGGGCGACGCGACCTGGCCGGAGGAGATCTACCGGGTGCTCCGCGAGTTCGGCGTCACCCAGTTCGCCTACGTCCCGGACGCCGGGCACAAGGTGCTCATCGACCTCTCCCTCGCGGACGGGGCGGTGGATTCGGTTCCCCTCACCACCGAGGAGGAAGGCGTCGGGCTGCTCGCCGGGGCCCATCTCGGGGGCGCCCGCGGGGTCCTCCTCATGCAGTCGAGCGGGGTCGGCAACTGCATCAACTTCCTGTCCCTGGCGAAGGGAGGGCAGTTCCCGTTCCTGATGCTGGTGAGCATGCGGGGCGACTTCGGGGAGGGAAATCCCTGGCAGGTCCCGATGGGGCAGGCGGTCGAGCCGGTCCTCCGCGCGATGGGGGTCGTCTGCATCCGGGCCGACGACCCCCGCGACGCGGCCGCGACCGTGCGCGCCGCCGCCACCATGGTGTTCCGGTCGGGGCAGGCGGTCGCGGTGCTGCTGACCCAGAAGCTCATCGGCGCGAAGCCGTTCTGAAGGACGCACCGCCCCCTTGGAGAACACGCCGGAATTCTCGCTCGACCGCAACGAGGCGGTGCCGCGGCTCGTCGGCCGCCACGAGGACTTCCTCGTCGTGGCGGGGCTCGCGGGGACCGCCCGCGACCTCACCTGGCTGAGCGGCGACGCGCCGCATGTCTTCGCGCTCGCGGGCGCGATGGGGGCGGCGACCCCGATGGGTCTCGGACTCGCCCTCGCCCGCCCCGACCGCCGGGTGCTGGTGGTGACCGGAGACGGCGAGCTCCTCATGAACGTCGGCTCGCTCGCCACCGCGGCGGTGATGGACCCGCCGAACCTCGCCATCGTCTGCGTGGACAACGGGCACTACGGGGAGACCGGCTACCAGAAGAGCCACACCAGCCTCGGGGTGGACCTGGAGCGGATGGCCATCGGGGCCGGCATCCGCACCACGCGCACGATCGGCCGCGAGGAGGAGATCGCGGAGGCCTCGCGGCTCATCCGGGAAGGGAACGGCACGTCCTTCGTGCTGATGCGGGTCCGGCCCGACGAATCGCCGCCGCACAAGCGGGACCTCGACCCGACCTCCGAGAAGCTCCGGTTCCGGAGCGCGCTGCTCGATGGAACGCCCCACCCCCCGCCCCCCCACAGGACCCACGGTAGATGTTGAAGATCACCAACACCGCGAAGAGCCGCCTGGAATCGGGCGAGCTGGCCCTCGGCATCGGGCTGCGGCAGGCGCGGACCGCCGACGTCGGGAAGATCATGAAGACCTGCGGCTACGACTGGCTGTTCATCGACATGGAGCACAACTCCATGTCCATCGACACCGCGGCCCAGATCAGCGTCGCCGCCCAGGACGCGGGCATCACCCCGATCGTCCGGGTGCCGGGGTTCCAGCATTTCCATGCGAGCCGGGCCCTCGACGGCGGCGCGCAGGGGGTGGTCGTGCCCCACGTCGACACACCCGAGGTCGCGGCCGAGATGGTCGGCAACTGCAAGTATCCGCCGGTCGGACACCGCTCGGTGACGGGGCGGCTGCCGCAGGTCGGCTTCGAGGCGCATCCGCAGGAGGAGGTCATCCGTTCGGTGAACGGCTCCACCCTGGTGGTGGTGATGATCGAGACGCCGGCGGCGGTGGAGAACGTGGAGGCGATCGCGGCGGTGCCGGGGGTGGACTCGCTTCTCGTCGGAACGAACGACCTCTGCACCGAGATGGGCATACCGGGCGCGGTCGGGGACACCCGCATCCGGGAGGTCATGGAGCGGGTCGTCGCGGCCTGCCGGAGCCACGGCAAGCACCCGGGGCTCGGCGGGGTCTACGATCCTCCCCTCATGGCGCGGTACGTCCGGATGGGGATGCGGCTCATCCTCTGCGGCAGCGACCTCACCCTGATGATGGCGGCCGCCGAGGAGCGGAGCAGCCGCCTGCGCTCGCTCTCCCTGCAGGGACGGGCGTCCTGCGCGTGACGCCTTCCCGGGCGCCGCAGCGATGCGCGGAAGCCGCGCGGCGTTCCGCCCGCGCCGCCGGCCAGCCTCGGCAGGCCGCCGCGAAGCGCCTCCGGCTCCACCGCGAAGCGGCGCGGATCAGGCCGTGAAGCGCGCCCTCACCGCTCCGAGCGAGCCGTAGTCCGCCACCACCTCGTCGCCCGGCGAGAGAGGCCGGATCCCGGTACAGGTTCCCGTGGTGATCGCATCGCCGGCGCGAAGGCCCCGCGGCGCGACCTCCGGCCGGTTCGCGAGCCACGCCACCCCCGCGACCGGGTCTCCGAACACGAGCACCCCGCTGTCTCCGGACGCCGCCTCGGAGCCGTTGACCCTGAGCACGACCGGGTGCGACGAGAGGTCGGCGCCCCGCCAGTCTCCGTCCGTCGGCCCGAGCACGAAATCGACGTTGGCGCCGCCGTCCGCGATCGCGAGCACCCCGGCCCCGGCGAGCCCGCTCTCGAGCCGGGTCCCCACGATCTCGAGGCCCGGGGCCACCCAGGCCACCGCCGCGCGCACCTCCTCGGCGGGCCAGGGAGCGTCGCGCGGCGGCAGGTCCGAGGCGAGCCCGACGACGAACTCGCACTCCATCCCGGGCGCATGGGCCGCCGGCAGGCGGATCGTCGCCCCATCGTGACGGAAGGCCTCCCGGTAGAGCGGGCCGAAGAAGGGTCCTTCGACCCCCAGCACATCCATCGCGACCTGCGCGGTGGCCCCGATCTTGAAGCCCGCCACCGTGCATCCGGAGATCTCCGTGACGCCCCTCTGCACCGCGTAGGCCTCGGCCTCGCCGGCGGGACGCTCCCCTTCCTCGATCCGGATCCGGTAGCCGCCGCGGCGCGCCTCCCACAGCCGGCGCGCGAGCCCGGCCCCCGTGGACGTGTCGGTCATTCCTGCGTTCCTCCGATCGGGGCCGGGTCTCATGAAGCCGGCGGTGCGGCGGCGCTCGCGAGGCCCGGCCCGAACCGCGCCTCCATCTCGCGCCGCGCCCGCACCGCTTCGCTCGCCTCGTCCACCCGGACGTCCGCCCAGGCGATGGTCTCTCCCGCCTCGACCGGGTTCTCGAGCCGCACCCCGTGGGCGAGGCCGATCGGAAGGGTCGTGCGGTCGAGCGCGGTCCGCGCGGGCAGCAACCGGCCGTAGACCGTATACCCGCCCTCCCCGTCGAGGCGGTCCCCCGGCGCGAGGTCGCGCTTCGCGGTGGCCGCGACGTCCCCCACGAAGCCCCGGGCGGCCCCGGTCGGGCGGCCGAGCAGGGCGGCGGAGAGGATCGAGACCCCCAGCTCGAGCCCGATGAGATGAAAGGGCTTGTACATCGCGGAGTACCGCCCGCTCGCATCGGTGTTCATGCCGTACTGGCGAAAGCAGGCGGCGGCGTAGTCGTTCGGCGCCTCGATCACGACGTACACGCCCCAGCGCAGATCGCGGGCGACCGGCCGTCCGTCGCGCTCGAGCGACGACACCACCTCGACCTGGCCCTTGTGGTGCAGGCGCCCTCCCTCCTCGCGCGGACGGAGCACGTGCGCGAGATCGTCCGTGCCGCAGGGCGGGAAGCCGAGCCCCTCGGGCGGCGGGGTGAGGCCGGTAGCGTTCGCGATCGCGGCCATCTCGAGGGCCGACTTGGTGCCGTCGAGGAAGGAGTTGAACATCCGGAAGTTCATCCCCGCCGCCCGCGCCTGCTCCGGGGTGAGGCCGTAGTGGTCCCAGACGGTGTCGGGGGTGGAGGCGTGGTAGCTCGGCAGGTACCGGGTGCCCTTGCCGGCGGCGACCACGTCGAACCCGGAGCAGCGCGCCCATTCGACGAGCTCGCAGGTGAGGGCGGGCTGGTCCCCGCAGGCCATCGTGTAGACCACCCCGGCGCGCTCCGCCTCGAGGGCGAGCAACGGGCCGGCGAGCACGTCCGCCTCGACGTTCACCATCACGACGTGCTTCCCGGCCGCGAACGCTCCGCGGGCATGTGCGATCCCCGGTTCCGGCCGGCCGGTGGCTTCCACGACCACGTCGACCTCGGGGCGCGACAGGAGCGAGCGGGCATCGTCGGTGAACTCCGTGGCGGCGGCCCGCGCGTCGCTCCAGCCGGCGGTGCGGCAGGCGGCGCGGGCGCGGCCGGGGTCCAGGTCGGCGATCGCGGTGACCCGCAGGCCGGGGGTGGTCGGAACCTGGCTCAGGAACATCGAGCCGAACTTGCCGGCCCCGATGAGCCCGACCCGCACCGGGTTCGAGGCTTCGGCCCGCCGGAGAAGGTCCGCGTAGAGGTACATGATGTCCAGGACGGGAGATGGAGCGAGGGCGCAAGACTGTCGCAATCCGGGTCCCATCGCAAGCGAGCCCCGGGCGCTGTTCGTAAGCTCTTGATATAGAGGGTGGAGTTCGGGGTTCGAGATATTTCTTACCCCGCGGAAACGGCGTTCTTCCACGGTTTCGGGGCAGCTCGTGGGTCTGGTTGGCGGATTTCACCCCACCGCGGCGGAACCGCCCGCCGCAGCAACGAAAGATTTTGTGAATCGAATGGATAAGACGGTCACGAGCGTGTCGCCGCTGGACATGCACAGGGTACGACGGATCCATCCTGCCCATATGTTTCGAATACTTGCGAACAGCGCACATGCCTCGACGAGGCTGCCGGTGGCCCCGAGGCGGCCCCGGGATGTACCATAGAGGCCCGTTACCCTAGCGGAACGGGGCGCGCCGATGGACCTCCGCCACCGGACGGGAACGCCGGGGCGCTTCGCCGGTCTCGTGATCGGGGCGGTGCTGTCGCTGCTGGCCGCCGGGACGGTGGGCGCTGCGGGCGCCATGGACCTCCGCGAGGCGGAGCTCTTCGCGGCGCTCGACCGCTTCGACCGCGGGGACCGTCCGGGGGGGTTCGAGTCGCTGTACCAGGTCACCGCGAGCTACCCGGACTTCCTCGCCGCGCGCATCCTCCAGGCATCCTTGCTCCGTACGGAAGACCTCACCGAGACCCTGGTCGATCTCGCCGCCCGCTCGGGTCCGGGTCCGATGAGCGAGCTGCGCAACGAGGCGCACGCGCGGCTCTCCTACTGGTTCGACCGCCCCCGACCCGGACACCTGCCCGACGTTCTCATCGAAGCGGCCCCGGATCGGATGAAGGTGGTGATCGCGGACACCTCCCGTTCGCGCCTCCATCTCTTCGACCGGTCCGACGGACCCTGGACCATGCTGGGAGACTGGTACGCCTCCATCGGGCGGGGAGGATCCGCCAAGCGGCGCGAAGGCGACGACAAGACCCCGCTCGGGGTCTACTTCGTGACCATGTGGCTGGGGGACCGGCACCTGTCCGAGCTGTACGGCGCCGGCGCCCTCGGCCTCAACTATCCCAACGAATGGGACGAGCGGCGGCGCCGGGACGGTCACGGGATCTGGATCCACGGCGAGCCCCGCGGCCTCAAGGGCCGGGCGCCCCGGTGGAGCCGGGGCTGCCTCGTCGTCTCGAACCCGGCCCTCGAGGCCCTCGCGCGGGCCGCCGGGGGGCGGAGCATCCCGGTCATCATCGGCGAACGGCTGCACTGGCTGGCGCCGGACGAGCACGAGCGCCACCGGAGCGACTGGCTGGCCCGGGTCTCGCGCCTGAACGGCGTGAGCCGGGGCTTCGGCGTCTACGGCTATCCGGTGGCGGCGGGCGGCGAATCGGCCATGATCCTCGTGGAGCTCCGGGACCGCCGGGCGGGCGGGCGCCGATGGTGGCAGTACTGGCGTGAGAGCGGAGACGGGGTCTGGCGCATCGCCCACGAGGGGCCGGCCGCGTTCCGCGAGGTCCACCACAAGGGGCTGCCGCCCCGGATGCCGCCGGACGGCGTGCACCGCTTCGCCCCCTGAGCCGCCCCTTCGGCCGGCCCGCGCCCAAACCGTCTACCCGGGCCGTCCATCCGGGCCGGCTATACTGTCCGCGGCGGTCGAGGCCGCCGGAGAGCCGGAGCCGCATCCGTCCTGGGGCAGGGTCCCCGTCCCGGCGGCCGCCCTCTCCCGATCGGCTCCGCGCCGTGCCGTCCCTCCGTCCGCAGCCCGATCTATGGCGATACGCTGGCCGTTCACCAGGGCTTACGAGGCCGCGAAGCTCGAGCGGGACGCGATCCACGTCTGCGAGGACGCCGAGCGGCGCTTCCCCGCGGTCCAGGTGCGCGCCCTCGCCGACGCGCTCCGGGTGCGCCTTCAGGAAGCCGAACACCGGCTCGGGCAGCCGAACATGACGCGCAGCAACGTGCTCGCCGAGCTCAGGAGCCGCCACCGCGAGGCGAGGCGCGGACGGCGCGACCGGGACCTGAGCGAGTTCACCCTCGCCATCATCCGGATCAAGGCCGAGGAGCTGGATGCGGCGGGCGCCGTCGAGGCGATCGACCGCTTCCTCGAATGCTGGCCGCCGGCGGGTGCTCCCCCCGAGCCGGGCCGCCCGGAGCCCTGAAGGACCTTCCCGATTCCGCACGATCCTCGGCCCTGCCGAAGACGCGACGGGCGTTCGGCTTCGGAAGCTCGCCGGGGACCGGGAGACGACGGCCGGGCTGGCCGGAAGGGCCGTGGAGCGGCCGCCCGGACCCGGGTCTCCGCGGATCGGGAACCGCGACCCGCGCTTCGTGCGCAACCAGGAGAGCGGCGGGGGAAACGCCGCCCCGGACGGAAGGCCCCCGCCCGATCCCGATCCGATGGGAGGAAGGCGCGAGCCGGCCTCGACGGCGGCCGCCGGAGCCGGGGCCGCAGCAGGTAACATTGCGGCAGCCCGGCAGCCCGGACGGACAGGACCCATGGAATTCGGTATCGTTCTCCAGACCGACCCTCCCGCATCGCGGACCATCGATCTGGCCCAGCGCGCGGAAACCCTCGGATTCAGCCACACTTGGACGTTCGACTCCCACATCCTGTGGCAGGAGCCGTTCGTCGTCTTCTCCCGGATCCTCGCGGCCACCCGCCGGATGAAGGTGGGGCCGATGGTGACGAACCCCGGCACCCGCGACTGGACGGTGACCGCATCGCTGTTCGCGACCCTCAACGAGATGTTCGGCGAACGCACGGTGTGCGGGATCGGCCGGGGGGACTCCGCCCTCCGGGTCATCGGCCGCCCTCCCTGCTCGCTCGCCACCCTGTCCGAAGCGATGGAGGTCATCAAGGGCCTCGCGGAGGGGCGGGAGGTCACCTGCCGCGGGCGGTCCCTGAAGATCCCGTGGAGGAGCGGCGGGAGCCTCGACGTCCTCATGGCCGCCTACGGGCCGAAGGCGCTCGCCCTCTGCGGCCGCCGGGCCGACGGCTTCATCCTCCAGCTCGCGGACCCCGACGTCGCGGCGTGGACCATCGGCAGCGTGCGCGAGGCGGCCGCCGCCGCGGGGCGCGACCCCGACGCACTCAGGATCTGCGTCGCCGCCCCCGCCTACGTGGGCGACGACCTCCCCCACCAGCGGGACCAGGTACGGTGGTTCGGGGGGATGGTCGGGAACCACGTCGCCGACCTCGTGGCCCGCTACGGCCAGGACGGATCGGCGGTGCCGGCCGCCCTCACCGACTACATCATCGGCCGGCAGGACTACGACTACGCCGACCACGGCCGCGCCGGCAACGTGCACACCGAGTTCGTTCCGGACGAGATCGTGGACCGGTTCTGCCTCCTCGGCCCGCCGGCCAGCCACATCCGCCGCCTGGACGAGCTCCGCGAGCTCGGGGTGGACCAGTTCGCGATCTACCTGATGCACGACCGGGAGGACGAGACCCTGAACGCCTACGGGATGACCGTGATCCCGGCCATGCGGCGCCGGCGGTGACGGAGGCCGCACCGATGGGAGACGGGCCCGGGAGGAGACCGGCCCGGGAGGAGACCCGCGTTCGCGGACTCGCCCTCGGCATCGCCGCGATGGCCGTGGTGGTCACCGTATCGAACGTCCTCGTCCAGTACCCCCTGAACGACTGGCTCACCTGGGGGGCCCTCTCCTATCCGTTCGCCTTCCTCGTGACCGACCTGACCAACCGGCGCTTCGGCCCGCGCGGGGCGCGCCGGGTGGTGCTGGCGGGCTTCGCGTGCGCGGTGGCGCTCTCGGCGTGGCTCGCGACCCCGCGCATCGCGGCCGCCTCCGGGAGCGCGTTTCTCATCGCCCAGCTCGCCGACGTGCAGGTGTTCGACCGGCTGCGGAACGCGAGGTGGTGGCGGGCGCCGCTCGTCTCGTCGGCCCTCGGGTCGACCCTCGATACCGCCCTCTTCTTCTCGCTCGCGTTCGCGGGCACCGGGCTCCCGTGGACCACCTGGGCCCTGGGGGACCTCGCCGTCAAGGCGGGCTTCGCCCTGGTCCTGCTGGTCCCGTTCCGGCTGCTCCTGGATGCGACCCGGCCACCGGCGGCGGCCGGGGCGGGAGCAGGGGCGGGGGCGGCCGCATGATCGGCCGAAGCGAGTCCGCCCGCCGGCCCGGCTCGCGCGCCGCGACGGGTCCCGCCCGCTCCCGCTCCCGTTTCCGGTCCCGCTTCCGGTGCGGGGCCTGCCTTCGGCCGGAGGTCGCGGCCGCCGACTGCGAGGGCCGGCAAGTGGCGGCGGCTTGGCCGGCACTCCCAAGGACCCACCGTTGAGCGCCGCCGCCCCGCCCGATCTCGCGCGCTTTCGCGCGCTGCTCGAAGCCGCCCGGCGCATCGTCTTCTTCACCGGCGCCGGGATCAGCACCGAGTCCGGGATCCCCGACTTCCGAAGCCCGGGCGGGATCTGGTCCCGGTTCCGGCCGATCGACTTCGGCGAGTTCATGGCCTCGGACGAGGCGCGCCGCGAGACTTGGCGTCGCAAGTTCGAGACCGACAGGACCCTGCGGGCGGCGAGGCCCAACGCGGGTCACGCGGCGATCGCCCGGCTCGTGCGGCGGGGCAGGGCATCGTGCGTCATCACCCAGAACATCGACGGCCTGCACCAGGCCTCGGGCGTGCCCGACGAACGGGTGATCGAGCTCCACGGGAACTCCACCTACGCCCGCTGCCTCGCCTGCCGGAAGCGTTACGAGCTCGACCCCATCCGCGAGCGGTTCGAGCGTGACGGCGAGGCGCCGGTCTGCGGCTGCGGCGGCTACGTCAAGGCCGCGACCATCTCGTTCGGCCAGGCCATGCCGGAAGCGGAGATGGTGCGGGCGGAGGAGGAGGCGAGCGCGTGCGACCTCTTCGTGTCCATCGGATCGTCGCTGGTGGTCCATCCCGCGGCCGGGTTTCCGGCCCTCGCCAAGCGGCGCGGAGCGCGCCTCGTGATCCTGAACCGCGAGCCGACGGGTCTCGACGAGGTGGCCGACCTCGTCCTGCACCGCGAGATCGGACCCACCATGAGACAGGCAACCGGAGCCAACGCATGACCATGAACCGACGCATCGTCCTCGCCGCCCGCCCCGACGGAGCCCCGAAGGAGACCGATTTCCGCCTCGAGGAAGGGCCGCTCCCGGCCCCGGGGGAGGGCGAGGTGCTCCTTCGCACCCTGTACTTCTCGCTCGACCCCTACATGCGAAGCCGGATGAACGAGGCGGGCGCGGGATACGCGCCGGGGGTCGAGCTGGGGGGCGTGATGCCGGCCGGCGGGGTAGGCGAGGTCCTGGAATCGCGGGCGAAGGGGTTCCGGGCGGGCGACGTGGTCAACTCGTTCACCGGCTGGCAGACCCATTCGACGGCGAGGGCGGGCGGCAGCCTGCGCCGCATCGACCCGGCGGACGCACCCGTCTCGACCGCGGTCGGGGTCCTCGGGATGCCGGGCATGACCGCGTACATGGGGCTCCTCCGGATCGGCCGGCCGAAGAAGGGCGAGACGGTGGTGGTCTCCGCCGCGTCCGGGGCGGTGGGAGCGGTGGTCGGCCAGATCGCCCGGATCGAGGGCTGCCGGGTGGTCGGCATCGCGGGCGCGAAGGAGAAGTGCGACTACGTGGTGGAAGAGCTCGGCTTCGACGCCTGCGTGAGCCACCGCGGCCCCGACCTCGGGGGGAAGCTCGCGGCGGCCTGCCCGGACGGGATCGACGTCTACTTCGAGAACGTGGGCGGCGCGGTGTTCCAGGCCGTCCTGCCCCTCCTGAACCCGTTCGCCCGGGTCCCGGTCTGCGGGCTCATCGCGCAGTACAACGCGAAGCCGGGGGATCCGCCCTCCGGGCCGGCCGCGGTCACCGACCTCATGCGGGCCTCGCTCACGAAGCGGCTCCTCATCCGGGGATTCATCGTCTACGACTTCGCCGATGAAGCGGAGGCATTCCACCGCGACATGGGCGGGTGGGTGCGAAGCGGCCGGGTCCGCTACCGCGAGGACGTCGTGGAGGGCATCGAGAACGCTCCGGGCGCGTTCATCGGCCTCCTCGAAGGGCGGAACTTCGGGAAGCTCCTGGTGCGGGTCTCCCCCGATCCCACCCGAGCCTGAAGGGACGCGGGCGCGCGAAGCGGCGGGGGGCGTCCGGCGGCACGCCCGGCGCGAAGGGAGGGCGGAGGCCACGTCGGCGGCCCCCGCCCCGCATCGTACCGCAAGGCATCGCCGGCCCGGCGCGGAGGTGGACCGCGCCGGCAAGCGCGCGCAAGGGACGACGGCCCCCGGCCGGGCGCGGCCCGGAGTCGCAACCCCCCGTCAATCGTCGGCGGGTTCGAGCCGGGCGACGACCCCGTCCCACTCATCGCTCAGGAGATAGACGAGGCCGTCCGGCCCGACCCGCACGTCCCGGATCCGGCCGATGGCGTCTTCCAGCATCCGCTCCTCGCGGACGAACCGCTCCCCCTCGAATTCGAGCCGTGCGAGGAGCCGGAACTTGAGCGACCCGACCAGCAGGCTGCCCCGCCAGCCGGGGAACTCGTCCCCGTCGTAGAACGCCATCCCCGAGGGGGCGATGGACGGGGTCCACTGGCGGAGCGGCGGCGCCATGCCTTCCTTGTGGGTTCCCTCACCGATCTTCGTGCCGAAGCCGTAGTTCCTGCCGTAGGTGACGACCGGCCACCCGTAGTTCGCGCCGGCCCGGACGACGTTCACCTCGTCGCCGCCCCGGGGGCCGTGCTCGTGGGTCCAGAGATCGCCGGTCCAGGGGTTCATCGCCGCGCCCTGCACGTTTCGGTTGCCCAGGGTGAATATCTCGGGTCTCGCCCCCGGGGCCGACACGAACGGGTTGTCCGCGGGGGTGCGGCCGTCCTCGGTGAGGCGGACGATGGAGCCGGCGTGGTCGCCGAGATCCTGCGCGCGCGGCCGGCCGCCGCGGTCCCCGAGGGTGAGGAAGACGTGGCCGTCACCGTCGAACACCACCCGCCCGCCGAAGTGCCGCCCGCCGCGCGACTTCGGGAGCGCGCGGAACAGGACCTCCACGTCCGCGAGCCGGCGGCCGTCGAGCCGCGCGCGGGCGAGCTCCGTGCCGTATCCGCCGGCGCCCCGGCCGCTGTACGCCAGATAGACGAGGCGGTTGCGCCGGAAGTCCGGGTGCAGGACGACGTCGTGCAGCCCGCCCTGCCCCCGCTCCTCCACCGCCTCCGGGAGCCCCGCGATCGGGGTCGGGTCCAAGGCGCCGTCCGCCGCGACGTAGCGCAGCCGCCCGGGCCGTTCGGTGACGAGCATCCCTCCGTCGGGGAGGAAGGCGAGCGACCAGGGATGCTCGAGCCCGCGCGTCAGCACGTTCACCCGCACGGCATGTTTCGCGGTGTGCTCGACGGAACCGTTCCCGCCCGTCCGCGCCGCAGCGTCCGCGGCCCCGAGCCCGAGCCAGGACCATGCGAGAAACACGGCCGCGAGACAGCGGCCGCGCCGCCCGCGGCGTCCAGGCCTGCCGCCACTCCGACTCATGGGCGCGGAACCTCGTCGTTCACCGGAGCCGTGCACGATGACGCACCTTCCGGCCGGGCGCAACCTCCCGTCCGCAACGAGGCATGTGCGCGGTGGGGTTTTCGCCGGGCACGCCTCTCGCGAACGCTCCTGGGCACGGCGTCCTGGGAACGCGGGTGTCCCGCCCGCATTGATCGGCGGCGGCCTCCCCATCCCATTTGCGGGCGGGACACAAGCGTTCCCAGGACGCCGTGCCCGCGCAAGCAGCTCCGTAGGGTGAAATCCGCCAGCAACACCCTCGAACCGACTCCAAACCACGGAAGAACGCCGTCTCCGTGAGGGTGAAAAATATCTCGACCCCCTCTATACCCTCTATATCAAGAGCTTACGAACAGCGCCCAGGGCTCGCAACCGGAGGGACGGCGGCGAGGTCCGGCCCCTCCGCCGCAACGCGCCGCTCGTCAGCCACGATGCCACGCCTGAGGCATGTGCGCTGTAGGGATTTTCGCCAAACACGCCTCTCGCGAACGTTCTTGGGCACGGCGTCCTGGGAACGCGGGTGTCCCGCCCGCATTTTCTTCCGGGCGCTTCGCTCTCGTGCGGGCAGGACACAAGCGTTCCCAGGACGCCGTGCCCGCGCAAGCAGCTCCGTAGGGTGAAATCCGCCAGCAACCCCCTCGAACCGAACCCGAACCACGGAAGAACGCCGTCTCCGTGGGGTAAAGAATATCTCGCCTACCGACCTCCACCCTCTATATCAATAGTTTACGAACAGCGCCCGGGGCTCCACGCCTGGTCGGCGCAGCGCCGAGGCCCGACCCGGGAGCCGCGCCCCGTTCCGTGGTACATAGGGCGTGCGACGACCTGAGTTTGGTTCATGGATCGCTCTATCCGTCGAATCGCCGCGACCGATTCGTGGTACATAGGGCGTGTGGCGACCTCCACGGAGCGATGATGCGCTATTGCCCGAATCCGGCCCACAAGCTGGAGACGACGGAGGCAGGCCCCCCGCGGTGGCGCCCCGACAAGGAGCCGTGCCCCCCGGGGATGACGTCCCGGCAGCGGGCGGCGCTGCTGCGGGACTCGATCCCGGAGCAGGCGGACCCTCCCGGCTCGCGGCGGTTCGCCGTCCGGCGGGGCGAGTCGGGCTTGGAGCTCTTCGCGGCGCAGGCCACCCGAACCACGGAGAGCGGCGAGGTCGAGTACCACGGCTATCCGACCAGTCGGGTTCCGGGCAGGGTTCTGAGACGCTTCAGGGACCGGGGCGACATCACCAGCGCCGAGTATCACCGGCTCGTGAAGAGGCTCGGCTGATGAAGCTGATCGGAGACCGCGGCCGTCTGGCGATCGAGCTGCATCCGCTTGCGCCTGCGTGGGAATCCCGCTACCTCCCGGAGCGAACGGGATGGGCGCAGCTCTCGATCTGGGTAAACGGCCGGAACCTCTGCCGGAACGTGCTGGACGGATCGCCGTCCATTCGGGAGGGTGTCAACGTGCCCTTGGGAGGTCTGGCCGACTGGATCGTTCGCTCCTGGACGTTCATCCGGTTCGAGGAGCGCCCCGACCGCTTCCCGCCTCGCGCTTCGGCGCGCGACACCCTTCGGAAGTGGGGAAACGCGCCTCCCCCCGGACAATGCGACGAGGACGAGTGGCTCGACGCCCGCGAGCGGTGGTGGACCCGGCACTATCTCGCCGCGGGGGCGGACGGCGCCCAGCTCCCCAACGTCGCGCTGCTGCGCGCCGGTGATCGACTGTTCGTCGAGTGGGCGCCGGCCGAATTCGCGGGGGCGCGGGCTCCCCGGTTCATTACCGAGCCCGGGCAGGAATCCGTTTCCTGGGATCGGGGGGAGGCGGTATTCGCGGAATTCGTCGCGTTCATGGCCGAGTGGTTTCGGGAGGAAGGTCTCGACGGCGTCTTTTCGTGGGTGGGTCTCGAGGATCCGCTGCACGAGGCGAAAGCCGACTTCGGCGAAAGGTTGCGGGCGTTCACGGGCATCGGGGCGGAGGTGCTTCGCGGCTGGACGGCGAGCACGACCGACACCGAGCTCCGCCGGAGCCTGGGCCTCCCCGAGGGCTCCGACGATCCGAGCGAGAGCGTCATCACCCAGGTCATGCGAGACCTTCCCCCGGCGACGCTGGAATCCCTGGGCCGCGAAATCCGGGGGCTCGACGAGCGGACCCGGAAGGTGACGAGCTTCGACGAGGAGTCCAGGGCGGCCGCGCGCGACGCGGCGAAGGCCGGCGCCAGCCCCGAGGAGTCCGGACGACTTGCCGCTCAGGGGATCCGGGACCGGCTCGGCTTGAACGGAGAACCCGTCGCGGACATGAGGGAACGGATGCGGGCCTTTGGAGTCGAAGTCGTTCACTCGGGCGTCGATTGCTCACAGGAAAGAATGCTGGTCGGAGCACGCCGCGGCGCCGGAGCCGCCGCCGTCATCAACCGCACCCCGCGCACCGCGACACCGTGGGGCGAGCGCTTCGAGCTCGCCCGGGCACTGGGCCACCTGCTGGTGGATTCCTATCGGGCGGACGCCCTCGGCGCCGCCTCGACGCCGTTCGCGCAGCCGTGGGCCAGACGTTGCTCCGGCGCGTTCGCGGCGGAGTTCCTCCTCCCGAGCGACCACCTGTACGAACGGTTCGGAGCGCTCGACTCCGCGGCGGACCGCGACTCGTTCCCGTCGCTGCTGAACGATTACGGCGTCGGCGCGAGGACCGCGGCCTTTCAGCTCTGGAACCAGGGACTGCTCTCGAGCCCCGTGGTTCGAGACGACTTGATCGACGAATTTTCCCGCTTGGAGCAATAGTCCTGCCGGCATCGATCCCGTGGAGTCGCGGCAAGCGCGATCCGGCTCGATTCGACCCGACGTTCGATGCCTTCGCCAACGCCCTGCCGTTTTCTACGGCAATTGCCCGACAGGCGGGTAGCGTCACCGTCGCGGGCGCGATACGCGGACCTGCCGCGTCTGCTCGAATGGCTGGACGGCACTCGCTTCCGCGCCGAACCGCACAGGGGGTCGATCCGCTCCGCATCGATGGCCGGGGTCCCGCGGAGAACCGTCACGTGATGGCGGGGACCGGTCACGTCGAGGCCACGATTCCGTATCCGTACGGGGCTACGGGTCGAAGACGAGGAATCCATTGGCGATGGCGGGCCGGCCTTCGGCGTTCAGGACGTCCCAGGCCACCACGCGGCCCTCGCCGGCCGCCTCGTCCGCGAACACCCGCACCCGGACTTCGCTCGGCATCAGTACCATTCCCCGGAACGTGCCGCCGAGGCGGCGGACGGACCTCGGGTCCCCGCCCGCCGCGTAGTCGACGATGCGCGACACCGCGAGGGCCAGGGTCGCGCTGCCGTGCAGGATGACGTCCGGCAGCCCCATGCGGCGCGCGACCTCCACGTCGGTGTGGATGGGGTTCCAGATCCGCGCGCACTCGCTGTAGACGTGGGCGAGGTTGGCGGGCACCGGGGCCGGGAGCTCGGCAAGCGGCGCCGGACCGCCGTTCGATGCGGCGGCGGATGCCTTGGCAGGTGCGGCGGCAGCGGGAATCGGCGGCGGCTCGGCGTGTACCCGATCCCCGCCTTCGACCGCGACCCCCCGATACACGCTCGCCTGGTACGTGGTGCACACCGGCTCGCCGTCGGCGCCGGTGGTGTCGAGACGGGTCACCACGTAGGCGCCCGGGCGCCGCGCCTCGACGAGCGCCACCGTCGCCCGCGTGTCCAGACGGTCTCCGGGGCGGACGAGCCGGTGGACGCGGCAGTCGTGGGCGGCGTGCACGCTCCGCAGCCGCTCGTCCGGGGTGAGGCCGTTCTCGGCGAGCTGGTCGCGCGCTTCGAGGTGCACCGCCCACTCGGGGGCGATGGTGAACAGCGGATGGGCGACCACCTCCGAGGTGGTGTCGAGATAGTGCGGCCCGGTGTCGCCGAGGGCCGCGCTGTAGGCCATGGTCCAGCGGGCGTCCACATCGTGCCGGTGGACGCTGGTGCTGGCGCCGACGAGGGCCGAGTCGATGGGCATGCGTCGATCCTCCGGGCGGCGGCCCGCCCCGGCCCCCCTCCGGAGCGAAGGCTCGATCCGCGTCCTGGGGTCAGGCGGCTCGCTGCCGGGGCGGCTCGTAGACCACCGGCCCGCCCTCCGCCTGGTACTTCCTGGGCAAGGCCGCGATCTCCCGCCCCGGGTAGGCGAGCTCGATGTGGTTTCCGTCCGGATCGTGGAGGTTGATCTGAAGCACCCCGAGCTTCCTTCGGGACAGGACGTTGAACCCGATCCCGCGGCGCTGGAGCTTCCTCACCATGTCCGCGGCCCCGAGGGAGCGGAAGGCGAAGTGCTCGATGCCGGGGTCCCGCGCGGCCGGGGACTTCTCGGCGGGGACGAGATGTACGCAGGCCTTGTCGCCGAGGTAGAGCCACGCCCCGTCGAACCCGAAGTCCGGGCGCTGGCCGTCCTCGAGGCCGAGGACCTCGGAGTAGAACCTCCGCATCTCCTCCAGCCGGGCCGTTCGAATGTTCACGTGATCGAGCCACACCAAGGACATCTTCTCCTCCTCCTGCACCCGTGCGCGCGGGCGCCGTCGATCCACGAAACGGGGCGGCGAAGCCTCCGCCCGCGGTAGTGTCGCACCATCGGGGCGAATTTGCTTCATCCACGGTGCGAAGGGAGCGGGATCGAGGGGCCGGCGTCCCCCGGGTCCCTGCCGGCCGGGCTCCTGGCCCCTCCGCACCCCGTGGGTGCGCCGGTCCCGGGCGATCACGCCTCGACGCGCCGGCGCCGCCGCTCCCCGGCCGGGCGCGCCCGGCCACGAGCGCCGGGACCACGAGCGCCGGGACCGCCGCCGGCGGAAGCCGCCGAGGGCGTGCCGAGCGCCTGCATGTCCGCGAGCAACGGGTTGTCCCGGCCGCGGGCGAGATCGGCGGCGAGGACACCGCCGACGGTCCCCTTCGTGCTCCCGATCGCATCGAGGTATCCCGCCACCCCGCGCTCGATGGCCGCCGCCGGTCGCAGCCCGGCGCGTCGGAGCGCGGGCGGATCGGAACGCGGTCGGCGGGCGAACCGTCAGCCGCCGCCGTCGAGCGCTTCGAGAAGAGCCTGGAACGGGAGCAGCACGCAGTCGTGGCGGCTGGGGTGGGGGCGCACGGGAAGGAACATCCCGGCCTTTCTCCACTCCCCCTCGGGCGGCGGCCCGCCGTGCTCCAGCATACGGCGGACGCGGTCCGACGCGGCGCGGAGATCGGACTCCGCCGCCCCCGTCCCCACTTCCACGATCACCGACGCCGACGCCTCGCAGAGCACGCAGCCGCGGACCACCTGGCCGATCTCCGATACCAGGGCGGGGCCTCCGGCGGGACCGCTCCGCCGGATGTCGACGGTGACCCGATCGCCGCAGAGCGGGTTGTCCACCGTCGCGGAGGCGTCCGGCGCGTCGAGCCGGCCCTTGCCGCTCTCCCGACGGGCGGCGCTCATGATCGCGGCGTGATACGGAAGGTCAGCCACCGTCTGCCGCTCCGGCCCTGGTCTCGGCCCCGACCTCGATCCCGGCCCCGGCCCCGCCGCCGGCTTCGGCGGCCCCGGCCATCGCGCCGGACCGATACGCCCGCAATGCGCCCGGCGAGTCGATGTCGAGCAGCACCCCGTCGTCCGGCATCTCCACCTCCCGCACGAGATCGGCGTACGCTCCGATGAGGTGCCGGGCGCCCACGTCCCCCTCGACGTCGCACATCTCGGCAAAGAAGCGGGATGCGAACAGTACCGGGTTGCCCCGCTTGCCGCGGCGCGTGGCCACGCAGATCGCGGCCCCCGCTCCGGGGTCGAACGCCTCGCGGAGCCTCCGGAGGTGCCGGGCGCGCACCCCCGGCATGTCCGCGAGGCACACGATCGCACCCTCCACCCCACTCGGGAGGGCGGCCACCCCGCGGGCGAGCGAGGTGCTGAGGCCCGCTCCGTAGTCGGGATTGTGCGTGAAGGCGACGTCGAAGCCGGCGAGCGACGCCTCCACCTTCGAGCGCTCGTGGCCGGTCACCACCACGACCGGGAGCCCGCCTTCGGCCGCCGCCGCCGCGGCGCGCACCGCATGGCGCACCATCGGCTCGCCCGCCACCGGCTCCAGCAGCTTGTTGCGCTTGCCCATCCGCCGTGACTGGCCGGCCGCGAGGACGATGACCGCGATCTCACGCGGGGGGGACGCGGCCGCGATGGCCGCCGCGTCCGAAGGGGCGCTGCGGGGCGAGGGCCGGCCGAGCTGCTCCTTGAGGAGCCCGCCCGCTCCCCAGGCCGCGAACTCGCGCCCGGTGAGCGGCAGATCCGCCCCGACCCGCCGCAGGAGCCGATCCGCCCCGCTCGGCGCCGGCGAGCGCGAGGAGCCCGGAAGGCCGATGACCGGGACGGGGCCGAGCCGGGCGTACAGGACGAGATTGCCGGGATCGACCGGAAGGCCGAACCGGTGCACCGTGCCGCCGGCGACCTCGATCGCGGCGGGCACGACGTCGCGGCGGTCCGTGATCGCGGACGCGCCCAGCACGACCAGCAGGTCGCAGCCGGCGGAGACGAGCTCGGCGAGGGCGGACGCCACCTCGTCCGGCGCGTGCGGGCACCGGCGTTCGGCCCGGAGGTCCGCGCCGACGGCGGCGAGCCGGTCCCGAAGGACCGAGGCGGTCTTGTCGAGGACCGAGGGACGGGCGCCGGGCAGCACGGTGAGCAGGAGGCCGGCGCGGCGGGGACGGAATTCCGCCACCCGGACGACCCCTCGGCGCTTCCCGACGATGCGCAGGCACGAATCGAGGTGCGAGCGCTCGACCGCGAAGGGAATCACCTTGACGGTGGCCGCGAGGCGGCGCGGACCCACCACCGTCTCGTCGGGAAGCGTCGCCAGGGTGAGCTCCTCGCCGACCGCATTCACTTCCGCGACCCCCTCCTCGTCCACGCAGAGCACCCCGCGCGCCGCGGCAAGCAGATTGCAGCGCCCGGTGAACGCCGCCCCGGTGACCAGCCCGGCGGAGCCGCTTCCCGACCCCGCACCCGCACCCGCCAGCGCCTCGGCGAGCTCCCGGGCCGCGTCGTTCTCGGGGACGTCGTCCGGGTCCAGGCGCGCCGTCACCACCGAGTCGTATCCGGCCCGGCCGAGCGCCGCGACGTCATCGGCCGACAGCCGTTGGCCCTTCTTGAGCACCCGTTCAGGAAGCCGGAAACCGTGGGCGAGGATTGCGGCTTCCGCGTCGGCGAGCGGGGTCGGACCGAAGCGCAAGGCGCTACCGCGTCTCCGGAGCGGACGGCGCACCCCGGAGCGTCGCCGTGATCTCCGCCGTCACCGCGGTCGCGATCTCGGCCGGGGACCTCGCTCCGATCGCGAGCCCGATGGGGCCGTGGATGCGGGCGAGGGCCGGCTCGTCGAACCCGCGCGCGCGCAGCCGCTCCAGCCGCGCGGCGTGGGTGCGCCGGCTGCCGAGCGACCCGATGTAGAACGCGTCGCCCGCGAGCGCTACTTCGAGGGCCGGATCGTCGAGCTTGGGGTCATGGGTCAGGGTGACCACCGCGGTCCGTCGGTCGGGGGAGAGGCGGCGGAGGGCATCGTCCGGCCAGTCGGACTCCACCGCCACCCCCGGGAACCGCTCGTCGGTCGCGAACGCGCGCCGCGGATCGACGACCGTGACCTCGTAGCCCAGCAGGGCGGCCATGGGCGCGAGGGCCTGGGTGACGTGCACCGCGCCCACGACGACCATCCGAAGCGGCGGGTTGAATACCTGCAGGAAGAAGGAGCCCTCCTCCTTCGGGAGCGTCCGGCTGCGGTCGGCGCGCAGCGCCGCGAAGCAGGCGGCGCGGACCGCCGGATCGAGCCCGGCCGCATCCGGATCGTCGGCGTGGAAGAGCCGCTGGTCGCCCGTGTCGAGCGCGCTGACCAGCACCGCCGGGCGCTTGGCTTCCCGCGCGGCGAGGACCGCGTGCAACGTTTCGCGCCGCATCCGCGGCTACTCCACCCGCTCGACGAAGACCCGGACCTTCCCGCCGCACGCGAGACCGACCTCCCACGCCTGCTCGTCCGTCACCCCGAAATCGAGCACGCGGGGGCGGCCGCTCTCGATCACCTCGAGCGCGGCCCGCACCACCGCACCCTCGATGCAGCCGCCGGAGACCGAGCCGACGAAGCCGCCATCGCCGCCCACCGCGAGCTGGCTCCCGACCGGCCGAGGGGAGGAGCCCCAGGTTTCGACCACGGTCGCGAGGGCGGCGGCCCGGCCTTCCTCCCGCCAGCGGGCCGCGGCTTCGAGTACGTCGTCGGACTGGATGGCCGTCATGCGTCTATTGAACCACATCGACCCGCCGGCGGAAGGCGGGCGATGCGCAGGAGGCAGCAGGTCTCCCCCGGCGGGTCTGCCTCGGCCGGGGTCGGCTCGCCGAGCAGCCGGCAGAGATCGATGAAATGCTCCCGTGCCCCGGAGCGCTCCGCCTCGAGCGCCGCCCCGGTCTACCTCCGGATGAGCTGCCGCGGCTCCATCCTTCCCTCCTCGGCCGCCTCTCGTTCGCAGGCGCCCGGGCCTCCCGGCCGGCGGCGTCCGGTGCTGGCGGACGGCGGAGAGCGTACCTCCGGGGCGTCTGGAGCGCTCGTCCGTCCCGAGCACCCGCACGGAGCAGGGAAGCAGGGGCCGTCCCCGGCCGTCGGCGGTGCGTCCTTGGCCCGAGTCTCCCCGATGGGAGGCTCACCCGCGCACGACCCCGCCGCGGTCCCCGTCGCGCATGAACCGGCAGGACGGGCGCCCCCGGTGCACCGGGGCGATGCCGTGCCGGCGGGCCTCCCGCGGGTCCACGGTCAGGGCGTGCCTGCGCTCGACCGCGGCGACCCGGCCCGCGAACCGGAACCGGGTGCTCTCCGGAAGCCGAAGGTCTCGTCCGTGGACCGCGGGACCGCCCCCGACGCCGATCGCCGGCGGTCGAGGTGACTCCGGAAGGGGCGGGCCGGGCGCGGGGCCGTGACCGTGGCAGATCGAGAAGCGGTTGCAATCCGGGTGACGGGCTCAGTCGGCGGCGGCCCCGCGTTCGGCGACCCTGCCTTCGACGATCGACTGCCGTTCGGCGAGGCGCTGCATCTCGACCCGGAAGGCGTCCATCCCGGCTTGGAACGCGCGCCGGTCCGCGTCCGCCGCGGTCCGGTACGCGCGCCGATCCGCGTCCGCCGCCGCCTTGTCGTTGTCGATGCGCCGATCGAGCCGCGCCGTGGTTCGGATCATGAGCCCGGCGAGCCCGAAGCCGACCGCCAGCACGGTACCGATGATGGTGAGGAACTGCGCGTCCACGGCCCGGAGATTAGCACGTCGACGGGGAGCCCGACGGAGGGGCGGCCCCGAGATCGAACGTGGCCGGAGCAGCCGACCATCGAGACGGGAGCAGGGACGTCGCGAACCAGGGATGGGGGAGCTCTCGTGAATTCACGTCATGACGGGACCACCGCCACCGGCAGGGACTCGATGCCGCTGGTGAAGCTCGAGCGGAGCCGGGTCTCAGGCCCGGCCCGGCGGATGAGCCCCGGGCGCTGTTCGTAAGCTCTTGATATAGCGGTTGGAGATCGAGGGAAGAGATATTTTTCACCCTCACGGAGACGGCGTTCTTCCGTGGTTCGGGTTCGGTTCGAGGGGGTTGCTGGCGGATTTCACCCCACGGAGCCACTTGCGCAGGCACGGCGTCCTGGGAACGCTTGTGTCCCGCCCGCATTGATCGGCGGCGGCCTCGCCGTCCCATTTGCGGGCGGGACACGAGCGTTCCCAGGACGCCGTACCCAAGAGCGTTCGCGAGAGGCATGCCCGGCGAAAACCCCACCGCGCACATGCCTCGGATGGAGCGGACTTGCCCTGCTCTCATGGATGGTGGATGGCTTTCGCCCCTGTCGTTCTGACAGGTGAGGCGGGGTTGCTTTTCCGGCCGGATTTCCGGCGGCGCCGGCTTCCGGCGCGAGACGGAGGCGGGAACACCGGAAGTCGAGCCGCCGGCCAAGGGTCCGTTCCCGGCGGGGTGGGGCGGGTCAGCCTGCCTCCCCGTCCGCCCCGGCGCCGCCGAGGCGACGCACGACGTCGGGCACCGAGCCGAACTCATGCACCACGAAGTCCGGCGCGAGAACGTCGATCGAATCCGTCCGGTAACCGTAGCTCACGAGGATCACGGGCACGCCGCCGTTGTGCGCCGTCTCCACGTCGGTCCGGCTGTCGCCGACCAGTACCGAGCGCCCCGGCTCGCCGCCCGCGATGGACACCGCCGCTTCGAGCGCACGCGGATCCGGCTTCCGGAAGCCGAAGGTATCGCCGCCGACGACCGCCCCGCCGAAGAAGTCGAGGCGAAGCTCGGTCAGCATTCGGCGGGCGAGGGCCTCCGGCTTGTTGGTGCACACGGCGAGCGGATGGCCGAGATCGGCAAGCGCTCGAAGCGCGCCGGGAACACCGGGGTAGGGGCGGGATTCGCGCGTGAGCCGCGACCGGTAGACGTCGAGAAAGCGTTCGAGCAACCGGTCCGTGTCGCATCGTTCCGAGGCGCCGGCGCGGGCCAGCGCCCGCCGGATGAGCGCGAGCGCCCCGTCGCCGACCAGATGCCGGATCTCCTCGAGCGGCACGGCCGGAACGTCGTGCTCGGCGAGGACGGTGTCGAGCGCGCCGGAGAGATCCGGCGCGCTGTCGACGAGGGTGCCGTCGAGATCGCAGACGACGGTCAGCCGTTCCGGGGGCGCCGGGAGGCCGTTCACGGCCGGAGGCCGATCCGCGGGCCGCAGGGTACCCGGGACCATTTCATTCTGCCGGTATCCGGCTCCCGGGAGTCCGTGCCGCGGAACCCCTCCGGAGAGGGTCGATGGGGAAGGATCCGGAGAAATGAACAAGAATCGGATCATATGGAGAAATTTTCCCGATTTCGGATCCGCACCGACCCTGTCTCGCCTTCGAAGTGGGGATGGACTCCGGAAAATTCTTCTACGGCACAGACTCCCAAGACCGTCGCCGGCTCCTGATCCGCACCATGTGAATCGTCGAGCCCGCGCTTTCGACCCTGCTTCACTCGAGATCGTCTTCGGGCCGCATCCGGCCCGCGTCTCCGATGCAGAATGAGATCGCCCCAGGGCGCACCCGGCCCCTCCCCGGCCCGGAGCTCCATGTCATAATCGCGGCGGCTTGGCCAAGGCTCCCCCCGATGAAGCTCATCCACTACTTCGACTACAAGAGCCCCTACGCGTTCCTCGCGCAGGAGGGGACCTTCGCCCTCGCGGACCGGGCCGGCGCCGAGCTCGACGTCCTTCCGTACTCCCTGCACATCCCCGACTTCCTCGGCGCCGCGGAAGTCGACGCCGAAGGCCGCGTACTTTCGCAGAGCCGGAACGAGCACCAGTGGCGGAGGGTCCGGTACAGCTACATGGACTGCCGCCGGGAGGCCAACCGGCGCGGCCTCACCATCCGCGGGCCCCGGAAGATCTTCGACAGCACCTGCTCCCACGTCGGGTTTCTCTGGGCGAAGGAGAGGGGCGGCTTCCGCCCCTACCATGACACCGTGTTCGAGAGGTTCTGGCGCCGCGAGCTCGACATCGAGGATCCGGCGATCATCGAGGACACCCTGGCCGCGTCCGGCGTGGAGGTCCGGGGATTCCGCGATTATCTCGGGCACGAAGGGCCACGGCGTCTCGAAGAGATCAGGCAGGATGCGGAAGCGAAGGGGGTGTTCGGGGTTCCGGGCTATCTGGTCGGCGAGGAGCTCTTCTGGGGGGCGGAGCGCCTCGATCGGATAGCGGAGCGCCTCGGTCCCTGATCTCCGCCTCCCGCCCTGCCCTTCCCGCGGGTGCGGCAACGCCGGCGCCCGTGGCGGGAGGCGGCTCGCGGCCGCGAGCCCTGCGCGCCCGCGGCGCAGGCAGGGCCGGCCGGCGCCGGATCGAACGGAGCGGAGCCTACTCCTCCTCCTCGTCCGGAGCCGGACGATCGACCAGCTCGACCACCGCCATCGGGGCGGCGTCCCCCGCCCGGTATCCGTGACGAAGAATGCGGACGTATCCGCCCGGCCGGTCGCGGTAGCGCGGCCCGAGTTCGTTGAAGAGCTTGGTGACCGCGGCGCGGCTCCGAACCCTGTCGAAGGCGAGCCGGCGCCGCGAGTGATGGTCCTGCTTGGCCAGCGTGATCAACGGCTCCACGACGCGGCGCAGCTCCTTCGCCTTCGGCACCGTCGTCCTGATCGTCTCGTGCGTAAAGAGCGACACCGCCATGTTGCGGAACATCGCCTTGCGATGGGCGGAGGTGCGGTTCAGGTGGCGGCCGCTCTTTCGGTGACGCATGGCAGGGGACTCCTCGACGCGTGTCGTCAGGCTTCGGCCCGCACCGGGCCGCGGCGCTCCTGGAGGTAGTCCACCGGCGGCCAGCCGTCGAGCTTCATCCCGAGCGAGAGCCCCTGTTCGGCCAGGGCGGTCTTGATCTCGGTGAGCGACTTCTTCCCGAGGTTCGGCGTACGGAGGAGGTCGGTCTCCGTGCGCTGGATGAGGTCCCCCACCCGCTCGATTCCCTCGGCCTTGAGGCAGTTCGCCGAGCGCACGGAGAGCTCGAGCTCGTCGACCTTGCGCAGCAGGTCCGGGTCCATGTCGGCGGCGTGACGCCCTCCGGCCGCGTCTACGGCCACGTCGGGGGCGGAGAACGCGGAGAGCAGGCTCTGTAGCTGGCTCGACGCGTAGCGAACCGCGTACTCGGGATCGATCGTCCCGTTCGTCTCGACCTCCAGCACCAGCTTGTCGAGGTCGGTGCGCTGCTCCACGCGGGCGCTCTCGACCTGGTAGCTGACCCGGCGCACGGGCGAGTAGGAGGCGTCCAGGGGCAGCCGTCCGATAGGCCGCTCGGAGTCGTCCTCGTCCACGCGCGCGGACGCGGGCTCGTACCCTCGCCCGATCGCCACCCGCATGGTCATCGCAAGCTCGCCCTGCTCCTCCAGGTGCGCGATCACGTGGTCCGGATTGGCGATCTCCACATCGTGCCCGACCTGGACGTCTCCCGCGCGCAACACGCGGCGGCCCTTGGCGCTCACCGTAAGCGCGGCCTCGTTGCGGGCGTTCGTGCGGACCGCGATCTCCTTGAGATTGAGCAGGATCTCCGTCACGTCCTCCTGCACCCCCTCGATCGTCGAATACTCATGCAGCACGCCGTCGATCTCGACGTCCACGATCGCGCACCCCGGCATCGACGACAACAACATCCGCCGCAACGCGTTCCCGAGGGTGTGTCCGAAACCTCGGTCGAGCGGCTCGAGGGTGATCCGGGCCGCGTTGGGGCCAAGCGGCCGGACGTCCAGCCGGGGCCTCAGCAGTTCGGGTGCGCTTGCCTGCATTTCTTCTCCCGTCCAGGGCCCGGGACGGCCCTGGAAACGTTCCTGGATGGTGACTTCCCGCGAGCGAGGTCTACTTGGAGTAGAGCTCCACGACGAGCTGCTCCTGGATGTCCGGCGGCAGCTCGGAGCGCTCGGGGACGTGGAGGAACACGCCTTCGAGCTTCTTCGTATCGACGTCGACCCAGCCGGAGAATCCGTACTGTTCGGCGATCTCGACGCTCTCCACGATGCGGGCCTGCTTCCGGGCCTTCTCGCGCACCGCGACCACGTCACCGGGGGAGACGAGACAGGACGCGATGTTGACGACCCGGCCGTTCACCGTGATCGCCTTGTGCGACACGAGCTGCCGCGATTCGGCCCGGGTGGAGCCGAAGCCCATCCGGTAGACCACGTTGTCCAGGCGGCGTTCGAGGAGCTGGAGCAGGAGCTCGCCGGTCGCCCCCTTGCGCCTCGCCGCCGCCCGGTAGTAGTTGCGAAAGGGCTTCTCCAGCACCCCGTAGAGCCGCCGGAGCTTCTGCTTCTCGCGAAGCTGGAGGGCATAATCCGTCTGGCGGGGCCGGGGCCGCCGGCGGCCGATGCCATGCTGCCCGGGTGGATTCTCGAACCGGCACTTGGCCTCGATCGAGCGCCCTCGCTGCTTCAGGAAGAGATCGGTACCCTCGCGCCGGCTCAGCCGGCACTTGGGGCCCAGGTATCTTGCCATCGTCGGTTGCTCCTCGGGACGCCGGGGCCGCTAGACCCGGCGTTTCTTCGGCGGGCGGCACCCGTTGTGCGGCATGGGCGTCGCATCCGTGATGCTCATGATCCGGAAGCCCTTTCCGTGCAGGGCGCGGACCGCCGACTCCCGGCCGGGCCCCGGTCCCCGGACGCGCACGTCCAGGTTCTGCATTCCGAACTCCTTCACCATGTCGCCGACCCGGGTCGCGGCCACCTGGGCCGCGAACGGGGTGCTCTTGCGCGAACCGCGAAATCCGCTCCCGCCGGCCGTGGCCCAGGCGAGCGCGTTGCCCTGCCGATCGGTGATCGTGATGATGGTGTTGTTGAACGACGCATGGATGTGCGCGACCCCGTCCGCGACGTCGCGGCGGATGCGCTTGCGGGTACGTGCCTTGGGTCGGGTCGCCATGTCGGTTACTTGCGGATGGGACGGCGCGGGCCCTTGCGGGTGCGTCCGTTCGTGTGGGTGCGCTGTCCGCGCACGGGAAGGCCGCGGCGATGGCGCAGCCCCCGATAGCAGCCGAGGTCCATGAGCCGCTTGATGCTCATGCCGACCTCCCGGCGCAGATCGCCCTCGATGGTGTATCGGGAGACCTCGGCCCGGATCCTCTCGAGCTCGGGCTCGGCCAGATCCTTAACCGGAACGCCGGGATCGATGCCGGCTGCCTCGCAGATGGCGAGCGACCGGGACCGGCCGATGCCGAAGATCCCGGTCAGCGACACCCAGACGTGCTTGCGGTCCGAAACGTTGATACCCGCGATTCGCGCCATGATTCGTTCAACCCTGCCGTTGCTTGTGCCGAGGGTCGGTGCAGATGACCCGCACCACCCGCTTTCTCCGTACGATCTTGCAGTTGCGGCACATCCTCCTGACCGAAGCCCGCACCTTCATTTCACCCTCCCCGGCCGCGTCCCGGCCCGATGTCCGCTTGCCCCCGCCCGCCGGCTCGCCGGTGATCCGGCTACCGCACGACCCCGGTGCGTCCATAGCCCCGCAGGTTCGCCTTGCGGAGCAACCCCTCGTGCTGGTGGGACATCATGTGTGCCTGGACCTGGCCCATGAAGTCCATCACCACCACGACGATGATGAGCAGGGAGGTGCCTCCGAAGTAGAACGGGACGGACCACTGGACGATCAGGAACTCCGGGAGCAGGCAGACCGCGGTGATGTAGGCGGCGCCCGCGACCGTGAGCCGGGTCATCACCCCGTCGATGTGGCGGGCGGTCTGCTCGCCGGGGCGCACCCCCGGGATGAATGCTCCCGAGCGCTTGAGGTTGTCGGCCGTGTCGCGCGGATTGAACACGAGGGCGGTGTAGAAGAAGCAGAAGAACACGATGGCGACCGCGTAGCAGATGACGTACAGCGGCTGGCCCGGCGACAGGGTCGTGGCGATGTCGCCAAGCCAGCCGAGGCCCTCGGAGCTTCCGAACCAGCCGCCCAGGGTCGCGGGGAACAGGATGATGCTCGACGCGAAGATCGGGGGGATCACCCCGGCCATGTTGAGCTTGAGCGGCAGGTGGCTGGTCTGGCCGGCATACATCCGCCGCCCGATCTGGCGCTTGGCGTAGTTGACGGTGATCCGCCGCTGGCCCCGCTCCACGAACACGACGAAGCCGGTGACGGCGAGGGCGAGGGCGAGAAGGAGCAGCACGAGGAGGACGTGCAGCTCTCCGATGCGGGCAAGCTCCAGCGTGCCTCCGACGGCCGAGGGAAGCCCGGCCACGATGCCGGCGAAGATGATGATGGAGATGCCGTTGCCGATTCCCCGCTCGCTCACCTGCTCGCCGAGCCACATGAGAAAGATGGTGCCGGTCACCAGGGTCACCACGGTGGTGATGCGGAACCCGAGGCCGGCCGCGATGACCACCGGCGCCCCGCCGGCGCTCTGGCTCTCGAGCGCGATCGCGACCCCGAGGGCCTGGAACGTGGCCAGCAGCACCGTGCCGTACCGCGTGTACTGCGTGATCTTCCGCCGTCCCTGCTCGCCCTCCTTCTTGAGCTGCTCGAGCTTCGGATGCACCACGGACAGGAGCTGCATGATGATCGCCGCGGAGATGTACGGCATGATGCCGATCGCGAAGATCGAGAACCGGCTGAGCGCCCCGCCCGAGAACATGTTGAACATGTCGAGGATGGTCCCGCGCTGCTGCTCGAAGAGTGCTTCGAGGGCGACCGGGTCGATCCCGGGAACCGGAATGAAGGAGCCGATCCGGAAGATGAGGATCGCGCCGAGAACGAACAGCAGCCGCTGGCGCAGCTCCGACATCCTGCCGCCGCCCAGGGAGGGACGGCCGCGTGCGGATTCGAGCGCGCGCCGGGCCATCAGTCGATCACCGTTCCGCCGGCGGCCTCGATGGCGGCCCGCGCGCCCGCGGTCACCCCGACGCCGTTCACCGTGAACGCCCGACCGGGCTCACCACCCGCGATGATCTTGATCCGCTTCGCGCGCCGCTTGACCAGCCCCGCCGACCTGAGCCGCTCCGGGTCCACCTCGCCGCCCTCCAGCCGGGCCAGCGACCCGACCTTGACCTCGCCGTTGAACGGCGCCTTCCGCGACGTGAAGCCGAGCTTCGGAAGACGCCGCTGCAAGGGCATCTGGCCGCCCTCGAACCCGGCCGCCGCGCCGCCGCCGGAGCGCGACTTCTGGCCCTTCTGCCCGCGCCCGCAGGTCTTCCCCGATCCCGACCCGGGGCCGCGGCCGACCCGCCGGCCCGCACGGCGCGCCCCGCGCGCCGGCTTGAGATCGTTCAACCTCATCGCACTTCCTCGACCTCGAGCAGGTAGGAGGCCTTCCTGATCATCCCGCGGGTACACGGGGAGTCCTCGACCTCCACGGTGTGGTGCATTCGCCGGAGGCCGAGCCCGCGCACGCACGCCTGGTGCCGCTTCAGCCGGCCGTGCAGGCTGCGAACCAGGGTCACCCGGACCCGGCCGCCCGGCG
The DNA here is from genome assembly GCA_965202895.1 of Gammaproteobacteria bacterium. Lineage (GTDB taxonomy): Bacteria > Pseudomonadota > Gammaproteobacteria > HK1 > HK1 > JAJDXW01. The sequence goes on along the minus strand of OZ241901.1, from coordinate 2,937,260 downwards.
CCTTCTTCGCCGGCGCCCCGGGCTTCGCCGCCTTCTTCGCCGCAGCCATCATCCGGCCCCGCCCGTCAACTCTTCGAGCGTCTTGCCGCGCTTCGCGGCGATGACCGAGGGCTCGACCATCTCGGACAGGCCGCGGACGGTAGCCCGCACCACGTTGATGGGATTGTTGGAGCCGATGCACTTGGCGAGGACGTCGCGTACCCCCACGACCTCGAACACCGCCCGCATCGCGCCGCCGGCGATGATCCCGGTTCCTTCCGACGCCGGCTTCATGTAGACCTTCGCCGAGCCGTGGCGGGCGGTCACCGCGTACTGGAGCGTCCCGCCCTTGAGCGGCACCCGCACCATCGACTTGCGGGCGGACTCCATCGCCTTCTGGATGGCGACCGGCACCTCGCGCGCCTTGCCGCGGCCGAGCCCCACCCGGCCCTTGCCGTCACCCACCACCGTCAGGGCGGAGAATCCGAACTGCCGGCCGCCCTTGACCACCTTCGCGACCCGGTTCACGTTGACGAGCTTCTCGAGAAGCTCGTCGTCGCGATCGCCGCGGCCCGTCCTCTGATATTGCGCCATCTTCCCGTCCCGTCCGCCGACCACGCGCCGCGCCCCGGCGCGGAGCGCGCGGATCGATCGAAATCGAGTCCGCTAGAACTCGAGCCCGTGCTCGCGCGCCGCTTCCGCCAGCGCCTTCACCCGCCCGTGGTACTTGTAGCCCGAACGGTCGAAGGCGACCCGGGCAATCCCGGCCTTGCGCGCCCGCTCCGCGATCGCCTGCCCCACCACCGCGGCGGCCGCGACGTTCCCGCCGTTCCCTTCCACCTGCTCCCGCACCGCCCTGTCGAGGGTCGATGCCGAGGCGAGCACCCGCGAGCCATCCGGCTCGAACACCTGTGCGTAGATGTGCCGCGGCGACCGGTTGACGCTCAACCGGTGCACCCGCCGCCGGCGGACCGCGGCCCGGGTCCGGCGCGCCCGCCGGAGCCTCGCCTTCTTCTTGTCCATCCCGTCTCGCCGCCTACTTCTTCTTCGCTTCCTTGCGGCGCACGATCTCGTCCGCGTAGCGCACTCCCTTGCCCTTGTAGGGCTCCGGGGGCCGGAAGCCCCGGATCACCGCCGCGACCTGGCCGACCTGCTGCTTGTCCACCCCCCGCACCACGACCTCGGTGTTGCTGGCCGCCTCCACCGTCACCCCTTCCGGCGGCTCGAACTCGACGGGATGCGAATAGCCGAGCGCCATCTCGAGACGGCCGCCGTTCGACTGGGCGCGATATCCCACCCCCACGAGCTGCAACCGCCGTTCGAACCCCTCGGTCACCCCGATCACCATGTTGCCGAGAAGGGACCGCGCGGTTCCGGCCTGGGCGACCGCCTCCCGGGTCTCGTCGCGGGGACGGACCCGGAGCTCCGGCCCGTTCTCCCCGGACCCCTGCTCCAGCGCCACCGACACGTGCAGGCAATGACGGATGGAGCCCCGGGCGCCCTCGATCTCGACCTCCCGGCCGTCGACCCGGACGTCGACCCCGGCCGGTACCGCGATGGGCGCCTTTGCGATCCGCGACACGTCAGGTCACCGTGCACAGCACTTCGCCCCCGAGACCCTCGGTCCGGGCGGCGCGATCGGCCATGACGCCCCGCGAGGTCGAGACGACGGCGATGCCGAGCCCTCCCATGACGACCGGGAGGTCTCCCTTGCCCCGGTAGATCCTGAGGCCCGGCCGGCTCACCCGGTCGATCGACGAGATGACCGGGCGCCCCTCGTGGTACTTGAGGCGAACCGAGAGCACGAGGTGGCCGCCCTCGCCCTCGGCCACCTCGAAGTCGTGGACGTACCCTTCGTCGCGCAGCACCGCGGCGATGGACGCCTTCAGCTTCGAGGACGGCATCGACACCCGCAACCGGCCGGCCGCCTGACCGTTGCGGATGCGGGTCAGCATGTCCGCCACCGGATCCTGGAGGCTCATCGCCCGACTCCCCTACCAGCTCGCCTTGACCAGTCCCGGGATGTCGCCGCGCATGGCGGCTTCCCGCAGCTTGGTCCGGGACAGTCCGAACTTTCGCACGAAGCCGCGCGGGCGCCCGGTGGCGCGGCACCGGTTGCGCAGGCGGGTCGGGCTCGCGTTGCGCGGGAGCCGGTTGAGCGCCTCCTGGGCGGCGTACCGCTCCTCGTAGCTCGACCCCGCACCGTGGGCGACCTTCTTCAGCTCGGCCCGTTTCCCGGCGTACCTGCGGGTGAGCCGCACCCGCTTCGCTTCCCGGTTGATGACTGATTTCTTTGCCATGATCCTCAATTCGCGCGGAACGGAAACTTGAAGGCGTCGAGGAGAGCCCGGCCCTCCTCGTCCGTTCGGGCGGACGTGGTCAACGTGACGTCCAGCCCCCGGATCCTGTCGACCCGGTCGAAGTCGATCTCCGGGAACGTGATCTGCTCGCGGATCCCCAGGCTGTAGTTGCCCCGCCCGTCGAAGGCGCGGGGACTGTACCCGCGGAAGTCGCGGACCCGGGGGATCACGACCGATATCAGCCGGTCGAGGAACTCGTACATCCGATCGCCGCGCAGGGTCACCTTGCACCCGATGGGCCAGCCCTCCCGGATCTTGAACCCGGCCACGGACTTGCGCGCATGGGTGACGATCGGCTTCTGCCCGCTGATGGAGGTGAGGTCCGCCACCGCGCTCTCGAGCGCCTTCCGGTCGCTCGCGCCCTCCCCCACCCCCATGTTGAGCGTGATCTTCCGCAGCCGCGGCACCTCCATCACGCTCGAGTAGCCGAAGCGATCCCGGAGCTCGCCGACCACCGTGCCTCGGTAATGGTCCTTCAGCCGGGCCATTTCAGACGTCCACCACCTCGCCGTTGCTCTTGAAGTACCGCACCTTGCGTCCGTCCGCGAGGGTGCGGAAGCCCACCCGATCCCCCCTCTGGGTCCCGGGGTTGTAGAGCAGCACGTTGGAGAGGTGGATCGGCCGTTCCTCCTCCACGATGCCGCCCGACACGTTGCGCTGGGGGTTCGGCTTCATGTGCCGCTTGACGACGTTCACGCCGTCCACGAGAACCCGCGAGTCCGGGTACACCCGCTGGACGGCGCCGCGGGTGCCCTTGTACTTCCCGGCGGTCACCACGACCTCGTCGCCGCGGCGGATCCTGCGCATGCCCATGCTCAGAGCACCTCCGGGGCCAGCGAGATGATGCGCATGAACTGCTCGGTCCTGAGCTCGCGGGTCACCGGACCGAAGACCCGGGTGCCGATCGGCTGGAGCTGGTTGTTGAGCAGCACGACCGCGTTGCGATCGAACCGGATCCGGGATCCGTCCGGACGGCGGACACCGCTGCGGGTCCTCACCACCACCGCGTTGTAGATCTCGCCCTTGCGTACCTTGCCTCTCGGGATCGCCTCCTTCACGGTGACCTTGATGACGTCTCCGATCCCGGCATAGCGGCGGCGCGAGCCCCCGAGGAGCTTGATGCACATGACCCGGCGGGCCCCGCTGTTGTCCGCCGCCCGAAGCACCGACTGCATCTGGATCACGAGTCGCCGCCCTCGGCCCGGCTGACGATGCGCTCGAGCCGCCAGCTCTTCGTCTTCGAGAGCGGACGGCACGGGGAGATCTCGACCCGGTCGCCGATACGGCTCTCGTTCTCTTCGTCGTGCACGTGAAGCCGGGTCGATCGCCGGATGTACTTCTTGTACAGGGGATGCTTCACCGAGCGCTCCACGAGCACGGTGATCGTCTTTTCCATCCGGTCGCTCAGGACCCGGCCTTCCACGATCCGCGTACCGTTCATGCGCGTGCTCCGCCGTCCGCCGGAACCGTGGACCTGCGCCGCTCGCCGAGCACCGTCTTGATGCGCGCGATGGTGCGGCGGATCTCCCTCACCCGGCTGCTCGGCACCGACTGCCCGGTCGCGCGCTGCATGCGCAGCCGGAACGCTTCCCGGCGCAGCTTCAGGATCTCCCCATCGAGGGCGGCGGTGTCCTGCCCGCGGATCTCGGCGACGTTCATGCCTACAGCACCGTCCGGGTGACGAACGACGTGCCGACCGGGAGCTTGGCCGCCGCGCGGCGCAGCGCGTCGCGGGCGACCTCCTCGCTGACCCCTTCCATCTCGTACAGCATGCGGCCGGGCTGGATCTGGCACACCCAGTACTCGACGTTGCCCTTGCCCTTGCCCTGGCGCACTTCCAGCGGCTTCTTCGTGATCGGCTTGTCCGGAAAGATCCGGATCCAGATCTGCGCTCCACGCTTGACGTGGCGGGTGATCGCCCGCCGCGCGGCTTCGATCTGGCGGGCGGTGATGCGCCCCCGCCCGGTCGCCTTGAGCCCGTAATCGCCGAAGCTGACCCGGTTCCCCGACTGGGCGAGGCCCCGGTTGCGGCCCTTCTGCTGTTTACGGTAGCGGGTGCGCTTCGGTTGCAGCATTGCCTGTCTTCCCCACTCTCGATCAGTCGCCGGCCGGTGCTTCGGGGCGCGCGGGCGACGGGGCAGGCGCCTCCGCCGGGGGGGCGGCCTGGTCCTGGACCTCGCCCTTGAAGATCCAGACCTTCACCCCGATGACCCCGTACGTGGTGCGCGCCTCCGCCAACCCGTAGTCGATGTCCGCGCGCAGGGTGTGCAGCGGAACCCGGCCTTCGCGGTACCACTCCGAACGCGCGATCTCGGCCCCGTTCAGGCGGCCCGCCACCATCACCTTGATTCCTTCCGCACCGAGCCGCATGGCGTTGGTGACCGCGCGCCGCATCGCCCGGCGAAACATGATCCGGCGCTCGAGCTGGTTGGCCACGCTCTCGGCCACGAGGCGGGCATCGAGCTCGGGCTTGCGGATCTCCTCCACCCCGATGTGCACCGGACAATCCATCATCCGGGCGACGTCCCGGCGGAGCCTCTCGATGTCCTCTCCCTTCTTCCCGATCACGATGCCCGGCCGCGCGGTATGAACGACGATGCGGGCGTTGCGCGCCGGACGCCGGATCTGGATGTGGCTGACCGAGGCGTGGGCGAGCCGGCGGCGGATGTAGTCCCGAACCTCGAGATCCGTGTTGAGGAAGTCCGCGTAGTCCCGCCGGCCCGCATACCAGGTCGACGACCAGTCCTTCACGATCCCGAGACGCATGCCCGTCGGATGCACCTTCTGTCCCATTCCGGCCTCTCCCGTCTCTCTCAGGCCGCCGCGAAGGGCGGCGGGGCGTGCCGCGGCGCCCGGTTCATCGCCGATCGGACACCGTGACCGTGACGTGGCTCGTCGGCTTCGCGATCCGGTTCACCCGACCGCGCGCCCGCGGCTTCCATCGCTTGTGGACCGGTCCCTGGTCCACGAGCACGGTCTTCACCGCGAGCTCGTCGATGTCCGCGCCCTCGTTGTGCTCGGCGTTCGCGATGGCCGACTCCAGGACCTTGTGCAGGATCCGGGCCGCCTTGCGCGGGCTGAAGCGCAGGAGGTCCACCGCCTCCTCGACCGGAAGCCCCCGGATCTGGTCGGCGACCAGCCGCCCCTTCCGGGGAGACAGCCTCGCGTATCGCAGCCGCGCCGTGACGTCCATCGTTCAGCCCACCCGCCCGGCTCGCCCGCTCAGCTCTTGGTTCGCCGGTTCGCCACGTGTCCCCGGAACGTCCGGGTCGGGGCGAACTCGCCGAGCTTGTGTCCCACCATGTTCTCGGTGATCAGCACCGGCACGTGCTGGCGGCCGTTGTGCACCGCGATGGTGAGCCCGACCATGTCGGGCACGATCATCGAGCGCCGCGACCAGGTGCGAATCGGGCGCCGGGAGCTCCGCGCGCGCGCGGCCTCCACCTTGCGGGCGAGGTGGTGGTCGACGAACGGCCCCTTTCGGATCGAGCGTGGCACCGGCAGGTTCTCCTCGGTCAGCGGCGCCCGCGGCGGCGGACGATCATCTTGTCCGACCGCTTGTTGCGGCGCGTCTTGTGACCCTTGGTGGGCTGGCCGGACGGCGTGACCGGATGGCGGCCCCCCGACGTGCGGCCTTCGCCTCCGCCGTGGGGGTGGTCCACGGGGTTCATCGCCACGCCCCGCACCGTCGGACGGATCCCGCGCCAGCGCTTCGCCCCCGCCTTGCCGAGCGACCGCAGCCCGTGCTCCGGGTTGCCGACCTCCCCGATGACCGCCCGGCAGTCGATGGGAACGCGCCGGATCTCCCCCGACCGCAGCCGCAGGCTCACGAACCGTCCCTCCCGGGCGACGACCTGGGCGGAGGCGCCGGCACTGCGGGCGAGCTGCGCGCCGGAGCCCGGCTTGAGCTCCACGCAGTGGACGGTGGAACCGACCGGGACGTTGCGAAGGGGCAGGCAGTTGCCGGGGCGGATGGGGGCATCCGCGCCCGACTGGAGCCTGGCTCCGGCCTCCACCCCGCGGGGGGCGATGACGTAGCGCCGCTCGCCGTCCGCGTACAGCAGCAGCAGCAGGTGGGCGGATCGGTTGGGGTCGTACTCGAGGCGCTCCACCCGCGCCGGAACCCCGTCCTTGTCGCGGCGGAAGTCGACGATGCGCAAGGTTCGCTTGTGGCCGCCCCCACGGTGGCGCACGGTGATCCGGCCCTTGTTGTTGCGGCCTCCGGTGCGCTTCTTCTTCTCCGTGAGCGGGCCCCACGGCTTCCCCTTGTGCAGCCCGGGGGTGACGACCCGGATCGCGAACCGCCGTCCCGGAGAGGTCGGCTTGGACTTGACCAGCGGCATTACTCGGCGCCTCCCTGGAGAAAGTCGACGTCCTGTCCGGGCTTGAGGGTGACGTAGGCCTTCTTCCAGTCCGGCCGCCGGCCGGGGCGGCGCTGGAACGTCTTGCGCTTTCCGTTCACGGTGGCGGTGTTCACCCGTTCCACCTCGACCTCGAACATCAGCTCCACCGCCCGCCGGATCTCCGACTTGCTCGCGTCCTTCACCACCTTGAAGACCGCCTGCCGGCTCTCGTCGGCAACGCGCGTGCTCTTCTCCGAGACGACCGGAGCGAGCAGGATCCGCATGAGGCGCTCCTCGTTCATGCGAGCCGGGCCTCGATCGACCGAAGCGCGGGCTCGGTGACCAGCACCCGCGAAAAGGAAATGAGGCTCACCGGATCGATGCGCCCGACCGTGACGACCCCCACCCGGGCGAGGTTGCGCGACGCGAGGGCGAGGTTCCCGTCCTCGTCCCCGGTCACGATGAGCACGTCTTCGAGCCCGAGGTCCTTCAGCTTCGCGGCGAGCTCGCGGGTCTTCGGGGCATCGAGGGAGAAGGAGGCGACCACCGTCAGGCGGTCCTCACGCACGAGCTCGGACAGGATGGAGCGCAGCGCAGCGCGGTACATCTTGCGATTGAGCTTCTGGCCGTAGTGGCGCGGCCGGGCCGCGAACGTCACCCCGCCCCCGCGCCACAGCGGGCTTCGGATGGTGCCGGCCCGGGCGCGGCCGGTGCCCTTCTGGCGCCAGGGCTTCCGTCCGCCTCCCCGCACGTCCGAGCGCGACTTCTGGGCCTTGGCGCCCGCCCGCGCCCCCGCGAGGAACGCGGTCACCGCCTGGTGCACCAAGGCCTCGTTGAGGGGCGCCGCGAACGCGCGGTCCGAGACCTCGACGGCCTGGCCGCCGGTGACTTCCAGCTTCACGAGCCGTCCCTCGCCTTCACGGAGGGCCGCACCAGGACGTCCCCTCCCTTCGGCCCGGGGACGGCGCCCTTGACGAGAAGCAGCCCGCGATCCTCGTCGACCCTGACGACCTCGAGGTTCTGGACCGTGCGGCGGACGTTGCCGAGATGTCCGGCCATCTTCTTGCCCTTGAACACGCGGCCGGGGGTCTGGTTCTGGCCGATGGAGCCGGGGGCCCGATGGGCGAGCGAGTTGCCGTGGGTCGCGTCCTGGCTGCGGAAGTGATGGCGCTTGATCACCCCGGCGAATCCCTTGCCGATGGTGACCCCGGTCGCGTCCACCCGCGCGCCGGACCCGAATCGCCCGACCGTGAGCTCCCGGCCGGCCTCGAGGTCCCCGGCAAGAGCGGACGGCGCCGCCCGGAACTCCCAGAGCCCCCGCCCCGCCTCGACCCCGGCGCGGGCGAAATGTCCCGCTTCGGGCCGGTTGATCCGATTCGCCGCGCGCGCGCCCGTGGTCACCTGGACCGCATCGTAGCCGTCGGTCTCCGACCGCTTGACCCGGGTGATCCGATTGGGCTGCACCTCGATGACGGTGACCGGGATGGACGCTCCATCCTCGGTGAACACCCGGGTCATGCCCACCTTGCGGCCCACCAGACCGGGATTGTCCGCTTGCCCCATGATATTGCCGCCCGGTCGCCGCGCCGACTCAGTTGAGCTTGATCTGTACGTCGACCCCGGCCGCGAGATCGAGCTTCATCAAGGCGTCCACCGTCTTCTCGGTGGGGTCGAGGATGTCGACCAGCCGTTTGTGGGTGCGGAGCTCGTACTGGTCCCGGGCGTCCTTGTTGACGTGGGGAGAGACGAGGACGGTGAACCGCTCCTTGCGGGTGGGCAGCGGGATGGGGCCGCGGATCTGGGCCCCGGTCCGGCGGGCGGTCTCCACGATCTCCTGCGCCGACTGGTCGATCAACCGGTAGTCGAACGCCTTGAGACGGATGCGGATGCGTTGGTTCATTGGACGCGGCCCCCGGTACGCCGGCTCCGGCTACTCGATGATCCTGGAGACGACGCCGGCCCCGACGGTGCGCCCGCCCTCGCGCACCGCGAACCGGAGACCCTCTTCCATCGCGATCGGCGAGATCAGCTTCGCCGTCATCCGCACGTTGTCTCCGGGCATCACCATCTCCACCCCCGAACCCAGGCTCACCGAGCCCGTCACGTCCGTCGTGCGGAAATAGAACTGCGGGCGATACCCGTCGAAGAACGGCGTGTGACGACCCCCCTCGTCCTTCGACAGCACGTACACCTCCGCCTCGAAGTGCGTGTGCGGCGTGATCGACTTCGGCTTCGCCAGCACCTGCCCGCGCTCCACACCGTCGCGCTTCACCCCCCGCAGCAACACCCCCACGTTGTCGCCCGCCACCCCTTCGTCCAGCAGCTTGCGGAACATCTCCACGCCCGTGCACGTCGTCTTCTCCGTCTCGCGCAGCCCGACGATCTCCACCTCCTCACCAACCCGCACCTTCCCGCGCTCCACCCGGCCCGTCGCCACCGTCCCTCGACCCGAGATCGAGAACACGTCCTCCACCGGCATCAGGAACGCTCCGTCCACCGCCCGCTCCGGCTCCGGGATGTACGCATCCAGCGAATCCACCAGCGATACCACCGAATCCTCGCCCAAGGCGCCCGAACCCCCCTCCAGAGCCTGCAGCGCCGAGCCACGCACGACCGGCGTCTCGTCTCCGGGAAAATCGTACTTGTCCAGAAGCTCGCGCACCTCCAGCTCCACCAGCTCCAGCAACTCCTCGTCGTCCACCATGTCGCACTTGTTCAGGTACACCAGGATGTACGGCACCCCCACCTGACGCGCCAGCAGGATGTGCTCGCGGGTCTGCGGCATCGGACCGTCCGCCGCCGAAACCACCAGAACCGCCCCGTCCATCTGCGCCGCTCCGGTGATCATGTTCTTCACGTAGTCCGCGTGGCCCGGACAGTCCACGTGCGCGTAGTGGCGGCCCGGACTCTCGTACTCCACGTGCGCGGTCGCGATCGTGATCCCCCGAGCCTTCTCCTCCGGCGCGTTGTCGATCTCCTCGAAATCCTTCACGTCCCCCCCGTGACGCGACGCCATCACCCGCGTGATCGCCGCCGTCAACGTCGTCTTGCCGTGATCCACGTGCCCGATCGTGCCCACGTTCACGTGCGGCTTCGTGCGCTCGAACTTCGCCTTGGCCAACTCGAATCTCCTTGGAATCCGAACTAGGTCTTGCGTTGGATGATGGCTTCCGCCACCCCGGACGGCGCCTCGAGGTAGCGCCGGAACTCCATGTTGAAGGTGGCCCGCCCCTGGGTGAGGGAGCGAAGGTCGGTCGCGTATCCGAACATCTCGGCCAGGGGGACTTCGGCGCGGACGACCTGCCCGTTCGCCGATTCCTCCATGCCCTGCACGGTTCCCCGGCGCCGGCTGACGTCGCCCATGACGTCGCCCAGATGTTCGTCGGGGGTGATGACGTCCACCTTCATCATCGGCTCGAGGATCACCGGCCCCGCCCGCCGCGCCCCGTCCCGGAACGCGCTGGAGCCCGCGACCCGGAAGGCGACCTCGCTCGAGTCCACCTCGTGGTGCGAGCCGTCGTAGAGGGTCACGCGGACGTCGACCACGGGGAAGCCGGCGAGAACGCCGTTCTTCATCTGCTCCTCGACGCCCCGGCGGACGGCCGGTACGTACTCGCGCGGGACGGCCCCGCCCGCGATCTCGTCCGCGAACTCGAAGCCCGTACCGGGCTCGGCCGGCTCGACCCGCAGGAGGACGTGGGCGTACTGGCCGCGTCCGCCCGTCTGGCGTACGAAGCGGCTCTCCTGCTCGACCCGCTTCCGGATCGTCTCCCGGTAGGCCACCTGGGGCCGTCCCACGTTCGCATCGACGCCGAACTCGCGCCGGAGCCGGTCGACGATGATCTCCAGGTGCAGCTCGCCCATCCCGGAGATGATCGTCTGGCTCGATTCCTCGTCGCTCGTGACCCGGAACGAGGGATCCTCCTTGGCGAGCTTTCCGAGCGCGAGGCCCATCCGGTCCTGGTCCGCCTTGGTCTTCGGCTCGACCGCGACCGAGATGACGGGATCGGGGAACTCCATCCGTTCGAGGGTGACGGCCGCCCGGCCGTCGCAGAGGGTCTCGCCGGTCGCGACCGACTTCAGCCCCACCGCGGCGGCGATGTCCCCGGCCCGGACCTCGGAGATCTCCTCCCGGTGGTTGGCGTGCATCTGCAGGAGCCGGCCGACGCGTTCCGAGCGGCTCTTGATCGGGTTGTATACCCGGTCTCCCGATTCCAGCACCCCGGAATAGACGCGGAAGAAGGTCAGCGTGCCGACGTAGGGGTCGGTGGCGATCTTGAACGCGAGCGCCGCGAACGGCTCGTCGTCCGAGGCGCATCGCTCCTCCTGCTCCCCCCCCGAGCCTGTGATCCCGCGGATCGGAGGCACCTCGTCGGGGGCTGGAAGGTATTCGACGACCGCATCCAGAAGCGATTGTACTCCCTTGTTCTTGAACGCCGCTCCGCACAGGACGGGGACCACCTCGTTGGCGAGGGTCCTGGCTCGCAGCCCTCGGCGGACCTCGTCCGCCGACAGCTCCCCGGTCTCCAGATAGCGCTCCATCAGCGCGTCGTCCGCCTCCGCCGCGGCCTCCACCAGGAGCTCCCGCCGGTGCTCGGCCTCCGCCTGGAGGTCCCTCGGAACCTCGCCGACGTCGAAGGCGGCGCCGAGACCCGTTCCATCCCACCGGACGGAGCGCATCCGCACGAGGTCGATGACCCCCTCGAACGAATCCTCCGCGCCGATCGGCATCTGGACGGGGACCGGAACCGCCCGCAGCCGGCTCCGGATCTGCTCCGCCACGCGCTCGAAGTCCGCCCCCGCCCGGTCCATCTTGTTGATGAAGGCGAGGCGCGGAACCCGGTAGCGATCGGCCTGCCGCCAGACCGTCTCCGATTGCGGCTCGACCCCGCCCACCGCGCAGAACACCGCCACGGCGCCGTCGAGCACCCGGAGCGACCGTTCGACCTCGATCGTGAAGTCGACGTGCCCCGGCGTATCGATGATGTTGATCCGGTACCCGGGATGCTGCCCGGTCATGCCCGACCAGAAGCAGGTGGTCGCGGCCGAGGTGATGGTGATGCCGCGTTCCTGCTCCTGGACCATCCAGTCCATCACCGCGGCGCCGTCATGCACCTCGCCGAGCTTGTGGGACACCCCCGTGTAGAAGAGGATGCGCTCGGTGGTGGTGGTCTTCCCCGCGTCGATGTGCGCCATGATCCCGATGTTGCGGTAGCGCTCGATCGGGGTCGTGCGCTGTCCGGCGCCGAGGTTGATCTGCTTTGCGACCGAGCTCATCGTGAGGTTTCCGGGATGGCGGGGAGGACCGGCGGACTACCAGCGGTAGTGTGCGAACGCCTTGTTCGCCTCGGCCATGCGATGCGTGTCCTCGCGCTTCTTGGCCGCGGCGCCGCGGTTCTCGGAGGCCTCGATCAGCTCGCCCGCGAGCCGCTGGCCCATGGACTTCTCGCTGCGCTTGCGGGCCGAGTCCACGATCCAGCGCATCGCGAGGGCGCTCCGCCGCACCGGCCGCACCTCGACCGGCACCTGGTAGGTCGCGCCCCCGACCCGGCGGGACCTGACCTCCACCTGGGGCCGGACGTTCTCGAGGGCCCCCTCGAATACCTCGAGCGGATCCTTCCTGGTGCGCCTGGCGACCAGGTCGAGCGCGCCGTACATCACCCGCTCCGCGATCGACTTCTTCCCGTTCAGCATCAGGGTGTTGATGAACTTCGCGACGGACTCGTCCTTGTACTTCGGATCGGGCAGGATGACCCGCTGGGCGACGACCCTTCTGCGCGGCATCGTTCAGCTCCTCGGCCGCTTGGCGCCGTACTTCGACCGTCCCTGGCGGCGGGTCGAGACTCCCGATGCATCCAGGGTGCCGCGCACCGTGTGGTAGCGCACCCCGGGCAGATCCTTCACCCGCCCCCCCCGGATGAGGATGACGGAGTGCTCCTGGAGGTTGTGGCCCTCGCCGCCGATGTACGTCGTGACCTCCATCCCGTTGGTCAGGCGCACCCGGGCGACCTTGCGCAGGGCCGAGTTGGGCTTCTTCGGGGTGGTCGTGTAGACGCGCGTGCACACCCCGCGCTTCTGCGGGCCGCCCTGCAGCGCCGGGACGCTGGTCTTCTTCGTCTGCCGCTTGCGCGGCTTTCGTACAAGCTGGTTGATCGTGGCCATGCGTCCGGTACCCGGAGACGATAGCCTCCCCTTTCGGCGCATCGAAGGGGGAGGCCGGGAAAAAAACGACAGGCAGGAAGCCCTGCCTGTCGTAGAGCCCGGCGAGTCTAGGGGCGAACCGTGCTCATGTCAACATGAGGGAGCGCCTTTCCCCGATTTTCCTGCCTTCGTTCGCCGCCTCAAGGCATCGCCTCGCCCCGCTCGGCTGCCACCGACGCCCATTCCCGGGCCACCTGCGCCTCGGCCTCCGCGAACCGGGCCCTGATGTCCTCTTCCTCCGACATCTCGACGACCTCGGGCTCCGCCTTGCGGTGCTGGGCGAAGCCGGTGCCGGCCGGGATCAGGCGCCCGACGATGACGTTCTCCTTGAGTCCGCGGAGATCGTCGATCCGGCCGCTCACCGAGGCTTCCGTGAGCACCCGGGTGGTCTCCTGGAACGACGCGGCGGAGATGAAGCTGTCCGTCGAGAGCGACGCCTTGGTGATCCCGAGCAGCACGGGCCGCCAGACCGCCGGCTCCCCGCCGTCCGCCTCGACCGCCTCGTTGATGCCGAGGATCCGGGAGCGGTCGATCTGCTCGCCGGGAACCAGGCCGGTGTCGCCCGGTTCGAGGACCTCCGCCTTGCGCAGCATCTGGCGGACGATGACTTCGATGTGCTTGTCGTTGATCCGGACGCCTTGGAGGCGATAGACCTCCTGCACCTCGTTGACGATGTAGTTGGCGAGCGCGCTCACCCCGAGCAGCCGCAGGATGTCGTATGCGCCCGGGGTGCCGTCCACGATGGTCTCCCCGAGCTCGACGTGCTCGCCCTCGAAGACGAGGATGTTCCGCCACTTCGGAACCAGGGTCTCGTGGCTGTCCCCCCGGTCGTCGGTGATGACGATCCGCTGCTTTCCCTTGGTCTCCCGGCCGAAGCTCACCACCCCGCTCTTCTCGGCGAGGATCGAGGGCTCCTTGGGACGGCGCGCCTCGAAGAGGTCCGCCACCCTCGGGAGGCCCCCGGTGATGTCCCGGGTCTTGGAAGACTCCTGGGGCAGCCGCGCGATGACGTCGCCCACCTCGATCCGGTCCCCGTCGGCGATGTTGAGCATCGCCCCCGCGGGCAGCGCGTACTGGGCCGGGATCTCGGTGCCCGGAAGGGCGAGCTCCTTCCCCTCGTCGTCCACCAGGAGCACCGTCGGGCGGAGATCCGCTCCCGCCGCGCTCCGCTGCTTGACGTCCAGTACCTGGAGGCTCTCGAACCCGGTCAGATCGTCGATCTGGCGCTGCACGGAGACCCCGTCGACCACGTCCCGGAACTGCACCCGGCCCGCCACCTCGCTGATCACGGGGTGGGTGTGCGGGTCCCAGTTCGCGACCACCTGGCCCGGATCGACCCGGTCCCCGTCCTCGACGGAGAGCACGGTGCCGTAGGGCACCTTGTGGCGCTCACGCTCCCGCCCGTTCGCATCGAGCACGGCGAGCTCCCCGGATCGCGAGACGGCCACGTGGGTCGAGTCGCTGCGGGCCACGAGGCGGACGTTCTGGAGCCGCACGGCGCCTCCGACCTTGACCGAGACGTTGTCGGCCGCGGTCTCCCGGGAAGCGGCCCCGCCGATGTGGAACGTGCGCATGGTGAGCTGCGTCCCGGGCTCGCCGATGGATTGGGCGGCCACCACCCCGACCGACTCGCCGAGGTTCACGATCTCGCCGCGCGCCAGATCCCGCCCGTAGCAGCGGGCGCAGATCCCGAACCGGGTCTCGCAGGTAATCGGCGAGCGAACCTTCACCTCCTCGATCCCGTGGGCGTCGATCCGATCGACCAGCAGCTCGTCGAGGAGGGTTCCGGCCGGGATGACCAGCTCCTCAGCGGGATGCTTCGGGTCGAGCTGGGCGACCAGATGCTCGTCGAGCACCGTGCCGGCAGGGATGACCAGCTCCTCAGCGGGATGCTTCGGGCAGAACCCGTAGCGTTCCCGCTGGTACGCCGCCCATTCCCGCACCGCGTCGCTCGAACCGCACTCGCGCTCGACCGCGCCCACCAGCACGGAAGGACAAACCGAGGCAAATGCTGCATCGGGGTCCTTCAACGTCGCCCGCATGACGTCCGAGACCGTCGTGTGTTGCGGTTGGAACCGCTCCCTCAATGGCGGAGACGTGATTCGTTCCCGGTACGCGGAGTTACCCTCCGGAACCACCACGACTACTTTCGCATCCGTGACGTCCAGCTCCCGGTTCGCCACCATCCTGTCCGCCAGGAGGCGAAGGCGCATGAGCTGATAGAAAGGTTCGTAGAGCAATTCGCCCATGGGAACTTCGCCGCGGAACGCGGACGATTCGTTCGAGTATGGATCGGAGTATCTGCCTCTCCGTGTTTCGCCTTCGGATCCCGCGCCCTTGTCGTCACCGGGCCTGTAGTCCTCGACGTACTTCCATTCCATCAGGTAGGCGCGCCGCCCCGCTTTGGTGTCGGCGATGACGAAGGCGTCGACGCTGGTGTTGTTCGCACCGCGCGTCGTCCCTCCTTCCAGCGAACCCCCCAGGCCGATCCACTCGAACTCCACGGGCGAAGCTCGCTCTTCGTGGCGAATTTCGACGATGTCCTTCACGTCATCATCGATTTCACGGATCACCGCCGCCAAGGCGCCCGGTATCCCGGCGAGCGGCATCAGGAAGTTGACGCACGCGACCTGGGAACTCGCCATGTTGCGGGTCGGCCCGTCCCCACCAGAGACATCGCCGCTCCTGGTCGTCCGGTGCCACTTGATTCCGCGCACCCTGAAGAACCGGCGCGCCCCTTCATCGCCTCGCAACGACGGGTACAGGTTCTCGTCCTCGGAGCCAATGGCGAGCAGATGGCCATGACGCTGGCCTTTATCGTCCGACGGAGCCCGCCCTTGCTCGCTGATCGATGACGACTCGTCCCGGAAACGCGCTTGGCGCTCCCGGGCTTCCTTGCCAAACTTGATTCGGCGCACCTTCTGGCCTTTATCGTCCGACGGAGCACGCCCTTGCTCGCTGATCGATGACGACTCGTCCCGGAAACGTGCTTGGCGCTCCCGGGCTTCCTTGTCAAAATCGTTCGCAGCGGACGTCGACCCTTCGCTCAGGACGCCGCGGACCTCGTCCGCCGCCACCCGCCCGAGAACCCGCTCGCGCAGCGGCGCCACCACGTTTCCGCCCTCGATGAGCGGGGTGATGAGGAGCCCCGCTTCGGTGCCGCAGTCATCCTCGGTCACCACCAGATCCTGTGCGACGTCCACCAGACGGCGGGTCAGGTAGCCGGAGTTCGCGGTCTTGAGCGCGGTGTCGGCGAGCCCCTTGCGCGCGCCGTGGGTGGAGATGAAGTACTGGAGGACGTCGAGGCCCTCGCGGAAGTTCGCGTTGATCGGGGTCTCGATGATGGAGCCGTCCGGCTTCGCCATCAGGCCCCTCATGCCGGCGAGCTGCCGGATCTGGGCCGCCGAGCCGCGCGCACCGGAGTCCGCCATCATGAAGATCGGGTTGAACGACGGCTCCCCGAGCTCTTGGATGTCCTCCTTATGCTGGTCGTGGCCGAACAGTTGTTCGATCTTTTCTCCAAGTCCCTTCGCACTCACCGCCGGCTTACCCTCGCCGCTGACACGTTCCATCTCACGGATGGTTTCCGGCCTCGTCAGGTACTCCCACAGATCCTTCCCCAAGTCGGTCTGCGATATCTTCTTGTCGAAAGGGGCCTCCCTGCGTATGTACACTGCTCCCTTGGCGAACGGCGGATTGGCCAAAGCGGCTCTATCCCATTTGTAGCCCAGAGCTCCGAGGATCTGGCGAATCATGCGGCCAACCATGCGCTTGTACTGATCCTGGTCGATCTTCTCCATCCTGGCGTCCGCCATGATCTCCTCCTCATGCCGGTCGAACAGTTTTTTGACCTCTTCTCCAAGCCCCTTCGCATTCACCGCCGGCTTGCCCTTGCCGCTGACACGTTCCATCTCTCGGATGGTTTCCGGCTTCGTCAGGTACTCCCACAGATCCTTCCCCAAGCCCGTCTCCGATATCTTCTCGGAGAAAGAATCAGGGGTGTATCGGATGGGGCTGTACACTGCTCCCCTGGTGAACGGCGGATTGGCCGGAGCGTCTTTCACCCGTTCGTAGCCTTGGGCTCCGAGGATCCGGCGAATCATGCGGCCAACCATGCGCTTGTACTGCTCCTGAGCGCCGGAGCCGATCTTCTTCATCATGGCGTCCGCCACCTGGTCGTTGGTCTGCGACCAGATGTCCACCACCTTGTTGTAGCGCTCGCCGTTGGTGAGGAACCCGGACCGGAACTGCTCCTCGACCTCCTTCACCTCCACCTCGGCCTTCTTGAGGATGTCGCCCTTGGACGACGGGATATCCATGTCCTCGACCCCGATGGAGAGTCCCGCGCGCGTCGCGTAGCTGAAGCCGGTGTACATGAGCTGGTCGGCGAACACGACCGTCTCCTTCAGGCCCACGTGCCGGTAGCAGGTGTCGATGAGGTTCGAGATGGCCCGCTTGTTCATCACCTGGTTGACCGCCTCGAACGGGATGCCGTCCGGCACCAGGTCGTAGAGGAGGCTCCGTCCCACGGTCGTCTCCGCCAAGTGCCGGCGCTCGCCGTCCGCCTGCACTTCCCGGACCCGCACGCGGACGTTGGCGTGCAGATCGACCGCCCCGCTCTCGAACGCCCGGTGCACTTCCGCGGTGTCCGAGAACACCGAGCCCGTCCCCTTGGCGTCCGCCTGATCGCGGGTCATGTAGTAGAGCCCGAGCACCACGTCCTGGGTGGGCACGATGATCGGCGCCCCGTGCGCGGGCGAGAGGATGTTGTTGGTGGACATCATCAGGGTGCGCGCCTCGAGCTGGGCCTCGATCGAGAGCGGCACGTGCACCGCCATCTGATCGCCGTCGAAGTCGGCGTTGAACGCGGCGCACACCAGGGGGTGGAGCTGGATCGCCTTGCCTTCGATCAGCACGGGCTCGAAGGCCTGGATGCCGAGGCGATGCAGGGTGGGAGCGCGGTTGAGCAGGACCGGGTGCTCGCGGATCACCTCGTCGAGGATGTCCCACACCTCCGGGCCTTCCCGCTCCACGAGCTTCTTCGCCGCCTTGATGGTGGTCGCGAGCCCGCCCATCTCGAGCTTCCCGTACACGAACGGGCGGAACAGCTCGAGGGCCATCTTCTTGGGCAGGCCGCACTGGTGGAGCTTGAGGGTGGGACCGACCACGATCACGGACCGCCCCGAGTAGTCGACCCGCTTGCCGAGCAGGTTCTGGCGGAAGCGCCCCTGCTTGCCCTTGATCATGTCCGCGAGGGACTTGAGGGCCCGCTTGTTCGACCCGGTGATGGCGCGCCCCCGGCGGCCGTTGTCGAGAAGGGCGTCCACCGCCTCCTGCAGCATCCGCTTCTCGTTGCGCACGATGATCTCGGGTGCGTTGAGGTCGAGCAGGCGCTTGAGCCGGTTGTTGCGGTTGATGACCCGCCGATAGAGGTCGTTGAGGTCGGAGGTGGCGAACCGGCCGCCTTCGAGGGGCACGAGCGGACGAAGCTCCGGCGGCAGCACGGGCAGGACCTTGAGCACCATCCACTCCGGCCGGTTGCCGGAGCTCTTGAAGCCCTCCAGGAGCTTGAGGCGCTTCGTGAGCTTCTTCGTGCGCGCCTCCGACCCGGTCGTCTCGAGCTCCGATCGGACCTGGCCGATCTCTTCCTCGAGGTCCGTGGTGCGCAGGAGCTCGCGGATCGCCTCCGCCCCCATGCGGGCGTCGAACTCGTCGCCGTACTGCTCGAGCGCGTCGTGGTACATCTCGTCGGTGAGGAGCTGGCCTCGCTCGAGATCCGTCATGCCGGGCTCGACCACCACGTAGGCTTCGAAATAGAGGGCTCGCTCGATCTCGCGCAGGGTCATGTCGAGCACCAGCCCGATGCGCGACGGAAGGGACTTGAGATACCAGATGTGGGCGACCGGGCTCGCGAGCTCGATGTGGCCCATGCGCTCGCGGCGGACCCTGGCGAGCGCGACCTCCACCCCGCACTTCTCGCAGACCACGCCGCGGTGCTTCAGACGCTTGTACTTCCCGCACAGGCACTCGTAGTCCTTGACCGGGCCGAAGATCTTGGCGCAGAACAGCCCGTCGCGCTCCGGCTTGAAGGTGCGGTAGTTGATCGTCTCCGGCTTCTTGACCTCGCCGAACGACCACGACCGGGTCTTCTCCGGAGAGGCGAGCCCGATCCGGATCGCCTCGAAGCTGTCGCCACTGAACTGCTGCTGGTAAAGATTGACCAGATCTCTCACTTCACGCCCCCCGTGACCCTTTCCGAACCCGTCTCGATGCCCTCTTCCCGCGTATCGTCACGTACCCCCGAAGCTGCCTCCCACGTTTTCCAGCGGCCTGACCGGCCGCTCCTCCGACCGGGTGCGCCTGAACTCGATGTCGATGCCGAGCGATCGGATCTCCTTCATCAGGACGTTGAAGGACTCCGGGGTCCCGGCGTCCATCCGGTGGTCGCCGTCGACGATGTGCTTGTACATCACGGTCCGCCCGGTCACGTCGTCGGACTTGACCGTCAACATCTCGCGCAGGGAGTGCGATGCCCCGTAGGCCTCCAGCGCCCACACCTCCATCTCGCCGAAACGCTGGCCTCCGAACTGCGCCTTGCCGCCGAGCGGCTGCTGCGTCACCAGGCTGTAGGGACCGGTGGACCGGGCGTGCATCTTGTCGTCGACGAGGTGGTTGAGCTTGAGCATGTACATGTAGCCCACGGTGACCGGCTGGTCGAACGGCTCTCCGGTGCGCCCGTCGATGAGCCGGGTCTTGCCGGAGACCGGGAGGTCCGCGAGCGCGAGCAGCTCCTTGATCTCCTCCTCGGTCGCACCGTCGAAGACGGGCGTGGACATCGGGACCCCGCCGCGGAGATTGGCCGCGAGCTCGATCAGCTCCTCGTCGTCGAGCGGGTCGAGGGGGTCGCGCTTTCCGCCTGCCGCGTAGATCCGGTCGAGGTACTCCCGGACCTCCGGAGCCGCCCTCCTCTCGTCGAGCATCTTCCCGAGGCGCTGCCCGAGCTCGCGGGCGGCCCAGCCGAGATGGGTCTCGAGCACCTGTCCGACGTTCATGCGGGACGGAACCCCGAGCGGGTTGAGCACGACGTCGACCGGCGTGCCGTCCTCCATGTGGGGCATGTCCTCCACCGGCACGATCATCGAGATGACCCCCTTGTTGCCGTGCCGGCCGGCCATCTTGTCGCCGGGCTGGACGCGCCGCTTCACGGCCAGGTAGACCTTGACCATCTTGAGCACGCCCGGCGCGAGGTCGTCGCCCGAGGTGAGCTTTCCGCGCTTCTCCTCGAACCGCCGGTCCAGCGTCTCGCGGAGGTCCGAAAGCTGTTTCTGCGCGCGCTCGAGCTGGCGGTTGACGCTCTCGCTGCGCATCCGGATCTCGAACCACCGTTCGCGCGGCAGGTCTTCGAGGTAGGACGCCCGCACCCGGGCGCCCGCCGCGAGGCCGTTCGGCCCGCCCTCCGCGACCCTGCCGGTCAGGAGCGCCGCGAGCCGCTGGTAGGCATCCTGCTCGACGATGCGGAGCTCGTCCTGGACGTCCTTGCGAACCCGCTCGATCTCCAGCTCCTCGATGTCCTTGGCGCGCGCATCCTTCTCGATGCCGTCGCGGGTGAACACCTGCACGTCGATGACCGTGCCGTTCATGCCCGCCGGCACCCGGAGCGAGGTGTCCTTCACGTCGGACGCCTTCTCTCCGAAGATGGCGCGCAGCAGCTTCTCCTCCGGGGTGAGCTGCGCCTCCCCCTTCGGGGTCACCTTGCCGACCAGGATGTCGCCGGCCGCCACGGTGGCGCCGATGAACACGATCCCCGACTCGTCGAGCTTCGACAGCGCGCTCTCGCTCACGTTCGGGATGTCGGACGTGATCTCCTCGATCCCGAGCTTGGTATCGCGGGCCACGCACACCAGCTCCTCGATGTGGATGGTGGTGAAGCGGTCCTCCTGGACCACCCGCTCGGAGATGAGGATGGAGTCCTCGAAGTTGTAGCCGTTCCAGGGCATGAACGCGACGAGCACGTTCTGCCCGAGCGCGAGCTCGCCGAGGTCGGTCGACGGACCGTCCGCCAGCACGTCGCCCGTGGCGATGGTGTCCCCGGTTCGCACGAGTGGACGCTGGTTGATGCAGGTGTTCTGGTTCGAGCGCTGATACTTGGTGAGGTTGTAGATGTTGACGCCGGCCTCTCCGGACGCCGCCTCGTCGTCGCTCACCCGCACCACGATCCGGGAGGCGTCCACCGAGTCGACCACCCCGCCGCGTTCGGCGATGACGGTCACCCCCGAGTCGCGGGCGACGACGCTCTCCATCCCGGTGCCGACCAGGGGCTTCTCGGCGCGCAGGGTCGGGACCGCCTGGCGCTGCATGTTCGAGCCCATGAGGGCGCGGTTCGCGTCGTCGTGCTCCAGGAACGGGATGAGCGCGGCCGCCACCGAGACGATCTGCCGCGGGGACACGTCCATGTACTGCACCCCGTCCCGCGGGGACAGGGTGAACTCGTTCCGGTGCCGGCAGGTCACGAGGTCGTCGATGAACCGGCCTTCCCCGTCGAGGGGCGCGTTGGCCTGGGCGATGACGAACTGCCCTTCCTCGATCGCGGACAGGTACTCGATCCGGTCGGTCACGAAGGACTCGATGCGGGCCGCCCCTTCGGGCGGCTGGACCGTGCGCTGCTCGACCTTCCGGTACGGGGTCTCGATGAAGCCGTAGTCGTTGGTTCTGGCGTAGACCGCAAGCGAGCTGATGAGCCCGATGTTCGGGCCCTCCGGGGTCTCGATGGGGCAGACCCGCCCGTAGTGGGTCGGATGGACGTCACGAACCTCGAAGCCCGCCCGCTCGCGGGTGAGGCCGCCCGGGCCGAGGGCGGAGATGCGCCGCTTGTGCGTGACTTCCGAAAGGGGGTTGTTCTGGTCCATGAACTGCGAGAGCTGGCTGGAGCCGAAGAACTCCTTGACCACCGCGGACACCGGCTTGGCGTTGATGAGCTCCTGGGGCATCAGGTCCTCGGTCTCCGACAGGCTCAGCCGTTCGCGCACCGCCCGTTCGACGCGCACCAGACCGATCCGGAACTGGTTCTCGGCCATCTCGCCGACGCTGCGGATGCGCCGGTTCCCGAGATGGTCGATGTCGTCCACCTGCCCGCGGCCGTTCCGGATCTCGATGAGGGCCTTGAGCACGTCCACGACGTCCGCGGGATCGAGGACCTTCGCGCCGGTCGAATCCCGGCGCCCGAGCCGCCGGTTGAACTTCATCCGGCCGACCGCCGAGAGGTCGTAGCGCTCGGGGTTGGAGAAGAGGTTCCGGAACATGGTCTGCGCCGCGTCCTTGGTCGGCGGCTCGCCGGGGCGCATCATCCGGTAGATCTCGACCTGCGCCTCGAGGTTGGTCCTGGTGACGTCCTGGCGGAGGGTCTCGGAGAGGTACGGGCCCTCGTCCACGTCGTTCACGTACAGGACGTCGAACCGGCGGACGCTCTGCTCGCGGAGCTTCGCCAGCGTCTCCGGGGTGACCACCTCGTTCGCATGGGCGAGCACCTCCCCGGTCTCCCGGTTCACCACGTCGCGGGCGAGCACCTTGCCGGTGGCGTATTCGTCGGGCACGGCAAGCGACCGGAGGCCGGCTTCCCGCGCCGCCTCGAGCCGTGCGACGTGACGGGAGTTCACCCGCCGCCCTTCCTCCACGATGACGTTGCCGTCCCGGTCCGCGAGGTCGAACGGCGCGGTCTCCCCGCGCCAGCGGTCCGGCACGAGGAGGACCCGGGCCTGCCTTGCGCTCAGCTCGAAGCGGTCGGTCTTGAAGAAGACGGACAGTATCTCCCCGTTGTCCTTGAAGTAGGGGATCCACTTGTCCCCTTCCTTGCGTTCCAGCGCCCGCAGGAGCACGGTGGCCGGGAGCTTCCGCCGCCGGTCGATGCGCACGTACACGAGGTCCTTCGGGTCGAACTCGAAGTCGAGCCAGGAGCCCCGGTAAGGGATCACCCGGGCGGAGAACAGCAGCTTCCCCGAGGAATGGGTCTTGCCCTTGTCGTGCTCGAAGAACACGCCCGGAGAGCGGTGGAGCTGGGAGACGATGACCCGTTCGGTGCCGTTGACGACCAGGGTGCCGGAGTCCGTCATGAGCGGGATCTCGCCCATGTAGACCTCCTGCTCGCGGAGGTCCCGCACGCTGCGTTCCTTGCTCGTGCCCTCCTTGTCGAGCAGGGCGAGCCGCAGGCGCACGCGAAGCGCCGCCGCGTAGGTGAGACCCCGGACCTGGCATTCCTTCACGTCGAAGACCGGGTCCTCGAGCCGGTACTCGAGGAACTGGAGCTGGGCGTCGCCCGAGTAGCTCTCGATCGGAAACACCGACCCGAAGGCGGCCTGCAGCCCGACGTTCCGGCGCTCGTGCGGCGGAACGTCCGCCTGCAGGAAGTCCCGGTACGAATCGAGCTGGGTCGCGAGGAGGAACGGAACCTCGAGAATGCTCGATCGCTTGCCGAAATCGTTGCGGATCCGCTTCTTCTCGGTGAAGGAGTAGGTCATCGGTGCACCTCGGAGGCTGCGGCGGGGGCGGTCTGGGTCCGGATCTCGAGACACGGTCCGGCGCCTACCGGACCTCCACGCTGGCCCCTGCTTCCTCGAGCTGCTTCCGGGCGTCCTCCGCCTCGTCCTTCGACACCGCCTCGCGGACCGGCGCCGGGGCGCTCTCGACCAGGTCCTTCGCCTCCTTCAGGCCGAGGCTGGTCAGCGCGCGCACCGCCTTGATGACCCCGACCTTCGCGGAGCCGAAGCTCGTGAGGACCACGTCGAACTCGGTCTGCTCCTCCTCTTCGGGGGGGGCCTCCGCCGCCGCCGCGGGCGCGGCCGCGACCGCGGTCATCGCCGCCGACACGCCGAACTTCTCCTCCATCGCCTCGACCAGCTCGACGACCTCGAGCACCGTCATGTTGGCGATGGTCTCCAGGAGTTCCTCTTTGTTTACCGCCATTTCCTCTCTCCGTCCTCCGGCGCGACGCCGGCGCCTTCGCGTGGGTTTGCGTTCGCCGGCGGCTCAGCCCGCCGACTCCTTCTGTCGCCGAACCGCGTCCAGCGCCCGGGCGAGCCGGGCATGGGGCTCCGCCAGGGTGCGGGCGAGCTTCGTGACGGGAGCCTTCAGAACCCCCATCAGGCGGGCCATCGCTTCCTCCCAGGTGGGGAGGTTCGCGACGCTGTCGATGTCGGCCGGGTCGACGAGCTTTCCGCCGATCGCCACCAGACGGACCTTCAGCTTCTGGTTGGCCCGCCGGTAGTCGCGAACCACCCTGGCCGCCGAGCCCGGGTCGTCCCGTGCGAACGCCAGCACCAGCGGCCCGCTCAGGCCTTCGCGCAGGCACTCGAAGTCCGTGGACTCGACCGCCCGTTTCGCGAGGTTGTTCGGCACGACCCGCACGTACACGCCGGCCGCGCGGGCCCGGCGGCGGAGCTCCGTCATCTCGGCCACGTCGAGCCCCCGGTACTCCGCCGCGACCACCGAGGAGGCGCTCTTCGCAACCTCCGCCACCTCGGCCACCACCGCCTTCTTCTCATTCAGGTTGAGCGGCATACACCCGGATCTCCTCGTTCATGGCACGAGCCGCGGCCGGCCCTCGGGCTCGCGGTGGGACGCGGCGCCCTCGAGCCCGTGCCCGGCACTCGATCAAACCGGAAGGCTCGCCTTGTCGACGGTGACCCCGGGCCCCATGGTGCTGGAGACGGTCACCTTCCGCAGATAGACCCCCTTGGAGGCCGCCGGCTTCGCCCGGACGAGCTGCGCGACGAGAGCGGTGAGGTTCTCCTCCAGGGCCTCGGCGTCGAAGGACAGCTTTCCGATGGGGCAATGGATGATCCCGGCCCGGTCGGTCCGGTACTGCACCTGGCCGCCCTTGGCGTTCGCGACCGCGGTGGTGACGTCCTCGGTCACCGTCCCCGTCTTCGGATTCGGCATCAGCCCGCGGGGGCCGAGGATGCGGCCGAGCTGGCCCACGACCCGCATCGAATCGGGTGTCGCGATCGCGATGTCGAACTCCAGCTCGCCCGCCCGCACCCTCTCCGCGAGGTCCTCCAGCCCGACGATCTCCGCCCCCGCCTCGCGCGCCTCGTCGGCGCGCGGCCCGGACGCGAAGACCGCCACCCGGACCTCCTTGCCCGTACCGTTCGGCAGCACGGTGGAGCCGCGCACGATCTGATCGGACTTGCGCGGGTCCACCCCCAGGTTCACCGCGACCTCGACGGTCTCGTCGAACTTCGGGTTGGCCGTCTCCTGCAGCAGGCGGAGCGCCTCCGCCGCTTCGTAGAGCCGGCCCCGTTCGACCTTCTCGCGTATGGCGGCGAGCCGCTTCGACATGTCACTCGACCCCCTCGGTCTCGATGCCCATGCTGCGGGCGGTTCCGGCGACGATGCGGACCGCCGCGTCCAGGTCGTCGGTGTTGAGGTCCGGCATCTTGTCCCTCGCGATCCTGACCAGCGCGTCGCGGTCGACCCGCCCCACCTTGGCGACGTTCGGCTCTCCGCTCCCCTTCTCGACCCCCGCCGCCTTGCGCAGGAGCACCGCGGCCGGCGGGGTCCTGGTAATGAAGGTGAAGCTCGAATCCGCGAACACGGTGATGACCACCGGGGTCGGCAGGCCCGGCTCGGCGCCCTGCGTGGCCGCGTTGAACTCCTTGCAGAACCCCATGATGTTGACGCCGTGCTGACCGAGGGCCGGCCCGACCGGCGGGGCCGGGTTGGCCTGGCCCGCCGGCACCTGCAGCTTGATGTAGGCCTTGATCTTCTTCGCCATCGGTTCAGTCCTTCTCCACCTGCGCGAAGTCGAGCTCCACCGGGGTCGAACGCCCGAAGATGAGCACCGCGACCCGGAGCCGGCTCTTCTCGTAGTTGACCTCCTCGACGACGCCGTTGAAGTCGTTGAAGGGCCCGTCGACGACCCGCACCACCTCTCCCGGCTCGAACAGGATCTTGGGCCGCGGCTGCTCGGATCCCTCCCGCACCCGGTCGAGGATCTGGTCGACCTCGCGGGGGGTGATGGGAACGGGCTCGCCGGAAGCCCCGGAGATGAAGCCGAGCACGTTGTCCACCCCCTTCACGAGGTGCCTCGACTCGTTCGTCATCTCCATCTCCACCAGCACGTAGCCGGGGAAGAACTTCCGCTCGCTCCGGCGCTTCTGGCCGGAGCGCATCTCGACCACCTCCTCGGTGGGAACCAGGATGCTCCCGAACTGGTCCCGCAGCGAACCCGCCCGGGAGACGCGCTCCTCGAGCAGCTTCTTGACCCGGTTCTCGAACCCCGAGTAGGCATGTATCACGTACCACTGCATGTGGGCGGACTTCAGCCGGACCCGAGCAGGGCCTTGACCGCCACCGAGAGAAGGCTGTCGAAGCCCCACATGACGACCGCGAGCAGGGAGACCATGACGATCACGATGCCGGTGGTCTGGAGGGTCTCGGTGCGGGTGGGCCAGACCACCTTGCGGACCTCGGTCCGGGCGTCGCGCAGGAAGTGCCACCCTTCCCGGCCCTTGGCGGTCGTGTAGAGAATGGCGCAGGCGAGACCGGCGGCCACCAGCAGCCCGACGACCCTCAGGAGCAGGGACTCGTCCGGGAAGAGGTAGAAGGCCGCCATCGCGGCGACGAACAGCCCGACCGCCGCGATCCACTTGACGAGGTCCGCGAGGTCCGCCGTCTTCTCGTCGAGCCGAGCATTCATGCTGCCGCGCCTTTCGACCGTCGGTGGAGGTTGGCAGGCCAGGAGGGAATCGAACCCCCAACCTGCGGTTTTGGAGACCGCTGCTCTGCCGATTGAGCTACTGGCCTTGAGACTCGGCTACTCGATGATCCTGGAGACGACGCCGGCCCCGACGGTGCGACCGCCCTCGCGCACCGCGAACCGGAGACCCTCCTCCATCGCGATCGGCGAGATCAGCTTCGCCGTCATCCGCACGTTGTCTCCGGGCATCACCATCTCCACCCCCGAACCCAGGCTCACCGACCCCGTCACGTCCGTCGTGCGGAAATAGAACTGTGGCCGATACCCGTCGAAGAACGGCGTGTGACGACCCCCCTCGTCCTTCGACAGCACGTACACCTCCGCCTCGAAGTGCGTGTGCGGCGTGATCGACTTCGGCTTCGCCAGCACCTGCCCGCGCTCCACCCCGTCGCGCTTCACCCCCCGCAGCAACACCCCCACGTTGTCACCCGCCACCCCTTCGTCCAGCAGCTTGCGGAACATCTCCACGCCCGTGCACGTCGTCTTCTCCGTCTCGCGCAACCCGACGATCTCCACCTCCTCACCAACCCGCACCTTCCCGCGCTCCACCCGGCCCGTCGCCACCGTCCCTCGACCCGAGATCGAGAACACGTCCTCCACCGGCATCAGGAACGCTCCGTCCACCGCCCGCTCGGGCTCCGGGATGTACGCATCCAGCGAATCCACCAGCGATACCACCGAATCCTCGCCCAGCGCGCCCGAACCCCCCTCCAGAGCCTGCAACGCCGAGCCACGCACGACCGGCGTCTCGTCTCCGGGAAAATCGTACTTGTCCAGAAGCTCGCGCACCTCCAGCTCCACCAGCTCCAGCAGCTCCTCGTCGTCCACCATGTCGCACTTGTTCAGGTACACCAAGATGTACGGCACCCCCACCTGACGCGCCAGCAGGATGTGCTCGCGGGTCTGCGGCATCGGACCGTCCGCCGCCGAAACCACCAGAACCGCCCCGTCCATCTGCGCCGCTCCGGTGATCATGTTCTTCACGTAGTCCGCGTGACCCGGACAGTCCACGTGCGCGTAGTGGCGACCCGGACTCTCGTACTCCACGTGCGCGGTCGCGATCGTGATCCCCCGCGCCTTCTCCTCCGGGGCGTTGTCGATCTCCTCGAAACCCTTCACGTCCCCCCCGTGACGCGACGCCATCACCCGCGTGATCGCCGCCGTCAACGTCGTCTTGCCGTGATCCACGTGCCCGATCGTGCCCACGTTCACGTGCGGCTTCGTGCGCTCGAACTTCGCCTTGGCCAACTCGATTCTCCTCGAATCCGAACCAGATCCTGCGGTCCCCCGCCCTCCCCCTCGCGCCGAACCGCCCACCCGGCGCGGCGGCCCCGGCCGGAGGTGGTGCCCACAACTGGACTCGAACCAGTGACCTCTCCCTTACCAAGGGAGTGCTCTACCGCCTGAGCTATGTGGGCAAGGCGGCGCCCGGCTCGCCCGCGCGGCGGCTGGAGCGGGTGATGGGAATCGAACCCACGTCATCAGCTTGGAAGGCTGAGGTTCTACCATTGAACTACACCCGCGAGGTCACCGGAGCCCCGGCGGATCGCCCGCCCGGGGCGGCTGCCTTCGATCGGCCACCGGCTGGTGGTGGGGGGAGGATTCGAACCTCCGAAGGCTGAGCCGTCAGATTTACAGTCTGATCCCTTTGACCACTCGGGAACCCCACCGGCGACGAAGCAGGCCATTTTCGCCCGCCGAAACGATCATGTCAACGACGACGGCGGGGATCGGCAGGGCCTCTTCACGCTGCCCGGCTCGCGGCCAGGCGGCGATGCCCACGGCGCGTCCCGGGAACGCTCGTGTCCCGCCCGCGAATGGGACGGTGAGACCGCCGCCGATCGATGCGGGCGGGACACCCGCGTCTGGAAGACGCGCCGTTCCCAGGACGCCCGCATCCGTGTCAGGCGCCGTTCCCAGGACCTCCGCCGCTCTGATTCGACCGGACCGGATCCCCCCGCGCGAACCGGTTCCGCGGCGTGAAACGACCCTGCGGAGATCGCGGCCGCCCCCGCCGGACCCGCGCCGGAAGCCCCCGGCGAAGCGAGGCGGCCCGGATGCCGGAGGCGATGCGGCGCGGGCGGTACGGCGTCGGCGGCGGGGCCGGCGCCCGGCCCCGCCGCCCTTCCGGCCGGTCAGGCGGACTTCAACCGGTCGCCGATCGGCAGCCTCCGGATCCGCTTGCCGGTGGCGTCGTGGATCGCGTTCACCAGCGCCGGCGCATACGGGGGCACCCCCGGCTCCCCGACCCCGCAGGGACGAAGATGCACGAAGTCCTCCACGATGTGGACCCGCACGTCGAGCGGAGCGTCGTTCATGCGGGTGACCGGGTAGTCGTGGAAGTTGCTCTGGTCGACGGCTCCCCGGGTGGTGGAGATGAGCCCGTGCCGCGCGACCGTGTTGCCGTAGATGGCCGCGCCCTCGATCTGCTTCCTCACCCCTTCGGGGTTCACGTACCGGCCGCAGTCGACCACCATGTCGACCTGGGGGACGTGGAGCGAGCCGTCGTCCCGGACCACCACGTGCACCGCGGCCGCCACGTAGCTGTGGAAGCTGCGGTGACATGCGAGCCCCAGGCCATGGCCCGCCGGCATCGGCTTGCCGTATCCGGACTTCGCCGCCGCCACCCGGAGAACGTTCGAGAGGCGCTTCGGCATGATCGGCCATTCCTCGACGGAGTCCCCGTAGTTCCAGTGGTCCTCGACCCCGTCCCTGGCGAGGTCCATGACGTCCGCTTCGCCGATCATCTCCAGGAGGAACTCGACCGGGTCCCGGCCGGCCGCCGCCGCGAGCTCGTTCGCGAAGCAGTTCATCGCGAAGGCGTGCTGGATGTTGTTGACCGAGCGGTACCAGCCCACCCGGATCATCACGTCCGCCTCCCCGTTCTCGATCCTGAGGTTCGGGACCGCGTCGTAGGGGGTGTCGATGAGGCCCAGCCCGTACTCGATGGGATGGCCGGTCCGGGCCGCCGGCGCCCAGAGCCCGATGAGCGACGGCCAAGCGCCCGAATGATGCCACGCGGTGACCTTGCCGGCCGCATCGAGGCCCGCCTTCAGGTGGTGGGCGCTCGCCGCGTGGTAGTAGCCGTTCCGGATCTCGTCTTCGCGCGTCCACTGCACCCGGACCGGGGCGCCGGTCATCTGCGAGAGGATCGCCGCCTCGCACGCGAAGTCGGGCTTGGACTTGCGCCCGAACCCGCCGCCGAGGAGGGTCACCCGGCATTCGACCTCGGACTTGTCGACCCCGAGCGCTTCGGCGACGTACTGCCGGGTCTCGTTCGGCGATTGGGTGGACGCGACGATCTTCACCGGCCTCGTGCTGGCATCCACGATCGCGGCCGGCGGCTCCATCGGGGTGTGGATGAAGTAGGGCACGAAGTACTCCGCCTCGAGCACCCGGTCGGCGGCCGCGAACGCCTCGTCGACGTTCCCCCGGTCGCGGATGACGTGTCCGCCGTCGCGGGCCGCGGCGCGGAGCCGATCGTCGTAGGTGCCCGAGTCGTGAGCCGTGTTCGGGCCGTCGTCCCACTCGATGGCGAGCTTCCGGCGGCCTTCGAGCACCGACCAGGTGTTCGCGCCGATCACCGCGACCCCCCCGAGCGCCCGGAACTCGGCCGGCTTGTCGTCCGGGAGGGCCGGGATCTCGACCACCTGCTCGACGCCCTGGACCTTCAGCGCCTCGGCGGCGTCGAAGGACTTCACCTTGCCGCGGTAGACGGGCGCCCGCGCCACCACCGCGATCTTCATGCCGGGGATGGTGACGTCGGCCCCGAAGTCCGCGCCGCCGGTGCTCATGTCGTAGTTGTCGACCACCGGCATGTCGCGGCCGATGTACTTCCACCGCGACGGGTCCTTGAGCTTCGGCGCATCCGCGCCCGTCGGCACCTCGACCTCCGCGGCCGCGTCCACCACCTCCCCGAAATCGAACGAGCGGCCCGACCCGGTGTGGTGGAGGCGGTGGTCCTTCGCGTACACCTCGCCCGGGTCCACCCCCCACTTGCGGGCCGCCGCCTGCTCGAGCACGTACCGCCCCGCCGCCCCGAGCTCGCGCATCACGTCCAGATGATGGCGGGTGCTGCGGGAGCCGTCGGTGTTCTGGCCGTCCTTCCCCGCCGGGTCGTACTTCTCCGCATCCCCCGGAGCCTGCCAGATCTTCACCCGCTGCCAGTCGGCTTCCAGCTCGTCGGCGAGGATCATCGGGATGCCGGTGCGCACTCCCTGGCCCATCTCCGAGCGGCTGCAGGTGATGGTCACCATCCCGTCGCCGGCGATGGAGACGAAGAGGTTGGGCCGTACCGAGGCGCCCGCCGTCTGTGCCCGCGCCCCCGCGATGAGGGAGCCCGGAGCTACCTGCGCGCCGAGCACCATCGCACCCGTGATGCCGGTGTTCTTCAGGAAGTCGCGCCGGCTGAGGTTCCGTATGCCCGACATGTTCATACCTCCTGCGCGGCCGTGCGGACCGCGGCGAAGATGCGCTGATAGGTGCCGCAGCGGCAGATGTTTCCCGCCATCCCGGCGATGATCTCGTCGTCGCCCGGATCGGGGTTCCGGTTGAGCAGGGCAGCCGCGGACATGATCTGCCCCGACTGGCAGTATCCGCACTGGGGAACGTTGTGCGCGCGCCACGCCCGCTGCACCGGGTGGTTGCCCTCGGGGTCGAGGCCTTCGATGGTGGTCACCTCCTTCCCGTCGGCAAACGAGACCGGCGTCACGCAGCCCCGGACCGCAACGCCGTCCACGTGCATCGTGCACGCACCGCAGAGCGCCATGCCACACCCGAACTTGGTCCCCGTCAGCCCCAGCTCGTCGCGCACGTACCAGAGCAGGGGCATGTCCGGGTCACCGTGGAACCGGCGACTGATGCCGTTGATCCTGATCGAAACCATCGACCTCCTCCTCACTCCTCGGATGGTTGTGCGGCTCGCTTCGGAGGCGGACCGCCCCCGGGCTCCGGTCCCGCCGGGCCGGGATCGGCCGGAGTATCCCACGAACGCGGTCCCGCCGACAGGTGGCGGACGGACCGGAGGGGCCATTTCACGCCGACCGACTCGCGGCCGGCCGTCGATGCCCGTCGCTCTTCCCGGGAACGGCGCGTCCCGCCCGCAAATGGGACGGCAAGACCGGCATGGGCCGATCGGGCGGGGCGCCCGCGTCCCCGGGACGCGCCGTTCCCAGGACCTCCGCCGCCCTGATTCGGCCGAACCGGGTCCGCCCGCGCGAACCGATTCCGCAGCGGGAAAAGACCGTGGACGGACCGCCGGGGCCGGCTACTCCCGGAGGGTGCGGCCGCTCTCGGCGTCCCGGATCGCGCTCGGACGGGAATGCCCCCCGGTCGGCCCGGGCACGACGAGGTCGAGCCGCCGCCCGAGTCGCAGCCGGACGGCGAGCGCCGAGCGGGCGGGACGCGCGCCGGCGGTGTTGGCGCTGGTCGAGACGATGGCCCCGCCGAACCCGAGGCACAGCTCCCGGGCGACCGGGTGGGCGGTCACGCGGACCGCCACGCGGGCGTCGGCGCCGCTCCGCTGGCCGGTCACCCCCCCCGGAACGCCCGCCCGGGCCGGCACGAGCCAGGTCACCGGCGGGTCCGAGGGCCGCGGAGGCGCCCCGCCGAGGCGCCGCTCGACCCACTCCACCCAGTCCGGCCGCACGAAGGGCGCGAGCTGCCCGGCGTCCGCCCCGACGAGGATGAGCCCCTTCGCGAGCGATCGCCGCTTGATCGCCGCCACCCGATCGAGCGCGGGTTCGCGCCAGGGGTCGCAGCCGAGCCCGTACACCGCCTCGGTCGGATAGGCGACGACCCCGCCCGCGCGCAGGACCTCGACCGCACGGGCGAGCTTCACCGATGGGCGAGCTGGGCGTTGTTCGCGGCCACCGCCTCGCGGGCCGCGGCGCGCTCCTCGAGCAGGCGTTCCGCGATGCGGGGGTCTTCCACGGCCAGGATCTGCGCCGCGAGCCACGCGGCGTTGCGGGCCCCCGCCCGGCCGATGGCCACCGTCGCGACCGGGATGCCGGCCGGCATCTGCACGGTGGAAAGGAGCGCATCGAGCCCCTTCAGGGGACCGGCGTCGATGGGGACCCCGATCACGGGGCGGATCGTCTCCGCGGCGACCGCTCCCGCGAGGTGCGCGGCGAGACCCGCCGCCGCGATGAAGACCGCGCAACCGCGCGCCCCGGCGTCACGGACGTAGGCGCGGGTGTCCTCCGGGGTCCGGTGGGCGGAGGTGATCCGGGCTTCGTAGGGGACGCCGAGGCGATCGAACACCTCGAACGTGGTCCGCATCACGGGCAGATCGGAGTCCGAACCCATCAGCACGGCGACGAAACGGTCCGTCATCGTCCGGTCCCGGCGGGACGAGGCGGCGTCAGCCCGCCTCGGGCAACGCCGCGGGAGGCTCCGCGGCGGGCTCGCGGTGGGCGCACTCGCGCTGCGGGCACACCTTCTCCGCACCCCGCCGCCGCGTCTGCTTGAGGGTGAGGATCGGCCAGCCGCAGAGGGGACAGGGCTCGTCGAGGGGCTCGTCCCACGTCGCGTAGTCGCACTTGGGGTAGGTGGAGCAGGAGAAGAACGGCTTGCCGCGGCGCGAGCGGCGCTCCCGCAGCGTCCCGCCGCCGCAGGCCGGGCAGGTGACGTCCGTCTCGCGCATCTTCTCGAGCGGCTCCGCGTGCCGGCATTCGGGGTAGCCGCGGCACCCCGCGAACTCTCCGCGGCGCCCCCTCCTCACGACGAGCGCCTCCCCGCACTTCGGGCACCGGCGGTCCTCGAGCACCTTCGGCTCGACCCCGCCCTCCGCCCCCCCGCCTTCCGACGACTCGTCCTCGCCGTCCCGCGGGAGGCTGCGCGCGTACCGGCACTCGGGAAAGCCCGTGCAACTGATGAAGTTGCCGCTCCGGCCGAGACGGATGGCCAGCGGACGCCCGCACTCGGGGCATTCCTCGTCGATGACCTGCTGGGTGACCTGCTGCCGGGTCACGGTCTCCTGCTTGTGCCGGACCTGCGCCTCGAAATCGCGCCAGAACTCGTCCAGCACCGGAACCCAGGCCTTCCGGCCCTCGGAGATCGCGTCGAGGTCGTCTTCCAGGCTCGCCGTGAATCCGTAATCGACGTAACGGTGGAAGTGCTCGGTGAGGAAACGGCTCACCACCCTTCCCACGTCGGTGGGATGAAACCGGCGCTTGCGAAGCTCCACGTACTCGCGCTGCTGGAGCTTCGAGATGATGTCCGCGTAGGTCGATGGGCGTCCGATACCGCACCGTTCGAGCTCTCGAACCAGGGTCGCTTCGGTGTATCGCGGCGGGGGCCGGGTGAAGTGCTGCTCGGCCCGGACGTCGGAAACGGCCACCGTCCGGCCCTGGGCGAGGGGGGGCAGCCGCACGGGCGGCGGAGGCTTGCCGTCCGCGGGGGCCGCGGGGGCCGCCTCGTCCCCCGCCCGGCCGCCGGGCTGCGCCGGTGCGTCCTCGTACACCGCGAGGTACCCGGGGGAAGCCACCGTGGAGCCGGTCGCCCGGAAGACGTTGCCCTCCCCGCAGCCGAGGTCCACCGTCACGTCGTCCATCACCGCGTGCTTCATCTGGCTCGCCACCGCCCGCCGCCAGACCAGCTCGTAGACGCGCTGCTGGTCGCGGGAGAGCGTCCCGCGAAGCGACTCCGGGGTGCGCCCCGGCGAGGTGGGGCGCACCGCCTCGTGCGCCTCCTGCGCGTTGCGGGCCCTCGTGCGATGCCGGGGAGGGGTGGAAGGGACTTCGTCCGCGCCGAACCGGTCCGCGATGAACGCCCGGAGCTCCGCCACCGCTTCCGGCGCGAGGTTCACCGAATCGGTGCGCATGTAGGTGATGAGCCCCTCGCCGCCGACCCCTTCGTAGAGCTCCTGCGCGATCCGCATGGTCCGGCTCACGTTGAAGCCGAGGCGGTTGGACGCCTCCTGTTGCAGGGTCGCGGTGGTGAACGGGGCGGGCGGGGCGCGGCGGCGCTTCTTCCTGGTGACCGAAAGCACCTCGAGCCCGCGGGCCGCGTGGAGCTTGAGCGTCGCCTGGGCGGCGAACGCCTCCCTCTCGCCGGTGAACGTGAACTGCTCGACCTTCTCCCCCCGGTACCGCGCCAGCCGGGCGGAGAAGGGGGGCGGACCCGGCGCGTCCGCGAGCAGCGTCCAGTACTCGCGGGCCTCGAACGCCTCGATCTCGGACTCGCGATCCGCGATGAGGCGCAGGGCCGGGCTCTGCACCCGCCCCGCCGACAGGTTGCGCCGGACCTTCGACCAGAGCACCGGCGACAGGGTGAACCCGACCAGGTAGTCGAGGGCGCGCCGCGCGAGCTGGGAGTTCACCAGGTTGTCCTGGAGCTCGCCGGGATGCTCGATCGCCTCGCGGACCGCGCGCCGGGTGATCTCGTGGAACTGCACCCGGTACACCGGCTTGCCGGCCAGGGCTCCCCGGTCCTCCAGCAGCTTCGTGACGTGCCAGGAGATGGCTTCGCCCTCGCGGTCCGGGTCGGTGGCGAGGTAGAGGGCGCTCGCGCCGCGCATCGCCCGCACGATCGCGTCCACGTGGGCCTGCGCCCGCGGCACGAGATCGAAGTGCATCGCGAAGCCGCGATCCGGCTCGACCGCGCCGGTGGACGGAACGAGGTCGCGCACGTGCCCGTAGGAGGCGAGCACCGTGAAGTCCGGGTCGAGGTACTTTCCGATGGTGCGGGCCTTCGCCGGCGACTCGACGACGAGGAGCTTCCCTCCGGGCCCCGGGCCGCCGCGCCGGGCCGTGTTCCCGGCGCCGGAACGCGCCGGGGCCGCCGCCGCGCGCTTCGGCCCACGGGCGGCGGCGGGTCGGGAGGTGGGACGGGTGGCGGCCATGCGGACATCCGGTTCGTGGGTGGCGCGGGCGGTCAGCATACCCGCATGTAACGGCCGGCGGGGTCCATCCGGACCGAGCCGCCGATCTCCAACCCCAACAGAATCGGATATACCTGCTCCGGGGTCAATCCGGTCCGGCGGGTGAGGGTCTCGACGCTGGCCGGCTCGTAGTCGAGCTGATCGAGCACCGCCGCCTCGCCCGCCCCGGGCGCGGGAGTCCCCTCCCCGCCGAGCCCGGGACCGGGTTCGCCTCCTCCGTCCGAACGCCTGCCCCGCGCATCGGATGCGAGCGCCGCCAGATCGGCGGGGGAAAGCTCCTCGAGGACGTCTTCCACCCGCTCCACCAGCTTGGCGCCGTCGCGCAGAAGGCGGTGGCAGCCGGCCGTGAGGGGATTCAGGATGGAGCCCGGCACCGCGAACACCTCGCGCCCCTGGTCCGCGGCCAGACGGGCGGTCACCAGGGACCCGCTGCGTTCCGCCGCCTCCACCACCAGGACCCCGAGCGAGAGCCCGCTGATGATCCGGTTGCGCCACGGGAAGTTCCAGGGCACCGGCGGGGTGCCGAAGGGGAACTCCGATACCAGCGCCCCTTGGTCCGCGATGCGGTCCGCGAGCGAACGGTGCCCGGCGGGGTAGACCCGATCGAGCGCGCTGCCGAGGACCGCGACGGTGCTCCCGCCGGCATCGAGCGCTCCCCGATGCGCCTCGGCATCGACGCCCTGCGCGAGGCCGCTGGTGACGACGACGCCGCAGGCGGCGAGCTCGCCCGCGAGCCGGCGGGCGATGCGGGCGCCGGCCGGGGTGGCCCGGCGGCTTCCGACGATCGCGATCTGGGGGGCGGACAGCACCCCGGGGTCCCCGCGCAGGAACAGCACCGCCGGGGCGTCCGGGATCGCCTTCAGCCGGGGCGGCATTTCCGGGTCGCGGCCCCCGATCACGCGCGCTCCGAGGGTATGGAGGCGTGCGAGGTCCCGCTCCGCCCGGCGCCCGTGGCCCGCTTCCCCGCAGGGGGCCGCCGGATCCCGGACCGCGCCGCTCCGGACCGGGCGCGTCCTTCCCCCGCGCTCCCGGCCTTTCGCCTGGCTCCGGGCCAGCGCGAGCAGGCTCCGTTCGCGTTCCGTGCGCTCCGCGTCCATGCGACGCCCTCTCCCCTCGCCGGCATCCGGGGGCAGGATCATACCGGCGGGTCCGGCCGGGATCGAGTGCTGGCGTTCGTGAGGCATGTGCGCGGCGGGGTTTTCGCCGGGCACGCCTCTCGCGAACGCTCTTGGACACGGCGTCCTGGGAACGTTCGTGTCCCGCCTGCATTGATGGCGGCGGCCTCGCCATCCCATTTGCGGGCGGGACACAAGCGTTCCCAGGACGCCGTGCCCGCGCAAGCAGCTCCGTGGGGTGAAATCCGCCGGCAACCCCCTCGAACCGAACCCGAACCACGGAAGAACGCCGTTTCCGTGGGGGTGAAAAATATCTCGACCTCCGATCTCCACCCGCTATATCAAGAGGTTGCAAATAGCGCCCGAGGCTCTTCGTGCATTCGCACGGCGTGCCGCGGGGACGAGGGCGGGCTACGGGGGCGAGGAGGGCTACGGGGGCGGGGCGGAGGGGCGGAGAAGATCATGCCCGGGAGTCGTCTTCCGACCGCCGTCCCGGTCCGGCCGGAGCCGCAACGGCTATAATCGCGGCCCATGGCGGTGCTCGACATACTCCACCATCCCGACCCCCGGCTTCGCAACGTCGCCGCCCCGGTCGAGGCGGTGGACGACACTGTCCGGAAGCTCGCCGACGACCTGCTGGACACGATGTACCGGGCGCGCGGCGTCGGCCTGGCCGCGGTGCAGATCGGCCTCGCCCGGCGGGTCATCGTGGTGGACGTCTCCCCCGAGCGGAACGCCCCCCTCGCCCTCGTCAATCCCCGGCTCGCCGAAGCCCCCGGTGGGCTGGCCGAATTCGAGGAAGGATGCCTCTCCGTGCCGGGGGTCTACGAGACCGTCCGGCGCCCCGCGCGGGTCCGGGTCGACGCGCTGGACCGCGACGGACGGGCGGTGTCGATCGAGGCCGAGGGAGCCCTCGCCGCCTGCCTTCAGCACGAGATCGATCATCTCGACGGCCGGCTGTTCGTCGACTACCTGTCGCGGCTCAAGCAGCAGCGGATCCGCAAGCGGGCCCTCAAGCAACGGCGCGAAGCCCTCGCCTGACCTTCGCCCCGTGGTCGTCGTCTTCGCGGGTACGCCGGAATTCGCGATCCCGTCGCTGCGGGCGCTGGCGGCCGGCCCGCACCGGATAGCGGCGGTCTACACCCGGCCGGACCGCCCGGCCGGGCGCGGCCGGCGGATGGCCGAGAGCGCGGTGAAGGCCGCGGCGATCGAGCTCGGCCTCCCGGTCGAACAGCCGGAGAGCCTGGGCCCGGCGGCGGCGCGCGAGCGCCTGGCCGGCCACCGCCCGGACCTCGTGGTGACCGCCGCCTACGGGCTCATCCTGCCTCCCGACGTCCTCGGCATCCCGGCCGCCGGGTGCATCAACGTCCATGCGTCGCTGCTGCCCCGGTGGCGCGGCGCGGCCCCGGTCCAGCACGCACTGCTCGCCGGCGACGCCGAGACGGGGGCGACCATCATGCGGATGGACGCCGGTGTCGACACCGGCGGCATCCTGCTCGCCCGGGCCTGCCCGGTACGGCCGGACGACACCGCACGCTCGCTCACCGGCCGGCTGGCCCGCATCGGAGCGGAGGCGCTCGCAGAGGCGATGACGGGCATCGCGGCCGGCCGGCTCGCGCCGCGGCCCCAGGACCCGTCGGCCGCGACCCCGGCTCCCCGCATCCGCAAGGCCGACGCGCTCATCGACTGGTCGCGCGGCGCACGCGACCTCGAACGCATGGTGCGGGCATTCGATCCCTGGCCGGTGGCCTTCACCTTCGCCGGGGAGGAGCCGCTGCGCGTTCTCCGGGCAGAGGCGCTCGCGGACCCGGACCCCCGTCCGCCGGCGCCCGGAACCGTGGTCCGGACCGCCCCCGAAGGCATCGAGGTCCGGGCGGGGGCGGGGCGGCTCCGGGTGCTGCGCGTTCAGCGCGCGGGAAGGCGGCCGATGGACGCGCGGGAGTTCCTGAACGGCCGGAGCCTCGTACCCGGCCAACGCCTGGGGAACGGGGCGGTCCGGCCGCCGGATCCCGGATGAGCCGGTCCGAGCCGAGGTCCCGGGCCGCCCGGCCGGACGCGGCCGGCGGCCGGGATGCCGCTCTCGCGGTCCTCCGCGAGGTCCTGCACGACGGACGCTCCCTCACCAACGCCGTCGAGGGCCGCCTCCACCGCGCGGCCGACCCGCGCGAGCGCGCCCTCGCGCGGGAGCTCGCGTCCGGGGTGGTCCGGCGCCTGCCGTCCCTGCGCTACGTGCTCGCGAGGCTTCTCGACCGACCCCGGCGGCGCCTGGAAGCACGACTCGAGACCGCACTCCTGCTCGGTCTCTACCAGGTCCTCTACACCCGCGTCCCTTCCCATGCGGCGGTGCACGAGACCGTGCGGCTCGCGGGGCGGTCGCCCCGGCGGCGCGCGCTCGCGAACGCGGTGCTCCGCCGCGCCGCGAACGAGCGCGGCGCGCTCTTGCGAGACCTGGAGCAGACCCCCGACGCAGAAGCCCGCTTCGCCCATCCCCGGTGGTTCATCAAGCGATTGCGGGCGGACTGGCCGGACGACTGGGAGGCGATCCTCGCCGCGAACTCGTCCCGCGCCCCGATGACCCTCCGCGCCGCCCGGCGCGCGGGGGGCCGCGCCGCCTGTCTCGACCGGCTCCGGCGTTCCGGGATCGAGGCGGTTGCGCACCCGGCCGCGCCGGACGCGATCGTGCTGGCCCGGCCGGTCGGGGTGGACGCCCTGCCCGGCTTCCCGGACGGCGCCGTGAGCGTGCAGGACGCCGCGGCCCAGCTCGCCGTCCCGCTGCTCGGCCTCGAGCCCGGCCTGCGGGTCCTGGACGCCTGCGCCGCGCCCGGGGGAAAGACCGCGCAGATCCTGGACGAAGAGCCGCACCTCCGGGAGCTCGTGGCCGTCGACGTCGACCCGGAACGGCTCGCGCGGGCCGAGCGCACCATCGCCCGGACCGGCGGACGGGCCCGGTTCGTGGCGGCGGATGCGAGCGCCCCGGCCGAATGGTGGGACGGCGTCCCATTCGAACGCATCCTGATCGACGCCCCCTGCTCGGGCTCGGGGGTCATCCGGCGCCACCCCGACGTCAAGCTCCACCGCCGGGCGGCGGACCTCGATGCGCTCGAGGCGCGCCAATCGGCGCTTCTCGAGGCGGCATGGGGCATGTTGGCTCCCTCCGGGCGGCTGGTGTACGCTACCTGCTCGGTCCTGTTGCAGGAAGGCGCCCTTCAGATGGCGCGTTTCCTCGAGCGCCACGACGACGCGGAACCGATCGAGATCCGCGGGGGTCGAGCCTGCGGCCCCGGGAGCCAGATTCTTCCCGGCGAGTCCGGCATGGACGGCTTCTTCCACGCGCGTGTCTCCAAGGGACGGCCATGACGACCGCAGCGCCCGAGGCGATCCCGACCCGCCCCGCCCCGCCCGCGCGCAAGAGAGGGTGGCGGTTCGCGGCCCTCGTCCTGTTCCCGTTGCTCTCGCTCCTCATGCTGAGCGACGTCACCCGCAACCCGACCCGCTTCGGAGAGCTCTACACCCCGCTCATCGCGCTCACCATCGTGGGGCTCGCGCTCCTGACCGCCCTCATCGTGCGGGATTTCGCGCAGCTTGCGCGAGAGGTCCGCGCGAACCGCCCGGGGTCACGGCTGACCGTGCGGATGGTGGCCGTATTCAGCCTGCTCGCGGTCACCCCGGTGCTGATGATCTACTTCTTCTCCGTCCAGTTCCTGTATCGCAGCGTCGACAACTGGCTCGACGTGCGGATCGAGCAGGCCCTGGAGGGGGCCCTCGAGCTCAGCCGGGCCTCGCTCCACCACAACATGCGCGAGCGTCTCAAGCAGGTCGAGCTGCTCGCGGTGCAGCTCTCCGACCTTCCCGAACGGGAGGCGGCGGGCCGGCTCCACGACACGTTCGAGATGCTCGGCGCATCCGAGGTCACCCTCATGTCGTCCAAGGGGCACGTGATCGCGACGAGCACCGACACGACGGCGCTCGTCCCGACCCCGCCGGACGAGGCCGTGCTTCTCCAGGTCCGGCAGGGCGGCACCTACATCGGGATCGATCCGATCGACGAGCTCGGCCTGCTCCTGCGGGTGGTGGTGAGCATCACGAGCCCCGCCCCCGGCCGGGAGCCCCGGTTCGTACAGGCCCTGTTTCCGATCGCCAAGCGCGCGAACGAGCTCGAGTCCGGGGTGCGCACCGCGTTCGAGCGCTACCGGGACCTCATCTACCTTCGCGCGCCGCTCAAGACCTCCTTCATGCTGACCCTGTCCCTGGTCCTCCTGGTCAGCCTGCTGAGCGCGGTGTGGGCGGCCGTGTTCGCGGCGCGCCGACTCACCGCGCCGCTCCGCCGCATGGCGGAGCTGACCCGTTCGGTGGCGGCGGGAGACTACGAGAACCGGCTTCCGGACGAAGGCTCGAACGAGATCGGGTTCCTCGCGGACTCCTTCAACGACATGACGCGCAAGCTCTCGCTCGCGCGCGACGAGGCCCGCGACAGCCACCGGCAGCTCGAGGAGCAGCGCACCTATCTCGAAGCGGTGCTGTCGCGCCTCTCGTCGGGCGTGCTCACCACCGGCCACGACGGCCGGCTGGTGACGTTCAACCAGATGGCGAAAGACATTCTCGACACGCCGATCGAGCGCCAGTCGGAGGCCCCGATCCAACGGCTGGACCGGCTGAGCCCGCGGCTCGCCCCGTTCGCCGGGCGGGTGGGGGCCCGGATCCTCGCCGCCCGGCCGGACTGGCGCGAGGAGGTCGAGATGGAGGGGCCGCGCGGCCGGCAGATACTGATGTGCCGGGGCACCGTGCTGCCGGGGCCGCAGGGGGCGGGGCCGGGCCACGTCATCGTCTTCGACGACGTGACGCGCCTCATCGAAGCACAGCGCAGCCAGGCGTGGGAAGAGGTCGCCCGGCGGCTCGCGCACGAGATCAAGAACCCCCTCACCCCGATCCGGCTGTCCGCGGAACGGCTCCGCCACAAGTACCTCGACTCCATGGACGGACCGGACGCGGAGTCGCTGGACCGGCTGACCCGCACCATCGTGCAGCAGGTCGAGAGCCTGAAGGAGATGGTGGACGCATTCTCGAGGTACGCGCGCACCCCGGTCCGACACCCGCGTCCGGTCGACGTGAACGAGCTGGTGAACGACGTCGCGGAGCTCTACCGCGCCGAGGACGGCGGGGAGGTGCTGCGGCTCGACCTCGACCGGCCGCTCCCGGACGTCGAGGTCGATCCCGGGCAGCTCCGCCAGGTGCTCCACAACCTCATCCGCAACGCGGACGAAGCGCTCGCGAACCGGAGGCGCGGAGACGAAACGGGGCGGCCGGAGCCGATCACGGTCGGGACCCGGAGGGTCGTGGAGAAGGGGCGCGAGTTCGTCGAGACCCGGGTCGACGACCAGGGGGCGGGCATCGGCGACGCGGTCTCGGGAAAGCTGTTCGAGCCTTACGTCTCGACCAAGGCCCGCGGGACCGGCCTCGGCCTCGCGATCGTGAAGAAGATCGTGGAGGAGCACGACGGGACGGTCGCGGCCGAGAACCGGCCGGGGGGGGGCGCCAGCCTCATCGTGAGGCTGCCGGCGGCGGAGCCGGCCCCGGCCTCCGCCGGAGCGGCCGCGGCGGCCTCCAGGGCGGGGCATGGCTGAGCGGCGAGGCCACGTGCTGGTGGTCGACGACGAGCCGGACATCCGTGCGCTCGTCACCGAGATCCTCGGCGACGAAGGCTACGAGGTGGCCGCCGCGGACGGCGCCGGGAGCGCCCGCGAGCTGCGCCGGGCCCGCCGGCCGGACGTGATCCTGCTGGACGTCTGGATGCCCGGCACGGACGGGGTCACCCTGCTCCGGGAATGGTCCGGCGAGAGCGGTCCCGACGCACCGGTCATCGTGATGTCGGGTCACGGCACCATCGAGACCGCGGTCGAGGCGACCCGGCTCGGGGCCTACGATTTCCTCGAGAAGCCGATCTCCCTCGCCAAGCTCGTGCTGACCGTGGGGCGGGCCCTGGAGGCGGACCGCCTCAGCCGCGAGAACGTGCGCCTGCGCCGCCGGACGGAGACCGGGACGGACCTCATCGGCGCCAGCGCCGCGATGAACGAGCTGCGGGAGCGGGCGGCCCGCGCGGCGGCCCACGACGCACCCATCCTCGTGACCGGCGAGTCCGGCACCGGAAAATCCCTGCTCGCCCGCCACGTACACGCGCTCAGCCCCCGGCGCGAAGGCCCCTTCGTCGCCGTATCGGTCGCCGGGTTGACCGGGCCGGAGGAGCTGTTCGGCTCCGAGCGCGGCTCCGCCATCCACTACGGTCCTCTCGAACGCGCCAACGGCGGCACCGCGTTCCTCGAGGACGTCGCGGACATGCCCCCGGGGATGCAGGCGAGCCTCGGGGGAGCCCTGCAGAACGGCTCGTTCCACCGCGCCGGGGGGCGCGAGCCGGTGAAGGCGGACGCCCGGATCATCGCCGCCTCCCGGCGCGACCCGGCCGCGGCGGTCGCCCGCGGCGACCTGCACGAGGGCCTGTACTACCTGCTCAACGTCGTTCCCCTCGAGGTGCCCCCGCTCCGGGAGCACGCCGAGGACGTCCCGGCCCTCGTGGAATGGTTCATCGACGAGTTCGCGACCGGCGAGAACGTGCCCTTCCGCCGCTGCGGCGTGGCGGCCAAGAACCGGCTGCGGAACCACTCGTGGCCGGGCAACGTGCGCGAGCTCCGCAA
The DNA here is from genome assembly GCA_965202895.1 of Gammaproteobacteria bacterium. Taxonomy (GTDB): domain Bacteria; phylum Pseudomonadota; class Gammaproteobacteria; order HK1; family HK1; genus JAJDXW01. The sequence continues at coordinate 2,893,945 of OZ241901.1, read as the reverse complement.
CGTGGTGCAGCGGCTGATGATCCTCGGCCGGGGACCCGACATCGACGAGCGCGACGTCGAGATGGGGCTCGGAACGGCCCCCGGAGCCGCGGTTCCGGCCGAGGACTTCGATCTGCCGTTCAAGGAAGCCCGCGAGAACTTCGAGCGGGCCTACCTCAACCACCAGCTCGACCGGCCGGGTTCCAGCATGAGCGAGACCGCGGCCCGGATCGGCATCGAACGCAGCCACCTGTACCGCAAGCTCAAGCAGCTCGGGATCGAGCGCCGTCCCGCGGGCGGGCGGTCCCCGGCATGAAGATCCTCATCCTCGGCGCCGGGCAGGTGGGGAGCTCGGTGGCCGCGTCGCTGGCGGGCGAGGCGAACGACATCACGATCGTCGACAGCAACCCGGACGCGCTGCGCCACCTCCAGGAGCACTTCGATCTCCGGACCCTGACCGGCTTCGCCTCGCACCCGGACGTGCTGCGCCGCGCCGGGGCCGAGAACGCGGACATGCTGCTCGCGGTCACCAACAGCGACGAGACCAACATGATCGCCTGCCAGGTGGCCTGGCGCCTGTTCGACACCCCGACCCGGATCGCGCGGGTACGCGCCCCTTCCTACCTGCATCAGCGCTCGCTGTTCGAGCCGGGGTGCCTGGCCATCGACGAGCTGATCAGCCCCGAGCAGGTGGTCACCAACCACATCGAGCGGATCATCGAGCACCCGGGGACCCTCCAGGTTCTCGATTTCGCGGGCGGCATCGTGCTCATGGTGGCGGTGCGCGCCTACCACGGCGGGCCGCTGGTCGGGCATGCGCTGCGAACCCTGAGCGCCCACCTGCCCACGGTGGACGCCCGGGTGGCGGCCATCTACCGCCGCGGCGGGGCGATCATCCCCGATGGCGGCACGGTCATCGAGGCCGACGACGAGGTGTTCTTCGTCGCGGCGCGCAAGGACATCCGGAACGTCCTCGGGGAGCTGCGCAACAACGAGAGCCGGGTCCGGACCGTGATGCTCGCGGGGGGAGGCAACATCGGCCGCCGGCTGGCCCAGGCCCTCGAGCCGAGCTACCGCGTGAAGCTCATCGAGCGCAGCGAGCGGGTCGTCACCCGCCTGTCCAGCGAGCTGGACCACACGGTGGTCCTGCAAGGCGATGCGGCGGACGAGGATCTGCTGCTCGAAGAGAACATCGACCGGACCGACGTGTTCTGCGCGGTCACCAACGACGACCAGGCCAACATCCTGTCCGCCATGCTCGCCAAGCGCCTCGGGGCCGGCAAGGTCATGTCCCTCATCAACCGCCGCGTGTTCGCGGACCTCGTGCAGGGCAACAGCATCGACGTCGCCATCTCCCCCGCCCAGACCACCATCGGTACCCTCCTCGCCCGGGTCCGGCGCGGCGACGTGGTCGCGGTCCACTCCCTGCGGCGCGGCGCGGCGGAGGCGATCGAGGCCATCGCGCACGGCGACCGGCACACGTCCAGGGTGATCGGCCGGGAGGTCGGGGCGATCCTGCTGCCCCCGGACACCACCATCACCACCCTGGTGCGCGACGGCGAGGTGATCATGGCCCACCACGACACGGTCATCGAGGCGGGCGACCACGTCATCCTGTTCCTGCTGGACAAGAAGCGGGTTCCGGAGGTCGAGGGGCTGTTCCAGGTCACCGCGGAACCCCTCTGGACACAGTGACGCCCGCCCTTCGCAGACCGGTCCCCCGCGGGTGCGAAGCGACCCCGCCCGGCGGCGCCCAGGCCCCCGGATCGGCGGCGCCGGGGCCGAGGCCCTGATCCGCCCGGCCTCCTCCATGCACTGGTTCGCGGTCCAACGCATCCTCGGGCTTCTCCTCGGGCTGTTCAGCCTGACCATGGTCCCGCCGCTCGCGGCCGCGTGGTTCTACGCCGACGGCAACGCGGCGCCGTTCGCGATCGCCCTGTCGGTGATCCTCGGGGGCGGGGTGCTCCTGTGGATGCCGGTGCGAAGGCACCGCCGGGAGCTCCGGCTCCGGGACGGGTTCCTCGTCGTGGTCGCGTTCTGGGTGGTGCTCGGCCTCTCCGGCGCGGTGCCGTTCCTGCTGCTCGACGAGCCCTCGATGTCGCCCGCCGACGCGGTGTTCGAGGCGGTGTCCGGGCTCACCACCACCGGCGCGACGGTCATCACCGGGATCGATTCCCTGCCCCGATCCCTGCTCTTCTACCGCCAGATGCTCCAGTGGCTGGGCGGAATGGGCATCATCGTGCTCGCGGTCGCGATCCTGCCGGTCCTCGGGATCGGGGGCCTCCAGCTCTATCGGGCGGAGACCCCCGGACCGATGAAGGACCAGAAGCTCACCCCCCGGATCACGGAGACCGCCAAGGCCCTGTGGTACATCTACCTCGGGCTGACCGTCCTGTGCGCGCTCGCCTACCGGGCGGCCGGCATGGACTGGTTCGACGCCCTCGCCCACAGCTTCTCGACGGTGGCGATCGGCGGGTTCTCGACCCACGACGCGAGCCTCGGTTACTTCGACAGCCCGGCCGTCGAGGGGGTGGCGATGGTGTTCATGGCCCTCGCCGGCATCAACTTCGCGCTCCACTTCGTCGCCTGGCGGGCACGGAGCCCGGCCGCGTACCTGCAGGACGCGGAGCTGCGGACCTACTGCTACTTCCTCGCCGCCATGATCGCCTGCACGAGCGCCTACCTGTACGCCACGGGCACGTTCGACGGCGCGCTGGACGCGCTCCGGTTCGGCGCCTTCCAGGCCATCGCGTTCGGCACCACCACCGGGTTCACGACGAGCGGCTACACCGCCTGGCCGGGCATGCTCCCGGTCCTGCTCCTGCTGTCGAGCTTCGTCGGCGCCTGCGCCGGGTCGACGGGCGGGGGGCTCAAGGTCATCCGGGTGCTGCTCCTCGTCAAGCAGGGGCTGCGGGAGATCCGCCAGCTCATCCACCCGAACGCCCGGGTCTCGATCAAGATCGGGGAGACGGCGCTGCCGGATCGGGTGGTCGGCGCGGTGTGGGGATTCTTCGCCGGCTACGTCGTGGTTTTCGTCTTCTTTCTGCTCGCCCTGATGGCCTCGGGGCTGGACCAGGTCACCGCGTTCTCCGCGGTCGCCGCCTGTCTCAACAACCTCGGGCCGGGGCTCGGCGCGGTGGGGGCCAACTACGCCGAGATCGGCTCCGCCGCGAAGCTCCTGCTCAGCTTCGCCATGCTGCTCGGGCGCCTGGAGGTGTTCACCCTGCTGGTCGTCCTCACCCCCGGCTTCTGGCGGGTCTGATCCGGGTCCGCCCCCATCCGGCTCCGAGGGCGGGTCCGGACGGGCGGGGCGGACCCCGAGGGCAGGCGGCGCCTCCGCGGCGGGCGGGCCCGGTGCGCGCTCCCTGCGCGCTCCCGGAGTGGGGCTATACTCGCCTGGTCAGCCCGGCGAGGGAGCCTCGTTCCCGCCGGCTCGGACCGGTCGGAACCGCCGGGCGGACCCCTGACCAAAAGGTGGAGAGGAACCATGACGAAGAAACTCATCTCGGCCGCGTTCGCGGTCGCCGCCGGCTTCGCCGCGGCCTCGGCGCAGGCCGCCTGCATGGACGACTGGAAGGAGTGCTCCGGCAAGCCCTGGGTGGACGGCGACGTGATGGACACCCCCATGGGGAGCGTCTGGTGGCCGCATCCGATCTGGGGCGAAGGCGATCAGGCCGGTTCGACCAACTGGTACAAGAAGCCCGAGATCGTGCAGCGGGCGCTCTCGGTCGTGAAGGAGGGCCGGACCTACCGGCTCGGGCACGAGTACCACACCGGGATGCCGATGTTCGGCGCGCGCAAGTGGGTGCTGCGCATCCCCGCCTCGCCCACCGGCGGCCCCGTCGGCCAGAACCGGATCATCTGGCACGACGAGTTCCTCGCCACCGAGATCGGCCAGGCCGGGACCCAGTTCGACGGGCTCGGGCACGTCGGCGTCCAGGTCGGCGAGGACGGCGACAAGACCAACATGCGCTTCTACAACGGCTACACCGTGCAGCAGATGCAAGGGGCCTACGGGCTCGCGGAGCTCGGCACCGAGAAGCTGCATCCCATCGTGGCCCGCGGCATCCTCATCGACTTCACCCTGGTCCACGGCGACATGGAGCACGGCACCTGCGCCGACATGGACGACCTGCAGAAGACGCTCGAGAGGCAGGGCATGGCCGACTTCGAGTTCGCGGAGGGCGATGCGCTGCTCTTCCGCTACAACTGGGAGCGGCATTGGGACGACCCCGCCGCCTACAACCAGGGCACTCCCGGGATCTGCATGGACGTGGCCCGCTGGGTGGCCGAGGACGTCAAGGCGGGCGTGGTCGCCGGCGACACGTGGCCGGCGACGGACCCGGTTCCCTATCCGGACGAGCCGGCGTGCGCGTTCTGCGTGCACAACTACCTCCAGACCCGCCACGGCATCGTCACCCAGGAGAACCTGGCCCTGACCCAGCTCGCGGACGACAAGGCGTACGTCTTCGCGTACCTCTATTCGCCGTCCCCGATCCGCGGCGGGACCGGGTCGCACGGATCGCCGATCGCGGTGCGCTGACGACCCGAGCCTCCGGCCGTCACCGTCGCCCGGCAGGGGCCTCCTCCGCCGGGCGACGGCGGCTCCATCGTCGGGGGGAAGCGGCCTCGTCGGGGAGCGGCGGGGGCGCCCGCCCCGGCCCCCCTGAGGCGGGAGGAAGGATCCTCCGACGCTCCATGAAGCCGTCCAGGACGGATGGGCGGCGCGGGCGCACTTCGGCGGGGCGCCGCCGCTCCGGGGCGACCGTAGCGCCCTCGCCGGTTCCGGCGAGAGAGGAAGACACGATGCCCTCACGAACACGACTCCCGGCGGCGCTTCCGGCGCTTGCGGCCCCGGTACTCGCGCTCTCGTTCGCCCTGGCCGCGGCTCCCGCCTCCGCCCTCAACCCGTTCGGAAACCGCGGCAGCCAGCCGGTCCCGGGCCACGACGTGCACAACCGGGCGCCGGAAGCGCCCGCCGCGGCGCTGACCTGGGAGGAGCTGATGAACCTCGACGTCACCGTCGAGACCCCGGCCCCGCTCCAGACCGTCTTCCACGTCTCCTATCCGGACTCGCTGAAGGCCAGGGACGGCACGGTGGTCCGGATCAGAGGGTTCATGTACCCGCTCGAGGCCGGGGAGACCCACCGTTACTTCCTGCTGAGCGCCCTGCCGCCGAGCTGCCCGTTCTGCCTTCCGGCGAGCGCGCGGGGGCTCATCGAGGTGAAGTGCGACGAAGGTGTCCGCTACACCTTGGAGCCGGTGCTCCTCGAAGGACGCTTCGAGCTGCTGGAAGAAGACGACCCGCTCGGAACCGGGCTCCACTACCGCCTCGACGACGCCCGCCCGGTGGGCTGAGCCCGCGAAGCCGGGCCGGGGAACCGCCCGGCGGCCGAAGCCGGACCGGACGTCCTCCGCTTCCTCGACTCGACCTTCTCACGGATGGCCGAGGGAGCATGGTGTTGCCCGGAGATTGGCTCGAAGAAACGTTGGAGGTTCCCGAGGAGCCCTCGGGATTCCGGCGTGAGCTCCGGATGACGGCGCAGGTGGGGACGTGTGGGTGGGGACGAAGATTCTCCTTGCCGTCACGGGCATCATGATTGGTGCGATGGCGCTGTTCCGGACGCTGATTGCCGCCCTTTACCGAAATGACCACTCCCGCCCACTTCCGGAACGATTCGCCGGCCCTCTACCGGAGGCGAAACGGTGAGCGGCCGGCGCTGCGCGCTGAATTCGGCCGTCCCGACCGCACCCGGCCGGTACGACCCCCGGCTCCCCTCCGTCGAGGAGGTTCGCGCATGGCAGCAGTCGGGACCCGTCGAGTCCCGGATCGGCTACCAGGAGACGACCGACACACGGACCGGACGGCTCGACACCGGAACGCGGGAGAACCCCGAACCGTGCGGGAGCTATCCCAAGACCGGGCGGTCCACCCTCGTTCCGCCTTCTTCGGCCTCTTCGAGGATTGCATGGACGAGCCGTTGGGACAATCGGAATTCGCTTCTCTCCAGCCGATCGAAGAACGGCCGGACGCTCTGCACCAGGCTGGCGCGCCTGGCGGCGAGCAGTACGCCCGCGACCCCGGTGACCGTGAGCCCATGCGCCTTCGCGTGAGACCTTCCGATCGGTTCGTCCATGAGCACGAGACAGGCGCCGGGGTGGCGCGCGGCGAGTGCGAGCGTGCCGGCCTCGCCGACGCCGAGTGCCGCGAACCGCGCGTCCGGGGAAGCCGGCACGACTTCGATCCATCCGTCCCGGACGGCCGCATCGAGCTCCCGCGCCCCCGGCAGCTCGCCGCCGGCCATCACCTCACCGTGAACCGCCGCCGTCACGGTGATCCGGACGAAGAGAGCCTGGAGCAGGTCGAACGCGCCCGCTGACGCAAGTCCGATCAGGGGGCTCGCATCCGAGACGACGAGTCGTCGTTCCTCCATGCGGCGACCGCCTCCATGTCCTCCCGCACTTCGCCGGCCGTCCCCCGCACCACGGAAATGCCGCGCCGTGACACCAGGCGGATGAACTCGGCGAGCGCTGTGCCGGAAAACCGTGCCGCCCGACCCAAGGAGATACTTCCGTCCCGATACAGCGCGACCGCCAGCGCCCGGCGGATGCCCGGCTCGGCGAGCGGCGCATCCTCGCCGAGATGCACCAGCAACGCCTCCGGCCGGTCTCGATCGATCACGAGGACGGGCTGCTCGCGCGCCTCGCAAAGCGCCGCAGACGGATCGTTCATCAACTTACGGACATCGAGCGTCTTCATCTCGAAGCTCCGCTGCCAGGACCACCCTAGCGCGGGAATGCATCATAGGCAGCAGCCGAAGCCGGTACAAGCTCGATCGGCGGGGTGGGGACGGGGCAGACCCCTGGATTCCGAATTTCTGCAAGGCGCGGCGCCGTTCCAATCCTCGGCGAGATTCGCGGGAGGCGCCGGACAGGACGACGGCCTGCCGAGCCCGGATCAGCGGCGCTCGGCGAGCACGGACGCGATGTCGAGGCGGTACGCGCGAACGGCGGGCACCGCGGACGCGGCGAGGGCGATGAGCACCGCCCCCACGATGACGAACGCCTCCTCCGGCATCCACCCGAGCCCCCCCATGGAGAGGGAGCGGGACCGTTCGAGCCATTCCCGGACGAGCTGCCCGACGCCGTGGCCGAGCGCGGTTCCGAGCGCCGCCCCGGCCGCTCCGAGGGCGGCGCCCTGGGCGAGGACGAAGCGCAGGATCCGGCCCCGTGAGGCGCCGAGGGTCCGCATGACCGCGAGGTCGTAGCGCTGCTCGTGCATCGCGTGCCAGAGGGAGATGAAGAGGCTGAGGGCCGAGGCGGCGATGAGCACCCCGGCGAACGCCCGGAAGGCGTCGAGGCCGGTCCCGACGAGGTGGAAGAGGCGGGCGATCTCCTGGGCCGGGGAGGCGGCCTGGAGCGCCGTCCCGGAGTTGATCGCGCGCGGGAGGGTGATGGCGGCGAGCGGAGTCCGGTAGCGGACCAGCAGCGCGGTCACCTCCGCGTCCCCGGCGGGGAGGCCGTGGCGGCCGGCGCCCTCGTCCCCCCCTCCGCCGGCTTGCGAGCCGCGGCCGGACGGCGCCTCCCCGCCCGGCGGGTCGCCGCGAGGGCCGGGGCGGGAGCGGTCGCCAAGGCCGGCGCCGGGGCCGCTTCCTGCCGCCCCGGCGCCGGAAGCGCCGTGAACCGCGTGGACCTCCCATACCGATGCGCTGTCCACGAGGATGAGGCGGTCGAGGACCGTTCCGGTCTCCTTCAGCACTCCCACCACCCGGTACGGATGGTCCTCGTGGTGGAGCCCCGACTCCCCCTCGAGGCCGTGGGATCCGACGAACTCCCCCCCGGCGCGAAGGCCCGCATCGCGGGCGGCCCGGGCCCCCGCGACGGCCTCCATGGAGCGCTCCCAGAGGCGGCCCTCCGCGAGCTCCCCCGAGTAGTGGCGCACGTAGTCGTGGGACGTGCCGACGATGCGGAAGCCGCGGTACGCATCCCCCAGCGAGAGCGGGATCACCCCCGCCGTCATGGGATGGCGCGCGACGTCGCGGAGCTCGGCGAGAGGGACGTTGCCGGTCGGGACGTCGATGTGGAACACGGACGAGAGGACGAGCTGGAGCCCGCTCCCCTTGGCCCCCACCACGAGGTCGATCCCGCGCGCGTCCCGGCCGAGCCGGTCCTCGAGCTCGCGCTGGAACAGGAGCAGCGCGACCACCATCGCGACCCCGAGGGTGAGGAGGAGGACGGTCAGCACCGCCGGCAGGGGACGGCGCGCGAGGGTGCGGAGCCCGAGCGCGAGGGCGTTCACGCGCCCGGCCCCCCCGCGTCGAGCACGAGCTGCCGCTCGAAGCGGCCGCGGAGCCGAGAGTCGTGCGTCGCCACGACGAGGGTGGCGCCGTGCCGCGCGGCCTCGGCCTCGATGAGCGCGGCGACCCGCCCGCAGCTCTCGTCGTCGAGGCTGGAGGTCGGCTCGTCGGCGAGGATGACGGCCGGCCGGTTGACCACCGCACGGGCCAGGGCGACCCGCTGCGCCTGTCCGTGCGAGAGGGTGGAGGGGCGCGCGCGGGCGACCTCGGCCACGCCGAGGGCTTCGAGCACTTCGCGGCAGCGGGTCCGGTCCTCGGGCAGGCCGGCGAGCCGGCGGGCGAGGCGCACGTTGTCGAGGACGTTCAGCGTGTCGAGCAGGTGGAAGGTCTGGAGAAGCAGCCCAACCTTGCGTCCCCGGAAACGGTCGCGGGCGGACGGTGCGAGGGCGGCGAGATCCTGGCCCGCGATCCGGACGGTCCCGGCGCGCGGGGCGGCGACCCCCGCGAGGAGGTGAAGCAGGGTGCTCTTGCCCGAGCCGGAAGGGCCGACGACGAGGCAGTGCTCGCCCGCTCCGACCCGCCAGGAAGGGAGATCGAGCACCGGCCGGCCACCGAACCCGTGCTCGAGCGCTTCGACCTCGATCATTCGCCCGCCGCCCCGGCCGCGAGGCTCCGTGGCGCGGCCCTTCGCCGCGGGCCCAGAATACCCGACAGGCCCGTGCGGCGATCCGGCCGGGGGGCCGGAGCGCCCGGAACCGGTCCGTGGGCCGCGGAGCGAGGGGGTGCGGCCCCGCGGGCATCGCCCCGGCCCGGACCGTCGGGGCGGGCACCGACCTCCCCTCCCTCCGGTCAGCGCCTTCGGCGGGCCGGCCGCTGCGGGGCGGGCTTCCTCCCTCCGGTCGGGAGTACCGGCCGCTTCGCTCACGGTCATCGCCCCGGCCAACGCCGGGACGATTCGGCCGGATGCGGTCGGCCAGGGAATGGACCCGGGGCAATCGCATCCGGACGGAACACGTCGTCTGCACCGCCCGGAATCGTCCGCCGGACGCCGCAGGCGATCTTCAAGCCGGCTCGTCGGGCCGATTTCGGCGCTCCACACCCGGAAGTCGACCCCTGCCAACGCCAGCTTGGCCATCACGACGCATCGGGAATCCCGAATGCGATGGCCCTGGAGATCGACCCTGGCAGCCACATGCACCCTGCCCTCCCGCATATAATCGGCCGGAACGAACAGGAGCTGCGGACGTGGAACCTCTCGGCATCGCTCTGACCTTCGGCGGGATCGTCATCATCGGAGTACAGATCGGACTGTTCGCCTGGCTGAAACACGACATCGGCGGGTTGTCGAGCCGGCTCGACCGCGTGGGACGAGACGTCGCCTTCGTCCGCGGACAGCTCTCCCTCGCCCTGCCCGCCCTCGCCCATTCCCACGCCAACCCCCCGCCCAACGGCAGCGACTGATGCGGGGATGACCGTCGCGGCGCGGGCGGTGGCGCCCCATCCGCACCCGGATGGACCGCCGGTCGAAGAACGGGGCCCTCGACCGGGGGCTCGATACAGGGCCATTTCACGCTGACCGACTCGCGGCCGGACGTCGATGCCCGTCGCTCTTCCTGGGAACGGCGCGTCCTGGGAACGCTTGTGTCCCGCCCGCGAATGGGACGGCAAGACCGCCGCCGTTCGATGCGGGCGGGACACCCGCATCCGGAGGACGCGCCGTTCCCAGGCCGTCCGCGTCAGGCGCCGCTCCGATTCGACCGAACCGGGTTCGCCCGCGCGGACCGATTCCGCAGGGTGGAATGGCCCTGGGTTCGATACCTCGCCCCTTCTCTCCCGACGATGGCCTCGACGATTCCGGACGCCGGCATCCCCGCGATGCGGATCACGGCCCGCGAGCCGCGCGCCGCTCGAGGCGGCGGAGCCACACCCGCATGACCTTGGCGGCCTGTGCGTCGCCGCGGCGGTCCGCCGCGTCGATGCCGCTCCGCCACGCCGACCCGGCCTCCTCGGGACGCTCCGCCAGCTCGAAGGCTCGCCCGAGATGCTGCCACGCCGCCGAGTAGTGGGGATCGAGCTCGACCGCGCGGGCGAGATGCCGGATGGCGGACCCGGGATCCGACCGCTCGAGGTACTCCGTCCCCAGGGTGAGGCGAAGCATGGGGCTCTCCCGGCCCGCGGCGAGCAGGCTCTCGAATCGCTCCACCCTGTCCATCGCCGGAGCCGCGCCCCGGCGCTCCGGCGCGCCCGCCCCGCCCCCCGCAGGCCGTTCCCCTCCCGAGCCGGCCGGGGTGCGGGAGCTCATCCGGCCCATCCTCCGCCCCCGCCTCCGCCGGCCGCGGCGGCGCGCACCGACCGCGCCGTCTCGGCAACCCCGCCGCCGCCGCGGCGCACGAGCCACTCCGCGATCCCCTCGTTCACCGTCCGGCAGACGAGGGGATCGTAGAAGAGCGCGGTCCCGATCCCGACCGCGCTCGCCCCCGCGAGCAGGAACTCGATCGCATCTTCCGCGCTCGCGACCCCGCCCTGGCCGATGATCGGGACCCCGTGCGGGGCGGCGACCCGGTGCACCTGGTACACGTGGTGGAGGGCGAGCGGCTTGATCGCGGGCCCGGAGAGGCCGGCCCGGACCGCGCCGATGACCGGCCGGCCGGTCTCCACGTCGATCGCCATTCCCACGAAGGTGTTGACGACCGCGAGACCGTCCGTCCCCGCCTCGATGCAGCGGCGCGCGTTCTCCGCGACGTCGGTCTGGTTCGGCGAGAGCTTGGTGAAGAGCGGCTTCGCCGTCGCCCGCCGGCAGACCTCGACGACCCGGGCCGACATGACCGGGTCGTTCCCGAAGACGAGCCCCCCCTCCTCCACGTTGGGACAGGAGACGTTGATCTCGATGGCGTCCACCGGGGAATCGTCGAAGCGGCGGGCGAGCTCCTCGTACTCGCCGAGGGTGGCGCCCGCGATGTTGGCGAAGAACCGCGTCTCCGCGAAGTCGAGCCCCGGCAGGATCCGGCCGATGACCTCGCGGCTGCCCGGATTCTGGAGGCCGATGGAGTTGAGCATCCCGCAGGGGGTCTCGTACACCCGGTGCGGCGGATTGCCGAGCCGGGGCTCGAGCGTCGTGCCCTTGAGGCAGATGGCGCCCGCATCGCGGTTGTCGAAGCCAGCGACCCGGGTGTACTCCTCGCCGAAGCCCACGCACCCGGAGAGGAGGACGACCGGGGAAGCGAGGGTGAGGCCGCACAGATCGACGGCGAGGCTCGGGGGCGCCTCCCGGAGGTCTCGCGCGACGGCAGTGGCGGCAGCGGTCGACATGGTGAACCCCGCGGTGGAGCAGACGCCCGGTACCCGCCCGGCGACGGGCGATTGTAACCCCCGCGTCCCGCCGCTCTCCTGCCGTGGACGCCGCTCCGCTCACCGCGACCGGCGGTACTCCGTTCCAGGCCGCCATTCGCGCGAGGCGTGCTTGCCGGAAACCCCCGCAGCGCACGTGCCTCCCCCGGAGCCCCGGGCGCTGTTCGCAGGCTATTGATATACAGGGTGTAGAGAGGGGGTCGAGATATTTGTTACCCCCACGGAGACGGCGTTCTTCCGTGGTTCGAGGTCGGTTCGAGAGGGTTGCTGGCGGATTTCACCCCACGGAGCCTCTTGCGCGGGCACGGCGTCCTGGGAACGCTTGTGTCCCGCCCGCAAATGGGACGGTGAGGCCGCCGCCGATCAATGCGGGCGGGACGCCCGCGTCTGGAAGACGCGCCGTTCCCAGGACGCCGTGCCCAAGAGCGTTCGCGAGAGGCGTGCCCGGCGAAAACCCCGCAGCGCACGTGCCTCCTTCGGCCGAGGGTTTGACCCGCCGCCGAAAGCGCGGTACAACGCGCCGTCGCCCGGCCCCCCGGTCCGGGCTTCCCTGTCCCGCGGACCGGGTCGGAGCGGATGAACAATCGCCTCGAGGTCGTCGACGCCGCGAAGTCGTTCGGCGGGGTGCTCGCCCTGAGCGAAGCGACCCTGACCGCGGAGTCGAGAAGGATCCTCGCGATCATCGGCCCGAACGGGGCCGGCAAGACCACCCTCATCAACGTGGTGAGCGGGGTCTACGCCCCCGATGCCGGGCGCGTGCTCCTCAACGGAGCCGACATCACCGGCCGCCGGGCCTTCGAGGTCGCCCGCCACGGCATCGCCCGCACGTTCCAGAACGTCGCCCTCTTCGCCGGGATGACGGTCCTCGACAACATCCTCCTCGGCCGCAACATGCTGATGAAGAGCGGGGTGCTCAAGTGCGGGATCTTCTGGGGGCCCGCCCGCAGCGAGGAGATCGAGCACCGGCGGCGGGCGGAGGAGGTCATCGACTTCCTCAACATCACCGACATCCGCACCGCGCCGGCCGGGAGCCTCCCCCTCGGCCTCCAGAAGCGGGTGGAGCTCGGACGCGCCCTCGCCGCCGATCCGAAGGTCCTCCTCCTCGACGAGCCCATGGGGGGCATGAACCTCGAGGAGAAGGAATCGATCTGCCGCTACGTCCTCGACGTGGTGGAGATGTCGGACACCGCCGTCATCCTCATCGAGCACGACATGGGGGTGGTGATGGACATCTCCGACCACATCATCGTCCTCGACCAGGGCCGGAAGATCTCGGAGGGGACCCCCGATCAGGTGCGCAACGACGAGGTCGTGATCGAAGCGTACCTGGGCAAGGAACACGCGGCCTGACGCGGCCCGATACGGCCCGACGCGATTGGAGCGAGGCATGACCGGCGACACCCTGGCCAGGATCCTGCAGACGAACTCCCGCGGCCCGCTCGCCGGCCGCGACGCGATCCGGGAGAAGGAGTACGGCATCTGGCAGACCGTGACCTGGGCGGAGTACGCCGAGGAGGTCCGCCGGTTCGCCCTCGGGCTCGCGAAGCTCGGGTTCCGGCGCGGCGACAAGCTCGCGGTCATCGGCGACAACCGCCGGCGCCTGTACTTCGCCCAGCTCGCCGCGCAGTCGCTCGGCGGCATCTCGCTCGCGGTCTACCAGGACTCCATCGCCGCCGAGCTCGGCTACGTGCTCCAGCACGCGGAGACGAAGATCATCGTGGCCGAGAACGAAGAGCAGGTGGACAAGCTCTTCGAGATCCGCGAGCGGCTCGGGAACGTCGAGAAGGTGGTCTTCGACGACCCGCGCGGCCTCGAGCGCGCGGACGACCCGTGGCTCGCGCACTTTCCCGACGTACAGGTCATGGGCGACGAGTTCGGACGGGAGCACCCGGACCATTTCGACCGCGAGCTCGCGGCCGGCAAGGGCGCGGACACCGCGATGCTCTGCTACACCTCGGGCACCACCGGCGCGCCCAAGGGGGCGATGCTGACCAACGACAACCTGCTCTCCTCCGTCGAGGAATCGAGGATCGCGGAGGACTGGCGGACCGGGGACGAGCTCATCGCCTACCTGCCGATGGCGTGGGTCGGCGATTCGTGGCTCTCGGTGGCGGCCGCGGTCTGCTTCGGCCTCACCATCAACTGCCCGGAGAACCGCGAGACCCTGCGGCGGGACTTCCGGGAGATCGGGGTGACCGTCATGGTCGGGCCGCCCGCCTACTGGGAAGGGATGCTGACGCGGGTGCAGGTCCTCATGGACGAGGCCGACTGGCTGAAGCGCGGGCTGTTCCGCCGGTTCATGGACGTCGCGCTCCGCGTGGAGCGGATGCGCCAGTCGGGCGCCTCGACGCCGGCCGGGCTCGCGGCTCTCGATACGCTCGGCGACTGGCTGGTGCGCCGTCCCCTGCGGGACCTCCTCGGCATGACCCGGGTGCGGCGCGCCTATACCGGCGGCGCCCCGCTCGGGCCCGACACCTTCGACTTCATCCGTGCGATCGGCATCAACCTCAAGCAGCTCTACGGCATGACGGAGACCACGTCGGCCTGCGTGTACCAGCCGGACGGGGAGGCGAACTCCGAGACGGTGGGCCGCCCCCTCCCCTCGACCGAGGTCCGCATCTCGGATGCGGGCGAGATCCAGCTCCGCGGGCCGCAGATGTTCCACGGCTACTACCGGAACGACGAGGCCACCGGGGAGACCATCGACGACGAGGGCTGGCTCGCGACCGGCGACGCCGGCTTCGTGGACGACCGCGGCCACCTGCGGGTCATCGACCGGGCGAAGGACGTGAGCCACCTGAACGACGGCACGATGTTCGCGCCCCAGTTCCTCGAGAACAAGCTCAAGTTCTCGCCCTACGTCAAGGAGGCGGTGACCCTCGGCAAGGGCCGCGACTACGTGGCCGCCATCGTCAACATCGACCTCGAGGCGATGGAGAACTGGGCGGAGCGCCACGGCGTCGCATACAGCGGCTACCAGGACCTCTCGCAGAAGGACGAGGTGTACCGGCTCATCCACGGGGAGGTGGAGCGCATCAACCGGAGCCTCGAGGCGGACCGCGCCCTCGCGGGCGCCCGGATCCGGCGCTTCCTGATCCTCAACAAGGAGCTCGACGCGGACGACGGGGAGATCACCCGCACCCGCAAGATCCGCCGGGGCGTGATCGGCGAGCGGTACGGGGCGCTCATCGAGGCGCTGTACGGCGACCGCGACCGGGTGGAGACGGACATCACCGTCACGTACGAGGACGGGTCCACGGGGTCCATCCACGCGGACCTCCGGTTGATGGACGCCGGCGCGGGGCCGGCGGAGGGCCTGCGGGCGGCCGCCGACTGAGGCCGCGTGCACCGGCGCGGCCGGGGGGAGCGCGAAGCCGCGCCGCCGGCCGCCACCGGCTGCCACAGAGAGGAGAACGGGGTGTACTACGTCGAACTCATGCTGAACGGGCTCCTCATCGGGTCGCTCTACTCGATCGTGGCGCTCGGGTTCGTGCTCATCTACAAGGCGTCGCAGGTCATCAACTTCGCGCAGGGCGAGTTCGTGATGTTCGCGGGCTACGTCATCGCGTTCTGGATCCTCTCGCTCGAATTCCACATCGCGGTCGCCGCGGTGCTGGCCCTGGTGGTCATGGTGTTCGTCGGCCTGCTGGTGGAGTGGGCGGTGCTCCGCCACCTCATCGGCCGGCCGGTGGTCGCGGTGATCATGGCCACCATCGGGCTCGCCTCCTTTCTGCAGGGCACGGCGCAGCTCCTGTTCGGGGTGGAGACGCGGTCGGTGCCCCTCCCCATCGACGATTACCCCGTCTTCATCGGCGATCTCCTGCTGAACCGGATCGAGCTCGTCGCCGCCGTCTTCGCGGGCCTCGGGTTCGCCGCGGTCGGGTGGTTCTTCATCAAGAGCCGGTACGGCATCGCGCTTCGCGCCATCGCCGACGACCAGCAGGTCTCGCTCGCGATGGGGATCGACGTCAAGACCTTCTTCGGCATCGCGTGGGCCATCGCGGGGGTGGTCGCCCTCGTCGGGGGCGTGTTCTGGGGCAATGCGAGCGGGGTCGACACCCAGCTCGCCCTCATCGGCCTCAAGGTGTTTCCGGTGGTGATCCTCGGGGGGCTCGACAGCATCATCGGCGCGATCGTCGCGGGGCTCATCATCGGGCTCGTCGAGAGCCTCGCGGCCGGCTTCCTCGATCCGCTGGTAGGCGGCGGCACGAAGGACCTCACGCCCTACGTCCTCATGATCCTCGTCCTCATGTTCAGGCCCTACGGGCTGTTCGGCCAGAAGATCATCGAGCGCGTGTAGGCGCGGGCGCCGGGGAGAACGAGCCGTGATCAACCGCGAAACGGGCACCTTCAAGCGCACCTACGCCGAAGACCTCGCGATCTACCGCACGCCGCTCCCGAAGGTCGCGATCGCGGCCATCGCGTTCATCGTCTTCGTGGTCGTCCCGTGGCAGGGGAGCGAATACTGGCTCGGGATCCTGAACCTCATCGGCATCGCCTCCCTCGGCGCGCTCGGGCTCAACATCCTGGTGGGGTACACGGGGCAGATCTCGGTCGGGCACGCCGCGTTCATGTCCGTCGGCGCCTACACCGCGGCCGTGATCCTGCGGGAGTTTCCGGGCGCCCACTGGCTCGTCGCGATGCTGGGCGGGGGCTGCGCGGCGGCCCTCGCGGGCATGTTCTTCGGCATTCCCTCGCTCCGCATCAAGGGGCTCTATCTCGCGGTCTCGACCCTCGCCGCGCAGCTCATCATCGAGTGGATCATCAACCACTGGTCGTGGCTGAGCGGCGGCGCCCAGGCCTCCATCTACATCGCCGCACCCACCTTCCCCTGGCCGGGGGAGGGCGGCCTGGTCGTCCGCAAGATGGAGTCGAACCTCCACTACTACTACCTCGTCTACATCGTCCTCGCACTCGGGATCCTGTTCGCCCTCAACCTCTTCCGCTCGCACCTGGGGCGCGCGTTCGTCGCCGTGCGGGACCGCGACGTGGCGGCCGAGATCATCGGCATCAACATCTTCCGCACCAAGCTGATCGCGTTCGGCATCGCCTCGTTCTACGCCGGCGTCACCGGCGTGCTGTACACCTACTTCTACCAGATCGCGAACTTCGAGAGCTTCACCCTGCTCGTTTCCATCCAGTTCCTCGCGATGTGCATCATCGGCGGCCTCGGGAGCATCCTCGGGTCGATCCTCGGGGCGGTCTTCATCACGATGCTGCCGATCGTCCTCGACTTCCTGCTTCGCGGGGTCGGCGGAGCCGTATTCGGCTGGGACGACGCGGCCGCTTCGGCCATCATGCCGCAGTGGAACCTCATCATGTTCGGCGGCCTCATCATGTTCTTCCTGGTCGTCGAGCCGGACGGACTCGCGAAGATGTGGCGGAGCTTCACCGATTACTTCCGGGTGTGGCCCTTCCCCTACGTGTAGTGGGGTATAGTCGCCGAGGCTTCGAGACGGCCGGAACCGATCCCGGTCTCCATGCATACGGAGGAAGACGACATGAAACACCCAGGATTCGCCTCTCTCGCCCTGGCGGGCGCCGCCTTGGCCACGGTCGTCACGACGGGCCCCGCAAATGCGCGGGAGCTCGTGATCGGCTTCCAGTGCGACCGCTCCGGCCCCACCCAGCTGGTCGGGAACTACCTCTGCGACGGCGCCCACGACTACATCCGGCTCGCCAACAAGGAAGGGATGTTCGGCGAGGGCAACTCGGTGCGGGCGTTCGAGATCGACCACGGCTACAACGTGCCGCGGGGGATCGAGGCCTACGAGCGGTCGAAGGAGTCCGGGCACGTGACCTACGGCCTCTACGGCACCCCGCACACGTATGCGCTCACGCCGAAGCTCACCGCGGACAAGGTGCCCGGCACCTCGCCCGGCTTCGGCAGCGCGGGCGCCGCGAACGGCAAGAGCTATCCCTACATCTTCCCGGTCGCCGCGACCTACTGGTCGCAAGCGGGCGCCGCCATCCAGTTCATCATGGACGAGTGGAAGGCCTCCGGCCAGACCGGGCTTCCCAAGATCGCCTATCTCTACTACGACAACCCGGCCGGCCGCGAGCCCCTGGAGGTGCTGCACGACATCCGGGACCGGGTCGGCTTCGAGCTGCGCGAGTACGCGGTGCCGCCGCCGGGCGTGGACATGCGCCCGCAGGTGCTCGACATCGTGCGCCGCTACAAGGCGGACTGGGTGGTCAACCACACCTTCGGCAAGGCGCCCGCGGTCTCCATCAAGGAGCTGAGCCGGCTCCGGTTCCCCATGAACCGGGTCATCGGCTTCGTGTGGGCGGCGTCCGAGGCCGACATGGCGGCGGCCGGCTGGGAGGCCGCCGAAGGCTACCAGGCGCTCCAGTTCGCGGGTGTCGGCCAGAACCACAAGGTGATCGACCGGATCAAGGCGATGTACGCCGAGGAGGGCAAGCCGCTGCCCGAGAAGAAGATGGCCGTCAGCGTGTACTACAACCGCGGCGTGTTCATCGGTGCGCTCCACGCCCGCGCGATCGTCAACGCCATCGAAGCGGTCGGGGCGGACAACGTGACCGGCGACGACGTGCGCAAGGGCTTCGAGTCGATCAGCGACTTCACGCTCGGCGGCTTCATGCCCCCGCTCAACCTGACGCCGGAGGATCACGAGGGCGGCGGCTGGGTTCAGGTGTACCAGGTCCGGGGCGGACAATGGGTCCCGCTCACGGACTGGATGCAGGGCTACCGCGAGGTCGTGATGGAGCACGTGGCGAGGGCCGAGCCCCCGAAGGGCTAGGCAGGCAGGCGGAAGCCCTCAGGACGCGGATGGGCGCGGAACGGCGCGGCGCACCGGCAGCGCATCGGCTGCGCCGGTGGAACGACGCGCCCGCCAGCGGCCGGAAGAAGGCGAGGGAGGCGGGCCGGGGGCGGCCCGCCTCCCTCGTGCTTGCGCGCGCACCCGCCTCTCCCCTCCTCCTCCCAGGGCCTCTTCCCTCCTCCCGGGCCTCTTCACGCTGCCGACACGCTGCCGAATCGGTTCGCGCGGAACCCGGTTCGGTCGAATCGGAGCGGCGCCCGACCATGGACGTCCTGGGGTCTTCCTGGGAACGGCGCATCCTCCGGACGCTCGTGTCCCCGCCCGCAAATGGGACGGCAAGCCACCACGGGTCGATGCGGGCGGGACACCCGCGCCCGGAGGACGCGCCGTTCCCAGGAAGACCGATGGGCATCGACGTCCGTCCGTGAGTCGGTCAGCGTGAAACGGCCCTGCCCTCCCCCCTCCTCCTCTCCCCGGACGGCCCGAAGCCGGGCTGGACTCGGGGCGATGGATGCCTTGGCGGCGCGGGAGCGGGGGGGCGCCCCCGCTCTTGGGGAACGCCCGGCCCCTGCCCCCGGCCCAGTGGTCCGCCCGCGGACGCGCGCGGGCGGCGCCGAGCCGGGCGGCGTGAAACGATCCTGAAGGACGGGACCCGACCAGCATGTTGACCCTCAACAACATCGAGGTCATCTACGACAACATCATCCTCGTGCTGAAGGGCGTCTACCTGCACGTCCCGGAGGGGAGGATCGTCGCATTGCTCGGCTCCAACGGCGCCGGCAAGTCCACCACCCTCAAGGCCATCTCGGGCCTGCTCAAGTCGGAGCGGGGAGAGGTCACCCGGGGCTCCATCGACTTCCAGGGGGCCCGCATCGACCGCCGCGACCCGTCCGCCATCGTCAAGCTCGGCCTCGCCCAGGTCTTCGAGGGGCGGCGGGTGTTCGAGCACCTGAACGCGCGCGAGAACCTCATCGCGGGCGCCCATACGAACCGCGACCGGCGCCAGGTGCGCGACGACGTGGACCGGGTCCTCACGTACTTCCCGCGGCTCGGGGAACGGATCACCGTCCAGTCCGGCTACCTCTCGGGCGGCGAGCAGCAGATGCTCGCCATCGGGCGCGGCCTCATGAGCCGGCCCAAGCTCCTCATGCTCGACGAGCCCTCCCTCGGGCTCGCGCCGATGCTGGTCGAGGAGATCTTCGAGATCCTGAAGCGCCTCCGCGAGCGGGAGAACGTGACCATCCTGCTGGTGGAGCAGAACGCGTCGCTCGCGCTCTCGATCGCGGACGAGGGCTACGTGCTGGAGAACGGCAAGATCGTGCTTCAGGGAGACGCGGCGGAGCTCGGCGAGAACGCGGACATCAAGGAGTTCTATCTCGGGCTCTCGGAAGCCGGGGCGCGCAAGAGCTTCCGCGACGTGAAGCACTACCGCCGGCGCAAGCGCTGGCTCTCGTGACCGGCCGGCGCGCCCGGCATCGCCGCGCCGCGCCGCGCGAGCTCGCGGGCGCGTCCGCAGCCGGTCCCGGACCAACCCGCTCAGAACGGGTCTCCACCATCGGGAGGAACGAACGAAATGCTGACGAGAAGCGATCACGAGACGGCCCTGATGGAGAAGGCGCGGCAGTTCATGCCGGCCGGCGGGCTCGGAAACACGAGCGCCGAGATCATCCTCCGCTCCGGGCAGGGAAGCCGGGTGTGGGACGAGAGCGGGAACGAGTACATCGACTACCTCATCGGCTCGGGGCCGATGTTCGCCGGTCATGCCCACCCTCGGGTCACCGCCGCGGTGCGCGAGCAGATCGAGCTCGGCTCGACCTTCTTCGCCAACAACCGGTACGCCATCGAGCTCGCGGAGGCGATCGCCGACGCCGTGCCGTGCGCCGAGCAGGTGCGCTTCGTCAGCTCGGGAACCGAGGCGGACGCCTACGCGATGCGCCTCGCCCGCGCCTTTCGAGGCCGCGACAAGATCCTCAAGTTCGAGGGCGGCTACCACGGGATGAGCGACACGGGCCTCCAGAGCCTCGCGCCGAAGCGCCCCGGCAACTTCCCGCGCCCGGCGCCGGACTCGGCCGGGATCCCGGCCGGGGTGGGCGATGAGGTCCTCGTCGCGCCGTACAACGACCTCGACGCGGTGGCGAACCTCATCCGGGAGCACCGAGGCGAGATCGCGGGGGTCATCGTCGAGCCCGTCCAGCGCATCATCCCGCCGGTC
This sequence comes from Gammaproteobacteria bacterium, assembly GCA_965202895.1. Classification (GTDB taxonomy): domain Bacteria; phylum Pseudomonadota; class Gammaproteobacteria; order HK1; family HK1; genus JAJDXW01. The sequence continues at coordinate 2,873,327 of OZ241901.1, read as the reverse complement.
GAGGGCTTCCTCGAAGGGCTCCGGGAGCTGACCGCAAAGCACGACGTGGTGCTCATCTTCGACGAGGTGGTGACCGGCTTCCGCATGGCCTACGGGGGGGCGCAGGAGTACTACGGCATCACCCCCGACCTCTGCACCCTCGGCAAGGCGTGCGGCGGGGGCTACCCTCTCGCCGCCATCGCGGGCCGCGAGGAGATCATGGCCCTGTTCGACGCGAGCCGGGCCGGCGAGGGGCGGTTCCTGTTCCAGATCGGCACCCTCTCGGGGAACCCGATCGCGGCGGTGGCCGGCCTCGCCACCCTGGAGGTGCTGCGCGAGCCCGGCACGTACGAGCGGGTGAACGCGATGGGCGCCCGGCTGATGGAGGGGTTCGCCGAGCGGCTTCGCGAGCACGGGTTCACCGCCACTGTCCTCGGGGTCCCGGCCTGCTTCGAGGCGGTGTTCGCGCCCGGCCCCATCACCGACTACCGGGGGACGCTGCGCGGCGATGCGAGCGTCGGCCGGCGCCTGAACGAGCTCCTGCTCGAGCGGGGGATCATCAAGGGCGAGACCAAGTACTACCTCTCCATCGCCCATACGGACGAAGACGTGCGGCAGACCTTCGACACCTGGTCCGACGCCCTCGCCGTCCTCGCCTCGGAGCGGCGCACCGCGTAGCCCACGGCCACGCTCCCTGCACCATCGGCCGTAGTTGAGACTCGGGACCCGCAAACGTCGCCGCGCGCGATCCCATCGACACGTCCCGGAGGACCGGCCATGCGGCGCTTGCTCGACATCACGGAGGCGCTCGGCGCGAGCGGGATCCCTGGGCGGAGCGCGACGATCGGATACCTGCGTCGCACGGCATCCTCGACCGTGCGCTCGAGGCCGCCGTAGAGCGATCCCGTTCCTGAGGACTGCAGCTCCTTCGCCCGTTGTCGAAGCTCGACGGCCGCAAAGGAGAGGCCCATGACCGACTACGAAGCCGCCACCCTCGCCATCCGCAGCGCCAGCCTTTGGGCCGTCTACGGACAGGTCGCCGCCACCGTCACGATCGGCCTTGGACAGATCGCCGTGGTCGGATGGGGCATCCGCGCCATGCAACACGCCACGGAACGGCGGGCCGACGATGCCCGCGACGAAGCCCGCCGGCTCACCGTCGCGGACGAACGCCGCCACGCCGAAGCCATGCAGGCGCTCGACCTTCAGCGCCAAGCGCTCGAAACCCTCATCGCCCGCACCGGCCGCACCGGAGCCGACACATGAACGCCGTCGCCGACTCGCAGCCGCCGCCGTTGCGATGGTCCGCGACGCCACCGGGACCGGTCGGGACCCGCTCGCCACGAAGGCCGACCTCGCCGCCGCAATCGCCGGCCTCGAAATCCGGATGCTCGAGTTCGGGATCGGGCTCGTCTTCGCGAACGTGACCTCGACCGCCGCGCTTCTCGAGCCGCTTTGACGCCCTCTCGTACACCGCCGAAGGTTACGCCGGGAGCCGCGACCCCCCGATCCTCGGTGAGCGGCGCCACCGGCTCCGGGCGCAAGACGGGAAGGCATTCCCGGGGCAGACGGGAACGCTTCACCAAGGGGCGATTGCATGGAGTTCGAATGGGATCCGGACAAGGAACGATCCAACGTCGGGAAGCACGGCCTGGACTTCGCCGAAGCGATGACGGTGTTCAACGATCCGTTCGAGCTCACTGTCCCGGACCCCGATCATTCGATCGGCGACGGCCGATTCGTGAGTGTGGGCGAATCGGAAGCGGGCCGGCTGCTCGTGGTGTCCTGCACCGAACGGACCCGCGGCGGGATCCGCATCATCTGCGCCGGCCGGCGTCACGAAAGGAACGACGGCAGTATGAACGGAAAGCCTGAGGGCGACGCCATGCGCCCGGAGTACGATTTTTCGGGCGGGGTGAGAGGAAAGCACTACCGGGCGTACCGCCGGGGGACGACCATCGTTCCCTCGAAGAGAGGCGCCGAGACGGCGCGAGGAACGAATGAAGACGCGCTGAGAGAAGCATTGCACACCATCGAAGAGCACCGGGAGGACGCGGGAGATGGACGGTAGCTGGAAGACCTCGCGATCGCTCTGGCCCCGCACCTGACCGAGTGGCAGATCGAGCAGGTGTGGTCGTGGAAGGACTGGCCCGATCGGCGCGCGGTCCTGGGCGGCCGGTCGTGGACGAACGACGACGGGATCGACGCCGTGGCCGAAGGCAGGGATGGGAGGTTCATCGCGATCCAGTGCAAGGCGCGCGGGCGAACGGCGGAGGGGAGCGAGGGAACCATCACGGGGAAAGACGTCGACAACTTCATTGCCGCGACCGCGAGCCCGGTGTGGGCGGAACGGTGGGTCGTGACGACCGCACGGCCGAGCAGGCACGTGGAGCAGAAGCTCGGACCACTCGCGGACCCGGAGAAGCCGATCCGGTGGGTCATGCTCCCGGAGGCCATCGGCGCCGAGCTCGCGAGAAGCGAGACGGCGCGGTGGGAGGAAGACCCGAGGACGAGGATGCAGGAGGAGGCGATCGAGAAGACGATCGACGGGCTCGAACCACTCCGCGCGGCGCGGGCGCGACACCCGGGATGGGGGCCGGACGAGACCCGGGGGCGCACGATCATGCCCTGTGGCACCGGAAAGACGCGGGTCGGCTACGAGGTTTCGCGAAGGATCGTCCCCGAGGGCCTGACCGTGATCCTCGCACCGAGCATCGGGCTGGTGCGCCAGCTCAGGCAAGCGTGGCTCGGCTGGGCGGAACATGCCGGGGAGCGCCTCGACCCCCTGTCGGTGTGCTCCGACCCCCATGTAGCCGATCCGGCGGGCAGGAGGGAGCAGGAGGAGACGCGCGCCGCCGCGGACGAGACGAGGATCGGGGAAGACGATCCGACCGAAGACCGCGGCCTCGTGACCGCCGCGGAGCTCGTCGGCAGCGTCGAGAAGGAGAGCCGCGGGATCGGGAAGTGGCTCGCGAGGGAGGAACGCCCGGGCCGGCCCGTCGTCTTCTGTACCTGCCAATCGGGGCATCAGGTGGCGCGGGCGCTGCGCGAGACCGGCAAACGCGCCGATCTCCTGATCTGCGACCGAGCCGCGCAAGAGCCCGGTGGACGTGACCCAGGCGGTCGGTCGAAGGTCATGGGGGACCAGGCGGCCGACGGCGCCTACTTCACCCGGCCGGCGGCGGGCGTGCTGCTCGCCGAGCTCGCGATGCACGTATGCGGGGAGGTCGGAAGCCCCAGGAACGTCCAGGGGAAGGAGGCGTGGCGGCGCATGAAGGTCATGGACCCCGCCTGCGGGAGCGGGACCCTGCTCATGGCGTGGATTGCGGCGATGAAGCGCCGGGCGCGAAGGGACGGCGCGGATGAGAGGACCCTCGCGGCCCTGCACAAGTACATGGTGGAGGAGAGTATCGCCGGGCTCGACATCAACCCGGTGTCCCTGCAGCTCGCCGGAGCACAGCTCACCATCGGGGACCTGAACGCCCGGTACAGGAAGATGGGCCTGTGGGAGATGCCCTACGGCTACGGGAATGGAGACGACAGCATCGAACCTGCGAATGCCGGCTCGCTCGAGCTGCTCATCGACGAGCGGGTGGTCGGCAAGCCGCCGCGGTACGACCGCCAAGGCCAGAGCCGTTTCGATCTCGACGGCGAACGGACGTACAGGGACAAGGCGAAGGGGGTGCGCATCGCGCTGCGAGAAGACGAACCGAAGGAACAGGAAGGGATCGTCGACGACGTCGTCGAGGAAGTTCGAGGCCGGAGGGTGGCGTTGATGAACCCCCCGTTCGTGACCCGGGAGAAGCTCGGATCGAAGTTCGAACGCGACCAGCAGATCGCGGTGCGAAAACGCATCGACGGGGCACAGGCCATCCTGGAAGCCGCGGATCCCGCGGTGCGGGGAATGGCGCAGAAAACGACGACCCGGCCGCTCTACGTCGCGTTGGGACTCAAGTGCATCGACCCGGAGGAAGGCGTCTTGGGGATGGTGATCCCGACGGCAGGCCTGCTCGCCCCCAGCGGATTGCGGGAACGGCAAATTCTGGCCGAGCAACTGCACGTCCGCTACGTGCTGACGTGCCACGAGCCGGGGAACGCCAACCTGAGCCAGGGAACGGCGGTGAACGAGAGCCTTGTCGTCGGCGCCCGGAAGGGCCGGCGGGAGGGCAGGCCCACCTGCTTCGTGAGCCTGGATCGAATGCCCCGCACCACGGAGGAAGCCGTGGCCGTGGTCGAGACCATCGCGTCCGGGGAGAACGTCCCGGAAGGACGGAGGAAGGAGGTGCGGGCCGGGCGCATCGAAGCGGGAGACTGGAGCGCCGCCGGGTGGCGGGACCTGACCCTGGACGGCGCCGTGGAAGAGATCTTCGGGTGGGAGAGCCTGACCACCATGGGCGAAGAGCCGGGGGTGACCATGAAGGCGCCAGGGGACGGCGCCCTGGTGGCGTACGATGGAGCGGGAGCCGCGCGAAGGTTGATCAACTCGAAAGGGGCGGACGGGCAGAAGCGGATCGAGGGGCGGCCCGACTCGAGAATGCGGCTGAAACCAAAGGAGGGCGAGACCGGAACGGCGCGGAAGGATCGAGAGGAGAAGCTCTGGAGGAAATGGACCGGAGAGTACGCAAGCTACCTGCTGGTGAGCGCGGGACAGAGAACGCAGACGGGACGGCTGGGCGCAGTGGCCTGCGAAAGCAAACACATCGGGATGAGGTGGAAGCCGGTGCAAGGACTGACCGAAGAACAGGCAAGGGCATGGGCGGTCTGGCTCAACAGCACGCCGGGACGACTCATGACCCTGATCCAACGGGGCAAGAGCCTGGACTTCGTGGTCTACGATCCGGCAGGATTGCTGAAGATCCGGGTTCCGCGGCTCGACAGGCCAAGGGCGATAGAGCGACTGGCGCGGGCCTGGGAGGAAACCCGGGAGATGGACGTTCCGCAGTACCGGGAAGGATACGCATCGGTTCGACAGGCGTGGGATCAAGCGGTCTGCGAAGCCGTGGACGAGGCCGATGGCGGGAAGGTAAGGGAGTGGGCGGACAGGCTGAACCGGGAACCGGCCATCAGCGTGGAAGGGTTCTTCGAGTAGGAAACGGCGAAGGACGCATCGGAATCCCGGTTTCCGGCGGCCCGCAATCGCAACCTGAGCCTTGTACGTAATCAGGAACAACCATGCCTACATATAATGAGCAAAGTCGGTTGCCTCTCTCTGACCGACAGGAACATGTTTGAGTACTCTTCCTACCTGTCTTGCGGCGCGAATGGGTACGGGCAATGCACCATCGAACTGGGTTGAATTCCAGTTCATCTTGCTAAGCGCCAACACGTCGCGAGAAATTTCCGCGAGTGAAGAATCACTTACGCATGGCCGAAGCATGAGGGGATTAGGGACGCGTAAACCTGGATATGTACGGTAATAAGGAACACTGCCCCGGGTGAAAAGTACCGCCTCCTTATCCAATCCTATCATGGTGCCTCGGAGTGGAGGGTAGTCTCCTTCCCGATACATGGTGATTCGCGACCTCTCATGTACCCAGACGAGATCGTTGTAGCGTACGTTGGCCTCGGAAGAAGCCTCTTGAAAGCCGGCAGCCTCGGTGGGGTCGAACCGGGATGTCTTGAAGACGACAAGCCGTGCCGGATAATGGGAATGCTGGCGAAAATACGCTTCCAATGCACGACGCAGGAGGTCGTACGCGTCGGCACGGTCGAGGTAAGGGTGCCTATCGTACTTGTCCGTTCGTGCACGCCCCCCGCGCAGGATAAGCCCCTTCCCACGTTCATCGAATAGCTGCGCTGTTGACGTCAAAAGGCGTTGCCCGACCATATCACGATAAAAGCCAATACCCACAAAGCAGGTCTTCCATTGATCCTCCGGGCGTGGCAAACGCCACGGTACACGCCCGGCCTTATAGAAAAGAGCGTTCAGCAAGTTCCATGCGCGAGTTGCCGGATCCTGGACGCGACGCAGTGTCGGACGTAACTTGCGAGGAATGCGTGCATGATCATCCCACAAAGTAGGCCATACAATCTGCGTCGGGCTGTGAAGATGAAGGGATTGCGCCTTAAGGAGATCTCGAAAGTCGATAGGTGAATCAGCAGGCTCTGATTCGCTTTCTTCGGACACGTCAACAATGTCGTTGACAATTCGTGTAACAAGCTCGAAAGGCAGAGCCACGACGATGACATGGGGTCTATCGGACGTCTCCAGCATCGCCGAAAGCTGATCGGAAAAGAGTGAAGCTGACTGTCTGACCGCATCAGGATGTTTCTTCAGAGCGACGAGTTGATGAATATCTCGTACAGGCAAAACACGGCGAGCCGTATGACTGACATCGAAGCGGCATTGGAAAGGATTCTCATTGCCAAGGCCAGGAAAAGCCGGGAACAGATTCGGCTGTCGTTGTGATTCCCCCGGGATGGCCGACTTGAGACGGTCCATCCAACGCTCGAATCCCTCCACAGTCTCCGCTGTCCCCACTATACCAATCGATATTTGGTCTCCGGGCATCGGCTGCAGCGGACCATATCGACACAGGCCATAGCGTGGGTCTATATGCTTTCCGCCTTCACCAAATTCCAGCTCGGGCTCATCAAGAAGCAGAGGTCGGATACTCATTTCGGGATTCTCCACAGGTCGGGAGAGTCGGGGGTAACCAACTCTGTTGAACGCCAAAGGTCGTCCGGTACGGCACGTTGCAAGCTGAGCGAATCGAGACGCTTGAAGCCAAGAATTTGCTCTGCGTGCATGTCAGACTCGAAGAGGGAAGCGGTTGATTGTAATTCTTCCGGGCCAGTCAAGAGGTGACACCACATGACGAACTGGCCAACGAGAGCAGAGTTATTCTCACGCTGTTTCTTACCAGCAAGCCTGCTGCTCGCAAACTTGTCCGGGCGGAATCCATCCCAGGTAAAGACGAATGTTGGAGTAACGGACAGGAACCATTGATCGTCGATACGCCAGAAACGTGGCTCGAACGCATGATGACGGACATAGCTCACCCGACCGTTCTTCTCGTACTTCTGAACGACGGTAGCGGTAGCCTGCTGTTTCAGTGACCTGTACAGATACGCACGCACGATCTTTTCCGGTTCCGGCAAGAAATAGAATGCACGCTGTTCCCGGCTGAATGCCAAAACATCTTCAAATTGAGATCCAAGCGTACGCCGCAGAAGATCGATGAAGACATATTCATCCGATTCACTATCGGGAAAGGCAATTTCTTCCGTTGAGAATTCCTCGACTGTGCCAACATCCACTATACGCGAAAGGACTCCTTCCCGAGGATCACGAAATGAGGTGAATTGCCGTCCACGGACAACCCAATCGGAAGGGGGCCTGTCCTCATGTTCGAGGAGTTCTACGAGAGCATCCCTGCCGCTTTTGAATAGAGAAGCAGCGAGAAAGATGCGTTCGGGCAACACCACCTCCAGCATATTCAGATGGCCCCGTTCACCTGAATTGCTCGGAGGAAAATATGTTCCAAAACTACTCTTGGCCACACAGAGATCCGAAAGCGCATCACGGGCACTCGTGTCGAAGACATCTCCCACCTTGTCAATGTGCAGACGCCGGCGATCCGGCCCTTCGCCCTCGTCTACGTTCTTCCAATATGCGGTTTTACGTCCAAGATCAACCAGAACAATAATGACCGGCAAATTCGAACCACGCCAATAAGCCAAGTCGTCTTCTTTCATGAGATATTCGAACCCGGAATCCGTTTCTCTTTGGTAAAGTCCACCAGTCTTCGCCTTGACTTGAACAGCGATGAGCTGGCCTGTAGCGTGTCCGGTCTCGGTATCACGGATTTCGAGAAAGCCGTCTATACCAGCGTCCAAGGTACCGTGGGGGGTGAACATGAACCCCATCGCATTAGCGCGTTCGTTGACAAATACCTCGCCCTGTGCACCGATCATTTGAGAGTCTGTTATGGTCTTGGCCATGATCCCTTCCACGATGGGGGTCCAGGGTGATGGACCTCCCGAGAAGTATAGCATAGTCTCGGAAGCTGGATCGTCTTCACGGTTGAGTCAAATTCTACTCGAAACGCTCTTGAGAGCGCGAGCGCTCTTGCCGGACGGTTACGCGAGGTGACGGTGCGCCCGGCCGTGGGGACCATGCACAATGCCGTGTGCGTGTACGTCGCCCCGGACCTCCTTGAGACCACACTCGTCGAGTCTTCGGGAGGCAGGAGCGGGAGGATCCATCGGCAGGAGATTCCCCGGAAATCCGGAACGAGCCATGCGCAATGGCGTGCAGGCGCCAAGCGGAGCACTCGCCTCGGCAGGCGGCGATCGGGTCTGGTACGGCCAGGACCGGCGGCACGGCAGAGGCGGCTTCCCTTATCATCCCCCGTACCGGGCAGATGAAGGAGGGCACGGCCGATGAGCAAATCGACTGCCGATCCTCGGAACGCGCACTCCGCGGGTCCCGCGCCGCCGGGTCGGACAGGGGCGGAGGCCGGCGCGTCCGGGGCTCCCCGTGCCGGCCCACCGGTTCGCGGGGGCCGCGACGGCGCCATGGCCGGCGCCCGCGAGAGCCACGGGAGCCTCGCCTCGGAAGGGGGGGGTTACCTGGGAATACTGCACCGTTTCGTGCGCGACACCCGGCCCGAGCTCTCGAAGTCCGAAACCGTCCGGGAGGTTCAGCGGATGTACTGGGGAGAAAGGGAAGGACCCCGCCCACCGAACGAACGGCGTGAACGCGAGCGGATCGCTCGACGCGCGATACGCGAGTCGAGACGCCACGGGTGCTGATCACGTTCGATACGAACCGCCTTGGATGGCCGGCGCCACGCCGGTTCTATTCGACATGGCGCGAGCGGTCCGGGGATCGGACGCAAGTGATGCCCACGGTGGCGCGCGAGTTGATGCCGGACCTCGACGTGCGCCGGCTCGCATGGAGCGTGCACGAGACCGAGGCGCGGCTTGGGGACGGCCGCGAGGAGTTCGAGCCGTTCGACCGGTTCCTCCTCGAACGGCAGGTCTGGTGGGGAAGGCTGTTCCTGGATCCGGACAGCCAATACGAAATCGTCGCGCTCACCCGGGAGCAGCACCGCGTGGCGCTGGCGATCCGCAACTCCTTCAGCGCAAGCTGCTTCCCGCGCCTGCGTCAACGCGAGGTTCCGTTCGACCCCGACGCGGCGATCATCGCCGAAGCCCTCGCGACCGGATATGATCTCCTGATTACCGCGAACATGAGGTCGATCGATCATTGGGAAGTGAACGAGTGGGTCCGACGCCACCATAACGGCTTCGGTTTGCGCAACCGCCCGATACTGTTCGACTCGGACCTCGCGGTCCTGGATCTCCACCGGGGTGAGGCGGGGATCGGGGAGCTGACCAGGACGGCCATTGCAGCCTCGTGGGGCGATGACCGGAACGCCGCCGTCGAGACCGTAGACCGTGATTTCCGGAAGTACGTCGAAGTGCTGGAGGAAGCGGATCTGGCTCAGAGTGCACTTCGGGCGCTCTATCGTTGGGAGCGCGAGCCGGAGCCTGAGCGCCTGATCGAGGAGGTTCGACACACTCTTGCGCACCGCACGCGCACCGCGGAAGGACCACTGCCGGAAGTCTCCCCCTGGAACATCGGAGATCGTTTCGGATGACCCGCGAATCCGGACCGCAGGCCGGGACGTATCCGCGACCGATGGATGGGAAACGGGATGGCGGTGATGTGCCAGTCTCAGGGCGACGCCCCGGTGAACACCGGGTCCTGGCAAGTGCTCATCGAGGATACGAGTACCAAGTCTCCACGTTTCCGGCGGGATCCAGCGAATCAGCCGATGTGCTTGAGGGCTTCGCGGCGCGTCAGCTTCGAGAGGGAGGCCTCGTGCGACCGGACGAAGCATCTGACCCCGGTCGGGTCCACCCGCGCGTAGGCGCGGATGAATCCGGGGAGAGCCGCCCAGAGATCGCGAGGTCGGGTCCACCCGCGCGTAGGCGCGGAGCGCCCATCCCATCGCCTTCTGCACGAAGAACTCATCGTGCCCGAGACACGCTTCCAGGCAGTCGTAGAGGAGCGCCGAATCGGTGTCCTGCTTGCGGCCAAGCTGGCACAGCAGGGCCGCCCGCCGCCGCCAGACGTCCTCGTCGCGCGCCCAGGCGCGCATCAGGGCGCCCATCGGTTGCGGCTGCGAGACGAGGACGTGCCCAAGGCCGGCCGGAGCGATCCGGTCGACGTAGTCCCACCAAGCCCCATCGACGATGAGCTCGTCGAGCATGGGGATCGCGTCCATCGTCATCCAGCGCAGAAAGGGTCGGTGCACGGCGAGCTCGATCGCCGCATGGCGTTGCTCGCGATACCCCGCTTCCCGCCACAGGGCGAGAATCGTGGCCCGCCAGACTTCGGCGGAGGGCGGAGGAAGCCGGTCGAAGACGGCCCTCGCGGCCCTTCGCATGACCGGCGTCCGCACACCCAGGAACGGCAGCGCCGACTTCATGTAGCGCTGCTGCCCGGCCGCACGCTCGGGCTCGCGCACCGCCCGGAGTGCGTCGTGCACGGCGGCAAGGAGCTCGCGCGAAACGCCTCCTCCCGGAGGTTCGGCCGGCACCGGCGCCGTCATGTCATGGGCAACCCGGGCATGGAGAGATCGGAACGCGGCGCTTTCCTCATGAGGTTCATATCCCGCCTCATCCAACCCCCCCTGGTTTCCCCGTGCGCCGCTTCCGGGGGCGGCAGGGCCATCGTCGTCAATCATCCGGTGAATCGAGGTGGAAGACGACCCTCACGAACCTGCCCCCCTCGTCATGCGCCAACCCGGGCTCGACGCCGTTGAACTTGCGCATGATCCGGCGCATCAGGGGCCAACCCCTCCCCCGTCGTTCCATGAAGCCCATCGAGAGCATGAAGTTCGCCAGCGATTCGTTCCGCGACCGGGGATGGGCGCCGGCGAGCACCCCATCCACCCGCGTGTGGTTGGGCAACGTCCCGGGGCTGGTCACGTGGACTCGCCGCGAGAACACCTCGAAGAGCACCTTCGAGCCGGTGATCGCATGGTCCCGGTGGACGACGGCGTTGACCAGAGCCTCCCGGATCGCCGCCCGCGGCAGCAGCGGGCGATCTTCCCGGATGAGGCCCCGATACGATTCGAAGCGCCCGAGGCCCGCGAACCATCCGACGGCCCGTTGCACCTGCTCGTCGAGGCGCCCTGCCACATCGGCCTGGATGCTGCTCCCCGAGTACGGGCTTGCCCACCCCCTCGCACTTCGGCAGGACGGACGGAGCGGCCGTCCGGAATCCGGCCGGGAGGGCGATCCCGAGCGCACCTTCGGGCTGCTCACGGCGCTCCTCACCAAGCCTGTCGGCGACACGGGAAGCGTGGCGCTCCGTCGCGAGCTCGACTCCATCCATCCCGGCCTGTTGCAGCGTTATATGGCGAAGCTGGAGCCACGGCCCGCCGGCCGGTCCGCCTTCTCTCCCTGAGCCGGATCGGTGGTCTTCGACCCTGGCGCCGGGGGGCACGCTGCCCCGAGGCCGAACGCCGCCACTGCCCACGCATCGCTTCGACCCCCACTCCCGCCAGCGCTCTGCGCGTGCCCCCTCCGGATTTGTCCTGCTCGGAACGGCGTGTATAATTGCTTGGCCAGCCGAGCATAGAAGGACTGTACGCATGGCAACAACCGTCAGTCTGATCAACATGAAGGGCGGGGTCGGCAAGACGACCATCGCGTCACAGTTGGCGCATGCTGCCGACAGGGCAGACATCAGAATTTTGGCCATAGATCTCGATCCGCAGTCGAATTTGAGCCAGTCCTTGATGGGTCCTCAACGCTATGTGGACCATCTCAAGGACAATCGGCCTACCATCGCACAGGTCTTCGATGGCTATGCTCCTGCCGGCGGAACCTACGGCTCACCCCATCCAATCGATCTCGATGAAGTAATCGTCAAAGAGGCCGGCTATTGGGCGGATAGCTCCCTCGACTTGATTCCCTCTCGATTGGAGCTGAGCCGTACTCTCAAGAATCCCACAGGCAAGGAGCGGCGCCTCGCCAAGTCTCTGGCGCGAATCAGCGATCGATACGATCTCATCCTGATCGACTGCGCTCCTACCGAATCGATCCTGACGGACGCCGCGTATTTCGCGAGTCGGTATGTAATCGTCCCGGTGAGGCCCGAGTTCATGGCCACCATCGGTCTACCCTTGCTCGCGGAATCGGTGAAGGTATTCCAGATGGAAAACGACGACCACGAAATCGAGATCGCCGGCCTCATTTTCAACTACCCGTCCTATTCTCAGGAAGGACCCGAGGTGCGGCGCTCAATCACCGAAATTCGGGAGCTGGCGGAGGAACATGGATGGCACATCTTCAGCAACCGGATAGGGTACTCTGCATCCTACGCAAGGGCCGCACGAACAGGGACTCCCTTGGCGCGTACAACTCACGCTCGTTATACCGTCATCGAGGAATTCGAAGAGGTCAAGGATGAAATCTTCCACAAGATCGGCATCGGAGGGGAAACGCCATGAATCAGGACAAGGCTCTTCTCGGGCTGGAGCTCCGTCTGCTGATCGCGCGGCACGGAAAGGTACGGGTGAGCGAAGTTCTCTCGTCCATCGAAGACATCGACCTTCCCACGCTCGATTCCGACGTCAAGACTTACGAAGAAGGCAGATCCAGACGGAAAAGGGCTCGGCCTCGACCCGGAAAAAGCGTCGACGAGATGATCCGGGAGATCAATCCGGAGAGCCCCGATGCCGAACGCCTCGTCCGGAAGATTGCGCTTGCGTACGAGGACAGACGATTCTTGCCCGGGCTTCGAGAGGTCAAACGTTTTCTGGAATCCCGGCGTATATCCGCCGAGAGATTCCGTTCCCGCGCGGACGCCCTTCCTGCCGTCATCAGGGTCCTTGCAGAGGCCAGTCCCGGCGAACTGGCGGCGCTCGATGAGAAGAACGAAGCTCGCGGCGGTGATCTCGGAATCATCGCCCGTCAGATACTGGGCCGCGGCAGCAGCCCCGGCGCCCGCGCAGACCCGGACCCGGCCCAACCCGATCAGAGCAGACATTCGTCGTCGGGAGGACCGAGCGAAGTACTGGAGAGAACCGACCGTGGGCCGGGCTTGGCAGAGAAGGGATCGGTACACAGGAGCGCGTAGAGGCGATGGAGGGATCATGCCCGGCAAACACCGGTTGCGACGGGACATGTTCCAGAAGTCGCGCGACCTTCGGCCCGTGGCGAACACGACGGGCGATAGACTTCGGAAGCCTTACCGGAGTCCGGGAGACGACGGGCGCGCGGGGGCGAGAGGGCCAGGGCGCCTTCTCGCCGTTCTTGGCGGGGGCCGCGATCAGCCGATGTGCTTGAGGGCTTCACGGCGTGTCAGCTTCGAGAGGGAGGCCTCGTGCGACCGGACGAAGCATCTGACCCCGGTCGGGTCCACCCGCGCGTAGGCGCGGAGCGCCCATCCCATCGCCTTCTGCACGAAGAATTCGTCGTGCCCGAGACACGCTTCCAGGCAGTCGTAGAGGAGCGCCGAATCGGTGTCCTCCTTGCGGCCGAGCTGGCAGAGCAGGGCTGCCCGCCGCCGCCAGACGTCCTCGTCGCGCGCCCAGGCGCGCATCAGGGCGCCCATCGGTTGCGGCTGCGAGACGAGGACGTGCCCAAGGCCGGCCGGAGCGATCCGGTCGACGTAGTCCCACCAAGCTCCGTGGACGATGAGCTCGTCGAGCATGGGGACCGCGTCCATCGTCATCCAGCGTAGAAAGGGCCGGTGCACGGCAAGCTCGATCGCCGCATGGCGTTGCTCGCGATACCCCGCCTCCCGCCACAGGGCGAGAATCGTGGCCCGCCAAGCTGCGGCGGAGGCCGGGGGGAGCCGGTCGAAGACGGTCCTTGCGGCCCTTCGCATGACCGGCGTCCGCACGCCCAGGAACGGCATCGCCGACTTCATGTAGCGCTGCTGTCCGGCCGCACGATCGGGCTCGCGCACCGCCCGGAGTGCGTCGTGCACGGCGGCAAGGAGCTCGCGCGAAACGCCTCCTCCCGGAGGTTCGGCCGGCACCGGCGCCGTCACGGGTCCTTGGGCATCGAGAGATCGGAATGCAGCGCTTTCCTCACGGGGTCCATATCCCGTTTCATCCGGTCCTCCTGATTTCCCCGTGCGCCGCTTCCGGGGGCGGCAGGGCCGTCGGCGTCAATCATCCGGTGAATCGAGGCGGAAGACGACCCTCACGAACCTGCCGCCCTCGTCATGCACCAACCCGGGCTCGACGCCGTTGAACTTGCGCATGAGCCGGCGCATCAGGGGCCAACCCCTCCCCCGTCGTTCCATGAAGCCCATCGAGAGCATGAAGTTCGCCAGCGATTCGTTCCGTGACCGGGGATGGGCGCCGGCGAGCACCCCATCCACCCGCGTGTGATTGGGCAGCGTCCCGGGCTGGTCACGTGGACTCGCCGCAAGAAGACCTCGAGGAGCACCTTCGAGCCGGTGATCGCATGGTCCCGGTGGACGACGGCGTTGACCAGGGCCTCCCGAATCGCCGCCCGCGGCAGCAACGGACGATCTTCCCGGATGAGGCCCCGATACGATTCGAAGCGCCCGAGGCCCGCGAACCATCCGACGGCCCGTTGCACCTGCTCGTCGAGGCGCCCTGCCGCATCGGCCACCTGCAGCACCCGGGAAGCGCGGTCGTCACCCTCATACGCCACACACTCCACCCGGAAGCTCCGCGTCTGCGGGTAACGCTGCGGCTCCTTGCCGAACGCCAGCACCCCGTAGAGCGTAGGGTGCAGCGCGCCTCCGAGCTCCGTCAGGACGCCGCGGTTGCGAAGATCGTCCTCTTCGGCGGGCTGGGGCTCCTCCTCGGTATCCAGCCCAAGGGCGCGAAGACAGGAACGGAAGACCTGCAGGTCGATGTGCGCGGGGGCGCCCGCCTGTATCGAGCGCGCCTCGGTGAGGACGTATCCGAAGGCGTTGTAGAGCTCCTGCAGCTCCGCCGGCGACGGCTCGACGCTGCTGCGTTCACGGCGGACCCACACCCGGCCGTCGTAGCGAAGCGGCTCGAACCCGCGTTGCCGGGGAACTTCGATCCAGTGCACCCACCCGTTCGGATCCTCGTGCCATCCGCCGCGCGCGGAGACGGGTGCGCTGCAACCGGTCTGGAGGAACGCCGTCAACCGCTCCTGCACCCGTTCCGCGTCCTCCCGGACACCCATGATCGTCCGGGCGTCGTCGACCCCCAGGATGAGGACGCCCCCTTCGGTGTTCGCGAAGGCGCAGATCGCCTTCCCGACCGCCGACAGGTCACCGAGCCCGCGTTCGAACTCCGTGGCCCGGCTCCCGCCCGCCTCGATGCGTCCGAGTACGTCGAGCCATTCCATCGGGGGTCACCTCGCTGGAATGCTCAGCTTCAGCACTTGTGCCTCTTTGCGCCGAGCAAGCCCTTGGGGTTCTCGGTATGGGGAGCGGGCACGAGGTAGCTCCACTGGTGTTCGCCGTCTCGCGTGTCGGGAGACTCCCTGCGATGGAAATCTCGAAGGTCGTGGAATGCCTCCGCCGCGCTCTTGTTGGACACCTGAAGCTGGTTGTCGCGCCACGGCGATGCGCCGCCCATGACGAGATCGAACGCCGGAAGATAGCGGTCACGCCCGATTTCGGGATCGAACAGGAACAGCAGGTGGAGCCCGCTCGCCCCATCCCTGAACGACGGCTCGAAGCCGGGGAACACGGCGTAGAGCTTGTCGCGGAACGGCTGGCCGTCGTCGTCTACGCCGGTGTTCCACTCCTCCACGATCCGCCAGACCGCGCTGGTCTCGGGGCCGTCTCCGACGCGGGGCGAATGCGGCGTGACCCCGAGCACCTGCACCCCTCGTTCCACCGCGCCTTGCAGAAATTGCCGGGCGTAGTCGGCGATCGTCTTCTCGGACCCCAAGGGACCGTTCAAGCCGGCGGGAAATTTTGCCCTCCGACCCGGATGGTCGTCGATCGTGTGGATGTGGAGGTCCGCCTTGAACCATCGCACCCCGGGCACGTCCCGGCGCCACTTGGCGGCATCCTGACGCGCGAAGACCATCCGGAGCTACCCCGCCGTGAAGGCGAGGCATGTGCGCTGTAGGGATTTTCGCCAAACACGCCTCTCGCGAACGTTCTTGGGCACGGCGTCCTGGGAACGCGGGCGTCCCGCCCGCATTGATCGGCGGCGGCCTCGCCATCCCATTTGCGGGCGGGACGCCCGCGTTCCCAGGACGCCGTGCCCGCGCAAGCGGCTCCGTGGGGTGAAATCCGCCGAAATGCCCCTCGAACCGACCCCAAACCGCGGAAGAACTCCGTCTCCGTAGGGTAAAAATATCTCGCCTACCGACCTCCACCTTCTATATCAATAGCTTACGGACAGAGCCCGGGGCTCGAAGGCGTAGCGGACGTGCCGGAATCGTAGCGGCGAAAGCGCCGGCGCCACGAGCGCCGACGCCGATGGGGCCAGACGCACCTTGTCCGGATACGCACCAGGTTCCATGACGCCCATCACCTCCGGCCTCTCTCCCACTCCTTCCGGATCCGCAGTCTACCAACCCTTGCCCCTGGCGGTCGGCACTCGGCACGGGATTGCCCGGGTCGCGGCGCGTGAAGGAGACCGTGGCGCCCGACCGGCCTCACGGGTCCGCCCCTCCCCTCTCAAACCAGCTCGGACAGCAGCTCCAGCGCCGGGGCCACCCGTATCCCCTGGGGGGATACGTAGTCCTTGCGGCCGGTGGCCGATATCTGCCACGCGCGCGCTTCGGGGAATCTCGCCTTCAGGTACTTGAGGCTGCGACCGACGTCGGCATCCGACCATTTGCACTCGACCAGGAGCACCGGGGCGCCGCGTTCCACGACCACGAAGTCCGTCTCCCGCCCGTCCCGGTCGCGGAAGTAGCGCAGACCGCAGTCCACCCCCTCCGCATCCTGCCGGAAATGCACCCATTTGAGCAGGTGGCAGGCGACGAGGTTCTCGAAGCGGGCGGCATCGCCGGGCACGACGGTCCAGTCGAAGTGGTAGTGCTTCCGATCCTTCCGGATTGCCCGCAAGCCCGGCGGCCCGAACGGCGAGAGCCGGAAGATGGCGTACAAACGCTCCAGCGCATCCAACCAGGCGCTCGCGGTCTTGTGGCTCACCCGCAGGTCTTCGCGCAAGGCGTTGATGGAGAGCGTCGACCCGACCCGCTCCGGCAGCGCCAGGAGCATCGCTTCCAACTGGCCGAGGTCGCGGATCCCCTCCAGGGTCGCGACCTCCTCCTGGACGATCCGGGTGGAGTACTCGCGGGACCAGCGACGGGATTGCGTTTCGCTCGCCGCGAGCCAAGGCTCCGGGAAGCCTCCGAGCCGAAGCAGATCCCGCAGCATCGCGGGGCGGTCGAGGCCGAGCTCGGCCGTGGAGAAGGGATGCAGGCGAAGCAGATGGTAGCGCCCCTGCAGGGAATCGCCCCCGAACCGGTACAGATCGAGCCGGCCGCTCCCCGTGACCAGGAGCCGCTGGTTCGGGCGGCGCCCGTCGTAGAGGCCCTTCAAGTAGTTGCGCCATCGCCGATACTTGTGGATCTCGTCGAAGACCCATAGCTCCCCCGGGGGTAGCTCGTGCCGCAGGATCCGGGCCCGGTGCGCGCGGACGTCCCAGTTCAGGTAGCCGTCGGCCGCGCCGGGGAGGCTCAGGGCAAGGGTGGTCTTGCCGACCTGACGCGGCCCGGCCACGAAGACCATCTTTCGCCGAAGATCTTCCTGCACCTGAGCCGTGAGGTAGCGGGCGGTCGCCATCCGGGCGAGTCTACTGCAATTATCCACCGGTGTAGAAAATTGCCGATGCCATTTTTGACATGGGTGGAAAATTGCCGGAGAGCATCCCCGGCGGACGCGCACGGGCCGGAAAGTTCGCCGCGGCGCCTCATGCTTCGCAGAGGGGGCGTCCCTCGCTACGAAGACGGGGGCGGCGGCGCCAGCAGCCACTCGCAGGCGGTCTGCGCGTCCACGTCCGCGGGCGCCTCGGCCGGGAGCCCGTCCCGCGTGAGGGTGAGCAGCCGCTTGCGGGCATGGGGGAACAGCGCGCCCCCGGCGGCCAGCGCCCGAAGCTCGCGAAAGGCGGTCGCGGGGTCGGACAGGTCGGCGCACACCTGCACGAGCTCCATGCCGCCGTCCGGCGCACGGGCCACGAAGTCGACCTCGCAGCCTTCGGGCGTACGCAGATACGTGACCTCGAACCCTCGTCGCTCCAGCTCCACCAGCACCGCGGTCTCCAGCGCATGGCCCGTGTCCGCCCGTCCCGTGCGATCGAACACCGGGATCAACCCCGGATCGACGGGATACGCCTTGCGTGGATTCACCATCCGCCGACGCCCGGACGCCGATTCCATCCACACGATCCGGACCAGGGAGAAATGGGGAACCGTCGGTGGTACTCGTTGACCACCGCGCCGAGATGGGACGCATCGAGGCCCGCAAAGGGATCCCGTCGGTACGGACCGTCGACTCCTTGGGACGACTGACGCGCTCTGTCATCGAGTTCGTCATCGAGAAGGGGTTGTCACCCGGCATCGTATGGCGATGAGGCTGCTGGCAAGCTCCGCCGGAAGCCGAGCCCGGACACCGGCCGCTCCGCAGAGAGATTTCAACGTGCCGTTCGGCGCACCGGTGGCGTTCGAGCGACGCCGGGCCGGCAGGAGGCGGATGTGTGAACGCCCCGGTCGGACGGGGCCGGGGGGCGTCGGGATTCAGGCCGCCGCCCAGCCGGCGGACAGCGCCTCCGCCTGCTCCAGCACCGTGCGGGTCGCGGACTCCTGCTTGTCCGGCGGGTAGCCGTGCTTGCGGAGGACGCGCCGCACCAGCCGGCGGAGATGGGCGCGCACGTTCTCGCGCAGGGTCCAGTCGATAGTGACGTTGGCCCGCACGATCCCGACCAGCTCGCGAGCGATGCCGCGCAGGGTCTCGTCGCCCAGCACCCGGACCGCGCTGTCGTTGACCCCGAGCGCATCGTAGAAGGCGAGCTCGTCATCCGACAGCCCGAGCGCCTCGCCGCGGGCCGCCGCCGCCCGCATCTCCCGCGCCAAGCCGATCAGCTCCTCGATCACCTGCGCGGCCTCGACGGCGCGGCTCTGGTAGCGGCGGATGGTCCGCTCCAGCATCTCGGCGAAGGAGCGGGCCTCGACGACGTTCTTCCGGCGGCGGGCCGCGAGCTCGCCCTTCAGCAGCTTCCGCAGCAGCTCGACCGCGAGGTTGCGCTGCGGCAGGCCCCGCACCTCGGCCAGGAACTCGTCGGACAGGATCGAGAGGTCGGGCTTGTCCAGGCCGGCGGCGGCGAAGACGTCCATCACCCCGTCCGGGGCCACCGCGCGCGAGACGATCCGGCGCACGGCGTGATCCAGCTCCTCCTCCGGGCGCGCCTCGGCGCCGGCGCGCTTGGCGAGCGCCGCCCGCACCGCCTGGAAGAACGCCACGTCGTCGCGGATGCGGAGCGCCTCCTCGTGCGGCACGGCGAGCGCGAACGCCTGGGACAGCGCCCGCACCGCCCGCAGGCAGCGGTCCTTGCCGTCCTCCTGGGCAAGGACGTGCTCCTGGGCGGCGGGCAGCAGGCCGATCCGGTCCGCCGGCGCGCCGTCGATCCATGCGCTCCGGTCGAAGCCGTGGAAGAGGCCGAGGCAGATCTCGTACTTCTCCCGCATCGCGGCCACCGCCTCCCGCTGGTCGAGCGCGGTCCGCCCCGTGCCGCCGCTCTCGGTGTAGGCCGCGAGGGCGCGCTTGAGCTCGGGGGCGAGGCCCAGGTAATCGACGACGAGGCCGCCCGGCTTGTCCCCGAACACCCGGTTCACCCGCGCGATGGCCTGCATCAGCCCGTGGCCGCGCATCGGCTTGTCCACGTACATGGTGTGCAGGCTCGGGGCGTTGAAGCCGGTGAGCCACATGTCGCGCACCAGCACGACCCGCAGGGGATCGGCAGGGTCGCGAAACCGCTTCGCCAGCGCCTCGCGCCGCGCCTTGTTGCGGATGTGCGGCTGCCAGTCGGGCGGGTCGGAGGCAGCCCCGGTCATCACCACCTTGCACGCGCCGGCGTCGTCGCCATCCCCGTGCCAGTCCGGGCGCAGGCGCACGAGCTCGCGGTAGAGGTCGATGCAGATGCGCCGGCTCATGCACACCACCATCGCCTTGCCGTCCATGGCCTCCAGGCGCTTCTCGAAGTGGTCCACGACGTCGCGGGCCACGAGCGCCAGCCGCTTCGAGGCGCCCACGACGGCTTCGAGCTGCGCCCACCGGGTCTTCAGCCGTTCGCGGCGCTCGACCTCCTCGCCCTCGGTCGCTTCCTCGAAGCCGGGGTCGATGTTCGGCCGCTCGCACTCGTCGAGGGCCAGCCGGGCGAGTCGGCTCTCGTAGTAGATCGGCACCGTCGCCCCGTCCTCGACCGCGCGCCGCACGTCGTAGACGCTGATGTGGTCGCCGAATACGGCCCGCGTGCTGGCGTCTTCGAGCTCGATCGGGGTGCCGGTGAAGCCGATGAACGAGGCGTTGGGCAGGGCGTCGCGCATGTGGCGCGCATAGCCGTCGATGAAGTCGTACTGGCTGCGATGGGCCTCGTCGGCGATCACCACGACGTTGCGCCGGTCGGAGAGCGGCGACCGCTGGCGCGGTCGCTTGGCGATTCCGCTGCCCGGAATCGCGGGCGCCTCAACCGGCGGATCCCGGTCATCCCCTTCCTCCGGAAAGAACTTCTGGATGGTGGTGAACACCACGCCGCCGGATTCCACGGCGAGCCGGACGCGCAGGTCCGCCCGGCTCGCCGCCTGCACGGGAGGCTGGCGCAGCAGGTCGGCGCAGCGCGCGAAGGTGGCGAAGAGCTGGTCGTCGAGGTCGTTTCGGTCGGTCAGCACGACGACGGTGGGATTCTCCATCGCCGGCTCGCGGACGATGCGCCCCGCGTAGAAGGCCATGGTCAGGCTCTTGCCCGAGCCCTGGGTGTGCCAGACGACGCCGATGCGCCGGTCGCCCGGCGCGCCGCCGGGGGTGCGGCCGGATGCGTAGCGGCCCCGCTCCTCGCGAACCATCGGGGCGGAGGCCGCCCGCCGAAGCTCCGCCGCCCGCAGGGTCTCGGCCACCGCCGTCTCGACCGCGTGGAACTGGTGGTAGCCGGCCATCTTCTTGACCAGCCCGGCCCTGGCGCCGCCGTTTCCGCCGCCGCGGCCGGCATCCTCGAACACGATGAAGTCGCGGACGAGAGCCAGGAAGCGGCGCGGCGCGAACACGCCCTCGAGCATCACCCGCAGTTGCGGCAGGTGCGGGTCGGCCAACCCCGCGCCGGTGATCGTGCGCCAAGGCTTGAACCACTCCCGCCCGGCGGTCAGCGTGCCGATGCGGGCTTCGAGCCCATCCGACACGACGAGCGCGGCGTTGAAGACGAACAGCGAGGGGACCTCCGCCTCGTAGGTCCGTAGCTGCCGGAGCGCCGACCCGATCGTGGCGTTCTCGTCGGCCGGGTTCTTGAGCTCGATGACCGCGAGCGGCAGTCCGTTGACGAACAGCACCACGTCGGGGCGGCGCTCGCGCCGGTTCTCGACGACGGTGAACTGGTTGACCACGAGCCAGTCGTTGGCGTGCGGGTCGTCGAAGTCGAGCACGCGGGCCTGCGCGCCCCGGATCGCGCCGCCCCCGCCCCGGTCGCGGTCGCGGTCGCGGTACTCCACCGTCACGCCGTCCACCGCCATGCGATGAAAGGCGCGGTTACGGGTCTCCAAGGTCGTCCCTTCCGGGCGGGTGAGCTTGCGGCGGGCGTCTCGCAAGGCTTCGTCCGGGAGGCCCGGGTTCAGCCGGGCGAGCGCGGCCCGCAGGCGCTCCCCGAGCACGACCTCACCGTAGCCGCCGCGCTCGGCCCCCGGCGCATCGGGCGCGACGTCGGGGCCGTGGGCGATGGTCCAGCCGAGCCCCGCGAGCCAGCCGAGGGCGGCGTCCTCGACATCGGATTCGGAGACGCCGCCCGCCGCGGGGCCGGAGATGCCGGACGCTGCGCCGGCGGCGGGCTCGGCGGGGCCGCTCACCCGGCGGGCTCCGACAGCAGGTTGACGACGAGGCGGATCATCAGGCCCTTGGCCGCGGGCGCGCTTTCGGCGATGAGCAGGGTGAGCGCCGTCAGCGCCTGGGGATTGAGCCCATGCTCCACGCCCTCCTGCTTCAGGTACAACAGGAACGGCAAGGAGCCGATGCGCTTGTTGCCGTCGGTGAAAGGATGATCCTTCACGACGAAATAGAGGAGGTTCGCCGCCTTCTCCTCGCGGGAGCGGTAGAGGGGCTCGCCGAACATGGTCTGCTCGACGTTGCCGAGGATCGACTCCAAGGCGCCGCCGCGGGGATGGCCGAACAGCGGCGACGCCTCGTCGCGGGCCATCAATTCACGCCTGAACGCGGTGATCGCCCCGGTGGCGCGATCGTGATCCGGCACGCCGACGGAGGGCCTTGCGCCGGGCGGCGCCGCCAACCGGTCCTCGTCGTACTCCAGCAGCAGGCGCCAAGTGTCGGCGTAGCCGGTGACGAGCTCCAGCACGGCCCGGCCGGTATCGTCCACGAGCGCCTGGTTCCGAAGGGTGCGGGCGAGGAGATCGAGGGTTTCCCGAGCCTCCCGCAGACCGCGCTCGGCCAAGCGGCGCTCGTTCGTGGTGTAGCCGCGGACGAGGTGATCGCGGAGGGTGCGGGTGGCCCATTGGCGAAACCAGACGCCGCGCCGCGACTTGACCCGGTAGCCGACGGAGATGATCACGTCGAGATCGAAGTGGTCCGTCTCGCGCGAGACGGTCCGCCCGCCTTCGGATTGAACCTGTGCAAATTTTGCACGAGTTGCCTCCGGGTCCAGCTCCCCTTCCCGGAATACGTTGCGGACGTGCCTGATCACGACCGAGCGATCGCGTCCGAACAGCTCCGCCATCTGTTGATGGGTCAGCCAGACGGTCTCCCGGTCGAGGCGGACGTCCACGCGCGCCTCGCCGTCAGGGGCTTCGTACACGACCACGTCGCAGTCCGGATGCGATGCGGGCGTTCCGTGGTTCATCTCATCGGCGCCTTTTGCGTGGAGGGCTCTCGGTACTCTCGGTACATGGGGGGGACCCCGCGGCGCAACACCAGAGCCAATCGACGCCCGCCTGCTCGATGATCGGTGATCGGTGATCGGCCGCCGGGAAGGAATTATGCCCAAAGCGCTCCGAGGGGGACTTCGACGGTGGCCGGCGGCGGGGCGGCAGGGGGCGGGAGGGGGCGGAATGCGCCATAATCGGCCCATGCGACGCTTCAGCACCGACGGGCCGGTGCGCCCGGACGACCACTACGCCATCCCGTCGCTGGAGCGGGTGGACGTCGATGAGCTGCTGGACCTGATCCGGACGCAGCGCTACTTCGTGCTGCGCGCACCGAGGCGGACGGGCAAGACCTCCACCCTCATCGCCCTCCGCGACCTCCTGAACAGCGGCGCGGCCGGCAGCTTCCGCTGCGTACACATCGACGTGGAAGCCGCCCGGATGGCGCGCGGCGACGAAGTGTCCGGCATCGAGGCCATCCTGAGCACGATGGCGTCTCGGGCGCTCCTGCTGGGTGACGACTACCTCGACGACGCTTGGCCGGCCATGCTGGCCAAGGCAGGTCCCGACGACGCCCTGCGGCACGTGCTGACGCACTGGTGCCGGGCCGACCCGACCCCGCTGGTGCTGCTGATCGACGGGACCGACTCGCTGGTGGGCGACGCCCTGCTGTCGGTGCTGCGACAGATCCGGGCCGGCTTCGTGCAGCGCCCCGAGGCGTTCCCGCAGAGCGTGGTGTTGTGCGGGGCGCACGATATCCGCGACTACCGCATCCGGTCGAGCGCCGGCGAGGTCATTACCGGCGGCAGCCCGTTCAACATCGTGGCGAAGTCGCTTCGTCTGGACGACTTCACGGAAGCGGAGGCGCGGGCGCTGATGGAGCAGCACACCGAGGAGACGGGGCAGCGGTTCTCGGAGGCGGCGCGGGAGGCGGTGTGGATGCAGACCCGGGGCCAGCCGGGGCTGGTGAACGCGCTTCTCGCCGGAGCCTGCTTCGACGACGAGGCGGGCCGGAACCGCTCGCGCACCATCGAGGAGGACGACGTCTACGCGGCCCGGGAGGCGCTCATCCTCTCGCGGCGGACGCACCTCGACCAGCTCGCGCACGAGCTGGAGGAGGAGCGGCTGCGGCGGGTGGTCGAGCCCATCCTGAGCGGCGGGGAGGCGTGGTACGACAGGGACGACCTCGAGTACGTGCGCGATCTCGGCCTGATCGCGCCGGACCCGCCGCCGCGCATGGCGAACCCGATCTACACGGAGGCAGTGCCGCGCGAGCTGGGCTGCATCCTCCAAAGCAGCCTGGACGTGCAGGCGGCGTGGTACGTGGACGCCGCCGGGCGGCTGGACGTGACGAAGCTGCTGACCGCGTTCCGCACGTTCTTCCGGGAGCATTCCGAGCACTGGCTGGAGCGTTTCAGCGAGTACCCCGAAGCCGGCCCACAGCTCATCCTCCAGGCGTACCTGCAACGGGTGGTGAGCGGCGGCGGGCGCATCGAGCGGGAGTACGGGATGGGGCGGGGCCGGACGGACCTGCTGGTGCGATGGCCGCGCGAGGCGGGCCAGCCCCCGGACCTCTGGGAGCGGTTCGTGGTCGAGTGCAAGGTGCTGCGTGACTCGGACCGTAAAAGCCTCGCCGGGACGATCGAGCGCGGCGTGGAGCAGACCTTGGGGTACATGGAGAAGTGCGGGGCGGAGGAAGGGCATCTGGTGGTGATCGACCGCCGTAGCGGCGCGGAGGAGGAGCGCCGGCGCAGCGAGGGCGAGGGGGAGAGCCGGAACGGCGATGGCGCGGCGGGCCAGGACAAGCACCGGCAGGACGGCCGCAAGGTGCTCGTCTGGATGCTGTAGGAAGCTGTCAGAAATTCCATGTCTGGTCCTGTTCGACGTCGCGAATGACGTTCTCCACGCGCGGATTCAGCAACCTCCATCGCTGTCCGATGCGATCGAGGTCCCCGGCCAGGACGACCAGCGCCCGTTCATGGTGGGCCTGAACCGCCCGCTCGTAGTCCTCGCGCTCCAGAACCGCCACGACCGACTGCCGCTCGCCGTCGACGTCCGCCGCCAGACCGATCGCGCCGTCGATGTCCGACTGCTCGCGCTTCAGAAGCCGAACGAAGCCGTGAAGGCGCACGTCCGGCCGCGGCGCGCGGTCGCGGAACAACCGCGCGGCTTCCCGCAGAACGGCCATATCCGCCCGGCCAAACCGAACGACGGTTCCCGATGCCGTCATCGGCCGGGTGCGCGCCCACGAGACGCCTACATCCAGCGTCGAAAACGGTTCGATGATCCGAGCCAACGCTTCACACAGATTCGCGCTCACACCGCTGGCCACCGACCCGCCGAACGCCCCCTCCTCGCCAGCGACCGTGCGTTCCACCGCCCCACGGACCGCGCTGAGGGCTTCGACCAAGCGCCGTGTCATGCGCCGTTCGATCGGGGCGTTCCGATCGTCCGGGTCCGGAAACAACGCGGGCATCGGCGGCAGCAGGACCGGCATCAGCAACGTCACCACGAAGCTGCCCTGGTCGGTCTGTCCCAGACGCACCCGTTTCAACAGATCCGCCGCCTCCCGGTTCGCGCCCGCGTGGTAGACCGGCCGCGGGTCTCGCAGCGAGCACGCCGCCGACAGCAGCAGGTCCCGGGCGCCGCCGATCAGATCCGCGCCGCCGCTCAACGTCACGCTGCCGTCTTCGCTCTCCGCGACCCGCACGCGAATCACGTCGCGGTCCGCGACCACCAGCAAGCGGTAGACCGTCAATTCGTCTTGATCGGAAACCTGCGCGAACGTCTCGATCAGCGTTGCCACGACGTTCGCGTAGTCGCCCAGACGCTCGGTGCGGGGCAGAATGATTTCCGGTCGGCCGTGGGCAGCGTACACGTCCGAGTGATCGCCGTAGCTTTCCCTTCTGCTCCACCCTTCCGCGCGTGCGTATGCCGCGAGCGCAGCAGGCGAAACGGCCTTCAGGGCTTCGGTATCTCGAATGGCGACCCTCATCGGATGGCTCCTCATCGGGTGTCGGGTCGGCCCGATGTTCTCTCCTTCGAAATATACATCCACCCGTGCTCCGGTGTCGAGCCTTCGTACTCAAGTTTCGGGATTCAAAGTGCCTGATTCAGGCAATGGATTCCCGCTTTCGCGGGAATGACGTCATTTCAGCGAGGCGCGTTGCTTTTCAGCTGGCCGTCATTCCCGCGAAAGCGGGAATCCATTTCGGTCAGCGAATCCCGAAACTTGAGCTTCGTAGACGACGACCTTGCCATCCGGTGGAAATGGGTATTCGTCGGTCATGCGGCGAGCTCCTCGCGCGCCTTGTCCCGGGCCGACCACGGAATCGGGTGCACGTCGTAGCTGCGCATGGCTTCCAGTACGTTTGCCGATACCGGGCTTTCCGTGTCGTTGAGGAGCGCATAGGCGCGGCAATCCGGGGAACGCGCTTCCTTCGTATCGATCCAGGAAAACGCGATTGCCTGCGCGGTATCGCGGCTCGGGCGGTTGATCGTCCGTAGAATCCGCTCCGGCTCGACCTTCGATTTGGGTATGACGAAATCGAATCGGTGGTCGTAACCACTCTTGCCGGAAAACTTGACGTTCGGCGTATATCGGATATCGGAAAGATCCAGCCACGCCAACACATCTTCATAAAACAGGCTGGTAACGACAGGTGAAACCAGATAGAACAGATCACTGACAGCAAGCATCGCCTGTATCAGGTTGTGCTTGTGTAATGCGAAGTTATCGGAAGATGCTCGAATCTCGAGTCTTCTGTCGGCAATTTGGACACCAAAACCATTGAGGGTCATCTTGAGAAGATCGCGTCTTTTCCCGCTATCGATCCTGCAACCTGATTGTTCCAAATTGTCGACGATATAACCGTCGTCGGTCAATACGAATCCGCTATTCGAGCGTCTGGCGTAGATCTGGAGGTAATCGTTATGACGATCCAGATAGGGAGTGGTGATCTCCGTCCAATCTCCGACCTCACGGAGACTCGTGCGTTCCCGCAGCCAGATCCAGTACTGATCCACCAACGATTGAATTTCGCCAATCATGTGAAGAGACATCGTTGGATCACGGGCGGTTCCACGATGTTGCAATACCGCATGAAGTCCCGGAGCGTCTGCCATGCATCGTGCGGATTCGGAAAATGATCGCCTGAGACCGGGAACGCCCATTCCGAGTATCCGGCCGAGATCCGAAAATCATGCAACAGCAGCATCTTCGGCGGCAGATTCCGGCAGACCATCAATTGTCCGGTTGCTCCGCTGGCGTCTTGGTCAGTTCCAGACTCCCGGTCGGCTGGCCGGAAACCAAGACTGGTTGTGCCATCTTGATAAACGCAATCCCTCGCTGGTTTTCGATGATCTTGACTGCCGAGGTCTTCGTGAACGTAAGCATGCATGCATGGTGTAATGACAACACGGCATCCTGAAGTTCCTGATTCTCTTCGAGTGCAATGACTTTCAGACCCATTTCCCGACATCTTTCGATGGACAGGTGTCGCGCGTGTGACTTGGTAAGTGCATGATCCCCCAACTCTTCGAGTATCTTGGAAATCGTGTCGTCGACATCCGGATCCTGCTCAAACATTCCTGTACGCAACCACTCGCTGGTCATTTCATTGGACCATGCGATTGCTTTCTCGCATTCTCCAATCAGAGTCGGATTGTACTTTGCGATGATGGGCTGCCATACGGGAATCGTTGTATTGTCTTCCTTGATTTCTTTCTTGGCACGGTTGAATTCTTCCACCAAACCGTGGGCCGGAATTCCTCCGAATTGGGGATCGATCGGCCCAAGACTCGATTGTTTCCCCATGAATATCTCCCTGCAGGCACAGGCAATCATCGTACCACCCGACATGGCGATCTGTGGCACAATTGCTCTTATGTCGGTGCGAAACATCGAACGCAGGTAATCAACGATCGATTCCGTCGCCGCTGCATCTCCGCCAGGAGTATGCAGGACAAGATCAAGGCCAATACCGCGCTTCATTTGATGAATGACGGTCATGAATCCGTTCTTGTCGTCATCGTTTATTTCCATACCCGGGAAACTGCCCTTCTGAAGCCAGCCCGAGCTGTAGATCATGACGTTTCGACCGGTCAATTCGCTGATCCTGGACAGATACCGACGGCGAACCACGTCATACATGCTGCCGGAGGCACGAATCTCGTCCAGTAGCTGATTCCAATCAGGCATGATCTTCTCCTTCATTGGAGGCAGTGTTGCTTCTGGTGATGATGACGTCACCACGTCTCTCGACTTGACGAGGCCAGATTTCGGGTTTGGAGAAACCTTGCAACCGACGGCAGAATTCCGGATCGTCAAGCCCCAGATCCCGAAAGGTCTTGACGATGGTTTCATGACTGGACTGCCTGGATTGATTCTTCATGGAATATCTTCCACTTTTACTGGTTGGTGAAGAGCTCCGCGGTGCTTCATGGCCAACGGTGGTGGTTGCAGCTTCCCCGATACCGGCTTCGGCAGCAGGGCATCCTGCAAAGCAGCGAAGGTGCAGGATTCGTGGATATTGGTGATGCCATGCTCCTTGGCCTTGGCCGGACAGTATTCTGAAATGCGCGTGCCGCTAGCTCTGTCGACAGGAAAAGTCCGAATCTGTTTCGACTGCACAAAGATGTCCAAGGCAGACAAAACTACCGGATGATACCGGGTAGAGGCGGTTCGGGCGTCGGCGGTAATGGTGGCTTGAGGCGACTCGGCCGGTTGCGAAGCGAGGGGGGCCGGAGCCGCTGCCACATTGGGCGCCAAGCAAATCAGCAGGAAGACGACTGCCTTTCCCAACGTCGCGTGTTGCCGTCGTCTGGAACGTGCACCGGTCATGCGATAGCCTCCACCTGCCTCGCGGCGTCGCCGAGGCGGATCTTGCCGGAGATGAGCTTGGGAAGCAAGGTATCGCGCTGGGCGGCGAGGGTGTGCGATTCGTGAACGTTGGCGACGATCTGTTCGAGCACCGGCTGCGCGGCATCCTGGAAGGCCCGTGCCACCGGCGCGGCTGGCAGGCACATTCGATAATCTCCCATCGTCGTCCAGTTCGTACGCGGCATCTTCGTGCCCGTGGAGCTCTGATCAGTGTAGCCGACGAATTCAGCCGATGAAACGCAGAGCAGGAGGAAGGCGGACCATTCCACGGCCTTTGAAGCGATCACTACGATGTCCGTGGAACAGACGCCATTCGTCGGTGCGATACCCACCTTGTGAAAGTAGGGCCTGAGTTTGCCGAACAGAATTTCACCTCTATTGAAAGCCGATTTGTTGCTCGCAACCTTTCCGACCTTTTCCCATGCGCCAAGGGCAATCGAGCGGCGGGGCATATGTTCCAGGCCGATATAGGGGATTTCATCATCCAGGCTTGCGGGATCGACGTTCCGTCGTGGAGTAGTCGCGATGTCGGCCAAACGTCCTGCCTCCCACCCATCTGGAATCAGGCCCAGATCGGATTCAACCAGCCAGTCGGGGAACAGGTCGGCGATTGGCTTGGGCAAGCCGGTATCGCGGCCTTCCATCTTGGCGCGGACGGGATCGAAATCGACGAACCATGACTGGAACAGCGTCCGCGCCATCGTCTCCAAGGTCTCGTTCATGCGTCGGTTCAGCTCGATCTTGTCGTCGAGGGAGCCAAGAACCCTGGCGATTTCTCGCTGCACAGGAAATGGTGGAACTCGTAGCTGAAAGCGTGAAGTGTGCTCCCATTGTGCCCTCGGCATACGTGTTCCCTGGGTACCTTGAGTCGCAAAATCAATGAATTTCTGAGACGCCATCACATAGAAAAGGTATCCTGCATAGACGCCTCG
Source organism: Gammaproteobacteria bacterium (assembly GCA_965202895.1). Taxonomy (GTDB): domain Bacteria; phylum Pseudomonadota; class Gammaproteobacteria; order HK1; family HK1; genus JAJDXW01. The sequence continues at coordinate 2,843,516 of OZ241901.1, read as the reverse complement.
ACCTGGACGTACTACCCAGATGTCCGTTGAGCAGATGCCGTCGAATCGAGCGCGAATCACCTTGCGGAAGTACGGACGCAGCTTTCCAAACAGGACATCGCCACGGAGAAAATGAAATTTCACGCTCTCCACGTCACTTGCTTTACCGTGGCCGACAAGAGAAAGCGACCCCTCGCCGATGTGTTCCAAGCCGACGTAGCAGGTTTCGCCGCACGAGTCGGGATGCACGCTACGCCTGACGAGAAATGCACTTTCACCGAGAGTCGTCTTTTGCCATCGGTCACTGGAGGATCCCGATGCAACCTCTATGCAGTCTCGCGCGGCCATTTCGCGGAAGCTCTCCGGCACCTCATCCCACACGAACAGATCCACCGGGAACGGCAAGTCGCTCTCCTCGAACGCCTCCCGCAGCTCCGCCACCTGGGCGCGCTGCTCCGGCCGGGCGAACACCACCAAGTCCAGATCGGACGCCGGGCGCGAGGTCCCCTTGACGCGGCTCCCGTAGGCCCAGACGGCGGTATCCGGCAGGTGCCGGTTCAGCAGCGCCAGGATCGTCCGGCGCTGCTCGGCGGTGACGTCGATGGCGGGCGTCACTCCCACGGGTTGCCGCTCATGGTCTGGTAGAGGCCGACGGCGTCGTCGATGAAGCCGCCCATGACGTCGAGGCTGGCCTTGGCCTTTTCACCGTCGTAGTCGTGGGCGGTGGCGTTGCGCCTGTCGGCGTACAGGAGCCATTGCTCCACCGGGGCGCGGAACAGGTGGTTCTGGTGGGCCAGCCGGAAGACCGGCTTCGGGCTGTTGGGCGGGTCCGCGACGCCCAAGGCCTCGATCAGGTAGCGCTTCAGCACCCGCCACAGGCAGTCGTGGCAGATCCTGAAGCGCCGGGCAACCGATTCGGCGATCCCTTCCTGGTCGAGCGCCGGGCGGGCAACGTCGGGGTTCCGATAGTTCGCGTGCTGTTCTTCGAGGCGCTTGAGCGACAGGCGGAACTTCTCGTAGTCGATCGCTGTCGGCGTCGCCGGTCGTCCGCCGTTCATTCGTCGTCGCCTCCGGTGCGATCCGCCAGCACCAAGTGATTCCGCTCGATCTCCCGGTGGAAGCTCTCCGGCAGGCGCGCCCAATCGTGCGCTTCCACCAGGAACGGGATCGTGGAGTCCCGCAGCGCCTCGGTCAAGCCGATCAGCCGCGAGGCGTCGATCCTGGCCAGACCCGGGCCGCGCAGCACCAGATCGAGGTCGCTGCCGTCGTGGCTCCGTCCGTTCACGCGGCTCCCGTAGGCCCAGGCTTCGACCCCGGGCAGATGCTTCTTCAGCAACCCCTCGATCGCCGCCCGGTGCCTCGGCTTCAGATGCAGCCGCCCGGTCTTCTCAGCCATCGGCCGCCGCCTCACCCGCCGCCCCGATCACGTCGGCCAGCGCCCTCGCGTCGGTCAGGAAGCCCGGCAACAGCTTCAGGGTCGCTTCGGCGAAGCCCGCGCCGTAGTCGTGCGCGGCATCGTTGCGATTGTCGCGGTAGCGAAGCCAGCGCTCGCAGGCGTCCGCGTCGATCAGCCCGTGCTTGGCGGCATGCCGGAAGACGTCCTTGAACGCGAGCCGGTCGGCCTGCCGGTGGCTGGCGAACCAGGGGCGCAGGCGCTTCTTCAGCAGCTTGCCGCTCTGCTCCAGCACCAGCTCGAACTCCTTGACGCAGGCGGCGCGGAAGACCTCGTGGAGGACATTATCGTCCGAGCCGTGGCGCCGCAGCCCGTCCAGGGCGCGTTCCAGGGCGTCGAGGCAGCGCCCGAGAAAGGCGGTGTCGATGCTCACGACATGGGGTCTCCGAACTCCTCCGCTTCGCTTCCCCCCACGACCGGACGATACTCCACCAGCGCCGACCGGCCGGTGACCTCGACGATTCGCGCCCACACTTCCCTTCCATCGGCATCCGTGAGCCGCAGGTCTTCGCCGGGAATGAAGTGGACGGGCTGGGGCTGGCCCTGGTTGACGGCGATGTTGGAGGCGTACAGCCAGGTGCGGTCGTGGCCGTCTCGGATGGGATTCAACCTGCCACCGAGCCCCGGGAGTGTGCCGGTATCCTCGGGGAAGATGACCGCTCCGCCACCGGGCAGCTCATGCAGCCCGAGCGCGAGCGTCCCCCGGCTGGGCGCCCACTCCCGTTCGAGGTGCGCCGAGTACCCCGACGCGGCGGCGAACACCGTCATGGGAAGGGCGGTCGTGTGCAGGTCGACGCCGGCCTCGCCGTTCTCGTCCGTGGTCGCGCGTTTCCAAGTCTTGTTCGGAAACAGAACCAGGAGATCGACGCCGTCCAGGGGACGACCGCCGGACCGCACGCTGACGATGGCGCGGGCCGGACTCGGCTCCTGCGGGGCGGCGGGAACGACGAGGCGGACCTCCGCGTCGTCGATCACCCGGTACTCGGGCAGTCTCCCGCAAAGCCCCCGGGTCTCGCGCAGGATGATCGGAACGCCGTCTCCGCGCCGTTCCATGAAGTACCGCCTTTCCTCGGAGCCCCGGATCCCTCCCACCGGCATCCGTCCGAGCATGGAGGTCAACGTCTGGTTGCGGGCGGCCTGCCGCGTGCCCATGCTGTCCACCGTCAGGTTGTTCGGCAGCGATCCGGGCGACTGGATCTCCAGGCGGTCTTCGAACATCGACAGCCGGACCCGGCTGCCGCGCATCGAATAGTCACGGTGCGCCACCGCGTTGACCAGGGCCTCGAACAGCGCACGCTCGCTGTATTGCGGCACGTCCGCGCGGGCCGGGTCCTTGCGCGCCGCGACCCGCATGTTGCGCGCCACGAAGACCATCGCGTCGGCGATCTGCCGGTCGAGTGGGCCGACGATCTCCTGGGCGTCGATCTGGCCGGAGGCGCGGTTCCGTCCCCGATAATGCGTCGCCGTGATGCCGGCATTGGGCAGCCACTCCTCGGGATGCCGGGCGCACAGCAACACGCCGGTCACGGTGGCGCGCGTGATCCCTGCCTCGTCGGGCGCCAGGAGCCCCAGCTTCGCGAGCGCCGGCTCGGGATTCGCGGCGCCCTCGGCGCTCAGAAGGGGGCGCCAGAGCGGTTCGTCCAGCGTCCTGAAGCCCGTGTTCGGAACGGTTTGCTCGTCGAACCAGCGGAACCGCGCCTGTCCCCGCCGTTGCGCCAGCCGCAGCCGCTCGTCGTTCGTCATCCTGCGCTTCGAGGCGCCCACCCGAACGTAGCTTCCACCCGGGCTGTCATGCTGCGAATCGCTTTCGGGAACTTCGAGCAGCAGCACCCGCCTGCCCTCCGGCAGCATCCTGTGCCAAGTGTGGACGCGGACGGGCGGGCGGATGGAATCGGTGCTCACTTCCACGAGCAAGGCATCCAGCGCGGCGATCTGCTCACGGGACATGTCCTGCGCCTCGCCATCGTCGGTTACGCCGCAGAGCAATACGCCGCCGCGCGCGTTCGCGAACGCCGCGATCTCGTCCGCCCAGTCGTCCCGACTCGGGCGGCTCGGACGCTTCCCGGCGAATTCGACCTGCTTGAACTCCCAGGCGCTGTCCTCGCCCAGACGCAACCGGCGTTCGATGTCCGCGTCGCTGAAACGCATTACCGGCCCCCGCTCCCGCTCCTTCCCTCACTCGCCGATGCCGGGGCGCTTCAGGTTCCCGGCGACAGCGACGCCCGGCGGCCGTGCACCCTCGGCCGGCTGCCCCTGCCCCTGCGGTCCCTGCTACCCCCCTGCGGCTCGCAGCCGCTGCCCGGAGCGCCCGGCCATCGGCGAAGCTCCTCTCCATGCTCCCCGTTGACGGCATTCCTCGTACATCCCGGTGGCGATGCGCCGGAATCCACGTGAGTCCGTTGGGCGCAGAGTCTGCCGACCATGAACGATCGCCGCAACGATCCGAAGCCGGGCGGCGTCGAGGCCGGAGCTGGCGCGCTCCTCGGAGCTCACATGTTCTTCTCGACCTCTTCTCCCTCGTTCATGCCGCCGGCGTTTCCAGCCGCGCCGCACCTTCGAGCTGCCCGCCTTTCGGTCGCCCCGATCTCCAGCCCTTCGGTGGCAACCAGTCCCTCCAGTACCGTCGCAATCCCGTCACGGGGAACCCCACAGGCCCTTTGCAGCACCTGGACGAGCTCGATAATGACCTCGCGGCAGACGAAGCCGGGCCGTTCGGAACTCGGGCCTTCCAACAACTTCCGGGCAGCTTGTGCCTGCTCCGCGTCGTCGTTCACGAGATAACGGATGGCAGCGGCTCCTGCACGGAGGCGCGGCGCCGCTCGTCTGCCGTCAACCTTGGGTGGGACACCATGTTCGAGACTGGCGGGGTATCCCGGATGGTCACCCGGCGACCGCAGCCACCTCGACGACGGCGGCCGTGCAGCGCGGTTCCGGGGCCGGCTCACCGTGTTCGCGCAAGCTCTCGATGTGGAACCGGATCGCTTGGCGGATCTCGCTGACGACCTCCTCGCGGGAAGCCCCGGTCGCGATGCAACCGGGCAGGTCGGGCACATAGGCAGCGTAGTTCCTCGGCGATTCCTCGATGACGACGGTGTATTGCATCTCTTCCCTCGCTCCTTACCTTCCTTCCTTCACCCCTTGCGCCCGGCTTGATTCATGACGCTGGCCCAGGTCCCACGCGGAAGCTCGTCTCCCGGCTTGCCGGCAATGGTCGCGGTTCCGGGCTTGTCGGGATGCCGGTACTGGCGATGACTCCCTCTGGTACGAACCTGCGACGATCCGTTTCGCTCGACCAGGCGAATCGCATCCCGGACCTTGGGCATGGTACGCCGCCTTCGGCCGTCAGCTCGTATCGTCCCGCCGGCCGAAGCCGAGGCGCTCCAGGTTCGCCGCGATGGCCGCATCCAGCCGCGCGCCCTCCGCCTGCTGCACCCGCAGCTCCGCGACGAGCCGCGTCATCTTCGCCTCGAAGGGCTCGCCGTCGTCCTCGCGCGGGGGAGCGCCGACGTAGCGGCCGGGGGTCAGCACGTGGCCGTGCCGGCGCACCTCGTCGAGCGGCGCGCTCCGGCAGAAGCCGGGCACGTCCGCGTACCCGCCGCCCGCCTCCTCGTCGCTCGCCGCCCCCTGCCGCCAGGCATGGTAGACGCCGGCGATGCGGGCCACGTCCTCGTCCGTCAGCTCGCGGTGGGTGCGGTCCGCCATCCGCCCGAGCTTGCGGGCGTCGATGAACAGGGCCTCGCCGCGCCGGTCGCGGAACCGCTCGCCCCCGCCGCCGTCACGGACGCCGCCCCGCCGGTCCCGCGCGAGGAACCACAGGCAGGCGGGGATCTGCGTCGAATAGAAGAGCTGCCCCGGCAGCGCCACCATGCAGTCCACCAGGTCCGCCTCGATCAGGTTCCCGCGGATGGCGCCCTCGCCCGACTGGCCCGACGACATGGAGCCGTTGGCGAGTACGAAGCCCGCGACCCCGGCGGGCGCCAAGTGGTGCACGATATGCTGCACCCAGGCGAAGTTGGCGTTGCCCTTCGGCGGCGCGCCGTAGCGCCAGCGCCGGTCCTCGGCCAGCCGCTCCCCGCCCCAGTCGGACACATTGAAGGGCGGGTTGGCGAGGATGAAGTCGGCCTTGAGATCCGGGTGGCGGTCGTCGTGGAAGCTGTCCCCGTGGGCGATCCGCCCTTCGATGCCGCGAATGGCGAGGTTCATCTTCGCGAGCCGCCAGGTGGTGTAGTTGGATTCCTGGCCGTAGATCGAGACGTCGCCGCGCACCCGCCCCCCGTTGCCGTTGCCGCTCACGTGGGCGCGGAGGAATTCGACGGACTGCACGAACATCCCCGACGAGCCGCAGCACGGGTCGTAGACCCGCCCCCGGTACGGCTGGAGCATCTCCACCAGGAGCTTGACCACGCAGCGCGGGGTGTAGAACTCGCCGCCCTTCCTGCCCTCCGCGCTCGCGAACCGCGACAGGAAGTACTCGTAGACCCGGCCGAGCACGTCCCGCGAGCGGGCGTCTTCGTCGCCCACCCGGACGTTGCCGATGAGGTCGATCAACTGGCCGAGCCGTTGCTTGTCGAGGGCGGGGCGGGCGTAGTCGCGGGGCAGCACGTCCCGGAGCGCGGGGTTGTCGCGCTCGACCGCGGCCATCGCGTCATCGACGATCCAGCCGATCGACGCCTGCCTCGCCCTGGCCTTCAGGCCCGCCCAGCGCGCCTCCGGCGGCACCCAGAAGACGTTCTCGGCGGTGTATTCGTCGCGGTCCTCCGCCGCCTCCTCGCCCCATTCGGCGAGCACCGCCGCATGGCGCTCCTCGAAGGCGTCGGAGATGTACTTCAGGAAGATGAGGCCGAGGACGACGTGCTTGTACTCGGCGGCGTCCATCGAGCCCCGGAGCGCATCGGCCATCGTCCAGAGCTCGGCCTCGTAGCCGGTCGTCGCCCCGCCGGCGCCCCCGCCCCCGTCCCCGCGCCCCCCGCCGGCCGGGTTCCTGCCGCGGCCGGACGCCGCCTTGGTGCTGCCTCCCCGCGCCATGCTCGAATTCTCCCGTTGGTTCCCGCTTCGGCCGCGCCGCCGGACGCGATCCGTTCTTCCCCGAGCCTCCACGGGAACGGCGCGGCGGGCCGAAACCCGCGCCGAAGCCCGGACGTGAAACAGGAAGGCGAACACGCCGGACGCGGTGGGTCCGCCGCTGCCGTCGGGGGCGCGCCGCACCGTCATCGGGGTCGGATTCCTGGTCTCGATCTCCCGCAAGGTGCGAGGTTCCCGATCTTCATCTTCAGGCATCGAACCCGCGGTGGTGCATGGGCCGGTGAAGTCGTCCGGCTCATTGCAGCATCCCCAGGAACGTCGAAGCGCCGTCGAGCCAGTCGGGGGCAACGTCCTCGGCCGCGGCTCCGGCGCCTTGCGCGCGTTCGTAAGCAATTATGCCCAAGTTCTTCCGGCGGGGCGGGCGGCGAGGCCGGTGCCGGCGCTTCGACGCGGAACGGCGGGACGGCACGGTACGGCGGAACGCCGGCATGGCCGCAACGGCGCGGCCGCGCCCCGCCTTCATGGCAGGGGGCGGCGGGAGCGCGGAAGGCGCATAATCGGCCCATGCGCTTCTTCAACACCGCGGGGCCGGTCCGCCCGGACGACCACTACTCCATCCCGCCGCTGGATCGGGTGGACTTGGAGGAGCTGCTGGAACTGATCCGCGACAAGCAGTACTTCGTGCTGCACGCACCGAGGCAGACGGGCAAGACTTCCGCCCTCATCTCCCTGCGCGACCTCCTGAACCGCGGCGCGGCCGGGAGCTTCCGCTGCGTATACGTCAACGTGGAAGTCGCCCAGGTGGCGCGCGACGACGTGGCGTCCGGCATCCGCGCCATCCTGAGCGCGATGGCGGCACGGGCGTTCCTGTTGGGGGACGACTTCCTGCGCAAGTCGTGGAACGAAATCGAGGCCGCCTCCGACCCCAACGACGCCCTGCGGGACGTGCTGATGCACTGGTGCCTGGCCGACCCGATCCCGCTGGTGCTGCTGATCGACGAGATCGATTCGCTGGTGGGGGACACCCTGTTGTCGGTGCTGCGCCAGCTCCGCGCCGGGTACGATCAGCGCCCCGAGGGCTTCCCGCAGAGCGTGGTGCTGTGCGGGGTGCGCGACATCCGCGACTACCGCATCCGGTCGAGCACCGGCGAGGTCATCGCCGGCGGCAGCCCGTTCAACATCGCGGCGAAGTCGCTTCGGATGGGAGACTTCACGGAGGCGGAGACGCGGGCGCTGATGGCCCAGCACACGGAGGAGACCGGGCAGCGGTTCTCGGAGGCGGCGCAAGGCGCGGTGTGGACGCAGACGCAGGGCCAGCCGTGGCTGGTGAACGCGCTCTGCGCCGGGACCTGCTTCGGCAACAAGGCGGGACGGGACCGTTCCCGCACCATCGAGGAGGGTGACGTCTTCGCGGCACGCGAGGAGCTGATCCTGTCGCGGCGCACGCACCTCGACCAGCTCGCGCACAAGCTGGAGGAGGAGCGGGTGCGGCGGGTGGTCGAGCCCATCCTGAGCGGCGGGGAAGCGCGGCACCGTGCCCGTGATCTCGAGTACGTCCGCGACCTCGGCCTCATTGGCGGCGGCGAGCCGCCGCGCATGGCGAACCCGATCTACGCCGAGGTGGTACCGCGCGAGTTGGGGTACACCCTGCAAAGCGGCCTGGACTTGCAGACCGCGTGGTACGTGGACGGTACGGGCCGTCTGGACCTGACCAAGCTGCTGACCGCGTTCCGCACGTTCTTCGGGGAGCACTCCGGGTACTGGCTGGGCCGCTTCTCCGAGTACCCCGAGGCGGGACCGCAGCTCATCTTGCAGGCGTACCTGCACCGGGTAGTGAACGGCGGCGGGCGCATCGAGCGGGAGTACGGCATGGGACGGGGCCGGACGGATCTGCTGGTGCTGTGGCCGCGAGAGGCGGGGCAGCCGTCGGATCTCTGGGAGCGGTTCGTGGTCGAGTGCAAGGTGCTGCGGGATTCGGACCGGAAGAGCCTGGAATGGACGATCGAGCGCGGGGTGGAGCAGACCCTGGGCTACATGGAGAAGTGCGGGGCGGAGGAAGGCCATCTGGTGGTGATCGACCGCCGCACCCGCGCGGAGGAGGATCGCCGACGTAGCGGGGACGAGGGGGAGGGCCGAGACGGCGATGGCGAGGCGGGCCGGGACGAGCGCCGGCAGGACGGCCGCAAGGTGCTCGTCTGGACGTTGTAATCCCTCATCCGTGGAACTTTGACGAGACGGCGAGAATTTCGACCAACAACCGGTGTCCTGTTCCGGCCATGTCGGGCTGGGGCGAGAATTCAGAAGACCTCATCGTCACCCGATTCGTTCGAGGCCGCCCTCCATGATGGTTGGGCCTGCCCCCGATGCGCCTGGATCGAACGATAAAACATCGACCAACGAAAATCAGCCCTGGTGGCGCGTCCCACATGGATGAGTTCGATCAAGTATCGGCGAGGAAACATGACGACTTGGGCTGGTGCGCATACACACTCGACTTCAATACCCGTCGCCGGGATGCTCAGAATTTGATCGCCCAATGAATCGGATGGGTCGAATCGAAAGTGTTTTCGAACAACTTCAGCAATTCACGTGTGAAGTGATGTCCCTCGTTCTTGAGGTCTCGAAAAAGAGGATCGTTTCGCTCCCATCTTGGCAGGTCGATTAAATGCCGTCTTGTATCGGGATTCTCCATCTTCTCGAGGAAGAGATTGTAACCATTCAGAACCGCCTCCATTCTCGACCGCCCGCATATGGAAATCATCCGTTCCATGACCGGAAGCTCGAACAGGTCCTCGAGTATCCTGATTTTATCCCGCCTGGAGCGATCGGCCGTCATGGCGACGCTGAACAAGCCGCTTGCATACAGGAGCTTCCTGGAAAAGATCAGCTTGATGTTGCGAATTCCCCAGGGTTTCCCTCTGGTAATCTTGAATTCATAATCCACTGCGACGGTTCGATAGTACCTGATGACGTCATTCAGCAAGAACAACGCCAACTGATGATCCGACATGTCTTCGCGAATGTAGCGTTCGAGAATCTCACGGCGGAAGTCCCGCAGCCCCGTCTCGTTGTACAGCCATTCGCCTTCGAGGAGGAACAATATGCGGCGGGTCATGTTCCGGTTCGTGTCGTCTTCGCCTCCGATGTTTCCGAGCAGCTCCTCGCGATCCACGCTGACGCCGAAGGCGCCGTTTTCCGATGGTTCGTTCGGCACGGACTTCTTGACGGCGCATCTCACCTTGTCGAGCAGCGAGGAATCCCCGTTCGTGTCGCTCGACAATACGAAGAAATCCACGTCCGAATTTTCCGATGCCTCGTGCCGGGCGTAGGAACCGCATACCAGAACGACCCTGGACTCGGGCAGGAGATGCGTGAGGCGCTCCCGGAGTTCATCCAGCGTGGATCGGGAATACTCCGAGCAGCGGCTACAGGCCGTCGTCATCGAAGAGATCTCCCTGCCATCGATTCATCGTTTCTGCCGCCATCGAACCGGGTCCGGGCTCGAGGATCAAGCAGCAGTCGCTCCGGCTGTTCCGGTAACGGATGTCGTCGTCCTGCCGGGTGAAGAAATCGCCGTTCTGATCTATGTGGTAGCGGCGACTCCTGTAACATACGGGCTCGTCGATGACGTGCATAACCTCATCATTGAACCCGCTGCCCGTAAGAAGTTCCCGCAAACCCGGAAGCTTCCGAAAGAGCGCGGCTTCGGTTTCGTAATAGCTGTCGCGGCCGACGCGGTCGAGATTGCGGCGCAAGAAGAACTTGCACACGAAGTCGGAAAGGACTCCTTCTCGTGAATTGATCACGTTCTCGTAAACCCAACCTTTGCATTTCCAGAACCGGTCCACTGCACGACGATCGTCTTCATTGGCCCGTTCTACGGCCGCCTTCGTCACTGCATACCGATTCGAAACAGCCGAAGATTGCCGAACGTACATATGGGATCGAAGGATTCCCTCGATGGTGTCGAAATTGATCGGACCATGAAAAAAACCTTCGAACTCCGGGACCTCGCCGGAAATGACCGCGGCCAGTCTTTCGACGTCCATACCGTAGCGGCGGAGCGCCTCGAAGACGTCCCTTCCGAAGGGGATCCGACCATGAATGATGTCCGCGGTGGCCTCGTGATGATCGATACCGAATTCTTCCTTGAAGACGGATTCCATGGAATGGGAGAACGGGGGATGTCCGAGATCATGCAGCAGGGCGGCAACGCAGGCCAGTCGACGATCCATGGGTTGCAGATCTCGAACGTCGCAATACAACTGCGCCAGTTGCATGACCCCGATACTGTGTTCGTAGCGGGTGTATCTGGTCGCCCCCGGTTTCCCGTTCGGCCGGGGAACGAGACGGTAATCGATCGCTCCGAGAAAACGAATCTGCCTCAAACGCCGGAACGCGGAGGTTTCAATCAGTTCGAGCAGGAGCGGATCGCCGCCGGTCACGAGCTCCCGATCACCCGGTTCCCTGAAACCGTGCACGGATCCGAATGGGGTGGCGATGCCCGGCAGCAGTCCCCCGTTCCTCGCGTCGATTTCGGTCGTCCATTGCTGCATGACGCTTCACCTGCGGCGACGTCGTCCGAACCGCTTCCCGGTTCGCCTCCCTTGCCGATGGCCGAGACATCGGTGTCGAGTCCCCCCGGTCCATCGTCTCGCGCGATTGTAGCCGGTCCGGTTCCGGCCGGCGAGACGTCGCGAGCCTCCAGGAGACGAGCCGCGGACAATCCCCCTCGTCCCGAGTCAACGGTAGACGGATGGGAGAGGCCCCCTGCCAGGCAAGGTAGACGCCGGCGATGCGGGCCACGTCCTCGTCCGTCAGCGCGCGGTGGGTGCGGTCCACCATCCGCATGGACGCGGAGGAACTCGACGGACTGCACGAACATTCCCGACGAGCCGCAGCAGGGGTCGCAGACCCGTCCCCGGTACGGCTCCAGCATCTCCACCAGAAGCTTGACCGCGCCGCGCGGGGTGTAGAACCCGCCCCCCTTCCTGCCCTCCGCGCCTTCCTGCCCTCGCGCTCGCGAACCGCGATGGGAAGTACTCGCAGACCCGGCCGAGCACGTCCGACGAGCGGGCGTCTCGTCGCCCGCCGGACGTTGCCGATCGGGGTTTTCTCCCCCGGGCGCCCGGCCCCCCGGATTCTCAGGCCGGGCTGAAGTGGCCGTGGAAGCCGAGCGGCAGGGGGTAGTCGAGCGAGGCCCGCGCGATCGGCCCCTCCCCGACCCGGCGGGCGTCGAAGACCGCGACCCCGCTCACCCCTCGCGCGTAGTCGAGGAACGTGCCGACCAGCCACCCGTCGTCCTCCGCCCCCGCGCCGCCCCTCGGCACGAAGACGTGCTCCTCGGGGATCACGCCGGGGCCGTAGTCGAACGCCTCCCGGGTCCCGCGTTCGAGGTCGCGCTTCTCCACCCGCCGAAGCGGCACGTCCCCCGCGTCGTCGTCCGACTCTCCGAGGGTGTAGACGTAGCGGTTGCGCCTCCCCACCACCGCGGGCGCGACGCGGGGGAACTCCGCCCACTCCGGCGTGGCCTCGACGTGCGAGCGCCCGTCCGGATGCAGGGTGAAGCGGGTGTAGCGCTCCGGCGCGGCGGCCCGAAGCTCCCCGCGCATGATGAACCGGAACCGTTCGCTCATCAGGGTGGCGTCTTCGGCGACGCAGTGGTCGAACCGGATGGCCCCGCCCGCCTCCTCCCAGCCGTTGCCGTGGTGGAAGCCGAAGCCCGCCGGAAGCTGATACCAGCGCCTGTCGTCGAAGTCGTCCTTGGCGACGACCAGCACCCGCGAGCCGAGCGCCGGCCGCCACGCGAGGGCGTCCAGGAGCACGCCGCCGCCCGCCGCCTCGGGCTCGAACACGAGCGGGGGGATGACGATCACGAGATGGCGCTCGGTCACCACGAAGTCGTGCACCATGCCGATCGGCCCCGCGTCGACCACCTGGGCCTTCACCAGCGAGCCGTCCCGGGCGATCCGATAGAGCACGAGCCGCATGGCGGGAATCAGGCCGAGCCCGAAGGCCCAAAGGGTTCCGTCGGGCTCGACCTTGGGGTGGGCGGTGAACGGCACGCCTTCGAGGCCCTCGCCCCAGGACTTGAAGCCCCGCCAGGCGAGCGTCTCGCGGTCGAGCACGCTCGCCGACCCGCCCTCCCACAGGGCGAGCAGCGCGCCGTGGTGGTCGAGCACCGAGATGTTGGCGGTATTGAGGTCGTCGGGGCCGCGCACCGGGGCCGCGCGCGCGACCGGGGTCCCGAACCCGGGATAGAGCCGGCGCCCCTCCTCCAGCTCCCGGGTGAGCTTGGGCGTGTGGATCACGCGCCCGCGGTGGGTGACCGCGGCGCCGTCGAAGCGGAACGCCTGCACCATGCCGTCCCCGTCGAACCAGTGGCGGTAGCGGAGACCGAACCGCTCGTGCACGGACGGCCCGTTGCGGTACAGGACGCCGCGGAGCCCCGCCGGCAGGCGCCCTTCCTCGACCCGGGCCGCGCCGGCGAGATGGTCGGCGCGGGGGCCCTTCCAGCCGAGCAGCATCGGACGGGATGCGAGGCTCGCCGCGAAGTCGGCGGACCAGTCGCCGCCGCCCGCCCCCTCCTTCGCGATCGCCCGGACGAACGGGACGGTCATGTTCGCGAGGCCGGCGGCGCCCGCGAGCAGGGTCGAGCCGAGCAGCTTCCGGCGGCTCCACGTGTTCATCGATCGAATCCTCCTCGTCCGGACGACGGACGCTAGTAGCCGATGGTCATCGCCGCGGTCGCCGGCGCATCGCCGACGGTCACCGCCGCCTCCTCGAATTCCGGGGGGCCGAAGCTCGTGGACGGATCGTTCGCGAACCCGTACCCCTCCTTCGGGATCCCGAGCACGTTCGCATCGAGGTCCCCGTTGCCGTTCTCATCGTGGAAGGCGTTCACCGCGTAGCGCCCGGCCGGCAGGTCGCGGAGCACGAAGCGCAGGTCGCCGGTACGGGCCTGCTGGTGGATGGCGGCGACCATGCCCTCCGCGTACGGGAACTTCTCTCCCTCGCGCGGGGCGTGGACGGCGACGTAGATCCGTCCCTCGTCGGAGCGGACCCCGCGAACCTCGATGGTGAGATCGGCGGCGGCGGCGGGCGCCGCGGCGGAGCCGGCGAGCCCTCCCAGGGCGGCGGCCGCGGCCGCGGCAAGAGACTTGCGAGTCATGGTCTATCCTCCTCGAAAGGGCGATGATCGACGTTGCGGCGGCCTCTCCGGGAGGCGCGCCGCACCGGGATGTTCGAGGGGGCGGGCGATGGCGGCAAGGGGAATTTCGCGAACCGGCGGCTTCTTTCGCGAATGAAGGACGTCCTGCAACTCGCGCTTCGCGAAATACCGAAGCGGATCCGGCCCGGATACCACGTCCTGGGGCTGGCCGCCACGGTCACGGTGCTCGCCTTTCTCGGCCCGTTCGACACCTGGGGCCGGCTCTCGTGGCCGGACCGGGCGGCCTTCTGGACGCTCGCGATCGGCGTGAACTGGATCTTCGGCATGATCGTCGGCACCGCCGCGGGGCTCGCCGTCGAGAAGCGGGGGTGGCCGGCCTGGGCGGGGGTCGTGGCCGGCGGGAGCGCGCTGGCCTCGCTGCCGGGGACCGGCGCGGTGTGGGTGCTCGTCTCGGCCTGGATGGACCACCGCATGACCGGCGCGTCCGAGCTCGCCGCCCTCTACTTCCAGGTCTTCGCGATTCACCTGATGCTGAACCTCCTCGTCACCGGCTTCATCATCGCGAGGCGCAGGCGAGCCGGAACCGAGGAGAGGCCGGAGGGAGCGGAGGAAGCGGGCGCGGCCCGCCCCCCCGGCGAGCCTCCCGGAGCGCCGTTTCTCGACCGGATCCCCGCCCGCCTCGGACGCGACCTGCTCCACCTCCACATGCAGGACCACTACGTGGAGGTCCATACCGGGGAAGGGAGCGACCTGCTCCTGCTCCGGTTCCGGGACGCCCTGCGCGAGGTGGAAGGACTCGATGGAGCGCAGGTGCACCGCTCGCACTGGGTGGCCCGCGCCGCGGTCGCGGGGGTCGAGCGCCGGAACGGGCGGGTCGCGCTCCGTCTGGCGAACGGAAGCCGGGTTCCCGTCAGCCGCTCCTTCGCCCCCGCCCTCCGCGACCGGGGCTGGCTCTGAGCGACCCTCCGGGAAGGGCCGGCCGCCGGGACATGGCTCCCCGGTACACCAAGCGCCCTGGACGGAGGGGAGCCGGCAGCGAGCCTCGGCCGCCGCATCGAAGCCTCCCCAGGCCTCCCTGGTCGCTGCCGGGACGGCGCTCGGGAAAGAACGGGCTCGGCAGGGCTGCCGATCCGCCCCCGCCGCCCGATCGATGCAGCCGCTGCCCGCGCCGAAGGAGGCCTATCGGGCGGAGGGCGGGATGACCGGGGCGGCGGCGGGCGCATCCGCGTTCTGGCCGCGGTGGCGAAGCCAGTGGTCCATGAGCACGAGGGCGACCATCGCCTCCGCGATGGGGGCGGCCCGGAGCCCGACGCAAGGGTCGTGCCGCCCGGTCGTCACCACCTCCACCGGCTCGCCGGCCCGATCGATGCTCCGACCCGGCAGGCGAAGGCTGGAGGTGGGCTTGAGGGCGATGCTCGCGACGACGTCCTGCCCGGTGGAGATGCCGCCGAGGATCCCGCCCGCGTTGTTGCCGAGGAATCCCTCCGGGGTGATCTCGTCCCGGTGCTCGGTCCCCTTCTGCTCGACCGAAGCGAACCCGGCCCCGATCTCGACCCCCTTGACGGCGTTGATCCCCATCAGGGCGGAAGCGAGGTCGGCGTCCAGCTTTCCGTAGACCGGCTCCCCGAGCCCGCGCGGGACCCCGGCGGCCCGCACCGTGACCCGCGCCCCGATGGAGTCCCCCTCCTTGCGGAGCGCGTGCATGAAGCGTTCGAGCTCGGGCACGAGGTCCGGATCGGGGGAGAAGAAGGGATTGCGGTCCACCTCGTCGAGATCGATGCGGGCCGGGCGGAGGGGGCCGAGCTGCGCGAGCCACCCCCGCACCGTGCACCCGAAGCGCTCGCGGAGGTACTTCTTCGCGACCGCCCCCGCCGCGACCCGGACCGCGGTCTCGCGGGCCGACGCCCGGCCGCCGCCCCGATGGTCCCGGACCCCGTACTTGGCGAGATAGGTGTAGTCGGCGTGGGCGGGCCGGAACACGTCGCGGATGCGGGCATAGTCGCGGGCCCTCGCGTCGGCGTTCTCGATGAGGAGCGCGATCGGGGTGCCGGTGGTGGCCCCCTCGAACACCCCGGAGAGGATCCGCACCTCGTCCGACTCGCGCCGCTGGGTGGTGTGGCGGCTCCGGCCGGGGCGGCGCCGGTCGAGATCGGGCTGGAGGTCGGTTTCCGCGAGGGCGAGACCGGGCGGACAGCCGTCCACCACGCACCCGATCGCCGGGCCGTGGCTCTCGCCGAACGAGGTCACCGTGAAGTGGGTTCCGAAGGTGTTGCCGGCCACGAGCGCCCCGCCCCGTCCTTCTCCTGCCAGCGGGCGATTGTAAGGAATGCGCGCCGGCCGGCGCGCCGCGCGCCCAGGCCTTCGGCCACCTGCCCGGACCCGGCGGAGGTCTTCCCGGCCCGCCTGGCCCGCCTGGCTCACCCGGTTCCCGGCGCCCGGCACGACGCCCGGCGTGGTCAGAAATCGTGCCCGTGCAGCAGAAATACGCCTTCGCCGCCTCTCGCCGGCGCCAGCCACACGAAGGGCAGCGATGGGAAACGGGCTTCGAGCGCGGCGCGCACGGCCGGGGACGCGCCGACCTCCACCACCAGCACCCCCTCCGGGGCGAGCCACCCGGGCGCCTCCTCGACGATCCTCCCCACCACGTCCAGCCCGTCCACCCCACCGGCCAGAGCCATCGCCGGCTCGGCCCGGAACTCGGGGGGGAGCGCGGCCAGCTCCTCGTCCGGGACGTAGGGCGGGTTGCTCACGATGAGGTCGTAACGCGCGCCGAGCCGGTAGTCCGGTTTCCACTTCAGCCCCTCGAAGAGATCGGACTCGACGACCCGGACGCGCCCCTCGAGACCGAGCCGGACCACGTTGCGCCGGGCGACCGCGACCGCCCCGGGCGACACGTCGACCGCGTCGACGTGCGCCTCGGGGAATGCGTAGGCGCAGGCCGCCGCGATACATCCGCTGCCGGTCCCGAGGTCGAGGACCCGTCCGACCCGCCCCCCGTCGATCCAGGGGTGGAAGCCTTCCTCGATGAGCTCCGCGAGCGGAGACCTCGGGGCCGGCACGCGCCGGTCGATCTCGAACCGGCAGCCCGCGAACCACGCCTCGCCGGTGAGATAGGCGGCGGGGACCCGGTCCTCGACCCGGCGGCGGAGGAGCGCTCGGACCTCCCGGCGCTCGCCCGGAGTCAGGCGGGCGTGGAAGAGCTCGGCCGGGAGCGGCGGGTGGGCCGGGAGATGCAGCGCGTGGAGCACGAGGGCGAGCGCCTCGTCGACCGCGTTGTCGGTCCCGTGCGCGAAGCAGAGCCCCGCCTCGTTGAACCGGCTCGCCCCGAAGCGCACGAAGTCCGCGACCGTCCGCAGGCCCTTCCCATCGAACGGCCGCTCCGGCACGGCTCAGGCCGTTCCCGGCGGCGCCCCGGCGCGGCGCCGGCTTCGCGAACGTTCGTCCGCCGGCGGGGCGGGTGGAGCGGGCGGCGCACGAAGAATGGACCGGGCAATGGACGGGGCGCGAAGAGCGCCCCCCCTTCTCCCCGCCCCGGACCGCATGGACGACTCACCCCCGGGGGTCGGACGGCGCATCTCCCCCACCCTTCGGGCCGTCCGCGAGGGCCTGGAACATGTCGTTCAGCCGGCGCACGAACCCGGCCGGGTCCTCGAGCTGGCCGCCCTCGCTCAGCAGGGCCTGATCGTGGAGGATCCGCGCCCAATCGGCGAAGCGCTCTCCCTCCTGCTCGCTCATCCGCTCCACGATGGGGTGGTCCGGGTTGACCTCCAGGATCGGCTTCGAGCGCTCGATCTCCTGCCCCGCCGCCCGAAGGACGTTCTCGAAGTGGGCGCCGAGCGCATGCTCGTCGGCGACGAGGCAGGCGGGCGAGTCGGTCAGGCGCCGGCTCACCCTTGCGGACCGGACCCGGTCCCCGAGCGCCTCGCCGATCCGTTCGGCGAGGGCCTCGCGGTCTCCGGCGGCGCCGGCGCCCTCGCCGTCCTCGCCGCCCCCGGAGTCCTTCCCGTCTCCGTCACCCGCTCCGTCGCCGTCGCCCCCGCCCTCGTCCTCTCCCTTGCCCGCCCCGTCGTCCTCGCCGAGGGACGCGAGGTCGAGCTCGCCCCGGCTGACGGAACGAAGCGGCTTGCCCTCGAACTCCGTCAAGTGGCCGACGAGCCATTCGTCGACGGGGTCGGTCAGCAGCAGGACCTCCACCCCCTTCTTGCGGAACACCTCGAGGTGCGGGCTCGAACGGGCCGCGACGAGGCTGTCGCCGGTGAGGAAGTGGATCGCCTCCTGGCCCTTCCTCATCCGCTCGAGGTAGGCCGCCAGGGAGACCGTGGGCGCGCCGTCCTCGGCGGCGGTCGAGTGGAAGCGCAGGAGGGCCGCGATCGCCTCCCGGTTCGCGGGGTCCTCGATCACCCCTTCCTTCAGCACCTTGCCGAACTCGCCCCAGAACTTCGCGTACTTCTCCTCGTCGCCCCCCGCGAGCTTGTCGAGCGCGCCGAGGATGCGCTTGACGGTCCCGGAACGGATCGACTCGACCTGGCGGTTCGACTGGAGGATCTCGCGCGAGACGTTGAGCGGAAGGTCGCTCGAATCGATGACGCCGCGCACGAAGCGGAGATACGCGGGAAGCAGGTCCCCGGCGTCCTCCAGGATGAACACCCGCCGCACGTAGAGCCGGAGCCCCCGGCGCACGTTGCGGTCCCAGAGATCGAACGGCGCCCGCGCGGGAACGAAGAGGAGGACGGTGTACTCGACGTTGCCCTCGACCCGGGCGTGGATGGTGTCGAGGGGGGCCTCGAAGTCGTGCGCGACGTGCTTGTAGAACTCCTCGTACTCCCCGGTCGCGATCTCCTGGCGGGGCCGGCCCCAGAGCGCGGTGGCCCGGTTCACGGTCTCCTCCTCGGGCGCACCTTCGGGCGCGCCGCCCGCGCCGTCCTTCCCCGCCGCCTCCTTGCCGGAATCCTTGCCCTCCCCGTCCCCTTCCTCGTCCCCGTCCCCTTCCCCGCCTTCCTTCGCCATCCGGATCGGGAACGAGATGTGGTCGGAGTACTTGCGCACGATGGCGCGCAGCCGGTAACCGTCGAGAAGGTCGTCCTCTCCCTCGCGAAGGCGCAGGGTCACCTCCGTGCCGCGCGCCGGCGCCTCGACCGTCTCGACCGTGAACTCGCCGCGGCCGTCCGACTCCCACCGCACCCCTTCGCCGGCCGGCGCCCCGGCCCGCCGCGAGGTGAGGACCACCCGATCCGCCACGATGAAGATGGAGTAGAAGCCGACCCCGAACTGCCCGATGAGCTGCGCGTCCCGGGCCTCGTCCCCGGTGAGCGACTCCATGAAGCGCCGGGTCCCGGAACGCGCGATGGTGCCGATGTTCTCCACCACCTCGTCCCGCGACATCCCGATGCCGTTGTCGGCGACGGTCAGGGTGCGTTCGCCGCGATCGAAGCGGAGCGAGATCCGGAGGTCGCCGTCCCCTTCGTAGAGGGAGTCGTCGGCGAGGGCGGCGAAGCGCAGCCGGTCCGCCGCATCGGAGGCGTTGGAGATGAGCTCGCGGAGGAAGATCTCCTTGTTGCTGTAGAGGGAACGGACCATGAGGTCGAGGATCTGGCCGACCTCGGCCTCGTAACGTCGGGTTTCGCGCCGGGTCTCGCGCTCGGTTTCGCCGCTCATGCCTGACTCCCGCTCCTGCCTGCCGCCGGGGGCTTGCGCCGATCTTGGGGCCGAACCCCGCTCATTCAATGCCCGAACCCGGTCGTCCCCCGGTCATCTCCTTGAACCGGAACAGGACTTCGAGGGCCTCGCGCGGGCTGAGGTCGTCCGGGTCCACGGCTTCGAGGGCGTCCCGGAGCGCATCCGCCAGCGCGCGGCGGCGCGCCTCGACGGGGTCGGGGGGGGCCGGGGGGTCGGGGGGGTCGGGGGCAACCGGTCCGTGCGGTCCGCCCGGGCCATCCGGTCCGGCCTCCGCCGGCGGGGGCGGCGCCTCCGGCGCGAAGAGGTCGAGCTGGGCGCGGTCCGGCCCGGGCGCGGCGTCGGCTTCCAGGCGTTCGAGCTTCCTCCGCGCCTCCCGGACCACCCGCGGCGGAACCCCCGCGAGCTCCGCGACCTGGATCCCGTAGCTCCGGCTCGCGGGCCCGGGGGCCACCTCGTACAGGAACACGATCCCCCGGTCGTGCTCGACCGCCCGCAGGTGCACGTTCGCGACCGTGTCGTGCTCGGCCGCGAGGCCGGTGAGCTCGAAGTAGTGGGTGGCGAACAGGGTGAACGACCGCTGCCGCGCCGCGAGGTGCGCCGCGGTCGCCCACGCGAGGGCGAGGCCGTCGTAGGTGCTGGTCCCGCGCCCGATCTCGTCGAGGAGGACGAGGCTCTCCGCCGTCGCGTGGTTGAGGATGTTCGCCGTCTCGGTCATCTCGACCATGAACGTCGAGCGCCCTCCGGACAGGTCGTCCGCGGCACCGATCCGGGTGAAGATCCGGTCCACCGGGCCGATGACCGCCGATTCGGCGGGGACGTAGCTCCCGACGCGGGCGAGCAGCACGATGTGGGCGGCCTGGCGCATGTAGGTCGACTTCCCGCCCATGTTGGGACCGGTGACGACGAGCATCCTCCGCTCCGGGCCGAGCTCGAGGTCGTTCGGAACGAAGGCGCCGTCCCCCAGCGCCTCCACCACGAGGTGCCTGCCGTTCCGGATCCGGATCCCGGGCTCCTCGACCACCTCCGGACGGCAGAGATCGAGCTCGACCGCGCGGTCCGCGAGGTTCGACAGGACGTCGAACTCGGCGATGGCGCGGGCGCCCGCCTGCAGGCGCTCGATCTCCGCGCCCGCCGCCTCGACCACCGCCTCGTAGAGCTTGCGTTCGAGCGCGAGCGAACGTTCGCGCGCCCCGAGGACCTGGCCCTCGAACTCCTTGAGCTCCGGGGAGAGGTAGCGCTCGGCGGACTTGAGGGTCTGGCGCCGGACGTACTCGACCGGGACCCGGTCGGCGTTCGCGCGCGAGACCTCGATGTAGTAGCCGTGCACCCGGTTGAAGCCCACCTTGAGCCCCGGAAGCCCGGTGCGGGCGCGCTCGCGCGCCTCGAGCCCGGCGATGAACCCCGTCGCGTCGTCGCGGACCTGCCGCAGGCGGTCGAGCTCGGGGTCGAACCCGGAAGCGATGACCCCGCCGTCGCGGATGGTGATCGGAGGGGCCTCGACGATGGCCGACTCGAGGTGCGCCCGGAGCCCGCCGAAGTCGCCGATCCGGCCGGCCAAGTCGGCGGCGAGGGGCCCGTCGAGCCGTTCGATCCGCTCGCGCAGCGCGGGGAACGCGCCGAGGGCGGTGCGCAGGTGGGCGAGGTCGCGGGGACGGGCGGTCCGGAGCGCGACCCGCGCGAGGACCCGTTCCAGGTCGCCGACGGTGCGGAGCCCGTCCTCGGTTCCCGGCTCCGTCCCGGCCTCGATCCGGGCCCCGATGAGCTGCTGGCGGCGGCGCACCGCGCCGCGGTCCCGGAGCGGCCGTCCGAGCCATCGCCGGAGAAGCCGGCTGCCCATGGCGGTCGCGGTCCGATCGAGGACCCCGGCGAGCGAGCGGTCCGCGTCGCCCGAAACACTCTCGACGACCTCGAGGTTGCGCCGCGAGACCGGGTCGAGGACGACGGTGTCCTCGCGCCGCTCGGTGCGGAGCCCCTTGATGTGCGGCAGGGGCCCGCGGCTCGTGGTACGGGCGTAGTCGAGGACGCAGCCGGCGGCGCCGGTCCCGAGCTCCAGCGACTCGCACCCGAACCCGGCGAGGTCCCGGGTCCCGAACTGGTCGAGGAGGAGCCGGCGCGCGCTCACCGGCTCGAACAGCCACGGCGGGCGCGGCGTGAGGCCGGACCGGCCGGCGAGGACGCCGTCGGTCGCCCAACCGCCAGGGCGAAGGTGTTCGTCCGCGACCAGGATCTCGGCCGGCGCGAGCCGGGCGAGCTCGGCGGCGAGGGCGTCGTCCCCTTCGCACTCCATGACGAAGAAGTCTCCGCTCGACATGTCGAGCACGGCGAGGCCGCGCCCGCCCTGCCGGGCGGGATTGACCGCGGCGAGCAGCCGGTCGCGGCGCTCGTCGAGAAGGGAGTCGTCGGTGACCGTGCCCGGGGTCAGGACCCGGGTGACCCGGCGTTCGACCGGCCCCCGGCTCGCGGCCGGGTCGCCCACCTGGTCGCAGATCGCGACGGAGACCCCCTTGCGCAGCAGCCGCGCGAGGTAGCCCTCGGCGGAGTGCGCGGGCACGCCCGCCATCGGGATCGGCTGGTCGTTGGCCCGCCCGCGGGAGGTGAGGGAGATGTCGAGGAGCTCGTTCGCGCGGCGGGCGTCGTCGAAGAACAGCTCGTAGAAGTCCCCCATCTGGTAGAAGAGCAGGCGGTCCGGGAACTCCGCCTTGATGCGGAGGTACTGCTGCATGACCGGGGTGTGCCGCCCGATCTCGCCCGCCGGGGGGGACATGGCTCGAATCCAACCCCTGCCGGCCCGGACTTCGTACGGGCCGGCGGCCCCGGGGAGGAGCGCCGATCAGCGCTCGAGATGCTGGAGCTTGCCCTCCACCCACTCCCAGTCCGCGGCGTCCTCCGGGCCGTCCTTCTTCTCGGTGAGCACCGGCCAGATCCGGGACAGCTCCTCGTTCAGCTCCAGAAAGGGGCGCTGGTCCTCGGTGAGATCGTCTTCGGACAGGATCGCCTCCACCGGACATTCCGGCTCGCACAGCGTGCAGTCGATGCACTCGTCGGGATCGATCACCAGCATGTTGGGACCCTCGTGGAAGCAGTCCACCGGACACACCTCCACGCAATCCGTGTACTTGCACTTGATGCACTGTTCGGTGACGACGAAAGTCATGCCGGGCGCCGCTCCGGGAGAAGGGTGGGAGACGGGGCGCGATTATAGCCGGAACGGCTCCTCGTTCCCGGCGGCCGGGACCCTCGATTCCCGGCCCGGAGGCCCTTCACCCCCGGTTCCAGAGGCCCCGGATCGCCGCGATCCCCTGGGCGCCCGCGGCCCAGGCGGACTCCCGGTCCGCCGGACCGAGCCCCCCGAGCGCGAACACCGGGAAATCCACCGGTTCCACCAGCCGCGAGAAGCCCTCCCAGCCGATCGGCCGCGCATCGGGGTGCCCCGGGGTCGCCCGCACCGGCGACAGGACCGCGAAGTCCACCCCGAGGGAGCGGGCGAGCGCGAGCTCGCGGGCATCGTGGCACGAGGCCGCAAGCCCGAATCCGGGCCACGGGGGACGCCCGGCGAGGCGAGCGAGGACCCGGCTCGGGAGGTGCGCGCCGTGGACGCCGGCGGCACGGGCGGCCTCCGGGTCGCCGTTCAGGAACAGTCTCGCCCCGTTCCGCTCGGCGAGCTCCGCGGCCCGGCGCGCGAGGCGGAGCAGCGCGGCGGTCGGCATCGATCGCACGCGGAGCTGGACGAGCCGGATCCCCGATTCGAGCCGGTCGCGGAGCCTCGCCTCGAAGCCGGCCCCCGGCTCGGGGGTGATGAGGTAGTGCGAAGGAAGCTCGACGGCGGCCACGATGGGAACGGAGCCCGCGACGAGGTCACGGCGCCGCAGCTCCCCCGGAGCCAGCCAGCCGGTCGCCTGGCCTTCCCGTCCGTGCGGCCGTCCCCGCCACCCGGAGACCTCGAAGACCTCGAGCCGCACCCGGCGGTCCGGATAGCGGCACGGGAACCGGATGAGCGGCCGGGCGTCGATCACCTCCACCCCGACCTCCTCCCGGAGCTCGCGCTGGAGGGCGGCGCGCGCGGACTCGCCCGGCTCCAGCTTGCCGCCGGGAAGCTCCCACTGCCCGGCGAGATGGCGGCCGGGGAGACGCCGGGCCGCGAACACCCTTCCGTCGGACCGGCGAAGAACGCCGACCGCTACGCGGATCGGCCCGGACGAGCCGTCCGGGGGCGGACGAACCCCCGCTCCGGCCTTCATCTGCGTTTCCGGTTGCCCATGAAGCCCGGATCGACCCCGCCTGCGCGGCGGCTTGTTCCTCCTCGAGCAAGTCGGCGGTCCGAGCCGCGGCAAGGGCCGTCGTCGTGGCTGCGAACCCCGGTCCGGCCGTGGTGCAGGGGAGGCCGGGCTCCTCGACGGAGCGGAGCTTTGCGCGCCGGCGCCCCGGGAGCCCGCGCGCCCCGGAAGCCCGCAACCCCTCGTT
Organism: Gammaproteobacteria bacterium; assembly: GCA_965202895.1. Classification (GTDB taxonomy): domain Bacteria; phylum Pseudomonadota; class Gammaproteobacteria; order HK1; family HK1; genus JAJDXW01. The sequence goes on along the minus strand of OZ241901.1, from coordinate 2,819,754 downwards.
CCGGATTATGCACGAAGTTCGTCGGGCAGCGCCCGGGCAGCCGTGGGCTACCGCCTCGATCCGGATCTCGATCGGCCGGAAGGCGCGGCCTCGGCTTCGCGCGCGAAGGGGCTTGGGTTTATGATCCCGGTCGGCGGCGAGAAGGCGACGGCATCCCCGAACCCGTGCAGAACCGCGTTCCATCCCCTGCCTGGAGCCGGCCGGCAGATGCGTCCACCGGGCGGCCCCGCGCGGAGCGGCGCCTCCCGGAACTCCCGTGGGCAGGCCGGCCGATCGAGCCCCGATCCCCGGCGAGCCGCCGATGACCGCGGACCTTGCGCTCCCGGAGCTCGCCGCCGCGGTCGACCGACCCGTCGGGGAGGCCGCCGGGCTCGCCAACCGCGCCTATACGAGCCCCGAGATCTTCCGGATCGAGTGCGAACGCATCTTCGCCCCCTCGTGGGCCTGCCTCGGACACGCGGCGGACGTCCCGCGGCCGGGCGACCTCGGCCCGGTACGGCTCCTCGGCGTACCGCTCCTCATGGTCCGCGCGCCGGGCGGGGAGGTGCGCGTGTTCCACAACGTCTGCTCGCATCGCGGCAACGAGCTCGTCCGGGAGCCCGGGCAGGTGAAGGGCGCCATCCGATGCCCGTACCACGCCTGGACCTACGACCTCCGGGGGCGCCTCGTCGGGACCCCCAACGTCGGCGGTTTCGGCGTGCACGAGGCGGACGGCTTCGACCGCGCCGCGCACGGGCTCCGGGAGGTGCGGAGCGCGCTCTGGCTGGACCTCGTGTTCGTCAACCTCTCCGGCGACGCGGAGCCCTTCGAGACCTGGATCGGACCGCTCGCGGACCGCTTCGAGCGGCTGGGAGGGGCGGGGTACGAGCGGCGCCTGCGCCCGGCCGCCACCCACGGAGAATTCCGCTTCGACGTGGCCGCGAACTGGAAGCTCGCGGTCGAGAACAATCTCGACGCGGGGCACCTTCCCTGGATCCACCCGTCGCTCAACCGCCAGTCCCCGCTCGAGGACCACTACTGCTTCCTCGACGACCCGGGGTTTGCGGGACAGGGATCGTCGGCCTACGACACGGTCCTCCACGAGAGCCCTCCCCTGCCTCGGATCGAGGCATGGCCGGACCGCACCGGGGAGTATCCGAGCCTGTATCCCAACGTGTTCGTCTCCGGCCACGGAGACCACTTCTGGACCATGGTGCTGGAGCCGGCGGCTCCGGACCGGACCATCGAACGGTGGCGGTGCTACTTCGTCGACGAGGCGGCGGAGGCCCCGGGGTTCGAGCCGGCCCGGTCCGCCATCCGGGAGCGATGGGCGTCGATCCTGGGCGAGGACGTGGCGGTGGTGGAAGGGATGCAGCGCGGCCGAAGCTCGCCCGCGTTCGACGGGGGGGTGTTCGGGCCGGTGCTGGACCCGCCGGTCCACCACTTCCATCGCTGGGTGGCGCGTCGCCTCGCCGCCCCCGGGTCCGGCCGCGCGCCGGCCCCCGCGGCCTGAGGATCGGGGCAGGACCGGGGCCGCTCGCGGAGGCGGTTCGGCGGACCGCGGCCGGCAACGGGGCCGCCGGCGCGAGCGGGCGCACGCCGGCCCATCCTTGCCGCCCCTCGTGGGCTCAGTGCAGGCGCCCGTGGCAGTGCTTGTACTTCTTTCCCGAGCCGCAGGGGCACGGCTCGTTGCGGCCGACCTTGCGTCCCGCCCGCACGAACGGCTGGGCGGCCGGAGCCTGCGCCGGCTCCGGGAGTGCTTCCCCGGCGGTCGCCGCCGCCATCTCCGCCTCGAGCGCGAGCGGGCTCACCTCGGCGTGCGAGTACTCCACCTGCACGGGCCGCGGCGGCGGCGGAGCCGGGGGACGGGCCGCCGCCTCCTCTCCGGGGCCGATCCGGCCCCGTGAAAGGAGCCTCGTCACCTCGGTCTTGAACCGCTCCAGGAGGGCGCGGAACATCTCGAAGGACTCGCGCTTGTACTCCTGCTTCGGATTCTTCTGCGCGTATCCGCGAAGATGGATGCCTTGGCGAAGGTAGTCCATCGCGGCCAGATGCTCCTTCCAGATCACGTCGAGGACCTGCAGCATCACCGCCTTCTCGATGGCCCGCATGGTCTCGGACCCGACCACCTTCTCCTTCTCGAGGTGGGCGGCGGCGAACGCGTCGAGGACCCGCGCGCGCAGGGGCTGCTCGTGGAGCTCGTCGTCGGCGTCGAGCCACCCCTGGAGGTCGAGCGCGAGATCGAACTCCGCCTCGAGCTCCCGAGCGAGCCCCGGAACGTCCCAGAGCTCGTCGAGGCTCTCGGGCGGGATGAAGGCATCGATCGTTCCGTTCACCACGTCCGCCCGGATCGTCCGGTACATCTCGGAGACGTCGTCGGTCGACATGAGCTCGTCGCGCAGCGCGTAGATCTCGCGCCGCTGGTCGTTCGCCACGTCGTCGTACTCGAGAAGCTGCTTGCGAATGTCGAAGTTGCGTCCCTCGACCTTGCGCTGCGCGTTCTCGATCGCCTTCGTCACCCAGCGGTGCTCGATGGCTTCTCCTTCCTCCACGCCGAGCTTCTGCATGAGCCCGGACACCCGCTCGGCGGCGAAGATCCGCATGAGGTCGTCCTCGAGCGAGAGGAAGAAGCGGCTCGATCCGGGGTCGCCCTGGCGGCCCGAGCGGCCCCGGAGCTGGTTGTCGACCCGCCGCGACTCGTGGCGCTCGGTGCCGACGATGTGCAGCCCGCCCGCCCCGACCACCGCGTCATGGCGTTCCTGCCACTCGGACCGGACCTCCTCGCCCGCATCCTCGCCGAACTCCACCCGCCAGTTGCCGCCCAGCACGATGTCGGTGCCCCGGCCCGCCATGTTGGTCGCGATCGTCACCGTCCCGGGCTTTCCGGCCTGCGCGATGATCTGCGCCTCGCGCTCGTGATGCTTCGCGTTGAGCACCTGATGGGGGACGTCTTCGCGCTGAAGCCGCGTGGAGAGGTACTCCGACGTCTCGATGGAAGCGGTGCCGACGAGGACCGGCTGCCCCGCCTTCCGGCATTCCCCGATCTCCTCGACGAGGGCCGCGAACTTCTCCTCCTTCCCGAGGTAGACGAGATCGGCCCGGTCGTCCCGGACCATCGGGAGGTGGGTCGGGATCACGACCACTTCCAGCCCGTAGATCTGCTGGAACTCGGCCGCCTCGGTGTCCGCGGTTCCGGTCATCCCCGCGAGCTTGCCGTAGAGCCGGAAGTAGTTCTGGAAGGTGATCGAGGCGAGCGTCTGGTTCTCCTGGCGGATATCGACACCCTCCTTCGCCTCCACCGCCTGGTGCAGGCCGTCCGACCAGCGCCGTCCGGCCATGGTCCGGCCGGTGAACTCGTCGACGATGACGACCTCGCCGCCCCGCACCAGGTAGTGCACGTCGCGGTGATAGAGGGAGTGGGCGCGAAGGGCCGCATCGAAGTGATGGAGCAGCATCACGTTGGCGGAATCGTAGAGCGATTCGTCGCGGCGCAGCAGACCTTCCTCGCCGAGCAGCTCCTCCACCCTGCGGTAGCCGGTCTCGGTGAGGTGCGCCTGGCGCGTCTTCTCGTCCACGAGGTAATCGCCGGGGACGTCATCCTCCTCGTCGGCCGGCTCGCGCTCCTGGCGTTCGAGCTTCGGGATGAGGCGGTTGATGCGCAGGTAGAGCTCCGAGCTCTCCTCCGACGGCCCCGAGATGATGAGCGGCGTGCGAGCCTCGTCGATGAGGATCGAATCGACCTCGTCGACGATCGCGTAGGCGAGGCGCGGCTGCACCTTCTCCGCGAGGGAGAACGCCATGTTGTCGCGCAGGTAGTCGAAGCCGAACTCGTTGTTGGTCCCGTACACGATGTCCGCCCGGTACGCCTCGCGCTTCTCGCCCGGAGCCTGTCCCGGAACCACCACCCCCACCGTCATGCCGAGAAGCCGGTAGATCTGGCCCATCCACTCGGCATCGCGGCGGGCGAGGTAGTCGTTGACGGTCACGATGTGTACGCTGTCGCCGGCGAGGGCGTTCAGGTAGGCGGCGAGCGTCGCCACGAGGGTCTTCCCTTCGCCGGTGCGCATCTCCGCGATGCGGCCCTCGTGGAGCACCAGACCGCCGATGAGCTGCACGTCGAAGTGGCGCATCTCGAGCGCGCGGCGCCCGGCCTCGCGCACGGCCGCGAACGCTTCGGGGATCAGGGCATCGAGCGGCTCCCCGGCCGCCCGCCGGCCGCGCAGGGCCCCGGTGACGGCCGCGAGCTCGGGGTCTCCCCGGCTCCGCAGGCCGGGCTCGAGCCCGTTGACGGCGGCCACCGTGCGGCGATACCGGCGCAGCAGGCGCTCGTTGCGCGATCCGATCACCCGGCGCAGGACGTTCCCCATCATGTACCATCGAGCTCCTGAGAGGCCGGGGGAGGGAGGAGGTTCAGCCGCCGCCGCTCCTGCCGGCGGCCAGCGAGACCGTATCTTCGTCCATGTGGAAACCGTCCGCGCCGGATCAACCCCCCGGCCCTCACCGAATCGGCTCGATTCTCCGGGGCACGGGACCGTCCGGCGCGCTCGCCGCGAAGGCTCGCGTCCTGGTACGGGTGGAACGGACGGTTCATCGCATTCTCGGCGAGAAGTCCGTTCCCCACGTGCGGGCCGGGCGGCTGTCCCGGAGCTCCCTCGTCCTCACCGCCGATTCGCCGGCCTGGGCCTCGCTCGCCCGGTTCCAGGCGCCCGACATCCGGGCCGCGGCCCGCTCCGATCTGCCGGGGCTGCGGGAGGTCCGGGTCATCGTCCGGGAGGCGGAGAGCGCGGCCGATTCCGGGCCGGCCGAGGCGTACCGCCCCCTCTCTCCGTTCGCGGCCCGGGTGCTCCGGTCCGTCGCGCGTTCCATCGACGACCCGCGGCTCGCGCGGGTCCTCATGCGGCTCGCGGCGAGAGAGCGTCCGCCCGCCGGCGCCTGGTCCGCGAGCGACTCCTCTCCATCCGGGGTCAATCGGCCGCGACGGGACGGCCGTAGATGATGGGAAGCTCCGCCGGGTCCTCGTAGGTCACTATCGAATACGCCTCCCGATCGGCCATGAGGGCGCGCAACAGCCGGTTGTTGAGGGAGTGGCCCGACTTGAAGCCCACGAAGGACCCGATGAGGCTGTAGCCGAGAAGGTAGAGGTCGCCGATCGCGTCGAGCACCTTGTGCTTGACCAGCTCGTCGGAGTACCGCAGCCCGTAGTGGTTGAGAACCCGGTAGTCGTCGTAGATGACCGCGTTGTCCAGGTTGCCGCCGCGGGCGAGATTGTTCTCGCGCAACCGCTCGAGGTCCCCTACGTGGCCGAAGGTCCTCGCGCGGCTGACCTCCTTCACGAAGGAGGTGGTGGAGAAGTCGATGTTCGCGGTGTCCGGATAGTCCTCGAATACCGGCAGGTCGAACTGGATCGTGAGCTTGACCTTGAACCCGTCGAACGGATCGAGCTCCGCCCACTTGTCCCCGTCCTCCACCCGCACCTTCCGCCTGATCCGCAGAAACCGCTTGGGCGCGGGCTGCTCCTCGATACCGGCGGATTGCAGCAGGAACACGAGGGGACCGGCGCTGCCGTCCATGATCGGGACCTCGGCGGCGCTGAGGTCCACGTAGGCGTTGTCGATCCCGAGGCCGGCCATGGCCGAGAGCAGGTGCTCCACGGTCGAGACGCGGACGCCTCCCTCCGAGACGAGCGTGGTGCACAGGTGCGTCTCCCCCACGTTCTCGACGCGGGCGGGGATCTCCACCGGCTCGGTCAAGTCGATCCGGCGAAACACGATCCCCGAATTCGCCGCCGCGGGGCGCAGGGTGAGGTAGACCTTCTCGCCCGAATGCAGCCCGACCCCGGTAGCCCGGATGACGTTGTTGAGCGTGCGTTGCCGGATCACGAAATACGCCCTCGTCCGGTGTGCCCTCGCCCTGTCCGTGCAAGCAGACGTCTCTTCACGGCGCCCCCCACGACATTCATCCCCCCACCTGAGACCGAATCCAAGGTAGAGACTAACACACTGTCCGCATTGAACTATACCCTCGATCCTTCGGGGGGTCGATTGCGGATGTATGCCGGTATGTCGAACCAGTTGCGTTGCGCGGCCTTCTCGGCCGCCTCGGCCTCCGGCCCGGGAGGGGGCGGGATCCGGGCCGGATCGGGCGCGGCGCCGGTCCCGGAAACAGGCAGCACCGCCACGTTCGATGCGTGCTCGACGGAGGCCGAGCCGCTGAGGCCGAGCCCGGTCGCGACCACGATGATCCGGAGCTCCTCACCCGCATTCTCGTCGATGACGGTCCCGCTGATGACGTTCGCCCCCTGGGCGGCGAATTCCTCGATGACTGCTCCGACCGCCGCGTACTCGTCCAGGCCGAGGTTCGGATCCGCGGTAATGTTGACCAGGATGCCTCGCGCGCCCTGGAGGTCGATGTTCTCGAGCAGCGGGCAGGCCGTCGCCTTCTTCGCCGCCTCCATGGCTCGATCCTGCCCGGTCGCGCGGCCCACCCCCATCATGGCCCGGCCCTTCTCGCTCATCACCGCACGCACGTCCGCGAAATCGACGTTCACGAGACCGGGGCGGATGATGAGCTCCGAGATCCCCTGGACGGCCCCGAGGAGCACGTCGTTCGCCGCGGCAAAGGCGGCCTGCAGGGTCAGTCCCCGTCCGAGTACGCTGATCAGCCGCTCGTTGGGGACCACGATGAGCGAGTCGACCTGCTTCGACAGCTCGTCGATCCCGGCCGCCGCGATGGTCATGCGCCGGCCGAGCTCGAACGGGAAGGGCCGGGTGACCACCGCCACCGTGAGGACCTCCAGCTCGCGCGCGACCTGGGCAATCACCGGCGACGCCCCCGTACCGGTGCCCCCGCCCATCCCGGCGGTGATGAAGAGCATGTCGGTGCCGTCGAGGATCTCGGCGATGCGGTCGCGATCCTCGAGCGCCGCGTCGCGTCCGAGCTCCGGGTCCGCGCCCGCGCCGAGCCCCTTGGTGAGGTTGGTCCCGAGCTGCACGTGGACCGAGGCGGAGGACTTCGCGAGCGCCTGGGCATCGGTGTTCGCGCAGACGAAATCGACGCCTTCGATGGTGTTCGCGATCATGTGCTCGACGGCGTTGCCGCCGCCGCCGCCGACCCCGATGACCTTGATGTTCGCCTTGTCCGTAGAGTTGGTTTCGACGATTTCGAACATGGTTTCCTGCTCCCTAGTGATCGCCCTGCATCCAGCCGCGCATGCGCCCGAAGACGCCCCGCAGCCCGTTCGCTTCCAAGTGGACGTGGTGGTTGTGGGCCTCGTGGTCCAACGTCAGCAGCCCGACCGCGGTGGCATAGACCGGGTTGCGGATCACGTCCCCGAGCCCGGTCACCGAGTTCGGATGGCCGAGGCGCACGGGCATCTCGAACACCTCCTCGGCCATGTCGACCAGCCCTTCCAGGCGTGCGCTCCCGCCGGTGAGGACGACCCCGCCGGCGACCCCTCCGAGGCCCGCACCGCGGATGTGGTCCCGCACGAGGCCGAGGAGCTCTTCGCAACGGGGCTCCACGACCTCCGCGAGCGCCCTTCGGGGCAGGCGCCGGGAAGGTCGATCCCCGAGCGCGGGCACCTGGATGGTCTCGTCTTCGGAGGTATGGTCGGCACGCGCGCAGCCGTACTGGATCTTGATCTCCTCGGCGTGCGGGATCGGGGTGCGGAGGGCGAGGGCGATGTCGTTCGTGACCTGCGAGCCGGCGATCGGGATGACCGCGGTGTGCCGGATCGCGCCGCCGCCGAAGAGGGCGATGTCGGTCGTACCGCCCCCGATGTCGACCAGGCAGACCCCGAGATCCTTCTCGTCCTCCATCAGCACCGCCTGGCTCGAGGCGAGCTGCTCCAGCACGACGTCGTCCACGTCCAGGCCGCACCGGTGCACGCACTTGACGATGTTCTGGGAGGCGCTCGCGGCCCCGGTGACGATGTGCACCTGGGACTCCAGACGAACGCCCGACATGCCGACCGGCTCCCGGATCCCGCCCTGGTCGTCGACGATGAATTCCTGCGGGAGGATGTGCAGGACCTTCTGGTCGGCGGAGATCGGGACCGCCCGCGCGGCGTCGATCACCCGGTCGACGTCGCCCGTGCTCACCTCGCCGTCCCGGATCGCCACGATGCCCTGGGAATTGAGGCTGCGGATGTGGCCGCCGGCCACCCCGACGTAGACCGACCGGATCGGCTGTCCGGCCATGACCTCGGCCTCTTCCACCGCGTGCCGGATGGACTTCACGGTGTTCTCGATGTCCACCACCACCCCTCTCTTGAGGCCGCGCGAGAGGTCGGAGCCGATCCCCAGGAGCTGGACCTCGTTCGATTCGGAGACCTCCCCGACCAGCGCCACCACCTTGGAGGTGCCGATGTCGAGCCCCGCGATGAGATTCTTCTTCGTTCCCGCTCTCATCCCTGCACCCTTGAATGTGCGTCTTCACCATTGCGCCACCGGACCGCAAAGCCGTTCGGATAGCGGAGATCGATACGCTCGATGAACTCTCTTCGGCCGATCAGCGCCGACAGGTAGACGGCTGCGAAGCGGCGCACGTGCCGTTCCTGCCCGTCGCGAAACACCAGCCGCACGCCGTCGGCGAACTCGAGGCTCCAGTTCCCGGCCGCCGAGCGCTCCAGCCGCGCGATGCCGCCGCCGATGCCGTCGAAGATCGCCCCGAGCTCCCGGAGCCCGTCGCGGAGCCTCGGGAGCGCCTCGCGCGGCCCGTCGAACACCGGCAGCCCGATCGCCGCGTGCGCGTGCCGCACGGGAAGCAGGGTGCCGCGGTCCGTCACCAGGCCCCCCCCCACCCAGCGCGCGACCGGTTGGTCCTCCGTGACCGTCACGTGCAGCTTCCCGGGCCACACCCGCCGTACCGAGGCGTCGCGCACCCAGGGCACCGAGAGGGCCGCCGCGCGCACCGCCGCGGCGTCGACCCGGAAGAAGCCGCCCTGCAGCCGGCCGGCGATGGCCTGCTCGAGCTCCTCGGGCGAGACCCAGCGCAGACTCCCCACGATCCGGACGTCGGAGATGACGCCGGACGGAAGGACGGCGCTCAGCCGTTCCAGCATCGAGGTCTCGTCCGGCAGCCTTCCGATCGGAAACGAGGCGAGCAGCGCGGAGAGGGCGCAGGAAGAGACGGCGAGGCGGCCCGGCGCGTTCACGGCCCCGCACCCGTTCCCGGACACCCGCCCCGCGACGGCGGGCGCCGACCCACCATCCGGACCTCCGGCTCGAGGTCGACCCCGGTCTCGTCGAACACCCGTGCCCGCACCCTTCCGATCAGCGCCTCGATGTCCGACGACGAGGCGGCGCCGTCGTTGACGATGAAGTTCCCGTGCTTCTCCGAGACCACCGCACCCCCGACCCGGGCCCCCTTGAGTCCGCAGACCTCGATGAGCCTCCCCGCATGGTCGCCGGGAGGGTTGCGGAACACCGATCCGCAGCTTCGCTGCCCGACCGGCTGCGAGGCGGCCCGCGCCCGGGTCAGCCGCCGGGTCCGCGCCCGCACCGCCGCCGGGTCCGCGGGAGCGAACCGCAGATCGGCGCAGGTGAACCACTCCCCGGCCCGGCCTTCGACGCTCCGGTACCCGATCTCGAACTCGCACCGCGCACGCCGGCGGCGGCGGCCGCTCCGGTCGATCGTCTCGACACGCCGCACGAGGTCCCAGGTCTCCGCCCCGTGCGCGCCGGCGTTCATCGCGAGCGCCCCGCCGATGGTTCCCGGGATCCCGGCCAGGAACTCGCCGCCGGCATACCCCTTCGCGGCGAGGCGGCGGGCGAGCTTGGCGCAGGGAACGCCCGCCTCGGCCCGGATCAGGTGCTCGCCGGGCTCCTCGATTCGACCGAGGCCGCGGGCGGTCAGGACCACCACCCCGCCGACCCCGCCGTCGCGCACCAGGAGGTTGCTCCCGAGGCCGACCCAGAGGATCGGGTCGCCGGGGCCGGGCTCGGACCCGGCGAGAAAGCCGGCGAGATCCTCGACGTCCGCGGGCACGTAGACGCGATCGGCCGGCCCCCCGGTCCCCCAGGTGGTCATGCGGGCCATCGGCACGTTGCGCATCAGCCGGCCCCGCACGGTTCGCCGGTCTCCGCGAGGCTCGCGGCCGCCGTCCCGATGTCGCCCGCCCCGAGCAGCACCAGCACGTCGTCCGTGCGGACCACCCCGCGGAGCGTGGCCTCCAGATCGTCGATCCCCGGCACGTAGACCGGCTCCACCACGCCGCGGGCGCGAACCGCCTGGCAGAGGCTCTGCGCGTTCGCCCCGGGGATGGGGTCTTCACCGGCGGGGTAGACGGCGGTCACGAGGAGCGCGTCCGCGAGGCCGAGGACCCGCGCGAAATCGTCCAGCAGATCGCGGGTCCGGGTGTATCGATGGGGCTGGAAGGCAGCCACCAGCCGCCGGTCCGGCCACGCTTCCCGCGCCGCCCCGATGGTCGCCTCGATCTCGCGGGGATGGTGGCCGTAGTCGTCCACGAGCCGGACCTCGTGACCGCCGATCCGGACCCGCTCCCACACTTCGAAACGGCGGCCGATCCCCTGGAAGGTGGCCAGCGCGTGGCCGATGAGCTCGTCGCCCACGTCGAGAAACCGCGCGACCGCGACCGCGGCGAGAGCGTTGAGCACGTTGTGGCGGCCCGGCAGGTTGAGGGTCACCGCCACCTCCGGTCCGAGGTCGCCGGACGGGATCCGAAAGCGGGTCCGGGTCTCGATCGGAGTCACGTCCACGGCCCGCAGGTCCGCATCCTCGTGAAACCCGTAGGTGACGACCGGCCTCGACACCCGCGGGAGCACCGCGCGCACCCCCGGATCGTCGGCGCAAAGGACGGCCAGTCCGTAGAACGGCAGATGACGCAGAAACTCGACGAAGGCGTCATGCAGGCGGGATTCGTCCTGGTCCCACGTCCCCATGTGGTCGTGATCGATGTTGGTCACGACCGCCATCTCCGGTCGGAGGCGGAGGAAGGATCCGTCGCTCTCGTCGGCCTCGGCCACGATGTAGCGGCCGTCGCCGAGCCGCCCGTTCGCGCCCGACGCGAGCAGGCGCCCCCCGACCACGAACGTCGGGTCGAGCCCCCCGGCGTTGAGCACGCTGGTCACCAGACTGGTCGTCGTGGTCTTGCCGTGCGTGCCGGCGACCGCCACCCCGTGCCGGAACCGCATGATCTCGCCCAGCATCTCCGCCCTCGGAACGATGGGAACCTGGCGTTCGCGGGCCGCCTCGAGCTCGGCGTTCCCGGACGGAATGGCGGTGGAAACGACCACCACGTCGCGGTCCCGGACGTGGTCGGCGTGATGGCCGACGTGGACCCGGACCCCGAGGCGGGACAGACGCCCCGTCATCTCGTTCTCGTGGACGTCCGAGCCACTGACCTCGAAGCCGAGGGTATGCAGGACCTCCGCGATCCCGCCCATCCCCGCGCCGCCGATCCCGATGAGGTGGATGCGCCGGACGCGGTCGAGGCCGTGGCGGACCGCGGTCACGCTTCCTCTCCCGCCCGCCCCGGGAACTCCGGGGGAGACTCGAACGCGCGGCAGCACGCGGCCACCCGCTCGGCGGCGTCGCGCCGCCCGCTTCGCCGGGCCGCCTCGGCCATCGCGAGGCGTCGGGGCCGATCGGAGGCGAGGGCGCCGAGCAGGGAAGCGAGCTTCGGGACGATCTCCCCGTCTTCCGGGACCACGTACGCCGCTCCGCGCCGCTCGAAGAACCGCGCATTGACGGCTTGGTGGTCGTCGGCCGCCCACGGATAGGGCACCAGGATGGAGCCCACCCCGGTCGCCGAAAGCTCCGCCACGGTGCTCGCCCCGGCCCGGCACACGGCCACGTCCGCCCAGCCGTAGGCCTCGGACACGTCGTCCACGAACGCGGTCACCTCCGCTTCGACCCTCGCCTGGCGGTAGCGCTCCCGGGTCTCGTCGGCCTGGACCTCGCCGGCCTGGTGACGGATATGGAGCGGCCGGGCGACGCGCGACGCGGCCGGCGGCACGGACCGGTTGAGGGTCTCCGCGCCCTGGCTTCCCCCGAGCACGAGCACCCGCAGCGCGGCCCCCCGCCCCGCGAACCGCTCGGCGGGCGGGGGGAGCGCGGAGACGGCGGCCCGCACCGGATTCCCGGTGGTGCGCAGCCACCCCTTCCCGCGGCGGGGGAAGGTGTTCGAGAAGCTCTCCATGATCCCCGTCGCGAGGCGGGCGAGCACGCGGTTCGCGAGGCCCGGGATGGCGTTCTGCTCGTGGATCAGCAGGGGACGGCGGAGCAGCCATGCCGCGACCCCGCCCGGAGCCGACACGAAGCCGCCCATGCCGAGGACCAGCGTGGGCCGGATACGGAGCAGGATCGCGGCCGCCTGGACCAGGGCCGCGGCGTTCGCGGCGAGCTCCTGCGCGCGGCGCGTCCCGCGGAAGCGCCGCGAGGAGATGAAGTGCAGCGGCAGGGAGGCGCCGGGCACCACCCGCGCCTCGATCCCCTGCCGGGTGCCGACCCAGCTCACCGACCATCCCTCCTCGCGCAGGCGGTCGGCCACCGCGAGCGCGGGAAACACGTGGCCTCCCGTGCCGCCGGCGAAGATGCACACCCGGGCCCCGGTCATCGGCGGTCCCTTCCCGCCATCGCATCGCGGTCGATGCGCACGAGGAGCCCGAGGGCGAGGCAGCTCGCCACGAGATTGTTCCCGCCGTAGCTCATGAACGGCAGGGCGAGCCCCTTGGTCGGGAGGGCGCCGATGTTCACCCCGACGTTGATCCAGGCCTGGACCCCGAGCGAGAGGCCCAGTCCGTACGCGAGATGCGCGTTGAACGGCTGCCCGCAGTCGATGGCCCGGCCGGCGATGACGAAAGCCCGGAAGATGAGCACCGCGAAGAGCGCGATCACCGCCGCCATCCCGGCGAGACCCAGCTCCTCCCCGACGACGGCGAACAGGAAGTCGGTGTGCGCGGCCGGCAGGTAGAAGAGCTTCTGCACGCTCCCGCCGAGCCCGGCGCCGAGCCACTCGCCGCGGCCGATCGCGATGAGCGCCTGGACGAGCTGGAATCCGTCGCCGTACCGGGTGTCGAAGGGAGAGAGAAAGGTCAGCAGGCGCTTCATGCGGTAGGGCTCGGCGATGGCGAGCATGGCCATCGCGGCCAGGAGGGCGCCGCTCCAGGCCATGAACGTGTGCAAGGGCACGCCCGCGATGAAGAGCATCCCGAGCAGGGTCAACCCGAGGACGACGACGGTCCCGAAGTCGGGTTCGGCGATGAGCAGCGCGCCGGCGAGCCCGAATGCCGCGATCGGAACGAGCGTGTGCCGCCGGTAGATCCGGACGTTGTCCCCGTGCCGCGCAAGGTAGGCGGCCAGGTAGACGACGAACATGATCTTCATCGCCTCCCCCGGATGGAACGTGGCGACGCCGAGGTCGAGCCAGCGGACCGCCCCACCGGCCTTGAGCCCGAGGCCCGGGATCAGCACTGCGCTGAGGGCCGCGATGCCGGCAAGGAAGCCCACGTTGGCGAGCCGTTCCCAGTGACGGGGATCGATCATCGCCACCACCGCGCCGCACACGATCCCGACCACGAGTGCGGCCGACTGCCGCCAGAAGAAATGCAGCGGCGCTCCGAACTTTCCATCGGCGATGGAGACGGACGCGGACGTGACCATCACGAGACCGGCCAGGATCAGCGCGGAGGCGGAGATCGCGAGGCCGGGATCGACCCGCCAGACGCCGGAGCCGGTCCGGCCGGGGACGTCGAGGGCGCGGCTCACGCCGGCCTCCCCCGTGCGCCGGCCAGGAACTCGGCCCGAAAATCCCGCCCCCGCTCGCGGTAGTCGCGGTACATGTCCCAGCTCGCGCAGGCCGGAGACAGCAGCACCGCATCTCCCGGCCGGGCGGCCTCGCGCGCGCGGGCCACCGCTTCGGCCATCGTGCCGGCCTCCGCGACCGGGACGTGGCCCTCCACGAGGCTCCGGATCGCCGGTGCGTCCCGGCCAAGGAGCACGACCTTGCGGATCCGGCCCGCGGACTCGCGCAGGGCCCGGCCGAGTGGTCGAAAGTCGGCCCCCTTGCCGTCGCCCCCCGCGATCAGGACGAGGGGGGTGTCGAAGCCGTTCACCGCCGCGACGGCCGCACCGACGTTCGTCCCCTTGGAATCGTCGTACCAGTCGGCGCCGCCGGCGCGGCCGATCCGCTCGCAGCGGTGCGCGAGCCCGGGGAAGCGGCGAAGCGTGCGGTCGATCGCGCCGCGCGCGACCCCGAGGTCGTCCGCGATCGCCATCGCCGCGAGGGCGTTGAGCGCGTTGTGGCGCCCCGGGAGTGCGAGGTCCCCGATCTCCAGCCGCCGCTCGGCCCCGCGTGCAAGCCAGGTCCGGCCGCCGTGCTCGGCCAGGCCGTACTCGCCCTCGCGGGGGCGCCCCTCGGTGAAGGTGACGACCCGCGATCCCTCGCGGGCGAGGCGCGCGCCGAGCGCCGCGAGCCACGCATCGTCACGGCACACCACCGCCGTCGCGGCGCCCCGGAAGACGCGGGCCTTGGCGGCGCGGTACGGAGCGAACCCACCGTGACGGTCGAGGTGATCGGGGCTCACGTTGAGAAGCGCCGCGACGCGCGGGCGCAGGGACCGGGTCGTTTCGAGCTGGAAGCTCGAGACCTCGACGACGTAGAGCTCCGGGTCGCGCGGGAGCAGGGTGAGGGCGGGCGGGCCGAAGTTCCCGCCGATGGCCGCGTCCCGGCCGTCCGCCTCCGCCATGGCGTGGACCCAGGCGCAGACGGTGCTCTTGCCGTTCGTCCCCGTCACCGCGACGATCGGGGCGCGGGCCGTGCGGGCGAACAGCTCGACCTCGCCGAGAACCGGAACCCCGCGCTCGGCCGCGGCCGCCACCGCGGGCTCGCGCGGCGATACCCCGGGGCTCAGCACCAGCTCGACCGCCTCCTCGAACCATCCTCGATCGAACCCGCCGAGCCGCATCTCCGCCGCGGGCAGCGACCGGCGGGCCTCCTCCGCGCGGGGCGGGGACGAGCGGCTGTCCGAGAGCGCGACGTCGACCCCGTGCGCGTCCAGGTGGCGGGCGCACGCGAGCCCCGTGTCGCCGAGCCCGACCACCACCGTCCGCCCGTGCTGCGGCCGGCCCACCTACCGCACCTTGAGGGTCGCGAGCCCGACGAGGACCAGCACCAGGGTGACGATCCAGAGGCGCACGATGACCCGGGGCTCGGGCCACCCCTTGAGCTCGAAGTGGTGGTGGAGGGGCGCCATCCGGAAGATCCGGCGGCCGGTGAGGCGGAAGGAGGCGACCTGCAGGATGACCGAGACCGTCTCCATGACGAATACCCCCCCCATCACGAACAGCACGATCTCCTGGCGGCACACCACCGCGACGGTGCCGAGCGCCGCCCCGAGGGAGAGGGCCCCGATGTCGCCCATGAAGACCTGGGCGGGATAGGTGTTGAACCACAGGAAGCCGAGGCCCGCGCCGATGATGGAGGCGCAGATGACGGCCACCTCGCCGACCCCCGGGATGGAGGGGAACGCCAGGTAGGACGCGAACTGGCTGTGCCCGGCCACGTAGACGAACACCGCGAGCGCGCTCGCGACGAGGACGGTGTGCCCGATCGCGAGACCGTCGAGGCCGTCGGTCAGATTGACCGCGTTGCTCGTGCCCACGATGACGAAGAAGGCAAGCGGGACGTAGACCCAGCCCAGGTCGAGGGCCACGTCCTTGACGACGGGAACGATGAGCCGCAGCTCGTTCGCACCCTCGGCCGACGCGAAGAGAAAGACGGCCCCGGCGAGCCCGACGACGGACTGCAGCAGGAACTTGAGCCGGGCCGACACGCCCCGGCCGCGGGTGAGCTTGCGGTAGTCGTCGAGCCACCCGACCCCGCCGAATCCCAGGGTCATGGCCAGCACCACCCACACGAAGCGGTTGGCGAGGTCGGCCCACAGCAGGGTGGAGACGAAGACCGCGAACAGGACGAGCGCCCCGCCCATGGTGGGCGTGCCCGCCTTGGCGTGATGCGATTGGGGGCCGTCCTCCCGGACGACCTCTCCGAACCTGCGCAGGCGCCGGATCGCCTCCGGTCCGACCACGAGGACGATGAGGAGCGCCGTCAGCACCCCGCAGACCGCCCGCAGGGTGAGGTACCGGAAGACCCCGAAGCCGCCGTGCAGCCCCGACAGCACGTCGAAGAGCTCGATCAGCATCGGCCGCCGAGCGCCTGTACGACGCGCTCCATCGCCATCGAACGCGAACCCTTGACCAGCACGGTGATCGGGGAGCGCTCTCCGAGGTCCGCCCGGAGCTCCGCCACGAGAGCGTCGTGCGAAGGATGGTGCCGCCCGCCCGGCCCGAACGCGTGCACGGCCTCCGCGGCGAGGGGGCCGAGGCCGTACAGCCGGGCGATCCCCCGTTCACGGGCGAGCCGCCCCGCTTCGCGGTGCAGGTCGCGCCCCTCGCCACCCAGCTCGGCCATGTCTCCCAGAGCGAGCCAGCACTCCCCGCCGCGTCCGGCGGCCACGTCCAGGGCGGCCCGGAGCGAGCCCGGATTGGCGTTGTAGGTGTCGTCGAGGAGGACGGAGCCGCCGGCGAGCGGGCGCAGGCAGAGCCGCCCCGGGACCGGCCGCATCGCCTCCAGCCCCTCGCGGACCGCGGCGAGAGGCTCGCCCAGCGCGAGGCACGCGGCCGTCGCGGCGAGCGCGTTCATCACGTTGTGCCGTCCGGGGAGCGCGAGATCGACCGCCGCCTCGCCCGCGGGGGTCGCGAGGGTGATCCGCGAGCCGTGCTCCCCGGGCGCGAACGCCGCGCCCACGTCGGCCGGATTCCGAAGGCCGAACCGGACGATCCCCCGGGTTCCGAGCTGGCGCGACCAGAACTCCGCGAACCGGTCGTCGGCGTTGACGACCCCGATGCCGTCCGGCGGCAGGGCCTCGAACAGCTCGCCCTTGGCCCGGGCCACCCCTTCGACGCTCCCGAATCCCTCGAGGTGGGCCGGCGCGCACTGGGTCACGACCCCGATCCGCGGTGCGCACACCCTGGCGAGCCCCGCGATCTCGCCCGCGTGGTTGGCGCCCATCTCCACCACCCCCCGCCGGTGCCCCGAGTCGAGCCCGAACAGGGTCGCGGCGAGACCGATGTCGGTGTTGAGGTTCCCCGCGGTGGCGAGGGTCGGATGGTTCACGCGGAGGATCGACGCAATCATCTCCTTCACGGAGGTCTTGCCGTTGCTTCCGGTCACCGCCACGAACGGGATCTCGAACCGGCGGCGCCACTCGGCCGCGAGCCGCTCCAGCGCGCCCCGCGTGTCCCGGACGACCAGCCGGGGCACCCCTCCGTCCGCGGGCCGTTCGGTGACGGCCGCGACCGCCCCCGCGCGCGCCGCGGCCTCGACGTGGTCGTGCCCGTCGAAGCTGGGTCCGCGCAGGGCAACGAAGAGGGCCCCCGCGCAGTCGCCCCGGGAATCGGTGGATACGCCGCGAAACCGGACCTCGCCGTCCTCCGGACCGCCTCCGGGCGCGGCGCCGAGCACCGCGCGGGCTTCGCCGAGCCCCATCTCGATCACCCGGAATCCCTCCCCGCCCGGCGGGCGAGCGCCTCGCGCGCCACCGCGGCATCGTCGAAGGGGCGCCGTTCGCCCCCGATCTCCTGCCAGGTCTCGTGGCCCTTCCCGGCCACGAGCACGACGTCGTCCGGACCGGCGCCCGTGACGGCCGCGTGGATGGCGCGGCGGCGGTCGGGCTCGACCTCCACCGCGGCGCCCCGGGCGCCCGCCAGGATGCCGTCGATGATCGCGAGAGGGTCTTCGCCGCGGGGGTTGTCGCTGGTCACGAACAGCCATTCCGCGCCCCGCGCCGCCGCCGCTCCCATCAGGCGGCGCTTGCCCGTATCGCGCTCGCCCCCGCACCCGAACACGATCCGGATCTCGCCCTTTGCCAGCATCCGGAGCGACGAGAGCACCGCGTCGAGTGCGTCGGGGGTGTGGGCATAGTCGACGTAGACCGCCGGCGCCGAGGCGCTCCCGGCCTCCGCCGGGTCGAGGCGCGCCGGCTGCAACCTTCCCGGAGGGGGCTCGGCGGCCGCGAGCCCCGACGCCGCCCGCTCCAGGGGTACGTCCAGGGCAAGCAGGATCGCGACCCCGGCAAGCAGGTTGTAGGCGTTGAACCGGCCCACCAGGGGGCTGTCGACGACCGCCCGGCGGCGCCCGTGGGCGACTTCGAGCCGGGTCCGTTCCGGGCGGCCGGGCTCGAGGCGTCCGCGCACCGCCGCGGCGGGGTCTTCGAGCGCGTAGCTCAACCGGAAGCCGGGGCCGGCCCCCGATTCGAGGATCGCCCGGCCCAGCCGGTCGTCGGCGTTGACGACCGCCGCCTCCAGCTCCGGCCACGCGAACAGCCGCCGCTTCGCCGCCGCGTAGGCCTCGGGACTCCCGTGGTAGTCGAGGTGGTCGCGCCCGAGGTTGGTGAGGCACGCGACCCGGAACCGGACCCCGGCCACCCGTCCCTGCTCGAGCGCGTGCGACGACACCTCCATCGCCACCCGGCGCGCCCCCGCGGACCGCATCCCGGCCAGCTCGCGATGCACGTCGAGGACGTCGGGGGTCGTGAGGGCCGCGCCTTCGAGGGCGCCCGGAAGCCCGTGCCCGAGCGTTCCCATCACCGCGCAGGGCTCGCCGGGCTCGATGGCCTGGAACGCCCGGGAGACGCAGTGGGCGACCGTGGTCTTTCCGTTGGTCCCGGTGATCCCGACGACTTCCATCGCCGTCGAGGGTGCATCGTGGAAACGATGCGCGGCCCGCCCGATGACGCGAGAGAGGTCGTCGACCTCGACGAGCTCCGGGCGGCCGGACGGGACGGCGCCGGCCGGCACGACCGCCGCGGCCGCGCCGGCTCCGAGCGCCTCATCGACGTACCGCAAGCCGTGGGTGCGGAGCCCCGGACGGGCGAAGAACACGAACCCCGGCTCGACGCGGCGGCTGTCCACCGCGAGCCCGCGTACCGGCGCGTCGCCGGGAAGTCCCGGAGGGAGCCGCAGGGAGTCGGCGAGAAGGCTGCGAACGTTCATGCCCCGGGACCTATCCGCGCGCGTCCCGAACCAGCGCGTAGTTCTCCGCCGCCGCATTGCGAGGGGGGGTGGTGGAGGAATCGGGCGGGACCGCGTTCAGACGCAGGGCGTCCGACATCACGGTCTGAAACACGGGGGCCGCCACCTCGCCGCCGTAGTACTTCTTGCCCCGCGGGTCGTCGATCACCACCGCGACGACGAACCTCGGGTCGCTGACCGGGGCCAGGCCCGCGAACAGGGACAGATAGCGCCGCTTGGCATACCCGCCCGCGACCGCCTTTCGCGAGGTGCCCGTCTTGCCCGCCACGCGGTATCCGCGGACCCGCGCCCGGCGCCCGGTGCCGTCCTTCGCCTCGACCACCGTCTCGAGCATCGCGAGCACCTCGCGGGCGGTCGCCTCGGACATGACCCGCCGGGCGACGGGAGGAGGCCCCCCGGCGCGGGGCCCGCCCCGCTCCAGCCGGAGGTCGAGCCGCTCGCCGCCGTTGGCGATGACGGTGTACGCGCGGGCGAGCTGTAGCGCGGTCACCGCGAGGCCGTACCCGTAGGAGAGGGTCGCGCGCTCGAACTTTCCGAACCGGGGCGAACGCCTGAGGATGCCGAGCGATTCCCCGACCGCCCGGCTCCCCGACGCGCTGCCGAAGCCGGCCCCCTCGTAGGCGTCCCAGAGCCGTTCCGGCGGCGTCGCGAGGGCGATCCGGGTCACCCCGACGTTGCTCGAGAGCTTGATCACCCCCACGACGTCGAGGGGCCCGAGGTCGCGGCGGTCTCGCACCACGTTCCGCCCGATCTTCAGGTAGCCGGGCGACGTCTCCACGACGGACCGCGGCCGCACCGCTCCCGACTCGATCGCCGCCATGACCGCGAAGGGCTTGACCGTCGAGCCGGGCTCGAACACGTCGGTGACGGCCCGGTTGCGGGTCGCCGGCCCGCTCCGCTTCGCGGGGTCGTTCGGGTTGTACGAAGGCTGGTTGACCATGGCGTGGATCTCGCCCGTATGGGCTTCGACCACCACCACCGATCCGGCAGTCGCCCGATGGTGGGCGACCGCCGCCTTGAGCGCGCGGTAGGCGAGCGACTGGAGCCGGAGGTCGATGGTCAGGTACACGTCCTGCCCGGGCTTGGGGGACCGTACGTTCTGGACGTCCTCCACGCTGCGCCCGAGGCGGTCCCGGATCACCTGCTTGGCGCCCGGGACGCCGCGAAGCACCGGGTCGTATGCGAGCTCCACCCCTTCCTGTCCTGCCCCGTCGATGTCGGTGAATCCGACGACGTGGGCCGCGGCCTCCCCCTCGGGGTAGTAGCGCCGGAACTCGCGCTCGGTGTACACGCCGGGAAGAGCGAGGACGCGGGCGCGGGCCGCCGTTTCCGGATCGAGGTGGCGGCGCAGGTAGACGAAGGAACGCCCGGCGCGCTCCATGAGCTTGCGGTCGAGCCCGGAGGGGTCGAGCCCGAGCACCGCGGCCAGCTCGGGCCAGCGGCTCCGGGCGCGGAGCGCCTCGCGGGGGTTCACCCACACGGAATCGATGGCG
Organism: Gammaproteobacteria bacterium; assembly: GCA_965202895.1. Lineage (GTDB taxonomy): Bacteria > Pseudomonadota > Gammaproteobacteria > HK1 > HK1 > JAJDXW01. The sequence continues at coordinate 2,799,229 of OZ241901.1, read as the reverse complement.
GTGCTCATGGCGAGCGCGGTTCCGTGGCGATCGCGGATCACCCCCCGCGGCGCGTGCGAGCTCACGGTACCCACGTGCCGGGCCGTGCCTTCGTCCCGCAGGAAGTCCCCCTGGTTCATCTGGAGGTACAGGGCCTTTCCGAGGAGTCCCGCCCCGCCCAGGGCGAGCAAGCCCATCACCAGCCGGACCCGCCACCGGAGCGGAGGGAGGGCCGCCGGCCGACCGAGTCCTTCGACGCCGACCCCGGGGGGCTTCGACTGGAGGATGCGCACGCCGGTCAATGCTCCAGGTTGACGATGGCCATGCGTCCCGGATCGGGCCGATCCATCCCGAGCTGGGTCTCGGCCACCCTCCGGACCCGGTCGATGGATGCGAGGTAGCCGCTCTCGATCTTGAGCTGGCTCCAGTTGACGTTCAGCTCGTCGCGCTCCCGCTCGAGGGTCTGAAGCTCCACGAACAGCTTTCGGCTCTCGTGCTTGACGATGACGACGAAGAGTGCATTCAGCATCAGCAGCACCGCCGACACCGGCCAGAGCACGGAACGGAGCGCGCCTAGCATCCCGGCAACCTCTCCGCAACGCGCAGCACCGCGCTCCGGGAACGCGGATTGGCCGCGACCTCGTCCCGCGACGGGCGCACCCGCCCGGCCACGATCCGCAGGCGGGGCCGGCGCACGGACGGAAGGCCGCGGGGACCGGGCGCCTCCCTCGACTCCGAACGCAGGAACCGCTTGGCCACCCGGTCCTCGAGCGAATGGAAGCTGACGACCGCGAGACGGCCGCCCGGGCGCAGCACGTCCACCGCCGCGGGCAGCGCCGCCCGGAGGCATTCGATCTCCCGGTTGACGTGAATGCGAAGGGCCTGGAACGTACGCGTCGCCGGGTGGATGGATGCCTTCCGCGAGAGCGCGGCGCGTTCGACGACGGCGGCGAGCTGCGTCGTGGTCGCGAGCGGCCGCGCCCGCACGATCGCTCCCGCGATCCGGCGCGCGTGCCGCTCCTCTCCGAAGCGCGCGATCACCCCGGCAAGCTCCCGCTCCGAGACCCGATCCAGCCATGCCCCGAGCGGCTCGCCGTCCCCGGGGTCCATGCGCATGTCGAGCGGCCCCTCGCGGCGGATCGAGAAGCCCCGGGAGGGATCTTCGAGCTGCGGGGAGGAGACCCCGAGGTCGAACAGGACGCCGTCGACCCGTCCGGCAAGGCCCCTCTCCCGGCAGATCCCGCCGAGCGCGTCGAAACGCGCCTGCACCAGATCGAGGCGCGGGTCGCGGAGGCGAAACCCCGCCCGGATCGCGTCGGGGTCCCGATCGATCGCCACCACCCGGCCGGCCGGCCCCATCCGGGAGAGCATCGCCCGGGCGTGCCCGCCCCGACCGAACGTACAGTCGACGGCGGTCGAGGCGGAGCCCAGCCCGAGCCCCTCAAGCACCGTTTCCACCATCACCGGGGCGTGGATCATCGGGGCGTGGATCATCGGGGTCCTTCCAGTCGATGGCGAGGAGCCCCGGCGACGCATTCCTGAGGGTCTCGCCGATGTTCGCGATCGAATCCTCCAGCCACTCCTTCCGCTTCTCTTCGTCCCACAGGTGGAACTCCCGGCCCTGCCCCAGGATCCGGGCCCGCGGCCCGAGCTTCGCGAACGCGCGCAGCGAAGGCGGGATGACGAACCGTCCCTGGCGATCGAGCTCGACGTCGTTGGCGAAACCGATCAGCATCCCGGCGACCTTCCGGGCCTCCCAGTCGAACGGCGAGAGCTCGTTCAGCTTCGCTTCGCGGGCCTCCCACTCCGGGGTCGGGTATGCGACCAGCCACCGGTGGCGCTCGGTTTCCGGGGTGAGCCCGATGGTGAGGGTGAGCCTCACCGGCTCCCCCCAATGCGCGATCAGGCGCTCGCGAGAACCCTTCGGGATCGCGAGCCGGCCCTTGTCGTCGATCACGATGCTGGACTCGCCCCGGAACATGGCCGCTTCCCCGGGCTCCTCTCTGACTTCGGGTTCATGGGTGAGGCCCCCATTTTATACCTCAAATCCCCACTGAATCCCACTTGGTTTCGGTAGGTATCACCTCGAATACCGCCTGTCAAGCAATGTCGGGACACTTTTCCGGTTCGGCGCCGCCTCGGCAGGCCGGGAAGGTGGGAGGCAGGTCGGGAAACAGGTCTGTATAGAATATTTATTTCAAATAATTATAAATCAAAAATCAGAAATACGTTCAGAACAGGACGAGGGGAGCGACGTGCGCGGGAGCGAATGCGACGGATTCGATCCGCCGTCGGCCCGGCGACCCCGGACCGCCGGCTGCCCCCGGTCCCAACCTCTCCACCGCCCGGGTCCCGGAGCGGGAGCGGGTGCACGAATCGATTCCACCGCGTGAAGCGGTGGCCCGATTACGCACGATCCCCAGCCCTGCCGCGGACCCGGTGGATCATCGGCTTCGGAAGCTCGCCGGAGGCGGAAAGGCCGGACAGGCCAAGGAGCGGCCGTCCGAATCCGGGTCTCCTCCGGCCGGCCGCCGCAACCCGGGCTTCGTGCGCGGTCGGGGATGGCGATGGAAGCGGGAGCCGGCCTGTAAGCCGGGTTCTGTCGAGGGCAGCCATTCATCTAGGGCGCGCGTCACCGCGCGCCTCCAGCGACCTACCCGGGAGCGGCGCGGGCCACGCCTGTCACTCCCCTATTCGGTCTTGCTCCGGGCGGGGTTTACCCTGCCACCGGTGTCACCACCGGCGCGGTGCGCTCTTACCGCACCTTTTCACCCTTACCCGCGCATGGCGGGCGGTATGTTTTCTGTGGCACTTTCCGTGGGCTCGCGCCCCCCAGGCGTTACCTGGCGCCCTGCCCTGCGGAGCCCGGACTTTCCTCTCCGCCGCGAGACGCGGCGCAGCGGCTGCCCGGCCGACTCCCGCCGGCCCAGTTTCCGCCTCACGGGCGCTCTTCGCAACCGGGTGGCCCGGACGCCTTCGCGGGCTCCCCCTCGAGGCGCCGGGCGAGGGCGAGCCGATACAGGCGCTTGCGCGGCACGCCGGTGGCGCGGGCGGCGAGGTCCACCGCCTGGCGCAGGGGAAGGGCCTCGAGCAGGACGCCGAGGGTCCGCACGGCCGCGGCGGGGACCTCGCGCGGGCGTTCCCGGCCCCCGACCACGAGCACGTACTCCCCCCGGGGACGGCCGATCCGGGACCCCGCCTCCGCGAGGGTGGTGCGAAGGATCGACTCGTAGCGCTTCGTGAGCTCGCGCGCGACCACCACCGGGCGGCCGCCGCCGAACGCGGCCCGCATCGCGTCGAGGGAAGCGGCGACCCGGTGCGGCGCCTCGTGGAACACGAGCGTGCGCGGATCGTCCGCCAGCGCCTCGAGCCGCGCCGCCCGCGCCCCCCGCGCCGCGGGAAGAAAGCCTTCGAAGGCGAACCGCTCCATCGGAAGCCCGGCGGCCGACAGCGCGCACAGGAAGGCGCTCGGCCCGGGGATCGGCACCACCGGCACGCCCGCCTCCGCCGCGCTCCGCACGAGCACGTGCCCCGGGTCGCTGACGAGCGGCGTCCCCGCATCGCTCACGAGGGCGAACGAGGTCCCCGCGCGAAGCCGGGCCAGGATTGCCGGCGTGCGGCGGCGTTCGTTGTGTTCGTGAAGCGGCTCGAGACGGGCCGGGATGCCGTGGCGGCCGAACAGCCGGCCGGTATGCCGGGGGTCCTCGGCGACGACGACGTCGACCGTGCGAAGGACCGTCCTCGCCCGCTCACCGAGGTCGGCGAGGTTCCCGATCGGGGTGGCGACGACGTAGAGGACGCCAGCCGCCGGGCCCTCGTCGTCCCCTTCTCCTCCCGGGCCGTGCCCGTCCCTCGAGGGGACGGCGCTCATTGACATGTCCCACCTCTCGGCGAATACTTCCGGCGCCCGAGGCAACCCATGATAAGCGCACCGCGAATCGCCGCTCTTCTCGCCGCCGGGCTTGCCGCGGCCGTGGTCCTCGCCGGCTGCGCGGACCCGGCCGGGAACGCTTCGACGCCTCCCGGTTCGACCCCTCCCGATCCCGCCGCTCGGGATCCGTCCGCCCTTGCCCGGCAGGGGCTCCACGAGGAGGCGGCCGCCGCCTGGCTCGCCGAAGCGGAGGGAGCGCCGGCCGGCGCGGCCGCCCTTCGCCTGCGCGCTGCCGAGGCTTGGTGGAAGGCCGGCCGCGCCGCCCGCGCCGAGGAGACCGCCCGCGCCATCGATCCGGCCGGGCTGGAGCCCGCGGACCGTTCCCGCCGGGCGCTCCTCCTGGTCCGGGCGGCTCTCGGAGGCGGTGCGGAGCGCGAAGCGGCCGACGCCCTGCCCTCCCTCGAGGCCATGCTCGCGCTGCCGGAAGCCGCCGCCGCCCTCGAGCTCGCGGCACGCGCCGCCCACCGGGCCGGCCGGCTGGCCGACGAGCTCCGTTTCCGGATCGCGCTCGACCCCCGCCTCGCCGATCCCGACGCGAACCGCAAGGCGCTGTGGAGCCTCGTTCGCGGGCTCCCCGAGGAGTCGCTGCGAAACCTGCGCGGGGCGCACGCCCCCGGCTCGGACCACCACGCCGCCGGGTGGCTCGAGCTCGAATGGATCGCGCGCGCCCACGGGGGCGACTTCCCCGCCTTCTCGACCGCGGCCGATCTCTGGCGCAAGCGATTCCCGGACCACCCGGCCGCACCTTCCATCCTCCCCGGCCTGCTTGCCGAGGTCCGGCGCGACGGCTCGCCCCCGAGCCACGTCGCCCTCCTCCTCCCGCTCTCCGGGACGTTCGCGTCCGCCGCGACGGCGGTCCGCGACGGGTTTCTCGCCGCCTGGTACGTCGCCGAGCGTACGGAACGTCCCGTGGTCTCCGTGTACGACACCGGGACCGGGGAGCCGGAGGCGGTCTTCCGGACCGCCATCGCGGAAGGCGCCGACTTCGTGGTCGGCCCGCTCAGCAAGAAGGCCATCACGCGTATCGCGTCACTCGCCGAGCGCACCGCCCCCGTTCTCCTGCTCAATGCCCTCGACGCGGCCCGGCCGGTCGACGGGCCGCCGGTCTACCAGCTCGCCCTTTCGCCCGAGGACGAAGCCCGCGCGGTCGCTTCGTTCGCGCGCGCGAGGGGCTACGACCGCGCCGGCGTGCTCGTTCCGGAGACCGAATGGGGAGCCCGCGTCGCCGATGCGTTCACCGAACGATGGGAGGCGTCCGGGGCGGTCGTCGCCGCCCGCGCCTCGTACCGGGGAGCCGCGGAGGATCTGGCCCGGCCGGTCCGCGAGCTCCTCGGCGCCGACGCGAGCGAAGAACGGGCCAAGCGGCTGCGCCGTGTCCTCCGGCGCTCCGTCGTCCATGCGCCCTCTCCCGGCGGCGGCCTGGACTTCGTCTTTCTCGCCGGATTTCCGCGCGAGGCGCGGCTCCTTCGTCCCCAGATCGTCTTCCTTCGTGCGCCCGACCTCCCGGTCTTCTCGACGTCGCACGTATTCGGCGGGATCCCCGATCCCCAGCACGATCTGGACCTCGACGGCATCGTCTTCAGCGACATGCCCTGGGTGCTCGGCCCGGCCTCGGGCGAAGACACCCTGCGGGAGCGGATACTCGCACTCTGGCCGGCGGCGAGCGAAGGGTTCATCCGGTACTACGCGTTCGGGGCCGATGCCTATCGGCTGCAGCGGCGAATCCACCGGCTGGCCAGCCGTCCCGGAGAGGCGTCCCTGGCCGGCCGCACCGGGCGGCTGACGGTCGGAGAGGATGGGCGGGTGCACATCGAGATGGGGTGGGCCCGGTTCCGCGGCGGGATCCCCGAGCCGCTCTCGCCATGAATCCATGCGCCGACCGGCACTCCCGCGGACGGTGGGCCGAAGACGTCGCGGCCCGCCATCTCACCGAGCACGGGCTCGTGTGCCGGGACCGCAACTTCCGCTCCCGCTACGGAGAGATCGACCTCGTCATGGAGGACGGCGAGGTCCTGGTGTTCGTCGAGGTCCGCTCCCGCCGCGGGACGGGTTTCCTGGACCCGGCCGAGAGCGTGGACCGGTCCAAGCGCACCCGGCTCGCGCGTACCGCGGACACCTGGCTCCGCAACCGGCGCACCCTCCCCGTTCCCGCCTGCCGGTTCGACGTGGTGGCGGTGACCGGCGAGCCGGACGCTCCGGACGTTCGCTGGGTGCGGGATGCCTTCGATGCGTGATCCGTGCGATCACGGCGCCAGCCAACGCATTCCTGCCGTTCCGGACGTGTGCGAGCTCACGTTGAAGCTCTCGATCCTCCCCGTGCTCGGGGCGCTTCTCGGAGGATGTGCGGCCCCGGTGGTGGTGGGCGCGGCAGGGGCCGCCGGGGCAGGCACGGCAGCCGCCGAGGAACGCTCCCTCGGGACCATGGTTGCGGACGAGCGCATCGAGTGGAAGACCCGCGGTGCGATCAACCGGGCCGGCCTCGCGGAGGACGATCACCGCAACGTGAAGGTCACGAGCTTCAACCGCATCGTTCTCCTGACCGGCCAGGTCCCCGACGAAGAGACGAGGCAGCGGGCGGGCGCCGAGGCGGGTGCGGCGGCTCGGGTCCGGGGCGTCCACAACGAGCTGGTGATCGGAAAGCCGACCACGCTCGGCACGCGGTCCGTGGACACCCTGATCACGGGCCGGATCAAGCTCGCTCTGGCGACCAGCGACAAGCTGCCGGGCCCCCTGAGGGTGAACGTCAAGGTCGTCACCGAGGACGGGGTCGTGTTCCTGATGGGTCTCATGACCCGCGAGCAGAGCGAGACGGTGACCGCCGTCGTCGGCACGATCCCGGGAGTGCGCCAGATCGTCCGCCTCTTCGAGTTTTCGGACGCGCAGCCCTCGGCGCACCGGAGCTCCGGCGTACCCGCGGCGCGGGCGCCGCCCCGGACCGGGCCCCTCGAAGCGGCAGCGCCTCGACGGATCCTGCGCGAGACGCGAGCGTTCCCGAGGGATCCGATCCCTGGTCCCGCTCACGGCCGAGGCGATGCCTCACCAACCCGCACGTCCCACCGGGCTAGCTGACGACCCGCAGGCTGGGACGCCCCTTCTTCTTCGGCGGCGCATCCGGCGGAGGCGTACCCGACGGCGGGTCCTCTTCTTCCCCGAGGGCGATCCCCTTGCCGTTCTCCCGGGCGTAGACCGCGAGCACGCACCGCACGGGGACGTACACCTCGAAGTGGCGCCCGGAGAACCGGGCGCCGAAGGCGACGGCGTCGTTCCCGAGGTCGAGCGAGCGGACCGCCCGGGGAGCGACGCTGAGCACGATCCGGCCGTCCTTGACGTATTCACCCGGAACCGCGACGCCATCGCCTTCGGCGTTCACCAGGAGATGCGGGGTCAACCCGTTGTCGACGATCCATTCGTAGATCGCCCGGATGAGGTAGGGACGGTTGGAGGTCAGCGCATTTCCTCTTCGAGCTCGGTCAGGCTCCTTTCGAACGCCTCGCGGTCGAACACCCGGTCCGCGTAGGCGCGAAGGCCCCGGCTCCGGGGAGGAAGCCTGATCCCGTACCGGGGAAGACGCCAGAGGATCGGCGCCAGGTAGCAGTCGACGAGGGAGTACTCGTCCGCCATGAAGAACCGGCTGCGGTCGAAGATCGGGGCAAGCGTGGTGATGTGGTCGCGGAGCTGCTTCCGGGCGTGGTCGGCGTCATCCGGCACGTCGCCCTCGATGAAGTCGACGAGCCCGTAGATGTCCCGCTGGATCCGGTAACGGTACAGCCGGCTGGTCGCGCGGGTCACCGGATCCACCGGCATCAGGGGGGGATGCGGGAAGCGTTCGTCGAGGTACTCCATGATGATCTGCGGCTCGTAGAGGACCAGGTCCCGGTCCACGAGGGTCAGGATCGAATCGTAGGGATTGAGCGCGTGCAGGTCCTCGGGACGGTCGTGGTCGGAGACGAAATGGATCTCGACGTTGACCGCCTTCTCGGCCAGGACGACGCGCACCGCATGGCTCGTCGGCTCCGTGGCCGCAGAGTAGAGGGACATCACGGCGCCCCGGCCGAGCCGGGGAGCGAAGTCATCCGGTTCCACGGAGCCTGAACGCCGCCGGTCCGACACTCCGGTCACACACCGGCCACGGCCGGAAATCCCTCGCGAACCCCGGCGCCCTCCACGCCGCGCTCAGTGGACATCCTTCCAGTACTCCTTGTAGAGGAGCCGCGAGATCACGAAGAACACCAGGAGGAACAGCAGGACCCAGCCCCCGACGACGTACCGGTCGAGCTTGGCCGGCTCCCCGACGTAGACCATGAAGTTGACGAGGTCGCGGACCGCACGGCGGTACTCGGCCACGCTCATGCTGCCCGGCTCCACGAGGTCGAGGAGCTCTCCGGCCCCCGTCGGGGCGGCATGACCGTCCCCCGCGTCCTCCTTTCGGGCCTGCACCCCCTGCAGCTCGACGAGGGCATGCGGCATCGCCACGTCGGGGAAGACGAGGTTGTTGGCGCCGAACGGCCGGCTCTCGTCGCGGTAGAAGGTCATCAGGTAGGTGTAGAGCCAGTCCGGGCCGCGCGCGCGGGCGCTCAGGGAGAGGTCCGGCGGAGCGACCCCGAACCAGGCGTTGGCGTCGGCCTCGCCCAGGGTGGCGAGGATCGGATCCCCCGGCTTGTCCGACGCGAACATCAGGTTCGCCCGCACCTGCTCCTCGGTGAGCCCCAGATCCCGCCCCATCCGGCCGTAGCGCATGAACCGGGCGGAGTGGCAGCCCGCGCAGTAGTTGACGAACAGCTTCGCCCCCCGTTGCAGGGACGCACGGTCGCCCAGCTCCACCTTGGCCTCGAGCAGGGGGATCTCCCCTCCCGCGGCGCGGGCGCCGCCCGCCAGGGCGAGCGCGGCGAGCCCGGCGATGCACACGCCCCGTTTCATCCAGCTCATCGGTACAACACCCTCTCCGGCACCGGCCGCGGCTCGTTCAGACTGGTCACGGCCGGTCCGAGCACGAACACCGCGTAATACACGACCGGGATCAGTGCGCTCCAGAGCATGAGCCCGACCTTGCCCGGGTCGAAGCGGATCACGTCCGCCGCGGCGATCAGGACCGCCATCACGATGAACGTGTTCAGGTGCACGGCCGCACGGCGTTCCCGGCTGTACAGCCAGAGAACGACGAAGAACGAGAAGTAGAGCTCGCCGAACCGGAGCCCGAGCTCGCCGAGAATCCGGGTCGGCGGCTGGGTGCCGAGATACCCGAGGACCAGGAAGGTCAGCGCGAACACCGCGATGAGGGCCGCGAACAGACGCCCCCGGTACCGGATCGACTTCACCGGGTGGCGGTCGATCCAGGGCAGGAAGAACAGCACCATGATCGAGGCGCCCATGGCGAGGACCCCGGTCAGCTTGTCCGGTATCGCCCGCAGGATCGCGTAGAAGGGGGTGAAGTACCACAGCGGGACGATGTGCTCCGGGGTCCTGAGCGGGTCGGCGGGAAGGAAGTTGTCCTTCTCGAGGAACCATCCGCCGAACTCGGGGATGAAGAACACCACGATCGCGAACAGGAAGAGGAAGACGGTGACCCCCATCAGGTCCTTCACGGTGTAGTAGGGATGGAAGGGGATGCCGTCCCGCGGGTTCCCGTCCGGGCCCTTGTTGCGCTTGATCTCGACCCCGTCCGGGTTGTTCGAGCCGACCTCGTGCAGCGCGAGGACGTGCAGGACGACGACCGCGAGCAGGGCGAGCGGAAGGGCCACCACGTGGAGGGCGAAGAAGCGGTTCAGGGTGGCGTCGGAGACCACGTAGTCGCCGCGGATCCAGAGCGCGAGCGCCTCCCCGACCCCGAACGGGATGGCCCCGAACAGCGAGATGATCACCTGGGCGCCCCAGTAGGACATCTGCCCCCACGGCAGCAGGTAGCCCATGAACGCCTCCGCCATCAGGATGACGTAGATGAACATGCCGAGCAGCCAGATGAGCTCGCGGTTGCCCTTGTAGGAGCCGTAGATGAGCGCCCGGAACATGTGCAGGTACACGGCGATGAAGAAGAACGACGCGCCGGTCGAATGCACGTAGCGGATGAGCCAGCCCCACTCCACGTCGCGCATGATGGATTCGACCGAGTCGAACGCCTCGGTCGCGGACGGCTTGTAGCTCATCGTGAGCCAGATCCCGCTCACGATCTGGATGACGAGGATCACGAGCGCGATCGAGCCGAAGTAGTACCAGAAGTTGAAGTTCTTCGGCGCGTAGTAGCGCGAGACGTGCTCCTCCCAGAGGCTGACGAGCGGGAACCGCGCGTCGATCCACCCGAGCAGCCGATTCATGAGAGCGATTCCTTCACGCCTTGATCGACCCCGATCTCGATCCGGTCGCCGTCGAGATAGCGGTGCGGGGGCACCTCGAGGTTGGTGGGGGCGGGGACGCCGGGATACACCCTGCCCGCGAGGTCGAACCTGGACCCGTGGCAGGGGCAGAAGAAGCCGCCCGGCCAGTCGTCTCCGAGGTCGTAGCGGTCCGCGCCGGCCGCGACCACGTACTGCGGGGAGCAGCCGAGGTGGGTGCAGATCCCCACCAGGACCAGGTACTCGGGCTTGAGCGACCGGTGCCGGTTGCGGGCGTACTCCGGCTGCTGCTCCGCCACCTGCGAATCCGGGTCCCGAAGGATCGGATCGAGCCCGGACAGCGCATCCAGGGTCTCGGGGGTGCGGCGCACCACCCACACCGGCTTCCCGCGCCACAGCACGGTAATGAGCTGGCCGGGCTCCAGCTTGGAGACGTTGACCTGGACCGGGGCTCCGATCGCGCGGGCCCGCTCGCTCGGCTGCCACGCGCTGATGAACGGAACCGCGGTGAACCCGAGCCCCACGCCGCCCACCACGCTCGCGGTGGCGGTGAGGAAACGGCGCCTCCCGCTGCTGACGCCACCCATACTCATGGTCCGGACCTTCTCCTCGCAGAAACCGGGAACCGACGCCGGAAGACCCCGCCATCCTCGGGGCGCAATCTTATCATCCGCGCCCGCCGGCTCGCGCCGGCCCGCACATGCGAAGGGCGGCCGACCGTGCATGGGCGGTCAACCCTTCCGCCTCCGCGAGGACCACCGCCGTCGCCCCGAGACGCCGAGCCGCGGCCTCCGAGCACTGGATCACGTTCATGCGTTTCTGGAAATCGTAGACGCCGAGCGGCGAGGAGAACCGCGCCGACCGGCCGGTCGGGAGCACGTGGTTCGGCCCCGCGCAATAGTCCCCGAGCACCTCGGAAGAATGGCGGCCGAGAAACACCGCGCCCGCGTGCCGGATCCGCTCCGCGAGGGCGGCCGGCTCGGCCACGGAGAGCTCGAGGTGCTCCGGGGCCATGAAGTTCGCGACCTCGACCGCCTCGTCGAGGTCGCGCACGAGGACGAGCGCGCCGGTACGCCCGAGCGACGCCCGGATGATCGCCGAACGCTCGAAGCGGGGAGCCATCGCCTCGAGCTCGGACTCGACCGCGTCGATGTAGGCGGGCGCCGGGCAGACCAGGGTGGCCCGCGCATCCTCGTCGTGTTCCGCCTGCGCGCAGAGGTCCGCCGCGACCCACTCGGGGGGCGTGGTCCCGTCCGCGATCACGAGGACCTCCGACGGCCCGGCCACCGAATCGATCCCGACCCGGCCGAACACGAGCCGCTTGGCGGTGGACACCCAGGCGTTGCCCGGCCCGACGATCTTGTCCACGGCCGGAATGCTCTCCGTTCCCCAGGCGAAGGCGGCGACGGCCTGGGCGCCGCCGACGGTCCAGATCCGGTCCACCTCGGCCAGCCGGGCCGCGGCGAGCACCGCGGGGTCGAGCTCGCCGCGGGGAGCCGGCACGGCCATCACCACCTCCCCCACCCCGGCGACGCGCGCCGGGACCGCGTTCATCAGCACCGACGACGGGTACGCGGCGCGCCCCCCCGGCACGTAGATTCCGGCGCGGTCGAGGGGGACCACGCGCTGGCCGAGCACCGTGCCGTCCTCCTCCGCGCGGGACCAAGACCCGCCCTTCTGCCGCTCGTGGAAGGTGCGGATGCGCGCCGCCGCCGCCTCGAGCGCCTCGCGCAGCGTGCGGTCGATCGAATCGAGCGCGCGCGCGGTGCGGGCCGCCGGGACCTCCAGCTCGGCGCAGCCGGTGACCGCACGCTCGTCGAAACGGTTCGTGAGCTCGACCACCGCTTCGTCCCCGCGGGCCCGCACCTCCTCCATGATCGCGCGCACCCCGGCCTCGACGTCCGGCGCGTCGAGCTCGGCGAGCGCCGCGAGCCGGCTCCGGAAGTCGGCGTCCCGGCTGTCGAGGCGGCGCACGTTCACCGGGGCGGCACGATCCGCCCGCGAAGCGCGGCGACGAGCTCCTTGACGGCGGCCGCCTTCATCTTCATCGACGCCTTGTTCACGATGAGGCGCGCGCTCACGTCCGCGACGTGCTCGACCGGCCGCAGGCCGTTGGCCCGCAGGGTGTTCCCGGTCGCGACGAGGTCGACGATGCGGTCGGCGAGCCCGACGTGGGGCGCGAGCTCCATCGATCCGTAGAGCTTGACGATCTCGGCCCGGACCCCGGAGCCCGCGAAGTGGCGCCGGGCGATGCGCTCGAACTTGGTCGCGACCCGGACGCTGCCGGACGGCGGGGCCGGGTCGTCCTCCCGGGCGGCGACCACCAGCCGGCACCGGGCGATGCCGAGGTCGAGCGGCTCGTACCACCCCTCGCCCGGGTACTCGAGGAGCACGTCGCGTCCCGCGATGCCGGCGTCCGCCGCGCCATATTCGAGGTAGGTCGGCACGTCCTGCGCCCGGAGGAGGACGAGGCGCACCGGCGGACGGCCCGGCGCCGCGTCCGCATCGAGGATCAGCTTGCGGGTTTCGAGCGGATCTTCCCGGGCCGCGACCCCGATCGACGCGAGCAACGGGATCGCCTCGCGGAGGATACGGCCCTTCGCGACCGCGATGGTCAGCCCTTCCCGCGCCGACGCGGTCACATCGGCACCCTTCGAATACGCGCCCCGAGCTGGGCGAGCTTCTCCTCGATGCACTCGTAGCCGCGGTCGACGTGATGGATCTCGTCGACCACCGTCTCCCCCTCCGCGACCAGGCCCGCGAGCACCAGGCTCGCGGAGGCGCGGAGGTCCGTCGCGGCGACCGGAGCGCCGGTCAGCCGCCCGACCCCGCGGGTGATCGCGAAGTTGCCGTGCACCTCGATGTCCGCCCCCATGCGCTGGAGCTCGTAGGCATGCATGAAGCGGTTCTCGAAGATCGTCTCGCGAATGGTGCCGGTGCCGTGCGCGACTGAGTTGAGCGCCGTGAACTGCGCCTGCATGTCGGTGGGAAACGCGGGAAACGGAGCCGTGGTGACGTCCACCGCGGAGAGCGGGCCCGCCCCCGCATCCACCCCGATCCAGTCCGGCCCGGTGGTCACCTCCGTGCCCGCCTCCGCGAGCTTGTCCAGCACCGTCCGGAGCTGGTCCGGGCGCGCGTCCTTGACCTTGACCCGGCCTCCGGTCATGGCTGCCGCCACGAGGTAGGTCCCGGTCTCGATGCGGTCCGGCTGGACCGAGTAGCGCGCCCCGGCCAACGTCTCCACCCCGTCGATCACGATCCGGTCGCTGCCGTGGCCGTCGATCCGCGCCCCCATGGAGTTCAGGCAGTTGGCGAGGTCCACGATCTCCGGCTCGCGGGCCGCGTTCTCGATGACGGTCGTCCCCCTCGCGAGGGTCGCGGCCATCATCAGGTTCTCGGTCCCGGTCACCGTCACCTGCTCCATGACGAGGTGGGTCCCCGTCAGCCGCCGCGCGGTGGCGTGGATGAAGCCGTTCTCCAGGTGGACCCGCGCGCCCATCCGCACGAGCCCGTCGAGGTGCAGGTTCACCGGCCGGGACCCGATCGCGCACCCCCCCGGCAACGACACCGCGGCCCGGCCGTACCGGGTCAGCAGGGGACCGAGCACCAGGATCGACGCCCGCATCGTCCGTACCAGCTCGTGCGGAGCGGTGAACTCGCGGAGGTTCGCGCAGTTGGCGTGGATCTCCATGCGCTCGTCGAGGAGGAGGTCCGCGCCCATGCGGCCGAGCAGCTCCATGGTGGTGGTGATGTCGTGCAGGTGGGGCAGGTTTCCCACCGTCATCGGGCCGTCGGCGAGCAGGGTCGCGGCCAGGATCGGGAGCGCGGCGTTCTTCGCTCCCGAAGTCCGGATCTCGCCGAGGAGCGGAACGCCGCCGGAGATGATCAGCTTGTCCACCGGCGGCTGCCGGCGGTCGTTCAGCGGTTGCTCTCGGACCACCGTTCGGGTGTCCAGGTCTCGATGGAGAGGGCGTGGAGGGCTTCGCTGTCGAAGCTCTCCCGAAGCGTGTCGTACACCAGGCGGTGCTGGCGGATCCGCGTAAGCCCCGTGAACGCCGCGGACACCACGACGGCGCGGAAGTGCCGGCCGTCGCCTTCCACGTGCGCCGTCGCGCCGGGAACCCCGGCCTCGATGAGCCGCTTGACGTCGGATTCGTCCATGCCCCCTCTACCCGAACAGATCGCCGTCCACCCCGCACAGCCCCGCGATCGCCCGCAGGGCGGGAGGCGTTCCCCGGAAGTGTATCCGTCCGCCCCCCCGATGGGCGGTCCGCTGCCACGAGACGAGCAGGGCGAGCCCGGCGCTGTCCGCCGGCCCGACCCCGCCGAGGTCGAACGTGAGCGCTTCTTCCCGCCACCGCTCGGGCCCCATCCGCGTGCGGGACGCCGCCCGCACCGCCTCCGCGGTATCGAAGGTGAGAGGCCCCGAGACCCGCACCGTGCCGTCCTCGGCGACTTCGAAGGCTTCAGCCGCCATCGCCGTCGGACGCCTTGTCGAACAGGAACTGGCCGATCAGCCGCTCCAGGATCATCGCCGATTGGGTGAGCCCGATCTCGTCCCCCGTGGAGAGGAACTCCTCGTCCGTTCCGGGACTGATCGAGACGTACTGCTCGCCGAGCAGTCCGGCGGTGAAGATGCTCGCGGAGGAATCGGCCGGAACCCGGTCGTAGCGGCCTCCGATCTCCAGGGTGGCGACGGCCTCGTAGGTCTCGGGATCGAAGCCGAGAGCGGCCACCTGGCCGATCCGGATGCCGGACATCGACACCGGGGCCCGCACCTTGAGCCCGCCGATGTTCTCGAAACGCGCCGTCACCCGGTACGACCCGGCGTCGCTTTGCAGGGTCAGGTTGCCGACCCGTACCGCGAGCATGAGCAGGGCCGCGAGGCCTGCCGCCACGAACAGCCCGACCAGCGCCTCGATTTTCCGATCACGCGTCATGCTTTCGTCTCCGCTGTGCGCCCCGCGTCCGATACCGGCGGGATGGCTCGCTAGTCGTTGAACATGAGGGAGGTGAGGACGAAGTCGAGGCCGAACACCGCGAGCGACGACCACACCACCGAGCGGGTGGTCGCCCGCGACACCCCTTCGGAGGTGGGCACCGCGTCGTGGCCCTGGAACAGCGAGATCCAGGTGACCACCACCCCGAACACCACACTCTTCACGATCCCGTTCGCGACGTCGTCGCGGAAGTCGACCCCGGCCTGCATCTGGGACCAGAACGCTCCGTCGTCCACGCCGAGCAGCCCGACCCCGACGAACTGGCCCCCGAGCACGCCGACCGCGCTGAACATCGCGGCGAGGAGCGGCACGGAGAGGACCCCGGCGAGGAAACGGGGGGCGACGACCCGGTGCAGGGGATCGACCGCCATCATGCCCATCGCGGCGAGCTGCTCCGTGGTCTTCATGAGACCGATCTCGGCCGCGAGGGCGGAGCCGGCCCGGCCCGCGTAGAGAAGGGCCGAAACCACCGGTCCGAGCTCGCGCACCAGGGCGAGGGCCACCGCGAGGCCGAGGGACTCCTCGGCCCCGAAGCGCACCAGCATGTTGTACCCCTGGAGGCCGAGCACCATGCCGACGAACGCGCCGGACACCAGGATGAGGACCATGCTCTGCCCGCCGACCCGCCCGATCTGGCGCAGGAGCTCCCGTCCCCGGAGCGCCGCGCCGGGCAGTCCGGCGAGCACCCGCGAGAGGAAGACGGCCCCCCTCCCGAGCACCTCGAGCCAGGCGAGCGCGTGCCGGCCGATCCATGCGAACGCCTCCATGGAGATGCCCGCCCGACGCCGCGGATCAGGCGCGCGGCGCGGCGCGGCGGCCGCCCCCGGCGCCCGCGGCGCCCGCGGCGCCCCCCAGCAGGTCCTCCGCGATCGGGGGGCCCGGGAAGTGGAACGCCACCGGGCCGTCCGGGAGGCCCTGCATGAACTGCCGGACGGCGGGCTCGCCGGACGCGCGGACCTCCGCCGACGCGCCGGCCGCGATGCACCTCCCGCCGGACAGGACGTGCATCCGATCCGCGATCGCGGAGATCTCCTCGACGTCGTGGGTCACCACGATGCTGGTGAGACCGAGCGCGTCGTTGAGCTGCCGGATGAGGGCCACCAGCACGCCGGCCGAGATCGGGTCCTGGCCGGCCAGCGGCTCGTCGTACAGGACGATCTCCGGATCGAGTGCGATGGCGCGGGCGAGCGCGACGCGGCGCGCCATTCCCCCGGAGAGCTCGCGCGGCTGGAGACCTCGGGCGTTGCGCAGCCCCACCGCCTCGAGCTTGAGCAGCACCACGTCGCGGATCGTCTCCTCGGACAGCCGGGTGTGCTCCCGGAGAGGGAACGCGACGTTCTCGTAGACGTCGAGGTCGGTGAACAGGGCGCCGGCCTGGAAGAGGACTCCCATCCGCTTGCGCAGCGCGTAGAGACCGGAGCGCGGGAGGCGGTGGACGTCCTTCCCGCCGACCAGCACGCGCCCGCCGTCCGGCCGGAGCTCCCCGCCGATGAGCTTGAGCAGGGTCGTCTTGCCCGCCCCGCTCGGACCGAGCACCGCGGTGATCTCGCCCTTCGCCATGGTCATGTCGAGGAATCGAAGACGGACCGCGGCCCCCGGTGGAAGGCGAGCCCTTCGACGACGACCAGGGGCTCGGGAGCCGCGGGCGGCGCTGCGGGAGCCGGCTCAGCGGCCATGGCCCGACCGCGCGCCGGGCCGGGCGCTCCGTTCGCGGCGGATGGGGAGCGGTCTCACGGCAGCCTCGAGGGATCCGCCGGGTCGTCCGCTCCTTCCTTCTTGACCGGAAGGAGGTCCGCGCGGCTCACCCCGAGGGCGAGGGCGGCGACGCTCGCGACGTAGATCGACGAATAGGTGCCGATGATCACCCCGACGATGAGGGCGGTCGCGAACCCGCGGATGAGCTCTCCGCCGAGCACGAACAGCGCGGCGAGCACGAGCAGGGTCGTCAGCGAGGTCATCAACGTCCGCGAGAGGGTCTGGTTGAGGGAGCGGTTCATGACCTCCTCCGTGCTCCCCCGGCGCACCCGCCGGAAATTCTCCCGGACCCGGTCGAAGACCACGATGGTGTCGTTGAGCGAGTAGCCGATGACCGCGAGCACCGCCGCGAGCACCGTGAGGTCGAACTCCAGCCCCAGCACCGAGAAGAAACCGAGGGTGAGGAGCACGTCGTGCACGAGCGCGGCGATCGCGCCGATCGCGAACCGGTACTCGAACCGCAGCCAGACGTAGACGAGGATCCCGAACAGCGCGATGAGCATGGCGAGCCCGCCGTCCTCGGTCAGCTCTTCCCCCACCTGGGGCCCGACGAACTCCACCCGGCGAAGGGCGACCTCCTCGTCCTCCTGGAGCACGCGAAGGATCCGGGTACTGAGCTCGGCCCGGGTGAGCCCTTCGCGGGGCGCGATCCGCACCAGCACGTCGCGCGCCGTGCCGAAGTGCTGGACCTCCGCTTCCTCGAAGCCCGCGCCGGCCAGCGCGCCGCGGATCGGGTCGAGCTCCGCGGGCGCGGAGTAGCCGACTTCGATCAGGGTGCCGCCGGTGAAGTCGATCCCGAAGTCGAGGCCGCGCACCGCGAGCGAAAGGACCGATACCGCGAGCAGCCCGGCCGAGAGGTACAGCGCGGCGCGGCGGCGCCCGAGGAAGTCGAGAGCGGGAAGGCGGTTGAAGAGGTCGCGCACGGGCCCGAACCGGATCAGGACCGGATCAGATGGACAGCGCCGGCACGCGGCGCCCGCCGTACATGAGGCCGACCACCGCGCGGGTGCCCATGATCGCGGTGAACATGGAGGTGACGATGCCGATGGACAGCGTGATCGCGAAGCCCTTGATGGGACCGGTGCCGAATCCGAACAGCACCACGGCCGCGATGAGGGTCGTGACGTTGGCGTCGAGGATGGTGGAGAACGCCTTCTGGTAGCCCGACTGGATGCTCGCCTGGGGGGTGTTCCGGTTGCGGAGCTCCTCGCGGATCCGCTCGAAGATGAGGACGTTCGCATCCACCGCCATGCCCACCGTGAGCACGATGCCCGCGATCCCGGGGAGGGTGAGGGTGGCCTGGAGCATGGACAGGACGGCGACGATGAGCACCAGGTTGGCCGCGAGGGCGAGGTTCGCGACGAGCCCGAAGCGCCGGTACCAGAACGCCATGAACCCGAGCACCAGGCAGAAGCCGATGATCACCGAACGCAGCCCCTGGTCGATGTTGTCCTGGCCGAGGCTCGGCCCCACCGTGCGCTCCTCGATGATCTCGATCGGCGCGGCCAGCGCGCCGGCGCGCAGTAGCAGCGCGAGGTCGCGCGCCTCCGCGGTGTTGTCGAGTCCGGTGATCTGGAAGCGTTTGCCGAGCCGGTCGCGGATGACCGCGATGTTGATGACCTCCTCGATCGTGCGCCGGCTCCGCACGTCGCGGCCGTCGACCCGCCGGACGTCGGTCTTGTTCTCGATGAACACCACCGCCATGCTGCGGCCGATCTTGTCCTTCGTGCGTTCGGAGAAGAGCCGCGCCCCCTTCCCGTCGAGGGTGATGAACACCGCGGGGGAGCCGGTCTGCTGATCGATCCCGGAGGCGGCGTCGATGATGGAATCACCGGTCAGCATGAGCTGCCGGTAGAGCAGCACCGGACGGCCGTTGCGCTCGTGGTAGAGGCGTGACCCGGCGGGAACCCGGCCGTCGAGGGCATCGGCGACCGGGTGCTCCTCGTCCACCATCCGGAACTCGAGGGTGGCCGTGGCCCCGAGGATGTCCTTCGCGCGCGCGGTGTCCTGGACCCCGGGGAGCTGCACCACGATGCGGCGGTCCCCCTGGCGCTGGATGACGGGCTCGGCTACCCCGAGCTCGTCGACCCGGTTGCGAAGTGTGGTCACGTTCTGCTGGAGGGCGAACTCCCGGGTGGCTTCCACCGCCTCCTCGCTCAGCGCGAGGTGGAGCCGGAAGTCCTCCCCGAGGTCCTCCCCGGTCACGGTGAGATCCGGGAACTCGCGGCCGATGCGCCGGCCCGCCTCGTCCCGCGCCTGCGCCGTGCGAAGCCGCACCCGGACCCCCCCCTCCGGGCCGCGGGCCACCGAGCGGTACCGCACCCGGGCTTCGCGCAGGAGCGTGCGCACGTCGCCGGTGTACCGCTCCTCGGCCTGGGCCACCGCGGCCGGCATGTCGACCTCCATGAGGAAGTGGACCCCTCCGCGGAGGTCGAGGCCGAGGTACATCGGCAGGAGGCCGGTGGCGGCGAGCCATCGCGGCATGGCGGGAGCCAGGTTGAGGGCCACGACGTAGCCGGGGCCGAGGTGGGCGCGCAGGAGGTCCTGCGCCCTGAGCTGGGTTTCGGTGTCCTCGAAACGGGCGAGGAGCCGGCCTTCGTCGAGGGTCACCGTACGGGCGGGAACCTCCCCCGCCTCGAGGGCGCCGGCCACCCGGGCGGCGAGGGCGGCGTCGATCGTCACCCCGCGCTCACCGGAGATCTGCACCGCGGGGTCTTCGCCGAACACGTTCGGCAACCCGAAGATGACCCCCGCGGCCAGCACGGCCACGATGAGGAGGTGCTTCCAGAGCGGGTAGCGGTTGGACATGACCCGAGGCTCGGCGAGGACCCAGTACTCAGGCCGACTTGATGGTCCCCTTCGGCATGAGGTTCGAGACCGCCGAGCGCTGCACGCGCACTTCCATTCCCTCGGCCACCTCCACCGTGACGAAGGCGTCGCCGACCGCGGTGATCCGGCCGAGCAGGCCGCCGTTGGTCACCACCTCGTCGCCCTTGGCGAGGGCGCCCACCATGGCCCGGTGCTCCTTCGCCTTCTTCTGCTGGGGCCGGATCAGCAGGAACCAGAACACCACGAAGATGAGGATGAGGGGCACGAAGGTCGTGAGCATGCTGCCCGCACCGCCTTCCCCGCCAGCCTGCGCGTAGGCGTTTTCGATGAAGAGGTTCATGAAAGAAACGGCCCTTCTGGATGTGGATGGGTTCCGGCGAAGAGCCGGAATTATGCCACAGGGAGGCCCCGCTCCGCCCGGAAATCCCGCCGGAACCGCGCGAGCGCGCCGGCCCGGATCGCCTCGCGCAGGCCCGCCATCAGCCTCTGGTAGTGGTGGAGGTTGTGGAGGGTGGCGAGGCGCGCGCCCAGGATCTCCCCGCACCGGTCGAGATGGTGCAGGTAGGCCCGGGAGAAGCGCACGCAGGCGGGGCATCCGCAGCCGGGATCGATCGGCCGCACGTCGTCGCGGTAGCGGCGGTTGCGGATGCGCAGGACCCCATCCCGGACGAAGAGGTGACCGTTGCGCGCGTTCCGGGTCGGAAGCACGCAGTCGAAGAGGTCCACCCCCCGCCGGACCGCCTCCACGACGTCCTCCGGGGTACCCACCCCCATGAGGTAGCGGGGCGCGCCGCGGGGCATGTCGGGCAGCAGCCGGTCGAGCACCTCGAGCCGTTGCTCCATCGGCTCGCCCACCGCGAGCCCGCCGATCGCGTAGCCGTCGAACCCGATGGCGCGAAGGCCCTCGACCGACTCGGCGCGAAGGTCCGGCCACGTCCCCCCCTGCACGATGCCGAAGAGGGCGGCCGGGCCGTCCCCGTGGGCCGCGCGCGACCGGTCCGCCCACCGGAGGGAGCGGCGCATGGATTCCGCCGCCGCGGCCCGCTCGACCGGCCACCCGGTGCACTCGTCGAACACCATCACCACGTCGGAGCCGAGCGCGCGCTGGACCCGGATCGAACGCTCGGGGTCGAGGCGGACCGCGGAGCCGTCGTAGGGCGAACGCAGGTCCGCCCCTTCCTCGCGTACCCGCCCCCCCAGGCTGAAGACCTGGAACCCGCCCGAGTCGGTGAGGATCGCACCGTCCCAGGCCATCATGCGGTGCAGGCCCCCGTGGGCGCGCACCAGCTCGCTGCCGGGGCGCAGCATCAGGTGGAAGGTGTTGGCGACGATGATCCGCGTTCCGCTCGCCCGGAGCTCCGCGGGGTCCACCGCGCGCACGGCAGCGCGGGTCCCGACGGGCATGAACGCCGGGGTCTCCACGCGGCGCTCGCCGAGCCGGAGCTCGCCGCACCGCGCGTTTCCGTCCCGCGCGAGGACGCGGAAGCGGTTCTCCTTCATTGCCGGCTCGCCCTCGTTTCGGGGCCGGCCTCGGGGCCGGCGCGCGGGCGGGTGGGGCCGGCGCCGGACGCGAAGCGTGGCGGCGCCGGGAAATCGTACATTCAGACCGCCCGCTCGGGCAGGAACATCGCGTCGCCGAAGCTCAGGAACCGGTATCCCTTCGCGACGGCATGACGGTAGGCGCGGAGCACCCGTTCACGGCCTGCGAAGGCGGCGACGAGGAGGAGCAGGGTGGACCGGGGCTGGTGGAAGTTGGTCAGCAGGGCGTCGACGCAGCGGAACTCGAAGCCCGGCCGGATGAAGAGGCGCGTGGTCCCCGACCACGGCTCGAGGCGCCCGGCGCGGGCGGCGGTCTCGAGGGCCCGCACGCACGTCGTTCCGACCGCGACCACCCGCCCGCCCCCGGCCTTCGCCGCCTCGACCGCCTCGCAGAGCCGTTCCGGCACCTCCGCCACCTCGCCGTGCATCCGGTGGCCGTCCGGATCGTCGGCCCGGATCGGCTGGTAGGTGCCGGAGCCGACGTGCAGGGTGAGGGCCGCGTTCGCCACCCCGGCGGCCGCGAGCCGGCCGAGCATCGCGGCATCGAAATGAAGGCCGGCGGTGGGAGCGGCCACCGCGCCCGCGCGCCTCGCGTACACCGTCTGGTAGCGCGCCGCGTCCGAGGGCTCGGCGGGGCGCCCGAGATAGGGAGGGAGGGGGACCTCGCCGTGGCGTTCCAGCACCTCGGCAGCCGGCCGGTCGAGGTCGAGGAGATGGAACTCTCCCGCGCGGCCGGCGCACACCGCGCGCGCCCCCCGGCCGAGCTCGACCTCGCCCCGCACCCGGAGCCCCTTGCTCGCCCGCACCCTCGCGAGCAGCCGGTTCGGGCCCTCGATGCGCTCCACGAACACCTCGACCCGCCCCCCGGTCGGCTTCCGTCCGGGGAGCCGCGCCCGGATGACCCGGGTATCGTTCAGCACGAGCAGATCGCCGGAACGCAGCCACGCCGGGAGGTCGGAGAAGCGGGCGTCCCGAAGCCTTTCGCCGGCCGCCACGAGCAGCCGGCTCGCGGTGCGGGGCTCCGCCGGATAGCGGGCGACGAGCTCGTCCGGCAGCCGGTAGTCGAAGTCCGAGACCCGCATGTCGGCCGCCCGTCCGCGCCGGACCCGCGCTAGAATCCGGCCTTGGCCGGAGTGGTGGAATCGGTAGACACGACAGACTCAAAATCTGTTGTCCGCGAGGGCGTGCGAGTTCGAGTCTCGCCTCCGGCACCAACGAGAACGGCGAATCACCCCCCTGCGCCGCGAAGGAGGTGCAGCAGCTCGACGCTCAGCCGGCCGTCCACCGCGAGTCCCTGCGCCCGCTGGAACGCCTCGACGGCGCGGGCGGTGCGCGGCCCGGGCCGGCCGTCGGCCGTGCCGGGCGAATAGCCCAGCCGGCGCAGGCGGGTCTGGATGTCCCGAACCACGGAGGCGGCCGGCTTCCCGGACTCGAGCGCGTCGCGAAGCCGCCGAAGGGTGCGCTCGTCCAGGCGTCCACGCCGGCCGAAGCCGTGTTCGGCCTCGAACCGCCGGACCGCGTCGCGGGTGCGGGACCCGGGGTCGCCGTCCCGCTCTCCCGGGTCGTAACCGAGGTCGATGAGCGCGCCCTGGATGCGGAACACGAGAGGGTCTCCCCGCACCACCGGCGCGGGGAGCGGCTGCCCGGCGGCCGATCTCACCGCCACCGACGGCCCCGAACCGGTCTCTGCCGCCGGGACCGGCTCCGGTCCGGGCCCGTCCGTCGCCTCCCGATAGCCGCGAAGCACGCCCTCGGCCCTGGCCCGATCCTCCTCGCCGAGGGCCGCGGCGAGCCGGTCGCGTCGAAACCGGGCGTCCTCGTCCCCCTGGTCCGCGGCGAGGCTGAACCACATCCACGACTTCACCGGATCCCGCTCGACACCCCGGCCGGACTCGTACATCACACCGAGAAAGAACTGCGCCGCCGCCGCCCCCTGCCCGGCCGCGGCCCGGTACCAGTACGCGGCCCGCCGCTCGTCCCGCTCGACCCCCAAGCCTGCCCGGTACATCCGGCCGAGGTTGAGCTGGCCCTCGGGGTAGCCCTGTTCCGCGGACTTCCGGTACCAGAACACCGCCCGGCCGAAGTCCCGCGCCATGAACCGTCCGTCCTCGAACAGGGTTCCGAGGTGGTTCCGGGCGCGTGCATCGCCGTCGTGGGCGGCCGCCCGCAGGGCGGAGACGCCGGACCGGACGTCCTTTCGCTCGAACGCCTTGCGGGCCGACTCGTAGTCCGCGGAAGCGGGCGCCGCGCCGGCCAGCAACCCGGCGAGAACGGCGGCCGCGGCGCGCGGAACCGCCCCCCTCATGCCGCCCGGCTTCGGCGGTGCGCGCGGCGCCGGCGCCGCCGGCGATGGACCCGCTCGGCCGCCGGGTCCGCACCCGCGCCATCCCCCTGGGCCTCGGTCCACCAGGCCGCGCGCTCCTGGAGCGGCTCTCCGGCCTCCGCGCGCAGGCAGAGGAAGTCGTACGCGGCCCGGAACCGGGGGTGGGCGATGGTCACGTCCACCCGCCGCGGGCGGCGGTTCTCGAGGCGCGGCTGCATCGTCCAGATGTCGCGCGCCATGGCGCTGAACCGGCGCGGCATGCTGGTCCGCTTCGCCTGCACCGCGATGGCCTCGTCGGCGGCGGCCGCGAGGGCATCGCCCCGGCTTCGCGCCCGGCCCGCCTCGCGGAAGGTCTCCACACGGTCCCGGACCGGACCCCACATGAGGGCGGCGACCAGGAATCCGGGGCTGACCGGCAGGTTCCCGGCGATTCGCCGGTCCGTATTGACGAGCGCCCGTTCGAGGAGCGTCCGCCACCGGGGGTCGCGGCGCACCGACTCCGCGGTCTCGGGATAGAGAAGCGGAAGCAGATCGTAGCGGTCGATCCCGCGCAGGGACTCCCGGGCGTGCCCGCCCTGGAACAGCTTCAGGACCTCCTCGAACAGGCGGGCGGCGGGAACCCCCTCGAGCAGCGGCGCGAGGTCGAAGATCGGGGCCTCCGTCCGCTCCTCGACCCGGAACCCGAGCTTCGCCGCGAAACGGACCGCCCGGAGCATTCGCACGGGATCCTCGCGGTACCGGACGGCCGGATCGCCGATGGCGCGGATGAGCCCCGCGTCGAGGTCCGCCATCCCCCCCGTGAAGTCGAGGACCGATCCGTCGCGGTCGTCGTAGTAGAGGGCGTTGACGGTGAAGTCCCGGCGCACCGCATCTTCTTCCCGGCTACCGTAGACGTTGTCGTGGAGGAGCATCCCCTCGGGGCCGGCGGCGCCCGCTTCGTGGCCCGCGCGAAACGTCGCCACCTCGAAGACCTCGCGCCCCGCTCGCACGTGGGCGAGGCGAAAGCGCCGTCCGATGAGGCGGGACCGGGGAAAGAGGGACCGCACCTCGTCGGGGCGCGCGGCGGTCGCGACGTCGAAGTCCTTCGGCGCCCGTCCGAGGAGGAGGTCGCGGACGCAGCCGCCGACCAGGTACGCCTCGAACCCCGCCTCGTCGAGTCGAGCGAGGATCTGCCGGACGTTCCGGTCGATCCGGCCGGGGGAGATGCCGTGCTCCGATGCCGGCGCCACGTCGGGGACGAGATCGTCAGGGCGAGGAAGCTGCAATGGACACCTGGGGAAAACCGGACCGGCTCGTCGAACCCGGACTTCGGGCCGCGCGGCGGACGTCCCGGGCCGGGAAGCGAAGACGTGACGCCATGTCGAGGGCGATATCGCGACGGTCGAGGATCATCTCGGAGCGCGATGGTATCATCCGCGCGGCGGGAGCGGGTGCACGAAGCCCGATCCCGCCGAACCGCTCCCTTCGTCTAGTGGTCCAGGATACCGCCCTCTCACGGCGTAGACAGGGGTTCGAGTCCCCTAGGGAGCGCCATCCGAACCCCGAAGACGTATCCGGTACGGACAGCTGCCCGGACCCCGGCGACCGGGTTCCCTCCCCCGGCCCGCACGATGAGCGAACGCGGGCGGTGCGGCGCGAGGCCGTGTCCCCGGCCACCCTCGCCGGGGCCGGCCGCGTGTCGGGTGCGCGGAGGCCCGGCCGCCCCGGCGAGGCCCGGAGGCGCCGCCGGGCCGTGCCCAGCAGGCCTCCCCGGAATCCGAAGGCCGACCTCCACCGCCCGGGATGCGCGGCCACGGCCCGGGCCCCGGCTGAACGGCTCGCCGGCCCCGAGGCCCGGAACCTGCCGTTCGAGGGCCGGCCCGGTCTCCGCGCCGCCCGGGAGACCGCCGGCTGCCGCCCCCGACGCCCCGCCGACCGGCGCCGGCGCGCCCGGCCCGCCCCTTCGCCAGGCAGCTCCGGCGAGATCGAGGACGCCCGGCGCAAGGCGGACGTGGTTGGCGAGGATGGATTCCGGCGCAGCCCGGCAACGGCAGCGTCACACCTTGGCCCCGTAGCCCCCGTCCAGGTCGATGGTCTCCGCGGTGATGAACATGGCGTCGTCCGAGGCCAGAAAGAGCGCCAGATTCGCCGCGTCTTCGGGCGTGCCCGGGCCGTTCAGCAGTTGGCGCATGTCGAAGTACGGGCGGATCGGATGGGTTTCCCCCATTCTCGGAACCAGGATCTGGCCCGGGCGTATGCAGTTGACTCTGATGTTCAGATGCCCGCCCTTGGCCGCGATGTATCGGGTGAAGGCTTCGATGCCTCCTTTGGCCGCGGCATAGGCCGAAGGCGGTCCGATTGCGCCTCCGGCGTCGAACGACCTCTTGTTGTGCGCGATGACCGCCGCGACCGAGGATACGTTCACGATCGCGCCGCCTCCGGCTTCCGCCAGATGGGGCCAAGCTGCCTTGGACATGTAGAACGTCCCGTACAGGTTGAGGCGAACGGTCGCGTCGAAGGTGTCGTCGGCCTCGTCCGGGAACAATCCTCCGGTGGCGCCGCCGGCGTTGTTGACCAGGACGTCGAGGGCGCGGTAGCTGGAGACCGCTTCCTCGACCGCGGCTTCGACCGCCTTGCCGTCCGTCACGTCGCAGCGGATGAAGGTCGCGTCCCCGCCGTCCCTGCGGATGTCCTCCCGTACCTCCAGCCCTTCGGGCTCCCTTCTCGCCATGATGGCGACCTTGGCGCCCTCGCGGGCAAAACGACGCGCCGTCGCGGCGCCGATGCCGTCGTTGCCGCCGGTCACGATGGCGACTTTGCCGGCCAGTTTTCCTGGCATCGTGATCTCCTCCGTATCGTGGGGAAGGTCAGCCAACCACGAACCGGCATACGACGCAATGACCCGGTGCGGCCCGTGACCTCCGCCACCGCGGGGTCTCGAGCGGCGCCGGTCGCGGGACCCGAACGGAGCGGGCCTCGGAAGACCGCGCGCATGGACCGGACGCCGACCGCCGTCCGGGACGGTGGCGAGGCGGCGGCGGGACGAGTTTTTTTCTCGACCTTCTCCGGTAGCCGGGAACCGGAACAATTCGTTGATCCGGCAACCAATTATCGAGCCGTGGCGGATCTTGGCCGGTGACGCTCCCGATTGTCACAAGCATTTGATCTTGTTGAGTATTATCGGAATGCAAGATGGGCGTTGCGAGGTGGTGGCAAGGTCCTTGACCGGCACGTTGCCGGATGATAGAGAAGTACCGCAGCCATACCCAACACGGTCACGCAGGAAGACGACGATGAAGAAGATGAACACCGGTCCGGGGCTCTGGTGGAAGTGCCTGCTGGCGCTTCCGGCGATGGCCGTGCTCGCGGCCGGACAGACGGCGCGGGCGGACGAGGTCATCGAGCTCAGCTTCGCCACCTACTATCCCGGAACCATCTCGTGGGGCGACGTCGAGCACGCCTACATGGACGAGATCGAGAAGAGGAGCGGCGGCCGCCTCAAGGTGACCAAGAAACACTGGAAGGGCCTCTTCGGGGCCAAGGAGCTGCAGGGCGCGGTCGGCGACGGCGCCATCGACATGGCCTGGTCCTCGCCGCTGTACACCCCGGCGGACAACCCGCTCCGGACCCTTCTCATCGGAGGCCCCTTCCTCGGCAAGTACGTGGACGTGCCGCCCCTGGCGTTCACGCACCTGTACGATACCTGGGAGCCGGCCCGGGAAGACTTCCACAAGCACAACGTCGTGCCCCTGTACATCCGGCCCGGTCCCCGGATGGGGATGGCGCTCAAGGGGGAGATCGGCTCCCCCGACGATCTGGTCGGGAAGAAGATCAGAGCCCACGGCGCGGTCTTCAGCAAGGGCCTCAAGAACATGGGCGCGGTTCCGGTGCTGGTCGAAGCGTTCGACATCGAGCAGCAGATGAGGGCCGGCAACCTCGACGGAGCTTCCGAGACCGGAGGCCTGAGCTGGGCGCTCTACGCGAAGAACATCCCCGGGACGACGCTGGTCGATCCCCGGATCGGGCCGTATGGCGCGGGCCACATGATCATGAACAAGGAGAAGTTCGACGGCTTGCCCGAGGATCTCGGGAAGATGCTCGCCGACATGCGGTACGAGTGGACGATCCTGGCCACCCGATGGGTCGCGTTCGACGCGGCCCGGACGATGAAGGTGATCGAGGAGAACGACTACCCCCTCGTACGCTTCACCGACGAGCAGTTCGCCGCGTGGCGGGAGAAGATGAAGATCGACGAGGAGATCGCGGCCCAGGTCGAAGAGTACGAGGCACGGGGAGTGCCGGCCAAGGAAGCGGTGCGCCGCTTCAGGGCGATCTCCGCGATCCTGGACAAGACGTCGATCTATCCCAGCGTCGACAAGGTCCCGGACGTCCCGACGTACAACTGAACGAAGCCGGTCCCGCGCGTCCGGCAGGATCCCATGAGCCGCCGAGGCCGTCCAGCGTGCGGGAGCGGCATTGAAGCGCACCGGAGGCCGGACGACCTGCCCCGCCCCCCACCGGGGCGGGTGGCCCGGGCGGACGGTTCCGGCAACATCGGATCCGCCGGTCCGGGAAACGGCTTGACGGCGTCCCCCGTCACGCGGGCCGGTCGCCTTCCGGCCGTGCTCGCGGCGGGCGTCGAGCGCACGAACCTGATGCTGACCGTCGTGGCTTCGGGCCTCATCGCGGTCATTGCGGTGGGCACGCTGCTCGACGCCGGCGGCCGCTATCTCAGCCGGCCGATCGTGGGCCTCTACGAGCTGAGCGTCCTGCTGTTCGTCGCGCTGACGTTCCTCGGTTTCGGGGCCGTGCAGTGGACGAGACACAACATCTCGGTCGACGTCGCGGCGCGCCACCTGTCCGAAAGAGCCCGGCGGTTCCTCGACGTCGTGACCCTGGCGTGCGCCTTCTTCCTGTTCGCGGTGGCGAGCTACGGCACGATCCTGCAGGCCGGGAGATCGTGGTCGATCCTCGAATACGAGGCGGGCTTCGCGCAGTTTCCCCTGTATCCGTCCAAGACGTTCGTCGCGATCGGCTGCACGTACCTCGCCTTCATCCTCCTGCTGCAGCTCGCGGGAAGGATCCTCGAGCTCTTCGGAGCCGCGCCCATCGAGTCGGAGCCGGATGAAGACGGGACCTTCGTCTAGCGCCGGAGGCGCCCCGACCCGGAACGGAAGGCCCGGACGTCCGGCGGAATGCGTGGCACGGGAGGCGGGAGCGGGCGGTTTCGCAGCGGGCGGTTTCGCGAGGGCCTGCCGTGCGCCCGCGGCCCGCGGGCGCCGCCGACGTTGGACGATCGGGGGATAGACGTTGGAAGCGACGCTCGTCGTCGGCCTCTTTCTCGCCCTGTTGATCCTGCTGGTGGCCCGGATGCCCATCGGCTTCGCCATGATGTTCATCGGCTTTGCCGGCTACACCCTGATGCTGGGGTGGGAGGTGGCGCTCAAGATCATGCCGAGGATGCTCTTCGACCAATCGGCCAGATACGGGTTCATCATCCTTCCGCTGTTCATCATCTCCGGCGCCTGCGTCCTCCGGGCGGGCCTCGCCCGAAGCGCCTTCGAGTTCGCCCAACGATGCTTCGGGCATCTGCGCGGCGGCATGGCCCTGGCGACCGTGGGCGCCTGCGCCATGTTCGGAGCGTGCACCGGCTCGAGCATCGTCACCTCGCTGACCGTGGGACGGATCAGCATTCCCGAGATGAAGCGCTACGGGGTCTCCGATGCGCTCGCCACCGGGACCATTGCGGCCGCGGGCACGCTGGGCATGCTGATCCCGCCGAGCGCGATGCTGGTCCTGTACGGACTGCTGACCGAGCTGTCGATCATCGAGCTGTTCATCGCCGGTCTCGTCCCCGGTATCGTCTCCGCCGCCATCTACATGGTCGGCATCCACGTCCAGGCGCGCATCGACCCCGCATCGGCGGGGGAGATGGTGGGCCGGTCCGACTGGACGGAGAGACTCCGGGCCGCCCGCGGGACGTGGGGCATATTCGCGCTGTTCGTGACGATCGTGGGCGGGATCTACACGGGTGTGTTCACCGTGACCGAGGCGGCCGGGGCCGGGGCCGTCGTCGCCTTCCTGATGCTGATGACCCGGCCCGACCGGTGGGCCAATACCCGGGCAACCTTCTACGAGGGCGCGAGGACCACCGCGTCGCTCTTCCTTCTGCTGCTCGGAGCGATCGTCTTCAGCAACTTCATCCGCATGAGCGGGGTTGCGGTCGAGGTCTCGGAGACCATCCTGGCCTGGCCGCTCGGCCCTACCGGCACCCTCATCGTCATTCTTCTCATCTTCGTCCCCCTCGGCATGATCATGGATCCACTGTCCATGATGCTGCTCACGATGCCGGTGGTGCTACCGGCCGTCGTGGCGCTCGGACACGATCCCATCTGGTTCGGGATCATTCTCATCAAGATGTGCGAGCTGGCCAACATCACCCCCCCGATCGGGCTGCACGCGTTCGTGATCAAGGGGATCGCGCCCCCCGGGGTGCGGATCGAGTCGGTGTTCAAGGGTTGCTCGATGTTCGTATTGCTGGACGTTCTGACGATAGCCCTGCTGGTCGCCTATCCCGAGATCGTGCTGTGGCTGCCCTCCACGATGGACTGACGCGGCGCCGGGGGGAGAGGGAAGGTGCGAGGCGCGGCCCCGGGCACGCGGCAAGCCGGAGAAGACGTCTCGACGAAGGGGACCTGAAGGTATGAACCGGAGCAGAATCGAGGCGGTCGCCGACGCCCTGGCCGCGGCATGGCGGGATGGCGGGACCGTGCCGCCGGTGGCCGGGGAGATGATGCCGGCGGACCTGCGCGAAGCCTGGCGGATCCAGGACGCCCTGGACGAACGGCTGGACTACGAGCTGGTGGGGTGGAAGATCGGGGGAGCGAGCCGCGCCGGCATGGAAGCGCACGGGGTGGACCATCCCCCTTTCCTCGGACGCCTCTACCGCGAGTTTACCCGGGAGAGCCCCGCCCGCTTTCCCCTGGACGAATTCCGAAACGCCCCGATGATCGAGGGAGAGCTCGCGTTTCGGCTCGGCCGGGACCTGCCGCCTCGCGACGCACCGTACAGCGAGCCGGAAGTACGCGATGCGGTCGATGCGGTGGTCATGACCATCGACGCGGTGGACACCCGCTGGGGAGTGCATCCCTTCGATCTGCCCATGCTCCTCGGGAACGCCGACAACGCCTGTGCGGGCGCCTTCGTCATCGGGGACGTACTCGAAGGATGGACGACCCTCGATCTGGCCGCGCTGCCGGTTCGCCCGTATTTGGACGGCGAGCCCGCCGGCGGCCCGCCCTGGGAAGGTGCGAAGCGCTGCGGCTTGAGCGAGCTGTACGCGGCGCTGCACTGGGCGGCGAACGAGCTGTCCCGGCGCGGCCTGGGCTTTCGGGCCGGCCAGATCGTCTCCACCGGCAGCCCGCACGAGCCGGTGGCCGCCGTGGCCGGGGCCGAGACCGTGATCCGGTACGGCGATCTGGGCGAGGTGCGAATCACGTTCGAAGCGTGAGTGCGGTGCGGCCCGGGCGGCGGGATCCCTGGTCGGGACGGCGATCGGCGGACGATGCGCGGCGTATTCCCGGTCCGGAGGGAGACGCCGCGGCGAGAACGGGGCCGGGAGGCCGGGAACCATTACATCGAATCGAGAGAGGGAAAGCCATGAAGGTAGGGATGATCGGTCTCGGAGGCATGGGGAAACCGATTGCCGAGTGCGTGCTGCGGGCCGGGTTCGAGCTGACCGTCGCCGACCTCCGTGAAGAGCCCGTCGAGGCCCTCGCGAGCCTCGGCGCCGGGGCGGCGGGAACCCCGCGCGAGGTGGCGTCCGCGTCGGACCTCGTGCTCGCCTCCCTGCCTTCCAACGAGGCGAGTGAACGGGTCGCTCTCGGCGCGGACGGGGTGCTGGAGGGGGCGAAGCCCGGCGACGTCTACATCGACACGAGCACCATCAGCCCGAAGGTCATGACGTCGATCGCCCGGCGGTTCTCGCCGCGCGGCATCGAGGTCCTGGATGCGCCGGTGAGCGGGGGGATGCTTCAAAGGAAGGAGGGTACCCTCACCGTCATGGTGGGCGGCGAGGCAGCCACCTTGGCGAGGGCGGCGCCCGTTCTCGAGGCATTCGGCGGCCGCATCATCCACGTCGGCGGCGTCGGCGCGGGGGCCGCCGCGAAGCTGGTGAACAACCTGACCATGGCGACCAACTCGGTAGCCGCGATGGAGGCCCTGGTGCTCGGCGTCAAGGCGGGCCTCGACGTCGAGAAGCTCCGCGACGTGATCAGCACGAGCAGCGGAGCGAGCCAGAGCTTCGACTTCCTTTCCGAGCTGGTCCTGACCGAGAGCGCCGAACCCGCACCCGGCTCCCTCGCGTCGCGGTCGATGAGGACCGTCATCAAGGACGTGAAGCTCGCGACCGACCTTGCCAAGGAGCTGTCCGTGCCCCTGTTCCACGGGTCCGCGACCGCGCAGGCCTGGACCGCCGGCGAGGCGCGCGGAATGAGCGAAAGGGAGTACTGGGGGCTGATGGAGTACTTCGAGGAGCTGGCCGGGGTCAGGGTGCGGCCCCCCGGCCTCTAGCCCGGGGAGCCGGCTCCGGAGAGCTGGCCCGGGGAGCCGGCCGGGCCGTCGGCCCCGTCCGGCCGACCGCCGTCCGGGGGCTCCCGGCGATCACCCTCCGGGGCCCGGCCGGCGGCCTCGACGCACGGGCCGGACATGGCGGGCGGGCCGCGCGGGCCACCTGGCCGGCCGCCGCCGCCGACGACGACGGAGCAATCATGGACTACGAAGGTTACGAACGGATCGGGGTGGACCGCAGAGGCCGGATCCTGACCCTCACGCTCGACCGGCCCGACCACCTCAACGCCATCGACGAACCGATGCACGAGGAGCTGGCGCGGATCTTCCTCGACGTCCAGGTCGACGGCGATTCCGACGTCGTCGTGCTGACCGGGGCCGGGCGGGCGTTCAGCGCCGGCGGCGACATGGCCTGGATCCGGGAGATGACGAGGGGTGGAACGCTCGAATCGAGCGTGGTGAAGACCAAACGCACGATCTTCGGCCTTCTCGATCTCGAAAAACCGATCATCGCCCGCATTCCGGGGCCCTGCATCGGGCTCGGCGCCTCGTTGGCGCTGCTTTGCGACGTCGTCTATGCCAGCGAGAACGCCCGGATCGGCGATCCGCACGTCAAGGTCGGCCTGGTCGCCGGGGACGGCGGGGTCGTCGCCTGGCCCCACCTGATCGGCCACGCACGGGCCAAGGAATACCTGATGACCGGCGACCTGCTCACCGCGGCCGAGGCGGAACGGATCGGCCTCATCAACCACGCCGTACCGGAGGACGAGCTGGACACCCGCGTCTACGCCATGGCGGAGCGTCTCGCCGGCGGCGCCGCCAAGGCGATCCGCTGGACCAAGACGGCGATCAACGTCGGCCTCAAGCGGTACGCCCATGGGGTCATGGACACGTGCCTCGGCTACGAGATGCTGACGTTCGCGTCCGACGACCACCGGAACGCCGTAGATGCGTTCATGAACAGGCGAAAGCCCGAGTTCCGGGGCGACTGAACCGCCCTGCATGACGACCCTGCATGACGACGGGGGCGCCGGAAGAACGGGAATGGGGCACGGCCGAAGCCGCGCGCGGGGGCCGGGGCCGGGCCGGGGTCCGCCGGGCCATGCGGCCGTCGCCCCGATCCCGGCCGCCGGCCTTCGCATCCGATCGCCCCCGTCCTCGCTTCCGGGGCCGCGCCCGGCGCCCTTCCGGCGGCCCGCCCGCCCTCGCATACACTCTCGCCCGACCGGGAGCTCCGCCTGGGAGGGCCGGAACATGACGATGCAGAGAACCCCTCTCCTGATGTGGCGGCTTCTCGACCGCGGGGCCTGGATCGCGCCCGAGACCGAGGTCGTCACCCTGACCTCGAACGGAACCCACCGCCAGACCCGTGCCGAGACCGCGGAGCGCGCCGCGGCGCTCGCGAACGGCCTCGAGGACCTCGGCATCGGGCTGGGCGACCGGGTCGCGACGTTCATGTGGAACAACTGGCGGCACCTCGAGATCTACCAGGCGGTGCCCTCGATGGGAGCGGTCCTGCACACCCTGAACATCCGCCTGGGAGCGGACGACCTGCGCTACATCGTCAACCACGCCGGCGACCGGATCATATTCGTGGACGCGGACCTCGCGCCCCTCCTGGAGCGGATCGCCCACGACCTCCCGTCGGTCGAACGCTACGTCGTCTGCGGCGAGCCCGGCGCCGGGCCGTGGGAGTCCTCGCTCCCGAACGCGGTCGACTACGAATCGTTCCTGGACGGGTTCGGGAAGAACGTCTCGTGGCCCGAATTCGACGAGAACGCGCCCCTCGGGCTCTGCTACACGAGCGGTACCACCGGCCACCCGAAAGGGGTGATGTACACCCACCGCTCGACCTACCTGCACACCATGGCGGAGGCGATGACGGACGTCATGGGCCTCTCCGGCGCCGACTGCACCTGCGGCATCGTGCCGATGTTCCACGCGATGGGCTGGGGGCTCCCGTACACCGCGACCATGCTGGGCGCGAAGCAGGTCATGCCGCACCGGTTCATGGCGCCGGACCAGCTCCTCGATCTCATCGTGTCGGAGTCGGTCACCATGTCGGCCGGGGTGCCCACGATCTGGCAAGGGGTGCGCGCCCGGCTCGAGGCCGATCCGGATCGATACGAGCTCTCGAAGCTCACGCGCCTGTGCTGCGGCGGCTCCGCCCCGCCGCTCTCCCTGATCCGCTGGTACTGGGACCGCTACCGCATCGAGATGATCCAGGGCTGGGGCATGACCGAGACGAACCCCCTCGGCACCGTCTCGCGCCGGGTCGCGAAGCGCGCCCACCGGGAGCTCGACGAAGACGGGCGGTTCGCCAACCTCGGCAAGGCGGGGCTCCTGACCCCGGGGCTCGAGATGGAGATCGTGGACGAGGACTTCCGCCCGCTGCCGCACGACGGGAGGTCGATCGGGGAGCTGCTGGTCCGGGGGCCCTGGGTGTGCTCGGAGTACTACCGGGACCCGCAGCCCGACAAGTTCCGCGACGGATGGCTGCTGACCGGCGACGTCGCCGCCATCGACGCGGAGCAGTACCTCATCATCGCGGACCGGTCGAAGGACCTGGTGAAGTCGGGGGGCGAGTGGATCTCGTCCGTCGACCTCGAGAACCACATCGCGGGGCTCGAGGGCGTCGCGCTCGCCGCGGTGGTGGCGCAGCCGCACCCGAAATGGGACGAACGGCCGGTGGCCCTCGTGGTCCGCGCACCGGGAGCGGAGGTGAGCGCGGACGACGTGGGGCGTCACTGCGCGGCGCGGTTCGCGAAGTGGCAACTTCCCGACGACGTCCTGTTCCGGGACTCCCTCCCGCTCACCACCACCGGCAAGATCGACAAGAAGGCGGTTCGGGCGGGGCTCGCGGAGGAAGGCTACGTCCTGCCCGAGCTTCGCCCGGCGGCGGCCCGCCCGCGCGCCGTCGAGTGACCGGTCCCCGCCGCCTGCGGCTCCTTCCCTCCGTATGCGCCCTCTTCGGGAGCGGCGGTCCGACGTATGCCGCCATCGGCCACTCCCGGTCTCCCCCGGCCGCCCCGAACTCCGCCGCCTCCGCCGATGCCACGCACGCAGACGGCCCTTCCGCCTTCGCGGCCGCCTCGAGCCGGTCCGCCCGCGCCGCGAGCAGCCCGCGAAGCACCCGCCCGGGGACCCACCCGGAGACGGTGCGAAGGGGGCGGTCCGGCGAGGCGCGAGGACGCATCGGCGCGGACGGCCGGGCCGATGCGCCGCCGCCTCGAAGGCGGGGACGACGCGAGCCGCCGCGGCGGCGCACCCGCTGGTAGTATCGGAAGCCGCCCCGAAACATCGAAGCGAGCGCCCCCGCGATGATTCCCGACGACATCCCCCTCATCGGCTACACCGACCGGCTGTCGGCCGGACCCGGCGAAACCCTCGAATTCAAGGTGAGCAGCCGCTCCGGGCAGCCCTTCGAGGCCCGCCTCGTGCGGGTGATCTGCGGCGACCCGAACCCGGACGGACCCGGCATCAAGGAGGTCCCGGTACCGTCCGACTTCGAGGGAAGCTGGCCCTCGCACCCGAAGGATGCGCAACTCGGCTCCTTCGCGCGGGTGCGCGGCGCGCGGCCGGAGGGAGGGGCGATGACCGTCGTCGCGACCATCTGGCCGACCCGCCCCGAACGCGAGGGGCAGGGGATCGTCTCGTGGCTCGCGGGGGGCGCCGGCCTCGCCCTGGTGCTCGACGGCGAGCGCGGAGCGGTGCTGAGAGCCGCCGGTCCGGGGGGCGGGGCGGCCCTGGAAGTCGCGGTGGGGAAGCCGCTCCGGACCCGAACCTGGTACCGGATCTGGGGAAGCGTGGACCCGGACTCCGGGGTGATGGCGGTGGGGCAGGCGCCGCTCGACGGGAGCCGGGTAGTGGACGACGCGGGCGCCGCCCGCCATCGGGCCGAAGCGCTCTCTCCCGCCGGCACCGGGTCGGATCTCTTCATCGCGGCCCTCGGAGGAGATCCCGTCGCGGGCCACTTCAACGGCAAGATCGAGCGTCCGTACATCGTCGGGTCCGGCCCGAGGGGCGCCGGCGCGGCGGCGCCCCCCCGCGAGCCGGACCCCGCCTCCCCGGTCATCGCCGACTGGGACTTCTCCCGCGAGATCCCGAGCCAGCGGGTGGTCGACGTCGGGCCGGGCGGCTGGCACGGCGAGCTGGTCAACCTCCCCGCCCGGGCCATGAAAGGGTCCGGCTGGACCGGCGAGGAGCACTGCTGGCGCCATGCCCCCGCGCACTACGGAGCCGTCCACTTCCACGACGACGACCTCCACGACTGCGGCTGGGAGACCGACTTCACCTGCACGGTGCCGGACGATCTCCCGAGCGGGGCCTACGCGGCCCGGATCTCGTGCGGGGAGCACGAGGACGTGATCCCCTTCTTCGTGCGCCCGCGCCTCGGGGCCCCCGGCGCGCCGATCTGCGTGCTCGTCCCGACCTTCACGTACACCGTGTACGGAAACTACTCGCGAGGGCTCACCAACGACGAGTACCGGGCCCGCGCCCGTGACTGGGGCGCCCGCGAGCACACCGCGGACGACCACCGCGAGTACGGGCTCTCGACGTACAACTTCCACCGCGACGGCAGCGGGATCTGCTACGCATCGCGCCTGCGGCCGGTCCTCAACCTTCGCTCGGGGTTCCTGAGCTACGTGGACGCGCGCGGCTCCGGCCTTCGCCACTACCCGGCCGACACCCACCTCCTCGACTGGCTGGAGGAGAGCGGGTACCGCTTCGACGTGGTGACCGACGAGGATCTTCACCGCGAGGGCCACGACCTCATCGCCCCCTACCGGGCGGTGCTCACCGCGTCCCACCCGGAGTACCACACCGCCCGCACCCTCGACGCCCTGGGGCGCTTCCTCGACGGGGGCGGGCGCCTGATGTACCTCGGCGGCAACGGCTTCTACTGGCGGGTGGCGCTGCACGACGACGTCCCGGGCGCGGTCGAGATCCGGCGCGCGGAGGGCGGGATCCGCGCCTGGGCGGCCGAGCCCGGCGAGTACTACAACGCGTTCGACGGCCAGTACGGGGGCCTGTGGCGGCGCAACGACCGCCCGCCGCAGCGCCTCGCCGGGGTGGGGTTCTCGGGGCAGGGGCAGTTCGTCGGCTCCTACTACGTCCGCGCCCCCGGCGCCGACGATCCGCGCGTAGCGTGGATCTTCGAGGGGGTGCCGGACCGGATCCTCGGCGACTTCGGCCTGAGCGGCGGCGGCGCGGCCGGCTTCGAGCTCGACCGGGTCGACCACCGCCTCGGGTCGCCGCCCAACACCCTGGTCCTCGCGACCTCCGAGCAGCACGGGGACACGTTCGTGGTGGTCCCCGAGGAGCTGCTCACCCACATCTCCACCTGGCCCGGCGAGCCGCCGGAAGCGCTCATCCGCTCGGACATGGCGTTCTTCGAGACCGGACGGGGAGGCGCCGTGTTCTCGGTGGGCTCCATCACGTACTGCGGCAGCCTCTCGCACGACGGCTACGACAACAACATCTCCCGCATCACCCGCAACGTGCTCGACCGCTTCATCGACCCGGCCCCGTTCGAGGTCTGATCTCCCTCCCCGCGAGGCTGCCCGGGGGGTACGCAGGGCTCTTTCACGCTGCGGAATCGGTTCGCACGGATGAATCCGGTTCGGTCGCATCTGAGCGGTGATGGTTGCGGAAACGGCGCCTCCCACGGATGCGGCCGGCCTGGGAACGGCGCGTTCTCCGAACGCGGGCCTCCGGCCCGTATCGGGCGGCGGCGGTCTTGCCGTCCCATTCGCGGGCGGCACACGAGCGTTCCCAGGACGAGCCGTTCCCAGGGAGATCGGTGGAGCATCGACGCCTGGCCGCGAGTCGGCCAGCGTGAGAAAGTCTGCGGGGCCGCGCCCGAGCCGCGCCCGAGCCCTGTTGGCAACAAATAGACCTGTCCGGTTTTGTAGCACAAGGGTTGTCCGGTTCCCTCGGACTGGTTGTGGGTCCTGTGGAGCTTGTGGGCGAGAGGCGCGAGAGTGTGGACAAGGCGGCGGGCAACGCGCGAGCGTTGTCCGGGGTCTTGTCCACACGGCCCGAAGGGCTCGCGCCGATCCGCAGGACTCGTCCACAAATCCACAGGACTGCCCGCGGCGCTCAGCGAGCCATGCCCGCTCGGGCGCGCCGGCCGTCCCCGGCCCGGTGCGGCTCTCCGACCAAGGCCCCATCGGGTTCGTAGTCGGCGAGCCGGCGCGGCCCGTGGAACAC
Organism: Gammaproteobacteria bacterium; assembly: GCA_965202895.1. GTDB lineage: Bacteria > Pseudomonadota > Gammaproteobacteria > HK1 > HK1 > JAJDXW01. The sequence continues at coordinate 2,760,787 of OZ241901.1, read as the reverse complement.
CGCCATGCGACCGTCCGGGTAGCGATGCACCCGCACCCGCGCCTTGATGAAGTGGCGACGGTGCGCTTGGGCGGGGATCTGGAGCCGCTTGCCTTGGAAGCTCACGCAGTGGTCTCGCCCGACGGTGCGTTCGTGGTGTTCGCACAGCACGTCCGTCAGGGCCGGGCCGACGAAGGGCACGAACGCCGTGCCAAGCTCGGCGGCGGGCACGGTGAACTCTTCGTTGAACGCCGCCCGGTAGTGCTCGGCAAGATACCGGTTCGCCTGTTGCATCGTGTGGATGCCCCGAGCGGCGAGCTCCTTGGGCAGGCGCTCCTGGTGGGTCGCGAACATCCGCTCGCATCGTCCACGCGCTTGCGGGGAGTACGCGGGGATCATCTCCACGCCGAGCTGGTGCATGGCGCGCCCGAACTGGGTGCGATGCAGGCGGTCGACCTTGCCGCCGGCTTCGGGGGTGATCCAGTAGTGTGAGCCCCGGTCGGTGTACAGGCTTGACGGCAGGCCGTGGGTCTCGATGACCTCGGCCATCGCCTGGAAGCTCGATGCGGTTCCCTCCTCCTCGACGAAGAACATCGAGTAGTGCTCGCAGGTCGCGTCGTCGAGGGTCACGATGAGGTCCCAATGCTGGCCCGGGACCCACTCATGGGTGGAGCCGTCCTGGTGGAGCATCATCCCCGCCACCGGCGCGCGCTCGCGCCGGCGCCGGTGTTTGCCCCGGCCCGCAGCCTTCGCCACCAGCCCGGCCCCTTGAAGGGTGTTCTTCACCCACGTGTAGCTGCGCGTGCCCTGGTGCTCGCGGCGGTAGAAGCGGTAGAAATGCCGCACGTTCCACCCCTCGTAGTGCTCCCGGTACAGCGTCTCGGTGCGCACCACCTCATCGACCGGAGCACGGCGCGCCGAGACCTGCGCCAAGCGCTTGTCCGCGAGCCCGTCCAGCCCCTCGTCCTCGTAGCGGTCCACGTAGCGCCGGAACGTGCGATCGCACACCCCCAACAGCCGAGCCGCCTCCTCCTGCGTCAGACGACGCGACTGCCAGCCTCCGTAGGCTTCCTCGAACCTCATCCGTCGGATCTCCTGTAGCACTTGCGTCCGGGTCATAGGGCACCTCCTCGGCGCCCATCTGACCGGACAGATCGCGTGCTACTACACCGGACAGACTACGTGCTCCTAACAGAGCCGCGCCCGAGCCCTTGCGCCCCCCCGGACGAATACGGTTACAATGCGGCCATGGTCGGCACGGAAGCATCGGTAGACACCGGGCGCGGGCGCAAGGGCGCGAGGGCGGCCGAGCCGCCGGCTCGGCCCGCACGGCGACGAGGGCCGTCGCTGTCCGAGCTGGTGTTCGTCGGCTGCGACCGCATCCCCATGACCCTCGCCGAGTACCGCCGCGCCGATCGCCCGATCGAGATGTGGGACGCCGCGAGCCGCACCGCCTGGATGCTGCGCGATGGGCCGACCATGGAGCACGAGCGGCCGTCGCAGACGCTGGGGGAGATGGTCGCCCTCATCGCCGCCGCACGCGGCTCCCCCATCAAGTGTTTCGGCAACATGGGCCTGGTGCGGCGCTACGAGGCCGGGGCGAGGCGGCTCGTCCTGCACCCGGACCAGAGCGTGTACCTGCACCCCTCGCAGGTCGATCAGGAGATCGAAGACCCGCTCCTGGTCCTGGGGCGCACCTTTCCGGACGTGGTCCTCGAAGTGGACCACACCACGGACGTGCGTCGGGGCAAGCTCCCGCTGTACGAGTCGTGGGGGGTGCCGGAGTTCTGGGTGGACGTGCCGGACCGGCCCTCACGCAGCCGCCCCGCGAGCCTCGTTCCGGGGCTGACGATCCGCCTGCTGGAGGATGGCGCGTACCGGGTCTCGCCGGTGAGCCGGGCGTTCCCCGGCTGGCGGGCGGCGGACATCCACGAGTCGATGAACGAGCTCGTGCCTTCCGAGCGGACCAATGCGACCCTCGAGCGCCTGGGCCGGCGCCTGGGCACGCGCGAGGGTACCGGCCCGGACGACAATTCGTTCCTGCGCTCCCTGCGCAGCGAGAGCCGGATGGAGGGCCGCGTCGAAGGTTTGGTGGAAGGCCATGCCGCGGGCTTGGCGGAGGGCCGGGCGAAGATGGTGCGCCGGATCCTGCTGTCGCGCGGCATCGAGGTCTCCGCGGGATTTCCGGCCGACGCGCCGGGCTTCGCCGAATCGTCGGAAGACGAGGCGGCGGCCGCGGCCCTCGCCTGTGACGGCGAAGAGGATTTCCGCGCCCGCATTCGCTGAGCCGGCCGCCTCGCATTCGCGGACGCTTCGTCACCTTCACGGCGGCCGTCCCGATGGCTGCCGCCGCCGTCCGGGTTCGGCCTCCCGCCCGGAAACCCGCGGAAGCGCGGCCGCTCCCTCCTCGATCCCCTGCACACTCCCGCACCCGACGGGCAGGCCCCCCCAAGGTGCGGGCTCAGGACCTGGCGCCGAGGACGACCGCATCGCCGACCAGGTGGTGCACGCTGATCACCTGCTCGCGATCGAAGCCGTACTCCGGGAACACCCGCGCGAGCTGGCTCTTGCAGATCGCGCACATCGCGGCGAGGTGGGTCACCTCGGCGGCGCGAAACGCCTCCATCCGGGGCGCCGCCCCCTTCACCCGCAGCTCCATGAGATCGTCGGCGAGGAGGCCGCCGCCCGCCCCGCAGCAGAACGTCGCCTCCCGGGTGGTGTTCCGGGCCATCTCCACGTAGTGGTTGCAGACCGCGCGGAGCACCCGGCGCGGGACGACGAACTGCCCCCCGGGGACGTCGCCAAGCCGCGACGCGCGCGCGATGTTGCACGAGTCATGGTAGGTCACCCGGCGGTGGTCGTTGGCGGCGGGGTCGAGGTCGAGGGCCCCGCGCCGGATGAGCTCGTCCGTCACCTCCACCACGTGCTCGACCCGGCCCCGGACGAGGAAATCGAGCGGGCCCGCGAGCGCCTCGAGGTGGTTGTGGCCCACCCGCCAGGCATGACCGCACTCCCCGAAGACGATCCGGGAGGCGCCCAGCGCACGGGCCGCCTCGACGATGCGCCGGGCGAGCGCCGCCATATGCTCGCGGCTCCCCATGAAGAGCGCGAAGTTGGCCGCCTCCGACGCATGGGTGCTCAAGGTCCAGCGCAGCCCCGCCTGGTGGAAGACCTTGGCGTAGCCCATGAGGCCGTCCACGTGCGGCTCGGCGAAGAAGTCGGCGGACGGGGTCACCAGCAGGACGTCCGCCCCCGGATCGTCGAGAGGCAGGCGCACCGCCGCGCCGGTCTCCTCCAGAAGGTCTTCCTCGAGCCCGGCGAGGGTGTCGGTGAGGGCCGGCCCCGGCAGGCCGAGGTTGTTCCCGAGGCGGCCCGCCTTCTCCACGACGTCGTTGGTGTAGTGCTGTCCGATCCCGATGCGGTCCATCACCTCCCGGGCGGCCATCGCGAACTCCGCGGTATCGATGCCGACCGGGCAGTAGACCGCGCACCGCCGGCACTGCGAGCACTGGTGGAAGTAGGCGTACCAGTCTTCGAGCATCTCCGGGGTGAGCTTCCTCGCCCCGACCAGCCAGGGAACGAGCCGGCCCGAGAGGGAGTGGTAGCGCCGGTACACGCTCCGGAAGAGGTCCTGGCGCGCGACCGGCATGTTCTTCGGATCGCCGGTCCCGAGGAAGTAATGGCACTTGTCCGTGCACGCCCCGCACTTCATGCACGCGTCGAGGAAGAGCCGGAGCCCCCCGCGCTCGGCGACGACCTCCTTCATCGCCGAGACGGCGGCGGCCTCCCAGTCGGCGACCAGCTCGCCGGGGAATCCGAGGGCGCGCTGGGTCTCCGGGCCGGCGCGGCGGGAGACGAGCTTCGCGGCGGCGCCCGGCGCGAGCTTCGGGGCCGGGAACCGGGCGGCCACGGTGTCAGAGGCTCCGCGTGGACCGGGGCGGCGCGGAGACGGCGGAAAGCGGCGGCTCGATCCGGGGCTTCATGCCGGGCGGTTCGGCCCCGAGCCCGCCTGCGCGCCCACCCGCCGCCCGGTCGGGACCCCCGCGCGCGGGCGTCAGGTCCACGCAACCGTCCTCGCGAAGCGGCAGGCGAGCTCGACGAACCCGGCATAGTCGACCACCCCGATGCAAGGAGCGAGCCGGGCGGGCTCGACCCCCCGCGCGGCGAGGTCCGGGCCGAGGACGAAGGGCTCGACCCCGTCGGCCGCGAGCGCCTCGAGCCGGGCCGCGAAGCGGGAGCCGTCGAGCGCGCCGAACACCCCGTCCTCGATGAGGAGGACCGCGCTCCCCGGCCGCACGCGGGCGAGGCAGGCGTCGAGCGCACCGTGTTCGAAGGGGGAACGGTTGACCGTGTGCAAGGTGCTCATCGACCCGGACGCTCCCTGGCGGCGTCCGCGCGCCGCCCGGGAACGCGGTGCGGCCGCCGGCGGGTAGGGCTCAGGAAGACGCCGGGGGCGTGGAGGAGCTTGCTGAAGGGGAGGAGCGCGACGAGCAGCCCGGCCCCGCCGAGGTGCAGCCAGAGCACGGGGTCGAGTGGGAGGGGCCGCGACTCGAGGCGCACGAGGCCGAGGGCGAACTCGCGGGCCGGGCCGAGCGAGCGCGGGTCGACGTGGCCGAGCCACGCCCCGCTTCCCGCGATGACGAGGATGAGGAGCAGCATCAGGTAGTCGGACGGAACGGAGACGTAGCGGACCCGCGCGACGAAGAGGCGCCGGGCGAGGAGCCCCGCGAGGGAGGCGGCGAGAGCCGTGCTCAGCCCCCCGCCCGCCGCGAGCAGCGGCCCCGTCCACGCCGGCGCCGGGTCGACGAAGAGCCAGACGTGGCGGACGAGGACGAGCAGCAGGGCCGCGTGGAAGATCCAGCCGAAGAGCCAGGTCCACCGGTTCGCCCGGAACAGGGTCTCGAAGAGGAGTCCCTCGCGGAGCATCCGGAGCGCCACCCCGGACCAGGTCGCGGGCGCCGGCGGAAGCGGCATCGGCAGCGGCATGGGCGCCCGGAGCCAGGCGAGCTTCTTCCATGCGAGGCCCGCGGCGGCCGTCGCGGCGGCGGCCCAGAGCCACGCCGCCATCAGCGTTCCCGCGAGATCGGATATCTCACCGGCCTCCGTCGCGGGAGTGTCGAGACGCCGCGGCGCCGGTGGGCCGCAGGATGCCGAAGGGCGAGCCGGGTCCGATGATGCGATGGCGGCGCTTCGTCCCGGCGAGTGCGGCCCGCCATGAGCCTGTCCCCGCCATGAGCCTGGCCTGCATGGAACATCCTCTACCCATCGACCCCCCCGATCCACTGGCGGTCGAGCACGTCGCTCTTGCGGCCACCGGCCTGCCTGGCCGCGCGCGCGTCCACTCCGACCCCGCCCGGTCCAGCACCTCGAACACCGCGATCCGGTACACCCCCATGGCCTCCATCGCCACCGTATCGACCACGCACGACTTCAGCCACCGCGCCATCGCCTCCGACTCGTCGGGGAAGCTGGCGAAGCAACGAACCGGATGCTCGGCCGCCGACTGCGCAACCGCAACATAGTGCCTGGCCTTGCCCGCGTCGATACCCGCGCACCGAGGGTGAACCACCCGCAACGCCTGCCTGCGAGTCTTGCTTCCCATCGCCCGATCTCCCAACATGGACCAGGGTCGTGCCGGGGAAGCCGTGGCGGAAGGTTCGCTCCTGCCTGCGAGGTCGCGGGAATCCCCGCGCCGTCAGCGACTCCACGCCGATCACGGCTCGGGCTACGCTCGAAACCGGGTCCGGACACACCAGCGAAGGCCCGGCCTCGCACCCGGCACGACCGCCGGTCATGCGGCGAAACGCTTCGATGTTCCTTACGCGACGGCGCGGCGGCTCGCCACCGTGGGGGCTCGAAACCGGATCTCACTGCATCCGCGTGATCGGACGGAATTCGAACGCCTTGAAAATCGACGTGTCGCCATCATGCCCGGGTGGTCCATGGCCCCCGATGGTGATTTCGAGACGGGTTCACGTCGAAGGCGGAGCCCGCTTGGCGCGGCACGCCGTCGAGGCGGTCCGGAGGGGGGTCCGGGCCGGGACCGCGACCGCCGCGGCGCCCGCGGCAGCAGGCCGGTGAGATATCCGGGCCGGGACCGCCGAAGAAAGGGAGGAAGGACATGACGACGAGCCGGACCGCCGCTTCGCCCGCCGCCGCGGCCGCCGTGGCCGCTCCCGCGCAGAGCGACCTGCGGGCGCTCGACACCCGACACCACTTCCACCCCTTCACCGACCACCGCGCGCTCGGGGCGAAGGGCGGCCCGCGGGTCATCACCCGCGCGGAGGGCGTCCATCTCTGGGACGCGGACGGCCGGCGCCTCATCGACGCGATGGCGGGGCTGTGGTGCGTGAACGTCGGCTACGGCCGGCGCGAGCTCGCGGAGGCCGCGGCCCGGCAGATGGCGGAGCTGCCCTACTACAACACCTTCTTCCACACCACCCATCCGCCCGCCGCGGAGCTCGGCCGGGTCCTCGCCGAGGTGGCCCCGCCCGGCTTCAACCACGTCTTCTTCACCAACTCGGGCTCGGAGGCGAACGACACCGTGATCCGCATGGTGCGCCGCTACTTCGACGTGATCGGCGAGCCGGAGCGCCACGTCATCCTGGCGCGCGACAACGCCTACCACGGCAGCACCATGGGCGCGGCGAGCCTCGGCGGGATGAAGGAGACCATGCACCGCCAGGGCGGGCTCCCGATCCCGGGGATCGAGCACGTCATGGAGCCCTACTGGTACAAGCTGGGCGGCGGCCGGACCCCGGACGAGTTCGGGCTCGCGGCGGCGCGGGCGCTCGAAGAGCGGATCCTCGCGCTCGGGCCGGAGCGGGTGGCGGCGTTCATCGCGGAGCCGATCCAGGGCGCGGGCGGGGTGATCGTGCCGCCGGACACGTACTGGCCGGAGGTCGCCCGCATCTGCCGCGAACACGGGGTGCTCCTCGTCGCCGACGAGGTGATCTGCGGCTTCGGACGCACCGGTCCCTGGTTCGGCTCCGAGTACTACGGGCTCGACCCCGACCTGATGCCGATCGCGAAGGGCCTTTCCTCGGGCTACATGCCGACCGGGGGGGTCATGGTGCACGACCGGATCGCCGAGCCTCTCCTCGGGCGGGGCGGCGAGTTCTTCCACGGCTTCACCTGGTCCGGGCACCCCGTCGCGTGCGCGGTCGCGCTCGAGAACCTCCGGATCCTCCGCGCCGAGGGGATCGTCGAGGGCTGCCGGGAGCGCACCGTCCCCTACTTCCAGGCTGCCGTGCGCGAGCTCGCCGGCCACCCCCTCGTCGGCGAGGTCCGGGGGGCGGGTATGCTCGCCGCGCTCCAGCTCGCCGAGGACCCGGCGACCCGGAAGCGCTTCGAGCCCGAGGGCGAGGTCGGGGTCCTCTGCCGCGACCGCTGCTTGGCGAACGGGCTCGTGATGCGCTCGGTGGGGGAGAGCATGGTCCTCTCCCCTCCTCTCGTCATCTCCCGGGCCGAGATCGACGAGGTCGTGGAGAAGGCGCGCCTCGCCCTCGACGAGACGATGGACGCGCTCGCCCGCCCCGGAGGACCGGGCGCCCGCCGCCGCTGGCGCTGGCGCTGGCGTCCCCGCCGGGGCTCGCGGATAATCGGGCGCCGATGGGCGGGCCGGACGGACCGCACGAGGAGACCCGCCACGACGAGTCCCGCCACGCCCACGAGAACGTCCGACCCGGGAAGCGCCCGATCCGGTCGTCTCTCGAGCCGGACGTCTTCGCCGCGAGAAGAACCATCCCCGGACCCGACAGAGGAAACCTGCAAGGAGGTCCCGATGAACCGAATGACGCGCCGCCGCGGCCGCAACCGCATGTCCCGCCGCTCGCTCCTCGCCGGGGCGGGCGCCGCCGCGGCCGGCCTCGCCTTCGCGCCGAGGCTCGGCTGGCCGGCCGAGGAGGCGAAGCTCAACTTCTACAACTGGGACACCTACATCGGCGAGACCACCCTCGACGACTTCCGGGCCGCGACCGGGATCGAGGTCAAGATGGACCTCTTCGCCGACAACGACGAGCTCTTCGCCAAGCTCAAGGAGGGCAACCCGGGCTACGACGTGATCGTGCCGACCAACGACTACGTGGAGCGCATGATCGCGGCCGGGATGCTGGAGCCCCTCGACCACTCGAAGATCCCGAACATGGCGAACGTCACCCCGGTGTTCCGCGACGCGGCGTTCGACCCGGGGCGCAGGTACAGCCTGCCCTACATGTGGGGGACCATCGGGATCGGGTACCGGAAGTCCAGGGTCGCGGCGGTGCCGGACAGCTGGAAGCACCTCTACGATTCGGACGAGTACTCCGGGCGCATCGCGATGCTCGGCGACGGCAGCACCATCGTCGGGATCGGGCTCAAGTACCTCGGGTACTCGTACAACGAGACCGATCCGGCCCGCATCGGGGAGGTCGAGGCGCTCGTCATCCGGCAGAAGCGGCACATCAAGGCGTTCGCCGAGGACAACGGCCAGGATCTGCTCATCGCGGGCGAGGTGGACCTCACCATGGAGTGGAACGGCGACATCCTCCAGGTCATGGCCGAGGACGACGACATCGGCTACGTCGTTCCGAAGGAAGGCGGCCTGCTCTGGGAGGACACCCTGGCGATCCCCAAGGGCGCGCCGCATCCCGGGAACGCACACCGGTTCATCGACTTCATCCTCGACGCGGAGGTCGGGGCGGCGATCGCCGACTTCATCTACTACGCGACCCCCAACGAGGCGGCGAAGCAGCACCTGTCGGCGGAGTACCTCGAGAATCCCGCGATCTTCCCGCCGCCGTCGGTGGTCGAGATCTCGGAGACGGACAAGTACCTGGGTGAAGACCACCAGCGGCTGATCGACGAGACCTGGACGCGCATCCAGGCCGCATGACGCGCCGCGAAGGGCCGGCCGCCGCGGGGCGCATCGGGCGGGCGACGCGGACGGCGCGAGCGCGGGCGCGGGCGCGGGTGGGGACGGGGGTGCGGGCGACGGCGCCCGCGCCTGCGCCCGCACTTCCCGATCGCTCCGGCCCGGGCAGGCTCCCGGCCGGGAGCGCGGGGAGGATCGCGGGCCGGCGGCCGGACCGGCGCCCGGACCGCTGACCGCTGGCCCGCGATGGACCCCTGGCGCGCCTCCCGGCGAGCCTTCTGGGCGTTCTTCCTGCCGCCGACGGCGTGGCTCGTCCTGTTCTTCCTCGCCCCGCTCGCGCTGGTGTGGGGCTTCAGCTTCGGCGAGAAGCGGGGCCTCGTCGAGATCGCGATCAACGGAACGCTGGAGAACTACGTCCGCGCCCTCGATCCTCTCTACCTCCGGATCTTCGCGAAGTCGTTCCGGTTCGCGGCGCTCACCACCCTCATCTGCCTCGCCGTCGGATTCCCGGTGGCGGTGGCCATCACGTTCGCCCCGCCGCGCTGGAAGGCGATCCTGCTCCTGCTCACCATCCTTCCGTTCTGGACCAACCTCCTCATCCGGACCTACGCCCTCATCGCGGTGCTGAGGACCCGCGGGTACGTCAACTTCACCGCCGAGTGGATGTGGGAGAGGGCGGATGCCGCCCTCGCGTGGGCCGGCCTCGGAGACCTCCACCTCCTCGGTGAGCGCTTCGAGCCGTTCGCGATGCTCTACAACAACACCGCCGTCGTCTACGGCCTCGTGTACGTCCACCTCCCGTTCATGGTCCTCCCCCTCTACGCGGCCCTCGATCGGCTCGATCGCTCGTACCTCGAGGCGAGCCTCGACCTCGGGGCGAGCCAGCTCCGCACGTTCGCGTCCGTCGTCGTCCCGCTCGCGCTCCCCGGAATCGTCTCCGGGGTCATCATCACGTTCATCCCCGCCCTCGGCTCGTTCCTCACCCCGGACCTCCTCGGCGGCACGGACAGCCAGATGATCGCGAACGTCATCGAGCGCCAGTTCAAGTCGGCGAACGACTGGCCGTTCGGGGCGGCCCTCTCGTTCATCCTGATGTACGTGACGTTCTTCGCCCTCGCGCTCCGGGCGGCGGCGAGCCGCGGGCGCTCCGCGATGGAGGCGGCGTGAGCGCCGCAGCAGCGGCGGCGGCGGGCCGGCGCCGGCCGCCGCCGGGGCCGCTCGAGTACGGCCGGCGGGCCTGGATGCGGCTCGTCCTGCTCGCGACCTTCGTCTTCCTCTACGCCCCCATCGCGACCCTCGTCGCGTTCAGCTTCAACGACAGCCGCCGCAACATCGTGTGGCGGGGGTTCACGTTCGAGTACTACGAGAAGGCGTGGAACAACGATGCCCTCATCGAGGCGTTCGCCAACTCCCTCACCATCGCCTTCGTGAGCACCCTCGCGAGCACCGTGCTCGGGACCCTCGCCGCGGTCGCCCTCTGGCGCTTCCGCTTTCCGTTCAAGGGCCCGCACGAGGCGGCGATGGCGCTTCCCATCGTGATCCCGGAGATCTGCATGGGGGTCGCGATGCTCGCCTTCTTCGCCCGCATCGGCTGGCCGGCCGGCCTCCCGTGGCCGCTCAACCTCGGCGCGATCACCATCGCCCACATCTCGTTCAGCTTCCCGTTCGTCGCGGTGGTGGTCCGGGCCCGGCTCGCGAGCTTCAACCGCGAGCTCGACGAGGCGGCGCGCGACCTCGGGGCGTCGGAGTGGCAGGCGTTCCGGGACGTCCTCGTGCCCTGGATGCTTCCGGGTCTCGTCGCGGGGGCGCTGCTCGCGTTCACCCTCTCGCTCGACGACTTCGTCATCACCTTCTTCACCTCGGGACCGGACACCGTGACCTTCCCGGTGAAGGTCTACTCGATGGTCCGGTTCTCGGTGACCCCCGAGGTCAACGCGGCGTCGACCATCCTCATCGCGATCACCCTCCTCGTCACCGGCATCGCGCTCTGGTTGCAGGGGCGAAGCGGCGCACGGCAGCCGGCGGCGGGCAAGGGATGAAGGGCTCCCCGGCGCGGGCTCCGGCGGCCGGTGAGCCGGCGGGCGCGATGACCGGCATGGGCGGCGCGCGGGGCGGACGAACCCGATGAGCGGCGCCAAAGACGGGAACGGCAGGGGCGCCGGGAACGGATCGGCCAAGCCCCCCATCGTCGAGCTCCGGGGCGTCACCAAGCGCTTCGGGGCGGGTCCGTCGGCCGTCGATTCGGTCGATCTCGAGGTCCCGCAGGGCGAGCTGTTCGCCCTCCTCGGCCCTTCCGGCTGCGGCAAGACGACCCTCCTGCGGATGCTCGCGGGGTTCGAGACGCCGACCGCGGGGGAGATCCGCATCGACGGGGCCGACGTCGCCGGCGTGCCGCCGAACCGCCGGCCGGTCAACATGGTCTTCCAGTCATACGCGGTCTTCCCCCACATGAGCGTGTTCGACAACGTCGCCTACGGCCTCAAGGTCACGGGGGCGCCGGTGAGGGAGCGCCGGGAGCGGGTCCGCGAAGCGCTCGGGCTCGTCCGCCTCGAAGGGCTCGAGGAGAGAAAACCCGATCAGCTCTCCGGCGGCCAGCGCCAGCGGGTCGCGCTCGCGCGGGCGCTCGTGAAGCGTCCACGGGTGCTGCTCCTCGACGAGCCGCTCTCGGCGCTCGACGCGAAGCTCCGCGAGGCGATGCGCCGGGAGCTCGTCAACCTCCGGATCGCGGTCGGGATCACGTTCGTCTTCGTCACCCACGACCAGGACGAGGCGCTGTCGATGGCGGACCGGATCGCGGTGATGGAGCGCGGACGGGTGCGGCAGGTGGCGGACCCGGCGACCCTGTACGAGTACCCGAGCTGCCGCTTCGTCGCCGACTTCATCGGCAAGGTGAACCTCTTCGAGGCTTCGGCGAACGCCGGCCGGGATCGGGAGGGCCGGCTCCTGCTGGAGGCGCCCGGGCTCGGCGCCCTCCGCGTCCCCCACCCGGAGCCCGTGCGGGGAGAGGTCGGGGTCGCGGTCCGGCCGGAGAAGATCCGCCTCGGCGAATCGCGCCCGGGCGCGGAGATCGCGTTCGAGGCGACGGTCGAGGACTTCGCCTACTACGGAAGCGAGACCCGCCTCTTCCTGGTCACCGCGCAGGGGATGCGGTTGGCGGCGACGATCCCCAACACCGCCCGCGGCCCGGTCCGGATCGAGCGGGGGGCGCGCCGCTTCGTGAGCTGGGCGCCCGCCGACACCCTCGTGCTCACCGAGTGAGCCGATTCCGGAGAGGCGGGCGCGAGGGCGGCACGGACATGAACCCGTCTCGAAATCGGATCTCGCGGCATCCGCGTGATCGGACGGAATTCGAACGCCATGAAGATCGATGTGTCGTCATCATGCCTGGGTGGTCCATGACCCCTGATGGCGAGTTTGACGGGTTCATATGCGTTCGTCTCTCCACTCTCTGCCTCGGACCCCGGTGGCTGCGGAGCTCGAAAACACGCGCGAGAGCACCAGCGATCCACCGCTTGCACTCGACGTCGATTACGACGACGGGTAGCACGACGGCACTCCCGCGCCACCGGCCGGCACGGGCCTCCATGGCGCCCTCCTGCGACCTTGGCGGAGACGGTCGGCTCCAAGGCCGGGGCCGGCGGCGAAGCGCCGATCGGCGCATCTCCCGGGAATCGTGCCCTGGCCGGGACGTTCACGGGCGGCATGGTAGAGCGGAAGGCGGAATGGGCCGATAATACCGCCCGGCGAGGCGGCGGCGAACCGGTCGATCCGGGCTGCCGGACGCCCATGATCGGCCCATTGCTGAAGAGGCAGCCCGTGTCGGAACCCAAGAAGGTCACGTTCCCGGTGGAGGCGTCGCACATCATGATGTTCGCGCGCGCCATCGGAGACACCAACCCCGTCTACCATGACGCCGAGACGGCGAAGGAGACCGCGGCGGGCGGCATCGTCGCGCCCCCGACCTTCGCCCAGGCGGTGGCGCAGTTCGACCCCGACCACCCGACCCGCCCCAAGCCGGGCGAGAAGTGGTTCGGCTCGGGCGGGACCCCGAGCGGGATCGACGGCGAGCCGCCGTCCTCGGGCGGGCTCCATGCCGAGCAGCACTTCGAGTACCGCCGGCCCCTGCGGCCGGGCGACTTGCTGACCGCGACCTACCGGGTCGGGGAATCCTGGGAGAAGCAGAGCCGGCGCGCCGGCAAGCTCCTGTTCACGGAGCGGCTCATCGACTACCACGACCGGAACGGCGAGCTCGTCTGCCGGGCGCGGGGCGTCACGGTCAAGACCGAGCGGCCGGTGGACCAGGGCTGAGATGGAGGGCGAGACGGCAATGACGGCGAGAGAATTCAAGGTCGGCGACCTCCACGAAGAGGTGCTCGTGGAGGACCTGACCCGCACCCAGCTCGTGATGTACTCGGGCGCGTCCGGCGACTACAACCCGATCCACACCGACGAACTCTATACCCGCGAAGCGGCCGGCTATCGGGGGGTGTTCGCCCACGGGATGCTGACGATGGGGATGACCGGGCGGGCGATCACCAACCTCGCGGGTGCGGAGAACGTGCGCAGGTTCGGGGTGCGGTTCACCAGTCAGGTATGGCCGGGCGACACCCTGACCGCCGCCACGCGGGTCGACGCGGTCCGGGAGGAAGGCGGCGAGCGGCTGGTGGACTTCTCGGTGACCACCACCAACCAGAAAGGGGAGACCGTCCTCACCGGGACCGCCACCGTGGTCGCAACCGGCTGAGGCGGGCCGCCGGGAGCCGGACGAGAGCGTTCCCGGACGCGGAGGCCGCTCTCCCCGCGAGCTCCGCTCCGGAATCGGAATTGGAACCGGGATCGTGCGCGGTTGCCGCGCCGGCCCCGAAGCCGATGGCCTCCGCCGGGTGCCGGTTCGTCACCGTTTGGAGCCTCGTCCGAGCGTCTGCCATGGGAACCACTGGACCTGACGCTTGCTCTTTCGAGGTCGCGAAGCGCCGGACCACTTGGGGCAGTCCGTAAGCCGATCCGCCTCCCGCATGGACCGCGTTGACGACCGAACCTGCGGAAAACAATGGATTCCGCGGGCGGCGTTCTTGTGTGCCTCGGGTTGAGAATTTCACGGCAAGGCCCCCACCGGGAAGGGTCGGAGACAAGGCGGCAAGTGCAGGGACCCGCCTCTTGTCCCCCCCTTGGTTCGACCCCTTTCAGGGTGCGTCCCTGCGCTCGGAGTTTGCTATGGTGCCGGAGTCCCGGACGGGAGGCAGGCGGGGGTGGTCCGCGTTCGCAGCGCCCGCGCCGTCTGGTCCACCAACTCCAGGCGGCGACGAGCCCAAGCCAGCCGACGAAGCCCGCCGTTCCCCATGCGGGGTTCACCTGCAGGCCGAGCCAGAGCACGGTGCACAGGGCCAGATAGAGGACGATGGCGGCGAGGACATGGAGCGCGATGCGTCTGAAGCCGACCGCTCCACGGAGCCTTGGGGGGTCGGCGTTCACGAAGTCCGAATTGAAGGCTCCGAACGCCGGCGGCGACGGAAACCTCCCGCCCCGGCTCGCTTCGCCAGCGAGCGAAGCGGTGACGGAGCGGCGAAGTGGAGAAGTGCGAGCCCGGCGATGCGCCTGACGCGCGACCGGGGGCGAGGAATTCCTCCAGCCCGGATGCGAGGCGACGGAGCCGGTGTCCGTGCCGCCCGCGTGGTGAGCCTGATCGAGGTCGCCGCCGGGAGCGCAGGTGCGGAAGACCGGAAGGACGACCGGCGTCGAGAGGTGGGCTCTGCGGCCCCTCGTGTCGAGGGCGTGAGCGTCATCGACGGGGCCTCGCGACCGTGCTCCTTGATTCAAGGGCAGGAGAAGCGGAGTCAGGACGACTCTGCGCCTCGGAACACGGAGGCTCGACCGCATCCGACCAACCGGCGAGGGAATACGTTCCACGCACCCCTCGAGCAGGGCAGAGAGTGCACGAAAACCGAGAGGCTCGTCGATGATGGTGGGCTGGAGATCGGCCATCGGCGCAGAGGATGGCAAGGGGAAACAGGTGCGACGAGGGGGGAGACGCCCGTCGTGCGTAGAGGTCACGAAATCCGCCCACTTTCCCGATGGAGATTTGTCCGCGCAGGATACTCATTCACGCAACAATGCGGCGAGAGGCGCCGACGTTCCGATGAACGTCCTGATCATGATGTTCCTGTATGTTTCCTCGCGGATCCTCGCCGCCGGATCGGCTCGGACCGGTTGCTTGTCCAGTCTCGTGCTCCCTTTCTCGCAAATCATGAGATAACTCACCGTCACCGGCGACTCGCTCGATGCGGCTCCATGCTCGATTCGGCACGCGGAGCGGAGATACTCCAGAATCGGCAAGGAGCGTCGGAGTTGCTCCTTCGGTCTTTGCTCATCGGTCCATGTCTTCTTGAGCTCGACGAAGACCGCGTGAGAGGCGTTCCCGGTCTCGAAGACCAGGAGGTAGTCACAAATGCGCGTCCAAGGGTGGCCTTCCCGGAGCCCCGGCAGATGGCCGACGCCCTCGATACGTATCGCCGCCATCGGCGCCGGTAGCGGCGCGATCTTCACGCACATTTCGGCGCTCCTTTCCCGAAGGTAGATGCTGCCGCCCTCTCCCTCCGGATCCAGCAGAACACTCTCCAGAAGCTTCTCCTTCAGGATGGCGGCAAGTTGGGGAGCCAGAGCCATTTCAGGTTTCCGCGTCTTCCGCCAGGCGCGAAGCAAGCTCATTGGCCACACGGTTGATCCGATCGATCGTCTGATCGAAGACCGGCATATCGATGCCGAATTCGTCCACCGCACACTTGGCCAGCCCGTTCTCCTTCGCGACGTACGCCCGGATCCGGTTGGGCGCGATACCGTCGCCGTCTTCGTACCCGAGGCTCCTGACGACCTGCTCCTTGCCTTCGAACGAACCGCTCAGCATGACGAGATTATTGATCTCCTTGACGAAGTAGTCGCTATGAGTGGTCACCAGTATCTTCAGCCCATTCTGCACCAGCCGCGCCGCCAGCCGTGCCAGCAGGACTTGATTGGCCGTGTCGAGATGGCCTTCCGGCTCGTCGATGATGAGGAGATGGTTCTTCCGCGCGGCATGGCGCAGGAAAAAGTACAGATCGGAGAGTCCCCGTGCGGACGAGGAGGCCAGATGCAGCGGAACGTTGAAGCGACGAGGGCCACGCGCCGTCGATCGGAACTCGATATTGTCGCTGATGCTCCTGTAGTAGCCTCTCATCATGGTCTGGATATCCTTGAAGATCTTTTCTTCATGGAATTCGCTCTTCCGCTTCACGATCTCCGGAATATCTCGGGTATAGTCGATGTTGTCCTTGATGGGAAGCGCATAGCGGCTGACCGCTTCGTCCATCAGATCGAAGGGCAGATGGAGATCCCTGCCATTCCTGTCCCCCATCTTCTGCAGCAAATCCACCAGCCGGTTTTTGGTGAAGTCGAGTTCCTTGTAGAAGAGCGAGATGCCGAAACGCTCCGAGGACAACACGAAGGGATCCGTTTGCATCAGCTCCGGAAACAGGAAAAGAAGATATAAACGCCAGAGGCTTCTCCGCACGTCGGAGCTCCGTGTTCGCGCCGTCTGCAGCAGGAGATCGGCAACCGTAATGTGTTCTCCGTCGTATTCCAGTGAGAGATTGCCTAAAAGGACATCGCCCCGATGGGCTGTAATTTTAAGGGAGGGATACTCGGGACGCTCATTGTCCAAGAGCACCTGGAAGAAGGCGTCGGTGAACGTGTCGGGGTGAGCGCTGAACACACTGGCCAGTGCATCTTTCGAGAATGATCGCGTCAATGATTCCATGACCTTGCTTCGTTCCTGGCCAAGCATTCCCGGCTCTACCGAGATCCTGGCATCCCCTCCTTCCCTGACCGATCCGATGAGCTTCTCGAAGGTTGAATATCGTTCTGTTGTCCCGAGTCGAACTTCTGTCTGCTCCGGGGCGGAAGGCGCCGGACCGGGCCAATTTTTCCACATCTTGAGGAAACCATAGAGCGTATAGACCAGATAGGTCTTGCCGGTGTTGTTACGGCCGGCAATGATCGTCAGATCGCCCAGCTCCAGCTCGGCTTCCGCGACGGGGCCGACATGCTCGAATCGAAACTTGACGGGTTCCGGTGCACCGGGGGCGTCAGTGCTCATTCGCGTCCCATCCGCGTGCGAACAACGGGCGAACGGAACTTGGCCGACACCCGTGAGGACGACGGGCCATGAGGCTCGAATGGAAAGGCTTGCTCATGAGCACGGCGGTTCGCCCGTTTGTTTGCGGCAGCATGTCGGTTCGACCAGCGAATATTGTGCATCACCTCCGGCGCGATTGCGAGCCCTGGATTGCCCTGGATTTGTGGACGAGTCCTGCGGACCAGCGCGAGCCCGGCGCCTCGTCCACACTCTCGCGCCTCTCGCCCACAAGCTCCACAGAACCAACCACGGGTCAGGAGAAACCGGACAACCCTTGTGCTACAAAACCGGACAGGTCTATTTTATCGCCAACAGCCCTGGTCTTGTCCAACGAGAGATGATCCTGAACGAAGGTATTGATTCCAATGGATTTACCCGGCCGTCGGCAGCGATGGGAACATCCTGACCCGAATCGCCTCACCCGTTCGAGGAGCGGTGGCGGGGTGGAGAAGCACGAAGCCGATGGTGTCTCCGGCCCGAGGCCGGGGGCGAGGAATTCCGCGGGCCCGGATTCGAGGCGGCGGCGACGGTTCTCGTGCCTCTCGCGAGCCGTTCCGTCGCGCCTTCTCACGCGGGCGCCGCCTCGAACGCGGCCAGATTGCGGGTGTGCTTGCTGAACTCCACCGCGATGAGATGCACCGGTTCGCCCGCTCCCCGGTACTTGTCCGCGTAGCCCCGCTCGCGTAGCTGCGCCATCGCCGCGCTCCGCGCCGACCCATCCCGCGGCGGGTCTTCGACCACCTTGAACTCGAACAGGTACACGTGGCCGTGGAGCCGGACCGCGAGGTCCACCCGGCCGCGGCTGGTGCTGTCCTCCACCACCGGGTCCAGCCCCGCCGAGACGAACAGGGCGTAGAACACGCTCGCGTAGTACCCCTCGTAGTCTGCGATGTCGTTGCGCACGTGCCACTGGTAGGGGATCCCGGCGAAGAACGCTCGGAGCAGCGCCTCCAAGCCGTCGAAGTCGTTGGCTCGAAGCAGCTCGTACAGACGATCGCCCTGCCTTCGCGCGTCCGATGGATTGTCCGCCAAGCGGTGCAACAGGCTCTCGTTCAGGCTCTGGCGTACCTCCCGGTTCGGATAGCCGAGCCGGTAGCGCGTCCTGCCGCCGAGGTCCTCCTCCTCGTGGATGGTGAGGTAGCCGGTCTGGAACAGCAGCGCCTCGGGGGCGATGTCGTCCACGTCGAAGGTGGACAGAAGGTCATCGGCGCCGAGCATGTCTTCGAGCGCCAGGGTGCCGACCCTCCGCTCCAGCAGCGTGTCGATGAGGAACGTCGGCGTGCCCGTCTCGAACCACCACGCCTTGAACCGGCGCGTGTCGAACAGCAGGAGGATGTCGAAGGGGTTGTAGACCTTCTCGTCGCCCAGCCAGCTATAGCCGTTGTACCAGCGCCGGATCTCGCCCCGGTCCAGCCCCGGCAGCTCCGGGGCGAACACCGTGTCGAGGTCCGCCTCGGTGTACCCGCAGAGGGCGGAGTAGCGCGGGTCCAGGGTGATGTCCTTCAGGTTGTTGAGCCCCGAGAACAGGTTCACCTTGGAGAATTTGCTCACCCCGGTGAGCAGGGTGAACTTGACGTGTGCGTCGGCGGACTTGACGACGGAATACAACCCGTGCAGGAAGTCGCGGTTGGCGCGGGCGACCTCCGGCGCCCGGAGCGCGTCCAGGATCGGCTTGTCGTATTCGTCGATCAGCACCGCGGCCCGCTGGCCGGTGCGCTCGTGCAGGGTGCGCAGCAGGTGCTGGAAACGGGCCGGGGCGGTCTCGTCGTGGGCGGTGACCGCGAACTCCCGCTCCAGGGCGCCCAGGCGCGCCGCCGCCTCCTTGTGCACGAGGCCGGGCTCGCCGTAGCTGCCGCCGCCGAAGTCGAGGCGCAGCACGGGGTGGGGGGCCGACCAGTCCCACCGGTCGTGGACGGCGAGGCCCCGGAACAGCGGCTCGCGCCCCTCGAACAGCTCCTTGATGGTGTCCACGAGGAGGCTCTTGCCGAAGCGTCGAGGGCGCGACAGGAAGTAGTGCTTGCCCTCGTCCACCAGCCGCCGAACGTAGGCGGTCTTGTCCACGTAGTAGTAGCCTTCCTCCCGGATCTCGCGGAAGGTCTGGATTCCGATGGGGAGCTTCCGCCGCGCCGTGCGCGGGTCCGAACCCGTTTCCGCCTGCTTCATCGATCCCGTCCCTGCGCCGCCCGCCCGCGCGTCCGTGGCCCGATTATGCACCTCCGAAGCGGCTATCCGGGCGTCCGGGAGGCTCCCTTCGCCCTCACCTGCAAGCGCCGCCCGATGGCCCCCAGGGCGGCGTCCATCCGATCGAGGTGGGTTGGATGATCTGCGTTTCCCTCCTGGCGGCACCATGGGCAGCTACGCCTTCGCTTGGCGAAGAGTTGGCGGGGCAGCTTGACCGAGGCGCCATGCGAACCTATCAATATGCCGGATGGAGGGTCCGGGGCCGTTCGGAGAGAGGGGCGAGGCCGCGGCGGCGGGAGGCAGGTCCGAATCCGGCGCTTGCGCCCCCCGCGTTTTCGGCGCTTCCGTCACCGAAGGAGGTGCCGCGGCCGGCACTCCCGGCGCTGGGGTGGACCGGGGTGCGCCCGGGGTGATCGGGCGTTCCGTTCGGCGCCTAGAGGACCTGCGGCGCGTCCGGGGGGAGGGCGCCTACGTGGACGACGTCCGCCTGCCCGGCATGCTCCATGCGACGGTGGTGCGGAGCCCCCATGCCCATGCGCGGGTCCGGGCGGTCGATGCGGCGGCGGCACGGGCGGCGCCGGGGGTCGCGGCCCTGTTCACGGCGAACGAGCTCGCGGATGCGCTCCGGCCCATCCCCATCCGCCTCGTTCCCGACCAGCGGCTTCTTCGCTACCTCCAGCACCCGCTCGCGGTCGGGCGGGTCCGCTACGTGGGCGAGCCGATCGCCCTGGTCGTCGCCCGTACCCGCGCGGAAGCGGAGGACGCGGCGGCTCTGGTGGCGATCGACGCCGAGCCCCGTCCGGCGGTCACGGATGCGGAGGCGCCGCCGCCCGCCGCCCTCTTCGACCATACGCCCGACAACCTGGCTTCGCTCATCGAGGAGGGCTTCGGGGACGTCGACGCGGCGTTCGCGCGGGCGCACCGGATCGTGCGGCTCTCGTTCCGCACCGGCCGCCATACCGCCGTCCCGATGGAGACCCGCGGGCTCGTCGCCGTGCCCGATCGGGATGCGGGCCGGGGCCGCGGGCGCCTCACCGTATGGGGGCCGACCAAGGTCCCGCACTTCAACCGCGGCGTCCTCGCCGCGATGCTGGGATGGCCCGAGCACCGGATCCGCCTCGTCGAGCCGGACGTGGGCGGCGGCTTCGGGGCGCGCGGCGAGTTCTACCCCGAGGACTTCCTGATCCCGTGCGCGGCGCTCCGGCTCGGGCGTCCGGTCAAGTGGATCGAGGATCGGGTGGAGCACCTGAGCGCCGTCAACCATTCCCGCGAGCAGCGCTACGAGCTCGCCCTTGCGCTCGACGCCGCCGGACGGTTCCTCGGGCTGCGGGTGGAGGCGGTCAACGACATGGGCGCCTACCTCCGTACCCACGGCACGGTGGTGCCGGGGCTGAGCGCCGGCATGCTCCCCGGCCCATACGAGATGGGGGCGTACCGGTGCCGGGTCCGCTGCGTGCTCACCAACAAGACCCCGACCGGCACGTACCGCGCGCCCGGCCGCTTCGAGTGCAATGCCGCACGCGAACGGCTCATCGACCGCGCCGCCCGGGTACTCGGGATCGAGCCCGTCGAGATTCGCCGGCGGAACCTCGTCCGCCCCGAGCGGATGCCGTTCGCGCGCGGGACCACCATCCTCGGCGAGGAGGTGGAGTACGACAGCGGCGACTACCCGCACGCCCTCGCCGAGGCGGTCGCCTTGAGCGGCTTTTCGCCCCGGAACGCGGGTGCGGGTGCTCCGGATGGCGCGGTTTCCGGGCGATGCGGGGCTCCCGGAGCGGTCGGGGATGCGGATCGGGAGACCCGTGCCGCGGAGGGCTCGAACCCTGGGGTGGCCGCGGCGCGGACGGCTGGGGCGGATGCGGCGGGGCGGTACCGCCGCGGGATGGGCCTCGCCTGCTTCGTCGAGAAGACGGGGACCGGCCCCTTCGAGGGGGCGCGCGCCTTCCTCGACCGGAGCGGAGACCTCGTGGTCGCAACCGGGGCCTCGGACCTCGGGCAGGGGTTGGAGACCTGCCTCGCCCAGATCGCGGGCGATGCGTTGGGGGTCGAGCACACCCGGGTGGTCGTGCGCCATGGAGATACCGACCTCATCCCCCGCGGGGTCGGGAGCTTCGCGAGCCGCGGGACGGTGATGGCCGGGAACGCGGTCCACGCCGCGGTGGGCGAACTTCGTACCCGGCTGCTCGGGCGGGCCGCGGCGCGGCTGGAGGCGCGGGCCGATGACCTCGTCGTCGAGGCGGACGGGGTGGTCCGGAGCGCCGGCGGACGGACCTGCACGCTCGCCGAGCTCGCGGCCGAACCCGGCCTCGAAGCGATCCACTACTACCGGAGCGAGCGGATGGCCTACTCCCACGGGGTGACGGTGGCGCGGGTGCGGGTGGACACCGCGACCGGCCAGGTGGCGCCGGAGCGGATCTGGCTTGTGTACGATGTCGGCCGCGTCGTCAATCCGGCGATGGTCGCCGGGCAGATCGAAGGCGGGGTCGCCCAAGGCCTCGGCGGCGCCCTGCTCGAAGAGCTTCGCTACGACGACGCGGGACAGCTTCTCTCGGGGTCGTTCATGGACTATCTCTTGCCCGGCGCCACCGACGTACCCGCCATCGTCCACCGGGACCTCGCCCGCTCGCCGTCGCCGCGCAATCCGCTCGGGGTCAAGGGGGCGGGCGAGATCGGGATCGCCGGGGTCGGCGGAGCGATCGCGAACGCGGTGGCCGACGCCCTCGGCGACGCGGATTCGGACGCCGACCGGCTGCCGCTCACGCCGGAGCGGGTGCGGGCGCGCGCCGAGGCGCAGGAGCTCGCCCGGGAGGCCGCTCCGTCGTGACGCCGACGTTGCGGCAGGCGCTCCGGTCTCCCGGGGAAAACCCGGTGAGTCGAGAGAAGGACATGGAATGAGCGTTCCACGGTGGCGGGCCACCACGCTGCCGCGTAAGGAACATCGGAGCGTTCCGTCGTATGGCGCGATGTTCGAGGTAGAAAATTCTTCTCGCAAAATCAATGGGTAGAGGATGTTCCAGACAAGAAATCCAATGGATTCACCTCGAGGTCCCGCGCAGGGCCGCGGCTCCCGAACCGAGCCGCCCGCCGCGGGAAGCCTGCCTGGGGCCGGCGTATCGTGAAACCGGCGCAATTCGCCTACCGGGACCCCGATACGGTGGAGGAAGCACTCGCCCTGCTCGCCGAGCACGGCGACGACGCGAAGCCGCTCGCGGGCGGGCAGAGCCTCGGCCCGATGCTCAACATGCGGCTCGCGTCCCCGTCCCTGATCATCGATCTCAACCGGGTCGCGAGCCTCGGCCACCGGCTTGGATCGCAAGCGGGATTCACGATCGGCGCGCTCGTGCGGCAGTCCGAGCTGGAGGACGACCGCGCGTTCGCAGCCGCCCAGCCGCTCGCGGCGGCGGCGATTCCCTGGATCGCGCACCGGCCGATCCGCAACCGGGGCACGGTCGCGGGGAGCCTCGTGCACGCCGACCCGGCGGCGGAGTGGGGGGGCATCGCCCTCGCCCTCGACGCACGGCTCGTGATCCGGCGGGACGGCGGGGCAGCCCCCCGGGTCGTGGCGGCGGAAGATTTCTTCGCCGGCATCCTGGAAACCGCCGTCGCCCCCGACGAGCTGCTGACCGAGGTCCGGCTTCCTCCCTGGCCGTCCGGTGCGCGCTGGAGCTTCCGGGAGTTCGCCCGCCGCCGCGGCGACTTCGCCCTCGCCGGCGCCGCGTGCCGGTTCGAGGTGGACGGCGCGGGGCGCTGCCGGTCGGCCCGGATCGGTCTCATCGGCGTCGGCGACACGGCGGTCCGGGCGCGGCGGGCGGAGTCGGTGATGGAGGGCGAGCCGCCCGCACCCGCCCTCTTCACGGCGGCCGCGGAAGCGGTCCGGGCCGAGATCGATCCCCTCGACGACGGGCACGCCTCGGCCGGCTACCGCCGCCATCTCGCCGGGGTGGTGGTGGAGGATGCCCTCGCCGAAGCGTGGGCAGGGGACGGAGGATCGGCCCGTTGACGGCGAAACGCGGCTCCAGGAGCCTCCCTCGCGGAACCCTTCCGGTAAGAGCTCGGTGGGGAAAGGTCACGAATGAACCAGGAGAACATGATCATGTGGATGAATCATCCCGGTATCGGCTCCGGTATCGGCTCCGGACTCCGTCTTTCCTCATCGAGTGGCGTCGAGTTTCAGCAGAACCCCATTCGGCGCAGGCTCCCGGCAGCCGCCGTTCGAGGTCATGGGCCGGCGGTCGGCGGCTTGCTCGCCAACGTCTCCACCGCTCCCGGCAGCCGCCGCTCGCGGTCATGGGCGGCCGAGACATGATGCAACCAGTTGGTTTCAAAGGCATCCGTCCGATTTCCATCCCATCGTGCGGATGCCGGACAATCCGGTTTCGAGGCCTCCGCGGCGGCGAGCCCCCGCGCTCTCGCGCAGGGAACGTCGGAGCGTTCCATCGTGCGGCAGGACGCCTGGATCAGAGAACGATTCCCATAAAATCAATGGATACAGGATGTTCCAGACAGGATGGGTCCATAGGGCAAGACGTGATCATGAGGTGGAAACCTCCGAAGTGCGGGACACGGGCCGGGCGGGAATGCGATGGTGGTTGAGCTTCGAGACGTGGAGGTGACGGTCAACGGTGCGGTGTACCAGGAGCGGGTGGAGCCGCGGCTCACCCTGGCCGACTTTCTCCGCCACACCCTCGGTTTGACCGGCACGCACGTCGGCTGCGAGCACGGGGTCTGCGGCTGCTGCACGGTGCGGCTCGACGGGGCGGCCGTGCGCTCGTGCATCCTCTTCGCGGTGCAGGCGAACGGCCACCGGATCGAGACCGTCGAGGGGCTCGCCGACGGCGAGGGCCTCCATCCTCTCCAGGAGGCGTTCAGCGATCACGGCGCCCTTCAGTGCGGGTTCTGTACCCCGGGGTTCCTCATGACCGCGATCGAGTTCCTGGAGCGGAACCCCGATCCGGACGAGGAAGCGGTGCGCGACGCCCTCTCGGGGAGCCTTTGCCGCTGCACCGGCTACCAGTCGATCGTCGCCGCGGTGCTCGACGCGGCCGGGCGCCTCCGCCAGGAAGGCTGAGCGGCCACCTCCGGCCGCCGCCCCGCCCCGGCCCCTGTCCCTGCCCCCGATCGATGCCCGGCGACCCGAATCCGCCCCCTCGCGCCGACCCTCCAAGCGCACCGGACAGGCTGGTTCCGGACGACCCGCCCGCGACATCTGCGGCGGCGCCTCCGGTGCCGGACGAGAGGATCTCCCCGGCTCCGGCCCCCGGCGGAGCACCGGCCGGCCTGGACGCGGACACCCTGATCGCGCTGGTTGCGGAAATCGCACGCGAGCTGCGGGTCGGAGGGGACGCGCCTCCCGCGGTGCATCTCGACACCGACCTCGGCCGTGACCTCGGGCTCGACAGCCTTACGCGGATGGAGCTGCTCGCGCGTCTCGAACGGGCGGCGGGGACGAGCCTCCCGGACCGGGTGCTGGCGGAGGCGGAGACGCCGCGCGAGCTTCTGCGCGCCTTCGAGTCGGTGCGGCCGGCGGCGGCGGACCCGGAGCCGAGGCGCGAGCTGAAACCCGAGCTCGGCTCGGAGCCGGGTGCGGGCACGGGTGTGGGTGTGGGTGCGGCCCGAGGCGCGTCCCCGAGCGGAGACCGCGCCGCCGGGACGGGGGAGGCGGAGGCGCGGGCGGCCGGACCCACGGCAGGCCGAAGCGAGTCGTCCGGAGCGCCGCCGGGGCTCGCGGCCGGTCCCGACCGCGATTCCGCGCCCGGCCCGGAGGAGGCGGTTCCCACGGATGCCGAAACCCTCGTCGATGCGCTCGCGTGGCACGCCTCGGTGCATCCGGACCGGGTGCACGTCCACCTCCTCGGCGAGAGCGGAGCGGAGACCGCGATCACCTACGGCGGCCTCCTCGCGGGAGCGAGCCGCGTCGCGGCCGGCCTCGTCCGGGCCGGGCTCACCCCCGGCCGGGCGGTCGCGATCATGCTCCCGACCGGCGTGGAGTATCTGGAGTGCTTTCTCGGCGCGCAGCTCGCGGGCGGGGTCCCGCTCCCCATCTATCCGCCGGCCCGTCTGGCCCAGGTGGACGACCACCTGCGCCGGCACGGGCGCATCCTCGCCAACGCCGACGCCGAATGGCTCGTCACCTTCGACGAGGTGCGCCGGCTCTCGCGGCTGCTCGCCGCCCGATCCGGGGTCCGCTGCCGGCTCGCGACGGTTCGTGAGCTCGCGGGGGATCGTTCGAGCCCGGACGGCGCCGGTTTCGCACCGCTCGCCCCCGGACGGGACGACGTCGCTTTCCTCCAGTACACCTCGGGGAGCACCGGCCAGCCGAAGGGGGTGGTCCTCACCCACCGCAACGTCATCGCGAGCCTGCACGCGATGGCGGGCGCGCTCGCCGCCACCCCCCGCGACGTATTCGTGAGCTGGCTCCCCCTCTACCACGACATGGGTCTTATCGGCGGCTGGCTCGGGAGTCTCGTCTACGGATTCCCCCTGGTGCTGATGTCCCCGCTCGCGTTCCTCGCGCGGCCGGGGCGGTGGCTGCGGGCCATCCACCGCTACGGGGGCACCCTGTCCGGGGGGCCGAACTTCGCCTTCGACCTGTGTACGAGGCGGCTCGCGGACGAGGAGATCGACGGGCTCGACCTCTCCTCCTGGCGCCTCGCGTTCAACGGGGCGGAGCCGGTGCACGTGGAGACCCTGGAGGCGTTCGCCGCGCGGTTCGCCCCCTTCGGCTTCGACGCGCGGGCCTTCGCCCCGGTCTACGGTCTCGCGGAAGCGACGCTCGGGGTCGCGTTCACCCCGCTCGGGCGCGGCCCGCGGGTCGAGCGGGTGTCGCGGAGCGCGCTGGAAGGGAAGCGGCGGGCGGTCCCGATCGATGATCCGGCCGAGGGGCGGTGGGCCGCGAGCCGGACCCCGGGCCAAACGCAGGGACGAGAACCGGGGCAGGCACCCTCACCGGCGCCCGGACAAGTCGAAGGGCCGGCGCCGGAGCGGATCGAGGGACGGGGCCGGACATCGGGGACGGCGCAG
This sequence comes from Gammaproteobacteria bacterium, assembly GCA_965202895.1. Lineage (GTDB taxonomy): Bacteria > Pseudomonadota > Gammaproteobacteria > HK1 > HK1 > JAJDXW01. The sequence goes on along the minus strand of OZ241901.1, from coordinate 2,734,589 downwards.
GCGTCAGCGCAGGTGTCGAATCAGGGCAGGGCGCCGGAGGAGGAGGTATCCGTCACGTTCGTGTCGAGCGGCGTCCCGATCCCGGGGTTCGAGATCCGGACCGTGGACGAGGCCGGCCGCGAGACCCCGGAGCGGGTGGAGGGCCGACTCCAGTTCCGGGGGCCCTCGACCACGAGCGGCTACTTCCGCGACCCGGCCGCGACCCGCGCCCTCTTCGACGGCGACTGGCTCGAATCGGGGGACCTCGCCTACGTCGCGGGGGGCGAGGTGTTCGTCACCGGGCGCGTGAAGGACGTCATCATCCGCGCCGGCCGCAACCTCCATCCCTACGATTTCGAGCAGGCGGCGGGGGACCTGCCGGGCGTTCGCCGCGGCTGCACCGCGCTGTTCGCGGCCCGGGCGCGCGGCGGCGCGGACACGGGCACCGAACGTCTCGTGGCGGTCGTCGAGACCCGGGAGACGGACCCGGCGCGCCGGGAAGAGATCCGCACGGCCCTCGAACGGCTCGCCGAAGAACGGCTCGGCCAGCCGGCGGACGAGGTGGTGCTCGCCCCGCCCCACACCGTGCTCAAGACCTCGAGCGGGAAGATCCGACGGCGGGCGATGGCCGAGCGGTACGAGTCCGGGCGGCTGACCTCCCCGGACGCCCGCCGGCCGCCCTGGCTCGGGCTCCTCGAGCTCGCGGCCGGCGGGGTCGCGCCGGGCGGGCGGCGGGCGGCGGCGCGGCTCGGCGAACTCGCCTTCGCGGGGCGGGTATGGGCCGCGGTCGGGCTGGCCGGGATGATCGTCTGGCCGGCGGTGGCGGCCGTCCGCCGCCCGCGCTTCGGCCGGGCCTGCCTGCGCGCCGCGGCCCGGGCCGTCTTCCGGCTGTCGGGGCTCCGGGTGACCGTCGAAGGGGCGGCGCGCCTCGATCGGGGCGCGCCCTGCGTCGTCGCCTCGAACCACGCGAGCTACTTCGACGGCCTCGTGCTGGTGGCCGTCCTCCCCGGCCCGGTGCGCTTCGTCGCGAAGGCGGAGCTGCGGGAGAAGCCGCTCGCGCGCTGGTTCCTCGACGGGATCGGGGTGCTGTACGTGGACCGCTTCGACGCCGCCCGGAGCGTCACCCACGCGGGCGGACTGGCCACGGCGCTGCGCGCCGGCGACAGCATCGCCATCTTCCCCGAAGGGACCCTGCACCGGATGCCGGGGCTCCTGCCGTTCCAGATGGGGGCGTTCGCCGCGGCGGTGGAGGCCGGCGCCCCGGTTGTCCCGGTGGTCCTGCGCGGTACCCGCTCGCTGATGCGCGACCGCACCTGGCTCCCGCGACGCGCGCCGCTCCGCGTGCGGATCGGCGAGCCCATCCGCCCGTCCGCGTCCCAATCCGCCCCCGGCGGCGGTGTGGACGGCCCCGGTGGTCCGGCCGGCGATCCGCCTTGCCCGGACGGCGGGGAGCCCGCCGGGGTCGGGGCGAGCGGCGGCGCGCAGCAGGGCGGGGCGTCCGGCGCCGGCCCCCGGAGTCCGTGGTCGCGGGCCGTGCGGCTCCGCAACGAGGTCCGGGCCTGGATGCTCGCCCACTGCGGCGAGCCCGACCTCGCGGACCGCAATCCCCTGCGCGACCTCGCCGAGCGCCGCGCCGCGCAGGCGAGGGACGCCGCCGCTTCCTGAGCGGTCCGGGCGCCGCCGCCGCTCGCCCCGCCCGCACGCGTACTCGCACACAGGGTACCCGCACACACAGTTGACGCGATGACGGCGGCAAGACCACACTGCCCGGCGATGCACGGCGGGCGGGTCTCCCGATGGGGCGGATCATCGCGCAGACCAGGGTGACGAACCTGTTCGACGAGAGCAGGTTCGTGCAGTGCGGGATGCTCGTGGATACGGGGGCAGGGGCGTTGATCCTGCCGGCGGCCTGGAAGGAGCGGCTGGGGGAATTCCCGCGCACGGAGACCCGCACGGAGACCGTCGAGCTCCTGCTGGCCAACGGCGAGGTCGTGCGGGGCGAGGCTTGCGCGCCGGTCGAGATCGAGATCGAAGGCTTCCGCCCCGTCGTCAATGAAGCCGTGTTCGTCGAGGCGGAGAACGAGGGTGGGGAGCCCCTGCTCGGCTACGTCATCCTGGAACAGGCCCAAGCTGCGGTGGACGTGCTCGGCCATCGGCTCGTGCCGGTGCGGTACATCGACATGAAGTGACCGGGGGAGGGCGGTTCCCATATCCCCCGGGCGCGGCTCGGTGCGCCAGTTCTTCGGCCAGCGACCGCAATCCGATCGCTTCCACTTCGGGTAGCGGCCGTCGCCGCTGCCGCCATGGACGAGAAACGCCCGGTCCGGCTTCGGATCGCCAAGCACCGCCCGGAAGCCTCGGCCGACCGCGGGGGCAAGCGCGCGCTCGATCTCGACGGCCCACGTCCGGTTGCCCGGCAGCTCCAGGAGAAGGTCGCTCTCCGCACCGGCCGCCGTGCGGTAGAAGCTGGCCCGGGTGCGCTCGGGCGCCGCCCGGAGCAGGGCCTCGATCGCGAAACCTTCCCAGCTCGCTCCCGCGACGGGATGGCCGAGCACGCTCTCGGCGTCGTCGAGCCGCAACAGGGTGTGGACGATCCCGCTGTCGCGCACGCAGACCTCGGGAGACTTCACCAGCCGTTTGCGGACGTCGGCGTGAAACGGCGGCAACCGGCGGACGAGGAGGGGATCGGAGATTCTTGATTTCGGGTTGTTGTCCGGTTTGGCCGGAAGGGCTTCCGGCTGGCGGCTGGAGCACGGAAGGCTCCGGAGAGTGTCCTGGAGTGGTTCGGATAAGGGGGTGAAGGGGCTTTGGACCCTCGGCGGCGTCGTGCAGCGCAGTGCGCCGCTCCAGGTCGAGCTCGGGGTGGAGATTCGAGGGCGACGGTGAAGCTCGGGCTTGTCCGGCGGTGAGCCGTTGTACGAACAGCCGGAAGACGGCCTGGTCGGGGTAGTCGCCCGGGAGCCGGACCGCGGCGGTGCGGGTGTTGCGGGTCGCCGCCGCGCCGATGCGAAGTACGAAGGCTCTGGCATTGGGACCGGGCCGAATCGGTCTCCCGCAGTGGACTCGTCCCGATCTCGCGGATGGTGGAGGGCGGGGCGCCGACGAAGCGTCAGGAGCCGGGATCGGGCGCGGGGCGGGGGCGGGGGCGGGCATTCAGGATGCGGGCGGCGGCGCAGGCGGCGCCGTAGCCGTTGTCGATGTTGACGACGGTGATGCCGGATGCGCAGCTCGTGAGGGCGGCGCGGAGCGCGGTCTCCCCCCCCGCCGCGACGCCGTAGCCGGTCGAGGTCGGCACCGCGATGACCGCGCCCGGCACGAGGCCCCCGAGGACGCTCGCGAGGGCCGCTTCCATGCCGGCGACCGCGATCACCACGTCGAGGCGCCGGATCTCTTCGATGCGCTCCAGCAACCGCCAGAGGCCGGCCACCCCCACGTCGTGGATCTCGCGGTACGGGTGCCCGTCGTAGAGGAGGGTGCGGGCCGCCTCGCGGGCCACCGGAACGTCCGAGGAGCCGGCGGTCACGATCCCGACGCGCGCTTCGTCCGCAGCACGAGGTCCGATCGGTCCGAGGATCGCGGTTCGTGACACCGGATCGTAGTCGAGCGCGCCGGCGCGCCGGGCGGGGAGGGCAGCGTGGGCGACCGGGTCGAGCCGGGTCAGGAGCAGGCGGCGGCCGGCGTCCTCGGCGTGGGCGAGGATGGCGTCGATCTGGGCGACCGACTTGCCGGCGCAGAAGATCGCCTCGTCGAGCCCGGTCCGCTCACGCCGCGATGCGTCGAGGGTGAATTCCCGGCTCATCGTGCGTCCGTCCGTTTCATTCCCGGGAGCTTCTCATCCGGATCGAGGCTTCAGGTCTCTCCTGAACCCATCCTGGTTACGCACGAAGCGCAGGTGAGGGGGATTCCCGCTACCCGCACCCGCTTCCGCGAGCATATGCTTTCGCGGGCGCGAGCTTCGGGGGAATGACGGGCTTTCGCGGGGCCCGTCTCCGGGTTTCCATCGACCGGGGCTCGCAACCCGAGCTTCGTGCATGATCGGAAAATCCATTGAATTTCCATGAATCGTGATGGTGCCGGAAAACTTCCCGAACCTCCCTCGTGGGTCTTCTCGGGCTGGTCGGGTCCACCGTGGCGGGTGCGGATGCGCCCGGCTCGCAGGATCGGCGCTCCTCCCCGCAACGCGGGCGCCTCGTTCGCAGGCGGGTCCCGGCCCTGCACGGGGAACGTGCGGGCGGGACACGAGCGTTCCCGGGCGCCGTGGTCAACGGGCCGTGTCCATCGCGCTCGGCAGCTTCCGGGAGGCGCGTCGGGTCAGCGCAGGAACGCGCTTCCCATCCGGTAGGGCTCGAATCGAACCGGCCGGCCCGCGAGCCGCCCGCCGAACGCCGCCCGCACCTCGCCGGCCATCGCCTCGCCGGCCCCGGGGTCGATCCGGGGGTCGAGCCGGTCGAGGGCGGCCCGGTCCAGCTCGACGACGATGGCCTCGCGCCGCACCCGGCACCGGACCGAGCGCGGCGAGAGCGCGTCCCGCACCCGCACCTCCACTTGATGGATGGCGGTAAGGTCGCCGGCGTCGATGGCGATCCCGGTCTCGACCCGGCTCGAGAGGCAGGGGGCGGCCGGCAGCTCCGCGAGGTCGTCGAGGCGGAGGGAACGGGCGAGGGCGCGAACGTCGTCCTTCCTGAGCCCCGCCTCGACGTAGGGATGGCGCACCGCGTGCTCGCCGGCGGCGGCGAGCCCGGGGCGGAAGTCGCCGAGGTCGTCCACGTTCGTGCCGGAGACGAGGGTTCCCCGCGCGCGGGCGGCCATCGCCCCGTAGAGGTTCGTCTTGCAGAAGTAGCAGCGGTTGGCGGGGTTCGCCACGTAGCGGGCGTCCTCGAACTCGCCCGCGTCCATCACCTCGAGACGCCATCCTTCGCGCGCCGCGTACGCCCGTACCCGACGGGTGGCCTCGGGCGGGACCGCGGGAGACACCGCGTGGTACATCCGCACATCCGCGCCGAGGCGGCGGCCGGCTACGACCGCGAGGGTCATGCTGTCGACCCCGCCACTCACCGCGACCGCCGCCTTCCCGATCCGGTCCAGGCGCCGGCGAAGCTCCGCGAGCCCGGTGGTGGATGCGCTCACGTCGATTCCGCCCGCCGACGCCGTTCCTCCCGCCCGGCCCGCCCGCCGGCCGCGTGCGCGACGTCGTCCATCTCCGCCTTGACCGTCACCTCGCCTCCCGCCCGATGCGCGCGCTTGATCCGGACCGCCTCGCCGGCCACGTCGGCGACCGCCTCCTCGCGTTCGAGAGCCGCCCGCCGCACCTTGTGCCAGCGTACCCCGAGCGTCGCGGTCTCGGCAAAGCACCGCTCGATCACCCGCTTACACGCCTCCGGCCGGGCAAGCACCCGCACGCTCGCCGCCATCCGCCCCTTCTTGCCGAACGAAGGGGTCTGGACCACGTCGAGCACCCCGTCGGCCGCCCGCAGCCGGTCGAGTCCGACCGCGAGGTCCTCCGCCGTCTGGTCGTCCACCTCGAACGAGCACACCCCGATCGTCTCCTCCCGCCAGGCGCTCGACCCCCCGGCGGGCTCGAAGGCGGCATCGAAGGCGGGGTCGAGGACGAGCGCCCGCAGGACGTTGCTCAGGCCGGGGAGGCGGCGGCTTCCGAAGCCGTGCCCGGTTCGCGCGATGCGCCCGCCGAGGCCGGCGGGCTCGAACGTCGGATCGAGGCGCCGGAGGATCGCTGCTCCGGTCGGCGTCACCCGCTCCCCGCCCACCCCGTCATGGAAGGCCGGGAACCCCCGGAGGAGGAGGGCGGTCGCCGGGGCGGGGGTCGGCAGCATCCCGTGCGCGGTTCGGACCCGTCCGCCCCCGAGGGGGAGCGGCGCGCAGGACCAGGTGGCGGGGGTGAGGGAGTCGATGAGCCAGGCCGCGCAGACGACGTCCGCAATGGAGTCCCACGCCCCGACCTCGTGGAACGTGACGTCCTCGACCGGGATGCCGTGCACCTCCGCTTCCGCTTCGGCAAGGAGGGCGAAGATGGCCGTCGCCCCCTCCGCGACCGGTCGGGAGAGCCCGCTCTCCCGGAGCCACGCCCGGATCTCCGCGAAACGGCGGTGGGGGTGGTGTGCGCCCGGGGCATCCGCGCCGGCGTGTTCCCTTCCGCCGTCCCCGCGGCCCCCGTCCTCCGCCCGGGAAAGCCCGCCGACGCGGCGGGCGCCCCGGCCTCCGTGCCCGTGCCCGTGCCCGTACCCGGAACCGTGCGGGTGGCCGCGCCCGGGAGGGTCCTCGCCGGCGCGGACCGGAGCCGGCTCGGGCTCCCCGGCGCCGGACGCGGGGGTGGCGTGGAAACGGCGCCCCCGCAGAGTGCCGTCCGTGAACGTTTCGGACCGCACCTGGACGATCTCGTGCAGGCGGCATTCCGCGAGCCCGGCCGCGAGCCCTTCCGCGCGCTCCGGGAAGGCGTCGAGGAGGGCGGCGGCGAACATGTCGCCGGCCACCCCGCCGACCGGGTCCAGATGAATGTGCACCCCCGGATTCTACCCCGGTTCCCCGTGGCGGGCGGCCCGGCTCCAGGCTCGAGGCATGTGCGCGGTGGGGTTTTCGCCGGGCATGCCTGGTCCCGGTCCGTCATCCGCAGGCGGTGACGGCCGTGGCATGATCGAGCCCCCTCCCCCCGCCGAGGAGATCGACCGACATGGGACGGACGTGGACGGGACGGACGAGAAGAACGACCCCGGGATCGATCGCCCCGCTCATCGCCGCGATCCTGAGCCTTGCGGCCGGCGCGGCCGCGGCTCTCGAACCGGTGTTCTCGACCTCCTCCGGGGGGGCCATCCGCGGCTACGATCCGGTGGCCTACTTCACCGAGGGCCGGCCGGTAGAGGGAAGGAGCGCCCACCGCATCGAGTGGAACGGCGCCGTCTGGTCCTTCGAGAGCGCCGGGAACCGCGCCGCCTTCGAGGCGGACCCGGAGAGGTATGCCCCCCGCTACGGCGGCTACTGCGCCTGGGCGGTGAGCCGGGGCTATACCGCTTCCATCGATCCGGAGGCGTGGCGGATCGTGGACGGGGCGCTCTACCTCAACTACAGCCGCTCGGTGCAGGCGCGATGGGAGAAGGACATCCCCGGCAACATCGCGAGGGCGGACGGCCACTGGCCGGATCTCCTCGGCGAATAGCCGCCCCGGCGGGGCCGTGCATCCCCTCGTGCGCTTCGACCGAACGAGGCATCGGCGCCGAACGGACCGGGGCGCCCGCCGGCCCCCGGCGCGCCGCCGTCGTCAGGTCCGCACCTCGAGATCGAGGATCCGGTCGACCCGGAACATCCGTTCCTCGCCGCGCAGCGGACAGAAGGCCCGCATACCGAGAAAGCTCGCCCCCCGGTACGACTCCGGCCCCACGCTGATGGGGACGACGACCCGTTCGCTCTTCGTGTCGTCGGTCTTGAGGTAGGTCATCGCGACCTCGCCGCCGGCCTCGATGGCGCGCCGGATGGCCGCCGCCTTCTCCTCGGCCGGCATCGTTTCCTCGGCCTTCCGGTACCGGTAGTCCGTGAGAAATCTACGGATGCGCCAGTCCGCGCGGATCGAAGTCCTGGCGATCGGCCGTTCGAGCACGATGCCCGCGAACGAGGTGCACCGGCTCAGGGCCACATAGGTCTGGCCGGCCGCGAACGCGCCGCGTTCGAGGTCGACCACGATGCGCTCGAAGGTCTTCCCCTGGCTCTTGTGGATGGTGACCGCCCAGGCGAGACGGAAGGGTAGCTGCGTGAACCGGCCGACCGGCTCGGTCACGATGGCCCCTTCGTCCAGGGAGAAGCGAATCAGCTCCCAGGTGTGCGGACTCACCTCGACCCGCTCGCCGCCGTCCCGGAGACGGACGGAGAGGCATGGCTCCCCGTGGTCCTGCTGCCCCTCGATCGATTCGATCGCGCCGACGCTGCCGTTGACCCAACGGCCCTCCGCATCGTTGTTGAGCAGCATGATCTGGGCGCCCTTCTTGAACGCGAGCCCGGTGGCGGTCGGATAGTACTCCCGGCCGAAGTCGCCGGAAATCTCGGCGTGTGAAACCATCGCTCTGCCAGGCAGTGAATCGAGCTTCCGGTCGTTGATACGGTCGGCGTTGCGGTTGGTGGCGGTGAGGTGCACGTAGAAGGTGTCGTTCGCGGGCTCGAATCCCGGGTGCACGCGCCCGTTCAGGCGGGCTACGTCGTCGTCGTCCACCGAATCGTTCCGGATCCGGTTGAGCAGATCGACGAACGCCCCGTCCTTCTGGCGATAGACCTTCTCGAGCTCGACGATCTCGAGATCGACGCCCGCGAGCGCACGTGCGCTGAAGAAGTAAGGGGTCTCGTAGAGCGTGCGGAATATCTCGCGCTCATCGGCGGTCACCACCGGGGGAAGCTGGTAGAGGTCGCCGACGAAGACCATCTGCACGCCGCCGAACAATGCCCCGCGCCTCGGCCCGTGCTTGCGCAGGAACATGTCGACGCAGTCGAGGAGGTCCGCGCGCAGCATCGACGCCTCGTCGATCACGATGGTGGCGAGCCTCGCGTAGAGCTCCGGGTAGCGGGGCCTGCGGCGGCTCTGCCGCACCTTCTCGGGCGTCGCGTCGATTCCCAAGCCGAAGAACCGGTGCACGGTCTGGCCGCGCACGTTGAGCGCCGCGACCCCGGTGGGAGCGAGGACCACCGGCCCCCGCCGGGTGTGGGTGCGGAAATGGTCGAGCAGCGTCGACTTCCCCGTGCCCGCCTTGCCGGTGATGAAGAGGTTCCGTTCGCCCGCCTCCATCAGCGCGAGGGCGCGGGCGAACTCCGGGTTGATCTCGATGCCGGCCTTCGGCACGGTCGCCGCTCAACGCTCCGCCGCCGGAGGAACCGGGCGGCGCGCCCCCTGCCGGGCCGCAGGTCGCGCTGCCGTGACCATGAAGCCGCTACGATCCCCGCCGTGGGCCCGCACGCGGACGCTGCCCCCGACCTCGCCCAAGGCCCGGGCGGGGACGGATGGATCGGGCCGCCGACCGATCGGAGGCGCTGCCGTGCCGGCGTCCCAAGTCCGGGTCCCGCGCACCGCCCCGTCAGCCCGGATGGTCGCGGAACGCCTCGTCCACCGGCACCCGGAAGCCGTTGGCGAGGCGGTTGGTCTCGTTCGCGAGGGCCGCGACCGCCATCAGCTCGGCGAACATCTCGTCCGTCATGCCCTTCGCCCGCGCTCCCGCGGTATGGCTGTGGATGCAGTACTCGCAGTTGTTGGTGGCGCTCACCGCCACGTAGATCATCTCCTTCACGAGCGGGTCGAGCGCGCCCGGCTTCATCACCGTCCGGACGTCCTGCCAGACCCGCGCGAGGGTCTCCGGGTGGTTGGCCAGCACCTTCCAGAAGTTGTTGATCCAGTCGGCTCCCCGGGTCTGCATGATGTCGTCGTAGACCGCGCGGACCTCGGGGGCGGCGTCTTCGTACTCGATGAGGGGCAGGAGCGGCATGTCGGGCTACCTCGAGTCGTGGAACGATCGGAACGGGCGGAGCAGGGTGGGAGCGCGCGGGGCGGGCGGTCGGGTCGGCAGGGCTGGCGGCAGGGCCCGCGGCACGGTTCGGCCGGGGCTCGCGGCGGGCCGGTCTCAGCCAGCCCCGCGGCGGGCCGCGAGCGCGTCGGCGACGATGCAGAGGAGCTCGTACATCATCGTGGCCCCGACGAGGGCGGTGGCGCCGCTCGGGTCGAAGGGCGGGGCGACCTCCACCACGTCGCCCCCCACCAGGTCGAGCCCGCGCAATCCCCGCAGCATGAGCTGCGCTTCGAGGGTAGTGTAGCCGCCCACCTCGGGGGTGCCGGTCCCCGGTGCGAACACCGGGTCGAGCCCGTCCACGTCGAAGGAGACGTAGGTCGGCCCGTCTCCCGCCACCCGCCGCGCCTCCGCGACGACCTCCTCGACGCCGAGCCGGTGGAACTCGTCCATCGTGATCACCCGCATCCCCGATTCGTAGCTGAACCGCCACGCGTCGGGCTCGGCCGTCGCGCCGCGGATGCCGATCTGGACCGTCCGGGCCGGGTCGAGGAGCCCTTCCTCCACCGCCACCTTGAACGGCGCTCCGTGGTGGACGGCGGTCCCCCAGCGCGGGCCGCCGGTGTCGCAGTGGGCGTCGAAGTGCACCATCCCGACCGGCCGATCCGCGGCGATGGCCCGGAAGACGGGAAGGGTCAGCGAGTGGTCGCCGCCGGCCGAGATCGGGACCGCCCCTGCCGCATGGACCTCGCGGAAGAACCCTTCGATGTCGTCGAGGCTGTCCTCCAGGCGGAAGGGGCGGCGGATGAGGGCATCCCCGACGTCGCGCACCCGGGCCAGCTCGTAGGGGTTGATGCGGTTCGCGGGGTTGAACGCGCGCATGAGCCCGGACTGGTTCCGGATCTCGCGCGGCCCGTGGCGCGCGCCGGGGCGGTTCGTCACCCCGCCGTCGAGCGGCACGCCGACGAGCGCGACGTCCGCCTCCCCGAGGTCCTCGGTGTGGGGCGCCCGCATGAGGGTGGGGATGCCGGTGTAGCGGGGCCGCTGCAACGGATCGGCAAAGGGGTCTTCGACCATCGCGGCTGTCTCCGGAGGGGTTCGGGCGCCGGCGATTATGCGCGTGGCCGGCCGCTATCGCGAGGACCGGTCTCGTCCGTGTCAGGACCGGTCTCGTCCGGCGAGAGGCGCGCCCGAGCGAAGGGGTCGATTCCAGCGAGAGGTGGGCCCGAAGGGGCGTGAGTCGGATTCATCGGAGGAGGCGCGCGCTCCGGGCGGACGCGGCGTCCCGGGAACCCGGCCCGGATACGGGCGTTCGCACAGGGCATGGACCCCCTCGACCCTGCTCCGAAGCTCACCGCCGCCCTCACGCGAGGGCCCATCTCCGAATCGGAAACGGCCGGCCCCGAACGGCTCGTTCCGGACGGCCGCGCCGCCCGCGACCTGCTACGCTTCGGGCGGAAGGGGCTGGCCGGCGCGCCCCGCATCGCCGCGCCCGGCCGCGCCCGCCCCGACTCGTTCCCGACCGCGAGGGCCGTTCGCCGATGGATGCACAGGACTTCCAGTTCTCCAACCGCCACCACGACCTCATGGCCCGCGACGAGGAGTACATCCTCGGGTGGCGCTACGAGCCCCGGATCATGTTCGAGAGCGGCCGCGGCATCGTGCTCACCGACGTGGACGGCAACGAGTACTTCGACATGACGGCCGGCATGATGTGCATGGTGCTCGGCCACTCGCACCCGGAGCTCACCGAGACGATCCGCGAGCAGGCGGGGAAGCTCGTGCACGAGTCGTCCTGGTACTCCAACCCGTGGCTCGTGGAGCTGGCCGAGCTCATCGCGGGCACGATGCCGGGGGACCTCGAGGTCGTGAACTTCGCGGTCACCGGCTCCGAGGCGAACGAGATCGCGATGCGCCTCGCCCTCGGGGTGACCGGGAAGTACGACATCGTCTCGCTCATCCGGGGGCTCCATGGCGGCAGCCTCGCCGCGGAGGCGGTGACCAGCGTCGGCGGGGGCCGCAAGGCGCACCTCGGGCCGCTCATGATGCCCGCCCACCGCAATGCGATCTACGCCCCGTTCTGCTATCGCTGCCCGGTCCACCTCGAGTACCCGTCGTGCGGCGTCGCCTGCCTCGAGCGCAGCGAGGAGCTGATGGAGCACGTCACGAGCCGGAACGTCGCCGCCATCCTCGCCGAGACCGTCCCGGTCGCCGGGGGCATGGTGGTCCCGCCGCCCGAGTGGCTGCCGCGGCTCCGGGACCTCGCCGACCGCTGGGGCGCGCTCCTCGTCCTCGACGAGGCCCAGCTCGCCCCGGCCCGGACCGGGCGCATGTGGGGGTTCGAGCACTTCGGGGTCGTCCCCGACGTCGTCTCCTTCGGCAAGGGCATGACCGCGGGGTTCGGCATCGGCGGGACCGTCACCACCCGGGCGCTCGCGGAGGAGGCCCGGCACAAGGCGGGCCTCCCCTGGGCCGGCACCTATTCGGGCGATCCGCTTCCCGCCGCGGCCGCCCTAAAGCAGCTTCGGATCGTGCTCCGCGACGATCTCATGGACCGCGCCGGGCGCCTCGGCGCCTACCTCGGGGAGCGCCTCCACGCGCTCGCCGACCGCCACGAGTCGATCGGGGCGGTGCGCGGGATCGGGCTCTACTGGCTGCTCGACGTCGTGTCGGACGAGAAGGCCCGGACCCCGGACCCGGCGATGGCGGAACGGATCCGGTACAACGCGGCCCTGGAAGGGCTGATCCACATCGCGGTGAAGAACTTCATCCGGCTCTGCCCCGCGCTCATCATCACCGAGGCCGAGATCGACGAGGCCGTGGAGCGGCTCGAACGGGCGATCCGGCGCGCGGAGGCAGGCTTCCCGCGCGACTTCGACTACTCCTCGTCCAGCTCCCTCGCGGCCCGGCCCGGAGGACGCTGACGACCCCGCCGCTCCGCATCCGTCCGCCGCGAGCCCAAGGCGGACGGATGCGGAGCGGCGGGCCGCCGCCCGCAAGGCTCCAACCTTCCGGACATCCGGTCATCCTCATTCCCGACCGATGGGCCTCGATGCGTGGAGCCCTTGCCACGCATCGGGTCGGGTATTGACTCCGGGCGGCGCGCGGGCCGATGATGCGCAGCGCTCGCAGCCGTCCGGAAAGGGATTTCACCATGTCGCCCGAGTTCTACGCCATCATCGGCACCGGGATCGTCCTCGCCGGGATCATCCTCACGCAGAGTGCCCGGCTCGATTCCCGGATCGAGCGCCTCGAACAAGGATATGCCGGCCTTCGCGAGCGAATGGCCAAGCTCGAAGGCTTGCTGGAGGGGCTGCGCGAGGCCATCGCCGGCCGCCGCCCGCCCTCACCCACCGGTGCGGACTGACCGGGCCTGAACGCCGCCGGGCTCCGGAACGCTTGGCGGCCCTTCTTCGTATCGAAAGGGAGTCGGACGGAACGATTCACGGCGTCGGTCCCGGCCAAGCCAAGTAGAAGACCACACGGGGCGGTGCGATTCGGGCCGTGATCTCGCATGGGCCGGACGGTCCTCGGACGGGGCCGGTTCGGTGTCCGCCGCTCCGGCGAGCCAGCGCTCGACATGGCGCGCGAATTCCTCGAAGTCGTCCAGGTTCTCGGTGAGGATCCGGGCCAGCAGGTCGAGATCCACTTCGAGATAGCCGTGTACGAGCACGTTCCGGAACCCGGCGATGAGATTCGCCCGCCGCGCCCGGGCGATATCCGCCTCCGTCCCGTTCATGATCGATAATCCCGGATCGTGCGCCGCACGAAGTGTACGCGCTCGACCTCGGAGCGTGCGACGAGCAGGACACCGTCGCGGATCACGCGGTGGCGAAGCAGGGCCGGGGCATCGTTCAGGAAGACCAGGTCGAGCCGGTCGCTCGGTACTTTACGGCCGAGCGCGCCCGCGAGACGCCGGATCGAGTCCTTGCGCGAGGCCGGGCTCGCCGCGTGTTCCGGATCGAGCAGGACCGCCACGTCGATATCACTCTCCTCTCGTGCAGTGTGCCGGGCGTGGCTTCCGTGCAGCCAGGCGAGGCGCACCGAGGCATCGGCGGTGAGCGGGCCGGCGAGACGGTCGCGAAGGCCGTGAACGCCCCTCTCACGAGCCGGCGCGGCCTCGTGACCCGGCGTGTCCGTCGGCCGCCCCTTCGCAGGATGGTCCCGGGCCACTTCGCCCGTCCCGGTCAGCCGCGCACCAGATCGGGCAGCCAGGTCGCGACCCCGGGCACGGCGATCGCGACCAGCATGAACGCGACGATGGCGTAGAAGAACGGCATGTTGGCGCGCAGCACCTCCATCTGGTCCACGTTCGCGATGCGGCCGGCGATGATGAGGGCGATCGCGAGCGGCGGGGTGACCTGCCCGATGACCACCGCGATCACCATCAACACCCCGAAGTGCAGCAGGTCGACGTCGAAGACGAGCAGGGTGGGCAGGATGATGGGGAGCAGCACCGGGATCAGCGGGTCGAGGATCATGCCGGCGACGATCGCGAGGAGGAGCAACGCGAGGATGCGCAGATACTGGCTGTCGCCGAACGCGAAGAGGTCGATGAGGCCGGCCAGCGCCTCCGGCACGTGGGCGTTCGTCAGGCCGGCGCCGAGGGCGAAGGACAGGCTGACGATGATGAGCAGTTCGCCGGTGAGCTGCACCGCGTTCACCATGACCCGGTAGAGCCCCCGGAGGGTGAGCACGCGGTAGACGACCGTGGCGAGGAACAGCGCGTAGACGACGGCGAACGCCCCGGCTTCGGTCGGCGTGAACACCCCGAGGACGAGCCCGCCGACGATGATGACGGGCAGGCCGAAGGACAGCACGGCCCGCTTGCCGGTGCGCAGGAGTTCGCGGAGGGCGAAGGCCGAGTACGGCTTCCAGCCGCGCCGCCGGGCCAGCCAGGCGACGATCAGCGCCTGGCCGAGGCCGAGCAGGAGCCCCGGAACGACCCCGGCGAGAAAGAGCGCGCCCAGCGACGTGCCGGTCACCGCCGAGTAGAGGATCATCGGCGAGCTCGGCGGGATCATCGGGCCGATGCCGGCCGAGGACGCGGTGAGCGCCGCCGAGAAGTTGGCCGGATAGCCGTTCTCCTTCATCGCCGGGATGACGATCGAGCCGGTGCCGGCCAGATCCGCCGTCGACGACCCGATCATGCCGCCGAAGAACATGCTGGTCAGCACGTTCACCTGGGCGAGGCCGCCGCGCAGCCATCCGACGAGCGCCCGCGCGAACTCGAACAGGCGGGCGGAGATGCCGCCGGCGTTCATCAGCCCGCCGGCCAGCACGAACAGCGGCAGGGCGATGAGCACGAACCGGTTCATTCCCGCCAGCATCGTCTGGGGCAGGGTGAGCGCCCAGGCGCCGGAGAGGAAGAAGCCGAGGATCACGGCGGCCGCGAGCGAGACCATCATCGGCACCCTGAACACGAGCAGGGTGCAGAGGACGACGATCGACGCGGCGGCGCCGATCATTCGGCGGGCCTCGCGCGCCGCCGGGGCCGTGCTTCCGCTTGGCCGCGGCGCGGGGGCGCGGGCGAATCGGGCGCGGGTGCGGGCGCGGGCGGGAGGCCGGTGGCCGGCGGGGGGTAGGCCGGCGGGCCGGCGCCGGGCGGCTCGCGGCGGCTACCGGTCATCGCCCCGTTCCGTCTCCGAGCCGGCGGGGAGCGGGCGGCGCTCGCGCACCCACTCGCGCCCCAGTACGACGAGGAAGGCGAGCGCGGACGCCGCCCCGCCGGCGACGAGCGCCGCCGAGGACCAGCCGCGCGGAACGTCGAGATAGAGCGCCCGGTCGCTGCCGAACAGCAGCACGTACTGGATCGAGATCCCGGCGAGGAACGTCAGCACCCCGGCCGAGAACAGGTGTCCGAGCGGGCCGAGGGAGCGGCGCAGCCGGCGCGGCAGCTTGCCGAAGAAGAAGTCGATGCGGATCATCGTGCCGCGGCGCACGGACAGGAAGACCCCGCTCATCGCCAGCCAGGGAACGAGCAGCAGGACCACCTCCTCCGCCCAGATCAGGCTGGTGTCGAACGCATAGCGGCCGACCGCGTTGGCGAAGACGACCGCGACGATCGCGCCCAGGCAGGCGACGCCGATGATCTCGGCGGCCTTGTTGACGGCCCGGCCGAGCCTGCCCAGGCCCTCGTCCGGGTCCCCGAGCTCCTGCCGCCTCGAAGCCTCCGCGATGCGCCCCGCGAGCTCGTCCGGACGAGGGCCGTCCGCTTCGTTCCGGGCCGCCGCCCTTTCGGTCGAGGCGCGTGTCTCGGGGCGCATGTCCTGTCCTCTCGCGGACTCCGGGGACTTCACGGACTCCGCGGACTCCGGGGCGGCGGGGGGTTCGGGCGGCGGTTCGGGCGACCGGCCCGCTCCCCCGCCGACGTTCCGGTCATGCCCCCGGGCCATGCCGGGGCCGGGTCCGCCGCGCGGCGCCGGCCTCCCCCGTATCGAGAGCGGCGCTCCCCGGAGCGGGGAGGGGGCGGGACGGCTTCGGCCCCGCCCCCGGCGGCCGTCCGCGGCGGCCCTCGACCCTCGACCTCGGCGCTCGGGGGCGGCTCCGAAGGGGCGCCGCCCCGTCCCGCCGCCAGCCAGGCCGGCGCCCGGCCTCCGCCCGCGCTACTGGCCGATCGCGGCCATGACCGCGGCCGTGAACTCCTCGCCGGCGACCTTTCCGATCTCCACCGCGATGGGCTTGGCGGCCTCCTGGAACGCGGCGACGTCGATGTCGTTGAACTCGACCTTGCCCTGCGCCAGCTCGGAGATCTCCGCGAGCAGCTTGGCGTCGTTCTCCGCCCCGTACGCGCGGCTCGCGAGCACCGCGGCGCGCGCGGCGCGTCCGACCGCGGCCCGCTGATCGTCGGTGAGGGAGTCGTAGCGGGCGAGGTTCATCACCAGGGTGATCGGGGTGTACACGTGGCGCGAGATCGAGATGTACTTCTGGACCTCGTACCAGGACCACTTCCGGATGTTGCCGAGCGGGTTCTCCTGCCCGTCCACCACGCCCTGTTGCAGGGCGAGGTACACCTCGCCGATGTTCATGTTGATCGGCGCCGCGCCGAGCATCTCGAACGCCAGGATGCGGGTCTTGCTGCCGGGAACACGGAGCTTGACCCCCTCGAGGTCGGCGGGCTTCACGATCGGACGCACGTTGTTGGAGATGTTGCGGAAGCCGATCTCGCCGAAGCCGAGCACCTTGAGCCCGGCGCTCCCCTGGAACGATTCGTCGAGCTGCCGGCCGACGTCGCCGTCGAGCACCTTCGAGGCCGCCTCCCGGTCCGCGAACAGGAAGGGGATGTCGAACACGGCCCACTTCGCGTCGAGCTGCACCGCGTCCGAGCCGATCGGAATCACGTCGAGCTGGCCGGTCCGCACCTGCTGCATGTGCACGATCTCGTCCCCGAGCGTCCCGCTGTCGAAGTACTCGATCTCGACCCCGTCGCCCATCTCGCTCTTCAGGGCGTCGCGGAACGCGGCGAGCATGTGCTGGGTCGCCGAGCCCGGGGTGCTCTCGACGGAGAGCCGCAGGGCGAGCGGAGCGGCCTGCGCCCCGGAGCCGCCGAGGATCAGGGCGGCGAGCGCCCCCGCCAGCGTCGACTTCAGTATTCGTTTCATGGCTCGTTCTCTCCTCTGGTTTGCGTGGTCTTCGGTCGGTCGGCGCGGGCGGACCCTCCGGCCTTCGCCTTCTCGATCCGCGTTCGTCAGTCCTTCACCTCGCTGTCCTTCAGCATGTCGCGGTTGACGGTGAGCCCGAACCCCGGCGCATCGGGCACCCGAAGCGTTCCGTCGCGCGGCTTCGGCGCCCCGATGAACAGGTTCTCCTCCATGAACCGGGACTTGAAGTGGCACTCGACATGGGTCCCGTTGCGGAACCCGGCCACGTGGTGCAGGCTGAAATAGGTGGCGCCGCCGGCGTCGGACAGCGGCTTCTCGTAGACCTGCGCCAGGCAGGCGACCCGGCGGGTCTCGGTCACCCCGCCGTTGAACATCGGGTTGGGCAGCAGGATGTCGATCGCGTCGTTCTCCAGGTACTGGCGAAACCGGGCCGCATGACCCTCCATCTGCCCCGCGGCGAGCGGGATCGCGGTGTGCCGGCGCAGGTGGCGCAGGTGGCGCACGTCGTTGTTGTGCACGGGATCTTCGAGCCAGGCGACGCCGCAGTCCTCGACCGCCCGGCAGAGCTGCAACGCATCGCTCGCCGAGTAGCTCTCGTTGGCGTCGAGGGCCAGCTCGACGGTGTCCCCGATCGCGTCGCGCACGTGGCGCACCCGGGCGGCGTCCTCGCGCCACCCGAGGCCGGGAACCCCGACCAGCATCTTCAGGCGCCGATGCCCGGCCGCGATCTGTTCGAGTGCGAGCTCCGCGAGCTGCTCCCGGTCGTAGTTCCCGAACCCGTAGGTCAGGTAGACGGTGGCGAAGTCGCGGTGCCCCCCCAGCAATTGGGCGACGGTGCGCCCTGCCGCCTTCCCCATGAGGTCCCAGAGCGCGATGTCGAGGCAGGAGACGGCGGCCAGGTTCACCCCGGTCATCAGCCCGCGCTCGCTGACGACGCGCCCGAGCCGGTCGTGCACGGCCTCGAAGTCGCGCGGGTCCAGATCGTGCACGGCCGGCCGGACGTCGTTCACCAGCACGTTGGCGACCGCACGGGTCAGGAACCGTGCCGTCATCCCGTAGCCGACGTGCCCCTCGTCGGTCTCGACCTCGCAGAAGACGTGGTGGCGGTGCTCGGTCGGCGCCGCGATGCCGGGCAGGTAGATCGGCAAGCGGTGTACGGTGGCGCGGACGTCCTTGATCTTCATGCCATGCGGCTCCGTTCCCGGTGGTCGGGGCGCGTCAGGACCGTTCCTTCGCGCCCCCGGTTCCCGGAGTCTCGCACGATGGGCTCGCCGCGGGAAACCCGTGCTCCGCGAACCCGCGGGGCTTCTTCACGCCGACCGACTCGCGTCCAGGCGTCGATGCCCACCGCTCTTCCTGGGTACGCTCGTGTCTCGCCCGCATCGATCGGCGGCGGTCTTGCCGTCCCATTTGCGGGCGGGCCGCCCGCGTCCCCAGGACGCGCCGTCCCCGGGACGCCCGTGTCAGGCGTCGCTCCGATTCGACCGCACCGGATCTCCCCGCGCGAACCAACTCCGTGGCGTGGAACGACCCCGCCCGAACCCGTGCTCCGCGAACGCCCGGTTCGCCGCCGCCCGAGGCCGGATGCGGGCCCCCGCCCGAGACGTTCCGGAACGAAGACGCCGGCCGGACGCCGGCCGTGTCATTTCCGGAGAGGGCAGGGGGAGGGGCCGCGGAGAGAGCGGCCGGCGCGTCCCCGGAGAGCGGGACCCGGGCGCCCCGATGGCGCATAATCCCGGCCCACCCACCCTCTGCCCGCGGCCGGGCCTTCCGCCCGCGCGCGGCGAAATCCACCACCGCTACCCGAGAGGAGCACGAGATGGCGATCACCACCCTGCCGAAGCGAGCGCCCCGATACACCGAGGCCGAGTGGCAGGCCCGCGTGGACCTCGCCGCGGCCCACCGGCTCGCCGTGATGCACGGCTTCCAGGAGGGGATCTTCAACCACCTCACCCTCACCGTGCCGGGCAAGGGGGATCGCTACCTCCAGATCCCGTTCGGCCTGCACTGGTCGGAGGTGACCGCCTCCTCGTTCATGGAGATCGGGTTCGACGGTACGCGCCACGCGGGCGAAGGGGAGATGGAGCGGTCGTGCTACTGCATCCACGCCCCCATCCACCGGCTGAACCCGGACGCGGCCTGCGTGATGCACACCCACATGCCGTTCGCGAGCGCACTCTCCCGGCTCGAAGACCCGCGCATCCTCCCGCTCGGGCAGACCGAGGTCGGCATGATGATGCAGACCGCCTGTGACTTGGACTACACCGGCCCCGCCTTCGATCCGAAGGAGGGGGAGCGCCTCGCCGGGGTGCTCGGCGACAAGACGGTCCTCATCATGGCCAACCACGGGGTGATGACGGTGGGGCGGACGGTGGCGGAAGCCTACGACCGCCTCTACTACGTCGAGCGGGCGGCTCAGGTGCAGCTCTACGCGATGTGGACCGGGAGACCCCTGCGCCTCCTGTCCGACGAGGTCGTCGAGGAGACCATCGCGCAGTTCAAGGGAGGGCCGCGCTACGGCAACCGGCCGGCCGCCGAGCACCACTTCGACGCCCTCAAGCGCCAGCTCGGGCGGCAGGGGGAGACCGGCTACCGGGAGTGAGCGCCCCGCCGGCGGAGCGGCGCCGGCGGGTCCCGCGGCCGGCGGATGAAGCCGGCGCGGGCGGCGGGAGATCGACCGCCGCCCGCAGCTTCGCGTAGGGCGCGCTCCGATGCGGGATCGCCATCGCGTCCACGAAGTGCTCCTGGAACCTCGGCTCCACCGCGGTCTCGACCTTCTCGATCCGGCGCACCTGGCGCTCGATCTCCCGGCGAAGGCGCCGGTTGAGGAGGGCGATGCGCGCCCCCGTCCCGGCCGCGTTGCCGGCCGACGTCACCCGCCCCGGCTCGCAATCCGGGACCATGCCGAGGATGAGCGCGTACTTCGGATCGATATGGCTCCCGAACGCGCCGGCGAGGGTCACCCGGTCCACCGTGTCGATCTCCATCCGGTCCATGAGGAGGCGGGCGCCCGCGTAGAGCGCCGCCTTGGCGAGCTGGATCTGGCGCACGTCGTTCTGGGTGATCGCGATCTCGGGCTCGCCCGCCCGGATCACGTAGGTGAAGGTGCGCCCGTCCCGCACGATGCGCGGTGAGCGGGCGGCGAGCGATCCGTCGATGGCGCCGTCCGGGAGCACGACGCCGGCGAGGAACATCTCGGCGATCGCCTCCACGATCCCCGACCCGCAGATCCCGCTCGGGGCGAGGTCCCGGCCCGGCTCGTCGGACCAGCGCCCGTCCTCTCCGATCACCCGGTAGCGCGGCTCGAGGGTCGCCGGGTCGATCCGGACCCGTTCGATGACGCCGGGCGCCGCCCGCTGGCCGCAGCTCAACTGGGCCCCCTCGAAGGCCGGCCCGGTCGGCGAGGAGGCGGCGAGGAGCCGTTCGGCGTTTCCGAGCACGAGCTCCGCGTTCGTGCCCACGTCGACGATGAGGGTGGTCTCCTTCTTCCGGTAGGGCATCTCGCTCAGCACCACCGCGGCCGCATCCGCCCCCACGTGGCCCGCGATGCACGGCAGCACGTAGGCCCGGGCGGCCGGGCCGAGATCGAGCCCGACGTCGGCGGCGGCGAGCTCGGTGGCTTCGTCCGTCGCGAGCGCGAACGGCGCGAACCCGAGCGGGGCGGGGTCGAGCCCGAGCAGCAGGTGGTGCATCACCGGGTTTCCGGCGACGGCGACCTCGAGGACATCGGCCGGCTCGACACCGGCCGCCGCGGCGGCCTCGGCCGCGAGCTCGTTCAGCGCCTCGCGCACCGCCCGGGTCATCTCCGCCGCCCCGTCCTCGTTCATCATCGCGAAGGACACCCGGCTCATGAGGTCTTCGCCGAAGCGGATCTGGGGGTTCATCCGGCCGAGGGAGGCCAGCACCTCGCCCGAGAGTAGGTCGCAGAGGTGCACCGCGAGGGTGGTCGAGCCGACGTCCACCGCGAGGCCGAAGGCCCGGTCATGGAAGCCGGGCCGGAGGTCGACGAGCCGCCGGCGGTCGCGGACGAACGCGGTCGCCCGGTAGCCGCCCGCTTCGAGGGCCGGGTGGAGCTTGCGCAGGGCGTGCAGGTCGGTCTCGGCGACGCGCACCCCGAACCCCTGCCGGAGGCTCTCCTTCAGGCGCCGCAGGTGGCCGGCCGGGTGGGCGAGGTCCGGGGGCGGGACCTCGACGTACATCGGCCGCACCAGGGGATCGATCCGGACGCTCCGGGCGGCGGCCCGCTTGCGGACGACCTGGCGGTGGACCTGGCTCGTCTCCGGCACGTCGGCCACGAGGTCGCCGGCGATGCGCGCCTGGCAGGAGAGGCGATGGCCCTCCTCGAGCCGCCGCGCCGCGCGCTGGCGCCGCTCCCGGTCGGTCGGCCCGGTGAGATGGTCCCCGGCCGACACGATGCCGTGCTTGGCGAACTCCCCCTCGCTTACCCGTATCTGGCAGCGGGCGCAGATGCCGCGCCCCCCGCACACCGAGTCGAGATCGACCCCGAGCCGCCGCGCCGCCGCGAGGAGCGGGGTCCCGGACGGGAACCGGCCGCGCCGTCCGGAGGGGGTGAAGACGACGAGCGGGTCGTCAGCCACCGCGCCGGCGACCCTGGCGGCGGCGGGCGCGCGCCGCGGCGACCGCGTCCCCGGCCGTCTCCGAGTGGCGGGAGATCCAGGTCCGGCAGTTGCGGTCGTGGCCCATCAGGACGTCCGCCGCCCCGAGGGCGGTCATGATCTCGGGCTCGAGCGGGTTGGTAATGGCGGAGGTGAGGCCGTTCGCCATCGCCATCGCGAGGAACGCGGCGTTGAGGGCGGGCCGGGCGGGGAGCCCGAAGGAGACGTTGGAGGCCCCGCAGGTGGTGTTGACCCCGAGCTCCTCGCGCAGCCGCCGGATGAGCCGGAAGCCCGTGCGCCCCGCCTCCGCGACCGCCCCGATCGGCATGACGAGCGGGTCGACCACCACGTCGCGGCGGGGGATCCCATGATCCTCGGCGCGCTCCACGATCTTGCGGGCGACCTCGAAGCGCACGTCCGGGTCTTCCGAGATCCCGGTCTCGTCGTTCGAGATCGCGACCACCGCGGCCCCGTGCCGGGCGACGAGGGGCAGCACCGACTCCAGACGATCCTCCTCTCCGGTCACCGAGTTGACGAGCGCCTTGCCGTCGTAGGCGGCGAGGCCCGCTTCGAGGGCGGCGACGATCGAGCTGTCGATGGACAGGGGCGCGTCCGTGAGCGACTGGACCAGGGCGATGCACTCGCGAAGGATGCGCGGCTCGTCCGCGAGGGGAACCCCGGCGTTCACGTCGAGGAGGTGGGCGCCGGCGCGCACCTGCGCGACCGCGTCCGCCTCGACCCGGTGGTAGTCGCCGGCCGCCATCTCCTCCGCGAGCCGCCGCCGGCCGGTCGGGTTGATACGTTCCCCGATCACCGCGAAGGGGCGGTCGAACCCGATGGTGATCTCCTTCGCGGCCGAGGAGATGACGGTGTCGGTCATGGGCCGGGTTTCCTCGTCGTCAGGGGTCCGCGCGGCCGCCGGACGCGACCAGCGCGGCGAGCACGTCGTCCGTGAACTCCGTGTCGAGCCGGCGCGCAAGCGCATCCGCTTCCGTCTCGGGGTCGCCGCCGCCCGCGGTCGGCTTGCCCCGCCGCCACTCGCCGAGGTAGGCGTCGGAGCCGGAGAGCCCGGCCCGCATCGCGGCCCGGTCGATCGCCTCCTGAAAGCGGTCGGGGAGCGCCCGGCGCGCGGTCCGCCCCCGCGCTCGTCCCCGCCCTTCCGTGCGGGCGACCACCTGGGCCGGGATGTCCCGCCAGTAGACGACGGTGAGCGCGGTGCTCAAGGGGCGGACGCACCCGCACCGAGGGCGGGACCGGGACGGGGGCGGAGGCCGCCTCCGGTCCCCCGGGCTCGCGCCCCGGCCCGCGCCCCGGCCGGGGCGTCGATCGGGACGTCGATCGGGGCGTCGGCGAAGGGCCGCGGCCCGTCTTCCGGGCTCTCCCGGCGATCCCGCGCCGTTCGTTCGGATGGCCCGTCTCCGGCACCCGCCCGCCCGAGGAAGGGTTCGAGGCCGCCGTACCCGGTGCAGCGGTGCTCGAACTCGAGCCCCAGGCGCTCGGCCGCCGCCCGCGCCGCGGCGCGGAGCGCGCCGTCGCGGGTCTGGGCGAGGTGCACCAGCCGGCGGTAGTTCCCGAAGTACACCGGCAGGAGCTCGGGATGGCGGTCGATCCCGAGCCCCCGGACGATCAGCCGATCGAAGTTCCGGGCGAGGTAGTCCGTGAGGTAGAGGGTGCCGGGCTCGGCCTCGTGGAGAGCGGCGAACGTCCGCGCGCCCGCGTAGAACTCGTAGCAGTGCGCCCCCGGGATGCGTTCCGCCCCCTCCGCATCGAGCACGGTGTCGAGGGCGCCGCCCGTGCCGCAGTCGGCGTAGGCGACGAAGATCCGGCCGACGTTGCCGCGCGCCCGCCAAGCCCGGATCTTCTCTCGCACCCCCCCCGGGATGCGTTCCGGACGGTTGTGCCAGATGGCCGGCAGGCACTGCACCTCGATCGTGTCCCATCCGTGCCGCCGGACGAGGGCCGCGACCTCGCGCGCGAGCGCCCCGCAGGCGATCACGAGGGTGCGGGGCGGCACGGTGGCCGGGGGAAGGTCGGACGCGGGGGCGGGACGCCCCGGTCAGTCCGCCGCCATCATCGGCGGCGCGTGCTGCCGGCGGGCGGAGATCATCTCCTTGGCCGTCTCGACGGCGACCGCGGCGTCGCGGCAGTACGCGTCCGCCCCCACGCTCTCGGCGAAGGCCTCGTTGAGCGGGGCGCCGCCCACGAGCACCATGTACTCGTCGCGGAGCCCCCGCTCCTCGAGGGTGCCGATCACCACCTTCATGTAGGGCATGGTGGTCGTGAGCAGGGCCGACATCCCGAGGAAGTCCGGGCGGTGCTCGTCGAGGGCGGCGAGGAACGCCTCCGCGTCGTTGTTGATGCCGATGTCGAACACGTCGAAGCCCGCCCCCTCGAGCATCATGCCGACCAGGTTCTTCCCGATGTCGTGGATGTCGCCCTTGACGGTGCCGATCACGATCGAGCCGAGCTTCGGGGCGCCCGTCTCCGCGAGCAGCGGCCTGAGGATGCCCATCCCCGCCTTCATGGAGTTGGCGGAGAGCAGCACCTCGGGCACGAACAGGATCCCGTCGCGGAAGTCGATGCCGACGATCCGCATCCCCTCCACCAGGGACTCGGTAAGGACCCGGTAGGGCGGCCACCCCCGCCCGAGCAGGACGTTGACGCCCTCCACGACCTCGTCGGCCAAGCCGTCGTAGAGGTCCTCGTGCATCTGGTTGACGAGCTCCTCGTCGCTCAGCGTGGAGAGATCGAGGTCCTCTACTTCACCCTGCACTTCATCCGGCATGTCCGACCCGCCCCGCCGCTACCCCGAAGCGCGTGCATGGTGGGGCGGCCCACACCCCCCGGCTGAAACGTTCGCGACACGTTTCGTCCTGAAATCGACATGTACGGGCGCGATCCGGGGGCCGGATCGCATCGCGCCGCGATCCGGCGCCGGTCTCCGGAACCCCCGGAGCCGGCAGTGGTTTTTCCGATGGAAGGGAAACCCTTGCACATGCCGCCGAATGGTGCCGTAATGCCGTCCTGCCGGCGGTTCGGGTCCCGCGGGCGAGCCGGCAGCGAGCCGGTGGCGGGCGGGCGCGCGCGGCTTCGGGGACGCACGGCCGGGGCCGGGGACGGGCCGCGCACGCCGCGTCGGCGGACGCGCGGCCGCCGGAGCCGGCCCGACCGCCGCGGGCGTGGCCGGCGAGGGCCGGGTTCCACCGCGGCGCGGGACGGCTGCGGGAAGGGAGGGAGTGACCTTGGCTGAGCTGCCGGGCGCGGTGCGGACGGTCGTCATCGGGGGCGGGGCGGTCGGCGCCTCGTGCCTCTTCCACCTCGCGAAGAGAGGCTGGACGGACAGCCTCCTCCTCGAGAAGAACGAGCTCACCTCGGGCTCGACCTGGCATGCGGCCGGCAACGTGCCGACCTTCTCGGCGAGCTGGTCGGTGATGAACATGCAGCGCTATTCGGCGGAGCTCTACCGGGGCCTCGCCGAAGAAGTCGACTACCCCATGAACTACCACGTCACCGGGTCGATCCGGCTCGCCCACTCCGACGAGCGCATGAAGGAGTTCGAGCGGGTGGTGGGGATGGGCCGCTACCAGGGCATGGACGTGCGGATCTGCCCGGTCGAGGAGCTGAGGGACCGGTATCCCTTCATCGAGACGCACGATCTGGCCGGCGCGCTCTACGATCCCCATGACGGCGACATCGATCCGGCCCAGCTCACCCAGGCGCTCGCCAAGGGAGCCCGCGGCCTCGGGGCCGGGATCGTCCGCTTCTGCCCCGTGACGGGCGTTTCCCGGCGGGGCGGCGAGTGGGTGGTCGCGACGCCGCGGGGGGAGGTGCGCTGCGAGTACGTCGTGAACGCGGCCGGCTACCGGGCGCGCGAGGTCGGGGCGATGTTCGGCCGCTCCGTTCCGATGGTGGCCATGTCGCACCAGTACCTCCTGACCGAGCCGCTCCCGGCCCTCGAGGCGTGGAGCCGGGAGGCGGGCCGGAAGCTCCCCCTGCTCCGCGACGTGGACACCTCCTGGTATCTCCGCCAGGAGAAGTTCGGGCTCAACCTCGGCCCCTACGAGCGCGGCTGCCGCGCGCACTGGGCGACCCCGGACGACCCGATGCCGGAAGACTTCTCCTTCCAGCTCTATCCCGACGACCTCGACCGGATCGAGTGGTACGTGGAGGACGCGATCGGACGGGTGCCCCTCCTCGGCGAGGGCGGGGTGAGCCGGGTCATCAACGGCCCCATCCCGTACACCCCGGACGGCAACCCGCTCATCGGGCCGATGCCCGGGGTTCCGGACGCCTTCGAGGCGTGCGTCTTCAGCTTCGGGATCGCGCAGGCGGGAGGCGCCGGCAAGGTGCTCGCGGAGTGGGTGGTGGACGGCGGAACCGAGTGGGACATGTGGACCTGCGACCCGCGCCGGTTCACCGGCTACGCCGACCAGGACCACACCCTCGCGAAGGCCGTGGAGGTCTACGGCCACGAGTACGCGATGCACTTCCCGCACCATGCCTGGCCGGCCGGGCGCGGCAAGCGGCTCTCGCCGGTACACGACCGCATCCGGGCGCTGGGGGCGCAGTTCGGAGCTTACGGCGGCTGGGAGCGCGCCAACTGGTTCGCGCGCGCGGACGACGATACGTCGGAGGCCGCGACGCAGACCTGGGCGCGCGAAGGCCCCTGGTTCCCCCGCGTCCGCGAGGAGTGCCTCGCGGTGCGGGATGCGGCCGGCATCCTCGACCTGCCGGGGTTCAGCCGGTTCCACGTCCGGGGGCCGGGCGCGGCGGACTGGCTCCGGACCCTCGTCACCGGCTCGCTGCCGCGGGTGGGGCGCGTCGGCCTCGTCTACTTCGCGGACGACCGCGGCCGCATCGTGACCGAGATGTCGGTGACGAGGCTCGGGGACGACGAGATGCTGCTCATCACCGCGGCGGCGGCGGAGTGGCACGACCGGGACTGGCTCGTTCGCCACCGGCCGGCCGGCTCGCCGATCGCGATCGAGAACCGGACCGAGGAGTATGGCTGCCAGATCCTCTCCGGCCCGCGCTCGCGCGACATCCTCCGGGCGGTGAGCGACGCCGATACGGCCCGCCCCTGGCTCGACTGGCAGCGAGCCCGGATCGCGGGCCGCGAGGTGCTGCTGCTCCGGGTCTCCTACGTGGGGGAGCTCGGCTGGGAGGTCCACAGCCGGGTGGCCGACACGCCGGCGGTCTTCGACGCGGTGCGGGATGCGGGCGCCGGGCGCGGCCTTCGGCCGTTCGGGATGTTCGCGATGGACAGCCTTCGCCTCGAGAAGGGCTATCGGGCGTGGAAGGGAGACCTCTCGACCGACTACACGATCCTCGAGGGTGGCCTCGATCGCTTCGTCCGCCGGGAGAAGCCGGCCTTCGAGGGGCGGGACGCCCTCGAACGCGAGCGCCAGCGAGGGGTGCGCCGTTGCTTCGCAACCCTCGTGGTGGACGCCGGAGCGTGCGATGCGCCCTGCATGTCGACGGTCTGGCGCGACGGCGAGGTGGTGGGCGAGACCACCTCGGGGGGCTGGGGCCACCGGGTCGGGGCGTCGATCGCCCTCGCCATGATCCGCTCCGACCTCGCGGTACCCGGCGCCGGGCTCGAGGTCGAGATCTACGGCGAACGCCGCCCGGCCGTGGTGCAGCCCGCCCGGCCCCTGTACGACCCGGAGAACGTGAAGCTGCGGAGTTGATGCGATGACCGATGCAGAGGCTACGGAGGCGCTCGCCCCCACCCGGATCGCGAGCCGGCGCGGAGGCGGCCGCGCGGCCCGCCGCGCGGCGCGGGCCGCCCCGCTGCCGGAAAGCCTGCGCCCGGTCCGCGCCGGCCTCGAAGGGGGCGCGTACGCCCCCTTGTCGGAGGCGGACGTCGCGCGCATCCACGAGACCGCGCTCCGGGCCCTGGAGGAGATCGGGCTCGCCGACGCCCCGCCGGGCGGGGTCGAGGCGCTGACCTCGGTGGGGGCGGCGCTCGGGGACGACGGACGGATCAGGATCCCGCGCCGCGTGGTGGAGGAGATGCTGGCCGTCGCCGCGCGCGACGTGACCCTGTGCGGGCAGGATGCGCGGAACGACCTCCGCCCCGGAGGCGCGCGCGTGCACTACGGGACGGCCGGGGCGGCGGTGCACGTCTACGACCCGGCCCTCGGCGACCACCGCGATCCGACCATGCGGGATCTCTACGACTCCGCCCGGCTCGTGGACGCGCTCGACAACATCCACTTCTTCCAGCGGACCCTCACCTGCCGCGACACCGAGGACCCGACCGAGCTCGATCTCAACACCCTCTACGTCTGCGTCCACGGGACCACGAAGCACGTCGGGACCTCGTTCACCTCCGTCGAACGGGCGCGGCGCGGGCTCGACTTGCTGCACCGGGTGGCGGGCTCGGAGGCGGCGTGGCGGGCCCGCCCGTTCGTCTCGAACTCGAACTGCTTCGTGGTGCCGCCCCTGCGGTTCGCGACCGAGTCGTGCGAGGTGATGGAGACGCTCATCCGGGGCGGGATGCCGATCCTCCTGCTCTCCGCCGGCCAGGCGGGGGCCACCGCTCCCGCCTCCCTCGCGGGGGCGGTGGTCCAGGCGGTCGCCGAATGCCTCGCGGGGGTGGTCTACGTGAACGCGGTCGCGCCGGGCCACCCCGCCATCTTCGGCACCTGGCCGTTCGTCTCCGACCTTCGCACCGGCGCGATGTCCGGCGGCTCGGGGGAGCAGGCGCTCCTCAGCGCGGCGTGCGGGCAGATGGCCCGGTACTACGGCCTGCCGGGCGGCTCGGCGTGCGCGATGTCCGACGCCAAGGGGCCGGACATGCAGGCGGGGTACGAGCGCGGGCTCGCCAACGTCATGGCCGGGCTCTCGGGGCTGAACCTCGTGTACGAGAGCGTCGGCATGCACGCCTCGCTCCTGTCGCACTGCCTGGAGAGCCTCGTCATCGACAACGATCTCATCGGCGCCTGCCTTCGCTGCGTGCGGGGGATCGAGGTCGACGACGACACGCTCGCGCTCGAAACGATGCGCGAGGTCTGCCTCACGGGCCCCGGTCACTACCTCGGCCACGAGCAGACCCTGCGGCTGATGCAGTCCGAGTACGTGTATCCGGCGGTCGGCGACCGCACGAGCCCCAAGGAGTGGCTGGAGGCGGGAAGGCCGGAGCTGGTCGCGCGGGCGCGGGAGACCACCGCCCGGCTCCTCGCGGAGCACTTCCCCCGGCATGTTCCGGACGAGGTGGACGAGCGGCTCCGAACCGAGTTCCCGATCCGCATCCCGCGCGAGGCCATGCGCCCGCCCCGGTGACCCCGGGAGGAGTACCCGGGAGGAGTACCGATACGGATGCGGAGTACCGATGCGATCGGCGAATTCGATATGAACGTATCGGAACCCGACGACGTACGAAGCCCGGCTTGCGAGGCCCGGCCGGTGGAAGCCCGGGCTCGGGCGGCCGACCCTCGATCATTCCCGCGGGCACGGGCTTCGTCTTGCGGCCTCCGGCAGGCTTCCGAAGCCGAAAGCCCATCGTGTCTGTCGCAAGGCAGAGGGTTGTACGTCATCAGGTATCGGAATTAGTGGACGTATCGAATCGAATTATTCGTTTGACATGAGATTCCGGAGAGCGATGATTCGATAGCGGTTGGCTGACCGGGGGAGTTCGCGCCGTGTCCGCGAAGACCTGTACCTTCTTTCTGGTCCCCAGGTTCTCGATGCTGGCGTTCACGTCGGCCGTAGACCCCCTCTACAGCGCCAACCGCCTGAGCGGCGGACGCCTCTATCACTGGCGGGTCGTCTCCCGGGACGGCGGCCCGGTCGTCGCGAGCAACGGGCTCCGGGTGGCGGCCGACGCGGCGATGGCCGACGCGGGCGAATGCGAGGCGCTCTTCGTCTGCGCCGGGCTCGATGCCCATGCGCAGGCGGATCGGAACACGACGGCATGGCTCCGGCGCGTCGCACGCCGGGGCGGGATCGTCGGCGGGCTCTGCTCCGGGACGCACCTGCTCGCACGGGCCGGCCTGCTCGACGGACACCGGTGCACCATCCACTGGGAGGACATCCAGACCTTCTCCGAGGAGTTCCCGGCGCTCGAGGTCACCGCCAACCTGTTCGAGATCGATCGCAAGCGGATCACCTGCGCGGGCGGGACCGCGGCCCTCGACCTCATGCTGCACCTCATCGGGCTCGCGCACGGCGCCGAGCTCGCGGGCCGGGTCTCCGAACAGTTCATGCACCAGCGGATCCGGGCCGCCGACGACCACCAGCGGATGCCCTCCCACGAGCGGCTCGGGGTGCGGAAGCCGAAGCTTCTCGCGGCGGTCGAAGCGATGGAGGCCCACCTCGAGGACCCGCTCTCCCTCGGCGACGTCGCACGGACCGCGAACCTCTCGGTCCGCCAGCTCGAACGCCTGTTCAAGCAACGGCTCGGATGCACCCCGTCGCGCTACTACCTCGAGCTCCGGCTCCACCACGCCCGGCTGCTGCTGATGCGGGGGGCGTCGTCGATCCTCGCCATTGCGCTCGCGGCCGGCTTCGCCTCCGCATCGCACTTCAGCCGCCGCTACCGCGAGCACTTCGGGCGCAGCCCGCGCGAGGAGCGGGGCTTCGCCTCCTCCTTCCGCTCCTCCGAGCCGTAGCGCGCCCGGCCTCGAACCGCGGGCCTGCCGCGGCCCCGGGGCGCCGCATGGCGGTTCGAAATACTCGGGGCGGGCGGCCGCGTCCGGCGTCCGAAGTGTATTCTGCGGAATACCGGATGGAGGAACACCCGAGGGAGGCGTTGAAAACGGACCCGGCAAGAAACCTTGCGACGGTCCCGGAAGTCGATTCGCTGCTCCGGTGGATGGAGCGGGCGACCGACGGGATGAATGCGTACGGAGCGGCCGTTCCCGAATCGAAGGAGAGACGGCGAGAGACGAACCGGGCAAGGCTGGAGACGATCCGCACGCGCCGGACGCCGCCCCTGTGGCCGGAGAACGTGTGGCTCGTCGGACGCGACCTCGCGAACGCCCTCCCCGTACCGGTGGCCGGCGACGAATGGTTCGATGTGGAAGGGTGCCGGAATCGGCCCCGGATGCGTTGGCGCGCGCTGGCCCTGCGGTGTGCGGAAGAAGACGTGGAGGCGGAGGCGGCCAGGTACGTGGGAGGCTGCATCGGCTCGCACATGGCGGGATTCCCGGACAAGCCGAGCGCGGAAGAGTTGATCGGGGCGCTGCGCGCGGGGGCGGTCACCGGACGGCAGCGGACGATCGTCGAGGGGCTGTTCGCGGGCATGGACGCGGGCAGCGCGCGCCGAAGGAGGCGGGGGCCGTCCTGACCGCGGTGGGCCTCAGCCAGCGCGAAGCGGCACGGGCGCTGCGGAACGCGGGGGTGACGAACCCCGTCGTCACGAGCTGGCTCAACGACTGGGCCCTGCAATGCCGGGAAGCGCAAGGGAGGGGCGGCCCGCGCGGGGCGGTACGGCCACCAGGCTCGTGAACCACGCTCGCGCCGCCGCGCACGTCGTACTCGGGACGGGCGCCGGCCTGCTCACTCGCGAATCGTTCGACGCCCTGAACCGGCCGCACCGGGTCGGGACCGCCCCCCGCTCCGAGCGGCTTCCCGTGCTGCCGCCCATGCTATGCTGCCATTCCGGGCTGGCGAATCCCTGCCGTCCGAACGGATGCCGGCGGCACGACGGAAGAATACGGAGGAGGGAATTTGTTCGACGCGATTCGCCGGGAGATCGCCGACGAGTATGCGCAGCCGCACGAGAAGCCCTGGATCGTCGGGTTCTCGGGCGGCAAGGACAGCACGCTGGTGGCCCATCTGGTGGTGGAGCACCTGCTGTCGATTCCCCGTAGCGCCCGCACCCGCTCCGTCCATATCGTTGCGAACGATACCCTCGTCGAGAGCCCACTGGTCATCGGGCACGTCCGGGAGGGGTTGGCGGAGATCAGTGGCGCCTCGGCCGCGTTCGGGCTCCCGATCGTGGTCGCGACGACGGCCCCGGATGCTGGACAGACCTTCTGGATCAACCTGATCGGCCGCGGCTATCCTTCGCCCAACCGGTCGTTCCGCTGGTGCACGGATCGGATGAAGATCCAGCCGACGAGCCGGTACGTCCGCGACCAGGCGAGCGTTTCGGGAGAGGTGATCCTCCTCCTGGGCGTGCGGCGCAAGGAGAGCGCGACGAGGGCGGGATCGGTCGCCCGGTACGACAACGGGGAACGCCTCAACCGCCACAGCGACCTCAAGGGCTGCCTCGTATTCAGGCCGATCGTGGAGCTCGGTGCGGACGACGTCTGGGAATTCCTGGCGACGAACGAACCTCCCTGGGGCGGCAGCCATCGGCGTCTGATCGATCTCTATCGGGATGCGGGCGGAGGCGAGTGTCCGGTCGTCACGTCGAGGGACGACGCCCCGTCGTGCGGCACGACCTCTTCGCGTTTCGGCTGCTGGACCTGCACGGTCGTCGAAAAAGACAGGAGCCTTGCGGGCTTCGTCAAGGCCGGGTTCGAGCAGTTCGGTCCGTTGCTGGAATTCAGAGACTGGCTCGTCACGATCCGGAACGATCCCGAACGGCGGCTTGCGCGCCGGCGTGACGGGCGCTTCACCATCGGCAGGAACGGCGCATTCATCCCGGGGCCGTTCGACCTGGCCACACGCAGGGAAATTCTCGATCGCCTCCTCGACCTTCGAGATCGGACCCGAATGCCGCTCATCAGCGACGAAGAAGTGGAGCAGATCCGCGTGCAGTGGGTCGAAGACGTGCTCGCGAGTACGGCAAGGCGGTCACGGGAGCAGACCCTCGCCGTAGCGGAGGGGTGAGGCGATGGCAACGAACGTCGTCGTTCTCTTGCAGAGCGAGAACGGTCGCCGACTGGTCAGGCGAAAGTGTGCGGAGGCCGGGCTCGACATCATGGTGCTGGAACGGCTCGTCCACGTGGAGCTCGCTCACATGGGAAAGATGAGGAAGCGTGGGATAACTCAAGATTTCGACGAAGTATTCTCCGAGCTGGACGAGGAAGATTGATGCATCTTCGTTCCGTGCAGCTCATCAACTGGCGCTCCTACCGCAGCGCGAGGTTCGAGTTCCCGCGTCCGCACGGGGCCAGGAACGTGGTCCTCGTGATGGCGCCCAACGAGTACGGCAAGACCTCCTTCTTCGAAGCGCTGACCTTGGGCCTGTTTGGCCGGGCCGGCTTGAGTCTCGTCCCCCGGGCGCGGGCGACGGGGGATGACGATGGCGTGGGTCGTCTCAATACGAGCTACAGCAAGTTTCTCGAAGGCGCCCTTCGTCATCGAGCGGCGGAGGCCGGTCCGCCCGAATGCGTCGTGAAGCTCGAATGGGAGGACGAAGCAGGCGATCCGATCGAGATCAAACGGACCTGGTATTTCCGCGCCGGCGGCCAACACAAGGTTGCCGACGATCAGCTTCAGATCTACGAAGGCCAAGGCCGGGTTCCTGTCTCCCCGCCCCCCAACGTCGGAGACGCGGACCGTTGGCACAACGAATGGATCGCGCAGCGCTTCCTGCACCCCAGCCTCGCGGAATTCTTTCTCTTCGACGGTGAACAGATACAGCGATACGCCAGCCGTGACATGGGCGAGCAGGTGCGTCGAGGCATCGAGGGCTTGCTCGGGTTGCCCGTTCTCCACAGCCTCAAGGACTCTCTGGAGAGGTATGCACAGAACCGGCGAACCCGTGCAGCGCCGCCGTCCGACACCACCGTGAACGAGGTGAAGACCGCTATCGAGAAGCTGGGGGATCGGATCGACGGGAAGAAAGCGGAGCGCGATGCAGCAGATGCGCGTCTCCCCGACGTCGAGCTCGAGATAGATGAGCTGACCCGGCTTCTCGGCGGGAGGGGAGAGGGTACGGTAGCCATGATCGGGGGCCTTCTCGAGGACGAAAGCCGGTACAGGGAGGAGGCGGAGCGAGCCACCAACGACCTCACGGACCTGATCACCGGTGACATGGCGCTCGCTATCGCGGGGGCATCGTTCGGAGACGCGGCCCTGGATCGGTTGCGCTCCGAGGCGAAACGGGAGAGATGGGAGACCGGACGGAACGAAGGCAATAGAAATGTCGACCGTTTCGCCGCCGATCTGTCCGCAAGGATTGGCCGGCTGGAGCCACCGCTCCGGGAGGAGCATCGCGAATCGGTGATAGAGGCGGCGAAGGCGGCCTGGGCGGCGCTGTGGCATCCGCCGCCCGAGGGCTGCGCGGACGACTACCTCCACACGGCTCTGGCCGGCACGATCCGGGCCGCCGCAATCGATCGGTTGGAGGCCGTCGAACGCCGCTCATCGACGGAGGCTTCGAGGCAGGTCGAACGCTTTCATAGTGCGGTGGCGACCGCGGAGGCAAAGAAACGCGAACGCCTCGGGCTCGAACAGGACGTGCCGGAGATCGAGAAGCATACCGGGCGCCTCAAGGAGCTGACGGAACAGTCCGGGCGGTACAAGGAACAGAGAGATGCGGCGCAACGCGATCTGGACGACGCGACGGCGAAGCTCGGCGACCGCCGTGCGGAGCTGGCTCGGTACGTGTCCCGTCTCGATACGCATGGTCCGGCGCTCGCCTATGCGTCACGGGCCGATGCATATGCCAGGTTGATCGACGATCTCCTCGAGTACGCCGTTCTGCACGAGGTCGGCGAGGTGGCCGATGAAATGACCAAGGTGTGGAAGGCGATGGCGCACATGTCGGATCGGGTGGAGCGGATCGACATCTCCCCCGATTGCGAGGTGAGAATGATTGCCGCGGACGGCGCCGATCTCCATCGGATCGTCAAATCCGCCGGCGCGAGCCAGGTCTTTACCCAGGCGTTGATTGCGGCGATTACAAAGGTCAGCGGCAGAACATTTCCCTTCGTCGTCGATACGCCGCTGGCCCGCCTGAGCCTCGACCAGCGGATCGGCGTACTCAAGACCTTCACGGATCGCCCGGGTCAGGTCATCCTCCTCTCGACCGATCAGGAGGTCGTCGACGACAAGCTCGACGCGATTCGCGAACGGATCGCCGCGAGCTATGAGCTGAGGGTCTCGCATGACCGGGGGGTCGCCGTCACCACCGTGCACGATCTCGATTCGAGGACCATTCGACCATGACGATCGAGCTCGCCGATCTTCCAAAGGCGATCTTCCGTACGACCAGCGCCGCCGACAGGATCTGCGCCGATCTGGGCAGAGGGCTCGGTTGGCGCCACCGAAACGTCGTGGCGCGGCTGGCCATCGCGCGATCGTTGTCGCTGCCGACCCCTCCGCCGCCTCCCACCGAAGAGGAGAGCGACGACATGGCCACCGCGATACGCGGCATGCAGCTATTCGGGGAGGGTGGCGATCTGGCTGCGTGGCTCGCCCTGATCACCCAGAGCCACGGCGATCGAAGGATGTCGAAGCGCTCTCTCCAGGCATTGGTCACCGCGCATTGGATGCGGGGCGCGAGCCTCCTGGAGAAGGATTGGGAGTCCTCCGGGCGTGAGCTGGGGCGCTTCGTCGCGAGGTTGGCGGAGCTTGCGAATTTTCCGAACGACCCCGGAGATGACGACGTCGGATTTCCCACGCCTCGCGCACCGACCCTGACCGGCGAGGTACGTCTTCCGGTAGGCGAGGCGGCCCGGGACGCGAGGACCGGCGAGAACGTCGAGTTCACGCTCAACGGTCCGGGCGGCAGCCCGCACATGGCGATCATGGGCGGCGTGGGTTCGGGCAAGACCAGAACCGCGGTTCACATGCTGAAGGCACTGCGCGGCTTCGGCGACGTACCGTTGCTCGCCTTCGACTTCAAGGGGGACCTCGCCGAAGGGTTGCGCGAGAGCTACTCCGCGGAAGTCGTCCGTCCCCCCGAAGAATCCATCCCGTTGAACGTTCTCGACGTGGGCTCCGACGACGACGTCGCAATCAAGACCGCGGCGGCCCGCATCCGCGACTCGATCGGGTCCGTCAAGTCGCGCCGGCCGAGCGGCGTACAGTCGGAGGCGCTTCGGGAGGCGATCGCTGCGACCCTCGGGGCCGGCGCCGCGGGCAGCAGCATCGCCCTCCCGGACGTCGCACGCGCCCTCGTGAGCGAATACGAAGAACGGGGGCGCGGCCCGGACGAATTGACCTCCACCCTCAATGAGCTGACCCAGTTCGACTTGTTCGTCCCCGGCGGCTCGCCCGCCGATTTCTTTTCCAGGAGCTGGATCATCCTGTTGCCGCAGGACAGCTCCGAGGAGATGCGGCGGCTGATCATCAACCTGACGCTGAACGCCCTGGACCGGTGGCTGAACGCGCAGCCGGACGCCCCGACGGATAGCGAAGGCGCCCGCTCTCTGCGTCATCTCACGTTGCTCGACGAGGCGCACGTCGTACTCAGGACCCGGCTGCCGGCCCTGGCCAACCTCGTCCGAATGAGCCGTTCCAAGGGGGGCGTCGTGCTGCTCGCCTCCCAGTCTCCCGATGATTTCGAGGGCGCCGAAGACGACTATCTCGACAACATGGGCTTGACCCTGGCGTTCAACACGCAAGCCAAGCCGGGTCCGGCGAGAAGGATCTTCGGAAGTGGATACTCCCTGACCGGGCTGAACGTCGGCGAAGCGCTCTGCCGTATCCGATCCGAGGCGAGAACGAGAAGGGTCATAGCCTGGGAGCCGTAGCTCCCTGTTCTCCCGACAACCTCCGGCCCGACGAAAGCCGCATGCCCCTCGCCCGGGGGACGTCCCGTTCGCCGATTGCCCTTGCGCCGCCCGCACCCTGCTGCTCCGACGGACCACGGGGCTCACCGAAGCGTCCGTGATCCATCTCCCTTCCGCAGGGGAGCGGCGTGGACGGGAGGCGCCGTCGGTGCACGTCGGATTCGTGACGTCATCGGCGGTCCTCGTGTCCGGGAGGGATGGAAACATCCTTGCAATTTCGGACTCTGATTCCATAATTGCGAGGATGAAGGAAGGCATGATCCCCCGGCTCCTGGCCGCGCGCGTAGAAGACCACCTGCGGCTCTTTCCGGCCGTCGCCCTCCTCGGGCCGCGACAGGTCGGCAAGACCACCCTCGCGCGGGCCATCGCGGAGGCGGGCGGCGGCCCGCGCGGACCGGGGTCGCGCACGACGGGCCTGTACCTGGATCTGGAGAGCCCGGCCGATCGGGAAAGACTGGCCGATGCGCGCGGCTATCTCGGCGCCCAACGCAACCGGCTCGTGGTGCTGGACGAGATCCATCGCGCCCCGCGCCTGTTTCAGGTGCTGCGCGGGATCATCGACGAGCGCATCCGGGAAGGCGAGACCGCCGGGCAGTTCCTCCTGCTCGGGTCCGCTTCGATGGATTTGCTGCGGCAGTCGGGGGAGAGCCTGGCCGGCCGGATCGGCTATCTGGAGCTCCCTCCGCTGGATGTGCGCGAGGTGGATGAACAGGAGCAAGGGCGCCTGTGGAGCCGGGGCGGATTCCCGCGCAGCTTCCTTGCCCCGGACGACGCGGCCAGTGCGCTCTGGCGGGAGAACTTCATCCACACCTATCTGGAGCGGGATATTCCCGCCCTGGGCCCGCGCGTGCCGTCACAGACGCTGCGCCGGTTCTGGACCATGCTCGCGCACGCTCAGGGCGGCCTCTGGAACGCCGCCGCGTTTGCGAGGAGCCTCGCCGTGGACGGCAAGACCGTGGCCCGGTACGTCGATCTGCTGGCCGATCTCCTGCTGGTGCGCCGGTTGCCGCCGTTCCACGCCAACGTTCGGAAACGGCTCGTGAAGTCACCCAAGGTCTACGTGCGCGACAGCGGAATCGTCCACGCGCTGTTGCGGCTCGACGACGCCGAGGACGTGCTCGGCCATCCGATCGCCGGCGCGAGCTGGGAGGGCTTCGTCGTCGAGACACTGCTCCGGGCGGCGCCGGAGCGCACGCTGGCCAGCTTCTACCGCACGGCGGCCGGGGCCGAGATCGATCTCGTGCTGGAGCTGCCCGGCAACCGGATCCGGGCCGTCGAGATCAAGCGTGGCCACGCGCCCGCCGTCAGCCGGGGATTCCGCGTCGCGCTCGCCGACGTGGCGCCGGAGCGGGCGTTCCTCGTGCACGGCGGCGAAGATCGTTACCCCAAGGGGGAAGGGGTGGAAGCGATCGGATTGAGAGCACTGGCCGAAGAGCTGGCGGGCTGACCGGACCGCCCGGCAAGGCCGCCGATGCTCCTCGTACCCGCCCGCTCGCCGGCCGATTTCCCTTCCGGAAGCTGGAGCAGTCCGTTGCCGCAGGGCCGCTCCGAGGAGATGCGGCGATGTTCCGTGCATCGCCTTCGCCTCGGTCCCTGGGCCTGCCCCTTGGCATGACGATCCCGAGGCGAATCGACGAGAGCGCAGGCAGCGACGGTGGGGCTTGGAGACCTCGAAAGGATGTCTGGCCGAACCGTCACGTATCCGGCATCGCCATGTTCGCGGCATGCCGCCGGGAGGAACCGGGGGCGGGGAGGCGACGCTGCTATGCTGCACGGGGCGCGGCGCCGGTCGCCGGGCAAGCGCCGAGCCCCGATGCCGGATGGATACCGCCGACACGCCGAGGAAGGGGAGCGAAGGATGGAGAGGGCCGCCCCGAAGCGCCTGACGGATCGGGGACCCCCGCGCCGAGGAGGACGAGCTCGCCCGTATCGCAGGTGCGCGGTCCGCCGCCCTCGCGGGTCGGCCCCGCTCCCTGCAGGCTCGCCCCCTGCTCCGCCCCGGGCGACCGGCGCCGGGGTCCGCGGGAAGCCCCCGGCGCCATGAACGCGGAGGGCCGAAAGTGATGACCGCCTCTTACCCGCGCATCCCCTACGGCGAGGCGTCGTTCCGGCGCATCCGCAGGAACGGCTGGCTGTACGTGGACAAGACCCGATACCTGCGTCCACTGGAAGACGAGCGCTACGTCTTCTTCATCCGCCCCCGGCGCTTCGGCAAGTCGTGCTGGCTGTCGCTGCTGGAGTGCTACTACGGGCGGCACTGGGCGCACGAGTTCGAGGCCCTGTTCGGGGGCACCGACATCGGGCGCGCGCCCACCGCCGACCGCGGCCGCTACGTCGTGGTGCGTTTCGACTTCTCCGCCTTCAACGACAAGCTGGAGACCCTGGAAGAACGCTTCGAAGGCTACTGCTTCATCGAGCTGCGCTATGCGCTGGAACGGCATCCGGACCTGTTCCCCGAGTCGGCGCTCCGGCGTATCCTCGCCCCGCCCGCCATCGACGGCAAGCTCCGCGAGCTGTTCAAGTACGCCGGCGAGCACGGTATCCCGCTCTATATCCTCATCGACGAGTACGACAACTTCGCCAACACGGTCCTGGCGCACCGGGGGCGGGAGGCGTATGAGTCGTTCACCCACGGCGGGGGCTTCTACCGCAACTTCTTCGCCGCCCTGAAGGCCGGGGCCGGTGGAGAGGGCGGCGGCCTCGAACGGCTGTTCATCACCGGGGTCTCGCCCATCACCATGGACGACGTCACCAGCGGCTTCAACATCGGCGCCAACGTCACCCTCGCCCCGAAGTTCAACGACGTGCTCGGCTTCACCGAGCCAGAGGTGCGGGACCTTCTGGAGCTCTACCGGGACCGGGGCGCGTTCAACCAGGACGTGGACGCGGCCCTGGACGTGATGCGCGAGTGGTACAACGGCTACCGCTTTGCCAAGACCGCCACCGGCGACCTCTACAACACCGACATGGTGCTCTACTACATCAAGCATTCCATCCCGAACGAGCCGATGCCGGACGATCTCATCGACACCAACATTCGCATCGACTACACGAAGCTGCGCCACCTGCTGCTGGTGAATCAACGGGTGAGCGCGGGCGCGAAGCAGCTCAACGGCAACTTCGACCTGCTGCGCCACGTCATCGGCGAGGGGGAGACGGAGGCCGACCTGAATCTCAGCTTCCCTCTGGACCGGCTCGACGCCCCGGAGAATTTCCTCTCGCTGCTGTACTACTTCGGCCTGCTGAGCATCCGCGGGGTGTCGGGGGGCACGACCCGGCTGGGGATCCCGAACCAGACGGTGCGGCGGCTGATGTACGGATATCTCCGCGATGCGTACCGGGACGTGGGGGTGTTCTCGGTGAGCCACCACCACTTCTCGCGCCTGGTGCGGGCCATGGCCTACAAGGGCGAATGGCGCCCGGCCGTGGAGCACATCGCGGCGGCCATCTCGGAGCAGACCGGGATCCGCGACTACATCGACGGGGAGAAGGTCGTGCAGGCGTTCCTCGCCGCGCACTTCAGCATGGCGGGGCAGTTCGTCATCCACACCGAGCGTGAGCTGAACAAGGGCTACGCGGACCTCTACCTGGAGCCGTTCGTGGCGCGGTATCCCGACGTCGGCTACGGGTACGTCATCGAGGTCAAGTACCTGAAGCGGAGCGAGCGGGTGGAGGAATCGGTGGTGGCGGAGGCGCTGCGCGGGGCGCGGGCGCAGGTTGCGGGCTATCTGGCGGACGAGGGGTTGCGGCGTCTCGCCCCGTCGGTGCGGCACGTCGGGCTGGCGGTGGTGTTCCACGGGTGGGAGCTGGCCGCGTGCGAGGCGGTGGAGCCGGCGGCGGATGGCGAGGCCAGCGCGCCGCGGTGAACCGCCCGGGCGCGCCGATCTTCACCCGGGCCGCTCGAGCCGGCGCTCCAGCACGCTCGCGAGGAGCGAGAGAGCGATCGTCAGGACGAGGTACATGGCGGCGACCGTGAACCAGATCTCGAAGCTGAGGTAGGTCTCGGCGATGACGTTGCGGCCCGCGGTGGCGAGGTCCGCGACGGCGACGGCGCTCACGATCGCGGAGTGCTTGATCAGGTTGACGACGAGGCTCGTCAGGGGAGGGAGGACCAGGCGCAGGGCCTGGGGGAAGACGATGAACCGACAGGTGTGGAGCCTTCCGAGGCCGAGGCTCGCGCCCGCCTCCCACTGGCTGCGGCCGACCGAGAGGATGCCGGCGCGGAAGATCTCCGATCCGAACGCGCCTTCGAAGAAGGCCAGCGCGAGGACGCCGCTCCAGAACCGGTCGATGCCGAAGATCGGGGCCAGGAGGTAGAAGAAGAGATAGAGCTGCACCAGAAGGGGGGTGTTGCGGACGGCCTCCAGGTAGACGCGGGCGACCGCCCGGGACACCACCGAGCCCGAGAGTCGCATCAGCGCCGCCGCGAG
This sequence comes from Gammaproteobacteria bacterium, assembly GCA_965202895.1. Taxonomy (GTDB): domain Bacteria; phylum Pseudomonadota; class Gammaproteobacteria; order HK1; family HK1; genus JAJDXW01. The sequence goes on along the minus strand of OZ241901.1, from coordinate 2,693,836 downwards.
CCCGATCGCGATGGTGAGAATCAGGCTCCAGGCGGTCAGCTCGACGGTGACCAGCAGCCCCCTGACCAGAGGCCCCCACACGATCTCCCCGTCGATGATCCGGTACAGGTAGCGGGGGACCCGGTACCACTGCCAGTGATACCCCATGGCTTCGGCGCCCCGCAGGCCGAGCCACACCAGGGCGCCGCCGAGAACCGCGAGCTGGAGGACGTTGATGATCGGGGAGCGCCGGAGCCCGCCCCCGACCGCCGCCGCCCAGCGCCTCCGGCTCGGCGGCGGCCTTCCCTTCGAAACGGGACGGCTTACGGTCATCTTCGGACGCCGCCGGCTCCCGTCCCCATGCCCGAGCCGGCATCGGGCTCCGCCAGCCGCCGCTCCAGGCGGCCGAACGCAAGGGACAGGACGAAACACACCACGAAGTACATCAACGCCACCGTGATCCACACCTCGAACACCCGCTGGGTGACGACCAGCACCTCGCTCCCCGCGAACGTCAGCTCCTGGACCGAGATGAGGGACACGATGGAGGAGTCCTTGACGAGGGAGATGGACTGGTTGGCGAGCGGGGGGACGATCCGGCGTGTCGCCTGGGGGCCGACGACGCGGGCGAAGGTGGCGAAGCGGCCCAGCCCGAGGCTGCGGGCCGCTTCCCACTGGCCGCGGGAGACGGACCGGATGCCGGCGCGCACGATCTCGGTGACGTAGGCCGCCTCGAAGATCGCGAGGGCGATGACCCCCGAGAAGAAATTTTCGAGAAGCTCAGGGCGGCCGAACAGGAAGGAGACCACCGCGAGGGTCTGGGGCGACGCGGCGCGGACGAGCTCGTCGAGCCGGAGCAGCGGCATGAGCTGGCTGCTGATGAAGAAGTAGAAGATGAACAGGAATACGAGCGGTGGCAGGTTTCGGATGAATTCCACGAACGTCCACCCGAGCAGCCGCGGGAAGAGGCTCGCGGAGACCCGGAACAGGCCGAACACCACCCCGATGACCGCGGCCAGAACGCTTCCCCAGACCACCATCCGCACGGTGGTGAGGAAGCCGAGGAGCAGCAGGTTCGGCACCCACCGCTCCTCCTCCCGGTCGAAGCGCAGGATGTACGCTCCGACGCTGCTCCAGTCCCAGCGATAGTCGAGCGCGATCCCCGCCCGCACCGCGACGAATGCGGCGAGGCCGAGCACCAGGGCGCCGACGGCGAGGTCCAGCCACCCGAGCCGCCGCTTCCCGTGTCCGGTCCGCATGTCTCACCGGGCTCCCGCGGCCGCCGCCGATCCCCTGTCGGATACGGGTCCGTGCTTTCCCGGGCCGCCGCTCCGCGCCGCCGGGTGCGGCGGCCTCTCCGCGCTGCGTTCGTACCGCGGACGGGTCGGGCTTGCGGCGCGGCTTCTCCGGGGCTCTCCTCCCGCTCTCCGAGCCTCGACCCCCGGCGGGGTCCGTGGGCCGGGAGGCACGGCCGGGGTGCTTGCCGGGAGCGAGGCGAGGGCGGGACGAGGGTGGGCGTGCGATCAGCCGGCGGGCATCAGGTCCTCCCAGTCACGGGTACGGAACCAGAAGTCCGCCCGTTCCTCGAGAAAGCCGTCCCGCCAGCGCAGGCGGATCCAGTTGTTGAACACGTTGAGGGTGTCGGGATCGCCCCGGCGCACCGCGAACGCTTCCGACCCTTCGTTGTAGATCCGGTCGATCGGCACGTACAGGAGATCGGGGTACCGGGACACCCACTCCGCCGGGGTCGGGTCGTAGGCGAAGGTGGCGGTGGCCCGGCCGTTGACGATCTCGAAGAACGCCTGCCCATCTTCGTCGAAGAGGTTCATCGTCGCGCGGGGCAGCGTCCGCCGCACGAATTCGGCCGGTGTCGACCCGCGGCGCTGGGAGAATACGACCTCCGGCCGGTCGTAGTCCGCGAGGCTGGTCATGCCCGCCGCATCCTTGGCGTGGGCCACCAGGCGCATACCGGAGTGGGCATAGGCTTCGGTGAAGTTGACGGTCAGGTTGCGCTGCGTCGTGACCGTCATGCCGCTGATGATGACGTCGAACTTGCGGGCGAGAAGAGCCGGGATGATGCCGTCCCACGCGGTGGGGATGAAGCGCGCCTCGACCCCCAGGTCTTCCGCGAGCCGCTTGGCGACGTCGATCTCGAAGCCGACCAGATTGCCCTCCTTGTCGCGCATGGCCCAGGGGACGAAGGTGGACATCCCGACCTTCAGCACGCCTCGCCGGAGGACGTCGTCGATGGCGCTCTCCTGCGCCTCCGCGCGGTTCGTCGGGTCCGGCGCACCCGCGAGCAGCAGGGCTCCGGCCGCGAGCGCCGTCGCGAGCGCGATCGCACGGTGGGTCATCGCCTTCCGGGTGTCCATGGCTTCTCCTCTCGCCGTCGAGTCTCCGGGCCACGTTCCCGGTTTCCACCGGGGGAGCCGGCCCGACCCCTCGGGCGCGAGACTCTACCGGCACCCCCGCGCGAGTCAATCGACGGCCGTCCATCCGAGGGGACGATGCATCCCGGCGCGCCGCCGAATACCATGAACGGCGCCGGTGAGGAGGGAAGGGATCGGACGTGACCGGATACGTGCTCGCCATCGACCAGGGTACGACGTCGACCCGGGCCCTGCTCTTCGACGAGTCGGCGCGGGTCGCCGCGATGGCCCAGGAGCCGTTCGCCCAGCACTTCCCGCGCCCGGGGGAGGTGGAGCACGACGCGGAAGACCTCTGGACGACCACCGTCGCGACCGTCCGCACGGTGCTCGGGAAGGCGGGCTGCGGCGCGGGGGCGGTCGCCGCCATCGGGATCGCGAACCAGCGCGAGACGGCGATCGTGTGGGAGCGGTCGACCGGCCGCCCGATCCACCGCGCGATCGTCTGGCAGGACCGCCGAACCGCCGGGGAATGCGCCGCGCTCCGCGACGGGGGGCACGAGGCGCTCGTCTCGGAGCGCGCCGGGCTGCTCCTCGATCCGTACTTCTCCGCGACCAAGATCGCCTGGATCCTGGACCACGTGGAGGGTGCACGGGCGCGGGCGGAGGCGGGGGAGCTCGCCTTCGGCACGGTGGACACCTTCCTCCTGTGGCGGCTGACCGGCGGCCGGGCGCACGCCACCGACGCGACCAACGCTTCGCGCACCTCGCTCTGCGACCTTCGCACCGGGGACTGGGACGAGGAGCTGCTTGACCTCTTCCGGGTTCCCCGCCCGCTCCTGCCGGAGGTCCGGGATTCGGCGTTCGGGCACGGGGCCAGCCGGCCGGAGCTCTTCGGCGGATCGATCCCCGTCGCGGGGATGGCGGGCGATCAGCAGGCGGCGACCCTCGGACAGGGCTGCTTCGCACCCGGCATGATGAAGGCCACCTACGGCACGGGCGGCTTCCTGGTCGCGAACGTCGGCGCCGCCCCCGTCGCCTCCCGTCACCGGCTCCTCTCCACCGTGGTGTGGCAGCACGCGGGCGAGCGGACCTACGCGCTCGAAGGGTCCATCTTCAGCGCGGGGGCCGGCGTCCAGTGGCTCCGCGACGAGCTGGGGATCATCGCCTCGGCGGAGGAGAGCGGGCGGCTCGCGGCCGAATCCGATCCCGGCCAGCCGGTCTACCTCGTGCCGGCGTTCACCGGCCTCGGCGCGCCGTGGTGGGACGCGGGGGCGCGGGGTGCGATCTTCGGCCTGACCCGCGGGAGCGGCCGGGCCGACCTCGCCCGCGCCACCCTCGAATCGGTGGGCTACCAGACCCGCGACCTCATCGAGGCGGTGCGGGGCGACGGGGTGGAGGCTACCGTGCTGCGGGTCGACGGCGGGATGGCCGGATCGGACTGGACCATGCAGCTCCTCGCCGATCTCCTCGATCTCCCGGTGGACCGCCCGGCGGACCTCGAGACCACCGCGCGCGGCGCCGCGTGGCTCGCCGGGTTCCAGGCCGGTTTCTATCCGGGCCCGGAGGAGTGGGCGGCCCGGTGGGAGCGCGGCCGGCGGTTCACCCCCGCGATGGAGGCGGAGGTCCGCGAACGCAAGCTCGGCGGCTGGCGCGATGCGGTGCGGCGCACCCTGAGCGCGGAGGCCCCGGCCCACGCGCCCCTCGCCAAGCCCGACCCGGACCGGGCCGGCGGGTGACGAGGCGTTCCCCTCCCAGGAGGGGAGTGGCGGCGACGAAGAACGGCGAGGCGTCCGGGCTGCGGCCAGCGCCGGAACGGCGCGTCCCCCGGCGCCGTGCGCCGGCGTGTGACCCGCCGCGCGTTCACCGTGTCGCAGGCCGTCGCCCGGTGCATCGGGCAGCGGTGCTCCCACACCACGAGCGGTCGGGGCCGCCCGCGGCGTCGGTAGACGGCGCCGAGACGGGCCGTCGCCCCGTTCGTCTCGTCCACGGGCGCGCGCCCCGACTCGTAGTCCATGCCCTCGATGCGCTCCGCGTGGTCGCCGAGGAACAGGCGGTCGCGGCCGGCGCCGGGATGCGCGCGCAGGACCGGGTGGGCGATCGGCGGCGCCTGACGGCACCGCTCTGCGGTCATCGGCGCCTCCCCGAACCGTCGGCGGCGGCGGCGCTCCCGTCCCGGATGAAGCGTTCGACCTCGCGGCGCGCGGTGTCGTCGCGCATCTGACGGGGCGGGCTCTTCATGAAGTACGCGCTCGGGGCTTCGAGCGGCCCGGCGGCCCCGCGCTCGAGCCCGAGCTTCGTGCAGCGCAGCGCGTCGATGACCACCCCCGCGCTGTTCGGCGAGTCCTGGACGGACATCCGCAGCTCGATCTCCAGGGGGGCGCCTCCGAACCCGCGCCCTTCGAGCCGGATGAACGCGACCTTGTTGTCGTCCTGCCAGGGCACGTAGTCGGAGGGGCCGACGTGGATCTCGCGCGCCTCGAGCCGCTCGTCGAGCTGGCTCTGGACCGACTCGGTCTTGGACTTCTTCTTCGACTGGAGCCGGCTTCGTTCCAGCATGTTGAGGAAGTCGGTATTGCCGCCGGTGTTGAGCTGGTAGGTCCGGTCGATCGCCACCCCCCGGTCCGCGAGCAGCCGGGAGAGGGTCCGGTGCACGATCGTCGCGCCGACCTGGCTCTTGACGTCGTCGCCGACGAGCGGCAGCCCCGCCGCCCGGAACCGCGCCGCCCACCCGGGATCGGAGGCGAGGAACACCGGCACGCAGTTGACGAGGGCCACCCCCGCGTCGAGGCAGGCTTCGGCGTAGTGCCGGACCGCGCGCTCCGAGCCGACCGGAAGGTAGCAGACGAGGATCTCCGCCCCGCTCTCCCGGAGCACCGCCCCGACGTCCACCGGAGCCTCGTCCGCGACCCGGAACGCCTCCGCGTCGTCGTGGCGCTCCATGTGGTCCGCGACCCCGTCGAGCACCGGGCCCATCCGGACCCGGACGCCGCTCGCGGGCAGCGAGGGCTGGAAACGCCGGGTGCAGTTCGGGGCGGCGAACACCGCTTCTTCGAGCGGCTGCCCGACCTTGCGCCGGTCGACGTCGAACGCCGCGACGACCTCGACGTCGGAGGGCCTCCAGCCTCCGATCTCCTCGTGCATGAGCCCGGCTTCCGCGTCGGCGGCGTTGCGCCCCCGGTAGTACTCGACCCCCTGCACGAGGGCGCTGGCGCAGTTGCCGACCCCGGCGATCGCGACCCTGATCCTCCCCACGTCTCCTCAGCTCCCGCGCGGCTTGCGCCTCCCCGCTCCCTTGCCCCGACCCCTCTCCATGGCCTTCGGGGCCCGAGCCCGGAGAGGACGAGCGGGCGCCGCATCGAGAACCCTGCTCCTGGTACGGCCGGGGATACCGCCGGTGATGAAGGAACCGGACCGCCGGAGGGTCGGCGGTGTCCGAAGCATCTAATCATGACGGAGGGCGGCGATCAATCCGCCCGCCGCGGACCCGCCCGCCGCGGATCCGCCAGAGCCTTTTCACGCTGCGGAATCGGTTCGCGCGCGCGGACTCCGGTTCGGTCGAATCGGAGCGTCCTCCGGGCACGGGCGTCCTCCGGACACGGGCGTCCTGGGAACGCGGGCGTCCCGCCCGCAAATGGGACGACAAGACCGCCGCCGAGCGATGCGGGCGGGACGCCCGCGTTCCCAGGACGCCGTTCCCAAGACGCGCCGTTCCCAGGACGCGCGATGGAGCATCGACGTCCGGCCGCGAATCGGTCGGCGTGCAATGGCCCTGCGCGGCCCGCCGCCCCTTCTCGCGGGGGTCCTTCCGTCCGTGTGTAGAATGGGGGGCGCGGCGCTGGTGCGGTCGGGACGGATCGACGTTCGCCCGGGTCGCCGTTCCCGTTCGGCCGTACCCTCCCGCCCATCCGGGCGGCGGCGCCGCGCACCGTTACCCGGCCGAGATCGAGGAGGTTGAAGCATGAACGTTATCCGCAATACGACGGTCGCGGCTCTCGCGACCGGGATTCTCGCCGCGGGTGCGGGGTTCGACGCGCCGATGCGGGCCGCCGCGGCCGAGGAGATCACCGTCAAGCTCTGGAGCCGCGCCGACCGCTCGGGCCCGCTGCGCGCCGGCAACATCGTCAAGGCGGGCGACACGCTGAACAAGATGCTCGCCGCGGCGGGCTCGGACACGAGGATCGAGGTCGAGGTCCACGAGAACAACGCGAAGGGATTCGACGCCGACGCCCTGGATCTCCTGAAGGCGTTCGCCGCCGACAAGGGTCCGGACGTGTACGTCGCCGCCCACGAATGGATCGGGGCCTTCACCGAGGCCGGCTACGCGATGAACCTCGAGGACCACATCGCCGCCAACCCCGAGCTCTACGGCGACGTCATCGACGTGCTGTGGGATTCGGTGCGCTACAAGGGCGCCCGGTATGGGGTCCCGCAGGACTCCGAGGTCCGCATGTTCTTCTACAACAAGGACATGTTGCGCCAGGCGGGGAAGTCCGAGGAGTTCATCGAGGGGTTGCCGGCCGCCGTCGAATCCGGTGACTTCACGATCTACGACCTCGTCGACCTGGCCCGGGAGGTCATGGCGAGCGGCGCCGCCAAGTACGGCATGGTGCACCGGCCGAACGTCGGCCCCGACTTCCAGATGACGATGGCGAGCTTCGGGATCGACCCCTACGACGACGAGCAGGCGAAGCTCCGGATGACCCGCTCCGGGCTCACCAGCTTCTACCGGTGGCTCGAGTACGCGGTGGACCAGGGGGTGCTGCCCGAGAACATGACCTCCTGGGTGTGGGACTCGGTGCACGCGGCGTTCCGGGGGGGGGAGAGCTTCCTCAAGTTCCACGGGATCTGGAACGTAGGCAAGCAGATGGAGGCCTTCGGGCTCTCGAACGAGGAGGAGTACTTCCGCAAGATCGGCTGGATCCACTCTCCGGCGGAGAGCAAGGGGGGCCGTCCCGCCAACCTCTCCCACCCGATCATCTACGTGGTCAACCCCGAGTCGCCGCGCGCCGAGCTGGCCGCGTACCTGGTGGCTCTCGCGAGCCAGCCGATCCCGAACACCGAGCACGCCCTCGGGACCTTCCATACCCCGATCAACTACGGACAGACGGCGATGCCGGACTTCGTGGCCAAGGGATGGGCGCTCCGGGCGGGCACCCCGATGCTCGAGTACTCGGGCTTCATGCCGAACCATGCCGACATCGGCCAGTACAACGCGATCGTCTACAAGGGCATCCAGGGGGTCGAGACCGGCCGTCTGAGCCCCGAGGAGGCGGCGGAGTTCGTGGTCGAGGAGCTGGAAGGCGAGCTCGGCGACGAGGTGATCATCCTCGACTGAGGGCCGGCCGCGGGAGGGATCGCGGATGCGATCCCTCCCTCCGGCGCCGGTTCCGGGGTGCTCCTCCCTCTCCCCTCTTCGCCGGCCGACGCGAGCAAGCCGGCGGACGGCGCCGGTCCCTGCCGCCGGTCCCTGGCGGTGAGCTCCTCCCGCCCGCATATCTCCCCGGCCTTCGTCGCAAGGGCGCCGAGACCCCGCCGCGGCGGGCCGCAAGGCGCTGAAGGCGCGACCCATCCCGGCGCGTGCGCGGCGGCGAAGCGGGTGGAGGGAGTGCGGCCCGACGCCGGGAGCGGAGCGGCGTCCACCGCGGGAGGAGGGTGAGACGTGCGGGCGGGCCCGCCGACGGCTTCCCCGGCCCCCCCGCCGCCGGGCCGGCCGGCGCCCGCCCCCCCGGCCCCGGCGCGAGCTCCCCGCCCCCGGATGCGGAGCCGCCAGTCGGCCAACCTCTGCCTCTTCCTCGGGCCGGCGATGGTCCTGCTGCTGCTCTTCTTCCTCGCGCCGGTCATCGTCGACCTCATCATCTCGTTCACCGACCTCGGCCGGACCCTCCGGATCACCGAGTTCACGACGGCGCAGTTCGAGCGCATGTTCACGCGCGATTCGCGCCTCACCAAGTCGCTCGCGATCACCCTGGTCTACGTCTTCTTCACCCTCGCCATCTTCAACGTGACCTTCGGGCTCGTGCTCGCGCTCACGACGACCGCGGTCTCCGAACGGCTCGGGGCGTTCTTCCGCTCGGTCTGGCTGCTTCCGCGCATGAGCCCTTCGGTGGTCTACGCGCTGATGTGGCTGTGGGTCGTGGACCCCGCGGAGCGCGGGCTCATGAACCAGATCCTCCTCGCGGCGGGGCTCGACCCGGTGGACATGCGGAGCAACGCGCCGGTCATGCTCATCGTCATCGCCAACGGCTTCATCGGCGCGTCCATGGGGATGATCATCTTCACCTCCGCGATCCGCTCGATCCCGGAGCACCTGTTCCACGCGGCGCGCGCCGACGGGGCGGGGGCGCTCGCGACCGTGCGTCACATCACCCTGCCCGCCATCCGGTGGCCGCTCAGCTTCATCACCGTCTACCAGACCCTGTCCCTCCTCGTGAGCTTCGAGTACATCTGGCTCATCACCGACGGCGGGCCGTTCTACGACACCACGGTGTACGCCCTCTACGTGTACAAGCGGGCGTTCGAGAACGGCCAGTACGGCTATGGCGCGGCGCTCGCCCTCGTGCTCGTGCTCATCGGCATCGCCGCCTCCCTCCTCATGTGGCGGTTCTTCGACATGAAGCGCCTGCTCCAGCACCCCCGCATCGAGGTGCACTGACGTGGCCGGGCCCGCCCCGCCGCCGGCCGCCGCTCCCCTCCCCGCCGGAGGGAGCGGGGACGACGGGGGCCGCGGCCAGCTCGACTGGGACCGGCTCGCCGCGCGTTCGCGCCGCCGCCTCGCGCTCGGCCGCGCCGCCCTCGTGGGGTTCCTCGTCCTCGCCTCGATCCCGATCCTCCTTCCCTATTTCTGGGTGCTCACGATCTCGTTCTCGGCGAAGACGGGGGGGGTCGAGTCGGTCGTCCTGTGGCGGGCCTGCGGGGTCCTGATCCCCGCCGTCATCGCCTTCGCGCTCGGCCGGATGCTGCTTCCCCGCCGGCGCCAGCAGTGGCTCCTCGCCGGCTTCGTGACCGGGGCCGCGGTCATCGCCGTCGCGGTCGCGGTCGGGCCCTACCTCCACTTCGAGAACTACCGGTTCTTCTGGGTCGCGGACATCGTCCGGGACCTGCCCGGGCGCGGGCAGGCGACCCACTACGCGCAGTTCCCCTCGGTCTGGGTCGCGTTCCGGAACAGCCTGCTCCTCGCGGTCACCCAGACCGCCCTCGTCGTCGCGGTCGCCACCCTCGCCGGGTACTACGTCTCGCGCTTCGCCTTCGCCGGCCGGGCGAGCTTCCTGCAGGCGCTGCTCGTGCTCCACGCCTTTCCCGCGATGACCCTCATCATCCCGATCTTCCTCCTCATGCACTGGATCGGGATGCTGGATACCATCACCGGGGTCATCCTCGTGATCTGCACCCTGGAGCTGCCGTTCGCGATCTTCATCATGAAGGGGTTCTTCGATGCCGTCCCGTGGGACATCGAGATGTCGGCGATGACCGACGGCGCCTCGCGCCGCCAGGCGTTCCTCAAGGTGGTGCTCCCGCAGGTGAAGGTCGGCATGCTCGCCATCGGGGTCTTCGCCTTCATCCGCGGATGGGAGGAGTACGTGTTCGTCCGGACCCTCCTGTTCGAGAAGGCGAACTGGATGATGAGCCTCTACCTGTGGTGGGTGGCGGACGACATCATGGGGGTCGACTACGGGATCGTCGCCGCGGTGGCGGTGTTCTACGTCGTGCCGAGCCTCCTGCTGTACCTCTTCTGCCAGCGGTTCCTCGTGCAGATGAGCCTCGGCGGGATCAAGGGATAGGAGCGGGGCGGGCGGCCGTGGCGAGGATCGAGCTCTCCGGGATCCGCAAGGAGTGGGGAGGGGTCGTCGCGGTCGAGCACATGGACCTCGTGATCGAGGACGGCGAGTTCGTCGCCGTCCTCGGCCCCTCGGGCTGCGGGAAGTCGACGACCCTGTTCATGCTGGCCGGGATCTATGCGCCCTCGGCCGGGACGATGCGCTTCGACGGCTCGGTCGTGAACGAGGTCGAGTCGAGGGACCGCAACGTCGGGATCGTGTTCCAGTCCTACGCGCTCTACCCCCACATGAGCGTGCGCGAGAACATCGCCTTCCCGCTCCGGTTCAAGAAGGTCCCGGACGCGGAGGCCCGGCGCCGGATCGAGGCGATCGCCGGGCTCGTCCAGGTGGGCGATCTCCTCGACCGCCGGCCCGGCGAGATGTCGGGCGGCCAGCAGCAGCGGGTCGCGCTCGCGCGGGCCCTCGTCAAGGAGCCCCAGCTCCTGCTGCTCGACGAGCCCCTCTCCAACCTCGACGCGACCCTGCGCCTGACCATGCGCACGGAGATCAAGCGCCTCCAGCGCCAGCTCGGGGTGACGACGATCCTCGTCACCCACGATCAGGTCGAGGCGACGACGATGGCGGACCGCATCGTGTGCATGTCGAAGGGCCGTATCGAGCAGGTGGCGGCCCCGGCCGAGCTCTACGCGCGCCCCGCGAGCCTGTTCGTCGCGGGCTTCGTGGGCGCCCCACCGATCAACGTGCTGTCCGGGAGGGTGGAAGGGGGAGGGGTCGTCGTCAACGGTCTTCGTCTCGAACCCGCGGGGGAAGGAGCCGGCGCGGCGGGTGAGGTGGTCCTCGGGATCCGCCCCGAGCACCTGCGCTTCGACTCGCACGGGCTCGCCGGCCGGGTCGATCAGGTCGAGCCGATGGGGCGCGAGACCCTCTATCTCGTCGAGACGGCGATGGGCGGGGTGCGGGTGCTGGAGGGCGGCGCCGGGGTGCGTTTCGCGGTCGGCGACACGGTTCGGATCGGCTTCCGGCCGGAGGACTCCCTGCTGTTCGACCGGGAGAGCGGGGCCCTCGTTCCGGGGGCCCGGGTAGCGCTGCCGGCCGGCTGACGGGGCCGGCGGGTCTCGGCGCCGCGCCGCGGGCCGCACCGCGGGCGGCCCCTTCCGCGATCAGCCCTTCACCGCCCCCAGGGTGAGGCCGCGCACGATGTAGCGCTGGGCGAGGAGGGCGATCAGCACCGGCGGGACCATGGCGATGAGCGCCCGCACCGCCATGAACCAGAATTGGACGCCGCGCGTGTCGACCGAGCCCGCGATGTGGACCGGGATGGTGAGGCTGTCCCGGCTGGAGAGGGTGATCGCGAACAGGAACTCGTTCCAGGAGAAGGCGAACGAGATGAGCGCGGTCGCCGCGATGCTGGGCGCCGCGAGGGGGAGGGCCACCCGCGCGAAGGCGGTCCGGTAGCTGCCGCCGTCGACGAGGACCGCCTCCTCGAGCTCCAGGGGCAGGTCGAGGAAGGTCTGGCGCAGGATGACGACCGCGAAGGGCAGGACGAAGGTGGCGTTGACGAGGATGAGGGCGAGCTGGGTGTCGAGGAGGCCGAGCGCGCGCATGACGAGGTAGAAGGGGATCACGGTCGCGACCGGGGGGAGGACGCGCTGCGAGAGGAACCAGATCGTGATGTCCTTGTTCGGGATCCGGCGGAAGCGGAAGCGCGCGAGGGCGTAGGCGGCGGGAGTCCCGAGCGCGAGGGCGAGGACGGCGGCGGAGACCGACACCACCGTGCTGTTCGCGAGCGCCCGCCGCGACTCGGGGGACGAGAGCTGGGTCACCCAGTTGTCGAGGGTGGGCTCGAAGCTGAGCCAGGGCACCCCGAGCCCGGATACGGTGAAGGTGTCGATCGGGTTGCGGAGCCCCTGGGACATGGCCCAGTAGAACGGGAAGAAGAACAGCAGGGTCACGCAGACCGCGGCGACCCACAGGAGCGATTCGCCGAATCCGCGTTGCCCGGGAAGCCGCGCGCCCGCTCCCCGGTCGGCCCCCCGATCAGCCCCCCGATCAGCCCCCCGATCAGCCATAGGTGTCCCGCAGCCGCCGGAACGTCAGCATGATGACGATCATGACGGTGATGAGGAGCCCGTAGCAGAGCGCGCTCGCATAGCCGAGGTCGAAGAAGCGGATCCCGGTCCGGAAGGCGAGGAACGAGTACGACTGGGTCGCGATTCCCGGCCCCCCTCCGGTCAATGCGAAGGGGATGTCGAAGAGCTTGAGGGCCTCCGCGAGCCGCAGCAGGAGGACGATGACGATCGTGTTCCCGAGCACCGGGAGCAGCACCATCCGGAGGAGCTGCCAGCCGTTCGCCCCGTCCACCACCGCCGCCTCGTAGAGCTCGTCCGGCACCGACTGGAGGGCGGCGAGGAAGACGAGGAAGCAGAACGGCGTCCATTGCCAGACGTCGACGAAGATGACGCTCGCGAGGGCCCAGTCCGGGTCCGACAGGAACGGGAACCCGAGGAAGCCGAGCGGCCCGCCCTCCTCGTACAGGATGGTGAAGAAGAGGTAGCCGGCCGCGAGCGGGGTCGCGAAGATCGGCAGGATCATGATCGCGCGCATGGCCGCGCGCCCCGCGAGATGGCGGTTGAACAGGACCGCGAGCAGGAAGCCGAGCACGAGCTCGATGCCGACCGAGGAGAGGATGAAGGTCAGGGTGATCCGCACCGAGGTCCCGACCTGGGGGTCGTTGAAGATGCGCCGGAAGTTCTTGAGCCCTTCGAAGGTGGTGGTGGACACCTGCTCCTTGTGGATGATGGTGCGCATCCGCTGCTTGCCGTTGGCGAGCATCACCGGGGCGCCATCCTTGTCGAACATCGGGACCCGTTCGCGGGTGATCTCGGTCTTGCTCTCGATCTTCAGGAAGGCGATGTAGAGGGAGTAGCCGAGCGGGAAGACGGTGAACGCGAGCACCCAGACCACCGCCGGGGCTAGAAAGAGGAATCGCGCCCTGCTCGTCCAGCGCATGGTTCAGGCCCGGTCAGGGTGCGGGGCCGACGATTCGGCCCGCGCGCGGGGCGGGTGGAGCCGCGGCGGCCTCGGGGGCCGGGCCGCCGCGGGGCGGACGCCGTGTCCGGGGGGCGGGGCGGCCGCCCCGCTCCCCGGACGTGCGGCGGACCCGCCGGATCAGCCTCCGTAGCCGATGGCGTCCTGGTAGTACTCGAGCTGCGAGTCGCGGCCGAGCCGGTCGGTGATGCCTTCCCACGTCGCGGCCGTCCGCTCGAGGGCCTCCTGCGGGGTCAGCTCGCCGCTCATCGTCGCCGAGAGGTTCTTGTCGAGGACGTCCCAGTACTCGAAGGTGCCGGGGATCCGGAGGTAGGTGAGGATCGTGTCGGCGTAGAAGGTGTCGTAGTAGGCCTGGGTGTAGGTCTTGACGTCCTCCGCGTCCCAGCCGGCCGCTACGTACTCCTCCACCGTCGCCTCGCCGAGCGGCTTCAGGAACTGGTAGCTGTAGCCCGGGTCCACCCCCGTCCAGCCGAACTGCGAGTTCCAGAGCGACACCTCCTTCATCGCCATGAGGGACCAGAACGAGAAGGTCGCCTCCGGGTTCGCGGAGAAGGCCGAGACCACCCCGTGCCAGGAGCCGCCGGTGGTGTTCCCGACCGCGACCGGGTTCTCCGCCTTCACGAAGCTGCCCGCCGCGTGGTCGTAGTACTCCTCGGAGGCGGGCAGCATCGCGGACGCGCAGTCGCCCTGGATCTTCGAGCGGGCGGTGTCCTGGCAGAGCGAGCCGACGTCCCCCCAACTGAAGACGAACACCGCCTTGCCGCGCAGGAAGTAGTCCCACGCCTCGCCGAGGGCCCAGCCCACCTGCGCCTGCGGCCCGGTCTTGTGGAGGTCCACCAGGAACTCGAGCGCCTTCACGTGGCCCGGGCTGTCGATGAGCGGCTTCATGTTCGTCGGGTCGAACCAGTACACGTTGTGGTGCCGGGTGACCTCCGGTCCCGGGGTCACCGCGAACGAGGCGGAGAGCGACTGGAAGTGGTAGTGGCCCTGCTCGCCGACCTTGAGATGGAGCACCATGCCGCTGTCGGGCTCGTCGTCGTTCGCGTCCCAGTTCTTGCCGTTGAAGTAGTTGGCGGCGTCGAGAAGCTGCTGCCAGGTCCGGGGCGGGGCCGGCAGGTCGTAGCCGTACTCCGACTTGAACGCGGCGGCATGGGCCGGGTCCGTCAGCGCGCTCTTGCGGTAGTAGAGCACCTGGCCGTCGGCGTCGTTGAGGACCCCGAAGCCCTCGCCCTCCCAGGTGTGCAGGGCGCGGAGGGAATCGGGCATGACGTCGTAGGACCACTTCGGATGGTCGCCGGAGGCGATGAGGTCGTCGATCGGGTAGGCGTAGCCCTGCGGGGCGATGTCGCCGTACCAGAACGCGCCGACGATGAAGCCGTCGTACTCGCCGGTGCCGTTGCGCACGTCGAGCAGCATCTTCGAGTACGCCTCGGCGTAGGGCAGCTCGACGATGGTCACCTTGCCGCCAGTCAGCTCCTCCCATACCGGGCGGAAGGCGTGGAGGGGGCCGGAGATGCCGCCCTTGGGGCCGCTCGCGAGGGTCGAGACGGTGATCTCCGCGCCCGCGAAGGGCTGCTCGCCCTCCTGGATGAGCGCGCCGAGGTCGGCGGCCGGGACGGTGATCACGGTGTCGTCGTAGGTCTCGCCGAGCTTGAACGAGACGGTGCCGTCGGCGTTCCAGTCGACGGCGTCGCCGGCGAACGACGCCGACGCGAGGCCGAGGGCGGCCGCGGCCGCCAATCCGGTCGAGAGATGGCTCGTCTTCATGGGCTGTTCCTCGTTGTTGTCATACGCCCTTCGCGGGGCGCGAGGGCGCGGGAGTCCGGCCGGGTCCGCCGCGTGCGGGGCCGCCCCGGCGTCTCATCGAACCTACCCAAGCGCCTGGCGGATTGCAACCGGCGGTCCGGCCGGGTCGGGGCCGTCTCACGCCACGGAGCTGCTTGCACGGGCACGGCGTCCTGGGAACGCTTGTGTCCCCCCGCATTCTCATTTCCGGGGGCTTCGCCCCCGTGCGGGCGGGACACAAGCGTTCCCAGGACGCCGTGCCCAAGAGCGTTCGCGAGAGGCAGGCTTGGCGGAAACCCCACGGCGCACATGCCTCGGGATCGGGACCGGCCCGCGGTGGGCTATACTGCGGGCGGGCGGTTTGCGGCGGCCGGCCCGCTGGTCCATACCGGAGGCGCATCCGCCATGAACGCTCCTGCCACCATGATCGAGGGGCCGCTCGGCTCCACCTTCCACATCCTCCGCGCCGACGCCGAGACCGTCGCCGCGCTCGCCGCCGTCGACTGGAACCGCTGCTTCAGCCGGGTCTGCCTCGACCCGGTGCGCGGGATCATCACCCTGATGGCGCCCTCGCGCCTGCATGACGACCTGTCCGGGATCCTCGACCAGATCGTGGGGGCCGCGGGCAGTGTCCTCACCGGCGCGGCGAGGGGGTTGCGCAGCGCCCGGGTGCGCAAGGAGGACGAGCCGCCCGGTACGGGAATGGAGCCGGACTGCGAGTTCTACGTGGGCGAGCGGGCCCGGGGCTATCTCGCGGCCCTCGCCGAAGGGGAGGCGGCGGCCGACGCCTGGTTCGAGCGCGTCGCGCCGGACCTGGTGGTGGAGGTCGAGATCACGCACGCCGACGAGGGGAAGGCCGAACGCTACGGCGAGATGGGGGTGCGCGAAATGTGGCGGCTGCACGGCCGCAAGGGCACGAGGGAGCTGCGGGTGGAGTTCCTTGCGCTCCGTCCCGGCAGGGCGGCGCACCGGCTCGATGCGTCGGTGGTGCTGGAGGGGCTCACGCCGAGCGACGTGTGCGAGGCGGTGGAAGGTGTGCGCTTCAGCCCGACCCGCGACGAACAGACGGAGGCAGTGACCCGGATCGTGCGCCGGCGGCAGCGGGACAGCGTGCGGGTGCGGGAGGAGGCGGCGTCCTACCTTCCGTCCGGAGAGCCGGCCGACCGGAACGGAGCCCGGGATCGTTCCAGGGCTCCTTCGACGGCGGCCTCCTCCTGACCCCGAGGCGCGTCCGCGGGCCGACCCGTACCCACCCCGCTCATCCCGCGCCGGTCCGATCACCGGTGCGAACGGTATGGGCGGAGCCGCGCCGGCCCGACGGCGCCCCGGCGGCGGTCTCTCCGATGCGCTCGCCGGTCGGGGCGCCGCCGTTCGCCGGGACCAAGGTCGGGGGAGGCAGTAATTCCGTGTGTGGGCCACGGTGGTCGAGTCGGCTTGGTCCGGTTGGATGGCTGCCCCCGTAGCAGCCCGGTCCCCGCGCTCGGCTACGGGGCGCACTTCGTGTTCGGACGGGATGGGGGCGGCGGCCGGTCATGGGATGGGCGGGGGCGCCGCGCGGTAGCCGAAGGGCGCGGTCTCCGCCTCGCACGCCTGCCATGTGCCGATGGCGCCGTTGGTGTCGAGGCTGCCGAGGCAGACCGCGGCGACGGACACCGCGAGCCGCAGGCCCCGCGCCACCGGCCAGCCTTCGTGCAGGCCGTAGACGAGTCCGGCCGCGAAGGCGTCGCCCGCCCCCACCGCGCTCACGATGCGCGAATCGGGCCACCGCACGGAAGGCTGGGCGTGGAGGACCCCCGCCTCGTCGACCGCGACCGCCCCCTCCGGGAAGTGGATGGCGGCGACCTGCCGCACCCCGAGCTCGCGCAGCCGCCGGCACGCCCGGCCCGCCGCCGCCCAGTCGAGCGCACCGCCCGGACGAAGCTCGATCCCGCTCACCGCCGCGCCCTCGAGGTCGTTGATGACGAGGCTGTCGAGGAGCGGCAGGCAGGGGAGCACGATGGGCCGGATGACGTCGGCCTCAAGGCTCGCCATCTCCATGTTGGTGCGGAAGCCGAGCTCGCGCGCCCGGGCGAGGGCCCGCGTCCAGCCGTTGCCGCCCCCCGGATCGGGCCGGTCCAGGCGCCGGTGGAGCCCGGGCGCCCCGACGTGGAAGATCCGGCCCCGCGACGCGCCCGGGTCCACGTGGTCCTCGTCCAGCAGGTCGGCGCACCCCCGGAAGCAGAAGAAGGTCCGCCGCCCGTTCGCCTCCGAGGTCATGACCTGCACGTAGATCTGCGGCGCCTCCCGGGTGAGGGTCATCCCGTCCCGCGGGATCCCGTGCCGGGCGAGCGCGTCGAGGACCACCCGGCCGTTCTCGTCGTCGCCGAGGAGACCCTGGCACTCGACCCGCAGGGAAGGGTCGAGGCGGCGCAGGTTCGCCGCGATGTTGTAGCCCGGTCCCCCCGCCGCGAGCTGCCGGGAGGTGATGAAGGTCGCCCGATCCTCCGGGGGATAGCACTCGATCGCCATGTTGTGATCGGTGATGAACGACCCGAAGGTCAGGATCCCGCTTCGCTCCGCCATTCGCTTCGCCTTCTTCCGCTCCGCCCTCCGGTCCGTCTCCCCGGACCCGTCTTCCGGATCCCTCTCCCGGCCCCGCCGCTCAGGCCTCCGGCGCGAGGGCCGGCTCCGTGACCCGGAGGTCCTCATCGAGCGGGCGGAGGGGGGTGAGCCCTCCCTCCCGGATCGCCGCGTGGTACTCCCGGACGGCCGCGGCCGGCGAGAGCTCCCCGTCGACCACCCGGCGCATGTGCCGGACCATCTCCAGGGGCGATTCGGCGAGCTTGATCTTGCGCCCGAACAGGGCCACCCAGGCCCCGTCGCGCTGGGCGTCGGCGAGGAGCTGGAACGTGTCCCGGTGGGTGCCGGCCGCGCCGCCGAGGATCCCGACGACGAGCTCGGGGTCGTAGGAGCAGAGCTCGGACATCGCACGCGGGCCGTTGTAGGCGATCTTGAGGAAGCGGGGGCGCTCCGACCGGGTGAGGCCCGCGAGGGCGCGGAGGATGCAGTCCCCGACGTATGCGCCGGTCTCTTCCCAGGAGGCGAAGCCGGTGTCCACGTTGGGGTTGAACACCTCCAGGAAGTAGCGCATCCCGCAGCGGGCGGCCTCCTCGCGGAAGGCGGCGAACGCCTCCAGGCTCCGCAGGTCGTCCTCGACCCGGTTGTTGAAGGTGATCGAGTAGAGGCCGAGGTCGCATCCGAGGTCGCGCGCCCGCGCGAGCGAAGCGGTCCGGAACGGCCGCGACGGCTCGGCGGGGTAGCTCCCGCCCCGCGGCCCCCAGACGTCCGTCGTGTCGTTGACCCGCACCGCGGGGGTGACCCGGGAGGCCGCGAAGAGGTCGCGCCCGATCCGCTCCAGGGTCGAGACCGAGACGAGCATCACGTCGACGATGCCCTGCCGGGTGACGGCGCGGACCTCGTCGAGGTACCCGGCGAGCGGCCGGTGCGTGTCGAGGGGCCGGCCGTCGGGGCCGCGCTCGGGCCCGGGGGCGGGGCGTCCGCCGCCCATGTCCGCGTCCTTCGCGTCCGCGATGATGAAGTCCGCTCTCGCGCCGCTTCCCCGGAGGATCGCGCCGAGCTTTCGATCGAGTGTCTTCATGTACGTGGCTCCCGTGTCGTTGCGACCGCGCCGGGCCGCTCGTCTCCATCCATCCGCGTCGATGCGCGCCGCACCGTCTCCCGCTCTGCCCGGGGGCGCGTTCCGTCCAGCCGCCCCCGCCCCCCCCCCCGAGAGCCCTTTCACGCTGCCCGACTCGCGGCCGGGCATCGATGCTCACCGCTCTTCCTGGAACCGGCTCTTCCGGGGAACGCTCGTGTCCCGCCCGCAAATGGGACGGCAAGACCGCCACCGGTCGATGCGGGCGGGACACGAGCGTTCCCCGGAAGAGCCGGTTCCAGAGCCGTCCGTGTCAGGCACCGCTCTGATTCGACCGAACCAGGTTCGCCCGCGCGAACCGATTCCGCAGCGTGAAGCGGCCCCGCCCGGCCCCTTCTCCTCTTCCTCCCCGGGTCCGTAGTATGCTCCGGTCGGCCGGGGGCTGCGCGGAGCGCCGGCCGGAGCCCCGGGCTCCGGCCCGGTCCTGCCCGCCCCCGCCGGCCCCCGGCGCGGGGGCGGCGGCGGGACAGCCCCGCGGGCCGGGTACGGAGGGCCTTCGATGGGGAAGTACGCCGAGGACCGCGAAGCCCTCGCCTCCCTCGTGGGGGAGGCCGAGGTCCACCGCGACGTCTACGTCGACGAGGAGGTGTTCGCGCTCGAGATGCGCCGCCTCTTCGCCAACACGTGGGTCTACGTCGGGCACGAGAGCGAGGCGCCGTCTCCCGGCGACTTCGTGACCACCGAGGTCGGGACCCGTCCGGTCGTCATGGTGCGGGGCGAGGACGGGGCGGTCCGGGTCCTCCACAACCGCTGCCCCCACAAGGGCACCCGCTTGGTGACGGAGCGCTCGGGCAACGTCGGGCGGCACATCCGCTGCCCCTACCATGCCTGGACGTTCCGCACCGACGGGCGCCTGTACGCGATCCCGCTCCGCGGCGGCTACGAAGGCACGGGGCTCGAGGGCCGCGCCGCCGCCCGCGGGATCCCCGCCGTGGGCGCGGCGCACGTCCACCGCGGCTTCGTCTTCGCCCGGATGAGCGAGACCGGCATCGGGTTCGACGAGTACTTCGGCGAGTCGCTCTCTAGCCTCGACAACATGGTGGACCGCTCCCCGGCCGGACGGCTCGAGGCGGCGGGACCGCCGCTTCGCTACCTGCACCGGTGCAACTGGAAGATGCTGGTCGAGAACCAGACCGACGCCTGCCATCCGATGGTCGCCCACGAATCCTCGGCGGGAACCGCGGTCCGGCTCTGGGAGGAGATGCAGAAGCCCGAGGGCGCGAAGAAGCCGATGGCGATGGAGGTCATCGCCCCCTTCGTGTCGCGCTACGAGTTCTTCGAGGAGATGGGGATCCGGGTGTGGCCGAACGGCCACGGCCACACCGGGGTCCACCACTCCATCCACTCGGACTACTCCACGGTGCCCGGCTACTTCGAGCGCATGGCGGAGGCCTGGGGCGAGGAGCGCGCGCGCGCGATCCTCGGCGAGAACCGGCACAACACCATCTACTTCCCGAACACGATGGTGAAGGGGCCGATCCAGCTCCTTCGCCGCTTCCAGCCGGTCGCGGCCGACCGCACCCTCGTCGAGAGCTACGTCTTCCGGCTCGTCGACGCCCCCGACATGCTGCTCGAGCGGACCGTCATGTACAACCGCCTCATCAACGCCCCGACCTCCATCGTCGGGCACGACGACCTCGAGATCTACGAGCGCATGCAGTCCGGCCTCGTCTCCGACGGGATCGAGTGGGTGAATCTCGAACGGCTCCGCGCCGGCGGCGAGGACCACCGCGGGACCGCGATCGTGAACGGGACGAGCGAGCGCCAGATGCGCAACCAGTTCGCGGCCTGGAAGCGGTTCATGGACCTGCCGGCGCCGCCGGGATGAGCGCCCTCGACCGCGACGGTCTCGTGGACTTCGTCTACCACGAGGCGTCCCTTCTCGACGAGGGGCGGTTCGACGAATGGCTGGCCCTGTTCGCCCCGCACGGCCGCTACTGGATGCCCCTCGAGCCGGGCCAGACCGATCCTCTCCTCGTCACCTCGCTCCTCTACGAGGACCTCTTCATGCTCCGGCTCCGGGTGGAGCGGCTCAAGGGCGTGCGCACGTTCTCGCAGAAGCCGCCGAGCCGCGGCCATCACCTGTTGCAGCGCCCGCGGATCGAGAGGTTCGAGCCCGAGACGGGCCGGTTCGCGACCGCCACCGCCTTCCACTACGTCGAGACCCGACTCGACGAGCAGGAGCTCTACGCCGGCTGGACCCGCCACGAGCTCGAGGTCGTGGACGGGGCGCTGCGCATCGCCTTGAAGCGGGTCGACCTCGTCAACTGCGACGCCGCGTTCGGGAACATCCAACTGTTCCCCTGATGGGCGGGGGCGGGAGGAGGCGGATCGCGCTCATGAAGGAAGGGGAGGGGAGGGACGCCACCCTCGGCAGGGTCCGGATCTGGGACCGGCCGACCCGGATCTTCCACTGGGTCCTGGTCGTGCTGGTGGTCGTGTGCTACGTGAGCGGGGACAACGGACGCTTCGACGTCCACGTTCCGGCCGGGCAGGCCCTGCTCGTCCTCGTTCTCGCGCGGGTGCTCTGGGGCTTCGCGGGGAGCGAGCCGTCGCGCTTCCGGGCGTTCGTGCGCCCGCTCCGCGAGGTCGTTTCGTACCTCCCGACCCTCGCGAAGCGCGCGCCGGGGCGCCATCCCGGCCACAACCCCCTCGGGGGCCTCTCCGTGGTCGCGATGCTCCTCGCCCTCCTCCTCCAGGCGGGCCTCGGGGTCTTCGCGGTGGACGTGGACGGGCTCCACGAAGGGCCGCTCAGCTTCGCCGTGAGCTACGACGCGGCCCGTACCGCGGCCGACCTGCACGAGGACCTGGTGGACGTCCTCCTCGTCCTCGTCGGCCTGCACCTCGCCGCGGTCCTCTTCTACCGGCTCTACAAGCGCGAGAAGCTGGTGAAGCCGATGGTGACGGGTTGGGCCTCGCTCCCCGCCGGCGACCGGCCCGCCCCCCGTCTCGTCTCCGACTGGCGGGCGCTCCTCGTCCTCGCCGCCGCCGCCGCCCTCGTCCTCGGCAGCTTCGAGCTTGCGCAGCGCTTCCTGTGAGCCACCGTTCTCCGGGGGCGCGCGGGCGTAGAGTGCAGGGTCTTTTCACCCCGCGGAATCGGTTCGCACGGGCGGACCCGGTTCGATCGAATCGGAGCGGCGCCTGATACGGACGTCCTGACGGCGCATCCTCCAGACGCGGGTGTCCAGCCCGCAAATGGGGCGGCAGGACCGTCGCCGATGATCGATGCGGGCGGGACACAAGCGTTCCCGGGACGCGCCGTCCCCAGCAGGAACGATGGGCATCGACGTCCGGCCGCGAGCCAGCCAGCGTGAAATGGCCTTGGGGACGGGACGCGCTGTCTTGTGCCGCCTCCGGCCTCGACGGGAGGAAGGAGGCATGGAGAAGGTCCGCCTCGGACTCATCGGCGACCACATCGCCGCCTCGAAAGCGCCGCGCCTGCACGGGGCCGCGGGCCGGATGCGCGGCGTCGAGGTCGCCTGCGACCTGCTCGTCCCAGCTGAACAGGGCGCCGGGTTCGACGAGCTGTTCGACCGCTGCGCCGCCGAGGGCTACCGGGGGATCAACGTCACCTACCCCTGCAAGGAGCAGACGGCGGCGCGGGTCGGGATCGAGAGCCCCCTCGTTCGCGTGATCGGGGCGGTCAACACGGTGGTGTTCGGGCCGGACGGCCCGCGGGGGTTCAATACCGGTTACACGGGCTTCGTCGCGGCTTGGCGCGCGGCGTTCGGCGCCGCCCGGCCCGGCACGGTCTGCCAGGTGGGCGCGGGCGGCGTGGGCAGGGCGGTCGCGTTCGGGCTCGCCGCGCTCTGGGCGGAGGCGATCCGTCTCCTGGACCTCGACCGGGCGCGGGCCGAGCGACTCGCGGCGGCGCTCCGGGAAGTGCAGCCGGAGACGAAGGCGACCGCCTCCGGGAACCTGGAAGACGCCGTGCGGCGCGCGCGGGGGATCGTCAACTGTTTTCCGGTGGGCATGGTCGGCCATGAGGGAACGCCGGTCCCGCGGGGTCTCCTGCCCGGGGCAAGGTGGGCCTTCGATGCGGTTATACCTCTGCCGACACGCGCTTCCTCGCCGACGCGGCGGCGGCCGGCCTCGATACCCTGACCGGCTACGAGCTCTTCTTCGAGCAGGGGGCGAAGTGCGCGGAGATCTTCCTCGGCGGGGCCATCGATCGCTCCCGGCTGAGGCGAGCGCTCGCCGAACCCGTGTGAACTGCCGAGCCCGCACCGCCCCCGCGCTGCGACCCGCACGACGGACCTTCATCCGCGCCCGAACCCGTACCTGAATCCGATCTTCCCCGTCAATTGGCGGCGCACGTCCTTTCCATCGACGTTCTTCTCCGCCATCAGGAACAGGCATCTCCCGCCGCTCTCGCGTTCCCAGAGCGCGCCGACCGCCCGCTTCTCGGCGGTTTCCGGCCCGGCCGCGAGATGCGCTCCCTTGTACTCGACCACCAGGGGCCGGCCGTCGTCGAGCAGGGCCACGAAGTCGGGGTAGAAGCGATCCGCCGCGGTCGGCAGCCAGAACGAGGCCGGATGGCGGGCCACGTTGCGGATCCAGTACCGGATCCCCGGAAGGCTGTCGAGGGCCTGGGCGCACCGGAGCTCCTCGCCGTCTTCCGCGCCGTCGAATGCCGGAACCCGGTCGGCGCCCGGAAAATGCCTTCGCGGCCTCCATCGGCCCCGGTAACGCCGCTGGTCGCGGTACATGCCCGGCCGGAAGACGAACGCGTGGTCGAACGAGACCTCGACCCGGGCCTCCGGGGCGAAGAGGCGGCGCTGGTAGACGGCTTCGCGTTCCTTCCGGCGGACGTCCTCGATCCGGTCCCGCACCTTGCGGGCGAGGAGGAACTTGCCGCGCATGAGGGCGGAGACGTGCATCCCGCGCGCATCGACCAGGTGGCCCACGAGGTCCCGGAGCCACCGGAGCAGCTCGCCTTGGCGAACGTCGGGCTGGCGTACTTGGCGGTCGAGCCACCGCACGAGCGCCTCCGGGGTCCAGCCTTCGACCTCCACGTTCAGGGCGAGCTGCTCCTCCTCGCTCGCGAACTGGTAGGCGATGCGGTGTCCGTCGAGGTCGATCTCGAAGCTGCGCGCCGTCTCCCGGATCGCGAACTCGTGCTCGTCCATGCGCGGCGAGTGGTCGAGGAGCGACCAATCGTGGCGCTCCATGAAGAGGTCGGTGTCGGCGAGCTCCAGCTCCCCCTGGACTGCCGCCATGAGGCGCGGCGCCTCGATCTCATCGACCGGCCCGGCGGGCGCTGCCGGCAGGTCCCGCAGATTGATCCGGTGATCCGCGACCGCCTTCGCGAACTCCATCCGGCCGGGCTCCGGTACGACCTTGAGGATCGCCTCCTCCAAGTCCCGGCCGACCCGGCCGGCGACCGTCAACTCGACCGCCCCCTCGCCGATCTCGTGCACCGCCACCCCGCCGCGTTCCCGCTCCCACTCCCGCAACGCGGACACGAGCCCGGGGGTCGAATCGAATACGTGCCGGAACGACGGGGCCGCTTCTTCTCGGGGGTCATCGAACAAGGTTCCCGACCCGCCGATATCGAGTGGCGCCGGTTCGATGCTCTCGCGGGCTTCGTCCTCCTCGAACCCCATCGCCACCAGCTTGTCCGCAAGCGCCTGCGCCGACGCGCCGAAGGACGGCTCGGACACGAACGCGTACGCCCGGTTGAGGTCGGGAAGCCGGCGCCGCGAGGCGTAGGGCATCCGCAGCACGCGGCCGAGAAGCTGCTCCACGTCCACCGCGCTCCGGATGCGCGCGACCGAGCAGAAGACGTAGGCGAAAGAGCAGTCCCATCCTTCCTTCAGGGCCTCGATGGTGATGACGTATTCGATCCCGCAGGCGCGGTCGAACAGGTCGATGCCGTCCAGCTCCCGCTGGTCGCCGGTCGCGACCGCGATCCGTTCCGGCGCGATCCCTTCCAGCTCCGTCAAGTGCCTCTTCAACGCATCGACCGTCACCTCCTGGTTCTTCGGCTGGGCCTGGAAGAGCACCAGTGGCCGGATGTAGTCCGGATCGTCCCGCGCGCTCTTCGTGAGCGAGGCGCGGGCGGCGACGGCGCCGCTCACCGCTCCCTGCCAGGTATCGTGCTCGGAGAGCAGGATCGGGAGCTTGATCATCGCCTCGGCCTTGAGCTCCCGGGCGGAGACGCTGTGCAGGATGTTGTTGAGCAGCCGGCCCTTCCGGTCGCGCGGGGTGGCGGTGAACTCGATGATCGCGCAGGGGTTCACCCGCGCCTGCATCTCCCGGGTGAGGCCGGTCACCGCGTTGTGCGCCTCGTCCACGATCATGAGCGGGCGGTGGAGGTGGAGGAGGTTCGCGAACGAGAGCTTGACCCCGCCGTCCGCCAGCCTTTCGAGGCCCGGTGCGGCGGCCTCCGGGATGCCGGCGAAGTGCGGCTCCAGGTGCTCGTTGTGGGCGTACGCCTTGCGGCCCTCGGTGTTCGTGACCCGCAGGGTCTGGATGGTGCCGACCACGATGCAGCAGTGGTCGCGGAGGTCGTGGGGCCGGAGCTGGGTGAAGTCCGAGACGTCGAACACCCGCACCCGGCCGGAGAAGGACTCGTCCAGCGCCTGCTGGTAGGGGTGGCGGGGGTTCTTGAGCGCCTGGACGGTCTGGATGCGGATCGTGTTGGAGGGCACGAGCCACAGCGCCAGCAGGTGGTCCTTCTCGATCCAGGCGTCGCGGGCGACGGCGACGGCGTGGGCGGCGAGGATCGTCTTGCCGCCCCCGGTGGGCAGGCGGAGACAGACGTAGGGGACTTCCGGCAGCCGGGCGAGCGGGGTGTACGCGGCCGCGTAGCGGCCGAGGCGCTCCGCCTGTTCGGGGCGCCCGGTGATCGTGTCGTAGGCGTTCTTCGGCCCGGCGACGCGCGCCTCCTCGAAGAAGCGGCGGAGGGCGGCGAGGGTCTGCGCCTGGTACTCCTTCAGCTCCACCGCTCAGGTCCTCGTCCGGACGTCGTAGGGCGTCTGCTTGAAGACGATGCGCTCGCGGGCGAGGGTCGCGGGAGTCAGCCGCGACTGCTCGCCGTAGACGGTGAGCGGATACCCCGCGCCTTCCCCGGCAAGCTCGGCATGGGACCTCGCGACCCCGGTGCGGATCGCGTCCAGGGTCGCGCGGGTCAGCACGTTACCCCCGGCCGGCTGCCGGTCGCCGAGGATGCCGTTGTAGAGCAGGGCGTAGGCGCGGCCGTCGTGCGCGCCGAGTACCGGCGACCCCTCGCCGGCGCCGGTCCACGGCCGGCCCGTCTCGCTGAACCACACGTGCGCGGCGAGGACCGGAAAGCGGATGTCCGGCCGAATCCGCCCTTCCTCGTCGAACACGGTCGGGCCGAGGCGATAGAACCGGAACCCGCCCCCGCCCTTCCACCCGACCCGCTCGGAGATGCCGCCCGGTTCCCCTTCAATCACCTTGCGGAGGCGCGGCCCGCAGTGGGTGACCGCGTGCTCGCCCATCTCGATGCCGATCCAGCGCCGGCCCATCTTGTGCGCGACCGCGGCGGTAGTACCCGAGCCGAGGAAGGAGTCGAGGACGAGGTCGCCGGGGTTGGTGGCAAGTTCCAGAATGCGACTGATCAACATTTCCGGTTTTGGGTTCCCAAAGACTTCTACGCCAGGGAACAATTTTTTAAGATCAGTGCTTGCAAGTTTATTACTGCCCACTTCGTGGTGTTCCCACCACGTATTCGGTGTGAGGCCGCTATCCATTTCGGCGAGATACTTCTTGAGCATGGGGCGACCTTCGCCTTTGATTCCAAATGTGATCCTGCCGTCTGCCAGCCAGGATTCGTATACTTCCCGACTGCATCGCCAGCATCGATTCTTCGGTGGAAGAAATTTCTTTCCGGTTGGTCCTGTTATCTCGAACTGGCCGGCAGCGTAGAATTTACCCGCGGAAAGATTCTCCGCTTTCCAAGGTCCTCTCGGATCGCGATCCGGGTTCTTGAAGCTCGTCTTTTGTTCTTCTGTGCGTTCGATTTTTCCGAAAGAAAAGAAATCGGGATTGCGCGCGTAAAGAAATATATGATCATGAGTGTCGGAAATAAATTTCGCAGTTTGGTTCGATGTATACGATTTTTGCCAGACAATATTTGCCACAAAATTTCTCCGTCCGAATACTTCATCCATAACAACCTTGAGATAATGGCCTTCATTGTCGTCGATCGACACCCAGATCGAGCCGTCTTCGGCAAGCAGCTCCCGCAACAGTTCGAGGCGCGGAAGCATCATGGCCAGCCACTGCGCATGTTCCAGGTTGTCGTCGTAGTGCTCGAACGCGGAGCGGGTGTTGTACGGGGGATCGACGTAGATGCACTTCACGCGCCCGGAATAGAAGGGCAGCAGCGCCTTCAGGGCCTCCAGGTTGTCTCCCTCGATCAGCAGGTTGCCCGAACCGGCGTCTCCGGCGGACAGCGCCGGGGCTTCCTCGAGCAGCCGGTAGGGCGTGCGAGCGGCGACGCGGGCATCTTGCTCTCGGGTCAGCCAGTGCAGGATCGGCATGAGTCACGGCCCATCGGGGTTCGGGGGACTATACCTTCCGATCCGCTTTGCCTTCCATCGGGATGACTCCCAACGAGGGACCAGCGCGCCTGAAAAGCCGACCCGATCCCGGCAACGGAGCTCGATCGGACCGGCGTATGGAACGAGCTTCCGGCGCGCGCCCGCAAGGCCCACCCGGTTCCGGTGCGGAAAGTCCCGGACCATCAACGCCGCTCCTCTCCGTTTTCGGTTCTCCAGAGTATTTCAATATCCGGACGGTATTTTCGCAGATCTTCTACTACGTCATTCGAAATCTCCATACCCCTGATGTCAAGTTTCTCAAGCGATCCGAGACGCACCAGCGGGGTCAGGTCAGGAACTGAATTCCCGAATAGACTGAGATCCTGAAGTTTGCGCAAGCTCGCAAGCGGAGTAATATCCAAATCCGACCCGACCAACAACCCGAGCGAACGAAGCTCGGCGAGATCCGCGAGTGGAGAGAGATCTGAAATTGGATCCTGTAGATATAGAGAATGAAGGGACGCAAAATTGGAAAGCGGCGTAAGATCCGAGACCAAAGTATCCTCCAACACAAGCAATTCAAGCGCCGGAAGCTTCGCAAGCGGGGAAAGGTCCGAAATCGATACGTCAAAGCAGTCGAGTGCTTTTAGCTTAGGGAGGTTCGCGAGTGGGGATAGATCCGAAGCCTCAATGGCTATCAAATTGATTTTTTGAAGAGCAAGACATTTTGAAAGAGGCGAAAGGTCCGAAATTAATGTTCCTACCAAAACAAGCGACCGAAGCCTAGGAAGTTTGACGAGGAGATCGAGATCCGAGATCTGTGCATCCCCCAGTTCGAGCGATTGAAGGTTTCTTAAACCCATAATTGGCGCCAAATCCGAAATCGGTGTTCCAATCAAATTGAGTGATCGAAGTGCAGTAAGATTGGCAATCGGCGAGATATCCAATACACTCGTTTCCATCAAGTCCAAGGATTCGAGCATGGTAAGGTTTACGATCGGTGAAATATCCGAGATCCACGTACCGCTCAAATCAAGCTCCCGTGACCCTGTTTTCTTCATTTGAATTTCGATTTTTTTGAATACCACCGTGTTCAGATCAATGTCGTCTCCGAGCAGGGTGGCAAAAATATTCGCAGAGAACGTTTGAGATGGCATCCGAAGCCGTGTTCTTACACACCAGTTCAACGCGCTGTCCCTTTTCTCGGATGACAATCCCGAGCGCGAATTCACCACCAGTCGAGCCAGCAAATGACCCAGAGCTACGGAGACTTCATCGGATTCCGAACCGTCCAGCCGAGAGAAATCTTCTCCGAACACGCAATCGAGCAGATCGGCGTGCCAGTCGTCTTCCTCCTCGGATGCGAGCAGCTCGAAAAGAAAAGAGAACGTCTCGCGCCAGACGCTCAGCCCCGCCCAGCCCGCCAATGTGTCGCGGTCGAACCCCAGCCTCGACGCATTGCCCTTCGCCCACCGGAGTCTCGTGACCTCCCGCTTGAGTGCGACCGCCGCAAAGTACTCCTGAAAGGAAAGATGCACAAAGGCGTAGCGACCCTCGCCCCGGGGCAGAAACAGTCCACTCCGGCGCCCGACGACCTTGAGAAATTCCACGGCCGACGGTGTGTCCGGAGACGTGTCGCTACGCCCCATTTCCTCGCTCAGCCAACCCTTGACCGTATCCGCATCCATCAGAATGGCGGTTGCATCAGGCGCTCCCTCCGACATCCGCCGGCGCTGCATTTCGATTCCGACGCGGGCCAGCCAGCCCTTCTTGCGCGGCAGGTCGTGGGGGGACGCATCGATGCCACGAAACTTGTCGATGGACTCCAGGTACGCCTCCGCGATGCGTTCGTAGAGCAACGCTCGGCCGTGCGGCAGGGTCGCCTCGATCCGGTGGATCAGGGCCATCATGGTGAGGAGGTTCGGGACGCGGGCCAGACGCAGGATCGACTCGTCGGCATGAACCGCCCGGACCAGATGGTTTGCGTTCGCCCCCGCCCGGGTCGCCGCCGCTTCGCGGTACACATACCAGTTGTGCGCAAACGACGCGATCCGTCGATCATCGAATGGCGCGATGTAGCGGACGGCGACCCGTCCTCCGGCTGATTCCCGTCCAGCGAACCTCCGAATCACTCGCTCCGTCGAAACCGGTTCGATGTCCGCCACTGTACGATGGTGCTCGCCCGGACCTCTTCGTGGCGGTGTTCGGCGTAGTTCAGCGGCCGACCGTTCAGGAGACGCCTCCCTATCTGGCCGAACGTGCTCCCTGTCGAACGGCGCCTCCTCATATCCGATGATCCGGGAGGTCAGAAGCCAGCGGCAAGCGGGATAGCGGGCGATCCCGTCGAACACGGCGCTCCGGAGGTTCTCGCGCGCCTCTCGACCGCCGAGCTCGTCGATGCCGTCGAGCAGCAGGAACGCCCTCCCTTCCTCCAGGGTCTGCATCAGGTAGCGGCGCTCGTCTCCAAGAAGCGGCGCGCTCATCTCGCGGCCCAGGAAAGCCTCGAGCAGTCCGTCGAAATCCCTCACCCCCCGAACCGGCAGCTCCCTCAACACCATCGGCAAGGGCAAGTACCACCCCAACCGCTCGATCAAGGCGTTGGTCGCCGGACGCGAGAAGAGCCAGGCAACGAAGTTCAGGAAGGTGGACTTCCCAATCCCCGGATCGCCAAGCAGCACGAGCGGCGAATCTTCCGCCAGCGCGTCGATCAGGGTCTCCGCCTCACCGGTCCAGTTCTCCGGATTCTCGTCGGGCGAGACGTACCGCCGGGTCACCAGAGGCGCGACGAACAGGCGGTCGATGAGGATGTCCGGGTTTTCGCGGCGATCCGGGAGCCCGAGAAAACGGATGTAGCCCTGCCAGTCCCGGACGTTGGCCAGATAGGGGCGGATGACCGGATTCTTGAAATAATCCGGAATCATGTAGTTCGGATTCCCGGTCGGAGCAATTTTCATGCCGGAACTCCATGAAGATAGCCCTTGAAGCGCTGGGGGGCTATCTCGGTCTCCAGATGCAGGATCAACGGCTGGATCCAGAACACGCTGGATTGGGTAGGATCCGGATAGGTGGTTCCAAACTGGCCGATCGGCTGCGATTCAGTCGAATCCGCATCGGACTGCTTCAGCGGCAATTTCAGTGAATTGTCGAATGGGAGGTCCTTGCCGGCTCGACACCAGTCACGAATTTCATTGTATAGATCCAAGTCTGCTTCCCATCTGATATGGAGATCATGATGGAACTGGTAAACGTAAGCAACGATCACGAGAAGCCTTGCTTCAAGGATCATCTCTTCCTCGCTAAGCCCAACCTCGCGACCCGGCAACCGGGAGGACAGCCTCCCGATCAGATTGGCAAGGCCCTTGAGTCGTCTCGGGTTGGGCGGCAGGCATTGATAAGTTGATGGATCCACACCCTCTTCAGCTACCGGCACCTTCAATCCCTGTCTGATGAAGTTGCGAATTGCGTTGTCCTCTATCGTTTGTTCCAAGAGTTCATACAGCACTCGCTCGGGCTCGCGGACCGCGGGGAGCCGCCACACGTTCTGGCACAGCTTCTCCATGTATGCGGCAGCGCGTATCGCAGGATTGCCGCCGGTCTCGGTCTTCATCCGCTGGGCGATGGCTTCCTCGATCGCCTTCTGGTTCATCCCGAGGACGAAGACGCAGTTGTCGAGGGTGAGGTAGATCTTCAGGCCTTCGAGCAGGCGATAGGCCGCCTCCGGCTCGCAACGGTCGACATCGTCGATGAAGACTACCAACCTGGGGGACACACCGGCGGCCGTTTTCTTCGGCAGGAGCTGCCCGACGGCTTGGCGCAAGTGCTCGCGCAAGGTGTGCGAAGGAAGGGAAACGGCAAGGTTTTCCGACTCCCACTCCCGGTTCGCCTGGGCAAACTTGGAGTACTGAAACCCGATCTTCTTCGTCAGATCTTCGATGGACAGGAGGGCGCCGCGCACGGCCACCTCCGTATTCCGGCGGGCCGAGCGGACTACCCGGCTCCCCCACGCGAGCTGCGCGCGCATCTCGTGAAGCAACGCGACGACGGGCGCCGCCTCGTTCTGGTACCGCCAAGCATCGAACCAGACCGCTTGGATCACCTCACGGTGAACCCCGCTGCTCTGCGCCGATGCGTCCCTTTCCCCTCTGTCCGCGCCCGCTCTCCTCTCCATGTCCTTGGTGACCGACTCGGGCTGCTGCGGACAGTCTCCGGTGAGATACCACTGAACCTGATGCAGGAAGCTCGTCTTTCCGATGCCCCAGTCTCCGTGGACGCCGAACACCTGTGGCGGGACGCAGCGGGCGATGGCTTCACCGACTTCCTCGATCAGCGGGCCTCGTTCGAGGGTGTCCAACAGGGCCGGTTCGTCGTTGTGCAAGACAGTGCTTCCCTTACGGACGACGGTCGAGCTGGCCGCCGGACGGCGCGCGGGTCCGCCAGGCCCCACACCCCATAGGGGACCCCCTGACGGTCTGCGGCGCCGGGCTCACCTGTCCCGATTCGCTGGCCGGAGCGCGGTCGAAGCGGGAGGCGACAGCCCCGGTCGACTTGGCCCCGATCTCCCGGCGCCGATCGGAAGTGCGCGCGACCCCACTCGGCTCCTCGGCCATCCGAACCATCCTGCACGGATGAGCCCACCGTCGGCGAACCGGCTCGGTGAGGTCCATCGCGCTCCAGTCTCGGCCGTTCATCCGATGATTATACGCGCCGCGAGCCGGACAGTGCCCGCCTCGACACCCCGGGAGGCAGAGCTTTTTCACGCTGCGAAATTGGTTCGCGCGGGCGGACCCGGTTCGGTCGAATCAGAGCGGCACCTGACACGGCGCGTCCTGGGAACGCGGGCGTCCCGCCCGCAAATGGGATGGCAAAGAGCGCCGCCGATCGATGCGGGCGGGACGCCCGCGTCTGGAGGACACGCCGTTCCCAGCAAGCGCGATGGATATCGATGCTTGGCCGCGAGTCGGCCAGCATGAAACGGCCCTGCCCCGGGAGGGCTACACTGCCCCCTCCCGGCCCCCACAGACCGCCTCCATGTCCAGCCATCACGTCTCCCCCTACCTCACCGTCGTCGGCGCGGGCGCCGCCCTCGACTTCTACCGGCAGGCCTTCGGGGCCGTCGAGACCGGACTCCGGCTCACCGCCCCCGACGGGAGCATCGTCCACGCCGAGATCCGGATCGGAGACGCGACGGTCATGCTGTCCGAGCACGACCCGGCCTTCGGCACCGACGAACCGCACTCGCTCGGCGGCACCCCGGTGCGGCTCGCCCTCGGCGTCGAGAACGCCGATGCGACGGTGGGGGCGGCGACCCGCGCGGGAGCCAAGCTGCTGATCCCGGTAGGCGACCAGTTCTACGGGCATCGCGCCGGACGCATCGAAGACCCGTTCGGGCACGTCTGGATCGTCTCTCAGGTGATCGAAACGCTCTCACCGGAGGAGATGCAGCGCCGCCTCGACGAGATGTCGGGGGGCTGATCGATCCGGGAAGAACAGGAGCCCGCGCGATGCCCCCGGCCACGCCCAGGGTCTTTTCACCCCGCGGAATCGGTTCGTGCAGGCGGACCCGGTTCGGTCGAACCAGAGCGGCGTCCGACACGGACGTCCTGGGAACGACGGGTCTTGGGAACGCTTGCGTCTCGCCCGCAAACGGGACGGCAAGACCGTCGCTGATGATCGATGCAGGTGAGACACAAGCGCTCCCAGCAAGAACGATGGGCATCGACGTCCGGCCGTGGGTCGGTCAGCGTGAATTGGCCCTGGCGTAGAATGGCTTCGACCTTGCGCCGGAGCGCGGCGCCTGAACCGTTTCCCTTGCCGTGAGGGCCAGGATCGTGGTGGAAGACGAACCCGTGGAGGAGCCGTTCGCGTGCCCCGGAATCCGGGCCGCCCGGACCGGACTCGGGGCGTCCGGGGCGGGGTGCGGGCTCGCGAGGCCGTGCCCCGGGTCGACGGTGCGTCGGGCGGCGCGCAAACACCGCCCCGCCGGTCTCGCGGGCGGGGCCCGGCTTCGGGGCGGCTTCGACCGCGGCGCTTCGCGGCGCGCCTGCCGTCGCGCCCGCTGACGCCCCGGCTCGGAGGGGAGGGCGTTGGCCATCGCCGTCGACACCGAACTCCTCGAGACGGACCCGGAGGGGTATCTCCTCCGGATCGAGGACTGGTCGCCGGACGTCGCGGATGCGATGGCCCTCGCCGACGGGTGCGAGCTGACCGACGCCCACTGGCAGGTGATCGACTTTCTCCGCGAGTACTACGCCGAGTACGGATTCGCACCCGCGGTCCGGATCCTCACCCGCGCGGTCGCCCGCCGGCTCGGGCCGGACAAGGGCAACAGCCGCTACCTCTACCGGCTCTTTCCGGACGGCCCCGCCCGCCAGGCCTGCCGCTATGCGGGACTGCCGAAGCCGACCGGGTGCATCTGACCGTTCTCCATCTCGACCCCCTCGCCGCGAAGCCCGATGAGATTCCGGATCCAGGGCCCGCGCCCGTGGGCGCACCGGTCGGGGGTACGGGTACGGGCGCGGCGGAGGCGTGCGGGAGCTTCATCCACGTTCACACGTTGCGGAGCAGGAACTCGCGCTCCCACGAGCTGATGACCTGCTGGAACGCCCGCAACTCGCAGTCCTTGACCGCACCGTAGGCGGCCGTGAACCGCTCCCCGAGAGCTTCCACGAGCGGACGGCAGTCGCGCATGAGTCCGAGCGACTCGCCGAGGCTGAGCGGGAGCTCGTAGGGCATCGAGTAGGCGCTCCCCTCGATCCTGGGGGTCGGCTCGACCCCGTCGGCCATGCCGATCAGGCCGCACGCGAGCGATGCGGCGATCGCGAGGTACGGGTTGGCGTCCGCGCCCGCGACCCGGTTCTCGACGCGGGTCTCCGCCGGCTCGCCGAGCGGCACGCGAAGGCCCGCGGTGCGGTTGTCCACCCCCCACTGCACGTTGATGGGCGCCGCGAGATACTTCGTGATCCGGCGGTACGAGTTGACGTTCGGTGCGAGGAACGGCATCGCGGCCGGGAGGTAGCGCTGCAGCCCGCCGACGTGGGCGTGGAAGAGGGGGGTCAGCGCTCCGTCCGGTCCCGCGAACACGTTCTCGCCGGTCCGCGCGTCCACCACGCTCTGGTGGATGTGCATGGCGCTTCCCGGCTCCTTCTCCATCGGCTTCGCCATGAAGGTCGCGTACACGCCGTGGCGCACCGCCGCCTCGCGGACGGTGCGCTTGAACAGGAACGCCTGGTCCGCGAGGTCGAGCGGGTCGCCGTGCGAGAGGTTGATCTCGAGTTGAGCGGCCCCCGCCTCGTGGCTCAGGGTCCCGAGCTCGATCTTCTGCGCCTCGCAGAAGTCGTAGACGTCGTCGATGAGGGGGTCGTACTCGTTCAGCACGTCGATCCCGAACGACTGCCGGCCCCGCTCCACCTCCCCGGAGCGGCCGGCCGGCGGCTCGAGCGGGTAGTCCGGGTCCGCGTTCCGCTTGACGAGGTAGAACTCGAGCTCGGGGGCGACGACGGGGCGCCAGCCGCGCCCCCGGTAGAGGTCGAGCACCCGGCGAAGGACGTAGCGCGAGGTGGTCGCGACCGGATCGCCGTTCGCGTGGAAGCAGTCGTGGATGACCTGTGCGGTCGGGTCCGCGGCCCAGGGGACGAGTCGGATCGTGGTCTCGTCGGCGCGCAGCACCATGTCGCGGTCCGAGGGATGGATCGCGCTCGCATCCTGGGGAAAGTCGCCGGTGACGGTCTGGAGCACGAGCGCTTCGGGCAGGTTCAGGCCGAGCGACCGGCAATACGTCGCGACCGGCATGATCTTGCCCCGGGCGACGCCCGCCATGTCCGGCATCAGGGCCTCGACTTCGGTGATCGCGTGCTCCACGCACCAGCGTTCGATCAAGCCGTCGGTGGGAGTCATGCTTCGTGACACGCCTTGCCGTGCGCCCCGGAACGGGGGGCGTCGATGCGGGGCGGGATCGTGCCGGAATCCGCCGCGGCCCGCCACGGCCCGCCACGGCGCGCCCGCGAGGCCGCGGACCCGGGGTCATGCCGATCGGCTCGGGGTCGCGGACGAGAGCCCGCCTGGCCCGAAGATTCGGTGTTCATCTTCCCAGGGCGCCGTGGCGCGGACTCCCGGCGCGGGCGACTCGCCTCACCGAGCGGACCGAAGGGGAGCGAACCCGAGCCCGTGCGGGGGCGAGACACGAGCGCTCCAAGGATGCGCCGTGTCCGACCCATCCTCCGCCCCGATCCGATCCGAATTCGATCCGAATCAGACCCGATCCGGCCGGACCGGGACGCCTTGACGCCAGGTCGATACCGGAGCGTGGCTCTGCCCTCGAGCCTTCGGCGCGTTGCGCATGCGCTTCGGCGCGTTGCGCCTGCGGCGTGCGTCGGGCAGCATCGCGGGGTCCGCGATGGCGCGGGCCGGAGCGGCGCGGCATCGGCCGGCGCGGCGCATCGCTCCCGGACCGCCGGCGGGAAAGAGGGTGACGACATGCGAAGCGACGACGCCGAACGCCGCATCCCCGGCTGGTGCGCCCTCTGCCGATCGCGCTGCGGCTGCATCTCGGTGGTGCGGGACGGCCGCCTCGTCTCCGTCGACCGGAACCCCGACCATCCGACGGGGCGCGCCCTCTGCGCGAAGGGACAATCCGCCCCCGAGCTCGTCTACAGCCCCGACCGGCTCCTGCACCCGCTCAAGCGCACCCGTCCCAAGGGCGACCCCGACCCCGGCTGGGTCCGGATCGGCTGGGACGAGGCGCTGGACCTCGCGGCCTCGAAGCTGCTCGGCATCGCGCACGAGGACGGACCGCGGGGGGTGGCGTTCGCGATCACGACCCCGAGCGGGACCTCCGTCTCCGATTCGCTTCCCTGGCTCGAACGGCTCATGCGCGCGTTCGGGAGCCCGAACAACGTCTACGGCACCGAGATTTGCAACTGGCACAAGGACCATGCGACCCGCTACACCTTCGGCGCCGGGATCGGGACCCCGGACCTCGACTCCGCCGGCTGCGTGCTTCTCTGGGGCCACAACCCGACCGGCTCCTGGCTCGCGCAGGGGCAGCGGGTGAACGAAGCGAAGGCGCGGGGGGCACGGCTCGTCGTGATCGACCCGCGCCGCGCGGGGGTGGCGGCGAAGGCGGACGAGTGGCTGAGGGTGCGTCCGGGCACGGACGGGGCGCTCGCCCTCGGGATCGCGGGGGTGATGATCGAGGAGGGCTGGTTCGACCGCGGCTTCCTCGAGGACTGGTCGAACGGACCGTTCCTGGTGGTGGACGAAGACGGGGCGGCGGGCCTCGGCGCGCCCCCGCACGGCGCACCTTCCCGCGGCCGCCTGCTCCCGGCTTCGAACCTCGCCGCGGGGGGCGGCGGCCCGGAGGACCATCCCGTCGCGTGGCGCGCGGGCGGCGGCGCGCCGGAGGCCGTCGATCCGGGCGCGCCGGCCGGGCCCGGCGCCGGATGGGCGCTCGAAGGCTCGTTCCGGGTCCGGACCGCGGCGGGGGAGGTGACCTGCCGCACCGCCTTCTCCTGCTACCGCGGCCTCTGCCGGGAGTATCCGCCGGAGCGGGTCGAACGCATCACCGGGGTTCCGGCGCGCCAGGTGCGCGCGGCCGCCCGCCTCCTCTGGGAGTCGCGCCCGGTCGCCTGCTACGCGTGGTCCGGGGTCGGACAGCACACCAACGCGACCCAGACCGACCGGGCGATCTCGCTCCTGTACGCGCTCACCGGCAGCCGCGGCCGGCGCGGCGGCAACGTCGAGTTCGCGGCCGTCCCGGCGGGCGACGTGTCCGGCGCGGGGTTCCCGGCGCCCGAGGCGGCTCCCACGCTCGGCATCGACGAGCGCCCCCTCGGCCCGCCCCGGAGCGGCTGGTGCACCTCCCGGGACTTCTACCGGGCGGTGCTCGAGCACCGGCCCTACCCGGTGCGGGGCCTCGTCGCCTTCGGCGCGAACCTGCTCGTCTCGCACGCCGCGGCCGCGCGCGGCGCCGAGGCCCTCCGGCTCCTCGACTTCTACGTCCACGCCGACCTATTCCTGAACCCGACCGCGAAGTACGCGGACCTCGTGCTGCCGGTCTGCACGGCATGGGAGCGCGAGGCCCTGCGGGTCGGATTCGAGATCACCCAGGAGGCGAACGCCCTCGTCCAGCTTCGCCCGGCCGCCGTCGCGGCGCGGGGCGAGTCCCGGAGCGACGGCTGGATCGCGTTCGCACTCGCCGAACGGCTCGGGCTCGGGGACCGTTTCTGGGGCGGGGACATGGACGCCGGCTACCGCGAGTGGCTCGCTCCCTCCGGGATCACCCTCGAAGCGCTGCGCGCCCGGCCCGAGGGAGTGCGTTGGGGGGACCTCGCCACCCCGTACGAGCCGCACCGGACGAAGGGCGGGTTCGCGACCCCTTCGCGCCGGGTCGAGATCTGGTCGGAGACGTTCCGCCGCCACGGCCAGGACCCGCTGCCGGGGTACGTGCCGCCGGCGGTGGGGGCCGAGCGCCGGCCCGACCTCGCGGCGCGCTATCCGCTGGTGCTGACCTCCGCCAAGCCGCACCTCTACTGCCACGGCCAGCACCGCAACCTGCCGACGCTTCGCAGGCGCCTGCCCGACCCGCTGGTGGAGGTGCATCCGGACACGGCGGCGGCGCGCGGGATCGCGGACGGCGAGTGGGTCGGCATCCGCACCCCCTCCGGGCAGGTCCGGGCCCGCGCGCGGTTCCGGGAGAGCCTCGCCCCGGACGTCGTCGCCGCCCAGCACGGCTGGTGGCAGCACTGCGAGGCGCTCGGCCTTCCCGGCTACCCCGCCCACGGCGAGGGGAGCGCCAACGTCAACCTCCTCATCGACGACCTGGAGTCGGACCCCATCAGCGGCTCGGCTCCGCACCGCTCCTACCTCTGCGAGATCGCGCCGCTTCCCGGCGCCTGAACACCGCGAATCGCCGCGCCGCGCCGGGGCGGCCGGCCACGGCTCGGCGAGGGCCGTCCGGCGCTTGCCCGCCGAGGGCCGCCGCGACCGTCGTCCGGGCCATGATCGTCGATTGCAGGGTCCGCAGCTCGCAGGAACCGGACGAGGCCGGCCTTGCGGTCGCCGTCGCACCATTCGGACCGCTCCGGTTCATCGGCGGCGCCGGTAGCCGCCGATGACGCGGGGGGCGCACCGCACGTCGAGGTTCGGCTCCGGCGCCCTTCGATCTCGGGCTTCGGAGAAGCCGGGCGCGGATCGGGCGATCAGGAGAGCCGGGCGAGGGATTCGCGCACCGTCGGACGCTCGCCGGATTCGACGTCCGCCTTCCGGCGTTCGTGGAACGCCGCGAGGGCCTGGTTGGCCCCGGCCAGCACGGCGATCTGCTCGCAGTACGCTTCGAGCCCGCTTCCCGGCAGCGCCCAGAGGGCCACGTCGTCGGACAGCGCGTCGAGATAGGCTCTCGCACCGCAGCAGCCGAGGCTCATGGCCGAGGCTCCCCGGTTGACCGCGCGCGGGATGACGGCGCAGGCGGGGCGGCCCATCGCCGGGGCGGCTCCGCCATCCACCCGTTCGACCGCTTCGCTCAGCACGAGCCCCTGCCGGGCGTCGACGAAGAGCAGGACCACCTCGGGGGCGAGCGGGAACTCGCGAAGCGGGCCGTAGACCGCGTGCTTCGCCTTCCGTTCCAGCACCGGGATGGCGGCGACCTCCTCTTCGCGCACGTAGTCGAGCCCGATCATGGCTTCCAGGGCGGCGCCCAGCTCCTCGGGCTGCGACGCGGGCGCCCCGGACAGGTTGTGGGTGTGGATGCCGATCGAGCAGAGCGCGTGGTGTCCCGCGGCGGTCGCGAAGGTGCGCGCGGCGGCTTCCTGCCAGAACACGCATCCCGCGGGGACGGCGCCCTCGAATCCCGGCACGCCGTCCGGTACGGCGTCGGGAAAGGCTACCGCGACGGGGGGAAGGGAGAGGTCCAGTGCTTCCGTCAATCGATCGGCCTGGCTTCGGCGTTCCTGGGTCATCGGGGCTCGTCCTTTCGGCGTCTCTCGCCGGGCGGATTGCGGTGGGTTGCGGTCGAGACTCGAAGGTCGACCGACGGGGCGGGGTCCGGAGCGGCGCCGGATCGTCCGGCGTCCGGCCGAGGTCCGCAATGTCAGGGCGGTTCCGGCCGGAGGTCAAGCCCCCGGGTTGCGTTTCGTCGTGATGACGGCAATGCTGGCGGACCCGCCCGAGCCCGCCCGACGCAGCCGACGCGGCGGCCCGGGCGGGCTTGCGCGCCGCCGGGGGGACCGGGGCGGCGCCGGCGAAGGCGGTCCGGCACGGGGGCGCCCGCGCCGGGTACCCCGGAAGGCATGATTCGGGAACGGGACCGCGCGGGGACGGGATGATGGATGCACGATACCTGATCGTCTTCGGCGCCTGCCTCACGCAGTTCACGGTGATTGGCCTCCTCTTCTCGTTCGGGATTTTCTTCAACGTGCTCGAGGAGACCTTCGGCTGGTCGCGGACCCTGCTTTCGAGCGCCACCGCTCTCGGGGCGCTCGTCATGGGGGTGCTCGCGGTCTTCGCCGGGCGCCTGAGCGACCGCTACGGCCCGACCCCGGTGCTTGCCTGGTCCGGACTGCTCTTCGGCGCGGGCTACGCCCTCATCTCGGTGGTCGGCGAGCCGTGGCATCTCTTCGTGCTCTTCGGGCTCTTCATCGGCGTCGGGATGAGCACCCACGACGTGGCGACCCTCTCGACCATCGCGCGCTGGTTCGTGCGCCGGCGCGGGATGATGACCGGGGTCGCGAAGGTGGGGACGGCAGCCGGGCAGATGGCGCTGCCGCCGTTGACGGCGCTCCTCATCGCGGGCCTCGGCTGGCGCTCCGCGGCCCTCGCCCTCGGGGTCGGGGCGGCGGTGGTCCTCGTGGCCGCCGCGGTGTCGATGAAGCGGCCGCCGCCGGACCGCCCGGCCGCCGCGATCGGCGGGGCGGGTGCGGCGGCCGGGCCGTCCCGGGGAGGCTTCGCCGAGGTCCGCCGCAGCCGGGTGTTCTGGACCCTCTGCGCAGCCCAGCTCCTGTTCTTTCCGACCCTGATGACCGTTCCGCTCCACATCGCGGTGCACGGCATGGACCTCGGCATGACCCGGGGGGTGGCGGCGACCCTGCTCACCGTCATCGGCGGGGCGAGCGTCGCCGGCCGGCTGACGGTCGGGACCTTCGCCGACCGGATCGGCGGCCGGAACGCCTACGTCCTGTGCCTCGTGCCGCTCGTCACGAGCCTCCTCATCCTGATGATCGCGGACACCTGGGCACCGCTCTTCGCGGTCGTCGCGCTCTACGGCTTCGGCCACGGGGGGCTCTTCACGGTAGTCTCGCCGACCGTGGCCGAGCTCTTCGGCACCCGCGCGCACGGCGCGATCTACGGGGGGATCTACTTCTTCGGCACGATCGGGGGGGCGGTGGGCCCGGTCATGGCGGGGCGGGTGTTCGACGTGACCGGGAGCTACGACGTCGCCTTCGCGACGCTCGCCCTGATGGGCGCGGGCGCCCTGCTCCTGATGGCTTCGCTGCCGCCTCGACGGCCGGAGCGCCTCCTTCGCGACGCTCGCTCCCCCGGCCGGGAGCCTGCGCCGCAGAGCCCTCCGGGAAGGGATCGTCAGTGGGAGCCGGCGCCTCGATGATTCCCGAAGAATGCAGGAAAGACCCGGGCGGCTGCATCGAATCACTGGAGGCGGACGGGGTTGTGATGGTGGCGGGGCATGTGGTATACCACACACCACATTCCAGCCGCCGCCGTTTCAGCACCCTGCCTTGCCCCGCTCCGCTCCGGCGAGCGACCGACCGCGGGCAGCCTCCCGGCGCCGAAACGCCCACCGGAACCGAGGGAGTCCTTCCGCTCGCCGCCATGCCCCCCGCCGCTGCCATCGAGCTCCGCCCCGTCGAGGGGGCCTTCGCCCTCAAGGACCGGATCCACCGCGAGCTTCGCGCCGCGATCCTCGAGGTGGACGTATACGCGAGCCGCAGCGAGCATCGGCTCGACGAACGCCAGCTCGCGGACCAGCTCGGGGTCAGCCGCACCCCGGTGCGGGAAGCCCTGCAACGGCTCGAGCACGAGGGGCTCGTCGTCTCCCTCCCGCGGCGCGGCACCTTCGTCGCCCGCAAGACCAGGCAGGAGATCATCGAGACGATCACCGCGTGGGCCGCGCTCGAGAGCATGGCCGCCCGCCTCGCCACCCTCCACGGCTCGGACGCCGAGATCCGGCGGCTCCGGGAGATGTTCGCCGAGTTCGCGGAGGGGCAGGTGCAGGCCCGCATCGACGAATACTCGGAGACCAACCTCCTCTTCCACCAGGCGATCCTGCGGATGGGGAAGAGCCGGGTGCTCGACCGCCTCGCCGAGAACCTCCTCCTCCACATGCGCTCCATCCGCAAGCACACCATCGGCGAGCGGGACCGGGCGGAGCGGTCGATCATCGACCACATGCACATCATCGAGGCGCTCGAGACCCGGGACACCGAGCGCGCCGAACGCCTCGTCCGCCAGCACAGCCTCGACCTCGCCTCCCACGTCGAAGCGCACGTGGACTGGCTCGACTGACCGGCGGGGGCGATGACGGCCGGTGGGATCGGCTCCGGGACCGGACCCGAGAAGCAGGGACCGGGAACCGGAGACCGGGAGCCACGGACCGGACACCGGCAGGACACCGGAAACGGAGCCGGGATCGGACCCGGCGCCCGACGCCGGAAAGGCCGTGGGCGTGACGGCCCCGAGCCGACGGAAACGATAATCGAGTACGGCGAGAGACCCGACCCGACCACCGGACCCGGAACCAGGAGAGCCCCCATGGCCGCAACCGCCCCCGCACCCGCCGCGCCCGCACCCGCCTCCGACGCGGCGAAGGACACCGCCACCGACACCCTGGCCGCCAAGAGCCGGAGCGGCGACGTCGTATCGGGCGGCCACCTCGTCGCCCGCGCCCTCCGGGGCGAAGGGGTGGACACCATCTTCACCCTCTGCGGAGGGCACATCATCGACATCTACGACGGGTGCATCGACGAGGGCATCCGCATCGTCGACGTCCGCCACGAGCAGGTCGCGGCCCACGCCGCGGACGGCTACGCCCGCCAGACCGGACGCCTCGGCTGCGTCGTGACGACCGCCGGTCCCGGCTTCACCAACGCGATGACCGGCATCGCGACCGCGTTCCGCTCCGAGAGCCCGGTGCTCCACATCGGCGGGCAGGGCGCCCTCTCCCAGCACAAGATGGGCTCGCTCCAGGACCTCCCGCACGTCGACGTCGCGGCCCCGATCACCAAGTTCTCGGCGTCGGTGCCGTCCACCGAGCGCATCGCGGACATGGTGTCGATGGCGGCGCGCGAATGCTTCGCGGGCGCCCCCGGGCCGAGCTACCTCGAGATCCCGCGCGACGTGCTCGACCGCGAGGTGGCGGCGAAGGACGCGGTCGTCCCCGAGCCGGGGCGCTACCGGGCGTCCCCGAAGTCCATCGGCGATCCGGCGGACGTCGAGCGCCTCGCCGGCCTCCTCGTCGAGAGCGAGCGCCCCGCCATCCTGCTCGGGACCCAGGTGTGGACCTCGCGCGGGCACGAGGAGGCGCTTCGCCTCGTCCGCGAGCTCGACGTCCCCGCCTACTTCAACGGCTCGGGGCGGGGCCTCCTCCCGCCCGGCGACCCGCACCACTTCCACCGCACGCGCGGCGACGCCTTCAAGGAGGCGGACGTCATCGTCATCGTCGGCACCCCCTTCGACTTCCGCATGGGCTACGGCAAGCGGCTGCGGAACGACGCGGCGGTGGTGCAGATCGACCTCGACTACCGGACGGTCGGCAAGAACCGCGACGTGACCCTGGGCCTGGTCGGCGACCCGGGCGCGATCCTCGGCGCGGTGGCGGACGCGGCGGCCGGGAGCGGCGGCGCGGGCGGCAACCGGCGCAAGGCGTGGCTGGAGCAGCTCCGGAAGCTCGAGGTCGAGAAGACCGGGAAGCTGATGCCCCTCTTCCGCTCCGACCAGTCGCCGATCCACCCGTACCGGGTGGCGTGGGAGCTCAACGAGTTCCTGACCGAGGACACCGTCTACATCGGCGACGGCGGGGACGTCGTCACCATCAGCGCGCAGGCGGTGCAGCCGCGGCGCCCCGGCCACTGGATGGACCCGGGGGCGCTGGGGTCGCTCGGGGTCGGCACCGGGTTCGCGCTCGCGACCGGGCTCGCCCATCCGGGCAAGGAGGTCGTGTGCTACTACGGCGACGGCTCGTTCGGGATGACCGCCTTCGACATGGAGACCGCGAACCGCTTCGGCGCCCCGTACATCGCGGTCATCGGCAACAACTCGGCGATGAACCAGATCCGCTTCGGCCAGATCACGAAGTACGGCGAGGAGCGGGGCGGGGTCGGCAACCTGCTGGGCGACGTCCCGTTCTCGAAGTTCGCGGAGATGCTGGGCGGGCACGGGGAGGAGGTGCGCGAGGCGGGCGAGATCGGCCCCGCCCTGCGGCGGGCGCGGGAGGCGGTCCGTTCGTCCGGCAAGTCGGCGGTGGTGAACGTCTGGGTGGACCCGAAGGAGTACGCCCCGGGGACGCGCCGCCAGACGATGTACAAGTAGGGGGAGGCGGAGCGGAGCTCGGCTGAGCACGGCGGGGCGCGGCGGCGCGGCAGGGCGCGGCGCCGACCGGGACGAACGGCGGCGGTGGGCCTCGCCGCGTGCGCGGCGGTCCACGGCACGCCCCACGGCCCACGGTCGACGGCCTGCGGTACGCCCCACGGCCCCGGCCCCGGCCACCGCCTGCGGCTCGCGGCCCGCGGCCCGCGGCGCAGGCGCTCCGACAGAGCAGCGAGAGAGGACAAGACCATGAACCAGGCGCTCTCGGGGATCCGGATCCTCGACATGACCCACGTGCAGGCCGGCCCGAGCTGCAGCCAGCTCATGGGCTATCTGGGGGCGGACGTCATCAAGCTCGAACCCCCGGCCGGAGACGTGACGCGCGGGCAGCTCCGCGACGTGCCGGACGCGGACAGCCTCTACTTCACCATGCTCAACTGCAACAAGCGCTCCATCACCGTGAACCTCAAGAACCCGGAGGGGAAGGAGGTCTTCACCGGGCTCCTCCGGGAGTGCG
Source organism: Gammaproteobacteria bacterium (assembly GCA_965202895.1). Classification (GTDB taxonomy): domain Bacteria; phylum Pseudomonadota; class Gammaproteobacteria; order HK1; family HK1; genus JAJDXW01. Next base: position 2,649,629 of record OZ241901.1, on the reverse strand, counting down.
ACGTGGTGATGGAGAACTTCGGCCCCGGCGTCCTCGAACGCCTCGGCTTCGGCTGGGAGCGGGTGCACGAGATCAACCCGCGGATCGTGATGGCCTCGGTCAAGGGCTTCGGGAGCGAGGGCCCCTACGCGGACTACAAGGCCTACGAGAACGTCGCCCAGGCGATGGGGGGCTCGATGAGCACGACGGGCGACCCGGACGGGCCGCCGTTCGCGACCGGCGCCCAGATCGGGGACTCCGGGACCGGCGTGCATCTCATGGCCGGGATCCTCGCCGCCCTCCTTCAACGCGCGCGGACGGGCCGCGGCCAGTTCGTCGAGTGCGCGATGATGGACTGCGTGATGAACCTCGCGCGGGTCAAGTTCCGCGACCACCAGCGCGTCGCACGGGGGCCGCTCGCCGAGTACTCGCGCCAGGAGTTCGAGGATTTCACCCCGCGGGCCGGGAACGACTCGGGGGGCGGGCAGCTCGGGAACGCGGTCCGGTGCAAGCCGGGCGGGCCGAACGACTGGATCTACGTGGTGGTGCAGGAGCACGTCTGGAAGGCGCTCGCGGCCCGGGTAGGGGGCGAGGCGTTCGCGAACGACCCGCGCTTCGCGGACATCGGCCGCCGGAGGGAGAACCAGGGCGAGATGTGGCGCCGGCTCGGGGAGTTCGCGGCCGGCCACACCAAGTGGGAGATGCGCGACCTCCTGAACGAGCTGGACGTGCCTTGCGGCCCGATCATGAGCACCGCGGACCTCGTGGACGACGAGCACGTGCGGTTGCGGGAGATGGTGGTCGAGGTGCCGCACCCGGAGCGGGGGGCGTTCCTCAACGTCGGCTGTCCCATCAAGCTCTCGGACTCGCCGCCCGAGGTTCGGCGCTCGCCCCTGCTCGGCGAGCACACGGACGAGCTGTTGCGCGAGATCCTCGGCTACGATCAGGGGCGGATCGACGGGATGCGGGCGGCGGGGGCGTTCTCGCGGGCGCCCGCCGGCGGGGGCGGGGGCGGGAGCGCCTCCGCCGGTACGCGGCCGGCCCCGTCGAAGACGGCCGCCGCCTGAACGGGCCGGGACGGGGCGCGCCCGAGCGGGCCGGGACGAGGCGCGCGGCCGGGACGGAGGAGAGGCCGGGACGCGGGGAAACGGGACACACCCGGCGTGCATCGGGCAGGCGACGGGGCCGGGGCCCGGGGCCAAGGCGGTGCGGAATGCGGCCGGGCGGCCCCGTAGCGGCCTCGCGTGCGCACTTCGCCGGGTGCAAGGCCGATCGGCCGAACCCGGCATGACCGCGGCTTGGCCCGCGCGGCCCGAGCCGGCCGGAATCACCGCCCGGGACCGCCGCATCGAGAATCGAGGACAAGGAACACGCGAACATGCGAATCATCGTCAACGGACAACAGGCGTTCGGCCGCGCGGTGCTGGAGGCGCTGCTCGACCGCGGCGAGGACGTGGTCGGGGTCTACACCGCCCCGGACCGCGAGGGCCGTCCCCCGGACCCCCTCAAGGCGTGCGCGGTCGAGCGCGGGATCCCCGTGTTCCAGCCGAAGTCCTTTCGCCGCCCCGAGGTATGGGACGAGCTGCGGACGCTCGCGCCGGACCTCGGGGTGATGGCCTACGTCACCCTGTTCGTGCCCGAGGAGGCGCTCGATGTCCCGAAGCTCGGGACCATCCAGTACCATCCTTCCCTTCTCCCCATGCACAAGGGGCCGAGCTCCATCAACTGGCCGATCATCTTCGGCGAGACGAGGACCGGCCTCAGCATCTTCTGGCCCGACAACGGGCTCGACACCGGCCCCATCCTCCTTCGGAAGGAGGTCGAGATCGGGCCGGACGACACTCTGGGCAGCATCTACTTCAACCACCTGTTCCCGATGGGGGTGGAGGCGATGCTGGAGGCGGTGGACCTCGTGCGCGACGGGAAGGCGCCCAGGGAGGCGCAGGACCCGGACGCCGGCACCTACGAAGGGTGGTGCCGGGCGGAGGACGTGGGTATCGACTGGACGAAGCCGGCCGCCGAGGTCTACAACCTCATCCGGGGCGCCAACCCGCAGCCGGGGGCCTGGGCCCGGCACGGCGGGAAGCGGCTGCGGATCTTCGACAGCCGCCGTGCGGACGGCGGGGGCGGAGAGGGCGGCGGCACGGGTGCGCCCGGCGAGGTGACCGCGGTGGACGGCGAGGGCTTCGTGGTCGCGGCGGCCGGGGGCGCAATCCGGGTCGAACGGGTGCGGCCGGAGGGCGGGGCGAAGATGGCGGCCGGCGAGTTCGCGGCGGCCGCGGGACTCGAGGCGGGCCATCGGCTCGAATCTGCGGGAGCGGACGAATGAGCGACAAGGGCGAAGTACGAAGCGACATCGAGATCGCGCGCGCGGCGCGCACCCTGCCGATCGGCGAGGTCGGGGCGAAGCTCGACATCCCGAGCGAGCGCCTCTTCCCCTACGGCCACGACAAGGCCAAGATCGGGTTCGACCACCTCGACTCGCTCGCCGGCCGGCCGGACGGCAAGCTCATCCTCGTGACCGCGATCACCCCGACCCCGGCCGGGGAGGGCAAGACCACGACCACCGTGGGCCTCGGCGACGGCCTGAACCGCATCGGCAAGCGCACCGCCATCTGCCTGCGCGAACCGAGCCTCGGCCCCTGCTTCGGCATCAAGGGCGGCGCGGCGGGCGGCGGCCATGCCCAGGTCGTGCCGATGGAGAGCATCAACCTCCACTTCACCGGGGACTTCCACGCCATCGGGGCCGCCCACAACCTGCTCTCGGCGATGGTCGACAACCACATCCACTGGGGCAACGCGCTCGGGCTCGACGTGCGGCGCGGCGCCTGGGGGCGGGTGGTGGACATGAACGACCGCGCGCTCCGGAACGTCGCGATCGCGCTCGGCGGGGTCGGGAACGGCTACCCGCGCCAGTCGGGCTTCGACATCACGGTCGCATCCGAGGTGATGGCCATCTTCTGCCTGGCGGAAGGGCTCGCGGACCTGGAACGCCGGCTCGGCAACATCGTGGTCGGGCAGACGCGCGAGCGCGAGGCCCGCTACTCGCGCGAGCTCGAGGCAGACGGAGCGATGACCGTGCTCCTGAAGGATGCGCTCATGCCGAACCTCGTGCAGACCCTCGAGAACAACCCCGCGCTCATCCACGGCGGGCCGTTCGCGAACATCGCCCACGGCTGCAACTCCGTGGTGGCGACGTGGGCGGGCCTGAAGCTCGCGGACTACGTGGTGACCGAAGCCGGGTTCGGGGCGGACCTGGGGGCGGAGAAGTTCTTCGACATCAAGTGCCGAAAGGCGGGCCTCCGGCCGGACGCGGCGGTGGTGGTCGCGACCATCCGCGCCCTCAAGATGCACGGCGGGGTCGCGCTCGGCGACCTCCGCACCGAGAACGTCGAGGCGGTGCGGGCGGGGCTCGCGAACCTCGGGCGCCACCTCGACAACATCGGCCGCTTCGGGGTGCCGGCGGTGGTCGGCATCAACCGCTTCACGGCGGACACGGACGCCGAGCTCGACGCGGTGCGCGAGTACTGCGAGGGGCGGGGGCGGGGCGCGGTCGCCATCGAGTGCACCCACTGGGCCGACGGAAGCGCGGGCGCCGAGGCGCTCGCACGCAAGGTGGTCGAGGTGGTGGAGAGCGGCGCGGCCGACTTCCGCCCCCTCTACCCGGACGACATGGGGCTCTGGGAGAAGATCGGGACCATCGCCCGCGACGTCTACGGCGCGGCGGAGGTGACCGCCCCGGCCACCGTCCGGAGCCAGCTCGCGAAGTTCGAGGACGACGGCTTCGGCCGCTACCCGGTCTGCATGGCGAAGACCCAGTACAGCTTCTCGACCGACCCCGGCCTGAAGGGCGCCCCCTCCGGCCACTCCATCCCCGTGCGCGAGGTGCGCCTCTCCTCGGGAGCCGAGTTCCTCGTCGCCATCTGCGGCGACATGATGACCATGCCCGGCCTGCCGCGCGTTCCCGCCGCCAACAGCATCCGCCTCAACGCGGCGGGCGAGGTCGAGGGCCTGTTCTGACGACCGGCGGCGGAGCGGGGCGGAGCCCTCCCCGCCCCGCCGGGGTCGTCACCCTCTCCCCTTCCCCCTGGCCCTCCCCTCCCCCTCCCTCCCGGGATGGTGGTTTTGAGACAGGTCCATGTCCAAACGCGATTGCCTTGGACCACGTGGGGCGCCGATCCCGTGGTCGGGAAAGTGGGCTACACTCCGGGGCGCAGCGTCATGGACCTGGGATGGAGACCCGAGATGCGCACCGAAGACGACTTGGCGGCGGCGGGTCCTCGGCCGCCGACCCATCCGCGGCGGCGTGCAGAGGCGGCGCCCGCGGCGGCGAGCGCCCCGACACCGGACCCCGCGGCGCCGGACCTTCCCGGCTGCCGGCCGATCCGCCTGAAGCGCCGCGACCTCGACACTTGGGACGGGCGCTTCGAGTACTGGGACGGCGGCACCGAGACCGCGTGGGTGATGCGCGACCCCACCGGCATCCCCCACGAACACCCTTCGCAGCGCCTCGCGGCGTTCTGCACCCTCATCGCCGCCGCGCGCGGCGCGCCCATCGAATCCTTCGGCTCCACGGACCTGGAATTGCGCGACGAGCGCGGCGAGCGCCACCGGATCCTCCAGGCCGACCAGTGCGTGTACGTGTATCCGGGGCGCGCCCGGATCCCCGAGACCGGGGGGATCGTGGTCGGGATGCACGATCTTCCGGACGTGGTGCTGGAGGTCGACCATACGACGGACGTGCGGCGCTGGAAGTTGGGGATGTACGAGTGGTGGGGTTTTCCGGAGGTGTGGGTGGAGGTCCCGGAACGCTGGTCGCGGAGCCGCGCGCGCGGTCGTGTGCCGGGGTTGACGATTCATGTGCTGGAGGGGGGCCGATACCGGGAATCGCCGGTGAGCACCGCGTTTCCCGACTGGCGGGCGCGTGCGATCCACGAAGCGCTGAACGAGGCCGAGACGACGGGTTGGACGCACGCGAGGCTTGCGCAGGTGGGGCGGGCGCTGGGGGCACGGGACGGCACCGGCCCGGACGACCACCACTTCCTGCGCTCCTTCCGGGACGAGGGCCGGGCGGAAGGTCGGGAGCAGGGCCGGATCGAGGGTCAGGCCGAAAGCCGAGGGAAGCTGGTGCGCCAGATGCTCGTGTCGCGGGGCATCTCGGTCTCGGAAGGCTTCCCGGCCGGCGTACCCCATTTCGCCGAAGCGCCGGAGGCCGCCCTCGTCCAGGCCGCCCTCGCCTGCGATGGCGAACAGGACTTCCGCGCACGCATCCGCCGCGTGCATCCCACGGCAGTAGACAGACAAGGGAAGAGCGGAGAGAACGGGAGCGATCCGCGATGAGCCGGACGAGACGCAAGGCTTTCCATACGGCTTCGGGCCGCGTGCGCCGCCGAACCGAAGTGCCGGGGAGGGGAACGTAGGCTGCACTTCGCGGCGCGGCGCGGCACGGCACGGACATGGAAAGGAGACCCGAGATGCGCACCGAAGACGACTTGGCGGCGGCAGATCCTCGGCCGCTGCCCCATCCGCTGCGGCGTACGGAGGCAGCTCCTGCGGTGGCGGATGCCCCGAGGCCGAACCCCGCGGCGCCGGACCTTCCCGGCTGCCGGCCGATCCGCCTGAAGCGCCGCGACCTCGACACTTGGGACGGGCGCTTCGAGTACTGGGACGGCGACACCGAGACCGCGTGGGTGATGCGCGACCCCACCGGCATCCCCCACGAACACCCTTCGCAGCGCCTCACGGCGTTCTGCACCCTCATCGCCGCCGCGCGCGGCGCACCCATCGAATCCTTCGGCTCCACGGACCTGGAATTGCGCGACGAGCGCGGCGAGCGCCACCGGATCCTCCAGGCTGACCAGTGCGTGTACGTGTATCCGGGGCGCGCCCGGCTGCCCGAGACCGGGGGGATCGTGGTCGGGATGCACGATCTTCCGGACGTGGTGCTGGAGGTCGACCATACGACGGACGTGCGGCGCTGGAAGTTGGGGATGTACGAGTGGTGGGGTTTTCCGGAGGTGTGGGTGGAGGTGCCGGAACGCTGGTCGCGGAGCCGCGCGCGAGGTCGTGTGCCGGGGTTGACGATTCATGTGCTGGAGGGGGGCCGATACCGGGAATCGCCGGTGAGCATCGCGCTTCCCGACTGGCGGGCGCGTGCGATCCACGAAGCGCTGAACGAGGCCGAGACGACGGGTTGGACGCACGCGAGGCTTGCGCAGGTGGGGCGGGCGCTGGGGGCACGGGACGGCACCGGCCCGGACGACCACCACTTCCTGCGCTCCTTCCGGGACGAGGGCCGGAAGGAAGGTCGGGACGAAGGCCGGGGGAAGTTGGTGCGCCAGATGCTGGTGTCGCGGGGCATCTCGGTCTCGGAAGCCTTCCCGGCCGGCGTACCCGGATTCGCCGAAGCGCCGGAGGACGTCCTCGTCCAGGCCGCGCTCGCCTGCGACGGCGAACAGGACTTCCACGCACGCATCGCCCGGGTCCGCACCCGCCAGGAAACCGGCCCGTCTACCTGACGGGCCTGTGGGTTCCGTCAGGTTTCGGGGTTCAGGCATCGACAGCCGCAGGGTCGAGAAGTCAAGTCTCCGTCCGTTGTACGGCTCTCCAGAACGAGGTTCTGCGAGGCTTCAGGCTGCTTCGGAGAGCGCCTTGTGAAAAGACGGGAAGCGAGGGATCGGCCTCCGTCTCCACTCTGCCATGCCGCCTCCGCGGCCGAAGCCTCACCCGTTCGGCGATCTCGCGGTCCTTCTCGATCTCCGCCCGGTGAAGCTCCCAGGTCCTTTGCGAGTTCAGCCAAAGCCGTGGCATCGTCCCGAAATATCGCGCCAGCCTGAGCGCCATATCCGCGCTCACCCCGCGCTGGCTGTGAAGACCGATGTACCTCTTCGATACCGACGTTCTCAGCAACCTGATGAAGCGATCTCCCTTCCCTGATCTGCCGAAGAGGGCAGGTTCGGCGCCGATCAGGAGCCAGTTCACCTCCGGTATCACAGGGGGGAGCTGGTGTACGGGGCGTTGCACTGCCCCGGAAATTTCCGAATTACGAACGTCGAGTCCTCGCCGGGAAGGAGCGGACGATCCCGCGTCTTCTCAGCGACTGGACGAGGTTGCCATTGATGTGTTCGGCGCCGATGAAGTCCTCGTCCAGGGACTGCTGAACGGCTGCTCCTGCTTTCTTCAGGTTGTAGCGTCCGATCTCTCCTTCGCCCTTGATGGCGGCAGCCAATCGGACGATCTTCCCGGCCGTGAGCTCGACAAGGTCCTCGTGCCAATCGTTGACCCCGGGATCGGGAGTCTGCCCCTGAACCTTGTCCCGTCGAATATCGCATCGCGCAAGCACCTCTTCCGGCGCAATGGCCAGATCGAGATACGCCAAGCTGTCCCGGGTGACGGCCAGAGCGGCGACCACCCGTTCCGTCCGATCGTCCACTCCGTCGAGGACGAAGACGGACAACCGGTTCTGGCGGGTCATCAGACATTCTGACCGCGTCCGCCTGGATCTCCTGCGATCCAAGCCACGTCAGGCCATCCCGGTGCCGTTTCCGACTCAGCTTTCGGCAAACCATCGCCACGAAAATCAGCTCTCCAGGGAGCGGACGAGGTCTTCCAGGTCCCCTCGAAGCTCCGGCGCCGTTTCTCTCTCGATGGCTTGCCGAAGGTGGGAGACGGCCGCACGTTCATCGAGACAGGCCAATGCCGACGCGGCGGCGTCACGCACCAGGGACGACTTGTGATGGAGCCCCGTTGACAACAGCTCGACGACAATGGGGCGTATGGCGCCCGCTTCCTGACGTGAAGCCCATTGCAGGATCTCGGACAGCACTTCGGGGCTCGCGCCGCCGTGGAGCAATCGTGCTCTCAGAGATCGCAGAACCCCGATCGGATGGTAGGCACACAGCCGCTGAAGCTCCTTCGAAAACCGGCTCTCGACACCGACCTCGAACTGCTCGTCAAGAGCCGCCAGACACAGGCGGTCCAGTTGTTCTTCCACTTGGCGAGGAACAGGGAAATCCGGGGAGCTCTCGTTGATGGAAACGAAACCGGCATTCCTCTCCACCGCCGGTCGATTGCGGTCGTCGGACCTCCCAAGTCCCTGTCGTGCCCGCGTGGCGTCCACCGCGACCTCGACCCTGCCCGGAGCACCATGAGATGGTACACCACATCGACCCTGATCCGGTCGCCGTTCGCGGGAGCGGCATGTCCGTCTCGTCGCGGCCCCGCCATCCATCGTGCCGATGCCAGGAACGACCGTACACGAATACCGCCGGGCGGCGGCGCAGGAAGACGAGGCAGAGGCGGCCGGTGAGGTCTTCCGGTACTGGCGGAAGCGGAGCCCGAGCCGATGCGCGATACGACGGACGACAGGCTCGAGCTTGGTGTCCCGCCCCTTGATTCCGGCCATCATCTCGCTTCGCCGCCGACTGCCGCGAGGTCGGTCATGACATACGGTCCTGGTTCGGCCTGCGTGCGGTGCAGCAGAACAGGCACGACCCGGGAACCGGTACTACGGGCTTCTCCGTCACCCCGAGCAGCCGCACCACCGTGGATCAGGTGCGCTTTCGGCAGCCACCGACATCGGCGGGGCCGTCGTCGAGATTCTACTTGCCTGCGTCTGCCAGAAGGGCCGCGTAACGCGTCAATCGTGCTCGAACCTCTCCTCTCGGCAGCCTGCATCTCGGATGGGCACTGATGGCTTCGAGTCCATCATGCAGTTGCCGGGCGGACGCAACGGCGACGTGAAGCAATTCGTCCATCAGCCACAGGACACCATGACAATCCACGCCCTCGGCACTGGCCAACCGCCGTAGCTCGGCATCCCCCGTAAGGAGAATCCACCGACTGCGCACGGCGAGTGCAAGGGCGAAGCAGTCCGGCAACGAGAGCGCGGGCCGCCGGCGCCGGTAGCGCAACGCCTGCGTGACCCCATCCCCATCCAGCGCTGCGATACGCATGCCCCGTTCGAGCAATCTTTCGCCTCCGTGGTGCTTCAACTCGCGCTCGTACAGCAGATCCGGGACGGCGAACTCGAATGGCAGGCGGAAGGTCGCATCCAGCAGAGAACCGCGTTCCAGATCGACCAGTGCGGAAGTGTCCGAGACCAGCACCTTCATGGCGTTCCGGCCCCTGGTCTCACGCAGGGCCGCTCTCCGGCGGCTCCTGCATCCGGCGGTCCAGCTCCCGAACCGGGATTCCCAACAACTCGGCAGCCTTCGGCTCGGAGATCGCCCCCTCCGCCAAGGCGCGCAGGCACAGCCGCTCGAATCGCCGAGGCTTCTCGCCCTCCCGAACCACGAGAGGTTCTTCGTAGGGCGGATCACGCCACCCGCGCCGCTTGAACTCGTCGAACAACCGCCGGAAGAGGGGCCGGGTGAAAATGCCCAGCTCCTTGCAGCGGTAGGTGAGGGCTTGCACGCTGACCCCGAACAACTGCTTGAGCTTGAAGAGCTCGTCCCATCCGATCGACGTGCGGCGCTTGCCGACTTCGGACCACAGCGCCTCGGCCGGCATGAGAAGCGCGCCGGCGAAACGATGCGCCGCCTTCTCGCCGTCCACGTTCCTGCCGATGACGTCCAGGACCATGTGGCCCAGCTCGTGCGCTATCGTGAACCGCTGCCGCTCGCCCCAATGGGCGTTGTTCACGACGATCACGGGCACGGCGTTCCCGTGCGCACGGCGAACCCGTGCCGTCAGGCCGTCGATGCTTTCGGCGAGGGTGACGGACAGCACCTTCACCCCGCGCCCTTCCAGGATCTCCACCAGATCGGGGATCGGATCGATTCCCAGACCCCAATGGCTTCGTAGCGCGCGGGCTCCCCGGTCTGCTTCCGTGACGTCGCCGACGACCGGAAAGGGTGCATCTCGGGGCTTGTCCCACTCCACACTGGGGAGGCGGAGCAGTTCCTCGACCATGAGGTAGCGCTCCAGCATGTGCAGCACCTGCGCCTCGACCTGAGCCTCCTCACGCTTGCTCGTGATCCTCCTTTTCCTGAAGTCGACGGCCTCCAGCACCATCTCCTGATCCCCGGTCAGGTAATCCACGGAGACGCCGAGCGCGTCGGCCAGCGCGATCAGAATCCCGGAGCTTGGCATCGACTCGCCTCGCTCGTACCTGCCGATCGCCTGTGCCGTGACACGATTTCCAATCGCAGCTTCCAGGCCCCTGAGTGACAACCCTGCCGCAGCACGGGAAATCTTCAGGCGTCGTGGGATCATCCGGCATCTCCTCTCGACATGATGTTACGATTATGATAAGTTCGAAATCGTTTGTAAACAAGTGGTCCCGCCTCGAACGAGACCCCACGATTCCAGACCCGGCCGCCCCGGGAAAGGGCGGGGAGCCCGCAACGGAGGACATGCAGATGGACGCCTTCACCACCCGGCAAGGCTCGCCGTTCTCCGAGCCCTCCGACGCCCTCCTGGCTGACATCGCCATCCGCGTCCAGCTCAGCCAGACCGACTACAACAAGGCGGTCGCCCGTTACAAGACGCTCAGCGAGTGGATCGAACGCGATGGGAGTCCGCTGGCCGGGCGCGGACCAAACACGGATGATATGCTCGCCACCTTGGGCTTGACGGTATTCGCTGCCGGCTGGCGGGCGGCTCACCCGAGGTCGATCCGGGGACCGTCGGAGCATGAAGGAAGCACCGGAGGGGCTTGAGTGACCGAGGGCTGCAGCTTGAGCCAGTCCTTCCGGCCAAGGGCCAGGGTCCTGCAATTGCTTGGCGACGAGCTGATCGGCAGCGCCCGGTTGGCGATCTTCGAGCTGGTCAAGAACGCCTACGATGCGGACGCGAACCAAGTCGTCGTTCGCCTCGACCTCGATTCGGCGCGAGAGCCTTCCATCACCGTGACCGACGACGGCGAAGGCATGACCTTGGACGTGCTCCGCTCGGTGTGGCTCGTACCAGGAGACGATCATCGCCAGCGGCAGCGGCTGGCGGAGCGAAGGACGCCGAGGCGCCAGCGTCTCCCGCTCGGGGAAAAGGGACTTGGCCGCTTCGCCGCGCACAAACTCGGGAATCTCATCACCCTCGTGACGCGCGCTCGGGGCTCGGAGGAATGTGTCGTCAGGATCGACTGGAACGAATTGATTGCTCAACCATATCTCGACGAAGCTCCCGTCACGATCAGGATACGCAATCCTCGGGTATTCGATGAGGAGAGGACCGGGACCCGGATCAGGGTCCGGCAGTTGCGCACGACCGACTGGTCGCGGGGTGAAGTCCGGCGGCTGTACAACCAGATCACGTCCATCTGCTCGCCGTTCGAAGAGCCGGGCGGATTCCGGGCCACGTTGCGCGTCCCCGGCCGCGAGCACTGGATCGAAGACCTGCCGGACGTGTCCGAGATCCTCGACCGCGCCATCTGGAAGTTCTCGTTCCGTATCAACGGGGGCAGGTTCGACTGGACCTATGAGTTTCGTCAGGTTCCGGGGTTCAAGCTGGACAGCCGCGAGGTCGAGAAATCCGGAGATCGCCTGATGCTTCCCTCCCGATCCGGCGGCGACCGGATGGAGAAGAAAGTCACCGCCGACGAGAGCGATTTCGATGGCATCGGCCCGGTCACCGGGGAGTTCTACGTGTACGATCGGGATCGGGAGGTCCGCCAGCGGATGCCGAACATCCGGCTCCTGGAAAGTTACCTCGACGAGACGGGAGGCGTGCGGGTCTATCGGGACGGCATCCGGGTGTACAACTACGGAGAGCTCGGCGACGACTGGCTCGGCCTCGATCTTCGCCGCGTGAACGTGCCGACGCGCCGGATCAGCCGCAACATCATCCTGGGGGCGGTCCACCTCTCCCTGAAGGAATCGACCGGTCTCGTCGAGAAGACCAACCGGGAAGGGTTCGTGAAGAATGAATCCTGTCGTCAATTGCAACGAATCGTCCTCGGCGCCCTGGGCGCCCTCGAATCGGAACGTCGAATCGACAAGGAGCGCATCGGACGGCTGACCGGAAATCCCGACGCCCCCACGTCCACCCGGATCGAGAAGCCGATACGGGAACTGAGGCACGAGCTCGATCGGCAGGGAATGCGAGACAAGTTCGATGGTTATTTGATCGAGATCGAAGATCATTGCCAGAACATGCAGGACACGCTTCTGTCCGCGGGCCTGTCCGGCCTGAATTTGGCCGTCGCGTTCCATGAAGTGGAGCGGGGCGTGCGGGCACTCCACCATGCCATCCCCAAACGCGTGGATATGGAGGGCGCGGCCCGGCAGACGCGGGATCTCATTCAGTTGCTCGACGGCTTCGCGGCCCTGCTCAGGCGGGGCAGCAAGAAGAATCACAGCGGGCGGGAGCTCGTCTGCGCTGCACGTCGAAACATCATGCTCCGTCTCCGGCATCATCACGTCAGGTTCGTCTGTCCGTTGCTCGACGGGGACGATCCCGGCTTTTACTCCCGGTTTGGGTTCGGTCTCGTCCTGGGAGCGCTGACCAATCTCGCGGATAATGCCTTCTACTGGCTTCGGGTCGGATGGCCGGACGTTTCGGTGCAGGGAGACGACCCGGAACGAAAGCTCTACATCGATCTCTCGCATGACTTCGAGGCGGGGCCGGCCATCGTGGTTGCGGACAATGGCCCCGGCTTCCGGGGCGACGATCCCGGGAACCTCGTGCGGCCCTTCTTCACGCGCAAGCCGGAAGGTATGGGCCTGGGGCTGTATTACGCAAACTTGGCGATGGAGCTGAACGGCGGCCAACTCGTGTTCCCCCAACCGGGAGAGGTCGAGATCCCCGACGGATTCGACGGCGCGGCCGTCGCCCTGGTTTTCAAGGAGGCCCGGTAATGTCCAATCCCGTGAGGGTCATAGCGATCGACGACGATCCCGGACACCTCGACAGCCTGATCGGAGAGCTGGGCGGACACGATGCAGGTCTGCTTCGGGTCCACTTTACCGGTGAGGGGCTGGACGTTCCCGCATGTCCCCACGTGCGGGTCATCATCTCGGACCTTCGGCTCCTCGGTGGCGCGATGTCCGACCCGGCTCAAGATTTCGCGGTGATCGGCAGTCTCCTGGAAGACGTGATCAAGCCGGCCGATCCCTACCTGATGCTGTTGTGGACGCGGTATCCGGAGCATGCCTCCGCCCTTGGGACGTTTCTGGATCGGCTTCGAAACGTAGCCAAGCCGGTCGCCGTCCTGCCTTTGCCCAAGGCGGAATATCTCGACGACAGCGGCGCGGTCGGGAACCGGACGGCCTTGGCCGACGAGATCAACGCTGCGGTTCGAGGATGGCTTGGTTCGGAGGGAGCTCTCGGCCTGCGGGGTGGATGGGGTCCGATCGACGATCACGAGGTGGACGCGCTGATCGAGGCGATCTACGCGGCACGGCGGCGCGACACCGGCCGCCCCGTGGAGCTCGAAGACTGATGTACCTCTTCGATACCGACGTTCTCAGCAACCTGATGAAGCGATCACCTTCCCGTGATCTGCTGAAGAGGGTGGGCTCGGCGCCGGTCGGGAGCCGGTTCACCTCCAGTATCACGTTGGGGGAACTTGTGTACGGGGCGCGGAGGAGGGGATCGGCAAGCCTGATGGAGAAGATCGAAGAACGTGTCGTTGCGAGGCTGCCGATACTTCCGTTCGACGCGGATGCAGCCGGACGATACGGCGAGGTTCGGGCGGAACTTGAGCGTCAAGGGACTCCGATCGGCGATGCCGACGTCAGAATAGCCGCGATTGCGCTTGTCCGGCGGCTGATCGTGGTGACCGGAAACATCAGACACTTCCAGAAAATACCTCACTTGACGGTGGAGAACTGATTGTGAGAGCCGGTGCATAAACGAGGAAGAGATAAAGAATGGACAAAGTAATACAAGTGATAAACGTTCTGGAACAACACGCCGACACGACGGTAGCGGGCAGTACCGTGGCCATGGCGGTCAGTGCGGTGTTGACGCTGATGGCAACAGTGGCCATCGTCGCCGCGGCGTGGAGCACGGCTCGGGGAACGAAACAATTGGCAAAGATCGCGGAGCGGGAAGAAGAGGCGAGAAAGACACCCGATGTCGTCGTGTGGCTGAAACCGGAATTCGGCGGAACAATCCCTCTGTTGAATATCGTAGTCGGCAACGTCGGCACGGGAGTCGCGAGGGACGTGAGATGGTGGTTTCAGAACGTTGATCGAGAAGATTGGAAGGTGCGTGAAATCATGATGATCTGGCCTGATGGACCGGAGACAGCGCCGTCAATCGACGTGCTGATGCCGGGAGAAAAATTCGAGATGACGATGGGAGGACCGAGCTTGGTAGTGCCTGACAGGAAGCTATACCCGCACGTAAAAACGGAGACGCCGATGAAGCCATTCGACGTTGAGGTTCGATTCCGGAACATGGCCGGAGAGGACATGGGAATGCGGACGTATACCTGCGAAGTACAGAAACTGCGAAGTACAGGAGGGCGTGCGACACACCCGCTGCACCGGATCGCTGATGCTTTGGAGAAGGCGACAGGCGGACCGAAATACTTCGGGGAATCTCCGGGGATAGGGCAGCCGGCAAGCGAAGCAGACGAGATCAAGCACGAGGAAAGAAGCAGCACAGACACAACGATCCAAGAAGAGGGAAAGCGTGTGCAACGCACCGCATAACGTGGTTCGACATGAGGCGCTCAACCTTCTGAAACGCGTGCCAACGAAGATCAGCCTCAGGAAGAAGCGTATCTGGATGGCTACGGTTTCTGTGTACGTCTCTGCATTTTGTACTATTCGATTGGATCGAACTCAATACAGCCGCGGCTGATGTGTGTTTGCACAATACTGGTCTTGGGATTCATTTCATGCACACAATTTTTCACTTTGCAGACCATCTCTGGTTCCATTTTCCAACCCAAAATTACGCGAACAACATGGATAGAAGGTATATTGTAAGTGTAGATTGGCGCATCTAGACTATCCTGGCAGCATTCATCGAGCGGAAGTATAATCCGGACTTCTTGTTCATATTTCCAATCTGGGAATTTACAGAAAAATAGTGATTTATGCGTTCGAGGTTCGAAGGTAATATCTACTCCGTCTTCCTCATAAGAAACAGCAATAGGCTGCCGAAGAACTCCAGTGCTGTCCCCCGGGAAGATTTTGTCCAAGTTTTGAAACTCAACAGCCAGTCCTTTGGCATTGTTCGCGTAATGAGCCCACATAGGAAGAGAGTCACGACGCTTCGAGAGACAGAAGATTCCAACTCTCGATGAGATTTTCTGCGCATTATCATACATTATACGTTCCAGTCTAGGTATATCATCGAATTGACTCAAACAGATGTGCTTGGTCGCTTCCTCGGGTGAGGAAGGTACTGGAGTTATCAGGTACTCAGGAGCCAGACGTTCTAGCAGATGTCCCTGCTTTTGGAGATCCGAGAATTCTTGATCGTTGTATCCCTCTCGACGCAGGCGAGTAAGCGATTTCTGTACATTATCTCGCACTATAACAGGGCTGAGTTCAGATGGATCATTGAGCTCTGGTATTGGCGTGAATTTCACGGAACCTTGCAGCAAGGATTTAACATGCTCAGGTTCGGAAATAAATTTGTACAGAGTAGTCATGAGAGTACCTTACCTTCTTTGAGTTTCAAAATCTGTCTTCGATTATTCGCTGCTATCTAATAATAGGGCCATGAGAGAGGTAGTAACACTTGAGGCGATCTTGGCTGCCTCGATGTGCAGTTGCTCGATTCGTGCGGATCGGTTCAGGATGGCGGCGATGCGGCGCTGCTCATCAAGTGCAGGGTGGGGAACCGGCATGGACATGAGGATCTTCATGTCGGTGCGGGGCATCCGGGCGCCGGTGACCGACGCCATGACGAATTCGACGGTCTCCTTCCGGCGAAGCAGATGGGCGAGAAAGTCTCGATCCACTCCGTCCCGAGGCAGGAGCGGGACCAGCTCGGTAGAGCATCTGCCGGCAAAGTCGGGCACGGCGACCTTGTTCAGGTAGGGACGGAGCTTCCCGTAAAGCACATGGCGCGGGTCGAAACGGAAGGCGGTGCTCTTCTGGGCGCCGACGCGGGAATCCGTGTCGAAGTTCAAGAGGCCCGTACCGCTGACGACGTTCTCGACGCCTATGAAAGGGAGTTCGACGGCCAGCGGATCGTCCGGTGGAATCCCCCGGCGATCCATCTCGCAAAGCTCCCCGAGCGGTGCACGGCGCGCGTTCATTCGGCGACCGCCTCCCGCACCGCATCGGCAAGATCGTCGAGCTCCGCCAGGATCTCGCGTTCCACCCTCATCCAGGTGTCCATTCGGCGCGGCACGGTCAGAGGCCATTGCCATGCGGACGCGCACCAGGTGCGGCAGGCATCCAAGACGTGGCCGTCAGCTACGCCAGTGACGTGGCAGGCGCTCGTGGCGCCACGCGAGCGCCAACGCCTTGGCGCGGGGCATCGAAGCGGCTTCCGCTCGTGGCAAGCCTTCGAGCACCGGCAACAGCCAAGGCGTGCCCGAGCCGTCCGCAAAGCGCACGCGGCCTTGCTCCACCCAGGCGACGTAGCGCAGGCTGCTGGCGTTGTCCACGAAATAGGCCGTGTTCACGATGGCGGCAGCGCGTCGAGCGTTGGCGAAGGATTTGGCGAAACGCCGATCCTGCACCTCCGAGGCGATGTCGTGGCCGCCGTGCAGAACTCGACTCTGGACCCGCGCCTTGCCCGCTTCCACCGAGTCGATGCCGACGAATACGAGAATCACCCGATATCCGATGTCCCGCGCCATCTGCATGCTGCGCAGCATTTCGCTGCTCGTCAGCGTGGACTCGCGGGTGAACGTGCGTCCCTCACGTATCCAGAGTTTGGCGCGGCGCAACGTCTCGCGACCGGCGCGAATGTCTCGCGTGCTCGGGTCGCCGCCAAGCTCCCGGGCGATGTCGTCCGGGTTGAGGAACGGGCCGGTGACGAAACCGAGCCGTTCGAGCTCGGCATGGGCGCTGGATTTGCCCGCTCCGTTCGGTCCGCCGAGGATGATGAGCTGCTTGGGTGGCACCAGCCGCTAGCCGCGGAACTTGACGTCTTCCCAAGTCAGCGGCCGGCCTTTCGGGACCGGGCGGAAGTGGCCCTCCGGGCCTTCCAGGAACGCCTCGCCATCGCGCCCGACAACCACCGCTTCGCCACGTGCGAACTTCTCCGCCCGGAACCGCTCGCCCCACGCCTCGAGCGCGATGGCTACGGACACTGCTTCCCGTAGCGCCTCGTCGCCGCCCACGTCGATGCCGTATTCGTTCAGATCGATGTTCATATGTTCGCATTGTCGCGCAAGGCCACCCGAACGCAAACGCCGTGTTACCGGCAGGGACGGGGGAGAAGCGAACCGCAAAGCTCCCCGAGCGGCGCACGGCGCGCGCTCATTCCCCCACCGCCTCCCGGACCGCGGCAGCGAGGTCGTCGATCTCCGCCAGGATCTCGCGCTCCGTGGACCGGAGCTCGGCGAGGATTTCGAGGGGGTCGCGGTGCTCGACCTGCTCGCGGTTCTGTGGTCGGTAACGCCCCGCGCTCAGGTTGAAGTCGGCGGCGCGGATCGCGTCCGCGTCGGCGAACCACCACTTCCCGGTCCAGTTGGCGGCGGGGTCGCGGTCCCGCCAGGCGGCCCACCGGGCGGTACGATCGTGGAAGGCGGCGACGAGGTCCGGGAGGTCGTCCGCCTCGATCGGCGTGTCGTGGTTGGCGTCGAGCTTGAAGCCGTCGTGGTCGGCGTGGAGGAACATGACCCGCCCGGTGGCGCCGCCCTTGCGGAACACCAGCACCGAGGTCTTGACCCCCGAATAGGGGTTGAACACCCCGCCCGGCAGCGACAGCACCGCCTCGACGGTGTGGTTCTCGACGAGCCGGCGGCGGAGCTCGCGATGCGCGCCGGTGGACCCGAACAGGACCCCCTCGGGCGCCACCACCGCGCAGCGCCCGCCCTCCTTCAGGTGGTTCAGCATGTATTGCAGGAACAGGAGCTCCGTCTGCGCCGTCCGTCCGACCTTCACCTCGTCGACGATCCGATCCTTGTCCAGCCGGCCGGAGAAGGGGGGATTGGCGAGGATCACGTCGAAGCCCCGCGCCGGAAGGCCCAGCTCCGCCTTCGCCGCCCCGTCGAGGGTGCGGGTCAGGGCGTCGCGGCGCAGCACGCGCACCCGATCGAGCCCGCGCAGGGTCAGGTTCATGGTGGCGAGGCGGACCATCTGCGGGTCCACGTCGTTGCCGAAGAAGGTCTCCTCGTGCAGCCGGCGCACCGCGTCGCGGCTCAAAGCGTCGCCGAGCCCGCGCCGGATCGCCTTGCCTTCCGCCTCCACCTCCTCGACCCCGTCCGGCAACGAGTTCGCGAGCCGGATATGGTCGTAGGCGCCGACCAGGAACCCCGCGGTCCCGGCCGCCGGGTCGTAGACGGTCTCCCCAAGGCGCGGGTCCACGAGCGCGACCATGGCCCGGATGACGTGGCGGGGCGTCCGGAACTGGCCGAGCTCGCCCGCCTGCCGGATCTGGCGGAGCACGTGCTCGAAGAGGTCGCCCTTGGTGTCGGCGTCCACCTGTTCGAGATGCAGGTCGTTCACCTGGCTCACGACCTGGGAGAGCACCGTCGGCTCGTCGATGACGAGGCGGGCGCCGGCCATGAAGTCGGTGACGCCCCCGGCCGCCACCTCGGCGTAGAACGGAAAGACCTCCTCGCGCACCCAGATGACCAGCCGTTCGCCGTTCAGCGCGTTGGCCCAAGAGGACCAGCGCAGGGCGCCGCGCTGCACCGTCCCCTCGCCCGGCGCGCGGGCGTTCCGCGGATTGCGGAGGGTCCATTCCCCGTCGAACACGCTCGCGTAGACCTCGGCCCCGGGACGGCGCGCGGCGCGGACCCGGGCCGCGTCCGCCGCCTCGAACATGTAGAAGAAGAAGAGGAAGCTGAGCTGCTCGGCGTTCTGGGCCGGATTGGGATAGCCGCCGCCGAAGAGGTAGTCGCGGATGCGGTCGATGCCGCGCCGAAGCTCGGGGGTGAGCGGCATGGGCCTCGTCAATGCTCCATTGCCGGGGGCCGCCGGTCGCCGGCCGCCCCCCGAGCCCGGCGGCCCCCGCCCGGCCCGTTGTCGTCGTCGCCGCCGCCGAAGACCGCGGCGTTGAGGGCGCCGAGCACGAGGTCGAGCGCGCCGCGGCCCCCGAAGACCCGCGCCGCGCCATCGTAGCCGCCGAGCCCCGCGAAGGGGTGCGAGTCCAGATCGTAGTCCCGGAAGCCGTCGATCGTCATCGCGTCGGCCCGGATGCGGCTCCCGATGAGGCCCGCCCAGCGCGCCTGCTCGGCGTCGAAGGGCTGCTCGCCGCGCCACGCCTCGAAGCGAAGCCCGAGGAGGGCGGAGCGGGCCTCGTGCTCCGCCGTCCGGACGATCCGCCCGTTCTCGTCGAGGGTCACCCAATCGCGGCTCGCGGGGTCGATGTGGTCGTCCACGTCGAGGGTGAGGGGCCGGCGCGGCGCCGCGAACCCGGCGGGCGGGGTTCCCGGGTCTCGAACGGCGCCGCCCGCGACGTCCCTTTCGTCGTCGCCGTGGAAGTCCGTCACCCCCACGAAGTCGAACATCGTGAAGTCGGTCTTGCGGACGTGCGGGGCCTTGCGCGTGCCGCGCCCCCGCATCTGGCGGTAGAGAACGGCGCTTCGCGTGAACCGCGCCATCACCAGGTTGACGACCTCCGGGCAGTCGAAGCCGGTGTCGAGCATGTTCACGCTGACGAGGATCTGCGGGAACTCCTCCTCCTTGAATCGCCTGATGATCGTGCTCGCGTCGGGGGACGGCCCGCCGCCCGCGTCGCTCACCACGAAGTCGGCGTAGCGGGTCGTCGGGTGGGGCTTCCGGTCCGCGAAGTGGTCGTCGAACATCGTCGCGAGGGTCTCCGCGTGGCGCTTCGTCACCGCGAACACGATGGTCTTGCCCCGGCTCGGGTAGCGTTTGACGCCGTCCCGTCCCGTGAAGCCGTGGTCGAGGACGTGCCGGAACTCGCGGACGATGGCCCGGTTCCGCTCCGGGAGCGTGAACTTCCGTTCGAGGGCCTGCGGATCGACGATGATGGCGTCGGACCCGCCGAACACGCGCTCGAGCTCCGTCCGCGTCTCCTCGTCCATCGTGCTCCAGTCGAGCTCGCCCCGCTTCACCTCGAAGCCGCCCTCGGCCGCGGTCTTGACCGTCATCGCCCGGTAGATGCGATAGGGGACGAGGTAGCCCTCCGCGATCGCCTCCCGGAGCTGGTAGCGGAAGGTCGGCCGCTCGACCTCGAAGAAGCGGAGGGTGTCGCGCACGAAGCGGCCGTCCTCGGGGTCGGCGGCGGCGACCGCTGCCGCGTCCGCCGTGCACGGGGTCGCGGTGAGGCCCAGCTGGATGCCGTCGAAGTGCCGGAGCGCTCCGCTCCACTTGCCGTAGATCGATCGGTGGCACTCGTCGGTGACGACGAGGTCGAAGTAGCCGGACGAGAGGCGGCCGTATTCGGCGATCATCGTCTGCAAGGTGGCGATGGTGATGCGCTTGGCCCGGTCGAAGCCGCGCCCCGGCCGCAGCACGTGGCAGGGGTAGTCGCGGAGGTGGTCGGTGAAGGCGTCCTCGGCCTGGGCGGCGAGGGCGATCCGGTCCACCAGGAAGAGGACGCGGGTGACCGCACCCGCCTCGAACAGGCGCTCGATGAAGGCGGCGGCGGTGCGGGTCTTGCCGGTCCCCGTCGCCATCTCGACCAGGAGCTTGCGCCGCCCCCGCGTCACCTCGGCCGAGAGCGCCTCGATGCAGTCGATCTGGTAGCCGCGGTCCACGATCCGTCGATCGATCGGGACGTCGGCCAGCGCGCGCCGCAGCGAGCGTGCGGCGATCCGGCGTTCCAGATCGTCCTGGGAGTAGAAGGTGGCGATCTCACGGGCGTGGGCGTCCCGGCTGCGATCCAGGAAGCGCACTTCCTCGCCGTTCGACAGGAAGACGAAGGGAACGTCGAGCAGCGTTGCGTAATGGATGCCCTGGTCCTGGGCGGTGATCGGGTCGACGCTCGCCCGCTTCGCTTCGACGACCGCCATCGGGCGCCCGGAGCGGTCGCAGAGCACGTAGTCCGAGCGCGAGCCGTCCCCGAGGGCGTGCTCGAAGAGGACGCTCACCCCGTCGGTCAGGTTCCAGCCGGCATCCTCGAGCAGGGCGTCGATCCTGACCCGCGAGAATGCTTCGGTGGTTCTTCCAGCCATGGAGGGACGCGCTTCAGCCGCCGCCGGTGGCTTCGCCGACGGGAAGGCCGGCCCTCGATCCTGCCCTCGAGGCCGCAGCTCCCCGGCCGTGAAAGGGCTCGATGGGTCGATTGAAGGCAAGAATTTTCAGCTTTGCGCCCCTTGCGGACTTCCCACCGGAAGGGCCTGGCCATCCTCCGACGGGTCTCGGGGGCAGGCCTCGTGCCCGATTTGCGCCTCATCGAGCGGCGTGCGGACACGCCGGGCGGACTCGCGGGCGCTCGGTATCGGGCCCGGCCCCGGTGGCCGCGAGCAGCGCCCCGCGCGTGCGCGTGAGCTCCGCGCCCTCACGCCTGCATGAAGACCTGTCCGAGGCAGCGCCCGCGCGTGCGCGTGAGCTCCTCTAAATAGCGGCAGCGGCCGGCAACGGATTGTAGCGTCCGGCCAAGCGCTCACCGGGATATTGCGGGATGGGCGGCGGCGTCGAGGGCGGCGAACGGATTGCCGCGGGGGTCATCCACGCGGGCCGGTTGTAGTGCCGGACGAGATACGGGGTACGGGCCGTGTCCTTCTCCGTGGTGTCCGCGGGTTCCGGCAAGCATGATTCCAGCTTCCCCCGGACCACTCGGCGCGCGGACCAAGGGTCGGGACGTGCCCCCCAACCTCGAGTCCGCGCGAGCCCCGGCGACCAGCCGTCGAACCGCTCCGAGTACTCGCGTCGGGACGTGCCCCCCGACCTCGAGCCCGCGCGAGCCCCGGGCGCTGTTCGTAAGTTATCGATATAGGGTATGTAGAGAGGGGGTCAAGATATTTTTACCCCACGGGGACGGGCTGATTCCACGGTTTCGGGGCAGTTCGTGGGTCTGGTTGGCGGATTTCACCCCACCGCGGCGGAACCGCCCCCCGCAGCAACGAAAGATTTTTAAATCAAATGGATAAGACGGTCACGAGTGTGTCTCCGCTGGACGTGCACAGGGTACGACGGATCCATCCTGTCCATATGTTTCAAATGTTTACGAACAGCGCACATGCCTCCACGCGGCAGGGAGTTGGGTGCGGATCGCCTCTGCTGCGATACTCGTGGGCGTGCCGCCCTGGGAGCCCTTTCGATGTCCCCGAACCTCCCGTCTCGTACGTGCCTGTCCGCCCTGCCGCTCCTGTTCCTGCTCCTGCTCCTGCCCGGCTGCGGCGGCGGAGGCTCCTCCGGCTCCGGCGCCGGCGCCGACTCCGGCTCCGTCCCCGCCATTCCTCCCGCCCCCCCTCCTCCCTCCGACAACGCCTTCTCGCGGCATCGCGAGTTCTGCGCGCCGGCCCCCGATGGGACGTGCCACCACTGGGCGCCCGGCGCCGTCAAGGCCGAGGTGGCCTACGAACGGCTCGCGACCCGGCATCCGGGGGAGCTGCCCGGGCAAGGCGTGAAGGTCACCGTGATCGACACGGGGGTCCAGCTCCGGCATTGGGAGCTCAGCCAGCCGCGGACCACCTCGGAGATCTTCACCGGAGACGGGGATCACCACGGGGACGAGTTCAGCCACGGGACGGCGGTCGCGAGCCTGATCGGCGCGCAGCGCGACAGCGGCAGCGGCGGCTTTCCGGAGGCCGACTTCCACGGGATCGCCTATGGCGCGACGATGCACGTCGCAGGGATCCGGCTGGGCGCCGCCGACCCCGATGCCACCTATCGGCCGATCACCCCGTCGAGCCTGCGCGTGGAGGATCCCGGCTCCGCCGCGTTGCTGACGCAAGGCCTGCGCAGCCAAGGCGGCCCCGACGTCATCAACATGAGCTTCCAGTATCCCGGACTCGTCGAGAAATACACGGCGGCCGAGCTGCGCGCCAGCTCCCCGGCCGCGCTCCGGGCGGTGGCGCAAGCCGCCACCCCGGAGCGGGACCGCGCCCTGCTCGTCTACGCGGCGGGGAACAGCAACGGGCTCCCGTGCAGGGGATCCGTCGATCGGGTCGGCGACTCGTGTGTCGGGGAGACCTCTTCGGAGCGGGGGCGGCTCGAGGCGTCTTCTCCGGCCGTGTCGGCGGGAGCGATGGCGCTCATCCCCGAGCTTCGCCCGCACTCGGTCGCGGTCGTCGCGATCGGCCGCGACGGGCGGATCGGCGACTTCAGCAACCGCTGCGGGATCGCGGCCAGGTGGTGCATCGCGGCGCCGGGGGAGGACATGCTCGTCGCGTACTGGGGGCCGGGTGGGCCGGACGAGGACCAACCCGGATACGCAGGCTACGCGCCGGGCGCACAGGGCACCTCGTTCGCGGCTCCGATCGTCTCGGGCGGCCTTGCCGTGGTGATGCACTACTTCCGCGGGCAGCTCGGGAACACCGAGGTCCTGGCGCGGGTGCTCGGGACGGCGGACGTGACCCCCGACCGGGTAGCCGCGGGCGGGCGGTGTCCGGCGCACTTGGACACGGACGGGGATCGCTCCGCGTGCGAGCTCTCCTCGACGCACGGGCGGGGGTCGATGAACCTCGATCGGGCGACCCGCCCGGTGGGGACGCTCGGCACGGGGACGCCGGGGAACGTGGCGCCGCTCGCGCTGACGACCCTTCGGACCCCGGCGGCCTGGGGGGATCTCTCGCGGCGGCTCGGCGATGCGGAGGTCGCGGGCTTCGACGAGTGGAACGCGCCCTTCTGGGTCCCGCTCCGGTCGCGGGTCCGGCCCGCTGCCGCAGGGTTCTCCGACGTCCTGCCCGTCTTCGCGGCGAAGGAGGGCGAAGCGGAGCTCCCCGTCTGGCAGGGGCTCGCCTGGACGTCGTCCGGGGCCCTGTCGCTCGCACGGCTGCGCTTCGCGTACACCGCGGATGAGGCAGGGAGCCTGCGCGCCGGCGGCTTCTCGTACGCCTCCCGGGGCGGGCGCCTGCACACCGGGCTCGTCTTCGAGCAGGGGGCGCTCCTCGGCGGCACGGGGCGAGGGGCCTTCGCCGGCGATGCCGTGCACGGCCTGGTCTTCGGCACGTTCCGGAAGGCTTGGCCCCTCGGGAGCGGTCCGGGGCTGCGCCTGCGGGTGTCGGCGACCCTGGCCGGGGGCCGTCTGGGGGGAGATCAGGGCATGATGCGCGCCGCGCGCGGTCTCTACAGCGCGGGCCTTCTCGCCCTGGAGCGGGGGGCCGAAGGCGTGCTCACCCGGGTCTCGCTCGGGCAGCCGCTTCGCGCGGAGGGCGGGAACGTGCGCTTCCGGCGTCCGGTCGCGAGGACCCGGGACGGGGATTGGGTGTACCGCACGGACGAGTTCGGGCTTCGCCCGGAGACGCGGGCGCTCCGGCTCTCGCTCCACCACGAGCGCCCGCTCGGGAGCGGGCGGATCGCCTTCGGGGCAAGCCATATGGTGGACGCGGGCCACGTGCCGGGCGAGGAGGAGACCACGCTCGGCGCCCGCTACCGTCTGCGCTTCTGAGGCCGTCCGCGCGGGAGCGATACCGGCGGCGGGCCGCCGGCTTCTCGCACCGGCGGCGGCCGTGGAAGCGTTGCCGGGGGAGGCGGCGGCATGGGGGCCTTGCTCCGGGCATCCTCCGAGGTCGTCCGCCGGTCATCCGGCGGGCGGCGGGGCGGTGTCCCCCTCCGGCGGCAGCGAGGCGAGCAGGTACGGCAGCCGTTCGACCAGGTAGAGGGGGAGCGAGAGCAGGCGACAGGCTGCCTCGATCGGCGCCCCCGCCCGCCGCTGTACCCGGGTGCGCACGGTCCGGACGGACGGACGGCCGGTGTCGAACCGGACCGCGGCGGACACCCCCTTCTCCGCAACGAACTGGTGGAGGGACTTGAGGCTGCCGCTCGCACCCGCCTTCACTTCGATGGGTACGATGCGGCCGTCGAACGCGGCCACGTAGTCCACCTCGGCATTCGTCGCCCGGCCCTCCCGAAGCCAGTAGGTGAGCTCGCGGTTGGGCGACTCCGACAGCAGGTCCTGCAGGTGCTGGCCGATGAACTGCTCCGCCATGGCGCCTTCGTTCACGAGCCGCACCTCGTTCATGCCCTCGATGGCGCTCCAGCCGAGGCCGCACACCGCGTTCATCAGCCCGATGTCCATGAAGATGAGCTTGTATGCCCGCGGGTCCCCCTCCGCCTGTAGCGGCAGCCCGTTGCAATGGCTGTGGACCACCTTCGACAGCACCCGCGCCATGCACAGGAGCTCGATGTCCGCCTTGGTGATCGCTGCCGCGGCCTCTCGGGAGAAGTGGACGTACTTCACCTTCCGTCCGACGTTGCGGGCGGCGAAGTTGAACACGTTGACGACGCGCGGAAGGCTTCGTGAGCCGACGTACTTGGGAAAGTCCTCCCGGCAGGTCTCGACGATGGAGCTGTGGACGGCGGCCACGTCCCGAAGGCGGCCGGAGCGCGCAAACGTGTCGACGGCCTCCGGCATTCCCCCGGTGAAGAAGTAGGTTCGCAGCAGGTCGAGGAGCCGGTTGTGGATCGCGGGGTCCACGCCTTGTTCGAGCTCGAAGGATTCGATGTGGGAGGCGAGCCTTCCTCCGTCCAGGGCGCGGAGGAACTCCGTGAAGGTCATCGGCCCCATGTGCAGGTAGCTCACCCGGCCGACCGGCATGGAGGTCCGACGGTCCGCAAGGGCGAAGTCGAGGAGCGACCCCGCCGCCAGCACCGGCAGATCGCTCATGTCCTCGCGGAAGTACCGGAGCGCGGCGATGGCCTCGGGAACGGACTGGATCTCGTCGAGGAAGAGCAGTCCGTCGGGGCGGATGGCGTCGATGCCGGGCAGCGCCTCGATGACGTTGAGCAGGTAGGCGGGGTCTTTCCGGGCGAAAGCGGAGGCGAGGTCGGGGTGACGCTCGAGGTCGACCTCGGCGAGGGGCCGTCCGCAGCGCTCGGCGAACAGCCGCACGAGGGTGGACTTGCCCACCTGCCGGGCGCCGCGAAGGATCAACGGTTTCCGACCCGGCATGGCCAGCCATTTTTCGAGGAATGCAAATTGGTTGCGGTCCATGCGAGCGCGGGCTCCGGGCGTTGGAACGGTCGTATGCTAACAAAACAGAGGGGTGTTCAAGGTGCATCACCATTAAAAGAGGGGGCTGTTCAGTGGGTTGAAGGGATGAAACAGAGGGGTGTTCAGATACGAGGAGGGCCGCCCCATGCCGTTCGGAGACCGCATCGCGCCCCGAAGGCGGGAGACCGGCCGGAGCACGAGCCCCGCTTCGAGGAGACGCGCCCCGGCGGTCTCGCCGTCCACCTGCCGCCGGGCCGAAGTGGGCCGGCCGGCGCCGGGTCGGAGCGGGCCTGACCGCATCGAACCGGGCTGGATCGGACTGAACCGGGCCGGACCCGGACCGGACCCGGGCTGGGCCGGGTCCGGTCGGGCAGAGCCGGCCGGCCGGGGTCAGGCGGGAGCGGGCACGAAGTCGAAGCGGCCGTGCCACTCCCCGCCGCCCGCACGCCCGAGGCGCATCACGAGGTCGTCGCGGAAGATGAAGTCCCGCGCATTGGCGGCTTCGAGGTCCGGGAAGTAGACCTGGGTGGTGAGGAGGCGGGTCGCCTCCCCCTGCACCCGGACGTGGATGTGCGCGGTCCGCCCGAGGTAGCGGAAGGGCCGGATGGTCTCGAAGCGGAAGGCGCCCGACGCATCCGTGAGCTGGTGGCCGCGATAGCGGAAGCCTTCGTTGTCGTAACGCCCGTGCTCGTCGCAGTGCCAGACGTCGACGACGGCGCCCGCCACCGGCCGGCAGCCGGGGGTGAGGACGAGCCCTTCGAAGACGAGGGGCTCGCCCGCCGTCCCCGGCTCGCGAAGGCTCGACCGGCGCGGCGTCCGCGGCGTGTAGTACGGCCCCGCGGTCTGGGTCCGGGTGCCCGGCGTGCAGGTGGACGGGGGGGAGAGCCCCAGGCCGCGGTCCGGGGCCGGCCCCGCGAACGTGCAGCCCTCGGCGGCGGCCCGGGCGGATGCGGCGCGCACGAGCGCCCCGAGGGCGCCCGCCGCCGCCGCGCCGGCGCCCGCGCCCCCGATGCCGACGCCGGCCGCGAGACCGGCGAGCACCTTCCGGCGGGTCGTGTTCATGTAGCCAGCATAGCCGGTCCGCGCCTCCTTCGCCGAACGGCGGCCGTCAAGAGGCATGTGCGCTGCGGGGCTTTCGCCAGGCACGCCTCTCGCGAACGCTCTTGGGAACGGTGTCCCGGGAACGCTCGTGTCCCGCCCGCCTCTTCTTCCAGGCGCTTCGCCATCGTGCGGGCGGGACACGAGCGTTCCCAGGACACCGTTCCCGCGCGAGCGGCTCCTTGGGGCACGGATCACCGCCCGTCCCCTGCCCGGCGCCCGGCGCCCACCGCCCGGCGGCGCCGGGGTAAGCTGTGCGCGTCGCGGGTCGAACCGCCGGAGGGCGAATTGGCGAACGTCTCTCTCGAGCACGAGGACGGCTGCACCCGGGTCCGTCTGACCCACGGAGACGCCAACCCCCTGACGACGGCGGTCATCCAGGAGCTCTCGGCCGCGGTCGAGGCGGCCGCCCGGGATGCGCGCGGGGCGATGCTCTGCGGCGGCGACAAGTTCTTCTGCAACGGGATCGACCTCGACTGGGCGCTCGGACAGCCGCGCGCCGGCATCCGCGAGATGTTCCTCGAGCTCGGGCGGCTCGTTCTCGCCCTCCTCGAGTCGCCCCTGCCGACCGTCGGCGTCGTCAAGGGCCACGCCACCGGCGCCGGCATGGCCCTGTTCCTCGCCTGCGACTACCGGTACGCAGCCGCCGGCCGGGTGCTGATCGGGAAGCCCGAGATCCTCCTCGGGGTGCCGAACCCCTACTACGGCGACCAGCTCCTTCGCTTCGTCGCCGGGGACTTCGCGGCCTCCGACCTCATCCTGACCGGGAAGCTCATCCCCGCCGAGGACGGCCGCGCCCTCGGGCTCGTGCACGAGACGGGGCCGAAGCCGGACGTGGAGCGGATGGCGTGGGAGAGGCTTCTCACGCTCCGCGGCCTCGCGCCCGCCGCGTTCGCGGAGTCGAAGCGCATGCGCCTCGGAAAGTTCACCGCCGACCTCCGCGAGCAGATGTCGGCCCGCGTAGCGCGTCAAGTCGAAATCTGGCATGGTAAGGATGCTCAGGCGAGGCTCCGTGCGGCGGCCGACCGGCTCCGCCGCTGACCCGCGGACTCGCGCGGACCGGCGCCCGCCCCCATCCCGCTTTCACGGCAGGACCAGCGATGACGCCGATCACGCTCGGAATCGAAGAAGAGCTCATGGTCGTGGACCCCGCGTCGGGGGAGGTCGTCGCCGACCCCGATCCCGCGATCTTCGAGGAGGCTCGCGAGGCCGCCGGCGAGCATCGGGTGGTGAACGAGCTCCTCCGATCCCAGATGGAGACGAACTCCCGGGTCTGCTCATCCGTCGCGGAGCTCCGCACGAGCCTCTCGGAGACCCGCGGAATCGTCGTCGAGGCGGCGCGCCGGCACGGCATGGCGGTCATCGCGTCGTCCCTGCACCCGTGGGCGCGGTGGCAGTCCCAGCAGGTGACGCCGAAGCGGCGCTACCAGGAGTTCGAGATCAGGTTCCAGCAGAGCGTCCGGCAGTTCTTCGTCGGGGGCATGCACGTCCATGCCGGGTTCGGCGATCCCGAGCTGCGGGTCCGGGTGATGACCGCCCTGCGGCAGTACCTCCCGGCCCTGCTCGCCGTGTCCACCTCTTCGCCCTTCCATGCCGGGCGGCTGACCGGCCTCAAGTCGTACCGGCAGATCGTGATCGGGGCGATACCCCGCTCCGGGATGCCGAAGGCGATGCACTCGCGGGCGGAGTACGACGCCATCCTGGAGCGGTATCGATCGATCGGCGCCCTCAAGGACGGGAGCGAGCTGTGGTGGGACATCCGGCCCTCGTCGTCGTATCCGACCATCGAGCTTCGGATCTGCGACATCTGCCCGCGGATCGAGGATGCGGTGTCCATCGCCGCGCTCTACGCCTGCCTCATCCGCTCCCTCGCGCGGAAGATCACGGCCGGCGAGACGCTGCCCGAGCCTCCGCAGGAGCTGATCGAGGAAGGCCGGTGGCTCGCCCAGCGGTTCGGAACCCTCGCGTTCCTCCCCCACGGAGACCCACCCGCGCTCGTGGACCTCGCCGACGTCGTGGGGGACCTCGTCGAGGAGGTCCGGGAGGACGCCCGGGCGCTCGGGTGCGAGGGCGAGGTGGAGCGCATCGACGGGATCGTCCGTGAAGGCAGCAGCGCGGACCGGCAGGAGGACGTCTACCGGCAGGCCATGCTCGACGGGGCGGGTGAAGACGAAGCCCTGCGGCGGGTCGTGGGCTCGATCATCGACGAGACGGAAGGCGGGTCCGCGAGACCGGGCGTCGGCAGCGCCTGAAGCGGCCTGGAGCGGCCTGGAGCGGGACGGCGCTCGATGCGGGCTTCCGCGAACGGGTTCCGGGCGGCCCCACCGGGAGGAGGGCCGCCCCGCTTCGCGGCGGGTTCCGCACCGTCGGCGAAGAACGCGGGGCGGCGGTTCGGCGGCCCGGTCGCCCGGATGCCGGCGGGGCGGCGGCGTCGGACGAAGACGTGAAGCTCGCCGTCCCGGAGCACCGGCGCGCTCGTGACCGCCGCTCGGCCTCGGTCAGGGTCCGGCGGCCCGGCCGGAGGAGCCCGCGGACGGCGCCGGAAACGGTCCTGGTCGAGGGAGGCGACGAGACGAGGCGCGCCGGCGGCGGCGATGCCGCGGCCCTCGCCGGAGAAGACGCGATGACGATACCGCACCTGCCGCGCACGACGCCGGCTCCGCCGCCCGGTTGCCGTCCGCCCGACCGCCGGAGTGAGCTCGAGGTGCGGTGCTGATGGTGGAGCGGCGTTCGTCCGGGCCCGAATCGGAATCCGGCCCCGGGGCGGAATCCGGGACCGGGGCGGAATCCGGAGCGGGGGGGCGGACCGGAAATGGGGCAGGGCCGGGCGACGTACCCGCGGCGTCCGTCGCCGGACCAGGAGCGGGATCGGTTCCAGTCAACCGCCGCGGTCGCCGGCGCGGGAGGGCGACCCCCAGGGGCCGCCAGGTCGACCCGGCGGCGCGCGAAGAGGTCCGCGTCCTTCTCGGCGGCGGCCCGCACCGGCGCGACCACCTCATCGAGCATCTCCATCTCGTCCAGGATCGGTTCGGAGCGCTCCACGCCCGCCACCTCGCGGCCCTCGCGGCCGAGCACCGGCTCGCACAGGCGGAGGTCTACGAGGTCGCGACGTTCTACGCCCACTTCGATTTCGTCGCCGACGGCGCCGCCGCCCCGCCGCCGTTGACCATTCGGGTATGCGACAGCCTCTCCTGCGAGCTCGCGGGCGCGGCCCGGCTCATGGCCGCCCTCCAGGCGGAATGCCCGGACGGGGTGAGGGTGGTCCGCGCCCCCTGCATGGGGCGCTGCGACGGCGCCCCGGTCGCGGAGGTCGGCCACCGGCACGTCGACCACGCCACGCCCCGATCGGTGCTCGCGGCGGCCGCATCGGGGGACACGGCCCCCCGGATCCCGGACTACGAGGACTACGATGCCTACGCCGCGGGCGGGGGGTATGCGGTGCTGGACGACTGCCGGGCGGGCCGGCGCACCGTGGACCAGGCGGTGGAGACCCTCGACGCGGCCGGCCTGCGCGGTCTCGGCGGGGCCGGCTTTCCGACCGGGCGCAAGTGGAGCATCGTCCGCTCCCATCCCGGCCCCCGCCTCATGGCGGTGAACGCCGACGAGGGAGAGCCCGGAACCTTCAAGGATCGCTACTACCTCGAACGCCGCCCCCACCGCTTCCTGGAGGGGGTCCTCATCGCCGCCTGGGCGGTGGAGGCGGAGACGGTCTACGTCTACCTTCGCGACGAGTACCCGGCGGTGCGCGAGATCCTCCGGGCGGAGATCGCGCGCCTCGAACGCGAGGGCCGGATCGGGCCGCACCCCCGCCTGGAGCTCCGGCGCGGCGCGGGGGCCTACATCTGCGGCGAAGAGTCGTCGATGCTCGAATCGATCGAGGGCAAGCGCGGCCTGCCGCGGCACCGGCCGCCCTACGTCGCCGAGGTCGGCCTCTTCGGCCGCCCCACCCTGGTCCAGAACGTCGAAACCCTGTACTGGATACCCGAGATCCTCGCACGCGGCGCCGACTGGTTCGCGAACGCGGGGCGGGGCGGAGCGAAGGGCCTTCGCAGCTACTCGGTCTCGGGGCGGGTACGCGAGCCGGGGGTCAAGCTCGTGCCGGCCGGCATTACCGCCCGCGAGCTCGTCGAGGAGCACTGCGGGGGGATGCCGGACGGCCACGCGTTCCGGGGCTACCTCCCGGGCGGGGCGTCCGGCGGGATCCTCCCGGCCTCGATGGCGGACCTCCCCCTGGAGTTCGGGGCGCTCGAGAAGCACGGGTGCTTCGTGGGCTCGCACGCGGTCGTGATCCTGAGCGACCGTGACGACATGCGTGCGGTCGCCCTCAACCTGATGCGCTTCTTCGAGGACGAGAGCTGCGGGCAGTGCACCCCCTGCCGGGTCGGCACCGAGAAGGCGGTCGAGCTGATGGAGCGGCCGAGCTGGGACGCGCCTCTTCTCGAGGAGCTGAGCCGGACGATGGCCGACGCCTCGATCTGCGGGCTCGGGCAGGCCGCCGCCAACCCCCTGCGGAGCGTCCTCCGATACTTCCCCGAGGACGTTCCGGGCTGAGCCCCGGCCCGGAAACGGCGGCCGGAACGGCGGCTCGAGCGCGCCCCCGGAAGCCACCGCCGCAGGGCCGTTTCACGCTGCGGAATCGGCTCGCGCGGGTGGACGCGCCGGTTCGGTCGAATGAGAGCGGCGGAGGTCATGGGAACGGCGCCCGACCCGGGCGTGGGGGTCCTGGGAACGGCGCGTTCTCCGAACGCTCGTGTCTCGCCCGCATCGATCCGCGGCGGCGTTGCCGTCCCATTTGCGGGCGGGACACAGGCTTTCGCAGGACACGCCGTTCCCGGGAAGAGCGGTCGGGGCCGAGGCCTGGACGCGAGTCGGCCGGCGTGAAAGAGCCCTGCGCACCGCCGGCCCGGCCCTTGCCTTCCGGGCCGCGGCGCAGGTATGGTTCGCGCCCTCCCGGCTACGTAGCTCAGTTGGTCAGAGCGCGGCACTCATAATGCTGAGGTCGGTGGTTCAAGTCCACCCGTAGCCACCAGTAACGGCCCTCCAGGAGTCTGCACCGCAGAGCCCTCTGGAAAGACTTGGTGGGAGATAATCTGGAAAAGTGAACGAAATTCGGCTCATATGGAGATATAGCCCCGATTTCGACTCCGTATCGACTCTGTCTCTCCCTTGAAGTGAGCCCCGGGCGCTGTTCGTAAGTTCTTGAGATAGAGGGTGTAGAGAGGGGGTCGAGATATTTTTCACCCCCACGCAGACGGCGTTCTTCCGTGGTTCAGGTTCGGTTCGAGGGGGTGGCTGGCGGATTTCACCCCACGGAGCCACTTGCGCGGGCACGGCGTCCTGGGAACGCTTGTGTCCCGCCCGCAAATGGGATGGCGAGGCCGCCGCCGATCGATGCGGGCGGGACACAAGCGTTCCCAGGACGCCGTACCCAAGAGCGTTCGCGAGAGGCGTGCCCGACGAAAACCCCACAGCGCACATGTCTCTGAAGTGGGGAGGGATTCCAGACGATTTTCTACGATGCAGGCTCCCGGAGCTTCGCCGGACTCCCGGCGATCGGCCCCTCGGTCTCGGGACTCACGGGCCGGTCGCGACCGGAGCCGGGGAGCCCGGCGGAGCGGATCAGCGCGCGAGCGCGGCGGCCGTGAGCTCGCTCAGCCGGGTCTTCTGCCGTCCTTGCGCGTCGAAGTTTCCCGGCGCGAGCCACCGCTCGTAGGCCGCCTTCAGCGCCGGCCACTCCTCGTCGATCATCGCGAACCAGGCGGTGTCGCGCGTGCGCCCGCGGACGATGACGGCCCGGCGGAAGTGGCCTTCCCAGGTGAAGCCGAAGCGCTCCGCGGCCCGGCGCGAGGGGGCGTTCAGCGCATCGCACTTCCATTCGTAGCGCCGATAGCCGAGGTCCTGAAGGACCCAGGCGGCGAAGAGGTACATCGCTTCGGTGGCGACGCGGGCGCCCGCTATCGCCGGCCCCCAGTAGATGTTGCCGATCTCGATGCTCCGGTGGGCAGGGGTGATGCGCATCAGGGTCTGCCGGCCTTCCACCCGTCCGGTGGCGCGGTCGATCACCGCGAAGTAGAGCGGGTCCGTCGATGCCGCGGCCTCCGCCATCCACCGGCCGAACGCCGCCGGCGACTCCGGCGGAGGCTCGGCGAGGTAGCGAAACCGCGCGGCGGCGTCCGGCACCGTCGAGGCGGCGTACAGCTCGTCCCGGTGGCGCGCCGGGTCGAGCGGTTCGAGACGGGCGTACCGCCCCTCGAGCACGGTGCGCTCGGGGGGCCGCGCGGGTCCCGGGTCGTCGAGCCGCGGGCCGATCGGCAGCTTCGTCCCGGGGTCGATCTCCCGAGGGACCTGATCGTCGTGCACACTTCGGGTCATCTGCGGATTCTCCGCTCGCGGGTTCACCCGGCAGCGCGCTTCGGGCGGGGCCGGCCCGGCCCGGAGACTTGGCGCCGCCGGGCTACGGCAGGACCCCGGTCGCCTCGATCTCGACCTTGGCGCGGTCCTCGACGAGCGCTGTCACCTGAAGCAGGCTCATGGCCGGGTAGTGCCGGCCGATGACCTCCCGATAGGCCGCTCCGACCCCGGACAGGTTGTCCAGGTACTCGCGCTTGTCGGTGACGAACCAGGTGAGGCGGACCAGGTGCTGCGGCCCCGCCCCGGCCTCGGCGAGGATGGCGACGACGTTGCGCAGGGTCTGCTCGACCTGCCGGACGAAGTCGTCCGACTCGATCTCCTGTTCGGCATTCCATCCCACCTGTCCGCCGAGGAAGATCGTGCGCCCGCGGGCCGCGGCGATGCCGTTCGCGTAGCCCTTGGGCCGGCGCCAGTGGGAGGGGTGAAGCGGCTGGTGGACCGTCTCGGACATGGGCGGGCTCCTCTTCGCTGCGCGGGACCAACGTCGTCCCGAAATGGTGCGCCGCTCCCGGAGGCGGCCCTCAGCCCGCTCCTGGCCCTTGGGGTGCGGCGAGTCCTCGGGCCCTGATTCCCCGAAGACGCCGAGCGGCGGGAGGCGCCGGAGCTACCCTTTCCGGCCACAATCCGGTATTCGGGGATATGATGCCGGGTCATGGTCATCCTGCCAACGACAACGCAGCAGGATGCGGTATGGACGTCTTGCGCCCGACGGCGTGGAGCAGTTCGCTGCACGTCACGGAGCCGGAGGGGCTACCGTCGGGCGGCGCGACAGGTCCAGTGCGGCCGGAGCGCGCGGGTCCACCGTCGGATAGTCGGGATTCGACGGCTCCAGGAAGGTCATCGCCTCGTAGTGGTCGTCCAGCGCCACGAAGACGCCGTTCTCCTCTACCCACTGTCTCATGCGCCGGTTGCAGGAGCCGGCCCAGGACAGGATCTCCACCCGCCAGCCGCGCCGATGCATCCGCTCCACGTCGGCGTGAAAACCCGCTCCGTCGTAGAAGCCCTGTCCGTCCCCGGTCAGCAGGACGACGACGCCCGGATCGCCGTTGTAGTCCGCGAAATCGCGCAACATCTGCAATTGCAGGACCCGATCGGGAGCTTGCTGCTCGCCGCGGTCGATCGCGCCGCGATCGAACAAGTCGACCTGCACCCCCACCGCTTCCAGCCGGTTCCAGAGCGCACGCAGCTCCGGCGGCACCGATCCGGCAGCAACCGCCTTCTCTACCGGCCGGTCGGCGTGCGCCAAGCGCATCATCGCCTTGAAGTCGATCCGCACGCGATAGCGCGCGGACCTCCCTTCCCGCTCCTCGGCCACGTCGCGTGCGCCGATGAAGATGTCGGACTGATCCCAATAGACGAAAACCCTGTCCATCGGTTTCCTTCCGTGAATCGAGAACGCGGGTGATCATAGCAGGTGACCTCGGCTCGTCGGCGGCCGCGGAGGACCCGTCGCGGATCCCCGCCGGCCGCCAGCCGGCGCTTCCCGCATCCGCGCTCCGGGCGGTTCGAGCGGCGAGGGCTCGGTGGCGGGTCTCGACGGGCCGGCGCGGCCGTGGGGCGGGGAGGGTGCGGGGGAGCCGGACCGGCCGGCGACGTCCCGGCAGCCGCCCTGCGTCCTCGTCACCACCCCCGGATCGCTCCACGTCCTGCTCACCAGCGAGTCGGGGCGCAAGGCGCTCGGCGGCGCCCGCACGGTCGTCATGGACGAGACCCACGCCGTCGCCGGCGACCAGCGCGGCGCGCACCCGGCCCCGACCCTGGAGCGGCTCGGAGCATGATGCACGGGGGAAGCCGGGGCGGCGGCGTCGGGGGGCGCGGCGCCCGGCACGGAAGCGGGAGGAGATCCGCCCGGGGCGCCAGCGCCCGGATCGTTGACACGAAGGGGTCATGCAGGCACGTTACGGTTCATCCATGTCCGAGCGCGGCCGAACCTCCATGGTCCTCCGGCCTCCTGTCGCGGCCAGGCGCGCCGTCGGGCCGCGGTCCCGCCAGGCGCCTTCGACACTCCCGCCGGCGCGGGACCCTCGCCGACGCGGACCGATGAATCCTGCCGGCCGGCCGGAGGACGGAGCGGCTTCTCGTTCGATCCACAGGGTCCCCTCGGGAACGGGAGGATGAGCAGCACGAAGGGCCTGCCGATCCGGATCGAGAACCTCGGGGTGTCCTACGGTGACGTCCGGGTGCTGAACGGCATCGACCTCACCGTGGCCGCGGGCGAGTTCATCGCGTTGCTCGGGGCGTCCGGCTGCGGCAAGACGACCCTGCTCCGCGCCCTCGCGGGGTTCATCCCCGTCGCCACGGGCCGGATCGAGGTGGGCGGGGCGCCGGTGGAGAGCCTGCCGCCGGAGCGGCGGAACATGGCGATGACGTTCCAGTCCTACGCCCTGTGGCCGCACATGACGACGGCCCAGAACATCGGCTACGGCCTCCGTCTCCGGAAATGGCCGCGGCCCCGGATCGATGGGCGCGTGCGGGAGCTGGTCGCGCTCGTCGGGCTCGAAGGGCTGGAGCGGCGCAACGTCACGCGCCTCTCCGGCGGGCAGCGCCAGCGGGTCGCCCTCGCCCGCGCCCTCGCCATCGATCCTCCCATCCTGCTGCTCGACGAGCCGCTCTCCAACCTGGATGCCCGGGTCCGGCAGAACATGCGGCACGAGGTGCGCGGCCTCCAGCAGCGCCTCGGCCTCACCGCCATCCTCGTGACCCATGACCGCGAGGAAGCGATGTCCATGGCCGACCGCATGGTGATCCTGGACGAAGGCCGGATCGTCCAGGCCGGCGCCCCGGAGGACGTCTATCAACGGCCCGCGTCGGCCTTCGTCTCCGGCTTCATGGGGGCGGAGAACGCCTATCCGGTCTCGGTGCGGCAGGGAGACGGAGCGGTCTTCCTCTCCGGGCCGCAGGTGGCCGGCGAGGTCCGCCTGCCGCTCGGCGGCGGCTCGGACCGGAGCGGCGTGCACTGCCCGTCGATCGAGCGCAGCGGCATCGGCGGCATCGGCGGCGACGGCGGCAACGGCGGAGACGGGGCGCCCATGACCGCCCGCTTCCGCAGCGAAGCCGCGACGCTCTCCGAGCCCGGCAGTCCCCCACCGGAGCATCTCGCCCTCGCCGGCCGGATCACCCGGCACAGCTACCTCGGGAGCGTCTACCGGCATTCGGTCCGCGTGGGCGACCACGAGTTCCTCGTGGACCATCCCCGACGGATCGCGGTCGACCGGGGCGTTGCGATCCGCATACCGGCCGCGGCCCTCCAGCTCTTCGAGCCGGGCCCGGGCCGCGAGGCGGCGGCGCGCACGGCGCCGGCCATGGCGTCGCCAGCCGGGTCCGGCCCGGCCCGATCCCTTCCCCCCTCTACAGAGGAGACTGCACCATGAAACTCTTGAACTCTCTCGAATCCTGGAAGCCCGGCAGGCGGGCGGCGGCCGCGGCGGCGGCGATTCCGGCCGCGGTGCTCGCGGCCGGGCTCGCCGCGGACGGCGCCAAGGCCGAATCGATCCTCAACGTCGCGAGCGGCGGATCGCAGAACATGGTCGACTACGTGACCGACTACCTGGGGCCGATGTTCGAGGCGCAGAACCCGGGATGGAAGGTGCGCGTCGTCGGCACCGGGCCGGGGGACGCGGGCTCCCAGAAGATCAAGGAGAAGCTGGAAGCCCAGGCGGACGCCGAGGCATGGGACCTCGACGTCATCGCCACCAACCAGAAGAAGACCGCGGAGATGGTCGAGGCGGGCCTGTTGTCGCGGTACCGCTCCGAGATCTCCACCGGCCGCCTGGTCACCCGCGACACCGCCGAGATGGCGCTCGGCGCCGACGTGAGCGGCTACGTCATGCCGATGTTCCACAGCCAGACCGCCCTCGCCTACTTCCCGGAGCTCGTGCGGGACCCGCCGCGGAGCTACGACGAGCTGAGGGAGTGGGTGGAGGCCCATCCGAAGGCGTTCGGCTACAACGGCATCAAGAACGGGATGTCCGGCGTCGCCTTCGTCGTCGGCTGGATGTACGCATACGCGGGCAATACGGGGCAGGTGATCAACGGCCCCTACGACCCGGCCCTCAAGGACGGCTGGGACGGCGTTCTGGCCGAGCTGAAGGCATTCAACGAGCACGTCACGTTCACCCCCGGCAACGCGGGCACCCTCGACATGCTGAACCGGGGCGAGATCGTCATGGGTCCGGTCTGGGTCGACATGTTCTACACGTGGCAGGCGGACGGCCGCGTGCCGCCGAACATGAAGCTCCTGGTGCTCGGGCCGGGGATGCCCGGCCAGCCGTACTACTACGCGATCCCGGCCCGGGCGGAGAACCGCGAGGCGGCCAAGAAGTTCGTGGAGCTGGCCACGAGCCCCAGGGTACAGGCCGAAGGCATCGTCAACCGGTTCAACTGGTACCCGGGGATCGATGCGAAGCACGTGGAGGACGCGCTGGATCCGGCGGTGTGGAGCAGGATATTCAGCGACGTGACCCCGGAGGACCTCGCCGCCAAGGGCAAGCCGTTCCCGCTCGGACGGTTCTTCTCGGACATCATGGAAGCGTACGAGCAGAAGGTCATGAACTGACCGCCGACCGGCCGCGGGCCGAATCGCCGCCCGGCCCGCCCGGCCGGGCGGCGCTCGCCTGGCCGGGCGGCGCCCACGGCCCGCGCCCCCCGAGCCTCGCGACGAAGACGATCCGAAGACGATCCTCCCTCCCACGACCGGAGCGATTCCCCCGTGTCCCGCGACCGTCTCGGCAGCCTGCTCCTGATCGCGCCGGCCCTCGCGACCATCGGGCTGCTGTTCCTCTATCCGCTCGGCTACTCGCTGGTGTGGGCGTTCCGGGACGAGGCGGACGGGGGCCGGTGGTCCCTCGCCAACTTTGCCAAGTCGTTCGACTTCTACTCGCTCGACATCCTGTTCACCGTCGTCATCGTGACCGTGGCGACGCTCGCCATCGGCGTTCTCTCGATCGCGATCGGCGGGTATCTCACCCTGGGAGAGAATCGCATCGCGGTGGCGGTCCTGCGCTGGCTCTACCGGTGGCCGCTGTTCATTCCGTTCGTGGTCGCGGGCCAGCTCATGCGCACCTTCCTCGCCAAGAACGGCTTGATGAACAACATGCTGGTCGGCGCCGGGGTGATGGATCCGTTGCACGCGGCGAGCTTCCTCGACTGGCGGGGGATCGTGATCACCTTCGTATGGAAGCAGACCCCCTTCGCCGCCCTGCTGGTGGCGGGAGCCATGGCTTCGCTCGACCGTTCGACCATGGAGGCGGCGCGCAATCTGGGGGCGGGGCGGGTGCGGGTGCTCGTCGAGATCGTCGTGCCGCAGGTTGCGACGACCCTGATGGTGGCCCTCATCCTGTCCTACGTGGTCATGATGTCGGTGCTGTCGGTGCCGCTCATGATCAACGCGCAGACGCCGACCATGCTGACCGTGGACATGGCTTGGCGCATCAACGCCTACGGGGATTATCCGGTGGCCAACGCCCTCGGCTTCATCTCCTACGCCATGACCGCGGTCATCGCCTGGCTCTACCTGCGCCAGGGGATCCGCGAGGGCGGGAGGCCGGGGGGGTGACCGCCGCCGCGATCCTGCCCGCCCTCCTCCGGGGGCTGGCTCTCGCCCTGCTCGCCTTCGCGATCTTCGGACCGATCGCCAACCTGCTCCTGTGGGCGTTCGCGGAAGTGTGGTACTTCCCGCACAAGCTTC
The DNA here is from genome assembly GCA_965202895.1 of Gammaproteobacteria bacterium. Taxonomy (GTDB): domain Bacteria; phylum Pseudomonadota; class Gammaproteobacteria; order HK1; family HK1; genus JAJDXW01. The sequence goes on along the minus strand of OZ241901.1, from coordinate 2,610,367 downwards.
CCCTCGAATGGGGTTTCTCGTTCTGGGAGCGGGTGTTCCGCCCCCAGGGGAACGCGATGGAATCGCTCGCGAACTCCGTGCTCATCGCCCTCGCGACGGTGGCCGCGAGCCTCGCCGTCGCGATCCCGGCGGGGCTCGCCCTGGGACGCGGCCGCCTCCCCTGGCGGAGCCTGTTCCTGCTGCTCTTTCTCCTTCCGCAAGCGTTTCCGTCGGTCGCGGTGCACATGAACATCGCGCACATCTTCTACGACTTCGGCCTGAACGGCACGTATGCCGGGGTGGTGCTGGTCCACACCATCCAGGGGCTCGTGTTCGCGGTGTGGATCGCGACCGCGGCCTTCGCGGCGGTCGATCGGGAGCTCGAAGACGCGGCCCGGAACCTGGGCGCCTCCGCCTTCGAGGCGTTCCGCACGGTAACCCTTCCGCTCGCGCTCCCCGGCATCCTGGCCAGCGCCATCTTCGTGTTCCTGATCTCGCTCGACGAATTCACCGGCACGTTCTTCGTCGGGGTGCCCGACGTCACCACCATGCCGCTGCTGCTGTTCACCGCCAGCATGGAGGGGAATTACCAGATCGCCTCGATTACCGCCCTGATCCTTCTCGTCCCCTCGGTGGCCTTCATGCTGGTCATCGAGAGATTCCTGCGCGCGGACGTCCTCGCGAAGGTGGGGACGTGACGCGAGCGGCGCCTGGCGGGCCGGCGCGCGGCCGTGGGACGGGAGGAGGCGCGTGCGGGGCTGGACCGGCCGGCGGGCGGTGGCGCCGGGTGGGGACGCCGGCAGGGACGTCGGCAAGTATGCCGGGCGGACCCGGCGGGCGGCGTCCCTCTCAGGCGTCCTTCAGGCGGAAGCGCTGGATCCTTCCGGTCGGCGTCTTCGGCAGGGCGTCGGTGAACCGCACCGAGCGGGGGGACTTCCAGGGGGCGAGGGCCGACCCGACGTGCGCCCGCAGCCGTTCCGCCAGGTCGCCGCCGGGCGGGACGCCTTCGCGCGGCACGACGTGGGCCGCCACGATCCGGCCCCGTCTCTCGTCCGGGGCGCCCACCACCGCACATTCCGCCACGTCCGGGTGCGCGAGCAGCGCCGCCTCGACCTCGGGCCCCGCGATCTCGTGGCCGTCCGACACGATGAGCTCGTCGACCCGCGCCACGAAGTGGAACCGGCCCCGCTCGTCGCGCCGGAAGGCGTCCCCGGTGAGGTTCCAGCCCTCCCGGACGTACCCCGGCTGCCCCTCGCCGCCGAGATAGCGGCAGCCCGTCGGGCCGCGGACCGCGAGACGCCCGACCTCGCCGGCGGGCAGCTCCTCGCCGGCCTCCCCGACGATGCGCGCCTCGTACCCGGTGACCGGGACCCCGGTCGAGCCCGCTTCCGCACTGCCGATGCGGTTCGAGATGAAGACGTGCAGGAGCTCGGTGGCGCCGATGCCGTCGAGGATGGGCTTGCCGGTGCGGGAGGTCCACGCCTCGAAGACCGGCGCGGGCAGGGTCTCGCCGGCGGAGACCGCGAGGCGGAGCGAGGCGAGGTCCGCGCCCTCCTCCATCGCCTCCAGCATGGCGCGGTACGCGGTGGGGGTGGTGAACACGACGCTCGCCCGGTACCGCCCGATGAGCTCGACCATGTTCCGGGGGGTCGCCTCCTCGAGCAGGGCGGCGGCCGCTCCGAAGCGAAGCGGGAAGATCGCGAGGCCGCCGAGGCCGAAGGTGAACGCGAGGGGCGGCGAACCCACGAAGACGTCGTCCGGGGTTGGCCCAAGCACCTCCTTCGCATAGCCGTCCGCGATCGCGAGCAGGTCGCGGTGGAAGTGCATCGTGGCCTTCGGCTCGCCGGTGGCCCCCGAGGTGAAGGCGAGCAGGGCCACGTCGTCGCGGCCGGTAGCCGCCGCCTCGAACCGGACCGGCTTGGTCAGGGCGATCCGGTCGAGCTCCGCGTCGTGGTTGGCGGTGCCGTCGAAGCCGACGACCTGCTCGAGGAACCGGCTCGCCTTGGAGCAAGCGACCAGCTCGTCCATCATCCGGGTGTCGCAGAGGGCGAGCCGGACCCGGGCCTTCTCGACGATCCGGGCGAGCTCCCCCGCGCGCAACGTCGGCATGGTGTTCACCACCACCGCTCCGGCCTTGGTGGCGGCGAGCCAGCAGCCGACCATCGCCGGGTTGTTGGCGGAACGGATCAGCACCCGGTTGCCGGGCTTCACCCCGAAGTCGTCGCGGAGCGCGCGCGCCAGCCGATTGGTCCAGTCGGTCAGCTCCTTGTACGTGCGCCGCCGGCCGTGTCCGATGAGGGCCACATGGTCGCCGAACCCCGCCTGGACCATCCGATCGGAGAGCTCGAAGGCGGCGTTCAGCCGCTCCGGGTAGTCCACCGGGCCGGGGAGGAGATCGGGCCACTGCTCGGCCGGCGGCAGGCTGTCGCGGGCGAAGGTGTCCATATGGGCCGATGGTCCGAGGATGGTCGTCACGGTCCGCGCCCTCCGTTCCGCCCTCCATTCTCCGGGACGGTCGGGCCGCCGGGCTCGTGGCCGCCGGGCTCGTGACCGCCGCCGTCGCCGTCCCGCTCCGGCCGCCCCTCGCGCGTGAAGCCCGCCGCGGGGATCACCACGTCGCCCCCCCGGACACCGAGATGCTCTGGCCGGAGATCGAGCCGGAGCCGGGGCCGCACAGCCAGAGCACGGCGCGGGCGACCTCCGCGGGCTCGATGAACCGGCCCATCGGGTTGTCCGAGGCGAGCGCCGCGCGCGCCTCCCCGGCGCTCATCGAGCCCTGCCGGACGATGGTGCGCACGCTCCGCTCGAGGAGCGGGGTCTCCGTGAACCCCGGGCACACCGAGTTGACGGTGATCCCGGTCTTCGCGAGCTCCAGGGCAAGGGACCGGACGAGCCCCACGACCCCGTGCTTCGCGGCGCAGTAGGCGGCCACGTAGGGATAGCCCTTGAGGCCGGCGGTGGAGGCGATCGCGACGAGCCGCCCCCACCGCGCATCGCGGTCCATCCCGGCGAGGCCGTGCCGGAACGTGCGGTAGCAGCCGGTCAGGTTGACCTCGAGCATCTCCGTCCACGTCTCCGGGCCGAGCCGTGCGAAGGGGGCGCTCGCGGCCTGGCCGGCGTTGGCGACGACGATGCTCGCCGGACCCCGCTCGCGCCCCGCCCGCTCGAACGCGGCGCGCAGGGAGTCGTCGTCGGTCACGTCCGCCCGCACGGGATGCAGCCGGTCGCCCCGCGACCGGGCCGCGAGCCGCTCCAGGACCTCGAGCCTCCGCCCGAGGAGGGTGACCAAGGCGCCCTCGGCCGCGAGCGCCTCCGCGACGGCGGCGCCGATCCCCGTTCCGGCGCCGGTGACGACCGCGTGGGTGTCTTCCAGGAACGACATGCCCGCTTCCGTCTCCGTCTCCGGCCCCGCTTCCGACTCCGTTTCCGGCTCCGGCCCCGCTTCCGGCTCCCGCCTCGCCGGCTCAGGCCCCGGCCCCGGCCCCGGCTCGGGCCGCGCCCGCGAGACCGGCCCCTTCGCCCCGCTCGGCGAGGCGCAGGAGCTGGTCGCGGCCGGCGAGGTAGGGCCGCGGCCACTCGACCCCGCGGTCACCGAGGGCCGCCGCTGCGTGGAAGGTCCAGTAGGGGTTCGCGAGGTGCGGACGGGCGAGGCACACGAGGTCCGCTCGTCCCGCGAGGAGGATCGAGTTGACGTGGTCGGCCTCGTAGACGTTGCCGACCGCCATCGTCGCCATGCGCCCTTCGTTCCGGATCCGGTCCGCGAACGGGGTCTGGAACATGCGCCCGTACACCGGCCGGGCGCGGGTCGAGGTCTGTCCCGCCGACACGTCGCAGATGTCCGCGCCCGCGCGCTTGAAGGCCAGGGCGACCTCCACCGAGGTCTCGGGGGTGATGCCCTCGTCCCCCACCCAGTCGTGGGCCGAGATCCGGACCGACACGGGCTTGTGCGGCGGCCACGCCGTGCGTACCGCGTCGAAGACCCGGAGCGGAAGCCGCAAGCGGTTCTCGAGGCTGCCTCCGTACCGGTCCCGGCGCCGGTTCGTGATCGGGGTGATGAACGAGGAGAGGAGGTAGCCGTGCGCGCAGTGCAGCTCCAGCATGTCGAAGCCGGCCTCCTCGGCGCGATGGGCCGCGTCGGCGAACTCGGCCGTCACGTTCTCCATGTCCTCCTCGGTCATCGCCCTCGGGGTCTGGTTCCGGCTCGACCAGGGGATCGGGGAGGCCGCCATCACCGGCCAGTTCCCATCCGGGAGCGGCGCATCCATGGTCTCCCAGCCGAGCCGGGTCGATCCCTTCGGGCCGGAGTGCCCGAGCTGGCAGCAGATCTTCGCGTTCGTCTCCCGGTGCACGAAGTCCGTGATCCGCCGCCAGGCCGCGGTGTGTTCGTCCGCGTAGAGCCCCGTGCAGCCGGGGGTGATCCGGCCCTCGGGGCTGACGCAGGTCATCTCGACGATGACGAGGCCCGCTCCCCCCTTCGCCCGCTCGGCGTAGTGGACCAGATGCCAGTCCCCGGGGAGGCCGCCGACCGCCTTGTACTGGGCCATGGGCGAGACGACCACCCGGTTCTCGAGCCGCAGGTCGCGCAGGGTGAAGGGCGCGAACATGGGCGGGCGGACCGGGGTGTTCGGCGCCCCGGCGCGTTCCTGGAACCAGCGCTCGGCGCTGCGGAGCCAACCGGGGTCGCGCCGGCGCAGGTTCTCGTGGCTGATCCGCTGCGAGCGGGTCAGCAGCGAGTAGTTGAACTGCACGGGGTCGAGGTCGACGTACCGCTCGACGTCCTCGAACCAGGCGAGGGAGTTGCGGGCCGCGGACTGGAGGCGGAGCGCCTCCACGCGCCGGCGCTCCTCGTAGCGTGCGAACGCCTCCTCCAGGGTCGGGGTCTCGACCAGGGCCTCGGCGAGGCCGACCGCTCCCTCCATGGCGAGCTTGGTGCCGGAGCCGATCGAGAAGTGGGCGGTGGCGGCGGCGTCCCCGAGGAGCACGACGTTCCGGTGCGACCACCGCTCGCAGAGCACCCGGGGGAAGTTGAGCCACGCCGAGCCCCGGAGGTGGGTCGCGTTGCTCATGAGCGGATGCCCGCCGAGGTGCGCGGCGAAGATCCGCCGGCAGGTCTCCGCCGATTCGGCCTGGCTCATCGACCCGAAGCCGAACCCTTCCCAGGTCGCCTGCGAGCATTCCACGATGAAGGCGGCGGTGCTCGAATCGAACTGGTAGGCGTGCGCCCAGACCCAGCCGTGCGCGGTCTCCTCGAAGAGGAAGGTGAAGGCGTCGTCGAATTTCTGCCGGGTGCCGAGCCACACGAACTTGCAGCGGCGGACGTCGACGTGCGGGCGGAAGTGCTCTCGGTACGCCTCGCGGGTGCGCGAGTGCAGCCCGTCGGCGGCGGCCACCAGGTCGTACCCCTCCGCGAACGGGGCCGGGTCGTCGATCCTCGTCTCGAAACGGATCTCGACGCCGAGGCGGATGGCCCGCTCCTTCAGCAGATCGAGAAGGCGGTCGCGGCCGATCCCGCAGAACCCGTGGCCGGTGGACACGATCCGCTCCCCCCGGATGCGGACGGCGACGTCGTCCCAGTAGGCGAAGTGGCTGTGGATGGCGGCGGCGCTCACCGGGTCGTTGGCGGCGAGGTTCTTCAGGGTCTCGTCGGAGAGCACCACCCCCCAACCGAAGGTGTCGCCGGGGGCGTTGCGCTCGAACACCGTGATCTCGTGGGCGGGGTTGCGGAGCTTCAGGCTGATCGCGAAGTAGAGCCCCGCGGGCCCCCCGCCGAGACAGGCGATGTTCATGGCCGCCCCCTCCGGGTGCGGTGACGCCGGGAGGCAGTCTGCGCCGATCCCGGATTGGTTTCAAACCTGAAATTTCATCCGAGGCATGTGCGCGGTGGGGTTTCCGCCAAATATGCCTCTCGCGAACATTCTTGGACACGGCGTCCTGGGAACGCTTGTGTCCCGCCCGCAGGAGAGCGAAGCGCCGGGGGAAAAATGCGGGCGGGACGCCCTCGTCCATGGGACGCACCGTTCCCAGCACGCCGTGCCCGCGCAAGCGGCTCCGTGAGGTGAAATCCGCCGGCAACCCCCTCGAACCGAACCCGAACCACGGAAGAACGCCGTCTCCGTGGGGGTAAAAATATCTCGACCCCCGATCTCCACCCTCCATATCAAGAGGTTACGAACAGCGCCCGGGGCTCGTGGAACGTTGCGGCCCGTGCCGCGTTCGCGTTGCCGGAGCGACTCTCCGGGGGCCGGGCCGCGTCGGTGCGTGGGCCGGGGAGCGGTCAGCGGTACGGGCGGTCCCCGGCGACGGTCACCCGGGCGCCGGTTCGGGTCTCCGGGTAGTAGTCCCACATCGCGTGGTGCTGCACGCACCGATTGTCCCAGAAGGCGACCGAGTTCCTGCGCCAGCGGAAGCGGCACTGGAAGTGCGGGTTCGCGGCGTGCTCGAACAGGAAGTCGAGCAGGGCGCGGCTCTCGCGCTCGGTGACGCCGAGGATCCGGCGGGTGAAGATCCGGTTGACGTAGAGGGCGGGGCGTCCCGACACGGGATGGGTCCGGACCACCGGGTGGACCGCGCTCGGCCATTCGTTGCGGCGCCGCACGGTCGCGTCCCCGTAGAGCCCCTTGCCCTGGACCCCGTCGTAGAGGTGCGCCGATTCGTGCCGGGCTTCGAGCGGCGCAAGGAACGCCTTCATCGGCGCCGAAAGCGCCTCCCACGCCGCGTACATGTTCGCGAAGAGGGTGTCGCCGCCCGATTTCGGGACCGTGTGCAGGTGCAGCACCGAGCCCATCGGAGGCTCCTCGTCGCAGGATACGTCGCTGTGCCAGTCGTCGCCGTTCTGCCGGGTGGAGTCGGCGTCGGTGTGGATCAGCATCAGCTCCGGGTTGCCCGCGACGCACGGGGCCGCCGGGTGGACGTGCAGCGCCCCGAAACGCCGCCCGAAGGCGAGATGCTGCTCGTGGTCGATGGCCTGGTCGCGGAAGAAGACGACCCCGTGCTCGATCAGGGCCCCGTGGACTTCCTCGAACGTCTCGTCATCGAGCGGGCGGCGAAGGTCAACCCCGGAGATCTCGGCCCCGATGGTGGGGGTGAGCGGGTCGACGGCGATGCGCCGTGGGGTGAAGGTCGTTCCCGCCATGTGCCTGCCCTTCCGTTCGGGCCTGAAGCGGCGCCGACGCGGGATTGTACCGTCGAGCGGGATCTTCCGCCCCCTCCTCAAGCCTCATCTAGGCATGTGCGGTGTGGGGTTTTCGCCGGGCACGCCTCTCGCGAACGCTCTTGGGCACGGCGTCCTGGGAACGCTCGTGTCCCGCCCGCAAATGGAACGGCGAGGCCGCCGCCGATCGATGCGGGCGTCCCGCCCACGTTCCCAGGACGCCGTGCCCGCGCAAGTGGCTCCGTGGGGTGAAATCCGCCAGCAACCCCCTCGAACCGAACCCAAACCACGGAAGAACGCCGTCTCCGTGGGGGTGAACAATATCTCGACCCCCGATCTCCACCCTCTATATCAGGAGGTTACAAACAGCGCCCGGGGCTCCTCGTCGAACCGGTGCGTGTCGGCAACCGGTCATCGGGCGACCGGAGGGACGCGGACCTCGGGGACCACGGGGGGACCACGGGGTTGCCGGCCGGGCATCGATGCGGGACGATTCGACGTCATGACATCATGGTACGGGATGGCATGGTGACGTCATGCGAAGCACGGTACGTATCGACGACGACCTCATGACCGCCCTGCGGTCGCGCGCCCAGGCGGAGGGTCTGTCCCTCACGCGCATGCTCAATCGCACGCTCCGAGCCGGTCTTGCCGCCTCCGTTCGGTCCCGCAACGAAAGCGAACGGTACGAGGAAGCGACCGTCCGGATGGGATGTCCCCGGTTCGATCTCGACAAGGCGCTGGCGCTCGCGGTCGATCTCGAAGACGAGGAGATCACCCGCAAGGCGGCGCTGCGCAAATGAAGGTCGTCGACGTCAACGTGCTCCTCTACGCGGTCAACGAGGATGCGGAGCGGCACGCGGTGCTTCGCCGGCGGTGGGAGGAAGCCCTGAACGGAGACGAATCCGCGGGATTGCCGTGGACCGTGCTGTCCGCCTTCCTTCGCATTGCGACGAATCCGAGGGGGTTTCCGGCGCCCATGCCGGTGGACCGGGCGCTGGACAAGGTGGAAGCGTGGAGGTGTGCCGAGACCGTCTCGGTGATCGTCGAGAAGCCTCCACACTGGCGCGTGCTTCGTGGTCTTCTCCGGGAGGCCGGCACGGCGGGGAATCCGACCACCGACGCGCACTTGGCCGCCATTGCGATCACCCATGATGCAACGCTCGTGTCCTGCGACGGCGATTTCGTCCGCTTCCACGCCCTGCGCTGGGAGAACCCCCTGCACGCCGCGTAGCACGATCGCCGCCGAGGTACACGGGGCACACGGGATGAAGCATGTGCGCGGTGGGTCTTTCGCCGGGCACGCCTCTCGCGAACGCTCTTGGGCACGGCGTCCTGGGAACGGCGCGTCTGGAAGACGCGCCGTTCCCAGGAAGGGCGATGGACATCGACGTCCGGCCGCGAGGCGGTCAGCGTGAAATGGCCTTGGAGCATGAAGGGACAGGGGAGGCCGGCGGGCGCCCTTGCGGAAATCCGACGGCGGCCTGCCGGCAGCCCGACGAGCGCTGTCCGACGGATTGATCGTCGGGCCAAGATCGGGTCCAATATGGAAACCGTTCTTCCATTCTTCGACGCAAAATGGAGCTTGTAAGTCGATTCTTCCAAGTCCCGGACCGGAGCTGCTTCCTGTTCGGCCCGCGCGGAACCGGCAAATCCACCTGGTTGCGCCGGCGGCTGCCCGACGCCCTGTACCTGGACCTGCTCGACCCCGCCCTGCATCGCCGCCTGAGCGCCCGCCCCGAGCGTCTGCGGGAGCTGATGGCGGGGGCGCCGGGCCGCGAAACCGTGGTCATCGACGAGGTCCAGCGGATCCCGGAGCTGCTCACGGTCGTGCACGCCGTCCTGGAGGAGCCGGCGGCGCCGCGCTTCGTGCTCACGGGGTCGAGCGCCCGGAAGCTTCGGCGGGGGGGCGTGGACCTCCTCGGCGGGCGGGCCGTGCTCCGCACCCTGCATCCCTTCATGGCCGCGGAGCTGCCGGACTTCGACCTCGGGCGGGCGCTCCGCATCGGGCTGCTGCCCCTGGTGGCAGGCGCCTCCGACCCGGCGGGGGTCCTCGACGCCTATGCGAGCCTGTACCTCGAGCAGGAGGTGAGGGCGGAGGGACTGACCCGCAACGTCGGGGCCTTCGCCCGGTTCCTGGAGGCGGTCGCCTTCTCCCACGGCGCGCAGCTCAACGTCTCGGCGGTGGCCAGGGAATGCGAGGTCGAGCGCAAGGTAGCCGCCGGATACGTGGGCATCCTCGAAGATCTGCTGCTCGCCTTCCGGCTGCCGGTCTTCCGCAAGCGGGCCAAGCGCGCGACGGTGACCCACGAGAAGCTCTACCTGTTCGATGCCGGGGTGTTCCGTTCGCTTCGTCCCAAGGGGCCGCTCGACCGCCCCGAGGAGATGGAGGGGCAGGCGCTGGAGGGGCTGGTGGCGCAGCACCTGCGCGCGTGGGCCGCATATTCGGGGCACGATGCGAGGGTCTGCTTCTGGCGGACGCGGGCCGGCGCCGAGGTCGACTTCGTCGTCTATGGAGAGACGGGCCTCCAGGCGTTCGAGGTCAAGAACGCGGCCAGGGTGCATTCGCGCGATCTGCGGGCGCTGCGGGCGTTCCGCGAGGACTGGCCCGAGGCGGAGACCGCGATCCTCCATCGCGGCCCCGAACGGCTGCGGGTCGACGGCGTGTGGTGCCTGCCGGTCCAGGACTTCCTGCGCCGGATGGTCCCGAACCGGGGCCTGCTCGCATGGCTGTGAGCCAGTGCTCGCACACCAGCGATCGCCCGTACACTTGACGATCCCCTGACGTTCCCCGTAGATTTCGACCTAGTTGGTCACTTGGTCGAGCGAGATGGCGGAAGCTCCTGCACGTCCCACGGCTCGGACGCCGTTTCCCCGCTGGAAGCTGGGGGAAGCCAAGGCGCGGCTCAGCGAGGTCGTCCGGCTCGCCGCCGCGGGTCAGCCACAGCGGGTGACGGTGCATGGCCGCGACACGGTGGTGGTGGTAGGAGCGGATGAATTCGACCGCCTCCGCGCGCCCAAGGAGACCAGCCTGCATGAGCTTCTGTCCCGTTCTCCGTTCAATCGGCTGGACTTCGGCGGCGAATCGATCCGAAGCCCGGTCCGCGAGGTCGATCTTTGAACGGTTGGTTACTCGACACCAACGTCGTGTCCGAACTGCGCAAGGCCCACCCCGACCGCCGGGTGAATGATCAAACCCCACAGCACACATACCTCAACTCAAGAAGGGAGATGAAAATTGAAACTGGATGGTGCCACGCTGTCAGCGTTAGTCGCCGTAATCGCGGTGATAGCAACAGTTTTCGGTTGGATCTTTGTTGACCGACGAAACGCCGAAAGAGACTTGGTAAATAAACGACGCGAACTGCGGACGGGATACCTCGTTGACGCCTATCACAATATGGCGGCGGTAATCAACCGAGAAAAACGAAGCCACGAGGAAACACGCCGCTTGGAAGACGTAATCATGAGCATTCAACTATTCGGGACGAAGGAACTAATCGAAGCTATGCGCGCAGTACGGCTGGAGGACGGTGACTGGGCACCAGTATTGGAAGCGTTGCGTAACTATCTACGGGAAGAGCTGGACATGCCTCCAATAGAATGCGATCTCAGGATTTGGCGATGGTCTTAGTCGAGTAGAGGCGCCGGTCGCCCGGCGCCCCCCTCACAGATCCGGACGTGCGGCTTTCCCGCATCCGGCTCCTCGGGAGGGTAATCCGATGTGCTTCAGGGGTAGCGCCAGACATGGACGATTCTCGCCGGGACGATGAGGAACCGGAGCAGCAGCACCCGGAACCGAGGCCAGTACATTCGGCGGCGGTTGCTCCGGCGCATCAGCACGTACCGCCAAGCCCTCGCCCGGATATTGCACGAAGCCGAAGGTTTATGATTTCCTGATTACCCTCGAAACTAAGCAGCAATTAGTATAGAATATCGCCATGTAACCCAATCTTCGAAAAGGATATCTCCATAGGCGCGCAACCCAGTACAGTTTCAGAAGGGAATCAGTCTGAACGAATTCCTCTCCCCGCACAGAACCGAAGACCGAGGAACACGACGCCGCCTTCGGCGTTCGCGAACGCGACCAGCTCCCCGGCAAGCTCCTCGGTATTCGGGGAGACGACGCCTCGATTCCCGAAGCGCACTTCCTTGAACTCGGCGCGGCCGTCTTCTCCGGATCGGAGTTGATCCAGGATCTGATCTTTGCTCTCGAACATCGTTCTGTTCGTCGGCGCGGGATGGTCAGCCTTCCGGGCCGGTGCGAGCCGCCGGCTCGATGCCCGCGCCTCGGTTCGCCGCCACAGGTTCCATCATAGCGGCGCCTTGCGCATCGGCTTCCCGCCCGAGCGTCGTGTCAGCGCCGGCACCAGCGGTTCGGGGCCGTTCACCGCCGCGAGAACGTCGTGGACGTCGCTCGGCTTCTTCGACACCGCCCACGTCCAGCGGCCGAAGCCGCCGTGCTCGTTGACGGCGGCGATCCATTCCTCGAGAAAGCGCCGCTTGGTGCGGTCCTGCTCGCGCTCCCTGCCCTTGACCTCCAGGACGAGCATGTCGCCGGAGGCGAGGCGGACGAGGAAGTCCGGGCGGTACTTGTGGACGACGCCGGCGTGGACGTAGAAGACCTCGAAGCCCAGGTGGTCGTTCTTCACCCAGGCATCGACCAGGGGGTTGTGATCGAGGGCGAAGGCTTCGGACGCCTCCCAGGTGCTGTCGTGGACGCAGAAGTTGACGTGGCTGCGCGCGGCGCGGTCGCACGGGCGGCCGGTGTACCAGGTCACCATGTCGCCGGTGGAGCGGATGGGGCGGTCGCGGTCGAAGACGGGCGTGAGCCGTTCGGCGTTCTCGAAGCGGATCGCCTGCCAGACGTGCTGCACGATCCGGGTCATGTTGAGCGCCAGCATGAGCCGCCGCTTGAGATCGTCCTCGGCGAACAGGCGCGGCTCGATGACGATCCGGCCGGAGCCGAGGAACCGTTCGACCAGCCGGACGAGCTGGGCGAGCAGGACCTCGCGGCTTCCGCTCCAATCCGCCTGCATGGCGTCGTACACGTCCCGCGCGGTCTCGAAGACGATGCGCTGGATGCGGAGCTCCCGCGCCAGGCGTTCCAGATCGATGGCGGCCAGCATGGTCATGTCCGGCTTGCCTTCGACGACCGGCGCGAGCTCCGCGAGCCTCGCGGTCTGGCTGGCGTCGAGGGTCAGCGGCTCCACCTTCTCCCAATCGAGGGTCAGGCGCGGGCGGAACACGCGGTCGATGCGGACGATGTTCGGCCAGCGGATCTCGAACGCGGCCTTGTCCTTGTCGGGCTCGATGGCGGTCTTCGGCTCGGGCGGCGGGGGCGGGCCGTCCTCTCCCCCTTCGTGCGGGAGAAAGGTGAAGGGCACGCCGAAGACGTTGACGTACTCCGGCTCGAAGAGGCCGGTGTCCGGGGCTGCCTCGTAGGCGGTGCGCCGCAGACCGCGCCCGACCACCTGTTCGCACAGCAACTGGCTGGTGAAGGCGCGCAGGCCCATGATGTGGGTCACGGTCTTGGCGTCCCATCCTTCGGAGAGCATTCCGACCGAGATCACGTTCCGGATCCGCCCGCCGGGCTGGCCGGGGCGGCCCACGGTGTCCACCTGCCGGCGCAGGAGCTCGGCGCGCTGCTTCGCGTTGAGCTTGCGGGGACGGGCGCCGGTTCGTGCGCCGGTTCCCGCGCCGGTTCGTGCGGCAACTCCAGCCTCGCCGGAGGCTCCAGCCTTGCCGCTGGTTCCGATTTCGGCTCCGACCCCGGTTCCGGCTCCGACCCCGGCTCCGGTTCCGCCCCCGGCTCCGGCTCCGCCCCCGGCTCCGGCTCCGCCCCTGGTTCCGTCGCCGTTGATCCCGGCGGCCCCATCCCCGTCCCCGCTTCCGGCCCCGCCTCCGTCCCCGGTCCCGATCGCGCCGATCGGCTCCGCGGCATCCTGGGCCTCGGCTTCGCCCAACACCTTGGAGTCGATGTGCAGGGTCCGCTCCGGGTCGCACAGCTCGTCGATGCGCACCCTCCCGGTGTCGAAGGCGTGCTTGACGCGCGCCGCGGTCTCGGTGCGGTTGGCGACGGTGATCATCGTCGGCGGCGCCTCGAACCCCGCGGTGGCCCATCGCCTGGCGGTCTCGCGCCAGTCGTATCCGAGCAGGTAGTAGCCGTTGAGCACCAGATCGGGAAGCGGCTCCCCGGCCCCGGCCCGGCGGTTCAGGTCGTCCTTGACCTCCGGGTCGTTGTAGATGTGGTAGAGGCGGGATTTCCAAGCGCCGGCGTCGGGCAGGGCGTCGTCCCGGACGACCACCCGCGGCGTCTTGACGAGGCCGGCCTCGATGGCGTCGTTCAAGCCGAAGTCGCTCACGATCCAGCCGAACAACGCCTCCTCCGAGCTCTTCCCGCCGGACGGAGCGAAGGGGGTCGCGGAGAAGTCGTAGCAGCGGAGGATGCCGCGCGCCCGGTCGATCCGGTCAAGGCCGCCCACCCACTTGGTCGCCTCCTCGATCGCGGCCTTGTCGATGCCGGCGATGCGGGAGCCGCCCGCGACCCCGGAGCCGCCCCCGACCCCGGAGCCGCCCGCGACGCCGGGGGCGGGGCCGGAGCCGGACGGCTCCTGGATGCGCCAAGCGTGGTGCGCCTCGTCGTTCACGACCAGGAGGTCGCGGACCTTCGCCATGTCGCCGAGCACGTCGCGCACGTAGGCTTCGTCGCTCCGCGCGCCGCGCTTGTCCACGCTCCGCCGGCGGGCGATGCGTTCCTCCCCCTCCCAGTTGAGCGCGTGCCAGTTGCGGACGATCACCCTGCCCTGCCGGAGCCGGTCGAGCATCGCGGAGGGCACGACGCGGAACGCCTCGTAGTAGCTCTCCGGGTGCGAGGGTTCGAGCACCGCCAAGCGGCTCCTGACGGTGAGGCCGGGCGCGACGATCAACACGTTCCTGGAGAAGCGGCGGTCCCGCGGATGGGCGACCTTGTTCAGGATGTGCCAGGCGAGGACCATCGCCATGACCACGGTCTTGCCGGACCCCGTCGCCATCTTGGCGCACACCCGCTCGAAGCCGCCCCCGTCGGAGGGAACCTCGACGCCGACCCTCTCCGCGGCGGGCGCCTCGCTCAGCCAGATCAGGGTTTCGACCGCTTCGAGCTGGCAGAAGAAGAAGCGCCGGGTCTCGAACTCCTCCGGGTCGTTCCAGTACCGGAGCAGGCGCCGGGTGACGGCGGTGGCGCCGGGCCAGCCGGCTTCGCGCCACGCCTTGACCCGCGGGCGGATGGCGTTGACCAGGGGGATCTCGACGAAGGCGCCGGGGTCGTCGAAGGCGCGGGAGTCCTCGGAGGCGACGACGTATCCGGCGGGGCGGCGGCCCGGCGCGAGGTCGAACCGGCGGGTCGTGCGGTCGTAACGCCAGTGGTGCGCCGGCTCCTCGTAGGGCGAGTTGACGATGAGCCGGTCGATGGTGGTGCGCGCCATCACTCGGGCTCCGGGGGAACGAGCGCTTCGAGCGGGGCACGGACCATCGGCGTCGGCAGCCTGCCGGGCAACCGGGCATGGCCACGGGCATGACCACGCCGCAGGGACCGTCTCCGCCGACTCGGGGACGGCGGCCCGGCGGATGTCGTTCCGGCTCCGCTCGGGAGCATTCCGCGAGAGGGAAGCACTACGCCGAACCGGCCACGCGGGCGTTCAGCGCATCCGTGATCCATTGGTCGAGGCTCTTGCCGTGGGCTGCCGCGGCGGCGGCGATGTTCGCGTGCAGCTCCGGCGGGAGACGCACGTTGAACCTTCCCGAAAACTGCCTCCGGGGCTCGACGTCGTCTTCCTCGCACATCTCCAGAAACACCTTGAGCGACGCCGCGCCCCCCCGTCCGAGACCCGCGACGTCCGGTGCATGGAAGTCCGCGCCTCCGTTCAGGCCGACGAACTCGCCCCGAAACATGTCGATGTCGGGATCGAACCGAATGACGGCCCGGTAGCCCTCGATCTCCATCGTGTTTCTCATGGTTCCACTCCGTTTCGCCTCGGCCACTCGTGGATGCCGGCCACGGCCCCCTTGTCCGTATCGGGTCCCGGATGCGGGCGATGGAACACCCGCCGGTCGCCGCCGAACCGCCGCCCGCCGACGCGCGATCCCCGTCGCTCGGTGACCTCCGCCCCCAACGCGACGAGCAACGCTTCGACCACGATACGATACCAAGTGAGTGGACGCCCCCGCCCCCGGTTCGGTCGAGCGACGCACACCCGGCTGCCGCCCTGGACTTCGCGTTGCAGCGCCCGGCCCGCCGGCTCCTCGTAGACGGATCCACGCCGTTCATCCAATGACGCCGGTAGCGAACAGAAGGTTCATGTCCGCCGATTCGCGCCAGTCTCTCAGGAAGGGACGTTCGTCTCCCCGGACGACGTCCGTGGCGCCTTCGGAGGTCTTCCCGAAGCACAGGGTCTCTTCGGGCCGAGCCAGTCGCAGGAATGCGGGCGAGTGGGTGATGACGAGAACCTGACCGTCGTATACCGAGGAAAGCGAATCGTAGATGGCGTCGAGCGCCAGCGGATGAACGCCGTTCTCCGGTTCTTCTATCAGGAAAATCCCCTGGTTCGGAAAGGCTCTTTCCCTGGCGGAAGGATCGCCCGCGGGCAGGTAGGCAAGCAATGTCAGCGCCAGGAGGTTGAGCGTTCCATCCGACGTCGTCCAGGAAGGGACCTTCACGCCGTCCGCATACTGGAGCATCAGGTACGCGTGGCGATCGTCTTCCCGCTCCACGACCCGGACGGCTTCGAGATCGGGAAGGACGGCTTGTACGTGAAGCAACCATTCCCGATAATCGGATTCGTGCCTTTCCTGAAGGTATTTTACCGCCCACGGCAAGCTGGAGCCGTCCGTTGAAAAATCGAACTTCTTCTTCAGCGGGCTGGACCGGCGCATGTGAAGGCTGTCGAGAACGATGCTGCCGGTAAAGTCTTCCAGCAGGGAGGCCGTGTGGGAAGCCATCGGAAATTCGCTCTCGGACGTCCGCGCCGCCGAAAGCGCCGGTTTCGTTCTCCCTTGCGCTGCACTCGTCCTCCAGGTCCTTCCATTCTTTCGAGACGTCTCGCTCCTGTATGAGCATATACCCTTGTCGGCCCGTCTCAGTATCGTCCTGGAGCCTTTCCGGGCGCCGCCGTGGAAGATGGTAGCGGGGGATGTCCGGGGATCGGGGAATCGTTGGGTACGGCGTCTTCTGCTTGCTGCCGGGTTGCGGGCCAGGAGCCCTCTTTCGGATTCGATATGAAGCCCGTATTCGTCTTCCTGGATCATCATCTCGTAACGGAACACCTGGAAATCGTCCGGTTCCGGAAGGCGCTTCTTCACGTGTTCCGGTATCGCGAGCTCCACCGCCAACTGGAACCAGGGGTTCGTCTTGGGCCGTCCCCATACCAGGTCCTGGAAGTTGCGGGTGCGGTTCTCGACCGCCGCGTCGAGGCCGTCGGAAACGAGATCGCCGAGGAAGGCCACGGCGTCGAACAGCGTGCTCTTGCCGCTGGCGTTGGGGCCGACCAGGACGTGGAAGCGGTCGAGCCGGACGTCCACATGGCGGAGGCAGCGGTAGTTGAGGGCCTGAATGCGGCGGATCATGATCGAAGTCTACAGGAGGGATCCCCGGCGAAGGGCGGAGGCGGAGACGGAGACGCCGCGCGGGGGTGAACGTGGTTCCCGATGGATTCCAGGGGGGTGCACTCCTCCGAGCCGCCCTCGGCCCGCTCGATCAGGGCCTGCCCGACACGGGCGAACGGATTGCGGCGCCAGCGCCCCCGTGGCTCCCGGCAGGCGTCCCCGCGGCTCTGCCCGCCAGCCTTCCAGAGCTGCATCAGCCCCTGGGCGCGGCCGATCAGCGGCGGGGCGCGCGCCCTCCGCCGGCGGCGGCTCGCCGAGGTCGCGGGCGCGGTGGTCGATCGGCAGCGCCAAGGGAGCGACCAACGCCTCGCGCCACGCTTCCGGGCAGTCGCCGACAGGTCCTGCACAGGACGATTTCATGCTGCCGGATCGGCTTGCGCGCGCGGCCCGCTCCACGGTGTCGATGAACATGCCGGTCAGCGGCCGTCGCCGGACAAATCCTCGGGTCCCCCGATGAGACGGCCCATGTCGTCATAAATTTGCCCGCGGCTCACTGTAAAGCCCTCCGGCCAGGAGCCCGGATCGTGTGGGGGCAGAATCTCCCGGATGGAGAATCCCCGGTGCCGCGCGGGCGCTTCGGCCGACTCCGACCACGCCTCTTGGCGCGCGGCCTCCCGGCGCGCGACCTCCCTCGTCTCCTCTTCTTCGACGTCCATCTCCCGCATGATCCGTTCCGCCGCCTGCCGGACGAGAGTGTAACCGTGGCCGATGCCCACTTCGAGTTGGACCACGAGGTCCGGGCGTTGAACGTGCGGGCGATCCGGGAACGAGGCGGCGCGTACCAGAGGAGAAACTCATGAAGCTGCAAACGATCGAGATCAACGGCGCGCCATGCGCCATCGTGCCGGTCCGGGACTATGACCTGCTACGCGACGCCCTCGAAGACGCCGCCGACCGCGAGGCGCTGCGCCAAAGCCGCGCCAGCGGCGAGGAGCTCATGCCGGATGCCCTTCGCCGACGGCAGCAATCCGGTCCGGGTCTGGCGCGAGTACCGCGGGCTGACCCTCACTGCGCTCGCTCGCCGCACGAAGGTGTCCAACGGCCGGCTGTCCGCGATAGAGAACGGCGCCGCCATTGGCTCCGCGCCCGCCCAAGCGTTGCGCGATGTCGATGCAAGGGTTCTCTCGTGACGCCGGTTCATGACGAACACAGTACCACAATACGATACCAAGTGAGTGGCCCCCCGATTCGGTCGAGCGACGCACACCCGGCTGCCGCCCTGGACTTCGCGTTGCAGCGCCCGGGCCACCCACTCCTCTCAGGGGCGGGTTGACGATGAGCCGGTCGATGGTGGTGCGCGCCATCACTCGGGCTCCGGGGGGACGAGTGCTTCGAGTTGCGCGATCAGCGGGGGCAGGTCGTCCTGCACGGTATGCCACAAGATATCGCGTTGAATGGCGAAACCAGCGTGAACGAAACGGTTGCGCATTCCGATGATCTCCGCCCAGGAGACGTCCGGATGCCTGGCCTTCGTCTCCTCGCTGATCCGTGACGCCGCCTCCCCGATGATCTCGACGGCCTTCAGAATGGCCAATTGATGCAGATCGTCGTTCTCGAACTCGGAGAACGTCACCGGCGCGGCGGATCCCACCGCGCGGCGGGCCGACAACAGCATGTCGAGCAACAAGGCGTCGTCACGCCGCATAGATCGTCTCCGCTGACTCGAGAATCGCGGCACGGCGGATGTAATTCCGGCTTCGTTCGACGCCGGAACGGCTGATCAGATCCACTTTCCTGCCGAAGATTTCGGAAAACTCCTGTTCGATGCGGCCAAAGTCAAAAAGACCGGGTGTCCGGCCCGGCTCGAACTCCACCAGAAGATCGATGTCGCTCTCGGGTCCGAAGTCTGCCCGCAGAGCAGAGCCGAAGACGTCGAGCCGTGCGATGCCATTGGCCCGACAGTATTCGGCGAGCCGGGCCATTGGAACGGATATGTTTGGATTCATGGAACGAAATTCCTCGACTTCGGTTATAAGGTTATTTCATGCGAAATCTTGAGCATTGAAGTGCCCTGGGAACGGCATGTCGAAATTGCATCTGTCTGTGGGCGCGGTCGATCGACGGTGGGGCACGCCACCCTCCGCCGGCGGAGCGCCGAGGCCGCGGGCGCGGTGGCCGATCGACCGCGCCAAGTGAGTGACCAACGCCTCGCGCCACCCTTCAGGGCAGTCGATCCATGCCCTCCGCTCGGGGGCGAATCCCGGTCGGCGAATTCGAGGCGGCCCGGCTTCAGGTCGCAACCCCCGGTCCACCGCCGACATCCGCACGAAGCCGATCCAGCATCGCCGCCGCATTCCGTTTCACAAACGGCATCGTCCAGATACCCGTAACGCGAGTCTTCTCGACCTTTTCCAGAAAACGAATCGCTCTTCGCGTCCGTCCCTGGCGAGCCAAATAATTGCCCAGCTCCCAGTTCAACTTCTGCCGGAGCAAACTCTTGGTGTTCCGATCGCTGGCGGTCGAAATCGCAAGTCGATACAACCCTTCGCCCCTGTCGACGTGACCACGCCGGATGGCCAGAAGCGCACGTGTGGCGTAGTGGAAGTACGTGGACATCGGTGCATCCGACCGTAGCCGGGCCAGGTAATTCCCGGCGTCGTCCAATTTACCCTGCTCAATGGCCACGAACGCCAGATTGTTGACGGACTTGTTCCAGGCAGCGCTGTCCTTGGGCTGTCGATTCGACTGAATCTCGAACGATTGCTGCGTGAATTCATGTGCTCGATCGAGCTGTACATCCACCAGGGTATAGTAACAAACAAGAGTATCCGCCAAGTACGAATGAAGATCTGCATGTACGTCTCTTTCGATCCAATTCAACGCCAGATCGACCCCTTTCTTCATCTTTCCCTGGTTGAGACAGGCCCCGACCAAACCTTGCGCGATTCGAATTGCCGGATCGCTCGACAAATATCGATCGTCAGACGAGAGGTTTACGTATGCTGCGGCAGCTTCTTCAGCTCTGCGGAATTCCCCTGCATTGACCAATGCGGTGACCAGGTTCGCGGTCGCGGTATCCGACGTGTGTTCAGCGTTTTCTTCCGGCGATTCCGCCGCGATGGCAATGGCCCGACTGAACTCTCGAATCGCCTGATTCAATTTCCTCCCGCGGGCGGCCAGAACACCCAGGTTGTTGGTGATGTTTGCATCGTGAAATCTCTCATCGACTTTCTCCAGAGCATCGCGCGCCCCTCTATCGTCCCCAAGCAGATAGCGGAGACAGGAAAGCCGCTCGATTGCGCCCTTGTCGTCTGAATGAAGAGTGGTGTAGCGAACAAGCGCCTGGGATGCTTCAGGAATCGATTGGCCGGCGTGTGCACTCAGATCCGCCCACGCCATCAGGGCCTTCTGGCCGAACGGGTTCAATCCCACCGCAATGCGAAGGGCTCTGATCGCGTGCTTCACGGATCCCGACAAGACATGGGCGAGTGCCAAGTTGTAGTAGATTTGTACGGACTTGGGGCGTTCCTCCATCGCCATGCGAAAGTGGCGTACTGCGCGCTCATGTTCGCCCGATCCGAGCGCCAACACCCCTGCGATCAAATGACCACGCCAATCAGCGCCGTCGATGCGCATTGCCTCATCCAACCAAGCAGCGGCGCCTTCGTCATCCGATTCCGCAATCGAGAGTTGGGCCATGCGGAGAATGGCGTCCAGGTGGCCCTGCTTGGCCAACTCGGCCCATATGCTTCTCGCCCTGTGGACGTCGGATCCGAAGTATGCGATTTCCGCAAGTCGGTACTTGTACTCGGGGTCCGGGTTGGTCTCCACGGCTTCGTTGGCCAGTGAAATGGCTTGTTCCAACCGTCCGGACAACGCCGCCAAATCAGCAACTCTGGCCAAGTAGGTGACCGAGTCATTGAATTCGTCGTAGCGCAGCAGCAAACGATCGAGCTCGAACTGAAATCCCTCGGAGGCGAACGAGGCGGATCCGCTAAATTCCCGGATCTGCTCCTCCCTGGACGGAACACGCTGTCCCTGAAGCAACCGGGGCAGCGAGGGAAACAGCAGCTTCCCGTTCAGCGCGGCGTCGAAGCCGACCTCCACCTCGGTATCCTGCTCGCTGACAGCCAAGCTGTCCGGCGACTGGGCGGCGCCGAGCTCAATCATGACGAATGTACCTCCTCCTGCTTCTTCTTCAAATAGAAGTCCAGTCGCTCTTGTTGTCGCCTGGCTCGTTGCTCTCGACGCCGCTTCCTCTCCACTCGGATGACTTGTCGTCTTTCGGTCGTAAAGCGATTTTCCAATGCCTTTACGGCGGCATCTATGACGCGAACGATCCGCTCCCGCCGATGCTCCCGGTTCCTGTAATCTGCGTCCGTGAGGCGATGAAGCAATTCAGTCAGTTGATCTCGAACGGCCGGAGGCACGGTCGTGACGGCGCTGTCCATTGGTGGCAGGGTAATCTGGCCCTTGGTTCTGACTATGATGTCGTTCCACTCTCGAACGAGGTCGTCCGGATTGGCAGTCCGCAACCGCATGGCATCCATATGTGCCTTGCAGGCCATGTAACAGCTGATGAATCCAGGGTCTCTGAAGAGTCTGGCTACGTACAGATCGACATTGAAGAGATCATGCAGCAGGCAACCTAGTGCATAGACGTCGGTGCAAGTGGCCAGAGTTCGAATGCTACCCAACCCGGCATGTGCCTCAAGCGGCGAAAAAGCCGGAGCACCAACCGGATCGGCGTAGTCTCGAAAGTCACCAACCGGATCGGACAACAGATCGACGGCGGCTCCCAAGTCTATCGGGACCACCACTTCCCGATCCATGCGATGGGTACGTCGAAGATTGTCGTGCTTGATGTCCCTGTGGGCTATGCCCTCTTGGTGCAGAGCGAAGACACCCAATACGATTTGGCGGAACAATGCGAGCTTGACCAATGCATCATATTCATCCTGGCGCAGGAAGTATTCGGTTATGTCACCGTCCAGCCATTCCAGTACGCAGTATCCGCAGTCGATGGTCGCCGAACGACCGCTGGATGCATCGGGATCAGAGACGCGCAGCTCGGACAGGGGCTGGACCAGTTGAGGGCAACGCGGTTTGTTCACCAAGCGTTCCAGGAGTTTGCACTCACGGACGAACAAGTCCATCCGGTATCTTGCGCGAAATCCGTGGAAGTCAGGGTCGAAGAACTTCAACGCAACCGGTCTACCGGTCCGGGAGTCGACGGCGTGGAATACGATTGATAGCGCGCCTTGGTGTTCCGTCTTCTTGTCTCCCGTCCCCGGGTCACGATTGATGACCCGGATGTTTGCGTAACGTCCATCCAGGGACGGCTCGCGGTGTAGCGTCTCGATGAGGATTCGCGCGTTATTGCCCAATTCACCTTTCCTCCTGGTCGTCTTGGCCCACCAAGCTCCGATCGGGATGCGTCGATGGTAGCGTGACGGCATAGGGGTGTCCCCGCATGGCTGATGCCGACGATGCCCCAGCGTTATCCGGGGCGTTCCCCCATTCCGTATTTCGCACAGCCGGTCGGACAACTCCGGATGGACCGAGCCATGTCCATTGGTTGCTGATGGTACGGGCGGCGACCCGAACGAGCAACGACGGTACCACACAACCGATTTCCCTGCGCATCCCCGCCTTGTCCAACGAGACATGGGCCTCGGGCGGGAAGGCAGTTCCATCACCCCTTCGGCCGCTCGTTCGCAGGATCGATGAATACGGGATCGGTCACCCACTCGGGAACGAAGCTTGCGGTGAACAGCGACATCCAACGGCAGGAGAAGGATGCGTCCGGCGCGGGAGGAGGCAGCGCCTACCAGCGCATCCCCCGCATCAGTTGGCGCACGCGGTGCCGGCCCGCGACCGTTCCCTCGCGCCGCAGGTGCCGCGCCATCTGCCGTCTGCCGTAAAACGGGCACTCCATGTACAGAGGACGATTCGATCGTCGCGGGGGCGGTGCAGTCAGACGGGAGGTCTGCCGTCGACAGGCGTATCATCCTCATCCGTCCGCTACTATCCGTATCCATCCGATGCCGCCTCGGAGTGGGGGATATGAGTGTGGGAAATGATTGATGAAATAAATAAAAACAATGAATTATATGCTGTTCACGAGACGCCTGCGTTCCCAGGAAGGGCACGAACCCTTCGTGTCGGTCACTACCCGCCCCTTGCTTCCGGCTCCGGGGATCGAGAGGCTGTGGCATCACTTCAGCTCCACGAGCTTCAGGCTCTCGATGCCCCGGTCGTCCACGATCTTGACGGCGGCGCGGCGGTGTTCGCCGGGCTCGAAGGGGAGGGAGACCGTGCCGCGGTACGCTTCGATCAGATCCTGGTCGATCTCGGCCTTGAGGTTGCGGGCGAGGCGGGACCAGCCGTCCCGGGCGCCGGCCATCGGGAAGAAGACCTGGCGCGGGAAGAGGCTGCGGCCGTCGTAGTCCGGGTCCAGCATCCACAGCGCGATGTGCTCCCTGCCGCCGGATTCCACGCCGCCGGTCCTGGTGTTGTAGTAGTCGAAGCCCTGCACCGAGACGCGGTGCTTGCCGGCGTGCTCACCGTCGGGGACCTTCTCGATCTCTACGTCCGGCTGGCCGATCAGCCAGAAGCTCTCGTTGCTGGCGCGCTTCCTCTTGAGGTCCTCGGTGAGCAGGTCGGCGTTCATCTGGGCCTTGAGGAGCGTGACGCCGGGCCATCTGGTCTCGTCGATGTCCTTGGCGGCCTCGGGGTCGAACTGGAAGGCAGCGAAGACGATGACCTTCGGGCGGGGCACGAGGGTCTGCGCCTCCTCGATGGCCAGCGTGACCTGGCGTTGCTCCAAGGGCGTGTGGTCGGGGCCGAAGGAGACGACGACGCGCTCGGCGTTCCAGGCGGTTCCCCCGTCCCGGATTTCGTCCGCGCCGGCGGCGTCCGGGTGGGTCTCGCCCTCGACGTGCAGCTTGGAGGCGCCCGGCAGCGGCTCCAGCCGTGCGAAGGAGATGTGCTGGCCGGCCTTGCCGCGAATGCCGGTCTTCAGCAGCTCGTCGCGCCAGTCGCCCTGCCGCAGGGTTTCGCCGGAGCGGGCGACGGATTCGTCGGCGGGCGGCGGCGGCGCACCGGCGGGGTCGGATTCGAGGTCGCCGTCGAACTCGTCGAGGGGCTTCACCACCGGCGCGGGGACCGCCTCCACGGTGAACGGCCCGGTGACGCGAGCCTTGGCACGGTCGACGTGCGGCTGGTCGTAGAGCGTGACTGCATTGGGGGGTTCGTCGTAAGCCAGGGTCCCGGCGGAAACGTTTTCGACGCCGCGGTATCGCAACCCGGACCCGACGCCTTCATCGGGATGGGCCAGCTCGTAGTAGTCGAAGTGCGCCGTCATCAGCCGCTGCCGCGCGACCGCCACCGCCACCCGCGAGGTGTCGCAGACGATCCACCTTCGGCCCCATTGCTCGGCGACGTGGGCGGTCGTGCCGGAGCCGCAGGTGGGGTCGAACACGAGATCGCCCGGATCCGTGGTCATCAGGATGCAGCGCTGGATGGCCTTCGTGGCCGTCTGCACCACGTAACGTTTGTCGCTCGGCGACATCTGTGCGGCCCAGATGTTGTTGATCCGCCGTCCCGGCACCTCGTCTTCGTATCGTTTCCATCTCAGTGAGGTCTGTCCCTCCAAAGCCTCCAGCCTGTTCAGGCTGGCGAGCCGGTCGAGACCTTCCGGGGAGACCCTCCATTGTGCGCCTTGGGCGCAGTGAAAGAGACGCCCATTCCACTCGTAGGGTTCGGATCGCCCGGTCGTGGATATATTTTGGGAATCGAGACTTCGACGCTCGTAAATTCGCGAGCCTTTCGGCAAGTGTCGATCCGGATCAAAACATTCCTCGGGAGTGGGCTTGCGGCATCGTCCGTCCGGAAGCTCGACCATCACGTGCCAACTGAAGAGCTCGATCAACTCACGCCGCGTGAGCTTTTCATACAACTGCCGGTACTTCACGCGCTGCCGATCCCTGGCGTACCAGAGCAGGTAGTCGGCGACCTCCGGCAGGGTATTGGCCGAGCTGCCGCTGGTGGTCGCGTAGGAGATGGTCGCCACCCGGTTTCCCGCGCCGAAGATCTCGTCCATCACCACGCCCGCGCGATGGACGTTCTCCTTGCCGATCTGCACGAAGCAGCTGCCGCTCTCGTGCAGAAGCTCCCGCGCCAGCAGCAGGCGGTCGCGCAGGTAGGTCAGGTAGGAGTGGATGCCGAGCTCCCAGGTGTCCCGGAAGGCGCGGATGGTCTCCGGCTCTCCGGTCAGGTCCTCGTCCCGGCCGTCGGTCACGTCCCGGCGACTGACGAAGGGCTGGAAGTTGGAGCCGTAGCGGATGCCGTAGGGCGGGTCGACGTAGACCATCTGCACCTGCCCGCCCAGCCCCTCCTTCTGAAGGAGGCTGTTCATCACCAGCAGGCTGTCGCCGGCGACCAGGCGGTTGGTCCAGTTGTGCCGGTGTCGGTAGAAGTCGATGGCCTGCCGGATGGGCGGGTTCTCCTCCGGCGCGTCGAACAGGGAGCCCTGCAAGCCCTGGCCCTGGGATTGCGCGCCGTTCCGCTTCCTCACCGCCTCGACGACGGTGCGCGGGTCGATGCGTTCGTGGACGTGCAGGGAGACGGTCGGGACCTCGAACGAGGTGTGTTCGGCCTTGCCGGCCCAGGAGAGCTGCGGGTCGATGTGGGGGTCGTGGGCGTAGGTCCTGCGGCCCGCGTCCCAGTCGGTCTCCGGGGTGACGAGGCCGACGGGCGGGTTGTTCGTGCGCTCCTTGTCCATGTGCGCGTAGCTCTCGACGTTCCGTTCGCGCTTCTTCGGCACCTTCGCCATGCCCCCGTCCGGTGTCGGCGACGCCTTCGCCGAACCGCGAGCGCGCGCCCGTTCCACGCATGTCTGCCGCGGGCCGGATGATACACGCCCCCCGGCCCCCGCGTGCCGGCGCGAGCGCGCCCCAGTCAGTCTTGACTGAGCTATCCGTTGTCTTTACATTCCTGCCCAGTCCCCCTTCCTCGAGCAGGACATCATGGCGCAACCGCAGGCGACGCAACGGCAGGCGACGGTCGAAGGCTCCCGGAAATCGCTTGTCAATCTGCGGGTCAGCGCCCGCGACCGGGACTTGATCGACCGGGCGGCGGCGGCGCTCGGCAAGAACCGCTCCGAGTTCATGTTGGACGCCACGCGGCAGGCGGCGGAAGACGCCTTGCTCGATCGCGTCCTGTTCCGCCTCGACCCCGACCGCTATGGCGCCTTCCTCGCGCTTCTCGATGCGCCGCCGAGCGCGAACAAGGCACTCGCCAAGCTCCTTGCGACCCCGGCGCCGTGGGAAGGGTGACCGGTGACAGGGAGAGTGACCGCCCTCCTCTCCGTGCCCCTGAGCCCCTGCACGAGGCGCACCGGATCGATGCCTTTCAATGCGGCGCGCCGAGCCTGGACGCCTGGCTCAAGCGGCGCGCCTGGACGAACCAGCAATCCGGCGCCTCCCGCACCTTCGTCGTCTGCCGAGGCGAGCAGGTCAACGGTTTCTACGCCCTCGCGGCGGGCTCCGTCGATCACCATCAGGCGCCGGGTCGGGTTCGCCGCAACATGCCCGATCCGATCCCCGTCGCCGTCCTCGCCCGTCTGGCCGTGGCAACCGCCGAACAGGGCTCGGGGCTCGGCCGGGCGCTCGTGCGAGACGCCTTTTTCCGGATCCACGCGGCGGCAGGCGAAATCGGGATCGCCGCCGTTCTCGTCCACGCCTTGGACGACCGCGCAAAACGCTTCTATCTCACCTGCGGCTTCACCGAATCTCCGGTTGCACCGCTGATCCTGATCGCCCGGTTGAAAGACGTCGATGCGACGCTCGACCTCCCCGCGCGCTTAAAGTCCTCCACCAGGGCGTGATCGAAACGGGGAAGCCTCTCGCGCAACATCGCCGACTCGGCCGGAAGCTCCTCCTTCCGGCGCGGAAGCCTCTCCACGTGACGCTCCAGGCAGGCGATGATTTCGCCCCGCAGGCTCCGGTGATTCCACCGGGCGGCCTCCTTCAGCCCCTCGTGGAGCTCGGGCGGCACACTTTTGATCGTGAGTGAAGCCATCGTGCCGGCATCCATTCTGAAACCGGAACGCAAGTGTCGAACACCGGCGTATCGGACTCAACCTGTCCGGTATCCGGGACCGGGGCCTTTTCATGCTGATGCTGACCGGCTCGCGGCCAAGCATCGATGCCCACGGCTCTTTTTGGGAACGGGCGTCCTGGGAACGCGGGCGTCCCGCCCGCATCGACCCGTGGCGGTCTCGCCGTCCCATTTGCGGGCGAGACGCCGGCGTTCCCAGGACGCCCGTTCCGAGACCTCCGCCGCTCTGATTCGACCGAGCCGGCGTTCACAATTCCACAGCGTGAAGCGGCCCGGTATCCGGGTCGCGGATCGGGGTCCCCGCCACGGGCTTGAGCGGCGGTCAACCTGAAGTCGGAGCGTACCGGCGCCGAGTTGGCGGCGAGGACCGCGATGAAGCTTCTCAGTACCCCAGCCGCTTGTCGACTTTCGCTCTATCGTCTTCCCACGTCGCGTGACGGTCGTAGTTGGCTGCGATACCTTCGAGGACGCGGCTGACGTAGGGGTAGTCGAAGGCGCGATGCTCGGCCCAGCGCCGATATCTTGTAGCAAGCTCGCGTTCCTGTGCGCCGCCTTCTCCAATCGCTCGTGACGTCATTCCACGCCCGTTGAGCACTCCGATGTTGAAGCCCTGGCCAATCTGCGGGGAGGCGATCCTTTCCACCGCCTCGCAAATCGAAGGGTGCGGCCAGACGCCATCTTTCTCCGCCGGACCTCTGGAAAGGAGCTGGCCGATGTACTGGTCCCCGAGCTCCGCGCGGCCGTATTCCGCGCAAAGCCGCCGTACTTCGTCCATCCAGGCACACAGCGTCTCGGTATGGATCTCACCGTCCGTACTTGTTCCTGGGATCCGCCTGATTCGACGTAAAAGACGGTAGACGGCGGAGGCCAGCTTGGCGCTGCGTTCCGGACCTTCAACCTGCCACTCGGGCGGATCCTCCCCGCCATCGTCGCGCTCGAACATGAGAGCCAACACCCGGACGAAAGACATCGGATTTTCGGCGATATGGTGCTCCAGATTGGGAATGCCATGCTTGTGGTGATCGAGAGCCTCCAGAAACATGAACTCGAACCCCGCCAGTTCATCCTGGGTAACGCCTGCTCGGCCGTCAAGCGACTTTAGCGCCTTGGAAACGTGGTAACCTTCCAGCCCGTAGGGCACGACAGGTTCCGCATCCTCGGCAGCAATGGCCCGAAGGAGACGTTTCAGCCGCCCGGTCTCGATCTTCGGCCACTTTAGATGTACAGCGCCGAAGGCAGCACGAGGACGCTTCGCATCGAGGAAGCGATCTACGAGCTCGTTCATCTCCGCTTCGTTGTGACGGTTCCACTCGGGCGCGACCTCCCGCCAGTACCGATCACGGACTTCTACACCATGTTGGTCGAGAAGACCCCATGTGTCTTGTCCGAACGGGGCGCACCGCAACAACCGCACGATCCGGCCGTCGTCTGCATCCTCGACAGCGACCGAGAGGATCGCCTTGCGTGCTTCGTCGTCAATGGAACGTAGAAAGCCCCTGATGCAGCCATCCATCACTTTCTCGATGCCGCCCGCGGCGGAGAGACATTCCTGCAAGAAGCCAGCCCGGGCGGTCGCATCCATAATGTTCGACGCCATGCAACTCCCCGCTACGTCCGGTGCGCCCGAACCGGAAAGGAGCGCCTTCACACCTTCAAAGCCATGATCTTCCCATATTTCCTTCATCGCTGCGATACGAAGCTGATGGATTATCGCCGCGTGTTTCTCGTGATCGAGGTCTCCTTCTTCAAGGTTATCGGCGGAAAAATCGATCCAATAGCTGACGAAGAGCCAAGCATGCCGAACAACGGGATCTTCCGGTTGCAATTTCTGGTATGCCATGCGTGCCCGATCCGTGGTGCTGCCGTTCAGATCGCGCCGCCGGCTCCAACGTGAGAACGCGAACCGACGAATCCGCTCCCGAAGACCGGCCTTGGCCTTGTTATTGCCCTCCGACTCCGCCCATCCATCAATCAGGTTCCAGATCTTGACTTGATCTTCATCGGGGATTCCATGCACTCGTTCGACGAGATCGCCAAGCGTCTTCTCATCGTGTTCCGGCAATGCCAGAACAAGGTCGAGTGCCTTGCGCCCGAACTCCAGGTGTTCTTCGATTGTTGTTTGCCGACCGACCCCCGACGCGTCGCTCCTCCAGCGCGGACGGTAACTGTAGAATCCTATTCGAGGACCGGGATCCAACTGCTCAATGCAAAGCTGCCAGCCGACGTCGGGAAACCGCTTCATCAAGGTTTCCAAGGACTGCATCCGCTCATTGAGCGATGCGGCCGTCTGTGGCATCCAGGACCGGTAGATCGCAGCCAAGCTGTTGATCGGTTTGTTGCTCCAGTTGTCGTTGATGGCAGTTCTCGACAAGCGCGCGAGTATCGCACTCACACGGCCAAGATGCTTCCATGCCAGACATTCCAGCGCCCATAGAAGACCGGCTCGCAGGCATCTGCCCAATGCACCGCTGTCGGCTGGCTTCAACAAACCCAATACGGCCGGCTGGGGCTGCTTCAGATCCGCTTCCATCAATCCCAGAAATTCGTCCGGAGCGGCTTCGGCATAGCTCGGAAGATCCCCGTCATTCGAGAGCAGCTTGTCGAGGGTCAACGGCGTAAGCAGCCCCCGTACAAGCGATGAAACACGGCTCTCCACGTCGATGCCGAGCCGGTTCCGGAACAGGTGGTTGCCGTGGACCGAGAGTATGACGAGGGTTTCGCGGATGCCTTCGCGCAGCTTGGCAGAATGGCCGCGCACCTTGCCGTACAACCCGGCGGCCCATCTTCTGTCTGTCGGCAATTCGAGGGCCGGATCGGTCTCGGAAAGCACGTGTTCGGCGAGAAAGAAGAAATCATTGAGGTCCGTTCCGGTCATGTACCCACCGATGGCGAACAGGGCGTCGATCTTCGAAGTGACGCCGCGATACTGTCCGATCGACCAGACGGGAGCATCGTCCACTCGCATCAGCCGTGCAATGTCTTCTTCGATCCGTTCATAGCCACCGTTCCCCCAGAAGGAGAGAACCTCCCGGTCGGCACGGGACTTGTCATGCCATGCGCCGATCAGGGCCATGGGGATCAGCCCTCGCGTGATCCCCCCATCCTTGGCCCATTCGGGTGTCCGGATGGCGGGGATGTTCGAAAGGCGCCGCCGCAGGATCGTCGGCGAACGACCCGATTCTCTTGCGAGCCGATCGCCCCTGTCACCGGAGATGCCCATCTCGGCAAGCGCCTTCTCGAAGGCGTCGTGGTCGAGCAGGTCGAGCGCGATGTCAGGCTCGGAATCGACAGCGTTGCGGGGGCGAACGGCGATGCAATGCCGCTGGCGATAGACGGCGGCCAACTCGCGTTCGGTCGCGTCGGTGTGGACGATCGGGAGGAACGGCGCCGCCGATGCCGCCAGCTTACGCAACGCCTCCGGCGAATTGAACACGGCCGCGAGCTCCCGCCATCGCGCGGCAATACCGTCATCCCGGAACAGACACGCGAGAAGCGCCAGCCCCTCATCCCTGGAGTCGGCCGCGACCACGAACGGACGCTCGCTTGGTCTTTCGAGCCACTTGCTGAACGTGTCACGGTGCGCGGTGATCGAAGACTGGAAAATCGCGGGTGTCATCTGCGGCTCGCTTGCCTCGGCCCAGCGCCGCCAGCACCGGTCGAGCGTCTCGAAACCGTCGGCTGGAATGCCAAGTCGCTCGGCAAGCCAGATCTGGGCGGAGATGGACTGTTCCAGCCACTGCTCCAGATCGCTGGCGTCGAGCGCTCTCACGTCCTTCCAGTCGCCGGTCGCCCGCTTGTCCTTGGCCCATTCGCCCTTGCCGGGCCAATTGCGTGGGGTGACGAAGACGAAAGTGCACCCCGCCCTCTCGGTCGGGGAGACGGAGGCGAGACGGGCCACGTAGTCGTGTTCGGCCTTGCGGCGCGGGTCTTGGCTCGTGCCGAACTCCCAGCCGGATTTCCCCTCGGGGACCCACGGGGTCGCCGCACCCGCCTCGATCCGGCCGTCCCATCCTCGGCGCTCCGCGTTGTCGTAGCCTGGAAAGTCGACCTCACGAAGGTCGTCACCGGTCGAATGGACCAGCTTGCGCAGAAGCACCGGCAGCAGACGGCGGGCGTCGAGATTGCCCTCCGCCCAATCATGGATCCGCCAGGCCTCGATGGTCAGGAAGCCCGGAACATAGGCGCGAACCGCGATGGCCTTCTCGTCTCCGCCTCGGTGATGGCGATCGAACGCGGCTTGGTCTTCGAGAAGCTTCCGGCCATCGGCTCCGAACGCCTTCTCCAGCTTCGCTGCCATGTCGGGGGACAGCGACGACTTGCCATTCAGCAGGTTCGACAGGGCTGGCCGGCCTACGCCCAACCTCTTCGCGGCTTCGGTGACGGACATGCCCGCAGGAATCACGCCCTCCCGGATGAAGGCGCCGGGATGCGCCGGTTTCTCTGATCGTTGCGACACGTAGTTGTCTCCACTGCCTGCCGGGCGGGATCATACCGTGTAGCGCTACACGATACAACAAACGAACGCCGGTTCGGTCGAATCAGAGCAGCGGAGGTCTTGGCGGCGCGTGCTGGGGGAGCGCGGGCGTCTCGCCCGCAAATGGGACGGCAAAACCGCCACGGGTCGATGCGGGCGGGACGCCCGCGTTCCCAGGACGCCCCGCTTCCAGGACGCGCGGTGGGCATCAATGCTTGGCTGCGAGCCGGTCAGCGTGAGATAGCCCTGGTAATCGGAGGTGTCCGGTCAGCTTCGTGCAACGGCTCACGCGCCGCGCCGGCAGCAGGCGGTCGCGCAGGCAGGTCATGGGCGCCGCCGGCCGGCCGCGGCAGCAGCAGGTACGCCCTCGTGCATCACGGGTCGCGCGGGGGGAGGGGACGAGCTTCGTCGGGGGGCCGTGCTCGGGTGGGGCGTCAGCGGGTGAGGATGCGGCGGAACGTGAGGTTGATGCGCGGGCCGACGGGCCGACGGGTCGGCGGCGCCGAGTGGAGCCAGTGCCGCTGGGTCTCGCCGCGCATGACGAGGAGGGAGCCGGGTTCGAGCACGATGGGCGCCGACGCGCCGCCGCGTTTGGGGCGGAGGAGAAACCGCCGGGGCGCCCCGAAGCTCGCCGACGCGATGACCGGCGCGGGGCCGAGCTCCGGCTCGTCGTCCGCGTGCCAGCCGAGGCGGTCCGCCCCGTCCCGGTAGAGGTTCGCGAGCACGCCGTTGAAGCGTTCCCCCGTTGCGGCTTCGATCCGCCGCCGGACCGCCGCGACTCGCGGCGTCCACGGTGCGGGACGCAGGGCGAGCCCCGAGTAGGAGTACGCCTCGTCGCCCTCCCAGGCGGAGAGACGCGGGCAGTCGATCTCGCGCCCTCGGATCCGGACCCGATGCCGCTCCCACCGGATCTCCGTGCGGAGGTCGTCGAACAGGGCGCGCGCCTCGTCCGGGGCGAAGAAGCCTGCCCGGTAGCGGACCTCCGCGTTCGGAAGCTCGACGCGCACGAACCCGCCGTCCGGGTCCGCCGGAGCTCGGGGGCCGGCGACGGCCGGGGCCGGGGTTCCGGAGGATTCCGGGCGGGCGGCTTCCGGCGCGTTCAACGGCTCGGCTCCATGGAATCCAGGGGAGGTCGAAGGGGTACGGGCAAACGGTCAACCGGAGCCCGGCGGGGAGAGGTCATGTCCACCGGGACACCGTACCGGCCGGCTCTTCGAGCAGGCAATCTCCCGGCAGGTTCCGGTCGGCCTCCGCAGCTCCGCCGGGCACGGGCTACGCGGAGCGCGGGGCGCCCGCGGCGAACGCGGCGCCGCCCGCGGCAAGGCGCTCCTCGGCCATGCGGCGCAGCTCCGCGCGGCGGATCTTCGTTCCGTTCGCGCTCTTCGTGGTCGGGAACCCGTCCACCGCGAAGATGCGCGCCGGGACCTTGAAGCGCGCGAGGGAGCGCTCGCAATAGCCGCAGAGCGCCGGCTCGTCGAAGCTGCCGCCGCCGGGGTCGGGCACGATGAAGGCGACGGGGCGCGGGCCGCCTTCGGTGTCCACCCCCACCACCTGGGCGCCGCGCACCGCCGGGTGCTCGTTGAGATGCCCCTCGATCTCGGCCGGGCTCACCAGGAAACCGCCGAGGCGCATGGCGTCCCCCATCCGCCCGAGGTACACGAAGCCGCCGTCGTCCGTGAGGTGTCCGAGGTCGCCGGACCGGACGAACCCGTCCTCGGTGATCGTCTCCCGGGTGGCGGCCGGGTTCTCGAAGTACCCGCACATCAGGCTCGGCCCCGCGATCTCGATCTCCCCCGTCCCGCCGCCCGCGTCGCCCGCCTCGCCCGTCGCGCCCGCCTCGCCCGCCGCGAGGAGGCGCCCGGACCCGGGGTCGCGGACCCGCACCCTCCCCGCCGGGTCGAGCGGTACGCCGCCGCCGAGGAGGCGCCGCTCGGGGGCCGCGTCGAGGGGCTGGCGGGAGAAGAACGCCTGGACCTCGCTCATGCCGTAGAGCCCGACGAGCCGGAGCCCGCGCGCCTCCGCCCGCGCGCGCAGCTCGTCCGGCTTCGCCGCGAACGCCGCGAAGCCGCAGGCCTCCACCGTCGGAAACGCGATCTCGCGCGGGGCCGCGTCGAACATCGCCATCAGCATGTCGTCGGTCACGTTGAGGCAGCGCACCCGGTGCTCGTCGACGAGCCGCACCGCCTCCGCCGCGTCGAACGCGCTCGCGAGGGCGAGGGCGCTCCCCGCCGCGAGGGCGGCGGTCGTCTGGCAGAAGCCGAACACGCCGCAAAGGGGCAGCATCCCGAGCGCGCCGCTCTCCGGGCGCCCCGCGTATCCGAGCGCGCGGGCCATGGTGAAGGCGTGGGCGGTCACGCTCGCGTGGCTGTGGAGCACGAACTTGGGGGCGCGGGTGGTCCCCGAGGTGGTGAACATGTTGGCGCCGTCGCCGGGGGCCGCCCGGTCCTCGTCGAGGGGCGGGCGTTCGAGGAGGTCCGGGAACGCGACCCGCCGGCAGCCGGCGAGCGAGGCGGGGAGGGCCGGGAGTGAGCCGGGGAGCGCTCGGGCCGTCCCCGCGGCCGTCCTCGCAGCCGCCCCCACCGGCCTCACCGACCCGGCTCCGGCGCCGGCGCCGGCCTCCTCCCCTTCCTTCCCCTCCTCCTCTTCCCCGTACACCACCAGCGTCTCCAGCCGTTCGAGGGCGCTCCGGTCGATCTCGCCGAGGACGTCGAGGAAGGGGATGCCGCGGAACCCGGGCCAGAGGGCGAGCGCCCTGGCCCCGGAACGGTGCACGACGTCCGCGACTTCGACCGCGCGGAAGCGGGTGTTGACCGCGACGGTGATCGCCCCGAGGCGGGCCGCGCCGAGCCACAGGACGAGGTACGCCGGGCAGTTGGGAAGCCAGAGGGCCACCCGGTCGCCGCGCCCGACGCCGAGCTCCGAGAGCGCGCGGGCGGCGCGGCGCGCGGCTTCGTCGAGCTCCGCGAAGGTGAGGCGCCCGCCCCGGTACGCGACCGCGGTCGCCCCGGGGGTCCGCGACCGGACGTCGGAGAGCATCCGGGCGATGGTGTGCATCGGCGCGTCGGCCCCGTCCGTCCTGCGTCACCCGCCCCGCGTCACCGGCCCTGCGCTGCCGGCCTGCGTCACCCGGTAGCGGGCGACGAAGTCCTCGTCGATGGTGAGCCCGAGCCCAGGCCGATCCGGGATCTCCAGGTAGCCGTCCACGACCGTGAAATCCTCCCGGGCGAGCTCGTGGAGCATCGGGTTGGCGCCGAGCGAGTACTCCAGGATGAATCCCGTCGACGCTGCCGCCGCGACCTGGAGGCCGGCCGAGAACGTGCACGCCCCGCCCCACAGGTGGGGCGCGAAGCGGATCTGGAAGGCCGACGCGAGCGCCTCGATGCGCACCGCCTCGGTGACGCCGCCCGCGATCGAGAGGTCCGGCTGGAACACGTCGGCCGCCCGCAGCTCCGCGAGGTCCCGGAAGTCGAAGCGGGTGAACTCGCTCTCGCCGGTCGCGATCGGGATGTCGGTGCTCGCCCTCACCTCCGCGAGGCCGCGCTTGTCGTCGGCGGTGACCGGCTCCTCCAGCCAGCCGACCCCGCACCCCGCGACCTCCCGGCAGAACCGCTTGGCCTCGGCCACGGTCCAGGTGCCGTGCGCGTCGCACATGATGGTGACCTCCTCGTCCAGGCCGGCGCGGGCCGCGCGCACCCGGCGCACCGAGTCCGCGACCTCGCCGTCGCCGGCCCCGACCCGCATCTTGACCGCCTTGAAGCCGCCCCGGTCGACGAAGCCCTGAAGCTCCTCGACGATCCGGTCCGCGGGCGCCCAGCCGCCCGACGCGTAGGCCGGCATCCGTTCCTGCCGGCGGCCTCCGAGCAGCCGCCAGACCGGGACGCCGAGCGACTTGCCGTGGAGGTCCCAGAGGGCCATGTCGATGCCGCCGAGCCCGGACATCGTGATGCCGCGCCGCCCGAGGGCGGGGAACACGTGCCCGCGGCGGATCGCGTAGTGGGCGCGGCTCCCGTTGTACATGACGTCCCAGAGCCGCGAGGTGTCCCGCGCGTCCTCGCCGACGATCAGGGGGCCGAGCTCCTGCTCGACGAGGGTCGCGAGCGCGCGGTTGTTGCCGGCGCTCCCGACCGCCGCCTTCGCCTCGCCGTAGCCGACGAGCCCGCCCTCGGTCTCCACCCGCACCAGGGTGCTGTCGAACGATGCGATCCGGCCGAAGTCGGTCCGGTGCTGGCGCGCCTCGGGGATGGGGACGTGGAGCCACGCCGCGGTCACCGATTCGATCTTCATGTCCTGCGCGCGCCTCCCCCGGGCTCGTAGTGCGACCGGGGCCATTGTGCACCACCGCCGGCGCACCCGGCAGGCCGCCGGCCGCCGGCAGGTCGAGGCAGGGCATTTCCACGCCGGCAGATTCGCGGCCAGGCATCGATGCCCGCCGCTGCGCCGAGCCCCCGGCGCTGTTCGTAAGCTCTTGAGATAGAGGGTGTAGAGAGGAGGTCGAGATATTTTTCACCCCCACGCAGACGGCGTTCCCCCGTGGTTCGGGTTCGGTTCGAGGGGGTGGCTGGAGGATTTCACACCACGGAGCCACTTGGGCGGGCACGGCGTCCTGGGAACGGCGCGTCTTCCAGACGCTTGTGTCCCGCCCGCAAATGGGATGGCGAGGCCGCCGCCGGTCGATGCGGGCGGGACACAAGCGTTCCCAGGACGCCGTGCCCAAGAGCGTTCGCGAGAGGCGTGCCCGACGAAAACCCCACAGCGCACATGTCCCTGCGCCGCCGCGTCCGTGCGCGGGCCGGGAGGAGTCCATACAATCGGCGCGGGCCGGCATCTCCGGCGGCGCCCCCGGCGGCGGGCTCGCCGGGAGGGGCGGCGCGGCGAGGTACGCCGCGGCGCGGAGGGGGCGGGAGCGGGCGGGAGAGGGAGGGCGTGGCGTGCAGGTAGGCATCTTCTACATGCCGACCGCGTATACGGCGGACGTGGTGACCCTGGCGCGGCGGGTCGAGGCGCTCGGCTTCGAATCGCTCTGGGTCCCGGACCATCCCGTCATGCCGGTGGAGCGCACCTCGCCGTTCCCGGGCGGCGGCGAGATGCCCGACGTCTACGCCCATCTGATGGACCCGCTGGTGACCCTCGCGGCCGCCGCCGGCGCGACCGAGCGCATCCGGCTCGGAACCGGGATCGTCCTCGCGGCGGAGCGCGAGCCCCTGGTGCTCGCCAAGGAGGCCGCGACCCTCGACCTCGTCTCGAACGGGCGCTTCGAGCTCGGCGTCGGGGCGGGCTGGCAGCGCGAGGAGGCCGAGATCCTCGGGGTGCACTGGAAGCGCCGCTGGGCCCACGTGCGTGAACACGTCCTTGCGATGAAGGCCTGCTGGCGCGACGGGCTCGCGGAGTTCCACGGGGAGTACGTGGACTTCCCGCCGCTGTGGAGCGATCCCAAGCCGGTGCAGCGCCCGCATCCTCCGATCCTCATCGCGGGCGAGCTCGCGCGGGCGCCGGAGCGGATCGTGGAGTACGGCGACGGCTGGATCCCCCGCTTCCTGCGGGTGACGCCGGAGGAGGTCGCCGCCGCCCGCCGCCGGATCGAAGGCATGTACCGGGAGGCCGGGCGCGACTTCTCGAGCTTCCGGATCACCATGTTCGGCGCGCGTCCGGACCCCGAGACCCACCGGCGCCTGGAAGATGCGGGCGTGGACCGGGTGCTCCAGGTTCTTCGGGTGAGCCCGGAGGAGGACGCCCTCGACCGGCTCGGGATCTGGGCCGACCGCCTGCTCGCGGCCTGAGCGCCGGAGCCGGAGCCGGAGTCGGAATCGGAGCCGGAGCCGGAGCCGGAGCCGGCGGCCCCGGCGCCCCGGCCCCCCGAAGCGCACCGAATCGGAGGTTTGGAGATGGACCAGCAGCGGGACCAGCGCTCCCGGGACGGACGCCCCCGGCTCGGGGTCATGATGTTCGCGACCCGCACCACCATGCCCCTCCCCCGGCTCGCGGAGCGGGTGGAGGCCCTCGGCTTCGAGTCGCTGTTCCTCCCCGAGCACCCGGTGATCCCCGAACGCTTCGACTCCCCCTATCCGGGGGGAGGCCCGCTCCCCGACGAGTACCGGATGATGGTGGACCCCTACGTCGGCCTCGCGGCGGCGGCCGGGGCCACCCGCCGCATCCGGCTCGGGACGTCCATCAGCCTCGTCCTGGAGCGCCGGCCGCTCCTCGCCGCCAAGGCGATCGCGACCCTCGACCGGGTCTCGCACGGACGGGTCGTGCTCGGGGTCGGCTCGGGATGGCTCCGGGAGGAGGGCGACGTGTTCAACGTGGACTGGGAGCGGCGCGGCGCCCAGATGCGCGAGTTCGTGGCCGCGATGAAGGCCTGCTGGACCGACGAGGTCTCTTCCTTCGACGGGCGCTACGTGCGCTTCCCGGAGGTCATCGTCGAGCCCAAGCCGGTGCAGCGCCCGCACCCTCCGATCCTCGTCGCCGGCGAGCTCGCCCTCGCCGCCAAGCGCGCCGCGGAGTGGGGAAACGGCTGGATGCCCCGCTACCTCTGGTCGACCCCGGAGATGGTGGCGGACGGGCGGCGGCGGATGGAGGAGGCGTGGCGCGCGCGCGGCCGGGACCCGTCCACCATCGACGTCACCCTCTTCGGGTGCCGGCGGGACCGGGACGAGATCGCGCGGTGGGGCGACGCGGGGGTGACCCGCATCCTCTTCGTCCTGCCGATGGAGGACGAGGCGGGCACGACGGCCCGCCTCGAACGCATCGCGGAACGGGTCATGTAGGCCAGGCCCGCCCGGCTCAGGCCCAGGGTACGACCGGCCCCGGACGAATCCACGCGGCGGAACCGGCTGCCCGGCCGGCGGATGCGGCCTCGGTTCGGCGGGGCCGGGGCGGGCGCCCCCGCCCCGCGGGCGGCTACCCCAGCACCGCGCGCGCCGCGTCCGCGAGGACGTCCACCATCCGGTCGAGCTGGGCCTCGGAGGTCGTGAGCGGGGGCGCGAGGTAGTACACGTCCCCCCGCACCCGGGAGAACATCCCCCGGTCCATCGTCGCCTGGTTGATGCGGGGGCCGACCTTCTCGGCCGCGTCGAACTCCTCCTTGGTGGCCCGGTCCCGGACGAACTCGACCGCGCACATGAGGCCGAGGCCGCGCACGTCCCCGACGTGGGGATGGTCGGCGAGCGCGTCCTTGAGGTGCACGAGCAGGCGCTTGCCCTTGGCCGCGGCCATCTCGGGATAGCCGTCCCGCTCGATGACGTCGAGCATCGCGACCCCGATGGCGCACCCGACCGGGTGGGCGCTGTACGTGTAGGCGTGCATCCAGGGGGTGTCCGCGGCGTCCATGACGTCCGCGATCTCGTCGCTTATCCCGATGCCGCCGAGCGGGAAGTACCCCGAGGTGATCGCCTTCGCGAACTGGATCAGGTCCGGCGTCACGCCCCAGTGCTCGAGGCCGAACATCCTTCCCGTGCGTCCGAAGCCGGTGATCACCTCGTCGGAGGCGAGGAGCACGTCGTACCGGTCGCAGATCTCGCGGATGCGGGGGAAGTAGTCGTCCTGCGGGACGATCACCCCGCCCGCCCCCTGGACCGGCTCCGCGAGGAACATGGCCACCGTGTCCGGCCCCTCCCGGAGGATCGCCCGCTCCAGCTCGTTCGCGGCCGCGATGCCCTGGCTCTCGCCGGCCGGCGCCTCGTAGCGGTAGGGGTAGGGCGACGGGATATGGACGAAGCCCGGCACCCGGGGCTCGAACATCGGCCAGTAGGCGGTGATCCCGGTCGCGGACATCGCGGCGAGGGTGACCCCGTGGTAGCCCCACTGGCGCGAGATGACCTTGGTCTTGTCCGGCTTGCCGCGGAGCTTCCAGTAGTAGCGGGCCATCTTGAAGTTGCTGTCGCTCGACTCCCCGCCGCCCGACGTGAAGTAGAAGCGGTTGACGTTCGGGTAGGTGATCGCGGCGAGCCGCTCGGCGAGCTCGATCGCGCGCGGGTTGGTGCTCCCCGAGTAGCCCGACGCATAGGGAAGCTCCGCCATCTGGGCCGCGGCGGCGTCCACCAGCTCCCGGCAGCCGTGGCCGGCGGTGTTGTTCCACAGCCCCGAGAGGCCGTCGATGTAGCGGTCGCCGTTCGCGTCGATGAGCTCCGCACCCTCGCCGCGGACCCAGACCTTGCCGCCGACGTGGGCCGCCGGGCTGTGCAGGGGGTGGATGAGGTGTTCCTGGTCGCGGAGGATGAAAGCTGCGTTCGCGTCGTTGGCCATGTCGGATCCTCCTCTCGGATTCGGTGCGCCCTGGCCGTGCGCGGTGTGCACGCGCGGCCTCGCCCGATGCGGGGGAGGGGGCGGAGGCCGGGGCGGAACCGGGGGGGCGCATTATGAACCACCGCGAGCCCGGATTGGGGCGCCGAGGTGTGCGCGATGGCGTTCGGCCGCGCGGGGGTACGGTCCGGCCCCGGATCGGTCCCGATTCAGCCCCGATTCAGCCCCGGACCGGCCCTGGGCCGGCTCCGGCCGGTACGGTCCGGACACCTCGTCGAGGCCCCGGCGGGGCGCCGTGCCGCCCGGCGGCGGCCACCTGGACGCGCACCTCCACGGCCGCCGGCCGTGCGTACCCTGCGCGGGCGTTCGCGGCCCGAGGGGCGGACCCCGTCCCCGGGAGGCCGGGGCGCCGGCCGCCCCGGCGCAAGCCAACCGCGGATTTGCCATCGGCCGGCCGAATCAATAGCCTTTGCCCTTCGGTCCGATCATCGTAGACGAGGAGCCTGCATTGGCGAACGAACAGCAAGGGGCGGTACACGACCTCAAGAATCTGAAGATGGAGCGCGACCGCCTGTATCTCGAGGAAGTGATCACCGACCTCGCGGCCGGCACCATCCGCCGGATGAGGCCGCTCAACGCCGACGGAACGCCGGACACGTCCCGCCAGACCCTGTACATGGGCCAGGCCCAGGTCCTGTCCGCGATGGGGCCGCTCCCGATCCAGTTCGAGCTCGAAGCGGGCAGCCTGGAGGAGGCGATCGAGATGTTCGGCCCGGAGGCGGAGAAGGCGGTGCGCCGGATGGTCGACGAGCTGCGCGAGCTCCAGCGCGAACAGGCGTCGCAGATCGTGGTGCCCGCGTCCGGGGCGATGCCGGGCGGCGGCGGCCCGATGCCGGGTGGCGGCCCCATGCGGGGCGGCCGCATCCAGCTTACCTGACGTCCCGGCCGGCCCCGGCCGCCTCCCTTTCCCACCGGCCCCACGTTTCCCGCCGGCCCCACGGCCCGCCGCTCGCCGGGCCGCCGTACCGGCGGGCCGTGGGGGAACGGCCGTGCGGCCGACCCCCGCCGGTAGCTCGGTGGGGGGTGCCCTCGATCCGGGATTCGGGCAACGTGCGGGGCGAGCCGTGCGGCCGACCCCCGCCGATAGCTCGGTGGGGGAGCCTCCCGACCGGGGCGTTCGCGCCGCCGGAACCGGCTGCAATGGGCGGGGGCGGCCACCGGTAGAACATCGAGATGAGCGCAAGGAACAACACCATCGCGCCGATCATGATGCCGGTCACGGCGAAGGAGATCTTCGCCCCTGCCGACGCGATCATGCCCATCTCGCCCCGCCAGCCCATCGGCTCGGACGGCACGTGCAACACTTCCTCCAGCCAGTCCGACGTCTTCATCCTCCTGTCTGTTCGGGAAAGGGCGAACTCCATGAAGCGCCGATTGGCGCCCTCCCGGATCGTGCTCGGGACGTACTCGTCATCGTCCCCGTCGGAGGCGGATGATCCGCCGCCCGTCCCTGGAACCGAGGCCGACCGGGACCGCTCCGCTCCGGCCGGCCCCCGGGATCCCCCGGGATCAAGGGGCGCCCAAGCGCCCCGATCGCGAGAACAGCAACGTGCCGCCCGCGCTCCCCGGAAGCACCGCGGCGAATCGGTCGGGGTCGGGGGCGGGGGCGGCGCCGGAGGCGTGCGGCAGGGAGCCGTGGACCACCACCCCGGGCGCTCCCTCGGCCAGCTCCCGCGCCCGCGCGGGCTCCGCGGCCGCGAGGCCGTAGCCCGCGATGAACGGCAGGGCGGGCACTTCGGCCCACGGCAGCCGCTCCCGGAACGCCTCGGCGGTGAACAGCGACACCCTGCCGCGTGACAGGCGGATCGCCGCCGCTCCCGGCCCGGCCCGGTCCGCGGGCAGGCCGAGGTAGGCCGAATAGCGGACGGCCGCCTCGTCGAGGTCCGCCACCACGATCCAGACCTCGGCCAGGTCTTCCGCCGTGTTGGGGTGCCCCAGGTAGCGCGTCTGCCACAGATGCTCGGGAGTGTGGTGGGTGAGGAACTGGATCCTCCCCTCCGCCATCGAGCCGAGCTCGGCGCGCCCGACCGTGAAGCGGAGGGTCGCGGTCCCTCCGCCCTCCGTCTCCACCTCGCGCCGCAGCGCCACGACCGGGCGCTGCGGAAACCCCAGGGCTTCCAGCCGCGCCTGTTCGGCCTTGGTGTCGGACGACCCGAAGGCGAGGAGGTGGACGCCCACGTAGCGATCGATGCCGGCCCGGAGCTCGCGGCCGATGGGGGTGGACGCAAGGGGGGCGAGGATCTCGAGGTAGCCCGAGCGCAGCATGATGCACCGGTTCGCGGACCCGACCGGAGAGATCGGCGTGCCGGGGCGCGCGGAGGCGTGCTGCTCGCTCCAGGGGGTCAAGACGAAGCCGAGCGATTCGAAGGGCTCGCTCGCCGTGTCGAGGTCCGGCACCCAGTGGGCGATGTGGTCGAGGAGCTTCTCGCCTTCGGGGGGGATCTGGTTCGGGACCATGCGGGGCTCGTGCGTAGCGGGGGGATCCGCGAGATTGCCGCAGGCGGCGCGCAAAGTCGAACGCACCGGGCTCACCCCCGTGAGCCGATTCCGCGGAATGAAGCGACCCCGGCTCCCCTCCGGAGCCCCGCGCGCTGTTCGTAAGGCATTGATATAGAGAGAAGAGAGCGGGGGTCGAGATATTTCTTACCCCACGGGGACGGGCTGACTCCACGGTTTCGGGGCGATTCACGGGTCTGGTTGGCGGATTTCACCCCACCGCGGCGGAACCGCCTGCCGCAGCAACGAAAGATTTTGTAAATCAAATGGATACGACGGTCACGAGCGTGTCGCGGTTGGACGTGCACAGGGTCCGACGGATCCATCCTGCTCATATGTTTCAAATACTTACGAACAGCGCACATGCCTCCCTCCGC
Source organism: Gammaproteobacteria bacterium (assembly GCA_965202895.1). Classification (GTDB taxonomy): domain Bacteria; phylum Pseudomonadota; class Gammaproteobacteria; order HK1; family HK1; genus JAJDXW01. Next base: position 2,567,889 of record OZ241901.1, on the reverse strand, counting down.
TCCCCCTCTTGTATGCGGAGGGGCATACGCCTATAAAGCGGCAGGGGGGAGAGGTGAACCCGGCCGTCCCGGTGACGCGGCCGGTGCGTTGCGCCGCGTTCGGCCCCCTCGGGCTTCGATCGGACCGGCGTGCCGCGGCCGGCGGCGCCCGCCCCGGTTCGCACGGCAGCAGGAGCGTTACATGGCCGAGATCCAGGACCCCATCGGGTTCGAGCTGTTCAAGAACTCGCTCTTCTCCATCGCGGACGAGATGGCGCTCACCATCTGCCGCACGACCTACTCCGGCGTGCTGCGCGACAACATGGACTTCTCGACCGCCTTCGCGGACGCGGACGGCAAGCTGGTCGCGCAGGGACTCACCCTGCCGGGGCACCTCGGCTCCATCCCGACCGCCCTCGACGTGGTGGTCGAACGCTTCGGGGAGGACACCCATCCGGGCGACGTGTTCATCCTGAACGACCCCTTCGACGGAGGGATGCACCTCCCCGACATCTTCATCTTCCAGCCGATCTTCGTCGGCGGCGAACGCATCGCCTACGCGGCGACCATCTGCCACCACGCCGACGTGGGGGGGCGGGTCCCGGGGTCGAACGCCTCCGACTCCACCGAGATCTACCAGGAGGGGCTGCGCATCCCGCCCCTCAAGCTCTATGACCGGGGCCGTTCGAACGACGCGATCTGGGCCTTCGTCGAGCGCAACGTGCGGATCCCGATCCAGGTCTTCGGCGACCTCCGGGCCCAGCTCGCGGCCTGCAAGATCGCGGAACGCCAGTTCCTCGAGCTGGTCGACGCCTACGGGGTCGAGACGAGCCGGGCCTACATGCAGGAGGTCATCGACTACGCCGAGCGGCTGACCCGCGCGGCGGTGGCCGAGCTGCCGGACGGCGAGTTCTCCTTCGAGGACTGGATCGACGACGACGGCATCGAGCTCGACCGCCCGATCCGGCTCTTCTGCCGGATCGAGAAGAAGGGCGACCGGATGATGGTGGACTGGACGGGCACCTCGGACCAGGTGCGGGGCGCGATCAACAACACCCTCTCCTTCACCAAGGCGGCGAGCTATACGGCGATCCGGTCCGTGCTGCCCCAGGGCATCCCGAACAACGAGGGGGTGTTCCGGGTCATCGAGGTCACCGCCCCGAGCGGGACGATCGCGAACGGGGTCCTCCCCGCGGCCTGCGCGGCGCGCGGGCTTACCGGGTTCCGCATGGTCGACTGCGCGTTCGGGGCGCTCGCGATGATGCTGCCGGACCGGGTGTGCGCCGCCTCCGACGGGGGCAACACCTGCATCACCATCGGCGGCTACGACGCCGCGCGCCGGCCCTTCATCTGCGTGGACTTCACCGCCGGCACGTGGGGCGGGCGGCCCTGGGCGGACGGGCTCCAGGGCAACTCCAACATGTTCGCCAACATGGCGTCGCAGTCGGCGGAGGTGATGGAGGCGGAGCAGCCGGTGGAGATCCTCGCCTACGAGTTCGTGCAGGACCGCGCCGGTCCCGGCAAGTTCCGGGGCGGGGCGCCGTACCGGCGCGACATCCGGCTCGACGAGGCGGAGGCGGTGCTGCAGATCCGTTCGGACCGGAAGAAGATCCGCCCCTACGGGCTGTACGGCGGGCGGCCCGGCCGGCCGTCCGCGAACGTGCTCAACCCGCACCGCAACGCCCAAGCGCTCGAATCCAAGGTCACCACCACCATGTTCCGGGGCGACGTGATCCGGCACGAGTGGGCGGGCGGCGGCGGTTGGGGCGATCCCCTGGAGCGGGACCCGGAGCGGGTGCTGCGCGATGTGCGCAACGAGTACGTGTCGGTGGGGTCGGCCCGCGACGACTACGGGGTGATCGTCGATTCCACGGCGTGGACGGTCGACGAGGCGGCAACGCGCGCCCTTCGCGAGAGCCTGCGCTCGGGCCGGGCGGCCCCGCCCGCGCCGGTCGCCTGGACCGACGACGGCGCACCGGGGCCGGCGGCCGAGGCGGCGGATTGACCGTCGCCCGCCCGCGCGCGCGGGCGGGAGCTACCCACTCATGAACCCAGCCCGTATCCGTGATTTCCTGATCGATCACGTCGCGACGTGGGCGCTGTTGGCCACTTGGTGCGGGTTCTCTGCGGCGCTCTTCGGGGGCGCATCGTGGTGGTGGTTCGGCGGCCCGCTCTCGGTCTTCCTCGCCGCGGCCACCGTTTGGGGGTTGTGGGAAGCGTGGCGCTGACGCCGCATCATCGCCGCCTGTAGACCTGCCGAACCACCGCCCGGGCATCCTCGGCCCAGGCCAGCAGGTCTTCCACGAGCACGTCTTCCAGCGCCGTCATGGGCGTGTGGAGGACGTGCGCGACGAGCACCCGCCCGCGCGTGCGGGCGGGAGCTACCCGCTCCCCGACATCCAGGCCAGGAACGCCCGGATGCGTTCCCGGAAGGCAGCCAGGGTGGCGGGCAGCCGTTGCTCGAGCGGGTGCAGGCGCTCCGCCTCGAGCACCGAGCCGTAGACGTTGCGGAAGACGTGCCGGAACCGCAGGTACTCTCCGAGCGCTTCGGCGAGCGCCGGATCGAGGACGGCGGGGCGCACTTCCGGGATCTCGAGGGTCATGTTCCCGAGCAGCTCCCGATGCCATTGCTCCGCCCGCGGCACGCCGCCGTTCAGCTCGCTCGCGATGCGCACGAAGATCCGCTCGACCCCGCCGTAGAAGTCGTGGAGGATCGAGCCGCGGGCGCGCAACGAGTAGCGGTCGTCCTGCCGCGGCGCATTCGCGAGCTCGCGTTCCAGCTCGTCCAGGCCGGCCAGCTCGGACTCGATCTCCGCGGCCAGCCGGCGAACCAGCACTTCTTCGAGCGTCACGGTTCGACGCCTCGTTCGGCGGCGGCGCGCAGCAGGGCCGGGGTCGCCGATTCGGCAGGGGTCAGGTCCAGCCGGAAATCGGTGAGTGCGGCGGCCCGGGCGGACACCGAGTAGAACGCCCCGGGGTCGATGCCTTCGACCACCAGGTCGATGTCCGACCGATCCGTGAACGGCCGCCGGGGATCGAAGGCGGAGCCGATGCCGACTACCTTGCGCGCCCCGCACCGGCCGAGGAACCGGGCGATCCGGCGCGCGTCCGAGCGCGCGAGGCCACGGTCGCCGGACTCGAAGTGGGCGGCGCGGAGATGGCGAAGGAGGACGCCGCGTTCCATGCCGCGAATCTACACGAATCGAGCCCGATTCCGAGGACCGGAATCGGGGAGCGGCCCTGTGGCGGGACCGTTCTACGCTGCGGAATCGGTTCGCGCGGGTGAACCCGGTTTCGGTCGAATGAGAGCAGCGATGGTCCTGGGAACTGCGCGTCCCACGGATACGGGCCTCCTGGGAACGCTCGTGTCCCGCCCGCATCGACCTGTGGCGGTCCGCCGTCCCATTTGCGGGCGGGACACGAGCGTTCCCAGGAAGCGCCGTTCCCAAGAAGAAGAGCGGGGGGTATCGACGCCTGGCCGCGAATCGGTCGGCGTGAAGAAGCCCTGCAAGTACGCGTCCGAGCCTTGATTCGTCCGGGCTGACTGGCTACGGTTGATCGGACGGGCGCGCGGGCGGACGCAGGCTTGCGGCCGGCGGAGGGGGAGCACCTCGCCGAGACGCCGGGAGCGGCTCCGTCGGTCGTCCCGGGCCGGCCGCGACGGCCCCCGTGCGTCCGGTCGGGAACCCGGCTTCAGGCGCCCCCACACACCCGAGGAGAAGCTCGACCATGGATCGCTATCGCGTCGGTGTCGACATCGGCGGAACGTTTACCGACATCGTGTTCCTCGACCCCGGGGGCCGGGTCCACACCCGCAAGGTGTCCTCGAGCGTCGAGGACTATGCGCAGGCGATCGCCCGCGGTCTCGGACAGGTGTTCGACGAGACCTCCCTCGCCGGGCCGGACGTGGCCGAGGTCCGGCACGGCACCACCGTCGCGTCCAACGCGATCCTCGAGAACAAGGGGGCGCTCACCGGCCTCATCACGACCCGCGGCTTCCGCGACGTGCTCGAGCTCCGGAACCTGCGGATGCCGCGCCTGTACGACCTCACCTGGGAGAAGCCGCCGGAGCTGGTCGAACGCTATCTCCGGGTGGAAGTGGAGGAGCGGATCGACTCGCGCGGCGAGGTCGTCCGCCCGCTCGCGCGCGAGGCCGCCGAGGCGGCGGTGGACCGGCTCGTCGCCGAAGGGGTCGAGGCGATCGCGGTATGCCTGCTCAACTCCTTCGAGAACCCCGCCCACGAGCTGCTGGTGAAGGAAGTGCTCGCGGAGCGGGCGCCCCGGCTCGTCTCCTGCATCAGCTACGAGGTGCTGCCGGAGGTCAAGGAGTACGAGCGGACCTCGACCACCGTGGTCAACGCCTGCGTCATGCCGACGGTGGCCCGCTATCTGGAGTCGCTCCGCCGCGAGCTGGAGGCCGCTTCGGTGTCCGCGCCGGTGATGCTCATGCAGTCGAACGGCGGGCTCACCACCGTCGAGGACGCCATCCGCCTGCCCTGCAACATCATCGAATCCGGGCCGGCCGGCGGGGTGGTCGGCGCCCAGGCCCTCGCGCGCAAGGTGGGGCTGCCGGACGTGATCACCCTCGACATGGGCGGAACCACCGCCAAGGCCTCGCTCGTCGAGAGCGGGGAGTTCACCCGCTCGCTCGAATACAGCGTCGGCGGCGGCATCATGCAGGGGTCGCGGCTCCTCACCGGGTCGGGCTACCTCATCAAGGTACCGGCCATCGACCTCGCGGAGGTCGGGGCGGGCGGCGGGTCCATCGTCCGGGTCGACGCGGGCGGCTCCATGCAGTGCGGGCCGGAGAGCGCGGGCGCGGCGCCCGGCCCGGTCTGCTACGGCCAGGGGGGCGAGGACCCGACGATCACCGATGCGAACGTGATCCTCGGCTACCTCAATCCGGACCACTTGGTGGGAGGGGAGCTGAAGCTCGATGCGGAGCGCGGCCGCATGGTCTTCGAGGAGCGGATCGCACGCCCCCTCGGGCTCGACCTCGCCCACGCCGCCTACGGCGCCCACCGGATCGCGGCCTCCAACATGATCCGGGCCATCCGGTCGGTCTCGAGCGAGCGCGGGCGCGACCCGCGCCGCTACGCGATGTTCGCGTTCGGCGGCAACGGGCCGCTCTTCGCCGGCACGATGGCGGCGGCCCTGCACATGAAGCGGATCCTGGTGCCGCCGGCGCCGGGGCTGTTCTCCGCCTTCGGCCTGCTCTACGCCGACGTCGAGCACCACTACTCGCGGACGTTCCGGCGGGTGCTCGCGGAGGCGGACCCGGCCGGGATCGACCGCGCGTGGCGCGCGCTCGAGGACGAGGGCCGGGCGCAGCTGGAGCGCGAGGGGTTCCCGGCGGAGCGGATGCGGTTCCGGCGGGCCGCGAACCTGCACTACAAGGGGCAGATCTACGAGCTCGACGTGGCCGCCCCGCCCCCGCCGGCGAACGGATCGGTGGATCGGGCCTGGCTCGACCGGCTCGCCGAGGCGTTCGGGGAGGAGCACGAGCGCACCTACGGCCACCGGGCAGGGCCGGAGGAGCCCGTCGAGCTGGTGAACATGGTGCTGGTGGCGGAGGGGCTCCCGGACGCCCCGGTGGTCCCCGACACCCTCCACCTCGACCGATCCTCCGGGGAGGGGCCGGGAGGCGGCTCGCGATCCGCCTACTTCGGCCCCGAGGCGGGCTGGACGGAGACCCCCGTCGTGGGGCGTTCCGACCTCGCGGGGGGTGCGGCCGGCCCGCTCATCGTCGAGGAGTACGACGCCACCTGCCTCGTACCGCCGGGCGCCCGCGCCTCCCTCGACGACTACGGCAGCATCGTCATCGACCTCTGACCGGGCGGCCGGCCCGCCGGCGCTCGCGCTCCTCATGTGAGAGGTACGGCCACGGGGCGTCCTTCGCCTCTCTCCCGGTCGCCCGAAACGCATCCCCCATCTCGCTCGGACGCGGGTCCCGGTGCTCCCTCTACGGCCGCCGCATGAAGCGGCCCGGACGGACGGAGGAGGCGGTGAACCGGTGGTCGTTGTGAGACAATCGCGGGTCGGCGGCGGGTGTGGAACCTCCAGGAGGAGACGCTGATGGAGATCGTGGACGGACTGACCGAAGCGGTAGGCAATACGCCGCTCATACGCCTTCGCCGGGCATCGGACCGCACCGGCTGCACCATCCTCGGAAAGGCGGAGTTCATGAACCCGGGCGGCTCCGTCAAGGACCGCGCCGCCCTCTACATCATCCGCGACGCCGAGGACCGGGGGGACCTCGAGCCGGGCGGCCTGATCGTGGAAGGGACCGCCGGCAACACCGGAATCGGGCTCGCCCTCCTCGGCAACGCGCGCGGGTACCGCACCCTCATCGTCATTCCGGAGACCCAGAGCCAGGAGAAGAAGGACATGCTGCGCCTGTGCGGCGCGACCCTCGAGGAGGTCCCCGCCGCCCCCTACCGGGACCCCGGCAACTACGTCCGGGTCTCGGAGCGCCGCTCGAGGGAGCTGGCCGCGACCGAGCCGAACGGCGTCCTGTGGGCGAACCAGTGGGACAACACCGCCAACCGCGACGCCCACGTGCTCGGAACCGGGCCGGAGATCTGGGAGCAGACGGGCGGCCGCGTGGACGGGTTCGTGTGTGCGATCGGCACCGGCGGCTCGCTCGCCGGGATCAGCATGGCCCTCAAGGAGCGCCGGCCCGAGATCGTGACCGCCGCCGCCGACCCCATGGGGGCGGGCATGTACAGCTACTTCAAGACCGGGGAGATCTCCTCGGAGGGGAGCTCCATCACGGAAGGCATCGGCCAGAACCGCATCACGAAGAACATCGAGGGCGCACCCATCGACGAGGCGTACCGGATCCCGGACGAGGAGGCCGTCCCGGTGGTGTTCGATCTCCTCGAGGAGGAAGGGCTCTGCCTCGGGGGTTCGTCGGGCATCAACGTCGCGGGCGCCATCCGCCTCGCGCGCGACCTCGGCCCCGGGCACACCATCGTGACCCTGCTCTGCGACGGCGGCGCCCGCTACCAGTCGAAGCTCTTCAACCGCGCCTTCCTCGAAGGGAAGGGCCTCCCGACCCCGGGCTGGCTCTGACCCGGCCCGGCCCCGCCCGCATGGGCGAGGGCGGGGCCGGACCGGATCCCCCCCGGCGGTCGATTCTCAGACAGGTCATCCCGATTACGTACGAATTGGCCGGCGCATACGACTCCTCGACAGCGCCGCCGGACGGGCCGCGCCGTTCCCGTCTCTCGCCGGGCGGCGCGGGCGGTCAGGCGACGAAGCGGCCGAGGCGAACCGCGGTGGCGCCGCGGGCCGCACGGTGCGAGGGCATGATGAGCACGCAGTCGTCGTAGGGGGTGGCGACCGCGGCGTCGCCGTCGTACCCGATGACGGTCCCCGCCTTCTCGATGACCTCCATGCCCCGGTACGGCAGGGTGAAGCGGAACCGGTGGCTCCGCACCGTGACCGGCGAGGTGACCTCGATCAGCCTTGCCGACGCCCCGTCCGCCGGCGGGGGCGGCTCCGGCAGCCGGACCCCGAAGTGGTCGAGGAACCGGAGCGCGACCCTTCGCGCCGTCTCCACCGTCTCGCGCTTCCAGTGCTGGCCGCACTCGACGAGCAGCGCCACGCGGGGGCTCCCGCCGTCCGCGAACGCGGCGTAGTCCCGCATCCGCGGCCCGGCCGCGTGGCCCGCGTCGCGCACGATGTGGGCGGGCAACCCGAGCGCGCGGGCGAAGTCCCGCCCCTTGCGGGTCGTGCCGCAGAGCGCGAGCGGAGCCGCCGAGTACTGCATCGAGTGCAGGTCGAGCAGGTAGTCGACCTCGTCGAGGAGCGGCCGGATCGCCCGCGCGCGCCGGAGCTCGGCGCTGTCGCGCCGGCCCCCCAGCACCTCGCTCGACCACAGGCGGTTGAAGTCCTCGTCCACGTAGCGGCTGAGGACGGGGTGCTCGGGATCGAAGCGTTCGCAGGCTTCGACGTTCATGAACGCGAGGGTGAGCCGGCCGCGCGCGGGACGGACCTCCGCCCGCAGCAGCTCGTCGAGCACGATCGCGCCGCACAGCTCGTTGCCGTGCACGACGGCGCTCACCATGAGGTGCGGCCCCGGCCGGCCGCTCTCCAGGGTGTGCGCGTAGTCCACACCGGCGTTTCCTTCCCGCCAGGGCGCGAGATCGGGCGCCTCGATCTCGACCGTTTCGGCCTGCATCTCGAACCCCTCCCACGGGAGGGCGCCGGCCTCCCGGCCGCCGATGTCCGCTCTCGTGTGCATCGCGCGGATTCTACCCCACCTCCCGCCCCGGACCCGCCGTTCCGGCCCGCCGACCTGTTGACGCGCCGACGATTGCGGTCCGGATCGCCATCCTCCCGCCCCGGACCCGCCGTTCCGGCCCGCCGACCCACCGGCCCCGATCGTCTACACTGTCGCCGGCCGGCCCACCCCCACGGAGAAGACCGCCCGATGCCGCAGGGAAGATTCGAAGGTACCGATACCTACGTCGCCACCGAAGACCTGATGCTCGCGGTGAACGCGGCCATCACCCTCGAGCGGCCGTTGCTCATCAAGGGGGAGCCCGGCACCGGCAAGACCATGCTCGCCGAGGAGGTCGCGCGCGCGGTCGGCGCTCCCCTCATCCAGTGGCACGTCAAGTCGATCACGAAGGCGAGCCAGGGGCTCTACGAGTACGACGCGGTGGCGCGCCTGCGCGACTCGCAGCTCGGCGACGGCCGGGTCCACGACATCCACAACTACATCGTCCGGGGCAAGCTCTGGGAGGCGTTCGCCTCCGAGGCGCGCCCGGTCCTCCTCATCGACGAGATCGACAAGGCGGACATCGAGTTCCCGAACGACCTCCTCCAGGAGCTCGACCGCATGGAGTTCTACGTCTACGAGACGAAGGAGACGGTCTGCGCCGTCCACCGCCCGGTCATCATCATCACCAGCAACAACGAGAAGGAGCTGCCGGACGCGTTCCTGCGCCGCTGCTTCTTCCACTACATCCGGTTCCCGGACAAGGAGACGATGACCCGGATCGTGGGGGTCCACTTCCCGGACCTCAAGAAGGACCTGCTCGAGGAGTCGCTCGAGACCTTCTTCGAGATGCGCGAGGTGCCGGGGCTCAAGAAGAAGCCCTCGACCTCGGAGCTCCTCGACTGGATCAAGCTGCTGGTCGCCGAGGACGTCCCGCCCGAGACCCTGCGCAGCAAGGACGTCCGCGAGGCCATCCCGCCGCTCTACGGCGCCCTGCTGAAGAACGAGCAGGACGTCCACCTCTTCGAGCGGCTCGCCTTCCTGCACCGCCGCAACGCCGGTTGAGTCCGGGGGGCCGCCGATGCTGGTCGACTTCTTCTTCGGCCTTCGCCGGTACCACATCCCGGTCGCGATCACCGAGTACCTGACCCTGCTCGAAGCCCTCGAGCGGCGGGTCGCCATGCTCAGCGTGGACGACTTCTACTATCTCGCGCGGGCGGCGCTCGTGAAGGACGAGCGCCATTTCGACCGTTTCGACCAATGCTTCGGGACGTACTTCAAGGGAATGGAGGAGCTGTTCGACGCGCTGCACGGGGAGATCCCGGAGGAGTGGCTTCGCCGGCAGGCGGAGCTCCGGATCGGCGAGGAAGAGAAGGCGCTCATCGAGGCGATGGGCGGCTTCGACAAGCTGATGGAGGAGCTGAAGAAGCGCCTCGAGGAGCAGAAGGGGCGGCACCAGGGCGGCAACAAGTGGATCGGGACGGCCGGGAAGTCGCCGTTCGGAGCCTACGGCTACAACCCCGAGGGGGTGCGCATCGGGCAGCACGAGTCGCGCCACCGGCGCGCCGTCAAGGTCTGGGACCGCCGGGAGTTCAGGAACTTCGACGACACGGTGGAGCTCGGAACCCGGAACCTGAAGGTGGCCCTCCGGAAGCTCCGGCGCTTCGCGCGCGAGGGGGCGGCGGAGGAGCTCGACCTCGACGACACCGTCCGTGCGACAGCCCGCAACGGCGGCCTTCTCGACATCCGCATGGTCCCGGAGCGGCACAACGCGGTGAAGGTGCTGCTGTTCCTCGACGTCGGCGGCTCGATGGACGACCACGTCAAGGTGTGCGAGGAGCTGTTCTCCGCCGCCCGCGGGGAGTTCAAGCACCTGGAGTACTTCTACTTCCACAACTTCGTCTACGAGACGGTGTGGAAGGACAACCGGCGCCGCCACTCCCTGCGGCTCCCGACGATGGACCTCCTCCACAAGTACGACGCGCAGCACAAGGCGATCTTCGTCGGCGACGCGAGCATGAGCCCCTACGAGATCGCCTATCCCGGGGGAAGCGTCGAGCACTGGAACGAGGAGGCGGGGGCGGTGTGGATGGGCCGGGTGCTCGAAGCCTGGCCCTGCGCGATCTGGCTCAACCCGAAGCCGGAGAACGTCTGGGGCTACACCCAATCGATCGAGATGACCCGCGAGATCATGGGGAGCCGCATGTACCCGCTCACCGTGGAGGGGCTCGAGAAGGGGATGCGGGAGCTCCGCCGCCGCCGCGCGGATTGAGCGCGGCCCGCCCCGCCGCCGCAGCGAGAGGAGCCTTCACATGAACCTCATCGACGACGTCGTCGCCCGCCACGACGAGCTGACCGGGATCCGCCGCGACCTCCACCGCCATCCCGAGCTCGCCTACGAGGAGCATCGCACCGCGGACGTGGTCGCGGAGCGCCTGACCGCCTGGGGGATTCCGATCCGGCGCGGCCTCGGCGGCACCGGGGTGGTCGGCACCCTGAGATGCGGGAGCGGCAACCGGGCGATCGGCCTTCGCGCGGACATGGACGCCCTCGCGATGGACGAGCTCAACACCTTCGAGCACGCATCGCGGCATCCCGGCCGGATGCACGGCTGCGGGCACGACGGCCACACCGCGATGCTCCTCGGCGCGGCGCGCCACCTCGCCGAGCACCAGGGCTTCGACGGCGCCGTCCACTTCATCTTCCAGCCCGCGGAGGAAGGCGCGGGGGGCGCCGACGCGATGATCCGGGATGGCCTGTTCGACGAGTTCCCGGTGGACTCGGTCTGGGGGATGCACAACTTCCCGACCGTGCCGGTCGGGAAGTTCATCACCCGCGCGGGGCCGTTCCTCGCGAGCTCGGACACGGTGCGGGTCACCGTGAACGGGGTGGGCGGCCACGGCGCGATGCCCCATCTCGCGCGCAGCCCGATCAACGCCGCGTGCGCGATCATCGAGGCCCTGAACGACTTCGTCGCCCAGGAGATCGACGCCCGGAACGCGGCCACGTTCACGATCGGGCGGATCCGGGGCGGCGACGCGATCAACGTCATCCCCGACTCGGTCGAGTTCGCGGGCACGGTGCGCTCGTTCACCCATTCGGTCCGCGATCGGTTCGCGGCGGGGCTCCACCGGATCGTCAACGGGATCTGTGCGGCCCGCGGCATCTCCGCCGAGGCCGTGTACGAGAAGAACTACCCGCCCCTCGTCAACGGCGAAGAGGAGACCGCGATCGCGGCCCGGGCGGCGGCCCGGGTGGTGGGGGCGGAGAACGTGGACGCGGGCGCGGCCCGCATCATGGGCTCGGAGGACTTCGCCTTCATGCTGCTCAAGCGCCCCGGCAACTACGTCATGATCGGCAACGGCGAGGGCGAGCACGGGGGCTGCATGGTCCACAACCCCCACTACGACTTCAACGACGAGATCCTCCCCATCGGCGCCACCTACTGGGTGGAGCTCGCGCGCGAGCTGCTGCCGCCGCGCTGACCCCGGGGCCGGGGGCGAAGGGAGCCTCCCGCGCGTGCGCCGGGACGGCGAGCGGGATGCGGCCGCAATCCGCAGCGAGGATCGGCCTCCCCCGCGCGCCGGGACGGCGAGACGGCCTTCCGCATCACCGCCCCCCCGACGGCGAACGGCGCGCCGCGCGCGACGAGGACCGGCGGCGATGAGGACACGACGGGGATCGCGGTTGCGGTTGACGCGCCGCGCCGGGGGGCCTAGCATCCGCACCATGAACGCACTGCTCGCGCTCCTCGCTCTTGCCGGGACCCGGAGGGGGTCGGCCGGAAGGTAGCGCCGCGCTGAGCGAACCGTTACGAAGCCCGCCCCCGGAAACGAGGGCGGGCTTTTTCTTTTTCGCAGGAGAGACCCATGAACGAATCGACCCCGGCCCGCGAGGGCTCCCGGACCGCGGCCCGGCCGGCCGCGCAAGCGCCCGGCCGGATGCCCATCGAGAAGTACCGGACCTTCGCGCCCATCGATCTCCCGGACCGCGAGTGGCCGGCGCGGGTCATCACCCACGCGCCGATCTGGTGCAGCGTGGACCTTCGCGACGGCAACCAGGCGCTCGTCAACCCGATGGACCACGAGCGCAAGAAGCGGATGTTCGAGACCCTCGTGAAGATGGGCTTCAAGGAGATCGAGGTGGGCTTCCCCTCCGCCTCGGATACCGACTTCGAGTTCTGCCGCTACCTCATCGAGAACGACGCGATCCCGGACGACGTGACCGTCCAGGCCCTCACCCAGTCCCGTCCCGAGCTCATCGCCCGCACCTTCGAGAGCCTCGCGGGCGCCAGACGGGCGATCGTCCACCTCTACAACTCCACCTCGACCCTGCAGCGCAGGGTCGTCTTCGGGCTCGACCGGGACGGCATCACCGAGATCGCGGTGAGCGGGGCGAGGCTCGTCCGCGAGCTGGCCGAGGCCCGCCCGGAGACGGAGTGGATCTACGAGTACTCCCCCGAGAGCTTCACCGGGACGGAGCTCGACTATGCGGTCGAGATCTGCGAGGCGGTGATGGACGTCTACGAGCCGACCCCGTCCGGGAGGATGATCGTCAACCTTCCGGCCACCGTCGAGATGGCGACCCCCAACGTCTACGCCGATCAGATCGAGTGGTTCGGCCGCAACGTCCGCAACCGCGAGAGCATCATCCTGAGCCTCCACCCGCACAACGATCGGGGCACCGGGGTCGCCGCCGCCGAGCTCGCCTTCATGGCCGGGGCGGAGCGGATCGAGGGGACCCTGTTCGGAAACGGCGAGCGCACCGGCAACGTGGACGTGGTGACCCTCGCGCTCAACATGTTCACCCAGGGGGTGGACCCGGAGCTCGACCTCTCCGACATCGACCACCTGCGGGGAGTGGCGGAGCACTGCAACCAGCTCCCCGTCCACCCCCGCCACCCCTATGCGGGAGAGCTCGTGCACACCGCGTTCTCGGGGTCGCACCAGGACGCTATCAAGAAGGGCATGGCCGCCAACGGCACGTCCAACTCGCCGGTCTGGGAGGTGCCCTACCTTCCCATCGACCCGAGCGACATCGGGCGCACCTACGAGGCGGTCATCCGCATCAACAGCCAGTCGGGCAAGGGCGGGGTCGCCTACATCATGCAGGAGGAGTTCCACCTCGACCTGCCGCGCCCCCTCCAGATCGAGTTCAGCCGGATCGTGCAGTCGGTCACGGACGAGAGCGGGCTCGAGATCTCGTCGCAGGAGATCTGGGACCTCTTCGCCGAGGAGTACCTCGGCTGCAACGGGCGCTTCGAGCTCGTGGAGCACCGCATGGCGCCCGACACCCACGCCGCGAGCCGGGTGGTGGTGACCGGGACGCTCCTCGTGGACGGGGAGACCCGCATCGTGACCGGCCACGGCAACGGCCCCATCGACGCCTACACGAGCGCGCTCGCCCGCGACCTCGGCGCGGAGGTGAACGTGCGCGACTACAAGGAGCACGCGACCGGCCACGGCGCCAACGCGACCGCCGTCGCATACGTCGAGGTCGCGGGGCCGGACGGCGGCTACCTCTACGGGGTGGGGATGGACCCCAACATCGTGATGGCCTCGCTCAAGGCGGTGACGAGCGCGGCGAACCGCCTCGAGCGGGCCGGCGGCTGACCGCGGAGCGCCGAAGCGCCGAAGCGCGGAAAGGCGGTGGGAGGAGAGGGGTCAGGCGAAGCGGTCGGGGCGGAAGGGAGCGAGGTCCACGCTCGGCGGCTCCCTGCCGTCCACCAGCTCGGCGACGAGCTTGCCGGTGATCCCGCCCAGGGTCATCCCGAGGTGCTGGTGCCCGAACGCGCACAGGATGCGGGGGTCGGACCGCAGCGGGCCGATCGCGGGCAGGGCGTCCGGCAGGGTGGGGCGAAAGCCGAGCCAGCTCTCCGCCGGCTCGCCCAAGTCGGGGAGGAGGCGCCGGGCGGCCGCGGCCAAGGCCTCGGTGCGGGCCGGGCGGGGCGGTGCGTCGAGCCCCGCGAACTCCACCGTGCCGGCCGCGCGCAGCCCCCCTTCCATCGGGGTCATGAAGAAGCCGCCCTCGGCGGGGGCGACCGGCCGGCCGAGCAGCGAGGCGGCCCCGGGGAACATGACGTGGTATCCCCGCTCGGTGTCGAGGGGGACGTGCTTCGCGAGCGGCCCGAGAAGGCGCTTCGACCACGAGCCGGCCGCGACCACCACCCGGTCCGCGGCGATGCGTTCGCCCGCGATCCTCGCCTCGAGCATTCCCGGCAAGGCGTTCTCGATCGTCCTCACCTCGGCTTGACGCAGGCGCCCGCCCCACTGCACGAACGCCCGGGCGAGCCGGTCCACGACCGCATGGGGATTGCGGAGATGGAACACGTCCTCGAGGTAGACGCCGCGATGCACGACATCGGCGAGGGCGGGCTCCAGCTCGTGGACCTCGCCCGGGTCGAGCTCCCGGAAGGCGACCCCGTGGGCGCGCCGCCGCTCGCGGTCCCGGCGGTCCCGCCGCCAGCTCTCCTCCGACTCGTAGACGTGGAGCGCGCCGGCGGGCCCGAGCAGCGATCCGATGCCCGCCCGGCGGGCGAGGGGAAGAAAGCCGTCCTCCGCCCGCGCGAGGACCCCGGCGAGCGCCCGCACCGTGGCCCGCACCCGGCCCGGCCGGCAGGCGGAGAGGAAGCGCAGCGCCCAGGGCAGGAACCGGGGGAGATAGGACCACCGGATCGACAGGGGGCTCCCCGCGTCGAGGAGCATGGAGGGGGCGTCGATGAGCCGCCGGGGAGCGTTGATCGGGATGCACCCGTAGGTGGCGAAGATGCCCGCGTTGCCGTACGAGGCGCCGCGCCCGGGCGGGCCGCGGTCGATCAGGGTCACGTCGTGCCCGGACTCCTGCAGCCACAGGGCGGTCGAGACCCCGACCATCCCTGCGCCGACCACCACCACCCGCCGGGGCCTCGCGTCCGCACTCATCGATTCGGACTCCTTCGGGGTTCGAGGCGCCGGCCGCGACCTCGATGCGCGCCCACGCAAAGGACGGGACCCGCCTCCCCGCGAAGCAACCGGCGGATTCGCGGGTTCCGGCCGGGAACCGTGCTTCGTCCGCGCCGGCCTGCCTTGCGGCAGTCTAGACCCTCCGCACGAAGATCGGGATCGTCGTCACGCGGCCACGGAGAACCCGGCCGGCGCGCGTGCGCACGCTCGGGCCGGGGAGACTCCACTTATACTGTCGATCGATACGGCGCGGGCCGCCGGGGTGGGCGCGGGCGGAGCACCGCGGGCGCCGCCCACCCGGCGGGTCGGAGTCCGGCCCGGCGGCAACCTCGAGGGGAGGCCCATACCAGATGATCGACTTTCGAAGCGACACGGTGACCATGCCGACCCCGGCCATGCGCGAGGCGATGGCGGCGGCGGAGGTGGGCGACGACGTCTACGGGGAAGACCCCACCGTCAATGCGCTCGAACGCCGGGCGGCCGAGATGGTGGGGATGGAAGCTTCGCTCTTCGTGTCCAGCGGGACCCAGGGAAACCTGCTCGCCCTCCTCACCCACTGCGGGCGCGGCGACGAGTACATCGCCGGACAGCGGGCGCACTGCTACCGGTCCGAGGCGGGCGGGGCGGCCGCCCTCGGGGGCATCCAGCCCCAGCCGCTCGACTTCGCACCGGACGGGACCCTGCCGCTCGACGCGGTGCGGGCGGCGATCAAGCCGGGGGACGACTTCCACTACGCCCGGAGCCGGCTCCTCTGCCTCGAGAACACCCAGGGCGGCAAGGCGCTCCCCCTCGGCTACCTCGCCGAGGCCGAGGCCCTCGCCGACGAGCTCGGTCTCGCGAAGCACCTCGACGGCGCGCGCCTCTTCAACGCCGCGGCGGCCCTCGGGATCGACGCGAGCCGCATCACCCGCCACTTCGACACCGTCTCGGTGTGCCTCTCCAAGGGGCTCGGCGCTCCGGCGGGGACGATGCTCTGCGGTCCGCGCGACTTCGTCGACGAGGCCCGCCGCCTTCGGAAGATGGTGGGCGGGGCGATGCGGCAGATCGGGATCCTCGCCGCCGCCGGCCTGCACGTCCTCGAGCATCACGTGGAACGCCTCGCCGGCGACCACGCGAACGCGGAGCGCCTGGGGGAGGGTTTCGAGGGCATCGAGGAGCTGCGCTTCGACGGCCGCGAGGTCCATACCAACATGGTGTTCGTGGACATGGACGAGCGCTGGCGGGACGAGCTCCGCGAGCACCTGCGGAGCAACGGGGTCCTCATCTCATCGCGCAACCCGGTCCGCTTCGTGACCCACCTCGGCATCGGCGAGGACGACGTCGACGAGGCGGTGGCGCGTTGCAAGGCGTTCTTCGCCCGCAACCGGTGAGGGGGCGGCGGCGGGGCCGGAGCGGCCCCGCCCGGAACAGCCCCCCCGCCCCCGGAAGGCACACGCCGGGAAGCTCGGGAGCTTCGTGCCCGCGCCCGCGCCGGCTCCGGAAGCGGCGGATGCCGGGCGGAAGAGGAGAGGCCAGGCGGCGGATGGACGGCGGATGGCGCACGGCAGTGGTGGTTGACGCACGGCGATGGTCGACCGCGTAACGCCGATGCGGGGCGGCGGCGCCCCCGGTCCGGCGGTCTCCCGGGGCCGGGCGGCCGCCCCGCGTCCCGGCAACGGCCTCGACGGCAGCGCGGACCGGATGAACCTCGGACCACTCGTCATGCGGTGGCTCGACGAGCTCGCGGAGTGCAGCGAGGACCCGGTCGAGCTGACGCGCCGCTACCTGACCCCGGAGCACGCCCAGGCGGCCGATCTCGTCATGCGGCGGATGCGCGAGGCGGGGATGAGCGCGCGGCTCGACGCGGTGGGCAACGTGGTCGGCCGGTACCCGGGCCGGCGCCCGGGCGCCCGCCGGCTCATCCTCGGCTCCCACCTCGACACGGTGCGCAACGCCGGGAAGTACGACGGCGCGCTCGGCGTGATGCTGCCCATCGCCTGCCTCAAGGCGCTGCACGAGCGCGGCCGGCGGCTCGACTACCCGGTCGACGTGATCGCGTTCGGGGACGAGGAAGGCCTCCGGTTCCAGGCGACCCTCATCGGCAGCCGGGCCGTCGCGGGGGACTTCGACCCCGGCCTCCTCGCCATGGTGGACGAGGACGGGGTGCGGCTCCACGAGGCGCTGCGGGCCTTCGGGCTCGATCCGGAGGCGGTGGGCGAGGCTGCCTGCCCCCGGAACGAGGTCGCCGCCTACGTCGAGGTGCACATCGAGCAGGGGCCGGTGCTCGAGGCGGAGGGCCTGCCGGTCGGGGTGGTGACCTCCGTGGCCGGCGCGACCCGCCTCCGGGTGGAGGTGATGGGGCGGGCCGGTCATGCCGGGACCGTCCCCATGAACCTGCGGCGGGACGCGCTCGCGGCGGCGTCGGAGGCGGTGGTCGCGGTCGAGCGGATCTGCCTCGAGACCCCCGGCGCGGTCGGCACGGTCGGGGTGCTCCGGACCATGCCGGGGGCGGTCAACGTCATTCCCGGGGTCGTCGAGTTCACGATCGACGTCCGGGGGGAGAGCGATGCGGCCCGCCGATCGGCGCTCGGCCGGATCGGCGAGGAGCTTGCCGCGATCGGCGGCCGGCGCGGGGTGCTGTTCGACCGGGTGACCACCCACGAGACCGGGGCGTGCGGGTGCAGCCCCCGGCTCGTCGAATCCCTGGGCGGGGCCGTCGCGGCGGAAGGGTTCGAGGTCCGCGAGCTTCCGAGCGGCGCCGGCCACGACGCGATGGCGATGGCGCACCTGACCGACGTCGGGATGCTCTTCGTGCGCTGCAAGGACGGGATCAGCCACCATCCGGCGGAGTCCATGACCGAGGCGGACGCCGCCGCCGCGGCCCGCGTCCTCCTCCGGTTCCTGGAGCGCTTCGACCCCGGCGGCCGGGAGCCCCGGGATCGGGGATCCGACGGCCGGGGAGCGGGCGGCCGGGATCCGGCCCGTGGAGGCCTGGCCGTGCCGGAGCCGGACGACGGCGAGGAGGACCGCGCGAAAGACGGGCCGCACGGCGCGGGGAGCTTCGCATGAAGGACCTGCTCGCGGGGCCGGTACGGGTCGTGAACGTCGGCCTCGGGCAGTTCGCGGCCGACCTCCGCGCCGCGGGGGTCGAGGTGGTGGAGGTCGAGTGGTCGCCGCCCGCCGCGGACCCGGACGCGCTCGCGCTCGCGGACCGGCTCGAGGCCGCCGGCGGCGCCGGCGAGCGGATCGAGGCGGCGAACACGGAGGCGGTGGACCGGATGCTCCGGGGCGATCCGGTGCTCCTCGACGTGCTCCCCGCGGGCGAGGCGGTGCCCGGTATGCGCGACCGCCTGCTCCTTCACGCCGGTCCGCCGGTCGAGTGGAGCCGGATGTGCGGCCCGATGCGGGGGGCGGCGGCGGGGGCGGCGGTGCTCGAAGGGTGGGCGCGGGACCTCGACGAGGCGGAGGCGCTCGCGGCCGGGGGCGGGATCGAATTCGCACCCAACCACCATCACGACGCGGTGGGGCCGATGACCGGCATCACCACCCGGTCCATGCCGGTGATGGTGGTCGAGAACCGGACGTTCGGGAACCGGGCGTACTGCACCCTCAACGAGGGGCTCGGCAAGGTGATGCGCTTCGGCGGCAACGACCCCGAGGTGCGGGGGCGGCTTCGCTGGATCGCGGAGGTCCTCGGGCCGGCTCTCGGCGCGGCCCTGCGGAGCGGCGGCGGGGTTCCCCTGAAGGGCATCGTGGCGCGCGGGCTCGCTGCCGGCGACGAGATGCACCAGCGCAACGCCGCCTGCACCGGCCTGCTGCTTCGCGAGCTCGCCCCCGCCCTCGCACGCTCGGTGGGGGGCCGGGAGGCGCTCGCCGCCGTCCTCGCCTTCATCGCCGGCAACGACCAGTTCTTCCTCAACGTCGCGATGGCCCTCGGCAAGGCGGTCGCGGACCCGGCCGGCGGGGTCGCGGGCTCCTCCCTCGTGACCGCGATGTCCCGCAACGGCGCCGACTTCGGCATCCGTCTCTCCGGCACCGGAGACCGGTGGTTCGTCGCGCCGGTCGAGATGCCGCGCGGGCTCTACTTCCCGGGCTTCACGGAGGCGGACGCGAACCCCGACATGGGCGATTCCACCATCGTCGAGACGGTCGGGCTCGGCGGCTTCGCGATGGCCGCCGCCCCCGCGGTGGCCGGGTTCGTCGGGGCGGGGAGCGCGGCGGAGGCAGCCGGGCACACCCGGCGCATGTACGAGATCACCCTCGCCCGGAGCTCGGAGTGGACGATCCCCGCCCTCGACTTCGCGGGCGTCCCGACCGGCATCGACGCGCGGCGGGTGGTCGCGAGCGGCATCGCGCCCACGATCAACACCGGGATCGCCCATCGCGAGCCGGGGGTGGGACAGGTCGGGGCGGGGGTGGCGCGCGCGCCCATGGGCTGCTTCACGAAGGCCCTGGCCGGGCTCGCGGAGGGGTTGGAATGAGTACCGGGGCAGGCGCCGCGACGGATCGGGGGGCGATCACCGGGCTCGTCGCCAACCGCGTGCGGCGGGGCTTCTACCTCGACTCCGTGGCGCTCATGCGGATCTCCGCGTCGCTCTCGGGGAACGAAGGGGCGGAGACCGTGGCGCTCATGATCGGTACCCCGTCGAACCTCGCCATCCTCGACGAGGCGGGCCTGTTGACGGAGGCGGGCCGCACGGCCGGGCCGGACGACCTCGTTCTCGCGGTCCGCGCGGAGAGCGAGGAGGCCCTCGGCGCGGCCCTCTCGGCGGCCGAGGAGAGGCTCGTGGACGCGGCGGCGGCGGAGGGCCCGGCGGGGCGAGGCGCCGCCGCCCGCTCTCCCGGGGTCCGGGCCGCCCGCGAGGCGCTCCCCGGCGCGAATCTCGCCATCGTGTCGGTCCCCGGCCCGTTCGCGGCCCGCGAAGCGCGGCGGGCGCTCGCGGCCGGCCTCCACGTCCTCGTCTTCAGCGACAACGTGCCGGTCGAGGAGGAGATCGCCCTCAAGCGCGAGGCCCGCGCGCGGGGTCTCGCCCTGATGGGGCCCGACTGCGGGACCGCGATCGTCGCGGGGACGCCGCTCGCCTTCGCCAACCGGGTGCGCCGCGGCGCGATCGGCGCCATCGCCGCCTCCGGGACCGGGCTCCAGGAGCTCTCCGTGCTCGTCCATCGCGGCGGCGGCGGGATATCCCACGGGATCGGGGTCGGCGGCCGGGACCTCGGCGACGAGGTCGGCGGGCTCGGGACGTTCATGGCCCTCGACGCCCTCGAAGCGGACCCGGACACGCGGCACGTCGTCATCGTCTCCAAGCCGCCCGGCCCCCGGACCGAGGCGGCGCTCCTCGCCCGCCTCGCGGAGTGCCCCAAGCCGGTGACCCTGCATCTCGTCGGGCGCGCTGCCGGGGAGCTTCCCCCGAACGCGGCCCTCGCGCCGACGTTGCGGGACGCGGCCCGACTCGCGCTCGGGGGCGGCGGCGAGGGCGGGTGCGGGCCGGACGGCCCGAGCCCCGGGACCGCCGCCCCCGCCGCGCTCCGACCGCTTCCGCCGGTGCGTCCCGGCCGGATCGTCGGGCTCTTCGCGGGCGGCACCCTCTGCGCCGAGGGCCAGGCGATCCTTCGCCGCGCGGGCCGCGCCGTCGCTTCCAACGCCCCGATCCCGGGCGCCGCCCTCCTCGCCCCGTCCGGGTCGGGGCCGGCGGCCGGCCACACGTTCCTCGACCTCGGGGCCGACGAGTACACGGCCGGGCGCCCCCATCCCATGCTCGAGCCCGCGATGCGCTCGGGAGCGCTCGCCGCAGCCCTCGCCGACCCCACGGTCGCCGCGGTGGTCCTCGACGTCATCCTCGGCGCCGGGAGCCATCCCGACCCCGCCGCATCGGTCGTCGAAGTCCTCCGGGCGGCCGCTCCCGGCCGCCCGCCGGTCTTCGCCTCGGTGTGCGGCACCGAGCTCGACCCCCAAGACCACGATGCGCAGCGGCGGAGCCTCGAGGGGGCCGGGGTCTTCGTGGCCGGGTCCAATGCGGATGCGGTGGAGGCCGCGGTCCGCATCGCCGCGCCGGAGCCCGGGACGAGGCCGGGACCGGCGCCGGAACGAACGCGGCGGGAGAGGATCCGGTGACCGCCGGAGAGGAGCCTTCCCGCCTTCTCATCGCGGTCGGCGGGAACGCGATCCACCCCGGCGGCATCCGGGGCACCCCGGAGGAGCAGGTCGAGCTCGCGGCGCGGACCGGGGAGCGCCTGCTCCCCATCCTGATGCGCGAGAACCAGGTGGTCATCACCCACGGGAACGGTCCGGTCGTCGGCAAGATCCTGATGCGCCAGACCCTCGCCCGCGACCGGGTGGCCCCGATGAGCCTCGACATCTGCGTCGCCCACAGCCAGGGGGGGATCGCCTACCTGCTGATGCAGGCCCTCGAGAACGCGCTCCGCCGGGCGGGGTCGCCGCGGCACGTCGTGTGCCTGCTCACCCAGGTCGAGGTGGACCCCGCCGACCCCGCGTTCGATGCGCCGAGCAAGCCCATCGGGTACTTCTACGACGAGGCGGAGGCGAAGGAGGTGCGGGCCGCCCTCGGCTGGACGATGCGCGAGGACGCGGGCCGCGGATGGCGCCAGGTGGTGCCGTCGCCCGAGCCCCGCCACATCGCGGACGTCTCCCTGGTGCAGGCGGTCATCGAGAGCGGCGCGGTCGCGATCGCAGGCGGGGGCGGCGGGATCCCGGTGGTCCGGGCGCCGGACGGGACCCGCCGCGGGGTCGCCGGGGTCGTCGACAAGGACCTGAGCTCCGCCCTCATGGCGAGGGTGCTGGGGCTCGATGCCCTGTTCATCCTGACCGCAGTGCCCAAGGCGAGCCTCCGCTTCGGCACCCCTCGCGAAGAGCCCCTCGGGCGCGTGACGGCCGGGGAGCTTCGCGCGTACCAGCGCGAGGGACACTTCGCGGCCGGCAGCATGGGCCCCAAGGTGGAGGCCGCCGCGCGCTTCGTCGAGGAGACCGGGAAGCTCGCCGTCATCGCCCATCTGGGCGAGGCCGAGGCGGCGGTCTACGGCGATGCGGGCACCCGGGTGCATCCCGGCGCCGCCTGAGCGTGGGCGCCGCCGAATGCCGGTGGACCGGGGGACCGGTGGACCGGGGGAGAAGCCGGGTCCGGCCGTGGAGACAGGTCTCCTTCCCCGAATCGAGCCGCTGACCCGTGAATCCCGGGGCCATCGCATCCGGACGGAACGCGTCGTCCGCACCGACCGGAACCGTCCGCCGGACGCCGCAAGCGGCCTTCAGCCGGCTCGTCGGGCCGATTCCGGCGCTCCGCACCCGGAGATCGACCCCGGCCGGCGCCAGCTTGGCCATCACGACGCATCGGGAATCCCGAATGCGATTGCCCTGCCGTGGATCCGACCCCTTTCGCGAAGACCGTGCCGTATACGTCGGTTGCCGCCTTGCCGCATTCCCCGCACTTCTCGTCGCGGCGTCGCCACGGGGCGCGCCGGCACCGCATGGGCGGCGCTGCTCGTCCTTCTGCTTCCGGCCGCGGCTTGGGGCGCGCCGTATGGATCGCTCGACCCACCGACGAGAGCACCGAGGATGAATGAGCCCGTCACTACCGGGGGCGGATCGGGCAGCCCCCGGGCTTCCGATCCGGGCTTCCGATCCGGGACGGTGGTTCGCGGCGGCCTCGGCGCCGGCCGGGCGATCCTCCCCGGGGACTCGCCGAAGAAAGGAGGGGCAGACGTGCGCAACGTGTTCGATGAGCTGAATCCGCCGCCCCGGCGGCTCATGGGGCCCGGCCCGGTGGATGCCGACCCCAGGGTCCTCCGGGCGATGTCCATGCCCCTCCTCGGGCAATTCGACCCCACCTTCACCGGATACATGAACGAGGTGATGGCGCTCTACCGCCAGGTGCTTCGCACCGGCAACCGCTGGACGTTCCTCGTGGACGGGACCGCGCGGGCCGGGATCGAGGCCGCCCTGGTCTCGCTGCTCACGCCGGGCGACCGGGTGCTGGTCCCGGTCTTCGGGCGCTTCGGGCACCTTCTCTGCGAGGTCGCGGAGCGCTGCGGGGCGGACGTTCGCACCATCGAGGCCGAGTGGGGTACGGTGTTCGAGCCGGGCCGGATCGAGGCCGCCGTCCGCGAGCACCGCCCGGCCCTGGTCGCGGTCGTACACGGCGACACGTCCACCACGATGGCGCAGCCGCTCGCCGAGGTCGGCGCGATCTGCCGCGAGCACGACACGCTCTTCTACGTGGACGCGACCGCGACCGTCGGGGGCATGGACGTCCGGGTGGACGACTGGCGGATCGACGTGCTGTCGACCGGCCTCCAGAAGTGCCTCGCGGGGCCGCCGGGGTCGGCGCCCATCACGTTCAACGAGCGGGCCGAGGCGCGGGTGCGGGAGCGCCGGCACGTCGAGCGGGGGATCCGCCCGGACGGCCTCGAGGCCGCGGCCGGCCCCGTCATCCGCTCGAACTACTTCGACCTCGGGATGCTGATGGACTACTGGAGCGACCGCCGCCTCAACCACCACACCGAAGCGACCTCGATGTTGTACGCGGCGCGCGAGTGCGCCCGGGTCGCGCTCGCGGAGGGGCTCGACGAGCGCTTCGAGCGGCACGCGCGGGCGAGCCGCGCCCTCGTCGCGGGGCTCGACGCGATGGGGCTCGACCGCTTCGGCGACCAGGCCCGCAAGATGCCCAACGTCACCGGGGTCGAGATCCCCGCGGGGGTTCCCGGCGATGCGGTGCGGGCGACGATGCTCGAGGACTTCGGGATCGAGATCGGGACTTCGTTCGGACCACTCGCGGGCCGGATCTGGCGGATCGGGACGATGGGCTACACCTGCCGCAAGGAGAACGTCCTCGTCTGCCTGATGGCGCTCGAGGCGGCGCTCCGCGCCCACGGCTTCCGCGCCCCGCCCGGGGAAGCGGTGGATGCGGCCCTCGCCGCCTGGCACCCGGAATAGCGTTCTGTTATAGAATACCCACCTTCGGTCGGATGACCGCAAGCGAGTTCAGTCAATGCCCATGCCCCCCCCCCCCCCCCCCCCCCCCCCCCGCGTAGACCCCGGATCGGCTGGCCGCCCTGCGGGCTCCGACCCGTGGAGCCGGCCATGAAGACCGGTGATACGGAGGGAACCTCCCCTTCACGCACGTCCTTCCGTTCAGCATCCGCACTCACCCTGACCACGTTCGCCCTCGTCGCGATGCTGGCGCTCTCCGCTTGCAGCACCAAGACCCGAACCGTGCGGGTGGGAGATCCGGACGCGGTGCGAATGGCCGAGAACGAAGCACGGGAGGCCCGAGCCAGGGCCGACGAGGCCGAAAACGCCTTGGACGACCTCCGAGGTTCGCTGGAGGCGGCCCAGGACGCTCTGGTTTCGACGAACAGCACCGCCCAGCAGCGCACGGCGGCCCGCACGGCGGTAGTCGAAGCCCAGACAGATCTAAGGGAGGTCCAGCAGCGGTTGACGGATCTGACCGCGAGTGAAGAAGCGAAGAGGGCCGTCGGCGCGGCTCTGACGGCGGTCGGCGCGGCTCTGACGGTGGTCGTCGAGACGCTGGGGACGGCCAGTACGGCGTTGGCGTCCGGGGGGCCGGTGACGCTGGCGAGCATGCACACGACCTTGGACCGGGCCCAGGCCGCTCTGGACGACGCTCGGGCCGAGCTGAAGACGGCTCTGGCGGTAGAGGGCCTCACCTCGGCTCTCCGCACCTCTCTTTCGCAGGCCCAGGGCCTGCTGACCACCGCCCAGGTCTCCCTGGTACCGCTACTGCGGCAGGAGTTGGCCGATGCCGAGAGGGAGGCGGCGAAGCAACGGGCACGGGCCGAAGCGGCCGAGACCCAACGGGACGAAGAGAGAGCGCGCGCCGACACCTACGACCCGCGCGTGTCCCTGGCCGACGCGCTCCTGCCGCGGGAAGAGAGGAACGTGCCCCGGGGCGATGCACAGAGCATCACGCGCACGCCGCGCACCGACATCGGAGAGACGGGCTGGGCGAAGCTCGACATCGAGACCGACCCCGTCCCCTTCGCCGCGGGCAAGAGGGTCGCCGGCGCCGGCGCCGGCCTCGTCGCCAGGGACGAGCTGCCGTTGCGGGCGATCACCCTGCGCGCGGCGGGAAGGCATTTCACAGTACAACAGTCACGCACCGAGGGTAGGACCAGGATCCACGGAGACGACGGCACGCCGACCGCCTACAGCAACACCGACGGTGAGGTGGAGAGCTCGCTCCAGCTCTCGGCTGACGGGGCGACGCTGAAGTTCGGCGGCGTGGGCGTGGTCTATTACGACATGCAGCGGCAGTTCAACTACTTCGACAACGCCGACGACACCACCGCCAACGAGGCGCCTTGGTGGCGCTACGGCCCGGACGGCAAGCTGGGCGACGCCAGCGCGGCGGCGGGCGACACGATGACCGCCTCCCACGCCAGGGACCTGGGCCTGGAGGAGGCGAGCGGGATGCTGACGGCGGATCAGGCGACCGCGCTCCAGGGCTACGTGGCGGACAACTCCGGCGCCTGCTGGCAGGAGGACCTCTCCCTTTGCGGCGACTGGGCCCACGACGACCTCACCATCACCTTCGGCACGCCGTCGCAGTCGCCTCATGGCGAGGCGGCCTGGTACTGGAAGGTGCGGGCGCCGTTCACCCAGCTACAGCGCGACACGGGCCTCCCGGACGAGAACAACGACGGCCGGCCGCGGGATCTCGGGACCTACGAGCTATGGCTGTCGCACTATGGCGGCGTGGACGACAAGGGCACGGACACCGAGGACGACGACACGCACCGCTATCTCGAATACGCGGCCTACGGCCTGTTCACGTTCCTCGACGGCGTCGTGCAGACGCCGAGCTTCCTCCGCCAGCATGCGTTCGCCTTCGGCTACGACGCCTTCCAGGACGCGGACAACCTGAAGACGACCGACCTCACGTCGTCGATCGCCGCCACCTTCACGGGCCACACCATGGCGCGGCAGCTCATCACCGACGGCAGCATAACCCACGTCGTCATCACCGGCGCGGACGTGCTCAGGGGCGACGTCACGCTCAACGCCTGCATCGGCGGCACCGGCTGCACCGGCACCGGCATCCCCACCGCCGCCAACAGGATCAGCGGCCTGATCTCCGGGCTCGAAGAGCTGCGGTACGACGGGGTGTGGGTCGCCGTCACCAACGACAACATCCCGATGGTGGAGGGCGACATCGCCGCCGACGGCAGCTTCACGGGCGCGCTCGACTATCCGAGACAGGACGCCAACGACCCCTCCACCCGAAATACCTGGCACTACGAAAGCGGCGTGCCGGGGGAGGGGGGCGCATCCCGATACGGCGGCAACCTCTACGGCCCCCGCGATGGCCTGGAGGCGGCGGGCTGGTGGTACGTGCAGCCCGATCCTCGGATAGCAACGGATCCAGGGGTCAACATCGGCGGGATCATCGGCAGCTTCGGCGCCAAGTGCACCGACGGGTGCAGCAGCAACTAGCCGGCGGGCGGGAGCCTTCGTTCGGCGAGGTCCGGGCGGGCGGGGGGCGGGAAAACGCCGTCGCCGACCGCCCGGGCCGCCACCGTCCCACCCGTCGGCAGGCGTTCCGCACCCGTCGCGCGATCGGATCGAGACCGCCGGGTCCGAGCTCCGGATCGGGTGATCCCCAGGCCCGGACACGCGGCGGGCCGAGGCATCTCCGGACCTCGACGCAGCGCCCGGGGCGGAGCCGGAACCCTGTCCAAGGTCCCGTGCCCTGTTCGCAACCTGTTGATTGTCCGGCATCCAACGCGAAAGAACCCGCCGCGCACATGCCTCATCCGGTCCATCGCCGCTTCCTGGTTCTTCGAGTATATTTCGGGATGCGGAAGCGGGGCGGCCTCCGGAGCGTAGAGTCGGCCCCCTCGCCCTTGGGGTAGAGCTGGTGGATCATGCCGTTTCGACATGGACGGGAGGCGTGGTCCGGGTTCCTCGGCGGCCAGGGCATGGTCTCGGGATCGGTATGAACGTCATTCGACACCTCCGCACGGCCGTCATCACGCTGGCCCTCGTCGCGCCTGCCCAAGGTTTCGCCCGGACGGCCCCGGATGCCTCCCCGGGCGACCCCGCCGCGGTGGTGGAGCGCGCCCGAACGATGATCTTCGACGGCAGGCCGGCGGCGGCGCTCGAATTGCTGCGGCCTCTCGCCGAGCGCCACCCCGAGAATACGGATGCGCATTTCTTCCGTGGCATGGCTGCCGCCGCCACCGCCAACCTGCCGGGGGACCGGCCCGGCGCCCCGAAGACCGACGAAGCCCGACGGACGCTGTTCGACGAAGCGGTGGAGAGCTACCGCCATATCCTGGAGTCGCGCCCCGGGCTTGCCGGAGCGCGGCTGGAGCTGGCCCGGGTGCTGTTCCAGCGCGGGCGTTGCACGGCTCCGCCGGAAAGCCTGCTGGAGCATCTGCTGGGCGACGACTGCGACGCGGCGGCGCACCATTTCCGACGCGCCCTGGCGGGCGGCCTGCCGGATGCGATCACCGGGGCGGTGTCGCGCTTCCTCGCCGTCGTGCAGGCGCGCAAACGGGTCTCGGGACAGCTCGGGCTGGCCATCGCGCCGGACAGCAACGTCAATGCGGGGACGTCGAACCGCACCTTCGCCTCCCGCCTGCGCAACCCCTTCACCGGAGAGTCGCTGGAGTTCGAGATCGGAGAGGACGCCCGTGGGACCTCGGGCATCGGGGCCGTCATCTCCGCGTCGGGCGAGTACCTGCATCCGGCAGGGTTTCGACCCTTCGAGCGCTCGATGACCCGGCTGCGGCTGGGCGGCGGCCTCTACCGGCGCGAATACGGCGGGCGGCGCTTCGACGACATGACGCTCTCGGTGTACGCGGGGCCGCAATTGCTGCTCCCGCGGGGGCGAGCCAGCCTGCTCGTCAAGGCGGACCGCAGATGGGACGGCGTCCGGGCCGGGGGGGCGGACCGGTGGTCCGAAAAGCCGGTGAGCCGCAGTCTCGGCCTGCGGTTCGAGGGCGGCCGGCGCCTCGGCGAGCGCCTGTGGCTCGGCGGTGGTATCGAACGGGCCGAGCTGCGCCACCGGTATTCCCGCGTCAGCGACGGCCCGCGCACCGATCTGGACCTCGATCTGGCCTTTTCGGCAACCCCGGCGATCACCTTCGGGGTGCGCGGGGGCTGGCAAAGGAGCAGGGCGGAGCGCCCGGACCTCAGGGGCCGCACCCGCAGGATCGGGGGCTTCGCGGCCGCCGATCTGCCGCCGCTGCTGGGCGTCACGGGGTTCCACGCCGCCCTCTTCCACGACGTCCTCTTCACCCGCTACGACGAGCCGGGCTATCTCCTGGTTTCTCCGGAGGCCCGGCGGGATCGGACCTCCATCTCCCGGCTGTCGGTGTCCAACGACCATATCGAGCTGTTCAGCTTCGTCCCGGCCCTGTCCCTGGTCCGCGAACGGCGCGAAACGAACATCGACAGGATATTCGACTACCAACGGAACCGGGCCGAGATCACGATGCGCCGGGTGTTCTGACCCCCCGGGGTGATTTCACGCTGCATCGGGGCGCGCGCCGGATGGGTCCCGAAGAAGAATTCGGATGATACTGGCCCAGAATGCAGGCTCGGCGATCCATGCGATGCGGATCAGGACGCGGTGGCGGCGCTCGTCGACTCGCCTTCCATCAGGTCTCTCCCCGGATGCCGCGCAGGAGCGCGTCCTTGGTCACCACGCCGACGATCCGGCCGCCGTCCCCCGGAGCGGACCGCGATCGGCCGGTCCTCGCCGATAACGAGGTCCACCAGCGAGTCGAGGTCCGCCTCCGGATCGGCGGTGGCCAAGTGTCCGCGTCCGCGAGGCCGCCGCCGTGCGCGCGCTCGTACCGCTCCGGCGGCTCCATGATCGTGTGGGCGAACACCAGCTCGAGGCGCGAGATGCCCTTCACGAAGTCCGCGACGTAATCGTCCGCGGGATTCGTGACGATGTGCTCGGGGACGCCGGTCCGGACGACCTCGCCATCCTTCATGATCGCGATACTCGAACCCATGCGGATCGCTTCGTCGAGGTCGTGGGTGATGACGATCGTCGTCTTGTTCATCGTGCGCGGGAGCGCCAGGAACTCGTCCTGGAGGCCGCTGCGGATGAGGAGGTCGAGGGCCGAGAAGGGCTCGTCCATGAGCAGGATCCCGGGGTCCGCGGCGAACGCGCGGGCGAGCCCCGCGCGCTGCTGCATCCCGCCCGGCAGCTCGCTCGGCATCCGGTCGCCCCGGATCGCGTCGAGAGCCGTGGACCGTGGCGGGCGGCAGCACGTATGCCGACGAACCCCGATTGCTCGACCAGGAATGGATGAAGCGAGCAAGCCCGGTCGAGGCGGAAGCGCCGCTCGGGCGCGGTGCGGCCCTCGATGCGCGGGACAAGGACGGCCCGACACCCTGGGGGGGTCGGAAATTCCATGTTTGGGCCGCCTCGGTCGGGTTTGGTCGGTCCGGTGGGATGGCTGGCACTGTAGCAACCTGGACCGGCCCGCCCCGAGCTTGCCGACCGGGCCCCTCCCCCGAGCGGGGGCACGGAGCGATTTCCACGGGCGCGGGCCCCGGCTCGCCCGAGCGCTGGTGGGCAGGTAGTGGTACGCACTCACCAGCGCATCCCGGCGCTGCCCCCTGATCCCGCGGCCGGGCGCACCGTCACCTCGCGCAGCCGTCCGGCAATGTTCTCGACCATCGTCTTCGCCTCGGTTCAAGGGCCTGCACCCCGGTATGCCGACCCCGAAGCGGTTGTCCAAAGAGGATGATTTTTCATATATTTCAATAAAATATCATTGGTATGCCGGGATGGAATAGCCTTCAACGAGATCAGCCTCGAGGCAATGGGGAAGGTCCTTGACCGGAAGATGTGGCCAAGAATATCATGTGGCGGCCAGACCGGGTGGGGCGATCCATGCCTGTAATTTCCGTCATCAATTACAAGGGCGGCGTCGGAAAGACGACCACGACGGCGAATCTCGCGGCGGAACTCGCGTGGCGTGGCAGGAAGGTCCTGCTATTGGATCTGGATGCTCAGGCGAGCTTGACGTTCTCGTTCATCCGACCCGACCAGTGGTCGAATGATTTCGAGAAGAATGGAACTGTAAAGTCATGGTTCGATTCGTTCGATAGCCACTCTCCGATTCCGCTTCAATCATTAATTTTTCAACCGCAAGAAATTACGGATATTCTTCAGAGGTCTCCACGTGAGAGGTCTCCACGTGGAGAAGTCCACCTCGTGCCGTCGCACCTCGGGCTGATCAATGTAGATCTGGAGCTGGCGACAGCATTGGGAGGGGCTAGCCTGAACCAAGCCAAGGTCAACTTTCTGAGGGTACATCGCCGTCTTCGAGATGCACTTGTTCCTGTTGTTGAGAATTTCGATTTCATACTGATTGATTGCCCGCCGAATTTCAATATCGTCACAAAGAATGCGATCGTTGCAAGTGACTACGTCCTTGTTCCAGCGAAGCCTGATTATCTGTCTACGCTGGGCATTGATTATCTGAAGAGGAATCTGGATCAGCTCATCCACGACTTCAATGAATATGTGCGGTTGGAAAATAATGCAGAAGATGTCATCGGGCCGGAGATCAGGGGAATCGTATTTACGATGATTCAGATACGTAATGGCCAACCAATAAGGTCTCAAGCGACGTACATTTCACAGACGAAGCGTCTCGGGATGCCCGTCTTCGATGCGTGGATACGTGAGAACAAGACCATATTCGCCGATGCTCCGGAATACGGGATTCCGGTCGTACTGAAAGGCTATTCCAGCCCAACATACCGAGGTATCGT
This sequence comes from Gammaproteobacteria bacterium, assembly GCA_965202895.1. GTDB lineage: Bacteria > Pseudomonadota > Gammaproteobacteria > HK1 > HK1 > JAJDXW01. The sequence goes on along the minus strand of OZ241901.1, from coordinate 2,536,982 downwards.
GCGAGAGATTGAAGAGTTCGTATCCGAGTTCGAGCGGAGACTGTCATGAAGACCAAGGAGCCGATGCACCGATCCACCAAGCAGCAATTCGTGTCGCTGCTCCGAGAATTCGCGAGGCAGATTCAGGCGATGGACGACGCCCAGATCGAACGTATCCTGGCAGGAGAGCTCAGAATCGAAGTGCGGGCGCCGGAGAAGGATCGAGCGAAAGCCCGTGAAGGCAAAGCGCGTTGTTCGAATCTGGAAATGAAGCTGCTGAGACGAGAATTGCAGGAGGCAGGTTCGCGCGAGCAGGCGAGGGTGTTGATCGACAGGCACCTGCACTCGAAAGCGGATCTGGTCCACTTTGCGCGGATGCTGGACATATCCGTACCGCAAACATCTTCATCCGACGACATCAAGACCCGGCTGGTGGAGTCCACGGTGGGCTACCGCCTTCGGTCCGCGGCGATCCGCGGCAACATGTCTGTTCCCCCCGATTCGACCGGGAGCTCCGGTTCTGCCTGATTGCTCGTTCTCTCTCGGTTACAGAAGGGGCTTATATCGAAAGTTACCCCGGTGTAGTGGAGTCCCTATTCGGCTGCGCGATTGGGCGATTTCGACGGATTCGGTGGGATCGGCTCTCAGGGGCCGCGCGGGACGTGTAGGGCGGAGTCCCTATTTTCCGCGCTATCGGCAGCTCCGGGGTAACTTTCGATATAAGCCCCTTACAGAAGGCTCCAGAGCCTTGAACCGGACTCGGGAAGTCCCCCGGAGCGTTGCGCCGTATTTTGGGAAGCCCCTGTGCATCCTGACTTCCAGGAGCGAAGCCGGGTGCGTCCGGCTTGCCCGCGCCGGTGACAGGACACGCCGGGCGCGGCGGGGGTCCGGGCGGGGGGACACGGCGCCCGGCTCGTGCGGCGGGCGCTCGCCCCCGGCGCCCTTCCCCGGAGTGCGACGGCCCGGGGTGCAGCGGCTCGGCGGGTTCGCGGCTCCGGTCCGGAACGGCCGGCGCGGCCCCGGCGCCCGGGGAGCGCGCGGATTCACCGGGGAGGCGAGTCGAGGTCGATGCCGAGCTCGCACAGGGCAGCCTCGAAGGTGCCCTGCCACCCGCGGTTGGCGGCGGGGCTCGGATGGGGGGCGGCCCCGCACCCGGCCTCCGCGGCCTCCGCGAGCGGGGCGGCCCGCCGCGCCGCGAACGCGCCGACCCCGACCACCTTCGCGGGCCGGAGGCGGGCGACCACCGCAGCGAGCGCGTCGTCGCAGGCCGCGAAGAGGGGCGCGCGTTCGGCCCGGGGGAGCTTGTCGGGGATGACGTTCCGCCCGCTATCGCTCATGAAGCAGGGCGGGCAGTAGTTCCACACGAAGGCGCGCCGGAAGAAGCGGTCCGGGGTCCCGAAACGCTCCTTCGCCCACCCCCAGAGGCGCGCCCCGCTCACTTCGCCACGGGTCATCGCGAAGCCGAGCACGGGCCGCCTCGCCCGAATATCGCATGAAGGAGTACCGTCTGGCCCCATGATCGGTTATAATTCAGTGACTTGAACTGGATTCAACCGGGAGCCAGACGGTGACGAAATGGAACCACGGGTCGATGACGTTTTCAAGCTGCCGTCGGCGCCGGGTGCGGGCGGACTTCACCGGCGGGTCGGTTTCTTCTCATGGGGGGGCGCTGTTGTTGCGCGAGGTGGACCGCCGGCTCGGGCTGACCGAGCGGGTCGCACGTCGGCTCGGTGAGCCACGCCAGCGCGGGAAGGTTCGCCACGAGGTGGTGACGATGGTGCGCCAGAGGGTCCACGCGGTCGCGTTGGGATACGAAGATTTGAACGACCATGACGCCCTTCGTGAGGACCCGGTCGTTCAGACCGCCTGCGGTCATGACCGCAGCTTGGCCAGTGCCTCGACGCTGTGCCGGTTCGAGCGGCGCGCCGAGCACCAGTGGGCGGTTGCGATTCATCAGGAGCTGGTCGAGCAATTCATTGCCTCGTTCGCGCGTGCGCCCCGGGAGTTGGTGCTCGACTTCGACGCGACCGACGATCCGGTGCACGGTCATCAGCCGGGCGCCTTCTTTCACGGGTACTATGACCACTACTGTTTTCTGCCGTTGTACGTATTCTGCGGTGAGCAGTTGTTGGTGGCCTACCTTCGTTGTTCGAACCAGGATGGAGCGAAGCACGCCTGGGGGATATTATCGTTGTTGGTCAAGAGGTTGCGTCGGGCATGGCCTGGGGTTCGCATCGTGTTTCGGGGGGACTCGGGATTCTGCCGACACCGGATGTTCGACTGGTGCGAGCGCCACGACGTGGGATACATCGTGGGGCTGGCTCGCAATCCGGTGCTCGAACGCGAGGCGGCGGTGGCGTGCGAGGTGGCCAGGGACGGCTTCGAGGCGACCAGGGCCAAGAGCCGGTCGTTCGACGACTTCAAGTATGCGGCGCGGACCTGGAGGCGTCGCCGGCGGGTCATCGCCCGCATCGAACACACCGCGAAGGGACGCAACCTGCGCTTCATCGTCACCAACCTTGAAAGGGAAGCGGACGAACTCCATGACCGGGTGTACTGTCAGCGTGCAGACATGGAGAACCGGATCAAGGAACAGCAGTTGGCCCTGTTCGCCGACCGCACTTCGAGTTCGAAGTGGTGGACGAACCAGTACCGGTTGCTGCTCGCGGGGTTGGCGTACACGCTGCTCGAGACGATGCGCCGCACGGCCCTGCGGGGGACGGACTTGGCCCGGTCGCAATGCCAGAGCCTTCGTCTGCGGCTGCTTCGCATCGGTGCGGTGGTGACCCGCAGCACCCGCACCGTGGCGGTGCGGCTGTCCACCGCCTGCCCTGACCAAGCCGTCTTCCGGCTGCTCGTACAGCGGCTCACGGCGGGATAAGCCCCAGCTTCGCGGCCTGCTCCGAATCCGCACCCCGGGCTCGACCCGGAGCGGCGCCCTACGCCGCATGACGCCATCGAGACCCGCAAACCCCCCTCAGCGCCCCCTCCGAACCACTCCAGGACGCGCCCCGGAGACTTCCGACCTCCTTCTACCTGCCGAAAACTCTCCGGGCAGGGCCATACAACACCCCAAAATCATAGACCTCCGGCTTCGTGCAATATCCGGGCTCGGGTGCTCGCGGCGGGGCCGCTCGACCGGCGCCTCGATCCCGAGCCAGTCCCGGACCATCGCGGTGTCGCCGAACGGGATCCCGTTCTGGGCCATCCCGAACGGCCCGGGGTTCATGCCGACGAAGAGGATCTCGCGCGGCCCGTCCGCCCCGTAGCGCTCGAGGTAGAGGCGGTGCGGCGACCACGCGTAGTCGAGCGGGGCGTAGACGTGGGAGACGGGCGGCGCGAACCGGATCAGAAGTGGATCACGACGGAGCGGCGCTCCATTGCCCCCATTCACGACCGATTGCGAATCCTGCCCGGTAGGCGGCGTCTGCCGGCGGCCCGGCGGAACGCACCACGCTGTCCAGCAGGCTGGGGATGCCCGCCTCCACGCCTTCCGGCTTCTCCCACAACATCCCGCTGCGCTGAAGACGATGCCAGACGTCGTGCGCGTCGTCACAGTGCGGCTCCATGGCGGCCAGCACCAGGTCGCAGGACGCCCCTTCTCCGAACCCCCTGATGGCGCCCCAGGCGGCGGCCGCGGGCAGGGCGCCGCCGGCGATCCTGAGCTCGCTGCGCCTGCCCTTGTAGAAGTCGTCCTGAGCCACGTGGAACGCCTTGACGGCCCGGCCCGCGATGGCCTCGTCGGCCTGGCCGGATCCGGCTTCGTTCATCGCCTCGACCAGATGCCTCCCGAACAGTTGCAGGAAGAACGGGTAGCCCAGGGTTTCCCGCGTGGCGACCTCCAGGGCGCCTTCGGTCATGGAGGCGCCGTGCTCCTTCAGCGGCTCCAGAAGGGCGCTCGGGGCCGATTCGGCATCCAGGCGACCCAATGGAATCTTGCGCCCCCTCTCCCAATGGGACGCCCTGGCCGACCGCAACGTGTCCTCCAGCTCCGGGGTTCCCGCCAGCACCAGCAGGAGCGGAGCGCCGGCGCCTCGCAGCTCGTGGCTGGCGTTCAGCAGCCGCCTCGCCGCCTGCGCCCCGAGCATGTGGGCCTCGTCGACGATCACCGGGGATGGGGCGGCGCGGGCGGACCGGGAGGCCAACGCCTGGGCAACGCTCCAGCCGCCATCGGGCCGGGCGGGAAGAGACAGCCCGAAGCCCAGGGCGGACGCACTCCACCCGCGCTCCATCACCTGTTTTCGCCACGGCTCCGGCGCCAGCAGCCGGGCGAGTGCGTCGGGGTCGTCCCCGCAGTCCCCGGCGTTGATCCGCACGGACGCCCACCCGCGGGGTTCGGCGGCGGCGAAATCCTGAAGCCAGAGCGTCAGGGCCGTCTTGCCGTTGCCCCGGGGGCCGTACAGGACGATGTCCTGCGGGACGTTCGCCCGCCCCCGCTCGTCCTCTTCGTCGAGCTCCTCCGCCGCGCCCGCCAGGATCCGCTGCTCGGCGGATCGCCCGGCCAGGAACGGCGGGCGGGCGCCTGCGCCCGGGCGGAAGAGCGTACTCGGGATGGGGCTGCGGCTTTCCTGGTGGCTGCTCACGCGCCAGCTTCGTCGAGAGGGCCGGATCATTGTATGGGGAGGGGGCTTCCCGTCCAATCGCCGCCCGGGCACCGCCGTCCCGCCGCCGCATGATGCGCCGCGGGCGCCTCTCGCGTCTCGGCCAGACGCCGATTCGGAGAGCGGCGGGTCGAGTAGCGGCTGACCGACCTCGCCGGCACGCGGACCGCCCTCGGCATCGACCTCGGCAGGCTCGTGCCGGTCGAGGCGCGGGGAACGCAGTACTTCCGGCTCGGTCGGGATTGTTGTGATTTCTTCCCGGCGCTTGCCATTCCCAACCGCGGGGGACAAGGAAAACCTGCTCTTGCATCGTACGGATTGAGCTGGGAAGCCCCTGTGTATCCCGGCGTCCAGGAGCGAAGCCGGGTGCATCCGGCTTCCCCGCGCCAGTGACGGGACACGCCGGGTGGGCGAGGGCACGGGGCCCGGATCGTGCGGCGGGCGCTCGCCCCCGGCGCCCTTCCCCGGAGTGCGACGGCCCGGGGTGCGGCGGCTCGGCGGGTTCGCGGCTCCGGTCCGGAACGGCCGGCGCGGCCCCGGCGCCCGGGGAGCGCGCGGATTCAACGGGGAGGCGTGTCGAGGTCGATGCCGAGCTCTCACAGGGCGGCCTCGAAGGTGCCCTGCCGCCCGCGGTTGGCGGCGGGGCTCGCGGAGCTCGGATTAGGGGCGGCCCCGCACCCGGCCCCGGCAGCCTCCGCGAGCGGGGCGGCCCGCCGCGCCGCGAACGCGCCGACCCCGACCACCTTCGCGGGCCGGAGGCGGGCGATCACCGCAGCGAGCGCGTCGTCGCAGGCCGCGAAGAGGGGCGCGCGTTCGGCCCGGGGGAGCTTGTCGGGGGTGACGTTCCGCCCGCTATCGCTCATGAAGCAGGGCGGGCAGTAGTTCCACACGAAGGCGCGCCGGAAGAAGCGGTCCGGGGTCCCGAAACGCTCCTTCGCCCACCCCCGGAGGCGCGCCCCGCTCACTTCACCCCGGGTCATCGCGAAGCCGAGCACGGGCCGCCTCGGGTGCTCGCGGCGGGGCCGCTCGACCGGCGCCTCGATCCCGAGCCAGTCCCGGACCATCGCGGTGTCGCCGAACGGGATCCCGTTCCGGGCCATCCCGAACGGCCCGGGGTTCATGCCGACGAAGAGGATCTCGCGCGGCCCGTCCGCCCCGTAGCGCTCGAGGTAGAGGCGGTGCGGCGACCACGCGTAGTCGAGCGGGGCGTAGACGTGGGAGACGGGCGGCGCGAACCGGATCGGAAGTGGATCACGACGGAGCGGCGCTCCATTGCCCCCATTCACGACCGATTGCGAATCCTGCCCGGTAGGCGGCGTCTGCCGGCGGCCCGGCGGAACGCACCACGCTGTCCAGCAGGCTGGGGATGCCCGCCTCCACGCCTTCCGGCTTCTCCCACAACATCCCGCTGCGCTGAAGACGATGCCAGACGTCGTGCACGTCGTCACAGTGCGGCTCCATGGCGGCCAGCACCAGGTCGCAGGACGCCCCTTCTCCGAACCCCCTGATGGCGCCCCAGGCGGCGGCCGCGGGCAGGGCGCCGCCGGTGATCCTGAGCTCGTGACGCCTGCCCTTGTAGAAGTCGTCCTGATCCACGTGGAACGCCTCGACGGCCCGGCCCGCGATGGCCTCGTCGGCCTGGCCGGATCCGGCTTCGTTCATCGCCTCGACCAGATGCCTCCCGAACAGTTGCAGGAAGAACGGGTAGCCCAGGGTTTCCCGCACGGCGACCTCCTGGGCGCCTTCGGTCATGGAGGCGCCGTGCTCCTTCAGCGGCTCCAGAAGGGCGCTCGGGGCCGATTCGGCATCCAGGCGACCCACGGGAATCCTGCGCCCCCTCTCCCAATGGGACGCCCTGGCCGACCGCAACGTGTCCTCCAGCTCCGGGGTTCCCGCCAGCACCAGCAGGAGCGGAGCGCCGGCGCCTCGCAGCTCGTGGCTGGCGTTCAGCAGCCGCCTCGCCGCCTGCGCTCCGAGCATGTGGGCCTCGTCGATGACCACCAGGGACGGGGCGCGGGCGGACCGGGAGGCCAACGCCTGGGCGACGCTCCAGCCGCCATCGGGCCGGGCGGGAAGAGACAGCCCGAAGCCCAGGGCGGACGCACTCCACCCGCGCTCCATCGCCTGTTTTCGCCACGGCTCCGGCGCCAGCAGCCGGGCGAGTGCGTCGGGGTCGTCCCCGCAGTCCCCGGCGTTGATCCGCACGGGCGCCCACCCGCGGGGTTCGGCGGCGGCGAAATCCTGAAGCCAGAGCGTCAGGGCCGTCTTGCCGTTGCCCCGGGGGCCGTACAGGATGACGTTCTGAGGGACGTTCGCCCTCCCCTGCTCATCCCTTTCATCGAGCTCCTCCACCGCGCCCGCCAGGATCCGCTGCTCGGCGGTCCGCCCGGCCAGAAACGGCGGGCGAGCGCCTTCTCCCGGGCGGAAGAGCGCCCTGGGGATAGGGCTACGGCTTTCCTGGTGGCTGCTCATGCGCCAGCTTCGTCGAGAGGGCCGGTTCATTGTATGGGGAGGGGGCTTCCCGTCCAATCGCCGCCGCCCGCCCGGGCACCGCCGTCCCGCCGCCGCATGATGCGCCGCGAGCGCCTCTCGCGTCTCGGCCAGGCGTCGATTCGGAGAGCGGCGGGTCGAGTAGCGGCTGACCGACCTCGCCGGCACGCGGCTCGCCCACGGCATCGACCTCGGCGGGCTCGTGCCGGTCGAGCCCGAGGTCGAGGCGCGGGGAACGCAGTACTTCCGGCTTGGTCGGGATTGTTGCGACTTCTTCCCGGCGCTTGCCATTCCCAACCGCGGGGGACAAGGAAAACCTGCTCTTGCATCGTACGGATTGAGCTGGGAAGCCCCTGTGTATCCCGGCGTCCAGGAGCGAACCGGGTGCGTCCGGCTTCCCCGCGCCGGTGGCGGGACACGCCGGGCGCGGCGGGGGTCGGGCGGGCCGTCGCGATGCCCGGATCGTGCGGCGGGCGCTCGCCTCCGAGCCTTTCCCCGAGGTGCGATGGCCCGGGGGCGGCGACTCGGCGGGTTCGCGGCTCCGGTCCGGAACGGCCGGCGCGGCCCCGGCGCCCGGGGAGCGTGCGGATTCAACGGGGAGGCGAGTCGAGGTCGATGCCGAGCTCGCACAGGGCGGCCTCGAAGATGCCCGGCCACCCACGATTGGCGGCGGGGCTCGCGGGGCTCGGATGGGGGGCGGCCCCGCACCCGGCCCCCGCGGCCTCCGCGAGCGGGGCGGCCCGCCGCGCCGCGAACGCGCCGACCCCGACCACCTTCGCGGGCCGGAGGCGGGCGACCACCGCGGCGAGCGCGTCGTCGCAGGCCGCGAAGAGGGGCGCGCGCTCGGCCTTGGGGAGCTTGTCGGGGGTGACGTTCCGACCGCTCTCGTTCATGAAGCAGAGTGGGCAGTAGTTCCACACGAAGGCGCGCCGGAAGAAGCGGTCCGGGGTCCCGAAACGCTCCTTCGCCCACCCCCAGAGGCGCGCCCCGCTCACTTCACCCCGGGTCATCGCGAAGCCGAGCACGGGCCGCCTCGGGTGCTCGCGGCGGGGCCGCTCGACCGGCGCCTCGATCCCGAGCCAGTCCCGGACCATCGCGGTGTCGCCGAACGGGACCCCGTTCTGGGCCATCCCGAACGGCCCGGGGTTCATGCCGACGAAGAGGATCTCGCGCGGCCCGTCCGCCCCGTAGCGCTCGAGGTAGAGGCGGTGCGGCGACCACGCGTAGTCGAGCGGGGCGTAGACGTGGGAGACGGGCGGCGCGAACCGGAGGCGTCGGGTGCGCCGCCGGAGCCGTTCGGCGACCGGGACGAGCTCGGACATCGCCCGTACTCTACGGCATCCTCCGGGGGCGATGCGCGGCAGCACCGGGACCCGTCACCATGGGCGTTTGCACCGAACGGAAGGTGACCTGTCGATGAATAACAGTTTCGGGCGCTCCAGAGGCATGTGCGCTGTGGGGTTTTCGCCGGGCATGCCTCTCGCGAACGCTCTTGGGCACGGCGTCCTGGGAACGCGGGCGTCCCGCCCGCAAATGGGATGGCGAGGCTGCCCCCGATCAATGCGGGCGGGACGCCCGCGTTCCCAGGACGCCGTGCCCGCGCAAGTGGCTCCGTGGGGTGAAATCCGCCAGCTACCCCCTCGAACCGAACCCAAACCACGGAAGAACGCCGTCTCCGTGGGGGTGAAAAATATTTCGACCCCCGATCTCCACCCTCTATATCAAGAGGTTACAAACAGCGCCCGGGGCTTGCTCCAGGGCTCCCCGCCCGTCAGCGCGGCGCGGCGCCGCCCCGTGCCCAGGATGGTCAGGTAGCCGATCCCGGAACAGCAGCCGCCGTCCGACCCCGAACCCGCTCCCGAACCCGAATCGATCCGAACCCGGCCCGCGTCGAAGGAACGGCCGGCGCCGCGGTTCGCAGCCGGTCCGCGGAACCGGGCGAGCGGTTCCGCCGATGCCGGCGCTATAATCCGCAGACCCATGCGGGGGGGCTTCCATGGCGAAACGCCAGTCGGCCGGCGGCGGCGGATCGACGCTTCTCGGGATAGAGGAACGCAGGGCGAGTGCGGGGGGCGGGAGCAGCGCGCTCGACCGTTGGCTCACGCGCCGCATCCTGGCCGGATCGGGCCACCCGCCGATCGTGATCGATCTGTGGGACGGCACCCGCATCGAGCCGCCTGCGCCCGCCGCCGCGGGGGGGCCGGGCCTCGCGGCGCGGGACGTCGTGGCCCGGATCGAGATCCGGGACCGGCGCACGCTGTACGGCCTCCTCGTCAATTCCGACGTCGCGTTCGGCGATGCGGTGAGCGCGGACCGCATCCGGGTCCACGGGGACCTCGTCACCTTCCTCGAGACCATCTACCGCTCGACCGACCGCGCGATTCCCCGGGACTCCTGGAAGTATCGCTTCAAAGCGTGGCTCAACCGGCCCCGCCGGAACACCCGGGCCGGCTCCCGGTCCAACATCCACCACCACTACGACCTCGGCAACGACTTCTACCGGCTCTGGCTCGACGAGGAGATGGTCTACACGTGTGCGTACTACCCGCACGAGGACGCCACCCTCGAGGAGGCGCAGCGGTCCAAGATGGACCACGTCTGCCGCAAGCTCGAGCTCCGGCCCGGGCAGCGGGTGGTGGAGGCGGGGTGCGGTTGGGGGTCGCTCGCCATCCACATGGCGCGCGGGTACGGTGTGCGGGTGCGGGCGTTCAACATTTCCCACGAGCAGATCCGGTTCGCCCGCGAACGCGCGGCGGCGCTCGGGCTCGGCGAACGGGTGGAGTTCGTGGAGGACGACTACCGCACCGTCGAGGGAAAGTACGATGCGTTCGTGTCGGTCGGCATGCTGGAACACGTGGGGGTGGACAACTACCGCACGCTCGGGGAGGTGGCCGCCCGTTCCCTCGAGCCGGACGGCCGGGGCCTCATCCACTCCATCGGACGCAATGCCCCGGCCCCCAACAACGCCTGGATCGAGCGGCGCATCTTCCCCGGAAGCTATCCCCCGAGCCTCGCGGAGATGAGCACGATCTTCGAGCCCCAGGAGCTCTCCATCCTCGACGTCGAGAACCTGCGCCTGCACTACGCCCGGACCTGTCGCGCCTGGCTGGGCCGTTTCGAGGCCGCCGCGGAACGGGTCGCCGCGATGTACGACGCGGACTTCGTGCGCGCGTGGCGGCTCTACCTCTCCGGCTCGGTGGCGGCATTCACCACCGGCAGCCTCCAGCTCTTCCAGGTGGTGTTCGCGCCGGGGGGGTCGAACTCGGTGCCGATGACCCGCGAGCACCTGTACCCGCGGCATTAGCGGCCGGGAGGAGGCCCGACGCCGCGCCCGGGGAGGAGCAGCCCGGATCATCCGACGGGGAGGAAGGGGAGCTTGGAACGATTCGACGCCATCGTGATCGGCGGGGGGCCGGCGGGCTCCACCTGCGCTTGGCAGCTCCGGCGCGCGGGGCTCGACGTCGCGGTCATCGACAAGCGCGACTTTCCCCGCGACAAGGTGTGCGCGGGCTGGGTCACCCCGGCCGTGGTGGAGACCCTCCGGCTCGACACCGACGAGTACCGGGCGGGGCGGGTCTTCCAGCCGATCCGCTCGTTCCGGACCGGCAGCATGGCCGGGCGCATGGTGGAGACCCGCTACGACGAGGTGGCGAGCTACGGCATCCGCCGCTTCGAGTTCGACCACTACCTCCTCGACCGGAGCGGCGCGAAGCAGCTCACCGGACATGCCGTCAAGCGGCTCGAGCGCGCGGGCGGGCTCTGGCGGGTCGACGATCTCGCCGAGGCCCCGGTCGTCGTGGGGGCGGGCGGGCACTTCTGCCCCGTCGCGCGGCGCCTCGGGGCCAAGGTGGGCTCGACGGAGTCCATCGTCGCGGCCCACGAGGTCGAGTTCGAGATGACCGACGCCCAGCGGGCGGACTGCGGGGTGGCGGAGGAGACCCCCGAGATATTCTTCTGCGAGGACCTCCAGGGCTACGGATGGGTGTTCCGCAAGGAGAACGTCCTCAACGTGGGGCTCGGGCGCGAGGACAACCGCAACATCGCGGACCATGTGCGAAGGTTCTGTGACTGGCTCGCCGCGCGGGGGCGGATCCCGCGCGACGTGCCCTCGAAGTTCAAGGGGCACGCCTACATCCTGCACGGCCGATCGCGTCGGCTCGCCTCCGGCGACGGGATCGTGCTCGCGGGCGACGCGATCGGGCTCGCCTACGACCGGAGCGGCGAAGGGATCCGCCCCGCCGTCGAGTCCGCGGTCATCGCGGCCGGGATCATCGCGCGCGCCGGGGGCTCGTTCGACGAGACCACCTTCGCCGGCTACGAGGGGCGTCTCCGGGAACGCTTCGGCGAGCGCGGGACGGAGCACGGCCCGCCGGACTGGATCCCCGCCGGGCTGCGCCGGGCGGTCGCGACGAAGCTGCTCGGCACGGGATGGTTCTCGCGCCGCCTCGTCCTCGACGGCTGGTTCCTCCACCGGCGCCAGCCACCTCTCCCCGCAAGCTGATTCGGGGCCGCGGACCGCACGCCAGCGAGCGGGAAGCCGGCGGGGACGACCGGGAATGACGGGCTGAAGGAGACCACTCACCCGAGCTTCATACGCAATCGGGTTTCGGGGCGCGAGGCGGGTGCCGAACGCGGCGAGGTCGGAGGGGGGCATACCCCTCGAGGGAACGGTCCACGGCGGCGAGGAGGCAATCCGGTGAAGGTCGACGGCAGGCACTACCGATCGCTCTGGTGGGACGACGGCGCGAGGGCGCTCCGAATCATCGACCAGCGCTGGCTTCCCCACGATTTCCGGATCGCGGAGCTCCGCACCCTCGACGACTGCGCGGCCGCCATCCGGGACATGCGGGTGCGGGGCGCGCCCCTCATCGGGGCCACCGCCGCCTACGCCATGGCCCTGCGGATGGCCGAGGACCCCTCGGACGCGGCCCTCGACCTCGCCCGAGACCGTCTCCACGCCACCCGGCCCACGGCGGTGAACCTGCGGTGGGCGCTCGACCGATGCCGGGGCGCGTTACGGCCGCTGCCGGTCCGGACCCGCGCCGAGGCGGCCCTCGACCTCGCGCACGAGATCGCGGACGAGGACGTCGAGATCAACCGGCGGATCGGTGAACACGGCCTCACCCTCATCCGGAAGATCGCTTCCCGCAAGGCGGCGGGCGAGCCGGTGCGCCTGCTGACCCACTGCAATGCGGGCTGGGTCGCGACCGTCGACCGGGGCACCGCCACCAGCCCGATGTACCTCGCCCATGACGCCGGGGTGCCCATCCACGTCTGGGTCGACGAGACCCGTCCCCGCAACCAGGGGGCGCTCACCTCGTGGGAGCTCGGAAGCCACGGGATCAGCCACTCCTGGATCGTCGACAACGCCGGCGGCCACCTGATGCAGCACGGGCTCGTGGACATGGTGATCGTGGGGGCCGATCGCACTACCCGGCGCGGCGACGTCTGCAACAAGATCGGCACCTACCTGAAGGCGCTCGCGGCGCGCGACAACGCGGTCCCCTTCTACGTGGCTCTTCCCTCGCCCACGATCGACTGGACGGTGGAGGACGGACTCGCCGAGATCCCGATCGAGGAGCGCGCGCCCCGCGAGACCACCCACGTGACGGGGCGCACGGAAACGGGCAGGATCGAGCGCGTCCGGGTCGCGCCGGAGGGCGCCGAGAGCGGAAACCCCGCCTTCGACGTGACCCCGAACCACCTCGTCACCGGCCTCATCACCGAGCGCGGAGTCTGCGAGGCGAGCGCCGAAGGCCTCGCCGCCCTCTTCCCGGAGCAGGCCGCCGCGGCCGGGAAGACCGCGTAGCAGGGGCGCCCCCGGTATCGCCATCCTGGGCAACCGATTCACCCGATCGGGGCGGAGTTCAGCCGGGAGGAGCGCGACGTCGCCGCGTTCGAGGTGGAGGGCGCCCGAGCCGGGCGGGGCCCGGGCCCCGTGGCCCCGCACCCTGACGTACCAGCCGCTTACGGCGATACAATCCGCGCCCGGGTCGGGCACGACGGGAGAGGCGGATGAGCGCGGAAGGCGAAGCGACGAAGGTGGCGGTCGTCACCGGGGCCGGCACGGGGGTCGGCCGGGCGGCGGCGCTCGCGCTCGCGGGCGAGGGATTCGCGCTCGTGCTCGCCGGCCGCCGCCCCGAGCCTCTCAAGGAGGTGGCGTCGGAGGTCGGGTCGACGGGGAGCCGCGCGGCCGCGGTCCCGACGGACGTGACGGACCCGGAGTCCATCCGCGCCCTCTTCACGCGCACCGTCGAGGTCTTCGGCCGGCTCGACCTCCTGTTCAACAACGCCGGGATGGGGGCGCCGGCCATTCCCCTCGAGGACCTTGCCGTCGAGCAGTGGCGCGCGGTGGTCGACACCAACCTCACCGGCTCCTTCCTCTGCACCCAGGAAGCGTTCCGGATCATGAAGAGCCAGAGCCCCCGCGGGGGGCGCATCATCAACAACGGGTCCATCTCGGCCCACACCCCCCGCCCGCACTCGTCGCCCTATACCTCGACCAAGCACGCGATCACCGGGCTCACCAAATCCACCGCGCTCGACGGGCGGGCATACGACATCGCCTGCGGGCAGATCGACATCGGCAACGCCGACACGGACATGACGGCGCGCATGAAGAAGGGGGTGCCCCAGCCGAACGGCACGGTGGCGGCGGAGCCCACCATGGCGGCCGACAACGTGGGGCGGGCGATCGCCTACATGGCGACCCTCCCGCTCGACGCGAACGCCCTCTTCCTCACCGTGATGGCGACCCGGATGCCGTTCGTGGGCCGGGGCTGATCGACGCCGCCGCCCCGCCCGCCGCCGCCCACACACCGCGCCCCGGCGCACCCGACCACCGATCACCAGACCAAGGAGCAGACGGATGTCGAAGATCACCGGCGCGACCCTTCTCGTGAGGAGCCTCCGGCAGCAGGGCGTGAAGCACATGTTCGGGGTGGTGGGATTTCCGGTGCAGCCGGTCGCCGCCGCCGCCCAGAAGGAAGGGATGACCTACGTCGGGATGCGCAACGAACAGGCCGCGTCCTACGCGGCCCAGGCGGCGGGCTATCTCACCGGCCGCCCCGGGGCGTGCCTCACCGTCTGCGGGCCGGGGGTCATCCACGCCCTCGCGGGTCTCGCCAACGCGAAGTGGAACGGCTGGCCGATGATCCACGTCGGCGGGGCGTCTCCCACGTACCAGAACGGCATGGGCGCGTTCCAGGAGGAGCGGCAGGTGATGGCCGCCACCCCCTGGTGCAAGTACGCCCACCAGGTGGACCGGGCGGACCGTATCCCGTACTTCGTGGAGCAAGCGGTCAGGACCTCCATCTTCGGCCGGCCGGGCGCCGTCTACCTGGACTTTCCGGACGACGTCATCCGCGAGGAGATCGACGAGGGCTCGGTGACCCCGGCCCCGACGGTGCCGGAACCTCCGCGCTTCCAGGCCGCGCCGGAATCGATCGAGGCCGCGCTCGACGTGCTCGAGTCGGCCGAACGGCCCCTCGTCATCATCGGCAAGGGCATGGCGTGGTCGCGGGCGGAAGGCGAGGTGCGCGCATTCATCGAGCGTACCCGCCTCCCCTTCCTCGCCTCGCCGATGGGCAAGGGGGTGATGGACGACGGCCATGCCCTCTCGGTCGGAGCGGCGCGCAGCCTCGCCCTGCGGGAAGCCGACGTCGTGTTTCTGATGGGAGCAAGGTTCAACTGGATCATGCACTTCGGGCTTCCGCCGCGGTTCGCGAAGGACGTGCGGGTGATCCAGCTCGACCTCCATCCGGAGGAGATCGGCGCCAACGTCCCGACCGAGGTCGCGTTGCCGGGAGACGGCCGGGCGGTCGTCGCCCAGCTCAACGAGGCGCTCGGGAGACGCCAGTGGTTCTATCCGGACGACGCCGCGTGGCGGTCCGCCCTCGCGGAGAGCGCAGGCAGGAACCAGGCGGCCATCGGCCCCATGCTGGACGACGACGCGGCGCCGATGAACTACTACCGGGCGCTCCGCGACGTTCGCGAGTGGATGCCGGACGACGCGATCATCGTGAGCGAGGGCGCGAACACCATGGACATCGGCCGCACCCAACTGCCGAACGCGCAACCCCGCCGGCGGCTCGACGCCGGCACCTACGGCACGATGGGGGTGGGCCTCGGCTTCGCCATCGCCGCCGCGGTGGCCTGCCCGGACCAGCCGGTGGTCGCGGTGGAGGGCGATTCGGGGTTCGGGTTCTCGGGCATGGAGGTCGAGACGATCTGCCGCCTCGGCCTCCCCGTCAAGACGGTGGTGCTCAACAACGGCGGCATCGGGGCGTCGGCCGGCGAGGAGCCGAACGTCGAGGGGCTGCTCCCGCCCGGAGCCCTCACCCGCGGCGCGCGCTACGACCTCATGATGGAGGCGTTCGGCGGGCGCGGGTTCCACGTCGAGGACCCTGCCGACCTGCGCAAGGCGCTCGATGACTCGATGGCCTTCGACGGCCCGACCCTCGTCAACGTCGCGATCGACCCGAAGGCGGAGCGCAAGCCCCAGAAGTTCCGCTGGCTCACCACCTGAGCCAGCGCTGCCCTGCCTCGCCCTGGCTTGGACCGCCCTGTCCCGCCCAGTCCCGCCTGGTCTGGCCCCGGCGCCCCGCTCCCGGGGGGCGGGGCGCCGGGCGTGCGGCGCCGGCGCGTCTTCTTCGCGAGCACGGACCCACTCGCCGGGCGCCCGGACCACCCCGGACGCCGCTCGCGCCGCCGTGGAATGCGGCCGGGACGGCCGTACCCCCGCCCCTCCCGGCGGAGCGGCGGTCCGGTTCCGTAACCCGAGGCCGCGGGCTCAGGAGGGCGGCGATTCCGCCGCCGCCTCCCGTGGACCGACGCGCGGGACCCGTTCCGGCACGGCCCGGGCGCCGACGTCGGAGCGGAAGAACCGGCCCGGCCAGCCGATGCGACCGACCCGCCGGTAGGCGCGGTCGCGCGCCGCGCCAAGGTCGCTGCCGAGCCCGCACACGCAGAGAACCCTGCCTCCCGCGGTCACCACCCGCCCGTCCGCGTCACGCGCCGTCCCGGCCTGAAAGACCCGGGTATCCGGCAGGTCCTCTTCGAGTCCGATGATCCGATCCCCGCCGCGAACCGCGCCGGGGTAGCCTTCCGCCGCGATCACCACCCCGAGGGCGGTTCGGGGGTCCCACCCCGCCGCCCCGCTCTCGAGCCGCCCCGCGGCGGCCGCCCGGCACAGCTCGGCAAGGTCCGAGCGAAGCCGCATCATGATGGGTTGGGTCTCCGGGTCGCCGCAGCGCACGTTGAATTCGAGCACCCGGGCGGCGCCGTCCTTTCCGACCATCAGGCCGGCGTACAGGAACCCGGTGAACGGCGCACCTTCGGCGATCATGCCGCGCACCGTGGGAGCGACGATCCTCCGCATGACCTGCTCGTGCAGGGCGGCGGTCACCACCGCGGCGGGGGAATGCGCGCCCATGCCCCCGGTATTGGGGCCGGCATCTCCTTCGTCACGGGTCTTGTAGTCCTTCGAGGAAGCGAAGGGAACGATCCGATCGCGATCCACGAGGCAGATGAAGCTCGCTTCCTCGCCCTCCAGGAAGTCCTCCACCACCACCCGCTCGCCGGCCGCACCGAACGCCTCGTCGCGAAGAGCCGCCTCCAGGGCGGCGACCGCCTGATCGACGCTGCGGGCGACGGTCACTCCCTTCCCGGCCGCGAGCCCGTCCGCCTTGACCACGATCGGGGCGCCGCGCAAGCGCACGTAGTCGGCCGCCGGGGCGAGCCGGTCGAAGGTCTCGTAACCGGCCGTCGGGATCCCGTGCCGGACGAGGAACGACTTGGCGAAGCTCTTCGAGCCTTCCAGGCGGGCGGCATCCGCACTCGGACCGACGCAGGGACGGCCTTCCGCCGCCAGCCGGTCCGCCACCCCGGCCACCAGGGGGGCCTCGGGACCGACGACGGTCAGATCGATGCGCCGCGTGGATGCGAACTCGACGAGACCGTCGACGTCACCGGCCGCAATCGCGACGTTCTCGACCTTCGGTTCGTCCGCGGTCCCCGGGTTGCCGGGAGCGACCCAGACCCGTTCCACCCGCCTGGAGGCGGCCAGCTTCCAGGCGAGGGCGTGCTCGCGCCCCCCTCCGCCCACCACCAGCACCTCCATGTTCGCCTCCGCCATGCTCGCCTCCGCCGCCTCGTCCAGCTCTCAAGCAGGTGGAGCGGGCACGGAGGGTGAGCGGCCCCCGCCGCGCGGGCGCCTCGCGCGACCCTCGACGCAACCGTGAAGATGGCGCTGCATCGGGGGGTCTAGTGGCGGAAGTGCCGCACGCCGGTGAACACCATGGCCATCCCGTACTCCTCCGCCGCGGCCACCACCTCCCGGTCGCGCCTCGACCCACCCGGCTGGATCACCGCCGCGGCGCCCGCCTCCGCCGCCGCGTCGATCCCGTCCCGGAACGGAAAGAAGGCGTCGGAAGCCACCGCCGCGCCGCGGAGGTCGAGCCCTTCCTCCTGCGCCTTGAGGCGCCCGAAACGGGCCGAATGTACACGGCTCGTCTGACCCGCCCCGATCCCCAGGGTGGCGCCGCCCCGGGCATAGACGATGGCGTTCGACTTGACGAACCAGGCGATGCGCCAGGCGAACAGGAGGTCGTCCAGCTCCGATGGTGTCGGTGCGCGACGGGTGACGACTTCGAGACCCTCCCGCGTCACCGCGTCGCGATCCGCTTCCTGGACCAGGATGCCGCCCCCCACCGACCGGATGTCGAAGCGCGGTTCCGGGGTCTCGCCGACCTGCTCGGCCGGCCCCCCGGGTTCGTCCGTCACCAGTACCCGCACGTCCGGCTTGGCCGCGAGGACGGCCGCCGCCCCCTCGCCCGCGATGGACGGCGCCACGATCACCTCCACGAACTGCCGTTCCAGCACCGCCCGCGCCAGCGCGCCGTCGAGCGGCCGATTGAACGCGACGATCCCGCCGAACGCCGACGTGGGATCGGTGCGAAACGCCCGCTCGTAAGCCTCGATCCCCGTTCGCGCGACCGCCGCCCCGCACGGGTTCGCGTGCTTGACGATGACGCAGGCCGGCTGGCCGCCCAGCGCCCGGACGCACCGAAGGGCGGTATCCGCGTCGGCGACGTTGTTGAACGAGAGCGGTTTGCCCTCGGCGAGCCGGGCCCTCGCCACCGAGGGTTCGGCGGCCGGCGCGTCCCCGTCGCGGTAGAGGGCGGCGGCCTGGTGGGGGTTCTCTCCGTAACGCATCTCCGCCTGCCGCACGAACTGGTGGGTCCGGACGGCCGGGAAGAGGCGCCGCTCCACCGGCTGGCGGCCCGGGTCGGCCACCGAACCGAAGAAGTTGGCGACGGCCGCATCGTACCGCGCGGTGTGGGCGAACGCCTTCGCGGCGAGCGCGAAACGGGTCTCGGCGGAGAGCGCCCCGGAGCGCCGCCGCATCTCCTCGATGACCCGGGGGTAGTCGTCCCGGTCCGACACGACGGCGACGGCGGCGTGGTTCTTGGCCGCGGCGCGCAGCATCGCGGGTCCGCCGACGTCGATGTTCTCCACCGCCTCGCAGACCCGGCAGTCCGGACGACCGATCGTACGCTCGAAGGGATACAGGTTGACGGCGAGCAGATCGATCGGCTCGATGCCTTGCTCGCGCATGACCTCGTCGTCGACGCCGCGCCGCCCCAGCAGACCGCCGTGCACGAGCGGATGGAGGGTCTTGACCCGTCCGTCCATGATCTCCGGAAAGCCCGTGAGCTCCGAGACCTCGGTGACCGGGACCCCGGCTCCGGCGAGGAGGCGGCCGGTGCCTCCGGTCGACACGAGCTCGACCCCGAGCCCGTGGAGCGACCGCGCGAACTCCTCGATCCCGTCCTTGTCCGAGACGCTGATCAGCGCTCGGCGGATTCCCGGTTCAGCCGCCACCGCCGCCGGTCGGTTGCGGCTCCCGAGCGGTGAGACCGTGGGCGCGCAACTTCTTGCGCAGCGTGCCGCGGTTGATGCCGAGGATCCGCGCCGCCCGTCCCTGGTTTCCCGCGGTCTCCCTCATCACCGCTTCGAGCAGCGAGCCCTCCACCTCTCCGATCACCATGCGGTACAGGCCATCGCAGTCGTCCTCGCCGAGACGGATGAACAGATCGGAGACCAAGCCCGAGACGAACTCGCGCAGGGTAGGCTGCCCGGCGTTCCCGCCGCCGCCCGTCCCGCCGTCCGTGCCGGAATGGCCATCGCTCCGCGTACTTCCTTCCGACATTCTCTTGCGCCTCCGGCCACGCGGGGGGACGTCCGACCTGCCGGCATGGTACCGGCAAGAAGAGAGACGACAAACCCACGACGAATCCCGGTGCGACGTCCGGGCTGGAGCCTGCGCCCCGGAACCCTTCGGGAAGGCGCCGGTGGGGATGGCTTCCCGCGGGGTTCACTGCGGTGCGGGCTCCCGCGCGCAGATTTCTAGATGAGGTGAAGATCGAAGCTGACGGCGACTTCGGACGGGGCGACGAGATCGAAGGCGATATCCGCGCGGCGGCCCGACCTCAGTCCCGCGGCGGGCACGGCTCCCCCGTCGAGATACTCCGCCGGATCGAAGGCCCGGCTGGCGACGGCCCGGCCGTCCTTCCCGTAGAGGACGAAGACCACCACCGGGAACGGGCGTGATTCGGGCGAACGGTTTTCGAGCGTCGCGCTGACGGAGAGGGCGCTCGAGTACTCGGCGTGCGGGCGCACCGCGCGCGATACCACGCGGACCCCGTCATCGCCGGCCCGCCTCCGCGACTCGCATCCGGTCACCTCGCAGAGCTCGTCGAGGGCGGGAGCGAGCATCGGCCAGGCGGCGGCCAGATCTCCGGCCATGAACCAGGCGTACTGCATGACGAGCAGCAGCAACAGCACGATGCACGAGTTGGAGCTCCAACGGCGTCCGCGCCGGCCGTCCAGCCCTTCGATCCGATCGAGGATCGCCTGTTCGCGGCTTCGCCGGCGACGTACCGCAACGCGCCCCTCGCGAAAGCGGCCGGGGCCCGGGCGCATCGCCGGGCGGCCCGCGGCGACCCTCCGGACGTCTCCCATCCTGGGTTCGGGCGGGGCGGACTCGAGGTCCACCTCGATATCGACCTCCCCCAGGGAGACGGAGGGGGGCATCCGGCCGCCTCCGAGAGGGCTCTCCGGATGGAGGTCGGGCAGCGGGATGGGGGGTTCGTTCCGCACGCCGGCGCGCGAGGATGCGGGCTCGGCCGCCGGTCCGGCACCGGCTTCGCCGAACGCGTCTGCCGGGCCCCGATCCATCTCCCAGGCCGCCCGAGGGGAGCCTTCGTCCGGCTCCGACCACAGGCGCGCGGAGGCATCGAAGGTTCCCATGCACTGTCCGCACCTCACCCACCCCCGAGCCGCTCCGAGCTGCGCCTCGGTCACCCGGAACCACGTCCGGCATTCGGAACAGCAGGTATACACGAGCCCCCCGATCGCTAGCGGGTCCGGGACCCCGCCAGCAGAACCCAGTCTTCGTCCGTTTCCACGATCGCCAGCCCGAACCAGGGAGCATATTCCTCGATCAGTCCTTCGGCCTGACCGGAGAGGATCCCGGACAGCATCAGTTCGCCGCCTCGCCCCACGAGGTCCTTGAACTTCCTCGCGAGCGCGGCGAGAGGAGCGGCCAGGATGTTCGCAACCAGGAGGTCCGACGTCGAGCGTCCCGAGTGGCGACCCGAGTGGCGAAGCGCATCGGCGACCGCCGGGGGAGACATGATATCGAAATGCCCGGCCAATCGGTTGCGGCGGGCGTTCTCGCGGGCCGCGTCCCGCGCCTGCGGATCGACGTCCACGGCGAGGCACCGCCGCGCTCCGAGCCCGAGCGCGGCGATGCCGAGAATGCCCGAACCGCATCCGTAGTCGATCACGACCTTTCCGGCGAGGTCCAGACCGGCGAGACGCCGGAGGCAGAGCCGGGTGCTCGGATGAGATCCGGTTCCGAACGCGAGGCCCGGATCGAGTCGCACGACCACTCCCGAAGCCGCCTCGGGCGGAGGCCCCTCCCACGTCGGGCACACCCACAGCCGATCACCGAACCGCCGCGGACGGATCCGCTCGCGTCCGGCGCGGACCCAGTCCATATCGGGGAGCTCACCGGCGCGGGCCGTCTCCAGAACCTCGGGCGATACGCGGCCGGCCATCCGCTCGAGGCCATCCGTTCCCGCCGGGAACAGTCCGGAGACGCGCACCTTCCCCCAGAGAGGCCGGTCGGGAGGCCAGGACTCGAATCGAGGCTCCTCGCCCGCATCCTCGAGGGAGACCGCGGCCGCCCCGGATGCATCGAGCGCCGCCTCGACCGCATCCGCCTCTTCGCGGGAGCATTCCAGGGCGATGCGGACCCAGCCGTTCTTGTCGGCGCCGCCCATCTGCCGCCGCGGCGCTACTACCGCGCGAGCTTGCGCTCGAGATAGCCGATCCCGACCCCTCCCTCGATGAACCCGCTGTCGTTCAGCAGATCCACGTGCATCGGCACGTTGGTGCGGATCCCCTCGACGATGATCTCGTCGAGGGCCATGCGCATCCGTGCGAGGGCGGACTCGCGGGTATCGCCGAAAGCGATCAGCTTCGCGATGAGCGAATCGTAGTTGGGGGGGACCGTGTACCCCGAGTACAGGTGGCTGTCGACCCGGATCCCGGGCCCTCCGGGTGCATGAAAAAACGATATCCTGCCGGGATTGGGCGCGAACGTGACGGGATCTTCGGCGTTGATCCGGCACTCGATCGCGTGCCCGCCGATCGTCGCGTCGGATTGCCTGAAGGGCAGGCGCTCCCCGGCCGCGATGCGGATCTGGGTCTTCACCAGATCGATCCCGGTCACGAACTCGGTCACGGGGTGCTCGACCTGGAGCCGGGTGTTCATCTCGATGAAGTAGAAGTCCCCGTCCTGGTAGAGGAACTCGAACGTGCCGACCCCGCGGTAGTCGATGGCCTTGCACGCGTTCACGCAGCGCGCCCCGAGCCGCCGCCTCATGCGGTCGGTGATGCCCGGCGCGGGCGCCTCCTCGATGACCTTCTGATGCCGGCGCTGCATCGAGCAGTCCCGCTCGCCGAGATGGACCGCGTTCCCGTGCGAGTCGGCCAGCACCTGGATCTCGATGTGGCGCGGGTTGTCGAGGTACTTCTCCAGGTACACGGTGCCGTCTCCGAACGCGGCCGTCGCCTCGGCCCGGGTCATCAGGACCGCGTTCGCGAGGGCCGCTTCGCTGTTCACCACCCGCATCCCGCGCCCGCCCCCGCCGGCCGCCGCCTTGATGATGATCGGATACCCGACGTCGCGCGCGAGGCGGGCGTTCGCGTCGGGGTCCTCCTCCAGCGGACCCTCGGATCCGGGTACGCAGGGGATGCCGGCGCGCCGCATGGCGTCGATCGCGGAGATCTTGTCGCCCATGAGCCGGATGGTGTCGGGCGAGGGGCCGATGAAGACGAACCCGCTCTGCTCGACCCTCTCCGCGAAGTCGGCGTTCTCGGAGAGGAATCCATAGCCGGGGTGAACGGCGACCGCATCCGTCACCTCCGCCGCGCTCAGCACGGCCGGGATGTCGAGGTAGCTCTGCGCGGCGTCCGGCGGGCCGATGCAGACCGACTCGTCGGCGAGCCGCACGTGCTTGAGCTCCCGGTCGGCGGTGGAGTGGACCGCGACGGTCCGGATCCCGAGCTCCCGGCAAGCCCGCAGCACGCGCAGCGCGATCTCGCCGCGATTGGCAATCACGATCTTGTCGAGCATCGGAGGCGGGCTATTCGACGATCATGAGGGTCTGGCCGAACTCCACCGGCTGTCCGTTCTCGACCAGGATCTCCCTGACCACCCCGCCCACTTCGGACTCGATCTGGTTGAGGATCTTCATCGCCTCGATGATGCAGACCACGTCGCCCGCGGATATCCGGGACCCCACCTCGACGAACGGAGGGGTGCCCGGCGAAGGCGCCCGGTACATCGTGCCTACCATGGGGGCGTCGATCGGGAAGCCACTCGGGGGGGAGCGTTCCTCCGCTCCCGGCGCCGCCGGGGGCGCGGCGGCGGCCGGGACGAGCGCCGGGTGGGCGCCGTAACGGCTGATCCGGACCGACTCCTCGCCCTCGGTGACCTCGATCTCCGCGATCCCCGACTCGTCCAGGAGCTCGATGAGCTTCTTGATCTTCCTGAGATCCATGGAGCTTCCGGGGCGGCTCGGCCGGCGTCGTCCGACCGCTACGACCCGGCGCGCGCGGCCAGCCACCCGGAGGCGGACTGGAGCGCGTGCCGATAACCGAGCGGGCCGAGACCGCACACCACCCCGACCGCCGCATCGGTGAAGTACGAGTAATGGCGAAACGGCTCGCGCGCATGGATGTTGGACAGATGCACTTCGATGAACGGCCGCGCCGTTCCGGTCAGCGCATCCCGGAGGGCGACGCTGGTATGGGTCAACCCGGCGGGGTTGATGATGATGAAGTCGGTACCGTCGTCGGCCGCCGCGTGGACGCGCTCGATGAGCTCGTACTCGCGGTTGCTCTGGAGGGTCTCCAGGCGATGGCCGAGACGCTCGGCCTCGGCCGCGAGGAGAGCGTCGATCTCGGCGAGGCGGACGGTCCCGTAGTGCTCCGGCTCGCGGGCGCCGAGAAGATTGAGGTTCGGTCCGTGCAGGACCAGGATCGTCGCCATCGGAAACCGCCCACCCTCCGGAAGGAACCCCGCCCCGTCCCCGCGAAATTGCGATCCGGGAGGCGACAGGCTAGCACGACAGCGGCGGCGAGATCGAGAAGAAACCCCTCGATCATGGAGCGATTTTCGCCCAAAGTGACGCCATTTACGCCGAATTACGCTTGACTTGGCGACTCGCGCCGAAGGAGGGCTTCGGTGACCCGGTCGAGCTCGGTGGGCTCGAGCTCCCCGAGCCGGACGTAGGCGACGATACCGTCCCGTCCCGTGATCACGGTGAACGGCAGCGCGCCGATCCGGTTGCCGTAGCGGCGCATGGTGCTTCCCCGCAGGTCGTCGAGGAGAACGGGATACTCGATGCCGAGCTCCTCGGCGAATGCGCGCACCGCCTCCGGCCGATCCACCGCGATGCCGACGACCCGCACCCCGGGACGGCGCCGTTCGAGGTCGATGAGGAGCGGGATTTCTTCCCGGCAGGGGGCGCACCAAGTCGCCCAGAAGTTGACGACGAGGACCTTGCCGTTCCACTCCCCCGGCCGCCGCGGCCGCCCGTCGAGATCGGGAAGGGTGAATTCGGGACGAGGCCGGTGGAGGACGCCGGGCGGCTCCCCGGAGGGGGCCGTGCCGGTGCGGGGCCCGGGCCCCGTTGCCGTCCGGGCCGCGTCCGCCTCGTCCGGCCCGCGGTCGAAATAGCGTCCGGCCCCCCATCCCGCCGCGAGCGCGAGCACCGCCGCCCCCGCGAGCACCGGCCGCCACCGGCGGCGGGTCGAGATCCTTCCGGCCTTCCGCGATGGCGGGAAATCGGAGTGGTTCATCGGCCCGATGGCCGCCTCTCCTGCGACGATCGACCCCGGCGGACGGCTTCCCCGATCTTCCCGTCCCGTCGGGTCGAGAGGAGAGCCGCCCTTGCCGCCGCCGGCGGGGGGGTCACGCGGCACTCGTCGCGCCGGCCACCCGCTTCGTGAACTCGTCCGCGTCCTCGTAGCCCACGGTGCGGTAGCGCCGGCGCTCCATCCGGTCGGGGCCGAAGAAGAGGATCGCGGGAGGGCCGAGGATGCCGAGGCGCTTCATCAGGGCCCGGTCGGCGGCGTCGTTCGCGGTCACGTCCGCGCGGAGGACCCTGATCCCGCCGAGAGCGGTGCGTACCCGCGGGTCGCGAAACGTGGTCTCCTCCATCTCCTTGCACGATACGCACCAGTCCGCGTAGAAGTCGAGCATGACGAATCGCCCCGCGGCCCCGGCCCGTGCGAGCACCGCATCGAGCCCGTTCGGCCCGTCGAGGCCCTTGACGGCGGTGAACTCGATCCCTCCTCCCGGCCCCGCCGCGGCCCCCGGGTCCGTCGGGGAGCGCAGCACGCCGGCCAGCGGATGCAGGGGGTCGTCGGCCCCGGTCGATGCCCCGACCGCCAGGACCGCGGCATACGCCGCCGCCGCGAGCGCACCCGCCCGCGCCGCGTAGCGCCCCGCCCGCGCCGGCCGCTTCCCGGCGGCCCGGGCAAGGACGACGGCGGCCGAGGCGGCGACGCCCGCCCACGCGGCGAGCGCCGCCGGGGGGGGCAGGATCCGCTCGAGGAGATAGGCGGCCACGCCGAGGAGCACGACCCCGGCCGCCCGCTGGAGGGCATCCATCCACGGCCCGGCCCGCGGCAGCCACCGCTGCGAAGACGCGCCGAGTACGAGCAGCGGGACCCCCATTCCGAATCCCATCGCCAACAGGGCGAGGCTGCCCCGCGCCGCGTCCCCGGCCTGGCCGATGTAGAGGACGGCGCCGGCCATCGGCGCGGCGACGCACGGCCCCACGACGAGGGCGGAGACGACCCCCATCGCCGCCGCCCCCGCGTAGCCGCCGCCGCGGCCGGCCCGATTGGTCCATCCGGCGGCGCGCGTGGTCCAGGCGGCAGGAAGATCGAAGGTGTAGAGGCCGAACATGGACAGGGCGAGCGCGACGAACGCTGCGGCGACCACGCCGAGGGCCCAGGGACTCTGCAGCGCGATCTGGAGGTTGGCGCCGAGGAGCCCGGCAACCCCGCCGACCACCGCCCAGGCGAGCGCACTCCCCGAGACGTAGGCGAGCGACAAGGCAAGGCCCCTCGCCCGGCCGCGGGCGGCTCTCTCCCCGGCGACGAGGATGGACGACAGGATCGGCACCATCGGAAAGATGCACGGGGTGAGGCTGAGCAGCAGCCCGAAGCCGAAGAAGGCGAGGACGCTCCCCCCGAGGCCGTCCGTCGCGAGGCGCCGGGCGATCCGGTCCGTTTCGGAGAACGCAGGGTCGGCGGAGCGAAGGCCGTCGGGAGAGGCCGAGGCGGCCGGCGCGCCGGGCCCGGTTCCGCCGGAGGTTCCGCCGGACCCGGCTCCGTCGAGCCGCACCGGGAGGGTCTTCCGGACGGGCGGGTAGCAGAGCCCTTCGTCCGCGCAGCCCTGGTAGACCACGTCCAGGGTGACGGCCCGCGGAGGACGGCCGGCGTGCGCGAGCCGCACGGACGCCGCCGCCTCGAAGCGGTAGACCTCGACACGCCCGAACCAAGGGTCCTCCCGCACCTCGCCGGGAGGTAGATCGAGCCCGGCGATCGTGGTCCCCGGGGCCGAGCCCTCCGGGAGATGGACCTCCATCCGCTTGGCGTAGAGGTAGTAGCCGGGTTCGATGCGCCAGCGAAGGACGGCGAGGCCCGGTTCGGCCGCCGACCCCTCCACCCGGAATGCGGCGTCCGGATGGAGGAACCGGGGCTCGTCGCCCCCGGCGTCGATGAGCTCCCGAAGGAAGCCGGCCGCGGATTCCGGACCCGGGCCGGCCGCGGCGGATTGCGCCGGCGGTCGCGTCCCGCCAAGGAGCGGGACGGACCGGATCGCGGAAGGGGCCGGCCGCGGGGCGGCGGGGAGGGCGTCCGCCACGGCTCCCGCCCCGGCGGAGGACGCGCGAACGCCCGCCGACAGCCCCCACATGGACACGCAGAGGCAGACCCCCGCGCACGAGAGCAGGAGCCGGTTCGGGAAGGACGCCCCGGTGTTCATCCGATCGATCCGGTCCTTCCGGCCCGGCCCCTCCGGTCGATGATCCGGTCCCCCGGACCGCGCGGCCCGGACCTCTTCGCGCTCCGTCCGCCTGGGCCGGCGCCCCGGCCCGGCGAGGGCGCCTCCGATCCGGCGGTACGGGCCTCATGCCCCCGCCGGTCGCTCGAAGCTCGATTCGATGTTCGAATGGTATCCTCTCGCCGCCCCGGACGTCTGCCGTGCGCCTGCTGCCGATCCTGTTTCTCGCCGTGCCGCTCGCCGAGGTCTACGTGCTGATCGAGGTCGGCTCGCGGGCCGGCGCGCTCGCCACCGTCGCGCTCGTCGTGCTCACCGCGGCCGTGGGGGTCGCCCTCATGCGCGCCCAGGGCCTCGCCACCCTGCTGCGGGCTCGGGCCGCGATGGCGAGGGGGGAGGCGCCGGCTCTCGAGATGCTCGAAGGAGCGGTGATCCTCATCGCCGGGGCGCTCCTCCTCACCCCGGGATTCATCACCGACGCGGCCGGGTTCGCCTGTCTGGTCCCGTCCGTCCGGCAGCGCCTCATCCTCACCGTCGCGGCCCTGCGGCCCGCCGGTCCGCGCCGGGACCGCACCCGCCCGGAGCACGGCCGGCGAGCCCCCGGGCGCACCCTCGAAGGCGAGTACCGGCGCCGGGAAGAGGACCGCGGCGGCTGATCCGGCTTCCGCCCCTTGACATGGGCGAGTCCGCCCCTATTATCAGCACTCGCTGCGGGCGAGTGCCAACGAACTGACCGTGAAGGGCTTCGCTCGGTGACGCGACCATGGCCGGCAGGGGTCCGAATCCACCCCCGAAGGCCCCGGTGTTCCACCCAACTCTCTGTCCCAGCTACCGGAATCAGGAGATTTCCGAATGAACATACGACCCCTCCACGACCGCGTGATCGTGAAGCGGAAGGAAGAGGAGCGTACCTCTCCGGGCGGCATCGTCATCCCCGACACCGCCACCGAGAAGCCGATCCGCGGTGAAATCACGGCCGTCGGCCCCGGCAAGATCCTCGACGACGGGTCCGTACGGGCGCTCGACGTCAAGGTCGGCGACGAAGTCCTGTTCGGCAAGTACTCGGGCACCGAGGTGAAGGTCGACGGTGACGATCTCCTCGTGTTGCGCGAGGAAGACATCATGGCGGTCGTCGAAGCCTGACCCGGCCCGTTCCACGCTTCCCTCGAACCCATGCAAACGCACTGCTCAGGAGTCATACCCAGATGAGCGCAAAAGACGTACATTTCGCCGAAGAGTCCCGCCAGGCACTCTCCCGCGGCGTCAACATCCTGGCCAACGCGGTCAAGGTCACCCTCGGCCCCAAGGGCCGCAACGTGGTGATCGAGAAGAGCTTCGGCGCGCCCACGATCACCAAGGACGGCGTGTCGGTCGCGAAGGAGATCGAGCTCAAGGACAAGTTCGAGAACATGGGCGCGCAGATGGTGAAGGAAGTCGCATCCAAGACCTCCGACGTGGCCGGAGACGGCACCACCACCGCGACCGTGCTCGCGCAGTCGATGATGCGCGAGGGCCTCAAGTCGGTCTCCGCCGGCATGAACCCGATGGACCTCAAGCGCGGCATCGACAAGGCGGTGGGCGCGGCCGTCTCCGAGCTCGAGAAGCTGAGCGAGCCGGTCAAGGACAGCAAGGCGATCTCCCAGGTCGGCGCGATCTCCGCCAACGCGGACTACGCGATCGGCGACATCATCTCCGAGGCCATGGACAAGGTGGGCAAGGAAGGCGTCATCACCGTCGAGGACGGCAGCGGGCTCGAGAACGAGCTGGACGTGGTCGAGGGCATGCAGTTCGACCGCGGCTACCTCTCGCCCTACTTCATCAACAACCAGGACAGCATGGCCGCGGAGCTCGACGATCCGTACATCCTCCTGCACGACAAGAAGATCTCGAACGTCCGGGACCTGCTCCCGCTGCTCGAGAGCGTCGCCAAGGCGGGCAAGCCCCTCCTCCTGATCGCGGAGGACGTCGAGGGCGAGGCGCTCGCCACCCTGGTCGTGAACACCATCCGCGGCATCGTGAAGGTGTGCTCGGTCAAGGCCCCCGGCTTCGGTGACCGCCGCAAGGCGATGCTGGAAGACATGGCCATCCTGACCGGCGGGACCGTCATCTCCGAGGAGGTCGGGATGAGCCTCGAGAAGGCGTCCCTCGAGGACCTCGGCCGGGCCAAGCGCGTGATCGCGGCCAAGGAGGACACCACGATCATCGACGGCGCGGGCGACAAGAGCGGGATCGACGGCCGGGTGAACCAGATCCGGCAGCAGATCGAGGAGACCTCCTCCGACTACGACCGCGAGAAGCTCCAGGAGCGGATGGCGAAGCTCGCCGGCGGCGTGGCCGTCGTCAAGGTGGGCGCCGCGACCGAGGTCGAGATGAAGGAGAAGAAGGCCCGCGTCGAGGACGCGCTGCACGCGACCCGGGCGGCCGTCGAGGAAGGCGTCGTCGCGGGCGGCGGCGTGGCCCTCGTCCGGGCCAGGCAGGCCGTGACCGATCTCTCCGGCGACAACCACGATCAGGACATGGGCATCACGATCGCCCGGCGGGCCATGGAGGAGCCGCTTCGCCAGATCGTGTCGAACTCCGGCGGCGAGGCGAGCGTGGTGCTGGCCAAGATAGTCGACGAATCCGGCAACCAGGGCTTCAACGCGCAGACCGACGAGTACGGGGACATGATCCAGATGGGGATCCTCGACCCGACGAAGGTGGTCCGCACCGCGCTGCAGAACGCCGCGTCGATCGCGGGGCTCCTCATCACCACCGAGGCGAGTGTCGCCGAGGCTCCCAAGGAAGAGACCCCGCCGGCGATGCCTCCGGGGGGCGGCATGGACGGCATGGGGATGATGTAGGCCGCCCCGGCCCCCGGGTGACTCCGGGGTGACTCCGGGGTGACGGCGGACGGCCCATCGCGCCGTTCGCCCGAGCCGCGGCCATGGCCCCGCCGCCGCATCGCTCCGGCGGCGGGGCTTTTTTTCGTCCCGCCGCCGTGGTGAAATTTCCTCCCCCCGCCGAGGCCCGAACGTTGCCCGAGCCCAACGCCGAGAGTCGTTACGAGATCACCCGGGCCGACCTGCCCCTGAGCTGTCCGATGCCCGGCATGGCGATCTGGAGCTCCCATCCCAAGGTCTATCTTCCGGTCGAGGAGACCGGGGAGGCGAAGTGTCCCTATTGCGGCGCCGAATTCCGGCTGCTCGACCGCTAGCCCGGATATCGCACCGTCCTCCTGCCGCGGACACCGTTCCGCTCCCGGCGGCGGGATGGATCGCCATCGCCAAGGAAGATCGGCTCATGGGGAGGCATCACCCCGATCTCGGAACGCGGACGGAACCTCCGCGTCGCGGCCGGCCGGGCAAAGCCGTAGCCGGATGAACCCGAAGCGCAGAGAAGGTCCCTTCCAGCCGGGCGCAGGAGGGCTCCCCCCGTGCCTCGCGGGACGCGACGAGGAGCAGGATGCGCTCATCCGGCGCCTGAACGAGCTCGCCGCCCATACGCCGAGGGCGGAGAACGTGATCCTGATCGGGCCGAGGGGAAACGGAAAGACCGTCCTGTTGCGGTGGGTGGAGGGGTACGCGAGCCGAGGGCGGCGATTCGAGGTGCTGCGCCGCACCCCACGGCAGATGCGGACCGAGGAGGCGCTCGTCGAGTCGTTGGGGGGCGGAGGGTGGAGGGAGCGGTTCCGTCACGCGAAGCTCGCGATCGAGGCCGGGACGGGGGTGGCGAAGGGAAGGATCGAGGTTGGAGGAAGCGCGAACCGGGGGGGCGGCCTGGGCGCCGCGCTTGCCGCCCGAGCGAAGAGGAAGCCGCTGATCGTACTTCTCGACGAAGCGCACACGCTCGACGAGGAGGTGGGGGCGACCCTGCTCAACGCGAGCCAGGAGGCGGCAGGCGCGGCTCCGTTCCTGCTCGTGGCGGCGGGAACCCCGGTGCTCGAGGAGCGGCTGCGTTCGATGAACGCCACGTTTTGGGATCGTGCGCGACACCATCCGATCGGGCGGATCGGGGCCGGGGCGGCGGAGACCGCAATCCGGGTTCCGCTCGAGAAGGAGGGGATCCGGATCGAAGAAGAGGCGCTCCGCCGGATCGTGCGGGCGAGCCAGGGCTACCCCTATTTCGTACAGATTCTCGGCGAAGAGGTATGGAAGGAAATCGAAGGGGAAGGGACGGTGACGTGCGCGACGGTGAGCGCGGCGCAGGCACGCTTCGAGCGGCGAAGGGACATGTATCACGGGATCAGGTACCGGGAGCTCGGAAAGAGGGGGGTGCTCGGGGCGGCGCGCGCGCTGGCCGAGGCGTTCGCAGGGAGGGCGGAGCTGGGAGAGGACGAGCTCGAAGCGGCGATGGCGGACGTAACCGGGGCGAAGGCGAGGGAGCAGACCCTCGAAGATCTGGGATACATCTGGCGCCCCGCGTACCAACCCCGGTGGGAGCCGGGGATCCCGAGCCTCATGGACTACGTTCTGTCCTCCGGTCGAGGAGGCCGGGGAGGCCGGGGAGGCGAAGGGTCCCGGTCGCCGCGCCGGTTTCCGGCTGACCGCCCGCGGCACGCGCCGTGAGCAGCCGCGACTCCGTCGCCCTGTACCTCCGGTTGCTCCGGCGCGTGCGTCCGCACTGGCGGCCGTTCGCGCTCGCCGTGTTCGCGATGGTGCTTTCGGCCGCCGCCCAGCCCGCCATCCCCATGATCCTGAAGCCGGTGCTGGACGGAAGCTTCATCGAGCACGACTCCCACGCGGTTGCCGGGCTCTCCGTATTGCTGGTGCTCGCGTTCGCGGCATGGGCGATTGCGAACTGGACCCGCACGGTCGCGTTCTCGGCGGTCTCGCAGCGGGTGCTCATCGACCTTCGCACC
Organism: Gammaproteobacteria bacterium; assembly: GCA_965202895.1. GTDB lineage: Bacteria > Pseudomonadota > Gammaproteobacteria > HK1 > HK1 > JAJDXW01. Next base: position 2,505,424 of record OZ241901.1, on the reverse strand, counting down.
CTGATGTTCGAGAAGCTGATGGCGCTGCCGATCGGGCGTCCCGATCGCCCCTCCACACCGCGGCTCATGTCGAAGCTGACGTTCGACGTCGAGGAGGTCGCCCGGGCCGCCGATCGGTCGCTGGCCACCTTGGTGACCGACCTGCTGGCGGTGGTGGGACTGGTGGCCTGGATGGCGTGGCTCGACTGGCAGCTCTCGCTCCTGATGCTGCTCGCCGTCCCGGCATTCGCCATCGTCATTCGTTACTTCAGCCGCCGGCTCCGCCGGCTGAGCCGAAAGCTCCAGCAGTCGATGGGGAACGTCAACCATCGCGTGCGCGAGGTCCTCGACGCGGAGAAAGCGGTACGGGTATTCGGCGGCCGGGAGTACGAACACCGGCGTTTCGTGCGCGCCGCCGACGCCGTGCGCTTCAGCGCCTTCAAGTTCACGATGGCGGGCGCCTATCCCAGCGCCATCCTGCAGATCGTGGTTGCGGTGCTGATCGGGGTGATCATCACCTTTACCGCCCATCGGGCGGCGGCCGGCGCCACCACCGTCGGCAGCTTCGTGAGCTTCATCGCGGCCGTGATGCTGCTCCTCCGGCCGATACGACAGCTCGCGACGGTCTACGCGCAGATCCAGAAGGGGTTGGCCGCGGCGGAGAGCGTATTCGGACTCCTCGACGAGGCGGAAGAGCCGGACGGGGGAGCGATCGAGTTCGGCCGCGCCAGAGGACGAATCGAGCTCGATTCCGTGGTGTTCCGGTACCGCGAAGACCGGCCCCCGGCGCTCAGGAACGTGTCCCTCGTCGTCGAAGCGGGCGAGACGCTCGCCCTCGTCGGCCCTTCCGGGGCGGGGAAATCGACCGTCGTCAATCTCGTTCCCCGGTTCTTCGACCCCTTGGCGGGCGCGGTCCGGCTCGACGGCGTGGACCTCCGGGAGGTCACGCGGGCGTCCCTCCGCCGGCAGATCTCGATCGTCAGCCAGGAGACCGCGCTCTTCCAGGACACCGTCGCCGCCAACATCGCGTACGGCGCACTCGCCTCGGCATCCCGCGAAGCGATCCATCGGGCGGCCGAGGCGGCCCACGTCACCGACTTCCTCGACGAGCTTCCCGAGGGGCTGGATACGGTGGTCGGGGAGAACGGCCTGGACCTCTCGGGGGGACAGCGGCAGCGTATCTCGCTCGCGCGCGCATTCCTCAAGGACGCGCCCATCCTCATCCTCGACGAGCCTACTTCGGCCCTCGACACGATCTCCGAACGGCGGATACGTTCCGCGCTCGGCTCCCTGCGGAAGAACCGGACCACCATCATCATCGCCCATCGCCCGTCCACCATCGAGATGGCGGACCGGGTCGCCGTCATGCAGGCCGGCCGGGTCGCGGCGGCGGGAACCCATGCCGCCCTCCTCGAGGGCAGCGCGCTCTATCGCAGCCTGAACCGCCGTCCGGCACAGGTTCGGGCCGCGTGACGGGTACAGCGGATGCCCGGGCAGCCCTCGGCCGGGACCACCTTCGGACTCATCGGGGGCACGGCCTGCGGAGGAACGTACCGGGGAGCCCGTCCGCCTCGATGGGTGCGCAAACTCGATCGGCAAACGGGAAATCGCGTCGGATCGCGATCGTAGTTCATTCGCTGTCCGGAGGAGGTGTGGAGCGCACGACGCTGCTGATCGCAACCGGATTGCTGCAGCGGGGACACGAGGTCGACGTATTGCTGCTCCGCCCCGACTGCGACTTCCCCGGGGAGATCCCCGAGCGATGCAGGATCTTCTACCTCTCGACCGGCGGAGACGACGCCGCCGTCCGCGCCCTGACGAGAAGTCTCGGAGACGTCCCGGCTCGGCCGGTCGCCCCGGAACGCGCTCCATGGCGGGTTCGCTGTCGCCGCGCTGCGCGATTGGCTTCTCTCCACTGGAAGCAGCTCCCGCTTCTCGTGCGCACGGAGTACCCCGGATGGGCGAAGGGCGTCGCGGCCTATCTCGACCGGGAACGGCCCGATGCCGTCCTCGCCGCACACGTCCGCCCGGTGGTCGCGACGACGATGGCGATGCGCCTTGCAAGCCATCGTGCGCGCGTGGTAGCCACGTTGCATAACCGGTCGAAACGTTGGCGAAGGCGGCGCATTTCCCGCTTCTATCCCCGCGCGGACGTTCTCGTCGGTATTTCTCCGGACATCTCGGAAGGGCTCTCCGAAATCACCGGAATCCCGACCGAACGGATTCATACGGTCTACAACCCGATCGTTTCGACCGATATCTCGAGAAAGGCCGAGGCGCCGAGCGGCCACCCTTGGCTGGACGGGCCGGATCGGCCGGTCATTCTCGCCGCCGGCCGGTTGGAGGAAAACAAGGGGTTCCGCACTCTGCTATCCGCCTTCGCCATGCTCCTGACGCGCCGGAGGGCTCGGCTGATCGTGCTCGGAAAAGGCCCGCTACTCTCCATACTCCTGTCGCGGGCGGAGGACCTCGGGATCCGGGACCATGTCGATTTTCCGGGGTTCGCCACCAATCCGTACCCGTTCATGGCGGGCGCGGACCTGTTCGTCCTTTCTTCGCGGGCGGAGGGACTGCCTACCGTCGTCGTCGAATCGATGGCGTGCGGCTGCCCCGTGGTCAGTACCGACTGCTCCGCCGGACCGGCCGAAATCCTGGAAGGCGGACGACTGGGCGAGCTCGTGCCGGTAGGTGATGCGGGAGCACTCGCGGACGCCATGGATCTTGCCCTGAACAAGTCACCCGACGGCAGTCTCCTCCGTGCCCGGGCCGAATTCTTCGGCGTCGGTCGAGCCGTGGACCGATACGAAGCACTCCTTCTCGACCCGCTGCCGGTTCACGGCTGAGCGGATGTCGGTGCGCCCGATGCTTCCGAAGGCTTTCGACGCGCCGGTGGCCGCGAGCCGCGGTCGCGGGACGAGGCGAGAACGGCCCGCAATCCCACGCATCGTGCGGTTCGACTCGTGAGCCGCGGACGGACACCCGCCGGACGCCGCCGCCTCGGAATCCTGCTTCCCAACCTGGCGGGAGGCGGGGCGGAACGCGTTACGCTCGCGATTGCGTCCGGCCTGATCCGGCGCGGGCATGAAGTCGACTTCGTACTGGAGCACTTCGTCTGCGACTACCCCGAAGAGATACCGCCGGAATCGCGGATCTTCTACCTGAGGGCCCCCGCCGGAACCGCCCGGTCCCGTACGAGTCGTGAACCCTTGCCACCGGCCCCCGAGCCTCTGTTTCGAGGCCCGCATCCCTTCCGGGTACGCTACCCGCGGCTCTCTCTTGCAACCGCATTGTCCCGGAACCAACTGCCGATGCTCACGAGCACCAGATTACCGCGATGGGCGACCGCAACCGCGGCCTACCTCGATCGAGAGCGTCCCGATGCACTTCTCGCCATGCTGATCCCTTCGGTGGCCGCGGCGACGATGGCGGCCCGCACGGCGCGCCGACGCGTGAGGATCGTGGGTGCGCTGCACAACGCGGTGAGGTCCCGGCGGGGGCTCGACCGTGCAAGGCGTTCCTTTCCGGGCGCCGATGCCGCGGTCGGGGTTTCCCGCGGGGTCGCCACCGAATTGAAGGAAGCGGTCGGCGTTCCGGCCGACCGGGTTCACACCATCTACAATCCGGTGGTGTCTGCGAATCCTGTCCGCGACGCCGATCGACCGGCCGGCCATCCCTGGCTCGATGAGCCGGGTCCACAAGTCGTCCTTGCGGCAGGTCGTTTGAACAAGCAAAAGGACTTCCCGACCCTGCTCGCCGCATTCGCCAAGCTTCTCGTCCACCGGCCGGCACGGCTGATCGTACTTGGCAAGGGCCGCCTGCGACCGATGCTGACGGCGCAGGCCAGGGAGCTCCGGATCGCCGAGCACGTGGATTTTCCCGGATTCGTGGAGAACCCTTGCACGTTCATGGCGAAGGCGAGTCTGTTCGTTCTCTCTTCGCGACACGAGGGGCTGGGGACCGTCCTGATCGAAGCCATGGCCTGCGGCTGTCCGGTCGTCAGCACCGACTGCCGGTTCGGGCCGGACGAGATCCTGGAGGATGGACGGTGGGGTGAGCTCGTTCCCGTGGGCGACCCGGTATCACTCGCGAAAGCAATGAAACGGACCCTCGACATGCCACCCGGGCGGGACGCCCTTCGGAAGCGGGCAGCGTTCTTCAGCATGGAGCGTGCCGTTGGCCGTTATGAGGAGCTTCTCTTCGGATGACGACTGGGTTCTCCCGTCCCGCGAGGATCGTTCCCGAAGCCGATGTGCGGGTCGTGGCCGGCTTGCCGGGTTACGTGGTTCCGGTTGCGGCCTTTTTCGCGAAATTTCGCCACCTGAAACGTGACCCCTCGATATCCGTCCATCCATATGCGCTTACGTTGATCGTGGCATCGTCTCCGCTGGCCGGACCCTCGAGGTTCTACCGATTTCTCTCCGCCGGAGTAATATGGTGGATGATGACCATCGTTTCGAGCGCGTTTGCAGTTTCGTCCCGGAAGGGAATGATAACGGCATCAGGTGAATGAAAGATGCCGAACATATCCAAAACTTCATGCCGATCTTCAAGGCAGCGCATCGCCATCCTTACCCCGAGTCTGGCGGGACAGGGAGCCGAACGGAAGGCACTGTACATCGCAGCCGGCTTGCTTGAGCGAGGGCATGAAGTCGACCTTCTGCTTCAGCGTCTCGTCTGCCACTACCCCGAGGAAGTCCCGGATCGAGTCCGCATTTTTTTCTCATCGGGCCGCAGCGACACCCGAACACGGACGAATCTCGGGCGAATCGCCGCCATCTTCCGGCCTCTCGTGTCGGACCCGCCGCCCTGGCGGGTTCGCTATCCGCGTGCCGGAATGATGACCAGTCTGTGCAGGGAACAGTTACCGACCCTCACGAGCACGAGACTGCCCCGATGGGCGGCGGGTACCGCGGCATATCTGGACCGAGAGCAACCAGACGCCCTTCTCGCCATGAACGTCCTCGCGGTTACGTCGGCGGCGATGGCCCTGCGGCTTGCGGATCATCGTGTGCGAACCGTAGCCACGTTGCACGAACCGTTGAGACGAGGACGTCTGCTCCACCGGGCACGTCGTTCCTATCCATATGCGGACGCCGTCGTGGGGGTTTCCCAGGGTGTGTCGACCGAATTCGCAAAGATTCCGAATCTGAGATGCAACGCTCCCCGTGTCATCTACAATCCTGTCGTCTCGGCATATCTCGAACGAAAGGCCCGTGAGCCGGCTGGCCACTCATGGATTGGCAGACCAGGGTATCCGGTGGTCCTGGCCATCGGCAAGTTGATCGAGAGAAAGAATTTTTCCGTTCTTCTCTCGGCCTTTGCTCGCCTCCTCTCGCAGCGTCCGGCTCGATTGCTCGTGCTCGGAGAGGGGCGTCTGCGGTCAAGGCTTCTTTCGTTGGCGCAGAGGCTCGGGATCGCCGAACACGTCGACTTCCCCGGTTTCGTAGAGAATCCATACGCCTTCCTGGCGAAGGCCGCTCTATTCGTCCTGTCGTCCCGCAACGAGGCACTTCCGACCGTCCTGATCGAAGCCATGGCCTGCGGCTGTCCGGTGGTCAGCACCGACTGCTCCTTCGGACCGAGTGAGATTCTGCAAGAAGGAAAGTTCGGCGCCCTGGTGCCCGTGGGGGACGCGGAGGCGCTCGCGGCCGCGATGGGCCGCACTCTGGACGAACCGCCCCGACGCGCGACGCTCCGGGAGAGAGCGTCGTTCTTCAGCATCGAACGGGCCGTGGATCAGTACGAGAAGCTTCTTTTGGGAGTGGACGACTGCGCGACACCGGAAGCATACCGGTAACGTCGGGCTTTGCATCCCCGGTTTCATCCGCCATGCGGATCACTTTCGTCGCGACATGAAAATGAAGCCGTTCCCTCCGAGATGCGGCGCACGAGGGGTTGCCCGCAGGCAGCCGTCAATCCACACCACATCCGAGGTCGGCTTCGTGTGCTCGAATTCGGGGAAGTACGTCCCGGGGCCCGGATATTGCACGAAGTCGGAGGATTATGGAGTTGCCCCGGTTTCGTGGACACCTGATCATTGTGCAGAGGAGGTGTCCGGATGGCAGAAAGACGAGCGCCGTATGCGCCGGAGTACCGGCGTCAGATGGTGGAGCTGGTGCGGGCGGGTCGCACGCCCGGGGAGCTCGCTCGCGAGTTCGGGTGTTCATCGCAGGCGGTCCGCAACTGGGTGCGTCAGGCCGACCGAGATGAAGGTCGCCGCGAGGACGGTCTGACGAGCGTTGAGCGAGAGGAGTTGCGGCGGCTGCGCCGGGAGAATCGCCAGCTTCGTGAAGAGCGGGAGATTCTAAAAAAAGCCGCGGCTTGGTTCGCTCGGGAGACCGGGACGGTGCCCGGGAGGTCTTCGAGCTCGTGAGAGCGAACCGAGCCGTGCATCAGGTGGCCACGATGTGCCGGGTGCTGGGTGTCTCCCCCAGCGGGTACTATGCGTGGCGAGGCCGGGGGCGTTCGCGCCATGCGCGGCGCGATGAGGAGTTGCGGGGCGAGGTCCGGGCGACTCATCGGCGTTCGCGAGGGACCTACGGGGCGCCTCGGGTCCATGCCGACTTGGCCGCTCGGGGGCACGCGGTGGGCCGCAAGCGCGTGGCGCGGCTGATGCGCGAGGAAGGGTTGGCAGGGGTGAGCCGGCGCCGGGGTACGCGCACCACGCGCCCGAAGCCGGGCCGGCGGGCGGCTGCGGATCTGGTCGAACGACACTTCCACGCCGAGGCGCCGGACCGGCTCTGGGTCGCCGACATCACCTACGTGCCGACCTGGGCGGGGTTCGTGTTCCTGGCCGTGGTGCTCGACGTGTACAGCCGGCGCATCGTGGGCTGGGCGATGCAGGACCATCTTCGCACCGAACTGGTCCTCGAAGCGCTGAACATGGCCGTCAGCCAGCGCCGGCCCCAAGAGGTGATCCATCATTCGGACCAGGGCACGCAGTACACCTCGGTGGCGTTCGGCAAGCGCTGCCGGGAGATGGGGGTACGTCCCTCGACCGGCTCCGCGGGCGACTGCTACGACAATGCGATGGCCGAGAGCTTCTTCGCGACCGTGGAATGCGAACTCCTCGACCGGCGTTCGTTTCGGACCCGAAGCGAAGCGAAGAGGGCGCTGTTCGACTTCATCGAAGGCTGGTACAACCGTTACCGGCGCCACTCCGCCCTGGGCTATCTCAGCCCCGACGACTTCGAGCATCTCGCCCGCCGCCGCCGCGCCGCGGCCGACCCGATCGCGCGGGGCGAGGTCCCGAACCACCCTCGGGGGAGACTTCCCGCTCCCGGAATCAGGGAGAATCTACCCTCACCGGGGCTCGCCCATCACAACAACAGGGGCGAAAACCATCAACCGTCCACCAGACCAGGGTAAGTCCATTATGATTTTGGGGTGTTGTATGGCCGTGCCCGGAGAGTTTTCGGCAGGTAGAAGGAGGTCGGAAGGCGCCGGGGAGCGTCCTGGAGTGGTTCGGAGGGGGCGCGGAGGGGGTTTTCGGGTCTGGATGGCGTCGTGCGGCGCAGGGCGCCGCTCCGGGTCGAGCCCGGGGTGCGGATTCGGAGCAGGCCGCGAAGCTGGGGCTTATCCCGCCGTAAGCCGTTGTACGAGCAGCCGGAAGACGGCTTGGTCAGGGCAGGCGGTGGACAGCCGCACCGCCACGGTGCGGGTGCTGCGGGTCACCACCGCACCGATGCGAAGCAGCCGCAGACGAAGGCTCTGGCATTGCGACCGGGCCAAGTCCGTCCCCCGCAGGGCCGTGCGGCGCATCGTCTCGAGCAGCGTGTACGCCAACCCCGCGAGCAGCAACCGGTACTGGTTCGTCCACCACTTCGAACTCGAAGTGCGGTCGGCGAACAGGGCCAACTGCTGTTCCTTGATCCGGTTCTCCATGTCTGCACGCTGACAGTACACCCGGTCATAGAGTTCGTCCGCTTCCCTTTCAAGGTTGGTGACGATGAAGCGCAGGTTGCGTCCCTTCGCGGTGTGTTCGATGCGGGCGATGACCCGCCGGCGACGCCTCCAGGTCCGCGCCGCATACTTGAAGTCGTCGAACGACCGGCTCTTGGCCTTGGTCGCCTCGAAGCCGTCCCTGGCCACCTCGCACGCCACCGCCGCCTCGCGTTCGAGCACCGGATTGCGGGCCAGCCCCACGATGTATCCGACATCATGGCGCTCGCACCAGTCGAACATCCGGTGTCGGCAGAACCCCGAGTCCCCCCGAAACACGATGCGAACCCCAGGCCATGCCCGACGCAACCTCTTGACCAACAACGACAATATCCCCCAAGCGTGCTTCGCACCATCCTGGTTCGAACAACGAAGGTAGGCCACCAGCAACTGCTGACCGCAGAACACGTACAACGGCAAAAAACAGTAGCTGTCATAGTACCCGTGGAAGAAGGCGCCCGGCTGATGACCGTGCACCGGATCATCGGTCGCGTCGAAGTCGAGCACCAACTCCCGGCGCGCACGCGCGAACGAGGCAATGAACTGTTCGACCAGCTCTTGATGAATCGCAACCGCCCACTGGTGCTCGGCGCGTCGCTCGAACCGGCACAGCGTCGAGGCACTGGCCAAGCTGCGGTCGCGACCGCAGGCGGTCTGAACGACCGGGTCCTCACGAAGGGCGTCATGGTCGTTCAAATCTTCGTATCCCAACGCGACCGCGTGGACCCTCTGGCGCACCATCGTCACCACCTCGTGGCGAACCTTCCCGCGCTGGCGTGGTTCACCGAGCCGACGTGCGACCCGCCCGGTCAGCCCGAGCCGGCGGTCCACTTCGCGCAACAACAGCGCCCCCCATGAGAAGAAACCGACCCGCCGGAGAAGTCCGCCCGCACCCGGCGCCGACGGCAGCTTGAAAACATCATCGACCCGTGGTTCCATTTCGTCACCGTCTGGCTCCCGGTTATATCCAGCTTAACTCACTGAATTATAACCGATCACGGGGCCAGACGGTACTCTTTCGTGCGATATCCGGGTTTCGGGGCAGTTCGTGGGTCTGGTAGGCGGACTTCACCCCACAGCGGCGGAACCGCCCGCCGCAGCAACGAAAGATTTTGTAAATCAAATGGATAAGACGGTCGCGAGCGTGTCGCCGCTGGACATGCACAGGGTACGACGGACCCATCCTGCCCATATGTTTCAAATATTTACGAACAGCGCACATGCCTCCTAACAACTCAGGCTTGCGCTCGCGCGAGGCCAATGGGATACTTGGCGTCGGCGCTCGGAGCGCAAGCCGGAGGAGAAGCCGGGAAACTGGGGGCGGAGGCGGCGCCTGAACGCATTCGGGACCGCATCCGAGGGATAATCCGAAAACCACTTTGGGAAGACATGTGGAGCAGATGTACCTAGTCTATGTCGCAGGTTTGATCCTTGGAGTCTATCTCGCGCCCGGCTTGGCCCTGGCGCCCCGCGCCGCATTCGATTCTCGCCTCGCCTACGCGGTGCCCATCCTCAGTGTGCTGATCGTCACTACCCTCGCCCGGATACTCAAACCCCTGGGCCTGTTCACCGAAACGATCGTTTTCTCGGCAACGCTCGCGTTCGCAGTGATCGCCGCTTGGCGTCTCTACAGACTTCGCTCAACGGAGTCCGTCCATTGGCCGGCGGTTCATCGTCTGGTGTATCTGTTCAGCGTTTGCGTGGTGTTACCCACCGCGGTCAGGCTCGGAACCTCCAGCTTTGAATATGACGATGAGATCTATAGCTGGAACATGTGGGGCGTTCAGCATGCACTAGGGGAATCACATGATCTCTACTACACCGTTGCTCCCTACCCACAAGTCTTTCCGTATCTGATCGCATGGAGCTACCAGCTTCTGGGATCCATCGATCTGCAGCTCCCTGTCAGATTCGGATTTGCCGTACTCAGCGCTTCTCTCGTGGCGGCCATCGGAACGGCAAGCGTCAACATGAAATCAAGATCACTGCTGTGGTTCATGGGTCTGGTGATCTTTGCGTTGTTCCTGGCACATCTCCATCTTCAAGGCTTGTCCAAGGGACTCGCGGAGCTTGTCATGATTCCCGCATTGGTCGTTTCGGTTGCTCTCTACCTTCAGCACGAGCGTATCCTGGATTCGGGATTCTCCGTACATCTCTGGCTGGCAAGCGCCGCCGCCGTCGTAGCCGGACTTTCCAAACAACCGGCGTTGATCTGGCTGATGCTCACGTTTCCGATCCTGGCCGCTACCGACACTGTGCAACGCCGAAGGCCGTTCACGACGTTGGCGCCAGTCGCCATCGCATGGGGCTGCGGCCTGCTCTGGCTCATGACGGAAGGGAATGGATTCTGGGCGAACGATGGGGTGATCGGACGTTCCCTCCAGGAACGAAATCTGTTCCAGCAGATGATCTACGCCTCGGAAAAATGGCTGATCGACAAGCCGAACGTGGTCGCCTTGCTGTTGATGTGCACGTACGTCGTCTTCCGGGGGCATAGGGGACGCGGTATCTACATTGGATTGATGATTCCTTCGCTCTTGGCTTGGTTCTTCCTCGGCGCCTACAATTTGCGTCTCGGCATGCACGTCGTGGCCATTGCAGCGCTCTTGATCGCCGCAAACGAGTACTGGCCAAGAACATCCGGTGTGTGGGCGACGACAAACGGCACGATCGTCCCATCTCGCATTCGGCATCTCGTCTATGGGCTTGCGGCCGTGGCGGTAATCGGTTCGGGTGTCGCCGCATGGAAACGCATCGACGACAGGGGCCTGGCATTCTCACTCTACGACGGCGGCAAGAATACGATCCAAACGTATTTCGGCGACGATGCAGAATTCGTTTACAACGAGGTCTATCGCAGCAATCATAAACTCTGGATCGCCTCCAGCTACATATACGGCATTTTCTACGCCCACAACCCGATCATCCGGCCGGATCATCGAGTGGGCACACTATACGATCTCGATCGGCTCAGAGCTGAAATCGTACGTGATCGGCCGGATTACCTCTTCGAATCCGGCGATTTCGTTTCGTACGGGCCAGCCTCGGCGCTGCTTCGTCAACTCGTTGCGAAGTGCGGAGACTGGTTCGAGACCGTCGTCGATCCGCTCAACAACCACGGCACCTTCGCCTGGCTCGGCTATGCCGTGTATCGCCTGAATCACGAAGCAGTTGAGCAGAATCGGGAATGCGACCCGTGATCGGCATCGTCATCCCTGCCCTGGACCCGCCCGAGACGCTGCTCGGCCTCGGCGACGAGCTTCGCATCGGGGCGATGGGGCGGATCGTCGTCGTAAACGACGGTTCTGCGGAGCGTACGTTGTTCCGCGCGCTTGAAAACCTGGAGGACGTCACCGTGCTCCACCACGAAGAGAACCGGGGAAAGGGGGAGGCCCTGAAGACCGGGTTTCGTCATCTCCTGGCGTGCGAGGCGCTCACGGGCATCGTCACCGTGGACGCGGACGGACAGCACCTCGCGGAGGACATCGCCCGAGTGCGCGACGTGGCCAGATCGGAGCCCGGCGCATTGATCCTCGGCGCAAGAGGCTTCGAAGGCGATGTCCCCGTCAAGAGCGCCGTGGGCAACAAGGTGACGCGGACGGTGCTCAAGATGGCGGCGGGACTCGATCTCAGAGACACGCAGACCGGCTTGCGCGCGGTGCCGAGATCGCTCGCCGAACGGTGCCTGGCCGTCGAGTCGGCACGCTACGATTTCGAGCTCGATATGCTGCTGCTGGCGAAACGGATGGACGTCCCGATCCAGGAGACGGGCATCGCCACCGTGTACGTGGACCGCAATCGCGCTACCCACTTCCGCCCTGTCCGGGACTCGATCGGCATCTACCTGGTGTTTCTGCGGTTCTTGGCGGTCTCCGTGGTGTCCTTCTGTCTCGACATCGTGTTCTTCACCTTGCTGCACCACTCCACCGACGCCATCCTCTTCAGTACCTATGCGGCCCGGATTTCTTCGGGCACCTTCAACTTCCTCGGCAACCGGAGCTTCGTGTTTCGGGACGGCGTCCGGCGATCTCCGGTGCGCGACGCCGCCGCCTACACGGGCCTCGCCTTCCTGATCGCCACGGCGTCGGGTTTCGCCGTTCGAACCCTGTCAGGATGGACCGGGTGGGCGCCTGCGATCGTCAAGATCGGAGTGGATCCGTGCCTCTTCATCGTGAGCTTCGCGGTGCAGCGCTACGTGATCTTCAGGCCGATATGAAACGGCCGGATCCTGCCTTCTGCCGCTGCCGGTGGAATCGCGTCCGCAGAAAGGTGTTACGCGGACACGTCGTCGGCAGACCCGCGTCTTCAGCCGGCTGTCTTGCTGCGTCTTCGCACCATCGTCAATTGCACGTTCCGCACTGGTTCAGGTCGAGCGTGCGTGCATCCGCGCGCCCGGCATCGACCTCGACCGCGAATCGCTCGCCGGCGTGGACGTGCCGCCGAAGGTGTCCGCGGCACTCTGGGCACGGGGACACCGGAGCCCGCCTTGCGTGCCGTCCCGGCCTTCGTGGTGCGGCGGGGACGGTCCAGCCCCCCGTCCGGTCGAGGGGAAGGCGCGGCACAGGACGCGCTTGGCGGCCTCCTGGGGGCGCGGGGAGCACGGCCGGGGAGTGGGCCGCGCTCCGCCCGGCGGCGTGTCGGCCGGCCGGGCCTCATCGAAGCGTGGGGGCCGGAAGACTCCGGCTCTGTCCGTCTTCATTGCTTTCCCCACCGGAGAGAAGACCTCCGTGAGAGTCCATCTGAAGCCCGCCTGCTTCCTGTGGTCCGGGCGATGAGTAGAACGCGGATCGCTGTCCTCGTCCCCAACCTGGAGGGAGGCGGAGCGCAGCGCAGCGCGTGGCGATCACCCTCGCGTGCGCTCTGATCCGACGCGGACACGAGGTGGACCTCCTCCTCAAACGCCTCGATTGCGACTACGCCGAACCGGAGCTCGCGCAGGCGCGGCTCCTCTACCTGTCCCCCCCGTTAGAGCCCGCGAGCGCTGAGGTGGCCTTGCCGGTGGCCCCGAACCCTTGTGCCGTGCTCCGTATCCCTTCCGGGTGCGCTTCCCACGTCTGTCGCTCCTCGCCGCGTTGTCCCGGGACCAGGTGCCGATGCTTACGAGCACCGGTTTGCCGCGATGGGCGGCCGCAACCGCGGTGTACCTCGACCGAGAGCGACCCGATGCACTTCTCGCCATGCTGACCCCATCGGTGGTCGCGGCGACGATGGCGGTCCGCATGGCGCGCCACCGTGTGAAGGTCGTGGGTACGTTTCACGGCGGCCGGGAGCCGAGCCGGCGCTGGCACACGCGCGCAAGGCGGTCCTATCCCAGGTGCGATGCCACGGTTGGGGTCTCTCACGGGGTCGCGACCGTGCTGACGAACGTGTACGGCGTCCCGGCCTACCGGGTTCACACCATCCACGATCCCCTGGTGTCCGCGAGTCTCGTGTGTGACATGGAACGGCCGTCGGGCCATCCCTGGCTCGATGGGCCCGGTTCGCAAGTCATCCTTGCGGCAGGTCGTCTGGTGGAAGTCAAGGATTTCTCCTCGCTACTCGCCGCGTTCGCCCTGCTCGTCGCCTGCCGGCCGGCGAGGTTGATCGTGCTCGGCCAAGGGCGGCTCAGGGCTAGGTTGACATCCGAGGCCGAAGCCCTCGGGGTCGCCGATCTGGTGGACTTTCCGGGGTTCGTGCGGAACCCTTATGCCTTCATGGCGAAGGCGAGCCTGTTCGTCCTCTCATCGCGGAGCGAAGGACTATCGAACGTTCTGGTCGAAGCCCTGGCCTGCGGCTGTCCGATCGTCAGCACCGACTGTCCGTTCGGGCCGGGCGAGATCCTGGAAGATGGACGGTGGGGTGACCTCGTGCCGGTCGGGGACGTGAAGGTGCTGTCGGAGACGATGGGCCGGTCTGGATCGTCCACCGCCACGCGAAGCACTACGGCAGCGGGCGGCGGCCTTTGGCGTCGAGCCCGCCGTCACCCGCTACGAGGAGCTCCTGCTAGGCGGGGACGCCGGGTAGGCCGACAGCCATGATGCGTTCGGGGCTCGACTGCATCGGGCTACCGCCCGGGGGCCGTGAGCACTCGACCGCCGAAGTCATCGGCTGGTCGCTGTTCGTGTCCCTGCTGCTCTCGTCTGCGATCTCCGAGGCCCTGAACAACATCCTGATCGTCCTCCTGTTCATCTGGTGGCTATGGACCCGGCCTGCGGTTCGAGAGCTTCGCGGGGCCCCCCTGTATCTCCTGATCATCGTCTTGTTCTTCACCACACCGCTGGTTTCCCTGGCCACCTCGACGGTCGGTGAACCCACCGGCCGACTCGCCGACGTGACCGGCGCGGTCAAGTTCGCCCTGCTGCTGCCCCCGATCTATTCGATCTCATCGCGCAACGGCCCCCCCGTCGATCTGGTCACCGCCTGCCTGACCGCAGGCACCCTCATCGCGTCGGTCGAAGCCTTCGTCTCCTGGCATCCTTCCTCCGGCCATTCCCCCATCCTCATGGCGCTCGCCAACGTCAATGAATCCGCAATACACATGTCGGTGATCCTGGCGGCGGCGGCGGCGGCTACATGGTCCGCGAAGCTCCCCATATGCGTTCTCGGCTACGCCGGCATCACGACGTCCCTCTGGCTCTCGCTCATATCGGACTCCCTTACCGCCCTCGCCGTATCGGCTTGTGTGCTCTTCCTCGCCGCCATCGCGTCGGCGTTTACCGTACGACGGCGGGCGTTCCTGTCGGTCACCGCCTGCCTCGCGGCTCTTTCCGGCGCAGCGCTCGCGACCACCGGCGCGGACGTCTACTGGAAACGGGCCGCCCACGAGTTCACCAATCAGGTCTATGGAGACAACGTCGGTGAATGGCGGTTCGAGATATTCAATACCGCCGCCGAAGTCTACGACCGCAACCTCTGGTTCGGCGCCGGATACAAGCAGTTCGGCAAGGCGACGTCCGTCGAAGTCATCGCCCAAGAGCTCCATAAGGAAGGTAGAAGTTATGACGCGGAACGCAGCAGGTTCTTCCACGCCGGCCACGGACATAGCATATGGACGAACGCGCTGATCGAAGGCGGGCTCGTAGGTGTCGGGCTCCTCCTGTCTTTCTTCCTGGCAACGGCCTTTCGTATATGCACGAACGTATCAAAGCTGTATCGGACCGGAGAATGCGACCTGGAGCTGGTGCAACTGGCGTTCATTTCCTGCGCCGTCTGGACCATGCTGCTCATCGGCGGGATCGGCGATTTGACCATTCGTAACGAACACGGGATGGTGGCGCTCCTGCTCCTGGTCTGGTCACTCACCCGGTTCGAGGTTCGTTCCGCGCGCCCCCAAGACGAAGCCTCAACCAGCGTCCCACGGCTCTGACCAGCGCCCTGGTCCATACCTGGTACGAAGCCAGGGAATACGGATGCCGTCGGATCACGGCAAGCCACCGGCGAACGACGAACCAGTCGACCCGCAGCCGCTCCTCGGTCCTCCTTCGCGCACCTTGGCGCCGGTGCTTCGCGGTTACGCCGTCAGACCGCATTTCCCTTATCTGGGACACTTTGTCACAACACACCGCGCCTGCTCGAAGCGAGAGCTCACCGAACCAGAATTTCGTCGCACCGGTGGAAGGCCGGCCGATCGGTACGTAGAGCGGGGCCGCTCTCATGCAGGGCACCCTCACGAATACGTCCATCTCGCCGAAGATCGTCTTCCGTAGCAAAACTTCGCGAACATAGTTCACCGGGCCGGAAACGCCCATGTGGCAGAGGCTCTTGCCCTCCCTGTCGGCCGTGGAGAAGAGGAACATTCCGTACCCGGGCCGTCTCTCGATCTCTTTCCTTGCAACATCGAGGCAACCCTCGACCAGTTGGTCGTCGTCGTCGAGCTTGCTCACCCAGTCGGCGCTATCGGCCTCGACTCGTTCGAGTGCACGGCTCCAAGAGTAATACATCCCCTGATTGGCAGAATTGCGCAGGTATCGGATACGTGGGTCGACCAAGTACGGAGCTACGACGGCTTCGGTGTCGTCTCCAGAGGCGTCGTCGACGATGTACAGCATCCAGTCCGTATAGCTCTGGGCGATCACCGAGCGGATTGCCCGCTGTAGGAGCCCTGCCCGATTGTACGTGGGCGTGACGATGGCGAATTTCACGGATCGACTTCCTTCTTTCCGGGCGGCTGCAGGCCAGCCCCACGTTCAGGGTTGATTTTCGTTGGCTGATGTCTTCCGGTCAGACGGTGCGGTCGAGGCGCCCCGCGCGCTCCAGCAGGTCCGCGCCCGTACCGCACTCGATGATCCAGTCGCCGACCTCGGCGAGGCGCTCCGGGTCCGTGAAGCGGTCCAGCAATCCCGAAAGCCGTTCGGCCGTTTCGGCATCGAACTTCCGCGCCGCCAAACGGCAAAGCAGCGCCCGTTCTTCGGCGCGACCGCGCTCGAGGCCGCGCTCCAGACCCCGTTCCAGCCCCTGTTCAAGGCCCTGCTCCCGCCCTTGCTCCCGGCCCTGTTCCAGCCCTTGTTCCAAGCCCTGCTCCAGGCCCTGTTCCCGGCCTTCCCGAAGCCACTGCTCGGTCCACTCCTTCGCCCGTTCCGCCAGCATCGTTCCTCCCCCTTCCAGATCCCCGACCCCCGGCAGGGCGGCCCCGGCGAGCCGCCCCCGCGGCAGCACCCGACGAACCCACTCCACGAACGCCCGCCGCAGCTCGTCGTCCCCCGGACCGCCCACCCAATCGGACAGCGCGGCCAGCAGCCCCGGCAACTCCTCCGCCGAACGGCTGTTCTCCAATGCGACCAACGCCGAAACCAGATTGCGGCGCGGCAGATCGTCCTCCCCCCACCGCCCCTCGTCAAGCAGGAAGTACCGGTGCGACGGCTGGTAGCACGCCAGCGCCTCCTCCACCGGGGCGATGAGATCCCCCACCTCGACCGGGGCGCTCCAGCGGGGGCGGCCGTTGTACAGCACTATCGGCAGCACCGGCGGCAGCCGCCCGCCGTCGCCGAGCGCCCCGCGGCGGATGAGGTCCTGGTACAGCAACCCCGTGTAGACCAGGATGCGCACCGCCATGTACGGGTCGGCCGTGGACTGGAATTCGAGCATCACCAGCAGGTACAGCCACGTCTCGTCCCGGAAGCGCACCCGCCACACCACGTCGCCGTGGCGCCGGCGAAGGTCGTCGCTCACGTACTCCGCGGGGAGCTTCTCCAGGGTCGAGAAGTCGAACGCATCGCTCCACTCGGGGGCGACGAAGCCCCGCAGCAGGTCCTCGACCATCCGACGGCGGGAGAACAGGCCCTTTACGCGGCGTCGTGCACGCGGACACCATAGCGCCGCTCGGGGCCCGACGATGCCTGCGCCGGACTCGAAAGCCATAGGTGATCGGAGCGCGTTCCGTAGGGCGGGACCCCGCGCGGACCGCTCCGTTCTCCCACCGCACGGCCCCCGGCGCCGGCCGCCGTCCGCCCACGGAACGACTCGACATCGGCTCCCCCTCCCCCCCTCGGCAACCGGCTCGGTATCCTCGGCATCGCGACGGTTTCGCACCTGCCGCGCCATCCCCGGCCCGGCGCCGGCTCCACGTCCCACGAACCCGACGACCTCCACGCATGTCCGCACGGGACCCGACTCGGCGCAAACACCGGCGGGCGACTCCCGGTACGGCCGGATGCGGACAGCGCGGTCATTCCCCCGCAGCCGGCCGCCCATGGTGCGCAACCGGCTGCAGATCGAGGACTTGGGGCGGACGTACCGGGGATTGGATAGCTGTGCCGGCAGTGGCTGAATCTTGCCCGGCGGGTTCCGGGTGCGAGGGGGAACCGATCAGCCGAGGCGGTCGAGGCGTCCCGCGCGGTCCAGCAGATCCGCGCCCGTACCGCACTCGATGATCCAGTCGCCGACCTCGGCGAGGCGCTCCGGGTCCGTGAAGCGGTCCAGCACTCCCGAAAGCCGTTTGGCCGTTTCGGCATCGAACTTCCGCGCCGCCAAACGACACAGCAGCGCCCGCTCCTCGGCGCGACCGCGCTCGAGGCCCTGCTCCCGGCCTTCCCGGAGCCACTGCTCGGTCCACTCCTTCACGCTCTCCGCCAGCATCGATCCTCCCCCTTCCAGCGCCTGCACCACCGGCAGCGCGACCCCGCCGTACCGCCCCGGCACCACCACCTGCCGGACCCACTCCGCGAACGCCCGCCGCAGCTCGTCGTCCCCCGGACCGCCCACCCAATCGGACAGCGCGGCCAGCAGCCCCGGCAACTCCTCCGCCGAACGGCTGTTCTCCAATGCGACCAACGCCGAAACCAGATTGCGGCGCGGCAGATCGTCCTCCCCCCACCGCCCCTCGTCAAGCAGGAAGTACCGCTGCGACGGCTGGTAGCACGCCAGCGCCTCCTCCACCGGGGCGATGAGATCCCCCACCTCGACCGGGGCGCTCCAGCGGGGGCGACCGTTGTACAGCACTATCGGCAGCACCGGCGGCAGCCGCCCGCCGTCGCCGAGCGCCCCGCGGCGGATGAGGTCCTGGTACAGCAACCCGGTGTAGACCAGGATCCGCACCGCCATGTACGGGTCGGTCGTGGACTGGAATTCGAGCATCACCAGCAGGTACAGCCACGTCCTGTCCCGGAAGCGCACCCGCCACACCACGTCGCCGTGGCGCCGGCGGAGGTCGTCGCTGACGTACTCCGCGGGGAGCTTCTCCAGGGTCGAGAAGTCGAGCGCATCGCTCCACTTGGGGGCGACGAACCCGCGCAGCAGGTCCTCGACCATCCGACGGCGGGAGAACAGGCCCTTGTACGCGGCGTCGTGCACGCGGACACCATAGCGCCGCTCGGGGCCCGACGATGCCGCCGCCGGACTCGAAAACCATAGGTGATCGGAGCGCGTTCCGTAGGGCGGGACCCCGCGCGGACCGCTCCGTTCGCCCACCGCACGGCCCCCGGCGCCGGCCGCCGTCCGCCCACGGAACGACTCGACATCGGCTCCCCCTCCCCCCCTCGGCAACCGGCTCGGTATCCTCGGCATCGCGACGGTTTCGCACCTGCCGCGCCATCCCCGGCCCGGCGCCGGCTCCACGTCCCACGAACCCGACGACCTTCGCGCACGTCCGCGCGGGACCCGACTCGGCGCAAACACCAGCGGGCGACTCCCGGTACGGCCGGATGCGGACAACGCGGTCATTCCCCCGCAGCCGGCCGCCCATGGTGCGCAACCGGCTGCAGGTCGAGGACTTGGGGCGGACGTACCGGGGATTGGATAGCTGTGCCGGCAGTGGTTGATCTTGCCCGGCGGGTTCCGGGTGCGAGGGGGAACCGATCAGCCGAGGCGGTCGAGGCGCCCCGCGCGGACCAGCAGCTCCGCGCCCGTACCGCACTCGATGATCCAGTCACCGACCTCGGCGAGGCGCTCCGGGTCCGTGAAGCGGTCCAGCACTCCCGAAAGCCGTTTGGCCGTTTCGGCATCGAACTTCCGCGCCGCCAAACGACACAGCAGCGCCCGCTCCTCGGCGCGACCGCGCTCGAGGCCGCGCTCCAGACCCCGTTCCAGCCCCTGTTCAAGGCCCTGCTCCCGGCCCCGTTCGAGGCCCTGCTCGAGTCCCTGCTCCCGGCCTTCCCGCAGCCACTGCTCGGTCCATTCCTTCGCCCGTTCCGCCAGCATCGTTCCTCCCCCTTCCAGATCCCGGACCCCCGGCAGGGCGGCCCCGGCGAGCCGCCCCCGCGGCAGCACCCGACGAACCCACTCCACGAACGCCCGACGCAGCTCGTCGTCCTCCGGACCGCCCACCCAATCGGACAACGCGGCCAGCAACCCCGGCAACTCCTCCGCCGAACGGCTGTTCTCCAACGCGACCAACGCCGACACCAGATTGCGGCGCGGCAGATCGTCCTCCCCCCACCGCCCCTCGTCAAGCAGGAAGTAGCGTTGCGACGGCTGGAAGCGCGCCAGCGCCTCCTCCACCGGGGCGATGAGATCCGCCACCTCGACCGGGGCGCTCCAGCGGGGGCGACCGTTGTACAGCACCACCGGCAGCACCGGCGGCAGCCGCCCGCCGTCGCCGACCGCCCCGCGGCGGATGAGGTCCTGGTACAGCAGCCCCGTGTAGACCAGGATGCGCACCGCCATGTACCGGTCGGTCGTGGACTGGAATTCGAGCATCACCAGCAGGTACAGCCACGTCTCGTCCCGGAAGCGCACCCGCCACACCACGTCGCCGTGGCGCCGGCGAAGGTCGTCGCTCACGTACTCCGCGGGGAGCTTCTCCAGGGTCGAGAAGTCGAGCGCATCGCTCCACTCGGGGGCGACGAACCCGCGCAGCAGGTCCTCGACCATCCGACGGCGGGAGAACAGGCCCTTGTACGCGGCGTCGTGCACGCGGACACCATAGCGCCGCTCGGGGCCCGACGATGCCGCCGCCGGACTCGAAAGTCATAGGTGGTCGGAGCGCGTTCCGTAGGGCGGGACCCCGCGCGGACCGCTCCGTTCTCCCACCGCACGGCCCCCGGCGCCGGCCGCCGTCCGCCCACGGAACGACTCGACATCGGCTCCCCCTCCCCCCCTCGGCAACCGGCTCGGCATCTTCGGCATCGCGCCGGTTTCGTAGCTGCCGCACCATCTCCGCGCCCGGCGCCGGCTCCACGTCCCACGAACCCGACGACCTCCACGCATGTCCGCACGGGACCCGACTCGGCGCAAACACCGGCGGGCGACCCCCGGTACGGCCGGATGCGGACAGCGCGGTCATTCCCCCGCAGCCGACCGCCCATGGTGCGCAACCGGCTGCAGGTCGAGGACTTGGGGCGGACGTACCGGGGATTGGATAGCTGTGCCGGCAGTGGTTGATCTTGCCCGGCGGGTTCCGGGTCCGAGGGAGAGGGGGAGGAGGAGCCGGTCAGCCGAGGCGGTCGAGGCGCCCCGCGCGGACCAGCAGCTCCGCGCCCGTACCGCACTCGATGATCCAGTCACCGACCTCGGCGAGGCGCTCCGGGTCCGTGAAGCGGTCCAGCACTCCCGAAAGCCGTTCGGCCGTTTCGGCATCGAACTTCCGCGCCGCCAAACGACACAGCAGCGCCCGCTCTTCGGCGCGACCGCGCTCGAGGCCGCGCTCCAGACCCCGTTCCAGCCCCTGTTCAAGGCCCTGCTCCCGGCCTTCCCGGAGCCACTGCTCGGTCCACTCCTTCACGCTCTCCGCCAGCATCGATCCTCCCCCTTCCAGCGCCTGCACCACCGGCAGCGCGGCCCCGCCGTGCCGACCCGGCACCACCACCTGCCGAACCCACTCCGCGAACGCTCGCCGCAGCTCGTCCTCCCCCGGACCGCCCACCCAATCGGACAACGCGGCCAGCAACCCCGGCAACTCCTCCGCCGAACGGCTGTTCTCCAACGCGACCAACGCCGAAACCAGATTGCGGCGCGGCAGATCGTCCTCCCCCCATCGCCCCTCGTCAAGCAGGAAGTACCGCTGCGACGGCTGGTAGCGCGCCAACGCCTCCTCCACCGGGGCGATGAGATCCGCCACCTCGACCGGGGCGCTCCAGCGGGGGCGACCGTTGTACAGCACCACCGGCAGCACCGGCGGCAGCCGCCCGCCGTCGCCGACCGCCCCGCGGCGGATGAGGTCCTGGTACAGCAACCCGGTGTAGACCAGGATGCGCACCGCCATGTACGGGTCGGTCGTGGACTGGAATTCGAGCATCACCAGCAGGTACAGCCACGTATCGTCCCGGAAGCGCACCCGCCACACCACGTCGCCGTGGCGCCGGCGAAGGTCGTCGCTCACGTACTCCGCAGGGAGCTTCTCCAGGGTCGAGAAGTCGAGCGCATCGCTCCACTTGGGGGCGACGAACCCGCGCAGCAGGTCCTCGACCATCCGACGGCGGGAGAACAGGCCCTTGTACGCGGCGTCGTGCACGCGGACACCATAGCGCCGCTCGGGGCCCGACGATGCCGCCGCCGGACTCGAAAGGCGTAGGCGACCGGAGCGCGTTTCGTGCGCCGGGACCCCGCGTAGACCGCTCCGTTGTCCCACCGCACGGCCCCCCGGCGCCGTCCGCCGTGCGCCCACCGAACGATTCGACGTCGGCTCCCCTTCCCCCGAGGCAACCGGCTCGGCATCTTCGGCATCGCGCCGGTTTCGCACCTGCCGCCGCCATCCCGACGACCTCCACGCACGTCCGCACGGGGACCCGACTCGGCGCAAACACCGGCGGGCGACTCCCGGTACGGCCGGATAAGGTTGACGAGCGGACGGGACAGGTGCTGGATCGGTGGTCGCCGCAGACTTCGGGGGCGCGGAACAGGCGGGCAGACGCAATGTGGATACAGCTTCGGGAGGTCGGAGACGAAGGGAGCGACGGGCTCGAAGCACTCCAACATATCTTGAGGATAGGGCTCCAATTTACGGTGCCCGCTGATCTGCACGACGTGTTCTCACACCACGAAAAGGCGGCACAGGAGGCTTACATTGTAGAGAGCTATCCTGGCGGGATAGGTGTCGTAAAGAGCGCCTATGAACATTGGCAGACGGTTGTGGAGACGGGAAAGAAAATAGCTGTGGAGTGCTCTTGCTCAAGCGGGTGTCCGCATTGTATCTTGCCGACAAGGACGCCGGACGGATTCGACAAGCGTGAAGGAATACGACTCGCGCAGGAGATGCTCGAGCAAGGGAGACAGCCGGCCGGTTCCATGTACCATGAAGGAATGTGGAAGCCGCTGTAAGCGCAGAGGATATGTTGCAACCCCTCGGTACCTGGCGGTCAGGGCCGGATCGACTTCGTGTGGTTCGGGAGTTCGTGAGCGACGGAATCTATCCGTCGAAGGAGCGTGTCTTCGGACGATCCGGGTTTGGCTCTGCCTTGAAACGACCGTCAGACTGTGCCCTCGAATCGGAACCAAATCGACACGAGTGATTCCGGAAGGCAAAATCGCCCTCCGAGGTAGCCAAGCGAGAGGCAAAAATTCAGGGCCCAATCGGCTTCCCGTGAGCTCGCTGCTCGCCCTCCCAAGCCTTGGCGCCATCCCGTGTGGTGGAACCTCCGATCTGCAAGATATGACCACGGGGGTCGATGTCCCACCGGCGCTCCTGCACACGACGTTGAAGATTGTTGGTGATGTAGTGTGAAGAATCTTGTTACCACACTTGAAGTGGTATTTGTAGGTGTCTCGAGACGCTCGGGGTGTCAGAAATTCCGTATGTTGGCCCGGTGTGATCAAGTAAGTGAGTTCGGCCCGGTCGGCGGTCCGCCACCGTAGCAGCTCGGGCCGGACCGCCCCGAGCTCGCCGACCGGAATCGGCCCCCGCTCGGGGGCACGGAGCGATTTCCACAGGCTGTCCACGGGCGCTGACCCCTCACTCGTCCAAGCGCCGGTGGGCAGGTGATGGAAATCGCGGGGTCGGTCACGACGACTCCACCGAGTCTGACCCTCTACTCCCGTCCCCCGGCAGCATGAAGTAGCCCAGCCTGGCTGGCTCGGCACGCAAGACACACGGTATCTATCGCCGGAAGACAGGAGTCCAGCTTTTCTCCAATGCCTCCTCGGACGCCTCATCTTCCTCCATAAGACTCTCATCCAGAAGTTCGGGAAGAATCAGAAGGGTGAGAATACGACCATAACTGCCGAGAGCTACTACTTCTTCCCGCGCCGGCAGATGACGCCTGCCACCGATCCACACCGAGCCGTCGATATCTTCCGTCGCGTGGGCGTCGAGTCGCCGTTCACTCGGGTGGTTCGTCATGAACCCCGTAACCGTGTCGGGAGGAACCGGAGTACCTTTTCGGGGGTATATGGCGGGATTCATGGATCTCAGGGCCTCGGACATGAAGCAATAATCTATCTTGCCGTTTTGGCTCACAATCGCGGCCGTGGCGGCCTCCGCCAGTCCGACATATCGTATGGCCGATGCGACAAGGGAAGCGCGGGCTTCATTCCGAATCGCTTCCACGGCTTCAAGGCCATCCGGCGCCCGGTGGATGATGTTCCGCACGAGTGTGGTAGGCATCAGGAGTCCGGCGGCGAAATGATCCGCTTCGCGCTCGTAGTGGTCAACCGAGACGAAGCCAGAGTGGGACCTGTGCCTCCCCTCAACGAAGGTAATATGATCGAGATGGCCCTCGATGAAGTAATGCCCGAGCTCATGTGAAATACTGAAACGCTGGAACCCTTCGTTACGGAAATTCGTGGAATAACGAATCCCGAAGTTATTGCCGTGGCGGACCAACATCCCGGACACCCCCTCATCCGGATCCACCATTGGCTGAACGACGATTTCTCGAGTCCTGGCCAAGCCCTCGAGATCGACAGGAAGATGGAGGAAACCTTCATCTCGAAGAAGCCGTTCGGCCTGCTGCATCAGGACAGCTTGGCGAGCCAGGAGCTTTCTGTTCATTCCCTGTTCTCCTCAACCTTCCTCTTGACCACGTAGATGGCCGCCTTGAACGAAACATCGCAAACGACCGCTCCTGACAGAGGCGTCGACGCCGATCACGTGAACCAGTTCTCATATCTCGAATCGGTGAAATTTTCGAAATCCCTCGTATTACGGGTGATCAGGATCAGGTCGTTCACCATCGCGATGGCGGCGATCTGTCCGTCCACGAAGGGAGGCGTGCGCCCTTGAAAGGTCAACCGCGCGCGCTCCTCGGCATGGCGAAGCGCCGCTTCGCGATCGTAGGGAAGAACCTCGAGTGACGGGCGCAGGACTTCGTGCACATAACGGGTCAATTGCTGCTTGCGCTTCCCGTCCGGCATCCGGCCGAGTCCGTAATGCACCTCATGCAGAACGGGAGCTGCGGTGCACACCTCGCCGCGATGCTCTTGCAACCGTGATCGGACCCCGGCGTTCGGATGCGGTCGAGTGGGCTCGAAGAGGACGTTGGTATCCAGAAGCAATCTCAGTCCGGCCATGAGAATTCCCGCCCGGGGCCGCGGTCGCGCCACCCGTCCACCTCTTCCGGCGTCAGCTCCGCCCATCCGAAATCCGTCTGCGCACGCCAGTTCTCGATCATCTCCCAGAAGTCGGGGTTCGACTCTTCCGCTTCCAGGCGTTCGTACTCCTCCTTGGAAAGCAGGACGGCGACCGGCTTCCCCCGGCGGGTGACGCGGACCGCCTCGCCGCTCTCCGCCCGGCGGATGAACTGCTTCAGCGCGCTCCCGGCAACGGTGGATTCTTCGGGAACGGCCCCTTCCCCGTCGCTTTCCGCCAGCATGCACAGGAAGTCTTCAGCCAACGAGCGGTTCGCCTCGGTGAGCCTGGCGCCATGCCGGTAGAGCGGATCGGCCGCGCGAGCCAGACCGGGGGACTCTACCCCTCCAAGCAGGTAGTCTATCGTCACGTTCAGTGCGATGGCGAGCTTGCGCAGATCGTCGAATGACGGCTTGCGCGCGCCTTCTTCAAACCTGGCGATCGAATTCGGCGGCAGGCCGGCGGCCCTCTCCAGCTCGACCTGGCCCATTCTCCGGAGCCCGTCATGAGCCGACCGGAGGCGCTCTTGAAAGATATCGGACGGCTTCTTCGCGTTCATGACCCCGTGCTCAAGAGCAAGTTGATCTCGATGCTTTCGCTCTGGCCATGCAGTGGCGATCGGCTACGGTCTCGCATTTATAGCACAAGGAACCCGGCACGTGCGAAGCGGGCCTCCCATCGGAGCGGCCGGATCGAGGGCTCCGCCCCGATCGGCCCAAGGCTCTTTCACGCTGGCCGACTCGCGGCCGGACGTCGAGGCCCATCGCTCTTCCTGGGAACGGCGCGTCCTCCAGACGCGGGCGTCCGGCCCGCATCGATCGGCGGCGGACTTGCCGTCCCATTTGCGGGCGAGACACAAGCGTTCCCAGGACGCGCCGTTCCCAGGACGCCCGTGTCCGTGTCAGGCGCCGCTCTGATTCGACCAAACCGGGTTCCCCCGCGCGAACCAATTCCGCAGCGTGAAATGATCCTGCCGAGCCGGCGGGGCCGGGTTCACGGGGGCGCCGAACCGGGCTATGCTGGCCGTGAGCGGGCCGAACCTGAAGGGAGGAAGGCGATGCGAGTGGGAGCGGTCTTTCCGCAGACCGAGATCGGGGCCGATCCGGCCGTCATCCGGGACTACGTCCAGGCGGTGGAGGGGCTCGGGTTCGACCACCTGACCGCGATCGACCACGTGCTTGGCGCTGGCAGCCCGAGCGGCCCGCCGTGGGCGAAGTTCTATACCCGGGAGCGGATGTTCCACGAGCCGCTCCTGCTCTTCGCCCACCTCGCGGCGGTCACCGAGCGCATCGAGTTCGCCACCGCGATCCTCATCCTATCGCAGCGCCAGACCGCGCTCGTCGCCAAGCAGGCGGCCGAGCTCGACGTCCTCGGCGGCGGGCGCACGCGCCTCGGCATCGGCATCGGCTGGAATGCGGTCGAGTTCGAGGCCCTGAACGAGAGCTTCCGCGACCGCGGCCGGCGGGTGGAGGAGCAGGTGGAGGTCCTTCGCCGCCTCTGGAGCGAGGACCTCGTGACCTTCGAGGGCCGCTGGCACCGCCTGAGCGACGTCGGGATCAACCCGCCGCCCGTGCAGCGCCCCATCCCGGTGTGGTTCGGGGCGTTCGAGGCGGTCGCGATCCGGCGCGCCGCCCGGCTCGGCGACGGGTGGATCATGAACCCGCGCACCCCGCCGGGCGACGAGGGCCGGGCCGCGATCGAGGAGTTCCACGGGTTCGCGCGCGAGGCGGGCCGCGACCCGGCGGGGATCGGGATCGACGCGACCGTGCACGCCCATGGTGGAAGCGAGGGCGGGGACCCGGAACGCTGGGCGGAGGAAGCCCGCACCTGGGAGGATTCGGGGGCGACCCACGTCACCTTCCGGACCATCGACTGCGGGTTCGCGGGCGTGGATGGGCATCTCGGCGCGCTCCGCCGCTTCCGGGCGGCGCTCGGCGACTGAGCGGCGCCCGGCCGGTGGAAGAAGGCCGGCGGTCGGACCGCGCCGGCGGCGGCCACGGCCAAGACGGCCCGGCGGCAGGAGGAACATGAGCACGAACCCCGAATCGTTCGCGAGGGGGCGAGGCGTGGACGTGGATACGGATACGGACGCGGGTGCAGGTGCGAGAGCGGGTGCGGGGACGGACGCGGGCACGGAGGCAGGGAAGGCCGCGGGGTGGGAGCCGGAGCTCGCGGAGCTTCGCCGGCGGCAGGGCTTCGCCTGCGAGATGGGCGGCCCGGAGAAGGTCGCGCGCCACCACGGCCAGGGCAAGCTCACGGTCCGCGAGCGGGTGGACGGGCTCCTCGACCCCGGCACGTTCCACGAGATCGGCTCGGTCACCGGCGCCGCCTCGTATGACGAGGCAGGCCGCCTCACCGGCCTCCGGCCCGCGAACTTCATCTACGGCCGGGGCGATCTCGACGGCCGCCGGGTCGTGGTCGAGGGCGACGACTTCACGGTCCGGGGCGGCGCGGCGGACGCCTCCATCTGGGACAAGATGGTCGCGGCGGAGCAGATGGCCCGCGAGCTGCGGCTCCCGCTCGTCCGGCTCGTGGACGGCACGGGGGGCGGCGGCTCGGTCAAGACCATCGAGACCGAGGGCCGCACCTACGTGAGCCAGGCCATCGGCTGGGAGCACGCGGTCGCGAACCTCGCGACGGTGCCCGTCATCGGCCTCGGGCTCGGCTCGATCGCGGGGCTCGGGTCCGCGCGGCTCGTGACGAGCCACTACTCGGTGCTGGTGCGGGGCACGTCGCAGGTGTTCGTGGCGGGGCCGCCGGTGGTGGCCCGGATCGGGGAGACGGTCGACAAGGAGGAGCTCGGAAGCGCCGACATGCACGCCGGCATCGGCGCGGTCGACGCGGTGGTCGGGTCCGAGGCGGAAGCGTTCGCCCACGCCCGCCGCTTCCTCTCCTACCTGCCCGGGTCGGTGTACGCCCTGCCGCCGCGCGGCCCGACCGAGGACGACCCGGCGCGGCGCGAGGAATGGCTCGTCCGGGCGGTCCCGCGCGACCGCCGCAAGGTCTACCGCATGCGCCCGATCATCGAAGCCTTGGTGGACCGCGGCTCGTTCTTCGAGATCGGCAAGGCGTGGGGCCGCTCCCTCATCACCGGGCTCGCCCGGCTCGACGGCTGGCCCGTCGCGGTCGTCGCGGGCGATCCCTACTTCTACGGCGGGGCGTGGACGGCGGACGCCTCGCTCAAGATGACCCGCTTCGCGGAATTCGCCGAAACCTTCCATCTGCCCGTGGCGCACCTCGTGGACATCCCCGGCTTCCTCATCGGGACCCAGGCGGAGCGGGCGGGGACCATCCGGCACGGCGCCCGCGCCCTCGCTTCCGTGTTCCAGACCACCGTGCCGTGGTGCAGCATCATCGTTCGCAAGTGCTTCGGGGTGGCCGGGGCCGCCCACATGAACACCGCCCGCGTCCGCTACCGCTATGCGTGGCCGTCCGCGGACTGGGGATCGCTTCCGGTGGAGGGCGGGATCGAGGCCGCGTACAAGGCGGAGCTGGAGGCGGCGGAGGACCGGGAGGCGGCCCTGCGCGACATCGGGGAGCGCCTGGAGCGGGCGCGCTCGCCGTTCCGGACCGCGGAGACCTATTGGGTGGAGGAGATCATCGATCCGCGCGACACCCGAGCGCTGCTGTGCGAGTTCGCGAACCTGGCCGCCCCGCTCCGCGAGCCCGGCCCGGCCCGTTTCACCTACCGGCCCTGAACGGTCCCGGCGATCCGGCCCGCCTCCCGCCCCTGCGCCGCTTCGCCTTGCCCCGCCCGGGGCTCGGGCGCGCCGCCGCACCGAGCGAGGGGGTCGGTCGCGCGGGGCAAGGGCGGACCATCCCTGCCAGGACAGGAGATTCATCCGATGGACAAGCAATCCCTCGAAGACCTCGCGATCCGGTTCACCGACGCCTTCAACCGCGACGACCTCGACGGCGTGATGGCCTTCTTCGCCGAGGACGCGGTCTACGACGAGTTCCACGGCGCCCGACACGAGGGGCGCGAGGCGATCCGGGCCGCCTTCGAGCCCCAGTTCCAGGGTGAGTACGGAGCGGTCCGGTTCGATCGGGAAGACCTCTTCGCGGACGCCGAAGCAGGCAAGGTCCTCATCAGTTGGATCTGCACGATGACGACCCGCAAGGGGCCGGGCGGATGGCGCGGTCTCGACGTCCTCCACTTCGCGGATGGCCGGCTCGTCGAGAAGCAGACCTACGCCAAGACCAAGGTCCCTCTCCTCAAGTCCGTCGAGCGCTGATCCCCGACGGGCTCCGCCCGGCGCGCCCGGCCCCCGGCTCGCCCCCGCCCGGTCTGCTTCGGCTCGCCGCTCGTTCCGGGGGATTCGCGGGCCGCGGGCAGGAGGGCCGGCGCCTCCCTCCGCCGGGAGAACCGGCGGCGGGCGGAGCGGGGAACGCGGCGGCGGAGAAACGACCCGAACCCGGAACCAAGGCGAATCGCGCACACCCGGAGCGCCCTCCGCACCGGCGCTTGCGCCGGGCGCCGGGGGGTCAGGGGTCGTAGCCGTTCGAGAGGGTGACGTCGAGGAGCCGCGGCCGCCCGCCCGCGATCGATTCGCGGACCGCGTCCCCCAGGTCGGCCGCCCGCTCGACCCGGTGGGCGGAGACCCCCATCGACTCCGCGAGCCCCACGAAGTCGATCCGCGGCGACCGGAAGTCCATGCCGACGAAGCGGTCGTCGCCGTGGAAGGCGAGGAGCCGGTCCTTGAGGATGCGGTAGCTCCGGTTGTTCGCGATGACGTACGTGATCGGGAGCTCGAGATGGGCGGCGGTCCAGAGGGCCTGGATGTTGTACATCGCGCTGCCGTCCCCGACGAGGGCGACGCAGGGGCGCTCCGGCACCGCCATGTGGATGCCGACGGCCCCCGCCACCGCGAACCCGATCCCGCCGCTCGCGAGGCCGAAGTAGCTCTTCGCATCCCGGAACGGGTACTGCCCGAGGACCGTGTTCGAGGTCGTGAGCCCTTCGTCCACGAACACCGCGTCCGGGGGGAGCGCGTCGACGAGGCGGCGCACCGCCGCCTCCGGCGCGATCGGATCCCTCCCCTCGGCTTCGTCCGCCGCCGCGCGCAGGCGGTCGCGCTTCGCCGTCCAGCTCCGGTCCGCGACGGCCGCGATCCGGCCCGCCGCCGCGCTCCGCCCGGCCTCGTCCCGGCCGCTCTCCAGCATCGGGAGGAGGGCGCGCAGGGTCTCCTTCACGTCCGCCCGCAGGGCGCTCTCGGCCGGGTAGTTCTTGCCCATCTCCCAGTCGCGGAGCCCGATCTGCACCACCGGGAGCCCGTCGGGAAGCGGCTCGATCTCGCTCCACACCGACATCCGGAGCACGTCGGCGCCGAGGAACACCGCGAGGTCATGGGGTGCGAGGGCCTCGCGCACCTGCCTCTGGACGCGGGTGAGGGCGCCGAGGAAGGCGGGATGCTCGGACGGGAAGTGTGCGCCCCAGGGCACGGTCTGCTGGTACACGGGGGCGCCGAGCACCTCTGCGAGGCGGGCCGCCTCGCCGAGGGCGTCGCTCGTCGCCACCTCGTGCCCGCTCACGATGACCGGGCGCTCGGCCCGGAGCAGCCGCGCGGCGAGCCGGGAGAGGGCCTCGTCGCCCGGACGGGCGGCCGCATCCACCCGGGTAGGGGCGCCGAGATCGAGGGCCGCCGCGCGGTTGAGGATGTCGCCGGGGAGGGAGAGGAACACGGGGCCGGTGGGCGGGGTGAGCGCGACCTTGGCCGCGCGCCGGACGAGCCGCGGCAGGTCCTCCAGCCGTTGTACCTCGACCGCCCACTTGACGAGCGGCTCGGCGATGGGGACGAGCGGGTCGTAGAGGAGGGGTTCGGTGAGGCCGTGCCCGATCTCCTGCTGCCCCGCCGTCACCAGCACCGGCGACCCCCAGAACTTCGCGTTGTAGAGCGAGCCCATCGCGTTGCCGAGCCCGGGCGCGACGTGCACGTTGCAGGCCGCGAGCCGCCCGCTCGCGCGGGCGTAGCCGTCCGCCATCGCGACCACGATTCCCTCCTGGAGGCCGAGCACGTAGCCCATGTCCGGCTCGTCGCCGAGGGCGTGCATGATGGGAAGCTCGGTGGTGCCCGGGTTGCCGAACAGGCGGTCGACGCCTTCGTCGCGGAGCAGCGACAGGAAGGCGGACCGGCCGGTGATGAGATTTCCGCCCGCGGCGGCGGCATTCGTCGTTCCGGGCTTCATCCGAATCCTCCGGGAATGGTGCGGGGCCCTCGCGCGCGGGCGGACGAGTGGGGCCGGACAGGCCGCCGGGGGCCGGCCGGGGCAGGCGCGAGGCCGCGCGCGCGGGGCGGTGGCGTGCGTCGCCCCATCGGGGATTGTAGTCGCCCCGCCGGTCCGGCGGCCTCGAATACGAGGCACGTGCGCTGTAGGGTTTTCGCCGGGCATGCCTCTCGCGAATGCTCTTGGGCACGGCGTCCTGGGAACGCTTGTGTCCCACCCGCAAATGGGATGGCGAGGCCGCCGCCAATCAATGCGGGCGGGACACAAGCGTTCCCAGGACGCCGTGCCCGCGCAAGTGGCTCCGTGGGGTGAAATCTGTCGGCAACCCTCTCGAACCGACCCCAAACCACGGAAGAACGCCGTCTCCGTGGGGGTAAAAAATATCTCACCCCCCCTCCCCCCTCCCCCGATTTCCATCCGCTACATCAAGAGGTTACGAACAGCGCCCGGGGCCGAGAACGCGCCGCCCGAGACCCTCGCAGCAGGGTTCGACCCGCTTCTCCCCCAGCCCGAAGGGAGGGAAGCGATTTCCACCATTCACGAGGCGCTCGACGGACGGGTGGAAGGATCCGGTTCCCGGCGCGGCTTGGCGGCGAGCGGCCTTTGTCGCGTAGAATCATCCACATTGGCCGGCTTCTCGAATCGAGCGGCCGTTCGACCTTCTTGCGGTTCGGGACGTGACGTACGTCGAAGCTAGAAAGAACCTCGTCGCATGGATGCGCCGGCAGCTCGTCGGGCCGGCCGGGGAGGGGAGCATCCGGACGTCGCCGCTGGACCGCTATCCCACGGGGGTGCTGCATCCCGTCGACCCCGGCCTCTCCGGCCTCGACCCCGCCTCGGAAGGCCAGGAACCGCCCGAACCGGCCCTCCTCGACGAACCGGACGACGAGCCGGATGCGGGCGGCGAGCCCGACGACGGCCCGCGTGCCCGACCGCCGCGCCGGAGACGGTACGTGCCGCCGTCGTCCGCCGGCTTCTCCTGCTTCGTTCGGGGCGACGCGCGCCTCGCGATCACGGCCTCCGCCGCCGTGTACGGCGGCGTCGAAAAGCAGGATGAAGCCGGTCGATTCCAGGACCGGGACGAGGCCGGCCGGTTCCTGCCCGGTGAGTACACCCGGACCCGGCTCCCGGAAAGGACCGTCACGTGGTCGAGCGCGGCTGCCTTCGGCGAGTCCGGGGGAACCCTCTGGGAGGGGAGGGCCGGCGTGGACGTGAATGCGCGCCCGCATCGGGACGGTCTCATCGTCACCGTCACCCTGTGCAATCGAGTCGAGCTGGACCCGGACGTCCCCCCACACCTGAAGACCCGCGACCGGGTGGCGAAATCACTGTTCGAGGCAGAGCTTTCATGTGTCGTCGAGCGCGGCGAGCTCGTCGACTATCCACGGGTCGATCCGAGTCTGCTCACCGAGGAGGAACAGGAGCTGGAACTCCAGTACCGGGAGCGGCGCATCTACGCCCTCGGGCATGGCGCCGCCGCGAGCTGGGAGGCGGGACCGGACCGCGAAGCGCGGATCCGGTCCGACTTCATGCCGGAGGTGGAAGTGCCGATGATGACGGTGGACACCGGCGGCGAAGACGCGGTCCTCCGTCTTTCACGCCTCGCCGACGCGCCGATGATCGACGAGCTGGAACGATTCGTCGCCGGTTACGCCGGCTGGATTGCCGGGCAGCAGCGCACCGCGTCCGGGTTTCCAAGCCACAGCGAACGAGCCACCGCGAACCGTATCTGCGGGAGAATGAACGTCTCCCTCGATCGAATGCGGGGATGCGTCGAGATGCTTCGCACCGACCCGCTCGCGGCCGAATCGTTCCAGGTCGCGAACCGGGCAATGCGCGACCAGATGGTCAAGGCCGATCGGGTCGGCGGCAAGGAGATCAAGCCGGACGAATACCGGTGGCGTCCCTTCCAATTGGCCTTCCTGCTCACCGTCATGCCCTCCGCGATCCGGGAAGACGACGATTACCGGGACGTGCTGGACCTCATCTGGTTTCCCACCGGCGGCGGGAAGACGGAGGCCTACCTTGGCCTCATCGCGTTCCTCATCGTCTGGCGCCGGCTGAAGTATCCCGACTCCGGGAACGGCGTCGTGGCATTCATGCGGTACACCCTGCGCCTCCTCACCCGGCAGCAGTTCGAGCGCGGGGCGCGCGTGAGCTGCGCCCTCGAGCTGATCCGCCGACAGGATCCCGCCCGGCTGGGCGAAGACCCCATCGACATCGGCATCTGGGTGGGCAAGGAGATCAGCCCCAACTCATTCCACCAGGCGAGGGAGCTGGCCGAGAAGATCCGGGCCGGCAATGCCGATGCACGGTACGGGCTGCTGGTGGAACGATGTCCGTGGTGCGGCACGCCGTTCGACGCGGAGCGCGGCTACCGCGCCACGGAGGACGAGCTCCATTTCCATTGCATCGATCCCGGATGCGATTTCGGCGCCGACCCCCGCCCGCTTCCCTGCAACGTGGTGGACGATGCCCTGTACGACCGACCGCCGTCCCTGCTCATCGGCACCATCGACAAGTTCGCGCGCGTCGCATGGGAGGAGCGAACCGGCGCATTCTTCGGCGCCGGCTCGGGTTCGCGTCCGCCCTCGCGCCCGCCGGAGCTGGTCATCCAGGACGAGCTGCATCTCATCACCGGCCCCCTGGGGTCGGTGGCCGGGCTTTACGAGGCGGGCCTCGACACCCTGCTCGTCCAGCGCGGCGTCCGCCCGAAGTACGTCGCCTCCACCGCGACCATCCGCATGGCGCGCGAACAGGTGCAGCGCCTGTATGCACGCGACCTGGCCGTGTTTCCCCCGCCGGGTCTGTGCCATGACGACACGTACTTCGCACGCACCGACCGCAGGCGTCCGGGCCGGCTCTACGTCGGCTACCTGGCCCCCCTGCTCGATCAGCAGCACTGCATGGCACCGCTCGCCGCCGCGCTGCTCGCCGCTCCGCAGGTCCTGTTCGACGAAGATCCGGACCGGGAGGCGTTGCTCGATGCGTGGTGGACCCAGGTGGTCTACCACGGCAGCCTCAAGGGGGTCGGAAACAGCCACAACGCGTTCGGCGCCGATGTCCGCGACTTCGGCCGGAGGCTTGCCCAGGAATTTCAGGAAGCGCGCGACACCGAGCCCGGCCTCGAGCAGGACCATGAAGACCGTGAGCGGCGACCGCTGGCGCGGTCGCCTGGCGATTCCGGTGCGCGGAATCACGGGCGCCCCGGCCAGCGCCGTAGACGGGAAATGAACAGTCTCGTTCCACATGGGCCCGATGCTCCCGACGGGGAATTCACGGGCGCCCCGGAGCGGTTCCGAACCCCCCGGATCGAGCAGCTCACCAGTCGGCGGACCGCCCGGAAGAACGCCGAGACGTTTCAGCAACTGGCGGTCCCCCAGGAGGACGAGACCTGTCTCGACGCGGTGCTGGCGACGAACATGGTGTCCGTCGGCCTCGACGTCGCACGCCTCGCGCTGATGATCGTCAACGGCCAGCCGCTCACCACCGCGGAGTACATCCAGGCCACGAGCCGGGTCGGCCGCGCGGACGTTCCTGGCTTGGTGGTGACCAACTACTACCGGGGCCAAGCCCGGAGCCTGTCGCACTACGAGAGCTTCCGTCCCTACCACGAATCCTTCTACCGATTCGTGGAGCCGGGCAGCGTCACCCCCCATACCCGGCAGGTGCGAGCCCGAGCACTCCACGCCGCCCTCGTCATCGCGCTCCGGCACGTGTGCAAGGATCTGTGGAGCAACACCTCGGCGGGGAACTTCGACCAGGATGCACCGGAGGCCAAGGCGGTGATCGAAGAGCTCAAGCGGCGTTGCAAACGCGCCGCGG
This sequence comes from Gammaproteobacteria bacterium, assembly GCA_965202895.1. Taxonomy (GTDB): domain Bacteria; phylum Pseudomonadota; class Gammaproteobacteria; order HK1; family HK1; genus JAJDXW01. The sequence goes on along the minus strand of OZ241901.1, from coordinate 2,470,539 downwards.
CCGAGCCCGGCCAGGGCCGGGACACGGCCTCCCATATCGATCGTCTCGCCGGGCAGTGGCACGACGAAGCTCGACGCTGCAAGGACGAGAAACGGCAGCTCGTCTACCAGGCGCCGGACGGCGAACGCAACGCCGACCGGCTGCTCTACAAGCACGACGAGTCGCCCCCCGGCCTGTGGGCCACCTTGCACTCGATGCGCAACGTGGAGGGCGACGGGCGCCTGAAGGTCCATGACTGGCCCCCGCGGACGTGACGATGCCCTGGTTCGGATTCGTCGTCAGGGCCGATACTCTCCGACTTCGGAGGAATGGCTTTCGAGCGGCGACCGCCGGCGTGGTCGCTGGGCGATCCCCCGAAGGACTCCGGGTTCGGCAGCGGCCCGACCCCCCGCCGGTGGCGGGGCGCCCCCTTTGCAGGATGGAGGCCCTCCCATGAAGGAAGAGATGAGCAGGCAGGAGCTCCTTTTCCGAATATCGATAGACAAGGACGTCTGCTTTGGAAAGCCCTGCATCCGGGGGCATCGGATCTGGGTATCCCTGGTGCTCGATCTCCTGGCCAGCGGGTGGACGGTCCGCGAGCTCCTCGAACAATACCCCGGTATTGAAGAAGCGGACGTTCTCGCCTGCATCGCCTATGGAGCGGAAATGTCCCGCGAACGCTACGTCGACGTACCCTTGGAGGCATCGGCTTGAAGATCAAGCTCGATGAGAATCTCGGTAACCGGGGAGCGGATGTTCTGCGGGCGGCAGGACATGACGTCACCGCGGTGGTAGAGGAAGGACTGTCTTCGGCCAGCGATGACAGGCTCATCGAAGCCTGTTGTTCCGAACGCCGGTGTCTGGTCACCCTCGACCTGGATTTCAGCAACCCGCTGCGTTTCGATCCATCGCGTTATTCCGGCATCGCCGTTCTCAGACTCCCGCCCGAGTTCATGGCCGGCGACTTGTTCGATACGGTCCGCACCCTCGCCGTCGGACTCGCCGATTCGGCCATCGAAGGCAAGTTGTGGATCGTGCAACGAGGGCGCATCAGGGAGTACCACCGTGAATAGAATGGGCACGATGGAAACTCGGTATGAAGCGCGGGAAGGCGGCGGGGTCCGGTGACTGAAGAATACGTTCCGGTTCGGCTCTCGCACCTGCTGCGCGACTGCTCCGTTGGGGCCATCGTGCGCGGCCCGGACAGCCTGATGGTGGTCCAGGACGTCCGCACCTGGGACCGTCTCGGCAGCGACCCCATGGAGCGGGAGATCCGCTACGTGGACCGGGTGCGGAGCTCGCTCGGCATCGAGCGAGCGCTCTGCGCGCCGCCGCGCGCGGTAGAGCGGGGCGAGACGATCATCGGGTGGATCCCGGCGCTCCGGTTTCCGACTTGGGCGCGCTGCCTGAACCCGAAGTGTGGCTTGATGCACCATGCACCCTGGCGAAGATCGCGACCAAGCAGTGGCGATGACCATCGGCGCGCTGAAGCGCAGGGCGCGGGAGGAGCGGGAGAATGCAGCGGCTGCGGCGGCAGGCTGGAGCAGACCCCTTGGGTCCTCGTGCATGAGGACGGCTACTTGGCGGACGTTCCATGGCACGCCTTGGCGCACGGAGACGCCCGCAACCCCGAACAGCGCCAGTGTCGCGCCGACCGGACGCAGCCCTATTTGAAGCTGGACCAGGCCGGAACCGGCCGCATCGTGCGTTGCACCCGTTGCAAGTCGGAAGCCAACCTGCCGTCGGGTGCGCTGTCGCGGATACCGTTCCCACCCCACACCTGGCGACAGCCGTGGGTGCGCGAGCCCCCCGCTCAAGCCCCGGAGATCCCGGCCCTGCTTTTGGAGATCAACGATGTCCGGGTGCATTCGGCCAAGGTCCGCACGGCGCTTGTCATCCCTCCGGAATCGCGCATCCGCCGGGGAACGGTGATCGACCGCCTTTATGCCAGCACCAAGAGCCAGCTCGGTATCCGGAAGGCGCGGAACCCGCCGGCGCGCAAGGGCGCCGTCAGGCAGATCGCCCGCGAGTATCGCTGCACGCCCCGCGAGATCGAGGAGGCCATCGCGGGTATCGACAGCGGTTATCCCTTGGGTGGGCGGACGTTCACTGCCGGCGACCTGCTGGCGGACGAATACCGGGCGCTGATCGAAGAGATTCCTGACCTCGGGGAAGACGAGGACTTCGTCACCGAACACCACACGCGGTGTTGGAAGGCGCTCGGACGCACGCTGGACGCGGGGGTGGCGAGGCGCGCAGTGGACGCCGTATCGAGGCTGACGGCGGTCAACAGGCTCAAGGAAATCATGGTGCTCGAGGGGTTCCAGCGCGCTGGGGGCAAATCGCTCACGCCGCCTGACATCACCGGTGAGGGCCACTGGCTGCCCGCGCTGGAGCTGTATGGAGAAGGCATCTTCTTCACCCTCGACGAAGCGTTGCTGCAACGCTGGGAAGATGGCGGCGCCTTGCAGAAACGTGCGGACGCCTTCTCCCGGCGCTACGTCCAACGCGCTGGACAGGGCGTTCCCGAGTTCGAGGTCGAGGTCTCGCCGCGCTTCCTGCTGTGCCACACCCTCGCCCATCTCCTGATCCGCCAGCTCGATGCGGAGGCGGGATACCCCGCCGCCTCGTTGAAGGAACGCATCTACTGCGCGACCGGCAACAAGCCCATGGCGGGCATCCTGATCTACGTGGCGGTCGCGGACGAGGAGGGATCCCTGGGCGGTCTGATGGAGCTGGCGAAGCCCGAACGCTTCCTCCGCCTGCTGACCGGAGCGTTCGAGGCCGCGGCTTGGTGCTCACTCGATCCGGTGTGCTCGGAGCAGGAAGGGCATGGGCTGGACCTGCTGAACCGGGCCGCCTGCCACGCCTGTGCGCTCGTGCCGGAGACGAGCTGCCCGTATGGCAACGTCCTACTCGACCGGGGCTTCGTCAAGGGTGTGGCCCCGGACGGTCCTCCGTTCCTGGACGCTGCGGCTACCGACTCCGCGGAGCCGGCCGGCTGATGGCCAAGCGCAAGTTCGAGCTGCCGGGCATCCAGGATCTCGGCAAGGAGCAGGAGGCGGCGCGCGCCCTGCCGAAGGAAGGCCAGCACCTGATCGTGGGCGGACCCGGAACCGGGAAGTCCGTACTCGCGCTGCTCCGGGCCCGCCGCCACCAGCAGGAGGGCGGCAACTACCGGTTTCTGGTCTTCAACCATCTCCTGCGCCGGGCGAGCGACCAGCTATTCGGCCCCGGTCTCGCCGGCAAGACGTGGAATGGATGGTTCTTGGACACGTTCGAGAGGATCACGCGCCGATCCGTTCCGCAGTTGGAGCCGAACGACGACGGGTGGAGAGAGATCGACTGGGCGGGCGTGGACGAAATCGTCCAGGCCCTGCCCCACGGAGACGGCCGGCAGCAGCCGTTCCTCGTGATCGACGAGGGGCAGGACATGCCTCGGGAGTTCTACCGCGCCCTCGTGAACCTCGGCTTCGACCGGTTGTTCGTCGTCGCCGACCAGAACCAGCAGATCACCGACGCCAACAGCAGCCGGCAGGACATCGCAGACTGTCTGGGCGTCGATACGAAGGACGTGATCGAGCTCCGGCACAACTACCGCAACCACTATCCGGTGGCGCGGCTGGCGCGGGCGTTCCATACCGGTGATCCCGCGAGCCCGCCTCCCGAGCTGCCGGCGGCGTCCCCGGGCACGGTTCCGATCCTCTACTCCTACGAACAGGACCGGCTGAACGAGGTCGCGCGCGGCCTGCTGCGTCTGGCGGACCGGGACCCGCGCCAGTTGATCGGCGTCATCGCGCCGAACAACCAGGTCAGGAAACGCTACGTGAAGGCGCTTCGGTCCGCCGAGGTTCGACTCGACAACCCGCGGCCGCCCGTCGAGACCTACCATCGGGAGCACCGGGCTGAGGTCGCCTTCGACGAAGGCGGCCTCCTGGTCATCAATGCGCAGGCCTGCAAGGGGCTCGAGTTCGACACCGTGGTGCTCGCGGATGTCGACGAGCACTACTTCCGGCGCGGGGACCCGGACGTGGCCCGGCGCCTCTTCTACGTCATGGCCGCGCGAGCGAGGGAGCGGGTGTTCATGTTCATGAGGCGCGGCGGGCGCAAGGACATCGAACGCATCCTGCCGTCGGACCGCGACGTGCTGCGGCGAGAGGACATCTGAATGGCCACCGCGGATCTGTTCACCTCGACGAGCGAGCCGGCGACGGCGAGAGCGCCCGGCTCGGGGCTCCTCGTCACCAACCACCTGAACCTGATGTACATGCTCGCGGCAGGCTTGGTGATGCCCCCCGCCGGGTTCGGCGGCAAGTACTACCGGGACCCCCTGGAATGTTTCCCCGGCTGGGTCCCGATCTTCCTCGACAAGGCGCCGAAGGGCGCGATCGAGTCGTGCACGCGAGAGGCGGAGCACCTCGAACCCGTCATCGTCCGGATCGACCTCTCCGGGACGTCGGGCCGGGTGGTCGCGATGGGCGAGCACGGATCGAGGGAGCTGCATTTCCCGAGCGGGCTCGACGGAACCGAGCGCGTGCTCCTCGTCCCCGCGCCGCTCCCCGCTTCCCGGATCGAGTCGATCACGTTCCGGTCCGTGGAAGACAAGCGGGCCTGCGAGGGCGGCGCGAGGGACTTCGGCAACGTTCCCCTCACGGACTTCAAGCGCGCCGCGAGCAAGGCGCTGTTCGCCAAGGCCCCGGACACCCCGTGGCCGCCGCCGTCCGGCGAGGGGCCGGCGGGGCGGGAGACCCCCCTGGAACGCCCGCTCGCGGCCGGCGGGGTCATGGCCATGCTGCTGCGCTTCGGCAGTCTGGGCGAACAGGCGGTTCGCGCCTGCCGGGCCGCGTTCGACCCGGACGACGGCGACGCGACGCGCCCGGAGGACGATCATCCGCTCCTGGCCGGGCTCGGGACCTGGGTCCGGGACGGGACCGCATCACCGCCGGTACTCGCGGACCCCGAGATGGATCGGATCGGCTTGCAGAACGCCTCCCAGGCCAAGCTCTTCTGGCCAGCCGTGGAACGGCTGGTGGAGTGGCGGGACGCCAGCCGCACCGGTCGCGCCGGCGGCGCCGAGGAGGCGCTGATCGATCATCTTGCCGCGGCCGCGAACGGCCTCGATCCGCGGCTCCAGGCCGGGGTCAGGAAGCTCCACGACACGCTCGCCTCGTTGACGGGGCTCGCCGACGCCACCGCCGGCGAGCTGCTCGAGCGGCACGACACCCCCCTGGCCCATGCCATGACCCTGTTCCTCCTGCGCCGAGACTCCGCGGACCTCTTCGACTACGACCCCGGCCGGCTCGCCGAACCGGACTGGCTGGCCGCCGCCATCCTGTTCGGGGTCCGCGACGGATGGCTCGGCCTCCCCCTCCGCCTCCGCGCCGGCCGCGCGCTCTCGGATGCGGTCTCCCACCGCATGGCGCGGATGTCCCATCGGATCGCCGGCACGGGCTTCGACCTGGGGCCCGCCCCGCCGAGGGTCCGCCCCCTGCGCGAGCTGTTCGGAGACGGCGCGCTCCGGCGATCCCGCGAGAAGTCCGCCGCGCTGGCGCTCGCCAAGGCGGAGAAGTGGGACTGCGTCCATACCCGGATCGGCCTCGGCCCCGGCGAATACACGCTTACCGTCAAGGGGGGCTCGACCTTCATCGATCTGCCCGGCGAGCCCCGGATCTCTCCTGAAATCGACCTGGAGCGATTCTTCGAGTCGCTGGCCCGGGCGCGCCTCGACCCCGGGACCGAGGCGAAGGCCCGCGCGGCGCTCAAGGGCTGAACGCCGTCGTGCGCATGATCCCGAGCGCACCCTACGAGACCGGCAGCCGGGCGGAGAAGCGGATATTCGAGAGGTTGCGCACCGTCCTCGACGATTCCCATGCGGCCTACCACTCGTTGAAGCCGACCCGGCACCCCCGGAAGCAGCTCCCCGAGATCGACTTCGTCGTCTGCGGCCCTGACGGCCTCTACGTCCTCGAAGTCAAGGGCGGGCGGGTCACCTGCCGGGACGGGGTCTGGAGGTACGAGGGCCGCTACGGCCAGGCCGGCGAGTCGCAGGAAGGCCCGTTCCGCCAGGCGGAGACGGCGCTTCGCGGACTGACGGAGGACCTCCGCGCCCGCGCCGGCCTCCCCGCGGGAATTCTGGACCGCCTCGCCACCGGGTACGGGGTGGTGTTCCCCGACTGCGACTTCCCGGTCGAGAGCGCCGAGTGGGACCCCGCGATGCTCGCCGATGCTCGCCGCAGCCGCGACCTCGAAGGTTGGCTGCGCCGCCTGTTCGCGTACTGGCAAGGCCGCCGCGGGAGGGCTTCCGGCCTCGACGGGGAGACGCTGAGAACGCTCCAAGGGTATCTGCGGCCCGTCGCGGCGCCGCCCCCGTCCCCGCCCCCGCCGGACGGGAGGGATCTCCCGCTGACGGACGAGGTGGAGGACGCCCGGCGCCGGACCGAGCGGTTCACCGACGACCAGATGCGCATGGCGGACGTGGCCGAGGCGAATCCGCGGGTGCTCTGCGCGGGCGGCGCGGGGACCGGTAAGACGTTCCTCGCGGAGAGGCTGGCCCGGCGGTGGGCCGCCGCCGGCGCCCAGGTGGCCGTGGTATGCCGGTCCCCCTGGCTCCGGCATTTCCTGGCCTCGCGGCTCCCGGCGCCCGGGATCACCGTGTCGCGGATCGACGGCGTCCGCCTCGACTGCCGCCGGGCGGGGCTGGCGCGGTTCGATGCGCTGATCGTCGACGAAGGGCAGGACCTCTTCGAGATGCGGCGCCTCGAGGCACTGGACGGCGTTCTGGCCGGTGGACTGGAAGCGGGGCGCTGGTGCTGGTTCCACGATCTGAACAACCAGTCGCTGACCCCGCGCTTCGAGCCGCGCGCGAAGGACTACCTGGAATCGCTCGATCCGGTGCGGATGCCGCTGCGGATCAATTGCCGCAACACCCGGATCATCCTGGAATGGATACAGGACGCGCTCGACGCGGACCTCGGCGTGCGCGGGGCCGGCGCCGGGCCGGCCGTGCGCTCCCAGCGGGCGGCGGGTCGACGCGACACGGCCGAACGGGCCGCGCGCGAGATCGTCGAGCTGGTGGATGCGGGCGGCCTTGCCCCCGGGTCGGTGACGATCCTGTCGCCGCTCGGCTTCGCGGACTCCTCGGTGGCCGAGATGCCCGGCGAGGCGGCCAGCCGGGTCCGGCGCCTGGACGAGTACTCCATGCGGCGGATCCCCGGCGGCAAGGTCGGGTTCGCCCGCATCGACGAGTTCAAGGGCCTCGAGAACGAGGCGATCGTGGTCGTGGACCTCCCTCCCCCGAAACGGGGGGACGGGAACGAGCCGGCCCACTACGTGGGCATGAGCCGGGCCCGTTCCGTGCTGTCGCTGATCTACCGGGACCCGGCCCGTCCCTCCCGCGAGCCCGCCGCGGAAGGCGCGCCGTCATGATCCGCGGCCGGTCGGCTCGTCGCCGAGGGTGTGCATGATGGGAAGCTCGGTGGCGCCCGGGGTGCCGGGCAGGCGGTCGCCGCCTTCGTCGTGGAGCGGCGACAGGAGGGCGGCCCGTCCGGCGATGGGATTTCCGCCCGCGGCGGCGGCATTCGTCGTTCCGGGCTTCCTCCGAATCCTCCGGGAATGGCGCCGGGCCTTCGCGCGGGGCGGGGCGGCGGTGTGCCTTGCCCGGCCGAGGCGTGAACAAGCCGGATCGGCAGGTATGGACCGGGGCCGCGGTGCCATAATGAGGTCCTTCCCACGGTCGGGCAGAAGGCGCATGGCAGAGTTCGACGTTCCTTCCAGGATCGGCGTTCTCCGCGGGTCCGCGGGTCCGGCGGCGAGGTCCGTTCCGGAGCTTCGGAAAGGGGATCGGCTCGCGCGCGGGGAGTTCGAACGCCGTTACGCGGCACGGTCGGACGTCAAGAAGGCGGAGTTGATAGAGGGAGTTGTCCACATGCCGTCACCCGTCCACCTGACCGCCCATGCGGAACCGCACTCCACGATTCACGGGGTGCTTCTCGTCCATGCCGCCTTCACACCGGAAGTCGGCGTGGCCGGCAACGCCACCGTCCGTCTCGACCCCGACAACGAGCTTCAGCCCGACGTGTTGCTGCGGATCGGCGATGAGGCGGGCGGGCGATCGCGGGTGAGCGAAGACGACTATCTCGAGGGCGCGCCGGAGCTGATCGTCGAGGTCGCGGCAAGCCGCGCCTCGATCGACATGCGCGCCAAGCGCGACGTCTACCGGCGAAACGGCGTGCAGGAGTACGTGGTCTGGCAGACCCGCGAGAAGCGCATCGACTGGTTCGCGCTTGCCGACGGCGAATATCGTCCGTTGCCGAGCGACCGTGAGGGAGTCGTCCAGAGCCGTACCTTTCCGGGGCTGCGCCTCGCGCTCCACGCCCTGCTGGAGGGAGATCCGGCCGGCGCGCTGGCGGAGCTGGACAAGGGGCTTCGATCGCCGGAGCATCGCGAATTCGTTGGCCGGCTGGCCGGAGATACGTGACCGCCGCCCGGCGCCGCCCAGGGCGCCGGAGCGTCGTCCCGGCGGCCCCGCCGGGATTTCGGGGCGGGGTCGGGCCGGATGCTGAACCTCCGCTCGATCGAGGCGGTCGCGGCGGCCGCCGCGGGTCCGAACGAGGTCCGCCCGCTCTACGACTCGTACTGCTTCTCGCGCATCCCGTGGACCATCGAGGCCGCGCTCACCGGCGAGCCGAACCCGCGGACCCTGCCGTCCGATGCGCTCGGCGCGCTCGCCGGCGAGCGGCCGGACACCGTCGTCCTCCTCTTCATCGACGCCTTCGGCTGGCGCTTCTTCGAGCGGTTCGCGGAGAGCACCCCGGCCCTCGCCCGCTTCCTCCGCGACGGCACGGTCTCCAAGCTCACCTCCGTCTTCCCCTCCACCACCTCCGCCCACGTCGCCTGCCTGCATTCGGGCCGGCTGCCGGCGGAGACCGGGATCTACGAGTGGTTCCAGTACGAGCCCGCGGTCGATGAGATGATCGCGCCCCTCCTCGCCTCGCGGGCCGGGGACGAGGGGCGGAACGGGCTCGACCTTCCGCCGGGAGCCCTGTTCGACGGCGAGACCCTGCACGAACGCCTGGCCGCCCGCGGGGTGCGGTCGATCTCGGTGACCCCGGCCGAGTTCACCCCGTCGCCGTTCAACGACGCGTTCACCCGCGGCGCCGTCGAGGCGCCCTGGAAGGGCCTCGCCCGCGGGCTGGACGCGCTCGCCGGGGCGGTCGCGCCGCCCACCGGCCCGGAACCCCGGCTGGTGCACTACTACTACGGCGGCATCGACCGCGCCGCACACCGGCTCGGACCCGACTCGCCGGGGCTGCGGCGCACCGTCCGCCGTTTCTTCGCCCAGCTCGAACGGCGGTTCTTCGCCGCGCTCGGGGGCGGGGCGGGAGCAGGACGGCGGGGGCAAGAACCGGGGCGGGGGCGGGGAGCGAGGCAGGGGCAGGCGCGGGGGCGGGGAGGAACGGCCGGCAAGACCTGCGTGGTGCTCACCGCCGACCACGGGATGATGGCGCACGATCCGGCGCGCACCGTCCATCTCAACCGGATCCTGCCGGAGGTCGAGGGGTGGATCGAACGCGGCCCCGCCGGGCGGCTCAAGGTCCCCGCCGGCTCGCCCCGCGACTTCTTCCTCCACCTTCGCGAGGAGTGCTTCGACGAGGCGGTGGGCGCGATCCGGGAGGCCCTCGCCGGCGTCGCCGAGGTCCGGCCGATGCGCGGCCTCCTCGCGGCCGGATACTTCGGCGATGCGCCGCCGTCGCGCCGCTTCCTCGATCGGGTGGGCAATGCGGTTATCCTTCCCCGCCCCGGACGCGCCGTCTGGTGGTACGAGGAGGGCCGGTTCGAGAGCCGCCACCCGGGCGACCACGGCGGGCTGTCGCCCGAGGAGATGGAGATCCCCTTCGGAGTGCTTTCGATTTGACCCATCCCCAACGCATCGCGGTCACCGTCCCCATCCAGCCCGGGGTCGAAGCCACCCTGCGCCATGCCCGCTGGGCCGACGAAGAAGGCTTCGACGACGTCTGGTTCTCGGATTCGGGCGGCATCGACGCGCTCTCGCTCGCCGCCGCGGTCGGGGCGGTGGCCCGCCGGGTGCGGATCGGGACCGCCGTCATCCCCGTCTACAGCCGCACCCCCGCGGTCCTCGCGGCCTCCGCCCATACGCTCCACCACGCCTGCGGCGGGCGGTTCATCCTCGGGCTCGGCTCGTCGAGCCAGACCATGATGGAGCGGTGGCACGGGATGGAGTTCGCGAAGCCGCTCACCCGCGTGCGCGAGACCACGGCCCTCGTGCGCACGCTCCTCGCGGGCGAACGGAGCAGCTTCGACGGGGAGACCCTGCACAGCCACGGCTACCGCCAACCGCCCCTCCCCGCCGGTTCGGTGCCGATCCATCTCGCCGGGCTTCGCGGACGGATGCTGGAGCTCGCGGGCGAGGTGGGCGACGGCACGGTGGTGAACCTGTTCCCGATCCGGGCCCTTCCGAAGATCATGGAGCACATCGGGCGGGGCGCGGCCCGGGCCGGCCGGGCGCTCGCGGACCGCGAGGTGGTCTGCCGGCACCAGGTCCTGGTGACCGACGACAAGCCGGCCGCCCGCGCCCTCTTCCGGCGGCGGTTCGCTCCCTACTACGCGACCCCGGTCTACAACCGGTTCCTCGCGTGGGCGGGGTTCTCGGAGGCCGCGGCCGAGATCGAGGCGGGCTGGGCCGCGCGCGACCGGGAGCGGACCACGGGGGCGCTCAACGACACCCTGATCGACGAGATCGCGATCCTCGGCACGGCCGACGAGTGCCGGGAGCGGGTGCGGGAGCTGGCCGCGGGGGGCATCACCACCCACATCATCGCCTGCCCCTCGGAAGACCCCGCGGACCAGCGCCGGACATACGAGGCGTTCCGGCCCGCCGCGTTCCGTCTCCCGACCCATCCTTGGCGACGGAGGACAGGCGGTGAAACACGAAGATGAATTCGCAGAAGAACACCCCGTTATCTTTCTCGTAATCCTCTCCGGCTCGGGTCTCTTCTTCCTCGCTCCAGTCCTCGGATGGATCGATATCGGGTTGGGGGGGTGGATCCTCTTGATCGGGTTCATCGTGGCAGTCGTGGCAGGCACGGCGGTGAAATGCGCGGTCGGACTACTCGCTGCGATCGGGGAGATTCTCCGTGGAGACTGAATCCCACTCGACCGACCGGCCTCCGACGAAGAATCCTGCCATGCCGGCGGCCGTGGACGGCCGATGAAGACCCGTGGCTCGAGATGGCTTGCGAAGACAACCGGAAGCGCGGGCTTGCTCGACGACCCGGCCGATCCCTCCGGCTGCGCGACCGGCCCGATCCCGATGGCTATCATCGTCGGCTGGCCTTTGAAGAGAGGCCCGCGCTCCCGAGCTTGCCCGAAGCCGCCTCGGGAGCGCGGGCGTCCGGCCCGGAGTCGGCCGGCGCCCGTGCCCGGCGTCCGCGCGGGCGAGACGCCCGTACTCCCGGCGCGCCGACGCACGAGGTCCGGCGCACGAGGGCTTGCCGGAGCGGTCGGAATGCGCCGAGGCATCTCCGGCGGGATGAGATCCGGGATGAGAGCGGAGGGCCGGGGAGAAGCGCCGCCGCGGAAGGACCGCGGCGAACGGGGCCGCCCCCCGCTTCGGATCGCTGGGGACGACGGGCCGGACGGCCACGCAGGCCCGAAGCGGGTACAATCCGCCCGTCCCTTCCGGACGCGCTGAATCCACCCCGGATGCGCCCCGCCCGAGGGCGGGGCGGCCGGCCGGCCCTCGATCGATCCAGGGAAACCCGCTCCATGAAGTTCGGCATCAGCCTCTCCAACCGCGGCTCGCTCGCCACCCCCGGGAACCTCGTCGGCTTCACCCGGCAGGCGGAGCGGCTCGGCTTCCACTCGGTCACCATCTCCGACCACGTCGTCGTGCCCCAGGAGACGACCCACAACTACCCGTACCACCCGCAAGGGCACTTTCCCGTCGCGGACGCCTACGACTACTACGAGCCGCTCGCCACCCTCTCGTTCCTCGCCGGGGCCACCGACCGGATCCGGATCGGGACCAGCGTGCTCATCCTCAGCTACCGCAACCCCGTCGTGACCGCGAAGCTGTGTGCGACGGCCGACGCGCTGTCGGGCGGCCGGATCTTCCTCGGGGTCGGGACGGGATGGTGGGAGGCCGAGTACCGGGCGCTCGGGATCCCCGGCCACTTCGCGGAGCGGGGGCCCCGCACCGACGAGTACATGCGCATCTTCCGGAACCTGTGGACCGAGGAGCGTCCCGAGTTCTCCGGCGCGTACTACCGCTACTCGAACATCGACTGCTCCCCGAAGCCCGCCCAGGCGGGCGGGATCCCGCTCATCGTCGGCGGCCATACCGGGCGCGCCCTGCGCCGGACGGCGGAGCTGGGGGACGGTTGGCACCCGATCGGGCTCCGCGCGCCGGCCGGCCTCGACCCGGCCGAGCTCCGGGCGAAACGCGACCGGCTCGATCGGATGTGCGAGGAGCGGGGCCGCGATCCGGCGAGCGTGCCGACCGTGTTCCGCTGCCCCATCCGCCCGGGCGGCGCGCGCGAGGGGTTGATGACCGGGGATCCCGGCCGGATCGCGGAGGACGTCGCGGCCTACGCCGCGGCCGGGGTGACGGAGATCATCTGGGACGTCTTCCATCCCACGGCCTCCGAGATCCGGGAGACGATCGATCGGGTCGCGGAAGAGGTCGTCCCCCTCGCGGCAGGATAGCCGCCGCCTCGGGAGCGCCGGCGGGCGCCGCGGGCGGGGACGTCGTTCCCCGACCCCCGCCCACCCGGAGCCCGCCTCGAGCCCGTCCCGCGGCCCGGACGACACCGAGACCCGCGGGCGAGACCTGGACGGAGACGGAACGTGACCAACGGCGCCTCGGACCGCCACATCCCCAGCCAGCGCCATCTCTTCGACATTCCGGACGAGGTGGCCTACCTCGACTGTGCGTACATGGGGCCGCTCATGCACCCGGTGGTCGAGGCGGGAGACCGCGGGGTGCGGGCGAAGGCGCGGCCGTGGGGCATCTCTCCCGACGACTTCTTCGAGGGCGGCGAACGGGCGCGGGAACGGTTCGCCCGGATCATCGGGGCGGACGCGGAGGGGGTCGCACTCGTCCCGTCCGCGAGCTACGGGCTCTCGTGCGCGGCGCGCAACCTCGCCGTCGAGCCGGGGGCCGGGCTCGTGGTCCTCGCCGAGCAGTTCCCCTCCAACGTCTATGCATGGCGGGAGGTGGCGAAGAGCCACGGGGCCTCGCTCGTCACCGTGCCGCGCCCCGAGGACGACGACTGGACCCGGGCCGTCCTCGACCGGATCGACGAGCGGACCGCGGTCGCCGCCCTCCCCCATTGCCACTGGACGGACGGCGGCCGGCTCGATCTCGTGCGGATCGGCGCCCGCTGCCGCGAGGTCGGCGCCGACCTCGTGCTGGACCTCACCCAGTCGGCCGGCGCCCTCGGCTTCGACGCGGGAGCGGTCGAGCCGGACTACGTGGTCTGCGCGGGCTACAAGTGGCTGCTCGGCCCGTACTCGCTCGGCTTCCTGTGGGTGGCGCCGGAGCGCCGCGAGGGAAGGCCGATCGAGTTCAACTGGATCGGGCGGGCGGGGTCGGAGGACTTCGCGCGCCTCGTCGACTACCGGGACGAGTACCAGCCGGGCGCCCGCCGGTTCGACGTGGGGGAACGCTCGAACTTCATCCTCGTACCGATGCTGAACGCCGCGCTCGGGCAGATCCTCGCCTGGGGGGTCGAGGCCATCGAAGCGACCCTCGCCGCCCGCACCGCCGACGTCGCCGCCCGGGCGGCCGGCCTCGGTCTCGGCTCCGCGCCCGCCTCTCTTCGCGCCGGCCACTTCCTCGGCCTGCGCTTTCCGGGCAGCGGCCTTCCGGCCGGGCTCCTCGCCGCCCTCGCGGCCGAGCAGGTCTACGTGAGCGTGCGCGGCGCCTCGATGCGGGTCACCCCGCATCTCTACAACACGGACGAGGACGTCGACCGGCTGTTCGGGGTGCTCGAACGAGCCCTCGGCTGACCCGAGGCGCATCGCGGAAGCACGGGGGAGGCGAGCGGCCCGAAGCGAAGCGCCCGGCATCGGGGCGCGCCCGGCTTGGGGCCGCCGCCCCGGTGCGGCGCCTCGGAAGCCTGCTTGTCGCCGCGAGCGGGACGAGGCGCAGGGGGCGTACCCCGGCGAAGTCCGCGGCCCGGGCCGGGGGAAGCCCATCCGCGGCGCGGGTGGGTGCGGCCGTGGCGAACGCACGCTGCCGGCAACCACCGTCGGCAACCCGGGCCCGCGCAGTCAGCCGGTCGGTCAAGGCTGGACGCCGCGGCCTGGGCCGGCTACCCTCTCCCTCGCCTCGTCCGGTCGGGGGCCTCGTTGAAGGAAGCACGATGGAAGGCGACCTCCTCACGATCCTTGGAACCGTGATCGCGGTCGGGCTCGCCCTCGCGACCCTCATCATGCGTTCGACCGCGCGCGTCGATGCGGACCGGCGCGAGCTGCAGCGGGCAATGGAGACCTTCCGGGCCGCGATGCAGGCGCGCGCCGAACGCCACGACGACGCCATGCGCGAGAACGCCAAACGCCACGACGACGCCATGCGCGAGAACGCCAAACGCCACGACGACGCCATGCGCGAGATCGCCGAACGCCACCACGCCGACATGTGCGAGATCGCCGAACGCCACCACGCCGGCATGCGCGAGAACGGCAAACGCCACGACGACGGCATGCGCGAGATCGCCGAACGTCACCACGCCGGCATGCGCGAGATCGCCGAACGCCACGATGCCGACATGCGCCGCCTCGCCGAGAGGCAGTCCCACGTCGAAGGCCGCCTCGACGAACGCGGTACCGCCGCCGACTGAGCCGACCTCACCGGCCGGCCCTCCGGAGCCGCGGGGCGCAGGGCCTTTTCGCGCTGCGGAATCGGTTCGCGCAGGCGGACCCGGTTCGGTCGAATCAGAGCGGGCCTGACACGGACATCCCGGGAACGGCGCGTCCTCCGGACGCGGGCGTCCCGCCCGCAAACGGGACGGCAAGACCTCCGCTGATCGATGCGAGCCAGGAAGCCCGCGTTCGCAGAACGCGCCGTTTTCAGGAAGGGCGATGGACATCGCCGTCTGGCCGTGAGTCGGCCAGCGTGAAGTGGAGCCGGGTCCGGGTGCAGTCGGTCTGTCCGCTGCGGACCTTCAAGCGTTACAATGGCCTGCTTGGCCGCACCCCGGCGGGCGGCGGGGTTCCGGAGCGGGAGCGATGTCGGCAACGCAAGAGCTTGTGAAGACCGGCGCGCGCGCGGGCCGCGCGCGCGAAACGCTCTCGGACGTCGTCGTCCGCTTCGCGGGCGACTCGGGCGACGGGATGCAGCTCACCGGGCTCCAGTTCACCGACGCCACCGCCATCCACGGAAACGACCTCTCGACGTTTCCCGACTTCCCGGCCGAGATCCGCGCCCCCGCCGGCGCCCTGTTCGGGGTTTCCGCGTTCCAGATCAACTTCGGCGCCGGCGAGATCACCACGCCGGGGGACACCCTCGACGTCCTCGTCGCCATGAACCCGGCCGCCCTTCGCACCAACCTGGCGGATCTCGGCCCCGGTGGGCTCCTCATCGTGGACACGGGGGCGTTCGGGGCCAGGAACCTGCGCAAGGCGGGCTACGACCGGAACCCGCTCGAGAACGGCGATCTCTCGGCGCACCGGCGGATCGAGGTCGACGTCACCCGCCACGTCCAGGAGGCGGTGGCGGATTTCGGCCTCACCCACAAGCAGGCGGTCCGCTGCAAGAACATGTGGGTGCTGGGCCTGCTGATGTGGCTCTACGGCCGGGACCGCGAGCCCACCGTGGACGGGCTCTCGACCAAGTTCTCCCACCTTCCCGCCATTCGCGACGCGAACGTCGCGGCCCTGAACGCGGGACACGCCTTCGGGGAGACCGCCGAGCTGCCCGGGGAGACCGGGCCCTACGAGGTCCCCCCCCGGCGTGACATGGCGCCCGGGCTCTACCGCAACGTCAACGGGACCGAGGCGATGGGCTTCGGCCTGCTCGCGGCGAGCCGGCTCTCCGGGCTCCCGATCACGTTCGCCTCCTATCCGATCACCCCCGCCTCGAACCTGCTGCACGCCCTCGCCGCGCGCAAGGAGTTCGGGGTGACGACGTTCCAGGCCGAAGACGAGATGGCCGCGGTCTGCGCCGCGATCGGCGCGTCCTGGGCCGGCGGGCTCGGGGTGACCTCGAGCTCCGGCCCCGGGATCGCGCTCAAGACGGAGGCGATCACGTACGCGGCGACGGTGGAGCTGCCCCTCATCGTGATCAACACCCAGCGCGCCGGGCCGTCCACCGGGATGCCGACCAAGGCCGAGCAGTCGGACCTCTACCAGGCGGTGTTCGGCCGGGCGGCCGACGTTCCGCTTCCGGTGCTGGCCGCGGCGAGCCCCGCGGAGTGCTTCGACGTCGCGGTGGAGGCGGCCCGCATCGCGACCCGGTACATGACCCCGGTCGTGGTCCTGAGCGACGCCTACCTCGCGAACGCCTCCGAGCCGTGGCGGATCCCCGATCTCTCCGGCTACGCGCCCTTCCCGCCCTCCTTCCGCACGGACCCCGAGGGCTTCCACCCGTACCTTCGGGACCCGGACACCCTCGCCCGACCGTGGGTGCGCCCGGGCACGCCGGGCCTGGAGCACCGGGTGGGCGGGATCGAGAAGGGCTACGACACCGGCAACATCTCGTACGACCCGAGCAACCACCAGCGCATGACCGACGTGCGCACGGCCAGGATCGACGGGATCGCGAAGAGCATCCCCGACCAGGAGCTCGAGGCCGGTGAAGCGGGCGCCGCGCTCGCGGTGGTCGGGTGGGGCTCCACCTGGGGCGCGATCCACCAGGCCGTGCAGCGGGTGCGTGCGGAGGGCCTCGACGTCGCCCATGTCCACCTCCGCCATCTCTGGCCCCTGCCCCGGAACCTCGGGGCCCTGCTCCGCTCCTTCGGCGCCGTCCTCGTCCCGGAAATGAACAAGGGGCAGCTCCTCCGGCTGCTCCGCTCGGAGTACCTGATCGACGCGGACGGGCTCTCGAAGGTGGCCGGCCGGCCGTTCCGGGTGACCGAGCTCGAGGCCGGGATCCGCCGGGGTCTGGAGGCCCGGTCGTGAGCGGGGCGGCGGGCGCCGCCTCCCTCCGGACGCCGCCGCCGGCGTCCGCGCCCCCCCCGGCGGGATCCCCGTCCGCCGGGGCGGGGTCCGTGTCCGTACCCGTACCCGCCCCGACCGCCAAGGACTTCGCCTCGGACCAGGAGGTCCGGTGGTGTCCCGGCTGCGGGGACTACGCGATCCTCAAGACCATCCAGCAGCTCATGCCCGAGCTCGGGGTCCCGCGCGAGCGCGTCGTCTTCATCTCCGGCATCGGCTGCGCGGCGAGGTTCCCGTACTACATGGACACCTACGGGATGCACACCATCCACGGGCGCGCGCCCGCGTTCGCGACCGGGGTGAAACTCGCCAACCCGGAGCTCGACGTGTGGCTCGTGACCGGCGACGGGGACGGGCTCAGCATCGGGGGCAACCACCTGCTGCACCTGCTCCGGCGCAACGTGGACGTGAAGGTGCTCCTCTTCAACAACGAGGCATACGGGCTCACCAAGGGCCAGTACTCGCCGACGTCCCGCGAAGGCGCCCGGACCCCGTCCACCCCGGAGGGCTCGGTGGACCATCCGGTCTCGCCGCTCGCGTTCGCCCTCGGCGCCGGCGCCCGCTTCCTCGGCCGGGGCATCGACACCGTCCGCCCGCGGCTCGCCGACGTGGTGCGGCGCGCCCACGCGCACCGGGGCGCCTCCTTCATCGAGATCTTCCAGAACTGCCCGGTCTACAACGACGGCGCGTTCGCCGGATTCACCGCGCGGGACCGGGCGCCGGCCGCGCAGATCGAGGTGCGGAACGGCGAGCCGCTTCGCTTCGGGCGGAACGGCGAGCTGGGTCTCCGGCTCGATCCGCGGCGCCTGCGGCTCGAGGTCGTGGAGCCCGGCCGCGACGGGGTGACCGACGAGGACGTGTGGGTCCACGACGAGACCAACCGGGCGCTCGCCCAGCTCCTCATCGCGATGGAGCCGCCGGACCTTCCGGTCGCGACCGGGGTCGTCCTCTGCGACCCCGCGCCCGAGTACGTGGATGCGGTGGCGGCCCAGCGCGAGCGGGTTCGCGCGGAGCGGGGCGGGGCTGGGGACCTCGACGCGCTCCTTCGCCGCGGCCACACCTGGCGGGTGTAGCGGGGCGGACCCGGCCCCTTCCCGGGGCCGGCAACCTCGGCCGGCGAGCCGGGAGCCTGCGCCGCATCACCTCTCGGGAAGGCGCCGGCAGGAGCCGATCCCTGGTGTATCGTCGAAAGGATGCGTGAAGTGCTCGGCCATATCGAGTGCGTTCTCGACGTCTACCCGGTTCCCGCCTCTGAAGCGGGAATCTCTTCCAGCAGGATTCTCCCTGATTCACACAGGGCCCGCGCGGCGGGCCACGGCCGGTGGAAGCCGGGGTTCAGGCGGCCGAACCACGACCATTCGGGCCGGTGTGGCCGACGTCCTGCGGCCTCCGGCGAGCTTCCGAAACCGGCCGCCCATCGTGTCCGCGGCAGGGCCGGGCCTCGTGTGCGGTCGGGAATTCTCTTGCGGCGCGGGCTTCCTGGCTCCTTGAAGCTCGAAGCAACCCTCCTCCGCAAGGTGCAGGTGACGCTGTTCGACCGTGGCGAGAAGGATCGGGGCGAACAGGAAGTACCTGACCGCTGGTTGCAGCGATGCATGCTGGAGGATGGCCGGGACGACAACAGCGACCTGGGCATCGTCGCCCTGCTCACCGGCGACGGCGCGGGCTACGCCGAGGGGCGGGGCTCCACCGCACCTTGGAACGGATGCACAAGCGCGGATGGCGGGTGGAGGTGCTCTCCTGGGCACGTTCGTGCAACCAGGGCATGCGCCGATGGGCGGAGACGAAGGGCGTGTTCGTGGCCTTGGACGACCACTATGAGGCGATCACCTTCCGCGAGCCGTCCCACCCAGGCCACGAGTTCGCGCCAGCGCGGGATCGGGCGCCGCTGGATCTGTCACGCCGCCGCATGGCGTAACGGACGGCGGCCCCCGCCCCCCCGCTCGCGGGTGCGAACCCCATCGAGGGCGCGGTTGCGTTGCCCCCGCCCCGGAGGCCGCCCGAGAGAGATTCCGGCCTCCGGGCATCTTCGCACGGCGATGGTCGGGCGACGCTTCGGCCCGACCACCGAACCGCCCGGCGGGAGACCGCATCCGCGGGCCCGCCGGGCGAGAAACCCGCTTCAGGCGGCGCGTACGTCCGCGGAACGGTCTTCGCGCGCTATTTGAACCGAACGTTGGGGTCCAGCCAACTGACGCCGCCGGAGATCTGCTCCATATCGGCCTCATTGAGTTCCGTTGCGGGCGGCAGGACCAGGTGGCTGGTGTCCGCAGTGTCCTCGTGCACCTTCAGGTTGAACCCGGGGGGCACGGTCATGCCGGTTTCCGCCTCGACCGCAGCCTTGGGGTCGGCCATCAGCCGGGAGCGGAACGCGTCGTCCACGGCCGCCTTTTCGATCAGGCGACTGCGCATCTCGCCGAAAGTCTCCATCCTGTCCACAGGGCTTCTCCTTTCACGAAAAACCAGGTTGCAAGTCATTCAACCACGCGTTCCGGCGCGTACGTTCGCATCCGCCCGGGCGACCCCATCGCGGAAGCCTGCCGCTCTCAGGCTGGGCAAACTCCCGATCCGACGCCCGGGCGGAAGCCATGCACTCGTCGTGCGGCGCGTCGAGATACGGAGTGTATGCCATCCCCAGCCCCATAACCATAGCCATTTACAACATGAGGCATGTGCGCGGTGGGGTTTTCGGGGCTGTCCGGTGGAGGCCGGACGGTCGTTCCGGGCGCGCGAGGGGGTGCGACGGGGCGCAATCGAGCCCGAAGAGGAGCCGAAAACCCCGCATCGGGCCTTCGTGCAAGGGCAAAATGTGCCGACACGCACGAGCCGGGGCTTGGCCCGCGGGACCGGACCGGGACAGATGGGAGCGCAGCGAGCCGGTCAGCCGGTGTCGGCCCAAAGCCTGCCCCCGCGAAAGCGGGGGGAACCGGGCCGTACAACGAACGCATCCGTTCGGGGCGCCCGGCGCGCACCTGACCCGACGCAAGCGCCATCATCACCGCGAGCGCCAAGCCCACGCGCGTGCGCATCCGGGACAAGCCCCGCAGGAAGTGCGGCTCGAACTCGAAGCTGCGGTCCACACGGGCGTTGATCCGTTCCAGGGCCGTCACCAGCTCCAAGCGACGAAGCTCGGGTAGCTGCTCGACATCGGACCGGGAAAAAAGTACCGTGTCCGCTGTCGCCATGGTGTGCCTCCTGACCGAGAGCCGGTACGGGTTTGGTTGATGAACCCATCGTACCCTGTGGCGACACTTACCTCCACCTTATCCGATTGATTTACAACACCTTGCGTTGCCTCCCGAGCGAAAGCCCGGCCCGTGGGGTGAAATCCGCCGAAATGCCCCTCGAACCGACCCCAAACCGTGGAACAACGCCGTCTCCGTGGGGGTAAGAAATATCTCGACCCCCTCTCTACATCTTCTATATCAATAAATTACGAACAGCGCCCGGGGCTCGCAAGCTCTGCGCGAGGCGGCGCCCGCCGGTGCTCCCGGGGGACCCGGCCCGTGGTCCCGTCCACGGTCCGGAGGCGGGGCCTCGCTAGATCTCGCGCGAGCCGGTCTCGATCAGCTCGACCTTGTAGCCGTCCGGGTCCTCGACGAACGCGATCACGGTAGACCCGCCCTTCACCGGACCCGGCTCGCGGGTGACGTTGCCGCCCGCGGCCCGGATCCGCTCGCACGTCTCGGCGACGTCGTCGACCCCGAGGGCGATGTGCCCGTAGGCGGTGCCGAGGTCGTAGTCCGACACCCCGTGGTTCCAGGTGAGCTCCAGCTCCGCCTCGCCGTTCCGGTTGCCGCCCCCGAACGCCACGAAGGCGAGGGTATACCCCTGCTCCGCGCGCTCGGTCGTCCGCAGCAGATCCATGCCGATCGTCTTCGTGTAGAAGTCGATGGAGCGTTGCAGGTCTCCCACCCGGAGCATCGTGTGCAGAAGCTGCATGGTCGTCCTCCCCCTCTTCGATGTCGGGGCGGCAGGGTAGAACAATCGGCGAGCCGCCCGCCACTCCCCACGCCGCCCGACGATTCCGGGCCGCGTACAGCGGCAGCGCCCGCGTCCGGAGGGCGCGCCGTCCCCAGGACGTCCGTTCTCGGCAAGGGCGATGGGCATCGACGTCCGGCCGCGATTCCGCGGCGTGAAAAGGCCCTGCTTCCGGAGGGACGTCCGGTTGACCGGGGGCGCGGGGCCGTGCACGCTCCCGCCATCCCCGAACGAACCAGGACCCCCGGCCATGCAGGACCCCGCCATCGCCCCCTCGGCCCGGATGCTGCTTGGCGGCGATTTCGTCGACAGCGCCTCGGGCGAGACGATCGCCGTACAGAACCCCGCGAACCGCGGCATCTTCGCCCACGTGCCGCGCGCCGGGGCGGAAGACGTGGACCGGGCGGTGAAGGTCGCGTCCGGTGCGTTCGCGGCTTGGCGCGACGCGCCGCCGCGAGAGCGCGGCCGGAGGCTGCTTCGGATCGCGGATGCGGTCGAGGCGAAGACCGAAGCCCTCGCCCGCACCATCGCCACCGAGACCGGCAACGCGCTCCGCACCCAGGCCCGCCCGGAGGCGGCGCTCACCGCGGACGTCTTCCGCTACTTCGGCGGTCTCGCGAGCGAGATCAAGGGCGAGACCCTGCCGCTCGGCGAGCAGGTGCTGAGCTACACCCGCCGCGAACCCATCGGGGTGGTGGGAGCGATCATCCCCTGGAACGCACCGGTGCTCCTCGCCGCGCTCAAGATCGCGCCCGCCCTGTGCACCGGCAACACGATCGTGCTGAAGGCGGCCGAGGACGCACCCCTCGGGGTGCTGATGCTCGCCGCGATCTGCGAGGAGCATCTGCCGCCCGCCGTGCTCAACGTCCTCACCGGATACGGCGAGGACTGCGGCGCCGCCCTCAGCGCCCACCCCGGCGTGCGCAAGCTCTCGTTCACGGGCTCCACCGAGGTGGGGAAGCTCATCATGGAGGAGGCTGGCCGGCGCATCGTGCCCGTGTCCCTGGAGCTGGGCGGCAAGAGCCCCTCCATCGTGTTCCCGGATGCGAACGAGGACTGGGCGGTGGACGGCATCGTCGCCGCGATGCGCTTCACCCGGCAGAGCCAGTCCTGCACCGCGGGTTCCCGGCTCTTCCTGCACTCGAGCATATTCGACGACTTCCTCGAGAGGCTCGTCGCCCGCACCTCGGACCTCGTGCTCGGCGACCCGCTCGACGAGTCCACCGACATGGGCGCCATCATCAACGAGAAGCAGTTCCGCAAGGTCTGCGGCTACGTCGAGGAGGGCCTCGGACGCTCGGACGCGAGACTCGTGATGGGCGGGCGGCCGCCCGAATCCGGCCCCTTGAGCGAAGGGTTCTTCGCCCGCCCGACGATCTTCGCCGACGCCTCGAACGACTGGCGCCTCGCCCGTGAGGAGATCTTCGGCCCGGTGCTCGTCACGATCCGCTGGGACGACGTCGACGACGCGGTTCGAATGGCGAACGACAGCCACTACGGGCTCGCCGCCTTCGTCTGGTCGCGCGACGTCGGGCAGGCGCTCCGAACCGCCCACCGGGTCGAGGCCGGCTGGGTGCAGGTCAACCAGGGGATGGGCCAGGTACCCGGCCAGTCCTACGGCGGGGTCAAGCAGAGCGGGATCGGGCGCGAGTTCTCCCTGGAAGGCATGCTCGACAGCTTCACCCAGAAGAAGAGCGTGACCGTCAACCTGGGCCTCGCGGCCCCGTAGCCGCGCCGGCGAAGCCCCCGCCCGGCGGATCGGCGCCGGCGGCCGATGGAGACGAGCCGGGTTGTATCCGCCGCGCCCGGGCCGGGCCCGGACACCCGAATCTCCGCGGCGGCCCTCTGGCCGGAAGCCCGCCTGCTCCCATACGGGAAAGGCGGGTCGGGCGGTGCGGAGGCTGGCCCGGCGCGCCCTCGTGGCGAGGGGCGGCAGGTCGGAGACATCTCGGGTCGAAGGCCGCGCCCTTCGATGTTTCGGGCGCATGAAACAATGGATTACAGCTACTACACCATCCGATCCTCTCTCCGGGACCGCGGCGTTCATCCCCCAAATTCGGGTTTTCGCCCCAGCCACCCGCCGCCTATACTTCCCCCGTGCAGGCTCGACGACACGAGGAGGAGCCGACCATGAGCAGGGGGCTCCAGGCCGGCGCGGCGGACGATCCCGCCAAGTGGCCGGCGGTCGCGGCGGAACCCGCCGGAACGGATGGCTTCGTACGTGGGTGAGCCTCCCATCGACGCCGGAACCGCCGGGTCGCTCGCCGAGACGGCGGCGGCGGTCGAAGCGATCCTGGACGCCGAGCTGCCCCGGCCGGCCGGAGCGCAGGCGAGGCTGTTCGAAGCGATGCGCTACGGGATTCTCGGCGGCGGGAAGCGGCTGCGGGCGTTCCTGGTCCGCTCGGGGGCGCGGCTGGCCGGCGCGGACGACGGTGCGGCGCTGCTGGTGGCCGCGGCGGTGGAGATGGTCCACGGCTATTCCCTCATCCACGACGATCTGCCGGCGATGGACGACGACGACCTGCGTCGGGGAAGACCCTCCTGCCACGTGGCCTTCGACGAGGCCAGCGCCGTCCTCGCCGGCGATGCGCTCCTGACCCTGGCCTTCGAGCTGCTGGCCGATTCCAGGGTCGATCCGGACCCCTCGGTTCGTTGCGGTCTCGTCCGGGCGATGGCGAAGGCCGCCGGGGGCGGGGGCATGGTCGGCGGCCAGATGATCGATTTGGCCGCGGAGCACGGCGGGGCCGACTACGAGCTGACCGTCACCCTCGAGCGCATGAAGACCGGCGCCCTGATCGCGTTCAGCTGCGAGGCGGGCGCCATCCTCGCGCGCCGCGACGGCGAGCTTCGCCGGGCGCTGCGAGGGTTCGGCCAGGACGTCGGGCTCGCGTTCCAGATCATCGACGACGTGCTCGACGTGGTGGGCGACGAGGCTGCCCTCGGGAAGACGGTCGGGAAGGATGCGGCCGCCGGAAAGGCGACCTTCACCGCCGCCCTGGGGGTGGAGGGCGCGCGGCGAGAGGCGGCCGCCCTCGTCGCGCGGGCCGTCGCCCGGCTCGACGGACTCGGCGACGGGGCCGGGCCGTTGCGGGCCTTCGGCCGGTACGTTCTGGCGCGCCGGAGCTGACGAGACCCCAGGAATGCCCGTCGAAACCCCCCATCTCGATCTCGTCGAATGGCCTCGCGACCTTCGCGGAATGTCCGTGCGGGAACTCAAGCGGCTCGCCGACGAGCTCCGCGCCGAGACGATCGACGCGGTCTCCCACACCGGCGGGCACCTCGGCGCCGGGATCGGGGTCGTCGAGCTCACGGTCGCCCTGCACCACCTGTTCGACACCCCTGAAGACATCCTGATCTGGGACGTTGGCCATCAGTGCTATCCGCACAAGATCCTGACCGGCCGGCGCCCGCGGATCCGCACCCTCCGCCAGGGGGGAGGGCTGTCCGGATTCACCAAGCGGTCGGAGAGCGAGTACGACCCCTTCGGCGCCGCCCACGCGTCGACTTCGATCTCCGCCGCACTCGGGTTTGCCGTTTCCCGCGACCTCCAGGGACGGAAGAACCGGGTCGTCGCGGTCATCGGCGACGGCGCGCTCACCGGCGGCATGGCCTACGAGGGCCTGAACAACGCCGGCTCGATGGATACGCGCCTCATCGTCGTGCTCAACGACAACGAGATGTCGATCGCCCCCCCCGTCGGAGCGATGAGCGGCTATCTCTCACGGCTGATCTCCTCCAAGCGCTATCGTTCGATCCGCGACGTCGCGAGGCACGCGGCGGAGCGGTTCCCGCGGGTGGTCGAGCACGGGGTCAAGCGGGCCGAGAAGTATGCGCGCGGCCTGGTGACCGGCGGCACCCTGTTCGAGGAGCTGGGCTTCTACTACGTGGGGCCGATCGACGGCCACGACCTCGACCATCTTCTGCCCATCCTCCGGAACGTGCGCGACGATGCCGCCGCGGGTCCGATCCTGGTCCACGTCTGCACCCGGAAGGGGAAGGGCTACGCGCCGGCGGAGGAGTCCGCGGACCGGTACCACGGGGTGTCCAGCTTCGACGTCGACACCGGCGCGCAGAAGGCGTCCGCCTCCAACGCCCCCCCCTCCTTTACCAGGGTGTTCGCCGAAAGCCTGGTGACCGAGGCGCGCCTGGACGACCGCATCTGCGCGATCACCGCCGCGATGCCGTCTGGCACCGGGGTGGACCTCTTCGAGCGGGTCTTTCCCGACCGGGCCTTCGACGTCGGGCTCGCGGAGCAGCACGCGGTGACCTTCGCGGCCGGTCTCGCCGCGGACGGGATGAAGCCCTTCGTCGCCATCTACTCGACGTTCCTGCAGCGGGCCTATGACCAGATCGTCCACGACGTGGCGATCCAGGGCCTGCCGGTCCGTTTCGCCATGGACCGGGCGGGCCTGGTGGGGGCGGACGGGCAGACCCATGCCGGGGCGTACGACGTCGCCTGTCTCGGCTGTCTGCCCGGTATGGTGCTGATGGCGGCGGCGGACGAGGGCGAGCTGGTCCACATGGTCCGGACCGCGGTCGCCATCGACGACCGGCCGTGCGCGTTCCGCTACCCGCGGGGCGCGGGGTTCGGGGCCGCCCTGCCGGAGCGCGGGGAGGTCCTGGAGATCGGGAAGGGCCGCATCCTGCGCGAGGGGACCAGGGCCGCCATCCTGTCCTACGGCGCCCGCCTGCACGAGGCGCTGTCCGCGGCCGAGGAGCTCGCCGTGCGCGGCATCTCCGCGACGGTGGCCGACGCGAGGTTCGCGAAGCCCCTCGACGGGGCGCTGGTGCGCGCGCTCGCCCAGGAGCACGAAGTGCTCATCACCATCGAGGAGGGCGCGATCGGGGGGTTCGGCGCACAGGTGCTGCACTTCCTCGCCGCCGCCGGGATTCTGGACCGCGGGCTCAAGGTCCGTCCCATGGTGCTTCCCGACCGGTTCCTCGACCACGACAAGCCGGACCTCCAGTACGAGGCGGCCGGCCTGCGATCGACCCACGTCCGGGATACGGCGCTCGCCGCGCTCGGCCGCCGGGCCGAAGCGACCGATTAGCCCATCTTTACCACCCTGTCATACAATATCAATTTACATCAGATAGTTACGATGCCCCAAAACCCCGAGTGGCACTACATCTGAACACCAACGGGGTTTTTTGGGGACAGGATGGCGGTCTCGCAGGGGCCTATCGGTGGCCTTGGCGTACCGAGTCAGCACGGTATCGAGGAGTGCGATCGGGTGCAAGACATGCTGGAAAAATTGGGGCTTATATCGAAAGTTACCCCGGAGCTGCCGATAGCGCGGAAAATGGGGACTCCGCCCCACACGTCCCGCGCTGCCCCTGAGAGCCGATCCCACCGAATCCGTCGAAATCGCCCAATCGCGCAGCCGAATAGGGACTCCACTACACCGGGGTAACTTTCGATATAAGCCCCGAAAAATTGTGGTGCTACATCGAGCTTCGCGAAGAACAATCAACAGGTTACGTGCGAAGAACTGCGAAATTCAGGGCAAATCCCACCTGATCGAGGCTCACAGTGGTAGAGATGGGTCAGGGATCGCCCGGGCCCGGACCGAGCACGGACGGGGCTCGGCCCCGAGGCAAGATCTCTACTTGGCAGTATGGCTGTCCATATGGCGTCAAAAGAAGCGGCCCCGCGTGCTCAGGAACCGCCGGGAGGCCCCTGCCCGGCGACGGCGAGAGTGAGGGTATCCGGAAGGTGGAATCCATGCCCACGGTCCGGCTGCGCTCCGGGAACCGAATCACCCTCCCGGCCCCTCCTCCGCGTAAACGGCGATTTCAAAGTCCATCCACGCCTTGGCGCGGGCGCCGCCTCGGGCTTCGGATCGGCCTTGGGCTTCCTTCCGCCGCCGGTCGCGTTCTTCGCCGTTCCTGCTTTCCCTCTTTCCTTTGGTGCATCCGCCCGTCTTCCGCGGGCCGCGAACGAATCGCGCGCCGGGGGGCGGGACGGCGGTTGCCCGCGGTCGGCGCACCGCGGCCTTTCGCGGCCTCTGCCACCGGCCGGTGCGGCCCGGTTCGGCTCAGGCGCGCTCCACCTCGAACTCGGCGACGTTGCGCTCCTCCCGGCTGAACTCCACCCCGACGAGGTGGATGGGCTGCCCGAGATGGCGGTACTTGTCCGCGTAGCCCTTCTCCTTGATCTGCGCCAGCGCACCCCCCTCCGGCGCCTTCTCCACCGTCTTGAACTCGAACAGGTACACGCGGCCGCCGTACCGCAACACCATGTCCGCACGCCCCCTCGCGCTGCTCTCCTCCGCCGCGAGGTCGAGCCCCTGCGCCGCGAGATACGAGTAGAACACGCTCGCGTAGTACCCCTCGTACTCCGCGATGCGGTTGTTGACGTGCCATTGGTGGGGAATGCTCGCGAAGACGGCCCGGAACAGGGCTTCGATCCCCTCGAAGTCGTTCGCGGCCAGCAGCTCCCGGAGCGGGCCGTTCTCCGCCAGCCGCCGTGAGGACTCCGGCAGCAGGGTGTTCAGCAGGTGCTCGTTCAGGCTCTGGCGCACCTCGTGGTTCGGATAGCCCAGCCGGTAGAGGATTCGGCCGTCGCCGCGGTCCTCCATCTCCCGGATGGTCAGGTATCCGGTCTGGAACAGCAGCGCCTCGGTGGCCATCTCGTCCACGTCGAAGGCGGAGAGCAGCGCCTCGGTGCCGGCCATGCCGTCCAGCTCCGGGGAGGCGACGCCCCGGCGCAGCAGGGTGTCGATGAGGAACCTCGGCGTCCCGGTCTCGAACCAGTGGGCCTTGAACCGGCGCGACCGGAACAGCAGGAGGATGTCGAAGGGGTTGTAGACCTTCTCCTCACCGAGCCAGCCATAGCCGTTGTACCAGCGGCGGATCTCGTTGCGGTCCAGGCCCGGAAGCTCCGGCGCGAACACGGCGTCCAGGTCCCGTTCCGTGTAGCCGCAGATGGCGGAGTACGCCGGTTCCAGGGTGATGTCGATGAGGTTGTTCAGGCCGGAGAAGATGCCGACCTTGGAGAACTTGCTCACCCCGGTGAGGAAGGTGAACTTGACGTGCGCGTCGCTGGCCTTGATGGCCGAATAGAGCCCGCGCAGGGCGTCGCGGTGGGCGCGGGCCAGCTCCGGTTTCCCCAGCGCGTCCAGGATCGGCTTGTCGTACTCGTCCACCAGAACCGCCACCCGCTGCCCGCTGCGCTCGTGCAGCGTCTCGATCAGGTGGCCGAAGCGTTCCGGGCCGGCGGGGTACGGTGGTGTGCCGACGCCCGCGCGCCGTTCCATCCCGTCCAGTTGCGCCGTCAGGTTCAGGTCGAGGTGGCCGGGCTCGGTGAAGTTCCGTCCGCTGAAGTCGAGCCGCACGACCGGATGGCGCACCGACCAGTCCCAGCCGTCGTGGACGGCGAGGCCCCGGAACAGCGGCTCGTTGCCCTCGAACAGCTCCTTCAGCGTGTCCACGAACAGGCTCTTGCCGAAACGGCGAGGGCGCGACAGGAAGTAGTGGGTTCCCCCGTCCACCAGCCGCTGGGCGTAGGCGGTCTTGTCCACGTAGTACCAGCCCTCCTCCCGGATCGTGCGGAAGGTCTGGATCCCGATGGGCAGCTTGCGCTTGGTCATGGGGCGCACCGTAGCCCCCGCCTCCGAGACGATCAAGGCCGAGCCCGGAGGACGGGGCGAGATCCTGCCGAACTCCTGCCCCACCCCAACCTTCGTCACCAACGACCGGCGTGGACCGGCTCCGCGTGCTCACCCGCGCCCGTCCGAACGACCCGACATGCCGACACTCGAATATCCGGAGTCGGGTTCTTCGCCATTCCTGCTCTCCTCCGGCGCGCCCGCATCGACCCTCCCGGCCGCGGGCGGCGGCTCCATCCGAACCCCGCCCGCGAGCCCCGCGCCCGCCCCGGCTCCGGCTCCGGCCATGCCGGGCCGCCAAGGCGGGGGACGTCGCGGATCCTTCGGAAGCGCGCCGGTCGGATCCTGAACGAGCGCCCTCGCCGCCTACGAGGCGCCGCGCCGCGCCGCGCGGCGGACGAGCCTGAACAGCGGGATCGCGAACAGCGCGATCGCGACCAGCATGATCCCGCCCGAGATGGGCCGCTCGAAGAAGATCGCCGGCGACCCGTGCCCGATGAGGAGCGACTGGCGCATCGACGTCTCGGCGAGCGGCCCCAGCACGATCGCGAGGACCGCCGGGGCCATCGGGTAGTCGAGCTTGCGCAGCAGGTATCCGACGACCCCGAAGAGGAACATCAGCCAGACGTCGTGCATGTCCTGGACCGGCGCGTATCCGCCGACCACGCACAGGATGAAGATGACGGGGGCGAGGATGGTGAAGGGGAGCCTCAGCACCGCGATGAACGCGGGGATGAAGGCGAGGTTGAGGATGAGCGCGAAGAGGTTGGCGGCGTAGAGGCTCGCGATGAGCCCCCAGACGAAGTTCGTGTGCTCGACGAAGAGCATCGGCCCCGGCTCGAGGCCCCAGATCACCATGCCTCCGAGGAGGATCGCGGTCGTCGGCGAGCCCGGAATGCCGAGGGTGAGCATCGGCAGCATCGACCCCGTGCTCGCCGCGTTGTTCGCGGATTCCGGCGCGACCACCCCGTCCACGTTGCCCTTGCCGAACGAGTCCGGGTCCTTCGCGATCGACTTGGCGACCCCATAGGCCATGAGCGAGCCGGGGGTCGCGCCGGCGGCGGGCAGGATGCCGACGAAGTAGCCGAGGAACGACCCCATCACCATCGTCTTCAGGGTCCCGGCGAGGCTGCGGACCGACGCGGCGAACCGCTCGACGGAGAGTCGGGCCTGCGAGACCTCCACCCCCTTGTGGCTCGTCTCGATCGTCCACAGGATCTCGCCGATCCCGTAGATGCCGATCGCGAGCACCAGGAAGTTGATCCCGTGGAAGAAGCCCGGGAGGTCGAAGAAGATGAGCCTCGGCTGCCCGCTCACGATGTCGAGCCCGACCGCGCTCAGCACGAGCCCGATGAGGATGGAGAAGAACGTCTTCGGGATGTCGTCCCCGCCGAGCCCGATGAAGGTCGCGAACGCGAGGAGCATCAGGGCGAACTCCTCGGGCGCGCCGAACGCGAGCGCCATGTCGGCGAGCGGAGGGGCGAACAGGGTGAAGAGGACCACCGAGATCGTGCCGCCCACGAACGAGGCGACGGCCGCGGCGACGAGCGCGCGGTCGGCCATGCCCTTGCGGGCGAGGGGCCGGCCGTCGAAGGTCGTCGCCACCGCGGTCGATGCGCCCGGGATCCCGAGCATGATGGAGCTGATCGCCCCGCCGTACATCGCGCCGTAGTAGATCGCGCCGAGGAAGATCACCGCCGAGGTCGGCGGCACGAGAAACGTGAGGGGGAGGAGGATCGCCACCCCGTTCACGGACCCGAGGCCCGGCATCGCCCCGATGAAGAGGCCGAGCAGGCATCCGAAGACCGCGAGCCCGAGGTTGAGGGGCAGGAACGCGATCCCGAAGCCTTCCAGGAGGTGCAGGAGGATTTCCATCAGCGGTTCGTACGGAAGGTCATGGGGGAGGGGGGGGCGGTCCGAGGAGCAGCCGGCTCGGGCCGTCCGGGCCGTCCGGGGCGCCGGGGCCGTCCGGGGCGCCGGAGGCGGTCTCCGTCCGCCCGAGTTCGCAGCTACGCCGGCCGCGCGGCCCGTTCCCCGGCCGCGCGGGGTCACTCGCGTATGTTCGCACCGTGGTGGATGCTTACAGGAACCAGTCGTAGAGCGGGTAGAAGAGCGGCTCGGTATAGCCCTTGGGCAAGGTGATCTTGAGGGCTGCCTCGAAGAAGAAGAAGGTCGCGACGGGGGTCGCCGCCGCGAGGGCGCCGGTCAACGGCCAGCCGTGGCGCCCGAGCCCGCGCAGGTAGAAGACGAGGAACAGCGGGACGGCGCCGTACACCCCGATGACGTGGACGAGCCCGATCATCGCGGCGAGGGCGGCGATGACCACGATGACCTGGGTTCGCGCTTCCGGGGGGATGTAGGGGCCGGTGTCGGCCGCCGCGCCGACCGGCCGCCGCGCCCATCGGACCAGGATCCAGACGCAGCACCCGAGCATCCCCGCCGACAGCCAGAACGGGAACGCCCCGCCGCCCGGCCCCTCGTCCGGGATCCAGCCGATCGGCAGCTCGGCGCTCTTCCACATGAGGCCGACCGAGAGCAGCCCCATGATCAGGGCGAGAATCAATTCCGCCTGGCGCATGAGTCGAGCTCGATCGGCCCGGATTCGGTCCGTGCATCCATCCACTACGACGCAAGGCCGGGGCAACCGCCCCGGCCTTGCGTCGAGTCGAGTCGCTGCGGGTCGGGCGCCGGAGCCGGTCAGATCTCTCCGATCTCCTTGAGCATCACCTCGTGGATCGCGCGCTCGCGCATCCAGTAGGCCTTCAGCTCGTCCCCGGAGATGAGGTCACCGTACAGGCTCTTGTCGCGCCGGTACTTCTGCCACTCCTCGGACTCGAACACCTTCGCGAAGAGGTCCTGGTAGAAGGCGGCGGCCTCGTCGCTCATGCCCGGTGCGCCGACCACGGAGCGCTGCATGAAGTACACGAAGTCCTCCCCGAGCTCGACGAAGGTGGGGGCGTCGGAGAACAGCTCGAGGCGCTCCGGGGTGAACGCGGCGAGGGGCCGGGTCTTCCCCGCCTCGTAGAAGCCGAGCTGCTCGGAGGGGTTGTTCACCGTGGAGTTCGCGTTCTTCCCGGCGAGCTCCTTGGCCACCCGGCCGCCGCCCTTGAACGGCACGTACTTCATGTCGAGGCCGTAGGCGGAGTTGAGGAAGGTGGTCAGGAGCTGGTCCTCCTGCCCCTTGCCGGTGCCGGCCATGATCCAGTCGTTGCCGGCGGCCCTGGCCGCGTCGACGAACTCGTCCACCGTGTCGATGTCGGAGTCGGCGTGCACCCAGAGGAGGAACGTGTCCTCCGCCATGCGGGCGATGGGCGCGAAGGACATGATGTCGACGTCGAGGCCCGGCTGGCGCAGGGGGGTGGTGTAGAAGCTGTTCAGGGTGACCATGATCGTGTGGTCGTCGCCCGTCTTCTGCTTGAGGTGGACGAGGGCCTCGGCCCCGGAACCGCCCGGCTTGTTGATGGGGATGAGAGGCTTCGACGAGAGGTCGTGCTTCTCGACGATGGTCTGCATCAGGCGCGCCATCTTGTCGGCGCCGCCCCCCTTGCCGGCCATGATCACGAAGTCGATGGGCTTCTTCGGCTCCCAGGCGGCCTGGGCGCTCCCGGAGACGCACAGGATCGAGGCTGCACTGAGCGTTACCGCGGCCGCGGCTGCGAGTACGGAGCGGCTGGATCGGTTCATCGTCACTCTCCCGTTGGGTGGACCCCCGGACCCGCGACGCCCGCGGACCGGGCCGCCTTTTATAACGCGACGACGCCCCGAGCACAACAGCAGCAGGCCACGACCACAGGCAAGTGCACGGAGGGGATGACCGCGCCGGGAGGTCGGGCGCCATCCGGCCCGCACCCGCGAAGTCGGGCGCCGTCGGCGGACACGGGGTCGTTTCGCGCTGCGGGATCGGTTCGCGCGGGTGAACGCGGTTCGGCCGAATCGGAGCGGCGGGGGGTCCTGGAACGGCGCGTCCCGGGTACGCGGGCGTCCTCGCCCGCATTGGTCGGCGGCGGTCCTGCGGTCCCATTTGCGGGCGGGACACAAGCGTTCCCAGGATGCCGTGCCCAAGAGCGTTCGCGAGAGGCGTGTCCGGCGAAAACCCCACACCGCACCTGCCTCGGACGGCGGAGCGAGTGACGGGCGGCGGAGCAATTGCTAGAGTGGGAGGAGCGCTGCGACGGCGCCGGGACGCCGCCCTGCGCCGGCCGGCCCGGTCCCCGCAACGAACCCACCGGCGACGAGCCCGCCCGGTGGTCCGCGGGGGGAACGGGCGGGCGGCGGGGTCCCGGAACGTGGGCGATCCGCGGCCGTCGCACCGAGCGAAACCGCACCGATCCCAGAGAAGAATCCGCCATACCGGATCAGACATGTCCGATACGCAAGCTCGATACCGCGTCGGGGTGGACGTGGGGGGAACCTTCACCGACGCGGCGGTGTTCGACGGCGTGGACGGGTCGATCCGCTATGCCAAGACCCCCTCGACGCCGGCGGACCCCGCACGCGCGGTTCTCGACGTGCTCGACCGCCTCGGCGTCGACCTCGGCGAGGTGCAACGATTCATCCACGGCATCACCATCGGCACGAACGCGGTCCTGGAGGGGCGCGGCGCCGAGGTCTGGATGCTGACCACGGCCGGCTTCCGCGACGTGCTCGAGATCGCCCGCACCAACCGCACCGTCCTCTACGACATCACGGCCCGGAAGCCGCCGCCCCTCGTGCCGCGCGGCCGCACCCTCGAGATCGACGAGCGGACGGCCTGGGACGGCCGGGTCCTCCGTCCGCTCGACCTCGACCGGGCCCGCGCCGCGGTGGAGAGCCTGCCCCCCGGCGCCGCGGTCGCGGTGTGCTTCCTGCACAGCTACGCCAACCCGGAGCATGAGCGGGCGGTGGCCGCGCTCGCGCGCGAGGAAGAAGACGGCGGGAGCGCGCCCTCCGCGCGATTCGTCACCGCTTCGAGCGAAGTGCTGCCGGAGTTCAGGGAGTACGAGCGCTTCAACACCACCGCCCTCAACGCGTACATCGGCCCCCTCATCGACGGCTACCTCGCCCGGCTCCAGGCTTCGGTCGCCGCGCGGGGCTACCGGGGCCCGGTGTTCATCATGACCTCGAACGGCGGGGTCGCGACCGCCGGACGCGCCCGCCGGCTGCCGGTCGCGACGGTGCTGTCCGGCCCGGCGGGGGGCGTGGCGGCGGCCGCCCATCTCGGCCGGCGGCTCGACCTCCCGGACCTCATCACCTGCGACATGGGCGGCACCAGCACCGACGTGTGCCTCATCGAGAACCTCGTCGTCCCGCTCACCAACGAGCAGCTCGTGGGCCCGTACGCGAACCGCACCCCCCAGACCGAGATCAACGCGGTCGGGGCCGGGGGCGGCAGCGTCGCGTGGATGGACGCGGGCGACGTCCTGATGGTGGGCCCGCGCAGCGCGGGCGCCGACCCCGGACCCGCCTGCTACGGCCAGGGCGGGCGCGAGCCGACCGTGACCGACGCCAACGTCGTGCTCCACCGGCTCAAGCCGGGCGTGCGCCTCGCCGGGCGCATCGCGCTCGACGAGGACCTCGCCCGCCGGGCGATCCGCACGCTCGGGCTCGCGTCGTTGACCGACGAGGCCGCCGCGGAGGGGGTGGTGCGCATCGCGGTCGCCCGGATGGTGAGCGCGATCAAGCAGATCTCGGTAGCGAAGGGCTACGACCCGCGCGACTTCACCCTCGTCGCCTACGGCGGCGCGGGGCCGATGCACGGGGCCTTCATCGCGGAGGAGCTCGAGATCGAGCGGGTGCTCGTGCCGGCCGGGCCCGGCAACTTCGCGGCGCTCGGGTCGCTCATCTCCGACGTCAGGCAGGATTTCGTGAAGACCCGCACCCTCCTTCCACGGCGTCTCGGGTCGTTCGCGGAGATCGCGGAGGAGCTCGATCGGCTGGAGGGGGAGGCCCGCCGGAGCCTCGAGGCGGAGGGGGTGGCGCCCGGGGACTTCTCCTCGCGGCGGGCGCTCGGCATGCGCTATCTTGGCCAGAGCTGGGAGATCGACGTGGACGTACCCCCGGGAATGGGGGCGGTGGACGAGCTGGAGGCCGCCTTCCACGACACCCATGAACGCCGGTTCGGGCATCGCAACGACGGCGAGACCGAGGTGGTGAGCTTCCGCCTGACCGGCATCGGGCGGGGCGACGAGCCCGCATTCGGTGCATGGAACGTGACGGGAGACGCCGCCGGCGCCCGCCTCGAGACGCGCGCCGTGTTCTTCGGCGGCCGGTTCTTCGACACCCCGGTGCTGGAGCGGGGCCGGCTCCCGGCCGGAGCCTCCGGCGCGGGGCCCGCGATCGTCGAGGAGGAGGGCTCCACCATCGTGGCGCCGCCCGGATGGCGCTTCCGGGTCCTCGATTCGGGAGACCTGCTGATGGAGAGAGGTGAGGCATGAGCGTTTCGCAGCCCCTTCCCCGCCCGCCCGCGGGGGCGCGGCCGGCGCCGCCCGGGTCCGGGCCGGATCCCGGATCGGGGCCGGACCCCCGGCAGGTGGACCCGATCACCCTCGAGGTGGTATGCGAGGGGCTCATCGCGATCGTGCGCGAGATGCGGGCAACCATCATCCGCTCCTCGTTCTCTTCCGTCATCTACGAATTCGACGACTTCTCGTGCGCGCTCTTCGGGCCGCGCGGGGAGATGGTCGCGCAGTCCTGGGACCATCCGGGGCACGTGCTCCCCCTGCCGTGGGGGGTGCGCTGCATGTTCGAGGACTTCGCCGACGACCTCCATCCGGGCGACGCGGTCCTGCTGAACGACCCCTACCGCGGCGGAACCCATCTGAACGACGTGACCCTGGTCCATCCCGTCTTCGACGAGGACGGGAACGTCCTCGTCTTCCCGGCGGTGCGGGCCCACTGGGTCGACGTCGGCGGCATGGTGCCGGGGAGCTACTCGGGGCTCTCCACCAACATCTACCAGGAGGGGGTGCGGATCCCGCCGATCAAGATCCTGGAGCGGGGGAAGGTCAACCGCGCCGCCATGTCCCTGCTCATGGCCAACATGCGGGTTCCCGAGGAGCGCGAGGGCGACTTCAACGCCTCGCTCGGCGCATGCCGGGTCGCCGAGCGGCGGATCCGCCGGGTCTACGAGCGCTACGGGGTCGAGACGGTCCACGCGGCGGTCCGGATCAACCTCGACCGCACGGAGCGCCGTCTCCGCGAACGGATCGCGGAGCTTCCGGACGGGAGCTGCTGCTACGAGGATTACCTGGAGTACTACGAGGACGGCCGGCTCGACCCGGTGCTCGTCCGGCTCGAGCTCACCGTCGCCGGCGACGGCATCGTGGCCGACTTCGCGGGCTCGAACCCCCAGGTCCCGGGGGTGGTGAACTCGTCGCTCGCGGTGACCGGGGCGGGGGTGTTCGTGGCCGTCAAGTCCACCCTGGACCCGGGCGGGGCGGTGAACGACGGCGCGTTCCGCCCCATCGAGCTGCGCGCGCCGGCGGCGAGCGTGGTGGACGTTCGAAGCGATGCGCCGGCCGGCGCCCACGGCGAGGTGCGAAAGCGCGCCGTGTCGGTGGCTCTGGGCGCGCTCTCGCAGATCATCCCGGAGCGGGTGTCGGGGGACCTCTGCGGCACCTCGTTCCCGAACTCCATCGGCGGCTACAACCACCGGCGCGAGCGGCAGTACGTCTACTACGAGGCGCCGGCCGGGGGGAACGGGGGCTTCGCCGGGGCGGACGGATCGAGCGCGTTCGCCAACGTCGACTTCGGCAACATCCGCACCATCCAGACCGCGGAATCGATCGAGAACGAGATGCCGCTCCTCGTGGAGCGGTGCGAGCTGCGGGCCGATTCGGGCGGCGAAGGCGCGCGTCGGGGCGGGCTCGGCCTGCACCGGGAGATCCGGGTGCTCGGCGAGGAGGGGAGCTACTCGGTGCTGAGCGACCGGGCCGCGATCCCGCCGTTCGGGGTCGGGGGGGGCGCGAGCGCGCACCCCTACCGGGTGGCGGTGCGGAGGAACGGCGCCGAGAACGTCTTTCCGACCCCGGGCAAGGTCACCGGCCATCCGGTGCGAAGGGACGACGTGGTGATCATGGAGTCGGCGGGGGGCGGCGGCTACGGCGACCCGCTCGCACGCGACCCGGAGGCGGTGCGCGCGGACGTGGGCGCGGGGTTCGTGTCGGCGGAGCGCGCCCGCGAGGGCTACGGCGTGGTGCTGGATGCGGCCGGAGAGGTGGACGGGGCGGCGACCGCGTCCGCCCGCGAGGCGTCGCGGCGCGCGCGCTTCCACCTCGCGGTGCGGGCGGACGAGACCGACCCCTATACGGGAGTCCGCGGGCGGCGCCGCACGGTCGGCATCGCCCGGGCGAGCGCGGAGCATCTCGGCGTAGCGGACGACGACCTGGTGGAGCTGCTGGGCGCCCACCCGGCGCCGCTCCGGGCCTGGGTGCGGGTCGAGGACGTGGACGAGAACGCCGACCCCCGGACGCTCGGGCTGGACGAGTTCGGCCGCCGGGTGCTCGGGGTCGGCGAAGGCGACGAGGTGGTGCTCCGCCGCATCGCGCAACCGCACCCGCCGGGCGGCATGGCCCATCCCGCGCCGCCGTAGCGGCGCGCCCGGGATTCCCCGGTGGTGGAAGCTCCGAGGAACGCCCGAGCCCCGAATCAATCGACGTCCCCGGCGGCGCCGGGTTCGAGCGCCTCGACGTCCGCGAGGTCCTTCGGTCGCCCGGTGGCCCGCTTGTTCGCGAGCAACGCGGCCCGACCGATGAACGGCACTTCGAGGTCGTCCACCCGGTGGATCACCCGGCTGGTCCAGGCGTCCTCGAAAGCGAGCCCGGTCATGCTGGCCATGACGTCGATTCGGCGCGGGGGGACGCCGACCTGGACGATCATTCCCGGCTGCGCAAGGTCCTGCAACGAGATGCCGAGCTCTTCCACCGGGGCGCCGAAGCGGATGAGCGCGGCCCGGACACGAGGGACGTTGTCCGGGTCCGGGTCGATCCAGACGTCGAGGCCGCCGGTGGCGCGGGGAATTCCGTGGACGGCGACCGCATGGGCGCCGACCACCAGGAAACGCGCCCGGGCCGACAGCAGCTCGGCGAGAACGTCCCTGAAGTCTTCGTTCAAACGGTTACTTCGGCGGGCGGGAGCGCAGCCACCTGACCGGGGTATCCCTCCGTCCGTACTCCGGCATGGGTCGTCCGGTCAACGACCAGGCCTCGACGGCGAGCGGCCACATCATCGCGAGCCGTTCTTCCGCCGTGGTCGTCGTGCTCAGGTCGTCTTCGGGCTCGCCGTCCAGCGCCCGCTTGCGCACCGGCCAATCCCGGCGCGCGCGCGCCCGGCAAGATCTCCCGGGATCCCTGGATCGAGCGCTCATCCGACGATTCTACCGGAGGTCCACGGGCGGAGAGGCCCGTCCGGCTTCCGGGCCGGGGGCGCGTGCGGGCGCGTCGGATCCGGCGTCGGGGGCATCGTCCACCGCCTCCGGCGGGTGGGGACAGGGCTTTTTCACGCTGACCGACTTGCGGCCAGGCATCGATGCCCACCGCTCTTCTCGGGAACGGCGTGTCCTGGGAACGCGCCGTTCCCAGGACCTTCGCCGCCCTGATTCGACCGAACCGGCGTTCACCCGCGCGAACCAATTCCACAGCGTGAAACGACCCGGCGGGTGGGACCCCGCTCCTTGACTCTCCCGCGGAGGCCCGACCACACTCGCCGGGCAGTGCGGGGCGGGCGGGCGGTTCGTCCCCCGTCCGCCCGCACGTCTGCCGGCGGCGGATACGCGGCCGGGCCGGCGCGCTCGGGAGGAAGCGGATGACGAACGGCTACCCCTGGCTCTTCTCGCCCTGGCGGATCCGGAGGACCGACATCCCGAACCGCGTGGTCTTTCCGCCGACCTGCCCGACCTGGGTGAACGACGGCGTCCTCACCGACATGGCGACCGAGTACTACCGGGAGCGCGCGCGGGGCGGGGTCGGGCTCATCATCATCGGCGCGTCGCACGTCCACGCCGATTCCCTCGCCGCGCCGCTCCTCACGCCGCAGCTCTACGACGACGCGAACGTCGAGCCGCTCGCGCGGGTGGCGGAGGCGGTCCATGCGGAGGGGACGAAGCTCGCCATCCAGCTATGGCACTCCGGGGTGCGGGGGCTCCCGTTTCCGAAGCAGGATCCCGCCGCCCCGCTCGACGCGAGCTGGTACACCCTCTCCCCGAGCCAAGTCCCCCTCGGCGAGTTCCCGGGCGGCTCGACGCCCAAGGCGATGACCGAGGAGGAGATCCTCGAGCTCATCGACGCCTACGCCGCCGCCGCCCGGCGGGCCATGGCCGCGGGCCTCGACGGCGTCGAGTTCCACCTGAGCCACGGCTACCTTCCGTGGCAGTTCCTCTCGCCGCTCTACAACAAGCGCACCGATCGGTGGGGCGGCTCCCATGAAGGACGGTTGCGGTTCCCGGTCGAGGCGATGAGCGCGATTCGCCGCGCGATCGGCCGGGATGCGTTCATGGGATATCGGATCAACTCCACTTCCTTCTGGCCGGGGGACCTGGAAATCGACCAGGTGAAGGGGATCGTCCGCGACCTCGAGAGGAAGGTCGACCTCGATTACGTCAGCGTCTCCGCCGGCGTCCACCACTCCTTCATCCATACCCCGATGCACTTCGAGGGGGGGTGGGAGAAGGACTACGCGGGCGAGGTGCGCAAGGTGTCGTCCAAGCCGGTGCTGCTGGTCGGCCGGATCACCACCCCCGACGTCGCGGAGCGGCTCCTGAAGGACGGCCACGGCGACGCCATCTGCCTCGCCCGCCAGCTCTTCACCGATCCCGAGTGGGCGAACAAGGCGCGGGAGGGCCGCGAGGACGACATCCGCCGCTGCGTCGCCGCGAACCTCTGCTGGCGGAACGCGTCCACCGGACAGCGCGTGCAGTGCATCTACAACCCGACCGTCGGGCGGGAGGGGGTATGGGGGGCGGCCACGCTGGTCGAGGCGCCGGCCTCGAAGAAGGTGCTCATCGTCGGCGGCGGGCCGGCAGGGCTCGAATGCGCACGGGTGGCGGCGGCGCGCGGTCATCGGGTCACCGTGTACGAGCGCGAGCCGGAGACCGGCGGCCACGTGCGCATCCAGTCCCTGCTCCCCGATCGCGGCGAGCTCGCCTCCGCGTGGACCTGGCTCGATCGGCAGGCGCGCAAGAACGGAGCGGAGATCATCCCGGAGCATCCGGTCGATACCGGCAATCTCGACGAGGTGCTCGACCGCGAGGACCCGGACCACGTCGTGGTGGCCACCGGCTCGCGGGTGTGCGTGGACGGCTTCCAGGGGTGGACCGCGGAGGCGTTGCCCGGCTGGGAGACCGGCCGCTGCGTGGGCTGGGACGACGTTCTGACCGGCGCGGCCGTTCCTCGCGGCGAAGTGCTGGTCGTGGATGACGTCTCCAACGCCATCGCCCCCCTCACCGCGGTCAAGCTCCGGCGGGGCGGGGTCGCGAAGGTGCGGCTGGTGACCCGGTGGCCCATGGTCGGCATGGAGACCGTCGCGGACGTCTACCACGACTGGATCCTGCCGAGGCTGTTCGAGACCGGGGTCGAGATCATCGTCCACCACTTCGTCCGGAGCATCAGCGGGCGCTCGGTCGAGGTCTACAACGTGCACTGCTCCGAGCACGTCCGGACCCTCGCCGCGGACACGATCGTGATGGTCACCGGCCGCCGGTCGGAGAACGCGCTCGAGGGGTTGATCCGCGCCCGCGGGCTCTCCGTCGAGGCCATCGGCGACGCCACCGCCCCCCGCGGCACGTTCGAAGCGGTGTTCGAGGGCCATCGGGCCGCGCGCGCCATCTGAGCTTCCGGCCAGGCTTCCGGCGGCTGCCGTCCCGCGGCCTTCCGACATCCCGTTCGCCGAACCGGCGGCTCGGGCGGGAATCCACGGGCGGGCGGGAGCGGGGCGCCCTCGGTGGTTCGGGGGCCTTCAGCCGAAGTCGATGCGGTGCGCGGCGAGGGCGTCGGGATCGAGCTCGAGCCCGAGCCCCGGGCCCTCCGGCGCGGAGACGAATCCGTCTCCGTCGAGCCGCAGGCCCTCCTGGACACCGAGGTCGAGCCCACCCACCGGGACCGGGAGCTCGAAGAAGTCGCCGTTCGCGATGGAGAGGGCGACCTGGAGGTTGGCGGCCTGCCCGAGGGCGGAGCCGAAGCTGTGCCCCTCGCATCTGAGCCCGAGGGAGGCGGCGAGGTCGGCGAGTGCGCGCAGCTCGGTGATGCCGTTTCGCGCCGCATCCATGCGCA
Organism: Gammaproteobacteria bacterium; assembly: GCA_965202895.1. GTDB lineage: Bacteria > Pseudomonadota > Gammaproteobacteria > HK1 > HK1 > JAJDXW01. The sequence goes on along the minus strand of OZ241901.1, from coordinate 2,429,552 downwards.
CGACGTCGAAGGCGCCGGATGCGGCCGGCCGGCCGTAGTCCCGCGCCGTGAACCGCACCGAGTCCGCCCCCGCGATGGGGGTCTCGAGCAGGCGCCGCAGCTCCCGCCAGCCTTCCAGGTCCTCGTCCGGGAGCGGGTCCTCGAACCAGCGGAAGTCGAGGTCGTCCAGCACGAAGCCGAGCGACCGGGCCGCGTGTCGATCGTACAGGGCCATCGCATCCATCATGAGGTCCACCTCGTCCCCCGCCGCGCGCCGGGCCGCCCGGCACACGGCGACGTCGGTCTCGAGGTCGCCGCAGACGTGGAGCTTGATCGCCCCGAACCCGGCGTCCAGCAGCTCGTCCACCATCGCTTCGCAGTCCTCCGCGGTCTCGACCGGCGGGGCGCTCGCACAGCCCCGGATGCGATCGCGCCGACGGCCGAGCATGTCCGCGATGGAGAGGTCGAGGGAGCGCGCGGCGAGGTCCCAGAGCGCCACGTCCACGATTCCGATGACCGGGAGCGGCAGGCCGACCCGGAATGCGCGCCAGAGCGGGGCGAGGATGCGCGGCCGGTCGAGCGGGTCGGCGCCCGCGAGGAGCGGGACGGCGGCCTCCTCGATGGCGGCGACCACCGCGCGGACCGGGAGCTCGGCGGTCCAGGCGAGTGCCGAGCCCTGCTGGCCGTCGTCGCCCTCCAGGGTCAACAGCACCCCCTCCACGTCCATCGACCGGCGGCCGCCCCACCGGAAGCCGCGGCCGAGGTCGTACGCTTCCACCGTCACGTTGGTGATCTGCACGGTCGTTCCTCCCCTGTTGTCGGCTTCGCGTCGTTCGGCCCGATCTCCGGGCTCGCCGGCGGGCGTTCGGGGCCGGACGCTCGGGCCGGGATTGCGGCGGGGCTCCGGCGCGCGAGCGGGCGGGCGGACGAGCGAGCCGCGATTCCGGCAGGATATCCCACCGCCTCGCCGCGGGGAACGGGGTTATGCTGTCGGGGGAGGCTCCGGGCTTCGAGGAGGAAGCCCGGCCGGCCCACCGGTTCGAGGAGGACAGGCATGACCGACGCGCCGCTATCCGGGCTCACCGTGGTCGATCTCACCCAGTTCGAGGCGGGGCCTTCCTGCACCGAGGCGCTGGCCTGGCACGGGGCCGACGTCATCAAGGTGGAGGAGCCTCGGCGCGGGGACCCCGGACGGCTCTCGATCTCCGAACGGCCCGACATGGACTCGCTCTACTTCATCCTGCTCAACGCGAACAAGCGCTCGGTCACCTGCAACCTCAAGTCCGAGGCGGGCAGGGAGCTCCTGCGGCGGCTCATCGAGCGGGCGGACGTGGTGGTGGAGAACTTCGCGCCCGGGACCATCGAGAAGCTCGGGTTCGGCTGGGACGAGGTCCGGGCCGTCAACCCGCGCTGCATCTTCGCCCAGGTCAAGGGGTTCGCGGACGACGGCCCCCACGCGGGCTTCCGCTCGTTCGACATGATCGCGCAGGCGACGGGCGGGGTGATGAGCATCACCGGGGAGCCCGACGGACGGCCGATCCGGCCGGGTGCGACCATCGGCGACACGGGCACCGGGCTGCACCTCGCGGTTTCGATCCTGTCCGCGGTCATCCAGCGCTCGCGCACCGGCCGGGGGCAACGGGTGCGGGTGGCGATGCAGGATGCGATGCTCAACTTCTGCCGCGTCACCTTCTCGCGCCAGCAACTGATCGACCATGCCGCGCCCCGCCTCGGAAACCAGGCCGCCACCGGGGCGCCGGCCGGCATCTTTCCCTGCAAGGGGGGCGGCCCGAACGATTTCTGCTACGTCTTCGTGCAACGCGACCTCGAGCCGCACTGGCAACGCTTCTGCGCCGCGATCGGCCGCGAGGACCTGCTCGACGACCCGCGCTTCGCGGACGGCCACCGGCGGATGGCGCACCGGGCGGAGCTGGAGCGGGAGGTCACCGCCTGGACCCTGGAGCGCACCAAGCAGGAGGTGATGGATACCATCGGCGGCGCCGGCGTGCCGGCCGGGGCGGTGAACGACGTGAAGGAGCTGCTGGAGAGCGAGGACATGCGCCGGCGCGAGATCGTCTCGACGGTCCGGCACCGGGACCGGGGAGAGGTCGCGATCCCCGGATGGCCGGTTCGGATGACGGACAATCCGGTCCGGACCGAGGTGGCGCCGCTCCTCGGCGAGCACAACGAGGAGGTGTACGCGGAGCTCCTCGGGCTCGGCGCGGAGGAGGTCGCCCGGCTGCGGGAGCAGGGAGCCATCTGACGCGCGGCGAGGGCGGCCTGCCAGCAGGGCGGACCTGAGAGCAGGCCGGGCTTGCCAACAGGCCGGACCTGCCGAGAACGGCAGGCCGGACCGGCAAGCGAAGCAAGGGAGCGGGGAGCGCGGCGAGGAGCCGGCCTCGGTGCGTGTGCGCGGTCGAGCCGGCCTGGAACGGGGTACGGCCCGCCGCCGCGGGCGGCTCGGCGTTCGCGGCAGGAGGACCGGGAGCCCCGCCCATCCTCGCCTTCGCCGCCCCGGCGGGGGCGGGCTCCGGTTCGAGGGGGAGGACGGCGAGACGGCCGGCGGCTTCGCGTCGGACGGCTCGCGCGGGCGGAGAGTGAAGGACGGGCGCGCGCGGCCGCCGGGAGGAAGCAGTCATGGCCGAAGACGGTCTCGTCGTTGCGCTGGGTGACCGGCGGTACGAGGTCGAGCGCCGCTGGTGCCGGGTGTCCGGCGACGAGCCGCTCGGCTTCGTCAGCGACCTCGTCGTCGATTCGAGGGGCTTCGTCCACGTCGGGCGCCGGGGTACGGGGCCGCCGGTCCTGGTGTTCGATCCCTCCGGCGCCTTCGTCCGGTCGTGGGGGCAGGGCCGGATCGCCGACGTCCATTACATGTCGATCACCGAGGACGACCTCATCCTCCTCGCCGATCGGGACGCGCATCAGGTGCTCGCCTTCGATGCGGACGGTAATCTCCGGCTCGCGCTCGGTGAGCGCCACGAGCCCCGCTGGCAGGCGCCGTTCAACCACCCGACGGCGGCGTCGATGGCCGCGGACGGCGAGATCTACGTCTCGGACGGCTACGGCAATTCGGTCGTGCACCGGTTCGCGAAGGACGGCGCCCTGCTGCGGACGTGGGGCCGCCGGGGGAGCGGCGCCGGCGAGTTCACCACCCCGCACTGCGTCTGGGTCGATCGCCGAACGGATCGCGTCTACGTGGCGGACCGGGAGAACGACCGGGTGCAGGTCTTCGATCGCGAGGGCGCCCGGGTCGCCGAGTGGGGCGACTTCCACCACCCCATGAAGATCTACGTGGACGGCCGCGGCCTCGTCTTCGTGACCGACCAGATCCCGCGTATCAGCGTGATGGATCCCTCCGGCGAGCTGGTCGGCCGGTGCCGTGGAGCGATCAACGGCGCCCACGGACTGTGGGGCGACCGGGCCGGCAACCTCTACCTGGCCGAGCTTCCCCCGGAGCAGGTCACACGGCTCAAGCTCCGGTCCTGAGCCCGGTGCGCCGGGTTGCCCTTCCCGGACGTGCGGCGCAAAGTAGGCCGCCATGCAGGCCCCGGCCGTCCATACGCTTCCGCTCCGCCGGGGGACGTGCGCGGGCGGGCGGAGGGGTTCGTCCCGTGATCGACCTCGACCGGCTTCTCGCGCTGCTCCGCGCGCTCAATCGCGAGGGTGTGGAATACGTGGTGATCGGGGCCGTCGCCCTCGGGCTGCATGGGCTCGCGCGGGCGACCGAAGGCGTGGACCTCTTCGTGCGGCCGACCCCGGACAACGTGGCCGGTCTCAAGCGCGCCCTGTCCGCGGTGTGGCCGGACCCCGACGTCGAGACCATCGACGCGCGCGAGCTCGCGGGCGAATACCCGGTCATCCGGTACGGCCCTCCCGACGGGGCCTTCACCCTGGACATCCTCTCGCGCCTGGGCGAACGGTTCGAATACGATGACGTCGAGGCCGGCGTGGTCGATCTGGAGGGCGAGCCGGTGCCGGTGGCCACTCCCCGCATCCTGTACGAGATGAAACGGGACACCGCGCGATCGCAGGATCGAACGGATGCCGCCGCGCTGCGGCGCACCTTCGACCTCGAGGACGAGTGACGTGCCCGTTCAGCGGTTTCTTCGCGTGGAAGACGTGCCGCCGGCCGCACCGCTGCCGCCGGAGCCGGAGCGTGCGCGGCGCCTGCGGTCGCTCTGGGGCGGGTGGTCCCGGGTGCTCCCGCCCCTCGATCTCGGGGGCGTGCGTCTCTATCGCGACCTCGAAGAGGCGGCCCGTGACCGCGAGGCGGCCGTGGCCCGGCGTTGCCGTCGCCTCCTCGCGGAACGCGGGGTCCGGGACGGGGCGGCGCCGCGCCCGGGGGAAGGGAACGACCGTCCGCCGGGCCGCTCGCCGCCCCGGGGCGAAGCCGTCCGAAGCGGAGCGGGAGCGGGCGGCCGTCGGACGGTACGCACGGGGTGAAGGAAGGCCGGGCGCCCGGGTCCCGGCCGGGATGCCTTCGGCGCACGGAACCCGGAGGCGGCTCCCTCGGGGCGGGCGGGGGCGGGGGGAGGGGTAGAGGCCGCCTGCCCGGAGCCTTCGCCCGGAACCCCGGCCCGGAACCCCGGCCCATGACCCTGGAAGGACGCGAGACATGAAGATCACGGCCCTCGAGACGGTGCGGCTCGACGAGTTTCCCAACGTGCTCTGGGTGCGGGTGCACACCGACGAAGGGCTCGTGGGGCTCGGGGAGACGTTCTTCGGGGCGCGGGCGGTGGAGGCGTACCTGCACGAGTCGGCGGCGATGACGGTGCTCGGCCGCGACCCGCTCGCCATCGAGCGGATCGGCCGCGACCTCACCCCCTACGTCGGATTCGCGGGCACCGGGGTCGAGGCCCGCGGCCGGTCGGCGGTGGACGTCGCACTCTGGGACCTCTTCGGGAAGGCGGCCGGGCAACCCGTCTACCAGCTACTGGGCGGCCTGTCGCGCGACCGGGTCCGCACCTACAACACCTGCGCGGGCTACCGCTACGTCCGCCGCCGCCCGGACTGGGGGACGGACGACTGGGGGCTCGAGGGGGAGGCGGAGGGTCCCTACGAGGACCTCGACGCCTTCCTCCACCGCGCCGACGAGCTCGCGCACAGCCTGCTCGAGCAGGGCATCACGGGCATGAAGATCTGGCCGTTCGACCATGCGGCGGTGGAGTCGGACGGCTACCGGATCTCCGGCCGTGACCTCGACCGGGCGCTCGAGCCGTTCCGGAAGATCCGCCGCGCGGTCGGGGACCGGATGGACGTCATGGTGGAGCTGCACTCGCTGTGGCGGCACCCGGCGGCGGTCAGGATCGCCGCCGCCCTCGAGCCCTTCGACCCGTTCTGGTACGAGGATCCGATCCGCATGGACAGCCTCGCCGCCCTCTCGGACTATGCTTCGAAGACGCGCGTCCCGATCTGCGTGAGCGAGACCCTGGGCGGCAAGTGGGAGTTCCGCGACCTGCTGGAGACCGGGGCGTGCGGCATCGTCATGCCGGACGTCTCGTGGTGCGGCGGGCTCACCGAAGCCCGGAAGATCGCGGCCCTCGCGGACACGTACCACCGGCCGATCGCCCCCCACGACTGCTCGGGTCCGGTTGCGTTCATGGCCTGCGTGCACCTCTCGCTCAGCGTGCCGAACGCCCTCGTCCAGGAGTCGGTGCGGTCCTTCTACACCGGCTGGTACCGGGAGCTCGTGACCGCGGTTCCGGTCATCGAGAACGGGTGGATCCTGCCCCCCGAGGGCGCGGGGCTCGGAACCGAGCTGCTGCCCGGCCTCGACCGGCGCAAGGACGCGCACGTCGCGACGAGCCGCCTCCCGGCTTCCTGAGCGGGGAGAAGGCGCCCGGAGGACGAGGTCTTTCCGCCCCCGCACCCGGATGCGGGTCCGCCGCGGCGACGCCCGCCCCCTGTTCGACGGCGGCGGTCGATCTCGGCTAGCATGGCGGCGCAGCCTCGCCGCAGACGGGGGCCGCGCCCTCGGGGCTGCAACGTGGATGGCGCTGCCCCGAGGAGGTGCAACCATGAAGTGCGGTTTCATGCAGGCAGCCGCGGCAGCCGCGGCGGCGGCCTTGACGATCCCCGCGACCGCGGCGGACGTCCTGCCGGGGGACACGGTGGCCGAACGCGCCCTCAACGGCGCGAAGGAGTACATCGAGAAGCACGGCCTCGAGAACCCGAAGCTCACCATGCTGCTGAGCTCGCTCTACCGGAACTCGATGCCCGACTTCACCCGCGAATGGACGGAGCTCACCGGGGTCGAGATCGAGAACGTCCCGCTCGGGTACACCGACATCCCGGCCAAGGTCATGGCCGAGGCGACCGCCAAGACCGGCGTCTACGACATCTTCAACGACTTCCCCTACACGATGCCGGACGCGGCCGGCGCGGGGGTGGTGGTCCCGCTCGACGAGTACGCGGCGCGCGGCCGGCCCGACTTCTCCGGGACCGCTCCGGGCCTCCGGTTCCAGCAGTACTACCAGGGCAAGCTCTACAACATGGTCCTCGACGGCGACCACATCATCCTCGTGCTGCGGAACGACCTCGTCCGGAACCCGGCGGTGATCGAGGACTACCGCGCGAAATTCGGCAAGGCCCCCGGATGCCCCGAGACCATGGCCGAATGGGAGCGGATGGCGGCCTACTTCCATACGAAGGAAGGCGAGACGCGGTGGGGGATGACGTTCGACAAGCCGCTCTACGGGGCGATGGCCTATCGTGCGATCAACTTCTCCTACCGGCACTTCCCGGCGTACCTCGGCGGGCTCATGTTCGACGAGGACATGAACCCGACCATCAACACCCCGAACGGGATCCGGGCGATCGAGCAGTTCACGTCGATCGTGCAGTACATGCCCCCCGACATCCAGGGTTGGGGCACCCCGCAGATCTATCCGTTCTGGGGCGGGGGGAACGCCTTCTCGGTCATGTCCTTCCCGTCCATCGTGGGGTACGCGAACCGGAACCCGAAGAGCGTCATCCAGGGCCAGCAGCTCTCGTGCCTCATCCCGAAGGTGGACGTGGGCGGGGGCACGATGGTGAGCCGGGCGCCGCAGGCGGCGGGCACCGGGTACATGGTGAGCCGCTACGGCAAGCACCCCGAGCTCGCCTACTGGTTCATCCAGTGGTTCACGAGCGAGAGCGTGGGCGATCGGGCCATCGCCCATCCCAAGGGCTTCTGGGACCCGTTCCGCACCTCCAACCTGACCAACGAGGCGGTCATCGGGAAGTTCGGCCGGCAGTTCATCGACACCACGATGGAGAACTCGAAGAACGCGATCTCGCTGTTGCTGCTGGAAGGCAACTACGAGTACTTCAACATTCTCGACAAGCATCTCGCGAGCGTGATGAACGGCAACGTCACGGCGGAAGAGGCGGCGGCGCTCATCGAGAAGGGGTGGAACGACGTGACGGAGGACATCGGCCGGGACTACCAGATCGCCGCCTGGCGCTCCGGCGTCGAGAGCGGCATCTACCTCGACGGGTTCGAGTAGGGGGCCGGCTCCCGGGCTCGGGTCCGGGACGACCGGCGCGAACACGGCGGATGCGCGCGGCGGCCGGAACGGATCGCCGGTGCGGGCCGGGAACCCGGCCCGCACCGGCCTCTCCGGGCCTCCGGGCCGGGTCCTGAGCTCCCGTGGCGGAATCCGGGCAACCGGCGGCGGCCGGAGCGGCGGCCGAAGCGGCGACCGGGGCGCCCGCCCGGCCGCCGCCCGGCCCACGGCCGGCCCGCCGGCGGCTCGCCGCGTGGCTCTCCCAGGAACGGGTGTTCCGCCTCATCCCCTTCATCGCGGTCGAGGCGGTCTTCATCCTCGTCATCATCATCCCGTTCATCCTCACCATCTACATCAGCCTGCTCCGCTGGCGCGCGAACCGGCCGTTCGAGCAGGCGTACTTCAGCGGGCTCCTCAACTACGGGCGGGTGCTCGGCAAGGACGAGTTCTGGATGGCGCTCGGCCGCACCTTCTACTTCGCGGGCGCGGCGGTGATCCTCGAGCTGCTGATCGGCTTCGTCCTCGCCTACCTCCTGCACCGGCGCCTCCGCGGCCGCCGCCTCTACATCACGATCTTCCTCGCGCCGATGATGGTGGTGCCGGTGGTCGTCGGCTACAACTTCTCGATGATCTACGTCGACAGCGGGCCGCTCAACGAGATCCTCGCCCCGTTCCTGGAGCCCTTCGGCATCGACCCGCGCATCCGGTGGTTGTCCCATCCGGCCGCGGCGCAGTGGGCGATCATCCTCGCCGACGTCTGGCAGTGGACCTCGCTGACCTTTCTCATCTTCCTGTCCGGGTTCGCCGCCCTGCCGCAGCAGCTCGTCAACGCGGCGCGGGTCCTGGGGGCGAGCCCCGCGCAGATCTTCTGGCGGGTGCAGCTACCGCTCCTGAAGCCCGCCATCGTCATCGCGGTGGTGATCCGGTCGATGGAGGCGCTCAAGATGTTCGACCCGGTGGTGCTGCTCACGTTCGGCGGCCCCGGCATCTCGACCCAGACCATCGCCTACTACCTCTGGCAGGAGGTATGGGTGTTCAACAAGTACAGCTACGGGGCGGCCGCCTCCATCCTGCTGCTGATCTTCTTCTCGGTGTTCATCTTTTTCGGGATCTGGCTGCTCGTCCGCCAGCGGGAATCCGTACGGCGGGCGGACGTGTGAAGGCCGTGGCGGAGGGCGAAGCGGTGGAGGGCGGAGCCGTGGAGGGCGGAGCGGCGGCGGCCATGACGCGCGGGAGGAAGGGATGACGGCGGGCGGGCGGGGCCGCCGCCGGCCCGGGCGCCGCCGGGCATGGGCGCGGCACGCGATCCTGCTCGCGTGGACCGCGTTCATCCTCTTCCCGCTCTACTGGATGCTCTCGACCTCGTTCAAGGACTCGGGGGAGTGGGTGGCGTGGCCGCCCCACTGGTATCCCCACGAGCCGACCCTTCACAACTACCGGCAGATCTTCACGTTCAGCGCCCTTGGGGAGGAGCTGAGCCGGGAGGCGGCGGACCAGGCGTTCAGCATCTGGAAGGCGCTCGGCGACTCGCTGCTCATCTGCAGCGCCGCGTCGCTCATCGCCCTCGTGCTCGGGGTGTTCCTCGCCTACGCCATCTCGCGGTTCGCGGTCGGGGGGAGCAAGTTCCGGCACATCATCCTCACCATCCGGATGGTGCCGCCCATCGTGATCGCGATCCCCATCCTGATGTACTACGCGATCATGATCCCCTACAGCACGGAGGCGTTGTTCGGAGCCCGGATCACGTTCTTCGACACCTACTCGGGGCTCGGCGCGCTCTACGTGGCCACCACCCTGCCGTTCGTCATCTGGATGATGCTGAGCTTCATCGACGAGGTGCCCTACACCCTCGAGCACGCGGCGCGGATGATGGGGGCGGGCCGGCTCTACACCCTGCGCCGGGTGGTCCTGCCGCTCGTCGCCTCGGGGCTGGTGGTGACCTACCTCTTCGTGTTCATCCTGAACTGGAGCGAGTTCCTGCTCGCCCTCACCCTCACCCACCCCGAGGTGACCACGCTCCCGGTCCTCCTCAACAAGTTCCAGAGCGCTTCGGAGGGCCGGCTCTACGGGCCGCAGGCGGCCATCGGGACGGTGATCACCATTCCCGTCGTCATCCTCGGGGTGCTGATCCAGAAGCACCTCATCAAGGGCTTCAGCTTCGGGACGATCCGAAGGTGAGAACGGAGGAGGCACACCGGCATCCCCGCGGTCCGGGCCGGCCGACGGCCGCCTCGCGCTTCCCGGAGGACGGTTCGCGGCCCTCGAGGTACGGCGGCGCGGTGGCGCGGACGCGGCGGCCCGGACCGCGCGGGGGTCGGCGCGCCGCCGGAGAGACGATGTGGCGGAGATAGTCCTGCGCGATCTCGTGAAGCACTTCGGGGCCGCGGTTGCGGTGGCCGGGGTCGACCTCCGGATCGAAGACGGCGAGTTCCTCATCATGGTGGGGCCGTCCGGCTGCGGCAAGACGACGACCCTCAACATGATCTCGGGCCTCGAGACGCCCACCTCGGGCGAGGTCGCCATCGGCGGCCGGGTGGTGAACGACCTGGAGCCGGGGGAACGCGGCCTCGGCATGGTGTTCCAGGACCTCGCGCTGTTCCCGCACATGACGGTGTTCGAGAACATCGCGTTCGGGCTCCGGGTGAAGAGGGCCGGGGATGCCGAGGTCGAGCGGCGGGTGAGGGCGGCGGCGGATGCAATGCACATCGGCGCGCTGCTCGACAAGCGCCCGAGCGAATGTTCGGGGGGCGAGGCGCAACGGGTCGCCCTCGCCCGCACCATCGTCAACGACCCCTCGGTGTTCCTCATGGACGAACCGCTCTCGAGCCTCGACGCCAAGCTGCGCCTCGACATGCGCACGGAGCTCAAGCACCTCCACCACCGGCTGCGGGCGACGTTCGTCTACGTCACCCACGATCAGGCCGAGGCGATGACCATGGCGGACCGGATCGTGGTGATGGAGGGCGGACGGATCGAGCAGGTGGGGGCGCCGCTCGAGATCTACCGGCGCCCGGCGAGCCGGTTCGTCGCGGGGTTCTTCGGGGTTCCGACGATGAACTTCCTCGAAGGCGAGGTCGTGGCGGGGGCAGGGGCGGGAGGAGACGGCCTCGAATTTCGTTCGACGCGGGTCGTCCAGCCGCTCTCCGCTTCGACGCCCGCCGGGGTGGCGGGGCGCGCCGCGACCCTCGGGGTGCGGGCCGAGCACGTGCGGCTCGCGCCGAGCGATGACGGAGCCGGCCGCGTCACCCTGACCGAGCCCCTCGGGGACGAGACCCTCGTCTTCTTCGAATTCGGCGGGAGCACGCCGATCGTCGCCAAGGTCGATCCCGATTCCCCGCTCGCTTCCGGCGACCCGGTGGCATTCGACTTCGACCGCGACTGGTGCCACCTGTTCGACCCCGGGAGCGGCGCCCGCCTCGACTGAGGCGCACCCCTTCCGCTCTTCCACCCGACCATGTCCGCGCCTCGGCCTACATCGAATTGGGAGACGGGCCGGTGGGCTGGGGGATCACGAGGAACGCCGACGCCAGTGCCCGAAACGATTCGTCGCGAGCCCGACGAGGGACGGTCCCACGTGCCTCCTCCTTCGGCCTGGGCTTCCGGCGCACCGCGCTTCGCATCGCGAGCGCGGGACCCGGGCGGCCCACGGAAGCCAGTCGAAGAAGCTCCTGTAGCACTTGCGTCCGGGTCATGAGGGACCTCCTCGGCACCCATCTGAACGGACAGATCACGCGCTGCTACACCGGACAGACTATTTGCCCCTGACAGCCACTGGCCCTTCGCTTGATCACAGCAGGCGATCGGGATAGGATCGCGGCCGCAGTCTCGCAATAGCTGCTATTGCAGATAAAAAGGGTCATAGGGCGGGTAAAGAACAACAATGCCAATAACACAAGAAAAGACCCGTGAGATCATCTCTGATTTCGCGGACGAAATTGAGAAGAAAAAGGTGGAGGCCTCGCCGGCAGAGAGTACACGGATCGACTTTCGAAACGGTATTGCTGACAACAGAGAGGAAATAGTTTACAAGGTTCCAATCGATCTGCTGAGATTCCGGAAGGAAAACGGACGCATCAGTTCATCGGTGAAAACGCATGAACGGAAAATTGGTCTACTAGAACACGCAGACAGCGAGGCACAGGCAATACTGCAAAAATTCTTGCGAGAAAAGGATCCGGAAAAAACAGACGAACTCAAGCAGCTACTTCGCGCCGACGGACAACGAGAACCCGGAATCATTACAGCCGATGGATTCCTAATAAATGGAAACAGGAGAAAAGTAGCTCTTGGCGAGTTGAGTGAGGAATTCCCGGCAGAGGACAGCTTTAAGACGATGAAAGTCGTCATTTTGCCTGGTGAACATGATGAAGGCGGACCTCCGACACTCAAGGAAATCGAGCAGATCGAGAATAGATACCAACTACAGACGGAGGGCAAGGCAGAATACTATGGGTTCGATGCCGCACTTTCCATTAGGGATAAGGAGGCAAGTGGCTATACGCTGGAACAACAGATGCGAGACGATCCTCAGTTTAAACTCATGGAGAAACGAGAATTTAGCCAAGCCGTTAGGAAGAAAAGGAAAGAAATGCTGGAACCGCTCGATTGTGTGGAAGAGTACTTGGAAGCAATAGGGAGGCCTGGAGAATACTCGGCAGTATCAAAAGGACTGGGCGATCCGGAAGGACGATGGCAAGCTTTCCTGGATCTGTCGCAGGGATTTTGGACACGGGCAAAGAAGGAAGGAGATCTTCGAAAAATGGGGATCGATGAGACTGAAGTTGGTGAAATCATGCAAGCGGCATATGCAACGATCCGGATGCGTGACATCCCGAATTTTGGGAAATTGCACGACATAATGCGAGCGTTACCGAAGTACACGGAATATGGAAAGAAATATCTTCTGGATATCAATAGAAATGTCAAACATGCGTTTTCGCAAGAGGAAATTATAGACGAAAATGGAGAACTACTTCCACAGAATGCCATAGATGAGAAGTGGAGGAACAAGTACAGGACGGAAGTAACTCGGAGTCTCATCAAAGCCCGGGAGGCGAGCGAATTGAGGAGCGAGAAAAACGCTCCAATCACCCTTCTCACAGATGCGTTGAAGAAGCTCTGCCATGAAAACATGATCGTTGATAACATAGTCGTTGAAAACCTTCGAGACGCATTGAGGCTAGGTAACAAGATCAAGGCAAGAAGTGAAGAACTGAATAAAGAGATATACAATAGGGTAAGATCGGCAGAGAAAGTAGGAATGTTGAAATCGGAAGGCAAAAAATGATTGTAAGCTTGAAATCTATGCGGAACGGCATCCGTATAATCGATAAAGAAGGAAAGATTCCACTGGCGGTGAAGACCACTCTCAGATTGAGAGGATTTTCACGATTCGAAAGTGGACTCGAGGCCAAGTCTGTCGAACGAGGAGACTTAGTCGTGCACTCGTTGGCTTTGCTAGTGGACGCTGGGGTACAGGTAGAACTTGACGATGCAGCGAGGGAGGTCATCAGGCGCAGGGAGGACGCTCGCAATCAATTGGAAGAAAACATGAAGCTAGGACTTCGGATAAAGGAGGCAAACTTCGATCACTCAGAAACGAAAGAATTTCGGGATTTTCTGATCGGTGGATTGAAAAGGCGGCTGTTGCCTCACCAGATAAAGGCTGCTCTTCATTTAATCTGCCTGGGAGACAGCGCAAACTTCTCTGTGCCTGGAGCGGGTAAGACCGCAGTGGTTCTGGCGGCATATGAATATCAACGATTAAATGGCATCGTTACTTCGTTATTTGTAGTTGGGCCTCGGTCATGTTTCATGCCTTGGCAAACGGAATTTGAATTAACCTTGGGGCGACCCCCAAGATTCGAGATACTGGCAGGCGGAGATATAGGTGAGCGACACCGAAAATATTACCCCGAAATGGGGACGGAGGCAGAGTTGTATCTGACGACCTACCAAACCTTGTCGAGAGATAAGGAGAGAGTACAGCATCTGCTGCAAGGTCGCACGAATCAAGCGTTCTTTGTAATCGACGAAGCTCACTACATGAAACAAGAAGAAGGTGTGTGGGCCAGTGCGGTGGCTGAGACAAGCAGATATGCACGGAGACGGTGCATTCTAACGGGGACGCCATTTCCCAAGAGTTACGCTGATGGAATTAACCAATTTGAAGTATTGTATCCGGATAGCGGACTCTTCAGCCCAAGCGTGAAGCGGAGGGTTAGAATCGCGTCGAATTCGGGTGAGCACCAAGTAGCGAGAACATTGTTGGAGCCGAAAATTGATGGCTTGTATTTCCGTGTACGAAAGAGTGATCTCAATCTCTCGGACCCGGTATTCGTACCACCGATACAAGTAAACATGAATCCCGTTGAGCGAGAGCTATACGACTGCATCGAGAAGCGAATAGGGGAGTTGGAGGAGAAGGCAGGTGACTTGGATTTGGACACGATTATCGGACTGAGGAAGGGTCGGCAAATTCGTCGTCGCCAAGCAACATCCTACCCAGCGCTACTCATGACGGCGGTCAGAGACTATAGCGAGAACCTGATCACACCAGAGGAACAGCAGCTTAGCGAAAAGATCCGAAACTACGATCGGCTTGAGACCCCAGCGAAGATGCAAAGGCTGCTCGAGGAGATCGGAAAACTGTACGGCCAGCACGAGAAGGTGGTGGTATGGGCAAACTTCGTTGGGACGCTGCACAAGATCAAAATGGAGTGCGACAGAGCGAACATGGAAAGCCGGGTTGTGTTTGGCGGGACGCCTACAGAAGATGGTATGGACGACGAAAGCCGTGAGAAGATCATCGAAACATTTAAGGATGATGATTCGAACATGAATATCTTAATTGCAAATCCGGCCGCATGCGCTGAATCGGTATCACTGCATAAGACATGCTCAAATGCGATCTACTACGACCTCTCGTACAACTGCGCGGAGTACCTGCAATCACTGGATCGTATCCATCGGGTTGGTGGCTCCGAAGACAAGGTGTCATATTACAGATTTTTACAATACTCGGATACGTTCGAGTATGAGATACTCAAAAATTTGAAGGAGAAGGCAAAACGAATGGCCGACGTTGTGGATCAGGATTTTCCCCTAGCCATGTGTGAGTTGGCAGAACTGGGGATCGATGAGGATGGTTTCATTGATTGAGAAGAAAATATCTGCAATGGAAGGAATCAGTCTGAGGTCGGTCCAGGTGCTTGTAGCATTGGTTGCGGACAGCGCTAGAATCGAGTTGGATCTGCTCGAGCGCAGGTTTGGAGAACGGGCACGTGGGTTCGGACAAACGCTCAGTTTTTTAGAAGAATTGGGGGCTCTAGTACAAGAAGGCCGAGAAGTGGTGCGATCTGCGGGATTGGAAGAAATGCAGAAATTTTTAGGGATGGGAGAAACTATCTTTTTCGAACACTTGGCGAAAATTAGTGTAGTGTCTCCGACGAAGTATGGTAGAGAATTGAGAGAAGTTTTACGGACATTCAGGTTGAACGAAGGCTTGGCAACGCTTCGGACAGAAGAGTTGAGAAGAGAGCATTACGCAGCACGAAATATGCTCCTAGAAGCCAGAGCTATAAAATTGGATTATGACGTTGGTACCTATGCGGTTAATGCTTGGTTCCACCGGGAATTCATCAGGGCACGTTACGCCCACGGAGTTACTCCTGATCATCTCAACGAAATTATCACCGAAAAGCTAGAAATCGGTCTTGCAGCAGAATTGAAAATAATTGAATACGAGCGCGAGGCAGTAGGCCAACGCGATGCTGCAAATGTCATTCATATTGCCTTGGAGAATACAAGCGCGGGATTCGATATTGCGAGTGTCCGCAGAGATGAGGAAACCCATCAGCAGATTTTTCGCATGATCGAAGTCAAAGCAGTAAGCCCGAGAGATTGGGCCTTCACATTTACAAGAAACGAAATACGTGTAGCAAGTGACTTTAGGAGCATATACTTCCTATACTTGGTGCCTGTCGTAAATGGGGAACCAGCAGCGACAAGTATGAAAGTCATCCAAAATCCAATGGAGGAGTTGCAGAACAGAGACGAGTGGACGATCGAAACAGGAGAATGGGCTGTGAGCAGGACTGTCCGAAATGGCTAAGGATCAAAGCAGGAATGTAAACGCTGTTAACTTGGGCAAGCTGCCCAGGGGGGCTTTCGGGTACTATGGATCCAAACAACGGCTTGCAAAGGGGATCCTCGAATACATGCCGCCCCATCACTGCTGGGTGGAGTTGTTCGGCGGTGGCTTGGCTGTGACGATGGCAAAGAAGTCAGCGATGATTGAGATTGTCAATGATCTTGATGAAAACATTGTAAATGTGTTTCAACAAATGAGAGAAAACGGAGACGAACTGATCAAGCAGATTGAATTGACACCATATGCACGAGCGGAATTGGAGCGTGCGCGACAAACTTGCAGCGATGACTGCGAATTGGAGCGTGCGAGGAAATTTCTCGTTCAAGCAATGATGTCTGTGAATGGAATCGTAGCGGGGAAGCGAGGAGGGTTCTCACTTTCTGATACCTACACAAGGGGAGGCCGAGAAGCACGAGTCAACAGATGGCATAACTATCCTGAAAAATTGGAAGCTATAATACGTCGACTGCGAGATGTCCGGGTAGAGAATCGGGATGGAATCGAGCTGCTGGAGGAATATTCGAACAAACCAGCTACACTGATTTACATCGATCCTCCATATTTGGCTGACAGAGGAGCCGGGTATAGAATTGAGGCCGGAGACCGAGATTTCCACCAGCGACTTCTTAGCCAAGCGCTCCTCTGCAGGTGCATGATTATGATCAGTGGCTATAATTCCAGGGCGTATACGGAGTTGCTGGAAAAAAGAGGAGGGTGGTACAGAGTCAAACTGGACGCGGTGACTCAAACGACGAACGGGGATCGGCTTGGGCGGGAGGAGATGCTGTGGATGAACGCGTTGGCAAGAAACGCTTGGGAGAGTGGTAATGTTGGAATAAGGCTGACCAGAAAGGAAAAAAGAGACGGTCGAGTAAACCCGCCACGTGGCCAGATCAGGCGATGTCGCCGGGTTTGGCGAGTAGCATAATGCCGGCGTACATGGTCAGTGAGACCGCCCTTGGGAGGTGAAGCGGCCCGTCCGCCCGCTCCCTCAGCGGCCTCCGTCTTGCAGCCGGGCCCGGAAATCCGATTCGTCCTCGCAGTGCAGCAGGGCGTCGAGGATCTCTTCGTCGGACACCCCCGGCCACTCCCGCGCCTCGAACGGAAACCCCGCCCCGGAAAGACCCCGCGACGCCAGGATCCTCCGGATGAGCTCGTCCATGAGCTCGGTGCGCCCTTCCGCGCGCCCCCGGGCATACCCTTCGGTGCGCCCCTCCGCACGCCCCCGGGCATAGCCTTCGACGCGCGCCTCCTGCCGCTCGATGCGGAGCCAGGGCGCGTCGTCGGGGCCGGTCCCGTCGCGCACGCCCAGCGCGCGGCCTGTCCGGACGAGGACCTCACTGGTCGACACCGACAACGACGCCTCGTTCATCGCCCGGTGGATCTCCTCCGCCGTCCATGCCGGAAACGCGCGGCTCGCCGGAGCCGGACGATACGCTCCACCCTCCAGCAGATGGATCGTCAACCCCGGACGCAGGCCGGCCCGGCGGCTCGGCGAGTAACGATCCGGCACCTCCACCCACAGCTCCGGAAACCCCCACGCCTCGTACAGCCCGAGCTTGCCCCGGCGCACGTCCGTGGTGTCGTCCACCTCCACCACCACGTCCGGGTAGTCGTGCTCCCCCACCACCAACCCCCCTCGGTCCGGCAGCCGCGCCCGCCCCGGATACAGGTACACCGACTGGTCGGCCTGCAGGATCCTGCGCCGCTCGTTCCGTTCGTCGCGGAGCTCGAGGTCGAACGAGCCGAAGCATTCGATGGGAGCGCCCCGCGCCGCGCCGATGGAGGCGCACAGCGAGGCGAGGCGCTGCGAGGGTTGCTCGTGCCCGATGCCGGTCGGGTCGCGCATGATCCAGGCGGTTTCGGTGTCGCCGTCCCAATACTCGAACCGCCGGTCGCCGGTGTCGAGGTCGCCGCGCCGGAGGGGTATCGGCCGGCAGCCGGGAAACCTCGGCGTCCGCGCCTTCCCCGCACGCCGGGATTGCGCGGGCTCCGGGGGTCGGGGTTGCGGGCGGAGATCCGCCGCCGCCGAGGGGTCGTCGGTCCGCATCTCGAGCCTCCTTTCCAAATCCGCACCGCCGCACCGCGAAGTGTAGCCGGGCGGGTCTCCGGGCGGAAGGGAGGGGAAGAGGCGCTCTCTCGCGGCGGGCCGAGGGGTTGGTGGTCGATGCCGGCCGCGAAGCCGCAAGCCGCTCCAGCGGCCCGGCGGCCCGCGTAAACCGCGGACCGGGAGACGGTGAAGCACGCCCCGTCGAGGGGGCCTCCCCGCGCGCGGTGGCCGCGAAGAGGCCCGACGGCCGCCGGGGCCGTTTCATTCTGCCGGTGTCCGGCCCGGGGGCCGCCGCGGCGTCCCGATCCGCATCGCATGAATCGTCGAATTCGGACTTTCGGGCCGGTATCATCCGAAAGACCCATCCGGCGCGCGTGTCCCGATGCGGCGCGGAACGACCCCGTGACGGCCGCTCGCCGGGATGGCGGCGATGCGGCCCCCGATGCGATCCTGCCGGGCTACGCGCCGCCCGGCATCTCGATCTGCACCTTGACCGTGCCCGGCGGCGCGCTTCGTGCGTGGTCGAATGCCTCGATGCCGTCGCTGAAGGCGTAGGTATCGGTGATGAGCGGGCTCACGTCGATCTGGCCGGACGCGAGCATCGCGACCGCGCGCGGGTAGATGTGCGCGTAACGGAATATGTGCTCGACCCGCGCCTCCTTGATCTGCGCCGCGAGCACGTCGTAGGCGACGGGCGCGCCGGGCATCCCGATGAAGACGACCCGGCCGCCGGGGCACACGTGGCCGAATACCTCGGCCGCGACCCGCTCGTTCCCCGACGCCTCGAAGACCACGTCCGCGCCCCACCCGCCGGTCTCGCGGCCGACGACCCCGGCCAGGCGCTCGCGGCGCACGTTCACCGGGGTGACGGCGCCGAACCGGGCGGCGAGGTCGAGCTTCTGCTCCTGCACGTCGCTCACGATCACCCGGCTGCACCCGGCGGCGAGGGCCGCGAGCACCGTCACCATGCCGATCGTGCCCGCGCCGATGACCAGCGCGACCTCACCCGGCCGGATCTCCGCCCTGGTCGCGGCATGGACCCCGGTCGCAAGGGGCTCGACCATGGCGCCCGCCCCGTACGATACGTTGTCGGGAAGCTTGAAGGTGAAGTCGGCGGGGTGCACGACGGTCGGGCGCAGCACCCCGTGCACCGGCGGCGTGGCCCAGAAGCGGACGGCGGGGTCGAGGTTGTACCTCCCGAGGCGGGTCGGCCGGCTGTCGGGATCGGGAATGCCGGGCTCCATGCAGACGCGGTCGCCGACCGCGAGGGAGGTGACCGCCGACCCCGTCTCGACCACCTCGCCCGACGCTTCATGGCCGAGGATCATGGGCTCCCGGACGATGAAGGGGCCGATCCCGCCGTGGACGTAGTAGTGGACGTCGCTCCCGCAGACCCCGACCCTTCGCAGGGCGATGCGCACGTCGCGCGGTCCCAGCGCCTCGTCGAGATCGATGGGCCGCAAGGAGAGCTCGTCCTTGCGTTCGAGGACCAGTGCCTCCATCCCTTCCTCCCCTTTCCGGTGGATGAGCGCCGCCCGGCGGTACGGCGGGCGGCGCGTCCCCCCCTGTACGACCGATCCGCCGGCGCCGGCCGCCGAGCCCGCCGGCCCAAACGGTCCGGACGGTCCCGGATCGCGGGCCCGGCTGCCGGCGGCCCGCCGTCAGCGGCCCATCTTCGGCCGCGAGTACCGGTTCGCGTACTCGACGAGCGCCTCGGCGTCGGAGTCCTTGTCGACCATGACGAAGGAGCCGCCCCACACCAGCGCGACCTCCTCGCCCTTGCGGTGGGCGACGAAGGCGTCGGCGACCGCAACCCCGCTGTCGTCGATCGGGCGCATCACCGAGGCGGTCAGCCAGCCTTCCTTCATGGCGGTGATCTCGTCGCCGGTGCCTCCGAACCCCATGGTCGCGATCTCGTCGGACTTGCCCATCTGCCTCACGACCTGGGCGGCGCCGAGCCCGACCGCGGTGGATACCCCGTAGATGAGGTCCACGTCGTCGTGGACGGCCAGCATGTTCTGGGCCGCGTCGAACGCCTTGCTGCGGTCGAAGTCGGTGAAGGGACCGAGGACCACCTCGATGTCGGGATGCTTCTCGACGACGCTGAGAAACCCGTCGCGGCGGTCGTCGCTCGCGACGCCGGGAGCGCCCTGGAGGATGATGACCTTGCCCTTCCCGCCCAGGTGCTCGACCGCCCACTCGCCCGACTTCACCCCGCCCGGGTAATGGGCGAAGGCGATGTAGCTCATGGCCCGCGCGGTCTCGTCCTCGTGCGGCGTGGTGAAGTTGTAGACGACCGTCGGGATGCCGGCCTGCTTGAGCTTGCGCAGCGCCGGGATCGCCGCCTCGTACTCGGTCGGGCCGAGGAACACGTAGTCCACCCCGCGCGCGATGACCGATTCGACCTGGGCGAGCTGGCCCGCGTGGTCCACGTGGCTGGAGACCGCGAGGGCCTGGATCTCGTACTCGACGCCGAGCTCGTCGAGCCGCCCCTGTATCGACCAGAAGACCCGCTCCCAGGCATCCGAGACGTCGAAGGAGGGCGACAGGTAGGCGATCCGCATCGGCTCCGCGGGCGCCGCGGGCGCTCCCGCGGTAATGGCCGCGAGCGCGGCCGCGGCGATGAACAGGCGTCGGCTCAGCATGGTGGGTTCCTCCCCTGGTGGTCGGTGGCGCTGCCCGCGGACTCGCGGCGCAGCAGGAATGCGAGCACCGGTACGCGGCGTTCGCGAAGATTGCCGATGGCGACCGCGATCAGCACGATGGACCCCATCGCCACGAGCTGCCAGAAGTAATCCACCCCCGCGATGACGAGGGCGTTGGTCATCATGGACAGGAGAAGCGCCCCCATGACGGCGCCGTAGATCGTGCCGCGGCCCCCGAACAGGCTGGTGCCGCCGATGATGACGGCGGAGATCACGTGGATCTCCATGGCCGTGCCGATCGTGGCCTGGGTCGAATCGATCCGGGTCATCATGATGAGGCCGCCGAGCGCGGTGGCGAGCCCCATCAGCACGTAGACCATGACCTCGACCCGGTTCACCGGCACCCCGGCGAGGCGGGCGGCCTCGCGGTTGCCGCCGACGGCCCGCACGTGGAGGCCGAACCGGGTGTGGTTGAAGAGGCGGGCGGCGAGGGCGGCGAAGAGAAGGGAGATGATCACCGGCGCCGGGACCCCCGCGATCGAGCCCTGGCCGATCCAGGTGAGGGAGGCCGGCAGGCCGAAATGCATCTCGCCCGCCGAATGTACGAGGGCGAGGCCGCGCAGGGCGGCCATCATCCCCAGGGTGGCGATGAACGGCGGGATCCTGACGACGGCGATCAGCACCCCCGTCAGGCCTCCGAGGAAGGCGCCGAGCGCGAACATCACCAGGACCCCGAGCGCCGGGTCCATCCCGCCCTTGATGAGACCGAACGCGACCACCGTGACGAGCGCGGCGGCGGAGCCGACGGAGAGGTCGATCCCGGCGCTCGTGATCACGAACGTCATGCCGGCCGCCATGACGATGATGAACGACGCCTGGGTCAGGATGTTGACGAAGTTGGTGAGCGAGGCGAAGCGGGGGTTGATCGCGGTGAACAGGATCGCGAGCGCCACGATGACGAGCGTGAGCCCCAGCCCCTCGAATGCCCAGCGGCGGTCCGCGTGGCCGGCCGCGTTCGCGCCGGCGAGGCTCCCGCTCGCAATGCCTCCGTTCGCCATGCTCGTCCCGGCTCCCGTCCCCGGCCCGCGGGTCAGTGGTGCGTCCGGCCGAAGGTGATCAGCCGGACCACCTCGTCGCGCGTGGTCGCCGCGGTCTCGACCACGTCGATGAGGCGGCCGTTCTTCATGACCGCGATACGGTCGGCGAGCTGGAAGACGTGCTCCAGGTTGTGGCTGATGACGATCACGCTCACGCCCCGCTCGCGCATGGTCCGGACGAGATCGAGGACGCGGCGGCCTTCCTCGACCCCCAGCGCGGCCATCGGCTCGTCCATGATGACGAGTCGGACCTCCTTCAGGAGCAGCCGGCTGATCGCGATCGTCTGGCGCTGGCCGCCGGAGAGCTTCACGACGGGCTCGTTGAGCCGGGGCAGGTCGACGCCGAACCGCGCGAGCAGGTCGATGGTGCGCTCGCGCATCCGCCCGTGATCGAGCTCGGGGACGAGGCCGAACCGCCTGGTCCGCAGCTCCCGGCCCAGGAAGACGTTCTCCGGCACGTTGAGGGTATCGACGAGCCCGAGGCCCTGGTGCAGGCATCCGATGCCGGCCGCGTCGGCGTCGCGGGGAGCGTTGAGCTGGCGCGGCGCCCCGTCGATCTCGATGCGGCCGCCGTCGGGCGGCTGCGCCCCGGCGAGGGCCTTGACGAGGGTCGACTTGCCGGCGCCGTTGTCGCCGACGAGGGCGAGGATCTCCCCCTCCCGGACGTCGAAGGTCACGTCGTCCACGGCCTTGAGGCCGCCGTAGCTCTTGCTGAGACCGACGACCCGCAACACCGCGGCCGAGGTCGCTTGGGGGCCGCCTTCCGGCACGCTGCTCCATCCCTTCGTGATGGGAGGATTAGATGCGGTTACCGCCGGCGGATCAACCCCGCGCCGCGCCCCGCGCCGCGCCGGGGTCGTTTCACGCTGCGGAATCGGTTCGAGCGGGCGACCCCGGTCCGGTCGAACCGGAACCGCGCCTGACACGGACGTTGTGGGAAAGGCGCGTCCTCCGGACGCGGGCGTCCCGCCCGCAAATGGGACGGCAAGGCCACCGCCGATCGATGCGGGCGGGACGCCCGCGTTCCCAGGACGCGCCGTTTCCACAACGTCCGTTCCCAGGACGGGCGATGGGCACCGACGTCCGGCCGCGAGTCGGCCAGCGTGAAATGGTCCCGGCGCCAAGCCGCGCGCCGGGCGCCGCTCCGCCGTCGACCGGCAACTCCCGGTCGCCCCTCGCCGCGCCCTCTCCCCCCTGCCCCGCTACACGGTGAGCCAGGTGCGCCGCATCGCCTCGTCGGCCATCAGCTCGTCGATCGTGCACCGATGGCGGATGCGGCCCTTCTCCATGACGTACGCCCGGTCCGCGACCTTCATCGCGAAGCTGACGTTCTGCTCCGAGAGCACGATCGCGAGCCCCTCGCGCTTGAGCTCCCGGACGGCCCGCACCATCTGCTCGACGATGACCGGCGCAAGCCCTTCGGAGGGCTCGTCCAGGAGCACCAGGGACGGGTTGCCCATCAGGGTGCGGGCGATGGTCAGCATCTGCTGCTCGCCGCCGCTCATCTGCCCCGCGAGGCGGTCTCCCATCCCGGCCAGGTTGGGAAAGAGCTCGAACAGGCGCGCGGGGGTCCAGGGGGTCAGGCCGGGGCGGGGGGGACGGCGGCCCACCTCGAGGTTGCCGTTCACCGTGAGCGACGCGAACACCCGCCGCTCCTCGGGAACGTAGCCGAGCCCGCGTCGGCAGATGCGGTACGGCGGCTCGCCGCCGATGGGCGCGCCGTCGAGCTCCACGACGCCCTTCGCGGGCCGGACGATCCCGATGATGCTCTTCAGGGTGGTCGACTTGCCGGCGCCGTTCCTCCCGAGGAGCGCAACCACCTCGCCGCCCGCCGCCTCGAGGGAGACGTCCGCGAGGATGTGCGCCCGCCCGTAGAAGCTGTGCAGGCCCCGTACCTCAAGGCCCACGCTTCACCTCCGGATTCCGGCGGGCCCGGGCTTCGCCGCCCGGTGTCGGTCGCTCATCGGGGCGCCCGGTTCGGTGGGTGTGGTCCAGTGTATCGGCGCCACGGTCCTTGGAGTTGCCCCGGTTTCGTGGACACCTGATCATTGTGCAGAGGAGGTGTCCGGATGGCAGAAAGACGAGCGCCGTATGCGCCGGAGTACCGGCGTCAGATGGTGGAGCTGGTGCGGGCGGGTCGCACGCCCGGGGAGCTCGCTCGCGAGTTCGGGTGTTCATCGCAGGCGGTCCGCAACTGGGTGCGTCAGGCCGACCGAGATGAAGGTCGCCGCGAGGACGGTCTGACGAGCGTTGAGCGAGAGGAGTTGCGGCGGCTGCGCCGGGAGAATCGCCAGCTTCGTGAAGAGCGGGAGATTCTAAAAAAAGCCGCGGCTTGGTTCGCTCGGGAGACCGGGACGGTGCCCGGGAGGTCTTCGAGCTCGTGAGAGCGAACCGAGCCGTGCATCAGGTGGCCACGATGTGCCGGGTGCTGGGTGTCTCCCCCAGCGGGTACTATGCGTGGCGAGGCCGGGGGCGTTCGCGCCATGCGCGGCGCGATGAGGAGTTGCGGGGCGAGGTCCGGGCGACTCATCGGCGTTCGCGAGGGACCTACGGGGCGCCTCGGGTCCATGCCGACTTGGCCGCTCGGGGGCACGCGGTGGGCCGCAAGCGCGTGGCGCGGCTGATGCGCGAGGAAGGGTTGGCAGGGGTGAGCCGGCGCCGGGGTACGCGCACCACGCGCCCGAAGCCGGGCCGGCGGGCGGCTGCGGATCTGGTCGAACGACACTTCCACGCCGAGGCGCCGGACCGGCTCTGGGTCGCCGACATCACCTACGTGCCGACCTGGGCGGGGTTCGTGTTCCTGGCCGTGGTGCTCGACGTGTACAGCCGGCGCATCGTGGGCTGGGCGATGCAGGACCATCTTCGCACCGAACTGGTCCTCGAAGCGCTGAACATGGCCGTCAGCCAGCGCCGGCCCCAAGAGGTGATCCATCATTCGGACCAGGGCACGCAGTACACCTCGGTGGCGTTCGGCAAGCGCTGCCGGGAGATGGGGGTACGTCCCTCGACCGGCTCCGCGGGCGACTGCTACGACAATGCGATGGCCGAGAGCTTCTTCGCGACCGTGGAATGCGAACTCCTCGACCGGCGTTCGTTTCGGACCCGAAGCGAAGCGAAGAGGGCGCTGTTCGACTTCATCGAAGGCTGGTACAACCGTTACCGGCGCCACTCCGCCCTGGGCTATCTCAGCCCCGACGACTTCGAGCATCTCGCCCGCCGCCGCCGCGCCGCGGCCGACCCGATCGCGCGGGGCGAGGTCCCGAACCACCCTCGGGGGAGACTTCCCGCTCCCGGAATCAGGGAGAATCTACCCTCACCGGGGCTCGCCCATCACAACAACAGGGGCGAAAACCATCAACCGTCCACCAGACCAGGGTAAGTCCACCTCCGGGGCGTGAAACACGCGGCCTCGGGAAGAAGCCGGAACGCGGTGTTGGCAACAAATAGACCTGTCCGGTTTTGTAGCACAAGGGTTGTCCGGTTCCCTCGGACTGGTTGTGGGTCCTGTGGAGCTTGTGGGCGAGAGGCGCGAGAGTGTGGACAAGGCGGCGGGCAACGCGCGAGCGTTGTCCGGGGTCTTGTCCACACGGCCCGAAGGGCTCGCGCCGATCCGCAGGACTCGTCCACAAATCCACAGGACTGCCCGCGGCGCTCAGCGAGCCATGCCCGCTCGGGCGCGCCGGCCGTCCCCGGCCCGGTGCGGCTCTCCGACCAAGGCCCCATCGGGTTCGTAGTCGGCGAGCCGGCGCGGCCCGTGGAACACCGCCATGCGACCGTCCGGGTAGCGATGCACCCGCACCCGCGCCTTGATGAAGTGGCGACGGTGCGCTTGGGCGGGGATCTGGAGCCGCTTGCCTTGGAAGCTCACGCAGTGGTCTCGCCCGACGGTGCGTTCGTGGTGTTCGCACAGCACGTCCGTCAGGGCCGGGCCGACGAAGGGCACGAACGCCGTGCCAAGCTCGGCGGCGGGCACGGTGAACTCTTCGTTGAACGCCGCCCGGTAGTGCTCGGCAAGATACCGGTTCGCCTGTTGCATCGTGTGGATGCCCCGAGCGGCGAGCTCCTTGGGCAGGCGCTCCTGGTGGGTCGCGAACATCCGCTCGCATCGTCCACGCGCTTGCGGGGAGTACGCGGGGATCATCTCCACGCCGAGCTGGTGCATGGCGCGCCCGAACTGGGTGCGATGCAGGCGGTCGACCTTGCCGCCGGCTTCGGGGGTGATCCAGTAGTGTGAGCCCCGGTCGGTGTACAGGCTTGACGGCAGGCCGTGGGTCTCGATGACCTCGGCCATCGCCTGGAAGCTCGATGCGGTTCCCTCCTCCTCGACGAAGAACATCGAGTAGTGCTCGCAGGTCGCGTCGTCGAGGGTCACGATGAGGTCCCAATGCTGGCCCGGGACCCACTCATGGGTGGAGCCGTCCTGGTGGAGCATCATCCCCGCCACCGGCGCGCGCTCGCGCCGGCGCCGGTGTTTGCCCCGGCCCGCAGCCTTCGCCACCAGCCCGGCCCCTTGAAGGGTGTTCTTCACCCACGTGTAGCTGCGCGTGCCCTGGTGCTCGCGGCGGTAGAAGCGGTAGAAATGCCGCACGTTCCACCCCTCGTAGTGCTCCCGGTACAGCGTCTCGGTGCGCACCACCTCATCGACCGGAGCACGACGCGCCGAGACCTGCGCCAAGCGCTTGTCCGCGAGCCCGTCCAGCCCCTCGTCCTCGTAGCGGTCCACGTAGCGCCGGAACGTGCGATCGCACACCCCCAACAGCCGAGCCGCCTCCTCCTGCGTCAGACGACGCGACTGCCAGCCTCCGTAGGCTTCCTCGAACCTCATCCGTCGGATCTCCTGTAGCACTTGCGTCCGGGTCATAGGGCACCTCCTCGGCCCCCATCTGACCGGACAGATCACGTGCTACTACACCGGACAGACTACGTGCTCCTAACAGAAGAAGCCGGAACGCGGTTGAGTACGTCGAAGCGGCTGGATAGAATCGTGCTCATGACGAAACTCCGAATCCAGTCCGTTTGCAGTCCGTTCGACGATCCGGAGCTTGCGGCCGTGGCGGTCGCGGCCTTGAGCCGAGCCGATGCGATGGGCCTGCTGCCTCGACGGGTCACGCGCCTCGACGACGACGCCATGCGGGGACTGGAGCGGGGCATGACGGAGGCCGGCATCGGGCGAGCCCTCGTCTCCGAACTCCATCGCCATCCTTGCTCCGACCGGGCCGGGCTGTACGCCCTCCTGGAAAAGATCAACGAAGCGCTCGACGAGTCCCCCGCTCCTCGGCACGAATGGCGCGCCTTGCAACACGTTCTCGGCCTCGATCTCCTGGCCCGGCTCCTCGGCATATCCGAATCCAGCGCACGGCGTTACCTGTCGGGCGCCCGGTCCACCCCCGACACGGTCGCCGCGCGTCTTCACTTCCTGGCCTTCGTCGTCGGCGACCTCGTCGGCGCGTACAACGACATCGGCGTTCGGCGATGGTTCGAACGCCCGCGTCGGCGGCTGGACGGCGATACGCCGGCCCGGACGCTCGGCGAGCGCTGGTCGCCCGATGAAGAAAGCCCGCGACGGGTGCGCGAGCTTGCCCGCGCCCTCCGGTCATCTCCCGTTACGTGATCGCATTCCGCCACGCCGACCCCCGCTTTCCCTTCCTGCGGGAGGATTCGTCGCAGCCCGCGGGGCGGTGGAACGACGCCGGCGAACCGACCCACTATTTCTGCGATACCCCGGACGGCGCCTGGGCCGAATTCCTTCGCCACGAGGAGATCCGCGACCCGCGGGATCTTCCCACCATCCGCCGCGCGCTCTGGGCGGTCGAGATCGGAGAGCCGCCATCGTGGCGGCCCGACCTGCCGCGGGACACGCTCTCGGGCGGCCCCGGGAGTTGGCCCGTGTGCCGGGAATTCGTACGACCGCGCCGGACGGAAAAGGGCGGGATCACCGCGCCTTCGGCCGCGCTTCTGCCGGGAGGCGCCCGCGGCTGGCGGACGGACCGCGGCCTGCAACCCGGCCCGGATCGGGACGGCAGGGTTTTCGCACTGTTCGGGCCGCGTCCGGACCTCGTAGGCTGGGCCGCGGCCATCGAAGGCCGTCCCGGCGATGCATTGCTCCGGGCCGTGCGGCACTTTTGACGTCGCGCCGGTGTCGGCGGGAGCGGGGGCCAGGGCGGCGGACCGGAAGGGAGGCGGATCAGGCGGGCGGGGCGTCCCCGGAACCGAGGTAGACGGCCCGCACGCGCGGATCCGCGCGGACCGCCTCCGGGGCGCCGTCCGCGATCAGCCGCCCCCGGTCGAGCACCAGGACGTGGTCCGCGTGGCGGAAGACCACGTCCATGTCGTGCTCGGTGAAGAGGACCGCGATGCCGCGCTCGGCCACGATCCCGGCGGTGAGCCGCATGAGCTCGATGCGCTCGCCGGGGGACATGCCGGCCGTCGGCTCGTCCATGAGCAGGAGCGACGGCGCGTTCGCGAGCGCCACCGCCAGCTCGACCCGCTTCAGATCCCCGTACGCGAGCACGCTGCACGGGCGGTCCTCCTGTTCGGCCATGCCGACCCGCTCGAGGAGGGCGAGGGCCTCGTCCCGGTGCTGCGCGGAGGCGCGCCCCCGGAACGAGAACAGGCGGCGATGGTGGCTGAGCAGGGCCATCTGGACGTTCTCGCATACCGTCATGCTCGGATAGGTCGCGGTGATCTGGAACGTGCGGCCGACCCCGAGCCGCCAGATCCGGTGCGGCGCGAGACCGACCAGCTCGCGTCCGCCGAGGCGGACCGAGCCCCGGTCGGGGGCGAGCTGGCCGTTGATGACGTTGAAGCAGGTGGTCTTGCCGGCCCCGTTCGGCCCGATGAGGGCGAGGAGCCGTCCCCGGTCGAGGGTGAAGCTCACGTCGTCCACCGCCCGCACCCCGCCGAACGCGCGGCAGAGCCCGCGCACCTCGAGCAGGGGAACGCGGGGCGTCGCCTCCGGAACGCCGGGATGTCCGCCCGGTTCCCGCGGCGTGCCGGTGCGTCCGCCCGGCGCCGGGCCCGCGGATGCACGGCCGGCCGCTCCGTCCACACCCACGCCCGCGTTCACGTCCACGCCCGAACCGGCCCCTGCGCCCCGGCCGGCCGCTCCGCCCGCCTCGCCCGCGCCTCCGCCGGCGTCCGCGCCTGCGGCCGCGCCGTTCGCCGGGGTCACGCCTCCATCTCCCGGACCCCGAACCAGGGGCCCGCGCGGGCGCGCAGGAACCCCGCGATCCCCTGCGGGAAGGCGACCACGATCGCGATGATCAGCGCCCCGAGGATGAGCCGCCAGTATTCGAGGCGCGAGATCTCGTCCTGGAGCCAGGTGAACGTCGCCGCCCCCGCGAGCGGGCCGAGGACGGTCTTGACCCCGCCGAGGAGCACCATGATGAGCGCGTCGAACGAGCGCGGGATGGCCATCTCGTCCGGGAACACGCTCCCTTTGGAGAAGACGAAGAGGCCGCCCGCGAGCCCGGCGAGCACCCCGGAGAACGCGAACGCGAGCCATTGCTGGCGCTGCACGTCGATGCCGATCGAGGCGCTTCGCACCACCGAGTCGCGGCAGGCCCGCATCGCGTACCCGAACGGGGAGTGGAGGACGTACTGGAGGGCCAGGATCCCGCCCGCCGAGGCGAGCACCGACAGGTAGTAGAAGGCGAGCCGGTCGCTCGCCCACTCGCTCGGCCAGATGCCGAGGATGCCGTCGTCTCCCCCGGTGACCTCGCCCCACTGGAACACGATCGACCATCCGACCTGGGCGAAGGCGAGGGTCAGCATGGCGAGGTAGACCCCGGTGAGGCGCACGCAGAACCACCCGAAGACGAGGGCGAGCACCCCGGCCATCGCCGGCGCGAAGAGGAGCGCGGCCTCCATTGGGGAGCCGGCGTACTTCACCAGGAGGGCCGCCGCGTACGCGCCCCCGCCGAAGAAGGCGGCATGCCCGAAGGAGACCATCCCGCCCGGACCCATGGCGAAGTGCAGGCTGGCCGCGAAGAGCGCCATGATCGCGATCTCGACCGCGAGCACCAGGGTGAAGTCGTCCGCGAACGCGGGCAGCGCGAGCAGCGCCGCGAGCAGGAGCAGGCCCGCCGCCCGGAGCCGGGGCGGGGGCGGCCGGAGCGGCGGCTCGGGCGGCCCCGCCTGCCCGTGCTGTCCGGGCGCCTCCGGACGGCCGAGCAGCCCCCAGGGCCGGAAGACGAGGACCACCGCCATCACCACGAACATGAGCACCAGGGTGCTCTGGGGGAGGACGAGGATCCCGAACGCGCCGAGCTCCGAGATCAGCACCGCGGCGAGGAAGGCCCCGGCGATGCTGCCCATCCCGCCCACCACCACGACCACGAACACCGCGGCGAGGATGTTGAAGTCCATGAGGAGGTCGGCGCCTCCCTTCGGGAGCTGGGCGGCGCCGCCGAGCCCCGCGAGCATCGAGCCGAGGAAGAAGGCGCCGGTGAACAGCCACGCCTGGTTGACGCCGAGCGCCCCCACCATCTCCCGGTCCTCGGTCGCGGCCCGGACCAGGGTGCCCCAGCGGGTCCGCCGGAACAGGAGCCACAGGGCGCCCAGCACCACGAGGCTGAGCGCGATGAGGGCGAGGTCGTACTCGGGGAGCCGGGTGCCGAGGACGTCCACCGTGCCCTCGAGCCCCGGCGCCGCCGGGCCGAACAGGTCCTCCGCGCCCCACACGAGGAGGGCGAGGTCCTGGATGACGAGGATGACGCCGAAGGTCGCGACGAGCTGGAAGAGCTCGGGGGCCTGGTACACCCGCCGCAGGATGAGGAGCTCGACGACCACCCCGATGATGCCGACGGCCGCCCCCGCGAGGAGCACCGCCGCCCAGAATCCGAGCGCGCCGCCCAGGTGCCCGACGAGGGTGTACGCGATGTACGCCCCGAGCATGTAGAACGATCCGTGCGCGAAGTTGACGACCCGGGTCACCCCGAAGATGATGGAGAGCCCCGAGGCGACCAGGAACAGGGCCGAGGCGCTGGAGAGCCCGGTCAGCGCCTGGACGAGGTAGAACCCGAGGTCAGCCACGGCTCCGGCCGCCGGCGCGCCTCACTTCACCGCCTTGCCCGAACGTGCCCGAACCCGGCCGCGTGGTTCTTCCCCCGCCGCCCGCCCGCTCCGCCCCCCGGTCAATGCTTCAGCTCGACGGCCGCATCGCCCGCACCTCGTCGTCGGGCGGGAAGTGGTCCGCGCCGTCCTGGTAGGTCCAGTCCACCATCCTGCCGCGGCCGTCCTCGAGCTTCGTCCAGCCGACGTAGGCGCCCATCGTGGACTGGTGGTCGAGCTCGCGGAACGTGATGGGTCCGGTCGGGGCGTCCAAGGTGAGCCCCTCGAGCGCGTCCACCATCGCCTCGGTGTCGGTGCTGCCGGCCCTGGCGATGAGGGCGGCGACGGTCAGCATGGTGTTGTACCCGACGATGGAGCCGATGCGCGGGTAGTCGTCGTGCTTCGCCCGGTAGGCGGAGAGGAACGCATCGTGCTCGGGGGTGTCGATGTCGTACCAGGGGTAGCCGGTGACCAGCCACCCTTCGGGCGCCTCGCCCTTGAGCGGGTCGAGGTATTCCGGCTCGCCGGTGAGGAGGCCCACCACCAGCCGGCCCTCGAAGAGCCCGCGGAGCTTGCCCTCGCGCACGAACTTCGCGAGGTCGCTCCCGAAGGTCACGTTGTAGATCGCCTCGGGGGAGGCCGCGCTCAGGGCCTGGACCTCGGCGCCCGCATCGATCTTGAACAGCCCCGGCCACTGCTCGGCCACGAACTCGACGTCGGGGCGAAGCCGGGTCAATACCTTCCTGAACGCGGCCACCGCGTCCTTCCCGTAGGCGTAGTTGGGCGCGATGGTGGCCCAGCGTTTCGCGGGGTTCTTCGCCGCCTCGCTCGCGAGCATGGACGCCTGCATGTACGTGGAGGGCCGGAGCCGGAAGGTGTAGCGGTTGCCCTTGGCCCAGACGAGGGCGTCGGCGAGGGGCTCCGCCGCGAGGTAGAGCACCTTCCTCTCGCCGGCGAAGGAGGTGAGGGCGAGCCCGATGTGGGAGAACAGGGTCCCCGAGATGAGCGCGACCCGCTCCTTCGACACCAGCTCCTCGGCGATCTTCACCGCCTCGCCGGGCTTGCCCGCGTCGTCGCGGGACACGAGCTCGAGCGGGCGGCCGAGCACCCCGCCGGCCGCGTTGATCTCTTCGAGCGCGAGCTCGACCCCCATCCTGTAGGGGATCGTGTGGGCGGGCAGCCGCTTGTAGCTGTTGACGTCGCCGATCCGGATCGGGTCCGCGGCGGAGGCGGCGAGGGGCGCCGCCCCCGCCCCGAGGACCAGGGCGAGGGCGAAGGCGGGGGCGGCAAGGAGGGTGGAGAGGGCGGGGAGGGTGCGCCCCGCGGCTCCGGTGATCGCGTACTTCAGCTTCTTCATGGCAGTTCTCCGGTTGTATTTCGTACCATGCGGCCCTCCGGGTCCCGGCATGGACCCCGGCGGGTCACCGCGCCCGTCCGAACCCTGGCGCGAACCGCCCGGCCTTCCCGCGCTCGCCGCGGCCGGACCTCGGCGGTCCCCGTCGGCGCGCCTCGCCGTGGCCGGGTCAGCGCGCCGCCGCGCCGCCCGCCCGGCTTCCTTCCCGCTCCGCCCGAAGCGCCGGCAGCACCTCCGTCGCGAGCTGCTCCAGCCTCCGGCGGCGCCCGCCGGAGAGGAGCGCGAAGGTGATCCGATCGAAGTCGAGGGCCGCCACCTCGCGCAGCCGCTCGACGGACGAGGCGCGGTCGCCCGCGATCGCGACCGACTGGACGAACTCCCGGCTGACGAGCTCCTTGTGGCCGGCGCGAAGCGACAGGTGGTCCTCGTACTCGTAGCTCCCCTGCGCGCGAAGGAACTCGGGGCGGAACCGCTCCCAGCCGGGGGGGATCCGCTTCCATACCTGGAAGGTCGCGGCCTGGCTCGTGGCCCAGGCGCGAACGTCGCTCACCGCCCGCGCCTCGTCGTCGTCCACGCTCATCGTGACGAAGAGGTCGATGGTGAGGTCCTCTCGCCGGCGCCCGCCGCGTTCCAGCCCTTCGTAGAGGAAGTCGAGCTGCCAGCGGCAGAACCCGGGGTCCGCGGCCCCCATCACGATCGCCCCGTCGCAGGTCTCGCCGGCGAGGCGCAGCATCCCGGGCTGGGAGACCGCGAGGTAGATCGGCACGCGCCGGGCCGCGGTCGCGAGCCGCACCCGCGCCTGCGCCCCCCCGGGCCCGTGCAGCTCGGCGTCCTCGCCGCCGAAGAGCCGCCGGAAGTCCTCGATGCCGCGGCGGATCGCGCCGAGGCGCTCGGGCTCGCGGCCGATCGAGCGGACCGCGACCCAGCCCGCCCCGAGCCCGAGGAGCGCCCGGCCCCGCGAGACCTCGTCGAGGGCGGCGGTCGCATTGGCGGTCACCGTGGGATGGCGGGTCGTGAGGTTGGTGACCCCGGCGCCGATTTCGATGCGCCCGGTCGCGAGCGCCGAGAGGGTCATCGCGGTGTAGACGTCCTTCATCCCGAGCTGGTGGTCGATGAACCACAGCGCGTCGAAGCCGTGGTCCTCGACGGACCGGGCGAGGTCTCCCACCTCGGCGAGCGGTTCGCGCGGGCTCACCCCCCGCGAGATCCCGAACCGGGTCACCATCGGCTCGTTCCCGGCGTTCTCCCATTCACGGGACGGTCCCCGTCCGGCATGGCCCCGGCCCGGCAGGATCCCATTTCCCACATCTCCGGCGATACCCCGTCATCTCCGGGATTGCTCCTTCCCCCTCCCCCTGCCTCGTCCTCGTCCCGGCCGTTCCAGGGCGGCGCGGAGGGCCACAGGGTACGCCTCCGGCTGGTCCACCGCCATCAGGTGGCCGCAGTTCGCGAGCTCGCGGTAGGCGCCGTCCGCGAGCTCGGCGAGGATGAGGTCGGCCGCCTTGCGCGGACAGAACCGGTCGCCGTCTCCCCCGATCACGTCCACGGGGCACCGGATCCGTGCGAGCGCCCCGGTGAGCGGGGCGTCGCGGAGGCCCTGCATCGCGCGGGCCGCGTTGACGTACCCGCGGCCGTCCCCCACCGCCTCCACCCGGCGGCGGGTGACCGCGTCGAGGTCCGCGTCCGGGGTGACGATCTGGGCGGCGGTGTCCTCCCGGAGGGCTGCTTCGAAGGCCGCCCGGTCCGAGCGAAGGAGTGCGATGCGCTCCTCGAAGAAGCCGGCCGCGGCGCGCCCCACCACGGACGACGTGCCGCAGACCACCGCGCGGGTCACGAGGTCGGGGCGGGCTGCCGCGAGCGCGAGGACGACGGCGCCGCCGAGCGAGTAGCCCATGCAGGCGGCGGGCCCGGTCAGGGCCTCGAGGAAACGGGCGAGGTCGCCCGCGAGCTGGTCCAGGGCGCCGTTCCCGTCTCCGAACCCCGTCTCGCCGTGTCCGCGAAGATCGTATGCGAGGGTCCGGTAGTCGGACAGCCGCTCCTGCGCGACCGCCCAGCTCCGCCGGTCCTCGGCGAGGCCGTGCACCATGACGACGGGCGGGCCGCGGCCCCGCTCCGTATAGCCGACCTCGACGTCGCCGAGCCGGACCCTCACCGCCGCACCCTCCCGTGTCCCATGCCGGTGACCGATCCGGTTACCGCATCCACCCTCGTCCTCGACCCGGCTCCGGGGTCCGCACCCGTTCCCGCCCCGGCATCCGCACCCGTACCCGCGCCCGGACCCGTTCCCGGCCGGCCCCTCTCTCCCGCCTCCCCTTCGCGACCGCCCGGGGCGACTCGACCCGATTGTTGCATGAATCGAGGATCCGTCATTCCCCCAATCAGGCTCGGAGGCAGGCGCCGCGAAAGCCCCTCGTTCCGAGGCATGTGCGCGGTGGGGTTTTCGCCGGGCACGCCTCTCGCGAACGCTCTTGGGCACCGCGTCCTGGGAACGCGGGAGTCCCGCCCGCATCGATCGGCGGCGGCCTCACCGTCCCATTTGCGGGCGGGACACGAGCGTTCCCGGGACGCCGTGCCCGCGCACGTGGCTCCGTGGGGTGAAATCCGCCGAAGTGCCCCTCGAACCGACTCCAAACCACGGAAGAACGCCGTCCGCGTGGGGGTAAAGGATATCTCGCCCCCCCTCTCTACACCCACTATATCAATAGGTTACGAACAGCGCCGGGGGCTCGTTCCCGTGAAGCTCGTGCCCGGGAGAGCACGTGCTCGTGGAAGTGGTGCGGGTAGCGGGAATGACGGAAGGCGGCCAAGTCTGATCCGCACCGCAGGAATCGTCGAATCCACTGTCGTCGAACCCGCATTCTCGAACCCGCTTCACCCGGGATCGTATTCGGGGCGCATCCGGCCCACGTCTCCGGTGCGGGGTGGATTCACTGTGGGCGGCCGCCGGCCCGGTCGGCCGCGACGATCCGGTCCCGGAGGATGAGCTTCCGGATCTTTCCGGCCGCGGTCCGCGGGAAATCGTCCACGGTCCGGACGATCTCCGGCCAGAGGTGTTTCGGAAGCCCCCGCTCGCGCAGGAACGAGGCGAGCGCCCCGAGCTCCGCCGATGCGGCTCCCTTCGTCTGCAACACCGCGCAGATCCGTTCGCCGAGGCGTTCGTCCGGATAGCCCACCACCGCCACCGCACGCACGCCGGGGAAGGCGGCGAGGGCGTCCTCCAGGGGGACCGGGGAGAGGTTCACCCCGCCCCGGATGATGAGGTCCTTCGCCCGGCCGGTGATCCTGACGTACCCGTCGCCGTCGATGCGGGCGAGGTCGCCGGTGCGGAAGAACCCGTCCGGGGTCAGCAGCGATTCGTAGAGGGACTCCTGGGCGTAGTAGCCGACGAACACCCCCGGCCCCCGCATCGCGAGCTCGCCCTCGGCGCCCGGGGCTGCCGGCTCGCCGTGCTCGTCGAGGGTGCGGAGCTCGAGCCCGGGGAGCCCGACCCCGGCGGTGTTCCGCACCTTCTCGGGGGGGCTCGCGGCCGTGCAGGTCGTGAGCCCGCCCTCGGTCATGCCCCAGAGCACGGTGGTCCGGGTGTTCGGGAACTCCGCCTCCGCCTGCTCCATGAGCGACGGCGGGACCTGGGCGCCGCCGCAGAGGAACCAGGCGAGCGGCGCGAGCTTCGGCGCACGGCGGGCGGCCGCGGGGTGATGGGCGCCCCGGGTCGGCCAGGGCGAGTCCACCAGGTCCCTCAGGAAGGGGGTCGCGGCGGCCGTGAAGCGGCAGCCGCGGGCGGCGACCGTGTCGAGGGCGCGGGCGGGGTCCCACTGGTCCTGGAGGACGAGCGGGGCGCCGGTGTGGAGCGCGAGGCGGGCGCCGTGGATCACCCCGACGCTGTGCCCGAGCGGCGACGGCATGAAGATCGGCGTGTCGTCCCCGAGCCCGAACCGCTCCGCGAACGTCACGTTGAGGGCGGCGAGGGTGTCGCCGGTGTGCATCACCGCCTTCGCGGGGCCGGTGGTGCTGGAGGTGAACATGAGGTGGTCGAGTGCTTCGGGGGGACGGGCGCGGGCGGGGTCCCGGCCCCGGTCTCGCTCCGGATCTCGATCCGAGCCTCGATCCGGGCCGCGGCCGCGGCTCCGGTGGCTGCCGTGGCTTTCCGCCCCCGCTCCCGAGCCCGGTATCGGCCAGCGCCGGGTCCCGTCCTCGGCGACGACCGCCACCGCGGGCGGGGCGGGACAGCCCGCCGCGGCGGCGAGGGAGAGCGCCCCGGTCTCGGTCCGGCCGTGCCGTTCGACGGTGATGAGCGCGCGGGCTTCGCAGAGCGCCGCCGCGTGGCGAAGGGCGTCCTCGTCCGTGCGGATCGGCAGGTTGGCGGGAACCGCGCCGTGTCGGAGCGCGGCGAGCATCGCCACCAGGGACTCGACCCGATTCGGCATGAAGAGGAGGACGACGTCCCCCGGTCCGACCCCATGCCGGGCGAGCTCCGCGCCGAGCCGCCCGGCTTCCCGCCAGAGCTGGGCGCGGCTGAGACGCCGCCCCCGGTCGTCGAGGACGGCGGGCGCGTCCGGCCGCTCCCGAACGAAGCGGCGGAAGCGCTCCGCGAGCGGCACGCCCGGCCACCAGCCGCGCTCGCGGTAGCGCCGTGCGCGCTCCGCGTGGCCAGGGGCGCTCACGGCTCGCGGCCCGGCCTCTGCCCGAAACGGCCCCCTCCCGCAAACCGGGCGCCCCGCGTCTCGTCGATCCTGCGAACGGGCATGGGCATGAACGTGACCTCGCCCCCGAATCCTGCCCAATCCCGGGACGTCGTTCAACGGGGCGGACTGCCGGGGCCGGACGACGTCGGCCTCCTCCGCGCCACGCCGAGCGCCCATCGGCACAAGGAGCCGTTCCGCGAGCGGGACGGCCCCCCGGTTCCGGCGTGAAGGGGACTTCACGGGAGAGCGGGTGAACGATGTACACTTGTCCAATGCGGGAAGAGGGAAGTCCGCAGGCGGGTGGAGGCCAGACAATGACCGACCAACATTATTTCCATGCACGGTTCTGGAAATGCGCCTTGCAGGTCAATCCGCCCAGCTACGGCAGGCGCTATCGAGGGCAAGAGCACGAGCTGAGCGCCGAAGCCTATGTCGAGGAATTGCGGAAGGTATGCCGGCAGCAAGACATCAAGGTCGTGGGCCTGGCCGATCACGGCAGCGTTCAGGAGGTGGATCGAATACGGAACGCGTTGTCTCGGGATGGTATCGTCGTGTTCCCGGGGTTCGAGATCGCCTCCACCGAAAAGATCCACATGGTCTGCCTCTTTGCCGAAGATACGACGATCGAAAAACTCCAGCGTGTGCTCGGCAGGCTCGCTCTGATGGATCCGGAGGAGCGGGTGGCGCCTTCCGGACTCGGTTGCCTGGCAATCGCGGAGATTGTGCAGGAACAGGGTGGATTCTGGTATGCGGCCCATATGACCGGCAGAAGCGGTCTCCTTCGGCTCCAACGGGATGGAGGCGGTCTGGTTCACGTCTGGAAAAAACATGATCTGGTACGAGTTGGACAGATTCCCGGTTCGATTGAAGACCTCGACGAAAAGTACGGATCCATCGTCCTGAACAAAAATTCCGACTATCGGCGCGAAAAGCCGATCATCGTCATCAACGCCAAGGACGTCGCCACGCCCGAACAATTGGCCGATCCCAAGTCATCGACGTTCATCAAGATGACCCGCCCTTGCTTTGCCTCCTTCCTGTTGGCGTTCAAGGACCCGGAATCAAGGATACGACAGGCAAGCCAGATGCAGGAGCGATTCTACAGCCGTATCGACAGAGTGCGGATCGAGGGCGGATACCTCGATGGACTCACGGCCAACCTCTCCGGCCACCTGAATGCGGTGATCGGGGGACGAGGCGCCGGGAAGTCCACCTTGCTGGAGTGCCTGAGATACGCACTCGACCTGCCGCACAAGGCGAGAGACGCGGAAAAACAGGGAGACCAAATCGTCTCGGAAAATCTCGGCAAGGCCGGCGGTCGGGTGATCGTCGATCTGTGTTCGGCGGCCAACAACATGAAACACTACCAGGTCATCCGACGCTACGGAGAGCCTCCTCGGGTGATCGATGGAAATGGGAATGAATCGACCCTGCATCCGGGGTCGGACTTGCTCCCGGAAGCGGAATTCTACGGACAAAACGAAATCTACGAGCTGGTGCGGAGGCCGGGTGCGCTGACGCGGGTTCTGGATCGTTTCCTGCCCGATAATGCAGGGCAACGGACCCGTCTGGATTCGGCGTACCGCAAGTTGAAAGAGAACGGCGATCGGCTGGAGAAGGCGAAGGAGAAGAAGGACGAGATCGAGGTACGGATCGCGGAGCTTCCGAAGCTCCGGGAGAGAGTCAGGCAGTACAGGGAACAGGGCCTGGAGGAAAAACTGAATCTGGTGCCGTTGCTGGAGCGGGAACGGCAACTGGAGCCGCGTATGCGACAGGAAATCGATCGGATCCATGGCGCCAGGCTTTATTTCGAGGAGGAGTTGCCCGATCTGACTTTTCTGAGCGACAAGGCGCTGGAGGATCTGCCGCATGCCGATCCGTTTCTGGAAGGACGGAACATCCTGGAGACGCTGATCGAAACCGTGCAGCGGAAGCTGGATGAAATCGGTACGGCGGTGGATGAAGCCGGGAGAGCGCTTGTACCGCAGGAGGAGAAGCTGAGGCAGGTCATGGCGGAGTCCGAAATGGACATCGAGAAGGATTTCGCCGCATTGCCTGCGATGGCGGGAAGGAGCGGCCGGGAGGTCGGCGTAGCTTATCAAGGGCTGTTGCGGGAAATCGAACGGATAAGACCCGTACAGTCGGAACTCGGTACGGTGGATGCTCTCGTAGAGCAACTGGAACAGGAGCGCCGGAACCTGCTGGGTGATATATCGAACCTCCGGAGCGCCCGCACGGCCGCCAAGCAGAGTGCGGTCAGGCGGGTCAACGAGCGATTGAGCGGCAAGTTGCGCATTGCCGTCGTTCCCGATGGACTACGGCGACCATTGAGGGAATTCCTGCAAGGCTTGCCCAAGGTCGGCCCGGAAAGGACGAAATGGATCGAAGATGCACGGGCGCTTACAATCATGGGCCTGGTTTCCGCCATTCGCAAGGGAAAGGACGAGTTGCTGAACAAGGGGTGGGGTCTGACCGAGGGGTTCGCGGAAACGCTGGCTGGTCTGGACACCGCTCGGCTCCATGCGCTGGAAGCGATCGACATGGAGGATCGTATCAGTATCGAGCTCAACATCTCCCATTCCGGCGGCGATCGCTTCAGGGACTTGGGAGATTTGTCCCTCGGACAGCAATGCACGGCAATCCTGCATCTGTTGCTGCTGAACAATCCCGATCCCCTGATCATGGATCAACCGGAAGACAACCTTGACAACGCATTCATCGCGGAGCGCATCGTCAAGGAGCTTCGATCCGAGAAGACCGAGCGTCAATTCCTGTTCGCGACTCATAACGCCAACATCCCGGTGTTCGGGGATGCGGAGTGGATCGGTGTATGTACCGCCGCCGGAGATCGGGCGGAAATGCCGTCAGACATGCAGGGATCGATCGACGTCCGGAAGATCCGGGATCACGGCGCCGACATCCTCGAGGGGGGACGGGAGGCTTTCACACAACGTCGGGCAAAATACGGATTCGATTGACGATGACGAAATCAGAACTGCTCGAGCACATCGCCAACCGGGAGAACTCCGGAATGGAGTTCAAGAGCGACGCCGATCTGCGCCCGGAACAGCTCGCGAAGGAAGTGGTGGCGCTGGCCAATTTCCAGGGCGGCCGCATTCTGATAGGAGTGGAGGACGACGGAAGAATCACGGGTATTCACCGGGATGATCTCGAACACTGGATAATGGACACGGTGTTCGGTCGCAAGGTGCACCCGATGATCCTGCCATTCTACGAAGAGATCCAGATCGACGCTCAACGACGAGTGGCTGTCGTAGGCATTACCCAGGGTACGGCGAAACCCTATGTGGTTCGGCACAACAATCGCGAAGACGTCTACATACGTGTGGGCAGCACTTCCCAGCTCGCCACGCGCGAGCAACAGGCAAGGCTGTTCGCGATCGGCGGCATGCTTCATGCGGAGCTGCTGCCCGTGTCCGGCAGCAAGCTGCACGATCTTGGAAGGGAAAGACTGGAAGATTATCTGACCGTTGTCGTACGCGACAACGAACCGCCTTCCACCGACGGGGGATGGGAGGAACGTTTGTGCGGATTGGGCTTCATGACCGAAAGGCAGGATGGTCCGCCGGTGTGCACGATTGCGGGACTGGTGTTGTTCGGGCGCAGACCTCGCCGGTTGTTGCGCCAGGCAGGCATTCGCTGGATGGCTTTCGAGGGGAGGGACAAGACCTATCGTGCGCTGGATGATCGGGTAATTGACGGACCCCTTGTCGCCTTGTTGCAGGAGGCGTCCGAGGGTACACGAGAAGTCGTGGAGAAGGGTGTGCTCGAAATTCTTGCCGATTGCATGCGATCATATATCTCGGAAGAATCGGATCAGGTAGATGAACACATGCGCCGGGATCGAACCTGGCACTATCCGACAGAGGCGCTTCGTGAAGCGATCGTCAATGCAGTCGCTCATCGGGATTGGACCCGCCACGAAGAGATCGAAGTGGTTCGCCATGTCGATCGGTTGGAAGTCGCCAGCCCTGGTGCGTTGCAGAATACCATGACCGTGGAGAAGATGATCGCCGGCCAACGTTCGCCACGTAATCCGATTATCGTCGAGGTTTTGCGGGACTACGGCTATGTAGATGCTCGGGGCATGGGCGTCCGCAACAAGATTATCCCCTT
Organism: Gammaproteobacteria bacterium; assembly: GCA_965202895.1. GTDB lineage: Bacteria > Pseudomonadota > Gammaproteobacteria > HK1 > HK1 > JAJDXW01. The sequence continues at coordinate 2,388,918 of OZ241901.1, read as the reverse complement.
GATGCGCGAAAGGAACGGCGTGGATCCCGAATTCGACGCGAACGAAGACCATTTGCGGCTTACGATGCGAAGGGGGCGTGCGGCAGAGGGGTGAATGGAAGATCGTGGTCGAGCGCCTCATACCGCGTCCGCCGCGCAGCGGGACGCCCGCGGCCCGGGGCGTTCCCCCCTGTGTACAGGCCGCCGCCGCAACCCCGGCAGGACCGGTGGATGTTCGTGTCGTCCCCTTCCCATGATCGCAGGCAGGATGTTGGTGTTTGTTCAATGACTCGATATGGGATAATTTCATTTGCAAGGGGGCTCGGCGCCGCTCTCGGCGATGTGGGAAAGGAGGCTGGGGATGCCGGGATGGAACTCATCCGTCACAGGATCCCTGCGGATGAACCCGGTGTGCTCGCCCCGCCGGATGATGGTTCCCACATGGTCGGCGTTGAACCTGGCCTCTCCCATCTCATTGGCCAAGGCGTCTTCCACGATGGCTTCCAGGCTGCCCAGGCGCAAGCGCTGCCCGTCCGCCGAAAGGATGGCTTCGGCAATGTTCGCGTAAGCGCGCAGAGGCTTGCGCAGGGGCGAGCCTTCGGCGCGCTGCAGCTCGTTGCGCCTGGCGGCGTAGAGTTCCGCCCGCTCCAGGTTCATGGCCGGCTTGGCGGCTTCCACATGGGAGGGTGTGATTCTGCGCCGGCCCGATGGCCACTCATCGAGCAGCTCGTTGCAGGCGGCATGTCCCCATGCCTGCACGAAATGGGGATAACCCTGGGCGTCGCGCACCATGGCGTCGAGGGCGTTCATGTCGATGTCGGCGCCCATTTTCAAGAGCGGCTCGCGGAAGGCTTGGGCCGACTCTTCGTCGCTGAGAAGGCGCAGGCCCATCCTCATGCCCGGCGCCAGCCGGTCCCAGAAAGTGGGCCGAGCGCCCCGAAGACGGTCCGGCAGGTCCGGGGTCCCGGCAAGCAGCAAGCCCAACGGGGCGCCACGCTTCTGGATGCTCTGCACCGCGTTGAGCAGTGCATACGCCACGTCCAAATCGAGCGTGTGCGCTTCGTCCACCATCACCAGCAACGGCGATTCGCGGCACTGACGCTCCCACTCCGCCTCCCATTCACGTACGCTCGGAGCGTCCTGTACGGCGATGTACTCGCGCTCGGTTGTTTTGCCCAAATTCCCGGAAAAGAGCGTGCGCAGGCCGACGCTGCTTTCTTTTGCGCGACGCTCGGTCGTCCGGATCTGCGCCATGGCCTCCCGGCCGGTCGTGGCGGTCGCCAGCTCGCTCATCGAGCCGAGTTCCGACGCCGGCGCGTCCAGGGTACGCATACCGCCACGCCCAGCCAGGATGCGCAATGCCTCCGAGAGCGCCGTCTTGCCCAAGCCCCTGGGCGACACCAACGCGGCATTGCTGGACGGTTCCTCCCGGTCCCGCAGGGGCTGCAGGATGCTCGTCTCCACCGCCCGCAATTCTCTGTCGCGCCCGGCCAGGAAAGGCGGCAGAGCGCCGGGACGAGGCTTGAAGGGGTTCTTGGGTGGACGTTCCCGAGCCATTGCCGACACTCGACCCTGCCGTTTCCCTCGCATCGAGCATAGCACGGCGAGCGAAGAGGGCGTGTGAGGTCCGGCTGGTTCGGCTCGGGGGACTTCAGGATGTCGACGCATCCATCCCCGCCGGCTTTCGAGCGGAATCCGACCGGCCCTCGTCATGGCATCGAGGCGGCGGGCATGGGGCGCGCCCTTCGCAGCCATCCGGAACAGTTGCTCGGAGCGCGGCGCTCATGATGCCGAGGTTGGGGGGCGGGCGCCTTCGAGGTCCGGAGGCTGTCTGTCGGCCAGCTCGGCAAGGACTTGGTTTTCGTCACGGGGGTGACTGTTGGAACGGACGCACCACCGCCTCACTGATACCGGGATTTCAATTCGTGCGTGGACCAATGCTTCTTTCGCGCACCAGCCGATGCCCTCGCAGAGTGAATCCTTTTTCCGAGAGCACCTGTTCCCAGCCCCGTCGGGTCCCAATAGCCGTTGTTTCCTCGTAGAGTCCCTTGGACTCTTCCTGTCGGGTGAGCCGAGAGAACTTGGCGTGAAGGGGATGGTCCGGGGCGAGGAACGTCTCCTTGCGGTGCAGGATCGGCGGGTTCCTGGATCCGCGATAATCGCGCTCACGGATGCGAAACGTCTGCAAGTGGACGGTCATGCCCTCCGCAAGTGCCGGGTGCGGATCGCACTCGAAATCTGGATAGGAAAGGTACGAGATCTTTGGTTCAGCGATATGGAGCTTGATGATGTTGGCGCCCTCGACGCGGCCGATATAGCCCCGCGCGCAGCCTTCGTAGAGGCGAAGCAAGGGAGGCAATCCATCGAGCGCGCGCTCGTGAACGTAGATCGCCGACGGCGTGAGCTTTCCAATCGCAGATCCTCTTGCAGCTTTCGACACCCGTTCCATGTCGCCAGCGGCAAGCAGGGCGACGTCGGCCTCCTCGCAGGCCCTTCGATAGGTCGAGAAGATCGCGCGGATGTCGCGGCGAACCGGAAGCGGGAGCTGCCCGAAGCGGGGCCTGCCGTCGAACCGTGAAAGCGCGAGGAAGATGAGGAGGTCCTCCCCGCGCGCGGTCACGACCCTTTCCCACGCCCTGGTATCGTGGGCTCGTTGAACAAACCGCAGCGCTCGGCGGAGGCTCCCGAATCGTTCCCGGATCTCGTTGCCGCCCGGCAACTCGTCCTCCTCCGGAGCTCGACCTCGCTCCTCGAAGAACTTGATGAGGGGCAGCAGCAACTTCTTGTGATCCTCGATGGTAGACCCGACCAAGGGCAGGAGCTTGCGGCCGCTGCGTCGGTAGCGGCTCGCAAGGAATGCGATCCGATCCGCACCGTCGCGGAAGACGTAGAAGACTCCGGGACCCGCGGCGACCACAGGCGCGGGCAGGTGTTCCTCGACCCAGTCCTTGAGTTCCGCCTGTTCGTAGAACTTCTGGAAGGTCGGTAGGGATGTGACGAAACCATCCCCGTACGGTGCGACAGAAGCGATCTCGGGTGTTTCCGAAGTGAGTCGAGCCGATACGATAAGAACCCGTTTCGCGAACGACCACGCACGGAGCAAGCACTGCGCTCGCTCCTCGGTATCCTCGATCACGTTGACGACATAGCCGAGGTTGACGACCTCGGCGGGTTCGAGTTCTCCCTCGGTCCGGTGTGCCGGATCCCAGCCCCTTGCACGGAAGCCGTTGAGACCCAGGTGCCGGACGTCATCACCGCGGCCACAGCCGAAGTCGAAGACCGTGGCCTGTGACCCAATCAGGCCGTCGGATAATGCAAGCTTGATCGGACGAGAGTAGTCCGTCCTCGAGATGGCGGTCTTTTGCCGGTTTCGAGAAAGGAGAGTCGCGAGCTTCACAAAGGATCAGGGAGCCTCACGACCCCTGCGAGATTCGGAGAGGTCCAGGCTGGACCGAACCTGGTCGTGCAAGGTCCGTGCCAGTTCGATAGCCCGATCGAGTGGGGTGGTCCGAAGAGAGCTCTCCGACAGCTTCCTCAAGACCTCCGGGCAACCGGCTCCCGCAAGCCGGTTGGCGAGATCGACGATCCGGCGAGGTTCACCCACTTCTGGGTCTTCGTGGCCGAGCTTCGCTACTGCGACCACGGTGAGGAGCGAACACAGATCGTTGTCCAAAATACCTTGATTGGTATAGATGAAGACTTTGCCCCAACTCGCGTGAGGACCATCTCGGGGAGCGAGATCCCATGCAAGCGCAGCAACGATACTGAACGCCCAGAAGTCCAACTGCCGGCGAAAGGGCCGCCGCTCGACACCCGCCCGCTCCGACGAGTGCATCGCAACGTACCGATCGACCCGATCTTCGTCGCCTCTCGGCAAGACCAAACCGTGACTGCGCTCCGAGAAAAGGCTTGCGAAGTCGCTCATTGCCTGCTCTCCCGTGTCTCGAGACGGGTCCATCCTGGACTTCCCTCCTGTCCGTAGCGCTCGCATATTCCGCAGAATTCGCGCGGGCCGCAACTGCACACGAGCGACACTTGGCGGTCCGTAGTCTGGTTCACGACGTCACCGACCTCACCGCCGGTTTGCCACTGCCCGGTCAGGGTGTACGTTGCGCCGCCGTACTGCGAAATCAATTCCACTTCGCTCTGCGATTCGAGATCCGATCCGGTGAGGAGGAAGATCGGCTGACTCGCGGTTTCGGCGGTTACCCGCAACGTATTTGTTCGAACCGAATCCGACATGAAATTGAGCAACGAGTCCGCTACCAGCGGTGCGTGCGTCCGGCTCACCTTGCACAGTGCGAGGACGAACGACAGAGCGAGGATCCTGCGTGATGCGCCATTGATCTCGGTGGGCGGCATGGACCGCCCGCGGCTGTTGAGGGCGAATATTTCGAATTTCCCGGACTCGCCTTCGAGGGGCCTCAGACCCACGCGCGCGATCATTCTGAGCGTCGCCTTGGGACGGTCGCCCTCTAGAGCGTCGTCGTCGACCACGTTCCGCGCCATCTTGCCGAAGAGTTGGTTCATCTCGTCGCCAAGCTCTCGCACTTGGCCATCGCGAATGGAGTTGTAAGCCGAATCCAGGATCCGGACGAGTACCGCCGCGGTCTCCTGGTAGGCTTCGAGGTCGCGTGCTTGCCTTTGTCGCCGGATTTGGGAGCGAATAACCCCTTCCAGTTCATTGAGTTCCTTCTGGCAACGTTCGAGTCTGTCCTGATTGCCGCCCAGATCACGATCGACTATCCGTAGGTTGGTCTCCAGCGTCTCAATCTTACTTCGGGCGACTTGAACCTCTTCGTCATCGACCACCTTGATCTTCGAATCCATATCGCGTTTGTCCAGATCGAGTTTCCCGACCTCCTCGTCCAGATCGCCGATCACACTCTCGTTCTCATCGCACCGGGCGATCCAGTCAGCCGCGTCCTGGTGGCGATGGAGAGCATTGGCCGCGTGAAGAACCTGAGCCAAGTAGTTCGCCTTATCCTCCTTGCCGTCGGACTGCGCGAGAGTCTCCTTCACGTGCTGTCGATGCCGGCCCTCGGTGGCCAAGTCCTCCCCGCACACACAGACACCCTTCTCCAGGAGGCCCTGAACAAACGCCAAGTGCCGGATTGGAATCGATCCGTCGTCGTACAATGGCTGCAATATATCGACGACGTGGGAGACCTCCCGCGCCGCCAAGGCTCCGAGCAGGTCGGGAGCTCCGAGCTCCCTCGAAAGCCGCTCGACTGCACTTCGTCGCTGGGTATCGACCCGCTCACGTCGCTCCCGGTTGTCGGCGAGCCTCTTCCGAAGTTCCTCGTGTGCGTAGATACTTCCGACCAGGGTTTCAAGACTCCCTCGGGCGCGTTCGAGGCGATCCGCGAGGTCGGTTTTCTTAGCCCTGCCGGCTTCGATTTCTGCTTCAAGCTGCTTAATCTCCGTTCGCAGCAGGTCTGATTCTTCCTGCTTCCGGCTCAACTCTTCATCTCTCACCGCCTTCGTCGCCGAGCGTCCGAATTCCACCTTAATTTCCTGGATGCGATCGGTGGCTGCCTCGAAGATGTCGAGTCCGAGCAATGCCCTCACGACAAAGGAGGTCTTCTCTATCACCTCCTGACGCTGGATGACCTTGTTCTCGCTGCCTCCTACGTAATCGGCTGCCTCGTCAGCGTCCATCACGAAGAAATCTCGGAGGTCCCAAGGCAAGAGCTCCGCGATCACACTGTCAACGCCTGCCTCGTGCGGACTCCATGAGCCGTCCGGCGCTTCCACCAGTAGCTGGGCTTCCTCGTGGATTCGGCGGAAATCGGGTTCCCCCGGATGGTTCGGCTTCGCTGCAACCGTCGTTGCCGAGCGGCGGAGCTCATACGTGGTATTGGTCGGTCTGCCCTCGGGGTGGTCGCGGCTGGACCCGTCCGTTTCGAACAGGATCGAAACCCTCGTGCGAACCCCGGTGTCGTCAGGACGCCAAGCGGCCGGATGGAGCGAGAAATGGCTCGCGTTTCCAGGTAATCCCCGCTCGCCATACATTCCCCAACGAATTGCTCGGAGGAGCGTGGTCTTTCCTGAACCGTTCTCGGCCCGGATTACGGTCAGGGGCCTTTCCGGGTTCGTCGACGGCTCGATTTCAATCCGGTCGAAGCACGCGAAGTTCTCGATCTCGATTAGCCGGATAAGCAGCACCTAGACGCCCTCCCTTGCCTGCTTCGCCACGGTGACGTCCTGGATCATCCCCTTGACCCTCTGATGTATCCTGGGCTCCGTCTTGACACGGTGTCGATCCTCGAGGTCGGCGATGTTCATGATCAGTTCCACGACAGCTTCCGGCTCCAAGCCGTGGGAAGGCGCGACGAGATTGGCCTCTCGCCTGATCTCCCCAAGGATCCGCTCGAAGTTGCTTACCACGGTTTGCCTCCTGGAGTAGCACTGGCGAGAACGTGCTCGCCTTCGCTGTACAGAAGCCTCGTCGGGAGCCTTCCGTCCGGCCAATAGGCCGCCGTGATGCGATCCATGTCGGCGTGCACGCCGCGGTCGTCTGCCACGTTTTCCGCATGTGTGCCGAATGTATAGGCGCGATGCACTTCGCTCTCGATAATCCTTCTCAATGAGCGGGTGTCGTCACGCCACACGAGCTCGGCGGGAGGTAGAGCAAGGAAGTCGTGGACGATGGCCCAGGGCTTCCCGGGGTGTCTTCGCAGCACCCGGCCCCGGCGCTGGATCCACTCTCTCTCCACGGTGGATGAAGCAACGATGAAGGCTTCGCGGATGCTCGGGATGTCCACTCCCTCATCAAGCACCTTCTTGGCGAGAAGCACTTGACAGGCTCCGCTCGCGAAGATGTCGATGATGCTATCGAGCCGGCGGGTGTTGGCCGTGGTTTCCTGAGTGACCGGCGCCCATTTGATCTTGAGGTCGGTCAACAGCGCCCCGATCGCTTCGAACTGTTCCGGATTCTTGGCCGATGCGTATATGAGGGCGTGTTCGAGGTCCCGGGCGCCGCGCTGGATGAGCACCGATCGAAGAAGTCCGATCTTGTTCTCACTGGTCTCGATGATACGACGACGTGCGATCAGGAGCCTTTGCAGGCCGGAATCTTCTTCAGTCGCCCCCGCGCCCATGGCGACCCCGATCCGCCTCGATAGATGTTCGAATTGCTCGAGTTCCTCTCCAGTCAGAGTGGACGCATGAACGTAGTAGCGGTACGGGACGAGACAAAAGCCGATCGCTCGATCCAGACCGAATTCATAGACAGTTTTCCCGAAGAACGTAAAAATCTCCTCCGTGCCGTCCGGATCATACTGGCGTTCGGGCGTCGCTGACAAGGCCAAGCGCCTTTCGAAGAACTCCGGCTTGTTGCGGACAAACGACTCGGCGCCCAAGGTATGGGCTTCATCCGCGATCAGCATGGCGGCAACGACACCGCCCCGACCTCGGATCTTCTCTTCAAGGGTCGCCTGGAATCCTGGCGTGCAGAGGAGGTTGTTGGTGACGATGACGACGTGCGTTCCGGCCCTTCGAAGGGAGCGGAAGAGACGGGTCAGCGCCCGATCGGTGTCGGCCTCCAGGCTTGGCGCGACAGCGGTCACGCCGAACCGTTGCACCTCCTCCCGCCACTGCATGACGAGAGGAACCGAGGGGGCCGAGACGACGACGAGGAGCGGAGCGGTCCCAAGACGATCCTGACTGCGCGTCGCGCAGATGAGCGCCGTCAGGGTCTTTCCCGCTCCCGTGGCCATGGCAATCACGCCCCTTTCCGGAAGAGCCCCTCCTTCCCAAGACCTGACGGCTTCACCCTGGTGAGCAAAGGGGCCTGTGGTCCATTGGAGTCCGGCAGGGATCCGCAGACGACGTTCGGGGCGCCCGGCGGATCGTGATAGGTCCTCGGACCCGTCGGCGACGTTGACGTAGTCCCCGGGCTGGGGCGGATGAGACGGCGCCGTCCGGATGATGTCCCTTGCCAGCGCCTCGGGCAATTCGACTACCTCTTCGATCCCGGGACTGATGCCTCCCGACCAGTCGTCGAGTATAGCAACACCGTCGCGAACCCGGGGCTGGCTCTCGGGCAACCATGAGACGTCCACGTCGATGTGCTCGACTCCGTCCGCGACCCCTCGAGAGGTTGCGTTTCCGGAACCTCGGGCGAGGACTCGATTCACGCCGTCCTCGAAGAGCCAGAGCTTGGGGTGGTAGTTGGAATTTGGCGCGGGGACCGCGATCCGAAGCCGAAGGCGATCCGTCGCGAGCATCCAGGCCAGGCAGTCGAGCGCGTGTCGGGCCAGTGCCGTCGCATCGACCCGCCCCCTGACGAAGATGTCGGCGACATGCTCGGCCGCTTCACGCGCCGTCATGCCGACCCCGCGTTCCACAGTGGAACGCTCGTCCGGGAACAACGCCGGGGCAACCGTGAACTCGATGGGCACAGCGTCTTCACGGTTGAGGTATTCGGCGAGGCCAGGGGCCAAACGACCTATCCAGCCCGCGGTGAACCAACCGAAGGCGCCTCGGACTCGATTCGCCGCGCGGAAGCCGGGAATGAGGACCCGGGCCGCCACGGGGTCATCGGGGAGTCGGAACAGCCCCGGCCGCAGAGTGGGCTCATTGCTCAGCACGGCCAAAGGCCCCTTCGCCGATTCATGATCTGCGCAAGCTTCGCGTCAGCGCTGCCCGGAGAGGGCGGATCCACATTTTGGCTCTCGGCAGTAAGCGTCACCAGACCAAGGCCCTTGATGGTCAACTTCGCGCGTCGCCCGGGATGCAAACCCAGCCGCTGGAGAGGACGGGCCAAGTATCCGAGCGATGCGCCGGTAATTGACGCCAGCCGCCATGACAGGGAGAGATCGCGGCAGCCGATCAGGTTGGCGACTCGAACTGACATACCCGCGTCGGGCTCGCACCCGAGGGCCTTCGCATATTCCGGTGGAACGCCGTTCAGACTGTATCCGTCCAGGAACCGGGCATCGACTACGAACGACCAGTATGGGTCTCCGTCTTGATCACGTCCGTGAATGACGTCATCGAGGCGCCGGAGCTGGAGCGATGAAGTCGTCGCCACACTGATCCATCCATCTCGGATCACGAACTTGGGGGCCTGCATAAAGGCACGCACGCTGTTCGGACTCACGTCGAACTTGCTCGGGAGCTCCGTGAGCAGCCTGTCGGTGGTGGTCGCCCCACCGTCCTCCTCGATTCGCTGAAGAATTTCGCCGACGATGCCGTCGTACTCGTCGTCAACCCACTCCTTGAGGCCCCACCGATCCTTGCTGGCCCTGACAACGCTGGGAATGACCGAGAGTTGGGCGCCGAGACGGGTCTCGTCGAGACCACAGATTCGCGAGATTTCTTCTCGCGTTGCCGGGTGTCCAATAGAGATGAGGGCTGCCTTCGCCCTTGCCTTGGCAGTGTCCCGGATGCCGTGCAAGCCGTGGATCTCGTGAAGACCGCAGCGCTTCTGCAACCACGGCCAGAGTGGACGCCACCCCTCGTCCGGCAACTCGGCGATCAGTTGGTCTTCCCGGACGAGGCCGACATCGTCCGCGAGACTTCGAGCGAAAGAGCGGACATGCTCAACGACTTCGGACGCCCTCCTGTCGAAGTAGACTCCCTCCCGGAGGGAGTAGCCCATCACCCTCAGCAGAGCTTGGCGGAAGACCCTCCTGACCAGGGAAGACCCCGCCGACAACAGATCGGCGATGCGCCCGTCGACCTCACCCTCCGGAGCCCAATGGCCCAGCTCCTCTTTCAACACGGACGCGAGGAGCTTGAGTTCGTTGCCCAGCGAAACACGGATTCGATGCTCGAGTCGTACCTGGAGCTGGCGGATGCGCTCGCGCGTCACGCCCACCATCGAACCGACTTCCTCAAGGGTCTTTGCCGGATCCTGCAACACCCGATGCTGGAGAATCATCCGCTCAGCTATGGACTTCGACTCAAGGGCGGTTTCCAATCGGCGCAAGGCGACAGACACTGGTCCGTCCGTGCCTTCGACCAACTGACGGAGTTGGAAAGTTTCCAGGTCGGACGACATCCCGGCCCTCGACGCGAGCTGAACAAGACCGGGATGAAGCACGGACACGAGACTCTTGGTCCCGTAGATCTCCGCGGTGGCGGCAAGAAGCGGGGTGAGCAGCTCACCGGCTCGTTCCCACCGTAGGTCAGGCGTCGTCGCCGGAGGCGAAGAGACGACCCGCTGATAGCGGGAGCCCCCTTCGGGATCGTTGCGAATGCACTCCCGCAGGAACGACTCAAGCCCGAGAATCAGATCCGTCAGGGAATTGAGACCAAAGTTCCTCAAGCCGAGGAGGTCCCGAACGGTGAGTGCGCCGTCACCCTCCGAGAGGCCGGTGGCCTCGAAGACATTCCTTGTCCGACGCCTGAGTCGCATACGAGGAAGAACCGAGCGGTTCAGGCCCGCTGGCCAAGCCAAACAGTGCATTTCCGGCCTTTCGCCGCGACGGACCGCAACGAGAGCTTCGCGCAGATCGAGGAGGTGGCGCTCGGAAGCGGCACGAGACGGCAGCGCAACATGGATCGTATCGCTGTGCGGCATTTCGCTCCTCAGACCAAGGACTCGGACGGGGGACGGACTCGGCACATGCTCGCCACGCTAGGCCGCGTTCACGATCGTCTGCATGAGTTCATCGAGCTCGTCGTCGTCTAGGATGCTGAGCTCCCGACTCCCTTGGTACACGGTAGCGCGACGGCAGATACGTTGGAGTGCCGAAGCGTTCCTCAACTCCGATTTCGGATCGCGGTCCACGAGCTGGGCGATGGCCCTCAAGAACGCGTTGCGGATGTTCGCCGAGCCGAAGGTAGAGTTCCTGAACACGATTCGATCGACGAGCTTCTCCCAATAGGTCTGACTGATTCGGATGACCGCCCGCACCTGTCCGGCGACCTTATCGTCGCCTCTGGCCACCTGCTCAACCATCCGCTCACGCCACCACGCACGCGCAAACGGACAGTCGACATAGACGGACCGGTTCCCTCGGATCTCCGGGAGACCGCCCAAACGCCGGAGGACCGAGCGAATACAAGAATCGATCCGTTGCGGGCCTTGAGGACTCTCGTCATTCAAAGCGAAATCGATTCGTTCCGCACCGCCCGGGAGGTTTCCGCCATTTGCGGCCAGATAGACCGACTGGATGTACCCTTGCCTGACGTGTTCGAGGGTGAGGCAGGCCCAGAACGTGGAACGGCACGCGACCGAGGGTGTGAGGGCCGACCAGGACAGGTAAAGCTCGCGCTCGGTGTCGGCGGGCGGATCCTTGAATTCGCTCTCGGTCATGGGGTACGGGGCAAGGTCTACCTCCAAAGAGCCGACCGTCGAGAGGAGGCCCGACGCGTAGTCCAGGAACTGCGAGGAGTCGCGAATCTTCTCAAGAAATTCCCTTTGTCGGTCGCTGCCCTTCTCCCGCAGGAGGCTCCTCCGAAGCCGCGTGTAGTCTGCATCCGTCAGCTCCTTCACGGCGCCGGATACGGCGTTCACGAGGCGTCCCCATCTTCGTTCTCGGTGGTAGCGTTCTCAAGCAGTTTGAGTGGATACAGGGCGGTTGCCACTGTTTCCGGACGGAAGCCTTCGTCGCTCCAGTGATCGAGCCCCTTGAGTTCGAGATAGTCTGCCAACGCGATGAGGTTACGGTGAGACTTCCAGCCCGAGTCGCCGTCATCATCAGTGGCGTCTCGCTGAAGTCTGGCGAAACACGCCGTCACGATGTGCGTCATGAGGTTGTGGTGGAAGTTGCTCCCGGGGAAGCGGAGGAACCGATGAAGCGCAGGGTGCAGGTTCACCCGGAACCGGAAGGGTTCGGTCTCGTGTTCGACGGCAATCTGCCCTTCCCCAAGGCGAGGGTCTTCGTGGAAGGAGAGGAGGTTCAGGATCGAGGATTCGAGCTGTATGACGCTTCCGAGGGCCAAGCGTGATCCCTTGTGCAGGGCAACAGGCTGGTTGTCCCAGATGAGGTGTACGCCGTCCCGGCCAGTGCTGAGCGTCAGCTCCTGGGGTTCGGAGGAGAGGATCGCGGGGGTGAAGAGCGGAGCCTCCCCGAGATCGTCGGCATTCCAGCCTACCTCATGGCGAGGATTCTTCGAAGTGTGGGTCTCCCGATAAGATGAGATCGGAGAGGAAACGATGCAGGCGTACAAGGCTTTCTGTTCTGCAAGAAGCCTGGAGATAAGGGGAGCTCCCTCGATCCGGTGCGTGATCACGTAGGAGGAACGGCCCTCCCCCGGCTGGAGATCCAGAAGGTAGCGACCCTCGGGAAACGACAGGTTGCCGGACTCCAGCATCGGGTGATCATGAGACCGGATCGCGTTGGACGTTCCGGGGGTTGCGGCCTCGATCTGGTAGGGCGCGATCATCGCCCGCTCCTTGGTTCGGCATCGCCCTGTTGGTCCCGACTGGTCCTGAAAACCTCGACCCGAAGGGAAGGGTTCGGGAGGTCCGCGAAGTCTCCGGTCAGGCGGTAGTCGGTTTCGACCTCGACAGATGACTTCGCAGCAAGGTCACCCAGCCGAACCCCGATTACGTCGTCCTCCCAGACGACGAGTTCGCTGTCCCCGACAGCCTCTCCGTTGACGACGACGTTGCCGAGGACGGCAGGAGCATACGCGTCCTGGCCGGGGCGTTCGCACGTCGCGTCAAGAGCCTCGTCCGCCACGAGCCGAAGCTGTGCGTCTGCACAGCCATTCGGGCACTCGATGAGGATGTGGCGACGGTTCGGACCGGCAGGACGCGAAGCCGCCCGGAAAATCGTGGGCAGCGCAGGTCGGCGACGGGTCCGGTCCACGGATGGGGAATTCGGCGCCGTGCGCCTTCGACCACGACGCTCGCGTTCACCCTCCTCCTCGGAGTCGGGATCGGGCGACAGGAGGTGAAGCTGTCTCGACGGATTGCGCGTGATCGCAACGGGCGCTCCCCAGAAGACCTTGCGGCGCTTTGCAGCGCCGTTTCCGCCTTCATCCCCGGCCTCCCCGAAATCAAGGCTCAGGTAGTCGGGCGGGACGTAGGCGTTCGACTGAATTTCAGGAGTGTTATCGAGAATCCAGCCGACGATCTCGCGAAGTGCTGCTCGGAACGCGCTCCGGTCCTGATCGCGGAGGCGTTTGATGGCGATGGAGTTGTGTAGCGGACCCTCTGCAAGACGAACGTACTCATGCAGATCCCGGCCGTCACGGGCGTTGAGCGAGAGGACCGCGTGGAACGGAACTTGGCTGGTGAATTTATGTCGAAATCCCGGGATCTGCGTGTCGTCCGTGATCCACATCCCGTTTCGGCAGAGATCGATGCGGGTGTTCTCGATGCTGTTTTCAAGCAAATGAATGTCGATCTCGCCTGCCGAAGTGGTAATGCGCCGACGAGTGCCGGCCTCATACGCCCGGTGGGCATCGAAGGCTCTTCGTCCGTTCAGAAAAGCGCTCGTCCGACGTCTGTCCTTGTGTTCATCGAGCACGCTGCGGAGACTCAACTTGTCAAGTATCCAGGTTTTCGGTTCCTCTCCCGACCGGTCGTCTTCCACCGTGACCTTGAGCTCTCCTTCTTCGATTGCAACGAAGAAATTCGCCGATGCGGCCTGCGATACCATGTCCCACAGCGATGCTTTCTCCAGAAAGTTGTTGAATGCGGGAATGACGACCACCGCGCCGTGACCTTCCATTTCCCGGATGGAATCGACGTTCCGGGCGATCAGGTCGGGCAGGCCGTCGCCCGTCGCGTACTCGTAGGGGGTCCCCGCACCGCCTCGGAAGTCTCGGATGAAGAAACCGTGAGCGGCCCGGTAGTAGGGCTCGCCCTTCTCCCGGTGGGAGGCGAGGACGGCATGACCGGCCCCTATGCTCTGACCGCTTGCCGTGACCCCGCCGTATAGAACATACCGGAGATCAGAGGCAGGGATCGCCGTCGAATGCCCATTGCCGTAGGTGCCGGTCGCGTCTCCTTCCTTGATGCTGAGACCATCGCTCAGGAGAGCGGTCATTCGTCGTTCGTCGAGTCCGATTCCGTTGTCCAGGACCGAAAGCACCTCCAGCTCGTCCTGCCCCAGGGCGCCTCGAATGCGCTCCACCACGAGCTCGGCCTTGCGTGAGAGTTTGCCTCCCATGGTGCGCTGGGTAGCGTCGGCCTTGTCCAACGCCTGCTCGTAGTTCCCAAGCCCTGGAAGGGTCTCACGGGGCACTCGAGAGAGCCGAAACCGGACGACAGCCCGGGGCACATCACCTGCGCGTGCAGCATCGAGCGAGTTCTGGATGAGTTCCCGGACGACCGCGGCCGGACGCAGGTCGTCGAAGGCCGCGATGCCGCTCGAAGTGAACCCATAGTAGTTGGATCCTGGTCCGAAGAGCAGATTGGGGGCGGTGTTGGACATGGCGATCAGGTCTGGCTCGCAAAGGTGCGGATCCTGGACAGCGCAGCGATAGCCGTCTCGACGTCTTCCTCCGTCGTGAAGCGGCCCAAGCTGATCCGGATCCCGGTTGCGGCAATCTCCGGACCGATCCCGAGCGCGACCAGCACCCGGGAAGGCTCCGAGGTGGCCGAGGCGCAAGCTGCTCCACTGGAAACGGCGATCTCGCCGGCAAGATTGCGGATGGCGAGCTCGGCGGGCACTCCTGGAAATCCGATATTCAAGCTTCCGGCGAGCCTCGTCTCGGCGTGCCCGAAGAGGCGGAGCGATGGATGTTGCTCAAGAAGGCGGGCGTAGAGGCGGGAGGTGAGCGCCGAGATGCGTTCGCGGTCCTCGTCCTGCCTCTCCTCTGCAAGTTCGCAGGCGATCCCGAAGCCGACGATGAGGGCGGTGGGCAGCGTCCCACCCCGGAGCCCCCGCTCCTGGGAGCCACCCGTGATGATCGGACGCAGCTCAAGACCCGAGCGCACGAAGAGGGCGCCGACACCCTTGGGACCGTACAGCTTGTGGCCGGAAAGGCTCAGTAGATCGATGCCCCATTCGTCGACGTCGATCGGGAGCCGGGCCGCGGTTTGCGTCGCGTCGGTATGAACGAGCGCTCCCACTGCGTGGCAGCGCGCAGCGATCTCGGCGAGAGGCTGCAACACCCCGATCTCGTTGTTCGCCGCCATCACGGACACGACGAGGGTCCGCTCGTCGAGTACACGATCGAGGGCGGCCAGATCGAGGATGCCATCCGAGCCTACCGGGAGAATCACGGTCTCATACCCTGATTGACCAAGGTCCAACACGGTCTCGAACACGGCCGGGTGCTCGGTGGCGAGGGTGACGATTCGGACACGCTCCCCGTTCCCCGCGCGGGTTGCGACTCCCCGAAGGGCGAGGTTGCAGGATTCCGTCGCTCCCGAGGTGAACACGATTTCATCATCGTCGGCATTGATGAGCGAAGCGATTCGGGCACGGGCATTCCGTACGGCCGAGGACGCCTCCCAGCCGAAGGAGTGACCGTTCGAGTGAGGATTGCCGAACTGCTCAACGAGGAACGGCATCATCGCCTCACGCACGAGCGGGTCCACGGGCGTGGACGCCTGATAGTCGAGGTATACGGGCTTTTCGTTCACTCGGTGCAGTCGCACGGTAGCATCGCTTCGGAGAGCTCCCCCAAGTGGACCCCCGCACCGAGATCCTGATAGGAGAAGGCATCGGTCCCGAAGAAGCCGATGCGGGTGGCGTTGCCGCGGACCTTGCGCCCCTCGCCATGCAGGTCCCGACCGTATTTGCATTCGATACGGTCCCACCAGGAGAGGTCGCACGGCGTGTCCGCAAGTGGGCCGAATCCGGGTGCTTCCGTCTCCCTCGCCGGCTCCATCCGCCCACGAATCTTCTGGAGATTCGCAAATCCCTTCAGGAAGCAGAACACGCAGTTCGACAGACCGGGGTTGTTGGGCAAGTTGAGATTCCACTCCTGCCGTTCCCAGAAGGCGTTCACATCGCCGCGCGTGACGGCCATGTCGTGGAGAGGCATGTAGACGTGCTCGCCTTCGTACCCCGACGCGCCGTCGTTGCGCTCTTCGACGCGCTGGACCCGATGCGGTTCGTCCCCCCGCAGACCGATGAAGGCGACGTACTCGACCCCGCCCTTCCCGAACCACGCCTTGTCTCCGAAGGTCTTGCCGTCCAGAGCCGGATTCTCGAATGGCTTCCACTCCGGGAAGAAAGTGTCGTACCGCTGCTCGGGGCGGAAGTGAGGCCGCCGCCAAGCGTAAGCACGCTTGTGCAGGAAGATGTCCCTGGGAACGCCGCCCTGATTGCCCTTGTGGCGTCGATACGTGGCCTCCGGATCGATCCTCGATCCGTTCCCGTAGTGCCCGAGCCGGGGAATCGTCGGCCGCGAAGCCAGCCAGTCCTTCAGGAAGTTGCGCGTCACTTCGAGCTTCAGGTGACGGGTGCAGATCCGGTTGAACTGATTCGGAACGTACCCGGACCAGGAAAGGAGCTCTTCGTACGCCTCCCCCCGCCAATGGAAGCCGTCGGGATTCGTAGGTGAGATCGGCTCCTCGTTCACCAAGCGGTAGGTTGGCAGGCGCGTCCACTCTCCCTTACGCGCATCTTCGTAGGTCTGGAACTCGACCTGAAAGAAGGGGACGCCGTACCGCCGGGCCGTGCGCATGCAGTCGTGGACGTACCGGTAGGTGTCGGGGTGCTCGGCGGACGTATTGTTGAAGACGATGACATCGCCCCGGCCGGGGTCGAGAAGACGGTTCTCCAGCAGGGCGAAGAGCAGCATCCCGCTGGAGCGCCCTCCGGAGAACTTGACCACATGCGGCAGGGAGCAGTGCTTCTTCGACCGGTAGCGGAACTCGTACTCCCTGTGCGGATCATGCTTCGGCGGCGGCTCCCGCAGGCGCCCGGAGACCGTGAGCTTCGGAACCGCCCGGATTGGAGCCTGGTGGGCCTCCACACGCCGTTCGCTCTGCGCCGTCGTCACGTTGTGGAACCCTTCGATACTTCCAGGTTCTGGGGCCGACCGTTGCTTGGGGCGCCCGTCCGGTGCGATATTCTGAAGATCACATATGCCCTTGTCCACAGGAGGGGCTTGATCCGCCGAGCGGGTGATGCGGGTTGATGACGGAGAGACTCGATCATGGCCTCATACCCCGATTCCGAGGGCGATGTCCGGTATGGCTCCAATCCCGCCGTTCGGGCGGAGACCGCCGCCTGTCCCGGCGGCTACGCCGCGACGGCCATTCCGTCGCGGCCCGGGTCGGCCCCGCCTTCCCACCCGCCGCCGGCGGTTCGGCGAAGGGCGTGGACGCCGGCGAAGTGGAAGCTCCGCGCCGACCGCCGCACCGGATAGCCCATCTCCCGAAGCCCCCGCTCCGTCCGGCGCAGCACGCGGTTGGTGAGGTCGATGGTGTCGGAGACGGCGCAGAACCGGGGCGCGGACACCGACTCCTGGGCGCTCATGCCGAAGTCGACCGCGTTCAGGATGCCTTGCAGGACCCCCATCGTGATGAAGGTCCCGCCCGGCGCGCCGACGACGTACCAGGGCCGCCCCTCGCCGTCGAAGACCATCGTCGGGCACATCGCGGTGAACCGCGCCTTGCCGGGGGCGAGCGAGCCCGCTCGTCCCGGCCGCGGGTCGAACACCCCCATGCACCCGTTGTACATGAACCCGAGCCCCTCGGTGACCACCCCCGAGGGGCGTCCGAGCGAATGGGTGAGCGAGACGCAGCCCCCCTCCCCGTCCACCACGCACACCTGGGTGGTGTCCTTCGACTCCCGCCCGCCGCCCGCGTTCAGGCGCGGCACGCGCGTCTTCTCGCCCCGGCGGATGCGTTCGGCCATCCGCGCGCCGTATTCCTTCGAGGCGAGCTCCCCGAGGGGCGTTTCGAAGAAGCGCGGGTCGCCGATGCGCGTGTCCTTGTCGACCGTGGCGATCTTCATCGCCTCGGAGACGGTGGCGACGTACTCGGGCGAGTTGTGGCCCATCGCGGCGAGGTCGAAGTTCTCGAGGACGTTCAGCATCTCGAGGACCATCACCCCGCCCCCCGGCGGGCGGTTGGTGGCGACCCGGTAGCCCCGGTAGCTTCCCCACAGCGGCTCGGTGTCCTCGGGGCGGGCTTGCGCGAGGTCCTCGGCGGAGAGCAGGCCGCCGCCCCGCGCCACGTCCGCGGCGATCCGGGCCGCGATGCCCCCGGTGTAGAAGTCCTCCGCCCCGTGCTCCGCGACCCGGCGGCAGGTCCGGCCCATGTCGGGGTTCCGCAGGATCTCCCCGACTCCCGGGATCCCGCCGTCCGGCCGGAGGTAGATATTCCGGGTCGCCTCGAAGCGGGTGAGGTACTCGGTGTGGGCGACCCGGCCCGAGAGCGGCCCTTCGTTCCAGTACGCGCTCACGTGGGGCCGGACCGGAAAGCCGTCCTCGCAGTATGCGATCGCGGGTTCGATGAGGTCGGAGAGCTTCGCGCTTCCGTACCTCGCGAGGGCCGAGTCGAGCGCCCGGAGGGTCATCGGGGTCGTGATCGACTGGTAGCCGATCTCGTTGACCGCGCCCTCGAGCAGGAAGCCGAAGCCGTCCTCGGCCTCGCCCCGCACGAGGTCCGCCCACATGTCGGGGCGGGCGGCGAGCGGCGCGCGGCCATGGAAGTCGAGCACCCGGTGCACGCCCCGCCCCGGCAGGTAGACGTGCATGGAGCCGAAGCCGGCCACCCCGCACATGAGCGGATCGACCGCGGTCTGGACGAGCGCGCACGCGACCGCGGCGTCGACCGCGTTCCCGCCCTCCCTCAGCACGTCGGCCCCGGCCTCCGCCGCCTCCGGCTGCGGGGCGGTGACGACCCCCTTCACGAAGCATCCCTCTCTCGTATGGGACGAGACCGCTCCCCGTCCGCCGGCGGGGACGGCGGGAGCGCTCGCGCTTCTGCGCCGCGGCAGCGGGATCGCCAACCGACCGCGCCGCCGGTCGCCGCTCGCAAGGCGCCCGCGCGCCCCCTCACGGCGCGCGCCCCCTCACCGCGCCCCCTCCTCACGAAACGTCCTCACCCTCTTCCCCGTCGCCCAAGTCCCAGTAGAGCGCGGCCATCAGGGCCAGCGCCTCCCGGCACAGCGGCAGCAGGACGTGCTCGTCCGGGGCGTGCTGGAGGCAGGAGGCATAGGAGTGCGGGACCCAGATCGAGGGAAGACCGAGGACGTCGGTGAAGACGTCGTTGCAGATCGAGCCCCCCATCTGGGGGATGACCGCGGGCTTCCGGCCGGACGTGCGCTCGATGGACCGGAGCACCCGGACGGCCCACGGGTCGCCGAGGTCCGTCCGGCTGGCCGGGAACCCGGCCGCGTTGTCGGGAGGAGGCGGAAGGATCTGCACGTCGCCGAAGCCGTGCTCGTCGAGATGGCGGCGGAGCGCCGGGACCACACCGTCGACGTCCGTCCCCGCGATGTAGCGTAGCTGGCAATGCGCCCGCGCCCAGGGCTGGATCGCGTTCGCCGGCGCGGCCGGGTCCCCGGTCACCATCGTGAGCACCGCGAACGAGTTCCAGGCGTAGACGTTCTCGGCCGGGGTGAGCCCCGGCTCCCCCCAGTCCGGGTCGACCGCCGGGCCGTCCGGCCCGCCGTCGAGCTCCACCCCCGCGAGCGCCATGCGAACCGAGTTCGGGATCGGCCCCGGCGGCAGCCATTCCCGCACCTTGATCCGCCCCCGCGGCCCGACGACGGCGGCGATGGCGTGGGTGAGGACCGTCGCGGGGTCGGGCAGCGCGCCGCCCCAGTTCCCGGAGTGGTGGCCGCCCTCGTGGAGGTGGCAGAGGAGGTCGAAGTTCATCGCCCCGCGCGCCCCGAGGCAGACCGTGGGCCGATCGACCCGCACCCGCGGGCCGTCGGAAGCGATGAAGGCGTCGGCCGCGAAGGCGTCCCGGTTCGCCCGGACGACCTCATGGACCCCCGCCGACCCGTTCTCCTCGCCGGTCTCGATCATGAACTTGGCGTTGAAGCCGAGCCGCCCCCGGGTCTCCAGCACCGCGCCGAGCGCCGCCATGTTGATGGTGTGCTGCCCCTTGTTGTCGGCCGTGCCGCGTCCGTACAGGCGGTCGCCCTCGCGCGCCGTCCGCCAGGGGCCGGCCCCCCGGCTCCACCGCTCCTCCATCCCGCGGACGGTGTCGCCGTGGCCGTAGCCGAGCACGGTCGGCAGCGCCCCGTCCTCGATCCGGGTCGCGAGCAGGATGGGGCCGGCCCGTTCGACCGGATTCGCGAAGGTGCGGCACCCGAAGCCCATCGCCTCGAAGGCGGGCGCCATCTCCTCGGCGAGATAGCGCGCGCAGTGGGGCAGCCCTTCCTCGGTCTGGCTCTCCGAGGGGATCGCCACCCGTCGGGCGAGGTCGGACTCGAACGCGCCGCGGTCGAAGTAGTCGGTGGCGCGGGTCATGGCGTCGTCGCGGCTGGGCATGGATTCGTTCCTGTCCTGGTCCTCGGCCCGTTCCCGGACGAGATGGGATGCGGGCGGCGCAATCGACGGGCGGCGCGGGGTCGGTGGAGGGGCCTCCCGGACCGGCTCGCGGCCCGGGGACCGGGAACCGGAGGCCGGGCCGGCCGGCGGCGCCGCCCGCCCGTCCGGCGCCCCGTCCGTAAGGTCCATCCGGCGCCTCGTCCGCCGCCGCCCGATTATGGCCGATCGCCGGGCGCCTTCGTACCGATACACTACCGTCCGCCCCTACGCACGACCGCCGAGCCCGGATATCTCACCGGCCCGTGCCGCGAGGGCATCGAGACGCTGAAGGGCGAGCCGGGACCCGACGAAGCGCCGGTAGCGCTTCGTCCCGGCGAGCGGGCAAACCGAGGATGGCTTGCCCGGCCTGCAGGCGAAGCAGGGATTGCGGAGCGCAGCAGGCAGCCGGCCCCGGAGCTGCGCGCCGTCGAGGCGGCTTGAAACGGAGTACGGCCCGTCACCGCCAACGGCTCGGCCTCCGCAGCGGAAGGACGGTGAGATATCCGGGCCGGAGCCGGCCCACCTTGCAAGATTCGGAGAGACGGATGACGAAGATCGCCCGCGTCGAGACCATTCCCCTTGCCGTCCCCCACGACCACGGCGGCCCGGCGCCGGCCTGGGGCGGGCGGCCGTGGAGCGCGCTCAGCGTCCTGCTGGTGCGGGTCGAGACCGCCGACGGCGCCGTCGGCTGGGGCGAGGCGTTCAGTTACAACTGCCTGCCCGCGGTGCGGGCGATGATCGACCAGACCATCGGGCCGGTCGTGATCGGCCGGGACGCGACCGACGTCGCCGCCCTCATGCGCGAGCTCCAGCAGGCGATGCACCTCTTCGGCCGCTACGGCATCACCATCTTCGCCCTCTCCGGGATCGACGTCGCGCTCTGGGACCTCGCCGCGAAGCGGGCCGGGATGCCGCTCGGGCAGCTCCTCGGCGGGCCGGCCGATCCGCCCCTCGTTCCGGGGTACGCGAGCCTGCTCAAGTACCGCGACCCGGAGCTCGTCGCGGCCAAGGTGCGCGAGGCCCTCGACGAAGGCTACCCGGCCATCAAGCTCCACGAGACGGGCGAGCCCGAGGTGGCCGCCGCCCGCGCGGCGATGGGGGAGGGGACGCCCCTTTGCGTGGACACGAATTGCCCGTGGACCCCCGCCGAGGCGCGGGAGATGGCGGCGCGGCTCGCGCCCTGCGACCTCCACTGGCTGGAGGAGCCGATCTTCCCACCGGAGGACTTCGACGCCCTCGCGCGCCTTCAGCGCGAGTCCGGGGTCGACCTCGCGTGCGGCGAGAACGCCTGCACCGCCTTCGAGTTCCGGAGCATGCTGGACGCGGGCGCGGTCCGCTACGCGCAGCCGAGCGTGACCAAGGTGGGCGGGGTCACCGAGTTCCGCAAGGTGGAGGCGCTCGCCGAGGCGCGGGGCGTGACCGTGATGCCCCACTCCCCCTATTTCGGCCCCGGCTGGCTCGCGACCCTCCAGCTCCTCGCCGCGATGCCGCTCACCGGACGCCCCGGCGGGAGCTGGACGGAGCGCTTCTACACCCGGCTGGAGGCGACGCTCTACCCGGACTTCGTCTCCCCGGCGGAGGGCGGCCGGTTCCGGGTCCCGACCGGCCCCGGCCTCGGCGCCGAACCCGACCCCGACGTCATCCGGGACTACCGGATCGCCGATTGACCCCGTGCGCCGGCCCACGGCGCGAGCCGGGTCCGCCGCCCCACCGGATCCGCCGCCCGACCGGACGCGCCGGAAACGAGGTGTCGGCCGGGAATCGGATCGGGCTCAGAAGAGGCTTCTCGCGACCCGGAAGCCCACGTTCACGTCCTGGAAGCCGGGTGGGACCCGGACCCGGTTGGCGGGGCGGATCGCCCGCGGAAGGCTGAGCCAGGAGCCGCCCCGCATCATGCGCCACTCGCAGTCCCCGTCGTCGCCCGAGGGATGGGCCGAGCCGTCGGAGGGGGCGCCCTCGTAGCTGGCCCCGCCGCAGTCCGCGACCCACTCGTGCACGTTGCCGGCCATGTCGTGCAGGCCGAACGCGTTGGCCGGGAACGATCCGGCCGGGGCGGTGCTCGCGTCGTCCCAGCGGCTGCCGCATTCATCGCAGTTGGCCCGGCCGCGTCCGGCCTCGTCCCCCCAGGGGAACCGGGTCTCGGCGCCCGCCCGCGCGGCGTACTCCCATTCCGCCTCGCTCGGCAGGCGGTACGGCTTCCCCGTGATCTGCGACAGCCAGCCCGCGTACGCGCGCGCATCCGCCCAGCCGACCAGCATCACCGGCCGCCGGCCCCGGCCGAATCCGACGTCCCTCACCCCTTGCCGGCAGGCCCCCGCCGCGGCGCACGCATCCCATTCGGCGAACGTGGTCTCGTACCGCGCGACGGCGAACGCGCGCGGGATGGTCACCGTGCGCACCGGGTGCTCGTCGACGTCCCCGCCCCCCGACAGATCGCCCATCCGGAAGGCGCCGGCCGGGACCACGACCAGCTCGGGGCATTGGCCGCAGTCCCGGATGACGGCTCCGGGCCGGTGCGGCGCCGCTGCCTCGCTCGCGGCGGGCGCGTCCTTCTTCGCCGCGTCGGGCTCGGCTCCGAGCGCCTCCCCGAACGTTCCCTGGACCGGAAGCAGCAGGAGGGCGGCGGCGATGCGCGCGGCGGCGCCCGCCCCCCGCCGGCTGCCGAACACGAGCCCCGGCATGGCGGCTCTCCCTCTCCACGGACCTTACCGCCGGCACGCTACTTCACCCGGCCGCTGCGGATCAACCGGCCCCGTCCGGCCCCGCGGGGTCGGTTCCCGTTGCGGAATGGGTTCGCGGGGGCGAATCCGGTTCGGTTGAATCAGAGCGGCGCCTGCCACGAACGTCCTGGGAACGCGCATCCGTGGGAGGCATCGTTCCAGGACCTCCGCCGCTTTCATTCGAGCGAACCGGGGTCCACCCGCACGAACCCATTCCGCAGCGTGAAACGATCCTGCCGCCGGTTCCCGTCGCTGGTAGTATCGGCGAAAGCTCCGGGGGCCCCGAACCCGCGGGAACCGGGGCCGCCGCTCGCGGACGCCGGCCGAACGGCCCCAGGATGGCCCGTTCCCGGCCGACCCCGGGCCGCCTCGGGAAACCACGGACCCGCACCAGTCGAGAGCATCATGAGCGCGTCAGCCGCCCACGCCCGACCCCCGGCGGACGGAGAACCGGATGCCGGAACGGGCGCGGAACGGGTCCCGGCCGCCGTCGTCGACGAGTTCCAGGCGCGCGGGGCGGTGGTGCTTCGGCGCGCGTTCCGCGATTGGGTGGAACCCCTCCGGGCCGGGGTGGCGGCGGTGATGGCGGACCCGAGCCCCTTCGAGCGCACCGTCCGCCCCGCAGACGGGAGCCCGCCGTTCTTCCAGGACTACTGCAACTGGGATCGGATCGAGGGGTTCCGGCGGTTCGTGTTCGAGAGCCCGGCCGGTGCGATCGCGGCCGCCCTGATGCAGTCCGCCCATGCCCGCTTCTTTCACGAGCACGTGCTCGTCAAGGAGCCGGGCACGACGGTGGAGACCCCCTGGCACCACGACCAGCCCTATTACTGCATGGCGGGGGAGAAGACCGTGAGCCTCTGGATCGCCCTCGACCCGGTCGCACGCGAGACCTCCGTCGAGTACGTGGGCGGGTCGCACCGCTGGGGGCGCACCTTCCGGCCGATGCGGTTCAACGGCGCCGACCTCTTCGCGGGCGACCGGAGCGAGCGGGTCCCGGACGTCTCCGCCCGGCGCGGTGATTTCGATCTCGTGGGCTGGGAGATGGCGCCGGGGGACGCGGTCGCGTTCAGCTTCCTCACCCTCCACGGAGCGCCCGGCAACGTGTCGGAAACCGTCCGGCGGCGCGCGTTCACGGCCCGCTTCGTGGGCGACGATGCGGTGTTCCGGGATCTGGGGGGCCTCGGTTCGCCGCCGTTCCGGGCCCTCGCTCTCGAGGACGGCGATCCGTTTGCGGGGCCCGCGTTCCCCATCGTGTATCCGCCGCCCTCCGGGAGGGCCGGAGCCCCGCCCGACGGGAGGGCCTGAGCCGGCGCTCCGCGAGCGCCTGCCTCCGGCTCGCGACCGGGCGGCGGCGTCCGACCCGAGGCGTGCGGGCCGCCCCATCGTGCGGCCGTCGTTCGCCCCGTCGCCGTCCGTTCCCCGCCCCCGTCCTCGTCCCCGCCGCACGCCGGACGCGCCGCAATCACGTCTCGGGGGGAGCGAGGTTCCGGGCTCGGGTGAGCGCCCGTTCCCCGAAGCGCTTGCGCACCGCGTCGAGCGTCCGGTCGAGCCGTTCGTCGTGCGCTTCGTGCGGTGCATCGAAGAGATCGAGCTGCTCCGCCTCGCCCGCGTCCCCTTCGCGAAGCTCGAACGCGGCGACCCCGACGAGGCGGACCGGTACACCGAGATCGAACTCGCGGAGCAGCGCCTCGGCGGCTTCGACGATCGGCCGGGTCGCCCGGGTAGCCGCCCCCAGCACGGTCTGCCGGGTGTGCAGCCGGAAGTCGGAGGTCCGGAGCTTCACCCGGACGCCGCGCGCGGCCAGCCCCTCGTCCCGCATCCTGCGCGCCACGGTGTCCGCCGCGCGGTGGAGCCACGGCCGGATCGCCGCTTCGCCGACGACGTCCGTGTCGAGGGTGTTCTCGGAGCCGATGCTCTTCGCCTCCCGCTCGGGGATCACCGCCCGCGCGTCCCGTCCCTGCGCGAGCGCGTGGACGTGGGCGCCGAGGGCGCCGAGCCAGCGCTCGAGCACATCCAGGGGGGTGGCGGCGACCTCGCCGATCGTGGTGACGCCCCGCGCCTCCAGACGCTCCCGGGTGCGGGGCCCCACCCCCCAGAGCCGGCCGATCGGCAGCGGGTGCAGAAAGCGGGCCACTTCGTCCGGGGCGACGACGGTCAGCCCGTCGGGCTTGCCGTGGTCGCTCGCGACCTTCGCCACGTACTTGGTGGTGGAGATCCCCACCGAGACGGTGAGCCCGGTCGCCTCGAACACCGCCCGCCGGATCGATTCACCCATCGTCCGCGGCTCGCCGGAGAGGGCCTCGCACCCCGTCATGTCGACGAACGCCTCGTCGACGCTCAGGGGCTCGACGAGGGGCGAGAAGGCGCCGAGGGTGCGCATCACGACCCGCGAGACGGCGCGGTAACGCTCGAAACGGGGCGGGAGCACGATCGCGTCCGGGCAGAGGCGGCGCGCGGCGGCCATCGGCATCGCGCTCCCCACCCCGCACGGCCGCGCTTCGTAGCTCGCGGTGGAAACCACGCCGCGCGGTCCCGTGCCGCCGATGAGCAGCGCCTTGCCGCGGAGCTCCGGGCGGTCGAGCTGCTCGACGGCCGCGAAGAACGCGTCCATGTCGGCGTGGAGGATGATGCGCGGCCAGCCGGAAGCCATGATCGGGCGGTCGTCCCGGTTGCGGCGGGGTCGGCGAGGCGTCCGGGGCGCCCCGAGTGTAGCGGAGTCTTTGGCGGCGCATCCCGGCCGGCTGCCCCGCTCCCGCGCGGCCCGGACCGCGCCCGCTTCCGGACGAAGGGCGAAGCTCCCCGCGGCGCACACGCCTCCGGGCAGGGTGATTTCACCCTGTCGGTCTCCGGCTCCGGGGGCGGCCCCCGCGTCCCGATCGGCGTCGCATGAACCACCAGCTCCGCATTCTCGAACCAGTACCACTACCACCCGCGCTCTTCTTCGAGACGCATCCCGCGCGCGCCCCCGATGCGGGGTGAAGTCATCCCGATCTCCGGGCGGGGCTCCTTCACGCCGACCGACTCGCGGCCCGGCATCGATGCCCACCGCCCTTCCTGGGAACGGCGGGTCTCAGGGACCCGGGGAGACCCGGGCGTTCCGCCCGCGGCATCCCGCCCGCGGCATCCCGCCCGCGGCGTTCCGCCCGCCAATGGGACGGCAAGACCCCCACGGGTCGATGCGGGCGAGACACGAGCGTCCACAGGACGCGCCGGCCGCCGGACACCCGCGTCCCGGTCAGGCGCCGTTCCCAGGACCTCCGCCGCTCCGATTCGACCGAATCGGGTTCACCCGCGCGAACCAATTCCGCAGCGTGAAACGATCCGGGTTTCCGCGCCCACGCGGTTTCCCGATCGGCTCCCGTTCGGTTAGGCTTGCGGTTCGCATCTCGCCCGGGAGTCTTCATGAGCCGCCACGTCCGGTTCGGCATCTTTCTCGCGCCGTTTCACGCGCTCGACGAGAACCCGGTGCTCGCGCTCGAGCGCGACTTCGAGCTCGTCGAGTGGCTCGACCGGCTGGACTACGACGAGGCCTGGATCGGAGAGCACCACTCCGGCGGCTTCGAGATCATCGCCTGCCCCGAGATGTTCATCGCGGCGGCGGCGGAGCGCACCCGGCGCATCCGGCTCGGGACCGGGGTGGTCTCGCTTCCCTACCACCACCCCTTCATGGTCGCGGACCGGATCCTGCAGCTCGACTACATGACCCGCGGCCGCGCGATGTTCGGCGTCGGGCCGGGCGCACTCACCGCGGACGCGGACAAGATGGGGATCCCGGTCGCGGAGCAGCGCCGCCGGATGGACGAGGCGGTCTCCGTCCTCGTTCCGCTCCTTCGCGGCGAGACGGTGAGCCGCAAGACGGACTGGTTCGAGCTCCGCGACGCACGCCTCCAGATGGAGTGCTACACCAAGCCGATGGTGGAGATGGCGGTCGCGTCGGCGCGCTCGCCGGTCGGGGCCCGCACGGCGGGCAAGTACGGCCTCGGCATGCTCTCCATCGGCAGCACGACCGACTCCGGCCTCGCCGCCCACGCGGCGAACTGGGAGACCTGCGAGGCCATCTCGGCCGAGAACGGCCACCGGGCGGATCGGTCCCGCTGGCGGGTGGTCTCCATGATGCACGTCGCCGAGACCCGCGAGCAGGCCGAGCGCGACGTCGAGTTCGGGCTCCCGCGCTGGCTCGAGTACTTCCGGGAGATCACGACCTTCCCGATCGTGCCGGACGGGGTGGAAGACCATCTCGGGTACATGCGGGAGAACGGGATCGCCGCCATCGGCGCCCCGGACGACGCGGTCGCCGCCCTCGAGCGGCTCTGGGAGGGCTCGCGGGGCGGGTTCGGCTGCTACATGCTCTTCGCCCACAACTGGGCCGACTGGGCGCAGACGAAGCGCAGCTACGAGCTCATCGCCCGCTACGTGATGCCGCGGTTCCAGTCGCGGCTCGCGGCGCGCTCGGACAGCTACGACGTCTCCGCCGCGAACAACGAACGCCTCGCCGGCGAGGCGCGCAAGGCGGTGCAGCGCGAGATCGACCGCCACCAGGAAGAGCGTGCCCGGCGCGGAGAGCGCGGCGCCTGGCAGACGACGCGCTCGACGTCCGCAAGCGGCTGAACGCCCTGCCCGGGCCGGGAGGGACGGGATCGCTCCGCCCCCTCGAACCTCCGGGATCCCATCCATCCTCCGAAGGAAGCGAAAGATGATCGACCTCTACACGTGGCCGACCCCGAACGGACACAAGATCCACATCATGCTCGAGGAGACCGGGCTCGCCTACGACGTGATCCCGATCGACATCGGGGAGGGCGACCAGTTCACCCCCGAGTTCCTCCGGATCAGCCCGAACAACAAGATGCCCGCGATGGTGGACCACGACGGGCCGGACGGGGAGCCCATCACCCTCGCCGAGTCGGGCGCGATGCTCATCTATCTCGGGGAGAAGACCGGCCGGTTCTATCCGTCCGGGGCGCGCGAGCGCCACGTCGTCAACCAGTGGCTCATGACCCAGATGGGCCACGTCGGTCCGATGCTCGGCCAGGTCCACCACTTCCGCAACTACGCGCCGGAGAAGATCCCCTACGCCATCGACCGCTACGTGAACGAGGGGAAGCGGCTCTACAACGTGCTCGACCGGCGGCTGGACGAGGCCGAGTGGCTGGGGGGCGCCGAGTACACCATCGCGGACATGGCGACCTTCCCGTGGGTCCGCATCCACGAGAACCAGGGGATCGACGTCGGCGACTACCCGAACGTCGAGCGCTGGGTGGACACCATCGCCGCCCGGCCGGCCGTGGAGCGCGGGGTCCGGGTGCTCGCCGACCGCCGCCGGGCCGGCCCCATGGACGAGAAGACGAAGGAGATGCTCTTCGGCGCGGCCCAGTACGAGCGCCGCTGAGGGGGGCGGGGGCGGCCGGCCCCGCCCGCCCGTTTCCGCCCGCCTCCGCCCGTTTCCCGCCGCCTTCGCCCCTCGCACGACCCGCACTGCGTTCCGGGGCGGGAATCCGGGAATCGGGGGCGAGGCCGGTGGACGAGGGCTCCCCCGGCGAGCGTCCCCGGTGAGAAAGCCGGAGTGGGCGGCGCGAGCGCTACGACGGGCAGGCCGCGGCGCCGAGGATGGCGCCCTGATCGTGCGCCTGCACGAGGACGGCGCACCCCTCGTCGGGGCCGAGGCGGATGTCCGCGAGAGGGATCTCGACGGGATCGCCGGCCCAGTCGCCCACCTCCCGAAGCTCGCGCACGACGTGGTGGTTGACGAGGGTCTTGCCCTTGTTCTCGCCCGCCTCGACCGGGGTCACGCGCCGAAGGTCGTAGCGGGCGAGCAGCACCGCGGCGGAGGGCCGGCCGGCTCTCGGCGCCAGGGTGACCGTGAACCCGCCCTCGGGCGCGATCTGCACCGACACGAGGACCGGCTTCACGATGCGGGCGGAGCGTTCGACGAGGCGCAGCACCCGGCCGCGCCTCGACCCGACGGCCTGGACCACGCCGTCGACCACGATCTGCGGCGTGTAGACGCCGCCGTTCCGGATCCGTGCCGCGTACCGCCGCTGCCGCGCGGTGAAGGCGGGGCTGGAGAAGACGTCCTTCCAGCGCCCGGCGGAGCCGTAGACCAGGTCGTCCCAGTAGTCGACGTGGAGCTCGAGGGCGATGAGGTCGTCGCGCCCGGCCAGCTCGCCGAGAAGTGCTTCGGCCGGCGGGCACGAGTAGCAGCTCTGGGAGGTGAAGAGCTCGACCACCGCCGGCCCCCCGGCCCGCGCCGGGCCGCCGCCCCAGAGGAGCGCGAGCGCGGCGGCGAGGAGCAGCCTGGGAAGGAGCGCGGCGGAGAAGAAGGGGGCGGGTCGGCCGCGGGGGATGCCTGTGGACATGGTCCGGTCCTCGTTCAGCGCCCGGCTCTCCGGGGCGTCCCACGGTCCCGACGGTCCGCCCCGCCCCGCCCGTGTCCGGCCGGGCGGTGGTCTGCGGGCGCACGGATGATATCCGATCCCCGAGCTCGGTCCTCCGGCTCGCCGGGGAGGAAGGCGGCCGGCGCTCCCCATCGCTCCCCGAACACGAGCTCCGCCAGCCGCCGCCGCTCCCGTGGCCGCACCTGCCGCTCCCGCCACTCCTCGGGCGTGGACGCGGGAGCGGCGGCGTAGCCGATGGCGAGGGCGGTCACGGGGAGCACGTCCTCGGGAACGGCGTAGGCCCCGCGGATCCGGTCCGCGACGATTCCGCTCATCTGGTGCACCGCGAGCCCCCGGTGGGTCGCCTCGACGGTCAGGCTCGCGGCGGCGAGCCCGAGGTCGTGGGCCGCGACCGGATCCGGGGCGCCGCCGGCGGCGCTCCCGGCCTGCACGAGCCCGAGGGCGAGGACCGGCGCGTGCCGGGCCCAGCCCCGGTTGAACGGGACCAGGCACGAGAGCGCCTTCTCGAAGGCGGCCGGCTCGCTCCGGCGGCGGGCCAGGAGGAACCGCCAGGGCTGCGCGTTGTATGAGGAGGCCGCCCACCGCGCCGCCTCGAAGAGGGCCAGCAGGTCCCCCTCCTCCACGTCCTTCCCGGTGAACACGTAGGGACTCCAGCGTTCGCCGAGGAGAGGGTGGATGGGATGGTCGGTCGGCGCCGGCTTTCTCATCGGGGTCTCCCCGGCGCCCGACCCGCGGAAAGGATCTTCCGGCAACCTCCCGGCTTCGAGGCGAGGACGGAGGTGATCCGGAGCCGCGGCCGGGACGACGCATCCCTTCGATGGATTACCGCTGTCCCGGGAAAGTCGGCGTCTGATGTCATAACGAATTGTTTTTCATTCTCAAAATGGCAAAGGCAGGCTGTCATCGACTTGAACCCCGAGAGCCGCTTCGACCGTGCTTCCTCCCTCCTGCGCGGGGGGTGGGGGGGCGCGATGAGAGGCGATATGGGCCGCGTATTCGGAGGGAACGATGAAGGGCGCTCGCGGGGACGGGTACACCCCCCGGCGGGCCTGTAGCCCGGCTGGCCCGGCTGACTCGAGCGCCGGGGGAGAGTCTACCAAAAGGTGCAACGCTCCCTCCTGCGCAAGGGGGTGCGATCACGAGTGTCGATGGATCTCATTCTTCCTTCGGTTCGGGGGATTCGTCCCCGGCGGCGCCTTCCGAAAGGGATTCTGCGGCGCAGGGGCGGCGCAGGGGCCTCGCCGTCGCCGTCATCGAAGCAGGAAGTGGGCGTGGGCCTGGGCCATGGGGCGGTCGCGGCGGTCCTGCCAGGCGGTCGAGTGCACGTTCGCGACCCGGCGCCCGCGCTTGGTGATCTCCGCCCGCGCGAAGGTATCGCGGGGACGTGCGGAACGAAGGTACTCGACGGTGATGTTGATCGTCTTCGGAAGCGGCTTCACGTCCTCGCTCCAGAGCAGCTCGAAGATGGCGGCGTGCTCGAGGAGCGCCCCGAGGGTGCCCCCGTGCAGGGCGGGGAGGGCGGGGTTGCCGATGAGCTCGTCGCGGTAACGCATGCAGGTCGTGATCTCGTCGCCCTTGACGTCGACGTCGATCCCGAGGAACCGCGCGTAGGGGATCGCCCCGGTGATCCGGGAGAAGTCGCGCGCCCGCCGCGCTTCGAGGACCACCGCCTCGAGCCCCGGTTCGGGCCGCGCCCCGCCGTCCCTGCCGCCGTTCAAGAGCGCACCGCCGGGGTGTTGAGCATGTAGGTGGCGCTCATCGAGGCGAGGGGGTCGCCGGGGTCGCCGTTGAACGCGAACCCGCGCGTGAACGCGACGTTGCGGGTCAGCTTGTAGCACTCCACCCGGGCGGCGATGTCTTCCCCCGGCGTGGACGGGCGGAGGTAGTCGATCCGGAGGTCCAGGGTCGCCATGACCAGGAACTCGCCCTGCCGGGCGAGGGCCGCCATCCCGCCGACGGTATCGAGCAAGGTGGTGACGATCCCGCCGTGCACCACCCCGCTCGCGGGGTTGCCGACCAGGGAGCGGCGGTAGGGGACCCGCCCGACCGCGAAGTCCTCCCCCATCTCCACGAGGTCGAACCCGATCGCCCTCTGGTGCGGGATGGCCGCCATCCAGTCCCGGAGGCTCGCCGGCTCGGAGAAGTCGGGACGGGTCATGGTCGGCGGCGGTTCACCGGCTCGGGGTGCTCGTCCGGGGCTCGCCGGAGGCGTCCGCCGCACGGGACGCGCCCCTGCGAACCCTGGTCGGCCGGCATTGTACCGGGCTACCGGAGCGCGTCGCTCCTCCCGATGCGCCATCCCCTGCCTTGGCCACCAGAGCCGTTTCACGCTGCGGGACTGGTTCGCGCGGGCGGCCCGGTTCGGTCGAATCAGAGGGGCGGAGGTCCTGGGAACGGCGCGTTCTCCGAACGGCGCGTCCTGCGGGCGCGGGTGTCTCGCCCGCATCGACCCGTGGCGGTCCTGCCGTCCCATTTGCGGGCGGGACGCCCGGGTCCCCCCGTGTCCCCCCGTATCCCCCCGTATCCCAAAGAGACTCGCCGTTCCCAGGAGGAGCAGCGGGCATCGATGCCCGGCCGCGAGCCGGTCAGCGTGAAGAGGCCCTGCGCCGGGTGCCTCGCCGGGTGCCTTCCGGGAGCCCCGGGCGCTGTTCGTAACCTCTTGATATAGAGGGTGGAGATCGGGGGTCGAGATATTTTTTACCCCGCGGAAACGGCGTTCTTCCACGGTTTCGGGGCAGTTCGTGGGTCTGGTCAGCGGATTTCACCCCACCGCGACGGAACCGCCCGCCGCAGTAACGAAAGATTTTGTAAATCAACTGGATAAGACGGTCACGAGCGTGTCGCGGCTGGACATGCACAGGGTACGACGGATCCATCCTTCCCATATGTTTCAAATACTTACGAACAGCGCACATGCCTCGCCGGGTGCCTTCCTTGTGCGAGGGCGGGGCGCGTGGTAAAGATGGCGGGCGGCATCCGGACCCTGTTCCGAGAAGCAACCCAGCATTCGGAGGAATGAAGACCATGAAGCTGAAGGCAATCCTCATCGGGGCGGCAGCCTCCGCCCTTGCCATGACCGCCGGTACGTCGATGGCGGCCGACTACGGCGAGAAGGAATTCGTCGTCATCGGCTCCTGGGGCAACATGGATCACTGGCAGCAGCGCGAAGGCCCGTTCTGGATGGACCGCATTCCGGAGGTGTCCGGCGGCGCCCTCACCGCCAACGCGAAGTCGTACACCGAGCTCGGCCTCTCGGGGTTCGAGGGAATGCGGATGCTCAAGCTCGGCACCGCCGACGTCGTGTTCGTGGTCTCCACCTACGTCTCCCAGGACAGCCCGGCCCTCGAGGGCGCCGACCTGCCCGGCCTCGTCTCCGACCTCGCCACCTACCGCAAGGTGGTCGATGCCTACCGGCCGATCATCGAGCGCGAGATCAACGACAAGTACAACGGCAAGCTGCTGGTCGTCTACTCGTGGCCGAGCCAGGAGATGTGGTGCAACCTCGGCGACAAGAGCATCACGGACGTCCGCCTCGCCGACCTCGCGGGCAAGAAGATCCGCACCTATTCGACCCCGCTCGGCGACTTCATCGAGGGGATCGGCGGGAGCGCGGTGACCATCGCCTTCGCCGAGGTCGTCCCCGCCCTCCAGAAGGGCGTGGCCGACTGCGGCATCACCGGGACCCTGCCCGCCTACGACGCGAAGTGGTGGCAGGTGGTGACCCACAACATCCAGGTCAAGCTCGGCTACGCCGCTTCGTTCATGGCGATCAACAACGACACGTGGAACGACCTCACCCCGGACGCGCAGGCGCTCCTGCTCGAGGAGTCCGCCCGGCTCGAGGAGGAGTTCTGGACCGCGACGGCCGACATGGAGGAGGTCGCCCTTCGCTGCAACACCATGGGGCCGTGCGAGCGCGGCGACCCCGGCGAGATGGTGATCGTCGCTCCGGGTGACGAGGACAAGGCCGAGGTCAAGCGCATCCTCGAGGAGGTCGTCGCGGCCCGCTGGGCGAAGCGCTGCGGCACCCAGCAGTGCGTGGACGACTGGAACGGCACCATCGGCAAGGTGCTGGGGGTCGAGCTCTCGCTCTGACCCTCCCCCGGAAGATCACTTCCAGCCAGGCCAGGGAAGGTATCCGATCCGGGAAGGCCGCGCCCCCCGGGGCCCGAGGGGGCGCGGCCTTTCGCCGGATCGAACGGAGTCGCAAACGATGTTCGAGCGGATCCACGCGCGCCTCGAGCGCCTCGCCCAGTTCGCGGTCTGGGTCGGCGGGGCGGCGCTGCTCGCCGCCGCGGTCATGGTCACCGTCGACGTGTTCCTGCGGAAGCTCTTCTCGATCACGATGAGCGGCTCGGACGAGATCTCGGGCTACGTCTTCGCCGCGGGCACCACCTGGGCCTACTCCTACTGCCTGCTCCATCGCGCCAACATCCGCATCGACGCGGTCTACAACCTGCTCCCGAGACGCCTTTGCGGGGCGCTCGACATCCTCGGGGTCCTGCTGCTGCTGACCTTCAACGCGGTGCTGGCCCGGCACGCCTGGACGGTGTTCGCGACCTCCTGGCAGCGCGACTCGGTCTCGATCACCACCCTGGCCACCCCGCTCTGGATCCCACAGATGTTCTGGGTCACGGGCCTCATCGTCTTCGAGCTGGTGCTCGTCTTCGTGGCGGCCTACGCGGTGGTCCGGTACTTCCAGCGCGACGATGCCGCCGTGAACCGCATCGTCGGGGTTCCGACCGTGGCCGAGGAGGTCGAGGAGGAGACCCGCGGCGTGGTGGAGGGGGCCTGAGTCATGGCGCTCCTCACCCTCGTCGTCCTGCTCGTCCTCGTCCTCGCCGCGGTTCCGGTCGCGGCGGTGCTCGGGGTCCTGAGCTTCGTCCTCGACGAGCTCTTCTTCCGCGGCCGGCTCACCCCCGCCATCGGCGAGTTCACCTGGGACAAGAGCAAGGAGTTCATCCTCGTCGCGGTGCCGATGTTCATCCTGCTCGGCGAGATCATGCTGCGGGCGGGTATCGCGCGGCGCATGTACAACGCGGTGGTGCAGTGGCTGTCGTGGCTGCCGGGCGGGCTCATGCACGCGAACATCGGGTCCTGCGCCATCTTCGCCGCGTCTTCGGGCTCCTCGGTCGCGACGGCGGCCACCGTGGGGACCGTGGCGTACCCCGAGATCGAGCGGCGCGGGTACAACGAGCGCCTCTTCCTCGGCTCGCTCGCCGCCGGGGGGACGCTCGGGATCCTGATCCCGCCGTCCATCAACCTGATCCTCTACGGTCTCATCACCAACAGCTCGGTGCCGGAGCTCTACCTCGCCGGCATCATCCCGGGGCTCATCCTGTCGTCGCTCTTCATGGCCGCCATCATCACCGGGTGCATGCTCCGGCGCGGCTGGGGCGGTACGCCGGTGGAAACGTCATGGGGCGCCCGTGTCCGGACCCTCCCCGACCTGCTGCCCCCCATCCTGCTCTTCGCGGTGGTCGTCGGGTCGATCTACGCCGGTGTGGCGACCCCGACCGAGGCGGCCTCGGTCGGGGTGTGCTTCGCGCTCTGCCTCTCGGTCTGGACCCGGACCCTCAACTGGACGATGCTCAAGGCCGCGTTCGAGGGAACGATGCGAACGACCGCGATGATCATGCTCATCGTGCTCGCGGCGATCTTCCTCAACTTCGTGCTCGGCTTCCTCGGGGTGACCCAGGCCCTCATCCGCTTCGTGAGCGAGCTCGGGCTGACCCCGGTCCAGACGATGCTGCTCCTCGTCGTCTTCTACCTCATCCTCGGCATGTTCATGGAGACCCTGTCGATGATGCTGACGACGGTGCCGGTCGTCTTCCCGATCGTGGTCCAGCTCGGCTACGACCCGGTGTGGTTCGGGATCATGATCACGGTGCTGATGGAGGCCGCCCTCATCACCCCGCCGATCGGGGTCAACCTGTACGTCGTCCAGGGGATCCGGATGCGGGGCGGGCATTTCAACGACGTGGCCTACGGCGCGTTGCCGTTCGTGGTGTCCATGATGGTGATGGTCGGGCTGCTCCTCGCCTACGAGGATCTCGCCCTCTGGCTCCCGACCCTGGTCTACCGCTAGCCCGGGGAGGTCTCGGGGCACCGGGCGGGACGCAGGGTCGTTTCCCGCCGCGGAACCGGTTCGCGCGCGGGTGAACCAGGTTCGGTCTCTACGGGACGACCCAGGTCCAGCAGGGTGTGAGATCACACGAATTCTGATCACCCTTGCACAGGAATCCTGATCACAATCAGGTCCGATCCTGGGCCGGAACAGCCAGTACGTGACCACTTGACTCACGAATTCTGATCGGATCCCCGAAAGACACAGGAATTCTGATCAGATTCCACGGACCGACGGGCGGACGAGGCAGCAGCCTCCAAGATCAGGCGCACGGCCCGGAGGCCATGTATCGTGCACCCCACCCGCCAGCCTGCAACCACCGCAAGGGGAGCGAAATGACGATGGCGACGAGGAAGAGCGAGCCGGACGTAAACGGGGCGTGGGACCTGCTGGAAGGCGAGATCACCCGACACGAGGAGCAGCTCAGGCGGTCGGCGGCGGACTGCCTCCTGGAGGGAAAGGACGAGGAGACCGATCGCCTCCGGGCCAGCGCGAAGGCGGTGAAGGAGGTGGCAGAGAAGATCCGAGGGGTGAGGAGGCGCTGGGATGCGCTGAGCGCCCCGAACGGGAGCAGGAAGCCAAGGCGGCGCAAGAGCAATCCCGGACATTGGCACTACCGATGGCGGAGGACGGGAGACGCCGCTTGGGGACCTGTCGCCCGCAACGGCAAGGAGGCAATGAAGCGCCTCGCCCTGGAGAGGCTGCCGGAGGGGCCGCCGGCTGGAACGGGCGTGCGATGGCGGTGGCAGCTGGACGTGGGGGAAGCCGAGGACAGGTGGGAGAAGATCCCCGGCGAACGCCCCTGGTGGCTGTACACCAACCTGTCGAGCCCAGACACCCGCAAGGTTCTGCTCGAGCTGGTGGAGGCCAAGCCGGGGATCGAAATCGAGGGCCGGGACCCGACCACGGAGACTTGGGGAAGGCTGGGGGCTGGCTGAGCGATGTGGAGCCAGACACGGAGCTATCTGAAGGAGGTTCGAAAGAAGGTCTGGAAGGGAAGAACCTCATGGAGGCAATGGACGCCATCATCGACTCCGTGAACCGCCCCGGGAATCCCGGAGACTACAATCGTCGAGTCGACGGGAGGCAGGAACGAATGAAACTATCTACGAAATACTCCCCGGAGGTGCGGGAACGGGCGGTGAGGCTGGTCTTGGACCATCAGGGCGAACATGACTCGCAGTGGTCGGTGATTCTCTCGGTGTCGTCGAAGAGCGGGTGCACCTCGGAGACGCTTCGCAAGTGGGTACGACAGGCCGAGCGCGACCGCGGGGTTCGTGGGGGCTCACGAGCGAGGAGCGCCGCCGGTTCAAGGAGCTGGAGCGTGAGGTGCGCGAACTGCGCCGAGCGAACGAGATCCTGCGCAAGGCATCGGCGTATTTCGCCCAGGCGGAGCTCGACCGCCGCGCGAGATGATGGCGTCGTTCATCGGCGAACATCGTGGTCGATACGGGGTCGGGCCGATCTGCGCCGAGTTGTCGATCGCCCCATCGACGTACTACGAGCCCAAGGGGCGCGAAGCGGAGCCGGAGCGCGGTCCGGCCCGGGTGCGTCGCGACGAGTGGTTGTGCAGGGAGATTCGCCGGGTGTACGACGAGCACTTCGGGGTCTATGGGGCACAAGGTGTGGCGCCAGCTTTTGCGTGAAGGGATGTCGGTGGCGCGCTGCACGGTCGCTCGGCGGATGCGGCGGATGGGGCTGCAAGGAACGGTGCGGGGCCAGCAGGTGAAGACCACGGCGCCGGTGGCCGGCGCCGAGCGCCCGGCCGACCAGGTGAACCGGGACTTCACGGTGAGCCGCCCCGATGCGTTGTGGGTGTCGGACCTGACCTGCGTGTCCACGTGGCGAAGGCCAGAAGGCCGGTGTTGCTGGGCGTTGACCGGATCGACATCCGACACTTCGAGCGGCTGTGCCCATCGCATCGCATCCCAACCCAGCGATATCCGGATGTCGCCGGCGTCGCCGTCCAGCCCGCTGGCTCAGCGCCGACAGGTACGCTTTCAACGTCCTTCTTCGGATGCTTCACCCTCAATTCTGTTGACACGATACAACGGCTCCGGCGCGCGATCCACCCTTGCCACCGCAACCCACGAGCCCTGCCCGGAATCCGGGGCTCTTCAGCGTGCGTGATGGCCGCGAATCGCGCTCGGCCAGCCGGTCTTACGGGGAGACGGTGTTCAGCGGCGAATGACCGAGGAGGGGCTGTCGAGGGCGTGGCGGGCAGAGGCAGCCAGGAACTTCGATCGATCGGAGCCGATCTGCTTGGCGGCGGCGTCGATCTCGGCGAGGAGGGACTCGTCGAGGGCGACCTCGACGCGGGACATGCGGCCCTTCAACGGCTTGATCGGGATCAGATGGAACAGGGCGCCTGCCGATTCCGGATCGGCCATCAGCGCTTCGAGGTTCGACGGGGTGGGCAGCGCCTTGCCATCCTCGCGCATCCCTTGGACGTGTAGCGCCAATGCCTCCTCGGCGAACGCAAGGGCTTCGTCTACCGAGCGGCCCGCCGTGACGCAACCGGGCAGATCCGGAAACACGACGTTCCAGTCGGTGTCCGCTTCCTTGGTAACCAGCACAGGGTACTGCTTCGAGGCCGGTGACATGTATGTAATCCTCCTTACCTTAGCGTCCGGAGCTCAAGTCCATTTGAGGCCGGACTGCTTTTCGATGGAGCGCAGGGTCTTGATGTTCATGGTGCGGTTGGGGTGCGGAACCGTTATTCGTCCCGGCATCTCCGGATGGGCGAATTGTACGTGTGATCCGACCTGGTTGACCTCGGTCCAGCCATTTCGCCTCAGATCGCGGATGATCTCTCGACTGGTGATGCTGACCTGCCTTCCTCGCGCCATGACGTCGCCTTGTGGCTGGATCGTTCGACCACTCATTGGGGTCCCAAGTGGAGGGACGGCCCCTGATCCTGCCATGCGGCCCAAGGGACCGTGTCAGGACACGGGCACGGAATGTCGTCGGCCCTGCGTTGTGCCTTCTCATGGCAGGCCAAGGTAGGGCATGTACGAAGCCGGATCAAGAATCGGGCCGAACCGTCATCGCATCCATCCCGGGCGCCGCCGCTCGACGCAGCCGCCAGAACGCTCTCTCCAGCGCTCCCACGTCCACATGGTGCACCAACGCAGTGAATCGGGCCTGACGCGACCGTCTGGCCGCATCGTTCACCCGCAACCGGTTCGGCGGCAAGCGGCTCCGGCCCTGCGTCCGGTCCTGCCCCCTCGCCAGCGGGCTCCCCTCCCGTCGGGGCCTTCCCTCCTGACGACTCGTTGCCTTCGCCGTCATCTACGGGACTACGCCCCGATCCGCCACCCGAACGCGCCACAAGCCACGGCTGCGGTCTTCCCTCGCCGATGGCCCCCTGCGGTGACCTGCCGCAGAGCGCATCCGGGTTTCCCAGGTTCCGACGACCTCCTTAGCGTACATGATGTGGTCCATGACCCCGGCGCTTCCACACGGCACTCACCTTCGCGCGCCGACCGGTGTTGCCTTCGGCCACGGGGACGGCCTCGGCTCGCGCAACTACACCATTTCGTGGCTCCATACACACCCTGCACGCTTGCTGTCTACGCTTCGACGCGACCGTTACCAGCACGCGACGCAAGACTCGCTACGGGGCGCCTGGTCAGGGCTTACCCCGGCGGGACTCTCACCCGCTGGACATCGCCAGCTTCGCCTGGCGCGCACGCGGGGGGTTTGCCCGCCGGCCCGGAGGGTCGCCGACGCGGGTGGCGCGCGGCCAGCCCAAGGAGGTGCTGGTCTGTCCGGTGGCGCTCGACGATGGGGCGGGCTGGCGCAGCGAAGGGGACCCTCGGCCCTGGACGGCGAGCCGGCTGCGAAGCCTGTGGGAGTGTCTGGGCACGGTGGCGGAGTTTCGCGGCGCGCCACCCTCCGACTCTACCCGATTTCCCGACTGGAAGTCGGCAACTCTCTTACATACGGGAAGATCGAGCAGAATCCATATTTGGGAATCGTATTTGCTATGGATGGGATGGATGGAAAGAAGGTCCGTGATCGACTGGTACGATACCCCGAGGACTATGGAGAGAATCTTCCTGATTATATTTTCAATCTTGAGAAGAAGTACATGATCAGTCGCTGGATGCGAAAAATTCCTCTGAGAAGCCGGATATTGATCGTCGTATCCGTCCCTGCGGCGGCTTTGTGCCTGTTCCACTGGGAGATGATACCCTTCCAGTGTTCTGCCTTGCACTCGACACAGTTCTCAATCGTACCCGTTTGAAGCAGCCTGACTCAAGCGAGATTTGGAAAAACACGATCAATAATCCAGGGACGGGCTACGAGAAACCTTATTGGCAAGGTTCCAGATAAAATCCATTTCGGAATCCAATACTATTCCTCATTCGTCGTTTCTGAGACTTCAGGACGAGGGGCTACGGTGGCCGCTGTCTGAACAGCACGTGGGCGACGAAACCACGACGGGCCTCGATGTCCGCCCGCTCGAACCGGGCGATTGCCAGTTCCGCCATGTCGATCTGCCCGATGACGTCCGACTTGCGGTACGGGCCGGCATCGGGGGCGTAATCAGCCTGCTGCCGGTTGTCCTGCAACGTGACGAACGCTTTGGCGAAATGGCGGACTTCCGCTGGAAACTCCCGCATCGTCCGGCGTTGCAGGCAGGCGCTTCTGGCCCTGCCATGCTCAAGGGCGCGATACGCCCGGTGCCACGCCGGACCTTGCATTCTGCCGATGAGCAAGTCGGCTGCGGAAGCCGCCAGACAATGAAACATCCCGAAATATGCGGTGCTGATCGCTCGGCGAAGCTTCGCTTGAGTGAGGCGTTCGCGGTCGGTGTCCGTCAAGCCCCGTGCGGCTTCCATCAGCTCATGCGAGTTCGGGGCTGCGCCTCCCCAGGTCGGACAGAGCGATAAAATGCAGTATCGGGAAGCCCGGATCATCCGACGGATCCGCCTGCACCTTCATGGACACCTCGTCGATCATGCCCAAGATACCGTCACCGCCCAGCCGTCCGGCCTTGCCGCGCTTGTCGTCGTAGACGATCTGCACATCGACGATGGGATCGCCATAGTGGCTGACGTCCGGCTTGACGTTGATCCGGACCACTTCAAGGCCAAAACGGTCCTTGAAGGCCGTCTCGGCGATTCCCCTGATGGCCTCTTCGTTCATCGGAAGCTCACTGGTCATCCGTGGAGGGAGAAGGGATTGTACACCACCCGCGCCGGGCGTCTGCGATGAGGTGCATGGACACATCGAGTTACTGATTTCCTTGGCTTGGGGGCAGAAAAGGACCACTTCGACTTGAGCAGAGGATAGTCCGGCGTTTCGTGGCGCGGGGTCGGCGTGCACTTCGTGCAGTCGGCGATCGGATCCAGTGCTTCAAGAACGATCCGGCCAATCAGCGTCTCGCTGAGCGGAGGGCCGACGACGCAATCGGTACTCATCGAGCGGTTGCAGACGTGTATGGTCAGGGGACCTGCTACCGGTCGTTCCTCCCTGCGCTCGTCTGCATACGTGACGATCGCTTCGACGTTCGTACGGCGGATGTCGGATTCCTGGACGTGGACCCGCCCGAAAAAGCCCCGATCCAAGGAACGTTTCGGGAACTTCCGGCATTCGGAACCGATCGAGCTGCAATTGGCCAACCAGGAGGTCGTGCGCGGCGGAGCCTGCGGCCCGGTGCGGGCGGCCGGCGCCGGCCGGGTACGTCGTCTCCGCCCTGCCCGCGCCCGCGGCCTCGCGCCGGCGCGGAGGTCCTGTCGAACCGGGCCCCTATGCAGGGGCGGAGGGCCGCTCCAGCTCCCACCCGGCGAGGGTGGTCAGGACGATCTTGCCGATGTGGGCGCCCGAGTCCATGAGGGCATGAGCGGCGGCCGCCTCGTGCAGCGGGAACGTCGAGTGGACGACCGGGCGGGCCTTGCCTTCCGCGAGCAGCGGCCAGACCCGTTCACGAAGGGCGTTCGCGATGGGCGTCTTCTCGGCGACGCTTCGCGGTCGCAGGGTCGAGCCGGTGACCGTGAGCCGCTTCACCATGAGCGCCAGCAGGTTGATCTCGCTCTTGATCCCCCGCTGGGTGGCGATCTGGACGAGCCGCCCCTCGGTCGCAAGACACCGGATGCACCGGGGGAAGTAGTCGCCCCCCACCATGTCGAGCACCACGTCGACCCCCCGCCCCTCGGTGGCGGCGGCGATGCGGGCGACGAAGTCGTCCTGCCGGTAGTCGATGCACTCGGCCGCACCCAGACCCTCACATGCCCGGCACTTCTCCGGCGAGCCGGCGGTGGCGTACACCGTGGACCCGAACGCCCGGGCGAGCTGGATGGCGGTGGTGCCGATGCCGCTGCTCCCCCCGTGCACGAGGATGCTCTCTCCGGCGGTGAGCCGCCCGCGCTCGAAGACGTTCGTCCAGACCGTGAAGTACGTCTCCGGGAGCGCCGCGGCCTGCACGTCGCTCAGCCCCGCCGGAACCGGGAGGCAGAGCGGCGCCGCGGCCAGGCAGTACTCCGCGTAGCCGCCGCCCTGGACGAGCGCGCAGACCCGGTCGGGCGCCCCGGCCGCCCCCGGCCCCGCTGCCACGACCTCCCCGGCGATCTCGAGCCCCGGGACGTCCGATGCGCCGGGCGGTGGAGGGTAGCTGCCCTGGCGCTGCATGACGTCGGGGCGGTTCACCCCGGCCGCCGCGACCCGCACCAGCACCTCTCCCGGCCCCGGCCGCGGCACGGGGCGCTCGACCGGAACGAGCGCGTCGGGGCCTCCCGGAGCCATGATCTCGATGGCCGTCATCTTCTCGGGAAGCGTCATGCGGTCAGGACCTCGATTCGGCGCAAACGGGGCGCGACAATACCGGAT
This sequence comes from Gammaproteobacteria bacterium, assembly GCA_965202895.1. GTDB lineage: Bacteria > Pseudomonadota > Gammaproteobacteria > HK1 > HK1 > JAJDXW01. Next base: position 2,346,508 of record OZ241901.1, on the reverse strand, counting down.
CGCGGCCCGCGCGGACACCTCACGACACCCCACGCCACGACACCCACGCCCGGTATGATCTACTTCGGCTACGGCTCCAACCTGCTCGCGGCCCGCATCGAGCGACGGCTCGGTCCCTGCGAACGGCTCGGGGCCGCATCCGTTGCCGGCTACGCCCTCCGGTTCCACAAGCGCGGCGGCGACGGCTCCGGCAAGTGCGATGCGTTTCGCACCGGGAAGCCGGGCGATCACCTGTGGGGAGCACTGTACCGCCTGGACGACCGGCAGCTCGCCGCGCTCGACCGCATCGAAGGCCCCGGCTACGAGCGGAGGACGGTCGAGGTCCTCCTCGGCGAGCGGGCGCTCGAAGCCGATCTCTACGCGGCGAAGCCGGAGGCCCTCGCCCCCGGCCTCCCGCCTTTCGACTGGTACAAGGAGATCGTCCTCGCGGGCGCCCGGGAGAACGGCCTGCCGCGGGGCTGTCTCGACGCGCTCGAAGCGGTCCCGTCGGTGGCGGACCCGGATCCGGAACGGGCGGAACGGAACCGGGCGATTCCCGGCCTCACCCGGCGGCCCGCCACGCCCGGGCGCTGAGCGCGAGGGTCGCCACCACCCCCCAGGTGAGCCCGGTGACCACCCCCGCGTCGAGGATGCCGCGCCAGGGCTGATCCAGCCGGTGTACGAGGAGGACGAGGGCGATGATGGCGACGGTCCCGAGGCAGGCGCCCATCCGTTCGCGCCGCGACCCGCCGAAGAATCCCGCGGCGAACAGCGGCGCGAAGATCACCCGGGCCGCGGTCGGCGCCGTGCGAATGAGCATCGCCCGCTCCGCGACGCGCGGGGAGAACCGGCGCTGGAAGCCGCGAACCCCCTCCGACCATGCCATGAATGGAACGAAGGCCCCGACCGCGGCCCAGTGGTACCAGGAGAACGGCTCCTCGAGCGCGCGGAGGGCGATCTCCGAGAGCCGCACGATCGCCCAGCCGAGGATGCCCGCGACCCCCGTGACGGCCCAGATCGCACCGCCGGCCCCGAGGGCGCCGCGGCAGGAGAATCGACGGGAAGAGGCCCTCCCCGGGGAGCTGGCCCGCATGTCTCACCGGGCTTCGTCGCCCGGCCCATCACCGCGAACGGATCGGAGTCCGCGGCGGCGGGACGGGGAGACGTACGGGCCAGGTCCGGTCATGTCGGGGTCGATGGGGCCGAGTTGAGTGTAGTATGACGCAGCCTTTTCAATGGGGGCGAAATCCGGACGGATCCCCGATGTGATGCCCCGCCGACGCCGAGGGGGAGGGTGATGGGCGAGCTCCGATACACCGAAGACCACGAGTGGGTGCGGATCGAGGACGACGGCGCCGCCGTGGTCGGGATCACCGACTACGCCCAGGAGCAGCTCGGCGAGATCGTCTTCATCGAGCTGCCCGAGGTCGGCGACGAGCTCGAGCGGGGAGCGGAGGCGGCCGTCATCGAATCGGTCAAGGCCGCGAGCGAGCTGTTCGCGCCGGTGTCCGGGACGGTCGCCGCGGTCAACGACGCGCTGAACGACGAGCCCGCCCTCGTCAACGAGGATCCCACCGGAGAGGGCTGGTTCCTGCGGATCGAGACGGGCGGCGGCGAATCGCTGGACGGGCTCATGACCGAGGACGAGTATCTGCGCTACGTGGAGGGCCTCGGCTGATGGAAGCAACCGGAGACGGCCCAACCGGAGACGGCCGGCTCGGCGGCCTGTCGGAGTCCGCCCCCTTCGTCCGGCGTCATATCGGCCCGGACGAGGCCGACGCGAAGGCGATGCTGGAGGTCCTCGGCTTCGCGAGCGTCGAGGAGCTGGTCGACGCGGCCGCCCCGGCGGTCATCCGCCACCCCCGCCGCTTCGACCTCGAACCCCCTCTCGACGAGCCCGAGGCGCACGCGCGGCTGGCCGGGCTCGCGGGCCGCAACCGGGTGATGACCTCGCTCATCGGCATGGGATACCACGGGACGCACACCCCGGCCGTGATCCGGCGCAACGTACTCGAGAACCCGGCCTGGTACACCGCCTATACGCCCTACCAGTCGGAGGTGAGCCAGGGCCGGATGGAGGCGTTGCTCAACTACCAGCAGACGATCATCGACCTGACCGGCATGGAGCTCGCCAATGCGTCGCTGCTCGACGAGGCGACGGCGGCGGCGGAGGCGATGGCGATGGCGCGCCGCGTCGGAAAGAGCGGGTCGAACCGGTTCCTCGTCGATGCGGACTGCCACCCGCAGACCATCGACGTGGTGCGCACCCGGGCGGCCCCGCTCGGCCTCGAGGTGGAGGTGCGGCCGGCCGGCGACCTCGACGGGCCGTGCTTCGGCATGCTCGTCCAGTACCCGGGGTCGGGGGGCGGGATCCCGGACCTCGCGGGGGCGGTGGCGCGGGCGCGCGCGCACCGGGCGCTGGTCGCGGTCGCGGCCGACCCGCTCGCCCTCGTGATGCTGCGCTCGCCGGGGGAGCTGGGGGCCGACGTCGTGGTCGGGAGCAGCCAGCGGTTCGGCGTTCCGATGGGCTGCGGCGGCCCCCACGCCGCGTTCTTCGCGACCCGCGACGCCTACCGACGCTCCACCCCCGGCCGCATCATCGGGGTCTCGGTGGACCGGCACGGCCAGCCCGCGTTCCGCATGGCCCTCCAGACCCGGGAGCAGCACATCCGGCGGGAGAAGGCCACGAGCAACATCTGCACCGCACAGGTCCTCCTCGCGGTCATCGCGGGGCTCTACGCGGTCTACCACGGGCCGGCGGGCCTCGCGCGCATCGCCCGCCGCGTGCACCGCATGGCGCTCGTGCTCCGCGAGGGTCTCGCACGGCTCGGCTTCGAGACCGGGAACGAGACCTTCTTCGACACCCTGACGGTGAAGGTCCCGGCCGGGAAAGGGGGCGCCGCCGGCGGCGCGGCCGGGATACACGAACGGGCCCGGGCGCGGGGGATCAACCTGCGCGAGGTCGACGGCCGGAGGATCGGGATCTCCGTGGACGAGACCACCACCGCCCGGGTGCTCGCGGAGGTGCTGGCCGCATTCGCGCCCGGCGCGGACGCGCCCTCCATCGAATCCCTCGACGCATCCGCCCGACCCTGCCTCTCCGCCGCGATGCTCCGCACGGACACCGTCCTCGACCACCCGGTCTTTCACCGGTACCACAGCGAGACCGAGATGCTGCGCTATCTCCGCCGGCTCGCGGCCCGCGACATCGCCCTCGATCGCTCGATGATCCCGCTCGGCTCGTGCACGATGAAGCTGAACGCGACGACCGAGATGCTCCCGGTGACGTTCGAGGGCTTCGCGGAGGTCCATCCCTTCGCCCCGGCCGATCAGACCGGGGGATACCGGCAGCTCGTCCGGGACCTGGAGCTCATGCTCTGCGAGTGCACCGCGTTCGCGGGGGTGTCGTTCCAGCCCAACGCGGGGTCGCAGGGCGAGTACGCCGGGCTCCTCGTCATCCGGCGGTACCACGAGAGCCGGGGAGAGGGGGCGCGGGACGTCTGCCTCATCCCCGCCTCCGCCCACGGCACGAACCCCGCGAGCGCGCGCATGGCGGGGCTCCGGGTCGTCGTGGTCGGGTGCGACGACGAAGGCAACGTGGACGTCGAGGACCTGCGCGCCAAGGCCGGGGCGGCAGGGGACCGGCTCGCCGCGCTCATGGTGACCTACCCCTCGACGCACGGGGTCTTCGAGGCGTCCATCCGCGAGATCTGCGGCATCGTCCACGAGCAGGGCGGGCAGGTCTACATGGACGGGGCGAACCTGAACGCGCTGCTCGGCCTCGTGTGGCCGGCCGACCTCGGGGCGGACGTCTCGCACATCAACCTGCACAAGACGTTCTGCATCCCGCACGGCGGGGGCGGGCCGGGGATGGGCCCCATCGGGGTCCGCGCCCACCTCACGCCCTTCCTCCCGGGGCACCCGGTCGTCGAGAACGCGAACCCCTACGACCGCGGCGGCACGTCCATCGGGGCGGTGTCCGCGGCCCCTTGGGGCTCGGCGGGGATCCTCCCCATCTCCTGGGCCTACATGAAGCTGATGGGCCACGAGGGCCTGCTCCGGGCGACCCGGATCGCGATCCTGAACGCGAACTACGTCGCGGCCCGGCTCTCGTCCCACTATCCGATCCTCTACCGGGGGCCGGGGGGCCTGGTCGCCCACGAGTGCATCATCGACCTTCGCGAGATCAGGAAGACGTGCGGGATCGCGGTGGACGACGTCGCGAAGCGGCTCGCCGACTACGGCTACCACGCCCCGACGATGTCCTTCCCGGTCGCCGACACCTTCATGATCGAGCCGACCGAGAGCGAGTCGAAGCGCGAGATCGATCGCTTCTGCGACGCGATGATCGCGATCCGGGAGGAGATCCGGGCGGTGGAGCGGGGCGAGGCGGACCCCGAGGACAACGTGCTCCGCAACGCCCCGCACGCGATGCGCCTCGCGGGCGAAGACGAATGGCCGCACCCCTATTCCCGCGCGGAGGCCTTCTACCCCGCGGGGTGGTGCCGGGAAGACAAGTACTGGCCCCCCGTCGGGCGGGTGGACAACGTCTACGGGGACCGGAACCTCGTCTGCACGTGCCCGCCGATGGAGGCGTACCTCGACGAGGCGGCCGACTGACCCTGGCGAGCCCCCCTCCCCCTGCGCGCCCGGCACGGGCCGGGGCGGCCCCGCCCGGCCCGCCCCGGCCCGCCCGAAGCCCGGCAGTATCGCCGATGGCGGAGGAGGGCGCCGCCTCGAGGGTCGTCCGGGCCGAGCCCGTATTCGCTCGCCCGCGGCGCGGCCGTGGCGCGGCCGGTGTTGGCAACCCCCTTCCGGCGCGGGCGGCCCGAGCCCCACCGGCGTGTACCATGAGCACGCGACCCTTCCTCCGTGAGACAGGCGGCGTGACGATGAGCGAGCCCTACCCGAGAGACCTGCGCGGATACGGCCGCACCCCGCCCGATCCGAAGTGGCCGGGCGAGGCCCGGGTCGCCGTCCAGTTCGTCATCAACTACGAGGAAGGGGCGGAGAACTGCATCCTCCACGGCGACCCCGCGTCGGAGTCCTTCCTCTCCGAGATCGTGGGCGCGCGGCCCCTTCCCGGCCAGCGCAACATGAACATGGAGTCCCTCTACGAGTACGGCAGCCGGGCGGGGTTCTGGCGACTGCATCGAATCTTCACCTCGCGGGACGTGCCGGTCACGGTGTACGGGGTCGCGATGGCCCTCGAGCGCAACCCCGAGGCGGTGGCCGCGATGAACGAGGCCGGGTGGGAGATCGCGAGCCACGGATACCGCTGGATCGACTACCAGGCCGTCGACGCCGATACCGAGCGCGAGCATCTGCGCAAGGCGATCGAGATCCAGACCCGGGTCGCGGGCGAGCGCCCCCTCGGCTGGTACACCGGCCGCAACAGCCCCAACACCCGGCGCCTCGTCGTCGAGGAAGGCGGGTTCCTGTACGACGCGGACTCCTACGCGGACGAGCTTCCGTACTGGAGCGCGGAGCACGGCCGCCCCCACCTCATCGTCCCGTACACCCTCGACGCCAACGACATGCGGTTCGCGACCCCGCAGGGCTTCAATTCGGGCGACCAGTTCTTCGCCTACCTCCGGGACTGCTTCGACCTGCTCTACGAGGAGGGCGCGGAGGCGCCCCGGATGATGTCGGTGGGGCTGCACTGCCGTCTGGTCGGACGACCGGCGCGGGCCGCGTCCCTCGCCCGCTTCGTCGACCACGTCCGCAACCACGACCGGGTGTGGGTGTGCCGGCGCATCGACGTCGCGCGCCACTGGCGCGAGCACCACCCCTGGTCGGGCTGAGCCCGCCGCTCCTCTCGCACCCCGCGGGTCGGGCGGCCGCCGCGACCGGAGGCCGTCCGCATCGCGAGCCCGTACCAGGCCCGCTCCCACACGGAAGGCCGTTCCCGCAACCGGTCCGTCCAGCGCGCCCGCCGCGCGCGTACCGGGCCTTGCACACCGGGACCCCGCCCCTTCGGAAACGATCCCCCGAACGCGCCGGCAACGGCCGGCGGGGATGCGGCGCCGGAGGCCGGGCGCCGCCTCGGCCTCGGCCCCGGCCTCAGATGGTCCGCCCGGCGTGCCCGCTCCGGGTGACGGACGTCCCGGCCAGTGACTCCAGCACCTTCGTCACGCACCAGTTGTCCTCGCCGGCGAAGCGGGTGATCCCGGCCTGGAACAGCTCGTAGGCCTGGGCCACCGAGAAGAGCGGCGCCCCCACCTCGCGCGCCATGTCCATGACGATGCACAGATCCTTGTACATCGTGGCGATGTTGCTGCCGGTACCGACGAACTCGCGGTCGACGACCCGCTGGATCGCGTTCGCGACGAGGGGGGAGCCCGCGTCGCTGTTGGCGAAGACCCGCTCGAGGGTCGCGCCGGCGAGCCCCGCCTTCGAGCCGAACACCGCCGCCTCGAAGACCCCCGCGAACACCCCCCCGATGAGGGCCTGGAGCGCCGCCTTGGCCACCTGCCCCTGGCCCGGCCGATCGCCGGTCACCACGATCTGCCTGGAGATCGCCTCGAGCACCGGCCGGACCCGCTCGATCGCCTCCGGCTCGCCCGCCGGATAGAGGTTGAGCTTGCCGGCATCGGCGCCGTGCTTGCCGCCCGACACCGGGGTGTCGATCAGGGTGATCCCGCGTTCGCGGAGGTCCGCCGCGATGCCCTCCGCCTCGCCCGGCCGTATCGTCGCCGACAGCAGGATGATCCCGCCCCGCGGCATGCCCTGGGCCAGCCCTTCCGGTCCGAGGGCCGCATCCCGCGCCTGGTCTCCGTTCAGCACCATGACGAAGGCGGCGTCCGAGCGCTCTCCCACCTCCGCCGCGCTCCCGGCCGGGTGACCGCCCTCGCGTTCCAGCCATTCCAGCCGGGCCGGCGCCCGATCGAATCCATGTACGTTGAAGTCGGCGCGAAGAAGGTTCCCGGCCATGCCGGAACCCATGTCGCCCAACCCGACGAACCCGATGTCTTTCATGTCGATGCTCCTGGTGCGGGGCCCGGGGGAGGTCTCCGGGTAAGGTTGGTGGAGCCCTGGCCGGTGCAATCGGGACCACCGTCGCGGCGTCCGGCGGGCGGGCCGGGATTCGGACGGCGCGAATTCCGAATCGGACGTCCCGGACGCCGCACGTCAGCGGACACGGCTCGGCCTCCCACCTGACGGCAGGCGGGACGGACGGCAAACGGCAATTTCGCCGGGGGACGGGCAGGGGGTCCGAGCCGGAACGCGCCTCGGGAGGTATGGACATCGAGGCCGGGAGCATCGCCGCCGCATCTTTGGGACCGCCCGAGGCGCTCCGTTTCCGGACCATGAAAACTGTTTTACTTTACGTCCGAAGGATGCGGGACCACAAGGCCGATTCTCCAATTCTCCGGAAATTCCCCGATTTCATTCGGCATCCCCGGTCATTTCGATCGAACCGGCGGGTCCCGCCGGACCGGGACGGCGCGGCGCCAGGTCGATTCCGCGGCAGGAGCGTGGTCCTGCGGGAGCCCGGCCGATCCCCGCGCCGGGCTCGGGCCCCGGCCCTTCGACGGCACACGTCGCTGCACGGGGAGTATGATGCCGAGGGAGGAACGCGCCATCGGCCGGCGCCGCGGCGTTCGGCTGGCCGCCTGACTGGGCCCTTGCGCCGAAGCTGCGCGCAACGGGCGATTCGACGCACGTCGGGAGGAGAGAGAGCATGAAGATCGAGATTGACGGCGCACTCGCGGAACGCCTCGCCGCCGGCCACCGGGCCGAGACCGCGAGACGCCGGGCCGCGGATACCGCCGGGGGGCGGGCCAGCGAGGCGACGGAGGCTCTGGAGGCCCTGATCCATCCGATCCGTGAAGCGGTCCTCGGCCACTGTCCCTCGGTGCGGTTCCTGCAGGAGGCGGACACCCGGATCGCGCGGGTCGGACCCGGGGCGCTCCTGTGGACGTGGGCGGTCCCGACGGGTCCCGACTGCTGGTGCTGCGAGCCCGAGGTGCAGCCCGCGTTCTACGTCGCGGCCCACGCCGAGATCGGGGTGAAGGTGCTCTCCGACGAGGATGGGAACGCGGAACCCGGCCACCAAGCGGGCGACCGCGGACGGATCCATTCCCTGTGGTACTGCGACGCGTTCGAGGCGGGCCGCTTCGAGTGGGCCGAGATCGGCTTCGTGGTCACCAAGGAGGACGGAAGCATGTTCCCGGGCGAGGGCATCGCCCCGAGCGCCCGCGCCCCGGGGCCCCGGGTGGCGGCCGCCCTCGCGGCCCGCGCGGGGACGCTCAAGCTCGGCTATCCGTTCATCGCCCTGTCCGGCAAGGACGCGCGCCTCGAGTTCGTGGAGCGCTGGCTCTCCTGGTTCGCCGACGCCGCCCTCGGCGAGTTCCGGAGAGGGATGCTCGCGCCCATCGATCCCGAGCTCGGGGAGTGGCGAAGGAGCTGAGCGCCCCCGGGAATCCGGCCGCCGCGCAAACGGCCGCGGGCGCGGCGGCTCGCGCTCCCGGACCCCGGCGGCTATGCTCTCGCCCACCGGACCACGAAGGGGAATCCACCCATGGCCCTCGAAACCCCCGCTCTCGCCGACCGCGGCCTCCCGGAACTCGCCTCGCGCTACGTGAAGACGGACGAGATCCCCTGGGAGCCGATGACCCAGTGCCGCGGCGTGCGGATGAAGGTGCTCGTCCAGGACCGGGACACAGGGCTCTTCACCGGCCTCTTCAAGCTCGATCCGGGCGCGGTGATCCCCGACCACGTCCACAACGAGATCGAGCAGACCTACGTCCTCGAAGGCGAGTTCGAGGACGACGACGGGGTCGCCGTCGCCGGCGACTTCATCTGGCGCCCGGCCGGCAACCGGCACGAGGCGCGCTCGCCCAAGGGCTGCCTCATCCTCGGCTTCTTCCTCAAGCCGAACACCTTCCTGTAGTCCCCCGGCCCCGCCCGCCGCCGGCCCGTCCGTCCCGCTCTCCCCCGGCCGGCGGGACGCGGCCGGCGTTCGAGAGGAGACCCCATGGCGGAGGCCCCGAGACGCGCACCGCGGCGGCGTCGCGAGGAGGCCCTCGATCTCGATTTCGGTGACCCGAACCGGGTCGCCGGCACCGTCGAGCGCGTCACCTTCCACAACGAGGACACCGGTTTCTGCGTGCTGCGGGTCAATGCCGCCCGGCGCCGCGAGCCGGTCACCGTGGTCGGGACCGCCGCGACCGTCGGTCCCGGCGAGTTCGTGGAGGCGAACGGGGTCTGGATCAACGACCGGAGCTACGGGCTCCAGTTCCGGGCGGAGCACCTGCGGGTGGTCCCGCCGAGCACCCTCGAAGGCATCGAGAAGTACCTCGGCTCGGGGATGATCCGGGGCATCGGCCCCCACTTCGCGAAGCAGCTCGTGGGCGCGTTCGGGGCGGAGGTCTTCGAGGTCATCGAGAACGCCCCGGAGCGGCTCCGCGAGCTTCCCGGGATCGGACCGAAGCGCCAAGGCCAGGTGGTCGCCGCCTGGGCGGAGCAGAAGGCGGTCCGCGAGATCATGGTCTTCCTGCAATCGCACGGGGTGGGGTCGGCCCGGGCGGTCCGGATCTACCGGCTCTACGGGGACCGGGCGGTGGACCGGGTCCGCGAGAACCCCTACCGGCTGTCCCTCGACGTCCGCGGCATCGGCTTCCGCACCGCCGATGCGATCGCGCAGTCCATCGGGTTCGACCCCGATTCGATCCCCCGGGCCCGGGCGGGGGTCCGCCACGTCCTGCAGGAGCTCGCGGCCGAGGGGCACTGCGCCGCCGAGCGGGGGGAGCTCGTCTCGACCGCGGCCGAGCTGCTCGAGGTGGATGCACAGGTCGTCGAGGGGGCGCTCGCCCGCGAGGTCGCCGAGGACGAGCTCGTGGACGAGACGCGCGGCGGCGACTCGTGGGTCTACCTTCCCGCCCTGCACCGCTCCGAGCGCGGCGCGGCGAGCCGCCTCGGCCGCCTGCTCGCCGGCGGCGGCCCCCCGTGGGGGAGCATCGATCCGGAGAAGGCGATCCCCTGGGCGGAGCAGCGGGTGGGCTTCGGCTTCTCGGACTCGCAGCGCGCGGCGGTGGCCTGCGCGATCCGCGAGCGCGTCACCGTCATCACCGGGGGCCCCGGAGTCGGGAAGACCACCATCGTCAATGCGGTGCTCCACGTCGTGCGTGCGAAGGGGACTCGCGCCCGCCTCTGCGCCCCGACCGGCCGGGCGGCGAAACGGCTCGCGGAGTCCACCGGCCTGGAGGCGTCCACGATCCACCGGCTCCTCGAGTTCGATCCGGCCACCGGAGGCTTCCGGCACGGACCCGACCACCCGCTCGACACCGATTTCGTGGTCGTGGACGAGGTGTCGATGGTGGACGTCGTGCTCGCGAACCAGCTCTTCCGAGCCGTCCCGGAGCACGCCGCGATGCTCCTCGTGGGCGACGTGGACCAGCTCCCCTCGGTCGGCCCCGGGTCCGTGCTCGCGGAGATCATCGGCTCGGAACGCGTGCCGACCGTGCGGCTCACCGAGATCTTCCGCCAGGCCGAATCGTCGCGCATCGTCGTCAACGCCCACCGGATCAACCGGGGCGAGTCGCCGGAGTACCCGCGGCCGCCGAGCCGGTCCGAGGGCTCCGACCCCGGCTCCGGGGCCGGGGCCGGGTCCGGGTCCGGCGCGGAGAGGCGGGCGAGCCTCGACCCGAGCGACTTCTACGTCATCCCCGTCCGCGACGCCGAGGAGGGTCGCGACCGGCTGCTCCAGGTGGTGACGGAGCGGATCCCCCGGCGCTTCGGATTCGACCCGATGGCCGACCTCCAGGTCCTCACCCCCGGACGGCGGGGAGGACTCGGCGCCACGGCCCTCAACGCGGAGCTCCAGTCCCGGCTCAACCCCGATCCCCCGGCGCGGGTGAACCGCTTCGGGACGACGTACGCACGGGGCGACAAGGTGCTCCAGACCGTGAACGACTACCAGAAGGAGGTCTTCAACGGCGACATCGGCCGGATCGCCGCGGTCGACCCCGAGGAGCAGACGGTCACGGTGGACTTCGAGGGCCGGCCGGTGCCGTACGAGTTCAGCGAGCTCGACGAGCTGAGCCTCGCCTACGCGATCACCGTCCACAAGTCCCAGGGCTCGGAGTTTCCGGCCGTGGTCATGCCGCTCACCACCCAGCACTACACGCTGCTCGAGCGGAACCTCGTCTATACCGGGGTGACGCGGGGGAAGCGTCTCGTGGTGCTCGTGGCCGAGCCGCGGGCGCTCGCCATCGCGGTCCGGCGCTTCGAGTCGGTGCAGCGCCGGTCGCGGCTCGCGGACCGGCTCCGGGACGCGATCCGGACCGGCTGAGAAGAGGCCGCCGCCGAAAGGGACCCCGACTACCGGCGCGGACGGCAAACCGTTACCTTTGGCAGCTCGACCGGAAGCGGCCCCGGCGACGGCTCTCGATGGCGGGCAGGCGGGACGGGAGTGGGCGCGCTGGCCGGTGCGCACCGCGGCAGGGAGCCGGGCAGGCGGCGCGAACGCTCGAAGGCGTGGGGGCCGGCAGCCGAGCCGCGGGGTGGACGCGGGGGCGGAGAGGCCGGGAGCCGGCTGTGGCGGGCGGGCGCGCAGGCGCGTGTGGGCCCGGACGGCGAACGGGACGGGGATCGGCACGCGGAGGAGTGGGACGGAGCATGGAACGGGTATCGCGAATCGTCGTGGTGGGGGGCGGACAGGCGGGCGGCCAGGCCGTGGACAGCCTCCGCCGGGAGGGTTTCGACGGGGAGATCCTCCTGGTGACGGCGGAGAGCCAGCCTCCCTACCAGCGCCCGCCGCTCTCGAAGGACTATCTCGCGGGGCGCTCCGATCGGGACCGGGTGCTGCTCCGCCCCGAGGCGTTCTACGTCGAGCACTCCATCGAGCTGGTGACCGGCGCCCGGGTCGCCTCCATCGACCCCGGGGCGCATCGGATCGAGCTCGAAGCCGGCCGCACCTTCGACTACGACCGCCTCCTCCTCGCGACCGGAAGCCGGGTGCGGCGGCTCGACGGGATGCCGGGGTCCGACCTCGAAGGCGTGCTCTACCTTCGCACCATCGAGGACTCGGACCGGATCCGCGCCGCGATGGAGAACGCCGAGCGGGTGGTGGTCGTTGGAGGAGGCTACATCGGCCTCGAGGTCGCCTCGGTGGCGGTCGAGGCGGGCCGCTCCGTCACCGTCGTCGAAGTGACGCCGCGCCTGCTCTCGCGGGTCGCGACCAGCGAGCTCGCCGCGTTCTACGCAGGACTTCACCGCGCCCGCGGCGTGGAGCTCCGGCTCGGTTGCTCCGTCGCCCGCTTCCGCGGCGCCGGCGGCGGGGCGGTCCGGTCCGTCGAGCTTTCCGACGGGAGCGAGGTCCCGGCCGACCTGGTGGTCGCGGGCATCGGGATCGAGCCGGCGACCGGCCTCGCCCGCGACGCGGGGATCGACTGCGACAACGGGATCGCGGTCGATCCGGGGTGCCGCACGTCGGCCCCCGACGTCTTCGCGGCCGGCGACTGCACGAGCCATCCGAACCCCTTCTTCGGCCGCCGGGTCCGCCTCGAGTCGGTTCCCAACGCGATGGAGCAGGGTCGGGTGGCGGCGGCCACCATGCTCGGCGAGGACCGCTCCTGCGAATCGGAGCCCTGGTTCTGGTCCGACCAGCACGGGGTCCGGCTCCAGATGGCGGGGCTGTCGGAAGGGGCGGACCAGACCGTCACCCGCGGCGAGTTCGGAGGCGACTCGTTCATCACCTTCCACCTTCGCGACGGGGTGCTGATCGGGGCGGACGCGGTCAACGGCGTGCGCGAATTCATCTTCTGCCGGCGCCTGATCGCGGCGCGGGGGCGCCCCGATCCCGCCGCCCTTGCCGACCCCTCGATCCCCGTCAGGACGCTGCTGTGATTCGCCCCGGCGAGCCCCCGGGTCCGCCGGGACCTGCCGGAACGCCCGCGCGGCGAAGGCCGGTGAGGCATCCGGCCCGGGAGTCTGCGCCGCAGAACCCTTTCGGAAGGCGTTGGTGGGAGGGAATCCCGAAGAACCAGGAAAGGGACGAACAACGTGGACAAGTCATCCTTGTCTTGGCCGAGAATCGCCGCTTCTTTCCTCGGAAGTGGGGATTGATATGGCCAAAACGTTCTACGGCGCAGACTCCTAGTCGTGCCCGGCGAGGAAGAGGACCGAGTCGAGGAAGAGCTCGACCGCGGGCAGGAGTATCCAGATGAGAAGGTTGAAGTCGAAGCCGAACATCATGCCGGCGAGGGGCGGCAGGGCGACCAACCCGACCACGAGGGCCATTCCGTAGCGATCGAGTCGGGCGTAGCGGATGGCGAGCCCCGGCGGCAGGAACCCGAGGACCACCCGGCTCCCGTCCAGCGGGGGGATCGGGAGCAGGTTGAACGCCGCGAGCACCACGTTCAGCATGAGCGCGTTCTTCAGGTTCTCGAACGCCCAGGGCCGCACGGTCTCGGGCATCACGATGGTCGCGTACATGAGGAGGGCCGCCAGCCAGGCCATCACGAGGTTGCTGCCGGGTCCGGCTGCTGCGACCCAGATCATGTCGCGCCGCGGCCGGCGCAGGCGCCCGAAGTCGACCGGGACCGGCTTCGCGTACCCGAACAGGAACGGCACCCGCATGATCAGCAGCAACGCCGGGAGGACGATGGTGCCGAAGGGGTCGATGTGGCGGGCCGGATTGAAGGTGAGCCTCCCCGCCCGCCGCGCGGTGTCGTCGCCGAGCCTCCACGCCATCCAGGCGTGCGCCGCTTCGTGCAGGGTGATCGCGGTGACGACCGGAAGCGCCCAGACCGAGGCGGTGTACATCAGCGTGGAGAAGCCGTCCAGCATGTGCAGCAATCCGGATGACCGAGCCTGCCCGTCCCGACGGACGGCTCCGCCCCGGCAGCCGCGCCCGTCCGGCGGACGGCGCGATTGTAGAGCCTTTTCCGTGCGGGCCGGGTCTGCTCCGCGGCATCCGCCGCGCGCGGTCCCGTCCGCCGCGCCGTGACCGCCCGCTCCCGTCCCGCGCGCGCCGCCCGGCGGGGCGGCGGCGGAGAGGCCGGCCTGCACATCGACACGCGGCCCGAAGAGGTCGGGCTCTCCGCCCCGCGCCTCGCCCGGATCATTCCCTGGATGCGGGGGTGGGTGGACTCGGGTCGGATCCCGGGGCTGCTCGTCGCCGTCGTGCGGGACGACCGCCTCGCCTGGTTCGAGACCCGCGGCTTCCGGGACGTCGAGTCGGGCCGCCCGGTCGAGCCGGACACCATCTACCGCATCTACTCGATGACGAAGCCCGTCACGACGGCCGCGGCGCTGATGCTCTACGAGGAAGGCCGCTTCCAGCTCGACGATCCCGTCGCGAAGTACATCCCCGCGTTCTCCGGGACGAGGGTCTTCGCGGCCGGCAGCGCGGAGTCGTTCGAGACCGAACCGCTCGCGCGCCCGATCACCGTGCACGACCTCATGACCCACACCTCCGGCCTCACCTACTCCTTCCAGTGCGACCACCCGGTGGACGAGCTCTACCGCCGGCGCGGCATCGAGTTCAACTCCAACCTCGCGCCGCTCGGGAACCTGGTCGAAGCCGCCGCCGCCCAACCGCTCGCCTTCCAGCCCGGAGCGCGCTGGCGCTACGGCGTTTCGACCGACGTCCTCGGCCGCCTCGTCGAGGTCTGGTCCGGCCGCCCGCTCGACGCCTTCCTCGCGGAGCACGTCTTCGCGCCGCTCGGGATGGCCGACACCGGCTTCCACGTGCCCGAAGGCGAGGCCGGCCGCTTCGCCTCCAACTACACCCGGTCCGACGCGGGCGGGCTCGCCCTCGCCGATGCCGCCGCCGGAAGCCGCTTCCTCGCGCCCGCCACGACCCTCTCCGGCGGCGGCGGGCTCGTCTCGACCGCGGCCGACTACCTCCGGTTCGCGCGCATGCTGCGGGGGCGGGGGGCGCTCGGGGAGGTCCGACTCCTCGGGCGCAAGACGGTCGAGCTCATGACCACGAACCAGCTCCCCGGCGACCTCGCGGACATGGGCCAGCCGACGTTCTCCGAGACCCCGTTCACCGGGGTCGGATTCGGGCTCGGGGTGTCGGTGATGCTGGACCCGGCGAAGGCCCGGGTCCTCGGCTCGCCCGGCGAGTACGCTTGGGGCGGCATGGCGAGCACCGCATTCTGGGTCGATCCCGCCGAGGACCTCATCGTGCTGCTCCTGACCCAGCTCTCGCCGTCGTCGACCTACCCCCTCCGGCGCGAGCTCCGGGTGCTGACCGGCCAGGCGCTCCTCTGAGCCACGGCTTCGCGCACGCCGGCGTGGGGAAACCGCGCCACGCCCCGAGCGCGCGGGCGAGGCCGCCCCACTTCGCGCGCCGGCGCGGGAAACCCCTTCCGGTTCCGGTTCGCCTCCACGGCAGTCCGTCCCCGCGGCGGCGCGGATATACTCGCCCGCCGACGGCCGCGCCGTCGGCGCCGCCATCGGCATCCAGGGGAGGCGGGAGTTGCGCATCCTGATCGTCAACGGAAACACCACCGCTGCGATGACGGAGACCCTGGCCGCGACCGCCCGGGACGCGGCCGCCCCCGGCACCGAGATCGTGTCCGCCACCGCCGCCTTCGGGGCCGCGATCGTGAGCCACCGGGCGGAGGAGGCGATCGCGGGGCACGCGATCCTCGGGGCCGTCGCGGACCACGACGAGGACTACGACGGGGTGCTCATCGGGGTATCCACCGACCCCGCCCTCGGGGCGCTGCGGGCGCTGTTGAGGACGCCGGTGGTCGGCATGACCGAGGCGGCCCTGCTCACCGCCTGCATGTTGGGGGCGCGGTTCGGGCTCATCACGTTCAGCTTGGCCTCCGCTCCGGGCTACCGGGAGGCCGTCGAGCGCTACGGCCTCGCGAGCCGGCTCGCCGGGCTCCGGACCATCGACGTCCCGCTCGCGCAGGCCTTCGCGGAGCGGGAGAAGCTGACGGAAGCGATCGTCGAGGCGGCGGACGCGCTCATCGAGGCGGATGGCGCGGAGGTGCTCATCCTCGCCGGCGCGGCCGCCGCCGGGCTTCCCGCCGGGCTGCAACCGCACGTCCCGGTACCGCTCCTCGACGGCATCGTGTGCGGGGTGCGGCTCACCGAGGCGATGATCCGCCTCGGCGCCCCGAAGCCGTCGTGCGGCAGCCACGCCCCGCCGGCGGCGAACCGCTACGTCGGGCTCGACGAGGCCACCGCGCGCCTGCTGCGCGAGAACGCCGAGACCCGCGGCCGGGGCTGAGTACCCGGGGACGCCGCCGGGGGGGGCGCGGCCCGCCGGGGCGCCCCGCGCGGCGCATCCGACGATGGCGGCGGCCACCGCCTGACGGGGCGCAAGGGTCGCCGCCGGGAGGGCCGGCAACCCGGCCGAACGCCCCGGCGCGGCGGATTCCCCTCGAATGCCTGTACTCCGGCCATCATGAGCGCACGCACCACCGCCACCGCCCGCGCCCTCGAAGCCTCGGACGGCCGCTCGAACAGCCCGGCCGCCGGGCTCCTCTCCGGCGCCGGTTCGGCCTCGGGTTGACTCGGGGGGCGCCTGCGCATGGCGTGACGGACAGCGGCCCCGCGGACGCGCGGCCCCGCGGACGCGAGGATCGCCGGGTACGCCGTTGCGTCGGCCGCGGGCAGTCGCCTTCCGCCGTGTATCATGAAGCTGGCGATGGAAGCGGTGGACCATCCGGCCCACCGGGGAAGAATCGGCGATGAGCAAGAGCCCGACCCTGCGGCCCGGCGTCACCGCGTTGGGCGAGGCGCTGCGCCCCATGCTGTCGGAGTTGCAGACGCAATTGGACGCGCGGGTGCGCAGCGACCTGCGGGTATCCGACGTGGCCGGGGAGGTTGCGGACCATCTCGACGAGATGGAGGACACCCTTTCGGGCTTGACGGCCAAGGTGAATACTCTCGGGGAGCTGCTGTCCCGCGAGGGGCCCGTGGCCGGGATTCATCGCGCCGCCGGCGGCCTGGAAGTCCACCTCGACACCCTGCTGGCTCGTTATTCCGAGGTCCGTCGATGGCGCCTGAGCGCGTCGGACCTGTCCGCTCGGGCCTTGCTGGCAGGGGTGTACCTTCATCTGTTGACGGAGATCCGGAGCTGGATGGAAGAGCTCGTCGAAGTGATCGGCGACCCGCTGGCCGCGGTGAAACGTCGCGGGCTTCCCACGAGCGGCTACGTGGAAATACCGATCACCCTTACCCTTACCGAGGCCCCGCAGCTCGCCGAGCTGCACGATTGGCTGGAACGAGAGCTTCTTGGCGCCGGGGACGATCGTCTTCCGCCCGCGCCTGCCCGCAAGTCGGGGCTCGGGTTTTGCGGAACGGTGGCCGCGGCCGTGCTGGGCTTTGCGATTGGGGACTGGCTGTTCGGCGGTGAGGAAGGTGGGGAATGAGCCACGGCCCGGGTTGAACCGGGTCGGCCCGGCTCGGCTCAGGCGCGCTCCACCTCGAACGCGGCGAGGTTGCGCTCCTCCCGGCTGAACTCCACCCCGACGAGGTGGATCGGCTCGCCGAGATGGCGGTACTTGTCCGCGTAGCGCCGCTCCTCGATCTGCGCCAGCGCACCCCCCTCCGGCGCCTGCTCCACTGTCTTCAACTCGAACAGGTATATCTGCTCGTTGAATAGAACCGCCATGTCCAGACGACCGCGGCTGGTGCTTTCCTCCACCCGCACGTCCAGCCCCGAGGCGGCGAACCAGGAGTAGAACACGCTCGCGTAGTACCCCTCGTAGCGGGCGATGTCGTTCTTCACATGCCACTGGTAGGGGATGCCGGCGAAGAACGACCGGAACAGGGCCTCCAGCCTCTCGAAATCGTTCTCCCGCAACAGTTGGCGCAGGCGAACGGGGGCCTTTGCCCGGTGCGGGGCATCCGGCGTCATGGCCCGGAACAGGCTGGCGTTGAGGCTCTGGCGCACCTCCCGGTTCGGATACTCCAGCCGGTAGACGGTCTCCCCGTCGAAGTCCTCTTCGTCCGCGATCGTCAGGTAGCCGGTCTGGAACAGCAGCGCCTCGGTGGCCATCTCGTCCACGTCGAAGGCGGACAGCAGGGCGTCGGTGCCGACCATGCCGTCCAGCTCCGGGGAGGCGACGCCGCGCCGGAGCAGGGTGTCGATGAGGAACCTCGGCGTCCCGGTCTCGAACCAGTGCGCCTTGAACTCGCGCTGACGGAACAGCAGCAGGATGTCGAAGGGGTTGTAGACCTTCTCCTCGCCCCGCCAGCCATAGCCGTTGTACCAGTGGCGGATCCGGTCCCGGTCCAGGCCGGGCAGCTCCGGCGTGAACACGGTGTCCAAGTCCCGTTCCGTGTACCCGCAGATGGCGGAGTAGCGGGGATCCAAGGTGATGTCGATGAGGTTGTTCAGGCCGGAGAAGATGCCGACCTTGGAGAACTTGCTCACCCCGGTGAGGAAGGTGAACTTGACGTGCGCGTCGCTGGCCTTGATGGCCGAATAGAGCCCGCGCAGGGCGTCGCGGTTGGCGCGGGCCAGCTCCGGCTTCGTCAAGGCATCCAGGATGGGCCGGTCGTACTCGTCCACCAGCACCGCCACCCGCTGCCCGGTGCGCTCATGCAGCGCGGCGAGGAGCTGGCGGAAGCGGATGGACGCCCTGACGTGGCCCGGGTCGAGGCCGGCGTGTCGTTCGATGGCGGCCAGCTGCGCCGCCAAGTCTTCGCGCAGGTAGTCCGGGTCGTTGAAGTCGCCGGCGCTGAAGTCGAGGCGCACGACGGGATGGCGCACCGACCAATCCCAGCCGTCGTGGACGCCGAGGCCCCGGAACAGCGGCTCGTTGCCCTCGAACAGCTCCTTCAGCGTGTCCACGAACAGGCTCTTGCCGAAGCGCCGCGGGCGCGACAGGAAGTAGTGCTTGCCCCCGTCCACCAGCCGCTGGGCGTAGGCCGTCTTGTCCACGTAGTAGCAGCCCTCCTCGCGGACCTCGCGGAAGGTCTGGATCCCGATGGGCAGCTTGCGGTTGGTCATGGGGCGCACCGTAGCCCCCGCCTCCGAGACGATCAAGACCGAACCCGGCCGACAGGGCGTGACCCTGCCGAGCGATTGACAATCGGGGGATACGAAGTAGGATTTTCCAACTTTCCTACTCCGAACGGTGAAATCCATGCACATGGTCAAGCTGCGCTCGAAGAACCAGATCACCCTCCCCGGGAAGGTGGTGGCCCTGGCCGGGCTGAAGGAGGGCGATCTCCTGAACGTCGCCGCGGACGGAACCCGGATCGTCATTACCGCACAAGAGGTCCGGGAGCGCGGCGCCGGCTACACGATGACCGACCTCCTTGGCGCGGCCTCCGGCGTCTACGGCTCGGTGGAGGAGATCGATGCGGAGATCGCCGGCGGCCGCGCCGAATGAGCGCCGATTGGCCCGCGCTCGGGCGTCGTACCTATCTCGACGCCAACCTGTACGTCTACGTGTTCGAAGGCATCGAAACCTGGCGCGCGAGGATGGCCGGGTTGCTGGCGGCGCTCGATCGGCAAGGCGTCGGCGTGGTCGCGAGCGAGCTGCTCTTCACCGAACTCCTGCCCCGTCCCATGAAGGAGGGCCGGCAGGATCTGGTCGAACGTTGTCTGGAGCTGCTCCGGAGCACCCCGCGCATCCATCTGGCGCCGGTCGACCGCCGGGTGATCCTGCATTCCGTTCACCTGCGGGCGGATTTCGGGCTGCGGTCGATGGACGCCCTGCATCTGGCGACCGCGCTCGTCCACGACTGCGAGACCTTCGTCACCAACGACCGGCGTCTCGCCCGGGTCGACCGGCTCCGCGTGCTCACCCTTGCGCATCTGAACGACCCGACGTGCTGACGTCCGAATACGCGGCGGGAACGGGGAGGACGTTCGGCGCGAGGATCGGTAGCCCGCGTCGTCGAGATGGGCGCCTGCGGTACACTCGCGCCGGGCCGGGAGAGGGCAGGGAGGGCAGCGCATGGACCAGGTGTTCGTCTATTGGGACAACTCGAACGTCTTTCACGAGGCCCAACGCCTCGCGGAGGAACGAGAGGGCACGCCCGGCGCCAGGTACCTGGTTCGCATCCACTTCGAGAACCTGCTGCGTCTGGCCGAGGCCGGGCGCCCGCTGGCGAAGGCGGTGGCCGCCGGCTCCGTCCCCCCGGAGATGCGGCAGCTATGGAACCGGATGGAGAACCGCGGGGTGCAGGTGAGGCTGTTCGACCGTGGCGAGAAGGATCGGGGCGAACAGGAAGTACCGGACCGCTGGTTGCAGCTATGCATGCTGGAAGATGGCTGGGACAACAACGGCGATCCGGGCATCGTCGCCCTGCTCACCGGCGACGGTGCGGGCTACGCCGAGGGGCAGGGCTTCCACCGCACCTTGGAACGGATGCACAAGCGCGGATGGCGGGTGGAGGTGCTCTCCTGGGCGCATTCGTGCAACCGGGGCATGCGCCGATGGGCGGAGGCGAACGGGGTGTTCGTGCCCCTGGACGACCACTACGAGGCGGTCACCTTCCGCGAGCCGTCCCGCCCGGGGCACGAGTTCGCGCCAGCGCGGGACCAGGCGCCGCTGGACCTGTCGCGCCGCTGCATGGCGTAACGAACGGCGGCTCCCGCCCCCCGCTCGCGGGCGCGAACCCCATCGAGGGCGCGGTTGCGTTGCCCGCGCCCCGGAGGCCGCCCGAGAGAGGTTCCGGCCTCCGGGCATCTTCGCACGGCGATGGTCGCGCCACGGCTTCGGCCCGCTCCCCCGCCGCGGAGACGGCGGCATCGAAATCCGTCCGCTTCGGCGACGGCGACGGCGACGGTGCCACGCCGCTGCGCCCTCCAGCACGGCTTTCGCCACCCCATGATTTGATCATGCAGGCGCGTACAGGCAAGCTAGGCTGCGCATGGTCTGAACAAGGCCCGCCCTCGCCCGCAGGAGGTTGCCGCATGTCCGAAATCGGCGCATTCGAAGCGAAAATGCATCTGCCGCGGCTCCTGAAGCGCGTGCAGGCGGGGGAACGCTTCGTCATCACCAGGCACAACCGCCCCGTCGCCGAGTTGATCCCGTTCAGGACGCACGACGCCGGCAAGATCCGGGCCGCGATCGACGACTTGAAGGCGTTTCAGGAGACCCACGACCTGAGAGGACCCTCGGTGCGGCAAATGATCGAAGAGGGGCGCCGGTACTGATGACGTTCGTGCTCGACTGCCCGGTCACGATGGCCTGGGTCTTCCCCGACGAAACGTCCGATGCGACCGGCCGGCTGCGCAAATCGATGATCGGGGTTGTTCGCGAATGAGACGATTCCAAGGCCCATGAGCAACGCGAAGCTGAAATTCACCCGTCTGCGGCTACGGAACTGGAAGAACTTCCCGGCTACGGACGTCTCCATACGGGACCGGATGTTTCTCGTCGGCCCGAATGCGTCCGGCAAGTCCAACCTCCTCGACGCCTTCCGGTTCCTCCGGGATCTGGCCTCACCGGGCGGCGGTCTTCAGGAAGCCGTCCGGCGGCGCGGCGGCGTGAAGGCGATTCGCTGCCTGGCAGCGCGAGGCAAGGGCGACGTCGAGATTCACGTGGACTTGCAGGGGACGAACGACGGTGCGCGTTGGGAGTACGCGCTTGCCTTTCATCAGGACAATCAACGCCGGCCGCTGGTGCGCAAGGAGTGCGTGCTGAGAGATGGCCGGGAAATCGTCCGCCGGCCCGACAAGGAAGACGGAGGGGATCGCGGGCGCCTGATCCAGACCGCTCTCGAACAAGTGAGCGCGAATCGGCCGTTCCGCGACGTGGCCATGTTCTTCGCGTCCACCCGGTACTCGCACATCGTGCCGCAACTCGTCCGCGACCGGGGCCGCTACGAGGGCCGCTCGGAGGATCCGTATGGAGGCGACTTCCTGGTGCAAATTGCGAAGATCCCGGAATCGAAGCGGGAAAGGCGGATGAAGCGTATCGAGAAAGCTCTCCGCATCGCGGTCCCGCAACTCGAAGGGATCGAATTGTGGTGGGACGACCACGGCGCCCCTCGCCTGCGTGGCAAGTACCGGCATTGGCGCACCGCGGGAGTGTGGCAGACGGAGGAGCAGTTTTCGGATGGGACGTTGCGCCTCATCGGGCTCCTCTGGGCGGCGATGGAGCGGGGGAAGGGGCCGCTGTTGCTGGAAGAGCCGGAACTTTCGCTGCATACGGACATCGTTCGTATGCAGCCCCAGATGCTCGCCCGTGCGCAACACCGAACCGGCAGACAGACGTTTCTGGCCACGCATTCCCCGGAATTGTTGCGCGACGAAGGAATCGGCCTGGATGAAACCCTGCTCCTGATCCCCGGCCCCGAAGGAACCGGCGTGACCCCCGCGGGGATGCACGGGGAGATTCGGGACCTGCTGGAAGGCGGGCTGTCGCTCGGCGACGTCGTGATCCCGAGGACGCGACCCGACCACGTACAGGAGCTCGGCCGTTTCGACGCCCGAGAATGAACGCTGCGCCCGTGGTGATCTCGGCGGCAGTGGAGGGAGGTGTGGACGAAGCCGTCGCCCGCCGGCTCGTCCGCCACGTCGGTGGCCAGCCCGGCGCGGTCTACGGCAAAGGGGGAAAGCCGTCCGTTCTGAACAATCTCAAGGGCTACAACAATGCCGGGCGACATTCCCCCTGGTTCGTGCTCGTCGATCTCGACCGCGACCGGGACTGCGCCCCTTTGGCCCGCACCGAATGGCTCCCACAGCCGGCGCCTCGTCTCTGCTTTCGCATCGCCGTTCGGACGGTCGAAGCGTGGTTGATGGCAGACGTGGAAACATTGGCGAGCTATCTGGACATTGCACGAAACAAAGTGCCCGCCGATACGGAAAGCCTGGAATCACCCAAGACCACCTTGGTCAATCTGGCGCGTCGCTCACGGCGCAGACGCATCCGTGAAGACATGGCGCCGCGCCAGGACAGTGGCCGTCAGGTAGGCCCGGCGTATGAATCCAGGATCATCGAATACGTCGATACGACGTGGCGCCCCCAAATCGCCGCCCGACGCGCGGACAGCCTGCAACGAACAATCGTCTGCCTCCGCCGTCTCGTTGAAGGTCGGGACGGAGGACAAGGCTCTTGACCCGGCAGCTTCACCTTGCTTCATCCCCCGGAGCCGCACCTCCCATCCGCCTTCGCTGAAGTTCGGCTCGTAGACGCCGTTCGTGATGAGTCAGAACCCTCTGCGGTGCCAGACGGGCCGAAGCGCTGGACATGCTGGCGAGCGCCTGACCTCGGGTGGGGACGGAGGGAGGATGCCTTGCGCATCTGGCGGATCTATCCAGGTGCATCGGTTCGATGCGAAGAGCGGTCGGCCGCAACAACCGCGAGCGATGCCCTTCCCCGTTCCGATGGCGCTGACCGGAGGAGCAACCGATGGCGGACAAGTTAATCGACAGGCGGATCGATGTCCTCGGCGGGACGCCGGTGTTTTCCGGGACCAGGGTTCCTGTTCGTATCCTGATCGAGTATCTGGAGGCCGGGGACCGGCTCGACGATTTCCTGGACAACTTCCCGACGGTGTCGCGGAGCCAAGCAATCGAAGTGCTCGAACGGGCCAAGGCGGCACTTGCCGGGAGTTCATCGCAAGCGAGCGATTGACAGTCGGATGATCCGGTGTAGGATTTTCCAACTTTCCAACTATACCGGAATGGTGAACCCCATGCATTTGGTCAAGTTGCGCTCCAAGAACCAGATCACCCTCCCCGGGAAAGTGGTGGCCTTGGCCGGGCTGAAGGAGGGCGATTTCCTGAACGTCACTGCGGAGGGAGCCCGGATCGTCATCACCGCACAGGAGATCCGGGAGCGCGGCGCCGGCTACTCGATGTCCGACCTTCTTGGCGCAGCATCCGGGATCTACGACTCGGTGGAGGAGATCGATGCGGAGATTGCCGGCAGCCGCGCCGAATGAGCGCCGATCGGCCCACGCTCGGGCGTCGTACCTATCTCGACGCCAACGTGTACATCTACGCGTTCGAGCGCCAGCCACTACCCGTCTAGGACCGTGACGTGTCGCAGGCCCCGCCCGACCAAGCCCGGGAAGGGCAGGTAGTGGTGCACGCTCATCAGCGCATCCCGGTGCTGCCTCTCCCCCGACCCCACGGTCGGGCACCGTCACCTCGCGTAACCGTCCGGCAAGGTTCTCGACCATCGTCTTCGCCTCGGTCCAGGAGCCTGCACCCCAGTATGCCGACCCCCAGGCGCGTTGTTCATAGGGGGAGATTTTTTATATTTTTCAATAAAATATCAACCAACGAAAGTCAGCCCCAGGGTAGGGGAGGCTGGGCGACATTGTGCTACGTCCCCCTGTTCGTGTAGACTGGAATCTGTGAGCTGTTCCGTGTCAATCGCTCACTGGATGTCCGAGTTGGAGAACACATTATGATGGATGAGGAAGGTGCTGGGAGGTACTTCGGCGATGCCGTCTCCAATGCTCTCGACATTACCGATCGCTATCTCGCGCTTGGTGATCT
The DNA here is from genome assembly GCA_965202895.1 of Gammaproteobacteria bacterium. Lineage (GTDB taxonomy): Bacteria > Pseudomonadota > Gammaproteobacteria > HK1 > HK1 > JAJDXW01. The sequence continues at coordinate 2,322,141 of OZ241901.1, read as the reverse complement.
GCCCGCGTTGGCTGGTGTTTCCGATGGAAATGATCGTGCTGTAGTGGATGCCATCCGCGACCTCTTGGAGACTGATGGGGGTGGGTTCGTGTCTGTCAACAAACTCGCTGCACAGGCGCGAATACAAGCCGAATCGCTGTACCGGGAGAATCGCATCGCAGCGGTCGATGGCACAGATGCCATCTCTCCTCTCGCGTTCGTCTCAGATACTCTGTACGCGTCTGCCGTGGTTGTAGTTCGCCCTCAGGGCCCCGAAGTGGCTCAGGTCAAGGTCACACGGACTCACGCATCATCGTTCGTTGCCAACCAGGTTCAAAGCGGTCATCATGGTTCGTGGTCCGATACCCTTAAGGCGTGGGCGTTGTATCTACAAGAGGCACGTGGCCACGAGCTTTCTTGGGTGAATACCTTTCGTGAATATCAAGAGCGGGTCGTCGTGCAGTCGCTGCTTGATAGCAATCAGGATACCTATATTCTAGTCGATGGACCTGTCATTACGCAGAACATGCTTACCCAGAGGAGCACTCAAAACCTGCTGGGCCAGATTCTTGCCAGCGGCCGTGCCATTGGATTTATCAAGAACCTTTCAGCCAACCCTCTGCTGGTCGCCATCGGTCGTGCACTTCGATCAGATGAAGTCTTCATTCTTCGGGACTGGAAAAATATTTTATCGGAAAGGTTCCGTGTTCGCCAAGCTGCGGTTGCTGCCTGGATCGACCGCCAGCCGGATGCTTTGATTCGGGCAGTGTACAAGCGAGGCCGCAAGGCATACTGTGTGGAATGTTCTCATTCCGCTCTTCCTTTGGCATTCGGGATACTTGAGCACGATGGATCTGGTCCCGCGGAACACGATATTCCCATGCTGTTAGCGCTTGCAGATAGTCACGTGCGCTCACAGTTCCGTGGGGCAGAGGCTCGCGATCAGGTTCTTGCCCGCGCCTCCATCGGGGACCTTGACCGGTTCCTTGATCTGACTCATGAAAGGACCCTACGATGACCGAAATGACCTCACCCAGGTTCGTCCAGATCCCGGATGATCCCCAGACCAATCCAGATTTGGTGCGACTTATCGCTTCTGGTGATTCCGGCATTGTTCCCATGTTTTCGTACGTGGTCCTTGAAGATAGTGGTGCTTTGGGTGGTCGCCGCTATTTCTTGCAGCTAACCACTCCCAACCGGAACCTCAACCGTTTTTCCCCGCAGCCTTTTGATGTCTTGACTTTGTCCCAAATGCTCGCAGTCGTCGAGGATCGTGGTTACGATCTGGATTCGTTGATCTCCAGCGTTTGGTTCTACGAAGCCGAGGTGCTTGCTGGCGTAGATCAGACTGGGCGGTCTCAGCGGATATTCGTTCGTCCCCAGACGGGATCTACCGGAACGCTCGCTACGCCTAAGGAGATTGTTCAGTGCTTGGGGCTTCCTGTTCCCGCCACAGGCCAGGAACAGGCCAATGTTCGTGTAGGTCAGCTTGCTCGTTCTGGCGATGAGCTCGTCCCGATCTGCCTTACTGATCATGTTTTCAACCATCATATTCTGGTGGCCGGTGCAACAGGATCTGGAAAATCTCATTTGCTGTCGAATATCGCTCATGTGGCTGATCATCTTGACCGTTGCGTGATTCTGTTCGATCACAAACCCGACCATCAGGATCATCATCACCCGAATCCAGATTCTCCGACTCCCCGTGCTTTCAATACTTCTCCCAATGGTGGAAGAAGCGTGGTGCGTTATTGGACTTTGATGGAGACTGATCCGAATAGATCAGCCACGCGCCTTTCTGTCCCCGCGAATGACTTGGATCCCGAGATTCTGGCTGGCACGATTTTTCATCGTCAAGGAGAGGACAACCAAGCAGAGTATTTTGCGACGATTGTGTCCGCCTACTCTGCGGATCACCCCTCTTGGACACTTCATCAGCTCATCGATTGGATTTTTCAATCGAATAAGAACCAGATTGAGGCTGCTCTTCCATCTGGGGTTATACTTCATTCGGGTTCACTCGACGCCATGAAACGAAAGCTTCGTCTTCGTGGCCGTATTCCTTCTTTTATTGACGTTCAACCTAATCCGAACGTGCTCGGTCAATCAGCTTCGTCACCTCAGTCTGTGGATCAGGTCTTTGCTCCCGGTCTCAACGTCATTCGGGTCGGAGAGGATGATTCTCGGGCGTATGGTCTATTCCTTGATCGCTTGCTTGCCGTGGCGGCTGAACGTCGGCAACAGGCGCTTCAACAACCACAACCTCAAGGTAGTGAATCGTTCCGCATTCTCGTGGTCATTGACGAGGCGGCAGACATTTTTCAGGCGGAATCTCGATACCTTCGACAGGCGGCGACTTCCATGCTGTCCGCCCGGATCCGGAAGGGTCGTTCTCTTCATATCGGCTTCGTCATCGCTGTTCAGGATGCCGGTGACGTTCCCGAAAATATCAGGCACAATTTGAACTCTACGTTTGCGGGCCGTCACCGCCACGTGAAAACGCTTCGGGAGGCCTTGCCGACCGTACACGAGAGTGTCTTTGTAGAGGCTGGCAAGCTTGAACCCGGCCAGATGTTCACGGAGCTATTTGGAACCAAATCCCTTCTCGTTGTGCAAGCCGACATTTCCCGGTCGTTACTAACGGTCGTCAAGTGAGAAGCAATATGGACCGTTCATCTGCGTCTTGGCTTCGCTATCTATGCGGCTCGCGTACGGATATTGGTCGGGCGACCGTGGAATTCGGTGTTCGGCTGGACGAGGCAGCCAAGGCGCTTGATGGCGAGTCCTTCGCGTCTCTCGTCCGTAAAGTGAAGATTCCTTCGCGCGAGGTTCGACACCTTCGTCGCATAGGCCGTAAGCTCGCCCCGCTGTTGGAGATTGATCCACGGCTTCGATTGCCCGTTCGTCTGCGTACCCTTTCCGCTCTCGCCGAGGTCTCCGCCGCCCGCTTGAGGGAGGCGGTTTCTTGCGGGCAAGTGACGCCTCTACTTACTGAAGCCGATGTGCGTCTCCTGCGTGGCGTTGTGTCCGATACTTCCGAAAGCGTGATTTGTCCTAGTGACAATTGGAGTTTTCCGAAATTGCGTTGGCCTCGTATCGACTCCGAGGGCGGTTATGGATACCTCCCTGGTGATCTCTATGCCAATTGCCTGTGGTACTACTCTCACCCAGGCGATGTTGTCGTTGACCCTATGGCGGGCTCTGGAATGCTTCGCCGTGTATGGGAGGACCGTGCCGAATGGATGAGCGGAGAGTGTCTGCCGCTTGATGAACCGTTGCTTTCCGATTTGGTGCCTAGAGGGCCATACATATCCAATATTGTTTATTGCGACCTCATGGAAGCATTTCCGGTCGATCGCGCAGACTACATTATTATCGATCCTCCATACCATGGAATTGCTTCTGGTCAGTATTCTGACTTGCCTAATGATCTAGCTAATATGGATGTCGCGAGTTGGCGATCTGCTGTTCAGAAACTTGCCAAATTGTTTCGCACACGACAAGGTGCTGGTGGGCGGTGCACGGTGGTTGTGCCCAATCAGCGTTCACTTGTCAATGGTCATCGTGAGCTTTTTCCAGATTTTGTGCGCCGTGTCTTTGTTGACTCGGGATATATGTTGTACGACGTGGTTTATGCCTCGCGCCGCGTTCAGCGAACCCAGGGAGCGAGGATGGCCATTCTCAACAATCGTGCAAAATCTGCTCGTGTTCCTCTTTCGGATGTGGCCGAAGTTCTAACATTTCATTTACCTAATTGACGCCCGATGGCCGGGTGGCCTTGGTTTGTTGGCGGTCGGACGATTCGACACCGCCGCGTACGTTGTGCTGGCGGAAATTCTGAACGGTCCTCTCTTGACCACGAACGCTCGTCTAGCGAGCGTCCCGAACCTTCCGGTCCCGGTCGAGGTCTTCGCCGAATAGATCGCCACGCGAGAAACGGTCGTCGACCGTCGGGCTGGCCAGTAGTGGATGTTTCACATGACCCATATGCAATACCTTACTGTCCGTTGTAGATTATCACGTGGCAATGATCAGGTGAAAGCTTCGGCTTCACCCTCCTCCGCGTAAACGGCGGTCTCGAAATCCTTCCAAGCCGCAGCTCGGGTGGCCGTTGCTTGTCGGCGCAGCTCTTCGGCCATCCGACGTTCACGAGACAATTCTTCGATCAAGTCCTGCTGTTCGCCGGGGGAAGGCAGCGGGAGCGGGAGGCCGGAAACCTCCTTGCTGTTGATCGACGCAAGATTGGTCGTGCGTTTGGCCTTGGAACGAAAATAGGTCTGTCCATAGTTCGAATTGATCACTGCAAGCGCGAACTCGGGTACGATCCTGGATGCGTCCATCCGAGCACGCAGAACATGGTTCTGATGGACGCAATCCGGTATCTCATTCCGCCAGAGCGCGCCGCGCCCGACGAGCCCGGCGCTATTTCCTTCGCAAAGCAAGATATCGCCGTCTTCCAGGCGATACGTCGGCATATCTCGATCAGGTACGTCGATCATCTTTATCTCCGCAAGGTCGAGCCGCCACCGCTGCACGTTGGCGACACGCAGATAAGGGCGTGGGTGCATTCCGGGGCGGTTGGCGGGAGATTTTTGAAGTCCGTAGCTGACCCTTCCGACCGTGCCCAGCTCGACGACTGGGAATCTCGGCTCCCTTTTTTCCGGAGCAAGCGTTGCTCGAAGGATCCCCTCGTGGCTCCAGCGGTCGAGGTGCTTGAAGGAGGCGATGAAGACGGGGCGTTCGGGCAACGGCGCGGGCGGGCCGAAGCCGAGCGCCGTCTCGAACGCCTCCATCGCCCGCGCCTCGGTCTCGCTGGCTTCGCGCTCCAGGTCGGCCGCGCGGTCGAGCGCCGTGCGGTGGGCGGCGACGATGGCCCGCTGCTCGTCCAGCGGCGGAAGAGGAATCCGCCGGGTCTCAAAGAACGCCGGGCGAATGCGGCGCTTCGTCGTGTTCCCGGACGCCGCCCCGACGAGTTGAGCGAGAAACTCCGGTGTTCGCAATACGAGGGCGAGATATCCTGGACAGATTCGCTCGCAGTCGGGCACGTAGACGGGGTATTCCGGACTCACGGCCACATGGTCGAATTCATTTCCAATGATGCAGATCGAACCTTGTCCAGCCCTGATCTTCGAAATGACGAGATCACCGGGCAGAGCCTCCAGGAGCGGCCCCTTGTAGCCACGCTTTTCGCTCTCGCCTCGGAGGAACAACTCGCCGCCGAACGACACCTTGGCGATCACGTTGAGCTGATCGAGCGGTCGCTCCTCCCTGTCGATGGGGGAAACACGCCGCGTGAGGACGTCGCGAAGCGCAACGGTATCGAAGGCATACCGCTGCGCTCGGAGTTCCGGTCCTTCGATCCAGGAGTCGAGCGCCCTCCACCGCCGGATCAGGCAGCGGAGGGCAGGCGAAAATCCGGGGCGTCCTCCGGCTCGGCGCCCGCTTCGACCCACGACTCGAAGGCGCGCCAGGCGTCGAGGAGCCCCGGCAGATCGTTCGGCACGTTCTCGCCCGTCTCGCCGGTCGAGGTGATGCCGACGGCCTTGGGCGCAGCCGCGAAGACGGGATAGTCGAACGCCTCCCGCACCGCCGCCCACAGCGCGGCGCCGTGCGCCTCGTCCACGGAGCGCAAGGCGGCCCGCAGCTCGCGGAAGAGTGCATCGGCACGCGCCCTCGTGTCCTCGTCGCCCTCGAAGACGGCCGCGTACTCGCGCTTGAGCCGGGCGGCGCGCTCCCGGTCGCTCGCCACCCCCTTCCAGCGGGGCTTCGCCAGCCGGGCCGGGCCGATGCCGCGCGGATAGGGGGGCGGCGGCCCGGCGCTCCACACGGGCGCCGTGCGCGCGACCCCGAGCACGGCCAGCTCGTCCACGATCTTCCCGGCCGTCTCGCTCTCCCCCGTCACGACCCGCCACCCGAAGTCGGTGCAGAGGGCATCGCGCCGGGTGTCGAAGGCGGCGTCGTGTTCGCCGTGCGCCGCGGTCCACGCCGCCTCCCATGCCCGCTCGTCCTCGCCCGTGAAGCGGCGGAGGAAGAGCAGCGACGCCTTCACCGTCGCATCGGCGGAACGGAACGTCTCCTCGGGCAGGCTGACGACGGCCAGAATGCGCGCCTTGCCTTCGCACCAGCGGCGCAGCCAGTCGAGCGACGGGTTGTTGAGGTTGCCGTCGGGCAGGACGATGCCCATCCGACCCCCCGGCTTGAGCAGGCCCAGGCAACGCTCGACGAAGATGATCTCGGTGGCGCGGTTCGCCTTGCCCCGGCCGATCTCGAAGAGGTCGAGGATGTTCGTTCCGGTCGCGTCCCTCATGCGCCGGTAGCTCCGTTCCCAGGCTTCGCCGTAGCGTTCCCAGCACCGGTCGAGGTATTCCTCGTCCTCGTGGATGCGCGTCTCGTCGCTCCCGCCGATCTTCTGGTCGCTCCCCACGTTCGAGCCGAAGGGCGGATTGGTGACGACGACGTCGAAACGGCTCGGGAAGATGCCGTTGATGTCGACGAGGCCGTCGTGGTAGTGGATGCCGCCGTGGCCGTCGCCGTGCATGATCATGTTCATCTTGGCGGTGCGCGCGGCGCGCGGCTCGGCGTCGCAGCCGAAGATGCACTGCCATGCCAGCCGGCCGACGCGGGTATCGGCCCGCTGGTTGCGGTCGTTCGAGGCAAGAAGCTCCCGGTTGAGCGCGGCGAAGGCCGCATCGATCCAGGACTCTTCCTCCTCCAGGTCAAGGCCCTTCGCTTCGATCCCGGCCCGCACCCGGTCCTTTTCCGCCTGAACGTCCGCGGCGATCCGATCCCGGACGTGCTCGAAGGCGCGGATGAGGAAGCCGCCCGACCCGGCCGCGGGGTCGCAGATCAGCTCGCCTTCCCGCGGACCAAGCAGGTTCACCATGAAATCCACCACCGGGCGGGGGGTGAAGAACTGGCCGAGCTCGCCCCGGAACGTGCTGCCGAGGAACTTCTCGAAGGCGAGTCCCTTGACGTCGTCCCCGGTCTTCGAGAGATCGAAGCGTTCGAGCTCCTTCACGATGCGGCGGAAGGTCTCCTCGGAGATTTCGAGGCGGTCGGCGCCGGTGAAGAGATCGTCGGCCCGGTAGTAGCCTTTCGTCTGCTCGAACAGGTCGTCGTGGACCAGCGGATCGCTCGGCAGGCGCGTCGATGCACGGCGGTCGAGGAAGTCGGCGGTGAAGGTGCCGTGCAGGCCCGAGCGCTCGATGTACATCTTCACGAACAGGATCTTCGAGATCGTGTCGAACGCGCGTCCGGGGTCCATCTTGTGCACGTCGCGCAGGATCGAGTGGCACTTGAACAGGAGGTCCTGGAACTCCCGCCGGTTGAAGGCCCGCAGCCTCTTCCTGATCTCATCGAGCCGCCTGGCGTCGCCCCAATCCGTCGCCTTCGGGATCTCGTTGATCTGCACGAACTCGCCCGGCACCCCGGGGACGAGCCGGAAGACGGCGGTATGGCGGGCGTTGTGGGCGATGAAGAACTCGCCGCCGGCCGCGCGGGTGTAGCTTTCACCCTGGTAGTAGTCCCGGATGTCGACGTCGACGTTCCCTGCCTTGCACTCGACGACGAGCACCGGGGTCCGGTTCGCGGCCTTGGCCTGCGGCGTTTCCCAGATCACGACGTCGGCGCGCGGGCTCCGGTGGCCGTGGGTGATCCGCCGCTCCTGGGCCATCTGGTCGAGCGCGTAGCCGTAGTGGTCGCAGAGGTGGCGGATGAAGCGCTGGCGCACGGTCTCTTCCGGCTTCCCCGCCACGTCCCGCCATTCCTGGCGGAGGGGGATCCAGAGCCGGTCACCTCTCCGATGCAGGGTATCGGATGCCGCCGGAAACGGTGTCTCGGGCGCCGCCTCGGGTTCGGGCGCCGCCTTGGGTCTCCTTCCCGTGTTCCTTCCCGTGTTCTTCGCCATTCCTGCTTTCCTCTGGTGCGTCCCCCCGTCTTCCACGGGCCACACCATGCGTTTCGAGTCGTTCGCACCCGGCGTTCCCGATCCGTCCGTGTCGAACAGGATGCCGCGTATCGTGTCGTGGCGGGCCGCGGGGCCGATTCGCTCGGGCTCCGAATCCAGGCTCATGCCCAGAACGGCACGTAGCCGGACCTCGGGCGCGTGGAGTCGGCTGGACGGATCAAGCCCTTGTGCAGGGCTTGCCGGATCACTCCGGAAATCTGGGCGGTGTTCCGGCGGTCCACGCCGAGCCGGTCGCGCAGGGTGGCGTTCGTGAAACGGCCTTCGTTCAGGTAGCGCAGCACGGCGTGCTGATAGCAGGCGCGCAACCGCTCCTCCGCCGTCATGCTGGCGAAGCGGCGCGGACCGAACAGGATCACCCGCGTCGCGTCCGCCTCGGCGCGAAATTCGGGCGGTGGAAGCTGCGCCTCCTCCACCGCGTCCACGACCTTGTCGATGCCCGTCCCCTCCTCCTCGCACAGCCCCATGCGCCGCATCAGGGACGCCAGCGCCTCGTTGCGCGACCGGGGCGGATAATCGATGAACCGCTCCGGCTCCACCAGCGGGGCGCCGGGATTGGTGATCTCGATCCGGTTCCTGAACAGCTCCACCGTCGGCCCGGCCCCGGTCATCGTCATGTCCTGGTGGATCAGGGCGTTGGCCGTCAATTCGCGGACGGCGACCGGCGGAAACAGGGGGCGCGCTCCCCGGATGGCGGCGCTGCCGTCTTCGGGTGAGGGAATCAGTGTGTTGACATGGGCGTTGAACCCGGCGAAACCGCTCGCATAGCCGGTCGGGAAGTCCATCCGGTGCGTCACGGTCGCCGCACGCCCGTCGCCGTCGTACACGACGAAGCGGATGGCCTTGCGGACCAGTCTCGATTCGAATCTGCCGAGATCGTTGGCGAACAGGATCGCGCCCAGGTTGAGGATGTTCCATTTCCCGTCCACGTCGCGCGAGATCAGCCGACCACCTTCGAGGTCCGCCAGGATGGATTCGGGACCCTCGGGCATCGGCTTGCCGACCAAGCCGAAATAGCCTGGATGGTCCAGCAGGTCGAGGACTTCGTCGCTCTTGACGAATTGCCGGGCGATGCCCGTCTCCCAGAGGTAGGGACGGAGCTTGCCCCACAGCGTCCGCTGCCGTTCCGGGTGGTCGGCCAAGCGTGGCGTCGCGCTGCCGATACGAATGTACGCCGTCCTGTCGAACTCGACCGGCGCGGTCGTCGCGGCCGGAACTTCCAACAGGACCAGCCGCCCGTCGGGATGCTGAACCGGCCGGAAGGACAAGGCGACGTCGGGCCGCAGCATTTGCGACAGCCAGAATTCGAGAGGCTGCTGCTGGTGTTTCGTGGACGAGGGTTCGAACCGGGTTCCGGCCACGGCGTGGCCGGCGTCCCGGACACCCCAGACGACGTAGCCGAAGTCCCTGTCTTCGAGCCGTGCCGCGTTCGACACGGCGGAGATCGACCGCCCGATCACGCGCGGATCGGTGTTGTTCTCCTTGAATTCCAGCCACGCCGTTTCGGCCGGAAGGGCACGCAGATCGTCGATCAGGGCCAGAAGGCGTGCGTCCGTCGCACCTGTCATGTATCCATCCCGCTTCCAGTCGGCGTCCAGGGTGGCGATCAATTCTCGGTCAAATCCTTGCCTTGATGATAACCTGTTATGTGAGAAAGGATTTTCTCCCGCCGCAAGCCTTGGGGGTGGGTCGATCCGGTCCTGCAATCAAATCCCGGTCAAATCCTGTTCGAGGAACGGCAATCAATTCCCGATCAAATCCTTGTACCGATGATAACTCATTGTGTGAGAAAGGATTTTCTCCCGCCGCAAGCCTTGGGGAGGGATCGATCCGGCCCTGCAATCAAATCCCGGTCAAATCCTGTTCGAGGAACGGCAATCAATTCCCGATCAAATCCTTGTACCGATGATAACTCATTGTGTGAGAAAGGATTTTCTCCCGCCGCAAGCCTTGGGGAGGGATCGATCCGGCCCTGCAATCAAATCCCGGTCAAATCCTGTTCGGCAGGGAGCCGGAGGTGAAACGACCCACCGCACCATATCGACGGGAGACCATCACGGTGGCAGGGTGGGGATGCTGGCGATGCGATTCCCCGCGTCCCTCGTCACCCGGACCGGCCCCGAGCGCCCGACGGCGCCGGCGGCGCGGCCCATCTCCATGTCGTGAGGAGTATTGTCGACGACCATGACCTCGCCGGCCCGCAGCTCGGCCGCGGCGAGGAACGGATGGACCATCCCCGGTCCCGGCTTCGTTCCCCACCCGCTGCCGCCGCCGCACAGGAACGCGAGATGCCGGCCCGCACCGAGCCGGTCGAGGGCGGCGCCCGCCGCCGCCTCGCCGTCCATGGTCGCGACCCCGAGCACGAAGCCGCGGGCGGCGAGCTTCGCGAAGAACGCATTGAGGTCCGTGACCAGCACGGCGTCGCGGCCCGCCGCGTCGAGGAACTCCCGCTCGACCATCCGCGCAACGACGTCCACGTCTCGTCCTCGCCCGTGAAGCGGCGGAGGATGACCAGCGACCTCCGCCCGCACCCGCGGTCCTTTTCCGCCTGGACGTCCGCGGCGACCCGCGCCCGGACGTGCTCGAAGGCGCGGATGAGGAAGCCGCCCGAGCCCGCCGCGGGGTCGCAGATCAGCTCGCCCTCCCGCGGGTCGAGCAGGTTCACCATGAAGTCCACCACCGGGCGGAGGGTGAAGAACTGGCCGAGCTCGCCCCGGAACGTGCTGCCGAGGAACTTCTCGAAGGCGAGCCCCTTGACGTCGTCCCCGGTCTTCGAGAGATCGAAGCGCTCGAGCTCCTTCACGATGCGGCGGAAGGTCTCCTCGGAGATGTCGAGGCGGTCGGCGCCGGTGAAGAGGTCGTCGGCCCGGTAGTAGTCCTTCGTCCGCTCGAACAGGTCGTCGTGGACCAGCGGATCGCTCGGCAGGCGCGTCGATGCACGGCGGTCGAGGAAGTCGGCGGTGAAGGTGCCGTGCAGGCCCGAGCGCTCGATGTACATCTTCACGAACAGGATCTTCGAGATCGTGTCGAACGCGCGTCCGGGGTCCATCTTGTGCACGTCGCGCAGGATCGAGTGGCACTTGAACAGGAGGTCCTGGAACTCCCGCCGGTTGAAGGCCCGCAGCCTCTTCCTGATCTCATCGAGCCGCTTGGCGTCGCCCCAATCCGCCGCCTTCGGGATCTCGTTGATCTGCACGAACTCGCCCGGCGCCCCGGGGATCAGCCGGAAGACGGCGGTATGGCGGGCGTTGTGGGCGATGAAGAACTCGCCGCCGGCCGCGCAGGTGTAGCTTTCGCCCTGGTAGTAGTCCCGGATGTCGACGTCGACGTTCCCGGCCTTGCACTCGACGACGAGCACCGGGGTCCGGTTCGCGGCCTTGGCCTGCGGCGTTTCCCAGATCACGACGTCGGCGCGCGGGCTCCGGTGGCCGTGCGTGGTGCGCCGCTCCTGGGCCATCTGGTCGAGCGCGTAGCCGTAGTGGTCGCAGAGGTGGCGGATGAAGCGCTGGCGCACGGCCTCTTCCGGCTTCCCCGCCACGTCCCGCCATTCCTGGCGGAGGGGAATCCAGAGCCGACCCCCCCTCTCGTGCAGGGTATCGGATGCCGCCGGAAACGGTGTCTCGGGCGCCGCCTCGGGTTTGGGCGCCGCCTTGAGCTGCGGATCGGCCTTGGGCTTCCTTCCCGGGTTCTTCGCCATCATTGCTTTCCTTCGGTGCATCCGCCCCCCTTCCGCGGGCCGCGAACGAATCACGCGCGGGGGACGGAAAGCGGGGATGACGGGGAATGACGGGCATTCGTGGCTTGTCCCCGGGTTTCCACCGACCGAGGCCCGCAACCCGAGCTTCTTGCGTAATCAGGTTTCTCGCGGCCATGGCCGCACCCCGCGATCGCGCGATCTCCGCAATCTGCCCGCGAGGCAAAGAGACCGAGCGTCCGGCGGCGCGGCGTGTGGAGTTGCGCCGGCTCCGCGGATCCCCGAACGTCGTGCGGAGGAGGTGCCCGGCTGGCGGAAAGACATCCCCCTCAACGTCGAATCCGACCCACCCTTCCACTCGCTCGTCTCGAACGATCTCATTGCGGAGGGGGCTCCTGGCGGTAGCCGCTCGTGTAGGGGAGGCGCTCGTAGACCGCGCGCACGGCGGCCGCGTTGCCGACCAGGATCCCGGTGGTGTCCCAGTGCCCTTCAAGGAGGGAGCGGCGGCGGTTCTCGGGCATCTCCACTTCGACCGTCTCGCTCCCGCCGGAGACCCGCATCGCATCGAGATCGAGGGTGAACTCGACGGAGGGGTCGGCGTCGGCCGCGGCCTGGAGCCGGACGACGTCCTCGGGCCGCGCGCGCACCGCGGGAACCCCGATCATCTCGCAGTTGCCGGCGAAGATCTCCCCGAACGAGACCCCGACCACCGCTTCGATCCCCCAACGGCGCAGGCACTGCGGGGCGTGCTCCCGGCTCGACCCGCAGCCGAAGTTCTCGTTGACGAAGAGGAGCTTCGCGCCGCGGCAGTCCGCGCGGTTGAAGGGGTGGTCGCGCGGCGTGCCGTCCGGCTCGAAACGCTCGTCCTGGAACGGGTACTCCCCGAGCTCCGAGAAGGTGATGGCCTTGAGGTAGCGGGCGGGGATGATTCTGTCGGTGTCGATGTCGTTGCCGTGGATGGCGATCGCCTTCCCGGTGATGGGCTCGATGCCGAGCTCGGACATGGCTGCTCTCCTCTTCTTCGGATCCGTTCTGGACACGCGGCCCGCGCGAGCGCGAGCGCAAGGATTCAGGCGAGCTCGCGCACGTCGGTGACGCGCCCTTCGATGGCGGCCGCCGCGGCCATGCGCGGCGACATCAGCAGGGTGCGGCCCTCCGCGCTCCCCTGGCGCCCGATGAAGTTCCGGTTGCTGGTGCTCGCCGAGATCTGCCGCCCCACCAGCTTGTCCGGATTCATGCCGAGGCACATGGAGCAGCCCGCGTGGCGCCACTCGAAGCCGGCCGCCCGAAACACGTCGTCGAGCCCTTCCTCTTCGGCCTGCGCCTTCACCTGCTGCGAGCCCGGCACCACGATGGCCTTGACCCTGCCCGCGACCCGGCCCTTCTTCGCGATCTCGGCCGCCGCCCGGAGGTCGCTCAACCGCGAGTTGGTGCAGCTCCCGATGAACACGACGTCCACCGGAACCTCGGTCATCTTCTGGCCGGGGCGAAGGTCCATGTGGGCGTAGGCCCGTTCGACGGTCGGGCGATCCGCCTCGTCGAACTCCTCGACGGCGGGAAGCGGCTCGCCGACCCCGACGCTCTGCCCCGGGGTGATGCCCCAGGTGACGGTGGGCGCGACGTCCGCCCCGTCCATCCGCACCACGTCGTCGTACTCGGCGCCGGGATCGGAGGCCATCGACTTCCAGTGCGCCACCGCCCGATCCCACACGCTCTCGTCCGGGGCGTACTCGCGGCCCCGCAGGTAGTCGAAGGTGGTCTGGTCGGGATTGACGTAGCCGACCCGCGCCCCGCCCTCGATGGCCATGTTGCACACCGTCATCCGCCCTTCCATGGACATCGCTTCGATGACCGGTCCCGCGTACTCGTAGGCGTAGCCGATGCCGCCCTTGACCCCGAGGCGGCGGATGACGTGCAGGGTCACGTCCTTCGGCTCGACCCCCGGCCCGAGCGCCCCGCCGATCTCGATGCGCCGCACCCCGAGCGGGTCCACGCTGAGGCACTGCGACGCCAGCACGTCGCGCACCTGGCTCGTGCCGATGCCGAACGCGAGGGTGCCGAATGCACCGTGGGTCGCGGTATGGGAGTCCCCGCAGGCGACCGTCATCCCGGGATGGACCATCCCGAGCTCCGGGCCGATGACGTGCACGATGCCTTGGCGCCCGGACGCGAAGTCGAAGAACCGGACGTTGTGGCGCTTCGTGTTGACCTCGAGGGCGGCCATCATCGCTTCCGCCTGTGCGTCGGCGTAGGGCCGCGCCATGTCGTCGGTGGGGATGATGTGATCGACGGTGGCCACCGTCCGATCGAGATACGCCACGTCGAGCCCGCGCTCGGTGAGCATGTCGAACGCCTGCGGGGTGGTGACCTCGTGGGTGAGGTGCAGCCCGATGAAGAGCTGGTACTGCCCGGTCGGGAGGCGGGTCACCACGTGTGCATCCCGGACCTTGTCGTAAAGCGTGTTCTTCGCCATGTCGATCTCGCTCGCGAACCCACGGAAGGGGGCAATGATAGTGGCCCCGCGCGCCCCCCGGCCAGCGCCAGCCTCGTCCAACGAGGCATGAGCCTGAACGGAGGGACGGATTCCAACGAGAGACCGCGCCTCCGCCCGGCGCGCAGGGCGGTTTCGTTCCCCGCGGCCGATCGTCCGTCATCCGGGAGCCCGGCCCTCCAGCAGCTCCGCGACGCACGCATCGAGGAAGCGCATGAAGCCGCTGCCCTCCCGGCTCGGGGTGGCCGCGCAGTGGCCCCACGGCGAGGCGTAGGGGCGGAGCTCGGCGTTCGGCATGTGCTCCGCTTCGATGGCGTTGTCCTCGGGGGGAAAGTAGAGGTCCGTGGTGCACGGGACGAGGATGGCCCGGGCCCGGATCGCACCGAGCGCACCCTCGAAGTCCCCCCGGTAGCGCTCGTTGGCGCTGACGTCGCCGTGCTGCCAGGTCCACAGCTTGGCCAGGAGGTCGTTGGCGTCCCACGCGAGGTGGTCGCGTTCCCAGTCGAGGAGCAGATCCTCGGCCGTCTCGAAGCCGAGCTCGCGGTGGAGCCGTTCGCGGTAGAACGCCTGCGAGTACGCCCACCCCGCGTAGACCCGCCCGAACGCACGCAGGCCCGCCTCGGGCGGCGAGGTGTAGTCACCCCCCGCGAACGCGCGGTCCGCCGTCAGCGCCGCCTTCACCCCCTCGAGAAACACGCCGTTGTGCGGCGAGGTGCGGGCCGAGGCGCAGAACGGCAGGATCGCGCCGACCAGATCGGGAAACTGCGCGCCCCACTGGTACGACTGGCATCCCGCCATGGACCATCCCGTCACCAGCGCGACGCGCTCCGCGCCGAGCACCTCGGTGAGCAGCCGGTGCTGGCAGGCGACGTTGTCGTAGAGGGTGACGCGGGGGAAGCGCGGGCCGTCGAAGGGCGGCGCCGTGTTGCTCGGCGAGGACGACAGGCCGTTGCCGAACATGTTGATCGACACGATGCACCAGCGGGCCGGATCGAGGGCCGGCACCGCACGCAGGTAGCCCTCGTTGCGCACGTGGGTGCCGGTGTAGAAGGTCGGCATGACGATCACGTTGGTCCGGTCCGCATCGAGCGAGCCGTAGACCTTGTAGGCGAGCCTCGCATCCGGCAGGGTGGCGCCGGACTGGAGGGTCACGTCGCCGAGCTCGAACGTCTCGTAGTCGGGAGCCATCCCGGATCCCCTCCATCCGCCGAGGTCCCGTCCGGCCGGGGGGTCCCCGGCACGGCGCGCAAGGCCGCGCTCCGCCCCTCGTCTCGACGGCCGCCGGCACGCCGCGTTCCGAAGGTGTGGGAGAACGGCCCGTGTCGGCCCGCCGCCCCGCCGCCCACCGCTCGCCGCCCCGGTGTCTCAGCAGCCTCTCGGCACGGGCCGGCCGGACACGCGGACGAGGGCGTGGCGCTTGCGCCCGGCGGAGAGCTTGATCGCGCCCTCGGCGGTGAGGTCGCCGGGGCCGACGGCGCCGGTCTCGTCGCGGACCGGCCCGTCGTTGACCCGCGCGCCGCGGCCCCGGATGAGCCGCCGCGCCTCGCTGTTGCTCCTGACGAGCCCCGCCTCGCGCAGGAGGTCGTAGACCGGAACCCCCCCCTCGAGCCGCGCCCGCGGGATCTCGATGGTCGGGAGGCCGGCCGGCAGTACGACGGCCCGCTTCCCCTGCGAACCCGGCGGCCCCCCCGGGCCTCCCCCCGCTCGACCCGCGCGGGCTTCTCCTTCGAACGTCCGGCGCGCGGTCTCCGCCGCCTCGTGCGCCGCCTCGCGCCCGTGGCAGAGGGCCGTCGCCTCGGTCGCGAGGATCTTCTTCGCCTCGTTGATCTCCGCCCCTTCGAGGGACTCGAGCCGCACGATCTCGTCGAGCGGGAGCTCCGTGAAGAGGCGAAGGAACCGCCCCACGTCGGCGTCCGCGGTGTTCCGCCAGTGCTGCCAGTACTCGTAGGGCGAGAAGCGGTCCGGGTTGAGCCACACCGCCCCCGCCGCCGTCTTCCCCATCTTCGCCCCGCTCGCGAGGGTGATGAGGGGAGAAGTCAGCCCGTAGAGCTCGAGCCCGGTGGCGCGGCGCCCGAGCTCCACCCCGCACACGATGTTGCCCCACTGGTCGGAGCCCCCCATCTGCAGGCGGCAGTCGTAGCGGCGCCCGAGCTCCAGGAAGTCGTAGGCCTGGAGGACCATGTAGTTGAACTCGAGGAACGAGAGCGGCTGCTCACGGTCGAGGCGGAGCTTCACGGACTCGAATCCGAGCATCCGGTTGACCGAGAAATGCCGCCCGTACTCGCGCAGGAACGGGATGTAGTGCAGGGCGTCGAGCCAGTCCGAGTTGTCGACCATCAGCGCCGCGTCGCTCCCCTCGAAATCGAGGAAGCGCTCGAACACCCGCCGGATGCCCGCGATGTTGGACTCGATGCGCTGCTGCGACAGGAGCTGCCGGCCCTCGTCCCGGCCCGACGGGTCGCCGACCTTGGTGGTGCCGCCGCCCATGAGGACGACGGGACGGTGGCCGGTACGCTGCATGTGCCGAAGCAGCATGATCTGGACGAGGCTCCCGACGTGCAGGGAATCGGCCGTCGCGTCGAACCCGATGTAGCCGGTGATCCGGCCGGAGGCGGCGGCCGTGTCCAGCGCTTCGAGATCGGTGCACTGGTGGACGCAGCCGCGCGCGGCGAGGGTGCGAAGAAGCTCCGACCGGAGCGGGCGCGCGCCCGGAGAGGCCCCCCGGGCCGGCCCCGGATGGGACGCGGCGGTTGGCGTGGACGGCATGGACGTAGCCGTCATGGAACGGGAAGCACGGTCATTGCCATCGAACGAGGGCCGGAGATCGTGGAGACTGGCGGCGGAGGGTGGAGAGTATAAGGTGCTCCGGTATCCGCCGCCGCGGGAGCCGGAGGATCCGCGGTCTCCACGGCGGGGTGGAGAGGCGGGGGGAAGGGAAGGGGCGATGGAATGGGGACGGAAGCGCCCGTCCGGCTCGCCGGCAGTCCGGAACGCCGCGCGACGAACGAACCTGGAAGGAACGCAGTGCAGTACGTCCGCGAGACCCGCCGAGCCCGGCCGCCGGCTCCTCCGACCGCCCGTCCGCCGCCCCGCCCCCGGCTCACCCTCCTCGTCGTGGCCCTCGGGGTCTCCGCCGGGCCCCTCGACACTTCGGTCAACATCGCGTTCCCCGCCATCACGTCCGCGTTCGGCAACGACGTCGCGGCCATCCAGTGGGTGATCATCTGCAACGTCCTCACCTACGCGAGCCTGATGCCCGGGCTCGGCCGTCTCGCGGACATCGTGGGCCACCGGCGGGTGTTCGTGACGGGACTCCTCTGGAGCGCGGGCGCGCTCGCCCTCTGCGGGCTCGCGTCCACCTTCGGCTGGCTGCTCGCGGCCCGCATCCTCCAGGGGGCGGGGAACGCGTTCCTGCTGAGCTGCGGCCCCGCGCTCGCGACCCTCTCGTTCCCGGAGGGGGAGAGGGGCCGGGTCCTCGGCTGGTACACCACCGGCTTTGCGGCCGCTCTCATGCTCGGGCCGGTGATCGGGGGCGCCCTCGTCGAGCTCTGGGGGTGGCCGGCCGTGTTCTGGTTCCGGGTGCCCCTCGTACTCCTCGCGGCCGGACTGGTCGTCGCCTTGGTGCCGGACCCCGGCCACGCGACCCCGGGCGAGCCCTTCGACCTTCGCGGCGCAATCGGACTCGGCGCGGCCCTGGCCGCCGGCCTCCTCGCCCTCAACCAGGGACCCCGCTTCGGCTGGGCGGCGTTCCTCGCGGTCGCCGGGATGGCCGCCCTCGTGGGGCTCTGGTTCGTGCGCCACGAGCTCCGCACCCCGCATCCCGTCATCGACGTCCGGCTCTTCCGCCTCCCCCGGTTCGCGGCGGCGAACGCCGCCCACGTGCTCATGAACCTCGGCGCCTTCATGATCTACCTGCTTACCCCCTATTACCTCGTGCACGTCATGGGGGCGGAAACCGCGACCGCCGGGCTCTTCCTCGCGGTCTCGCCCCTCGGGATGATCGTCGCCTCGCCGGTGGCCGGACGCCTGCTCCGCCTCACCGGCTCCTTCCGGCTCGGCCTCGCGGGCCTCGCCCTGCTCGGGGCGGCCCTCGGCGCGATCGCCGCCCTGCCGGTCGAAGCCGGGGCAGCCGCCCTCGTCACCGCCCTCTTCGTCCACGGGTGCGGGACAGGGCTCTTCCAGGTGGCCAGCATCGACTTCGTCATGGGCAGCATCCCACGAAGCCGGCAGGGGGTCGCCGGCAGCCTCAACATGGTGACCCGGACGATCGGCGTCGTCACGGTGGCGAGCACCGGCACCCTGCTCTTCGCGTCCCTCGGAGGCGAGGCGGGGGGCGGGGGGGCGTTTCTCCACGCCTACCGGATCACGTTCGCGGCGGCGGCCGGGACGGTCTTCCTCGGGATGGCGGTGCTCGGCGCGGCCCGGCTCGCTCCCTCCCCGCAACCCCGGTAGCAGGCCGGCCGCGTGGCCTGATTCCGCATCGGGGACGCGCGCCGGATGCCCCCGAAGCCGGATCCCCCCGAAGCCGGATGCCCTCGGAAGGAAGATCCCGCGCGAAGCGGGGCCGAACGCGCCGGCTCCCGACGACGCACGATCCTCTGCCCCGCCGCAGGTACGATGGACGGCCGGTTTCGGAAGCTCGCCGGAGACCGGCGGGGTGAGGCGCAATGGAGCGGTCCGGCGCGGGGAGGCGCCGCAGGGCGTCGCGGCGCCCGGTAAGATCCCTCCCCGCGCATCCTCGATGCCGACTGCTTCCAACCGGGCCGGAACATGACCAGCGACCTCGACGCTACGACCACGAAGGGACTGCGCAACCGCTACGCGATCTGCGGGATCGGCGAGACGGCCTACATGCGAGGCTCGAAGTGCTCCACGCGTTCGCTCGCGACCTGGGCGGTCAAGAACGCGATGGACGACGCCGGGCTCACCGCGGCCGACGTCGACGGCATGCTCTCCTATTCGGGGAACGACTCGACCTTCTCGACCTTCGTCGCCGGCGATCTCGGGATCCGCCTCGACTTCTACATGGACGTGCACGGGGGCGGCTCGAGCACCGAGGCGCTCGTCGGGATCGCGACCGGGGTGATCGAGGCCGGCATGTGCAACACGGTCGCGATCTTCCGGGCGATGAACGGCTACTCCCAGGTCCGGATCGGCGGCACCGGGGCGCGCTCCGCGGCGCCCATCACGGGGGACCAGATCCACATGCGGGCATACGGCTGGCAGAGCGCGGGGCAGATGTTCGCTCCGACCTTCATGCGCCACCTCCACGACTACGGGACGACCCCGGCCCAGGTCGCGGCCGTCAAGGTCGCGCACAGCAAGCACGCCTCGAACAACCCGAAGGCGTACTACCGGAAGCGCTACACGGTGGAGGAGGTGCTCGCGAGCCGCATGATCTGCAAGCCCCTCCACCTCCTCGACTGCTGCGTGGAGACGGACAACGCGACCTGCATCATCGTCACCCGGACCGAGCGGGCGCGGGACCTCCGGCCCCGGCCCGCCCTGATCCGCGGGGTGGTCGGGCGCTGCTGCCGCCCGCGCGCCGACCACTACTACCAGCACGGGCCGCTCGCCACCGTCGCGGGGCACTACGCCAAGGACATCCTGTGGCCGAACGCGGGGCTCGGCCCGTCCGAGGTCGACCTCACCGGCTCCTACGACGCCTTCACCTTCACCACCATGCTCCAGCTCGAGGACTACGGCTTCTGCGCCAAGGGCGAGGGCGGGGAGTACGTGTCGAACGGCGCCATCGAGCTCGGCGGCGTCCGGCCCAACAACACCTCGGGCGGACACCTCTGCGAGGGGTATACGCACGGCATGAACATGGTCATCGAGAACGTCCGCCAGCTTCGGGGCGAGGCCGACGACTCCTGCCCGATCGGTCCGGACGGGGCCCGGCAGCACACCTGCGACTACCGCGAAGGGGGCTGCCGGCAGGTGCGCGATGCCGAGATCAGCGCGAACCTCGGATGGGGGACCCCGGGGCTCGGGTCCGCGATGGTCCTCGAGCGGGGTTGAGGGGAGGGGGCGCGGGCGGGGCGGATGGAGCGGGCTCGGACGGACGTTCCCGGGGGCGGGGACGGCGGGCCGGGGCCGGGGGCGGCGGGCACGACGGGACGGCCATGAACACGAGACGGACCCGGACACGAATGCGAATACGGAGGAGCGGGCGATGCCGCCAAGGGGCGAATACCTCGGGATGACCCTCACCATCGACGACGTGGACGCGGAGAACCGCGAGTTCTTCCGCTACTGCCACGCGGGCGACTTCCGGCTCCAGCGGGGGCGGAAGAGCGGCCTCCTCCGCTACCCCCCGACCACCGCGTGTCCGTGGACGAGCGATCGCGAATCGGACTGGGTGTCCGTGGAAGGGAAGGGCGCCGTCCACACCTACACCGAGGTGCACCATCCCATCCAGCCCGCGTTCCGCGACCTCGTCCCCTACCTGATCCTCCTCGTCGATCTCGACACCCAGAAGGGGGAGCCGACCGAGCACGAGGCGCTCCGGGTCGCGGGCAACCTGGTCACCCCGGGCGGCGCGTTCGCCCCGCCGGAGACGATCGAGCGGGTCGGCATCGGGACGCGGGTGCGGATGGTCTTCGTCGAGGTGTGCGAGGGGATGTCGATCCCGCACTGGACCATCGACGAGGAGGCGGAGCAGCCGGACCCGCCCTGGCGCTACCCCGACCCCTGAGCCGGCCGCCGACCCCCGATGCCGGGGTTCGACACGCGGAACGGCATCGAAGCCTCGGCGTCCGTCGGCCGGATCACGCCGGCGCTGGCAGGGCAATCGCATCTGGGCGGAATACGTCGTCCGCACCGCCCAAAGCCGTCCGCCAGCAGACGCCACGAGCGACCTTCAAGCCGGCTCATCGGGCCGATTTCGGCGCTCAGCGCCCGGAAATCGACCCCTGCCAACGCCAGTTTGGCCATCACGACGCATCGGGAATCCCGAATGCGACTGCCGCCCTGCCGGCGCCGGTGGCCGGCGGCGGATGCCCGGCCGGCCGGCGGCCGACGCATCGAAGACCCTCTGCCGGCGCGCCGGGGTATCGGGGTCGGACCGACTTCCGCAATACGTCGAACACCCGGGGGCGCTCGATTCCCGGCCGGACGGGCTACCCGCCGGAGCCGCCGTCGCCGCCCCGCTCCATCGGCCGGCACAGGCCGTATCCACGGAATCTCCCCGCCCCGATCAGCACCGGCCCGCATACGGGCTCGTCGAAGATGAGCACCGCGTGGCCGTGCCACTGCCGGCCGCCGTCGCGTCTGCGGGCCAGTTGCGGAAACTCCCTCGCGTGGGGAACCCCCTCGACCAGGGAGACGGGATGGAGCAGGACCTCGCGGGGGCGCGGAAGGCCGACGTGCCCGCACATGTCCTTCACGCTCTCGGCGGCCCGCTCCCACTTGCCGCTGCCGTCGAAGTGCCGGTTCAGCACCACCGGGGTCACGCTGGCCCAGACCCGGGACCCGCGACGGGACCGCCCCGTCCAGGTCTCGGGACCGAGCGCCTTCGGCGGGCGTTCGCGGGCTTCGAGCTCGACGGCGCACTCGAGCCGGTCGCGGTCGAACAGGCGGAGGTCGTCGCGCGGCAGGCCGGTCTCCGGGCGCCGCAGGATGGGCTCCAGGCAGCGGCCGGCCTCCTGGGGGTCCAGCCCGCGGGGCAGGATCAGGGCGAGGCCCATGATGCGCCCGTCCGCGTGCGGTGCGCCGGTGAATGCGAGGGGCGCCAGGGCCAGATGCGGCGCCGCGGTCGCCCTGCCGTCCGGGCGATGGCCGCTGAACCATTCCGGGGGCGGCTGTACGGGGCAGCTGCGCATCAGCAGGCCGCGGAGCGCCGCCGTCAGCCGCAGGGTCGCGGGCAGGGAGACGCGCTTGCCGCCGAGCGCGAGGACGACGAAGCGCGGGTCGAACACCGAATGGGGCTCCGGCTCGGCCGGAGACGCCGGCTGCGGCCGGCCGTATCCCTGCCACCTGCCGGGAACCGGCCGCATGGGCGCCAGTGGTCGGCCGTCCGGGAACCGGTCGGCGAGACGTTCCTTCAAGCCTTCGACGTGCCGTCCTTGCTCGCGAGGATTTCGCCCGCGACCTCGAACGCCTCCTTCGCACATTGCCGCAGCAAGTCGATCTCGTATGGTGTCAGCATCCGGGGAGCGGGCGAGGTACCGAGCCTCCGATTGAGTAAGGCAATCGAAGGCGTGGCCGAAACGTTCCCGCCACCACCTCTCGAAGTCCGGTCCGTGTTTCCGTCGGAGCTCATGGAGCTGTTCCTCCGATGGGTTCAACTTGGCCGAATAGGGCTTGCCGGCCAACCCGACCGCGCCGACGACCTTGCCGCCCCGCCTCTCGACCCAGCCGCGCAGGTTCGCCAGTGTACCGCCCTGGCCGATGAAGTCGTCCACCATCACGTGTTCGCGGCCCTGTTCGACTTCGCCTCCGAACGCCGCCTGCCGGGCGAGCCGGCCGTAGCCGCCGGCCCCGGTGTGGCCGACGACGTTGGTCTGCACGACGGCGGTGTCGAATGGGACACCCAAGCGCGTGCTCAGGAGCCTAGCCAGTGCGGCCGGAATCGCATTGAAGCCGTCGCGCTCATAGGCGTGGGCGCTGACCAGCACGGGCAGGGCGTCCCCGATTGTGTCCAACCGCCGGTGCACCGAGGTGATTCCGGCCTCATCCACCAATGCGTGGACGAGGTTCGTCGCGGCCTCGACATCGCCCGCCTTCGCGGCGGCATACGCCGGATGCCGCTTGGTCCTCGTCTCATCGGCCAGCAACACGGCGTCGGGGAAATCCCGCCAGGCAACCCTTGGCGGGGGCTCCATCGCCTTGCGAGCCGCTTGCGCCCGCTCGAGCTCGTCACGCAGATCGTGATAGGCGATCCAGGCTTCGCGGTTGCAGGTTCGGGCCAGCCGATCGAGGCTCCCGGCCGAGGGAACCCGCAGCCGGTGCACGGCGATGCCTTCGATCGGCTCCCAGTTCGCGGCGACTTCGCATTCCTGCTCCACCCACGCCTGCACGAAGGAAGCGGAGTGCCCGATGCAGGCGACCTTCGCGGCCAGACGCTCCAGCGCGGCACGGTGGTCATCCAGCTCCACCTCCCGCCAGATCAGGCGCACGACGGGGTCGTGGGGGATGGCGACGGGGAATCCGCGGGGTTGGCGCAGACGGTGTTCCGGGACCAGAGCCAAGCCCTTGTTCCTCAGCCTGTCCACCTCGGTCCTGGGGGTGCTTTTTCTGCCTCCCCCGTCGTCGTTCACCGGCACGTAGCTGGTGACGGAGGTGCGATACCCGGCGTCGGAAGCGGCGATGGCGGGCGGGGGAAGGGCTTGCAGCCAACGAAGCGTGTCGCCTTCCCTGGCGTGCTCATCGGTGTGCTCGCCGGTCTCGAACCATGCCGCCGCCAAGGCCATGAACACCCGGTCGGGATGCGGCGGCCACTCGGCCCGCTCCTTCCGCGCCCCGTCCGCGGCGGCCATCGACCATCCGTTCAGGTAGCGGATGCCGAGCGCGAACATCAGCCGTTCTCCGCTCCTTCCTGGCTCGTCGATTCCTGGCTGCGGCGAACGAGCTCGACCAGTTCGGCAGAGGGGGTCAGTTCGATCTCATCCTCCCAAGGCAGGCCCGCTTTCCTTGCTTCCTCTATCGCGTCCGCCAACAGTCGGAGCGCGTCATCCGGGGAAAGCTCGAATTCGGTGGGGGGTTTGCCGGGCCGATCGACCAGCTCCCAGGCCGGCTCGCTCTCGGCGAACAGATGGCAGCGAGAGCGGAGGTCCACGTCGCTCCGTGCCAGCGTGCCGGCGGCGAGCCCCAGCGCGGCCAGTGCGGTGCGCGCGCAGACGTCCGTTGCGTGATCGGAATCCGCCGCGCCGTCGAGCGGGAACCGGAGCCGGCGCAGCGCGGCGAGCGACAGCACCGTGGTCTGCGTGGCCTTGGAGATCGTGAAGCCGCCGAGAATGCGAGGTCCGACCCTCACGGCCTCACCACGGTCGTCGATCCGCGTTTCGTATTGAATTTGATTACCGCTGTTTCTCACGAAATCGTAGTCCGGCGTGACGTTTCCGTGATTGATCACCGACGGCCGTCCCTGATCGGGGACGTCCTTTCCCGACTTGGCGTCATACGTGACCTCCTTTCCCTGACGATGCTTGTACAGAACGGGCTTTTCCCCGACCTTCTTCGCTTTGTTCGGATCCAGGGTCCAGCCTCCGTCCGGCGTTCTGAACACCGGACCGGCGCTCCGCTCAATCGCCGCCGGGTCGATGCGGCTTGCCGTCTTGACCCCTGGGACCGCGTCGTATCCGACGATCTCCGACACCAGCGCCCTTTGGAACTTCGTGCCCAGTCCGCCGCGCGGACCCGTCGAGTCCCACAGGCCGAAGACCAGGGCCGTGGGACAGAGACCGAACAGGCCAGCGGCGTTGCGGACGTCCGCCGTATCGAGGATCCGGCCCTTGTCCGATTTTCGGAACGTCACGCCGTTCAACCGGCTGTCACGGAACAGCGCGTCCGCGGCCCGGTGCGGCGCCTCCAGGCTGGTCACGGTGAATCTCCTGAGCAATTCTTCCTGATCGAACCGCGTCACGATCAGGGGAAGCGTCACCTTGCCGGCGCGATGCGCTTCCAGAAGGGCCAGCTCCATCCGGTTGGCCTGCGACTGCACGGAATCGAGGAGCACGCAGGGCCTGGTCTCGCCCGTCTCCGGATCGATGCGTTCCTCCGTGGCGTACTTGCCGCCTTCGTAGGTCGGTGGGAACACCTTGTCGCCGGGACTGCCCGCCGGCTGGTAGTCGGTCACGCA
This sequence comes from Gammaproteobacteria bacterium, assembly GCA_965202895.1. Taxonomy (GTDB): domain Bacteria; phylum Pseudomonadota; class Gammaproteobacteria; order HK1; family HK1; genus JAJDXW01. The sequence continues at coordinate 2,297,213 of OZ241901.1, read as the reverse complement.
GCGAAACGCCGCGGCCGTGCCCGCGACCGCGCTTCGCAAGGTCTTCAAATCGAGCGTCATGCGTTCCTCCATTCCCTGTCTCCTGGTTGTTCGAGATCCAGCCGTCACCGGAGCGGCTGCGCCGGTGCGAAGTTGCTGTAATACTGGTTCGGTTGTACCCGGCGGGCGCAATAGACCTCTTCGATACCCTTGGCGAGAAGGGCCGGACGAGGCAGGGGGCTTTCATGCAGATCGCGCAGCGCTACCAGGGAGCGCAGGGTCTCGATGCCCACCATCGAAGTCCATATCGGCCACACGAAGCGAAGTTCTCGGCGTTCCTCCTGACGAAACCCGGTGGTATGGGCCTGCCTTCCGATCGCCACGGTCGGAAAACATCGCAACGACTCGACCGCCAGGCAATTGGCGGCCAGCATCGTGCCCGGGCCGTCGGCCGGGTTCGACTTGCTCGGGTCCTTCCATCGGAGCGCATAGGGTTGATCTTCGATCGGATCCCAACGCAGGCTGTAACCCTCGTCCCGGTAGTCCCAGGCTTGAAACAGCGCGCGCTCGATCTGCCGATGATCGACGTCTTCGCGGATGGCCTTCGCGTAGAACAACATGCCCTGCCGGCTGGAGTCCCCGGCGCGCACCATCCTGAAGCGCGTTTCCCGGAACTCGTCCGTCTTCGTGTCCGGATAGAGCTCCGTGCCGAAGGCAGCCAGGAAATCCACGTCCCGGCGACTGGATGGGCAGGCTTCGCCCTGCTGCGTCTCGAGTGCTTGAACGAACCGTTCATGGGCGAAAGGAAACTTGTTGAACTCCTTACCGTTCCTGCTCTCCTTCCCGACGTCGAACACGGCTGTCGAGGCGTTCTTCAGCGTTCGCAGCACCGCACCACAAAGCTCCCGCTCGTCGTCACCGCAACCCGTAATCAAGGGTTTCCAGCTACCGTGGACGTTCCGCCATCCGAGGCGGCCCGCGCCCGCGCCCGCATCGCCGAGAACGTGCAGCGTCCCGACGGCGGCCAGAAACCCCAGCGGATTGCTCCCGTCGAGCCCGCGCAACAGGACGCCTGGTGCGTCGCCGCCTCGGGCGTCACCCGCCGGCATCGTGGGCCTCCTCCCATTCGCTGCGCCGCCAGTCGGCGAGGCGGAGCAGGGCTTCGAGCCATGCCAGCCCCCACCAGCCGTAGCGGCGGGTGAGCCGCCAGTAGCGGTCGGCGACGCCGGAGTCCAGCCGTTCCAGCCCGGTCGGGCCGGACCACCGCATCCGGTGGCCGCACAACGTGTACTCCACGGGCGCGGGCTGGTCATCGACCACCACGGGGGCGAACGGGCGGCAATGGCCGTGGTGGCTGGCCACGAGGTGAAGCACGAGGTCGCGCAATTCCCGGTCCTCCGGCAGGAGCGCCGGCGCGGCTTGCGCCAGGCGCACGGACAACAGCTCGTGCCGCCCGCCCGCCGGATATCCCGACGCGGCGCGGGCGCGTTCCCGCGCGGCCGGGGTTCCGGGCATCCCGGCGGACTTGGCCAGAGTCTCGCCGGCCGACCACGGGAAGCCTCCCCGGAGCATGGCCTGAAATCTCGGGTCCGCCTTGCCGAGGTCGTGCAGCAGGCCGGCACGGGCGAGGGCTTGCGCCAAACCGTCCGGCAAGCCGCAGCCGGCCGCATGACGGCGGGCGAACGCCTCGACGCCGGGGAGATGGGTGCGGAGCGGCACCGGCGTGCCGTCGCGGTGCGAGATACCGGATGCGGCGGCATCGTCCTCGTCGCCGAAGACGGCGGCCTCGTCAGCGAGCTTCCCGATACTGCGGCGCCCGACGAGGACGAGGCATCGGGCGCCGACGAGCCGGCATTCCCGGCGAATCCTGGCGGCGGTGGAGAATTCCGCTGCGAGCTCTTTCGCGGCTTGCGGCAGCCAGGCCCAGCGATCCGGCAGGGCTTCGGTCTTCGACAATTCCGTCAGGAGGCCGTGTACCGCGTCCGCGACTTCATGTGGATCGTCTTCATACTTCTGTGGAAGGTCGTTCAGTAGCGACCGCGCCGCCGCCTTGGCGGCCACCGAGTCCGGCCAGGTGTCCACGAGTGCCGGGTGCAGGCGCAGGACGGGCTTGGCGCGGGCGAGCCGGTGCGCGCGGTCCCCCACGTCGAGCGTTGCGGGAGAATCGGACCCTTCCGGTGGGAGGTCTCCGAGCCGATCATGCGGTCCGGGGTGCGTGGTCGGAATCACGATCACGTCTCCGGGCCGGATGCCGGCCGGATCGGCGGTCACGTCCTCGCGGTTCGTACCGGTCCCGCGCCAACGGATGATCCGGCGGTCCGGCAGATTCGAATCCTTCGAGCCCTCCGAATCCCCTTCGCGCCCGTCCGCGGCCCCGACCCCTTCCACGTCGGCGCTGAAGTCGTCCGCATCCCTCCCGGCCAGCCAGCGTTTGAACAGGCTGGTCGGCACCGGCAGCATCTCGCTGCTGCCGGGCGGGCACAGCGTCAAGGATTCGATGGCGGCGTCCTGCGCTTCTCGGCCGATCAGGTCGATGTCCGCACGCCAGCAGACCTGCACGTCCGGGACCCCTTCCCTCGGCCCGTGCAGAAAATGCGCCACGTCCGGCGAGGGGCACGGTTCCGGCGCGGTCTGCGCCCAGCAATCGACGTGCGCGGGGAGCATCACCGGCGCATCGGCCGATGGCGCGTCGAGGTCGGCGAGCGCGCACCGCGCGGCCCCGCTGCGGGCTACGCGATACGAATCGGCTTCCGCCAACAGGCGGCCGAGAGGGGCCACGCCGAAATCCACCTCGTCGTCTTCATTCTTGTGATCGTCGAGCCATTTCCAGGTTCGGGTCAACGCTTCGCCGTACACCGGATCCTTCTCCGCACCGCGCGCCGGCTTGGCCTGATCGGCGCGAACGAGGATCTCGGCGCGGGCCTGTACATCCCGCCCCATGCGATTCAGGCGGCCGAACCGCTGCCGCAGGGCATCGAGGCTCGCGCACTCGGTGACCAGGCCGTCGAAGTCGAGGTCGGCGCCGACCTCCAGGGTCTGGGTGGCGACGACGATGACCGGTCTTTCCAGACGGCGACCGGCGGATCCGTCCGAGTGGAGGTTCAGGCCGCGAAGCCTCCGCACCACCGCGTCCTTGTCCACGGGACGCATGCGGCCGGTCAGGAGGACGGTCTCGAGTTCCTCCCACTCCTGCAACCGGCGGAAGGTTTCGCGGGCGGCCGCCACCCGGTTGACGAACACGACGACGGCTCGCCGGCCGCCGCTCAGGAGATTCAGGGCGCTTTCAGCCAACGCTTTCGAGAATTCAACGGGTGCGTCGCTGCCCTTCGCCTTGGGAAGCTCCCGCAACGCCGCCGGCTTGCTTGCCAACTGCCGCCGCCCGAGCGGGTGGTCCGGGTCGAGGCCGTCGTCGGACGAGTCCCTGAATACGTCGTCGATCCCCGGCGGCGGCGTCGCCGACATCACCACCGGGTGGAAACACCGCCGAAGCGGCTCATGCGCCCAGGTCCGATAGCGGCGGACGGCCCGCAAGCTCCGCAGGAACGGCTGCGCACAATGCGCTTCGTCGAGCAGGATGAGACTGTCGTTGGCGACGAGTCCCGCGTAGATCGGCCAGGTGCCGGCCCCGCGCCCGTAGGCCCGGAACAGCAAGCGCGAGCCGATCTGATCCACCGTCGAGGCGATGATGGTCGGTTGCAGAGGATTGCGCGCCCAGGCTTCGGATCGATACATGCCGCCACGCAGCGCATGGACGGCGAGCGGCCGTTCGCGCTCGAATCCGGTCGCCGCGCCGTGGGCGATGCGTCGCAGATCGTCCGCGACGGCCTTCAGAATGCCATCCTCGGCTTGCGCCAGCTTCTCGGCCAGCCGGCGCGCACGTTCATACGCTTCGTCGACGATTATCCGCCGATCCACCACGAAGAAGATGCGGCGCGGCGCGGTGATCGGCTGCCCGGAATCCAGCCGCGGCGCCTGGGCCGCCAAGGCGAACAGGGCGACGTCCATACACGCGGTCTTGCCGGATGCGGTGGGCAAGGCGATGGCTTCGGGCCAGGGGGACGGCGTTTCCGCGCGGTGGCCCGAAGGGGTGTCCGCACCCGAGGGGCCTGCCGAAGCCGCCTCGCGTTCCAGTACCCTCTTCGCCAACTCCTCCTGCCAGCGGAACGGGGGTTTGTCCCACGACGCAGCAAAGAATCCCGCGAAATCCGAGGCGTTCGGATCGTCCGGGGTCATGTCGGACGCTACAACCTTTCCGCCGCGGCTTCGTAGAATTCGGGAACGGGTTCGGCGGCTTGATAACCGCGTCCGAGGCGGCAGGATACGATGGCCCCCGGACACAGGCTGCCAAAAGGCTCCCAGACCACGTCGCCGCGTTCGGACGAAGCCCGGATGATCCTGTCGATGAAAGTGAGTGGCTTCTGGCTGCCGTGCAGGCTGCGGAACTTGTACTTCATTCCGTTTCTCGTTCCCTGGATACGTTCCGAGCCTCCGACCTGGGGCTCACGCCAGACGTTGGTGACGCCGACCTCGCACTTGAACTTCGCACGCAACTTCGACCATTCGTCGCCGGAGAGCGGCCGTCGTCCGTCCGTGCCGAAGTACGGACGGCCGTTCGGATCTCCGTGTGCGTTCGCGTATTCGGCGATCTTCACGAACGCTTCGGGCGGCGGGTAGTACCAGAGATGGTCGGCCGTCAGGTACTTCCTGGTCGCGGCGTTGCGAACGCCGCACGCCTCGTTGGCCAGGCGCAGCGGCAGCTTCGTGCGCTTCCATTCGTGACGAAGCCATTCCTGCATGGTCAGCGCGCTGGTGGTCCGCGATGCGGCGGGCGAGGCGTGTCCCGCGGGTGCCGCGTCATGCACCGTCGCTTCGGGATCGGCGCCGCTCACGCGGCGCGGGTCGGCGGCCCGTCCTCGGCCCGGGGGACGGCAGATCCGGGGCGAGGGTCATGATCCCGTCCTGTCCCGTGGAGGCCGCCCAGCCCGGGGGAACGAGGGTGGTGGTGTCGTCCTGCTCGACGATCGCGGGCCCCGCGAGCCGGTCGCCGGCCGCGAGCGCGTTCCGGGCGACGACGCGGGTCTCGATCGGGGCGGCCTCGTCCGCGAATCGGACCGCGCGGCGGGTGTCGCCGCCGTCCGAACCACCCCGACCGATTCCACTCCGGCCGCCCCTGTCCCCGTCCCTGCCCCCGCCTCGCTCCATCTCCACGCCCGGAGCTCGCACGCTCTCCTGTCCGCCGGCGGCCCCCCGGCCCGCTCGCGCCGGCGGCGTCGCGGCGTCGCCGGGCATCCGCTGGCGATGCACGGCGCGGAGGTTGACGAACCGGGCCGGCGCCTCCACCGCGTGCCCGTGCACCCGCTCGTGGGCCGCGAGGAAGTCCGCGTAGAGGCGTTCGAGGCCGTCGTCGGCGCCGGGGTCGAACGGCACTTCCAGGTGGTAGCCCTGGCCGACGTGGCAGACGTCGGCGAAGTGGAGCACCTCGACGTCGCGCTCCGGGGCAAGCCCCTCCCGCTCGATCAGGGCCCGGGCGGCCGCATCGAGATCGGCGACGATGCTTCTCACCGGCGCCATCGCGAGCCCGGCGATCGGCTCCGCGTACGCGATCGACACCTCGTGCTCGATCGGGGCGGCGAGGAGCCCGGCCGCGGAGAGCACGCCGGGGTGGCGGGGGACCACCACCCGCGTGATGGCGAGGTCGGCGGCGAGGGCGCACGCATGGAGGGGACCCGCCCCGCCCATCGCGACCAGCGTGAACTCGCGCGGGTCGTACCCCTGGCGGACCGAGACGAGCCGGACGCCTTCGGCCATCTGCGTGTTGACGACCCGGTGGATGCCGGCCGCCGCGTCCTCGATGCCGAGTCCGAGCGGCTTCGCGATGCGGTCCCGGATCGCGCCGTGCGCCCGTTCCGCGTCGAGAGCGATGGCGCCTCCGGCGAAGTACCTCGGGTCGAGGTAGCCGAGCACGACGGACGCATCCGTCACCGTCGGTTCGCGGCCGCCGCGGGCATAGCAGGCCGGTCCGGGGTCCGAGCCGGCGGACCGCGGGCCGACCCGCAGTCCGCCCGCGTCGTCGAGCCAGGCGATGCTCCCGCCGCCCGCCCCGATCGCGTTCACGTCCACCATCGGGACCCGCACCGGAAACCCGGCGATGACGCCCTCGCCGCGGATGAGGGGCTTGGCCCCGGATACGAGCGCGATGTCGGAGCTGGTGCCGCCCACGTCCAGGGTGATGAGGTCCTCGTGCCCCGCGGCCGCGCCGGCCGTCTGGCCGCCGATCACCCCGGCGGCCGGACCGGACAGGAAGAGGCGCACTGGGCGGCTCCGGGCGACCGCGGCGCTCGCGAGCCCCCCTCTCGACTGCATCACCTGGAGCGGCGCCGGCACCCCGGCATCCCCGAGCCGCCGCGCGAGCTGGGCGAGGTAGCGCCGTACCGTCGGCTTGATGTACGCGTCGAAGGCGGTGACCGCGGTCCGTTCGTACTCGCGGAAGGCGGGGTCGACCTCGCTCGAGAGCGAGACTTCGAGCTCCGGATGCTCCGAGCGTGCAATCTCCCGCACCCGGCGCTCGTGCTTCGGGTTGACGAACGAGAAGAGCAGGCAGACCGCGACGCACTCGGCGCCCGCCGCGGCGAGCCGGTCGAGCGCGGCCCGCACCGAAGCTTCGTCGAGCGGCTCGACGACCTCGCCGCCCGGCCCGACCCGTTCCCGCACCCCGAGCCGCATCGCTCGCGGCGCGAGGAACACCGGGGTCTGGGGGTCGAGCCGGACCTCGTACATCTCTCGCCGCATCTGGCGCCCGATCTCGAGGGTGTCGCGGAACCCTTCGGTGGTGATGATCCCGAGCCGGCCCCCCTTGCGTTCCAGCACCGCGTTCGTCGCCACCGTGGTGCCGTGCGCGAGCTGCGTGAGGGCGCCGGGCTCGACCCCCTCCGCCGCAAGGCGCGCGACGGCCGCGAGCGCGGCCTCGCCGGGGTCCGCGGGCGTGCTCGGCACCTTGAACACGAGGGGCGGGCGGCCGTCGCGCTCGCACACCACGTCGGTAAAGGTCCCGCCCACATCCACGCCGATGCGGCATCCAGCGCCTGGTTCCTTCATATCCAACGGTTCGTTCCGATTTGATTCCAATACCCGAACCGGAGCCCCACGGGGCACCCGGCCGCTGCCGGGGCTCCGCGGGCGGGTTCGATACGGCGCCGGCACGTCCGGACGCACCCCCGTCCGGGAAGAGCCCGGCCGCTGCCCTCGACCGGGGACGCCGGCGGGCGCTCGAGGCCCCCCGTTCCCGTCCCGGAGAGACACCCCCGGCAGACCCCGATTGGCGCCTCCCGCCCGGCCGCCGCTCCGGCCGCAATGTAGCAGGCCGCCTCCTGCAACCGCCCCACCCACGGTGACGGGTCGCGACCCCGCCGCACGACGTTGCCGCGCACGAAGCAGCGTAGCGGCCGTCGTACAAGAGCGCTCGTTCGGGGGCGTCCATGCGCCGGAGACCGGACCTGCCCCGTTTCGGTCACCCGGCCGGCGCGGCCCGCCGGAGGTCGGCGAGCACGATGCGGTCGGTGGGAAAGGCCATGGCCGCGGGCAACCCGTCGAGGGCGAAGAACCCCACCCGGTCGAGGTCGTCGCCGGCCCGCGGCGACCCGCCCGCCGCCTCGCCCCGGAACCAGACCCCGACCGTGTGCATCGCCGGGTCGTGGAAGTTCGAATGCACGGCGAAGACCTCGCCGAGCGCGACCTCGATGCCCGTCTCCTCCCGGAACTCGCGCCGCGCCGCATCGCGCACGTCCTCGTCGTACTCGACGTAGCCGCAGGGGATGCACCATGCGCCGCGGTACGCTCCCCGCGAACGCCGCCCGAGGAGCACGCGCCCCGCGTCGTCGATCAGGATCACCGCGACCCCGACCGCGGGGTTCTGCCAGAAGACGAAGGCGCAGTCCGGGCAGACGAGCCGGTCGAGGCCGTGGATGGCGCGCCGGCCGAGTCCCGCCCCGCACTTCGGGCAGAACGAGAACTCGCGCGGCATCAGCCGGAGGCCGAGAAGCCGCCGTCGACCGTGATCACCGCCCCGGTGACGAAGTCCGACGCCGGGCTCGCGAGAAACACCGCGATGCCCTGGAACTCGTCGATGTCTCCCCACCGGCCGGCCGGGGTGCGGGCCAGCACGCGCCCGTGCAGCTCCGGGACCTGCTCACGTGCGCGCCGGGTGAGGTCGGTGTCGATCCACCCCGGCAGGAAGCAGTTCACCTGGATGCCGTCCGCCGCCCAGGCGGTGGCGAGCGACTTCGTGAGCTGGACCATCCCGCCCTTGCTCGCCGCGTAGGCGGGCGACCAGGGGGTCGCGAACAGCGACATCATCGAGCCGTTGTTGAGGATCTTGCCGCCTCCCGCCGCCTGCATGTGGGGGTGGCAGGCCCGGCTGCAGAGGAATGCGCTCGTCAGGTTGGTGTCGAGCACCGTGCGCCACTCGGACTCGTCCAGCTCCTCGGGGCGCTTTCGGACGTTGGTTCCGGCGTTGTTGACGAGGACGTCGATGCGGCCCGCCCGGCCTGCCACCTCCGCGACCATCGCTCGAACGTCGGAGGCCCGGGTCACGTCCGCCTCGACCGCGAAGGCGCGCTCGCCGAGGCTCGACGCAGCCTCGCGGGACTTCTCCCGGTTGCGTCCGACCACCGCGACGGCGGCTCCCGCCCGGGAGAGTCCGCGCGCCATGCCGAGCCCGATGCCGCCGTTGCCGCCGGTTACGATCGCGACCCGCCCGGAGAGATCGAATAGGTCCATCGGTTCCTGGCCCTCCTCATCCGCCTGAAAACCCGGCCCGACAGGGTAACCCACGCTTCCGGCTCCGAACGTCCGGCGCCGGGCCGGAGCATCCGGAGGCCTCGCCGCCGGCCACCAGGCCGGGTCGTGGTTGGTATACTCGTCCGCAGGAGCCTCCTCGGAGGCGATCCGAAGGGATGCGGGGACATCGGGATGCACTTCAGTAACGAGCTGATCGCGATCGTCGGGACAGGGCTCGCCGGCTTCGTGTGGAACCTGTCGCGCGGCGTGCGGCGGGTCGAAGCCGAGCTTCGCGAACGCATGGTGCGGGTCGAAGGGCTGCTCGAAGGGTTGCGCGACTCGGTGACCGGCCGGCGAGAGGAAGCAGGCCGGTGACCGGACGCTCTCCCGCCCCGAGCCGAGCCGTGACCGCCGGATCCCCCGCCGCCGATCCCGCCCCCTCTTCCCCGGGGCCGACCCGGGGAGGGCCGCCATCCCCGGCGGCGGGCGCGTCCGGCGCCGGACGGCGGGCGCGCGCGGCGGAGCCCGCGGAGGGGGCGGGGCCGCCGATCCCCTACATGCAGCGCACCCGTGCGTACTATCTCGCGCTCGGATACGAGAGCCCCTACCGCTGGGCGCACTACCGGGACGTGCCGTTCACCCCGCTCCGCCGGCCGCTAGAAGAATCGACGGTCGCCCTCGTGACCACCGCCGCGCCCTGCCGGCCGGAGCTCGGCGACCAGGGTCCGGGCGCGCCGTACAACGGCGCGGCGAAGTTCTTCGAGGTCTACTCGGCGCCCGCCGGCCCGGAGGATGCGCCGGACGTCCGGATCTCCCACCTGAGCTACGATCGCACCCATACCACGGCGGAGGACCCGCGGACGTGGTTCCCGCTCCCCCGCCTGCACGAAGCGGCGGCGGCCGGCCGCATCGGCGGGGTCGCCCCCCGCTTCCACGGCCTTCCGACGAACCGGAGCCGGCGCACCACCCTCGACCAGGACTGCCCGGCCCTGCTCAGGCGCGTGCACGCGGACGAGGCGGACGCCGCCATCCTGGTCGCCAACTGACCGGTGTGCCACCAGTCCGTGAGCCTGGCCGCCCGGCGCCTCGAGGAGCAAGGCATCGCGACCGTGGTGCTCGGTTGCGCCCGGGACGTCGTCGAGCACTGCGGCGTGCCCCGCTTCCTGTTCAGCGACTTTCCCCTCGGCAACGCGGCGGGCCGTCCCTTCGACGAGGACTCGCAGCGCATCACCGTCGGCCTCGCCCTCGACCTGCTCGAATCGGCCCGCGCGCCGCGCACCACCGTCCAGTCGCCCCTCGTGTGGGGAGGGGATCCGGGGTGGAAGGCCGATTTCTGCGACTCGAGCCGCATACCGCCCTCCGAGCGCGCCTCGCGGCGCTCCGCCTTCGAGGCGGAGAAGGCGCGGGCCCGGGAGGTGTCGCGCTGAGGAGCCCGCCGGACGGCGGGGGCGGCGCCAGCCCCGGCGGCGCCCTCGGCCGTCGCGTCTTCCCGCCGCCCGTCCCGCCGCCGGTGACCCCACATGCCCCGAAAGACCCTGTACCTCGCCAATCCCTACGGATTCTCGGCCCAGCAGCGCGAGCGACTGCTGCCGGAGCTCGTGGAGCGTCTCGAGACGCTGGGGGCGGAGGTCTGGGAGCCCTTCGCGCGCAACAACCAGAGCGGCATGGAAGAGCCCGGATGGGCGTGGCGGGTGGCCCAGGCCGACGCGCGCGACGTGCGGGAGGCGGACGGCATCTTCGCGGTCGTCAACGGGACCCCGCCGGACGAGGGGGTCATGGTCGAGCTCGGCATGGCGACCGCGCTCGGGAAGGGGATCTTCCTCTTCCGCGACGACTTCCGCCGCTGCACCGATTCCGGGGACTATCCCCTCAACCTCATGCTGTTCGCCGGGCTCCCCGAGCAGGGTTGGCGCGGCCACTACTACACCCGGGTGGAGGAGATCGGCGACCCCGCGAAGGCGCTGGTCCGCTGGCTCGAGGAAAGCTGAAGGGCCTTCCGCGGCCCTGGCGAAGGCGAGGTGCGCGTTCCACGGCGGCCGGCCGGGAAGAGCCGGGCCGCGGGACCCGTTGCGCCGCCCGCCGCGCATCCGCGCGGGGCGCGGGCCTCCCGGCGGCACGGCGGAAGGGGACCGGCGCCGCTCCGCCCCGCCGATGCGGCCGCGGCCGTCCCCTGGCCCGAGCCGCTTCGCGCCGGCCGTGACCGCGCTCTCCGTCCTCGACCTCTCGCCCATCACCGAGGGCGGCAGCCCGGCCCGGTCCATGCGCAACACCCTCGACCTCGCGCGGCGCGCGGAGGCGCTCGGGTACCGCCGGTACTGGGTCGCCGAGCATCACAACATTCCCGGGATCGCGAGCGCGGCGACCGCCGTCGTCATCGGCCACATCGCGGGCGGGACCTCCACCATCCGGGTGGGCGCGGGCGGGATCATGCTTCCGAACCACGCGCCCCTCGTCATCGCGGAGCAGTTCGGCACCCTCGATGCGCTCCATCCGGGGCGCATCGACCTCGGCCTCGGGCGCGCCCCCGGCACGGACCAGCGGACGGCGTTCGCCCTGCGCCGGAACCTGCACGGAGACCCGGACGACTTCCCGCGGGACGTGGTCGAGCTCCAGGGCTACCTCGGGGAGCCGCGCGAGGAAGAGCCCGTCCAAGCCATTCCGGGCCGCGGCCAGAACGTTCCCATCTGGATCCTGGGTTCGAGCCTCTACGGGGCGGAGCTCGCCGCGGTCCTGGGGCTGCCCTACGCCTTCGCATCGCACTTCGCGCCGGCTGCCCTGCTTCCCGCCCTCGACACCTACCGCCGCTCGTTCCGCCCCTCCGGGCAGCTCTCGGAGCCCTGCACGATGGCCGGGTTCAACGTGTTCGCGGCGGAGACCGACGAGGAGGCCCGCCGGCTTCGGACGTCCGCCCGGAAGTCCACCCTGTGGCTCCGGCGGGGCCGGCCACGCCCCCTCCCGCCGCCGGACGATGCATTCGAGGACGGGCTGTCTCCGGGGGAGCGGCGGATGCTGGACGAGCAGGGCGCCTGCTCGGCGGTGGGCTCCCCCGCCACCGTGCTCCGCCGGATGGAGGAGTTCGTGGACCGGACCGGGGTGGACGAGCTCATGCTCTCGTCCCAGATCTTCGACCACGAGGCGCGGGTCCGCTCCTTCGAGATCGCGATGGCGGTCTGGTCGAGCCGGGCCGGCCCGCCGGGCCGGGGCGCTTCGGGCTAGCCGCGGAGCCTTGGCCGGGTCACCCGACCCGGCACCCCTTGTCGGCGGCAAGCAGCCAGGCCGACGGGTCGGGGCCTCTCGCACTGCACAGCACGAAGGTGCGGTGCGGCCAGGATCTGGGCCGGCGCCGGCATCGGGACGGGAGGTCGACCCTCGGACGGACGGGGAGAAGGTGGTACAGGCGTTCCTGGCCGCGCATTTCAGCGTGGTGGATCGGTTCCTCATCCACACGGAGCGGGAGCTGAACAAGGGGTACGCGGACCTCTATCTCGAGCCCCTCGTGGCGCAGTACCCGGACATCGGCTACGGCTGTGTCGTCGAGGTCAAGTACCTGAAGCGGAGCGAGCGGGTGGACGAATCCGTCATCGCGGACGCGATGCGGGGGCCGGGAGCAGCTTGCGGACTATCTGGCGGACGAGGGGTTGCGGCGGCGCGCGCCCTCGTCACGGCACGTCGGCCTGGCGGTGGTGTTCGACGGCTGGGAGCTGGCCGCGTGCGAGGCGACGGAGCGCGAGAACCCATGATCCCGCCCGGCGCAGCCCGGACCCTGCCCATTCATTCAATCCTGGACTACGATCGCCTCGGCCGCCGTGCTGTCGGCCACCTGCCGGGCCTTGGGTAACTGCTGTTCGGAGGTGACCGCTACGACACGCCGGCCGCCCGGTTCAACGAATACCGGGGGATCGTAGGCAGTGGGTTTTTCGTCCCCTTCAGCGGGCCGTAATACCGGCTTTGCATTCGCAGCAAGAACGGGCGCCCGCGCCGTCCATTCGTATACGATCTCATGCGCCGATTCGGGCAATTCACCCTCGGGCGACGGGATCGAAGGCGTGGTGTCATCCAAGGCATCCACGGATTCCGCCGTGACCAGCCCGAGATCGATGCGGTGTTCGGTCTCGACAGTCATCTCGTCGAGCCGGTTGTCTCGCCATACCAAGGCCTTGCCCTGGATATCACCCAACGTCGGGGACGCAAGGAGTTCCCAACGCGCCGCCTTGGTCCATTCATCGAGTCGGCCGTTGACCTCTTCAGCGCGATCGTCATTCAGCCGGACGCCCAATTCGAATCCACGGTCGAGCCCTTCGGCTTGCAGGTTAGCCGACATGACGAGCGCTTTGGCGCCGTCGGCGCACAGTGCTTTGGCGTGAAGCCATTTGAAACCGAGGACTCGTGCTCCTGATTCGGCGAGAGCGAGAAGCGCGGGCATCTGGCTTGCCCGTGCACGCGCGAGCACCGTCACGTCGAGGCCCTCGCTGGCGCGGACGCACAGAAACTCGAGGATCTCGTGGTCTTTGTCCCATCCGAAGCTGGCTACGGCGATCTCCTTGGCGGCGCTCTCGATGAGACGGGCAGCATCGGTGCGCAATTCCTGGGATTCGGAGGTGGTCGCTGGGACATGGGGCGAAGACGCCGGGTGCTCCACGACACCGACAGGCTTGACCGATCGGAAGCGGTCCTCCGGATCGATAAGCTCATGCTCGGCGTATTCCCAGAACGCCCAGCGCGCGAGCGCAAACACCTCCTCCACTTCCTCCTGCGTCAATTCCACCGCCAGTTCTTCGTTACGTTCGAGTGCTTCCTTGGTGAGGTTCGCCGTGAGCAGGAGGCCGACGCCATCGCTCCCGCCCGGATCGGCCAGAACGAACTTCGCGTGGAAGTGTGGCGCCGAACGGAAAAGGGCATGACCGCCGATGCGGTTCAGCATCCCCCGATGCTGATCGTACATGGCTTTCTCGAACTCGCCATCGGTGTCCTCGATGTCGAGCCGCGCTTCCGACGCCAGCAGGATGTAGACGCGTACCCTGCGCTCAGCGGCGTTGAGGATTGCGTCTTCGACGTCACGATCGGCGAGGAGAAAACTCGACAGCACGATCTTCTCCTTCGCGCCGGCAAGCATCGAGATCACCCGGCTCGCGAGTTCGCGGTTCCGCCCCGAAACGTAAACGGTTCGACCGCTCTCGGATTGCGGCGCACGCCGTGTCGGGGATGGGGCCCACGCCGGCGGCAACCGATGGCCCCGCTGGTCGACGACGCGGGAATGGCGTTTGGTCCAGGCATTCTTGTCGTCCTTCATCACAGTCTCCAATCCTCGGCCGCGATCAGATGCCATGATCGTGGCGTTGGCCTGCCGGTGACGGAGCCCCACTCGGACTTTGCCAGTTCGGCCCTGGTAGGAAGTTTCGGGTCATGTTCCATGAACGGCGCCGCCGCGTCCTTCCGCCACTCGTCATAGCGCTTCGACGTGGCGAAGTCGTGGATGCCCGCCTTCAAGCGCCAAACGGACCACTGACGGGCGTCAGTGGGCGAGCGGGCCGCGACGGGTACTCCCGGGACCGTAACCCGGATATTGCACGAAGCCGGAGGTCTATGATTTTGGGGTGTTGTATGGCCCTGCCCGGAGAGTTTTCGGCAGGTAGAAGGAGGTCGGAAGTCTCCGGGGCGCGTCCTGGAGTGGTTCGGAGGGGGCGCTGAGGGGGGTTTGCGGGTCTCGATGGCGTCATGCGGCGTAGGGCGCCGCTCCGGGTCGAGCCCGGGGTGCGGATTCGGAGCAGGCCGCGAAGCTGGGGCTTATCCCGCCGTGAGCCGCTGTACGAGCAGCCGGAAGACGGCTTGGTCAGGGCAGGCGGTGGACAGCCGCACCGCCACGGTGCGGGTGCTGCGGGTCACCACCGCACCGATGCGAAGCAGCCGCAGACGAAGGCTCTGGCATTGCGACCGGGCCAAGTCCGTCCCCCGCAGGGCCGTGCGGCGCATCGTCTCGAGCAGCGTGTACGCCAACCCCGCGAGCAGCAACCGGTACTGGTTCGTCCACCACTTCGAACTCGAAGTGCGGTCGGCGAACAGGGCCAACTGCTGTTCCTTGATCCGGTTCTCCATGTCTGCACGCTGACAGTACACCCGGTCATGGAGTTCGTCCGCTTCCCTTTCAAGGTTGGTGACGATGAAGCGCAGGTTGCGTCCCTTCGCGGTGTGTTCGATGCGGGCGATGACCCGCCGGCGACGCCTCCAGGTCCGCGCCGCATACTTGAAGTCGTCGAACGACCGGCTCTTGGCCCTGGTCGCCTCGAAGCCGTCCCTGGCCACCTCGCACGCCACCGCCGCCTCGCGTTCGAGCACCGGATTGCGAGCCAGCCCCACGATGTATCCCACGTCGTGGCGCTCGCACCAGTCGAACATCCGGTGTCGGCAGAATCCCGAGTCCCCCCGAAACACGATGCGAACCCCAGGCCATGCCCGACGCAACCTCTTGACCAACAACGATAATATCCCCCAGGCGTGCTTCGCTCCATCCTGGTTCGAACAACGAAGGTAGGCCACCAACAACTGCTCACCGCAGAATACGTACAACGGCAGAAAACAGTAGTGGTCATAGTACCCGTGAAAGAAGGCGCCCGGCTGATGACCGTGCACCGGATCGTCGGTCGCGTCGAAGTCGAGCACCAACTCCCGGGGCGCACGCGCGAACGAGGCAATGAATTGCTCGACCAGCTCCTGATGAATCGCAACCGCCCACTGGTGCTCGGCGCGCCGCTCGAACCGGCACAGCGTCGAGGCACTGGCCAAGCTGCGGTCATGACCGCAGGCGGTCTGAACGACCGGGTCCTCACGAAGGGCGTCATGGTCGTTCAAATCTTCGTATCCCAACGCGACCGCGTGGACCCTCTGGCGCACCATCGTCACCACCTCGTGGCGAACCTTCCCGCGCTGGCGTGGCTCACCGAGCCGACGTGCGACCCGCTCGGTCAGCCCGAGCCGGCGGTCCACCTCGCGCAACAACAGCGCCCCCCCATGAGAAGAAACCGACCCGCCGGTGAAGTCCGCCCGCACCCGGCGCCGACGGCAGCTTGAAAACGTCATCGACCCGTGGTTCCATTTCGTCACCGTCTGGCTCCCGGTTGAATCCAGTTCAAGTCACTGAATTATAACCGATCATGGGGCCAGACGGTACTCCTTCATGCGATATTCGGGGTAAGGGGCTCGAACTTCTCGGAGCCGTACACGGACGGCTTCCGGAACTCAAGGTCCCGGGACATGAGCTTCCGTTCCTTCTCGGTAGTCTCTTGGAAGGAAACGCGCAAAGCGTGTCGCCGGCGATCCCAGTCCTCCCCCAGCCCTTCGCTCTCGAGAAGAGCCGCCCATATTTCGTCGGGCGGTACGTCGGGAGCCTTCAGCTCGGAGTCGACCTTCCTGCCATCCAACTTGCCTTGCAAGCGCAATCGGCGCTCTCGCACGTTCCATGTCAGGCTCAGAGATCCGTCAGGGTCCGCCGCCTCGGCCTGTTCCTCCAGTCCGCTAATGCGAACGGCGATGCCGTCGCCGGAGGCAAGCGGCGTGAGCTCCGTCCCTTGGATATCGCGAAGCTCGCTTGGCAACCGTTCGAAAGAGCGCTGAACTTTCGCGTCCTGGCGTGTTTCGGTATAGGCGTCGGGTTCGTTCCAGGCTTCTATGCACAGCAGGGGGGACGGGAGCAATGGATCTTCGCTCACCCACGCGGTCCAAGCGCCACGTTCGGGCACGAATACCTTTCTGTCGGCGATGGCTTTGTCACCATCCTCGGTGAGAGTATATCTTCTTCGATCTTCCTTCAGGAGGCCGTACACGGCCCCGATGCGGAGGAGTCTCTCCGCGACGACCTTGCGCGACTGTGCGAAGAGTAGTTTCCTGGCCACGTCTTCGGCGTTCGTTCCACCCTCTTCCCGAACGCGCAGCAGAACCGGCTCGAGTTCCTTCCGCCGGACGGCCTTGGCGACGAATCCAACCACGCGCCAGACCCGTATGGTCATCTGCCTCTTCAGGACGACGTCCTCGTTCATCGCTCGATCCCTCCCAATTCCTGCTCCCACCGCTCGCCTTCCGCGAACTCGCGAAGCGCTCCATCCCTGGCGCGACGCATCGCCCTTCGGTCCCCGATAGCGACTCGCTGATAGCGCGCGCGGGTCAGTGCGACGTTGAGGCGGTTCGGGCTCTCGAGAAAGCTGGTCGGCCTGCGGTTGGCGAAACTGATCAGGACAAGGTCGGCCTCATGTCCCTGGAAGCGATCGACGGTACAGAGCTCGATAGTCAAACAGGGGCGCTCTCGTGAGCCGCGGCGAAAATGACGTATGGCTGAATCCGATCCCGTCCAGCGTCGCAGATGATTCCGGATCTCACGCTCCTGGCCGCGGTAAAAAGCCAGAACGGCGACTTCCCACGGCGATTCGCCATCCCTGCGGTGGGTCGCCGCCCACTTGTCGAAATGGCGAAGCTCCTCGATGATTCGACGCGCCTCCTTCTCGTTGCGGTTGTTGTGGAAAGCGCTGGCGGCCGATACATCGATCCATAAAGACCGGTGGGCGTAACGGCTGTAGCTCCACTGGCGTACCTTCTTAATATAGTCCGGTGTCTTGAGCGCGTCCTTGCGATAGATGTGGACATGTGGGAATTTCGCAATTTCCGGGTGCATCCGGTGCTGGGTGTCGAGTAGCACATGACGTTGCTCGAATTCGCGCTCAGGCATCCCGTCGGAGAGAGCGGTCCCTTGGCGCTGGCGGGGATTGCGCTCGAAGCCGTGTTGCAGGGATTCGAGCACCGACGGCAACGCGACCCGTCGAACCCTGTCGATATCCTGCCAGACACGCTGTTCGTCCTCCCCTGCTGCCCGAACGGGAAGAAGGGCTTTGATCTCCTTTTCAAGCCGCTGCGCCGTGGTTTCTGTCGTGGTCCCTTCACTGGTTTTCCCAATAAAACGCTGTTCATACAACCTCGCCAGTCGCCAGCCAATCTCCCGCGCCCACTCCGGCTGTTCCTCCCGGTCCTGCCCGGAGAGACGCAACCATGCATCGGCGCGCCGACGAAGGAGTGGCAATTCGCCGTCGGCGCACCGGATCGTGGCGATGTCCAAAGGCAGGGCGCTGACATTCCGCCGCAAGCTGTCCTTCCCGCCCATGACGATGGAGGCAGTCCGCAGCTTGTCTTCGTCGGCTTGATCTGCTTCCGCAACTTCAACGCCTCGCGCGGCGCATTGAGCGTCGTAGGCGCGTTTGGTCGCCTTGGTGTCCGTCGCGACCGCCACGACCCGCGGGTGGCGACGGCGGGCGGCCATGAACGCGTCGACGCAAGCGTCCCGAATATCTCCATCCGGGAGACAGGTTTCGATGTTCACCGCCAACGCTTCGTCGTCCACGTAAGGCGATAGCTGTTTCGGATCTCCTGCGATTATCCAGCGCTTTGCCCATAGTGCGGGAACGAGAAATTCCTGGAACGGCGTCTTCGATGCCTCATCGACGATAAGCACATCGAAATCAGGATCCGCGCCGCGGTGTTTCTTTCCGCGTCCCCGTATGTCCGGGTGTTGCAGAATGCCTATGGTGGTGCCGCAGACGAGATTGGCGGCATCGAGCACCATACGTTCAATGATGTCGCTTCCCTGCTGCAGGAGCTCGCGCAGCGACTTCTGGGACGAGGTGAGCGGTTCGGCTCCATCAAGCCCGCGCAGAATCCTGTCCCGCTCGGTCCGAACGAACTCCTCCATCCGCCAAGGCCGCGCTTTTTCAGAGACGTTTCGCCTGTCGCCGATGCGGACCGGAATCATGAGATCACGGGATGAATTGCTTTTATCCATCAGACGCTCAAGCACATTGTCGACGGCAACATGGGTGGACGCTGAAAGCAACGTCCGTTTACCGCGCTTCGCTAGCTGGAGTATCAGTTCGCAGATCGCCGTGGTTTTGCCGGAACCGGGTGGTCCCTCCAGGAAAGCGAAGTCCGGCGTACCCAAGGCCATTTTCACGAACCGCCGTTGCTCTTCCGTCCCGGGACAGCTCGCGTCGGTCAGTACCGTCCAGTCCGCTTCGCCTATCTCTTCACGGGGTACGTTGTCCCAACGGGCATGAGCCAGACTCTCGAACAGTCGCAAAAGAGGCAGGTGGCTTCCCTGCGGCTCGTTCTGAAGCGAGCGTAATGCCCGGCGTTGGCATTCAATGGAGTAGGTATTGGGTCGAAGTCGGAGCTGCGCGCTCTCGCTGGGCGCACGTTCGAGAAGGAGCTGTTGGGTTTCCGGATGCCGATCCAGAACCCGAATTCGGGTCTCGGGTTTGAAACCGATTCCGCCGAGTGGGCCTTGGGCAGAGGTCTGTTGGCCGCCTGTCGGTTTCCATTCGTAGATATCTCCGACGCTCTCGTCGAGGAACGAACGGAAGAGACTGTCAGAAATTACGTGTGTTGGGTGCCATAGTCTTGGAGTCCAAGAGGAGGACAGAGCATGGCGAGACGAGCCCGCGAAGTACGACGATTCCGCGATGAGCTGCTGGACGAGCTGTTGGCAGGGGCGGACCCGGCCGAGGTGTTCGCCGATGGCGGCGTACTCGACGATCTGAAGAAGGCGGTGGCCGAGCGGGCGCTTGATGCGGAGATGGACGCGCATCTGGACCGCGAGCGTTCGGGAGGCAACCACCGTAACGGCCACAACCGCAAGCGGGTGCTCACCGACGAGGGAGCGCTGGAACTGGCGGTGCCCCGCGACCGCGCGGGGAGCTTCGAGCCGCAGCTGGTGGAGAAGTACTGCCGACGCCTGCCGGGGTTCGACGACAAGGTGATCTCGATGTACGCACGGGGCATGACGACGCGCGAGATCCGCGGCCACATCGAAGAGCTCTACGGGGTGTCGGTATCGGCGGAGCTGGTCTCGAAGGTCACCGACGCGGTGCTCGACGAGGTCGGCGAGTGGCAGTCGCGCCCGCTCGAGGAGACGTACGCGATCATGTACTTCGACGCGGTGCGGGTGAAGATCCGCGACGAGGGCCTGGTGCGCAACAAGGCGGTGTATCTGGCGGTCGGGGTGAGCTGCGGGGGGCGCAAGGAGGTGCTGGGCCTGTGGATCGAGCAGACCGAAGGGGCGAAGTTCTGGCTGTCGGTGATGAACGAGCTCAGGGCGCGCGGGGTGACCGACGTGCTGATTGCGGTCGTGGACGGGCTGAAGGGGTTCCCCGAGGCGATCGAGGCGGTGTACCCCGAAGCGACGGTGCAGACGTGCATCGTGCATCTCATCCGCCGGTCGCTGGCGTATGCCTCGTACCAGGAGCGCCGGGAGTTGGCGGCGGCGCTCAAGACGATCTACCGGGCGCCGACGCAGGCCGCGGCCGAAGCGGCGCTCGATGCGTTCGAGGCCGGCCCTTGGGGGCGCAAGTACCCCGCGATCGCGCGGAGCTGGCGCAGCGCCTGGGAGCAGGTGACTGCGTTCTTCGCGTTCTCGCAGCCGATCCGTCGGGCGATCTACACGACCAACGCGGTCGAGAGCCTGAACAGCACGGTGCGCCGAGCGGTGCGCACCCGGGGGCACTTCCCCAACGACCGCGCGGCGACGAAGCTGGTGTACTTGGCGTTGCGCGCGGTGCAGCGCAAGTGGCGGGCGCCGCCTCGTCATTGGCATCAGGTGCGTCCGGAACTGGCGATCCGTTTCGGCGAGCGGTTCGTAGTGGAGGAGTCGTGACCGGCCCCGCGATTTCCACCGCCTGCCCACCGGCGCTTGGGCGAGTCAGGGGCCCCGCGCCCGTGGACAGCCCGTGGAAATCGCTCCGTGCCCCCGCTCGGGGGGAATCGCGGTCGGCCAGCTCGGGGCGATCCGCCCCGAGCTGCTACAGTGCCGGACATCCCACCGGACCGAACAAACACCACCGAGGCAGCCCAAACACGGAATTTCTGACACCCCCTCGCTCCGCCTCGTCCGCACCCGAAGCGACGACCGCTCCCGGCGCCGGGAGTTCGACGGGCTGTACGTCGGTACCCGCGGGGTGGTCCTCAGCGAGACCAACTCCGCGCCCGACAACCGGGACGTCCGGGACTTCGTGCGCTTCTTCAAGAGCGGGGAATTCTTCCTCTACTTCCCCGAATACCGCGATCTGCCGGTGGTCCCCGTCTTCTCCTCGCTCAACCTGCCGGGCAACCTGGTGACCATGCTCACCCGCAACGGCATCCATGCCCTCGCCATGGGCGGCGAGACCATGCAGCTGCTCAACCTGGACGAGGTGCGGGCCCGGCGCACCCCCGACGGGCCGGCTCGCTAGCCCACGCCCGAACCGGCATCCGGCGGACGCTTCACCGACCAACGGTCCTGCCCGCGGAGGAGCCTGCCGGTCCATGTCCGATACCCTGCGGTTCCGCGGCGGGGCGGGTCGGCCTCCGGCGCTCCGGGCGCTCCGGCCCGGAACCTCGTTTCGCCGGGGCGCGCGCGATCGAGCCGACTCCTGACCGGGCGCCGCGGACGGCCCGCCCCGCCCGGAGCCGCCGGAACCCGTGTCGGACGATCCGGACACCGCCAACCGGCTTCCCGCGCCCGCCAGGCGCTCGGTCCCCTTTCGGCCCGCTCTCCCCTCCCATGATCGCCCCATGACCGATCCGGCCTTCCCCACGCGATCGTCCGCCGACGCGCGCTCGGCCCCCGACTCCACGGGGAAGCTCGAACGGCTGAAGGCCCTGCTGCGCGAGATGTTCCAGCTCGACCGGGGCGATCCGGACTTCGGCCCGTACCGGGTCATGAACCTGAAGACGGCCGAGCTCGCCGCGTTCTGGACCGCGACCTGCTGCCGCAGGTGAAGACGAAGCTGAACCCGGCCAGCACGGAGGAACGGGCCAGGCTGGAGAAGGAGCAGGAGGAGACCCGCTGGAAGGCTTGGGAGCTCGGCGTCGACCCCGATCTCGCCCCCCGCCCAGGCTCGTCGAGCTGCAACCTGCCCCCGGTGGCCCTGGACCTCTACTCGCGGCTGCAATCGGCGGCCTCCGTCGGCGCCGCAGGCGGGCCGCGCGAGGAGAAGGAGAGGGAGAAGGGCGAAGCCGATGCCGAGCCGGACCGGTTCAGCTTCGCGACCCATGCCCCCTTCCTCGACGCGGCCCGCCTGTACGAACGGCTGCTCCGCCGCAAGCGCCAGCGGGTTGGCGCAACCTGGTCATCGAGCGGCGCACGGTGGAGCGGCTTCTGGGAAACGACGACTGGTGCGCGCTCCGCCTGCCGCCGGAGCGGCTGAACCCCACCGGGTTCCCGCAGCTTCGGCTGCTACCCGGACTTCATCGTCTGGCTGAAGGACGAAGCCCGCCAGCACGTCCTGTTCCTCGACCCGAAGGGCCTTGGCCGCTTCGGCGGCAGGGAGCGGAGAAAGGCAGCGCTGCACCATGAGATCGGGAAGGTCGAGGACCGGTTGTGCAAGGACGATCCGAACCTGAGCCTTCGCGCCTGCGTCCTCTCCGTGACCCCGGCCGCCCGGATCGACGACGGCCTTCGCTCCGCGAGCGAGTGGAAGCAGGACGGGGTCCGCTTCCTCGACGAGCCCGGTTGGCTGCGACAGGTCATCGAACATGCCCTCGCACCGGCGGCGCGCGCCGCCTGACCGCCCCGAGGGAATTCCCTGCCCGGGCGGTCACGTCGGAGCAGGTCGACGGGGGCGGTTCGACCGCCCTCGCCGGCAATGCCGCCGAAACATCGGGGGAAGGGTTGCGCTCGACCTCGATTGGCCGTCGGGTCTCTCCGGAAAGTCTCCGTTCCCCCTGCCCCGCCGCGCGCCGAATTGCGGCTCGACCATCGGAAAAGTACCCTGCCCGTACGGTCGTGGTTCGATCCGCAGGCCGCGGCGGCTGCGGGCCGCGGCGGCCCGTGGGCCGTGACGGCCCACCAATCCACGCGAACCGACGGAGGGGCAGATGAAGCGGATCCCGATCCTCGCCCGCGGATTGCCGGCCATCGGGTCGCGGGCCGTCGGGCTGCTGCCGGTCGGCGCGTTGCTGGCGGCGCTCGGCGCCTTTGCCGTTCCGGCGGATGCCCGGGAGCTCTCCCTCGCCTATTTCATGGGATCGAAGCACCCCATGAACCGGGCCGTGTTCACGCCCTTCGCGGACAAGCTCGAACGGCTCTCGGGGGGAAGGCTGACCGTCAAGCAGTTTCCGGGAGGGGCGCTGAACTCGTCCCCGCCGAGACAGTACTCGATCCTGCTCGACGGCGTCGCCGACGTCGTCTTCGCCCTGCCCGGCTACACCGGCGACCTCTTTCCGAAAACCAACCTCCTCTCCTACCCGGGGGTATGCGGGACGGCGATCTCGTGCACCGAGGCCCTGCAACGCGCGCGGCCCGAGCTGGAGAAGGAGTACCGGGCGAAGGTCCTGGCGATCTGGTCCAACGTACCTCCGTCGCTGCTCACCCGCGACAAGCCGGTGCGAAGGCTCGAAGACCTGAAGGGGATGAAGATCCGGGTGACCTCCAGGCTCGACGTTCCGTTCATCGAGGCGCTCGGCGCCAGCGCGGTCATGCAGCCGGTCACCGCCGTCCACCGGAACCTCGCCAACGGCGTCATCGACGGCATCGCCATCGGGGCTTCGGGGATCCCCGCGTTCAAGCTGCACGAGCCGGCCAACTACCTCACCACCTGGCTTCCCATCTCGGGGGCGCCCTTCGTGCTGCTCATGAACGGGGAGGTGTACGACTCCCTCTCCGCCGAAGAGAAGGGCTGGGTCGACGCCGCCGCGGACGCGACGCTTTCGGCGGGCGGCGGCGCCGCCTACGAGCGGGCGGGCGCCCGCGGGATCCGGATGTCCCGGGATGTCGGCGTCGAGATCATCGAGCTCCCGGACGAGGAGAAACGCCGCTTCGAGGAGGCCATCGCACCTGCCTACGAGGCGGCGCTGTCGCGAAGCGCCGGCGACATGACCGTCAGGGAGGTCATCGGACGATTCAAGGGCGAGTGAACCAGCCGAAGCGCTCCGGGAAGTACCGTGCCGGCCTTCTCGGGCTCCAGTCGCGCTTCGTCCGGGTGGTGGATGCGTGTTCGATCGCCGCCGGGGGCCTTGCCCTGACGGTGCTGGCGGGATTGACCGTCGTCGCGGTGTTCCGGCGCTACGTCCTGAACGATCCGATCTTCGGGGTCGAAGACCTCTCGACCATGACGCTGACGACCGTGGTGGCGGCGGCGATCGCCGGCGGGGCCTGCCGGGGCGCCCACGTCAGCGTGAACGTCATCGGGTACTTCGCCGGCCGGCGGATCACGCGGGTGAGCGGCGCGGTCGCCCGGCTGCTCGGCCTGGGGGCGGCGGCGGTCGCGGCCTACGCCCTGTTCGCCAAGGGAAGCTGCGGCCTTCCGTGCGGGGCGGTCACCGGGAGCCTCTCGATCGTCCACACGCCGTTCTACTACGTGCTCGGCACGGCGCTGGCGGCCTGTGCCCTGCTGCTGCTGGTCCACTTCCTCGTGGGCCTCGCACACTGGAACGGCGAGGATCCCAACGCACCGGGCGGCTGATGGGCGGAACCGGCATCGCGGTCCTGGGCTTCTGCGCCCTCTTCGTCCTGCTCTTCATCCGGGTGCCGGTGGGCTTGGCGATGCTGCTCGTCAGCGTGCCCGGAATCGCCGCGATCCGGCCGGCCGCGGTCGTCCCGGTGCTGGCCGGCGAGATCTTCACGGTGGCCTCGAACTACACCCTCACCGTCCTCCCGCTGTTCATGCTGATGGGCAATCTGGCCGTGGCCTCGGGATTGAGCCGGGACCTCTACGCCGCGGCGAACGCTTGGCTCGGCCATTGGAGGGGCGGCCTGGCGTCGGCGTCGATCGTCGGCTGCGCGGGATTCTCGGCGTTGTCGGGCTCGTCGCTCGCCTCGGCCCTGACCATGGGCCGGGTGGCGCTGCCGGAGATGCGGCGCTTCAGGTACGACGATTCCCTGGCGACCGGCGCGATCGCCGCCGGCGGCACCCTCGGCATCCTGATACCGCCCTCGGTCGGGTTCGTCATCTACGCGATCCTGACCGAGGAGAGCGTCGGACGCCTGTTCGTGGCCGGGGTGCTGCCCGGAATCCTGCTGACCCTCCTGTTCCTCCTCACCATCCGGATCATCGCGGGACGCGACCCGGGCAGGGCGCCGCGGGCCGGAGCCCCGGAACCCCGGCGAAGGCGGGTCGCGGCTCTGGCGGGAGCGGCGCCGATCACCGGCATCATCGCCGCCACCATCGGCGGCATCTACACGGGGGTCTTCTCCGCCGTCGAGGCGGCGGGGGTGGGCGCGTTCCTGACCCTGATCGTGGCTGCCGCGCGGCGCGCGCTGACTCGGAAGAACGTCTCCGAGGCGGTGACCTCGACGCTGGGGGCGACGGGCGCCGCATTTCTCGTCCTGTTCGGCGCATTCGTGTTCAAGACCTTCGTGGGGTTCACCGAATTCGTACCCGCCGTGTCCCACTGGGTGACGGAGCAGGGGCTCTCGGGATTCCAGGCGGCCCTGGCGGTGCTGGCCATGTTCATGGCCCTCGGGACCTTCCTGGAAGGATTCGCGATCCTGGTGCTGACCATTCCCCTGGTGCAGCCGATCCTCGAATCCCTCGGCGTCGACATGATCTGGTTCGGGGTGCTGATCGTCATCACCCTGGAGATGGGCCTGATCTCGCCGCCGGTGGGAATCAACGTCTTCGTGGTCAAGAGCGTCGCCCCGGGGGTGCCGCTCGACACGATCTTCCGCGGCATCTGGCCGTTCTGGCTGGCGATGTTCGCAGCGGTGCTGCTGATCGCCTGCGTTCCGCGGATCGCGACGTTCCTGCCGAGCCTCATGTACGGATGACGCGCCGCGCGCCTGCCCTCTCCCCGCTCATTGCTGCAACCCCCCTTGTCGTGAACCCCGCGTCGCCTTCACGGCCATCGCTCCCGCACCGTCTCCGGGAAAGCTACCCAACGAACCGAGAACCGCAGTCCTCGCGCCACCGGCTTGATCCGGTGCGGATAGGCGTCGTGGAAGGCAACCAGGGTGTTGCGGGTCACGGGCACGGTGACATGCATCGGCGGGGGGGTTACATCCTCATTCGCTTCGTGAGATTGCATCAGCAGCTTGTGGCCGGCCATGTACTCCTCGACGGATTCGATGGATCCACGGCGATGCTGCCTGGCGGCTTCGCCGGCGCGCTCGGCAAGCGTGAACCTCGCCGGCAGCTTCACAGGTGCTTTCGAGACCAGTAGCTCGCCGCCCTCGAAGCTCCCGCAGTACCAAAGTACCTTCATCGTGTCGTCCGGGGAATCGACGTGCCAGCTAAGCCCCGGATCCCCCATGGGATGGACGTAAACGCCGATTGCCCCTTTGCACATCAACCGCCGGCCCTTCGCCGCCAGCAGGTCATTGACGGCCTGCCATAGCGGGTCAAGCCAACGGCGGGCCGGCCCGTGCACAACCCCCGGATACTCGATCATCACGCGGCTCGGTCCCAGGTGCCCGCGATCTTCCGAGCAAAGCCGACGATAGAATGCGCCTTCCGCCGCGAGCATGTCCGCCTCCGGCATGAAGTCACGTTCCACCAGTACCGGATTCGCGGTCATCGTTCCTCCCCCGTAAGGGCTTCCGTCCGGCCAGTGTTGCGTTGTTCCCGCCCGCTCCCCGCTCATTGCTGCACCCTCCCCCGTTGTGGGTCACATACCGTAATTTACCGCCACCGGACCCCGCGCAACGACTCCGCGCCCGATCCCGATCGGCATCCGCCCGCGTGTACGCCGCCAGCAAGCGCTTGATGTACGCCCGCCCTGCCGGCGAGACTCGCCAGCCACCGCCAGGCACCCACGCGATCCAGCCCGCGGCTTGCAAGTCCACCTCCGAGCGCCACCCGAAGACACGCCCGGACCCGTCAAGACTCGCATATCGGCTCCTCCTCGCCCCCGTTGGCCGCCCTGTCCCGGCGGTAGCGCCCCGCACCGGCCGCGCCCCGTTTGCGCCCTCGAGACGCATCACACCAAGCGCGCCTGCCCCGCCCGTTCGAGCTCGCGCCGCTCCCGGTAATCGTCACCGGCCGCCCGGCCACGGCTCGCCGGCCACCGCCGCGGCATCGCTCACCTTTGCCCGCCCGTCCTCGACGGCCGCCAAGAGCTCGGGCGGCCCGTCCCGCCGAACCTTTCGAGCATGGAACAGCGTTCGCCGCGAGACGTGCGCAAGACGCGCCGCCTCCGCCATCGTCATTCCCCGGGGCGCAAATTTGTCCGCACTCGACACGCCCGCCTCGACCATCGAGCAGGCGAGCTCGCATTCCTGGCAGACCGCCGGGCGCCACCTTGCAGGCTCATCGTGCCGGAACCCGATCAGCTTGCGCGTGTTCCACAGGTATCGCTCGGATGAACTTGCCCGCGTAGCGAACCTCGCCCGGCAGAGTCACCGCGACCGCTCCCACCGCGCAGCCCCGCGCCCGTTCGGCTCGTCATCCCGGAATTCGTCCTCATGGCGTGTTCCGTCCGGCCACGTCAGAACGCCTTCGCAACCGCCCCGTTACCGTGCGGCGCCGCGCCGCCTTCACGATCCGCTTCGCGCGCGTCCCCGGGATCCCGAAGAACACGCCGCCCTCGCGGTAGCGCTTCCCCTGTCGCCGCGCCTCCTCCACCGCCGCGTTCCGGACATCCTTCGCGCACGCCCGGCCCTCTGACCCATCGCTCAGCCCTCCGGCCCTCGACCCATCGAAGCGAGCACGCACCGCCGACCCGCCCATCGCGCCCGAGCCTCATCCGGCGCATCGACGGGTAGCGGGCGCCGGGCAATGCGCACCAGCGCATCCAGATCCCGACCGACCACCGCCTCCGTCCAGCGAGTCCCATCGGCCCACGCCATGACGCCCCGGCCCTGCGGCTTTCCGTCCACCGGATCGCCCTCGTAGCGCACGCAGTCGGTTCGCCGCACGAACGCATGCGCGCACGCGCAGTCCTCGGGCTTGTAGTCCACGGATTCGCAGCCTTCCACGAAGGCCCGAATCTGCTCCATCGTGCGCAAGCGCTCAGTCTGAAGTGTTACGATCATCCTCCAAGTGTGGAGGACTCGGCGACGCTCCGTGGTCACTTGGCGTTGGATTCGGCCCTTCCGTTCATGCCCACATGGCATTGGACACTTCCCGCGCTTCCCGCCACGGCGCGCGTCCGGCATCATCGGCGACGGAGCCGACGCGCCCCTTCGGCCCCGGCCGGGCAGGAGGTCCCCGACGACGTGAAACCCGGCGCCCCTTCCACCCTGCGCTACGAAGCCGACGAGACCCCTCCCCGCACGCTGGTCCTCGGCCTCGGCGTGCAGCTCGCCGTGCTCGGCATCAATTCCGTGGTGCTGGTGGCCGCGATCGTGTTCCAGGCCGGCGGAGCCGAGGAGTCCCTGTTCTGGGGCGTGTTCGCCACCGTCCTCGCCTGCGGAGCGGCCACCGTCATGCAGGCGCTCCGCTTCGGCCGGCTCGGGGCGGGCTACACCATCCTGTCCGGCACGTCCAGCACTTTCATCGCGGTCTGTGTGACCGCCCTCGCCGAAGGCGGCCCGGCGATGCTCTCCACCCTGGTGGTCGTCTCCGCCGTCATCCAGATCGCGCTCTCGACACGGCTCTCGCTGCTGCGCCGGGTGCTCACCCCCACCGTCACCGGAACGGTGATCATGCTCCTGCCGGTCACCGTGATGCCGATCCTCTTCCGCATGCTGCACCAGGCGCCGCCGGACGCCCCGGCCGCGGCGGGGCCGGTGAGCGCCATCGTGACCATCGCGGCGGTCGTCGCCATCGGGCTCAAGGGGACGAGTGCGTTGCGCCTCTGGGCACCGGTCCTCGGTGTGGTCGCAGGCTCCCTGATCGCCCTCTGGTTCGGCATCTACGACACCGGGCGCGTGGCCGGAGCGCCCTGGATCGGCCTGCCGGAAGGCCGATGGCCGGGTCTCGACCTGGACTTCGGCCCGGCGTTCTGGGCTCTGCTGCCGGGATTCGTCTTCGTCACCCTGGTCGGCGCCACCAAGTCGATCGGGGTCGCCGTCGCCGTGCAGCGCGTGTCCTGGCGCCGCCCCCGGGCGGTGGATTTCCAGGCCGTGCAGGGCGCGGTGGCCACGGAGGGCACGGGCAACCTGCTGGCCGGCGTCGCCGGAACGATGCCGAACACGCCCTTTCCGATCGGCGTGCCGGTCCTGGAGCTGACCGGGGTCGCGGCGCGCAGCGTAGGCGTCGCGGCCGGAGCGGTGCTCATCCTCCTCGCGTTCGTGCCGAAGGGGCTCGCCCTGATCCTCGCCATTCCCGGGCCGGTGGTGGCGGCCACCATCATGGTGGTGATGGCGATGCTGTTCGTGGCCGGCATGAGGGAGGTGGTGCAGAGCGGAGCCGACTACCGCACCAACCTCATCGCCGGGGTCTCCTTCTGGACGGGCGCCGGCTTGCAGGCCGGGGTGGTCTTTCCCGAGTTCTTCGCGGAGTTCGCGGGCGGCCTGCTGCAAAACGGCATGACCTCCGGGGGGCTCCTCGCGATCCTGCTCACCTTCCTGACGGAGCTGGCCGGGCCGCGTGGCCACCGGTTCCGGGGGCGCCTCGATCGGGCCGAGCTGGCGAGTCTCAACGATTTTCTGGGCGCGTTCGCCACCGGCGCCGGCTGGGGCGCGGAGATGGCGGGCCGCCTGCAAGCCGCGAGCGAAGAGACCGTGCTGACCCTGCTCCGAAGAGACATGGAGGAAGACGAGCCGGGAGACCGGGGTGATGGGGACGGGGACGGTGGGGGCCGCCGCCGGCGCCTGCACCTTACCGCGCGCAAGGAGGGCGGCGGCGCGGTGCTGGAATTCATCGCCGGGGCCGGAGACGTGGACGGCAACCTCCAGGACCGGATCGCGCTGCTCGGCGAGCAGCCCGCCGCCGAGGACACGATCGAGCAGGAGGGGTCGCTCCGGTTGCTGCGCCACCTCGCGTCCTCGATCCGCCACCAGCAGTTCCACAACGCGGACGTGGTGACGGTCCGGGTGGATGCTCCGGCGACCGCGCGCGGCGGGTCGTGAGGGAGGTTCGGAGGCCCGCGCCACGCATGGGGCCGCGGACGGAGCGGCGGCGTGCGTTCGGCCGCCGAAGGCGGGTATGGGCCCGTCCCGGCCGGGCTTCCGGCCGGGACGGGCGAACGCCGGGCGGCTACGCCGTGAGGAAGGGCGCCGCTTGCAGGAGGTGGATCTCCCGGCCGAGGATGTTTCCGGCCTCACGGCTGGCGTTCATGTACTCCTGCCATTCGGGATCGGCCAGCAACGCCGCGCGGCGGCTCTCCCGGTCGGCGGCGTTCTCGTAGGCCATGATATGGGTGTAGGAGTCCACGTCGCCCGTGCCGCCGGTCCCGAAGACGACCGGCTTGCCGCAGTGGCGTTCGTGGGCGGCGCGGCCCTTCTCTTCGTACAGCTTGACCTGGGCGGCCGCCATGGCGTAACGGCATTTGTATTGGTGCACCTCGAAGATCATGGTGGGTTCTCCCGTGTGGGTGACAGACAGCGGTTGCGGCGCGGAGGGCGGCTTCAGCCATCGGGCCGCGCTTCGGCGTGGATGCGTACCGCATCGCGGGGCGCCAGCGCCCGCACCGTGCTTCGCTCCCGCACGTCGCGGCGCCGGACCTGCGCGATCGGCAGGTCCATCGGCAGGCGCCCCCCGTGACTGCCGAGCTCGGCGCGGGCGAACGAACCGAGGCATTCCAGGTACTCGACCGTCGCCTCGAAGACGCTGCCCCGATCGGCGGCCGTGGCGGTTCGTGCGGGCGGGACGCCCGTGTCCTCCCCGGCGCCGGTGACCTCCCCGGCGATGAAGTTCATGGCGCCGATGAGGTCGGCGGCGAAGATGCTCGCGGGCTCTCGGCAGATCCCGGTCGGGGTTCCGGCCTGCTCGATCACGCCATCGTTCATCACCACGATGCGATCCGCCATGGTCGGCGCCTCTTCCTAGTCGTGGGTGACCATGATGGTGGTGACGCCGAGCCGATGTTGCAGCGCCTTCACCTCGCGGCGCAGCCGCGCCCTCACCTTCGCGTCGAGGGCGGAGAGCCGCTCGTCGACCAGCAGCAGGCCGGGCGAGGCCGCGATGGCCCGCGCGAACGCGATGCGCTGCTGCTGCCCGCCCGAGAGCTGGGCGGGGTACTTGCCGCCCCGATCGGGGCGGCCGACCATCTCCCGCACCCGCTCCCGGATCTCCGCCCGCGAACGCCTCCGGCTCTCCAGTCCGCAGGCGGCATTGTGCCCGAAGCTCATGTTTGGGAACAAGGCACAGGACTGGCACCTGGTCTCCTGCATCGAACGCGACGAAATTCGCCCTCTCGTCGCGAAGACGTTCCCCCTGCACGAGATCCGCCGGGCACAGGAAGAATTCCCGGCCAAGACGTTCACCGGAAAGCTCGTCCTCATCCCGCCCGAAGGAAGGAGGCCCCAATGAAGGAGGCGGTAGGGCGGGCGCACATCGGGGCGCCGGCCTGGAGGGCACTGGCCCGGTCCACCGGACTCCTCAAGGCCGGCGGCCTCTCCCGTGCCCGCCGATGTCCGACGCCTTGCGACTTCGGCCCCTTCCCGGCCGATCCGATGTCTGACGCCTCATGCGACTTCCGGCCCTTTCCCGGTCCATCCGAGCCTCCTATGATCCCGCCATGACCGACCCGCCCCCATCCTGTGCTGTACCGAACGGCGCCGCGCTGTTCAGCGCCGTGCCGGCCGGCACGCGGCCGGCTCCGGTGTTTGCCGTCCCGTCCGAGGCCGGCCGTGTGGGTGGACTCCGGAGAGCGCCGACGTCCGACACCTCATGCGCCCTCCGGCCCTTTCCCGGTCCATCCGGGCTTCCCATGATGATTTCGCCATGACCGACTCGACCCCATCCGGCGCCCCGCCGACCGGCGCCGCGCCGCATGGCGCGCAGCCGACCGACGCGCGGCCGGCCCCCGGCTCCACGGAGAAGCTCGACCGGCTGAAGGCCCTGCTGCGCGAGATGTTCCAGCTCGACCGGGGTGATCTGGACTTCGGCCTGTACCGGATCATGAACCTGAAGACGGCCGAGGTCGTCGCGTTCCTGGACCGCGACCTGCTGCCGCAGGTGAAGACGAAGCTCAATCTCGACAGCGCGGAGGAATGGAACAGGCTGGAGCGGGAGCTGGAGAAGGCTCGCCGGATGGCCAGGGAGATCGGCGTCGACCCCGACCGCACCCCCCCGCCCAAGATTGTCGAGCTGAACCGCCGCCTCGCCGAGATGAAGAAGGACGCGGACGCGGCGAGGAGGAAGGACGCGGACACGGAGACCGACGTCTACAATCATCTCGTCAACTTCTTCACCCGCTACTACACCGAGGGCGACTTCATCTCGCAACGCCGCTATTCGAGCGGCGGCCGACCCGCCTACCTCATCCCCTACGACGGCGAGGAGGTGAAGCTGCACTGGGCCAACGCGGACCAGTACTACGTCAAGACCACGGAGAACTACGCGAGCTACGCCTTCACGGCCAGCGCGGGCGATGCGGCGCGGCGTGTCCGCTTCGAGGTGGCAAGCGCCGACAACGAGAAGGACAACGTCAAGGAGGCCAACGGCCGGCAGCGCCGCTTCGTGCTCGCGGCCGGCGGAAACGCCGTCGCCATCGAAGGCGGGGAGTTGGCCGTCCGCTTCGAGCACCGGCCGCTGGCGGAGGGAGAGAAGAAGCGGTGGCCGGGGAACGGCGGCTCGCAGCAGGGCCGCATCAACGAGGCAACGGTCGAAGGGATCCTGAGCGCGGCGAATGCGGTGGATCCGGAGTGGCGGGCGGCGCTCGCCGCGCCGGCCCCGACGAACGCCAACGGCGAGCGCACGCTTCTCGCGAAGCACCTCGATCGATACACGGCCAAGAACAGCTTCGACTACTTCATCCACAAGGATCTCGGCGGGTTCCTCCGCCGCGAGCTGGATCTGTACCTGAACACCCAAGTACTGAACTTGGACGACCTGGAACGGGGCGATGCCGCCCGCCTGGATCGGGCGCTGGCGCGGGTGCGGGCGATCCGCCACATCGGCGGGAAGATCATCGATTTCCTGGCACAGCTCGAGGACTTCCAGAAGCAGCTTTGGCGCAAGAAGAAGTTCGTGCTGGAAACGAACTGGTGCGTCACCCTGGATCGGGTGCCGGAAGCGCTGTACCCGGAGATCGCCGCCAACCGGGCGCAGTACGAGGAGTGGGTCGAGCTGTTCTCGGTGGACGAGATCGAAGGCGACCTCACTAACGGCGGTACAGTCCGGAGCGACCCGCCGACCATCGCCTTCCTCAAGGCCAACCCTTATCTGGTGCTGGACACCCGGCACTTCGACCGCGACTTCACCGGCCGGCTGCTGGCCGCCCTCTCCGACACGGGGCCGCTGGACGAGCAGACGGACGGCCTGCTGGTCCACGGCGAGAACTTCCAAGCGCTCAACCTGCTGCAAGCCCGCTACCGGGGGCAGGTGCAGTGCGTGTACATCGACCCGCCGTACAACACGAATGGAGACGGCTTCGTTTACCGGGACAGCTATCAGCATTCCAGTTGGCTTTCGATGCTGAAGAACAGGTTGTCCATTGCCCGGGATCTTCTGTCCAGGGACGGCGTTTTCTTTTCAAGCATCAACGATATAGAGCATCCGCTTCTTCGACTTCTTCTGGACGAGCGTTTCGGCACGGCCAATCGCATCGCGAACATGGTGTGGAAGGGCGCCACGGACAACAACCCGACTCGGATTGCGACCGAGCACGAATACCTCATCTGGTATGCCAAGGATATTTCATCGACCGCTCCTGTATGGAAGAGTCCCGTCAACGATGCAAAAGATCTGATGTTGGAGGAATGGGAACGACTTCGCGCCTCGTGCGAAGGGCTGGCTGAGGTTCAAGTTCGCTTCCGGAAATTCGTCAGGGACAATCGGGAGGCACTATCTCCCCTGACACACTACGATCGAGTCGATGAAGACGGTCCGTACACGGGCGGCAGAAGGGTTCACAATCCGGGAAAGGAAGGCTACCGCTACGACGTCATTCATCCCAGGACCGGTAAACCATGTGTGCAGCCGGCTCGAGGTTACCGTTTTCCACAGGACACCATGCTGAAGCTCCTTGAGAAGGATAAGATAATTTTCGGGGCGGATGAAACCCAGATCATCCAGCTCAAGGAATACCTGCACGACTACGACGGCGGTCTGAAGGGTCTTGTCGAGCTCGACAGCAGGGTCGGGGCGAACGCTCTGGAGTCCCTGTTCGGTTCGCGCGAAGTGTTCAAGAACCCGAAGCCCGCCGAACTGCTCTCCAATCTTCTCAGCTTCGTTACAGGCACAAACCGGCACGTCCTCGACTTCTTGGCCGGGTCCGGCACCACCGGCCATGCAGTCATCGATCTCAATCGGGACGATGGTGGCCATCGCAGGTATCTGTTGGTCGAAGTTGGGCATCACTTCGATACCGTACTGATACCCCGGCTGAAGAAGGTCGTGTACTCGCCGGACTGGAAGGGCGGAAAGCCGGCCTCGCGCAACGGCGTCAGCCAATTGTTCAAGTACGTCCGGCTGGAATCCTATGAAGATGCGATGGACAGCCTCGTCGTGGTCCCACCATCGCAGGCCCAAGTAGAAGTGCTGGAAAGCAACCCCGCCCTGGCCGAGGATTACCGGCTGCGCTATGCGCTCGGCGTGGAGACGTCGGGCAGCGCCTCCCTGCTGGGAAAGGACTTCGCAGACCCCTTCGCCTACACCCTCTCCGTTGTGCGCGACGGCGTGCGCGACGACAACGCCCAAGTCGACCTGCCCGAGACCTTCAACTACCTGATCGGCCTCCGGGTGGAGTCCCGCCGCCGGATCGACGGCGTGCTCGCCGTCACGGGCATGGACGCCGAGGGACGGCACTGCCTCATCCTCTGGCGCAATCTCCATGAGATCGACCACGTCGCCCTGGACGCCTGGTTCGACCGCAACCGCGAGCGATTCGACGGCCCGCTGGACGTCATCTACGTCAACGGCGACCACACCTTGAACGCCATGCGGCGGCCCGGCGAAACCTGGATCGCCGAATCCATCGAACCCGTCTTCCGGGAACGGATGTTCGAGGAGGACCCCGATGCGGCAGCGGCGCGGTAGCACGGGAAGCGCGCTGCTCCAGCATCGCCTTGCGCTCCAGCGTTTCGCCTGCCGGGAGTTCGGCTACGAGGAGCTGGGGGAGATGCTCGCGCATCTGGCGCGCGCGCCGGGAGAGATGGGCGCCGCCGGTGGCGAGAGCGAGTACTTCCGGGCGCTCTACCTGACGCCGGCCGCATGGGTCAAGGTCACCCGCGACCGCTTCTCCGAGTACGACACCAACATCGGGGCGCTCAGCCGGCGCCTGCGCATGACCGGGGAGCACGGCCGGACCTGGAAGCCGCACCAGTACCTCGCCCTTCTGTTCACCGAGCACTACCTCCACCGCTACTTCGACGACGCCGAGGCGCTCCGCGCCGACTTGAACCGGGCGAAGTCCCGCCACCGGCCGATCTCCCGCCTCCCGGACTACCAGCCGGACGATCTCCGCACCCTCGCCTTCCAGAGCGCGACCGGCTCCGGCAAGACCCTCCTCATGCACGCCCACATCCTGCAATACCGGCACTACCTCTCCCGCGCCGGCGGGCGGCTCAACAATGTCGTGCTGGTGACCCCGAACGAGCAGATGTCGGCGCAGCACGAGCGCGAGCTCCGCGCGAGCGGCCTCGCCGCACGGGTGTTCTCCAGTGCGGCCGGCTCGGACCTGTTCGCGCCGGTGGAGATCATCGACCTCAACAAGCTGGCCGAGAAGAAGGGGGTGAAACGGATCGCCGTCCGCGACTTCGGCGACGACAACCTCGTCCTGGTGGACGAGGGGCACCTCGGGGCCACCGGCAAGGCCTGGCGCGAGCGCCGCCGGGAGCTGTCCCGCGGCGGCTTCACGTTCGAGTACTCGGCCACCTTCAACCAGGTGGCGACCGGGAAGGACCCCGACCTGCTGCACGCCTACGGCAAGTGCCTGCTGTTCGACTACCCCTACCGCCGCTTCCACGAGGACGGCTACGGCAAGGACTACGACATCCTGAACCTGCCGGGCGGGGTGCAGGACGGGAACGCCGACATGTACCTGCTCGGCTGCCTGCTCACCTTCTACCAGCAATTGCGCATCTGGCAGGATCACGGCGCGCGCTGGCGGGCGTTCAACCCGGCGAAGCCGCTGTGGGTGTTCCTCGGCAAGACGGTGACCGGATCGAGCAAGGCGGACCGCGCGACCCGCTCGGACGTCGTGCGCATCCTCCGCTTCCTCGGCTGGGTGCTGGCCCGCGGCGAGGCGGTGCGGCCCATGATCACGCGCCTGCTCGACGGGCAGTCCGGGCTGCTCGACGACGAGGGCCGGGACTTCTTCCACGACCGCTTCCCCCACCTGCCCCGCACCGGCGAAGACCCCTCCGCAGAGGTCTACGCCGACCTCTGCGAGGCCCTGTTCCACGGCGCGGGCCGGCTGCACGTCGTCTACCTCACCGCCGGCGAGGGAGAGCTTCACCTTCGCACCGCCGACCACGATCCCTTCGGGGTGGTCAACGTCGGGGACTCGGCCGCGCTCTACAAGCTGCTCACCGAGGATCCCGACCCCAACGCCGACTTCGACGTCGACCGGGAGATGGGCTTCACGCAGCGGCTGTTCGCGGGCGTGGACCGGCCGGATTCGACGGTGAACGTGGTCATCGGCGCGCGCCGTTTCATCGCGGGCTGGAGCTCCTGGCGGGTGAGCACGATGGGGCTGATGCACGTCGGCGTCGGCGAGGGGCCGGAGATCATCCAGATGTTCGGGCGCGGGGTGCGGCTGAAGGGCTGGAACATGAGCCTGAAGCGCCACCGCGAGAGCGGGGCGCCGCCGCCCGATGACGGCGCTCGGCTTTCGGAGCTGGAGAAGCTCTACGTCTTCGGGCTGCGCGCCGACTACATGCAGACCTTCCGGGACCTGCTGCAACAGGAAGGAATCGGCACGGAGCGGGAGACGTTCACGCTGCCGACCACCTGGAACTTCGCGCGCAAGACCGATCTGAAGCTGATCCGGCTGAAGGAAGACCGCAAGTACGAACTCTCCGGCGAACGCCCGATCCTGCCGAACCCGGCCGGCGCCCGCTTGCCCCCGGTGACCCTGGACCTCTACTCGCGGCTGCAATCGGTGGCCTCCGACGGCGCCCCAGGCGCCGCCGCCGCAGCGCACGGGGGGCAGGAGGGCGATGCGGCAGGAGGGAACGCCCCGGCCCCTCACGGATCCGCAGGCGACCCGGCCGGCGCGGGATTCGATCAACCGCGTCCCGGCCAGCCTGATTCGGGCCAGTCCATCCCGACCCCGACCCCGACCCAACCCGGATCGAGCGCCATCGTTTCGCGAGAGGAGAAGGCGGCGGCGGAAGCCGATGCCGAGCCGGACCGTTTCAGCCTCGCGACCCATGCCCCCTTCCTCGACGCGGGCCGCCTGCACGAACGGCTGCTCCGCCGCAAGCGGCAGCGGGGCTGGCACAACCTGGTCATCGAGCGTGACACCGTGGACCGGCTGCTGCGCAACGACGTCTGGTACGCGCTCCGCCTGCCGCCGGAGCGGCTGAACCCCACCGGGTTCCGGCCGCTACGGGGGCTCGAGGACGTCGCCCTCGATCTGGTCACCGAGTACGCCGACCGCTTCTGGCGGAGGGAGCGCCGGCGCTGGGAGCACGACCGGATCGAGATCACCACCCTGGACGAGGACGATCCGAACCACGTCCGGGCCTGGAAGCTGTCCATGGACGCCGCCGGGGACAAGCTGGCCGAGGACGCCCGCGCACTGGCGGACGCCCTCCGGGAAGGCCGCTTCGAGGACCTGAAATACTGGTACGAGAGCCTGAAGTTCGGCCTCATCCCGAACCAGGCCCACGCCTGCCGGCCGCTGCTCCACGTCGGGAAGGACCGGGCGGTCACGGTACAGCCCGTCCCCCTGGATGAGAACGAGAAGCGGGTCGTCGATCATCTGGAATCGCTCGCCGGGCTTCGTTACGCCTGGCTGCAAGGCCGGGAGCTCTACCTCATCCGCAACCTGACGCGCGGCCGGGGGGTGTCGTTCTTCGACGACTTCGGCTACTACCCGGACTTCATCGTATGGCTGAAGGACGACGCCCGCCAGCACGTCCTGTTCCTCGACCCCAAGGGGCTCGGCCGCTTCGGCGGCAGGGAGCGGAGAAAGGTGGCGCTGCATCGCGAGATCGGGAAGATCGAGGATCGGTTGCACAAGGACGATCCGAACCTGCACCTTCGCGCCTACGTCCTCTCCGTGACCCCGGCCGCCCGGATCGACGACGGCCTTCGCTCCGCGAGCGACTGGAAGCGGGACGGGGTCTACTTCCTCCACGAGCCCGATTGGCTGCGACAGGTCATCGAACACGCGCTGGAGCCGGCGCCCTCCGCCTGACCACCATGCCTCGGACCGCGCGCGCCCCGGTCGATCGTTCCACGCTCAGAAGATCTGCTGGGTCATGCCGTCCGCCCGGCCGCTGCCCGATGGCGAGTGGGCTCCGCCCGCGCCGCCCGCGTAGATGCTCGACAGCTCGGCGGCTCGAAACGTTTCGAATATCGCGTCCGGGTCGGAAGTATCCGCGATCCGCCCGGTGTCGGGATCGATCCGGACTTGGACGAGGCCCTCGGGGGGAGGCGGGACCCGCTCCGGCACCCCGGCCAGTGCGGTACGCATGAACTTGATCCACATGGGAAGGGCGGCCCGGCCACCGACCTCGTGGTTGCCGAGGGTCTCGTGGTCGTCGAATCCCACCCAGGCGACCGCCACCAGGCTCGGAACGAAGCCGCAGAACCACGCGTCGCGCTGGTTGTTGGTGGTCCCGGTCTTCCCGGCGAGGTCGCCGCGCTCGAGCACCATCGCCTTGCGCGCGGTACCGCGGCGGACCACGTCCCGCAGGATGGAATGCAGGATCCAGGTATCGCCGGCCGGCAGCACCCGCCGGGCGACGGCGGCCCCGTCCGTCTTCGCCGCGCCTTCGCCGCACTCCCGGCACACCCGGGACGGCGACGCGGCCAGCACCGTTTCCCGGCGGCGGTCCTCGACCCGTTCGATGAACCAGGGGTCCACCGCGAACCCGCCGTTGGCGAGGACCGAGTAGCCGGTCGCGGCCTGGAGGGGGGTGATCTCGCCGCTTCCGAGGGCGAGGGTGAGACTGTGCGGCAGACGATCCCGGTCGAACCCGAAGCGCTCCGCGTAGTCGAGGGCGAAATCCACCCCGACCTCGCGCAACAGCCGGATCGAGACCACGTTGCGTGATTTCACGAGCGCCTCGCGCAGACGGGTCGGCCCGAAGAACTTGCCGCTGTAGTTCTCGGGACGCCAACCGGCTTCGATGGAAGAGTCGTCGAACACCATCGGAGCATCGTTGATGAGACTCGCGGCGGTGAAGCCCCGCGCCAGGGCCGATGCGTAGATGAAGGGCTTGAAGCTGGACCCGGGCTGCCGAAGGGCCTGGGTCCCGCGGTTGAACTTGCTGCGGCGAAAGTCGAAGCCGCCGGCCATCGCGAGGATGGCGCCGTCCTCGGGGTCCATCGCGACGAGAGCCCCCTGGACCGTCGGTATCTGGGCGAGCTCCCACCCGTCCCCGGTCCGGAGCACCCGAACGAGGTCTCCGGGAGCGAGCACTTCCCC
Source organism: Gammaproteobacteria bacterium (assembly GCA_965202895.1). Taxonomy (GTDB): domain Bacteria; phylum Pseudomonadota; class Gammaproteobacteria; order HK1; family HK1; genus JAJDXW01. The sequence goes on along the minus strand of OZ241901.1, from coordinate 2,257,865 downwards.
GGCCCCTTTCGGAGCCGGCCCCCGGCGGTTCACGTTCACGTAGGGCCGCGCCCACTCCATGCCCTCGAAGGAGAGCACCACCTCGCCCTCACCCCGGACGTGAGCCACCGCTTCCTTCGCGCCGGCTCGCACGACCAGGGCGGGAAGGAGCCCACCCACGGGCCGCACCTCTCGCAGCATCTCCTCGACCCGGCCGGGGTCCGGAAGGGAGTCGAGCTCGTATCGGCCTTCAGGTCCCCGATAACCGTGGCGGCGGTCGTACTCCAGGAGAGACTCGCGCAGGGCGTGTACCGCCGCCGCCTGGAGGCGGCTGTCGATCGTCGTATGGACGGCGTAGGAGCCGGTGTAGGCGGACGGCCCGTACTCCTTCTCGACCTCCTGGCGAACCAGCTCCGCGACGTAGGGGGCGTTGGTCTCCACCGTCGGAGCGTGACGGGAAGCGGTGATCGGCGCCCGGACGGCGGTGCGGAAGCCCGCCTCGTCGAGGTAACCGACCTCGAGCAACCGGCGCAGCACGTGGTTGCGGCGGGCCAACGCCCGCTCCGGGTTCGCGATCGGGTTGAACTCGGAAGGCCGCTGGGGGAGCCCGGCGATCATCGCGAGCTGCGGCAGGTCGAGCTCGTCGAGCTTCTTGCCGTAGTACGCCTCGGCCGCCGCGGCGACGCCGTAGGCGCGGTGGCCGAGGAATATCTTGTTGAGGTAGAGCTCGAGGATCTCATCCTTCGAGAGCTCACGCTCGATCTTCAGTGCGAGCAGGGTCTCGTTCAGCTTGCGGAAGTAGGTCTTCTCCCGGCCGAGGAAGAAGTTGCGCGCCACCTGCATGGTGATCGTGCTTCCCCCGGGCCCCTTCTGCCGGGTGCGCACCAGATGCGCCAGCGCGCGGACGATCCCCCTCCAGTCGACCCCGGGATGCCGACGGAAGTGCTCGTCCTCGGTCGCCACGACCGCTTCCCGGAGCGCTTCCGGAATGGCCGTGAGGGGAAGCGGCCGGCGGCGCATCTCCCCGAACTCCGCGATCAGCCGCTCGTCGCGGGCGTACACCCGGAGGGGCACCTGGAGCGGGATGCCGCGCAGCGAATCGGCGGACGGAAGCTGGGGAACGAGATGGACCCACACGACGAGGGCGGCGGCGAGGACGGCGACCAACCCCGTACCGGCGATGAGGGACAGGACGAACAGAACGCGGCGCATCCGGCGGACCTGGCTGCCCGGGGCAGGCCATTATGGGGGAAACCCGGAATCTTCGCAGATATGTCGAGGGACACCCGACGGACCGACACCGCCCCGCCGCCCCGCCGCCCCTTGCCGCCGGCCTCCGCGCCGCGCATCATCGCGGGATGGCCCTGCCCTCGAACGTCTTCCTGGTCGGATTCATGGGCTCCGGCAAGTCCACGGTCGGACGTCAGCTCGCGGTCGAACTCGGCAAGGACTTCTTCGACTGCGACCGGGTGCTCGAGGGGCGGACCGGGGTCGACATCCCGTACATCTTCGACCTGGAGGGCGAGAAGGGCTTCCGCCGCCGGGAAGCCGCGGTGCTGCGGGAGCTGGCCGGGAAGCGCGGCATCGTGCTGGCGACCGGCGGGGGCGTGGTCGGGGACCCCGACAATCGCAGGGCGCTGGCCGCGAACGGCTTCGTCGTGTACCTCCACGCGCCCTCGGAGCTGCTGCATCAACGCACGTCGCGCGACCGCGGCCGGCCGATGCTTCATGCCGCGGACCCCCGGGCCCGCATCGACGAGCTGCTCGCGGTGAGGGAGCCCCTGTACCGCGAGGTCGCCGACCTCGTCGTCGCGACCGGCCGACGAGGCTCCCGCCGGGTCGTGCAGGAGATCCTCCGGGCGCTCCCCGGCCGCCGCCGGTGACCCGCCCTCCCCGCGAGCGCGGCCGGCGCGTCGAAGGCGCGGCCGAACCGGAGGGGACGGATGAGGGGTCGGATGAGCAGGAGCGGCAGGAAGGCGGCGCCCGCTCGCAGTCACCCCCCTTCGAGCCGTCCAGCCGCCCGGCCGCGCCCGCCGCCCTCCCGCGGCGCACGCCCGGCGCCCGGACGATAGAATCGGGCTCATGCAACCGCTCGTGGTGGAGCTCGGCGACCGCGCCTATCCGATCCACGTCGGGCCGGACCTCATCGGCCGTCCCGATCTGTATGCGCCTCACCTCGCCGGCCGCCAGGTTCTCGTGGTCACCGACGAAACGGTGGCCGGCCTCCATCTCGCACCGCTCGGCCGGGCGCTCGGGGACCGCGAGGTCGTGTCGCTGGTGCTGCCCGGCGGGGAGGCGGGCAAGACGCTCGAGGCCGTCTCGCGGATCGTCGACGAGCTGGTCGAACGGAAGTTCAACCGGAGCGCCGCAGTGGTCGCGCTCGGCGGAGGGGTGGTCGGCGACGTCGCGGGGTTCGCGGCCGCGATCTACCACCGGGGGGTCCGCTGTATCCAGGTTCCGACGACCCTGCTTGCCCAGGTAGACTCCTCGGTCGGCGGAAAGACCGGGGTCAACCACCCGAAGGGAAAGAACCTGATCGGGGCTTTCCACCAGCCGGCGTGCGTCATCGCGGATACCCGGGCCCTCGCGACCCTCGGCGGCCGCGAGCTTCGCGCCGGCCTTGCGGAGGTGATCAAGTACGGGGTTCTCTGGGACGAGGCGTTCTTCCGGTGGATCGAGGACCACCTCGACGGGCTTCTCGTACCCGACGAGGCGCTGCTCGGCCGGGCGGTACGGCGCTCGTGCGAGATCAAGGCCGAGGTGGTGAGCCGGGACGAGCGGGAGGAAGGGGTGCGCGCGCGGCTCAATCTCGGACACACCTTCGGGCACGCGATCGAGGCGGGGATGGAGTTCGGCCGTTGGCTGCACGGCGAGGCGGTCGCGGCCGGGATCTGCATGGCCGCGGACCTGGCCGCCCGCATGGGCTGGATCTCCGGCGGCGAGGCCGGGCGCGTGCGGGCGCTCGTGCGGCGCGCCGGACTGCCCGACCGCGGTCCCGCGCGCCTCGACCCCGACACCTTCCTTCGCCTGATGGCCCGGGACAAGAAGATGGTGGACGGGGGCATCCGCCTCGTGCTGCCGCGGGCGATCGGCGACACCGTGCTCACCGGCGACTTCGACTCCCGCGCGCTCCACGAGACCCTCGAGACGTGCCGCGCCGACCTCGAGCCGCCCTTCTTCGCCCGATCCCGCCCGTGACGTTCCCCGGCGGCTCCGCGCCCGCCCGGGCGGCCGAGGGGCGGGCGCCGGCCGGCCGCGCCCCGCGGTGCACGGGCCGCGGGAAGGGCGGGCCGCCGGCGGGGCGGGGGAGCGCGGGAGCATGACCGGCGCCGCCGCCCGTACCTGGGCCGCGGGGGTCGCGCGCGGTTTCTGCGTCGGCGCCGCCGATCTCGTACCGGGGGTGAGCGGGGCGACCGTCGCCCTCGTGCTCGGGATCTACGAGCGGCTGGTAGCCGCGATCCGGGGGTTCGACCTCGGGTTCGCCGGCCGGCTGCTGCGGCTCGACGGGCCGGGCGCGGCCCGGGCCGTCGATGCCGGGTTCCTGCTTCCTCTCGGCGTCGGGGTGCTCGCCGCGGCCGCGTTCTTCACCCGGGTGGTGCCGCTCGCGGACCTGATGGAGACCCACCGGATCGCGGTGCAGAGCTTCTTCTTCGGCCTCGTCGTGGGGGCGCTCGCGGTGCTTCTCGTCGATGCGGGGCGCGGCCGACCCCTCCGGTGGCCGAACGCCGCGGCCCTCGCGGGAGGGCTCGCGGCCGGGTGGGGGGTTGGCGTCGCGGTGCCCGCGTCGACACCGGAGACGGCGTGGTTCGTGTTCGCGGCCGGCGCGCTCGCGTCCGCCGCGATGATCCTGCCCGGGATATCGGGGGCCTACGTGCTCGTGCTGCTCAACAAGTACGCATACGTGCTGGCGGCGCTCGGACGGCTCGACCTCGCGGTCCTGGCGCCGTTCGGGCTCGGGGTGGCGGCCGGGCTCGTTCTCCTGAGCCGGGCCCTCGGCTGGCTCCTCGGCCGGCGCCGCCAGCCGACCCTGTTCGCGCTCGCGGGCCTCGTCGCCGGCTCGCTGTGGGCGCTGTGGCCGTACCGGGCGGCGGTGGACGGGCAGTCCGTCCCGGCATGGCCCGATGCGTTCGAGACGGTGAACGTGCTCCTCTCGGCGGGGGGAACGGCGCTGGTGGCGGCGCTCCACCTCGCTTCCCGCTCCCGCTCCCGCTCCCGCGCCTGACCGGCCGGCGCCGCGCGGCGTCCCCGTCCCCCGCCCCGAAGCGCCGGCGGGGGCGCGTCCATTCTCCGGCGAGGAGGCGCCGCCCTGCCCGGAGCGGCCCGCGGAAGGAGCTGGCCGGGACGAGGGCGCCCCCGCCCCGAGAAGACGGGCGGCGCCTACCGTGTGCGCCGGTAGATGACGGAGTAGACGAGCAGGAAGAGGCCGATCATCAGCAGGGAGAAGATCGTGGACGCGGTCCCGAGGGCGAACAGGGTGGGCCGGATCCGCTGCGTCATCGACGCGTTGATGTCGAGCGGGAGGGTGTTGAACTCGCCGGCGAGCAGGGTGGTGCGGGCGAACTCGTCGTAGGAGAGGGTGAACCCGAAGAGGCCCGCGGCCACGATTCCCGGCAGGATGAGGGGCAGGGTCACCTCCCGGAAGACCGTCCACTCGCCCGCCCCCATGTCGCGCGCGGCCTCCTCCAGGCTTGCGTCGAAGCGGTTGAAGACCGCCATCATCACCAGGAATCCGAACGGGAGGGTCCACACCACGTGCACCCCGAGCCCGGTGGACCACCAGTTGGGGGGGATCCCGACCTGCTTGAGCAGGGTCGCGAGCCCGAGGCTGAGGAGGACCCCGGGGACCATCAGGCCGGCCATGATCGTGTAGAAGAGCGCTCCCGAACCGCGGAACGGCCGCCGGAAGGCCATTCCCAGCATGGTCGAGAAGAGCGCGGTGATCACCATCACGAGAAGCGCGAGGATGACGGAGCGGACCAGGGCGCCCTTGAGGTCGCCGACCGTCGAGGGCTGGATCAGCTTCTCCCACCAGTACAGGCTCACCCCGCGCATCGGGAAGCTCGTGCCGCCGCGCCGGCCCTGGAACGAGAGGATGAACATCGCGAACATCGGCCCGTAGATGAAGATCAGGAAGATCGCGAAGTAGAGCCCGAAGCCCGACTTGACGAGGGTGCGGCGGCGGGCTTCGGCGGACTTGCGGCGCTTCACGGTCACGGGCGTCCCGGACGGGGGCTCAGAGCTGCTTGCGGATGTCGACGATGCGAAGGATGACGATCACCCCGATCATCATCGCGATCATCAGCATGAGCGCGTTGACGGCCGCGAACGGATAGTTCGCGAACGTGTAGTAGTTGAGGATGACGGTGCCCACCGTGGAGATCTTGCCGCCGTACACCACCACCGCGCTCGCGAACTCCCCCATCAGCATCACGAAGATGAAGATCATGCCGATCGCGACCCCCGGCAGGGACAGGGGGAGGATGATCTCCCGGAAGATCCGGAACGCGTTCGCTCCCATGTCGCGCGCCGCCTCCAGCACCTGCCGGTCGATCTTGGCCAGCGAGAAGAAGATGGGGCCGATGCACAGCACCACGTAGAGCTGCACCAGGGCCATCGTGTAGCCGAATTCCGAGTAGAGCAGGAACGAGACCGGCTTCTCCACGACGCCGAGCTCCAGCAGCGCCCGGTTGAGGAGCCCGCGGCGCCCGAGCATCGGCAGCCAGGCGACGGCCCGGATGAGGTAGCTCGTCCAGAACGGGACCATGCAGAGCAGGAACAGGGCGAGCTGCCATTTGAACGTCTGCACCTGGAGGGCGAGGAAGTACGCGATCGGATAGCCCACGAGGAGGCAGAGCACCATCACGGTGAGGGCGAACCGGAAGGTGGCGCCGAGGGTGGAGAGGAACACGCTCGGGGTGAGGAACCTGCGCGCCTCCGGATCGAAGAATCCCTCGACCTCGAAGTAGTCCACGTAGTTCTCGATCGTCGGATCCGGGGCCATGCCGTGGCCGGTCGAGGTGAAGAAGCTGAATACGAGGATGCTCGCGAGGGGGACGAGCAGGAAGACGAAGAGCCAGAGGGCGGCCGGGGCGATCAGCCAGCCCGCGCGCCCGCCCGGCGCGGGACGGGCGGCGGGGGCGCCGGCGGCCGGCACGCCCCGCCCCGATGCCGCCTCGCCGGGCCGGCCGCCGCCTCCCCTCGACGGGAGGCCCCGGGGAGGCAGGGCGCCGACGAGGCCCGGATGCTGGGGTATCGCGTGGTTGGCCATCTATGCTCGGGCCGAAGCGATCGACCGCTCCGGCCGGCTCCGTACCGGCCGCCGCCGGCCATGGCGGACCCGGCCGGGAGCGCCCCGCGCGGGCGTCCCGCGGGCCGCCCGGGGCGCGGCCGCCGCGCCCCGGGCGGATCCGATCATGCCGTCAGGCGTTCAGGAACTCCGTCCAGCGCTCCACGAGGTAGTCGTTCTCGTCCATGAGCGAGTTCCACACCGCGATGTTGCGGAACCGGTCCCAGTACGACCCGCCGTCGCGCACCTCGCCCTGTTCGACGATGATGGTGCCGTAGGGGTCCGGCAGCTCCTTGGCGGCCGGCTTGCCCTCGTACCAGAAGTCCCACTCCTCGGGCTCGAGGTGCTTCCTGACGTTCTCGGGCACCGACATGTAGTAGCCCTGCCGGGCGACGAACGCGCCGGCCCAGCCTTCGAGCCACCAGTTGACGTACTCGTAGGCCTGGTCGAGGGCCTTGCCGCTCGCCCTGGCCGAGATCGCGCAGCCTCCGTGCCAGCCGCGCATCCCTTCCTTCGGGAAGGCGTAGACGCAGGGGACCCCCTCGGCCTTGATCGCGGTCACCGCCGGCGACCACATGCTCTCGAGCACCACCTCGCCGTTGACCATGAGGTTGACGGACTGGCCGAAGGTCTCCCAGAAGGCGCGGAAGTGTCCGGCCTCCTTCTTCTCGATGAGGAAGTCGACGAGGAAGTCGATCTCCTCGCGGGTCATGTTCCCCTTGTCCTTGAACTGGAAGATGCCGAGCCCTTCCACCGCGAGGGCGGCATCCATGACCCCGATCTGGGGTGCGTTGAGGAGGGCGACCTGGCCCGCGAAGTCCTCGCTGAAGAGCTCCGCCCAGCTCTCGATGGGCCGCCCGGTCTCCTCGGGGTTGTAGCCGAGGGAGTCCGCGTTGTGCCAGCCGGGCAGCATGCTGATCCAGCGGGACGGCCCTTCCACCCGGTTTCCGTCCTCGTCCAGCCAGAGGTGCCGGAAGGGCGCGTCGCCCTGCCCGGGATTGGACTCCGGGGTGAGCCGGCCGGTCTTGGTGAGGTCGGTGACCTTCTCCCATTCCCGGATGCGGTGGGTGTCGATGGGCTGCCACACCTTGGCGGGGATCATCACGTCCATGTCGTTGAAGTAGCCTTCCGCCACCTCGTACTGGTCGTTCTGGTTCAGCATCTTCCCGACCATCGCGCCATAGCCGAGGGCCTGGCCGCGGACCGCGAACCCGAGGTCCTCCGACGCCTTGCCCTGGATCTCGTTGATGACGCTGACCGCGAGGCCGATGGTGCGGATCCCGTTGCTGCCGCGGGCGACGTGGGGGAATCCCCCCAAGAGGGCGCCCGCCGCCGCGGCCTTGGCGCCGTCGCCCAGGAACTCGCGGCGCGTCCGCCCGCGCCGATGCCTGTTCTCACCGTTCATTTTCTCGCCTCCCTCGGGCTCTCGTCCCGGAAATTCCACGGGGCCAAAATACCGTAAACTCGCGCCGGTTGGAAATCGCCGGCACCCGCCCCGGCCCGAATGCGCGGGCGCGGCGGCGCCGGGGAGACGGCGCGGCGCACGCACCGGGCGGCCCGGCGCGCACCAGGAAGCGGGGATGAGCGTACTCATCAGGAACGGCCGCATCGTGACCGCGGCCGACGACTACCGGGCCGACCTCTTCATCCAGGGGGAGACCGTCGCCCTCATCGGCCGGGACCTCGTGGTGCCCGCGGACCGGGTCATCGACGCGGCCGGAAAGCTCGTGATCCCGGGCGGGGTGGACCCGCACACCCACCTCGAGATGCCGTTCGGCGGCACCGAGACCTCCGACACCTTCGAGACCGGCACCCGGGCCGCCGCCTTCGGCGGGACCACGTGCATCGTCGACTTCGCGATCCAGGCCCGGGGCGCCTCCACCATCGAATGCCTCGACGCATGGCACGCGAAGGCGGCCGGCAAGACCGCGATCGACTACGCCTTCCACATGATCATCACCGACCTCCCGGACCACCGGGTGCCGGAGATGCGCCGGCTCGCGGACGAAGGGGTGACGAGCTACAAGCTGTTCATGGCGTATCCGGGGGTCATGCTATCGGACGACGGGACGATCTTCCGTGCCATGCGCAAGGCGGGCGAGGACGGCACCCTCGTGTGCATGCACGCGGAGAACGGCGTCGTCATCGACGAGCTGGTGAAGATCGCGCTCGCCGAAGGCCACCTGGAGCCGAAGTACCACGCCCTCACCCGGCCCACCCGGCTCGAGGCGGAGGGGGCGCACCGCGCCCTCGCCATCGCCGAGGTGGCCCGTTCGCCGGTCTACATCGTGCACCTGAGCTGCCACGACGCCCTCGTCGAGCTCCGGCGCGCGCAGGATCGCGGGGTGATGGCCCACGCCGAGACCTGCCCCCAGTACCTCCTCCTCGACGTGGACGCCTACGACGAGCCGGGCTTCGACGGGGCGAAGTACGTGCTCACCCCGCCGCTTCGCGAGAAGTGGAACCAGGAGGAGCTGTGGCGGGGGCTCCGCACGCGGGACCTCGACGTCATCTCGACCGATCATTGCCCGTTCTGCCTGCGCGAGCAGAAGGAGCTCGGCCGCGACGACTTCAGCCGCATCCCGAACGGGGGCCCCGGCATCGAGAACCGCATGAGCCTCATCTTCCACCACGGGGTCAACGCCGGCCGGTTCGACGTCAACCGCTTCGTGGAGGTCACCTCCACGGGGCCGGCCCGGATCTTCGGCATGTTCCCGCGCAAGGGAACGATCGCGGTCGGTTCGGACGCCGACGTCGTGATCTTCGACCCCGAGCGCGAGGTCACGATCAGCCGCCACGACCCGCGCACCCACCACATGAACGTCGACTACAGCGCCTACGAGGGGTTCCGGGTGCGGGGGTACGCCGAGACGGTGCTCTCGCGCGGCCGGGTGGTGATCGACCACGGGGAGTACGTGGGGAGGCCGGGCGACGGCCGGTTCGTGAAGCGCGGCCCCTACGGCGGGGCGTATGCGCCGCTGGCCGCCGCCGGCCGGACCTCCGGCTACTTCTGAGCGCGCGCCCCTCTTCCCCGGATTCCGGGGATACGGGGAGAGCCCGTTCGGGCGGGACGGGCGCGCGAGGCCGCCGGCCGGATGCCGGCCGTTCGCCGCACGGCCGCCGGCTCGGCTCCTCGTCCCGCCCCGGGGCGGACGTTCTCGACGAGTCAGCGGGGTGGAAGCCCGGGCTCCGGGGAGAGGGGGCGCCGACCCGCCCCCGCGACGGCGCGTCCGGAAGACGCGGGCGCGGGTGGGGGCGGAGCCGCGAGCCGACCGGACGGGCGTGGAGCGTGTGATAGCCTTCGGCGCCTTCCAAGCGGGGAGCCGCCGGTGAGCGAACCCACCACCTACTACACGGTCAAGTGGCCGCGGGCGCCCGAGCACCGGCTGCGGAGCCGCTCGGGGGTCCTGGTCGAGACCAACGTGCAGGGCCAGGTCGCCCTCCACTTCTTCGACGAGACGCGCGAGCTCGATCCCGAGGTCCGCTTCGACGAGGCCGGCAAGCGCATTTCCTCGCCCCGCGGCATCGCGTACGTGCGCGAGGTCGCCGACACCCTCCTGCTCAGCGAGTCGAGTGCGCGCCAGCTCCGCGACGTCCTCGACAACCTGTTCGCCGAGCCGGCGCCGCAACGGATGAATTGACGCACGGCCCGACTCGGCCCGCCCGGCCCGGTGCGCGTGCGAGGCGCGCTTCGCCGCCGGCCTCCCCCTCCCTCCGGTGATCGAGGTCTACTGCGCCCCGCCCCCGGCCGGCCGGACGATCCGGAGCAGCCAGAACATCACGCAGAAGACCGCGGTCATGATCGCGAGCGCGGCCACCGCGCCGAGGCGCCGGCCGAACTCGCCGTCGAGCGCGGCGACGTCGAGGAGGTAGGCGCACAGGATCTGGACCGCCTGCAGGGTGGCGCCGCCGCTCAGGAGGATGGCGGTGAAGGTCGAGCCCCGGAGCGAGCTCAGGACCATGGATTCCACCTGCCGCTGGCGCGCGACGTGCACCCGGTACGCCCGCCAGTGGTAGCCGCAGAACCCCACGATGCCGACGATGACGGCCGCCCAGAAGATGACGTTGGCGTAACCGAGCCCGTTGACGACGAGGTTGAACAGCGCCTCGAAGGGAGCGGAGTAGTACAGCAGGATCAGCACGATCAGGTAGATGACGAGCCCGACGAGGGCCCAGAACCACTGCCAGCCGGTCATCGCGTCGCTCGCTGGTTTCGTCTGGTCGACGGGGTTGCGGTCCTCACGGCGCGGCCCCGATCAGCAGCCCGCCGTACAGGACGAAGAATAGCGCATCCTTGACGATATGGCCGGCCGTGCCGTCGCCCCGGCCGTTCCCGCCCCGGCCGGCCGCCGCGAGCACGATGATCTCGAGCGCGCAGGCGACGAGCCCGAGCACGATGAACGGCCACGGGGTGGACCACCAGGAGAGGTCCTCCGGCGGCGCCATGCCCTGGGTGAGCCGCCAGAGCCAGAGGAGCACCGGGAGGAGGGTGAGGTACGCGAGGCCCGCGAGCCACCGCAGGCGCGTGAGCTTCCGATCGACCAGCCAGAACACGAACACGAAGAGCACGACGTGGACGACGTCCCAGAACAGGGCGGAGTATCCCGCCGGCTCGGCGTTCGAGACGAGGTTGAGGTATCCCAGCACGAGGAGGATCGTGGCCGCGTCGCAGTGAAGCCACTCGCGAAGGGAGACCACGCCGCTCTTGATCGCCCACGCCCGCGAGGCCTTGTCGAAGAGGAGCACCAGGGCGAGGGCGAACACGGCGGGGTAGAGGAGGTTCGCGGCGAGGGCCCAGGCGAGCTCGGGGGGAGCGTGGACCCACGCGGCGGCCAGGAAGAGGACCGCGAGGAGGGCGAGGCCGAGCAGCCGCCCCCCGGCCGGCGACTCGACGGCCTCCGCCGGCTCCGGGCCATCGTACTCGCGGGCCGGGCCGGAGCGCCGCGACCCCCGGACCACGAGGTAGACGAGAAACGCGGCGGCGGCCACCGCGGCCACCGCGAGCATCGCGGCGAGGAACACGTCGCCGGCCGTCTCGCCCCGCCAGCCGCCCGCGCCGCGGCTCCACCACGCGGCGGCGGCCACCGCGGCCGCGAGGAGGGCGGCGAGGACCGCGGCGAGGAGGAGCTCGTACCAGCGGGTTCCCGGGCGCTCGGCCGTCGCGCTCGATCCCGGCGATCCCCTCCGCGGCGGCGACGGATCAGCCAACCGCGCGGTTCCCCTGCGCGGGAACGGTGTTCGGCGTCGGCAGCCGGTCGAGGTAGGCGAGCACGTCCGCGAGCGGCTCCACGTCGCCGAACTTGGCGTCGACGTCGAAGAGGTTCCACTCCACCGCGCCCGCGACGCGGTCCCCCACCGCCTCGCGCACCACGATGGGCCGGAAGCCCTCGGCGATCGCGTCCTCCGCGGTATTGCGCACGCACGCCGACATCGTGACCCCGGTGAGGAGCACCGTGTCCACCCGCGCGGCGCGCAGGTACCCCGCGAGGAAGGTGCCGTGGAACGCGCTCGCCCGCTTCTTGACGATCACCGTCTCCCCGGCGATGGCGGCGATCCGGTCGTCGATCTCGACCGGCTCGGTGCCGCTGCGAAGGTGCTCGGCGGGGATCTTGTGCTGCCAGAGCCCGGAGTCCGGGTGCGGGCCGTCCACGTTGTCGTAGGCGGTCGTGGTGTAGACGACCGGGACCCCCTTGGCGCGGGCGGCCGCGAGGAGCTGCTGCACGCTCGGGATGATGGTGTCCATCCCCTCGCACGAGAAGGCGTGGTCCGGACGGGTCCAGGCGTTGGCGAGGTCGATGTTGACGAGCGCCGGATGGCTCCCGTAGCCGATGCGGCGGCGGAATCCGCGGTCCTCGTAGAGCTTGGAATTCGCCCCGAAGAGGGTCTCGAGGGCCTGTCTCGTAGTGTCGTCCATGGGAGCGCTCCCGGTCATCGTCGAAGCCGCCGAAAACCGTAGCACCGGCCCGCCCGCCTGTCGACAGGCCGAGCGCGCCCGGCGCCCGCGGACGCATGATGGGGAGAATCAGGAAGGAGAGGCGCCGCAACCGCGCGCGGAGCCGAAGCCCTCTTGGATTGTAGCGCGCGGCGCGGCTGATTTTGATGTGAGCGGGCAGTGTAGCGTTCGTCGCGCTCCGGGGCAACGACTCATCCCGCGCGACTCATCCCGCGGGGCGGAGCGGATGCGGCGCAGGGTGCGCGGAAGGGAGGGTCAGACGATGCCGCGGTCGCGCAGATCGCGCAGCGCCTCCGCGCCGAGACCGAGGCGTTCGCCCAGCACCTCGTCCGTGTGCTGGCCGAGGGTGGGCGGGGCCTGGCGGTAGGTGACGGGCGTGCCCGAGAGCTTGATGGGGCTCGCGATGAGCCGGGCCGGCCGGCCCCCGGTCGCGGGGTGGTCCATCTCCACCACCATCTCGCGCGCCTTCACCTGCGGGTCCGCGAACACCTCCTCCAGGGTGTTGATCGACCCGTGGCCGACCCCGGCCGCCTCCAGCCGCTCGAGCCACCACGCGACCGGCCGGGTCCGGGTGATCCCGTTCAGGGTGTCGGTGACCGTGTCGCGGTTGCGCACCCGTTCCACCGCGGTCGCGAACCGCTCGTCGTCCAGCAGGCGCCGGCAGTCCGCCGCCTCGCAGAACCGTTCGAACGCCGGATCGTTCGCGACCGACAGCACGAAGTAGCCGTCCGCCGCCGGCATCACCTGGTAGGGCACGATGTTCGGGTGCTGGTTGCCGAGCCGGGGGGGATTCTCCCCGGTCGCGAGATAGTTCATGCCCTGGTTCGCGAGCCACGCGACATGGGTGTCGAGCATCGAGACGTCGACGTGCTGGCCCTCCCCGGTCAGATCCCGGTGGCGGACCGCGGCGAGGATCGCGACCGCCGCGTACATCCCGGACATGAGGTCGGCGATCGAGACCCCCACCTTCATCGGCTCCCCGTCCGGCGCCCCGGTGATGCTCATGACCCCGCCCATCGCCTGGATGAGGGCGTCGTAGGCGGGCCGCGCCGCGTAGGGTCCGGTGTGGCCGAAGCCGGTCACCGAGCAGTAGATGAGCCCCGGGAAATCGTCCTTGAGGTCGCGGTAGCCGAGCCCGTACTTCGCAAGGGTCCCGGTCTTGAAGTTCTCGGCCAGGACGTCGCTTCCCGCGATGAGCCGGCGGGCGATCGCCTGCCCCTCCGGGCGGCCGAGATCGAGGGTGACGGACCGCTTGTTGCGGTTCGTCCCCGCGAAGTACGCGCTCTCCGAGCTGTCCTCGCCGTCGGCCCGGGGCAGGTAGGGCGGAGCGAAGTTGCGGGTGTCGTCGCCCGCCCCCGGCCGCTCGATCTTGACGACCTCCGCGCCGAGGTCGCCCAGGATCTGGGTGCAATGCGGCCCGGCCAGGATGCGGGTGAGGTCGAAGACGACGAGACCGTCGAGGGGACCGTTCATCGCATGGCTTCCCGATCGCGCAATGGGAGGGTCGAGCCGCGCCGCACGGCCGGATCGGCAGGGCGGCGCCGGAAGCGCGAAAGGTTAGCAGACGGGCTTCGCGGCCGGGTTCGTGCGCACCTCGATGCCGCGCGCGGCGAGTCGGGCCTTCGCCTCCTCGACGGTGTGGTCGCCGAAGTGGAAGATGCTGGCCGCGAGCACCGCATCCGCCCGTCCGTGGATGACCCCGTCGGCGAGGTGGTCGAGGGTGCCGACCCCTCCCGAGGCGATGACCGGGACCCCGACCGCGTCGGAGACCGCCCGGGTGAGGGCGAGGTCGAAGCCGTCCCGGGTGCCGTCCCGGTCCATGCTGGTGAGCAGGATCTCGCCCGCCCCCAGGGATTCCATCCGCGCGCACCATTCGACCGCGTCGAGGCCGGTCGGGCGCCGGCCGCCGTGGGTGCGGACCTCCCACCCCGGCTCCGGCGCGCCCTCCCGCCGCCGCGCGTCGACCGCGACCACGATGCACTGGGAGCCGACCCGGCCCGCCGCGTCGGCGACGAGTCGGGGGTTCGCGACCGCCGCGGTATTGATGGAGACCTTGTCCGCGCCCGCGTTGAGCAGCCTCCGGACGTGTCCGAGCTCGCGGACCCCGCCCCCCACGGTGAGCGGGATGAAGACCTCGCTCGCCACCGCCTCGACCACGTGGACCAGGGTGTCGCGTTCATCGGACGAGGCGGTGATGTCGAGGAAGGCGAGCTCGTCCGCGCCCTGCTCGTCGTAGCGCCTCGCTGCCTCGACCGGATCGCCGGCATCCACGACGTCGACGAACCGGACGCCCTTCACCACCCGCCCGGCGTCCACGTCGAGACACGGGATGATGCGTGCGGCGAGCCCCATCGGCCGGATGCCCCGTCCTGCCCCTCGCGTCCCGGCGCCGGCGGGCCGGCTAGAGGCCCCAGGACTCGCCGCCCAGCTCGCTCGCGAGGGCCGCGGCGGCCGCGAAGTCGAGGGTTCCCTCGTAGAGGGCGCGGCCCACGATCGCGCCCGCGATACCGGCCTCGGCCGCCGCGCAGAGCGCTCGGACGTCGTCGAGGTCGCGGACCCCGCCCGACGCGAAGACCGGGACGTTGACCTCGCGGGCGAGGCGCTCGGTCGCCTCGACGTTCACCCCCTCCAGCATTCCGTCGCGCCCGATGTCGGTGTGGATGATCGCCTCCACCCCGCAGTCCTCGATGCGCCGGGCGAGGTCGTCCACCCGAAAACGGGTGAGCTTCGACCAGCCGTCCACCGCCACCCGTCCGTCCCGGGCGTCGAGGCCGACGATGACGTGGCCCGGAAACTCGACGCAGGCGTCGGCCACGAAGCCGGGCGTGGTCACCGCCCTGGTTCCGAGAATGACGTAACGGGCGCCGGTCGCGAGATAGCCTTCGATGGTGTCGTCGTCGCGGATCCCGCCCCCGACCTGGACGTCGACGTCCGGGAACTCCGAGACGAGGGCGCGGATGACCTCCGCGTTCCGGGGCGCCCCGTCGACCGCCCCGTCGAGGTCCACGAGGTGCAGGCGCCGGGCCCCCGCGTCCACCCAGCGGCGGGCGGCGTCGCGGGGGTCGTCGTCGAACACGGTCACTTCGTCCATCCGGCCCTGGCGGAGCCGCACGCACTTGCCGTCCTTCACGTCGATCGACGGGATCAGGAGCATCAGTGGGCCTCGTCCCAGTTCATGCCGCTGCCGGCCTCGACCTCGAGCGGGACCCGGAGGGGGCCGGCCCCCATCCGGTCCGCGAGCTCGCCATCGGCCGCCGCCATCCGCGCCGCGATGCCGGCGGCCACCTCCTCCACCCGGTCCTCGGCGACCTCGAACACGAGCTCGTCGTGCACCTGCATGATCATCCGCACCTCGTCCTCGCGCCCGGAGGTCCATTCGTGCAGGGACACCATGGCCCGCTTGATGAGGTCGGCGGCGGTCCCCTGCATCGGTGCGTTGATCGCCGTTCGTTCCGCGTACTGCCGGCGGGCGGCGTTGCGCGAATTGATCTCGGGCAGGTGCAGCCGGCGGCCGAACACGGTCTCGACGTAGCCTCGGTCGCGCGCCCGCCCCCGGGTCTCCTCCATGTACGCGCGCACCCCCGGATAGCGCTCGAAGTACCGGTCGATGTAGCCCTGCGCCTCCCCGCGCTCGATCCCGAGCTGCCGCGCCAGGCCGAACGCGGACATGCCGTAGATGAGGCCGAAGTTGACCGCCTTGGCGCGCCGGCGCATCTCGCCGTCCACCCGCGCCTCCTCGACCCCTCCCACCTCCGCGGCGGTCGCCCGGTGGATGTCGCGCCCCGCCGCGAACGCCTCCACCAGGCCCTCGTCGCCCGACAGGTGGGCCATGATGCGAAGCTCGATCTGGGAGTAGTCCGCGGCGAGCAGCCGGAACCCGGGCTCGGGAACGAACGCCTGGCGGATGCGCCGCCCCTCGGCGGTACGCACGGGGATGTTCTGGAGGTTCGGCGCCGACGACGAGAGGCGGCCGGTGGAGGCGACCGCCTGGTGGTAGCTGGTGTGCACGCGGCCCGTGGCGGGGTTCACGCTCTCCCGGAGAGCCACCGCGTAGGTCGAGCGGAGCTTGGAGAGCGCCCGGTGGTCGAGGATGATGCGGGGAAGCGCGAAGTCCCGCGCGAGGTCCTGGAGCACCGCATCCGCGGTCGACGGCTGGCCGGTCGGGGTCTTCGTCCGGACCGGGAGCCCGAGCCGGTCCGCGTCGAACAGGATCGCCTGGATCTGCTTCGGCGACTGGAGGTTGAAGGGGCCGCCGGCCTCCTCGTGGGCTTTGCGCTCGAGTGCGTCCATCCGCACCGCGAGCTCCTCGCTCAGCCCCCGGAGCCGTTCCGTATCGACCCGCACCCCGCGGCGCTCCATCGCGGAGAGGACCGGCACGAGGGGCATCTCGATCTCTTCGTAGACCCGCGCGAGCTCGGGCCGCCCGGCGAGCCGGGGGGTGAAGAAGCCGTGCAGGCGCAGGGTCACCTCCGCGTCCTCGGCCGCGTACGGGCCCGCCTCGTCGAGATCGACCTGATCGAAGGTGATCTGCTTCGCCCCCTTGCCCGCCACCTCCTCGAACTTGCGGGTCCGGACCCCGAGGTAGCGGGTCGCGAGGGAGTCCATGTCGTGGCGGGTCGCGGTGCTGTTCAGCACGTAGGACTGGAGCATGGTGTCGTGCGCCGCTCCGGCCATCGCGATGCCGTGGTTCGCGAGCACGCTCATGTCGTACTTGAGGTTGTGGCCGATCTTGGGCCGGTCCGGATCCTGGAGAAGCGGGCGGAGCGCGCCGAGCACCCGCTCCTCGTCGAGCTGGTCCGGGGCGCCGGGATAACGGTGTGCGAACGGGACGTACGCCCCTTCGCCGGGCGCGACCGCGAGCGCGACCCCGACCACCCTCGCGTCCACGTAGTCGAGGCTGGTGGTCTCGGTGTCGAAGGCGAACGCCGGGGCGGCCCCGATCCGGTCCATCCACCGGTCGAAGGCCTCCCCGGTCAGCACCGTCTCGTGCGATGCCTCGTCCACCGCGCCGGACGGCGGGCCGCGCTCCGGCTCCGCCTCGCCGCCCGCCGCCCGCACCCCGTCCAGGAGCTCGCGCAGCAGCGAACGGAACTGGAGGCGCCGGTAGATCGCCTCGAGTGCGCTCCGGTCCGGGGCGCCGGGGCGCAGCTCCTCGGGGCGCTCCCCGATCTCCACGTCGCGGCGGATCGTCACGAGCCGCCGCGAGAGGTCCATCCGGCTCCCCGCCGCCCCGTCCGGCGAGAGGAACGCGCGCAGGTTCTCGCCGACCTTCCCTCCGATCGAGGCCGCGGCGGCGCACACCCCGTCGAGCGAGCCGTAGGCGGCCAGCCACTTGACGGCCGTCTTCGGCCCCACCTTGGGCACCCCGGGCACGTTGTCCACCGGGTCCCCGACGAGGGTGAGGTAGTCCACGATGCGCGCGGGCGGCACCCCGAACTTCGATTCGACGCCGCCTTCGTCCAGGATGGAGTCGTCCATGGTGTTGACGAGGGTCACCCGTTCGCCCACGAGCTGGGCCATGTCCTTGTCGTTGGTGGAGATGATCACCCGGCACCCGCTCTCCCGGGCGCGCTCGGCGAGGGTGCCGATGACGTCGTCCGCCTCCACCTCGGGGATGCAGAGGAGGGGGAGGCCGAGGCCGCGGATGATCCGGTGAAGCGGCTCGATCTGGGCGCGGAGCTCGCCCGGCATGGGCGGGCGGTTGGCCTTGTACTCCGGATACCAGTCGTCCCGGAACGTCTTCCCCGGCGCGTCGAAGACGACCGCGAAGTACTCGCTCGGAAAATCGGAGCGGAGCCGGCGGAGCATGTTGACGACCCCGAGGATCGCCCCGGTCGGCTCCCCCTCGGAGTTGGTGAACGACGGCATCGCGTGGAAGGCCCGGAAGAGGTACGACGAGCCGTCCACGAGAACGATGGTGGGTGAATCCGCCATGATCATGCACGCGCGAAGCGGGGCGATGATAGATCGAATTCCCGCGCCCCGCATTCTTCGGCCGAGAGCCGGGCGAAGCCGCCGGGCCGGCATCCGGATCGGGCGGCGAGGGTCAGGATCCTCGACCGCGCCGGCCCGTGATGAAAACCGCCACCAGCCCGATCATCGTGCTGCCGCGACGGTTGCGGCCGCCGCCTCGTGGCCCTGGTACCCGAGAACGCAGGCGGCTGTCAGCGCGGCAAGCGCAATCCGGAGGGCATATTTCTGCCCGCGTCGGCTGTCCGCGGCAGCTTCCCGGATCGCGAGCCGGCTGGCCTCCCGGGTATCGGTCTGCTCGATCTCCGCCATCCGCAGGATCCGTTCCGCCGCACCCGGAAGTGCGTCGTCGTATCCGCGCAGAACTTCCGGTGGAGGCAGAGGCCCGGAAATCCGCCGCTCTTCGTGCAGAACCTCCGTGGCGACGAGTTGGGCGGGTTCGGCTCGCTCAGCAGGAGGAACGGCGCCCACGCTCGCGGGTGGGCGCGCCTTCTTCCTCCTCGGGGCGCGCGCACGATCCCGACTCACGGTGGACCCTCCCGGCGGCGTCGTGGATGTACCTTCCTGCCCGACCCCAGATCTCTCCGAGACGCTCCTCGGCCGTCCCGGCCGGGACGAAGCGCGCATAACGATCCGGGTCCGGGTACAGGTCCATGATGCTCCCCGCTCCGCGGAGGAGGGCTTGCATTCGACGGAGGGTCATGGGTGTTCCCCTGGGACGTCTGCATGGAACGGAGGGTGCGGAGCCGCTCCTCCCCGCCTCTGGCGCCGGTGCGAGGAGGGAACCTGCCCCACGGCGGGGAACATACTCGATCTCGGCCAGCACGTCGTGCCGGCGGGCGGGGTCGATGCAGCTCCAGGCCGCGTCGCGGTGGCGCGCGGGGAGGGATTCGAACCAGTCGGTGACCTCCGCCGGATGGATCTCGCCCAGCGCGGCGCGAAGGGCGCGCGCCCCGCCCCGCTCCAGCAGTGCGGTGAAGGCTTCGTGGCGCCGGGAGGACGAGGCGGAACCGCCGTCGATGCTTCCGTCGCTCATCTCCTCGGTGCTCCCCGTCCGGCCGTGCTCCGGGCGGCCGATCCTCCGTCCGCGTACATGATCGCACGGGAGCGGGGCGCCGCGTCCCCGGGGCCGCGGCGCCCCGATGCGGCGGGGACGGCCGGCGCCGGGAGCGACGCGCGGGCGCGGGCGCGCGCGGCGGCCGGATCGGGGAACGGTGACGTCGGAAACAGGCAGGTTTCCGTCGTACCCAGGCAATTCGCACGGGACGCGATTCTGACATCGTCGCGCCCGCCGGGAGCGGCCCGCGGCCCCGCGCGGCTGCCCCCGCAAGCTCTCCGACCGCATCTGAAAATCAAGCTGTTTCAACCAGCTTACGAACACTTGGGGATACCGAGGAATGCCATGAACCGCCAGCCGGAAAGCGTCGACCAGTCCGACCGGATCGTCCCGATCAACCTTCGCCAGAGCGGCCGCACGCCGACCGAGCTGCTCATCTCGACCCGCGTGCGCAAATCCCCCTACTGGCACCTGTCCCACGAGGCGGGCTGCTGGCGGGCCACGGTCTACAACCGCATCTACCACCCCCGCGGCTACGTGCGGCCGGAGGACGGCGGCGCGTCGGTGGAGTACGAGGCGCTGACGAAGCACGTCACCATGTGGAACGTCGCGGTCGAGCGCCAGATCCGGGTCAAGGGGCCGGACGCGGAGCAGTTCACCGACTACGTCATCACCCGCGACGCCACCCGCATCGAGCCGATGCACGCGAAGTACGTCATCCTGTGCAACGAGCGGGGCGGGATCCTGAACGACCCGGTGCTGCTCCGGCTCTCCGAAGACGAGTTCTGGTTCTCGCTCGCGGACTCCGACCTCCTGTTCTGGCTCCAGGGCGTCAACGTCGGGATGAAGATGGACGTCGAGATCGACGAGATCGACGTCTGCCCGCTGCAGATCCAGGGGCCGAAGTCGCTCGACCTGATGGCCGATCTGGTCGGCGAGGGGATCCGGGACATCCCCTACTACGGCCTCATGGAGGCCGAGATCGGGGGCTCGGCGGTGGTGATCTCCCAGTCCGGCTTCTCGGGGGAGAAGGGCTACGAGATCTACCTCCGGGACGCCACCCTGCACGCCGAGAAGCTCTGGTACGCGGTGCTCGAGGCGGGCAAGGCCCACCGGCTCATGGTCATCGCCCCGGGCCACCAGCGCCGCATCCAGGCCGGCATCCTGTCCTGGGGGCAGGACATCGACCACGAGACGGCGCCCTTCCAGTGCAACCTCGCCTACCAGGTCCCGCGCCGCAAGCGGGGCGACTACGTCGGCCGGGCGGCGCTCGAGCGGATGCGCGAGGAGATCGATGCGGGGCGCCCCCCGTTCGCGATGATCATGGCCGGGATGACGATGGGCGGCAGGCCGATCGACGACTACGCGCCCGACTTCTGGCTGGTGTCGGATGCGGACGGGGGGGATCCGATCGGGTACCTGACCTCGCCGTGGTACGCCCCGGAGCTCGGGACGAACATCGCGATGGGGTACGTGCCGGTCGGCAGGTCCGCGGTCGGGACCCCGCTCACGGTGTGGCTGCCCGACGAGTACGCGAGCGAGCCGGGAAAGCCGGACCGCGCCGAGGTGTGCGAGGTGCCGTTCCGGCCTTCGGTCAATCCGAGCGCCCGCGAGCGGGCGCGCGGGCGCGGCGAGGACGCGGCGGCATAGCCCGGTGGCGGGGGAGCTCGTCGACGGCGAGCCTCCGATCGATCGGCGGCGCGTCTTCCGGGGCGGGCTGCTGGTCTTTCGCGGGCTTCCCGCGATGGTCGAGCTCGCCGCGCGGGCGCGCGCGGCGGCCGAGGCCGCCTTCGACCCCTTCCCCCCGCCGCTCGCCCAGGATTCGTTCGGCCCGGAGGACTATCTCGCCCGCGCGGCGGCGCTCCGCCGCTCGTTCATGCACGGCGGGGACGCCCGCGCGGCCTTCCGGGCAGTGGTCGAGTCGATCGGGCTCGATCCGGCCGCGACCTTCGCGGACCGGCTGATCCTCCGCCTCCAGCCGAGCGGCGACACCCACTCGGGACGCCGGGTGCGCGACCTTCCCCCGCACCGGGACACCTGGGGCTCGAACCTGATGGCCCAGATCAACTTGTGGGGTCCGGTGTTTCCGCTCGATCCGGGCGCCACCCTGGTGATCTGGCCGACCCTCTTCGATCGCGCGGTACCGAACACCAGCGCGGATTGGGACCTCGAGCGGCTGCGGGAGGCGCCGGGCCGCTACCCGCTCCTGCCCGTGCTCCGCGGCCCGATCCCCGGCGATGCGGCGGAAGTCCCGGTCCTCATCCGGCCGGGCGACCTGCTGTGCTTCTCCGGCGCTCACCTTCACGCGAGCCGGCCCAACCGGACGGGGCGGGTGCGGGTGAGCGTCGACTCGCGCATCGTGGCCCTCGCCGACCTCCGGGCCGGGCGGGGGGCGGTGAACGTGGACGGGCGCGCCCCGCGCGTCGGCCGTGAATGGTTCCACCGCGTTGGGGACGGGGCCGGGCTCGCCGAAGCAGACGCATGCACGAAGCGCTGATCGCGGGCGTCCGCTGGCGCGGTCGCCGGGCGATTCCGCGCTGCAGAATCGCGGGGGCTCCGGCCAGCGCGGAAGACGCGAGCGGGGAACGGCTCGTGGACTCGTGCACGAAGCGCTGATCGCGGCGGCCCTGATCGCGGGAGCGATCTGGCTGTGGCGAGAAAACTTGCGAGCCCGCGAAGCCGCGACCCGGGCCGGGCGCAGGATCTGCGAGGCGGGCGGCGTGCAGCTCCTCGATGAGACGGTGGCGCTCGCCAGGATGAGCCTCGGGTGGAACGCGCGGGTGGCGCTCGTCCGGGTCTACCGGTTCGACTACAGCGCGGACGGAGCGGACCGTGCGGCGGGCCTCGTCGTCGTCCAGGGGGGCGCGGTCGTCCACGTCCAGCTCGCCGATCCGGAGACGTTGCACTGACCTCCCGCGCCGGCCTTCCGCGGCGGCCCCTGCGCCGATTCCCCTCCGGGCCGCGCGCGGACTACTATAATCCCCGGCAACCCGAGGCATGTGCATGGACCTGACCAACCACTTCCTCATCGCCATGCCGTCGCTCCAGGACCCGAACTTCGTGCGCACGGTGACCTATGTCTTCGCGCACGACGAGGACGGGGCCATGGGCCTCGTCATCAACCGGCCCGCGGGCTTCGACCTCGGGACGGTGCTCGAACAGGCCGGGGTGGAAGCCGGCTCCGAGGTGGAGGGCGACTCCGCCCGGCAGCTCCCGGTGATGGAAGGGGGGCCGGTCATGAAGGAACGCGGCTTCGTGCTGCACCGCCCGGCCGGGGCGTGGGAGCACGCGCTGGTGGTGGAGGGCGAGGACGTCGCGGTCGCCATGTCGCGCGACATCCTCGACGCGCTTGCCGCCGGGCGTGGTCCGCGGGACGTCCTCGTCGCGCTGGGCTACGCGGGATGGGGGCCGGGGCAGCTCGAGCACGAGGTCGGGCAGAACGCGTGGCTGAGCGGTCCCGCCGATCTCGGCATCGTCTTCGAGGCGCCGTTCGAAGACCGCTGGGCGCTGGCCGCGCGCGGGCTGGGGGTCGAGCTTCACCGCCTGTCCGGACAGTCGGGGCGCGCGTGAGGGTGGGCGGCCTGCATTCCTCACCGGCGGCCGGTTGCGGGCGCCGACCCGCGCGCGGCGCCGGGACGTGCTCCCTCCGGCCGGGTCGACGCGGCGCCGGCCACGCCTTCGTCACCGGCCTCCGGTCCGTGCGCCCCGGCACCCCGGCGCCCCGGCGCCCTCACGACGACCGCTGAGAGATGCCGGCCGACGAGACCTTCCTCGCGTTCGACTACGGCGAGCGCCGCATCGGGGTCGCGGTCGGGCAGTCGGTCACCGGGACCGCGAGCCCGCTCTCGACCGTCGGGGTGCGCGGCGGAGAGCCGGACTGGGCCTCCATCGACGGCATCGTGGCGGCGTGGAGGCCGGACGGGCTGGTCGTCGGAGAGCCGCTTCACATGGACGGCCGGCCCCAGCCCATGACCCGGCGCGCCCGGCGCTTCCGGCACGCCCTCCGGAGCCGGTTCGGGCTCCCCGTGCACGCGGCCGACGAGCGCCTGACCACGGTGGAAGCGCGGGCGGAGCTTGCCGAGCGGGGAGCGTTCCGCGGGTCCGGAACGCGGGGGCGGCGGCGCGGGATCGACCACCCGGTCGCGGCCCGGATCATCCTCGAATCGTGGCTCGGCGAACGGCGGCCGGCCGGGAGCGCACCGAAGGCGGGCGGCCGCCCCTCGGCCGCACCGCTCACCGCGCCGCATCGGATCGGCCCGCATCCGGTCGGCCCGCATCCGGCAAAGATCTCCGCGGCGGTAGATGGCTGAGGCATCCGGCCGGCCGGCCGCCGCGGCGTCCGCCCCCGCCGCCCCGGAGCCGTTCCACGTCATCGATCCGGAGCCGTTCCACCGGCCGTTCCTGGACGAGATCTGCGCGCTCGCCACCGAGGTGCGCACCGTCGCCAAGAGCCGGGAAGGGCGGCTCGGGCTTCAGGCGCTCCTCGGCGACCGCCGGGCGATGCTCTACTTCACCCAGCCTTCGACCCGGACGTTCCTGTCCTTCAACAACGCCTGCCACGTCCTCGGCATCCGCACCAGCGAGATCCGGGACCCGGCGACCTCGTCGGAAGTGAAGGGGGAGAGCCTCGAGGACAGCATCCGCACCTTCAGCTCGTACGTCGACGTCATCATCATGCGAAGCGGCGAGCCGGGCCTCGCCGCGCGGGCGGCGCGCATGATGGATTCGATCGCGCGTCCGGTGCCGATCGTCAACGCGGGAAGCGGCCCCGACCAGCACCCGACCCAGGCCCTCCTCGACGTCTACACCCTCGACCGCAGCTTCTCCGGGCGGGGCGGCATCGAAGGGAAGACGATCGGCATGATGGGCGACCTCGCGCGGGGACGCACGGTGCGCTCGCTCTGCCATCTGCTGCGGCACTATCCGGGGGTGCGGCTCCGGTTCCTCTCGCCGGCCGCGTTCCGGATGCGCGGGGACGTGAAGGCGCTCCTCGACCGCCACGGCATCGAGTACGAGGAGACGGAGTCGCCCGCCGAGGTCCTGCCCGAACTCGATGCCCTCTATCTCACCCGCCTCCAGTCGGAGTACGACGGCCCGGGGGAGACCGTGCGCTTCGACCATACGAGGTTCGGCGTCGGCCCGGACGAGCTCGCGCGCATGAAGCGGGACGCGATCGTCATGCATCCGTTGCCCCGGGGGCCGGAGCTCGACCCGCGCGTGGACGAGGACCCGCGGGCGATGTACTGGCGGCAGGAGCGGAACGGCATGTGGGTGCGGGCCGCCCTGCTCATCCGCATCCTCGCGGCCGAGGGGGCGTTTCGGGAGATCCGCCCCTGAACGCCGGCCGCTCGCGCGGTCGCCCGGCGATTCCGCGGGGCGGGGTCGCGGGCCCTCCGGCCGGCGCCTCGGACACGGACGGCGGCCGCTCGCGCGGTCGATCGGCGATTCCGCGGGGCGGGGTCGCGGGCGCTCCGGCCGGTGCCGCGGACGAGCGGGGAGCCGTCTCGCTCCATCCGGGCCGGGCGCACCGGGGCACGATCTTCCTGGAGGAGGCCGAGGTGATCGGGCACGACCGCCGGGCGGCCGGGCAGCACGTCCTCCGGATGCGTTCGCCGGAGGTGGCGGCCCGGGCGGAGCCGGGCTCGTTCGTCCACCTTCGCTGCGGCCCGTCCCTCGCGCTGCGCCGGCCCATGTCGGTCATGCGGACGGCGTCGGACGAGGGCTGGTTCGAGCTCCTGTTCAAGGAGACCGGGGCGGGGACCCGTCTCCTCGCACGATGCGGGCGGGGCGATCGCCTGAGCGTCCTCGGGCCGATCGGCCGCGGCTTCTCACCGTCCCCGGATCGCCCCTGCCGCCTGCTCCTCGGCGGTGGGGTCGGGATCCCTCCCATCCTGTTCCTCGCCGATCGGCTCGCCGCGTCCCGCCCGGTCGTGCTCATGGGATCGGAGGTCCCCTTCCCCTTCGATCTCCGCCCGTCCTCGATACCCGAGGCCGGGCTTCCGGCCGGAGCGGCCCTCGGATGCCTCGAGGACGCCGGGGTTCCGAGCCGGACCGCGAGCCGGGCCGGGCTGCCGGGCTGCTTCGACGGCCTGGTGACGGATCTTGCGCGGGATTGGCTGAGGGTGCGATCCTCGCCCGAACGGGTGCGGGTGGAGCTCTTCGCATGCGGCCCGGAGCCGATGCTGCGAGCGGTCGCGGAGCTTGGAAGGGAGTTCGGGGCGCCGAGCCAGCTTGCCCTGGAGGAGCACATGGCGTGCGGAACCGGCGGCTGCGCCGGGTGCAACGTCCGGGTGCGCACCCCGGCCGGGCCGGCGATGAAGCGGGTGTGCGTGGACGGGCCGGTCTTCGATGGAGCCAGCGTGTTCAGGAGCCTTCGGAGCCCGAGTTCATGAGCGCATCCCGGCCTCCCCTCGACGGCATCCGGGTGGTGGAGCTCGGACAGCTCATCGCCGGCCCGTTCGCGGGCAGCATCCTCGCCTACTTCGGGGCGGAGGTGGTCAAGGTGGAGCCGCCGGGCGGCGGCGACGCGATCCGGGGCTGGCGGGTGCTGCGCGACGGGACCTCCTATTTCTGGCGGATGCTCGGGCGGAACAAGAAGTCGGTCACCCTGAGCCTGCGGACGGAGGAAGGCCGGGCCCTCGTCAAACGCCTCATCGAAGGCGCGGACGTGGTGGTCGAGAACTTCCGGGCGGGCGCGATGGAGGGATGGGGCCTCGGCCCGGATGCGTTCCGGGAGTCCAATCCCGGCCTCGTCTATGCCCGCGTGTCGGGCTACGGCCAGACCGGACCCTATTCGGAGCGCCCCGGCTATGCCTCGGTCTGCGAGGGGATCGGCGGGTTCCGCTACCTGAACGGCTTCCCGGGCGAGGCGCCGGTGCGCCCCAACCTGAGCCTCGGCGATACCCTCGCGGGGCTCCACGCCGCGATCGGGATCCTTCTCGCCCTGGTGGAGCGCGGGAAGTCGAGCCGCGGCCAGCTCGTGGACGTCGCCATCTACGAGTCGGTCTTCAACGTGCTCGAGTCGGTCGTCCCCGAGTACGACGGCGCGGGCCTGGTGCGCGGGCCGTCCGGCACCACCCTGACCGGGATCGTCCCCACCAACACCTATCCCTGCCGGGACGGCCGGCACGTCATCATCGGCGGCAACGGGGACTCGATCTTCCGCCGGCTCATGCGGGCGGCGGGCCGGGCGGACCTCGCGGACGACCCGCGCCTCGCCGACAACGCGGGGCGGGTGGAGCACGAGAAGCTCATCGACGACGCTCTCGCGGCATGGACCCGGAGCCTCGACTCGGCCGAGGTGCTGTCGCGGCTCGAGGAGGCGGACGTGCCCTCCGGCCCCATCTACAGCGTGGCCGACATCATGGACGATCCCCACTACCGTGCGCGGGAGATGTTCCACCGGGTGGAGATCGACGGGGAGCCCCTGATCCTGCCCGCGATGTCTCCCCGGCTCGGGGCCACGCCGGGCGGCACCGAGTGGCCGGGTCCGGAGCTCGGCGCCCACAACCGGGAGATCCTCGAGGAGCGGCTGGGGCTCGGAGAGGCGGCGGTCGCGGAGCTGCGGGAGAAGGGGGTGCTGTGATGCGGAGCGGGAGGCCGGTAGCCGCTTCCCTCGCCGCGGTCCGTGAGCGGATCGCGGCCGCCGAACGGCGTTTCGGCCGCCCGCCGGGAAGCGTGGCCCTGGTCGCGGTGGCCAAGACCAGGCCGGCGAGCCTCATCCGCGAGGCGTGGGAGGCGGGACAGCATCGATTCGGCGAGAACTTCGTCCAGGAGGCGGTGGAGAAGCTCGACGAGCTCTCCGATCTCGCCGGCCCCGGCGGCATCGAGTGGCACTTCGTGGGCGCCCTCCAGGCCAACAAGTCGCGAACGGTGGCGGAACGCTTCGACTGGGTTCACACCGTGGATCGGGTGCGCATCGCGCGCCGCCTGAGCGACCAGCGCCCGGCGTGGCTCGCGCCGCTCAACGTCTGCCTCCAGGTGAACGTGAGCGGCGAGGCGTCCAAGTCCGGGGTGGACCCTTCCCAAGCCGCCGACCTCGCTTCGGCGGTGGCCGCGCTTCCCCGGCTGCGGCTGCGGGGCCTGATGGCCATTCCCCGGCCGGGCGCCGGGCTCGACGAGCAGCGGGCCGCGCTGCGCCCCCTGGTCGAGGCCCGTGAGCGCCTGCACGGCGAGGGCCATCCCCTCGATACGCTGTCCATGGGCATGACCGACGACCTCGAGGCGGCGGTGGCGGAGGGGTCCACCATGGTCCGGATCGGCACGGCGGTGTTCGGACCACGAAGCGGGCCTCGAGGCCGAACCCGCGCCTGAATCCCGCGCTCGGCCCGACGGCTGAATCTCGCGGACCCGGCCTCCCGGGTCCGCGGGGCCGCCCGCGGCCAACGCGTGAACGTTCCTGATCGGAGGGTCGAGCGCGCGCCTCCCGCCCGGCTCGGTCGAGCCGGCACCCCCGAGAACCCTGGGGACGGGGCGCGGTTTCCCGGCGGGAGGGTCGTCCTTCATGCCGCCCGGACCGCCGGCATGAACCGGCCGGAATGAAGCGGTTCTGCGTCCGCCGCCCACCCGCCGTCTTTGCCGGACGCCCCGAATCTTCCATAATCGCGTCCGTTCGTGAACGTGCGGGGTCGGCATGGCCGGGAAGATCGCCTTCATCGGCGGGGGTAACATGGCGTCGAGCCTGGTGGGCGGGCTCGTGGAGAGCGGCCATCCGCCGGCGGCCATCCTCGTGTCCGAGCCCGTGGCGGAGAAACGCCGGGACCTCGCGGAGCGATACTCGGTGGAGGTGACCGCCGACAACCGGGAGGCGGCGGCCGCGAGCGACGCGGTGGTGCTGGCCGTCAAGCCCCAGATCATGGCCGAGGTCGTCACCGGGGCGGCGGGGGCGATGCGCGAGCGAGGTCCGCTCGTCGTCTCCATCGCGGCCGGGGTCCGGATCGCCCGGATTCTCGAGTGGCTCGGCTATCCGGCCCCGGTGGTCCGCACCATGCCGAACACCCCGGCGCTCCTCGGCTGCGGGGTGACCGCGCTGTTCGCGAACGAGGCGGTGACCGGGGAGCAGCGGGGCGCGGCGGAGGCCATCCTGCGGTCGGTGGGGACCGCGCTCTGGGTCGGCGACGAAGCCCTGCTCGACGCGGTCACCGCGGTCTCGGGAAGCGGTCCCGCGTACTACTTCCTCCTGATGGAGCACATGATCGGGACCGGGGTGCGCCTCGGGCTCACCGGCGAGCAGGCCCGCGCCCTCACCCTCCGGACCGCGCTCGGGGCGGCGCGCATGGCGCTCGAATCCGGACGGACCCCG
This sequence comes from Gammaproteobacteria bacterium, assembly GCA_965202895.1. Taxonomy (GTDB): domain Bacteria; phylum Pseudomonadota; class Gammaproteobacteria; order HK1; family HK1; genus JAJDXW01. Next base: position 2,229,319 of record OZ241901.1, on the reverse strand, counting down.
GGGGAGCTCCGGGCGGGCGTCACCTCTCCCGGTGGAACCACCGAGCGGGCCCTCGACCTCTTCCGCGCCGGGGGGTTCGGCGAGCTCGTGGAGCGCGCCCTCACCGGGGCGCGGGACCGCTCGCGCGAGCTCGGCGGCTGAGCGTACCGCCGTGGGCGCCCCCTACGCTGGAAACGCGCTCACCTTCCTCGTGCAGGTGGCGTTCGGAGTCTACATCCTCATCCTCATGCTGCGCGTGCTGCTGCAGGTGCTCCGCGCCGACTACTACAATCCGCTGTCGCAGCTCGTGGTGAGGCTCACCGAGCCGGTCCTGGCCCCGCTTCGCCGCATCGTGCCGCGCGTCGGGCGGATCGAGGGCGGCGCCGTCCTCGTGATGCTCGGGGCGCAGATGGCCGAGCTCTGGCTGGTGTACGGGGTGAAGGGGGTGGAGCCGTCGATCGCGGGTCTCGCGGTGGTCTCGGCGGCGGAGCTGCTCGAGCTCGCGACCACCGTCTTCTTCTGGGCGATCCTCATCCGGGTCATCCTGAGCTGGGTGAACCCGGGCCTCCGGCACCCGGCGAGCGACGTCGTCCACAGCCTGACCGAGCCCGTGCTCGAGCCGGCGCGACGCGCCCTTCCCGTCATGGGAGGGTTCGATCTCTCGCCGATCCTCGTCCTCATCGGCCTTCAGCTCGTCAACCTGCTGCTCATCGAGCCGATCCGCGACGCGGGCCACCTGATGTTCTGAGCCGATGGGACGCGGGACCGGTACGGCGGCGGATGGAACGGCGCGGCGGTTCATCGACCTCGCCCTCGAGTGCGGCGCGCTTCGATTCGGGGAGTTCGAGCTCAAGTCGGGCCGCATCAGCCCCTACTTCCTCGATACCGGGCGGTTCCATTCCGGGCGCGCCCTCGCCGGGCTCGGGCGCTGCTACGCGGAGGCCATCCTCGCGGCCGGCCTCGGGTTCGACGTGCTCTACGGACCGGCCTACAAGGGGATCCCGCTCGTCGCGAGCGTGGCCGTCGCCTTCTTCGAGACGGGGGCGGGAGACGTGCCCTATGCGTTCAATCGCAAGGAGCCGAAGGACCACGGTGAAGGGGGGATCACGGTGGGGGCGCCGCTCGCCGGGCGGGTCCTCGTCGTGGACGACGTCATCTCGGCCGGGACCGCCGCGCGCGAGTCCCTCGCGATCATCGGGTCGGCGGGCGCCGTTCCGGCCGGGTTCGTGATCTCCCTCGATCGCGAGGAGCGCGGGGTCGGGCGCAAGTCCGCGGCCCGCGAGATGCGGGAGGACGAGGGGCTGCCGGTGGCGGCGGTCGCGAGCGCGCGGCAGCTCGTTCACGCCGTCGAGACGCGCCCGGACCTGGCCCGCTACGCGCCCGCGATGCGAAGCTACCTGGAGCGCTACGGCGAACGCTGAACCGCCCCCCAAGGACGGAGGGCGGGACGTCCCGGCCCGCGACAAGCGCCTTCCCGGCCCGAACATCCGCATGATGCCCGCCACCCGATGAGTGGGGGGCCGAAGGGCCTGGGCTATCCGGACCCGCCCTTCCCGCCCGGCGGAGGGACCACCTTGCGAAAGGTGAGGGAGATGCGCCTCCCCCGCTTCACCTTGCCGGAGCTCCGACCTCCGGCCTCTACGACTCCGCGCACCACGAGGGGGATACGCCTCCCCCGGCTCACCTTGCCCGAGCTGCCCGACTCGGTCTTCCGGTGCGGGATCTCGTGCGTCCAGCGTTCTCGCGCATCGCCCTCCATGATCGCGACGCTTCGCCGCTCGAGCACCTGGGGGATCCTTCTCCTGGCGCCCTTCTCGCGAAACACCATCTCCCAGGATTCCAGCAGGCTGATCGTGGCGATGCCGTCGGCGAAGCTCGGGCTGTCGACGTGGGCGCCGATCCCCTGGTCGCCGACATATTCGTTGACGATGACCTGATCCGGGCGCCGGGGCACGAGTTTCGCTTCTTCGAGGCGCCGCGCGAGCTCGTCGGCCCAGGGCGGCAACCGCCCCAGGTACATGGAAGGGCCGACCTTCCGGGCCTCGTAATCGTATCGCCAGCCATGGTGCTGGACGCGCCGCCTGAGCTCCGAGCTCCATTCACCCCGATCGATCACGGCCACCAGCTCCGCTTCTTCCTCCTCCGTGAGGAAGTCCTTCACGTACCCGAGACCCGGGACTCCGGTCTCCTCGACTCTCGAACCGGACGCCGGTGAGGCGGGCGGGTTCGGCAGCCGTTCGCGCGCGATGCCCTCGACCGCGGCCAAGTGTCGGAACGAGTCGGCATCGACGGTCTCTTCGATGTCGAGGTCGTATCGTTCCGATACCGGTATCCTGACCTCTACTTCGACTTCAGGCTGCGAGTCCGGACCGCGGACCATACGCACCTCGCGGGAAGCTCGGAGAGGCTCCCCTCCGTCCCGCAGGACGAGCTCCCGATTCACACACCCCCAACCCAGCTCCCTTGCAATCTTCAGCGCCTCGCGCCGCGTCGCTTCGTCCTCGAAATTCGCGGCATACCACCTGCCCCGCGCCTTCTCGGGGCGCCGGGCGAACTCTTCGGCACCCCAGGACAATACGAAGCTGCCGGAATCTCTGCGCCAGCGAGGTTCGCCGGAGGAGAGCGACGGCCAGTTGATCTCCCGTGCCTGTTCGGCGCAGGCACGTAACGCGAGAATCGACAGGAGCTCGCGCTGAAACGGCTCTCCGCGAAAATGGGCGTCCAGCCTCCGATATCCGTGGAGAAGGCCGCACAACGCTGCGGCCGACCAGGCGATTGCGGGAGGCAGGCCCGGAAGGTCCTGGAACCAGGTCTTGAACCTGCCCGGATCGGGGCGGGTGAGCACCAGTTGGATGGCGATTCCCACCGGACAAGCACGCCAGCCGTCGAGCCGGATCGTGGATTCCGCGCGCAGGATTCCATGCGTTGACGCGAGCCAGGCAGAGATGCGGTCCCGGTCTGCCGAGCGTTCGCAGCGAGAGGAGATTTCGCGAGCGATCCGTTCGGCAAGCTCCCGGGGCGCGATGCCGCCTTCGGTCGGGCGGGTCGAGAGGGTATCGATCGCAGCCCGCCACAGGCGATCCTGGAGGTCGAGCGGATCGCTTTCGTCCGGCACCGACGTCCAGGGCGGGAACCGCCACCAGGAGGCATCGACGTTGCGGGCCAAATCCGGAAGCCGTGACCGATCGGAGGCCAGGGTCGTGGTGAGGAGGTCCAGCCAGGGATCGATCCGAGGTACTGCCCAGACGGCCATGGTCATGGCGCCGTGTACCGCATCCTCATCGCCGGGAATCGCGAATCCGCTGGCCCCACGGGAGGGGCATTCTTCAGGCCCGGAGGTATCCTCGGGCGCCGGATCGATCCTGACTGCTTCTTCCGGAAGCATCAGGTTCGAAACGAACCGAGCCATTCCCGCGAGCCGCGCGCGCTCCTCTTCCGTCGAGACCATGATCCCCCGGATCGCGAATGCAGGAAGCACGCCCGGCCAATACAGGGAGGTGTCCGAAGACTCGACCTCCCGGATCGAGCGGGCTTCCCATCTTCCGTCCCGGAAGGCGGCGACCCTCGATTCGGGCAGCTTCGCGATATCCAGTTCGAGGTGAACCGGTATCGGATGTCCTTCCTGATCCGGGCGCCGTTCCGCGACGTATCGATCGACCCCGACCAGGATGCCGGTCTGCGGCTCCAAGGGGCGTAACCAGCCATCCTGAAGCGCATCGAACAGGCGCCGATGGTCCGTGGCCAATCCCAGCCAGCGGGCCTCCGAGACCTGTTCGCCGACCGAAGGGAATGGCATCGCGATCTGGCTCTCGGCGGAGGTCATGCGCGTTCCAGAACGCTTGCATCCGGCAAGGCCGTCGCGGCTCTTGCTGAAAGGCGCTCGTGCACGAGGAAGAGATGGTCCCGCGCGCGCGTACACATCATGTACATCGCACGGCGTTTCACGTCGGTCGTGCACGGGATGAACTCTTCCAGCTCCAGGATGAAGACCGCATCGAATTCCTGGCCCTTTACCGATTCCTTGTTCAAGATCGTCACGCCGGGCTCGAGCATCTCGATCGAATCCTCGTTCTGGGCTTTGTTACTGTAGATGTCGATGCGCTTTTGCGGAAGCCTTCGGCTGAGGTCGCCGTGCAGGCCCTTGCCCGTATCGTTCCGATTGACGATGACGCCGATGCTCCCGCCGCGGGTGTTGCACCAGTTCGATATCAACCCGGCGGTGGAGTGAAGGCCGTCTGACCGAACGAGACGGGGAAGCTCCTTCAACGATGAGCGGACCACCGCCGCGGCGGGCAGATGGCCGGTGTGAAAGTGCTCGGCCAAGCGCGCGATCTCGGGCGTGTTCCGGTGGTTCCGGCTCAGTATGACGGGATCGTCCAGGCCTGCCGCGGTCTTGATCTGTACGAGTGTCGTCCGTCGTTCACTCAGGGCCTGATCGTCGTCGGCGAACACGGTGATCGTGTCCGACACGTACCGGGATGCGTACTCGAAGAATCCGCGCGGAAGGTCCTGCCCTTCATCCACGACCAGATGCGATCGGTTGGGACGTTCTTGAGTCTCCTCGAGGCATGAGGACATGGAGTCCCAGTCATGCGAGTGCGAATCGTGCGGCTGTTTCGGAGGTCGTTTCCCTGTTCGGCGCTGGTAATCGTGCCAGACGAAGCTGTGCATCGTCCTGACAAGAAGTTCGGTTTCCTTCAGCATATCCAGAAGGCGCCTGAGCATCCGGTTGAACGTGACGATCTCGACCGATGATTCCGTCTCGTCCAGCGCCAACGCCGCCGCCATCTGTGCCCGGTATACGGCGAGGACCGTCTTGCCGGAGCCGGGTGGACCCACGACGAACAAAGACCGGTCGAGAGGATACTCCAGCACATCCCGCTGTTCACCTACGCTTTGAATCTCATCCCAGGTGGGAAGCCGCACTTCATTCCCCTCCGAGCCGAAGGGTACTCCGATCCCCGCGATGAAACAGGGCGTATCGGAGCTCCCGACGCGTGGATACGCCCCGTCTCTCGACCTCGATCGAGCCGGTGTCGTCGGCGAACAGCTTGAAGCCCGCATCCAGCAGCGCGGTACGGAAGGTCGGGTAGCTGCGGTTATGCTCGGGCCAGGGCGAATTGGTGTAAAGGACGGTGACCGACCCGCGCCCGAGCTTCGCAAGCAATCCCTCCAGCTCCCCGATGAGCCCCCGGGCATCCAGGGTCGGACTCGCGAGGAGGTACGACACGATGACGACTACCCGACGCCAGCCCGGCGCGGAACCCCAAGTGACCGAGGAGACGTCGGGCCACCAGTGCCGGTCGATCCGCGGCGTCCGGTCGAACTCGGCGGCGGCCGACGCCAGCTTCTCTCCAAGCTCGCGCATCGCCCGTGACCGGTCCACCCCGATGTAGTCGAGACGGTATCGGCTGTCCAGGGTAGCGGCGAGGGCGAGTCCGCCGGTGAACGGCCCGCATCCCAGGTCGATGACAATGGGATCCTCCGGCAGAGAAGCATCGGCAAACAACATGTGGAACGCTTCGACAAGCTCTTCCAAGTGCCCGGGCTGGTTGATGTAAGCATAGAGGAGAACGCGGTCGTCAGCGGACAGGCCGTTCCACGGCCGGTCGAAGTCGGCTTGGCCTCCACCGACGACCTCACGCCTCGCGACCTCGAAATCCACTCCAAGCAACGTGTTTCCCGTCGAGCGGGGGTCGTCGCGTACGCGCTCGACGATCTCGGACCGACGTAGCTGCATGAGCCATTGAGGGAGTTCGACGGGCATCGGACCGGGGATCGCTGCTACGGACGTTCGGATGGTACCGGGGAGAATGAGCTTGTGCCGTGGATGGCGGCAGGGATCGGGAGCGGATCGCTCACCGGGCGCCCGGCGCGCCGCCGCTCTCGCGAAGGAGCGCTTCCAGCTCGGCGGCCCGCGCTTCGGCGGCCTCGGCCCGCGCTTCGGCGGCTTCGGCCCGGGACTCGACGTCCCGGCGCGCGGCGTCCGGCCCGAGCCAGTTGGGAAGGCGCCGGCCCGCCGCCGGGTCGAAGAAGTACCTCTCCTCCGCGCCCTTCACCCGGAAGTCGAGGCCCAGGGTCTCGCTGCGAAGGAACACGGTCCCGTCCAGCGACTCGACCACCGGCTGCGGCTCGTACCCGCCCGACACCAGACGGCGGCCCTTGAGATGCAGCCCCAAGTAATCCGCCGTGGGGTCGTACTGCCAGTACTCCCGCACCCCCAGCCGTTCGTACAGCACCGCCTTGCGCCCCTCGTCCTCGCGCCACGTGCCCCGCGACGCCACCTCCATCACGAAGGCCGGCGCCGGACCTTCCTCCCACAGCTTGTACGTCCACCGGTTGTGCTTGGGGACCCCGAACACTACGAACACGTTCGGCGCGACCCGGGCCTTCGGGTTGCCTTCCTCGTAGTAGATGAAGAGGTCGGCGGAGACGTACACGTCCGGGCGGTCCCGGAAGTGGAGGTCGAGGACGCCGACCGCATCGAGGATGGCGCGGCGCTGCCAGTCGTCCTCGGCCATCGGCTTGCCGTCCCCGCTCGGATAGTCGAGCGCGACGGAAGCTGGAACGTTCCGGCTCATCGGCAGGTCCCTCGTCGATATGGCGGGACTGGCAGCACGGGCTCGATCGTCCCTCGATCCCCGGCGACGATACCATGCTCGCGTCCGCGCCCCAAGCCGCGTTCCGGAGCCGAATGATGGCGCGGGAGAAGGGGTCGCGGCGCGGGGCAGGGTCTCGATCTTCGTCGGAATCCGCCGCGGCGCACCGCGGCCGGATGCCCGGCCCGGGTATTCGGGGAACGCCGGCCGGGCCGGTCGGTCGGACGGTCGGGCGGATGCAGGGTTCCGGGCCGGAAGGGTCGGTGCGGCCCGGGGAAGAGGCGGCGATTGCCGCGAAACCGGCGGCCTGGTGTCGCCGTGTTCCGCCAGAGCCGATCCGGAGCCGGTCCGGAGCCGGCTGCAGTCAGCCGGGGCGGATCATGGTGCCGGAGCCGGCCTCGGTGAACACCTCGAGCAGGGTCGCGTGCTCGACCCGACCGTCCGCGATGGTCGCCGCCGCCACCCCTCCCCGGACCGCGTCGAGCGCGCACTGCACCTTGGGCAGCATCCCCCCCGAGATGGTGCCCGCCGCCCGCATCGCGGCCGCCTGGGCGAGGTTCATCTCGCTCACGGTGGCGCCGTTCTCGTCGAGCAGCCCCGGGGTGTTGGTGAGCAGGATGAGCTTCGCCGCCCGCATCGCCTCGGCGACCTTGCCGGCCACGAGATCGGAGTTGATGTTGTAGCCGCGACCGTCGGGAGAGAATCCGATGGGGGCGATGACCGGGATGCAGTCCCCCGCCACCAGATGATCCAGGAGGGTGGTGTCGACCTCGGCCACTTCTCCTACCAGGCCGAGATCGAGCAGCTCGCCGTTGCCATTGCCATCGGCGTCGGCAACGCCGCGGCCGCTTGCGCCGGCGCCGGGACGCTCGCCCTCACCGCCCCCGCCGGACACGGCGGGCATGAGGAGCTTGCGCGCGGCGAGAAGGTTGCCGTCCTTGCCGGTAAGGCCGACCGCCCGTCCGCCCGCCTGGTTGACGTGGGAGACGATGGCCTTGTTCACGAGCCCGCCGAGCACCATCTCCACCACCTCCATGGTCTCTTCGTCGGTCACCCGCATCCCGCCCACGAACTCGCTCTTCTTGCCGATCCGGGCCAGCCACCCTCCGATCTGCGGCCCGCCGCCGTGCACGACCACCGGGTTCATCCCGACGCACTTGAGGAGCACGACGTCGCGCGCGAAGCTTCGGGTCAGCTCCCGCTCCACCATCGCATTCCCACCGTACTTGATGACGAAGGTCGCGCCGGCGAAGCGCTGGATGAAGGGCAGGGCTTCGGCGAGCACGCGCGCCACGTCGTTCGGAACGGTTGGTGATTCGGTCATATCCTCGGTATTCCCGGTTCGGCTCCCGGAGTCCGCGCCGGCCTTCCTGCGGTCTCGCTCTCTCCCTCCGAGAGGGGCCGGCCGTTCCGTCCGGTACTCCGAAGCCGATCTTGACCGATCGCGGGCCGGGATGCCGCTCTCGCGGGCAGGGCGGTTTCATTCTGCCCGGCCTGCGGCTCCGGGGGCGGCCACCCGTGTCCCGGTCCGCACCGTAGTCGTCCATGCGGGCGGGGCGCCGCGCTCCCGGGGGCGTCTCGTGCAAGACCGGTGAACATGGCGCTGGCGCCGCCACCAGGAGTCGGAGGGGTATCTTCAGAGGGGTATCTCGAGATCGGGACCCAGCCGCAGCAGTAGCCCCCGCACGTCGCCCGCGATCCGATCGAGCGCCGCCTCGGAGTCCGCTTCGAGCCGGAGGGCGAGGCTCGGGGAGGTGTTGGAGGCGCGGATGAGCGCCCATCCGTCGGCGAGCTCGACGCGCGCCCCGTCGAGGGTGTCGAGCCTCGCGCCGGCGAATCCCGGAGCGCCGGGGAGTGCGTCGAGGAGCCGCTCCATGAACCTCTCCGGCTCGCCCTCGCGCATCTCGACCCGGATCTCCGGGGTCGAGATCCCCTGGGGCAGGGCGGCGAGCCGCTCGGTGGGGGACTCCGGGGAGGCGGCGAGGATCTCCAGGAGGCGGGCAGCCGCGTAGAGGGCGTCGTCGAAGCCGTACCAGCGGTCGGAGAAGAAGAGGTGTCCCGACATCTCCCCGGCGAGCACCGCCCCCGCATCCTTGAGCAGCTTCTTGATATAGGAATGCCCGGTCCTCCCCATCACCGCCCGCCCGCCCCGCGACACGATGAACTCGCCGAGATGCCGGGTGCACTTGACGTCATGGACGAAGACCGCGCCGGGCCGGCGCGTGAGGATCTCTTCCGCGTAGAGCATCATGAAGCGGTCCGGCCAGACGATCTCCCCCGTGCCGTCCACCACCCCGAGCCGGTCGCCGTCCCCGTCGAACGCGAGGCCGAGGTCGGCGCGCTCCCCGACGACGGCCGCCGCGAGGTCCGCGTAGCACGCGGCGACGCTCGTGTCGGGAGGATGGTTCGGGAAGCGTCCGTCCACCTCGCAGTGGAGCTCGACGACGTCGTGGCCGAGGGCGCGAAGGAGCCGGGGCGCGATCGGCCCGGTGATGCCGTTGCCGGCGTCGACCACCACCCGGAGGCGGCGGCCGCGGGAGACCCGGCCGGTGACCTCTCGTACGTAGTCCTCGCGAGGGTCGTGCGAGGCGAGGGTGACGCCGCCGCGGGGGATGGGCCCGCCATCGTTCCGTCCCTCTTCCGGGCTCCCGGCGCTCGCGCGGGGGCCGGCGTCGGCGCCGGCGTCGCTGCCGCCGCTGCCGTGGGGTCCGCCGTCCGGCAGGGGGACGCCCGGCCAGCCGTGCGCTTCGAGCCGCTCGCGGAGCTTCCGGATGCGCGCCCCGAACAGGGTCTCCCCGGCGAGGGTGATCTTGAGTCCGTTGTAGTGGGGAGGGTTGTGGCTCCCGGTGATCATGACCCCGCTCCCGATCTCGCGCGCCGCGAAGTAGAGGATCGGGGTCGGTAGCTGGCCCATGTCCACCACCGAGACCCCGCCCGCGAGCAGGCCCCCCGTGAGCGCATCGCGGAGCGGCGGGCCGGTCAGGCGGCCGTCCCGTCCGATCGCGACGCGGGTCTCCCCGAGCTCGCGCGCCTCGCGGGCAATGGACCACCCGATGGCGCGGACCAGTTCCGGGCCCAGCGGGTCGGGAGCGATGCCCCGGATGTCGTAGGCGCGAAAGACCTCGGCGGGGATGTGGCAGCCGCGGGGCGTGGCGTCGGGTGCGGGTGGGGTCTGGAGCGTCGGCATGGTCCGGTCATTCCTCCGTCGTGTTTCGCCGGGTCGCGGCCCCGCGCCGCGCCGCTCGCGAGACGGCGGGTAGTGTAGGGCGGCCCGGTGGATGTGGAGCAGGTTGCGCGCGCCGCAGCGGTGCCGGTAGCGGGAGGTCGAGCGGTGCGGGGGCGGCCGGCGACGACGGGGGGCGGCCGTGGGTCGGGGTGACCCGGGGCGGGGGCGCGGGGAGGCGCGCCGCGGCGTTCCGCGATGCGGGTCACCGCGCCCCGCGTGCCGCCCCCGGCCCGAATCATCCTTGCGCGGCGCCCCGGCCGCCATCGCGGGCCGCCGCGGGCGGCCGGGCTACCGGCGGCCGGTGTGGCCGAAGCCCCCCGTCCCGCGCTTCGTCTCGGAGAACGTCTCGACCAGCTCGAAGCGGGCGCGGGCGACGGGTACGACCACGAGCTGGGCGATCCGCTCTCCGGGGTCGATGACGTAGGGCTCGCGTCCCCGGTTCCAGCACGAAACGAGGATCTCTCCCTGGTAGTCGGAGTCGATGAGTCCCACCAGGTTTCCGAGCACGATGCCGTGGCGGTGGCCGAGCCCGGAGCGCGGCAGGATCACCGCGGCGTAGCCCGGGTCGGCGATGTGGATGGCGATCCCGGTCGCGACGAGCCGCGTGTCGCCCGGCCCGATGGCGGCCGGCCGCTCGATGCAGGCCCGCAGATCGAGCCCCGCCGACCCGTCCGTCGCGTACCCGGGAAGCGGGATCTCCCGTCCGATCCGGGGATCAAGGGTGCGAAGCTGAACGTTCGGCAAGGAACCGCTCGCTGACGAGGGCAAGGAGCTGCCGGGCGAGCAGGGTCTTGGACCCCGCGGGCAGATCGGCCCGTCCGCCGTCCGGCCACAGCACGAGGAGCGCGTTTCGGTCGCTGTCGAACCCGAGATCGGAGCCGTCCACCCGGTTGCCCGCGATGAGGTCGAGGCGTTTCCGTTCGAGCTTCGAGCGGGCGTGCCGTTCGAGATCCTCGGTCTCGGCCGCGAAGCCCACCGTGAACGGAGGATCGTCGAGCGCGGCGACCTCGGCGAGGATGTCCGGCGTCGGCCGGAGATCGAGGCGGAGGGGGGCGGCCTCCTTCTTCAGCTTGCCGGACGCGGGCGAGAGCGGGGTGTAGTCCGCGACCGCCGCGGCGGCGATGAAGACGTCGCATCCGGCCGCGCGGGCCAGGACCTCGCGGTGCATCTCCGCGGCCGACACCACCGGGACAACGCCGACCCCGGACGGCGGGTCGAGCGATACCGGGCCGGACACGAGATCCACCTCCGCCCCGAGCGTGCGGGCGGCGGCGGCCACCGCGAAGCCCATCTTGCCGGAGCTGTGGTTGCTGATGAAGCGCACGGGGTCGATCGCCTCGCGGGTGGGCCCGGCGGTCACGAGGACCCGGACCCCGGCGAGCGGAGCGGGGGTCTCCCCATCCCAATCCGCATCCGCATCGCACGACCCGGACCCCGGCGAGGCGGACCCGGCCCCGGCGAGCAGCGCGGACACCACGTCCGCGGGCTCACTCATCCGTCCCGGCCCCACGTCACCGCACGCCTGCCAGCCCGCGTCGGGACCGATGATCCGGACCCCGCGCCCGACCAGGACTTCCAGGTTGGCCCGGGTCGCGGGCGCGCGCCACATCTGCTGGTTCATGGCCGGGGCCAAGACGATCGGGGAGGGGGTGGCGAGGCAGAGGGTGGTGAGCAGGTCGTCCGCGAAGCCGTGCGCGAGCCGCGCCATCAGGTTCGCGGTGGCCGGGGCGGCGAGCACCGTGTCCGCCCAGCGGGCGAGCTCGATATGGCCCATCGCGGCCTCCGCCGTCTCGTCGAGGAGATCGCGGTGGACCGGCTCCCCCGACACGGCCTGAAAGGTGAGCGGGGTGACGAACGCCTCCGCCCCCGCGGTCATCACCACGCGCACGTCGTGCCCCGCGTCCTTGAGGCGCCGGACGATCTCGGGGCTCTTGTAGGCGGCGATCCCGCCCGCCACGCCGAGGACGATGTTCATGAATTCCCACGAATCGCGAGCCTGTTTCTCCACGCCGGCGAGAAAAATACCCGTCTCGGCGGCGGCGTCCCGATGTTACCGTGCGGGCTCGCGATGCGAAGGGATTGTCCGGCAACGGGGGGCGGATGTCCAAGCCGTCCGCTTCGGGCTTCGGGGCCGCGGCCGGCGAACCAGCCGGCCGGTCGGGGCGCAGTGGCCGGCGGCGGCGCGGGCGAAGGACGGGAGACCGTTGCCGGCGTGGCGGCGAGGGCGGCTGCGAGGGCGGCAGCCTGGCCGCCGGCCTGCCCGCCGACCGGGCCGCAACCGGGCCGCGCTCGGCGGTCCGTCCCGAGCGGACCGGGGCGCGTTCGCGCGAACGAAGGTGGAACGAGAGCGACGCCGACATGCTGAAGGAAGGCACCGAGCCGGCATCGACCCAGAGGCCGGGGATCAAGGACTGGCCGGAGTCGGAGCGGCCTCGTGAGAAGCTGCTCCGCAGGGGCCCGCAGGCGCTCTCCGACGCGGAGCTCGTGGCCCTGTTCGTGCGGTCGGGGACCCGGGGCCGGACGGCCGTGGACGTCGCCCGCGACGCGATCGTCTCCTCGGGAGGCCTTCGCGGGCTGCTGGACCTCGACCGGGAGGACCTCTGCCGGTTGCCGGGCTTCGGGCCGGCGCGCTACGTCGAGCTCCAGGCCTGCCTCGAGCTCGGCCGGCGCCACCTCGCGACCCGGCTCGACCGCGGCGACCCGCTCACCACCCCGGACGAGACCTCGCGCTTCCTGATGGCGAAGCTCCGGCACCTGCCCTTCGAGGTGTTCTCGTGTCTCTTCCTCGACAACCGCCACCGCGTCATCGAGTTCGAGGAAATGTTCCGCGGCACCATCGACGGCGCGACCGTGTACGCGCGCGAAGTGGTCCGCCGCTCCCTCAACCTCAACGCGGCGGCGGTGATCTTCGCCCACAACCACCCCTCCGGGGTCGCGGAGCCGAGCCAAACCGACCGGCTCCTCACCGAACAGCTCGTGGACGCGCTCTCCATGGTCGAGGTGCGGGTGCTCGACCACCTCGTGGTCGGGGACGCGGAGTGTGTCTCCTTCGTCGAGCGCGGCCTGCTGTAGCCGCGCCCGCCCCGTCCGGGGATGAACCCGCAGGTGCTCCGGCGGCCGCGCCGGCGAAATCCGCCGCTTCGTTCTCTACACCGAGGCGGCGAATCGGAGCGGTCTTCCGATTGAAACGTGATCCGGAAACTCAAGCCGCGAAACTCGAATCCCTCCTGCCGGAACCCGTGGGAGAGCCCCCCGCTCCGCAGAAGAGATCGACGACGCTGCCGCACGGTCCGTCCGCGCCGTCGGGGCCGGGCGGCTCGGGAGCTCCGCCCCCTCCGAACGATACGAGATTGGCCGGCAAAAGCCGTCAATCGCTTCTCCGATCCCGGGTCCGGACGATGGACGAGGAGAAATCGACATGAGGGAAACGGTCCTCCTTCACCGGCCAATCGGGTGATTATGATTGGAGGGTCTCCAGCACATCAAACGCGACTAAATTCTTAAAAAACAATAAGATTCAACATCTTCACTCCGACTGCGGCTCTCGCGCCCGTTACGCGGATGCAGGCGGTTCGCCGCAGCTTGACCGGCGGACAGGGTCGTGTTCGAACCACGCGATCCGAGAAGCCCGGACGGACCCGGCCATCGCCGTTCGGGGCCGGTACGGAGGGCTCCGGTACGAGGCATCGGCGAAGGGGGGCCGGCCGCCCGGCGAGCCGCGGGTCCCTCCCGTCGCCGTTCGTCAGAGGCCGAGGTCCCGGTCGAGGCGGCTCGCGGCCACCGCACGGACCTTGCCCGCCAAGCGACAGGACTCCCGACCCGCATGGACGACGACGACCTCCGAAAGGTCGAGGTCGGCCAGGGACGACCGGATCGAGCGCGTGACCTTGGGCGCCGTGGTCCGTTTGATCTCGATACCGATCCGCCGGTTCCCGCGGGTGATCAGCAGGTCGAGCTCGGCGCCGGTGTGGGTCGCCCGGAAGTGGACACCCTCGTCCGGGAGGTGCAGCCGATCGACGATCGCCTCCAGCAGGAACCCTTCCCAGGACACCCCGGACTTGGGATGCGAGTTCAGCGATTGCAGGCTGCCAATCCCCGGAAGGATGCAACCATGAAATCCCGGCAGTCACCGCCGAGATTTCATGGTTGTTCGATCGAGGCGCCGGTCTCGGCCGGTGGGTCGGCAGCTCGGTGGTTCGACGGCCCGACCGCACGCGAAAGGCGGGAGGCAGGTCCGCCGGTCGCGGCCCCCGCCCACGGGCCGACCGCTCGGCCGGCGGCCGGCGGCGGGCCACGCCGCCCGGTCGGAGGTCGATGACGATGCTGCCGTGGTCGTCGAGGGAGGCGCTCCGCACCCGGCAGCCTCCACCCTGTCCATCGTGTTCCACCTCGGCGTGCAGATGGCGCTCTTCGGCCTCGTGCCGACGATCGTCACCCGGCGCCCCCCGACCCTCGCACACCTCGGTTGGCTCGTGGTGATGGCCGCGGTCGGAGTGATCGTCATCGCCGCGACGAGCTGGATGGCGCCCCACGAGGCGCGGCGCCGCGGCCGACCCCCCCGAACGGGTACACTCGCGCTTCGGCCTTCGCCTTCCCCTTCGCCCCCGGCGGGAGATGCGCGGACGCCAGCACGGGCGGCGGGCGGACGTGGACAACCGATTCTTCGACAACCCGATCCTGAACTCTCCGTACGAGCGCCCGGCCCGGCATTGGGAGCTCGGTCCGGACGGGCAGCCGACGCAGAACGTCGTCGAGCGCCGCCGCCGCGCCGCCTTCATCTCGCCCATCCCCAAGCCGAAGAAACGCGGCCTCGGGGGCAAGGGAGATGCGGCGGGGCAGGAATCCCAGGAAGCCCTGATCTTCGACGAAGGCAAGGGGCTCTCCACCCGCGAACAGCAGTACGAGCAACACGCCGAGATCATCAACGGCGTGCGCCGCGAGGTCGACGCGTGGCGGCAGCTCCCGGACCCGCACCAGTGGCGGGTGACCCCGGAGACCGCACGCCTGCTCCGGCACTGGCGGGACCACCGGTTTACCGGCGTCCGGCCCTTCTTCTGCCAGGTCGAGGCGGTCGAGACCGCCATCTGGCTCACCGAGGCCGCCCCGCGGACGGGCCAGTCCGGCCGGCGCTTCCTCCAGTACCTGGAGGACGCCAGCCACGAAGCGAATCCGGGGCTGCTCCGCCTCGCGCTCAAGCTCGCGACCGGTCGGAGTTCGACCAGATCGGCCGCACTCCCGTGCTCAAGGCGCGGATGAACGCCGACCTCCACATGGCGAACGACCTCAAGAACACCGGCAAGGGCAACCTCTTCGTCATCTTCGACGAGCCGGACATCAAGGTCCTCGACGTGGCGGCTTCCCCGAAGCTGCGGTACCCCCCGGAAGCTGCGCCTTCCGCCGAAGGAGCGCCTTCTACCGAGGGCGGGGACGGCCACATCCAGGTCAGGATCAACGGCGTGGACGTCTTCCACCCCAACACCGGCGAGGTCCGCTCGGACGGCCCGGACGGCATCGCCTGCTGGTTCATCGACACCGACTACGACGAGGAGAGCTTCTTCGTCCGCCACGCCTACTTCCTCGGCGCGAACGACCCCTGCAAGGCGCTCAGGACCACCCTCAAGGCCGAGATCGACGCCGATGCCTGGGCAACCCTCCACAGCGACGTCTCCCGCCCCTTCCCCAAACCCCGCTCCGGCCGCATCGCGGTCGAGGTCATCAACCATCTCGGCGACGAGGTCATGAAGGTCTTCCGGATATGAAAATGGAAGTCGGTTTCAAGAATTCGCGGTCCAGCCGGCCCAAAGTCGTATCTTTGTTCAGTGGCTGCGGAGGATCGGATTCCGGCCTTATCAAGGCTGATTTCGAAGTCATTTTTGCCAATGACGTGGCTTCCTATGCCAGAGATCTCTACAATGCAAACCTCCCGGAAACCGATTTCCAATGCAGGGACATATGTGAAATTCGTTCCTTTCCCGACGCAGATCTTCTGGTGGGCTGCTATCCATGCCAGGGTTTCAGTCAGGGGGGTGCCAGGATTTCCAACCGGAAAATAAATTATCTCTACCGGGAATTTGACAGAGCTCTACGGCAGATAAGGCCCAAGGCATTCGTCGTTGAAAACGTATCCGGGATGCGCCGAAGCGATTTCTCCCATCTGCTGCGAAATCAAATTACCCGGTTTCGGATGGCAGGATACCGGGTAGATCATAGGTTACTCAATGCCGTCAACTTCGGAGTCCCGCAACAAAGAGCAAGAATTTTTATCGTCGGGATAAGAAGCGATTTTGGAATACGGTTCGAGTTTCCAGCTCCTGTTTGTACCGGAGAAGACACTGCCAAGTTCAAAACGGTATCGGACGCGCTAGCAGGGCTACCTGAATGGCCGAGCGGCGAGTTTTGCGAAGACAAATTCCACTGGTACTATATGTCTCGAAACAGGCGTTGCGATTGGTCCGAACCCAGCAAGACGATCGTCAGTCATCCGCGTCATATGCCGCTTCATCCAATAAGTCCAAAGTTGGTGCGAATCCATACCGACAAGTGGGTATGGTCCTCCGGGGCTCCCCGGCGCCGCTTTTCCTATCGCGAAGCCGCACGACTTCAGGGCTTCAAGCATGACTTGTTCTTTCCGGAAACGGGTTCGATGAGAGAAAAGTACGAAGCGGTCGGAAACGCAGTACCCCCGCCGCTATTCGAGTCGATCGCCCGGGCTCTTCCGGACATCTGGTAAGATTACGTTATTCGAGAACCAAGTCAACCAATTTGGCCATACAATTCTTCATCTTCTGATCGAGGACGCTTTCCCCTGCGTGAAATGCGATCATCGTCAAACGCGCCCGATCGAAAAAAAGTCCCCCTTCCCGGATCGCTTCACGAAGGAGCGCATCGGTAACGTGATGCGGAGTTGCAAAGCTCCGCACGGGTTCGATCAACGATAAGGGGTTGAACCACTTCTGTAATTTCTTGATATTGAGATCACCATATTTGTCTTGCCAATTATCGCCGCAGGCACACTGACCCAAAACAAAAATCTGGCCAATCTTCCGTCTGTCGGGAGCATCCAGCCATACGACGAAATCGCAGCCTTCGTCTCCTTGATTCTTGTCCTCTGGTAGCTTGTCTTCCGGCCCCCATTGCCACTCTCCGGTACGCTTGGAAACCGTTTGCATGGCTTCCCTGAACGTAATTCCAACATCCGGGTCTCGCGGCCATCCGGTGTGAATGCACCGCGCATACGTTCCGAAATAGGAAGCTACCAGTCTCCCGGCTATACGCTCGAACATTCTGGGAAGCCACACGTACTTGCCACTGGCAAGGGTATTGGAATTGCAAATCGAGAGAAAGAATTCGTAGATACCCGAACCTCGGGACGAATATGAGAGAGTTCCCCCATCCAGGTTGAAAGGATAGGCGCATTTCAAAATAGCGGCCCTGCGTTCGATCTCTTCGCATGTTCTACCAACGGCTGTGTCCAGTCTCAGATCCTCGTGATGCCATACTTCTGTCACCGAAGGGTCGGTGACATCGAAGTCGTCAAAGGCTCCAGCCACCCGATCGTCATAGATACCCGTGTCAACGGAAACGTACTCATTCTTCAAAGCGGCAAACTCGGCCTGATCCGCATCTTTCGCAGCGCGTTGTGCTTGATGTCTTTGGCCATAGGGATCATTCATCATCGTCACCCGACGCAGCTTCCCTGAGCTTCCTGTCCAATTCGGACGCCATTCTGCGGATACGGCCGGAAACCGGAGCCAACTCGAAGGCAACCTCCTGCGGAATGTCTTGTTCCGATAAACCAGCAATCAAGTCACGAAGTGTGTCCCGTATGACACCAAGGCCCTCGGAGAGCCGCTGCTCGATAGGTTGCGTAAGAACATTTATCTCAGACAATGTCTTACCTTGTTCAAGCAACCGAACCTTCTCCCTGTCCGCAAAAGCGGAGGCAAGCGAACCGATTTGACGTGAGTCGCTGATAGCAGCGCTCCGTCCCCGGGACTTGTCACCGAACATCGATCGAAGAAGAAGGGCGGCATTATCCAGATTTGTTTCCTCTATCGGGTCGCTATGCGCCTCCGTATCGGTCAATTCCAGGAAATTCCTGATCGCCGTGTAACCGAGAATCGTATAAACCCAGGAGAATGGGTAGTCCGTGACGCTGCCTCTGCCGCGCCGGAGGCTGTCCTGCTGGTTGAACATTCCCGCGTCAGTGAGCTGCCTGACCAGATAGTATCCTTCGAGCATACGATTGACTGTCCTATGCCGGTCACCGATCATTCTTGAAACTTCTTTTATCTTCAATTCATTGACTTCGACTACCTGCGCAACCCATGCAGCCTTTGCATATGAATCCCATGGTTGAGCGGAGGCGATGTGCCGGACACCGAGATATGAGAGAATCTCCCTTTCTTGCTCATGGACGTCGAAAGTGATGGCAGGGACCGGGTCGATCTTTCGCCGCCCATGCTCTTTCCATAGGCGTGAAAATTCCGCCGAGCGCTTTGCCTGGTTGGATGAGCGCCCATCCTTGGTTATGATCAGGCAGGCAGCGAGCCGGCGGTTCCCTTCCACAACGGTAAAATCGGCGGATTCGGGAACCCTTCTACATACGAGTGGCTCTGCTTCAAAGTAGCCATTTACCGCGAGCGAACTCAGGACGTCGTCCACTCCAAATTTTTCCACTATAAGATCGAGTATTTGCTCCTGGCTCGCACTTCGATTCTGAAGCCCGAAACGTGGGTTCCTGTCATCCAACAGAAGGTGGTTCAGCATGACGTGCGTAACCTGCCGTCTCTCCGGAGCGTATTCATCGGGGGATGGCGCCATTATGTATTCCTCCTGTGCACGGCGGCAGTCCAGCGGGCCGCAAGCATCCCTTGTACGGCTGTCAGTGTATCCGGCTTGGTCTCTGCATTCAACTCGCTCAGCCCCGCTTGTCTCCTCCCGGTATACGGACCCATCCGTACAGGAGCCGAGGCCAGGCAGTGATGCCGGGACCAAAACGCTTGCCGCCAGTCTACATGACTCGTATCTGCCTCCTTCACCCGAGCCATCGGGGGCAGCGGGTCAATCCACCCTGGAAGATCGTTATGAGGGGTGAACTGAAACAGCACGAAATTCACGGAAGACGCGCCCGGATTCGTGCCACCAATTTCGCCAGAGATGCTTCGCCGGTCTGGCAGGCCCAAACGATCTCGACGGACCAGCCACGGCGGGCAAGCTCGTCGAAGCTCTCGGCGTCGCGCACCATGGTCCGCCGAAGCTTGGGTATCCAGTAATCACGATTCGACTTCGGGACGCGGGCGTCGCGGCAGTCTGGATCCGGGTGCTGGTGCCAGAAGCACCCCTGAACCTGCACGACGGTCCGGTACTTTGCCAAGACCATGTCCGGCCGACCGGGGAGATCATGGCGATGCAGTGAGTAACGAATCCCGTTTGCATGCAGGTATCTACGGACGGTAATCTCTGGGGCCGTGTCTTTAGCCTTGATTTTCCGCATATTTCTGGAACGGACCTGGGGAGTTACGCGGTCTGTCATGATTCGCCCACCGCATGGTGTAACCCGCCGGCTCCGGCACCCCGAAAGTCCGGGAAGGGCTCGATCGAACACAGGACGATGATGTCCTTCTGGTCTCCGCAAGTCCATCCGATGCTCGAAAAACGGCGGGCGCCCCTCTTCTTGAGCGCCTTGGTCGCTCCAAGTATCTGCCGCTCGACGAAGCGCGCGCGCGCCTCGTCTCCCCGGCGCTGCTCCTCGTCCGCGAGCTGGGTCACGTAGCCGCCGATGGCGATCCCCTCGCTCGCGTACACGAGCGGGGCGGTCTGAATGAACAGGCCCTCGATGCGGGCGCCGCGCGCGTTCGACACCCGGCATGCCAAGTCCAGGGCCGCCTGCGCGGTGGCATCGTCACGGAACGGCACCAAGATGGTCTTCATCGGGATCTCCCCCCCTTGGCGTTCCCGGATCGGCGCGAGTATAGACGTTGCGGTCGGGGGCGCGATCATGGCGGGACCTCGTTCCGTACCCCGGCGGGACCCGCGAACACCGGCCGCGAGATGCGCGCGAAGGGGAGGGTGCGGTTAGACTTCCCACCGGCGCCGGGGGGAGGGGAGGCCGCCGCCGGAGGCGCGGGAGGCGGACGCGGGGAAGACGGACGGACGTGGACAACCGATTCTTCGAGAACCCGATCCTGAACTCTCCGTACGAGCGCCCGGCCCGGCATTGGGAGCTCGGCCCGGACGGACAGCCGACGCAGAACGTCGTCGAGAGCCGCCGCCGCGCCGCCTTCATCTCACCCATCCCCAAGCCGAAGAAACGCGGCGGGGGCAAGGGGGGTGCGGCGGGGCAGGAATCCCAGGAAGCCCTGATCTTCGACGAAGGCAAGGGGCTCTCGACCCGCGAACAGCAGTACGAGCAACACGCCGAGATCATCAACGGCGTGCGCCGCGAGGTCGACGCGTGGCGGCAGCTACCGGACCCGCACCAGTGGCGGGTGACCCCGGAGACCGCACGCCTGCTCCGGCACTGGCGGGACCACCGTTTCACCGGCGTCCGGCCCTTCTTCTGCCAGGTCGAGGCGGTCGAGACCGCCATCTGGCTCACCGAGGTCGCCCCGCGGGCGGGGCGGGCCGGCCGGCGCTTCCTCCAGTACCTGGAGGACGCCAGCCACGAAGCGAATCCGGGGCTGCTCCGCCTCGCGCTCAAGCTCGCGACCGGCGCGGGCAAGACCACCGTGATGGCCATGCTGATCGCCTGGCAGACCGTCAACGCGGTGCGCCGCCCGCAGAGCCGGCGGTTCACGCGGGGGTTCCTGGTCGTCACCCCCGGCCTCACCATCCGGGACCGGCTGCGGGTGCTGAAGCCGAACGACCCGGACAGCTACTACCGCACCCGCGAGCTCGTCCCGAACGACCTGCTGGCCGATCTCGACCGGGCGAAGATCGTGATCACCAACTACCACGCCTTCCGGCGCCGGGAGCGCGGCGCGCTCGCGAAGGGGAGCCGGCAGCTCCTCCAGGGCCGCGGCCCCTCGCTCGACACCCGGGAGTCCTGGGGGCGGATGCTGCAACGGGTCGGCCCCGAGCTCATGGGAATGAAGAACGTCCTGGTGCTGAACGACGAAGCCCACCACTGCTACCGCGAGAAGCGGGGCGAGACCGACGAGGCGGCCCTCGAGGGCGACGAGAGGAAGGAGGCGGAGAAGAACCGGGAAGCGGCCCGGCTGTGGATCTCGGGCCTCGAAGCGGTGCATCGGAAGCTCGGCGTGGGCCGGGTGATCGACCTCTCCGCCACCCCCTTCTTCCTGAGCGGCTCCGGCTACGCGGAAGGCACCCTGTTTCCGTGGACGATGTGCGACTTCTCGCTGATGGACGCCATCGAGTGCGGCATCGTCAAGCTGCCGAGGGTGCCGGTGGCGGACAACGTGCCCGGCAACGAGATGCCCATGTACCGGGAGCTCTGGAAACACATCCGGACCCGGATGCCCAGGCAGGGACGCGGAAAGGCCGGCGGCGCCCTCGATCCGGCCGGCCTGCCGCCGGAGCTTCAAACCGCCCTCGACGCCCTCTACGGGCACTACGAGAAGACGTTCGACCTCTGGCGGGAAGCGGGGGTCCCCGTCCCCCCCTGCTTCATCATCGTCTGCCACAACATCGCCGCGTCGAAGCTGGTGTACGACTACGTCTCCGGCTTCCACCGGACGCGGGAGGACGGCTCCCGGGTGCTGGAGAACGGACGGCTCGCGCGGTTCCGGAACTTCGACCCGGACGGCCGCCCCTTCGGCCGCCCCCGCACCCTGTTGATCAACAGCGAACAGCTCGAATCCGGGGAAGCCCTCGACCCGAGCTTCCGCCGGATGGCCGCCCCGGAGATCGACCGGTTTCGCCGCGAGATCGTCGAACGCACCGGCGACCGCCGCCAAGCCGAGGACCTGAGCGAAGAAGATCTGCTCCGCGAGGTCATGAACACCGTCGGCAAGCCGGGGAGGCTCGGCGATTCGATTCGCTGCGTCGTCTCCGTGTCCATGCTGAGCGAGGGTTGGGACGCCAACACGGTGACCCACGTGCTGGGGGTGCGGGCGTTCGGCACGCAGCTACTCTGCGAGCAGGTGGTCGGGCGCGCCCTTCGCCGCCAGTCCTACGAGCCGGACGAGGCAGGGCGGTTCCCCGTCGAGTACGCGGACGTGCTCGGCATCCCCTTCGACTTCACCGCCGAGCCGGTCGTCACCCGGGGCCCCAAGCCCCCGCGCCGGACCGTACACGTGCGGGCCGTGCGGCCGGACCGCGACCACTTGGAGATCCGCTTCCCGCGGGTCGCGGGCTACGGCGTCGAGCTGCCCGCGGACCGCCTCACCGCCGAATTCAACGAAGACTCGGGGCTCGCGCTCACCCCCGAGCTGGTCGGCGCCACCGAGACCCGCAACTCCGGGATCATCGGCGAGTCCGTGGACCTCGACCTCGCGCACACTGGCCGCCTGCGGACCTCCCAGGTGGTGTACGAGCTCACCTCGCACCTGCTGCTGAAGGAGTTCCGGGACGCGGACGGGGAGCCGCGGCTGCACCTGTTCGGGCAGTTGAAGCGCATCGTCCGCCGGTGGCTGGAAGACCATCTCGTCTGCAAGGGCGGAACCTGCGTTTCGCAGGTCACGTACAAGACCATCGCCGACGTGGCGTGCCGGAGGATCGCGGACGGCATCACCCGCTCCCGGCTCAGGGGAGGGAGCCCGGTCAAGGTCGTTCTCGACCCGTACAATCCGAGCGGATCGACGGCGCGCGTCGACTTCCACACCGCGAAGACCAGCCGGTACGAGACCGACGCCGGGCGCTGCCACGTGAACTGGGCCGTCCTCGACAGCGACTGGGAGGCGGAACTGTGCCGGGTGGTCGAGAAGCATCCGCAGGTGGTCGCCTGGGTGAAGAACCACGGCCTCGGCTTCGAGGCGCCGTACCGCTCCGGGCCGCAGCCCCGGACCTACCTCCCCGACTTCATCGTGCTGCTCGACGACGGGCACGGCGAAGACGACCTCCTGCGCTTGGTCGTCGAGGTCAAGGGCTACCGGGGGGAGGACGCCAAGGACAAGAAGGCGGCGATGGAGACCTGCTGGGTGCCGGGGGTGAACCGCCACGGCGGCTACGGCCGCTGGGCCTTCGCCGAATTCCGGGACGTGTACACGATGCGGGACGACCTCGAAGCGAAGCGCGGCATCCATGACGGGTTCGAAGGCGTGGTCGGGCCGTTCCTGCGGGAGGCTCGGGGAGAGGCGGGCCAGCGCCTGATCATGGCCGGCGGCAGCCAGCCGGACCTGGACGACGTTCCGCGCCGCAAGAGCCCGTTGCCGTGATGATTGCCACGCACAAATCGGCAGAAGACGCCTGCAAGCTGCATGAAGCCGCTACCCATGCATTCGTTGTTCGGACCACCCGCATTCGCAGGCACAGACCGCCATTCCCACGAGTTCAGACCGTCATTCCCGCGAAAGCGGGAATCCATGATGACTTTCATGATGGAAGTGGATTCCCGCTTTCGCGGGAATGACGGGTCTTCGATCCATGCGACAATCCGGGGCGCCTTGCCTTGGACTTGTGGCGACTCGCTCCTCCGGGTAGCCGGAGGCCTTGGAATCGCGCTCTGCGGAGGCGGCTGGAGAGAACGAACGAATGGCGAGAAGACCAAGCCGGCGAACCCCGAAGGCGGTCGAGGCCCTGACCCACGAGGGCGCGAACCGCAAGAACATCCCCACCGTCGAGTTCCAGCCGGTGATGCGGGACGAGGAGCTGAATCCGGTCCGGGTGGCCTACGAACGGCGCAACCGGGACCTCGACCCGCAGCTCGTCTGGCGCGGCAAGGACGGGCAGGACTGGTCGGACCTGATCGTCCAGGCCCCTCCCCTCTACATCCAGGAGAAGGTGCACCCCAAGGCGCTGATCGACGATCTGGCCCGGCACGGCGGCGCAGGAGGCGGGGCCTCCGGGGAGCAGATCGACCTCTTCGCCGACTTCAACGGCCTGCCGGACGGCAACGCCCGGACGGAGTTCTACCAGCACGACGCCCACTGGAGCAATCGCATGATCCTGGGGGACGCCCTCCAGGTGATGGCGTCGCTGGCGGAGCGGGAGGGGTTGCGCGGCAAGGTGCAGTGCATCTACGTCGACCCGCCCTACGGCATCAAGTTCAACTCCAACTTCCAGTGGTCCACCACCAGCCGGGACGTGAAGGACGGCAAGGCCGAGCACATCACCCGCGAGCCGGAGCAGGTCAAGGCGTTCCGGGACACGTGGCGGGACGGCATCCACTCGTACCTGACGTACCTGCGGGATCGGTTGACGGTGGCGCGCGACCTCTTGACGGAGAGCGGATCGATCTTCGTTCAGATCGGGGATGAGAATGTCCATCGGGTGCGGGCGCTGATGGACGAGGTATTTGGAGAGGACAACGCAGTTGCGGCCGTGACATGCAGGAAGACAACCGGGAACACTGGGCAATATCTTCCTGCTGGACTGGATACCTTGCTTTGGTACGCAAAGGACATCGCGCGAACCAAGTATCGATCTCTGTTTACGAGCAAGGTGATAGGAGGAGACGGCGGGACCGGCTATACAAAGGTTCAGCTTCCAAGCGGTGAACGGCGCGGGCTGACTGCTGGTGAATTACGAGGGAATCTTCCTAACAACTGGCGAGTCTTCACTGCGAGCAATCTGACGAGTCAGAGCATCGGTCGAGAGAAGGGTGAAGGTGCTGCATCGTGGTTTTCGGTGAAGCATCGCGGTCGAGATTACCGCCCGAGCCTGCAGCTTCGATGGAAGACGAACCAACAAGGTATGGATCGTCTTCTCAAGGCAGATCGGGTGTACGCAACTTCGGGAGGGCTGTTGGGCTACATCCGGTATTTCCATGATTTCCCCGTGCAACAGCTCACGAACATCTGGATGGACACTATCGGTCAGAATCAACTTGGTGGCGAAAAGGTGTACGTCGTTCAGACGGCACTGAAGATGGTCCAACGCTGCATCCTCATGACCACCGACCCCGGCGATCTGGTCCTGGACCCGACGTGCGGGTCGGGCACCACCGCCTACGTCGCCGAGCAGTGGGGCCGCCGCTGGATCACCATCGACACCTCCCGTGTGGCCCTCGCGCTCGCCCGCGCCCGCGTGATGGGCGCCCGCTACCCCTTCTACCTCCTCGCGGACAGCCCGGAAGGGCAGCGGAAGGAAGCGGAGGTTACCCGCACCGCGCCGAGCAGCGCCCCTACCTGGAGCAGGGTCCGGCAGGGGTTCGTGTACGAGCGGGTCCCCCACGTCACCCTCAAGTCCATCGCCAACAACGCCGAGATCGACGTCATCTGGGAGAAGTTCCAGGAGACGTTGGAGCCCTTGCGCGGCGCGCTGAACGCCGCGCTCGGCCGGAGCTGGGAGGAGTGGGAGATCCCCCGGGAGGCGGGCGAGCCGTGGCCGGAGGCCGCGGCTGCGGCGTGGAACGGCGTCCGGGCCGCGCGCACCGACGACGAGCAGACGGCGGCGCTGCACACCCTGAACCGCGCCCTGGGCCGAAGCTATACCCTGGACGACCTCCCCGCCCAGCCCCACGACCCGTGGGATGCCGGCCCCACCGGCCTGCACCGCCGCTGGTGGGAAGCGCGCATCGCGCGCCAGCGGGAGATCGACGCCTCCATCGCGGCCAAGGCCGACCACGAGTACCTCTACGACCGGCCGTATGAAGACCGGAACACCGTGCGCACCGCGGGACCGTTCACCGTCGAAAGCGTCTCCCCGCACCGGACGCTCGGAGTGGACGAGAACGACGAGCTGATCGACAAGGTGGCGGATGCCGAAGGCCACTACGGAAAGGAGGCCGACTTCACCGCCACGATCCTCGAAAACCTCAAGACCGCCGGCGTCCAGCAGGCCCACCGGGAGGATCGGATCGCGTTCGCCTCGCTCTTCCCCTGGCCGGGCCACTTCGTCTGCGCCGAAGGCCGGTACGTCGAGGGCGGCGGCGAAGACCACGAGGAAGGCGCCGCCCCCGAGAAGCGCGCCGCCATCTTCGTCGGCCCGGAGTTCGGCACGGTCTCGCGTCCGGATCTGGTCGCCGCCGCCCGCGAGGCCGGCGACGCCCGGTTCGACGTGCTCGTCGCCTGCGCCTTCAGCTATGACGCCCACTCGTCGGAGTTCGACAGGCTCGGCCGCATTCCCGTACTCAAGGCGCGGATGAACGCCGACCTCCACATGGCGAACGACCTCAAGAACACCGGCAAGGGCAACCTCTTCGTCATCTTCGGCGAGCCGGACATCGAAATCCTCGACGCGACGGCTTCCCCGAAGGCAGCGGCATCCCCGGAAGCTGCCCCTTCCGTCGAAGGATCGCCTTCTACCGAAAGCGGGGACGACCACGGCGAATACATCCAGGTCAGGATCAACGGCGTGGACGTCTTCCACCCCAACACCGGCGAGGTCCGCTCGGACGGCCCGGACGGCATCGCCTGCTGGTTCATCGACACCGACTACGACGAGGAGAGCTTCTTCGTCCGCCACGCCTACTTCCTGGGCGCGAACGACCCCTACAAGGCGCTCAGGACCACCCTCAAGGCAGAGATCGACCCCGCTGCCTGGGCGACCCTCCACAGCGACGTCTCCCGCCCCTTCCCCAAACCCCGCTCCGGCCGCATCGCGGTCAAGGTCATCAACCACCTCGGCGACGAGGTCATGAAGGTCTTCCGGATATGAATACCATCCAGAGATTGAATTCGATAGCGGTTCGCGGATACCGCTCGATCGAAGACATGCAATTGGACCTTTGCCCGCTCAACGTGCTCATCGGCGCCAATGGGGCGGGCAAGAGCAACCTGATTTCGTTCTTCAAGATGATGAACGAGATGATGACTGGACACCTTCAACGATACGTCGCATCCACGGGACACGCCACCTCCAACCTGTACTTCGGACCCAAGGTCACGTCGAGGATCGAGGCCGATCTGGAGTTCCGGACGATGACCGGCGCCGTCGATACATATCAGTTGCGGCTTGCCCATGCGGCCCGCGATTCCCTGATCTTCGTCGAGGAAAGCCTTGCGTTTCAGAATCCAGGATTCGACACACCGAAGGTCAAGCAGCTGGGAGAAGGGCACAAGGAAACCCTGATTGGAGATGCCGCCGACCAGGGTGATCAGACCGCGGGAAACTTCCGGAAACTGCTCCAAGGCTGCCGCGTCTTCCACTTCCACGACACCGGACCCGCATCGAGGGTCCGGAACTCCCGTTACGTGGGCGACAGCCGACGGCTCCTGCCGGATGCCGGCAATCTGGCGTCGTTCCTCTACCGACTGCATTCGGAGAATCCGGGAGTCTATCGCCGAATCGTCGACACCATCCGGCAGGTCGCTCCATTCTTCGACGACTTCGTTCTCGACCCAATCGCACCCGGAGGGAACGAGGTCATATTGAACTGGCGGCATCGGGAGGAGCCCGATCTGATCTTCGGTCCGCATCAGATTTCGGACGGCGCCCTCCGCGCGATCTGCCTGTTCTCCTTGCTGATGCAGCCGGAAGACGGGCTGCCGTCGCTGATCGTCATCGACGAGCCGGAGCTCGGCCTTCACCCTTATGCGTTGAGCATCCTCGCGTCGCTCTGTCGATCCGCGAGTGCTCACGTCCAGATCCTGATCAGCACCCAATCCAGTACGTTCGTCAATCATTTCGATCCGGAAGACATCGTGGTCGCCGAATATGACGGCAGGACTTCCAGGTTCACCCGGCCGACTGCCGAGGCTCTGGAAACCTGGTTGGAAGAATATTCCCTCGGGGAGGTCTGGGAGAAGAACGTCATCGGCGGAGGTCCGCACTGATGGCGCGGCTGTACCTCTTTGCCGAAGGCCGGACGGAGCAAACGTTCGCGGACACGGTGCTGAAGCCGTATCTTGCCGAGTACGGGGTGTTCATGAACAAGCCGATCCTGATCGCACATGCGCACAAGAAACATCGGACCCATCGGGGAGGCGGCAGGAACTTCCGGGCGATGCAGAATGACATCGTCCGTCTCCTCAAGCAGGATTCCAAGGAAGACGCCTTCTTCACGTCGATGATCGATCTCTACGCGCTACACAAGGGATTTCCCGGAGCCGGAGAAGCAGAACGGTATCGGAACGATCCATACAAGCGCGTAGAGGCTCTGGAAGAATCATGGGCGAAGGAGACGAACGATCCCCGGTTCTTGCCCCATATCCAGCTACACGAATACGAGGCATATCTGTTTTCGGATGTGTCCGTATTGTCTCATTATTATGAAAACGAGAAGACGGCAATCCGACAGTTGGAAGAAATCGCCGACGGATTCGATTCACCGGAGCGGATCGACGATGGACGGACGACTGCTCCATCGAAGCGGATCATCGCTCATCTGCCTCGTTACGAGAATGACAAATCGACCGTCGGAGTCCAGGCGGCAGAGCGGATCGGGTTGCCGAGGATCAGGTGCAGATGCCCCCATTTCGACAGATGGATCGATCGCCTCCAGGATCTCGCCGCATGATGCCGGCGAACATGGGCGGAACGGCTGTGGCCAGCAACGGCGGCGGGAGCCGTCCATCCCCACCTTCTACGTTCGCCGATTCCGGCAACGTCAAGTGCCTGGAGCGGCCAGGAAGTCCTTGAGCCGCCGTGCGAGAACCGGCGACCCTTCCGCCTCGCATTCCCAAACCACCAGCACGTCCCAACCGAGATCGCGAAGCGCCGCCATCTTTCGTCGATCGCGGGCGACGTTCTGCTCGAACTTCTCCTTCCAGAAGGCAGCGCGGGTCTTCGGATCGGTCGTCCGGCGGCAACCCTCGTGCCGGTGCCAGAAGCAGCCGTGGACGAAGATCGCCTTCCTCCGGGTTGGAAAACAGATGTCGGGGGTGCCGGGAAGGTCCTTGCGATGGAGGCGGTAGCGGAATCCGAGAGCGTGAAGCAGTCTCCGAACGATCATCTCCGGCTTGGTGTCCTTCGGCCCGACACGCGCCATGAGGGCGCTGCGATCAAGCGGCGGCTTCATCTCGATCACCGACTTCCCCCTCGGTCGGTGGCGCATAGTCGTCGATGGCCCGCATGACTTCCCCGAGCCGATCCACGATTCGTCTCCTTTTCATATAATCGTCATATGCACTATAGGCGTCCTTGAGTAACTGCTCGTAGAATACGATCCGAGCTCCGTAGGGCTTCAAGCTCTCCAGCGAAGCTTCCTTGTCTCTTGGAGTCGTCCATTCTTGAGGCTCCCTCCCGAGCAACAACACGAATTCGACCGGTTCGTTCGGAGTGCCACGAGCCACGAGTAGTTTCAAGATTCCTGATCTATATTTCCCAATTTGCCGATGTATTTCCCATGTCGTGATGATTCTTTCCGGCCGTTTCAACTCGATTATGACGTGCTGTCCGGCGGTCTTGCGATACCTGATATCGAGTCTTCCTCCCCTTTCCTCATCCGTCAGACCCGCATCTACGTCCTTGAAGAGTCCATCGACACGCTGCTCCATCAATTCGGTGCCTTCGGTTCGCTCCCATGACGGATCCAGCAACCAGAGATGATCGAATAGATATTCTTGGATGACTCGTTCAAGGGAATTTTCGTCCACTTTTTCCTGGAGGGTTCGGATGACATGTATTCTCTGCTGAACGATTTGCCCGTAGAGATTCAGTTCGAGGCCATCCAGATCCTCGAAAATGTCCAGAGTCGCTTGCAGATTGTCGTCGGCGATGTTCTCCAATTTCTCCAGGTTCTCGTTGATCCGATAGAACTCGAAGGCGAGAACGGCATGTTTCATCAATTGCTTCTGTTCCTCCACCTCGTCGATTCTGATCCGATTGAGCTTCCCGAGCCATTTCTTCGCCTTCCTCCGCGTACTCGGCTTGAGATCTTCCACCCAATCCTTGACTTCCGGTATCTCCAAAGCTTTCTTCGATCCCTCCTCGGATCTGAGATCGGCCCACCGATTCTGAATATGCTTCAACTCCTTTCCGATGATCTTCTGAAGCTTCCGGTATCTATCGTCGTCCTCGACGATTTTCTGGCGGCTGCTCGTCGCGGCATCATCGTCCTCACTCGTCCCCGGGCCGTTGTATTCATCCAAGCCATCGACACGAAGCTCTCCGATCAGATAGTTCGCGTAGACGCCGCGCTCGGAGAAATCGGTAAGAATGTCCTCCTGAGCCAACTTGCCGCGAACGAATATCGCGATACGATTCAAGTTGTCTCCCTCCTCGTCCTTCAGGTATCTGACTTCTCCAACCGTAGCCAGCCATCCGGTGATCGTGATTTCCTCACTTTCGACGCAGTCGGTCCGATCTTCCTTTCTCTCATCTTCCTTTTCCTTGACCTTCGAACATAGAGCGATGACGTCCCGCTGATCTCCATAGATCCATATGTAAAGAATCTTGTCGTAGTAGTCCCGATCGGACGGAGAAACTTCGTCTCCATCGACGTATACCCTGAATCCGTGGCTTTCGCCGATGATCGAAAAACGTCGGGCGACTCTCTTCTTGAGAGCCCTGGTCGTTCCGATCGTTTGTCTTCTTCTGAGCTCGCTGAGTGTGATTTTCGTGCCATGCGGAAAATCGATCTCATTGATGGGGAGGATAGTCGGCTCGTATGTTCCACTGCCCCCTCCTTCTCTCCGGATCTGCTCGCGGATTTCATCGAGCTTCATCCGGAAGGCGCTCTTGACATCGTCCTTGATCGTCTCGATACGCACCGCGTTGGCAATCGAGAACAGCGAAAGCTTCCCGATTCCCTTGCGGCCCATCGGATGCCGTCCCTTGGGCGTAATTCCCGGTTGCCCGTCGCGCCGCCGGTAGCCGACGCTCAGGAATCGTTCGTTGATTTCTCCGGGCGTCATGCCGACCCCGTCGTCCTGGATCACGATCCTGCCCGCGGCCTTGTCCCAGGTCACCCGAACCTCGGAGGCGTCCGCGTCCCATGCGTTGGCCACGATCTCCGACAGGACGGCCGGCACGTTGCTGTAGAGATTGATGCCCAGGTGTTCCAGTACGTTCAGGCTGATGGTCAACCGGAACGGTTCTTGTTCCACCGTCACTGGACATGACTCCCGAGATGGGAGCGGATGGACCGGGCGATGGCTCTGGCGAGGAGCACCGGCACGGCGTTCCCGATCATCCGGCCCAACGTCTTGAACTGCACGGGCGCTCCCGGCTCCACGAACTCGTAATCCGGCGGGAACGACTGGAGAATGGCGCCTTCGCGCAAGGATAGAGCTCGGTCCTGCTCCGGATGGCCGAACCTGCCGTTGCCGAAGCCGTAGAACTGGGTCGTGATGGTCGGCGCCGGATCGTCCCAGCTCATGCGTCCGTAGACGGACCCATAACCCCGGCCGCTTTCCTGCTTGTGGCAGCCGGCCACCAATCCGTCATCCCAATCCCGCCAACTGCCGCCCGCCATGGACGCCCGGATTCGATTCAGGTTCAACGGAGAGAGCCGGCTGCAACGATGCAGCGGGTCCCGCGCATCGCACCCTCCCGCCCCGAGCCCTGGAAGGTCTCCGATGGCGTCCGCGACCGTTTCGTAGCGCGCCGGGGAATGCGTCGGCGGCCCCAACTCCAGGCGTCCGCGCAAGGATGCCAGGAGCACGAGCCGGGAGCGCTGCTGTGGTACGCCGTAGTCGGGGGCGAATGCGATCTCGTGCCTGACGTGATATCCCTCCCTCTCCAGCGTGTCGACGAAGTCGTCGAACACCTTTCCCTTCCTGAACCGCATCAAACGAGGCACGTTCTCCATCGACACCACGGACGGCCTTGCTTCCGAGATGATTCGAGCGAACTCCCCCAGGAGCTGCCATTGCGGGTCGGAGTTCTTCTGGTTGTAGACGGAGAACGGTTGGCACGGGGCGCAACCAACGAGTATCGAAGGAATCCCGGGGGTGAACAGCTTCCCGACTTCTTCCCCGTCGAGCGAGGCGACGTCCCGACGCCGGAAGGGCGCGTCGTTGTTGTACTCGAAGGCGTAGCGGCAGTTCTCGTCGACGTCGATCCCCGCGGCGACCTCGAACCCCTCCTGCCGGAACCCGTGGGAGAGCCCCCCGGCTCCGCAGAAGAGATCGACGACGCTGCCGCACGGTCCGTCCGCGCCGTCGAGGCCGGGCGGTTCGGGAGCTCCGCCCCCCTCCGAACGATACGGGATCGGCCGGCCAAAGCCGTCGATCGCTTCTCCGATCCCGGGTCCGGGCGATGGACGAGGAGAAATCGACATGACGGAAACGGTCCTCCTTCACCAGCCAATCGGGTGATTATGATGGGAGGGCTTCCGACATGTCAAACATGATAAATTCAATCAAAAACAACAAGTTTCAACATCCTCATCTTGATTACGGTTCTCGTGGTCGTCAGGTGGATGCAACCGGACCGCCGCCGCTCGGCCGGCAGACGGAGTCGTGTTCGAGCCGGGCGATCCGACGAGTCCGGACGGACCCGGCCATCGCCGTTCGGGGCCGGTACGGAGGGCTCCGGTACGAGGCATCGGCGAAGGGGGGCAGGCCGCCCGGCGAGCCGCGGGTCCCTCCCGTCGCCGTTCGTCAGAGGCCGAGGTCCCGGTCGAGGCGGCTCGCGGCCACCGCACGGACCTTGCCCGCCAAGCGACAGGACTCCCGACCCGCATGGACGACGACGACCTCCGACAGGTCGAGGTCGGCCAGGGACGACCGGATCGAGCGCGTGACCTTGGGCGCCGTGGTCCGCTTGAACTCGATACCGATCCGCCGGCTCCCGCGGGTGATCAGCAGGTCGAGCTTGGCGCCGGTGTGGGTCGCCCAGAAGTGGACACCCTCGTCCGGGAGGTGCAGCCGATCGACGATCGCCTCCAGCAGGAACCCTTCCCAGGACGCCCCGGACTTGGGATGCGAGTTCAGCGATTGCAGGCTGCCAACCCCCAGAAGGGAGTGGAGCACCCCCGCATCACGGAGGTAGACCTTGGGAGCCTTGACTTGGCGCTTGGAGAGGTTCGCGTGCCAGGGCTGAAGCTGGCGGACCACCAACGCACCGGTCAGGAGGTCGAGGTAGCGGCGCACGGTGGTGTCCGCGACCCCGAAGGAACGCGCGAATTCCGAGGAGTTCCAGACCTGTCCGTGCCAGTGGGCGAGCATCGTCCAGAAGCGCCGCATGGCCGGCCCCGGCACACGGACGCCGAGTTCCGGCAAATCCCGCTCCAGGAAGGTCCTGACGAAGCCTTCGAGCCAGAGAAAGGCGGCGGGGTTCGAGCGGGCCAGCCAGGCTTCGGGAAATCCGCCCCGCAGCCAGCGCCGGGAAAGGCGTTCGTAGCCGATTTCGTCGAGGCTCAGCCCGCCCAGGGTGTAGTAGTGGATACGGCCCGCGAGCGATTCCGACGACTGGCGGATGAGATCCGGCGAGGCGCTGCCGAGCACCAGGAACCGGGCCGGCCGCGGCCGGCGGTCCGACAGCACGCGAAGGATGGGGAACAGGTCGGGCCGGCGTTGCAGCTCGTCGATGACGACCAGGCCGCGCAGCTCGTCCAGCACGAGGCCCGGGTCTTCCATCAGGCGATTCAGGTCGGCGGGGCTTTCGAGGTCCAGCCAGTGCGTCCGGCCCGGATGTGCGCCGGCGACCTGACGAGCGAGGGTCGTCTTGCCGATCTGCCGCGGCCCCAAGATGGCGACGACCGGAAACGAGCGGAGCCGCCGCAAGATCTCGCGAACATGTTCCTTCCGGGGTATCACGGCGCATGATGCTACCATGAAATCTCGGCGGTCACCGCCGAGATTTCATGGTATTCTGCGAGAAGCCGTTCTGGATCCGCCACCGAATGAACGTGCGGCCCTCGTCCGGAAGCTGCCGCTCGGCCTCGATGATCCGTCGGAAGAGGAGCTGGTGCGAACTTGGCTCCTGGAAGCGGATCAGCGTGCCGGTGAGAGCGATCGCAGGGAGGCGGAACCGATCTCCGAAGTACGGCGGGCGGAGAAGGCTCGGACATTGCTCCGGTGACCTGTCGGTTCCATCCCGCGCGACCGGGCCAGGCCCGTCCCGCGCAGGGCCGTGCGGCGCATCGTTTCGAGCAGGGTGTACGCCATCCCCGCGAGCAGCAACCGGTACTGGTTCGTCCACCACTTCGAGCTCGAAGTGCGGTCGGCGAACAGGGCCAACTGCCGTTCCTTGATCCGGTTCTCCATGTCCGCTCGCTGACAGTACATCCGGTCAGGGAGCTCGTCCGCTTCCCCGTCGAGGTTGGTGACGATGAAGCGCAGGTTGCGTCCCATCGCGGTGTGTTCGATGCGGGCGATAACCCGCCGGCGACGCCTCCAGGTCCGCGCCGCATACTTGAAGTCGTCGAACGACCGGCTCTTGGTCCCGGTCGCCTCGAAGCCGTCCCTGGCCACCTCGCACGCCACCGCCGGTCCACCTCGCGCAACAACAGCGCCCCCCATGAGAAGAAACCGACCCGCCGGAGAAGTCCGCCCGCACCCGGTGCCAAGCCCCGGGCGCTGTTTGTAACCTGCTGATATAGTGGGCGGAGATCGGGGGTCGAGATATTTTTTACCCCACGGAGACGGCGTTCTTCCGTGGTTTGGGTTCGGTTCGAGGGGGTTGCTGGCGGATTTCACCCCACGGAGCCACTTGTGCGGGCACGGCGTCCTGGGAACGGCGCGTCTTCCAGACGCGGGCGGGACGCCCGCAAATGGGACGGCGAGGCCGCCGCCGATCAATGCGGGCGGGACACAAGCGTTCCCAGGACGCCGTGCCCAAGAGCGTTCGCGAGAGGCGTGCCCGGCGAAAACCCCACCGCGCACATACCTCGGCGCCGACGGCAGCTTGAAAACGTCATCGACCCGTGGTTCCATTTCGTCACCGTCCGGCTCCCGGTTGAATCCAGCGCAACTCACTGAATGATAAACGATCATGGGGCCGGACGGTACTTCCTTCATGCGATTTCCGGGCGAGGCGCCGAGCGCCCATTTGGGGGAGGAGTTCCACATCGGCCGGGAGTCGGGTGCTCAGATGAACAAGCCGGAGAACCATTCTTTCTTCAATCGAATGAAGGTGTCGACCGCCTTTTCGAGTTCGCGGCCGACGGACGGAGAGGCTGCGAAAACCTTCTTGCCCGTGGATTTGACGGCTTCGACCGCCGGAACGAAATCGCCATCCGCGGAGAGAAGGTAGGCGGTATCGAATCCATCGGTGTAGGCCATCGTGACCATGTCCACGGCGATGGACACGTCCACTCTCTTCTCGGTGTACTGGGGAAACCTTGTTTCGCATAACTCTTGGATCTCTTTCAGGAGAGGACCGTTCAGGAGCGGACGATGGGCTGCAACCAAATCCCGGAGTTCCGTAATCAGGGGATTCTTGTCCGGATCGAGCATTCTCCGTTCGATTCGGCCGAGAATGACCTCGACACCCTGAGCCCGGATCCTGTCCAGAAACTTCCCTTGAGATACGACGCGAGGAACGTCACCCGAAATTTTGCCGACGTAATACCGGATACCGGCGAGCCGGCGGTCGAGGATCAGCTTGTCTGCCAATGCCCTGTAGTCGAGATCGCCGGTGGCGATTCCGATGCCTCGGGCAGCGTGGTAGAAGTTGCTTCCGTCGATGAACACGAATGCCTGTCGAGCGGCCATGCGGTATCCCGGGATAAAAACCCCCGGGGGCCGTTTCCGGCTCGATCCCGGGGGGGGTTAGGTCATGCGTCCGCAGGGCGAACGCTCGGAGCCTTATAGAGCCGGCTGCCCCTGATGTCAAGCGCCCGGGGCTCGGATGCGCCCGGGGCTCCGGGCGAGGCATGCACGCGGCGGGGATTTCGGCGCTTTCCGTCGGAACCACCACCGCCCGCCACATCGCTCGCACCGGGTAGTCGTCCCGGCCCCGACCCCGAACCGCCTCCAACGGCGCCATCGACTCCTCGTCCGGCAGCACGTCCAACCCCAGATCCAAGCGACGGAGCTCCGGCAGCTTCTCGACACGGCGGCCCGACATGAAGCGTCCTGACTACCGCCGGGGGCAGGCTCGGGGCCGACACCGGCTGACTGGCTGGTTGCGCTGAAGTCTCTCCCGGCCCGGTCCCGCGGGCCGGAGCCCGCCCCCGCGAAAGTGGGGGGCCGGTTCGTGGACATCGCCCGAACCGGCGCATTTTGCCCTTGCATGAATGCCCGATGCGCGGTCTTCGGGCTCGATTCCGCCCCGTCGCACCGCCTCGCGCCCGGAACGACCCCGTCCGCGCCGCCCGCGACGCGGGCCTCGACGTGCCCACGCGGAAGATCACGTTCGCCCGGAGCGACCTCGAGCACGCGGTCCGGCGAGGCCGCGGGAGGCGGCCGCGCCGGGTCCTCGATGCGGCCGGCCTCGATCGGGTCCCGGAGATCGTCCGGTGCCCGATGGCGGTGCTCCAGGACCGCCGGAACGGGACCCTCGTCTACGTCGGCCGGGCGGCGGACGGCCGGCGCCTGGTCAAGGTGGTGATCCGGACCGGCCGGACGCGCCATCTGAAGATGGGGC
The DNA here is from genome assembly GCA_965202895.1 of Gammaproteobacteria bacterium. Classification (GTDB taxonomy): domain Bacteria; phylum Pseudomonadota; class Gammaproteobacteria; order HK1; family HK1; genus JAJDXW01. The sequence goes on along the minus strand of OZ241901.1, from coordinate 2,193,037 downwards.
CGGGGCCGGCGAAGAGCGTCCCGACCAACTACGTCCGGACGTTGGGGTACGAGGAGCCGACCGCCGTGCGCAAGGGTGGTCAGTGGCGGCTGCTGGACGGGTCGGTGGAGGGATGAATGTCGCCGGGCCGGGACGCGACCCCCGGGCAGTACGCCTCCGGCTGCCAAGGCCGGCTAGCCATCTACTGGAACTGCGTTTATCCAGCGTCCCCGGCGACGGGCGCATCGTAGCACGCACCGCCTCGCGCGCCCGGAACGACCGTCGGCGGCCTCCCGGCCGAGGGCGCGCACAGCTCGCAGGGCCGACTCGACGTCCGCCTTGATCCGGAGGGCGATTTCGAGGTTACCGGGCATGGTATGTTGAACGTATGGACTTCCTCGACGACATTCTCGGACCCGGACCGGAGCCCCGCCTCAGCCCATGGCGGGAGACCGTCGCGATCGTCTGGGCCGGATTCAAGGTCTTCGCGATCGCGATGGCCATCATATGCGGCCCCCCGATCCTCGCCGCCATCGCCATCATCCTCTTCTACTGAGCCGACCCGCGATCAGCATCTCGCTCCGCCTTGCCTCGCGGAGTCGGGAGAGTTGGTAGAAACGCTCGACGCACCCCTTCGCGCGCCTGGAACGACATGGAGGTAACGCCTCCATCCCTCCCTTGCCGAGCGCACCCCTTCGCGCGTGCGGAGCGACCGTCCGGCGTCCACCGGACAGCCCCGAATACCCCGCAGCGCACATGCTTCGTCAAGAGTCTCGTCGAGAGTCTTGATTTGAGCGTTGATGCCGTGCACGATCCCCGCCCCGCTTTTAGGCGCCGGAGCTTGGGAACATGCCGGGGGCATTCGCAGTGCGCGGGACGGAAGGAAGAACGAAGGGGCCGGATCGGCGCGGCGGCGGCGCGGCGCTTGCCGCAACCCTTCACCCCCCCCCCCCCCCCCCCCCCCCCCCCGCGACCGGGGAGCCGCTGTTGACCGCGGAGCGCGGCGACGTGGTTGACGTTCCCGAACTCGATTTCGCGCGGCCGCGGAGCCGCCTCCCCGCGCGGCGGGTTCGCCAGGGCAGGGCCGAGGACGCAGGCCTGCGTGAGCGGACACCGCCCCGGAGAAGCGGACGCTCTTCCCGCGTCTCGGCGCGGGCTGCCCTCCTGTTTCCGATCGTCCTGCTGATCGCCGGCGCCGGCATGGCGGCGCTCGCGCCGGCGGCGAAGGCGCAGACGCCGGCCCCGGGCGAGAAGTGGACGCGAGCCGGTCTCTTCAGCGCCTTCGACGTGATCACGCCCCATCTCACGGCCACGCAGACCGCGCAGTTGCTCACCATCGTCAGGCATGGCTACCGCACGGGTTTCTTTGCTCAGCTATGGGGAAGCGCCTCCATCCGCGCTTGCGAATGGACCACCGTGCCGCCCGGGTCGTCCGGGACCACCGGCACGTGCCACGGGATCACCAAGATCAACCAGCAAGGCGACTTGACGGGAAACGTCACCCCGACCGCGACCATGATCAGCAATGGCGGGTTCGTCCTCCAGCTGCACTGGTCCGGCCTCGACGCCCTGAGAGAGTGGGTTCCGCTCTACGCGGCCAAGGCGCCGATCCTGGAACTGTCGCCGGCGACGGTGGCGGAGAACGGCGGCGTGGCGACGGTGACGGCGAAGATGTCGAGCAGGGCGACCTCGGTCGTGACGGTGACGGTCGCGGCGACCGCGGTTTCGCCGGCGACGGCGAGCGACTTCACGCTGAGCACGGCCAACACGCTGACCATCGCGGCGGACGGGACGACGGTCACGGGCGTGGTGACGGTGACGGCCAACGACAACACCGTGGACTCGCCGAACAATTCGGTGACGATATCGGGAACCGCGGCGAGCAGCGACACCGGGGTGAACACCCCGCTCTCCGCGACGCTGAAGATTACCGACGACGACGCGGCGCCGGACGCGACGCTGGCGCTGGACCCGGCGTCGGTGTCGGAGAACGCCGGCGTCGCGACGGTGAGCGCGACGCTCTCGCGCCCGTCGAGCCAGCCCTCGACGGTGACGGTGGCGGCGGCCGCGGTTTCGCCGGCGGTGGCGGGCGATTTCAGCCTGAGCACGGCGACGACGCTGACCGTCGCCGCGGGGGCGACGACCAGCACCGGGACGGTGACGGTGACGGGCGTGGACAACGACACCGACGCGCCGGACAAATCGGTGGAGGTGACGGCGACGCTGGCCAACGGCCACGGCGCGGGGACGGCGAGCGCGGCGACGCTGACCTTGACCGACGACGACGCGGCGCCGGACGCGACGCTGGCGCTGAACCCGGCGTCGGTGTCGGAGAACGGCGGCGTCGCGACGGTGAGCGCGACGCTCTCGCGCCCGTCGAGCGCGCCTTCGACGGTGACGGTGACGGCGGTCTCCGGTTCCTACACGGCGGGTTCGGACGCCACCATCGTCATCGCGGCGGGCGACACCACGGCCGCCTCGGACACGGCGACGGTGGCCGGCGTGGACGACGACGTCCACCAGGGGAGCGCGGGGCGCAGCGCGACGGTGGCGGCGACGCTGGCCAACGGCCACGGCGCGGGGACGGTGACGGGGGCGGCGCTGACCTTGACCGACGACGACGCGGTGCCGACGGCGACCCTGGTGCTGAACCCGGCGACGATCCTGGAGGCCGGCGGGGTGTCGACGGTGACGGCGAAGCTGTCGCACCCGACGACGACCGCGGCGGTGACCTTGACGTTGACGACGACGGCGGTGTCGCCTGCGGTCGCGGGCGACTTCACGCGGGCGGGGAACACGCTGACCATCGCGGCGAGCGCGACCACCAGCACGGGGCTGGTGACGGTAACGGCGGTGGACAACAACGTGGCCACGGGGAACAAGCAGGTGCGGGTGGCGGCGACGGCGGCGGGCGGCGGCGGGGTGGCGAACCCGTCGGTGGCGACGCTGATCCTCCGCGACGACGAGTTCGGGCTGTCCGAGAGCGCGGTGAGCGGGCAGGCGACGGAGGCGGGCGGGCAGTCCACCTTCACGGTGCGGTTGAACACCCAGCCATCGGCGGCGGTGACGGTGGCGGTGACGAGCCGGGATGCGAGCGAGGGGACGGTCTCGCCGCCGTCGCTGACCTTCTCGACGTCGGCCTGGAACACGGCGCAGACGGTGACGGTGACGGGGGTCCAGGACACGATCGACGACGGGGACGTGACCTGGCAGGTGCGCCTGGATACGTCGAGCGGCGACAGCGACTACAACGCCGTCACCGACGTGGACGTCGACGTGACGACGATGGACGACGACGGGCCGCCGGGGGTGACCTTGGCGCTGAACCCCACGAGCATCGCGGAGAGCGGGACGGGCAACGTGGCGACGGTGACGGCGCGGCTGTCGCACGCCTCCGGGGCGGCGACGACGGTGACGGTGACGGCGGTCTCCGGGTTCTACGCGGCGGGGACGGACGCGGCGATCGTGATCCCGGCGGAGGCGACGACGGCGGCCTCGGACACGGCGCTGGTCACGGCGGTGGACAACGACACGGACGCGCCGGATCGGACGGAGACGGTGACGGCGTCGATCACCAACGCCCGGGCGGCGGCCGATTCGACGACGATGGCGGTGACGGGGGCGGCGCTGACGGTGCGCGACGACGACGCGGCGCCGGGGGCGACGCTGGCGCTGAACCCGGCGTCGGTCTCGGAGAACGGCGGGCTGTCGACGGTAACGGCGACCTTGTCGCGCCCGTCGAGCGAGCCTTCCACGGTGACGGTGACGGCGGTCTCCGGTTCCTACACGGTGGGAACGGACGCGACGATTACGATCGCGGCGGGCGCCACCACGGCGGCCTCGGACACGGTGCTGGTGACGGCGGTGGACGACGACGTCCACCAGGGGAGCGCCGGGCGCAGCGCGACGGTGACGGCGGCGCTGACGAACGGCCAGGGCGCGGGGGCGGTGACGGGGGCGTCGCTGACCCTGACCGACGACGAGGCCCTGCCGACGGTGGCGCTGGTGCTGGGTCCGGCTTCGATCTCGGAGGAAGGCGGCCTCTCGACGGTGACGGCGACCTTGTCGGGTCCGTCGACCGAGGCGGTGACGGTGACGGTGACGGCCACGCCGGTACTGCCGGCGACCCCGGCCAGCTTCACGCGGACGGGCTCGACGCTGACGATCGCGGCGGGGGCGACGACCAGCACGGGGCCGGTGACGGTGCGTGCGAACGGCAACTCGCTCGCGACAGGGAACTTGCGGGTGACGGTTTCGGGGACGTCGGCGGGGGGCAACAGCGTCGCGAACCCGCCGAACGTGACCTTGACCCTGGCCGACGACGACACCCCGCAGACGGCGCTGGTGCTGTCTTCCAACCCGATCGCGGAGAACGGCGGCATTGCGACGGTGACGGCGACCCTGGACCGGCAGTCGGCGGCGGCGGTGACGGTGACGGTGGCTGCGGCGGCGGGGGCGAACACGGCGGCGGGCGACTTCACCTTGAGCACGGCCAACACGCTGACCTTCGCGGCGAACGCGACGACGAGCGCGGGGCTGGTGACGGTGACGGCGGTGGACGACACGACCGACGCGCCGGACAAGAGCGTGACGGTCTCGGGCACGGCCGCCGACAGCCTCGGGCTGACCAACGACCCGCCCGACGTGACGCTGGCGATCACCGACGACGAGGCGGCGCCGGGGGTGACGCTTTCGCTGAACCCGGCGTCGGTGTCGGAGAACGGCGGGGCCTCGGCGGTGAGCGCGACGTTGTCGCATCCGTCGAGCCAGCCTTCGACGGTGACGGTGACGCCGGTGTCCGGTTCCTACACGGTGGGGACGGACGCGACCATCACCATCGCGGCGGGCTCGACGACGGCGGCTTCGGACACGGCGGCGATCGGGGGCGTGAACGACGACGTCCACCAGGGGAGCGCGGGGCGCAGCGTGACGGTGACGGCGACCTTGGCCAACGGCCAGGGGGCGGGGGCGGTGACGGGTGCGTCGCTGACCCTGACCGACGACGAGACCCTGCCGACGGCGAGCCTGGTTCTGGGTCCGGCGTCGATCTCGGAGAACGGCGGGGTCTCGACGGTGAGGGCGGCGCTGTCCGGTCCGTCGAGCCAGGCGACGACGCTGACGGTGTCGTCGGCGGCGGTGGCGTCCACCGGCGCGGTGGCGGGGGACTTCACGCAGTCGGGGACGACGTTGACCATCGCGGCGGGGTCGACGACGAGCGCCGGGACGGTGACGGTGCGGGGCAACGACAACAACGTGGACGCGGCGAACAAGTCCGTGACGGTGACGGCGACGGCGGCGGGGGGCAACGGGGTGGCGGCGCCTTCCGCCGCGACCCTGACCTTGACCGACGACGAGGCGACGGCGACGGCGACCCTGGTGCTGACGCCGTCGGCGATCCTGGAGAACGGGGAGGTGAGCACGGTGACGGCGCGTCTGTCGCACCCGACGACGGAGGCGACGACCTTGACGGTGTCGGCGGCGCCGGTGTCCCCGGCGGTGGCGGGGGACTTCACGCTGAGCGCGACCACCACGTTGACCCTCGCGGCGGGGGCGACGGCGAGCACGGGCTTGGTGACGGTGACGGCGGTGGACAACACGGTGGCGTCGGGGCGCAAGCGGGTGACGGTGACGGCGACGGCGGCGGGCGGGCGCATGGTGGCGGCGCCTTCGAGCGCGACGCTGATCATCCGCGACGACGAGTTCGGTCTGGACGAGAGCGCGGTGAGCGGCGGGCCGGTGACGGAGGGGGGGGGGACGGCGACGTTCACGGTGGCGTTGCAGACCCAGCCTTCGGCGGCGGTGACGGTGTCGATGACGCGCTGGGATGCGGCCGGGGACGCCTCGGATGAGAGCGAGGGGCGGGTGGAGCCGTCGTCGCTGGTGTTCACGGTGCAGAACTGGGAGACGGCGCAGACGGTGACGGTGACCGGGTTGGACGACGACGCGGACGACGGCGACGTGGCCTGGAAGGTGCGTCTGGACCCGTCGAGCGGGGACGTCAACTACGACGGTCTCGACCCCGTGGACGTGGACGTGACCACCACCGACAACGACGACGCGCCGACGGTGACCTTGGCGCTGGCCCCGTCGTCGATTGCGGAGAAGGGCGGGGTGAGCACGGTGACGGCGACGCTGTCGCACCCGTCGGTCGAGCCGACGACGGTGACGGTGGAGGCGGCGCCGGTGTCCCCGGCGACGACGGACGACTTCAGCCTGAGCACGGCGACGATGTTGACCATCGCGGCCGGCTCGATCTCGAGCACCGGAACGGTGACGGTGACCGCGGAGAACAACGCCGTGGACGCGCCGGACAAGACGGTGACGGTCTCGGGGACGGCGGAGAACGGCATGGGCGTGGGGGCGGTGTCGAGCGCGGAGCTGACCATCACCGACGACGACGAGAAGGGGTTGGCGTTCTCGTCCGTGTCGGTCCCGCCGACGGTTCTCGCGGTGACGGCGGGCGAGGACAAGACATATACGGTGAAGCTGACCTCGGAGCCCTCCGGTCCGGTGACGGTGGCGGTGACCGCCTCTCCGGCAAGCAGGAGCCCCGATGTCACGGTGCGGCCCGCTGCGCTCACCTTCACGGGGTCGGACTGGAACACGGCGCAGACGGTGACGGTGCGGGTGACGGCGAACGCTGGCGGCTACGCCGCGCCGCTGTCGCTGTCGCACGGTGCGTCGGGCAGTGACTATGAAGACGTGGCGACGAAGTCACTGGACGTGTCGGTGGCGGGGGAGACGAAGCTCAAGGTCGCTCCGGGGACGACGATGGCGCCCGTGGTCATCAATGGCTATCGGGTGACGATGACGGTCGAGGCCGGGGTGCCACCGGGAATCGAGGTCGACTTGTCGCGCCTGTCGCCTCCGGCCTCGGGGGGGACGGAGGATCTGGATCTGGAGTGGAAGGAGACGGTCGAGGAGTCGGTGCTGGAGAAGGTGTCGGCGGCCCGGTTCAGTCTGGGGCCGGCGGGGTCGCGGACGGTGGTGGACGTGGCGGTGACGGTGGGGGAAGAGGAGGGAACGGCTCCGTCACCGGGGCTGCGGCTGTGCCTGCCGGTGGTGGACGCGGTGCAGGAAGCAGCGCGGGGTCGTCCGTTGCTGTTGCTGCACTACGACGGTAGCGCCTGGGACGATGTGGACGGGTCGGCGCCGAGCCCGGACGGGACGATGGTGTGCGCGCCCGAGGTGGTGTCGTTCTCGCCGTTCGCGGTGGGTTATGAGGACACGAAGCCGGTGTTGAAGGACTTCACCCAGACGACGCTGGTGTTCACGGTGGACGAGGCGATCGAGCCGGTGCCGCTGCCGCTGGTGCGGGAGGACACGGGTGATGGGGAGATAACGTACACGCTGACGCCGGATCTGCCGGTGGGTCTGACGAGGAACCCGGTCACGCACGTCCTGTCGGGGACGCCGACGGAGGAGTCCGATGAGACGACCTATACCTGGAAGGTGACGGACCTCGACGGGGAGTCGCAGAAGGACGAGCGGACCTTCACCATCGAGGTGAAGGCGGCCATCCCGCAGGCGCGGGCGCGGCTGAAGGCGATCAACGAATCGATCCTGCCGGAGGTCTCGCGGGCGTCGTGGTCGAGCGCGATGGATGCGTTGTCGCGCCGGCTGGGGTCCTCGGCGGGCGGGGGCGGGTCGGGCGCGGCCGGCGGAGGGCTGTCCGGGGCGCTGGCGGGGTTCGTGCAGTCGAACGGGCCGGCGCTGCAAGAGGGCGGGGTGTCGTGGAAGGAGCTGTGGAGCGGGCAGTCGTTCGCGACCGGCCTCGGCGGCGGGGGCGAAGGCGCGGGCGGGGGCCGGGCGGTGACCGTATGGGGGTCGGGGGAGCGTCGGAACCTGTCGCGCGAGACGCCGTCGCTGAAGTGGTCGGGGGAGCTGTTCGCGACCCACCTGGGGGCGGACGTGGGTTTCGGCTCCGGGCTCACCGGCGGGGCCGGGGTGTCGTGGTACGAGAGCGGGATGGACTACACGGACCGCAGCGGGGACGACGGGCCGGTCGCGGGGGTGCACCGGAGCCGGATGGCGAGCGTGCAGCCCTACGTGGGATGGTCGTCGGGGTCCGGTTCGCGTCTGTGGGGGGCGTTGGGCTACGGGTCCGGGGAGGTCGAGATCGTCGACGCGGCGCTGCTGGAGCGCTTCGGCCGCCAGAAGAGCGACAGCAAGCTGCTGGCGGCGGCGGCGGGGGGTGCGTTGCGGGTGTCGCCGGGCGGGGGAGCGCTGCGGCTGGACCTGAAGGGCGAGGCGCAGGCGACGCGCTACGAGGTGGAGGAGAACGGGGACCTGATCGAGGGGCTGTCGGTGCGCACGCACCGGCTGCGATTCTCGACGGAGGGCACTCGGGAGTACGTGCTGTCCGGCGGTGGCCGGGTGTGGCCGTCGGCGGAGCTGGGGGTACGCTGGGACGGCGGTGACGGGGTGACGGGCGCGGGGGTGGAGGTCGGCGGCGGGGTGTCGTGGAGCGATGCGGGGGGTCGTCTGACCCTGGAGGCTCGTGGCCGGGCGCTGGCGGCGCACCGGGGCGAGCTGGACGAGTGGGGGATGACGGGCGGGGTGCGGCTCGCGCCTCGCACGAACGGCCGCGGCCTGTCGCTGAGCGTGGCGCCGGTGTGGGGGAGCGCGGGGAGCGGTACGGCGCGTCTGTGGGAGGAAGGGGTGGCGGGCCGTCCCTTGCCGTCGGGCGGCCGCCCGGACGGAGCGGGGCTGGATGCGGAGCTGGGCTACGGGATGGGCGCGTTCGGGGGCTTCGGGGTGGGGACGCCCTACCTCCGCTACGGGCAGGCGCCGGAGGGGGAGCGCCGCTACGGTCTGGGGTGGCGTCTGGCCCGCCCGGCGGGCGGGTTCGAGCTGGACCTGGAGGGCTGGCGGCGCGAGCGCGGCACGCTCCGGCCCGACCACGGCCTGGGCCTCGAACTGCGCGTGTCCTGGTAGGCCGCGGCGGCCCCGGCGCGGCGAAGGGCCGTCATCGGCCCACGCGCTTCTTCAACACCGAAGGGCCGGTGCGCCCGGACAGGCACCATGCGATCCGGCCGCCGGATCGCGTGAACGTCGAAGAACTTCCGACCCTGATCCGGGCAGAACGCTACTTCGTGCTGCACGCACCGCGCCAGACCGGCAGAACCTCCGCCCTCATCGCCCTGCGCGACCTCCTGAACCGCGGCGAAGCGGGCGACTTCACCGGGGGGGAGACGCGGGCGCTGATGGCCCAGCACACCGAGGAGACCGGCCAGCCCTTCTCGCCGGCGGCGACCGGAGCCTTCGAGGTCAGCTCACCTCGACATGCTTCTTCGGCAGGTTCTTCGGGCGATACCCCGCCTTGGAGCTCCCCAGCCGTTCGAGGACGCTGCGGTGGATCCGCGCCCCCTCGGGGATCTTCCGGGTGCGGCGCCCGCGCGCCTTCCAGATCCCGGTCCAGGAGTCGTGCATCCTGTCGTGCGGGTCGGGGCGGCGGAATGCGAGCCCCGCCCGGTCGATCCGCAGCCCGCAGGCGGCGGCCTTCCCGAGCATCCAGTGGAGCGCGACGTTCGACAGCCCGCGTTCCTCGTACCAGCCGCCCACGTCGGAATGGACGCCCGCGAACCAGACCTGCTCGATCGTCTGTCCGTCGACGACGTTGGATTCGTCCCACGGGCACGGCAGGAAGTCGCGGCGCCTCTCGTCGATGGCGAGCGCGTGGTACGCGAACTTGACCTCCGGGTTCAGCGTGTGGTCGTGCCATTTCCTGCCCGCATTCAGCACCAGGGACTCGACGGTGTCCCAGACCCCGATGAACTCGACCGGGCACCCGCGCGCGAACGTGCTCCGGAACCCCGCCGCGACGTCGTCGCCGTTGTCCCGGGTGTTGTAGATCCTGGACGCGTACTCGACGAGGTTCTCGTCCCCCGGATTCAGGAGGCCGCACCGGTGGAGCATCCCGGCGAGGGACCGCACGGTGAACGCACCGCGGCTGAACCCGAAGAGGTACACCCGATCGCCGGGCTCGAAGCACTGCATGAGACGCCGGTAGGCGTCTTCGACGTTCTTCTGCAGGCCCTCTCCCGTGACCTGGTCGCCCTTGGCGCGGAGACCTCTCCGATCCTCGTGGTAGTCCCATCCGCCCGTGCCGACGCCGGGGTCGTAGTAGGCGATCTGCTCCCGGTCCTTCTCGACGAGAGCGTAGGTCTCGACGACGTTCGTGTTGTTGCGGCCGTACTCGTTTCCGGTCCCGTCGCAGCAGATGACGATGTTCTTCACCGGGCTCCCCTGATTGCCGAATCCCCTCGTCCCCCCGCCCGCTACGGCCGGCCGGCAAGGTCGAGTCGAAGCGCCGCGGCATCGACACCCGCTCGATCCATTCCTCACCCGGCCGGGGCGAGCGCCCGCTCGAAGACCTGGAGCGTCTCCGCGTGGATGCGATCGGAGGCGAACTCCGTCTCGGCCCGCCGCCGCCCTTCCGCCCCCATCGCCGCCCGGCGGGCCGGATCGTCGGCGAGCGCCGCCACCGCATCCGCGAGCGCGCGGGGGTCGCGGGTGGGGACCAGCAGTCCGTTGCCGCCATGGCGCACCACCGTCCGGCACCCCGGTACGTCGGTGGCGACGATCGCCCGCCCGCAGGCCGCGGCCTCGAGCAGCGTCTTCGGCGCCCCTTCCCCGTAACAGGTAGGCAACACGGCGATATGCGTGCCGGCAAGTACGTCGGCTACGTCCTCGCGGTATCCCCACCACTCGACGGGGCCGCCGTCGTCCGCGGTCCACGAGCGCAATTGCTCCCGAGAAACGGAGGTCGGGTTGCCCTCGTCCGGCGCCCCCACCAGGGTGAACTCGACGTCCTCCCGCACCCCGCGGACCAGCGCCGCGGCCTCGAAGAACTCACGCACCCCCTTGTCCCACAGCAGCCGGGAGATCATCGTCACCCGGGTCGGGCCTTCCGGCTCCGGCCGCGGCCGGAAGGCCCGCACGTCCACCCCCGCCCCTCGCACGAGCGAGATGCACTCCGGTCGCACGCCGAGTGATTCGACGAACCGCGCGTTCTCGACGTTCTGCACGATCGTCCGGGAACGCGGGCGGCGCATGGCCCATGCGAGCGCCGGGCGCAGAACCGGCCTCGCCAGACGCGCCTTGACGTGATCCGAAGTCAGCGCGGTCCCCAGTCCGGTGAGCGCATTGACCACCGCCGGGACCTGCCCCCGAGCCGCGGCCGCGGCCGCGGCTACGGCCACGGAACCGAGCACGATCGGCTTGATCGCGACGTGGTGAACGAGATGCGGCTCCCATCTCCGGTAGATGCCGCGGAGCGCGCGCACCGTGCGCAGATTGGCCCATGGGGAGAGCCGCCCGCGGGCGAAGTCGAGGGGGACGAGGTCGAGCCCGAGGGCCCGGAGCCTCTCGCCGTGTTCGCGGACGCTGGTGACGACGGCCACCTCGTAGCCGGCATCACGGGCCGCCTCTGCAAGACCGATCCGGTGCGACCAGAGGTACCGGTCCTCGGTCACGACGAGCATCAGGCGGCGCTTCATGGAGCGCCTCGTCGTCCTCCTTGCCGTCTGTACGGCTTGCTCGACGTCCATGACGGTTTCCCGCGCCCAGAACGAGGACTGCGCCGTTCATTATCCGGGACGTGGATCGAGGCGCAAAGGGCGCTGCTGCTCGGGGCATGTGCGCGGTGGGGTTTTCGCCAGGCATGCCTCTCGCGAACGCTCTTGGGCACGGCGTCCTGGGAACGCGGGCGTCCCGCCCGCATTGATCGGCGGCGGCCTCGCCGTCCCATTTGCGGGCGGGACGCCCGCGTTCCCAGGACGCCGTGCCCGCCCAAGTGGCTCCGTGAGGTGAAATCCGCCAGCACCCCCCTCGAACCGAACCCAAACCACGGAAGAACGCCATCTCCGTGGGGGTAAAGAATATCTCGACCCCCGCTCTCCACCCACTATATCAAGAGGTTACAAACAGCGCCCGGGGCTCTGCTCGGGGCCGGTGTCCGCCGCCGCAAGTGGTTCCGGATGGACTCCGGAGCGAGCGCTCCCCGGAGCCGCCGTCCGCCAGCTCCGGCGCCGCCTGCGCGAGGCGGGCGAAGAGTTCGCGGCGCCACGGGCCGCGCCGTTCGAGGTGTTCGAGGCAGCCGTCCACCCGCCGCCGGTCACCGGCCTTCCATTCGCGCCCCGCCGCCGACGAAAGGCTCGACGATCCGTTCGAGTAAGGCGGCGAGCACGGCATCCCTCTCCACCTGCTCATCGACGAGCCGAGACGGTTGCCGGCCGCGGACGGCGAGCCGCCGCCGCGATGAGACCGAAGGCGAGCTTCAGTCGGCGAGTCGTCCAACCCTTCCCCGGCGCCGTTCGCTCTCCGCGCCCTGGGGCGCGGCGGATTGGGCTGCCGGGGACGGGAAGCCCAGCCGCTCCTTCACGACGTAGAGCGGCCGGCGTTTGGCCTCGCCGTAGATGCGCCCCACGTACTCGCCGAGAACGCCGATGAGCACGAGTTGCGCGCCGCCCAGAAACAGGACCGCGATGAACAGCGCCGCCCACCCGGGAACCCATTCGTTGGTCGCGAAGCGAATGGCGAAGGCGTAGACGATGCCGAGCAGGGCCAGGGCGGCGGAGAGAAAGCCCAGCCAGACCGCCAGGCGCAATGGCGCGAGGGAGAAGGAGAAGACGCTGTCGGCGGCAAGGCGCAGCATCTTCCTCAGCGGATACTTGGTCTCTCCCGCCGCCCGCGCCGCGCGGGTGTAGCGGACCGGTTCCTGCCGAAAGCCGGTCCAGGCCACCATCCCGCGCACGAAGCGGTCGCGCTCCGGCATGGCGAGGAAAGCGTCCACCACCATGCGGTCCATCAGCCGGAAGTCGCCCGTATCGAGCGGGATGGAGATGTCCGCGAGACGGTCGAGCAGCCGGTAGAAGGCGCTCGCCGTCCAGCGCTTGAAGACCGTTTCGCCCTCGCGCCCGGCGCGCACGCCGTAGGCCACGTCGGCCCCTCCACGCCAGCGTTCCAGCATCCGGAGCAGGACCTCGGGCGGGTCTTGCAGGTCGGCGTCGATGACGGCGACGGCATCGCCGTTCGCCTCGGCCAGACCAGCCGTCACCGCGATCTGATGCCCGAAGTTGCGCGACAGCGCGACCACCCGCACGCGCGGATCGCCGCCCTGGATTTCGCGCAAGGATGCCAGCGTGGCGTCACTGCTTCCGTCGTCGACGTAGACGAGCTCGAAGCTCAGGTCCGAAACCTCCCCGAGCACGGCGGTGAGACGGTGGTGCGTCTCGTGGATGACGGCTTCTTCGTCGAAACAGGGCACGACGACGGACAGTGCGCCGCAACGCCCGGCGGGCCGCTCGGCCACCCGCTCTTCCAGCGTCACCCCCACACCCTCCAACGTCCGCACCGGAATCGGCTCCGCATCCCCCGGCTCGAAATGCCTCGCCTGCATTCACACCCATCGGAACGCACGCCTCGACTCCCCATGCTGCGGGTCCCGCGGCCACTTCACCAGCCGCCCCGCCACCCGCACCGACTCCGGCCGGTACTCCGGCGCGGAGGGAACACGTCCTTCCGCCATCCGGACACCTCCTCCGCACGTTGGTCGGGCGTCCACCGAAGCGGAGCAACTTCACGCCGGCAAATCCTCCGCCCCCGAGGCGGCCCCCGCGTGCCACCCGTCGCCCACGATGGTTCGTTGCGACGGCTGGTACGGCGTCGACCGTGCTTTCAGGTTACCATGCACCGCTCCATGATTCGCGGGGCGGGTCGAGGTTGACGCGGCCTCTCGAAGCCGCCGATTTCACGGAAGCGGGCGCGCCCGCCGCCGACCGCGGGCGATGCGTGCGCGGCGCCGGCCGCCTGCGAGGCGGTGGAGGCGGGAGCGGACGGCGGAGAGGACGCGGCGGCGGGCAGGTCGGGAACGTGAACGAAGACCTTGCCGATCCGATTCGGGTTGCCGACCCGGCCGCCACGCCCTCGCGACGGCGTGTTGGGAGGGGCGGGGGGCGGTGCTCTGCCGCCCCGGAAACGGAACGGGGAGACGTCGATGCAGGTCGATGAATTCGGCATTTCGGCGGTGAAGATGCTGATTCCACGGAAGCACGGCGACCACCGCGGGTTCTTCTCCGAGGTGTACAACCAACGGGCGCTTGCCCGAGCCGGCATCGACGTCGAGTTCGTGCAGGACAATCACTCGTTGTCGGCCGAGAAGGGGACGGTGCGCGGACTGCACTTCCAGGCGCCGCCCTTCGCCCAGGACAAGCTGGTGCGGGTGGTGCGGGGGGCGGTGTTCGACGTCGCGGTGGACCTGCGCCGGGCCTCGCCCACCTATGGGCGGCACGTAAGCGCGGTCCTGTCGGCCGAGGCGTGGAACCAGCTTCTGGTGCCGACCGGCTTCGCCCACGGCTTCATGACCCTGGAGCCCGACACCGAGGTGATCTACAAGGTCAGCAACTACTACGCCCCGGAGCACGACAAGGGGCTTCTGTGGAACGACCCGGCGCTCCGCATCGCGTGGCCGATTCCGGAAGCCGATGCAATCCTCTCGGACAAGGACCGCGGGCAGCCCCGCCTCGCGGAGCTCGTGACGCCGTTCGGATGATCGGGAACCCGCCCTGCACGAAGGCTCCGTTGACGACACCCTCGGCGCCGGCGCCGCGTCGTCCCGATGTGGCAGCGCTCGATCCGCATTACACTTCTGCCCGATCCTCGGACCCATCTCGGACACGGGAGGCGTGAATGGCCCGAATTCTGGTGACGGGCGCGGGCGGTTACATCGGCACCACGCTGGTGCCCTTGCTGCTCGATGCGGGTTACTCGGTCAGGGCGGTGGACCGGTTCTTCTTCGGCCGCCACCTCCTGCCGGAGCACGACCGTATCGACGTCGTGGTCGAGGACAACCGCAAGCTCGCACCCGAACACTTCCAGGGCGTGGACGCGGTGATCGATCTCGCGGCCATCTCCAACGACCCCTCGGGCGAGCTGTCCGAGAGGCGACGTTCGAGATCAACCGTGATTCGCGGGTGCGAGCCGCCTGTCTCGCCAAGGAGGCCGGGGTGCGGCGCTACGTGCTGCCTTCCTCATGCAGCATCTATGGCTTCCAAGAGAACGGGGTCATCGCGGACGAAACCAACCCGACCAATCCGCTGACCTCGTACGCGCGCGCCAACGAGATGGCGGAGCGGGGCGTGTTGCCGCTCGCGGACGAGAGGTTCTGCGTCGTGGTGCTGCGCCAGGCCACCGTCTACGGGCTCTCCCCGCGGATGCGCTTCGACCTCGCCATCAACGGCATGACCTTCGGGGCCTGGAAGACCGGCAACCTCCCCTTGATGCGGGACGGAACGCAGTGGCGCCCCATGGTTCACGTCCGGGACACGGCCCGGGCGCAGATGTTCATGCTCGAAGCCGACCCGGCCAAGGTGAACGGGGAGATCTTCAACGTAGGGTCCGCCGGCAACGTCTACCGGATCGGTCCTCTCGGGGAGCTCGTGGCCGGATGCGTCCCGAGGGACGTCGAGATCGAGTGGTACGGCGACCCGGACGTCCGCAGCTACCGGGTGGCGTTCGACAAGATCGAAGCGCTCGGCTACCGCACCGAGAAGACCGCCGAGGACGGCGTGGCCGAGATCTGCGAGGCGCTCGACGCCGGGACCCTCGACAAGACCCTCCGGACCATCACCCTCGACTGGTACCGGGAGCTCGCCCGCTGGCACCGCACCATCCGCGAGGTCGAGATGTACGGCGGGATCGTCGAGATATGAAGGTGCTGCTGCTGGGTCCGGGAGGGCAGCTCGGATACGACTTTCGGCGTGCGCACGAGGAAGCCGGGAAGCCTTTCGAGCTGTTTCCGCTGGCGCGCGGCAAGCTGGACGTGTCGGCCCCGGAGAAGATCGAGCCGATCCTCGGCGGGCTGGACTTCGACGCCCTCGTCAACTGCACCGGCTACCACAAGACGGACGAGGTGGAGGACAACGCCGCCCTCGCCTTCGCCGTCAACGCGCACGCGGTCCGGGCGATGGCGCGGGCGTGCGCCGGCAAGGGAGCGCGGCTCTTCCACGTCGGCACCGACTACGTGTTCGGCGGCGATGCCGCCCGCACCCGGCCGTTCCGCGAGGACGATCCGGCCGCACCGGTGAACGTCTACGGCGCCTCCAAGGCAATGGGCGAAACGCTCGCCCGGCTCTCCTGCGAGGATGCCGTCATCCTCCGCGTCGCCTCGCTGTTCGGGACGGCCGGGGCCAGAGGCAAGGGCGGCAACTTCGTCGAGACCATGATCCGCCTCGGGCGGGAGAAGGGAGCGCTCCGGGTCGTCGACGACCAGACCATGTCCCCGACCGCCACCGCCGACGTCGCGCGCGTCCTGCTGCGGATGCTGGCGGAGGGCTGTGCGCCGGGGCTCTACCACGTGGTCAATGGCGGCTCGGCGACCTGGTTCGAGTTCGCGCGCGAGATCGTCCGCCTCGCCGGGGTCGAGACCGCCGTCACCCCGTGTTCGAGCGAAGAATATCCCACCCGGGCGGCGCGCCCGCGCTACAGCGTGCTGGACAATGCCAAGGTCGAGGCCGCCTTCGGGGCCATGTCGCCGTGGCAGGATGCGCTGGAGTGCTACCTCCGCGCCTCGCGTCATGGGGTATCGGAATCCGTATGCAGCCGGGGCCGTGAGATTCGAGATCACGTGAGGGGTAACCGTGCAGCATCACGAACTTCCTGATTTGGACGTTTTTCTTGCGGCTTTCGATCAGGATGACTCTTTTGCATGCACGAAGATCGACCCGACTACGCATGGTCCTCGAACCGGCCGGGAATCATGCGTAATCAGGCGCCTTCTTGCCGACCGGGAAGGGGACGGCGCAGATTGCGGGCGTGCCGAGAGCATCGGGCGTAGACAGGGACGGGAACTCAACGTCCGTATCCCGAAGGATCAGGACGTTCTCGCCGACATGATCGAGTCGGCGCCCGGCATCATCTGCACGAGCCCGGTCCGGACGTACCTCGACCTCTCCGTTGCCGAGGAACGTGGAGTCGAATCGGCCGATCACTTGCGTCGCAAGGTGCTCTCGTGGTGCGCGTAGAGCCGCCGCAGGTCGGCAAGGAAATTTTTCGTTAAGAAAGTGGAAAAATATTTATTTTTTCAGCATGTCATGTTGTTTCCGAGTCGTCGGTCGGGTCAGGGTGTACAGGGAAGGGGAGGAGTGCGTTCGGGGGGGGGGGGGGGGCTCCTGACAGGCGCGGTGGTGTGGGGCTTGACATGTAAAAAACATGAAATCATCATCTTCGCATGTCCAAGATGCTCCAGATCCGAAACGTTCCGGACGACCTGCATGCTCGCCTGAAGGCAAGGGCGGCGTACGCCGCCATGTCCATGTCGGACTACGTCCTGCGTGAAATCCGGCAGTCTCTGGACCGGCCGACACGCGAAGAAGTGTTC
Source organism: Gammaproteobacteria bacterium (assembly GCA_965202895.1). GTDB lineage: Bacteria > Pseudomonadota > Gammaproteobacteria > HK1 > HK1 > JAJDXW01. The sequence continues at coordinate 2,175,678 of OZ241901.1, read as the reverse complement.
GCCCGGATTGCCGAGCTGCCGTCCATCCATCTCGACCCCCCGCCTGCCGACATCCTGCGAGAAGACCGGAACGAGCGGTGAACTCGACGTGATCGTGGTGCTGGACGCCTCCGCGGTCGTCGAACTGGTGCTCGTCACCGCACCCGGCGTGAGGATCCGCCGGCGCCTGTCCGATCCGGGGATCTCCATGCATAGCCCCGAGCTGGTCGATCTCGAAGTCATCAACGTGCTCCGACGCTACGTGAACGCGAAGCCTCGTCACGATGGAGCGCGCGACGCAGGCCGTCGGGATACTGGAGGATCTCGATCTCCGACGCCATCGCCACGGACCCATGTTGCGCCGCATCTGGTCATGGCGCTCCAACCTCACGGCGTACGACGCCGTGTACGTCGCGCTGGCGGAAATTCTGAACGGCCCCCTCCTGACCACGGATGCCCGTCTGGCGCGCGCACCGAACCTCCCGGTTCCGGTCGAGATCTTTGCCGACGACGGCGAAACGCTCGATCGCCCGGGTCCCCGACCGTCGCCGAGCCGGACGTGACGCGCCGCGCGCCGTCGTCCGCGAGCACCGTCGCCGGCTCACGGATTCGTTGACGAGGGCCGCCCAATCCTTCCACTCGCGAAATCCCGATCCGGTGGCGATGCTGAGGGTCTACGAGTACGGGTACGAGGTCGATGAATACGAACCGAAGTACGAAAACGACGAGGGGTTCGCGCTATGGTTCGAGGCAACGAAGGCAGGAGGGCCAGAAGAAACAACAATCCGGGTGTGGCGAAGCCAAACGCCAATGCCGGGACGGCTCGCGGTCGAAGTCGAGGGCGACAGGGAAGAACCCGCGGCGAAGCTGACGCTGTGGACGCTGCGATACCACGAACAAGAAGAGAAGGGGGAACGACTCGGAAAAGCAGTAAAGGCCACATGGGGGCCAGCAGACGACGCCGACGAGGGCGAGTGGACAGGGGGTGCAGAAGAAACATGAGGGAGGAGCACAAGACGATGAATCTGCACGGAGTGGCGGCGACGCTGACAGCTGAATATGAGGAGCGAACAGTCCGGGCGGTCCCGACGCCTTGGCCGAAAGTCCGTCGTCCCTTGCTGGTCCATGAAGACGCCGCCGCTGGATACGGGCACGTCGATGTGAAGTTCGAGAGTTCGACGGCTTTGGTCCGAAGTCCGTGAGCCGCTTCGTTGAAGAAACCGACGTTCGGCAGGAGCGAACCGCCGATCAATGGAAGCAGGACGCCTTCGGACAGGTCGATGCCCGGTTGCGCCTCCTTGGACGACGGGCGGGAAGCTGATTCGTGCCGCGCAGAACGGGATCACCCCGCCTGATGGAATCGACTGGGCGCGGCAGCGCGCCAAGGGGCCGCCTCGCCACGGGCCGCGGGCGCACCGTCCCGGATGCGACCCTGCTCGTGCCCGTCGGACCACCGGTACGGCCTTCCTCTGGCCAGCCGTGCAGCCGGGCGGCGGACAGGCCCCGGCAACCGGCGCGGCGTGCGCCGCCGCCGACGCCGGACATCGAGGGCGCCCGAAGGCGGTCAGGCCGCGGCGGCCTCCTCCATCGCGTCGGTGTAGCGGCCGAGGCAGGCGAGGGCGTTCAGGCGCTCGCGCGCCGCGAGCAGCGCCTGCGCGCCCCCGGCGTTCTCCGCCTTCCCCGCCCATGCCCGCAGGGCCGGGTCCTGGAGCGCCCGCCCGTAGGAGAAGCTGAGCGCCCACGGCAGCTCGGCGGAGAGCGCGTTCATCGCATTGAGGTGGGCGGTCGCGACCGCCGCGCTCTGCCCGCCGGAGAGGAACACCACCCCGGGCACCGCAGCCGGAACCGCATCGAGGAGGCACGCGACGGTGCGCTCCGCCACCTCGTCCACCCCCGCCTGCTCCGGGCAGTCCTTGCCGGAGACGACCATGCTCGGCTTGAGGATCGTCCCCGCGAGATGGACCCCCTGGGCGGCCATCTCCGCGTACGTCGCCCGCTGGGTGCGCACGGTGACCTCGTAGGAGCGCCCGATGGTGTGGCCGCCGTCCATCAGCACCTCGGGCTCGACGATCGGGACCACCCCCGCCTCCTGGCAGAGGGCCGCGTAGCGCGCGAGGGCGTGGGCGTTCGCGTGGATGCAGGCGTCGCTCGGCCGCCCGTCCGCCCCGATCGTGATGACGGCCCGCCACTTCGCGAACTTCGCGCCGAGCCCGACGTACTCGGCGAGCCGCTCGCGGAGCCCGTCCAGCCCTTCCGTCACCTTCTCGCCCGGGCGCCCCGCGAGGTCCTTCGCACCCGTATCCACCTTGATGCCGGGGAGGATCCCCTGCGCCTCGAGCGCCCGCGGGAAGGGCGTCCCGTCCGAGGTCGCCTGCCGGAGCGTCTCGTCGAAGAGGATCATGCCGCTCAGGGACTCCCCGCCGCCCGGCGCGGTGATGAGGAGCTCGCGCCAGATCCGGCGGTTCTCCTCCGTCGATTCGAGCCCGATGGTGTCGAAGCGGCGCCTGATCGTGGGCGCGCTCTCGTCGGCGGCGAGAATCCCCTTGCCGCGCGCCACCATCGCGTTCGCGATGCGTTCGAGGCTCGTCCTGTCCATCACTCCGTTCCTCCTCTCCCTCTCTCAATCCCGCCCTCGGGTCCCGCTCGTTCTCGTTCGTCAGGCCATCCACTTCGCTGCCCCGGACGGCCGGCGAGAGCCATCTCCAAGCCCTTCTTCGTCCGGTTCCGGAACGTCGCCGGACGTCGATCGGCATCCGGGGGGGTGAGCCGGTGGATCGGCGTCGGCGGGCGGCTCCGGGATGACCCTGCCACAACCCAGGGGTCCCTGGCCTGCCGACAACTCGAACTCGACGCCTTCGAGCAGCACGCCGGTTCGTTCGGGATGGACCAGCAGCTCGACCCGGACGAGGCCATCGCGGCTGCCCGGATCGCAGGACTCGAGCAACAGGCTGACGGGACTCGAGGCAGGCTCCGGGACACCGCGGCCAACCAGCCGGGCTGCGCTGCTGGGCGGCGCGCCTCGGGTCAACACACCGCGCACCCGATCGTCGGCCGGCTCGAAGATCGCCGTCACCGCGTGTCGTCCGGTACGCCTCATGACCCGTACCCGATCACCTCGACGATGTGGACCTGCGGCAAGTCATCTCCCTGGACGTAAGCCGCCGGCCCGATTCGATCGGGATTGTCCACGAAATGCGCCCGTTCGACAATTTCGTCGTCCCATTCGAGGACGACCACCCGAGCCGGGAACCGATCGTCCAGCGCTCCCCATTGCCAGGCGCCTGCTTCCGTCCCGGCGACCCATTTGCCGGAGCCGCAGCCATTGCGACCCGGCCTCAGCCTGCCGCACCCGACGACGTCCATCCATTCGGCCTCTTCCGCACATCGATACCAGCGCGCCATCGGTCGACCCCGCGGCGCAGCGTCACAGCTCCCCGAGCCGTGTTCCCGCGCCCTCCGGACCTCCCGTCACCGAGGTCGGGACCGGGATCGGGATCGGCTCCGGGCCGCCTCGAGCGCGGCCACCGCGGGGAGCTTCCGGCCCTCCAGGAACTCGAGAAAGGCCCCGCCGCCCGTCGAGATCCGCGACACCCCCGCCGCTGCCCCGAACGCGTCGATGGCGGCGAGGGTATCGCCCCCGCCCGCGATCGAGAACCCCGCGCTCGCCGCGACCGCCTCCGCGAGACGCGCCGTCCCCGCCGCGAACGCCCGGTGCTCGAACACGCCCACCGGCCCGTTCCAGATGATCGTACCCGCCGCGGCGACGATCCGGGCGAGGCGTTCGGCGCTCTCGGGGCCGATGTCGAGGATCATGTCCGCCGCCCCGACCTCGCCGACCGGCTTCACCACCCCCGCCGTATCCGCGGAGAGGTCCGCCGCGACCACCACGTCGCCGGGGAGCACGACCTCGAACCCTTCCGCGGCGGCCCGGGCGAGAAGCGCCGCCGCGAACGGAACCCGCTCGCGGTCCACGAGCGATGCGCCGACCGGTCGCCCCGCCGCGGCGAGGAAGGTGTTGGCGATCCCCCCGCCCGCGACCAGCCGGTCGACCTTGCCGGCGAGGCTCTCCAGGAGCTCGATCTTGCCCGCCACCTTGGCGCCTCCGACCACCGCGACGACCGGACGGGCCGGCTGGTGGAGGGCCTGCCCGAGGGCGTCGAGCTCCGCCGCGAGGAGCGGCCCCGCGCAGGCGCTCGGGGCGTGGCGCACGACCCCCGCGGTGGATGCGTGGGCGCGGTGGGCGGTCCCGAACGCATCCATCACGAAGACGTCGCAGGTCGCGGCCATCCGCCGCGCGAGCGCTTCGTCGTTCTCCGTCTCGCCCGCGAGGAAGCGCACGTTCTCGGCGAGGGCGATCTCCCCCGGGGCGGGCGCCGGTCCTTCGTCCGGCCACCCCGCCGCGAGCGGGACCGGGCGGCCGAGACCGAGCGCTTCCCCGAGACGCGCCGCGACCGGAGCCATGGAGAACGTGGGGTCGAACCGTCCCGGCGCCGGCCGGCCGAGGTGGGAGGCCACGGTCACCGCCGCGCCGGCCGCGAGGGCCTGCTCGAAGGTCGGCAGGGACGCCCGGAGGCGGGCCGCGTTGGCGACCTTCCCGTCCGCGAGGGGGACGTTCAGGTCCGCGCGGACCAGCACCCGCCGGCCCGCGAGGTCGAGGTCGGCCATGCGCGCGATCACGGGGCGGGAGCCTGCCCCGGGGTCCGTGCGGGGGGCCGGTACGGGTGCGCCGGGGCCGGGGCCGGGGCCGGGCGGCGTGGTTCGGCCCGCGCCCGCGAGGTCCGCCGGCCGCGGTCGGCCTCCCCAGCGGCGCACCCCCGCCGCGGGGTGCGCCCGCCGTCAGGCACAGGACTTCTTCACGCTGACCGACTCGCGGCCAAGCATCGATGCCCATCCATCACTCTTCCTGGGAACGCGGGCGTCTCGCCCGCATCGATCGGCGACGGGCTTGTCGTCCCATTTGCGGGCGAGACGCCCGCGTTCCCAGGATGCCCGTTCCCAAGACCTTCGCCGCTCTGATTCGACCGAACCGGGCTCACCCGCGCGAACCGATTCCCCAGCGTGAAACGATCCCGCGGTGCGGGCGCCGGGGCCGGGGCCGGGCGGCATGGTTCGGGCCGCGCCCGCGGGGCTCGCCGGCCGCGGTCGGCCTCCCCGGCGGCGCGCCCTCGCCACGGGGTGCGCCCCCCGTCAGGCACAGGACTTCTTCACGCTGACTGACTCGCGGCCAAGCATCGATGCCCATCCATCACTCTTCCCAAGACGCCCGTTCCCAAGACCTTCGCCGCTCTGATTCGACCGAACCGGGTTCACCCGCGCGAACCGATTCCCCAGCGTGAAACGATCCCGCGGTGCGGGCGCCGGGGCCGGGGCCGGGGCCGGGCGGCTTGGTTCGGCCCGCGCCCGCGGGGTCCGCCGGCCGCGGTCGGACTCCCCGGCGGCGCACCCTCGCCGCGGGGTGCGCCCTCCGTCAGGCATCCGCCGCCTCAAGCATCGACGAAGGCGACGGTGGTGTCGAGCATCCGGTTGGAGAAGCCCCACTCGTTGTCGTACCACGAGAGCACCTTCACCTGACGCCCGCCGAGCACCTTGGTGAGCGGCGCCTCGTAGACCGACGACGCGGGGTGGTGGTTGAAGTCCACCGAGACCAGCGGCTCGTCGTTGTACGCGAGGACCCCGGCGAGGGGGCCTTCCGCGGACGCCTCCCGCATCAACCGGTCGATCTCCTCGACGCTCGTGTCCCGGCTCGCGGAGAAGGTGAGGTCGACGAGCGAGACGTTGAGGGTCGGCACCCGGAGCGCGAACCCGTCGAGGCGCCCGGCGAGCTCGGGGAGGACGAGGCCGACGGCGGCGGCCGCACCGGTCCCGGTCGGGATGATCGAGGCCGCCGCCGCCCGCGCCCGCCTCAGGTCGGAGTGGTAGACGTCGTTCAGGCTCTGATCGTTCGTGTACGCATGCACGGTGGTCATGATCCCGTGCTCGACGCCGATCGCGTCGTGCAGGGGCTTGACGAGCGGGGCGAGGCAGTTCGTGGTGCACGAGGCGTTCGAGACGACCTCGTGTTCGGGCCGGAGGACGTGGTGGTTGACCCCGTACACGATGGTCGCGTCCACGTCCTTGCCCCCCGGCGCGGAGATGATCACCTTCTTCGCTCCGCCTTCGAGGTGGGCGCTCGCCGCCGCCTTGCTCGTGAAGCGGCCGGTGCTCTCGATGACGAGGTCCACCCCGAGGTCGCCCCACGGCAGCTTCGCCGGGTCGCGCTCCGCGAGCACCCGGATGCGGTCGCCGTTGACCGTCATCGCCCCTTCCTCGACCTCGACCGTGCCCGGAAAGCGGCCGTGCACGGTGTCGTAGCGCGTGAGGTGGGCGTTGGTGTTCGCGTCCCCGAGATCGTTGACGGCCACGATCTCGATCTCGCCGTTTCGCCCGCTCTCGTAGAGCGCCCGGAGGACGTTCCGCCCGATGCGCCCGTACCCGTTGATCCCGACCCTGATCGCCATTGTCTTCCTTCCCCGGATGTTGCTGAATTCCGGCGCGCGGCCTCTCCTGCTCCCGGCTCCGCGCCGTGGCGCGGCGCGGCGGTCCCCGGGTCCCGAGCCGCCGGGACGCCGGACGGGACGCCGAGGCGAGCGGCCCGCGCCGCGCCGTCCGGGGCGCGGTGGAGCGGTACTCGTTCCCCCTCGTTCCCCTACGCGGTTCCGGCTCCCGCCGTCCGCGCCCGCCGTGACCGCGCCCTTGCCTGGGCCTGCGCCCGCTCCCCCGGCTCCTTCTCCGCGAGCCGCGCCCGCACCGACTCCGCCACCGCCCCCGCGGTGAGCCCGAAGTGGCGGTACACGTCCGCGGCCGGCGCCGACTCGCCGAACGCGGCGACGCCGAGCGCGAGCCCGTCGAGGCCCACGTACTTCCACCAGCCGTCCGGGTGCGCGGCCTCGACGGCCACCCGCAGCGCGCCGGGCGGCAGCACCTCGTTCCGGTAGGCGTCGTCCTGCGCATCGAACACGTCGGTGGACGGCATGGAGACGACCCGCACCGCGTAGCGTCCCCCTTCTTCGTCGCCTTCCCCGCTGCCGGCGAGCGCGTCCGCCGCCTCGACCGCGAGCCCCACCTCCGAGCCGGTGGCGATGAGGACCGCGTCGGGGGTCCGCCCCGCTGGCTCCGGCACGAGGACGTAGCCGCCCCGCCGGATCGCGTCGATCCGCCCCGGACTTCGCGTCTGGTGCGGGACGCTCTGGCGTGAGAGCAGCAGGCAGGTCGGCCCGTCCTCGCGCTCGATCGCGTAGCGCCACGCCGCCGCCGCCTCGACCGTGTCGCAGGGCCGCCACACGGACAGGTTCGGGATGAGCCGGAGCGACGGGCCGTGCTCGACCGCCTGGTGGGTGGGTCCGTCCTCGCCGAGGCCGATCGAGTCGTGGGTCAGCACGAAGATCCCCCGGAGCCCCATGAGGGCGGCCATCCGGATCGCGTTCCGCGCGTAGTCGCTGAAGACGAGGAACGTTCCGGCGTAGGGGATGACCCCGCCGTGGAGGGCCATCCCGTTCACGATCGCGCACATCGCGAACTCGCGCACCCCGAAGTAGAGGTAGTTTCCGTCTGGCGTGTCCCGGGTGATCGGACGCGACCCGGACCAGCGGGTCAGGTTCGAGCCGGTGAGGTCGGCCGAGCCGCCGACGAGCTCCGGGAGGTGGGGGGCGAAGCGCTCGAGCGCGATCTGCGACGCCTTGCGGGTGGCGGCGGACGCGCCCTCGCGGTCGACCTCGGCGGTCGCCGCCGCGCTCGCCCTCGCCCAGTCCCCGGGAAGGGCTCCGCGAAGCCGCCGGTCGAGCTCGTCCGCGAGCTCCGGCCAGGCGGCCCGATAGGCGTCCATGCGTCGGCGCCACCCGGCCTCGAGCCGGGCGCCGGCGGGGCGGGCATCCCATCGCGCGCGCACCGCCTCCGGCACCTCGAAGGGGGGATGGGGCCAGCCCATCGCCTCGCGCGCGCCCGCCACCTCGTCCGCCCCGAGCGGGGCGCCGTGGGCCGCCGCGGCGCCCGCCTTGGCCGGAGCCCCCCACCCGATGGTGGTCCGGCAGGAGAGGAGGCTCGGCCGTTCGCGGTCCTCGCGGGCCGCCTCGATCGCCGACTCCACCGCCCGCCAGTCGTGGCCGTCCACGCCGCGCACCACGTGCCAGCCGTAGGCCTCGAAGCGGGCCGGGGTGTCGTCGGTGAACCAGCCCTCGACACCGCCGTCGATGGAGATGCCGTTGTCGTCGTAGAACACGACGAGCTTGCCGAGCCCGAGGGTCCCCGCGAGGGAGCAGGCCTCGTGCGAGATCCCCTCCATCAGGCACCCGTCGCCCGCGAAGACCCACGTGCGATGGCCGACGACCTCGTGCCCCGGCCGGTTGAAGCGCGCCGCGAGCGCGCGCTCGACAATGGCCATGCCCACCGCGTTCGCGAGCCCCTGGCCGAGCGGGCCGGTGGTGGTCTCGACCCCGGGGGTCAGGCGGTGCTCGGGGTGGCCGGGGGTGCGGGAATGGAGCTGGCGGAAGCGCTCGATCTCCGCCATCGGCAGGTCGTAGCCCGCGAGGTGCAGCAGGGCGTAGACGAGCATCGAGCCGTGGCCGTTCGAGACCACGAAGCGGTCCCGATCCGGCCACGCGGGGTTCGCGGGGTTGTGGCGGAGGTGGCCGTTCCAGAGCACCTCCGCGACGTCCGCCATCCCCATCGGCATCCCGGGGTGGCCGGACCCGGCGCGTTCGACCGCGTCCATCGCGAGCGCGCGCACCGCGTTCGCGAGCTCCCGCCGCGAGGGTGGAGGGGCGGACGAGGGAGCGGGCGCAGGCGCAGGCTCGGGCGCAGCCTCGGGCTCGGGCGGGGCCGCGGGCAGATTCGGAGCATCCGCCGCCGCGGCGCGCGGGGTCCCCGGGGAGGCGTCCACCGTCTGTCCGAGGGCCGGTCGTCCGAGCCGAGGGGCCGGCGCGCCGGCGCTTACTGGGGCCGCATGTCGCCGGGGTCGATCCCCGCGACGACGTTCGGCTTCTTCATCGCATCCCGGCGGAAGGGCTCCCCGAGCTCCTGGTTGAGGATCACCTCGATGAACGTGGTGACGCCCTGCGCCTGCGCGGCGCAGGACTCCGCGAGGGCGGCGGTCAGCGCTTCCATGGTCTCCACCGCGACGCCCTTCATCCCGCAGGCCTCCGCGACCTTCGCGTAGCTCAGGTCCGGGTTCAGCTCGGTGCCGACGAAGTTGTCGTCGTACCAGAGGGTCGTGTTCCGCTTCTCCGCGCCCCACTGGTAGTTGCGGAAGACCACCATGGTGATCGCGGGCCAATCCTCGCGCCCGCAGGTGGTCATCTCGTTCATGGAGATGCCGAAGGCGCCGTCGCCCGCGAAGCCGACCACCGGCACGTCCGGACAGCCGATCTTGGCCCCGAGGATGGCCGGGAAGCCGTAGCCGCACGGCCCGAAGAGGCCGGGCGCGAGGTACTTCCGCCCCTCCTCGAACGTCGGGTAGGCGTTGCCGATGGCGCAGTTGTTGCCGATGTCGGACGAGATGATCGCCTCCTTCGGGAGGCCCGCCTGGATGGCGCGCCAAGCCATCCGCGCCGACATCCGGTCGGGCTCGCGCCGCCTCGCGTTGGCGTTCCAGGCGGTGCCCGGGTCGTCGTCCTCGTGGTCCATGCCGGAGAGGGCCTGGAGCCACGCGGAGCGGGTGCGGTGGATGGTGGCCCGGCGCTCCTCCCGGCCCGCGTCGCCGGCGGCGCCGGAGAGCCCTTCGAGGAGCTGGCCCGCCACCTTCTTCGCGTCCCCGCAGATCCCGACCGTCACCTTCTTGGTGAGGCCGATGCGGTCCGGGTTCATCTCCACCTGGATGATCGAAGCGTTCGCCGGCCAGTAGTCGATGCCGTAGCCCGGCAGGGTCGAGAAGGGGTTGAGGCGGGTGCCGAGGGCGAGCACCACGTCGGCCTGCGCGATGAGCTCCATCGCGGCCTTGGAGCCGTTGTAGCCGAGGGGGCCGACCGCGAGGGGGTGGGAGCCGGGGAAGCTGTCGTTGTGCTGGTAGCCGGAGCAGACCGGGGCGTCGAGGCGTTCGGCGAGCGCCCGGCACTCGTCGATCGCGCCGCCGATCACGACCCCGCCGCCGGAGAGGATCACCGGGAAGCGCGCCTCCGACAGCAGGCGCGCAGCCTCCGCGACCGCCCCGTCGCCGCCCGCGGAGCGCTCCAGGCGCACGATGGGGGGCAGATCGACGTCGATCTCCTGGGTCCAGAGGTCCCGCGGCACGTTGATCTGGGCGGGGGCGGAGCGGCGCACCGCGTTCTCGATCACCCGGTTCAGCACCTCCGCCACCCGGGACGGGTCGCGGACCTCCTCCTGGTAGCCGACCATCTCCTCGAAGAGCGCCATCTGCTCGACCTCCTGGAAGCCGCCCTGCCCGATGGTCCTGTTGGCCGCCTGGGGGGTGACGAGGAGCATCGGGGTGTGGTTCCAGTAGGCGGTCTTGACCGGGGTCACGAGGTTGGTGATCCCGGGGCCGTTCTGGCCGATGCACATCGCCATCTTGCCGGTGGCGCGGGTGTAGCCGTCGCACATGAACCCGGCGTTGCTCTCGTGCGCAACGTCCCAGAAGGTGATGCCGGCCTTCGGGAAGAGGTCCGAGATCGGCATGAAGGCGGAGCCGATGATGCCGAAGACGTGCTCGACGCCGTGCCGCTGGAGGACCTTCACGAAGGCTTCTTCAGTCGTCATTCTCACGGAGCTTCACCCCTGTCTCGTTCCGTTTCCGGGCCGCGTAGCCGTGCGGCCTCCGTCCACGGCGGATGTTATCACCCCGAGGTCCCGAACGTCCGGCCCGGGTTCCGGGATCGGGCGGGGCGGAACGGGTGGAGGGGAGGCGCGGTCGGCGGACCATCGCCTCGGGGAGATCGACTCCAGCGTCGCCGGCGTGAAGCCCGGCAACCCGGCGGGCGGCGCACTCCCGTCCGCGGTCCGGGGTCCGCCGCCCGCGGTCCCGCTCCCCCTCCACCTCCGCTTCCGCCGGCCGCCACGCCTGCGTCCGTGCCGGCGGCGGCCAGCCGCGAGCGAGAAGCACCGTGCGGACATGAAGACAACCGGAAGGCAACCGGCAACCAGGCTGCCGTCCGTGTCCGGACCCTTCGAGATCCGGGCGGTAGCCCGGATATTGCACGAAGCCGGAGGTCTATGATTTTGGGGTGTTGTATGGCCCTGCCCGGAGAGTTTTCGGCAGGTAGAAGGAGGTCGGAAGTCTCCGGGGCGCGTCCTGGAGTGGTTCGGAGGGGGCGCTGAGGGGGGTTTGCGGGTCTCGATGGCGTCATGCGGCGTAGGGCGCCGCTCCGGGTCGAGCCCGGGGTGCGGATTCGGAGCAGGCCGCGAAGCTGGGGCTTATCCCGCCGTGAGCCGCTGTACGAGCAGCCGGAAGACGGCTTGGTCAGGGCAGGCGGTGGACAGCCGCACCGCCACGGTGCGGGTGCTGCGGGTCACCACCGCACCGATGCGAAGCAGCCGCAGACGAAGGCTCTGGCATTGCGACCGGGCCAAGTCCGTCCCCCGCAGGGCCGTGCGGCGCATCGTCTCGAGCAGCGTGTACGCCAACCCCGCGAGCAGCAACCGGTACTGGTTCGTCCACCACTTCGAACTCGAAGTGCGGTCGGCGAACAGGGCCAACTGCTGTTCCTTGATCCGGTTCTCCATGTCTGCACGCTGACAGTACACCCGGTCATGGAGTTCGTCCGCTTCCCTTTCAAGGTTGGTGACGATGAAGCGCAGGTTGCGTCCCTTCGCGGTGTGTTCGATGCGGGCGATGACCCGCCGGCGACGCCTCCAGGTCCGCGCCGCATACTTGAAGTCGTCGAACGACCGGCTCTTGGCCCTGGTCGCCTCGAAGCCGTCCCTGGCCACCTCGCACGCCACCGCCGCCTCGCGTTCGAGCACCGGATTGCGAGCCAGCCCCACGATGTATCCCACGTCGTGGCGCTCGCACCAGTCGAACATCCGGTGTCGGCAGAATCCCGAGTCCCCCCGAAACACGATGCGAACCCCAGGCCATGCCCGACGCAACCTCTTGACCAACAACGATAATATCCCCCAGGCGTGCTTCGCTCCATCCTGGTTCGAACAACGAAGGTAGGCCACCAACAACTGCTCACCGCAGAATACGTACAACGGCAGAAAACAGTAGTGGTCATAGTACCCGTGAAAGAAGGCGCCCGGCTGATGACCGTGCACCGGATCGTCGGTCGCGTCGAAGTCGAGCACCAACTCCCGGGGCGCACGCGCGAACGAGGCAATGAATTGCTCGACCAGCTCCTGATGAATCGCAACCGCCCACTGGTGCTCGGCGCGCCGCTCGAACCGGCACAGCGTCGAGGCACTGGCCAAGCTGCGGTCATGACCGCAGGCGGTCTGAACGACCGGGTCCTCACGAAGGGCGTCATGGTCGTTCAAATCTTCGTATCCCAACGCGACCGCGTGGACCCTCTGGCGCACCATCGTCACCACCTCGTGGCGAACCTTCCCGCGCTGGCGTGGCTCACCGAGCCGACGTGCGACCCGCTCGGTCAGCCCGAGCCGGCGGTCCACCTCGCGCAACAACAGCGCCCCCCCATGAGAAGAAACCGACCCGCCGGTGAAGTCCGCCCGCACCCGGCGCCGACGGCAGCTTGAAAACGTCATCGACCCGTGGTTCCATTTCGTCACCGTCTGGCTCCCGGTTGAATCCAGTTCAAGTCACTGAATTATAACCGATCATGGGGCCAGACGGTACTCCTTCATGCGATATTCGGGGTAGACCATTGCCGTGCGGAGAGAGCCGTCCGTGCGGAGCGGCCGGGGAACGAAGACGGATTCATGCCGGGCGGGAAGACCGGTCGTACATCTCGCGGATGAAGGACTGCGCATCGGCCGACCTGATTACGTATAAAACTCAGGTGAATGGTCTCCTTCAGGCCGTCATTCCCGCGAAAGCGGGAATCCATAGGGCGGACGTTTGAATGTCGTGGCCGAGGAGGAGCTCGCGTCGGCCGCGTCTTAATCCCTTCTTCTTCAGGGCGGACGTTTGAATCGTGTGCCACGCCGACACCGAGGTGTTCGTCGGGTCTTAATCCCTTCTTCTTCAGGGCGGACGTTTGAATGGAGGTGCGGACGTCGGGCGCCGGCCGCCCGACGTCTTAATCCCTTCTTCTTCAGGGCGGACGTTTGAATCGGGCCATACCCGCTACTACGCCTCCGATACTGGGTCTTAATCCCTTCTTCTTCAGGGCGGACGTTTGAATCGACTGCGGCGAGACAGTCCCTCTCGGAACCACCGGTCTTAATCCCTTCTTCTTCAGGGCGGACGTTTGAATGCCAAAAGGGGTTGACGGGGGCCAAAGCAGGGGGGTCTTAATCCCTTCTTCTTCAGGGCGGACGTTTGAATGGCGGATTGCGGCGAAACGGTCCCGCTCGGGGGTCTTAATCCCTTCTTCTTCAGGGCGGACGTTTGAATCAGCTCGCCGAGGAGACCATCGAACTCGGTGCCGTCTTAATCCCTTCTTCTTCAGGGCGGACGTTTGAATCGATGACCGAGATACCTTCCGGGTGGTGGGAGTCGTCTTAATCCCTTCTTCTTCAGGGCGGACGTTTGAATGCCACGACGGGACAGGAGTTCAAGCGATGAAAGTCTTAATCCCTTCTTCTTCAGGGCGGACGTTTGAATAGAATCTTCAACCTAACAGGATCGCGAGTAGCAGTCTTAATCCCTTCTTCTTCAGGGCGGACGTTTGAATGCTGAGCGCGGTGGAGTCGTCACCAAAGGCCAGGTCTTAATCCCTTCTTCTTCAGGGCGGACGTTTGAATTCATCCAGATTGTCTGGATCACCGTCAACGGAAAGTCTTAATCCCTTCTTCTTCAGGGCGGACGTTTGAATCGCCGCTTCCGTGTTGTCGCTCATGCGGCATGGGTCTTAATCCCTTCTTCTTCAGGGCGGACGTTTGAATACTCGCAACCTACAATAGGAGCAAACTCATGAGTCTTAATCCCTTCTTCTTCAGGGCGGACGTTTGAATCAATACGGTGCTGCTGCACTTGTTGCAGCGGCGTCTTAATCCCTTCTTCTTCAGGGCGGACGTTTGAATTTGATGCGACACGGCATCAAGCAACGCATCAACGGTCTTAATCCCTTCTTCTTCAGGGCGGACGTTTGAATGAGAACCCCAACAAAAATTAGATATGAGAGCAACAGTCTTAATCCCTTCTTCTTCAGGGCGGACGTTTGAATCTTGATGCGACACGGCATCAAGCAGAAGATCAACGGTCTTAATCCCTTCTTCTTCAGGGCGGACGTTTGAATCTTGATGCGACACGGCATCAAGCAGAAGATCAACGGTCTTAATCCCTTCTTCTTCAGGGCGGACGTTTGAATGCATCAGGCAAAAGGTAAATGACGCCGCGTCCACGTCTTAATCCCTTCTTCTTCAGGGCGGACGTTTGAATTGATCTCCGCAATTTGACTGCCACAAGCGTTCTGTCTTAATCCCTTCTTCTTCAGGGCGGACGTTTGAATTCGGCCAAACGGTCAAAGCTCAGGGTTTCGGCGTCTTAATCCCTTCTTCTTCAGGGCGGACGTTTGAATTGTCGGGTGGACGGAAATACCCTGCGGCCGGTCGGTCTTAATCCCTTCTTCTTCAGGGCGGACGTTTGAATCGTGGAGCCGCACCCTCCCGGAGGCCCTCGACGCGTCTTAATCCCTTCTTCTTCAGGGCGGACGTTTGAATCTTCACCAAGAGCAAGACCCTCGCCGAAGCGAAGTCTTAATCCCTTCTTCTTCAGGGCGGACGTTTGAATTTGACAGGAGCACGAAATGTCTGACAAGCCAAAGTCTTAATCCCTTCTTCTTCAGGGCGGACGTTTGAATACCCGAAGCACGAGGCGATCATGGCGGCCGCAAAGTCTTAATCCCTTCTTCTTCAGGGCGGACGTTTGAATATGCACCTCTTGCGCAAGCACCCGAAGCACGAGTCTTAATCCCTTCTTCTTCAGGGCGGACGTTTGAATGGTCGAGCGGTTGGCGTGCGAGATCTTCGTCGCGTCTTAATCCCTTCTTCTTCAGGGCGGACGTTTGAATGCCTTGGCACTCGAGATCTGACCGCGCCGACCGGCGTCTTAATCCCTTCTTCTTCAGGGCGGACGTTTGAATTCCGGGACGTTTCGTTGGTCATCGTGGACGAGGCGGTCTTAATCCCTTCTTCTTCAGGGCGGACGTTTGAATGGCGGGCGCGATCGGAGAGAGTGACATGGAGACCGTCTTAATCCCTTCTTCTTCAGGGCGGACGTTTGAATGAAAAACCATGACGTACAGCCTCTACAGGCAGGTCTTAATCCCTTCTTCTTCAGGGCGGACGTTTGAATGAAAAACCATGACGTACAGCCTCTACAGGCAGGTCTTAATCCCTTCTTCTTCAGGGCGGACGTTTGAATGCTAACGATGCCATATAGCCTTTACCGGACAATGTCTTAATCCCTTCTTCTTCAGGGCGGACGTTTGAATCGAGGTGACGAGGCACTGCGGCGGCGCGGTGGAGTCTTAATCCCTTCTTCTTCAGGGCGGACGTTTGAATGGCTCGATGGTGAATTTTCATTTATTTTCAATTGGTTTCGGTCTGGCATGAGCGCTCCTGCCTCGTGCGCCAAGCTGACGCGCCACCAGGGTGGTCCGATCAGCAGTCTGCGAGCTATTAAAGAACGGATCCGGATGGTCTGCAAGGCTCACACCTTCCGGAAGCAGGCGCCTACCGTAGAACATCGGTGGAGCCGTTGTCAACAGCGGGTACGCGCGGACATCGTCCCAGCGATGATCGATGGAATGCTCGACCTCCTGGAGAATCGCAAGGACCTTGTTCCTGGTCGCATTCTTGCGGAACACGGAGTACTGGAGCGGCTCGGCGTTGCGGGATACGATGCGATGCACCTTGTGCAGCCGGCGGGGATCCGCGATGTCGTAGCAGATGATCCAGGGTGTTCGACGGCTGGCGGGCATTATTCGAGTCCTTCCAGGTATCTGTTCAAGTGTCGCAGGATTTCGCGCAAGTGGAACTCGCAAGCATTGCGATGCCGTTCGAAGAAGGTGATGGCCAGCACGGGGTCGTCAAGCTCATGCTCGGGCCGGCCCCGCCACCAGACATCAAGATCCGGGTGAAGGCCCCATTGGATCGTCGTGACCAGATCGGGGACGATGAGGGTAAGGGATGCGTCGTCCGCCCCGAGCCCGATCCTTGCCAGCTCCTCAAGACACCGCGCGTGGGCCAGCCCGTGGAGTTCTCTCCTGAGCGTTCGCAGCTCACCGACTCCGCGATTCGTCCCAGCCTGGATTACCCGAACCAGGTCCCGGGTGCGTCCGACCGGAGACCAACCCATGCGCAGGGCGCAGAACCTGACGGCACGCCGTCGGATGTTGCTCCGCCACTGTGCATAGAGCTCCTGGTAGTCCGGCCGGTCCAGGAAGTTGTGCCAGCGTTGCGCGAAGTCGCATCGTTTCGACGGACGGCCGATCCATCGTCCCCGCGGGCTGCCGTCGGCCTTCAGGAAACAGACCACGATGCCTTCGTCGGCACAGGCCAGCAGCGCATCGGTGGACCACGATACCCTGCCGCTCACGACGATACGCGAGATGCGCCCCAACGGGAACCGACGGTCGCTCGCATTCGACTTCGATACCCGCAGTGCCGGGCCGTCCAGGGCGACGTGCAGCGTCTCGGCCCCTGTAAGATAGAGTGGTTTCACGTTCGGCCGCTCCCCGTCAGACCGGCGGGTGCGGGTGCAGGTCGTGCCCGCGTTGCTCGAATTCGCGCGCCACCCGGCCAACTTGCCGGCGCAGCAGGCGCCGCAGGGCGGCCCACAGCGGGTTGAAGTGCTCGTAGAAGCGTTGCCGGGCAGCCTTGCCGAGCAGTACTGCCCCGTTGTCCTTGCGGAAGCCGCGTTCGGAAAGAACGCGGTCGCGAAACAACGACCACACCCACTCATCCACATGCGGCCGCAACGGCTCGATCACGTCCGCCGCGAATGACTCGCGGCCATACGCAGGCTCATGATACAGGCCGAGCAGCGGATCGAGCCCCGCCGCATGGCTGGCGGTCACGGCTTCGAAGTGAAGCAGCGTATAGGCGAGCGAGAGGCAGGCGTTGACGGGATCCGGCGGCGGGCGTCGGCGGCGGCCACTGAAGGCCAATGCCGGCGGGAACAGCTCGACGTACGCCATGAAGTAAGCCGCCGCCGCGGACCCTTCGATGCCGAGCACGGTCGGGATTTCGATCCGCCCTCCATCCCGCGACAGCCGGCGCTCGGACGACTGAAGCCGGGCGACCGCACGGGACAGTACACGGCGTTTGTCCGGCCGTCGATTCAGCGCCTGGTTCAGAAGGCGCAGTTGCGCCTTCGTCTTGGCGGCAATCAGTGCCCTCGACCATTGCACCCTGGCGTCCATATCGCGGTAGGCGTCGAACTGGCCGAGACGGCGCAGGACATCGTTGTGAGGCCGGCCGACGCAGGTGGCGAGATGCCGGCCATGTCGGCCACTCAGCACCACGACGCCCGCACCGGCCTCCGTGATTGCTCCGAGCACGGAGGTCGATAGCTGGGCGCGGCCTCGCAGTACGATGCGCTCGAGACCCGCCAGAGGAACCGAGCCCCGCCTCCCCGCCGGTTCATGGAATTCCACGACCCCCTTGGAGACCTTGATCTCGATGTCCTTGCGATCGATGTAGAGCGTGGTCATGGTGGATCAGCCGACGTAATAGAAGTCCGGGTCGACGGGAGGCGTCGCGATTCCCAACAGCAACGGTTGCGTCCTCTCCTCGACCCGGAGAAGCGCGAAGCGATCCTCACCTTCGTCGGTGAGCGAGCGTGCCTGCGCGATCAGGTCGCGGTGTTCGAGCGGGGTCAGATAGCACTCGAAGACCGACTTCTGACCGCCCGTGGCGTGCCGCTTTACGGCTTTGTGAACCTTCTGCAGCCGGCCCGGCTCCGCGACGTCGTAAGCGGCGAGGTAGAGCTTGCGTGCAGGCATCCGAGGTCTCCCGTTGCCATTCGGATGACGCCATTCAAGCACGAGAGTCGTCGGATGGCCGAACCGGCAAGGTTGCGGGAAGCTGCGGATCGGGATGGACTCGCGGCAGGCGGCGAGCGTTCATCGTCCCCGGAGGCAGGTTTCCGGTGCGAGGGCGCGACGCCGCTTCCCACGATCAGGGGCCTGTTCTCGTCACGGCCAGAAGATCGAATTCGTTGACCGGCCGGCGCCGCGGACCCGCTCTCCGACTCCCAGCGTCCCTTCAGCAGGCAGACGTGAACTTCGGGTATGGCCGTTTACCCAACCTCCCGGACAGTCTCGGGCAGCTCCGTCGGAAGCTGCGATGGTTCGCCTTTCAGGCCAGCGTCGGCCGCGAGCGCCCTCAGCACGGGCAGGAAGCGTTCCCGCGTCCAGGAACCGACCCGCCGCCAGTCTGCCTCGCCCACCGGGCGATATCCGTGCGCGAGGATCGAGTGGTTGCGGAGGTCGAGCAGATCGCGGAGCTCCCGTCCGTGTTCAGCGATGAACGCTTGAGCGGGTCCCGGCAGGCGCTGTTCCACCACTTGCCATGTCTGCCGGAGCCCGATCTTGATCTTGCCGTCGCGGCCCGGGGTGGGGTCGGTGTCCGGTGGCAGCAGCTCTTGGGGGAAATCCGCGGTGTCGGCGCCGGTCCCCGTCCGTAGCTGCCACTGCGCCGTCCACTCCATCAGTCGATACCACCGCGCCACCGCATCGTCGAACCGGCCCTGGGCGGCACGGCGTTCCGCGTTCAGCCAGAGGTCGAAGAGGCGTGCGGGTTCGTGTTTCGCGTCGTCCTCGTTCGCCAGTAATCGCAGTGTGGGCAACATCTCCGGAAAGTATCGGGCAACCCGTCCGGCGTAGATGTCGAGTAATGCGAGAGCGCCCGTATGGTCGAAGTCGTCCCAACGGGCAAGAGCGCGGCTCGACGAGCGCGCGAATTCGAGCTGCGCCCTGCCGGGATTGCCGGTGGCGACGCGGATGCGGCGCAACCCGTCCGCGGCCTCGTGGTACGCGAACCGGCGCCATGCTCCAAGATAGGGCGCCATCGCATGATCGAGGCGCAGGCGGGCCACGCTCGCGGTCGTCGCCTGTTCGGTGCCGTCCTCCACGCGGACGAGGTTGGGGCGGGCGCCCGCGATGAGCTGAAGCTCGACGTCGTCCCGCTCCAAGGCCGCACACACCAGCGCCGCCGTCATCGTCTTGGTGCCGCCCGTGTAGTCGGCGACGAAGCGCACGCCGGGGAACCGTGCGGCGAGCTCGGCGACGGCGGCACGCATGGTGAAGAACGCGCCGTCGAGATCGTCGGCCGGGATCGTCCGCGCCTCGAACCGCTCGGTGTCGAGCCCGGCCTGGGCGGGGATGTTCGGCAGGATCGGCTTGGCGTCGCCGGGTTTCGCCTTGATGACGCTGCCCTTGCCGGTCACCTGAACGATGGAGCCCAGCCGGCCGGTTCCGGGGTCCCGGTCCGTGCAGAAGAAGCAGACGTAGCGAGGCCCCGTGGACTCGATCGCCCTGAGAATCGGCTGATGGGCGCCGCCGACGGTGCAAAGCAGGATCGGGTTGCTCATGAATCGCTCCCTGCCTGGAAGACGGATTGCCGGTCTGGCGCCTTGATGCTATGGTGCGGCCTGCGTCGAGCCGGCGCCTGTGAATCGAGGTACGGCATCATGGCCCGCCTGACCACCAATCCGGATGACCGGACGCATCGGATAGAGGAAGTTGCGGCGCAGCAGAAGTGCTCCATGGATTCCATCATTGAAGAGAGTCCGGAGATGAAGGGCATCCAACCCTTTGGATCCGCCAGGGAGATTGCCGCGAAAGGGCGTGCGAAATCCGGCCTGGGCACTGAAGAAGCAATGGCGCTTGCAGTCGAGGAAACGAGGCGCTTCCGCAAAGGGGAGTGACGTTGTTCGGCGCCCGCGGCCATGCGCCGCCGGAGGCGCAAGGAAGAGCCGATGGCGTCGAAGGTTTGTATTGTCGATACGAACGTCATCGTTTCGAGTGTGATTGCCGCTGACTCGGACAGTCCCCCGGCCCGGTTACTGGAAGCCATGCTGGGCGGCGACATACCGTACCTCATGTCCGATGCCCTGCTCGACGAGTATTCATCCGTATTACGCCGTCCACGTCTTGCCCGGCAGCACGAGCGCACGGACGATGAGATAGACCAGCTACTTGACGATTTGACTGCCAACGCAGTGTGGCGTGAGCCTTCCGACAGAGGCGACGCTCCCGACCCTGGAGACGCCCACCTGTGGGCTCTGCTCGCCAGCCATCCACAGAGCCAGCTCGTCACGGGTGATCCTCTTCTTCTGGAAAACCCTCCATCCGACTTTTCCGTGATTTCCCCTCGCGATTTCGTGGATACGATGTTGTTCCCGCAGGACAGATGATCGATTCCGTCTACCAATACGCGATTGCCGGTCCAGTGCATTCGGTCAATGTATCCAATACATTCCAGAACGTCATCGAGCAACACCCGATCAGCCTGGCTGCCAGATTTCATAGAGGTTGCGCCTGTCTCAACACCCGGTCGCGGAGTGCGGGGTGGAGACCTCGTTCCGTGACCACCTCCACCCGGCGATGCAGAAGATCCTGCACGTCCATCAGGAGCGCGCCAAGCGCCAACCCCGTCTTGTCGGACGGAAGGGATACCAGCAGGTCGACGTCGCTGGTATCGTCCGCATCCCCTCTGGCCATCGACCCGAATACCCGCACGTTGCGGATGCCATGACGCTCGGCAAGGGCGAGGATCTCGGCCCGGTTGTTTTCGATCAACGGGTGCACTGTCGTCCTTTGGTGGATGAATTCACTCTTTCATCCATTCTTGGTTCTCCCGGCAGGGTACATGGCTATCGCGTACCTTCCCGGAGATCCGATATCTGTTGTTTCCGTTCGCGTCCCCTCCTACCCTTGGGGAAGCCGATCCATTCGAATATGCTTTCGACCAGGTCGGCAGCCTGGATTCTCGTTTCGTCGGGCCACTCTCTCGCCTCCTTGAGAACCTTGATCGCATGACCAGCTAGTTCACCTCCCTGACTGTGCCTGGATATCCCTTCCTTCCGGGCTGAATTCAACCGGCTTCGCAGTTCATCGAGTGCCCGCTCTTCGTCCGTCATCGCGGCCCGCCTTGCCTCCCGCTCGCTCTCGGCCGCTTCCTCCTCGCGCCGGCGCCGCTCGGCGTCGGCCCGTTGGGCGGCTTGGGCTTCCCGTTCCTGCCGGAGCGCGGCTCGGCGTTGCATGACTTCGTCCTGCCACTGCCGGTCACCGGAATCGGCATGAAACGAGTCGAGCACTTCGGCGATGCCGGGACATGATGCGGGCTCGCAGTCACTTTCACTCATTTCCACCAGCACCCAGCCGAAAGGCAGCAGACCGGATGAAGCCTCGATGCGGTCGGATGCCAGCCACCAAGTGGTGGCTTCCTCCTCGAATCGGTCCTTCTGTTCTTTGGGTGTCATGATCCGGATGTCGCGCACCCCGTCCAGGGTCACGGACTCCGCCCCGCTGTGGCGGCCCACACGCAGCAGAAAGGCGCGGTTGGAATCCAGACGCTCGCCCAACCCTTCCTCCATGAGCCTCTGTACGGTGTCGTACCACCGCTCGTCGAGGAGGCCGCGTTCGCGCAACGCCTCCGCCTCGCGTGCGAAGTGCCGGCGATAGAAACGGTTGCAGGCGTCGGCAATGTCCGTCGCCGTCCAGTGGAAATCCGTCCTTGGCATCCGCCGGTTGTGCAGATCCGTACGGTGCAACCTCAACCCGCCCCGGAATGCGCGCCAGCGCAGGGCGGGCACGACTTCGAGGGTCTGGTACAGCCCTTTCTGCTCGGCCTGGGAGCGGACCTCGCGGCCGTCTTTGTTGGTGATCTTTCGTTTCTTCCGGTTGACCGCGAACGCGATGGCCGTCTCCGCGGTGAGATCGTCCATTGCAAAGCCGCCGGAGCCCATGGCGTCCTCGACGTGTACGAGGCGCATGGGGTCGGCCTCGAATCCACCGTAGTCGAACAGTCGCTTCTGTAGCTCAGGCGAACGCTGCCGCGGCTCAAGCGATTTTTCCTTCCGTTCGAGGTCTCGACCGTCGTTCTCCCGATCCAGGAGTGCAGTGCGAATTGCGCCTTTGAGGCTCGATCCCGGAAGGATCGGGGCGCGCGTATCGGGATGGGAGAAGGTCCGTTCGATTTCGAGCTGGTTGATCGCCTTCGTCTCCGCCTGCGCAACAGCGCCGAGCCGGGATTCGTACAGCTCCCGCATTCCGGCTACCGCCCGCACCACGCGCGAGGCTTGCGCGACGAGCCCATCGCGCCGCTCGAAGAGGAATTGTCGAACCGCGGTCAGCGCCCGTTCGCCCCGCGTGCCGTCGACCAACCCGAGTAACCGGCTGCGGTCGGCTTCGTCGAGAACCGTCGCAAGGGCGCTCGGGGAGAACTCGTAGAGCGCATCGCCATCCAGCACGTAGCTCGTCGGGTCCATGTCTTCGCTGCTGCCGATGTGGATCGGGGAGAGCGGCGTGACGTCCAGCCGACAGCAAGACAGGAAATCGGGTGTCATGCCGGCGTCTCCTCCCCGCCGGCGTGTTCCGTTACACGGATGCCGAGCACGGGAGCGTACCCCTGGTGCACCGTCTCGGGAATGCTACGCGACAGCGGCCGGTGCACACCGCCGAGTCCTTGGCCCACGAACAGGCGCGCGTCGTGGTGGTTCCGGGGCGTCAGGACGGCGCCCGTATCCGCGAGCAATACTGGGGTTTTGAAGGGATGGCCGAAATGGACGGCCGCGTTGCCGTGCCGCCCGAAGCGCGTAAACGGCTGATACCAGCATCGTTCGGGTTTCCACACCATGCCCTGCGGAGCGACGGGCGCCAAGGCCAGCCACGAGGTTGCACCGTCTTGTGAGAGTGGGAGAGCGGCGCCGCTTCCGGGCGCGCGCTTCCCTGCCGTGAAACGCCCGAGACCCACGGTGGCGTCGCGCCCGAAGCCGAACCCGCCGATATCGCGCATGGCCTGCAACAGTGCGCCTTCGTCGATGCGTTCGGCGTCGTACACGATGTGGCAATCGAGGCGCGTCCCCTCTCGATAATGGAGTTGCGGCGTCCCGTAGGGCGCGAAGCCCTCGTCCATCGTCGTTCCGATGCGGCGGTCGATCGAGTTTCGGAACCGTGTTTCGTGCTCTACCGGCGGGCGCCGTCCGGGGGCGGAGGGATCAGCCGAAGCCGCGGCGTCGCCCGCCTCGTGAGGATCTTCCACCATGCAACGCAGCCACTCCCCCACCGGCCGGGCGAAGTCGTCGTGGCGGAGCCACATCCGCTTCTTCATCGCCTTTCGCTCCGTCGGCTCGACGTCGCCGAACATCGCTGAAGGAACCAAGGGACGCGGCCAGCAGCGCTCGGGCAGGGCGTCGGAGACGACCGCGAACGGCCTTCCCTCCGTATAGCCTTGCAGCAGCTCCTGGAGGCGGTGCTCGCCGAGTCGGTCCCGGAGCGCCCAGCAGAGCTGCCCGAAGAGCGTATCGCCCTTCAGCGGGGTCGCGAACGCGGAACGCGGCTCGATGGAGAGCGGAAGGTGTTGCATATGCATCGGCTCGCCCGACCCGGTCACGAGTCGAACCGGACGGCCTCGTACTCCGACTGGATGGATTCGCTGTCGCGAGTGAGATCGAGGAACCGGACCTTGCCGTACCCCCGAGAGCCGGATGCGCCGAGGCCGGTGAGCTGGACGAGGCGCAGTCCGCGCAGAACTTCAGGGAACAGGTTCTCGCCGTCGTGCACGCGCATGGTCAGCCGGAAATCGAATCGGGCGCCAGCCGGCACGCGCTCGTTGCTTCGGGGATGCTGGGCGGCGCCGCCGATCCGGTCGATGACGTTCTCCATCTTGACCTCGGTGTATGAAACACTCCGGTCATCCATCTGCTTGATCCAGCCCTCATCGATGGGGCAGTCCCAGAACGCGAGGCGGGTCGGGCCGATGCTGCGTACGAACGCATCGTCACGGTCACCTTCCGGCGCCCCGCCGAAGAGCTTGAGGATGTTCTCGGCCCGGGCGCGCTTCTTCTTGTCGTCGATTCCGCTGGCGTAGCCGAAGCCGATCGGCTTGCCGTGCGTCTCTCCCACGGTGCCCGCCTGCCACTCCAACAGGCTTCTCATCTTGCCCTTGAGACTGGAACCGGGGATGTAGGGCCGGCGGTTCGCTGGATTCTTGACCACCGGATTGTCGGTGCCGCCGATGTGCATCTCCTCGCTGCCGGCCCCGATATGCAGCCCGGTCACCAGCTCGATGCAGCCTTCGATGAGGCAGATTTTCGTCAATTGCATGATTCGCGACCTCAGCCTTTTGGATCGTGAAGCTTGTAGAACCCCATGAACGCCTCGAAGAAGAGCTTGCTGTTCCGCAAGGCGTCCGGGTCGTCGTTCACTTGTTCGAGGCATCTTCCAAGCAGCGTCACGAAGGACGTTCCGACCAGATCCCGGCCCTTGGCGTAGGCTGCCTTGGCGTTCATCATCCGGATGAACGGAAGGTGCTCGCGCAGCCGATCCTTCGCGCCATCCGGAGCGCCGTCGTTGACCTTCGTATCCCAGCGCAGCAGCTCGTCGTAGAACCTTCGGAGCTGGGAAGTCCTGGTCTTGGGTCTGTCATTCGCCACGATGTTTGCTGCCTCTCTGGCAATCTCGTCGAACAGGTCCGGAACGAGCGCCTGTCCTTCGGACGGAACGAGCACGATTTTGCGGCATAGCTCGTCCATTCCACGGTTGCTGCGTCCGGTATCCGGGTGCCGGGAGGCTGACCCGGAACGGTGTCCTCGGTGGTCCTGCCGTCTCGGGCCGTGTCTTGGTGGGTTCACCGTCATGCCTCCTATTGCCTGTTTCGATACAGGTGGCCGAACAATGCGATTCGGTAGTCGCCGCCAAAGCGTACGATCCCGCCCTGTACGATCTCCGAGGCCAACTCTTCCAGTCGCCGTCGGCGTTCGCCCGTGTCGAGCCCTCGGATGCTCTCCAGCGCCCGCGACGTGCGGTAGTAGAACCGGGAGCGCCAGAGCGCGTTTTCGGGACAGGAATCCACGTTCTCGGCAAGCTCGACGAGGCTCAGAAGCCCGTAGACATATCCGTGGCTCATGTTGGCGGCCAGTCCCTGCAAGCGTTCGCGCGCCTTGAGCAACTCCCGATAATCGGACCAGTCGATGGTCCGATCGAAACAGGTTACGGCGTTCTTGGCGTCGCCGGTCGTTCTCCGAAACCCCTTGGCCTTATCGAGCGAGTGCTCCGCCATCGCTTCTAGCCGGCGCACCGGCAGCCCCGGCTTCGTCATCGCAAGACCGGCCGAGAAAGAGATTCGGGCGTTTTCCGAGACGTAGCGGTGGAAATCGGCCCGCAGCCGCGCGGCGAGCGCCATCTGATCCGTCCAGGGACCGATGAGGAAGAAGTCGTCGCCGCCCGCGAACACGGTGTAGGTGTTCCTGAACTCCGTGCGGCAGAGGTACGGCAGGTGCACCGCGAAGAACGCGTTCACCTGCCGCGACGTCGCGGCCATGCGCGAGAGGCTGGGCGCCTCCAGCCCGCGTTGGAAAATGGCGCCCAAGTTGTCGACGTCCCCTTTCAGCGTCATGAGCGCGGATACGCCGATCCATCCTTCGGGATCGTCTGCTCCGGCGCCCGGCCGGCGACGCTCCCTCGCTTCGCAGGCCAGCGTGTTGAACGTCTTGAGAGCCCCGATTTCCGGGCGTTCCGACTCGTCGAGTCCGCATCCCTCGTAGCGCGATCGCGATCCGTCTTCCAAATCCTTCGCGTCGAACCGAGGCACCCAGGCGTTGACTTGGCGCCTCGCATAGCCACGAAACAACGGTGTTTCCCGATCCTCGGGCAGGGAGAAATCCCATGCCCGAAGGAGATTGCCGGACGCCGCGTCATCGCCGAACCTGCCCGAAGCCTCCTCGTCGCAGGTGAAGCCGATACGGAATCCGAACACATCGGTTTCCAGCGTATCGACGTTGCCTCCCTGCAAGGGGCGCCGGGTCACGAGCAGGCGGTTACGGTGTTCCTTCGCCAGCAGAGCGCCGATCCGGATCTGGTCGCGCGCCAGACGGCTCACCTTCGTTTCGACGTCGCCGTCCAGCGCCCCGCCATCCGCCGGCGAGCGTTCGTCCACCGCGCAGAGGCCGTGCTCGCCGACGCATTCGAGGTAGTCATCGAACGTCACGGCGGGAGCGGATTTGCCGCACAGACCAAACCTTCGGAGCTTGGCGTCTTCCAGCGCATCGAACAGGTCCTTGACGAGACTCCGGTAAGGGCTGTCCGGCCGGCTGCCTTCCCGCAGATCATTGCAGGCGGCCGGCGTCCATGCGATGCCGATCCCGGATTGCCCGAAGGTATGGCGCAGGAACCATCCGTCCAGATCCTTTCGCACCTCGTCGAGCTTCCCAATGGTCTCTCCGGTGTTGGGCGCAATGATCTGGAACTTGCCCGCGGCATTGACGATCTGGCTCGTGGGAGGCAGGGAAAGCGCATCGAGCACCCGCAGGGCGGCGCATTCCGTGAGCAGGGAGACGAAGAAGGAACGTCCGCGGAGCAGCTTCGCCGCCCGCTTGGTGGTCGCGCCTCCCGATGCGAAGATGAAGTCTTGGATCCCGAAGAGGCCGCCTTGGATGAACAGCAACTTGGGTTCGCTCCAGTCCTTGCGCCCGGACAGCCGCTCCCGAACCTCGTTCCGGTCGTCACCTCGTTCCTGGTGGTAGCGCCAGAGCGTGGCGGCGAGTGCGGCCACGACGCGGGAATGATCGTACAGCGACACGTCGGGGATCGTGCGGAACGCGGTGGCGGCCGGAATGGCGTGCGCATACGTCAACCACAGGGTGTCGAAGTGATCGAGCCACAGCGCCAGGTTCTGCCGATGTGAGGACGGGACCTCGTCCAGCCCCTTCCGAAACCCGGTCCAGAGAGCGTGGTACTCGGCACGCGCCGCACTCCGATCGCTTGATTCGCAATCTTCGGCCCGCACGGGGAAGATGCTCACCGGCGAGAGGGGCCTGAGAGGATACCGGTACGTCCAGGCAGGTTTCGTTCTTCCGCTTCCCTGCGTGGTTTCGAGGTCGATCTGCTCGAACAGGGTGATCTGACGTGCGGTGTAGTGATCCTTGCGGAAGGTCGGATCACCGTCCCGAGCTTCGTTGTAGAGGTCGAACGTTTCACGGTCCAGCCCGGATGCGGCGCGGTCGGCGGTCGCCACGATCCATTGCAGGAAGGTGTCCGGCTTGTGGTGCTTCGCCGCCGCGTTGATGAGCGAGTCGTCGGCGCCGCCGGCACGCGCTTCACCCCACTCCTGGAAAGGGCTCGCGTCCCGGCCCTTGATCGGTGGCAGGCAGGGTTCGATTGCGTCGAGAGCGAGGGCCGTGTACGCGGCGTGCACGTGCGAGAACCAACCCGGAGCATTCGGGTGCGGCTTGGGATTGGGGCAGTAGATCTGCTTGTTGACTTCCAGAAGCTCCCGATCCTGTACGGGTATGCCGGCGCGCTCCGCCAGCTTGCCGAGATCGTGCAGCAGGCCCGCCAGCGCCACCCGGCAGGTCTCATCGAGCAGCGTTCGCCCACAGTCGTCGTTCGGAGGCTCCATCACGATGTCCGTTCGATTTCGAGTGACTCGAAGCGGATGGCGTCCGGGACGATGTCCAGGCGGTAGAGCCATCGCGAGCCCGACCGATAGCGGGCAACCAGATAGGGCGCGGCCCGTCGCTGTCCCAACTTCTCCTTCAGGGTCCGGTACAGCTTGGATTTGGTCTGCGAGAAGAATTCGCGCGTCATGCCGTTGTCGTCGGAGAGACGCTTCGTGGTGCGTTCGTCGTCTCCCATCTCGCCGATGATCCTCCGGTACTCGGTCAGAAGTGCCTCTGCATGACCCTGATCCGGAAGTTCCGGGACCGGGCATTCCACCCCCTCCCGGCCTTCCTTTTGTCGCCGGGCGAGCCAAGCGAGGAACGCGAAGTGCAGCGGGCTGAGCGCGATGACCTTGCCTCCAGCGCGGAGGCGTCTCGCCGGGAGGTCGAGGACGAGCTCGGCCGGCCCGATGGCCCGCTGAGCGGCGGTCACCGCTTCGCTGAATCGGACTTTACCCTCCCGATGATCCTTCAGGTCCTCCGGGAGCTCGTCGCGCAAGCGCACGAAGGGGATCTCCGCCAAAGTCACGTCCGCGTCTCGGGTGTCGTAGGGCCGGTTGTGTGGAGGCGGGGTGTAGATCACCCGGTTGCTGGTGGTCGGATAGAAGAACTGTGGGTGCGACTCGTACGGCGCATTCACCAGCACATGCGAGAGGCGGTCCTGTTCGCGCCCGTACAGGGAGAGGGCGTAGCCGAGGTAGAACCCCATGGTCTTGCGTCCGCCCGCGATCGAGACGTGCAGCGCGCTGTCCTCGTCCCGGGTCAGGTCGCGCACCACGTCGGTAATGGCATCGGCGGCGCGCTCGTTGTCCGTGGGGCTGCGGATGTCTCCGAGCGGTCGGCCACCGGCATCCTCCAGCACGTGGATGTGTTCCGGTCCGAACACGATGGACGGCAGCTCGTAATCCGCGCGCATCCGGTGGAACCAGCCGCTCTCGGGATGCAGGAGCAAGGACTTCGCGAGTTCGGCGCCTTTCTCGGTGGTGATGATCCGGACTTTGGTGGGGACGAACGGCGGCTCCCGCCCGACCGCGAGCGCGTACAGGGTCTCCGTGACGATCTGCGGGGACAGGCCCGTCACCGCGACCAGCAACCGGCGGGGGTAGTCTTGCGGCTCCTTCATCTGGTGATCGGGCTCCATGTTCCGGGAGGCGAATCCTGGGCGGCCGACCGCCGGCGGCAAGGGCGCGCCCCCGCGTTTCCGGCGGGCGGGCGACCGCGGCCATCGTTGCGTCTCTCCATCATGGGGTGCAATGTAACCCACCTCTCTCGCGGGGGACCCGCCCCGCAAGGTTGCGGAAGCCTCGGCGGCGGACCCTCCCCTCGCCGGGGTCGGAATGACTGAACGGGAGGGCGGTATCGGGCGCCGGAGGGCGACGGCCGCCCTTCGGGGCCGGCATCCGGGTGGCCTCCCGCCGGCGCCCGCGAGCCGGGGCCGCGAACGATCCGCCGCAAGCCCGCCGTCATGCGAAGAACCGATCGAGGGCGGATTTCAGCTCGCGTTCGAGGCGGTCCGGGCGCTTCAGCGCTTCCACCGCCGCGAACATGGCCGCCCCGTGCGGCGCCTCCCTCTTCGAGCGATGCGGGGGGTGAAGGCGCGTACCGTGGGCCAGCGCGTTCCGAATGGAGGCCAGCGTCCACCAGGCGATCGCCCGCTCCTCGGAATGCTTCCCCTCCTTCAATTCCGTCTCGAACGTCTCGACCGCTTCCTTGCGTCGGGTGCTGTAGTCGACGGTCGAGACGCCGAGGTCGTCACACACGCGGGTGACGAACGCTTCGCGTCCGAACATCGCGGCGCGGACGAAGTCGCCCCGCGTCAGGTATTGCAGCGCCAGCAACCTCTGCCGTTCCGCCGCGTCGGGCTCCTGCACCCACCGCAAGCGCTCGGCCAGCCGGCGCTGGAAGAGGCCGGACGCGCCATCCAACGAGCCGTCGAGCAGCGGGAGGAACGTGCCGATCTTCCGCGCGGCGTCCCGCACGTTCAGGTTGCGCTCGTAGAACGCCGCTTCCTCGAGGCAGCGGGTCTTGTCCGCCGGCGCCCCGTCGTCGTCCAGAAGCGGTACGAAGACGCCGTAGTCGCCCGTGGCGTCGAACCGGTCCAGGGCGTCCACCCAGCGCCGCACGCGAACCAGCCCGCCGAGCTTGAGTACGGGGGTGAGGCCATCACCCGTCATGTCCAACGCCCCGTACCACAGGTCCCGTACGGTCAGATCGCGGACCCGCTCCAGCATGAACGCGGAGAGGAAGCCGACCATGCCGAGATGGCGAAATCCGTGGGTCAGGTCGAAGCTCACGTCGCCATGCGGAACGGCCTCCGCGAGATCGGCCAGGATGGCGTACTGCTCGCCCTCGTCCCGGCCGAACGGGATGAGCCGCGGCGCCACGCCGCCGCCGACCGCCCGTTCCATGAGCGGCTTCAGCCGGTCGAGCAGCGCCTGGCGGACGGCGCCGTCGGCTTCGGCTTCGAGTAGCTGGATACGCGCCTCCTCGTCGGCAGCGTCTTCCCCGGCCAGATGCTCGACCAGCACCCCCCACTGGCTGCCCGACGTGCCGAGGATGACGGTCGTATCGGGCTTGAGATGCCGGGACAACGCGAGCCCGAAGAACGCGGTCCGGTCCTCCGTGCCGTCCGGAAACCGGTAGGTCGTCTCCCGGTATCCGGTGTCCTGGCTCTCCCGGCCCCTGCCGAGCATCGTCACGAGGGTGTGGCTCACGTCCGGTCACCTTGTTCGTATGAATACGGTATGGACGTCATCGTCCGTATCAGCGGTCGGGCATCATCGCTTCCCGGCTCACGGCGAACCACGGGTGATGTCCGCTTCAGGGACGACCCCGTCCCTGCGGAACGGGCTCAGAGCCGGAGCGGCGCCGGCCACCGTTCGCCATCCGACCCGGGGTCGGGAGCGGCGCCCATCTCGCCCTCACCCGCACCCTCACCCGCCGGCTCCAGCGCGTA
Organism: Gammaproteobacteria bacterium; assembly: GCA_965202895.1. Lineage (GTDB taxonomy): Bacteria > Pseudomonadota > Gammaproteobacteria > HK1 > HK1 > JAJDXW01. The sequence goes on along the minus strand of OZ241901.1, from coordinate 2,145,049 downwards.
CCGGCCGAGGCCCATCGAACAGCCGCGCCCGACGTGCGTCCATTGGCCGAGCCACAGCATCGGCCAGAACGGGTCGAGTCCGGGCCGGTCCAACCGGAAGCATCCGACCACGCCGCCCATCGGGACGTCCGCCTGCTGGCGGGACGAATGGCGGGTCCGGTCCTGCCAGTGAAGCGTGCGCCCCGCGATGGAGACCGACTCCGCGCGCCGGACCAGGCCGGCGAAGTCGGTTTCGAGCGGCGTATCGCCGAAGAAGTAGGTGAGGAGCGAGATACGGCGCAGCAGATGGCTCGCGAACGCCCGGAAGTCGAAGTCCGCCGCTCCGGCGAACCGGCCCTGCCGCCGCATCCGCAACGGGGTGAGCAGGCGCACCCGCACGGCGGCCGGGGGCGGGGACGGGGGCAGGGCCGGCAAGCCGGCTCGAACGGGCGACAGACGGCCGCCGGGCTCGAAGACGGTGCTCCACCCGCCGTTTCGCGTGCGCGAAGCGTCGTCGTCCGCAGCGTCCCCCTCGGCCGCTCCGTGCCCCGGCGCGGCGCCCCCCGGCGATTCGGCCTGCACGTCCACCATCTCGAGCCGGACGCGCCGGGCGGTGAGTCCGCCCCGCCCCGCCCGGTCGAGGGCGTGTACGACATACGGCAGATGGTCGTTGGCCGGGCCGAACAGGGTGACGCCGAGGTTCACCATCCCGTTCTCTTCCGTATCGAAGCGCGGGTCGGCGGGCTCCAGCACGTAGGGGCCGGGGGTGTGCGGATAGCGGGTGAGCTTCTCCGCGCCGGGTGGGGTTCGGCTCTCGAAGAGGAACGGATACGGGCACGAGCGCAGGAGAGCGCACGCGTCGCAGGCAGGAAGTCGAGTCACGCAGACCGTCTTGCGGAGCGCGCGGCCGAACACGCCGCGCCACGCGGAGCCGAGGTAGTCGGCCCGCGGGGAGGCGAGCGAGGGGGCGCCTTCCGGCAGGCACTCGCGGAAGCGCACGCGATAGCGGCCAAGCGGCAGCGAGGGCCGCGGGATGCAAGTGCCGTCGGACGGGTTGCTCACGGGGTTGCGCGCTCCGGCGGGTGCAGGGTCGGCCCGCATCATATCCGGGACGCGCTCGGACCCGGGCCGCGGCAAGGTTGCCCGATCTACGACCGGTCGAGCGGCAAAGGGCTTGATGCCCTCACGGTCCGGCCCTGCTGCGCCGCGGAGCGGGTCGCCCCTCACCCGAGCTGCTGCGCGGCTGCCCGATGCCGACGCGGTCGGGTCGGCTACCCGTCCTCCCGGCGGTATGCCCGTGCGGAGCCCTGGCCCGCTCACCGGGCCGGGGCAGCTTCCCGCGGGGGAGGGGCGAGCCAGCGGCGGCGCCACGCCTGGGCCATCAACACGATCCACAGCGAGTACTGCCAGTTGAGCCTGCCTGCCTGGTGCTCATGCCACCGGCTGCGCACCAGATCCACGTTGAAGAGGTCCTCGTCCCCGAGCGACCGTGGATCGAGCAGGTCCGCCGCCCAGTCGAACAACGGCCCCCGCAGCCAGCGATCGATGGGCGCCGCGAATCCCATTTTCGGCCGATCGAACAGGGTGCGGGGCAGATAACGTTCGAGCACGCGCCGCAATATCCACTTGGTCTCGCCGGAGCGGATCTTGAGATCGTTCGGCAGGGTCCAGGCATGCTCGACTACCCGGTGGTCGAGCAGCGGCACCCGCACTTCGATCGAACAGGCCATGCTGGCCCGGTCGACCTTGGTCAGGATGTCGCCCGGCAGGTAGGTGAGGATATCCATGAGCTGCATGCGCTCCACCTCGCTTTCGAGTCCGGCATCGAGCTGCGCGTACTCCCGCCGTCCCGCGCCGGGTCCTTCTCCCGGGACCAGCTCCGCATCGAGCGCCCAGTGCGAGACCAGCCGCGGATAGACGTCGTCGAAGCGGTCGAGGGACAGCGCCTCGGCGAGCAGGTGGAGCTTGTCTCCGAGCAGGCGGGGGCGCAGGCGCTCCGGCGCCAGCCCGGCCAGCCGGTCCCAGACCTGCGGACGGAGCGAGGCCAGCAGGCCGGCCGATACCCTCCTTGCCCACTTGGGTGACGAGGCGTAGAGACGCCGCAGGGCGCCCGCGTGCGCATGGCGGTTGTAACCGGCGAACAGCTCGTCGCCCCCGTCACCCGACAGCACTACGGTGACGTGACGGCGGGCCAGCTCGCTCACCAGCAGGGTCGGTAGCTGCGAGGGGTCGCCGAAGGGTTCGTCGTACCGGTCGGCCAGGGTGGGCACGAGATCGAGCGTGTGCCCGGGCTCGACGTAGAGCTCGGTGTGGTCCGTCCCCAGGTGGCGCGCCACCGCGCCCGCGTGCGCGGCCTCGTCGAAGTGTTCGTCGTCGAACTCGATCGAAAAGGTTCGGACCGGCCGGCGGCGCTGCGATTGCATCAGCGCGACGACGGTGGAGCTGTCGATGCCTCCGGACAGGAACGCGCCGAGCGGTACGTCGGCCACCATGCACCGCGCGACTGAATCGCCCTGGGTTTCCCGGAGACCGCAATCCTTGAGTCGACGGGAGGCAGGAGCGAATGAAACCATCTACGAAATACTCCCCGGAGGTGCGGGGACGGGTGGTGAGGCTGGTCTTGGACCATCAGGGCGGACATGACTCGCAGTGGTCGGCGATTCTCTCGGCGTCGTCGAAGATCGGGTGCACCTCGGAGACGCTTCGCAGGTGGGTGCGACAGGCCGAGTGCGACCGTGGGGCTCATGAGCGAGGAGCGCGAGTTGTGGCGGGAGGAAAAGGCGATGCCCGGCCATGCCCCACGCGGGCCATCGCCCGTGCGCTGTACCCCGAGCGGACGGACTGCATCGTGTACACCGAGAAGGGTCAGGTGCGTTGCCGATGCCCGAGCACGGGGGAAGGACGCGAGCTGGCGTTCCGGGGGTTCGAGTCGGGGCGCAACGCGCTCAAGTACCGGTGTCCGGCGGCGGTGCACGGCTTCACGCGCAACGGCCGCACGGCGTGCGAGCGAATTGAGGGGCGGCCCAAGGGGAATACAGGCGCGTGGTGCGCATCGTGCTCGACTGGCACGACGGCACATCTTCACCTCCACCCTCCACGGTAGCCCCGCATGAAAGCGCGGCTACCTTCGGAGCACGGCCCTGGAACGGATCAACGCCCGTTTGGACCGTGGCCTCGAGTTCGAGCCGCACTTCCTCCGGGGCATGTCCTGGATGCGCACGCGCGTGGGCTTGGCGCTCACAGTGATGATGGCGCTCGCGTTGGGTCAGGTGCGCACGGGGCGCCCGGAACGGATGCGCTCGTTGTACGCCCGGTTCCCCCCACTTTCGCGGGGGCAGGCTCTGGGCCGACACCGGCTGACCGGCGGGTTGCGCTCCGATCTTCTCCCGGTCCGGTCCCGCAGGCTGGAGCCTGCCTCTGCGGAAGCAGGGGGGCCGGCTCGTGCGCATCGCCCGCACCGGCGCATTTTGCCCTTCCCCGAAGGCCCGATGCGGGGCCTTCGGGTCCACTTCGGGGTCGATTGCGCCCCGTCGCACCGCCCTGCCTGCTCGCCCGTCCTGCGGCCGACGGACAGTCTCAAAACCTCCACAGAACACATGCCTCGGACAAGAGGCCCGGAGCCGTTCGTAACTTATTGATATAGAGGGTGGAGATCGGGGGTCGAGATATTTACCCCCACGGAGACGGCGTTCTTCCACGGTTTGGGGCGGTTCGAGGGGCTTCTTGTCGGATTTCACCCCACGGGGCTTCCGCCTGTGCGCGGGCGTCGTCGCGTCGAGCACGGACCCCGCGAAGGATTCGGGGCCGGCTCCGGGCGGGGGGATGGCGGCGGCAGGTGCGAAACCGGCGCGATGCCGAAGATGCCGAGCCGATTGCCTCGGGGGAAGGGGAGCCGACGTCGAATCGTTCGGTGGGCGCACGGCGGACGGCGCCGGGGGGACGTGCGGTGGGAGAACGGAGCGGTCTACGCGGGGTCCCGCCGCACGAAACGCGCTCCGGTCGCCTACGCCTTTCGAGCCCGGCGCCGGCATCGCCGCGCCCCGGGCGGCGCTATGGTGTCCCCATGCACGACGCCGCGTACAAGGGCCTGTTCTCCTGCCGTCGGATGGTCGAGGACCTGCTGCGCGGGTTCGTCGCCCCCGAGTGGAGCGATGCGCTCGACTTCTCGACCCTGGAGAAGCTGCCCGCGGAGTACGTCAGCGACGACCTCCGCCAGCGCCACGGCGACGTGGTGTGGCGGGTGCGCTTCCGGGACGAGAGGTGGCTGTACCTGCTGGTGATGCTCGAATTCCAGTCCACGGCCGACCCGTACATGGCGGTGCGGATCCTGGTCTACACCGGGCTGCTGTACCAGGACCTCATCCGCCGCGGGGCGTTCGGCGACGACGGGCGGCTGCCGCCGGTGCTGCCGATAGTGCTGTACAACGGTCGCCCCCGCTGGAGCGCCCCGGTCGAGGTGAGAGACCTCATCGCCCCGGTGGGAAAGGCGCTGGCGTGCTACCAGCCGTCGCAGCGGTACTTCCTGCTTGACGAGGGGCGATGGGGGGAGGACGATCTGCCGCGCCGCAATCTGGTTTCGGCCCTGGTGGGGCTGGAGAACAGCGGTTCGGCGGAGAGCCTGTCGAAGTTGCTGGGGGCGCTGTCGGACTGGTTGCGGGATTCGGAGGATGACGAGCTGCGGCGTGCGTTCGTGGAGTGGGTTCGGCAGGTGGTGCTGCCGGGCCGGTTCCCCGGGGCCGCGCTGCCAGGGGTCCGGGATCTGGAAGGAGGAGGAGCGATGCTGGCGGAGAGCGTGAAGGAGTGGACCGAGCAGTGGCTCCGGGAAGGCCGGGAACAGGGCTTGGAACAGGGCCGGGAGCAGGGCTTGGAACAAGGGCTGGAGCGGGGCCTCGAGCGGGGCCGGGAGCAGGGCCTCGAGCGCGGTCGCGCCGAAGAGCGGGCGCTGCTGTGCCGGCAAGCGGCGCGGAAGTTCGACGCCGAAACGGCCGAACGGCTTTCGGGGTTGCTGGAGCGCCTCGCGGACCCGGAGCGCCTGGCCGAGGTCGGCGACTGGATCATCGAGTGCGGCACGGGCGCGGACCTGCTGGACCGCGCGGGGCGCCTCGTCTGACCGGCTCCCGCCCCTTGGCGCCCGGAATCCGCCGGCTCGTGCGCGTCGTGCGCACCGGCGCATTTTGCTCTTGCATGAAGGCCCGATGTGGGGTCTTCGGCCCCTCATTCGGGCTCGATTGCGCCCCGTCGCACCGCCTCGCGCGCCCGGACCGAACCGTCCGGCTGTCCACCGGACAGCCCCGAAAACCCCACAGCGCACATGCCTCGAACCCCGAACGGGTATATCTTCCTATATCTGGTGCGATACGCTTGGCGCGGATACCGGGATTCCAACCCGGCCCGCGCCCGGGCATCACGGACGGCCCAAGACGGTCCGCGAACTACGGAAGAACCCAACGGTGACAATACTTCAAGTTACCGCCAGCATGTCCCCCGAACGGGGCGGGCCGCCGGCCGTCGTCGCCGGACTCACCGGAGCCTTGCACCAACAGGGGCTCCGTTCGGAAATCGTGACGGCTGCCGGACGCTGGGTCGGAACCGGCCTGCTGCCCACCCCGGACATTGCCGTTCATGCCTTCCGGACCGAATATCCCGCGCGTATCTGGAAGGGGTATTCCCGGAAGCTGGCCAGGTTCCTGGACGAAGAGATCCCTCGATTCGATCTGGTCCACGTCCACGGGATCTGGCACTACCCGGCCTGGATGGCGTCGCGGATCACTCGCCGCCGCGGCGTGCCCTGCGTCGTGTCCCTGCACGACGAGCTCAGTGCCGCGAAGCTTCGACACAAATGGTTAAGAAAACGGGTGTACAGGAACTTGATCCTGGACCGCATCCTGCGAACGGCAGACGCCCTGCACGTCCTCACGCGGGCGGAACAGTCCCGGGTCGCCGAGTTCGGCTATGACACCCCCGTTTTCCTGGCTCCTAACGGCGTTGGCCTCGATACACTGGACGCTCCAGCTTCCCCTGATACGTCCGATTTCCTGGCGAGACATCCCCGTTTGGCAGGGAAACGGGCCATTCTTTTCTTGGGACGCCTCCATCCCTCCAAGGGAACGGACATGCTGGCGCGAAGCTTCGTCCGGATAGCATCCAGATTCCCCGACACCGTCCTCCTGTTCGCCGGTCCGGACGAAGTCGGCCCGCGGCACGGGATCGAACGGATCCTGCGCTCGGCGGGCTTGGTGGACCGGGTCGTCTTCACCGGGATGCTGACCGGCGCAGACAAGCTCGCTGCTTTGACCCTGGCCGAGCTCTTCGTCCTGCCTTCCATTTCCGAGGGAATGAGTGTGGCGGTGCTCGAGGCTCTGGCGGCGGGCCTGCCGGTGGTCATCTCCGAGCAGTGCAATTTCCCCGAAGTGGGCGAGGCGGGAGCGGGATTCGTCGTGCCGCGGGACGAAGCATCGTTCGCCGAGGCCATCAGCGCGTTGCTGTCGGGGGAGGATGCCGGCAGCATGGGGCGCAGGGGGCGGTGGCTGGTGACGGAGCATTATACGTGGCCGTCGATCGCCGAATCGATGGCGGATTTCTATCGGACCACGATCGGAAGGCGGCGAAGATAAGGCCCAGGACCTTCAGTGCGGCGTGGTACCATTACCGTGCCGGACGGAGAAGTGAATTGGTGAACGGCAATGTCGAAATCCGGGCCGGGGTCGCTGTTGCGCGAGATCGGGCCGCTGACAAGTCGAGGCAGCGGCAGTGAGCGCCACAACGAGGAGGAATTCGATCCGTGAAATTCGCCATCATCATCCCCACTTACAATCGAGCATGGCTCCTTCCGCGGGCAATCCGTTCGGTGCTCGCCCAGAGCTATGCGGACTGGCTTCTGTACATCGTCGACGACGCCTCCACGGATGACACCGAATCGGTCGTATCCCCGTACCTGGTCGACCCGCGTGTCCGATACCTGCGCAATACCATCAATCGGGGAATGTACTATTCCTGGAACGTTGCACTCCAGCGAGTCGAGGTCGATGGTACCGATTGGGTCACCAAGCTCGACGATGACGACCAACAGGTCGAGGGTTGCCTCGATGCTGCAAGGAAAGAGATCGAAAGATGGCCCGGATACGGAATGTTCCTCTTTTCCACGGTCGATAGGGAGGGCAAGAGCCTTTCACATATGAGTGTTTCAGGCCCGGTAGACTATATCCGCGAAATGTTGCTCCGGAAGACGATCGCCGGTGAAATGGACGTATTCGTGTCGGTACCCTACCTGAGCGCCACCCCGCTCTACGCTTCGATCGACCTCCCTTCTACCGGTCCGACGAAATTCTGGTTCGGTGAGCTCTCGCTTCAAACGGGCGCCGTGTGTTGTGACAAAGTGTCCCAAATAAGGGAATACCGGTCTGACGGCGTCACCATGGAGCATCGGCGTCAGGGCTGGCGAAAGAGAACAGAGGAACGGCTGCGGGTCGACTGGTTTATCGTTCACCACTGGCTTGGCGTGATTCGACGACATCCATATTCCCTGGCTTCGTACCAAGTGTGGACCAGGGCGTTGGCTAGAGTCATCGTTCGCGGGTTGAAGCTGAGTTTTGGATCCGCGCGAAACGAACCCCGAAGCCGGTGATTGACCAGACAAGGAGCAGGAGCGCTACCATGCCGTGTTCATTACGAATGATCAAGTCTCCCATTCCACCAACGACCAGCACGGTCCAGGCAGCGCAGGAAATGAACGCTAGTTGCACCAGCTCAAGATCACGTTCTCCTCTCCGATAAAGATCGAACACATTCCTGCATATACCAAATGCCGTTACGAGCAAGAAAGACAGGAAAAGCCCGATGCCTACGAACCCACGTTCGACCAACACCTGTGTCCATATGTTGTGCCCGTGGGGAGCGTGATAGAAGCTGTTGCGTTCCTCGCCATAAATTCTACCTTCCTTCTCGATTTTCTGGGCGATGACTTCGACGGACGTCGCCTTGCCGAACTGCCGGTAGCCGGCGCCAAACCAGAAGTTGCGGCCGTAGACTTCGGTGGCGGTATTGAATATTTCAATCCGGTGTGCACCGACCTCGTTTCCATAGACCTGATTGGTGAACTCGTTGGCAGCGCGTTTCCAGTAGAAATGGGCGTCGGTTGACGCGAGCGCCATGCCGGAAAGAGCCGCGAGGCAGGCGATGACAGACAGGAACCTCTTCTGTCGTTTGATGAATATCGACGTGACGGCGGCAAGAAAAAGCACACATGTGGATACGACAAGGGCGGTGATGGAGTCCGATATAAGCGAGAGCCAAAGCGATGTCATGATACCGGCATATCCGAGAATGGATATGCAGAGGTTTGGAGACCATGAAATCACAACCGCCGCAGCCAGAATCACCGACATGTACATTGCGGATTCATTGATGCCAGCAAGTGCCCTGAGAACGGGGGAGTCGCCGGATGAAAAATGCCAAGTGACGAAGGCTTCGGCCGACGCAATGACCGCGCCGACGGCCAGGCAGGTGGTGACCAGATCGACGGAGAGCCTGTTACGTGAAGACAGCGAGTAGACAGGCAGAAGCAGCAGGGCGAGCTTGACTACGCCGGTCACGTCGCCGATCCGGTCGGAGGGGTCGCCGACCGTCGAAGTCACCAGGGAAACCAATGGAGTGGTGCAGAACAGGACGATGATCAGGAGGTACTTGGGGGCCGTGCGGAGCTCTCGAACTGCGGGCCGTGTCCATAGCCACCAGATCAACAGGAGGATGATCAGGACGTTGTTCAGGGCTTCGGAGATCGCGGCCGAGAACAGCAGGGAGACGAACAGCGACGTACCGATGCGTTCGGCGGTTGGGTTTCCCTGGTGGAGAGTCTTCCACCAAGCCCGTCTTCCCGGAGCTCCTTCGTGCTCGTGGCTCCCGGTCGGGAGCACGATGCTGTTGAGCCCGTAACGTTTCATGGCTGTCGACCTCTCCGGTCGGGAAGGCAATGAAGACCAAGGTTGTCAGCATTCAGGGCGCCCGACTTGTTCTCCTCGGTTCCATTCCACCCCAACGCATTCTCCATCGGCGAAACGCGTGGTCCACCGGCCATGCCTCTTGCCGTCGACGTAGGGGCCTTCCCAGACGGCCCCGCGGGGGTCACGCTCGGTCCACTGGCCATGCCTCTTGCCGTCGACGTAGGGGCCTTCCTCGACGGCCGTGAGGGGGCCACGCTCGATCCAGCGACCGTGCTGTTTACCGTCAATGAAGGAACCTTCACCGGAGGTGTTCCAGTTCCCGAGGACGGCAGACAGGATACCTTTGAGGGGACCTTTGCCGTTCGACAGGATGCCTTCGCCGCTCGCCAAGCCGTCCATGCATCCTCCAGACCATTCATGTGCGGATCTCCCTTCCCATACCCAGGCATGGCAGTCGGGGTGGTTGGCGAGCTCGATCCAGCACCCGCCGACTTCTACCGGGCACCTCGGCTCGAGGGCAGGCGACGACGCCGACAACGCGGCGAGCAGGAACCCGGACAGCAGGAGGCAGGCGATCCGCGGTGCGGCTCTCATGGGGTGTCTCCCCTTCGGTCAGGAAGGCGATGATACCGAGGCGTTCCGGCGCCAGCCGGGCCAGCCGGTCCCAGATCTGCGACCGGAGCGAGGTCAGCAGGCCCCGCGGGAGGCGGGCCCAGTAGAGCGGCTTCACGCCCAGGCGGTCGCGGACGAGGTGCAGCCGGTGCGAGGTCCGATCCCACAGTGCGATGGCGAACATGCCGATGCACCGGCCGAGCGCCCGCTCGATTCCCCAGGCGGCGCAGGCCTCGAGCAGCACCTCGGTGTCGGACCCTCCCCGGAACGATACGCCCTCCGCTTCGAGCTCCGCGCGCAGCTCCGGGAAGTTGTAGATCTCCCCGTTGTAGGCGATCACGAGAGCGCCGCCGGCGGACACCATGGGCTGGCGGCCGCGCGGGGAGAGATCGACGATGGAGAGGCGGCGGTGTCCGAGCGCGATTCCCGCATCGGGGTCGGCCCACTCGCCCGCGTCGTCGGGTCCGCGCGATTCGGCGAGCCGCGCCATGTTGCGGACGACCCGCTTCAGCTCGTCTCCGTCCCGTGCGCCGCGGGGTTCCCACGATCCGGTCAGTCCGCACACCCTCGGCCGCTCACTCCGGTGCTTTGCGAATCGGTGGGCCGGATGCCCGGAGCCGTCCTCCCGGATGCCTGCCCGCCGGCTCTCGGCGGGACTCTACATTCGCCCGCCGGCCGGCGTCCACCGCAAGAATCCGTTCTCCCATCCACGAATGGTCGAGGATCCGCTCCGCGGGTTCGCCGCGAAGGGGTGGAGTGACGCGCCCGCTTTCTCGACGCTGGAGAAGCGCCCGGAGGTTCGTGAGCGAAGACCTGCGCCGCCGCCGGGGCGACGGATACGCTTCCGCGATGCGGCTTGGCGCCAGGTGCTGGTGCTGCCCGAACTCCGGTCCGCTCCCGACACCCGCGGCCGGACCGCGCTGCACTACGCCGCTGCCGGCGGGGCCGCGTGCAACTTGGGGGCGCTGCTCGCGAACGGCGGCGGTCCGGGCGTCAAGGACCACGACGGCAACACGCCGCTCCACATCGCCTCCTCCTCCTCCTCCTCTTGCAGGCCACCCGGGGCCCGAACGGCGCGTTGAAATCCCGGTGCAGGCCGGCCAAAGTCCGGACTTGGCCTCTCGTGCAGCTTGCCCACGGGCTCATCGCCATGCGATGCGGCGTGATGACCCGTTCGCGACGGGCTTCGGCTGCGCGTCGCTCCGGCGCCGCCAGCGCGGAGGGTGAACGATGACCGCGCAGATGAAGGCGGCTGCCGTGCCGTGTGCGGCGCTGGATGGGGACGAAGCCCCGGAGGACGCGCCAAGCCCCCCGGCCGTGGCGCCCTCGCGAGAGCGGGGGCGGTTCAGTCGGCGGCGGAACCGCGTTCGTCGAACCTGCCTGCGACGTGCGATTGCCGTTCGGCGAGGCGGTGCATCTCGGTGCGGAAGGTGTCCATCGCGGTATCGAATCGGGCTTGGATTGCGCGCCGGTCCGCATCCGCGGCGGCCTGGATTGCTCGCCGGTCCGCATCCTGCCGTGCGGTCGAACCCATGATGAGGGTGGCGAGCGCGAGGCCGACTGCCAGTACGGTTCCGATGATGGTGAGGGTGTCGGTGTCCATGCCCGGAGCGTAGCATGATGAGCGGACCCCGGACCAAGTGCGTCGTATGCGATGCGCCGCTCGCCTCCTGGCGCTCCCGGACGCGCTCCCGCCGATGCTGCCGGCGCCTCGCCTGCGCCCGGCGGGCCGCGGGCGCGACCGGCCGCCGCGTCTTCATGCGCGCGGAGCCGCCGGTAACATGAAGTGTTGCCACCATTGGGTTCTCCCGTAGTTCGCGAACCGTTCCGGGCCGTCCGTGGCGCCCTCGCCCGGGCCGGGTCGGAACCCCCGAGATCCGCGCCAAGCGTATCGTAGCGTATGGGGGACGTATTGCCCCGGTCGGGGTTCAGATCGTGGTATCGATCAGCAAATAATTGATTTAAAATCATAAATTGGAGTCGGCCCCTACCGGCCCGTACATGGCCGTTCGCCTGCTGGCCTACCCCGAACTCCTGCACCAGAAGCTCGTTCGCCGGCGGGAGTTGGAGCCGGCGAGGGAGTTGCCGCCGGTGTCGCCGGTCGTGCTCTGCAACGGACGAGGGGGCTGGAAGGCAGCCGATGAGGCGGCGACGTCGACGGCACCGGGCAACGAGCCTCTGCCGCCCCGTCAGCCCGCGCTGCGGTACTTCGTGTCCGTTTGATCCGTTCGTGCGCGGCACGTAGAGTACGAGCGACCGCCAGCCCCCCGCCATGAAGTCCCTTCCGCCGGATTCGTCGAGGCCGACATGGACCGCGTATTCATCTATTGGGACAACTCGAACATCTTCCACGAAGCACAGCGCCTGGCCGAAGAGAATGCCGAAGGGCCGGGTGCCCGGTACCGCGTGCGGATACATTTCGAGAACACGTTGCGTCTGGCCCATGCCGACCGTCCCGTGGAGAAGGCGATTGCGGTCGGCTCCGTTCCGCCGGAGCTGCGCCAGCTATGGAACCGCATGGAAGGCAGGGGCGTGAAGGTCCACCTGTTCGATCGCGGCGCTCCCGACCGCGGCGAGCAGGAGATGCCGGACCGGGTGCTGCAACTGCGGATGCTGGAAGACGCGCTGGACTACAACGGTGACCCCGGCATCGTGGTGCTCCTGACCGGTGACGGCGCCGGTTACCTTGAAGGCGCGGGCTTTCACAGCACGCTGGAGAGGATGTACAGGCGTAGCTGGCGGGTGGAGATCCTGTCGTGGGCGCATTCCACGAACCAGCGCATGCGAAGGTGGGCGGAGGCCAACGGCGTTTTCGTGCCCCTCGACGACTTCTACGACGCGATCACGTTCATGGAGCCGTCGCGCCCCGGGTTCGAGCTTGCGCCGGCGCGCGCTCCGGCCGTGCTGGACCTGTGCCGCCGGAGAGTCTCCCGGCTGCCGGAACGCACCGGTGATTGAACGTCCGAGGACCCCGACGCCGGCGCACGGAAGATCGGGGCCATGATCGGGCTGCCCCGGTGATCTGCCGCCCGTATGCGGGAGGAACAGGCGACAATACTCCCCTCCGTCCGGTACCGGAAACAGGTGAGGCCCCATGATCAGCGCAGTCGTCCGCTATCCGTTGCCCGACTCCATCGGCCCCGCGGCCTGCCGCGACCACTACGAGAAGATCGCCCCCGGCTTCCGCGAGGTGCCGGGGCTCATCAGCAAGCACTTCATCTGCGGTGACCACGGGGTCGCCGGGGGTGTCTACCAGTGGGAGACGCGAGAGCACGCCGAGGCGTTCTATTCCGGGCCGTGGCGGGCCGGGATCGTCGCGCGCTACGGGGTGGAGCCGGAGATCGAGTACTTCACCGTGTTCTGCATCACCGACAACGCGGCGGGCGAGGTGCGGGTGGTCGAGCCGGCGGAGAAGGCCGAGGCGGCGTGACCCGGCATTCGCCGGTTGCCGACCCGCACCTCGCCGCTCCGCCTTCCTCCCGCGCGCCGCGCCGCCGGGGAGGGGCGCGCCGCCAGGGAGCGCCGCGAACCGCACGGCCGGACACGTCCCCGGCGGTCGGGGTCGGGGATGGGGGGGCGATCGGCTTTCCTCGCCGGGCGAAGGGCGGACCTCGGCGCGGGACGTCGAGCGTCCCCGGCCGGCAACCGACAGCAATGCGGAAGGAGGAGCGGAGATGAGGGGGACGGCCGCACGCGGCGGGGGAGAGATCGCCTGGGAGGTCATCGACCATGCTCCGGCTTGGGAGGAGCCGTCGCCGGCGGTGCTCTTCCACCACGGCGTGGGGGCGTGCGGGGCGGTCTGGGACGGCTGGACCCCGACGTTCGTCGGTCGGCGTCGGCTGGTCCGCTTCGATCTCCGCGGACACGGGGCGAGCCCGCTCCCGCCGGGGTTCGAGTGGTCGCTCGATGCGATGGTGGACGACCTGGGGGCGGTCGCGGACGCGGCGGCCGGTGCCGACCGGTTTCACCTCGTCGGCGAATCGCTCGGAGGCACCGTGGCGCTCGCATTCGCGGCCCGGCGCCCGGCTCGCGTGCTCTCGCTCGCGGTATCGAACGGGACGCATCTCGGAGGGGCCATCGAGAACCTCGAGCCGTGGGAACGCCTCATCCGCGAGGAAGGAATGGGCGCCTGGTCGGCGCACATGATGAAGGAGCGCTTCTTCGACGGCGCCCTCACCCCTCGGATGGCGCGATGGTACGAGGAGCAGCAGGCGAGCGCGGAGCCGGACGCGATCCTCGGCGGCGCGGCCATGCTGGCCGGGACCGACCTCACCCCCGAGCTCGCCCGGGTGTCCTGCCCGGTCCTGCTGCTGCACCCCGACTCGAGCCCGTTCATTCCCGTCGAGACGATGGTGGCGCTCCGGCGCGCCCTCCCCGATGCCCGCCTCCAGGTGTTCGCACACGCGCGCCACGGCCTGCCGTACTCGCATGCCGCCGAGTGCGCCGCCGCCGTCGCCCGCTTCATCGACGAGTCAGCCCCGAGTCCCGCCTGACCGCGCCCCACCCGGCCCTGCCTCGCCCCGCCGTCCGGCCTCCGGGGCGGCTCGCACCGCGTCGCGTCCCGCCGCAGGCTCCCGAGTCCGTCCGTATGGACCGAAGCACTCCGATGAAGCGGGTCGCGAAGGCGACTCGGCGACCCTGCGGGCCGCAACGTGAGTGAACGCCGAGCAGGCCTCGAAACGGGTGATGCGGAAGCCGACCCGCCTTGCAATACGGGGAAGGACGGTTCTGCGGGCTCCTGCGAGGCAGGCGGTGGTGTATGCTGCGGGTGGGCGGTTTCGCGGCGGACGGCCCGCTGGTCCAAACCGGAGGCGCATCCGCCATGAACACCCCTGTCCCCGTCACCATGCACGTCGGGCCGCTCGGCTCGACCGTCCACGTCATTCGCGCCGACGCCGGCACTGTCGCCGAGCTCGCCGCCGTCGATTGGAATCGTCATTTCCCGCGGGTCTGCCTGGATCCGCTGCGCGGGCTCATTACCCTGATGGCCCCATCGCGCCTCCATGACGATTTGGCCACGATATTCGACGACATCGTGGACGTGTCCGCAGATGTGTTCGGCCGGCCGTCGAACGGGCTCCGCTCCACCCGGTTGCGGGGGCGCGGCGAGCCGCCCGGTACGGGGATGGAGCCTGACTGCGCGTTCTACATCGGGGAGCGGGCGGAGCGATACCGCGCAGCGCTCATCGACGGCGAAGCCGCCGCTGATGCGTTTCTGGAGCATACCGTTCCCGACCTGGTGATCGAGGTCGAGATCACCAGCGCCGACGAGAGCAGGATCGGACGCTACGCCCAGATCGGGGTTCGGGAGCTCTGGCGGCTGCACGGCCGCAAGGGGTCGCGCGAGCTTCGGGTCGATTTTCTGGCCCTGCAGCGAGACGCGCCGCCGCGGACGCTTGCGGTATCGGCGCTTCTCGAAGGACTTGCCCCGGCAGACGTGTGCGAGGCGGTGGAAGGAGTACGGTTCGCCCGGAGCCGGACGGAGCGAACGGAGGCGGTGGCTCGCATCGTCCGGCGCCGCCGAGGAACGAGCGTGCGCGTCCGCGAGCCGGACCCGCCGCCGTACGCCGCGCACCCCGAACCGCCGCCGGTCGATCAGGGGCGCCCGCCAAGTCAGGGGCGCCCGTAGCGGTGGCTCGCGACCTGCTCGTCGTCCTCACCCCCTCGGAATGCCGCAGCCGATTCCCGCGGCACGCTGCTCCTCGTGGCCGTGCGCCGGCGGCGCGTCGCCGGTCTCGACTCGGTGTGCGGTGGGCACGGCATCTGCACACGCTGCCAAGTCCGGGCGAGCGAGGGGGAATTCGCCAGGCACGGCATCGTCTCCGCCTCCGGCTGCCTCGCGGACCTCACGGAGCGGGAGCACCGGCAGCGCAGGACCGGCCGCTGCCGCCTCTCCTGCCTCGCACCGCCGTCCGGCCGCCGCGCCGTCGGCGGCCGGGACCCCTCCGAAACGTCCGTGACGATAGCCCTTCTCGAGGTCGTCGCGCGAGCGCAGCCTGAAGTCCGTGAGCGGCGTGAACCCCGATACCCCATCCCGGCTCTTGTCCACCATCCAGATCTCGTCCTGCCGGATCAGCCCGCTGCCGAGAAGGGTGACGTCGTGCGTGGAGAAGACGAGCTGGGCGCCGCGCGGATTGGAATCCTCCTTGTGGAACAGCGACACGAAAGCGCACGCAAGATCCGGATGAAGGCTGGTGTCCAGCTCGTCGATCACGAGCAACGACCCCCGCGACAACGCCTCCAGCGCCGGGATGAGCAGCGAGATCAGCGTCCGGGTTCCCTTGCTCTCCGAGCCGTAGCCGAGTGTTCGAGCGCCGCCCTCGGAGGTGGAATGGGTGAAGCGAAGCCGCTTGCGAAACCGCATTTTTCCAAGTAAGGATTCGTTCAAGGAACCCTCCTCGTCCAGGTCACTGAAGCGTTCCGACATCATCTGCACGATGTCCCGGACGAATCCGAATTCATCCTTGCCGGGCTTCTCGTCCTCGACGTCGATCCGGCTGATGCCGACGTCGGCCTGGTTGATCAACTCCACGAGACGTTCGAGGTGCTCGTAGTCGGCAAGGCGATCGACGATACTCGTTTCGTGCATGGCCTTTCCTTCCGGAACGAACACCCAGCGCTCCACGAAGTACCGGTACAGCTCCGTGAGCAACGGGTGGTTGTTCTGGGCCGCCGCCGAGAGGAACAGGCTGTTCGGGCGCGTCAGGTTCGTGATCGTCCGATTCTCCCCCGGCAACCGGCTTCCGGTCCTTACGCGAACTTCTCCGCCTCGTGTTTCGCGCTCGAAGAGTATCTGGGTGCTCCGTCTCTCCTTGCGTACGATCCGATACAGCCATTCCGTGCAGAATTCCGTCGCCGTGTACTCGAAACCGTATTCGTACACGCTCTTGAGTGGATCCGACCCCCGGTCCTCCGCATATCGCCCGTCCACGGTGAAGGTGCAGTCGAACCGCGTCGGCTCCGCTTCGCTCGCGTCGTCGAGCCGGAACGGCGCTCGGCGAATGCGGTCGGTTGCGTCCCGTGCCTTGTGGGATTGGACGATTGCCCGCCGCATCTCGTCCATGGCATCGATGAGGTTGGATTTGCCCGACGCGTTGGGGCCGTAGACCGAGACGATGGGGACCGCGGCCTCCTTCAAGGTCGGCACGGGGATGACCAGCCCCTCGCGTTTGATCCGCCCGGATGCGCTCAGGAGCAGCTCCTGGTAATCACGGATGGAGCGATGATTGGCCACGCCGAAGCGCAACAACATGGGTTTCCCCTCGGCTAACGGGCGTTACAGGCAGAATCTGCCACAAACAGCCGCTGACGTCACGGGGCGCCGCGGTTTCCGCGAGTGGAGCCGGCTTCATGCCGGAAGCAGGCCGTGGCCTGCCGATCGGATGTGCAGGCAGACGCCCTCGCGCCCAAGGGTGCCTCGATCCCCGGGCGCTGTTCGTAACCACTTGATATAGCGGGTAGAGATCGGGGGTCGAGATATTTTTCACCCCCACGGAGACGGCGTTCTTCCGTGGTTCGGGGTCGGTTCGAGAGGGTTGCTGGCGGATTTCACCCCGCGGAGCTGCTTGCGCGGGCACGGCGTCCTGGGAACGCGGGCGTCCCGCCCGCAAATGGGATACGGCGAGGCCGCCGCCGCTCAATGCGGGCGGGACGCCCGCGTTCCCAGGACGCCGTGCCCAAGAGCGTTCGCGAGAGGCGTGCCCGGCGAAAACCCCACAGCGCACATGCCTCGCCTCGGGCAAAACTCGACGCAGCCGTGAAGAGGGCGCCGCTTCCTGGCAAGGCGCGGGGAGGAAGCGCGTTGGGAATGGCGGCGCGCCCCGAGGCCCGGAGGCCAGCCGCCCACCCGGGCAACCCCACCGGCGGGGCCGTCCCTCGAGCGTGGGACAGGCGCCGACGCCGACACCGAGCCCGAACCGCACTGGCCGGCGCTCCCGAACCCGGCGGATCGATCCTTCGTCGTGGTCGGCCCGGGCGGAGAAGGCCGCCCAGGAGCATCCGAACCCGGCTCAGGCGGCGCCTTCGATCACCACCATGTTGGTGAGGGCGACGCGGTTGCGGAGCGCCTTCGGGCCTTCGTACTCCGGCGAGGCGTGCCACCGCTTCGCGTCCTCCATGCTCGGGAAGCGGAGCACGACGGTGCGCTTGTGCGGCCACTCGCCCTCCAGCACCTCGAAGCCCCCTCCCCGCACGAGGTATTCGCCGCCGTAGAGGGCGATGGTCGCGGGGGCCTGCGCGATGTATTCCTGGTAGGCCTCGGGGTCCTTCACCTCGACCTGCCCGATGACGTAGCCGTATCCGGCCATGAACCCGTACTCCTCTGATCCTCTCTCGTTCTCCGGGCTGATCCG
The DNA here is from genome assembly GCA_965202895.1 of Gammaproteobacteria bacterium. Taxonomy (GTDB): domain Bacteria; phylum Pseudomonadota; class Gammaproteobacteria; order HK1; family HK1; genus JAJDXW01. The sequence goes on along the minus strand of OZ241901.1, from coordinate 2,127,168 downwards.
CGGCGGCGGCTGATCCCCGGCGGCGGTCGCGGCGCTAGCCCGCGGCGGCCGAAGCCCGTCCGTTGCGGAGCAGCCGCCCGGGGAGCGGGCCGGACGGGTCCACCCGATCCTCCCCCCCCCGGCGGATGACCTCCCCGTTCACGATCACCGCCTCGACCCCCTCCGCCTCGGAGATGAGGCGGTCGGCGCCGCCCGGAAAATCGTACACCCGCCGGAGCGGCCCGTCGCCGACGGTGTCCGGGTCGAACACCACCACGTCCGCCGCAAGGCCGGGCGCGAGCCGGCCCCGCCCGGCGATCCCGAAGACCTCGGCCGGGCGGGACGTGATCATCCGCACCGCCCGCTCCAGCCCGAGGGACTTCTTCTCCCGCACCCAGCGCTTGAGCAGGTAGGTGGTCGCACAGGCGTCGCAGAGCTGGCTCGCGTGCGCGCCGGCGTCGGAGAGCCCGACCACCGTGTTCGGGTCGAGGAGGAGCCGCTCCACCTCGTCCTCGTCGTGGTTCGCGACCGGCATCCGGAAGCGCGCCTCCAGATCGCTCTCCAAGCCGAGGTCGAACAGGTACTCCACCGGGGTCTTTCCGGCCGCTTCGGCAAGCTCGAAGAGCGGGCGCTCGGCGAGGTCCGGCCGCCCCGGCGCCTCGCTCACCACCGTCCCCCGGAACGATCTCCGGAACGAGGCCGGGGCGCGCTCGCTCAGCCGCTCCCACACCGCGGCGCGGAAGTCCGGGTCCGCGTAGAGGCGCTTCTTCCCCGCCGCATCGGCCTCGGAGACGGGCCGGAACAGCCGCATCGCCTCGAACACGAAGGGCGCCTTGAGCTGGTACTCGAACTTGAGGGCGCGGGGGCTCACCTGGGGCGCCACGTCGTAGCCCTCGGCCACCAGCTCGGCGGAGCGGCGGAGCTGCTCGTCGGCATCCCCGTCCTGGAGGGCGATCCCCGCGAGCAACGCCGTCCAGCTCACCGTGCATCCCGACGCCTCGTGCAACGCCTTGAGCTCCGGGAAGGAGAGCGAACGGCCGACCGTCGCCTGCACCACCCCGCCCCGCCCGGCGCGGCGAAGCTCGCCCGCGAGGGCGACGATCTCTTCGGTGGCGGCCGCCCGGCTCGGCACCGGCTTGCCGTGGTACCCGACGTGGGTCGGCGCCTTCGAGGTCGCGAAGCCGAGCGCTCCCGCCTCCATCCCCTCGCGGACGATGCGGCGCATCGCGTCGACCTCCGCCCCGGTCGCCTCGCGCTCGGTCGCATCCTCACCCATGACCCAGGTGCGAACCGCGGTATGGCCGATGAGGGCCGCCACGTTGATGGCGGTCCCGCGGCCCTCGACCGCGTCCAGGTACTCGGGGAACGTCGCGAACGGCCAGTCCTCCCCGAGCCCCTCGCGGAGGGCCGCGGCCGTCATCCCTTCCACGTTCTCGAGGGTGCGGACGATCGTCTCGCGGTGCTCGGGCCGGGTGGGGGCCACCGAGAAGCCGCAATTGCCCATGACCACCGTCGTGACCCCGTGCCAGGGGGAGATGGTGAGCATGCGGTCCCACATGATCTGGGCGTCGTAGTGGGTATGGATGTCCACGAACCCGGGGCAGACCGCCTGCCCCGCCGCGTCGATCGTCTCCGCCGCGCGCCCCGGCGCCTCTCCCACGGCGGCCAGCCGCCCTTCCCGGATCCCGACCTCGCCCTCGTAGCCGGGGGCGCCCGTCCCGTCCACGATGAAGCCGTTGACGATCTTGAGGTCGAAGTCGCGGGCGGTGTTCCGGGCCGGCATGTGGAGCCTCCGATGACGATCGACGGGTGCACCCGCTCCCGGTCGGGGCCGGGGGAAGGGGCCGACCGGGCAAGGCGCCCGTGATGGTCGAACGAACCTTGGGCGGGGAAACTATATGATCCGGCGCATGACCGCATCCCCCGGCTCGCACACCTCCGGCCCGCACCGCTTCTGCGTCGCCCCCATGATGGGGTGCACGGACCGGCACGCCCGCTATCTGCTGCGGCTCCTCAGCCGCCGCGCGCGGCTCTACACCGAGATGGTCCCGATCGGCGCCCTGCTCCACGGCGACGCGGGGCGGGCGCTCCGCTTCGACCCGGCCGAGCACCCGGTGGCGCTCCAGTTGGGAGGGAGCGACCCCGCGGGCCTCGCCCGGTGCGCACGCCTCGCCGAGGGAGCGGGATACGACGAGGTGAACCTGAATGTCGGCTGCCCCAGCCCGCGCGTGCAGCGGGGGTGCTTCGGGGCCGCCCTCATGGCGCGGCCGGGCCTCGTCGCGGAGTGCGTGGCGGCCATGCGGGACGAGGCATCGATCCCGGTCACGGTGAAGACCCGCATCGGGATCGACGATCTCGACAGCCATGCCAGGCTCCGCGACTTCGCGGGGGCGGTGGCCGGGGCGGGATGCTCCACCTTTATCGTCCATGCCCGGAAGGCGTGGCTGAGCGGGCTCAGCCCCCGCGAGAACCGCGAGATCCCCCCGCTTCGCCACGACCGGGTGTACCGGTTGAAACGCGAGATGCCGGGCCTCGAGATCGTCCTGAACGGAGGGATCGGGAGCCTGGAGGAAGCCCGGACGGCCCTTGGCCGGGGGGTGGACGGGGTCATGCTCGGGCGCGCCGTCTGGCACGACCCCTGGCTGCTCGCCGGGGTGGACCGCGGCCTCTTCGGCGACCCCGCTCCGCCTTCCGGGCGCGGCGAGATCCTCGGCCGCTATCTCGACTACGCCGGACGGCAGCGCGATGCCCGCCTCCCCGAGCTGGCGCGCCCGCTGTTCGGCCTCTACCACGGCGTGCCGGGCGCTCGCCGGTGGCGCCGCGCCCTCGGCGAGCTCGCCCACCGCCCCGGCGCCGCCGTCGCCGATCTCGCCCGCGCCGGCCCCGGCGCGCCTCGCCCCCTCATGGCGGCGTGACCCGGATGGTCCGAAAGAATCTCATTCTCGACCCGGTCGTCCCCATGTGCGACGGGCGGCTCGGACGGCGACGAGAATCTCTTGCGGAGCTTACGATTCGATCATGGGAACCGGAACAATGACCGAAGGACCCGCGAAGCGGCAAGCGCGGGTGGTTCGAGGCGGGAGAGATATCCATGGGCGAAACGCAGGCGGCGGCCCTCGACTGGTCGGAGGTCGACCCCTCGATCCTGGGCACGTTGTTCGAGCGCGGGCTGGACCCGGCCAAACGTTCGCAGCTCGGCGCGCACTACACCGACCGGGACAAGATCATGCGGCTCGTCGAGCCGGTGGTGGTGCGCCCCCTGCTCGCCGAATGGGAGACGGCGAAGGCGGGGGTGGCGGCCCGCATGGAGAGGGCGGGGCGGGGTCGGCGAGGTCGAAGGCGGCGAGGACGCGGCTCCGGGGCGAGGCGGAGAGGGGGCTGAGCCGGTTCCTCGCCCGGCTTCGCGCCTTCACGGTGCTCGACCCCGCCTGCGGCTCGGGCAACTTCCTGTACCTGGCGCTGCACGCGCTCAAGGACCTGGAGCACCGGGTGCAGTTGGAAGCCGAGGCGATGGGGTTTCAGCGGGCGTTCCCGGCGGTCGGCCCGGCCAACGTGCGGGGGCTGGAGGTCAACGCCTGCGCGGCGGAGCTGGCCCGGGTGTCGGTGTGGATCGGCGAGATCCAGTGGATGCGGCGCAACGGCTTCAGCGAATCGCGCGAGCCGATCCTGAAGCCGCTCGACACCATCGAATGCCGCGACGCGCTGCTGGCGCCGGAGGACGGGGCGCCGGACGGTGGGAAGCCGGAGGAGGAGGGCAGGGAGCCGGAGTGGCCGGCGGCGGACGCGGTGATCGGCAACCCGCCGTTCCTGGGCGGCAAGCTGCTCAACGCGCACCTGGGAGAGGGCTACGTGTTGCGCCTGTTCGCGGCCTTCGAGGGCCGCGCGCCGGCGGAGGCGGACCTCGTGTGCTACTGGTTCGTGAAGGCGGGCGAGGAGCTGCGCGCGGGCCGGGCGAAGCGGGTCGGGCTGGTCTCGACCAACTCCATCCGGGGCGGGGCGAACCGGCGGGCGTTGCAGGCCGCGACCCGGGACCATCCCATCTTCGAGGCGTGGAGCGACGAGCCGTGGGTGGTCGACGGGGCGGCGGTGCGGGTCTCGCTCGTGTGCTTCTCCGGGCCGGACGACGAGGCGGGGCGGGAGCGGCGGCTCGACGGACGGCCCGTGGACGAGGTCCACGCCGACCTGACCGCGAGCCGGGGCGGGGCCGGGGTGGATCTGACCGGGGCGCAGCGGCTCTACCGGAACCTTGGTGTCGCGTTCATGGGCGACACCAAGGGCGGCCCCTTCGACGTGCGGGGGGCGCAGGCGAGGGACTGGCTGCGCGCCCCCGCGAACCCGAACGGGCGGCCCAACGCGGACGTCCTTCGCCCGTGGAGGAACGGGATGGACGTGACCCGGCGCCCGGCGGACAAATGGATCGTCGATTTCGGGTGGGACATGGTGCGCGAGGAGGCGGCGCTCTACGAGGCGCCTTACCGGCACGCGGAGGAGCACGTGTACCCGATGCGGCGGGGCAACCGCCGCGAGTCGTATCGGGAACGCTGGTGGCGGCACGTGGAGCCGCGGCAGGGGATGCGGCGGGCGCTCCGGGGGCTCTCGCGCTACATCGCAACCCCGCGCGTGGCGAAGCATCGGCTGTTCGTCTGGCTCGACGCCGGCATCTGCCCGGACAGCCAACTCATCGTCATCGCGCGCGACGACGACACGACCTTCGGCATCCTGCACAGCCGTTTCCATGAGGCGTGGTCGCTGCGGCTCGGCACGTGGCTCGGCAAGGGCAACGACCCGCGCTACACCCCGACCACTGCGTTCGAGACCTTCCCGTTCCCGGAGGGGCTGTCGCCCCTGGTTCCCGCCGAGGAGTACGCGGGCGACCCGCGGGCCGCCGCCGTCGCCGAAGCCGCCCGGCGCCTGGCAGAGCTGCGCGAGCGCTGGCTGAACCCGCCCGAATGGGTGGAGTGGGTGGACGAGCCCGCCCCCGGCTACCCGAAGCGCCCGGTCCCCCGCGACGAAGCGGCGGCGAAGAAGCTCAAGGCCCGCACCCTGACGAACCTCTACAACGCGCGCCCGCAATGGCTCGCCGACGCCCATGCGGCCCTCGACACCGCCGTCGCCGCCGCCTACGGCTGGCCCGCCGACCTCCCCACCGACGACTCTCTCCGCCTCCTCCTGGCGCTGAACACCGGCCGCGAAAGCCGGTAATCGAATCCGATTCGGTGCAGGACGTTGCCGTTTGGGCGCCGGGGGCTTTGCGCCGGTGTGAACCGATGAGGGGTCGGAATCCGCGGTCGCTGGCCGTCGAGGTTCCCGTTGGGGGTCAAGCCCGGGCGCGGCGCCCGATGCGGTCGATTGCGGGAGCGTGTGGCGCCGGACGCCGGGGCGAAATCCGGCGAACCTGACGGGGTCCGGGCTCGGCTGGTAACGTGGAGCTACCGACACGAGGCACGGGCTCGATGGTGAAATCGGTGGTCAACGTGTCTCGAGTCGTCACGCTCGACAAGGGCTTCCTGACGGAGAGGAGCGGTCGGGTGTCGTCCTCGGCAATGGGCCGAATCGAAGACGGTTTACGATTGGTCCCGGCGCTCTGACGAACAAGGGAAGCTCCGGCGAGGCGCCGCCGGTTTTCTGCTGGCGTCAGCCCCGTGCGAACGGGGAGGGGAGGGTGGATTGCTCTCCGGTTGAACCCCTTTTTCGCCCGCCGCTCATGCCGCGCGCTCCACCTCGAACGCGGCGATGTTGCGGGCCTCCTTGCTGAACTCCACCGCAATCAGGTGGATCGGCTGGCCCAGATGCCGGTACTTGTCCGCGTAGCCCCGCTCCTTGAGCTGCGCCATCGCCGCCCCCCCCGGCTCCAGCTCCACCACCTTGAACTCGAAGAGGTACACGTTGGCGTTGAAGCACACCGCCATGTCGAGGCGCCCGTGGCTCGTGCTGTCCTCCACCCGCACGTCGAGGCCCAACCCCGCGAAGTAGGAGTAGAACACGCTCGCGTAGTACCCCTCGAAGCGTGCGATGTCGTTGCGGGTGTACCACTGGTGGGGGATGCTCGCGTAGAAGGCGTGGAACAGGCCCTTCAGGCCCTCGAAGTCGTTGGCCTCCAGCAACTCGTAGAGCCGGAGGCTGTTGGCCATCTGGCGGGTCGAATCCCCGACCAGATGGCGCGACAGGCGCCGGTTCAGGCTCTGGCGCACTTCCTGGTTCGGGTAGCCCAGGCGGTAGACGGTCTGGCCGGCGACGCGCCGACGCTCGTGGATCGTGAGGTAGCCGGTCTGGAACAGCAGCGCCTCGGTACCGATGTCGTCGACGTCGAAGGTGGACAGCAGCTCGTCCGTGCTCGCCATCTTCTCCAGCGCCGGGGCGCTCATCCCGCGCCTCACCAGCGTGTCGATCAGGAACGTCGGCGACCCGGTCTCGAACCAGTGGGCAGCGAACTCGCGGTTGCGGAACAGCAGCAGGATGTCGAAGGGGTTGTAGACCTTCTCCTCCCCGAGCCAGTTGTAGCCGTTGTACCAGCGGCGGATCTCGTCCCGGTCGAGGCCCGGGAGCTCCGGCGCGAACACGGTGTCGAGGTCCGCATCGGTGTACCCGCAGATCGCGGAGTAGCAGGGGTCCAGGGTGATGTCGGTGAGGTTGTTGAGACCGGAGAACAGGCTCACCTTGGAGAATTTGCTCACCCCGGTGAGGAACGTGAACCGGACGTGGGCGTCGCTCTGCTTGATGGTCGAGTACAGCCCGCGCAGGAAGCCGCGGTTGGCGCGGGCAGCCTCCGGCGCCTCGAGCGCATCCAGGATCGGCTTGTCGTACTCGTCCACGAGCACCGCGGCCCGCTCTCCGGTCTCGCGGTGGAGCGCTTCGAGGAGATGGGCGAACCGCTCCGGAGCGGTGTCGTACCCGGAGGCCACCCCCGTCTCCCGCTCGACCGCGTCCAATTGCGCCATCAGGTTCCGGTGCAGGTAGCCCGGCTCCTTGAAGTCGCCCTGGCCGAAGCTCAGGCGCACCACCGGATGGCGAACCGACCAGTCCCAGCGGCCGTGGACGTCCAGCCCCTCGAACAGCGCCTCGGCGCCCTCGAACAGCTCCTTCAGGGTGTCCAGGAACAGGCTCTTGCCGAAGCGGCGCGGGCGGGAGAGGAAGTAGTGGGCGCCTTCCTCGACGAGCCGCGCGGCGTAGGCGGTCTTGTCGACGTAGTAGCACCCCTCCTCGCGGATCTTGCGGAAGGTCTGGATGCCGATGGGCAGCTTGCGGCGCGGGCTCATGGAGGCAGCTTACCGCATCGACGCCGATCCTGGGCGTGGGCCGAGGCCGTTGGGTTCGTGACCGCCACCGGCGCCCCCGACTGGCGAGCCGCCGCATCCGCGAGCGCCCTGCCGCTTTCGGCTCACGGGACCGGCACGGGCGTCCAGCCTGCCGCACCCGCCGGGGCGCGGCGTCGTGGCTGATTGGGTGGAGTGGGTGGCCGAGCCCGCCCCCGGCTATCCGAAGCGCCCGGTCTCCCGCGGTCGCCGCCGCCTACGGCTGGCCAGCGGAGGTCGGGGAGGAGGAGGCGTTGCGGGCGCTGCGGCGCTGAACGCCGCCGGGGGCTCTGCGCCGGTGTAACGAGGAGGCGTCATGGAATCCGCGGTCGCTGAACGTCGGGGTTCCCGTGGAGGCCAAGCCCGGACCCGGCGCCCGATGCGGTCGGTTGCGGGAGCGTGTGGCGCCGGGCGCCGGGATTCCCATGTCTTGCGTGAACCGATGACTCCGATTCGCGCCGTACTCGATCCGCCCCCTTCGTCTCTATCCGGTCGTCAGCTCGCTCGCGCCTTCGAGACGAGACATCGACTTGTCGAACGTGCCGACAGGCTGGTGGCCGGCCTTGCGGGCGATCTCCACGATGAGGCAATCCACGAATCCTGCCGTCGGCCGTCCTCGGAAGCTCCCGAGCGCTGCCTCGACGACATCTCCATCCTGCAAGACCAGCCGATCGTGATCGAGCAACATGCCGACCGCGGTGGCGATCCGATCCGCACCCGGACCGTAGACGGAGGCAAGCACCCAGACGGTTTCGACGAGCACCGGATGCGAAATCCATGCACCGGAAGCCACGAAGGCCTCGGCCGTTTCGACCTGGCCCGGATCATCACGAACGAACAGCCTGACCAGGACGCCCGTATCAACGGCGCGCATGTCTGCGTCGCATGAGCGCTCGAATACCCTCTTCCATGTCGCCTGCGCCACGTGCATCGGGTGGCGTGGCGAACAGGGCATCGTGGATGTCCTGCGAGGTGTGCTTCGCCGCCCGGCGGACGATCACTTCGTCTCCCCGTTCGCACCACTCGATGGTCGAGCCCGGGGTCGGTCCCAGCTTCTGCCGAATGCGCGCCGGTATCGAGATCCGGCCTTGAGAAGTGATTCTGGATTCGATCCGTTCCATCCGAAGTTCCTCCGGCTTCTCCTGAAAGACATTACCGCGGTAATCTTCGTTCGGCCCCTGACGCGAATCAAGCGCATCGTGACTTTCTCCCGATGGTCCCGGATCATCGGCTGCGGGAGTTCGTGGCGCCGGACGCCGGGGTCCCCGCGCCGGTCCGAGTGGCGTGGCGAACGCCGCATCGATCCGGTCCGGAGCCTCGCATACGGGCGCCGGGTGTCCCCCGGAACCCGGACGATGCTCATGCGAGCCGTCCCTGGTCACCGGAGGAGAAGCGCCGGGCCCCGAGCCTTCATTTCGGATGATACCGCCGCGCGCGGGTCCTGCCTTCGGCCCGCGCCAGACCGGCTCGAACGAGCTCGTTCAGCAGACCCCGCGCCACGGTGGGCGGGATGTCGAGGAGGCGGGCGCCCTCGGCCACGGAAATGCTTCCGCGGCGGCGGATTTCATCGTGCAGCATCCGGCGCCGGCGGCTTTGCGCCGCCATCCCGGCGCTTCCGGCGCGGAGCGTGATTTCTTCGGAGAGCACGTAGCGGGATCCCCCGCGCCGACCGACACGCGCCAGCAATCCTTTCGCCACCGCGCCGGCTAGCAGGGCGTCGGCGTCGGCGTCGGGCAGGAGCTCGCGGAGCTCGCGCGGCGTGATGGCGCCGTTTCGCCGCACGGAGACCAGGACCCGGCGTTCATGCGCGGTCGGATCGTCCCGGCCGAGCAGCGCCAGCCAGACCTGGTCCTCCACATCGACGAGAAAGCGGTTGCGCAGGGTGACCGTCACGGAGCTCGAGGTCGCCTCGAAGATCGGCGGCTCCATGAGGCGCGATTCCATCTCCCGGTACATGCGGTCGATGCCCTCGCCGTATTCCTCGACGAGCCCCGTCGTCTTCAGGACCCGCATGATGCGCGGGTTGCGGCTGTATTGCTCCTCGCGCATGTTGTCGATGGTGATGTGGCCGGGGAGCGGTCCCGGGCTGCGCACCTCGATCCGGTCGTCCCATACGGTGACGTCCACCGTGGCCCCGTCCAGGCCGTAGTCGCGATGCGCCAGCGCGTTCACGACCGCTTCCCGCAGGGCGGCTTCGGGGTACTCGGGCAGCCCCTCGCGCCGCACGCCGGCCACGACCTCGAACCGCCGGGTATGGCGGCCGATGAAACGCAGGCAGCGGTCGACCGCTTCCCCGAACGGTCCGGAGCATTCCTCGCGCGCGGCGGAGGGGCCCGGACCGGGGCCGACCCCGGAGCGGCGAACGAGCTGCACGGCGGCGCCGCGGATGAAATCCCGCGGGTCCTTTGCGAACAGGACGGCCGCCGCGCGCAACACGTTCGGCTCCAGAGGCGGCGGCGCCGCGACGGCCACCCCCAGATCCGCCAGCGCCCGGTCCACTTGATTCCGCTTCACGGCTGGCCGGCCGTCGGCGGCGAGGGCCTGGTTGACCGCGTCGAGATCGAATGCCGATGCCTGCACCACGACGAGCGGCTCGTCTTCGCCGGCGCGATGCTCCCGCTCCCGCACGAACCGGGCCATCGCGTCCCCGCGCAGGGGTTGCGCGTCGCCGCCCACGCGCCGCAGCAGGCGGCCGTCGGGTGTGGTGACGATCCGCCCGCGGACCTCGGGCACGGCGCAGATCGTCAGCTTCCGTTCGCCGACGGCCACCTCCCGGATCTGGACGTCGACCCCGCACCCGGAAGCGATGCGCGTGATCCGATCCTGGGTGTTCTGCGAGAGCGGGCAGCCGGCGACGTTCCGCCTGTCGTCGATCCCGTGGACGATCAACCCGCCGTGGGTCATGGCCATGGCCGCGATGGTGTCGCGAACGTCTTTCGGGACGCCGTGCTTGAAGTCGAGCTGCTAGTGTTCGAGGCGGCCGAACAGGCGCCAGAACTCGTCGACTGCGAGTCGCCGGGGGATGTCGCCGAGCCGGGGGACGGTGGCCATGACGAGGAAAAATTATCATATCTTTCAGGATAAAAACGATTTTATGGATATTTTCTGGAAAGATTGTCGAATCTTTCCCGTCCTTCGCCCGGCGCTCTCCCGCGGGATCGAGCCAACGCGAACCCCAACGGTCGCCGGCCCAGCGCGGACGTCCTGCGCCCGTGGAGGAACGGCATGGACGTGACCCGGCGCCCGACGGGCCGGCGGCCCGATTGCGCGCATGGATCGGCTTGCGGGCCTCGTCGGCGGGAACCCCGGGACAGGCCCCAGCAAAGCCCGTCATTCCCTGCCGCCCCTTCCGAAAGGGCGCTACGGCGCGGACCCTGGAGCGTCCAGACCACCACCCGGCGCCCGCCCGGCTTGCAGCCGAGCGGCGCCGCGCTCGGCGGCGCCCGGGCCGGCGGGTCAGGCGGCGCGGGCGAGGGCCCGCCTGATCGACTCGTGGTAGTGGCCGAGGGCCGGCTCGTTCCGGCCGTAGGTGACGTGTTCCTGGGCCCCGGAGTAGAAGCTCCGCTGGATGTTCTCCCCGTTCGGAAAGTCCTCCTCCTGCACTATCGACATCAGGAGGTCCATGTTCCGGTCCCAGTGGCGCTTCGCGCTCTCGGTCAGGGCCGGCTCCGGGGTGTAGAGCTGGACGTACATCCGGGCCCGGTCCGGGTCGTCCCCCACCGGGTAGACCCGCCAGGTCTCCAGGTGGTCCTGCTGCAGGATGAAGACCGTGTTCGGGAAGAGCACGTAGACGATCGCGGTGTGGTGGATCAGGTCCCAGTCCGATTCGGGCACGCTGCGCAGCTCCTCGACGGAGCGGCGCACGTAGATGCTCCGGCTGTTCCGGCCGAACGCTTCGAAGGTCCCGACGTTGGAGTGGATGAGCCAGTCGAGGGTCTCGGGATGCAGCACCCGGATGTGGTAGGTCTCGAGGAAGGTGTCGATCACGAGCTTCCAGTTCATCTTCTGCTCGAGCACCCGGGTCTCGTAGAGGGAGTACCGGCCGAGGTCGAAGGATGCGAGATCGCCCTCGGCCCCCTCCAGCGACTCGTCGATGTCGAACTCGGCGCCGGGACTCGTCGCCGCCCAGACGAGCCCGTACTTCTCGACCACCGGAACCGGGGTGAGGCCGTGGCAGGCCCGGTCGACCCCGGGGAAGCCCTCGTCGTGCGGGATCCGCAGTAGCTGCCCGTCCGACCCGTAGGTCCACGCATGGTAGGGGCAGACGAAGCGCTTGCGGTTGCCGCGCCCGTCCGCGACCCGCGACCCGCGGTGCCGGCAGACGTTGAGGAAGCCGCGCACGACCCCGTCCTCTCCCCGGACCACGAGGAGCGGGACGCCGGTGAAATCGTCCGTCAGGAAGTCGCCGGGGGCCGGTATCTCGGCGCCGAGCCCCATGAGGAGCGGGTGGCGGCGAAACAGGGTCTCGCGCTCCGCCGCGAGCTGCTTCCGGCAGGTGTAGTCGGACACCGGGTTGCGGTACTCCGAGTCCGCCATCGCCGTCGTCCTGGTGTCGAGGTAGTGGAGGAGCTGCCGCAGTTGGGCCACCTGGCAGCCCTGGTCCATGGTCGTGAGGCGCTGCATGTCCATTCCCGTTCTTCCCGATCTTCAGGTTCGCCAAGCTCGGCGAGGCCAAGGATAGCCGATTCGAGGATGAATTCCAGCGGGTGCTAGAATTTTCCGGCGCCGCGCCTGCGCCGACTGCTGGCGGCACATGCTGCGGGAGGCGCGGGCCGCCGGCGAGACCCCCGCGGGACGGGACCTCGGCCTTGCGCGGATGTTCCTCTTCGGGGCGCTCGACTGGTCGGTGGAGTGGTACGACCCCGGGAAGGGCGACCTCGACGCCTTCGTGCACGAGGCGGCGGAGACCTTCCTCCACGGGATCCTGGGGCATCCTGGCGGCTCCTCCGGGCACGCGCACGGCGGGCGGCGCATCGCCGGGGCGGGAAGCGCGGTGACGGGGCCTTGCGGTGACGGAGGTCGTGGAGAGTGAGCGGGCGGTGACGGAGGCGGACCGCGAAAAGTGGGATCGGCGCTATGCCGACGGCACCTACCAGGCCCGGACCTGGCCGTCGCCCTTCCTGGTCGAGCGGCTGGCGGAGCTGCCGCGGGGGCGGGCGCTCGATCTCGCCTGCGGGGCCGGCCGCAACGCCCTCTGCCTCGCCGAAGCCGGCTATGAGGTCGAGGCGGTGGACGTCTCCGGCACCGCCATCGACCGCGCCCGCGCGACCGCCCGCGAGCGCGGCCTCGCGGTGGACTGGCGGGTCGCGGACCTCGACGACTTCGAGCCGCCGCCCGGGCGCTTCGCCCTCATCACCGTCATCCGCTACACCAACCGGGCGATGATGGAGCGCCTTCCGGGCGGGCTGGCCGACGGCGGGATGCTGCTCGTCGAGCACCACCTGCGCACCGCCGCGCCCGTGGGCGGACCGGCCAACCGCGCGTTCCGGCTCGCGCCGAACGAGCTCATCGACCTGTTCCACGGCCGGTTGCGGGTGCTCTTCTACGACGAGCGGATCGCCCCGGACCCCGACGGGCCGAGCATGGCCCTGGTGCGCTTCCTCGGCTGCCGCGGCTCGCCCGGCTTCTGACCCGAACCCGGGTTCGCGTTGGAAAGGAGACTTGGGATGCTCGACAAGGGCGCCATCATCGAACCGGCGACACCCGGACCTTCTTGATTACGTACAAAGATCGGGTGGATGGTTCCCTTTCGGCCCGTCATTCCCGCGAAGCTCGTGCCCGCGAAAGCGGGTAGCGGGAATCTACTTCGATCGAGAGTCACTGGATTCCCGCTTCCGCGGGAATGACGGGATTTCGTGGAGCCTGTGCCCGGGTTTCCATCGACCCGAGATTGCAAGCTCGACTTCGTGCGTAATCAGGCGGCTCTTTGCAGTTCTTCTTCATGGCCGCGAAGACGGAGAAGCCGTACAGTATCGATTCGGCTATCACCCGTTCATCGCATGAATCGCGGGCGGATCGCCGAACGGAGGGAAGGCGCGCACGCTATCGCGGGGTCATGAGTCAGGTACTCGAGTCGATCTGCGTGGAATATCCAGGTGACAGGCACATCGAAATCCCTGTTCCGGGGCTGGAACGACCAAGGTCGATCGGGAGATTGAGTACCTGACTCATGATCGCGGGGTTGAACGCCGCCCGTTCCTCGCCGGTCGGTGGCGCCGCTCGCGTTGCCGAGTGCGGAACCGCTCCCGCTCCTCGGCGAACCGCGGTTCGTCCGGAAGCAGTCGCAGGGCGTGATCGAAAGCCGCCTCGACCTCACCGGCCGGGGCGCGCAGCCAGTCGAGGGTCCGCGCGAGGTCGCGCCATGCCCACGCGTGCCGGGTGGGCGAAGCGTCCATCGAGACCACCCGCTCCAGCAGGCCGCGCGCTTCCACGAGGAGCCGCCGGTTGACCTCGTACCATCCGCGCCGTTGCTTGCTTCTGGCCTCCTGGGCAAGCCGGATCTTGGTCTGGGCGAACTCGTGGAGGGCGCGGGAATCCGTCCGGATCACATCGCCGGCCTGCTGGAAATAGCGGTGCGCGATGCGCGACTCCCGGAGGCGCCTCGCCAGGATGGCGGCGTCGATGGCGTCCTGCGCCGACGCGCTCGCGGCGAGCTCGTCCAGGAGCCGCCGCGCATCGTCCTCTCTACCGTGATCGAGCAGCACTTCGATCCAGGTATTGGCGACGTTGGGTATCGCGGCTTTCGAACCGACCTCGCGGAATCGCGTGAATACGGCCTCGGCCGCCTCCGGATCGTCCCGTTCGGCATGAAGGCGGATCATCTCCACCGCCAGCACCGCCGAGGCCGGGTTCGCCCGCCAGGAATCCCGCACCCGCCGAAACGCGTCCTCGATCTCTCCGACGGTCCGTAGATAGGCGGCGTCCCGGAGTGCGGATATGGCGGCGTATTCCGGGTGCGCCGGCAACGTCGCCCGAAACCAGGTACGGTCCGGGTCGAAATCGAAGCGGGGCCGCGGAGATCCATTCTCCTCCATCGAGCGGTAGATCCGGGGCAGGCCGGTCAGCCATTCTTCCGCCAACCCGAGCTGCTTCAGGAACTCGCCAATGCGGGGATTGCGGGGACGGGTGGGAGGAACCGATGCATCCGGGCCCAGGTGGTACGGCTCGATCCCGGCCACCGGTCCCGGATAGCTGATGACCTCCATGCGATCGGGGTACAGGCAGACCTTGGTCGGCTCCATCACCTCGGGACGGTAGCCCCGGTGATAGACGGCGTTGACCAGCGCCTCGCGAAGCGCCTGCACCGGATAGCTGACCCAGCCGCGTACCCGGCTTCGGTCTCGTTCCTTCTTGATGTGGGTCTGCGACAACCCCTCCAGATGGCGCAGACAGGCCCGGAGCTGTGCGGGAAGCGGGCCGCGGAAAACGCGTTCGTCCAGCACCTCGCCGGCGCGGTCCGCCGCGAACTGTACAACTGCGATGCGCGCACCGGGAAACCACTGCTCGGGATCGCCGGAGAAGAAGAGCAGCCCGACGTTGCGGGGCGCCTCGTGCTCGTTGACGGGGGCGGTGATCCGCATCCCGCGGTAGATCATGGCGGCATCGGGCTCGTCGCGGAGCGCGCTGCCGACGTCATGAAGGTGCTCGCGCACGGTGGCTTCCCGAAGATGTTCGATCCCCACTCCATACGCCGCGCGGTTGTCCCACGGCATCCGCATCGTCTGTTCGAGCAGGGCGCTCAGCCGTCCGCTGGCTTCCGCGTCCACGGTCTCCGAGCCGACTCGAATCCAATACTTCCAGGGACGCCCGGCGCCCGGCCCGTCCGGAGCGCGGTGAGGGCGTTCGTCGCCGGGGGGCGCCCAGACCACCAGAACGTCGCGGTCTTCCAGCACCTCGGGAGAGAGGATCGGCGTGTAGCCCGGCCGCATGGCCGCGCAGCGCCCCCGTATCCAGCGCTGTGCCGCATCGATCTCGTCACCGCCCAGTCCGACCGGCGGCCGTACCGCCCGCCCGCCGGATTCGGCGACCCCGATGACCACGTACCCGCCGTTGAGGTTCTGATAGTCGTTGGCGAACGCGCAGATCGTCTTCAACACCTGGAAGCCGGTGGTGTCGGGATTCCAGCTCGCCTTGAATTCGACCCGCACGGACTCGACCCCTCGGCCGCGGAGGAGATCGTCGACGTTGATGGGCAGGATCGCGCTCATCGGGAGATTGTCGCGACCGACGGGGGGCGAATCAACGAACGCGTCATCGGAGCCAGGGACCTTTCACGCCGCGGAATCGGTTCGCGCGGCGAACCCGGTTCGGTCGAATCGGAGCGGCGCCTGACACGGACGTCTTGGGAACGGCGCGTTCGCGGAACGCGCCGTTCCCAGGAAGAGCGATGGGTATCGACGTCCGGCCGCGAGTCGGTCGGCGTGAAAAGGCCCTGCATCGGAGCATGTGCGCGGCGGGGACTCTCGCCGAGCACACCTCGTCGCAGGCGCTCCAGGGAACGACGGGTCCGCGAGAGCCCCGCGGTGGGATGAAGGCATCTCCGAACAGCGCACGGGCCTCCATCGGCGTGAAACCGAGGTCATGCCGATCGGATCGGCGCCGTGGCCCCGGCGGCAGGCGCCGCCCACGCCGCGCTCAGCCGTGCGGCAGGGCGACCCGCCCCACCCGCTCGCGGGCGATGATCATCTTCTGGACCTGGCTCGTGCCGTCGCCGATCTGGAGCCCCATCACGTCGCGCAGGCGCTGCTCGAACGGCATGTCCCGGGTGTACCCGAAGTGCCCGTGGGTCAGCAGGCAGCGGTGGATCACGTCGAACGCGACCTTGGGCGCCCACCACTTGCACATCGCCGCCTCCGCGGTGTGCGGCTCACCCCGGTCCCGCAGCCAGAGGGTCTTGTAGCAGAGGAGCTTCGCCGCCTCGATCCAGGTTTCGGCCTCGGCCAGCGGCTCGCTCACCCCCTGGTTGCGGACGATGGGGGCGCCGAACGCCTCGCGCTCGGTCGCGTAGGCCCACGTCTCCCGGAGCGACGCCTCGGCCGCCGCGAGGCACTGGAGGCCGATGAGCGCCCGCGAGTAGTCGAAGCCGGACATGACGGTGCGAAACGCGGTGTTCTCCTCGGCGAGCATCCGTTCGGCGGGGGTCTCGACGTCCTCGAAGAAGATCGAGCCGCGCCCCACCGCCGCGGACCCGACGTCGTCGTATCCGCTCACCGACACCCCGGGGGCGTCGAGGGGCACGACGAAGGCGGAGACCCCGTGCGAGCGTGACGCTTGCTCCCCGGTGCGGGCGAACACGATCGCCTCCGCCGCCTGGGTCGCGAACGAGATCGACGCCTTCTCCCCGTTCAGGACGTACCCGGAGCCCGTCCGCGCGGCCCGGAGCCTGAGGTTCGCGGCGTCCGACCCGCCGCCCGGCTCGGTGAGGCCGAGCGCCAGGAGCGCCCGCCCCTCGCACACGCGGGGGACGATCTCCCGCGCGACCTCCGGGCGTGCGTGCGCGGCGACGATGGAGCCGTTGAGGGAAGCGAGGAGCTGCACGTAGGAGACGTTGAGGTCGCCCCCCGCGACGTCCTCGACGATGAGGCCGCTCGCGACCCCCCCGAGATCGAGCCCGCCGAGGGGCTCCGGGAGGTCGACCCCGATGAGGCCGAGCGAGCCCATCTCCTCCAGGAGCTCGGGCTCGATGCGGGCCTCGACCTCGCGCTGCCGGTAGCGGGGGGCAAGCCGCTCTTCCGCGAAACGGCGCGCCGTCGCGCGCATCGCCAGTTGCTCGTCGCTGAGTCCGAAGTGCACGTCTTCCCTCCTTCCCGGTTCCCGGCCGGACGGCGGAGCGATGGCGCGGCGCGAAGCGCCCGCCCCGAACCCCGCCCCATCGGCGCCTCCATCCACGGCGGTACTCGTCGACCCGGACCCCGGCGCGAGGGAAATTATAGGGGGTTGTATGCGGATCATGTCCGGAGAGAAGTGCGGTCGAGGAGCTGCATCGAAGGATCATGCGTAAAAGCATTACGTCCGTCGGCATGATTTTCAGAGCCGATGTTCGAGGCAGCGACAAACCCCTCCCCGGAGCGGGCCGCATCGGCCCGGGGAGAGCCGCCACCGGTGTTCCCTTCGGCATCGCGCGACTGTTCCGAGGTCCGCTCCCCGCGGAGATGCGCCGCGCAGGTGGGCCGTCCGGCCATCTCCGATCGAAGCGAAGACAGGGCATCGGGAGGGGAAGGTCTTCCGGCGCGGAGAATCGTCCCCGGACGGGCGGACGATCCCCGCATGGCGGGACGTGGGGGTGTCGCCGGCCGAGCGGGGGCGATCCCTGCCTGTGGGAATCGGACGGGGTCGTTGGCGGCCAGGGTCGACGCCGGTGCGGTAAGCTGCGCCCATGGATTCCGGACGCAAGCTGCCCATCGGCATCCAGACCTTCCGCACCCTCCGCGAGGAGGGCTGCTACTACGTCGACAAGACCGCCTACATCGATCTGCTGCTCGGTGAGGGCGCCCATTACTTCCTGTCCCGTCCGCGGCGCTTCGGCAAGAGCCTGTTCCTGGACACCCTGAAGGAGTTCTTCGAGGGCAACGAAGCGCTGTTCGAGGGGCTGGCCGTCCACGGACGCCGGGACTGGTCGGTGCGTCACCCGGTGCTGCGGCTCAGCTTCGGCGCCGGTGATTTCAAGCAACCGGGTTTCCTGGAAGCGAACTTCATGGAGAAGCTGGCCGCCGCCGAGGCCGAGGCGCAGGTGGTCACGGACCACGCCACGGCCCCCGGGCGCTTCGCCGCGCTGCTCGCGGCGCTGCATCGCCAGACCGGACAGCGGGTGGTGGTGCTGGTCGACGAGTACGACAAGCCGATCCTGGATGCGCTCGCCGTGCCGGACGTGGCCCGCGCGAACCGGGACTTCCTGCGCGGCGTGTATTCGGTCGTGAAGGACAGCGACGCCCACGTCCGGTTCGCGTTCATCACGGGGGTGAGCAAGTTCTCCAAGGCCAGCCTGTTCTCCGGCCTCAACAACCTCAAGGACATCACCCTGAATCCGCGTTACTCGGCCATCTGCGGCTACACCGACGCGGACCTCGACACCGTGTTCGCGCCGGAGCTGCCGGGGCTCGACCGCGACGAGATCCGCCGCTGGTACAACGGCTACGACTGGCTGGGCGGGGACAGGGTCTACAACCCCTTCGACATCCTGTTGCTGTTCCGCAGCCGCGAATTCGCCGCCCACTGGTTCCGGACCGGCACGCCGACGTTCCTGGTCGAGACGCTGGTCAGGCGCGGGGTGAGCCCTCTGGCGCTGGAGAGGATGGCCGGCACCGACGATCTGCTCTCCACCTTCGACGTGGACGACATGGCGACGGAGGCGCTGCTGTTCCAGACCGGCTACCTGACCATCCGGGACCACAAGCGCCTCGGCGGCCGGACGGTGTACCGGCTCGGCTATCCGAACCAGGAGGTGCGCCAGAGCCTCAACGACAGCCTGTCGCGCTACCTGGCCGGGGATTCGACCCGCCAGATGGCCAACAGCATCCGGCTCCACGAGCTGCTCGAAGCCAACGACTTCGCGGGCCTGAAGACGCTGTTCCATGCCTTCTACGCCAGCATCCCCCACCAGTGGTACACCAACAACGACATCGCGCGCTTCGAGGGCTACTACGCGAGCGTGTTCTACTCCTGCTTCGCGGGCCTCGGGCTGGACGTGACGGTGGAGGACGGCACCAGCCACGGGCGGCTGGACATGGCGGTGTGCTTCAACGCCAACGTGTACCTGTTCGAGTTCAAGGTGGTGGAGATGGAGCCGGAGGGAGAAGCGATGGCGCAGTTGAAGGAGCGGCGCTACGCGGACAAGTACCGGCACCTGGGGCAGCCGATCCACCTGGTCGCGGTGGAGTTCAGCAAGGACGTCCGCAACGTGGTGGCGTTCGAGGTGGAGCGCGCGGCGTAAGCCTCGATCCATCACGAAGAGCCCGTGCGGATGGCCGGTGGGGCATTCGCCGGGTCGGCGGGGGCGGGGCGGGATCCATCCGTTCTGCTTCGCGGTCACCAGGGCCTGCGAAATGGTCACCGCGGCCCGCGAACGGAACGAGCTGCTTCACGAGACTCGCGATCAGGGGCGGGCGAACCGGACCCCGGGCGCGCGACCGGCGCCGTCTCCCGGC
Source organism: Gammaproteobacteria bacterium (assembly GCA_965202895.1). Lineage (GTDB taxonomy): Bacteria > Pseudomonadota > Gammaproteobacteria > HK1 > HK1 > JAJDXW01. The sequence continues at coordinate 2,107,754 of OZ241901.1, read as the reverse complement.
CCCCATCGTCGAGTCATGGACATGATTTCCGGCGCGAGGGGCCTCGGAGGGGCGTCCTCAGCCGGGCAGGCGCACCGCCGCCGTCGCCCGCACCGACAGCTCGCCGTCCTGGTTCCGCGCCCGCTGCTCGATGCGCACCGTCCCGCCCCCCGCGCCGTCTTCGGCCGGGACCTTCTCCGTCACCTCCGCTTCGAGGTGGAGGGTGTCGCCGACCGGGTTGTGGCGCCGGATCTCGCAGTACGAGCGTTCGACGAACCCTTCGTCCCCCATCCAGTCGGTGAGGTGGTGGATCATCCACGAGCACCGCTCCGGCCCGTAGTCGTAGGCGCCGGGCGCCCCCACCTCCACCGCGAGCTCGTCCTCCCAGTGGACCCGCTCCGGGCAGTCGGGGATCCCGAAGCGGTTGGCGATCCCGAGCCCGGGGTGCCGCGCGATCTGCCGCCACGCGAGGCGGTTCGCGCGGATGTAGAGCCCGCCCCAGCCCTGTGCGTAGCAGATGAAGCCGGTCACCGTCATGGGGCCCTTCTGCATCGGGGGGAGGCGCTCGCCGACCTTCACGTCCGCGAACCGGCGCGGCTCCGCCCCCCGCACCCGCTCCCCGGCGTAGCGCCGGAAGACCTCGTCCAGCTCCTCGGGGGTATGGCGCCGCTCGCCCCGCCGCCGGACCTCGCCATACTTGACCCCCTGCTCGCGGGCGGTGTCGCGCTCGGTGCGGAAGCACCAGCTATCCGCCCCGCAGAGGAGGTTCCCGTCCCCGTCGAAGAAGTCGACGTGGTAGATCTGCTGCACCGCCCGCCCCGCGAAGCGGGTCTCGTGGATGACCAGGTCCTTCAGCCACGCCTCGGTATGGACCTCCGTATTCCGGGGCGCCACCCGATGCCAGCGCCAGTCCGCCCCGGCCCACATCGCGTGGATGCCCGGGAGCCCCCCGACGTACCCGGAGAGGATGCGGCTGCACGCGAAGAGGAACGACGGGGGCGCGATCACGTCGCCGTAGCGGGTGGTGCGCGCGTAGGCCGGGTCGCACCAGAGCGGGTTGTCGTCGCCGATGCCGTGTGCGTAGTGGCGGATGTTGTCGCGGGTCGCCTCGTGGCACCAGGGCTCGAGGGAGTCCCGGATGCGGACCCCGATGCGGCGGCGGAGCGCGTCGATCCCCTCCTCGGTGATGCGCGGGAAGCGCCCGCTGCGGCCGGAATCGTCGCCCGTCATGCGCGGCTTCCCTCCGCCCCGGGCGCCTCCCCGCCCCGCCCCCTCCGGCCGCCGCCGGCGGCGCCGGATCGGGAGGCGGGAGCGCCGCCGCCCGCCGGCGCCCGGTTCGCCCCGGCGGCACGGCTCGCCTCACGGTCCGGGCCGGCCGGCCGGCGCGCATCGGCGGCACCATCCGCATCGGCGGCGCGGGACGCCGCCTCGCGCTCCCTCAGCACCTTGCGGTTGACCTTGCCGGCCGGCGTCTTGGGAAGCTCCGCCACGAACTCGACCTGCCGCGGATACTCGTGTCGCCCCAGGCGTTCGCGTGCGAACGCCTGGAGCTCGGCCCGGAACCCGTCGCCGCCCGTCCGGCCCCCGCTCACCACGAAGGCCTTCACCACCTGCCCGCGGAGCGCGTCCGGCACCCCGATGGCTGCCGCCTCGCCCACGTCGGGATGGTGGAGCAGGGCGTCCTCGATCTCCACCGCGCTCATCGTCCAGCCGGCCGAGATGATGACGTCGTCGGCCCGCCCTGCGTGGTAGAACCAGCCGTCCTCGTCGGCGCGGCCGAGGTCCCGGGTCGGGAACCACCCGTCGCCCCGGCGGACCACGATCTCGCCCGAAGCGCCGGCCGCGGACACCGCGCCCCCCGCGTCCCGGATCGCCACCTCGACCCCCGGCATCGGCTTGCCGAGGCTGCCCGGCCGCATCGGGAGATCGGCCGCCCCCGGATAGCCGCCGAGGATGACCCCGACCTCGGTCGTCCCGTACATGCTGCGCGCGAGTCCCCCGAACGTCCGCTCGACGAACCCGGCGGTGTCGGAGTCGATCGGCTCGCCGGTGAACGAGAGCTTCTCGATCTCGTAGCGGTGGGCGCCGGACGCCCCGCAGTTCTTCATCATCCGGTAGTGGGTGGCGGCCGCGGAGAGGTTGGTGATGCGGTGGCGCTCGAGCGCCTCGAGCAGCCGCTCCGGGTCGAAGCGCCCGGACCACGCGGTGATCTCCGCCCCGAGGGCGAGGGGGCCGAGGGTCCCGTGCCACAGCCCGTGGCCCCAGGCCGGCGAGGACGGGCAGCAGAACCGGTCGCCGGGGCGCACCCCGGTCGCGTAGAGGGCGGCGATGAGGACCGTGACGATGGCGCGGTGCCGGTGCCGGACCGCCTCCGGCAGGGCCCGGGTGGTGCCGGAGGTGTACTGGTACATCGCCATGTCGGAGGACGCGGTGCGCGCCTCGAACCGGTCCGGCTCGCGCGCGAGGGATTCGAGGAAGGCGTCGTCCGCCACGATGGTGCGGGGAGCGCCTTCGAGCGGCGCGCGGGCGAGCGCGAGCGCGGGCCGGCAGTCGCCGATGCGGGCGGCGACCGCGTCGCGGCCGAGCAGGGTGAACATCGGGACCGCCACCGCGCCCGCCTTCATCGCCCCGAAGAGCGCGAGGTAGAACGGGAGCGACGGCTCGAGGAAGATCGCCACCCGCTCGCCCGCCCGCACCCCCTCGCGCCCGAGGAAGTGCGCGAAGCGGCTCGACCACGCCGCGATCTCGCCGAACGTGTACGCTTCGCCGCGCCCGTCGGCGAACGCGATGCGGACCGCGGTCCGCTCCGGCGGGTGGCGGTCGACGCACTCGTGCGCGATGTTGAGCCGCGCGCGGTCTCCCTCGACGAGGTCCCAGAGGGCGGCGCGGGAGAAATGGGCCTGCGCGTCGGCGTAGCTCGTGAAGTCGGTCAGCCGCATCCGGGCTCCGCCGCCGGCGGCCGGCGCATCATCATCCCCGCCCGGCGGCAGTACGCCACCTCCTCGTCGCGCTGGTTGTACGCGGTATGGCCGAAGGTGACGACCCCGCGGTCGAGCTTCGAGCGGCTCGCCCGCTTCTCGAGGATGGCGGTCTCCGCCCGCAGGGTGTCGCCGTGGAAGACGGGGACCGGGAACCGGACGTCGGTCATCGAGAGGTTGCCGAGGGTGGTCCCGAGGGTGAGGTCGCTCACCGTCATCCCGACCAGCAGCCCGAGGGTGAAGATGCTGTTGACGACCCGCGCCCCGTGCTGGGTGGTGCGCGCGAACTCCTCGTCGAGGTGCAGGGTCTGGGTGTTCATGGTGAGGCAGGTGAAGAGGACGTTGTCCATCTCCGTCACCGTCCGCCCGTACGGGTGCCGGTAGGTCTTGCCGACCTCGAAGTCCTCGAAATACAGGCCGGCCATCACCCCGCCCCCTTGGCTCCGCTCCGAACGGGGGCGAATGATACCGCGCGCCGCCGGATCGACCGGCCATCGGCCGCACCGCCGTCCGCACCCCGACCCTGCCCGGCGCCCCGGCCCCGCGCGCCGGCCCCTCCCCGGCGCGCGTCCGCCGCCGCCTCCTGCCGCCCGATCATGGCCCCGCGCGCGGGGTCCTTCGCCTGCCGGCAGGTCCGGCGCGAACGGTCCCGATGCGGGGAGCCGACCACCGGCCGGCGGTCCGAAGCGCCTTCGCCTACCGGCGGGTCCGGCGTGAACGGTCCCGGTCCGCCGGAGGGCCGGCCGCGTCGATCCCGATCGCGTCCGAAGGCTCGGCGAAGAGGGGAGCGAGCACCGGCCACCGGGAGAGGCAGTCCCGCAGGGGCGCGAACGCCTCCGGGCGCAGCCGGCCGCGCCGCCAGAGCGCGGCGCCGTCCACCTCGATGGTCGGGTCGAGCACCGTCCAGCAGATCTCGCCCGGCGGCAGGGCCCCGCAGGTGTGGAAATGAACGAATCGGGGATTGGTGAAGACGTTGTTCGCCCAACGGTCCGGATCTTCCTCGGCGCGCGCCGGGTAGGCGCATCCGGGATGAATGCCGGCGTGCCACGAGTGCACGACACCGGGGTCCAGGCCGAACCTCTCCGCGACCATCCGGTAGTGCGCGCGGATCCGATCGACGAGCCCCGCTTCGCCGTGCAGCCCGGCCAGCCGGCCGGACGCGACCTCCGCGACCACCGGACGCTCGACGGCGAGGGACGCCGGCTCGTACACCTTCGATCCGGTGCTCGCCAGCCAGCCGGCGAGGACCACCCGCCCGGAGAACCCCGAAGCCTCGACGGGCCGGTGGACGCCCATCGGAAACCGCCGCACGGCCGCCGCCCCGACGGGCTCCCCCGGTCCGTTCTCCGCCCCCGCCCCCGTTCCCGCCCCTGCCCCCGCCGCCGTTCCCGAGAGGTCCGTGCCGAGCGGGCAGGAAATCCGGATCGTGCCGGCGCGAAGGAGGATCCGATCGACCGCGGACGCGAGATCGAGGAGCGCCCGGTGATCGGTCCGGCCGTAGGCCGACGCCAGCATGGCCGAGTCGCGGGCGTAGCACATCACGACCGTCTTTCCGGGGGCCGGGTCGTCGCCGAAGCGGTCCTGGTCGCCGATGCGCGAGAAGAAGACGGCCCCGTCGTGCTCCGCGACCGCCTCCTCCGCGCGCCGGTCCGGCTCGTTGCCGGGCGCGCCGACCCGAACGAGCACCGGCGCGGCGCCCATCCGGCGGGCCTCCTCCGCGACCGCGAGCGGGGCCTCGAGGTCGTACCAGCCGAGCGCCGGGTCCTCGTGGACGACGGCAAGGTCCGCCCCCGGCCGGAGGCGGGCGCAGTGGACGAGGAGGTTGCGGGCCCCCTCCGCGAGTTCGGTGCGCCGGTGCATCTCCGCCTGCGCTCACCTGGCCGGGCCGGCCCCGGTCTCTCCCGAGCGATCCCCCTCCGGCGCCTGCGAGCGGTACGGGAACGCCTTGCCGAAACGCCGGACGAGATAGTCCCCGCAGGTGATCGGCTCGTGCTCGACCCGCACGCCGGGCCCGAAGACCGCGCGCGCGTCGATCACCGTCTCCGGGTCGGGGTCGAACGCGAGCACGAGCGAGAGCCGCTCCCGGCCCGAGCGGTTCACCACCCGGTGCGGCGTCGACCGGCAGGCGCCGTTGGTCCAGCGGGAGAGAAGGTCGGCGACGTTGACCACGAGGGTCCCTTCGATGGGCGGCGCATGGACCCAGGCGCCGTCCGCATCCCGGACCTGGAGCCCGCCGACGTCGTCCTGGCAGAGCACGGTCAGCACCCCGAAGTCGGTATGGGGCCCGACGCCGAACCGGTCCGCCTCCATGTCCTCGCTCTGCGGGGGGTAGTGGACGAGGGACGCCCGGCTGAGCGGCCGGGTGCAGGAACGAAGGAAGAAGTCCTCCTCGAGGCCGAGGCCGATCGCGAAGCCCCTCATCAGATGCCGGGCTGCCTCGTGGGCATGGTGGAAGAACCGCATTCCCCGCCCCCGAAGCTCGGGGAGGAACGCGGGCCACCGGTTCGATCCGCGCAGGGGATGGTCCTCCGGCGCCCACCCGTGCTCGTCCTCGTACCCGAAGAGGAAGCTCTCCTTGAGGTCGGCTCCGGCGCCGTCCTCCATCCTCGCGCCGCCGCGCCCGATCCAGCCCCGATGCTTCGCGGACACCGCAACCGTCCGCCGGGCTTCCTCCGGCGCCCGGAAGAAGCGGTAGGCGGTCTCCCGGAGGGAATCCGTCACGCCGGGGGGGATGCCGTGGCCGGCGGCATAGATGAAGCCGAGCCTCCGGCTCGCATCCAGCAGGGCGCGCGCGACCGCATCCGGGGCGGTCCCGTCCCGAAGGGGCGCGAGGTCGACGACGGGGATGGCCCCGGAATCGACCGTCCGGGCCGTGGCGAAGGGCATCAGCCGCTCCCGCGCTCCGGCCGCCGGCCGGCCGCCGCGGGGAGAGGCGCCGGACCGCCGCCCGCCGGCGCGAAGGGAGCCGGGCGCATCGGATCAGGGATCCGCGTAGTAGCCGACCACGTCCCCGTCCGTGGTGACCCCGAGACCGTTCAGGCACCGGTTGACGTAGTTGAAGTACCCGACGATCTGGTTGGCTTCGAGGATCTCGCCGTCGTCGAGCCCGGCCGCGGACAACGCCTCCGCGTCCGCCCGCTCCATCGCGCCCGGCCGGAGGGTGAGCTTCTCGGCATATCGCATGAGCGCGAGCTCCCGCCCCTCGAAGACGTCCTCCGGCCGGCGCGACGCGAGGGTCGCCTCGATCCGGGCGGCGCGGGCGTCGTCGCCGATGAGATGCCGCGCATTCGCCCAGTGGTTCGCCAGGGAGTAGGGGCAGTCGTTGAGGATCGAGACGTACGAGGCGATGCATTCCTGGAGCCATGCGGGGAGCGTGTTCGCGTCGTCGTGCAGCGCCGCCCGGTACAGGAGCACGTGCCCGCGCAGGGTGCTCGGGCGCAGGGAGTGGGCCCGCATGACGTTGTCCACCGTACCGTGAGGGGTGCGGGCGAGTGCCAGCGCTTCGCGCAGGTCCTCGTCCGCCTCTTCGTCCGACAGCATCCTGATCCAGGCCGGCGCCACCCGTGCTCCTCCTCCTCTCGCCCCGCTCCCGTCTTCCGGCTCCGTCCCGCCCGCGAGGTCAACGCCGCGCATCGGTCCCCATGCGCCGTTCCAGCCATCGCACCCCGGCGGACACGAGCAGGATCAGCGCCAGGTACTCGAGGACGAGGATCGTATAGATCTCGAGCGGGCGATACTCGGTCACCACCAGCTCGTTCGCCTTCCGGGTCAGCTCCTGCATCCCGATCACCGACACCAGGGACGACATCTTCAGCATGTACACGAACTGGTTGCCGAGCGCCGGCAGGATACGCCGGATCGCCTGCGGGAGGATCACGAAGCGCATCGTGTCCACGTATCCGAGCGAGATCGACTGGGCCGCCTCGTACTGTCCCCGGCCGATGGACTGGATGCCGGCCCGGAATATCTCCGCCTGGAACGCGCTGTCGGAGAGGGCGAGGGCGATCACCCCGGCCCAGAACACGTTGATGGCGACGTCCGCGATCTGGGGCATGCCGTAGTAGACCCAGAGGATGAGGACGAGGATGGGGACCGCGCGGACGACCTCGACGTAGACCCGGTTGAAGCCGCGCACGAGCCGGTTCGTTCCGAGACCGGGCAGGGCGATCAGCAGCCCGAGCGCGACGGAGATCAGGATCGCGGTCACCGAGAGGAGCACGGTGTAGTAGAGCCCGCTCAGCAGGAACCGGAGGTTCGCGGCCCCGGAAGCGGTCGTGGGGTCGACGACGTACCACCCCCAGTTGGCCGTGCAGCCGGAGAGGAGCAGCAGCCCCGCACCGGCGACGGCGAGGGGCGCCCCGCGCTTCATCGCCCCGCGTTCGGGAGCGCCGCTCCATCGTCCGCCGGCCCGTCTCCATGCCGGCCCGGGCGTCGGGCGCCGATACGGCCGGGCGGGCGCGATGGGCGCGGCGGGCGCCGTGGAACCGCCGCCGCGCTCCCGCCCGCTCCGCCCCCGGCTCGCGCCCGTCACCGAAGTCCACCGGCTGGTTGGTGGTGCAGGATCTTCTGCAGGAACTCGCGGCACCGGCGGCTCTCGGGGCGGCGGAAGAACCGCTCCGGCTCCGCCGTCTCCACGAGCTCGCCGTGGTCCATGAAGACCATCTTGTCCGCGACCCGCCGGGCGAACCCCATCTCGTGGGTGACGCAGATCATCGTCATCCCGCTCGCCGCGAGCTCGACCATCACCTCGAGCACCTCGTTGATCATCTCCGGGTCGAGGGCGGAGGTCGGCTCGTCGAACAGCATGATGCGGGGCTCCATGCACAGGGCCCGCGCGATGGCGACCCGTTGCTGCTGGCCGCCCGACAGCTCGCCGGGGAGTTTGTGGGCCTGCTCCGGGATGTGCACCCGTTCGAGGTAGTGGGCCGCGAGCTCGTCCGCCTCCTTCCTCGTCATTCCGCGGGCCCGCATGGGGCCGAGGGTAAGGTTGCGGAGCACCGTCAAGTGCGGAAAGAGGTTGAACTGCTGGAACACCATGCCGATCCGGGAGCGAATGGAGGCGATGGTCTCGCGACGGTCGTCGAGGGTGATGCCGTCGACGACGATCGTGCCCGATTCGTGCCGCTCCAGCCCGCCGACGCAGCGCACGAGGGTCGACTTGCCGGAGCCCGAGGGGCCGCAGACGACCACCCGCTCGCCGAGGAGCACGTCCGCCGACACCGAGCGCAACGCCTCGAACGCGCCGAAGGACTTGGACACCCGGCGGATACGGATGATCGGCTCCCCTCGATCCCCCCGTCCGGGGCCGGCGCCCTCGCGTCCTCCGGCTTCGTCGCGCATCGGGAATCGCCCCGCCGTGTCGGCGGCCCGGTTCGGCCGCACCGGCAGTCTAGCGGCTGAGCGGGCGGCGCGGGCGCCGGCCGGACCGGCGACGCGGCCGCGTCCGGCTCCGCCGCCCGGGCGCGGGTCGGGGGCCCGGTCGTTCCGGGACCGGCCGGCGACGGCCTCCGGGAGGGCCATTTCACGCTGACCGACTCGCGGCCGGGCGTCGATGCCCATCGCTCTTCCCGGGACGTCCGTGTCGGGCGCGCCGCTCCGATTCGACCGAACCGGGCTCGCCCGCGCGAACCGACTCCACGGCGTGAAGAGGTCCCGGGCCTCCGGGAGGGCCGATTGCGGCCCGGCGGGTTCGGCCCGATAATCCGCCCCGGCTCACGAGGGAGGCGGGAACGATGCGATTCCTCAAGACGATCCCGGCGGCGCTGCTGCTCGTCGCCGTATCGACGGCGGCCCAGGGTCAATCGGCGCTCGATGAGATCCTGCACGACGGTGTGCTCAAGGTCGGCACGACCGGCGACTGGAATCCGATGACGATGAAGGACCCGGCCACCAATGCCTATACGGGTTACGACATCGACGTCATGACGGAGCTCGCCAGGGACCTCGGGGTGGAGGTCGAGTTCGTGGCCACCGACTGGAAGACCCTGGTCAACGGCGTGGCTTCCGGCAAATACCACATCACCGGATCGGCGTCGATCTCGCCATCGCGCGCGAAGGCGGCGGGCTACTCGACGAGCTACTTCTCGCTCGCCACGGTCCCGTTGATCCTGGCCGAGGACGAGGACCGGTTCCGGGACTGGGCGGACCTCGACCGGCCCGACGTGACCGTGGCCGCCACCCTGGGCACGGTGCAGGAGAAGTACGTGAAGCGCTTCTTCCCCAACGCCCGGCACAAGATCGTCGAGGCGCCGGCGCGAGACTTTCAGGAGGTGCTGGCCGGGCGTGCGGACGCCCACATCACCTCGAACGTAGAGGCCAACAAGCTCGTCCGGAAGTATCCGCAGATGATGATCGTGCCGGTCTCCGCGCCCAAGGCGCCGACCCCGATCGCCATGCTGCTGCCGCAGTCGGACCAGGTCTGGATCAACTACGTCAACACCTGGATCGCCCTCAAGACCGAGCGCGGGTTCTTCGAGGAGCTCGGCCGGAGGTGGAGGCTTCTGCACTGAGGCCGGGGCAACGGGCTCCGCGGCCCGGCCGCCGCGGGGAGAGGCGCCGGGCCGCCGCCCGCCGGCGCGCCGCGGCCCCCGCGGCGCCCGGAGCATCGTGAGCGATCGCCGCCCCGGGGCCGCTGTCGAGGCCGGCGGCGGGGCCGGGTGAGGCTCGACCTCGCCACCTGGCCGGAGGTCGAGACGTATCTCGGCCGCTCGGGCGGGATCGTCATCCCGGCCGGCTCGACCGAGCAGCACGGCCCGATGGGTCTCATCGGAACCGACGCCATCTGCGCGGAGCGGGTGGCGATGGCCGCCGCGGACCTCGCCGGGGCGATGGTCGCGCCCACCCTCGCCTATGCACCCGCCCCCTTCAACATGGCCTTCCCGGGCACGGTTTCCGTGTCGGACCAACTGTTCGAGAGACTCGTCACCGAGATCCTGGAGGCGCTCGCCGGCCACGGCTTCGAACGCTTCTACTTCGTGAACGGCCACGGGGCCAACCTCGCTCCGCTGGGCCGGGTATCCGCGGCGTTCCGGGGAGGGCGCGGGGCGCGCATCCGGGTCCGGAGCTGGTGGGACTTCGAGACGGTGAACGCGCTGCGCCGAAGCTACTACGGCGAATGGGAAGGCCTGCACGCGACCCCGTCGGAGGTCGCGATGACCCAGGCGACCACCCGGGTCGTGCCCCCCGGGGACGCCGCCTCGCCGCCGGAGAGGTTGCCCCCCGGCTACGTCGAGCGGCATTCCGGCGACCGCCACGGCCCTCCCGCCGAGCACCGGCGGCGGTTCCCGGACGGCCGCGTCGGCTCCCACTCCGCGCTGGCCTCCCCGGAGCACGGCGCGTCGCTGCTCGAGGCGGCCGCCGCCGCCGTCGCCGAGGACTACGGCCGGCTCATGGCGGAGCCGCCGGGCGCGATGCCCGGCTGACACCAGCGGAGAGCACGGCTCGGAGCCATCCGGCGGTCTCCCGGGGAGCGGCCCTCCGTCCCCGCGCCCGGTTGCGGCGCGAGGCGCGGGAAGCGATGAGGATCTCCCGTCCGGGATCGACTTCGGCGACGATGACCGGGGCCGTCCGCTCAGGTGGCGCATCGGTGACCGGAAGCGTTGCCGCGCCTCCATTCAACGACTTCGTGGGCGCCATGATGCTCTCATGCAGATTCCAGGCCGTCGGCGGATCGGCTCACCCGTCGCCTCTCGGGCGCCTCCTGGCCCGACCCGTCTTGTCGGCCCGGACCGCTCCATCGCCGGACTTCCGCGCTCTGCCGCCTCGATGCTCCAAGCGCATACGTGCAGGCAACCCCGGCAGAGCAACCGCGACGCGCCGGCCGGCCTGCCGACCATGGAGGCCGCCATTGCCGTACAGGGGTGCACCACGATGGTGTATAGTGGTGCGCCTGTCGAATTCCGGGGGGCGAGAGAAGAATGGCGAAACGGGCGTCGACGGTCGGGAAGCGGGCGAATCGGAAGGTTGACGGTCCGGTCCGGGTATCCGTGTCGTTCGATGCGGAGGACTATGCCGAGCTCAAGGGTATCGCCAAGGACAAGCGGGTATCCACCGCCTGGGTGGTTCGCGACGCGGTCGCCAGCTATCTCGACGCCCGCGCACCGCTCTTCGCCCGCGAGCGCAGGGGGACCAGGTGACCAACGCCCTGCTCTCGAGGGTCGCGCCTTGGGCGCGACCCTCGGTCCCGGGTCCGGGGTCGTCCCTCGCCGCGGCCACGGAAGCCAGGGCCGTCCACGTTCGCAGAGCCGTAGAGTCCGTGCGGCGTTCCTTCGAGGGCCGCGGAGCGGTGGTCGGCGCCGCTTGGGTGGACGTTCTCGCCAGCCGATGGCGAGCCGAGTCCCCTTCGTCCCTCGATTTGCTCTCCCGGCGGGCTGCGTGGGCTCTCGTCGCCATGCGCGTCATCGGCCGCAGTCTGGGATCTCTCCGCGCAGACGCATCGTTGCGCGATGGTGAAGCCTGGTTCCTCGGGGACATCCGCCCTCCGGTCCTGCTTTCCAACGCCGTCGTCGAGTTCGCCGACCGTGAAGCCGTGGGAGCGCTCGAATCGTTTCCATACGACGACGACTTGCGCGATCTGCTGCCATACGTCCTGGATGCGCACGGCCCGGGAAGCCGAGCGAGCGTGATGAAGGACCCTGATACACGGCAGGCCCGGCAGGCGAAGCGAGCCGCGGGGGTCTTCTACACCCCTTCGGACGTCGCCGAGTACATCGCACGTGAAACCCTGGGGGATATGGATCAGGGGGCAGAAAGTCCCCGGGTCCTCGACCCCGCCTGCGGGTCCGGGGTATTCCTGAAGGCGATGCTCGATCTGTCGAGAAGACGACGACCGGACGTGAGTCGCTTCGACTTCGCCGAACGCAGCCTCTACGGCATCGACGTCGATCCGTTGGCAATCGAAGCTGCCTGCTTCGTCTTGCTGCACGAGTGCCTCGGGGCCGGCCGGCGTGGGGGAGACGGGCCGTCTCCGTGGTCGCGCTGGCATCGGCTCCGTTGCAACCTCTGCGCGGCGGACGCATTGACGTTCGAAGTCGGCCCCTGTCACCGGGATGATTCCGAGGCGCTTGCCCGTTTGCGGGCGCGTCTCGATGACGAATACGTGCCGCCGTCGAGCGAGCGGCCGGCCTCGGCGGCGACGACGACGCTGTTCCACACGGACCGCCGTGCGCTCGGAAGGACGTTCCCCGCGCTGTCGCTCGGGGCGGATATCGTGATCGGCAATCCTCCATACGCGAGAATCGGTCCCCGCGGCGACGCCGTGGCGCTGGCGCAACGCTTTGCATCGCTGCCCTCCGGCGACACGACCCGAGCCGATTACTTCCCCTTGTTCATCGAGATGATGTGGCGGCTTGCCCGCTCGGGCCGCAGCTCATCCGGGATGGTCGTTCCCCTCTCCCTCGCCTGCAGCAGGAGGCCCCAGATGGCCGCGGTGCGGAAAGCCATCCGGGCGAGCGGCGGGCGGTGGCGTTTCGCGTTCTTCGACCGGGAACCACACGCGCTCTTCGGCGAAGAGGTGAAGACCCGCAACGCGATCGTTCTCCGGCGCGGCCGTTCCGACGATGCCGTCGCCGCCGTCGCAACCATCGAAACCGGCCCGCTTCGCAAGTGGACCAGCCGCCAGCGCCCTCGCCTGTTCGACACGATCGACTTCACGCCGATGGAGGACGACGGACTCTCGATCGGTGCGGGCATTCCGAAGCTCGCCGGGGAGGAATCCGCGCGCGTCTTCGGCCGGCTCACCCGCCGACCGTCACGCCTGCGAGAGATGTGTTCGTCCATCGGTTCCTGCTTCCCCGAGGAAGTTTCAAGCCGCCGCGGTCAAGCGATCGTGTTCGTCTCGGGCACGGCATACAACTTTCTCAACGTGTTCCGTCCGCATCGCAAGCTGCCGGTCCAGCGTGCTCCCTGGAGCTCGAGCAAGGTGGTCGCCCTGGGGTTCGCGGACGAAGGTGAAGCCGCGAGAGGCTTCGCTCTCCTCGGCAGCCGCGTCTCGTATTGGCTGTGGCGTGTGAGCGAGGATGGGTTCCACGTCACACGCTCCTTTCTGACGGAGCTGCCGTTCAACGACAGGATGTTCGACGAAACGGACCGGATCGTGCTGACGGGCCTCGGAGCCCGTCTGTGGGACGCCGTTCAAACTCGACAGGTCGTCAGCGTCAACGGAGACCGCCAGACGGTGGCGTATCGGCCGGACGCCGCCGACGGGGTCCGGGACGAGATCGACGCGCTGCTCCTCGGGGCGCTCGACATATCTCCATCCTTCCTGGAGTATCTTCAGAATTTCACCTGCGCCGTGGCCAACGTCGCCGAGCGCGAAGAAGTGCGCCCGCGTGTCGTCCGGCTCGCCCGTTGATGGAGAACGACGATGCGGCGGGTGAGTGATTCGGTCAAGAAGAAGAGCCGGCTGACCAAGGATGAATGGCGTGAATACACCAAGACGGTGTGGCACATCGCGAACACGACCCACCCGGAACATCCGGCCGTGTTTCCGGTCGAGATCCCGCATCGCCTGATCAAGATATTCAGTTGGCACGGCGAAACCGTTCTCGATCCGTTCGCGGGTGTCGGCACGACCGCCGAGGCGGCCGTGCCTCTTGGACGCAAGGTGTTGTGTATCGATCAGAACGGGAGATACGCGGACATCATCCGCCGGGAGTGCGGTGATCCGAAGGATGGTCATCCGGCTGCGGAGGATCTCATGGTTGTGGTCCACGGAGACAGCCGCGACCTCTCTTTCGTCGAGAATGATTCGATCTCGCTCATCGTCTCCAGTCCTCCGTACTGGAACAAGGCCCAGTACGGCGCCGCCCCCGCGAACCTCGGCAACGTTGCCGGCTACCGCTGCTTCCTCGACGAGATCAGGCCCGCCTTCGAGGAGTGCTTTCGCGTTCTGAGGCCCGGGCGAAAGTGCTGCCTCGTCACCGCGAACGTGAACCAATATACCGACCACGGGCTCCTGACCTTTCCACTTCCAGCCGATTTCAGCACCATCCTGCGCGACATAGGCTTCGTGATGACGACCGAGGTCATATGGTCGAAGGACGGCACGGGCGGGCGGTGGGGCTCCGCGAACGCGCAGCGCCCCATCTTCGGAAGCTATCCCTATCCGCCGAACCTGCTTTTCAAGAACGTTCACGAGCACATCCTTGTATTTTCGAAGCCGCCGTCGAAAAAATCCAACGGGCCGAAGATGGTCCCGTACGATGAGCTGATGACCGAACGTCATCCGCGCAATTGAGGGAAGCAGGACGATGGAATGCGATTTTCATCTTCAGGATCCGACCTCACCGGATACGATCTATCTGCTCGAAGCCATCATCGACGCCACACACGGCGCTTCCTCATGCGAGGGCCTGTTCGCCTTCGCTTCACGAGGCGGCGTCGACTCCCTGATCGGCGATCCGGAGATCCAGAGCTTTCTCGGTCGATCGAAGATGGTCCTGGTCATAGGTATGGACGCCGTGACCGACCGCCATGCACTCGTGCGCCTCCGGGAGCTCGAGCGGCAGCATGAAGGTCTGAACGTTCGGGTTTTCCGAAATCCGACGAGCTCGCTGTTCCATCCGAAGGTCGCTCGGTTCGACTATCCGAACGGCAGCAGGACGACGATAGTGGGGTCGGGCAATCTCACCCCCGGGGGCCTCGTTCGAAACTTCGAAGCTTTCAGCGTGATGCGTTCCGGCCCCGGCGAGCTTCCGAGCCCTTCCTCGTGGGATCGCTTCTTCGCCGACCATGCCGCCGACATTCGCCCCATCGACGAGGAAGCGCTCGATCACGCCGCCCGGAACGTCATGCACGGCCGTCCGGGTCGCCGCGATGTCGAGCCCGAGCGTGATGCGCCCCCGACCGGCGGACCAGCTCCGTCGAACGCCGAACCACCTGTCGGCCCCCCCGACCGTTTCCTCCTCCGTCGAACGCCGAACCACCTGTCGGCCCCCCCGACCGTTTCCTCGTTGCTCGGGTTCCTCGGGCGGGAGACAGATGGCGTCAAATCCACTTCAACCGGGAGGTGATCGACCGGTTCTTCCACGTTCGGGCCGGCACGGCGCAGCGTGTCTACCTCGTCGAGTGCCGGCAGGACGGCACGTTCGCCGAGCAGGAAGTGCGGCCATGCGTGTACAGCCCTGCCAACAAGAACCTGAAGATCGAGATCGGTTCGCACCACGGCGTCCCATATCCGGAGGCCGGACCGCCGATAGCCGTGTACCGGAAGCTCCGGACACGTTCGTTCGCGTACATGCTTCTGATGCCCGGCGACCCCGGCTACCGCGCGATGTCGGCGTTGACCGAGAATCTCGATCCCATCGGCCGCGGGGCGGTCCGGGTCGTCACCGACGGCGGCGCCATTCGCAAGGCGTGGGCCGGATGTCCACTCGTCACGGCCATCGACGCGCTGCCGGACCCGAGCAACTGATCGGCCGGCGGAATATCGTCCCTTCCAGCCATCGCACCCCGGCGGGCGCTACGCCGCGAGGCCGAGGGGCTCGACGCGGAACGGCTCGCAGCGCATCTTCATCGACCTGAGCTCGGGCAGCACCCTGGCCGCGAAGAGGCGAAGGCTGCGCTCGGCCTCCTCGTACGGCATCCCGGCATAGCTGAAGTGGCACATGGTCCCCGCGTGCCCGATCATGCCGTGGACCTTCTCGACCTTGTCCAGGACCTGCTGCGGGGTCCCCCAGGGCATGAGGCGCATGAAGTCCTCCGCCGCGCCCTCGCCGGTGCGCTTCTCGATGTACCGGTCCACCGCGGAGTAGTACTCGTAGCCGGGAACGCGGGCGAGATGCCCCGCGGAGAACTCGTAGTGCTTCATCACCGTGTGGTAGTAGCCGGCGATGTAGCGGCGCGCCATCTCCTCCGCCCGGTCCGCGCTCTCGTCCACGAACCAGAACCCCGCGCAGAGCGGCGCCGGCGCCTCGGCGCCGTTCACCTCGCGGAACACCCCCCGGTAGACCTCGAAGTCCTTGCGCACGTCCTCCCACGGCTTCTGGGGCACCACGAGCAGGCCCACGCCGAGCTTCGCCATCACCGGCATCGACTCCGGCGACACCGCGGCCGCGAACGTGCGCCCCCGGAACGTCCGGAACGGGGCCGGGCGGAGGTTCCGGCGGGGCTGGGTCACGTACTCGCCGCCCCCTTCCATCCACCCGTTCTCGAGCGCTTCGAGCACGAGCCCGGCCGTCTCGACGAAGCGCCCGCGCGACTCGCCCATGTCGACCCGGAAGCCCTCGAACTCCACCCGGCCGAGGCCGCGCCCGATCCCGAGGATCATCCGCCCATCGGAGATCTGGTCGAGCATCGCGATCTGCTCCGCGGCCCGGATGGGGTCGTGCCACGGCAGCACGACCACCATCGACCCGAGGCCGATCCGCTCCGTCCTCGCCGCCATCCAGGTCAGGAGCTGCACGACGTCGGGGCACATCGTGTAGTCGGTGAAGTGGTGCTCGACCGACCAGACCGAATCGAATCCGAGCGGCTCGGCGAGCTCGGCGAGCCGGAGCTCGTTCCGATACACCTCGAGGTCCGGGAGACGGTTCCCGGGATTCTGGAAGAGGGGGGCGTAGCCTGTGTGCATGAGGGCACTCCTTCGGGGCAAAGGGTCTTCGCCGGGGTCGGGAACGGGGCCTCGAACCGGGAGATTACCGCGCCGGCGCCCGACCCGGCAGGCAAGGACGGGTAAGGTGGGCCGGGCTTGCGCTCCTCTCGGCGCCGCGGAAGGGCCGGGTCCGGACCTCGCGGCGAACGGGGAGCGTCCCCGGCTCCGGGATCAGCCGAATCGGGAGAGGGTGAAGTATTCGAGGGCCGGGTCGAGGCGGCCGGTCCGCATCGCGTCCGCCATCACGCGGCCGACGAACGGCCCGAGGGTCATCCCGTTCACGGTCACCGCGTGGTAGAGGCCCGGCACGCCCGGCGACTCGCCGAGGAGCGGGGCGCCGTCGATGGCGACGTTCACGGCCGCCCAGGAGCGGATGACGTGCAGGGTCGCGAGGGCCGGCAGCACCCGCTGCGAGACCCACAGGTTGCCTTCCAGGCTCTCGCGAAGCACCCGGGGGCGCCCGGCCGCGGGGTCCGCCTCCGCCGGCCAGCCGCCCCCCAGCACGAGGTTGCCGTTCCGGAACTGCTTCATTGTCAGATGGCGGCCTGCGCAGGCGAGCAGGTGGCGGGTGAGCGGTGGCGCGGGTTCGGTGACGACGAGCTGGATCGGGTGGGCGCGGACGGGGAGGCGCTCCCCGGCCAGGGCCGCGATCCGCCCGGACCATCCGCCGCCCGCGTTCAGCACCTTGCCGGCCCGGAGCCGTCCCCGGTTCGTCCGCAGCTCGAAGCCGCCGCCGGCCTTGGGTTCGATGGCGCGAACCTCGGTCTCCCGGAACACCCGGAGCCCCCTGGCGGCGGCCTGGGCGAGGATCGCGGGCGCCGCGGTCATCGGGTTGATCTTGCCTTCCGCGGGACACCACGCGGCGCCGGCGAGGGAATCGGAGAGGTACGGCGCGAGGTCGCGCAGCTCGCGGGCGGAGAGCACCTCCACCTCGGTCCCGTGGCGGCGCTCCAGCCGGGCCTTTTCGCGGAGCCCCGCGAGATGGGCCGCGTCTTCCGCGACCATCAGGCCGCCGGTGATCTCGATCTCCAAGTCCCGGCCCAGCTCCTCGGCGAGCGCCGGCCACATGGCGG
This sequence comes from Gammaproteobacteria bacterium, assembly GCA_965202895.1. Taxonomy (GTDB): domain Bacteria; phylum Pseudomonadota; class Gammaproteobacteria; order HK1; family HK1; genus JAJDXW01. The sequence continues at coordinate 2,090,133 of OZ241901.1, read as the reverse complement.
CCGATTCACGCTGCAACGGCAGGCTCGCGGCGGCGGGGCCGCCGCCCGCCTGCGCCCGGCCGCCGAAATCGTAGGCGAGAAGCTGCACGTGGAGGCTGCCGGCGTTGTTCCCCGATGCCTCTCCGTTCGGCTGGCCGCGTTCCAGCAGGGCGACGTCCACCCCTTCGCGGACGAGGTAGTACGCGGTGCACGTCCCCAGGATGCCGGCCCCCACGATGGCCACGTCGGCGGCGCCGCCCGTGCCTGCGGCGGGCCGCCCCGGCTTCCCGCGGCCCGCGGCGCGGTACGGCGAGGCCGGCGGCTCCCGGCCCGCGCCCTCCTCCGTCCACTCCGCCTTCTCGGCCGCGAGGGCCGCCGCGGGGATCGGCTTCGCCGGAAAGCGCGGCGCGAACAGCTCCCCCTCGTCCATCTTCCGGCCGGCCGCGGCGGCGCACAGCCTCGCCACCACCGGACCGCAACAGCGGCCCTGGCAGTGGCCCATGCCGACCCGCGTCATGCGCTTGAGCGCGCCGATTTCGTCGAACCCCTCCCGGATCAGCCCGCGAAGGACGCCCGCCCGCACGGTCTCGCAACGGCAGACCACGGAGTCGTCGGGCATGAATTCGTCGGCGGGCAAGGGCGCGTCGAACAGCTTCCACAGCCCCTGCTGAAACGCCGCCGCGCGACCGCCCGCGCGCCGCGCCGAAGCCGACGGGGTGGTCCGGGGGAGGGCGGGGTCGTCCCTTCCGCCCGCTTCGCCCGACCCGCGGGCCGCGGCGAGGCCGGCGAGAGTCCCTTGCGCCAGGGCCAGCCGCGCCCCGCCAATGCCTGCGCAGTCCCCCGCCACGTACACCCCGGGGATCGACGTTTGCCCGTCCGGGTCCCGCTCGACGACGAGCGCGCCGGGCCGCCCGTCGTCCCCCCGGTGGCGGCACCCGAGCAGCCGGGTGACCTCGGTGGACGGCAGGAAGCCGTAGCCCAGGCACAGGGTATCCACGTCGAAGCCGCGCTCCGTACCGGCGACGGGCCGGCCGGCCTCGTCGATGCGGACCAGGGTGGCCCGCTCGACCGCCCCCGCGCCCTCGGCCCGCAGCAGGGCGTGCCGGTAGAAGATCGGGATCCGCCGGCGGGCGAGGGCCGCGAGGTAGCGGAGGCCGTCCGCGGCCAGATCGGGGGCGCTGCGCACCATCGTCCAGACGGCGGCCGCGTGGCGAAGCCCGGGACGGGCCGCCATCTCCGCGACGCCCACGACCTCGACCCCGCCCCGGGCGAGCTCGCACGCCACCTGGAAGTTGAGCGGGCCGTGACCGGCGACCAGCACCCGGCGGCCGGGGGCGACCCGGTAGGCGCGGGCGAGGGTCTGGGCGGCGCCGCTCCCCATCACCCCCGGCAGGGTCCAGCCCGGCGCCGGGAACGGCCGTTCGCAGGCGCCGGTGGCCACCACGAGCCGGCGCGCGCGGTACCTTTCGACCCGGCCCGCCCGGAACACGCCGATCTCCGGACCGGCGTCGGGATCGTGGAACGCGCCCCACACGACCGCCTCGCCGATCAGGCGCACCCCCGCGCGGCGGACCCGCTCGATGAGGTCGAGGCCGGCGGCGAATTGCCGGTCCGGCGGTCGCCCCGGCGCGAACGTGTGGCTCGCCGCGATCTGCTTGTAGTACTGCCCGCCCGGCGCCGGCCGCTCGTCGAGCACGGTGACGTCCGCCTCGGCGCCCGCGGCGGCGTGCGCCGCGGCGAGGCCGGCCGGACCCGCGCCGAGCACGAGGAGGCCGGCCTCGATGACGGGCGTCCCGCCGTCCGGCGCCGGAGCGAGAGGCGCCGCCGGGGCGCCGGCCGCCCCGGCGCCGTGGCGCTGCACGCGCACCCTCATGCCGGCCCGCACCGGGGTCATGCAGGCGCGCTGGCCGCCGCGGCCGTCCACGTTCACCAGGCACTCGAAGCACACCCCCATGCCGCAGTAGACGCCCCGCGCTTCGCCCTGCCGGTTCCGGCGCAGGGCGCGGACGCCCGCCGCGGTCACCGCCGCGGCGATCGTCTCTCCCTCGTACGCGGGGATCGTCTTCCCCTCGAACTCGATGTGGACGGGTGCGCCCGAGGGGCGGACGCGGCCGTCGAGGAGGCGGCCGTCCGTCCGGGCGGCATGGGGGGGATGGGCGGCATGGGGGGAAGGATCCGTCATGAGGAGCGAGGATCGTCGCCCGGCGCGCGTGGATCAAGCCGTCGATCGGAACCCGCCGAAATCGGACGAGGGCAAGCGGTGGGAGCGGACGGAGCAGGGCCGTTTCATGCCGCGGAGCTGGTTCGCGCCGGCGAACCCGGTTCGGTCGAATCAGGGCGGCGGAGGTCCTGGAAACGGAGCCTCCCACGGACACAGGCGTTCCCAGGGCGCGCCGTTTCCAGGAAGAGCGGTGGGCATCGAGGCCTGGCCGCGATTCGGTCGGCGTGAATCGGCCCTGGCGGATGGAGGAGGAGCGAGCATGAAGAGATGGTCCCGAAGCGGCAGCCCGGAGCCCGGGCCTTTCCGATCCGCCGGCCGCACGGGTAGGATAGCGCCGAGCCCCACCATCGGCCGACCGGGCCGGGAGGTATCGGACATGCCCCGACTGCGAGGCACGTACACCGTGATCGTGACCCCGTTCCACGAGGGCGGAGCACGGGTCAACGAAGAGATGCTGCGCTGGCTCGTCGACTTCCAGATCTCGGAGGGGATCCACGGGATCATCGCCCTCGCCAGCAACGGGGAGTTCCTGTCCCTGTCCGACGAGGAGCGCCACGACGTGTCGCGCATCGTCGTGGAGCAGGCCGCGGGCCGGGTCCCGGTCGTCGTGGGGACCGCCGCGGAGAGCACCGACGACGTCATCCGCTACACCCGCGACGCGGAGCGGGTCGGCGCCGATGCGGCGATGGTGCTGACCCCCTACTACTGCTGGATCGACGAGGAGGAGATCTTCCACCACTACCGGCGCGTCGCCGAAGCGGTCTCGCTGCCGATCATGCTCTACAACCATCCCGCTTCGACGGTGCTCGACATCGAGCCTCCGCTGGTCGCCCGCCTCGCGGAGATCGACAACGTCTCGTACATCAAGGAGTCGACCACGGACACCCGGCGCGTCTATCGGATCAACGATCTGTGCCGGGGGAAGATGACCGTCTTCGCGGGCTACCTCGGGTACGAGTCCTTCATGGTCGGCGCCGAGGGGTGGGTGTCCGTGTGCGCGAACGTCATGCCGCGCAAGTGCGCGGAGCTCTTCGAGCTGGCGGTCGACCGGAACGACCGGGATGCGGCCTGGAAGGTGTTCGAGGAGCTGACCCCGATCATCGACTTTCTCGGCGACCATCTCTACGTGCACGGCATGAAGGCGGCGTTCAGGATGCTGGGCCGGGACATGGGCGACCCGCGCCCGCCGCGTCTCCCCCTGCGTGCGGAGCGGCTCCCGGAGCTGCGGAGGATCCTGACCGAGGCCGGGCTCTTCGAGCAGATGCTGCCGCCGGTGGACCGGGCGGCCTGATCTCCCGGATCCCGGGCGGGACGGCCCGGCCGCCGCCCCGGTCCACGGCGCACGATGAGCGGCGGGTGTGCACCGTCCTCCGCGGGGGGCGCCTCCCGGACCCTCGCCGCCCCGAGGCCCGGCCCGCGGACCCGGCCGATCGCGAACGGGATCGTTCGCCAGGAGCCTGCGCCGTAGAACCCCTCCGGAAAGGGTTGGTGGAGAAAGATGATGTGGGGATGAATTCCAGAAAATTTTCTACGGCGCGGACTCCTGGATCGGCCCTCCCGGCCTCTTCGCGCCGCCCGGCGCCGGCGTGATCGCCGTGGCGGCGTGAGCATGGCGAAGGGCCTGGGGGAGCCGGCCGACCCGGTGGCGGGGCGCCCGCGTTTCCGGCAAGCCGCAGCTCCGATTCTCCTCGCCGCCGGCGCGTAGTCGCGGCCGGCGCGGTGCGCCCCGGAGGCCGGAAGGCGCTCCGCGCGGCCCGGTCGGCGGCAGGGCGATCGCATTCGGGATTCCAGATGCGTCGTGATGGCCGAGCGGGCGTTGCCAGGGGTCGATTTCCGGGTGCGGAGCGCCGAGATCGGCCTGACGAACCGGCTGGAAGGCCGTTCGTCGTGTCTGGCGGACGGCTCCGGGCGGTGCGGACGACGTATTCCGTCCAGATGCGATTGCCCTGGGCCGGCGGCGGAACCGTTTGACCCTGCTCGGGGCGAGCCGCTACATTCGCCGAGGCCGGACCTCTGCCCACGGCCGCCTTCGGCCCCCGGTGTCCGAGCGGCGCGGGGCCGGGCGCATCGGCCGGGCGGGGACGGCCCGACACCCAGGCTCGAAGCAGGATGGCGAACCTCGTGCGCGGCTTCGAAGGCAGTCTCACCGTCATGGTGACCCCGTTCACCCCGGACGGCTCGGCCGTGGACCTCCCCGCGGTGCGCCGCTTCGTCGATTGGCAGATCGAAGAGGGGGTTCCGGGGCTGATCCCCCTCGGCAGCACCGGCGAGTTCCTGTCCGTGACGCGGGAGGAGCGCACCGCGCTCGTCGAGGCGGTCGTCGGCCAGGCGGCGGGAAGGGTCCCGGTGGTGGTCGGCGCCGCGGACGAGTGGACCGACCGGGCGGTCGCCTTCAGCCGCGAGGCGGAGCGGCTCGGGGCGGACGGGGTGATGATCGTACCCCCCTACTACAGCTCCCCGACGGAGGACGAGCTGTTCGCGCACTACCGGCGCATCGCCGAGGCGATTGCCCTTCCCGTCACGATCTACAACAATCCGAACACCGCGAACGTCGACCTCCGGCCGCGCTTCGTGGCGCGCCTCGCGGAGATCGACAACGTCCTCTACATCAAGGAATCGAGCGGCGACGTCTCGCGCGTCGACGAGATCCGCCGGCTCGCCGAGGACCGGATGACGGTGATCGCCGGCTATCATGCCTGGGATTCGATCATGCTCGGCGCCAAGGGTTGGGTGTCGGTCTGCGGCAACGTCGTGCCGCGCATGTCCGCCGACGTGTACGACCTGACCGCGAAGGGCGACGCCGGCGCCGGGCGGGCGCTGTACCACCGGCTGCTGCCGCTGCTCGACGCCATCTCCGGCGACCTGTACGTGTCGGCGACCAAGGCCGCGCTCACGCTCGCCGGCATGTCCATGGGCCCGCCGAGGCCGCCCCGGCAGCCGTTGCCGGCGCCGCGCGTGGCCGCCCTGCGGCGGGTGCTGTCGGATCTCGGGGTCCTCGCGGAGGAGGCCGCGTGACCCGCGGCCCGGCCCCGCCGCCGGCCTCGCCGGGAACCGGCGCCCCATTCCTGACCGCGAACCGGAGGGTTGAACGAATGAAGACGGGAACGCACAGGAGCATCACCGCGGCAATCGCCGCGCTCGGCGCGATGATCGCGGCGCCGGCCCTCGCGGCCGACATCGTCCTCAAGGCCGGCCATTCCCAGAATGCCGGGCAGCCGATGGACCTCGGGTTGCACATGATGGCCGAGCATCTGGAAACGGCGACGGACGGCAAGGCCACCATCGAGATCTTCCCCAACATGCAGCTCGGCGGCGAGGTCGAGATGATCAAGCAGGTGCTGACCGGCAGCCTGGACATCACCTCGCCTTCCAACGCGCCGCTCACCAACTTCGTGCCGGAGCTCAAGATCTTCGACATGCCGTTCCTGTTCCGCGACGAGGACCACATGATCGCGGTGCTGCGCGGTCCGGTGCTCCAGGAGATCAACGCCATCGTCTCGAAGCGGGGCATCCGCCTCCTCGGCGTCTACAACGTCGGGGTTCGCCACATCATGAGCAAGGCCCCGGTCAACTCCTTCGACGACCTGGGCGGGCTCAAGATCCGCACCATGCAGAGCAAGTACCACATGGCCGCGTTCAACGCGTTCGGCGCCAACGCGACCCCCATCAGCTATGCGGAGCTCTATTCCTCGTTGCAGACCGGGGTCGTGGACGGGGCCGAGGCGGCGAACACCAACTACTTCGAGAAGAAGTTCTATGAAGTGGCGCCGTATTGGAGCCAGGTCGGCTGGACCATCCTGACCGCGCCGATCATCATGTCCGAGAAGAAGTTCGCGAGCCTGCCGGCGGACGTGCGGTCCGCCCTGCTCGAAGGCGGACACGAGGCCGCGGTCTGGGAGCAGGACCACTACGCGGCCGGCGACAAGAAGCGGCTCGAGGACCTGAAGAAGGCGGGGGTCACGATCACCACCCTCGATCCGCGGCCCTTCCGGGAGGCGGCCGCGAAGGTCTACGACGAGTTCCTCACCACCGAGGACGAGAAGCGGCTCCTCGAGATGATCCAGGACACCAGATAGCCGGGGAGCCGCCGCGGGCCCGGAAGCAGCCGGCCGGGTACGGCGGGCGGAGCCCCCGCCCCGGCCGCCGGGCTCCGAGCCCGACCCCGGCCCGCGCGGCGGGGCCGGGCGGCTGATTCCGGGGCGTCCGCCGGCAGGCCCACGTGAGCGTCCTTCGCTCCATCGCGCTCGGCGCGGTCCGTAGCGTCCGCGTGCTCGCGAGCACCCTGGTCGTCGTCTGCTTCGCCTGGATGACCCTGGCCGTACTCGCCCAGGTCTTCGGCCGCTACCTGTTCAACTATTCGATCTCCTGGACGGAGGAGACGGCCCGCTTCGCCCAGATCTGGGTGGTCTTCATGGGGGCCGGCATCGCCATGCGGTTCGGGTGGCACGTGGCGGTGGACGCCCTGGCGGCGATGCTGCCGCGGGGCGCGGCGCGCGCCCTGTCCGTGCTGATCGCGGCCGGCTGCCTCTGGTTCCTCGCCGTGGTGGTGCTCGGCAGCCTGCCGCTGCTGGAGCTCGGGTGGGCGTTCGAGACCTCCCCCGTGCTGCTCATCCCGATGTGGATCGTCTACCTCTGCATTCCCATCGGCGCGGTCTACTTCGGCCTCGAAATCGTGCTCTCCGTGGTGGACCGCTGGCGGGACCCGTTCGGGGCGCGCAAGGGGACGAGGGCGGCGGAGGCCGGGCCGTGACCCTCGCCCTCTCCGCGTTCCTGCTGCTGTTGCTCGCCGGGATGCCGGTGGTCTTCGTTCTCGGCATCGCCGCCACCCTGACCCTGCTCATCCTGCAGCCGCACATCCCGATCACGATCGTCGCCCAGCGGATGTACGACGGTCTCGACTCGTTCACCATCATGGCCATCCCGTTCTTCGTGTTCGCGGGGGCGGTCATGGACGCGGGGGGGATCTCGCGGCGCATCGTCGACTTCGCGACCGCCCTCGTCGGCTGGATCGTGGGCAGCCTGCTCATGGTGTCGGTGGTGGCGGCCACCGGGCTCGCGGCGATCTCCGGCTCCGGGTCGGCCGACGTGGCCGCGATATCGGCCATCATGCAGCCGGAGCTGCGCCGGCGGCGCTACGACATCGACTTCTCCGCCGCGGTGATCGCCTGCGCGGGGTCGCTCGCGCAGATCATCCCCCCGAGCCTCATGATGGTGGTGGTCGCGCTGGTCTCCAACCTCTCCGTCGGCGCGATGTTCCTCGCCGGGATCCTCCCCGGCCTGCTGACCGTGCCCGGGCTCCTCCTCGCCGCCTACGCGCACGCCCGCCGGGGCGGGCCGCAGTACCGCGAGACCCAGCCCTTCGACCTCGCCCGTCTGGGAAGGACCTTCCGGGCCGCCCTGCCCTCCCTGGGCATGCCGGTGATCATCGTCGGGGGCATCGTGGGCGGGGTGTTCACGCCGACCGAGGCCGCCGCGGTCGCCGTCCTGTACGGCCTGCTCGTCGCGATGCTGGTCTACCGGGAGCTGGCGCTCCGGGACCTCCCGCGGCTGGTCCTGCGCGCCTCCGCCCTCTCGGCGGCGGTGATGACGATCATCGGCACGGCCAGCATCTTCGGCTGGCTGGTGGCGAGCGCGAACGTGCCGGCCGCGCTCGCCGAGTGGATCAGGTCCGTATCGAGCGAGCCGTGGACCTATCTGCTGATGATCAACGTCGTGCTGATGGCGGTCGGGATGTTCATGGAGAGCCTGGCGGCCATCCTGATCCTCGTCCCGGTGCTGATGCCCATCGCCATCGACTTCGGCATCGATCCGGTGCACTTCGGCCTGGTGGTGGTCATGAACTTCGCCATCGGCATGGTGACCCCGCCCTACGGGATCACCCTTTTCGTCGCGTCGAGCGTCGCGGAGCGGAACATCGTGCAGGTGTCGCGCCGGATGTTCTGGCCGTGGCTGATGATGACCCTCATCCTGGTCCTGGTCACCTACGTCCCGGACATCCCGCTGCTTCTCCCGCGCACGTTCGGCCTGCTCTGAGCGCGCCCGGCGGGGCGCCCGCCGGCCCGCGCCCTCCACCCGCGTGGTACTCCATCGCGTATCCCATGCCGGCCTGGGACGGCACCGCCGTCTCGCCGGCGCGGCATCCCCCCGAGAGGTCCGGGGGCGCGGCTCCGGACGGCAAGGGGCTCCCCGGGGGCGGGGCGGCGTTCAGGCGGGGAGACGGCCGGCCACGAACTCCCCGATCCGCCGCACCGCCGACCCCGCCTCGTCGAGGTACTCCCCGAACCAGTGCCAGACGTGGATCATCCCGTCCTCGATCTCGAGGGTCGCCTCGACCCCGGCCGCTTCGCACCGCTCGGCGAGCTTGCGCGAATCGTCGAGCAGCACCTCCTCGGAGCCGACCTGGACGAGGAGGGGCGGCAGCCCCGAGAGGTCCGCGTGGAGCGGCGATGCGAGCGGGGTGCGGGGGTCGGCCCCGGCGAGATAGGCGTCGCGCCAGCGGTCGATGTCCTCCTTGAACACCAGCGGGTCACGGTCCGCGCGGGTCCGGTACGACCCCGACTCGTTGGTGAGGTCCGTCCACGGGGAGATGAGAACCCCCGCCGCCGGGAGCTCGAGCCCCGCGTCCCGGATGGCGAGGAGGGCCGCGACGGTGAGGCCGCCGCCCGCCGAATCGCCGCCGACGACGATCGAGCGCGGAGCGGTTCCCGTGTCGAGCAGGCCGCGGTACCCGGCCAGGGCGTCGTCCACCGCGGCCGGAAACGGATGCTCCGGCGCGCGCCGGTAGTCGAGGGCGAAGGCCCGGGTGCGGGACGCCGCCGCGAGCGCCGCCACGAGATGCCGGTGGGAGACGGGGGAGCCGATGGCGTAGCCGCCGCCGTGGAGGTAGAGGAGCACCCCCGCACCATGCTCGGCGGGGGTGACGATCTCGGCCGGCACGCCGCCGACCTCGTCCCTCTCGACCTCGACCCCGTCCGGAAGCGCGAAGACGTACCGGGCCTTGTCGTACATCTGCCGCGCTTCCTCGACGCTCTGTTCGCGCATCGGAGGAAGGGTCGCGAGATGCGCCCGGATGCCGTCGATGCCGTGCTGCAACATTCCTCGGTCCTCGGTTCGTCCGGTCCTGCGGCGCGGGCCGCGGCGGACCGGGCCGGCCGATCCGGAGCGCCCCCCGCGTCCTCAGCCGTGTCCTCGGTGGGCGGCCGCCATCTCCCCGGGCGCCGCATCGGCGAAGTTCGGGATCACCTTCTCGGCGAAGAGCTCGAGCGAGCCCAGGATCTGCCCCTGATCGTGGATCCCCTGCGGGATGAGGAGGAAGCACTCCTCGATGGGGACGGCGCGCGCCGCCTGCTCGATCCGCCGGCAAAGGGTGTCGGGCGAGCCGACGAGCAGCTCCGGCAGCCCTTGCCCGAACGGGACCGACCACTGGTTCCAGAACCAGTGCATGTCCTCGAAGAGGGCCTGCGCCTCCGCGTCGGTCCTGGCGCACACCATGATCCCGCCCCAGCCCGCCTCCTCGCCCGGCCGCACCGAGTGGCCGTGGCGCGCCGCCTCCTCCCGGTAGGCGGCCCAGAGCGCCTCGCAGAACTCGAGGTTCGACGAGAGCACGATCGGCTTGCCCTTGTACTTCGCCCAGAACCTCGCGGTGCGCATGGAGTGGGTGAAGCCGCCGTAGAGCGGAGGGAGGGGCTGCTGGAGGGGCCGCGGCGCGATGCCGATCTCGCTCACCCGCATGTCGCCGGACACCCCGTTCCCATAGCGCGAATAGACCTGGTGCTCGTGGGGATTCACGAAATCCGGGGGAGGAAACGTCCAGAACTTCCCTTCGTAGCGGAACGTGTCGCGCCGGAGCGCGGTCAGCACGATATCGACGAACTCCTCGAAGTACTCGCGGTTGTACCGGTCCACCGGGGTGTCCCGGTTCCACGGACCGACCGCGTTGAGGTCGCCGCGGATACGGAGGTTGTCGACCCAGCGGGCCTGGTAGCCGCGCACGAGGCCGACCCCGAAGCGCCCGCCGAGCATGTTGTCCATGGTCGCGATGGACTCCGCGGTGCGAAGCGGGTTGTGGGTGGTGGAGACGAAGCCGCAGGTGATGACCCGGAGCTTGCGGGAGTGCTGGCCGAGCCACATCCCCATGAGGGTCGGCTCGTTGCTGATCTCGAACCCCTCGATCTGGAGGTGGTGCTCGGGGTGGCCGAAGCCGGCGTACCCGGCCTCGTCGGCGAAGCCCGCGTAGCGCGCGATCTCGTCGAGCATCCGCCGGTAGAGCCGCGGGTCCTTGCCGGCCATGCCCGATTCGAGCTCCGCCCGCCGGCCGACCGTGCAATACATGAAGAGGTTGAACTGCATGGGCGGGCGCTCGCAGCGGGAGGAGGGAGACGGCCCGCAATCCTAGCACGCGCCCGAACGAGGCATGTGCGCTGTGGGGTTTTCGCCGGGCAGGCCTCTCGCGAACGCTCTTGGGCACGGCGTCCTGGGAACGCGGGCGGCCCGCCCGCAAATGGGACGGCGAGGCCGCCCCCGATCAATGCGGGCGGGCCGCCCGCGTCTGGAAGACGCGCCGTTCCCAGGACGCCGTGCCCGCGCAAGTGGCTCCGTGGGGTGAAATCCGCCAGCAACCCCCTCGAACCGAACCCAAACCACGGAAGAACGCCGTTTCCGCGGGGTAAAGAATATCTCAACCCCCGATCTCCACCCGCTATATCAAGAGCTTACGAACAGCGCCCGGGCCTCCGAACGAACGTTCGTTGGAAAGCGGGCCGCCGATCACCGCCGGCTCGCTCCCGGGTCGACCAGGCGGAGCGCGGACGGGAACGTGGGTTCGGATCTCGACGGGCCGGAGCGGACCGACCCCGGCCCCCGCCGGCTCGACCGCGCGGCTCGGGCGGCTCGGGCGGCTCGGATCAATCGATGATCGGATCGATCGTTCAATAGGAGCGCGGCAGCCCGAGCACCCGCTCGGCGATGTAGTTGAGGATCATCTCCCGGCTCACCGGGGCGATGCGCGCGATCATCACCTCCCGGAGATAGCGCTCGACGTGGTACTCCTTCGCGTAGCCCATCCCGCCGTGGCACATCACCGCCGTCTCGCAGGCGCGGAACGCGGCCTCTCCCGCGAGATACTTGGCCGCGTTCGACTCCGCGCCGCACTCCTCGCCCGCGTCGTAGAGCCCGGCCGCGCGGTACGCCATCAGGTTCGCCGCCTCCACTTCCGCCCAGGCCCGCGCGAGGGGGTGGGCGATCGCCTGGTTCCGGCCGATGGGACGCCCGAAGACCTCGCGCTCCCCGGCGTACTCGCAGGCGCGGCGGAGGGCCGCGCGGGCGATCCCGACCGCCTCGACGGCGACCAGGATCCGCTCCGGGTTCAGGCCGTGCAGAAGGTAGTAGAAGCCCTTCCCTTCCTCCCCGATCCGATCCTCCTCCGGCACCGGCAGCCCGTCGATGAACACCGCGTTGCTGTCCACCGCCTTGCGGCCCATCTTCTCGATCTCGCGCACCTCGACGTAGTCGCGGTCGAAGTCGGTGTAGAAGAGGGTGAGCCCCTCCGCCCGCTTGCCGTTGGCGGGCTTGGGCGAGGTGCGGGCGAGGAGCAGCACCTTGTCCGCGGTCTGGGCGGTGCTCGTCCAGATCTTGCGTCCGTTGACCACGTAGCCGGAGCGGGTGCGGGCCGCCGCCGTCTCGATGTTCGTGGTGTCGAGCCCCGCGTTCGGCTCGGTGACCGCGAAGCAGGCGCGGTTCTCGCCGCGGATGAGCGGCGGCAGCATCCGCGCCTTCTGCGCCTCGGTGCCCGCGACCACCACCGGGTTGAGGCCGAAGATGTTGAGATGCACCGCCGACGCGCCGCTGAACCCCGCCCCCGACTCGGCGATGGCCTGCATCATCACCGACGCCTCGGTGATGCCGAGGCCGGCGCCGCCGTACTCCTCGGGCATCGCGATGCCGAGCCAGCCGCCCTCGACGACGGCGCGGAGAAACTCCTCCGGGAACTTTCCGTCGTGGTCGCGTTCGTACCAGTACTCCGCCCCGAAGCCCTCGCACAGCCGGCCGATCGTCTCGCGGATGGCGCGCTGCTCCTCGCTCAGCGCAACCCCCGCACCGTTCGCGGCCACCGCCGCCGCCACGTCGCCCACTCGCCTGTCCCCCCGTTCACTTCACCGTTCCGGCGTCCCGGCCGATCGTATCAGCCGGAGCACGTCTTCCTCCCGGACGCGAGCCCGGAGACCGAGGCCGCCGCATCGGACCCCCGAACCGGGGCGCTCCGCCGTCACCCGAGGCTACCGGCCGGCGGCCGCCGCGCCGACGGCTCCGCCTCTCCCGGCTGCCGCTTCGATCGCCGCTTCGGCCGCCGCCAGCTCCGGGTAGATGGGCAGGATCCGATCGATGCCCGAAAGCTTGAACACCTGGGCCACCCGGTCCCGCAGGCCGACGATGGCGAAGCCCTGCTTCGCCTCGCGCAGGCGCTTCTCGAGCCGGATGGCCATGCTGAGCCCGGCCGAGCTCATGTACTCGACCTGGCCGAGATCGAGCACGAGCGCGCGCGCCGCATTGTCCGCGAGGTGGGCTTCGAGGCGGCGGGTGAGGTCCATCGACTCACTTGCCGCGATCCGGCCCGAGACCTCGACCACGTCGGCGACGGCGCCGCTTCTGATGCTGTATTCCATTCGTGGTTCCTTGTTCTCCCTCCCGCGCGTCCGTCCTCGCGTCCGCCGGTGGACGGCCCGCTCAGGGGTCGAGCCGCGTACCGACAGTGCCGAGGAGGCCGAAATCGGCCAGCAGCTCGTCACCCGGCCGGACCGGCGCCGGGGTGACGCACGTTCCCGTGGTCACGACCTCGCCCGCGAGGAGCGGCTCCCCGCGCTCCGCCCGATCGTTGGCGATCCAGGCGAGGGCGATGCGCGGGTCGCCGAGGACGTTCGCCCCGGAGCCCGCCGAAGCGTCCACCCCGTTGACCCGGAGCACCACCGGATGGGCCGCGAGGTCCATCGTACGCCACGGGTCGGGGGCGGCGGGTCCGAGGACGAAGAGATCCGCGCAGGCGGAATCGGCGATGAGCTGGGGGGCGCCGGCGGCCGCGAAGTCCTCGAAGCGCGAATCGGGGACCTCGATGGCGACGTGCAGTGAATCCACCCCTTCCATCACGGCATCGATCGAGAAGGGCGCGCCGCCGGAGGGGAGGTCCCGGCCCATGCGAAAGGCGAACTCCGCCTCCGCGACCCCCATGTGGAGATGCCCGGCCGGAATGCCCTCGCCGTCGCGGTACAGCCTGCTCGCGAGGAGCCGGCCCGCGAGCGGCCCATCGACCCCGATGTGGGCTTGTCCCGCCTCGCTCGTCGCGGCGATCTTCCAGCCGGCGGTTCCCGAGCCGCTGCGTTGGGCCACCGCCCGCTGGATCGCGTAGCCCTCGTCGACGCTCTCCGGGCGGCAGCCGCGGGGGAGGGCGGGAATGCGCCGTCCGGTGCTCCACGCATCCCGGAGGATGCGGGCGGCTTCGCTGATCCGACGTTCGTCCATGGCGATGCAATCTAACGGCATCGTCCGAGCCGCGGCAAGCCGGGGCGTCGGAAGCGTCGGCCGCGGCGGGAGCGAACGGCCCGCCCGGCGCCGCGGCGCGTCATCGGTCCGGAGACCCGGCCGACGAGAGAACGACCCCGGGCCGCGGCGGAGAACCGTGGAGAAGGGGACCACCTGCATCCGCTTGCTCCCTGCCCGACCCGCGGCGTGAGCCGGTCCGGAAATCACCGATCGAGACGGCAGGTCGTTCGTCGACGAAAGCAATACCTGATTACGCACGAGGCTCGGGTGAATGGTCCTTTCAGCCCGCCATTCCCGCGGAAGCGGGAATCCGGGGACTTTCGATCGAGTGGATCCCCGCTTTCTCCCCGCTTACGCGAGGATGACGGGGAATGAAGGGCTTTCCTGGGCCTGTCCCCGGGTTTCCGCCGAACCGGGCTCGCAACTCGATCTTCGTACGTAACCCGGTTGCCTTTCCGATCATGCACGAGGCCCAGGTTGCGGCCGTCGATCGACGGAGCCCCGGATCCGGGCGGACGCTCCTCGACCCTTCCGACCAGCCTGGCCGTCGTCCTTCGGTCTCCGGCGAGCTTCCGAAGCCGACCACCCGTCGGGTCTGCGGCCGGGGCCGAGGATCGTGCGTAATCGGGTCGCTCTTCGTTTCAGGGAGCCGGCGTCGGGGTGTCGACCCCGTGGCGGGTCCACGTCCCCGGGGTCGGGCGGCCGGAACGGCGGCGCGGCCGACCGGCTCCCGGCCGGGCGAAGCGATCCTCGGGGTCCGGGTGCGAGGACGTTCCTCCGGGCCGTCCCCCGGGCCGCTCCCGAGTATTCAGCGTCACCCACCTGCCGTCGGTGCGTTCCTCCGGGCCGTCCCCAGAGCGGGTCCCCGGAGCCGTTGCCCGGCCGCGCTCTCTCACGTTGACCGACTCGCGGCCCGGCATCGATGCCCGCCGCTCTTCCTGGGAACGGCGCGTCCGCGTCAGGGGTCGTTCCCAGGACCTTCGCCGCTCCGATTCGACCGAACCCGGTTCACCCGCGCGAACCGATTCCGCAGCGTGAAACGACCCGGCGTTGCCCGGAAGCCCGGATTGCGTACCTCGGCCGCGTTTCGTATGTTTCGGGGCGATGCGCTCCCCGGCGCGCGCCCGCGCCGCGTCCCGGTCGCGCAGTCCGGCCGCGGGGCGCACCCCGGCGGCTCCTCCAGACGTTCGCCCGGAGTCCCGTTCATGACCGATGCGCCCTACCGCACCGATTCGGCCCGCGCCGCCGCCCCGCTCGCCGGGGTCCGGGTGCTCGACTGCTCCCGGGTGCTCGCCGGACCGTACTGCACGGTGCTGCTCTCCTTCCTCGGGGCCGAGATCATCAAGGTGGAGGACTTCCGGGGAGACGAGGGCCGGCAGTGGCCGCCCCACCGGGACGGCATGGGCGCGTCCTTCCTCGCTCTCAACGCCAACAAGAAGAGCATCGCCATCGACCTCAAGGACCCGGCGGGAGCGGCGATCGTGCGCGAGCTCGCGGAGTCCGCCGACGTGCTGGTGGAGAACTTCAAGACCGGGGACATGGAACGGTTCGGACTCGGTTACGACGACGTCGCGCCGCTCAACCCGCGGCTCGTCTATACCTCGATCTCCGCCTTCGGCCGGCGCGGCCCCAAGGCGAAGGACCCCGGCTACGAGGCGCTCGTGCAGGCGTACAGCGGGGTCATGGCGATCACCGGCGACCCGGACGGCGGGCCGGTACGCTGCGGCGCGTCCTTCCTCGACCTCGCGACCGGGACGATGTCCGCCCTCGCGACGGTCACCGCCCTCTTCCGCCGCGAAGCCACCGGCCGCGGCGGCAAGGCGGAGACCTCCCTCCTCGGCACCGCGATGGGCATGATGTGCAACCAGATGTCGAACTTCTTCCAGCACGGCGCCCAGCCGCGGCGGCTCGGCACCGCCCACAACCAGGTCGTGCCCTACCAGGTGTTCGCGACCCGCGACGGCTACGTCTTCATCGCGGCCGGCAACCAGAACCTGTACGAACGCCTGTGCCGCGCCATCCGCCGCGAGGACCTCATCGACGACCCCCGGTTCGACGGCAACCCGGCCCGGGTCGCGAACCGCGAGGCGTGCATCGGGGCGATCTCAGCGGCCATCTCGGAGCACGAGACCAAGCCCCTGATGGCCGCGCTCCGCGAACGGGGCGTGCCGTTCTCGCGGGTGAACGAGTACGAGAACCTGGTGGAGGACGGCCAGCTCGACGCGCTCGGGGTCATCGAGTCGGGGCACGGCGGCGCCTATCCCGGGTTCCGCATCCCGGGCCTGCCCTTCCACCTCTCCGGGCACGACCGCGGGCGGCCCGCCGACGCCCCCCGCATCGGCCAGCACACCCGCGAGGTCCTGGCCGGGCTCGGCTACGGGGCGGAACGCATCGGCCGCCTGCTCGAAAGCGGCGTCGTCCGGGAAGGCTGAGCCGGGCAATCGTCCCCGGCCGGGAGCCGCCGGGGGTCGAGGCCACGCGGACGGCTTCCCCGGCGCGGCCCCCGGTTCCGCCCCCCGGTTCCGCCCAGGATTCCGCCGGAGGGGGCGCCGCGGACCCGGCCGGCGCGCCGGACGCGGCGTCGAATCCGGCCCGGAGCCGCCCCCGCGCGGGGTGTGCGGCGGGCCGGCGCGGGCGCGGGCGCGGGGAGGAGGAAGGAAGCCGGCCGGCGGGCGGAAGGACGGTGGACGGGAGATCAGGCGGCGGCGCGAAGCCCGCTCGTATCGAGGCCGTAGAGCCGGGCCACGTTCTCGTGCAGCACGAGGTCCTTCTCCGCCTCGGTGAGGCCGGCCGCCTGCTCGCGCAGCACGTCCTGCGACCAGGGCCACGTCGAATCGCTGTGCGGATAGTCGTTCGCCCACATCATGCGTTCGACGTTCATGTGGTCCTTCAGCCGGAACGCGGTGTGGTCGTCCTGGAAGGTGAAGTAGACGTGCTCGCGGAAGTACTCGCTCGGCATCTTCTCCAGCTCCCGGCCGCGGAGCCAGTGGCGATGCCGCTGGTAGGCGTGGTCCATCCGGTACATGAAGTGGGGAACCCACCCGCCGTCCGCCTCCACCGACACGATCCGGAGCCCGGGATGGCGCATGAAGACGCCGTCGAAGACGAACATGCTCATGAGGTCCTGGTTGCCCCTCACGATCGACATGAAGCTGTTGATCCGCGAGCCCCGGAACCCCTGCCCGAGCCCCTCGCCGGAGGTCAGGATGTGGAAGCTCGCGACGAGCCCGAGGTCGACGAGGGCGTCGAAGAACTCCCCGTACATCGGGGCGTCGTAGTCCTCGACACCGGGGAGGCCGGGGAGCATCACCCCCGGGAACCCCTGGCCGCGGATCGCCTCCAGCTCGCGGATGCCGTCCCCGGGGGTCCGGACCGCGGCCTGGCCGAGCCCGATGAGCCGATGGGGGAAGGGCTCGCAGAACTCGACCAGCCACCGGTTGTACGCCTCCATGCAGGCCTGCTTGAGGCCCAGGTCGGGGATGTTGCAGATCTCCATGCCCACCGACGGATACAGCATCTCCGCCGCGATCCCGTCCCGGTCCTGGGCCTCGATCCGGGCGTGGGGGTCCCAGCCCCCGCGGTGAAGCTTCTCGAACTTCGCACCGCGCGGCGAGAGCTCCTCCGGAGACTTGCCGGCGGCGGACACGAGGGCGAGCGGTATGCGCTGCTCGCTGCCCTCGATCCGGAACACGTCGCCCCGCTTCTCGTCGTGGACCATGACCGGCGCGCGGCCGCGGTACTTCGGGTCGATCCGCCCGGCGTAGCAGTCGGGCGGCTCGCATACGTGGCTGTCGGCGGAGATGATGGGCTTCGTCACGCGGGCTCCTCTCCTCCGGTCCATCCCGGGATCCCGGCTCCGGCGATCCCGGAGGGCGGCGACTATAGCAAAATGTCCCGCGCACGCGGTTCGCTGGACGGTGGCGGAGGGGCGGAAGGCAAAAATGACGAAAGGCAGGATGGACCACGGACGTGATCGTCGGCCGCCGGCCGCCTGCACGGGCCGGCCCGGACGGCCGACGGCGGAGGAGGGGAGGGTCGGATGACACGCCGGGACGACAGGGCGGCTCGTCCCTCCGGCGGGTTGCCCGCGCGCCACCGCGGGCGCTGGGACGGCCGTACTCCGGTGGGGGAGCTGCCGGCGCGGGCCGCCGCGAGGTGGGGCGGGCGGGAGGCGCTCGTCTTCGGAACGGTGCGCCAGTCCTTCGCGGAGATCGCGCAGCGGGTCGACGAGGCGGCGAAGGGGCTCATCGCGCTCGGCGTCGCGCCGGGCGACAAGGTGTGCCTCTGGCTCGGCAACTCTCCCGAATGGATCCACCTCCTGTTCGCGATCGCCCGCATCGGCGCGATCCTCGTCCCCGTCAACACCCGCTTGCGCACCGGGGACGTCGAGTATCCGATCCGCCAAGGCGACTGCTCGACCCTCATCACCCACGACGTCTCCGGCCCGGTCGACCATCTCGCCATGGTGCGCGAGCTGGTCCCGGAGAGCCTCGCCGGCGGCGTCGGCGGCGACGGCGACGGTGACGCCGATGACCCGCCCACGCGCCTGCGGAGCAGGCGCTTCCCGCGTCTCGAACGGATCGTCACCGTCTCGGAGCGCAGGCGCCGGGGCGTCACCGCCTTCCCCGCCCTCATCGAGGCGGGGCGCACGGTGAGCGACGCGGCGCTCGCCGCACGGGCGCGGCAGGTGTCGGTGGACGACACCCTCTTCATCATGTTCACCTCCGGGACCACCGGCTTCCCCAAGGGGGTGATGCGCAGCCACCACCTCCTCCGCAACCAGTGCGATCGGATGGAGAGACTCGCGGCCACCGAATCGGACGTGGTGCTGAACTACCTGCCCCTCTTCCACATCTTCGGGTACGTGGACGGCCCGCTCCTCTCGGTGATGGCGGGCAGCCGGCAGGTGCTCACCGCCGCCTTCGACCCCGACGAGTGCATCGATCTGGTGGAGGCCGAGCGGGTGACCCGGATGCAGGGCTTCGACAGCCACCTCAAGGCGCTCATGGACGCCCAGGAGCGGCGCCCCCGCGACACCTCGAGCCTCCGGTCCGGCTTCTTTCCGAGCGGCATGGCGAGCTCCGTACCGATCCTGCGCCGCGCGCGGGAGGTGTTCCCGACGATGCGGACCCTCACCGCCTACGGCTCCACGGAAGGCGGGGCGAACATCTGCACCTCCTTCCTCGATTCGACCGAGGAGCAGCGGTGCGAGACGTCCGGGGTTCCCTGCGACGGGTTCGAGATCCGTATCGCGGACCCGGAGACCGGAGAGGAGCTGCCGGCCGGAGCGCCGGGGGAGATCCTCGTGCGGAGCTACAACCTCATGCAGGGCTACTACCGGAAGCCGGAGGAGACGGCAGCCGCGATCGACCCCGAGGGGTGGCTCCACAGCGGCGACCTCGGCTACCTCCGCGAGGACGGGTACCTGCGCTTCCTCGGCCGCTGCAAGGACATGCTCAAGGTCGGGGGCGAGAACGTCGATCCGGTGGAGGTGGAGCAGCTCCTCCTCGGACATCCCGCGGTTCGGGAGGCGGCGGTGGTCGCCGGTCCCGACGAGCGGCTGACCGAGGTGGGGGTCGCATTCGTGGTCGCGAGCGACGGGAGCGGTGGAGCGGACGCGCCCGGCGAAGCGCTTGCCCGCGACCTCCTCGAATACGGCCGGGGGCGCATCGCGAGCTTCAAGCTGCCCCGCCACGTCCTGTTCATCGAAGAGCTGCCGATGACCTCGAGCGGCAAGGTCCGCAAGGCCGAGCTGCGGGCGCTGGCCGCGGCCCGCCTGGGGCGGACCGCCGCGGGCTCGCCGGCGCCGGTGATCGCCGCGTCCCCGGACCGTGCCGGCCGGAGCGAACGAGGGGTGGGAGCCCAACCATGAAACCCTCTCCCGGGGTGCGCGAGCGGACGATACGGCTGGTCCCCCCGGACCAACCGCGGGAACCCGGTCCGCGGCGGTGCGGGAGACGACTTCAATGACCCGCACCGTATTCCCCGTCATTCTCTCGGGCGGCGCCGGCAGAAGACTCTGGCCGCTCTCCCGCGAACACCACCCCAAGCAGTTCATCGCGTTCGGGGAGGGGCATACCCTGCTGCAAGCCACCGCCCGGCGGCTCGACTTCCTCGAAGCCGTGCGGGCTCCCATCCTGGTCTGCAACCGGGAGCATCGCTTCATGGCGGCGGAACAGCTTCGGGCCATCGGTGTCGCGCCGGAGGTGATCGGGCTCGAGCCCGTGGGGCGCAATACCGCACCCGCCATTGCCGCCGCGGCCCTGGAAGCCCGCGCCCGATGCCGCGAAGGCGAAGAGCCCATCCTGCTGGTTCTGCCGGCCGATCACCTCATCCGGCGCGCCGAGCCGTTCGCCGACGCGGTGCGGGCCGCCGTCGAGGAGGCCGCGGCCGGTCGGCTGGTCACGTTCGGGGTCGCACCCGACCGGGCGGAAACCGGCTACGGATACATCAGGGCGGGCGCCCCGGCCGGGGTGAGCGGCGCGGCCCTTGTCGTGGAGCGCTTCGTCGAAAAACCGGACGCGGGACGCGCCGCCGCCTGGCTCGAAGCCGGCGGCTGGTACTGGAACAGCGGCATGTTCGTGTTCGAGGCGGACCGATATCTTCGGGAGCTGGGCGCCCACGCCGCGTCCGTGTGCGATGCCGTCGGGGAGGCCCACGAAAGGGCGGTGCGGTCCCGCGATTTCCTGGAGCTGGACCCGCGGTCCTTCGCGAGGTCGCCGGCCGTCTCCGTGGACCACGCGGTCATGGAGCACACCGCGGATGCGGTGGTGGTGCCGCTGGAAGCCGGTTGGTCCGACGTGGGCTCCTGGGCGGCTCTGCCCGAGCTCGCGGAACGGGACGAAGCGGGCAACGTCGCCCTGGGCGACGTGGTTCTGGAAGGCGCCCGCGACACCTGGGTCCGGGGGGAGAATCGGCTGGTGGCGGTGGTGGGGGCGGCGGACCTCGTGGTCGTGGACACCGCCGACGCGGTACTCGTCGCCCGCAGGAACGCGCTCCGGGAGGTCCCGGCGGTGGTGGAACGACTCGAGCGGGCGGGCCGGGGCGAACACCGGAGCCATCGCAAGGTCCACCGGCCCTGGGGCTCGTACGAATCCGTGCATGGCGCCGGCGGCTACCAGGTCAAGCACATCATCGTCGATCCGGGCCAGCGCCTGTCCCTGCAAATGCATCATCGCCGGGCGGAGCACTGGATCGTGGTCCGCGGCGCCGCGCGGGTGACGCGGGGCGCCGACGTCTTCGTGCTCTCGGAGAACCAGTCCGTGCATATCCCGCGAGGCGTCAGGCACCGGCTGGAGAACCCGGGCCCCGCGCCGCTGGAGCTCATCGAGGTGCAGATCGGCGACTACCTCGGCGAGGATGACATCGTCCGCTTCGAGGACGCCTACGGCCGGGCGGGGCCTGACGGATCCACCGACCGCGACCGGTGAAGCGCCGGCGGCGCTTCGTCCCGGCGAGCGCGGCAGACGGCAGACCCCGGCGGGGGCGCCCTTTCGAGGTCCCGAAGAGCATCCGGTGACGTCCGGGCTTGGGCGCCTTGTCGGCGACGCAGTGCAGGCAGGCATGGACCTCGACCCCGGACGCAGGGGGCCATCGGCAATCTTCTCCGCCCGGAACGGGTCCCGGACCAATGCAAGGAGGCTCCGGCCACGGCACGGTTCCGCAGTGCCGCACTTCGGAGTCGTGGGAATGAACTTCGGCTGACGGACCGCGCTGGCGCGTCGTCCCGGGCGAAGTCAACCGCCGGCTCGCCGCCCTGATCGAGGCCGACGCCTTCGCCTTCCCGCCAGCCCCATCATCGGCGCGGGGCGAGTGGCGGCATCGAGGCGCGGCTACGAGATTGCACGGACGTTCATCCATGCCTGTACGAAGGTCGATGGCCGCCCTCCGGCTCAGGCCGGCAGGCCGCGGACCCGAAGGTTGGCGAATCCGCGATCTTGCCGCGGCTATGCGCCCTTCCCGCCCGTCATCACCCGGTAAGCCGCAAGCGCGTGTTCATGGAACGAAGGAATGCCGAACGAGTAGAGCCCCGCCTCCTCGACGAGCACACCGGCTTCCACCCCCGAGTCGATCACCTGCGTGGGCGGCAAGCGGTCCGGGTTGTATCCGGCCGGCAGGCGTTCCAGCGCGTCCACGATCTCATGCAGGTACATCGCCTCTCCCCTTCCGGCGTCATGCATGGCGCCGGCCAGGAAGTACACGATGCCCTTGGGGGCGCGCATGGCCGACAGCCGCGCTTCGTAGTACTGGTTCCGAATCTCGGCGCCTCGGGCCAGGGCCGCATCGAGAAACCTCCTGTCGGATGGGTCCCCGATCTCGTCGCGGGCCGCCATCGCGCCGGCAATGCAGCCGTGAACGTGTTGCGGAAACCCCATCGATGCGGCGGCGAGCTTCCCACCCACGTCCGCAGGACACTCGACGCCGAGGTTCGCAAGTCCCTGTACGACGGCCTCCCGTGCTTCCTCCTCGTTCAGCAATCCAAGACTCAGGCGCAGCGCGCAGCGCGAGATGGTGTGCGGGTCGTCCTTCGGGTCGGCGAGCACCTTCGTCGAATGTCGCAGGCCGGCGCACACCACCATGATCGGACAGCCATGCAGGCCTTCGTGCAGAACCCGCAGCATCTTCCGCGCCGGTGGTTCGAGGGTCTGGATTTCGTCGATGCCGACGATCATCGACTGGTCTTTCCACCACCCCGTGTCCTTGCTCAACCGAAGCATCTCCGTGATCGGCAGATCGGGAGCGGCCGGATTGTCCCAATCGAGCTTCCCGATGCCGGCGAACGACAAGGATTTCGCCCGGCGCTCCTCACCGACGATTCCCAAGGCCTTGCGCCTGCCGACCGGCATGGCCGAGGCGATGAGGAACATCAAGCTCCTTGCGTCCTCGGGGATGTCGGCGGTAGTCACCGAGAGCGCCAACACGCCGCCGCCGGCTTGCTGGCGTTCGACGAACCGGCGCATGAGCTGCGTCTTGCCGGAGCCTGGCACGCCGTCGATCAGCACGATGCCGCCGCTGGGATCGGAGTTCCGAAATACGTACTCGGCGTAGCCCGCGAGCCGATTCAATTCGTCGGTTCGTCCGGCGAAGTGCGGGGGCGCGTTGCGCTCGGCGCCCAACAGCCTGTTCGATTGCATGGCTTCACCAGCGGTTCGAGCCTGCCGGACTCCGTTTGCCGGGAATCTCGCCGGCGTCGCCGCCAACCATCCCGCCCGCGGCATGGCCGGCCCGCCGCGGACGATGGCGGCTGATCCGGCGGCATCTCGCATCGCCGCCCTCGGCCAACGGAACGTGCGTGATTGTAGTGCGAAAGCGCGGGGATCTGCCGCACATGCGTCATCGGCGCCGTCCTGGCCCTCGCCGGCGCCCTCGCGCCGTTCCTCTTCACCCCGCGGCTCGGCGTCGGGTGCCCCGCGCCCGGGCGTTGCCCCGGCCGACCGAACCCCCGCACGCGCGTTCCGTCCCGTGACCGCGGGCGCTCTCCCCATCGCCGGGTTCGACCGTGTATCGTACGTTCATCGGCGCCGGCCCCCGCGCCGCGGAGACCGTCGCTCATGGGACGCTCGCGAGGTCGATCCCCATACCTCTCGGGATTCGTTCCCGCCAATGCCTGCCGGAAGGGCTCCGGGGCGGAGGCTCCTGGGCCCGAATGTCTTGCCGGGCTTCGCCGCTTGCGGGCGGGACACAAGTGTTCCCAGGACGCGCCGTTCCCGGAAAGAGCGGTGGGCATCGATACCCGGCCGCGAGCCGGTCAGCGTGAAATGGCCCCGGGTTCGCGGGTGAGGGCAGGGCGCTCGCCGCTCCGCGTTGCGGGGCTCCTCGCCGCGCTTGCCTTCGCGGTCCTCGCGGCCCTGCCCCCCGGGCGCGCCGGCGGTCCGCCGGCAGGCGCGGCGGACGCACGATCCCCCGGCCCGGTGGGTTACGTGCGGATCGAGGGGGTCATCGACCGGCTCCAGTCGCGCTACCTCGCCCGCGCCCTGGCCGACGCGCGGGCGGCCGGTCTTCGCACCATCGTCGTGCACCTCGACACCGACGGCGGGCAGGTGCACTACGCGCGGGAGATGTTCAAGGCCGTGCTGCACCCTGGAAAGGAGCCGGCCGCCGCTCCCGCATCCGATCCCGCTCCGGCCCCCGTTCCCGTTTCCGTTTCCGATCCGCCGTCGCCGGCCCCCGCATCGGACGGTCCGAACCCGGAGCTCGCGACCGGAGGGGACGCCCCCCGCATGATCGCGTTCATCGACTTCCGGGCGCTCTCCGCCGGCGCCATGATCGCCTACGCCCACCACGCGATCTACGTCTCGGAAGGAGCGAGCATCGGCGACGTCGGGGTCATCTACCGGGGGCCGGACGGGAAGATCGAGTACGCCCCGGAGAAGATCGAGACCGTGGTCCGCACCCTCCTCGCCCAGGCCGCCGAGCAGCGGGGGTGGCCGCGCGGGCCGCTCCTCAAGATGACCGCCCGCAACCAGAGCCTCTATCGCGTCACGCCGCCCGGCGGCGAGACGACCTACGTGATCGAGGACGACCTCGCGGCGTGGCTGGCGGACCATCCGGAGGTGGACCGGGAGGACCCCGACCAGGTGCTCGTGTACCGGGGGCACGACCGCCTCCTCACACTGACCGGGCGCGAAGCGGTCGCCCTCGGGATGGCCACCGGCCTTGCGGACGACCTCCCGGCGCTCTACGCCCACCTCGGCATCGACCCGGACGAGGTCGTGGACCTCCGCCCCGGCGCGGCGGAGCGGACCGCGGTGTGGCTCGCGAGCGTCGCCCCGATCCTGATGGGTCTCGCCCTGCTCCTCCTGTTCTTCGAGATCAACACCCCCGGGGTCGGGATCTGGGCGCTCCTCGCCGCCGTGTTCGGGAGCCTGTTCCTGTTCGCGCAGTACTATCTCGACCTCGTCGAGCACTTCGAGGCCGCCCTGCTGGTCCTCGGGATCGCGCTCATCGCGGTCGAGCTCCTGCTGCTGCCGGCGGGCGGCCTGTTCGCGATCGGGGGAGGGCTCTGCCTCCTGGCCGGCGCGGTGCTCGCTTTCCTTCCGAACGAGATCGACCTCGCGCCGAGCGACCCGGGCTTCCGGGATGCGCTCTTCGACGCTGCCCTGCAGGGAGGTCTCGCCCTCGCGGTGGCCGGCGCCGGGCTCGTGTTCCTCTTCAAGGTCGTGCCCCACGCCGCGCGGCTCCGGTCACGCCTCACCGTCGAGGCCGAGATCGCCGGCACGAGCGGCAGCCGGGCGGGCCGGTCCCTGGTGGGACGGGCCGGACGGACGGAGGGGATGCTGCGGCCGGCGGGGACGGTGGTGATCGGCCGGGTCCACCACAGCGCGCGGGCCGAGCACGGCGCCTGGATCGCGGCCGGCGAGCCGGTGGAGGTGGTCCGGGCCGAGCTCGGCGAGCTGGTGGTCAGGGCCGCCCGCGGAGCCCCGGCGGAAACGCCGTCCGCGGGCTGACCCCGTGCGGAGGCCGGAGCGCGGCGGCCGGCCGCGCCTTCAGTAGCGGTAGTAGTCGGGCTTGTAGGGGCCTTCGGGCGGAACCCCGATGTACTTCGACTGCTCCTCCGAGAGCCGGGTCAGGTTCGCCCCGAGCTTCGCGAGGTGCAGGCGGGCGACCTTCTCGTCGAGGTGCTTCGGCAGCACGTACACCTGGTTCCCGTACTTCGCCGGGTTGCTCCAGAGCTCGATCTGGGCCACCACCTGGTTCGTGAACGAGCTGGACATGACGAAGCTCGGATGGCCGGTCGCGCAGCCGAGGTTCACGAGCCTCCCCTCCGCGAGGAGGATGACCCGCTTGCCGTCCGGGAAGACCACGTGGTCCACCTGCGGCTTGATGTTCTCCCAGGTATGGTTGCGGAGCGCCTCCACGTCGATCTCGGCGTCGAAATGACCGATGTTGGCGAGGATCGCATCGTGCTTCATCGCCCGCATGTGCTCGATGCCGATGACCCGCATGTTCCCGGTCGCGGTGACGAAGATATCCCCGAGGGGGGCCGCCTCGTCCATGGTCACCACCCGGAAGCCCTCCATCGCGGCCTGGAGCGCGCAGATGGGGTCGATCTCGGTCACCTGGACGATCGCGCCGAGGGAGCGGAGGGCCTGCGCACAGCCCTTGCCCACGTCGCCGTATCCCGCGACGACCGCGATCTTGCCGGCCACCATCACGTCGGTGGCTCGCTTGATCCCGTCCACCAGGGACTCGCGGCAGCCGTAGAGGTTGTCGAACTTGCTCTTGGTCACCGAGTCGTTCACGTTGAACGCGGGCACCCGGAGGGCTCCGCTGGCCGCCATCTCGTGGAGCCGGGCCACCCCGGTGGTGGTCTCCTCGGTGAGCCCCCGCACGCCGGCGAGGAGATCGGCGTGCCGCTCGTGCATCACCAGGGTGAGGTCCCCTCCGTCGTCGAGCAGCATGTTCGGCCGCCAGCCGCCGGGGCCGAAGATGGTCCGCTCGACGCACCACCAGTACTCCTCCTCGGTCTCTCCCTTCCAGGCGAACACGGGCACCCCGGCGGCGGCCATCGCCGCGGCGGCGTGATCCTGGGTGGAGAAGACGTTGCAGGACGACCAGCGGACCTCCGCCCCGAGCTCGACGAGGGTCTCGATGAGGACCGCGGTCTGGATCGTCATGTGCAGGCAGCCCGCGATCCGAGCCCCCGCGAGCGGCCTTGCGCCGCGGTACTCCTCGCGCATCGCCATGAGGCCCGGCATCTCGTTCTCCGCGATGCCGATCTCCTTGCGGCCCCAGGCCGCGAGCCGGGGGTCGGCGACCCGGTGGTCCGGGCCGTTGCCGTCGGGGCGGTTGCTCAATTCTCGTTCTCCTCTTGCCGGTGCGCGCTCTGCGCCGGCCCGCGCTTCACGCCGCTCTCGCAGCCCGGCCGGGCGGTCGGCGGCGCCGGTCACGACTTCCACGGCCAAGGCCGGGAACGGGGTCAGGGCCAAAGCCGAATCGGACGTATGCCGGGAGCGCCGACCCTCGCGGGCAGGGGCGGGGGGCTGGGTGATCGGCGACGGATGGTGGTCGGCGGGTCGGTAGACGGTTGCGGCGCCGCCGGGCCGGAACGCCACCCCCGGACAGTACGCCTCCGGCTGCCAGGGCCGGCCAGCCATCTACTGGAACTGCGTTTATCCAGCGTCCCCGGCGGCGGGCGCATCCTACCACGGAGGCGAGAAGGGCGAATGAAGCGGTACGAACCCCGGCCGGGGACTGGTGCGCAGGGCAGGACGAGGAGAGCTATCGCATCCCGGATGCGAGCCGCGCCGGCCCTCGCCGGCGGGGGCGCGGGGCCGCGGCGCTTCTTCCGCCGCCGTCCGGGCGCGTTCGGATGGAGCCGGGGCCGGGGCCGGAACGGGGCGAGGGGCGAGGGCTCAGGAGAGCGGCCGACCCGCCGCGTCGGCGAGCGCAGCGGCCCGATCCGTCCGTTCCCAGGTGAAGTCGGGCTCGTCGCGGCCGAAGTGGCCGAAGGCGGCGGTCGGGCGGTAGATCGGCCGTGCGAGGTCCAGCATCTCGATGATGCCGCGCGGCCGCAGGTCGAAGTGCTCCCGGACCAGGGCGGCGAGCCGCGCCTCGTCCACGTGCGCCGTGCCGAACGTCTCGACGTCCACCGACACCGGCTCCGATACGCCGATGGCGTAGGCGACCTGCACCTCGCAGCGGTCCGCGAGCCGGGCCGCGACCACGTTCTTGGCGACGTACCGGCAGGCATAGGCGGCGGAGCGGTCCACCTTGGAGGGGTCCTTGCCCGAGAACGCCCCGCCGCCGTGGCGGGCGAGGCCGCCGTAGGTGTCGACGATGATCTTGCGGCCGGTCAGCCCGCAGTCTCCCACCGGCCCGCCCACCACGAAACGCCCGGTCGGATTGATGTGGTAGCGGGTGGAAGGGTCGAGCCATTCTTCCGGCAGCACCGGACGGATGATCTCCTCCATCACCGCCTCCTCGAGCTTGCGCCCGCAGACGTCTTCACGGTGCTGGGCGGAGAGCACCACCGCCTCGATGCCGGCCGGCTCGCCGTCCACGTAGCGCACCGTGACCTGGCTCTTCGCGTCCGGGCGGAGCCAGTCGAGGGCGCCGGAACGCCGTACCTCGGCATGGCGGCGCATCAGCCGGTGGGCAAGGGTGATCGGTGCGGGGAGAAAGGCGTCGGTCTCGCGCGTCGCGTACCCGAACATCATCCCCTGATCGCCCGCCCCCAGGTCCTTGTTGCCGGATTCGTCCACTCCCATCGCGATGTCCGCGGACTGCTGGCCGAGGGCGACGAGCACCGCGCACGTCTCGCCGTCGAAGCCGTAGCGGGGGTCGTCGTACCCGATCGCGCGCACCCGATCGCGCACCAGCCGCTCGTACTCGATGTGCGCCTTCGTCCGGACCTCGCCGGCCAGCACCACCATGCCGGTCTTGACCAGGGTCTCGCAGGCGACCCGGCTTCCCCGATCCTGTTCGAGCGCGGCATCGAGCACCGAATCGGAGATCTGGTCGGCCATCTTGTCCGGGTGTCCTTCGGCGACGGACTCCGAGGTGAGGATCTGGGTGCGGGGCATCGAGGACTCCGGGTGCGGGGCCGCTGTGTCGAAGGGCGCGATCTTACGCCCTTTCCTCCCGGCGCTCGTGCCGTACCGGGGCCGCCGGTCCCGCGCCTCGCGGTTCGTCTATCCTTCCCGGCGAAGCCGGAATCGAAGCCGGAACCGAGGCCCGAGCCGGAGCCGGATCCGAAACCGAAGCCCGAGCCGAAGCGAACCCGCCCATGATCTCCTTCGCGCTTCGCCGTCTCTACCGGGACCTCGAACAGTACTTCTGCGCCTTCCTCATGGTGCTGATGGTGTCCTGCCTCGGCGCGCAGGTGTTCTTCCGCTTCGTGCTCAACGCCTCCCTCACCTGGTCGGAGGAGCTGAGCCGGTTCGCGTTCATCTGGCTCGTCTACATGGGCGCGGTGCTCGGGGCGAAGGAGCGGATCCACATCCGGGTGACCGCCTTTCAACGGCTCCTGCCCGCCCCCGCCCGCGGCTGGACAACCCCTCTGGCGGACCTCCTGTGGGTCTCGATCAACCTCGTCTTCGCCTGGCAGGGCGCCCTCCAGGTCGGCCATCTGCTGCGCTTCAGCTACATCTCGCCCGCCCTGCAATGGAACATGGCGGTGATCTATGCGGTGGTGCCGCTCGGGTTCGCGCTCATGAGCTTCCGGATCGTCGAGGGGTACTGGCGCGACTGGCGGCGGGGAACCCTCGGGCAGGCTCCGGAAGGCCCGGACGGTGCTCCGGGCGGCGGGCCGGCCCCGAACCCGGCCTCCGCCCGGCCGACCGATCCGCCCGGCCCCCCCGGCCAGGCCGACCCCAGCGACCGCATCGGTCCCGCCGATCCGGACGCATCTTCCGCACCCGCCGTCCCGATGGTCCCCTCCGGTCCGAGCGGCGACCCTGCCGAAACAGCCGCTTCCGGCGACGCGTCGGCATCCGACGGAGCGCCCGCTTCCGCCAGCCGGCCTGCTCCCGCCGTCGGAGCCGGCCCGGGGGGCGGCGGGCGCCGCGCCGGCCGGAAGGACGCGCCATGACCCTCGCCCTCCTGCTCGGCGCCCTCGCGCTCTGCCTCGTCCTCGGGGTCCCGGTCTTCATGGCCCTCGGCATCGCGACGGTGGTCGCGCTCACCGTGTCCGACGTGCCGATGCTCATCCTCGGGCAGACCCTCTACCAGGGGGTGGACAAGTTCCCGCTCCTCGCGATCCCCTGCTTCATCCTCGCCGGCTCCCTCATGGAGCGGGGCGGGGTCACCCACCAGATCATCGCGGTCGTCTCGCAGTTCACCGGGCGGGTGCGGGGCGGGCTCGGGATCGCCACCATCCTCGCCTGCATGTTCTTCTCCGCGATCAGCGGCTCCGGCCCGGGCACGGTGGCGGCGGTGGGGTCGGTGATGATCCCCGCCATGCTCCGGGCCGGCCACGGCCGGGACTACGCGGGGGCGGTGTCGTCCTCCGGCGGCACCCTCGGGATCCTCATCCCGCCGAGCAACCCGATGATCATCTACGGGGTGATCGCCCAGACCTCGATCGTCGGTCTCTTCATGGCCGGCATCGTGCCGGGCGCGATCATCGGGGTCGCCCACTGCCTGGTCGCCTACCTGGTCGCCCGCCGCCTGGGCTACGAGGCGACCGGCGAGCGCTTCGACTTCCGGGAGCTGGCCCGCGCCTGCTGGCGCGGCAAGTTCGCCCTCGCCGCGCCGTTCCTCATCCTGGGCGGGATCTACGCCGGGGTCTTCACCCCCGTGGAGGCGTCCGTCATCGCCGTCCTCTACGGGCTGTTCGTCGGCGGCGCCGTCAACCGGATGCTGACCCTTCGCTCGATCTTCGATTCCCTGATCGAGGCCGCCCGCATCTCCACGGCCATGATCATCGTCGCGACCTCGACCGTGTTCGGTCAGATCCTCACCGTGAACCAGGCGCCTCAGAAGCTCGCGGGGCTCCTCGCGACCATCTCGACCGACCCGTTCACGATCCTGCTCATCATCATCCTCGCGTTCTTCATCCTCGGCATGTTCATGGAGACGCTGTCGACGATCATCATCGTCACCCCGGTCCTGCTGCCGGTCGTGGTCCAGCTCGGCATCGACCCGATCCACTTCGGCATCCTCTTCGTGGTCACGAACGAGGTGGCGTTCCTGACCCCGCCGCTCGGCGCGAACCTGTTCGTGGCGAGCCAGCTCGCGAACGTATCCCTCGAACGGCTGAGCCTGCACGTGCTGCCGCACATCGCGGCGATCGTGCTCTGTATCCTGGTGCTCGCCTACTTTCCGAAGATCAGCCTCTGGCTCCCGCACCTGCTCGGCTACGGCCTGTGACGGGCCGGACCCCATGGCCCGGCCCGTCCCGGCGGCCGTCCGTCACCCGCCGCGGCCGGGGCCTCGGCTACTTCCTGCGGAAGTCCTCGAGGAAGGCCACCACCTCGTCCACGAACGCCTTGCCCCCGATCTTGTCGTAGAACATCGGCCACACCGAGCGGCCCTTCTCGATCCACTCCCGCTCATCGTCCGCGGGAACCGTGATCTCGAGACCGGCCTCGACCGCCTGGAGCGCGGCGGTGCCCTCGCGCACGATCGCCCACTCGCGCTCCTCGTCCTGCGCCCGCCGCGCCGCCTCGTCCACGATCTCGCGGATGTCCGGGGCGAGCCCCCGGTACCACGCATCGTTCACCACCACCGGCCCGATCCAGAGGAGGTAGTGGATGTTGGTGATGTAATCCTGCACCTCGTCGAACCGGACCGAGGGGATGGCGATGTAGGGGTTGTCCTGTCCGTCCACGACCTTCTGCTGCAGCGCGTTGAACACCTCCGTCCACGCCATCGGCACCGGATTGACGCCCCACGCCTTGTAGGCCGCGATCATGATCTCGTTCTTGGGCACCCGGATCCGCAGCCCCTGGAGATCGGCGGGGGTGCGCACCGGCTTCTTCGAGTTCGTGAGCACCCGGAACCCGCCGGTGAGCCACGCGACGGCCCGCATGTTGGCCTGCTCCGCCATCGTGTCGTTGAGACGCTCCCTGAGGGGGCTGTCCAGAACCGCCCACGCCTCCTCGAAGTTGTTCCACATGTAGGGAAGGCTGCAGAACCCGACGATCGGCGCGAACGGGGTCACGTTGTTCACCGCGGCGCTCGCCATGTTCAGGATCCCGCTCGATACCTGGTTCACGTTGTCCTGCTCGGAGCCGAGCTGGCCGCCGAGGAAGACGTCGACCTGGATCCGCCCCCCGGAGAGCTCTTCGGCATGTCTCTTGAACGCGTGGCCGAACACGCCGTGATAGCTGTCGTCGGGATTGGCCGACGCGAACTTGATCTTCACCTCCTGCGCGTAGCCGGTCTGGACTGCGGCGAACAGCAACGCCGCGGCGAACGTCATGATTCTCTTCATGTTCATGCCTCTTTCCCGGTTTGGTCCTCTTCCGCCCGGCGGGGAAGCCTCCTCCCGCCCTCCGCCCGAAGGCCGGGGGGGCGGGGGCGAGGGCGAAGGCTCCCTCCCGGGACGCCCCCGACCATCGCACACGGAAAGCCGCTTTTCCAGGCCCGGATCCGGCCCGAACGGCAGGATCGAGCCCCGGCAAAGCGTCCGACAGGACGCGGAGATCTCGCTCCCCCCTTGGCTGCGAGCCAGACCTCGCGAGTGAAAGGACACGGTCTCCCCGGGATGCGCCCTCCACCGGAGGGGTCGCGGACTCATAGGTAGGACAATATAATTAATTTAAATTGGATTTTCTGTTGTTGGCCACGGCCTCGCTTCGCACCATTCAATGGGATACACTGAAAAAATCGCTCCGCCTCAAGGGCGGATCCTCGACCAAGGGACGCAGAGCGTGGGGACATGGCATGAGGATATCGACCATCCTTGACGAGATCGATTCCGGATTCATGGCATTGCCTGAATTCCAGCGCGGCTACGTCTGGAATCGCGAACAGGTTCGCGGGCTCTTTCACTCGCTTTACCGAGGGCATCCGGTGGGCGGATTGCTGGTATGGGCAACCGAAGCGGAGGTCGCGGCGCATCGGGGCGATGGGCAGTCGGCCGCGGGAATCGTAAAGCTGATTCTGGATGGCCAGCAACGAATCACCTCGCTGTATGGAGTGGTACGGGGTCGGCCACCGAAGTTCTTCGATGGAAATGAACGGAATTTCAGTGGACTTCGGTTTCATCTGGAGGAGGAAGTCTTCGAGTTCTATCAACCGGTGAAGATGAGGGACGATCTGTTGTGGGTGGATGTTACCCGGATCATGCAGGAGGGTCATTCAGGGCTCGGTACGCTCGGCACCCAATTCACCGAGAGTTCCGAATATGCCGGGAGAGTCGGCGTTTATTTCGGACGGTTGACAAAGTTGCTCGGAATTACCGAAATCGATCTGCACATCGAAGAGGTGACCGGAGCCGACAAGACGCTCGACGTAGTCGTCGACATATTCAACCGTGTAAACAGCGGCGGGACGAAGCTCTCCAAAGGGGATCTGGCGCTCGCAAAGATATGCGCCGAATGGCCCGATGCACGCGATACGATGAAGGCGAAGCTCGAAGAATGGAAGAGGGCCGGATATGGCTTCACCGTTGATTGGTTGCTGCGTTCGATGAACACGATTCTTACCGGCGAAGCGAAGTTCAGCTTTCTGCACGACAAGAGCGCCGACGACATCCGGGAGGGATTGAGCCGCGCCACCACTCACCTGGATACCTGCCTGAACATGATCGCAGGCCGGCTCGGCCTGGACCACGACCGGGTCCTCTTCGGGAAAAACGCCCTGCCGATCATGGTGCGCTACTTGGACCGGAAACGCGGAAGCCTGAGTGAGAGAGAGCGTGACAGACTGCTGTACTGGTTCGTCCAGGCGGGCATGTGGGGCCGTTTCTCCGGCTCAACGGAGACCTTTCTCGACCGGGACCTCGCCGTACTCGAGGACTCCGAGGACAGTCTTGACGCACTCCTCGACGAGTTTCGGCAGTGGAGAGACAGCCTTAGGATAGCGCCGGTGCACTTGGATGCTTGGGGCGTAGGCGCTCGCTTCTACCCGGTGCTTTACACACTGACCCGCATGGGCAAAGCTCGGGACTGGTGCAGCGGGCTCCTGCTGCACCAGCACATGCTTGGCAGGAATAGCAGGCTCGAACTACATCACATCTTCCCCAAGGCAAAGCTTCGCGAATACGAACAACGCGATGGGATGGGACCCGTGTACAATCGCCCGGAAATCAACGCATTGGCCAATATCTGTTTTCTGACGAAGGAATGCAACCTTCGCATCGGCGCCCAGTTGCCCGAGGAGTACTTTCCGAGGGTTGAGGATAGCCATCCGGGAGCGCTCGCCTCCCAGTGGATTCCCGAGAACCGCGACTTGTGGAAGATCGAGAACTATCCCGACTTTCTGAAAGCGCGCCGAGAGCTGCTGGCTGCGGAAGCCAACCGCCGGTTCGAGGAGCTTCTGCATGGAGACCCGGACATCTGGCAGGCCGAAACTGCGCTCGATTCCGTGCCGGCTGGGCCGGCTGCCCCGTCCGTCTCGACTTCATCGCCGATTGGCGGCGTTGCCACCGCATCGGAAGAAGAGAAGATCGAAGCCATTAACGCCTGGGTGGAGAAGCAAGGGTTGCCGCGCGGCCGGATCAGCCACGAGCTGTTCAACGAAACCGCTGGCGTCCGGCACACGGTGCTTGATCTGGCATGGCCGGACGGGCTTCAAGTTGGCTTGAGCGCTCCGGTGGCGGTTCTACTGAACGAACCCTCCGAAGTGCTGGCGACCGCCAATGAGGCCGGGTATCGTTGCTTTACGGCGGCGGAATCTTTCTGCTCCTACGTTGAACTCGAAATTCTTGGTGAGAGTGCGACCTCGGCCTGAAACGGCGATGGCGCCAACTGCCGTGCGGCTCGGAAGAGGAGGTCCCCCCGGCCATCCCACGCATTCAGCGGCGCGGGGCCAAGCTTCCGCCGGGGGCCATGGGCCTGAGGCTCCGGGAAGTCGGCGCTGCGCGCCACGCCTGCTGCATGTCCGCAAACTCCCCCTTGCCGCGACTCCCAGCCTCCCGGTTCCGGGCGAACCGGGAAGAGGCCGGCGTCCTGTGTCCAGCCCGGCGGGATGCGAGCACTCCTGCTCACGCGGCGAGCCGCCGTTGCACACGAGATCTGCGGACGCCCGGACGGTTCCGCCGGGGCGGCCGATGGCATAGCATGGAGGCGCCTTCGGCCAAGCGCTCGGGCTTCGGCCGATCCCCTCATCACCGGAACGGGAGACGACGGACCTTGAGCGCCGCCCCGCTGCACGAGAGCGCCCTGGCCGGCCTCGATCTCATCGGCCGGGGCAAGGTCCGCGACCTCTATGCGGTAGACGACGACTGGCTCCTCATCGTCGCCACCGATCGGCTGTCCGCCTTCGACGTGGTCCTTCCCGACCCGATCCCGGGCAAGGGCGCGGTGCTCACCGGGATCTCCGAGTTCTGGTTCCGCCGCACGGCGGAGCTCTCGCGCAACCACCGGGCCGGGGCGCCGCCGCTCGAAGCGGTGCTCTCCGATCCCGCGGACCTCGCCGAGGCCCGGGGGCGCGCGATGGTGGTGCGCCGGCTCCGGCCCCTCCCCATCGAGGCGATCGTCCGCGGCTACCTCATCGGGTCCGGGTGGCGGGAGTACCAGGCGACGGGGTCGGTCTCCGGAATCACGCTGCCGGACGGCCTCCGCGAGGCCGGTCGGCTGCCCGAACCCCTGTTCACCCCCTCCACCAAGGCGCAGCCCGGAGAGCACGACGAGAACATCGACTTCGCGGCCGCGTGCGGTCTCGTCGGCCCGGAAGCGGCCCATCGGGTCCGGGCCGCCTCCCTCGACCTCTACCGCTTCGCGGCGAAGTACGCACGCGCACGCGGGATCATCATCGCGGACACCAAGTTCGAGTTCGCGGTGGACGACGATGGCGGGATCGTCCTCATCGACGAGGTGCTGACCCCGGATTCCTCCCGGTTCTGGCCCGCCGACGAGTACGCCGCGGGGACGAGCCCGCCGAGCTTCGACAAGCAGTTCGTCCGGGACTTTCTCGATACCCTCGGCTGGGACAAGCGCCCGCCCGCACCCTCCCTTCCGGCCGAAGTCATCCTGAAGACCGCGGAGAAGTACCGGGAGGCGGAGCGCCGCCTCCTCACCTGATCCTTCCCGCGCGAGTTCGGCGCCGACGCTCGAACACCGACGGGACCGACCCGGGCGCTCGGCTCGCTACCCGGCTGCACACGAAGCTCGGGCTGCGTGCGCCGGCCGGCGGACACCGGTTCCAGCCGGCCGCTCCACGACCTTCCGGCCCGCCTGGCCGTCGCTTCTCGGGATCCGGCGAGCTTCCGAAGTGGATCGCTCACCGCGTCCGTGACGCGGCCGGGTATCGTGCGTAATCAGGTACGTATTCGTTCCACGCAAGCAATCCTTCCCGATGGAGACGGGTCCCGGAAAGGAACGGATCATGGGGAGAAATCATCCCGATTCCGGATCCGTGCGGCCTTCGAGTGGGGAAGATTCCCGGAGACCCCTCCCACGGCGCACCCTCCGGGCGAGGCGTCTCCCCGGATCGCGTGCGGGAACACCGGCCGGATCCTCCAGGAGCGCGCTCCTCCCGCCCGCAATGGGGCGCAGGCCCGCGATCGTCCATGCGGGGAGAAGCCCGCGCTCCGAAGCGCGCCCCACCCGGATCTCGTGAAGATGGCGCTGCTTCAGGGAGTCCGGCGCACCCTGAACGCGGTGAGGCTCCCTTCTCCCCAGTAGGCGATGAGCGCGTCGCCGTGGCGGGCGGGAGGGCCGGCGATCCGCCCCGCGCCGGACCCGGTCCGGGCGGCCGGACGTCCGTCCTCGCGCCGCAGCCAGTGGACGTAGCCCTCGTGGTCGGTCACCGCGACGAACGGGCCGTGCACGGCCGGCCACGCGGGTCTGCGCCCGGCGAGCGACGCTTCCGTCCACACCGTCGCGCCGGAGACGCGGTCGAGGGCCTGGACCGAGCCGCCGGTATCCGCCAGATAGAGAAGGTCCGCATCGGCGGCGAGCCCGGACTGGGAGGCGATGGGGCGCCGCCAGAGCGTACGGCCGGTCTCGGCATCGAACGCCGCGACCGCCCGTTCGTAGCTCGCGGCGTACACCGCGCCGCCCTCGACCACAGGCTCGGTGTCGACGTCGGTGAGCCGTTCGATCTCCGAGGCGCCGCGCGGGTCGGAGACCGCGGATTCCCACAGGACCTCGCCGGTCGCGCTCTGCACGGCCGTCACCCGCCCGTTGTCGAATCCGGCGATCGCGACGCCGTCCGCGACGGTCGGTGGGCCCGTCCCGCGCACGATGAGGGACGGCACCCCGCCGTCGTAGCTCCAGCGGACCTCGCCCGACCCGGCGTCGAGCCCGAAGAGCTTGCCGTCGAGGGTGCGGGCGACGATCAGGTCTCCCGCGGCCCGGGGCCGGCTCAACACCTCGCTGGTGAGCTGCGTCCGCCAGGCGATCGCGCCGTCCTCCGCCTGCAGGGCGAGCACCTCGCCGTTCTCCGTGCCGACGAGGACGAGGCCTCCGCCGGCCCCGACCCCGCCGGTGACGTCGGCGCCGGTATCGGAGCGCCACACCGGGCGGCCGCTCGCGGCGTCGTAGGCGAAGACCCGCCCCTTGGCGTCCGCGGCATACACCCGGCCGGCGTCGACGGCGGGCGCGAGCACCAGCCACTCGCGGCCGGTTCCGGAGCCGGCGCCGGCGGACCACGGGGTTTCGACCGCCGCGAGCGGTTCGAGCGGCGCCAGGCTCGGGATATCGTCTTCGCGGTCCGCGCCGAACATGCCGCATCCGGAGAGCAGGATGCCGGCCCCCGCACCCAGGGCGGCCGCGCGGAGGATCCTCGGTGCGGCTGCGCCCCGGTGGCGGCGGGGAGGGGTTCCCCGGCGGGGAGAGGCTCTCCCGCGGGCCGGGGCGGAGCGTTGGCCCGCCACGTCCTCCGGCCCGGGAGTGGACCGCGGGTCGGCGGGCGCCGACGCGCCGGGACGGACGAGTCCGCGGCCGGCGAGCGGATGGAGGCTCGCCGACAAGGCCCGGCGGCCGGTGCGATTCAGCGTGATGGTGGCGTTCTTCATGGCTCGAGGGGTGTGTTCAGGTGTCCGAGGTCGTTCAGCTTCAGGGTAACCCGCTGCCGGCTCGCGGGCGAGCCGGAGTACCCGGCGGCGGACCGCTCCCATGCCTCGCGCGCCTTCTCCGGCTCCCGGCGGGCGTGGTGGACGTCTCCCCGGAGCTCGTCGCGCGCCGCCGCGAACGGACCGTCCGGCGTCTCGTCGAGCAGGGCCATCGCCTCGTCCGGGGCGCCGCCCGCCCAGGCCGCCTCCGCAAGGCGCAGACGGGCCACCTCGCGGAGCTCGGGGACCTCGGCATGGTCCACGACCCACCTCAGGCGGGCCTTCGCCGTGTCGATCCGGCCCTCCAAGATCTCGGACCTCGCGAGGAGCAGGGAGGCGGCGGCGGCGTATCCGTGTCCGGCATGGTCGGCGAGGAGAACGGACCCCACTTCGCGCACGGTGGCGTGGTCGTCGGCCGCGGCCGCTTCGCCCACCGTCTGGAAGAGGGCCGACGCCGTCTCCGCCCGGCCCTGCCGATGGTCCTGCCAGAAGGTCCACCCGCCGATACCGGCGAGCCCGGCCGCCACCCCGCCGATCAACGTCCGGCCGTGTTCGGACCACCAGCTCTTCAGCGACTCGAGCCGTTCCTCGTCCGTGCGATGGAGCTCCATGGGTTCCCCTCAGCAGTACCCTTCCGGGCCGCCGCCGGGCGGAAGCCACGCGGCGACCGCATCCTTCAGGGCGGCGCGCGCGACGGTGCTCTGCGGCTGGTCCGCGCGCAAGGGCTTGACGCTCACTTCACCGGCGGCCGCCTCGGCGTCGCCGACGATGACCGCGACCTTCGCCCCGCTTCGATTCGCCCGCCGGAGCTTGGCTCGGAACCCGCCCTCACCGGCGTCCAGCACCGCGCTCACTCCCGCGTCGCGCAGCTCCTCGGCCACCGCCGGCGCGACCCGAGCCGCGGCCGGGCCGACCGCCGCCACCCAGGCCGCGGGCAGGGCCGGCTCCACCCCCGCTCCCGACTCCGCGAGCAGGGCCACGAGGCGCTCGATGCCGGCGGAGAATCCCACCCCCGGTGTCGGGGCGCCGCCGATCTCTTCGACGAGTCCGTCGTACCGCCCCCCGCCGCAGACCGCGTTCTGCGCGCCGAGGCGGTCGGTGGTCCATTCGAAGACGGTCTTCGTGTAGTAGTCGAGCCCCCGCACCAGGCGAGGGTTCACGGCGGAGGGCACCCCGGCTTCCTCGAGCATCGCACGCAGCGCGTCGAAGTGGTCGCGCGATTCCGGGTCGAGGGTGTCCGGCAGCTTCGGGGCCGCCTCGATGACGCCCTGCATGTCGGGGTTCTTGCTGTCGAGGACGCGCAGTGGATTCGTCTCCGCCCGGCGCCGGGAGTCCTCGTCGAGATCCGCCCGCCGGTCGAGCAGGTATTCCGCCAGTCGCGAGCGGTAGGCGCGGCGCGAGTCCGGCGTGCCGAGGGAGTTGATCTCCAGCCGCAGCCCGTCGAGGCCGAGACGCCGCCACAGGCGGGCGGTGACGAGGATGATCTCCGCGTCCGCCTCCGGGCCCGGGGGGCCGAAGATCTCCCCCCCGATCTGGTGGAACTGGCGGAACCGGCCTTTCTGGGGACGTTCGTGGCGGAACATCGGACCCATGTACCAGAGACGGTGGACGCCAAGGTGGATGAAGCCGTTCTCGACACCGGCGCGCACGCAGCTCGCGGTCTGCTCCGGGCGCAGTGTGAGGCTGTCCCCGTCGCGGTCCGGAAACGAGTACATCTCCTTCTCGACGATGTCGGTCGCCCCTCCGATCGAGCGGACGAACAGCTCGGTCCGCTCGAGGAGGGGGGTGCGGATCTCCTCGAACCCGTAGCAGTCGAGGACCGCGCGCGCGGTCGCCTCGAAGTGCTGCCACCGCGCGATCGGACCCGGCAGGAGATCGTGCATCCCCCGCACCGACGCGAGCGGCTTCCGGGATCGTTCGGCGGAGGCGGGCAGGGAAGCCATCGGCCGCTCAGGAGCCCAGCCGGAACCGCGCCGTGCCCGTGTTCGGCTCGACGTAGGGCGAGAGGTCGAACGGTTCGCCCTCGTACTCGATCTCGATGCCGCCGGCGTAGCCCGCGACGATCCGGATGGGCGGCGTGGCCGCGAGCTCGAGGACCGTGCCGGCAGACGCGAGGTCACGGTAGATGAGGCGCTGATCGGCGTCGCGGATCATGAGCCAGCAGTCTTCGCGGACCCGGATGACGAGCGAGGCGAGCCCTCCTTCCTCCCCCGCGGCGCCCGGCCCGTCGGCTCGCATCGCTTCCCGCTCGCCCGATCCGGGCGCGGCCGGGGAGGGCTCCGTTCCCTCGCCGGGGACCGTCTCCGCCGGTTCTTCGGACCCCTCGTCCGGGCCGGGGGGGGGGCCTTCCGCCGGCGTTTGCGCATCGGCGCCGGACGCGGGCACGGCCTCCGCCGGCCGGCCGGCGCCCGGCGTGCGCCCGCCAGCCGAAACCGGAGGCGGCCCCTCCACGCCGGCGGTGACGGGCGGGGACTCGATGTCGGGCGCCGCCGTCGCGCCGCCGCGCGGGGGCGGCTCCTCCGGGTCCGATCCGGCAGCCGGAACGGCGGCCCCGGCCGGTTCGCCGGCGCCTTCTCCGGCCCCGTGAAGGGCGTTTTCCTGCGCGACCGTGGGGGTCGGCAGACCGTCGTCCTGCGACCACTGGTCCCGCCACCACAGCGCGCTCAGGATGACGAGGACCGCGACGACGACGAGGGTCGTGGCGGCGACGGTGAGCTCCGAGCCGCGGGCCGCTGTCCGCGCGTTCTCCTGGGAGTGGAGCTGCGGGGGGCCGAAGCCGCGCCGGTCGTAGGCATGGAGGAGCGGTCCCTCGTCGATTCCCACCAGCCGCGCGTAGCTCGTCAGGTAGCCGCGCAGGAAGACCGAGACCGGGAACAGGTCGAATCGCTCGGCCTCCAGGTTCTCGATGTGGTGGGGGCTGAGGCGCATCCGCTCCGCGACGTCCCCGATCGAGTAGCCGGCCGCCTCGCGCGCGTGCCGTAGCGTCGGGCCGATGTTCTCCGGCGCGGACCCCGGATCGCCCAGCGGATCGGGAACGGCCATCGGGGGCTACCCTGCCGCCGGCGACGCGGGCGTGCCCGGTCCGGACCGCCGGTGATCGTTCCCCGGCCGGGGCCGACGTTCGCGCGGAGGGGAAATCATGGCACCGCGGCCGAGGCCGCCCCGGCGAACGCGGGCCGCGCGGGCGGCGACCTCTCCCGCGAGCTGCCCGCAGGCGGCGTCGATGTCGTCCCCTCTGGGGCGCCTGGTGATGGCGATGATCCCGGCCGCGTTCAGCCGCTCCCGGAACCCGTCGACCACCGTCTCGGATGATCGGCGGAAGGGGGCTCCGGGAAAGGGGTTGAAGGGGATCAGGTTCACCTTCGCGGGCACCGGGCGGAGCAGCGCGACGAGGGCCCGCGCGTGTTCGGGCGAGTCGTTCACCCCCTCGAGCATCACGTACTCGAAGGTGATCTTCTGCTTGGGGCTCGCGGCCGCGTAGCGACGGCAGGCCTCGAGCAGATCCGCCACGGGATACTTGCGGTTGATCGGGACGAGGCGGTCGCGGAGCGCATCGTCGGGCGCGTGGAGGGAGACCGCGAGGCTCACCGGGGCGCGGCGGGCGAGACGGTCGATGGCCGGCACGACCCCCGCCGTGCTCAGCGTCACGCGCCGACGGGCGAGCCCGTAGGCAAGGTCCTCGAGCATGAGGTCGATGGCCTCGGTCACCGCGTCGAAGTTGAGCAGCGGCTCGCCCATCCCCATCAGCACGACGTTGGTCACCGGACGGTCGAGCTCGCGGGCCGCGAGCCAGACCTGGCCCGCGATCTCTGCCGCGGAGAGGTTCCGGTTGAACCCCTGCTTCCCCGTGGAACAGAACGCGCAGTCGAGCGGGCAGCCCACTTGGGACGACACGCACAGGGTGCCGCGCCGCTCTTCGGGGATGAACACCATCTCGACGCAATTGCCGGAATCGACGCGGAGCAGCCACTTGCGCGTGCCGTCGCCCGAGGTGCTCCGCGCCTCCACCTCCGGCGCCCGAACCTCCGCAACCTCGGCGAGGCGTGCGCGGAGCGGGCGGCCGAGGTCGGTCATGGGGCCGAAGTCGCTCTCCCCCCGGGCATGGATCCACTTGAGCACCTGGCGCGCCCGGAACGGGCGCTCGCCGAGCGATTCGAAGAACGACTCGAGCCGCGGGCGGGCCATGCCGAGCAGGTTGGCCCGTTCCGCGGCCCCGGGTGCGGGGGCGGCGCCCGGGCGCCCGGGAAGGGGATCGGCGGCGGTGACCGGCGACGGCATCATCGAGTACGGGCGTGGACCTCGTCGGGGGCGAAGAAGAAGGCGATCTCCTCCTTCGCGGTCTCCGGGCCGTCGGACCCATGCACGGCGTTCTCCTGGACGGAGCGGGCGAAATCGGCGCGAATGGTGCCCGGGGCGGCGTCCGCGGGGTCCGTCGCGCCCATGATCTCGCGGTTCCGGGCGATCGCGCCCTCGCCCTCCAGCACCTGGACCAGGATCGGACCGGAGGTCATGAACGCGACGAGCTCCTCGTAGAACGGCCGCTCGCGGTGCACCGCGTAGAACGCCCGGGCCCGGGCTTCGGTCGCGCGCATCATGCGGGCCGCGACGATCCGGAGCCCCGCCTCCTCGAAACGCGAACAGATGGCGCCGATACGGTCGGCGGCGACCGCATCGGGCTTGATGATGGACAGGGTGCGCTCGACGGCCATGGAGACGATCTCATCCGGAAGGGCGGTATCGACGGGGGCTCCGGAAGCGCCGATCCCGCGCGCCGCCCCGGCCGCCCCCGTTTCGGGCGATTCTAGCAGGGGCAGGCGCGGGCGCCGCGACGAAGATGCGCGATGGGGGAGCGGCTCCCGGGCGCCCGCTCGCGGCGGCGGGCCGGCGTGGGGCGGTCGTATGCCGCCCGCCGGGGGGCGGGGGGCCTGCCGGGGGTGAAGGTCAGACGCCGAAGCTCTCGCCGCATCCGCACTCGTGCTTGACGTTGGGGTTGCGGAAGACGAAGCCCTCGTTCAGGCCTTCGCGGACCACGTCCACCTCGGTGCCGTCGAGCAGGGGGAGGCTCGCCGCGTCCACCACGACCTTCACCCCGCGGCTGACGCAGAACCGGTCCGACTCGGAGATCGCCTCCGCCAGCCCGGCCACGTAGGCATAGCCCGAGCAG
The DNA here is from genome assembly GCA_965202895.1 of Gammaproteobacteria bacterium. Taxonomy (GTDB): domain Bacteria; phylum Pseudomonadota; class Gammaproteobacteria; order HK1; family HK1; genus JAJDXW01. The sequence continues at coordinate 2,047,632 of OZ241901.1, read as the reverse complement.
CCGCTCTTCCGGATGCCGAGGCGAAGACCGACGCCCGTCCCGCTCCCCGCGAGAAAGCGCTTGACCCGGTCGGCGGCGGTGGTGGTGAGGTGGATGATCATGGCATGTTCCCGCCGGGGTCCGGACTCGGATGGGGGGCGCCGGGCCGGCCGTCGAGGGCCCGTGCCCGTGGCGGCGCGGCGGACTCGCACCGGCGATGCTGGCGGGCCGCCACCTCCCGGACCCGCTTGCGCTCCACGAGGTCCCCGAGATGGATATCCCCGAGGAACTCCCGGATGTGGAGGCTGAGGTCGGTCCACAGGTCGTGGGTCAGGCAGCGCGCCTCGCTCTGGCAGTTCTCGCGGCCGCCGCACCGGGTGGCGTCCACCGTGCGGTCCACGGCCGCGATCACGTCCGCGACGGCTACCCGCGAGGGAGGCCGGCACAGCCGGTAGCCGCCGCCGCGGCCGCGGGTACCGGTGACGAGCCGCGCCTTGCGAAGACGCGCGAAGAGCTGCTCGAGAAACGCGAGCGAGAGCCCCTGACGGTGTGCGATGTCGGCGAGCGCCACCGGTCCGTCCCCATCGTGGAGAGCGAGGTCGAGCATGGCCGTGACCGCGTACCGGCTCCGGGTGTTGAGTCGCATGTCGTCCGGGGCGATGACTCGGCGGGTGGGCAAAATCACACATCGCGGCCATCCAGTCAAGTCGGTCGGAGGGCCGAGGCATGTGCGCGGTGGGGTTTTCGCCGGGCAGGCCTCTCGCGAACGCCCGCGCAAGCAGCTCCGTGGGGTGAAATCCGCCAGCAACCCCCCTCCCTCGAACCGACCCCGAATCACGGAAGAACGCCGTCTCCGTGGGGTGGAAGATATCTCGCCCCCCGCTCTCCGCTCTCCGCTCTCCATGTCGAGAGCTTGCGAACGGCGCACATGCCTCGGGGCCGGTGTCGGTCGGAGGGCTGGCCGAGGGGGCCGCCGCCGGCCGGTGGGAGCGCTCAGGCCGTCGCCCGGCGCAGCCACCACCAGCCGGCGAGGCCGAGGGCCGCGACCGGCGCCGCCGCCGCGAGCGGTGCGTACCAGTCGTACACCACTCCCATCTGGGTGACCGTCTTCTGGAGGATGTGGAATCCGATTCCGAGCGCGGCGCCGACCACGATCCGGGGTCCGAAGCCCGCCTGCCGGAGCGGCCCCAGCACCAGCACCACCGCGATGAACAGCATCGCCGCGGTGGAGAATGGGGCCATGATCCGGCTCCACAGGGCTGCGTCGTAGTGCGCCGTCCGCAGCCCGTTCTCGCGCAGGTAGTGCATGTAGGAGGCGATCTCGAGCAACGACAGCCAGCTCGGGCGCGCGGCAAGCCGGTCGAACCGGTCCGCCCCGGCCGGCAGCCGGCGCAGGAGCGACGCGATCCGCCTCGTCTCCACGCCGTCGCCGAAGAACCGGCTGATCTCGACCTCCTCGAGGCGCCAGAAGGCATCCTTCGGGACGTTCGCGGCCGGATCGGCGGATCCTTCCGGACCTCCGAGGTAGGACCCGCGGCGAGCGCGCCAGGCCGAGGCGAGCTTCCCGGCCTCGTCGAACTCGAACATGCGCACGTCGCGGAGCCGTCCGTTCGGCAGCACCTCGCCGAAATGCAGGAACCGCCGGCCGTCGCGGCCCCAGAACCCGTCCCCCGCCGCTCGGCCGCCCGTCTGGCCGGTGAGGGCGGCGGTGCGCCAGTCGTCCGCGAGCCGCTCCGCGGACGGCGCGACCCATTCCCCGACCACCAGGCCGAGGGCGATGACCAGCGCCCCCGCCCGCAGCGCCGCGCCCAGGATCCGGGAGACCGGGGCGCCGGCGGCACGCATCGCGGTCAGCTCCGAGCTGCGCGCGAGCTCCCCGAGGCCGAGCAACCCTCCGATGACGGCGGCGGCGGGGAGCAGGGCGTACATCCGGCCCGGCATCCGCATCAGCACGAACACGAGGGCCGCCGTGTAGTCGAAGTTGCCGCGGCCCACGGTGTCGAGGTCGGCGACGAGATCGCCGATGAAGAACAGCGAAACGAGCCCGACGAGGACGACGAGGACCCCGGCGAGCACATGCCGGGCGATGTAATGGTCGAGGATCATCCCCGCCGCCGTCCCCGGCCTCGCGGGGCGCGGAGGGTGCGAAGAAAGAGGAGGGCTGCGGCCGCCGCGAAGGCAGCGTGTACCGGCCACACCCCGATCCCGGCCGGAAGGTCGCCCGACTCGACCGCCTGGGTCGCGCCGAGCACCAGGCCGAGATAGGAGAGATAGCAGGCGGCTCCGAGCACCAGGCGGTCGAACCGGCCCCGGGAGTCGCCGGAAAGGGCGAGTGCGACCCCGGCGAGCACGAGGGTCAGCATCGGCTGCGACAGGCGCCACTGGAGCTCCGCGGACGCCGCCCGGTCCGACGCGCGCGCCCCCCACAGCCGCGCGGTGGACATCGTGTTCGTCCGGTCGCCGGCAGTGGGGGCCCGCGTCTCGCGGATGCGCACCGTGTAGCGCGCGAAGCGGGTCGTCGACCACTCGCCCCGGCCGGGGGTTCCCACGTAGCGGCGGCCATCCTCGAGCACCACGAACCCCCCGTCCTCCCGGGAGACGAAGCGGGCCTTCGGGGCGAGGACCACCTCGTCCGCCTCGCCTTGGGAAGCGTGCATGAACACCTGCTCCATCGCGCGGTCGCCGCCCCGCACCCGCTCGACGTAGAACACCGGGTCGGCGCGGCCGAAATGCATGAAGCGCCCCGCAACGATCCGCGACAGGTCCGCCGAGTCCCGGGCGTACGCCTTCAGCGACTCGTACCGCTCGCTCACCAGGGGTGCGGCCACCAGGGAGAGGGCGCCCGCCGCCGCCGCGAACCCGAGCCCGACGCAGAGCATCGTGCCCGCGAGGCCGCCCCGGCTCATCCCGCCGACGGTCATCGCGACGATCTCGCGATCGCGGTCGAGCCGGCCGAGGGCAAGGACGAACCCCGCGAACACGCTCGCCGGGAGGAGCGGGGTCAGGGCGTCCACGCACTTGAGGGCGACGAGCTCGAGGACGAACGCGCTTGCGATCTGCCCGGACGCGGCGGCGGCGAGGTAGCCGGCGAACCGGGCGGAGACGACCACCAGCATCAGGATGGCGAGCACGGCCGCGAACGCGGCGACCGTCTCGCGCACCAGATAGCGGCGCAGGATCACCGCGGATCCGTTGCCGAACGGGGCCGTTTCATGACCCGCTCACGGTCGCGGACGTGGACCCGCCGAACCCCGATGGAGGTGGTGCTTCTCCTGGGAACGCAAACGTCTCGCGCGGTTCGTGCGCCCTTTCGGCCCGCCTGTTCCGACGGGGCGCCCGCGACCCCGGGACGCACCGTTCCCCATCCATCCGTCGCGCGGATCCGGTCCCACCGGGCGGGACCGGCGTGCGCGAGCCGATCCCGCGGCGCAACCCCGATTGCCGAGGGAAAAACCGGGACTTTGCGCGAAATGGGAGCTAGACTTCACGGATTCACCAAACCACCAAGGCTTCGGAGGCCGCACCTCCGCCCGGGGCGGGGCTCCCGGATCGAACCGGATCGGCCCGGAATCGAACGGGGGCGGGAGGCAAGCATACGGGAAACGGGGCGGACGTTTATGGTCGAATTCTCCACCGCACGCATCAACCCGGCCGCGAGACGAACCGACTGCCTCGTGCTCGGAGTGTACGAGCGGCGCGAGCTGACCCCCTCCGCCCGGCGGGCGGACGAGGCGGCGGGCGGGGCGCTCGGGCAGGTGCTCGCGGACGGCGATCTCTCCCCGACCGGCGGCTCGACCACCATCGTGCATCGCCCGCCCGGCCTGGCGGCCAAGCGGGTCGTGCTCGTGCGCCTCGGAGCACGGCCGGACCTCGACGAGCGCGCCTTCCGGCGGGCGGCCCGGGCGGGGGCACGCGCGGTCGCGGGCACCGGGGCACACGGGGCGGCGGACTTCCTCGCCGAGGCGGAGACCGGGACCGGGGTCGAGGGTGGGGGCGGCGGCGAAGCCTGGCGGATCCGTACGGTGGCGGAAGCCTACGGCGATGCGGTGTACCGGTTCGACGAATGCAAGTCCGCGAAGGACGCGGCCTCCGTGCCCCGCCTCCGGCGGGTCGCGGTCCACTCGCCGGGCGCCGGCCCCGGCGCCCGCGCCGGCGCGCGCCGGGCCCTCGCCGAAGCGGCGGCGATCGGCGCCGGGAAGCGGCTCGCCCGGGACCTCGGGAACCGGCCCGGCAACGTGTGCACGCCTTCCCATCTCGCCGAGTGCGCCGCCGCCCTCGCGGAGGAGTTCGGAGCGGTGACCACCGAGGTTCTCGAGGAGGAGCGGATGCGCGAGCTCGGCATGGGCGCCCTGCTCGCGGTCGCGCGCGGAAGCCGGGAGCCGCCGAAGCTCATCGTCGTCGAGTACGCCGGGGGGGGGCCGGACGAAGCGCCGGTCGTGCTGATCGGAAAGGGGGTGACGTTCGACTCCGGAGGCATCTCCATCAAGCCGGCCGCGGCCATGGACGAGATGAAGTTCGACATGTGCGGGGCGGCGAGTGTGCTCGGGGCGATCCGGGCGGCCGCGGAGCTCGGCCTCCCCCTCAACGTCACCGCCGTGGTCCCGGCCGTGGAGAACCTTCCCGGCGGCCGGGCCTGCAAGCCGGGCGACGTCGTGACCTCCCTCTCCGGCCAGACCATCGAGATCCTCAACACCGACGCGGAGGGCCGGCTCATCCTCTGCGACGCGATCAGCTACGCGGAGCGCTACGACCCGGACACGGTCATCGACGTCGCCACCCTGACCGGCGCGTGCATCATCGCCCTCGGCCACGTCGCGAGCGGGCTCTTCACGAACTGCCGGGACCTCGGCGCCGCCCTGCGGGCCGCCGCCGCGAGATCCGGCGACCGTTGCTGGGAGCTCCCGGTGTGGCCGGAGTACGAGGAGGCCCTGAAGAGCAACTTCGCGGACGTCGCCAACGTGGGCGGCCGGCCGGCGGGATCGGTGACCGCGGCGGTCTTCCTCTCCCGCTTCGCGCGCGAGCGGCGCTGGGCGCACCTCGACGTCGCGGGCACCGCGTGGAAGAGCGGAAAGAACAAGGGAGCGACCGGCCGGCCGGTGCCCCTTCTCGTCCAGTTCCTGATCGACCGGGCCGGCCGGTAGCACCGTTGGACACGCCGCGGGTCGACTTCTACCTCGTCGAGGATCCGGGGGCGGTCGCGGCCGACGCGACCGCATGCCGGATCGCGGAGACGGCGTGGCGCCGCGGCCACCGGGTGCACCTGCACACCGACTCGCGAGAATCGGCCCGGCGGCTGGACGACCTGCTCTGGACCCGGCGCGAGGAGAGCTTCGTTCCCCACGCGGTGTGCGGCGCGCCCGAGTCCGCGGGCGCCGCGGGGGCCGAGGGCGGGCCGCCGGTCACGATCGGTTGGGGCGCGCTGCCGGGGTTCGCCGACGACGTCCTTCTCAACCTCGACCCGCGCGTACCCGACGGCTTCGAGCGCTTCGCCCGGATCGCGGAGGTGGTCGGCGGAACGGATTCCGCCCGCACGGCGGGCCGCGAGCGGTTTCGCCGGTACCGCGCGCTCGGCTGCGAGCTCGAGACCCACCGGGTCTGAGCCCGATGGCGCGCGAGCGAAGCAGGCGCAAGACGGACGAGAGCCGGTGGCCGTTCGCGCCGAAGCCGGCCCTCGACCCGATCGGCCGGCTCGACGACGTGCTCGCGATCCTCGAGGAGATGCTCGACGACCGCGAGGCCCGGCCGGCCGTGTCGGCCCGCGGGCCTGCCGGCCCGAACATCCCGGAGACCGCCGAGGCTCCGGAGCGCCCGTCCGGGGACCCGGAGACGCTCCCGCTGCTCCGGGACGTGGTGACCCCGGCGGACGACGACGCGGAAGAAACCGGCGGCGGGTCCGAGGCCGCCGAGGCGGAGGAGGACGGGCAGGAGCTCGCATTCGGTCGGGATCCCCTCCGATTCGGGTTCGAGATCATTCCGGAAGATCCCCTCCCGTGCATCGACGGGCTCGATCTCGCCCTCGATCCCGCAGCGGACCCCGGTCCGGGCGGCGAGCGGTACGGCGACGCACCGCCCCCGTCGCTGGAGCCCGAGGTCTATCGCCACCTCATCGACCGGCTCGCCAACGAGATCGACGTCATCATCCAGACCGGCACCGAGGAAGCGATGCAACGCGCCGCGGCGGACATCGCGGCCCGGGTCCGCGAGCACGTCGCGATCACCCTCCCCGAGGTCATCGGGGAGCTCGTCCGGATTTCGAACCAGCCGAACGACTGAGCTCCTTCGGCTCCGCCGTCTCCGCCCCCGTCTCCCGTCTTCAGGTTCCCAGGCACGCACCACATGGAAAAGACCTACGACCCCCACCGCATCGAGAGCGGGGTGTACGCCGCCTGGGAAGCGGGCGGCTGGTTCGCGCCGCGCGGGGACGGCCGGCCGTACTGCATCATGATCCCGCCGCCGAACGTGACCGGAACCCTGCACATGGGGCATGCGTTCCAGGACACGATCATGGACACCCTCATCCGCTACCACCGCATGCGGGGCTGCGACACCCTGTGGCAGGTGGGGACGGACCACGCCGGGATCGCGACCCAGGTCGTGGTGGAGCGCCAGGTCGAGGGCGAGGGAAGCGACCGGCGGAGCCTCGGCCGGGAGGCGTTCGTCGAGCGGGTGTGGGACTGGACCCGGCAGTCGGGCGGAACCATCCGGCGCCAGCTCCGGCGGCTCGGCGCCTCCGTCGACTGGGACACCGAGCGGTTCACCCTGGACGAAGGGCTCTCCGAAGCGGTGCTGGAGACCTTCGTGCGGCTCCACGACAAGGGGCTCATCTACCGCGGGCGGCGGCTCGTGAATTGGGACCCGGTGCTGCGTACCGCGGTCTCGGACCTCGAGGTGAAGTCGGAGGAGGAGGACGGCCACCTCTGGCACGTCCGCTATCCGCTCCACGAGCCTCCCGCCGGGGGCCCCGCCTTCGTCACCGTCGCGACCACCCGTCCGGAGACCATGCTGGGGGACGTGGCGGTCGCCGTCCACCCGGACGATCCACGCTACACGGAGCTGGTCGGCCGCGAGGTCGAGCTTCCGCTCTGCGACCGCCGGATCCCGGTCATCGCGGACGAGTCCGTGGTCCCGGAGTTCGGCACCGGCTGCCTCAAGATCACCCCCGCCCACGACTTCAACGACCATGCGGTCGGGGAGCGCCACGGGCTTCCCTCGGTCGACGTCTTCACCGACACCGCCTCCCTCAACGAGAACGCGCCGGACGCCTACCGGGGGCTCGACCGTTTCGCCGCCCGCGAACGGATCGCGGCGGACCTCCGGGAAGCGGGGCTGCTCGACCGGGTGGAGGCGTACCGCCACCAGATCCCGCGCGGCGAGCGGACCGGCGCGGTGGTGGAGCCGCGCCTGACCGCGCAGTGGTTCGTGCGGGCCGCGCCGCTCGCGGAGCCGGCCATCCGCGCCGTCGAGACCGGAGCGGTGCGCTTCGTGCCCGAGAACTGGGCCAAGGTCTACTTCCAGTGGATGCGCGATATCGAAGACTGGTGCATCAGCCGCCAGATCTGGTGGGGCCACCGCATTCCGGCGTGGTACGGCCCGGACGGCGGCGTCCACGTCGGGAGGAGCGAGGCCGAGGTCCGGGAGCGCCACGGCCTCGGGCCGGAGGTCCGCCTGGAGCGCGACCCGGACGTGCTCGACACCTGGTTCTCGTCGGCCCTGTGGCCGTTCTCGACCCTGGGGTGGCCGCGGGAGTCGGAGCGGCTGGCCCGGTTCTACCCGACCCGGGTCCTCGTCACCGGCTTCGACATCATCTTCTTCTGGGTCGCGCGGATGGTCATGATGGGGCTCGAGTTCATGGACGACGCGCCCTTCGACCACGTCTACATCCACGGCCTCGTGCTCGACGCGGACGGTGAGAAGATGTCGAAGTCGAAGGGGAACATCCTCGACCCCCTGGACCTCATCGACGGGATCGACCTCGAGTCGCTGGTGGTCAAGCGGACCACCGGGCTCATGAAGCCGGAGGACGCCCCGCGCATCGAGGAGGCGACCCGCCGCCAGTTTCCGGACGGGATCCCGGCCTACGGGACGGACGCGCTGCGCTTCACGTTCTGCTCGCTCGCGACCAACGGACGCAACATCCGCTTCGACCTCGGCCGCATCGAAGGGAACCGGAACTTCTGCAACAAGCTCTGGAACGCGGCCCGCTACGTGCTGCGGAGCGCCGGTCCGGCCGGGGGGGAGGCGGCGGAGCCGTCGCGGGGCGGTGCGCCCGGCGCCGGCCACGGGCGCGAGCCGCCCGCGCCGCGCGGGGGCGAGGCCGCCGGTGCGCCCACGGTCGCCGACCGGTGGATCCGGTCCCGGCTCGCCGCCCTCGCCGGGCAGGTGCGTGACGGCTTCGAGACCTATCGCTTCGACTACGTCGCGGGGAGCCTCTACGACTTCACGTGGAACGAGTTCTGCGACTGGTACCTGGAGATGACCAAGCCCGTGCTGGCGGGGCCGGACGTGCCGGAGGCCGCGCGCGCGGCCACCCGCCGGACCTTGGTGGAGGTGTTCGAGAGCCTGCTCGGGTTCCTGCACCCCCTCATGCCGTTCCTCACCGAGCACCTCTGGCGCCGGATCGCCCCGGCGGCGGGGATCGAGGGCGAGACGGTCATGGTCCGGCCCTGGCCCGAGCCCGGGGACCCCGACCCCGAGGCGGAGGCGGAGGTCGAGTGGATCAAGACCTTCGTGCTCGCGGTGCGGCACGTGCGCGGCGAGATGGACGTCGCATCCGGGCGCCGGATCGCGGTCGCCCTGCAGGGCGGCGACGCGCTCGACACCGAGCGGGTCGAGGAGCATCGGAACCTGCTGGCGAGCCTCGCACGCCTCGATGGGTTGACCTGGCTCGACCGGGACGCGCCGGCTCCGCCCGGGGCGGCGGCGTTCGCGGGCGCGCTCAGGATCCTGCTCCCCTTCGAGGGCGCGGTCGACCTCGCCGCCGAGCGGGCGCGCCTCGAGCGCGAGATCGAGAAGCGGGTCCGGGACCTCGGACAGATCGAGGCGAAGCTCGCGAACGAAGCGTTCGTCACGCGGGCCCCCGCCCCGGTGGTCGAGAAACAGCGGGAGCGGGCGGCGGAGCTCGGGAGGGCGGTCGGACGGCTCCGCGACCAGGTCGAGCGCCTGGCCCGCGCGGGGTGAGCCCCCGGGCCCACCCGGTCCCCGCCGTCGGCGCCGTCGTCGTCCACGACGGGGCGGTGCTCATGGTGCGCCGCGCCCGCGCGCCGAGCCGGGGGGTGTGGGCGGTGCCCGGGGGGCGGATCGAGCTCGGAGAGACCCTGGCCGAGGCCGCCGAGCGCGAGGTGCGCGAGGAGACGGGGGTTCGGGTGCGGGCCGGGGAGCCGGTCTGGTCCTTCGACTCCGTGGTCCGCGACGCCGGGGGGCGGATCGCCTTCCACTACGTCATCGTGGACCTCCTCGCCGACTACGTGGCCGGAGAGCCCCGCGCGAGGGACGACGCCCTGGAGGCCCGCTGGGTGCGGCCCGAGGACTTCTCCGGCATGACGGTCAGCCCTCCGACCGTCGAGCTCCTCGAACGCCTCGGCTTCTTCCCTCCCGCGGGCGACGGCGCTCCCGCCTGACCCCGGGTCCGGCCGCGGCGCCCGGCGGCGGGCCATCCCCTCGACCGTGCCCCCTCGGTGTTCCGGCGGTGCGCGCCGGGTCGGGGTCGCGCCCCGACCCTTGACACTTCGCCGATTGTCGATTTTGATGGCCGGCGGGCCTCCCCGGGAGGCTCGGGGGAGGAAATGCCTCCCGGCGAAGCCCTCCTCGAACCCGCTCGGAAGCCAGCAGGAGAATTCGATGATCCGCAAGCTCATCACCGTACTCGCCCTCGGCGGAATCGCGGCCGCCGCCGCGGTCGGGACGGCCGGCGCCGCCGACTGGAAGCTGAACGTGGGCACCGCCCTCACCGTGGACGACCCCCTGTTCCAGGGGCTGCTCGCCTTCGAGCAGGGTGTCGAAAGCCGCACCAACGGCGACGTCGACATCGTCATCTTCCCCGCGCTGTCGCTCTGCGAAGACAACGAATGCATCGAGCAGGCGCGGGCCGGCGCCAACGTGGCGGTGGTCATCGACGGCGGGCGTCTCGGCTCCTACGTCCCGGGGATCGCCATCGTATCCGCCCCCTACCTCGCCGCCGACCTCGCGGAGATGAAGAAGATCGTGACCTCGAGCGTGTTCGGGGGGTTCAACGACGAGCTCCGCGAGAAGGCCGGCCTCGACATCCTCTCCTTCAACTGGTGGCAGGGGGTGCGCAACATGTACACCCCGACCCCGGTCGCGAAGCCGGCGGACCTCGACGGGGTCCGCTGCCGGGTTCCGGACGCGCGCCTCTGGATCGAGACCATCAACGCGATGGGGGCGGTGGCGACCCCCCTCGCCTGGACCTCCGTCTACACCGGGATCCAGCAGGGGGTCATCGACTGCGCCGGCGCCCAGACCCCGGCCGCGTGGGGCATCAAGCTCTACGAAGTGACCAGCCACATGGCGAAGACCGAGCACATCAACCTGATGACCGGGCTCGTCACCAGCGCCGCCTGGACCGATTCGCTGCCCGAGGAGTTCCGGCGGATCGTGCGTGAAGAGGCCCTGAAGGGGGGCGACGTCGGCACGCAGGCGACCGCCGACGCCATCGCGGCGCTCGAAGCGAAGATGGCCGAGGCCGGGCTCGCCATCAACGCCGACGTCGACAAGGCGCCCTTCGTCGAGGCCACCTCGGGGGTCTACGAGATGATGGGGCTGACCGAGGTGCGCGCCCGCGTCTATGCCGAGGTGAGATAGCGGCCGCGCCCGCTCCGCGCGCTCCGGCCCGCGCGGGCCGGAGCGCGTCGGGGAGGACGGGCGCCGCCTTCCATCACGCCCCCGTCCCGCCCCGCTTCCGGGTCCTGCATGCGCCGCGCCGCCGCTGCCGTCGGCCGCCACCTGACCCGCGCGGAGGAGCTCATCTCGAGGACGCTCCTCACCCTCCTCGTCCTGCTCGTCTTCGTGCCCGCGGTCACCCGCACCTTCAACCGGCCGATCATCTGGTCGATCGAGATCGCACAGCTCCTCTTCGCCTGGCTCGCCTTCCTCGGCGCCAACCAGGCGATGCGGGCCGGCGCCCACATCGGGGTGGACGTGCTGACGCGCCATCTCCCGCCCCGGCTCCGGCGGGCCGTGGCCGTGTTCAACCTCGGTCTCATCGCCGCCTTTCTCGCCGCCCTCCTCTGGCACGGCATCGAGCTCACCTTCGTGAGCGTCGACCGCCGGTTCATGACCACGAACCTGAGCTTCGCCTTCGCGACCGTCGCGGCGCCCCTCGGGGCGGCGCTTCTGCTCGCCACCACCGTGGGAAGGATCGCGGCGGCGCTCCGGGGCGGCGCCGCGGGCGGCGATGAAGGGGGTGGTGGAGAGGAGCACGGCCAAGGGCGAGGCGCCGGAGGGCGCGGCGAAGGGCGCGGCGGAGGTCCGGACGGCGCCGGCGGATCCCGGAGCGGGGCGCCCGCCCCGGACGGGGGCGGCGGCGCCACGGGGCGGCGGTCCGCCCCGAGAGAGGAGGGCGGCGCACCGGGCGCGGGCGGGGGGTCGGCATGATCCTCATCACCGCCATCTTCCTCGCGCTCCTCCTCATCGGGATGCCCCTCGGGTTCGCCATCGGGATCGCGGGCTTCACGTTCTTCCTGACCGACCCGAACTTCCCCGCTTCCATCAGCGCCCAGCGCATCGTCTCCTCGACCCAGAGCTTCCCGCTGCTCGCGGTGCCCCTCTTCGTGCTCGCGGGGCACCTGATGAACGCGACCGGCATCACCCGGCGCCTCCTCGCCTTCGCCTCCGCCCTCACCGGATGGATGGCGGGGGGGCTCGCCCACACGAGCATCGTGCTGAGCGCCCTCATGGGCGGGATCTCCGGGTCCTCGGTCGCGGACGCCTCGATGGAGGCCCGCATCCTCGGACCCACCATGCGGCGGCACGGCTACGCGGGGGGCTTCACGGCGGCGGTCATCGCGCTGAGCTCCCTCATCACCTCGACCATTCCGCCCAGCATCGGCCTCATCCTCTACGGCTTCATCGGCCAGGTGTCCGTCGGACGGCTGTTCGTCGCCGGGGTCGTGCCCGGGATCCTCATGACCGCGGCGCTCATGGGGCCGGCCTGGATCATCTCGCGCCGGCGCGGCTACCGCGGCGAGCTCGCCGCGCGGCCCGGATGGCGGGAGATGCTCCGCGCCGTCGATGATGCGAAGTACGCCCTCATCTTCCCGGTGTGGCTGATCGTGGGGATCCGCTTCGGCCTCTTCACGCCCTCCGAGGCGGGCGCCTTCGCGGTCGTCTACGCGCTCCTCGTCGGCTTCTTCGCCCACCGGGAGCTGCACGTCCGGGACCTGCCGGGGGTGCTCGGGCGGGCGGTCACCGACATCGGCATGATCATGCTGATCCTCATGCTCTCGGCCATGCTCGGCTTCGCGATCATCGTGGAGCAGGTGCCGCAGAACATGGCCGCGTTCATCGCCGGGCTCTCCGAGAACCCGGTCATGGTGCTGTTCCTCCTCCTCGGCTTCCTGGTGGTCGCGGGGATGTTCGTGGAGAGCACGGTCATGGTGCTGCTGCTCACCCCGATCCTGGTGCCCATCGTGCGCCAGCTCGGCATCGACGACGTCCACTTCGGGGTCCTGATGGTGATCCTGGTCGGGCTCGGCAGCATGACCCCGCCGGTCGGGGTCATCATGTACACGGTGTGCGGGCTGCTGGACGTGAAGACGGATCGTTACGTCCGCGAGTCGCTCCCCTTCATCCTCGCGATCCTCGCCCTCCTCACCGTCCTCGCCCTCTTCCCGGACCTGGTGCTCTTCCTGCCGCGCCTCGTCTATGGATCATGAGGGGATCACGAAGGGATCACGAGGGGGGCTCCGGGCCGCCGCCGGGCCGCGCCTCGAGGACCACGAAGCGCGGTCCCGCCGCCCAGGCGCGCACGAGGGACGGGGCGGGGGAGCCCGGCCCCGGCGCTCCGTACGCGAGGTTGCCGAGCACGACGTCCGGCATGCCGTCGCCGTTCACGTCGCCCGCGTCGATGACCGCGAACCGCCCGAGGCGCCCGAGCCCGGGAACCCGGGCCGCGCGAAACCCGTCCGGGCCGCGGTTCTCGAGGTAGACGAAGCCGGACGCCCGGTCCGCTCCCCGCGAGTAGTCCGCGAACCAGGCGACGGCCGCGACGTCCCGGTCCCCATCGCCGTCGAAATCCTCGGCCACCGCGCCGTAGGCGCCGTCGAGGCGGTGGAAGAAGGCGAGGCGGAAGCCGCCCCGGCCGTCCCCGAGGTAGAGCCGGACGCCGTGGCCGCGTTTGAAGACGGGGGTGAAGTCGGCGTTGTCCCCGGCGGTGACGAGGAGGTCGGCGTCGCCGTCGCCGTCGAAGTCGAGCACCCGCATCGAGCTGGACCCGCGCTCGGGCGGGAACCGTCGGACGACCTCCGGCGAGACGACTTCGGGCGAGGCGGCCCCGGACGAGGCGGCGGGAGGCGGCCCGAAGGCGGAGGCGCGACCGGGCGGCGCGGCCGAGGCCGGGTCGGGCGTGGAAGGGCGCATACCTTCGATCCGGCGGTCGAGCGCCGCCGCCGGGAACCGCAGGATACGCTCGTCTCCCTGGGCCATCAGCGCGTAGAGGTCGCCCTGCCGGAGAGCGAGGGACACCGCCCCCGGCTCCCCGAGCAGCACCGCCGCGTCGAACCGGCCCCCGGGGCGGGCGAGGTGAAGGGAGATGCCCCCGCGGGCATGGCCGAAGCCGGCAACGACGAGGTCGCGGAGGCCGTCGCGATCGAGGTCCGCGGCGAGCGTCCGGACCGGACGGGGCAGCCGGCGGACGAGGCGGGTCACCCGCCAGTCCGCTTCGTCCGGTCCCGGCGGATCGAGGCGGACCACCCCGCCGCGGGGCGGCCCGCCGTCGGGCGAGAGGGAGCCGATCAGGGTGACGAGCCAGGCGTCCTCCTCGAGGGGAGCGAAGTGGACGGGCGGGGTATCGACCGGCGCCTCCGCCACCGGCCGCAGGGCGCGGTCGTACACCCGCACCCGGCGGGCCGCTGCATCGCCGACGAGGACCCGCCCGCCCGCCTCGTCGACGCGCACTGCGGTGACCGCGGCGGGCTCTCCGTCCGTTCGGGCCGGGGGAAGGCGGATCGCGAACCGGGCGGTGGCCCGTTCCGGCGGTGGGGCGGCGGGCCGGCGCTCCGCCGGCGCCCCGTCCCGGTAGTGGTCGAAGATCTTCCTCCAGTCGGCGAGCGGCAGCCGCGGCTTGGCCGGGTAGGCGCCGGCGGGAAGGCTCGGGTCCGGGCGCCAGCGCCGCCCGCGGAACTCGAGAATCCCGAGCCGGGCCCCCATCTCGGGGAGCACGCGGCGGGTCCAGGTCTCGCGGTCGAGGGCCGCCGGATCGGGCGCGGCATGGCATCGGCCGCACCACACCGCGGCGAGCGCCGCCCCCGAGCCCTCTCCCGCGCCTCCCTCCGCCCCGGTGGCGGCCCCGGACCCGGCGCCGGCGGCAGAGACGGCGAGGCTCGCCGCGAGAAGCCGGGCCGCCCGCCCCGCTCCCGATGCAGCCGGCATCGAAACGCCCTGCCCCCGGCCGCTCATCGATTCTCCATACCTGACTACGTACAAAGCGCGGGTTGCGAGCCTCGCTCGGTGGAAGCCCGGGGACCGGCCCCACGAAAGTGCGTCATTCCCCGTCATCCCCGCTTTCTCCCCGCTTTCGCGGGGATGACGGGGAATGACGGGGTGAAAGGACCATTCACCTGGGCTTCGTGCGTAATCAGGTTTCCATATATCCGGTTTCCATCTCATCGCAAGGCCCGCGGCGGGCGGGACACGAGCGCTTCCAGGGGGATCCGACCCGCGGCTCCGCTCGAGGTTCGAGGCGAAGGGTCACCGGCCGCTTCCCTCGCGGAACGGGCCGAAGCGGGCGGTGCCGTCGCGCGCGAGCTGGGCCACGAGGCCGGTCTCCCAGGCGAGGTATTCGCGCATCGCGTCCTCCACGCCGGCGCCCCGGTCGTAGGGCCGGAGCCAGACGTCGTTGACGTTGGCCGCGATCCGATCCGCCTCGCCGGGCGCGAGGTCCCGCCCGGCCGCCGTCCATGCCGTGGTGCCGCCGCCGAGAACCCGCACGTCGCCCTCGAGATCCCCGGCCGCGAGCGCGGCGAGCATCCCGTCCGGGGAGGTGAGCACGGTGACGGGGCGGGCGGGCAGGGCGGCGGCCCGCTCGGGGAGGTCCGCCCGCACCGCGTGCCAGGCCCCGGGCAGGCAGCCGCGCCGGAACGTCCGGCTGTCCGCGAGGTCGAGGACGAGGGCGCGGCCGGCCTCGATGAGGTGTTCGAGCTCGCGCGGCGTCACAAGCGCGGGGGCGGCGGGGACGGGGACGGCCGCTCCGGCCGACGCCGCCGGACCCGGCCCGGAGACGAGGTCCTCCGCCTCGAGGGCGCCCCGCACCACGCAGGCCTCCCATCCCATCCGCCGGAGCCAGGAGGCGGTGAGGGTCGCCCGCACCCCGTCGTCGTCGACGAGGGCGATCCGCGCCCCGAGGGTGGCGACGTGCTCGTCGGTCGTCTGCACGAGCTGCCCGCCCGCGACGTGGACCGCATCCGCGAGGCGCCCTTCGCGGTACTCCTCGGGGCTTCGCACGTCGAATACGTAGAGCGAGCGCCGGTCCGCCTCGGACCGCCAGGCGGCGAGGACCCCGGCATCCACGTACTCGACCCCGAAGCGGCCGGCGATCCGCTCCGCCGCCCGCGCCGACCCTTCGCGCCAGGCGGCCCCGCGCGGGGGCGGACGGTCGGCGCGGCCCCGCGCGAGCTCGTAGCCCGCGAGATGCCAGCCCATGGTGCCGTTGCGAAGCGCGGCCACCCGGTTCGCGATGCCCGCATCGATGAGCGACTGGGCGCCGATGATGCTGCGGGTGCGGCCGGCGCAGTTCACCACCACGAGCGTGTCCGGGTCCGGCGCGGCGTCGCCCACCCGGTGCACGAGCTCCGCTCCCGGGCAGCAGACCCCGCCCGGGATGCTCATCACCTGGAACTCGTCCATCGGCCGGCTGTCGAGCACCACGAGACCATCCCCGCGGTCCATCATCGCCTTGAGCTCCTCGGCGGAGACCGAGGGGGTGTCGAGCTCGTGCTCGACGAACTCGCCGAACGCCTTGCTCGGCACGTTGATGCCGGTGAACACGGTGTACCCGGCCGCCTCCCAGGCCGGCGTCCCGCCGGCGAGCACCCGCACGTCCGTGTAGCCGAGGGCGGCGAGCCTGCCCGCGCCCCGCTCGGCGAGCCCTTCGCCGCCGTCGCAGAGGACCACCGGCGTGCTCCGCCGCGGCACGAGCCGGCCCACCCGGAGCTCGAGACGGCTGAGCGGAAGGCACGAGGCGTAGAAGACGTGGCGTTCGCCGAACGCTCCCTGCTCCCGGAGGTCGAGGAGGGCGACCTCCTCCGCACCGAGGAGGCGCGCGCGCAGCTCTTCGGGAGCCATCGTCGGGATGCCGCTCATGCCGCTCATCGGGAAACCTCCTCGAGTCGCTCCCGGCCGATCGGCGCCGGGGCATGGTTCAGGTGCATGGGGGCCGCCTCCCGCGGCGGGCCGGACGGAGCCGGGGCATGGCCTCCGGCGGGACCCCGCGGCTCCGTTCCCGGCCGGCCGGGCCGACCGGGAGAGGCCGGGGAGGAAGGAAGCGGCCGGAGTAGCCGGAGTGGCCGCGGGGCGGTCACCGGAGCGCCCCGGTCACTGGAGCGCCTCCTCCATCCGTTCCAGGACTTGGGCGAGAATGGGCCGCGACGTCGCGAAGTTGATGCGCACGTGCCCCTCCCCTCCGTCGCCGAAGTCGCGGCCGTCGTTGAAGCCGACCCGGGCGTGGTCGAGGAACCATCGGTACGGGTCCGGGTCCAGGCCGAACTCCCGGCAGTCGAGCCAGCCGAGGTAGGTCGCGGCCGGGAGCACCATCCGGATCCCGGGGAGCCGCTCCGCGACGAAGGCGTGGAGGAAGTCGCGGTTGCCCTCGAGATGCGCGAGCAGTGCATCGAGCCACTCGTCGCACTCGGTCCACGCGATGCGGGTCGCCTCCAGGCCGAAGCTGCTCACCGCCCCCCGGATGCGTTCCGGCCACGCGTCGAAGCGCTCCGCGAGCCGGTTCGAGCCGAAGATCACCACCGCGCAGCGAAGGCCCGCGATGTTGAAGGACTTGGTCGCGCTCGTCATGGTGAGGGTGCGCGCCTCCACCTCCGGGCCGAGGGAGGAGAAGGGGATGTGGCGGGCGCCGGGATAGACGACGTCCGCGTGGATCTCGTCGGCGACCACCACGAGGTCGCGCTCGATCACGAGCTCCGCCACCGCCTCGAGCTCCCCCCGGTCGAAGACCCGGCCGAGAGGGTTGTGGGGGGTGCAGAGGAGGAGGAGGCGGGTGCGCTCGTCGACGGCGGCGCGGAGCGCGTCGAAATCGATCTCGTAGCGGTCCTCGCCCCGCGCCATCGTGCAGGAGTCGAGCCGCCGGCCGGTCTCCGCCACCGCCTGCAGGAACGGGGGGTAGACCGGGGTCAGGGTGCAGACGCCGTCCCCGGGCCGGGTGTACGCCTCGATCGCGAGGTGGATGCCCTGCACGACGTCCGCGATCGCGATCATCCGCTCCGTTGCCGCCGCCCACCCCGGGAAGCGGCGCGCCGCGAAGGCCGCGAACGCCTCCGGGAGGCCGCTCGCGGGCAGCTTCGGGGAGTAGCCGAGGTCGTTCGCCTCCATCATCCGCGCGAGGCCGTCGCGAATGGGCCCGGCCATGTCGAAGTCCATGTCCGCGACCCAGGCGGGCAGCACGTCGGGCGGGTAGCGGGTCCACTTGACGCCGCGGCGCCGGCGGAGCGCCTCCAGGGATATCGCGTTGAAGTCGGGCGGGTTGCTCAATCTCGTGCTCCTCTCGCTCCGAAGCCGGGCCGGGATCGGGGACCCCGGACCCGGAACCCGGGACGTGGGACCCGGGCCGAGGCCCGGACCAGGGTCCGGGCCGGGGCCGGCGGCCTCGAGGCGCCCGGCCCGACCGCCGTCGTGCGCCGTCATGGTGCGCGCGCGCTACCGGGGCCGCCGGGGGCCGGTCGTACCGGGGGCCGGCCGCGTCGGCGGCGGGGGTCCCGGCGTTCCGATACGATCGCGCCTTCGCCGACCGGATCCGGGAGCACGACCGTCCATGGGACAGCGCGATGCGGACGTCATTGTAGTAGGCGCGGGCAACGCGGCGCTCTGCGCCGCCCTCGCCGCCCGCGAGCAGGGGGCGCGGGTCACCGTCCTCGAGCGGGCGCCGGAAGAGGAGTCGGGCGGCAACAGCCGCTACACGGCAGGGGCGGTGCGCTTCGTGTTCCGGGGGTTGGACGACCTCGTGGAGCTCATGCCGGACCTCACCGAGGACGAGAGCCGCGCCGTCGATTTCGGCGTCTACACGCGCGAGCAGTACTTCGACGATCTCGGGCGCCTCACCCAGTGGCGCTCCGACCCGGATCTGGCCGAGACCCTCATCGACGGCAGCTTCGACACCCTCCGCTGGATGCGCGGCTACCGGGTGCGCTTCAGTCCCTCGTACGGGCGGCAGGCGTTCAGGGTGGACGGGCGCTACAGGTTCTGGGGCGGTCTCGCGGTCGAGGTGTGGGGCGGGGGGCCGGGGCTCGTCCAGGCCCTCACCGAGGCCGCCCGCGACCACGGCATCCCCATCCTCTACGGGGTGCGGGCGACGGGGCTCCTGGAAGACGCCGCCGGGGTGCGGGGGGTCGCGGCGCGGCGCGGCCGGGAGCGTCTCCGGCTGGAGGGGGGCGCGGTCGTCCTCGCCTGCGGCGGATTCGAGTCCAACGCCGAGTGGCGCACCCGCTACCTCGGCCCGGGGTGGGACCTCGCCAAGGTGCGGGGCACCCGCCACAACACCGGCGACGGCATTCGCATGGCCCTCGACGCGGGAGCGATGCCCTGGGGCCACTGGTCCGGCTGCCACGCGGTCGGTTGGGACCGGAACGCCCCGCCCTTCGGCGACCTCTCGGTGGGGGACAACTTCCAGAAGCACAGCTACCCGCTCGGCATCATGGTGAACGCGGACGGGCGCCGGTTCGTCGACGAGGGGGCGGATTTCCGCAACTACACCTACGCCCGGTACGGCAGGGTCATCCTCGACCAGCCCGACCAGTTCGCCTGGCAGGTCTTCGACGCGAAGGTGCTCCCGCTCCTTCGCGACGAGTACCGTATCCGGGAGGTGACCAAGGTCTCCGCCGACACCCTGGAAGCGCTCGCGGAGAAGCTGGAAGGGGTGGACGCCCCGGCGTTCCTCCGCACCGTCCGCGAGTACAACGAGGCGGTGCGGACCGACGCGCCGTTCAATCCGGCCGTCCGGGACGGGCGCGGGACCCGGGGGCTCGCGATCCCCAAGTCCCACTGGGCGAACCGCCTCGACGAGCCGCCGTTCGAGGCCTACCAGATCACGTGCGGGATCACGTTCACGTTCGGGGGTCTCAGGATCGACGAGGAGTGCCGGGTCCTCGACACCGAGGGCGCGTCGATCCCGGGGCTCTACGCGGCGGGGGAGCTGGTCGGGGGGCTCTTCTACTTCAACTACCCGGGCGGGACCGGGCTCGTGTCCGGCGCCGTCTTCGGCCGGCGGGCGGGCGCGGCGGCGGGCCGCTACGCCGCCGCCTGAGCCGGGAACGGCCGAAGACCTGCGATCGGCGGTCTACGGACGTCTCCGGGCGGGCGGGGGAGGCGGCGGCCATCGGGCCGCTCATCGGCGAAGCGCGCCTGCGGACCAGCCTCGCCCGGGCGGCGCCGGGCACGCCGCGCGGGGCCGCCGAGTCCACGTTGGAGGCGCTCGGGTGGGGGCGATCGAGCGGAGGCGCTCGGGTGGAGGCGACCGAGACCGGCGCGCGGACGGCCGCTCGCACCCGAAGCGGGCCACTGCACCGCGACGCGCGCGCGTGTCGGTGCGGGATCCGGCCACTCATCCTCCGCGGACGGCCCCGGGGGTCGGCTCGGGGCCGGGGGGAGAGCAGGCGGGCGGGTCCGCCTCGCGGACGCGGACGCTCCTGCGCTGACGGCGCCGGACGATGCGGGCCACCGCCTCCGTCCGCGCGGCCCGGGTGCGGGCGCCCCGCACGCCTTCGACCGCTTCGCACACGTCCGCCGGGGTCAAGCCCTCCAGTACCGCGGAGACGGCCAGCGACCGCGGCGGCGTGTCCGGCCGCAGGGCGAGGAAGTCGGCCCGCACCTCCCGCTCGCCCCGGCGGGCGCGCAGGCGCCACAGCTCCCGCACCCCCATCTGCCCGCAGCGCTCGGCCTTGCCCTCGTCGGCACTCGTGATCTCGGCTTCCACCACCAGGTCGGGAGCGACCTCCACCAGGAACGCATCGGCCGCCGCTTCCCCCTCTTCGGCGGCGGTCCAGTAGCTCCCGGCCCGCTCTCCGATGTAGAAGGTGCAGTCGGGCTCCATGCCGGTGCCGGGCGGCTCCCCCCGCCCCCGGAGCCGTACGGAGCGAAGTCCCTTCGAGACCCGGCCCACCCCGTCCGCCGCGGTCTCCACGATGTCGTCGAATATCCCGGCCAGGTCTTCATGAAGGCGCGAGGGCGCCATCAGGGTGATGAGCCCCCGCACCGGGTCGAGGCACACGCGCCGGAAGCGCCGGTTCCAGTCGACGGCGGCAAGCGCCGCGATGGTATCGGCGTCGGCGCGAATGACGTGGATGGTCGAGCCGAGCGGCCCGACGTGCATGGTGGCAGGGGTGTGCATGGCGGGTGCTCCTCACGGAGTGATCCGGCGGGCCGCCCGCCGCAAGACCGCCCGCCCGCAACGTACGGGGCCGTGCGGCTTCCGGGCAAGGCCGATCGGCGGGCCGTGGGGTGATTCTTCGGGCCCGGGCGGGCATCCGGTAGCGGCGCGGCGCGCCGCCGGACGGGTCGCTCACGGATCGCTCACGGCCGGCCGCGCAGGCGCTCGACCTGCGCCTCGATCCGCGCCAGAGCGTCGCGCGCGCCCGCCGCCTCGTCCCGGATCGCCCGCAGGGTCTCCTCGCCCTCGGTGTACGCCACCTCGATCCGTGCGTCGTGCAGGTTGTTGATGACGACCGCGATCACCATGTTGATCATGACGACCGCGGCGACGAGCACGAAGCTCACGAAGAACAGCCAGCTCGCCGGGTGGAGCTCCATCGCGGTGTACATCACGTCCGTCCAGTCCTCGAGGGTCATCACCCGGAACAGGGTGAGGAGCGCGATGCCGAGCGAGCTCCAGTGGACCGGGTCGTGCTCGCGGAAGAGGTGCACCCCGGCGACCGCGTACACGTAGAAGATCACGAACAGCAGCAGCATCACGTGCCCGAGCCCGGGCAGCGACCGGACGAGGGTCGAGACGATGATCCGGAGCTGGGGCACCACGGTGATGAGACGGAGCACCCGGAGGAGACGCGCGAGACGTGCGATGAGCGCGAACTCCCCGGTATCGGGGATGAGGGCCAGGACCAGGATGGTGAAGTCGAAGAGGTTCCACCCGTCCCGGAAGTAGCGCTCGAAGCGGGGCGCGACGGCGGTGAGCTTGATCGCCGCCTCGAGGACGAACACCGCGAGGGCCGCCTGGTAGGTCCACTCGATGACGGGGCCGTACCGGGCGTGCAGGGCGTGGCTCGTATCGGCGCCGAGCCCGACCGCGGTCGCGAGGATCATCGCGATGACGACCCCGTCGAACGCCCGCATCCCCGCCAGACGCCCGCACGCCCGCTGCAATCGCTTCATCCGGAAACCTCTTCTCGTGGACCCCGATCGGCCGCCGGAGACGAAGGCTCGTGAGACGGCGCGATACGGACGCCATTCTAGTGAGGCTTCGGCCCGGACGGTGAGCGGGACCACGGGCGGGGTCCTCCGGGGGCGGGGCGTCCCGCCCGCCGCGGACCGCAGGCCAAGGAATCGCCCAGGCGGGCGAGACGCCCGTGCTCCCGGGGGCGCTTCGCGCGAGACCCGTGAAGCTGGCGCTGCTTCGAGGTGTCCGGTGGGCGGGGACGCCACCACGCCTGCGAGGCTCCGGCCGTGGCGCGCCAGGTGAGCCCCCGCGTCCTCGAGACGCCCCTGCGCCTGCGAGGCTGCGGCCGGACGGGGTTCAGGGCAGGGTTCGGCGGCTCGCGAAGGCGACCGGCCCAATCCCCGGCGGGGTCCCCGGCGCTCCCGCCCGCGGCGTACCCTTGCACTGGCCCCATGGATGCGGCCCCACCCCAGGATCGAGACCTCCTCGCGGCACGGCTCGGGCCTCACCTCTCCCGGGCCGTGAAGGCGCTGGTGTTCGGCTCGGTCGCGCGCGGCGAAGCGGACGAATGGAGTGATCTCGACCTTCTGGTCATCGCGGAGACCGAGAGGAGCTTCTGCGAGCGCTACCGCGATTTCGCCGGGCTCTACGAGGTCTGGCCGCGGCTCGACCTCCTGGTCTGCACGCCCGCCGAGTTCGAACGAATGATCGGGGAGGAGAACCCCTTCCTCTTGCGGGCGCTCGAAGAAGGGGTGGACCTGCTGTGAAGAGGGCGGCCCGAGACGAAGCCGAGCGCTGGCTGCGTCGAGCGGAGAGCGATCTCGCGTTCGCCGCACTCGGGGCGCGGGAAGGCTTCCCCGCGCAGGCGTGCTTCACGAGCCAGCAGGCAGCGGAGAAGGCCCTGAAGGCGGTGCTCCATCTCTCCGGCGCCCGCTTCGTGCCCGAGCACTCCGTGCTCGAGCTGCTCGACCGGGCGGCCGCCGCGGTCGCCGACGCGACCGCCGACGCCCACACGGCGTCCCTTGGCCGCCTCCGGGATTCGGCCCGCCAGCTCGACCAGTACTGGATCCCGACCCGATATCCCAACGGGCTTCCCGGCGGCATTCCCGCGGAGGTCTTCACCGGATCGCAGGCCGAAGACGCGGTGGGTCGGGCGCGTGCGTTCATCGAAGCGGCCCGCGCCCTGCTCCCGCCCCGCGACTGACGTTCCCCGCGAGCGCGGCCCGCGCCCGAGATCGAGCCCGGCGCCACGCCCAAGTCCAGCCAGCCCGCGAACCCTGCCGGCCCCTTGGCCGGTGGACGCCGACCGCCAAGCGTCGGCGGGCCGCACTTCGTCCTGGCCACCCCGACGCCGCGCACGCGCCAAGGCCGACCTCCTGGCGCGCTTCGCGTCCGCTCGCAGGCCCGCGCAGGCCGTTCCTGGATGGCCGGCTTCGTCGGAACGAGGCGCCGCCGGCGCTCTCCGGATCGCCCTTCGGCAGCGCACATGCCCCCCGCCCCGCCGCCGTGTGTCGACGCCCTCGCAGCGCGAGATTCGCCTCCCCACGCCCGCCGCTACGCCGGCCGGGGGCAGCCGCCCGGTTCAGGTGAAGGCCTGGATCCCGGTCTGGGCCCGCCCGAGGATGAGGGCGTGGACGTCGTGGGTGCCCTCGTAGGTGTTGACCGTCTCCAAGTTGATGGCGTGGCGCATCACGTGGAACTCCTCGTGGATGCCGTTCCCGCCGTGGAGGTCCCGGGCGGCGCGCGCGACGTCGAGCGCCTTGCCGCAGTTGTTGCGCTTGACAAGGCTGATCGTCTCCGCCGGGCAGTCCCCCGCGTCCATCATCCGCCCCGCCGCGAGCGCCCCCTGAAGGCCCAACGCGATCTCGGTCTGCATGTCCGCGAGCTTGCGCTGCACGAGCTGGTTGGCGGCGAGGGGGCGCCCGAACTGCCGGCGTTCGAGCGCGTACTCGCGCGCCGCATGCCAGCAGGCCTCCGCCGCGCCCATCGCCCCCCACGCGATCCCGTAGCGGGCGCGGTTGAGGCATCCGAACGGCCCGGCGAGGCCGCGCGCCCCCGGAAGCCGGTTCTCCTCCGGGACGAACACCTCGTCCATGACGATCTCGCCGGTGATGGAGCATCGCATGGACATCTTGCCCGTGATCTTCGGCGCCTCCAAGCCGGCCATCCCCTTCTCGAGGACGAAGCCGCGGATGACGTCGCGCTCCGCGCCGCCCGCCCCGGAGCTGGACCCCGCGCCGGAGCCGGGCGCGGACGCGGACCCGTCGGCCGGCTCCCTCACCTTGGCCCAGACCACGAAGACGTCGGCGATGGGCGAATTGGTGATCCAGGTCTTGGACCCGGTCAGCCGCCAGCCTCCCTCTACCGGCTCGGCGCGGGTCTTCATTCCGCCCGGGTCCGACCCGTGGTCCGGCTCGGTGAGCCCGAAGCAGCCCACCCATTCGCCGGTCGCGAGCCTCGGGAGGTACTTCTCGCGCTGCGCCTCCGTGCCGTAGGCGTGGATCGGGTGCATGACGAGGCTCGACTGCACGCTCATCATGGAGCGGTAGCCGGAGTCGACGCGCTCGATCTCGCGGGCGACGAGCCCGTACGTGGTGTAGCCGGCCCCCGCGCAGCCGTATCCGTCGATGGTGCTGCCGAGGAAGCCGAGCGCGCCGAGGTCGCGGAAGAGGCCCCGGTCCACCCGCTCCTCGCGGAACGCCTCGACCACCCGGGGCATCAGCGCCTCCCGGCAGAACGCCCGCGCGGTGTCGCGCACCAGACGCTCTTCCTCCGTGAGCGCCGCCTCGAGCCCGAACGGGTCGGCCCAGTCGAAGACCGCACGCCGCGCCCGCGCCTCCGGGGCGGCCGGCGCGACCGCCCCCGCCGGTGAAGAGTCCGCGCCTCGTGCCGCCATCCGGTTTCCTCCTCTCGTCATTACCCTTCTCACCCGGCCCGAACCCGGGCGCGTCCGCCGCAACCCGCGGCCATCGCATTCGCCTTCGCTCGGCGGCCGCTCCGGCCCGGCGCGATCCGGCAACCGGTCATGGAGCCGGTCTTCCATCCCCTTCCGCCGCCCGGGGAGTCCTCCCGATCCTGCTGTCGGCAGGCGCTCCCTCCGGCGGAGCTCGGAGCCGGCTACTATATCCGAGCGAGGCGGCCGGCCGCCGCGCCAGCGGAGCTGCCCGGCACGGCGTGGCTCGGCGGGGCAGGGAACCCTGGGCATGGTCGGAAACTGCCCGCTTCCCATAAAGAAAGGAACGAAAGAATGAAGTTGAAAGCACTGAAACCGATTATCGCGTGCGCTGCGCTCGCGGGGTGCGGTCCGGAGATTGGCGGGCCGTATGGCAGTTTGCATGAGTCGCACTTTTCCAATCCGTATTCATGCAAGGTAGAGGATTACACACACAATACAGGATGGGAGCAAAAAAAGGTTTTCCAAAAGTGTACGGCATAATAGTAAGCGGAATCACTACGTGCCTTTCCGGGAGAATATCGGTACGCGCATACGATTCAAACGGAAATCTGGTAGGCGTTGATGACGGCTTTATCAATGCCGGCGTTTTCGAGGTCTTCGTAGAAGGCTACAAAGCAACACGATTCGATTTCAGAATCAAGGCGAGTCGGATATGAATAGCCACAACCAAACCAGGAATACCGCGACGATCTACGCGAACATGGGGAGTGTCGAGATTGCGAGGCTCCGTTGTCGGCACTCGAACGGAACAATTCGCAGTGTTCGGTATGCCGTGCGAAGCGGAACGCACGTATAACGCAAGCGCGCGGTGGCTCTCCGGAGGCGGTGACGGCGGCGCATGAGCGGGGCGTGCAGCAATCGCGGCTCGGATTCGGATGCTTGGCTATGGTGATGGCGCGGGCGATCGGCGGGCGGTGCGGCTCGCGGCGATCCGGTCCGGACGCAAGAGTGCGCTTCGCCCCCGGCCGGAATCGGAGTCGGTGCCCCGCCTTGAATCGGCGGCGGGCGCTTCTTGGGGCGGAATCCGGGGCCGCCGCCGCGCCACCGGATGTCCCTTCTCGATTTTCGGCTCCAAGGGACGCCGCCGCGTGCAGATTGGCGCTGCCCGGAAACAAGGCCCCTGCTCATCCGCTCCGATTTGCTCGATGCAGCCCTCCGGCCTATCCGAGGCAGATCCCGAACGCTGGGGGAAGCGGCCGATCCGCTCCGGGGAAGGGGCCGACCGATGGATCACCAGCTCACGACGGTCGCCAGGCCGTGGTTCTCGATCTGGCGGCGGATCACTTCCGTGGCGACCCCGTATTCGAGGGCGAGCTCGTCCACCTGCTCCGGCTCCGCCGGCCCGCCCCGCAGCCGCCACCGGAGCGATTCCGAGGGGGCGAGAAGCTCCGCCGCGAACGCCCGCGACCGGGCTTGGCGGTCCGTCGCGAGTACGCTGAGAAGCGCGGGGCCGGGCTCGGTCCTTCCCAGATAGTCGCCCAAGGCGCGCGCCATCAGGAACCGTTTGCCCGATTCGCCCTTCGGCGCCAGGACACATGCCGGCGCGTCTGCCGCCACCAGCCCCTGGATGCGAGCCGAGGGAGTCTGCGTCTCGTGGGGACGAAGCGCCAGCGAGTCGTCCGAGGCGAAGTCGAATCGATCGCCGTGGGCGCCGAGCTGGCGACGGACCGAGCGCGCTAGGTCGTATCCTCTCTTCCAAGGTTCCGCCGCCCCCGCCGCCGAAGATCGCGGCAACGCTCCCCGGATCTTCGCCCAGCCACCTCCGCTTGCCGCTTCTCCAAGGTCTTCGAGGCTTCGGATGAGCCAGCGGCCCACGTGCGCCAGAGAACCCGCATTTGCCGCAGCGAGTGCATCTTCACGTACGGACGGATCGGCGCTCCCCCAGAACTCCACGATTTCGTCGGCCAGAGTGTCGGAGACGTCGAAGGGGTCGACCCCGAGCAGCGCCGCCGCGCGGCTGAACTCCCGTTCATCGACGTCGAGAGAATTGATCGCCGCCCATTCACCGTCGAGCGGCTCCAGGTCGGCCCCCGCGCTCCGGAGCCTGTCCAGTACGGCTTCGATCAGGTCCCGGAATTGCGATTCCAGTTCCTCCCGTCCGACGCTTGCTTCCCCCTCGTCCACGAACTCGATCCGGGCGTGTTCCGGCCTGTACCGCCGCCACCGGAGACGCACCCGCTCCCGCGCGGGGGTCATGGTCAGGCTCGGAAGGATGAACCCGTCGCCGGCGAACGCCAAGTCGTGCCTCGACTCGAAGCCGGATTTCTGCGTTCCCGTGCTCTCGACCTCGTGAAAGAGATGCCACCAGTGGGCGACCAGCCATTCCGCAACGGTGAACAGAGGGACGACGACGTGATCCCGCCAGGCGCGACTCCGACGGTCCAGCACCGAGGTGACGGTGGCGCCGTCCGCTTCGATGGACAGCGCGGCCATCGTGTGACGGGCGAGCTCGTCAGGTGACGGCGCAACGTCCACCCAATCGAACCGGAAACGCGCACCCATCACAACCCCCTCACGCGCTGCTTCGGGGTCAGCGGATACCCGTGGTATTCCCCCGATCCCGGTGCGCCCTGCTTGGCCTCGAATACCACCTCATCCTCCCGATGCCAGACGTAGCGTGGAAACCCCCTCTCCCACGCACCGACCTGTCCCGCCTTCACCGCATCCCGTAGCCAGCGCTCCACAAGGTCCTGGCGCCAGTTCAAATCCCTTGGGCAAATGCTGGCGTCGGGCCGGCGGCGGCCGGAAGTTCCGGCAAAACTGCGCCCGATCTTGTGGTATTCGCTGCCGACGTAGCGGCAGGACTCGGCTACTTCGAGCAGATCGACGCCATCCGGCGGGGGACGACCCTGCGCGCCTTCGGATTATTGCGTTGCCGACTCGGCCTACGCATGATCCGGGACCTGCACGATCCGGCATCCCACGCTCCCTCGGCTTCCGTCCGACCATCGCCACACCTCTGGCGCCGCCTTCCGCGACGCAGGAGCCTGACGCCTCCACACCGTGGTTCCGACCGGTTCGGGCGGCTCGGACAAGACTGCAATCCTGTTATCCAATGGATTTCAAAAGACCGGAACTTCCGTGCAGGGGCGCTACCCGAGGCCGACGGCGAAGAGTGATTCGAGGTCGTGACGGGAGTAGGTCCGGAAGGCCATCAGGGTCTCGGTGGAGCGGATGCCCTCGAGCTCCGACACGCGCCGGGTGACCAGATCCGCGAGGTCCTCGTTCCGCGAGACCCGGATCATGGCGACGAGGTCGTAGCGCCCGGCCACCGTGTAGACCTCCGAGACCCCCTCCATCTCCGCGAGCGCCTCGCCGACCTCGATCGTCCGCGTGCGCTCGGTGTTGATGAGAATGATGGCCGTCAGCATCGCGATCGCCCTCCCCGCGCCCCCTGGTTGCGACGCGCAGCGCTCCTCGGCCCGCGTGCGCCCCGGTCCCCCGCCCCTGGCCTCGACCCGGCCCGGCGGGCCGGCCGGGCGCCCTGCCGTGCGCTCAGTAGCCCTCGGCGAGCAGGGGGAACGCGCTCAGCGCGTGCGGCTCGGCGACCGCCCTCGCGCCCCGGTGCAGCCAGGTCTCGTCGAGCTCCCCGTAGCCGTTCACCCCGAGCAGCCCGAGGCAGATGCGGATCTCGTGCTCGAGCAGCTCCAGCATGCGCACCACCCCGGCCCGGCCCGCCGCCGCCACCGCGAACCCCGTCAGCCGGCCGATGCCGACCGCGTCGGCCCCGAGGATCATCGCCTTGACCACGTCCGCGCCGCGCAGGATCCCCCCGTCCACCACCACCTCGGCCCGGCCGGCGGCCGCCCGGACCACCTCCGGCAGGACCTCGATCGCGCCCCGGCCGTGGTCGAGCTGGCGCCCGCCGTGGTTGGAGACGTACACGACCTCGACCCCGTGCCCGCAGGCCGCCTCCGTGTCCTCGGCGGTCGCGATCCCCTTGAGGATGATGGGGATGTCGAAGCGGTCCTTGAGGCGTTTCACGTCGTCCCAGGAGAAACGCATCTGGAACTCGGGCCCTGCCGCCCGCCGACGCGCGGTGGTCTTGAAACGCTTCGCGAGGTCGCGCTCGCGCCGCCCGTAGTAGTCGAGGTCCACGGTGAGGGCGAAGGCGTCGTAGCCGTGCTCGACGGCCCGGCGCGCGTGGTCGTCCACCCAGTCCGCATCGCCGCGGACGTAGAGCTGGAAGATCCTGGGGCCGTCGGCGGCGGCGCGGGCCACCTCCTCGAGGCCCGGCTCGCACGCCGAGCTCAACATGCTGACCACCCCGTAGTCGATGGCCGCGCGCGCGGTGGTCGCCCCGCCCCCCGGGTCGAAGTCCTGCAACGAGCCGATGGGCGCGAGCACCACCGGGATCCGGAGGGGAAGGCCGAGAAGCCGGCCGGAAGGATCGACCCGCGATACGTCGCGGAGGACGCGCGGCCGGAACGCGATCTCGTCGAGCGCGAGCCGGTTGCGCCGGAAGGTCGTCTCCGTCTCCGAGCCGCCGATGAGGTAGTCCCACGTCCCGGGCTTGAGCTTCGCCCGCGCCGCCTTGACCAGCTCGTGCAGGACCATGTATTCGTCCCGCAGCCCCGAGCCGCGTTCGCCGTGGTCGGGCTCCATGAAGAGGTCCCTGGCCGGCGGACCCGGCGGATCCGGCCGATCCTCGGGCGCCGGCGGGGCCGCCCGCCCGGTCCGCTTCGCCGGCCCGGCCGGCGCCGCCGCGTCCCGCCGTGCGGCAGCCGGGCCCGTCTGCCCCGCCGCCCCGCGCCGCTCCCCCGGACCGCGCTGTTCCGCCGCCGCCATCTTCAAGCCTCCAGGACCGCGACCACGTCGCCTTCGCCGACGACGTCCTCCTCGGCCACCTGGATCTCCACCAGCCGCCCACCGACGGGCGCGGCCACCGGGATCTCCATCTTCATGGACTCCAGGACGAGGATCGTGTCGTCGGCGGCGAGCACGTCCCCGACCGCGGCCTCGATCTTCCAGACCTTCCCCGCGATGTCGCTCCGGACCTCGATGGTCGGCACGCCCCGGACCTCCCCTTCTCCCGCTTCCGGGGGCGCGATCATGCCCGTTTCGGGGAAGTCTGGCCAGACCATCCCCGTTGTCGGTATCATTGGCGATTGCCGATTGCGATCCGCCGGCCGCGGATCCTCAAGAAGCTCGCTCCTCGCCTGGCCCCAGTCCGCCGCACGGACGGCGCAAGAGAGACGTGAAGCCCACCGACACGGCCCATCCGGACTACTACCACCGCGTCGTCGATTGCCAGTGGGCCTGCCCGGCCCATACGCCGGTTCCCGAGTACATCCGGCTCATCGCCGCCCGGCGCTACACCGACGCGTACATGGTGAACTGGTGGTCGAACGTGTTCCCGGGCATCCTCGGGCGCACCTGCGACCGGCCCTGCGAGCCCGCGTGCCGGCGGGACCGGATCGACCACAAACCGGTCGCGATCTGCCGCCTGAAGCGGGTGGCCGCCGATCATCGGGGCGACGTCACCCCCTTTCTCCCCGCCATCCCGGAGCAGAAGAATGGCCGGCGGATCGCCTGCGTGGGGGCGGGTCCGGCATCGCTCGCGGTCGCGCGCGATCTGATGCCCCTCGGCTACGAGGTCGTCGTCTACGACGAGGCGGACCGGGCGGGGGGCATGATGCTGAGCCAGATCCCGGGGTTCCGCCTGCCCTCCGAGGTGCTCGAGGAGGAGGTCGCCTACATCCTCGACATGGGCGTCGATCTGCGCCCCAACCATTACGTCGGCAGCCTCGCGGCGCTGCTGGACCACGAGGAGCGCTACGACGCGATCTTCATCGGCACCGGCGCGCCGCGGGGGCGCGAGCTCGACGTCCCCGGGCGCCGGGAGGCCGCCGACCACATCCACATCGGCATCGACTGGCTCTCGAGCGTCGCGTTCGAGCACACCGACCGCATCGGCCGGCGGGTGGTGGTGCTCGGCGGCGGGAACACCGCGATGGACTGCTGCCGCACCGCGCGGCGCCTCGGCGGCGAGCAGGTGGACGTGGTGGTGCGCAGCGGCTTCGACGAGATGAAGGCGTCGGAGTGGGAGATCGAGGAAGCGATGGCGGAGGACATCCCCATCCACAACTTCCTCGTCCCCAGGGAGTTCCTGCACGAGGGGGGGCGGCTCACCGGGGTGCGCTTCGACCACGTGCGCCGCGAGGTGGACGAGAGCGGGCGCCGGCGGCTCGTCCCGACCGGCGAGGAGCGGGTCTTCGAGTGCGACGACGTCCTCGTCGCCATCGGCCAGGAGAACGCGTTCCCCTGGATCGAGCGCGACATCGGGATCGAGTTCGGGAAGTGGGACATGCCGGTGGTGGACCCGGCCACCTTCCGGACCACCCATCCCCGGGTGTTCATCGGCGGCGACGCCGCCTTCGGCCCGGAGAACATCATCTGGGCCGTCGCGCACGCCCACCAGGCCGCGATCTCCATCGACAGGCACTGCCGCGGCGAGGACCTCCACGACCGGCCCCCCGACCACGTCACCCTCGTGAGCCAGAAGATGGGCATCCACGAGTGGAGCTACGACAACGACATCGACCACGCCCGCCGCTACGTCGTGCCGCACGCGGACAAGGCGGCCGCCCTCGCGGAGCGGCGGATGGAGGTCGAGCTCGGCTTCGACGAGGACCTCGGCTACAAGGAGGCGATGCGCTGCCTCAACTGCGACGTGCAGACCGTCTTCACCGAGAGCCTGTGCATCGAGTGCGACGCGTGCGTGGACGTGTGCCCGACGGACTGCATCACGTTCACCGGGAACGGCGAGGAGGCGGACCTGCGCCTCCGGCTCACCGCGCCCGCCCGCAACCGGGAGCAGTCCATCCTCGTGTCCGACCTCCTCAAGACCGAAAGGGTGATGGTCAAGGACGAGGACGTGTGCCTGCACTGCGGGCTGTGCGCCGAGCGTTGCCCGACGAGCGCCTGGGACATGCAGAAGTTCCTGCTCGTCACCGCCAAGGCCTGCGAACATGCCTGAGATCCGCGCCGTCAACGACTTCGTCATCAAGTTCGCCAACGTCAACGGGACCGGTTCGG
This sequence comes from Gammaproteobacteria bacterium, assembly GCA_965202895.1. Taxonomy (GTDB): domain Bacteria; phylum Pseudomonadota; class Gammaproteobacteria; order HK1; family HK1; genus JAJDXW01. The sequence goes on along the minus strand of OZ241901.1, from coordinate 2,015,875 downwards.
CGAGCGCGAACAACCTGTTCGCGAAGGCGGTGTTCCGCATGGGGGTGCCGGTCAGCCCCCGCAACGTCTTCCCCTCGAACATCCAGGGGCTCCCCACCTGGTACGAGGTGCGGGTGAGCGAGGCGGGACACCTCGGGCGGCGGGGCGGGGTGGACGTCATGGTGGCCATGAACCCCGCGACGTTCCGGGAGGACGTGGACTCCCTGCTCCCCGGGGGCTACCTGGTCCACGACTCCACCAAGCCCCTCGACCGGCGGCGATTCCGATCGGACGTCCACTGGATCGGCATCCCCCTCACCGATATCTGCCTCGCGGAGTACCAGGACCCCCGGCAGCGCCAGCTATTCAAGAACATCGTCTACGTCGGCGCCCTCTCCGCCCTCCTCGACATGGACTTCGAGACGGTGACGGGCCTCGTCGCCGACCAGTTCCGCGGCAAGGACCGCCTCATCGCCCCCAACGTCCGGGCCCTCGAGCTCGGGAGCGCATGGGTTCGCGAGCACCTCGACTGCCCCATCGGGATCCGGGTGCGCCGGAGCGAGGCGGCCGGCGACCGGATCCTCGTCAACGGCAACTCCGCGGCCGCGCTCGGGTGCGTCTACGCGGGGGCGACGGTCGCCGCCTGGTATCCCATCACCCCGTCCACCTCCCTGGTCGACGCCTTCTCCAGCCACTGCGAACGGCTTCGCGTGGACCCCGAGACCGGGACGCGGAACTTCGCGGTCGTACAGGCCGAGGACGAGCTCGCCGCGATCGGCATGGCGATCGGCGCCTGCTGGAACGGCGCGCGCGGCTTCACCGCGACGAGCGGCCCGGGGATCTCGCTCATGACGGAGTTCCTCGGGCTCGCGTACTTCGCCGAGATCCCGGTGGTGCTGTTCGACATCCAGCGGGGGAGCCCCTCGACCGGCATGCCGACCCGCACCCAGCAGGCGGACCTCCTCGCCTGCGCGTACGCGTCCCACGGCGACACCCGGCACCTGCTCCTCTTCCCGAAGGACCCGACCGAGGCCTTCGAATTCGCGGCGACGGCCTTCGACCTCGCCGAACGGGTCCAGACCCCGGTCATCGTGATGAGCGACCTCGACCTCGGCATGAACGACTGGACCACCGATCCCTTCCGGTGGGACGACGCGCGCCGCTACGACCGGGGCAAACGTCTCGACGCGGAGGGCCTGGAGCGGGTGAAGGACTGGGGCCGCTACCTCGACGTGGACGGGGACGGGATCCCGTGGCGCACCATCCCCGCGGCCCACCCCGACCGGGGCGCCTACCTGGTGCGCGGCACCTCGCACGACGAGTACGCCCGCTACACCGAGGACGGCGAGGTCTACCTTCGCAGCATGGAGCGCCTCGCCCGCAAGTTCGAGACCGCGGCGGGGCTCGTGCCGGCGGCGGAGATCGTTCCCGCCGCCCACGACACCCTGCTCGGGGCGGTGTACTTCGGGACCACCGCGGCCGCGATGGAGGAGGCGTTCGAGGCGCTGCGCGGCGAGGGGATCGCGCTCGACGCGATGCGCCTCCGCGCCTTCCCCTTCGGGCGCGAGGTCTTCGAGTTCATCGCCCGGCACGCGACGGTGTTCGTGATGGAGCAGAACCGGGACGCCCAGATGCGCACCCTGCTCGTCAACGAGGGCGACGTCGACCCGTCGAGCCTCGTCCCGGTGCTGCATTACGACGGGCTGCCGATCACCAGCACGTTCATCGTGGAGACGATCCGGGAACACCTCTCCCCCGACGTGCAGAGGCCGAGGCAGGGACAGGGGCGCGGGCGCGCCCGGGCCCGCGCCAGGCTGCCCCGGGAGGCGGACTGAGCGGCCGCCGCGGCGCGTCCCGGAGGACGACCGACCGAATCCAGCGAGACCCCGCCCATGACCCACATCGCCAAGCCCCGCTTCCAGCACCCGCTTCTCGGCGCCAACGACCTCGGGCTCTCGCGGCGCGACTACGAGGGGTCGATGTCGACCCTGTGCGCGGGCTGCGGGCACGATTCGATCAGCGCGGCCATCATCCAGGCCTGCGCCGAGATGTCGATGCCGCCGCACATGATGGCGAAGCTCTCCGGGATCGGCTGCTCGTCCAAGACCCCCAACTACTTCCTGTCGAAGTCCCACGGCTTCAACTCGGTGCACGGGCGGATGCCGTCCATCGCGACCGGGTCGAACCTCGCGAACCACGAGCTCTACTACGTCGGGGTGTCGGGGGACGGCGACACCGCATCCATCGGGCTCGGGCAGTTCGCCCACGCGGTGCGCCGCCAGGTGAACATGCTCTACGTGGTGGAGAACAACGGCACCTACGGGCTCACCAAGGGCCAGCTCTCGGCGACCGCCGACGTCGGGATGCGGAGCAAGACCGGCGAGATCAACCCCCACGACTCGATCGACCTCGTGAGCCTCGCCCTCCAGCTCGGCGCCTCCTTCGTGGCGCGCGGGTTCTCGGGGGACAAGGACCAGCTCGTGCCCCTCATCGAGGCCGGGTTCTCGCACCGGGGGTTCGCCCTCCTCGACGTCATCTCGCCGTGCGTGACGTTCAACAACCACGCCGAATCGACGAAGAGCTTCGACTACGTGCGCGAGCACAACGCGGTCATGAACCGGCCGGACTTCGTCCCGCGTCGCGAGGAGATCACCGTGTCCTACGGGCCGGGGGAGAGCCGGGACGTCACCCTCCACGACGGCGGGGTCGTGCGGCTGCACAAGCTCGCCGAGGACCACGACCCGACGGACCGGGTGGCCGCCCTCCACTACGTGCAGGAGCTCCGGACCAGGGGCGAGATCCCGACCGGGCTCATCTTCGTGGACGCGGACGCGCCGGACCTCCACGAGCGCATGGGTACCCCGGAGGCGCCCCTCAACCGCCTCGGCGAAGCGGAGCTCTGTCCGGGAAGCGCGAAGCTCGAGGCGATCAACGCCCGCCTGCGCTGATCCCTCTCCTCCCGGTTCCCGCACGGCTCCTCATGACGTACAAGGGGTATCGGCTCGAAGAAGTGGAGTATCCTCGCGATCCGGAAGGGCGACTGGATTGGAGCATCGGCACATGATCCGATTCGGCATGGAGTGGCAGGACGCCCCGGGGGTGAGGGATACGGTCCTCGCCCGGACTTGGTGCCGGCTCGTGATCGAAGCGGGCGGCCATCTCGTCACCCAAGCAATCGACAGCCGGTCCGACAGCTTGCGCGGCGGCGTCTACGGCTCCGCTTTTCCGCTTGGCCGGTGGATCGTGGAGAACTGGTGGTTTCTCCTGAACGAGTCGTACCGGTTCCCCGCCCGGTACTCCTCGCGCAAGCTTGCGCGAGTACCGCGGGACCGGGTCTGGGCGCAGCGGCACAGCCTGTTGGCGGCTCGGGAAGGAGGAGCGCTGCCCGATCTCACACTCCACCGGGACGACGAGCGGAAGGTCGTGGCGCGATGGGCGCCGGACGGCAGCGGATCGGATCATCCGTCCCTCTGCTTCACCGGCGAGGGGGAAAGACACTTGGAGCTGGCGGACGCCGAACGGGGATTGGCGGAGGCGGTCGGAGCCGTCCTGGACCGGCTCGAAGGGTTCGAAGAACCGGAAGTCGGCGCTTTCCGCGAGGACTGGGCGGCAATCACCGGGGCGACGGGGCAGGAGCGCAAGCTCTGCGAGTGGTCGGCTCGCCTCGGTATCGACCCTTTCGACCCGGAGGATCTCACGGACGAGCTGGCCGAGGCCCTGCCGGAGCTGGTGGCGGGTCTCGAAGCCCCGCTCAGAGACGATCTCCTCGATGCGGAACGCCCACAGACCTTGCACGGGGACATCGAGTGGCTGCGCCGAGCCGAATCACTCGCGGCCGACGCCGGCAGCGCCGGGCATCGCGAATTCGACCCGTCGAGCCTCCCCGAAGCAACGCCTGCCGCCTCGAACATGCACGTGAACACGGCTCACGGTCTTGGCTATGCGTGCGCGGCCGCCGTTCGCCGCCACCTGTCACCGGCGGACGGACACGCGCCCATCGGGGACATGGATGAGATTCTCGTTCGTCTCGGTTGGGCGCGCGCTCCTTCCCGGACGGCTCCGCGGGCCGAAGGCCCGCTGGAGGCGGCATTGGAGCGAAGCGGCAACGGGGCCCCGGTTGCCGTCGTCTCCGACACGGCTCGCGTCGGAAATCGATTCAAGCTGGCGCGTGCGATCTTCCTCCGGCACTTTGGACGAGATCGCACCGGCCGCCGGCTGGTCACCGAAGCGCATACCAGGGAGCAACGCGCATCCCGGGCATTCGCCGCCGAGTTCCTGGCGCCCGCGGCGGGACTGTCACGACGCATCGGCGACAGGGTCTCACGCGATGAAATCGACGACCTCGCGCACCATTACGACGTCAACCCGTTCGTGATCAACCATCAGATCCAGAACCACCGGCTCGCCTGGGTCGGCGATTCATAGGCGCCGGCTCGGCTCCGACGCCCCCTGTCGCGCGAAACGGCGTTCCCCCTTCGCTGCCGGGCTTCGCTTTGTGGGATCAGGTGAGGGGCGCCAAGCTGATCCGACAAGCGAACCCCCTCCCCTCACTCACCGGGTGAAGGCGAGCTTCCCGTCGATCTCTCGCCCCGGTCCATACCTCCCGGCCACGCAACACGGTTTCGGGTGGGCGAGCTCGTTCCCGGAGCACGGCGCGGGTGTCCTCGGAGAGGCGCCCCGCCGTCAGGGCGGAGGCCGCGCAGACAGATCGTGGAGGCGGCGGCGGAAGTCGGCCTCGTCGGTGCACGCGAGCGCCGCGGCCATCAGGGTCTCGAGCGATTGCCCGGCGAGCAGCCCCGGCTCGTCCGCGAGGCCGGCCGCGGGCTCGATGCCCCGGGCGCGGAGCAATGCGCGCACCGCGTCGGCGCGCTCCGCGCGGCGGCCGGCCCCGCATCCCGATGCCCGGCCCTCGGCCCGGCCCTCCTCTCGAGCGCTTGCGGTCAGGGAACGCGTGAGGGGGTCGTCTTCGGGACGGGTACCCTCCTGCGCCCCCATCGCCCGCCCTACCCGCTCGATCGCGCGCCAGGCCATCCCCGAGAGCGGCGCCTCGGTCAACGCGCGATGGATCTCCACCGTCCGCCACCCGGGAAAGGCCCGGCTCTCCCGCGACACCCGGTAGCCGCCGCCGTCGCGAAGGTGGATCGTGAGTCCCGGATTGCGCACCGAAGTCTCATCCGGGACCGACACCCAGATCTCCGGGAATCCGCACTCCTGGTAGAGCTCGAGCTTCCATCGCCGGACATCGGTGGTGTGATCCACCTCCAGCACGACGTCCGGCAGCTCGTCCTCGCCGACGCGCACCACCGGGCCTTCCGGGCGGGAACGCGGCCGGTTCAGATACACGATCTGGTCCGCGTGCATCACCCAGCGCCGGCGCCCCGTCGACTCGCGCCTGGTCAGGGACACCGAGCCGTAGCAGTCGATCGGCGACCCGCGGACGGACGCGATGCGGCTCGCAAGCCAGGGAAGACGATGCGTCGGCGCCTCGTGCGGCATGTAGACGTCGCGGACCTGCCAGGCGGTCTCGGTGCGGGCATCCCAGAACTCGAGCCGCTCATCGGTGCGTTCGAATTCAGCGAGCGTCATCCGGAACGACTCGCAGCCGGGGAGATCGGGCGGGGTGTCGAGGACCGACGGGCGCTCGATCCCTCCGGCGGAACGCGCCCCGCCGGAGCTTCCGGCCTGCGAGCGGGCGGAAATGGGGGTAGAGGATGATTGCGGCATGCGCGCGCCTCCCTGTGCCTCGGTTCGGCTCACCCCGTCCCTTCCCAAGCAGCCCGGCGGATCCATCCGGTCCGCCGGCCGCCGGCCACCCGGGCGGACGGGCACTGGCGCCGAATACTACCTCGCTCCCGCCCCGGCGCAACCCCGACCGTCCATCGACGTCCCGGAGAGAGCGAGGGTCGACACCGGGGCGCGGCGGCGGCCGTGCAGGTTCCGTGCCGTGGCCGCGTCGGGGCCACGCCGCCCGGCGCTCACGGGCCTCCGTTCCGGGCCTCCGCGGAGGCCGCCCAGGGGCAGCCCGCCCTCCCGCCCGCCCGCGGACCGCCCGAACGCCCGGCGAAGCGGGAAGCGCCTCGTCAGCGGCGGAGCGCCGCCTCGAGGCCGCCCTCCAGGATGTCGACGGCGCGGTCGAGCTGGGCCTCGGTGGTGCCGAAGGGCGGGACGAAGCGCATGACGTTGCCGTGCTGGCCGCGCACCGAGAAGATCATCCCCTCGCGGAGGGCGTGCCGGTACACCGCCTGCGCCTCCTCCTTCGCCGGGGCCTTGCTGCGCCGGTCCCGGACCAGCTCGACCCCCTGCAGGATGCCCCGCCCCCGGACGTCGCCGATGATCTCGAAGCGCTGCTGGAGGGCGCGGACCCGCTCCTGCCAGCCGGCCGAGATCCGCTTCGCCTTGGCGGGGACGTCCTCCGCCTCGATGACGTCGAGGCTCGCGCTCCCCGCCGTGCAGGCGATGGGGTCGGAGGAGTGGGAATGGCCGAACGAGAGCCCGCCCGCGATCGCCCGCTCCTCGATCTCGTCCGAGGTCACCATCGCGCTCACCGCGAGACCCCCGCCGAAGTGCTTCGACACGGTGATGACGTCCGGGACCACCCCTTCCTGCCGGTAGGCGTACATCGCCCCGAGCTTGCCGAGGCCGGTCTGCGCCTCGTCGAAGATGAGGAGGGCGCCCCGCCCCCGGACCTCGGCCGCGAGGGCCGCCAGGTAACCGGCCGGCATCTCGATCACCCCGCCCGCGCTGACGAGGGGCTCCACGATGACCCCGGCGAGGTTCTCCGGGCATTCCCGGTCCAGCACCTCGAAGCCCATGTCGAGGAGGGGCCGCCACCACTCCGGGTCCTCGCTCGCGAGCGGCGAGCGATACGCATACGGGGTGGGAATGGCGTAGACGTCCGGGATGGACGGCCCATAGCCCGGGCCCGCGGCGCAATAGCTCACCGCCCGGGTCACGTCGGTATAGCCGTGGAAGCTCAGGTGGAAGGCCGCGATCCCGCTCCGTCCGGTCGCCCGCCGGGCGAACAGCATCGCCGCCTCGTTCGAGTCCGCGCCCGACTGGATGAAGAGGGCGCGCTTGAGCGGCGGGTCGAGGGTCCCGGCGAGCCTCCGGGCGAGCTCGATCTGGGGCACGTTGTAGTAGACGGAGCTCGCGTGGGTGAGCCGGCCGAGACCGTCCCGGATGGCGCGGGTCACCTCCGGGTGGTTGTGCCCGAGGGCCGCGCACATCTGCCCAGAGTTGAAGTCGAGGTACTCCCTGCCCTCCGTGTCCCAGATGAGCGACCCCTCGGCCCGGGCCAGGATCGGCCCTTCGGCCGCCGGTACCACGTCGGCCAGCAGGCCGTTCCGGACCAGGTACTCCCCCGCCGCCTCGCGAAGCTCGCGCGTGTTCGTGTTCATGCGGTTCCCATGCTCCCGTCGTCGCCGTCGGCTCGGCGGCCGGCGGGCGCCGCCGCAACCCTTCTCCCGCCGCGGATCCCGAGGTCGAAGCGCCCGGAGCGCCCCGCCGTGGGATCGACCGGAGCGCCGCCGGTGACGATGGTGTCGAGGGTCCCGTCCGCCGTCTGGGCGGTCATCCGACCCCTCCCCTCGCGGGCCGATCACGCCGAGCGAACGGTGTGCCGAGGCCCCCGGCATTCCGGACCGCGATGCATTCGCCGGCGCGCCGGCATGATACCCCCTTCCATGGCCGTCGCGGGCCGGGGAATCGGCGCCGGGCCCCTTCACGCCGTGGAATTGGCTCGCGCGGATGAACCCGGTTCGGTCGAATCAGAGCGGCGTCCGACACGGACGTCCTGGGAACGGCGCGTCCTTCGGACGCTTGTGTCTCGCCCGCATCGATCGGCGGCGGTCTTGCTATCCCCTTTGCGGGCGGGACGCCCGCGTTCCCAGGATGCGCCGTTCCCAAGAAGAGCGGTGGGCATCGATGTCTGGCCGCCGAGTCGGTCAGCGTGAAAGAGCCTTGGGACCGGAGCGGACAGGGTGCACGCGGGGCCGAAATCGTCGCCCGACCCGGCTAGAATCCGGAGGACCCGCCCGCCCGGCGGCGCCCGACCGATCCGGAGACGACCATGCCCGCCCTCACGCACGAAGAGATCCGGACCTACGAGAACGACGGCTACGTCGTCCCCTCCTACCGCGTCCCCGAGGAACGCATGGCCGTGCTGGCCGCGGCGGCCGAGGAGGTGATGGCGGCCAATCCCGACACCCGCCCCGAGCAGCTTCCGAACATCCACATCACGAATGGCGCGGGTACGCACCTCAAGGGGCATCCGGCCTTTCTCGACGTCGCCCTCGACGAGGACCTCCTCGATCTCGTCTCCTGCGTGATCGGGGGCGACGTCGTCATGTGGGGCTGCCAGATCTTCTGCAAGCCGGGCTCCGACGGCATGGAGGTGCCCATGCACCAGGACGGCCAGTACTGGCCGATCCGCCCCCTCGCGACCTGCACGGTATGGCTCGCCATCGACGACTCGGACCGCGGGAACGGATGCCTCACCGTCATCCCCGGCTCCCATCGCGGCCGCGTGCACTTCCGGCACCGCACGCGCACCGACGAAGGCATCGTGCTCAACCAGGCGGTGGACGACCCGCGCGCCTTCGCCCGTCCGCCGGCCTGCGTGGAGCTCCGGCGCGGGCAGCTCTCCATGCACGACGTCTTCCTCATCCACGGATCGGCCCCGAACACCTCGGGGCGCCGCCGGGCGGGCCTCGCGCTCCGCTACATGCCCACCACCTCGTGGTTCCGGCGCGACCTCGAGATGCAGTACAGCGGCTACCCCTCCAACTTCGCGGACCGGCCGATCTGGCTCGCCCGCGGGAGGGACGTCTGCGGGAAGAACGACTTCACCATCGGGCACTTCGCCTCGGCCCCGGAGCGCGTGGCCGCCACCGCGTAGCCGGGGGCCTGCGCCCGCTCCCTTCGGCCCCGCGGCGGCCGGCCCGCCGCCCGGCGGCAATCCGGGCGGCCATCCGCGGTGGAGCTCGAAACGGAACGAGACGGGCGCCGGATCGCGGGACCCGTCGCGTCCTCGGGCGGCGCGAAGCACGGGAGGGGTCCGGCGAGGCTCCGCGACCGAACGAAGGGGGCGCCCGGCCCGAGGCTCCGGCTCCCGCCGGTGCTCGGCGTGCTTGCGGAGGGGGAGAAGAAAGAGGGGGCGCCGATGCGCCCCCTCCCCCCGCCGCCTTGGCGCCGAAGCCGATTCAGCCGATCGCGTTCCCATCGTCGCGGGCGATGGCGACGACCGACGAGCGGGGCGCGGTGTCCCCGCCGTCCGGGAAGTGGCTGTCGCCCTTCTCGCCGGGGTGCTGGATGCCGATGAAGACCGTCTTCCGATCCGCGCTCCACGCGAACCCGGTCACCTCGCACTCCCTCGGGCCGACCAGGAAGCGGCGGATCTCCCCGGTCTCCGGGTCGCCCACCAGCATCTGGTTGTTGCCCTGCCCCGCGAACCCGTCCTTGTTCGTGTACTTGCCGTCGGTCTGGATCCACAGCATCCCGCGGCGGTCGAAGGCGAGCCCGTCCGGCGAATTGAACATGTTGTCCGGGGTCACGTTCGGCGAGCCCGCGTTCTCGTCCGAGTGGACCGCCGGGTTCCCCGCGACCACGAAGAGGTCCCAGTCGAAGCCGGCGGCGAGGTGGTCGCCGCCGTCCGGACGCCAGCGCACGATCTGGCCGTAGAGGTTTCCGGCACGGGGGTTCGGCCCCCCGACCGGGGTCGGGTCGCCGCCCTTGTTCGGCTTCTTGCCCCGGTTCTTGTTGTTGGTGAGGCAACAGTAGACCTCGGCCTTCACGGGATTCGCGGCCACCCACTCCGGACGGTCCATGGTGGTCGCGCCCACCGCGGACGCCGCCATGCGGGTGTGGATCGCGATCTCGGCCGCGGAGGCCATGCCCGTCGCCCCGGGGGTGAGCTCGGCCCATTCGCCGCGCCCCCCGTCCGCGAACCTCGCCGCGAAGAGACGGCCGGAATCGAGGAGGTTCGAGTTGTCGCCGCCCTCGACGTACCGCCCGTCGCTCACGAACCGGTAGAGGAACTCGCCCCGCTCGTCGTCGCCCATGTAGACGACCACCCGGCCGTTGGCGGCGAGGACCACCTCCGCGTTCTCGTGCTTGAAGCGCCCGAGCGCGGTCCGCTTCTTCGGCGTCGAGCCGGGGGCGAGGGGATCGATCTCGACCACGTAGCCGCTGCGGTTCGGCTCGTTGGGATGCCTGGCGATGTCGAACCGCTCGTCGGCCGTCGCCCACGCGTATCCCCAGTCCTTGGGGCCGATGCCGTAGCGCTTGAACGCGGGGCCGACCTCGATCTCCTCGTCGCTCGACGAGAAGTAGCCGTTGAAGTTCTCCTCGCACGCGAGATAGGTCCCCCACGGGGTGCGGCCGTTGCCGCAGTTGTTCCAGGTGCCGAGGCTGCGCACCCCGTCCGGATCGGCGGCGGTCTTGAGGAGGTCGTGGCCCCGCGCCGGCCCGGTGATCTCCATCGGGGTGTCCGCGGTGATGCGCCGGTTGAAGGACGAATCCTCGACCATCGACCAGACGCCGTCCTTCTCGGCGATCTCGACCACCGACACGCCGTGTCCGGCCTTGCCCTTGCGGACGTCGTCGGCGTTCTCGGGGCTCCCGCTGCCCGACCCGCCGTAGATGATCTTGCGGTTCACGAACTCGTTGTTGACCGCGAGCACGTTCCGGCCTTCGTGGGTGAAGAGCGACATCCCGTCGCAGTTGTCGCCGAAGGCGCGCTCCTGGCTCTCTCCCGAGCCGCGCGTCATCTGGTCGAACGGGGCCCCGTCGGACCACATCGGCTCGCCCCACTTGGCGACGACGCGCCAGTGGTAGCCCGGGGGAACGGTGATCGTGTCGAGGGAATTGGCGGGGACGGCCTCGAACCCGAAGGGGTCGGAGGACGCGAAGGCGGAGGGCGGCACGCGCCATCCGCAGCTCGCGACGAAGCCCGCCGCCCCGAAGGTGACGCCCCCGCGGAGGAATCCCCGCCGCGAGACGGCGCGCTCCGCCAGCCGGCCGAAGTCGGTCTCGAGCGGACGGGGATGGTGGACCTCGTCGAACTCGTCGAAGGAAAGCTCCGTGGGTCTGGTCTTGGACATGTTCGTCCTCCTCTCGCCGCGACCGCCGCGGCGTCATCGGCGGTGGTCGGATCGGCCCGGCCCTTCGCGCGCCGACGGGGCGGACAGCCGAGCCGCCGTGCCCCGACAGGATAGTCGGGGCCGCCGGTGACGTCCAGATGACCGGGGTGTTACGCCCCGATGAAACGCATGGAGAGCGGGGCGGCAGGTCCGTTCCCGCCGGCGGCGCCCGCCGGCACGGGGGGCGCCGCGCAGGCGCGCGGCCCGCCCGGTGCCCGCGCACGATCCGACTACAATGCCGTGCATCGACACCGCATTGCCGGTTTGCCGAGACGATGCTGCACCGCCACCTCCATCACCAGCGCTTCACCCTCGCGGCCATCGACGACGTCATCTCCCGGGGCCGGTGGCAGGACTGGGCCGACCTCCGCCGCGCGGCCCTTCGGGACGAGTCGCTGCTCGACGGGATCGAACGCATCTGCCGCCGCCGCGCCGCCGACCCCCGCGCGCAACGCCATCACTTCTGGCTGCATTATGTCGAAGCCCACCGCCCCGCTCCCTGATTGGGAGCGCGTGCTGTCCAGCGCGGCGCGTCTGCAACGGATCCTGCCGGATGCGGTACTCGTCGGAGGTACGGCGGCGGCCCTGCATGCCGCCCACCGGTTCTCGCGGGACGCGGACCACGTCCCGATCGATCTCCGGCGGCGCTTCGACGAGGTGCTCGCGCAGCTCGAATCCGTGGCCGGTTGGAGAATCGCCCGCGTGGCGCCTCCGGTCCGGATTCTCGGAAGCCTCGACGGGATCGAGACCGGCGTGCGTCGACTGATCCGGGACGAGCCCCTGGAGACGACGACGATCGAGCATCGCGGGGCGGTGGTGACCATTCCCACCGAAGCGGAGATCCTCCGCATCGAGAGCGTCCTCATCCTCAAGCGCAACGCGACCCGGGATTACCTCGACTTCGCGGCGCTCGCGACCCGCATGGGCGATGAGTCCGCCGCGCGGGCGCTGCGGCCGTTCGACAGCCTGTATCCGCAGGACAATGGCGAATCCCCCTTGCAGCAGCTACAGGCGCAGCTTGCAAGCCCCCGGCCCTATGACTTGGAAGGTACGAACCTCTCCGAATACCGGAACCTGGCTCCACGGTGGCATGACTGGAACACCGTGAAAGCGGCCTGCGCGCGCGTATCGGTCGCCGTGTTCGACCGCGTCTGCGACGCGGCGGCGCCGCCGTGACCGGGGACGCGGCGCCGTCATCTCCCGGCGGCCTTCACGAACGGCGCGTTCGCCTTCGCGAACGCGGTCATGTGGAAGGCGGCATGCGCGGGCTCGTAGGCGTACTCGCGGCCGGTCGGGCACGCGCGCCGGGCGAGGCACCCCGCTTCGCGGCAATCCGAGCGCGGCCGGTCGGTCAGCCACCTCGCGCAGCCCGCCGCATCGAAGTCCCCCTCGCGGACCGCCCCGACCGGACAGGGGGAGAGGCACGGCCGCTCCCGGCACTCGTCGCACGGGCGGCGGGACGACCGGTCCTCCGGTGGAAGCTCGAAGCGCTCCGGAAACGAGAGCGCCCCGCGGTACGCGTGCCAGAGACCGTATCGGGGGTGGATGAGCGGCCCCATCACCGACGGCCACACCGTATCGGCGCGGAGCGCCCAGCGGAGGAAGGGGAGGAAGGGCGGGCCGCCGAAGGGAAAGAGCGGCTCGGCCCCGAGCGAGCGCGCGAGCCCCGAGACGACTTCGCGCGACCAGGTGTCGAGGGGATGCTCCGAGCGGCCGATGAAGCCCGCGTCGGAGAAGGACTCCCAGACGCTCGATCCGACGTTGCCGACGAGGACCAGGGTCGCCGCCTCGGCCCCGCCGCGAAGCGGAGGCGCCGCGTCCTCCGGACCCGGATGAAACCCGCCCCGGACCCGGAGCCCGGCCTGCTCCACGGCGGCTACGACGGCGGCATACGACATGTTTCCAGGAAGGCGGGAGGAATGGCCGGCAGCCCCGATCTCGTGGCCCGATCACAGGGCTCCCCGGACGCCGACCCGTCCCGGCCGAGCTACTTCAAAGGCTGGTTGCTACCGGGGGAGGTACGTCCCGCGATGGCGTCGCGGAGACCTTCGAGCAGCCCTTCGGTTCGAGCCTGACGCTGCTCGACAGCGGCGATCCGGCTCTCCATGGCGCGCATGTCGTCGCGCAGCCCGCCGACGCCGTTGAGAATGAGGGCCGCGAGTGCGACCCCGACCCCGAGGATCGCAAGCGTCTCCTGGCTCAGCTTCCGCACGATTCCATTCTCCGCGTTCGCCGGGGATGATCCGGGATGCTCATCGGGACGAGAGGCCCATTGTCGCGGGGCCACCGGGATCGATCAAGACCGACTGCGCCAACTGACCGACTGCGCCGACCGCCGCCCGTGGAGGGGCCGACGTCCCGGGCCGGGCTTCCGCGCGGCGTCCCGGTCAGGAGAGCCAGCGCTTGCGGCGCCGGTAGGACTTCGTGTCGCGGAAGCTCTTCCGCTCCCCCGCGCTCACCCCGAGGTAGAACTCCTTCACGTCCTCGTTCTCGGCGAGGGCCTTCGCCTCCCCGTCCATCACCACCCTCCCCGTCTCGAGGATGTAGCCGTAGCTCGCGTAGCGGAGCGCGATGGTGGTGTTCTGCTCCGCGAGGAGAAACGTCACCCCTTCCTTCTCGTTCAGGTCCCGGACGATGTCGAAGATCTCCTGCACGAGCTGCGGGGCGAGCCCCATCGACGGCTCGTCGAGGAGGATCACGGAGGGCTTCGCCATGAGCGCGCGCCCGATCGCGGTCATCTGCTGCTCTCCGCCCGAGGTGTAACCGCTCTGGGCGTCCTTGCGCTCCCCGAGGCGGGGGAAGTAGCGGTAGACCTTGTCGAGGTCCTCGTGGATCGCGGCCCGTCCGTCGCGCCGGGTGTAGGCGCCGGTCAGGAGGTTCTCCTCCACGGTGAGGTGTTCGAAGCAGCGCCGGCCCTCCATCACCTGCACGATGCCCTTGGTGACGAGGTCGGTCGGCGAGCCGTGCTGGTCCACCCGTTCGCCCCGGAACTCGATGCTGCCCTTGGTCACCTCGCCCCGCTCGGAGCGGAGCAGGTTCGACACCGCCTTCAGGGTCGTGCTCTTCCCCGCCCCGTTGGCGCCGAGCAGGGCCACGATGCCGCCCTCCGGCACCTCCAGGGAGACCCCTTTCAGCACGAGGATGACGTGGTCGTAGATGACCTCGATGTTGTTGACCGCGAGCAGTGGACGCGGCTTCGCACCGCCGGCGGCCGGCTGGGTGTGCATGGGCTCGACTACTCCGGACAGGATGGGGGTACGGGCCTTCGGAGGGGCGGGGGGCTTGCGTCGGATCCGCCGGGATCGGGCCGCGTCCCGCGGCGGCCACCGAACCGGAACCCGTGCGCCGGTGGACGCCCGCGGGTTCGGGTCCCGCGCCCGACTCGGCCTGGTCCGCGCCGGCCCACTGGCCTTCCGGCTGCCGTGACCCCGACCCGGCGGCGCACGACGCGCCGCCGGGTCGGGGCCGGTTCGGGCCGGTCTCCCGGGATCAGCTCTCCTTCGCGCAGTCGCGCGGCGTGATGTCGTTCTCCGCCGCGTAAGCCGCCGCCGCCTCCTCGATCATCGGCCGCACGACCTCCCGGATCGGCGGGATCCAGTCGCTCACGAGGTTCCACTTCTCGCCGTCCCACTGCTGGATGAGCACCGGGCCGTTGCCCTCGTGGTCCTCGCAGGTCACCTTGATGGGCCGGGTGAACCCGCCGCCGAAGCCGAGCTCTTCGAGGCGCCCCTCGCCCACGTCGAGGTTCTCGAGACCCCAGCGGACCTGGGCGCCGGTCATCCGCTGGTCGCCCCAGCGCGCCTGCGCGGTGCGGACCGCCTCGACCCCGAGCATCGCGTTCACGAGGCCGCGGTTGTAGAGCACCTCGCCGAAGCCGTTCTTGCGCGCCTCCTCGAGGTCGCCGTCGTAGATGTGCTTCAGGATGTCCTCATGGACCTTCGCCGATATGCCCACCGAATGGAACGTGCCCGCCTTGTAGCCCTTCGCCGCGTCCCCGGCCGGGATCACGTCGTTCTCGCTTCCCGACCACCAGACCCCGATGAAGCGGTCCATCGGGTACCGGATGGCGGCGGCCTCCTGGATCGCGACCTGGTTCATCACCCCCCAGCCCCAGAGGAAGATCCAGTCGGGCCGGAGCCGGCGGATCTGGAGCCAGGTGGCCTTCTGCTCCTGCCCGGGATGGTCCACCGCGAGGGTGGTCAGCTCGTAGCCGTGGATCCCGGCGAGCTTCTCGAGGGTCGGGATCGGCTCCTTGCCGTAGGCGCTGTTGTGGTAGACGAGGGCGATCTTCTTGCCCTTCAGGTTCTCCATCCCCCCTTCCTGCTCACCGACGTAGCGGATGAACGCGGACGCCTGGCTCCAGTAGGTGGTGGGGAAGTTGAACACCCACGGGAACACCCGCCCGTCGGCGGCGGACGTCCGGCCGTAGCCCATGGAGAGGACCGGCACCTCGTCGACCGGCGCCTTCGGGATGAGCTGGTAGGTGATGCCGGTGCTGTAGGGGTTCACGAGCGACGCGCCGCCGTGCTTGTTCTTCAGCCGCTCGTAGCACTCGACCCCGAGCTTGGTGTTGTACTCGGTCTCGCACTCCTCGACCGCGACCTGCACCCCCCCGACGCCGCCGTCGCGCTTGTTGGTCAGCATGTAGAAGTCCCGCATGCCGTTGGCGGAGGGGATGCCGTTCGGGGCGTAGGGGCCCGTCCGGTAGACGAGCATCGGGAAGAACTGCGGGTCCTCCGCGTAGGCGGCGGGCGCCGCCGCGATGGCGGCGAGGCCCGCCACGGCGCCGAGGCCGAGGGTGGTCAGCTTCTTCATGACCTTCTCCTGTTGGTTTTGGTGGTGAAAGTTCGGATCGCTTCGCTCTCGACGGCAGGACGTCAATAGGGGAACGGCCAGCGGCGGAGCTTCTCCTTGGCGATCTGCCACAGCCTCGCCAGCCCCCGCGGCTCGACGATCAGGAAGTAGACGATGAGGCCGCCGAACACCATGAGCTCGATGTGCTTCTGGAGGTCGATGGGCATGGTGAGCCCGACGAGCTGGGGCGCGTTGGTGAGGAAGATGGGGAGCAGCACGATGAACGCGGCGCCGAGGAACGACCCGAGGAGGCTCCCGAGCCCGCCGATGATCACCATGAACAGCACCTCGAACGAGAGGTCGATCGAATAGGCCTCGCTCTCCGCGCTGCCGAGGTACAGGCAGAGGTACATCGCCCCCGCCACCCCGCAGTAGAAGGACGAGATGGCGAATGCGAGCAGCTTCGTCTGGTAGGGCCGGAACCCGATGATCTCGGCCGCGACGTCCATGTCCCGGATCGCCATCCAGGAGCGGCCGATGCGCCCCCGCACGAGGTTCTTCGCGACCACCGTGAGCACCACCACGACGACGAGGGCGATGAGGTAGCGGGTCTCGGCGGCCGCCTCCGGTCCGGCCACCATCACCCCCAGGATCTCGCGCGGAGGCACGGTGATCGTCCCGGAGGGGTTGTAGTTGTAGAACCAGGGGACCTTGTTGAACGTCCAGTTGAGGAAGAACTGGGCCGCGAGGGTCGCCACCGCGAGGTAGAAGCCCTTGATGCGAAGGCTCGGGATGCCGAACACGAGGCCGACCCCGGCCGCGCACGCCCCGGACAGGAGGAACACCGCGAAGAGGTCGAGCCCCGGGAACGCGGTGGTGAACTTGTACGCCATGTACCCGCCGACGGCCATGAACGCGGCGGTGCCGAGGCTGAGCTGCCCCGCGTAGCCGGTGAGGAGGTTGAGCCCGATGGCGGCGAGGGAGAGGATGAGGAAGGGGATGAGGACCGCCTGGAGCAGGTACTCGTTGGCGACGAAAGGAACCACGACGAGCATGACCGCCGCCGCCGCCCCGATCACCCAGCGGTCCTGGGTGATCGGCAGCATCGCCTGGTCGGCGCCGTACGACGTCTTGAACTGCCCCGCCTCGCGGTAGATCATCGTTCCCTCACACCCGATCGATGATCCGTTCGCCGAAGAGCCCCTGCGGCCGGAAGAGGAGGAACACGAGGGCGAGGATGTAGGCGAACCAGTTCTCGATCGCCCCGCCGAAGAGCGGCCCCCAGTAGATCTCCGCCACCTTCTCCCCCACCCCGATGATGAGGCCGCCCACGATCGCGCCCGAGATGGAGGTGAGGCCGCCCAGGATCAGCACCGGGAGCGCCTTGAGGGCGATGAGGGAGAGCGAGAACTGCACCCCGCTCTTCGCCCCCCACATGATCCCGGCGACGAGGGCGACCCCTCCCGACACCGACCACACGATGACCCAGATGGTCTTGAGGGGGATGCCGACGGAGAGGGCGGCCTGGTGGTCGTCCGCCACCGCCCGGAGGGCGCGCCCGATGGTGGTCTTGGTGAAGAAGATCGCGAGCCCGAACACGAGGACCGCCCCGACCACCGCCGCGATGACGTCGAACCCGTTGAGGAGGATCCCCTGGTACTCGATGACGTCCTTGGGGATCCCGATGTCGAGGCGTTTGACGTTGCTCCCCCACAGGGTCTCGCCGAACCCTTCGAGGAAGAACGTGAGCCCGATCGTCGACATGAAGAGGATGAACGGGTCCTGGTTCACGAGGGGGCGGAGCATCACCCGCTCGATGACGAGGGCGAGGACGACCATGATGGCGAGGGTGAGGATCACCGCGAGCCAGGCGGGGATCCCGAGCTCCATCAGCCCGACGAGGGAGAGGGCCGCGAACAGCACCATCACCCCCTGGGCGAAGTTGAAGATCTCCGACGCCTTGAAGATGAGCACGAAGCCGAGGGCGACGAGGGAGTACATCACCCCGGTGAGGAGGCCGTTGATCACCACCTCCGCGAAGAACACCGGCCCTTCCCACATCTCGGCGAAGGGGGTGAAGAGGATTGCGGTCAGGATCTCCATGCGAGCGCCTGCTCAAGCGGCCTCGGACCGATGCGCATCCGGCCGCTCGCCGTCTTCGTCGTGGGCGATGCCGAGATAGGCGTCGATGACCCGCTGGTCCGCCCGCACCTCGTCGGGCGTCCCGTCCGCGATCTTCCGGCCGTAGTCGAGCACCACGACCCGGTCGGAGATGTCCATGACCACCCCCATGTCATGCTCGATGAGGACGATGGTGGTACCGAACTGGTCGTTCGTGTCGAGGACGAAGCGGCACATGTCCTCCTTCTCTTCCGTGTTCATCCCCGCCATCGGCTCGTCGAGCAGCAGCAGGTCGGGCTCCGCGGCGAGGGCGCGCCCGAGCTCCACCCGCTTCTGGAGGCCGTAGGGAAGCCGGCTGACCGGGGTCTTGCGGATCGCCTGGATCTCGAGGAAGTCGATGACCCGCTCGACCGCGTCCCGGTGCTCCAGCTCCTCGCGCTTCGCGGGGCCGAGGTAGAGCGCCTGCCACAGGAAGTTGCGGCGCATCTTGAGGTTGCGCCCGGTCATGAGGTTGTCGAGCACCGTCATGCCCTTGAAGAGGGCGATGTTCTGGAACGTGCGGGCGATCCCGGACGCGGCCGCCTCGTGCGGGCGCATGCGCGCGCGCGGCGCCCCCCGGTAGGTGATCGTGCCCTCCTGCGGGTGGTAGAACCCGTTGATGACGTTGAGCATGGAGCTCTTGCCGGCCCCGTTCGGGCCGATGATGGCCCGGACCTCGCCCTTGCGGATGTCGAAGCTCACCCCGTCGATGGCGCGGACCCCGCCGAACGAGAGGCCGATGTCCCGGACGTCCAGGACGACCTCTCCCCCCGGCGGCCGGGCCCCGTTCCCCGTGCGTGCTTCCGCGGTCTCGGCCATCGCGTGCGATCCGGATTCCTGGCTCCCGCGGCCCCTGACCGGCGATCGATCCCGCAACGACGCCGTCCGGCCGCGTCCGGCCTAGCCGGCCGCCGCGCGCGCCGCCGCCGGCGCGCCCCCGCCCGCCGCGTCGCGGATGAGGAGGTCGGCGCTGATGGACCCCTTGCGCCCGTCCTCGAAGGTCACCTCGGTGCTGACCCGGCATCGCTCCGCGTCCCCGTAGAGGGCGTCGATGAGCGGCGCGTAACGGTCCGCGATGATCCGCCGGCGCACCTTCTGGGTGCGGGTGAGCTCGCCGTCGTCCGCATCCAGCTCCTTGTGGAGGACGAGGAAGCGGCGGATGACGGAGCCGGCCAGCTGCGGGTCGGCGGCCAGGTCCCGGTTCACCTGCCCGATGCACTCGCCGACGAGGTCGTAGACCTCGGCATGGCCCGCCAGCTCCTGGTAGCTCGAATAGGTGAGGCCGCGGCGCTCCGCCCAGTTGCCGACCGCGTCGAGGTCGATGTTGATGAAGGCGGTGACCCGGTCCCGCCCGTCTCCGAAGCAGACCGCCTCCTTGATGTGGGGGAAGAACTTGAGCTTGTTCTCGAGGTACTTCGGGGCGAAGAGGGAGCCGTCCCCGAGCTTCCCGACGTCCTTCGCACGGTCGATGATGCGAAGGTGTCCGTTCGCGTCGAGGAGGCCGGCGTCGCCGGTGCGCACCCACCCGTCCTCGGTCCTGGTCTCGGCCGTCGCCTCCGGGTTCCGGTAGTACTCCCGGAACACCCCGGGGCTGCGGTAGAGCACCTCCCCCTCGTCGGTGAGCTTCAGCTCGACGTTCGGGAGGGGCCGGCCCACCGTCTCCGGGTCCACCTCGCCGTCGGGCTGGATGGTGACGAAGACCGAAGCCTCCGTCTGCCCGTAGAGCTGCTTGATGTTGATCCCGATCGACCGGTAGAAGTCGAAGATGTCGGGGCCGATCGCTTCCCCCGCGGTGTAGGCGAGATGCACCCGCGAGAACCCGAGGGTGTTGCGGAGCGGGCCGTAGACGAACAGGTTGCCGAGCCAGTAGCGCACGCGGTCCCCGAACGACGCCCCCTCGCCGTCGAGGAGGGGCTTTCCCACGCGCCCCGCGACCCCCATGAAGTAGTGGAACATCCGCTGCTTGAGGCGGCCCGCGTCCTCCATCCGGATCATGACGTTCGTCAGCAGGGTCTCGTAGACCCGGGGCGGCGCGAAGTAGAAGGTGGGGCCGATCTCCCCGAGGTCGGTCATCACCGTGGACGCGCCCTCGGGGCAGTTGACGCAGAAGCCGGTGAGCCAGGATTGGCCGTAGGAGAAGATGTTGTCGCCGACCCAGGCCATCGGGAGGTAGGCGAGGATGTCCTCGTCCGCGCCGAGCCCCTCGAACTCGACCCCCGCCCACGCCTGGCGGAGCACGTTGTCGTGGGTGAGGACGACCCCTTTCGGCCGGCCGGTGGTGCCCGAGGTGTAGAGGATGACCCCGGTATCCGCCCCCGACCCCTTCTCGATCTCGGCCCGGAAGAACTCCGGGTGGGCCTGATGGTGGCGGCGGCCCTCGGCCTGGAGGTCGCGGAAGTCCCGCACCAGGTCCCGATCATAGTGGCGGAGGCCCTTCGGCCAGAGGTAGGCGATGGCCTCCACGCCGGGGGCCTGCTCGCGGATCTCGAGGAGCTTGTCGACCTGCTCCTGATCCTGCACGACCGCGAACCGCGCGCCGCTGTGCTCGACCACGTAGGCGAGCTCGTCCGCGACCGCGTCGTGGTACATGGGGACGGGAACCCCGCCGAGCGCCTGCGCGGCGCACATGGACCAGTAGAGGCGGGGCCGGTTCTCGCCGATTACCGCGAGCCTGTCGCCGCGCCGGAAGCCGAGGGCGGCGAGCCCGCCCGCGAGTGCCTCGACCTCGCCGAGGACCTCGTCCCACGTCCACGACTGCCAGATCCCGAACTCCTTCTCGCGGACGGCGGGCATCCCCGCGAAGCGCACCGCGTTGTCGAGGAGCAGCTTCGGGAACGTATCGAGCTCGGGCGCGCGCGGCTTTGCGGGTGTCTTCTTCCGGGCCATGGGCAAGGATCGAACCGGGGAGCGGTCCGCCCCCACCGGACGCACTGGCCGGGAGGGCAAACCCGGGATGCTACGGAATCGCCCCGCGCCCCGCAACATCGAGTCGCGTGCCGCGGCTCCAGGGTCTTTTCACGCTGCGGAATCTGTTCGCGCGGGCGAACCCGGCTCGGTCGAACCGGAGCCGCGCCCTGACACGGGCGTCCTGGGAACGCGGGTGTCCCGCCCGCAAATGGGACGACAAGACCGCCGCCGTTCGATGCGGGCGGGACACGAGCGTTCCCAGGACGCCCGCATCCGTGGGAGGCGCCGTTCCCAAGACCTCCGCCGCTCCGATTCGACCGAACCGGATTCACGATTCCGCAGCGGAAACGGCCCTGCCGCGGATCGCGTATCCCCTGCGGCCATTCTTCCCGCGCGCCGCGTGCCGCGGATCGCGGGGCTCCCCTACCGGGGCGCGAGCCGGACCGCTCCGTCCATGCGGATCGTCTCCCCGTTCAGGATCGTGTTGTCGATGACGTGCAGGACGAGCCGCGAGAACTCGTCCGGCCGGGCGAGCCGCCGGGGGAACGGCACGGAGTCGCCGAGACTCTTCTGGACCTCGGGCGGAAGCGAGCGGAGCATCGGGGTCTCGACGAGGCCCGGAGCGATGGTGAGCACCCGCACCCCGAACTGGGCGAGCTCGCGCGCGGCGGGCAGGGTGAGGGCGACCACCCCTCCCTTGGACGATGCGTAGGCGGGCTGCCCCACCTGCCCGTCGTAGGCGGCGACCGAGGCGGTGTTGACGATGACCCCGCGCTCGCCCGAGTCGTTGACCGGATCGAGGCCAGCCAGATCCGCGGCGGCGAGCCGCATGAGGTTGAAGGTCCCGACCAGATTGACGTTGAGCACCCGGACGTAGTCCTCGAGCGGAAGCGGCCCGGTGCGCGACACGATCCGGCCGGGGGTCCCGACCCCGGCGCAGTTGATCAGGAACCGGGCCGGGCCGTGCGCCTCGCGGGCCGCCGCCACCGCCGCCTCCCCGCTCGCCGCGTCGGCGACGTCGCACGCGAGGGCGATCCCGCCCGTCTCCTCCGCCACCCGCGCCGCGCCATCCGCGTTCACGTCCAGCACCGCCACCCGGGCCCCCGCCCGCGCGAGCGCCCGGGCGGTCTCCGCCCCCATGCCCGAGCCGCCGCCGGTCACGAGCGCCGCGTGTCCCGCTACTTCCATTGCGAATCCTCCTTCCTCCCGCCGTCAGGCCTTGGCTTCGCCCGCGCCTCCGGTCTCCCCGGACGCGGCGGGCGTCGCCCCCGCCGCCGCTTCCGCGATCGCGTCGAGCTTCTCTCGAACCTCCGGGTCCAGCTCGGCCGGAGGCACGTGCTCCGCGAGCTCGTGGAAGCTCCTCTTGAACATGAGGTCTTCCGGCAAGCCGAGCTTCCGGAAGTATGCGCGGAAGAGCGGGGGCAGGAAGTCGTCGCTCACCTTCGTGTCGGGGTCCCAGGGAGCGCCTCGTCCCAGCCGTTCGAGCGCGGACGCGATCTCGTCGACCGCCTCACGCATCGCGTCCACCCGTCTCTCGGCCTCGGGTCCGGCGAAGAGCGGCCCCGGCGCGTCGGCCGCCGCCTCCCCGACCGCCCAGGACTCGAGCGCGCCCCGCGTGCAGACGTAGCTCTCGATCTCGCGCCTTCGCCAGACCAGGCAGTCGACCGGGCCCATGTCCGGCGGCGCGTGTTCCAGGCGGTCGAACAGGGCTGCCCCTCGAAGGCCCGGGAGCGCTTCCCGGAGGCCGTGGAAGTGGCGCAGGGCGGCCATGGGCTGGTTTCCGACGTAACGGACGAAGGGCCGTTCGAGCGCGCGGAGGGCGGCCTCGTGGCCGAGCCTTCGCGCGAGCGCGTGCAGCACCGAGAGGGCCGTCGAGCCTTCGAGGTAGAGCACCCACCCGGTCTGCTCCGCCTGATGGTACTGCTCGAATCCGATCTCGCGGAGGGCCTTCGACACTTGGCGCCCCCGGCCGATCATGCGGTGGGGCCGGCCCACGAAGGCGACGACCAGATCCCTGCCCGCGGCCTCGTTGAGGAGGACCTCGGAGTGGCTGGCCGCGATGACCTGGCCGCCGCTCTCCCCGGCCGCCTCCACGATCAGCCGGTAGATCTGCCGCTGCCGGAGGATCTCGAGATGCGCGTCCGGCTCGTCCAGGAGCAGGACCGCGCCGGGGTTGGCGTACAGGTAGGCGAGGAGAAGCAGGGTCTGCTGGAGGCCGCGCCCCGCGGAGGAGAGGTCGAGGGTCACCCCCCGCTCCCGGTAGCTCATCGTGATCTCGCCCCGCTCCGCGACGTAGCGGGGCGGCGCGAGCTCGGCGCCGAAGAGGGCGCGGATCCGCCCCACCAATCCTTCCCACCGCTCCGGCTGCTCCTCCCGGATGCGATGGCAGAGGTTGCGCAGGACCTCCGCCGTGCGGGCCTCCCCGATGCGGACGTTGACCGCCCCGTGATCGAGGCGCGTCTCCGTCGCCGCGAGACCCGACATCGGGGGCAGGAAGGCGACGTCCGCGATGCCGGCTTCCTCCGGGATCGGCATCCGCGCCGGGGTCCTTCCCTCCGACATGCGCAGCGGCCGGCAGTAGAACGACTCCTCGTTCGCGTAGTCGAACTCCAGCCCGCAGGTCCAGCCCCGGCGGGTCGTGCTGCCCAGTTCCACGCCGCCCGGTTCCACGCTGCCCAGGGTCCCGCTGCCCAAGGTCACGCCGTCGACGGCGATCTCGATCCGCACGTTGGCGGTGCGCTGGCGGCCCCCCGCGTTGCTCACGTCGCGGACGTGCAGATCGTGCCACAGGAGGTTGGCGTTCGGGACGGGAACGGCGACGAGGTCGCGTCGATTGACGGTCACCCCCGGACGCTTCTCCGGGGCCGCCCGTCCGGCGCGGCGCTCGTTCCAGCGCTTGAGGCCGATGCGCCAGAGCGCGAGCGCCTGCAAGGCGGAGGTCTTGCCGGAGTTGTTGGGGCCGACGAAGACGACGGGGCTGCCGAGCTCGATCTCGACCTCTTCGAACCGCTTGAAGTTGCGAATGGCAAGCCTGGTGAGCATCGAACGCCGCCCGCCGAAGTGCGAGCCCGGGAGTCTAACCCCGTCTCCCGCGGGCAGGAGGCCGTCGTCACCGGGGGGGCAGGGCCTTTTCACACTGCGGAACCGGTTCGCGCGGGCGAACCCGGGTTCGGTGGAATCGGAGCGGCGCCCGACACGGACGTCCCAGGAAGGGCGATGGGCATCGACGTCTGGCCGCGAGTCGGTCGGCGTGAAACGGCCCTGCACCGGGGGACCCGGCCCGGGACGCCGCTTCGGCCCGGCGAGAAGGGGGTCGAAGGCTCACTCGTTCCCGGGTTCGATCCCCTCGAGGTCGAGCCGCTCCGCGTAGCCGGTCATCTCGAGGTAGCCGACGCCGGCGGCCCGCCGCCCTTCCCGCTCGCCGGAGACGAGGATCGCCCCCTCCCAGTACGGGGGCAGGAGCCCGCGTTCGGCGAAGACCTCCTGGCCGTCGAGGCGGGGGCGGAGGTCGAGCCGGAGGTCGAGGGCGGGGACCGCGACCTGCCACTCGACCGGGTACCCGGCGCCCGTCGCCCCGCTCCGCCACCGCCGTCCGGGCCGGAGCGCGGCCCCGCCCCACCCGACCGGGCGCACCCTGCCGTCGGGGTCCACGAGGGCGCCGGTGACGTCGGGTCCGTGGCGGCCCGCCGCATCGCGCAGGCCGAAGAGCATGAGGTCGGCGCCGTCCTCGAGCTGGATGCTCATCCAGTCCCAGCCGACCTTGTCCTCCATCGGGTAGTCCGAGAAGAACTCGTGGTCCATCCAGGCGAGGCCGCCGACCTCGAACTCCTCGCCCGCGACGGCGAGGGTCCCGGCCGCGGCCAGCCGGGTGAACGAGAGGTAGTGGGAGACGGCCCGCGGGTCGCCGGCCACCTTGCGGCTGACCCCGTCCCGGCCGTGGACGACCACCGGCTTGCGGGGCTCCAGGGTGAGGCGAAGGGCCGCGTCCGGGTGCATCGCGGTCAGCACCTGGACGGGCCGGTCCTCGTCCCCCGGCCGCCACTCGACGCTCCAGTTGCCGTTCCAGATCCGTCGCTTCCCGGCGTCGGCGCCGGCGATGCCCGGGCCGGAGCGGTTGACCCGCTCGTCGACGAGGAAACGTTCCCCGCGGGTGTCGGTAACCGTGAAGTGCGCGATCCAGATCTGGTCGAGGTCCCACGCGGAAGGCGCCGCAGCACCGACCGCGCTCGCCCCCGCCCTCGCCTCCGTCCCCGCGCTCCCCTCCGCCGCCCTCGACCTGCGAAAGAACGTGAGATCGAAGCCGAAGTGCCGCCCGGCCGCGGTGGAGAGGTTTCCGGTGTAGTACCACCACTCGGAGTCGAACGACGGGTGCGCGAAGTGATCGCGCGGGAACTCGAACGCGTAGCCGGGGAGGACCCGTCCGGCCCCCGCTTCCCCCCCGGCGCCCGCCGCTCCGAAGGAGGCCCCGAGCGCGGCCGCGAGCAGGCAGATCCGCCCCGCCGCGCGGGCCGCGGCAAGGGTGAGGCCGGGCCGCCGCCCTCGCCGCCGCGGCATCACTCCGCCCTCAGTATCTCGGCCGGCGCGAGGCGCGCCGCGATGCGGGCCGGATAGAGCCCGGCCGCGACGCTCGCCGCGACGATCACGCCGAGCGCCGCGGCGAGGAGCTCCCAGGGCCAATGGAGCGGCAGGCTCCACCCGAAGGACTGCTTGTGGATCACCCGCAGGAGCACCTGCGACGACGCGGCGCCGAGCCCGAGGCCCATCAGGCTCGCGATGAGGCCGAGGAGCCCCGCCTGGACCAGCACGAGGCGGCGGATCTGGCCCATCGAGGCGCCGTGCATGCGAAGGAGGGCCAGCTCCCGGCGCCGGTCGAACACCAGGTTCAGCAGCGCCTCGGCCATGCCGAGGACCGCCACGAACAGCGCGATCGCTTCCAGGGCGCGGGTGATCGCGAACGTGCGGTCGAAGACCCGGATCGCCTGCTCCCGGAGGGTGCGGGTCGGGGTCACCTCGACACCGCGGCCGGACACCGCCCTCGCGAGCGCCGCATGGCTCTCCTCGAAGTCCGCCCCCGGATCGAGGTAGACCCCGGCGCTCGAAAGGCGCGGGTCGGGCAGGTACGCGAGCATCGCTCCGCGGTCGCCGATCAGGAGGTCGCGCTCGCCCGAGTAGTCGTAGAACACCCCGGCCACCCGGAGCTCGGCGACCCCGGTCCCGAGCGCGAGGCGGACCGTGTCGCCCGGGCGCACGCCGTGCCGGTAGCTGAACAGCTCGCTCGCGATGACGCTCGCGCCCGCCGCCAGCGCCCGCCAGATCGCCGCCGGCGCGGGGCCTTCCAGGAACTCGATCCCCGAGTACCGGTCGTAGAGGGCCACGTCCGCGAGGCCGAGGGTGGCCGGGGTATCGCGGTAGCGGACCGGGTACGTGCGGAACCGCCCGACGTCCCTCACCCCGGGCGCCGCCGCGAGCCGCGCGGCCACTTCCTCGGCCATCGTCGCCCCCGAGCCGCGGCCGCCCTCCCCGATCGGGCTCACGTAGAAGTCCGCCTGCAACCGGCTCTCCAGCCAGTCGTCGACCGTCTCCCGGAAGCTTCCCACCGTCACCCCCATGCTGACGACGAGACCGGTGGCGGCGGCCATGGCCGCGACGATCACCGAGGTGCGGCCGAGGGAGGCGGCGAGCCCCCGCGCGGCGACGGTCGCGATGACCCCGAGCGGGGGCGCGAGCAGCCGGCCGGAGCCCGCGAGCGCGACGGCGGAGATCCGGGGAGAGACCGCCGCGCAGGACGCGGCGAGGAGAACGAGCGCGAGGTAGCCCCCGGCGGGGACCCGGCCCACCGGCGGGACGAGGCAGGACCCGACCGCGAGGGCGGCGAGGACGAGCGCCGCGACCGCGGAGCGCCGGCTCCCGGTGCGGACGCGCGCGTCGAGCCGGGCGGGGGCCATCGCTTCGGTCGGGGCGACGCCGGCCGCCTCCCGGGCCGGCCGCCAGGCGGAGAGGAGAGCCGTCCCGACCCCGGCGGCGACCCCCACCGCCACCGCGCCCGGGCCGAACGCGACGTCCCCCGGGGCCCCGCTCGCGTAGAGCGCGCTGACGGTACCCCCGACCGCCTTCACCGCGCCGACCGCCAGCACCCGACCGAGCACGAGGCCGGCCGCCGCGCCGACCGCCCCCAGGACGACCCCCTCGATGAGGAAGGCGGCGCGCACCACCGACCGCGACGCGCCGACCGCGCGGACGATCCCGATCTGCCGGCGCCGGCGCACTACGTAGGCGGTGACCGTGTTGTAGATGAGGAAGGCCCCCACCAGGATCGTGGCGTAGCTCATCATCCGGAGGTTCCAGCGGAACGCCCGGAGCATCCGGCGGTTGTCCTCCGTGCGGGCCCCCGCGGGCCGGAGGGAGGCGGCGGGGGGAAGGAGCGGCGCGAGCCGGTCGGTCCAGTCGCGGCGATCGCCGGGGGGCGCATGGACGTAGATCCGGTCGAGCCGTCCCGGGCGCGCGAGCAACCGCTGCGCGAGAGCGACGTCCACAAGGAGAAAGCGGCCCGCGCGGCCGCCCGAAGGCTCGAGGATCCCCTGGACCCGGAGGTCCATCCGACGGTCGCCGACGACGACGGGAAGGGGGTCGCCGGGGGAGACGCCGAGCGAAGCGGTCACCCACACCGAAGGCCCCCCGATAAGGTCGGAGAGATCGGAGAGATCGGAGGTCCCCGGCCGGGACGGGCCTCCCAGCTCGCGGAGCGCCGGGTCCCCCACGAGGTCGAGGCCGAAGAGCGCGACCTCCTCGCCGGCGCCGGGGAGGAGCGCGAAGCCCTCGATACGCGGCGAGAAGGCGAGCGGCTCCTCGAGGCGCGCCAGCTCGCCGTACACCGCTTCCGGAATGCCGCCGACCTGGGTGATCTCGTAGCTCGCGCTCCCCTGCAGCGATTCGAGGGAGGAGCGGAACGACCCCATCGAAGCCTCTCCCGCGAGGTCCACGGCCACGATGACCGCGACCCCGAGGGCGACCGCGGCCACCGTGAGCGCGACCCGCGCCCGATCCCGGATCATGGGGCGGAGGATGAGACGGTAGAGGAGGACGGCCCGCCCCACGTCCGTCTACGCTCCCCCCGGCGAGCCCTCCTCCGCGGCCGCCCCGGCCAGCTTCCCGTCGCGGAGGAGCAGGCGGCGGTCGGAGGCGGCGGCGGCTTCCGGGCTGTGGGTCGCCATGAGAATGCTCGTACCGAGCCGCTTCTTCAGGTCGAGGAGCAGATCGATGACCGCCCCGGCCGCCTGGTCGTCGAGGCTGCCGGTCGGCTCGTCGGCGAGGAGCAGGCTCGGCTCGTGCACCAGCGCCCGCGCGATGGCGACCCGCTGCATCTCGCCGCCCGAGAGCTGGTGGGGGTGGCGGGCGGCCAGGCCCGCGGCGCCGACCGTCTCCAGCATCCCGGCGGCGCGGGCGCGTGGCTTCCGCACCCCGGCGAGCTGGAGCGGCAGCTCCACGTTCTCGACCGCGGTCAGGGTCGGGAGCAGTTGCAGGAGCTGGAAGACGAAGCCGATGCGGCGGCGGCGGAGCCCGGTCAGCGCGTCGTCGTCCAGCGAGGAGGTCCGGACCCCTTCGATCTCGACGTGGCCGTTCGTCGGGAGGTCGGCGGCGCCGGCGAGGTTGAGGAGGGTCGTCTTGCCGCAGCCGCTCCGGCCGACGAGGGCGAGCCATTCGCCCCGCCCGAGCTCCAGGGTGACCCCTCCGAGGGCGGGGATCCGCCGACCCGCAACGACGTAATGCTTCTCTACGTTGCGCAGGCGGAGCACCATGACGGGCCTCCGATGCTGCCCGACGCCCGGACCGGCGCCGGGATGAACCGTCCCGGGCATCCCGGGGCGGCCACGTTCCGCTCGCGTCGACGCGAAGTCATGGGCGACCCGGACGACGCGCGAAGCCGAGCTCGCGGGCCCTGGCCGGTGGACGCCCGGGCTCGGACGCCCGCCCCACGACCGTTCCGGCCGACGTGGCCTTCGCCCTGCGCCCTGCGGTGAGCCTCCGAAGCCGATGGTCCATCGTGTCCGCGGCAGGGTCGGGGATCGTGCGCAGCCAGGATCCTTTCCGGTTCGAGCCTGGCGCCGGCGCCGGCGAGCCGCGGGGGTTCGAGCCGGCGCGGTTCCGGCAGGGAGTCATCCGGCGAGCGGGTCCGCCGGCGGGCAGTCGCCGGACTCGATTCGCATCATCGACCTCGAGGGAGCGGGCTCCCACTCACGGGGGCGTGTCGGGCGCCGCCTCGAACGCGGCGACGTTGCGGGTCTCCTTGCTGAACTCGACGCCGATCAGGTGGATCGTCCGGCCCGGACCGCGGTATTTGGCCGCGTAGTCCCGTTCGCGCAACTGCGCCATCGCCGCCGAGGGCCGCGCCGGCGCGTCCTCGGGCGCCGACCCCACCACCTTGAACTCGAACAGGCATACGTTGCCGTCGTATCGAACCGCGAGATCCACCCGTCCCTTGGCCGTGCTGTCCTCCACCGTCACGTCCATGCCGAGCGAAGCGAACAGGGCGTAGAACACGCTCGCGTAGTAGCCCTCGTAGTCGGCGACGTCGTTCTTCGTGTGCCACTGGTACGGGATACCCGCGAAGAACGCTCGGAGCTCCCCTTCCAGGCCGGCGAAGTCGTTCTCCCGCAGCCGGTCGTACAGCCGGATGCGGCTCCCGCTGGTGTGCGACGGATCGTCCGCCAGGCGGCTCAACAGGCTCCGGTTCAGGCTCTGGCGCACCTCCCGGTTCGGATAGCCGAGGCGGTAGCGCATCTCCCCGCCGAGGTCCCGGGCTTCGTGGATGGTGAGGTAGCCGGTCTGGAACAGCAGCGCTTCGGTGGAGATGGCGTCCACGTCGAAGGCCGACAGCAGCATGTCGGTACCGGGCAGATCGTCGAGCGCGAGCGACCCCACCCCCCGCTCCAGCAGGGTGTCGATGAGGAACGTCGGCGAGCCGGTCTCGAACCAGTGGGCCTGGAAGGAGCGTTTGCGGAACAGCAGCAGGATGTCGAAGGGGTTGTAGACCTTCTCGTCCCCGAGCCAGCCGTAGCCGTTGTACCAGCGCCGGATCTCGTCGCGATCCAGCCCCGGCAGCTCGGGTGCGAACACCGTGTCCAGGTCCGCATCCGTATAGCCGCAGATGGACGAATAGCCGGGCTCCAGGGTGATGTCTTCGAGGTTGTTGAGCCCCGAGAACAGGCTCACCTTGGAGAACTTGCTCACCCCGGTGAGCAGGGTGAACGCGATGTCCGCATCGCACGCCTTGATGACCGAGTACACCCCGTGCAGGAAGTCGCGGTTCGCCCGCGCCAGGTCCGGGGTCTTCAACGCATCCAGGATCGGCTTGTCGTACTCGTCGATGAGCACCGCCACGCGCTGCCCGTCACGCTCGTGCAGGGTCTCGATGAGATGGGCGAAGCGGTCCGCGGGGGAGTCGTAGGGGGCGCTCACCCCCGATCGTCTCTCCACCCGGTCGAACTGCCGCATCAGGTTCCGGTGCAGGCGGCCGGGGGCGGTGAAGTCGCCGCTCAGGTCGAGCCGCAGGACGGGACGGCGGACGGACCAGTCCCATTCGCCGTGGACGGCGAGCCCCCGGAACAGCGGCTCGTTGCCCTCGAACAGCTCCTTGAGGGTGTCCACGAGGAGGCTCTTGCCGAAGCGCCGGGGGCGGGAGAGGAAGTAGTGTTTGCCTTCGTCCACCAGCCGCCGGAGGTAGGCGCTCTTGTCGACGTAGTAGCAGCCCGCCTCACGGATTTCGCGAAAGGTCTGGATGCCGATGGGGAGCTTGCGCCGGGCCGCCGCTGCGTCGAGGGGTTCCGGCCGCCGCTCCGAATGCGCTTTGCTCATGGATTCCGTTCTACCGAGGCCGTCCCGACAAGCGGAAGGAGTGTAGCAAGACTTCCGGAGCCCCCGGCCGTTTCCGGATCCGTCTCCCTCGGCCCATGAGTCCCCGGAGGCCCGACCGCGAGGCTTCCCCCTCGACCCGCGTCGTCCCGCACCCGTCTCCGTCGGCCCATGAATCGGCGCCGCCGGCGGGACGCCTCCGCTCCCGAGGGCGCCTCGCGCGGAGCCCGATGGGGCCGTGAAGACGGCCCCGCATCAGGCGGTCTCGCGGACGTTGGCGCGGATGCGCTCGGCGAGGCGGCCGATCGCGTCGAGGTCGCCCGGCCGGGGCTCCCAGTTGAACAGGAGGCCGTCGTCCGCGCGGCGCGGGATGACGTGGAAGTGGAGGTGGAAGACGGACTGGCCGGCGGCCGGCCCGTTCGCCTGCATGAGGTTGATTCCGGGCGGGTCGAGCGTGCGGCGCACCGCGTCCGCGACCCGGCGGCAGGCCGCCGCGACGGCGGCGAGCGACCCGTCCGCCGACTCGAAGAGGTTCGGAGTGTGGGCCTTCGGGATGACGAGGCAATGGCCTTCGCTCGCGGGGTTGATGTCCATGAACGAGAGGACCCGGTCGTCCTCGAGCAGCTTGAACGAGGGGATCTCTCCCGCCACGATGCGGCAGAAGATGCAGTCCGGGTCGGTGTTCATGGCTCGTACTCCCTGGCTTGGCGGCCCTCGGCGGCGCCGATTCGGGCCTGCCCGCCGTCACCGGAGGGAACGCCCGGCGCCGGCGGGGACGGAACGGAACCGACCGGAGCGCCGCCGCGTCACCCCAGCACGAGGCCGGGGAGCGGGTCGAGGGTCTCGACCTCCGCCTCCGGAGCGTCGGGGAGCCGTTCGCGGGCCTGGCCGAAGCGGTTCACCCAGACGACCCGGAACCCGAACGTCGCCGCCCCCGCCGCGTCCCATGCGTTCGACGAGAGGAAACAGACGGCTTCGCGCGGCGCCCCGAGCCGATCGCAGGCGAGGCGGTACACGTCCGGGTGCGGCTTGTAGACCCGGACGTCGTCCACCGACAGCACCGCGTCGAGGCGGCTCGCGAGCCCCGCGCTCGCGACCGCCGCATCCAGCATCTCCCGCGAGCCGTTCGAGAGGATCGCGGTCCGCATCCCCGCGCCCCGAAGGGCGTCCAGCACCCCCGTCACCTCGGGGTAGCACTCGAGCGATCGGTACGCGGCGAGGAGGTCGCGGCGAAGGGCGCCGTCCGCGACGCCGGCCTCGTCGAGCGCGAAGTCGAGTGCGTCCGCGGTCACCTCCGCGAAGTCCGTCCAGCGGTGCATCAGGCTCCGGAGCCACGTGTACTGGAGCTGCCTGGCCCGCCAGGCGGCCGAGACCGGGTCGGCCGCCGCGCCGAGGCGCTCCCGGTGGCGGCCCACCGCGGAGTGGACGTCGAAGAGGGTCCCGTAGGCGTCGAAGACGCAGGCCTCGACCCCGTCCAGCCGCGCGGCGGCGCTCACCGCCGCCCCCCTTCCGCCGAATCCGCCGACCGGCGCGTCATCGTCCGACCGATCGGCGGCCGGCCGCGGGTCTCGACCTCCACCCCACGAGGGCTGCTCCGGGGGCAGCGGCGGCCGCGCCGGACGTCCTGCCGCGCCGGCGCCTCCCGCATCGCCACCGCTTCCCGCTCCGTCAAGCCTGAGCCTCCATCGATCCGGTCCGAGGCGGTGCAGCCTACCGAAACGACCCGTTCAACACTACCGCCCCCGAAGACATGTGCGCCGTGGGGTTTTCGCCGGGCACGCCTCTCGCGAACGCTCTTGGGCACGGCGTCCTGGGAACGCTCGTGTCCCGCCCGCAAATGGGACGTCGAGGCCGCCACCGATCAATGCGGGCGGGACACGAGCGTTCCCAGGACGCCGTGCCCGCAAGCAGCTCCGTGGGGTGAAATCCGCCGGCAACCCCCTCGAACCGAACCCAAACCACGGAAGAACGCCGTCTCCGTGGGGGTGAAATATATCTCGACCCCCGATCTCCACCCTCTATATCAAGAGCTTACGAACAGCGCCCGGGGCTCGCACGGCGCCGTCCGGGCTTTTTCACGCTGGCCGGCTCGCGGCCAGGCATCGATGCCCACCGCTCTTCCTGCGGGGACGGCGCGTTCTCCGAACGCGGGTGTTCCGCCGCAAATGGGACGGCAAGACCGCCGCCGATCGATACGGGCGAGACACGAGCGTTCCCGGAGAAACTTCATTCCGATCGGCGGGCGGCCGGCACGAAGCCTGCCGCTTCCTCGAGAAACGGCGCGTCCCGAAGACGCCTGCCCTCCCGCCCGCGCATGGAGGGCAAAAGCTGCCGCGAGTCGATGCGGGCGGGATACGGGCGTCTCCGGGGCTCCCCGCCGCCCGTCGCCAATGGCGACGGGCGGTCAGTCCGCGGCCACGTCCCGGAAACGGGGCCGAGCCGGGCTTCCGGCCGAGGTGCGGGCCGCCGCAAAGCCCGCCCCCGCCGCCGCCGGGCGCTCGAACGCCGCGCGCCCCGTCTCCGTCGCCCGCGCGTCGAAGCTCCGCTCCTCGAAGACGATCGCGCCGTCCCTCGCGATGCGCACCACCGTGGACGAGCGGGTCCCGTACCCCGGGCCGCGGACGAACCGCGCCGAATGGGCGGCCTGGTCGAGACCCGACCCCCGAACGTCCGCCTCCGAGGCGGGCTCGTCGTCGGCGAGCAGATCGAAGAGGCCGCCCGGCTCGGGCTCCCGCCGGAGGACGAGCCGGCGGAACTCGGCGAGCCCGCCCGTCACCTTGGGCTCCGGCGCGTTCAGGCGGTCGTTGCCGAGCCCGTGGCAGCCGGCCGGCGCCTCCGTCACCCGCCCGCCGCTCACGTTCGTCACGCAGAAGAGCGCATCGCGGTCGGCGAGCAGCAGGTGAAAGCCGCTGTAGCGTTCGGCCTCCCTCGCGACCTCGCGCGCGTACTCGCGCGCATCCAGATCGCCGCGCAGGAAGCCCGCCACGAGGCGCCCCCGGGACGGCGCCTCCGGCCGCGGCGGCGCCGAGCCGCGGTAGTTCGTGAGCGCGGCGAACCGGCCGTCCGCGGTCACCCCGAGCCACGTGCCGCCGCCCACGAGGTCGCGGCCGGCGAGAACGCGCCCCTCCCCCGCCGGCCGGAGGTGTGCCTCCCCCCCGGCCGGCGCCGGGGCGGCGCCCACGACCCCCCCGATGCTCCCGGCAGCGCGCGGGTCCGGGACCGCCGGGCGCGGTCCCCGATCCCCCGGATACGGCGCCGCTTCCCACGGCGTGGCCGGCGCGGTCGGCCGTGCGTGGTACTCGTCACGGTTGGCGGCCACGAGGAGCCGGTAGCGGGGGTGGGCCCGCCACGCCACGAAGACGAGGCACACTACATGTTCCGCCGGTACTGGCCGCCGACCTCGAAGAGGGCGCCGGTGATCTGTCCGAGGGAGCAGCAGCGCACCGCGTCCATCAGCACCTCGAAGACGTTCTCGTCCCGGATGACCGCCTGCCGGAGCCGGTCCAGCATGGCCGGCGCCTCGCCGGCGTGCCGGGCGTGGAAGGCTTCGAGACGCGCGATCTGGCCTTCCTTCTCCTCCTCGGTCGAGCGCGCGAGGGGGATCGTCGTCTTCGCGGCGGCGCCCTCGGAGGACCCCGGCTTGAGAAAGGTGTTGACCCCGACGATGGGGAGGCTCCCGTCGTGCTTGCGCCGCTCGTAATCGAGCGACTCGTCCTGGATCTTGCCGCGCTGGTAGCCCGTCTCCATCGCTCCGAGCACGCCGGAGCGCTCGGACAGGCGCTCGAACTCCTTCAGCACCGCCTCCTCCACGAGGTCGGTGAGCTCCTCGATGACGAACGAACCCTGGTTCGGGTTCTCGCTCTTCGCGAGCCCCCATTCCCGGTTGATGACGAGCTGGATCGCGACCGCCCGCCGGACGCTCTCTTCGGTCGGGGTGGTGATCGCCTCGTCGTAGGCGTTCGTGTGGAGGCTGTTGCAGTGGTCGTAGGTCCCGATGAGGGCTTGGAGGGTGGTGCGGATGTCGTTGAACTCGATCTCCTGGGCGTGGAGGGAGCGCCCCGAGGTCTGGATGTGGTACTTGAGCTTCTGGCTCCGCTCGTTCGCTCCGTACTTGTCGCGCATCGTGACCGCCCAGATCCGCCGCGCGACCCGTCCCAGCACGGAGTACTCGGGGCAGAGGCCGTTCGAGAAGAAGAACGAGAAGTTCGGGGCGAAGTCGTCGACGTCCATGCCCCGCGCGAGGTACGCCTCCACGTAGGTGAACCCGTTCGCGAGGGTGAAGGCGAGCTGGGTGATGGGGTTCGCCCCGGCCTCCGCGATGTGGTAGCCCGAGATCGACACCGAGTAGAAGTTCCGCACCCGGCGCCGGGTGAAGCACTCCTGGATATCGCCCATGACCTTCAGGCTGAACTCGGTCGAGAAGATGCAGGTGTTCTGCCCCTGGTCCTCCTTGAGGATGTCCGCCTGCACCGTCCCCCGCACCCGTTCGAGGGTGGAGGCGCGCAGGCGCGCCGCCTCCTCCGCGTCGGGCGGACGGCCGTGCTCCGCCTCGAAGGCGGCGGCCTGCTGGTCGATCGCGGTGTTCAGGAACATCGCGAGGATGGCGGGGGCGGGACCGTTGATGGTCATCGACACGGAGGTCGCCGGGTCGCAGAGGTCGAACCCGCCGTAGAGCACCTTCATGTCGTCGAGGGTCGCGATCGAGACCCCCGAGTTCCCGACCTTCCCGTAGATGTCCGGGCGGTGGTCCGGATCGAACCCGTAGAGGGTCACCGAGTCGAACGCGGTGGAGAGCCGCTTCGCGGCGGAGTGGCGCGAGAGGTAGTGGAAACGCTCGTTCGTGCGGGCCGCGTCGCCCTCGCCCGCGAACATGCGAAGCGGGTCTTCGCCCTCGCGCTTGAAGGGGAACACCCCGGCCGTGAACGGGAAGCGCCCGGGCACGTTCTCCCGCATGAGCCAGGAGAGGAGCTCGCCCTCGTCGCGGTAACGGGGCAGCGAGACCTTCGGGACCCGGCTGCCGGAAAGGGTGGTGTGGGTGAGCCGGATGCGGATCGTCCGCCCTCCGGCGGGGATCTCGTGCTCGTCGCCCGAGTACGCCTCGCGCAGGGCCGGCCAGCCGTCGAGGAGGTTGCGCGCCTCGGGGTCGAGGGCCGCCCCGCGCTCGGCGGCGAGCGAGGCGAGGGCCGACGCCCCGGAGGAGCCCGCGGCAGACGGCCCGGCCTCGGAGCCCGCCTCCAGCATCCGCGCCGCCTCGCGGAGCTGCTGGCGCTCGCGGGCGAGCGCCGACTGGGCTTCGACGCGCACGCGCCACGCCCGCACCGTCTCCGCGACCTCCGCGAGGTAGCGCGCCCGCCGGGGGGGCACGATCGCGGCCGCCCGGGTCGAGACCCGGGTCTCCACCGCGGGCAGACGGCTCTCCCCCCAGCCGTCCACCGCGCCGGAGAACCCCTTCTCCCGGAGCGCAGCGAGGACCCCCTGGAAGAGTGCGGTCACCCCGTCGTCGCCGAACCGGGACGCGATGGCGCCGTACACCGGCAGGGCTTCCGGCGCCGCACGGGCGAGGCCCCGGTTGCGGGCGAGCTGCTTGCGGACGTCCCGCAGCGCGTCCGCCGCCCCCGTGCGGTCGAACTTGTTGATGGCGACGAGGTCCGCGAAGTCGAGCATGTCGATCTTCTCGAGCTGGCTCGCCGCGCCGAACTCGGGGGTCATCACGTAGAGGCTCGCGTCGGCGAGGGGAGCGAGGGCCGCATCCCCCTGCCCGATGCCGGAGGTCTCGACGATGACGAGGTCGAACCCGGCGAGCTGGACGGCGGCGAGCACGTCGGGCAGCACGTCCGGGATCTCCTGCCCCGAGGAGCGGGTCGCGAGCGAGCGCACGTAGATGCCGGGGTGGTCGATCGCGTTCATGCGGATCCGGTCCCCGAGGAGGGCGCCCCCGGTCCGCCGCCGGGTCGGGTCCACCGCGAGGATCGCGATGCGCAGGCGGTCGCCGAACGCGAGCCGCGCCCGGCGCACGAGCTCGTCGGTCACCGACGACTTGCCGGAGCCCCCGGTCCCGGTGATCCCGAGGACGGGCGCAGCCCGGCCGGGCCGTTGCCGGCCGGCGGCGAGCTTCGCAGGATCGACGAGCCCGCGCTCGATGCAGGTGATCGCGCGGGCGAGCGCGCCGAAGCCGCCGGCGCGAAGCCCGTCCCAGGACACCTGGAGCGAGCGCGCGTCGAGGGCGCCCCGCGCGCGCTCGAACACGTCGTCCATCATCCCCTGGAGGCCCATCCGCTGGCCGTCCTCCGGGGTGTAGATGCGGGTGATGCCGTACTCGTGCAGCGCGCGCACCTCCTCCGGCACGATGACCCCGCCGCCGCCGCCGAAGATCCGCACGTGCCCCGCACCCTGCTCGCGAAGCATGTCCAGCATGTACCGGAAGTACTCGAGGTGCCCGCCCTGGTAGGAGCTGACCGCGACCCCGTGCACGTCCTCCTGGACGGCGGCCGTCACCACCTCCTCGACGGCGCGGTTGTGGCCGAGGTGGACCACCTCCGCTCCCGATCCCTGGAGGAGCCGCCGCATGACGTTGATCGCCGCGTCATGGCCGTCGAAGAGGCTCGCGGCGGTGACGAAGCGAAGGGGGAACGCGGGCTCGTCCGCAGCGTGGGCGGCGTCTTCTGCGGATCTCCGGAAGGCAAGGGCGGGCTCGGCCATGTCGGTCGGGTTCGTCGTCGTTCGGGTGGGCCCGGAACGGTACGCAAGCCGCCGCCCTGCGTCAATTTCGGCGGGTGCGGCGACGGAGGCGGTGATGCGGCCGTTCTCGTCCGGTCAGGGGTGAAGACCGCCCCGCAGCCGCCGCGCCGGCTGCGGCAGCCGGGGTGAGCGCGGCCGGGCTACGAGGGGACGGCGGCGACGGGCAGGGACTCGAGCCCTCGGAGCACCACCCCGCCCCGGTACTTCGGGCGCGGGTCGAGGAGGCGCATCGACGCGAAGCGCTCGAGCAGGACCTCGAGGAAGATGCGTCCCTCGAGGCGCGCGAGGGGCGCTCCGAGGCAGTGGTGGATGCCGCGGCCGAACGAGACGTGACTGGTCTCGGAGCGGCCGACGTCCAGCCGGTCCGGCTCCTCGAACACCGACGGGTCGCGGTTGGCCGAGCCGATCAGGAGGACGACGTTCTCACCGCGCCGCACCGGGGCTCCGTTCACCTCGCAGTCCTCGATCGTGCCGCGGAAGTCCGTCTGCACCGGCGAATCGTAGCGCAGCAGCTCCTCCACCGCGGCCGGGATCCGGCCCGGGTCGCCGCGCAGCCGCGCGAGCTCGTCCGGATTGCGGAGCAGCGCGAGCATGCCGTTGCCGATGAGGTTGGTGGTGGTCTCGTTGCCGGCGATGAGGAGCAGGCGGAGCATGTTCAGCATCTCGTGCCCGGTGAGCACGTCGCCCTCCTCCTCCGCCTGTGCGAGGGCGCTCACGATGTCGTTCTCGGGATCCGCCCGCCGCGCCTGGATGATGGGCCGGAAGTAGTCGTTGAAGGCTCTCCCGGCCTCTGCCCCGACCTCGCGCTCGCGCGCCCCGATGGTCGGCTCGAGGAGGCGGGCGCGTTGGGCCGACCAGACCCGGAACCGGGCGCGGTCCTCCGCCGGCACCCCCAGCATCTCCGCGATCACGATGACCGGCAGCGGGCTCGCGACCGCCTCCATGAGATCGAAGCCGCCCGGGTCCACCTCGTCCAGCAGCGAGTGGACGAGACCCCGGATCCGGGGCTCCAGGGCATTGACCGCCCGGCGGGTGAACGCCTTGTTGACGAGCCCCCGAAGCCGCGTGTGGTCGGGGGGGTCCAGGAACAGCAGGGTGTAGTCGCTCGGGTCCGGAAGGGCGGCCTGCTGCCGGCGCGAGAGGGTGCGCTTGCGCGGATCGTTGACGAAGCGCCGGTGGTCGCGGAGGACCGCGTCCACGTCCGCGTAACGCGAGAACACCCAGCCCTTGAGGAGCCGGCTGCGGTGCACCGGGCTCCGCTCCCTGAACTTCGCATACTCCGGGTAGGGGTCCTGGGCCATCGACGCCGACAGCGGGTTGTACGCGACCCCGCTCCGCCAGCGCTCGGGCGCCAGCAAGGCGCTGATCACCAAGGAACGAATCGCGTCGCCGAACACCATCGTCAACTCCTCGCGCGCCAAGCGCCGCCGCCCCCGCGGCTTCGCCGGCATGCCTCCTTCGGGCATACGATACCATCGCGACCGCGCACCCGGATGACGGCATCGAGGCATGTGCGCGGTGGGGTTTTCGCCGGGCACGCCTCTCGCGAACGCGACCGCGCAAGAGGCTCCGTGGGGTGAAATCCGCCAGCAACCCTCTCGAACCGACCTCGAACCACGGAAGAACGCCGTCTCCGTGGGGGTAAAGAATATCTCGACCCCCTCTCTACACCCTGTATATGAATAGCCCACGAACAGCGCCCGGGGCTCGGCATCGTGGTCCGGCGCACCCTCCTCCCCGGAGCATCGCCGGTGTCCGACCTCGGGATTCGGAGCTTGCCCGGCGACCGGCGACGAGCCCCGCGCAGCATGGCAGCGTCGCGGGATGCGGTCGCCGGTGCTCGGTGCGACACGTGAAGAACGTCCCTTGCCGCTCCGAAGACGTGCGCCCCGGAGGCCGGCGCCCCGCCTCCGGCCTGCCGCAACCGCCCGCCGGTCTCCCCGCGGGGCCCGCGTCTCCGGGTGCCGAGCGGGCCGCGGCCGGGCGGAAGCGCCCGTGTTCAACCGGTCTGCGACTGGACGTAGTTCTCGATGCCCATCCTCCCGATGAGCTCGAGGTTCGTCTCGATCCAGTCCACGTGGGACTCCTCGGATCTCAGGATCCCGTCGAACAGATCCCGGGTGACGTAGTCGCCGGCCGCCTCGCAGAAGGCGATGGCGTCGCGAAGCACGGGCATCGCCGCCATCTCGAGAGCGAGGTCGCATTCGAGCATCTCCTTCACGTCCTGTCCGATGAGCAGCTTGCCGAGGCTCTGGAGGTTGGGGAGGCCTTCGAGGAAGAGGATCCGATCGACGAGGGTCTCGGCATGTTGCATCTCGTCGATCGACTCCGAACGTTCGTGCTTCGCGAGCTCCGACAGCCCCCAGTTCTGGAACATCTTCGCGTGCAGGAAGTACTGGTTGATGGCGGTCAGCTCGTTCTTGAGCACTCGATTGAGCAAATCGTTGATTTTCGGGTCGCGCGGCTTCATGGAGGTGCTCCACGGTCAGGAGCCCGGAATCGTCCCGCCCCATCCGATCCGATGTCAAGATCAACTCTGGAACCCTCGTAATATATTGTTTATTTTATGTTTTTGATCACAGGTACGGCTATCCGATCCCATCATCGCAAATGAAATCCATTCGCGATGACCCGGGAAGACTCACCGGCCTCGATGAACGATCGAGACGCGCGATACAGATGGAAGGAGGGGTCCGCGCGAAGCACGGTGCAGGACCTGCGGCGGCGTGCGGCAGGACACGCGAAGACGCGCGGGCGGGCGACCCCGCTTCGGGGCCACGGTCCGCGGCCGGCCGGGGGGCGGGAGCTGGCGGATCCGGGCGACCGAGGCCGGTGCGGGGCGCGGTGCTGCCGTGCCTCGGGTCTCCGGCCGCCGGGCCGCGTGTCCGTCCGGCGCGCGCAGGCCCGGCGATGCGGAGCGCGACGAAAGGCGCACACCTGCCGGCGCGCCGGAGCGCGGATGGATGATCCGGAGCCCGACCGCCGGGGGGGCCGGAACGGCGAAGACCCGCGCCGGGGAGTGGATGGCCGTGAAATTCCTGTTGCGAATCCGAATAATTCCTATTTAGACTTACCACCCCGAACCGGCCGAGACCATGTACGTCTGCTTGTGTAATCGCGTCACCGATCGGCAGCTCGTCGAAGCCGCCGCCGAGCTCGCCTTCGCATCGGGAACGGAGAGCGTGTCCTCCTTCGCGGAGCAGGCCGCGGACCGGCTCGGCGCGGGCCTCGGATGCGGCTCGTGCCGGAGCTTCGCGGTCGATCTCGTCGGGCAGGCGGTCACGAAGCAGACGGACGTCTCGGGGCGGAACGACTTCACCATCGGGTGGCCGAACGCGGACCGGGGCGGACCCCGTCCGCGCGCGGCCTGAACGATCCGGGCGATCCGGGTGCTGCGACCGGACGGGCCGATGCAGTCGGGGTCGCAGACCGTGTGTCGCGAGCCGTCTCGTCATGCCCCGCGGGCCGGTCGGGAAGT
This sequence comes from Gammaproteobacteria bacterium, assembly GCA_965202895.1. Taxonomy (GTDB): domain Bacteria; phylum Pseudomonadota; class Gammaproteobacteria; order HK1; family HK1; genus JAJDXW01. The sequence continues at coordinate 1,974,832 of OZ241901.1, read as the reverse complement.
GGCGCGAGAGCCGGCGCCCCCGCGCGCTCGCCCCCGGACCCGGGGAGCGTCCTCCCGAACATGACCGGGCCGGCGACGGTCACCCGCGCCGCCGCCGACATCGGCGGCACGTTCACCGACGTTGCCGTGCTCACCCCCGACGGGCGGCTCGCGACGCGCAAGCTCCCGTCCACCCCGGAGAACTACGCGGAGGCGGTGGTCGCGGGGGTGCGGAGCCTGCTCGAAGCGCTCGGCTCGCCGCCTGCCGCGCTCGAAGAGCTGCTGCACGGCTGCACGGTGGCGACCAACGCGATCCTCGAGGGCAAGGGTGCGCCGACCGCCCTCCTCACCACCCGGGGCTTCCGTGACGTGCTCGAGCTCCGGCGGGTGCGGGTCCCGAACCTCTACGAGCCCCTCTACGAACGCCCCCCGCCGCTCGTGCCGCGCCAGCTCCGGTTCGGGATCGACGAACGGACCGGGCCGCGGGGCGAGGTGCTTCGCCCCCTCGACGAAGCCGGGGTGCGCGCGGCGGCGGAACGCATCCGGGCCGCCGGGGTCGAGGCGGTCGCGGTCTGCTACCTCCACTCCTGTGCCGGCCCCGCCCACGAACGGCGGACCGGCGAGATCCTCCGGGAGCTGCTCCCCGGCGCCTTCGTCTCCCTGTCGGTCGACGTGCTCCCCCGGAAGCTCGAGTACGAGCGCACCTCCACCACCGTCATCAACGCCTACGTCGGCCCGCCGGTCGAGCGGTACGTCCGCTCGATGGTCTCCCGGATCGAGCGCGCCGGCATCGGCGGCCGGCTCATGGTCATGCAGTCGAGCGGCGGTATCCTCGACGCGGGCGCCACGGTGGAGAACCCGGCCCGCATCGTCGAGGGCGGCCCCGCTGCGGGGGTCGTCGGCGCCCGGCACCTCGCGGCCCGCGCCGGGTTCGACAACGTCATCACCCTCGACATGGGGGGGACCACCGCCAAGGCGTCGCTCATCGAGGGGGGGCGGGTCCTCTTCGCCGACGAGTACGAGGTGGGGGGCGGCATGTCGTCACGGAGCGCGCTCATGGGGGGCGGGGGGTACGCCCTGAAGCTCCCGGTCATCGACATCTCCGAGGTCGGGGCGGGCGGCGGGTCCATCGCCTGGCTCGACAAGGCGGGCTCGCTCAAGGTGGGGCCGGAGAGCGCGGGCGCGGCGCCGGGGCCCGCCTGCTACGACGCGGGGAGCGACGAGCCGACGGTCACGGACGCGAACGTGGTCCTCGGCTACCTCAACCCGGAAGCGCTTGCCGGCGGGAGCGTTCCCATCCGCGCCGCGCGCGCGTCCGGCGCGATCGCCTCGCGCCTCGCGAAGCCGCTCGGGCGCGGCCTCGTCGAGACCGCGTTCGGCGTCCACACCGTGGCGAACGCGAGCATGATGAAGGCGGTGAAGGCGGTCACCACCTACCGGGGGCGCGACCCCCGCGACTTCACCCTCGTCGCGTTCGGGGGGAGCGGCGGGGTGCACGCGGTCGACCTCGCGCGGGTGCTCCAGGTCGAACGCGTGGTGCTGCCGGTCGCGGCCGGGGTGTTCAGCGCGCTCGGGCTCCTCTTCTCGAACCTCGAGATGAACGAGACCGCCCCGTTCCTGCACCTGGCCGCGAAGGCCCCGCTCGACGAGGCGGAGCGCCGTTACGCGGCGCTCGCGGAGCGCATCGCGGCCGTGGTCGGGGGGCCGCGCGAGGACATCCGGTTCTCGCGCCAGGCGGACGTCCGCTTCGCGGGACAGGCCTACGAGCTGACCGTTCCCTTCGGCGAAGTGCGGAACGACGGAGGAGGCGCGGACCCGAACCCCGGCCCGGACGATGGACGAGGACCGGACCCGGACGGCGCCTCGCTCGACGCGCGCGCCGTCGCGGACCTCTGCGAGCGCTTCGAGGCCGAGCACGTCGCCCGTTACGGCCACGCGTTCTCGGGAGAGTTCCCGGTCGAGATCGTGAACCTCCGCCTGGTGGGGACGCGGCGCCCGGCCGGCATCGTGGAGCCGGCCCCCTTCGACCCGGCTTCACGGGCCGGCCCGGACGCGCGGCGCGGCGTCTACTTCGGCTCCGCGGCGGGGCGCGTCGACACGCCGGTCGTCGGCCGGGGAAGGCTCGGCCCCGAGCCCCGGCCCGGTCCCTTCGTCATCGAGGAGTACGAGGGGACGTGCGTGGTTCCCCCGGACTGCACGGCGCGCCTCGACCGGCTCGGCAACGTTATCATCGAGCTTCCAGCGGCCTCCGGGGGCCGGTGAGCGGGGCAGCCTCCGGCCCGGAAGCGGCGGGCCGGAGCGATCCCGACCCGCGGGCGCGCCCGAGGATGAGGGATCGGCGGCCCCGAACCACGCCGGGCCCGGGCCTCGCGCCAGCGCTTGCGTCCGGGCCTGCCCCCGCACGCCCGCCCGGGGAAACCCCCGCCGCGCCGCCTGCCCCCACCCGCTCGGGGAAACCCGACGCCCGCTCTGACCGAGCGAACCGCCGCAGGGAGCCCGACCCCGCATGAGACCCGAGCCGCGCCCCGACGTCGACCCTTTCCAGCTCGAGCTCCTCAAGAGCTGCTTCGACACGATCGCCGACGACATGGCCCTCACCCTGATGCGGACCGCGCACTCGGGGATCGTCCGCGATTCACTCGACTTCTCGACCGCCCTCCTCGACGCCGAGGGGCTCACCCTCGCACAGGGGATCTGCACCCCCATGCACATGGGGAGCTTCCACGACGCGATGCGAAAGCTCATCGCCGAGTACGCGGGGCGGATCGATCCGGGCGACGTCTTCATCTTCAACGACCCCTACGCCGCCGACGGGCAGCACCTCCCCGACATCTACATCACGACACCCGTCTTCACCGAGGGGCGGCGCGGCGCGAAGCGGCGCCTCGCCGCCTGGACGACCACCGTGGCGCACCACTCGGACGTCGGCGGGATCGTCGCCGGCAGCAACGCGCTCGGGGCGGAGGAGATCTTCCAGGAGGGGCTCCGGCTCCCCATCGTCAAGCTCATCGCGGCGGGCGAGCCGAACCGCGCCCTCCGGGACGTGATCGCCCTCAACGTCCGCACCCCCGACAAGGTGATGGGCGATCTCCAGGCCCAGCTCGCGGCGTGCCGGAGCGGCGAGCGCGAGCTGCTGGAGCTCTTCGCGCGCTACGGCGTCGAACCGGTGCTCGACTACGGCGCCTGCCTCCAGGACTACGCGGAACGGCTCACCCGGGCTGAGATCGCCGGGTTCCCGGACGGGGTCTACGAGTTCACCGACCACATCGAAGGGCTCGGCGAGAACCCGGAGCCGGTGGTGCTCCGGGCGAAGGTGACGGTGGCGGGCGAGGAGGTCGCCATCGACTGGACCGGCACCTCGGACCAGATCAAGGGCGGCATCAACCCGACCTTCCCGTTCACGAAGGCGTCGTGCTACGCGGCGCTCCGCTCCGTGATGGCGTCGGACATCCCGAACTGCCACGGCTTCACGGTCCCGATCACGGTGACCGCGCCCCGCGGCTCTCTCGTCCACCCGGTCTTCCCCGCCCCCTGCGGGGCGCGCGGCATCACCGGGTACCGGATCATCGACTGCCTCTTCGGCGCGCTCGCCGAAGCCCTCCCCGACCGGGTGACGGCGGACACCGCCGGCGGGTCCACCCTTCCCACCATCGCCGGCTACGAGAACGGCAGGGCGTTCGTCTTCTGCGAGACGTTCATGGGGACGTGGGGAGCGACGAGTGCACACGACGGCCAGCAAGGGGTGCCCCACATGGGGGCGAACCAGTCGAACGTCTCGATCGAGATGATCGAGTCCGAGTACCCGATCCGGATCAACGAGTACGGGATGCTCGCGGATACGGGAGGGGCGGGGCGCCATCGCGGCGGCCTCGGGCTCGTCCGGGAGTACGAGATCCTGTCCGAGGAGGCGGTCCTGAACGTCCGCTCCGACAAGCGGCGCTTCCCGCCGCACGGCCTCTTCGGGGGGCGTCCGGGCTCACCTTCCTGGAACTACGTCAATCCGGGCCGCTCCGACCGGATCCTCCCGGTGTTGATGACCGAGGTGGAGAAGCTGAAGCGGGGCGACGTGTTCCGGCACGAGATGTCGGGCGGCGGCGGCTACGGCGACCCGATCGAGCGCGACCCCGAGGCCGTGCTCCGGGACGTGGTCGAGGAGAAGGTCACCCCCGGACACGCGGAGCGCGGGTACGGGGTCGTGGTCGTCCGGTCCGGAGAGGGCCGCGCCTGGACCCTCGACCGTCCCGCCACCCGGCGGCTCCGCGAGCGGATGCGGGCGGCGGCAGCCGCCCCCGCCGCCGCGGCGGCGGAGACCTCCACCACTGCCCCGGCCGCCGCCGATTGAGCCCGACCCGGCGCCTGTTCATCGACCCGATTGATCAGTGCTGCACGGACACTGGTATCGAGCAGCCACATCGGCGAAAGATCTCCGGGTCTCCGGGTGGAGGGTCGTCGGGCTCGGCGACGTCCCCGCTCCCGTGGTGCAGCAGGACGATCAGGCTTTCCGGCCACTCGGTCGCAGTCGCCTCCTGGATGAGGGCGCCTGCCCACGCGGAGAGGCTCCTCCGCTCTTCGTCCGCGCACTTGCGGGCGGCCGCGAGGACGTCGTCGGGGAGATGGACGGTGACTTGCGCCATATCCCCAGTATGCGCGGCCAAGTATACCGGGGAGCTATCTCCGAACCCTGCGAGGCATGTGCGCTGTGGGGTTTTCGCCGGGCACACCTCTCGTGAACGCTCTTGGGAACGGCGTCCTGGGGACGCTTGTGTCCCGCCCGCATTGATCGGCGGCGGCCTCGCCCTCCCATTTGCGGGCGGGACGTCCGCGTCTTCCAGACGCGCCGTTCCCAGGACGCCGTGCCCGTGAAAGTGGCTCCGTGGGGTGAAATCCGCCAGCAACCCTCTCGAACCGACCCCGAACCACGCAAGAACGCCGTCTCCGTGGGGGTAAAAAATATCTCGCCACCGATCTCCACCCTCTATATCAAGAGGTTACGAACAGCGCCCGGGGCTTCCTGCGGAGAGAGGGCCGGGCCGGCGGCATTCTCCCGGCGGGGCGAGACCGTCGGGTGCGGGAGGCGGCGCCGCGCGCGGCGGCGTGCGGGTGCACGCGCGAGACGGGATACGGACGGCGGCGGGTTGGGGCATACTTCGGGCCGGTCCCCGAGGCGCACCACGAACGATGAGCTCCGTATCCCGCCCGAACCAAGCTCCCGGCCTCGACTTCGGCCTCGGCGACGAGGCCGACCTCATCCGGGACAGCGTGATGCGCTTCGCCTCGGACGAGATCGCGCCCCGGGCGGCGGCGATCGACGAGACGAACGACTTCCCCGCCGACCTCTGGCCGAAGATGGGGGACCTCGGCATCCTCGGGGTCACCGTCGAGGAGGAGTACGGCGGGGTCGGGCTCGGCTATGCCGAGCACTGCGTCGCGATGGAGGAGGTGAGCCGTGCGTCGGCGTCGGTGGGCCTGAGCTACGGCGCGCACTCGAACCTCTGCGTCAACCAGATCCGCCGCAACGGGAGCGAGGAGCAGAAGCGCCGCTACCTCCCGCCCCTTATCCGGGGCGAGCACGTCGGCGCCCTCGCGATGAGCGAGACGGGGGCGGGCTCGGACGTGATGGGCATGAGGACGCGGGCCGAACGCAAGGGCGACCGCTTCCTCCTCGACGGCCGCAAGATGTGGATCACGAACGGCCCGGACGCCGACACCCTCGTGGTCTACGCCCGCACGGACCCCGACGCGGGTACCCGGGGGCTCACCGCGTTCATCGTCGAGAAGGGGTTCCCCGGGTTCTCCACCGCGCAGAAGCTCGACAAGCTCGGGATGCGGGGCTCGAACACCTGCGAGCTCCTCTTCGACGACTGCGAGGTACCGGCGGAGAACGTGCTCGGCGGGGTCGGCGAAGGCGCACGGGTGCTGATGAGCGGTCTCGACTACGAGCGCCTGGTGCTCGCGGCGGGGCCCCTCGGCCTCATGCAGGCCTGCCTCGACGTGGTGGTCCCCTACGTGCACGAGCGCCGGCAGTTCGACCGCCCGATCGGCGAGTTCCAGCTCATCCAGGGGAAGCTCGCCGACATGTACACGACCCTGAACGCCTGCCGGGCCTACGTGTACGCGGTCGCGCAGGCGTGCGACCGGGGCGACGTCACCCGCAAGGACGCGGCCGGGGTCATCCTCTACGCGGCGGAGAAGTCGACCTGGATGGCGCTCGAGGCCATCCAGTGCCTCGGCGGGAACGGCTACGTCAACGAGTTCCCGACCGGGCGCCTCCTTCGCGACGCGAAGCTCTACGAGATCGGGGCCGGCACGTCCGAGATCCGGCGGATGCTCATCGGGCGCGAGCTCTTCCGGGAAACCGGCTGACGGCGGGCAGCGGGCAAGGACGGGGGCGAGGGCGCCGGACGCGATGGCGGTCATCGAGAGCCGGATCAACCCGCGGTCCGCCGAGTTCCGGGCGAACGCGGCGGCGATGGCCGCGCTCGTCGAGGACCTCCGCGCCAAGTCGGCGGAGGTCGAACGGGGCGGCGGCGAGCGTGCGCGTGAGCGCCACCTCGCCCGCGGCAAGCTCCTCCCCCGGGACCGGGTGCGCGAGCTCCTCGACCCCGGCGCCCCCTTCCTCGAGCTCTCCCAGCTCGCGGCGTGGGGCATGTACGGCGGCGACGTTCCGTCCGCGAGCCTCATCACCGGGGTCGGCCGGGTGAGCGGGGCCGAGTGCGTGGTCATCGCGAACGACGCGACGGTGAAGGGCGGGACCTACTACCCGATGGGGGTCAAGAAGCACCTCCGGGCGCAGGAGGTCGCGCTCGAGAACCACCTGCCGTGCATCTACCTCGTGGACTCGGGGGGCGCGTTCCTCCCCCTCCAGGACCAGGTGTTCCCGGACCGCGAGCACTTCGGGCGGGCCTTCTACAACCAGGCCAACATGTCGGCGCGGGGGATCCCCCAGATCGCGGTCGTGATGGGGTCGTGCACCGCGGGCGGCGCCTACGTACCCGCGATGTGCGACGAGAGCATCATCGTCCGGCAGCAGGGAACCATCTTCCTCGGGGGGCCGCCGCTGGTGAAGGCGGCGATCGGCGAGGTGGTGACGGCGGAGGAGCTCGGCGGCGCGGACGTCCATTCCCGGCAATCCGGGGTCACCGACCACTACGCCCTCGACGACCACCACGCGCTCGCCATCGCGAGGCGCTGCATCGCCCACCTCAACCGGAAGAAGAGCGTGCCGCTCGACATGCGCGAGCCCGCGCCCCCGCGCTACGATCCGGCCGAGATCGGAGGCATCGTTCCGAGCGACCCCCGCCGGCCCTACGAGGTTCGCGAGCTCATCGCCCGGATCGTGGACGAGAGCCGCTTCCACGAGTTCAAGCAGCTCTACGGGACCACCCTCGTCTGCGGGTTCGCCCACCTCCACGGCTATCCGGTCGGTATTCTCGCGAACCAGGGGATCCTCTTCTCCGAGTCCTCGCTCAAGGCGGCCCACTTCATCGAGCTCTGCGGGCAGCGCGGCATCCCCCTCGTGTTCCTCCAGAACATCACCGGCTACATGGTGGGGCGCAAGTACGAGGCGGGCGGGATCGCGAAGGACGGGGCGAAGATGGTGACCGCGGTCTCGACGGTGCAGGCGCCGAAGCTCACCGTCATCATCGGGGGGAGCTTCGGGGCCGGGAACTACGGGATGTGCGGGCGCGCCTACGGCCCGCGCTTCCTGTGGATGTGGCCGAACGCACGGATCTCGGTGATGGGCGGCGAGCAGGCCGCCTCGGTGCTCGCCACCGTGCGCCGTGACAACCTCGAGGCGCGGGGCGAGGCGTGGAGCGCGGAGGAGGAAGAGGCGTTCAAGGCCCCGATCCGCGAGCAGTACGAACGCGAGGGCCACCCATACTACGCGAGCGCCCGCCTCTGGGACGACGGGATCATCGACCCGGCGGAGACCCGCACGGTGCTCGCGCTCGGGGTCTCCGCCGCCCTCAACGCCCCGCCCCGCGAGACCCGCTTCGGCGTCTTCCGGATGTAGCCGCCACCGCCCCTGGGAACGCTCGTGTCCCGCCCGCATGGAGGCAAAGCGGCCGAGAATGAAAGCGAGGGCGAGACACGAGTGTTCCTTGGAGTGGTGTGCCTGGCGAAGAGCTCTGCGGCGCACGCGCCCCGCGAAGGAGGGAGCCCCGGGCGCTGTTCGTAAACTCTTGAGATAGAGGGTGTAGAGAGGGGGTCGAGATATTTCTCACCCCCACGGAGTGGCGTTCTTCCGTGGTTTGGGGTCGATTCGAGGAGGTTGCTGGCGGATTTCACCCCACGGAGCCACTTGCGCGGGCACGGCGTCCTGGGAACGCTTGTGTCCCGCCCGCATTGATCGGCGGCGGCCTCGCCATCCCATTTGCGGGCGGGACACAAGCGTTCCCAGGACGCCGTTCCCAAGAGCGTTCGCGAGAGGCGCGCCTGGCGAAAACCCCACAGCGCACATGCCTCGGAGGGCGGTACGGTTGACGGTCGGGCGCCGGCGGGCGCAGGATCCGCTCGGGCGGCTTTGCGGCGGGCGGCCCGCGACCCCGGATCGGAGGCCCGTCCTCATGAGCAAGCCCGTCACGATGCACACCGGCCCCTTGGGCTCGGTGATCCATGTCCTGCAAGCCGACCCCGAGACCGTCGCCGCGCTCGCGGCAGTGGACTGGAGCCGGCGTTTCCGCCGGGTCTGGCTCGACCCGGTGCGCGGGACCATCGCGCTGATGGCGCCCTCGCGCCTGCACGAAGACCTGACCGAGCTGGTCGGCCAGATCGTGGACGCGGCCGGCGGCGCCGTCTCCCAAGCGGTGAAAGGGCTCCGCTCGACCCGCCTCCGCGGGCGGGGCGACCCGCCCGGCACGGGGATGGAGCCGGACGGCGCGTTCTACGTCGGCGAGCGCGCGAGGCGCTACTACGCGGCCGTCGGTGAAGGGGACGCGGCCCTTGATGCGTTCGTCCTGCATACCGCTCCCGATCTGGTGGTCGAGACCGAGATCACCCGCTTCGACGAGGGCAAGATCGCGCGTTACGCCGATCTGGGGGTGCGGGAACTGTGGCGGCTCCACGGCCGCAGGGGCAGCGACGAGCTGCGGGTGGACTTCCTGGCCCTCGGTTCCGGGAGCACGCCGCGACCGCTCTCCGCCTCGCGGGTCGTCGCCGGGCTGACGCCGGGCGATGTATGCGAAGCGGTGGAGAAGGTGCGGGTCGGCCAGACCCTCTCCGAGCGGATGGAGGCGGTGGCCGGGATCGTGCTCCGGCGCCGGCGGGAGGCGGTGCGGGTCCGGGAAGAAGCGGGGTCGTACTCCGCGGGTCCGGCGCGGCAGGAGGCTGCCGGAGCGTCGAGCGGGGGCGGCGGTCCGGCGCGGGAAGCGGCGCGAACCACGGGCTGACGCCCACTCGCGGGTCGGGGCCGGGGATGAAGGGGGCGGTTGCCGGGCGCGCGACGGCGGCGCGCGACCCCCGCCCTGATTCTCAAGCAGGCCGGGTCGATTCGATGAAGGCCGTCAGGTCATCCGCCTTCCGAACCGGATCCGGCATCGCTTCGGGATCGCCTGAAACCTTCATCAGCCTGGGTAGCTGGCCGATGATCCGGCCGAATATCGGCACGAAGGCGTTGAAGAACTCAGAGTAGAGGGCGAGCGGTTCGTCCAGCCGCTGTTTCCGAAACGACTCCCTGGATATCCCGGAGTCGCTCGCCAGCTCCTCTCGCGTCCAGCGCCTCGGCTCTTTCATATAGCTGCCTGACGGGTGGAATCGGGATCCGTTCGAGCTCCTTCGGCTCGAACTTCGTGAGGCCCCCCGCGTAGGTGCGCCCGGAAGATACGCACACGTTGCCCTGAAGCCAGAGGCACAGGGCGTCGAGGACCGGATCGGGCAACGGCTCTCGCGGATAGAGCCCGTGAGCGATGTTGAGGTGGCGAACCCCGCAGGGATTCCGCACGAACGCGGGAGGACGACGCGCCATGTAGGTGCTGAGGATGGGGGCCGGCGGCCGCAGGGCGACGGCCCACCATCGGCGCCGGTGTCTCGCGACGTAGGAACGATCGGCGCCCATCCGCCGGGCCCAATGCAGGAACTGCCGGACTTCGGCGTGCTCGTCGGCCCCCAGCTCGTCGAGGTCGGCGGGAAGGTCGATCACCCGGCGAAGCCCGGCAACCGACACCAAGCGGGGCGCCGCGCGAAACAGCTCGCGGGCCTTGGTGACGGCAGGCGCCGACACGGACTCGGGCAGCGCGCCCGGATAGCCCCCGGCGATCCAGACCGCGTTGCAGCCGGTGACCTGACCGCGATGGACCCGGCAGAGCTCCCCGAGACTCGTCCGGCCGCGCGCCCTTCGGGACGCCTCCGGCCGCAGCAGCGAGGACCAGCGCGGGGTCTCGTCGAGGCGAGACCAGGAGACGACCCGGCCGGCCCGCAGATTGCCCAGGCCGCCCAAGGTCGAGACGGAACGAAACCTGAGCCGCCTTTCTTGAGCGCCCACGCGGAAACAGGTGATCGCGCCGGTCGCCGCCGCGTCCGCGAACGGCATGGCGCGGGGATCGAGGACGTGCAGGGAGCCGCCTCCGAGGCCGTTGGTAAGGAGCCTTCGCAGGACCTCCCCATAGTTCACGTCGAGCCATTCCGCCGACGTGATGAACGCCCCGTAGTCGCCGGGCCGGGCGAGCTCCCGCGTCTTCAGGAAGAAGTGGACGTGCAGGCCCGCGAGCTTGCTGGCCTTGAGACCGTGGGCGGCGGCGACCCCCGCCATCCAGCGTTTCCAGCCGGCGGAGATCTCGTGGTGGCGAACGTAAGGGGGGTTGCCGAGGAACAGGGTCGGACCGTCCGTCCGCGGGAGTACGACCGCCCGGTAATCCTCCAGACGGATGGAGAGACGATCGGCCATGTCCAGCGCGGACGCATTGGCCCGCAACATGAGCGCCGCCAGCGGATCGACCTCCACGGCAACCAGCTCGGCGTCGGGGAACGCCCTGCCGGCGGCGAGAAGGAAGCGCCCCGAGCCGGCGCCCGGATCGACGATGCGCGCCGGGGTCTTCTCGTCGGCGGCCCATGCGACCATGGCATCGACGATGGGCCGCGGGGTGTAGACCGCCCCCTGCCGGCGGCGCGCCTCCGGCGAACGGAGCCGGCAGAAGGCGCTGCCGAGCGGGTCGCCGCCCCGTCGAATGGCCTCGCGAAGCTGCCTCGGAGGCCCTGGACGAGGCGCCCGGCCCTCGGGAACGAGTGCCCGCTCGGCCTCGGAAAGGGACGCATCCGGACCGGCCAGGGCGAACGCGAGCGCCGCAAGGTCGGGCGTGGACGCTATGGGCGCCGCCGCCTCCTCTCGTGCCGGGTCTCGTCGCACGGACCCCGCGCCCGCCCCCCTCGGATGCTCTCCTGCCAGCGCCACGCACCCTTGCGCCGGATCACACATCTTCCCCTCCTTGGAGCGCACCGTCGGCGACTCCGTCCATCCTTCCCACCGCAACGCCAGCTTAGGCCGAGGGGAGCGGACTGTAAACCTCGATCCCTTCTGGAGGCATGTGCGCTGTGGGGACGGAGCGGGCCTGTGCCCCGACCGGAGCATGGTACGCTCGCGACGCCGCGCCCGCCGACGCTCGACGGTCGGGGAACGGAAGGCGGGGCGTGGGGCGCCCGGGCGGCCATATTCGGGAGGAAGATGACTTGGAAGGATCGGGCAGGGCAATCGACACGGGGACCGGGCTGCTGCTCGGCGAGCTGCGCGACGGCGTGGCGACCCTGACCCTCAACCGGCCGGAGGCCCGCAACGCGCTCTCCGACGAGCTGACCCCGGCTCTTCGCCGCATGATCCTGCGGCTCGGGCACGACCCTTCCGTCGGCGCGCTCGTCCTCACCGGCGCCGGCCCGGCGTTCTGCGCCGGCGGGGACGTCAAGAGCATGGGCCGCGGCGGCCGTGATCGCAGCACGAAGCGCACCCCCGGCGAAGCGGTGCTGGAGCTCCAGCATCGCCAGCGGACGCTGACCGGCGTCCTCACCGCCCTCCCGGTACCGACCATTGCGGCCCTCCCCGGGCCGGCGGCGGGCGCCGGTCTCGCCCTCGCGCTCGCCTGCGACCTCCGCTTCGCCGCCGTCTCCGCCTTCGTCACCACCGGCTACGCGAGGATCGGTCTCAGCGGGGACTATGGGATCAACTGGCTCCTCACCCGGCTCGTCGGCACCGCGAAGGCGCGCGAGCTGATGTTCACGGCCGATCGCGTCGACGCGGAAGCCTGCGCCCGGATCGGTCTGGTGAACCGGGTCTTCGCCGACGAGTCGCTGCGCTCCGAGACTGCCGCCTTCGCGGCCCGGCTCGCGGCCGGGCCGCGGCAGGCGATCGCCCTGATGAAGCGCAACTTGGACCGGGCGCTCACCGCGGACCTCCTGTCGGCGCTCGATCAGGAGGCGGAGCTTCTCGTCCGGGCGGCGGCGACGGAGGAGCACCGGGAAGCGGTCCGGGCCTTCATCGAGAAGCGTCCGCCTCGTTTCGGCGCCTGAAGGGGCGCTCGAACACGGCAGGAAGGGCGCGGCGGCCTCGGCGCACCTCTTCCGGCCCGATTGTGGCTCGACCGCGACCGGTTGCGGACCGAGTGCGGATCGAGAACCGGAACGGAGGGGTTCCGGCGAAGGGGGACCCGAGGAATGTTCAAGCGGCTGCTCATCGCCAACCGGGGCGAGATCGCCTGTCGGGTGATCCGGACCGCCCGACGCCTCGGCATCCGGTGCATCGCGGTCTGCTCGGACGCCGACGAGGACGCCCTGCACGTCGCGATGGCGGACGAGGCCTACCGCATCGGTCCGCCCCCCGCCCGCGAGAGCTATCTCGACGTCGAGGCGGTCCTCGGCGCGGCGGAGCGCGGCCGAGCCGACGCGATCCATCCCGGCTACGGCTTCCTCTCCGAGAACGCGGGGTTCGCGGAGGCGTGTGCGGCGCGCGGGATCGTCTTCGTCGGCCCCCCCGCGGGGGCGATCCGGGCGATGGGATCGAAGAGCGGGGCGAAGCGGCTCATGGCCGGGGCCGGCGTGCCGCTCGTGCCGGGCTACCACGGGGCGGACCAGTCGTCCGAGCGGCTGCGGCGGGAGGCGGAGGCGATCGGATGGCCGGTGCTGCTCAAGGCGTCCGCCGGCGGCGGCGGGCGCGGCATGAGGGCGGTGGAGCGGGCCGAGGACTTCGACGCCGCCCTCGCGGGGGCGAAGCGCGAGGCGGCGGCGGCCTTCGGCGACGATTCGATGCTCATCGAGCATTACGTCGCCGAGCCTCGGCACGTAGAGGTCCAGGTGTTCGCCGACCGTCGCGGCAACTTCGTGCACCTCTTCGAGCGCGACTGCTCCGCCCAGCGCCGGCACCAGAAGGTCGTCGAGGAAGCGCCCGCGCCCGGCGTGGAAGGCGAGCTCCGGGCCGCGATGTGCGAGGCGGCGGTCGCCGCCGCCCGCGCCATCGGCTACGAGGGGGCGGGGACCGTCGAGTTCCTGCTCGATCGCAGCGGGAAGTTCTGGTTCATGGAGATGAACACCCGGCTCCAGGTCGAGCACCCGGTGACCGAGCTGGTGACCGGGACCGACCTCGTCGAATGGCAGATCCGGGTCGCGGGCGGCGAGCCCCTGCCGCTCACCCAGGACGAGATCGCCATCCGGGGGCACGCCATCGAGGCGCGCCTCTACGCGGAAGATCCGGCCCGCGGATTCCTGCCGTCCACCGGACGCCTCGCCCACCTCCGCCTGCCCGGGAGCGAGACGTGGCCGGGCCGGGAAGCGAGGACACACGACGAAGCCCGGAGCGAGCCCGGCATCCGCGTCGATACCGGGGTGCGGGCCGGGGACCCGGTCACCATGTACTACGACCCGATGATCGCCAAGGTGGTGGCATGGGGGCCGAGCCGTGATCGCGCCGCGGACCGCCTCGCGGCCGCCCTCGCCGCCACCGAGGTGGCGGGGGTGACCGCGAACTCCGATTTCCTCCACGCGCTCGTGACCCACCCGCGGTTCCGCGCGGCCGACGTCCATACCCGTTTCATCGAGGATCGGATCGAAGACTTCACTCGGACGGACGCGGACCCGGCTACGGAGGAGGATCTCGCCGTCGCGGCGTGGGCGGTGGCGGTCCTCGACGACGCGGCGGCGAGCGAGAGCCGCGGATTCGTCGACGGCGCCGAGCGCAGCGAGGGCGGCGGCGGTGGAGGCGACCCCTGGTCCCCGTGGAACCGGCGCGACCACTGGCGATTGAACGGAAGTGGGGAGCGGATCGTTCGCCTTCGTCCCGGCGGCGGCGTCGACGGGGTCGCCGACGGCGAGGTCGTCGAGCTGACGGTGCGAGGCGGCGGGGGTCCGGCCGGCGCGTGCGGCTACGAGGTGCGTCTTCCCTCCGGGCGCGAGGCTTCGGTGCGAGGCGCCCGCGCCGCCGGCGGGAGATGGGACGTCGACGTCGACGGGGCCCGCCGGCCCGCGACCCTCGTCGCAGAGGGCGAGCGCCTCACCGTCTTTCGCGGCGGCCGCCGCCGTGTCTTCGTGCAGCACGACCCCGGCGCGGTGTCCGGGGGGGTCGAGATGGCGGGCGGGCTCACCGCGCCCATGCCGGGGCGCGTCGTCTCGGTGCTGGTCGAGCCCGGCCAGTCCGTGCGCGCGGGTCAGGCGGTGCTCGTCCTCGAGGCGATGAAGATGGAGCACACCCTCTTCGCCCCCGCGGACGGCACGGTGGAGGAGGTTCGCTTCGCGCCGGGAGACCTCGTCGACGAGGCGACCGAGCTCGTGGTCCTCGCCGCCCCGCCGGGCTGAACCTCTCCCGGCCAGGCCGCACCACCTCGGGAATCGGCTCCCCTGCGACCCGGCCGGCAGAGATTCGACGCCGCACTCGAAACGGATCGGTCAGGAGGCCCGCCCGGACGTGGAGCCGCTCTCGGGCGCCGCCGGCCCCGGGGCCGGTTTCATCCGTTGGCGCCGCTCCATCGGGGGCGGTCGCGAACGGCCGGCGGCGGCCCACAGGCGGGCGAGGTCTTCCTCGGCGATGCGCACCTCCATGATCGAGCCGCCGTCGTCGCACGGCCGTTCCCCGAGCACCGCGCCCAGCGCGTAGAGCCGCGCGCGCATCCGGCCGCTGCCGGGCGGGAGCCGCAGCTCGCGGCTCGGGCCGGACGCCTCGAAACGCTCCCCGAGCGCGGCGGCCAGCGCCTCGATGCCTTCGCCGGTCCGCGCGGAGAGCCACACCCGGCGGACCGCCCCCGTATCGTCCCGCTCCGTGCCCGGCGCCGGCCCGACACGCCGGTCGACCTTGTTCATCACCTCGATCTGGGGCAGATCCCCCGCATCGATCCCGGCGAGCACCTCGTTCACCCGCCCGGCCCGTTCGCGGCCGTCCGGCCCGCTCGCATCGATCACGTGCAGCAGCAGATCCGCCTGCCGGGTCTCCTCGAGGGTGGCGCGGAACGCCGCGACCAGCTCGTGCGGCAGGTCGCCCACGAACCCGACGGTGTCCACCAGCACCAGCGGGCTCCCGGCCGGCAGGGTCATCCGGCGCAGGGTCGGGTCGAGGGTGGCGAAGAGCTGGTCGGCCGCATGGACCCCGGCTCCCGTCAGCCGGTTGAAGAGGGTGGACTTGCCGGCGTTCGTGTAGCCGACGAGCGAGACCACCGGCACCCCGGAGCGCCGGCGGGGGCGGCGGTTGACCTCGCGCCGGCGCTCGACGGCGTCGAGCTGCCGCCCGATCCGCTCGATGCGCTTGCCGATGAGGCGCCGGTCGGTCTCGAGTTGGGTCTCGCCCGGACCGCGCAGGCCGATCCCGCCGCGCTGCCGCTCGAGATGGGTCCACCCGCGCACCAGCCGGGTCGAGAGGTGGCGAAGCTGCGCGAGCTCCACCTGCAGCCGGCCCTCGAAGGTGTTCGCGCGCCGCGCGAATATGTCGAGGATGAGACCGATCCGGTCGAGCACCCGGCACTCGAGCAGCGCCTCGAGGTTCCGCTCCTGGGCGGGGGTCAGGCGGTGGTTGAAGATGACGAGCTCGATCGCGTCCGTCTCCACGCACGCCCGAAGCTCGTCCGCCTTGCCGGCCCCCACGAAATACCGTGGATCGCGCCGGCGCGGGGCGGCGACGACCAGCTCCGCCGGGTCCGCCCCGGTTGCACGGACCAGCTCGACGAACTCTTCCGTGGCGCGCTCGGGATCCTCCCCGCGAACCCCCGCGTGCACGAGCAGGGCGCGGGTTCCGGTGGAGGGCCGCTCGAACAGATCCGCGACCCCGCCCTTCATCCGGCGTCGCGAGCCGCCGCCCGGCCACCGGGCCGGCGGCCGGGTGCGCGCGGGGTGGTACGGTCTATGACGCGGCCTCCCGGGAGTCTTCCGGGGAGTCTTCCGGAAGACGCACGTTGCGCGCCGGCACGATGGAGGAGATCGCATGCTTGTAGATCATCTGGCTCACCGAGTTCCTGAGCAGCACCGCGAAGCGATCGAAGGACTCGATGGTGCCCTGCAGCTTGATGCCGTTGATGAGGAAGATGGAGACCGGAACGTTCTCCAGACGCAGGGCGTTCAGGAACGGCTCCTGCAGGGGACGGCCTTCGTTCACTCCGTTCTCTCCGAAAGGCGGCGGTCGTCCCATTGTATGCGATTGGGGGTTCGGCGCGGCTCGCTCTCGACGCCGCCCGCGACGTTGCCCGGGATGTTGCCCGGGATGTTGCCCGGGACGTTGCGCAGCACGTACTCACGGGCGCGCTCCGCGGCGCCGGAGGCGGGATCGAGCCAATGGACGCCGGAAAGGGACCGGAGCCACGTGAGCTGCCGGCGGGCGAGCTGCCGGGTGGCCGCGACCGCCCTCTCCACCATCGCGGCGCGGTCCGACCGGCCCTCCAGGTAATCCCGGACCTGGCGATACCCGACCGCTCGCATCGAGGGGAGCCCCCGGTCCACGCCGGGGCGCGCGGCGAGCTCCCGCACCTCGTCCACCAGGCCGCGGTCGAGCATCGCGCGGAAACGAACGTCGATCGCCCGATGCAGAGCCCCCCGGTCGGCGGGCGCCACCGCCAGCCGCACGATCGGCCCGGGCACGTCCGCCGGCCCGCGGGCGGGACGCCGCCACTCGCTCATCCGGCGTCCCGAGACCTCGAACACCTCCAGCGCCCGCTGGATGCGCTGTGCGTCGTTGGGATGGATCCGCCGGCCCGCCTCCGGATCGACGGCGGCGAGCCGCGCGTGCAGCGCGGGCCATCCGCACCGCTCGCCTTCGGCCGCGAGCCGCTCCCGGATCGCCGGCGCCGCCCGCGGCAACGGCGCGAGACCTCGTTCCAGGGCGCGAAAATAGAGCAGCGTGCCGCCGACGAGGAGAGGAATGCGCCCGCGCGCCCGGATGGCCTCGACCTCCCGTACCGCGTCCCGCCGGAAATCGCCCGCCGAGTAGGTCTCGGTGACCTCCCGGATGTCGATGAGCCGGTGCGGGGTGCGGGCGAGCACCTCCGGCGGCGGCTTCCCGGTCCCGACGTCCATCCCTCGATAGACCATCGCCGAGTCGACGCTCACGAGGTCCACCGGCAGCCGTTCGGCAAGCCACACCGCCAGAGCCGTCTTTCCGGCCGCGGTCGGCCCCATGAGCAGGATGATCGGGGTCACCGGGCGAACAGTCTCTCGGCCTGCGTTTCATCGAGCTCGCGCGCGACCGCCGGCGCGAGGAGGTCCTCCCGGCGTGCGAGCAGCTCGCGAAGCAGGGCGGCGCGCTCCGCGGGATGGGCCGGTATTCCCCCCGACGCCCCGCGGGCGAGGACATCCGGGACGTCTTCCGTTCTGGCCTCGACGACGGAGCGCGCGAGGACGGCCGGATTACCGTAGCGAAGCTCCCGGGGAAGCTCGAGGAGGCTCGCGAGATCCGGGCCGACGCGGCGCAGGACCATCCCGTAGCGGGCGACCGTCTCCGGCTCGAAACGGTCCAGCCTCGCCTCCGCCACCCGCACCCGGGCCGGCACGAGCAGGGGGAAGGAGCGGAGGGGGCTCGCGTCGCTCGCCCGGGCGCAGGCCGTGCGGACCGCCTGCGCGAGCGCGCGCCGGAGGTCGATCACGTACACCCGGCCCTCGAGGTCCGCGACCGCGTAGCGGCCCCCGATCCAGCCGATGTGCGGGTCCGGCGGCGGCCGCTCCCGCTCCCGTGCCGCTCCGGGGCGCGGCGGCCGCCCGGCAGGCCGCGGACGGTGGGCCGGGGGAGGCGGTCCCGCCGGATCGCGCTCCGCCTCCGGCGCGGGAGCGCGGGAGGCCGCGGGCGGCTCCTGCTCCGGCCGGGCGCCCGCGTCCCGCCCCGGATCCAGGCCCGGCAACCCGCCGGGTTCGGGGGACCCGTAGAAGGGAGGGGGGTCCGGCTCCCGGACGGCGAGGCCGGGAAGGCCCCCGGAGAGCGCGCGCCGAACCCCGGTCACGAGGAAGTCGTGCACCGCCCGGGGCTGCCGGAACCGGACCTCGTGCTTGCCCGGATGCACGTTGACGTCCACCAGGGCCGGGTCCATCGTGAGGAACAGCACCGAGACCGCATCGCGGCCGGCCGCGATCCGCCCCTCGAGCGCGACGCGCACCGCGTGTCCGATCGCCCGGTCGCGGACCCCCCGGCCGTTCAGGAAGAAGTACACCCGAGGGGTGGAGCCCGTCCCGAGCCATCCCCCGAGGTGCATTCCGTCCGCCTCCGCCCGGACCGGCGCGGCGGAGGCCGCGAAGCCGCGGCCGATCGCCTCGTCGAGACGCCCCGCCTCGCTCCGCGCCCGAAAGGCGGTGCGCCCGTCGTGGGCCAGCCGGAAGGCGACGTCCGGGCGGGCGAGGGCGAGACGCCGCACCGTATCGACCGCGTGCCGGAGCTCGGTGCGCTCCGCTCGAAGGAACCGCCGCCGGGCCGGGACGTTGTGGAAGAGGTCCCGAACCTCCACCGTGGTTCCCACCGGGTGGCGGACCGGCTCGGGGTCGCCGCCGCCTCCTCCGACCCGCCAGCCGGACGCCTCGTCCGCGACGCGCGAGGTGAGGGAGAACCTCGACACCGACGCGATGCTCGCGAGCGCCTCGCCCCGGAACCCGAGGCTCGCGACGCGAAAGAGGTCGTCGGCCGAGGCGATCTTGCTCGTCGCATGGCGCTCGAGCGCGAGGGCGAGGTCCGTGCGCCGGATCCCGCCCCCGTCGTCGGTGATCCGGATCCGCTGCGCGCCGCCTCCCTCGAGGTCGATCGCCACCGTGCGCGCACCCGCGTCCAGGCTGTTCTCGACGAGCTCCTTGACCACCGAAGCGGGCCGCTCGACCACCTCCCCGGCCGCGAGCTGGCTCGCGACCTCCGGCGGCAGGCGCGCGATCGCCGCCGCGCGTGACGGGGGCGCCGAGCCGCCGCGCGCGGCGGGGTCGCCCCCGTTCTGGCCGTCCGGCGAGGTCACCACCGGGTCCCGCTCCCGCTCCGGGCCCCCCGTTCGAGCGTCGCGATCGTCTCGACGTGGGAGGTGTGGGGAAACATGTCGGCGAGCGCGAGCGCCCGCAGCCGATAGCCGAGCCCGCCGTGCACCAGCCGGCCGACGTCGCGGGCGAGCGTCCCGGGATGGCACGAGACGTATACGATCCGCTCCGGCCCCGGGGCGGCGAGCGAACGCAGGGCCTCCTCCGCCCCGCTCCTCGGAGGATCGAGCAGGAGCCGGTCCACCCCGTCCGCGGCGAGGGAGGCGAGGGCGTCCGGGAGGTTGAGGTCGGCGACCCGGAACTCCGCCCGATCGAGCCGGTTCCGCCGCGCGTTCTCGCGGGCGCGTTCGACGAGCCGCGGATCACCCTCGACACCGATCACCCTCACCCCCCGCGTCGCGATCGCGAGGGTGAAGTTGCCGATCCCCGCGAAGAGGTCGAGCACCCGTCCCGCGGGCCGGAGCTCCTCCACCGCACGCTCGACGAGTGCCGCGTTCACCTCCGCGTTCACCTGGACGAAGTCCAGGGGGTGGAACCGGAGGTCGAGCCCGAACCGGCTCAGCCGATAGGAGAGATCGATCTCGCCCGCGAGGGGCGCCAGCGAATCCGGCCCGCCCGGCTGGAGGGCGACGCCGAGCCCGCTCGCGGCCGCGAAGCGGCGAAGGCGCTCCCGGTCCGCCGTGCCGAGCGGGTCGAGATGGCGGAACACGAGCATCGCGCCGGCATCCCCGGCCGCGGCCTCGATCTGGGGAATGCGTTCGCGGGCGTCCAGGGAGTCGACGAGGGAGCGCAGCTCGCCCACCCGCCGCCCCACCGCGGGATGCAGCACCGCGCACGAGTCGAGCACGGCCAGCCGGTTGCCGAACTTCTCGCGGAAACCGACGAGCGCGCCCCCCTTTCCCGGCACGTACCGCACGCCGAGCCGGGCCTTGCGGCGGTATCCGAAGCGAGGGCCGCGAACGGGGGGGTCGACGCGCTCGGGCTCGACCCCGGCCGCCGCGAGGACCGCGAGCACCTCCGCCTCCTTCGCCCGGAGATCGGCCTCCGGGTCGAGATGCTGCCAGTCGCAGCCGCCGCAGCCGTAGAAGTGCGGGCAGCGGGGATCGACCCGGCCGGGCGCGGCGGCGAGCACCTCCACCAGCTCCGCCTCGTCCTCCCGCTTGCGCCGCCGCCGGTAGCGGACCCGGACCCGCTCTCCGGCGAGTGCTCCCGGCACCCGCATCCGCCGACCCTCCACCTCGGCGATCCCGTGCCCGCGCTCGTCCACGGTCCGGATCTCGACCACCGCCGGCTCCACCGGAAGGGGGAGGCTCCCGGCCTTCATCTCTCGCCATGCCCCGTCCCCGGGGCGCCGATCCGCTCCGGGCGGCGGGACCCCTTCCTCCGGGCCGCCTCGGCCCCCTCCACCCGGGCGATGATGGGCGGCGCGAAGCAAGGATCAGCCCGGCTCGCCGACGTCGGCGAACGCCCGCAGGTGATCCCGGCCCCGCACCGCCTCGCGCACCAGGGCGAGCTCATGGGCGAGCCCGGCATCGTCGAGCCGGCCCCGGAGCCGGTCGAAGCGAAGGAAGACGAGCCAGTTGAGGAGTGCATCCGCCTCGCAGTAGTCGCGGATCGCGTCGATCTCCCCCGCGAAGTACCGGTCCTCGACGTCCTCGCCCCGCATCTCTCCCTTGCCCGGAAGGCCGAGGAAGCGGGACAGCTCGTGGAGCGGCGCGGCGGCCCGGACCTGATGGGCCGCGAACACGTCCATCAGGTCCGTGTGCCGCTCGTGGTAGCGGTTGAGATAGTTGTTGAAGCGGAAGTCGGGGTCGCGGGTCTCGAAGTAGCGTCCCGCGCTCACCCCGTGGTGGAGCGCCCGGTAGACGAGAACCGGCAGATCGAACCCGCTCCCGTTCCAGGTGACGAGCGTCGGCGCCCTCGTCTCCACGATGTGGAAGAAGGAGCCGACGAGCTTCTTCTCGCCCGACTCCGGGGAGCCGAGGGACCAGATCCGGATACGGTCGTCGTCGCCGGACCTCGATCTCCGGCGGAGCACGCCGGACACCGCCACCACCCGGTGCAGGTACAGGCGCAGGAACCCGCGCCCGCTCTCCTGCATCCGGAGCTGGCGCATCGCCTTCGCGGTACCCGCATCGTCGAGGCCCTCGAGCCCGTACAGCCGCCGGCCCGCCTCGACGTCGGCCACCGTCTCGACGTCGAACGCGAAGAAGTAGTCCCCGTGGTTCATGCTCCCGCCGCTCCCCCCTCCTGCCGGAGCGAGAGCGCGTACACGCGCGCGTCCTCGCGTCCGCCGGCCGCCGCCGGATAGTAGCCGCGCCGCGTTCCCACGTGAACGAAGCCGTGGCCCTCGTACAGCCGCACGGCCGGCCGGTTCGAGGGCCGCACCTCGAGGAACATCCGCTCCGCGCGCCGGATCCGGGCGATGCCGAACAGGCGCCGCAGCAGCCAGCCGCCCCAGCCCCGGCCCTGCTCGGCGGGGTCGACGCAGAGGTTCAGCAGATGCGCCTCGGCCGCGGCCAGCGATACGATCCCGTACCCCCGAACCCGGTCTCCCTCCGCCGCCACGCGGCACGTGTAGCCGGCCTGGAGACAGTTTCGAAACACCTGCTCCGACCACGGGAACCGGTATGCGGAGACCTCGATACCCCGAACCGCCGGCAGGTCGGCTCGTGTCATCGGACGCGCGGCCGCACCGTCTACGGCGACCGGCCCGCGATCGAACGCGCGAGGCAAAGATCCTCCCAGGCGGAGCGCTTGGCGGTCGGGGTCCGGAGCAGGTAGGCGGGATGGTACGTCACGACGACCGGGACCCGGCGGCCGCCCCGCGGGCAGGGGTGCCCGCGCCCCCGCAGGCGGGCGAGCGGGTCGTTGGTGTCGAGGATCGCCTGGGCCGCGACCCGCCCCGCCGCGAGGATGACGCGCGGCTCGACCAGCTCGATCTGCCGATCGAGGAACGGACCGCACCGTTCGGTCTCCGCGGGCTCGGGGTCGCGGTTCCCGGGGGGGCGGCACTTGACGGTGTTGGTGATGAACACCTCCTCCCGGGACAGCCCGATGGCGAAGAGCATGGCGTCGAGCAGCCGGCCCGCGCGACCCACGAAGGGTTCTCCGCGCCGGTCCTCGTTGGCCCCGGGCGCCTCGCCGATCACCATCCAGCCGGCATCGCGGGGGCCGGCGCCGAACACCGTCCGCCGGCGCGAACGGTGCAGCGGACAGGCGACACAGCCCGCCACCGCGGCTTCGAGCTCCGGCCAGGGGAGGGCGGAGACGGGCGCTCGCGCCGCCCCGTCCGCGGTGCTCGGGGGATCGGCCGGGGGCGCACCCGGTTCGAGGGGACGGGGCGCATCCGGAGCGGAGGGGGGGGCAGGGGCCGGAATGAACGCCGGGCCGGGCTCGGCGCCCGGCGAAGCCGGTGAGGGGCCTCGGCGCGGGGCGGGGCGCGGATGCCCCGGCGCCCGCGCGGCGCGCGGCGCGTAGACCGCGATCCCCATCCGGGCGAGCAGGCGCGCCCGCTCCGCGCCCGAGATCACGAGTCCGGCATCACGAGTTCGGGCGGCGGACCCTTCCGCCGGAGGCCGCCCTCCGGCGCCGGCGGGCCTGACGCACCCGTACCAGGGTCTCGACGGGCCCGGACAGGGCGTACAGGCCGAATCCCGTGAACAGGAGGAGGGCGGGATCGGTCGCGATCAGGGCGAACCCGAGCACCACCACGAGGACGGTGACGAAGTGGACCCGCTCCCGGACGTCGACCTCCTTGAAGCTGCGAAAGCGGATCTTGCTCACCATCAGGACGCTCGCGAGGATGACCACCGCGAAGGTCTCCGGCCCCAGGCTCCCGCCCGCGAGGTCCCGGTCCACCCCGACCCAGACCAGGCCGGCCACCACCGCGGCCGCCGCGGGACACGGAAGCCCCTGGAAGTACCGCTTGTCGGCGACCCCGGCCTGGGTGTTGAACCGGGCGAGGCGCAGCGCGGTCGCGGCCGTGAAGCAGAACCCGGCCAGCCACCCCGCCTTGCCGAACGAATCGAGCGACCAGGCCGCCGCGAGCACGACGGGTGCGATCCCGAACCCGACCATGTCGGACAGGCTGTCGTACTCCGCCCCGAACGCGCTCTCCGTTCCGGTGGCCCTCGCGATCCGCCCGTCCGCCCAGTCGAACACCATCGCCGCGAAGATCGCCATCGCCCCGGCTTCGAGCCGTCCCTGGAAGGCGAAGTAGACGGCGTAGAACCCGCTCAGCAGGGCCGCGGTGGTGAGCAGGTTCGGGAGCAGGTAGATGCCCCTGCGCTTCTTGCGGTCCGGGTTCATGCCCGCTCCGTCGGAGCCGCTTCCGCGGGGCCTTCCGGCATGGCCCGATCCGTCCGCCGGATCACCGCCTCCCGGCGGCGTGGTCTCATCCTGCCGGTCTCCGTCTGCAAGGACGGTTGCCGCATCCCGATCCGCGGCGCATGAATCGTCGGACCCGCATGTTCGGCCCTGCTCCGCCGGCCGGGATCGTCTTCGGGGCGCATCCGGCGCGGGTCCTCGGCGCGGATCGGAATCGCCCCGGCGGCGGCTTCGGGGTCATGGCCACCGCCCACGGCCGCGGATGCGGACCTCCCGAACCCGAAAGGGCGGTGCTTCACGCCGGCATCTCGCCCATGACGGCCATTCATCGATTCAGAAAGGACAACCCGATCGCGATCCCCACGCATTGCCCTCCCGCACGAAGATTCGGAAGCGAGCGTGCGCGGATGGTACAGGATCGGCCCGGACGACGCCGGCCGCGCGGCGCTGCCGAACCGCCATGCATCCGGCGTCGCCATCGCCATGCGAGTCGTATCCACGGGAAGGAACGGGGGACCCGCGACGCTCCGCGAGGCGTGGCAGGCCGAAGCACGCGCCCTTCGCGGAGAAGCCGGGGCCGGCCGGGGCGTTCAGTTGCGGCTCTCGTCGACCAGCCGGTTCTCGCGGATCCAGGGCATCATGGCCCGAAGGCGACCCCCCACCTCCTCCACCGGGTGCTCGGCCGCCCGCCGGCGCATCGCCTTCATGACCGGGGTCCCGCCCCGGTTCTCGAGGATGAACTCGCGGGCGAACTCGCCGTTGCGGATCTGCTCGAGGATCCCCCTCATGCGCTCGCGCACCGACTCGTCGATCACGCGCGGCCCGCGGGTGAAATCGCCGTACTCCGCGGTGTTGGAGACGGAGTAGCGCATGTTGGCGATGCCGCCCTCGTAGATGAGGTCCACGATGAGCTTGGTCTCGTGGAGGCATTCGAAGTAGGCCATCTCGGGCGCGTACCCCGCTTCGACGAGGGTGTCGTAGCCCGCCATGATGAGGGCGGAGATCCCGCCGCAGAGCACCGCCTGCTCGCCGAAGAGGTCGGTCTCCGTCTCCTCCTGGAAGGTGGTCTCGATCACCCCCGCCCGGCCCGCTCCGATCGCGCACGCGTACGAGAGCGCGATCTCCCTGGCCATCCCCGACGCGTCCCGGTGCACGGCGATGAGGCTCGGCGTCCCGTTGCCCGCCACGTAGGTCGACCGCACCAGGTGCCCCGGCGCCTTCGGCGCGACCATGATCACGTCGAGGTCGGCCCGCGGCTCGATCTGGCCGAAATGGATGTTGAACCCGTGGGCGAAGGCGAGCGCGGCGCCTTCGCGGGCGTGCCCGGCCACGCTCTCGGCGTAGATCCGCGCCTGGTGCTCGTCCGGCGCGAGCATCATCACGACGTCGCTCGCCGCGGCCGCCTCCGCCACCGATGCCACCTCGATCCCCGCCGCGCGCGCCTTCGCCTCGGAGCCCGACCCCGAGCGGAGCCCGACCACCACCTCGACGCCGGATTCGCGAAGGTTGTTCGCGTGCGCGTGGCCCTGCGAGCCGTAGCCGACGACCGCGACCTTGCGGCCCTGCACGACCGAGGTGTCGGCGTCCTTTTCGTAGTAGATGTTCATCATGTCCGGATCTCCGATGGTCGGGTTCGTCTGCGGGCTCCGGCGGTCACGCTTCGCGCGGCCGTGCCGGATCGGGTCGGCGCCCCCGGCGGGGGCGCGGAAGGGTCGGACGGGGGGTTCGGGCCGCCCCCATCAGGCACGAAGGCTCCGGTCGCCGCGGCCGACGCCCATGGCCCCCGATCGTACGACTTCCAGAATGCATCTCTCGTCGAGCGCCTCGATGAACGCGTCGAGCTTCTGCCGGGACCCGGTGAGCTCGATGACGAAGCTCGAGCCGGCCACGTCGAGGACGCGCCCCCGGAAGATCTCCGCCAGGCGCCGCACCTCGTCCCGCCACGGCTCGGTCGCGCGCACCTTGATGAGCATCAGCTCCCGTTCCACGTAGCGGCCGTCGGTGAGGTCGACCAGCTTGACCACGTCGATGAGCTTGTGGAGCTGCTTGGTGATCTGCTCGATCACGGCGTCGTCGCCGTTCGTCGCGAGGGTCAGCCGCGACATCGTCGGATCTTCGGTCGGAGCAACGCTCAACGACTCGATGTTGTAGCCCCGCGCGGAGAACAGCCCCGCGACCCGGGCGAGCGCCCCCGGCTCGTTCTCGAGCAGGATCGAGATGAGGCGCTGCATCGCTCAGGCGAGCTCGCGCAGGACCATGTCGGTCTGGCCCTTGCCCGCCATCATCATCGGATACACGTTCTCCGACTGATCGGTGATGAAGTCCATGAACACGAGCCGGTCCTCGAGCGCGAACGCCTCGCGCAGCGCGCCCTCGACGTCGCCCGGACGCTCGACCCTCATGCCGACGTGGCCGAAGCTCTCCGCGAGCTTGACGAAGTCGGGAAGCGAATCGAGGTACGACTCCGATTCCCGGTTCTCGTACATGAACTCCTGCCACTGGCGCACCATGCCGAGGTAGCGGTTGTTGAGGTTCACGACCTTGATCGGCAGCCGGTACTGCTTGGCGCAGGAGAGCTCCTGGATGCACATCACGACGCTCCCTTCGCCCGTGATGCAGGCGACCGGCGCGTCCGGATACGCGAACTGCACCCCCATGGCGGCAGGAAGGCCGAACCCCATGGTGCCGAGGCCCCCGGAGTTCACCCAGCGGCGCGGCTTGGCGAATGGGTAGAACTGCGCCGCCCACATCTGGTGCTGGCCCACGTCGGAGGTCACGAACGCCTCCCCGCCGGTCACCTCGTACAGCTTCTCGACGACGTACTGGGGCTTGATGAGGTCACTGCCGCGCTCGTAGCGCAGGCAGTCGTTCGCACGCCACCCGTCGATCCGCTTCCACCACCCCTTCAGGGCGGCCTCGTCGGGACGGCGGTTGCTCTCGCGCAGCGCCGCCAGCAGATCCTCGAGGATCCCCCGCACCGGCCCGACGATGGGGACGTCGACCTGGATGGTCTTCGAGATGGACGACGGGTCGATGTCGACGTGGACGATCCGGGCGTGCGGGCAGAACTGCTTCGGGTCCCCCACCACCCGGTCGTCGAAGCGGGCCCCGATCGCGATCAGCACGTCGCACTCGTGCATGGCCATGTTGGCCTCGTAGGTGCCGTGCATTCCGAGCATGCCGACGAACTGCGGGTCCGTCCCGGGATACGCGCCGAGCCCCATCAGGGTGTTGGTGATCGGGTACCCGAGAAAGCGCGTGAGCTCGACGAGCGGCTCCGAGGCGTCGCCGAGCACCACCCCTCCCCCGGTATAGACCATCGGCCGCCGGGCGGAGAGGATGAGGTCCGCGGCCTGGCGGATCTGGTAGGGATGCCCGCGCGTGACCGGGTGGTAGGAACGCATGGAGACCTCGGCCGGATACTCGTACCACGCGCGGTCGGCGGTCACGTCCTTGGGGACGTCCACCACCACCGGGCCCGGCCGGCCGCTCTCGGCCACGTAGAACGCTTCGCGAAGGGTGCGCGCGAGCGAGCCCGCGTCCTTCACCAGGTAGTTGTGCTTGACGCAGGGGCGGGTGATCCCCACGCAGTCGACCTCCTGGAACGCATCGCTCCCGATCGCGTGGCGCGGCACCTGCCCGGTGATCACCACCATCGGGGCGGAGTCCATGTGGGCGGTCGCGATCCCGGTCACCGCGTTGGTCGCGCCCGGGCCGGAGGTGACGAGCACCACCCCGGCCTGGCCGGTCACCCGTGCGTAACCGTCCGCCATGTGGGTCGCCCCCTGCTCGTGGCGCACGAGGATGTGCTCCACGTCGTTCTGCTTGTAGAGGGCGTCGTAGATGTGCAGGACCGCCCCGCCGGGATACCCGAAGATGTAACGAACCCCGTGGTCCTTGAGGAACCGGACCACGATCTCCGCGCCTGTCAGCTCCACGCGATCACCTCTCGAATGCGGCCCGCCGGCGCCGGACCTCCCCGGCGCCCCGGCGCGGCCCGGGCGCCGCCCTCGATACCGCCCCCGCCGCGCCGGCCGGCGGCTCGGCAAGGTAGCCGCAACGCGCCCGCCCCGTCAACCGCCTGCGCGGCCCGGAAACCCTCGCCACGCAAGGGGAAACGGGTTCGGGATATGATGCGGCGACCGCCCGAACCAGGAACGCCTCCACGATGAGAACCTCCCGGATACTGCTCGCCACGGAAAGGGAAGACCCCTCCGACGCCGAGATCGTGAGCCACCGGCTCATGATCCGGGCGGGCCTCGTCCGCCGTCTCGCGGCCGGGCTCTACACCTGGCTTCCGCTCGGCCTCCGGGTGCTGCGCAAGATCGAGAACATCGTGCGCGACGAGATGGACCGGGCGGGCGCCCAGGAGGTCCTCATGCCCGCGGTGCAGCCCGCGGAGCTGTGGATGGAGTCGGGCCGCTGGGACCACTTCGGGCCCGAGCTGCTCCGGCTTCGCGACCGGCACGAGCGCGATTTCTGCGTCGGCCCGACCCACGAGGAGGTCATCACCGACGTCGTCCGCCGGGAGGTTCGCAGCTACCGGCAGCTCCCCCTCAACCTGTACCAGATCCAGACCAAGTTCCGGGACGAGGTGCGGCCCCGCTTCGGGGTCATGCGCGCCCGCGAGTTCATCATGAAGGACGCCTACTCGTTCGACCTCGACGAGGCCGGCAGCCGGCGGAGCTACGAGGCGATGCGCGACGCCTACCGGAGAATCTTCACCCGGACCGGCCTCGACTTCCGGGTCGTGGAGGCCGATTCGGGGGCCATCGGGGGCAGCCGCTCGGAGGAGTTCCACGTGCTCGCGGAGTCCGGGGAGGACGACATCGCGTTCAACGACGCGGGCACCTACGCCGCCAACCTGGAGCTCACCCCCGCCCCCCCGCCGCCCGCGCGCGGGCCGGCGGCGGAGACGATGCGCGAGGTCGCGACCCCGGACGTGCGCACCATCGAGGACGTGGGCCGCCGGCTCGGGGCGCCGCCCGAGCGGTGCCTGAAGACCCTGTTCGTGGAGGGCGGCGACGGGCCGGTGGCGCTCGTCCTCCGGGGCGACCACGACCTCAACCCGGTCAAGGCGGGCCGCCTCGACGGGGTGCGGGCTCCGGTCACCCTGGCGTCGCCGGAAGCGGTGCGCGAGGCGGCCGGCGCCGGCCCCGGATCGGTCGGGCCGGTGGGGCTCGACGGGCCGGTGGTCGTCGACCGCTGGGCGGCGGCGGCGGCGGACTTCGTCTGCGGGGCGAACCGCGACGGCGCCCACCTCGCCGGCGTCAACTGGGGGCGCGACGCACCGGAGCCGGCGACCGCGGACCTCCGCAACGCCGTCGAGGGCGACCCGAGCCCGGACGGCCGGGGCGCCATCTCCATCCGCCGCGGGATCGAGGTCGGGCACGTGTTCCAGCTCGGCCGCAAGTACAGCGAATCGATGCATGCGGTCTGCCTCGACGAGAGCGGCCGTGCCCGCACCCTCGAGATGGGCTGCTACGGGATCGGGGTCAGCCGCATAGCGGCGGCCGCCATCGAGCAGAGCCACGACGAGAACGGCATCGTCTGGCCGGACGCCATCGCCCCCTTCGAGGTGGCGCTCCTCCCGGTGAACGCGCACCGTTCGGGGCGGGTGAGGGACCGCGCCGAGGCCCTCTACGAGGAGCTGCGGGCCGCGGGCATCGAGGTCCTGCTGGAAGACCGGACGATCCGGCCCGGGGTCATGTTCTCGGAGATGGACCTCATCGGCATCCCCCACCGCCTCGTGCTCGGGGAGCGGCGGCTCGACGAGGGCGCGATCGAGTACCGGCGCCGGCGGAGCGGCGAGACCGGGATCGTGCCGCTCGAAGAGGCGGTAGCCCACGTCGCCGCCCGCCTCGACCGCCGGCCGGCCGAAGCCTGAGAACCCTCGCGCTCCCGGCGGATCCGGCCTCGGGTCCCGCTCACGCCTCGCCGGTCCGCCGCGCAGGCTCCCGGCCCTCCCGGCTTCCTTCGAGCAGGGAGCGCACGAAGGGGATGGTCACCGGGCGCTGGGCGGCCAGGGAGTGGCGGTCGAGACGGTCGAGGAGAGCGAGCAGGTGCGGGACGTCCCGTCGCTCGCGGGCTACGAGGTAGGCGGCCACCGGCGGGGGAAGCTCGATGCCTCGCTCCCGCGCCCGCGCGGCGAGCAACCGCCCGAGCTCCGGCTCGTCCAGCCCGGCGAGGCCCAGCACCGGCCCGGAGGCGAGCCTCGAGGCGAGATCCGGAAGCCGGAGCCCGAGACGCCCGGGAGGCGCCCGATCCGCGGCGATGAGGGGTGTGCCGCCGCTCTCCAGCGCGTTGAACAGCCGGAACAGCGCCTCCTCCCAGTCGGGGCGCCCGGCTGCCGCGCCGACCCCGTCGAGGCACACGAGGCGGGCCGTCTCGAGGCGTTCGGTCACCGCCGGCCCGATGCCCGGCTCCCCTCCGGGATCGAGATAGAAGCCCTCCGCGGCGCGGGCGGCGGCGGCCAGCAGGTGGGTCTTGCCGGTACCGGCCGGGCCGGCGAGATAGAGATACCGGTCGCCTCGGCCGGACGCCGATTCCCGCACCGCACGCACGGCCGGTGCGTTCCGTCCGGGCACGAAGTTGTCGAACGAGGGCGGCTCGTCGGTCGCGAACGCCAGAGGATACTGGACGATCCGCCGGGTCATGGGCGAGGAGCGGCGCGGACGGGCACGGGCGGAGACCGGGATGCCGGGCCCTTCATCGCCGCGGAGCGCCGGCGCTCCCGGCCGCTCATCGCAGCCGGTAGTCGAGCGAAGGATCCCCTCCGGCGGCGGGGTCCGGGGCGCTCCCCTCCGGCGAAAGGGTGCGCCCGAGGGCGATCAGCTCGGCAAGCGCCGGCCGCCCGCCCTTCGCCTCGAGCACGAAACGGGCCCGCGTGCCCTCGACCCGTACGACCTGCACCGTCTCCACGATGTCGATGGAGGCGAAGTAGCGCAGGAGCCGCCCGTAGTCTTCGAGCCGCTCGACCCCCTCGACGTCGATCGGCACCCGGGCGGCCGCCGCCCCGCGCACGGCGAAGCGGGCCGCGAACCGGTCGGCCGCCTCGTGCATGCCCTCCGCGGCCGCCTCCTCGAGGCTCTCTCCGCTCGTCCGGAACTCCCTCGGCCGGTCGCCGAACAGCGTCCATCGCGCCTTCCACAGCCCGGTCTCTCCCCGGTAGACCCGGCCGGTGAGGGCCGCGTCCGCGGCATAGCGGCGCGATGCGCGGTGGACCGGCTCGGGGAACCCGCCCCAGAGGGTGGATACGGGCAGGGTCATGCGATCCTCGATGTCGAACAGGGGGAGGATGAAGGGTATCCCGCGCACCCGTGCCGTCTCCCCGATCGCCCCCGCCGCCGGCGTGGCGGAATCCACGTACGACTTTCGCCCTCCCTCGTCCTCGACGGCGAGCCAGACGATCACGCGCGGCCGTACGCGGCTCCACCGGCCGAGCCCGAGCCGCTCGACGAGCCGGTCCACCGCCCCGGCATCGAACTTCACGGTGAGATCGCGGCCGTCCGCGGACTCGAAGAGGTACTGCTGAACGAACCGTTCCGGGTTCGCGACGGCCTCGCGCACGCCCGGGGATTCCTCCGGCCGGCGCGACCCGGTCAGTCTCACCAGCATGTCTCTCATCGCCCGCGACAGCGCGCGCCCGAGATCCGCCCGCTCCTCCACGATCACCCGGGCGGTGTAGAGGTCGGGATACCGGTCCGGCCGCTCGTCCAGGCCGGCCCCGACCGCCGGCCGGACCGCCCACGAGAGGCAGGCCAGCGCCAGGGCGGCGCCCGCGAGTCGCCGGCGTCCCCGCGGGACGCGCATTTCTCGGTAGTTCATCGCGCCAATCTACAATACCTGCGGGCTTGGCTGAACCGGATGCGGAGCAACATGGCCGATACCCGCGCGGCCTCACTCGGCTACCGGGACGCCGGGGTCGACGTCGACCGGGGCAACCGGCTCGTCGACCGGATCCGGGCCATCGCGAGCCGCACGTACCGCCCCGAGGTGCTCGGCGGCGTGGGAGGCTTCGCGTCGCTCTTCCGGCTTCCCGCGGACCGGTACCGGGCCCCGGTGCTGGTGACCGCGGCGGACGGGGTCGGCACCAAGCTCCGGCTGGCGGTGGAGACCTCGAGCTACGAGACGGTCGGAATCGATCTCGTGGCGATGTGCGCGAACGACGTGCTCGCGCAGGGCGCCGAGCCGATCCTGTTCCTGGACTACCTGGCCATGGGCCGGCTCGATCCGTCGAAGGCGCAGATGGTGATCGAAGGGATCGCCCGCGGCTGTGAGCTCGCCGGGGCCTCCCTCGTCGGCGGGGAGTGCGCCGAGATGCCGGGGGTGTACTCGAGCGGGGACTTCGATCTCGCCGG
This sequence comes from Gammaproteobacteria bacterium, assembly GCA_965202895.1. GTDB lineage: Bacteria > Pseudomonadota > Gammaproteobacteria > HK1 > HK1 > JAJDXW01. The sequence goes on along the minus strand of OZ241901.1, from coordinate 1,942,778 downwards.
ATTCTGCCTCGGCCTCGTCGAGGAGGACCGGATCGTGAACGGCGTGGAGGTCCACCCCGGGGACCGCATCGTCGGGCTCCCTTCGAGCGGCCTGCACTCGAACGGGTTCTCGCTCGTGCGGAAGATCCTCGAGGTCTCCGGCGCTTCCCTCTCCGCCCCGTTCGGTCGCGGGGAGTCCCTCGGGCAGTGCCTGATGACCCCGACCCGGATCTACGTCGGGTCCGTTCTCCGGGTGATGGAAGAGGTCCCGGTCAAGGGCCTCGCGCACATCACCGGCGGCGGACTCGTCCTCAACCTCGCCCGGGTCCTCCCCGCCGGGCTGTGCGCACGGCTCGACCCCCGGCACTGGACGATCCCCCCCATCATCCGCTGGGCCCGGGAGACGGGCGGCATCGAGGAGCGCGAGATGTTCCGCACCTTCAACTGCGGTATCGGAATGGCCCTCGTCGTCTCCGCCCACCACCTCGACGACGTGCTGCGGCTGCTCGGGGACGCCGGGGAGGAGCCGGCCGTCATCGGCGAGGTGCGCCTCGCCGACGCCCGCCACCGCGATCGGGTGCTCATCGGTTGAACGGGACGGGGCGCACGATGCGAACGGGCGTCGGCCGCGAGGCCCGTTCCCCGCACTCCGAGACCCTGCCCCGAACCCCCGCCCCGGAACGGACCTGGCCGGACGGGCCGCGGATCGTCGTCCTCGTCTCGGGGCGGGGCACCAACCTCCGGGCGCTCATCGGCGCGGGCTGTCCGATCGCGAAGGTGCTGAGCAACGTTCCCGGGGCTCCCGCCCTCGATCGGGCGCGGGCGGCGGGCATTCCCGCGCACGCCCTCGATCACCGCAAGCACCGCTCGCGGGCCGAATTCGACGATGCCCTGACCGAATGCATCGGCGGGCCCGGACGGGCGGACCTCGTCGTGCTGGCCGGATTCATGCGAATCCTCGGGGCCGCGTTCACGCGTCGGTTCGCGGGGCGGATCGTCAACGTCCACCCGTCCCTGCTCCCCGCGTTCCCCGGGCTCCGGACCCACGAACGGGCGCTCGAGGCGGGGGTGTCCGAGCATGGCTGCACGGTCCATTTCGTGACCGAGGAGCTCGACGCGGGGCCGATCATCGATCAGGCCCGGGTGCCCGTGCGGCGGGACGATACGCCCGGCTCCCTGGCTGCGCGCGTGCTCGCGGAGGAGCACCGGCTCCTGCCGCGGGCCGTCCATCGCTTCGCGACGGGGCGTCTTCGGCTGCGCGGGGGGAGCGCCCGGCTCGACGGGCGGCCCATCCGGCTCGGCTGAGACCCGGCCCCGGCTGCCGCCCCGGGTCTTCCTGGGACGATCCCGGGGCCTCCCGGGGGCCTCCCGGGGCCGGGTCATCGCCTCCGCGAGCCGGGCGCCGCGGGCGGGGCCGCCGCCTGTTGCGCGGCGTTGAGGATCCCGCGCAGGATGTCGAGCTCCGCCCGGTCGATGTCCGCCCGGACGAGGAGCCGCCGCAGCCGCCGCATGAGGAGCCGGGGGCGCTCCGGGTCGAGGTAGCCGATGTCCGCGAGGGCCTTCTCGAAGTGCTCGAACAGCCGCTCGAGGTCGGCCGCCGTCACCTCCCCGGACCGGCGCCCGCCGCCCTCGTCCCCCTCCCCCCCGCCGGGCCGGGGATGGTGCGCGGCGGCGGCGCCTCCCGCCGCCTCCGCCCGGGCCGCGGCCCGGGCGATCTCGTAGGCCGCGATCTGAACCGCGGCGGCGACGTTGAGGGAGCGGAAGCCGGGATCGGTGGGGATCCGGAGCACCGCCTGGCAGTGATCGATCTCGTCGTTCGCGAGCCCGGCGCTCTCGCGCCCGAACACCGCCGCCACCGGGCCGGTCGCGGCCCGCCGCACGAGCTCGCGCCCGGCTCCCTCCGGATCGAGCCGCGTCCACTCGAGGCGCCGCGGCCGGGCCGTCGCCGCCACCGCCCACCGGCAGTCGGCAAGGGCTTCCGGCAGGTCGTCGACGACCCGGGCCCGATCGAGGACGTCGAACGCACCGGCCGCCCGCTCGGTGGCTTCGGCGCTCGGAAAGCGCCGCGGCCGGACCAGCCGGAGGTCCCGCAGGCCCATGGTCCGCATGGCGCGGGCCGCCGCCCCGACGTTTCCCGGGTGGGTCGGCGCCACGAGCACGATGCGCACGTTCGCGAGCGCGTCCCCCGCCCTCACCGCACCGTCATCCGGGGCTCGGAGCGGGCGCCGGCGCACCGCTCCCCCGAGGCGGGCGCGCCGGCGGGCGGTAGAATGCACGCCGATCCCACCCGACGGTCGCCTCGTGCATCCCATCGTCAACGTCGCGGTCCGGGCCGCACGCCGGGCCGGCGACATCATCTTGCGCTACCACTCCCGGGTCGGCGATCTCGAAGTGTCCCGCAAGGGCCGGGGCGACTTCGCCACCGAAGTGGACCGCGCCGCGGAGCGGGCGATCGTCTCCACCGTGCGCGAGTTCTACCCCGGCCACGGGTTCCTGGGGGAGGAAGGCGGCTCCCGGCCGGGCCGGGAGGAGGTCACCTGGATCGTCGATCCGCTCGACGGAACCGCCAACTACCTGCGTCAGATCCCCCACTACGCGGTCTCCATCGGCGTGCGGCGGAACGCACGCCTGGAGCACGCGGTGATCTACGACCCTCGCCGCAACGAGCTCTTCACCGCGACCCGGGGGTGGGGCGCCCAGCTCGACCGCCGGCGGATCCGGGTCAGCCGGCAGGATACCCTGGCCGAGGCGGTGCTGGCCCTGTCGGTTCCGCAGGGGCTCGAGGGACGGAGCGGGGGGTCGCTCTCCCATCTCGGGGTGATCCGACGGCGGACCGGATCGGCCGCGCTCGACCTCGCCTACGTCGCGGCGGGACGATTCGACGGCTTCTGGGGAGTCGGGCTGCACGTCTGGGACCTCGCGGCCGGTGTGCTGCTGGTGCGCGAGGCGGGAGGGCTCGTTTCGGCGCCGGACGGCGGTGAGGACTTCATGGAGCGGGGCGAGATCGCCGCCACCAACCGCCGGCTTTTCCGGGAAACGCTGCGCCGCATCCAGCCTCGAAGCAATGCGCCCGGGGCGTCGGTCTAGGGAAGAGCGGGCAGATACTTGCCGGGAACGTCCTCGCCGCCGGCGGTCCAGGTCATCCGCCCGGCATCGCACGTCCCGGCGAGGACGAGGCGGCCGCCGGCCTCGATGCCGCCCCCCGTGTCCTTCAGGATCAGCGTGACGGTTCCCGCCGTGGGCCCCTCCCCGGCCGCGGTGATCGCGGTGGTGTACTCGCCTCGCCACGCCTCCGGGGGTTCGAGGCCCAGGGCGCCGTGCCCGGCGCCGTCCAGGTTGCCGTCCCGGCAGGCCCGGTCGAGGGCGGCCCGGTGCGGGGCGGCGGCGTCCGCCGCCTGCCGGACCTTCGCCCGCACCAGGTAGTCACGCCAGGCGGGCATCGCGACCGCCGCGAGGATGCCGAGGATCGCGACCACGATCATCAGCTCGATGACGGTGAGGCCGGTCTGCTTCATGCGCGCGTCCTCGCCCGGGCGGCAATCCCCGCGCTTCTCCCGCAGCCTGCCGCAAGGCCGCCCTTCCGCATGAAGGGCATCGTCGCCATCATCGAACCCTTCCGCCTCGACGACGTCCGCGAGGCGTTGCCGGAGCTCGGGGTCGCGGGCATGACCGTCTCCGAAGCCAAGGGTTTCGGCCGCCGGAAAGGGCACCCCGAGCCGTACCGGGGCGCCGAGTACTTCGTCGACTTCCTGCCGAAGATCGAGCTCGGGCTCGAGATCGTGGTCGCCGACGACCGGGTGGACCCTTGCATCGAGGCCATCACCGAGGCCGCGCGCACCGGCAGGAGCGGGGACGGAAGGAGCTTCGTCTTCCCGGTCGATACGGCGGTGCGCATCCGGACCGGGGAACGCGGCGAGCAGGCCGTCCGGACTCCTCGAAGCAGCGCCGTCTTCGCGGCCGGGTCGGGCTCCGCGCGAGGCGCCCCCTGGAAACCCTCGCCCTCACCCGCGAGGGTCGACCCGCACGTCTCGCCTTCCCGGACGCCGGTCCGCGCACGGCGACGGGCCCGTGCTCCGTTCCACGCCGCTTCGACGGCGCGCACCCGCCAAGGCCGGCCGAGCCTTCGGCGCCTGTCATTCCGTGCATTTCATGCGGTCCGCCGCCGCAGCTCCACGCCCTCGCGACGAAGGCGGGTGAGATGCCCGGGTCAGCCGGGATCGGGATGGTTCGGATAGCTGGCTCTCAGCACGCGAAGCGAGTCGGCGGCCAGCTCGTCGAGACCGATCTCCCGGTACGCCCGGACCATGATCCCGAGGGCACGCCGGACGGACGGCGAGCTCGGGAACCGGCTCACCACCTGCTCTGCCCGATTCGCCGCGGCGACCCATGCCTTTCGCCCCAGGTAGTACTCCGCCACCGCCAGCTCGTGGCGCGCGAGCGTGTCCCGCAGATCGACCATCCGCGCTCTCGAATCGGCCGTGTAGCGCGATTCGGGGAACTGCTCGACCAAGGTCCGGAAGCTGTCGAAGGCGGCGGCGAGCCCGGTCGTATCGCGCTCGGCCCGATCGACCCGCAGGGTGCGGTCGAGCCACCCGTAATTCTGTCTGTAGCTCGACAACCCCTTGATGTAGTGGGCGTATACGACCTCGGGATGCCTCGGATTGAACTCGATGAATCGATCCGCCTCTTCGATCGCGGACTCCGGTTCCCCGGAGACGTGGTACGTATACACGAGATCGAGCTGGCCTTGCGCGGCGTAGTCCCCGAAGGGGAAGCGGGCGCCCAGCTTCCCGTAGTAGTCGATCGCGGTCTCGAAGTCTTCGTCGTCGAGCGCCGCCTTCGCCTGGCGGTACAATTCCGCCTCCGACAGGTTGCGCGTGGGATCGCGATCACCCTTGCCCGAGCAGGCGGCGAGCAGGAGCGCGAATACGACGGACAAGCCCACATGTCTCTTCATGGCCGATAGGGTAACCGAACCGCCGGTGCGGTTCACGGTCCCCGAGGAGCTGTCGGGCAAACGGTTCGACGTCGCTCTCGCCGCGCTCGCGCCGGAGTACTCGAGGACGCGCCTCCAGCGGTGGATCCGGGACGGATCGGCCACCGTGAAGCACCGGGTCCGGCGTCCCCGGGATCCGGTCGAAGCCGGGGACCTCATCGAGATGAGGACACCGGCGAGGGATCCTGCCTCCCCTCCGCACGCCGCCCAGTCCATCGACCTCCCGGTCCGCTACGAGGACGAGTCCGTCATCATCATCGACAAGCCGGCCGGAATGGTGGTCCATCCGGGAGCGGGCCGGCCGGATCGGACCCTGGTCAACGCCCTCCTCCACCACGATCCCCGGCTGGCCGCGGTGCCTCGGGCCGGGGTCGTGCATCGCCTCGACAAGGACACCACCGGCCTCCTGGTCGTTGCCCGCACCCTTTCCGCGCACAAGTCCCTGGTGGAACAGCTCGCCGCGCGCACCGTCCGCCGCGAATACCTTGCGGTGGTCCGGGGGCGGATCGTCGCGGGCGGCGTCATCGACGCGCCGATCGGGCGCCATCGCATCCACCGGACCCGGATGGCGGTGGTGCGGCAGGGCGGGCGCCGGGCGGTCACCCACTTCCGGGTCGAGACCCGCTTCCGCGCCCACACCGCGCTCTCGGTGCGCCTCGACACCGGCCGCACGCACCAGATCCGGGTGCACCTCGCGCATCACGGCTCGCCGGTCGTGGGCGATCCGGACTACGGCAGGCGGTCCGGACCGCCCGCCGGGGCCGTCCCCGCGCTCCGGGAGGCCCTGCGCGGCTTCGGCCGGCAGGCCCTGCACGCGCGCCGTCTGGTCTTCCGCCATCCGGCCACCGGGGACGAGCGCGGATGGACGGCAGCGCTTCCGGACGACCTGAAGGCCCTGCTCGCCGCGCTCGCCGCCGACGCCGGGCCGCACGGCCGGCGCCGCCGCATGGAGTGGGAGCGGACGTGAACGACGCGGGCCGCCTGCGTCCGATCGTTCCCGACTGGCCGGCGCCCGGGCGGGTGCGCGCGGCATCGTCGACCCGCACGGGCGGCGCGAGCGCCGGTCCCTGGCGGAGCCTCAACCTCGCGGATCACGTGGCGGACGACGCCGAGGCGGTGAGCCGGAATCGCGCCCGGCTGCGCAAGGAGCTCGATCTGCCGGAAGAGCCGCGGTGGCTGGTCCAGCTCCACGGCGCCCGCGTGGTGGAAGCGGGCTCGGCCCCCGACCGGGCTCCCGCGGACGGGATCGTGGCCCGCGCGCCCGGAACCGTCTGCGTGGTACTGGCCGCAGACTGCATGCCGGTGCTGCTCTGCGACCGGGACGCCACGGCGGTCGCGGCCCTGCACGCCGGCTGGCGGGGGGTCGCGGCGGGCATCGTCGAGGCGGGGGTGCGTGCGCACGGCGCCGCTCCCCGGGAGCTCGTGGCCTGGCTCGGCCCCGCGATCGGACCTGAACGCTTCGAGGTCGGTCCCGACGTTCGCGGCGCCGTACTCGCCGGAGACCCCGATGGAGGCGACGCCTTTCGGCCGTCCGGGAGGCCCCGGCGGTGGCATGCCGACCTCGAACGCATCGTTCGCCGGCGGCTCGCGCGGTGCGGCGTCGGCTCGGTGCACGGCGGGGGCTGCTGCACGGCGAGCGACCCCGGACGGTTCTTCTCCCATCGGCGCGACGGGGTGACCGGCCGGATGGCGACCCTCGTCTGGCTGGATTGAGGTGTTCGTGATCCTCGCCGCGGCGGCCGGCCTCGTGGCCGGAAGCGTCCTCTCCGTCGTCGTCCACCGGCTGCCGCGCATGATGGAGGACGAATGGCGGCGGCAGCCGGCCGAGGACGCCGGCGGCGGTCATGGATCGAGCGGCCTCACCCTCGCGGCCCCGCGTTCGCACTGCCCGCGATGCCGGCGGCCCATCCCCTGGTACGGGCTCGTCCCCCTCGCCGGATTCGCACTCCTTCGGGGGCGCTGCGCCCGCTGCCGCGCGTCGATCCCCCTTCGCTACCCGTTGATGGAGATCCTGTGCGCGGCGGCGGCCGCGGGGTGCGCCTTTCGTTTCGGCCCCGGCTGGCCGGCCGCCGGGGGCGTCGCCCTCGCCTGGGCGCTCGTCGCCCTCGCCTTCATCGACCTCGAATCCCGCCTCCTGCCGGACGCGATCACCCTGCCGATGCTCTGGGTGGGAATCGGGTTCAACCTCGCCGGCGGGTTCTTCGCGACGCTCCCGGATGCGGTGCTCGGCGCGATGGCGGGCTACGGGGTTCTCTGGCTGGTCCAGCGCGCCTACCGCCGCCTGCGGGGCCGGGAAGGCCTCGGAACGGGGGATCTCAAGCTCACCGCGATGCTGGGCGGATGGCTCGGCTGGGAAGCCCTGCCCGGGATCGTCTTCCTCGCTTCACTCGGAGGGATCTGCGCGGGTCTGGCGAAGCGCGGGCCGTTCCCCTTCGGGCCCTGGCTCGCCCTTGCGGGATGGCTCTCCCTGATCGCCGGGGACCTCCGGGGCTTCGTACTCGGGTGAACGCGCGCCGCCCGCGGAACGCCGCCGCGGGAGCGGGCGGTACGTCCCGGCGCGAGCCCTGATCGCAGCGCCCGGCGAGGCCTGGGCGGGAACCCTCGCGGGCCCGGGCCGCCGGGCCGGGCCCGCAACGCCGGCAGAACGGGTCAGGCCGCTTCCTCGGCCGGCGCGCGGGCATCCCCGAGCCACTCCTCGAGCACCGCCTCGGTATCGGCCCCGAGCAGCGGAGCGGCGGTCACCGGGACGTGCGAGTCCGACATCCGGACCGGCCATCCGGGGATGGTGACCTCCCCCCGGGTGGGATGGCCGACGGTCGCGAACAGCCCCCGTGCGCGCATGTTCTCGTCCTCCCAGAGCTCCTTGGTCCCGAACACCGCTCCCGCCGGCACGCCCGCGGCCCCGAGGGACCGCATGACCTCCTCCTTGGTGCGGGCCCGCGTCCAGTCGGCGACGAGGGCGTCGACCTCTTCCCGGTGCTGCCCGCGAAGGGCCGCGGTGGCGAACTTCGGATCGTCCAGCCGGTCCTCGCGCCCGATGGCGCGCAGGAGCCGCTCCCAGTGGCCGTTGTGGGCGCGCGTGGCGTAGACGTAGCAGTAGTCGTCCGGGCCGCCGCCCTTGCACGGAAACACGTCCATCGGAGCGGTCGGGCCGAGACCCACCCGATTGCCGGTTCGCCGGGGGGACGTGCCGCGCGCCAGCACCTCCGCGTACGACACCCGGCAGTAGTTGGTCACCGCGTCCTGCATCGCCACTTCCACCCGCTGACCCCGCCCGGTCCTCCGGCGCTGGATGAGGGCGCCGAGGATCCCGATCGCGCAGTGCAGCCCGGTCCCGGTGTCGCCGATCGTGGGACCGGGGCGAATCGGCCGGCCGCCCTCTTCCCCGGTGATGGAGAGGGCCCCTCCGGCCGCCTGGCCGATCATGTCGAAGCTCAGGAAGTCGGCATACGGGCTCTCGGGAGAGAACCCCTTGACGCTCGCGTAGACCAGGCGGGGGTTCAGGGTCCGTATCCGTTCCCAGCCGAACCCGAGCCGCTCGATGACCCCCGGCCCGAAGTTCTCGATGAATACGTCCGCCTTCGGGATGAGGGCCTCGAGGCGCGCTCGACCCGCGGGCGACTTGAGGTCGCAGGTGATGCTCCGCTTGTTCGCGTTGAGCAGCAGGAAGTAGTGCGAATCGAGCCCGGGCGTGTCGGTGGACGCCTGGCGTCCCTGATCGCCTCCGGCCGGATTCTCGACCTTCACCACGTCCGCACCGAGCCATGCGAGGGCCTCGGTGCAGGACGGGCCTGCTTCGAACTGCGTCAGGTCGAGGACGCGTACCCCGTCGAGCGCCTTCGAATCGCTTCTTTCCATCCTGGCGTCATCCTCGTTCGTGCGGTGGGGGGGGCGGCTCCGATCCCGGGCTCCCCGGGATCGAGTGCTCCCGAAGCAGGGCCAGCGCCTCGTGGTACTCGCGCTCCGGGGCCTGCGGGCGGGAGAACGGACGCAGCCGGCCGAGGTCCCGGGTGGCGGGGGCCTCTCCGGGCCGCCAGCCGTCCAGCACCTGGACGAGGGCCGCCCGATCGTTCAGCAGCAGCACGGCGTCGCAGCCGGCCGCGAGCGCCGCCTCCACCCTCGCGCCGGGGGACCCGAGGGTTCCCCGCGCCGCGGTCATCGAGAGATCGTCGCTGAGCACGATACCAGCAAAGCCGAGCTCGCGCCGGAGCACGCCGCGGATCCAGGTCTCGGAGAAGGTCACCGCGGCCCCGGGGTCGACGGCCGGGAACCGGACGTGGGCGGTCATCACCCCGCCGAGACGGGAGGAGAGCGCGGCGAACGGCGCGAGGTCGGCCGACCGCAGCCCGGCGAGCGAACGTCCGTCCACCACCGCGTCGAGGTGGGTGTCGCCGCGGGCCGTCCCGTGGCCTGGAAAATGCTTTCCCACCCCCACAAAGCCCGCCCGCCCCGCTCCCCGGAGCCAGCACCGTGCGAGCACCGCGACCGCCTCCGGCTCCGGGTGGAAGGCCCGCTCTCCGATCGTCTCCTCGTTCCCCGCGCCGAGGTCGATGACCGGAGCGAAGTCGAGGTCGATCCCGGCGCGCCGCAGCTCGAACGCCGCGACGAGCCCGGACGCCTCCGCGAGGGACCGGCCGAGGACCCGATCGCGGTCGTAGCGCGCCCCGATACGACGCGCGGCGGGAAGCTCGGTGAAGCCGTTGCGGAAGCGCTGCACCCGCCCTCCCTCGTGGTCCACCGCGATGACGAGCGGTGGGGAACGAAGCCGGTGCAGGTCCGTGGCAAGGGCGGCAAGCTGTCTCGGCTCGACGAAGTTGCGTTCGAAGAGGACCACCCCGCCGATCGCCGGGTGTGCCGCGACCTCGCGGTCCTCGGGGGCGAGCTCCGGGCCGGCGAGATCCATCATGAGGGGGCCGAGGCCCGCGGCCGTGCTTCGGCCGCCCGCGTCCGCCCGCCGGTCCGCGAAGGGTTGGTCCGTCACCGTGCCTCCCGGTGGCGCGCGATGCGCTCCATCATTTCCCCCGCGACCCGCTCCCCGGTCTCCTCGACCGTCCAGGGAACCCCGAGGTCGCGAAGCCGGGTCACCTCGAGACCTTCATACCCGCACGGGTCGATGCCCCGAAAGGGGGCGAGGTCGAGGTCCACGTTGACCGCGGCTCCGTGGTACGTGCGGCCCCTGCGCACGCGCAGGCCGACGGCGGCGAGCTTGGCTTCCCCCGCGTAGACCCCGGGTGCTCCCGGCCGGCGGCCGGCGGCCACCCCCGCGCGCGCCACCGCGTCGATCACCGCCTGTTCGAGGTCGTGCACGAGTCCCCGCACCCCGAGCCCGAGCCGGCGAAGGTCGAGCAGGACGTAGACGACCGCCTGGCCGGGGCCGTGATAGGTCACCTGCCCGCCGCGGTCCGTCGCGACGACCGGGATCCTGCCGGGGGCGTGCACGTGCGCACGCCGCCCCGACTGCCCGAGGGTATAGACCGGGGGATGCTCGACCAGCCAGATCTCGTCCGGCGAGTCCCCGGTGCGCGAATCGGTGTACGCGCGCATCTCGTCCACCGCCCCCGCACAGTCCCGACGGCCGAGCCGGCGAAGGCGGATCTCGGGCGGGCGGGCGGCTCGCCGCACGCTCCCTCAGCGCCAGAGCAGCCGGAACCAGTCCACCGCCCGGCGATACAGGGAGCCCTGCGGCACTTCGGCCAACGCTACCAGCTCGCGTTCGACGAGCTTCTCGTCCTTCAGGGTGACCTCGAGGGTGCCCACGCGGCTCCCCTCCGGGACGGGGGCGATGATCGGATCGTCGAACGCGACCTTCGTGTCGATCCGGTCGGCATCGCGCCGTTCGACGGTCAGCCACAGGTCCCGGGCCACCCCGGCCCGCACCGACGGGCGGTCGCCCGACCAGACCCGGATCGTGCCGACGGAATCCTTCTTCCCGTACACCAGGATCCTCCGGAAATTCCGGTAGCCGTACTCGATCAGGGTCTGCGCGGCCCGGAATCGCACCGTGGACCGGGGGGCCCCCATGACGACCGCGACGATCCTCATGTCGTCGCGGTCGGCGGACACGGCGAGGCAGTACCCGGCCGCCTTGGTGTACCCGGTCTTGCCGCCGTCGACCGAGGGGTCGCGCTTCAGCAACCGGTTGCGGTTCGGCTGCTCGATGCCGTTGTAGGTGAACGACTTCAGGGAGTGCCAGACGTACTTCTCGGGGAAGTCCCGCATGAGCGCGGCGATGAGAACGGCGACGTCGCGAGCGGTCGTGTAGTTGTCGGGATGGGGGAGCCCGTGCGAGTTCGCGTAGCGGGTCCCGGTCATCCCGAGACGCGCCGCGTGCTCGTTCATGATCCCGGCGAACGCCTCCTCCGTGCCGGCCACGTGCTCGGCGATCGCGACGCTCGCGTCGTTGCCGGACTGCACGATGATTCCCTTCAGGAGCTCCTCGACGGAGACCCGGCTCCCCACTTCGATGAACATCTGCGATCCGCCCATCTTCCATGCCTTGCGGCTCACCGTGACCATCTCGTCGAGCGCGAGGGCCTGCTCCTCGATCAGGGAGAATGCGACGTATGCGGTCATCAGCTTGACCAGGCTCGCGGGCTCCATCCGCCGGTCGGCCTCGTGCTCGGCGAAGACCTGCCCGCTGTGGAAATCCTGGAGAATCCACGCCTTGGCGTCGATCCGAACCGGGCCGGCGGCGGTCGCGGCGACCACGGACCCGAGCGCCACGGACCCGACGAGGGCCGCGAAGGCTGCCGGCCATCGCCCGCGCCGGCCTGCGCCGCGGGCCGGCGGTCCAACCACTCCCACTTCAGGCATCGTCATCCTCTTGCCGCCTCCCCGTCGTTACCCTCGATGATCACCTGCGCATTGCGCACCCCGGCCGCGATCAGCCCTTCCAGGACCCGGTCCGTCTCATCCGATCCGGACAGCGGCCCGATGCGGACACGATGGAAGAGCCGCCCCCCCTTCGTGATCCGGTGCACCGACGCCAGCCCGGGCCGCACCCGCTCCGCCAGCCCGTAGGCCCGCGTCGCGTTGCGCTCGTCGGCGTAGGCGCCCACCTGGACGAAGTACCGCAACGGCTCCGGCGCGGCGCGGGACGCAGGCCGTGAGACGCCGTCCCGATCGAGCTCGATGGCCCGGACCTCCACCGGTCCCGAGCCGGTCTCCGCGATCCCCAGCCTGACCGCGGCCGCGTAGGAGAGGTCGATGATGCGGCCGGGGTGGAACGGCCCCCGGTCGTTCACCCGGACCACGGCGCTGCGTCCGTTCTCGAGGTGGGTCACCCGGACGTACGTGGGAAGCGGGAGGCTGCGGTGAGCGGCCGTCATCGCGAACATGTCGTACGGCTCGCGGCTGCTCGTGAGGCGCTTGTGGAACTTGCGCCCGTACCAGGACGCGATCCCCCGTTCGACGTATCCCCGGCTCGACGGCAGGGTCCGATAGGTGCGTCCGAGCGCCACGTACGAGGCCGGGTTGCCGTAGCGGCTCCTCGGCTCCGGAGTGGGCACCGCGTCGGGGGTCCGCATCAGCTCGGCGTGGGATGGGCCGCCGATGGGCGGGCCGTCCCGGGCCGGGCCGCGCACCGTCCCCCGACCGGCCTGGGAAGGCGCCCCGCCCGTCGGTGCGGCTCCTGCCGCACGCGTTCCCTCGGCGCGGGGAAGCGGGTCTCCCGGCGGCGAGCAGCCCGCGGCGGCCGCGAGGACCGCGATGCAGACGAGACGCGCGGCGGTTCTCACCTATTCGCCCCCGCGCGCGATCGCGACGGCCAGTTGATGAACCGCCATCGCGTAGAGCGCGCTCCGGTTGTATCTCGTAATCACGTAGAAGTTCCGAAGGCCGGCCCAGTACTCCGGTCCCTCGGCACCGTCGAGCCGGACCAGCGCGACCGGGGTGTCGGGGTCGGGCGGAGGCCTGCCGTCTCGCGCCTCGAGACCCGCCGCCGCGAGGTCGCGCCACGCGAGAACCGGACGAAGCTCGCCCGTCAGCGCGTCGGCGCGTCCGGGGTCGCGCGCCGTCATCTCGACCGCGCGCGGCTCCCCCTCCCGCCAGCCGTGCCGGGCGAGGTACGAACCCACGCTGCCCACCGCGTCGTCCACGCTGCCCGCAAGGTCGCGGCGTCCGTCGCCGTCGAAGTCGACCGCGTAGGCGCGGTAGCTGCTCGGGATGAACTGGGGGATCCCGATCGCCCCGGCATAGGAGCCCATCAGGTCGGCGGCGCCCCGGTTCTCCTCCCCGAGGAACAGGAGATACTCCTCGAGCTCGCGGCGGAAGAACGCACCCCGGCGGGGCGAGAAGAACGCCAGGGTCGAGAGGGCGTCGATGACGCGGTAGCCGCCCGTGTACCGCCCGTAGAAGGTCTCCACCCCGATGATCGCGGCCACGACCTCCGGCGGCACCCCGAAGCGGGCCCTGACCCGCTCGAGCACCTGCCGGTGCTCCCGGGCGAATGCCGCGCCGCCGCGGACCCGGGCGCGGGTGACGAAGATCTCGCGGTAGGCGTGCCACGGCTTCGCCTCGGCCGGGCGGCTGAACGCATCCAGGACCGACTGCCGCCGCCGGGCGTCGCGAAAGATCTCCCGCAGCCAGGCGCCGTCCAGGCCGTGCCGCGACTCGACCTCGTCCATGAACGACCGGACCTCGGCGACCTCGGCGAGCGGACCGTCCGCGAGCCCGGCGGCCGGAACGAACCCGAGCAGCAGGCCGGCAAGCATACGCCGCATCCGCATCGGAACCCTCCTCGCTAGTCCGCCAGCAATCGCCGGTGGGAGAACATCGACATCACGATCCCGAACGCCGCCATCGTAGTGACCAGGGAAGTCCCCCCGTAGCTTATCAGCGGGAGAGGCAGCCCAACCACGGGAAAGAGCCCGCTCACCATCCCCACGTTCACGAAGACGTGCATGAAGAACGAGAGTACGAGGCCGGTCGCGACGAGGCGGCCGAAGGGTTCCTGGGATTGCGCCGCGATCCGGAACCCGCGGAAGATGACGATACCGGCGAGCACGAGCACCACCGCGACCCCGAGCAGACCGAACTCCTCGGCGAGGACCGCGAAGGCGAAGTCGGTGGAGCGTTCCGGCAGGAAATCGAGCTGCGATTGCGTCCCGTTGAGCCACCCCTTCCCGTAGAGGCCGCCCGAGCCGATGGCGATCTTGGACTGGAAGACCTGGTAGCCGCCGGCGAGCGGGTTCCGGTCCGGATCGAGGAACGTGAGGACCCGTTCCCGCTGGTAGTCCTTCAGCCCGTACCAGGCGAGTGGCGCCGACGCGAGTCCCGCGGCCCCGAGGGCGGCCACGAGCCGCCAGCTCATGCCGGCGATGAACAGCATGCCGACCCCGGCCGCCGCGATGATCACCGCCGTTCCGAGGTCCGGCTGGTATCCGATGAGGAGGACGGGGACCGTGATGAAGACGGCCGCCCCGAAGACCACGGAGAGCCGCGGCGCCCCGCCCCGTTTCGTGAGGAAGGCGGCCACCATCAGCGGGGCGGCGAGCTTCGCCACCTCGGCCGGCTGGAACTGCAACCCGCCCGCGGCGAGCCAGCGCTGGGCGCCCTTCGCCGACGAGCCGACCATGAACACCGCGACGAGCGCCGCGACGGTGGCGGCGTAGAACCAGGGCGCCCAACGGGTGTAGCTGCCGGGCTCGACGTGGGCGAGGGCGACCATGACCCCGCTTCCGACGAGCAGGCGCACGACCTGGCGATGCAGCAGCGGCTCCCCCCCCGTGGAGTAGGCGGCGAGCAGGCCGATCCCGGTCAGCAGCAGCAGGGCGCACACGAGGGTCGCGTCGAATCGCGCGAGACGGGGACGGAGACGGCGCAGGTCCACCGTTCACCCGGGGCCCGTGGCGATGAGCTGGGCGGGCTCCCCGGGCGCGCCGCCCAGGTGGTGGTCGATCAACATGCGCGCGATCGGGGCGGCGGCGCGGCTGCCCGAGCCGCCATGCTCGACCACCACCGCCACCGCGATGCTGGGATCGTCCACCGGGGCGAACGCCGCGAAGATCGCATGATCGCGCAGCTCCCAGGGGATCGACTCGAGGTCGTCGGGCGCGGTCCGGGTCGCCTGGTGTACGACCTGGACGGTGCCGGTCTTCCCCGCGATCCGGTACGCGAGCCCTTCGCCGATCCGCCGTGCGGTACCGGACTCGGCGTGCACCACCCGCTCCATGCCTTCGATGACGCGCGCCCAGTGCCCTTCGCCGCTCGCGACCACCGGGGGCAGGCGCTCCACCGGCAGGTCCTCCGCCACCCCGTCCCGCTCGATCCGCACCGCCGCCCGGGGCCGCACCCGGACCCCGCGGCCGGCCACGGCGGCGGTCGCGCTCGCGATCTGGAGGGGCGTGGACAGCATGTACCCCTGGCCGATGCCGGAGATGATCGTCTCCCCGGCCGTCCAGGGCCGGCCGAGGACGGCGAGCTTCCACTCGCGCGACGGCACCAGGCCCGGAGCCTCGAGGGGAAGATCCACCCCGGTCGGCTGCCCGAACCCGAAGCGGGTGAGGTAGCGATGGATGCGGGTGATCCCGAGCTCGTACGCAAGCTCGTAGAAGTACACGTCGCAGCTCTCCGCGAGCCCCCGCTCGAGCCCGACCCGCCCGTGCCCGCCGGCTTTCCAGTCCCGGTACTCGTGGGCGGCGCCCGGGAGACGGTAGCTCCCGCCGCACCAGACGCTGCCGAGCGCGAGGTCGAGAGACTGGTCGAGACCGGCGAAGGCGAGAAAGATCTTGGCCACCGACCCCGGACTGTACTGGCCGTGGAGGGCGCGGTTGAACATCGGCCGGTGGCGGTCGCCGCTCAGCTTCGCGTAGCTCTCCCGGTCGATCCCGTGGACGAGGGGATTCGGATCGAACGAGGGGGTGCTCGCGAAGGCGAGGACCGCGCCGTCGCGGGGGTCGATGGCCACGATCGCGCCCACCTGTCCGGACAGCGCCGCGTGCGCCCGCAGCTGAAGACCCACGTCCAGCCCGATGACGACTTCCGCCCCCGGAACGGGATCGGTGGACTCGATCGTCCGCACCACCCGCCCGCGGGCGTCGACCTCCACCTGCTCGACCCCGGCGTATCCGTGGAGCGTCCGCTCCCACGAGTGCTCCACGCCGGTCTTGCCGATGTAGCGGGTGGCCCGATAGTGCGGGTCGTCCTCCAGACGGCGCCGTTCGCCGGAATCGATCCGGCCCACGTACCCCACCACGTGGGCCAGCGCCTCGCCGAACGGATACTCGCGCACGAGCCGGGTGTGGACGTCGACCCCCGGGAACCGATGCCGGTTGACCGAGAAGACGGCGACCTCGCGTTCGTCGAGGCGGGTCTTGAGCGGGATGCTCTCGAACCCCGGAAGGTGGCGCATCTGCCGCCGGAACTTCTCCTCCTCCTCGTCGATGGCCACGATTTCGCCGAGGAGCGCGAGCGTGCGGTCCACTCCCGCGGTCCTCTCCGGAACGATCTCGAGACTGAACACCGAGAAGTTGCGGGCCAGCACCACCCCGTTCCGGTCCCGCACCAGACCGCGGACGGGGGGGATCGTGCGGACCCGGATCCGGTTCTCCTGGGAGAGCGTCGTGTAGTGCTCGTGCTGCACGACCTGGAGATAGCCGGCCCGCAGAAAGAGGGCGAGAAGCCCCGCCCCGGCCACGCCGGCGACGACGATGACCCGCGAGTGATACAGGCGCCGCTCGCGCACCGCGTCCCGGCGGAGCAGATGGAGGCTCACGATGGAGCCCGTCGGGGCGGCGGCGCCCGGTTGCTCATTCGGTCTGGTACCGGCGGCGAACGACCCGGAGGAGGTGGAAGATCCACGGCCAGACCACCGCTCCCGCGAGCGGGACGGAGACGTGCGCCAGCGCGTCCACGGGGAGCCCGCGCAGCCCGGTCGCCCACGACACGATGACCTGGTCGACCACCATCACCCCGAACACGCTCAACCCCTGCTGCCACAGGGGAAGCAGCCGTACCTTGCGGTAGATCCGCCGGGCGATCCAGGCGACCACCCCGAGCGCGAGCGCGTGCTGGCCGAGAAGGGTGCCGACGAGGACGTCCAGGACGAGCCCGCACCCCCATCCCGCCAGCACGCCGACCCGCTCGGGCGCCGCGAAGCACCAGTAGAGCAGCACCAGGGCGACCCACGGCGGGCGCCACGGCGCCGCCCATTCCGCCATCGGCAGGATGGTGAGGACGAACGCCACGGCGAAGCTCCCGACGATGACGCCGACCGGTGCGACGGGCGGCCGGTCCATCAGCCGGCATCGTTGCCTTCGGCGGACCCGTCGGAGGGGAAGACCATGAGGACCTCGCGCGCCCGCTTCGGATCCGCGAGCGGCCGCAGACGGACCTCGGCGTAGCGTCCTCCCCGGGCCTTCTCCACCCTGACGACGGCCGCGGCCGGGTAGCCGGCCGGAAACCTTCCGCCCAGCCCGGAAGACACGAGCAGATCCCCCACTTCGATGTCGGCGTCCTTGGGCACGTAGGCGAGGTCGAGGTCGCCGGCCGGTCCACCGCCGAACGCGACGCTCCGGAGGCCGTTGCGGGACAGCATGACGGGGAGCGCGTGGCTGGAATCGGTGATGAGGACCACCGTGCTCGACAGCGGCCCCGCGTGTTCCACCTGTCCGAGGATCCCGTTGGCGTCGATCACCGACTGCCCCGGGTGGATCCCGTGCTGCGTGCCCTTGTCGAGGACCAGCCGGCTGGAGGTGGAATCGATGTCCACCCCGAGCACGCCGGCCACCAGCACCCGGTCCTCGATGCGGGTCGAAGACTCCAGGAGCTCGCGCAGGCGGCGGTTCTCTCCCTCGATCTCCTGGAGCTTCTCGATCCGGGAGCCGAGGAGGAGGAGTTGCTGGTGAAGCGCCTCGTTCTCGCGGATGAGGGTGCGGCGGGTGGACAGCCACGCCACCGCGTCGCGCGGGAGCTCCACGAACAGCGTGTTCACCGTGAGGCGGAGAGGATACACGACCACCGACAGCGCGCTACGGACCCATGCCGCGCCCTGGCGATGGTGGTCCGACACCATGAGGGCGAGGGAGAGCGCCGCGCAGACCGCGAGGCGCAGGGTGGGGGACGAAGAACGGATGAACAGGTTCATGGTCGGCCGCCCCGCCCCGCTTCGTCGGGTTCGAATTCGCCGGCGCGCGAGCATCGTTCCGGGCGGCCGTCGTCCGCGGCCCCTACTCGCTGACGAATACGTTCGAGCTGCGCCTGTCGATGAGGTCGAGCGCCCGTCCCCCGCCTCTCGCCACGCAGGTGAGCGGATCCTCCGCCACCACGACCGGAAGCCCGGTCTCCTCGATGATGAGACGGTCGAGATCGTGCAGGAGCGCACCCCCCCCGGTCAGCACCATGCCGCGCTCGGCCACGTCCGATCCGAGCTCCGGGGGCGTGTGCTCCAACGCGGTGCGCACGGCCGCCACGATGCCCGCGAGCGGTTCCTGGAGCGCTTCCAGGACCTCGCTCGAGTCGAGGACGAAGCCGCGCGGGATCCCCTCGGCGATGTTGCGGCCGCGGATCTCGATCTCGTGCACTTCATTGCTCGGGAAGGCGCACCCGATCTCGCACTTCACCCGCTCGGCGGTGGCCTCGCCGATCACCGTTCCGTAGTTGCGGCGGACGTGGGCGATGATCGCCTCGTCGAATCGATCACCTCCGATCCGGACCGACTCCGAGTACACGACCCCGTTGAGGGAGATCACCGCGACCTCCGTCGTGCCGCCCCCGATGTCGAGCACCATGGACCCCCGCGCCTCGCTCACCGGAAGCCCGGCTCCGATCGCGGCCGCCATCGGCTCCTCCACCAGGTACACGTCGCGCGCTCCCGCCCCGGCCGCCGATTCGCGGATGGCCCGCCGCTCGACCTGGGTGGAGCCGCACGGCACGCACACCAGCACCCGCGGGCTCGGCCGGAACAGCGTGTTCTCGTGGACCTTGTGAATGAAGTACTGGAGCATCTTCTCGGTCACCGTGAAGTCGGCGATTACGCCGTCCTTCAGGGGACGGATCGCGGTGATGTGGCCCGGGGTCCGGCCCAGCATGTGCTTGGCCTCGTTTCCGACCGCGGCGACCGTCCAGGAACTGCTGCGAGGCTCCGAGCGCATGGCCACGACCGACGGCTCGTCCAGCACGACGCCCTTGTCGCGAACGTAGATGAGGGTGTTGGCGGTTCCGAGGTCGATGGAGAGATCGGCGGAGAACAGACCACGCAGGAACTTCGGTATCATGGATTGGATCCGCGTTGAACCGAGTCGTCCTCGCCCGACGTTCGATGCGCGATAGTGATCCGGCGTCCGGCCCGACCGGGCCGTGCTCGTCGGGTACGGCCTCGCGGCCAACGGCCAGTATAGCAACGGGATTCGTTTCATTCCACCTCCATTCCATCCGTTCATTCCATCATCCGGACAGGAACGCCGATGAACGTCAGCCACGCTGAAGTGGAGCGCATCGCCAGGCTCGCCCGGCTGCGGATCGATCCCGCCGAGCTCGATGACCGGGCGCGGGACCTCGCCCGTATCCTCGAGCTGTTCGACCGCCTCGCCGCGGTCGACACCCGGGGGGTCGAACCCCTTTCCCACCCGGTCGCCGCGAGCCAGCGCCTGCGGCCGGACGAGGTGACGGAGTCGGTGGACCGGGCGGCGCTCCAGCAGGGCGCCCCGGAGGTCGAGGACGGGATGTACGTGGTGCCGCGCGTGATCGAGCCACGGTGACCGCGCCCGCTCCCACTCCCGACTCGGTGGCCGGGATCGCGGCCGGCCTCGCCCGCGGCGACTTCAGCGCCGAGGAGGTCGCACGGCACTTCCTCGCGCGGATCGAGGCGCTCGACCCCCGGCTCAACTCCTTCATCACGGTGACCGCGGAGCGCGCGGTCGAGGAAGCGCGCCGGGCCGACGACGCGCGGCGGGGCGGGAGCGCGGGCTTGCTCACCGGCGTGCCGGTCGCCCACAAGGACCTCTTCTGCACCCGGGGGGTCCGGACCACGTGCGGCTCGCGCATGCTCGCGGACCACGTCGCCGCCTACGACGCGACGGTGGTGGAGCGCCTTCGTGCGGCCGGCATGGTCACCCTCGGGAAGACCAACCTCGACGAGTTCGCGATGGGCTCGTCCACCGAGTCGAGCCACTTCGGGCCGGTGCGCAACCCGTGGGACCCGGAACGGGTCGCCGGCGGGTCCTCGGGGGGCTCCGCGGCGGCGGTGGCGGCCGGCCTCGCCCCCGTCGCCACCGCTACCGACACCGGGGGGTCCATCCGGCAGCCCGCCGCCCTGTGCGGCCTCACCGGGCTGAAGCCCACCTACGGCCGGGTCTCGCGGCACGGGCTCGTGGCGTTCGCTTCGAGCTTCGACCAGGGGGGGCTCCTCGCCCGCAGCGCGGAGGACGCCGCCCTCGTGCTCGGCGGGATGGCGGGATTCGACGAGCGCGACTCCACCAGTCTCGACGCACCGGTGGACGATTACCGCGGCCGCCTCGAAGCGCCGATCGCGGGGCTCCGGATCGGCCTCGTGGAGGCGCAGCTCGAGGGCGGCGTGGAGGGCGGGGTGCGCGAAGCGGTGGAGGGCGCGGTGCGCGTGCTCGAGGGGCTCGGGGCGTCGGTCCGCCCGATCCGCCTCGAATACGCCGACGCCGGCATCCCCACCTACTACGTGCTCGCCCCCGCGGAGTGCTCCTCGAACCTCTCGCGCTTCGACGGGGTGCGCTACGGATTTCGCGCGCCGGGCGCCTCGAGCGTCGAGGAGCTGTACGTCGAGTCGCGCACCCGGGGCTTCGGGGTCGAGGTGAAGCGCCGCATCCTCGCCGGCACCTACGCGCTCAGCAAAGGGTACTTCGACGCCTGCTACGGCAAGGCCCAACGGCTGCGCCGGCTCATCGCGAACGACTACCGGCGTGCATTCGAGGAGGTGGACGTCATCGCGGGACCGACGACCCCGACCCCCGCGTTCCGGCTCGGGGACCGTCTCGACGACCCCATCGCGATGTATCTCGCCGACGTCTTCACCGTCGGGGTGAACCTCGCGGGGCTTTGCGCCGTGTCCGTGCCCGCGGGCTTCGCCGGCGGCCTTCCGGTGGGGCTGCACCTCACCGGCAACCACCTCGACGAGGCGCGCCTGCTCAACGTCGCGCACCGCTTCCAGCAGGCGACCGACTGGCACCTCGCGCGCCCGCCGCTCGCGGAGCCCGCCGGGAGGCCGTTCGGCGCGGCGGCGGACGGCGCGGGGGCGTTCGTCGCGGGCGACCCCTCCGGGGCCGGTCCGCCGGCCGCCGCGCGGGGCCCGCGATGAACGACTGGCAGCCGGTCATCGGGCTGGAGGTGCACGCCCGCCTCCTCACCCGGAGCAAGCTCTTCTCCGGGGCTCCGGCGAGCTACGGGGCGGCGCCGAACACCCAGGCGTGCGCCATCGACCTCGGGCTCCCCGGGGTGCTGCCGGTGCTCAACCGCGAGGCGGTGCGGATGGCGGTCCGGTTCGGTCTCGCGGTCGGGGCGCGCATCGCGCCTCGCTGCATCTTCGCGCGCAAGAACTACTTCTACCCGGATCTGCCCAAGGGCTACCAGATCAGCCAGTACGAGGACCCGATCACGATCGGAGGGTCGATCACCGTCGAGCCGGCCGGCGGCCCGCGCCGCCATGTCGACCTCGTCCGCGCCCACCTCGAGGAGGACGCCGGCCGCTCGGTGCACGAGGGGTTCGGCGGCGGGACCGGCATCGACCTCAACCGGGCGGGCGCGCCCCTGCTCGAGATCGTGACCGAGCCGGCCATCCACGGCGCGGCGGAGGCCGCCGCGTGCATGCGCAGGATCCACACCCTGGTCCGCTGGCTCGGCATCTGCGACGGCAACATGCAGGAAGGCTCCTTCCGCTGCGACGCCAACGTGTCCGTGCGCCCGGCCGGGTCGGAGGCCCTCGGCACCCGCACGGAGATCAAGAACGTCAACTCGTTCCGGTTCGTCGAAAGGGCCGTCGGCTACGAGATCGAACGCCAGATCGACCTCATCGAGTCCGGGGGGAAGGTGGTGCAGGAAACCCGCCTCTACGACCCCGACCGACACGAGACCCGGCCCATGCGGGACAAGGAGGAGGCGGACGACTACCGCTACTTCCCCGATCCGGACCTGCTCCCGGTCACCCTCGACGAGGCGTTCGTCGCCGAGGTTCGCGACGGGCTGCCGGAGCTGCCCGATGCGCGGTGCGACCGGCTCGCCCGGCAGTATGGCCTGGGAGCGGCGGACGCGGCTCAGCTCGTGAGCCACCGCGAGGCGGCGGACTACTTCGAGGCGGCGGTCGAGGCGGCGGTCGAGAGGGGAGGCTCGGCGGACGCGGCGCGGCTCACCGCGAACTGGGTGAACGGCGAGCTGGCAGGGGCGCTCAACCGCGAGGGCCTGCGCATCGACGAAGCGCGGGTCACCGCCGGACGGCTCGGAAGACTGGTGCGCCGGGTCTCGGACGGGACGGTCTCCGGGCGGATGGCCAAGGCCGTGTTCGATGCGATGTGGGCGTCGGGCGAGGAGCCCGACGAGATCATCGAGGCCCGCGGTCTCCGCCAGGTCACCGACGCGGGGGAGATCGAACGCCTCGTCGACGCGGTGCTCGACGCCCACCCCGCCCAGGTCGGCCAGTACCTCGGCGGCGCGGAGAAGGTCCTCGGGTTCTTCGTGGGGCAGGTGATGAAGCGGTCGGGGGGCAAGGCGGACCCGCGCCAGGCGAACCGGACCCTGCGCGAGCGTCTGGCGCGTCGGCGGGACGAGCCGCCCGCCGGCTAGACTCCCTGGGAAGCAGGCGGTCTTCGAGAGCCGCCTCCGGCCGTCGCCGACGCGGTTCGACGTTCGGGCCATCCGCGGGTCGGGCTCCGGCATCCGTCGCCGCCGGTGGGTATGCGGGCGCATGATGCCCGGGCCACCGGGCGGACCTCGTGGTATCGACGCGCGAACGGAGTCTCGTCCGGCACCGCGTCGATGGTCGCTTCGCTTCCTCGATCCCGCCGGGCGCCACCCGGACCCCGTTACCCGGAGCCCCGGGCGCTGTTCGTAAGCTGTTGATATAGAAGGTATAGAGAGGGGGTAGAGATATTTTTTACCCTCACGGAGACGGCGTTCTTCCGTGGTTTGGAGTCGGTTCGAGGGGCATTTCAGTGGATTTCACCCCACGGAGCCACTTGCGCGGGCACGGCGTCCTGGGAACGCTTGTGTCCCGCCCGCAGGGGGGCGAAGCGCCCGGAAGACAATGCGGGCGGGACACCCGCGTTCCCAGGACGCCGTTCCCAGGAGCGTTTGCGAGAGGCGTGTCCGGCGAAAACCCCGCAGCGCACATGCCTCCACCCGGACCCCGTCTGGCCCGGACGGGGCAACTGTGATGCAATGAAGGCTGCCGGTGGCGGGACGCGGAGCCCGCACCCGAACGACAGAGGACGGACATGGCTGCCGAGAATTCCACCGACGCCCTGGTCGCGGCCGGGGTGCGGACCTACGTGCCCAACTACGCTCCCAAGCCCGTGGTGTTCGACCACGGCGAAGGGTCCCGGCTCCGGGACGCCGACGGGCGCGAGTACATCGATCTCGGGACCGGGATCAGCGTGAACTCGTTCGGCCACGGGCACCCGGAGCTGGTCGAGGCGGTGACGGCCCAGGCCGGGCGGCTGCTGCACGCGAGCAACCTCTACTACGTGGAGTCCACCGTGCGGCTCGCGGAGGAGCTGGTGGACGCCACGTTCGCGGAGCGGGTGTTCTTCTGCAATTCCGGTGCGGAGGCCAACGAGGCGGCGATCAAGATCGTGCGCCGGCACGCGAGCGACGCGGGCCGGGGGCCGGACGAGCGCGAGATCATCACGTTCGAGGGCTCGTTTCACGGCCGGACCCTGGCGACCGTGACGGCGACCGCGCAGCCGAAGTACCACGAGGGGTTCGAGCCGTTGCCGGGCGGGTTCACCTACTGCCCGTTCAACGATCCCGAGGCGCTCGAAGCCGCGGTCTCCGAACGCACCTGTGCGGTGATGCTCGAGCCGGTGCAGGGCGAAGGGGGGGTGACCCCCGCGCGGCAGGGCTTCCTCCGCCACGTCCAGGACCTCTGCCGCCGGCGCGAGGCGTTGCTCGTGCTCGACGAGATCCAGTCCGGGATGGGCCGGACGGGGAAGTTCTTCGCCTACGAATGGGAGCCCGGGATCGAGCCGGACGTGGTGACCATGGCGAAGGCGCTCGGAGGGGGGCTCCCCATGGGGGCGGTGCTGGTCGGCGCGCGCGCGTCGGGAGCGCTCACGGTGGGCACGCACGGCTCGACGTTCGGCGGGAACCCGGTGGCGGCGGCCGCCGCCCGGGTCGCGGTGCGGCTCGCGGGAAGCGCGGACCTGCTCGCGAACGTCGCCCGGCAGGGCGATGCATTCCGCCTCTTCCTGAACCGGATCAACGCCGAGCTCGGGCTGTTCCGGGACGTGCGGGGCAAGGGCCTCATCATCGGGGCGGAGCTGGCCGAGGCCTGGGAGGGCAAGGCCGGGGCGCTGGTGGACGCCTGCGCGGACGAAGGCGTGATCGTGCTGGTGGCCGGCCCGAGCGTGCTGCGCCTCCTCCCGCCGCTCAACATCGGCGGCGAGGACGTGGGCGAGGCCGTCTCGCGGATGGAGCGCGCGTTCCGGGCGTTCGCCGCCGCGGGCTGACCGAGGGCCCCGCCGCGGCCTCGAGAGACCGGGGCGGCGCATCTCGCTCCCGGGGCCCGCTCCGCCCGCCGCCGACGGGCGCCGGGTGGGGCGGGGCGAGGCGGGAGACGGCGCGGGGGCGCCCCGCGGCGGTCTCAGGGAGCTCCACCCTCCGGGCCGCCGAGCAGCCGCTCCAGGATCCCCTCGTACATCCGGCTCAGCCGGTCGAGGTCCGCGCACGACACCCGCTCGTCCACCTGGTGAATGGTGGCGTTGACCGGCCCGAGCTCGATCACCTCCGCCCCGGTGGGAGCGATGAACCGGCCGTCCGAGGTCCCCCCGGCCGTCGAGAGCACCGGGTCGATTCCCGCCACCTCCCGGATCGCGGAGCGCGCGGCGTCCACGAGCCGTCCGCCGCGGGTCAGGAAGGGCGCCGCGGAGTGCTGCCACTCGAGCTCCCACCGGATCGCGTGCCGATCGAGCACGGATTCCACCCGCGCCATGATCTCCGTATGGGTCAGGGCTGGTGAATAGCGCACGTTGAAGCGGGCTTCGAGCGAGGCGGGGGTCACGTTGACCGCACCCGTCCCGGCCCGGATGTTGGAGACCTGCAAGCGGGTCGCGGGAAAGTCGGCGCTCCCCTCGTCCCAGTCGACGTCCAGGATCTCCGCGAGCGCGGCGCAGGCGCCGTGAATGGGGTTCACCGTCCGCTCCGGATAGGCGACGTGCCCCTGCACCCCGAGTACGGTGAGCCGGCCGTTGAGCGACCCGCGCCGCCCGTGCTTGATCGTGTCGCCCGCCCGCTCGCCGCTCGACGGCTCGCCGACCAGGCACCAGTCGATGGGGTCCGGGATCCGGTCGATCACCCGGCGGGTGCCGTCCTCGGCCGGCCCCTCTTCGTCGCTCGTCACCAGGAACGCGATCGATCCCCTGGGCTCCGGGCGCCGCGTGGTGAACCGCGCGCAGGCGGTGACCATCGCGGCGAGGCTCCCCTTCATGTCCGCCGCGCCGCGCCCGTGGAGGAAGCCGTCCCGCAGGACGGGGTCGAACGGGGGGGTCGTCCAGGCCTCCGCCGGGCCGGGGGGCACTACGTCGGTATGGCCCAGAAACACGAAGAGGGGCGGCTCGGTCCCGCGCCGCGCCCACAGGTTGCTGACCGCTCCGAACGGCATCCGGCGGACCCGGAACCCGAGCGCGCGCAGGCGCCGGGCAAGCAGGGTCTGGCAGCCCGCGTCGTCGGGGGTGATCGAAGGGCGGCGGACGAGCTCGCGGGCGAGCTCAAGCGTCGACGTCGGCATGTCCGTGGCGGATCCGGCGCATCAGCCATGCGGTCTGTCCGACGATGAAGAGCACCGTCAGGGCGAGAGTTCCGAAGAGCTTGAAGTCCACCCAGACCTCGGTGCTGAAGCGGTACGCGACGTACAGGTTGGCCGCACCGAGGACCGCGAAGAACCCGGTCCATCCCAGGTTGAGGCGGTTCCAGGCCGCGTCGGGCAGGGTCACCCTCGACTCCATCAGGCGCCGCACGATGGGCCGGGAGCCGATGAACCGGCTCCCGAGGAACACGAGGGCGAACGCCCAGTTGACGAGGGTGGGCTTCCACTTGATGAAGCGTTCGTCATCGAGGGCGAGGGTGAGGCCCCCGAGCGCGACCACCAGGACCAGGGTCACGAGGTGCAGCTTCTCGATGCGGCCGTGGCGCAGCCGCATCCAGCCGACCTGGACCAGGGTGGCCGCGATGACGACCGCCGTCGCGACCATGATCCCGCGCTTCGGGTCGTCCTCGAGCCTGAAGGCGACGAAGAACAGGATGACCGGGAAGAAATCGAACAGCAGCTTCTTCATGGCCGCGGATCATACGGTACACTCGGTTGCGTCTTCTCCCGGCAATCCGACTTTGGCTACCGTCCCCCGACACCAGCAGCGCGTCCTCTCGGGCATGCGGCCCACCGGACGGCTCCACCTCGGCCACTATCGGGGCGTGCTCATGAACTGGATCAAGCTCCAGCACGAGTACGAATGCTATTTCTTCGTGGCCGACTGGCACGCCCTGACCACCCACTACGACGACCGCGAGGTCATCTCGGAGACGGTGCTGGACATGGTGATCGACTGGCTCGCGTGCGGGATCGACCCCGCCGACGCCCGTTTGTTCATCCAGTCCCGCATTCCCGAACATGCCGAGCTGCACCTGATGCTGTCCATGGTCACCCCCCTCGGCTGGCTCGAACGGGTCCCGAGCTACAAGGACCAGAAGGAACGGCTGGCCGAGCGCGACCTCGACACCTACGGCTTTCTCGGCTACCCGGTGCTCCAGAGTGCGGACATCCTCGTCTACCGGGCGGGGCTGGTTCCGGTGGGAGAAGACCAGGCCGCCCACGTCGAGGTGACGAGGGAGATCGCCCGGCGCTTCAACTTCATCTTCGGGCGCGAGCCCGATTTCGAGGAACGGGTCGAGGCCGCCACCCGCAAGATGGGAAAGCGCACCGCGCGCCTGTACCGCGACCTTCGCCGCCGCTACCAGGAGCAGGGCGACGAAGAGGCCCTCGCGACCGCGCGCGCCCTCCTCGAATCGCAGCAGAACATCTCCATCGGCGACCGGGAGCGGCTGATGGGCAACCTGGACGGCGGGGGGCGGGCCATCCTCCCCGAGCCGCAGGTCCTTCTCACCCCTGCCTCGCGCATGCCGGGGCTCGACGGCCAGAAGATGTCGAAGTCCTACGGCAACACCATCGGGCTGCGCGAGGACCCCGACCGGATCGTCTCGAAGCTGCGCCGGATGCCGACCGACCCGGCGCGAGTGCGAAGGTCCGACCCCGGCGACCCCGAGAAGTGCCCGGTCTGGAAGCTGCACCTCATCTACTCCGACGAGGCGCGCCGCGAGTGGGTGCAGGAGGGATGCCGGAGTGCCGGTATCGGTTGCCTGGATTGCAAGCAGCCCCTCATCGACGCGGTGCTCGCGGAGATCGAGCCCATCCGGCGCCGGGCGCTGGAGTACGCGGCGGAGCCCGACGTGGTGCGCTCGATCCTCCAGGAAGGTTGCGAAGAAGCCCGCGAGACGGCCGGCGAGACCATGGAGGAAGTGCGCCGGGCGATGGGCTTCGACCATCGCTGAGGGGAACCGAGCCGCGCCGCCCCGGCGGCCCCGGACGCCATGAACCGGTCGGTTCCCGCGCAGCAGGAGATGCCGTTCGCGTTCGTGCACGGGACGGCGGTCACCGAGGTTCCGCGGGACCTCTACATCCCGCCCGACGCGCTGGAGGTGTTCATCGAGGCGTTCGAGGGGCCGCTCGACCTCCTCCTCTACCTCATCCGGCGCCAGAATCTCGACGTCCTGGACATTCCCATCGCGGAGATCACCCGCCAGTACGTCGAGTACGTGGGCCTGATGCGCGAGCTGCGCCTGGAGCTGGCCGGCGAGTACCTCGTGATGGCCGCGACCCTCGCGGAGATCAAGTCGCGCCTGCTGCTGCCCCGCCCGGCCGCGTCGGAGGACGACGAGGAGACGGACCCGCGCGCCGACCTCGTGCGGCGGCTGCGCGAGTACGAACGCTACCGGCGGGCCGCCGAAGCACTCGACGGGCTTGCCCGCGAGGGCCGCGACTTCTTCGTCGCCGGGGTGGACGCGAGCGCGATCGAGCCGTGGCGCCCCCCTCCCCTCGTCTCGCTCGAGGATCTGGTGGCGGCATTCGCCGACATGGCGTCCCGCGCCGCGATGTTCGCGACCCATCACATCGCACGCGAGCCGCTCTCGGTGCGCGAACGCATGGCCTCGGTGCTGGAGCGGCTTGCTCCGGACGGGGCCGGGAACGTCGAGTTCACCTCGCTGTTCACCCCGGCGGAGGGGCGGGCGGGAGTGGTGGTGACCCTGCTCGCGATCCTCGAGCTGTGGCGCGAGCGGCTGATCGACCTGGTGCAGACCGGACCGTTCGCCCCGATCCACGTCCACGGCCGGCCATGAGCGAGCGTTTCGAGGACCAGTTCCGGCCCATCGCGGAGGTGGTGCTCCTCGCGGCCGAGGGGCCGGTCGAGATCGACGATCTCGTGGCCCTCGCCGGAACCGAGAGCGAGATGAGCGTGCAGGAGCTGCGCGACGCGGTACGGCGCGTGCTCGGAGAGCTCGCCGGGGACTGCGAGGGCCGGGGGGTCGAGCTGCGCGAAGTGGCGTCCGGGTTCCGGTACCAGGTGCGGGAAGAGTACGCGCGGTGGGTCGCCCGGTTCCTCGGAGAACGGCCGGCCCGCTATTCCCGGGCGCTGCTCGAGACCCTCGCGCTCATCGCGTACCGCCAGCCGATCACGCGGGGAGAGATCGAGGAGGTGCGCGGGGTGGGGGTGAGCTCCTCGATCATGCGGACGCTCCACGAGCGGGAGTGGATCCGGGTGCTCGCCCACCGCGACGTCCCGGGCCGGCCCGCGCTGTACGGCATCACGCGGAAGCTCCTCGACGACCTCGGGCTCCGGAGCGTCGAGGACCTGCCCCCCCTCGATCGGATCGCGGACGTGCAGCCGCCCGATCTCTTCCCGGCCGGAGACCCCGGGGCAGGGAACGGATCCGGGGTTCGGATCCTCGGGCTCGTCGATGCCGAGGGTCCCGGGGACCGGGCGGCCGGCCCGGACCCGGCCGATCACGAGCGCCCGGAAGGCGGACCGGATGGCGGCGAAGGATAAGGGCGACGGCCATCGGCGGAGCGGCGGTCCTGGGCAGGGCCGCGGCTCGGGGCGGGGCGGCGGCCCTCGGCGGGGCAACGACTCCGGGCGGAGCGACGGTCCTGGGCGGAGCCGTGGACCGGGCCCGAGGCGGGACCCGCCGAGCCGCGGGGCGCGCCGGGCCGGAAACCGCCGTTTCGATGCTTCACCACCGGGAGCGCCGCGCCGGCGGGCCGCCGGATCCGACGAGCCGTTTCATTCGTCCGGAGAGCGTTCGGCCGGGCGGCCCGGCCCCGCGCGGGAAGCGCGGCGCGGGAAGACGCCGGGAAGGCCGTCTCCCGGACCGGGCGGGCGGACGCGGCCGGGGCGGGGGCCGTCCCCGCGGCGGGAAGCCGGCTCGCCGGACGGCTCGACACGGGCCGGAGCGCCGGCGTCTTCGCGGGGCTCCCCGAAACGCGGCCGGGCGCGGGTGGAGCCGGATGCGGATGACGGCCGCGTTCCGTTCCGGACCGGGACGGGACGGGGCGAGGGCGGATCGAAGCGAGGGCGGCCGGCCCCCCGGGGACGGCCCGCGAACGCTCGGCGCGGGCCCCCGTCCCGCGACCAGGGAGACCGCGGGGCGGCGCCCTCCGAGAGGCGGTCGTCCCGACCCCGCGCCGACCGGCCGCCGCGCCACGCCGGGGGAGCCCGCCGGGCCGCGCCGTCCGAGAGGCGTTCGGGGGCGGCCGGGAGGGAGCTCGGCCGCCGGGCCGGGAAGGGACCCCGCCAACGGGAGGCCCGGCCGCTACACGCCGCAGCGGGTCCGATCGAGGATCCCGCCGCCGCCGAGCGCATCCAGAAGCGCCTCGCGGCGGCCGGGGTGGGGTCCCGGCGGGCCGTGGACCAGTGGGTTGCGGAGGGCCGGGTCCGGATCAACGGACGGGTAGCCGCCGCCGGCACCCGGGTCCGTTCCGGCGACCGGGTCCGGATCGACGGCCGCCGGGTCTTCGTGCCGCCCGGCGAGACGTGCCGGCTGCTCCTCTACCACAAGCCGCCCGGCGAGGTGGCGACGCGCCGCGACCCCGAGGGCCGGCGAACGGTCTTCGAGCGCCTGCCCCGCCTTCGCTCCGAGCGCTGGGTCTCGGTCGGCCGGCTCGACGTCAACACCTCGGGCCTGATGCTCTTCGCGACCCACGGCGAGCTCGTCCACCGGCTCATGCACCCGAGCTACCGCCTGGAGCGCGAGTACGCGGTTCGGGTTCTCGGCCGGGTGGACGAGGGGACGATCGGGCTCCTGCAGCGCGGCGTCGACCTCGACGACGGTCCGGCCCGCTTTCTCGGCATCGAGGCGGAAGGAGGAGAGGGGGCCAACCGCTGGTACCGGGTGGTGCTGGAGGAGGGGCGCAACCGCGAGGTCCATCGCCTGTGGGAGTCGCAGGGGGTGCGGGTCAGCCGGCTCATCCGGATCCGGTTCGGACCGGTCCGGCTCCCCTCGGCCCTTCGCGCCGGCGCGTTCATGGACGTCCCCGCCCGCGAGCGCGCCGCCCTCTTCGAGACGGTCGGTCTCGAGGACCCGGGCCCTCCCCCCGCCGTCAGGCGCCGAGCGCCTCCGCGAGGCCGATGAAGTCGTCCGCGACGACGTCGAAGCCGTCCCCGGCCCGGACGTCCTCCCAGGCCCCGCCCGGACCGTGCTCGGCGGGCCGGCGCACGAAGGCGGTGCGGAAGCCGAGGGACCCCGCGGCCCGGAGGTCGTCGCCGTGCGCGGCCACCATCATGCACTCGCCGGGGGAGAGTCCGAGCAGGTCCGCGGTGGTGAGATAGGCCTCGGGCTGCGGCTTGTAGCGGCGCGCCACCTCCGCGCCGAGCACCGCATCCCAGGGGAGCCCGGCCCGCTTCGCCATGTTGACCAGGAGGGCGACGTTCCCGTTGGAGAGGGTCGCGAGCACGTAACGGCGCTTGAGCCGGGTGAGCCCCTCGACGGCATCCGGCCAGGGGTCCAGACGATGCCACGCCCGGTTGAGGTCGTCGATGGCGGCGTCGCCCACCCCGCCCTCCCCGACGGCCACTCCACGCCGTTCGAGCAGCGTGCGAAGACTCTCGCGATGCAGGTCGTCGAGGCGGGTCCAGGGCCGTTCCCCGTCGCGCACCCGCGAGAGGGAAGGCTGGTAGAGCCCCCGCCAGTCGTCCGCGAACCGCTCCCAGTCCGCGTCGATGCCGTGGCGTTCCCCGAAGGCGCGGCCTTCCCGGGCGATCGAGGTACGCCAATCGACGACGGTTCCGAAGACGTCGAACGTCAGGGCCCTGGGCTCGCGCATCCGCTTCTCCTCGGGCGGTGGAAGGGGGCCCGCTTCAGGCCGGCCGGGGGAAGGCGTCCTCGAGGGCGTGCCGGTGGGCCTCGCGGGATTCCGCGCCGAAGCAGCAGAGCACCACCCGCACGAGGGACGGGTGCTCCACGAGCCCGGCCGCCGCCGCCCGAACCGCGATGCGGGCGGCCCGGGGAACCGGGAAGCCGTAGACCCCGGTGGAGATGGCCGGGAACGCGATGGTCCGGACGCCGTGCTCCGAGGCGAGCCGGAGCGATTCCCGGTAGCAGCTCTCGAGCAGGCCGTCCTCCCGGTGGCCGCCTCCCCGCCACACCGGGCCGACGGTGTGGATGACGTGGCGGGCGGGGAGGGCGTACCCGCCGGTGATGCGGGCTTCTCCGGTGGGACACCCGCCGAGGCGGCGGCATTCCTCGAGGAGGGCAGGGCCAGCCGCGCGGTGGATGGCGCCGTCCACCCCGCCGCCCCCGAGCAGCGATTCGTTCGCGGCGTTGACGATCGCGTCCACCTCGAGCCGCGTGACGTCGCCCTCCGCGACCTCGATCCGGTTCGCGATGCTCACGTGCCCGCCGGCGGTGCTGGTGGGCGATGGTGGATTCGAACCACCGACCCCTGCCGTGTGAAGACAGTGCTCTCCCTCTGAGCTAATCGCCCGCCGTCCTCCCGATTGTAGGCCGTCACCCCTTCCCCTTCCAGGGGATCAGCCACGCTTCGAGCACGCGCATCAGCATCTCGATCGCAAAGCCGATCACGCCGATGATGATGATCCCGATGACCACCACGTCGGTCTGGAGGAAGTTCTTCGCGATCATCATCATCGAGCCGACGCCCTGGTCCGCGGCCACGAGCTCGGCCGCGACCAGCGTTCCCCAGCATACCCCCATGGAGGTGCGGAGGCCGGTGAAGATCTCCGGCAATGCGTTCGGCAGGATCACGTGGCGAAGAACCTGGGCCCGCGAAGCGCCCAGGGAGTAGGCGGCGTGGACCTTCGAGATCCGGACCGAGTTGACCCCGGCGCGGGCGGCGATCAGCATGATGAACAGCGCCGCGAGGAACAGCAGGAACGTCTTCGCGACCTCATCGATCCCGAGCCACAGGATGACGAGGGGGATCAGGGCGAGCGGCGGGATCGGCCGGATGAACTCCACGACGGGGTCGAGGAGGCCGCGGGCCACCGAGTTCAGGCCCATCGCGAAGCCGAGGGGGATCCCGACCAGGGCGCCGAAGAACACCCCGAGCAGCACCCGCTTGACCGAGGTCCATACGTGCTCCCAGAACGAGACGTTGCGGTAGCCTTCCACCATCAGGCTCGCGAAGCGGTCGACCACCCCCGGCCTGGCCCGGTCGGGGTCGTCCCACGGGTAGAGGCTGCCGTCGAGCGGCGGCCAGTAGATGGGGTCGAGGAGGCCGCCGACGGTCGCGATCCACCATGCGGCGACCAGCATCACCACGGTCACGATCGACCACAGCCGGCCGGAGTTCACCGCGGACGCGTCGCCGAACTTGACGGTCTTCTGCCGGGTGAACGGGTTGTCCGCGATGCCGAGCCAGATGGCCAGCCCGGACGGTTGGTTCCCGTGGTCCGCCATGCGCGTCTCCTCAGCCCGCCTCGCCGCCGCCCATGATCTCCTCCTCCATCTCCCAGATCATGGAGAGGATCTCCTCGCGGGTGGAGATGAAATCGGGCTGGACCTTGATCTCGCGTGCATCCCCCTCGACCCCCTGATCGGCGAACGGGAGGGTGTACTCCTTGTGGATGCGTCCGGGGCGCGGGGCCATGACCACCAGCCGCTCACCCAGGAACAGCGCCTCCTCGACGGAGTGGGTGATGAGGACGATGGTTCGGCCGGTCTCCTTCCAGAGCCTGAGCACGAGGCCCTGCATCTTCTCGCGGGTCAGGGCGTCGAGCGCGCCCAGGGGCTCGTCCATCAGGATCACGTCGGGGTCGTTCGCGAGGCAGCGGGCCAGGGCCACCCGCTGCTGCATGCCGCCGGAGAGCTGGTAGACCGGCTTGTCGGCGAACTCCCGGAGGGCCACGATGCCGAGGAGGTGCTCGACCTTCTCCGCGACCTCGGGCCGCGGCGCGCCGCCCATCCGGGGACCGAAGCTCACGTTCTCGGCGACCGTCATCCACTCGAAGAGCGCCCCCTGCTGGAACACCATCCCGCGCTCCTTGTGGGGCCCGGTCACGGGGCGGCCGTTGAGGAGCGCCTGCCCGGAAGTCGGAGCCAGGAAGCCCGCGACGATGTTGAGGAGGGTGGTCTTGCCGCAGCCGGAGGGGCCGAGCACGGACATCAGCTCGCCCGGCTCGAGGTGCAGGGAGACGTCTTCGAGGGCATGGACCTCGCCTCCGTTCGGCAAGGTGAAGACCATCGAGACGTCGTCGATGACGAGTCCGTCCATCGCGTCCTCCTCATCCCCGGATCGGGGCGGGGGTTGGGGCCGGGCGCCGGCGGGCGGCCGTGCCGTGCCGGCCCGCTCCCGGAGCGTGCGCCGGCCCGACACCGGCCGCGTCCGATCGGTCGGCCGGCCGGTTGGCCGGTTGGCCGACCGGCGAGCGGACCGTTTGCTCCCCGCCCTCCGCAGAGTCCCGGAGGGCGGGGAGGGCTTCGGCGGCGCCGCGCCGTTGCGGCCGGCCGGGCTCCGTTCAGCCTACAGGAAGCTCGCGTCGACCGCGAAGTCGTAGCTGTCGAGCGCCCGGTCGAGCTGGCCTTGCCGGACGAAGAAGTCCGCCACCTCCTTGGTGAACGCCTGCACGGTGCCGCCCATCCAGGCTTCGGACTTCTGGTCCGCGGCCGACGGGAACGAGAACATGCCGAGCATGTTCCGGGTCGCGTCGAGGTCCATGCCGGCGGCCTTGGAGATCGTCTCCTCGTACCGGCCCGGGTCCGCGCCGTAGGCGGCGTTCGCCCGGTCCGTGACCGCCATGAACTCCTTCAGGAGGCCGGGGTGGTCCTTGGCGAAGCTCTCGGTCACGGAGACGACGTCGAAGACCCGGATGCCGATGGCCTCCTGCTCGGCCGCGGTCATCAGCTCGGAGCCGAACTCCTTCATCCGCTGGAGCGGTCCGCCGAAGGCGCAGCCGGCGGCCACGTCCCCCCGGGCGAGGGCGACCGCCGCATCGGCCCCGTTCATCTGCACCATGTCGACCTTCGACGCATCGACGCCGAGGTGGTCGAGCATGCGGAGCAGCTTGTAGTGGGTCACGTTGCCGATCGGCGTGGCGATCTTCTTGTCTTCGAGGTCCGCCGCGTTGGCCTGGGTGATGCCGGCGTCGGCGTGGACGACGCAGTTGTCCGCCTCGGCATAGCTCACCGCCACCCCGACGATCTTGAGCGGAAGTCCGTTGGAGACGGCGACCACGAATGGAACCAGGCCCTGCGAGTAGGCGACGTGCACGTCGCCCGACGCCATCGCCTGGCTCATCTCGTTGCCGTTGCCGAAGGCCCTCCATTCCACCTCGACGCCCAGGGCCTCGTCGTAGGTCTTCTCGAGCTGCGCGACCTGGTTCGCGGTCGGCCACTCGAGGAAGTAGGCGACCGTGATCTTGTCGAGGGCGGATGCGGAGGAAACGAACAGGGCCGCCGCCCCCGCGGCGACGATGGTCATGAAGCGGGTACGATGCATCTCGATTGCTCCTGCGTTGACGTGACGGGTATGCCCGAACCGAGTTTCCCCGATCGACGGCATCGTGTCCATCCGCGGAGCATCCCGGGGCATGTGCGCGGTGGGGTTTTCGCCGGGCACGCCTCTCGCGAACGCTCTTGGGCACGGCGTCCTGGGAACGCGGGTGTCCCGCCCGCAAATGGGACGGTGAGGCCGCCGCCGATCAATGCGGGCGGGACGCCCGCGTTCCCAGGACGCCGTGCCCGCACAAGTGGCTCCGTGGGGTGAAATCTGCCAGCAACCCCCTCGAACCGACCCCCAACCACGGAAGAACGCCGTCCCCGCGGGGTAAAAAATATCTCGACCCCCTCTCTACACACTCTATATCAAGAACTTGCGAACAGCGCCCGGGGATCAATCCCGGCGGCGCACGATCCCCGGCCCGGTCGAGGCCGGGGTGGGCGGCCGGCTTCGGAAGCACGCCGGAGAGCGGGGGTCGAGCCGGCGGAAAGGGCGGTGGCGCGGGCGGCCCGAGCCCGCGTCCGCCCGATCCGGCGGATGCGGCCCGATCTTCGTGGGTATTCATATGGGTAATAGACATATTGGTCTCGGCCGGCGCCGGCCGGCGGCCGGCGGCGGGGGCGGCCCGGAGCCCGAAGCGGTGTCCGGCGACGGGCGGGACGCGCCGGAGCGGGGCGTAGCGGCATCCGCGCCGCGGCATCCGCATCGCCCGCTCCGGGTAGAATGCCGCGATGGCCGTCCGCACCCGATTCGCACCGAGCCCCACCGGCTACCTCCACGTCGGCGGGGCGCGCACCGCCCTCTTCTGCTGGCTCCATGCCCGCCGCCACGGCGGGACGTTCCTCCTCCGCATCGAGGATACCGACCGCGAGCGGTCCACGACGGAAGCGGCCGACGCCATCCTCGACGGGATGACCTGGCTCGGGCTCGATTGGGACGAGGGCCCCTTCTTTCAGAGCGATCGCACGGAGCGATACCGGGAGGCGGCCGGGTCCCTGCTCGATTCGGGTTCGGCTTATCGTTGCTACTGCTCCCGGGAACGGCTCGACCGGGTCCGCGCGGAGCAGCTCGCGCGGCGCGAGAAGCCCCGTTACGACGGCCATTGCCGGGATCGGGACCGCCGCTCCGGAGCGGAACCCCCCGCCATCCGGTTCCGGACCCCCCGGGACGGCGAGACGGCGTTCGACGACCTGGTGCGCGGGCGCATCGTCATTCGCAACGACGAGCTCGACGACCTCGTCATCGTGCGCCGGGACGGCACGCCCACCTACAACTTCTCGGTGGTGGTCGACGACCTCGACATGGCCGTCACCCACGTCATCCGGGGCGACGACCACGTGAACAACACGCCCCGGCAGGTCCACGTCCTCCGGGCGCTGGGCGGGGAGCTTCCCGCCTACGCCCACGTACCCATGATCCTCGGCCGCGACGGGCAGCGGCTGTCGAAGCGCCACGGCGCCGTGTCGGTGACGAGCTACCGCGACCGCGGATACCTGCCGGAGGCCATGATCAACCACCTCGCCCGGCTCGGGTGGTCCCACGGGGACCAGGAGATCTTCTCGCGGGACGAGCTGATCGAGCTCTTCGACGTCGGGGCGGTCAACCGCGCGGCGGCCTCGTTCGACACCGACAAGCTGGACTGGCTCAACCGTCACTACATCAAGGAGAGCGAAGCGGAACGGCTCGGACGCGAGCTCGGCCGGCAGCTCGCCGGGCTCGGGGTCGACCCCGCCGGAGGCCCGGACCCGGCCGCAGTCGCCGCCGCGCTCCGCGAGAGGGCCGCGACGCTGCGCGAGATGGCCGAGGCGAGCGTCTACTTCTATCGCGATTTCGACGACTACGATGCCGGCGCGGCCCGCAGGCACCTGCGTCCGGTGGTGTACGACCCGCTCGCCAAGCTGCGGGACGCGCTCGCGAACCTCGCTCCGTGGGACGCTCCCGGCATCACGGCCGCGGTGACCGCGGTGGCCGCCGAAGCGGGGATCGGGCTCGGCAAGCTGGGGCAGCCCCTGCGGGTGGCGGTGACCGGGCGGGGCGTCTCGCCGCCCTTCGACGCGACCCTTGCCCTGGTCGGCCGGGATCGGACCCTCGCCCGCCTGGACCGCGCCCTCGATTTCATCCGGGCGCGGGCCGGTTGACGGGACGCTCCCGGCGATGCGGGCCCGGCGTCTCGCCGGGCCTCCGCCCGGCAGGTCTCCGAGCCGCCGTCGCAGGGCGGCGGTCCATCGAACGGCGCCGGACTCCCTGAAGCCGGGCCGCCTTCACGAGCCTTGTCGCGGGGGCGCGTCCGGGGACGCCCGCGTTCCCGAGGGATCCGGCCGGTGGTCCCCGAGCACGGGCCGAAGCGATGCCTCGCCAAGCCCTGCCCCTGTCCAGGCCCCTCGTCCAGCCTTGACAGGCAGGCGGCGGGGTTCGAGAATCCGCGCCTTCCCGGGGCCATAGCTCAGATGGGAGAGCGCTACAATGGCATTGTAGAGGTCGGCGGTTCGATCCCGCCTGGCTCCACCAGAACCCATGCCGGCCGGCCCGTATCGAGCCTGCCGCGCGGCGGACCGGAATCCGTCCCCATCGTCTAGAGGCCCAGGACACCGCCCTTTCACGGCGGCGACGGGGGTTCGACTCCCCCTGGGGACGCCAGCACGTCGGGCCTCGCGTGATCTCCGGAATCCCGGGCAGGGTCCCGTCTCCGGGGGGATCGGGGAGGCGGCTCGGCGGTTGGAGGAACGGCCGGCCTGCAATCTTGTGCTTGACTCCCCCCGTAGAGGGGCATAGCATCCCGCCGTGCGACGGAACCCGGTTCTTCCGGCCCTCGCGCGACCGCCCGACCTGAACGGGACGACAACGACTGCCCGCCCTGCTTCGTTC
Organism: Gammaproteobacteria bacterium; assembly: GCA_965202895.1. Lineage (GTDB taxonomy): Bacteria > Pseudomonadota > Gammaproteobacteria > HK1 > HK1 > JAJDXW01. The sequence continues at coordinate 1,904,760 of OZ241901.1, read as the reverse complement.
AAGACGAAACCGACCCCGCCGTTCCGGCATGACGCACCGTCGCCGTGCCGGTCGGCATGAGGCGGAGCCGGGGCCGCGCAGATCCCTCCATCTTTTCCGATGCCCGATTCACTTCCAACCGACGGAGCTACCATGCAGACAAGTGGAACCGTAAAGTGGTTCAACGCGACCAAGGGTTACGGGTTCATCCAGCCCGATGACGGGTCGAAGGACGTTTTCGTACACATTTCCGCCGTGGAGAAGGCCGGCCTGCGCAGCCTCTACGAAGGCCAGAGGGTGAGCTTCACGAACGAGCGGGATCGCCGCGGCCGCTTCGCGGCCGAGAATCTCCAAGTGGTCGAATAGTCTCCCCGCGGCCATTCCCGGCGCGTGCCGCCGGGAATGGCCCGCACCGGCGCGGTCTCAGCCGAGCACCTCCCGGTTGACGACGTTCGCGGGATCGAGCTTCCCGTCGAAGCAGTCGATCACGTTCTGCGCGCATGAGGCCCCCATCCGGAACATGGACTCTTCCGTGACCCCGGCCGAGTGGGGGGTGACCAGGATGTTGTCGAGGCCGAACAACGGGTTGTCCGCGGTCGCGGGCTCGACCTCGAACGCGTCGATCGCCGCCCCGGCGATGATCCGGCGCTCGAGGGCATCGGCCAGAGCCGTCTCGTCGACGATCCCGCCCCGGGCGGTGTTGACCACATAGGCGCTGCGCTGCATCGCCGCGAGTTCCGCCGCCCCGACCATTCCGGCCGTCTCGTCCGTCTTCGGGCAGTTGACGGAGAGAAAGTCGATCCTGGGCAGGAGCGAACGCCAGTCCGCCACCGGCTCCGCCCCCGCCTCGCGAACCGCGGCGTCGCTTGCGTAGGGGTCGTGCACGAACACCTCCATGTCCATCCCCAGGCACCGCTTCACGAGAAGCTGCCCGATACGGCCGAACCCGAGGATCAGCACCTTGCGGCCGGCGAGATCGATCGCGGTGTTCTCGAAGCGGATGTTCCAGTTTCCCTTGCGGACCTCGCGGTCGAACAGCACGCCGTGCTTGGCGAGCGACATCATGAAGAAGAGGGAGTGCTCGGCTACCGTGACCGAGTTCGCGGTCCCGGTCACCGTGAGGGGGACTCCGGCCGCGGTCAGGGCGTCGACGTCGACGTTGTCGTAGCCGACCCCGTGGCGCGAGACGACCCGGAGCCGCGTGGCGCTGTCGACGATCCGGGCCGTGAAGGGCGCCACCCCGCCGAGGATGGCGCCGTCGTAGCTCCCGACGTGCTGGAGGACGTTCTCCTCGGAGAGCACCGTGAACCGCTCGTACTCGACGTCGTCGCGAGCGTCGAGGACGGAACGGATGCCGGCGGTGACCGGCATCTGGATCATGATCCGCTTCTTGCCCATGTCCGAAACTGCCTCCTTCCGTCTTTGCTTTCGCTTCGTGCGCCCCGCGCCCCGGAGCTGTCCGCCGTCAGCCGGCCTCGTCCGGTTCATCCCTCCCGATCCGCCGTCCGCCTCGTCTCGTGATGGAGCAGGACCGTTCCTCGTCCTGGTCGGAGCGCCGGCGATTCCGCGCCGCGGAATCGCCGGGCGGCCGCGCAAGCGGCCGCCGCTCACCCTCCGGATTCGGCGAGCCGTTGCAGCGCGGACCAGGTCGGCTCATCGACCTCCACGCCGTCCTCGAGGCGCCGCCGCGTGCGTTCGTACTCGATCTCGCCCGGGTAGTACACGCGCTCGTGCCCGACCGCCGGCGGCGTCGTGTTGAGCCAGGCCGCGAACTCCGTCACCTCGCGGCGAAAGGTCTCGAGCGGCCGGAGCGCCTCGACCCGGAACGCGGCCATGAACACCCCGTCGTTGTGCGGGCCTTCCGGGTCCACCCCGAAGCCGAGCCCGGTGAGCACCCCGGAGAGGATCTCGATCATGGCCGACAGCCCGTAGCCCTTGTGGCCTTCGGCGCCGCCGAGCGGCAGCACCGCACCGCCGGCCGCGAGGGCCTGCGGATCGGTCGTGGCCCGGCCCTCGCGGTCGATGAGCCAGCCGGCCGGGACCGCCTCCCCGCGCGAAGCCGCCACCTTGAGCTTGCCGGCGGCCGCCGCCGAGGTCGCGACGTCCACGAAGAACGGCGCCTCCAGGTTCGACGGCATGGCGATGCAGAGCGGGTTCGTCCCGAGCCTCGCCTCGCGTCCCCCGAACGGGGCGACCGCCTTGGCGGTGCGCCCCGAATCGGCGGTCATGATCCCGATCATGCCCGCCTCGGCCGCCATCAGCGCGTAGTCGGTGAGGCGCCCGACGTGGCTCTGGCGCCGCACCGTGGTCACCGCCACGTCCGCCCGGACGGCCTTCTCGACGGTGATCCGCATCGCCCGCCCGGAGACGACGAACCCGAAGCCGAAGTGCCCGTCGACGACGGTCGTGGTCGCGCTCTCGCTCAGGACCTCGAACGGCGCGCCGGGCACGATGTGCCCCCTGCCGATCCGCTCGACGTAGAGGGGGACGTTGATGACGCCGTGCGAATCGTGGCCGGCGAGGTTCGCGGCCACGCAGTGCCGCGCGACCGTCGCGGCTTCCTCCCGGCCCACGCCCGCCCCACGGAGCGCCCGCCGCGCCTGGGCCTCGAGCTCTTCCGCGGGGATCCGGGGCATCGCCTCAATCGCCCGCTTGCGCCTTGGCCAAGGGAGCCGCGAAACGCAGCTCCAGGTCCCAGGGAAGGTGGATCCAGGTGTCCTGGCTCACCTCGGTGACGAAGGTGTCGACCATCGGCTGGCCGGCCGGCTTGACGTACACCGTCGCGAAATGGGCGTGCGGGTACATCTCCCGGAGCGCGGCGGCGGTCTTCCCGGTGTCCGCGAGGTCGTCCACGACGACGGTGCGGCCGTCCCCGCCGTCCGGGCCGTCGGTGTCCTCCGGCGCTTTCAGGATCTCGAGGTCCCCCTGCGCCATGTGGTCGTACGACACGGCGCAAACCGTGTCGACGAGCCGAACCTCGAGCTCGCGCGCCACCACGCACGCGGGCACCATCCCGCCCCGGCTCACCGCGATGACGCGCGTCCAGGGCCCGAGCTCGGCGAGACGCCACGCGAGCGCTTTCGCGTCGCGATGGAGCTGCTCCCAGGAGACCGGGAATTGCTTGACGGACGAGGCGGGCACGACGACGCGCAATGTACCGGAAACGGCAGGCCGGACGAAACTCTCCCGCCACCGAGGCATGTGCGCGGTGGGGTTTTCGCCGGGCACGCACAAGTGGCTCCGTGGGGTGAAATTTGCCAGCAACCCCCTCGAACCGACCCCAAACCACGGAAGAACGCCGTCCCCGTGGGGGTAAAGAATATCTCGACCCCCGATCTCCACCCTCTATATCAAGAGCTTACGAACAGCGCCCGGGGCTCCACCGGGGCCGCGCAGGGCATTTCGCGCCGACCGACTCGCGGCCGGGCATCGATGCCCACCGCTCTTTCCGGGAACGGCGCGTCCCTCGGACGCGGGTGTCTCGCCCGCATCGTGTGCCCCTTCGATCCGCTCGGCACGGCGGGACACGAGCGGTCCCGGGAGAAGGACCGCCCCATCGGGTTCGGCGGGTCCGCATCCGTGACCTCGATCCGGTCGGCATGGCCCCGAATCCTCTCCGGCGGTGACGAGCGCGGGGAGCGGCTACACTTTCCATCATGCGATACGTGAGCACGCGAGGCGCGGGGCCGCCGGCGCCGTTCCGCGAGGCCCTCATGGCCGGGCAGGCCGCGGACGGCGGGCTGCTGATGCCGGAGCGCCTCCCGGACGTATCGGGGGAGCTCGAGTCGTGGCGCGGGCTCGGCTATCCGGCCCTCGCCTTCGAGATCCTCCGCCGCTTCGCGGACGACGTCCCGGAGGAAGACCTGCGGGCGCTCGTCGAACGAAGCTACTCCCCCGCGTGCGGCGGGGCCGGGTTCGACGACCCGGAGGTCGCCCCACTCGCGCCGATGGGAGAACTGTTCCTCCTGGAGCTCTTCCACGGGCCGACCCTCGCCTTCAAGGACCTCGCCCTTCAGCTCCTCGGGCGCCTCTTCGACTACGAGCTCGGGCGCTCCGGGGAGACGCTGAACGTTCTCGGCGCGACGAGCGGCGACACCGGCAGCGCCGCGATCGCGGCGCTGCGCGGGAAGTCGAACGTGCGGGTCTTCATCCTGTTCCCGGAAGGGCGGACGAGCCGCCTCCAGGAGCTGCAGATGACGACGGTGCCGGACGCCAACGTGCACTGCATCGCGGTCGAGGGGACGTTCGACGACTGCCAGCGGATCATGAAGGCCCTCTTCAACGACGGCGGGTTCAAGGCCCGCTGGCGCCTCGGGGCCGTCAACTCCGTGAACTGCGTGCGGCTGCTCGCCCAGGTGGTCTACTACTTCCACGCGTGGCTCCGGCTCCCGCCCGGCCTCCCGAACGGGAACGCGATCCGCTTCAGCGTCCCGACCGGCAACTTCGGGGACGTGTTCGCCGGGCTTCTCGCGGCGGAGATGGGCCTGCCGGTGGAACGGCTGATCCTCGCGACGAACGAGAACGACGTCCTGGATCGTTTCTTCCGCACCGGCGTCTACCGCCGCGGCGAGGTCCGCCGAACCCCGAGCCCCTCCATGGACATCCAGGTCGCGAGCAACTTCGAGCGCTTCCTGTGGTGGCGCCTCGACGGGGCCGGGGAAGCGGTCCGGACCTTCATGTCCGCCTTCGATGCGAAGGGGGAGGCCCGGCTCGACCCGGGCCGGGCACGGCAGCCGGGCGCCGGCCGGATCGTGTCGGGACGCGCGGACCGCGGCGAGACGCTCGCCACCATCGAGCGCTGGTACCGGAGGACGGGCCGGGTCCTCGACCCGCACACCGCGGTGGGGGTGAAGGTGGCCGAGGAGCTGCGCGGCGACGCCCCCACCGTGTGCCTTGCGACCGCCCATCCGGGGAAGTTCCCGGATACCGCGCCGGCCGGAGCGGAGATCGGCCACCCGCGGCTCGCGGGGCTCGATCGCCTCCCCGCCCGCAAGGTCGTGGTGCCGAACGACGCGGCACGGGTAGCCCGGCACATCGAGTCGGTCTGTTCCTGACGCGCGGCCCGTCGCGGGGAGCGCCGGGGAACGGCGGGCCGGAGGGGTTGGCCCGCGGGGGTGGAGGCGCGGGCCGGGCGGATCGGGCGGGCCGCGGTCGGTCGGCCGACACACTTCGCATTCGTCAGTACGAGGAGAGGGAGAGGACATGGACCTGGGGCTTCGCGGCAAGGTCGCGATCATCACCGGCGGCAGCGAGGGGATCGGCAAGGCGTCGGCCACAAGGCTCAGCGAGGAGGGAGCGAAAGTCGCCATCTGCGCCCGCCGCCCGGACGTGCTGGAGCGGGCCGCGGAGGACGTCCGGGGCCGCACCGGCGGCGAGGTGCTGGCGGTGGCCGGGGACGTATGCCGCGACGACGACGTGGAGCGGGTGGTGTCCGCGACGGTCGAGCGCTTCGGCGGCATCGACGTCCTGGTGAACAACGCGGGCGGCTCCCGCGCGCACCCGTTCCTGGAGGCGACCGAGGCGATCTGGCGCGAGGACCTGGAGATCAAGGTCTTCGGGGCGATCCGGTTCTCGCGGGCGGTGCTGCCGCATCTGCGCGCCCGCGGCGGGGGGCGCATCATCAACATGACGACCCCCGGCGGAAAGGCGCCCCGCAAGAACGCCCTTCCGACCTCGGCGAGCCGCGCCCTCGGCATCAACCTCACGAAGGCGATGGCCAACGAGTACGCCCCCGAGAACATCCTCGTCAACACCATCTGCCTCGGGCTCATCAAGTCCGCCCAGCACGAACGGCGGTGGGAGCGCGGCGGCCGGGAAGGGGGGACCCTCGACGCCTACTACGAGCGGATGGGAGCGAACGTGCCGGTCGGGCGCTACGGCGAAGCGGAGGAGGTGGGGGACCTCGTGGCCTTTCTCGCCTCCGGCCGGGCCGCCTTCATCGCCGGGACCGCGATCAACATCGACGGCGGCGCGAGCGAAGCGGTATGAGTCTCGGGGGGCGAATGCGCGGGTGTGCGGGTGCGGGCGGCGGCCTTCCGCGCGGTCCCGTCCCGGCCGCCCGCATCGGCCCCGCCGCGGTGCGGGGCGGTGAAGCGGGCCGCTCGTCCGGCCGGCGCCTCGTGTAGAATCGCGCCGATTCGCGGCTTTCACCAAGACACTGGAGGGAGAGGACATCGTGCGGTCGATCCAATATGAAGCGCCGTCCACGGTGGACGAGGCGGTCGCCCTGCTCGCCGACGCGGGCGGCAAGGCCAGGCCGCTCGCCGGCGGCACCGACCTCATCGTGCAGATGCGGTCGCGGATGATCTCCCCGGAGGTCATCGTCGACGTCAAGAACATCCCGGAGCTCCTCGAGGTGTCCAAGAAGGACGGCGGGTTCCGGGTCGGCGCGGCCGTGCCCGGCGCGGTGCTCGGGGAGAACGAGGCGGTCGTCGCGATGTGGCCGGGGGTCGTCGAGGCCTTCGAGCTCATCGGCTCGACCCAGATCCAGGGCCGCGCCTCCCTCGGCGGCAACCTCTGCAACGCATCTCCTGCGGCCGACTCCACCCCGGCGATGATCGCGGCCGGCGTCAGGTGCGAGATCGCGGGGCCGAACGGCCGGCGCGAGGCGGCGGTGGAGGACGTGGTCACCGCCCCCGGCCGGACCTCGCTCGGCGCCGGGGAGCTCGTCGTGAGCTTCTTCCTCCCGCCGCGCCCGGCGCGGACCGGGGACGCCTATCTCCGGTTCATCCCCCGCACGGAGATGGACATCGCGGTGGTCGGGGCCGGGGTGTGCGTCACCCTGGACGAGCGCGGCGTCTGCACCGACGCGCGGGTGGGTCTCGGCGCGGTGGCCCCCCGGCCGCTGCTCGTCCCCGAGGCGGCCGACGCCCTCATCGGCACCCGGCTCGACGACGAGGCGATGGCGAACCTCGCGGCGGCGGCGAGCGCCGCCTGCGACCCCATCGACGACAAGCGGGGCACGAAGACCTATCGGATCAAGGTGGCCGGCGTGCTCGCGCGCCGCGCCGCGGGCATTGCGGGCGAGCGCGCGAGGAGCAACTGAGCGATGGCCAAGCGACACGTAACCACCACCGTGAACGGGGAGCCGCGCGAGTTCCTCTGTGAAGTGGACCAGACCCTGCTCGACGCCCTCCGGGACGAGCTCGGGCTCACCGGCAGCAAGGAAGGCTGCGGCTCGGGCGACTGCGGCGCGTGCAGCGTCATGCTCGACGGGCGCCTGGTGTGCTCCTGCCTCGCCCTCGCGGTGGAGGCCGAGGGCCGCGAGGTGGAGACCATCGAGGGGATGGCGGACGGCGATCGGCTTCATCCGCTCCAGCGGACCTTCCTCGAGGAGGCGGCCCTCCAGTGCGGCATCTGCACGCCGGGCTTCCTCGTCGCCGCGAAGGCGCTGCTCGACCGCGACCTCGACCCCAGCGAGACGGAGATCCGGTACTGGCTGGCCGGAAACCTCTGCCGCTGCACCGGGTACGACAAGATCGTCCGCGCGGTGCAGAAGGCGGCGGCGGAAATGCGCGCGGAGGCGTGAGCGATGAGTGATTCGGCATCCGGGTTCAAGTGGGTCGGCACCCGCCCGGTGCGCCCCGACGGCCTCGACAAGGTCACGGGGCGCGCGAGCTTCGGCGCGGATTTCACGATGCCGGGGATGCTCGTCGGACGCATCCTGCGCAGCCCCCACGCCCATGCCCGGATCGCCGGCATCGATGCGGGCGCGGCGCTCGCGGTTCCGGGGGTCAAGGCGGTGGTGACCGCGGAGGACTTTCCGGACATCCCGGACGGGGAGCTGATGGTGGGCGAGGGGCCGATGAACTTCCGCGACCTCTCGTGCAACGTCATGGCCCGCGGCAAGGCGCTCTACGACGGGCACCCGGTGGCGGCGGTGGCCGCGACCTCGCGGGCGGCGGCCGAGGAGGCCCTCGGCCGCATCCGCGTGGACTACCAGGTCCTTCCGCACGTCCTCGACGTGCTGGAGGCCATGGAGCCGGGCGCTCCCCTGCTCCACGAGAGCCTGTTCACGGCGGGGGTCGATCCGAAGCCGGACCGGCCCTCGAACGTCGCATCGCGGGTCGAGTTCTCGCTCGGCAACGTCGAGGCGGGCCTCGCCGGGGCGGACGTGGTGGTCGAAGGCGAGTACACCACCGAAGCGGTCCACCAGGGGTACATCGAGCCCCACGCGGCGGTCGCGAGCGTCGGCGAGGACGGACATTGCACCGTCTGGTGTTCGAGCCAGGGCCAGTTCATGGTCCGGGCGTACTGCGCGAAGCTGCTCGGGATGGAGAACTCCCGCATCCGGGTGATCCCGTCCGAGATCGGAGGCGGCTTCGGCGGCAAGACCACGGTCTACGTCGAGCCGGTCGCACTCGCCCTCTCCCGCAAGGCGGGCCGCCCGGTCAGGATCGTGATGGACCGCGACGAGGTGTTCCGGGCCACCGGGCCGACCTCCAGCAGCCACGTCAAGGTGCGGATCGGGGCGATGAAGGATGGCCGGATCACCGCCGGCGACGCCGAGCTCCGGTATCAGGCGGGGGCCTTCCCGGGCTCGCCGGTGCAGCTCGGCTGCATGACCGCGTTCGCTCCCTACCACCTCGACCACGTGCGGGCGGTCGGATACGACGTCGTCGTCAACCGGCCGAAGTGCGCCGCGTATCGGGCGCCGGGGGCGCCGATGGCCGCCTTCGGGGTCGAGAGCGCCCTCGACGAGCTGGCCGGGAAGCTCGGCATGGACCCGCTGGAGCTCCGCCTCGCCAACGCCGCACGCGAAGGCACGAAGGCGGCCTACGGGCCGAAGTTCCGGCAGATCGGCTATGCGGAGACGGTCGAGGCGGCGCTTGCGCACGGGCACTACCGGGCGCCGCTCGGCCCGAACCAGGGGCGGGGGGTCGCCTCCGGGTTCTGGTTCAACATCGGCGGTCAGTCGAGCGCGGCGGTGCACGTCAACGAGGACGGCACGGCGGTGGTCGTGGACCCGAACCCGGACATCGGCGGGTCGCGCGCGTCGATGGCGATCATGGCCGCGGAGGTGCTCGGCATCGACTACGACCGGGTCCGCCCCGTCGTCCCCGACACGAGCTCGATCCCCTACAGCGACATGACGGGGGGCAGCCGGGTGACCTTCGCGGTCGGCATGGCGGTGGTGGAGGCGGCGAAGCAGGTCGTGGAGGAGCTGCGCGGACGCGCGGCGAAGGTCTGGGACGTCGACGTGGACGGGGTCGTGTGGGAGAACGGCGAAGCGCGGCCCGCGAGCAGCAACGTGGGCGAGTTCGAGCCGCTCCCGCTCGCCGCCCTCGCGGAGGGCTCGGCGAAGACCGGTGGGCCCATCTCCGGCCAGGCGACGATCAACGCGCGCGGGGCAGGCCCCGGCTTCGGGACGCACGTATGCGACGTGGAGGTCGACCCGGACACGGGGCGGGTCACCGTGCTCCGCTACACCGCGGTCCAGGACGTGGGCCGGGCCATCCACCCGAGCTACGTCGAGGGGCAGCTCCAGGGCGGGGCGGCGCAGGGGATCGGCTGGGCCCTCAACGAGGAGTACGTCTACAGCGAGGCGGGGACCCTCGAAAACCCCGGCTTCCTCGACTACCGGGTCCCCGTCGCGTCCGACCTTCCGATGATCGACACCGTCCTCGTGGAGGTCCCGAACCCGCGCCATCCCTACGGGGTGCGGGGGGTCGGCGAGGTCCCCATCGTGCCGCCGCTCGCGGCGGTCGCGAACGCGATCCGCCACGCCTGCGGGGTGCGCATGAACGACCTCCCCGCGTCGCCGCCCCGGCTTCTCGCGGCCCTGGACGCCGCGAAGCTCCCGGAAGCGGCCGACTGAGGCGGCCTCCGTGGCGGGTCCGGCGGTGCGCGCGCAGGTCGGTCGGAGCGCCTTGGTGCGGCGGAGACGGGCGGGTCGAAAGGACGGCGCCCCGGCGCGCCCCGTCGGTGCGGATCGTCGTTCCGCTCGCGGCCGGCGCGGCAGGCGCACCGGCACGGAGAGGCGACCGGCGCCGTCCCCCTGGTGAAGCGGTAGCGGAGCAGGAACGCGGTGGCGAAGGTGGTCCTGCCGAACGAGCTGGCCCGCGAGCTGGCGGGCGGGCAGAAGGAGGTCGAGGTGGAGGCGGCGAACTACCGCCAGCTCCTCAAGGCCCTCGACGTCCGGTTCCCCGGCATGGGCGAACGGCTCCGGGACGGGGTCGCGGTGGCCATCGACGGCGAGATCTTCCAGGAGCCGTTCCTCGAATCCATCGGCGAGGACAGCGAGGTCTTCTTCCTCCCCCAGATCGAAGCGGGGTAGCCGCCGAACAGGTTGGCTTGGACCGCCCGCACCCCGAGCCCAGCTTGCAAGGAAGTCCCATGATCAGAACGAGCGTGTTGGCGGCATGTCGTGTCGTCGTCTTGGGCGGATGCGCGCAGAAGAAGATATTCACCAAACCAGGGTTCACCCGGGCGCGGTGGGAGCGGGATTTGGCCCAGTGCCGATAGAAGCGGCATCTTCGACACAGAACGCCGATTACGGCTGCCACACCGTGATCGGCCAGTCGCTGGGTCAGGCACTCAGGCAGCGGGACCCTATCGAGCCATGTCTGAAAGCCAAGGGCCATGTCCAACAATCCACACCCTGACCTGTGCCGATCATCGCTTCGCAGAGAGGCAGCATGACCGACAAGCGCAAGACGCCGACCACTCCTCCACGGCCTCCGTCGCGCCGAACTCGGAGGGGGAACCTCGAGACTGGAAACCTCGATTGGAAGCCCGTCCCGGTCAGTGATACCTGAAGCCACCTCCAAAGCCGAAGCCGAAGCCGAAGAAATGATGATGGTGATGGAGAACCCCGAGCCCTCCGCGGGCGAGACGCCCGCCGAGCACTGGAGTCTCCTGTTCGGTGTGCGCCGCTCCATCCGCTACCACCTCCGGCGCGAGCGGTTCCTCGACGGCGCGCACAACTTGGGCGCTCTCGTGGCGGCGGTCTCCGGATCTGCGGCGGTCGCGTCGCTGCTCGGCAGCCTCGATCCGGCGCTGGTCACCGCTGCGGTGACCGTGACGGCGGTCGCCGGAGCGGCCGAGCTCGTGTTCCGAACGGCGAAGACGGCCCGGCTGCACAACGAGCTCGCACGCGAGTTCATCGCGCTGGAGAAGGACCTCGTGCTGGCCGGGGAGGGTCTCCCCGAACCGCGCCTGCATGAGCTTCAGGCAAGGCGTCTCGACATCGAGGCGCGCGAACCGCCGCCCCTTCGGGTGCTCGACATCTTGTGCCACAACGAACTGCTGCGGGCGATGGGCTATCCTTCCGACCAGCAGGTACGGGTCGGCTTCTGGCAGCGCGCGTTCGCGCAGTTCTTCGACTTTCGCGAGCACCACCTGACCGGGTAGCGACCAGCGAACCGCGCAGCCCGTTTCGAGCGCAGGTGGACCTGCCCCGATCTCGTTGACGGTGGATGGTTTTCGCCGGGGTGAGGGGTGATGGGCGAACCAGACCCAAGCTGCCGCTGACGCTGGGCTTGCCGCTCCGGGTGGTCGCACCCATGCCAAGCCGTGACGGCGCGGGCGGCAGCCAAAGGAATCTCCCCCCGGCCGGCGTCGAATGGTCGTGGCCACTGGCACATGGGATTCACACCGCGACGGCGCCGCCTGCCTGCGGCTGCCCGGGGCCGGCGTCTCGGGCGCCGGCGCGTTCGGCGTAGAGTGCATCGATCTCGGCGGGTTCGAGACCGAGGCCGGCCAGGACCTCCCGGGGAAGTCGCCGGCGAGATACCCGCGTTCCCGGACGGACCTCGGGCAGGCTCGATCCGGCCGTGCAGCCGCTCCCGCTCGCGGTGGGGCGCAGAGAGCCGACTCGAGATTCGGCCTCCCTCCCATCCGGCGCGCCGCCTGATTCCACCCGCGCCGTCTTCCGTGACGGCAGGGCGGACCGTCGCCGGAGCCGGCTGCGAGGAATCGGGCATCCCGCGTTCCACCCGCGCTTGCTCGGTGGACTGGTTCGGAGCACACTCCGATGCAGGGCGACCATTTCGGAACACGTTACGAATCGGCACGGTATACCCGCACCCTCCGAATCGATTTGCCCGCGGGGCAGTCGGCCTTCCTCCGGGGGCCTCGCAAGACCGGCAAGTCGACCCTGCTGCGGCAGCAATTTCCGGACTCGGTCCACTTCGACCTTCCGGACACCCGGCTGTTGCTGGAATGGACCCGGGCGCCCTGGACCCTCTCGGAACGGGTGCTGGCGCTGGACCCCGCCACGCGAGCCCGTCCGATCGTCATCGACGAAGTGCAGAAGGCGCCGGCCGTCCTCGACGAGGTCCACCGGCTGATCGAAACCACGGACCTTCGCTTCGTGCTGTGCGGCTCCAGCGCCAGAAAGCTCAAGCGCGGGCGCGCCAACCTGCTCGGAGCGGGCGTGGCGTTTCGGCCTCCACCCGCTGACCTGGCCGGAGGCGCCGTCGTTCGACCTGCTCCGGGCGTTGCAGCGCGGGCTGGTCCCCCAGCACTATGACTCGACGCACCCGCGCCGTGCGCTCGCGGGCTACGTCGACGACTATCTGAAGGAGGAAGTGTTCGACGAAGGTCTGACACGGAACGCGGCGGCGTTCGCCCGGTTCTTCGACGCACTCTCGTTCTGCCACGGAGAGCTTCTGAACTACAGCAGCATCTCCCGGGACTGCGGCGTGGACTCCAGGACCGTGCGCGAGTACTTCCGGATCCTGGCCGACACCCTGCTCGGCGCCTTCGTGGAGCCGTTCAGCCGGCATCGTTCCCGCGCCGTCATCACGCGGGCGCCCAAGTTCCATCTCTTCGACGTGGGCGTAGCCGGACACGTCACCGGCCGACGGATCGAACGCGCCGCCGGCCCGGACTTCGGGCGTGCCCTGGAGCACTTCATCCTGATGGAGTTGCTGGCTTGGCGCGCCTATCGGGAATGCGACGTACCGGTGCGCTTCTGGCGCACGAAGTCGGGGCTGGAATGCGACTTCGTGCTCGGACGGGACGGCGCCGCGGCCATCGAAGTCAAGGGCAGCGCGCGCGTGCGCCGGGAGGACCTGACGGCGATGCGCGCGTACGTCGAGGAACACCGTCCCCGGCGCGCCATCGTCGTATGCAACGAGGAAGAGCCGAGGCGCACCGGAGACGGGATCCAGGTGTTGCCGTGGCGGCGGTTTCTGGAGCAGCTCTGGGGAGACGAAGTCGTCGCATGACCACCGCGCGGCACCCCGTTGCGGGGGCGCCACCGGGATGGCGCCGGTCACCACCGCCCTGCGAGCGCACGCGGCCCGTGCCGGCCGCGCGAGTCGGTAACCGGGGACCGGGGACCGGGGCGGGAATTCCTCCGCACCGCGCACACCGGGGATCGCCCGCCGGACGCTCTCGCGGGGTACGTCCGATGCGGCTCGCGAGCTCCGTCATGGAGACGAGACCGGCATCGGCGGTCCGGACGACGCCCCGACCGGGCCGCGCGGACGCACCGCCTCGTCTACCGAGCGGCCGGCCGTGGCGCCGTCGCGGGGTCGGGCAGGGCCTTTTCACGCTGACCGACTCGCGGCCGGACATCGATGCCCATTCCGGGAACGGCGCGTCCTCCAGACGCGGGCGTCCTCGCCCGCATCGAAACGGCGTCGGTCTTGCTGCCCGTCTGCGGGCGGGATGCCCGCGTTCCCAGGATGTCCGGGTCAGGCGCCGCTCCGATTCGACCGAACCGGGTTCGCCCGCGCGAACCGATACCGCAGCGTGAAAAGGCCCTGCGGGGTCGGGGCGCCTTCGTGGCGGGGATCGGTGAAACGTGCGGGCGAGCGGGGCCGGCGTCTCAGGCGACGGCGCGTTCGGCGTAGAGCGCATCGATCTCGGCGGGTTCGAGACCGAGGCCGGCCAGGACCTCCCGGGTATGCTCGCCGAGGCGGGGGGCGTGCCCAGCGATCCCGGACGGCGAGCCCTCGAAGCGGGCCGCGGGCCGGGCCTGCCGGTACGGCCCCATGTCGGGGTGGGAGCGCAGCTCCACCAGCTCGTTCGCGACCACCTGCGGGTGATCGACCATCTCGCGCTGGGTGAGCACCGGGGCGCAGGGCACCTGGTGCTCGTCCAGGCGCGCCAGCCACTCCGCGGTGGTGCGCTGCCGCAGGACCTCCTGGGTCTGCCCGAGGCGTTCGACCACGTTGACGGTGCGGTCGTGGGGGGTCGCGAAGAGCGGGTTCTCGAGCCAGTCCGGCCGCTCCAGGGCGGCGCAGAGCCCCTGCCACTCGGAGTCGGAGACCGCCCCTACGGTGACGTAGCCGTCGCGGGTGCGGTAGATGAGGTCCGGCGCGAGCCGGGAGCGGGGCTCGGGCAGCTCGCGGTCCACCACGGTCAGGTTGACGAGCCCCTCCGGCCAGAGGAACGCGACCATCGCGTCGAGCATCGCGAGCCGCACGTGCTGGCCCTCGCCGGTCCGCTCGCGGTGGAGCAGGGCCGCGGTGATCGCCTGCGCGGCGGTGAGGGCGGTCACCTTGTCGGGGATGATGGTGCGGACCATCATCGGCCGGCCCGTCTCGCGGTCCGTCTGGATGTCCGCGAGGCCGCTCAGGGCCTGGATGACGGGGTCGTACACCCGCTTGTGCCGGTAGGGGCCGCGTTCTCCGAACCCGCTGATCGAGACGTAGACGACGTCCGGGCGGCGGGCGCGGACCGCATCCTCCCCGATGCCCATCCGCTCCGCCGTGCCGGGGCGGAAGTTCTGCACGAACACGTCCGCCGACTCGACGAGCCGGTCGAGGAGCCCCCGCCCGCGGTCCGACTTGAGGTCGAGGACGACCGACTTCTTGCTCCGGTTGGCGCTCACGAACGAGCTGGTGACGCCGCCGAGGTCGTGCCCCATGCGCCGCACGATGTCCCCGGCCGGGGGCTCGACCTTGATGACCTCCGCGCCCTGGTCGGCGAGCATCATGGTGGCGACGGGCCCCGAGATCATGGCGGTCAAGTCCACGATCCGGTAGCCGGCGAGCGGGCCGGGCATGTCGACGTTCTCCTGGAATCGGGTCGGGTCGATCGGGTACGGGTACGGCGGCGAGGACGGGGCGGGGACGGCGCGCCCCGGAGCGGGGCGAAGTATGCCGGACACCCATTCGCCGCGGCAACCCGAGGGAAGGCGGCTGTCAGGAGCAATCATGCTCCTGACAGGCGCCCGACAGGGGCGTTGGCAATATTTCGAGTGTCGGGAGTGATACGGGTTCGTATCGGTTCCGGCACCGGGACCACCGGGCCGCGGGTCTCCCGGTCGTCTCCCGGTCCCGGCCGACGGATACTTCCCTGGTGGTCCTGTCCGTCCTGGGGGAGACTCGATGCGCGGCCGCCACCGATTCACTTCCCCCGTGGTGAGGTCGGCGCAGGGAGTACTGCCGGCCGGCAACCGCGGCGCCGCCCCTCGATGCGCCCCTGGATGCAAGGAAGTCGAGTCCGTACCGGCAGGGCGCCGAAGGGGTCAGAGATGGTTGCGGAGCCCGAGCGAATCGGGGCAGGGTTCGAGGTAGTGCTGCATCTCGACGTAGCGGTCCGGGGCATGGCGGAAGTGGTGGCGGAGGAGCCGGATGGGGACCACCAGGGGGACGGCGCCGGTGCGGTACTCGTCGATGAGGTCGGCGAGCGCCTGCCGGTCGCGGGGGTCTATCCTCCGCTTGAGGTAGCCGGCGAGGTGCTGGAGGACGTTGGCGTGCCGGCGGCGGGTGGCCTGCCGCCGCATGCCCTCCATGAACGTCCGGAGGTATTCCCGGGCGAGCGCCGCCGGGTCGCGGCGGCCCGCGTCCGCGACGAGGCGCCCCGCCGCGCGGTAGTGGACCTCGCTGTGGGAGAGGAGCAGGAGCTTGTGCCGGGTGTGGAAGGCGACGAGCCGGGCCGGGGTGCATCCGGCCGCCATCGTCCGCCGCCACCGGTCGAGGGCGAAGACCCGCTCGACGAAGCTCTCGCGGAGCGACGGGTCGTTCAGCCGGCCCTCTTCCTCGCAGGGGAGGAGGGGATGCGCCTCCATCACCGCGCGCGCGAAGAGCCCGCGGCCCATGCGCGGGGCGCGTCCCGGCGCCTGATGGACCTTGACGCGCTTCATCCCGCAGCTCGGTGAGGCGCGCTTGAAGATGAACCCCCGAAGCATCCCGAGCTCCGGGATCACGCGCCGCGCCGCCGCCTGGAGCGCTTGGGTGACGTCGGTCGACTCGTCGCCCACCCGCACCGCGCGCGGCGCGGCGGGGTCGCCGGCGAGGCGGATGGGCGGGCGCGGGATGCCGAGCCCCGCCAGCGC
Organism: Gammaproteobacteria bacterium; assembly: GCA_965202895.1. Taxonomy (GTDB): domain Bacteria; phylum Pseudomonadota; class Gammaproteobacteria; order HK1; family HK1; genus JAJDXW01. The sequence continues at coordinate 1,888,547 of OZ241901.1, read as the reverse complement.
CTCGGGACAGAAGGAGACGTACTCGAACCAGCGCCCGAGCACCCCCGTCACGTAGCGGTCGAGCTTGTGCCCTCCGTCGTAGCGGACCTCCTCGCCGAGCAGGCAACCGCTGATGCCGACGGGGATACGCGCGGGAGCGTCGCCGGCCGCGGCATCCGCATCGGCGGAAGCGGAAGCGGCGGCCACGGAACGGGATCCGGAGCCGGGTGCCGCCATCGCCGGGGCTCGAAACGAACGCGAGGGTGTGTCGCTCACCCCGGCGGTTCCGCCGCCCCCGCCCCCAGCCCGCGCTGCATGAGGACGAGGTCGAGCCAGCGCCCGTGCTTCCAGCCGGCGCCCTCGATCCGGCCCGCCTCCTCGAACCCGCACCTTCGATGGAAGGCGACCGAGCGCTCGTCCGCCCCTCCGATGACCGCGACGATCCGCCGGCGGCCGGCGGCCTCGCAGCGCTCGACGACCGCTTGAAGAAGCCGGCGGCCGATCCCCTCGCGAACCGTCTCCGGATGCACGTAGACCGAATCCTCCACCGTATAGCGATAGGCGGGACGGAGGCGGAAGGGGGATGCGTAGGCGAAGCCGAGGAGGCAGGAGTCCCGCTCCGCGACGACGTAGGGAAGCCCGCGCGCGCGCACCTCGCCGCATCGCCGTCGGAGCTCCGCCGCGTCCGGCGGATCGTACTCGAACGACGCGACGCCGTGCCGGACGTGATGGCCGTAGATCCCGGCCACCGCGTCCAGGTCGGAGTCGCGGACCTCGCGCACCGCGATGGACCCCGTGCCCACGTCCCCTTCTCCCTCCCAAGCCACGGATACGGGGACGGATTATCCCCGAAAGCCGACACGGGAGGGTCGGGGGTCCGGCGGCCCGGACTGCTTCACGCGACGGCCGGCGGGATGATCCCGGCGCGCAAGCCGGCGCGGGAGGTGGCCGGGGCCGGCGGCGCCTCTCCGTGCGCTTTCCGGCGCCCGGTGGAAACGGCGGGAGCAACCCCCGGCGCGGCGGTCCGGTGGGTTGACATGTTCGTGCAGTGGGGTCAGGATCGCTCCTGCTACCTCGGAAGACCCCGTTTGCGCGTCAGCGCATGCATCTCCGGCAACTCCGCATTCGTGGAGGTACGTGGTCCGCCGAGGCAGGACCAAACCGAGGAGATTTCGATGTCGAAACAACGTCAACGTCCCCCAACTCCCGAACGGCAACAGCGCGACAACCGTGCGAACCAGTTGAACCCCAACAACGATAGCTACTGGAAGTCGCGGGGCGAGCCCGGCCGCCCGCCTTCGGAGCCTCCGTCCAAGCCGGCACCCTCACCCAAGGCCAAGTAGCCTTGCTTCCCTGCCCGCCGCCCCGGTGGCTTCGGGTGCCGGGGCGGCGGGCAATGCCGTTGGAAAGGGGATGAGGGACCGACGGATACTGATCACGGGCTCGGAAGGACTGGTCGGGTCCGCCCTTCGCACGGCCCTCGAATCGCGCGGGGCGCACGTCACCGGACTGGACCTCCGGGGGTCGGGCGGCGAAGAAGGGGACGTGCGGAACGCAAGGCGCGTCCGGGAGGCGGCCGCCGGCTGCCACGGCATCGTTCATCTCGCCGCGGTCTCCCGCGTCGTGTGGGGAGAGCGCGAGCCCGAAACCTGCCGGGAGGTCAACGTCGGCGGGTTGCGCAACGTCATCGCGGCAGCCTCGGCGGGTCGTGTGAAGCCTTCGCGGCGGCCCTGGGTCGTCTTCGCCAGCAGCCGCGAGGTCCATGGGCAGCCCGGCCGCCTGCCCGTCACCGAAGACGCGCCGCTCCGGCCCATCAACGTCTACGGGCGTTCGAAGGTCGAGGGCGAACGGCTCGTGGAAGCCGCCCGGGACGAAGGGTTGCGAGCCGCGATCGTCAGGCTCTCCAACGTCTACGGGAGCACGCGCGACCACCCGGACCGGGTCGTTCCGGCGTTCGCCCGGGGCGCCGTGCAGGGGAAGGTCCTCCGTGTGGAAGGCGCGGACCACACGTTCGACTTCACGCACATCGACGATGCGACGCGCGGCATCGTCTCGATCATCGGCCTGTTGGCGGGCGGGAAGACCCCGCCGCCGCCGCCAATTCACCTGCTCACGGGCCGGCCGGTTTCGCTCGGGCGGCTCGCGGGGTTGGCGGCGGACCTCGCCGGGACCGGGGCGGCCATCGTGGAGGTGCCGCCGCGGTCGTTCGACGTCTCCCGCTTCTGCGGCAACCCGGCGCGCGCACGGAACCTGCTCGGCTGGGCGCCGCACGTGGAGCTTCGGCAGGGCCTGGCACGCCTGATCCATGAATTTCGTCTCGAGCCCGATGCGCTCGGATACCGGGCAGCCGTCCCGCACCAGGCGGCCGTCCCATGAAGATCCTCCAGGTCATCCACGGCTACCCGATGCGCTACAACGCGGGGTCCGAGGTCTATACGCAGACCCTCTGCCAGGAGCTCGCCGGCCGCCACGAGGTCCACGTGTTCACCCGCGAGGAAGACCCGTTCGCGCCGGACTTCCGGATGCGCATCGAACAGGACCCCGAGCACGCCGGAACCACCCTCCACGTCGTCAACAACCCGCGCAACCGGGACCGCTACCGGGAGCCCGGCATCGACCGGCGTTTCGCCGAGGTGCTCGACCGTATTCGCCCGGACGTCGTACACGTCGGACACCTGAACCACCTGTCGAGCGGATTGCCCTTCGAGGCCGCGAGGCGGTCCATCCCGGTCGTCCATACCCTGCACGATTACTGGACGATGTGTCCCCGCGGCCAGTTCATGCAGACCTTCCCCGAGGACCCCGAAGACCCGTGGGCGGTGTGCGACGGGCAGGAGGACCGCAAGTGCGCCGAGCGTTGCTACGCGCGCTACTTCGGCGGCGCCCCGGAGGAACGCGAGGCGGACGTCGGCTACTGGACCGCCTGGACTGGGCGGCGTATGCGCCACCTGCGGGAGATGACCGGGTTCGTGGACCTCTTCGTCGCCCCCGCACGATACCTCCGCGACCGGTATCGCGACGAGTTCGGGATCCCGGAGCGCAAGCTGGTCTGCCTCGACTACGGCTTCGACCTCGCGCGGCTGCGCGGCCGGGAGCGAACGCCGGGAGAGTCGTTCACCTTCGGCTACATCGGCACCCACATCCCCGCGAAGGGGATCCACGACCTGATCCGGGCCTTCGGCGGCGTGAACGGGAGGGCGGCGTTGCGCATCTGGGGACGCCCGCGAGGCCAGAACACGGAAGCCCTGAAGGGGCTCGCCCGGAGCCTTCCGGACGGGAAGGCCGATCGCGTGGAGTGGCTCCCGGAGTATCGCAACCAGCACATCGTGGGGGACGTGTTCAACCGGGTGGACGCCATCGTCGTCCCCTCGGTGTGGGTCGAGAACTCGCCGCTCGTCATCCACGAGGCGCAGCAGGCGCGGGTGCCGGTGATCACCGCCGATGTGGGCGGCATGGCCGAATACGTCCGTCACGAGGTCAACGGCCTGCTGTTCGAGCACCGGTCGCATGGATCCCTCGCCGGCCGGATGCAGAGGTTCGTCGACGACCCCGGCCTCGCCCGGCGCCTTGGCCGGCGGGGCTACGCGTTCAGCGAGAGCGGTGACGTCCCGGCGATCGAAGACCACGCCCGCGCGATCGAAGGTCTCTACCGGCGGGTGATGAAGCGGCGCGACAGCGCACGGGTGCGGGCCGGCGAGGGTCCGTGGCGGATCACCTTCGATACGAACCCCGACACCTGCAACATGCGCTGCATCATGTGCGAGGAACACTCTCCCCACAGTCCGCGGCAAGCCGCGCGCCGGAAGGAGGGGCGGCCCCGCCGGCTGATGCCCATCGACCTCGTCCGCCGGGTGGTCGCGGATGCGGCGGCGGCCGGCGGGCTCCGGGAGATCATCCCCTCCACGATGGGCGAGCCGCTGCTCTACGAGCACTTCGAGGATGTCCTGGCGCTCTGCGCGCAGTACGGCGTGCGGCTCAACCTGACCACCAACGGCACCTTCCCGAGACGTGGAGCGAAGGCATGGGCGGAACGGATCGTCCCGGTCGCCTCCGACGTGAAGATCTCCTGGAACGGGGCCACGAAGGCGACCCAGGAAGCCATCATGCTCGGATCGAGCTGGGAGAAGGTCCTGGCCAACGTCCGGGCCTTCGTCGCGGTTCGAGACGAGCACGCGGCGGGCGGCGGCAACCGGTGCCGCGTCACGTTCCAGCTCACGTTCCTCGAAGCGAACGTCGCCGAATTGGCCGACGTCGTGCGCCTGGCCGTCGATCTCGGGATCGACAGGGTCAAGGGCCACCATCTGTGGGCGCATTTCGACGAGATCGAAGGGCAGTCGATGCGCCGCGATCCGGAGGCGGTCCGGCGCTGGAACGACGCGGTCCTCGCGGCGCGGGAAGCCGCCGCCGAGCGCCTCCTGCCCAACGGGAGGCACATCCTGCTCGACAACGTCTTCCCCCTGGACGAGGACGCGAAAGACGATCTCGCCCCCGGCGGGCCGTGCCCCTTCCTCGGCCGGGAGGCATGGATCAGCGCCGAGGGACGCTTCGACCCCTGCTGCGCGCCCGATGCGCAGCGGCGGACGCTCGGCAACTTCGGGAACCTGCACGAACGGGGGCTGATGGAGATCTGGAACGGGGAGCGTTACCGGACCCTGGTGGACACGTACCGGAACCGGGCCCTGTGCCTCGGCTGCAACATGCGAAGGCCCATCCCGGCCGGGCCATGAGCTGGCGAGACGCCCGCGTGTCCCCGGAGGGCACGCACCACGTCCGGAACGGCGCTCCGTGCTACGCCGAACGTTTCGACGAGGTCCTGGGGTTCCACGCGCCGGGCCTGGCCCCCGTGCAGCGGGGCGGCGAAGCCTGGCACATCCGGATCGACGGCGCGGCCGCCTACCGCCGGCGCTTCCGCCGGACCTTCGGCTTCTACGAAGGTCTCGCCGCCGTGGCCGCGCCGGACGGGTGGCGCCACGTCCGCCCGGACGGCTCGGACCTCTCCGCCGCGCGCTTCGGCTGGTGCGGCAACTTCCAGGGCGGACGCTGCGCGGTCCGCGAGCTCGACGGCGGCTACCTGCACGTCACCCCCGAGGGGAAGCCCGCCTACGACGCCCGGTGGCGGTACGCGGGCGACTTCCGTGACGGCGCCGCAGTGGTGCAGTCCGGCGATGGCCGCTCGACCCATATCGACCCGCGGGGCGAGCCGGTGCACGGGGTCCGCTTCCTCGACCTCGACGTGTTCCACAAGGGCCGCGCCCGGGCGCGTGACGAAGACGGCTGGGGGCACGTCGACAGGACGGGGCGCTTCCTGTACGCAAGGCGGTTCGCGGCGGTGGAGCCGTTCTACAACGGACAGGCCCGGGTCGAACGCTTCGACGGGGGGTTCGAGGTCATCGACGAAGCCGGGCGCCGGGTGGTGGAGCTGCGCCCGGCGCCGAGGAGCGAATTCGCCGCGCTTTCGGACGACATGACGGGCTTCTGGCGCACGCAGGCGATATGCACCGCCGTCGAGCTGGGGGTGTTCGAGGCGCTGCCGGCCACCGCCGGGGAAGTCGCCCGGAGCCGCGGCCTGGACCCGGCCCGTACGCGGCGGTTGCTGCGCGCCCTCGCGGAGCTGCGGCTGGTGGCGGAGGAGGACGGCGAGTGGCGCGCGACGGGGCGGGGCGGGTATCTGGAGGCCGGGCACCCCCGAACCCTCGCGGACGCCGCCCGGGAGTACGGCCGCATCTTCCCGGGAAGGTGGGAGACCTTGCCCGAGGCCGTGCGCGGCGCCGGCTGGCCCCCCCCGGACCTCTTCGGCGACGTCGCCGCCGACCCCGACCGCACGGCGGCCCACCACCGGATGCTGGCGAGCTATGCCCTCCACGACTACCCCGCGGTGCCGGCCGCCCTCGACCTGCGGGGCGACGAGCACGTGATCGACGCGGGCGGCGGATACGGCACGCTGGCGGGATTGCTCGCGGACGAGTACCCGGAGCTGCGGATCACGGTCCTCGACCGCCTCGAGGTCGTCGGGCTGGCCGCACGGCGGGAGCCGGGAGGCCGGGTACGGCTTCGGTCCACGGACCTCTTCGAGCCTTGGGGAATCGAGGGGGACGCGGTGGTGATGGCCCGCGTGCTCCACGACTGGGACGACGCCCCGGCCCTTCGGCTTCTCCATCGTGCGCGCCGCGCGCTGCCGTCCGGGGGCCGGTTGTTCGTGGTGGAAATGGTGATGCCCGAGCATGGAGTGGCCGGCAGCCTGTGCGACCTGCATCTGCTGACGGTCACCGGCGGCAGGGAGCGGACGGCCGCCGAATACGCCGCACTCCTCGGCGACGCGGGGTTCGGCTTCGAGGGCGTTCGGCGGACCCCCGCCCTCCCTTCCATCGTCGTGGGGGTGGTGCGATGAACGTCGTGGACTGGCGCATTCCCCCTTCCGTGATTCGATGGATGGCAGAGGCGCCGGCGGACGAGCCCGTGGCCGTGCTCCTCCGTCACTCGGTGCGCGACGGGCTTCCGGACGGCGACGTCGGGTATGCGCTTCCAATCACCGAAACGGGCGCCGCCCTCGGGCGTGAACTCGGAGCGCTCATCGAGTCCCGCCTCCGAACCCTGCACACCAGCCCGGTGCCCCGCTGTGTCCAGACCGCCGAGGTGATCCGTGCCGGCGCCGCGGTCCGTGCCGAAGGCACGGAGGACGTTCCGATCGTCCCGGACCGGCTGCTGGGAGACCCCGGTGTGTACGTGGTCGATGGGGACCTTGCCGGGCCGATCTGGAAGGAACGAGGAAACGAGGCCGTCATGGCGCATCTCGCGTCACAGGACCGTCCGCTCCCGGGGATGGCCGATCCGGGGTCCGCCGCCCGGTTCCTGGTACAGCACATGTTGACCGTCGCCGGGGACCGCCCCGGCCTGCACGTCTTCGTCACGCACGATTCGCTGGTGAGCACCACCGCGGCCCGCCTCCTCGGGGAGCCCCTCGGAAATGGCGGCTGGCCGTGGTACCTGGAGGGCGCGTTCTTCTGGCGGCAGGGCGGACACGTGGTCACCGCCTACCGTGACCGCTGCAACGTACCGTGACCGCTGCAACGAAAGCGACACGGTCACGTTTTCCTCTCTCGACGAGCGGGACGTGGTGGACTTCGCCCGTCGGGAGGCGGCGAGGACGATCGGACCCTCCTGCGATGCTCGTTTCTTCCTTGCCGGTGGAATGTTCAAAACGCTTCTGACCGGCCGTCCCGCTTCGGGCCTGGACCTGTGGGCGCCTTCCGCGCGGGATCGTGCGCTCGTGCTGGCCGCCCTGACGCGGAGAGGCGCGCGCCGGCTCGAAGACCGTCCGTTCGCCGATGCCTTCGCGATCGATGGCCGGATCGTCGTTCTGCCTCACGAGGTCGAGCCCGACACACTGGACAGGCGGCTCGCCCGCTTCGACGTCGCGCTCTCGGCGGTGGGGGTCGAGCACCGGCCGGGTGGACGGTGGAGCGCGGTCGTCCATCCGCTGGCCCGGACCTCGGTCGAGAGAAGGGAAGTGCTGCTGCTGAAACCGCTGGTGAACCGGAGATTGGTCCTGAGCACGCTGGAGCGGATGCGGCGTTACGCGGACGAGCTCGGCTACACCACGCCGGCAGAGGAGGAAGCGGAACTCTGGCGGGTGTTCGAATCGCAACCCGAGGACATGAAGCGGGAGATGCTGGCACGGTACGAACGGACCGCCCGCGGGGGATACGGCGTGCGCGGCGAGGCGGCACGCCGCTCCCGATGATCACGGCTCGGAAATCTCCATCCCGATGAGGAGCCGGCGCCAGACATGGAACCCTCGCCATGATGAAGAATCGACGACCCCGCGATGCTGAAACCGCCTGATCGGCGGTGGGAACGGGTTCTTGCGATCGTTCGAACCGATGGCAAGCCGGGATAGGCGAGACTGCGACGACATATTCAAGCCCGCTGGTAGTCGAATGTCGGGCAGGGCGAATTTTCGTTGGCTGATGTTGCGTTGAAAGATATGAGGAATCCCCCTATGTTGGCAACCAATAGACCTGTCCGGTTTTGTAGCACAAGGGTTGTCCGGTTCCCTCGGACTGGTTGTGGGTCCTGTGGAGCTTGTGGGCGAGAGGCGCGGGAGTGCTGTTCCTGTCGCCGCAGGCGTTCGCCCAGACCGTCCTGACCCCGAACCCGGCGGTGCTCAGACGGACCAATTGGACGGCGCGGGTATCACGCTCCAGGCGCCCGCAGGCGGAAGGTTCGGCTTCGCTGCCGCGCTCGACAACCGATGGAGCGCCAGCGGGGCGCCCGCAGGCGTGACCGTCACGGTCGTGACCGCTGCCGAACCAAAGCTGACCCACGGTCGTAGTCGGGTCAACCTCGTCATCCGGGCCACCGGAAGTTCCACCAGGGCTGGAATCTTTATATCGTCGCCCGGGACGATCCCATCGACGGCAACTCCCAGGGCTCCCGAGTCTCCTTCGGCCCCATCCGGGTGCAGGGGCCGGCGCCGGGCGTGACGCTGAGTCCGAGCGCGGCGACGGTGACGCGGGACTTGTCGGTAACGGAGCAGGGGGCGACGGCCACGTACAGCGTGCAGTTGGGCCAGCGACCGCAGGGGGGCGTGAACGTGCAGATCCAGACGCCGGCCGGGGTCTCGACGAACCCCAGCGGGATGGTCTTCAACGCGAGCAACTGGAACACGGCGCGGACGGTGGCGGTGCGGGCGCTGGACGACGCGAACGTGGCGGGGGAGACGGTGCGCATCCGGCACTACGTGCTGGACGCGCAGAGCTCGAGCGACTACCGCCCGGCGCCGGACGCGTATCTGACGGTGCACGTGGCGGACAGCGACCCGCCGGCGATCCAGGTGAGCCAGCGGGGGCCGATGGCGCTGACGGAAGGGGGGAGCAGTACGTACACCGTGCGGCTGAGCCATGTGCCGTCGGGGGACGTGGTGATCTCGGTCGGAAGCTACGACCCCGGGGCGGTGACGGTGAACGGGGTAGGCCAGCCGGATCTGACGTTCACGACGTCGAACTGGAACACGGCGCAGACGGTGACGGTGGCGGCGGTGCACGACGGGGACCTGACGGACGAAGCGGTGACCGTGACCCATCAGATCGACGTCGGCGTCAGTGCGGACGACTTCGACGCGGCGACGGGGCCCTCGTTCGTGGTGGCGGTAACGGACGACGACGGGCTGCGGGTGGTGCCGCGGGCGGTGACGGTGCAGGAGGACAGCGCGGCGGACGCGACCTACACCGTGGCGCTGAGGAGCCGGCCCAGCGGGGTGGTGACGGTGACCGCGGCGGCGCCGAGCGGGGACGCGACCGCGGTCACGGTCGCGCCGTCCGAGCTGGTGTTCACGACCACGAACTGGAACACCGGGCAGACGGTGGCGGTGCCGGCGCGACCGATCCCGACGCCGCGGACCGCACGGTGACGCTGTCGCAAGCGGTGGCGAGCGCGGGCGCGCCGTACAACTACTCCGCCCAATCCGGGGACGACGTGACGGTGACGATCGACGAAACCGCGGCGGTGCTGAGCCGGAGCGCCGCGCTGGCGCTGCGCGAGGGGGCGACGTACACCGTGCGGCTGGGTGCGCCGCCGGCGGCGGGCAACGTAGGGGTGCGGGTGTCGAGCGACGACGCCGCGGTCACGGTGAACAAGGCCGGGGGGACGGCCGCGGCGGCGCAGACCCTGACCTTCGACGCGTCGACCTGGAGCACGGCGCAGACGGTGACGGTCGAGGCGGTGCACGACGGGAACGCGGCGCACGCGACGGTGACGCTGACGCACGCGGTGGTGGCGGGGAGCAGCGCGGACGAATACGACGACGTGGCGGCGGTGACGTTGGGGGTGGGGGTGACGGACGACGAGGGGGCGGAGATCGAGGTCAGCCGGGGCACGGGGGTGCTGGCGCTGGCGGAAACGGGCGCCACGAGCAGCGCAACCTACACCGTGCGGCTGTCGGTGGTTCCGAGCGCGGCGGTGACGGTGCGGGTGTCGAGCGACGACTCCGGGGCGGTGACGGTGAACGGAGCGGCTTCGCACGACCTGAGCTTCAGCACGATGAATTGGTCGGCGGGGCAGGCGGTGACGGACGCGGATGCGACGCACGAGCGGGTGACGGTGCGGCATGAGGTCCGGGCGGGGAGTGCGCCCGAATACGTCGCCACGGGCGCGGTGACGTTCCCGGTGACGGTGACGGACACCAACGCGGGGCTGTCGGTGACGCCGCGGGCGGTGACGGTGCGCGAAGGGGGGGCGGTGCAGGACACGTACACGGTGGCGCTGAGCGTGGCGCCGACGGGGCCGGTGACGGTGACGGCGAGCGTGGCGAGCGGGGACACGAAGGTCGCGCTCGACACGGACACCAGCCCGCAGACGCGGGTCCTGGAGTTCAGCACGACGAACTGGAATACGCCGCAGACGGTGACGGTGCGCGCGACGAGCGCCGCCGACGACGTGGACGGGGTGGACCCGGCCCCGGTGAGGATCACCCACGCGGTGGCGAGCGCGGACGCGCAATACAGCTACACGGAGCGCACGACGGAGCGGGTGACGGTGACGATCGAGGACGACGAGACGCCGGGGGTGAGGGTGAGCCGGCTGCGGATGACCTTGCAGGAGGACCCGAGTGCCGGGGGCGGGACGAGCCGGAACGTCGGGACCTACACGATGGTGCTGACCAGCGGCATCAGCGGCACCGGGGCCGCGGTCGGCGTGCGGGTAAGGAGCCAGAACCGGGACGCGGTGCGGGTGCGCACCGATTGGGACCCCTTCGTCCCCGGCTCGGGCGAGTGGCGGGTGATCTTCTCCCCATCGAACTGGAACGTGCCGCAGACCGTCACGGTGACCGCGCAGTCGGACCCGGACGGGTGGGAGGAAGAGGTGGTGCTGATCAACGAGTACTTCGCGATCGATGGGAACGCCCGGAACCAGGGCTACATCAACGCCCGCGGCTTTGTCATCGAGACCCCCATCCCCGACACGACGGTGACGGTCGCCGACGACGAGACGCCGGCGCTGGTGGTGGACACGGACCCGGGCACGGCGGGGGTGCAGACGGGGGCGGTGGAGGTGCGCGAGGGGAGCGCGACGACCGCGGTCTACACGGTGGCGTTGGGGGTGGTTCCGACCGCGGCGGTGACGGTGAGCGTGAGCAACGGGGACTCGAGCGCGGTGACGCTGTCGCCGCCGACGCTGACGTTCACGTCGACCACCCGGACGTCGATGCCCGCCGCCAGGACGTCCGTGTCGGGCCGACCGGACCGGGTCCACCCGCACGAACCGATTCCGCAGCGTGGAAGGGCCCTGCCGCGGTCGGGAAAGCCATACTCGCGCTCATGGCGCTGCTCGACATCCTGCATCATCCCGACCCCCGGGCTCCGCATCCGTCCGGCGGCGGCGTACGGCCTCACGTGCGAGGGCCGCACGCAGTGCGAGCGGATGGGGGGCGGCCCTCGGAGGGAGTACGGGCGCGTGGCGCCATCGTGCTCGACCGGCACGACCGGCGCATCTTCACCCCCACCCCCTGCGGTAGCCCCTCGTGGAAACGCGGCTACCGTCGGCGCACGGCCCTCGCGATGGGCGCCGCGCCCTGACACGCGAGGACACGGATTCGTTTCCATGACACCCCCTCCGCCCAGGCCCATCTCTCGTAGTCGCGACCCGGCGACGGCGTGGTACACTCCCCCCGGCGCTTGGGAGGAAACGGCGTCGGCGCCGTCCAGTCCTCGTCCATCCTCGCGTGCTCCCCGTCGTACACTTGGGTTCACGACAGGAAACGATGGCACGGGAAACAAGTTGACTTATCCCCCCCCCCCCCGCACCGGTGGAATGATGGACGCTCCGATGACCGGGGCGTCTCCCGCACGTGGGCGCCGGCTGGCCACGGCGCTCCTGACCGCGGCGCTGCTGTGCGCGCCGCTTTCGGCGGGGTCGCATAGTGCAGGAGGAGACTCCCATGCGCACTTTCGGATAGAGCTGTCATCGAGCACGATCCGGCCAGGGGAAAGCGTCACCGTCTCCATGCGATGCACGGCCGGGCTTTGCCAAAACCCGGGGTATTTCCCTCCAGGCAATTTCCAGCGTGCGAGATACAACAGTGCATACGCCGACGTCACGCTCAATCCCTCCAGCGGTGTTGCCAGCCTGGGCGCCAACAACCGGTTGAGCTACACGGAGCTCCTGAAAACCGCGACGGGAACCAGGACCGTCACTATGGGCGTGGCTGCCGGAGCGGTGACGATTACGGGCGGCAGTGGGACCGGGGTCCGGACGGTGACGGTCTCGGCGACCTTTCCATACACGCCGGCCATGAACCATTGGTGGTACGAGCATTACGATATCGTCCCCCAGATCCAATCCGCCACCCTGACGGTGCAGCCCCAGGCGTTGCAGGTGGGTTCGGTGTCGGGTCAGGCGACGGAAGGGGGCGGGAAGGCGACCTTCACGGTGGCGTTGCGGACGCAGCCCTCGGCGGCGGTGACGGTGTCGGTCGCGAGCCGGGATACGGACGAGGGCACGGTGGCGCCGTCGTCGCTCACCTTCTCGACGTCGAGCTGGAACACGGCGCAGACGGTGACGGTGACCGGGGTGCAGGACACGGTCGACGACGGGGACGCGACCTGGAACGTGCGCCTCGACCCGGCGAGCGGCGATGCGAACTACGACCGTCTCGACAGCTCGGACGTGTCGGTGACCACCACCGACGACGACGACCCGCCGGGGGTGACCCTGGCGCTGTCGCCGTCGAGCATCGCGGAAAGCGGGACGGGCAACGTGGCGACGGTGACGGCGCGGCTGTCGCACGCCTCGGGCGCGGCGACGACGGTGACGGTCGCGGCGGGGACGGCCTGGGCGGCAGGGACGGACGCCACCATCGTCATCGCGGCGGGGGCGACGCAGGCAGCCTCGGACACCGCGACCGTGGTGGCGGCGAACAACACGACGGACGAGCCGGACCGCGCCGGCACGGTGACCGCGACCATCACCAACGCCCGCGCCACGGCCGATTCGACGACCATGACGGTGACGGGGGCTTCGCTGACGGTGCGCGACGACGACCCTGCGCCGACGGCGGCGCTGTCGCTGAGCCCGGCGTCGGTGTCGGAGAACGGCGGCCTCTCGACGGTGACGGCCACACTCTCGCGCCCGTCTTCCGAGCCGTCGACGGTGACGGTGGCGGCGGCTTCCGGGGCCTACACGGTGGGTTCGGACACGACCATCACCATCGCCGCCGGTTCCACCACCGCGGCTTCGGACACGGTGTTGATTACGGCGGTCGATGACTCCATTCACCAAGGCGCGGCCGGGCGTTCGGCGACGGTGACGGGGGCGCTGGCCAACGGCCAGGGCGCGGGCGCGGTGACGGGGGCGGCGCTGACCCTGACCGACGACGAGACGCTGCCGACGGTCGCGCTGGTCCTGGATCCGGCGTCGATTTCGGAGGAAGGCGGCATCTCGACGGTGACGGCGACGCTTTCGGGACCGTCGAGCGCTGCGGCGACGGTGACGGTGGCGGCGGCGGCGGGGACGGGCGCGGTGGCGGCGGACTTCAGCCTGAGCACGGCGACGACGTTGACCATCGCGGCGGGTTCGACGACGAGCACGGGCGTGGTGACGGTGACGGCGGTCGGCAACGCGGTGGCGGCGGGCGGCAAGCAGGTGACGGTGTCGGGGACGTCGGCCGGCGGCAACAGCGTGGTGAACCCGGCGGACGTGACCTTGACCATCACCGACGACGACACGCCGCGCTCGACGCTGGTGCTGTCGTCGTCCTCGATTGCGGAGAACGGCGGGGTGGCGACGGTGACGGCGACCCTGGACCGGCAGTCGACGGTGGCGGCGACGGTGACGGTGGCCGCGGCCGCGGGGGTGAACACGGCGGCGGGCGACTTCACCTTGAGCACGACGACGACCCTGACCTTCGCGGCGAACGCGACCACCAGCACGGGGCTGGTGACGGTGACGGCAGTGAACAACGCGACCGACGCGCCGAACAAGTCGGTGGCAATCACGGGCACGGCCTCCGACAGCCTCGGGCTGGCGAACGATCCGCCCTCGGTGACCTTGACCCTGACCGACGACGAGGGTGCGCCGGGGGTGGTGCTGTCGCTGAACCCGGCGTCGGTGGCGGAGAACGGCGGGGCCTCGGCGGTGAGCGCGACCTTGTCGCACCCGTCGAGCCAGCCGTCGACGGTGACGGTGACGGCGGTCTCGGGGGCCTACACGGTGGGTTCGGACGCGACGATCACCATCGCGGCGGGCTCGACGACGGCGGCCACCGACACGGCGACGGTGACGGCGGTGGACGATGCGGTCCATCAGGGGAGCGCGGGCCGCAGCGTGACGGTGACGGCGACCTTGGCGAACGGCCAGGGTGCGGGCGCGGTGACGGGTGCGTCGCTGACCCTGACCGACGACGAGACCCTGCCGACGGCGAGCTTGGCTCTCACGCCGACCTCGATCTCCGAGAACGGCGGGGTATCGACGGTGGCGGCGCGGCTGTCCGGTCCATCGAGCCAGCCGACGACGCTGACGGTGTCGTCGGCGGCGGTGGCCTCGACCGGCGCGGTGGCGGGCGACTTTACGCAGACGGGGACGATGCTGACCATCGCGGCGGGGGCGACGACGAGCGCCGGGACGGTGACGGTGCGGGGCAACGACAACGACGTGGACGCGGCGAACAAGTCCGTGACGGTGTCCGCGACGGCGGCGGGGGGCAACGGGGTGGCGGCGCCTTCCGCCGCGACCCTGACCTTGACCGACGACGAGGCGACGGCGACGGCGACCCTGGTGCTGACGCCGTCGGCGATCCTGGAGAACGGGGAGGTGAGCACGGTGACGGCGCGTCTGTCGCACCCGACGACGGAGGCGACGACCTTGACGGTGTCGGCGGCGCCGGTGTCTCCGGCGGTGGCGGGGGACTTCACGCTGAGCGCGACCACCACGCTGACCCTCGCGGCGGGGGCGACGGCGAGCACGGGCGTGGTGACGGTGACGGCGGTGGACAACGCGGTGGCGTCGGGGCGCAAGCGGGTGACGGTGACGGCGACGGCGGCGGGCGGGCGCATGGTGGGGGCGCCTTCGGACGCGACCCTGATCATCCGCGACGACGAGTTCGGTCTGGACGAGAGCGCAGTGAGCGGGCCGGTGACGGAGGAGGGGGGGACGGCGACGTTCACGGTGGCGTTGCAGACCCAGCCCTCGGCGGCGGTGACGGTGACGGTGACGAGCCGCGATGGGGACGGGCGCCCGGATGAGAGCGAGGGCACGGTGTCGCCGCCGTCGCTGGTGTTCACGGTGCAGAACTGGGAGACGGCGCAGACGGTGACGGTGACCGGGTTGGACGACGACGTGGACGACGGGGACGTGGCCTGGAAGGTGCGCCTGGACCCGTCGAGCGGGGACGTCAACTACAACGGCCTCGACCCCGTGGACGTAGACGTGAGCACCACCGACGATGACAAGGCGCCGACGGTGACGCTGAAGCTGGACCCGTCGTCGATCTCGGAGGCCGGCGAGGTGAGCACGGTGACGGCGATGTTGTCGCACCCGTCGGTCGCGGATACGGCGGTGACGGTGACGGTGACGGCGGTGTCCCCGGCGGTGGCGGGCGACTACACGCTGAGCGTGGTGAACATGCTGACCATCGCGGCAGGCGGCACGACCAGCACCGGGACGGTGACGGTCACCGCGGTGAACAACGATGTGGACGCGGCGAACAAGACGGTGACGGTCTTGGGGACGGCGACCAACGACGGGCCGGCGAGCGACGGCATGGGCGTGGGGGCGGTGTCGAGCGTGACGCTGACCATCGAGGACGACGACGAGAAGGGGTTGGCGTTCGCGGTCGGCGGCACGTCGGCGGAGGTCCTCGAGGTGACGGCGGGCGAGGACGAGACGTATACGGTGAAGCTGACCTCGGAGCCCTCCGGGACGGTGACGGTGGCGGTGGCCGGCTCTCCGGCAAACAGGATCCAGGT
The DNA here is from genome assembly GCA_965202895.1 of Gammaproteobacteria bacterium. Lineage (GTDB taxonomy): Bacteria > Pseudomonadota > Gammaproteobacteria > HK1 > HK1 > JAJDXW01. The sequence continues at coordinate 1,872,609 of OZ241901.1, read as the reverse complement.
GGTACGGCCCGAAGCGGGGCGGCTCACCTTCCCGGCGTCGGACTGGAACACGGCGCAGACGGTGACGGTGCGGGTGACGGGGAACGATGGCGACTACGCCACGCCGCTGTCGCTGTCGCACGATGCGTCGGGCAGCGACTATGAAGACGTGGCGGGGTCGCTGGACGTGTCGGTGGAGGGCGAGACGAAGGTGAAGGTGGGCGGCACCGTGGGCGCGACGACCTACCACATCGGCGTTCGGGCGGTGACCGTGGTGGAGGAGTCCGGCGTGCCGGAGGGGATCGAGCTGGACTTGGAGGCCCTGCTCGACTCGCCGTCGGACGAGCCTTTGACGCTGACCTTCGCGCCCGAGGAGAACCCGAAGCCGAGCAATATGTACACCTACGAGTCGGCGGGGTCGCGGACGGTGGTGGATGTGGAGGTGACGGTGGGAACGGTTCCGTCACCGGGGCTGCGGCTGTGCCTGCCGGTGGAGGGCGCGGTGGAGGATGCGGCGCGGGATCGTCCGTTGCTGTTGCTGCACCATGACGACAGGGACGGCAGCGCTTGGGAGGTGGTTGCCGAGTTGAAGTTGGAGGACACCCCCGACGGGCGGAGGGGATGCGCGGACGAGGTGATGTCGTTCTCGACGTTCGCGGTGGGGTATGCGGACACGAAGCCGGTGCTGAATGACTTCACCCAGACGACGTGGGTGTTCACGGTGGACGAGGCCATCGAGCCGGTGGAGCTGCCGAGGGCGACGGGCGGGGACGGGGACCTGAACTACGCGCTCTCGCCGGCGCTGCCGGAGGGCCTGACGCGGGAAGGACGGGTCCTGTCGGGGACGCCGACGAAGGAGTTCGATGAGACCACCTATACCTGGACGGTGACGGACCTCGACGGGGAGTCGCAGAAGGACGAGAAGACCTTCACCATCGAGGTGAAGGCGGCCATCCCGCAGGCGCGGGCGCGGCTGAAGGCGATCAACGAATCGATCCTGCCGGAGGTCTCGCGTGCGTCGTGGTCGAGCGCGATGGATGCGTTGTCGCGCCGGCTGGGGTCCTCGGTGGGCGGAGGCGGCTCGGGGGCGGCCGGCGGGGGGCTGTCCGGGGCGCTGGCGGGGTTCGTGCAGTCGAACGGGCCGGCGTTGCAAGAGGGCGGGGTGTCCTGGAAGGAGCTGTGGAGCGGGCAGTCGTTCGCGACCGGCCTCGGCGGCGGGGGCGAAGGTCCAGGCGGGGGCCGGGCGGTGACCGTATGGGGGTCGGGGGAGCGTCGGAACCTGTCGCGCGAGACGCCATCGCTGAAGTGGTCGGGGGAGCTGTTCGCGGCCCACCTGGGGGCGGACGTGGGTTTCGGGTCCGGGCTCACCGGCGGGGCCGGGGTGTCGTGGTTCGAGAGCGGGATGGACTACACGGACCGCAGCGGGGACGACGGGCCGGTCGCGGGGGTGCACCGGAGCCGGATGGCGAGCGTGCAGCCCTACGTGGGATGGTCGACGGGGTCCGGTTCGCGGCTGTGGGGGGCGTTGGGCTACGGGTCCGGGGAGGTCGAGATCGTCGACGCGGCGCTGCTGGAGCGCTTCGGCCGCCAGAAGAGCGACAGCAAGCTGCTGGCGGCGGCGGCCGGGGGTGCGTTGCGGGTGTTGCCGGGCGGGGGTGCGCTGCGGCTGGACCTGAAGGGCGAGGCGCAGGCGACCCGCTACGAGGTGGAGGAGAACGGGGACCTGATCGAGGGGCTGTCGGTGCGCACGAAGCGGCTGCGGGTCTCGGCGGAGGGTACGCGGGAGTACGTGCTGTCCGGTGGTGGTCGCCTCGCGCCGTCGGCGGAGGTGGGGGTTCGCTGGGACGGCGGTGACGGGGCGACGGGCGCGGGGGTGGAGGTCGGCGGCGGGGTGTCGTGGAGCGATGCGGGCGGTCGTCTGACCCTGGAAGCTCGTGGCCGGGCGCTGGCGGCACACCGGAGCGATCTGGACGAGTGGGGAATGATGGGCGGGATGAAGCTCTCGCCTCGCGCGAACGGCCGGGGCCTGTCGCTGAGCGTGGCGCCGGTGTGGGGGTCCGCGGGGAGCGGTACGGCGCGTCTGTGGGAGGAAGGGGTGGCCGGTCGGCGTTCGCCGTCCGTCGAGCGCTCGGACGGAGCGGGGCTGGATGCGGAGCTGGGCTACGGAGCGAGTGTGTTCGGGGGCTTCGGGGTGGGGACGCCCTACCTCCGCTACGGGCAGGCGCCGGAGGGGGAGCGCCGGTACGGGCTGGGGTGGCGTCTGGCCCGTCCGGCGGGCGGGTTCGATCTGGACCTGGAGGGCTGGCGGCGCGAGCGCGACACGCTCCGGCCCGACCACGGCCTGGGCCTCGAGCTGCGCGCGTCCTGGTAGGCCGCGGCGGCCCCGGCGCGGCGAAGGGCCGTCATGACCGGGCGATGGCGGTCACCGTGACGGCGGTCACCGTCGAGTACTTCGCGAGTCTCCGCGAGCGGAACTCCTCGACCACCCGGCGGCGGGTCGCCGTCTCCGTGTCTCCGCTGATCGCGCGTGCCCGGATCCCTTTCCGGTTGAGGAGCGCGGCCACGATCCGCGCATGTTCGACCGAAGTCGCGAAGATGAGGGCAGGCCAGTCCGGCCGAACACGTCTCTCATACGCTTCGAAGTTCGGGCGCTTCACCGGACCATGAGCATACCGGGACCCATGACCGAAGAGCACGCTCCGGTCCCGGTCCGGTTCGACCACGGGCTTCCCGGTCGCCTCGCGGGAAGGGGCGGCGGCAGGGTCTCCGGCGGGGGTCCGGTATGATCCGCGCCTCACGGCCGCCCGGGGGCGGCGGAAGCAAGGTAGGAGGGCGGCGGGGGACCGCGCCCCGAACGGGAGGGAGCTGCATGGATCTCGGACTCGGCGGAAAGGTGGCGATGGTGACCGGCGGGGGGTCGGGCATCGGCGAGGCGATCGCGCTTCGGCTCGCGGAGGAGAGCGCGACGGTGGTCGCGGCCGATCTCGATGGCGGCAACGCGAAGGCGGTCGCCGCGAAGGCGGGGCCTCCGGCGGAGGGCGTGGCCCTCGACATCTCGTCCTGGGAGCAGGCGAAGGCCGTCGTCGAGGGGATCGTCGAGCGCCACGGCCGGCTCGACGTGCTCGTCAACTGCGCCGGGGCCTGGCGCATCGGGCCGTTCATGGACGCCCCGCCGGAGGACTGGGCGTTCGAGGTCGACACCAACCTCCTCGGCACGATCCACTGCACCCGCGCCGCCCTCGACCCGATGGTCGCCCAGGGCGGAGGCAAGATCGTGAACATCTCCTCGGACGCGGGCCGGGTGGGGGAGTTCCGTCAAGCCGTCTACTCCGGGGCGAAGGCCGGGATCATCGGCTTCTCCAAGGCGGTCGCGCGCGAGGTGGGCCGGAGCGGCATCCACGTCAACGTGGTCTGCCCGGGCTACACCAAGACCCCGGGCACGGCCGGGCAGATCGACCCCGAGCTCGAAGCCCGCATCGCCAAGGGCTACCCCTTGCGCAAGCTCGGGCTCCCCGACGACGTGGCCAAGATGGCCGTCTTCCTCGCATCGGACGGCGCGAGCCACATCACGGGCCAGACCATCAGCGTGAGCGGCGGCTACTCCATGGTCTGAACCCCGCGCGGCGCGGCCCTCCTTCACCGCTTCGACCGGACCGGCATCCTGGGGTTGCCGGCAGGATTCGATCCGCGGGCTTCAGGCCCTGAGCTTGACGGTCGTCTCGACCTCGACGGTGATCCCGTTCGGGAGGGAGCCCATGCCGACCGCCGACCGCGCGCCGCGGCCCGCCTCTTCGCCGAACACGTCGACCATCAGGTCCGCGAACCCGTTGACGACGCGGGGGTGGGCCCCGAAGTCGGGGTCCGCGTTCACCATCCCGAGGGTGCGGACCACGCACTCGATCCGGTCGAGCGATCCGAGGGCCTTGCGGAGCTGGGCGAGGGCCTGGAGACCGCAGAAGCGCGCCGCCTCCACCGCCTCCTCCACCGTCCGTTCGCTCGGGACCTTGCCGGTGACCGCGCCGCTTCCGTCCGGCCGGTTCGGCCCCTGGCCGGACACGTGGGCGAACCCGCCCGCGACCCGCACGGGGACGTAGGTCCCGAGAGGCTTGCCGGCCTCCGGCAGGGTGATTCCGAGCTCCGCGAGTCGAGCTTCCGCACTCATGATTCTTCTCCGTTGGTGCTTGATGGCGCCGTTTCCTCGGGCCGCGCGAATCGCGGCCTCGACGATGCCGGCCGCCGGCGCCCCGCGGCCGCGGGAGTCCACGGGCCGGCGACCGGGCCGCCCCGAGCCGCCGGCCAGCGGGTGCGCCCGTTTCCGCGGACGCGCCGGCCTCCGCGGACGCTGCCCCGGCCCCCTCCCCCGCTCCGGGGTCCGCGGCCCGGCGCCGCGCGCGGCCTCGGGCTCAGCGGCCCTTGAACACCGGGGTGCGCTTCTCGACGAAGGCGCGCGCGGCCTCCTTGTGGTCCTCGGTGAGGCCGGAGCGGGTGTGGCCCCATGCCTCCAGGTCCAGGCATTCGGTGAGCGGGCGGCTCTCCGCCGCGTTGAGGTTGCGCTTCATGTAGCGAAGGGCGATGGACGGGCCGGACGCGATACGCTCCGCCGTCTCCTGCACCTGCGTGTCGAGCTCCTCGTCCGGGAACACCCGGTTGGCGATCCCGAGGGCGAGGGCCTCGTCCGCGCCCACCATGTCGGACAGGTAGTAGAGCTCGCGCGCCTTCGCGCTGCCGACGAGCCGGGTCAGGAACCACGAGCCGCCGAAGTCGCCGGAATAGCCGACCCGTGCGAACGCGGTGACGAAGCGGGCCGAGCCGGCCGCGAGGCGGAGGTCGCAGGAGAGCGCGATCGAGAGCCCGGCCCCCGCCGCCGCACCCCTCACCGCGGCGATGGTCGGCTTCGGCGATTCGTGGAGGAGGCGCGCGATCTCCATCCGGTCGCGGAGCGACTGCGCCCGCTCCTCCAGCGTCCCGGCGAACTCCTCGTCGCGCGCCATCGCCTTCACGTCCCCCCCGGCAGAGAACGCCCGCCCCGCCCCGCCGACCACGATGCAGCCGACCGAGGCGTCGCGCGCGAGCCGCGGGATCGCTTCGAGGAGCCCGTCCATCATCTCGCCCGAAAGCGCGTTCAGGCGGTCCGGACGGTTCATGGTGAGGGTCGCGACGCCGCTCTCGCATCGCTCCAGCAGATCGCTCATCGTTCCTCCCGGGTCGTTCGCTTCAGTAGGTCACCACGCTCCGGATCGACTCCCCGGCGTGCATGAGGTCGAAGGCGCGGTTGATGTCCTCGAGCGGCATGGTGTGGGTGATGAGATCGTCGATGTCGATCTTCCCCTCCATGTACCAGTCGACGATCCGCGGCACGTCGGTGCGCCCGCGCGCCCCGCCGAACGCGGTCCCCCGCCACACCCGGCCGGTCACGAGCTGGAAGGGACGGGTCGCGATCTCCCGCCCGGCGCCCGCCACCCCGATGATGACGCTCTCGCCCCAACCCTTGTGGCAGCACTCGAGGGCCTGGCGCATCACGTCCACGTTGCCGATGCACTCGAAGGAATAGTCGGCCCCGCCCTTCGTGAGGCCTACGAGATACGCGACGAGGTCGCCCTCCACCTCCTTCGGATCGACGAAGTGGGTCATCCCGAACTTGCGCCCGATCGGCTCCTTGTCGGGATTCACGTCGACCCCGACGATCATGTCCGCCCCGACCAGCCTCGCCCCCTGGATGACGTTGAGGCCGATGCCGCCGAGCCCGAACACCACTACGTTGGACCCCGGCTCGACCTTCGCGGTGTTGATCACCGCGCCGATCCCCGTGGTCACCCCGCAGCCGACGTAGCAGACCTTGTCGAAGGGGGCGTCCTCGCGGATCTTCGCGACCGCGATCTCGGGCAGCACGGTGTAGTTCGAGAACGTGGAGGTGCCCATGTAGTGGTAGACGGTCTCCTTGCCGAGGCGGAAACGGCTCGTGCCGTCCGGCATCAGCCCCTGGCCCTGGGTGATCCGGATCGCCTGGCAGAGGTTGGTCTTTCCGCTCGTGCAGTACTCGCACTCGCGGCACTCCGGGGTATAGAGGGGGATGACGTGGTCACCCGGCGCGACGCTCTTCACCCCCGCGCCGACCTCGACCACCACCCCCGCGCCCTCGTGTCCGAGCACGGCCGGGAAGAGCCCTTCCGGATCGGCCCCGGACAGGGTGAACTCGTCGGTGTGGCAGACCCCGGTCGCGCGGACCTCCATCAGGACCTCGCCGGCCCCCGGACCGTCGAGCTGCAAGGTCTCCAGGGTCAGCGGGGCGCCGGCCTCGCGGGCGACGGCGGCACGAGTTTCCACGGCTATCCTCCTTCCGCGACGTAGCGGCTGAACTCTTCGTTGAACGCGAACCGCTTGGGATCGGCGAGGCGGTCGACGTAGAGCACCCCGTCGAGGTGATCGAGCTCGTGCTGGAACACGGTCGCGAGAAACCCGTCCGCGACCAGCCGGGCCGGCTTCGCGGCCTCGTCGAAGTAGTCGACGCGGACCCGGCACGGGCGCTCGACGTACCCCCGCATCCCCGGCACCGAGAGGCAGCCCTCCCAATAGCCGGCGGGGGTCGGGTCGAGGACGGTGGTCGTCGGGTTGAACACGGTGAACGAGGTCTTTCCCTGGTCGAGGCCGCGGTCCGCATCGCCCGGGTCGAGCTCGATGATCGCGAGGCGCACCGGCTCGTGCACCTGCGGGGCGGCGAGCCCGACGCCGGCGTACTCCGCCATCGTCTCGCGCATGTCCTGGACGAGGCGCCTCGTCCCGGGAGACCGGATTTCGGCCGCGGTCAGCTCGCGGCAGGGTACCCGCAGGATCGGGTGTCCGAGCCGGGCAACCTTGCGGATCGCCATCAGAACCGGGCGCGGTTCGAGGCGCCGCCGTCGATGGTGATGATGGTGCCGGTGGTGTTGGCGGAGAGGTCGGAGGCGAGGAAGGCGACCATGTCCCCGACGTGCTCCGGTCTTCCGGGCGGGTAGTCCGGGTTCAGCACCTCGCGCCAGCGCTCGGGATCGCCGAGGTCGCGCTCGGCGATGGCGCGCGAGAGGGTGACCAGCCGCTCGGTCTCGATCTGGCCCGGGTTGATGCCCACCACCCGGATCCCGTCGATGGTGCTCCCCGCTCCGAGGGCGCGGGTGAACGCCATCAGGCCCGCGTTCCCGGCCGAGCCGGCGATGTAGCCCGCGATCGGCCGCTCCCCCGCCGCCCCGATCACGTTGATGATGACGCCCTTGCCGCGGGCCTTCATGTTCCCGTAGGCGGCCCGGCAGGTGTTGGTGTAGCCGAAGACCTTCAGGTTCCACGCATCCCGCCACGTGTCCTCCCCCACCGCCTGGAGGTCGCCGCTCGGGATCGCCCCCGCGTTGTTGACGAGGACGTCGACGTCCCGGCAGGCCTCGATGAGGGCGCGGGCCGCGTCGCCGTCGGAGAGATCCACGGGATGGATCTCGGCCCGGACGTTCCAGCGGCTCCGGATCCGGTCGCGGGCGGCGGCGAGATCGGCTTCGGTGCGGGCGGCGAGATGCACGTGGCACCCCTCCCGGGCGAGGCTCTCCGCGGCCGCGTACCCGATGCCCTTCGATGCTCCGGTGACGAGCGCGGTGCGCCCCGCAATCCCGAGATCCATTCTCCTTCTCCCCTCCTGCGGTTCCGTTTCGCGCCGTTTGCGGCGCTTCCCCGGCGGCCGGCGTGCGGCGATCGGCAGGCGCCGGCCGCGCGGCGACCGCCGCGCCGGACCGCCGTTCGCCCCGGGCCGACCACGGCCCGCTCGCAGCCCGGCCGCGGCCCGATGCGGATCGATCCGCGACCGGATCAGCGCCCGCCGATCCTTCCTCCTTCGCCCGCCGCCCGCTCCAGGAGCGCGGCCGGGCGCCACTCCTCTCCGTGGGCCGCCTCGAGCTCCTTCATCCTCGCGACGATGCGATCGACCCCGATCTCGTCCGCGTGGAACATCGGCCCGCCCCGGTAGACCGGCCAGCCGTAGCCGTAGACCCACACCACGTCGATGTCGCTCGCCCGAAGCGCGATCCCTTCCTCCAGGATCTTCGCCCCTTCGTTGATCATCGGGTAGACGAGGCGCTCGAAGATCTCCTCGCGCCCAATGCCGTCCCGGCGCCGTAGCTGCCGTTCCTCGGCGAACTCCCGGATGATCCGCTCGACGGTCGGGGACGGCTTCGGGACCCGGCTGCCCGGCTCGTAGTCGTAGTAGCCGGCCCCGGTCTTCTGCCCGCGCCGGCCCGCCTCGCAGAGCCGCTCGCGTATGGTCGAGCCGGTGGACGTCTCCGCGCTCCAGCCGAGGTCGAGCCCCGCGAGGTCGGCCATCGCGAACGGCCCCATGGGGAGCCCGAAGTCGTAGAGCACGGCATCGACCTCCTCGGGCGGCGCGCCTTCGAGGATGAGCCGGGTCGCCTCGCGCTGGCGGGCGAAGAGCATCCGGTTGCCGACGAAGCCGTGGCACACCCCGACGAGCACCGGCACCTTGCGGAGACGGCGCGAGAGCGCCATCGCGGTCGCCACGGTCTCCTTCGAGCTCTTCTCGCCCCGCACCACCTCCACCAGGCGCATGACGTTGGCGGGGCTGAAGAAATGGGTGCCGATGACGCTCTCCGGCCGCCCCGTGGCGGCGGCGATGGCGTTCACGTCGAGGGCGCTCGTATTGGTCGCGAGGACCGCGTGCGCGGGGGCGAGGGCATCGAGCCGGCGGAAGGTCTCCTGCTTGACCTCGATCTCCTCGAACACCGCCTCGACGACGACGTCCGCCTCGCGCGCGGCTTCGAGGTCGAGGGTCCCTTCGATGAGCCCGCAGCGCTCCTCCACCTGCTCCGCGGTGAGGCCCCCGCGCGCCGCGGTGTTCTCGTAGTTCCGGCGGATGGTGGCGAGCCCGCGGTCGAGGGCTTCCCGGTCCCGCTCGACCATCGACACCGGGACCCCGGCGTTGGCGAAGCACATGGAGATGCCCCCGCCCATCGTCCCGCCGCCGACGACGACCGCCCGCCCGACGTCGAGGGTCGCGGTATCGCGGGGGACGTCCGGGATCTTCGCCGCCTCGCGCTCGGAGAAGAAGAAGTACTGCTGGGCGCGGGCCTGCCCCCCACCCATGAGCTCGGCGAAGATCTCCTGCTCGCGGGCCATCCCCTCGTCGAAGGGAAGCTCGACCGCCGCCTCCACCGTCCGGATGCAGGCCTCGGGGGCCTCGAAGCCGCGCATCCGGCGCGCGTGCTTCTTCCGGAAGGCGTCGAAGAGCGCGGGGTCGCCGCGCGCCGGAGCCACCTTCTCGTCGCGGTCCCGGATCCGGGGGAGGGGCCGGCCGCCCTCGGCCGCCGCCCGGCGCGCGAAGGCGGCGGCGCCTTCGGTGAGGTCGCCGTCCACGATCTCGTCGGCGAGGCCGTGCGCGAGCGCCTCGCGGGCGCCGACGGGATCACCGCCGACGATCATCTCGAGGGCCTTCTCCGGACCGACCACGCGCGGCAGGCGCTGGGTGCCGCCCGCGCCGGGGCAGAGCCCGAGCTTGACCTCGGGGAGACCGAAGCGGGCGGAGGCGACCGCGACCCGGAAGTGGCAGGCGAGCGCGGTCTCGAGCCCGCCCCCGAGGGCGGTACCGTGGATGGCGGCGACCACCGGCTTCGGAGAGTCGTCGAGGACGTCGATCATCTCGAGGAAGCCCGGCGCCTCGAGCGGCTTGCCGAACTCGGTGATGTCCGCCCCGGCGATGAACGTCCGACCCGCGCAGGCGAGCACGATGCCGGTCGCCTGCGCATCGGCGACCGCCTCGCGCATCTTGTCGCAGATCCCTTGGCGGACGTGCCGGCTCAGGGCGTTGACGGGAGGGTTGTCGATGGTGACGACGGCGATGCCGTCATCGCGTACTTCGAGCTGGACGGAGTCCGGTTTCGCGGCCATGGGGGCTCCCGTGCTGATCCACCCGGCGGGAGCGCTCCCGCCCGCTGCGGATCGTATCACCCCCATCCGCGAGACGAAGCCGAGCCGTGCGGCCCGACGGGGAGAGCCGGGCGCCGCGGCCGGCGAGGCGCCCGTTCGCGCCGATGACCCGGCCGCCGCTCCGGCCGCGCGCGCCGCCCCGCGGCCTCGGCCCCCGAAGGCCCTGCGAACCTTCCCCCGCCGCCGGCGGGCCGCCGCCGAGGGTGTCCATCACTCCAGTCGATCGCTTCGAGGAAGCCGGAGCCCCGGGCGATGTTCGTATATTATTGATATATAAAGTGTAGAGAGGGGGGCGAGATATTTTTCACCCCCACGAAGATGGCGTTGTTCCGTGGTTTGGAGTCGGTTCGAAGGGCATTTCGGCGGATTTCACCCCACGGAGCCACTTGCGCGGGCACGGCGTCCTGGGAACGCTTGTGTCCCGCCCGCATGGGGGCGAAGCGCCCGGAAGAAAATGCGGGCGGGACACAAGCGTTCCCAGGACGCCGTGCCCAAGAGCGTTCGCGAGAGGCAGTGCCCGGCGAAAACCCCACAGCGCACATGCCTCAAGCCGGGCGTCCGGTTGACCGTTGCGCGCCGCGCCAAGTACATTCGAGGCGAGACATCCGCCGGATTCGGGCTTGACCGCCGACCCCGAACGAAGCTGAGCATGAGTCGATTCCACGAGATCGGCGCCGCCGTGATCGGCAGCGGCTTCATCGGTACGGTCCACGTGGAGGCGTTGCGCCGCCTGGGGGTCGATGTCCGCGGCCTGCTCGGAAGCAGCCCGGAGCGCGGCGCCGAACGGGCGAAGGAGATCGGCGTCCCGGTGGCCTACCCGTCCCTGGAAGCCCTCGTAGATGACGCCTCCGTGGACGTCGTTCACGTCACCTCCCCCAACCACGTCCACTTCCCGCAGGTGAAGGCGATCCTCGCCGCCGGCCGGCACGTGGTCTGCGAGAAACCGCTCGCGGTCGGCTCGGACGAGTCCGCCGAGCTGGTGCGGCTCGCCGCCGCGAGCGGCCGCATCGCCGCCGTCAACTTCAACATCCGCTTCTACCCGCTCAACCAGCACTCCCGCCGGATGGTCCGGGACGGCGCGCTGGGCGAGCCGCGCCTCGTCACCGGGCGGTACTTCCAGGACTGGCTCCTTCGCGACACCGACTGGAACTGGCGGCTGGAGCCCGAACACGGCGGAAGCCTCCGCGCCGTGGGAGACGTCGGCTCGCACTGGATCGACCTCATGAGCTTCGTGACCGGGGCGCGCGTCACCGCGGTAATGGCCGATCTCGCCACCTTCGTGAAGGTGCGCCGGCAGCCGGCCGGGCCGGTCGAGACGTTCTCCGCCGAGCGCGCCGCCGATACGATCCCGCGCGAAATCGGTACCGAGGATGCGGCGCTCATCCTGCTCCGCTTCGCCAACGGGGCGCGCGGCTCGGTGGCGGTGAGCCAGGTGAGCGCCGGGCGCAAGAACCTGTTGCAATGGGAGGTGGACGGTTCGGAGTCGGCCGCGGCGTGGGACTCCGAGACCCCCGACCACCTCTGGATCGGCCACCGCGGCCGCCCCAACGAGATCCTGCAGCGCGGCCCCGAGCTGATGAACCCGGCCGGTGTCGCCGCGGCGTCCCTGCCGGGCGGCCACGTGGAAGGGTTCGCCGACACCTTCCACGCCCTCTACCGCGAGGTCTACCGCGCGATCCTCGCCGGCACCCCGCCGGCGGACCCGCTCTACGCCACCTTCGAGGACGGGCACTACGGGCTGCTCGTCGGTGACGCCATCGCCCGGAGCGCCCGCGAGGGGCGCTGGGCGGAGGTCGCCCTCCCCTGAACCACCCGCGAACAGCCGGCGGAACGGCCGGCCGGCAACCAGGAGAACCGTCTTGCAGCTCGGCTTTCTGACCGCCCCGTTTCCCGGGACCCCCCTCATGGAGGTGGCCGACTGGGCCGCCTCGGCCGGCTTCGAGAGCCTGGAGATCGCGTGCTGGCCGAAGTCCACCGGCCCGGCCCGGCGCTACGCGGGGACGACCCACATCGACGCGGCGACCGCATCGAAGGACGAGGTCCGGGAGATCCGCTCCGCCCTCGCCGGGAAGGGGCTCTCCGTCTCCGGGCTCGGCTACTACCCGAACCCGCTCCACCCCGACCCCGCCCACCGGGACCTGGTCATCGGGCACCTGAAGAAGGTCGTCGTGGCCGCCGCCCGGATGGAAGTGCCGGTGGTGAACACGTTCTGCGGCGGCGACGGCGCACTGCACGTGGACGACAACTGGCGCCGGGCGCTCGACGTCTGGCCGGACGTGGTCCGCTTCGCCGCCGACCACGGGGTGAAGCTCACCTTCGAGAACTGCCCGATGATCTTCAGCTACGACGAGTGGCCGGGCGGGCACAACATCGCCCATTCGCCGCGCATCTGGCGCCGCATCCTGGAGGAGTGGGGCGGCACGGTGGGGCTCAACTACGACCCCTCGCACCTCGTCTGGCTGATGATCGATCAGGCCCGTTTCATCGGGGAGTTCGGTCCGCACATCCTCCACATGCAGGCGAAGGACGTGATGATCGACCACGACGGCCTGTACGAGCACGGTACCTTCTCGTCCGGCATCGGCTGGCAGGTCCCGCGGATGCCGGGCTTGGGCGACGTGCACTGGAGCACCGTCTTCTCCGCCCTGTACCGGGCGGGCTACGACGGGCACGTCATCATCGAGCACGAGGACCGGAAGTTCGAGGGCACGGACGATCTGGTGAAGCGCGGATTCCTGCTCGCCCGCGACGTACTCCGTCCCTACGTCAAATGACGTTTCCGGGCCGGGGTCGAACGAACCGGAACTGCGGGCCGCCCCGTCGGGCGGCCGCCGTCCGGCGAACCCCGCCTCCCCTCTTCCCGACCTCCGAAGACCCAAGGAGAAACCATCCCATGAACGCGAAGCGATCCATCCATCCGGCGGCGGCCGCGGCTGCCGCCGCCCTGCTCTCCCTGTCGGGCGCGGTCTCCACGGCGTCCGCGGACGGCTACGTGATCGGGGTGTCGAACACCATCACCGGCAACGGCTGGCGCGAGGAGATGATCTGCTCCATCAAGGCGCAGGCCCTCGTGTCCGGCAAGGTCGAGAGCCTCAACATCCAGCACCGCAACACCGACGCCGCGGGACAGCTCGAAGACATCCGCAACCTCGTCGCGGCCGGGGTGGACGCCGTCATCGTGAATCCGGCGGGGCCGGACGCGGTGAACGCCGCGATCCGGGACGCTACGAACGCCGGCATTCCGGTGGTGGTCGTGGATCAGGCGGTCACCGAACCCTCCGCGTACCTGCTCGCCAACAACCAGGAGGAATACGCCTATCTCGGGGCCAGGTGGCTGGTCGAGGCCATCGGCGGCGCCGGCAAGGTGGTGTACATGGGCGGCGCCGCGGGCGCGCCCGCCGACAACGACCGCAGGAACGGCTTCGATCGGGCCATCGCGGAGACGAACGGCGCGGTCGAAGTGGCCGCGGAAACCCAGACCGGCTGGGACCAGGCGACCGGCGTGCAGCAGATCAACGACATCTTCGCGAGCGGGCTCGCATTCGACGGGGTGTGGACCTCCGGGATCGACAACGTCATCGTCGATGCCTTCAAGGACGCCGGCAAACCCTTCGTCCCGATCGTGGGCGCGGACGGCAGCGGCTTCGTCTCCCAGCTCGTGAACGAGGAGGGTCTCGTCGGCGCCGCGGTCACGAATCCGGCCTCGGTCGGGGGCGCCGGCCTCGCCCTCGCGCTCAAGATCCTCGCGGGGGAGGCCGTGGACAAGGTGACCCTCGTGACCCCCGAGCTGTGGCAGAACGCGACCGCCGCCGGCAAGGCGCAGCTCGCGGAAGTGGCCGATCCCGACATTCCCGGGACCTGGCCGCTCGGCATCACCGTCCCCGGCTGGACCGACTACGACAAGGGCCGGATCCTCGCTTGCCGCGGGCCGGGCGAGTAGCTCCACGGAAACGTCGGGAAGCCTCCGAGCCCGCGCATCCCACCGACCCGCACCGCGAGGGCGTCGGCCCCCGCGGTACGGGGCGCCCGTCCGAGCCGGGAGCGGCGCCGAAGCCGCGGCCGAAGCCGCGCCGATGCAGCGGGCGGGGGCACGGCCCCCCGCCGCCGCCCGGACGGATCGGCGGCCCCCGAAAGAGGCTCGCGCCATGCGGGGATTCGGACTTCCTTCCCGAACGGATCGGGCGGTGAACGCGGACGGTTTCCTCCTCGAAGCGACCGGGGTCGTCAAGCACTACGGCGCGGTGCGGGCGCTCCGGGGGGCTTCGCTCGCCGTCCGTCCCGGCGAGGTCCATGCACTGCTCGGCGCGAATGGCGCCGGGAAGTCCACCCTGGTCAAGATCCTGACCGGTGCCGTCCGGCCCACCGCGGGCCGCATCAGGGTCCGCGGCGAGGTCTTCGACGCCCGCTCTCCGGGCGACGCCCGCCGGGCCGGGATCGCGTGCGTATACCAGGAGCCGTCCCTCGTCCCGGACCTGGACGTGGGGTCGAACCTGCGCCTCACGAAGACCCCGGCCGACGCCTTCGACCGGTGGATGCGCGCGCTCGGCGTTCCCTGTCCGGACCGGACCACCCTTGCCCGCGACCTGCCGCTCGCGACCCTGCACGTCATCGACCTCGCGCGGGCGCTCGCCGCGGAGCCGGACGTCCTGCTGCTGGACGAGATGACCGCGGCGCTCCCCGCCGACTCGAGCCGCCGGGTCCTCGATCTGGTGCGCGGCTACCGGAAGACCGGGCGGTCGGTCGTCTACATCTCGCATCGCCTGGCGGAGATCGAGTCCGTGTGCGGCCGGGCGACGGTGCTCCGGGACGGCGAGACGGTCGGGGTGCTGGATGCGGTGGGCGCCGGCGCCGAAGAGGCGCTCGTGGCCCTGATGCTCGGCGGAGGGCCGGCGGAAGAGACCGGGGGGGCCGCCGTCGGGGCGTGGTCCGGGCCGGGGCCGAGGCCGGAGCGCGGGAACGGTGGCCCGGCGGCGGCCCGGACGCGACGCGCACCCGCCCGCCTGGAAGCGCGCGGCCTTCGCCTGGGCCGAAGGCTCGAGAACGTGTCCCTGAAGCTCCATCCGGGCGAGGTGCTGGGCCTGGTCGGGCTGGAGGGCCAGGGCCAGGACCCGCTCTTCGACGTCCTGGCCGGAGCGCGCCGCCCGGACGGCGGAGCACTGCTGGTGAACGGGAAGCCGGTCCGCTTCCACCACCCGGCGGACGCGATCGCGGCCGGCATCGTGCTCGTGCCCGCCAACCGCGCCGAGGCCCTCCTCATGCAGCGCTCCGTTCGCGAGAACGTCGCTCTGCCGTTCTCGGCCCGTCTGCGGCGATGGGGGCTCATCGACGTGCGCGGCGAGCGCCGCAAGGTGGACGGCGCGGTCGAACGGCTCCGCATCGACACCCGCGCCCAGTCCGAGGTACGGCGGCTTTCGGGCGGAAACCAGCAGAAGGTCGCGCTCGCGCGCTGGATCGCCGCGAGCGCGAATACCCTGCTCTGCTTCGATCCGACGCGCGGGATCGACGTCCGCACCAAGCGGCAGATCTACCGGCTCCTGCAGGACCTCTCGGCGGCGGGGGCCGCGATCCTCCTCTACACCTCGGAGCTGGAGGAGGTCCGGGCGGTATGCGATCGGGTGCTGGTCATCTTCGGCGGTGAGATCGTGGACGAGATCGCGGCCCGCGACGCGAGCGAGCCGGCCCTCCTGCGCGCCGCCCATGGACTGACCGCGGCCGCCCCGGCCGGGGCCCGAGTGGGCGCGGGGGCGGCCGCGTGAGCCCTTCGCCTCCGGGGTCCGCCGCAACCTCCCCCCCGGCCGGCCCCGCCGGCATCCGGACGGCCTCCTCGCCCCCGCCCCCGCCGCCGCCGGATCACGGGTTCGGCGGCCGGCTCCGCCGCTTCGCCCACCGCAACGCCTGGGTCATCGGCCTTTGGGTGCTGCTCGTCCTGCTCCTCGTGGTGACGAAGCTCATCCAGCCGAGGTTCGGGGCGCCCGGCATCACCGCCCTCGCGCTCGCCGCCCTCCCCGTCGCGCTCGCCGCGGCCGGCCAGTCGGTGGCCGTGCTGGCCGCCGGCATCGACCTCTCGATCGCCTCCATGATGGCCCTCGCGGGGGTGGTCGCCGCGTCCCTGATGCAGGGCGAGAGCGAGGCGTTCGCGGTGCTGGCGGTCTTCGCCGTCGTCGCCCTCGGCCTCGCGATGGGGGCGGTGAACGGAGCGCTGGTCGTCCTCACCCGGGTGCCGGACATCATCGTGACCCTCGCCATGCTGTTCGTATGGGGAGGCGCCGCGCTGCTGGTCATGAAGACGCCGGGCGGCGCGGTCGCGGAGTGGCTCCGCAACCTCATCACCGGGACGATCGGCACCGTGTGGGCGCCCAAGGCGCTGCTGCTGCTCGCCGTCCTCGTCGCCGTCGTCTGGATCCCGGTGCGCCGTTCCGCCCTCGGCCTCTCGATCTACGCGATCGGCAGCGACCGGCAGGCCGCGTTCCGGAGCGGCGTCCACGTCGGCCGCACCAAGGTCGCGGCCTACGCGATCACCGGGCTCTTCGCCGCGCTCGCGGGACTCACGGTGACCATGAGCACCGGTATCGGCGCCCCGCTCCCCGGCCCCTACCTGCTCGCCAGCATCGCCGCGGTGGTCCTCGGCGGGGTGAGCCTGGCCGGCGGACGCGGAGGGCTGATCGGCCCCATCGTGGCCGTGTTCATCCTTCGCCTCGTGCGGGCGGACCTCACCTTCCTCGGCATGGACTCGAACCTGGCCACCGTCTTCGAAGGCGCGATGCTCGTCGCGGTGGTCATGCTGGGGGGCCTCGCCGCGCTCCGGGAGCGGCGCGCGTGATCGGCCGCCGAACGGAGACGGCCGGCGCGGACGGGGATCCCCGGCGGCCCGCCGCGGGGCGGGGGGAGCGGGTCCTCCGGCTCATGCGCGACCACCCCCTGATTCCGCTCCTGCTCCTGCTCCTGCTCCTCATCCTCGCCCTGCACCTCGCGCGGCCCGGCATCATCAACCACATCTGGCTCACGAACACGCTCAAGTTCGCGATTCCGCTCGCCATCCTCGCCGCCTGCCAGACCCTGACCATGATCACGGGGGGTATCGACCTCTCGGTGGCCGCGGTGGCCACGATGGCCTCGTTCGTCATGGCCACCCAGACCCCCATCGAGGGACCGTTCGTGGCCGTGCTCATCGCGCTCGGAGCCGCATCGCTCGCCGGACTCGTCAGCGGCGTCGGCGCGGGCATCCTGCGCGTCCATCCGCTCATCATGACCCTCGGCATGGGACTGGTGGTGGCGGGATGCCTCACCGTGTACCAGCGAAGCGTGCTGACCAGCGGATCGGCGGTGCCGAAGGAGTTCGCGTGGCTCGGCTCGGGCCTCTCCTTCGGCCTGCCGAACAGCCTGCTGCTCTTCGTTCCGCTCGCCGCATTCATCCTCTACGCGCTGCGGCGCTTCGGCTACGGCCGGCTGCTCTACGCGGTGGGCGACAACGAGACCGCGGCGCGGCTCGCGGGGGTGCCGGTACGGACGGTCCTCGTCGTGCTCTACGTCGTTTCGGGATTCCTCGCGGGGGTCGCGGGCCTCGTCTACGCCGGCCTCATCAAGACCGCATCGCTCGATCTCGTGGACCCCTTCCTGCTGCCGTCGGTGGCGGCGGCGGTCATCGGCGGGACGTCCATCTACGGCGGGCGCGGCGGCTATGCGGGGAGCATCGTCGGGGCGCTCATCCTGACCGTCCTCACCACGCTGCTGACCGTGCTGCAGATGCCGGAGGCGGCGCGCCAGATCCTCTTCGGGGGCATCATCCTCGCGGTCGCCGCCGCGTACACCCGGATCATCGGGGAGTAGCCCGTGGAGGAGGACCCCGAAGCGGCCCTCGTGACGCAGTGACGCAGTGACGCAGCATGGAATCATCCCGTATCGAGATCGATTCGAAAGGAGAAAGCGCATGAGAGGACGATCGGTGACGATGCTGGGGACGGGCCTCATCGGGGACTTCTACACCATGACCCTCCACCACCGGCGGAGCCGTGACCGGGTGGCGGTGGCGTACTCGCGGTCCGAGGAGCGCGGCAAGGCGTTCGCCGGGCGCTGGGCCGTCCCGCACCACACCACGTCGATGAAGGCGGCCGTCGAGCACCCCGACACGGACACCGTCGTCGTCGGACTTCCCAACTTCCTCCACGAGGAGGCGATCGCCCTCGCCGCCGCTGCCGGCAAGCCGGTCCTGTGCACCAAGCCTCTCGCCCGCGACGCGGCGGAGGCGAAGCGGATCCTCGACACCGTCGAAGCGGCCGGCGTGTTCGCCGGCTACCTCGAAGACCTCGTCTACACCCCGAAGACGCTGAAGGCGGCCGCCGCGGTGCGCGGCGGGGCCGTCGGCGACGTGACCTGGGTCCGATCGCGGGAGACGCATCCCGGCCCGCATAGCGCGTGGTTCTGGGACGCCGGCCAGGCGGGCGGGGGCGCCATCGTCGATCTCGGATGCCACTGCATCGAGATCATCCGGACCTTCGCCGGGAAGGGAAACCGCCCGGTGGAGGTGATGTGCTGGGCGGACACCCTGGTGCACCCGATCGAGGCCGAGGACAACGCCGTATGCCTGATCCGCTTCGAGTCGGGGGCGCTCGGCCAGTTCGAGGTCAGCTGGTCGTTCCGCGGCGGAATGGACCTTCGCGACGAGGTCGCCGGCACCGAGGGGACCATCTGGCTGAACCACTTCCTGCGCACCGGCTACGAGATGTACGTCTCCGGCGGTGGTCCGGGATACGTCGCCGAGAAGCTCGAATCGACGCGGGGCTGGCTGTTCCCGGTGGGCGACGAGGTGGCCGAGCTCGGCTACGCGGACATGTTCGCCGACATGTTCCGGGCCATCGAGGCCGGGGGCGAGCCCCGCGAGACGTTCTACGACGGCTACGTCGTGAACGCGGTCATGGACGCGGCCTACCGCTCGGCGAAGAGCCGCCGATGGGAGCCCGTCGCGCTGGAATGGCGCGGAGGCGTGACCGAGCGCATCCGCAAGGAGACGGCCCGCCACGAGGGCCACGCCGTCGTCAAGCGCGAGATCCTGCCGGACGGCCGCACCAAGCTCATCCTGAGCCACGAGGACGACAGCTCCGTCTTCGACGTGGTGACCGGCGGCCCAAGCTGACGCCGGGCCGCGGACCGGCCGGGGGCGGCCGCCGCGCAAGGGCGGCGGGGCGGCCCCCGGCCTCCAGGGCCGCGCCGGCCCACCGGGACCCCGAAGGGCCTCGAATCCCCGGCAACACTCATCAGAGGAGCGCGTGCATCCGATGGCCGCCGAACCCACGATCACCGTCATCGGCGCGGGCATGGTAGGCGTCTGCTGCGCCCTCCACCTGCAGAACGAGGGGTTCGCGGTCACCCTGCTCGACCGCGGCGAACCCGGCGAAGAGGCATCGCGCGGCAACCTCGGCGGGTTCGGTATCGCGTCCTGCCCCCCCGCGGCCATGCCCGGCGTGCTCGGGAAGGCGCCGGGGATGCTCTTCGACGCCGACTCGCCGCTCAAGCTGCGCCTCGGCCACGCCGCGCGCGCCCTGCCCTGGTTCGTCCGCTTCGCCGTCAACGCCCGCCGCGGCCGGGTGGAGGCGATCGCGGCCGCCCGGCAGAGCCTGCTCGATCGCGCGCACGAGGGCATCGATCCGCTGGTGGCCGAGGCCGGCGCCGGACACCTGATGAGCCGGACCGGGCTCACGTTCACCTTCGAGCGCGAGGAGACCTTCCAGGGGGCGGCCTACGCCTTCGACCTCCGGCGGCGAAACGGCGTCCGGCTGGACCTGCTCGACGGCAACGAGGCGCGGCAGGTGCAACCCGCGCTCTCGAAGGACGTGGTGCGCGCGTACCGGGTCCCCGGCTTCTCCCACACCTTCGACCCCCTGCGGCTCGTGCAGGCGCTCGCCGCGCTCTTCCGGCGGCGGGGCGGCGCCTTCCTTCGCCGGGAGGTGCGAGGATTCGACGTCGGCCCGAACGGCGTGCGCGCGATCCGCACCGCGGGGGACGGCGGCGCCCTCCCGGTGGAGCGGGTCGTGGTCGCGGCCGGGGTCTGGTCGCGGAGGCTCGCCGCCCGGCTCGGATCGAAGGTCCCGCTCGAAGCCGAACGCGGCTATCACGTCGTGTTCCACGGCACGGAGGTGGAGATGAACGGCGGCGTCATCTCGGTCGACCGCCACATCGCGGTGACGCCGATGCTGGACGGGATCCGCGCCGGGGGCATCGCCGAGTTCGCGGCCCCGGAAGCGGCGCCGGACTTCGCGAACGCCCGCCTCGTCCGCCGCCACGCCGAGGCACTGTTCCCGGCGCTCGGGCGCGAGCGCCTCACCGAGTGGATGGGGCCTCGCCCGTCGCACCCGGACTCCAAGCCGGTGATCGGACGTTCGCCGCGCCACCCCAACGCCTGGTTCGCGTTCGGCCACGACCACCTGGGCCTCACGATGGGGGGCATCACCGGCAAGCTGATCTCGGAGCTGGCGGCCGGCAAGCCTCCGAGCGTCGACCTCACGCCGTTCCGGCCGGACCGACGGTTCTGACCGGCGGGCGGCGGCAGCAAGAAGGGAGCCGGAACCATGGGCTACGACTGGGACTTCCACATGATCTTCGCCGGCTACGAAGGATGGTGGCTGAAGGGGCTCCTGATCACCCTCGCCTACGCCTCCGCCACGGTGGCCGGCGGGCTGCTGATCGGGGTCGTCTGCGGGATGGGGCTGCTCGCGAACCGGTGGTGGCTGAGCGGCCCCATCCACGTCTACGTCGAGACGTTCCGCTGCACCCCGGTGCTGGTGCAGATCGTCTGGTTCTTCTTCGCACTGCCGATCCTGCTGAGCGCCCTCTTCCCGGGCGGGGAGGTCTCCCTGCCCGGCTGGCTGGCGGCGGGGATCGGGCTGACCCTCTACATGGGATGCTTCGCGACGGAGATCTTCCGGGGCGGCATCATCTCCATCGACAAGGGGCAGTGGCAGGCGGCGCGAGCGATCGGCATGACCTACGGGGAAATGATGTGGCACGTCGTCCTGCCGCAGGCGGTGCGCCGGATGGTGCCGCCGTTCGTGAACCAGTCGGTGATCCAGTTCAAGAACACCGCCCTCCTCTACGTGGTGGCGGTGCCGGACATGATGTACACCGGCTATCTGGTGGTGGCCGACACCTACCGTCCGCTCGAGGTCTACACCAGCGTGGCCATCGCCTATTTCGTCATCCTGTACCCGCTCACGCAGTGGGGCAAGCGGCTGGAGGCGCGAAGTGACCAGTGACCCGACTTCCCCCGCCGATGCGGCGGCGGCCGGTACGGCGGCGGCTGATGCGGCGGCGACCGGCGGCGCGGCAGGGGACGGTGCGGCGGAGAACCGCCGGGGCCGTCCCATGCTGTCCGTGCGCGATCTCCGGAAGAGCTACGGCGACGTCCAGGCGGTGCGCGGCGTCTCGTTCGACGTGCACGCGGGCGAGGTGGTGGTCATCATCGGCCCCTCCGGCTGCGGCAAGTCCACCACCCTTCGCTGCCTCAACCTGCTCGAAGAGCCGACCGGAGGCGCCCTGACGCTCGACGATCGGGCGCTCGACTTCGCCGCGCGCAGGACCCTGCCGGCCGGCCGGGACCTCGCGCGGTTCCGCGCCCGCTTCGGCATGGTGTTCCAGCAGTTCGACCTCTTCGCCCACAAGACCGCGATCGAGAACGTCATGATCGGCCAGGTGGTGGTGAAGAAGGTCCCGCAAGGCGAGGCGCGCCGCGCGGCCGTGGACCTGCTCCGCCGGGTCGGCCTCGAAGGCATGGAGGACCGCCGGCCGCGCGAGCTGTCCGGCGGCCAGCAGCAGCGGGTCGCCATCGCGCGCGCCCTCGCCATGTCGCCGGAGGTGCTGCTGTTCGACGAGGTGACCTCCGCCCTCGATCCGGAGCTGGTGGGCGAGGTGCTCGAGGTGATGAAGGATCTGGCCCGGGAGGGGGCGACGATGGTCGTGGTGACCCACGAGATGGCCTTCGCCCGCGACGTGGCGGACCGGGTGCTCTTCATGGACCAGGGGCTGCTGGTGGAGGAAGGGACGGCCGCGGAGGTGATGGTCCATCCGCGCAACCCGCGGACCCGCGCGTTCCTCGCCCGCTACCACCGCGATGCGGCGGGGGAACGATGAGAGGCCGGCCCGGGAGGAGAAGACGAAGGAACGTTCCTCCGTGCACGGGCGTCGGCCCGCCCCATGGAGGGTGAACGGGCAGACCTCGGGGGGTGATCCGGCCCCACCCGCGAGAACTCGATGAAGAACCGGACCGGGCCTTCCGGCTCCACCCGATGCCGCACTTCCGGGACGATGACCGCGCTCGACGCCGGATCGACCCGGTACGAGCGGTCGAGCGGCCGGCCGGCGTGATAGCGCAGCACCCCGCGGATCACGTGGATCCTGGCCCAGACGCCGCGCTTCGTGGCGTGCTCGGACGTGAGTCCGGACGGAACCGTCGTCTCGTCGAACTCCGGTGTCCGGCGCCAGGCGACGCATCCCTCGGGCCATTCCATCCGGTCGCAGCGCACGCAGTCGAGCGCCATGCCGAGCATGGCCTTGCGTCCGGCCTCGCTCACGACCCACGAGCGGTTCACGAAGGGCGGACGGTGGCGCACGTGCCGGCCGTGGGCGCAATCGAGATCCGCGACCCAGTCGCCGTCCTCGTCGAGATGAAAGCCGATGATCGTGCGCTTCACCGCATCACCGTCCCTGTCGTCGGCGCCGATGGCGTCGGCCGCCGCGTCGGCCGAGGGCCGCGCACCGGTTCCGATACGGCGGCATCATCGGAGTATAGGGGAAGCGGCACGGCTCCCCCGCGCTTCGTCTACTGCAACAGGTCGGTCCGGTACTTCGCCAGGCGGTCGGGGTCCACGGCCACCCCGAGGCCGGGGCCGGCCGGTACGTGGACCCGCCCGCCGCGCACCGGAAACGGCTCGGCCAATACGTCCTCGCGGGTGTAGTACGTCGACATGTAGAACTCGCAGCCGAGATGCAGGTCCGGCAGCGCGGCCATGAGGTGGGCGCCCGCCGCGTGCGCGACCCCGGTCTCGAACATGCAGCCGCCGTAGACGTCGATGCCCCCCGACCGGGCGATCGCCGCCACCTCCAGGGCGCGGCGGATCCCGCCCGACTTCATGATCTTGAGCGCGAACACGTCGGCGAGGCGCATCCCCACGCCGTCCAGCGCCTCGCGCGGATCGAAGACGGATTCGTCGGCCATGACCGGGGTGTCGATGGCGCGGGCGATCTCCGCGAGCGCCGCGCGCTCGTGCCTCTTCACCGGCTGCTCGATGAAGGTGAGATCGAAGGATTCGAGGTCCCGCAGGGTGCGGATCGCATCGGTGGCGCGAAGCCCCTGATTGTAGTCGACGCGAAGGCTCACCCCCGCGCCGTACCGTTCGCGCAGCGCTTCGAGGCGCATCCGGTCGAAGGCGTGATCGGCGAATCCGGTCTTGAGCTTGAACAGGCGTACCCCGTCCTCGTGGATGCGGGCGACGTCGCGAAGGTCGGCTTCGAAGTCGGGGTTGGCGACGGAAAAACTCACCGGCACCGAGTCGCGGTGGCGCCCCCCGACCAGCTCCGCGATCGAGAGGCCGGTCATCTGCCCGGTGAGGTCGAGGAGTGCGGTCTCCAGCGCCGCCTTCGCCTCCGGGCAACCAACGACGATCCGGTCCGCCGCCATCAGATGCTTCTCCACCTGCACCGGGTCGGCGCCGACGAGATGGGGGCGCAGATGGACGTGCAGGGCGGCGGCGTTCCCCTCCACGGTGCCGGTGAACACCGGCCACGGCGAAGCCTCGCCCCAACCGGTCAGTCCACCGTCCGTCGTCACTTCCAGGAGGACGCTGCGGATGCCCGCCACGTCGCCGCTCCCGTGCGAGTGGACGGCCCGCACCGGGAGGTTCACGACGTGGACGCGAAGGGTTTCGATCTTCTGGGAAGGCCTCGACCGCATCGGGTGCTCCATTCGGAGGGTTCTCCCGCACGATATGGAACA
This sequence comes from Gammaproteobacteria bacterium, assembly GCA_965202895.1. Lineage (GTDB taxonomy): Bacteria > Pseudomonadota > Gammaproteobacteria > HK1 > HK1 > JAJDXW01. The sequence continues at coordinate 1,848,698 of OZ241901.1, read as the reverse complement.
CGGACCCGGCGCGCAACGGTCGTTCGGCCCGGCCGCCGCGGCGGCGGGAGCCAGAGCGTCGGTCGTCGGCGACCGTGCGGCCTCGTCGGGCGGAGCAAACGCCGCTACGCCCCGGCCTCCCGACGGCGGAGGAACGCCAGCGGCCGGGAGAAGGCGACGACCTCCACGCCGACCAGCACGGCCGGCACCAGGAACAGCACGCCGAGGCTGGCGAAGAGGAGGCCGGCGCCGAGGCTGATCACCATCGGCACCAGGAAGTCGATCGCTTCGCTCTTGTCGTACAGCATGGGCATGATGCCCATCACCGTGGTGGCGGTGGTGAGCATGATGGCGCGGGCGCGCTGGCGGGTAGCGGCGGAAATCGCGGCAATGGCCGGCAACGCGGCATCGTTGCGGCGAATGCCGTTGTAGCGATGCAGCAGCAACAGCGTGTCGTTCACCACCACGCCGGAGACGCCGATGATGCCGAACAGCGACATGTTGGTGAGGTCGTAGCCGAGCGCCATATGCCCGGCTACCGCACCGACCGCCGCCAACGGTACGCCGGCCAGCACCAGCAGCGGTTGCACGAAGCTCCGCAACTGCGACGCCAGCAGGCCGAAGACCACCACCAGCGCCAACGGGAAGGTCCAGAGCAGGGTGCGGATCATCGACGTACCGTCGCGGGTGGCGCCGTGCTCGCGAATCTCGACGTCGGGATAGCGCGCCTCGACCAACGGCAAGGCAGTGGCTGCTACTGCCGCGTTCACTTGACGCGACCCCGCCAGTTCGGCGTCGAACCAGCCGGTCACCGTGGCGGCGCGCCGGCCGTCGATGCGCAACAGCTCGGCGTAGTCGCGCGTCTCGGTGATGCTGGCCACCGTGGCCAACGGCACGTCGCCGCCGGCCGGCAGCCTGATGCGTTCGTCGAGCAGGTCGCGCAAGCTGCGCCGGCGTTCGGCTGGATAGCGCACCACCACCCGCAGTTCGTCGGACCCTCGCTGAATGCGCTGCACCTCCGCGCCGAAAAACGCATCCCGCAACTGGTTCGCCACGCGGGCGACCGTCAGCCCGGCCGCGACACCCGCGGCCGTCAGTTGCACGTCGAAGCGCCGCTTGCCCTCCGTCAGAGAATCCCGCACCTCGTGTATCGCCGGGACGGCGGCGTAGGCGGCGCTCAGCTCCGCGGCGGCCTGCGCCAGGACGGCCTCGTCGTCGTGGATCAGCAGGTGCGACACATGGGTGGCGAAGAGTCCCTGGGTCGGTTCGAAGGACACGGTGTCGGCGCCTGGCACGGTCCCGGTGGCATGCCGCCAGCGGCGTTGGAAGTCCTCCACCGTGAGGGTCCGTCCGGGCGGCGGCGCGAAGCGCACTTCGACGGTTGCCAGATGGCTGCCTTCCGGCGGCGTGGACTCGCCTTCGTAGTACTCCTGCGGCCGGTGGCGCCCTACCACGACGGCGATGCCCGCCACCGTGCCGCCGCCGGCTGCCCGATCGGCGGCACGGGCCGCGGCGGCGAGCTGTTCGGCGGCTGCCGCGGTAGTGCCGAACGGCGTACCCACGGGCATGGCCAATGCTGCTTGCAGCCGGTCCACGCCGACGCTGGAGGGGAATGCCGTGTAGCGTGCGACGTCGAATGCGACGGCGGCCGCGGCCGCTGCGACCGCCAGCACCACTACCAGCAACGTGCGGAACGGATAGCGCACGGCCAGGGCGATGGCCTCCACGACCCGGCCGTAAATGAACTTGTCCAGCGCCGCCCGGGCCTTGCCCTGCCAATCGGCAAGGGGCGGGAGGCTCCACGGTCGGGCTCCTGCCAGATGGCCCGGCAGAATGCAGAACGCTTCGACCAACGACACCGCCAGCACCAGGAGGATGACGAGGGGCATGACGCTGACGAGCTGGCCCCAGGCGTCGCCAAGCGGAAACAGGGCGAAGAAGGTGACCACCGTAGTCACCGCGCCGATGGCGACGGGGCCGCCGACGGCGCGAACCCCGGCGATCGATGCGGCGGCGCCGTGCAGGCCGTTCTCCCGTTGCCTGGCGATGCTCTCGCCGACCACCACGGCATCGTCGACCACGATGCCCGTGACGATGAAGAACGCGAACAGCGTCAGCACGTTGACGCTCAGGCCGACGGCATCGAAGAACACCAGTGCACCCAGGAACGAAATCGGAATGCCCATGGCGATCCACAGCGCCAGGCGCATGTCGAAGACCACGAGCAGGGTGATGAAAACCAGTACGGCGCCAATGATGGCGTTGCCGGTGACGGTGGCGATGCGATCCGAGATGAACCGGCTCTCGTCCTGCCAGAGCTCGATGGCGGTGCCCGGCGGCCGGGCGTAGTCGGCGAGGCGCCGCTTGACGGCCTCCGCGACCTCCTGCGTGGACTTGCCGATGGCGGCGTCGACGCGGACGAATATCGTCGGCCGGCCGTCCACCTCGTTGATCAGGTCCAGTTCCTCGAAGCCGTCCCGTACCGTCGCTACGTCGCGCACCCGCACCACGGAACCGTCGGGTCGAGACACCAGCACGACGTCCCGAAACTCTTCGGCGCGGGTGCGCTTCGCCAACGAACCGATGACCACCTCGCCGGCATCGGTGCGGAGCTTGCCGCCGGACAGGTTGAAGGACGATTGACGCACCAGCCGTACCACCTTGTCGATGGTGAGACCGTGGCGGCGCAGCGCTTCTTCGCTCAGCTCGATCCGGATCTCGCGTTGCCGGGTGCCGCGCAGGGACACCATGGAGACGTCGGGCAGGGCCAGCAGCGCCGCACGCAGAGCCTCGGCATCCTGCCGCAGCGTATCTTCGTCCAGGGACTCTGCCGAGACCGCCAGCATGAGCACTTTGCGGACCACCTCCCTGCGCACGATCTCCGGCCGCTCGGCGTTCAGCGGCGGGAAGTTCTCGATGCGTTCGACGGCGGTGCGGACCGCATTCAGCACCTCCACCCCGTCCGCCAGCGGGCTGTACTCCACGTCGACGATGCCGATACCGGCTGCGGCCGTGGACAGGACTCGTTCGACGTCGACGATGCCGGCGACGCTTTCTTCGACGCGCCGTGTGATTTCCTCTTCCACCTCGGCCGGCGCGGCGCCACGGTATGGCACGGAGACGGTGATGGTGTGGGGATCGTAGGCTGGAAAACGCTCGACCGTGGCCCGATTGGCCACGAACAGGCCGCCGCCGAGCAGCAGCAGCATGAGCACGTTGGCGGCTACCGGGTTGTGGGCGAAGTAGGCGACGAGGCTTCGTCGATCGTCCCCGAACCCGGCTTGGGCGTCGTCGCTCACGGTCCGACGGCGGCCGTGCGCGTTACCACCGGCAGCCCCTCTCGGGCGCCCGCCACCGGTCCGACCACCACGCCGTCGTGCGGCTCGAACTGCGTGACCAGCCAACCGGAGCTGCTGTGGCCCAGGCCGTGCGGGGCAAAGCTCCGCAAGGCGCCGTCGGCGACGATCCAGACGCTGCCGTCCTCGCGCTGCGCTGCGTCGGGCAGCACGAATACGCCGTCCAGGAGGGGCCCGTCCAGCGTGACGTTCACGAACGTGCCCGGACGCGGCAGCGCGTCGAGCGGGACCGTGTCGGCAAAGCCCATGTACAGGGTGGCGAGGCGGCTCTGCCGGTCCACGACCGCCGACACGCGCTCCACGACGACGTCGAACAGATGCCCGCCGGCCCGCACCTTGGCGGCATGGCCGAGCACCGGCGGGGCACGGCAGCCGGTCGGGCCCGCGGCGCCGGCCTCCGGGGCGCCGACGGCGGCGGGGGCGCACTCGCCCAAGGCGGCCATGTCGGCCTCGGACAGGCGGGCCTCCACCTGGACCGCGTCCTTGGGGAACACCCGAGCCACGGCCCTTGCCGGTCGTACCACCTCGCCCACCAGCAGACGGCTGGTTCGCACCCATCCGTCGAACGGCAGCGAGAGGGTGGTGCGGGCCAGATCGACCCTGGCCTTCTCGATGGCCACCTTCGCCCACTCCACCTCCGCCTCCTCGCGGGCGATCTGCGGCAACCTGGCTACGATCGACGGTACGGCCGCGCCTGGGTTGTCGCGCAGGAACCGCTGGCTCCGATGCTCGCCCCTCAGACGCTGCTTCGAGAGCTCGGCCTCGGCATACCGCAGCTGCGCCTCGGCGGCCGCCAGACGCAATTCGTAGTCGCGTCGCTCGATGCGCACCAAGGGCTGCCCGGCCGCGAAGGACGCGCCGGCACGCAGCGCCGGTGACACGAATACCGCCTTGCCGGCCACTTGACTGCGCAGCGCGACGCCCCCCCTCGCGGAGACGACGCCGGTAGCGGTCACTTGCCGGGAAGCCTGCACGACGGCAGGCCGGACTACCTGTACGGTGGGCGTCGGCGCAACCACCCCGGCCAAGCCGTCGCCCTCGATGGGATCGACGGCCGGCGCCCGGGCGAAGTAGTAGGCGATGCCGATCGCCGCCAGCACCAGCGCCATCTGCGCCCAGCCACGCCAGCTTCTGCGCGCTTGCCGCCCTTCAGGCCCGGCCGGCTCGGCTGCACTCCGATCTGACACTGTTCCCGCAACCAGCGCTGCCCGCGCGGGAGACTACACCATCTTCGCGGCGGCCGGATAGGGGACAGGGGTACCGACGGTCAGCCGGCGTGACCTCACGAGCCGGTCCGCCGACCGGGACGGGAGGGGTTCCTGTGGTATGGTGCGGCGGCCGCGCGGGGCGCTCCGGCGTACGGCGATCGTCCTTCTGCCGTCCGGACGACTCCTCTGCACGATGATCAGGGGTCCACGCAAGCGGGACGACACCACGAGGCCTGCCTCCGGGCAGGCTCGAAACCGGCCGCCGCGCTTCGGCAAGTGCGCTTCACTCGGAACAGGAGAGCGACCCATGAAGACCCTCATCGGCAAGGCGATGGCCGCCGCGGCGGCGTTGCTGCTGCTCGGCGCGTCGTCCGCCAGCCATGCGGACGCGCATGCGCAATCCACGTGGGAACGGGTGAGAAGTGCCGGGACGTTGAAGTTCGCGGTGTTCAACTACCCGCCCTACTTCGTGAAGGACAAGGCGACGGACGAATGGGGGGGCGCCCTCGTCGAGATGGCTCAGGATGTGGCCAAGGAGATGAAGGTGGACCTCGAGACGGTCGAGGTGGGGGGTTGGAGCGAGCTGGTGCTCGCGATCTCCACCGGCAAGGTGGACTTCGCGGCCGGAATGCAGGCCACCCCGGTGCGCGCCACGGCCATCGACTTCGCGGGCCCCATCTACTGGATCGAGTGGGTGACCGTGAACCGGAACGGCTTTGCCGGCAAGAACTGGGCCGACTACAACGACCCGGCGGTGAAGGTGGCGGTGATGACCGGCACCGCCGACCAGCTCCTGCTGGAGAAATGGGCTCCGAAGGCGAGCCAGGTGCAGTTCAAGGAGCTCTCCCAGATCATCCTCGCGGTGGCGTCCGGGCGTGCCGACGCGTTCACCACGACGGTGCTCTCGAGCATGATCGCCAAGGAGAAGAACCCGAGCCTCGGCACCTTCAACAACCCGAAGCCGCGTGCGGCGCTTCCCGGCTACTTCGGCATCCGCTCCGAGGAGGACGACACCTTCAAGAACTTCCTCAACTGGTGGGCGGAGTGGAACAACCTGCTCGGCCACAACGAGAAGCGCATGAAGCGGGCGATGCTGAAGTACAGCGGCATCACCGAGATCCCGGATACGGTGTCCTTCTCCCCGTAGGCCCCCAACGGCCGGCGCCGACGGGGGCCACTTCCCCGGGGCCACTTCCCCGGGGCCGGAGGCGCGGGTGGCGGCCCCCGCGCGGGGCGTCGGTGCTCCGGATCTCCACGTGCCCCGCCGGGCCGCCGGCGGGGCACTCTCTTCGCCGCGCTCCGGCAGATACACCGCTCCGGCGGAACCCGGATCCGCCGCCACACCGGGGGCGAGGGCACGGGGCGTCGGCGCGTGCATCGCTCCGGCCTCCCCGGTCGAGGCGTCGAACCCCCTCGGCGTCGGTTCCCCGCGGACCGAAGACCGCCGGAGGCTCGATCGGGGCGCTCCCGCAGGGCGGCGGGAAGCGCGCGGCCGGGGGGCAGGCGCGGAGTGGGGTTGGTCGGGTAGAGGCGCCGGTCGCCCGGCGCGCCCCTCACGGACCCGGACGTGCGGCCTTCCCGCATCCGGCTCCATCGGGAGGGTGGCCCGATGTGCTTCAGGGAGGGGTAGCGCCGGGATCGATCGAAGCCACGGTCTCAGCCGCGATTCCCGTCACGGATCCGTCTTCGGAGCCGGTGCGGGCCCAGGGGTGACCGAACTCGCGGCGAGCGCGGGCAGGGCGAGCGAGAGCTGGCCGCGAACGAAGGCCACTTCACGTTCCACCCGATCCATGTGGGTATTCAAGGCGGCGATGTCGGATTTCAGCCATGCGAAGAGCCCGACTTGAACCGCGACGATGATGCCCGCCGCGGTGACGACGACGGCTCGACCGTCCATGCTCTTTCCCCACGACGGGCCTCGCCGCCCCGCAATCTACGGACTTGCATCGCGCGGTGCAAATGGGCCGTCCGGAAGGTGTCTTCAGGGCCGGCCGGCCGGCGGGGTGAATCCCGCTCGCGGCATCGTCCGTCGAACGGGCGAAGGGATCGGCCGGCTGGTCGCGGTGGCGCGCCAGGACGTGTTCCTGGGTGAGATCACGCGAATTCCAATCACGCCTGCACAGGAATCCCGATCGCGAACGGGGCGGATCCGACCCGATCCACGCCCGAACCCGACTGAACCATGCACGAACCCGGATCGGATCCCCGAAAGACACGGGAATTCGGATCGGAGCTCGCGGACCGACGGGCGGCAGCCGACGAGGACCGCCCAGAGAGAAACGGGAAGGGGGATGCCCTCGACCACACCCGAAGCGGGAACCGTCAGGACGGGGAGGAAGCGGCGGCCTCCAGGATCAGGCGCGCAACCCGGAGGCTACGCCATACGCGAAAGAGGCCGGGAATCGGTCGGGGACAGGCCGTCTTCGCTCAGGACGAGCCCGAAGTCCGGACCGTCCGTCGTGCGTAGAGCTCCGGCTCGTCGCACGGTCGTGGTGTCCTGCAGAACCGGGGCACGGCGACCGTGTGATCTCACGTGGGCCGGGACGGGCTCCCGTGAAAGGGGCAGGATCCGCGGGGGAGAGCGGAAGAACTCCCGTGTGGCATAGGAAACAACAAGTTGCGGCCGTCATGACAGGAATTGACAAGAATCCCTTCCTGATCGCTATTGACAACGATGCCGGCCAAACGGTCAGAATTCGTGCCGTTGCATGGCCCGAGAGGCGCGTCCATCGGGAGGGCGGGCACATCGGGGAGGAAGAAGAATGAGTCCGATCTCCGCGCGGCAGGCCGAGACCCGGCGGGTCGAGCAGGCAGCCTTTGCTTCACGGGAGGCCGGGCTGGGCGCCGAAGGACGCGCGATCGTCGAGGCCGCGGCCCGAGCCGAGGTGGACGGGACCCACCACCACCTGTGGGCGATGGCGGCCGATCTGTACGGACGGGGCCGACCAGACACCGCGAACGAGATCCTCGAGACGTCGGAGGCGGAAAGCCGATGAGTCCGGCGCTGGACACGAGCCTGCTGCGGAGCGTATCCACGAGGAGATTCTTCTCGATGCTCCTCGCGCTCGAAGGAGGGAGGGTCGTGGTGCTCCCCACCGTGGACAAGGAGATGGAGGCGCAAGCGGGGCACGCTGCCGCCGAGGAAGTCCACCGGCTCACCATGAAGGACCCTCCCGAGGCGCGGCGGATGCGTGTGGACGCGATGATGGCGGCCAAGGAGGGGGCTGCACGATGGTGGAAGGCGGAGAAGACGAGGAACGACCCGGCATTCGAGTGGGTCGACGCGAACGAGGAGAGGAGGGAGGAGTACGACCGGACCGCGATCCAGATCCCGCCGTGGTGCCATCGAGGCGACAAGCAGGCGCCGAACGACTCGAGGATCATTGCCGAAGGCCTCGTCTGGGACGTGCCGATCCTCGCAACGAACAACTTCGACTCGATCCGGGTCGACGCGGTCAACCGGAGCATCCAGGAGATCTGGGGCCGGGAGAAGCCACTCGTACACCGCGCCGAGAGCGCCGTCACCGAGTTCGGGGGAGGGAGGGAGGCGATCAGGACCGCGGCCATGTGCGCATGCGTCAGCGACCGGGTGCGTCATCCCGCGCTCGACGCGAGATCGCTGATCTCCTTGGCGAGGAACGTCCGCGGGGGAGGGCTGCGAGCCACGGGGGAAGAGCTCCAGCAATGGATCGAGGCGGAAGGTCCGAGATGGGGCGAGATCGCGGACGAGGCGAGGGGCCTGCTCGCAAGAGCTCCCGCTGCCCGAAGGACGCGCGAGGCGCAGACGAGGGCGACCGCCGCGATCAGGAGTGCCGTCAGGAGCACGGGGTACGACCCGTGGAACTGACCACGGACGGACAACACCCCCCGGCCGGTAGACCCGGACGCCGGAGGCACTGCGTCCCATGCTTTCCGTCACGGGGATTTACCCGGGAAAACAACCGTGAGAGCACGATAATGGTCTTCCGCAAAGGAGGGTGAAGATACCCGAGCAACCCCGACGACACGAAACCGATACGCATGGAGAAGAACGGAAGGCGGAATTCCTCCGACGGATGGAGAACAGGGGACCTCATTTCGAAGAGGCTGCACGGCAACGATTGAAGAGCGAAGGCGTCGCGAACCCGAGGCCCGAGCCCGGATATTGCACGAAGCCGGGGCGCCGGCGAGCACATGGTCGGGAGCGGTGTCGAGGGCGGCCGTGCGGCGCGCGAGGTCCGGGCCGACGAGTTCATCCGGGACTTGCCGGGCGGATACGACTTCGGGGTCGCCCACGGCGGCCTCCACGACCCCGTGGGCGGCCGGCCGAAGGAGCCGCGGACTTGGGCAGACCCGCGTTCTCGGGGACGTCCGGAGCGGCTGCGGCCGGCAACGGCGGCGGGGGAAGGATGCGGGTCAGGCGTCCTCGCCGGAGGCGTCGGCCAGGTACCCGCCCCGGCGGTCGGCGGCGGCGAGCGGGGCGGGACGGTCCGCGGGCGGGCCGAAGCCGCCGCCGCCCGCCGCGTCGATGCGGAGCGCCGAGCCGGGCGGGAGGTCGAGCACCGACTTGTCCGCAATGGGGCGGCCGTCGACGGCGAAGGCGGCCGGGGCGCCGTCCTCTCCCCCCGCGAGACCCCGTGCGCCCCGGTGGGTGAGGTCCGCGAGCATGGACAGGCGGATCGGGGTCTCGCCCCCGTTCCGCACCACGAACACCTGGCCGCAGCCTCCCCGCCGGGCGCCGGCCCCGCCGCTCCCGGCCCGGATCTCCTTCCGCTCGACGACGAGCGGGGTCAGCGACTCCAGGATCTCGACCGGCGTATTGGAGGTGTTGGTCGGGTAGCAGAGGGCGTGCGGCCCGTCGTTGCCGCGCCCGGCGCCGACGCCGCTCGAGACGAAGACGTGCTCGACGAAGCGCGCCCCCGGGGCGGTCGTTCCGCTGAACACCACCTGGGGCCGCGGCACGCCGCTCTCCGCGATGACCCGGTCCGGCAGGGCCTCCGCGAGGGCGAGCAGCACCGCCGCGCTCAGGAACTGCCCGGTGAGGTGCCGGGCGCTCACCGCGGCCGGGAAGTCCGGGTTGAGGATCGAGCCCGCGGGGGCGGTGACCGCGAAGGGCGCGGCGGTCCCGTGGTTGTTCGGGATGCCCGGCCCGAACACGCACTTGAGCGGATAGACGGTGTGGGCATACGTGTAGCAGTAGGGGACGTTGATGCCGAGCGGCTGGGCCGGCGCGGTTCCCTCGTAGTCGACGGCCGCCCCCTTGCCGTCGAGGGTGACGCGGCAGCGGATCGCGAGCTCCGCGTCGAAACCGGCCGCGGTCACTTCGCTCGTCCACGCGCCCCGCGGCGCCGCCTCCACGGCGGCGCGGACGGCCCTCGCCGAGCGGGCCACGATCTCGCCCGCGATCCGCGCGTAGCGCTGCTCCCCGTACTCGCCGGCGAGCTCGAGCACCTGCCGGCTCGCGCGCCGGCAGCAGGCCGCCATCCCCTCGAGGTCCCCGATGACCTTGTCCGGCACCCGCACGTTGCTCGTGATGAAGCGCCGGACGAGCGGGTCGCGGCGCCCGCCGCGCGCGTAGCGGGTGACCGGGATCCGGAGCCCCTCCTCGAAGATCTCGCGGCTCAGGGCGGAGTAGAGGGTGCCCCCGATGTCCGGCCCGTGGGCCGAGATCGCGACGAATCCGACGAGGGTGCGGCCGGCGAGGATCGGGGCCGCCATGGTGACGTCCTGGAGGTGGCCGGACCCGATCCACGGATCGTTGGTGATGACGAGGTCCCCATCGCGCCAGTCCGCCGCCGGGTACTCCGCGAGGAATGCGTCGAGGGTTCGCGGCAGGGTGCCGATGAAGGAGGGGCTCGCGATGGCCGACTCGGCGAGCGCCCGCCCCTTGCGGTCGAACACCACTACCGCGAGGTCCTTCGATTCGCGGATGGTGATGGAGTAGGCGGTGCGGATCATGGTGGCCGCCGCCTCGTCCATGATCGAGAGGAGTCGGCTCCAGACGACCTCGACGTCGCCCGGCGAGAGCCCGCTCCTCTCCGACTTCGGGCGGCCGCCCGCCGCCGGCCGGTCGTTCGATCCCGGATGCCCGGTCGTCGTCATCGCCCGTCTCCGTCGAGGTGGATCCGCAGGTTCCCGAATGCGTCGACCCCGAACCGGGCCCCCGGCGTCACCACCGTGGTGGTCTGCCGCTCGACGACGAGGGCGGGCCCCGGATGCCGTTCCCCCGGACGGAGCCCTTCCCGCCGATGGACCGGGGTGTCGACGTAGCGGTCGTCGAAACGCACCGGGCGCCGGAGGACGAGGGCGGAGGCCGGCGCCGAACCGGGGGCGAAGCGGCCGCCCCCGGAGGCGGCCTCCGCGTCTCCGGCCGCCGCTCCCGGCATCTGCAAGGCGCCGCTTCGGACTTCGAGGCGCCAGCTCACGACCTCCGCCGCCGCTCCGGGGTTGTCCCGCCCGTAGTGCTCGCGGTAGGCGGCCGCGAAGGCGGCGGCGAGCGCCGCTCCCGAGCCCCCGCCGTAGGGCGGGCCCCGGAACGGCACGTTGACCTCGTAGCCCTGGCCGCGGTATCGCATGTCGACGGAGACCGACGCCTCGACGGCGGCCGCCTCGGGGAGGCCCATGTCGCGCAGCGCCTCGGCCCGCATCTCGGCGACGAGGGACCCGGCCGCCGGCCAGTCGACCTCGTCCACCGGGCCGAGGCGCGACCGCGCCGCGACGCACACCGCGGGGGCGAGGCCGAGCCCGACCGCCGCCCCGACCCCCGCCCCCGGCATGACGAGCACCTCGGGCGCGCCGAGCCGCCGCGCGAGCGCGCACGCATGCACCGGACCTGCGCCCCCGAAGGCGACGATGCGGAGCCTGCGCGGGTCCTCCCCGTGCGCCACCGCGTGGAGGCGCGCCGCCCGCGCCATCTGCTCGACGACGACGTCGTGGACGGCCATCGCCGCGTCCTCGACCGGGCGCCCGAGCGGTCCCGCGACCTCGCGCCCGACGGCCTCGCGGGCGAGATCGGGGTCGAGGCGGAGGTCGCCGCTCTCCTCCGCCGCTCCGGCCCCGAGGTAGCCGAGCACGAGGTCCGCGTCGGCCACCGTCGGCCGGCGTCCGCCCCGCCCGTAGCACGCGGGGCCCGGCTCGCTCCCCGCGCTCTCGGGGCCGACGGTGACGAGCCCGAGGGCATCGACGGCGGCGATGCTGCCGCCGCCCGCGCCGATCTCGATGAGGTCCACCGCGCTCGCGGCCACCGGAAGGCCGCTCCCCGGCATGAAGCGCGCGAGCCGCGCCACCTCGTAGCTCCGGGTGAGCCGCGGGCGACCGCCGCGAATGATCGCCGCCTTGGCCGTCGTCCCCCCCATGTCGAAGGAGAGGGCCCGCGGCCAGCCGACCTGCTTCGCGGCCGCGGCCGCGGTCAGCACGCCCGCCGCCGCCCCGCACTCGAGCATCTCCACCGGGCGGCGCCCGGCCGTCGCCGGGGTGAGCCGCCCGCCATAGGACGAGAAGAGGCTGAGCGGGGCGACGACACCATCCTCCGCGAGACGCCGCTCGAACGTCCGCAGATACGCCGCGATCCGGGGGTACAGGTACGCGTTGGCGACCGTGGTCGCGGTCCGCTCGTACTCGCGGATCTCGGGGCAGACGTCGCTCGACAGCACGATCGGCCCCGCGAACCCGCATTCGCGAAGGCGTTCGCGGACCGCGTGCTCGTGCACGGGGTTGCGGTAGGCGTGGAGCAGGCAGACGGCGACCGCCTCCACCCCCTCCTCCGCGAGACGCCCCGCCAGCGCGCGGACCCGCGCCGGGTCCGGTGGACGCACGACCCGCCCGTGCGCATCCAGCCGCTCGTCGACCTCCAAGCGAAGGCGGCGGGGCACGAGAGGCCGTGGAAGCTCGATGAAGAGGTCGTAGACGTCGTAACGGGACTCCCGGCCGAGCTCCAGGACGTCGCGGAACCCGGCCGTGGTCAGGAGCGCGGTCCGGGCCCCGGTCCGTTCGATCATGGTGTTGGAGGTCCAGGTGGTCGCGTGGACCACCTCGCCCACCGCCGCCGGCTCGATCCCGCTCCCCGCGAGGAGGCGCCGGACCCCCTCGACGGCCCCCGAGGAGAGGTCCCCGCTCGTCGTGAACACCTTCTCGGAGGCGAGCACCGCCCCTTCGTCGTCCATCAGGACCGCGTCGGTGAACGTCCCCCCGATGTCGACGCAGACGGAGAGCCCGCTCCCCGCGCGTCCGCCCCGCGCCGTCACGTCAGCGCCCCGGTTCACCGGGGCGCCGCGGTGGGCCGAAGTCGCCGCACGGCCCTGCCCCGAGGCGAGAGGGGGCGGCCCGGCGGGCCGCCCCCTCCGGCCGAGGCGGGCCGCCGCGCGGGAGACGGGGCGCCGCGCGCACGCTATCGCTCGTCGAGGGCGCGCTCCGCCGCGCGGAGCGTCTCCTCGATCTCGCCCTCGCGGTGGGCGGTCGAGAAGTAGCTCCGCCCGCCCGCCCGCACCATGACCCCGTGGCGAATGAGCCCGACGTGGAAGCGGAGGTGGCGGGCCGCGTCGGCGCGCGCGGCGCTTCGCCGGTCGAAGATCGGCCGGGGCGAGAAGGCGACGTCCCAGAGCGGGCCGAAGCCGACGACCTGCGCCTCGAGCCCGCGCCGCCGGACGAGGTCCCGGAGCCCCTCCTTGAGGGCCGCGGCGCGCGCGTGCAGGCCTTCCAGCACCCCGGGCCGGGCGAGCTCGCGCAAGGTGGCGAGGGCCGCCGCCGCCGCGAGGGGGTTCCCGGCCTGGGAGGTCGTGACGTAGGCGTACCCGGACGCCGCGTCGCCTCGCCGCGGGTCGGCGTGGTCCATGACCTCCGCCCGCCCCGCCACGGCCGAGATGGGCGCCCCGCCCCCGAGCGCCTTGCCGAACGCGCCGAGGTCGGGGTCGACGTCGAATACCTCGGCCGCTCCCCCCAGCGCGTGGCGAAAGCCGGTGACCACCTCGTCGAAGACGAGGGCGACGCCGTGCGCGGTGCAGACCTCCCGGAGCCCGGCGAGGAATTCGGGGTGCGCGGCGTAGCTCCGCTGCACGGGCTCGACGATGACCGCGGCGAGCGAGCGCCACTCCGCCCGCACCACCCGGCGCGCCGCTTCGAGGTCGTTGTAGGGGGCAACCCGGACGAGGTCTCCGATCGCGCGCGGGATCCCGGCCGAGCCCGGCGCCGGCCCTCCCGCGCTCCCGCCCGCGCCCACACCCTCGCCGGCCCCGGCCCCGCCCGCCGGCGCCGCGTCCCAGAGGCCGTAGTCGCAGTTCCCGTGATAGGCGCCGTCGAATTTGAGCACCTTCTCGCGCCCGGTGAAGGCCCGCGCGAGGCGGAGCGCGAACATCACCGCCTCGGCGCCCGAGAGGGCGAACCGGACCCGATCCGCCCAGCGGACCATGTCGGTGAAGCGCTCGGCGAGGCGGATCGCGAGCGGATTGCGGATGCTCACGAACTGCATCGAGCGGGCGGCCTGGCGCTGGACCGCCTCGACGACCGCGGGGTGGCCGTAGCCGAGGATGAGGGAGCCGCCGCCGCAGGAGTAGTCGATGAAGCGCCGCCCGCGGCTGTCGACGATCCGCGCGCCCCTCCCCTCGACCGGGATGTGATCGATCTCCTCGGGGTAGCGGTGCCGGCCGAGCACGCCGCCCGGCAGGCAGCGCTCCGCGGTGCGCAGCAGCTCCTCCGTCTCGTCGTGCGGCGCCCCGCCCGGGCCCGCACCCGCCCCCGAGCCGGGGTCCGGGCCCGCCTCCCCTTCGGAAGCCCGCGCCGACCCGGAATTCGATTCGCCCGCCGCCGCTCCGGAAGCCGCCCGCTCCGCCATCTCATCCTCCGTGGTCTTCGCGGATGAGGTCCGCGCCGCGCTCGCCGATCATCATCGCCGCCGCGTTCGGGTTCGGGGACACGAGGTGGGGCATGACCGACGCATCCGCGACCCGAAGCCCCGCGACCCCCCGCACCCGGAGCCGGGGGTCGACGACCGCCATCGCGTCCGAGCCCGCGCCCATGCGGCAGGTCCCGGCCGGGTGCCAGCTCGTCTCCGCGGTCGCGCGAATGTACTCGACGAGCGCCTCGTCGTCGCGCACCTCGTCCCCCGGACGGAGCTCTTCCGCGATCAGCGCCCGCATGGGCGCCGCGGCGGCGATCCGCCTGAGCCACCTCGCGCCCCGGAGCGCGAGGGCCGCGTCCTCGGGGTCGCCCAGGTAGTTCGCGCGGATCTCGGGGAGGTCGTCCGGCTCCGGGGAACGTGCGTGCACCGACCCCCGCGACCGCGGGTGGAGGGGCGTCGAGCCGAGCATGAACCCGGACACCGTGTCGATCCCGTGCTCCCCGGTCATCGCGTAGCGGGTCCGCCCGCTCAGGTGCGTCACCTGGAGCTTGAGGTCGACCCGCTCCGCGTCCGGGCCGCTCCTGACGAGGGCGTGCACCGATACGCCGGGGGTCGCCATGAGGCCCCGCCGGGTGAGGAGGTAACGGAGCATCATCGCGGCCCCGCGCCACCGGTCCCGGAGCGCGTCGTTGACCGTGATGGGCCGGGTGCAGCGATAGGCGAAGCGGGTGTTGAGGTGGTCCTGGAGGTTCTCTCCCACCCCCGGGAGATGGCGGACGACCTCGACCCCGAGGGCCGCGAGACGCTTCCCGTCCCCGATGCCGGAGAGCTCGAGCAGCCGCGGGGTGTTCATCGCCCCGGCCGAGAGCACCACCTCCCGGACCGCGTGCACGAGCCGCGCCGATCCGTCGGGAAGCCGGCAGGCGACGGCGGCCGCCCGGCCCTCTTCGAACACCACCGACGCCGCCCGGCATTCGAGGGCCAGCTCCAGGTTCCGCCGGGCGCGGGCCGGCCGCAGGTACCCGGCCGCCGCGCTCGATCGCCGCCCGCGGTACGAGGACAGCTGGAGGTACGCCACCCCCTCGTAGCGCGCGCCGTTGTAGTCGGGGGTCTCCGGAACCTGGAGGGCGGCGCACGCGAGGCGGAACGCCTCGGTCAAGGCATCGCGGTGGGGCAGGTCGGAGACCCCGATGGGGCCGCCCCGGCCGCGGTGGGCCGGGTCGCCCGTCGGATAGTGTTCGAGCCGGCGGAAACAGGGCGCCACGTCCTCCCACCCCCAACCGGGGCAGCCCGCGTCGCGCCACCGGTCGTACTCCTCGGCCGGCCCCCGCACGAAGAGGAGCCCGTTGATGCTGCTCGACCCCCCGAGCACCCGGCCGGCCGGAAGGTACATGCGCCGGCCCCCCAACCCCGCCTCGGGCTCGGTCGAGCAGGGCCAGTGGAGGCGGCGGTCGTTGTAGAGCCGCCCGACCCCGAGCGGGATGGGGATCCAGAACGCGTCGTCCTTGCCGCCCGCCTCGACCAGCAGCACCGAGCGGCGTCCATCCTCGCTCAGCCGGGCGGCGAGGGCGCACCCCGCGGAGCCCGCGCCGACGACGACGTAGTCGTAGCGATCGCCCTGCATCCGGCCCCCCGCCCTGCCGCGCCCCGCCCCGCTCCGCCGGCGCGTCCTACCGCCGCGTTCCCGCCCCGCGCCCCGGGTCCGGACCGATCGCGTCCCCCCGCCCGGAGTCCGTTCCCGCCGACCCCGCGCTCAGCATCGAAGCGGCGCGGACGCGGGCAGGGACGGGGACGGACGGACGGAGCCCGGCCCCTCCCCCGGCGGATGACCGATCCGGAAGTCGTTGCGGCCGGTCCGGTCCACCCCTCGGGCGAGCCAGATCGGACGCATCGCGAAATCCGAGACCCCGATGTCGGAGCTCTGGCCGACCTCCATCTCCCGGTCGTAGAAGGACGTGCCCGGCAAGTAGCGCATGACGTACCCGGCGCGGCGGCGTCCCGTGCGGTTGGGGTTGGACCCATGCACGAGGTAGACGTCGTGCAGGGAGAGCTGGCCGGCGCGGAGGACGTCGTCCCGCGCGGCCGCGGGATCGAACTCCGAGGGCGAGACCCGGCGGTTGAGCACGAGGTCGCCGCCCCCGGCATGTTCGTGGCGGTAGAGGCGCCGCGCCGCGTGCGAGCCCGGGATGTAGCGCAGGCAGCCGTTCTCGGGCCGCGAGTCGTCGACGGCGACCCAGACCGAGCAGGTCGCGAGGGGCCGCAGGGGCCAGTACCGCCCGTCCTGATGCCACGGCACCGCGCGCCCGGTACGCGGGGGCTTGCAGAACACCCCGCTGCTCCACAGGATGACGTCCGGCCCGATCGCCGACTCCACGAGGTCCAGGATCGCGGGGTCGAGGCAGAGGTCGAGGAACTCGCGATGGAGGTCCGGATCGGGGTCGTCCGGCCGCGGGACGTGCGGGCCGATGAGGTACTCGGGGGGAACGTCGGGATTCGCGGCGACGAGACGCTCCACGGCGGCGGCGAGGCGTCGGAGCCTCGCCTCGTCGAGGCGGAACGACGGCGCCACCAGCCCGTCCCGGCGGTAGGTCTCGATCTCGCTCGCCGTCAACCCGGCCATCGTCCGTCGCGCGGCTCTCCTTCGGGTCGATTGTACAATGTCGACAATCGATCAGGGAGCCGGGCGGCCGCCGGCCCCGATCCGCCGACGGCGATCATCGGCCCGTGATCCTCCGCCAAGTCCGGGCCGGGGCGCGGTGTGGCGCCGCCGCGCCGACCCGAGCCGCCGGCCACGCCGCCAGGAGACGCCGATGGACCCTTCGCGCTGCTTCGACTTCTCGGGACGGGCGGTGCTCGTCGTCGGGGCGAGCCTCGGGGGGATCGGGGCCGCCGTCGCGGCCGGATTCCGGGCGGGCGGGGCGGCGGTCACCATCACCGGGCTCGAGGAGGCGCCGGTCGAACCCGACCGCGGGCGCTACCCCTACGAGCGGCTCGACGTCACCGACACGGGGGCGGTGGAGGCCCTCGCCGCCCGCACCGGGCGGCTCGACGTGCTGGTCAACTGCGCCGGCGGCTCGGAGCGCGGCCAGCCGCCCGGCGTCGGATCCTTCGAGCGTTTCGTCGACCTCAACCTCACCGGGGCCTACCGCCTCTGCTCCGCCTTCCTCTCCTGCCTCCGGGCGAGCCGCGGGTGCGTCGTCCACATCGGCTCGATGTACGGATACCTCGGGAGCCCGAAGGTCCCCGCCTACGGGGCGGCCAAGGCGGGGGTGCACCAGCTCACCAGGTCCCTCGCGATCGCCTGGGCCGGGCACGGGGTGCGGGTCAACGCCGTCGCGCCCGGGTTCGTCGCGACCGCGGGGACCGCGGTCGGGCGAAGCGACTCGGAGCACTACGCGGCCGTCGTCGCCCGCACCCCGATGGGCCGGTGGGGGGCGCCGGAGGACGTCGCGGGGCCGGTCCTCTTTCTCGCCTCGCCCGCCGCCGCGTTCGTGACCGGGGCCATCCTGAACGTGGACGGCGGCTACGCCGCGGGCTGATCCCGCCGCCCCGGCCGGGAGCGCCGGCGCCGCCGCGGCCTCCGAGCCGGCGCCCTCCCCCCGACCGCCGAGGCGCGCATCGCGGACGACTCGGGGGCGCCCGCTCCCCGGCCCCGGCCCATCCCATCATCCCCGCGCCCGGAGACCGGGCGCCCCCGCCACCGACGGAGACCGCCATGCAGCTCGTTCCCGACTCGCTCGCCGCCAACCTCGTCGAGGGCCGATGGGTGGAGCCCGCCGCCGGGCGCACGATCGAGGTCGCCAATCCCGCCAACCTGGAGGTCGTCGGGCGCGTCCCCGATCGGGACCCCTCCGAGGCCGCGCTCGCCGCCGACGCGGCGGGGCGCGCCGCTCCGGGATGGGCGGCAGCCCCGGCCGTGGATCGCGAAGCCCTCCTCATGCGGGCCGCCGACCTCATGGAGCGGCATCGCGAGGCGCTCGCGCGGCTCATCACCCTCGAGCAGGGGAAGCCCCTCGCCGAATCGCGCGGCGAGATCGACTACGGGGTGAGCTTCGTCCGCTGGTACGCGGCCGAGGGGCGCCGCCTCTACGGGGAGATCGTGCCCGCCCAGGACCCGGGGAAGCACCAGCTCGTCTTCCGCGAGCCGGTCGGGCCGACCCTGCTGGTCAGCTCCGGCAACGACCCCTTCGCGATGATCGCCCGGAAGGGCGCTCCGGCCCTCGCGGCGGGCTGCCCCCTCGTCGTCAAGCCCCACCGCGAGACCCCGTTCAGCGCCCTCGCCGCCGCGCGGCTGTTCGAGGCGGCCGGCCTCCCGCCCGGGGTGGTCAACGTGGTCACCACGACCCGCTCGGACGACGCCTGCCGGACGCTCCTCGGGCATCCCGCGATCCGGCACGTCACGTTCACCGGGTCGTCGGCCGTCGGCCGGCATCTCGGCGGGCAGGCGGGGGCGCTCATGAAGGGCATGACCATGGAGCTCGGCGGGCACGCGCCCTTCGTGGTCCACGACGACGCCGACCTCGACCTCGCGGCGGGCGACCTCCTCGCGCGCAAGTTCACCAACGCGGGGCAGACCTGCTCGTGCCCCGCGCGGACGTTCCTCCACGAATCGATCGCGGCGCCGTTCCTGGAGCGCTTCCTCGCCGGGATGGAGGCGATCGTCGTCGGGGACGGGATGGACCCGGCGGTCACCATGGGGCCGCTCCAGAACGAGGGCGCGGTCGAGAAGACCCGGCGGCACGTCCGCGACGCCCTCGACAAGGGCGCCCGGCTCCTCGGCGGCGGAGCGGGCGACGATGGCGGCGGGGGCCGCCCCGGCCGGAGGGGCTGGTTCCACCCCCCGACCGCCCTCGTCGACACGACCCCGGACATGCTCGTCATGCACGAGGAGACCTTCGGCCCGGTGGCCGCGTTCGTCCGCTTCCGCGACGAGGAGGCGCTGTTCCGGAACGTCAACCACCCGACCTACGGCCTCACCGCCTACTGCTACACGCGCGACCTCGCCCGCGCGTTCCGGACCGCGGCGGTCTTCCGCTGCGGCTTCGTCGGGGTGAACGACCGGCGCCCGCAGGGGGCGGAGGTGCCGATGGGAGGCGTCGGCGAGAGCGGGCTCGGCCGCGAGGGCGGGCACTGGGGGATCGAGGAGTTCACCACGATCAAGTACGTCTCGGTGCGCGTCTGACCCGAAGCGGCGGGCCGTCGTCCGCGGCGGCGCGATGACCGGATGTCGTCCGGCGCCGGGGCCGCCCGATGCCGCACCGGGATCCCCGCTCCGCCCCCGCTTCTCCCCGCCGTCCGCTCCGGTTCTACGCCGCCCGAAGCCGACCCGCCCGCCGCGCGTCCGGCTCCGGGATCAGGGAGAGTCCGCGCTCATGCGGACCGGTGCCGACGTTTCCCGGGGCCCGGGCAGGGATCCCGACCGATGACGTCGCGTCACATGCCCCAGACTTCCACCGGCGCCCCGTCCTTCGACCGCCGCTGGCGGTGGAACACCTTGTCCTCCCAGCTCCGGCCCTCGCGCTGATCGATGACCACCAGATGGCCCGCCTCCGCCGCGCAGCGGTCCATGTATCCCGCCGTCTGCTCCACCCCCTCCGCCACCGTGCTCTCCAAACCATCCTTGTCGCGCACCACCTTGCACTCCACCACGAACTCCCGCACCCGCTCCCCCTGCGGCCACACCAGCAGCAGGTCCACCCGGCCCCGGCCCAACCCGTACTCCCGCTCGATGCGCCCGCCCCCGTTCACCACCCGGTGCAGGTACGCCTGCAACAGGATCTGCGGCCACGGCTCCTCGTAGTCGAACCGGCGCCTCCAGTGCTCGGAGTGGCGGCGGAAGAAGTCCTGGAACGACGCGAGGAGCTTGTCCACGTCCAGGCCGCCGGCCTCGTCCACGTACCACGCCGTGTCCAGGTCCAGCTCCTCCTGCACGATCCAGCCCAGCTGGCGCGGCACGACCTCCGCGTAGATGGGGTTGGCGATGCGCACCGGCGCATCGCGCGCAATCAGCCCGAGGTCGCGCACGTACTCGACGTCGTGGCTGGTCGCGCGCCGCTCGTCCACGCCGCTCAGCATCGGCTCGACGACCCGGCGCACCCGGTCTTCCCGGAGCTTGTCCGCCAGCTGGTCGAGATGCGTCACCCGGCGCACGATGAGCGCCTCACGCGCCTCGGCGACGTCATCGGCGGTGATGGCGCGCGAGCGGTCCCGCCCCGCCTTGCGCTTGAAGCAGGTCTCGTAAGCCAGCGCGTTCACCAGCCACGGCTGGCCCAGGGTTTGGGTCCAGATCGCCTCGCGCGCCCCGTCCGTGAACGCCTGTCCCGTCTCCCCGGTGTGCTGGCCGAGCAGGGCCAAGGTCTCTTCTTGCGTGAAGTCGCCGAGCCGCAACGACTCGGCCACGATGTTGAAGGGGCTGCTGGTGGACCGGATGCGGTAGTCGCGCACGTCGCGCAGCCCGCACAGCACCACGCACTGCGGAAAGGCGTCCGGGCGCATGGGGTAGCCCGCGCGCAGCTGCTGGAGCACCGAGAGCAGCGGGTCGCCCTGGAGGGTGTCGATCTCGTCGATGAGCACCACCAGCGGCTTCGGCGACGCGTCCGCCCAGCGCGCCAGCGCCTCGCGCAGCGCCTCGCTCGAGCCGAATTCGGCCAGAACGCCGGACCAGATCCTCGCCGGAAACTCGTCCCCCAGTGTCGAGCGCACCTGTGAGCTCAGTCCGGCAAGCACCGCGCGCATGGCCTGCTCCGCGTCGTCGCGGGCCGTGCGCGCGGTCTCGACGGTGGTGTACACGCAGGCGTAGCCCCGCCCGTTGAGCACCTCGCGCAGCGCCAGCAGGGCGGAGGTCTTGCCCGTCTGCCGGGGAGCGTGCAGGACGAAGTACTTCTTCGTCCGCACGAGCGCCAGCACCTCGTCGAGGTCGAAGCGCTCGAGCGGCGGGATGCAGTAGTGGTCCGTGGGCTTGATCGGACCTGCGGTGTTGAAGAAGCGCATGGCTCGGTCCCTCGCTTCCATCGGCGGCGCGTTCGCGCACCGGCCGATGGGTTGTTCCACGCGGCCGCCAGTATGACCGCTTTCGCTCGGCAACGCTTCCGAGCCCATCCGGCCACGGGAACGGATGACCACGGTCTGCCCCGTCGCCCGCCCCCGGGCGGCGGCTGAAGGAAGCCATTCGAAACTGTCGAAAGTAAATTGTTGACAGTGATTCCGGAGCCATGCCACCATCGCCCGCGCATACGCTCGGACGGTGGGTCCTTCGCCTTGGCCGTCGTCTGCCGGCCTCGGCCCCCGCTGCCGTGGCCTTCACCCGGCGGCCCGGCGGGAAGCGCACGCCGTCCGGCATTCCGGGAGCGCCGCCCGGCGCGGCGCCCCCTCGACATGACTCCAGGAGGTTCCCGATGAAAACGCACGCGACGAGACGCGCCCTCTCCGCACTGGGGTGCGCCCTGGCCTTGACGGCCGGCGGCGCCGGCGCCGAGACCGGGGTGACGGACGACACCATCCGGATCGGGCTCATGGTCCCGCTCACCGGCCCGGCCGGCGCCACCGTGGGCCCCGGCATGGCCACCGGCGCCAAGGCGGTCTGGTCCGAGGTCAACGACGCGGGGGGCATCCACGGACGCAGGATCGAATGGGTCGAGGAGGACACCGGCTGCACCGCCGAGATGGGCATTCCCGCCGTCAAGAAGGCGATCCACGACCATCGGGTCTTCATGCTCGCCTCGGGCGGGTGCAGCAACGAGATCCTGTCCTACCGCGACATCGTGCTCGAGAACGGGGTGCCGTACTCCGTCTGGGGGGCGACCAACGACAAGATCACGCAACAGCCCAACTGCTGCCTCTTCCGCACGTCGCTTCGCGCCGGCTACGAAGGCGTGCTCCAGGCCGACTTCGCCCGCAGCATCCCGAACGCGGAGCGGGTCGCCATCATCGCCCAGCACGACGCGTGGGGGCAGGCCAAGTACGAAGGCGTGATGAACAAGCTGAAGGAGTACGGCATCACCCCGGTCGCCGACGAGGAGATGACCGCGGAGACCGCCGACGCGACCCCGCAGGCGCTTCGCATCTCCAAGGCGAACCCGGACGTGATCATCACCGACCTCTTCCCGAAGCCGACGACGGTCTTCCTCCGGGCCGCCCACCAGTATGGGCTCACCAAGCTCCCCATCATCCTGCACACGTCCATCAACGACCTCGTGCAGCTCGAGAAGGACGTCGGCATCCCGGGAGCGATCGACAACGCCTACACGGTGACCTTCACCCGCGACCCGAACGCGCCGGACCTCGAGCCCTGGAAGGCCAGGCTCGCGGCCATCGCGCCCGAGATCAAGCTGACGCCGTACAGCATGTGGGGCGTGACCGGGGCCAGCGTGGTGGTCGAGGCGCTCCGGCGCGCCGGCCGCGACCTCACCCGCGAATCCCTGATCGCGGCGATGGAGTCCATCGAGGGCTTCGAGTCGGAGATGATCTTCGGCCCGATCACCTACTCGGCGGCGGACCACGACGGCAACAAGACCGGCATGTTCCAGAAGCTCCACGACGGCAAGCAGATGGACGTCGGCCTGACCTGGAAGGTCCTCGACTGACGAGGGGCGTGCAGCGCGCACGGAGCGCGTAGCGGAGGGACGGTCCGCGGGTCCGGGCCCGCCCTCGGGGCATCCGGGGGCGGCCCCCCCGGTCCGGTCCCGGTCGGGCGGGCCGCCCGCGCGCCCGGCGCCGTCCGTCCGCCGCCTCCTCCTCGAGACGGGTCCCGCCCCATGTTCTTCGACCTCCTCGCGAGCGGCATCGCCCTCGGCAGCATCTACGGGCTCGTCGCCCTCGGCATGGTCGTCGTGTACAAGGGCGCGCGGGCCGTCAACTTCGCCCACGGGGAGATCTTCGCGACCGCCGCGTTCGTCGGCTACCTGCTGACCGCGAACGGGATCGACTACTGGTGGGCGCTGACCCTCGCGGTCCTCGTCACCACCATCCTCGGGATCCTGATCGAGCGGGGGGCGTACCGGCCGCTCGCGAACGCGAGCGACCTCGCGCTCATCATCGCGACCATCGCGGTCTCGTTCATGATCAAGGGCGTGGTCCGGACCTCGTACGGAACGCGGGGCGACTTCGTCGCCTACCCGCCGATCTTCTCGTTCGAGCCCCTCGTCATCCAGGGCGTCTTCATCCAGCGCCAGCACCTCGTGCTCGGCGGGGCGGCGCTCGTGTGCATGGTCCTCTTCGGGCTCTTCTTCGCCCTCACCCGGCACGGCAAGATGATGCAGGCGGTCTCCGAAGACAAGGACGCGGCGGCCCTCGTCGGCATCGACGTGCGGCTGGTGTTCCTCTGGATCTGGGCCCTCGGCTCGCTCCTCGGCGGGCTCGCCGGGGTGCTGTTGGCGCCGATCGTCCTCGTGTATCCCGACATGGGGCTCTCCATCCTCGTCAAGTCCTTCGCCGCCGCGGTGCTCGGCGGGTTCGACAGCCTGGCGGGGGCGGTGATCGGCGGGCTGCTGATGGGGATCTTCGAGCAGATGCTGAGCGGGTACGCCGGCACCATGTTCCAGGACATCGCGGGGTTCGCGGTCATCATCCTCGTCCTGCTCATCCGCCCGAGCGGCCTCTTCGGCTCGAAGGAACAGACCCGGGTCTAGGAGCCGGCCCCTCGGGAAGAGCCCCCGGGGACCCTCCCCACCCGACAGGCAGGCAGAGGAAGTACGGAGCCCCGGCCCGGATGACGTATTCACCGTGACGTATCCCCTCGAATTCGTCCCCGCCGAGGCCTTCCGCAAGGGGCTTCGCGGCCCCGGCCCCCGGACCGCGAATCCCGCCCGCTTCCCGCTCCGGACCCCGATCCCTTCGCCGTGACGGGACGCATCCCCCAAGCCGCTTCGACCGCGCGCCCCCGCCGGGCTCCGATGCGGCCCCGGAGCGTTCCGGCCCGCGCGTCGTCCCGCCGCCACGGCCTCCCGGCGCTCCGGGAACGGCGCCGGGCGCGGCCCACGGCCCGCGGCCAGGCGCCCGGCGCCGGCACTCGCGCCGGAGGAGAAGCCGGGAACCGCCGCGGCGGGGGCGCCGGATGATCGCGGTGCGCCCCGAGCGGGTGCTCCGTCTCGCCGCCGCGGCGGGCGTCGCGGTGCTCGCCGTCGCCCCCTGGACGGTGAGCCTCTACAAGGTGCACGTCCTCAACATCCTCATCATCAACATCATCATGGCGACCTCGCTCAACCTCATCATGGGCTACGCGGGGCAGTTCGCCAAGGCGAACGTCGCCTTCATGGGGCTCGGGGCCTACACCATGGGGCTCCTCGTCGTGCGCGCGGACTGGTCGTTCTGGATCGCGTGGCCGGCCGGGGCGCTGCTCGCCGCCGCGGTGGGGACCCTCGTCGCCCTCCCCGCCCTCCGGCTCCGGGGCCTCTACCTCGCGATCATCACCATCTCGTTCGTGCTCATCGTGCACTGGTCGTTCCTGCACGCGCGCTTCCTCACCGGGGGCGCGAGCGGCTTCTCCGTCCCCCATCCGAACTATTTCGGCCTCCCGATCCCGAACATCCAGGCGACCTACTACCTCTCCCTGCTGACCCTCCTCGGCACGATGTGGGTGGTGCGCAACCTCGTCGCCTCCGGCTTCGGGCGGTCGCTGCTCTGCCTCGCGGAACAGGAGCTGGTCGCGCCGGCGCTCGGCATCAACGTGTTCACCACCAAGATCGCGGTATTCGCGGTGAGCGGCCTCCTCGCCGGCCTCGCGGGAGGGCTCCACGCCATCACCCTGCAATTCATCGACCCGCAGAACTTCTGGCTCCTCCAGCTCGTGGTGCAGCTCTGCATGGTCGCCCTCGGGGGGGTCGCGAGCCTCCTCGGCTCCGTGCTCGGCGCGTCGATCATGACCCTGCTCATCGAGATCCTCCGCGCCTTCAAGGGGCTGTGGGAGTTCGCGATCGGCGGGATCCTGCTGCTGACCATCGTGTTCTTCCCCCGCGGCCTCGCGGGCCTCGTCGAACACTTCTTCCCGAGCCTCCGCGAACGGCGGCACCGGCCATGACCGCCGCCCTCGCCCTGGAAGGCGTGTCGATCCGCTTCGGGGGCATCCGCGCCCTGGAGGACGTGTCCTGCCGGGTCCCCGCCGGACAGCTCCGCGGGATCATCGGGCCGAACGGCTCGGGCAAGACCACCCTCCTCAACGTCATCTCGCGCATCCATCCCGTCACCGAGGGAGCGATCCGGCTCTTCGGGGACGACGTCACCCGCTGGCCGAACCATGCGGTGGCCCGCCACGGGGTGATGCGCACCTACCAGCGGGCAGCCCTGGTCGACCAGCTCACGGTGCTCGAGAACGTCATGCTCGGGCTTCATGCGACACGCCGCCAGTCCCTCCTCGACATCGCGTTCCGCACCCCCCGCTTCCGCCGGCTCGAACGCGAGTCCGTGGACCGCGCGCGGGAGACCCTGGAATTCGTCGGCATCGAGCATCTCGCGGACCGCAGGGGCGACGAGCTCTCGGGGGGGCAGATGCGCCTCGTCGAGATCGCCCGCGCCATCGTGCCGCGGCCGAGGGTGCTGCTTCTCGACGAGCCGGCGGCGGGCCTGAGCCTCGTCCGCATCGACGAGATCGCGGACCTCATCCGGCGCATCAACGAAGAGCTGGGGGCGACCGTCGTCCTGGTCGAACACGTCCTCAACCTCGTGATGTCGCTCTGTGAGCGCATCTCGGTACTGGTCTCCGGGCAGCTCCTCGTCGAGTCCGGGTCGCCGTCCGAGGTGCAGGAGGACCCCCGGGTGCGCGAGGCCTATCTCGGGCAGGCGCGGGCGCGCGGACGGGGGCAAGGACCAGGGGGCCGGCCGGGACCGGGAGGGGCGGCGGATGCTCGCGCTTGAGGATCTCCGCCTCGGCTACGGTCCGGTCGAGGTCATCGACGGCATCAGCCTGGAGGTGGGGGCGGGCGAGGTGGTGTGCATCCTCGGCGGCAACGGCTCGGGCAAGAGCACCATCCTGAAGGCGATCGCCGGGTTCCTCGAGCCGCGGTCGGGGGAGGTGCGGTACGACGGTCGGGTCGTCAACGACGTCCCGGCCCACCGGCGCTACCACGACGGGCTCGTCTACATCCCGCAGGACCGGAAGCTCTTCGGGCGCAAGACGGTCTACGAGAACCTGGAGCTCGGATGCCTCAGCCGGGGCGAGCCGCGCGCCGAGGTGCGGGGCCGCATCGAGGAGATGCTGGAGCACTTCCCGGTGCTGCGGCGCAAGAGCCGGCTCAAGGCCCTGACCCTGAGTGGCGGGGAGCAGCAGACCCTGGCCCTCGCCCGCGCGCTGATGGGCGCCCCGCGGCTCATCCTCCTCGACGAGCCGTCGGCCGGCCTCTCGCCGGTGTGGATCGAGCAGCTCTTCGAGGTCATGCAGCGGGTGATCGAGGAGCTTGCCCTCACCGTGATCATCGTGGAGCAGAACATCCACGTCGGTCTCGACTTCGCCGAGCGCGGGCTCGTCATCCAGAACGGGGCGATCGCGCTGGAAGAGTCGTCGGCGGCCCTGCGGGGGAGCGAGGACCTGATCCGCTCCTATCTCGGGGGCTGACCGCCGACTGCCCGCGCGGCGCCTCGGGGGCGAACCGGGGCAATACGGAACGAGAGACGCGATGACGCATTTACGCAGCCTGACCTCTTCGCCTCCTCCACCGACCCCCTCCGGGAGGGCGCCGCGGCGAAGGGGGGCAGCCGCGAGGGCGGGGCTCGTCCGGCGCCGGAGGGCGGCGGCGCGGCGCGCGCGAGGCGGCTCGGGGGGGAGGAGCCGGTGACGGTGGAACGGTTCCTCGACGGCAAGGCCGCCCTCGTCACCGGCGCCTCGCGGGGCATCGGCCGGGCGACCGCCCTCGCCCTCGCCGCCCGCGGCGCCGACGTCTGCGTGCACTGCCACGAGCGCCGGGGCCTTGCCGAGGAGGTCGCGGAGGCGATCGAGGAGAGCGGCCGGCGAAGCCTCGTGGTGGCTGCCGACGTCGCCGACCCGGGCGAGGTCGCCGAAGCCGTGGGCGCCGTCGAACGGACGTTCGGCCGCCTGGACGTGCTCGTGAACAACGCGGGCTTCGTCGCGGCGCACCGGCTGCCGGGGGCGCGGATCGACGTCGTCCACCGCATCATCGACGTGAACCTCAAGGGGCCGTTCCACTGCATCGCGGCCGCCCTGCCCCTGCTGCGGGCGTCGCACGGGGTCATCGTGAACGTCGGGGCGCGGGGCTCGCGCGCGGTGTCGGCAGGGGGGCCGGCGTACGCGGCCGCCAAGGCGGGGCTCGTCGCCATGACCCGGAACCTCGCCGGCGACCTCGGGCCCCTCGGGGTGCGGATCAACACCGTCGCCCCGCCGCTCACCCGCACCGACATGGGGCGCTGGGCGGTGGGCGAGGCGGGTTCGCCGCGGGCCGGGCTCGAGGACGGCCAGCGGGCGGCGGACCCCGCGGAGGTCGCCGAGGTCATCGCCCTGTTCTGCTCGCCGGGGATGGCCTACCTCTCCGGCGAGACGCTGTACCTGGGCGGGGGGTTCGAGGAGCGGCCGTCCGCGCCGCCCCCGCCATCGGATTGAGGGAGAGCCGGTTGGAAGCGAAGTGGGAATCCGGGCGCGTGCGCGAACTCGCGCCCTCGGCGACGATCGACCTCGGTGACCGCATCAAGCGCCTGCGCGCATCGGGCCGCGACGTGCTCGACCTCATCTCCGGCGCGCCCGAGTTCGACACCCCGCCCGAGATCAAGTGCGAGGCCCGTGCCGCGCTCGACGAAGACTACCGGTACATGACCTACAGCCCGAGCTCCGGGCTCGAGGACCTTCGCGGCGCGATCGCGGACAAGCTCCGGGACGAGAACGGGATCGCCGCCCACCCGGAGCAGATCATCGTCACCGTCGGCGTCAAGGAGGGCATCGCGCTGGCGGCCTGGGCCTGTCTCGACCCGGGCGACGAGGTGCTGCTGCCCACCCCGGGCTGGGTCACCTACGACGCCCTGATCCGCCTCGCGGGAGCGGCGCCGGTCAGCGTGCCGCTCCGCGGGGGGGCCGTGACGGGCGCCGACCTCGCGGCGCGGATCGGTCCGCGGACGCGGGCGATCCTCCTCAACACCCCCCACAACCCCACCGGCCGCGTGTTCGGACCGGCCGAGCTCGAGGCGATCGCCGAGACCGCCCGGCGCCACGATCTCCTCGTGCTCGCGGACGAGACCCTCGAATACCTCGTCTACACCGACGCCGTGCACCGCAGCATCGCGGCCCTGCCCGCGATGGCCGAGCGCACCCTCACCTTCAACGGCTTCTCCAAGGCGTTCTCGATGGCCGGCTGGCGGGTCGGCTACGTCCACGGGGCGCCGCCCCTGGTCGCGAACATGCTGAAGGTGCACCAGCATCTCGTGACCTGCGCCAACGTGGTGGCCCAGAAGGCCGCGACGGCGGCGCTCGGCGGGCCGGGAGGCGGGCGGGCCGAGGTCCGATCCGGCATCCGGTCGGGATCCGCTCCCGGCTCGCGAACCGGCGCGACCTCGTGGCCCGCGCCCTCGACTCCATCCCCGGCATCCGCTGCCCCGTGCCGGAGGCGGGCCTCTTCTGCTTTCCCGACGTCGCGGGGACCGGTATGGACGACCGCGAGTTCGCGGACTTCTGCCTGGCCGATGCGCGGGTGGCGGTCCTGCCGGGCTCGGCATTCGGCGGCGGAGGCGAAGGCCACGTCCGCGTCGCGTTCGGACGGCGCTCGACGGAGGCGCTCGCGGCCGGCATCGGACGCATCCGCGAGGCGCTGTCCCGCCGGGAGCGGGCCGGGGGCGGGACCGCAGCCGGGGCCGGCCTTCGGGCGGCTCCCTGATCCGCTTGGATCGCGCGGTGTCGTCCGCCCGGGGGCCGGGGCGAACCCTCGTCGCGGGCGCGGACATCGGGGGGACGTTCACCGACGTCTGCCTCCTCGACCCGAAGACCGGCCGCTCCACCGCCCGCAAGGTGCTCACCACCCACCGCGACCCGGCGGATGCGGTGCTCGCGGGGCTCGCTGGCGCGCTCGCCGAGGAGGGGCTGGCGCCGGCCCGGGTCGCGATCGTCGTGCACGCGACGACCCTCGCCACCAACGCCCTCATCGAGCGCACCGGGGCCCGCACCGGCATGCTGACGACCCGCGGATTCCGCGACGTCATCGAGGTCGGCTACGAGCAGCTCTACGACCTCTACGACCTCCATCTCGACCTCCCCGCCCCCCTCGTTCCGAGGGCCCTCCGGCGGCCGGTCGCGGAGCGCACCGCGGCCGACGGCGAACGGCTCGAGGCGCTCGACGACGAGAGCGCCGATGCGGCCATCCGGTTCCTCGTCGACCGGGGGGTCGAGTCGGTCGCGGTCTGCTTCCTCCACGCCTACGCCAATCCGGAGAACGAGCGGGCGGCCGCGGACCGGGTCCGCGCCCTCGCCCCCGACCTCCCGGTGTCGCTCTCGTCCGAGGTCCTTCCCGAGCTCGGGGAGCTGCCCCGCTTCTCGACCACCGTCGCGAACGCCTACGTGCGGCCGCTCGTCTCGCGCTACCTCGTCGGCCTGAAGGAGCGGCTGCGGGCGGGCGGCCATCGCGGCGCGCTCACCGTCGTCAACTCCCGGGGCGGCACGATGAGCCCCGAGACGGCGGCGCGGTTCCCGATCCGGATGCTGGAATCGGGGCCCGCCGCGGGCGCCCACGCGGCGTCGGCGCACGCCCGGCGCCTGCGCCTGCGCAACCTCCTCTCGTTCGACATGGGCGGCACGTCGGCCAAGATCTGCCTCGTGCGCAACCACGCTCCGCAGGTCACGGTGGAGTTCGAGGCGGCGCGGGTCGCTCGATTCAAGCGCAAGAGCGGCCTGCCGATCCGGGTCCCGGTGGTCGACCTCATCGAGATCGGGGCGGGCGGAGGGAGCATCGCCCGGGTGGACGACCTCGGGCTTCCCGCGGTGGGGCCGAAGAGCGCGGGCTCCGAGCCCGGGCCGGCCTGCTATGCGCGCGGCGGACGCGAGCCGACGGTGACCGACGCCGACGCGGTGCTCGGCTACCTCGACCCGGAGTACTTCCTCGGGGGAAGGCTCCGGCTGGACACGGGGGCGGCGGAGGCGGCCCTCGACGAGCGCGTCGGCCGCCCGCTCGGGATCCCGGCCGTCGCGGCGGCGTGGACGGTGTTCCGCCAGGTGAACGAGCAGATGGCCCGGGCGGCGGCCGTCCACGCCTCGGAGCACGGGGTGGACCTTCGGCGCTTCACCCTGCTCGCCTTCGGCGGCGCCGGCCCCATCCACGCCGCCTGCCTCGCCCGCGCCCTCGGCATCCGGCGGGTCGTCGTCCCGACGGACCCGGGGGTGCTCTCCGCCCTCGGGGCGGTGCTGGCCCCGCCGTGCTTCGACCTCGCGGCCTCGTACCGGGCCGAGCTGGATCGGGTGGACCTCGACCGGGTGAACCGCCTCCTCGCGGCGCTCGAAGCGCAGGGGCGCGCCCTCCTGGACGAGATCGAGGTCGAGGGCGGAGGCGAGGGCAGGGGCGAAGCCGGAGCCCGGGGCGGGACCGGCAGCGCGGGGCGCCGCGAGGTGGTCCGCCAGGTCGACATGCGGTACCGCAACCAGCGCTACGAGGCCCCGGTCCCCCTGCCGCCCTCCGGGGCGCTCGCGCGGGAAGGGCTTCCCGCCGTCGAACGCGCCTTCCACCGAGCCTACGAGCGGCGCTACGGCCGCACGATCCGCGGCGTCCCGGCGGAGGCGGTGACTTGGCGGGTCTCGGTCTCCGCCCCGTCCCCGGCGACCCTCCGGCCCCCCCGCCGGGCGCCGGCCCCGCCCCCGGAAGGCCGCCCGGGAGACCCGGCCGGACGGCGGCCGGCCTGGTTCGGGGACGGGTACGTGGACACCCCCTGCTACCGGCGTGCGCGCCTCGCGGCGGGAACGCGCCTCGAAGGCCCCGCGATCGTCGAGGAGGACCGGTCCACCACCGTCATCCCGCCCGGCGCGCGCGGCGTGATCGACCCCGCCGGCCACCTGGTCCTCGACCTGTGAGCGCGCTCGACCCCGCCGAGATCCGGATCGGCTGGAACCGGCTCCTCTCCATCGTGGATCAGGGCACGGCGGCCCTCAAGCGCACCGCCTTCTCGCGCAACGTGACCGACGCCGACGACTTCTCGAACGCCCTCTTCGACGCGGGCGGCAACCTCATCGCACAGCCGAGCCAGGGGGAGGTCGCCTTTCTCGGGGTGATGTCCACCGAGGTCAAGGCGTTCCTCGAGCGCTACCCGCCCTCGACCCTGCGGCCGGGCGACGTGCTGCTCTCCAACGATCCGTGGCTCGGGGCTTCGCAGCTCAACGACTACACCATGGTGGCGCCGATCTTCCGCCGGCGGCGCCTCGTCGGCTTCGCCGCGTGCTGCGCCCACTCCCCCGACGTCGGGGGGCGGGTCCTTTCCAGCGACTCGAGCGACATCCACGAGGAGGGCTTCATCATCCCTCCGACGTTCCTCTTCCGGGCCGGCCGGCCGAACGCGGAGCTGATGCGCTTCCTCCGCGCGAACGTACGGGTCCCCGACATCGTGGTGGGGGACCTGATGGCGCAGGTCGCCTCCAACAACGTGGTGAAGAAGGGGGTGGCGGAGTTCCTGGAGGATACCGGCCTCCCGGACCTCGAAGGGATCGGCTGCGAGATGCGCGCCCGGAGCGAACGGGCGATGCGCACGATCATCGCCGGGCTCCCGGACGGGACGTGGCGGGGGGAGGTCGAGGCGGACGGCGACGAGGCGCCGGTCACCATCCGGGTGCGGGTCGACGTCGCGGGCGAGAGCGTCTCGGTCGACCTCGCGGGCACCTCGCCGCAGTCCGCCCGCGGCATCAACGTCACCTTCAACTGGACCTACGCGGACGTGGTGTACGCGCTCCTGTGCGCCCTCGAGCCCGACTCTCCCATCAACGCCGGGAGCCTCGCGCCGCTGCGGGTGAGCGCGCCGCCCGGCTGCATCCTCAACGCCGAGTACCCGGCCGCGGTCGGCGCGCGGGTGCTGGTCGCGCACTACGTGCAGGCGGCGGTCTTCCGGGCGCTCGAACCCATCCTCCCGCACCGGGTGATCGCGGACTCCGCCGCCCCGACCTGGGTACCGGTGCTCTCCGGGGTGGACCGGCACGGGGAACGCTTCGTCGAGATCCTCATCGTGCACGGCGGCATCGGGGCGCGGCCGGGCAAGGACGGGATGGTGGTGTCCTACCCCGACCACCCGCCGACCACCGCGGTCGAGATCTTCGAGAGCGAGAAGCCGATCCTCGTGGAGGCCAAGGAGCTCCTCCCCGACTCGGCGGGCGCGGGGCGCTTCCGCGGCGGCCCGGGGCAGCAGTTCCGGTTCCGGCTGCTCGGCGACGCGCCGCTTCGCGTCGCGATGCGCGCCGACCGCATCCGGCATCCGCCGCTCGGATTCTCGGGAGGGCGCGCGGGGCGCGCGGGCGCCGCGACCCTGAACGACCGCGAGCCCCTTCATCCCAAGCGCACCGTCTTCATCGACCCCGGAGACGTCGTCGACCTCCGCACGCCGGGGGGCGGCGGGTACTTCGACCCGCGCTCGCGGGCGCGGGCCGCGGTGGCGCGCGACGTCGACGACGGGATCGTCTCACCGGCGCAGGCCCGCGCGGTCTACGGCCATGATCCGCCGGACGACCCGAACGGCTGAGCCGTCCCCATCCATCGAGCCCAGGGAGCAACGACCATGCAGAGAGAGAAGATCGTGACGGCCGGAGCGCCGACCCGGATGGACGACCACGTGCACCCGTTCGCGCAGGGGTGGAAGGTGGGCGGCTTCGTGTTCACGGGCGGGATCGCGGCCGAGGACCCCGAGACCGGCAAGATGGTCGAAGGCGACGTCCGCGACCAGGCGAGGCGCTGCATGGAGACGATGAAGGCGATCCTGGAGGCGGCGGGCTCGTCGCTCGACAAGGTCGTCAAGGTTACCGTGCTGTTCGCGAACTTCGACGACAAGGCGCGGTTCGAGGAGGTCTACGGCGAGTACTTCCCGGGCGACAAGCCGGCGCGGACGTCGGCGGCGGTGAGCTATCTCGGGCGGAACATCCTGATGGAGATCGACGCGATCGCCCACGTCTGAGCAAGCGCCTCCGGCGGGCCGCCCGCGCCCCTCCCCACCGGGCGGACCTCGAAACCTCCCCGATGACGGAGCGGACCCATGAATGAAGAGACCCCGCGGCGCACCGCGGTCGTCACCGGCGGCGGGGGCGTCATCGGCCGGGCGATCGCGATCGCGCTCGCCGGCGGCGGCCACCGCCGCGGCCCCGATCACGGCCCCGATCACGACGTCGCCCTCTGGGACCTCGACGCGCGCGCGCTCGACGAGAGCCGGGCGGCGGTCGGGGAAGCGGCCCCGCGCGCGCTCGTGTCGACGCACGCCCTCGACCTCACGGACGACGCGGCGGTCGCCGCGGCGGCGGAGGCGACCGCCGGACGCCACGGCGGCATCGACGTGCTCGTCAACTGCGCGGGGGTCTTCTACCTCACCCCCGTCGACGACCTCGACCTGGCGGCCTGGGACCGGATGCTCGCGATCAACCTCCGCGCCCCGGTCGCCTGCATCCGTGCGTGCCTCGCGCCTCTGGCCGAGCGGGGGGCGGGCGCCATCGTCAACGTCTCCTCCATCAGCGCCGTCGTCGCCCGCCAGGCGAACCTCGCCTACTCGGCGTCGAAGGCGGCGTTGCTGCGGGTCACCCGCGACCTCGCCCTCGATCTCGCGGGGCGGGGGATCCGGGTCAACGCCATCACCCCCGGCTCGACCGACACCCCGATGATCCGGAGCTACGAAGACCCCGACGCGATGCGCGAGGCGATGCTGCGCGGCAGCCTGGAGAAGTACCGGATCGGGATCCCCCTCGGACGGCTCGCGACCCCCGAGGACCATGCCGCCGCGGTCGCCTTCCTGGTCTCCGACGCGGCCCGCCACGTCACCGGGCAGAACCTGGTGATCGACGGAGGGCAGACCCTCGCCTGAGCCGGCGTCCCCGGCCCGCGGCGATCCTCCGTCCGCCGGTCCGGGCCGCCCTGAACGGCTCCGGGCAGGCCGGCCTTCGCCTCGTCCTCGGCGGGCGGCGAGGGGGGCGCCGACGGGGCGGCGGATGCCATGCGGGCCGCCGGGAGGAATCCGGTCCGGCCCCGCCCTCGCCAACCCGCGATTTCCACCAGCCGGCCGTCGTGGTCGCGGCGGCGGTGCGGGGGGGGGGGGGAGGGCGACGGCGCCCTCGGGGGCTATTGCAGGCGCTCGATCCGGTCGCGCGCGAGCTTCGCCTCGGAAGTGTCGGGAGCGGACTCGATGAGCGCCCTCAGCTCTTCCGCCGCCTCCCTGGGACGGCCGAGCTCATGGAGGATGAACCCGATCTTGAGCCTCGCGCCCGGGATGCTCGAGCTGTCGGGATGGTCCTCGACCAGCATCCTGAACTCGCGGAGCGCGGGCTCGAATCTCCGGAGGGCATAGAGGCACTCTCCCTTCCAGAACCTCGCGGTGTCGCGGTAGCGGCTTTCGGGAAAGGCGGTCAGAAACTCCGCGAACGCGGCCGCGGCACGCTCGAACCGGCCTTCGGAGAGCAAATCGAAGGCGAGCTGGTAGCGTTCCTGTTCCTCCACGGGATCATACGCCGGCTCGCCCGCGGGCTCCGGGGCGCCGCCGGAGGCCCCGCCTCCCGGTTCCGCCGCATCGGGAAGCCCGCCCTCCGGCGCGGCGGCGCCCCCGCGCGCCTCACGCGGCCCCGGAGAACCGGCGGCCGAGGCCGGCGAACCGGCTCCCGGTTCGGACGGTGGAGCGGATGCTTCAGTCGCCTCCGGTCGAGTCCCGGCAGGCTCCGGCGCCGGCGGTGCGACCCGCTGGGCAAGCCGGTCGAGCTCCGCATACAGGTCCTGCTGCCGGCTCCGGAGCCCATCGAGCGTGCGCGCTGCGACCTCCGCGCGGTCGCGCAGCACCTGGATCTCCTTCGCCAGACGGTCCACCCGGGCCACGAGGTCCAGGAGCGCACTCGCGCCGAGACGGCGCTCGAGATCCTCGATGCGCGCCTCGAGCCCACGCGAGGACGCTTCGGCGGCGACCGCGGGCTGGCCGCCGCCGGTGGCGGGCCCCGCGGTCTGGGCGCCGGCCGGGGACGCGCAGACGAGCGCGAGCGCGAACGCGAACGCCGCCGGAAGCGGATCGGACCGCGGAGCGGGCCGGATCCCGGTACCCGGATCCTTCATCCCGCCCGCCTCGGGGACCTCCCGCACCGGGGGTGCATCAGCGCCTTGCGTAGGCGAACTCGACGCGCCGGTTGCGGGACCACGCCTCTTCTTCCTGCCCCATCATGGCCGGGAGCTCCTCCCCATAGCTCACGGTGCGAACCTGGTGATCCGCCGCTCCGAGCAGCCGGAGCATGTCGCGAACCCCGGTCGCACGCTGCTCTCCCAACGCCACGTTGTACTCCCGCGAGCCGCGCTCGTCGGCGTGCCCCTCCAGCACCACCTCCGCTCCGGGGTTGCGGGCAAGATACTGCGCGTGCGCTTCTACCACCACCCGGTCATCGGGGTGCACCTCGCTCGAATCGAAGTCGAAATAGATGACCAGGGTGAGCTCCGAGCCGTCGGCGTCGACGAGCGGGCTGCTTTCGACGCCTCCGGCATCCGGGAGCGCACCGGTGGTGCCCATCCCCTCCGTTTCGGTCCCGCCCGCCGCCCCGGCGGGTTCCGCCCCCGGCGGGGGGCGGTCCTCCACTCCGGGCGTGGGGCTCACCGGCTCGGGCAGAGCGGCGCACCCGGCCATCAACGCAAGCGCCGCCACGCCGAGGATCGCCTTGCCTCTTTGCATCGTCATCTCCGATTCGTGTTGCCTGGGACTCGCCGGCCGCCGGCCGGCCCGATTCAGCGCCCGGACAGCCTTGGCGACCAGGCCGGCTCCCGGACGCCGGTACTGTCGATCGACAGGCGTTGGCGAAAGCCTCCGTCGGTGGAGACCGCCGCGAGCGCGGACCGGCCGCGTTCGTCGGTCGTCGCGTAGAGGATCAGCCGGCCGTTGGGAGCGAACGTCGGGGACTCGTCGAGCCTTCCGTTGGTGATCACCTCGATGCTCTCGACCCCGATCTCCATGACCGCGATCCGGTAGTCGCCCCCGGTCTCGTGCACGAACGCGAGCCGCGAGCCGTCCGGGGAGAACGCCGCACGGGCGTTGTATCGGCCGGTGAACGTGAGGCGCTGGGGCGCGCCGTCTCCCGATGCGGGAACCCGGAAGAGCTGCGGCCGACCCCCGCTTCGATTGGAGGTGAATACGAGGGTTCGCCCATCCGGGGACCATGCCGGCTCGGTGTCGATGTCCGGCCCGCTGGTGAGACGACGCAATTCTCCCGACTCGAGATCATCCATCACGTAGATGTCGGGGCTGCCCTCGTGCGACAGCGCGACCGCGAGCCGCCGGCCGTCCGGCGAGAACGCCGGAGCCCCGTTGATGCCGGGGAACGCGGTGATCTCGCGGCGCTGGCCGGTCGCGATCTCCTGCACCAGGATCCGGGAGCGCCTGCCTTCGAAGGATACGTATGCCAGCCGGCTCCCTTCCGGAGACCACGACGGTGACATGATGGGATAGGGGGAGGTCAGGAGGACGACCGGATTGCCCCCGTCGCTGTCCGCGACGTTGAGCGTGTGGACGACCTCCCCTTCCCGGACGGCCTCCGTCACGTATGCGATACGGGTCGCGAACGCACCTCTTTCTCCGGTCAGTGCGTAGTAGATCTCGTCGCTGACGAGGTGCGCGACCCACCGCAACCGGCCGGAGCGCACCGGGCGGTAGCGCTTGCCGGCGAGCTGGGCGCCGGTAAAGGTGTCGAAGAGACGGTACTCGATCCGGTACTCCCGGGCGCCGCCGCGCACTACCTCGTCGATCGAGCCGATGACGAGGCTGCCGACCCTGAGGCGCCGCCAGTCCGACCATCGGACGTCCTCCTTGCGCAGCGGATGCTGCGGAAGCTCTTGGAGTGGCGCAAAACGGCCGCTCCGTGCGAGGTCGGCGGCGATGACCGCCGACACCGGCTCCGGGGAAGCCGGCCCCGATCCGGACCACCCGAACCGCGCCACCGCGATGGGCGTAGCGCTCTCGAGACCCCTGGTGATCTCGATCTGAAGCGCGGACCAGGCCGGCCCGGCCGTCCCCGCGAAGAGTGCCGCGAAGAAGAGCAGCCGACGTTGCAGTCTTCTCACCGGTCAGCTCCTGGGGTGAAACAGGAAGACGATCTCGCGGTCGAACACGGCCCGCTGCCGAGGCCGCGGCAACGGTGACGCGGCCAGGACCGCCTGTTCGACCGAGCGGTCGAAGGCGACGTTGCCGCTGCTCTGTCTGATCTCCACGCGAAGGACCTTCCCGCTGCTGTCCTGCACCACGTAGACCCTGCACTTCAGCCCGTCCGGAATCCCGGTGGGGCGGCGCCAGTTACTGGTCACGCGCGACTCGATGGCGTCAATATACTCCTCACGCGCCTTCGCGAAAATGGCCTCGCGCTGCTGCTCCAGCCGCTGCTTCTCGCGGGCCATGCGCTCCCGGCGGGCGCGTTCCTCCTCCTGCTTGCGGCGCTCGGCTTCCGCCTGCTCCACCCGCCGCTTTTCCTCCGCCTTGCGCCGGGCCATCTCGACCTCGTTTCGCCGGCGCGCCTTCTCCAGCTCCTTGCGCTGCTGTTCCCTGGCTCGACGGGCCGCGGTCTCGGCTTCCTTGCGCCGCTGCTCCTCGGCGAGGCGGGCCGTCCGGGCTTCCTGCCGGCGCCGTTCCTCCTCGGCGCGCGCGGTCTCGGCTTCCTTGCGCCGCTGCTCCTCGGCGAGGCGGGCCGCCTGGGCTTCCTGCCGGCGCCGCTCCTCCTCGGCGCGCGCGGTCTCGGCTTCCTTGCGCCGCTGCTCTTCGGCGAGGCGGGCCGCCTGGGCTTCCTGCCGGCGCCGCTCCTCCTCGGCGCGCGCGGTCTCGGCTTCCTTGCGCCGCTGCTCCTCGGCGAGGCGGGCCGCTTCGGCCTCCTTGCGCCGCCGCTCCTCGTGCTCGCGCTGTTGCCGGGCGGCCTCGGCCCGCTCTTCCTCCGCGCGGCGCTTCGCCGTCTCGCGCTCCCGGATACGCTCGATTTCCAGCCGCACCCGTTCCTCGTCCACCACCGTGGCCTGGACCGCATCGGCCGCCTCGGGCGCTGATTGCTTCCGCACCGGCCACTCGACCGCGAGCACGAGCAGGCCCGCGGCCACCGCGTGGACGAGGGCCGCGAGGAAGTAGGGGCCGGCCTGGTCGAGAAAATCGCGCACGGCCGTTTTCAACCGGCGGGACTGGGTTGCTCCGTGAGCAGGCCGACCGACCGCGCCCCCGCCTCCTTGAGGATCGCCATCGCCACCACCACCGCCCCGTACTCGACCGATTCGTCACCCTGGACGAGGACCTGGATCCCGGGCCGGTGCCGCAGGAGAGCCGCCGCGCGATTGAGCAGGGTCGCCTGGTCGACCGGCTCCGCCTCGTCACCGCCGAAGTTGATGAAGTACCGCCCGGCGGAGTCCACGCTGACGATGAGCGGTTCGGTATCGGCCGTCTCGACGGCCTCGGCCGGTGCATCGGGAAGATCGATCTTCACGCCCTGGGTGAGCAGGGGAGCGGTGATCATGAAGATGACCAGCAACACGAGCATCACGTCGATGTACGGCACGACGTTGATCTCGGACATCGGGCGTTTTCGCGAATCCGAAGCCATCATCGCAACTCCCGCCGCCCGGGCTCAATCGACCCGCTGGCGCTGGAGAATGGTCGAGAACTCTTCCACGAACGTGCTGAAGCGGCTGGACAGCGACTCCACGTCGCTCAGGTAGCGATTGTAGGCAATGACGGCCGGGATCGCCGCGAAGAGACCCATGGCGGTCGCGATCAGCGCTTCCGCGATTCCCGGCGCCACCGTCTGCACCGTCACCTGCCCCCCCACGTTGCCGAGGGCCATGAACGAATTCATGATGCCCCAGACGGTCCCGAACAGGCCGACGTAGGGACTCGTGGAGCCGACGGTCGCGAGGAACGACAGGTGGCTCTCGAGATCGTCGACCTCGTGGCGCATCGCGACCCGCATCGCGCGTTCGGAGCCGTAGATCACGTCCCGCTGGTCGATGCCGGTGCGCCGCAGGCGGGCGTATTCGCGGAATCCCGCTCGAAAGATGCCCCCCATTCCCCCCGGGTCGCCGCCCGCGCTGTTGATGCTGTTGTACATCGAGACGAGATCGGTTCCGGACCAGAAGCGGCTCTCGAAGTCGGCCGCATCCCGCCGCGCATGGGAGAGGACGCCCCGCTTGCGAAAGATGAGCGCCCACGAAACCACGGAGGTGACGAGGAGGAGGAGCATCACGAGCTGGACCACGATGCTCGCGCCGAGCACGAGCTGAAGGAGTGAGAGATCGAGCTCCATCCCGAAGAACCGCTATCGCGCTCCGCCCGCGCCGGCCCGCGGACGTCCGGATCGTGCGAGGGGCTCGGGCCGCCCGCGGCTCCGCCCCCCGGCGGCCTGCCCGAACGCCTCGATCACGAGCCCCCCCGCCGTTCCCGTGATCGCCTGTTCCAGCACCGGACCCGCCCTGTACGACGGAGCCATTGTAACACCCGCGCGCAGCCCCCGCGATGAACGTTCGGGGGCGAGGCATGTGCGCTGCAGGGATTTTCGCCAAACACGCCTCTCGCGAACGCTCTTGGGCACGGCGTCCTGGG
This sequence comes from Gammaproteobacteria bacterium, assembly GCA_965202895.1. Lineage (GTDB taxonomy): Bacteria > Pseudomonadota > Gammaproteobacteria > HK1 > HK1 > JAJDXW01. The sequence goes on along the minus strand of OZ241901.1, from coordinate 1,808,670 downwards.
AACGCTTGTGTCCCGCCCGCAAATGGGACGGCGAGGCCGCCGCCGATCAATGCGGGCGGGACGCCCGCGTCTGGAAGACGCACCGTTCCCAGGACGCCGTACCCGCGCAAGCGGCTCCGTGGGGTGAAATCCGCCGAAACGCCCCTCGAACCGACCCCAAACCGCGGAAGAACGCCGTCTCCGCGGGGTAAAAAATATCTCGCCTACCGACCTCCACCCACTATATCAATAGCTTACGAACAGCGCCCGGGGCTCGGGGGCGAGACGGGTATCCGGAGGCGGTTCGGCCGTCCCCGCGGGGAGCGGCCGCGAGCGCGACGGCGGCGCCCTGCCCACCCCGCGGTCGTGCAGGATCGGGACCTGCCCCGGCCGGCTCCGGATCGATTCGGATCGAGTGGACGCCCCGGCATGGTCCGGGCGGCGTCCGGGAGTGAAGCCCGGGAGGAAGCCCGGGAGGAAGCCCGGGGGCGGGCAAGGTCAGTCCGGGTGCGGATCGGCCGCCGTCGCCTGCCCCGCGGCGAAGAGATCGGGGGTCGCGGGAGCCGCAAGGCCGAAATGCCGCCAGGCGGCGGCGGTCGCGACCCGCCCGCGCGGGGTGCGCATGAGGTATCCCTGCTGTATGAGGTAGGGTTCGACGACCTCTTCGATGGTCCCTCGTTCCTCGCTCAACGCGGCGGCCAGACTCTCTACCCCTGCCGGCCCTCCGTCGAACTTCTCGATGAGAAGCCGGAGCATCTTGCGGTCCATCACGTCGAGGCCGGTCGTGTCCACCTCGAGCATGTCCAGCGCGCGGGACGCCACGTCCGCGACGATCCGGCCGTCGGACCGCACCTCGGCGTAGTCGCGCACCCGGCGGAGAAGCCGGTTCGCGATCCGGGGGGTGCCGCGGGAGCGGCGCGCGAGCTCCCCGGCGCCCCCGGCGTCGATCGAGACCCCCAGGATCCCGGCGGAGCGGGCGACGATCGTCGCGAGCTCGTCCGGGTGGTAGAACTCCAGGCGGTGAACGATGCCGAAGCGGTCGCGGAGCGGCGACGTGAGGAGCCCCGCCCGCGTGGTCGCACCGACGAGGGTGAACGGCGGGAGGTCGAGCTTCAGGGAACGCGCGGACGGGCCCTCGCCGATCATGATGTCGATCTGGCAGTCCTCCATCGCCGGGTAGAGGATCTCCTCGACGGCCGGGTTCAGGCGATGGATCTCGTCGAGGAAGAGCACGTCCCGCGGCTCGAGGTTGGTCAGCAGGGCGGCGAGGTCTCCGCCGCGTTCGATGACCGGGCCCGACGACTGGCGAAGGTTCGTGTCCATCTCATGGGCGATGACGTGGGCGAGCGTGGTCTTGCCGAGGCCCGGCGGGCCGAAGATCAGGACGTGATCGAGGGCGTCTCCGCGCGCCCGCGCGGCCTCGATGAAGAGACCGAGCTGCTCGCGAACCGAGGGCTGGCCGACGTATTCGTCCAGCCGCCGGGGGCGGATGCGTTGTTCGATCCGCTCCTCGCCGGCTTCCGCGTCCGGCGCGACGATGCGGTCGTTCATCCCCGGCCGGCCCGCGAACCGGCCCTTCGACCCGCCGCGCCCGGCCGGTCCGGACGACCGGGGGGAAGCGCTCCCGCGTTCCCGGCGGACCGGACGAAGGGACCGGGTCCGTGCGTCACGACACCACCGCCCGCAGGGCCGCGCGTACGATCGCCTCGCTGTCGAGACCCGCCGCGTCGACCGCCGACACCCTCCGCTGCGCCTCGTTCGGCGAGAAGCCGAGCGCGGCCAGGGCCGCGACGGCTTCGGCGCGCGGCTCTTCCGGCACTTCCCCTCCCGCGCTCCCGGCGCCCGGAAGACGGTCCCGCAGCTCCAGCAGGAGCCGTTCCGCGGTCTTCTTTCCGATCCCGGGGATCCGGGCGAGGCCGCCCGCATCCCCGGCGCGAACGCAGCGGGCGAGGCCATCGGCATCGAGGCCGGAGAGAAGGGCGAGAGCGACCTTCCCGCCGACCCCGCTCACCCGCAGCAGCCGGCGGAACGTGTCCCGTTCCGCGCGGCGGGCGAACCCGTAGAGGCGGGGGACTTCTTCGCGCACCGCGAGGTGGGTGTGCAGCACGACGGCCTCGCCCACCGAGGGCAGGGAGTAGAACGTGGTCATCGGAGCCTCCAGCTCGTACCCCACCCCGGCCACGTCGACCAGCAGCCAGGGAGGCCGGCGTTCCCGCAGCATCCCTTCCAGGCGCCCGATCACGGGCGCCGGTCCGGCCGGGTCCGCGCGAGCAGGTCCCGGCTGTGGGCGTGGCAGAGGGCGACGGCGAGCGCATCCGCCTCGTCGGCCGGAGGGGTTTCGGGCAGCGAGAGGAGTACGCGAACCATGCTCTGCACCTGGCTCTTGGAAGCCTTGCCGCTTCCCGTCGTGGCCTGCTTGACCCGGGTGGCCGCGTATTCGAAGACCGGGATGTCGGGCATCGCGACCAGCGCGGCGCCCCGCGCCTGCCCGAGCTTGAGGGCCGACTCCGCGTTGCGGTTGACGAAGACCCGCTCGATGGCCAGCTCGTTCGGTGCGCAGCGGGCCGAGACTTCCCGCAGCCCATCGACGATCCGGCGAAGGCGCTCCGCCATGTCGCCGCCCGCGACCCGGATGCAGCCGCTCGCGACGTGCCGGCTTCCGGCCGGGACCACCTCGATCACGCCGTAGCCGGTGACCCGGGAGCCGGGATCGATGCCGAGGATCCTCGTACCCCTCGACCCCGCGCCCCGTGCCCCGGCCCGGCCTCCGATCCGGGATCCAATCCGGGCTCCGACCCCCGGCCCCGACCCGGGTCCCCGACCCGGTCCCGGCGGCGCGCCCTCCCCGGGCCGCGCACCCGGCCCCGGCTCAGGCCCCGGCATCAGGCCCGGGCCGGATCGAGGCGGGCGGGCGTATCGAGCGAAACGGCGGCATTCGAATAGACCTGCTGAACGTCGTCCAGGTCTTCGAGGGCCTCGATGAGGCGCGCCATGCGGTCCGATTCGGCGAGGTCGAGCGAGACGCTGGAGACCGCCCGCAGGGTCACCCCCGCCTCCTCGGGATCGAAACCCGCCGCTCGAAGCGCATCGCGCACCGCCTCGTACTCCTCGGGCCGTGTCACGACGTCGAACGAGCCGTCCCCGTTGGCGGCCACGTCCTCGGCGCCGGCTTCGATCGCGGCTTCCATCAGCGCGTCCTCGTCCACCTCCGCGGGGTAGCGCAGCTGGCCGACGCGGTGGAACAGGTAGCCGACGGACCCGTCCGACCCGAGGTTGCCGCCGCACTTCGTGAACGCGCGCCGGACCTCGGCCACCGTCCGGTTGCGGTTGCCGGTCACGCAGTCGGCGATGACCGCCGCCCCGCCGGGGCCGAAGCCTTCGTAGCGGACCTCCTCGAGGTTGCCGAGGGCCGCGTCACCGCTCGCGCGCCGCACGGCGCGCTCGATCGTGTCCTTGGGGACGTTGCCGGCGAGGGCCTTGTCGATCGCCTGGCGGAGCCGAGGGTTGCCGTCGGGGCTCGGCCCGCCGAGCCGGGCCGAGATCGAGACCTCGCGGACGAGGCGTGAGAAGAGCTTGCCCCGCCGGGCGTCCTGCGCGCCCTTGCGGTGCTGGATGTTGGCCCATTTGCTGTGTCCCGCCATGGCGCTCGGTTCGAATCCGTGGGCGGGCCCCGGCGCGGGGCGCGCCCGCACCCCCGGTTTCCGTCCGGTTTCCGCCCGGCTTCCGCCCGCTCGCTTCGCCGGGGTCGGGAAGGCAGAATACCATCGCCGGCCCGAACGTCTCACCGTGCCGTGCCATGCCGGCGGCGGCGGACGAGGATCCGGACGAGGAGGAGACATGAACGATACGAGCCCGGAGCTCATCGAGGCCGCCGCCGCCGGCGTCGCCACCCTGACCCTGAACCGCCCGGACCGCCTCAACCCCCTGTCCGGATCGATGATCGCCGCCCTCCAGGGCGCGCTCGACCGCATCGCGAAGGACCCGTCGGTAAGGGTCGTGGTCCTGACCGGCGCCGGGCGGGCGTTCTGCGCGGGGCACGATCTGAAGGAAATGCACGCCCACCGGGACCAGGCGTTCCAGGAAGCCCTGTTCGAGCGTTGCAGCCGCATGATGCTGAGCATCGTCGGCCTTCCTCAGCCGGTCGTCGCGCGGGTCAACGGGCTCGCCACCGCGGCCGGCTGCCAGCTCCTCGCGACCTGCGACCTCGCGGTGGCGAGCACGGAGGCGCGGATCGCGGTCAACGGGATCGACCACGGCCTGTTCTGCTCCACCCCGAGCGTCCCATTGAGCCGCAACGTCGCGCGCAAGCAGGCGTTCGAGATGCTCTTCACCGGAGGGTTCATCGACGCCGAGACGGCGCGGGCCCGCGGCCTCGTGAACCGGGTGGCCCCGCCCGAGGCGCTGGACGAGGCGGTCGCCGGCCTCTGCGACACGATCCGCGCCAAGCCGGCCGCGACCGTGGCGACCGGGAAGCGCATGTTCTACCGGCAGATCGAGCTGGGTCTCACGGACGCCCACCGGTACGCGGGGGGGGTCATGGCGTGCAACATGATGGCCGACGACGCCCAGGAGGGGGTCGGCGCGTTCCTCGACAAGCGCCCGCCGCGATGGGCGGCGCCGGCCGGAGACCGGTAGCCGGCGAGGGGGCCGAGCGGTCCCCGGCGCGAGCCGGAACCGGTCATGGGAACGGCGCGTCCTCCGGCCGCTCGTGCCCCGCCCGCAGGCGCCCGGTCCCCCGGCGGTGAACTCGGCGCGCACCGACTACGCGGGCCGCGAGCACCCCCGGGCCGGGGCCGGGCCTCGGGTCGTCTCCCTCGTCCCGAGCATCACGGAGCTGCTCTTCGACCTCGGGCTCGGCCCCTTCGTGGCCGGCCGCACCACCTTCTGCGTCCATCCGCGGCCCGCGCTCGAGGAGGTCCCGCGGGTGGGAGGCACGAAGACGGTCCGGATCGACCGGCTGCGCCGGCTCCGGCCCACCCACGTCATCGTGAACGTGGACGAGAACCGGAGGAGCGACGTGGAGGCCATCGAGACGTTCACCCCCCACGTCATCGTCACCCACCCCCTCGATCCTGCCGACAACCCCGCCCTGTACCGGCTCCTCGGCTCGGTCTTCGGGCGGGAGAAGGCGGCGGAGCGCCTCGCGGGCGCGTTCGCGGAGGCGCTCGAGGCGGTCGAGGAGGCGGCGGGCCGGCTGTCGCCCCGCCGGGTGCTGTACCTCATCTGGAAGGAGCCGTGGATGACGGTGTCGCGCGACACCTACATCTCGCGCACCCTCGCCCTCGTCCACTGGGAGACGATCGCCCACGATCCCGGCGTGCGCTACCCGGTGGTGAGCCTCGACGAACCCCTCTTCGCCGGCGTCGACCTCGTTCTCCTCGCGAGCGAGCCCTACCCGTTCAAGCCGCGGCACGCCGCGCTCGTCCGCGCCGCCCCGGGCGGCGCACGGGCGCCGATCGCGCTCATCGACGCCGAGATGGTCTCCTGGTACGGCAGCCGCGCGATCCCGGGGCTCCGGTATCTCGCCCGCTTCGCGGAACGCTGCCTTCGTTCCTCATCCCCTCTTTCGCTTATCATCTGCTGAAACCAACCATGCGGCGGCGCCGGATGGACGGCGCACCCGAAGGAGGCCAACGACATGTGCAACAAGCCGACGATCGCCCTCGGGCTCGCCACCTGCCTTCTCGCCCTTGCCTTCTCCCCCGCCAAGGGGGCCGACAAGGTCAGGATCGGCTTCGTGACCACCCTCACCACCGGGGCCGGCGTGATCGGCCGGGACATGAAGGATGCGGTCGATCTCGCCGTGGAGCACGTCGGCGGCAAGATGGCCGGGCTCGACGTCGAGGTCCTCTACGAGGACGACGGCTTCCGGCCCGAGGTCGGCAAGCAGAAGGCGGACAAGCTCGTCAAGTCCGACGACGTCGATTTCGTAGCGGGGTTCATCTGGTCGCACGTCCTGCTCGCATCCCGCAAATCCGTGCTCGACGCCGGCAAGTTCCTCATCAGCTCGAACGCCGGCCCTTCCCAGCTCGCCGGCAAGCTCTGCCACGAGAACTTCTTCTCGACCTCCTGGCAGAACGACCAGACCCCGATGGCGATGGGCGAGGTCCTCAACCGCAAGGGCGTGAAGAAGCTCTACGTCATGGCCCCCAACTACGCGGCCGGGAAGAACATGGTGGCCGGGGTCGAGCGCACCTTCGCGGGCGAGGTGGTCGGCAAGGACATGACGAAGTGGGGCAAGGACGCGCAGCTCGACTTCTCCGCCGAGCTGGCCAAGGCCCGCGCTTCGGGGGCGGACGCGATCTTCGTGTTCTATCCCGGCCGCGCCGGGCCGGCGTTCATCAAGCAGTACGAGCAGGCGGGGCTCGTGGGCGAGGTCCCGCTCTACACCGTGTTCACGGTGGACTCCATCTCCCTGCCGCTCCTGCAGAAGGCGGGGCTGAAGGGCGTGCTCGGCTCCCTCATGACCCAGTTCTGGGCCCCCGATCTCGACTTCCCGCAGAACCGCAGGTTCGTGTCCGCGTTCCGCGAGAAGTACGGACGCTACCCGTCGTTCTACGCGGCGCAGTCCTACGACACGGTGTTCTTCATCGAGAGCGCGGTCGAGGCGGTGAACGGCAACCTGGACGACATGGACGGGATGCGCGCGGCGATGGCCGCTGCGGACTACCCCTCCGTCCGCGGCCCGTACTCCTACGGCAACAACCACCTCCCGATCCAGAACTTCTACCTGCGGGAGGTGGTGGCGGACGAAGCGGGGGACTGGACCACCCGGATCGTGGAGACGGTGTACACCGCGCACCAGGACACCTACGCGAGCGAGTGCGGCATGTAGGCGCCCGGTCGTTCGAACGAACCGGCCGGGGACGCCGCCCGTGCTCCCCGGCCGGGGTCCACGACGGCCGGAACGGCCGCCGCCGGCGCCAGCGCCGTCCGCGGCCCGGCGCCGGCCACCGTCCCGCGAAGCCGCCGCTCCTCCCCCCGGCCGGTCCCCGAGCCCCCCGAGTCCATGGACTTCACCCTGGCCGCCACCCAGCTCCTGAACGGGCTCCAGCTCGGGGTGCTCCTCTTCCTGCTCGCCGCGGGGCTCACCCTCGTCTTCGGGATCATGGACTGCGTGAACCTCGCGCACGGGTCGCTCTACATGGCGGGGGCGTTCGTGTGCGCGACGGTCACCCTCGCCACGGGCTCGTTCCTGCTCGGGGTCCTGGCCGCCCTCCCCGCCACCTTCGTGATCGGGGTGCTGGTCGAGGTCCTCGTCATCCGCCACCTCTACCAGCGCGACCACCTCGACCAGGTGCTCGCCACGTTCGGGCTCATCCTCGTCTTCGACACCCTCGTCCACCTGGTATGGGGCCCGGAGGGCCTGAGCTTCCCGCTGCCGCAGAGCCTGAACGGCCAGGTGGTCCTGCCCGGGGGCGTGGTCTTCCCCGTCTACCGCCTCCTCATCATCGCGGCCGGACTCGCCGTCGCCCTCGCGATGTGGATCGTCATCGCCCGGACCCGGACCGGGATGCTGGTCCGGGCGGGAGCCTCGAATCCCCGGCTCGTGAACGCGCTCGGGATCAACGTCCAGGCTCTCTTCACCCTCGTCTTCGGGGCCGGGGCGGCGCTCGCGGGCCTTGCCGGGCTGCTGATCGCCCCCATCACCGAGGCGAGCATCGGCATGGGCAACGAGATCCTCATCGTCGCCTTCGTGGTCATCATCATCGGCGGGATCGGCTCGGTCCGGGGCGCCTTCGTCGCCGCCCTCATCGTGGGGCTCATCGACACCCTGGGGCGTTCGTTCCTGGACGGGGCGATGAAGCTGGTGCTCTCCAGCCAGGCGGCGGAGACGGCGGCGCCGGCGGTATCGGCGATGCTCATCTACATCCTGATGGCCGCCATCCTCTACTTCCGGCCGCAGGGGCTGTTCCCGCCCCGGGTGCGCTGATGGTCCGGCCCGATCCCGGTTCCGGTTCCGGCTCCGGCTCCGATCACCGCCCCGGCGCCGGTTCGGGGTCCGGGGCCGTCGGCGCGCGGCTCCGGCGTGCGAGCCGGGACCCCCGTGCGGTTGCGGGGGCCCTCGCCTTCGGGCTCCTCGCCGCGGCGCCCCCGCTCGCGGCCTGGATCGACCAGCCGTTCTACCTCGACCTCGCGACCCGGGTCCTCATCCTCGCGATCGCGGCGGGGAGCCTCAACCTGATCCTCGGCTATGGCGGGATGATCAGCTTCGGCCACTCCGCCTATCTCGGGATCGGCGCCTACGCGGTCGGGATCCCGGCCTACTACGGGGAGTACTCCGCCGCGTTCCAGCTTCCCCTCGCGCTCGGTGCGAGCGCCCTCTTCGCCTTCGTCACGGGCCTGGTGAGCCTTCGCACCCGCGGGGTCTACTTCATCATGATCACCCTCGCCTTCGCCCAGATGGTCTATTTCGCGTTCGTCAGCATCGAGGAGTACGGGGGCGACGACGGACTGGTGATCGAGCTCCGGAGCGAGACGGGAGGGCTCGTCGATCTCGAAAGCAGCGCGGGGCTCTACTACGTCGCGTTCGCGGTCCTCGCGCTCGTGACCTGTTTCGTACACCGGATCGTGCGTTCGCGCTTCGGCCTCGTCGTCCGCGGCTCCCGCGACAACGACGCCCGCATGAAGGCCCTCGGATTCGACACGTTCCGCTACCGGCTCGCCTGCTACGTCCTCGCGGGGACGATCGCGGGGCTCGCGGGCTGGCTCCTCGGCAATTTCACGAACTTCATCAGCCCCGAGATGATGGACTGGACCCGCTCCGGGGAGCTCATCTTCATGGTCGTGCTCGGGGGGGCGGGGAGCGCCCTCGGGCCCCTCTTCGGCGCCGCCGCGTTCATCCTCCTGGAGGAGCTCCTGTCCGGATTCAGCATCTACTGGCCGCTCGCGTTCGGCCTGATCCTCATCCTCGTGGTGCTCTTCTACCCGGGGGGGCTCGACGGACTGCTCGGCCGGGCCGCGAGGACCACGAGATCCACCGGCTCGTCGAACCCCTCGATCCGGGAGCCCGAACGGTGCTCGAACGACCCTGCCGCGTAGCCCTGCCGGACCGCGGCCTCGAACGTGCCGCGGTCCGTCAGCGCGTCCACCCCTTCGGTCCGGTTCGCCTTCTCGAGCTTCGCGGCCTGGTTGACGGGAGCGCCGATGACGGTGTACTCCAGCCGCTCCCGGTCGCCCACCGCGCCGAACACGATGGGGCCGAAGGCCGCCGCCGCGTTCACCCGATGAACCGGCCGGCCCTCGGCGGCGCGGCGGCGGTTCCACCCGGCGGCGGCCTGCATCACCGCCTCCACCCCCCGCAGCGCGTCCGCGGCCGCCGTCTCCGAGGGCCGGACCGCTCCGAACGTGGCCATGATGCCGTCGCCCATGAACTTGTCGATGGTTCCGCCGTGGGCCTGGATGGCCGGAACGAGCGCGTGTTGGTAGTCGGTCAGCATCGCGATCACCTCGCTCGGCGAAACGGTCTGCGAGGACCGGGTAAACCCGCGGATGTCGCAGAACACGATGGCGGCGTCCCGCGCTTCGCCGCTCCCCGCCTCGACCACCTGCTCGGAGGCGGTGATCTGGTGGGCGACCTCGGGCGAGAAGAAGCGGGCGAGGTCCCGCACCGCCTCGCCCTCCGTCGCGGCCCGGACGACCAGCCGCTGCGCCCGGTTCATCCCCGCCGCGAGGATCACGGTCACCACGAGGATGGTGATGATCCGGTCCGCCTCGGCGCCGATCAGGATCGAGTTGGACGTCATGTACTCGACGTAGTCCCGGGTGACCATCTCCCACCCCCCGGAGGCGAGGACGGCGTAGGCGGAGAGGGCTACCCACCCGGCGGCGGCGGCGAGCCCCGCCGCTACCACGTAGCGGACTTCGAAGGTGAGCACCCGGAGCCCGATGAAGATGAAGACGTAGATCATGGTCGGAGCCTTGAGATAGAACGACGGCGGCTGTCCGTACTCGATATGGAAGGACCAGATGAGGGCGAAGAGCAACGCCATGTCCGCGACGATGGAGAGGTACAGCAGCCAGGGCGCGAGGCGCTCCCGCCACGAGAGGTACAGGCGGCCCAGGGTGAACAGCGCATATCCGCCGAGGGCGATCGAAACCGGATCGACGACGTCCGGGTCGCGGCCGGCCTCCGGTTGCGCGGGCTGGATGGCGGCCAGGAACATGAAGAACAGCACGACGCCGAGCTGGAGCAGGCTGATGAGCCGCTGGCTCTCGGCCCGTTGCCGCCGGATCTCGGTGTGCACGCGCTCCGGAAACCTCCGAACGTCTCCGTCCGTGAGCCCGAGCCATCGCATTCGTCTACCCGCCATCGTGTGGTCTCCCGCGGTGTGGTCTCCCGCGCTGGTCCCGCATTCACGCACGCGGGCCCCGGGGAATGAGCGCGCCGCTGCTCTCCGTACGGGGCCTCACCCGGCATTTCGGCGGGGTGACCGCCTCCGACGGCATCGACCTCGACGTGTTCGAGCACGAGGCGCACGCGATCATCGGTCCCAACGGCGCGGGCAAGACGACCTTCATCGCCCAGGTCGCGGGCTCCACGCTCCCCGACGCCGGGACCATCGAGCTCGACGGCCGGTCCATCGCCCACCTTCCCGCCCACCGCCGCGCCCGGCTCGGGCTCGCCCGATCGTTTCAGATCACGAGCATCTTCGCCACGCTCACCGTCATCGAGAACGCGGGGCTCGCGGTGCAGGCGGCGGCGGGGCACGCCTACCGGATGTGGGGCGAAGCCCTCCGGGACGAGGCGCTCCGGGGAGCGGCCCTCGGCCACCTCGCGCGGGTGGGTCTCTCCGAACGGGCGGAAGATACGGCCGGAGACCTCTCCCACGGCGAGCACCGCCAGCTCGAGATCGCAATGGCGCTCGCGACCCGGCCGCGCCTGCTCCTGCTCGACGAGCCGATGGCGGGAATGGGACCCGAGGAGTCCGCGCGGATGGTGTCGATCCTGCGCGGCCTGCGGCGGGAGCGTACCCTGCTGCTCGTCGAACACGACATGGACGCGGTGTTCGCCGTCGCCGACCGGATCACCGTGCTCGTCGGCGGGCGGGTGGTCGCTTCCGGCCGGCCGGAGGCGATCCGGGCCGACCCCGAGGTGCGGCGCGCCTACCTGGGGGAGGATTTTCCGCACGCTGGGGACGGAGGGGCGGGAAACGGAACGGGAACGCCATGAGCGGGTCCGATCCGGAGGCCGGTCATGCCGGGCTCCCGGCGTGCAGGACCTCGTTCCCGCCCTCGTCGGGCTTCCACTCGCGGTCGCCCCGGCGCCTGGGCCTGGATGGATCGATCCGATTGCTCCCGGGCCGGCCGGCGAGGTCCTGCTCTTCGCCCTCCCCGCCGCCGCCCGCATCGCCTTCGGCCGGCGGGCGGAGGTCCCGGGCCTTCCCGCGGAGGCCTCGGACCGCCTCCCCGGCCGCCGGGTCCGATGAGTGATCCCCGGCGGCCGGCCCCCCTGCTCGAGGTGCGGGGGCTCACCGCCGCCTACGGACGGAGCCAAGTGCTCCACGGGGTCGATCTCGAGGTCGGGGCCGGCGAGATGACCTCCCTCCTCGGCCGCAACGGAATGGGCAAGACCACCACCGTGTACTCGATCATGGGGCTCGTGCCGCCGCTCGCCGGCTCCGTCCGCATGGCCGGGCGGGAGCTCTCCGGACAGCCGCCGTGGCGGATCGGGCGGGCGGGGATCGGCCTCGTGCCGGAGGCGCGCCAGGTCTTCCCGAACCTCACGACCCACGAGAACCTGGTCGCGACCGCCCGCGCGCGCCGGGACGGCGGCGACGGCGGCGGCGACGGCGGCAGCGCGGGCTGGACGGCGGATCGCGTCTACGAACTCTTCCCCGCCCTCGCGGCGCGCCGCGACGCCCCCGGCTCGCTGCTCTCCGGAGGGGAGCAGCAGATGCTGTCCATCGGCCGCGCCCTCATGACCAACCCGGTCCTGCTGATCCTCGACGAGGCGACGGAGGGGCTGGCGCCGCTGGTGCGCCGGGAGATCTGGGCCTGCCTCGCGCGGCTCAAGGCCGCCGGGCAGTCGATCCTCATCATCGACAAGAACATCGACGACCTCACGCGCATCGCGGACCGCCACTTCATCCTCGAGAAGGGCCGCATCGTCTGGAGCGGGACGAGCGGGAAGCTGCGGGCCAGCCCGGGTGCGGTCGCGCGCCATCTCGGGATATGACCGGGCCGACGCGGGGCCGTCCCCCGGACTTGAAAGGCCGTGGGCGCGCCCCACAATGGAAGGGGCACGCTCTCCCCCAGGAGAATCCGCAATGACACGTCCGCACCCGGCAAGGTACCGGGTCCTCTTCCTCCTGCTGTCGCTCGCCGCGGCGTCCGCCGCCTCGGCGCAGTGGCCCTATCCGGCCGAAGGCGAAGGCAAGCCGACCCTGGCCCCGATGCTCAAGCGGGTGACCCCGGCCGTCGTCAACATCGCGGTCACCACCCGGAGCCGGATGCCGCGGCATCCGATGTTCGAGGACCCGTTCTTCCGGCGCTTCTTCAACATCCCCCGGCAGCCGCGGGACCGGCCCCACCGAAGCGTGGGCTCCGGGGTGATCGTCGACGCGGAACGCGGCTACGTGATGACGAACCACCATGTGGTGAATGGTGCGGACTCGCTGGCCGTGACCCTCGCGGACCGGCGCCGCTTCGACGCCGAGCTCCTCGGAAGCGACGAAGGAACGGACATCGCCCTGCTCCGGATCGAGGCCGACGATCTCACCGCCCTCGACTTCGGGGATTCGGAGAAGATCGAGGTCGGGGACTTCGTGCTCGCCATCGGCAACCCCTTCGGCATCGGCCAGACCGTCACCTCCGGGATCGTGAGCGCCCTCGGCCGCACCGGTCTCAACGTCGGCGGCTACGAGGACTTCATCCAGACCGACGCCTCCATCAATCCCGGCAACTCGGGCGGTGCGCTCGTCGATCTCGACGGCCGGCTGGTGGGGATCAACAGCGCCATCATGACCCCGGCCGGCGGCAACGTCGGCATCGGGTTCGCGGTCCCGACGGCGATGGCCCGGGAGGTCATGGACCAGCTCGTCGAGTACGGCGAGGTCCGGCGAGGACAGCTCGGGATCCACATCCAGGACGTGACCCCGAGCATCGCGGAGGCGCTGGACCTCGACACGGCGACGGGTGCGCTCGTCTCCCAGGTGATCCCCGGCTCGGCCGCCGAGGAGGCGGGGCTCCAGGCGGGCGACGTCATCCTCGCCATCGACGGGCGGCCGGTGGAGGACGGCACCGTCCTGCGGAACGTGATCGGGCTCATGCGCCTCGGCACCGACATGGAGATCACGTACATCCGCGACGGCGAAACCCGGAAGATGCAGGCGAAGACCGGCCGCTCGTCGACCCAGATCCTCGCCGAGAGCAAGGCGGTCGACAAGTTCAAGGGCGCCGAGTTCCGGGACCTCGGCCCGAGCGACCCGCGATACGGGACCGTCGAGGGCGTCCTGGTGGCCGAAGTGGAGGAAGGGAGCGCCGCGGAGCGCAACGGCCTTCAGCCGGGCGACGTCGTCACCGCGGTGAACCGGGAGAAGGTGCGATCGATGGCGGAGTTCTCGGAGATGGCCGCGGGCACGGACGGCGCCATCGCCCTCGACATCCTTCGCGGCAACTCGCGTCTGTTCCTCGTCATCCCCTGATCGGCGGGCAGTCCCGGCCGCAAGCCGCCGGAGGGCGAATGCCGAGAGGGCTCCGAGGGCCGGCGCGAGCGTCCGTTTCACGGCCCCGCCTCTCCCGGCGGGAGCCCCGGGCGCTGTTCGCAGGCTGAGGCGCGCCCGGCGAAAACCCCACAGTGCACCTGCCTCCGGCGGGTGGCCGTCTTGCTCGCCCGACCCCCAACGCGGTATGCGAGGGAGAGACCGCCGGCGGCGGGCGGGTCAGCCCTGGATGGCGTCGCCCTCCTGGAGCAGGTCGCGGATCTCGGTCGGTTCGAGCCCTGCTTCCCCGAGCACCGCCACGGTGTGTTCTCCGAAGAGAGGCGCGGGGCGCCGCGCTGGCCGGGTCCCGTGCGCTGTTCGCAAGCTGTGGATCGTGATGAGGTAGAGCGGGGTTCAAGATATTGTTTACCCCACGATTCGGGGCATCTCGAGGGGCTGCTTGGCGGATTTCAGCCCACGGCGAGGGCGGTCTTGCCCGCTGAGACGATGTGATTCCTCATCTATCGATCGGACAGGATGGAGCAAGCATCCAGCGTGAAAAACCCCACCGCGCACCTGCCTCACTGGCCGGCTCCGGGTGGCGGGAGCCTCGCGGGTGGTGCATGATGAGGCGGACCTCTTCTTCATGTACGGGGGCCGCCCGGGCCATGAAATTCTCCGTCGATTCGTTCCTCGCCGACCTCCACGCCGCGAACGCCGATGCCTCGCCGCGCCACGCCGCAGGCGAGGTCGTGGCCCGCGCCGTCTCCGAGCCCGAGGCGTTGGCGCAGGCGCTCGGGCCGCTCACCCGCGGCCACTCGACCGCGCTCTTCCGGTCCCCCGATCTGCTCGTGCTCCACATCGTGTGGCCCCCCGAGATCTCCGTCGAGCCCCACGAACACAACCTCTGGGCGGTGATGGGGATCTACCGCGGGGTCGAGGACAACACGTTCTACCGGCGCACGGGATCCGGGATCGAGCGCCAGGGGACGGCGCGGCTCGAACCGGGGGACACGCGCATCATGGGGGAGGAGGCGATCCACGCGGTGGACGTCCCCACCCTGGCTCCGACCGGCGCGATCCACGTCTACGGCGGCGACCTCATCACCACCGTACGGAGCGAGTTCGATCCGGCGGACGGCGCGGAACGCCCCTTCGACCGGAGGAAGTCGGAGCGCCGGTTCGCGGAGATGAACGCCCGCTGGGAGGCGAGGGCGAGCTGAGCAGGGCCGACCGGCGGGCGACCCGCCGGTGCTGGCGACCCGCGCCCGCGGCGCTGGCGCGTTCAGGACGTCTCCTCGCCGCTCCGGCGTTCGCCTCGGCCCGTTCCGGACGGCGTGTCGAGGTCCGCGGTGACGCGCGCGCCCTCGCGGCCGGCGGCAAGGCCGGCCGTCATGCTTCGCGCAAGGTTCGCGGCCTCCGCAAGCGCGGCTTCGGGCGGGGAGCCGTGGGCGGTGAGGGTCATGGCGACCCGCCTCTCGATGCCGTGGGGATCGAGGGGATCCGTGTCCCCCAGATAGCCGTTCTCCCGGAGCCATTCTTCCAGCCGCTGCCGGTTCCGGTCCCGGAAGTGGGGGGCCGCTCCCTCGTCCATGTCGTCCAGCAGCCGCCGTGCGTCGCCGCCCGCCTCGCCGGCAAGCTCCGCCAGGCGGTCGATAAAGGTCCGGGTCACCGCGCCGGATGCGGCGAGCGCTTCACGGTCGACGGGCCGGCCTCGACCCTCTCGCCATGCCTCGATCCAGGCTCGCGCGCCCGCGATCCGCAGGCGGAGGGCGGACTCCTCGTCCGGTGAGAGGAGCAGGCCCGCTTCGCCCGAGTCGAGGAGGGAATCCAGCGGACCGACGTGTGCGGCGCCGGTGCGAAGAAGGCGCCGGAGGAGATCGAGGTCGTCGCGCAGGAGATGGAAGGCGTGGACCCCGGCCGGCGCCCCCCAGGGCTGGACCGGCTCGACGCCGATCCGCACCGCGTACTCCTCCGGGGACATGCCTTCGGGATGCGGGGGCGCGGGCCGGGCGGGAGGCAGCGCGACCTCCTCGGGAGCGGTCACCGCGCGGCCGGCGCGGCGGCTCGCCGCGAGGTCGATGACCGTCGCTGCCGCGTCCGCCCAGTACCGGCCTTCTTCCGGCTGCGCGGTCAGGTAGAAGATCTGGCGTCCGTCCTCCTCGGACAGCCGCCGCAGGCTGTCGGCCACCGCCCGGAAGCGGTCCGGGTCCGCGGTGGTCAGCGCCTCGTCCAGGAACAGGGGCAGCGGGGTCCGCCCCTTCTCGGCCTCGATCGCGAAGGCGACCCGCACCGCGAGGAGGAGCTGCATCCGGGTGCCGGTCGAGAGCTCCGACAGCGCCCGCCACTCTCCGGTCGCGGTCTCGCGGGCCCGGAACGTTCCATCCCCGGCCGCCCCCATCGCGAGCTCGAACTGGCGCCGGGTAAAGCGCGCGAACCAGTCCTCCGCCCGGCGAAGGACGGCGGGCCGGCTCGCCCGGACGTGCTCGGACTCCACCTGGTCGAGCAGGAAGGCGCCGGCTTCCGCGAGCATCGCCTCGTCGAAGCGCTGGTGGAGCGCATCTCCGGCCTGCCGGCGCCGGGCGCGGGCCTCCTCGAGCCCGCGTCCCTTCGACGCGAGCTCGACGCGGGCCCGGATCCCGGCGATCTCTTCCGAGAGGCCCCGGGCCCCCGCCGCGCGCTCGCGGAGCGAGCCGCGGAGGCCCTGGAGCGGCGGTTCGCCGCCCTCCTCGGCCATGCGCAGCAGATCGGGGCGCTCCGCGAGCTCCCGGCGGAGCAGATCCTCGGCGATGCGCGCTTCGGTGATCTGCCGATCGAGGGATCGCCACCCCTCCAGGAACCCGAGCCGGCGGCGCAGCTCCGCCTCGTCGCCGGGCTCCAGGCCGGCCCCCCGGAACACGTCTTCCGTCTCCGCCCGCCGCTTCTCGATCTCGCCCGCCCGCCATTCCAGGTTCTCCCGCGCCGCCCGGAGATCACGCTCGGCGCCGTCACGCCGGCGGATCCGGCCGGCGAGCCGCTCCAGACGCTGGCCGAGCACTTCCGCGGCAGGCGGTTCGAGACCGGCGGCGGGGGCGGCGGCGGGCGGCTCTCCCATCGTCTCCCCCACGGACCCTCCGGGGGCGGCGGTTGCTCCGCGGGCCGCTTCCGCGGCGAACGGTCCCGCGCCGGGGGGATCGAGCTCCGGGACCCCGATCCGAGGCTCCTCCCCATGCGCGGCGAGGAACGAGGCCACTTCGTCCCGCAAGGCGCGGGCGTCGCCTTCCAGGGCGGCGAGCCGCGCCCGTCCCTCGCTCAGCGCGGTGTCGGCTCGGTCGTAGTCGTGGGTGAGACGCAGCCAGCGGTCGAACGAGGCGTCGAGCGCTGCCTCGGGGTCGAAGTTCACCCGGCCCGCGACACTGCGCAGCTTCTCGCGTTCGCGCTCGACCGCGGCGCGAAGGTTCTCCCCTTTCCGCTCCGCCTCCCGGCCGCGGCGGAGGTCGTCCGTTCGCCGGCGGGCCGCCCCGAGCTCCCGGTCGAGCCTGTGGAGACGTTCTACGACCTGCTCACGTTCCCAGGCCTCCGGGCGTTCCAGGCCCAGGTGGTGGTAGCGCTGTTCGGCCTCCCGCCGCCGGCCCGCGCCGACCTTCGCCCGACGAAGCAGAACGTAGACGTAGACGAGCGCGGCGGCGGCGGGAACGAGGAGCGCGTACGCGGCGGGAGGGAAGAAGAGGCCCGCGGCGACCGCCCCCGCGGCCCCGGCTGCCGCGACCGCCAGCAACCCGGCCATGCGGGCGGCCGGGGATCCCGGCGCGTCCGGCGCCGACAGCCAATGCAGGAGCTCGCGTCTCGCTTCGTCGATCCGCTCGGGTTCGGGGCCCGCTTCCAGGGGGAGGCCGGAAAGGCGGCCGATCTCCGCCTCGACCTCGCGGAGCCCGGCCCCGGTCTGCCGGAGCGCGCCGAGCGCCGCCTCCACCGCATGGACCTCCTCCGGGTCGAGGCGAACCCCCTCGCCGGGCTCGCCGCCCAGCGCGCGCGCCGCCCGGTCGCGCGCCGCCTCCGCCTCGTCCGCGCCTGCCCGCGCGCGCTCGATCTCGCCTTCGATCTGCTTCAACCGGGCGATCCGGGGGCGCACGTCCGCGGCCGCCCCCTCGTCGAGCGCGCTCCCGGCAAGCCCGGTCGCGGCGAGCGCGCGTTCGGCGGCGCCACGTTCGGCCTCGGCGCGGGCGCGGTCCTCCTCGGCGCTCCGTCGCTCGCCGTCCAGGCGCTCGATCGCTTCGGCTTCGGTCCCGGACAGCCGCGCCATGTCCGGGGGAAACCCCGCCTTGCGCCCTTCCAACCCGATCCGTTCCCGGCGCCGCTCGAGAAGCTGGAGGGACCGTTCCACGAGAGCCGCCTCGAGGTCCGCCTCCTGCGCCTCGTCCAGCGCCCGTTCCAGGGAATCGAGCCGTTCTTCGTCGCGTTGCAGCTCGCGATACCGTCCCTGCCGGCGCCGCAGGTCCGTCTCGGCCGAGGAGACCTCCCTCGCCTCCGTCTGCCCGACCCGGCGCGGAACGGAGAAGTTGCATTCGCCGCGCGCGGCGTCCAGGTCGTATCCGCCGGCCAGCTCGCGCGCGAGGCGCCGGGCGATGTCCGCGTCGGTGTCGGCATCGTCCGCCAGCAGATCCTCGATGTGGAGGGTGAAGCAGGAGACGAAGCGGTGCTCGGGGAGCGCCGGCGCCTCGATCCGCCGTCCGTCCCGGGTCCAGACGGGAGCGCCGCCGGCGCGCGCGGCCCGGACGAGGCCGTCTCCGTCCCCCTCCCCTTCAGCCGTCCCGTTTCCGTCTCCTGCCCCGCCTCCCTCCTCCACCCGGACCCCGAGGGCGAAGACGGCCTCGACGTCCACACCCCCGCCGACGGCCTCCTCCCCGTAGAGGGCCGTGCGCACGGCGCGCGGAATGCTCGTCTTCCCGGATGCGTTGGGGCCGACGACGACGTTGATCCCGTCCGCGAACCCGTCGAGCTCGAAGCCCGGGCGGGGGATCCCGGGCAGGCGGCGGACGGCGATCCGGCGGAGCCTCATGCCGGGCCTCCGCGCTGGTCCAGGAGCTCGGAGAGCGCCCCGAGGGCCGCCCGCTCCAGCAGCTCCGCCGCTTCCCCCTCGGTCGGGGGCGCGAGGCGTTGCGCCGCGAAATTGGGCCGCCCCGCCAGCGACGCGAATCGCCGCCGGGCGCCGGCGAGGAGAGCTTGGCGGTCGGGGTCCTCGGCCGGCCCGCGGAGGAGGAGGACCTTGCGGGCGAGGAGGGCCGGCGGGTCGGCGCTCCGGGCCAGCTCGTCCAGGTCGAGGGCCGGGCCCGCCTCCATCCGCCAGTCGTGCACGAAGTACAGGACGTCGCCGCGGGCGTGGAGAAGGCGAAGGGGGTCGGTCTCCGCGAGCGAGCGTTCGACCGCTCTCCGGTGCGCGGTCCGGCCGGTGAAGCGGAGACGGCAGCCGACCGCGCGCGGGCGAAAACGCTCCGCCGCGACTTCCTCGTGGAGCGCGTCCAGGGCGGAGACGGCGAGGGCGTGCACGTCCTCCGCCGACTCGAGCCCGTCGAGCGCGACCTCGACCTCCTCCCACCGGAGCGGCGCGAGCGGCAGGTGCTCGACGGTGAGCTCCGACCCGGTGCACTCGAGCCGCCAGGGTCCGCGCGCCCCCGCCTCACCCGGGTCGAGGCCGGTGAGGGAGCCGAGATATCCGATCGGGCGGGGCGGAGCCAGCCGGTCCGGCTCGTGGATATGGCCGAGCAGCCAGGCATCGGCCGGCGCGCCCGCGAGCTCGGCGGAACGCACCGGCGCGTACGGGCTCCCGGCCGCGTCCCGGTCGCAGTGGAGGAGGCCGATGACCGGCCCGGCGCCGGGATCGAGCGCGGGCAGGTCGTGGGCGGCGAGCGGGCTCGTCGAGACCCGCCGCTCGGGAAAGGACCAGCCGAGCACCTGCACGCACCGGCCGTCGCGCCCGGCGACGCGCTCGACCTCCCAGACGCCGCCCCGCCCGAGGAGCCGAAAGCCGGGCACCGCATCGGCGAGGCGGGGGAGGACCTGCACGTCGTGGTTCCCGCTCACCGCGAGCACGGGGACCCCGGCCGCCGCCAGCCGGTCCACCCCGTGGCGCAGATCGCCGTAGGCCTCGTAGAAGTCGTCCTCCTGCTCGACGACGTCGCCCGCGAGCAGCACCGCATCGACCTCGTCCCGAAGGGCGAGGTCGACGGCGAGCCGCCACGCCGCGGCCGGCCCGAGCTCGCCTGCCGTCAGCTCGCCCGCAACCTCCGCGGGCAGGCGCGCGGGCTGCCGCCCGAGATGGACGTCACCGACGCAGAGGAGCTTCATGACGGCGGGCGGCCGTGCGCGGCTCCCCCGGCGCCGCCGGGCGGAAGGGCGCCCGGACCTCGTCGCGGAGACCGCCGGACGCGAGCCCTATCCCGAGGCGAGAGCGTCGAACCGCGCAACGTCGACGGCCGGCGAGGTCCGGAACCCGACCCCGGTCAGGCGCGTCAGCTCCAGCGAGACCCGCATCGCGGTCTCGACATCCGGCAGCTCGACGATGAGGATGAGGTCGAACGCGCCGAGCAGGGCGTAGATGCCGATCGTCTCCCCGCCGTGGGCGCGGATCACCTCCTCGGCCCTCTCGGTGCGCGACGCGCTGATCTCGCCCATCGACGCCGGCGTGTAGCTTCCGAACATGACGAACTTGGTCATGGTGTCCTCCTCCGGTGGGAAATCAGGGACCCGCAAGCTGTTCCTGAAGCAGGCGGCTCAGATACTTCTCCATTTCGGTGAAGTCGATATGGCCCGCATCCCAAGCTCGATCCGCGGCCGTCAACGCGGCTTCGTAGCCTTCTCGACGGTCCCTGATGCGGTCCGGGACGATCCGCCTGCCGGGAAGAAGACAGCGGGATCATACGCAGAGCAGGAAGTAGCTCGCGGCGCGTGCGGTCCTTCCATTGCCTTCGATGAAAGGATGTATCCAATTCAGCCGCCAGAGCCCATAAGCGGCGAGCTCGGTCTCCGTCCAGAGGTACCAGTTCTCCAGAACCGTCGAAATGAAGCGATCCATCCAGTCGTCCACGTCGCTGAAATGAGGCGGTACATGGCTTCCTACGTAGATTGGCTCCTTGCGAAATCTTCCGCCCAACTGGGAGACGTTGGCCACCGCGACGTGATTCAGCGACCAGAGAAGGTACTTGTCGAACGAGCCCGGACTTTTGACAAGTCCGATCTCGATGCAGTTCGTCAGCAGACCATATTGCCGGATCAGGTTCTGTTCCTGCGATCCGGAGGAACAGCTCCCGGTCTTCCTCTTCCAGGATGAACATACCGAATCTTCCTTGGATGCGCGTGCGGATCCCTACCCTATTTGGAGACCCGGCCGATGCGAATGCGATCGACAGCCTCTCTGGCGGATTCCCTCGTGATCCCCGAACCCTTGGGCGCATTGCCGTACACGAAGCTCACCTTCTGCTCCCGCAGATCCTCTTCCGTCAACGTGACCGATCCGGCCCGCTCCAGCAGCGCCCGAAGCTCGGGGCGATCCGGAGCACGTTTGCCGGCTGCCTTGTGTTTTGCCATCGTGAATCCCTCCTTGCCGTATCGGCGGATCATACCCCATGCAACGCGCGCCTCGTCCCCGGGCCGGCGGGGGCGAGGGCGTCGCGGAGGCCGGAGAAGCGCGCGGTCACCCGCTCGACGGCGGCGGCGACGCTCTCCTCGGAGCCGTGGACGACGACCCGGCGGCGGGCCCGGGTGACCGCGGTATAGAGAAGCTCGCGGGTCGCCACCCGGGATTCGGCCGGCCCCAGCACCAGCGCCGCCTCGTCGTACTCCGAGCCCTGCGCCCGGTGCACGGTGAGGGCGAAGAAGCTCTCGTGGGGCGGGAGGCGGGCGGGGGGAACGAGACGCGGCCCGCCGTCCGCGGCGCGCAGCTCCGGGAACCAGACGCGGGCGCGGCCGTCGGCGCCGCGGACCGCGACCCCCGTGTCGCCGTTCGAGAGGCCGGTTCGCGGGTCGTTGCGGGTCACGAGGATCGGCCGGCCCGGGTAGAAGGGATCGTTCGCGGAGGCGAGGCCGAGCGCGCGGAGCCGCCGCTCCACGAGCTGGTTGAAGCGCTCTGCCCCGAACGGGCCGACCCGGTGCGCGCAGAGCACCCGGAAGGGCTGGGCGGCGCCGTCTCCATCGTTGCCGGTCTGCCCGGCCGGCCCGGCCTGCTCCCGGGCGGCGCGGAGCTGCGGGGCGAACCGCTCGTCGGCGAGGGTCGCCGCCAGCCGCTCGAACGCGGCGGGTTCGGTGAGGGGGCGAAACCCGGCGGTGTCGCCGTCGTCCGCGGAAGGCTCCGCGAGGGCCGCGAGGACGGCGGCGGCGTCCCCCCGCACGGTCGCGGCGGCGACCCGCCCGATCCCCCCTTCGTCGCGGAAGCGCCAGTTGTGCACGAGCTCGGCCACGCACGAAACGAGCGGCGACGCCTCCCGGCCCGCCCGGCAGAGGTCCGCGAACACCGAGCCCGGCTGCACGGAGGCGAGCTGCGAAGCGTCCCCGAGGAGCACGAGACGGGCGCCTTCGGGCAGGGCGGCGAGCACCCGGGCCATGAGGGTGAGGTCCACCATCGACGCTTCGTCGAGGATGAGGGTGTCCAGCGGAAGCGGCCCCCCTCCCGCCCGGACGAGGAGCCGGTGCACGGTGCTCGCCTCGGCCGGGAAGGCGGCCATCGCCGGGACCTCCGCGACCAGTGCCGGGCGCCCCCCGCGCTCCTCCCGCAGCTCCTTCCGTACCGCCTCCTGGAGACGGGCCGCCGCCTTTCCGGTGGGGGCCGCGAGCGCGATCCGCCCCGGAGCAGCCGCCCCGAGCCGGACGAGCAGCGAGACGATCGCCGCGACCGTCGTGGTCTTTCCGGTGCCGGGCCCCCCCGACACCACGCAGAGGCGGTGGCGAAGGGCGGACCGCGCCGCCGACCTCGGCCCATCGTTCCGGGCGTCGGACCTCGGAAATATCCGATCGAGCGCGGCCTCGGCACCGTCCGGCTCGGGGACGGACTCCGCGAGCCGGAGGATGCCGGCCGCGGTCTCACGCTCCGCGTTCCAGAAGCGGTCGAGGTACAGCCGCCCCTGCCGATCGAGGACGAGGGGCCGCCGCTCCTCCGACCCGGGCCGGCCCACCACCGGGCTCGCCGCCAGCGCCTCGATCCAGGGCTCGAAGGCGGGAAGCGCCTCGCCGCCGGGCTCCGGCCAGGCGCGGCCCGCCACTTCGCAGAGCGAGAGGCAGGCGTGCCCGGACCGCGCCGAGTGGCTCGCGAGGGCGGCCGCGACCGCCACCCCCGGCGCCGCCCCGGCCCGGCCGTCGAGCTCCGCGGCGAGCGCGCCGAAGTGCCGGTCGATGTCCGCGAGCCAGCCCTGCCGGAAGAGCTCGTCGAGGAGCGGGACGGTCATGCCCCGCCCCCCCGGAACATCCGGTCGAGCCCGTGCACGAGGGACGCCTCCGGCCGGTCGAACCAGATCCCTCGATCCATCCCGGCGGCGGGGTCCATGCCGCGCACGAAGAGATAGAACGCCCCCCCGACGTGCCGATCGTAGTCGTAGCCCGGAAGCCGGAGGCCGAGGTAGCGGTGCAGCGCGACGAGGTAGAGGAGGTACTGGAGGGGATAGGCGCTCGAGCGCATCGCGGCCGCCACCGCCTCCCGGGAGTAGTCGTCCGGCGACGGGCCGAGCCGGTTCGACTTGTAGTCGACGATGTACCAGCGCCCGCGATGCCGGACCACGAGGTCGATGAACCCCCGGAGATAGCCGTCGATCGGAGGCGGGGGCTCGTCCGGAGGGGCGCCCGGCGGGGGCGGGAACGGGTCCCGATAGCCGCCCTCCCGGAGCGCGGCGGCGAGCCGGGCGTGGTCGAGCCCGGCGACGGGAAAGGCGAAATCGAGCTCGACGAGGCGGGGGACGGGGTCGGCGAGGCGGAACCCGCCCGCCGTATCCCCCCGCCCGGCGCCCGCCTCCTCCTGCCCCGTCCCGTCCGGCGCCGCGAGGCGCACCGCCCGCGCCCGCTCCACCATGGAGCGGGCCACCGCCCGCCACTCCGCCGCGAATCCGAACTCGGAGAGTGCTTCCCGGCAGATGCCGTCGAGGTCCGGGGACGGCTCGGCGGGATCCTCGTCGAGCCGTTCGAAGATGCGGTGCAGGCAGCTCCCCGCCGTGGCCCCGCGCGGGAACGTGAACGCGGTCCGGCCGGGCCTCGCCTCGGCGGGAAGCGCTTCTTCGACCGCCGGTTCGGCGGCCTCTTGCTGGTCGTGGTCGGGGCGGTCGACGTCCGGTGGCGCGGCGGCCTGCCGCCCGGCCGGACCCGTTTCCGCGGAGAGGGCGGAGAAGCTCGTCAACTGCCGGGTGCGCGGGAGGGTGCGCTCGAAGCGGCGAGCGGCGAGCGGGGCGGAAGGCGGGGCGGCGAGCACCGTGGGACGGGCGCGCTCGTCCGGGGCCGGCACGGACACCGACACCGCGTGCGGGAGACGCGAAGCGAACGCTCGGACCTCCTCGTGGAGGTCCGTGTCTCCGAGCCCGCGGAAGCGGGCTGCGGCGGTGTCGAGCGCCCGGTCCACCGTGTCGTCCGCCGCCTCTTGCGCCCCGTCCTCGCCGCCGAGCCCTCCGGGCGGCTCCGGGTCGGAATCCGATGCACGGTGGAGGAGCCAGGCGAGCGGGGCGTGCTCGGAGCTGGTTACCCGCCCCCAGGTGACCACGCAACGGTACTTCGCGCGGGTGAGCGCCACGTAGAGGAGGCGAAGGTCCTCGGAGACCTCTTCGCGCCGGGCGGCCGCCCGCGCCGCCTCGCTCGGATCGAGGTCGAGCACCTCCCGGTAGCCTTCCGCCGTGCCCTCGTGGTACGCGGCGTACCCGCCCCGGCTCCGGGACGGATCCCGGACGTCCCAGGCGAACGGCAGGAAGACGACGGGAAATTCGAGGCCCTTCGCTCCGTGCACGGTGAGGATCCGGACGAGCTCTTCGTCGCTCTCGATCTGGAGCTCCGCATCGTCGTCGCGGGTCCGGGTTTCCGCGCGCCGCCGGCTGAACCACGCGGCGAGCGCGGCGGGCGCCATCCAGAGCCTGGCCTCCGCCTCCTGGAGGAGCTCCGTCAGGTGCCGGACGTTCGTGAGCCGCCGGGCCCCGTCCCGGTAGCGGAGCAGGCGGGCGGCGCCCTCCGCCTCCACCAGGCGGCGCAGGACCGGGCCGATGCCCCTCTTCGCCCAGTCGGACCGCCATCCATGCAGCCGCTCCGACCACCCGGCCCACGCCTCCTCGTCTTCCTGGAGCCCGTGGAGACGGTGCACGTCGAGCCCGAACAGGTCGCCCGCGAGCGCGCCCCGTTCGCGCTCCTCCCGGCCGGGCTCGGCGAGCGCCCGGAGAAGGCGCTCCATCTGTTCCGCCTCACGCGAGTCGAACACGCTCGCGTCGCCGATCTCGACGCTCGCCACCCCGCGCTCGCGCAGGGCCTCCGCGACGAGACGGCCCTGGGCCCGGGTGCGGACGAGCACCGCGACGTCCGCACCGGTGAGCCTCCTCGCTCCGTCGCCGGCGGGCGGCCCATCGTCGATGGCGGCCTTTCCATCCTCGGCCAGCACGAGCAGGCGGGCGATCTCCTCCGCCGCGTCGTTCACCGCGAAGGGAGACGCATCGCGCTTGGTCCACGGCTTGCCGTCCGGCCGCGCAGGGAGGAGGCGGAACCGGAGAGGCCCGCCTCCGGCCGTTTCCTCGACCCGCAGCGGATTCCCATCGTCCTTTCCCGAGGTGACCGGCGGGTACCCGATCTCGGGCACGACGAACGGATTGGCCCTTTCGAAGACCGCGTTCACCGCGTCGACGAGGGCGGGTGCGGACCGCCAGTTCCGATTCAGCGTGCGGGTGGCGTTCGCCGCCCTCCGCGCCCGCAGGTAGGCGAATACGTCCGCGCCGCGGAACCGGTAGATGGACTGCTTGGGGTCGCCGACGACGCGGAGCGGGGTCGGGTCGGCGCCTCCGGTATCGGCTCCGGAGGCTGGAATCCCTCCCGGCGGCGACAGCGCTCCCCTCGCCGTTCCCTGGCTGCCGCCGGTTTCGGCGGGCGCCTCCTGCTCGCGGCCGTCGCCGGCGACCGTCCCTCCGGCTCCGGCCTCCGGCTCCCCTCCCGGCGCGCTGCCCGGCTTCCCGTTCGGCTCCCCGTCCGGCCATCCGTAGATCCGCATGAACACGTCGGCCTGCACCGGATCGGTGTCCTGGAACTCGTCGATGAGGGCTACCGGGTACTCGCGCCGGATGCGTCTCGCGAGGCGCCCGCCCTCCTCGCTTCGAAGGCGGCCGTGCAGCTCGAGGAGGAGGTCGTCGTAGCCGAGGCGCCGGTCCTCGAGAACCCGCCGGCGGATCGACTCGCGGGCCTCGTCGAGGACCTCTCGACGGACCCGGCGGAGCCACGCTTCGCAGCCCGAGCGCAGGCTCGCACCCGCTTCTTCGAGCCGATCGAAGACGTCGAACAGCGGATTGCGGGGAAGCTCCCCGTCCTTCTTGCAGGCGGCGCGAAGCGCCTCCGCTCCGTAGCGACCGAACAGCCCGGCCGGCGGGAGGAGCGGCTCGGGGTCGGCGAGCCGCGTCTCGATCTCCCCGAGCTCGGCGCCGGTGCGCGGAGCGCGGTACTGACCGCGATTGAGCCAGCTTCCGTTCAGCACCTCGTCGAGAAACGCCTCCCGGTGCGCTCGCCATTCGGCCTGGACCTCCCGGAGGGCGCCGCGCCACGCCGCCTCCCGCGCCTCGACGGGAGGGTCGGGCGGCTCCCCCCCGTCGACCCGGAGACCCGGCTTCGCCCGCCACTGCCGGACCCAGTCGGCAAGCTCGTCGGGCCCGAATCCGTTCTCCTCCGCCCAGGCCGCGAGCGTCCTCGAGGCGGTGTACATGCGCCGGCGCCAGAAGTCGCGCGCCGCCCCCGCGGCGAGCTCGCCGTCGTCCCCGCTCACCTCGAGCTCGAAGGGAAAGCCGCCGTCGAAAGCCAGATCGGCGAGCACCCGCTGGCAGAATCCGTGAATCGTGAGGACGTTCGCCCGATCGACGTCCCGGAGGGCCGCGTCGAGCCGGCGGGCCGCCGCCGCCGGATCGAACCCCGCCTCCTCCCTCCAGGCGGCGAGGAGCTCCGCGGCCTGGGAGCCCCGGTCCGCCTCCCCGGCCGCCAACGCCCGCAGGGTTCCCCGGATCCGCTCGCGGAGCTCGGCGGCGGCGGCCCGGGTGAACGTCACCACGAGGACCTCGTCGAGCCGCCTCCCTTCCCGCACCACGAGCCGGGCGACGATGCCGGTGAGCTCCCGGGTCTTGCCGGTGCCGGCGCTCGCTTCGATGAGGGTCATGCCGGCCGCGTCCCCGCCGGGCCGGCCCGAGCCGGAGGGGTGGGGGGCGTGGCGAGCGGGGGCGGCCCCACTCACCGCGCCGTTCACCGCGCCGCCTCCGCCAGAGGCGCGAGGAGGTCCGCTGCGAGCGCCTCGAACCTGCCGGTGAGCGGATCGCGGTCGTCATGGACGAGCCGGAGCCAGGGGTCGCGCGTCACCTCCCCGCCGCGGCTCCACGGGCCCGGGGCGCCGAACCACGTGTCGTGCGCCTTCGCGAGGGCGGCTGCTTCGTCCGCGCCGCCCGCGATCGCCTTCGCGTAGGCGAGCGAGGTCTCGGGGAAGAAGGGGAGCGCGGCGGAACGGCCCTGCTCCCATGCCCGCAACCACGCAACGAGCTGCTCGCGCGCGCCTTCGGGGGCCGGAAACGAAGTCGTCTTCGCCGCTGCCGCTTCGATCGAGATCGCCACCGCTCCCGGCGCGTCGCGGCCGGCCGCGGCGAGGGCGAGCTGGCGGAGCCGGACCTCGATCCGATCCCGCGCCCGGAGCCGTCCCGGCCGCCACCACACCAGCGTGTCCGGCCCGGCGTTCTCGACGATCCCGGTCACGCGGCAGCCGCCGAGCTCGAAGTCGATCTCGACCGGCGCCGATTCGAGCGAAGCCCGATGCCGATCCAGCAACCGGTGGACCGCCTCCATCTCTCCCCAGACCCGTTCGTGCACGATGCCGCCGAGCGCCGCCTGGGGGAGACGCCCGCTTCCTCGCTGCAGGTCCTCGTCGCGGCGTCGCGGGACCCCGGCGCGCAAGCGCTCCAGGACGTCCGATCGCACCCGGTACCGTTCGAGCGGGTCGAGATCGAAAGGCTCCTCCCCGTCGAGACCCGCATCGTCGAGCTCCAGCCGCATCCCGAGCCGCTCCCGGAGGAACCACCGGGTGGGATTGGCGAAGAACGCGA
This sequence comes from Gammaproteobacteria bacterium, assembly GCA_965202895.1. Lineage (GTDB taxonomy): Bacteria > Pseudomonadota > Gammaproteobacteria > HK1 > HK1 > JAJDXW01. The sequence continues at coordinate 1,780,784 of OZ241901.1, read as the reverse complement.
GGAGCTCGGCGAGACCGACGTGGCAAGGGCGGCCCGCGGGTTCCGGGGGCTCCGGCGCCGTGGCCTCGAACCGCGCCGGCGGCGCCGACTTCGCCGTGCCCGACACCAGGGAGCGGGCCGCTTCGCACATGCCCTCGGAGTAGCTGAAGAGCTCCCCGTCGCCGGCGAGCCGACCCCCTCCGCCGCCGGCGCCCGCGCCGCCCGCTCGGTCCGCGCGGTCCGCAGCGTCCTCCTCCGCCCCCGAACCGCTCGACGTCGGATCGGCGCCCGAGAAGTAGCGAGGGCTGAAGGGTTGCAGGGGGTGGCGCACCACCGGCGCCCGGGCATCCGGAAACCGCCGCCCGAGGTAGTCCACCAGCTCGTCGACCACCGTCGCCGGCGGGATTGGTGCGTCGTCGCGCTGCCGTCGGCCCGTATAGCTCACGTGAAAGGCGCGGCGGGCGGCGAGGAGGGCTTCGAGGAAGACGAACCGGTCCTCGTGCCGGACGTCGCGGTCCCCCCGCCGCGCCGGTCCCGACGCTACGAGGTCGAACGTGGGGAACGAGGGCGAGCGGGGGAACACGCCGTCGTCGAGGCCGAGGACGCAGACGACCTCGGCCGGGAGAACCTGCCCCGGGGTGAGGCTCGCGACGGTGACCGTGTCGGCGAGCCGGACCGGCTCGCGCGGGGGTGCATCGGCGAGCGCGCCGAGCACGTGGCGCACCACCTCGAACCCGATCGGAGACACGGACCGGGCCGCCTCCCGCTCGAAGCTCCGAACGAGGACGCGGATCTCCGCCACCTCGTCCGCCACCTCGTCCGCGACCGGCGCCGGAACGGAAGCCGGGGCCGAAGCGCCGATCGGGATCCCGATCGAAGTCCCGGCCCCCGACCCCTCGCCGCCGGACGACGATCCGCCCCCCGCGAAGAAGCGGTCGATCTCCTCGCGAAGCACCCTCGCCCATTCCCGCGGGCGCCGCTCGCCGGCGAGCCGGGTGCGGAGCCCGAACACCTGCTCGCAGTAGGTGACGAATCGCCCGAGCAAGGCCCCCTCCTCCGCCCCCGTGTCGAACCCTCCCACCCGGAGCGGACACGGCACGAGCCCCGCGACCAGATCGTTCCGGTCGGGCACGGCATGGCCGAGGAGGAGGCGGCGAAGCCCCTGCCGCCACCCATGCTCGCCGGTCGCGGGGAGGCCCTCCGCCTCGCGGTGCGCCGCATCCACCCCCCAGCGGATACCGGCATCGCGCACCCACCCGCGGATCGCCGGGAGGTTCGACTCGCGGATCCCGAAACGGGCCCGCACCGCCTCGGTGTCGAGGGGGGCGAGCACCGCTTCCGCGGTGAAGCGCGAGCGCCGCATCGCGAGCAGGTCGAGGAAGGCGCGCACCGCGGGCGACGGGGCGGAGCGGCGCCGCGCCACGTGCAACGGGATGCGTTCCGCGGCGCCGAAGACCGCTTCCACGGCGGGGCCGTACCGATCGAGGTCCGGGGTGAGTACGAGGACGTCGGCCGGCGCGAGGTCGGGGTGCGCATCGAAGAGGCCGAGGAGGCGGTCGTGCAGGACCTCGGCCTCGCGCACCGGCGAGTGGCAGACGTGGATCCGGATCGAGTCGTCCCGCTCCGGCGCGCCGCCCTGCCCCTCGCCGGGCTCGTCCTCGTCCGACCTCCCTTCGGACGCGAGCCGGAGGTCGAGCACGTCCCGCTGGACGGCGGCGAGCTGCCGGGCTCCGGCCGGGCGGACGAAGTGCTCTTCCGCCGCGTCGCCGGCGACCTCCACGAGCGCATCGAAGGTGTCGCGGCCGGCCCGCCCCCAGGCGGCGAGAAGCTCGTTGCCTTCCGTGAGATACCGTTCGCCGGGGTCCGCGCCGTCCGCCCGGCGGCCGATCTCGCGCCGCGAGTGGACGTCCCCCCAGTACTCGCGGCACGGGTCGAGCACGAAGAGGTCGAGCTCGACGACCTCGCCGACCCCGCTCAGCACGTCGAGAAAGGAGGGCGAGAGGGAGGGGACCGCGAAGAAGCTCGCCCGGCGGGGGCACCGCGGCGGTCGTGCCCCCTTCCCCTGGCCGTCCTTCCCGGGTCCACCCTTCCCGAACCCATCCCGGAGCGCGGTGCGAAACGCGTCGATGACCGCGACCCAATGGCTCGCCGAGCCTTCTGCCTCCGCCACCACCCGCCGCCAGAGCCGCGCCTGCCAGCTCGGGGCGTCGCCGCGGTCCCACGCCCGGATCCAGTCCGGCCGGTACACCATGCACCGATCGAAGACGTGGGCGAGGCGGTCGGCGAGCTCGAAACGCTTGCGCGGGTCTCCGTCCGCGAGGTACCGCCGGACCGCCCTCCCCTCCCGGTCGCTCGCCGCGAACGCGGGAAGCACGTCGTGGATGCGCCAGCGGAGCTGGTCCGGCGAGAACCCGTGCTCCCGAGGCAGGCCCGGGACGGCGCTCCGCATGACGGACCAGGCGAAGCCCGCGGGCAGCTCGAAGCGCAGGTTGGCGGCGATCCCGAGCCTCCGGGCCAGCTCGAACGACAGCCACCGCCCGACGGTCGGGTGCGGGACGACGATGCGTTCGGGGGCGAGGGGATCGCCGGGGTCGGCGCGCAGGAGCTCCGCGAGCCTTGCGGCGAGCGCCTCCATCCGGTTGGAGTGATGGACCCGCAGGATGGCTCAGTCTCCTTCGTTCGCAACGCCGTTCGGGACGTGCCCGACGGCGGCGACCCCGCGCGCCGCATCGCAGTGGCGCCGCTGGTCGTCGAAGAAGACGTCGGCCCCGAAGGCCCGCAGGAACTCGCGCTTCCCGGCGCCCCCGAGGAAGAGGGCTTCGTCGATGCGGATGTCCCACGCCCGCAGGGTGCGGACGACCCGTTCGTGGGCGGGGGTCGCCCGGGAGGTCACGAGGGCGGTTCGCACGGGGGCGGCCTCCGGCCCGAACTCGGCCTGGAGGCGATGGAGGGCGGCGAGGAATCCCCGGAACGGCCCGCCGGGCAACGGCTGGCGCGCCGCCGCCTGCTCACTCCGCACGAACGTATCGAGGCCGTGGATCCGGTACACCCGCTCCGCCTCGTCGGAGAAGAGCACCGCGTCACCGTCGAACGCGATGCGCAGCTCCCGGCCGAGGGGAAGCGGCTCGCCCTCCTCCCCCTCCCCCGCGCCGCCTTCGCTCGGCAGCAGGGTGGCGGCGGCGTGGCCGGCCCGGAGGGCCTTGCGCACCGCGTCGCCGTCGGCGGAGAGGAAGAGCTCCGCGCCGAACGCGCCGAGGTAGCGGTAGCGATCCATGCCGCCCGCGAACACCGCCCGCCGGATGTCGAGCCCGTACCTGGCGATCGAATGAAGCACCCGGAGCCCCGCGTCCACGCTGTTGCGCGAGAGGAGGACCACGTCCACCCGGCGCCGGCGGGGATCGATCTCGTTCAGGGCGAGGAGCTTTCGCACCGCCGCGAACGCGGGACCCTTGCCGAGCACCTCCGTCTCGCGGGCCGCCTGGTAGCGGGCGTAGGCCTGCACCCCGTCGCGGGTGAACACCCGGTGACCTTCCTCGAGGTCGAAGAGCGCCCGTGACGAGATGGCGACGGTGAGGACCGCGGGGGCGGGATCCACCCGGTCGAGGAGAAGCGGCGGCTCGGCGGGCGCCGGTCGCCGCGCCCGCCCGTCCCCGCAGAGCGGCGGTAGCGGCGGCGCGGAAAGGCCCCGGTGCGGCCCCGGACGTGCGAAGGGAAGCAGGTTCATGCCCGCCATTATCGGGGCTTCGTGGCTCATGCGGTGAGCCTGTGACGAAAGAGATCCCTTCGGGTCCTGCGAGCCCCGGAGGGGCTCCGATCCGGCCGCCCCGAGACCCGCTCAGGTCTCCCGCCCGACTCGGACCATGCCGGGAAAACAACGTGTTGTCTGGAATCCGATCCGTCCCGACACCACCCCCGGCTTCGCTCCCGCCCCGGCCGCACCGTTCCGCTCCGGGGGCTCGCGCTTGAAGGAGCCGGGTATCCCGACCGCCCCGTTCCCCGTCCTCCGGGGCCGGCGCGCGGGGTCGCGGGGGACGGCCGCTACCAAAGCTCCGCGGAGGCGAGCTTCGCGCCCTCGGCGAGGGTCGCGAGCTTGGCCCAGACCACGTCCTCGGCGACGAAGCCGTCGCCCGCGAAGGTCCCGAAGCCGCAGTCCACCCCGGCGATGAGGCGTTCCCGGTCCCCAAGCGCTCCCGCGGCCTCGAGAATCCGCCGCTTGACCACCTCGGGATGCTCGACGTAGTTGTTGGTGGACTCGACGACCCCCGCCACCACGATCAGGTCGTCCGGGATGGATCGGCTCCCGAGGGCCTCCACCTCGTGGGAGTGCCGGGGATTCGCGAAGGGCAGGCAGAGCGCCCCGACCCGCGCCTCGAGGAGATGGGGAAGCACGTGCTCCAGGGCCACGTCCTCGGTGTGCGGGCCGTCCCGGTTCCCCCAGCACGAGTGCAGCCGCACCCGGTCGCGGGGGATCCCTTCGATCGCGAGGTTGATCGCCTCGACGTGCCGGACCACCCGCTCCTGGAACTCCGGGATCGACAGGTCCTGGAAGAAGCTCGCCCGCTCCATGGCGAGGTCGGGCGCGTCGATCTGGAGGAGGAATCCCTGGTCCGCGACGTAGCGGTATTCCTTGCCGATCTCGCGGGCCACCTCGAACAGGTACTCCTCGTGGCTCGCGTAGTGCTGGTTCATCATCGTGGTGGTCACGATCCCGGGCGACGCGGCGGTCATGAAGGTCTCCCGGAACGCGCCCGCCGCCCCATCGAGGCACCGGCGGAACCCGTCGCACTCGGCCTCGACCCCGGAGAAGTCCTCGTAGCGCACCGCGGCGATGGCGGCCGGCGGGTTGTAGACCCGCGACCGGGGCGCCCGGCGCGTCTTCAGCAGCTCCGCCCACTTGGGGTAGAGCCTGGTCTCGAGCGGCATCGGGCGCTTCCCCTCGCCCCCGAACCCCGACATCCGCGAGGTCACGTAGGTCTGGAAGCTCACCCGGGGCTGCTCGCCGTCGTTGCCGACGTCCACCCCGCTCTCGAGCTGGCGGTCCACGACGTGCTGCATGGCGGCGGCGGTCTCGCTCGCGAGCCGCGCCTCGTCCACCGCCTCCCCGTTGTCCTTGCGCACCAGCAGGTCGGAGAGGACCTCCCCGCGGGGGAGGCTTCCCATGTGGGTCGTGAGGATGCGGGAATCGCTCGTCTTCATGATGATGAGGGCTCGCGGGCGTGGGCGGGAACCGCGGCAAGCGTATCATTGCGGCGCGCCTGCGCTGCCCGCCCCGCCGGGCGGCGCCCGCGCGGCGCCGAAGCTCGGGTGGGCCGCCCGGTGTGGTTCGATCCGGTCCGACCCCCGCCCCGGCCTCGTCCCGTCCGACCCGGCGGGAGCGAAGAGGAGCACCGGCATGAGCGCAACCCCGGCCACCTTCTACTCCGAGGGTTTCCGCCTCGTCGGGGACCTCTACACCCCCGGCGACCTTCGGCCGGGCGAGGCGCGGGCCGGCATCGTGCTCTGCCACGGCTACACCGGGGTCAAGGACCTCTACCTGCCGGACAACGCCCGCGTGCTCGCCGAATCCGGCTACGTGGTCCTCGCCTTCGACTACAAGGGCTGGGGCGAGAGCGAGGGGCCGCGCACCCGTCTCGCTCCCTGGAGCCGGGTCGCGGACGTCCAGGCCGCCCTCACCTTCCTCGGGGCGCAGGCGGAGGTGGACGAGCGGCGGCTCGGCATCTACGGTACGAGCTACGGCGGGGCGACGGTGGTGTGGACCGGCGCGGTGGACCGGCGGGTCCGGTGCATCGTGAGCGTGGTCGGGATCGGCCACGGCGAGCGGTGGATGCGAAGCGTCCGCCGGCCGGACGAGTGGTTCGATCTCCTCGAGCGGTCCGCCGCGGACCGGGTCAAACGCGTGACGGACGGGGAGTCGGAGCTCGTGGACCGGAGCGAGGTGCTGCTCCCGGACCGCCAGTCGGCCGAGCTCGCGGCTGCCGCACGCCGAAATGTCCCCTCCGCCCTCGACACCCTCCCGCTCGAGTACGTCGACGAGACCCTCGGCTTCCATCCGGAGTGGGTGGTGGACAAGATCGCGCCTCGCCCGATCCTCTTCATCACCACGGACGACGACCGCCTCGTGCCGCCGGAGGAGTCGGCGGCCCTCTACGATCGGGCCGGCGAGCCGAAGAAGCTGGTGGTGCTCGAAGGCTACGGCCACTACGAGGTCTACACGGACCCCGCCTTCACCGAGGTCATGGACGAGACCCTCGCCTGGTTCCGGGAGCACCTCCCGCCGCGGTGAGGGGGCGATCACGGAAACGGCTCCCGACACCCACGGAACCGGCCGTCCTTCCTTTCGCCTTCCCCCGGCCATCCATTCGCTTCTGCTGCTTTCGCGTGCTCCAGGCGTGAAGATCAAGCTCACCAGCGTGCATGTGAACGACCAGCAGCGCGCGCTCGACTTCTACACGAACGTGTTGGGCTTCGAGCAGCGGCAGGACTTGCCGGCCGGCGAGTTTCGGGTGCTGACGGTGGCGGCGCCCGGCAGCGATGTGGAACTGATGCTGGAACCCGATGCACACCCGGCGGCGCGGGCGTATTGCCAAGCGCTGCGCCAGGACGGCATCCCGGCGGCGATGTTCTTCGTGGCCGATTTGGAGGCCGAGCATCGCCGGTTGAAGGCGTTGGGTGTGCGTTTCGAGCGCGCGCCCACGCGCAGCGAATGGGGCTACGGCGCGGTGCTGGACGACACCTGCGGGAACCTCATCGCCCTGCACGAGGAGTAGCGCATGACGGGAGAAGACTCGGATGGGACGCCGCACTTGTTGCTCAGCGAATCTTCATGCGTTCGACACGAGCAAAGCGGGGTGGCCCGCTATGGCAGATTGTGCCGGTGGATCTCGACCAGCCCCCGGATCGTGAGGTCCGGGTCCTCGTGCTCGATGAGGTCGGTGCCCGCCCGGAACACCGGGGCGAGGCCGCCCGTCGCGATGGTCTTCATCGGCGCTCCGAACTCCGCACGCACCCGCGCTACGAGCCCTTCGACGAGGGCGACGTAGCCCCAGAACACCCCCGACTGCATCGCGCCGACGGTGCTCCTGCCGATGACGCTCGCCGGGCGCTCGACCGCGACGTTGGGAAGCTGGGCCGCCGCCATGTGCAGGGCGCGCATCGAGAGGTTGATGCCGGGGGCGATGACCCCGCCCGCGTAGTTGCCGTCCGCGTCGACGATGTCGAGGGTCGTCGCGGTGCCGAAGTCGACCACGATGAGGGGGCCGCCGTAGGTCGTATGGGCGGCGACCGCGTTGACGAGACGGTCCGCCCCGACTTCCGATGGGCGTTCGAGGAGCACCTCGAGGGGCAGGCGGACGCCCGGGTCGCCGACCACCATCGCCTCGCAGCCGAAGAAGCGGCGGCACAGGGTCTCGAGCCCCATCCGCGCCTGGGGCACCACCGTGGAGAGGATCGCGCGCTTGATACCGGCCGGATCGAGGCCGTCGAACGCCATCAGGCTGGAGAGCCAGACCAGGTACTCGTCCGCGGTGCGGGCGTCGCTCGTCGAGGCCCGCCACTGGCCGCGGATACGATCGCCGTCGTGCACCGCGAACACGATGTTGGTGTTGCCGGCGTCGATGGCGAGGAGCATGGCGGATCCTTGGGCGGTCGGGTTCGGGCCGGGGCCTTCATGCACGGACCGCGACGATGAAGAGGCGGGGGAACGGATAGAGGGTGGCGCCGTCCGGCCGCCGCGGGTAGGCGGCGCGGAGGGCCGCCCGGTAGCGTTCGAGGAACCGGTCGCGTTCTTCACCCGCGAGCCCGTTCAGGATCGGGCGGAGCCCGGTCCCGCTCACCCACTCGAACACCGGGTCCTCGCCTCCGAGCGCCTGGAGGTACTCGGTGGTCCAGACGTCGAGCCGAGCCGCGCCGGCCGCGGCGAGGAGATCGAAGTACTCCGCCGGATCGAGCACCCACCGGCGCGCGATCTCGCGGCGCAGGGCCTCGGTTCCGAGCGGCGCGCCGCCGGGGCCTCCACCGGCGAGGACCTCGTGCATCAGGAGGTGGGAGCGTGCCTCGCGGCTCAGGGGCATCTGGACCGCGAGCACCCCGCCTGGAGCAAGCGAGCGGAAGAGCCGGGGGAAGAGCGCCTCGTGCCCGTCCACCCACTGGAGGGAGGCGTTCGCGTAGAGGAGCCCGGGCGGGGAGGCAGGCGACCAGGCCGCGATGTCGGCCTCGATCCACTCGACCCCGGCCGCTTCGCCCTTCCCGCTCTGCCCGCCCTCCCTGCCCGTCGCGTCCCCGGCGCGCGCCCGCGCGAGCATGTCGGGGGAGTGGTCGACCCCCTGCACCGCCGCCCCCGGCCAGCGCTCCGCGATGAGGCGGGTGATCTCGCCCGTGCCGCACCCGAGGTCGACGGCGAGCCCGGGGTCGGCGGGCGGCACGCGCGCGAGCAGCCCCAGCGCCGGCCGGCGCCGGTGGTCGGAGAACTTGTGGTACTGGCCGGGGTCCCAGCACCCGGCCGCGCCGCCCGGCGCGGCCCCGTCGCCCGACGCGGGGGAAGCGGAACGGCTCGCGTGCGGCGGTTGCCGGCGGCCGGGGTCGCCGTTCACCTCGTCACGATCTCCACGGACCAAGGGCATCGGCGGCGCCCGCTTCGGCCGCGCTGAGCCGGTCCGTGCGGCCGGTGCGCAAGGATTGCACGGGCGTCGGCGGGTCGTGGCGGGAAGCGCACCCGTGCGCCGGTTCAGCCGGCGGCGAGCGAGTCCAGCGCCTCGAGCACCTTCGCGGGATGGTCCGCGGCCTTGGCCACGCGCCGCCAGTGCTTCGCGACGGTCCCGTCCGGCGCGACGATGACGGTCGAGCGGATCACCCCCACCGTCTTCTTCCCGTACATCGTCTTCTCGCCCCATGCTCCGTAGGGCGCCATGACCTCGTGCTCCGGGTCGCAGAGCAGGGTGAAGGGCAGGGAGTACTTGTCGGCGAACTTCCGGTGGGCCGCGCCGCCGTCCGGCGAGATGCCGAGCACCTCCGCCCCGCGGGCGCGGATCGAGTCATGGAGGTCCCGGAAGCCGCAGGCTTCCTTGGTGCAGCCCGGGGTGTCGTCGCGCGGGTAGAAGTACACGACCACGTACCGCCCGCGGTAGTCGTCGAGCGACACCCGCTTCCCGTCCGCGTCCTCCAGGGTGAACGCCGGAGCCGCCTTGCCTTCTTCAATCGCCATCTCTTTCTCCAAGCCACCCGATCCGCCTGATTGCGACGCGATCGGTGAATGCGGTGCTCCATTCGACCTGGCGACGCGTGATTGCGCCGGTTACGGTTCGGGGGCAACGGACGGCCAAAATCCCGGTTTCGCGACGAATTCCCGTTCCTCCACCTTGCCGGAGAAACCATGCAGCGGACGGGACAACGCCACAAGTCTACCGCTCGACGCTCTCCAGGCGGTGTTGTCGCCGAGGATGTCGGGGTCCGGCTCGGGCAAGCCTCTCGGGATGGGTACCGCTCTGCCTTCGTAGGTTCCGTCACCCCTTGGGGAGGGTCTGAGAATGGCAATCTTGATATTGCCGGCCGCTGCATTCGACAGCATCTCTGCTACTGTTTGCTCGTCGAGTCTCGATAGTTCGTAACTGTAAATGAATACTGGCTTTTTTTTAGATTGAGGATTGATCAGCGAGATACCTGCCCACAGAAGCCTGTCGGCGACCGTGGCGGGATGAACTTTGGAGTAGGGATACGGAAGCCCGACAGAGGGTTCGCCATTCCCGGTGCCGGAATCCTGGGAACGAGCGGAGTCGGGCGTCATCCATAGCGCACCTGTCACCAGGACTGCCAGTAATCCGAACGCTGCCTGTTTGTTCACTTGCATCCACTCCTTAAAATGGGAATGCCAGGCTCAGTATTCTGGAGGACAGGACGGGGACTGTCAAGCCCAGGAAAAAATACGTCAGTGGACGGCCCCGGTCGAAGCTCCTCATGATCAACCAGGTAAGCAGTAGACATATCGGTAACAAAACCAATAATAAAGTAAGGAAATTTCTCGGGCTGATAAATTCGTCGATGGAACTCAAGTACGCCACCAGTACAGCTCCCCAAACAGTGGCGCCAATGAACGCACCAAGCCAAAGTGCAATCTCCTCTCTTCGATTACGTGGCGGAACAAGCTCCGGAAGGAACCGGTCCATCAGCCGGTCTACGACCTTTGCCAACGCCTGACTGAATCCTGGATCGGTCATCCTTTCAGCACTCCGCCTGAACCTCCCCCTTCAGGGTATCAGATGCCGCGCACGAGGTCCGGGTGCGGATCGGCCTCGCGCCGCTCCACCCGCTTCACGACCTCCGTGATCGCCGCGTTCGCCGGGGCCTCCATCCCGGCCTCGGCCGCCCGGCGCACTACGAAGCCGTTCAGCCAGTCGATCTCGGTGCGCCGGCCCTTCATCACGTCCTGCCCCATCGAGGGCCGGTGTCCGGCGCCGCCGCCTTTCGCGTTGCGGGCGCGGTCGAGGAGTTCGGACTCGAGGGTGTCCAGCGCCTCGTTGTTGCCTCCCGCCGCCGCCACCAGCCGGTCGGGCTCGAAGCCGTAGATGACCTCGAGGTCGAAGCCGAGGGCGCGGCCGACCGCCGCGCTCTCCGCCGCCAGCCGGATCGCGAGCCGGCGGCAGTCGTCGCGCAGGTCGCCCTCCCGGCTCGTGAGCCCGGTCGCCGCGGAGACCGCGTTGCGCATGCAGTTCGCGGTGAGCTTGGACCAGCGCTCCCCCCAGAGGTTGGCGGTGACCTTCGCGCTGTCGGCCGCCCGGAGCATCTCCGCCACCTCCGCCACGCGCGCGGTCGGCCGCCCGTGCGGCTCGCCGACCCGGAACACGGTGTGCCGCTCGCCCCCGAGCGGCACCGCGCGCCGCACGTGGCCGGGCTCGAAGAGCTCCACCGAGATGACGCTCGCGATGCACCCCACCGTGCGCCCCCAGCCGACGATGCCGGCGATGGTCTCCTCGTTGATGCAGTTCTGGAGCGAGACCACGAACCCGTCCGGCGCGAGGAAGGGCGCGATCATCGTGGTCGACCACGCGGTGTCGTACGACTTGGTGCACACGAACACGACGTCGAACGGCGCCTCGCGCGCGAGGCTCTCGAGCTCCGACAGATGGAGCGCTCGAACCGGCACCGTGCACCGCTCCGCCTCGGTGACCCCGAAGATCTCGATGCCGTGCGCCTTCATGTACTCGACGTGCTCGGGCCAGGGGTCGAGGAAGGTCACGTCCTGCCCGGTGCGCGCGAGGTGCCCGCCCGTGTAGGCGCCGACCGCCCCGGTCCCGACGACCGCAATCTTCTTCTTCCGGCTCATGCTCCTCTCCTCCACCCGCCGCGGTAAATGAGCCCCGGAGTCCCGGCCCCAAGGAGCTCACCGGCCCGAACCCGAGCCCTCGAGGCCGAATGTTCCACTTTCCGTCCGATCGAGGCGATCATGATGGGTCCTTCCGCCAGCGGATCAGGGCAGGAACAGCCGGAGCAGAGCAAATACCACGGCGGCGAGTGCGAGCCCGATCCCCCCGAGCACGCCACGCATACACCAGACTTTGATCTTCCGGATGTCCTCCTTGGTAGCGAGGTGCGGGAGGTCGATCTTTCGGACGTCTTCCTTGGTGGCGAGGTGCGGGAGGATGCTTTCGATTTTCCGGACGTCTCCCTTGGTCGCGAGATGCGGAAGCGTGGTTTCCACCACGGTTTCAATCCTGGTCAGACGTGTTTCGACGCCCATCATGCGACTTCCGTTGGAGTCGCCGCCAACGGCGTCCTTTCCACGAAATGCGTGGACGTTGCTCTTTTCCCCGCTCATCTTGCCGCTTCTGCGTTCTTTATCCATTTGATCGTGGACTTGAAGCTGCGACCCGCATAAGACTCCATCTGGACGACGAATCCCGACACGTCTTCCTCGGGGTTCATTCCAATCGCTTCGGAGACGTCTTCAGCGACCGTGATCCCCTCCGGGGCGACGCAAGCCAACGTGTCGGTCTCGATCCGATGCCGTTTCGGCCAGGTCGTCCTGATCTTCTCCCAGACGGCTTCGTTCTTCTCCTGGAGCGTGATGAGATAGACGCTCACTTGCACCGCCTCCCTCTGATCGATCTGCCCGGGCGTCGGCTGAAATTCAGCGCCATCGTGTCCGCCGCCTCCCCGGTCAGTCGCCGCCGCTCGCCGCGCGGGCGCTTCCGTCCGCGGCGGGCGCCGCCGCAGCCCCGGACGGCGCGTCGGCCCCGGCCCCTCCGGCCCCGGCCCGGAGCGCGCCCTTGAGCCGCGCCGCCCGCCGTTCCGCTGCCTCCACGCTTCGCGCCTTCACGTGCCCGAAGCCCTTGATCCCCTCCGGCACCGAGGCGAGCGCCACCGCCGTCTCGTGGTTCGTGGAGGTGAGCCGGTCCAGGATCTCGCCCACCGTCTCGCGATAGTCCTCGATGAGACGCCGCTCCATCCGCCGCTCCCCGGTCCGCCCGAAGAGGTCGAAGGCGGTGCCCCGGAGCCGCCGCATCCGCGCGAGCACCCGGAAGGCGCGGAACGTCCAGGGCCCGAACTCGCGCTTTCGAGGCACGCCCGTCTCCGGGTCGCGCCGTGCGAGGAGGGGCGGCGCGAGATGGAAGCGGAGCCGATAGCCACCCTCGAACTGGCGGCGGAGCCCCGCCTCGAACTCGCCGCTCGTGTAGAGCCTGGCCACCTCGTACTCGTCCTTGTACGACATGAGCCGGAAGAGGTTGCGCGCGACCGCCTCGGCAAGCCCGCTCCGGCCCGGCAGGCGCTCGCGTTCCGCGGCCCGCACCCGTTCGACGAACCTCCGGTAGCGCTCCGCCCATGCCTCGTCCTGGTACTCCCGGAGAAAGGCCGTGCGGTGCTCGACGAGCGCGTCGAGGGTCTCGGGCGCGTCGTCCCCTTCCCCCGACCCCGCGGACATCGGCGGGCGGGCGATCTTCCACACCCGGGCCGGGTCGTGGGCCGCGAGCCGGCCCCACCCGAAGGCCTGCCGGTTCGCCTCGACGGCCACCGCATTCAGCCGGACGGCCCCCTCGATCGACCCCGCGGCGAGCGGGATCAGCCCTTTCTGCCAAGCGTATCCGACCATGAAGAGGTTGGTGGCGATCGAATCGCCGAGGAGGGCGGTCGCGAGGGTCGTCGCCTCCACGAAGTCCACCATCTCCCGGCCCGCGACGTCCTGGATCCGGCGGGCCATGAGGCGCGAGCCGAGGTCGATGGTGTTGTCGATGACGAAGGCGGCGGGCGGGGTCACGTCCCCGTTGACGACCACCCGCGACGACCCCTGGTCGATGGTCGCAAGGCTCTCCGGGGCGGCCGCGGTCACCATGTCGCAGCCGAGGAGGAGCCGCACCGATCCGGCCCCGATCCGGGTCGCGTGCAGGTCCTCGGCCCGCTCCGCGATGCGCACGTGGCTCGCGACCGCGCCGTTCTTCTGGGCGAGGCCGGTCGAGTCGAGCACGGTGACCCCCTTGCCTTCGATGTGGGCGGCCATCCCGAGCAGCGCGCCGATGGTGATGACCCCGGTGCCCCCGATGCCGGTGACGAGGATCCCGTAAGGCTCGACGCAGCCGGGGCGCTCCGGCTCCGGCAGGCCCGCGAACGGATCGTCGCCGGAGCCGGCCCCCGCGAGGACGACGCCCGCCCCCGGCGGCGCCGCCTTCCGGACCCGCCCCCCGTGCACCGTCACGAAGCTCGGGCAGAACCCCTTGACACAGGAGAAGTCCTTGTTGCAGTTGGACTGGTCGATGCGGCGCTTGCGCCCGAGCCGGGTCTCGAGGGGCTGCACCGAGACGCAGTTCGACGCGACCGAGCAGTCCCCGCAGCCCTCGCACACGAGGTGGTTGATGAACACGCGCTTCGGCGGATCGGCCATCAGGCCGCGCTTCCGGCGCCGGCGCTTCTCCGCCGCGCAGGTCTGGTCGTAGACGAGCACGGTCACCCCGGGGGTCTCCCGAAGATCGCGCTGCACCCGGTCGAGGTCGTCCCGGTGGTGGACGGGGACCCCGCGGGGCAGGTAGCCGGCCGGGTACTTCTCCGGCTCGTCGCTCACCACCACGACCTTCTCCACCCCCTCCGCGGCCATCTGGCGCACGATCGAGTCCACCCGCACCTCGCCCCCGAGCGGCTGGCCGCCGGTCATCGCCACCGCGTCGTTGTAGAGGATCTTGTAGGTGATGTTGACCCGGGCCGCGACCGCGGCCCGCACCGCGAGGATCCCGCTGTGGTCGTAGGTGCCGTCGCCGAGGTTCGCGAAGAGGTGGTTCTCGGTCGTGAACGGCGCGTGACCGATCCAGCTCACCCCCTCGCCGCCCATGTGGGTCGCGTACGCGGTGCGGCGCGCCGGGTGGAACATCGCCATCCCGTGGCAGCCGATGCCGGCCATCGCCCGCGAGCCGTCGGGGACGCGGGTCGAGGTGTTGTGGGGGCAGCCCGAGCAGAACCAGGGCGAGCGCGAGAGGACCGGCGCCGCCTTCCCGGCCTGGTCCGCAATCTGGTCGATACGGGCGAGGCGCTGGACGAGCCGGCGGTCGAGCTCCGGATCCTCCGCGCCGAGGGGGGCGCCGGGCGCGCCGGGGCGCCGGAGCCGCGCCGCGAGCGCCCGGGCGACGATGGCCGCGGAGAGCTCCCCGCGCTCGGGGAGGAGCGCCCGCCCCGCCTCGTCGCGCTTGCCGACGATCCGCGCCGGCGCATCCTCCCGGTTGTAGAAGAGGCGGGTGAGCTGGTCCTCGATGAACCCCCGCTTCTCCTCGACCACGACGAGCTCGTCGAGCCCCGCCGCGAACCGGATGACGCCCTCGGGCTCGATCGGCCAAGTGAGGGCGAGCTTGTAGACCGAGAGCCCGATCTCCGCCGCCGTCGCCTCGTCGATCCCGAGATCGTCGAGGGCTTGGCGGAGGTCGAGGTACGCCTTGCCGGCGGTGACGATCCCGATCCGGGGCCGGGGCGCCGCGACGACCACCCGGTCCACCGGGTTGGCGCGGGCGAAGGCGAGGACGGCGGGGAGCTTCTGCTCGAGGAGGCGCTCCTCGTAGGGGATCGGACGGTACTCGACGTCGATGTTGAGGCCGCCCGCGGGGAGGTCGAAGTCGCCCGGCTCGGTGAAACGGAGCCGGTGCGGGTCGACGAGGACGGAGGCCGAGCTCTCGACCGTGTCCGAGACCGCCTTGAACCCGATCCAGCAGCCGGAGTATCGGCTCGCCGCGAAGCCGAAGAGGCCGAGGTCGAGGTACTCCTGGACGGACGAGGGGTTCAGCACCGGCATGAGGGCGGCGGCGAACGCCTGCTCCGATTGGTGGGGCATCGACGAGGACTTGGCCCCGTGGTCGTCCCCCGCGATGCAGAGCACCCCGCCGTTGCGCCCCGCGCCGGCGAAGTTCCCGTGCTTGAGCACGTCGCCGCTGCGGTCGACCCCCGGTCCCTTCCCGTACCAGATCGCGAACACCCCGTCGTACTTCGCGCCGGGGAAGATCTCGGTGTGCTGGGAGCCCCACACCGCGGTAGCCGCGAGGTCCTCGTTGAGGCCGGGGTGGAAGCGGACGTGGTGCTCCTCCAGGAGGGGCTTCGCCTGGACGAGGGCGTTGTCGAAGCCGCCGAGGGGCGAGCCGCGGTATCCGGAGACGTAGCCGGCGGTGTCGAGGCCGGCGGCCCCGTCGCGCCGGCGCTGCATCATCGGGAGCCGGACGAGGGCCTGTACGCCGGTGATGTATACGCGCCCGGAGTCGAGGGTGTACTTGTCCTCGAGGGATACGGCCGAATGCTTCACGCGGGCGTCCTTCTTCGGGGACGGGAGCGGGGGAATGCGGCCGATTATATCGCCCCCGTCACGTCGTCCTCGTCACGAGGCATGTGCGCTGTGGGGTTTTCGCCGGGTACGCCTCTCGCGAACGCTCTTGGGAACGGCGTCCTGGGAACGCGGGCGTCCCGCCCGCAAATGGGATGGCGAGGCCGCCGCCGAGCAATGCGGGCGGGACACAAGCGTTCCCAGGACGCCGTGCCCGCGCAAGTGGCTCCGTGGGGTGAAATCCGCCAGCAACCCTCTCGAACCGACCTCGAACCACGGAAAAACGCCCTCTCCGTGGGGGTGAAAAATATCTCGACCCCCTCTCTACACCCTATATCAATAGCCTGCGAACAGCGCCCGGGGCTCGTCACGTCGTTGCGATGCTTCGCCCTCGCGCGGGCGCGAACCGTCCGCCGCGGGGCGCGCTCCGGGGTCGCGGGCGCCCTTCGAAGCGGACCCGTTCGCGGGAACGGGGTCGTCCCGGACGCGGGGTTCAGCCGGTCCAGATGGTTCGGACGACCAGGAAGGCCACCCCGCCCCCGACGGAGGAGATGAGCCAGAGCAAGAGGCCGACCTTCGCCTTGACCACCGCCAGCTCCGTCCTGAGCTTCGCAACCTCGTCCTTCGTGGCGAAAACCCTCAGCAGCGCGGCCAAGGTCTCGACCTTGGCGGCAAGGACGGCTACGTCCTCCCTGGTGGCGAAAGCCTCCTGCCGGGCGGTCAGGGTCTCGGCCCTGGCGACGAGGACCGCCATGTCCTCCTTGGTAGCGGATAGCCTCCTGCCGGGCGGCCAAAGTCTCGACCCTGGCGGCCAGCGCGGCCACCTCCTCCCTGGTGGCCAGGGTCTCGACCCTGGCGACCAGCGCGTTCACGTCCTCCCTGATGGCGAGCTCGCTGTCGAACAGAGCGACCTGTTCATCGGCGAGAGCCTCGGCCTGCCCGGACGGCATCCCCACCTCGGTCATGCGCTTGACGAACCGATGGGTATCGAAGGAGATGGGGTGCGGTCGAGCCATGAGGCCATTCTACCCACGTCCACGCGCCGGGCGAAGGGGATTCCGGCTCGATTCCCGTAGGCATCGGGGAAGGATTCGATGGGGAGTACCGGCCGCGGCGATCGGGGTCCCGCCTCGCAGCGGTCGGGACCCCGCTCCGGTTCCGGCTCGCCCGCTTACGCCATGTTACGGTAGAACACGGCGCGGGAGGAGCCGAAGGACACGAGGCCCGAGGATACGAGGCGGCGAGCGCGAACCATGCCCAGATTGCGGGATCGGAAGCTCTCGAACCGGACCGTCGCCGGACTGTCCGTGCAGAGCAAGGACACCGTCTTCTGGGATCCGGACCTGCGCGGGTTCGGGGTCCGGGTCTATCCGTCGGGGGCCAAGGTCTACGTGGTGCAGAGCCGGGAACGGGGCCGGTCCCGGCGGGTGACGGTGGGCCGCCACGGAGCGGTCTCCGCCGACGAGGCGCGCCGTCGCGCGGCCCGGATCATCGCCCGCATCAAGCTCTGGGGAGAGCCGGCCCCTCCTTCCGCCGCGGCGCCGGCCGGGCCCACGGTGGCCGACCTGGCGGAGCGGTATCTCGAGGAGCAGGTGGCGGTGCACTGCAAGCCGAGGACCCTGGACCTCTACCGGGCGGTCGTCCACCGCCACCTCGTGCCGGCGCTCGGCGAGACCCCGATCACGGCCCTCGGACGCGAGCAGGTCTCGTCGCTGCACTACCGGCTCCGCAAGACGCCCGGTGCGGCGAACCGCGCGGTCGAGGTGCTCGGCCGGATCGTCGCGATGGCCGAGGACCGGGGTCTGCGCCCTCCCGGTGGGAACCCTTGCCGGTCCGTCGACAAGTACCGGCAGCAGCGGCACGAGCGGTTCCTGTCCGAAGAGGAGTACCGTCGTCTGGGAAGGGCTCTGGACGAGGCGGACGGGGGCGCGCGCGGGGCGTCACCGGCCGCGGTGGCCGCCCTCCGGCTGCTGGCCCTGACCGGCTGCCGCCGGAGCGAGATCCTCGACCTGCGCTGGGAGCACGTCGATCCGGATGCGGGCGAGCTTCGGCTCCCCGACAGCAAGACCGGGGCGCGGCTGGTGCCCCTGTCGCGGGCGGCGGCGGAGGTGCTCTCCGGCCTGCCCCGGACCCCCGGCAATCCCTGGGTCATCCCCGGACGAAAGCCGGGAGCCCCCCTGCGGAACCTCCAGCACCCCTGGGAGGCCATCCGGGCGCAGGCCGGTCTCCACGACGTGCGGATCCACGATCTCCGGCACAGCTTCGCTTCGCGGGCGTTGGCCCTGGGGGAGAGCCTTTCGATGATAGGAGAATTGCTCGGTCATCGCCGGTTGAGCACCACCGCGCGGTACGCCCACCTCGCGCGAGACTCGGTCAGGGCATCCTCCGCCCGGGTCGCCGACAGCATCGGAGGGGACATCCTGGACGGGCGGCCCCGGCCGGTCCCGGCCGCCTCGCCGGTCTCCACCGCCTCGCGCGACGCGGGGCGCCGGCCTTCGCGGGAGGCGCCGGGAGGCCGCCGATGACGTAGAAGGCGCGCGAGAGACGCCGCGCAGGGCCGGAACATGGCCAGCCTGCACATCTCCAAACGCACGGTCGAGGGTCTTTCCGTCGAGGACCGGGACGCCATCTTCTGGGACCGCAGGCTTCTCGGGTTCGGGGTCCGGGTCTATCCGTCGGGCGCCAGGGTCTACGTCGTCCAGAGCCGGTCGGGGGGCAGGTCGAGAAGGGTCACGGTGGGCCGGCACGGGGTGCTCTCCGCCGCCGAGGCCCGCCGGCGCGCGGCGCTCATCATCGCCCGCGTGAAGGCGGGAGAGGATCCGCTGCCCGCTCGGGCGAGGGCGGACCGCGAGCCCGCGGCCACGGCCACGGTCTCGGAGCTCGCGGAGCGGTACTTCGACCAGCACGTGGCGGTGCGCTGCAAGCCATCGACCCTGCGCGCCTACCGGAGCGCCGTCACCAGGTGGATCCTGCCGTCGCTGGGCGACATGCCGGTGGGAGCGGTCGGGCGCGAGCACGTCGAGGCGCTGCACTACCGCCTTCGTGGGGTCCCGTACCGGGCGAACCAGGTGATCCACGTCCTGACCAAGATGTTCGTCCTGGCCGAGGTGTGGGGCCTGCGGGAGGAAGGAACCCACCCGGTTCGCTCCATCCGCAAGTACCGGGAGCACAAGCGGGAGCGGTTCCTGTCGGAAGAGGAGTTCCGCCGGCTCGGTCGGGTCCTGGACGAGATCGAGACCGAGGCCCGGGCCGTGGCCGAGGGCGGGAAGAACGGGGGGGCGGCGCCCGTCCGGGTATCGGCGGTCGCGGCGCTCCGGCTGCTGATGCTGACCGGCTGCCGCCGGAACGAGATCCTGAACCTGAAGTGGGAGGACGTCGATCCGGCGGCGGGCGAGCTCGACCTGCGCGACAGCAAGACGGGGCCGCGGGCGGTGCCGCTGCCGCCGGCCGCGGGATCGGTGCTGGCCGGTCTCCCCCGGGTCCCCGGCAATCCCTGGGTGATCACCGGCGCGAGGCCGGGAGGGCGCCTCTCGAACCTCAACGATCACTGGCTGCGCATCCGGGCGCGGGCCGGTCTGGAGGACGTCCGGATTCACGACCTCCGGCACTCGTTCGCGTCGCGGGCGCTGGCCCTCGGCGAGAGCCTGTCGATGATCGGCCGGCTCCTCGGACACGGCCAGGCGCACACCACCACGCGCTATGCCCACCTTGCCCGCGATGCGGTGAAGGCGTCCGCTTCGAGGGTCGCCGGCAGCATCGCCGCCGACTTCCGGAAGGGCAGCCTGGAGGGGGACGGCGGCCCGTAGGCGGACCGTCCCCGATCCGCGCCGCCGCGGTCGGGTGGCGCATCCGTCCGCGCGACCCCGGAACGCGCGGGGTCGTTCCGGCTGCGCTTGCGGAGTGCTTACGGCCAGCGGGTCCATCCGCCGCGGGCCGTCTCCGTAGATCCGGAAAAATATTCATAATCAATAAATTGTATTGATCGAGAGAGCGCGCCGGGTCGGTCATGGCCGACAAGGCACTTACCGTCGCGATCGCGGGCGCCCTCGCCGCGCCGATGGCCGCCCAGGCGGTCGACTTCACCATCTCCGGCTGGGTCAACCGGGCGCTGTTCCTGACCGATATGGACGGCGGCTCCAAGCAGGCCAGGGTCCAGGACAACGGCGGCGGCGCCACCCGGATCCGGGCCAACGGCAGCACCGAGCTGATGGACGGGAACAAGGTCGGCATCCAGTTCGAGTACGGCGTCGACAGCAGCGTCAGCCTTCGCCACGCCAACGTCCAGTACAGCGGCGGGTTCGGCAAGATCACCCTCGGCCAGGGCTCCGAGGCGGGCGACGGATCGGCGTACTCCGACACCACCGGGGTGTTCGGGATCGGCCACGGGGCGGGTGCCCCCACGGAGTTCACCCTCAACGATTCGAAGAAGGATGGCACCTACTTCAGCTCGCTCGACGCGGGCGGCAGGGTCGAGATGGTCCGCTACGACACGCCGTCCCTCGGCCCGGCCTCGGTCGCGGTGTCGTTGGCGAACGGCGACCGGGTGTCGGCGCAGCTCACGCTCAGCACCGCTCTCGGCGGGACCAAGTTCGGGGCAAAGCTCGCGACGCTCCGGCTGCCCCCCGACAAGATGACCGGCAGCGACGCGTCGACCGTCGGGGCCTCAGCCGGCGTCACGTTGGCAAGCGGCCTCACCCTCTCCGGCGCCTGGGCCAAGGGCAAGGAGATGGGCGCGAAGCCGGAGGTGAAGGAAACGCATGCCGTGGTTGGAAAGTGCCCCTCCAAACTCGATGCCGGTCAAACGTGCGTTCCCGTCCCGGGCGTCACCAATGTGCTCAGGACGCTGGGGAAAGCCGCAGTGCCCGCAACCGATCCGAGCTACTTCCAGACCGAGATCGGATACAAGTTCGGCAACAGCGGCGTCGCGGTGAGCTGGTACAAGGGCCAGGACTTCATGAAGGAAGGCTCGAAGAGCACCGCCATCGGCATCGGCGCCAGGCACACCCTGCCGAAGGCGGGCGCCACTCTCTACATCGCCATGCAGAACTACGACGTCACGGACGGCATGAAGGGCGACCAGGAGCAGACGGTGTACATGGTCGGGTCCCTCGTCGAGTTCTGAGCCGGCCTCGTCAACCTCTTCGATGGCCCTCCCCCTGCCGAGGGGGAGGGCCTTTCCGTCCGGCTCCCGTGAGCTGGCCATCCTTCGGGAGCTTCATCGTCAGTCCATCGGAAAAGGGAGAACTGAGATGACCAACCAAAACCACGTTGTTCGCGCGGGGCTATTTGCTGGGATCGTGATCGGCGCGGCGACGCTGCCTGCCGTGGCAGAGGATATGGAGAAGCCCGAGATGCGGGTCTGGAGCACCGCTCTCGGCGAGCCGAGTGAAGACGGTTCGGGTCTCGCAATACGGGTCACCGCGAGCCAGTCTCCGCACGGCAGCAACAGCCTCGTGATCGAGAACGTTGCGGTCCTGTCCACGAAAACTGCCGAGGGTGAGGACGGAACGTCGATGACGGAAGTGACGGGTATGGAGTCATGCGACGGCCCGTACCCGATCGAGGGTGGATCGTTCGCGAGTCCCGAGCCCGCGTCCGAGGGCGAGGACGCACCCGCCATCGAGAAGTGCGCGTTCTCGATCTCCGGCAAGGTGCACCACACGTACCGTCCATGGCCCAGTTGGGATTTCAAAGGAATGGTCACCCAGGAGGGCGATTCGAGCGTGGGTTTCGCGATCGAAGACCCGAGACCCGCGATGATCGTCGAGCCGGCAGACGACGCGGAGAAGGCGGAGTCCTGACCGGTACGAAGGCCCCCGCAGGGATGTCCATCGGGGCCTTTGCTTGTGGCCTGAGAACGTCGGGTCGGGCCGCCGTCCCCGGCCCGACCGCCGAGCAGGGCGGCGGGGTACGGGCGGGGGGACCGGTCCACGCTGCACACCGACCGGGAGACACACCGGCGGGCATTCGGCGCCCCGAGCGGCGGCAGGCCCCTCCGGTACCGCAGGGGGCGGCGCCCGAGGAGCCGGCGCCGGCGAACGGTACGGGCTCCTTGCCCGCGCGGTCGCGCGGAATGCCTCCATCGCATCCTTCCCCGATTCCCGCAAATCCGGACGCCGAGAGGATCGGGAAGGGCTGACCCCGGCTCCGGAACGCCCCCTTCCGTAAGCGTTCCGCAAGCACGGACCCTCGCCGCCCGTGTCTTCCGCGCACGCCGCCTGAAGCCCGGACCCGAACAGGCCGGACGGCGCCGGGCGAGCGGATTCGCCCGTTGTCGTGAACCCGCGGGGCCGACGAAGGCAGGGAGCGCGGCGGGAAGCCGGGACGGCCGGCATGGCAGGAGAGCTTATCGGCGACGTTCGATGAACTCGCCGATGGTCAGGCCGACGTCCCGGGCGATTCGACGAAGCAGGACGGGAGACACGTCGCGGCCGCCGTGCACCGGGACGGTGGTCGAGCGACCGTCGGAGTGGCGGAACCGCTTGTGTGAACCACGCTGTCGCGTTTCTTCGAAGCCGAGGACATCAAGGATGGCGATCACTTCGCGTGGCTTGAGGACGGGAACGGCCGGCACCCGATTCAGGCCACGACCACGGTCTGGGTGCCGACATACTCGCCTTCCATGACGGGCTCCCCGTCATCGAGGAGCATGGCGACGACCTCCCTCAGGTTGTCGTTGAGCTCTTCGAGTGTTTCGCCCTGGCTGTGTGCTCCGGGAAATCCGGGGACGTAGCCAACGTAGAGTCGCGTATCCGGGCAACGTTCCACGACGGCGGTGCAGGTGTACATCGGCGCAGGGCTTCGGCGGTGGCTGGCGCGTCATTGTAGGAAACTGCCCCGCGGAAAGACAGCTCGAATTCGCCTTCCATCGTATGGACACCGGTGGCGCCCTCGAGCGGAGCGGGTGCGTGAAGGGTTGCTCTCGACCCCGTGTCGTCGCCGGCGCCGCACGATACGCTACAGCGTCCACACGGCCACCTTGCGGCCGTCCGGCCGGTGCTCCCCGCTTCCGCCCGCCGCGGCCTCGCCGCTCCGGGGCTCCTCGGCGTGACGGCGTTCCTCGCCGCGGCGGTCGATCACCACCAGATGCCCTTCCTCCGCCCCGCACTTCTCCATGTAGCCCAAGGTCTGCTCCACCCCGCGCTCGATCGTGCCGGCGAGGCTCTTCCGGTCCGAATCCCGCAGCACCTTGCACTCGACCAAGAACCGTTCCCAGAGATCCGACGGCTGGCCCGGCTCGCGCGGCCACAGCACCAGCAGGTCCGTCCGGCCGCGCCCCAGCCCGTACTCCCGTTCGATGCGCCCGCCCCCGTTCACCACCCGGTGCAGGTACGCCTGCAAGATGAGCTGCGGCCCCGCCTCGGGGTACTCGGAGAAACGCCCCAGCCAGTGCTCGGAATGCTCGCGGAAGAAGGTGCGGAACGCGGTCAGCAGCCCGGTCAGGTCCAGCCGGCCGGTGCCGTCCACGTACCATGCCGCCTGCACGTCCAGGCTGCTTTGCAGGACGTACCCCAGCTCGCGCGGCACCACCTCCGCGTAGATCGGGTTCGCCATGCGCGGCGGCTCGCCGCCGTCGATGAGGCCGAGATCACGGAGGTACTCGAGGTCGCGGACGTGGTGCCGCGCCTCGCCGCCGCTCAGGATGGGCTCGACGACCCGCCGCACCCGCTCCTCCTCGAGCTTGTGCGCGAGCTGGTCGAGGTGCGTCCGCCGCGAGAGGATCAGCTCCTCCCGGGCCGCGTAGACGTCGTCCTCCTCGATGGTCCGCGAGCGGTCCCTCCCGGCCTCGTCGTCGAAGCAGGCTCCGGCGAGGAGCGCATTCACCAGCCACGGCTGGCCCCGCGTCTGCGCCCACACCGCATCCAGCGCCGCCGGGGAGAAGCCCTGCCCCGTCTCCTCCGTGTGCTGGGCCATCAGGGCGCGCGTCTCCGCTTCCGTGAAGTCGCCCAGGCGAAGCGACTTCGCCGCCACGTTGAACGGGCTGCCCCCGGCGACGACCTCGCCGGCGCTCGACCGGATGCGGTAGTCGCGGATGTCGCGCACCCCGCACAGCACCACGCTCTGCGGGAAGCCCTCGGGGCGTTGCTCGTAGCCGGCGCGGAGCTGGCGCAGCACCGACAGCAGGGTGTCCCCCACCAGCGAGTCGATCTCGTCGATCAGCAGCACCAGCGGCGTCGGGTTCGCCAGACACCAGTTGGACAGCAGATCTCCCAGCGCATCTTCCGGCCCCGATGCTTCCAGCACGGTGCGCCATGATTCGTGCGGAAAGACGTCGCCCGACAGCCGCGCCCGCATGGCCAGCCGGCTCAGGATGGCGCGTATGCCGCGCGCGGTGTCGTCGCGCGCCACCTGGCCGACCTCGACGTTGGTATGAACGCAGCGGAAGTCGCCGGCCTCGCCCCGGTTCAGCAGGTCGCGGAGCGCGATCAGGGCGGAGGTCTTGCCGGTCTGGCGCGGGGCGTGCAGCACGAAGTACTGCTTGTCGCGGATCAGCCCCAGGAGCCCCTCCACGTCCATCCGGTCCAGGGGCGGGATGGTGTAGTGGTCGTCCGGGCGAACCGGCCCCGCGGTGTTGAAGAAGCGCACCGGCGGATTATGGCACGCGCCGAGCCAGCCGGCCCGGTTCGCCGCGCGGGGTCTCCGGTGCACCAGGTGGGCGCGCACGCCACCAGGCAGGTCGGCGATCGCAAGAGCGACGTGCTCGACTGCCGAGCGGCGCCGCCGCACCCTCACGCCGGGGCAGAACGAACACCCGCCGCGGCCTCGACGCGCCGCGCCAGCGCATCGAAGTCCTCGGGGCACTTCCGGCGGATCGCGGGAACCCGCCGGGCGGCCTCCGCGCCGAGGGCCTTGCGGCCGCCGCCGGGACCGTCCGCAACCCCGCGCTCTCGGGCGAGCACCTCGAAATACCGTTCCTTGACGTGGACCTCGGCGCGGACGGTTTTCCAGCGCCAGCCGCCCGGCAAAGCCAGACCGGCCAACGCCCAGGTCTCGATCTCCTCCCAGGCGTTCTCGGCCAGGAACACTCGATCACCCCCGACTTCACGTTCGAGCCGATCGAGCCGCCGGCGGCGCCCTTCTTCGCCGTCTCGGTCCACACACAGGATGAATAGGTCCGTCATGCCGTCGTACCGTCTCACGATGTCCCCGAGGCGATCGGGATTCAACGCCTGATCGACCCCGCCGAGCCGGGGATTCTGGCAAACCCGCACACATGCCGTTGGCCTGCCGGCGTCTCGCAGGAGCCGCTCGAACAGCGGCTTCAGGACGTACTGGTCGTTACGGAAATCCTCCGGAATGACGAGAACGTTCATTCCCCGTCCTCCCCGTCCCGGTTCCGGGTGAAGGCGAGTGCGTCCTCCATCCAGCCGTCGGCGAGAAGGCGGCCCAGCTCCTGCGATTTCCGCAGCTCCGCCGCCTGGGGGATCTCGGACACCGGGCGGATGATCGCCTCGGTGGCGCCGGGCAGGCGGCAGACGATGGACGTGTCGGCGAAGGTCCGGTCGCTCATCATGGAAAGCAGCTCGGGCGAATGGGTGGTGGTGACCACCTGGACCCCCGACCTTTCGGTCTGCGTTTCGATCAGATCGAGCAGAAGATGAAGCCGCGACGGGTGAAGGCCGTTGTCGATCTCTTCGAAGAAATACAGCCGCGCGGGATCCGGACCGAGCAATGCCGCCAGCATGGCGAGAAAGCGCAGCGTGCCGTCGGACGCTCCGTAAGCGGAGACCCTGCCGCCGTCCGTTTCCCGGATCGCCAACTGGATCCGGCCCGTGATCGGATCGACGGGAAACTCGAGGTCCTGCACGTCCATCGGGGTCAGCTCCCGGATCCACTCGGTCAGGACGCCCTTGCGCTTCGCGTCCGCGCAGATCCCCTGCAAGACCGTCGGCAGGTTCTCCCCGCCGTCACCCAGGACGGTCTGGCCCGGGAAGGACGGCTGTCGCATGAGGTCCGGCGCGAGATTGAGAAAACGCATGTCGGCGAACGCCCCCGCGACGGCTTCCGTCTCCTCCCGCCACATCTTGTAGTTCAGGCGCTGGGTGAGGGCCGGCTGGTCGGGCCTGACCGCGTCGCGATGGCCGAGCCTGCTCTGCCTGCCCTTCACCGCCACACGCAGAAGAAGATGCTCGTCGTCCCCCTGTTCGCGAACGGGGTCGCCGCTGGGCGGATGACTGGTATAGATCGCTTCGTATCCGTTCTCGACCAGCTTCTCCCTCGTCACCCGGAATCCGGAGCGGCCGCCGGCGCCGGCGCCGACCTCGATCCGGTGCCGCATGGTCTTGGCGAGCCCCTTCGGCTTCTTCAGCGCGGCGGCAATCGAGAAGGACTCATGGCCGAAGCGTACGATCTCGTTGGCGGCGCCCCGTATCGGGTTCCACTCGATGTGGCCGCCCGCGCCGTAGCGCCCGCCCACGACGTCCGCCAGCGTATAGCCGCGGCCGATGCCGTGGAGGAATCGGAAGGCGTCGCGGATGTTGCTCTTGCCGCTGGCGTTCGCGCCGACGATCACGGTGAACGGGCCGAGGCGCAGCGTCTCGTCGGCGAAGTTCTTGAAGTTCACGAGGCGGATCGAGGTAATCATGGCCTTCCCTCCTTCCGCCGGGCGGCCCGGCGCGGTGCGGTGTCCGCCACGTGCAGGATGCGGCCCGACGGACAGGGGTGGGCGCGCACCTCGTCATGGAACCGGGTGTCGGCGGTCACCACCGGATAGCTCGTCCGCATCGCCGGAGCGAGATGGAAGCAATCATAGACCGGGTGGTCGACGTCCGTGGCGAGCCTCGCGGCGGCGGCGAGCTGGAGCATGGGGAAGGGAATCGCGGTCGGCGCGGATCGTCTCGCTGCCGTCGGGGAGGAGCGCGGCCGGCGCCGGCCACTCCGCTACAGCGTCCACACGGCCACCTTGCGGCCGTCCTGCCGGTGCTCCCCGCTTCCGCCCGCCGCGGCCTCGCCGCTCCGGGGCGCTTGCGTGCCGTCGCTCCGCCGCCGTTCCTCGCCGCGGCGGTCGATCACCACCAGATGCCCTTCCTCCGCTCCGCACTTCTCCATGTAGCCCAAGGTCTGCTCCACCCCGCGCTCGATCGTCCCGGCGAGGCTCTTCCGGTCCGAGTCCCGCAGCACCTTGCACTCGACCACGAACCGCTCCCACCGATCCGACGGCTGCCCCGCCTCGCGCGGCCACAGCACCAGCAGGTCCGTCCGGCCGCGCCCCAGGCCGTACTCCCGCTCGATGCGCCCGCCCCCGTTCACCACCCGGTGCAGGTACGCCTGCAGGATGAGCTGCGGCCCCGCCTCGGGGTACTCGGAGAAACGCCCCAGCCAGTGCTCGGAATGCTCGCGGAAGAAGGTGCGGAACGCGGTCAGCAGCCCGGTCAGGTCCAGCCGGCCGGTGCCGTCCACGTACCATGCCGCCTGCACGTCCAGGCTGCTTTGCAGGACGTACCCCAGCTCGCGCGGCACCACCTCCGCGTAGATCGGGTTCGCCATGCGCGGCGGCTCGCCGCCGTCGATGAGGCCGAGATCACGGAGGTACTCGAGGTCGCGGACGTGGTGCCGCGCCTCGCCGCCGCTCAGGATGGGCTCGACGACCCGCCGCACCCGCTCCTCCTCGAGCTTGTGCGCGAGCTGGTCGAGGTGCGTGCGCCGCGAGAGGATCAGCTCCTCCCGGGCCGCGTAGACGTCGTCCTCCTCGATGGTCCGCGAGCGGTCCCTCCCGGCCTCGTCGTCGAAGCAGGCTCCGGCGAGGAGCGCATTCACCAGCCACGGCTGGCCTCGGGTCTGCGCCCACACCGCATCCAGCGCCGCCGGGGAGAAGCGCTGCCCCGTCTCCTCCGTGTGCTGGGCCATCAGGGCGCGCGTCTCCCCCTCGGTGAAGTCGCCCAGGCGAAGCGACTTCGCCGCCACGTTGAACGGGCTGCCGCCGGCGACGACCTCGCCGGCGCTCGACCGGATGCGGTAGTCGCGGATGTCGCGCACCCCGCACAGCACCACGCTCTGCGGGAAGCCCTCGGGGCGTTGCTCGTAGCCGGCGCGGAGCTGGCGCAGCACCGACAGCAGGGTGTCCCCCACCAGCGAGTCGATCTCGTCGATCAGCAGCACCAGCGGCGTCGGGTTCGCCAGACACCAGTTGGACAGCAGATCTCCCAGCGCATCTTCCGGCCCCGATGCTTCCAGCACGGTGCGCCACGATTCGTGCGGAAAGACGTCGCCCGACAGCCGCGCCCGCATGGCCAGCCGGCTCAGGATGGCGCGGATGCCGCGCGCGGTGTCGTCGCGCGCCACCTGGCCGACCTCGACGTTGGTATGAACGCAGCGGAAATCGCCGGCCTCGCCCCGGTTCAGCAGGTCGCGGAGCGCAATCAGGGCGGAGGTCTTGCCGGTCTGGCGCGGCGCGTGCAGGACGAAGTAGCGCTTGGTCCGGATCAGCCCCAGCAGCTCATCGACGTCCATCCGGTCCAGGGGCGGGATGGTGTAGTGGTCGTCCGGGCGGACCGGCCCTTCGGTGTTGAAGAAGCGCACCGGCGGATTATGGCACGCGCCGCGCCAGCCGGTCCGGTTCGCCGAGCGGGTCGGGGTGCGTGTCGACCGGGGCGGCGCCTCGTCCCCAGGCCCGGCGGCGCAGGCTCTCATGGCGGCGCTCGTCGCGCCGTGCGGCTTCTGCCGCGAGTTCCGGTGTGGCAGCCCACCCCTTTACCGCCGGGATCATCGCAGCAGCTCGATCCACGAACCTCCCGGCCGTAACCCGTATTTGCCGCCCATCTACCACGTGCCCCTCGCCTTCGAGTGCTGGCGCGCCTCCTTGCACGTGATCCGGCCGTCGCCGTTCGTGTCCCACCGCCGAAGCGCCTCGGCCCCTGCGGCCTCCCCTCCGGCACCGGCCCGGCTGCCCGCCCCGGCCCTTCTGCCAGGACCATCGCGGTCGAGGCGCAGCCCGCGAGTACGCCCTCGAGGGCGCGCGCCTTCGTCCGCAAGCGCCCCGGCAGCGGGAGAGGCGCGCGCAAGCCTCTCCACGTCCCGGGGAAAGGGCCGGGGGTGGGAAGGCTGGCGGGCGGCGAGCTCGAAGGTCTTGCCCGTGTGGCCGGACGAGCCCCCGACCTCCGCGTTCGCGGGGGCGGGCTCGGGGGCCGATGGTCGAGGCGGCGGTGGATCGCGAAGCGGGCGCGGCGGCGGCGGCGGGCTCAGCCGGCGGCGGCCCCGCGTTCGGCGACCATGACTTCGACGTGTGACCGCCGTTCGGCGAGGCGCTGCATCTCGGCCCGGAAGGCGTCCATCCCGGCTTGGAACGCCCGCCGGTCCGCATCCGCGGCGGTCTGGTACGCGCGCCGGTCCGCGTCCGCCGCCGCCTTGTCGTTGTCGATGCGCCTCAAGCCGCGCCGTGGTCCGGATCATGAGCCCGGCGAGCCCGAAGCCGACCGCCAGCACGGTGCCGATGATGGTGAGGAATTGCGCGTCCACGGCCCGGAGATTGGCACGTCGAGCGAGCGCCCCTCCTTCGCCGCGAGGAGGGACCGGGCGGTGCGCCGTGCACCGCTCCCGGAGGTCCGACGGCTGGCCCGGCTCGCGCGGCCACCGCGCCAGCAGGTCCGTCCGGCCGCGCCCCAGGCCGTACTCGCGCTCGATGCGTCCGCCCCGTTCACCGCCCGGTGCAGGTACGCCGGCAAGATGAGCCGCGACCGGCCTCGGGGTACTCGGAGAAGCGCCCCGGCCAGTGCCCGGAATGCTCGCCGAAGAAGGTGCGGAACGCCGTCGGCAGCTTCGTCAGGTCCAGCCGGCCGGCGCCGTCCACGTACCATGCCGCCTGCACGCCCAGGCTGCTTTGCAGGACGTATCCCAGCTCCCTCGGCGCCACCTCCTGGTAGATCGGGTTCGCCATTCGTGGCGGCTCGCCGCCGTCGATGAGGCCGAGATCACGGAGGTATTCCAGGTCGCGGACGTGGTGCCGCGCCTCCCTGCTTCGACGTTCACGTCGACGCAGCGGAAATCGCCGGCCTCGCCCCGGTTCAGCAGGTCGCGGAGCGCGATCGGGGCGGAGGTCTTGCCGGTCTGCCGCGGCGCGTGCGGCACGAAGTAGCGCTCGGCCCGGATCAGGCCCGGAAGCTCATCGGCGTCCATGCGGTCCAACGGCCGGACCGCGTAGTGCTTGTCCGGGCGAACCGGCCCTTCGGTGTTGAAGAAGCGCACCGGCGGATGATGGCACTCCCGATTACGTACAGACCCGAGCCGCGCCGCGGACACGGTGGGCGGTCGGCTCCGGAAGCTCGCCGGAGACCGGGAAACGACGTCCGGGCGGGGGAGAGGTCGTGGAGCGGCGGCCTGAATCCGGGTCTTCGCCGGCCGGCAGTCGCAACCCGGGCTTCGGACGTAATCAGGATGGCGCTTGCCGCGTCAGCCGATCCGGCTCGACGTGCGGACCGGCGTTGGCGAGAACCCCGGCAGTGCGTCCGGGTCCTCGAAGTCGGTGGGCTCTCGTGACCGCCCCGAAGAAAAGGCCCTCCCCCTCACCGAGGGGGAGGGCCATCGAAGATGGTTGCCGTCGAGGCCGGCTCAGAACTTGACGCGGGACCCGACCACGTACACCGTCTCCTCCATGTCGCCACCGACGGCGTCTTCGACGTCGTAGTTCTGCATGGCGATGTAGAGCTCGGCGTTCGCCTTCGGCAGGGTGTGTCTGGCACCGATGCCGAGGGCGTTGCCCTTCGAGTCTTCGTTCACGAAGTCATTGGACCTGTACCAGCTCACCGCGACGCCGCTGTTGCCGAACTTGTACCCGATCTCCGCCTGGAAGTAGCTCGGATCGGTCATGTTGTTGCCCATCTCCTTGCCCTTGGCCCAGGCGCCGGAGAGGGTGAGGCCGCTCGCCATGGTGGCGCCGATCGAAGCGCCCATGGTCGACGTGTCACCGGGCTGCTGGAGCGTCGCGAGCTGCGCCCCGACCGACGTGCCGCCGAGATCGGTGCCGAGCTTGAACCGCCCCGACACCTGGTCGTCGTTCGCGAGCGACACCGCGACCGAGGCCGGGCCGAGGGACGGCGTGTCGTAGCGGACCATGTCGACCCTGCCGCCCGCGTCGAGCGAGCCGAAATAGCTGCCGAGGCTGAAGTCGGAGGGGGTTCCCGCCCCGTGGCCGATCCCGAACACCCCGGTGGTGTCGGAGTACGCCGATCCGTCGCCCGCCTCGGAGCCCTGCCCGATGGTCATCTTGCCGAACCCGCCGCTGTACTGGACGTTGGCGTGGCGAAGGCCGAGGCTGCCATCCGAGTGCTGGTACTCGAGCTGGATGCCGACCTTGTTCCCGTCCATCATCTCGGTGCTGCCGGTGGCCCGGATCCGGGTGCTGCTGCCGCCGTTGTCCTGGACCCTGGCCTTCTTGGAGCCGCCGTCCGTATCGGTCAGGAACAGCGCCCGGTTGACGTGGCCGGAGATGGTGAAGTCGACCGCCTGGGCGGCCATCGGCGCGGCGAGGGCGCCCGCGATCGCGACGGTAAGTGCCTTCTTGTGCATGATGTATTCCTTTCTGGAATGACCTGTTCCGAATCCTCCTGACCCTCCCCCGCGCTCGGCGGGGCGGACCGGAGGGCGTTGCGCAACGCCCCCTCTTCGGAAGGAGCGGGGCGCACCCTACCACCGCCTTGGACGAGATGCAACACCTTGTGAGAAAAAAATGACGATGTTGCATAAAAGACACAAAGTCACGGCCCGGGAGGGGGATCGGCCTCCCCCCGCTGCACCGAGAGGATCTCCCGGAGCAGGGCCTCGATGCCGTCGAACCGCCGATCGACCTGGTCGAACCTCTGACCCACCGCCTTGAACCGTTCATCGGTGCGGGCGGCCAAGCTGTCGATCCGTCGGCCGGTGCTCGCCTCGGACTTGGCGATCTGGAGCCTGGTGTACGCCTTCAGGTCGTCGATGCGGTCGCGGGTGTCCGCCTTCAGGGCGTTGATCTGGTCGCGGGTGTCCGCTTTCAGGGCGGCGATCTGGTTGTGGGTGTCCGCCTTCAGGGCGGCGATCTGGTTATGGGTATCCGCCTTCAGGTCGTCGATGCGGTCGCCGGTGTTCACCTTCAGGTCGTCGATGCGATCGCGGGCGTTCACATCCATGGCCACGATGCGCTCGTTCGCGGCAGCCTGGTTCGCGACGGCGAGGGACGCCTTCTCGAACGTCATCCGCTGGGCGTCGTACAAGGCGAAGAGCGCCGATGCGAGGGCGACGAACGCGGCCCCCACCGCCCACTTGAGGATCCGGACCTCGCCGATGACCGTCCCCCGCTTCTCGGGGTCTTCCAAGGGTCTCGCTCCGGCGCCCGCGTTGCCGGCGAGCTCTTCCGCGAGCGCCTTCGCGATGGCGGTGGCTTGCTCCGGTGCGACCCCGCCATCCTCGAGGCGGGCGGCAAGACGGGGGGAATCGATGACGGGTCGGACCATGGCGTACTCCTCCTTGCATGGATCGGCCCTGCGGATCCGTCTCTCGCGCTGTCGACGCCGCTCGGGCCCCCTCGCGGGAGGGGCCCGGTCCCGGCGCGAAATTGGCGCGGGCCGCAGGCGGGAGGTTAGCGCCGGCCGGCGGGGCCTGCAACCCCGAGTTTCCGGATGAGGCATGTGCGCCGTGGGGTTTTGGGGGCTGTCCGGTGGACAGCCGGACGGTTCGGTCCGGGCACGCGAGGCGGTGCGCCACGCCCGCTACCCGCGGCACGTGCCAGATCAGTTCGGTCCGGGCGCGCGAGGCGGTGCGCGCGACGCGCGGCTCGAACGTGGCGGACTTGACGTTCGGTCCGGGCGCGCGAGGCGGTGCGACGGGGTGCAATCGAGCCCGGATGAGGGGCCGAAGACCCCGCATCGGGCCTTCATGCAAGAGCAAAATGTACCGGTGCGCACGACGCGCACGAGCCGGCGGATTCCGGGCGCCAAGGGGCGGGAGCCGGTCAGACGAGACGCCCCGCGCGGTCCAGCAGGTCCGCGCCCGTACCGCACTCGATGATCCAGTCGCCGACCTCGGCGAGGCGCTCCGGGTCCGCGAGGCGCTCCAGCAACCCCGAAAGCCGTTCGGCCGTTTCAGTGTCGAACTTCCGCGCCGCCAAACGACACAGCAGCGCCCGCTCCTCGGCGCGACCGCGCTCGAGGCCCTGCTCCAGCCCCTGTTCCCGACCTTCCCGGAGCCACTGCTCGGTCCACTCCTTCACGCTCTCCGCCAGCATCGCCCCTCCTCCTTCCAGATCCCGGACCCCCGGCAGCGCGGCCCCGGGGAACCGGCCCGGCAGCGCCACCTGCCGAACCCACTCCACGAACGCACGCCGCAGCTCGTCATCCTCCGAATCCCGCAACCAGTCCGACAGCGCCGCCAGCAACTTCGACAGGCTCTCCGCCGAACCGCTGTTCTCGAGCCCCACCAAGGCCGACACCAGGTTGCGGCGCGGCAGATCGTCCTCCCCCCATCGCCCCTCGTCAAGCAGGAAGTACCGCTGCGACGGCTGGTAGCACGCCAGCGCCTTTCCCACCGGGGCGATGAGGTCTCCCACCTCGACCGGGGCGCTCCAGCGGGGGCGACCGTTGTACAGCACCACCGGCAGCACCGGCGGCAGCCGCCCGCCGTCGCCGAGCGCCCCGCGGCGGATGAGGTCCTGGTACAGCAGCCCCGTGTAGACCAGGATCCGCACCGCCATGTACGGGTCGGCCGTGGACTGGAATTCGAGCATCACCAGCAGGTACAGCCACGTCTCGTCCCGGAAGCGCACCCGCCACACCACATCGCCGTGCCGCTGGCGGAGGTCGTCGCTCACGTACTCCGCGGGCAGCTTCTCCAGGGTCGAGAAGTCGAGCGCATCGCTCCACTCGGGGGCGACGAACCCGCGCAGCAGGTCTTCGACCATCCGACGGCAGGAGAACAGGCCCTTGTACGCGGCGTCGTGCATGGGGACACCATAGCGCCGCTCGGGGCGCGGCGATGCCGGCGCCGGGCTCGAAAGCCGTAGGCGACCGGAGCGCGTTTCGTGCGGCGGGACCCCGCGTAGACCGCTCCGTTCTCCCACCGCACGTCCCCCCGGCGCCGTCCGCCGTGCGCCCCCCGAACGATTCGACGTCGGCTCCCCTTCCCCCGAGGCAACCGGCTCGGCATCTTCGGCATCGCGCCGGTTTCGCACCTGCCGCCGCCATCCCCCGTCCGGAGCCGGCCCCGAATCCTTCGCGAGGTCCGTGCTCGACGCGACGACGCCCGCGCACAGGCGGAAGCCCCGTGGGGTGGAATCCGACAAGAAGCCCCTCGAACCGACCCCAAACCACGGAACAACGCCGCCTCCGTGGGGGTGAAAAACATCTCGACCCCCGATCTCCACTCCCTTGGATCCAAGGATCAAGAGCTTACGAACAGCGCCCGGGGTTCTTGTCCAATGCTGTGCGAACACGAGGGGAAGGGAGAAGACTGCGCTGCCCCCGAATTGCCCCACCGCCTGCCCGGCGGCGGCCGGCCTTGCCGGCGGGTTCCGGGCGCCAAGGGGCGGTAGCCGGTCAGACGAGGCGCCCCGCGCGGTCCAGCAGGTCCGCACCCGTGCCGCACTCGATGATCCAGTCGCCGACCTCGGCGAGGCGCTCCGGGTCCGCGAGGCGCTCCAGCAACCCCGAAAGCCGTTCGGCCGTTTCAGTGTCGAACTTCCGCGCCGCCAAACGACACAGCAGCGCCCGCTCTTCGGCGCGACCGCGCTCGAGGCCCTGCTCCAGCCCCAGCTCGAGCCCCTGTTCCCGGCCCCGCTCGAGGCCCTGCTCCAGCCCTTGTTCCAAGCCCTGCTCCCGGCCCTGTTCCCGGCCTTCGCGGAGCCACTGCTCGGTCCACTCCTTCACGCTCTCCGCCAGCATCGCCCCTCCTCCTTCCAGATCCCGGACCCCCGGCAGCGCGGCCCCGGGGAACCGGCCCGGCAGCGCCACCTGCCGAACCCACTCCACGAACGCTCGCCGCAGCTCGTCATCCTCCGAATCCCGCAACCAGTCCGACAGCGCCGCCAGCAACTTCGACAGGCTCTCTGCCGAGCCGCTGTTCTCGAGCCCCACCAAGGCCGACACCAGGTTGCGGCGCGGCAGATCGTCCTCCCCCCATCGCCCCTCGTCAAGCAGGAAGTACCGCTGCGACGGCTGGTAGCACGCCAGCGCCTTTCCCACCGGGGCGATGAGGTCTCCCACCTCGACCGGGGCGCTCCAGCGGGGGCGACCGTTGTACAGCACTATCGGCAGCACCGGCGGCAGCCGCCCGCCGTCGCCGAGCGCCCCGCGGCGGATGAGATCCTGGTACAGCAGCCCCGTGTAGACCAGGATCCGCACCGCCATGTACGGGTCGGCCGTGGACTGGAATTCGAGCATCACCAGCAGGTACAGCCAGGTCTCGTCCCGGAAGCGCACCCGCCACACCAAGTCGCCGTGGCGCCGGCGGAGGTCGTCGCTGACGTACTCCGCGGGCAGCTTCTCCAGGGTCGAGAAGTCGAGCGCATCGCTCGACTCGGGGGCGACGAACCCGCGCAGCAGGTCTTCGACCATCCGACGGCAGGAGAACAGGCCCTTGTACGCGGCGTCGTGCATGGGGACACCATAGCGCCGCCCGGGGCGCGGCGATGCCGGCGCCGGGCTCGAAAGGCGTAGGCGACCGGAGCGCGTTTCGTGCGGCGGGACCCCGCGCGGACCGCTCCGTTCTCCCACCGCACGGCCCCCCGGCGCCGTCCGCCGTGCGCCCCCCGAACGATTCGACGTCGGCTCCCCTTCCCCCGAGGCAACCGGCTCGGCATCTTCGGCATCGCGCCGATTTCGCACCTGCCGCCTCCATCCCCCGCCCGGAGTCGGCCCGAATCCTTCGCGAAGTCCGTGCTCGACGCGACGACGACCGCGCACAGGCGGAAGCCCCGTGGGGTGGAATCCGACAACAAGCCCCTCGAACCGACCCCAAACCACGGAACAACGCCGCCTCCGTGGGGGTGAAAAACATCTCGCACGACGGCGGGCAAGCCTCTCCACGTCCGGGGAGAGGGGCCCGGGGAGGCCGCGGGCGGCGGGCTCGAAGGTCTTGCCCCTGGACCGGGGGACGATCCCCCGGCGTCGAGCGCCGGCGGTCGAGGTAGCGGCGGACCGCGAAGCGGGCGCGATCCGCGGCGGCGGGTTCAGTCGGCGGCGGCCCGGCGTTCGGCAACCCTGCCTTCGACGTGCGACTGCCGTTCGGCGAGGCGCTGCATCTCGGCCCGGAAGGCGTCCATCGCTGCGTGGAAGGCGCGCCGGTCCGTGTCCGCGGCGGTCTGGAACGCCCGCCGGTCCGCGTCCGCGGCGGTCTGGAACGCGCGCCGGTCCGCGTCCAGCCTCGAGGTGACCCGCAGGATCAGGACCGCGAGAGCGATCCCGACGACGGCAACCGAGCCGACGGTCGATCCGATGATGGTGAGGAGCTGGTCGGGGGTCATGTCCGTTCCATGATCGGTCGGCGGCGGGCTCAGTCGGCGGCCGCCCGGCGTTCGGCAACCCTGCCTTCGACGTGCGACTGCCGTTCGGCGAGGCGCTGCATCTCGGCCCGGAAGGCGTCCATCGCTGCGTGGAAGGCGCGCCGGTTCGTGTCCGCGACGGTCTGGAAGGCGCGCCGGTCCGTATCCGCGGCGGTCTGGAACGCCCGCCGGTCCGCGTCCGCGGCGGCCTGGAACGCGCGCCGGTCCGCGTCCAGCCTCGAGGTGACCCGCAGGATCGGGACCGCGAGAGCGATCCCGACGACGGCAACCGAGCCGACGGTCGATCCGATGATGGTGAGGAGCTGGTCGGGGGTCATGTTCGGTCCATGAGCAGACCGTGGCGGCGGGCTCAGTCGGCGGCGACCCCGCGTCCGTCGACCCTGCCTTCGACGTGCGATTGCCGTTCGGCGAGGCGCTGCATCTCGGTGCGGAAGATGTCCATCGCGGTATCGAACCGGGCTTGGTGCGCGCGCCGGTCCGCGTCCGCCGCCGCCTTGTCGTTGTCGATGCGCCGATCGAGCCGCGCGGTCGTCCGGATCATGAGTCCGGCGAGCCCGAAGCCGACCGCCAGCATGGTGCCGATGATGGTGAGGAATTGTGCGTCCACGGCCCGGAGGATAGCACGTCGGGCGAGCGCCCTTCCCCCCCGAGAAGGCGGGACCGGGCGGAGCGCCGTATCCGCGCCCGCGCGGCCCGCCGGCGTTCATCCCCCCGGACCGTGCTCCGACCCGCCCGCATGGCACTCGAGGAACGGCGTCTCGCGCTCCCCGCAGGCCCCGTAGGCCAGGGTCCCGTCCGCCTCGAACCGCACGAGCGTGAGCGACACCGGGCGCCCCCGGTGGTGCTGCAGGACCACCGCCGCCCCGTCCGCGGTCCTCCCGACGAAGAACGGAGCGCTCCCCGGCCCCATCCGCGCCTCGATCTTCCGGGAGTATCCCGGGTGCCCGGATTGGGGCAGGACGGGGCTCACGGGGCTCGCCAAGCGGATGGCGGGGGTGTCGAAGGGGGTCTGCCCGGCCGTCCCCCGATCCACGCCACTTCACGCTGTCCGCGGGGGCGAAGTCCCGCGCTTCGCATCGATGTGGGCCTGCGGCGCAGCCGCGCAGGAGAGGAGCAGCGACCAATGAACAGCCGGAACGAGTGTCAACGGGAGCAGCAACCCCATCCCCGCTTGAGGCATGTGCGCTGTGGGGTTTTCGCCAGGCATGCCTCTCGCGAACGCTCTTGGGCACGGCGTCCTGGGAACGGCGCGTCTTCCAGACGCGGGCGTCCCGCCCGCATTGATCGGCGGCGGCCTCGCCGTCCCATTTGCGGGCGGGACACCCGCGTTCCCAGGACGCCGTGCCCTCGCAAGTGGCTCCGTGGGGTGATATCCGCCAGCAGCCCCCTCGAACCGACCCCTAACCACGGAAGAACACCGTCTCCGTGGGGGTGAAAAATATCTCGACCCCCGATCTCCACCCTCTATATCAAGAGGTCACGAACAGCGCCCGGGGCTCCGCTTGGGGCCGGGAGGCGGTCACGGTCGGCCTGGGCGTCAGGCACGGGCAAGGAGCCGCCCGGCCGCCGAAGACCGCTTCCCGGCGACGCCCCTTCCCTGGGAGCGGCGCATTCCTCCGGGATGCGGGGGCCTTCACACACCGACCGCCCCCGCTACACCGTCGCCGGATCGCGCTGGCCGAGGCCGGACTTGGCGATGAGGTGGACGTAGGGATAGCCGAGGTCATCCTTCCCCGCCAGCCACGTCTTGTCGTGGATTTCCGACCGGACGTTGTTGTAGCCGCGCCCGGTCAACTGCCCGTCGTTGTCGTCGTAGACGATGTTCACGTCCACGATGGGGGTATCGTCCTCGAAGTCGAGCCCCTGCCGGATGTCGATTCCGACGATGTCGATGTGGCCGAACTGGCGCTTGAAGGCGGCCTCGGCGATCTCACGCATCTGTTGCTCGTTCATCTTGAAACCTCCTGTGGTTGCCGCCGCTTGAACAGCACGTGAACGGCGAAGCTGCGCCGATGGCGGGCGTCGGCTTGCTCGAACTCGACGATGGCGTCCTCGGCCGTGTCGATTGTCGCAAGAACGTCCGGCTTGGAGAACTCGTGCTCAAGCGCGTAGTCCGCCTGCTGGCGTGCTTTCTGCAACTCGACGAACGCTTCGGCGAACCTGCGGACCTCCTTTGGAAACGCCCGCATCGCGGCTTGCTGCCGACATGCGCTCCGGGCCTTTCCGTGCTCGAGGGCACGGTACACCTGATGCCATTCCTTGCCGCGGCTGGCGCCGGTGAGCAGGTCCGCGGCGGCGCCGGCCAGGCAATGGAACAGTGCGTAGTACGCCGTGCTGACTGCGCGGCGCAGGTCGGCTCGTGTGGGCTGCGGTGCGCCGGACTCCGCCAAGCGGCGGGAGGTCTCTATCAGGTCACGCGGGTTCGCGGGGCAAGCTCTCGCAAGTGGCGGCTTCGTGGACTGCCCCGGCAGGTCCGGGCGGCTCCGTCGGCGTACCTTACATCATGCCGTGGCCGAGCCGCGCGGCCAGCGCCTGCGGTCCGAGGGCGGCGAGGCCCTGGGCGAGCGCCCGGGCTTCGAGCGTGGCCGCGGCGCGCCGGCCCGCGGCGTCGCGGTCGGCGGCGATGAGGAGGCGGGTGGCGCCGGGGGGTGGGACGAAGGCGGCGAGGCTGCCGGCCGAGAGCGCGGCGGCGGTCGGCCCCGGGCCGCCCCCCGGCCGGCCCGCCCGGCCCCGGAACCGGCTCCGGGGGGTCGGCCGGAGGCTGCTACGATGCACTCGGCCCAGCCGGGCATGACGAGGAGGCGGCCATGGCCACGACCGGGGGCGGGGGGGCCGCGAAGTCGGCGGCGAAATGGCGGGCGGCGCTCGCCCGGGCGCTCGTCGAGCGCTTCGGGGCGGAGGCCGGGGCTTCGCTCCGGAGCCGGTACGCGCCGGTGCTCGGCTCCGGTTACCGCGCCCGGTACGGCCCGGAAACGGCGGTCCGGGACATCGGGCTCGCCGAGTCGCTCTCCACCCGGAGCGGCGGGGAGGCGCCGCCGCCGTCCCCGGCGGGCGATGGCGCGCCGCCGCGCGGCCCCCTCGCGACGGACCTCCTCCGCCCGCCCGGGGCAGCCCCCCGCACCTTCCGGTTCAAGCTCTTCCACCTGGGGGGGCCGGTGCACCTCTCGGACTCCCTGCCGATGCTCGAGAACATGGGCCTTCGCGTCGAGGACGAGCACCCGCGGGAGCTCCCCGGCCGGGAGGGCGGGCCCGGGGTATGGCTCCACGACTTCGGCCTCCGGCAGCGGCCCGGTCCGCCCGTGGCGGACCTCGACCGGGTGGGCGAGGCGTTCAAGGGGTGCTTCGTCCGGATCTGGTCGGGCGAGGCGGAGGACGACGGCTTCAACCGGCTCGCCCTCTCTCCCGGACTCGACTGGCGGGAGATCGCGATGCTCCGCGCCTACGCGAAGTACCTGCGCCAGATCCGCTTCGGCCTGAGCCAGGCGTACATGGAGGACACCCTGAGCCGCCACCCGGCCCTCGTCCGCGACCTCGTGCGCCTCTTCCACGCCCGCTTCGACCCGGCGCGGGCGGGCGGGGAGGGGGCCGGGGCGGGTTCCGGGACAGGACCGGAGGAAGGACCGGGGGCAGGACCCGGGACAGGACTTGCGGCGGCGAACCGCGCCCCCTCGCCGGCGGACCCGGACCGGCGCCCGGACGGCGCCCCCGCCTACGCGGTCGCGGAGCGGAT
The DNA here is from genome assembly GCA_965202895.1 of Gammaproteobacteria bacterium. Taxonomy (GTDB): domain Bacteria; phylum Pseudomonadota; class Gammaproteobacteria; order HK1; family HK1; genus JAJDXW01. Next base: position 1,740,842 of record OZ241901.1, on the reverse strand, counting down.
CCTCGAAGGCCTGGAGGCGGTCGCCAGCCTCGACGAGGACCGGATCCTCCGCGCGTACTTCGAGCTCATCGACGGGACCTTGCGCACCAACTACCACCAGCGCGCGCCGGACGGCGGCCACCGCCCCTGTCTCGCCCTCAAGCTCGACCCTTCGTGCGTCCACGAGATGCCGGAGCCGAAGCCGCGCTTCGAGATCTTCGTCTACTCGCCACGGCTCGAGGGGGTGCACCTTCGGGGCGGCCCCATCGCGCGGGGCGGGATCCGCTGGTCGGACCGGCGCGAGGACTTCCGCACCGAGGTGCTGGGCCTTCTCAAGACCCAGATGGTGAAGAACGCGGTCATCGTTCCGGTGGGCTCCAAGGGCGGCTTCGTGCTCAAGCGCCCTCCGGCCGGGCGCGCCGCCCTCGCCGCGGAGGGGCTCGCCTGCTATCGCGGGTTCATCTCCGCCCTCCTCGAGCTCACCGACAACCACGTGGAGGACGGGGCGAAGGAGGGGGCCGGCCGCGGGGACGACGGGACGCGGGTCGCGCCCCCGCCCCGGACCGTCCGCCACGACGGCGACGACCCCTACCTCGTGGTCGCGGCCGACAAGGGCACCGCGACCTTCTCCGACACCGCGAACGAGCTTGCCGCGGCGGCCGGCTTCTGGCTCGGCGACGCGTTCGCCTCGGGGGGCTCGGACGGCTACGACCACAAGGGGATCGGGATCACCGCGCGGGGCGCGTGGGAGTCCGTCCGGAGCCACTTCCGGGGGCTCGGGATCGACCCCGCCGCGAACCCCTTCACGGTGGCCGGCATCGGTGACATGAGCGGCGACGTCTTCGGCAACGGCATGCTCCGCTCGCGCCGCATCCGCCTCGTCGCCGCGTTCAGCCACCTCCACGTCTTCATCGACCCCGACCCCGACCCGGAGGCGTCGTTCGCGGAGCGCGAGCGTCTCTTCCGGTGGCCGGGCTCGACCTGGGCCGACTACCGGGAGACCCTCCTCTCCCCGGGCGGCGGGGTGTGGCCGCGGAGCGCGAAGTCCATCACCCTCGCTCCGGAGGCCGGGGCCGCGCTCGGCATCCCCGGCGAGGGGCGGCCCGCCGCCCGCACCCCGAACGACGTCATCCGGGCCATCCTCCGCGCTCCGGTGGACCTCCTCTGGAACGGGGGGATCGGCACCTACGTCAAGGCCGCGTCGGAGACCCACGCGGCGGTGGGCGACCGGTTGAACGACGCGGTCCGGATCAACGCCCGCGAGCTTCGCTGCCGGGTGGTGGCGGAGGGCGGCAACCTCGGCTTCACCCAGGCCGCCCGGGTGGAGTACGCGCGGGCGGGCGGGCTCGTCAACACCGACGCCATCGACAACTCGGGCGGGGTCGACTGCTCCGACCACGAGGTCAACGTCAAGATCCTGCTCGATGCCGCGGTGCGGAGCGGCGGCCTGAACGCGGGGGAGCGGAGCGCGCTCCTCCACTCGATGACGGACGAGGTGGCGGGGCAGGTCCTTCGCAACAACTACCTCCAGAACGTGGCGCTCGCGGTCGCGAGGACCCAGGCCGCGCCGCTCGTCGAGGTGCACGGGCGGTTCATCGAGCGGCTCGAACGCACCGCGGGGCTCGACCGGGCGGCGGAGGGGCTGCCGGACCGGGACGAGATCGCGGAACGGCGCCGGGCCGGCGAAGGGCTCGTCGGGCCGGAGCTCGCGGTCCTGGTGGCGTACGCCAAGCTCGATCTCTTCGACACCCTCGTCGGCTCCGGGCTGCCGGAGGACCCGGAGATGGCCCGGGAGCTCGCGGCCTACTTCCCGCGCGCCGTCCGCGAGCGGTTCGCGGACGCCATTCCCCGCCACCGGCTGGCCCGGGAGATAGTCTCGACGATCGCCGCCAACGAGACCGTGAACCGGGCCGGGATCACCTTCGCGTTCCGGCTCTCGGACGAGATCGGGGCGGAGCCGGAGGATGCGGTCCGGGCCTGGTTCGCGCTCCGGACCCTCTACCGGCTGCCGGAGCTCTTCGACGCCATCGAGGGCGCGGCGCTTCCGGCGGCGGCGCACGTGGCGGCGGTGCTCGAGATCCGCAAGCTCACCGACCGGGGCGCGCGGTGGCTCCTGCGAAACGCCCCCCGGCCGCTCTCCGTGGATTCGGTGGTGAGACGCTACCGGGAGGGGGTGCGGGCGGCCTCGGCCCTCATCCCGGAGCTCGCCTCCGAGCCGATCCGCGCGGGGGCGGCGGCGGCCGCGGCCCGGCTCGTGGAGGCGGACGTCCCCGCGGCGCTCGCCGGCCGGCTCGCGCTCTGCTCCGAGCTCCCCTCCGCCCTCGACGTCGCCGAGGTGGCCTGGAGGCGCCTCGGCGCGGGCGGCAGAGCCGATGGCAGCCCAGGCTCGGGCGCCGGCGCCGCCGCCGGAGCCCCCGGCCCGCCGCCGGCGCCCGCGATGACGGACGGGGCCGTCGAGCTCGCGGCGCAGGCGTGGTACGGGGTCGACACGCTCCTCGACCTCGGCTGGCTGCAGGCGACGATCGCCGCCCTCCCCCGCACCGACCGGTGGCAGGCGCTTGCGCGGGGAGCGCTCCGGGGGGACCTCCTTCACCGGCACCGGGCGCTCGCGGCGCAGGTGCTGCGGGACGGCGGCGGGGCGCGCCCGGACGCGGCGCTCCGCGCCTGGCGCAACGCGAACGCCCGGGCGCTCCAGCGCTGGAGCGAGCTCGCCGCGAGCCTGCGGGCGGAGCCGCGGGTCGAGTACCCGATGGTGGCGGTCGCGCTCCGCGAGCTCCGGGACGTGGGGCGCGGGGGGTCCGCCCCGGCTGGCGGGGACTCGTACCGTCAGCTCGACGAAGGGTCTGGTGGGAGCGGCATTCCCATGTGATGCCGATCCGGGGTGGAAACGGGGAACGCAGACCCGGAGTCGAGGGGAAGACGGGGATCGGGTGGGGAGATGCGCCCGACCGTCGGGTTGGCGATACAGGCGCCGGATCCTGCGCACGCACTGGGGCCGATCCGCACTCGGGCCGATCCGCGTGGAACCTCCGGGCGACAGGCACGTCGAAACCCTCGGGTCCGGGGATGGAATGCCCGAGGCCGGCCGGGAGATTCCCCTCGATCACCTGCCTGCGAGTGCCGGCCAGGAGCCGGCGCCTCGGAACATTCGAAGAAATCAATCCCCGCTTCGGATGAGAAAACGGCGACTGTCAGTCGAAATCAGGACGAATCCTCCAATTCATCCGGTTTTTCCTGGATTCTTCTTGATTCCTTCCCACCAACCCCTTCCGAAAGGGCTCCACGGCGCAGACTTCTAGCGGACCGGGGTCAGCATCGCGTCCAGGTTGAGCTCGTCGCAGAAGTCCATGAATTCCCCCCGGACGGCGGCGATTGCGGAGTCCGCGGGGATCCCCACCGTCATGTGCAGCGAGAACATCGACGCGCCGGTGTGGGGGGCGGTGTAGCTGACCGAGATGAGGTCCTCGACGTTGATCTCGCGCCGTGCGAAGAAGTCCGTCACGTCGTGCACGATGCCGGGCTGGTCGAGCGCGATGACCTCCACGGTGTAGGGGATCAGCGCCGCGGTGTCCGGGCGCGGCCCGGTACGGCGCGATTGCAGGCCGATCTCGAGCTCGGACTCGAGCTTCGGGAGCATGCTCTCCGCCTTCGCGATCGCGTTCCACTGCCCGGCGAGGAGCAACACCATCGCGAACTCGCTGCCGAGGACCGCCATCCGGCTGTCCTTGATCGAGCAGCCGCAGTCGCGGAAGGCGGCCGCGAGGCCGCGCACGAGGGTCGGCCGATCGGCGCCGAGGGCCGAGACGACGAGATGCGATTCGATGGGACCCTTCATGGACGCGGACGGTCAGCCATCCCAAGGCGCGGCGCGGTTCTCGTTGGACTCCGGCTGGCGGTCCGGGTCCGGGTCCGGGTCGGGGTCCGGGTTCGTTCCGGGGCCCGTTCCGGGGTATGCCCCGGGTTCGGGATGGGACGGATGGCGCGGCCCGGGGCCGCCGCCGTAGCGGGGCTCGTTCTCGGGCGGAGGGTCGCGGTAACGGCCCCGCGGGCCGCTCTCGCCCGGCCCGCGGGGACCGTCGTACCGCCGGGGCGGGGGCCCCTCGCCGCGCTCGCCCTCGTAGTAGCCGGTATTCGATGCGCGGTAGGAGAAGCAGGCCGGACACCAGCACGCCTCCACCCCGGCGGTGCGGTGGGTCAGGCCGTGGAGCCGCGTCCCCTCGCGATCGAACTTCGACAGCATCTCGTCGAAGTGCCGGGACACCCCCTTCTCGTAGCGCCCCCAGACCTCGTTGCTCACGAGCCCCGCCGCCTGGAGCAGGCGCGTGTGCGACTTGGACACGAAGAGGGGGACCTCGGACAGGTTCCGGGTACGGCCCCACTGGGTGCCTTCCGAGATGGACGGCCCGGAGACCCGCTCCGCGCGCCGCAGGGAGCACGACTCCGACATGACGACCACCCCCCGCTGGGTGCGGTTGGCGGCGTGGAAGCGGGCGAGCATGAGGTCGAACCGGCTGACGACGTCCTCGAACGCGACCCGGTAGGCATCGTCGGCCGCCGCCGCGTCCTTGTCCACGACGGTCGCGAAGAGGACCGGGTGCCGGGACATGAGCAGGGTGGAGTAGCACGCGTCGAGGAGGCGGCGGCGTTCCCCCGCATCGACGGCGGCGTAGGCGTCGGGGAGGCCGCGCGGGCCTTTCGTCCGAAGGCGCGGCGCATGGATGGGGACGTGCCTCTGCTCGTAGGGGAGGTATCGGGCCACCGTCTCCGAGAGATCGCGCTTCAGCCAGTAGGCGGCTCGTTCGAACACCGCGACCCCGCCGACCACCACGCGGGTCGACGAGGGATGGGTTCCCGATTCGTCGAGATAGAGGAGATACATGACGGGCCTCGAAGATACCTGATACTGCACCTGCCGGCCGGACCGGCCCCGGCTCTGCCTTCGGCTGGGCGCCGCCCGAGCGGAAAAACGCGGCCGGCCGCGCGCCGAGCGCGCGGGGGACCAGAGCTCCGAGGTCCTGCCGGCCAGGGTCGGATTATCCATGCGCAGCCGGGGCTGTCAACCGCGGAGAGGCGCGAGGCATGTGCGCTGTGGGCGGAGGGAGGGAGGGTGTCGTTCGCCGCGGGTCCAGGCTAGACTACCGTGGCGAGTTTGGGAGTGAGAGGCGATGCGGGTCCGGATCGAATACTGCGGGGCTTGAGGCTACGAGCCTCGCGCCGTGAGCGCGAGAGACGACTTGATCACGGCCTTCGGCGCCGACGTGGAGTTCGTCAGGTCGAGCGGCGGGGTCTTCGAGGTGACGGTGGACGACCGGATCGTCTTCTCGAAGAAGGCGCTCGGACGGTTCCCCGAGCCGGGCGAGCTGAAGGGCCTCGCCGCCGGGGAGCCCCCGGCGGATGAGAAGGCGCCGCCCGCGGCGGAATCCTGTCCGGAGCCCTGCTGCAACTGATTCCCGCGCCGGCGGGCGGGTAGCTGCGCGGGCCGGCCTATTTCGTTCCGTACAGCCGGTCGCCGGCGTCGCCGAGGCCGGGCCGGATGTAGCCGTGGTCGTCCAGGCGGTCGTCGACGGCGGCGGTGTACACCGGCACGTCGGGGTGATCCCGCTCGAACGCCTCCAGCCCTTCCGGCGCCGCGACCACGCACACGAGCCGGACGGACCTCGCGCCCGCCTCCTTCAGCCGGTGCACCGCCGCGATGGCGGAATGCGCGGTGGCGAGCATCGGATCGACCGCGATCACCTCGCGGTCGTCGAGGTTCTCCGGCACCTTGAAGTAGTACTCGATCGCCATCAGGGTCTGCGGGTCCCGGTACAGGCCGATGTGTCCGACGCGGGCGGCCGGGATGAGGTCCAGCATCCCTTCGAGCAATCCGTTTCCCGCCCGCAGGATCGAGACCAGCACGAGCTTCTTGCCGGCAAGGACCGGCGCGGTCATGGGCTCGAGCGGGGTCTCGATCCGTTCTTCGGTCAGCGCGAGGTCGCGGGTGACCTCGTAGCCGAGGAGGAGGGCGATCTCCCGCAGCAGGGCCCGGAACTTGGCCGTCGGGGTATCGCGCCGCCGCATCAGGGTGAGTTTGTGCTGGACGAGAGGATGGTCGATGACCCGCGCTTGCGCCATGGAACGTCCCCGGCTCCGGACTGAAGTTCCCCTGAAATGCGGGGTCCGGGTCGAGGATGACCCATTGCATCGAAAATGGAAAGGATCGAACGGCGCCGAGGCATGTGCGCTGTGGGGTTTTCGCCGGGCACGCCTCTCGCGAACGCTCTTGGGCACGGCGTCCTGGGAACGCTTGTGTCCCGCCCGCAAATGGGACGGCGAGGCCGCCGCCGATCAATGCGGGCGGGACACAAGCGTTCCCAGGACGCCGTGCCCGCGCAAGTGGCTCCGTGGGGTGAAATCTGCCAGCAACCCCCTCGAACCGACCCCAAACCACGGAAGAACGCCGTCCCTGTGGGGTAAAAAATATCTCGACCCCCTCTCTACACGCTCTACATCAAGAACTTACGAACAGCGCCCGGGGCTCGGCGCCGATGCAGGGCCTTTTCACGCTGACCGACTCGCGGCCCGGCATCGATGCCCACCGCTCTCCCTGGGAACGGCGCGTCCGTGGGAAGCACCGTTCCCAGGAACTTCACCGCCCCGATTGGACCGCACCGGCGCTCGCCCACGCGAACCGATTCCGCAGCGTGAAAGGGTCCCCTGGGCGCCGGCAATGCGTGCGGCTCTCCGCCCCGGCTGCGGCGCCTCGAGGCCTTCGCGGCGAGAGCCGGTGAAGCCGGCCGGCCAGGAGGGCGCCGCGCCCGGTGGGTGCGCCTCGGAGCAACGGGTCTCAGAACAACGTGCCGTCGCTCAGGGTCCGGACGGGGGGAGCGCCCCCCTCCCGGAGGTCCTCCGCGATGCGCCGCCCCGCCCACCAGGTCCCGCCCTCGAGGAGCTGCCCGAGGGAGAACTCCGGGTCCGGCAGGCCGAGCTTCCGGGCCACCCGCGGCCGAAGCCGGTCGAGAAGCGCCACCGTGAGCCCGCGCCATTCCACCACGATCGGATCTCCCGGGGAGAGCGCCCGCGCGGGGAGGGGCTGCCGCGGCGCGATCACCCCCATGTCGAGCAGCAGTCCGCCGTTGCGATACTCTGCGAGCCCGGTGAGTGCGTGGGTCTCCGTCACCGCGACCCCGCCCTCGGCGAGCGGCTCGATGAGCGACCAGGTAAGCCACTGGAACAGCTTGTGCAGGGGGAGGAGCCGGTCGGTGGGCCGGCCCGGGCGGCGGATCCCGGTATGGAGCCAGACGTCGCCGAGCGCCCGTCCGATGACGCCGCGAAGGGCCGTGAGCACGATACGGAACAGGCCGTTCGCGGGGATCCGGCCTTCCGGGGCGTTGGTCCGGATGTGGTCGAAGAGGTGGCCGAGGCGCCGGGGCGCGCCGCTTGGCGGCTCGGGCCGCCGCTCGAATTCCGGCCGGGCCGCCACCGCCCGGCCGAGGGCGCGAAGGCATCGCACCCGCCCCGCGACCCCGGGAAGCGGGTTGTGTTCGCCAAGCTGGAATGCCCGCACGAAAGTGTCCCGGTTCACCCGGCCGAGGGCGTTCGCGTCCGCCCGGAGCGGCTGTACGGGGTCGCTCGACAGTGCTCCTCCCCGGTAGAGATCGAGGGCCGCGGCCGCGAGCCCCTCGCTCCGGCCAACCTCCCTCCCGGTGCGCTCGTCGCGGTAGCGCCATCCGGTTCCCGCCCCCGCGTCGAGAAGCACGCTGACGACGGCGAGCTCGACCGCGCTTCGAGCGCGCTCCGCGCCGGCGAGGCCGGCCTCGCCGGCAACCGCGCTCCAGCGGCTGCCGCCGTCCGCTCCCTCGAAGTGCCGCCAGCGGCTGTGCAGGGGGACCCGCAGGTCCGGGTGGCGTTCGCGGGTGGTTTCCGCGACGAGCCGCGCCGTGGGGTCGAGCCGGGATCCGTCGATCGCGAAATGCTCCAGGGCATCGCGCTCGCCGAGGTCGAGCAGCTCCTCCGCCCGCTCCCGTACCGCCTCGACGGTCCAGATCTCGCGGAAGACGGGGTCGTCGAGGACGTTCAATCGCCACCTCCGCTCATGCTCACCTTCTCATTGGATATTGCTTCCTTTCCGCCCCCAGGTCACGCGACCGGCATCCTGACTGCGCACGGAGCCCGGGCCGTGAGTCCCGTCGCTTATACGGCCGCGCGGCCGAGCCCGGGGGAGCAGTGCTTCTTCCGGGACCGTGGGAAACGCGGGACTTCCGATCGGGTGTGGGCGTGCGGGGTGGCCGGACCCTCCATACGGTAGCATTCACACGGGGGGATTCTTCGCGGATTCCGAACGGAGGCATGTGCGCCGTGGGGTTTTCGCCGGGCAGGCCTCTCGCGAACGCTCTTGGGCACGGCGTCCTGGGAACGCGGGCGTCCCGCCCGCAAATGGGACGGCGAGGCCGCCGCCGATCAATGCGGGCGGGACGCCCGCGTTCCCAGGACGCCGTGCCCGCGCAAGAGGCTCCGTGGGGTGAAATCTGCCAGCAACCCCCTCGAACCGACCCCAAACCACGGAAGAACGCCGTCCCCATGGGGTAAAAAACATCTCGACCCCCTCTCTACACACTCTATATCAAGAACTTGCGAACAGCGCCCGGGGCTCGAACGAGGCGTCGGGGGCGGGCAGGGTGCGCACGGGGCAGCGGATCGGTTACTTTCAGCGGCTTGGCGCATTTGCCGGCCCGTTCCACACCGGATCGGGCCGCGTGTCCGCCTGCCGGGGCGGTTGCTTCCGCCCGGAGCTTGCGAGCCCGAGGAGGGTCGATTGAACGCAGAGGACTACGGCGGAACCCCGAGGCGAGAGGAGGCCCGCCCGGCGCCCGCCGCCGAGGGGGCCGAGTACCCGGTACGCGGGCGCACGCCGCGCCATATCCGCCTTTCGTCGCACCCCGGCGGGACCGCGAGGCCGGTCGCCATCGAGTGGGGGGCGGCGGATCCGAAGGCGCGCGGCCCGGTGCTCGGGAGCGTGCGCGACGGCATCCACCGGAACGTCATCGGCGCCCATGCCGGGCCCTACTCGCTCTACCGCGCGCTCGCGGTGGCGGCGGGGCGGCTGGACCCGGTTCACGTCCCGGACCTCACCGACACGGCCCCCGCCGAGCCGATCGGCCCCTATCCGCAGTGGGCGGACGCGGGCCGCATCGTTTCGTTCGACCCCTGGGGGCACATGACGAGCGAGGCGTTCGCCGAGGAGATCGCGGACGGGCTCGATATCCGGCCGACCATCGCGGTCACCAAGGCGCACCTCACCGTGCCCGAAATCGGAAGCGCGATCGACGCCGGCCGCCTCGCGCCGGACGGCGAGGTGCTGACCGCGGCCGGGGACGTCCGGGTCACGAAGGCCGCCATCGAGCCGGTGTGGTACCTGCCGGGCATCGCGGAACGTTTCGGGATCGGGGAGGCGGAGCTCAGGCGCGCCCTCTTCGAAGAGTCGGGGGGGATGTACACCGAGCTCGTGACCCGTCCCGACGTCAAGGTGTTCCTCCCCCCGATCGGCGGGATCACCGTGTACGGGTTCGGCGACGTCTCCGCCCCCGCGCGCGCCGGGGCGGCGGTCACCTGCCGGGTGCACGACGAGTGCAACGGCTCGGACGTGTTCGGCTCGGACATCTGCACCTGCCGGCCCTACCTCACCCACGGCATCGAGGAGTGCATCGCCGCCGCGCAGGAAGGCGGCGCCGGCTTCGTCGTCTACAACCGCAAGGAAGGCCGGGCGCTCGGGGAGGTCACCAAGTTCCTCGTCTACAACGCCCGGAAGCGCCAGCCGGGCGGCGACCGCGCGGAGACCTACTTCGAGCGCACCGAATGCGTGGCCGGGGTCCAGGACATGCGTTTCCAGGAGCTCATGCCCGACGTCCTGCACTGGCTCGGGGTCCGGCGCATCGAGCGCTTCGTGTCGATGAGCGACATGAAGCGCGACGCGATCGAGGCCCAGGGGATATCGATCGGACGGCAGGTCCCGATCCCCCCCGAGCTCGTCCCCGACGACGCGCAGGTGGAGATCACGGCCAAACGTGCGGCCGGCTACTACTCCGAGGACGGGGCTCCCTCGTCCGGCGAGCTGCGGGAGCGCGCCGGCCGCCCGCTGGCGGGCTGAGCGCGCGCCCGGCGGCCGGCCGGCAGCGCCGCCACGCCTCCACGGGACGGCCCTCCACGGGACGGCACGGTTCAGCCCGTGGCGAGTCACTGCTTCGCCTCCTGAATTCGGAAATCGAGGTACGCCAGGGAGCCGCCTGCGCCGATTCCGGCGCCGCGCACCTGAACATGGAGAACACCGACACCGATAACGCCCGTACCCCGTGATACGCTGCGAGGCATGATGCCGACACCCTTGCCAGCATCATCGTCCCCATCATCGGCACGGTGCTTGCGGTCGGCTTCGGACTTGCCGCCCTCATCATGCGCTCGACCGCCCGGCAGGACCGGCGCATGGATCGGTTCGAGGATGCGATGGACACCTTCCGGGCCGGAATGCGCACGTTCGAGCGAGAAGTGCTCCGGTTGGCCGAACGCCAATCCCGCGTCGATGGCCGGCTCGACGAACGGGGTTCAGCCGCGGACTGAATCGCTCACGGGCGCATCTTCCCCACCAGCAGCCGGCGCACGTCGGCCGGGTTCGGCGGCAGCCCGCATCCGGCCGCGTCCGCCTCCGGGAGGCGGGTCCCAAGGGTCCATGGCCGCGGGGCCGCGCGGCATTGCGCCGGTGTTCCCCGAGAGCCCCGGGCGCTGTTCGCAGGCTATTGATATACAGGGCGTAGAGAGGGGTCGAGATATCTTTTACCCCCACGGAGACGGCGTTCTTCCGTGGTTCGAGGTCGGTTCGAGGGGGTTGCTGGCGGATTTCACCCCACGGAGCCACTTGCGCGGGCACGGCGTCCTGGGAACGGCGCGTCTTCCGGACGCGGGTGTCCCGCCCGCAAATGGGATGGCGAGGCCGCCGCCGATCGATGCGGGCGGGACACAGGCGTGCCCAGGACGCCGTGCCCAAGAGCGTTCGCGAGAGGCGTGCCCGGCGAAAACCCCACCGCGCACATGCCTCCCCGAGACCAAGCGTTGACGGCGCTTGTACGGTGGTCCGGCCGTCCGCCCGAACTCGGCCGCCAAGTCCTCGATGCGCACCTTCCGCGGCCGAAACGCCTCCCGGATGCGTTCGTCCTCGACGGGCCGGTCACGCGGTCCGCAGCTCACGGGGTCGGCCTCGTCCGGCAGCCCGGGCCGCCACCGGCCTCCCCCCGTGTCTCCGCGGAGGCGTGACGGCGCGGGCGCGGGACGACCTTCAGGCGTTCGCCGCCGGGGCGTTCGGGTTGTCGACCTTGAGGGCGACCCCGGTCAGGCTCTCTTCGAGGTCGACGGAGAGGCCGCGCGCCCGCGGCGCGGTTCCGACGTCCATGTAGACCGTCACCCCGTTGGACTGCGCGGAGATTTCGTGGCCTTCGACCCGCGCCAAGCTGAAGCCGTGCTGCCAGCTCGCGTCGATGCGAAGGTGCACGGCGACCCCGGGCTGCTCGGACAGGGCCTCCCGGATGAGGTCGGCCGCCGAGTCGCTCACGTGGATCTCCGGCGGGGTGCGATCCGGCGGGTCGAGCCCGAGGGCGTCGTGCAGCTCGCCGCTGTTGAACATCTGGCGCACGATGTCGCAGCCCCCCATGAACTCCCCCTCGACGTAGAGCTGGGGGATCGTCGGCCAGTCCGAGTAGGACTTGATGCCTTCGCGGATCGCCGGGTCCCCGAGCACGTCGAAGGTCGTGTACTCGGGGACCAGGGTGTTCAGGATGGAGGTGGTCGTGGCCGAGAACCCGCACTGCGGCATGGCCGGGGTGCCCTTCATGAAGAGCACGACGCGATCCGAGCCCACGATGCCGTCGATGCGGTCCCGGACTGCCTGGTCAAGGGGCATGGGAAGCCCTCCTCGTTCGGTGGTGCTGCCTGCCCCGATCATACCAACCCTTGCCGCCCGAGGCCGATGGCCCGCGCCCGCGTCCGTGCCGGGGGCATCCGGCAACGGTGGCGGTCGCGGGCGGAAGCGGCCCGCGCCTGCGCCCGCGGGGTCGTTTCACGCGGCGGAATCGGTCCGCGCGGGCGAACCCGGTTCGGTCGGATCGGAGCGGCGCCCGACGCCCGCGTTCCCGGGACGCGCCGTTCCCGGGACGCACGATGGGTATCGACGTCCGGCCGCGGGTCGGTCGGCGTGAAAAGGTCCTGCCCGCGTCCGTGCCGGGGGGCGTCCGGCAGCGTGGGGGCGCGCCTACTCCGACTCGTCGTTCCGCCAGCGGTAGCGGAAGTCGCAAGTCGCGGCGCCGCCCATGATCGTCCGGGTGCGGGTGAGCTCGAGCCGTGGGTGGTAGCCTTCGCACAGGGCGCCGTCGCGGTTGCAGGAGAGGAGATGGCCGATCTCGGCGAGCCCCATCTCCCGGTACATCTCCGCGTACCGGCAGCGGGTGACGTTGAAGTCCAGCCGCTCGTCGCTCTGTTCGAGGGGGTCCATGCGCAGCGCATCGTTCGCCTTCCAGCGCTCGAGCAGGGCGGCGAAGGCCGCGATCCCGGGCGGCTCGCCGGAGGCTTCGGCAAGGCCCCGCCCCTGCTCGATCGCGTTTCGGCGGATCGCCTGGCCGAGGATCCGGCGGGCGGGCTCCTCGCCCAGCTCCTTCACCATCTCCTCGTAGATCGGCTTGATGACGTTGGCCTCGATGCGGCGAAGCTCGATGATCGGAAGGGTCTGCATGAGGGGGGCTCCGGGGCGGTGGAAGCGGAACAGACTTCCCGCCCGCCGGGCAGGAAGTCAAGCCCGGCCGTGCGGGGGCAGGGCCTTTTCACGCTGCGGAATCGGTTCGCGCGGGCGAACCCGGTTCGGTCGAATCGGAGCGGCGCTTGACACGTACGTCCTGGAAACGGCGCGTCCGTCAGGACGCGCCGTTCCCAGGAAGAGCGATGGGCATCGATGTCCGGCCGCGAGTCGGTCAGCGTGAAAAGGCCTGCGCGGGGGCGGCCCCCGGGGGGCCGGGGCGGCGGCCCGCCCCGGAGAGGCGGCCGGGTGGGAGCGGGGGCGGGTCGGCGCGGCTCCCCGGAACGTTCCGCGGCCCCGCGCCGCGGCCGGAGGGAAGGGCGAACGAGATGACGGCATCCGGTCCATCCGGTCCGTTCGTGGTGGAGGCGCGGGGACTCGTCAAGCGCTTCGGCGCCGGGACGGTCGTCGACCGGATCGATCTCCGGGTGCCGCGGGGCGGGTGTTTCGGCCTGCTCGGGCCGAACGGAGCCGGCAAGACGACCACCCTTCGCATGATCCTCGGCCACTCCCCGCCGAGCGGCGGCGCGCTCACCGTTCTCGGCGAGGCGATGCCCGCGGCGGGCCGCCGGGTGCGGGCCCGGATCGGGGTGGTTTCGCAGGACGACAACCTCGACCCCGACTTCTCGGTGATGGAGAACCTGGAGGTCTACGCCTCCTATTTCCCGCGCCGCCGGCGCCGGCCGCTCCGACCGTTTCTCGAATCGCTCCTCGAGTTCGTCGCGCTCGGGGACCGGGCCGGCGACCGGACCCAGGCGCTCTCGGGCGGCATGCGCCGGCGCCTGGTGATCGCGCGCGCCCTGGTGAACGAGCCCTTGCTGCTCATCCTCGACGAGCCGACGACCGGACTCGACCCCCAGATCCGTCACCTCATCTGGTCGCGCCTGCGCGCGCTCACCGAACGCGGGACCACGGTGCTGCTCACCACCCACTACATGGAGGAGGCGGAACGGCTCTGCGATCGGGTCGCGATCATCGACCGCGGGCGCATCCTCGCCGAGGACGCGCCGCGGGCGCTGGTGGCGCGGGAGGTGGAGCCGAGCGTCATCGAGGTGCGGGCGGGCGAGCGGGCGCCGCCGCCCGCGCTGTCCCGGCAAGCCCGGGTGGAGACCGTGGACGGCGTATGGCACTGCCATACGAGCGAGCCGGGAGCGGTGCTCGCGAGCCTCGGCGGCTACCCGGAGCTCGAATACCTCCACCGGCCCGCGAACCTCGAGGACGTGTTCCTGCGGCTCACCGGGCGCGAGCTGCGGGACTGACCGGCGTGGAAGGACGCTCCGCCGGGCATTGGCGGCTTCCCGCCCCGCGCGCCCTCGCGTTCGCGGTGTGGCGGCGCAACGCCCGGGTGTGGCTCCGCCTCGTGGTGTCCAACCTCCTGTTCCACTTCGGCGAGCCGTTGCTCTACCTCGTCGGTCTCGGCTTCGGCCTCGGACGGTTCATCGGCGAGATGGACGGGGTCGACTACTTCGTGTTTCTCTCCTCCGGCCTGGTCGCCTCGGCGGCCATGACCTCCGCCTCGTACGAGGGGATCTACTCGGCGTACACCCGCATGGTCCCGCAGAAGACCTATGACGGAATGCTCGCGACGCCGCTCGAGGTCGACGACGTCGTCGCCGGAGAGATGCTCTGGTGCGCGACCAAGGGCTGCATTTCGGGCGGGTCGATCCTGGTCGTGGCGGCGGCGCTCGGGGGGATCCCGAGCGCGCAGGCGGTGCTCTGCGTCCCGCTCCTCCTCCTCGTCGGGCTCGCCTTCGCGGGGCCGGCCCTCGCCATGAGCGCGGTCTCCCCGTCGTACGACTTCTTCAGCTACTACATCACCCTCGTGATCACCCCGATGTTCATCCTGTGCGGCGTGTTCTATCCGATCGGGTCGCTCCCGGACGCTCTCCAGCACGCGGTGCAGGCGCTTCCCCTCACCCATGCGGTCGCCCTCGTGCGCCCGCTCGCGACCGGCGCCCCCGTCGAGTACGCCCTCGCGCACCTCGCGGTGCTCGCGGGGTTCGCGGCGGCCGGCTTCTACGTGTCCGTCGCCCTCGTCCGCCGCCGCTTCGTCGTCTAGCCCCGACGAGAGCCCGAGTCCGGCTTCGCCATTCTTCATGGAATGCGATTGCCCTACGATGGCGCCGCACCGGATGGCGCCACACCGGATGGACATCCTGACGATGACGGCGCAGGATCGGGACGAGTCGGCCGCGATCGACCCTTGGCCATCCCCACCATCCCGGAGGCGCGTCCGCCATGAACATCTCCACCACCCTGCACACCGGGCCCCTCGGTTCGACCATTCACGTCCTGCGAGCCGATGCCGGCACCATCGCCGAGCTTGCGGCCATCGACTGGAACCGCCACTTCCGCCGGGTCTGCCTCGACCCGGTGCGCGGGGTCATCACCCTGATGGCGCCCTCACGCCTGCATGAAGACCTGTCCGAGATCCTGGGCCATATCGTAGACGCCGCGGGGAGCGCCACCGCCGGCGCCGCGAGAGGGATTCGCAGCACCCGGCTTCGGGGGCGGGGCGAGCCGCCGGGCACGGGGATGGAGCCCGACTGCGCTTTCTACGTCGGCGAGCGCGCCAGAGGCTATCTCGCGGCCCTTGCCGGCGGGGAAGAAGTGGCCGACGCCCATGTCGAGCGTATCGCACCGGACCTGGTGGTGGAGGTCGAGATCACGCACGTCGATGCGGGCAAGGTCGAGCGGTACGGGGAGATGGGGGTGCGGGAGCTGTGGCGGCTGCACGGGCGCAAGGGCACGCGGGAGCTGCGTGCGGACTTCCTCGCCCTGCGTCCCGGGAGCGCGCCGCGCAAGCTCACTGCTTCGAAAGTGCTCGGCGGGCTCACGCCGGATGACGTCCGTGAGGCGGTGGAAGGAGTACGCGCCGGCCTGAACCGCGACGAACGCACGGAGGCGGTGGCCCGGGTCGTGCGCCGGCGGCGACAGGAGAGCGTGCGGGTAAGGGAGGAGGGGGCGCCGTACCACGCGGGCTTCCGAGCCGCCCGAGCGGGGAGCGGGCCGGTATCCGCTCCCTCGTGAACCGTATCGGCGTTCGGAAGCCGAAGGGGATGGTCGCCACCAGCGCCGCGTGATCGGCAAGGCGGCAGCCTCCGCACGGGTTCCCCGCCGGCTCAGGGGCGCTCGGGAGCCTGCCGGGCGGCCGGCCAGACGAGGGCGGTCGCGGCGAGGGCGGCGAGCCCGGTGAGCGAGGTGACGGTGAGGGCGCGCGCCGGCCCCAGCCATTCCGACAGGGCGCCGACCAGCAGGATCCCGAACGGGGCGGCCCCGATGGCGAGGGACAGCAGCCCCATGACCCGCGAGCGCATGTCCGGCGGGGCGCCGTGCATCAGCAGGGTGCCCTGCATCGCCGCGAACCCGGCGACCCCGAGGCCCGCCAGCAGGAGAAGGGGCAGGGAAACGGCGAACCAGGCGGAGAGCGAGAACAGGACCACCATCGTGAGAAATCCCGCCGCGCCCGCGCTGAACACCGGCCGGTGCCAGGCGGGGCGGACGAACGTCGCGAGGGCGAGGGAGCCGACGAGCGCCCCGAGCCCTTCGGTCGCCATCATGAGCCCCACCCGCACCGGATCGAGCCCGAGGATCTGCTCGCCGATGACGGGGGCGATCGAGACGTAGGAGAACCCGAAGAGGTTGACGATCGCGGTGAACGCGAGGACCCGGAGCACCTGCGGGTTCCCGCGGGCGAACGCGATGCCGTCGGTGAGGACCCGCGTGAAGCGCACGGCGGCGGAGGGAGCTTCCCTCCGCGCGCGATGGCGCAGGCGGGCCGCGTTCAGGCAGCTCGCACCGTTGAGGACGACGGCGAGGGCGTAGACGCCGGCGATGCCGTGCCAGTGGAGGAGCGCGCCCCCGGCGATCGGGCCGATGGCGCGGGTCGCGTGCACGGTGGCCATGTCGAGGCTCATCGCGACCGCGAGGCGCCGGTTCCCCGCGACCTCCCCGAGCAGGGTCCGGCGCACCGGGTGGTCCATGGCCCACGCGCACCCGCTCAGCACCGCGCCGACCGCAACGTGCCAGAGGGCGAGCCGGCCCGTGTGGGCCAGGGCGAAGAGCACGGCGGCGGCGACGGTCAGCGCCGCGAAGCCGGCCGTGAGCAGCCGCTTGCGGTCGAGGCGGGCGGCGAGGGCCCCGATCGGGGCGCCGATCAGCATGGAGGGGAGGGTTCTCGCGAAGAGCATCGCGGTCACCAGGAACGGCGACCCGGTCTCATGGAACGTGTAGAGGCCGATCGCGAGGGTCTCCAGCCAGCGGATCGTGCCGCTGAACCCGCCCGCGAGCCAGAGGCACAGGAAGTCGGGCCGGCGAAAGAGCGCGAAGCGCCCCGGCCGGGCGCGGTCGGGCCGGGGGGCGGGCGGCCCGAAGGAGGCGCTCATCCGGGGGGCGCGGTCGTGTGCCACAATGGCGGCCGACGGCAGGCGGGGAGAAGGGGAGTAGCGGCGCGATGCAGCTCGGCATGTTCATGCAGCCGGTCCACGATGTCCGGCGCGACTACACGAAGGTGCTGGAGGAGGATCGGGAGACCATCATCCTCGCCGACCGGCTCGGCTTCCTCGAATGCTGGATCGGGGAGCACCTGAGCGCCCTCACCGAGCCCATCACCGCGCCGCTCGTCTTCCTCGCGACCCTCATCGAGCAGACCCGGAGCATCAAGCTCGGCACCGGGGTGTTCTGCCTTCCCCTCCAGCACCCGGCCATGGTCGCGAGCCACGCCGCGATGTTCGACCACCTCGCCCGCGGACGCTTCCAGATGGGCATCGGCACCGGGAGCCTCACCTCCGACCTCGAGCTCTTCAAGGTGGGCGGCAACACCGACCGGGGCGCGATGGTGCGCGAGTCGATCGACGCGATCCTCTCCCTCTGGGCGAACGATCCTCCCCACGTCCACGAAGGGGAGTACTGGGACATCCGGGTGGAGGACCGCTCCCGGGCGGAGTTCGGGGTGGGCGCCTTCCCGAAGCCGTTCCAGCGGCCGCACCCGCCCATCGCGGTGTCGCTCATGGCCCCCGGGTCGCGCACGCCCCGGCTCGCGGGGGAGCGGGGCTGGATCCCGATCTCCGGGGCGAACCTCGTGCAGCCGCGCTACGTCGGCGAGCACTGGGAGCAGTACGCGGCCGGGTGCGAGGCGGCGGGCCGACGCCCCGACCCCGCGGTCTGGCGGGTCGCGCGGAGCGTCATCGTCGGATCGAGCGACGCGGAGGCGGAGGACTACCTCCTCGACCCCGACGGAGCGATGGCGTACTGGTTCGCCTACACCATCGCGGGGTTCCGCAACCGGGGAGCGCTCCATCTCCTCTACCCCGACGGGCGCCCCGGCGACGAGCCGGAGCCGCCCGACTGGACCGACATCGCCCGGTCGATGGTCGCGTGGGGGTCGCCCGACACGGTGGCGGAGAAGATCGCGGCCCTCCGCGACACGGTCGGGGACTTCGGGGTATTGACGGTCACCGCGCACGAGTGGGACGACCCCGGGTTCTGCCGCCGGTCCCTCACCCGGCTCGCCGAGGAGGTGATGCCGCGGTTCGCTCCCGCGCGGGCCGCCACCGGGACCCTCGGCTGAACGAACCCTCGGTCCGGGCCGGGGTCCGGGCGACGGCGGCGATGCCGCCCGGACCGAGGGTTCGCCGGGTCCGGGCTCGCGGCCTGCGGCCGGCCCGGCCGCGGCGGTCGCGCTAGCGCTACAGCAGCTCGGCGTGCCGGTCGAGGCGGCGCATCACGTCGTCCCGGTCGTTCGAGGGCAGGGCGAGGATGGCCCTCGTCACCCCCGCCTCCGCCGCCCGATCGAGCGCCTCGCGGTTCGGCGGCGCGCCGAAGAGCGACACGTCGATGGTGTCCATGGGCCGTCCCGCCTCGTCCGCGATCGCCTTGAGGCGCGCCATCCCCTCGGCGGGGTCGAAGCCCCCGCGCCCGCGCGGGAACCAGCCGTCCGCCCAATCGACCACCCTGCGCAGGGTGTGATCGGTCTCGCCGCCCACGAGGATCGGCGGGTTCGGGCGCTGGACGGGCTTCGGGTACGACCAGATCGGGTCGAAATCGACGAACTCCCCGTGGAACTCCGGCTCCTCTTCCGCCCAGATGACCTTCATCGCGCGCGCCCGCTCGCTCATCACCCGGAAGCGGGTCGCGAAGGCGGTGCCGTGGTTCTCCATCTCCTCGGCGTTCCAGCCCGCCCCGATCGCGAGCTCGAACCGCCCGCCGGAGAGGAGGTCGAGCGACGCCGCCTCCTTCGCGTTGACGATCGGATCGCGTTCGGTGAGCAGGCAGATCCCGGTGCCGAGGCGGATGGTGCTGGTGGCGGCAGCGGCGACCGCGAGGGCCACGAAGGGGTCGAGGGTATGCCAGTATTCGCGGGGAAGCTCCGGTCCCCCCGGCCACGGGCTCCGGCGGCTGGCCGGGATGTGGGTGTGCTCCGGGACGAACAGCGACTCGAAGCCGCGCTGCTCCGCCTCGCGGGCGAGCTCGTCGATCCGGATCGTGTAGTCGGTGGCGAAGATGTAGATGCCGATGTTCATCGGTGTTCGGTCTCCGTGTTGTCGTGCCGGGTCGGTCCCCTCTACAGCCACTGCCGGTCGGGCTCGAGCCCGAGGACGAACTGCCCGACCGTCTCGTAGTGGGCGAGCCGGCCCTGGAGGTGCTGGGTGATGGCGTGGATGTCCTGGAATCGCTGCTGGATCGGGTGGCGCTCGAAGATGGCGTCCGAGCCGCACGCTTCGTACGCGACGTCCACCGTCTCCTTGGCGAGGTGGATGGCGTGGGTCGCCGCGCCGCGGAGCGCGACCCGGTCCCCGACCTCGAACCGCCCGGTCGCCCGGACCCGGCCCCAGACCTCGCGCACCGCCCCGTGCAGGCCGTAGCGCCCCGAGCGCCACTTCATCTCCGCCGCCCCGACCTGCGACTGGACCACCTGCTTGTCGGCGAGCCGGGTGCGGTCGCCGCGGGGGAGCTTTCCCCCCGCGAAGTCGATGAACGCATCGAGCCCCGCCCGGGCCACCCCGAGGGCGACGGAGGCGAAGCCGCACGCGAACAGGAGGACCATGGAGTAGGCATAGAGGGGGCCCGGCTCCTTCACCGGGTCGCCGTAGGTCCAGACCGTGGACTCCTCCGGGACGAAGAGGTCCTTCACCTCGAAGTCGTAGCTTCCGGTCGCGCGGAGACCGCGGGTGTGCCAGGTGTCGTGGCGGGTCGCGGCGGACTTGGGGAAGATCATGTGCCGGACCACGATCCCGCCGTCGTCCCCCCGGACCCGCTCCCCCCGCTCGTCGGCGAGGACCGCGAGCCCGGCGAGCCAGGTCGCGTGGGGGAACCCGCTCGAGAACGTCCAGCGGCCGGTCACCCGATAGCCGTTCGGGACGCGCCGCGCCTCGGCCGTCGGCGACGGGCCGTTCGCGATCACCGTTCGCGGGCCGTCCCAGATCCGCTCCGCCGCGCGGCGGTCCATGAACGCGGAGGCGGTCATGAACACCGCTCCCTGGTTCACGCACCAGCCGGTGCTCGCGTCGGCATGGCCGAGCGCCTCGACCACGGGGAGATACTCGGGATGGGGGACCTCCCGGCCTCCGAGGGAGCGCGGGACGAGCATGTGGAACAGGCGCGCGTCGGCGAGGGCGTTCGCGACCTCCGGCGTGAGCTCGCGCTCCTCGTGCATCCGGGCCGCCTCCCGGCGGATGAGGGGAGCGAGGGCGCGCGCCGCCTCGAGCGGCGGCTTCTCCGCCAGATCGCCGGGGTTCGGGGGGGCGGGGGCGGGAGGACGTGCCGCCCCGGCCGGCGGCGTCCCTGCGCATCCTCCGGGGTTCGGATCGGCGGGCTTCATGCCGACATGTTACACCGGCCCTCCTCGCGCCGAAGGGGGCGGCCCCGCACCGTGCTCCACGCCGCTTCCTCCGGGCTCCTCCGCCATCCTCCCGCGCCGGCTGGTGCTCCCGCCGACCCGCGGCGACTCTTCTTCCACCTTGCGATGGCGCCGTGTGCGCCACCCGCCCCGGCTTCATCCTCCTTGGCATGCGGCCTTCGGGATATCCCGGCAAGGCGGGCGGATGACGAGCCGGGACGCCGGACGAGCCGCCCGCTCCCCGCGGACCGTCCCGGCCTCTCGACCGACCCGACCCCGCGTGCCGACCCGACCCCGCGTGCTTGCATTGGCGGGGCGCGGCCCCCAATATTGGAACGAGATCGGCACGGTGATCGCGCGCCCTCCGCCGGGGCTCGGCCCGCGTGGGGCGGAGGCGCCGCCGGGGAGCAGCATCCATGCGAACCATCAAGATGGGCCGGGACTTCTCGCCGTGTCCGGGAGGGCGCGTTCGTGAAGACGGCCCGCGGTGCGCAGAAGCGTTCCGGGAGGATACCCTCCGGCCCGCCCTCGACGCGGAGGACGTCGTGGTCCTCCATCTCGACTGCGCCGAAGGATACGGCTCGTCCTTTCTCGACGAAGCGTTCGGCGGGCTGGTCCGATCCGGGCGCTATACGGCCGAACAGCTTCACCGAATGCTGCGTCTCGACAGCCGCGACGAGGTCCTCGTGCGGGAGATCTGGTCCTACATCGACCACGCCCGCGAGCCCGCCTCCACCCAGGCCGGATAGCCGTCTCGCCGGGCTTCGCCGCGAACGCGTCGAGGCGCCGCGGCAGCGGGCCGCGGGGCGCTGAAGGGCGAGCCGGAGGACGTCGGTGGAAAGTCCGTGGATGGATCTCCTCTTCGACCTCGTCCTCATCACGTTCGGGGTCCTCATCGCGGCGGTGCCGAGCCACTTCTACACCGTCGCCGCGAACCGCCGCCAAGCTCTCCAGGAGCGCGTGTACAAGGTGGAGAGTGACGTCCGCCAGCTCGAGAACCTCGGCATCCGCTACTGGCTGCGGGCGGGGGAAGACACCAACGCGCGCGAACTCGCTTCCGAGATCAAGCGCACCCGGGCGCGCGTCGGGCGCGAGCTGGGACGCCTGACCCCCGGAGCGCCGAACGAGGCCGCGTTCGATTCCCTGATCACGTTCACCCAAGCCATCACCGACGGCGACTTCGAGTCCTGCGCGCGGGCGGTCGAGGACCGGACGGAGCGCATCGGGGCGGCGGCGGACGCCCTCGTATTCGAGGTCCGCGACTACCTCCGGGTCATCTGAGAAGGGGCCGCCCGGCAGCCGGCGGAGACGGCGGGCGCGGGGGGAGCAGGGGCCCACGGGAATGCCCTCGCCCAAGGCGCCGCGGTCGCCGAAGGCGCGGACGCCGCGCGGGCGCGAACGTGATATGGCGGGGGCCGGTCTCGCGGCCGGGCCGCCGCCGCGCGGCCTGCGGGCTCGGGCGGGGTGACGAGAGGCAGGGCGACGGGAGGCGGGGTCACGGGAGGCGGGGCGGCCGATGAACCTTCGCGACCTGCGGTACCTCGTCGCGGTGGCCGACGAGCGCCACTTCGGCCGGGCGGCGGAGGCGTGCCACGTGAGCCAGCCGACCTTGAGCGGCCAGATCCGGAAGCTCGAAGACCGGCTCGGGGTATCGATCTTCGAGCGCACGAACCGTTCGGTGAGCACGACCCCGGCCGGCAAGGACATCATTGACTGCGCCCGCCGGATCATGGCCGAGGCGGAACGGATCCAGGCCATCGCGGACGCCCGCCGCGACCCCCTGTCGGCGCCGCTCCGGCTCGGGGTCATCCCGACCCTGAGCCCCTATCTGATGCCGCTCGTGCTGCGCCCGCTCCGCGAGGGTTATCCGGACCTCAGGCTGGTGCTCACCGAGGAGGTCACCGATTCGCTGCTCCGGCGTCTCCGAACGCACGAGATCGACGCGGCGCTCCTCGCCACTTCCCCGGGCGATCCGGCCCTCGCGGAGACCGCCCTCTTCGACGAGCCGTTCTGGATCGCCCACACCCTCGACGATCCCCTGAACGAGATAGAGGAGGTCGGCGTCGAGGCGTTGCGCGGGCGCGACCTGCTGCTTCTCGCCGACGGCCACTGCCTGAGCGATCAGGTGGCGGACCTGTGCGGACGCCCGGAGGCGGACGGTGATCTGGCCGACTTTCGCGCCTCCAGCCTGGAGACCCTGCTCCAGCTCGTCGGGGCGGGTTTCGGCTGCACCCTCGTGCCCGCGCTCGCGATCGGCGGGCCGTGGATGACCGATCTCGGGGTCGTGGCCCGCCCCCTCGACCTGCCGGGCGCGAGCCGGCGGGTGCGCCTCGTCCACCGGCGGTCCTTTCCGAACCCGCAGGTTCTGGAGGCGTTCCGCGAGGTGATCCTCGCCCATCTCCCGAACACGGTGCGCTGGGCGCCTCGGGAGGACGGCGGCCGAGGGTGAACGGATCCCTCCGCCTCGGGAAGCCTTCCGTTGCGCGTTCCGCGTCGCGCGTCGCGAGGGCGCAGCGGGGGCTGGTGTCCGCGACAGGGACTTGCCGAGCGGATGAAGGCTGAACCGGCGGCAACCATACCGGAGCGAGCCCGCCGCCTTCCCACCGGAACCAAGGATGAGAGGAGCGGCGGATGCGGGGAGCGGCGACAACGGGTACGCGGGGAGAGGCGATAATCCGCCCATGAGCACGATTCTTCCCGTCAACCTCGACAGCCTCCTCTACTGCCGCGGCGTGGAGTCCGAGCGGGTGGAGTTCAAGGCGTCGTGGGACCCGCACGCCACCGGCCCGCAGGTGCTCGAGACGATCTGCGCGTTCGCGAACGACTACCACAACCTGAACGGCGGCTACGTCGTCATCGGGGTCGGGGAGCGGGAGGGGCGGGCCGCCCTGCCGCCGTCCGGCCTGACCGCGGAGGAGGTCGAGGCGGCCCGGAAGTGGATCCGCGGTAACTGCAACCGGATCGACCCGTCGTATCAGCCCGTCCTGGCTCCCGAAACGGTCACGGGCCGGCTCGTCCTGGTCGTATGGGCGCCGGCCAGCGAGGTCAAACCCCATCGCGCGCCCGACGCCGGTGGCGGCGGACCGGGCCGGTACTGGGTTCGCCTCGGCGCCGAGACCGTCGACGCCGAGCGGCGCGGCGACCTGCTCCGGAGGCTCGTCCGGCAGACCGCTCGCGTGCCGTGGGACGATCGCCGGGCGCCGGGCGCGCGCGTCGAAGACCTGCGCGAGCCGAAGGCCCGGGAGTACCTCCGCGACGTTGGGAGCGGTCTCCTCGACGAACCGGACGAGAGGAGCGTCTATCGGCGGATGCGGCTCACGACGAAGGTCGACGATCACGAGGCGCCGCGAAACGTGGGGCTCCTCTTCTTCGCAAGGGATCCGGTGGGGTGGTTCCGGGGGGCGAAGATCGAGGTCGTCCGGTTCGCCGCGGATCGGGCCGGGGACGTGCAGGAGGAACGCACCTTCCGCGGTGCGCTCGTGGACCAGCTTCGCGACTGCCTGGGCTATCTCGAGAACCTCTCGACGCACCATTTGCAGAAGCAATCCGACCGGACCCAGGTCCGGGGCTGGGTGAGCTACCCGCTGCCGGCGCTCCGCGAGACCCTCGTCAACGCGGTCTATCACCGCGGCTACGAAGCCGATCAGCCCGAGCCCACCAAGGTCTGTCTCTTTCCGAACCGGGTCGAGATCATCAGCTATCCGGGGCCGGCGCCGGGTATCGAGGCCCGGCATCTGCTGCCGGACGCGGAGGTCGCTCCCGTGCCCGCCCGCAACCGGCGCATCGGGGAGCTCCTGAAGGAGCTGGGGCTGGCCGAGATGCGGCTTTCCGGGCTGCGGAAGGTGTTCCGGGCGATGGAGACCAACGGCTCGCCGGCCCCGCGGTTCGACTTCGACGAGACCCGTACCTGGTTCCGGGCGACGCTGCCCGCCCACCCGGAGTACGCGGCGCTCTCCGCCGCGCGGGACGCGGCGCATCTGCGGGCCCTGGGCGAGCACCGGGAGGCTTTCCATCGCATCGAGTCCGCCTGGGCGGCCCACCCGGCGTCCGCGGTACTGGCTTCGGAGATGGTCCGGGCGTACGCGAAGAGCGGCGAGTTCGAGCGCGCCGAGGAAGTGCTGGACACGTTCGAAGCGCAAGGGTCGGAGAGTGCGGTCTCCCACGTCACGAACACGCTGATCGACGCCCTGTCGAAGGCCGGAGAAGAACACAGGGCGCGCAAGCTGCTCCGGCAGAACCGTCCCGCCCTGTCCGGCCAGGACGCCATCGACGCGGCCATCCTCGCCCGCCGGGTCCGGGAATCCGGTGCCGCCCACAGGTACTTCGAGCGCGCCGGAGACGCGGTGTATTCCGATCCGCGTGCATTGCTCGAATTCGCCCAGACCAAGCTCTGGCTCGCGAACGAAGCCCACCGGCGGCGGGAGCACGAATCGAACCGCCGGTTTCTCACCGAAGCTCGGGGGCTTCTGGAGCGGGTCATCCGGTTGGACGCCTCACCGGCCCGCCATGCCTGGGCGTGGCGGGAACTGGCCCGCACGCTCCGTTGGCTGCACGCGCCGATGCGCGAGGTCGAGGACGCCTACCGGCGCGCGATCGAGCGGCTGCCCGACGAACCGAGGTTCGCCCAGGAGCTGGAGAGATTGCTGGCCGCCCGCCGCTGACGGTGGGTGAAGGCATTGGCCCTCGAAGCCCTGCACGACGAGGCGGGGCGAGAAGCGGCCGGACCATTCGCGGCCAAGTGGTAGACCCGTCCGTCCGGCTGGAGGTGGAAGGCGGGCTTGCCGGCCACAGCGCCTCCTCTCCGCAGGCGCTGCCGCATCCCGCCTTAGCCCGTCCTTACCGCCCTGTCACACAATATCAAGTTACATCAGATAGCTACGATGTTCCAAAATCCCGGGTGGCACTACGTCCGAACGCCAACTGGATTTCGGCAGTGCGGGAGCCGGTCAGGAGGGATGGTCGAGGCGGCCAGTGCGGTCCACGTGCCCGTGCCGCACTCGATGATCCAGTCTCCGACCTCGGCGAGGCGTTCCGGGTCCGTGAGACGGTCCGGCATCCGGACAGCCGCTCGGCCGTTTCAGTATCGAACTTCCGGGACGCTTGGCGGTACGGCAGCGCCCGTTCTTCGGCGCGTCCGCGCGAGGCCCTGCTCCCGGCCTTCCCGAAGCCACTGCTCGGTCCACTCCTTCACGCTCTCCGCCGGCATCGTTCCTCCTCCTTCCAGCGCCTGCGCCGCCCGCAGCGCGGCCCCGGGGAACCGGCCCGGCAGCACCACCTGCCGAAGCCACTCCGCGAACGCGCGCCGCTCCACTCCCGGGCGGCGAACCCGCGCAGCAGGTCCTCGACCACCCGGGGGCAGGAGAACAGGTCCTTGTACGCGGCGTCGTGCACGCGGACGCCATAGCGCCGCCCGGGACCCGACGCTGCCGGTGACGGGCTCGGGAGCCGCAGGCGACCGGCTCGCGTTTCGTGCGCCGGGGACCCCGCGCGGACCGCTCCGTTCGCTCGCCACGCCGTCCGCCGTCCACGCACGGAACGACCCGATGCCGGGCCGTTCCGTGCGGAGGAGGCTCAGGGCTTGCGGAGGCGCGCGTGGAAGTCCCGCTCGCCGTCGCAGGCGAGCGCCGCGGCCACGACGGCCTGCCTGGGCAAATCGGGCAGTACGCCCGGAAAGCCTTCCGGGACCTCGACCCCCCGCAGCCGCAGGATCTCCCGCACCGCCTCCGCCAGACCATCCTTCCGGCCCTCCTCCCGGCTCTCGCCGCGCAGGGAACGCAGCAGCGGGTCGTCGTCCGGCCCGGTGCCGTCGCGCGCCCCGAGCGTGCGGCCCAGGTGCTCCAGCCGCGCGTGCGTCCACCCCGAGGGCTCGACCTCGTTCATCGCCTCGTGGATGGCCGACGCCCGCCAGCCCGGAAACGCCCGGCTCACCGCCGACTCCCGGTACGCGCCCCCTTCCAGCAGATGGATCGTCAAGCCCGGCAGCCGCCCCCGCGGGCGGCTCGGCGCGGGCCGGTCCGGCACTTCCACCCACACCTCGGGGAAGCCCCACGCCTCGTAGAGCCGGAGCTTGCCCCGGCGCACGTCCGTGGTGTGGTCGACCTCCAGCACCACGTCGGGGTAGTCGTGTTCCCCGACCACCATCGCGCTCGACCCCGGCAGCTCCACCCGCGACGGGTACAGGTACACGGTCTGGTCCGCCTGCATGATCCGCCGGGGCCTGCCGTGCTCGTCGCGCACCAGCAGGTCCATCGCGCCGAAGCACTTGATGGGAGCGCCGCGCACCGCGCCGATGCGTTCCACCAGTCCGGCGAGACCGTGGGAGGGGCTCTCGTGGGAGGGGCTGGTGGGCTCGCGTACCCGCCAGGCGGTCTCGGTCTCGGCGTCCCAGACTTCGAGCCGCCTCTCGAAGCGGCGGAGCTCCCGCCAAGTCATGGGAGCGGCGGTGCAGCCGATGAACTCGAGCTCGGACAGCGCCGGCTCCTCCGGGCGCACCACGGGCCGTTTGCCGGCCTCCGATCCTCTCCTCTTCCTTTCATGCAGCGCTTCCATCCTCGTCTCCTTGCGCTTCGGCCGAGCCGGCATTGTAGGCCATCGAGAGATCCCCGATCGACCCGGCGCCGAGCCAATTCGTGAACCGTCGAAGGCGTCCCGGTCCGGGCGAAGATCCGGCTGGGCGAAGCTCCGGGGGAACTCGAAGGATTGGACCTTCTCGACCCGGAATGCGGTCACGGGAAGGTTCGAGCCTCGGGCCTCCGATGCCGTGGATACGCCGGTGCGGCTCGACTGCATCCGGGCGCGGCCGTCTGCCATGGTGGTGGGCGCGCACGACTTCCCGGAGGTGGTGCTGGAGGTCGAGCACACGACGAACGTTCGCCGGAGCAAGGTGCGGCTCTACGAGGCGTGGGGATTCGCCGGGGGTGTGGGTGGAGGTCCCGGAGGGCTGCTCGGCGAGCCGCCCCGCCAGGTTGCGGCCGGGGTTGGTGATCCATCTGCCGGAGGACGGGGCGTACCGGGAGTCGCCGGAGAGTCGGGCCTTTCCGGGCTGGAGGGCGGCGGAGGTCCACACCGCGATGAACGAGGCGTCGACGTCGGCGCGACCGGCCAGGTGCTCGGGCGCGTCGCCCGCGCGCTCGGCGAACGGGACGGCGCCGGACCGGACGACACCCCGTGGCTCCGCGCGCAGCGTCAGGAGGTGCGCACCGCATCCCGGGCGGAAGGACACGCCGAGGGGCGGGACAAGGGGTACGCCGAGGGGCGCGCCCGGATCATGGAAGCGCTCGCGCGCGGGCTTCCGGCCTCCCGAGGGACTTCCGGGAGCGGCCCCGGCTCGACGCGGAGGACCTGCGGGGCGTCACCGACGAGGACGTCGTCGACACTCTCCTTCGGAGCGAGGACGAGGCGGACCTCCGCACACGGATCGAGCGGCTGCGCCGCTCCGGCTGACCGGCGGCGGCAACCTCTCCCGCGCCGGAATCCTCCTTCCACGGTAAGGAGTACGAGCCGCCCGGCGATGGCCGCACCCGATCACCGCCTCGGGGCCCCGCGGCCGGGTTGCTCCGATGGACCGTGACTTCGGGCTGAACCAGGACCCTTCGTTGTCCGTTGGGCGGCCCCGTGCTAGCTTCGGAGACGGGTAGAGAGCGGGAGCCGGCCCCGATCCGCGACGCGCTGCAAGACTTCGCCGAGACGGTCACCGCCAAGTCGTCCGCGCTGGTCCGAGGCGGGGCGGAGGATCAGCTCCGCGGCCCCTTCGAGCAACTCATGCGGGCGGTGGGCTCGGCGTGGGGCGAACGGGTCGTCTGTACGGGCGAAGCACCCCTGCCCGACCGTCTCGGGCGGCCGGACTACGCCGTCCACCGCGGCGGACTGCTCGCCGGATACGCGGAGCTCAAGGCGCCCGGCACGGGCGCGGACGCGGCCCGCTTCAAGGGGCGCGACCGGGAGCAGTTCCGGCGCTTCGCGGCGATCCCCAACGTCCTCTATACCGACGGGAACGAGTGGGCGGTCTATCGCGGGGGCGCGCGCACCGGACGGATCGTTCGCTTCACGGGCGACGTGGCCGGAGACGGCCGCGGAGCGGTCGGGGCCGGAGACGCCCGCGCCCTCGAGCCGTTGCTGCGCGACTTTCTCGCCTGGGAGCCGGTCCTGCCGCTGGACCGAGGCGGGCGGATCGATCTCCAGGGTCTTGCGGCGGTGCTGGCCCCGCTCTGCCGGATGCTGCGCGACGACGTGGCGGAAGCGCTCGGGGACGCGCGGTCTCCCCTGGTGCAGCTCGCGCGGGACTGGCGGCAGCTTCTGTTCCCGGACGCGACGGACGGGCAGTTCGCCGACGCCTACGCCCAGACGGTCGCCTTCGCCCTGCTGCTCGGCCGCGGCGAGGGGGCCGACCCGCTCACCCTCGAGAGTGCGGTCGCCGCCCTCGCCGCGCAGCACAACCTGCTGTCGCGCGCCTTGCAGGTGCTGACCGATCCCGGCGCGCGGGGGGAGATGGCCGCTTCCCTCGACCTGCTGCTGCGCACCACGTCGGTCGTGCCGGCCGCGCTGCTCGCCGGGCCGCGCGATCCGTGGCTGTACTTCTACGAGGACTTCCTCGCCGCCTACGACCCGAAGCTGCGCAAGGACGCGGGGGCCTACTACACCCCGGTCGAGGTGGTGCGCGCCCAGGTGCGGCTGGTGGACGAAGTCCTGGTGGATCGGCTCGGCAAACCGCTCGGTTTCGCCGATCCGGGCGTGGTCACCCTGGACCCGGCGGCGGGGACCGGCACGTACCTGCTCGGGGTCGTCGAACATGCCCTCGGCCGCGTCGAGGCGGAGCAGGGGGCGGGGGCGGTGCCGGGGCAGGCCGCAGCGCTCGCGGAGAACCTGTACGGCTTCGAGCTGATGGTCGGCCCCTGTGCGGTGAGCGAGCTGCGGGTGAGCCGCGCCCTGCGCGGCCGGGGGGCGCCGCCGGGGACGGCGGCGCGCGTGTACCTGACCGACACGCTGGAGAGTCCGCGTGCGGAGCCGCCGCAACTGCCGCTCTTCCTGCAGCCCATCTCCGAGCAACGGGCGAAGGCGCTCGCGGTCAAGAAGGATGCGCCGGTGCTGGTGTGCCTCGGCAACCCGCCCTACGACCGCCACGAGGCGGCCACGTCCGACAACGGGGACCGCACGGGCTCGTGGGTCCGGTGGGGCGACGACGGCAAGGGTGCGGGCGCGATCCTGCGCGACTTCCTCGCCCCGGCGGCGGCGTCCGGCCACGGGATCCGGGTGAAGAACCTCTACAACCTGTACGTGTACTTCTGGCGGTGGGCGTTGTGGAAGGTGTTCGAGCACGACACGGCCGCGGGCGGCGGGGTGGTGAGCTTCATCACCGCGTCGAGCTGGCTCGACGGGGACGCCTTCCGCGGGATGCGCGAGCACGTGCGGCGGGTGTGCGACGAGGTCCGGATCCTCGATCTGGGCGGCGAGGGGCGCGGGACGCGCCGGAGCGGGAACGTGTTCGCGATCCGGACCCCGGTGGCCATCGTGGTCGCGTGGCGGACGAAAGCGGCGGACGAGGACCGTCCGGCCCACGTGCGCCACGTCCGCATCGAAGGGTCGCGCGAGGAGAAGCTCGCCGCGCTCGCGGCCATCGACGGCTTCGCGGGGGCGGCGTGGCAGGAGTGCCCGGAGGGCTGGCAGGCGCCGTTCCGCCCGGCAGGCGAGGGGGACTACTTCGCCTGGCCGCGGCTCACCGATCTCATGCCGTGGCAGCACTCGGGGGTGCAGTTGAAGCGGACCTGGCCCATCGCACCGGAGCCCGAGACCCTGGAGCGGCGCTGGCGGGCGCTGCTCGCGGCCCCGGATCCGGCAGCTCTGGCCAAAGCGTTCAGGGAGACGCGCGACCGCAAGGTCGACTTCAAGGGTTCTTCGCTGTTCGAGAACGATGAAACGGCCGAATCCGTTGCCGAGCTGCCCGGAGATGCCCCGGCCCCGCGCGTGGAGCGCTACGCCTATCGCTCGTTCGACCGGCAGTGGATCCTGGCGGACACGCGGCTCGGCGACTATCTTCGCCCCGATCTGTGGCGCGTCCGCGGCGGGCGGCAGGTGTATCTGACGAGCCTGTTCAACCATCCTCTCGGCGCGGGACCCGCCCTCACCGCCTGCTCGCACGTGCCCGACCTGCACCATTTCCGGGGCTCGTTCGGCGCGAAGGAGGCGCTCCCCCTGTATCGCGCCGCCGACGCCTCGGAGGCGAACGTCCTGCCCGGCCTTCTCGACCGGCTGGGCGCGGAGTACGGCCGCCCGGTCACCCCGGAGGACTTCGCGGCCTACGTGTACGGGATCCTCGCCCATCCGGCGTTCACCGCCCGCTTCGCCGGGGAGCTTCGGACGCGCGAGCTGCGCACGCCGATCACCCGGGACGCGGCGCTGTTCGAGGAGGTGCGCACGCGGGGGGCGCGCCTGCTCCGGCTGCACACCTGGGGCGAGCGCTTCGTGCCGGAGGGAAGTGCGCGCGGACGGGTCCCGCCCGGCGCGGCCCGCTGCACGCGGGCGGTTCCGGGGGACCCGGAGGGCTATCCCCGCACCTTCCGGTACGACGCGGCCGCCCGGACGCTGCGGGTCGGCGAGGGCGAGTACGCGCCGGTCGCGCCGGGGGTCTACGACTTCGAGGTCTCGGGCCTCGAGGTCGTACGGTCCTGGCTCGGGTACCGGATGAAGAACGGCGCCGGCCGGACCTCCTCGCCGCTGGACGGCGTGCGCCCGGAGTGCTGGACCTCCCGGTTCACCACCGAGCTGCTGGAGCTGCTCTGGGTGCTGGAAGCGACCATCGAGGGCTATCCCGAGCAGGAGAGGCTGCTCGAAGCGGTCGCCGCGGGCGGCTGCTTCCGGGCCGGAGACCTGCCGTCCGTCCCCGAGGAGATGCGCAAGCCCCCGCGGGCGCCCGCCGCGGCGGCCAGGCCCGCGCTCGACCTGAGCGGCTGAACGGACCTCACCGGCCGGCGGCCGAGTGGCGCCGCGCGCCCGTGCCGCGCCGTCGGCGGGAGCCGGAGGCGCCGCCCCCGAAGCGTGCCCGAACCCGGGTCCGGAACCCTTCAGGGCAGTTGACGAATGTACCGAGGAGCCGCGGCGCCATGGATCGCTTCGACCGCATCTACAGACTGCACCGAATCATTCGGAGCGCCCGCCGCCCGGTGCCGCGCAGGGTTCTGGAAGAGAAGCTCGAGTGTTCCCGGGCAACGGTCAACCGCGCCATCGAGGATCTGCGGGACCTCCTGTGGGCGCCTCTCCGATACGACCGTTTCAGTAACGGATACCACTACGACGAGAAGGACGGCGAACACCCCTACGAGCTGCCCGGGCTGTGGTTCAACGCTTCCGAGCTGTACGCCCTGCTCACCACCTACGAGCTTCTGGCCGGCGTCGAACCGGGACTGCTCGACGGCTTCATCGCCCCGCTCCGCAAGCGCATCGAGGACGTTCTCGCGAACGAGCGCCTGGGCAGAGGCGACCTGGCCCGGCGCGTGCGGATCCTTTCCATCGCCGCCCGCGCCACGCCGCCCGACTCCTTCGCCACGGTGGCCGGGGCCCTGATGCAGCGGCGGCGGCTCGCCATCGTGTATCACGGACGCCTGCGCGACACCGCAACCGAACGCACGGTGTCTCCCCAGCGTCTCGTCCACTATCGCGACAACTGGTATCTCGACGCCTGGTGCCACTCCCGGCGCGGATTGCGCAGCTTCTCGCTCGATCGGATCAGGAGATGCCGGGAAACCGGCCGGGCCGCAGCGGAGATCGACGACGGCCGCATGGACCGCCATTTCGCCGGCGCCTACGGCATCTTCTCCGGCGTAGCCAGGAACACGGCGGTTCTGTCGTTCTCTCCCGAGCGCGCAAGATGGGTGGCCGAGGAGCGTTGGCATCGGGACCAGCGAGGCCGTTTCCTCGCAGACGGAAGCTTCGAGCTGCACGTCCCCTACAGCGATCCCCGGGAGCTGGCGATGGACGTCCTCAAGTACGGCCCCGACGTCGAGGTGTTGCGTCCGGCGAGCCTGCGCAAGGAGATCCGCACGAGGCTGGCGGCCGCGCTCGCGCGTTACGAGGGGGGCTGAGCCGCGGCCTCCGGTCCGGGGCGCGCCGTCGGACGGCGGTGGGCGGCAAATGCCGCGGCGGTTCGCGAGTGACGGGTTGCAGGCTCACGTAATGAGTCACCGGGGGGTGTACAAAGGCGCGGCAGTCACCACCGGAATCGGGACCGCGTCATGAACCGCAGACATTTCCTCGGCTCCCTCACCTCCGCCTTGGCGGCGCTCCCCGTCATGAGCCACGCACGCGGCCCGGCCCGGCCGGATGCACCCGACGGCAAGGGTGTGGTCCGCGAGCTCCTCATTCAGGAGAGCCCTGTCGCGGGCTTCCAGTATCACGACGGCGAGGCGGCATGGTCCCGGCTTGCCGTGGGCGACTCGTTGCGTCTCCGGCGTGAGCCGGAAAACCCCCACGACCGGCAGGCGGTCGCGGTGTATCGGGACGGCTCCAAGCTCGGATACGTACCGAGGGCGGCCAACACCGCGGTCTCCCAGATGATGGACCGAGGCGAGCGGCTCAGCGCCCGGATCGAGCATCTCCGGGAGTCGAGGAACCCGTGGAGCCGGGTCGGGATCTCGATTGCCGCACGCATTGCCGGGTGAACCGGGGCTTGCGGGACGATGGCCGGCTTCCTGGTTGCGGCCCTCGCGTTCGTCTTCCTGGCGTTGCTCGTCGAGACCGGAAACTTCACGGTCGCGGTCCTCGGCTCGTTTCTGGCGTGGATTCTTCTCGGCACGGTCCGGGCTGCCGAGCGCCTCATGGACCGGTACGGGTTGTTCGGTCTCGTCCTCGTGCTGCTCGGTGTTTCGTGGCTGTTCGGAGGCGAGGACGACGACTTCGACGGTTGAGCCACCGGCGCTTCGGCCAACGGGGCCGCGTCGGGCTCCGACGTCGCGACCACGAAGTCGATGTCGTTGGCGGCGCGCGGTTCGCCTTGGCAGGAGCTCGCGAGCGATCCGCCGAGGAAGTACTCGATGCCCGCCCGCTCGAAGGCGCGTGCAACCACGGCCGCCACCGAGAGGACGTCGGGGGGCTCGGCCGCAGGCTCCGGGGCACGGGCCGAGCGTGCGCTCGGCAAGCTCCCGGCCACAGCACAGCGCCACGAACCTCCACCGGAACTCCTCTTCGCCCGCCCGCGGGCGCCGGTTCGCGAGGTCGAAGGCGTTTGCCGCCGCGCAGGAGGCGCGCTCCCCAACGAGCCGGGGTTCGCCGGCGAGCCGGGTAGAACATGGTCCGCCGGTCGGTGACCGATCCCGATCGTCGCCACCATGCCCCGCGGTTGGTGCGCCACGACAGGACGTCACCCGACAGGGGGACACGAAATGGCCTGCCCCGCGAGATCCTTCCTCATCGCCTCGATGCTGGTCCTGCTTCTCCCACTTGCCCATGCACGGACGGAAAGCTTCCTCATCTGCCCCCTTGAATCGAAGCGGTGCCCGCGCGAGGCGAGGCAGCCGTCGGACCCGTGGGAGCACGAGTGCAAGGGGCTGCGCGAGCCGGCTCGGCGGCGCCTCGCCTGCACGATCGATGACGGGGTGGAGCGGACGTTGGGCTACCTGGAGAGGTGCGGGGCGGAGGAAGAGCGTCCGGTGGCGGCCGGCCGCCGGTGGATCTCGGGCCAGATGAGGGAGACCGCGATGAGGGCGGCGAGCCCTTCCAGTCCGATGAGGGCGACCGCGTCGCGGGCCCCGATCCGGTCCGCGAGCAGCCCCACGTGGTAGAAGCCGATCGGCCCGGTGCCGATGCACACCGAGAGTACGCCCATCATCCGCCCGCGCACCGCGGCCGGGGCGGAGAGGAGGACCAGGGTGGTCTGCATCGCGGCGTACGCGGCGCCTCCGAGCCCGACCGCGAGCAGCATGACGCCGGCGACCCACGGCGCCGGCGAGGCCGCGAACCCGACGGAGAGCGCGAGATAGACCGTGCATCCCCCGAAGTACAGCCCCATGAAGTTGGCCGACCGCGCGCCGACCGCGACCAGGATCGCGCCGATCAGGGCGCCGGCCCCTTCCGCCGCCGCGAGCACCCCGACCGCGGCCGGCCCGAGCCGGAAGCTCTCCTCGCCGATCACCGGGATCATCGAGATCATGGGAAACGCCCAGAGGTTGAACACCACCGTCACCGCGAGAATTCCGGCCAGGCGGCGGTCGC
The DNA here is from genome assembly GCA_965202895.1 of Gammaproteobacteria bacterium. Taxonomy (GTDB): domain Bacteria; phylum Pseudomonadota; class Gammaproteobacteria; order HK1; family HK1; genus JAJDXW01. The sequence continues at coordinate 1,706,016 of OZ241901.1, read as the reverse complement.
CGCGCAGGTGCCGGAATCCCTCCGCCATGCTCCGCCACACGCTGTTCGCCCGCGCCGCCGGGCTGGGCGGCCGGAACCGCACCATCCGGAGGATCACCCAGCACAGGGCATGCAGGACCGCGGAGAGCACGAACGCGCCGGTCAACCCCACCACCGCGAGCAGGGCGCCGCCCGCCAGGGGGCCGAGCATCCGCGTGCCGTTGTTGGCCAGGGTGTCGACCCCCATGGCCCGCCCGAGGAAGGGGCCTCGGACCACCTCGCCGATGAGCGCCCGGCGGACGGGAAAGTCCGTGATCCAGAAGATGCCGCCGAGGAACGCGGCGACCCCCAGATGCCACACCTCGATCCGGCCCGACCAGGCGAGCGCCGCGAGCCCGCCCGAGAGCGCGCACATGAATACGAGCGCCCATTGCATGAGCCGGCGTCGGTCCACCCGGTCCGCGACCGCCCCGCCGAACGCGCCGAAGAGGGCGAGCGGGAGGAGCCGCAGCAAGGTCATGGCGGCGGTCGCGGTGGCGGACCCGGTCGCCGCGAACACGTACACCCCGAACACCAGCATCTCCAGCCAGCGCACGAGGCTGGTGAGGGTGCCGATCATGAAGATCGCGAGAAAGCGCCGGTCGGTGAGCCAGGAGCCGCCCCATCGCAAGCCCGCCCAGCGGAGGCCCGGCATCAGCCCGGCTCGGCTTCGCCCCGCGTTTCCCGGCCCCGCACGATTCGAACCGGCTCGATCCGGTGCGATTCGGTCCGATCGGGCCTTGCCGGGCTCGACATCGCCCCGGCTCAATCGGGATCGGACGCGAGAATCGTGCGGGTGCGGGAGCGGAACTCGCGCCGGAGCAGCACGCCGGTCACCCACAGGGTGGAGGCCATGAACAGCACCGGGTGGAGGAACCACGCGGTCGCGGCCATGGTGTAGTAGTAGGCCCGGATCCCCCGGTCGAAATGGAGCGCCCCCAGGCCCAGCAGCCGGGCCGCCCGGTCCGAGAAGCGCGGGGTGTCGGCCTCCCCGCTGATCGGGGTCGCCCCCATGACCACGATGCAATAGGTGTAGAGACGGTGCGCCCATGCGAACTTGAAGAACGCGTAGATGAGCACCGTGACCATCCCGAGCACCTTGATCTGCCAGAGTGCGCGCGGCGTCTCGACCGCGAACGGCAGATCCCGAAGGACTTCGAGCGCGCTGTCGGTCGCGCCGAGCACCGCGAACAGCCCGCCAATGAGGAAGATCGCGGTCGAGGCGAAGAAGGTGCAGCCCTGGAGCACCGAACCCTGGATCATCGTGTCCACCATCCGCATGAACTCGCGCTCGGCCATGACCGTCATCCAGCCGTGCCGGTAGCGGTCCATGGTCCGGCTGAGGCTCGTCCACTTCCCGGACCGCGGCCGGGACACGATCGCGTTGAACCCTCCCCAGCACGCGAACAGCAGGGCCACCGCCGCATAATCGAGAATGGTGAGCCCGCTCACGGGAGCGGCTCCCCCGCCCGGAGCGCGGGCCGAAACCCGGGAGCCGCGATCTCGGCGAGCGCGGCGGCGCGCGCCCGCTCCGGCAGGTGGCGGAGACGCACGGCGCCGTATTCGGTCACCACGTAGTCGACGTCGGTGCGGAGCGCGGTCGGGGCGCTCCCGCCGCCGAGGCGCGGCACGATGCGCGAGACCTTCCCCCCGGAGGCGGTCGCCCCGAGGGCGACGATGGAGCGCCCGCCGCGCGAGCCCGCGGCCCCCCGCATGAAGTCCACCGAGCCGCCGGTTCCGGTGACCTGGCGTCCGCGGATCATCTCCGCGTTCACCTGGCCTCCGAGGTCGATCTCGAGAGCCGAGTTGATGGATACGAAGCGGTCGATGCGGGCGAGGGTTCCCGCCCCGTGGGTGTAGTTGACGGGCCGGAAGCGCACGTCGGCCCGCTCCCCGAGCCAGCCGTAGAGGGCCGCGGAGCCGATGGCGTAGGCGGTGACGTGGCGGCCCCGGTCGATCGCCTTGCGGCTCCCGGTGATCACCCCGCGCTCCACGAGCTCCATCACCCCGTCGTCGAGGATGCCGGAGTGGAGGCCGAGGTCGTTCTTGTCGCGGAGGGCCCCGAGGACCGCGTAGGGAATGGAGCCGATGCCGGTCTGGATCGTGTCGCCGTCGCGGACGAGCCCGGCGACGTTCCGGGCGATGGCCCGCGCGGTCTCGTCCGTCTCGGGGAGGGGAAAGGGAGCCGGGGGGCGGCTCACCGGCACCGCGAAGTCGATCCGGCCCGTGCCGATACGGGGTCCGTCCGCGGGGTCGGGGAGGGCGGAGTTCACCTCGGCGACGATGCGCCGGGCGCGCTCGCATACGACGTCGACGAAGTCGCAGTTGAGGCCGGCGCCGAAGTCGGCCGCGGCCTCGAGGCCGGCGGCGCCGCCGCGCGGGGCGGACACGCTCAGGATCGCGAGGTCGAGATCGAGCCCCTCGCCGAGGAGGTCGGCCACCGCCCGGAGCTGACAGGGCACGAAGTCGATGCGCCCCGCCCGGTAGCTCGCGCGGGTTTCCGGGGTGATGAAGAAGGCGAGCGTGCTCGCCTCGTCGTGCAGGGAGGAGAAGTCGAAGCGGTTGAGGCCGGGTACGATCGACTGGATCCAGGTGACGCCCGCGCTCGCCTCGGGCCGTCGGCGGATCGCGTCGAGCACGGTGGCCGGCTCGTTCGCTCCGCCCGCGACGAACACGGTCATCCCCGGCGCGAGCAGGGACGGTACGTCGTCGGGAGAGAGGAAGCTCGGCATCTTCGGCTGCGGTCGGAGCACTTCGGTTGACGAATGCCAGTGCCTCTGCACGGGGGTCTCGACCGGTTCAGGCGGCATGGACATGGTCGCACCGAGCTCCGGAGGAGTGTCCCGCCCTGCGCCGTCCGGCCGGAACCAATCGATCGGGACCTCCGTGCAGAGGTACCGGGTCGGGAACCTCGAAGCGGGTTCGCGGCGTTCCGGGCCGCACGTCCGCATCGCGGGCCGCGCCTTCGGGTCTTGCCGGTGGGTCGCGCCGGTGGGAGACCCGGCGGAATTCTGCCATGATCGGACCCCCGGCGCGCCGCCGCCGCCCGATCCCGCCCGATCCCTCCTGGAGCCGCTCGTGAGCGAGCCATCACCGGTATCCCCCCTGGCCCCCGCCGCCTTCCCGGAGCTGCCGCCGGTGGCCGGCGTACTGCTCGCCGCGCACGCGGCGGAGCTCCGTTACCGGGGGCGCCCCGACGTGATGCTGGCCGCGCTCGCGCCGGGGTCCCGGGTCGCGGGGGTGTTCACCCGGTCGCGCTGTGCGTCCGCGCCGGTCGACTGGTGCCGGGAGCATCTCGCCCGCGGCAGGGCCCGGGCGGTGCTCTGCAACGCGGGCAACGCCAACGCGTTCACCGGCGCGGCCGGGGAGGCGGCGGTGCTCGAGTCGGCGCGGGCCGTCGCCGCGGCCCTCGAGGCGGACCCCGCGGACGTGTACCTCGCCTCCACCGGGGTCATCGGCGAGCCGCTCGGCGCGGACGCGATGCGGGCCGCGGTGGGGAAGGCGGCGGAAGCCCTCGCCCCGCCCGCCCCCGAGTGCTGGCGGGCGGCGGCCGACGCCATCCGCACCACCGACACGTTCCCGAAGGGAGCGGGCGGGGAGGCGCGCCTCGACGGCGAAACGGTGCGGGTCGCCGGAATCGCCAAGGGGAGTGGGATGATCGCGCCGGACATGGCGACGATGCTCGCGTTCGCGTTCACCGACGCGGACCTTCCCGCCCCTGTGTTGCAGGCCCTCCTCGCCGGAGCGGTGGACCGGAGCTTCAACCGGATCACCGTCGACTCCGACACCTCGACGAGCGACTGCGCCTTCCTCTTCGCGACCGGGGCGGTCAAGTGCGCGTGGCCGGTCACGGAGGCGTCCGATCCGCGGCTCGCGGAGCTCCGCGCACTCCTCGACGCGACGATGCTCGACCTCGCCCACCAGATCGTCCGCGACGGCGAGGGCGCGAGCAAGTTCGTCGAGGTCACCGTGGAAGGCGCGGAGAGCGACCGGGCGGCGCGCCGGATCGCCCTCGGCATCGGCAATTCGCCGCTCGTCAAGACCATGCTGGCGGCCGCGGACGCGAACTGGGGGCGCCTGGTGATGGCGGTCGGCAAGGCGGGCGAGGCGGCCGACCGCGACCGGCTCCGGCTCTGGATCGGGGACGAGCAGTGCGCCGAGGGCGGCCGGGTCCGGGAAGGCTACTCCGAGGAGCGGGCGACCGCGCACCTCCAGGGCGCCGAGGTGCGGCTGCGAGCGGACGTCGGCGTCGGCTCGGGAAGCGACACGATCTGGACCTGCGACCTCACCCACGCCTACATCGACGTCAACGCCGGCTACCGGAGCTGATCCCGCCTCGTCCCGGCCGGCCCGCGGCAGCCCTTGCGGCCCTCCGTACCGGCCGCCGGGCGCGTGGCCTTCGTTCCACGCCGCGGTCGTCGAGCCGGATGCGGATGGCGGTGTCGATGGTGCGATCAGGCATGGGGGGGCGGCCCGATGAAGCTCATCCTGGGGGCGGCGCATTGCGCAATCGCCGCGGGGTGCTTGGCGGTGCTCTGGGCGGTCTTCCGGTTCGCGACCGATTCCCCGTGGGGCATCGTCCTGCTCGGCGTGTGGATCGTGTTGCTGGTCGTGCTGGTCGTGCAGGCATTCCGCCAGCCGGCCGGCCCGCGCTGAACCGCCCCGTCACGCCGGCCGCTCGGCGAGGACGGCGAGCCCCCCGCCGGGCGCGCGCGTCCGTCGTCGGCCGTCGGCGTGGGCGCGGAAGCATGGGCGTGAACGCTCCTGCCGCCGGACCGGGAGCCCGCCGTTGATCGAGGCGGGGTGTGCGCGCGCCGCCGCGGCCGGGAATATGCCGGCGGTTCGCCGAGGCCGGGGCGCGCGCTCGTCGAATCGAGCCCGGCGCTGCTCCTCGTAGACCCATGCCGCCGGAACCGCGCCCGCCCGCTGCGCCGAGCCCGGATGCCGAGCGCTGGTGGCGGCCGCTCGGGCGGGCGGGCGATGCGAGCGTGGTGTACGTGGACCTCACCCCCCATCCCGCCCGCGAGGCGGCGGCGCTCGGGTGGCTGGGCGCGGAAGAGCGGGCGCGCTGGAACCGCTTTCGGCACGAGGGGCGCCGCCGCCAGTACGCACTCTGCCGCGCGGCGCTCCGCGCCGTCCTCTGCCTCCGGCTCGGTTGCGCGAACCACGCCCTCTCGTTCCGCGAGTCCGGGCACGGAAAGCCGTTCGCCCTGCTCTCGGGCGCTCCGGCCCCGGCCAGCTTCAGCGTGAGCCACGGCGGCGGGCACGGGCTCCTCGCGGTCGCGCGCGAAGGGCGGATCGGGGTGGATGTCGAGGAGCGCAATCCCCGGCGGGACGTCGACGGATTGATGGCGGTGGTGCTCACGCCGGACGAGCGGCTCGAGCTCGCGGCGGTGGGCGGACGTCACCGGACCATGTCGTTCTTCACGCTCTGGACGATCAAGGAGGCGCTGCTCAAGGCCCTCGGCACGGGTCTTCGGCTCGACATGGCGGGGTTCGAGGCGCCGCCCCCGATGCGGCGTGGGGTGAGGGTCGGCGAATTCCGCTTCCCGCATCTTCCCGCGGTGGCCTGGCGGGTGGAGAACCTCGGCAACGAGCACTTCGCCGCCGCCGTCGCCCACGAGCGCGGACCCGGACCCGCCGCGGCGGAACGAAGGGAGGCAGCGTCGGCCGCTCGCTGACCGCTGGCGCCGCGGTGGGCGCCGTGCCCGGCCTGCGCCCGGCGGCCAGCCTCGCCGCCAGGAGCCGGGTCGAAGGCTCCCGGTGTCCTGCCCCCATGTCCCACCGTCCACCCGCGGCGGAAGCCGATCCGCTCCCGGTGGCGGGCCGTACCCGGTTCCAGGCCGATTCGACCGTGCTCAGCCGTCGGGATCGGCTGCCTGCCGCGCTCCGCGGTCCCCGCTTCGCCAGCCGTCCTCGGCAGGCTGCGCTCGCCGGGACGAAGCGCCGCTGGCGCTTCGCCGGATCCCGGGGACCCCGGCTCACCCTTCGGCGGCGAGCCGCCCGCGCAGCTCCGACTTGAGCACCTTCCCGTAGTTGTTCTTCGGCAGCGTCTCGAGGAAGCGGTAGTCGCGGGGCCGCTTGAAGCGTGCGACGTGTTCGAGGCACAGGGCGTCGAGCTCCGGCTCCGGCACCCGCGCCCCCGGCTTCGCCGCCACGACGAAGGCGACCACCTCCTCGCCCCATTCGGGATGGGGGCGGCCGACCACCGAGACCTCGAGCACCTCGGGGTGGCGCAGGAGCACCTCCTCGATCTCGCGCGGATAGATGTTGGTTCCTCCCGAGATGATCATGTCCTTGGAGCGGTCCTTGAGGGTGACGAAGCCCTCCTCGTCCATCATCCCGAGATCGCCGGTATGGAGCCAGCCGCCGCGCAGGGCCTCGTTCGTCGCCTCCGGGTCGTTCCAGTAGCCCTTCATCACGACGTCGCCCCGCAGGACCACCTCGCCCGTCTCGCCCGGGGGAAGGGGCTCGTCGTCCGGGCCGACGATGCGCACCTCGACGTCGGTCCGGGCGGTTCCCACCGACCCGAGCCGCTCGAGATGGCGGGGGTGGCCGGTGTCGAGGTGAAGCTCGCGCGCGAGCCCGGTGATGGTCATCGGCGCCTCCCCCTGGCCGTAGATCTGGACCAGCTTCGGCCCGAGGGTGTCGAGCGCCCGCCGCGTGTCCTCCACGTACATCGGACCGCCGCCGTAGATGATGGTCTTCAGGTGGTCGAGGTTCGCGCTCCCGATACGCGGCGACTCGAGCAGCCGGACGATCATCGTGGGGGCGAAGAAGAAGCTCGCCCCCGCGTGGTGTTCGAGGAGGTCGATGATCTCCTCCGGGCGGAAGCCCCCGCTCTCCGGGATCACCTGCGCCGCACCGCGCGCGACGTGGGGCAGCGCGTAGCAGCCGGAGGCGTGCGACATCGGGGCGGAATGGACGATGCAGTCCCGCTCGCCCACGGTGTCGACGTCGCAGAAGTAGTTCATGGTCTGCGAGACGAGGTTGCGGTGGGTCAAGGTCGCGCCCTTCGGCCGGCCGGTGGTGCCGCTCGTGTAGAAGAGCCAGGCGGGGTCGGAGGGGCCGCAGTCGGCGAGGGGGAGCGGGCCGTCCGCGAGGAGGGCGCCCCACGCCGCTTCGTCGTCGGTGCGCACCAGGTGTTCGAGCGATGCGACCTCCCCGTCGAGGCCGGCCAGGGTTTCGGAGAGCGCGCCGTTCACGAAGCAGGCGCGCGCCCCCGAGTTCCCGAGGATCCAGGCGAACTCGCGGCGGTGGAGCTTCGCGTTCATCGGTACCGCGCAGACGTTCGCGTACCAGCACCCGAAGAGGACGATCATGAACTCCGGGGCGTTGGTCATCGCGATCCCGCAACGGTCGCCCGGCCGGAGACCGAAGCGTTCGACGAGGCCGCGGGCGAGCCGGGCGCAGGTGTCGGCGAACTCCGCATAGGAGGCGACGGTCTCGAACCCGCGCACGAGGGCCGGCCGGCCGGCGTGGCGCACCGCGGACTTGGCGAGGAACGCGCCCGTGTTCATGGCTCGGGTCTCCCGTGTGGCCTGCGCCCGTCATTTGAGCGAATACGGGCCGCCCCCCGCAACCCGGCGCATCCCGCACCCGGCAGGCCTGCGCGCCCGCCGAGGGCGCCGCGCCGGAGCGGCGGCCTCCCTCCTGGCCAAGTCAGCCCCCGGCCGGGCCGGGGCCATTCCCCCCGCGGCCCGCGATGGACTAGAGTTGCGGGAGAACGGAGCGTGGCGAGGAGGGGAGCGTGGCCAACCTCAGGATCGACGGCGACCGGCTGTGGGCGAGCCTGATGGAGCTCGCCGGGATCGGGGCGACCGAGAAGGGCGGGGTCTGCCGGCTCGCCCTCACCGACCTCGATCGGAAGGGACGGGACCTCTTCGTGCGCTGGTGCGAGGAGGCGGGCTGCCCGGTCACCGTGGACGAGGTCGGGAACATCTTCGCGCGCCGGCCCGGGCGCAACCCGGACCGGCCCCCCGTCATGACCGGGAGCCATCTCGACTCGCAGCCGACGGGCGGGAAGTTCGACGGGGCCTACGGGGTGCTCGCGGGGCTCGAACTCATCCGCACCCTCAACGACTACGGCTACGAGACCGACGCCCCGATCGAGGTGGTGGCGTGGACGAACGAGGAGGGCTCGAGGTTCGCGCCGGCGATGATGGCCTCGGGCGCGTTCGGCGGGGTGTTCGACCTCGACTTCGTGCTCTCGCGCACCGACCCGGAAGGCAAGACCTTCGGCGAGGAGCTCGCCCGCATCGGCTATGCGGGGGAGGAGCCGGTCGGGGACCACGAGGTCGGCGCCTACCTGGAGGCGCACATCGAGCAGGGGCCGATCCTCGAGGCCGAGAAGAAGACGGTGGGGGTGGTCACCGGAGCCCAGGGCCAGCGCTGGTACGAGGTCACCGTGACGGGAATGGAGGCCCACGCGGGGCCGACCCCGATGCACCGGCGCCGCGACGCCCTCGTCGGCGCCTCGCGGATGGTGGACGCGGTGAACCGCATCGGCCTCGCGCACCAGCCGAACGCCTGCTCGACGGTGGGCATGATGGACGTCTCGCCGAACTCCCGGAACACCATCCCGGGGCGGGTCTTCTTCACCGTCGATCTCCGCCATCCGGTCGAGGAGACCTTGGCGGACATGGACGCGGACTTCCGGGCGGCGTGCGAATCGATCGCGGGCGAGATCGGCCTCGATCTCGACCTCCGGCAGATCTGGCACTTCCCCGCCACGCCGTTCGACGAGGCTTGCGTCGCGGCGGTCCGCGCGGCGGCCGAGGAGGGCGGCTTCGAGCACATGGACATCGTGAGCGGAGCCGGCCACGACGCCTGCTACGTCGCGCGGGTCGCCCCGACCGGCATGATCTTCGTGCCGTGCGAGGACGGGATCAGCCACAACGAGATCGAGAACGCGACCCCCGAAGACCTCGCGGCCGGCTGCCAGACCCTGCTCGACGCCGTCGTGCGGCTCGCCGCTGCCGACTGAATCCAGCCCCGCGGCCGGCCGCCGGAGACGATTCCCTCCGCTCTTTCCCGGTATCCGAGAATCGGAACAACCCTTTGATCCAAGGGTCGATTCTTCGATGGTGGCCGATTCCGGCCGATGGACTTCGCGCAACGGCGGCAAAGCTGGCCACGGGTCCGCCCCAGCCTCGATCCGGCCTCGACCCGGGCTCGATCCGGGCTCGCCGCGTATCGGGCCCCGAATGGGTTAGTCTTGCGGCCCGGACGAGCCGCCGGCGGCGGTGGGCGGCAGGCGCGCGGGGGAGGAGAAGATGCGACTCGAAGGAAAGGTTGCGATCGTCACCGGGGGCGGTGCGGGCTTCGGCGAGGGGATCTGCCGGCGCTTCGCGGCCGAAGGGGCGCGGGTGGTGGTCAACGACGTGAACGAGCAGGACGGCCGCCGGGTGGCGGACTCGATCGGCGAGGCGGGGGGCGAGGCGCGCTTCGTGTACGCGGACGTATCGAGCGACGCGGACACCGGGCGGCTCGTCGGCGAGGCGGTCGACGCGTACGGCGCCCTCGACGTCATGGTCAACAATGCCGGCGTGCCGCAGCGAAACCAGCCGATGGAGAGCGTCACCGAGGACGAGTTCGACCGGATCTTCGCGGTCAACGTGAAGGCCATCTACTGGTCCGCGAAGCACACCGTGCCGCTCATGCGCGAGGCGGGCGGCGGGTGCATCATCCATACCGCCTCCACCGCGGCGATCAGCCCCCGCCCCGGCCTCGTCTGGTACAACGGCTCCAAGGGGGCGGTGAACACCATCACCCGGTCGATGGCGGTCGAGCTCGCCCCGGATCGGATCCGGGTGAACTCGGTATGCCCGGTGGCGGGCGAGACCCGGATGCTCGCGGAGTTCCTGGGCGGCGAGGTGACCCCCGAGATGCACGCGAAGTTCATGAGCACGGTGCCGCTCGGGCGGCTGAGCCAGCCGGCGGACATCGCGAACGCGGTCCTGTTCCTCGCCTCGGACGACGCGGGGTTCCTGACCGGGGTGTGCCTGCCGGTGGATGGCGGGCGGACCATCTGACGGCCCGGAGGTCCGGTCCGAACACCCGGCCTGAAGACCCGGATTGAAGATTGGGGGGCGAGGGAGACCATGAACCGGATCGATCTGGACGGCCGGCGCGCGGTGGTGACCGGCGGGGCCCAGGGGATCGGGCGCGCCATCGCGGAGCGGCTCGCCGCCTCGGGCGCCTCCGTCACCCTCTGGGACCGCGATGCCGGCGAGCTCGACACGGCGCGCGGGGCGCTCGGGCCGGACACGGGCGCGGTGGTCGTGGACGTGGCCGATCCCCGATCCGTGGAGCGGGCGGCGGCGGAGACGGTCGGGGCGGCGGGGGGCATCGACGTCCTCGTCAACAACGCCGGGATCGCCGGTCCCAACGCCACCACCTGGGAGTACCCCATCGACGAGTGGCGCCAGGTGATCGAGATCGACCTGAACGGCGTCTTCTACTGCTGCCGGGCCGTGGTCCCGCACATGATCGAGCGGGGCTACGGGCGGATCGTGAACGTCGCGTCCATCGCGGGCAAGGAAGGCAACCCGAACGCGAGCGCGTACAGCGCCGCGAAGGCGGGGGTCATCGGGTTCACGAAGTCGCTCGGGAAGGAGCTCGCCGACCGCAACGTCGCGGTGAACTGCATCACCCCGGCCGCAGCCCGGACGAGGATCTTCGAGCAGATCACGCAGGCGCACATCGACTACATGCTCTCGAAGATCCCCCGCGGCCGGTTCGTTCTCGTCGAGGAGCTCGCCGCCCTCGTGGCGTGGCTCGTCTCGGAGGAGAACTCGTTCACGACCGGTGCGGTATTCGACGCGAGCGGGGGGCGGGCCACCTACTGACGAGGCATCGCCTCGGGTCCCGAGCGGGACCACGGGCGGGGCCGGGTCCCCGGGAGCGCGGCCCCGATCGGCCGCCGGGACGGCCCGGGCGCCCGCGGTTCGGAAGGATGGATGCGGCGCGGGACGGAGGGCAGGACGGAGCGCGCCGCACGGGGCATCGGGCGGATCTGCCGGCAGATGGGCCGGCGGGTCCGGCGGAAGGCGGAACGATGGGCCGGGGGGGCCGACACGATGGCGATGATTACCAAGGGCATCGAGCAGCTCTGCGCGGAGGCGGAAGCCGTGATCGAGACCTGGACCGTCGATGACGCGCTCCGCCGCCACGGCGGCGACGACGTGGTCTTCGTCGATATCCGGGACGTGCGCGAGCTCTGGCGCGAAGGGGCCATCCCCGGTGCGGTGCACGCGCCCCGCGGGATGCTCGAGTTCTGGGTGGATCCGAAGAGCCCCTACGCGCGTGACGTGTTCCAGTCCGGCAAGCGCTTCATGTTCTTCTGCGCCGGGGGGCTCCGATCCGCCCTCGCCGCCAAGGCGGTCCAGGAAATGGGCCTCGCGCCGGTGTGCCATCTGGCGGGCGGCTTCGGGGCGTGGAAGAAGGCGGGCGGCGCGGTGGAGGCGAAGGAGCCGAAGCTGCCGTCGTCCGGGGGCTGAGCCGGGCGCCCCCGGCCTGCGCCCGCGCCCTCGGCCGGCCGCAGCGCTCCCCGCGCGATTCGTCCGGGACCGTTCTCCGGCCCCTCCGGCCGCCGCCGCACCGCCGTGCCCTGGGAGGTCCCCGAGCCCCTCGCCACGGGCGAGGTCCGCACCGCCGACGGCAGTCTCATCGTCCTCCGGCGCCACGGGAATCCGCACGGACCGCGGCTCGTCCTGAGCCACGGCAACGGTCTCGCGATCGACCTCTACTACCCGTTCTGGTCGCGGCTCACGGACCGGTTCGACCTCATCCTCCACGACTTCCGGAGCCATGGCTGGAACCCGCGCGCGCCGCTTCGGAGCCACCACTTCCCGACCTTCGTCTGGGACAACGAGCACGTGGTCCGGGGGATCGACCGCCACTTCGGGGTGAAGCCGAAGATCGGCGTGTTCCATTCGATGTCGGCTCTCACCGCGCTCTACCAGGCCCTGCGCTCGGGGCCCCGGTTCGCGGCCCTGGTCCTCTTCGATCCGCCGTTCTCGCCGCCGAACGGCGACCGGCTCGAGAGCGAGTACCTCGACCGGGAGCACGAGCTCGCGGCCCGCACCCGGCGCCGGCAGGCGCGGTTCGAGACGCGCGAGGAGCTCGCGGAGGTCGTGCGTGGGGCGTCCGCGTTCGCCCGCCTGCTCCCCGGCGTGCCGGACCTCTACGCGCGGGCGACCCTTCGCCCCGCCGCGGACGGGCGCGGGTACGAGCTCTGCTGCCCGCGCGAGCACGAGGCCCAAGTCTTCGAGACCTTCCTGGATTCGAGCTTCGAGCTCGCGATGGGGAGCTTCCCCTGTCCGCTCAAGCTGATCGGGGGCGACCCGACCGTCCCCGACGCCTTCGTGCCGAGCATCGTGCTCCAGGGCGTCGCGAAGCGCTGCGACCTCGACTACGACTACGTGCCGGGCGCCTCGCACTTCCTCCAACTGGAGAAGCCCGCCGAGTGCGCCGCCATCATGGTCGAGTTCCTGGAGCGCCGCGGCCTCGCCTGATCCGCCCGCCGGGCGGGACGTCGTTGCCGGCGAGCGATCCGCCGTCGCGTACCGGTGCGGTCGCGAACGCTCCCGCCGCCAGGGCCGGGTTCGCGGCCCGGCTTCCTCCAACCCCGGTCCCAATCTCTACCGCCGTGATCCGGGATTGGGGGGCTCGCCCCCGATTCGCCGTCTTTCGCACGAACGATTCGATTGTCGTTGCGAAAACAGGATGTGGAACCATGATCCCGCTTGCACGGGAGTCCGGCGGGGTGCTTGAGGGTGTGGCCGTGCATGGCGCATGATCCGCGATGTTTCAGTGCCGGGTACGAGGAGCGACATGGCGGAGCACGTGATCGAGACGGTGGAGGAGCTGAGGAGCAGCTACGGGGCGCCGAGCGAGCGGGCGGTCAAGAAGTCGCTCGAGCGCCTGGACCGCCACTGTCGGCGGTTCATCGAGCTCTCGCCCTTCGTCGTGCTCGCGTCGGCCGGAGCGGACGGGCGGGTCGATTGCTCGCCGCGCGGCGACCCCGCGGGCTTCGTCGCGATCCTGGACGACCGGACGATCCTCCTCCCCGACCGGCGCGGGAACAACCGTGCGGACTCGCTGACGAACGTGCTCGAGAACCCCTGGGTCGGGATGCTGTTCATGATCCCGGGGGTGGACGAGACGCTCCGGCTCAACGGGAGGGCGAAGCTCACCACCGATCCGGCCCGCCTCGAGCCGCTCGCGGTCAACGGGCGGGCGCCGCGAAGCGGACTCGTCGTCGAGGTCGAGGAGGTCTTCCTCCAGTGCACCAAGGCCCTCGTCCGCTCCCGACTCTGGGCCGACGAGACGCGCGTGGACCGGAAGACGGCCCTCCCGTCCTTCGGCCGGATGCTCGCCGATCACGTCGGCGAAGCGGACGGGAAGGCGGTGGACCGGGAGCTGCGGGCGAGGCTTCCCGAGACCCTCTACTGATACCGGCCGGCGCTGGACCCGGGGCTGTCGAGCTTGCCGCTGTCGACCTCGTTGCCGGGGGCGGCCCGGAATATCTCTTCGATCTCCTCTGCCGGAACGCCGGGCAGCCGCCGGTTCGCCGTCGCCAAGAGCACGCTCTCCCTCTTGCGAGCGGTGAACCGCCCTGCGCCCTCGTTCCTTGTCGATGGTCGAGGCGCCATCTTGCACTTTACACTGCCGGCATGAGGGCGACGGAGCGGCGGCTGTTCATGCCCGGCGCGGGATCGGCTCCCCCGGCGCTGACGGGGCGCGAGCCGGAACAGGCGGTGCTGTCCCTGTGCCTTTCGGACCTGACCGGCGGCAGGTCGCCGCCGCACGACGTGGTGCTGATCGGACCGCGCGGCAACGGCAAGACGGCGCTGCTGAACTGGTTCGAGGGCGCCTGCCGCAAGGTTCGCGTGGACGGGGCGCGTCTGGCCCCGAGCCGGGTACGCACCGAGCCCGCCCTGTTCGATGCCTTGCTGCCCACCACCGGCCTCGGGCGATTGCTGCCCGCGAAGTGGGGCATTGCGAGCGTGGGCAAGGCCGAGTGGGCGGCCTCGCCTCCCTCGGCGCAAGACTCGGTGGAACGGCTGATCTCCCGGTGCCGCAAGAAGCCGGTGGCCGTGCTGCTCGACGAGGCGCATACGCTGGACGTCGAGGTCGGCCAGGTCCTGCTGAACGTCAGCCAGGACGTTCGCGCCAGGGTCCCGTTCCTGCTGGTGCTGGCCGGCACGCCAGGGCTGCTGGCCCACCTGGGCAAGATGAATGCCTCCTTCCGGGACCGCCTCGGCAGCGGCCTGCTGGGCATCGGCCGCCTGAGCGACGCCGCCGTCCGGCAAGCGCTGGTCGAGCCGCTCGGCGCGCATGGCGCAAGCATCGACACGGATGCGCTCGACCCGGTGGTGGAGCACAGCCAGCGCTACGCCTACTTCGTCCAGCTCTGGGGCGAGGCGCTCTGGAACCAGCGCCTGGCGACGGGGGAGACGCGACTGACCGCCGCCCATGCGGCCGTGGCGCGGCCTGCCGTCGAAGCGCGGGTGGCGGAGTACTACCAACGCCGTTATCGGGAGCTGGAAGCGGGAGGGCTGCTGCCGGCGGCGTTGGCCGTAGCGCCCTTGTTCCAAGGCGGGATGGACGCCACCGCCACCGATCGGGACATCGACGCCGCGCTCGCCGCCGCCGGCCTGGAGGATGCCTCCGCCCGGCTGGCCGCTCGCGATGGGCTGGATCGGCTCGGCTACGTGTGGAGCCCGCCAGGTCAGTTGCCGCCGGTCGTCTGGAGCGCCGGCATCCCCTCCCTGATGCAGCACGTGCTGGACCAGGCCGTGCTCCCGGCCGTACCGGGCGCCCCCCCTCGATCAAGACCCGGCGCATCACCCGGCGGCGTCCGTGGTAGTCGTTGAGGGCGTAGTGCCGGGTGCGGCGGTTGTCCCATGGCGCGACCGCGCCCCCGCTCCACCGGAACCGCCTGCCGCCTATGGTATCGAACGTGTTTCGAGGCCGCTGTCGGCGTCTCGTTTCCCTGCATGTGCCAGCCCGTCTGCAAGGCAACCCGTCAGGAGATACGGTCGAGGCGTTGCGCGCGCTCGAGCAGATCTGCGCCCGTGCCGCACTCGATGATCCAGTCGCCGACCTCGGCGAGGCGTTCGGGGTCCGAGAAGCGGTCCAGCAGCCCCGAAAGCAGTTCGGCCGTTTCGGCGTCGAATTTCCGCGACGCCTGCCGGCAAAGCAGCGCCCGCTCTTCGGCGCGCCCGCGCTCCAGACCCAGTTCCCGGCCCCGCTCCAGACCCTGTTCGATGCCTTGTTCGAGGCCCTGTTCGCGGCCTTCGCGAAACCACTGCTCGGTCCACTCCTTCACGCTCTCCGCCAGCATCGCTCCTCCTCCTTCCAGCGCCTGCACCACCGGCAGCGCGGCCCCGGGGAACCGGCCCCGCCGCGCCACCTGCCGAACCCACTCCGCGAACGCCCGCCGCAGCTCGTCATCCTCCGAATCCCGCAGCCAGTCCGACAGCGCCGCCAGCAACTTCGACAGGCTCTCCGCCGAACGGCTGTTCTCCAGCCCCACCAAGGCCGACACCAGATTGCGGCGAGGCAGATCGTCCTCCCCCCAACGCCTTTCGTCAAGCAGGAAGTAGCGTTGCGACGGCTGGAAGCGGGCCAGTGCCTCCTCGACCGGGGCGATCAGGTCCCCCACCTCGACCGGGGCGCTCCAGCGGGGGCGGCCGTTGTACAGCACCACCGGCAGCACCGGCGGCAGCCGCCCGTCGTCGTCGAACGCCCCGCGGCGGATGAGGTCCTGGTACGGCAGCGCCGTATACACCAGGATGCGAACCGCCATGTACCGGTCGGTCGTGGACTGGAATTCGAGCATCACCAGCAGGTACAGCCACTTCCTGTCCCGGAAGCGCACCCGCCACACCACGTCGCCGTGGCGCCGGCGGAGGTCGTCGCTCACGTACTCCGCGGGGAGCTTCTCGAGGGTCGAGAAGTCGAGCGCATCGCTCCACTCGGGGGCGCGGTCACCACGGACGATCCCCGGGATTACCTTCGAACGTATGCGGAAACCTACCTCGTTCAGGAAATCCAGGCCGAGGCATTGACCCGCAATCTCGGAGCCTTCGCGCGATTTCTCGAAATCGCCGCACGCCGGAATGCCCAGGTCACCAATGCCGCCGGCATTGCGCGCGATGCCGGAATCAACCGCCGGACCGTGCAGAACCACTTCGAGATCCTGACGGATACGCTGATCGGATTCTGGCTGCCTCCGTGGAAGCTGAAATCCGCGACCCGGCAGGTGCGGCAGAGCAAATTCTACTTCTTCGACTGCGGGGTCGCCCGAGCCTTGACCGGCCGGCTTCCCTATCCGCCCACGGCCGAAGAGCTGGGCCCCCTTGCGGAAACCTTCGTCATCAACGAGTTGCGCGCATACCTCGGCTATTCGTCCTGCGACTACAGGCTGTGCTTCTGGCGCAACTACGACGGCACGGAGGTCGACGTCCTCTGCGAAACGGCGGAAGGCTTCGTGGCGATTGAAGTCAAGGCGTCGACACGATGGGAGAAGCGTTTCAACCGCGGCCTGCATCGGGTCCGGGACGCTCTCGGGAAAGACCGCACGGCATGTCACGGAGTGTACCTGGGGCAGCGGGCGGCTCTCTGGGACGACGTGCGCGTGCTGCCCCTGGTGGATTTTCTCAAGCGTCTATGGGCCGGCGAGATCATCGGCGCCGCCCGCTTCTCTTCGTAGCCGCGCCACCGCGCGGCGCGGGGACCCCGGGCCGCATTCGACTTCCCATGATCATTCCCCGACCGATGCCGGAAAGTTCAGGCCATTCGTTCAGGGTCTCATCATTCCGGGCGGCCTCGCGATCGGAGATCGGACCACGTCTCGCTCAGCCCCCGTCCCGTTGCAGATCGGTCGTCAGGCTCTCGATCAGCGAGATTGCCGCCAGGACGACCGTTGCCGCGAAGCCGACGGATATCGTCGTTTCCGGGTAGTCTCCCCGGTGTTGGCCGAAATCTCCCACCGATTTCAGGTGATCCACCAGCAGGTACGTCGTCTTCGTGACGTACTTGCTTTGATGTAAGATGCGATCCGTTCCGGTGATCAGGCGAAGAACATGGCACTGCGCACCGGCCCCACGGGGTAGCTTGCCTCCATCTTCCGGCAGACTCTTCACGCCTCCGAGCTGCCAATCCTTGAGCCAATTCGGAGGAAGCTTCTTGTCACCGGGAAGTTCAGCCTCCCAAATCAGCGCCAGCGCGCGGTCGGCGACACTCCTGATCCAGGTAAGCGCGTCCTCCGGGTGGTGGGGTTCGAGGTCACGAATGGCGTTGCTGACGAATCTACGGAGATCCACATCCACATCCGGATTCGTGACTTGCGCAAGGCGCAATTCCAGCAAGGAACGGATTTGCGTCTTGAAGCCGGGGCTGGTGCCGAAAAGACGTTCGAGGTTGGCGAGGGCCGGCGCCTGTTCCTCGGCATAACGCTGTATGATCCGGCAGGACCCTCGGAGATTCTTTCTCGACACGCGGCCAAAGCCACGGCTCTCAAGCTCATGGTGCCTGTCAGCGGACAGAGCGCTGAGCGGTATGTTGCCGCCGGCGAGCGTACCGAGGTCGGCGCGCAACTCGATATCGCAGTCATCCCATAGCTCCGCGAGAACTTCGCGTCGATCGTTCAGTACGGCTTCGGCCGTTTGGTCGATCTGCGGTTTGGAGATTCGTGTTCCCCGATACTTCTCCCACAACTCCCGAAGGAGCGCACAGACGAGCAACGGCACGCCTCCCGTCCAGTTGGCGACTTCCTTCCGTGCCGGATCATCGAACGTGCAACCTGCATCCGGAAGCGGCTGCAGGAACGGATCCCAGTCGGAGTCGTCGAGAGCGGTGACCCGGACCGGCGTGTCGTAGAAGATCTCCCAGAAATCGGAGGTTCGGGATTCCTCCGTCCGGCAAAGCTCGCGCAGGGGACGCCGGCTGCCGGTGACGAGTCTGAGACTGCTCTTCTGTGCAAGCGAGCGAAGCTGATCCCACAGGTTCCGTGTCAATCCCGCGCCGGCGAGCGCGTAGTCGAAGCCGTCGAGCACCACCAGCATCCGTGCGTTCTCGCCTTCAAGCTCCGTGAAGACGAGGTCCAGTGATTCATGAACGGCTGCGTCGTCATCGAGATCGATGTATTCGGATAGCTGCGTTCGTTCCGGCCGTAACGCATCCTCGACCTCCTTCTCCCGCAACGCCTTCTTGATCTCTTCCGCAAGCCGCCGCTTGAAAGCATCGTCCGATCGGGGGGTGTCATGCCGAAGATCGATATGCACCGTGGTCAGGTAGCCGCTCGACCCCGCACGGTAGGCGTCCGCGAGATGGCGCAGCAGGACGGACTTCCCGTAATGCTTCGGCCCCACGACCGAGACGTGATCCGGGGTGGGCTTCGACAAGTGGCCCTCGATGAGCCGGACGAGCGACCCTCGCCCCAGCATGGGAGGAACCGATGGTCCGAGGACCTGGTAAGGATTCGCCGTCACGATCGAGCCTCCGCCTCCTGCCTTGCACGCGCTACAAGGGCTTTGAAGTCCTCGTTCATCCGCAGCCATCTCGCCATCAGCGGCACCGACAGCCGGTAGGTCCCTCCGCGGTACGAGTCGTCGAAGTCGAGCAGTTCCAGCTCGCGCAGCTCCGCGACGTCGTCGTCGAGCTCGCTCTCCCGGCGGAGGGGCACACCGTGTTCCTGGAGCTTCACGCTGAGCAAGTCGAGGTCCACCGCATCCGGCCCTTCCGCCAAGTGGTCGCAGAGCGCGAGCAGCAGTCGGCGCCGGGCGCTTCCGGCGTAGTCCCAGAGCGTACGGAAGTGCTCGTTGTCCCGCACCATCTCGGTGGCCGCTTCCTCCACGACATCGACCGTGATCGTCCGATCGCCCCCCGAGGCCGCCCGCTCGAACACCCGGTTGCACAGCGACTGGACGAGGAAGGGATGGCAGGCGCACAGCTCCGCAAGGCGGTCCCGCGCCTGCGGCAGGTAGCCGAGCCTTCCCTCGACCGGCTCCGTGACGAGCCGCCGGGCGTCGTCGAGCGGCAGCGCACTGATCCCGACCCGATAGCCAAGGCCGAAGAGGGCGGACCAGTACTCCTCCCGAAGCCGCTTCAGCCGGCGCGAGCCCGTGACGATCGCCGACACACCGGGTTGATGCTGCAACAGGTGGCGGATGTTCTCGGGAACCTGGGGGCTCGTGATTCCAGTGTCGATACCCTCCTGGAGCTTGTCGAACTCGTCGAGCATGAGCAGGATCCGTCTCGGGCTCGCCGCCTCCACCGCCGCTGCGATGTAGATCTCGAACGACTCGAAAGGAGCGCCACCGTCGGTGAAGACCCGATCCAGCGCGGCGCGGAAGGCCAGCTTGAACGGCCGACCGGGTTCCCGTTCGGGGAGGCCGGGGAACCAGGTTTCGACGCCGGCGCCACCGAGGGCCCAGCCCGTCGTACGGGCGAGCAGCCTGAAGACGTTGCGAGTGGCGACGCCGGCCTTCGCGCCGTCGCCCTCGGCATCCTGGAACGAACAGTAGACCGGGATCCATCCCGGCAGCACGTCCGCCTTCCCAAGCTGGCGCAGAACCGAGGTCTTGCCCGTCCGGCGGTTCCCTTCGAGCAGGATCACGTTCGCATGGTTGCCCGCCCCGAGCTGTCGTTGGATGCGGCCGATGACGTCGGCCCGGCCGAAGAACATCTCCTGGCGGTCCACGGGGCTGCCGACGATGTATGGACTGGCCCCCAAGTCACCCGACCGGACCGCCTCGCGGGTGGCAAGCAGGCGGAGGGAGACGTCCGTTTCGCCTCGGACGGTGGCCCCGTCAAGACGACTCGCCTGCCACGACACGGCGATTCGAAGGGGCCGCGTGCCGGCGGGCGGGTGGATGGTGAGCGGAACGTCGTGGGTCTCTCCATCGCCCAGGTAGGGGAGTCGGCCGGTCCCGACCGCCGGCCGGGTCTCGACGCGCAAGCTCCGAAGGGGCACGGAGGACGAATTGGTCAAACGCAGCCGGACTTCGCTGACGGCGTCGACGACCACCTCGGCAGGCTCCACGCCGACGTCGAGCGTGATCGACTCCTGCATGGCCCAGACCTCCTCCTCTGCAAACCGGATCATCATCCGCGTGAACATACCGAGGCGACCGGCGATACCGAGACGACCGATGATCGTCCCCTCGGCGCCGTGGATCGTTTGCAGGGCCTCGCGCAGCCGCGAGAGCGCAACCCCGATGACCGCGAGACGTCCCGCGCCGCGTGGAACCGATGCAACACCATCCAGCGCCGCGGCAGCCTCTCGCACCACATCGAGCCACGCCCTGATCCACCGGTCGTCGCTCTCGAGCGATACCATATCGGGAAGGTTCCTCGTCCGGTCGATCAGGGATCGAAGCGCATCGGCGGTAGCGACGAGACCCCTCATCCCGCGCGCAGAGTTGCCGCCGACCATCCCTGACACCAACCGCGCCACGGCCGGCGTCTCCAACCAGACCGCCACCGGCTCGTTCGCCGCCCGGGAGAGCAGCCGGACAAGAACGGCCATCGCATCACCGCCCGACCTCGTGAGCTCGTCACATACGGTGTATTGCACCTCCAGCGGAGGCACGGGGACGGGGAGTTTGCGGAGGGTACGGATGGGCAGGTGCTGAATGGCCGTTCCTCGCGCATGGCCCGACAGCCAGTTGCGGTAGACGGCGGAGCGCAGCAATTCGGTCAGGAATTGTGGCTCGATACGCTCTCCCGCACGCGCCACCGCCAAGCTCCTGGCGGCCACCACCGGTGTCAACGGAACCAGTCCATGCGCAATGAAGCCTTTGCTACCGTCGGTCGGGGCGAACCCGGGCACTGCCTCGATTTGGATACTCGTGGTAGGAAACAAGGCGACCTTTCCGACGGCGCCCGACATGGTGACGACGATGTCGAGAGGCCGGAGATAGTGTTTCTCCCTCAACCGGCCCTTCCCCTCCTCGGTGAGGAACAGGGTCGGCGGCAAGGTCCCGCTCTCCCATCGAGGCACGACGGTATCCTTCACGTCTCCGGCGCGAAGCAGGCCCGCCACGATCCCAGGCGGCGCCCTGAAGATATCGGACACCGTGCGGACATCGGTGGCCTCGTGATCCTCTGTCACGAAGCGACGTGAGTACGACAGTCCCGGGCAGACCTCCGCAACACGCTCCAGCCGTTCGACCTTCAGCGAGGGGTCCAAGGCGACAAGTCGCTTGAACTCGGCGTCCAGCGCCTCACTCCCCGACTTCTTGGCAACGAGTTCGTAGTCTCGCGGTGCAAGCTCGCGTATCGGGACATCCCAAGCGTCGACGCCGGGCAAGAATGATCCCGAGAACGATTCACGGCGCTCCCGGATCAGTTCGGACAGGCCCCACAACAGATCGATGCGATGTACGCGCCTGTCGCCAATGCCTCCCCCGGATTTGGCGCCCGGCCCAGCTTCGCCCTCGGCAGCCTCTCCATCGGGGAGGCCATGTTCACAGGCTCCGGCGTCGCGGCTTTCCCCCCGGTCCTCATCCGGCGCCCGATCGCCACCGTCGTCGTCCGTCTTTGCTTCCCACGCATTGGGCGAGATACTGAAGAAACGGACGGCCGGACGTGGCGCGGCGCGGCGGAACACCACGAGACTCGCGGCTACACCGGTCCAGGGCGCGAACGCGCCGTCCGGCAGGGAAACCACGGCATCCACGCCGTACTCCGACAGCAGCGCCTTCCTCAGCCGCCGGTCGCCGCTACGATGGAGCGCGTTCTCCGGCAACACGACGACCGCCCGTCCTCCGGGACGCAGGTTCGCCATGACGTGCTGCAGGAACAGGCTCTCCGTGTTGCGGCTCGGGAACGGGAATCGGCCCGCGGACGGGTGCTTGATCCGCCCTCCCCACGGCGGGGCGGCGAGGATGCAGTCGAAGCCGTCCGCCGAACGGCGGCGAGGCAGCGGCCTTTCGAGTGCGTCCGCCAGCGCGAAGCCGGGACGCTCGACACCGGCCAGCAGCACTCTGCACAGCCCGACCGCATGGGCGACCGGGTTGACCTCGACGCCGAAGACCCCGGCGACCTGGACATCGGCTTGGTGATTTGGTGAGGCAAACCATGCGGCCCCGCTGAGCCGGCGCACTGCTCCGACGAGAAGCTCGCCGAATCCGAAGCAGGGGTCGTAGATCCTGTCGCCGGACCTGGGACTCGCCAGCGACAGCATGAGGGCGGCGACGGGCTCGGGCGTGACGAACTCGCCAATCTGCTTTCCTCGCCGGTCCAGCATCATGCGCAATACGTCGTCGAACAGGCGGGCGGCGCGTCTCCGTCCCTTGGGGGTACCAAGGTCGAGTTGGCGCACCCAGCCGAGAAGCCGCTCGTACATCTCCGGTGAGCTTCCGGCGGTACGGATCACGAGCGGCGCGATACGGGTGACGTAACACGTGGCGGCGCCTTCCGCGCCGTTGCTCGTGGTCACCACTCGAAGGGCTTCGACGACAGCGCCCGCATGGTTCGGCCCCGGTCCCTCCCACGCCGGCAATCCGAGAGCATCGGGCAGTTCCGGCGTGAAGGCTTGTTCGTCGAAGGCGGCCGACGCCTTCCGCTTTGATTCGTCGCAGGCCGCCCACTTGGCGATGAGAAGGCCGGCCAGCAGACCCAGTACGAGGTCCGGGGATACATCGGCCGCTCCACCACGACTTCGGTCCGGGTCGAGCATCTCCCGGAGATCGTACCCCAAAGGGACCGATACGGCCTCCGCACGACCGGAAGTCTCGTGGGATGTCAAGGAACCGATCGACATCTACAGATCTCCGGTGAAGGCCCTTGCCAAGGTAGTTCTCATGAGAAGATCGGCCTCCGACGAGGTTTGAACGAGAAGCGCACGGATCTCATCGACCCGCTCCATGCACTCCTTGACGCGGGCAACGATGCGATGCTGTTCGCCGATTGGCGGGCATGGAATCTCGTGAGACCATAGCGCTTTCATCGCGACACGCGGAAGGTTCGCGCCTCTCGAATTCGCAACCGCGAAATCCACGAAGTTCGGCGAGCGGAGATAGAACGCCAGGAACTGCCGGTCGAGACGTGACGAATCGGGAAGGAGAGGAAGGAGCTCGCTCGTACCGACTCCATTGCTTTCCGGCAGCACCACCTTGTTCAGGTAGGGCCTCAGCTTCGAATACAGGACATGCCGCCCGTCGAAAGAACACTTTGCCGATCCCAGCGCGCTCGCAAGGCAGGTCTGCCGGCGGATCACCCGACCCGTTTGCGGTTCGATGTCCTCAAGAGACAGATTCCATACGAGCTCCGATGCGCTTGGCGTCACTGCATCGCTCTTCGGAGCGATTTCACCAAGCGGTACATGCGAAAACTTGCCTGCCATCCGCATGACGTTCCTATCCGGCGGCCCGCCGAAGTCTCCGGATTCCCGCTTCCGCGGGAATGACGGACGGCGCAGAGCGGATTTCGGCATTCTCGGAGCCTGCCCCCGGCTCGAACGGGGGAATGACAAGTCTTTGATTCATGCAACGACCGATCCCAACCCGGCGGAGCCGGAACCAAGCGCCGGTTGCGAACCTGGGAACGCGGGCGTCCCGCCCGCTTTGCCATCTGGCAGGCTTCCGGCCCGGACCTCCGGTCCGCGCCTGCGGGCGAGACGCCCGCGCTCCCAGGACGCACCGCTCCCCGGAATCCGGTATCAGGGAGCCGGAAGCCGGGCGGCCGATGATTCTTCGTCGTTTTGTCGAAGATTTCATGGGTAGGGGACTATTCATCGGCGCCGACCAACAGTTCCTCCAGCTCCCCCAGCAGCTCGACGACCCGCTCCTCCTTCGCCTTGATGGACTGCACCAGTTCCAGCGCTGGCCGGTGTTCGTAGTCGCTGCCGCGGTTCGGGTTGCGCGCCGAGAGGTCGAATCCCTTTCCCGCGATCTCCTCCACCGGAACGACCCACGAGTTCCCGCCGCACACCCTTCCCTCCCGTTTCGCGAGGAAATCCGGGAGCTGGCTGCCCTCGACGGGCCGGCGGGTCTGCTTCAGCTCGAAGCCGTCGTTGGCCAGCTCGTAATACCAGACGCTCTCGGCGCCTCGCCCGTCCTCGCGTCGGTCGAAGAACAGCACGTTGGTCTTCACGCCCGTGTAGGGCAGGAAGCAGCCGGCGGGGAGCGAGAGGATGGTGTGTACGTCGAAGTCCTGCAACAGCCGCTCGCGGACCCTGGCGTCCGGGCCGCCGCGGAACAGGACCCCTTCGGGGAGGATGACGGCGGCCCGGCCGCCCATCGCCAAGTTCGCCATGATGTGCTGGAGGAACAGGATCTCGGTCGCGCCCGAGCGGATCGTGAAGTGGGTCTGGAGCGCCCCCGCGAGCCTCCCGCCGTAGGGCGGATTCGAGAGGATCACGTCGTAGCGGCTCCTCTCCGGGACGTGCTGTGCATGGCGCTCCAGCGCGTTGCCGAGCTCGAGGTTGGCGCCCTCGATCCGGTGGAGCAGCATGTTCATGAGGCCGAGGAGGTAGGTCAGCGGCTTGAGCTCGATGCCGAAGAAGCTCTCGCGCTCCAGCTTCTCCAGCGCGGCGCCGCTCAGGGCGCCGGTGGTGCGGCGGATGTACTCCCCGGCCTCCGCCAGGAAGCCCGCGGTGCCGAAACAGGGGTCGTAGATGCGCTCGCCGACGGCGGGGCGCACCACTTCGACCATCGCCCGGATGATGTGCCGTTGCGTGTAGAACTCCCCGGCGTATCCCGGGGAGTCGGCGGCGACGCGCTTCAGCAGGTCCTCGTACAGCTCGGAGAGGACGATGACGTCGGTTCGGTCCGAGAAGTGCAGCCGGTCCACCTGCTGCACGACGCGGGCGAAGCTCGCTCCGCGCCGCGAATGGTTGCGGACCGAGGAGAAGATGCGGCGGAACTGCCCGGCGATCGGATCGGCGGCGAACCCCCTGGTATCGCCGGTGTTGCCGAAGTCGCGCAGGTGCGGCCAGAGCATCTCGTCGACGAAGCGGAGCATCTCGTCGGGGCGGTCGCTCCGCTCCGCCCACGATGCCCAGCGGAACCCGCCGTCCAGGCGGCGCCGATACTCCCCGTCGTCGAAGTCGGCCTCCTGCTCGCGCCGATCCTCGGTCTCGTCGAATGCCTTGAGGAAGAACAGCCAGGCGAGCTGCTCGACGTAATCCCGCGGCGCCACCCCGTCGGCGTTGAGCTGGTCGCAGGCATTCTTCACCGCCTGCCGGACCTCCTGGCGCCGGCGCCGGGGGCCATCGTCGGATGGCGTGGTCATTTCGCCGCCCCCTGTGGCCTCGACCGCCGGAGACCGCCATACAGTCCGGAAGGTCGGTCAGTGCCGTCGGATGGCGTGGTCATTCCATCATCCATCCTACGCGGCCATCGGCGCGTAGAGGCGCTGCTTCACCGCTTCGAGATCGGACTTCAGCGTCGCAACGCCCCCGTAGCGCTTCAGCAGCGAGCCGAAGCTCCCGAACCGGATCGCGAACTGCGGCGCGCTGTACGTGGCCCCCTGCTCCAGGTCGTCGATGCCGTACAGGCCGTAGTGATCCAGGCTGGTCCGCCAGAACTCCGTCTTGAAGCGATCGGCGTCGTCGGCCGACTGCTCCCCGAGGTGCGACACCAGCCATTGGTCCTCCCGGTCCCAGAACCGGGTGACCCGATCGGAGCGCGCCGGCACCCGCACGAGATCGAAGCCGACCTTCGCGAGGACGTCGACGTCGTCCGTGCCGTCGAGGTCGAAGAAGTGGCGGAACGCGGCCACGTGCACGTCGCGGTCCTTGAGTTCGGCGCGCAGGTCCTTCCGCGTGTCCTTGCCGATCCAGAGCTTCAGCAGGTCGCCGGGCGCCGCGGGGGCGATGCCTCGGATCACCTCCCTCGACTGCGCGCGGTATTCGTCGAAGGGGATCCTGCGGCCGTCCGCGAGGCAGACGTAGCGCTCCGCCTGCGCGATGAAGACCGCGACCCCGTCGCCCACCGGCTTCCCGGCCGCCTCGGCGGGCTTCCGGCCCTTCGGCTTCGAGGCCCGAGCGGGCTTCTGGACGTTCGCCGGGTGGCCGTCGAACTCCGTGTCTTCGAGGCGGCTCGCGCCGGTGTAGTCGAAGATCGTGAAGTAGCGCTTGTCGACGTCCTCGCACAGCCGCGTGCCCCGGCCCTTCATCTGCTTGTAGAGGATCGCGCTCTTCAGCGGACGCGCGAAGGCGATGTTCTTCACGTCCGGCGCGTCGAAGCCCGTGGAGAGCAGGTCCACGGTCACCGCCGCCCGCGGCCGGGCGCGGCCGACCTCCGCGAAGTTCCGTTCGAGCTGGTGCGAGTTCCGCTCCGATCGGGTGATGCGCGCCGCGTAGTCGGGGTCGCCGGAGAGGCGGCGCAGCTCGGCCGCCATGAAGGCGGCGTGGGTGTCGTCGACGCAGAAGACGATCGTCTTCTCGTCGCGAAGCTGGTACTTCCCGAGCAGATGCCAGAGGTCCTCGGCGATGGTCCTCGTCCGATCCGGCAGGCGGATGTCGCGCTCGAAGTGCGCCGTGTCATACCGCCTGCCGTCCGGGCCGACGTAGCCCTTCTCGTCGACGTTCGTGACGCGCTCCTCCAGCAGGTACGGCACGAGGTAGCCGTCTTCGATCGCCTGCTTCAGCGAATAGGCGTACGCGGGCTCGCCGAAGTACTCGAAGGTGTCGCGCCGCCCCTCCGTTTCGGTGAGCTCGCGGCGGCTGCCGACCTCCCGCGGCGTCGCGGTCAGGCCGAGCTGGCAGGCGCCGCCGAAGTATTCGAGCACCCCGAACCAGTCCCCGAAGCCCGAGCGGTGGCATTCGTCCACGACGACGAACCCGAAGAAGTCGGGCGGGAAGTGCGTGTACAGCTTCCTGCCGTCGACCTCCTCGTCGAGGTTCTGGTAGTTGGCGAAGAAGATCTTCCCGACCAGGTGGCCGCCCCGCGCGACGGCGTCCTTGTCGAGGACGACCCGTTCGCCGGCGTCGAAGGCCGAGAACGCCCGGTACGCCTGATCCTTGAGGCTGATCCGGTCGGTCAGGAAGAGGACGCGGTTGCGGGAGAGCACGCGGCCGGCGAAGAGCTTCCACACGAGCTGGAACACGGTGAAGGTCTTGCCGGCGCCGGTCGCCATCAGCAGGAGCACCCGCTTGCGGTTCTGCGAGAAGCGGTAGAGCGTCTCGAAGACGGCCATTTCCTGGTACGGCCGCACCCGCTTGCGGGTCACCCGATCCTCGTGCCAGGGCGCCTCGAACACCGGCCGCCACGAACGCCAGACGATGTTCCTGCCCTCCCGGCTCAGGAGGTCGCCGGGCGTGGGAGGCGTCTCGAAGCGCTCGTACCCGCCGGTCCGGTTGTCGGTGAGGAGGTACTCGCGCCCGTTGCTCGCGATGGAGAAGCGAAGCCCCAGGCGCCGGGCGTACCGCGACGCCTGCTGCATCCCGTTCGACGCCGGCTCCCCCTCCGGCTTCGCTTCGAGGACGGCGAGCGGCATGCGCCACAGCTTCAGGAGGTAGTCGGCGACGATGCGCTGCGAGGGGTCGTACATCGCCTCGCCGGTCGGGTTGACGCGCCCCGGACCGATCTCGACCTGGGCGTCCCAGCCCCACCCGGCGTCGGCGACGGCGGGCTCGATGAGATCGCGGCACGTCTCGCGTTCGTTCCGGCTCATCGGGACGCCCGCCGCGCACGGGACGAACGCCGCGCCGCCGCCGCCCGATTGCGTGTGCCGTCATGGGGAGAGGGGCAGGCGCGCCCGGGCGCCGCGAACCCGGGGCCGCGATGGTCGATGATGCGGCGATCGACGGCCTCCGGCGCCCGTCCGGCCAGGTCGGCCGGCCCTGGAACCTGGAGGACGCGGCGCCGCGAGCGATGATTCCTCATCCGGTTCCCGCGCCTGTTCTTCGAACCCGCCGCCACGCTCGTTCCCGGCCGACCCGCGCCTTATCCGCACGCACCGCCCGCCCGGCCACGGCGTCCCTGCCCGGCGCCTTCCTTCGTCCGGGGTCGGGATGCACCCCCGAATCGGCCTGCCGCCGAATCGGCCTGCGGTCACCGCCCGATGCAGGCGGGAGGAGGGGCGCGGCGGTCAGCGGCGGTCGCGCGACATGTCCATCAGGGGCTTCTGCTGGCCGCCGTCGATCTCGATCATCGTGCCGTTCACGAAGTGGGCGCGGTCGGAGGCGAGGTAGGTGACGAGGTCCGCCACCTCGTCGACCTCGGCGATGCGCCCGAGGGGGATGCTGCGGGGCGCGAGCCGGTCGGCTTCCTCGATGGCGATGTTCATGTCGCGCGCCATCGCCCTGACGAGCCCCGCCCAACGCTCGGTGCGAACCGGCCCCGGATTCACCGCGCAGAAGGAGATGCCGTACTTCCCGTATTGCCCGGCGAGCGCGATGGTGAGGTTCTGGCCCGCCGCGTTGGCCGCCCCCGGCGCGATCTCCCAATAGGAATGCTTCACGCCGTCGTTGCCGATGAGGTTGACCACCCGCCCGCGTTCCTGGGCCTTCATGTGGGGCAGGGTCGCCCGCGTGACCCACACGTAACCCATGAACTTGAGGCCCATGGCGAGCTCCCAGTCGTCCTCGTCCAGGGTCTCGATCACCCCGCCCGGCGCCGCACCCGCGTTGTTGACGAGGATGTCGATGCGGCCGAAGTGCCCGGCGGTCTGCGCGACCACCCGGTCGGCGTCGGCCTTGTTCATGAGGTCGCCCGGAAAGGCGGCCGCCTCCGAGCCGGTCTCGTCCTGGATCTCCTGCGCCGCGGCCCGAAGCCGGGCTCCGTCGCGGGCCACGATCGCGACCTTGCAGCCCTCGCGTGCGAGCGACCGCGCGATCCCCTTGCCGATGCCGATGCTGCCGCCCGTCACCAGGGCCGTCTTGCCGCTCATTCCGAGATCCATCGAACCCCTCCCCGCCAAGTGCGATCGCGGCCGTTTGCCGCGCCGTGTCTCCCCGCGCAAAAGCATAGCAGTACGTTTCCGGCATGTCCGAAGCCGAGGGCCCCCCGCGGGCGCCGGCCCCTTCTCCGCGAACAGGAACGCCTCCTCGGCGACCCCGACCCCCGCCCGGCGCCCCCGAAGTCGGGTTGGCGCAGAGCCCCTCGCTCCAGGCACGGGCCCGCTCCGTCGAGACGTGCGCCTCGGGAAGGGTGCGGCGCCGGCGCATGGCGCCACCGGCCGATTCGGAACGTCGCAGCTGGCATGTCGTCATCGATGTATGGAAGCCCGATTCCGCACGAATCTCGGGATCCGGTTGCCGGCCGGCGGGAACCCGGATTCAGGGGCCGCTCCACGACTCCTCCGGCCGGCTCGGCCGTCGTTTTCCGGTCTCCGGCGAGCTTCCGAAGTCGATGGCCGGGCATCTCCGCGGCAGGGTCGAGCTTCGTGCGTAATCAGGCATGGAAACGAATTCCATGAAGGCCGGCAAAGATGGGTCAAAGGCCCATCTCGGCCATGTCCACCGGCCTGCGCTCCGTGATCGACCGCTCCGCGGCCACCCCCATGGCGACCGCGGCGAGGCCGTCGCGCAGGCTCACCGCCGGAGGGGTCCCGGCGTGCAGGGCGGCAAGGAACGCCCCGTGCTGGAACCACGTCGATCCGTGGTGGCTACCGGCCGCCAGCAGCTCGGGGGCAACGTCGATGATGGTCGTCTCGCTCCTTCCCGCCTCCCGCCGCCCGAGGGTCAGCTCGGACGCGGGGACGGTGCAGGCGGCGCGCCCGGCGTCCCCGGTGGCGACGATCTCCTGCTCCGCGGGCGACGCCTCCCCGAACATGCAGAGGTCGAGGAGGGCCCGGTGCCCGCCCGCGAAATCGACGATGACGAAGGCGTTGTCGATGACGTCGGGGACCGCGCCGCAATAGCGTTCGTCGAGGTGGTTCACGTCCTGGGCGCCGGAGGCGTAGACCCGCACGGGCTCGTCACGGGTGATCAGCCGCATGAGGTCGAAGAAGTGGCAGCACTTCTCGACCAGGGTGCCGCCGGTGTTGCGGGCGAAGCGGTTCCAGTGGCCGACCTTGGGGAGGAAGGGCCGGCGATGTTCGCGGACGTGGAGCATGCGCAGCCGTCCGACGGCGCCCGCGTGCACCGTCTCGACGAGGCGCGAGACCGGCGGCATGTACCGGTACTCCATCCCCACCCAGACGAGGTTTCCTCCCCGCCGGGCGGCCGCCTCCATCCTCCGGCAGTCCTCGACGGTCGTGCAGAGGGGCTTCTCGACCAGGATTGCCTTGTCGGTCGCGAGCGCGTCCTCGAGCACCGCGGCGTGCGTGTGGTTCGGGGTCGCGATGACGACCGCGTCGATCGATGGGTCGGCCAGCAGGTCGCGATGGTCCGGGAACGCGGCGGCGCCCGCACCGGCCAGGCGGCGGGCGGCCGATCGCGACGGCTCGAACGGATCCGCCACCGCGACGACCGCCGCCCCGTCGAGGAGTGCGAGGTTGCGGATGTGCTCGCGCCCCATGTCGCCCCCGCCAATCACGCCGTAACGGACCGTCCCGCGCATCGTCCCCTCACCCCGCCGGCATCGCCCGGCGCGTCGAACCCTGGCTGGCGGGCCGCGCTCCGGCGCCGGGCGAGAATACACCGGGCGGCATTGGACAAGCGGGCCGCATTTCGGGTCAGATAGCCGCGGGGCGCCATCCCCCTCGCCCCGAGTGAGAACGGCCGTCGGCTCGCCGCGCCGGTGTGCCGGGCCGGCGGACGGCGAAGGGAAGGGAGGCGGGGCAGTGCCGATAGTGGACGGGTCGCTCGCGATCGTATCGCGCTTCAACGACCTCGTCGGGAAGATCGGCAGGTATTGCGGGCTCACCCTGATTGGCGCCATGACCCTGGTCATCCTGTACCAGGTGTTCATGCGTTACGTGCTGAACGATCCGCCGACGTGGAGCGAGGAGGTCTCCCGTTTCATGATGGTGTGGATGACGTTCCTCGTCGCCCCGATCGCCTACCGGCACGGCATGAACGTATCCATCGAGACGCTGTCACGCTTCCTCGTGGGGCGGGTGCAGGCCGCGCTCCAGCTCGTGCTGAACGCGCTCATCCTCTACTTCATGCTCGTCTACGCGCAGGAAGGCATCGGGCTCGCCGAGCGCGGCCTCAAGTCGAAGGCGTTCACCATCGACGTCAAGCTCTTCTGGTTCTACCTGGTCGTCCCCGCCGGCTTCTACCTGCTCGCGGCGGTCGGCGTCGAGCACGTGCTGCGCGCGATCAAGGGCATCCTCGATCCCGCTTCGGTCCCGGCCCTCGAACGGCCGGCGGGGATCGAAGCGGCCGATACGCCATAGGAATCGCGCGTGTCGCTCGCCTTCTTCTGGATCTTCCTGCTGCTCATGGTGTGCGGCCTGCCGGTCATGTTCGCGCTCCTCATCGCCCCCTCCCTGAGCCTCGTGATCGACGGGCAGGCGAACTTCTTCACCCTCCTCATCGGCCGGATGTACAAGGGGATCGACAACTTTCCGCTGATGGCGATCCCGTTCTTCATCCTGGCCGGCGAGATGATGAACGCGGGGCAGATCACGGTGAACCTGGTGCGGCTGAGCCAGGCCCTCATCGGCCACCTGCGGGGCGGGCTCGCCCAGGTCAACATCCTCTCCAGCATGCTGTTCGCGGGGCTCAGCGGATCGGCGGTCGCGGACACCTCCGCGCTCGGCTCGATGCTCATCCCCGCGATGGAGAAGAACGGCTACACCCGGCGCTTCGCGGCCGCGGTGACCGCCGCCTCCTCGGTCATCGGGCCCATCATCCCCCCGAGCGGGATCATGATCATCTACGCGTTCATCATGAACGTCTCGGTGGCCGGTCTCTTCGCGGCGGGCATCGTGCCCGGGCTCATGGTCGGGTTCGGCCTCATGCTGCTCACCTCCTATCTCGCCAGGGTGCGGGACTACCCGGTGGCGAGCCGGAAGGCGACCTGGCCCGAGCGGGGGGGCGCGTTCCGGCGGGCGTTCCTGCCGCTCCTCACGCCGGTGATCCTGCTCGGGGGGATCCTGAGCGGGGTCTTCACCCCCACCGAGGCGGCCGCCGTCGCGGCCGGCTACGCGGCGGTCCTGGCCCTCTTCGTGCTGCGTTCGCTAGAGTGGAAGGACCTGCCCGGCGTGCTGTTCCGCGCCGCGCTCTCGTCCGGGATCATCCTCCTCCTGGTCGGGATGGCCGTCGCCTTCGCCGCCCTCATGACGTTGAGCCAGGCGCCGGTCCGGCTGACCGACCTCGTGCTCGGCATCAGCGAGAACCCGCTGGTGCTCCTCTTTCTGGTCAACATCCTGCTCTTCATCGTCGGGATGTTCCTGGACGCGGGACCCGCGATCCTGATCCTCGGCCCCGTCCTCGGCCCGACCTTCGTCGGGCTCGGCGTCGACCCGCTGCACTTCGCGATCATCATGTGCGTGAACGTCACGGTGGGACTGGCGACGCCTCCGATGGGCCTCGTGCTGTTCGTCGCGGCCAGCCTGTCCGGGGAGCGGGTGGAGCGGATCGCACTGGAGATGCTGCCGTTCCTCGCGATCGAGGCCGGGGTCATCTTCCTCATCACCTTCGTGCCCGAGGTCTCGATGACCATCCCGCGCTGGCTGGGCTTCGCGTGAGCGCGTGTGCGGCGGGCCGCCCGCGGCCGGCGGGGGGGTGCGGCCTGGCCCGCCGCGGCGGCGAACGTCCGTGGCCGGTGCGCCGGAGCGAAGGCGCGGGTGCAGGGGCGCCGGTGCGAAGGCGCCGGTGCGGAGGCCGGAGGAGGTTGTACGCGGCCCCCGATCGGGGCCACCATTACGCCCCTCGGGCCCGCCGCGGCTCCATTCATCCACCACGAAGAGGACTTCAGGAAAATGCGTTCGAACAACTTGACCAGGACCCTGACCGGCGCGGCGCTCGCGCTCGCCATGACCGTCGGGCTCGCCGGGACGGCGGGCGCGGCGAGCAAGCAGATCAAGATCGCGTTCCTCGGCTCCCAGGCGGACGAGGACTACGACGGCTCGCTCGTCTTCAAGGACTACGTCGAATCGCGGACGAACGGCGAGATCGAGGTCGCCATCTACTTCGGCGGCCAGTTCTGCGGGAGCTTTCAGGAGTGCATCGACCAGATCATGTCGGGCGTCCTCGA
Organism: Gammaproteobacteria bacterium; assembly: GCA_965202895.1. GTDB lineage: Bacteria > Pseudomonadota > Gammaproteobacteria > HK1 > HK1 > JAJDXW01. Next base: position 1,672,945 of record OZ241901.1, on the reverse strand, counting down.
GGTGACGATCTCGACCATCGGCGGGTTCGGCAACATCTTTCCGCCCGGACAGGCGCTGGATCTGCCCTACATGTTCCGTGACGACCGGGTGGCGGAGTGCGTGTTCGACGGCCCGTTCGTCGGGGAGCTGCGCGCCGCGGTGCTCGAGTCGGTGGGTCCGCTCCGCCTGATGACCGTCTCCAACACCGGGGGATGGCGAAACTTCGCGACCGTCAACAAGCAGATCCGGACCCCGGCGGACGTCGAGGGACAGAAGATCCGGACGATCCCGGCGGACATCCAGATCGAGATGGTGAAGATGCTCGGCGGCGCCCCGACCCCGGTGTCCTGGCCCGAGGTCTACACCTCGCTCGCGACCGGGGTCGTCGAGGGCACGAAGAACGGGATCACCGACATCGTCAACATGAAGTTCCAGGAGCACCTTCGCTACATGACCCTCGACGGGCACGCCTACATGGCCGCCCTGTGGTGGATGAACGACGACTTCTTCAACGGCCTCACCCCGGAGCAGCGCAGGATCGTGCACGACGGCTTCCAGCATCTGAAGACGGTCACCCGGGCCCTTCCGATGCGCCGTGCGATCGACGCCTACGAGGAGTTCAAGGCCGCCGACGGCGAGATCTACGTCCCGACGCCGGGGGAGAAGAAGCAGTTCCAGGATGCCACGGCGGGAATGAAGGACTGGTTCGTGGCCCAGTACGGCGACGAGTGGCTGAAGAAGCTCGAGTCGGCGGTCGGCGACTGCGAGGCGAAGATCGACGCCGAGCACGCGGAGCTCGCCGGCTAGGAGCCTGCGTATCTCACCGGGCTTTCGCCCGCGAGGGAGTCGAGCCGCCGCGGCGGCGGGCCGCAAGACGCTGAAGGGCAGCCGGGGTCCCCGGGGTCCCCGGGGTCCGACGAAGCGCGCCGGCGGCGCTTCCCCCCGGCGAGTGCGGCCTGCCGAGGACGGCGGGCCGGGCAAGCCAGGGATGGTTTGCCCGGCCTGCAAGCGAAGCAGGCGCCGCGGAGCGCGGCAGGCAGCGTGCACCAGGCTGCGCGCCGTCGAAGCGGCCCGGAACGGAGTACGGATCGCTATCGGGAGCGGATCGGCGTCCGCGGCAAGGAGACGGGGGGACGTCCGGGCCAGGAGTCCGCGCCGTAGAACGTTTTGGCGAGATCAGTGCCCACTTCCGAGGAAGGAAGCGGCGGTCATTGGCCAAAGCAAGGATGATTTCTCCACATGACTTCCTGGCTTTCCGGGATTCCTTCCCGCCAACGCCCCCCTGAAGGATTCCGTGGCGCAGGCTCCTAGCGGAGCGGCTCGAGGATGCTGACGTAGTTCGCGACCGCGGCTCCGCCCATGTTGAAGGCGCCGGCGAGCCGGGCGTCGTCGATCTGCATGTCGCCCGCTTCCCCCCGGAGCTGCATCGAGGCGACGACGTGCATGGATACCCCGGTCGCCCCGATCGGATGACCCTTGGACTTGAGCCCGCCGGAGGGGTTGACGGGGAGGCGTCCATCCTTCTCCGTCCAGCCCTCCAGGATGGCGCGGGCGCCCTCGCCGGGCTTCGTGAGCCCCATGGCCTCGTACTCCATGAGCTCCGCCATCGTGAAGCAGTCGTGGGTCTCCACCAGGCTCAGATCGCCGATCGAGAGCTTCGCTTCCTCGAGCGCCTGCGACCAGGCGCGCGCGCACCCCTCCAGGAAGGTCATGTCCCGGCGGCTCATCGGCAGGAACTCGTTGACCTGGCTCCGCGCGCGGAAGACCACGGCCTTGTCGAGGGTAAGCGCGGTCTTCGTGTCGGCGAGCACCACCGCGGCCGCCCCGTCCGACACGAGCGAGCAGTCGGTACGCTTCAACGGGCTCGCCACGATCGGGTTCTTCTCTGAGACCTCGCGGCAGAACTCGTAGCCGAGGTCCTTGCGGATCTGCGCCCACGGGTTCGCGCAACCGTTGCGATGGTTCTTGGCCGCGATGCGGGCGAGGGCGTCGCCCTGGTCGCCGTACTTCTGGTAGTAGCGTTGCGCGATGGTCGCGAAGACGCCCGCGAAGCCGCCCTCGATCTTCCCGTCCTCCTTGCGGTAGCTCGCCCCGAGGAGGATGTCGCCGACCTCCGCCCCCGGCGTGTCCGTCATCTTCTCGACCCCGACGACGAGGACGATCCTCGCGCGCTTCGCCTCGATGAGGTCGAGCCCCTGATGGATCGCGGCCGAGCCGGTCGCGCAGGCGTTCTCGACCCGGGTGGACGGGGTGAAGCGGAGCCGGTCGTCGGCCTGGATGACGAGCGAGGAGGGAAAGTCCTGGGCGGAGAACCCGTGGTTGAAGAGGCCGACGTAGACCGCGTCGACGTCCTCCGGCTCGACCCCCGCATCCGCCACCGCGTCGGAGGCGACGCCGCAGATGAGGGACTCGAGGTCCTCGCCCTCGAGCCGTCCGAACTTCGAATGCGCCCAGCCTGCGATGCAACCCGTCATGTCTCGACTCCCGTATGAAACCCGGCCGGAGCGCCGCCGCCGATCCGGGCCGCTTCCTCGAACTGATTCCGCGTGCCAGATGTACCACGCATCGCGGGGGGGCGGCAATCGTTCCGGACGGCGTGCTCCGGATGGCGGAACGGAAGGCTCCGCGCCCGGCCCGGGGCCGGCCCGCCCGCCCTCCTACAGCAGCTTCACGAGGGCAGCGACCAGCCCGACCCCCACCACCATCATGGAGCCGAGGCGCAGGGTCAGGTCGTGCTTCAGCCGAAGCTCGAGCTCCCTCAGATCCTGCTTCGTGGCGAGCTTCTCGTCGATCGACATCGTGTGGGTCCGCGCCAGCACTTCGGCCTGCTGCTCCGGCATCCCGGCGTCGGTCAGCTCCTTCACGAACGAGTGGGTATCGAAGGCAATCGAATCCATGACTTCTCCCTGTGCGTCGGCCCGGCACCCGCGGCGATTGTAGCGCTGCGTCCCGCGTCCTGCACGGCCGCTCCGGAACCGCCCGGAACCCCGGCGGGGGCCGAAGGAGCGCCCCGGCTCCGGCCGAATGCAGCTTCCGGGGGCGCGAATCGACTATCATCCCGGCGCAATGGAGAGGCTGCCTGACGAGCCGGTTCCCGCTCGCCGAAATTGCTCACGTACCCCGAGATCGATCCCGTCGCCATCGCCATCGGACCGGTGGCGGTCCGCTGGTATGGCCTCGCCTGGATCGCCGGGATCGGGATCGGGTGGTGGCTCGGCCGGCGGCGGGCCGCCCGCGAACCCTGGCGCGGCTGGGCGCCGCAGCAGGTCGACGACCTCGTGTTCCACCTCGCGCTCGGCGCGGTGCTCGGCGGGCGCATCGGCTACGTGCTCTTCTACGACTTCCCGCGCTTCCTCTCCGACCCCCTGGTCCTCGTCCGGATCTGGGAAGGGGGGATGTCCTTTCACGGCGGGCTCCTCGGGGTGGTTGCGGCCGCCGCATGGTTCGCTCGCCGGCACGGCCTCGGGTTCTTCCCGGTGTCCGACTTCCTCGCCCCGCTCGTGCCGCCCGGGCTCGGGGCGGGTCGGATCGGAAACTTCGTCAACGGCGAGCTGTGGGGCAAGCCGGCGGACGTCCCCTGGGCGATGGTCTTTCCCGGCGCCGGACCGCAGCCGCGGCATCCGAGCCAGCTCTACGAGGCGGTGCTCGAGGGGCTCGTGCTGTTCGCGATCCTCTGGTGGTTCTCCCGCCGGCCCCGCCCCCGGATGGCGGTGTCCGGGCTGTTCCTGGCCGGCTACGGAGCCGCGCGGTGTGTCGTCGAGCTCGCCCGGGAGCCCGATGCCCACCTCGGCTACCTCGCCTTGGGCTGGCTGACGATGGGCCAGCTCCTGTCGGCGCCGATGGTGCTCGCCGGGGCGGCGATGCTGTGGTGGGGCCGGCGGGCGCGCGATGAAGCAGTACCTTGACCTGCTCGCCCGCGTGCGCCGGGAAGGCGTGCGTCGGGCCGATCGGACCGGCACGGGCACCCTGGGGCTGTTCGGCCACCAGCTCCGTTTCGATCTCGGCGACGGGTTTCCCCTCGTGACGACCAAGCGCGTCCACTTCCGCTCCGTGGTGCACGAGCTCCTCTGGTTCCTGTCCGGCAGCACCAACGTCGCCGACCTGCGGCGCCACGGGGTCACCATCTGGGACGAATGGGGAGACGAGAACGGCGATCTCGGGCCGGTGTACGGCCGGCAGTGGCGCTCGTGGGCGGCGCCCGACGGCCGGTCGATCGACCAGATATCGGCCGTGGTCGAGGATATCCGCCGGTTTCCCGAATCGCGCCGCCTCCTCGTGTCCGCGTGGAACGTGGCGGACCTCGAACGGATGGCCCTGCCGCCGTGCCACGTGCTGTTCCAGTTCCACGTCGCCGGAAGACGCCTCTCGTGCCAGCTCTACCAGCGGAGCGCGGACCTCTTCCTCGGAGTGCCGTTCAACGTCGCCTCGTACTCGCTGCTCACGATGATGGTGGCGAAGGTGACCGGCTACGAGCCCGGGGAGCTCGTCCATACCTTCGGCGACGTCCACCTGTACCTCGACCACCTCGAGCAGGCGGAGCGGCAGCTCGCGCGCGAGCCGCTCCCCCTCCCCCGGCTGCGTCTCCACGGGGAGCCCCGGTCGCTCCTCGAATACCGATACGAGGACGTCGAGCTGCTCGACTACCGGCCCCATCCGGCGATCCCGGCCCCCGTCTCGGTGTAGCCGGTGGTCGTCTCCGTCATCGCGGCGGTGGCCCGCAACCGGGTCATCGGGGTCGACAACCGTCTTCCGTGGCATCTGCCGGCGGACCTCCGGCGTTTCCGCGCCCTGACGTGGGGGAAGCCGATCGTCATGGGGCGCCGGACCCACGAATCCATCGGGAGGCCGCTCCCCGGCCGGCGCAACATCGTGGTCACGCGCTCGCGGCGGACACCCGAAGGGTGCGAGCGGGCCGACTCTCTCGCGGGGGCGTTCGAGATGGCCGCGCCGGCGCCGGAGACGGTGGTGATCGGCGGCGCGCGCTGCTATCGCGAGGCGCTGGCGCTCGCGGAGCGGATGTATCTCACCCGGATCGACGCGGACTTCGCCGGGGACGCATGGTTCCCCGAATGGAGCCCGGCCGAGTGGGTGGAGCGCGAGCGCGAGCGGTTCGCGCCCGGCGGGACGGCGCCCTTCGGCTACGAGTTCCTGGTGCTGGAACGGCAGTCGACCGAACGCACCTCCCCGGTCTGAAGGTCGAGGGCGGTCAGCCGGCCGCCCCACACGCACCCGGTATCGACGTGCCGGACCCTCTCGCGCTCCGCGAGCGCCGGGTCGAGGTCGAGGGCGGCCCAGTGGCCGAAGACGAGGCGCTCTCCCCGGGACCGGCGGGCGGGAGCGCGGAACCACGGGACGAGCCCGTCCGTCCGGCCTTCCGGGGGCCCGGCGAAGGAGAGATCGAGCCGGCCGTCGGCCGTCACGAAACGGATGCGGGTGAGGGCGTTCACGGTGTAGCGGAGGCGGCCCCAGCCGGCCAGCCCGGCTTCCTCCCCGGACGCCTCGTCGCCATACAGATGGGCGAGAAACGCCGCGGCCCGATCGTCGGCCAGGACCCGCTCGACCTCCGCCGCCCGCCGCCGGGCGGTGGCGAGGTCCCACTCCGGCGGGAGTCCGGCATGGACCATGGCCCACCCGATCCCCGGGTCGTGGTGCAGGAGCGGCCGCCGGCGCAGCCAGTCGAGCAGAGGCTCGCGGTCCGGCGCTTCGAGCACCGCCCGGAAGGTGTCCGACGCGCTGCACGGGCGCGCCCCGTACGCGACGGCCAGGAGGTGCAGGTCATGGTTGCCGAGGACGCACTCCGCGCCGAGCCGGCTCGCCCGGCGCAGGACGCCGAGCGAGTCCGGGCCGCGGTTCACGAGATCGCCGGCGAGCCAGATCCGATCCGCCGCGGGGTCCGGGTCGAGCTTGCGCAGGAGCGCGTCGAACGCCTGGAGGCACCCCTGGACGTCTCCGATCACCCAGGTGGCCACGGCCCGGCCGATCAGTGCAGGGTGGCGCCCGGGCCGAGAAGCCGGAAGACGGGAATCGGGGCGAGGAAGGTGTGGCCGTCGTCGGCGAGCATCCGGTACTCGCCGTGCATGGTCCCGATCGGGGTCCGGAGCACGGCCGCGCTCGTGTACTCGAACGCTTCTCCCGGTCGAAGGTGCGGCTGCTCGCCGACCACCCCGTCGCCCTGGACCTCCTCGACGTGACCGTCGCCGTGGGTGATGACCCAGTGCCGGGAGAGCAGCTTCGCCGCGGCCCGGCCCACGTTGCGGATGGTGATCCGGTAGGCGAAGAAATACTGGTTCGCCTCCGGGTTCGAGCGGGGCGCGATGAACGTCGCCTCCGCCCTCACGTCGATGCTGTAGTCCGAGCCGGCCACGGGGTCCGGGACTCTACGGCCTCGAACGAGGAACCGCAACCGAACGGGGCGCCGAACCGGGGCAATCGCATTCGGGATTCCCGATACGTCGTGATGGTCGAGCTGCCGTTGGCAGGGGTCGATTTCCGGGTGCGGAGCGTCGAAATCGGCCCGACGAGTCGGCTCGAAGGCCGCTTGCGGCGTCCGGCGGACGATTCCGCGCGGTGCAGACGACATGTTCCATCCAAATGCGATTGCCCTGGCGCCGAACGCGGGGGACGTCCCATTCCGCCGGGGTCCGGCTCATGGGGGCGAAACGTCGCCGGTATCCCATTCTCTCCTTCGTCCCCGATCCGCCGGCCGCCGCATCGTCTTCTACGGCGCGGACCCCCGGCCGTCCCCGTTGGCGAGCCGCCACGCCCGCTTCGCCCGCACCCGGCAGTAGCCCTCGAAGCCGAGGGCGGTGTCGGAGCTCGCGTTGCCGTCGAGCCCGCGCCGGTACACGCCCTGGATGATCGCGGCGCTCCGGAACAGGTTGTAGACCAGATAGAAATGCCAGTTCTCGATGCCGTCGAGACCCGCCATCTCGCAGTAACGGGCGACGAACTCCTCCTCGGTCGGGATGCCGAGCGCGTGGAGATTGGGCCGGTTCAGCCCGTGCCGATCGTCCTCGTCCGCGTAGTAGGTCTGGCAGACGTAGCCGAGGTCGGCGAGGGGGTGGCCGAGGGTCGAGAGCTCCCAGTCGAGGATCGCGACGATGCGGGGCTCGCCGGGGTGCACGATGGCGTTGCCGAGCCGGTAGTCGCCGTGCACCACCACCGTCTCCGCCGCCGCCGGGATGTGCCGGGGCAGCCACTCCATGAGCGCGTCCATCTCGGGGACGTCCTCGGTGCGGGACGCTACGTACTGCTTGCTCCAGCGCGAGATCTGACGCTCGTAGTAGTTGCCGGGCCGGCCGAAGGAGCCGAGCCCCACGGCTTCCGGCGGTACCGCGTGCAGGGCCGCGAGCACGTCGGCGAGATGGCGGTAGAGGGGTGCGCGCTCGGCGGGCGAAGCCCCGGGCATCAGCGGGTTCGCGTAGACCCGTCCCTCCACCTTCTCCATCACGTAGAACCTGGTGCCGATGATGCCGGGGTCCTCGCAGAGCAGGTGCATCCGGGGAACCGGCACCGCCGTCGCCTCGAGAGCCTTCATCACCCGGTACTCCCGGTCCACCTGGTGGGCGGACGGGAGGAGCTCGCCCGGCGGCTGCTTGCGCAGCACGTACTCCGGGCCGTCGGGGCCGCCGCACTCGAGGAGGAACGTCGGGTTGCTCTGCCCGCCTTCGAACTGGCGCACCAGGAGCGGTCCGCGGTCGGGAAAGTCCGGCAGCGACGCGCGCAGGAACCTCTCGAGGGCCCGTTCGTCGAAGCGGTGGGCGGGCCGCACCGGCGTCAGCTCGGGAATGTCGCTCACTGGGCGGATCCTCTTCGCCTGACGGCGCCGAATGATACCCGCCGCGGCGGGGGCGCGCCCACCGCGGACCGGGCGGACCGGGCGCCTGCGCCCCGCCCGCGGCCCACCCGCCCGCGGCCCGCCGCCTTGCCTTGTCCGCGGCCCTGCCATATGCTCCGTCGGGTCGGCCTCGCCATCGTCTTCTCCTTCCCGCGGATCGCGCTCCGGCTGCCGCCGGTCCCGTCCCGGTGGCCGCATGGGGCGGCGGAACGGACCACCCCGAACGAACGGATCACCACCTCCCCCGATCCCGATAGATCGTGTTTCCCGCAATCGAACTCGGCGCTCTGAGCGCCCTCGCCCAAGTCATCCTGATCGATATCGTCCTCGCTGGCGACAATGCGGTCGCGGTGGCGCTCGCAGCGGCGGGCCTTCCCTCGCATCAGCGGCGGAAGGTGATCGTGAGCGGCATCGCGCTCGCGGCCGTGCTGCGCGTCCTGTTCGCCCTCGTGACCGTGTGGCTTCTCAAGCTCCCCGGACTGCTGCTGGTGGGCGGCCTCCTCCTCCTCTGGATCGCGTGGAAGCTGGCGGCGGAGCTCCGTCAGAACGCTCCCGGCCGCCCCGGTCGGGAAGGGACTGCCGGGGAGCGGGAGCGGGCGCTTCCGCCCGGAAAGACGGTGCGCCAGGCAATGGTCCAGATCCTGATCGCGGACTTCTCGATGTCCCTCGACAACGTGCTGGGGGTGGCGGCGGTCGCCCGCGAGCATCCCGTCGTCCTCGTCATCGGGCTCGCCCTCTCCGTCGCGTTCATGGGGTTCGCCGCGTCGATCATCGCCCGGCTGCTCGAGCGCCACCGCTGGATCGCGTGGGCGGGAGTGGTGATCATCTTCTGGGTCGGGGTCGTGATGGTCCGCGAAGGAGGGATCGAGGTCTTCGATCTCCTCCGCGCCTGACGGCCGATCCGGGTAGAATCGCGGCCCGTCCGGGGCAGGCCGGCATCCGCGCTTGCCCGGACCGAATGGAACGAGCCCATCCGCCGGCCTGCAATCCCGGCGCGCCGAGGGTACGTCCGGCGTGGGCGCCTCGCCTCGGAATGAACCGACCCGGCCCGGACGTCCCACCGGCCTTCGCCGCGAGGGGTACGGCCCGCCACCAGGAGGGATCGGCGTCCAGGGCAGGAGGAAGGGGAGACGTCCGGGCCGCGGTCCCCGCCGCCCGGGGGAGCATCATGAGCTTTCGCGAAGTCGACAGCCGCTACGACGGTGTGCGGATCGAGGAAGAGGTCCTCGAGTGGTGGCGCGCCGAGAAGGTGTTCGAGGCCTGCCAGCGCGAAACCGAAGGCCGGCCCCTCTACGTCTGGAACGAAGGTCCGCCGACCGCGAACGGCCGGCCGGGGCTCCACCACGTGCTCGCCCGCACCTTCAAGGACATGTTTCCCCGCTACAAGGCCATGCGCGGCTACCACTGCCCGCGCCGGGCGGGCTGGGACACCCACGGCCTGCCCGTCGAGCACGAGATCGAGAAGGAGCTCGGGATCTTCGACAAGTCCCGCATCGAGCGCGAGGTGGGGATCGAGGAGTTCACCCGGCGCTGCCGCGAGTCGGTCATGCGCTACATCGGCGACTGGGAGCGCATGACCGAGCGGATGGGCTTCTGGGTGGACATGGACAACGCCTACCACACCCTCGACAACGCCTACATCGAGTCGGTCTGGCATCTCCTGAAGATCATCTGGGACAAGGGGCTCCTGTACCGCGGGTACAAGGTGGTCCCCTACGACCCCCGGATCGGGGCGACCCTGTCTTCGCACGAGGTCTCGCTCGGCTATCGGGAGGTCGAGGACCCGTCCATCTACGTCCGCTTCCCGGTCGTCGGCGAGCCGGCCGCCGGCTCCGGGGCGGGCGGCGGGCGCGAGGACCGCCGCGAAGGCGGACGCAGGCTCTCGTTCCTCGTCTGGACCACCACCCCCTGGACCCTTCCCTCCAACCTCGCCCTCGCCGTGCACCCGGAGGTGGACTACGCGTGGGTGCGGGACGGCGACGAGACCCTCATCCTCGCCGCGGCGAGGGTCGAGGCGGTGCTCGGAGACCGTGCGGGGGAGGCGGTCGAGCGCACCGTCAAGGGGCGCGAGCTCGCGGGGCTTCGTTACGAGCCGCCGTTCGACTACCTCGCGGCAGGGCCGGAAGCGGCCGGCGCGGCCTACCGGGTGCGGTCCGCGGACTTCGTGACGACCGAGGACGGGACCGGGGTCGTGCACGCCGCGCCCGCCTATGGGGCGGACGATCTGCGGCTCGGGATGGAGCACGGCCTCCCGGTCCTGCACGGGGTCGGGCTCGACGGCCGTTTCCTCCCGGAAGTGGAGCCGGTGGCCGGCCTCTTCTTCAAGGACGCCGACCCGGTGCTCATCGACCTCCTGCGGAAGAACGGGCGCCTCTACCGGGCCGGGACCCACGTGCACAACTATCCGCACGGCTGGCGCACCGGCGACCCGCTCATCTACTACGCGAAGCACGCCTGGTACATCCGCACGACCGCGCGGCGCGATCGGCTCGTGGAGCTCAACCGGACCATCCACTGGGTGCCCGAACACGTCCGCGACGGGCGCTTCGGCAACTGGCTCGAACACAACGTGGACTGGGCGCTCTCGCGCGAACGGTTCTGGGGCACGCCCCTCCCGGTGTGGACCGACGGCGCCGGCGACTTCATCTGCATCGGCTCGCGGGCGGAGCTCGAAGCGCTCTGCGGGCGGGCGCTCGGGGACGTCGACCTGCACCGGCCGGCGGTGGACGGGATCGAGTTCACGCACCCGGAGAACGGCCGCACCTACCGGCGGACGCCGGAGGTCATCGACTGCTGGTTCGATTCGGGCGCGATGTCCTACGCCCAGTGGCACTGGCCCTTCGAGAACCGGAGGAGGTTCGAGGAAGGCTTCCCCGCCGACTACATCTGCGAGGCGGTCGACCAGACCCGGGGCTGGTTCTACACCCTGCACGCCATCTCCACCCTCGTCTCGGACAGCGTGGCCTACCGCAACTGCATCTGCCTCGGCCACATCGTCGACAAGGACGGGAAGAAGATGTCCAAGTCGGTCGGCAACATCGTCGACCCGTGGGACGTCTTCGACCGGGTGGGCGCGGACCCGCTCCGCTGGTACCTCGCGGCCCGGATCGCGCCCGGCGCGCAGAAGCGGGTCTCGATCGACCTCGTGCGCGAGGTCGCGCAGACCTTCATCAACACCTGGTGGAACACCTACGCCTTCTTCGCGCTCTACGCCCGCCTCGACGAGGTGGACGTGACGGCGGACGTGCCGCTCGATCGCCGCTCCGAGATCGACCGCTGGATCCTCGCCCTCCTCCAGCGCACGATCGAGACGGTCACCGGGCGCCTGGACGCCTACGACGCCCAGGGCGCGGGCCGGGCCATCGAAGCCTTCGTCGACCAGCTCAGCAACTGGTACGTGCGCCGCAACCGCCGGCGGTTCTGGAAGGCGGCGGCCGGAGAGGACAAGCAGTCCGCCTACCTGACCCTCTACGAGTGCCTCGACGCGGCGAACCGGATGATGGCCCCGTTCATGCCGTTCGCCGCGGAGGCCGTCCATGCGAACCTCGTGCGGGCCGTCCGCCCGGACGCGCCGGCGAGCGTCCACGCCGCCGCGTGGCCGGAGGTGGAGGAGGCGAAGAAGGACGATGCGCTCATCGCGGACTTCGACGCCGCCCAGCAGGTCGTCGCCCTCGGGCGGGCCGCGCGGAACGCCTCCCGCGTCCGGGTGCGCCAGCCCCTGCCCCGCCTCCTCGTGCGGGCGCCCGGGGAGGCCGCGGCGAGCGCGGTCACCCGGCTCGAAGCGCACATCCTGGAGGAGCTCAACATCAAGCGGCTGGAGCTGGCCAACGAGGACGCCGATCTCGTGCGCTACCGGATCCGGCCGAACCTGCCGCGGGTCGGGCGGCGGTTCCGGTCGCTCGTCCCCGCCATCCGGCAGGCGCTCGAGGCGGCATCGGATGCGGAGCGGCGCGAGATCGCGCGGGCGGCGGCGAACGGCGAAGGCTGGCGGCTCGCGGCCGGCGGGGAGACCCTGGAGCTGGAGGCGGAGGACTTCCTCGTCGAGAGCACGTCCGCCGACGGCTACTCTTCGGCCGAGGAAGCCGGCTACCTGGTCGGGCTCGACACCCGCGTGGACGACGCGCTTCGCCGGGAGGGGCTCGCCCGCGAGCTCGTTCGCACCGTGCAGGAGGCCCGCAAGCAGGCCGGGCTCGAGGTCTCGGACCGGATCCGGCTCCGCGTGGCCGGCTCGGCGGCGGTGGCCGCCGCCCTCGACGAGCACCGCGAGTACGTGATGGAGGAGACGCTGAGCCGCGAGCTCCTGGACCACGGGGCGTTCGGCGCCGAGTACGAGGCCGAGCACCGCCTGGACGACGAGCACTGGTCCATCGGGCTCGCCCGCCGATGACCCGGACGGAACGGGGCCGGGGCGCTACCGGCCGCCGGGACGCCCGCCGCCGGCGTCCGGGCGGCCCGCCCCCGATGCGACGCGGCGCGGGGGCCCGCCCCGCCCCGGACCGGCAAGCGCCAGGGGAGAGACGATGACGGCGACCGCATCGGAGGCGCCGGACCCGCGCCTGGGCCTTCACCCCGCCCACCGGGTCCCGGACGGCTTCCCGCCCGAGGAATGGGCCGTGCGCTGCGACCTCGCGGCCGCCTACCGGCTCTCGGCCCTGTACGGCTGGACCGACCTCAACAACACCCACATCTCGGCCCGGGTCCCCGGTGCCGGGGACGAGTTCCTGCTGAACCCCTTCGGCCTCTTCTTCGAGGAGATCACCGCCTCCTCCCTCATCCGGGTGGACCGCCGGGGGAACGTGGTGGGCGGGTCGGACTTCGGCGTGAACAAGGCGGGGTTCATCATCCACGGCGCGGTCCACCTCAACCGCCCGCACCTGCACTACGTCATGCACACCCATTCCCGCTACGGGGTGGCGGTGTCGATGCAGAAGGAGGGGCTCCTCCCCAACAGCCAGAAGGCGCTCACCATCCTCGGGTGGACCGCCTACCACGACTACGAGGGCACCGCCACCGAGCCGGGCGAGCAGCCCCGCATCGTCCGCGACCTCGGGGACCGGCGCCTGCTCATCCTCCGCAACCACGGGCTGCTCTCGGTCGGGGAGACGATGGGCGAGGCGTTCGTGTGGATCTATCGGCTGGAGACCGCGTGCCGCCACCAGATCGACGCGCTCGCGGGCGGCGCCGAGCTGCAGGAGCTCTCCCCCGAGACCCGGGAGCGGACCATCCGGCAGGGGCTCGCGATGTACGGTCGGGGCGGCTTCATCGAGGTGGGGAGGGAATGGCCCGCCCTGCTCCGCCAGCTCGCCCGGGCCGGGATGGACGACTACTGCGTCTGATCGCGCCGGGGCCGGATCCGGGACCTCGCCCTCCGGGCCGCCGCGGGGCACGGCTGACGGGGGAGGCGGCCGTTGCGGCGCCCCCGCGGCTTCACGCCACCTCGTTCTCGAGCACCAGGTCCCCGACCCGGACGCGCACGGCATCGCCCGGCTTCAGGGTGAATTCGTCGGGGGGAACGATGCCCGTCCCGGTCATGAGGAACGCGCCGCCCGGGAAGTCGAGATCGGCGAAGAGCCACTTCGCGATCTCCTCGAGCGAACGCTTGAGGCGCGAGGTGCGGGTCTCGCCGTCGAACGCCGGATACCCGCCCCGCTCGATGACGAGCCGGACGGGCAGGTCGCGCATCGCATCCGCCTCGGAGACCACGATGCCGGGGCCGAGGGCGCAGGAGCCGTTGTAGACCTTCGCCTGCGGCAGGTAGAGGGGGTTCTCGCCCTCGATGCTGCGTGAGGACACGTCGTTGCCGGCGGCGTAGCCGACGATCGCTCCCGCCGCGTTCAGCACGAGCGCGAGCTCCGGCTCGGGCACGTCCCACGAGCTGTCGGGCCGCACCCGGATCCGGCCCCGGTGTCCGGCTACCCGCCACCCGTTGGACTTGAAGAACACCTCGACCCGATCGGCCTCGTAGACCCGGTCGTAGACGTCCGCGGTCCCGGACTCCGCCATCCGCGCTTCCCGGCTGCGGAGGTAGGTGACGCCCGCCGCCCACACCTCCTGGCCGTCTTCGATGGGGGAGAGCAGATCGCCCGCCGCCGGTTCGTCGGTGCGCGCGCCGGTAAGCGTCCCGCAGATCACCGGGTACGAGTGCCGAAGGAGCGAATCGAGGCGAAAGCCTTCGATCAGCCAGTGTCCGTCGACCGCCCAACGCGGCCCCGACGGTGTCCGGTGGCGGGTCAGATGCATGGCGGGAAGCTCTTCACGGGAGGAACGAGGACGCGGGGCGCCGAACCGGCGCCGAAGGAGATGGTGCACATGATCGTGGACCCCGTGGGGGCGGTGTACACCGCCCCGGGGCAATGGCGTGGAGCGGCGGTCGGTGGGCGGGCCGGCTGCCGGGCCGGACCAAGCTCCCGGTCGGGGCGAGGCCGGCCGTCGGATCGGACCGGGGCCGAGACGCCCGGGCGGCCGCGGGGCGGCATCCGGGAGGCGCCGATCTCGCGGAGAAACCGGTGCCCGGAATCGTCGCCGAAGCGGCCGGAACCGGCCGACGCCGCACCTGCCCCGGAGGACATGCTCTCCGTGGCGAGCGGAGCCCCCGAGCCGCCCGTCCCCGGGCGCGCCGGGCGCGGCTCGTTCCGTGCGGAACCCGGCGAAGGCGGGTGGCGAGGGCCGTCAGTCCATTGGCTGACCACCCCTCCGCTCTTCTTCGGCCTGCCGGATTCGTTCGTAGATCTCCTCGCGGTGCACCGCCACCTCGCGCGGAGCGGTCACCCCGATCCGCACCTGCTGGCCCTTCACCTCGAGCACCTTGACCCGGACGTCTTCCCCGATGACCAGGGTCTCGCCCGCTCGCCGCGTCAGTATGAGCATCCCCCCCTCCCCTGCCTTCGGGCAGGCGCCGCCATCATAGCCTATTCCCGCGTCCACCTGCCGGCGACCGCCCGGAAGGCGATCCGGCCCCCGCGTCCTCCCCGCCGCGCCGCGACGCCGGCCGGCCGGCGCCGGGTTTCGCGGGAGGAAGATGCCCTCCTCGAGGAGGCGGCCGGCGCTCCGGGCGCACCACGAGAAACGCCCCGCGGGAGCGCCGTCAATCGGCCTCGAGCCAACGCTCCACCTCGGGGTCGTCCTCCCCCGGGACGTGCACCACGGTGAACCGGAAGGGGTCCGCGCCGAGGGGCCGGGTGGCGTCGAGCCCCATCTTGTCCACCCTTCCCTCCCGGGCGGACGGGTCGAGGCGCGAGCCTTGCGCGCCCGGGACGACGACGAGGTCCTCCCCGGCCTGGAACCGGGTCGCCACCGCCCACTCCACCGCTTGCGGGTCGTGCACGTCCACGTCCTCGTCCACCACCACGACCTGCTTGACGTCCGCATGGCCCGCGAACGCGCCCATCATGACGTTGCGGGGCTCGCCGTCCCAGCGCTTGCGGATCTGCACGTACAGGTGGTACCGGCATACCCCGCCGACCGGGAGGTGGACGTCGAGGACGCTCGGAAAGCTCCGGCGGAGCAGGGAGAGGAGCGACGCCTCGCGCGGGATGGCCCCGAGCAGGAGGTGCTCCATCGCGGCCGGCACGATGGTGTGGAAGATGGCGTCGCGCCGGCGGGTGATGGCGTCGACCGCCAGCACCGGGCGGTCCCCGGCCGGCCCGTAGTACTGGGGGAACTCGCCGAACGGCCCCTCGCGGGCGCGCTCGTGGGGGAGCAGCCGGCCTTCGATCACGATCTCCGCTTCGGCCGGCGCCCGCACCGGGTTGGTCGCGCACCGCACCACCGGGAGCGGCGCGCCGTGCAGCGCCCCCGCGACCTCGAGCTCGTCCGAATCGAGGGGCACGATGGCCTGGGATGCGAGGAGGGTGGCCGGGTCCACGCCGATCGCCACCGCGACCGGAAGCGCCTCGCCGCGCGCCTCCGCCGCGTCGTAGAAGCGGTGCAGATCGCGCGGGAGCATGAGGATGCCGAGCCGGTCCGGCCCGGCGGCTTGCAGGCGGTTGATCGATACGTTCCGGCCCCCGGTCTCGGGATTGGCCGCGATGACGAGGCCGGCCGTGACGTACGGGCCGGCGTCGTGCTCGTTGTGGACGGGAATGGGGAGGTCGCGTTCGAGGTCCACCTCCCGGATGACCTCCTCCTGGACGGGGGCCCGCGCGCGGTCCACCTCCCGGCAGGGGAGCGGCGATTCGATGGCGCGCTGGTAGCGGTCGAGGAGGCCCGCCTCGTCCGTGCCGAGCGCCTCCGCGATCCAGGGCCGGGCCGATACGAGGCCGGACACGACGGGGATCGGGTGGCGGCGGCCGTCCGCGTCCGGCTCGGGGAAGTACGTCGCCCGGCGGCCGTCCAGGCGCTTCGCGACGGCGGCGAGGGTGAACCGGAGGGGGATGCCGGGCCGGGCGCGGGCGAGCCGGCCGGTGGCTTCGAGCCGTTCGAGCCAGCCGCGAAGCGTCGGCGCCGAGCCCGGCGCCGGTCCCGGACCGCTCCTCGACCCCGCCGCGTCACTCACCGCGGAACACCGGCCGGCGCTTCTCGACGAAGGAGGCGACCCCTTCGCGGAAGTCGGCCGAGGAGCGGAGCCGCCCGTAGGCATTGCCCTCCAGCTCGATCCCGGCCTGGAGGGTGGTGTGCTGCGCGGCGCCGAGCACGTCCTTGGCGGCGCGCTGGGCGAGCGGGGAGAAGCCGCGAAGCTCGTCCACGAGGGCATCGGTCGCGGCCTCGAGCCCGCCGTCCTCGACGCAGGCGGTCGCGATGCCCCATTCGAGCGCTTCCCGGCCCGCGAGCCGGCGCGAACGCATGACCATGTCCTTGGTGCGCGCGATCCCGAGCATGTGCAGGAGCCGTATCGAGCCGCCCGAGCCGGGGATCATGCCGATGCGCTGCTCCGGGAGCCCGACGACGGCGGTCTCGGACACGATCCGGAAGTCGCACGCGAGCGACAGCTCGAAGGCGACCCCGAAGCAGTAGCCGCGGACGGCCGCGACGACCGGCTTGCGGCAGCGCTCCGGCGCGGCCACGTTGCGGGCCAGCTCGGAGACGTGCTCCGGGCTCCGCTCGAGGAACCCCGGGATCTCGCCGCCGCTCGAGAAGTGCTCCCCTTCCGCCCGGAGGACCACGATCCGGATGTCCGCGTCCCGGTCCAGCTCCTCGAACACCAGGCGGATCTGCTCGCGCTGCGGCATCCGCACGACGTTGAGGGGCGGGCGGGCGAGCACCACGTCCGCCCGCTCGCGCTCCGGGTCGATCTCCACCCGGAAGCCGTCCAGCTCCTCGACGAGGCTCGCGACCGTGCTCCGAAATCCTCTCTTCATCCATCGTCTCCTGCCCCCCTCCCCCGCTCGATTCTCTCCCGCCCGCCGATCGCGGTCCGGGCTCGGGCCCCGTGTCCCGGCCTCCGTCTCCCGCCCCGTCCCGCCCATCCACGTCGGAAACCCGTCCATTGTGCCGTTCCATCCGTGCCGGCGCAGGACATCGACGGAGACTCGAGACGTTCGAGCCGGACGAGGCGCCTGGGCAACCGCCATCGCGAACCGTCCCCGCACCCGCGAACGCCATCCTGCCCCGGCGCCCGGCGGTTCGGAGCCGGGGCCGGGAGCCCCCTCGCTACGCTGCCGGCCGGATGCGCTGGATGATCGGCGACCGGGGCCGCGCCCCGCTTCTCGAACTCGAACCCGAAGCCGGGACAGGCGCCCGACCACGCCATCATCTCCGGGGATGCAGCGGCGGCGGTGTGCGATCCAGGCGAGCAGCGGGTTACGGGTCGTCGGAATCGGTTCGGGACGAGCATGTTGGCGGCCGCCGCGGTCGACTCCCCCGGCCCCCGCAGGCGGCGTCTCGGATCCGCGGCCAATCGGCGTCCCGATACTCCGGCTGCAAACCCCGGCCGCCGACGCTCGCATCCCTCAGCGTAAACGTGCGCGGCCGGCCTCTGGTCCGTAGAACCTCGCGCAACCCCTCTTCGACGAGGGAACGGAAAGTGATGCGTTCCCGTGCCGCGCAGGCTCTTGCCTCGGCGGCAAGGGCATCGGAGATCTCGATGGTCGTCTTCATGCACGGGCATCCGTATCCCGGAATGTGGGCAGCCATGCTGCACAGGGAGGCACGGGTCGTCAACCTGGTTGGCCATGTCGTGGCAACAGCACGCTCTCGACCTCGACCGGGGTGACGACCGGCATGGAAGATCAGAAAACTCGTTGCCTTTCCCGTCAGGACGACCTGTTCTCCCCGCTGCGCCTCGCCTCCGCGGAAATGAAATCGAGCGATCTCTCGTGGTCGAGCGCGGCGCGTACGGATTCCACCGCGTCCTGCTTGCAGGCGCGTGCGAGCTTCGACTTCGGGATGCCGAAACGCTCGGCGCCAACCTCGATGATCTGGGATTTGGTGAACCTGTCGTCGTCCAGAATCTCCTCGATGTCCGGTTGGGCGAGAGATTCCAGATTCGGCGGCAGCGCCACTTTCTCCTTTCTCGGAGATGTTTCGGGGCGAGCGGAGAAGCCCCTGACGAGATCGGCGAACTCGACGATGGAAAGAGCCGCATGAGGCCGCAAGGCTCTGGCCACCTGTCTGAGGCCGTCACTCAACTCCGGATTCCCTGTCCTGTCTTCCTTGTTCAAGGCCGCCAACCGGGACAGGTATCGGATCAGGTCATCGATCAACAGACGCTCTTCCGGACGTCCGGCCCCCGGGTGCATAGCCGGCTGCGATTCGATGGTGTTCATGGCTCATCCATCCTCCGCTTGATCTGCTCCGTCAATTCCTGGAACTGTCGATCAATGCCTCGGTGGCCGATGTTCTGGGTATGGCCCAAATCATAGGCGGGGATCCCTTCGGACAGCGCCTGAGAGACCCCCGTTCCTTGACTGATACAGGGCTTCAACAGCTTCTTCCCCCAACGTGTTTGCAGTGAACGAAGATGCTGCGTGTGATCGTCGGTGTACCCTGACTTCGCTCTCGGACCGGTTTGAATACGAGTGACCACCACCCCCACGAGCCTGGTATCGGGAACGTGTATCGGCCTGGGATTCGCTTCCTTCATCAGGGCAAGCGCCTTCAAGCGATCGTCGATGCCGGTGCGCACCATCTGGTGGAGATGCGGCGCCCCGCGCTCCATCACGGCTTCCGGCGCCACCGGGATGAGGTAGCCGTGGCTGGCCGCAATGGCGTTCTGAGATACGATCTTCGTGGCCGGTGGACAGTCGAAGATGATGTAGTCGTACCTCTCATCGATGCCGTTCTCTTCGATCCAGCGGCAAATCAGCGTGCGTTTGTTCCACTCCGACTGAATGGCGTTTCCCTGATGCGACGCCGTGAGTTCGATCTCTACGTCGTCCAGGGACAAGCTGGCGGGAACGAGGTCCATGTCATCATAATTTTCTCTGGATCTCATCCTCCTCATCGGATTCCTTACGATGATTTCGCCGATTGGTTGGCCAGACGAGCTGACAAACGAACGAAACACCTCATCGATCGTTCTTTTCTTGTTGATCGCAGTCTGCCATCCGCCAGCTCCCAGACAGAGGACGGACAGACTGCTCTGATGGTCCATGTCGATCAGCAATACTCGCTTCTTATAGAACCTCGCAAGCCCGGTCCCGAGATGGAAGGCCAGCGTGGTCTTGCCTACCCCGCCCTTGAAGTTGATGATGCTGACCCGCTTTGCCATCGGTGCAGTCCCTTTGCCTTCGTGGTCCCGGATCGGATTGTAGAGGATTTCCAGCTCGCCAACAAACGAGATTCAGCCGTCTTCGCGCTTGGCCGGAAGACCGATCCCCGCCGTTCGGCAGGAGGCCGGGACCGGCTTGTTGGCGGCTGCGCGGGGGAGCGGGTTTCAGGGTTCCGGGTCGTAGTCGCCGGCGACCAGGCGGCGGCGGAGGACCTTGCCGACCGGGGACTTCGGGATCTCGCGGACGAAGGCGTAGGCGCGGGGCCGCTTGAAGGCGGGGAGGGCCGAGGCCCGGCAGTGGGCGTCGAGCGCTTCTTCCGCGACCGGCTCGCGCCGCACCACGAAGGCGGCGACCCGCTGGCCCCAGCGGTCGTCCGGGAGCCCCGCCACCGCCGCCTCCGCCACCGCGGGGTGCAAGGAGAGCACGTTCTCGACCTCCACGGGGGTGACGTTCTCGCCGCCGCTGATGATCATGTCGTCCACCCGGCCGGTGACGAAGAGGTCGCCCTCCTCGTCCCGGTACCCGGTGTCGCCGGTGAAGTACCAGCCGTGGTGGAGCGCCTTCGCGTCCGCGTCGGGGCGGCGCCAGTACCCGTCGAACGCCTCGTCGTGGTCGAGGCGGACCGCGATCTGGCCTTCCTCCACGGGGGATTCCACCACCTCGCCCGGCTCGGTCGAGCCGAGGCGCACCACCCGCACCTCCTGGTTGAGTCCGGCCCGGCCGGCCGAGCCCGGCTTGCGCGCGGCGTGCTGATCGACGGTGAACGTGAACACCTCCGACGATCCGTAGTGGTTGACGAAGAGCCGTGGACGGAACCCCTCCTCCACCCGGCGCACGAGCGCATCCGTCATCGGCATCCCGGCGAAGCCGACCCGGCGCACGCTCGCGACCCGCTCCGGCGAGAACCCCGGATGGCCGAGGAGGTCGTGGTAGAGGGTCGGCACGAGGTAGAGGGCGGTGATCCCCTCCGCCTCGATGAGGTCGAGGGCCTCCGCCGCATCGAAGCGCGGCTGGCAGACGAAGCAGCCGCCGAGAAAGGCGGAGGAGAGGAGCGAGCGCACCCCCATCGTGTGGTAGAGGGGCATGACCCCTAGGGTGGATTCGCCGAACGCGTACTGGTGGTGGGCGATGTGGGCAAGGGCGGCCGCCTGCTCCGCGCGGTGGCGGCGCGGAACCCCCTTGCCGCGGCCGGTGGTCCCGGAGGTGTAGAGCATCACCGAGACGGCGGCGGCGGCGGCGCGCGGCGCGAGGGCGACGGGCGCCGTAGAGGATGCGGGGCCGGAGCCGGAACGGGAGGAGGAGCCCGAGCCGCCGGAGCCGGAGGCAGGGCCGGGGACGGGAACCCGCTCACGGGCGGCGCTCGGCGTTTCCATGCGTTGGAAGATGCTCTCCCAGGAATCGGTCGCGTGCGGAGCGCCGTCGAGCGCGATGCGTGGGATCGCCGGATCGGTTCGCCCCCCCGCCACGGCCCCCGCTCCGCGGTTCACCGCGGCTTCCCCCACCGCGGAGGCCGACACCGGCTCGTAGACGAGGGCGCGCGCGTCCGCGTCCCGGAGCACGTAGCCGAGCTCGTCACCGGTGGCCCGCCAGTTGACGGGGGTGACGACGACCCCGGCAAGCTGGCACGCCCAGTGCAGGGTGGCGGCCTCGAGCCGGTTGGAGAGCAGGGTGACGAGGTGGTCGCCGGGGCGGAGCCCGAGCGCGTCGAGACCCGCGACCGCCCGGTGGATCCGATCGAGCCAGCCGGCGTAGGTGAGGCGCCGGCTCCCGTCCACGATCGCGCAGGCGGAGGGGGCTCGGGCCGCCGCCGCGAGAAACGCCCGCCCGAGGTCAGGCATCGCCCGGCTCCGGCGGCGAGAGGCGCGACGGCCGCCGGGGATCAGCCATCGGCCGGCCCCCCGGCCGCCGTGTCGAGCACCGCGGCCACGATGGGCTCGTAGCCCGTGCATCGGCAGAGGTGTCCGCTCAGCACCTCCCGCACCTCTTCCTCGCTCGGTATCCGCCCTTCCGCCGCGAGCCGTTCGAGCCATTCCGTCATCGTCATCAGGATCCCCGGGGTGCAGTAGCCGCATTGCAGCGCATGATGGCGGCGGAACGCCTCCTGGAGCGGCGAGAGCCGCCCGCCGTCCGACCCGCTCGACCCTTCCGTATCCTCCGTGCCGCCCGTCCCAGCGGCCAGCCCCTCCACCGTGTCCACCCGCCGGCCGTGCGCCTGCACCGCGAACATGAGGCAGGCGCGGGCCGGAGCCCCGTCCACCCGCACCGTGCAGGCGCCGCAGACGCCATGCTCGCATCCGACGTGTACGCCCCTGCGTCCGAATCCGCCGCGCAGGAAGTCGCTCAGCAACCGGCGGGGCGGCGCCTCGCCAGCGCACCGCTCGCCGTTCAGGATGAGCTCGACACGGTGGCGCTCACCGGCGCGGAGAAGCCGGGCCGGCGCCGGCCCGCCGGCGCCCGCGGCAAGCGCGGAGGAGGGGGCGGGTACGTCAGGCGTGCCCACCGGATCCGGCATGGACTCCGGACCCGGACCCGGCGTGACGGCCGGCTCCTTCCTCCCGGCGGCGGTCCGGCCCTCCGAGCCGGGACCGTCGTCCGCATTCGAGCCCGTAGCCGCGTGCGGATCGCAGCCGGGGGCGGGATATCGCCCCTGGCCCGAGGCCGTGGCGGAGGCCGAGCCCGAACCCATGGACGGCCGGAGACCCGCCGGTGGCCGCATCATGAGGCGTGCGGGCGGCGATTCCGGCGGGGCGGGAAGAGACGTTCGCCGGCTCGGGGAAGGGGTCGTCCGGCCCGAGGCGGCGGCAGACGCGGCACGGGCCACGGTCCGGACCCCGAGAGTGCGGATGAGGCCCCGCCGATACCCGGCCCCGCCTTCCCCGTCGTCCACGATCTCGACCTCCCTCCCCAGCCCGGCGAGCGCGTCGTCGAGGGCGCTCCCCGAGAGCCGCGGCCATTCCCGGACGACCGGGGTGGCCGCGACCCCGCCGAAGCCGACCGTCATCCGGTCCTCGTCCAGGAGCACCGCGCAGGAGGCGATCGCGAAGTCGCCGTGACGAAGCGCGACCTCGTCGAAGGCGTACCGCACGCCCGGCGCGGCGGCCGGCCAGCGGGTCGCGACCACCATCTCGTCCTCCCGGCACGCGGTCTCCAGGGGGCCTTCGAAGAACGCGCGCGCCGGCACGAGCCGTTCGCCGCCCGCCGAACGGAGCCGTACCGCTCCGTCCAGCAGCGCGAGGACGAGGGGCAGCTCGGCGCTCGGGTCCGCATGCGCGACGGAGCCGCCCACCGTGCCGCGCGCGCGGGTCGGGTAGTGCCCGACGTGGGGGAGCGCTTCCGCGGCGAGGGGAAGCCGGGCGGCGAGCCCCGGCCAGCGCCCGAACGCGGCCTGGGTGACCCCGGCCCCGACCTCGATCTCCGGGCCGTGGTCCGCGATCTCCTTCAGCGCCCCGATGCCGCCCACGTCGATCACGACCGCCGGGGCGACCAGCCGGAAGTTCATCATCGGCACGAGGGAGAGCCCGCCCGCGAGGAGCCGGGCGTCGTCCCCCGTCTCCGCGAGGGCCGCCACCGCCGCCTCGACCCCGTCCGGGCGCAGGTAGTCGAACGGGGCGGGCTTCACGCGCGGTCCTCCACCCTGACCTCCGGATGAGACACGGGCGCGCCCATG
Source organism: Gammaproteobacteria bacterium (assembly GCA_965202895.1). Taxonomy (GTDB): domain Bacteria; phylum Pseudomonadota; class Gammaproteobacteria; order HK1; family HK1; genus JAJDXW01. The sequence goes on along the minus strand of OZ241901.1, from coordinate 1,649,813 downwards.
CTCCGGGCTACCGACGGGCCGCGCGGCGGCGCACGGCGGCCTCGACCAGAGGGGCCAGGCGGTGGGGCAGCATGGGGAGGCGCAGCACCTCGCCGGTTCCGAGGGCGTCCGCGACCGCGTTCGCGATGCACACCGGGGCGCTCATCGAGACCCCTTCGCCGACCCCCTTCGCGCCGAGCGGGGTGACGGTGGATGGACAGTCGTGGTGGACGATGATCGGGGCCGGGACCTCGCAGGCGGTCGGGATCGGGTAGTCCGCTAGGGTGCCGGTGAGAAAGGCGCCGTCCGCGTCGTAGCGGAGCTCCTCGTAGAGGGCCGCCCCGACCCCCTGTGCGAACGCCCCCCGGATCTGCCCGTCCACCATCGCCGGATGCAGCCGCCTCCCCGAGTCGTGCCCGGTCACGTAACGGTCGATGCGCACCCGCGCGGTCGCCGGGTCCACCTCCACCCCGCAGTAGTCGAACCCGAAGGCATAGGCGCCCGCCCCGTTGATCCGGTCCTCGGGGTCGGGGGGCGCGAGCGCGGGCGGCGACCACATCTCCGTCGCCCGGAGGCCCGGCTCCATCCCCTCCGGGAGCGACGAGGGCGACCAGTGGAAGACCCCGGCGAGGCGGGCCAGCGTGATCGCGTTCTCCGGGTTGTCCGGGGGATGGACCCGTCCGCCCGCGAAGACGAGCCCTTCGGGCCGCACGTTGAGCGCGCGCGCGGCCACCGCGGCGAGCCGGTCGCGGATGCGGAGCGCGGCCCGATGGGCGGCTCCCGCCACCGCCCCCGCGAACCGGCTGGAGTAGTTGCCCGAGGCGATCGACCACGCCTGGGTCTGGGTGTCGTGCTCCAGGTTGACGACGACCTCCTCCGGGGCGAGCCCGAGCGCCGCCGCCGCCACCTGGGCGAGCACCGTGCGATGGCCCTGGCCCTGGGGCGCGGAGGCGGCGGTCACCGTCACCGCCCCGCCGGGGTCGAGGCTCACGGTCGCGGTCGCGACCGCCCCGTCCTTGGGGCCGGCCCGCTCGCGCACCGCGGGCGAGAGGAGGGTGGTGATGTAGCCCATGTTCGAGATGCTGGTCTCCACGACCGCGGCGAACCCGACCCCGTAGAGACGCCCCTCGCGGCGGGCCGCGCGCCGGCGCGCGAGGAGCTCTTCGAGCCCTCCCCCGGCGGCTGTCCGCTCGACGAGGGCCGGGAAGTCGCCCGAGTCGTACCGGGCGCCGGCCGCCGCCCGGTAGGGGATCGCCGCCCCCGGAACCAGGTTCCGGCGGATCACGTCGAGGGGCTCGAGGTCCAGGGTCTCGGCGACCCGCCGCATGAGCGATTCGAGGGCGAAGAACGCCTGGGGGCCGCCGAACCCTCGGTTGAGGCCGGTCGGGGTCTTGTTGGTGAGCGCGACCCGGTTGCGGACCGCGAGGTGCGGCACGTCGTACGCGCCGGTCATGAGGCCGTGCATCCGGTACAGGGTGGCGGGCTCCGGAGCGCGGAGCCAGGCGCCGCAGTCCTCGATCTGGTCGTAGCGGAGCGCCCGCACCCGCCCGTCCGCCTCGACCGCCGCCTCGAGCCGGATCACCCGGTTGGTGGCCGCGGTCGAGGCGGAGAGGTTCTCCGTCCGGTCCTGGGTCCAGCGCACCGTCCGCCCGGCGGCGCGGGCCGCGAGCGCGAGGGCGACGACGTCCACGAACGCGGACTGCTTGACCCCGAAGCTCCCGCCCGAGTTCCGCGCAGCGCGAAGCCGGAGGCGCGACCCCGGGACCCGGAGGGCGCGCGCCATCACCGGGTGCAGGGAGTACGGACCCTGGAAGTTGGAGTGGACCTCGTAGACCGCCTCGCCCGGGAGCCAGGCCGCGGTCACCACGATCCCTTCGATGGGGGTGCAGACGTTGCGCGGATAACGGACCTCGACCCCGATCCGGTGCGGAGCGGCGCGGAACGCGGCCTCGGGGTCGCCGTAGCGGAAGCTCCGTTCGTGGACGAGGTTCGCGCCTAGCCCCTCGTGGAGCACCGGGGCCGGCGGACGGAGGGCCTCCTCCGGGTCCACGACCGCCGGGAGCGGCGCGTACTCGACCCGGACCGCCTCCGCCGCATCCTCCGCGACGTACCGGTCGCGCGCCGCCACCACCGCGACCGGCTCCCCGACGTAGCGCACGCGGTCGATCGCGAGGCAGCGGTGCTCGATCGGCGCGCGCACCCCGACCAGCAGCGGGTCGGACCACCGGGCGGCGTCCGCCCCGGTGAGAACCGCGTACACGCCGTCCATCTCCAAGGCCTCGCCCACGTCGACCGCCGCTACCGCAGCGTGCGGCCAGGGCGAGCGCACGAAGCAGGCGTGGCCCGCGTCCGGCGGAAGCGGCGCGTCGTCCGCGAACTCGGCTTCGCCGGAGAGGAGGGCCGCATCCTCTACCCGCGGGATCGACCGCCCGATCATGCCCGCGCTCCCCTGCCCCCGCCCGTCGTCACGGCCCGCCTCCCCTTCACCGCGGTCGCCCCCCGGCGAGGCCGGAGCGGCGGACGCGGGATCCACCACCCCGCGCCGCGCGGCCGATCGGTCCGCCGGGCGCCCGCGCGCGACCAGCCAGGGAGGACCTGGATCGCGGCGCGGCCCGCCGAGCCCGGCGGTCCCCGGGAGGCCCCGCCGCCGCGGCTTCCGCCGTCCTCGATGCGCGGGTCGCGGGGGGAGACGAACGCAGGTCCCCTTCGCCCACCGGGGGGAATGGTCCATGAGCCGTCCGTCACCCGATCCCCCTTCGCTTGATCCGGACGAACAGCAGGAGCGGAAGGGTGACGAACGAGAGCGCCGCGTACAGGGCGAAGGAGTTCGCATAGCCCACCATCATCGCCTGACGGTCGATCTCCGCTCCGAACCGGGCGAGCCCGGGCACCGTGTCGAACGACCACGTCCCGCCCACCTCGGGGAGCCGGACCCCCTCGGCATAGGGGGTGACGTGCTCGGCGAGCTCCGCATACCGCACCTTGGCGGTGCGCACCACCGCGAGGACGCTGACCGAGATGAAGAAGCTCGACCCGAAGTTGCGCAGGAGGTGGAAGAGCGAGGAGGCCTCCGGCAGCATCCGGGTCGGAAGGGTCGCGAACGCGACCATCGACAGCGGCACCCACATCAGCCCCGTCCCGATCCCCTGCAGGATACCGTTCCAGGCGACCGCCCAGGGATCGACGTCGAGGTTGAACAGGGCCATGTTCCAGCCGCTCATCCCGATCATGGCGAGGCCCACGATCATGCCCGCCCGCGGGTCGAGCCGCCCCATGCGTCCGGCGACGAAGAAGCCGATGATCATCCCCGCCCCCCGGGCGGCGAGCAGGACCCCGATCATGGAGTCCGGATAACCCATGAGGTTCTGGAGCATCGGGGGAAGGAGCACCGTCGGGGTGAAGTTGAGCATCCCGTACACGAAGACGAGGATGAGCCCGATGGTGAAGTTCCGGTCCCGGAAGAGGGCGGGGTCGATGAAGGGGTCCTTCGCGGTCGCGGTGTGGGCGAGGAACACCCAGAAGGCCGCGGCGAGAATGCCGGCCAGGGTGAGGATCTGGAGCGAATCGAACCAGTCCTCGCGCTCGCCCCGGTCGATGATGAGCTGCGCACAGGTGATCGCGATGGAGAAGGCGAGGAAGCCGGTCCAGTCGAGCCGCATCCGCTCGCCCCGCGTGTTGTCGCGGATGAAGATGAAGGCGAGGGTGAACGCCGCCGCGCACAGCGGAAGGATGAGCAGGAAGACCCATCGCCAGTTGTACTCCTCCGCGAGATAGCCGCCGAGGGCGGGGGCGATGGCGGGGCCGATGACCACCGCCATCCCGAACAGCCCCTGGGCGGCGGCCCGCCGGTCCGGCGGATAGGTCGCGATGATGATCGCCTGGGCGAGGGGCACGAGAGGGGCGCCGAAGACCCCCTGGCCGATGCGGTACGCGAGGAGCGGCACGAGGCTCTCGGCCGACGCGCAGAGGAGCGAGCTCACCGTGAACAGCGCCACGCTCCAGAGGATGACCCGGCGCTGGCCGAAGCGCGCCACGAGCCACCCCGTCATCGGCGTCGCGACCGCGGTGGCGATGACGTTGAGGGTGACCACCCACGAGACCTGCTCCGGGGTCGCGGAGAGCGCGCCCTGGAGCTGCGGCAGGATCACGTTCACGATGGTGACCGTGAGTGCGTAGAGCATCGTGCACACCGACACCGTGATGAGGATCAGCACGCGCGGCGGCTCGGCCGGACGCGGGGCGGCGGCGGGGTCGGGGGCGGGATGCGCTTCCATCCGGGGGGTCTCGGGGACGGCGGCGCGATCCTAACCCGCGCCCCCCGCCGGCCGGCCTCGGGGCCGCCGCGCGGGGCGCGTCCGGTTTTCCGTTTTCCCTCGGCGAGGACGAGCGGCGGCGCCTTCGGGGGATCTGCCGCGTCGAGGAGCCCCTGGTCCGGCAATGAAGAAGCGGACGCAGCGCCGCCGGCGAGCGCGAGGCCCCGTCAACGGCGAAGTGGCGCGGGGCGTGCGGCGGCTTTCTCCCTCCGGCGACACGATCGCCCCGCGGCGGTGATACCGTAGGCCGCGCAAGCCGGAGCTCCTCCGGGGCGGATCGAAGGGACCTCCCGAGCCGATGACGACCATGCCGCGCGACCGTTTGAGCTTCGCCTTCCTGAACGTCGGGCACTTCCTCGACCACTTCTTCATGCTCGTCTTCGCGACGGTCGCCGCCCTGCGCCTCGCCGGGGAGTGGGGGATGAGCTACGCGGCCCTCATCCCGTACGCGACGCCGGGATTCATCGCGTTCGGGGTCGGGGCGATCCCCGCCGGCTGGCTCGCGGACAAGTGGAGCCGGGAGGGGATGATCGCGATCTTCTTCCTCGGCATCGGCGCGAGCTCGATCCTGACCGCCTTCGCCGGGTCTCCGATCGAGATCGCGCTGGGGTTGACGGCGGTCGGACTCTTCGCCGCGATCTACCACCCGGTCGGCCTCGCCCTCGTCATCCAGGGACGGGAGAGGACCGGCGTGCCGCTCGCGATCAACGGCATCTTCGGCAACCTCGGGGTGGCGAGCGCGGCCCTCCTCACCGGCTACCTCATCGACACCGCGGGGTGGCGGAGCGCGTTCGTGCTCCCCGGCGCGCTCTCCATCTGCATCGGCGGCGCCTATGCCGCCTTCCTGTGGTCGGGGCGGCGAAGCCGGACGGACCGGGGCGGGGCGGACGGGCGCGGGCCGGACGCGGGCGCCGCGAAGACCGCGCCCGGCGGCGGCCGCGGCGGCCCCCCGCCGGTCGAGCGCGGGACGTTCGTGCGGGTGCTCGCGGTCATCCTGTTCACCACCGCGGTCGGCGGCCTCGTCTTCCAGAGCACGACGTTCGCACTGCCGAAGATATTCGATGAGCGGCTGACGGACTTGGCCGGCTCCGCCACCGCGATCGGAGGCTACGCCTTCGCGGTATTCACGGTGGCCGCCTTCGCCCAGCTCGTCGTCGGATATCTGGTGGACCGCCACTCCCTTCGCACCGTCTTCGCGTTCGTCGCGGCGCTCCAGGCGGTGTTCTTCGCGGTCATGCACCAGCTCACCGGGCTCGCCGCCTTCGTCGTGGCGGTCGGGTTCATGCTCGTCGTGTTCGGGCAGATCCCGATCAACGACGTGCTCATCGGCCGGATCACGAAGAGCGAGTGGCGAAGCCGCGTCTATGCCATCCGCTACGTCGTGACGTTCTCCGTCAGCGCCTCGACCCTTCCCCTCATCGCCTGGGTCCACGGGGGTTGGGGCTTCGACCGGCTCTTCGCGGTGATGGCGGTGGCCGCGGCCGGCATCCTCGCGGCGGTCCTGCTCCTGCCGCGCCGGGGGGCGTTCATCGGACGATCCCCGGCCCCCGCCTGACCTCCCCGCCCGCCGGAAGCAAAGCGGATACCCCGGATTCCGGCCGGCCGCGTTCCCTCGCCTGCCGAACGACGCCGCCCCGTGCCGTACCGCTCCCAACGGACGGGCCGGAGGTCCCGGCGCGCCGCCGAAGGCTTCGGCGCGCTACTCCTTGAAGAGTTCGGCGTGGGAGCCGGTGCGGGCCAAGCGCAGCTCGGCTCCCGCGACACGGTAGATCAGGAGCCAGTCCGGCTCGATGTGGACCTCCCGTTGCCAACACCTCCGGGATTGCCGGGACGGTGCAGAGGGCCAGTTTCCCCTGCGGAGGGCGGTGACGGGGCACGGCCGGATTCGGGCATACTGGGGCGAGGCAGGCAGGCGGACGGCGCGAGATGGCGGACGGCGCGGCGCCCCGGGGGATGCGCAAGGGCCTCACCCGGTACGGGGACGAGGGCTTCTCCCTGTTCCTGCGCAAGGCGTTCATCAAGGCGATGGGCTTCTCCGACGACGCGCTCGCGCGGCCGGTCGTCGGGATCGCGGACACCGGCAGCGACTACAACGCCTGCCACGCGAACGTCCCCCGGCTCGTCGAGGCGGTGAAGCGGGGGGTGATGCTCGCCGGAGGGCTGCCGATGGCCTTCCCCACCATCTCCCTGCACGAGTCGTTCTCGCACCCGACGAGCATGTTCCTCCGCAACCTGATGGCGATGGACACCGAGGAGATGGTGCGGGCCCAGCCGATGGACGCGGTCGTCCTCATCGGCGGCTGCGACAAGACCATTCCCGCCCAGCTCATGGCCGCCGCGAGCGCGGACGTGCCCGCCCTCGTCCTTCCCACCGGCCCGATGATGACCGGGCACTACCGGGGCGAACGGCTCGGGGCGTGCACCGACTGCCGCCGCTTCTGGGGGATGTACCGCGCCGGGGAGCTCGACGAGGCCGGGATCGAGGACGTGAACGACCGGCTCGCCCCCACCGCCGGGACCTGCATGGTGATGGGGACCGCGAGCACCATGGCCTGCATGACGGAGGCGCTCGGCATGATGCTGCCGGGCGGCGCCGCCATCCCCGCCGTGCACGCGGACCGGGAGCGCTTCGCCGAGCGCACCGGGCGCCGCGCGGTCGAGATCGCGGCCGAGGACCTCCGCCCCCGGCGCATCCTGACCGCGGATGCGTTCCACAACTCGCTCGTCACCTTGCAGGCGATCGGCGGTTCCACCAACGCGCTCGTGCACGTCACCGCGGTCGCGAACCGGGTGGGGGTCCCGATCGACCTCGACGAGTTCGACGCGATCGGGCGCCGGGTCCCGGTGCTCGTGGACCTCAAGCCCTCCGGCGACCACTACATGGAGCATCTGCACGACGCGGGCGGCCTGAACGCGGTGCTCCGCGAGCTTCGCCCGGAGCTCCGCCTCGACGCGCCGACCGTATCGGGCCGGACCCTCCGTGAGAACATCGAGATCGGCGATCGCGTTCCCGGCCAGACGGTCGTGCGGACCCGGAGCAACCCGGTCCGCCCGACCGGAGGGATGGCGGTGCTGCGCGGCAACCTCGCCCCGGGCGGGGCGGTCATCAAGCACTCCGCCGCCTCCGCCCACCTGCTCGGGCACGAGGGGCGCGCGGTGGTGTTCGATTCGCTCGCGGACCTCGCCGCGCGCATCGACGACCCCGCCCTCGACGTGGAGCCGGACGACGTGCTCGTGCTCCGCGGGGCCGGGCCGAAGGGCGCGCCGGGAATGCCGGAAGCGGGCTACATCCCGATCCCGAAGAAGCTCGCCGCGCGCGGGGTCAGGGACATGGTACGGATCTCGGATGCGCGCATGAGCGGCACCGCCTTCGGCGCCATCGTCCTGCACGTCAACCCCGAGTCCGCGGTCGGGGGGCCGCTCGCCCTCGTCGAGACCGGCGACCGCATCCGGCTCGACGTCGGCGCGCGTCGGCTGGACCTGCTTGCGCCGGAGCGGGAGATTGCGGCGCGGCGCGAGCGGTGGTCCCCGCCCCCGGCCCATCCGGGGTCGGAGCGCGGCTACCTGCGCCTCTTCCTCGACACCGTGACCCAGGCCGACCGCGGCTGCGACTTCGACTTCATGGCCCCGCCGCCGCGGCCCGTCACCGGCCGTTCTGCAAAGGCGTGATCCCCCGCCGCCGCGCGGTCTTCATTGCGCCGCGCGCTACGCGCACCCCGGGTCGGTGCGGCCCCTGATCCGGATCGAAGGAGACGAAGAGGAAGTCACCTCCGACCCAGCGGATGGCGCGCGCGGGGTGGGGCCTCGACCGCCATCGGTGCAAGCACCCGCGAGACCCGGGACGGGGGTGCGCCGGCTCGGCAGCCTCACCCGGCCGCCGGTCAGCCGCCACGGATACGGGCGCGGAAGTCCTCCTCGCTCTCGCAGGCGAGGGTCGCGGCGGCGGCGACCTCCTCCGGCGCCTCCGCGAACCCGGGCACGTTCCCCGGAAACGCCTCCGAAACCGCGATGCCCCGCAGCCGCAGCAGCTCGCGCACCGTCTTCGCCCGGCCCTCCGTCCGGCCCTCCGCCAAGCCCTCCGAACGGCTCTCGTCCCGGAAGGAACGCAGGAACGGGTGGTCGTCCGGGCCGGTGCCGTCCCGCTCGCCCAGCCTGCGCCCCACCGACTTCAGCCTCGCATACGTCCACCCCGTGAGCTCGACCTCGTTCAGCGCGTCGTGGATCGCATGCGCCGGCCAGCCGGGAAACGCCCGGCTCTCCCGCGACTCCCGGTACCGGCCCCCTTCGAGCACGTGGATCGTGAGGTCCGGAGAACGGCCCCGGCGCCGGCCCCCCGACCACCGCCCCGGCACCTCCACCCACACCTCCGGAAAGCCCCACGACTCGTACCTCCCGAGCTTCCAGGGGCGCACGTCCGTGGTGTAGTCCACCTCCAGGATCACGTCCGGGAGGTCGTGCTCCCCGATCACGATTCCGCCGCCTTCGGGCAGCCGGGCGCGCTTCGGATACAGGTACGCCAACTGGTCGGCCCGGAGGATCTTCTCCCGCCGGCCGTGCTCGTCGCGCAGCTCGAGGTCCGTGGTCCCGTAGCACCCGATGGGCGCGCCGCGCACGGTCGCGATATGGGTGCACAGCTCCACGAGCCGTTCGGCCGGCTGCTCATGGGCGAGGCCGGTGGGGTCTCGCACCACCCATGCGGTCTCGGTCGCGCCGTCCCAGTACTCGAAGCGACCGTCCCAGGTATCGAGGTCGCGCCGCCGGAGGGGGATCGGCCGGCAGCCGGGAAGGTCCGGAGCCGGGGCGTCGGGCTCCGGGGAGGAGGGCGCCGGGGCGTGTGCCGTCCGCGCACGCTCCAAGGGGCGGGCTCGCGGCCGGGGATCCGCCGCGGCCGGGTCGTCGTCGGTTCGCATCGTCGGGCCTCCTTATCCAGGTCCATGCCGCGTCGTGCCGCGCCGCGAAGTGTAACCGGGCTTCCCCCGGAATCCATGCTCCGGGCAGGCCGACCAGTCGGAGCGGGTGACCGTCGGGCGGGCGGCGGCCCGCCGGGGCATGACCCTCGCCAAGCGCCCCGCGGAGGGTCTTGCGACGCAGGCCGGCGGCGGGCGCGGCGAAACGGAAGGTGTCGGGCGGCGGCCGGATTCGGGCATACTGGCGGCGGGCCGCCGGCGGCCCACGAAACGGGGCGGGGCGGAGCGGGTCCGGGAGACCATCCAGATGGCGCAGGAGCTACCGGAGCGGGCCTCGGCCGTCGTCATCGGCGGCGGGGTCATCGGGGCGAGCACCGCCTACCACCTCGCCCGGCTCGGCTGGAGCGACGTGCTGCTCCTCGAGCGCGCGCGCTTCGCGGGCGGGACGACCTGGCACGCGGCCGGCCTCATCGGAACCGTGCGTCCGCACGAGAGCTTGGCGAAGCTCCTCGACTACTCGCGCCGGCTGCTCACCGAGCTCGAGGAGGAGACCGGGCAGTCGACCGGGTTCCGGGCGGTCGGGAGCCTCGCCATCGCCCACCACCGGGATCGCTTCGAGGAGCTGAAGCGCCTCGCCGCGATGAACAACGGGTTCGGGGTCACCCGGGTCCACCTCGTCACCGCGGACGAGATCGCGTCCCTCCATCCGCTCATCGACAAGGAAGGGCTGATCGGCGGGACCTGGGTACCGACCGACGGGGTGGCGAGCCCCGTCGACGTGGTGGCGGCCTTCGTCCGGGGCGCGCGGAACCGGGGGGCGCGCTGCCTCGAAGGGGTGGCGGTCACCGCCGTCCACCACGAGGACGGCAGGGTCACCGGGGTCGGGACGGACGCCGGCGACGTCGAGGCCGACTTCGTGGTGAACTGCGCGGGCCTCTGGGGACGGGAGGTGGGACGGATGGCGGGGGTCGACGTGCCCCTCTACGCCTGCGAGCACTACTACGCCCACACCGAGAAGATCCCGGACCTTCCCTCCGACCTCCCGACCCTCCGCGACTACGATATCGCGGCCTACGTCCGGGAGGACGCGGGGAGCCTCCTCGTCGGCGCCTTCGAGCCGGCCGCGCGTCCCATCGACCTCTCCGAGCTTCCCGTCGACTTCTGCTTCGACGAGCTGCCGGGCCACGCCGAGGAGCAGCTCATGCCGGTCCTCGAGGACGCGATGCACCGGATCCCGGTCCTCGGCGAGGTCGGCTGGCGGAGCTTCTTCTGCGGACCGGAGAGCTTCACCCCCGACGACCAGTTCCACATCGGGGAGGCGTCCGGGCTCGGGAACTTCTTCGTCGCGTGCGGCCTCAACTCGGTGGGCATCCAGTCCGGGGGCGGGGTCGGCAAGGCGGTCGCGGAATGGATGGACCGGGGGCACGCCCCCCTCGATCTCGCCGGCAACGACGTCCGGCGGATGGCGCCGATCCAGAACACCCGCCGCTACCTCCGGGAGCGGGTGGGCGAGACCCTCGGGCTCCTCTACGCCCGGCACTATCCGTTCCGCCAGTACGAGACGGCCCGGAACGTCCGCCACTCGCCGCTCCATGAGCGCCTCGCCGCCCGCGGGGCGTGCTTCGGCGAGACGGCCGGCTGGGAACGTCCCAACTGGTACGCGCCGTCCGGGGTGGAGCCGGTCTATGAGTACTCCTTCGGCCGCCAGAACTGGTTCGAGCATTCCGCGGCCGAACACCGCGCGGCGCGCGAAGGGACCGCCCTGTTCGACCAGTCGAGCTTCGCCAAGCTCCTCGTGGAAGGGCGGGACGCGGCCCGGGTCCTGCAGCGGGTGTGCACCGCCGACGTGGACGTCGAGCCGGGGCGGATCGTCTACACCCATTGGCTGAACGAGCGCGGCGGGATCGAGGCGGACCTCACCGTCACCCGGCTCGCGGAGCGCCGGTACTGGGTGGTGACGGCGGCCGCGAGCGCGGTCCGCGACCTCGACTGGCTCCGCCGCCACGTTCCCCCGGAGGCCGAATGCGTGGTGGCGGACGTCACCGCCGGATGGGCCACGCTCGGCGTGATGGGGCCGGGCAGCCGGAACCGTCTCGAGGCGCTGTCCGGCGAGGACCTGTCGGCCGGGAGCTTCCCGTTCGGCGCCTCGCGCGAGGTGGAGGTCGGCTGCACCCTCGTCCGCGCGACGCGCGTCTCCTTCGTCGGCGAACGGGGGTGGGAGCTCTACGTGCCCGCGACCGAGGCGCGCCACGTCTTCGACGCGCTGATGGACGGGGAGAAGGGGGACGGCGCCGGGGACGGCGGAGGCGGGGACGGGGGTATTCGCCTCGCCGGCTTCCACGCCCTCGACTCGTGCCGGATCGAGAAGAAGTTCCTCCACTTCGGGCACGACGCGGCGGAGGAGGACACCCCCCTCGAGGCGGGGGTCGGCTTCGTCTGCGACTTCCAGAAGCCGATCGACTTCATCGGCCGCGACGCTCTCCTCCGCCAGCGCGAGGCGCCGCTTCGGAAGCGCCTGGTCCAGTTCCTGCTCGAGGATCCGGAGACGATCCTCTACCACCACGAGCCGATCCTCCGGGACGGGGACGTCGTGGGCTACCTCACCTCCGGCAGCTACGGGCACACCCTCGGGGGGGCGGTGGGCCTCGGCTACGTCCGCTCGGACGGCGGGATCGACGCGGACTGGATCGAGGGCGGGCGGTTCGAGATCGACGTCGGTGGAGAGCGGGTCCCGGCGCGGGCGAGCCTTCGCGCGATGTACGACCCGACCGGCGCCCGCGCGCGGGCCTGAAGGAGGCCGGCGGGGCAGGACGACGGCGAAGGAGGGAGCGGACACGCCGCCTCCCGCACGAGGGCAGGAAGGGAGGGACGGACGAGCCCGGACGTCTCACCGGGTTACGCCGCGAGAGGGTCGAGACGCCCCGGCGGGGGCGGCAGGACGCCGAAGGCGCAGCCTTCGCCGGCAGCCCCGCACCAGGGTGCGTGCCGTCGAAGCGGCCTGGAAGGGAGCCCGGCCCGGCGCCTGAAGCGGAGCGGCGTCCACGACGGGGAGACATGCGGGCCAGACAGGAGATGCAGGTATGAAGGCGGCCGACGCGATCGCCGAGGTCCTCAAGCGCGAGGGGGTGGACACCCTCGTCGGGTACCCGGTGAACCACATCATCGAGCACGCGGCGCGGGCGGACATCCGCACCGTCATCGTCCGCCAGGAGCGGATCGGGCTTCACATGGCCGACGCGATGGCGCGCCTCGGCTCGGGCCGCCGGATCGGGGCGTTCGCGATGCAGCACGGGCCGGGAGCGGAGAACGCGTTCGGGGGGGTCGCGCAGGCGTTCGGCGAGTCGGTGCCGATCCTGGTCATGCCGATGGGCTACCCGCGGGCGATCGCCCACGTGCGGCCGAACTTCAACTCGACCGCCGCCTTCCGCCCGGTCGCCAAGTCGTGCGAGCCGGTGACGAGCGCGGCGGAGATCCCGAACGTCCTCCGCCGGGCGTTCACCCAGCTCCGAAACGGCCGCCCGGGCCCCGCGGTCGTCGAGGTGCCGGCCGACGTGTTCGCCGAGGAGGTCGCGGAGCCGCTCGACTACGAGCCGGTCATGAGCACCCGCTCGGGTCCGGACCCCGCGGACGTCGAGCGCGTCGCCGCCCTCCTCGTCGAGGCCGAGCGCCCCGTCGTCTACGCCGGGCAGGGGGTGCACTACGCGCGGGCGTGGCCGGCCCTCCGGCGCCTCGCCGAGCGGCTCGCCGCCCCGGTCACCACCAGCCTCCAGGGCAAGAGCGCGTTCCCCGAGAACCATCCGCTCGCCCTCGGCTCCGGGGGGCTCGCGGTCCCGAAGCCGGTCCACACCTTCCTCCACGAGGCGGACCTCATCTTCGGCATCGGGTGCAGCTTCACCCGGACCAACTTCGGGGTGGCGATCCCCGAGGGGCCGATCATCGTGCACGCGACCCTCGACCCCGTGGACCTCAACAAGAACGTGCGGGCCCATCACGCCCTCGTCGGCGACGCCGGCCTCACCCTCGACGCCCTCGATGAGGCGGTGGCGGACCGGCTGGCCCGCGCCCCGCGGCGCGACGCCGCTCCGGTCGCGGCCCGCATCGCGTCCATCCGCGGCGAGTGGCTCGCCGAGTGGGAGTCGAAGCGCGGCTCGAACGCGGCGCCCCTCTCGCCCTACCGGGTGCTCGCCGACCTCGCCCGCACCGTGGACCCCGCGAACACCATCATCACCCACGACGCGGGGAGCCCCCGCGACCAGCTCTCCCCGTTCTGGGTGAGCACCGAGCCGCTGAGCTACCTCGGCTGGGGCAAGACGACCCAGCTCGGCTACGGGCTCGGGCTCGCGATGGGGGCGAAGCTCGCGGCCCCCGACAAGCTCTGCATCAACGTGTGGGGGGACGCGGCGATCGGCTTCACCGGCATGGACGTCGAGACCGCGGTGCGCGAGCGGATCCCGATCCTCTCCATCCTCCTCAACAACTTCTCGATGGCGATCGAGCTCAAGGTCATGCCCGTCTCGACGGAGAAGTACCGCAGCACGGACATCTCGGGCGACTACGCGGCGATGGCGCGGGCGTTCGGGGCCTACGGCGAACGGGTGGTCGAGGCGGGCGAGATCGTGCCCGCCATCGAGCGGGGGATCCGGGCGACCCGCGAGGGACAGCCGGCCCTCCTCGAGTTCATCACCGCGAAGGAGACGGCCGTCTCGAAGTTCTGAGCGGGGCGGCGGGCAGGCGGCCGGCGCCCTCCGGTCGCGGGACGGGCGACCCTGCGGCCCGGGCCCCCGACGGAGCGGGAGCCGGCGTTCGGCCGCGGCCACGGCAGCCGTTCGGGCCCGATGGGCCGGCGGGGCGATCGGAGTCGGGTCGGCCGCCGCGGATCGGCTACCAGTGCAGGTCGTCGGGAACGGGAAAGTCGCGGTAGGGATCTTCCGCATCCGGGGCGGAGCCCGGCCCGGCCGGGTCTTCGCGTGCCCCCGCCGCCCGATGCACGAAGACGATGGGGCGCAGGGCCTGGATTTCGTCCGCAACGGCCGCCGACACGAGGTGGTGGCGGCGGCGGAACCCGACGACCGCGAGCTCCCCGCCCGCGAGCTTCCGGCGTTGCCCGTCCGTGACGTATACCCGCCGGACCATGTTGTCCCGCAAGAAATGGAACGCGATCTCGGCGTTCCGGTCATTCAGCGCGTAGCGGTCGAGAAGCGCGCGGATCCGGAGGTTCAGGGCCTGGACGGAAGTATCCGGAGCCGGCGGTGATTCGGCCGGCCGCGGGCGGCCGCCCTTGTCGTGCGGGTGCTCCGGGGGTCCGCGATACCGGCGTGCGGCGCCCCTTCCGCGCCGGCCCTCCCCACCCCGGCCCGGCGGGCGCGCATCCTCCTTGCGGGGATCGGATGCCCGGCCGGAAGCGGCGGGTGCCGCCGCGGCCGGACGGTTTCGGGCCGCCGGACGGGTTCCCTGCGTTCGCGATCCCTCCTGGCCATCCCGTCTGCCCCTCGGCTCGCGCCGTTGCTCCCGGCGCTGCTCCTCTCTCGCCTTGCGAAGCTGCTCGGGGGTGGCGAGGCCCGCCTTCAGCAACTGGTCCTGGAGCGATCCCACGAATTCAGCGACTCCTCGAGGAACGAAGCGGGTCGGACCTCCGGCGGAAGCCCGCGACGGATCTCGACCCCCTCACCTGCCCGCCCGCGGTAGAGATGAACCTCTCCAAGGCGGCAGGATGGTCAACGGGAGTCTAGTGCCGAAGAAGGACGGCGTCAGCCGGCGGGCGGCCTTGTTTCGTAGGCGAAACGCCCGAGCCGGTAGGGTGTTTCGGGCCATGTGGGGCTCGTGGAACCCGATCGGGTCGAGCGTCGCGGACGCCCTCCCCGAACACCGCTGCCGCACCGGCCCGGCCAAGTCCGCCGGCCCGCGACGGAGGACCGGCGCCGGGGCAACGTTCCCTCGTCCTCACCCTCGCCTCGATCATCCGGACTCCGGCAGCCTGCATCGGAATGCTCGAAGCGCCGGAGGGCCGTCCCGGATACACGCCGCCCCGTCCGGACTTCTCGCCGACCGACGGTCTGCCGGCATCGATTCCGTCACTTCGGGCACACTCCGGTCGCCGCGGCGACCGGGCCCACCCCCGAACAGGGCCGGTCGGAGCCCCGCGCTAGCGGGCCGACCCCGACAGGCCGCGCCGGCCCTTGGCCAGCCATTGCTCGAACATCGCCGACAGCTCCTCGTGATGGGTCGCCCACCAATCGGCATCCGTTTGCAGGGCGGTCGCCATGTTCTCTTCCGCGGTCGGAAGCATGGCCTTCGTATCGTCGCCCACCAGAGCCATCGCCGACCTCCTTGCCGGCCCGTAGGATATGTACCTCGTCTGCTCCGCGAGCTGCCCCGACCTCGTGGCGAACGTGATGAAATCCATCGCCTTGGCGAGGTTGGCGGTTCCCTTGGGGATCCCCCAGGAGTCGATGTCCCAGAGCTGCCCGTCCCAGACGATGCCGTAGTCCTTGCCTTCCTCGACCATCGGGCGGTACATGCGCCCGTTCCAGGCGGAGGTCATCACCACCGCCCCCGAATCGAGGAGCCGAACCGGCTCCGATCCGGTGGTCCACCACACGATGTTCGTCCTGATGAGATCCAGCGTCGAGAAGGCGCGCTGCCGGCCTTCCTCGGTTTCGAGCATCGCATAGACCTCGCCCGGAGCGACCCCGCCCGCCATCAACGCCCATTCCATGGCCACCCTCGGGTCGCGCCGCAGGCCCCGTTTGCCGGGAAACTTCCCGAGGTCGAAGAAGTCCGCGAGCGCGGCCGGGCGGCCGCCCTCCATCCGGCTGCCGTCATAGGCGACGACGGTCGCCCAGACCATCTGGCCGACCCCGCACTCGGTCAGGGCCCCGGGGATGAAGTCCTCGGACGTCGCGGTCCCGTCGGCGCCGGCCGCCAGGGCGCCGTGGTCCAGCTTCTCCAGCAGACCTTCGCGGCAGCCCTTGATCAGGTCCGACTGCTCGAAGTCCACCACGTCCCAGACGACGTTCTCGGTCTCCACCTGCGTCCGGATCTCGTCGAGGCCGCCGCCGTAGGTCTCCATCTCCACCCATTCGCCGATCCGGCTCCGGAACGGCTTCACGTAGGCGAGCATCTGGCTCCGGGTATAGGAGCCGCCCCACGAGACGATCGTCAGAGCCTTCTGCACCGGCGCCTGCGCCGCCGCACCGGCCATCGGCAGGAAGGCGAGCGCCAGACCGGCGGCTCCGAGGCGAAGGAATGAATGCATTGCCCTGATCTCCCTTTGGTCGATTCTCGCCGTGCGCAGAGGGCCCCCGAAGAGGCCGCCCCCTCAGCTCGCGGGCTCCGGCTCCCCCGCCGCGCCCGGCGCGGCCACCGCGCTCGAATCCTCGTTCAGCGACTTGACGATCCCCAGGGTCATCAAGATCATGATCACGCTGACGGGCAGCGCCGCCGCGATGGAGGCGGTCTGAAGCGCCTTCAGCCCGCCGGCGAGCAGCAGCACCGCCGCGACGAAGCCCTCGCCGAGCCCCCAGACGATGCGGAACCGCTGCGGCGGATCGTCGTCGCCCATGCTGAGCATGGTGGTGATGACGAGGGTGCCCGAATCGGACGAGGTGATGAACCAGGTCGCGAGCAGGAAGGTCGCGAGCGCCGCCATGATCCAGTTCAGCCACTGCACGTCCGTCATCCGCTCGATGGTCCCGTAGAGCGCGGCCGGCAGGTTCCAGTCGCGGATCAGCTGGGCGATGCCGGCGGTGCCTGCCCCGCCCTCCGCGGTCAGCTCGAGGTACATCGCGTTGCCGCCGAAGATGCAGAGCCAGAAGAAGGCGATGGTGGTCGGGACGAACATCACCCCCAGCATGAACTCGCGGATGGTCCGGCCGCGGCTGATCCGGGCGATGAACATGCCGACGAACGGCGCCCAGGAGATCCACCAGCCCCAGTAGAAGATGGTCCAGCCGCCCTGCCAGGCGGAGGCCCCCGGCTCGTTGAAGGTCTGGAAGCCCATGGGAATGACGTTCCACAGGTAGTCGCCCACCGTGGTGACGAAGAACCCCATCAGCCACTGGAACGGCCCCCCGAACAGGAAGTAGGCGAGCAGGACGACGCTCAGCCAGATGTTCCACTCCGAGATGATGCGGATGCCGTTGCCGACCCCGGATACGGCGGAGAACGTCGCCACCACCGAGATGATCACGATCAGGATGATCTGGGTGGTCGTGCCGGGGTCCACCCCGAACAGGAAGTTGAGCCCGGTGGCCATCTGGCTGACCCCGAGGCCGAGCGACGTGGCGACCCCGAAGACCGTGCCGAACACCGCCAGCAGGTCGACGGCATGGCCGATCGGGCCGTAGATCCGGTCCCCGATGATCGGGTAGAGGGACGAGCGCAGGGTCAACGGCAGCTTCTTGCGGAAGCCGAAGTAGGCGAGGCACAGGCCGACCATCACGTAGACCGCCCAGCCGTGGAACCCCCAATGGAAGTAGGTCACCCGCATCGCGAGGGCCGCGCGCTCCTCGTTCATTTCGGTGACGAGGGCGCGGTCCGCGAACGGGTTGTTCGGATAGCCCCACGGCTCGGTGTTGTCGAAGTAGAACATCGGCTCGGCGATGCCGAAGAAGAGCAGTCCGATGCCGACCCCGGCCGAGAACAGCATCGCGAACCAGGAGAAGTTGCTGAACTCGGGCTTGCTGTCGTCGTCCCCGAGCTTGACCGCGCCGTGGCGGCTGCACATCAGGTAGAGACAGACGAACACCATGATGACGAGCGCGCTGATGTAGTACCAGTTGAGCGCCGACTCGACCCAGCCGCGGACCGCCGAGTAGACGGAGTTGGCGAACTCGACGTTGAGCGCCGTAAACACCACGAACGCGGCGACCATGCCCTTGGAAGCGATCCCCATCGCGGGATGAAGCCCCTTCCAGATGCCGGTCGCCGCAACGAGCCGAGGATGTTTCTCTTGCATGGCCTTCGTCCTTTGTCTGTGCGTGCGCTAGGGAGCGGCGCGCGCCGCGCACGAGGCGGGGCTGCCGGCCGAAGCCCCGGCCGGATGGCGGGAACGCGGGACGACCGTCGCGGACCGGACGGCCGCACGTCGATGGATGAGCCGGAGGGACGTGCTTCGGGAAGCCCGGGGCGGGCGGCAGGCATCGCGGCGGCCCGGGAACATCGTTCGCCGCCTCGGGCCGCGCCGTCGTTCGAACTCGGGCGATACCGTCATTTCGGAACCGATACCCCGTAACTCCGCGCGAGTGTAGCACGCGACTTCCCCATGTCTCCCCCATGCCGGGCGGGCTTCACGCCGCGCGGGCCGGCCCCGGCGCATCGGGACGGGCCGCGGCGGGATGCGGCGCGGCCCGGAGCCCGCTATCCTGACCGGCGGGGGCCGGCGCGCGCAGGGGGACGCCGCCCGCGGGGAGTGCGCCCCGCCCGCGGGGCGCGCCGGGAAACGGGCCTGCCCCCCGCGCCGCGCCCGCCCACCTGCCGGACGATGCTCCGGGCACGACCCTCGACCACCGGATCAGCCTTCATGAACGACACCCGCTCCTCGGACCCCGAGATCGTCTTCGCTCCCGCGCGCGACCTCGTTCGCCGCCTCACCGAGCGCGAGCTCGGCGCGGAGGAGCTCATGACCCGGTTCCTCGCCCGCATCGACGAGGTGAATCCGGCGGTCAACGCGATCGTCACCCTGGTCCCGGAAGCGGCCCTCGAAGGGGCGCGGGCGGCGGACGCCGCCCTGGCCCGGGGCGAGCCCCCGGGACCGCTCCACGGGCTCCCCATCGCGGTGAAGGACCTCACCCCGACCCGGGGCATCCGCACCACGTTCGGATCGCCGATCTACCGCGACTTCGTTCCCGACGAGGACGCGCTCTACGTCGAGCGCCTCCGGGCGGCGGGCGCGATCGTCATCGGCAAGACGAACACCCCGGAGTTCGGGGCGGGGTCGCAGACCTTCAATCCGGTGTTCGGCGCCACCCGGAACCCCTACGCGGCGGATCGAACCTGCGGCGGCAGCAGCGGCGGGGCGGCGGTCGCGGTCGCGTGCGGGATGCTCCCGCTCGCGGACGGAACGGACATGGGGGGTTCGCTTCGCAACCCCGCGTCCTGGTCCAACGTGGTCGGCTTCCGGACCTCGCCGGGGAGGGTTCCGGTGTGGCCCCGCAACATGCTGTACAACCCCCTCGGCGTGGCCGGCCCCATCGCCCGGCACGTCGCCGACGCGGCCCTGCTCCTCTCCGCGATGGCGGGCCCCGACCGGCGGGCGCCGCTCTCCATCGAGGCGCCGGGGAGCCGGTTCCGCGAGCCGCTCGAGCGCGGCTTCGCGGGGACTCGCGTCGCCTGGAGCCCGACCCTCGGCGGCTATCCGATGGAGCCGGTGGTGCTGGAGGTCTGCGGAGCGGCGGCGGCCCGCTTCGAGGAGATCGGCTGCACGGTCGAGGAGGCGGACCCCGATCTGCGCGATGCGGACGAGATCTTCCAGACCCTGCGGGCGTTCTCCTTCGCCATGGCCCACGAGGAGCACCTCCGGCTCCACCGCGGCCGGATGAAGGACACCGTCGTCTGGAACGTCGAGAAGGGCCTTGCCCTCGGCGCGATGGACGTCGCGCACGCGGAGGCGAAACGGGCCGCCCTCTTCGATCGGGTGGTCGGGTTCTTCAGTCGCTTCGACTACCTCGTCTGTCCCACCACCCAGGTGCCGCCGTTCTCCGTCGATACCGACTGGGTGCGGGAGATCGACGGGGTCCGGCTCGAAACGTACATCGACTGGATGGCCGCGTGCTACGCGATCACGGTGACCGGCTGCCCCTCGATCTCGGTGCCGGCCGGCTTCACCCCGGACGGGCTGCCGGTCGGGATCCAGATCGTCGCCCCGCCGAAGTGCGACTTCGAGGCGTTGCAGCTCGCCCACGCCTACGAGGGCGTCTTCGACTTCGCGTCCCGCCGCCCGCCGCTCTGACCGGGCGGCGGCGGATGACCGGGCGGCGGCGGATCGGTCCGGCTTCGCGCCGGTCGGCGTGGACCGGCGACGGTCGGCGAGACTCCGAAGCAGTCTCCGGACGGGCGCGGCCGGGATGGATGATGGAATGGAAGGCTCGGTGATCATCCTTCGCGAGCCGGCCAAGTGGTCGCTCGCGGACCTCGCCCGGCTCGCGGCCGGCCCGCTGGAGGCCGCCGGGGCGCTTCGCGCGGTGGTGTTCGGATCCTATGCGCGAGGGGTCGCGGATGCCTGGTCCGACCTCGATCTCGCGGTGGTGATCGACACCGACCTGCCGAGATTCGAACGGGGACGCCTGCTGGAGGAGCTGCACGACGCGGTCCCCGTCTCCCTGGACCTGCTGATCTGCACCCCCTCCGAGTTCGAGAGGGGGAGTGCGGCGGGGCTCGACGTCTTCGCCGCCATCGCGGACGAAGGGAAGACGATCTTCCCGGCCGCGGCAACGACCGCGGCCACGGCCCCGGCCACGAGCGCGGCCCCGGCCGGGGACGAGCCCGGGTGAACGATCCGGCTCGCACCGCCCGGAGATGGCTCGATACCGCCCGGCAGGACCTCGCGTTCGCCCGGCACGCCGCGGCGGGCGGATTTCACGCACCGGCCTGCTTCCACGCGCACCAGGCGGCCGAAAAGGCCATGAAGGCACTGCACTACGGGCGAGGGGCGCGGGTGGTCCGGGGGCACGGGATCCGGCAGCTCATCGAACGCCTCGAGGCCCCCGATCTCGAGGATCGGCTCCCCGGTGCGCGCGAGCTCGACCTCCTCTACCTCCCGACCCGCTATCCCAACGGTCTCGACGACGGCACCCCGGAGGAAGCCTTCTCCTCGGAGCAGTCTTCCCGCGCCCTCGGCTTTGCGGGCGACATCGTGGCGGCGGCGGCGGCCCGGCTGGGCTCGTCCCCCGGAGGCGGATGACCCTCGCCCATCTCCTTCGCTCCCCCCGCCGGCGAAGCTGGGCCGCGAGGCAGCCGATCGGGGGAGGAGCCGGCCGCGGGGACGGATGGCGGCCCCGGGCCGCCCCGACCTGCCGCGGCGGCGGGCCGTTCCGTCACTCGGCGAGCCACGTGTCGAAGCGGGCCTTGATCCGGTCGTAGAGGCTCGCGTACCACTCCGTGTCCTTGAGGATCGCGGTGCGGAAGTTCGCGGGACTGGTCGGCAGGTGGGGGCGCATGTCGACTCCGGTCTCCGCGTGCGTGGACACGAGCTTCATCGAGGAGCGGCGCGCCGGGCCGTAGGCGATGTACCTCGCCTGGTCCGCGAGCGGGCGGGTCCCGGTCGCGAAGCGGACGAACTCGAGAACGTCGCCGAGGCGCCGCGCGCCCCGCGGGATCCCCCACGAGCCGAGCTCGTAGACCTGGCCGTCCCAGATGATCTCGACCGGGTGGCCCTGGACGGCCGCGAGGTCGAACAGCCGGCCGTTGTACCCGGAGACGATCGCCGCTTCGCCGCCGACCAGCATCTCCATCGGTTGGTTCGCGGAGGTCCACCAGACCACGTGGTCCCGGATCCGGTCGAGCCGCTCGAACGCGAGCCGAAGCCCGCGCTCGGTGCTGAGGAGCTGGTAGAGGTCCTGGCGCGGGACCCCGTACGACCGGAGCGCCCACTCGAGGTTCGCCTCCGGGCCTCGTTGCAGCGCGCGCGTCCCCGGGAACCGGTGGACGTCGAAGAGGTCCCGGATCCGGGCCGGGCGCTCCCCCGGGAACGCGTCGCGGTGGTAGGCGGCCACCGTGGCATAGACGATCTGCGCGACCCCGCACTCGGTGAGCGCCCCGTCGATGAAGTCCCGGTCGGCGGGGGCGCCGTCCGGGGCGGGCTGGAGCAGCGAGTGGTCGATGGGCTCGATCAGCCCCTGCCGGCAGGCGGCGCGGTTGTCGGCCATGGTCATGTCCACGAGGTCCCAGGTGACGTCGCCGCCGTCCACCTGCCGGCGAAGCTCGTCCAGCCCGCCGTCGTAGCGTTCGACGTCGATCCGGATCCCCGTCGCTTTCGTGAACGGCTCGAAGTAGGCCTTGACCTGGCTCCGCTCGTACGGACCGCCCCAGGTCACCACCGTGATGGACCGGGAGGTCCCGGCCGCATCCGCGCCCGCGCCCGAGGCGGCCCCGTCCGAGGCGCCTGCGCCCGCTCCGAGGAGCCACAGCGAGGCGACCCAGAGAGCCGCCCGCCGGCGGCGGCCCGCCCGCACGTCTCCCCGTCCTCCCGCCGCGGACGCCGAGCCGCCCATCGCGGCGGGCCGTACCCCGTTCCCGGCCGCTTCGACGCGGGACCCGGATCCGGTGACGCCTTCAGCGTCCTGCGGCCCGCCGCGGCCACGGCGTCTCCACCCCCTCGCGGCGAACGCCGGGGAGACGTGCGCGCCGCCAGCCGTTCGCGGGAACGGGCCTCCGCCCATGCCGACCATCCCCTGCCGGCGGGCGCTCAGGCGCCCGCGTTCTCCTCGCGGCGAATGTCGTTCATCGTGTCGAGATAGGCCCTGACGATGGCCGCTTCGAACACCACTCCCAGCATGCGCCCGCCCCTGCCTCCGTCCCCGTCCGTGCGCTCGCCGCCGCCCTCCTCGAGCACGGGAATGCTCTCGCCGACGAACCCCCCCATCCGCTCCATCGCGGCCCAGACGGAGGTCTTCGGGGTGAGGAGCGGTTCCGCGCGCTTCGCAATCCGGGATACCGGGAGATCGGAAGCGAGGCCGTCCTCCCCCGTGTTCCCGCCTCCCCTCTCCCTTTCCTCCTCCTCGCCCGCCAGCAGCTCCGCGAGCTTCACCGTGCCGAGATAGACCCCGCCGGCATCGAGTACGTAACCCTCGTGGCGGCCCGACGCGAGAAGGCGCGCCTTGGCTTCGGCGAGCGGCAGGCCCGGGGCGAGCGCGGTGAAATCCCGGCTGACGTAGCCTTCGATCCTCCGGCGTTCGAGTATCACCCGGTCCCGGCCCGCGGAGAGGTCGAAACCCCTCGTGCGGAGCTGCACGTCGAAGAGCGAACGGCCGAAGAGCCGGTACGAGACCAGGTTCGAGAAGACCACGCTGACCATCGCCGCGGTCGCGAGGTCGTAGTTCCGGGTGAGCTCGAACACGATCAGGATCGTGGTGAGGGGCGCCCCGATGACCGCGCTCGCGACCGCCACCATGCCGCAGATCGCGTAGATGGCGATATCCGATCGGAGGTCGCCCGCGAGCAGCTCGGCGCCGTTGCCGGCGAGCGCCCCGAACAGGATGCCGGTGAGGAGGGCCGGGCTGAACACCCCGCCCGCGAACCCGAAGCCGATGCAGAGCGCGGTGGCCAGGATCTTGGCGCCGAGCAGGAACGCGAGCTCACCGGGGGCGAATGCCTGGTCGATGACCGCGAAGCGCAGGGTCTCCTTGCCGATGCCGAGGACGTCGGGCATCCCGATCGCGACCACCCCCAGGGCGCCGCCGGCCAGCATCGGCTTGAGGCAGTCCGCGACGGGCAGCTTGCGGGCGATCCGGCCGGAGTAGAGGATGGCGCGCATGTAGAGGACCGCGACGAAGGCGCCGCCGACCCCGATGAGGATGAACCCCAGGTACTCCGGGGCGGAGCCCACGGTCACCGATTCCACCCGGAACAGGGGAGGCCGTTCGAAGACCACGTTGGCGATGACGTGGCCGATCGTCGCCGCGACGGTGATCGGCGCGAACGCGCGCAGGGAGTAGTGCCGGAGGATCACCTCGTGCGCGAAGACGATCCCGGCGATGGGAGCGTTGAACGCGGTCGATATCGCGGCCGCGACCCCGCAGCCGACCCACACGGTCGCGGTCCCCTCCGCGTACCGGTTGAGCCGGGCGGTCAGGGCGCCCAGGGTCGCCCCCAGGTGGGCGAGCGGGCCGTACTGCCCGACGGAGGCGCCGGCCCCGAGGGAGACGAGGCTCGTCGAGGCGGACAGAAAGCCGGAGCGGGGCGGGACCCGGCCGTCCAGCCCCTGGACGGCGCGGATGAGGTCGGGCGGGCCGTGGGGGCGCCGTTCGGGGACGAGGTAGTGGTGCACGAGCCCCACGACGAGCCCGCCCGCGGCCGGTACGCAGACGGTGGCGACGAGCAGCAGGCGCCCGTCCTCCTGCATGAAGCGGCTGCGGGGCGAGATGAGCAGCCACTCGTTCAGGAGGAAGACGAGGTCCGTGAACCCGATGGCCGCGAGGGAGGCGAGGGCGCCCGTCACCATGCCGAGGGCGGCGATCCATGCGATGCGGGCGGCGGTGCTCAGCTCCCGGCCCATCACGGTGTCGGTTCGACCCGCCGGCGCGCGGCCCTCACGGCGCTCGCGGAAATCGCAGCCGGGTTCCCGACCGCCCGCCTCGACCCCGAGCCCGGCTTCGGCGTCCTGCCGCTCGCACGTGGCCGCGGTGCGGGTCCGGATCGTCCACCGGGCTCATGCTTCGTACCGGTCGTGATGTCGGATCCACTCCATGCTGAAGGCGAGGTCGTCCTCGTCCCGGCCCTTGGGCACGATGTCGAGGAGGTGATAGGCGCCGATGAACATGTCGAGCCCGCGCGCGTAGGTCGAGTACGTGTGAAAGACGCTCCCCGAGTCGTCCTTGCGGAACACGCTGATCCCCGGCCCCTCGGTCATCGGAAACGCGGTGGCGGCGTAGTTGTAGCAGACCTCCCCTCCGGCGAGGTCTTCCGGCGAGAAGGTCACGCCGTAGTCCCGGTTGAAGTCGCTGCGGTGCGACGACACCCACTTGAACCGCCAGCCCATGCGTTGCCGGAACGCCTCGATCGTGGCGAGGGGGGCGCGCGAGACCGTGACCAGGGTCACGTCCCGCCGGGCGAGATGCACGATGGCGGGCTCGTAGTGGTCGGCCAGGAAGGAGCAGGATTTGCAGCCCTCGTCCCACTCCGGGTCGAACATGAAGTGGTAGACGATGAGCTGGCCCCGCCCGCCGAAGAGGTCGGCCAGGGTCTCCTCGCCGTCCGGGCCGTCGAAGACGTAAGCCTTCTCCACCCTCTCCCACGGGAGCTCCCGACGGAGCCGGCTGAGCGCGTCGCGCTCCCGGGTGAACGCCTTCTCCTTCTCGAGCAGCCTCTTGCGGGCGGCCACCCATTCGTCGTGCGAAACGACCGCGTGTCGCGCCATTCTCACCCTCCCTCCTCGCGTACTGCCTGCCGATGGGTTGAACGGCCGATTCGGCCGGGACGTGACCCGGCGTGACGGCCCTGCCCGCCGGCTCGCCAGCCCAGGCGGCGGCCGTCCCCGCCTCCGGGCCGGGCGCGGCGCGGCGACCGGTCCGGAACGATACCCCTGTCCCGGCTCCTGCGCGCGCCGCCCGCTTCGGAAGCCGGCCGCGGTATGCCGCCGCCCGCAGGGTACCGGATCGGGGCGCGGCCTTCCTCCGGTGGCGAAACAGCTCGTCGGGCGGAGGCGGCCCCTGAACAGGAATTCGCCTTCGGGCTGCTCGCCCTGGTCAAGGTTCGGCCGACGGAGACCGATCCTTCATGCTTTCCTGATCGTGCACGAAGCTCACGCTCGCGAGCTCCGGTCGGCGGAATGAACCGCCTCGGGTTTCCCGGAGGCCACTTGTATCCATCCAATTCGCATCTATCCCCTCAGCCCTGCCATTTTCGCAATTTCGTTCATTGGTTGCCTTCCGTGGTCCTCTTCCAAGGATTTCGCCGAGCATTGCATTGCCTGGGGTTCTCACCGTGTTTCGGGGGGACCCGGGGTTCTGCCGTCATCGGATGTCGGGTTGGTGCGAGCGCCGCGGGGCGGGGTACGTCGCGGGGCCGGCCCGCAATCGGGGGCTCGAACGCGAGGCGGCGGTGGCGTGTGAGTTCCCCAGGGACGCCTTACTCTTCCCAAGCCAGCCGGAGCCACTTTGCCTGCTTCCCGAGCTCTTCCTCTGTCTGCAACCGGCTCGTGACGACGATCTTGCACCATATGGGATCCTGCGGCGTCCGGCTTCGGCCGGGCACTGTCGTTTCGGGCTGTCGCATGCGGAAGCCTGCTCCGGTCCCGCGCTGTCCACGGCTGCTGGGAACGGGCAGCCCCCCGTGTCATCCTCCCCAACCGTTCTGCAAGCCCCGGCGGCTGCGCCTTGCCTCGATCGGGGCAGTCGGAAAGCTCCCGGTAGAGCCGCTCGCAGCAGCGAGCCCCCTGTCTCTCGACGGCCCTCACGCCCTCGGCGCGGGGGCTTCGGATCCCGCCTCCCGCTCCTGGCAGTCCTTCCGGCCCTCTGTGCTCGGGCTCCCGGCGACGACCTCGATCAGGTGCACCACACGGGCGGCGCTTCCCTTGCCGCGTCCCTCGCCGATGAGGTCGTAGACCGCGGACACGGCCCGCGCCTTGTCCGCCCGTCCCACCTCCCGGCCGGTCGAGGCCAGCACCTGGTCGGCGGTCTCCAAGGCCTGCTCCAGCCGGGGGACGTCCACCGAATCCTTCACTCTCCTCGGTCCGACGTAGAACTCCAGGTCCAGGACCTCGCACAAGGCACGAATCCGCTCCACCGAGGGCACCCGCCCGCGCCGCATGTCGCGGATCAGCTCAGGGGTTCCCACGGCCTCCATGGATGCCCGCCGCGCCGACCAGCCACGGGCCCTCACGGCGCGCTCGATCTCGCGGAGCAGATCGTCCATGGCGGGAAATCTCCTACATCTCATAGGGCCATAGGAACGGAAATTTCCCTTGACATAAGGTTGATTACCCCTATACTGCGACTCATGGTCCCAACACAGTCCCGGCCAGCGACCGCAGGACGCCCCTGCACGCGGCGGCAGAAGACGGCGCCACCGGGGCCGTCGAGGCGCCGGCCACGGCTGGGCCGGCGTGAATGCGAGGCAGGTGGGATGCTGAGAATCGAACCTTCCCCGTGTCCCCTGCTGTCCCCTGCCGGCACTCGAAGACCCCTGGGTTGCACCGTTGCAACGAAGGCGGACGAAGGGGAGCCGGTCATGCCCCGTTGCTCGTATGAAGGTGCTCGCACCGCCCGCCTCGACATGCGGCGACCGGCCGTCGGCTCCGTGCTCCGGGAAACGGCCGGCAGGAGAGCTGCCATGACCACTGTCGGCCGCCTTGCATTGGCGATGGCCCTGTCCGCGCTCTGCGTCGCGCCGGGGAGCAATTCCGAGGTTCGTGCCTCGGAGACGCCGATCCCCGTCGCGGTGGTCGATTTCACCGCCAGCACCCAGACGCCGTATCGGCTCGGCTTGCCCGAATTCATCGTCGACGAGCTCGTCAACAGCGAACGGTTCGACGTCCTCGAGCGGGACAAGCTGCGTACCGTGGTCGGCGAGGTGGCGTTCCAGACGAGTGCCGGGCTGGTGCGGCCGGACAGTGCCGTACAGGTGGGACGCATGCTCGGCGCGCGTCTTCTGGTCACGGGCCACGTCATCGACCACGGACGCGAGACCAGGGAGTTCAGCGGGTATGGCATCTCGGCATCCACGACCACATGGCGGCTGAAGGCTCGCATCGAGGTCATCGACGTGACGACGGGCTCGAAGCTCCTCTCGCACGTCGCCCAGTCCTCTGCCGAGACACGGACCCTCCAGGGCCGGGGCTACGACGACACGCAAAGGAACCTGGGAGGCAAGGTCGCGAAGAAGCTCGTCGCGGCCATCCTGGGGTCGAAGCGGATCCGGCACATGGTCGATGGGCCGCAAGCAGTGTCCGTCACGGTGCGCTCCGACCCGCCGGAGGCCGACGTGGAGGTCGACGGGACGTATTACGGCACCGCGGGGCAGCCGATTCGGCTCGTGCCCGGAATACACCGGGTTCGCGTATCGCTGCCCGGGTACCTGGAATGGTCCAAGCGCGTCATGGTGCAGGAGGGCACGAGCATCGTGGCGAGGCTGCGAAAGGACGACACCCCTCGCGCCAAGACGCAGATCACCATCGACATGAAAAGGAAGTAGGGGTATGACCAACAAGCGCCGTCCGCCGATCTTGCCGACCGCCGCGGCTCTACCGCTCGTCCTTGCCGTATCGGGGTGCGTCCCCGCGGAAACGCTCAGTCTCCCGGGCACCCGGAAGGCGGGCGCCAGCACCGAGGTCGTCGCCAGAGGACCCGTCGTGGAGTGCCAGGGCAAGCTCAGGGCGAGCATCGCCATCTCGAGCTTCGACAACAAGGTCCGGAGCTGGGACACCTACAGCGCAGGGATCGGCGACGGGATGGCCGATCAGCTCACCACCGCGCTCGTCTCGACGGGTTGCTTCAAGGTCGTCGATCGCCAGAACCTGAAGGGGGTCATGGACGAGTTGGGTCTTCAGCACTCGGGGGCCGTCGACCGGCGCACGGCCTCCAGGATCGGCAAGCTCGTCGGTGCGGACCTCATCGTCACCGCGGCCGTGACCGAGTTCACCGAGAACGCCTCGGGGTCGCGCGGCGGCGTGGGAGCCGGACTGGGCTCGGGGCTGTTCCAGGGGGTGATCGGCGCCCTCGGCAGCGCGGCGCAGAGTGCTCACATGGCCGCCGATCTGCGGATCACCGACGTGCAGACATCCGAGATCCTCGGGGCGACCGCGGTCAAGGGCACCGCTCGGGACATCAACCAGGCGGCGATGCTCGGGGCACTCTTCCCTGGAGTGGGCGGGCTCGGCGCCCTGCAGAGCTGGGAGAACACACCACGCGGTGCGGCGCTGCGCCAAGTCATCGAGGAGGCCGTGGCCGCGATCCGCAAGATGATCCCCTCGGAGTACTACCGGCACTCGGTCGGTCGGTTCGGCGCCGCGCCGCGGGCCGTCGGCAATCGGGCCGAAGGGGCATCGGGGTCGAACGGCGTCGTCGTCAAAGCGCAACGTACGCTCAAGGCCCTCGGCTTGTACGACGGCGCGGTGGATGGAGTCACCGGACCGCGGACCGAGAAGGCGATTCGAGAATTCCAGGAGCAGGTCGGACTCGATCCGACCGGGAAGCTGGACGTCGGGACCATGAAGGAGCTCGACGACATCAGCCGATGAGCAGTCGCCGATTCATGTCCACGTCTCGGGAAGGTGCTTGCTCCGCACGTACGCGGTGACGGTCTCCCGGCACGCGGTTGCGGGGACGTTCTGCCCGCTGGAGATCGGGCTCGACTTCGAACCCGGGGTTCGCCGTCGGATCCCCGAAACCATCGGAGGGAGTGCCCATGCAGGCCCGGGCCGGAGCATCCCCCCGCCTCGTGCGGGAGCCTCGTCGAAGCGCGAGACCCGGAAGGCGGCTTCACCCGCGGTCGAGCCGGGGCGCGGGAAGCGGCTCTGCCCGCCGGCAACGGCGGCCTCGTTCCGGGTCCCGTTCCCCGCGCCGCGGAGCCCTCCCCCGCCCCCGCCTTCCCCCCGGTCGAGCCGGGGGACGACAGGGGACAGGCCTCGAACGGGGGGATGGACCCTCACGAGACACGGACCCGGCCTCCCCGGCTTTGCGAGGCTTGCGGGGGCGGCACCGGCCGGTCTCGTCCTCGTCACCGTCCGAACCGGGACGGGTCTGCGACCGATCCGGCTTCACGCAAGAGGACTGACGAAGTGAACACCGTCGAGAGATCACCCGGAACCACCTCCCCCACGTCTCCGAACGATGGACGTACTCGCGGGAAGATCGCGCTGGTCGCCCTCGCGGCCGTTCTCCTCCTCCCCGCCACGCCGGCCCTCGCGGCTCTCGACTGCACCTTCAACTTCGGTCAGAGCGAAGACGGGGAATATTCCGACCAGATCGTCTCGTGCACCGGGTCTGGAGCGGCGGACGTGCTCACGCCGGACGGCGTCGAGAATGCGATCAATCCGCCTCGGCCAGCCCCGAGCCCAGCCCCGGAGCCGGGGGTACCGCCTATGCCTGGGATGATAAGTCTCGACGTCGCGCTGTCAGCGTTGCCACCGCGGATGGTTTTCGAGATCGGCGGCGACGGAGCAGCCGTCGACCTGCGTGAGCCCTTGGTCTTCGTGGGCGGGATTGATATTCCCATCCTGGTGCGGGGCAAGGTCCGGGGCGCCGGGGGGACGGCAGGCGTCCACGTCCGTCGCGAGAACCTGCTTCCGTATTACCGCGACGACGATGCGCTGCCCGACCTCCACGTCGACTCGCGCGCCGAGGTCGAGACGACCGGCGGTGCGCGGGGCCTGTACGTCAGTGTCCCCGACGAGACCCCCGAGGGATGGGTCCGGCTGCGCAACTTCGGCCGGGTCCTCACCACGGGGGAGGGCACCGTGGAGAATCCGCGGTGGGGGCACGGGGTGTACGCCTGGTCGGCGAAGGCGGACCTGGAGGTCTCCAACGAGGCGGGGGCCACCATCGAGACCCGAGGCTTGAGAGGCCGGGGCCTGACGGCCTTCAGCGTGGAGGGGACGGTGAAGGCCGTCAACCGCGGTTCCATCGTCACGAAGGGCGAGGGAAGCGGCGACCGGTTTGCCGACGGTCTGCGGGCCGAGTCCGGCCGTGCGGCGGAGGCCGTCAACGAGGCCGGCGCCACCGTCCGCACCGAGGGAGAGGGCGCCCGCGCCGTCCGCGCCGTCGCCTGCTGGTGGACGGGTGAGATCTGCCTTCCGGGCCGGGTCGGATCGGCCACCGCGATCAACCGCGGGTCCGTGACCACCACCGGAGACATGGTGACCAGGACATCCGTTGGCGTCTGGCGGCCTAACGGGGTGTCCGCTTTCGTTTACACCGGCGGGACGGCGCAGGCGGTCAACGAGGCGAACGCCGCCATCCGCACCGAAGGGAGGCGCGCCCTGGGCTTGTATGCCTCCCTCGTAGACGGCACGGGAAGTGCGGAGGCCCGGAACCGGGGCGAGGTGGTCACCGGCGGCTGGAACGCGGACGGGGTCGTCGCCGTCGCACGTGGGGCAGGGACCGGCGACGACCCCAACCACGCCCGCGCCTTCAACGAGCGCGGAGCGACGGTCACCACCGCCGGCGACGGCGCGAGCGCGGTGGGGGCCTGGACCCGGGTCGGCACGGTCGACGTCTCCGGCTCGGCCCGCGCGGAGAACCACGGGACGGTCGAGACCTCCGGCGAGCGCAACGACGCGAGCGAGCCGAGGTTCGGAGCGAACGGGGTCAACGCCATGTTCTTCGCGCCCAGCTCCGCGACGACCATCGGGAACGCGGGGGACGCGACCGCGATCAACACCGGCCGGGTGACGGTGTCTGGCGCACAGGCGGTCGGGCTCTTCGCGCAGACCTTCGGGACCGGCAAGGCCACCGTCCGCATGACCGGCGGCCAGGTCGCGGCGACGCACCGCGACGATGCGGGCACCGCGGACGTGGACGAAGGCGGGACCGGGGTCTTCGCCCGGACCGGCGCCGCCGGCGCCATCGAGATCAGCGTCTCCGACGGTGCGCAGGTCACCGCCCCGACCGCGGTGCGGATCGAGGGCGGCGCCGCGGGCAAGGTCGCGCTCGACCTCGACACGAGCACCCTGACCGGCCGGGTCGATCTGACGCGCGCCGCCAACGGGGCGCACTTCACGATCCGCGACGGGTTCATGGACGGAGCCGTGGCGTTCGGGGCGGGGGACGACCACCTGCGGGTGGAACGGCGCGGCTACGTCTCGGGCGGCATCGACTTCGGGGACGGGACGGACACCCTGACCATCGACGTTCGGGGCGCCGGCGCGGAGGCGTCCAACTTCGGGGGCGATCAGCGGGATCGAGTACATCTACAAGCGCGGCGCGGGGGTCGCCAGGGTGGGCGACGCGGCGTTCTCGGGCAGTGCGCTCGCCCTGGAGGAGGGGGGCCTCACGGTGGCGGGGCACCTGGACCTGGGGTCGGAGGGGGTCCTCACCGTGCACGACGGGACCCGGCTCGCCGTCGAGGTCGGCGACATCACCGTGGAGGCGACCGACCACGGCCGGATCACGGCCGGGGGCGGGCTGGTCTACCAGGGGCTTCCCGAAGGGGAGGCTCCGGCCGTGTACGTGGTGCTCGCGGCCGCTGCGGCGGGGAACCGGGCGGCGGTCGAGTCGGCGCTCCAGCAGGAGGCGACCGCCATCACGGTGCTCGGCGAGGGGACCGGGGTGCACCGGCGGGCGGACGCCGAATCGGAGCCGTCCGCCGTCGCCGAGGTAGCGCTGAAGACGGTCGGGGCGGGGGGAGCGGAGCAGGACGTCGGCGCCCTGTCCGGTGACGACGGGAAGGCCCGGGTCCAGCTCGCGGAAGGCCAGCAGCTCGGCCTCGCCGCGGCCCCCGAGCCGCCCGTCCCCGAGCCGGACCCGGCCCCCGCAGGTCCGGCGGCTCCGTCGAAGGGGGACGGTCTCAGCGGCGGCGAGAAGGCGCTCCTCATCGGGGGCGGGGCGGGACTGGCCGCCTGGCTCATCGACCTCTTCGACGCCGAGGAGGCCGCGCTCGCCGATTGGGAGGAGGACGGGTCCGGGCGCCGCTCGAGCGTGTCGTTCGCCGACATCGGCTCGGGACACTTCGAGGAGCACCGGGTGCGCACGGGAGGCGTGGAGCAGTGGTCCCGCACCTTCGCGGGCCAGCTGCCGAGTGCGGCGGGCGGCGCCGAGGGCACGGTCCGCGGCATCGCCCTGGGCCTGGACGCGCGGCTCGCGCGGGGCTTCCACCTCGGCATGACGGCGATGCCGGACCTCGCCGGCTCGCTGCACGCCGGGCCGGGCTCGCGCTTCGGCTCCGCCCTCGAGGGCGGCTGGTACGCGGTGCGCGGAGGGTGGAGCGACGGCGTCCGGTTCGCGGACACGCGCCTCACGCACGGGAGCTACCGGGCCGGCTCGCTCTTCGAGAGCCCGGCGGCGGGCGGGACGCTGGGCGGGAGCCTGGGTCTCGCCCAGAGGCACGCCCGGGCGAGGGCCGGGGTGCACCTCGACCTCGGCGGGCTGCGGGCGACGCCCTCGGTGGCGCTGTTCACCGGCTCGCTCCGGCAGGACGCCTGGACCGCGCACGGGGCCGCGCTTCGCGCCGAGGTGCCCGGGGTCTCGCAGCGTTACCGGGGCTGGAAGGCGCGTCTGGGTCTGGCCCCCGCGGGCTGGCTGGAAGGCCCGGGGGCGCTGCGCTGGCGCCCAGGTGCGCACCTCGGCACGACCCGGACCCGCACCCGCGGACCGGCGTGGCTCGCCGTCGTGCAGTCCGACCGGTCCGGGGTGCTGAGCTTCACGAGCCGCGCCCGGGTGCGGGAGCTGCCGCGCACGGTTCACCACTTCGGCGCGGGCCTGGTCGCGAAGGGCTCGGACACCTGGAGCTTCCAGGCGGGCTACGCCGGGATGGAGGCGGACGGCGAGACCATCCATGCGGCGGTGGCCGGGCTCAAGGTGCGCTTCTGACCGGCCCTCGGCAACCGGGGGGCGGCCTCGGCCCCGGTGGGCCTCCGGGAGGGAGGGTCCGGCCGACGGCCCCGACCCGACCGCCCCCTCGCGGGCGGCGAGGGCCGGCCTCGCCTGCTTCCACGCACCGAAGCCGGACGCGACGGCCGTCTTCTCGCTGGCCGGCGCCTTCCACTTCCGAGGCGCAGTGCGCCGGGACGTACGACGATACCGGGGGGCAGGCGCCCCCCGGTTCCCGCGCCCCGTGCGGGGGCCTCGTTGAAGTGAAGCAAGGAGGGTCGAAACACGGACGGCCTGGGCGGAGCGGACGGCCCTCGACGGTCCGCATACCAAGGGAGACCCATCATCATGGGAGCAAGGTACCGCCGCCGCCACGCGGCTACCGGAGGGCTCACGGCCCTCCTCGTGACGACCGCCCTCGCAGGCGGGATGGCCAAGGCCGACGAGACGGCCAACGAGAGGGGGCGCTACGTCTCCATCAGCGGGATGTGGGTGAAGCCGAAGGTCTCGGACATCTCCGGCAGCGCCCTCGGCCACACGAAGCTCAAGCTGGACTCCGGCTTCGGACTGTCCGCCGCATTCGGCTGGGGCGCGGCCATCGGCCCGCGAGGCGAGATCGAGCTGGGCTACCGCTCGGCCGACTTCGACGAGGTCAGAGGCTCGCCGCGGGTGCACGACGCCGCCTACAAGGGGGACGTGAAGACCTGGAGCCTGATGGGCAACGCCCTCTACGTCTTCGAGGCAGGCGGGCTGCGTCCGTATCTCGGGGCCGGGATCGGGATGGCGAGGCACAAGGGGACCCAAGATGCCCAGACGGCCTTCGGCTACCGATGGCCGCATCTGACCGGCAGCGTCACCGTGTTCGCCTACCAGGCCATGGCCGGGGTCGGCTACCCGATGTCCGACTCGACGGAGACCCGGGGGGGCTACCGCTACTTCGCCACCGGGGACGGTGAGTTCGAGGACGTCAGCGGTATCAGGGCGAGCTACGGCACGCACAGCTTCGAGGCGGGGGTCGTGTTCCGTTTCTGACCTCCGGACGCCTCCCCCTTCCCCCGCCCGGGGAGGGGCGGAGCGCACGGCCCCGATACGGCTCGCGAGCGGGCGGGGCCTCGACCCGAGCCGGGACCTCATGCACGACGGGGACGATGTGGTGTGCGGATGAAGCCGTCACGCAACGCAGGACTTCGACTCGGGTGAGCAGGTCGCGGGCCCCGGATCCCGCGCCGTGGTCGACCTGACCCCCCCAGGAGCGCGAGCGCCCGTACCAGGCGGCGATGGCCTGCTTGAAGACTCTGCGGCGGTACGGCTCTCTCCGGGGCCAACTGAACCGCCTCCGGTCTCCCGGGGAGTGATTTGTTCGAGTCACTGTCCGGGGCGCGTATCGACCACGAGGCCGAGGCGAAGATCCGCGCGGCGCCCGGAGGCTGAGCGACGGCCTGCGGACGGTCCCGAGCGCGCCTCGTGACACCGGCAGCCAAGCCATGCCCCCATGCCGGAGGGTGCGAGCTGGCGCGTGCCGGGGCGCGGCAAGGGATGAATCAATCCTGCCGGGTGTCCTCCTCCTCCGACCAGCCGTCCATGTGCTCGCGGTAGAAGGCGAGGTAGCCGGCGATGCCGGCCATCCCGGGGATCGGGCGCTCGTAGCTCCAGACCGCGTTCTCCGCCGCCCGTCCGCCCGCTTCGACGTTCCAGTAGCTCGCGACCCCCTTGTAAGGGCATCGGGTCGTGTGCCCGGTGGGGACCAGGAGGTCCATGCGCACGTCCTCCCGCGGGAAGTAGTGGACCGGGGGGTAGCGCTCCTCCCGGAGCAGCAGCGTCCGCGTGCTGTCGGCCACCGCCTCCCCCCCGAGCTCGACCCGCACCCTTGCCGCACACGGCTCCACGTCGATGCGGCGGGCCGGGTGTCCGCCCGACGCGGGCGCCGCGGCCGGTTGCTCATGAGCCGCCATCGGCAATCCCTCCTTCACCGCATGACCCGGGACTCTCGGCCCCCCTTCGCCCGGCGGCGTCGTTCCCTTCCATTCTCTATTCTGCGGGCCGACATGGGAGCCGGCAAGAGGCATGTGCGCGGTGGGGTTTTCGCCGGGCACGCCTCTCGCGAACGCTCTTGGGCACGGCGTCCTGGGAACGGCGCGTCTGGAAGACGCGGGGGTCCCGCCCGCAAATGGGATGGCGAGGCCGCCGCCGATCAATGCGGGTGGGACACGAGCGTTCCCAGGACGCCGTGCCCGCGCGGGTGGCTCCGTGGGGTGAAATCCGCCAGCAACCCCCTCGAACCGAACCCGAACCACGGGAGAACGCCGTCTCCGTGGGGGTGAAAAATATCTCGACCCTCGATCTCCACCCTCTATATCAAGAGGTCACGAACAGCGCCCGGGGCTCCGGCAAACTCCGTCATTCTCGCCGTTCCCGGCTTCCGCCCGGCGGTCGGGCGCCGCCCGTTCGCCGGGCGGCGGCTGCGCCCTGTTCAGCGTCGAGCGAACCGGCGCGCGAAGAGCAGGCGTGTGCGATCCGCCCCCCGGGGTCGCCGTCGGGGAGCCGTTCGTCACGGAGCCCGCCAGCCGCCGCCCCGGCCGCGAAACCGCCGGTCGCCCCTCCCCTTCCCTCGCCGGCGGACATCTCCGCCCGCCCGTCCGCCGGACCTGCTACCCTCACCGTCCGCGGCACATCCGGAACCACAGGCCAATCGGAGCCGCGGGCAGCGCGCTCCAGGGAGGGACGAAATGAACGGAACTACGCTCTATCGCGCATTGGTGGAAGCGGGCACGAGCGAAGAACGGGCGAAGGAAGCAGCGGAGAGCGTCTTGTACGCAAGGGAAGGAGCCACCCGGTCGGACGTCGTGGACGTCCAAACCGAAGTCAAGGACGTCAAGACCGAAGTCAAGGGCGTCAAGACCGAAGTTGCGGGACTCAGGACCGAGGTCGCGGAGGTCAAGGCCAAGGTTGCCGGGGTCGAAACCAAAGTCGCTGCGATCGAGACCAGGGTCGCTGCGGTCGAGACCAGGGTCGCTGCGGTCGAGACCGAGGTCGCAGAGGTCAAAGCCAAGGTCGATGCGGTCGAGGCCAGGGTTGGCGCGGTCGATCGCAGTGTCGCCAGGGTCGAGGTCGAGGTCACGGAGATCAAGGCGAGGCTCACCAAGGTCGAGACCAGGGGCGACGAGATCAAGGACAAGGTCTCCGCCCTCGAAGCGATCATGGAGCGGAGCTTCCGGCTCATGACCCTCCGTCTGGTCGGCACGATCATCGGGATGCAGGCCCTGATGCTCGCCACGCTGAAATTCGTCGACTAGGTTCACGGGGCTCCCCGGCCGGGAGGGCGGCGGAAGGCGGCCCGCCGCCGCCCCGCCCCCTCGGCGCCGACCCCCACGCCGGGACGGACCCGCTCCCGGCTCACGCGCCGCCGAAGGCGGGTCCGTTCGGCCGCACCCGCATCCCGGGCCGGAGGCGGGTCCACGGGAGCGCCCCCGGGTCCGCCACCATCGGCCCCGGCGCCACGCAGATCAGCACCCGCGCGGCGATCGGCTCGAAGTCGGCCCGGAAGTGCACCGAGCTCTTGTTCACGATGATCTTACGGGTGGTGGGCTCGATGCCGCAGTGCCGGTACATCGCCTGGTCCGCGAGCTGCGCCTTGCGGCTCCCGACGAGAAC
This sequence comes from Gammaproteobacteria bacterium, assembly GCA_965202895.1. Taxonomy (GTDB): domain Bacteria; phylum Pseudomonadota; class Gammaproteobacteria; order HK1; family HK1; genus JAJDXW01. Next base: position 1,612,784 of record OZ241901.1, on the reverse strand, counting down.
CTGGACGTCGCGGATGCGAAGCGACGCCATCGGCCCCAGGTTCATGCGCGCCCCGCCGTACATCGGCCCCGTCCCCATGACCCTCCCGTCGCCGACCCGCTCGACCCGGAACTCCGCCTCGAAGGGAGCGTCGCCGGGGATCCCGGACTTGCCGCCGAGGGCGACGTGGATCGCGGACCCCGCGCCCGCGCCGTGCGCGGCGAGGGCCGCCTCGGGGTCCACCAGCATCCCGAGCGCGGCCCGCGGCGCGTCGTGGTCCACGAGGGCGCGCAGCATCCCGGTCGTATCCGAATTCCCCCCCGCCCCGGGGTTGTCCTGGGTGTCTGCGATGACGACCGGCCGGGAGGCGGTCCGCGCGATCTCGATCGCGGCCCGCACGCCGTCGTCCGGCGAATGGAGCGGCCCCTCGAACTCCCCCTCCCGCCGTTCGATCTCGCGCGCGAGCGCCTCCACCGCCCGCTCGGCCGCGGCCGGCGTGGTCCCGTACCCGAACACCGCCGGGCCGCAGTGATGGATGTCGGCGGCCGGAAACCCCGCCGTCACGGTGAGGCTCGCCGCGTCCGCGCCTTCGAGATCGTCGCGCATCTCCATCACCGTGCGCATCGGCTCGCTCGTCGTGCACTGCCAGGTGATCGGGATGATGAAGGGAAGCTGGCGAAACGCCTTGTGCGTCGCGCCGGCGCCGGCGCCGGGGCCGGCGCCCCCGAGCAGCCCGTCGAGATGGCGGGCCGTGCGCCGCCCGGTGTCCGCCATGTCGATGTGCGGGTAGGTGCGGTAGCCGACGAGGGCGTCCGCGTGCGCCACCATCTCCGGCGTCGTGTTGGAGTGGAAGTCGAGCGACGCGACGACCGGCAGGTCCTTCCCGACGAGCGCGCGCACCCGCCGCAGCAGCTCGCCCTCCCCGTCCTCCAGGTGCTCGGCGACCATCGCCCCGTGCAGGCAGAGGTACACCGCGTCGAAGGGCCGGGCCGCCCGCAGCCCGTCGAGGATGAACCCCGCGATGTGCTCGTAGGCGTGCTCGGTGACGTAGGAGGAGGGCGAGGCCGCGCCCCAGGTGGTGGGCAGCAGCCGGTGCCCGAGCCGCTCCGCCTCGTCCACGAACCCCGCGATCGAGAGGTTCATGCCGCGCACCCGGTCCGGCAGCTCCGGCCCGGTGGTGAGCTCCGGCCACGCCCCGCCCGCCTCGAAGTCCGCGAGGGTCGCGAGCGAGGGTGCGAAGGTGTTGGTCTCGTGCTGAAAGCCGCCGATCGCGATGCGCGCCATCTGCCGTTCTCCTCCCGTTTCCCGTTCGGGGAAGGCCAGCCTTCCCGCCGCCGCTGCCGCCGTCCGTCCGTCCGTCCGTTCCCGTCCGCGCACCGGGCCCGCCGCCCGGCTATGCGAGCAGCTCGCCGGCCTGGTGAACGACACGATAGCGCACCAGCGGCGCGTCCGCCCGCAGCGCCTCGAAGTGCGCCTTGCCGCATTCCACCTTGGCCCGTTCGGCGTTCCGCAGATCGTCCAGGAATGCGCTGCCCTTGGTCTCGACGACGAGGTACAGCCGCTCGCCCTCGTCGTCCTCGATGAGCACCGCCCAGTCCGGGTTGTAGGGGCCGACTGGAACCAGCGGGGCAGCTTCGCGTAGACCTTGACGGCCGTGAACTGCTCCAGCGACTCTGCGAAGGCGGCTTCGTTGTTCGAGTCGTACACGACGTGGTCGTAGACCGATTTCCCGGCCGCCACCGTGTTCTTGAGGTAGCCGATCAGCTCTTCGTGCCGGAACAGCTTCTGGGCGAAGTAGTGCTCGCCCCCGAGCCGCTGGTACTTGATGCCTTCCACCAGCGCCAGGCGCTTGCGGCGGTCGATCGTCTCCGCCGCGAGCTCGATGAACTTCATCGGGTTCTCGGCGAAGTCGTCCAGGCGTCCGCTGCCGCTCAGGATGCGGCAGATGCTGCGCCGGGTCAGGCCCGTCCGGTTCTCGAGGTCCGTCAGCGGATCCGGCAGACCCACGCCGGTGTCGTCGAGATGCGCGACGCCGGATTCGCGCACCTCTCCTTCCATCCCCCCGCGCCCCAGGCGGAGGTCGCCCTGTTGCCATAGCAGGCGGGGGCGCGGTATCGGGGGCGCGTCGGCCAGCGCCCGCGCGCAGGATTCGAGCATCGCCTCGTTGTCGAAACGGACCCGGAAGGTCGTCTTGTACTTGATGCGCTCCCAGAGGGCCTGGAACTCGGCGCTCTCCAGCACCGCCTCGCGGGGCTTCACGCGGCGGCGTTCGTCCGCCTTTCTGATCTCGATGCGGGTCGTGAGCCTGCGGAGCGCCTGGGTCACGGCTTCGCGCAGCGGCTCGAACTCTTCCGGCAGGTCCACGCCGTCGCCGTCGAGCGCTTCTCGCAACGTATCCAGGGCTCGTCCCTTGCCGTCCACATAGCCTTGCGAGACCAGATGGTCCCAGAGCCGCTGCGACGGCTCGACGCCGAGCGGCCCGGCTTCGCCGTCCTCGCCCTCGACGACGAGGGACGCGAACGAGTGCCGTTCCACCAGGCCGAAGCGGACCCCGGTTTCCTCCTCGATCTCCCGTTGCAGGTTCTCGGCGAACTCCTCGTAGCTCTCGCGGGCGACGACGGTCAGGGTGTTCACCTCGAATCCGCGCTGCCGCTCGCCGGCCTGGTCGACGCAGAGACGCAAGCCCCGGCCGATGGTCTGCCGGCGTTCCCGCTCCGTCGATATGTCCCGCAGGGCGCAGATCTGGAACACGTTGGGGTTGTCCCAGCCTTCGCGGAGCGCCGAATGCGAGAAGATGAACTGCAAGGGCTCCTCGAAGCCGAGCAGCCTCTCCTTGTCGCGCATGATCAGCCGGTATGCGCGTTCGGCGTTGTCGCGGTGGGTCTGGTTGTTCTCGGCGGTGTCGGTCCAGCCGCCCCGTCGGTCGATGGAGAAGTAGCCTTCGTGGGCGCTCTCCGCCGCCTCCCGCACGTCCACCCCGCCGAACCGCGCCCGGTACTCCGGCCGGTTCGCGGCCCGCCGGTACTCCTCCTCGAAGATATGCGCGTACTCGCCCTTGACGGGGTTGCCCTCGTCGTCGTAGCGCCGGTAGTGCGCCACCTTGTCGATGAAGAAGAGCGTGAGGACCTTGACGCCCCGCGGCCGAAGCCGCAGCTCCTTGTCCAGGTGCTCGCGGATCGTCTTACGCATCATCTCCCGGTGGACGGCGGCCGGGTCCACGCCGCCGTGGACGTCTCCGGGCCGTAGCCAGCGCTCATCGTTCGGCAGCCGCAGCTCCAGATACTCGTTGCCGCGCTGGACGCGGATCTCGCCGATTCGATGATCCCGGTACACCGCGCGCCGCGTCTTCCGCTCCAACTGGTCGCCGTCGGTCACCTTCAGGGTGCGGCGCCGCACCCCGCCGCCGGGTGTCGCCACGTCCACCTCGACTTCGGCCCAGATGGTTCCCCGCTGCCGGCGGGTCGCCACCAGGCGGACATAGGGCCGGTTGTGATCGTCGGCGACCACCCCGGCCGCCACCTCGATCTGCTTCACCAGCTTGCGTTCGTACGCGTCCACCGCATCGAGCCGGTAGACCATGTGGTGCTCGTCCGCGTGGGTCGCCGAGTAGCGCAGGGTGCAGAGCGGGTTCATCATCGCAAGCGCTTGGCGCCCCTGCCCCTTCAGGCCGCCGTCCACGCTCTGCGGCTCGTCGACGATCAGCACCGGGTGCGCCGCGCGCACCAGATCGATGGGCTTCTCGCCGCCCGTCTTCTCGTTCGGCTGGTAGATGTTGTTGACGTCCCGCTTGTTGATGGCGCCGACGGTCACCACCATGATCTGCACCTGCGGGCTGGTGGCGAAGTTCCGAACCTGCCCGAGCTTCGCGGAGTCGTACACGAAGTGCTCGAACGGCGTGCCCGAGTAGAGCGCGCGGAGGTGCGGCCCCATGATTTCCAGCGACTTGTCGACCCCTTCCCGGATGGCGACGGACGGCACGACGATGACGAACTTCGTGAATCCGTACCGCCGGTTGAGCTCGAAGATGGTCCGCAGGTACACGTAGGTCTTGCCGGTGCCGGTCTCCATCTCCACCGTGAAGTCATGGGATTGAAGATGTTCCGCCGGGTACAGGCCGTTCCGCAGTTGCACCTGCCGAAGGTTGTCCAGCAACTCCCTCGGCTCCAGTCGAAGCCGGTTCCCGACCCCGAGCTCGCCCTCCTGGAATCCGGGTAGCTGGCCGTCGAGGCCGTGGGATACCGTGAACTCCGTCCGACAGGTCTCCTGTCCCTGAAACAGGTCGCAGACGGCCGCGATGGCGTCCTGCTGATAGTCCAGATCCGGCTCGAACCGCAATTTCATCACAGGCTCCGCACGTCCTTGATCCCGTACTGCCGCAGGACCTCGACCGCGTTCGTCTTGGCCACGTCGTCCCCGAAGGCGCTGTCCCGGAAGACCACGGTGAGGTCGTCCGCCCCGTCCATCTCGTCCCGCCACGCCGCGATGCCCAACACCAGGTCATCCACCTCGGAGCCCTCGATCGATTCCGAGAGGCAGGTCACCAGTGCGCCGCTGGCGACGGCGTTCACGCGCTTGCCGGCGATCTCCCGCCGCTCGACCGGGGCGCAGAGGTCGTAGCCGAGCTTGAGCAGAAGCTCGTAGAAGAGATCGTCCTCGCTGCGGTCCGGCTCGATGTGGTCGACGTAGTCGAGAAGCGATCGGGCCATGTCCGCCCGATCCGGCTCCCATGCCCTGACGTTGGAGCTGTCCAGCTTGAACACCCGGAAGCCGAGGTCCGCCCCCGTCGCCGTTCCCGCCGGCTCCGAACCCAGGCTCGCCGCGGCGCGGCGCAACCTCTCCTTGGTGAGCTCGGCGATGTTGTGCCGCTTGCCGGCGTCTCTCAGGAACGCGGCGGCTGTTTCATGCTCGTGGCGATTCTCGTCGACAGGTTCCGGGAGCTGCACCAGGAAATAGCGACGACGCCCGTTGTCCTCGACGTTCTGCGCTATGACGGCCTGGCCCGTGGTACCGGAGCCGGCAAAGAAATCCAGCACGACGGCGTCCGGGTCGTTCGCAAGCTGGAGCAGATACCGGACGAGGCGGGTCGGCTTTGGCTGCGGAAACACCTTGTCGGCGCCCAATACTTCCCGCAGTTCCCTGGTGCCTTCGGAATTGAAGCCGACGTCCTCCGGAGAAAGAATGGTGCCGGGAGGCACGCCTTGCTGTACTTCGGCGAGGTAGCGTTTTGCCTTCGGCTCTCCGCGCGCGAAAACGATTCTGTTTTCCTGTTCCATTCTCGTGAGGGTGTCGGGCGCGTATGCGGGATAGCGCCCCCTGGGCGGCTCCCAAACCACGCCGTTCTCGAACTCGTGCCTGTATGGCGTATAGTAGTTGCGAGCGTGAAGGGGATCCAGCTTGTAGGGGCCGCGCCCGTCGCCGTCGTCGTGCGGATAGCTCGCGGACTTGTCCTGCGGCTGGCGAATGTATCTGTCGGGCGATTCGCCGAACCAGGCCTTGTTGCGTCCGTAGACGAGAAGATAATCGGCGTGCAGGTTGAAGTCCTTGCTGGAATTGCGAACCGTGTGCATGGCGCGCCGCGTCAGGACGGCGAAGCGGTTTTCTTCACCCAATATCTCGTCCATCATCTTCTGCAAATTGGAGAGCTCCTCCTCGTCGATCGATACGGCGATGATTCCGTCCTGGCGAAGCAGATTCCGAGCTGCCTTCAACCGCGGGTACATCATGTTCAGCCAGTTCGTGTGGAACCGGCCGGAGGCGTCGGTGTTCGAGCAGAGCTTGTCGCCGTCGCCGTCGAGCTGCCCGGTGATCTCGAGGTAGCTCCGTATCCCGTCCTTGTAGTTGTCCCGGTACACGAAGTCCTTGCCGGTGTTGTAGGGCGGGTCGATGTAGATGAGCTTCACCTTGTTGGTATAGCTCTTCTGAAGCAGTTTGAGCACCTCCAGATTGTCGCCTTCGATCACCAGGTTCCGCGTCGATTCCCACGCCATGCTTTCCTCGGGGCAGGGGCGCAGCGTGCCGCTGCTTGGCGTGAGCGCCAGCCGGCGGGCGCGGCGCTTGCCATGCCAGTTCAGGCCGAACTTTTCCTCGCCCTCGTCAACGGCGTCGCCGAGCAGCTCGCGCAGGACGGCGAAGTTCACCTTGCCCTCGGTGAACGCTTCCGGGAACAGGCGGGCCAGATGCGCAACGTTGTCCGCCGCCAGGTCGGGAGAGCGGCTCTCGGGGTCTTCCGGGGTGATTCGCTTCATCGGATCCCTCCTGCGTTCATGCGAGTCCCGCCGGATGGCCGGCTCCCTCCGGGTCCATGCCCGGCGCGGGAGCCCTGCGGCCAACCGTCAGCGCCGCACATGTTACCGAACCGCTCGTTCGGAATCATCGTGTCGAGCCCCAGGGTGTCGAGCCCCAAGGCCGTTTCACGCTGCCCGACTCGCGGCCGGACATCGATGCCCATCGCCCTTCCTGGGAACGCTTGTGTCCCGCCCGCATCGAACGGCGGCGGTCTTGCTGTCCCATTTGCGGGCGGGACACAAGCGTTCCCAGGAAGGGCGTTCCCGGGACGCCCGCAGCCGTGGGAGACGCCGTTCCCAAGCCCTCCGCCGCTCTGGTGCGACCGAACCGGATTCCCCCGCACGAACCGATCCCGCAGTGTGAAATGGCCCTGCCCCCCCTACCGCCCGCCGCCCCCGTCCTCCAGGGCGCCCGTCGGCGAGGCGGCGCATCGATCCGCCCACACCGACACCCCGGCCGAACGCCGACGCATCGAGGGCAGCGGCCCGAGATGAGCCTGAAGACGAACGAGGCGGTCGGGAGGTTGGGCGTGGCGACGAAGACGAATGCCGCGGGCAGGCCGACGGCCCGGCGAAGGGTGACGAGCTCCGACCGGGCTGCGGCGACGTCCGCGGCGAGCTCGCGGGCGGCCTCGATCCGCTGCTCGGGCAGCGTGAACCGCCTCCGCATCGCGGGATCACTCCGAAGGCGATGGCCTGCCGCCCCACCGGAGCCAGCCGCTGCGGTTCGAGCGCCGCGACGCGGCGAAGCCCCCGAACCGCCAAGCCGCGGAAGGGCGGATCGCGGGGCGCGGCCACCGACTCATCCCACCGCGCCGCATGTCGAGATCGAACAACATCGGTCCTGCAGGGCCGGCGACCCGGGCTTGACATCGGCTTGGCCCGCCAGTACGGTTGGGACGGATTACAAGGATTCGACACCACGGAGCCCGCTTTGGTCAAGCCTTCGAACTCTCCGGAAAGGGTGGACCGCTCCGACGTGCCGGACGTCGCGCCGGAGGCATGAAGTACATGGCTGCCCCGAGACCGTGGAACGAGAATGGACACGCCATCGTGCAGGCCGCCTTTTCGGTAGACTTCGCTTTGCCGCCCGTCCCATCCACCATCCGGGAGGTTCTTTCGTTGCACCCCCGGATCAAAAGGGAATATCCGAGAAAGCGGGAGATTCCACTGCCTCCGTTCATCTCCTTCGAAACCGGGCGCGAAGTGCAGCCGGTGGCCGCCGGCGAGCCGCAGTTGGGCGGCTTCATTTTCGACAGCCTGAAACCGGACGGCGAAGTCGAGCGAGCGATCAGCTTGGTTGCCAACAAGCTGTCCGTCATGCGCGCCGATTATGAGAATTGGGACAGGACATGGGAAGAGACGCGCAGGCTGTTCGAGTTGATGCTGCCGGTACTGCTCGAACGATCCGCCGTGATCGGCTTTCATCTCGAATACCATAACCGCTTCGTCCGGGAAAGCGGACGCGGCGGTTTCCCGGCCGACATGGTTTTCCGGAGAGACAGCCGATGGCTTGCGCCCAATGTCTTCGAGGCGGAAGATCTCTGGCATAGCCATCACGGATTCTTCGAATACCTGGATCGACCCCACAAGCATCAACTGCTCAACGTCGTGGAAGCACAGCTGATCCCGATCGACAACGACCCGCAGGATTCCGGCAGCGAGCTCGCCGCCGATATCAGTTTGAAACACAGAATACATCATGGTGTGGCGCACGCCGGGGGAACCCCCGAGGAGACGAATTCCGTGAAAGCCATCTTCGGGACGGGTGAAGATGCGGGACTGCTCGACGCCTACATGTGCGGGATGCACGACAGGAACAAATTGATCCTGGCGCAGTCGATCAACGAAGAGCTGTGCCGGCGGATAAAGCTGGAGTTGCCGAAATGAGCGCGATCGGACTGGATGTACCGATCCGGACGGCCATTACGCTCCCGGATCGTCCATTTCATGGCCCCGAGATTCCGACCATGGTCGGAAATCCGGCGGACTCGGCCGGTTGGTTCCCGGCGAAGGCCGAGCTGGAGATCGTTCCTTCCCGGACGACCGTGCTGCAAGGTTCCCTTGGTCGGCGCGCAGGCGCGCCGACCGAACCGGATCGATATCCAGGGCAACCGCTGGAACCGTCGGACGAAGACAAACTTCATGCGAAGCTGCTCTCGTATCTGGAGCTGCAGCACGACTGGGACGGGCGTGGTTCCGTTCCCACTTCGCTCGATGCCGTACTCGACTCCATCGCATTTCTCGGCAGACGGCCCCCGGACGTACCCTTGCCTTCCCCCCAGATTGCCTCGGACGGGGAGGTGGGCCTCTACTGGCGCACTGGAGAGGTGCATATCGAGATCGGTTTCTACGGTGACGGAGAGGCGTCCTACTATGCTCGTTACACCCCGGCCGCGGGAGATTCCGATGAGTGCGGGCGCGACGGCTATAGCCTCAAGGCCGGGAGCTGGCCTCGGGACCTCATGCTGATCCTGGATAAACTGTAACCGTAGCGTCGATCTCATGCCGTGCCGATGCAAGGAGCTGGAGCGCAAGTATCATGACCGCGGGTGCAAGTGCATTCGTTATCGGGAGGAGCATCCCGCTTGCGAATGTGAGAGATATTCGGTGAGTGATCATTCTCCGGGCCTGGTCCGGGACGACGAACTGCTCATCAGGACCCTCTACTCGCCTCATCAGATCGACGAGAAGGGAACGGCCACTCCTGCCTCTTTCCGGGATGCCCTGGAGCGCGGACTCTCCGTCAACCGGAAATCCTGCATCAGCGAAGCGGATCTTCGGAAAGGGATCGAAGGCAAGATCGAACGCGACAGGAAAGAAGGCAAGGAACGCGACGAATTCTATCGGGTGGTGACCGCACGATGCGGCGACGTCAGGCAGCTATTCTCCGAAGACGGCGATCGGCTGTTCTGTGTCTACGACACCGCCTCCGAAGAGGACGTTTCACACGCCGACGTCTGTCAAGCGCTGGATCCGCCCCCGGGAACCCCGAATCGCAGGATGCTGAGGAAGAAATCGTCCACCCGGCTATTCGATGTATTCGTCGGCGAGGTCACGGACCTCGCGACCGTCTACTCCGGCGACGGATAGACAGCAGGTTTCGGTGGGACGAGGCCTTCCACGCCATCTGTACGTCGCCTCCTCCGCCTCCCCGGACCGCTGGCCCGTCCCCCCGACTCGGGACGGGGCGGCCTCGGGGAGCTCGGCTCGGCAACCGGAGCGGTAAGCGTCGGACGGGTTCGACGCCAATCTCCACCCTCCGGGAGAGCTGCACGCGGATCGACGCCTCCAATGCCGGAGGCCCCCGGTACCGGCACCCCCATTACCCGGCGCCGTCCCGGTCAGCCATTCCGATTCCGGAATCTGTCCGGATTCCGTCCCAGCGGGGGTTCCAGATTGTAGCTCGGCTTGATCTCCACCCCGAGTTTCTTCAGCTTCCGCTCCAACTCCTCATGAGCGGCTACGGCGCCGGTATTGATTCTCGTGTTTCTCTTGAGCACATCCTTCAGGCTCGAGGGAGACACGGTCTGCTTTTGCGACATGTCAGAAGTACTCCTTGGTGTGAACGAAGGAGACGTATTGCTCGCGATTCATATAATCCTTCAACAAATCGAAATATTCTCGAATGGATCGGCACAAAGCGGAATCATGCTCGAAATCTTCGATCTCCAGCTTGATTTCCTCGCCCCGTAACGTTTTCATGTCGATCGCTCGTCCATGAGAATGCCACTTCCCAGGGTCATTGAGCAATGCGGCGATGTGCTTGGCACGCTGTACCTTCATGTCTTCCGTCACTGGTTCCTGCTTCGGCCGGATCGTCGCGCAGTCTGGAGGTTCGACCGTCCGTGGCCTCCGCGGAGGCGACCGTTCCGCACTGCGCTGCATCCTCCGAGCCTCCCCTTCGCTGTGTGCCCCAACTCCGGGGCCAACCCCGGAAAGTGTACACCTGTGTGGCACGTTCCGATCGCCGCCTGCGGCTCCTCTCCGCGGGCGGGGTCGTCCGCCGTCCGCCGGTCAGCCTTCTCCCTGCCGCCGTTCCTTCTTCCAGACCTCGTAGGCGGCGAAGGTTGCCGCGTCGGGCGGATAGCTCTCCGTCACCGAACAGCCGGCCCGGATGCGCTCCTGAACGAAAGCCTCCAGGCGCTCCTGCTCGACGGCGCCCGCCGCCACCTCCTCGACCAGCGCCCGCGGGATCACCACCACCCCGTCGCCATCGCACACGAGCGCGTCGCCCGGGATCACCGCGACCCCGCCGCACCCGATGGGAACCTGCCGATCCCCCATCGCGAGGCCGGTGATGTTGGGCGGCGCGGCGCGCCCGTTGCACCAGACCGGGAAGCCGGTCGCGACCACCGCCTCGGCGTCGCGGGTCGCGCTGTCGGTGACGCAGGCCGCCACCCCGCGTACCCGCAGCCGCTCCGCGAGAATGTCGCCGAGGGTGCCCACCTCCCCGTTGCCCAGCCCGTCCATGCAGAGGATCGCGCCCGCCGGGCAGTCCTCGATCGCGACCCGCTGGTGGTTGTTCGGCGAGCCGAGGATCGCCGGGTCGGAGAGGTCCTCGCGCATGGGGATGAAGCGCACGGTGTACGCCTCGCCCACGATCCGGCCCTGATCCGGCGCGAGGGGCCGCACCCCCCGCATGGCGGTCGCGCGAAGCCCCCGCTTCAGGAGCTGCATGGTGATGGTGGCGGTGCTGCACCCGGCGAGCGCGGCGCGGATCTCGGGCTTCATGGAACCTCCACGGCGTCAACGAAACGGGGCCATGATCCGGCCCCGACCCCCGATGCGCAAGCCCGTCCCGCGAGTACCGTCTTGCCGAGCCTCGCCCCCTCGGAGGCTCGAAGCCCGGCGCCAGGAACTGGCGCGCGAGCGATCGCCATCCGGGTCAACGGCGCTGCCGCGGCGACGGCCTCCGAATGGCCTCCTCCGCGAGCACGTGGAGCTCGTGGAGGAACTCCCGCTGCCTGACCCCGGTATCGCCGCGGCGCTCCGCCAGCCCCTCCAGCTTCCGATAACACTTCTCCATGCGGGACCTTTTCAGAATCGGCCCATCTCCGAGGGCTTCTTGCCTAGTTCCTTCGCGCGCCCTCCGGCGTGCGGCATCCAAGTAGAAATCGGCCAGATCGAGGGCTTCATCGACCTCCTTCAATGGCTCCAGGACGATCCGATTCTGAAGCCGGCTCCGAAGCGCCGGCAGGGCGTGCGAATAGCGAAGCAACGCATCGGGGGTGATCGCGATCATCAGGAAGAGCTGCCGGGGAAGCGCATCGACGACCGCTCGGAGGGCCGACAGGTACCGGGCGACCGCGACCCGGCCGAGAACACCGTCCTGTTTTTCCAGCTCGTCCAGCAGCAGGAATATCCCGTCCAACACGCCCGCTTCCCCACTGACCTGGGCCAGGTCCCGGAGCGCAACGGTCTTCGACTCGACAGTGTCGAGCCGGAACTGGACGCCGAGGTTCTGCCGATGGGACTTGAGCAGCCGCAGCCCCAACAGCCACTGCATCATCAGGTCCAGGACGCCATCCATGCCGTCGTCGCCGGATCGGTATCGGCGACGGAGATGATGGAGAGCGGTGCGAATGTCGTGGCCGCGCGCCGTCTCGATGGGCGACGGGTCCTTCCCAAGCTTCCGGGCGAGCCGGCGGAGGCGGCCGGTTCCCATCTCCTCGAACAGCCTGCGGGTGGTCCCCTCGAAAGAAGCCTCCGGGTCCGCCAGATAACGGACCACGTAATGGCCTTCCCGCTCGTCCAGAGCGTCCCGGATCTCGGATTCGAAGTGATTCAGAAAATTCGTTTTGCCCACTCCTTGGGCGCCTTCCACGACCACCACCTGAGACTTTCCGTTGCGCAGAAAGGTGACGATGCGGGCCTCCGCCTCCTCGTCCGCCTCCGTCTCGCAGCGGGGATTGCCGGAGGTCCGGTTGGAAGTGGGGAACGGGTTCGCCAGAACGCCGAATCTCGCGGCCGGACTCTCTTCGCCCCCCCGGCGGTCGGCCTCTCGAAGCCGCTTGCGCAGGCTCATGGTCCGGGGTCCTCGATGCGCGGGCTCGCGCTCGCCTTGCCGGAAATGAGGTAGCCGCCCCGATACAGGTGTACCAGCGTCACCACCGGTTCCCCGGAGTCGCTGCGAAGCACATGCACGACGTGGTCGTCGAAACGAACCTGGAGGGTCGATCCCTCGGTGGACCTTATTCCTGCAGATCGAAGTCCGGATCGGGGACTTGGTGCGGCTTCCCCTCCCCGTCCCACGCCCCGAGCCGGCGGCTCGGCGTGAAGTCCCGCCAGATGGAGAGCCTGAGTTTTGCGCTCGCTTCGACCGCCATGTCACACCCCCTCGATCGGCGCGCCCGCCGGAAAGCCCTGGCACCGGCTCCGCTGCCGACCGGAGCCCCGGACCCCGCCGAAGGCCGGTCCGCTCCCGGGGAGCCGGGCTTCGCCCGCCGGACGCCCGGATTATATGCCCAACCCACGGCCCGCGCCGCACGCACCGCCGTCTCCACGACGCGCCGGCGGTCGATCGAGCGTCGGCGCGCTCCGCGTTTGCTCCCGCCCGCCCGGCCGGGCGCCCCAAGCGGGCGGCAAGGCCGCGGCGAGTCGGCGGAAAGGGCTCGCCCGCGAGCGGGAGGCGGACCTCGCCACGTCCACGCAGACCGTTGCCCGGCTCCCGGAGAAGGGCTACGGTCTACGGTCGGGCTGGCCGCCTCGTACCGCCCGCCGCGCGCCGGTGCCGGGGCCGCGAGGAATCGGTCGGGGTCCTCGGGCGCAGAGGCGGATCGGGCGCAGCCGGATGAAATCAATCGGGAGGAAACGAGCCATGACCGGGAACCAGAGCACCACCGTGATCCGCGACGCGGCCTGGATCGCCTCGTGGGACGGCGACGAGCACCGCTACCTCCAGGGCGGGGACGTCGCGTTCACCGCCGACCGCATCGTCCACGTCGGGGGCCGCTACGAAGGCCCCGCCGACCGCACCCTCGACGGCTCGCGGCGGTTCGTCATGCCGGGGCTCGTCAACCTCCACTCCCACCCCCACACCGAGCCCGCGAGCAAGGGCGTGCGCGAGGACCACGGGGTCCCCGAGATGTACGACACCGGGCTCTACGAACGCTCCTGCGCCTTCTCCCTCGACGAGCCCGGACGCGGCGCGGCGATGGAGATGGCCTATGCGGAGCTCCTCCTCTCCGGCGTCACCACCGTGGCGGACCTCTCGAGCCCCGTCGAGGGGTGGCTCGACCGGGCCGGCCGGAGCGGCCTTCGGGTCTACGTCGGCTCGTTCTTCGCCGATGCGTACTGGAAGCTCGAGAACCGGCACGCGCTCGGGTTCGACTGGGACGAGGCGCGCGGGCGGCGCGAGTTCGACGCCTCCCTCCGGATCATGGACCTCGCCGAGCAGCACCCGAGCGGGCGGCTTCGCGGCATCGTCTATCCGGGCCAGATCGAGACCTGCACCGAGTCGACCCTCCGCGACGCGGCCGCCCACGCGCGCGAGACCGGCCGGCCCCTCACCACCCACCTCTCGCAGTCGAAGCTCGAGTTCCTCGAGATCGTGCGCCGCCACGGCAAGACCCCGCTCGAGTACGCGGCCGACATCGGCTTCCTCGGCCCGGACACGATCCTCGGGCACGTCATCTTCATCGACGAGCACCCCGACGTCCGCTGGCGCACGACCGGGGACCTCGACCGCCTCGCCGACTCCGGGACCACCGTCGCGCACTGCCCCTCCCCCTTCGCCCGCTACGGGCACGCGATGGCCCACTTCGGCCGCTACCGGGCGCGCGGGGTCAACATGGGGATGGGCACCGACGTGGCCCCCCACAACCTCGTGGAGGAGATGCGCCTCGCCATCATCCTCGCCCGGGTGATGGCCGGCAACCTCCGCGCCGCCGACACCCGCGAGCTCTTCCGCGCCGCGACCATCGGGGGGGCGGCGGCCCTCGGGCGCGACGACCTCGGGCGGCTCTCCCCGGGGGCGAAGGCGGACCTCGTGCTCCTCGACCTCGACCACCCGGCGATGCGCCCGGCGCGGGACCCCCTGCGGACCTTCGTCTTCGAGGCGGCGGACCGGGCGGTGCGGGAGGTCTTCGTCGACGGCGAGCAGGCGGTCGCGGACGGGAAGCCCCTGCGCCTCGACCCGGAGGGCGCCGGCGCCCGGCTCGAGGAGTCGCAGGCGCGGATGCTCGCGGAGGCGCCCGGGCGCGACTTCCTCGGGCGAAGCGCGGAGGCGATCTCCCCTTACTCGCTGCCGCTCGGAACCTCCTGATCCGGTTCCCTCGACGCTCCCCCTACGCGGCCGGAACGGGCGCCGGCGAACGCTCCGGTTCCGGCGCCGGCGCCCCTCCCGCCCCCGCATCGCCGCCGGGCGCCGCCTCCGCGCCGTCACCGCCACGGTCACCGTCACCGCCACGGTCGCCGTCGCCATCGCGGTCCGCGCCCGACCCCGGTCCCGGCCTCGGTCCTGGCTCCGGCCCCGACTCCGGCCCCACCTTCTCGGTCAGCCCGAGGTCGTCCAGGATCGCGTAGAGGGCGGGGACCAGGAACAGCACCTGGAAGGTGGCCGCCGCGAGACCGAACGCGAGGGTCGCGACGAGCGGCTTCATGATCTGGGCCTGGAGGCTCGTCTCCGTCAGCAGGGGCATGATCCCGGCCACGGTGGTGAGGGAGGTGAGCAGGACGGCCCGGAAGCGCTGCCGGGCGGCCCGGCGCGCCGCGTCCGCCGCCGACTCGCCGCCGCGCCGGTAGAGCTTGATGAACGCCACCAGCACGATGGAGTTGTTCACCACCACCCCCGCGAGCGAGGCGAAGCCGACCATGCTCGGCATGGAGAGGTCGAGGCCGAGGGCGTAGTGGCCCCAGACCACCCCGACGAGCCCCGCCGGGATCACCGCCATGACCAGGACCGGCTCGACGTAGCTCCGGAACTGGAAGCAGAGCAGCAGGAAGACGGCGGCGAGGCCGATGAGGAAGTTCCGCTGCAAGGACGCCCCGGTGACCGCCGTCTCCTCGGCCTGGCCCTCCAGCGCGACCGAGAGTCCCGGATACCGGGCCTCGAGCCCGGGCAGGAAGCGCGCGCGCGTGTCGGCGAGGATCTCGTCCGCGTTGGCGACGTCCGTGTTCAGGTCGCCCCGGATGGTGACCGCGCGCCGCCCGTCGATCCGGTGGACGCGGGCGTAGCCCCGGGTGGACTCGACGGTCGCCACCGCGTCGACCGGTACCTGGTCCCCGGCCGGGAGGGTGATGGTGAACCGGGTGAGGTCCGCGAGGCTGTCGCGGTCGCCCCCGGACAGCCGGACGTTGATCTCGTAGTCCTCGGGCCCGAGCTGCACCTCGGCCGCGTTCCGGCCGTGGAACGCGGCCCGCAGCTGCCCCGCCACCGCGGATGCGCTGAGGCCGAGGGCGAGCGCCCCTTCGCGCAGGCGAAGGCGCGCCTCGGGTTTGCCGGGGCGAAGGTCGTCCGAGAGGTCCAGCACCCCGCGGTAGCCGCGCAGCCACGCGAGCAGCTCGGTCGAGGCGGCCTTGAGGTCCCCGAGGTCCTCGCCCACGACCCGGATGTCGATGGGCCTCCCGCCGGGGCCGATCTGGGGCTCGGTGAACTTGAGGGTGATGACGTCGGGGATGTCTCCCACCGTGTTCCGCCACCGGTCGATCACCTCGTCCAGCCTCGCGTTGCGGACCTCGGAGCGAAGCAGGTCGACGATCACGGTCGCGATGTGGGAACCCGATTCGTGGGCGTCGTCGTTGCGGTTGTACTGGACCCCGACGTTCCGCACGAGGCTGCGCCCCTCCGGCTGAAGGGGGGCGAACTCCTCGCCCACCTGCCGGATCGCCCGGATCACGCGCTCCACCACCTCCTCGGTCCGGGCGAGCGGTGTGCCTTGGGGGAGGAGCAGCCGGGCTTCGATGACGTTGCCCTCGATGTCGGGGAACGCCCGGAACTTGAGCTTGCCGCCCGCCACCATCGACAGCGATCCGAGCAGCAAGGCCACGATCAGGCCGAGGGTCAGGTAGCGCCACGAAACCGCCAGATCGACGAGACGGCCGACGAATCCCTCGGTGACGCGGGCGAGGCCGGCGTCGAAGCGGGCGCCGAAGCCCGTGCGCCCCGGCCCTTCGCGGGACCGGAGGGTCCCCATGAGGTGGTGGGGCAGGATGAGGAACGCCTCGACCAGGCTGAACGACAGGGTGAGGATCAGGATGACCGGCAGGACCGCGAGCACCGACCCGATGTCCCCCCGGAGGAACGCGAGCGCGCCGAACACCGCGACGGTGGTGAAGAAGGAGGCGAGCACGCCCGGCGCCACCTCCTTCGTTCCGGTGGTCGCGGCGTCGAGCGGCGAGAGCCCGGCGTGGCGATGGCGGGCGACGTTCTCCGCGATCACGATCGCGTCGTCCATCAGCAGCCCGACCGCGATCAGCAGACCCACCATGGTGATCATGTCGAAGGAGTAGCCGATGGCCGCCATGCCGGCGATGGTCCCCATGAAGGCGACGGGGAGCCCCGCCGCGACCCAGAACGAGTAGCGGAGCCCGAAGAACAGCCACATCACCAGGAACACGAGGCCGAGCCCCTGGAGCCCGTTCCGAAGCAGCATGGTCAGACGGTCGCGGACGATGGAGGCCACGTCCCGGGTGATCCGGAACTCCATGCCGGGGGGCGCCCGCGCGCGCTCCTCGTCGACGTAGGCCCGCATCGTGTCGATGGTGTCGAGGATGTCGTCCCCCTTGCCCTTCTCCACGGCCAGGAAGGCGGCCCGTTGCCCGTTGAAGAAGGCCCGGTCCTCCTCGCGTTCGAAGCGGTCGGTGATGGCGGCGATGTCCCCGAGCCGGATGGCCGCCCCGCTTCCCGACCCGACGACCACGAGGCCGTCGAAGTCCCGGGGCCGCCGCCGCTCGTCGTCGAAGCGGAGGAGCACCGTGGATTCGCGGGTCTCGACGGTCCCGAGCGGGAGCTTCAGGCTCTGCGCGGCCACCGCGTCCGCGAGGTCCCGGATGCTGAGACCGAACTGGCGCATCGTCGAGGCCGGGACCTCGATCCGGACCTGGTGCTGGGAGAACCCCCGGATGGTCACCTGGGCGACCCCGGGGATCGCCAGCAGGTCGTCCTTCATCCGCTCCGCGTAGGCCTTGAGACCCTCGGGCCGAAGGGGGCCCGCGACCGCGATGAACGCGACGAAGTCCGAGCGCCCGAGCTGGCGCACGACCGGCTCCTCGGCCCCTTCGGGGAAGTCCGTGATCGTATCGACCTTCGACTTGACGTCGTCGAGGAACTGGGCGAGGTCCCGCCCTTCCCGCATCACCAGGGTGGCGATGGCCACCCCCTCGCGGGCTTCGCAGCGGGTCTCGTCGCGGTTGTCGATCCCGTCCGCCGCCTCCTCGATCCGCTGGCAGACGGCCTCCTCGACGTCCACCGCGGTCGCGCCCGGGAAGGGAACCCGGACCTGGACCGACCGGGCCGGGATGTCCGGGAACGTCTCGCGCTTGACCGAAGGCGCGAAGGCGAGCCCCACCACGAGGAACCCGACCATCAGCAGGTTGGCGGCGGTCGGGTGGTCGGCGAAGAAACGGATCATCCGCGCATCATCCGAGGGGAAGGATCATCGGAAGGGACGCATCGTCCGCGGGGGACGGGTCATCGGAAGTTGCGGGTCGCGTCCGGGCCGTCGGTTCGGGTCATTGGACCGGGGCGCCTCCGACCGCCTCGGCGACCAGGGCGGCGAGGGCCTCCTCGTCCTCGACCGGGGCGAGGCGCATCCCGTCCACCGCGAACGGGAGGTCCGACACCACCACCCGCTCGCCCGCCTCCAGGCCCGAGCGGACGACCACGAAGTTGGTCTGGACGAAGTCCACCTCGACCTCGCGGGTTCGGAGCCGGCCGTCCGGACCGACGATGCGGACCTCGCCGCCGGTGAGCGCCCCCCGCGGGACCACCACCGCGCCGGGCCGCGGCCGCCCCCGGATCTCGACCTCGACGTACATGTTCTTGACGAGGGGCGGCCGTTCGCCCGGGACGATCCGCCGGTAGGGGTCGTCCACCGCGACGATGACCCCGACCGTCCGGGTGCGGCGGTCCACCGTGTCGCTGATCCGCGAGAAGCGCGCCGGCCACTCGGTGGCGCCGCGCCCGGTGCGAAGTCGCACGATCGCCTGAAGACCCGCCAACTCGCGGAGGCGCGGCATGGACGCTCCCGCGTCCATCGGCAGATCCAGGTCGCGGGGGACGAGCGTCAGCAGGGTTCCGATCGGGACCTGGGCGGTGACCTCCGCCACGTCGAGGCTGTCCGCCGCCACCAGGACCTTGCCCTGGACCGCGAACTGCGCCTGCTCCACGTTGACCTCCGCGATCCGGCAGTGGAACGGGGCGGTGATCGTCGTCCGGTGGAGGTTCCGCCGGGCCGTCTCCAGCCGGGCCCCGAGCTGGTCCAGGGTCGCCTCGAGCACCGCGCGCTCGGCAGGAAGCAGCCTCATCGAGTTGCGCAGGTTCTGGACCGCCTGCTCCTCGACGAGCACCGCCCGCTCCTCCTGGTCCACCGCCGCCTGGGAGATGGTGCCCTGACGGACGAGCCGCTGCTTGCGTTCGAGCTCCTTGCGGGCGAGGCCGATGCTTCGCTCCTCGATGGCAAGCGAGCGCTTCGTGTTCGATGCCCGCACGTCGAGCACCGCGAGCTGGGCTTCGGTCGAGCGGACGTTCGCCTCGATCTGCGCGACGGCGAGCCGGTAGTCGGTGGGGTCGATCCGGAGCAGCTCCGTCCCGGCGCGCAGGATCGCCCCCTTCTCGAGCTCCGGGTGGCGGTAGATGACGGTGCCGCCCACCTCGGCGACCGCCTCCCAGACCCGTCCCGGCTGCGCGCTGCCGTAGCCGAGGGCCCGCGGAACCACGTCCAGGGCCGGTACGGTCACGACCCGCACCGGCGTCGTACGTTCCTCGGGCGGCAGGCGCTGGGGCTCCTCCCGGTTCTTGACCGCGTACCCGACCGCGGCCGCTCCCACGACGACCGGCGCCAGGAAGAGCAGCAGCCGTCCCGCTCGGCGCAAGAACTGTCTCATCGTGCCCCTTCGTCTGCCTCCGGAAGACGCGGAGGCGCCGCCCGACGCCGTGATCCGCCGGCGGCGCCCGCTCGCTCGCGATCCGGATGCGTCCAGCCGGAGGATGCGAGCCTCGCACCGTTCCCGGTGCGGATCAACGACCGGTCAACGGCGGGCGGCGCCCGGCGGGAGAGGAGGTTGACCATCGCGAACGAATGGCGCGAAACTCGCGAGGCTCGACCCTGCGTACACGATGCCGGGCAATCATTCCCCCCGCAGAGGACCCGAACCCATGAAACATCCACGAGTATCGACCGCCCTCGCCGCCGCCGCGCTCGCGGGCGCGGTGGCCGCGCCGACCGCCGCCGACGACAACGTCTTCAAGGCGGTGGTGCACGCCGATCTCAAGAACATCGACCCGATCTGGACGACCGCGTACATCACCCGCAACCACGGCTACATGATCTGGGACACCCTGTTCGCGACGGACGAGAAGTTCGAGGTCCAGCCCCAGATGGCCGAGTCGGCCTCGGTGAGCGAGGACGGCAAGACCTACACGATCAAGCTCCGCCCCGGCCTTCAGTGGCACGACGGGAGCCCCGTCACCCCCGACGACTGCATCGCCTCCATCCAGCGCTGGGGCAAGCGGGACGGCATGGGCCAGCAGATGATGGCGGTGGTCGAGTCGATGGAGGCCGTCGACGACCTCACCTTCACGATCAAGCTCAAGGAGACGTGGGGCCTCGTGCTCGCCGCGCTCGGCAAGATGAGCTCCAACGTCCCGTTCATGATGCCGAAGCGCCTCGCCGAGACCGATCCCTTCGAGCAGGTCCCGGACAGCACCGGCTCGGGCCCCTACGTCTTCGTCAAGGACGAGTGGGTGCCGGGCAGCAAGGTGGTGTACGTCAAGAACCAGGCCTACGTGCCGCGCGACGAACCGGCGAGCGGGGCGGCGGGCGGCAAGCTCGTCCACTTCGACCGCTTCGAGTGGCACTACATCCCCGATCACCAGAGCGCGATGAACGCGATCGTCAACGGCGAGGTGGACTACTGGGAAGCGCCGCCGGCCGATCTCGTGCCGGTGCTCGAGGCCTCGGAGGGGGTCAAGATCGTGCAGGCCGATCCCTACGGCAGCCAGGGCTGGATGCGCATCAACCACCTGCATCCGCCGTTCGACGACCGGACCGCCCGGCAGGCGGTCCAGTACGTCGTGGATCAGGAGACCTACCTCCAGGCGATCGTCGGCACCCCGGACCTCTACAAGACCTGTCCCGCGATGTTCATGTGCGACACGCCCTACGCGACCGACGTGGGCTCGGAACGGGTCATGATGCAGGACTTCGACAAGGCGAAGGCGATGCTGGCCGAAGCCGGGTACGGCGGGGAGAAGATCATCCTCATGCACCCGACCGACATCGCCACCCTGAACGCGGCGACCCAGGTGACGGCGCAGCTCCTTCGCCAGGCCGGCATCAACCTCGAGGTGCAGGCGATGGACTGGTCGACCCTGACCTCGCGCCGCGCCGAGAAGAAGAAGCCGGAAGAGGGCGGCTGGCACATCTTCCACACGTCGTGGATCGCGCCGGACCTCGTCAACCCGGTCGCCAACATCGGGGTGTCGGGGGGCGGCACGGAGAAGGCATGGTTCGGCTGGCCGGAGGACGCCGAGATCGAGGCGCTACGGCAGGCGTTCGCGCGTGAGACCAACCCCGCGAAGCAGAAGCAGCTCGCGTCGCAGGTCCAGCAGCGGGCGATGGACATGGTCACCTACATCCCCATCGGCCAGTACCTCCAGTACCGTGCGATGCGGGAGAACGTGACGGGCTTCCTCCCGGCGCCGGTGCCGTTCTTCTGGAACCTGTCCAAGAGCTGATCGCGGCCCGCCGCGACCGCACCGCTACCGGCCCCGAGCGGCCGTCCCGACGGAAGGGACGGCCGCGGAGGGTCTGCCGCACCGACGACGACACGCCTCCCGGGGGAGCGGCCGCTCCCCCGGGGGCGATCGAGGGAGGATCCCCCGCCATGAGCGCCACCCCGGCCGCCGCCCTGGAAGACGCTCCGATGGCCGCCCCGGCCCCGGCCCCGCGCCGGGCCGAGGCCGCGGAGCACGTCACCGTCACCCCGCTCGGGCAGGCCCTCGGGGCGGAGGTCGGTGGGCTCGACCTCTCCCGCTCCCTGACGTCGGCCGAGCTCGACGCGGTGCGGGGAGCGCTCCAGGCCCACCACCTCCTCTGCTTCCGCGGCCAGCGTCTCGAGAGCGGCGAGCAGGTCGCGTTCTCGAAGCAGCTCGGCCCCCTGGAGGTCTTCCCCGAGCAGGACAAGACCAAGGGCGAGAGCACCGTCTACAACGTGGCGAACGTCTCGCCGGAGGGCGAGCATTTGCCGGTGGACGACCACCGGGTGATCTACCAGAAGGTGAACGCCCGCTGGCACACCGACAGCTCGTACCGCTACATCCCTTCGTTCGTCTCGATCATGTACGCCATCCGGGTGCTCCCGGACGGGGCGAAGGGCGGGGAGACGGAGTTCTCGAACATGCTCGCCGCCTACGACGCGCTTCCGGGCGAGCTGAAGGCGCGGATCGAGCCGCTCCACATGGTCCACTACTACGAGTTCGGGCGGCGCCTCTTCCCCGAGCTCCCGCCCGTCTCCCACCACGAACGCGAGCACGTCCCGCCGACCTGCCATCCGCTGGTCCGCATCCACCCGGACCGCGGCTGCCGGCGCTCGCTCTTCTTCACGACGAACGCCGGCAACGAGGTGAGCGGGATGACGATGGAGGAGGGGGTCGCCCTCCACCGCCGGCTCGCGAGCCACGTGTCGCGGCGCGAGCTCTGCTACCTCCACCGCTGGCGGCCGAACGACCTCGTGCTCTGGGACAACCGGGTGCTCATGCACCGGGCGAAGGGCTACGACATGGCGCGCTACCCGCGCGTCTTCCGCCGCACGACGGTGGCGGGCTCGGCCCCGGTCCTCGGGCCGTACTCGCAGGCGGTCGAGGGCAGGGTCCGGCCCCTCTCCGCCCTCTGAACCCGACCCGACCCGGCGGGCCGTCAGGTTCGGCCTTCCTCGCCCCAGACCGCGCGGGCGGCCGCGACGACCTGCGCGAGCTTCCGCCTCTGCACGTCCGCGGTGATCGGGTTGCCGCCAGCCGTGCTCGCGAAGCCGCACTGCGGGCCGATCCCGAGACGGTCGAGAGGGGTGAAGCGCGACGCCCGGTCGAGGTGTCGGGCGAGGTCGGAGACGTCCTCCAGCTCCGCCGACTTGCTGCTGACGAGGCCGAGGACCGCCCGCTTGCCCCGGGGCGGGAAGCGGAGCGGCTCGAATCCCCCCGCGCGGACGGCCGACTTCGACCCCGGCGATCTCGAGGAAGCGCCCCAAGAAGGCGTGGATGCGATCGAAGCCCGCGTACCGGACCAGGCCACCACGGCGGAGACCATCGCCGAATTCGAGGCGGAGATCGACACGCTGGAGCGCCTCGCAGAACGGGCGCGGGCGCGGAGGCGCGGGCGGCGCGGCCGAACGAGGGGCATCGCGATCCGGTATCGTTCCCTTCCGGCCGCCGGGGCGGGGGGAGCGGGACATGCTGAAGCGGATTCGCATCGAGGGATACAAGTCCCTGTCCGATCTGGAGGTGCGGCTTCCGCCCCTCACCCTGCTGTTCGGCCCGAACGCGGCCGGCAAGAGCAATTTCCTCGACGCCCTCCAGCTCCTGTCCAAGCTGGCGACGAGCCGGACGCTCAAGGAAGCCTTCGACCCTCCGTACCGGGGCAAGCCGCTCGAATCCTTCACGGTCGGAGAGCAAGGGATCAGAGGGTTGGTCGAACAGGACCGGCTGGTCTTCTCCATCGAGGCCGATCTGCACCTGTCGGACGCGATCGTGGAGTCCGTCAACCGGCAGATACGGGAAATGCGCCGTCCGAGCGGCGAAGGCCGGGCCGGGGAGGCCAGCCACCCTCCCGCCCGGGTTCGCGAGACGGCCGCCCCGGTCCGTGAGCGCAACCTTCGCTATCGGGTCGAGATCGAGATGCTGCCCCGGTCGGGGTTCCTGCGCACGACCGACGAATACCTCGCCGCCCTGAATTCCAGGGGAGAGCCGACCCGCAAGCGCAAGGCCTTCGTCGAACGGCTGGGCGAGAGAATCCATCTGCGGCTGGAGGGGCAGGCGCATCCCACGTACTACGACCGCTACCTGGATCACACCATCCTCTCGATGCCGCATTATCCGCCGCACTATCCGCACCTGACAGCGGCGCGGCGGGAGCTCGAGAGCTGGCTGTTCTTCTATTTCGAGCCGCGCGAGCGGATGCGCGCCGCCAATCCCGTCAAGGAAGTGCGCCACATGGGGCTGATGGGCGAAGAGCTCGCCGCTTTCCTCAACACCCTGAAGGCGTCCAGACCCCCGCAGTTCCGGGCGGTCGAAAAGGCGCTGCGCACCGTGATGCCCAACGTGGACGGCATCGGGACGGACGTGAGCGACCTCGGCGAGGTCGATCTCCATCTGAAGGAGAGCGGGATCGCCATCCCCGCCCGGGTGCTGTCCGAGGGCACGCTCCGGTTGCTGGGGCTGCTGGCGCTGACGGGCGCCGACGAGGCCCCTTCGCTGGTGGGTTTCGAGGAGCCGGAAAACGGCGTCCATCCACGCCGCATCCGGATGATCGCCGAGTTGCTGAAGACACGCTCCGGCCTTGGATCAACCCAGTACATCATCACCACGCACTCTCCGATCCTGCCCGATCTGCTGCCGGACGATTCCCTGTTCGCGGTGCGTCGAATCGACCGTCGGACCCGGATCGACCCCTCCTCCGTCTGGCAGCCGTTGGGGCCGATGAGCCGCCGCGGCGACGTCGACCGGGCGCTCGACGACGGCGACGACGATGGCCGGGCAAGCCTCCCCGTCTCGGAACGGATCCTGAGAGGCGACTTCGGTGCGTGAGATCGCGCTGTTCGGCGAAGACTTCGCCCATCAACGGGTGATCGGCGCGCTGGCGCAGCGCCTTGCCGATGAATGCGGGATCGACGTCCGGCCCGACTGGCGCAATGCGGTACGGGGCCACGGGAGGGTGGTGCGGGAGTTCAACCGCTATCTACGGGATTTGGCGGGACAGGGAACACGCCCCGATCTGATCGTTGGCCTTACCACGGACGCGAATTGCCGCGGCTTGAACGAGCGCGCCAGGGAGATCGGTAATCCGGACGCCCTCGCCCCCACGGTGCTTGCCGTTCCCGACCCTCATATCGAGCGCTGGCTGCTGCTCGACGGCGCCGCATTCAGGAGCGTATTCGGCAAAGGTTGCGATGCGCCGGATCGGAAATGCGACCGCGATCGCTATAAACAACGCCTGGCTGAAGCCATCCACACTACGGGGATCACACCGATCCTGGGCGGTATCGAATTCGCCGAAGACATCGTGCAAGCGATGGACGTCGAGCGCGCCATGCGCGCCGACCGCTCCCTGGAACGTTTCGTCAGCGACCTGCGAGCCGCGTTCCGGCGGTGGCGGCGGTGACGGCGATGACGGACCTCCGGACTGCCCGGCCGTTGCGGAATCGCGAAGAGCCTGAAGCCGGCCGCGGCACGAGGTCCCGGCCGTGAGCACGCCGGCGCCGCGCGAGGGCCGTCCCCCCAGCGGAAATCCCGGATACGGTGCTCCTCCGGCGTCCCGACCGCCCGGCAACGGCGGCCTCTCCCGCGGCGGAATCTTCCTTTCCGCGGAGAGAATACGAGCCGGCCCGATGAGGATGGGTTTCTACTGCGGCTCGGCCGCTTCTCCCCGCGCCCGGTCGAGGAGGCCATCGAGCGCCAGGGCCTTCGCCCATCGGTCGAGGTAACACGAATCGAGCATCGCGGCGGAGTGGCGCAGCACCCCGAGCACGTCGCGCCACTGACGCTCGGAGACGCCGCCGCCCTCCCGGTACCAGAGAAGCTTCCTCAGCACGGTGTCCTCCGGACGCTTCACGAACAGCCACTCGCCTTGCCGGAGCTCGATGCTCTCGCGCCGTTCGAACTCGCTCACGTCATAGGGTGCGTCGCCCCGCATGATGAGGTCCACCTTCGTGAGCGTGGGGAGGTGGATGAGGTTCCAGGCCCGCCGTTCGCGAACCGCCCGGCGCAGGGCCGGCGCGTCTACGAGGAATTCGCCGCCCAGCGCTTCGGCCAACGGGGCCGCGTCGGGCTCCGACATCGCGACCACGAAGTCGATGTCGTTGGTGGCGCGCGGCTCGCCCTGATGGGAGCTCGCGAGCGACCCGCCGAGGAAGTACTCGATGCCTGCCTGCTCGAAGGCGCGCGCCACCACGGCCGCCACCGAGAGGACGTCGGGGGGGCTCAGCCCGGCGCTCCGGGACGGGGGCCGAACGTGCGCTCTGCAAGCTCCCGGCCGTAGCACAGGGCCATGAACCTCCACCGGAGCTCCTCTTCGCCCGCGTGCGGGTGACGTCGCCGGAGCCCGGCCCACGCGAGGGCGCGAACCCCCCGGGACAGCCGAGCCGCCTGCTCCAGCCGTTCCGCCGGAGACGCCGCGCCGATCAGGCGGTGATAGGCGGCGGCCGCGTGCGGATCGGTATCGCTTGGCATCCGGCGAGTATGCTGGTGCGCCGGCCCGCGGACAAGCGCGCGGGCAAGGCGGCCGCACGGGATGCGGCCGGAAGGCTCCTCCGGATATCGCATGAAGGAGTACCGTCTGGCCCCATGATCGGTGATAACTCAGTGAGTTGCGCTGGATTCAACCGGGAGCCGGACGGTGACGAAATGGAACCACGGGTCGATGACGTTTTCAAGCTGCCGCCTGCGCCGGGTGCGGGCGGACTTCTCCGGCGGGTCGGTTTCTTCTCATGGGGGGGCGCTGTTGTTGCGCGAGGTGGACCGCCGGCTCGGGCTGACCGAGCGGGTCGCACGTCGGCTCGGTGAACCACGCCAGCGCGGGAAGGTTCGCCACGAGGTGGTGACGATGGTGCGCCAGAGGGTCCACGCGGTCGCGTTGGGATACGAAGATTCGTTCGCGCGTGCGCCCGAGGAGTTGGTGCTCGACTTCGACGCGACCGATGATCCGGTGCACGGTCGTCAGCCGGGAGCCTTCTTCCACGGGTACTATGACCACTACTGTTTTGTGCCGTTGTACGTGTTCTGCGGTGAGCAGTTGCTGGTGGCCTGCCTTCGTCGTTCGGACCAGGATGGTGCGAAGCCCGCCTGGGGGATATTGTCGTTACCACTCCAGGACGCCCCCCGGAGACTTCCGACCTCCTTCTACCCGCCGAAAACTCTCCGGGCAGGGCCTTACAACGCCCCAAAAACATAATCCTCCGGCTTCGTGCAATATCCGGGCTGGCACAAGGCGCGTACCCGCTCCACCGAGGGCACCGGCCCGCGCCGCATGTCGCGGATCAGATCAGGCGTTCCCACGGCCTCCATGGACGCCTGCCGCCCCGACCAGCCGCCGGCTCGCACGGCGCGTTCGATCTCGCGGAGCGGATCGTCCATAGTGGGCGACAGGGACGGAGACGGGGTCGTCTGCGAGCGAGCCTCCCCCCTCGCGATAGACTGGGCGCGCGCGTGGCGAGACTTGCGCGTCCGGCCTTTGCGCCCAAGGGGCGGACGGTGCCTCCGGAGGACTGGGACGCGCCCCGTGGGGGATTGCGGAGCCTGGGGGTCACTCGACCCGAGGGTAGCGCGGGGAAGGGTAGCGGGTCAGCTTGAAACCGGACAGGCGGACGCAACGCAGGAGGGGGAGATGCTGCTTACTCCGCTGGTCGAGAAGATCGAGGACCTCCGCGGGATCATCCGGTCCGAACGGGACACCGCCGGGGCGCACGAGCTGCGCACGCGAGTCGTGCTTATCGACCCGATCCTGCGGATGGTCGGCTGGCCGCCGGAAGACCCGCGGGCCGTGGTGGTGGAGTACGCGACAGGGACCGGACGAGCCGACTACGCGCTTCTCGGAGGAAACGCGAGGCCGGTCGCACTCCTCGAAGCCAAGGTCTTGGGAAGCAGGCTCGAAGAACACACCCGGCAGATCGTGACCTATGCGACCGAGACGGGGATCGGATCCGCCGGGATCACGGACGGAGATCGGTGGATGCTCTACGATGTGTTCCGGCCGGCGCCGATGGAGGACAAGCGCGTGATGGACGTGACGCTCACGCGCGGCGAACCGCTGGCAGTCGCGTTGGATCTGCTGGCGGGGCTGACTTGGCCGGGGTTGTCCCCGTCGCAAACGGAGGGAGGCAGGGGACAGGCGCCGGATCAGGCGAAGGACCACGGGAGGACGGCGCCAGGCGGCGAGTGGACGACGGTCGCGGCGCTCGAGGAGCCGTGGTCCCCCAAGGCCGGGGCGGAGCTGCGTTTCCCCGACGGGAAGACATGGGAGGCGCGGAGCTGGCAGCACGCGATCGGGAGGGTCGCCGAATGGCTGGTGACGACCGGCAAGCTGGCCGAAGAGCGGCTGCCGCTGCAGGTGGGAGACATCGTGCGGGGGGTCCACTGGGAGCCGGTCCACAGCGACGGCACGCGCTTCAACCGCCTGCACGAGTTCAGTGCCCCAAGCGGACGGCGGGTGTACGTCCATACGCACGGCGCCAGGAAGACCAGCGTGAGGTACATTCGCAGCATGCTGGACAGTTGCGGGATCCCGGAACGGGATGTGTCAGTCAGAATCCTCGGTGGAGCAGCTTCAGACTGACCTGCTACCGGCTCCGAGGGCCGGCATGGCCCGCAGGCAGTCTTCTCGCGTCGCGTGGGTCGGTTTCGGTAAATCGGCGAAGACCGGAGACCGTTCCGCGATCGTCTCCATGTCGAGCAGGATGCATCGCGACGGCCCAGGCAGGCCTGCTTACGCTACCAGCTCCTGCTGGCCCGGGTCCGGTTCGACCGCGCGGCCGAACGGCTCCGCGCCGACTGACCCGCCGTCCCCCTCGGGGCGCGAGCCCGTCGACCCTCTTCGTCGCCGGCACCGTCAAGGCTGCCGCGATACGGCCTGCTCATTGCCGCGTCTCCACAAGCGGGAGCGCCAAGTCCGGCGCCAAGTGAACCCTGCCCGTCAGGCGCCGCTCGCGGGCCGCCACGGGTCTCCGTATGCGTTCGGCTCCGTGTCTCCGGGGAGCGCCATCATGACGACGATCCATACAAATGACGCGACCCCGCCGACCATGAGCAGGACCATCGCTCCGTATGGCCCCTCGACCATCGGCGGGACGAACGAAGCCGCCGCCAGTCCGTAGGGGAGGACTTGCCACCAGCCGCTCCATGCCCGGCCGTGAAGCCGCCTCGAGGTCACGGCGAGGCCGGGGATGAACAGTCCGAGGACCAAGACGACGTACAACGGGCCGCTCAGCGCTCCCAGGAAGCCCACGAGCAGGTTCGTCAGCAGCCACCACCAGAACTCCCCGCGTCCGGCCCGCCCGCCGAAGCGGAAACAGCCCCGCGGGCAAGCATGGATCGATTGTCCCCCAGCCGCGGCATGGGGCGGGATATCGTTGGCCGCCGATAACGACTTCGGAGAGCTCGTGTACGCAGGAAGGTTCCGCACGCGGGAATGGTGCGCCTCCCGGATGTACCGGCAGAGCGGCGCATCGACCCGATGGCTCAAGTGCTCGATCGGCATCGACGTGCGCTGGAGACGCGCGGGGGGCGGGGGGCACGATCCGCGGCGGGCGGCTTCGCATCTCTCATCCCCGGACTGACGAGGCGATCGGAAATTTCACCCACCCCACCCCCCGGCTACGGAGCGACCTTCGTGGTGCTCCCATCGGGCGCACGCCCCCGCCGGGGGCGGCAGGGCGGCGGTCCGGCGAGCCGGGGCTCGTCGGGGGGGAGGACGGCGCGGACCCTGGGAGGGTACGGCCGGGCCGAGCGCGTATCATCGTCGAGGACTATCGAAACGATACGAACAAACGATTTTGACGATGAACGATCAGCCCCTATGCTATCCGTCCATCCACCCACGACGAGCCGCCGAGGCTCGCTTTTCAGCCACCACGAGGAGGTAGACCATGGCCCTCAAGGGAACCAGGACCGAACAGAACCTCAAGGACGCCTTCGCGGGCGAATCGCAGGCGAACCGCCGCTATCTCTACTTCGCGGCCAAGGCGGACGTGGAGGGGTACAACGACGTATCCGCCGTGTTCCGCTCCACCGCGGAGGGAGAGACCGGCCACGCCCACGGGCACCTCGAGTACCTGGAGGAGGTCGGGGACCCGGCGACCGGGCTGCCGATCGGCGGCACCGCCGACAACCTCAAGGCCGCGATCGCGGGCGAGACCCACGAGTACACCGACATGTACCCCGGTATGGCCAGGACCGCCCGCGACGAAGGGCACGAGGAGGTCGCGGACTGGTTCGAGACCCTCGCGAAGGCCGAGCGGTCCCACGCCAACCGCTTCCGGAAGGCGCTCGACGGGCTGGACGCCTGACGAGGAGCGGACCGCAGGGCAACGTCCCGGCACGGAAGCGGCCGCGCTCGCCGCCGCTTCCGTGCCGAGGGAAGGCGAAGACGATGAAGCGAGAGAGAGGCGGCGCCGCTGCCCCGGCCGGAGCTTCCCGCGCCCCGGAGGCCGGGTCCGCGGGGCAGGCCGCGGCCGGCGGCTCCGGGGCGCCGGGCGGGGGGTCCGTGATGGGAGCCGCGTCCGCGTCCGCCGCCGCCCCGCAAGGGGTGCGTGAGGGCAGCCTCGGGGCGCCGACCCGCCACCCGATCGACTGGCGCAATCCCGAGTTCTACGA
This sequence comes from Gammaproteobacteria bacterium, assembly GCA_965202895.1. Taxonomy (GTDB): domain Bacteria; phylum Pseudomonadota; class Gammaproteobacteria; order HK1; family HK1; genus JAJDXW01. The sequence goes on along the minus strand of OZ241901.1, from coordinate 1,582,781 downwards.
CGAGGAGGCGCTCTACGGCGAGCTCGGGCGGGTATTCGACGTCTGCCACGGCTGCCGGCGCTGCGTGAGCCTCTGCAACGCCTTCCCCACCCTGTTCGACCTCGTCGACGAGAGTGCGACGATGGAGGTGGACGGGGTGAGCCGGGCCGACTACGGCAAGGTCGTGGACGAGTGCTATCTCTGCGATCTGTGCTTCATGACGAAGTGCCCCTACGTTCCCCCCCACGAGTGGAACGTGGATTTCCCCCATCTCATGCTTCGCGCCAAGGCGGTGAAGTACCGCCGGGGCGAGGTGAAGGCGCGCGACCGGTTGATCACGAAGACCGACCTGATCGGCCGCTTCGCGAGCTTTCCGGTCGTCGTCAACGTATCCAATGCGGCCGCCCGGTCGAAGCCGGTGCGGGCGGCGATGGACAAGGTGGCCGGGATCCATCGCGAGGCCAACCTGCCTCCCTACGACTCGAGGTCGATCCGCCGCCGCCTCCGCCGCCGCCGAACCTCCGCCGCCACCTCCGTGCCCGCCCCCGCCCCAGCTTCGGACGGATCTTCGGGAGCGGAGGCGAAGGGAGGGACGACACACGCCGCGGCGCCCCCCGGTCCGGCATCGGCATCGAGGGCGCCCCCGCTCTCGGCGACCCCGCCCGCGACCGCGGGACCGGCCACGAGACCTGCCGCGGGGCCGAACGCCGCCGGGGAGCGCACCCGCGGCCGGGCGGTCCTGTTCGGCACCTGCTACGGGAACTGGAACGAGCCCCGCCTCGGGGAGGACCTCGCCGCGGTCTTCGAGCACAACGGGGTCCCGGTGCGGCTCGCCCCCAGGGAGCGGTGCTGCGCCATGCCGCGCCTGGAGCTCGGGGACCTCGAGACGGTCGAGAAGGCGAAGGAGGCGAACGTCGCGGTGCTCGCGAGCCTCGTCGACGAAGGGTTCGACGTCGTGGCCCCGGTGCCGTCCTGCGTGCTCATGTTCAAGCAGGAGCTGCCGCTCATGTTCCCGGAGGACGAGCGGGTCGCGAAGGTCGAGGCGGCCATCTACGACCCCTTCGAGTACCTCGCCCAGCGCCACCGGGAGGGACTGCTCCGCACCGACTTCCGGCACTCCCTCGGGACCGTGGCCTATCACGCGGCCTGCCACCAGCGGGTGCAGAACATCGGCTCGAAGACCCGCGAGGTTCTCGGTCTGGTGCCGGACACGCGGGTGACCGTGATCGAGCGCTGCTCGGGCCACGACGGGACCTACGCGGTCAAGCGCGAGAGCTATCCGCACTCGATGCGGATCGTGCGCCCGGTCGCCCGCCGGGTGCGCGACGAGGCCCCCGACCACTTCGGGAGCGACTGCCCGATGGCCGGCAACCACATCGCCCACGGTCTCGGCGAGGGGCGGGCGGCGGAGCACCCGCTGACCCTGCTGCGCAAGGCCTACGGCGTCTGAGGCCCCGGACCGTCCGATGAACGGCAGACTGGGCCGGCAGGACCTCCTCAGCCTCGAGCAGTACGCCGCGGAGCGCCCCGCCTTCCGCGAGCGCGTGATCCGTCACAAGCGTTCGCGCCGGCTGCCGATCGGTCCCAACGCGACCCTGCACTTCGAGGACCGCCTGACCATGCAGTACCAGGTCCAGGAGATCCTGCGTACCGAACGGATCTTCGAGCCGGAGGAGATCGAAGCGGAGCTCGACGCCTACAACCCGCTCATCCCGGACGGCTCGAACTGGAAGGCGACGTTCATGATCGAGTTCGACGACGAGGACGAACGCCGCGCCGCCCTCGGCCGCCTGGTCGGTATCGAAGACCGGGTCTGGGTCCGGGTGGGAGACTCCGGCCCCGTGTGGGCCGTCGCGGACGAAGACCTCGCTCGGTCCACCGGTGAAAAGACCTCGTCGGTCCACTTTCTGCGCTTCGAGCTTCCCCGGCGGATCGCCGCCCGGGCGCGCGCCGGTGCGCCGATCGCGGTCGGCATCGACCATCCCGAGTACTCGCACGGCGCCGACCCGGCGCCCGAGGCGGTCCGGGCTTCGCTCGCGGCGGACCTCGACCCCTCCTGATCCGGCGTACCGCCCCCGATCGGCGTCCCGCGAGCCCTTTCCGCCATCCCCTTTCTTTCCAGGAGGCAAGAGAATGCAAGCACTCGTATGGAACAGGACCGTTCCTCGCCCGTCTGCCGCGTTGGCGGGGGCGCCCGCGATTCCGCGCCAGCGGTCGCCGCTCACCAGAAGGAAGTTCCTGGCCAGGTCCGCGGCGGCCTTCGGCGCGGTGGCGGGCGTCTCCGCACCGTTCGTCCGCCGGGCGGCGGCCTCCGAACCCCTGCGGGTCAGCGTCTTCGGGGGCAACTTCCAGGAGGCGTTCGACGAGCACGTCTATCCCGACTTCGCCCGGGAAACGGGCATCCGGATCGAGTCGATCGGCCAGAAGTCCAGCGAGGCGTGGCTCGCCCGGGTCGAGACGGCGGCGCGGTCCGGCGAGGCCCCCGCGGACGTTTCGATACTGGCGCAGGGGCCGCGCCTGAAGGGACAGGACCGCAAGCTCTGGGCGCCGCTCGACGAAGCCGCCCTCCCCAATGCGAAGCACCTTCCCGATCGTTTCGTGCACCGCTACGGCGACGGCGCGATCAGCGGGGTCGGGGCAGCGTCGTGGTACATCACCCTCGTCACCAACACCGATGCGTATCCGCGGGCGCCGGAGAGCTGGAAGGCGCTCTGGGACCGGGCCAACCAGGGCCGCATCGGGCTGCTCGCCACGGCCGGCAGCTCCTTCCTTCTCGAGATCACCGCCGCGGCCTGGTTCGGGGGCGCCGCGCTCCTCGACACCGAGGAGGGCATCCTCCGGGTCATCGACAGGTTGGCGGAGCTCAAGCCGAACATCCGCCTCTGGTATCACGACGAGGGGCGGTTCCAGCGGGCGCTCGAGGCCGGAGAGGTCCTGATGGGCCAGCACTACCATGATGCGACCTGGCGGGACGCGGCGGCCGGCAAGCCCGTCCGGTCCACCTTCCCCATGGAAGGCGGGGTTCTCGACTCCGGCTCCTGGTGCGTCTTGAAGCCATCGAGGCGTATCGACGAAGCGCAGGTCTTCATCGACTACATGTGCCGGCCCTCCATCCAATCGAAGCTGGCGAGGCGCGTGGGTACGGCGCCGCTCATCGGGCGGGGATCGACGGACCTGACCGACGAGGAATTCGGCGCCGTTGCGAGCGACATACCGCCGATCCTGCCGCGCTACGACCTCTACGGCACCCGCGGCGACTGGCTCGACCGGAAGTGGTCGGAGCTCGTCACCGGCTGATCTCCACGCCGAGCCGGCGAACGGGGGCGGAGGCGCCGCGCCCTCCCGAGCACGAGGTCCTCGTCCGGCGCGCCACCGTCGCCTTCCCGTTCCGTCGTTGCACACCCCCCGGGGGTTCGGGATGTTACAACCTGTTGAATGGAAAAATGATTCCAGTACCGGAGGCATCCCTCGGCAGGGCCGGCAGAGAGCCTTGAAGCCGTCTTCGCAGGCGGTTAGTCTGGCGGCTGGCCGCCATCCCGACCTTGTGGAAAGAGCGCAGAATGACCCCTGACGACATGCTGGACGCTCTCGTTCCCGAAGCCTTCCGGGACTTGAGGGATCCCGCGCGGGATCTGCCGCGTCTCGCGAAGGACCCCGCCGCCATGGCGGAGATCCGGTCCGCCGTGCAGCGGGTCCCGACCAAGCACCGGATATTTCTCGGAGATGCCCGCTCCGCAAGCTTTCCCGCCGGATCGGTCCACTTGATCCTGACCTCCCCTCCCTACTGGACCCTCAAGGAATATCGCCGGAGCGACGGCCAGTTGGGCTGGATCGAGAGTTACGAAGAGTTTCTCGACCAGCTCGACAAGGTCTGGCGCATGTGCCGCGGGGCGCTGGTTCCCGGCGGGCGCCTCGTGTGCGTGGTGGGCGACGTCTGCCTTTCGAGGCGCAAGAACTCCGGCCGGCATACGGTGGTTCCCCTGCATGCCTCCATCCAGGAGCGTTGCCGCGGTCTGGGATTCGACAACCTGGCGCCGATCATCTGGAGCAAGATCGCGAACGCCGTGTATGAAGTCGATCGGGGCGCGGGCGGGTTCCTCGGGAAGCCTTACGAGCCCAACGCGGTCATCAAGAACGATATCGAGTTCATCCTGATGCAGAGAAAGCCGGGCGGCTACCGCAAGCCCTCCCCGGCCGCCAGGACCCTGAGCCTGCTCCCCCAAGAGTACTTTGGGAAGCTCTTTCGCCAGGTGTGGACCGACGTCGGAGGCGCCTCGACCCGAGCCCACCCCGCACCCTATCCGGTCGAGCTGGCGGAACGTCTGATCCGCATGTTCAGCTTCGTGGGCGATACGGTGCTCGATCCGTTCGCGGGAACCGCGACGACCCAGATCGCGGCCGCCGCCTGCGGCAGAAACAGCCTCGGCATCGAAGTCGATCCCGTGTACATGGAGGCGGCGCTGAAGCGCTTGCGAAAGGGAACGACCGATCTGCTGAAGGAGGCGGAGGTCGTCTCCGGCGAGATCCCCGGGAGAGACGGAACCTCCCCGGCAGGAGCCCCGGGGCCGGAGGCGGCCCATGCCCCGGTTCGAGCCGCGGCCGCGGGAGCAGCCGCCCCCCGGCCAGCGCCGTAGACGCACGAGGAGAGGAACCGTCCTGTTCCATACGAGCCGGAACGATGATCTCTCCGGATGACGCGGTAGGCGATCTCTACCGGATGGCGGTCGTCGAGGAAAGGACCACCTCCACCGCCCGGCTACGGACGTTGTCGAATTCTGGAATTGTGTGCAGGAAGCGGCCCCGCAAAACGAACGGCCCCGGCCCGCGTACCTGCGGAGCCGGAAAGCGACGACAGGATGGAGATGGGCTATCGACCGTCGAACGATCTCAAAAACCTGATGGCATCTTCTTTCTCACGAAAATCCCCCCGAACTTCGTCGCCATTGGAGTATCGTATGCTCAACTCATAGCGTACGAATCCCTTGGCTGGCGTGGACTCGTCATGGTCACTGACGAACCTGATGGCCTTCACTATGGAATCGAATCCATGGCGAGGACCTGAAAGAGTCAGAACGATGACGTGCTCGATGCGCCGACGAATGGATTTCCTGAGAGAATCGAAGAACGGGTCGAACTGTTCGGATCCGAATTTTCGGATGTTGCGCGAGATTCGCTTCCGAAGAGCGGCCGACGAGTGGCTGAATGCGTTGGCCTTGCGAAGCAGCTCCGCCTCGCTCGTATCTTCTTCCGACGACACGTCGAGCCCTTCATCTCCGAATGCCTGGATGATCATTTCATAGGGACAGTAAGCAACATTGAATCCATGTGATTTCAATTGGTTCAGTGATTGTTCGGTGAAGTCTCCTGCGAGCACTGCGCCAAGAAACGGGGAGTCGTGCTGGTAGGTCTCCGCCAAGGGCAGGACCGCGCCTTGAATTTCCTGCACCTTGTTCCTGGAGTGTTTTGTATATCTCCGCCAGGCAGTTTCGATAAACGCCTTGGGACGCCCCAGGATGTCCTCGGACCCCTGCGCCTCGAGCACATAGTCGAGATCATGCGAGTTGCGGTAGAGATCACGCCAGGAAACTTTCTTCTTTTTTCCGCGGGCAGGACGGACGTGTTTGTAATCCAGATACAAATCGAATTCTTCGGCAATTGCCCGTAGAGGCTCTCGAATCGCAGCTTCGAGCTGTTCTCCAATGATCTGGCCGAGCTTATGTGCCGGTGATTGTGCCATGCGGACTCATCCCTCCACCCACAATCGTCCTTCGCACAGAGGAACACGATGTTTCCTGTTCTTCCACTTGACGTTGCGATCACGGGTCTTCTCGAAGTCGAACGAGTGGAACCCGGCTGCCAAGGCGAGCCTGCCAAGCCACTCGACGACGGGAACGTACACTCCATAGGGCGCGGAATCTCCGATGACGAAACAGGTCTTCGAAGGTGAGCGGCACACCCGCCTCAGTGCCGACCAGACTCTCGCCAGGTCAAGAAAATAGCACCCAATCATGTTGTGGTAGGTCTTCTTGCCGCCTCGGTTCAGTCGAACCTCTCCAAGCTCTTCGCACACGGATCCGATCTCCCCTCGTATCGGCGCGAGCTCGGGTCTGTCGAGGATATCGGCGAGGTCCACTGCCCGGTCCGGAACATGCTGCGTGCAGGAGCGAAGGAGATGCCGGCGAATACTCGTCTGCAAGTCTCCCCAGCTCTCGATTTCGCCGAAGAAAGTCAGCTCGAGACGCGTTGCGTCGGCGTAGTCGTAGTTGTTGGGGTACGGAGGGGAAGTTACGACGAGGTTGAAACGGTCATCGGGAACGGTCTTGCAAGACCGGGCGTCGTCCAGACCAAAAGTCGTTCTGGGGCCGGAGAGTCCGCTTGCATGGCTCATGTCTTCATGGACGACGCGCGTCATCTCCTTGAATGCAACGAAAGGCTCGAGGACCCGGGCCTTTCGCCGATCGGGCAGGAGGTACTGACAGTTGGCCGTACCGACATGGGAGGTGGGGCGCAGGATACAAACGAGTACGAGCCAGACGAGCCGGGCGGATTCAGAACCGTCATCGTCGTGCTCGATTACTCGTCTGAGACGATCGAGCTGTTCAAGAGCCTCGTCCGTGTAGCACCTTCGGATGACCGGAGCATAGGATTCCAACGCTGGCGTGACGCGTCTGGCTGCGACGAGCGTATTCTTTGCTCTTTCGAGAAATTCTTCGGGGGAGGATCGGTAAGCGAGTTTGGCCCGCGCGACTCGCGACACGAACGTATGCGAATCGATTCCCCAGGACTCTACCCCGCAGTGTTCGGCGGCAACAAGAGTCGTGCCGCTTCCGGCGAACGGATCGAAGACCTGGACGTCGCGGCCCTCCGCTTCCTGCGAGATAAGGTCTTCGGCCCAGGCCCCGCTGAAGCCTGCGCTGTATCGAAACCATCGGTGAACCGGAAGGTCCATATTGCCGACGAAGCTGCCGGAAGTACTTTCCTCGTACCGGCGCGCCCCGGTTTTCGGGAACAGATCGAGCTGTCGTGAGACGGGCATCGCCGGCCCTCCTTCGGCCAAAGCGGGTAGATGGCGCGAACGGGGCCGGAGCGAGGGCTCGGACGATGCGCGCCCTGCCGGCCCGGGCGGCAGCCCCGGCGCAGAAGTCTCCACCGGGACCGACGGACGCGCCGCGGCGCCTGGCTCCGGGGACGAAGGGCTCCGGGCAGGCCCCGGCCCGCCGCTCACAGGCGCCGCCGCCATGCAGGACGCAGCCGGTCTCCGGCCCGCCTTCCGCTTCTTCGTCGCGCGCCGTGCGGGAGCCGATACATCCATGCTGGCCATGCCGGCATTGTAGGCCGTCCCGGAGCGGCGCCGCTACTTCTTGCCGCGAAATCCGGCGGTCGCCCCGGGCGCCGTGTTCCAGGATCTCGCCCTCTGCGAGAACCTGGACGTGACCGCGAACCTGTTCCTCGGCCACGAACAGACGGCCGGCGGCTGGGCCGGATGCCTCCCGCCGTCGCTCCGGCCGCTTCGGGGGCTGGACATGGAGGAGCAATCCCGTGACGCGGTGGCGAAGCTGAACGTCCGCACCCTCACCTCGGTGCGGACCAGGGTCGGCGCGCTCTCCGGCGGCCAGCGCCAGGCGGTGGCCATCGCGGGCGCGGTGCGCGCCGCATCCACCGTGGTCCTCCTCGACGAGCCCACGGCGGCCCTCGGGGTCGCCCAGACCGCCCAGATGCTCGATGTGGTGCGGCAGCTACGGGAGAACCGGCACGCGGTGATCTACGTCTCCCACAACCTGCGCGACGTGTTCGCGGTGTGCGACCGCATCACCGTGCTCCGCCACGGGGCGCGCGTCGGGGTCTGGGAGACGAAGGCGGCGACGCCGGACGAGATCGTGGTCGCGATCACCCGCGGCGGGGATGGCGACGAGACGCCCGCCGATGCCGCGTAGCGGGTATGCGGGCCTCGCGGCGCGGCTCCACCGCATCCGCGAGGACGACCTCGGACAGTTCGCCCCGGTGCTGGCGTCGCTGCTGGTGATCTGGGCGTTCTTCGGGGTGACCGAGCCCGCGTTCCTGACCCCGCGAAACTTCCACTTCCTGCTGATGCAGAGCGCCGTCGTCGCCACCCTCGCGGCCGGCGTCACGGTGGTGCTGCTGATCGGCGACATCGATCTGTCCATCGCCGCGGTGGCCGGCGTCGGGGCGGCGATTCTCGCCGTGCTGATCACGAACGCGGGGGCGCCGGCCTGGATCGCGGTCGCCGCCGCCCTCGCGGCCGGCGTCGTGCTCGGCTTCGCCCAGGGTTGGGTGATCGCCTGCATCGGAATCCCGTCCTTCGTCGTCACCCTCGCGGGACTGCTCGGGTTCCAGGGCCTGATGCTCAAGATTCTCGGGATCCACGGCGCGCTCAACATGCGCGATCCGATGATCCGCGGGCTGACCACGGCCGGGATCCCGGAATGGCTCGGCTGGCTCCTCGCGTTAGCGATCATCCTCGCCGCCGCGCTCGTGCTCGTCCGGATCAACCGGCAGCGGAGGCGCCGCGGCCTGGAGCGCATGGAGACCGGCCCCCTGCTCGCGCGCATCGCCCTGTTCGCGGCGCTGGTCCTCGCCGCGGTGGCGACCCTGAACGCCTACCGCGGGGTACCGCTGCTGATGCTGATCCTGGGCGCGGTCCTCGCGCTGCTCTGGTGGGTCACCGTGGCCACCCCGTTCGGCCGCCGCCTGTTCGCGATCGGCGGCAACCCCGAGTCGGCGCGGCGGGTCGGCATCCCGGTGAAGCGAATGCGCATCGCGGCGTTCACCCTCGTCGGCCTGATGGCGGCCTTCGGCGGTATCATCGGCGCATCCCGCTACGCCTCGGTGTCGTTCAACGCCTTCGCGGGCGGGCCGCTGCTCCTGGAGGCGATCGGCGCCGCGGTCATCGGCGGGACCAGCCTGTTCGGCGGGCGCGGCAGCGTCTGGAACGCGGTGCTGGGCGCGCTGGTGATCGGCAGTCTCGGCAACGGCCTCGACCTGTCGGGGGCGAGCGCCGCGGACAAGCTGATGGTCTCCGGCGCGATCCTGCTCCTCGCGGTGGCCTTCGACGCCGCCACCCGCGGCGGCAGGGCGGCGCCCCGATAGATGGCGTCGAATCGAACCCGGGAGAGCACGATCCCATGCGCACCTTCGACCTGAAGCCCCTCTCCGTGCCGTCTTCCGTCATCGGACTCGGCACGATGATCTTCCATCCCGATACGCAGGAGCGGGACCACGGGCTGCTCGATGCCTTCGTCGACGCGGGCGGCACCTACGTCGATACCGCGGAGGTCTACGGGGCCGTCGAGGAGCACGGCTACTCGGAGATGGTGATCGGCGAATGGCTGGCCGCGCGTCCCGAACGGCGCGGCCGGATCATCCTCGCGACCAAGGGCCTCATCCCGGGCTACTGCGCGCCGCTTCATCCGGGCGGGGCGTCGATCGGCCCGGAGCGGATCCACGCGGCGATCGACGGCTCGCTCGCGCGGCTGAGGACCGATTGCCTCGATATCTGGATGTTCCACCGCGACGATCCGTCGCTCGACGTGGGGCCGCTGGTGGACGCGCTCGACGAAGAGGTCCGGGCGGGGCGGATACGCGCCTGGGGGGCGTCCAACTGGACCACCGCGCGCCTGCAACAGGCGGCGGAGTACGCCGACCGCGCGGGGCGGGCCGGGCCCGCCGCGTCCAGCCCGCATTTCTCCCTCGCCAAGGCCCGGGAGCCGTACTGGCCCGACACGGTGGTCACCGGCGACGACGACCGCGCATGGTTCGCGAAGCACGGCCTGCCGCTGGTGGCATGGTCCTCGCTCGGGCGCGGCTTCTTCGCGCACGGGCGCGAGGGCGACGAGAGCGACCCCGATCTGGTGCGGGTGTTCCATTCCCCGGACAACTTCCGGCGCAAGCGGCGCCTCGGCGAGCTCGCCGGGGCGAGGGGCATGACCATCTTCGAGGTTGCGCTCGGCTGGGTGGTCAGCCAGCCGTTCCCGGTGGTGGCCCTGTGCGGCCCTCGGACCGGGGCGGAGGTCAGGAACTGCGCGCGGGCCGGCGATCTGACCCTGACCGCGGCCGAGCGCGACTGGCTGGATCTGCGCTCCGACACGCGACCCTTCTGACCGCGCCCAGACCCGGACCCGCCCCCGGGCCCAGGGCAATCGCATTCGGGATTCCCGATGCGTCGTGACGGCCGAGCTGCCGTTGGCAGGGATCGATCTCCGGGTGCGGAGCGTCGAGATCGGCCGGACGAGCCGGCTGGAAGGTCGCCTGTGGCGTCCGGCGGGCGGTCTTGGGCGGTGCAGACGACGTATTTCGTCCAAATGCGATTGCCCTGCCCGCTTTGCCGGAAGGGCGGGATCGGACGTACACTCGCCGCAGTCGTCGGGGAGGCGGGAATGTACGCCTACGTCATCCGCAGGATCGTCGCCATCATCCCGGTCATGGCCGTGGTGGGGATCTTCGTCTTCCTGCTCCTGCACCTCACCCCCGGCGATCCGGCCGCGATCATCGCCGGCGACTACGCGAGCCCGGCCGACATCGAGAAGATCCGCGCCCGGCTCGGCCTCGACCAGCCGATCCACGTCCAGTTCGCCCGCTGGGTCGGACAGCTCGCCCACGGGGACCTCGGGGTCTCGATCTTCTCCAACCTGCCGGTGACGAAGCTCATCGGCCAGCGCCTCGAGCCGACGCTCGCGCTCTGTGTCGCGACCATCATCCTCAGCATCGTCGTCGCGGTGCCGCTCGGGGTGTTCGCCGCGTGGCGGGCGGGGACGTTCGTGGACCGCGCGACCATGGTGTTCGCGGTGCTCGGCTTCTCGGTCCCCATCTTCGTGATCGGATACCTCCTGATGTACGTGTTCGCGATCGAGCTCCGCTGGCTCCCCGCCCAGGGGTACAAGCCGATCGCGGACGGCTTCGTGCCGTTCCTGCGGAGCATCATCCTCCCGAGCATCGCCCTCGCCACCCTGTACACCGCGCTCATCGCGCGCATCTCGCGGGCGAGCGTGCTCGAGGTGCTGACCGAGGACTACATCCGGACGGCGCAGGCGAAGGGCCTGAGCTCCCCGATCGTGCTCATGCGCCACGCGCTCCGGAACGCGGCGGTTCCCATCGTGACCATCATCGGGATCGGGATCGCCCTCCTCATCGGGGGCGTGGTGGTGACGGAGAGCGTCTTCAACATCCCCGGCCTCGGACGCCTCACCGTGGATGCGATCCTGCACCGGGACTATCCGGTCATCCAGGCGATCATCCTCGTGTTCTCGGGGGTGTACGTCCTGATCAACCTGCTCGCGGACCTCGCCTACACCCTGTTCGATCCGCGGATCCGGTACTGAACCGATGCCGATGCCGATGGCGATGCCGATGGACGCGCCGACGTTCCGCGAGCCGCCCGGCGCCTGCGAAGTGCGGGCGGCCGGGAATCGGGAGGCGGCCTGAGCCATGGCCGCGGTTGCGAGCGCGGTCTACCCGAACGGCGCGGTTCGAATCCGGGCCGCGAAGGCGGCGGAGTTCGCGCGGCGCAATCCCACCGTCGTCCTGAGCGCCAGCGTCCTCCTCCTGATGGCGCTCATGGCCGGCTTCGCGCACCACCTCGCGTCGGACCCGATGGCCCTCGATCCGGCGGTCCGCCTCAAGCCTCCGTGCATGACGGAGACGCTCGGCTTCGGGTCGGGCGCCTCCTCGTGCCGGGGCTGGTTCGGCACCGACCACCTCGGCCGCGACGTGTACGCCCGCACCGTCTTCGGGGCGCGGATCTCCCTCACCGTGGGGCTCGCGGTGGCCGCGTTGAGCACCGCCTTCGGGCTCGTGATCGGCCTGCTCGCGGGCTACGTCCGCCTGTTCGACGCGATCGTGATGCGGGTCATGGACGGGCTCATGGCAATCCCGAGCATCCTCCTCGCGATCGCGTTGATGGCCCTGTTCGGATCGAGCGTCCAGAACGTCATCATCGCGATCTCGGTGCCGGAGATCCCGCGGGTCGTCCGGCTCGTGCGGGCGGTGGTCCTCACCATCCGGGAGATGCCCTACGTGGAGGCCGCGGTGTCGTCGGGGACGCGGCTGCCCAGGATCCTCTTCCGCCACATCCTGCCCAACACGTTCGCGCCCCTCATGGTGCAGGCGACGTACGTCTGCGCGGCGGCGGTCATCGTGGAGGCCCTCCTGAGCTTCCTCGGCGCCGGCACGCCGCCCGAGATCCCGAGCTGGGGCAACATGATGGCGGAGGGCCGGGTCTACTTCCAGATCAAGCCCTGGATGCTCCTCTATCCGGGAGTCTGTCTCGCGGTCATGGTCCTCTTCGTGAACCTCCTCGGGGACGGGCTCCGCGACACCCTCGACCCGCGGATCGCCCGCCGCATGAGATGACCCCGCCGCCCGGCTTCGCCTTGCCGCGAGGTTCCGGGGGCCGGGCCGAAAGGGGTCGCCGGATGGGAAGGACGTCGAAGCCTCCGACGACCGTTGCCTCCGAGCGGCGACCGCTGGCGCGGTCGCCCCCCGGCCAGCGCCGGAGACGGACGAGGAACGGTCCTGTTCCATACGAGAGGGTGCGAGCATGACCATCAGGGAACGGATCCACCGATTGGTGGACATGCTGCCGGAAGGCGAGCTGGAAACCGCCGGGCGGGTGCTCGCGGGATTGTCCGCGCTGCCGATTTCCAGCCCGGTTGCAGGCGCGTTGGCCAAGGCGCCGGCGGACGATGAACCGATCACGGCCCGCGAAGCGGAAGCGATCGCTGAAGGCGAACACGACTTCGAGCGCGGGCAAGTCGTCACTGCGGCCGAACTTCGTGCGCATCTTGGGCGGTGACCGTCCAGCCGGGGGCTGTGCCGAATGCTTGAACATCTGTCCGTCAGAACCTTCAAGTCCCTTGAGAACGTCGAGGTTGACCTTGGGCTGATCAACGTTTTCATCGGCGCCAACGGAAGCGGAAAGAGCAATTTGCTGGAAGCCGTGGGGATCCTCTCCGCGGCGGCGGACGGCAAGGTGGACGACCAGGCCCTGCTGGCTCGCGGCGTCCGGCCCGGTCTTCCCGCACTGTACAAGTCCGCGTTTCCAGCCGGGCGCGGAAGGAGGGTTCCTCCCCATCTGTATTTCGGCGCCCGCAGCGCGCAAGCCGGATACGAAGTCTCGCTGCACAATCCCTTGAACGATCCGGCGCCCGCCTGGAGATTCAAGACGGAGCGATGGGAAGACGGTGGCGGCATGTTGGTCGGACGCTCACCTCCCCAGGCAACCAATACCAATCCTGAACGAGGACTGGCTGCGCTGAAGGCAGTGGAAGTCTCTTCGGGAGCCGCGCTCGAACTCCTGAGATTGCTGCAAGGCTACGTCATATTTTCACCGGCAACCGCGGTCCTGCGCGGTGTTGCGCCGGAGACACAGCCAAGGCGGCCGGTGGGTCTGTCCGGAGGAAACCTTCCGCGAGCCATTCGGGATCTGCTCGAACAACGCAAAGGGGACGATCGCAGCCGGCGGATTTTACGGGAGGTGTCGGGACTTGTCGATTGGGCAGACCGCTTTGGTTGGACCCGCTCCGACCGGCTGCCACTCTCTCCGACCGCCGCGGCTTCGAAAAACGTTGTCCAGTTTCGTGATCGATTCATGCGCAAGGACCGAAACGTCCTGTCCGGCCATGACGCAGCCGAAGGCGCCCTGTATGTCCTGTTTCTTGCGGTAGTTGCCGGACACGAAGCAAGCCCCGCTCTTTGTGCCGTGGACAACGCGGATCGTGGATTGAATCCCAGGCTGGCCCGGTCCTTGATGGAGCACCTGTGTCGGTGGTATCTGGACTCGAACGAGCCGCGCCAGATCTTGCTGACCACGCACAACCCATTGGTTCTGGACGGCCTGCCGTTGCAGGATGATCGCGTGCGGCTGTTTACCGTTTCCAGGACCGATTCGGGCCGCACTTCGGTTCGCCCCGTGGTCGTCGATGACAGTCTGCTGGAGAGAGCGGAACAGGGTTGGTCCCTGTCTCGACTGTGGGTGATGGGACACCTCGGAGGGGTTCCCGATGTCTGAGCCGCTGCGTATCGCGGCGGCCGTCGAAGGACCAACCGATGCAATCGTGCTCCGAGCGATCCTGAAAGCCTTGCTGAGGGATACGGATTTCGTGTTTCATACGTTGCAACCGGAGGGGTCCGCCGCTTTCGGCTCCGCACCGTTCGGCGGAACGGGCGTGGGATGGGTGGGAGTCCATCGTTGGAGTCGTCAATCGGCCTCCGAGGGCGGCGGCTCGGTGTCCGGTTCTTCGGCCCTGGCGGACACGGCAGACACCGCCGGGGGCAACCGACCGAACATCCCGGCGACGACCCTTCGATCGTGACCGCCCGCGTGCCGCGGGGCATCGGGATGGAGGTCGGGATGCGCGCGATAGGCCGGCCCGCGCCCCGCCCGGCGGGCGAAACGGCGCGCCCGCGGGAGGCGGCCCGGAGGCTTTCGGACGGCGGCGGGGCTGGACTCGTGCCCGGGCTCGCGCCGGGCGGTGGCGGGGGCGGCCCTGTGCTACCCTCGCCGGCCTGGAATCGTTCAGGAGTGTGCTCCATGAAATCTCGACTTCGGCCGGTGGCGGCCGCCCTTGCGCTCTGCGCGGCGGCCGGACTTGCGTTCGCCCCCGGGGCGGCCCAGGCGGAGAAGGTGCTGCGGATCGTCCCGCACGCGGATCTGAAGAACCTCGATCCGATCTGGACCACCGCCTACATCACCCGCAACCACGGGTACATGGTCTACGACACCCTGTTCGCGGTGGACGAAGCGCTCGACGTCCAGCCGCAGATGGTCGGCGACTGGTCGGTGAGCGACGACGGCCTCGTCTATTCCTTCACCCTGCGCGACGGGCTCAGGTGGCACGATGGCGACCCGGTGACCGCGGCGGACTGCGTCGCGTCCATCCAGCGCTGGGGCAAGCGCGACGGAATGGGCCAGAAGCTCATCCAGTTCACGAAGGAGCTCGCCGTCGTCGACGACAAGACCTTCACCCTCACCCTGAACGAGCCCTACGGCCTCGTGCTCGCATCGCTCGGCAAGATCAGCTCCAACACGCCGTTCATGATGAAGAAGGAGCACGCCGAGGTCGATGCCTTCGAGCAGGTGCCGGAGGTCGTCGGCTCCGGCCCGTTCAAGTTCGCGAAGGACCTCTGGGTGCCGGGCTCCAAGGTCGTGTACCTCAAGAACGAGGACTACGTGCCCCGCTCCGAGCCCGCGAGCGCGGCGGCGGGCGGCAAGGTGGTCAAGGTGGACCGGGTCGAGTGGGTCTACATCCCCGATCCCGCCACCACCATGAACGCGCTCGTGAACGGCGAGGTCGACCTCTGGGAGACCCCGGCCGTGGACATGGTCCCTCTCCTCGAGCAGCATGAAGGCATCGAGCTCGCGGTCATCGATCCCCTCGGGACCCAGGGGTGGCTCCGCCCGAACCACCTCCACTTTCCGTTCAACCACCCGAGCGCCCGGCGGGCGCTCCTCTACGCCGTCAACCAGGAGGACTACCTGCGCGCGATCGTCGGCGACCCGAAGCTCTACCGGGTCTGCCCCGCGTACTTCATCTGCGGCACGCCGAACGAGAGCTCGGTCGGGGTGGAGGCCCTGGAGGCGGTCGACCACGACAAGGCGCGGGCGCTGCTCA
The DNA here is from genome assembly GCA_965202895.1 of Gammaproteobacteria bacterium. GTDB lineage: Bacteria > Pseudomonadota > Gammaproteobacteria > HK1 > HK1 > JAJDXW01. Next base: position 1,567,176 of record OZ241901.1, on the reverse strand, counting down.
AGGAGGCCGGCTACAACGGGGAGAAGATCATCCTCATGCAGCCGACCGACATCCCGGTGCTCAACAACGCCTCGCTCGTGACGGCGCAGGTCCTTCGCGACATCGGGATGGACGTCGAGGTGCAGGCGATGGACTGGTCCACCCTCACCTCCCGCCGGGCGGAGAAGAAGGCGCCCGCGGACGGCGGCTGGAACGTCTTCCACACCTACTCCACGGGCGCGGACGTGACGTCGCCGATCGCCAACATCGGGATCTCGGGCGGAGGCGTGGAGTCGGCCTGGTTCGGCTGGCCGACCGACGCGCGGACCGAGGAGCTTCGCGACATGTACGCCCGCGAGGCGGACCCGGCGAAGCAGAAGGCGATCATCGACGAGCTCCAGGGGCGGCTCTTCGAGGAAGTCGTGCCCTACGTGAACTACGGGCAGTGGTTCCAGCCCGTGGCGTGGCGCAAGGAGCTCTCCGGGGTGCTGGTCTCGCCGGTGCCGTTCTTCTGGAACATCGAGAAGAACTGACCGGCCGCGTCCGGAGCGTCCAGGACGCCGGGCCGGGGGCGGCCGCACGCCGTCCCCGGCCCGGCGCGGTTTCTCCCCGGCTCCTCCCGCGTGTACGCGTACGTCGTCCATCGGATCCTGGCCACGGTCCCCGTGATGGGGGTGGTCGGGATCGCGGTGTTCATGCTGCTGCACCTCACCCCGGGGGACCCGGCCGCGGTCATCGCCGGGGACTACGCGCGCCCCGAGGACATCGCCCGCATCCGCCACCAGCTCGGCCTGGACCGGCCGGTCCACGTCCAGTTCCTCACCTGGGTCGGCTCGATCCTCTCGGGGGACCTCGGGGTCTCGATCTTCTCCGACCTGCCGGTGGCGCACCTCATCGGGCAGCGCCTCGAGCCGACCCTCGCCCTGGCCGCGGCGACCCTCGTCTTCTCCGTCGTCATCGCCATCCCGATGGGCGTCCTCGCCGCCTGGAAGGCGGGGACCTGGACGGACCGCCTCGTCATGATCTTCGCGGTGCTCGGCTTCTCGGTCCCGGTGTTCGTGATCGCCTACGCGCTCATGTGGGTGTTCTCGCTCCAGCTCGGGTGGTTTCCGGTGCAGGGGTACAAGTCGATCTCCGACGGGCTCGGGCCGTTCCTGCACTCGATCGCCCTCCCGACCGTCGCGCTCGGGGTCATCTACGTGGCCCTGATGGCCCGCATCACCCGGGCGAGCATGCTCGAGACCCTCCAGGAGGACTACATCCGCACCGCCCGGGCGAAGGGGGTGGACAACCGGTCGATCCTCATCCGGCACGCGCTCCGGAACGCGTCGGTCCCCATCGTGACGATCATCGGGATCGGGATCGCCCTGCTCATCGGCGGGGTGGTGGTGACGGAGAGCGTGTTCAACATCCCCGGCCTCGGGCGGCTCACCATCGACGCGGTGCTGCGCCGCGACTACCCGGTGATCCAGGGGGTGATCCTCGTCTTCTCCGCCGCCTACGTGATCGTGAACCTCGTCATCGACCTCTCGTACACCGTGCTCGATCCGCGGATCCGATACTGACGTGCGAGTCCCCGCGGCGTGCGAACCCCGGCCCGCGGCGCGGCATCGCGGGGCGAAGGAGCCCTCCCCCCGCTCCCCGACCCCGGCCCTGATCCCGGGCTCGATCCCGGCCTCCGTCTCGGCCCCGGTCTCGACGTTCCTCCGCGCTCCGGGGACTGGCGCCCGCGGGAAGCGAGCCCCGGAGCCCCGCCCACGAGCCGGGGGCGGTTCAAGAGCCGGGGGCGGTTGAGGTGGCGACCCTGGCCGCGCCCGCGCCCGCGCCTGCCCCGCCCGCCGGGCCGTCCTCGACCCCGATCCCGACCCGGCGACGGCCCGAGCTCGCGGCGCGGCTCCGCGACTACGGGCGGCGCTATCCGACCGCGGTGGCGGGCGCGATCATCCTCGTGGCCCTCGCCATCGTCGCGCTCGCCGCCCCCCTCATCGCGCCCGATCCGGTGCGTCTCAACCCCATCGACCGCCTCCGCCCGCCGAGCGCGGACTTCTGGTTCGGGGCCGACTTCCTCGGCCGCGACGTCTATGCCCGCACCATCTACGGGACCCGCATCTCGCTCACCGTCGGCCTCGCGGTGGCCGCCGTCAGCGTCGCGGCGGGGCTCTCGATCGGGCTCCTCGCGGGCTACGTGCGCTGGGTCGATACCGTCGTGATGCGGGTGATGGACGGGGTGATGGCGATCCCCGGCGTACTCCTCGCGATCGCCCTCATCTCGCTCACCGGGGCCGGGGTCGGCAACGTCGTCATCGCGATCACGGTGCCGGAGATCCCCCGGGTGGTCCGTCTGGTGCGGTCCGTCGTCCTCTCGATCCGCGAGCAGCCCTACGTCGAGGCGGCCGTCGCGGGGGGCACCCGGCTGCCGAAGATCCTGTGGATGCACATCCTCCCCAACACGGTGGCGCCGCTCATCGTGCAGGCGACCTACGTGTGCGCGTCCGCGATCGTGATCGAGGCGATCCTCTCGTTCCTCGGGGCCGGCACGCCGCCCGAGATCCCGAGCTGGGGGAACATCATGGCGGAGGGGCGGGTCTATGTGCAGGTGGCCCCGTGGATGATATTTTTTCCCGGCGTGTTTCTCGCGGTCGCGGTCCTTGCCGTCAACATCCTGGGCGACGGGCTCCGCGACTCGCTCGACCCCCGCATCGCCCGGCGGATGTAGCCCCATGAGCCAGTCCAGCGTCTCCCCGCTGCTCGAGATCGACGATCTGAGCGTCCGGTTCCTCACCCGCGACGGGGTCGTGCGCGCGGTGGAGCGGCTGTCCCTCCACGTCGACCCGGGCGAGACCCTGTCGATCGTCGGGGAGTCGGGGTGCGGCAAGAGCGTCACCGCGATGTCCGTCCTCCGGCTGCTGCCCACGCCGCCCGCGAAGATCGCATCGGGCTCGATCCGGTTCGACGGCGAGGACCTGCTCATGGTGAGCGAGGAGAGGATGCGGGAGGTGCGGGGCAACCGGATCTCGATGGTCTTCCAGGAGCCGATGACCTCGCTCAACCCGGTGATGACGGTCGGGCGCCAGATCTCCGAATCGCTGGAGCTGCACCGGGGCCTCTCGTCGCGGGCGGCGAAGGCGGAGGCGGTCGCGATGCTCGACCTCGTGCAGATCCCGGAGGCGCGGCGCCGGGCCGACGAGTATCCCCACCAGATGTCCGGGGGGATGCGCCAGCGTGTGATGATCGCGATGGCCCTCGCCTGCGACCCGTCGATCCTCATCGCCGACGAGCCCACCACCGCCCTCGACGTCACGATCCAGGCCCAGATCCTGGACCTCATGCTCCAGCTCAAGGAGAAGATCGGGGCGGCCATCGTCTTCATCACCCACGACCTCGGGGTGGTGGCGGAGACCGCGCAGCGGGTGGTGGTCATGTACGCGGGGCGGAAGGTGGAGGAGGCGAGCGCGGACGACCTCTTCGAGCAGCCGTTCCATCCCTACACCCTCGGGCTCATGGGCTCGATCCCGAAGCTCTCGACCATCGAAGAGGCGGGGATGCGGCTGAACGAGATCCCCGGGATCGTGCCGTCGGGCCGGGAGGAGATCGTCGGTTGCGCGTTCGCGCCGCGCTGTGCGTTCGCGGCGGAGCGGTGCCGCCGCGAGGCCCCGCCGCTCGAGGAGATGCGGCCCGGCCGGCTCGCGGCCTGCTGGGAGTGGGAAGCGGTGGCGGCGAGGGGGCGGCCATGAGCCCGGCGGCCCGAGGAGGCGGCGAAGCGCCCGCCGGGGTCGGCGCTGCCGGTGGAGCCGGGGTGAACGGCCCCGGCTCCGGCGGCGGCCCCGGTCCCGGCTCCAGCCACGGTCCCGGCCTAGGTGGCGGCGCGCGGTCCGTGCTGGAGGTCCGCGATCTCAAGAAGCATTTCCCGGTTCACGGCGGGCTGCTCCGGCGCCGCGTCGGCTCGGTGTTCGCGGTCGACGGGGTGTCGTTCGAGATCCGGGCGGGGGAGACCCTCGGGCTCGTGGGGGAGAGCGGCTCCGGCAAGTCCACGGCCGGAAAGTCCATCCTGCGCCTCATCGATCCGACGGCCGGGCAGGTCGTGCTGAACGGTGAGGACGTCACCCGCGCGCCCGCCCACCGGTTGCGGGCGCTCCGGCGGCAGATGCAGATGGTGTTCCAGGACCCTTACGCGTCTCTCAACCCGCGCCTCTCGGCCGAGACCATCGTCGCCGAGCCGCTCCGCAACTATGGGGGGGTGGCGAAGAAGGACGTCCGCGCCCGGGTCGTCGCGCTGTTCGAGCGGGTGGGCCTGACCGGCGAGTCGATGGTGAAGTATCCCCACGAGTTCTCGGGCGGCCAGCGCCAGCGTCTCGGGGTCGCGCGGGCGCTCGCCCTGGAGCCCGCCCTGATCGTGGCCGACGAGCCGGTGTCCGCCCTCGACGTGTCGGTCCAGGCGCAGGTCCTGAACCTCCTGATGGACCTTCAGCAGGACGCGAACCTCGCCTTCCTCTTCATCAGCCACGACCTCGCGGTCGTCGAGCACATCAGCCACCGGGTGGCGGTCATGTATCTCGGCAAGATCGTGGAGCTGACGGACCGGCGCAAGCTGTTCGAGGAGCCGCTGCATCCGTACACCCAGGCCCTGCTCTCCGCCGCTCCGGTGCCCGACCCGCGGTCGAGGCGCCGGCGGGTGATCCTGAAGGGCGACATCCCGAGCCCCATCAACCCGCCGAGCGGCTGCCCGTTCCACACCCGCTGCCCGGTGGCGGAGCCGCGGTGCAGGACGGAGGTTCCGGCGATGCGGACGGTCGCCGCCGGCCACGACGTGGCCTGCCACCTGGTGCAGTGAAGCAAGGGGGCGTCGTTGGACCAGGCCGGCCGACGACGCCGTCCCCGTCGAGTTCCCTCCGGTGGAGAAGTCCGGTGAAGGAATTACCGCATTCGAGCCCCCTGGGTTCGTTGATGGTCGGCTTCATGGCGTCGATTGGCGCCGCGCCGGGCTCCGTAACGAATCATTCTGCCACGCTTCGGGAAATTGCCGAACGGGAGGCCGTCGAACAAGCCGAGACCGCGGCGGATGAATACATCACGCCGCTCGCGCGGTCGGTATGGACGGAGGCCGAAGAGGAAGAAAGCAAGGCGAGAGAATCATCGACCATGGCCAGGGCGCGGATGGTGCTCTACGGCACGGAAAGCCCGGCTCGATCCTCATCGAAGTTCGAAGAATGGAATTGCTCCGGTTTCAGGAGCGGTTCGTGCCGTGACGTGTGGACGGAATCGTTCTCCGGAATCAAGAAGGAAGTATCAGGCGTTTCCCATGACGACATCGAATCGGACATTGGAATCACATCGTCGGGAGAAGGGGGGCAAAACCAGTGAGCAGAACGATTTGCGTCGCCGCGGCCCAGATGGGGCCGATCACCCGCGACGAGCCGCGCGCGTCCGCCGTCGCCCGCATGACGGCGATGATGCGCGAGGCGCACGCACGGGGCGCCCGGCTCGTGGTGTTCCCCGAGCTCGCGCTGACCACCTTCTTCCCCCGCTGGTGGATGGAGGACGAGGCGGAGCTCGATGCGTTCTACGAGAGCGAGGTTCCGAGCCGCGACACCGCGCCGCTCTTCGACCTCGGGCGGGAGATCGGGGTGGGCTTCTACCTCGGGTACGCCGAGATCGTCCGCGAAGGGAACCGGAAGCGGCGTTTCAACACCTCGATCCTGGTGGACCCGGCGGGCCGCATCGCCGGCAAGTACCGGAAGGTGCACCTGCCGGGGCACGACAACCACGAGCCGGACTGGCCGTTCCAGCATCTCGAGAAGGCCTACTTCGAGCCCGGCGACCTCGGCTTCCCGGTCTTCGACGCCCTGGGCGGGCGGGTCGGCATGTGCATCTGCAACGATCGGCGCTGGCCGGAGACCTACCGGGTCATGGGGCTCAAGGGCGTGGAGATCGTGCTCCTCGGCTACAACACCCCGGTCCACTACCCGCGCGCCCCCCAGCTCGACCACCTCCAGAACTTCCACAACCACCTCTCCATGCAGGCGGGCGCCTACCAGAACGGGACCTGGGTGGTGGGGGTCGCGAAGGCGGGCCGGGAGGAGGGCTGCGACCTCATCGGCCAGAGCTGCATCATCGCGCCGACCGGGGAGATCGCGGCGATGTGCACGACCCTCGAAGACGAGGTGATCGTCGCCGACTGCGACCTCGACCGATGCGGCGAGATCCAGGACAACATCTTCAATCTCGCCCTCCACCGCCAGCCGCGGCACTACGGGCTCATCGCCGAGGTTCCGGAGAAGGCGTGAGCGGGGGCGCGGGTCGCCCGGGCGCCCGGCGCCCGCCGGGCCGGCGGCGACGAGGCGGTCTCCGAGGAAGAAGGGGCCGGTGCGCGTCCCCCGCCGCCGCCACGGATGAAGCGTGGCCCCCTCCGGCCGCCGGCGCCGTTTCCCGCCTCGGGAACATCGTGATGAATTCGATGGATTGCCCGATGCCTGCAAGGTGAGGCCGGCCGAGGGCTCCCGGGGCAGGCGCGGGGCCGGACGGGAGGAGCGGCGATGCGGGCCATCCGCTGGTTCGGAAGCGACCTTCGCATCGAGGACGACACCGCGCTCGCCGCGGCCTGCCGGCGGGCCGGTGCGCTCGCCCCGTCTTCGTTCCGGACGCGATGGCCTGCTCGCGCGGCGCCGCGAGGACCATCCGCGTCCGCGCTTCCTGTCCGCGTGTCCCGCCGAACTCGAGATCGCACCCGAAGCCGCGGGGTCCGGGCTCGTCGTCCTGCACGGCGACCCGCGGCGCTGCCTGCCGGCCTTCGCCCGAGCGTGCAAGGCATCGCTCGTCACCTGGAACCGGGACTACGGCCCGTATGCGAAGCGTCGGGACGGGGAGGTTCGAGATGCGCCGGAGCGAAGCGGTGTCGAGGTACGGACGTACAAGGACCGCTTCGTCTTCGAGGGGAGCGAGGTCCGCACCCGGCAGGGCAGGGCGTACACGGTCTACACGCCGTATCGACGCGCTTGGTGGCACCGCTACCGCGCGGGGCCGCCCGGACGCCCTTCGCCGTTCGCGCTACCGCCGCGTATCGCGGCGCCGGCGGCGGCCGATGCGCGGCGGACGCCTCTCAAGGACCTGCACATCGACTCGCGCGCGGGGGAGCGCTTGGTTCATGCGCCGCCTCGTCGACGGCGACCCCGCGAGCAACAACGGCGGCTGGCAGTGGGCGGCCTCGACGGGCGCCGACGCCCGGCCGTACCTGCGGATCTTCAATCCGGCCTTGCAGGGCGAACGCCTCGACCTCGACGGGGAGTACGTCCGGCGGTGGGTCCCGGAGCTCGCGGGACTGCCGGGCATATCGGCGCATCGGCCGTGGGCGTCGCCCCTCCGGGCGCCGGCCTGTCCGCCGCCCATCGTCGATCACCGTCGCGAGCGAACGGTCGCCCTCGCGCGCTATCGCGCCGTTCGCGGCCGCCGCGGCCGATAGCGGCAGGACCGCCGACGTGGAACACCCGATCCGAATCGAGAGCGGGAAGGCGAAACCGGCGCTTGCCGAACCGTCGTCGCACGGATGCGTGAAGCTCTCGGCGTCCTGGAGGGTAGCGTGGAGGATGGAGTGCGGCGTCCGGTCGAAGCACACGACCCCCCCTGCATGGAACGAACATCCATTATCCATTGATTCCGCGAATGGAATTTTCTGGCCCGAGCGGCGCGCCATACGACGAAACGATCCCATGTTCCTTCGCCGACCGGGCCGGCCTCCGCTTCGCCCGGCCTCGAACCCTCGACGGCCGCGCACCGCCCGCGCGGGCCGGGACTACAGGCCGGCCGCCGCATCATCCTGTACGATGAACTGCCATCTCGATACCGGGAAGGGGCGTTCGAGGGTACCCGATGGATGTTTTCGGCCTTAGAGACCGCCTGGTCTCCGACTACCGGGATTACATTCGCAGCTTCATCAAGATCCGCGACCCCCGGATCAAGGCATTCGTCGGTGACGCCCTCGATGCGGAAGGGTTCTGGCCGGAACCGCTCCTCCAACTGAACCCGACGTTCCGCTCCGGCGGCACGATCGACGATCTGGTCGCGGAAGGGGTGCTGCACGAGGAATGCTCGCGCATCTTCCGGATCGGCAAGTCGGATACGGACCATCGCGGCAGGCCGCTTCACCTGCATCGGCATCAGCGCGAGGCGATTCTCAAAGTGACCGAGGGCCGGTCCTGCGTGCTGACCACCGGCACCGGCTCCGGCAAGAGCCTCGCCTTCATCGTGCCGATCGTGGACCACGTGCTTCGCCACGGAACCGGCCGCGGCATCCGGGCCATCGTCGTCTACCCCATGAACGCCCTCGCCAACAGCCAAGTCGAGGAGCTCGGAAAGTTCCTCGACAAGGGCTACCCGGAAGGCCGTTCTCCGGTGCGCTTCGCGCGCTACACGGGGCAGGAACGGGGCGCCGAACGCGAGGGCATCCGCAGCGAGCCGCCGGACGTCCTCCTGACGAACTACATGATGCTGGAGCTGATGCTCACCCGCAGCGAGGACCGCGCGCTGGTGCGGGCCGCCCAGGGTCTCGGGTTCCTCGTCTTCGACGAGCTGCACACTTACCGGGGCCGCCAGGGGGCGGACGTCGCGATGCTCATCCGCCGCTGCCGCCACGCCTTCGGCAACCGCGTCGCCTCCCGCACCGGCGCCATCTGCATCGGCACCTCGGCCACGATGGCCAGCGGCGGGAGCAGCGAGGATCAGCGGCACGAGGTGGCGAAGGTGTCGCGGTCCCTGTTCGGGGTGGACTTCACGCCCGAACAGGTCATCGGCGAGACGCTGGAGCGGGCGACGCCGGAGATCGACCCTGCGGATCCCATGATCCGAGACGCGATTCGAGCGGCCGTCCTTTCGGACGAAGCACCGCCCGCCGACTACGAGTCGTTCCGCGTGCACCCTCTCGCTTCCTGGATCGAATCGACCTTCGGCGTGCGCGAGGAGGCGGATACCGGCCGGCTCATCAGGCAGACGCCCCGCCGGCTCGGCGGGGACGGTGAACCCGAAGCGGCCCGGCGGCGACATGACGCGCCGGACGGGGGTAGCCAGCAATCCGCTGCGTCGGAGCTCGCGGCGCTGGTGGGCGCCGGTCCACAAACGTCCGCGACGGACGGCGCCGCCGGGGCGCCGTCGTCGCCAACGGCCCTGGCGCTCTCGGACGCTGGTCCGCACCGATGCGCGTCGGTGCTCCGCCGATGGCTGCTTCGGGGCGCCGACCTCTACCGGAACGAATCCAGCCGCTTCTCGATCTTCGCCTTCCGGCTGCACCAGTTCCTGACCCGCGGCGACACGGTATGGGCAACCCTCGAACCCGAGGCCCACCGCCACTTGGAGATCGCCAAGAAGGCGGCCAAGCCCGGGGAGCCGGACAAGCCGATGTTCCCGATCGTCTTCTGCCGTCACTGCGGAACCGCCTACTACCGGGTGCGGGTCGCGGCGCCGGACGAACCTGGCCGGGCGCTCCTTCCCCGTGAAGACCGTCGCGAGGCCGATGACGACGGCGGCCATGACGGCTACCTCCACCTCTCCGAAGAAGCCCCTTGGCCCCGCGCCGCCGGTTCCGCGCTGCTCGCCCGCCTGCCGGAGGCGCTCAAGGAGACGACCGCCCAGGGCGTGGAGCGGGTCCGGCCTTCCGCCCGCCGGGACGTCCCGGAACCGGTCTTCGTCGACCCCGCCGGACGCATCGTACCGGAGGGCGAGGGCGCGCCCGCCGCCCTGATCCACGGCAATTTCGTGTTCTGCCTGGAGCCCTCCTGCGAGGTCGCCTACACCCGGAGCCAGCGATCCGAGCGCTTCAAGCTGGCTACCCTCGGCGTGGACAACCGGAGCACCGCCACCACGATCCTCGCGGTGCGCTCTCTCATCGAGTTGCAGCACGACCGGAGCCTGGCCCCGGAGGCGCGCAAGCTCCTGAGCTTCACCGACAACCGCCAGGACGCCTCCCTTCAGGCGGGCCACTTCAACGACTTCGTGCAGGTCGCCCTGCTGCGCTCGGCGTTGTACCGGGCTTGCGCGGAAGCGGGCGATCCGGCGGGCGGATCGGGGCTTCGCCACGGCGAACTGTCGCGCCGCCTCTTCAATGCCATGCACCCGCGCTTCGAGGACTACGCGGCCGATCCGGAAGTGCGCGGCCCGGCGCGGCAGAACACCCGGGACGCCCTGCGGCGGGTCATCGAATACTTCCTCTACCGCGACCTCGAACGCGGCTGGCGGGTCACCGCGCCCAATCTGGAGGACTGCGGGCTGCTGCGTTTCGAGTACGAAGGGCTGGGCGGGGAAGAGGGGTTGCTGGGCGAGACGGAGCTGTGGGACTCGGGGTTCTCGGTACAGGAGGGCCGCGGAAGCCAGCGCTTCGTCGAAGCCCCCGCGACCCTCCGCCTCGCCCCTGCCGAAGCCCGGGAGGAGATCCTCCGCACCCTGCTCGACATGCTCCGCCGGGCGCTTGCCGTGAAGGTGGACGTGCTCGACCCCCGGAAACAGCGCGACCTCGTCGAACGGACCAAATCCCGCCTCCTCGAAGGCACGGTCTGGTACCTCGACGACGAACGGGAGCTGGCGGGCTCCGTCGTCGCCTGGCCCCGTCCCCGAAGGAAGGGCGAACGGGGCGGCTTCTTCGTCTCCTCCTATGGCGCCTACGGACAGTACGTGAAACGCACCCTCGAACCGCATCCGGCGCCGGGGCAGCCCCGAACGCAACCCCTCCGGCGCGCGGACACCGGCGAGATCATCCGGTTCCTGTTCCTCGCCCTCAAGCGCTACGGCATCGTCGAGCAGGTCCGCAGCGGGCGCGACGGCGACGACCCGGGCTACCAGCTCAACGCCGACGCGCTCCGCTGGCTGCCGGGCGACGGCGAGGATCGCCCGCCCGATCGCACGCGCCTGCTTGGAGAAGGCAGGCTTCCCGAGGAAGTGAACCGTTACTTCGTGGAGTGTTACCGCCGCTTCGTGGACTTGAGGTGCGTCCTCGAAGCGCGCGAACACACCGCCCAGGTGATGCCGGAAGACCGCCTGGAACGGGAGGAGCGCTTCCGCGAAGGAGCCCTGCCGCTCCTGTTCTGCTCGCCGACCATGGAGCTCGGCGTGGACATCGCCCAGCTCAACCTCGTGAACCTCCGCAACGTTCCGCCCACCCCGGCCAACTACGCGCAGCGCAGCGGGCGCGCGGGGCGCGGCGGACAGCCCGCCCTGGTCTTCACCTACTGCGCGGGGCGCAGCCCCCACGATCAGTACTTCTACCGCGAACCCGCCCGGATGGTGGCCGGCACGGTGGCGCCGCCCCGGATCGATCTCCGCAACCGCGACCTCATCCGTTCACACGTCCACGCGATCTGGATGGAAGGGGCGAGGCCGGACTTGGGCAGAACCCTGACGACGGTGCTCGACCTCGATGGAGGGAACGGGCGGCTGCCGCTATCGGTGAAGGAGGCGCTGAAGGACGAGCTGCGAAGCCCCGCCCACCGGGACGCGGCGCGGGCGAAGGCCGAGGCGGTGATCGCGGAGATCCGCCCCGAGCTCGAAGGGACGGCCTGGTTCCACGATCGATGGGTGGACGAGGTGCTCGGCCGGATCGAGCGCAGCTTCGACACCGCGTGCGACCGGTGGCGCAGCCTCTATCGCGCCGCCGTCCGGCAGCGCGAGCTCCACCATGCGGTCATCGGCGACCACTCCCGGCCGGAGGCCGAGCGCAACCATTCGCGAAGGCTGCGCGCACAGGCCGAGAGCCAGATCCGCCTGCTCACCGAAGCGGAGGGGGTCTACGAGGGGGACTTCTACTCGTACCGCTATTTCGCGACGGAGGGCTTCCTCCCCGGCTACAACTTCCCTCGGCTGCCGATCTCCGCCTACGTGCCGGGCCGGCGCCGGCGCAGGGGGCGCGACGAGTTCATCTCCCGCCCCCGCTTCCTCGCCATCTCCGAGTTCGGCCCCCGTGCGCTGATCTACCACGAGGGCGCGCGCTACCGGGTGTACAAGGTCAACCTCGACTTCGAAGCGGAGGCTGTCGAAGAGTCCCGCCGGCTCGCCACCGACACCATGAAGCGTTGTCCGGGATGCGGCTATGCCCACCTCCAGGCGGGCGAGACCCACCTGGCCGAGGTCTGCGATCGCTGCGGCGACGCCCTCGATACGCCGTCGCGCATCGACGATCTGATCCGGTTGCAGAACGTGAGCTTGAGTCTCGCCCAGCGCATCACCTGTGACGAAGAGGAGCGGCAGCGCTTCGGCTACCGCCTGGTCACCGCGTACCGATTCCCCGAGGTCAACGGCCGGCTCGACCGCAAGGATGCGGAGGTCCGTTGCGACGGGGTGCGCGCGCTCACGCTCAGCTACGGGGACGCCACCGATCTCTACCGCATCAACCTCGGCTGGACGCACCAGGACGGGAGCCAGCCGCGCGGCTTCAACCTCGACCTGGAACGCGGCTACTGGTCGCGCAACCAGGCCGACCTCGAGGACCGGGACGACGCGGCGGCCGAAGGGCGCATCGCGCGGGTGGCGCCCTACGTCACGGACACCAGGAACGCCTTGGTCATGCGCTTCGAGCCGGCGCGCGCCGTTCCGGAGATGGCGGGCCTGCAAGCGGCCTTCAAGCAGGCGGTCCAGCAGCACTTCCAGATCGAGCCGCGCGAGCTCTCCGGCGAGGCGATGCCCTCGCCGCGCGAACGGCGGGAGATCCTGTTCTACGAGGCGTCGGAAGGCGGCGCCGGCGTGCTGCGCCAGCTTGCCGAGAGCCCGGCGGTGCTGCCCGCGCTCGCGCGCCGGGCGCTTGCGATCTGCCACTACGACCCCGACACCCTGGAGGATCGAGGCGCCCACCGTTGCGGCAGGGCCTGCTACGAATGCCTGCTGGACTACGGCAACCAGCCGGATCACCGGATTTTGGACCGCGCGCTGATCCGGGACTTTCTCGCGGAGCTGGCGCGAGCCGAATGCCGTCCCGCCGGCGGTGCGGGGTCGCGTGCGGAACGCCTGGCCGCGCTTCGGAAGCGCTGCGACAGCCGGCTCGAACAGCGCTGGCTCGACATGGTGGATTCGCTGGGGCTGCGGCTGCCGAGCGACGCGCAGTACGCCATCCCCGGCCACCACACCCGGCCCGACTTCTTCTATCGGGAGGCGAACGCCGCGATCTACATCGACGGCCCGCCGCACGACGCCCCGGACCAGGCCCGCGAGGATCGGGCGAGGACCCGCGCCCTGATCGAAGCCGGCTACATCGTGCTCCGCTTCCACCACGCCGACGACTGGCCCGCCCTCTTCCGCCGCCACCCCGACCTGTTCGGCGCCCCGAGCGAATGAGTGGAAACGAGGCGACTCCGGATCCCGGACTCCACGCTACAGGCTCACTTCTCGTTGGAATCCGCCCCTCTGCTCAGGCTCACCTCTCGTCGGACAAGGCTCTCCTTGCGGAGCATGTACCGTGACGCTACCCTGCCTCCAGCTACGAGGAGTCCACCACCATGAGCAGGCACGAACCCCGGAGCGGCGCCCAGGCGGCGGCTGTTCGGGCGGCGCCGGCGGCGGCCTCGGCGAGCAAGAGTGGATTTCATCGGATGGACGAAACCGAGTTTCTGCTGAGCAGCCCGGAGAACGCTCGACGCCTTCGCCGCTCCATTGCCGACGTGAAGGCCGGCAAGGTCTTCGAGCGCGAGTTGATTGAATGCGACTGAAGCTGTCGTTTACGGCGGATGCGTGGGGAGAATATCTTGAGTGGCAGGAATCCGACCGCAAAGTGCTTGGACGACTCGACAGGCTCATCGAGGAAGTCCGTCGCACTCCCTATGAGGGTATCGGCAAGCCGGAAGCCTCGAGAGGCGACTTGGAAGGCTTCTGGTCGCGACGGATCGAGGGCGAGCACCGGTTCGTCTACAAGATCGATGACGACAGTTTGTTGATCGCGCAGTGCAGGCGCCACTACTGAGCGCATTCCCACCACAAGAGTCCCACCATGAGCCACCTCAATCCCCCCGATGTCGGACTTCTCCACCCGAGAGCGACCAGTCGAGCGCAGCCGCCGCCGGCAACATGACGGCATGACGTTCCGGCCGAGGCTCGACGTCCTGCCGGCGGCGCAGCGGCGATTCTGGCCGGCACTGGCCGACGTTCCCGAACCCTTCGTTCTCTACGGCGGCACGGTGCTGGCGCTGCGGCTGGCGCGTCGCACAAAGGTTGCCGCGAGCTCGCCGGCCGCTCGACGCCCGTCCGTCCGTTGACAACCGAACAGTGCACCGGACACCTTCCACGACATGAACATCGCCTCCCTCTCCAAGCCGGGCGCCCTCGTCCGGGCGCGGGGCCGGGAATGGGTCGTCCTGCCCGAATCCACGGACGAGCTGCTGATGCTTCGCCCGGTCGGCGGGCTGGACGAGGAGGTCACCGGCCTCCTCCCGGCGGTGGAGCCGGTCGCGTCGGCGACGTTCCGGCTGCCGGGCCGGGAAGACCTCGGCGACTTCGCCTCCGGCCGGCTCTTGCGCGACGCCGCGCGCCTCTCCACCCGCGCCGCCGCCGGCCCCTTCCGCAGCTTCGGCCGCATCGCCGTCGAGCCCCGGCCCTACCAGCTCGTGCCGCTGATGATGGCCCTCGAGCTCGACCCGGTGCGCCTGCTCGTCGCCGACGACGTGGGCATCGGCAAGACCGTCGAGGCGTGCCTCATCGCCCGCGAGCTGCTCGATCGCGGCGAGATCCGCCGGTTCGCGGTGCTCTGCCCGCCGCATCTGGCGGAGCAATGGCAGCGGGAGCTCGCGGAGAAGTTCCACCTCGAAGCGGAGCTCGTGCTGTCGAGCACCATCCAGCGGCTCGAACGCGACCTGCCCCTCGGCGTCTCCGTCTTCGAGCGGCATCCCTTCACGGTGGTCTCCACCGACTTCATCAAGGCGGCCCGCCACGCCGAGGACTTCGCCCTCAAGTGCCCGGAGCTCGTGATCGTGGATGAGGCCCACGGCTGCACGCTCTCCGGCGGCGCCGGCCGCGGGCGACAGCAACGCCACGACCTCCTGCGCCGCCTCGCCGCCGATCCGGAGCGCCATCTCGTGCTGGTCACCGCGACCCCGCACAGTGGGAACGAGGAGGCGTTCCGCTCCCTCCTCGGCCTGCTCGAAGACGACTTTGCCGACCTGCCGGCAGACCTTGATCGGGCCGAACGCGAAGGCGTCCGCCGCCGGCTCGCTCGCCACCTCGTCCAGCGCCGCCGCGGCGACGTCCGCCGCTACCTCGAAACCGACACCGCGTTCCCGGAACGCATGGACAAGGAGGCCACCTACACGTTCAGCCCCGCCTGCCGCCGGCTCTTCGACGACGTCCTCGCTTTCGCCCGCGAGTACGTGAGCGAAGACGGCGGCGGGCGGCGCCGGCAGCGGGTGCGCTACTGGTCGGCGCTCGCACTGCTGCGCTGCGTCTCGTCGAGCCCCGCCGCGGCGGTGGCGACCCTGTGCAGCCGGGCCGCCGCCGATCAGGCCGAAGAGGAGGAAGACGTGGACGAAGTGGGCCGCCGCACCGTCCTCGACCAAGGCGACGATGACGACGCCACGCCCCTCGACTTCAGCCCCGGCTCGGACACGGAAGGCGGTCGGCAGGCGACCCGCCGCAGGCTGCTGGAACTCGCCCGCCGCGCCGGGGCCGTCGCCTCCGAGGAGGATCGCAAGCTTCAGGGTGCGGTGCGCGAGATCAGGGCGTTCCTGAAGGATGGCTTCCGTCCGGTGGTCTTCTGTCGCTTCGTCGATACCGCGGACTACGTCGCGCGCCACCTGCGCGGCGTTCTGCCGGAACAGGTCCGTATCGAATCGGTCACCGGCCGGCTTCCTCCCGCCGAACGCGAAGCGCGCATCGATTCCCTCGCCGCCGGCGGCGGCCGGTTCGTGCTCGTCTGCACCGACTGCCTGTCGGAAGGCATCAACCTTCAGAAGCATTTCGATGCCGTCCTGCACTACGACCTGGCGTGGAACCCCACGCGCCACGAACAGCGCGAAGGCCGGGTGGACCGCTTCGGGCAGGAGAGGCGCGAGGTCCGCGCCGTGACGTACTACGGCGCCGACAACCCGATCGACGGGGTGATCCTCGACGTCCTCATCCGCAAGCACAAGAGCATCAAGAACGACCTCGGGGTGGCCGTCGCGGTGCCGGGCTCCGGCGAGCAGATCGCGGAGACGCTGTTCGAGGGCGCCCTGTTCCGCGAGCAGGCGGGTGCGGGCCGGCATCAGCTCGCCCTCGACTTCATCGACGATCTCGACGCGCAGACGCGGACGATCCACGCCGGGTGGGAGAACGCGCGCGACCGCGAGAAGTCCAGCCGCTCGCGCTTCGCGCAGTACACGCTCAAGCCCGAGGCGGTCGCCGCGGAGCTCGAACAGGTGCGTGCCGCCATCGGCCGGAGCGAGGACGTGGCCCGCTTCTTCACCGCCGTCCTGCGGGCCGCGAACGTGCCGGTCCGGGCCGACGCCATCGACGGCAAGACCGGCGGCAAGACCGGGACCAGCGGCAAGACCGTCGCCAAGGCCAGCGCCGGAGCCCTGAGCCGGACCCAAGCCGCTGCCGGTGCGGCTGATGCGGTGGATGCGGACAGCCCGGCCGATACGGACAGCGCTGCCGATGCGGCCGGTGCAGTCGGTGCGAACGGCGCTGCCGATACGGCCAGTGCAGTCGGTACGGACAGCGCAGCCGATGCGGCCGACCCGGCTCGACACGGCAAACCGAACCACGACGAGCCGGACCGCGGCAAACCAGGTCACGGCAGGATCACGGTCCAGGTCAGTCCGGAAACCCCGCGCGCGCTGCGTCAGGCCATCGGGCAGGACGAGCCCTTCACCGGTCGCTTCGATCTGCCCCTGTCGGAGGGCGAGATCCACCTCGAGCGCACGAGCCCGGTGGTCGAGGGCCTTGCGAGCTGGACCCTGGATCAGGCCCTCGACCCGGAGTCCCGAGACGACACCGGACCCGTGGCCTCCCGTTGCGGGGCGATCGCCACCTCCGCCGTGAGCGAACGGACGACCCTGCTGGTCGCGCGCTTCCGATACCACTTGGTGAGGAGGCGAAGCGGCGCCGGCGGTCGCGGACCCGGCGGGGGCGACGAAAGTACCGTTTCCGGTCCCGGACCCGGCAGGGGTGGCGGAAGCACCGCTTCCGATCCCGGATCCGACGGGAGCACCGAGCCAGGCGCAGGCGGAGGCGACACCATCCTGTGCGAGGAGATCGTCCCCCTCGCCTGCACCGGCCCGGCGGAGGCGCCGCACTGGCTCTCCTCCGAGGAGGGCGAACGCCTGCTGGTCGCCGAACCCGACCGCAACCTGCTGCCCACCGCCGTCGAACAGCAACTCGACCTTCTGCTCCCGGCTCTGCCCGCGTTCCAGGCCGCCCTCGCATCCGTCGCGAAGGAGCGCGCGGAAGCCCAGCGCGCCGCGCACGAACGGGTGCGGGCGGCTTCCCGAGCGAGAGCCGCACGGGGAGCAAGCCGGAGCCGGAGCCGCATCGCCGTCGAACCCGTGCTGCCCGTGGACGTCCTGGGCGTCTGGGTCCTGCTGCCGGTCCTCCCGCCGGCGCGGCCCTGAGCCGAACCGATCCGGATCGGACCGGCAACGGGTTACACACATTCCGGCACCGGGGGGGTTGGGGAAGCCGCCCGCGACGATACAACCGCGTGTCGCGTCACACCGTGCACCCCGCGGCGCCTGACAATGCCCCGACCGTAGTATCCTCAATGCACTTCGACCCGAAACCGCCCTCCGGAGACTGTGCGCCGTGAACTCGCGCGACCTGATCGAGACCGCCCGCAGCTTGGCGAAGATCAGCCCCCGGCGGCCCAGCCAAGCCAACCTGCGCCGGGCGGTCAGCACGGCGTACTACGCCGTCTTCCACTGCCTGGCCGCCACCGTCGCCGACACGCTGATGGGCAAAGGTCGCAACGAGGCTTGGCATCAGGCATATCGCGCCCTGGAGCACGCGAGCGCAAAGAAGGCTTGTCGGAACATGCAGGCGCTGCGAGCGTATCCGCCGGAAGTCCAAGACTTCGCCGAGACGTTCGTGGCCTTGCAGGAGTCTCGGCATCAAGCGGACTACGCGCTCGATGTTCGCTACCACAAGCCGGATGTGCTTGCGGGGATAGACGCGGCGGAGACGGCCATCGCTTGGCTGGAAGGCGTCGACATCCGGCATCGGCGCCGTTTCGCCGCCCATGTCCTGTTCAAGCGGCGGCCATGAACCCCACCGATGCAAAAGCGCACTGGACGAAAGGAGGTCCGGGATGAACGAACAACAGGTAGGGGAGATCGCCGAGGTGGCCTTTGAAACCCACTTCGGCGACATCAAAGTCTTCCGGGTGAATGTCTGGCGTCGCCTCGACCACGATGGCGACCCCGTCGTGGACGTGAACATCATCTACGACGGCAAGTACGAGCAGTTGAACGGCGGCGGCCTGTTGAAGGTGCGCCGGGAGATCTCCTCGAAGGTGTGGCGCGATGCGGAGGACTCCCCTGGCTTCCCGCTGGTCCACTTCATCCCCAAATCCGAGATCGGGCGGCGCGACCCGGCCATGGTGTACTCCGGGGCGGCGCCGCCCAAACGGTAAGGGTTTGAAATGAACAACCCGAAACCGCCCCCCTCGCTCGGGACTGCCCGTTCCTTGGCTTGGCGGCTCCAGTAGTCCCGCATGGCGCCGATCTCTTCATGCAGCCGGACCGACCGCTCATGCAGCCGGACCGACCGCGCCTGCCGGACGACGGCGCTCAGCATTCTGCCCTCGGGTCGGGCCGTCTCCTCGGTGTCGCGGCCCAGATAGGGAGGCAGAGAGATCGTCTTCCTTACGGTGGTGGCCACCACGGGTACTCTCGTATCAGGGTGGATTCATCATGCCGGAGATCGGGGTCGGCGGCGGATCGATATCGCCGTCGAACCCGTGCTGCCCGTGGGCGTCCTGGGCGCCTGGGTCCTGCTGCCGGTCCTGCCTTCCGCCGCCGGCGCAGCACCCAACCGAGTCGAACCGGAACTGAAGCGACCGGACTGAGACATGGCCCGCCGGCGCAACCACCAGGAGTTCCAGACGATCCGCTCCGAGGGCGGGTTGCTGCCACCCGACCTCCTGCGCCGCCTGATCGACCCCCGCTCGAAGCTGCCGGGCGCCCGGCCGGAGGACTACGCGCTGGTCGCCCGCGAGCGCCTGAACGAGGTCGTCACCCAGTCCTGGAACCGGCTGCGCAGGCACTGGACGGAGTTCCGGGCCGCCGCCGCGAACCTGTCCGTGGGCGAGGCGGGCACCGGCCTCACCAACGACAAGTGGAGCCTGCCCCTGCTGCGCGAGCTCGGGTTCGGCCTCCTGCCCGCCACCGCCGGCCCCGAGCTCGGCGGGCGCACCTACGCCATCCGCCGCTTCTTCGGGCCGGCGCCCATCCACCTCCTCGGCTGCGGACTCTCCCTCGACCGCCGCGCCGCCGGGCAGCGCGGCGCGGCGTCCGCCAACCCGCACGGGCTGGTGCAGGAATTCCTCAACCGCAGCGACGCCCACCTGTGGGCGGTCGTCTCGAACGGCCTGCGCCTTCGCATCCTGCGGGACAACCAGGCCCTCTCCCGCCAGTCCTGGCTCGAATTCGACCTCGAAGCGATGTTCTCGGGCGAGGTCTACCCCGACTTCGTGCTGCTCTGGCTCGTGGCCCACGCCACCCGCTTCGCGCCGCGCGACGGCGACCGGCCCGAGACCTGCTGGCTGGAGCGATGGACCCGCGAGGCGGACCGCCAGGGCGCGCGGGCGCTGGGGGAGCTGCGCGGCAGCGTCGAACGCGCGCTCGAAATCCTGGGCGCGGGCTTCACCGGCCACCCGAAGAACGCCGCCTTGCGCGAGGCCCTGCGCACCGGGCAGATCGGGCTGGACGACTTCCACGGCCAGCTTCTGCGCGTCGTGTACCGGCTCATCTTCCTCTTCGTCGCGGAAGACCGCCGCCTCGACGGACAGCCGCTGCTCCATCCCCGGGACGATTCCGACGACGCGCGGACCGCCCGCGAACGCTACGCCGCGCACTACGGCGCCGCCCGGCTGCGCGATCTGGCCGGCCGGATCAAGGGCTCCCGCCACGGCGACCTGTGGCGGCAGTTCCAGCTTCTGGCAGGCGCGCTCTCGGGCGACCCCGGCTTCGAGACCGCCCGCCGCGCCCTGGCCCTCCCTGCGCTCGGCAGCTTCCTCTGGGACCCTGCCTCCACCGACGCGCTCGATGACGCCGAGCTGACCAACCACGACTTCCTGGAGACGCTCCGCCGCCTCGCCTTCATCCGCCAGGGCAAGGCCCTGCGGCCGGTGGACTACCGCAACCTCGGGGCGGAGGAGCTGGGCGGCGTCTACGAGGGCCTGCTCGGGCTCACGCCCCGGCTCGGCGGCGACGGCGCGCGCTTCACCTTCGCGGAGTTCGCCGGCAACGCCCGCAAGACCTCCGGCTCCTACTACACCCCCGATGCGCTGGTGCAATGCCTGCTCGATACGGCCCTCGACCCGGTGGTCGAAGCGGCGGTCCGCGGCAAGGCCGGCGCCGAAGCGGAGCGGGCGATCCTCGACCTCAAGGTCTGCGACCCGGCGGCAGGTTCCGGCCACTTCCTGGTCGGCGCCGCCCACCGTCTCGCCCGCCATCTGGCCCGCGTGCGCGCGCATTCGGCGGGCGACGGCGAGCCCTCGCCGCTGCTCCATCAGCAGGCGCTGCGCGACGTGATCGGCCGCTGCCTCTACGGGGTGGACAGGAACCCGATGGCCGCCGAGCTCTGCCGGGTGAGCCTGTGGCTGGAGGCCCTGGAGCCCGGCAAGCCCCTCTCCTTCCTCGACCACCACATCCGCGTCGGCAACAGCCTGCTCGGGGCGACGCCGGAGCTCATCGAGGCGGGCTTGCCGGACGAGGCGTTCAACCCCATCCAGGGGGACGACCGGAAGCTCTGTTCCGGTCTCAGGAGGAAGAACCGGGGGGAGCGCGAGGATGTGCAGCACGTCATGGACCTGATGGTGGCCGAGCCGCCCGGGCCGGAGTACGGCAGCATCGCATCGCTCAGCCGGGACATCGACGAATCGCCCGACGACACCCTGGACGAAGTGCGGCGCAAGGCCGCCCGATTCCAGCGCTTGATCGTGTCCCCCCGCTACCGGCGGAAGCAGCGCGTCGCGGATGCGTGGTGCGCCGCCTTCGTCCAGCCGAAGCGGGCCGGTGACGATCCCGCCCTTTGCATCACGACCAGGACGGTGCGGAAGCTGCAAGCCGACCCTGGCTCTGGCATCGATCCCGGCACCGGCACCGACGTCGATACTGGCGCCGGCATCGGCCCTGACGCCAACCCCGACCCTGGCGCCGACACCGATTCTGATACTGGAGCCCGCATCGGCCCTAGCGCCAACCCCGACCCTGGCGCCCGCACCGGCCTCGACGCCGACTCCGATCCTGGCGCCGCCCCCGACTTCGACCTCGACGCCGGGACCGGGACCAGCCCCGGCGCCGATGCCTTGTCGCCCGCGCAGCGCCGGGAGGTCGAACGCCTTGCCCGCCGGTACCGGTTCTTCCATTGGGACCTCGCGTTCCCGGAAGTCTTCGAGAGCGGAGGCTTCGACTGCGTGCTCGGCAACCCGCCGTGGGAGCGGGTGAAGCTCCAGGAGAAGGAATGGTTCGCGGAGCGCAAGCCGGAGATCGCGGACGCCCCCACCGCCGCCGCGCGCAAGCGGATGATCGAGACGCTCAAGACGGACGACTTCCCCCTCTACCGCCGCTTCCTCGACGACCTGCGCGAATCCGAGGGTTGGAGCCACCTGATGCGCAACACCGGCCGCTATCCCCTGTGCGGCCGGGGCGACATCAACCTGTATGCCGTGTTCGCCGAATGCATGCGGAACGTCGTAAACGAGCGCGGCCGTACCGGCTGCGTGCTGCCCACCGGCATCGCCACCGACGACACGACCAAGTTCTTCTTCCAGGACGTGGTGGAGACCAGGGCGCTCGCCAGCGTCTTCGACTTCGAGAACCGGAGCCGCCTCTTCCCCGACGTCGACAGCCGCATGAAGTTCTGCCTGTTCACCGCCGGCAGCAGCCGGCGGACTGCCATCGGCCAACGGCTCACCACCGGCCGACAGACCGTCACCGGCCAGCGGCCCGACATCGACCGACAGCCCGCTGCCAGCGGTCAACCGCCCGCCACCAGCGGCGCCGAGTTCGTCTTCTTCGCCCACGCCGTGGAAGAGCTGCGCAACCCCGAACGCCGCTTCACGCTCTCGCCCGAAGACATCGCGCTCCTGAACCCCAACACCCGCACCTGCCCGATCTTCCGCTCCCGCAAGGACGCCGAGCTGACCAAGGCCATCTATCGCCGGGTGCCGGTGCTGATCCGCGAGCCGCGGGATGGACGACCCGCGGAGAATCCGTGGGGTATCCGTTTCAGTACGATGTTCCACATGTCCAACGACTCGCAACTGTTCCACACGCGAGAGCAGCTCGAAGCCGAAGGTTGGGAGCTGGCGGGCAACGTGTTTCGCCGGGACGGCACGGAGTACCTGCCGCTGTACGAAGCGAAGATGACCCAGATGTACAACCATCGCGCTGCGGACGTCGTCGTCAGTGCTCACGCGCGTCAACGCAAAGCCCAGCCGAGCCCACTCGACAACGCGATGCTTTCCGACCCCCATCGGTCAGCGATTCCGCTGTATTGGATCGATGGACGTCGATGTTCCGAGGCCGTGAGCGGACTGTGGGATCGCAACTGGTTCCTCGGGTTCAGAGACGTGACGAGTCCCACGAATGAACGGACAATGAACGCTGTCGTGCTTCCCTACGCAGGCGTGGGCAACAAATTGCCCGTTTTGCTCGGAACGGAACACGCACTCGCCTTCCGATTCCTGTATGCGAATCTGTGCTCCTTCGTATTCGACTACGCTGTCCGGCAGAAGATCGGCGGTGTCACCCTGAACTTCTACTTGGTGAATCAGTTTCCGGTATTGCTGCCGAAGAGATTCGGCGAAGCATGCCCCTGGGACACTTCCCGAACGATCGGCTCCTGGGTGACGGATCGCGTCCTCGAATTCTCCTACACAGCATGGGACCTCGAGCCTTTCGCGAACGACTGCGGCTACCACGGTCCACCCTTCCGTTGGGACGAGGAGCGCCGCTTCCTCCTCCGTTGCGAGCTCGACGCTGCCTTCTTCCACCTGTACCTGCCCGCCGACGAACGTGGCGGCTGGCGGCCCGCCCGTTGCTCCGAAGGATGTCCATGCGACGAAACATCCTCGCAGCTTGCGGAACTCGAACGCCTTTTCCCCACCCCGCGCGACGCCGCCGCCTACGTCATGGACACCTTTCCCATCGTCCTCCGCAAGGACGAGGAGAGATTCGGTGAGTACCGCACCAGGCACGCCATCCTCGCGATGTATGACGCGATCCAGGAAGCCGTCGCCACCAACGAAACCTACCGCACCCGGCTCGATCCACCGCCCGCCGATCCCCGCTGCTGCCACCTACTACAAGAGAGAGAATGAACATGCTTCGCATCCCATATGAAAGCCAACATTTCCCGCTGGGCACCGTCCAGAATGGGGAAGGTGAACTCCGGGTAACCAGGGATGAAATTCTTTGGGCAGCGATAACGGTCGGTCGTCCGAACCGGTACGCGGTTTTCCAACATGGTAATGCTTCAATTTACGATGCATTCTTTCGTTGGTCTCTGATCAGAATGGCATTGGAACAGCGAAGTCCGACGACATCCTACCTTTGGCGGACGGCTGCCGCAAGAACTCTGGACCCAAGCGAGAAAGCTGCGGTCAGTTACTTTCTCGGCATGACCTTTTGCAAATTGTTTGCAACCAATCTCCTGAATACACCTTGGCTTCTTCACCTCGATGTGTGTCGTCCCCAGCTCGATCCGATATTGACCGCACGAGCCCGCCCGGATCTGGTGGGACAAGAACTCGGATCGGGTCATTGGCATGCCTTTGAAAGCAAAGGCCGCTCGCATCCCATAGATTCTACTGTAAAAAATAAGGCCAAGTTCCAAGCGCAGCGTTTGGTGAGGGTTAACCAAGTGGCGTGTTCCATGCACCTAGGCGCCATCACCTATTTCCACAATGATAAATTACAATTTTATTGGAGAGATCCGATTCCGGAAGAAGGGAAAGCAATTGAAATCGATCTTCCTCCAAATTCATGGAGGCATTATTATCAACCGGTTTCTGAAATCATCAAGAATCAAGATTCTGATATAAAAGATAGTGATTCAGAAAATGACCTTCGTATTTCTATAGAAAATCATGATCTTGAAATCCAAATTCATCATTTGATTGCAAAAAATCTTATCTCCAATGAATGGGAGCAAACACAGAAAATTGCTATGGAATCAGCGGAGATATTCAACGAGAATGGATACCAGCCCGATGGATTGCTTGTGCGTGCGGGAAAATCGTGGTATGAGAAGTACGAAGAATCTTCATTTGATGCCGAGGCCGACGATCGAGACTTCGATGCGCCCCTCCCGCCGAGGGATCAAACCTGAGATCGGAGACAGGAAACTTGAAGCAAAATCTGAAGGATCTGACGACGAAGACGGGAACTTTCCCGAATGGACATGCCGTCGTAATCGGCATCGCGAACTACCTGGGCGTGCCCTCGTTACCCGAGACGGTGCTCAATGACGCACTCGACGTCTCGGCTATCCTGACGTCCGATGCCTACTGTGGATACGATCCTCGCAACGTGACCTTGCTGCTCGACGGCGAGGCCATGTTGGTGCGGATACGGGAAGCCTTGGACCGTGTGGCCAAATCCAGCGGCCCGGACGATACCGTGGTGATCTTCTTCTCCGGGCACGGGGCCCTTCTCGGAGATTCGGATGATCCCGTCAGCGCAATGCTCCCGGTCGACTGCGACGGACGAAGGCTCGACTCCTCCAGCCTGTCCGAAACGGAGTTTTCGACCGCTCTCCAACGAATTCCCGCGCGGCGTCTGGTCGTGTTGATCGATGCCTGTCATTCAGGAGGGGCGGGAAGCTTCAAGACACAGGGGCGGACAAAGCAGGCCCTTCGCTTCAGTGAGAAGTCGCTCGGTCGCCTCGCTCAAGGCGCCGGCCGTGTCCTGATGGCATCCTCGCGACCAAACGAAACATCGCTCGTACTTCCAGATGCACGCAACAGCGTATTCACTGAACATCTCCTTGAAATCCTGCGTGGTCGGGGACGTACCAGCGGAGACGGCGTGATCCGGGTCTTCGATGTATTCAACCATGTTGCCGAGAGGGTCAAGCGTACGGTGCCCGGACGCCAGCATCCGATCTTCAAGGCGAGCGACCTCGAGGACAATTTCCCCGTGGCGCTTGACCGCGGCGGAATGAAGTCGGATATTCCATCGAGGCCGTCGGCATCGACCTCCGACATCTGGGAGCGGCTGGGGAACATTATGCCGGAGCTTTATCCGATGGGACCGGTCGATCAGGAAATCTGGGTGCGAGCGGGCGGCGATCTATCTCGGCTGCGCCTGGCCGGGACAGGGCAGGCAAACTGGTTCGCCGCCTTGCGTACACTTCGCCAAGGAGGCGGAGGGTCTGGAATACGGAAAGAGCATTTGGTTGAAGCCGCACTCGACGACTATCCACACCACCCGGAACTAACCGTCCTTCTACATCGCTGATAAGATCAACAATCCGGCGGGGCACCGAATACGTGATTGTCGGCGAGATAGCGGACATGTTCGTTATTGGGATAATCCTCCTGCATTCTTTTCAGTAAAGCGGCGGGGCGCGGCCTCTTTCCACGGCGGATCTTTCGCAAGGCTTGACGCCACCGATCGCGCCCGTTTCCCCAGTGCTTCAGGTCGGCATCTTTCCCATCGGCACGTTGCCACAAATCGTCTTGGTCCGGACCAGTCGGGTAGAGTTCAGCGGCCAATTCCTCGAACGCATCCCATATTTCCTCCTCCGATAGTGGCGTCAGTCCCATAAGGAGCCGTGTCCATGTACCAAACATGGAATGACAGGCGCGGAGTGCTGGTTCGAGATCACGTCGACCTGAGCGATAACGAACCAACAGATCATCGGCTACTATGTTCCACCGACGTTCCGTTACCAAGCGGCCGATTCTCTCGGCATCGAGAAACGTAAGCGAACCGTTGCTTGAAACCATGCGTTGCAGCAGGCGCGTGAATCTATGCTCATCATACTGTTCGAGCGCAGCTACGATCCGGATGGCGGCGCCGATACGCTGAGAGATCAGTATCTCCAACGTCGTTTCAAGCTGGTCAGTTGCGAGTATGGTGGATTCCAGCTCCTGATCGGGTTTGAAAAGAATGCCTTTGCTCTCCACACACCGCAACCATCCTTCGGCAGTTTCGGCAAGAAAGTTGTCGCGCGCGAGATCACTGACGCGACACCAGATCTCCGATCGGCGAGGATAGCCCCCGAGGTCGGCGACAGGTGAATGCGAAAGCCGGTCGATCAACAATGAATCCACGCTTCGACCATCCAACACGCCGTCGAGTATCGCGTGAAACACGGTCTTCGGATGGGCCGGTCCCTGCCAAGCACAGGGATCGATAGCGAGCGCTTCGCGCCAGACCGCTTGTGCATTCGTTCGTGTGAAATCTACGTTGGATAACAATTTCGGTTTCTTTGCAACAGCTTCGCCCGCGAACGACGTAACGCGCTGGTCGTCGACCTTGAGGGCGCACTCCACCACTTCGACCGGCTTGGCCTGCCGGAGAGCCAGCCGCAGGCCATCTAAGAACGATAGATCGATGTCGATTTCGATCTGCCTGAGAACGGCATCCGACGGGCCATATGCAGCCGACAACGCGGCGCCGTGCACGCGAAGCCATCCACGGGATCGCGCGAGTTCGGCGAGAGCTTCAGCGGATGTTTCTTCGAGTGCAGGCGATGGCGCCGCCACTAGACGTCTCTCTACGTCGCCTCCGGTCGGGATGTGTGGGAACACGGCGGCAACGATGTCCGGACGTACCCGAATCCAGCGCCAGAATGCTTTGGTGAAGCTGGATTTTATCGAGCGGGCCGCAGCCGTCAGACCCTTGAGGAGTGCGGTTCGCCATTCCGAGACGGCAGCGTCACGAGTGGTGGCGTCCTCGAGTACGGAGAGTATTTCCAGGTCCTGTTCCTCGGGAAAGGGGTTCTCCGCTGTCCATGTCTCAAGCGCCTTCCATACCCGGGCAGGCGACGGAAACGAAGAGAGCCGGAGGTTGCGCAGCCGCAGAATCTGTTCACCCCTTGCCGTAAGCAGAAATTTGCATAGCTGTCGAACTAAGTCTTCCTTCCGGTCTCGACCTGAATCCGGATCTGGCGACAGCCTTTCGACCAGCCTCACGATCCCAACGCAGCGCTCAAGCGTCGGCTCATCGACACTGAGTCGATAGGTTTGCTCAATCAGACTCAATTCGTCGAAACTGGTCGGTTCCGTACCAATCTCGTGCATGAATTCAAGGATGGGGGCCGCGGTCTCGTGGCCACTCAGAACCGCGGCGGCTAGCGAAGTCGGCGGCTCACGAGATGGACTCGAACCGACCGTGCGGTAGCCGGACCAGCGGGCGGCCATCCCTTGGGGTGTGCATACCAACGCCGGCTTGGGTGACTCCACAAGATCACTCGGACCGAAGCTGAGGCGGAACGAGAAGTTCCGTCGAATTCCCGGCGCCATCTGCGCCCATAAGGCAACGACGAGGTCGTCGAAGCCGTCATGGCCGATCCGCACGACCGGCAACTCTCCCGGCGCCGTCAGGGCCTCGGCCAGATTCATCAGAGCGCTGGGATCGGGAAGCCGGGATTCGACGTGGACGAGATCGACAGTCGCAGCATCAGGACGTTGTCGCTCCGAGGTCGCCAAACATTGCAGAAGAGGTCGTAAATCCCGCCACTCCACGATGTCGTCCAGCAGCGCCACCAGGGCGTGCGAGAACACCATCCCTCCCCTTGGTGCGTCGGCATCAAGGAAGGTCCGTGCAAGCACATATCGGTTCCGGTACGGAAAGCCGCGGAGGAACGGCGACCACCGGACCCCCGGTGGAGCGGTGTCGGGGAGATCGAGGCGCTGGACGAGCTCGGCCGACACCTCGCGGTCTCCGCTCGCCCTCAACAGGGAATGCCCGCCTCGGTGCTCACCGTACAGAGCCTGCTCGATCCGCATAGTCTTCGTGCTCACCTTGGATGTTACGAGAAATCGGCGAGGAGCTTCCGGATCGGCAGCGTCAGATCAGGGGAGCGAGTTCCGTCTTCCAGGACCACGTAACCGAACTGTTCCGAGCCCCGAGTGACGTAGTCCATGTCACGTTCGTCCTTTTCGAGCCGACGCTCCAGCGCGGAGAGTCCGAAAACGAAGGAATCCGGCCAGTTGCTGTCCACGAAGTCGCAGAGCATGGGAAGATAACGGCGCAACACGTCCACCGGATGTTCTTCCGGCTCGATCTCCATCTCGTCCCAACACGTCAGTAGAACAAGGAGGCGAGGCAATCGACCTGTATGCCCATCGTGTGCCGACCGGACGTGGACCAGCATTTGCAGCAACTCGATCAAGCGGGCTTGATCCGACAATTGTGCTTCCCGGTTTTCCACCCGATTCTCCGTCAGATGTGCGAGCGGGCGGGAAAAGATGTCATCGTCCGTTCGGACTTGCTGAAGGCGGATCAACAGAAGCCACGCGGGAGACTGGACGACGCGCGTCCGCCAAGCAACCGGAAGCCGCTTGGTGTCGATGATGTTCTTGATTTGCTCGCCACCGTAATCCGGCCAGATCAGGTGGGCCTTCCGCCCTTCCTCGTCAACGATTGGCCAGACGCTTTCCTCATAGGTCGTCACGGCAGTATGGTCGGCAGACACGCCTTCATCCAGTCTGGCCATTACCGCTTCAAAGGGTTCGAGATTGGAAGCCGCACCGTCCATGCGAATCCGGCCGTCGGCCTTCATCAACCGCTTCAATAGCTGACCGCCGTAGTGGGACTTGCCGACATCGGACTCACCAATCAGCAGGATGGATTTGTCGGGGGTCTGCATCGCCTAACTCTTGCCGAACATGAAGAAGGGATCGGGGCTGCCGGTAGCCGGTTCCGGGAAACCGACGGAGCTACGCTGGACGCTCACGGCCCATCGGAGGAGATCCAGCAGCCCTTGTCCGGTATCACCGCTCCCGTCAGGTGCAGGCTTGACGCTGACCGCAAACTCCACGGTATCCGGCATGATCCCCTGCACGGTATCCCGAACCGCCACCTCCATCTGTTCCTCGATCTGGACGTCCGTCTTGGTCCAGACGAGACCAACGGGCCTGCCACGTCTCTCATCCGCCAAGCGACGCGAAACCATCTGAATGGCGCTCCGGGCCGAGCCCATCTCAGGCCCCGACAGCGCTTCTCGGTCCGCGATCAACAGGAACGCATCGGCATGTTCCGCTACCCATCGGGCGCCTTCGGCTTCCCGGGCGTCCCGGTTGATCGCCCACTTCGAGAACCACTCGCCGGGAGCGTCGGTCATCACGTAGTCGCGGCGCCGATCGTTGTTCCGAATGAAGGCAAGGTGGAGCAGCCCCGGCATCCGTCCGCTACTGGACGTGTGCGGCGGAAAGGTGGGTGGGACTCCTCCCGGCGCCCACCGCAGGAAGCTCGCAACAGTCTCCCATCCGGCGAGGGAATAGGAACCGGAGAATCGCCATTCATTTCCCGGACGGGCGCCGCGTCCGAGAAGCAGATACCAGGCAGCC
Organism: Gammaproteobacteria bacterium; assembly: GCA_965202895.1. GTDB lineage: Bacteria > Pseudomonadota > Gammaproteobacteria > HK1 > HK1 > JAJDXW01. The sequence continues at coordinate 1,537,523 of OZ241901.1, read as the reverse complement.
AACAAAGTGGTCTTGCCCGAATTCTGCGGTCCAATGACCGCCAGTACGATCGGTTTGCTGCAACCCGAGACAAACCCGAGATCAGCAAGCCCCATGGCGCCTCCGGACCACGGCACCGCGACTGCATCGGAGGGCAACTGGGTATCGTGCTCCTCGGTGGCCTCGGCCTTCACCGCCTTGCATTGCTGCGGAGGCTCCAGGTGACCAAGCTCACATGTTACTTCCGGCCAGAAGCACGTTTTTCGAGAACATCGCATGGCGCTTACTTCCTTGGAGCCCTCTTCCTCGGGGTTCTGCGTTTGGGAACGGATGCTTCCGTCGCGGCCCGAACTGCCTGAAGCTCGCGAAACATCCAGACCGACCAATCCGGCAAGGTCAGAGCCGTGTCCGGCTCGATACCGACGAGATCACGGAACTTCCGGTCATCGAGCCGCGGCAGAACATCCGGATGACCGATCAGGGCGAGCAGTAGTCCACGACCTGCCGGCGTGGCGACCAACTTGCCGGCCTCCGTCCTCAGTTCGGCCAAGTCGTCAGCGTTACCGGCTTCCTCGACCAAAGTGAGGATCGGTGTTTTCCGTCCGCTATCGATCGCTGGGAGGGCGATGACCGCCTCCCGCAAGAAGGCAGCGACGCTCGCCGGAGAGAGAGTGGGGACCTGCCGATGCATATCGAACGCCATCAGCGTCGCCGCAACGGGGCTCGACATGTCGCGATAGCTTGTTCGGGTGGTCGGGGAAAACAGCGCTTCCTTCCACCACAGCAGGTTCGTGCGCCGTTGAAGGCCGGCGGTGGCGGAGCTGACCGCCTGCATGGTCGCCGACAAGTGCCCGGATATCGTCGCCAACAGGCTTTCGGTCATCTCGCGCGGATTACCCCCTTCGATGGACGCCCCCTTCACCGCCCGAGTAACCGCGTCCCCAACAGCCGAAGCCGCCTTTTGTCCGAACTCGAAGGTCCAATGTTCATTGGAATCAGGCCAGTATTGATTTCCTTCAGTTGAAAACGCTCCTCGTTGCGGATCGTGAGCCTGCGGTCCCGCGGCGGCTTGGAAGTCCTTGCTCAACCTGTTCCTGTCCACTTCCAAGGTCGAAATACGCATTTCGACCGGGGGTGGCGGATCGATCTCGATCCGAGGCAAAGTAATCGAGGCCGGTGTCGCCCACTCGGTTTCGGCGCGCTCTTCGATCTTCCTCTCGGCCTCGCTTACGACATCGGACCAGATTCCCCGTTCCTCGCCGACTTTCATGAGCGGCAGCATGTTTCGCGCGGACGCGACGAACGCAACCGCCACCGCGTCGTTCTCGGGTGCTGTCTTGGTCAGCGCATCCAACAGCATCGCCCGAATCACGGTGACGGGGGTCTCGGCGAACGTGTTGACGTAGGTCTCCCACCGTTTCCGCAGTGCATCCTCTGCTTCCGCGATGACAGGATCTGTTCCCGGCACGTCGGGATCAAAGGCCACGAGGGCAAACGAAGCGGCCTTTGCCGGTGTTTTCTTGAGGATACCGGACAGATCGTCCACGGTCTGTTTCAGACGCGCAAGCTTGGCGTCATCCCCGCCCACGTCGATCAGGTTCTTGCCCAGGAACCGCAGCAATATGTCGTCGTTCACCTAAGCTCTCCCGTCGGTCCCGGTACCATGTTCCTTTCGCATGAAGCAAGGGATGTCGAGGCTACCTCCGTCGTCCGGCAACGCCCCCCGCATCGATGATCCAGCGTCCAACCAAGGGAACAGAGATCGACCATGCGTCACTCCCCTCCCGCCGCATCGAACACGCGGCCGACGTCCACGCCGAATCCCGGAAGGGACGGCGATCCGGCCCGCTCCCCGCGGCCGTACACGCCTTGCTCGACGTACCCGTCTTCTCCGAGCTCGAGGACGGTGATCGTCTCCGTCCCCGGATCCACGATCCAGTACTCCGGGACCGCCGCCTCGGCGTAGTCGCGGCGCTTGTGTACGAGGTCTTCATCCGGGCTGACCACCTCGACCACCGCATCGGCCCCGGTCCAGAAACGATCGCCGTTCCGTGCATCGCGCGCGTCTCGCACCAGTAGCAGATCGGGCTCGCGGAACTTGCCGTGACGAATGCGCAGGCGAAGCGGAGCGAACAGCGCTTCCCCGCCCGCGGGCTCGAGGAACGCTCGAAATGTCGAGTACAGGAAGGCAAGAATCCTCTGGTGCCCGCGAGACGGCATCGGCAATATCTCCAGGTAGCCGTCGGTGAGCTCCACCAGACGCCGGGTGCGGTCGGTCAGCCACAGATAGTCGCCATCGCTCCAGCAGCCTTGGGGAAGCAATTCCTCCACCAAGCCGCTCACCTGCGCCTGCGACACGGGTTCGTCCATCGGGATCGCCGACATTCCCGTTCGTTCTCCGTGCCGCTCGTGCCTCCCGGCAGGATACCGCGGCGAAGCAGGGGGTTCCACCCGGAAGCCGCCTTGCGGAGCCAGCTTGGTCCGGGACGTTCAGCCGGAGCTGCCGACCCAAGGGCCGTCGCGCGGGTCGCGCCGCCCGTTGCGGCAGGCGAACGGAGCAGCCTCCGTGGGGTCTCGGCGCACGAAACGCGAGCCGGTTTCCTGCGGCTTTCGAGCCCGGGGCCTACGAACCCGCGACCGCTCCGGCGCCACGGTATCCCCGTGCACGACGCCGTGTACGAGGACCTGTTCTCCCAGCCCCGGATGGTCGAGGACCTGCTGCGCGGGTTCGTCGCCCCCGAGTGGAGCGATGCGCTCGACTTCTCGACCCTGGAGAAGCTCCCCGCGGAGTACGTGAGCGGCGACCTCCGCCGGCGCCGCGGCGATCTGGTGTGGCGGGTGCGCTTCCGGGACAGGACGTGGCTGTACATGCTGGTGATGCTCGAGTTCCAGTCCACGACCGACCAGCACATGGTGGTTCGCATCCTGGTCTACACGGGGCTGCCCCGTACCAGGACCTCATCCGACGCGGGGCGTTCGGCGACGACGGGCGGCTGCCGCGGGTGCTGCCGGTGGTGCCGCACGACGGGCGTCCCCGTTGGACCGCCCCGGTCGAGGCGGGGGAGCGAGCAGCGCCGGATTGCGACCCGACCCGCGCACCAACGAGGCGACCGAACGGTGCCCGAACACCACCACCGCCCGCCACATCGCTCCCACCGGGCGGTTGTCCCGGCCCCGACCCCGAACCGCCTCCAACGACACCACCGACTCCTCGTCGGGCAGCGCATCCAACATCCGCTCCGAGCGTCCCGACCATGAGCGTCTCCGGCGCCGATGCGGCCGGGTGCGGCCGAAAAGCCGAAGGAGCGACGTAACATCCATCTCTCGTAACCGGACGCCCCGCGCCGCGGGGTCCAGGGGTCTCGAGCCCCGCCCGGTGCGGGCGGGGCGCCCCCGCGGAAGAGGGCGCCGGCCGGCTCGAATTCGGAGGACCGGAGCATGTTGTTGGGCTTGGCGCTCCTCTACGTGGGAGCGGTGCTGTTCCTGAACGGCATCTGGGTGATGGGCTACATCGAGGATCGGGAGATCTCCGTCATCAACGTCTTCGTCGGCACGTTGACGTTGCTGGTCTCCCTGTTCCTCGCGTTCGGACCGGACGCGGATGCGGACTCGATCCGGGCGGCGGCCTTCACCCTTCTCTTCACTTTCACCTACTACTGGGTAGCCTGGAACAGGTGGAACGGCGCCGACGGCCGCGGCCTCGGCTGGTTCTGCTTCTTCGTGGGCCTTACCGTCATCCCGATCACGATCGACACCTTCGCCAACGCGGTCGGCGGGTGGGGCATCTGGTTGGGCGTCTGCTGGGGGTCGTGGGCCGTGCTGTGGCTGCTGTTCTGGGCGCTGCTCGCGCTCAGGAAGCCGATCGCCAAGGCGACGGGCGCCATCTGTGCCGCCCAGGGCGTCTACACGGGGTGGATCCCCGGGTATCTGCTGCTGACCGGAGCGATCGGCGGCTCGTCTTGACCCCGCCGGTCGGCGCGCCGGCCAAGGTCATCCGGCGCGGCCGGCAGAGAGCCATCCCGGTCCGCCCCGCCAGCGGCCCGCCTGCCCGCCGGCGGGGCGGGTTGGATCGGATCGGACCGGGACGCGGCGGAGCGAGGACAGGCACATGCCGCGCTACGACCATTCCGGAAGCGGTGCGCCGGTCGCGGGAGCTCGCGCGCCGGAGCGTGCGAGCCGTCCTCGCCCGCCGCGAAGCCGGCTGACCCTGCGCGGCGCACGTCGCGCGTGCGCGCCGTGCAGAGCCGGAGGCCGGTCCGCCGCAGCCCCCTCCACGGTGACGCCGGTACGGTGCGCCATCCGGTAGCGGTGGCGCCGGAGGTTCGATCGGCCCGGCTCCGATCGTGTCATGCGTGTGAAACCGCCTCTCTGCCGCGCCTCGATCCCCCCGGTCCCCGATGGACGCCGCATCTGGCCGCCGCTTCGTCGCCCGGGCCCGGCCCCTCCGTTCAGGTTCACGTTTCGTCGGACGAGACCGGCCACTCGAGCACTGTCCACCGAGAAAGTGGGCATGAGCGGCCGGGATGCCGCGGGTGGCTCGGAGCGGCCCGGCCGCTCATGCTCGCATGGCGTTGGACGGTTCTGCTCATGGATGCTTCGGATGGGATGGGATATGCTGCGGCGGACCGGGAAGATGACCGGCGCGTTTCCATGGTTTCCGGAGGAGGCGAAGCAATGGCCGAGGAAAAGCGTGGTGGAGCGGATGCCCCCGAAGAGCTGACGCCCGAACGGATCGACCGCAACCAGCAAGTGTACGAGGCGGTGGTCGAGCAGTACTACGGCGACCCCGAGTTCAAGGCGCGGATGGATGCGGACCCGACCGCCGTGCTCAAGGCCGAGGGTCTGGAGATTCCGGCCGGCGCCAAGGTCAGCCTGCTGTTCAATACGGAGAGCCTTCTCCACATCGTATTGCCCGCGCCCGCCTCCGACAAAAGGAGTTAGTCCGGTGGCCCGGCGGCAGGCTGCCCTGCTGGCGGTGCTCGTGGCCGCCGCTCCGCCGTCGCACGCGCTCACCATCGAGGAGGCGATGGCCGAGGCGGTGCGCTCGAACCCGAACGTCCTCGCCGCGCGCCAGGCGGCGCGCTTCCGCCACGAAGAGCTGCCCCTCGCCCTCTCGGCGTGGCGGCCCACCGTCGAGGCCAGCGTCACCGCGACCCGTACCCGGATCGGGAGCGCCCCGGTCACCAGCGCCACCGAGGTCCGGATCCCGGTCTTTGCCGACGACGGCTCGCTCGTCGGCCGGACCCCTCCCATTCCGGTTCCGGTGTCGGGAGGGGTATCCAGCGACCATGACGGCCGGGAAGTGCTGGAGCTGGTGCTCACGCAGAACCTCTACCGAGGCGGCGGGCGCAAGGCGGTGCTTGGCCAAGCCGAGGAAGGTGTGCGGCTCGGGCACGCCGACGTCGAGAACGCGGAGCAGCAGGTGCTCCTGCGGACGGCGACCGTCTATCTCGACGTGCTCCGGGCCGAGGGCTTCGTCGCTTTGCGGGAAGCTTCGCTGGCCGCCTTCGAGGCGCACGCCCGCGACACCCGCGCGCAATACCGGGTGGGGGATCGGACCCGCGCCGACGTCGCCCAGGCCGAGGCGGAGCGGGACGTGGCCGCGGCCGAGGTCGCGGCGGCCAAGGCCGATCTGGAAGTGCAGCGCGCCCGGTTCGAGACCCTGGTCGGACTGCCCCCGGAGGACCTGGAAGCGGCGGGCGAGCCGGACGGCCTGCCCGAGACCCTGGAGGCGGCGCGCCGGGCGGCGGAGTCCGAACGCCCGGCGGTGCGCGCCGCGGTGCACGCGGAGCGCGCGGCCTCGCAGGCCGTGCGCGCGGCCGCCGGCGACCTGGGGCCGCGGCTCGACCTGACCGGCGCGGTCACGAGAACCCTGCACCACGGCTCTTCCCTTCTCGACAGCACGGACGCGAGCGTGGGCCTGCGGCTGGCCATGCCGCTCTACCAGGGCGGGGCCGGCGGGGCGCGCCTCCGTCAGGCGAGGCGCCTTCGATCGCAGCTTCGCGACCAACGGTTCGCCGCGCAGCGCGCGGCCGTGCAGCAGGCCACGGGCGCATGGCGCAACCTGCACTCGGCCCGGCAGCGGTCCGCGGCGCTCGACGCCGCGGTCGAGGCTTCGCGGATCGCACTCGCCGGCATCCGGCGCGAGGCGGAGATCGGAGAGCGCACGATACGGGAGGTCCTGGACGCGGAGCGGAGCCTCGTCGTGGTTCGGGTGAACGCCCTCGACGCGGAGCGCGACGCGGTCGTCCAAACCTATACGCTCCTGGAGGCGGTCGGCGCGCTCACCGCGCGGACGGTCGGGATCGGAGACGTGCCCGATCTCGAACGCGAAGCCGAGGAGGCGCGCCGGAACCTTTCGCCCGGCCTGGTGTCGCTCCGCCGGGGCCGCTGATTCAGCCCGGTATCGAAGTCTGCGGTCAGGGCCCAGGGCCGGAGCGCCGCCAAGGGACCACGGAATCGGACCGCCGCTGCCCCGCGAGGAGCACGCGCCTGCATCGGCGCAGCGGGGGAGGGGGTCAGGTTCGCTCCACCTCGAATGCGGCCACGTTGCGGGCGTCCTTGCTGAACTCCACGGCAATGAGGTGTATCGGCTGGCCCAGATGCCGGTACTTGTCCGCGTAGCCCCGCTCCTTGAGCTGCGCCATCGCCGCGCCCTCGGGCGCCAGCTCCACCACCTTGAACTCGAAGAGGTACACGTTGGCGTTGAAGCACACCGCCATGTCCAGCCGCCCGTGGCTCGTGTTGTCCTCCACCGTCACGTCGAGGCCCAACCCCGCGAAGTAGGAGTAGAACACGCTCGCGTAGTACCCCTCGTAGGCGGCGATGTCGTTGTTGGTGTACCACTGGTGGGGGATGCTCGCGTAGAAGGCGTGGAACAGGGTCTTCAGGCCCTCGAAGTCGTTGGCTTCGAGCAGTTCGTACAGCCGGAGGCTGTTGGCCGTCTGGCGGGTCGAATCCCCGGTCAGATAGCGCGACAGGCTCCGGTTCAGGCTCTGGCGCACTTCCTGGTTCGGGTAGCCCAGCCGGTAGACGCCCTGGCCGGCGACGCGCCTTCGTGCGTGGATCGTGAGGTAGCCGGTCTGGAACAGCAGCGCTTCGACGCCGATGTCGCCCACGTCGAAGGCGGACAGCAGGTCGTCGGTGCCGACCATCTTCTCCAGCGCCGGGGTGCTTACCCGCCGGTTGGCCAGGGTTTCGACGAGGAACGTCGGGGACCCGGTCTCGAACCAGTGGGCGGCGAACTCGCGGTTGCGGAAGAGCAGCAGGATGTCGAAGGGGTTGTAGACCTTCTCCTCCCCGAGCCAGCTATAGCCGTTGTACCAGCGGCGGATCTCGTCCCGGTCGAGCCCCGGCAGCTCCGGGGCGAACACCGTGTCGAGGTCCGCGTCGGTGTACCCGCAGATGGCCGAGTAGTGGGGGTCCAGGGTGATGTCGGTGAGGTTGTTGAGGCCGGAGAACAGGCTCACCTTGGAGAACTTGCTCACCCCGGTGAGGAAGGTGAGCCTCACGTGGGCCTCGCTCTGCTTGATGACCGAGTACAGTCCACGCAGGAAGCCGCGGTTGGCGCGGGCGACGTCCGGCGCCCCGAGCGCGTCCAGGATCGGCTTGTCGTACTCGTCCACCAGGATGACCACCCGTGCGCCGGCGCTCTCGTGCAGTGTCTCGATCAACCGGCGGAAACGGATGGGGGCGCTGCCGTCGCCGGGAGCGAGGCCCATTCGCTTCTCGAGGTCCGCGAGCTGCGCCGCCGCCTCTTCCCGCAGATAGTCCGGCTCCTCGAAGTTGCCGCCGCCGAAGTCCAGGCGCACCACCGGATGGCGGACGGACCAATCCCAGCGGCCGTGCACTTCCAGCCCTTCGAACAGCGCCTCGTTGCCCTCGAACAGCTCCTTCAGGGTGTCCACGAACAGGCTCTTGCCGAAGCGCCGCGGGCGGGAGAGGAAGTAGTGGGCGCCTTCCTCGACGAGCCGCCCGGCGTAGGCGGTCTTGTCGACGTAATAGCACCCTTCCTCGCGGATTTTGCGGAAGGTCTGGATGCCGACAGGGAGCTTGCGCTTCGTCATGGGTTCACCATAGCCCAATCCCCTGCCGCCGTGAAGCTCGGCGGGCACTGACGGGAGAGAGCGGTATGACCGCGTGATACCGTAGTGACATGACCGTCAAGTCCGCCGTCTCCTTCATCGACGAACACCACGCTTTCGCCAAGGCGATGGTGGAGCGGGGGGAATTCGCGTCGGTGAGCGCCGTGGCCGCCGCGGGCATTCAAAGGCTCCGGGACGAAGAGGCCGATCGCAAAACCATGCTGGAGGCGAAGGCGGAAGAAATCCGCCGCCGTGCGGAAGCTCCCGACGAGGAATTCGTGGAACACGTTCCGGGAGATTTCGCGGGGATCCTCGAACGGAAGCCGGCAACGCGCCAAGGAGGCGAGTCCCATGCCTTCGGCCACCTGCCTGACCTCCGAGACGCGACTTCTTCGCTGACTCCCACACGGGCGCCCCGACGCCCGGCTCCATCTTCATCGCTTCGAGCACCACCAGCGGCGCGCGTGAACATGGCGCCGGCGCCACCGTCTTCACCTCGACCGCGCGACCCGACAGGGTGATGGACCAAGCCCATCCGTGATGGACTCTCCACGCTTGGAGAGGACGGTACAGGGGCACGGATCGATACCGTTTCCGACCGGCCGGTCCTCGCGGCGGCACACCCCCGGACAGCGGCATCCGGCGCCCTCCTTCGGCTCGTGTCCGCTCCACCGGTGGCCGCATCGCTGTCTGCGGCGCGGACCCCCGGCCCGGACGTCCCACCCGCCCCGGAATCAGACCATCTGGCGCCGGGCGAGGGAGGCGAAGGCGCCGTCCTTGGCCATCAGCTCCTCGTACTTCCCGCGTTCGACGATCCTGCCCCCCTCCATCACGAAGATCCGGTCCGCGTCCTGCACCGTGCTGAGCCGGTGGGCGACCACGACGCGGGTGATGCCGAGCTTCTTGAGCGACGCCTGCACGATCGCCTGGGTGCGGTTGTCTAGGGCGCTGGTGGCTTCGTCGAACAGCATGATGCGCGGCCGGCGGGCGAGGGCGCGGGCGATCAGCAGCCGCTGCTTCTGCCCGCCGGACAACCCTCCCCCTCCCTCGGGCAACACCGTGTGCATGCCCATCGGCATCGAGCGGACGTCCTTGTCGAGGCCGACCGCCCGCGCCGCCTCCCACGCCTCCTCCAGGGAGATCGGGGCGGTGCCGGCGATGTTCTGGAAGATGCTGACCGCCGACAGGCGGGCGTCCTGCAGCACCACCCCCATGCGGCTGCGGACGGCCGGGAGGTCGAGGCTCGAAAGGTCGTGGTCGTCGAGGAACACCGCGCCCGAGTCCGGCCGCTCGAAGCCGAGCAGCAGGCGGTAGATCGTCGATTTTCCGGAGCCGGACGGGCCGACGAACGCCACGTAGTCGCCCGGCCGGACCCGGAAGGACACCTGGTCGATCGCGTACGCCGCTTCCGGCAGGTAGCGGAAGGACACGTTCGCGAACTCGATGCGGCCGGTGAGGTCGCCCGGATCGGCGCCGTCCCCCGCGGTCTCCGGCTGCGCTTCCAGGATCGGCTGTACCCGCTCGAAGAGCGGGAGGGCCGCCACCAGGGTCGCCCACGCCCCGGTGAAGCTGATCATCGCGCTGCTGAACTGGCCGAACGCGGCGTAGAAGGACAGGAAGTCCGCGAGGCCGAAGTCGGGTTGCTGCTGCTTCCCGAGGAGGGATTGGAAGATGAAGGCGAAGATGACCAGAGTGGCGAGCGGGCCGAACGTGCTGCCGAAGGAATCGAGCGCCGCGGACCACCGGCGGGCGGCGAGGGTGGCGCGTTTCTGCTTCGAGTAGCGGGACGCCCAGCGCGCCAGCGCGTCGTTTTCGGCGTGCGCCATCCGGATCTTGGCGAGTCCGGTGATCATCTGGAACACGAACCCGTCGATGGCCCCTTGAGCGGCGAACGCCACGCGCATGTGGCGCATCTGGGCGCGCGCGCAGAGCCAGGTCACGCCGGCGAGGATCAGCACCAGCGCGCCCGCGCAGAGGGCGAGCCGCCAGCTGTACCAGAACAGCAGCGCGTAGCTGAAGAAGGAGAACAGCCCGCCGAGGAACGCGGCCACCGTCGCGCCGGCCACCAGCTGCCGGACTTGGCTCATCCCGTTCGCCCGGTCCGCGAGGTCGCCGGCCGTGAAGCGCCGGAAGAACCGCGCGGGCAGCGAGAGCAGGCGGCTCCACACCGCCGCCTGAAGCTGTTCGTCCATCCGGCTTTCGATCCGCAGCATGGCGATCGCCTCCACCGCGGAGAACACCGTGGCGCCGAGCGCGGCGACGAGCAGGGCGCCGAGGAAGGCGCCCCACATCGGGACGTCCACGCGCGGGATCACGTCCGCGAGGAGCCGGCCGATCAGGATCGGGGTCGCGAGGGCGGTCAGGCCGCCGAGCATGGACATGGCGAGGAGGGTGCCGAGGTCTCGCCCCCGTCCGCGCAGGGCGTGCCGGATCGCGCCCGTCCCGGTGCGGACGCCGTCGGGAAGCGGCGCATACAGCTTGACGCCGAAGCCATCGATCCCGGCCGCCTCCCGGGCGCCCACGGCGAAAGTCCGGCCCGCCGCGGGGTCCACCGCGCGATAGCCGCTGCGCCCGTTCCAGAGCACCGCGAGGATGCGGGGATCGCCGCCGTTCCCGTCCGGGGCGGCAGCCGCGACGAAGGAAGGGCCGTCCCGACGCTGCCAGCCGGGGGTGAGCTCGATGCGCCGCGTCCGGATGCCGGAGCGGCGCACGAGCGCCTCCACCGCCCGCGGCAGGTCGGCGCCTTCTTCGGCCATGCGGCGCGGAATTTCGATGGCGACCCCCATCGAACGGGCGACGACGCTCACCGCCGCCTCGAGCGGCGTCCGGGCGTCCGTGTCGGCGTCCGCCTCCCGATCCGTCGCCGCCCCCAGCACGTTTCGGAGCTCCCGGGCGGTCGCCGCCTCGGTCGCCCGGCGGGCGCGGCGGGCCGCCCGGTGGTGCGCCCTCGCCCGCCGGGCGTCCTCTTCCCGAGCGAGGGACGCAAACGTAAGGACCATCACGCCGAAGCGATCGAGCGCCGGCCACACCCGCCCGGTGATCGCGGCGGTCGGGGTGAGCACCGCCGAGACGGCGCCGTCGGCTTCGAGCTCGATCCAGGTCCGGCTCGAGAGCGGCGTGAGCCCACGCCCCGGGGCCACGACGGGCTCGTCCCGTCCGAGGAGCCGCATCGGCTGGTCGGCGGAGACCCAGACGATGCTCGAAGGGTACGCGCTGAGCGCCGCGCCCGCCGGATACGGCACGTCCGGATCGGCCTCCACCAGCCGCGCGTCGCGCGGCGGCGGCCTCCCGCCGCGGGTCAGGAATTCCGACAGCCCGGACACCCAGTCGTCGATGAGGATCGTGGTGTCGAGGTCGAAGCCCTCCACGGAGACGATCGTGGAGCGCTCCACCTCGGCGAGCACCGCGCCGGCCGAAGGCACCGCGAGGAAGCCGAAGGCGGCCTCCGACGCCGGCTCGCCCGCGACCGGCCGGACCCCGAAGCACATCGATCCGGCCGGTATGCGGGTGACGAACGGCCGGCGGCTGGTCCGCTCCCCGCCCACCAGCTCCACCGCGAAGAGGTCCACATGGCCCTGCTCGACGCGGAAGGCGCGCGCGGGGTCGTCCAGGAGGAACGGCTGGTGGGCGCCGGTCGTGAAGGTGGCGGGCCGGGCGGGATCTTCCTCGGAGAGGGTGCCTGCCATCGTTTCAGCCCGCCGCGATGAGCGTGCGGTAGAGGCCGTCTTCCTCGATCAGCCGGTCGTGCGTTCCCTGCTGCACCACCCGGCCGCGGTCGAGCACGACGATCTCGTCCGCGTCGCGGATCGTGCTCAGCCGGTGGGCCACGATGATGCAGGTGCAGCCGCGCCGCCGCAGGCGGTCGTCGATCCTCATCTCGGTCACCGGATCGAGCGCCGCGGTGGCTTCGTCGAGCACCAGGACCGCGGGGTCGGACACGAGGGCGCGGGCGATCTCCAGACGCTGGCGCTGCCCGCCGCTGAAGTTGCGGCCGTTCTCCTCGACCGGGGCATCGTACTTGCCGGTTCGGGACATGACCTCGTCGTGGACCTCGGCGTCGCGCAGGGCGCGGGCCACGGAGTGGTCCTCGACGAGGGGATTCCACAGGGCCACGTTGTCGCGCACGCTGCCCTCGAAGAGGACGATCTCCTGGTCGACGTACGAGATCGCTTGCATCAGGTGGGCGGGGGGGACGTCCTCGACGGCGCGTCCGTCGATCCGCACCGCGCCGGACCACGGATTCAGCAGTCCGCACACCAGCTTGCCGAGGGTGGACTTGCCGCTGCCGGAGCTGCCGACGAGGGCCACCCGCTGGCCGGGTTCGATCACCAGGCTGAAGCGCTCGATGAGCGGCGGCTCGCGGAGGTTGTAGCCGAAGGAGACGTTCTCGAGGGTGACGAAGCCGCGCGGGGGGGCGGGGGCTTCCGAGGGAGGCTCCTCCATCCCCCGCGCCGCCCGCGCGTCCGGCTCGTGGTTCAGCACGTCGTCGAGCCGGGCCACGTCCCCCTTGACCGTCTGAAGCTCGGCCCCGAACAGGACGAGTCCTTCGAGGGGCGCGGAGAAGCTCCGGGCGAGGACCTGGAAGGCGACCAGCCCGCCGATGGTGAGGGCGCCGTCGAGGAGGCGCAGGCCCCCGATGCCGAGGATCGCGATCGCGGTGCACGCGGAGAGGAGGGGCGGGACCACGCCCAGAAGGCTCGTGAGGAGCCCCAGCTCCTGCTGCGCGGCGAGGGCCTTGGCATGGGTGCCCGACCAGCGTTCGAAGAACTCGCCTTCGGCGCCGCTCGCCTTGAGCGTCTCGATCATGTGGACCCCGTTGACGGAGGCCCCGGCCACCTTGCCGTACTCCTTCAGGAGCCGGCGCTGCCCGTCTTCGCGGGCGCGGGACACCAGCCGGAGGGCCACCACGTTGAGGGCGGCCATGGCGAACGCCACCAGGGTCAGCGTGAGATCCCAGGAGAGCATCACCGCCGCGTAGACCACCATGGTGAGCATGTTGATCGCGTTGGTGGCGACCTCGCTCGAAAGGAGCCCCGCGACCTCGTCGTTCGACGTGACCCGATCCGCGACGTCGCCGGCGAAACGCTGCTGGAAGAACGCCATCGGCAGGGTCACCACGTGCCGGAAGAAGCGCGCGGTGGTGACCAGCGAGAGCTTGGTTTCCATGCGGGCGAGACAGATCTGCTGGAGCCAGGTGAGCACGCCCTGGAGGACGGCCGCGGTTCCGAGGCCGATGAGGAGGGGCATCAGCAGGCTTTCGTTGAGCGGGATCAGCACGTCGTCCACGAACACCTTGGCGATCGTCGGGATCGCGAGGCCCGGGACCACCAGGGTCAGGGTCGCGAGCGCGACGAAGACGAGCGGCGAGCGCGCGTTGCCGAGCCGGGAAGCGAGGCCGCGCAGCAGGCTCGGCTTCGCGCCGCCCCGGCGGAAGTCGGGGCCGGGGGCGAACGCGAGGCATACCCCGGTGAATCCGTCGTCGAACTCCCGCATGGAGATCCGGCGCGGGCCTGCGTTCGGATCGTTCACGTAGACGACCTCGCCCCGGATCCCCTCCAGCACGAGGAAGTGGTTGAAGTTCCAGAAGACGACCATCGGGAAGGGGAGGTCGAACAGGCGTTTGGGGTCGCGCCGGTAGCCGGCCGCGCGGAGGCCGTACTCGCGCGCCGCCCGCAGTACGCTGGCCGCCTTGACGCCGTCGCGCGACACGCCGCAGCGGATCCGCAGCTCTTCGAGGGGCGTCCACCGGCCGTAGTAGGCGAGGATCATCGCGAGGCAGGCGGCGCCGCATTCGGTCGCCTCCATCTGCAAGATGGTGGGCGTCGCGCGCCGCCCGCGCCCGCGGCGGAGGTTCGCGCGCTGCAGGAGCTCCGCACTGGCCCCTGCTCCCCCCTCCGAGGCCCGGCCGGCATTCTCCGGGCGCCCGCTCACCGCCCGAACTTCTTCTTGAGCAAGGGCACGACCAGGGTGATGGGGGCCTGGGCCTCCACCTTGACCTCGATGCTGGCGAGGGTCCCGGAGGAGAGGGTCTGGTCCGCCGCCCTGGGCGAAGTCCACGCGAACCCGCTCGCGGTCGAGGGGTCGGGCTCGAGGGCGATCCGGCCGGAGTAGGGCGGCCCCTTCTCCGAGAAGGTCCCGGCGAGGTCGGGGTTCTGCAGCACCGCGACCATGCCCTCGGTGCTCATCGGAAAGGAGGAGACGCTCTCGACCCGGCCCCGCAAGGCGCCGTACTCTTCGCGCCGCACGGTGGCCGGGGTCACCAGGGCCTCCATGCCGGCCTCGACCCGCTTGCCGTCGGCCGGCGGGATGTAGATGAGCACCCCCAGCCCTTCTTCTTCACCGGTCCGGATGCTGACCACCGGCTGGCCCGGCCCGAGCACCGCCCCGATCGACGCCTTGATCTCGGTGATCCGGCCGGAGGCCGGGGCGAGGATGCGCTGGGTGTCGATGCGGGTTTCGACCTCCTTGACCTGGCGCCGCGCCGCCCGCAGGAGGGATTCGAGCTGCGCGGTACGGCGGTCGCGTTCGTTCCGCCGTTGCAGCTCCGCCGATTCCAGGCGGTCGCGCTCGCGCAAGGTGGCGAACAGATCGCGCTCGGCGAGATCCAGGGCCTGCTGGCTGCGGTCCACGGTCACCCGGGTGATCACCCGCTCCTCGAAGAGCCGGCGGTGGTTCTCGAGCCGCTCCCGGGCCGCCGCGACCGACTGCCGGGCGCTCCGTTCGAGCCGCTCGAGGCGTTGGCGTTGCCGGGCGGCGTTCTCCTCGATGAGGGCGTCCTCCGCCGCGCCCGCCGCCTTGAAGTCCTTGAGGGCGCGGGTCTGGTCCTCCACCTGCGCCAGCGCGCTGCGGTAGATCTCCGTCGTCTCCTGGTTGGTGACCTCCGCGACGACCGCCCCTTCCCGGACGACCTCGCCGACCGCCGGGACGACCCCGGTCAGCGTTCCTATCCCGGACGACACCGCGTCCACCACCGTGCCGCCGCGGCTCAGGAGGATCCCGTCGGCCTTCACGAAGGTGGAGACCTCCCCCTTCACCGACCAGACCCCGATCGCGGCGGCCATCGCCAGCAGGGCCACGAGCGCGACCCACCCCTTGGGCGTGGTCACGTGGAGGGCGCGATCGAGCTGCTCCGGTGTCGAGAGGCGCTTGAGCGCCGCCTGTCGGAACAACAGCGCCATGACCCGGCTCCGTCACGTCGAGAGGTGCACATTCATACTATCTCACCGGAACAGGGCGGAATCGCGTCGAACCGGGGCGGCGCTCGAAGATCGATGTGGCGTGGGCGCGGGGGCGGGCCGATAATCGGGGGCGACCTCGCCGGGAGCGGAGCCGATGACGCGCACGGAACCGAAACTCGCCGCCGCCGCGAACCCGCCGGCCAGACGCAAGCTGCCCATCGGCATCCAGACCTTCCGCACGATCCGGGAGGAGGGGCATTACTACGTCGACAAGACGCCGTTCATCCGGCGGCTGGTGGACGAGGGGACGCACTACTTCCTCTCCCGCCCGCGTCGCTTCGGCAAGAGCCTGCTGGTGGACACCGTCAAGGAGCTGTTCGAGGGTAGCGAGCCGCTGTTCCGGGGCCTCGCCGTCCACGACGATTGGGACTGGTCGAAGCGCCGCGCCGTGCTGCGACTGGACATGGCGGTGGTCTTCAACGGCCACGTGTACCTGTTCGAGTTCAAGGTGGTGGAATCAGCGCCCGCTGGTGCGTCCGTGTCGCCGACGGCGGCTCTGGCGCAGCTACGCGAGCGGGGCTACGCGGACAAGTACCGGGCCCCGGGCCGGCCGATCCACCTCATCGGCGTCGAGTTCAGCCGGGAGACGCGCAACTTGGTGTCCCTGGAGGCGGCCCTGGCGTGAAAGGGAGCCGCCCCGGGCTTCCCGGAGCGGTTCGTCCCGCCCACCGGAGAAGATTCGAGACTGGACGGTAGCCGGTTTGCCGAACGGACACGGGTAGCGAGGCGTCCGACGCGGCGAGGTGGCCGTGCGGAGCGGCAGACCGCGTTCGCGGGCAAGCCCCGTGAGGATTGACGCCTCCCTGCGCCGGGCCAGGGTGTCGAGGACCGGTCGCACCACGGCGGCGTTGTTATCGGCGACGAGCGACGGCGCGGCCAGCGCGCGGACCCGGGTCGCGGCATCCGCTTCGAGCGCCGTGCGGCCGATGCCGCCCCGACGGCAGAGGCGCCCCGGCGGCAGAGGTGGATCGTGCACGGGCGCTGTTGTATCGTGTCAACAATGTGAGGGCGAAGCACCCGAAGAAGGATGTCGAGAGCGCACTTGTTGCCGCCGAGACAGCGGGCTGGACGGTGATATCGACAGCATCCGGGCATCGCTGGGGTGTGATTCGGCGCGGTGAAGCCAGCCGTTCCGGGCGCCAGATGTCGGTCTGGTCCACACCCCGCAATGCGGGCCACCACGCCAAGCAGATACGATGCTTCCTCGGACGCTGCCCACACGGATTCGACCAGGTAAAGCGGTAGGAACAGCAGATGCCAGTCCATCACTTCACGCTGATCGTCGATGGTCCCGACCTGCAGGACGATGCATTCATCCACAGGCTGTTCGAAGCGGGGTGCGACGACGCGATGGCGGGCCGGATCGATGGGGTCCAGTACGTCGATTTCGATCGCGAAGCGGCCAGCCTCGGCGAGGCGCTTCTGTCGGCGGTGACGGACGTCGAACACGTCGACGGCGTGAGCGTCGTCCGGGTCGCCGATGCCGGCCTCGTCTCCATGGCGGATATCGCCAGCCGCACCGGGCGCACCCGCGAGAGCGTTCGGCTGCTGATCACCGGTGCGCGCGGTCCGGGGGGGTTCCCCGCTCCGATCACCGACCCGCGCAGCCGGTACAGGCTTTGGCGTTGGTCCGACGTGACGCATTGGCTCACGACGCGGCTCGGAGAGGCGGATATCCCGGATGATCGGTTCATGATCGCCGTCAACGCCAGCTTGGAGCTCCGCCGCCATCGGGACGAGCTGGATCCCGACAGCCGGAACAGGCTGCGCGCGCTTGCCGGCCTGTCGTGACCGGCGGCCGGCAACCTTCCTGACGGGAAGCCGCGGACGAACGGTGGATCGGCATCGGAGCCATACGATGAACGTCCGTCTCTTGCAAACGGGATATTCGACAGGATGACGAAGCATTCATTCATCGAAAAGTTGGCCGATGAAAACCGGACGTTCTATGGAACGTCGGATGGGCGTAGCGCATTGCGCGCATTCGAGCTGACCTTCGAGGATCGCTGGCTCTACCTTTTCGAATTGATCCAGAACGCGCTCAATGCCGGTGCGCGTTCCGTGTCGCTTCGTCTCACCGAAGACGGTGACGCCTTGATCTTCCTGCACGACGGAGACCGTCCCCTCGACGAGCAGGCGGTCGAGGCGCTCTCGAAGGTCTTCCGATCGACCAAGGGCGCTTCCTCCACGGGCTTCATGGGGATCGGCTTCAAGAGCGTCTTTGGGCGCTTCCGGGAGGCCCGAATCTCCGGGTGGGAGTGGACGTTCCGCTATGAGATCACCCAAGTCGTCGGCGAGAGGTATGGAGACGTACAACCCGACCTGCTGGGAGCGGTGGTCCCGATCTGGGATGATACGATCGCGGCGCCCGAAGCCGGATTCACGACCCGGTTCGAGATGCGCCGGCGGCGAGCGGACAGCGGAGCGGATCTGAAATCCGACTTGGCGCACTTCCTTCCCGACGAAGATCCCGCGCTGCTCGCTATCCTGGCGGCATCCGGGCTGAAGCGCCTTGAAGCAGGCGACCGAAGGTGGGATCTGAAGGTCGGCGAGGAATCCGATGGAACCCTGGAGGCGACCGCTCTCTCCGAAGACGAGAAACGGCGCTGGCGACTGTT
The DNA here is from genome assembly GCA_965202895.1 of Gammaproteobacteria bacterium. Classification (GTDB taxonomy): domain Bacteria; phylum Pseudomonadota; class Gammaproteobacteria; order HK1; family HK1; genus JAJDXW01. The sequence goes on along the minus strand of OZ241901.1, from coordinate 1,519,604 downwards.
CTCCGTGGAATTCAACCCTTCGAGAGAAGCAATCGCCCGTTTTCTGGAACATAGAAGGATCCAGCCTTCCGAAGCAGAGCGCGACGAGGTGTATGCCGAAGCGGCCCGACCTCGCCGGTTGCAGGGAATACTGCCCTTGGCCGGCGACGGCACGCCCGCGCCCCCGGCCAGAGGGCGAATCTACGCCACCTTGCCCACCAACGTTACCTTGCCCTTCGGCCTCCACATCAATGCCGACTGGCTGTTGAACATCTCCCGAAGCGGACTCCGGGAGATCGAGGACAACCCCTGGCAGCGCGGTATCGTCGACTGCATCGCGGACGTATTGGCGAACTTCCTCCGCTGGACCGCTCGCACGTTCTCGGAGCGTGCCGCGGCCAAGGCTGCCTTCGAAGTCCTCGCCCCGCCATCGCCCGAGGCGGGCGGCTTTGAGGCGCTTTTCGCCGAAGAGCGATGGTTGTACAGGTTGCGGACCCGACTCGAAGACGCGGCGGTACTGCCCGTGTGGACCGAGGAGACCGAAGCCCTGGCGTTTGCGAAGCCGGGCGACGCCATCCTTCCGCCATCGCCTCTGGCGCAGGCCTTCGAGGAGCGGCCCGCCCTGCGGCCGGCCGTGCTCTTGAAAGGACCCGTGCTCATCGATGAAGTGCTCGGCTCCGGGGCGCGCGATCTGCTGTGCCAAGCCGGCCTTCTGGCCGAGATGCCGCCGCGGGAACTGGAGCAGGCGTGGCCGGAGGGTCTGGTAAGATGGTGGAAGACGCTCGCCGATGAACAAGAGGTTCGTCGGACTTTGCTCTTTCGCATATGGGCTGCGGTCGCCGAGTTGACTTCCGAGGATCCATGGCGGGGTGTCGATCTTCCTTGCATCCGAACCGCCACCGGGCGGTGGTTGCCAGTGAACGAGATCGTCTTCTTCAACGAGCGGTTTCCTTCCGGGCGCGAGCCGGGCGGTCCCCAGGTACGTCAGTTCCTACGGTCGTTCATCCCGGACAGGAATCGCCTGCCGGGTGGATGGATCGTTGCGCTCCATAGAGGGGCGGAGAAGGAGGGGTGGAGAGGAGGTCCTCTGTCACAGGCTTGGGAGTGGATCGAGGGTTCCGCCCGACGCATCCCTCTCCAAGAAGTCGTCGGGGATGCCGTGAATGACTTGGCGTCATCGCCAACGCCGGACTGGTCGGTACTCATGCCGCTCGGGCACTGGGCGAAGCACCGGAATCGCTCCGACCTGCTGGCCCGGGTGCTCGTGGAATCGGATACCGGTCCATTGGGTATTCCAACCGAAGAAGCGCTCCTGGCCGATCCCTATGTCGAACCTTCTCAGGGCCGACGGTCCTGGTTCCCGGCGAAATCCGCGGTCTCGGCCGCCTACCTGGAACAGGACCCAAAGAATGCGGACGTGCGCGAATGGCGTACGTTCTTCGAGAGGGCCGGCGTCAAAGGCAAGCTCGAAATACGAACCGTGAAGGACCATGTTCGCCGATGGGAACCTGGGCGTGTCGCGGGATTTCTCGGCCTTGAAGTTGATGCGATCAGCGGATCGAATGACAGTGGCTACGAGCTTCTGGACTTCGACGTCGAGCCGAAGCTTCCCGATCCGGATGCGCCCGAAGAACTGCGGAAGATGCTTGCCGCATGGATCGAGGACGGCTGCACGGCTCTGCAAGGCATGGGTAGGCGGCAAACACGGTATTTCTACCAATCGCGTCGCAACCGCACGGGAAACACGCCGAGCGCCTGGGCAACGAAACTCATCGATCTTGCGTGGGTTCCCTGTGAAGACGGTGCGCTCAGGCGCCCGCGAGACGTGCTCCCAAGTCTCGATCCGGGGCGGGAAGACGCCCCGGTCGCGAATCTATCCTCCGAGCTTCTGCGGATACTCGAGCGGGAAGGGGTGAAATTCGGTACTAAGATTCCCGAAGCCACGGCGCTGCGCAGGCTCTCGGCGGCAGGTTCTCGACTCGATGCGAAAGCGCTTGCGCAACTTCTGCGCGAGTGCCGCGAACAGATCACGACGGATGAAGATCGGCGTTACCTCGAAACGGTTTTACAAACACTTACGGTGCCGGTGGGAGACGACCAGCGTGTTCCGCTCAGCCGGATCGTGCAACGGGTCGGAGGCCGGCAGCGCCGTGGCGGACTCGGAGGCTGGATCGTCCCGCTGGACCGCATCGAAGAAGTGTTACGGGTAGAGTTGGAGCACCCCGATTTCCTCCGCGAACTCCCGGACACCACCACGGGGACGCAGGCGCTGGCCTACGTCCGGGATGTCTGGAAGCGCGCACGGTCGTCGTCCGAACGGTTGGCGAACGAGGTGCGCGGCGTGCTTCCGACCGCATATGCCTACTGCCTGGAGGACTGCTCCGAAGATACTTCGCTCTCCGATCGTTGGAGGGAGGCCATCCCGGAGGCGGCGATCTTCGCAGAGCGGGAATGGGTTTTCCTGGAAGAGAATGACGACGTCTACTTCGACGACCTCGATGACCGCAGGTTCTTTCCCGAAGACATGCAGCTACGGACCGCCACGGGCGGACACCTCGGCAATTCCCGGCCCGCTCAGCTTCTCACCGCGGAGGCGCTTGATCTGCCGCTTCTGTCGTCATCCATCGAGATGGAATGGTCCGGCGAAGACGAAACGTCGTCCGTCGACGATGATTGGGTCCAAGGATTCAATCTCGTCTGCCAACTTCTCCGGTGGGTTCGCGGTAGCGAGGGAGTGGAAAGCGACGAGGCGGGAGTCGATACCGGAGCGGGACTGCGATTGAAGCACGTTCGTGCACTTGCTCTTCGGGTCAGCTTCGGAGGCGCTCCCGCCGAGCCCGTTCCCGTGAATGCGCGACTGAACGGGGAAGTCCTGACCGTCGCAGGTCGCCCGGTTCAGTTCGGAGCCGATGCCGCCAAGGAGCTTCTACGCCATTTTTCCTTTGGCCAGCGCGCGAGCCTCGCAGCGGACCTCACCGGGATGCTGGGCGCCATCGGCAATCGATCGGACTTCCTCCTGGCTGCCGACAAGTTCCGGCGCTCCTTCGCACCCGATTTCGAGCTGCCGGAGAAGTTCCAGTACGGATCGGTTCCCGGGAAGGCAGCCGGCTCGGGAGATGGGCCGGACCGAGCTGCGGCGGCCGGAACCGATGACGAAAAGACGGCTTGGCCCGGACGGTCCGGTGCCCCGGATCCCCTTGCCGGCGACCCGGAACGTGGCAGGTCCGATTCGTCCGGCGGCGCCCCGACGGTTGGCGTTCAGGCTGGAGGGTCCGATGCTTCGAGGCACGACAAGTCAGCTTCAACGGGTGGATCCTTTACCAAGGGCAGAGCGCTTGTCCAGTCGAACGCCCTTGCGGAAAAGCTGAAGAGTACGTTGAAAGGGGAGTTCGTACCGGATGACGATGACGGCGATCCGGGCGGGACTACGGGGCCGAACGGAGATTCCGGCGCTGGTCTCGGGGACGAAGGGTATCGCAATGCCGTCATGCAGTACGAGAGGGAGGCTGGTCGCGAACCGGAGCTCGGCGATCCTTACCAGACGGGTTGGGATGTTCGTAGCGTAGACCCGCAGACCGGGGAAATCCGCCTGATCGAGGTGAAGGGCAAGGGGTGTCCGTGGGTCGACGACGAGGTCGTGGAGTTGAGCCGTGCACAAGTAAGCAAGGCGTTCGAAGCGTCGGTAAGCCGGACGGAGGACTGGTATCTCTACGTCGTGGAGAAGACGGATGACGGCTACCGGGTGCTGCCCGTTGCAAATCCGGTCCGCGCCGCCGCCAAATGGATGCTCTGCGGCGAAGCCTGGCGGATGGTGGCAGAGGCCGAAGCCCGCCGAGATTCCTCCCGGCCGGACCGGAATCGCTGAGAGATGCAGGGAAATCAGCGCCGGCAAGTGCGGGTTCGCATCCAAGCTCTGGCGACCCGTTCCCCGGTGGCGTTTGCTGCCGAGTGGCGGCCAGGACGGGGCGTTCCTACTTCGAGTTCAAGGTGGTGGGGTCGGCGCCCGAGGGCGCGTCGGCGTCGCCAACGGCGGCTCTGGCGCAGCTACGCGAGCGGGGCTACGCGGACAAGTACCGGGCCTCGGGCCGGCCGATCCACCTCATCGGCGTCGAGTTCAGCCGGGAGACGCGCAACTTGGTGGCCCTTCAGGCCGCGCCAGCGTGAAAGGGAGCCGCCCCGGGCTTCCCGGAGCGGTTCGTCCCGCCCACCGGCGGCTCGGAGGAGGCTGAACCCGGGGCGGCGCTCGAAGATCGATGTGGCGCGGGCGCGGGGGCAGGCCGATAATCGGGGGCGACCTCGCTGGGAGCGGAGCCGATGACGCGCACGGAACCGAAGCTCGCCGCCGCCACGAAGCCGCCGGCCAGACGCAAGCTGCCCATCGGCATCCAGACCTTCCGCACGATCCGGGAGGAGGGGCATTACTACGTCGACAAGACGCCGTTCATCCGGCGGCTGGTGGACGAGGGGACGCACTACTTCCTCTCCCGCCCGCGGCGCTTCGGCAAGAGCCTGCTCTTGGACACCGTCAAGGAGCTGTTCGAGGGTAGCGAGCCGCTGTTCCGAGGCCTCGCCGTCCACGACGATTGGGACTGGTCGAAGCGCCGCGCGGTGCTGCGACTCGACTTCGGCAGCGGGGACTACAAGCAGGCGGACTACCTGCACGCGAACGCGGCGGCCCAGCTCGACCGCATCGAGAGACGGGCGGACGTCGCTCCCCGCTACGCTACCGCGCCGGAGCGTTTCGGCGAGCTGATCGAGGCGCTGCACGAGCGTACCGGCGAGCGCGTGGTGGTGCTGGTGGACGAGTACGACAAGCCGATCCTGGACGCGCTGGAGAAGCCGGAAGTGGCCCGCGCCAACCGCGACTACCTGCGCGGGCTGTACTCGACGATCAAGACCTGCGATGCACACGTCAGGTTCACCCTGCTCACCGGGGTGAGCAAGTTCTCCAAGGTGAGCCTGTTCTCGGGGCTCAACAATCTGAAGGACGTCACCCTGGACGCGCGCTACTCCTCCATCTGCGGCTACACCGAAGCGGACCTCGACACGGTGTTCGCCCCGGAGCTGCCGGGGCTGGACCGGGACGAGATCCGGCGCTGGTACAACGGCTACAACTGGCTGGGGGCGGAGAAGGTCTACAACCCCTTCGACATCCTGCTGCTGTTCGACGCCCGGAAGTTCCGGGCCTGGTGGTTCGAGACGGGGACGCCGACGTTCCTGCTGGACACGCTGTTGAGCCGGGGGGTGAGCGCCGTGGCCCTGGACGGCATGCTGTCGAACGACGACCTCCTGTCCACCTTCGACGTGGACCACATCGCGACCGAGGCGCTGCTGTTCCAGACCGGCTATCTCACCATCCAGGGCGAGGAGGACCTCGGCGGGCAGGTCTTCTACCGGCTGGGCTATCCGAACCGGGAGGTGCGCCAGAGCCTGAACGAGGGTCTGCTGCGGCGCCTGCAAGGCGCATCCCGCCAGGTGGCCCACAACGTGCGCCTGCGCAAGCTCCTGCTGGCCAACGACTTCGCGGGATTGGAGTCGTTGTTCAAGGGGTTGTTCGCCGGCATCCCGTACCAGTGGCACACGAAGAACGACATCGCCGACTACGAGGGCTACTACGCGAGCGTGTTCTACTCGTGCTTCGCGGCGGTGGGGATGGAGGTGACGGTGGAGGACAGCTCGAGCCGCGGGCGGCTGGACATGGCGGTGGTCTTCAACGGCCACGTGTACCTGTTCGAGTTCAAGGTGGTGGAATCGGCGCGCGCTGGTGCGTCCGTGTCGCCGACGGCGGCTCTGGCGCAGCTACGCGAGCGGGGCTACGCGGACAAGTACCGCGCCTCGGACCAGCCGATCCACCTTATCGGCGTCGAGTTCAGCCGGGAGACGCGCAACCTCGTGGCCCTTCAGGCCGCGCCAGCGTGAAAGGGAGCCGCCCCGGCTTCCTGGAGCGGTTCCTCCCGCCCACCGGCGGCTCGGAGGAGGCCGAACCCGGCGCGGCGCTCGACCGATGTGGCGCGGGCGCGCGGGCGGGCCGATAATCGGGGGCGACCTCGCCGGGAGCGGAGCCGATGACGCGCACGGAACAGGACCTCGCCGCCGCGGCGGAGCCGCCGGCCAGACGCAAGCTGCCCATCGGCATCCAGACCTTCCGCACGATCCGGGAGGAAGGGCATTACTACGTCGACAAGACGCCGTTCATCCGGCGGCTGGTGGACGAGGGGACGCACTACTTCCTCTCCCGCCCGCGGCGCTTCGGCAAGAGCCTGCTGGTGGACACCGTCAGGGAGCTGTTCGAGGGCAACGAGCCGCTGTTCCGGGGCCTCGCCGTCCACGACGATTGGGACTGGTCGAAGCGCCGCGCGGTGCTGCGACTCGACTTCGGCAGCGGAGACTACAAGCAGGCGGACTACCTGCACGCGAACGCGGCGGCCCAGCTCGACCGCATCGAGAGACGGGCGGACTTCGCTCCCCGCTACGCTACCGCGCCGGAGCGTTTCGGCGATCTGATCGAGGCGCTGCACGAGCGTACCGGCGAGCGCGTGGTGGTGCTGGTGGACGAGTACGACAAGCCGATCCTGGACGCGCTGGAGAAGCCGGAAGCGGCCCGCGCCAACCGCGACTACCTGCGCGGGCTGTACGCGACGATCAAGACCTGCGACGCGCACGTGAAGTTCACCCTGCTCACCGGGGTGAGCAAGTTCTCCAAGGTGAGCCTGTTCTCGGGGCTCAACAATCTTCTGGACATCACCCTGGACCCCGGCTACTCCTCCATCTGCGGCTACACCGAGGCGGACCTCGACATGGTGTTCGCCCCGGAGCTGCCGGGCCTGGACCGGGAGGAGATCCGCCGCTGGTACAACGGCTACCACTGGCTCGGGGCCGAGAAGGTCTACAACCCCTTCGACCTTCTTCTCCTCTTTCGCAATCGCGAGTTCAAGGCCTGGTGGTTCGAGACGGGCACGCCGACGTTCCTGCTGGACACGCTGTTGAGCCGGGGGGTCGGCACCGTGGCCCTGGACGACATGCTGTCGAACGACGACCTCCTGTCCACCTTCGACGTGGACCACATCGCCACCGAGGCGCTGCTGTTCCAGACCGGCTATCTCACCATCGCGGGGGTCGAGCGGCGCGGCGAGACGTTCTACCGCCTGGGCTATCCGAACCACGAGGTGCGCCAGAGCCTGAACCGGAGCCTGCTCAACCGGCTGATGGGCGATTCGTTGCGGCGGGCGGAGCACCGCGCCCGGCTCTACGACCTGCTGCTGGCGAACGACTTCGCGGGGCTGGAAACGCTGTTGCAGGCGATCTTCGCCGGCATTCCGTACCAGTGGCACACGAAGAACGACCTCGCCGACTACGAGGGCTACTACGCGAGCGTGTTCTACGCCCTGTTCGCGTCGCAGGACATGGACGTGGCGGTGGAGGACAGCTCGAGCCGCGGGCGGCTGGACATGGCGGTGATCTTCAACGGCCACGTGTACCTGTTCGAGTTCAAGGTGGTGGAGTCGGCCCCGGAGGGTGTATCGGTGTCGCCGACGGCGGCTCTGGCGCAGCTACGCGAGCGGGGCTACGCGGACAAGTACCGCGCCTCGGGCCGGCCGATCCACCTCATCGGCGTCGAGTTCAGCCGGGAGACGCGCAACCTCGTGGCCCTTCAGGCCGCCCCGGCGTGAAATGACGTGCTCCCCTCCGAGATCGAGGGCGGTCATCTTGTGCTGCGCGGGGCGATATCAGGCCGGGACGACCATCTGCGCCATCTCTCGGTGATGCTGAGCGACTGGGTTTCCCCCGAGGGCATGGAAGCGTCGCGTGATCTCCGATCTGTCTCGAGATCGTCGTCCCCCTTCCTTGCCACCGACCCTGGCCACGAAGCGCCGGCCGGCCGTGGCCGTCTCTTCGGCACACTTCCACGAGGCCCACGATCAGCCGATCCTGGCCATGATCACCTCGGCTGCGGGCGGGTGGCCGGGCGACGTGGTGCTCTGGAACTGGCGCCAAACCGGGCTCGACGTCCCTTGCAAGGTCCGTCTCAAGCTCTTCACGCTCGACGAGGCCCTGATCGTTCGCAGGGCCGGTGCACTCTCGAAACGCGACGGCCGGGTGGTACGGGACGGCCTTTCCCGCTTCCTCGCCGTCGAGGAGGGGCGCCGCCGTCTTCGGGAGACGGAAGGGCGGTTTCGGAGGGAGGATCGCACGAGGGGAGTCCCGGCGGTCCTCGGCCGGCTCTCGCCCAATACGGTGGCGAGATCGCCTATCCTGTCGGGATGGGAGCATCGGAGGCAGCGAGGCAGGGATCATGAGTCGGCGCCCCGGCGAACGGGCTGTGCGTCACGACGGCAGGATCGGTTCCGAGACCCGGGCGTTCGCACCGCTCCATGACGGCGGGTTCGGGGTCGGCCAGGAGGTGTCGGCCGGGTCCGGGGCGCCGTTGCCGTGGAGGCGGTCGGTCGGCCCGATACGGTGGGATGCGGCGATCCGGCTCCGGTGGAGGCGAACGGTGTGCCACGGGGCTGGTACGGCGCTCCGGGTCCGGCATCCGTTGGGGCAGCGGCGGAACGGGCGTCCGATGTGCGGCAGCGGTGGGCACGACGGTGACATGAACCACGAGACAGGCGCAGGCGCCATCACGGGATCGGACATATCCATACGAGAGGGAGCCCCGGCGTGAAGTACGACAGCCCGCTCCGGTATCCGGGCGGGAAGGCGGCGCTCGCTCCCTTCCTCGGGGAGATCATTGCCCGGAACGGCCTCGCCAACTGCTCGTACTTCGAGCCGTTCGCCGGCGGCGCCGGCGCTGCACTGCGTCTGCTTCGCGAGGGTGTGGTGTCCGAGATTCACATCAACGACCTCGATCCGTGCATCGCGGCCTTCTGGCGCGCCGTACTGGTAGACCCGGAGCGCTTCGCCGATGCCGTCACGTCCGCGAAGCTGAACATTCAGGAGTGGGAGAGGCAACGGCAAATTTACCATGACAAGGACACCAGCAGACCGTTCGACCTGGGGTTTGCCACCTTCTACTTGAACCGCTGCAACCGCTCCGGTGTGCTGTCCGGCGCGACGCCGATAGGAGGATATCAGCAAGCCGGCAAATGGAAGCTCGATGCCCGTTACTACCGCGAGCGGCTCGCCGAGAGAGTGAACGAGATCTCTCGAAGAGCGGAACAGATACACGTCAGCGACCTGGACGCCCGCCGGTTTCTCGTGGAAAGGCTCCCCCGCGGCCGCGCCCGCCGGCGCGTATTCGCCTACCTGGACCCACCTTATTGGGACAAGGGGCGCCGGCTGTACCTGAACTCTTATTCGCCCGCGGATCACAGGTCGTTGGCCCGGTACATGTCGGGTCAAAAGACGTTGCATTGGGTCGTGTCTTACGACGACACGCCGTCCGTCAGAGAACTCTATGCAGGGCTCACGATACACAGCCTGTCACTGAAGTACAACCTTCAACGGGCAAGAGAAGCGCATGAACTGTTGATTGCGCCGGGCCACGTCGCACTTCCCGAATGCCGTACAGAACCGACACAAGCATGGATTATGGCTCATGAATGCTGAAGAGATCATTCGGCTTCCCGTATCGGAGCTGGCTTTCGACGTAAACAACCCAAGGCTCGCCGAGTTCGACACCGGAGATGACGAGTCCGAGCTGATCAAGGTCTTGTGGGAGGCGATGGACGTTCAGGAGCTGGTACTGTCCGTTGCCGCGAGCGGCTACTTCCCGCACGAGCCGGTAATCGTCGCCAGGGAGGGGGACAGAAACATCGTGATTGAAGGAAACCGCCGGCTCGCGGCGGTAAAGTTGCTCCTTCAACCCGCGCTGGGGAGTGATCTGGGCGCCACTATCCCCAAGATTACCAGGGCGCGCAAAGAGTCACTGGGCAAGATTCCGGCCTTGTTGAGCACCCGGAAAGCGGCATGGCGGTACCTGGGCTTCAAGCACGTCAACGGGCCTGCGAAATGGGGCAGCTACGCGAAGGCGCAGTACATTGCGGACGTCCATCGGAAGTATGGTGTGCCCTTGGACGAGATCGCGGATCAGATCGGCGATACGCACAACACCGTACGCCGGTTGTATCGCGGCCTCATGGTCATCGAACAGGCCGAAAGGGTGGGCGCGTTCGACCGCGAAGATCGATGGCGCGGACACTTTGCCTTCTCTCATCTTTACACGGGCTTGCAGTCTCGTCATGGCATCAGCGAGTTCATCGGGCTACGGCCCGCCGCCGATGAAGAGGAGGAGCCGGTACCCCCGCAAAAAATCGACCAGCTACGTGAGCTTCTGGTCTGGATGTACGGAAGCAGGAGGGACGAGAAGGCGCCCGTCATCCAGTCGCAGAATCCCCACTTGCGGCAATTGGACGCCGTCGTAGGCGATATGGAAGCGCTTGCGGCTCTGCGCCGTGGCGCAGAGCTTTCGATAGCCTACGAAATCAGCCGCCCCTCCTCGAACGTATTCGAGGAGGCGCTGATGGCGGCCAAACAACACCTGGAAAAAGCCCGCAGCGCGCTGTCTACAGGATATCGTGGTTCCAGGAAGCTGTTGAGAATTGCAGAGGCGGTCGCCGACTTGGCTGACGATCTGCAAGCGGAAATGGAGCGCAAGAGCAGTCTCCGACGCAGGCGGCGCAGGTCGCCCGAGTAACGTACCGATGTTCGAATGGCCCGGATATCCATCCCCCCATGCGGAGGAACACGAGTTGGCGGACTTCCTGGAGCTGGCGGCTTGGCGGGATGGCGGGACGTCGGCGGTTGCGCTGTCGAGGCTTCTTGGCAGGCTCGGAGAGAACGACTACTCTTCCGGCGTGCCGGAAGAGGATGAAATGTATCGGGCGGCCAAAAACGCCTTCGCAGAACTCGAAGACAGGGTTCAGGCATGTGACGGCGGCTATCCGTTTGTGCTCGGCGACGAAGGCGTCACGGTGCGGCTCGATGAACCCGGCCATGAGGAAGCCGCCGCAAGATATTCGATTTACAAATATTTGCTCCTGGCCACCCGGTTGAACATGAGGGATAACCGACGGCATGCCGGCCACGATGGAGCCCTGCTCTTCGAAGAACTGGCAGCGGAGGCGGCCAGAGGTTACCTCGGTACCCGATCCGAGAGCCTGGTGTTTGGAACGGCGGCAGGGGCCGCCAGATTTCCTGACAAGATAGATGTACTATGCGGGCGCATGGGAGAAGGCGGCGGGTTCCATAATCGAGACGACACTCCGCCGAGGGAACGCGACGGCAAACTGGACGTTGTGGCCTGGAAGCCTTTCGCGGACTGCCGCCCGGGCAAGCTGATTGCGTTCGGGCAATGCAAGACCGGGACCCACTACAGGAACGAATTGGCACAGCTGCAACCGGACTCCTTCTGCAGCAAGTGGCTCCGTACCCAGCCGGCCGTTACGCCGGCGAGGATGTTCTTTCTCGCTGAAGCGCGGCCTCGCGCTCGATGGCGGAGCTTGGCGGTTGACGCCGGCATATTGTTCGACCGGTGCCGGGTCGTCGATTTCTGTCGAGGCCCGTGCCCTGACGTCCAGGAGAAGGTTCGAGAATGGACAAGAGCCGCGGCCGAGGCGACTGGTTTGTCGAGCGATCGGGTGTAGCAGGGCCTGCGGTTTCGATACGCTGACCAGATCCGACAAAGTTGCTTCGCTCGGCCGGCATCGGCGCCGAGGGGCCAAGCGGAGGCGGACGCACCGGAGGAGGTCGAGAATGTTCGAAGCGGCCCCGCAGACCCGGCTGTTCGAGGGCCTCGACGAGGCCACGGAGGCCCACGCCCTCGAAGCCTTTCCGGGGGAGGCGGTCGGTGCGGTGTTCGGAAGCCGCGATCGGCCCGCCTACCGTCCCGTGGAGGAGGTCGCGGACGGCTCCCGGGCGGGGTTCCGGGTCGAGGCGGCGGCGCTGCGCCGGATGGAGGAGGCGCACGGCGCCCTGCTGGCCCTCGTGCATACGCGCTCCTCGACCCGAGGGGAAGGCAAGGACGCCGATCCTCGGCTGTTCATCCCGAGCCCGGCGGAGATGCGCGCGCAGGCCGCCCTCGCCGTGCCGTTCGGGGTCGTGGTGTGCAACCGGTCGCGATGCGTCGACCGGTTCTGGTTCGGGGACCAGTGCCCCACCCTGCCGTTGGTGGGCCGGCCCTTCCGGTACGGGGTGACGGACTGCTATTCGCTCATCCGCGACTGGTACCGGACGGAGCGCGGCGTCCTCCTGCCGGACTACCCGAGGGAGTGGAATTTCTGGGTCGAAGGCCTGGACATGTACGGAGCGGGGTTCGGGGAGGCCGGGTTCCGCCGCATCGATCCGGCGGACGCCGGCGAGGGGGATTCGGTCCTGTTCCGGATCCGGTCCAGGGTGCCCAACCATGCGGCGGTGCTGCTGGGCGGCGGGTGGATGCTGCACCATACGGCATCCCGCCTGCCCTACGACGTCGTGTGGCTGAGCAACCGCGAGCCGCTGGATCGGTGGGAGCGGTTCGCCAGCCACTGGCTCCGGTACGAAGGCGGGAAGCGGCGTCGCACCGTCGCCGGCCCTGCCGGTTCATGCCCGCCGTAATCCTCGCAATTTCACCGCGGGCAGCCGCTTGAGCCGTTGATTCTGCGGATCGACCTCGATCCCGGCGGACTCCAACGCCGTGACCCCCAGCAACGGCTCGGCGCCCTCGTCGCCGAACACGATGACGCCCCCCGAAAGCTCGCCCACCGCGGCGTCCATCTCCACCTCCCGGCCATCGGCGGCCGCGTACCTCCGCCGGCCCGTGGGCCGGAGCCCGATTGCCTCCAGGCTTCGTCGCGGCGCCAGAGAGTCGATCGCGCCGGTGTCCACGAGGAACGCCCCGGTCCACTCGCGCGTCCGGTCCGCCGGGTTGCGCACCGTAACGTCGACATGGGTCACACCCATTCGTATTCTCCCTTCAGGAACGCGCACTATAGCCTGCCGTCGGACACGCCGACACCGGGCGCCGCTCCGGGAGCGGCGGCGGCCGCGGCCTCCGCCGATTCTTCGGGGTGGGGGAGGGCAAGGCGGCAAATTAGGGTTCGCAAGCCTTGACCCGCCTTCGCGCGCCGCCCTAGGCTGGCCTCGTCCTGCCGGGCGCTAAAAGGGGCGCCCTGGAGGAACAAGGGAGATCCGGGCAATGAACAGTCTGCACACGATGGCTACGGAGATGATGGGCACCCATGCGCGGAGGGTGTTTTCCTTCGTGCAGGAGTTCCACAGCGATCCGGAGCTTCGCGCACGTTGCGAGTCGGACCCGCATGGCGTGCTGGCCGAGAACGGGGTCGAGGTCCCGCTCGGGTACGACGTGCGGTTCGTCGCGGACACGGCGAACGTCCACCACTTCGTCCTGCCCCCCGATCCGAATGCCTCCCTCGAGGACGAGGACCTCGACATGGTCGTCGGCGGCAAGGGAGGGAGGAGATACGCGACCAACGACGACTACCTGAGGAGCCGCCACTGGCGGACGTTCAACAGCGTCGGCAATCGGGCGAGGGCGCGGTACCTCCAGACGGGTGAAAAGGTGTCCGGCTGGCGGGGCTACGTCGTGGCTGGAGAGGGATAGGGATTCGACCGGCCGGCTTCGCTCCCCGGAGAGGCGGGGAGGAAGCGGGAAGACGGCCCGGGCGGGAGCGAGGGGAGCGGCGATCCGGCCCGGAAGCCGCCCCGGCGACGCCGCTCCCGCCCGCCGGTCTCGACGGCCGGGGTCTCGACGCGCCGTCCGGGGCCGTCCCGGGCGGCGCGCAGCCAGGGAGGAACGGACGTGTCCAGGTCCCTCTACCTGATCGCTCCGAGGGCCACGGCTCCCCACTACTACGGCGCCGACTTCATCGAGCATTGGGGGTTCTCCTCGGTGCAGTGGATGGCGGACGTCACCCTCACCACGATCGCCGCCCTGGCGCCGCCCGATTTCACCGTGCGGCTCTGTGACGAGGCCATCTCGCCCATCGACTTCGACACCCCGGCCGACTTCGTCGGGTTGACCGGCAAGATCACCCAGCGGGAGCGGATGATCGAGGTCGGCGCGGAGTTCCGCCGCCGCGGGAAGACGGTGCTGATCGGCGGCCCCTGCGCCTCCCTCTCGCCCGATTCGTTCCGCGCAGCCTGCGACGTGCTGGTGCGGGGCGAGATCGAAGAGATCGCCCCCGATCTCTTCTCGGACCTCCGGTGCGGCCGGTGGCGGGAGGAGTACGACGGCGGGCGCCCCGACCTCGGCTCGTCGCCGATCCCGCGATGGAGCCTCTACCCCAACCATCGGGCGGTCGTCGGGGCGGTGCAGACCTCGCGCGGATGCCCGTTCGACTGCGAGTTCTGCGACGTGATCCCGTATCTCGGCCGCAAGCAGCGGCACAAGCCGGTCGGGAACGTCCTCGGCGAGCTCGACGTGCTCTACGGCCACGGGTACCGGGAGGTGTTCCTGACCGACGACAACTTCACGGTGTACCGCCGCCGGGCGAAGGAGGTGGCCGACGCGCTCCGCCGCTGGAACGGGCAGCCGGACCGCGAGCCGGTGTTCTTCACCACCCAGGCTTCGATCGACGCCGCGAGGGACGACGAGCTGCTCGGGCTGTGCGGCGAGGCCGGCCTCACCTCCGTGTTCATCGGGATCGAGACCCCGAACGAGGCCGCGCTGCGGGAGGCCAACAAGCGCCAGAACCTGCTGGACGGCCCCATCGGCCAGATCGAGAAGTTTCTCGCCCACGGGATCATGGTGCGGAGCGGCATGATGGTCGGCTTCGACGCGGACGGCCCGGACGTGTTCGAGCGGCAGTTCGAGTTCGCCATGGCCACCCCGGTCCCCAACTTCTCCGTCGGGGCGCTGGTGGCGCCGGAGGCGACCCCCCTTCATGCCCGGATGCGCCGGAGCGGACGGCTGATCGAGGGCGGCAACGAGACGGCGGCCACGCCGTGGGAGACGAACGTCGTGCCGGCCGGCATGACCGCCGAGCATTTGGCCGTCGGCATGAAGTGGCTGGCCAACCGGCTGTACCACCCGAGGTTCTTCGGTGAGCGGCTGATGCGGCTCGTCCACGCCGTCGAGCCGCCGGCCATCCGGTGGCGCCCGCGCGGGTCGAGCGAGGGGTTGCGCGCCCGCGAGCGCCTGTTCTCGCTGCTGATGAAGCGGTTCCTGAAGTCGGACGGTGGGGCGAAGGAGATGGCCGGCCGGGTCGCGCGGGCGCTCTCCGAGAAGCCGGAAGCCGGGCCGTACGTCGGGGAGGCGATGCGCGAGTACGTCCAGGTCCGTTGCCTGTACGACCGGACCGGCTACTGGGAGCCCCGGCTCGCGGGCCTCGCCGCGCCCCCGTTCTGAGAACGCGGCGCCAGGGCGGCGCAGGACGGTCCTTCCCCCTTCCTCGCTCATCGAACGAGAGGCGCCGTCGATGCAGTCCCCGCCCCGCAACCCTCCCGCCGGTCCGGCGCCGCCCGAGCCCGGCAGCGCCGGCGGGGCCAGCGGGGCTGGTGGGGCCGGCGGATCGATGCTGTCGGGCCTGCTCTCCCTGGCGGCGGCCCGGTGGCGGTGGGTCCGCCGGCCCCCGACCGCGCCCCCGCCGCCCTCGGAGCCGTCCGCGCCCCGCGGGGTCGGGGCGGAGTCCATGCTCTCGGGCCTGCTCTCCGTCTCGGCGGCGTGGCCGCCCTGGGTCCGGGGCATCCGGCCGGCCCGCGAGCGGCCGCGGCGCGGGGAGGTCAAGGCGGCGATCCTCGCCCTTCTCGTCCACGTCGATCACCACGAGGACCGCGCCACCCGCCGGCCCGTGGCCCCGGATGCTCCCGGCGCCCGCTCCGTCGGGCTGCCGTACCGGGAGATCCTGAAGCGGGTGCGGGCGCGCTATCCCGGCGGCCGGGCTTCGATCATGACCATCCGATCCTATGCACGGGACGCCAAGCGCGAGGGCGTGGCGTTGCCGTACCGCAGACCGTATTCGAGGCGACCCCCCCGCCACCGTTCCTGACGCTCCTGGAGCATTCTCCGTCGTTCCTGCGAAAGCCCGACGAGTCATGCGATCGAGCCATGTTTCCAGCCGGGTCTGCTTTCCGGGACACGCCCGGTTCCCGTCGTGAACGGTTCACCGGGCCAGGACGAAGTGGATCGCCTCTGGTAAGGGGTCGGGGATCGAAGTCCGGGTCCGGACCCCGGCGGTCGACCGGGAAGTCACCGGCCTTCTCGGCCGCGCTCGAACCAGGGCGCCGCTCCCGCCCCGCCGGCTATGGATCGGGGGCGGAAACGGTTATCTTTGGCGGACGCCGGGGTGCGTCCCGCACCGGCGGGACGCCGCGCCGCCCGCGGCATGGCGGTCACGGCGCGGCGTCGGGGCGGCGTCGGGGGCCGCGGAGGCGTTGGAGAAGAAGGAGGAGCAGCGGTATGGCGGAGGCGGCGCGGCAGGGGCTGGACGACTGGCGCGCGCTCGTTGCGCGCGAGACCCGGGGCGGCTCGGAGGACACCCTTGCGGCCGAGACCCCGGAAGGGATCCGGGTCAAGGCGCTCTATACCGAGGCGGACCTCGACGACCTCGCCCACCTCGGGACCCTGCCCGGCCTCCCTCCCTTCGTGCGGGGTCCGCGGGCGACGATGTACGCCGGCCGCCCCTGGACGATCCGCCAGTACGCGGGGTACTCGACCGCCGAAGAGTCGAACGCGTTCTACCGCCGCAACCTCGAGGCCGGGCAGATGGGGCTCTCGGTCGCGTTCGACCTCGCGACCCACCGGGGCTACGACTCCGACCACGAGCGCGTCGAGGGGGACGTGGGCAAGGCGGGGGTCGCGATCGACTCCGTCGAGGACATGAAGATCCTGTTCGACGGGATCCCCCTCGACCGGATGTCCGTGTCCATGACCATGAACGGGGCGGTGCTGCCGGTGTTCGCGATGTACGCGGTCGCGGCCGAGGAGCAGGGCGCGGCCTCCGCCGACCTCTCCGGGACCATGCAGAACGACATCCTCAAGGAGTTCATGGTCCGCAACACCTACATCTATCCACCCGCGCCCTCCATGCGGATCGTCTCCGACGTCATCGGCTACACGTCCCGGCGCATGCCGCGCTTCAACCCGATCTCGATCTCCGGCTACCACATGCTCGAGGCGGGCGCGACGAGCGTGCAGGAGCTCGCGTTCACTCTCGCGGACGGGATCGAGTACGTGCGGGCCGCCCTCGAGAGCGGGCTCGAGGTGGACCGCTTCGCGCCCCGGCTCTCGTTCTTCTTCGGGATCGGCATGGACTTCTTCATGGAGGCGGCGAAGCTCCGCGCCGCGCGCTGGCTCTGGGCGACCCTCATGGAGGAGAAGTTCGCGCCGAAGGACCCGCGCTCGCTCATGCTTCGCACCCACTGCCAGACTTCCGGGGCGAGCCTGACGAGCCTCGACCCGTACAACAACGTCGTGCGCACCGCCGTCGAGGCCCTCGCCGCGGTCCTCGGCGGCGCCCAGTCCCTGCATACGAACGCGTTCGACGAGGCGCTCGCCCTCCCGAGCGAGCTCTCGGCCCGCATCGCCCGCAACACCCAGCTCATCCTCCAGCACGAGACCGCGATCACCCGGGTGGTGGACCCGCTCGCCGGCTCCTACTACGTCGAGAGCCTCACCGCGAGCCTCGCGGCCCGCGCCCGCGAGCTGATCGACGAGGTCGAGGCGCTCGGCGGCATGACCCGGGCGGTCGAATCCGGGATGCCGAAGCTGCGCATCGAGGAGGCGGCGGCGCGGCGCCAGGCGCGCGTCGACCGGGGCGAGGAGACGGTGGTCGGGGTCAACCGCTTCCGCGCGGACCGGGAGGAGCGGGTGGAGCTGCTCGCGATCGACGACACCGCGGTGCGCGACGCCCAGGTGCGGCGGCTCGCCGACGTGCGGGGGCGGCGGGACGATCTCGCCTGCCGGCGCGCGCTCGGCGCCCTCACCCGGTCGGCGGAGACCGGCGAAGGGAACCTCGTCGAGCTCGCCGTCGCCGCCGCCCGTGCGCGGGCCACCGTCGGCGAGATCACCGGCTCGCTCGAGAAGGTGTGGGGCCGCCATCGGGCGGAGGTGCGGTCCATCGCCGGGGTGTACGGCGCGCACCGCGCGGAAGACGAGGAGTTCGTCCGCATCCGCGGCGAGGTCGAGGCGTTCGCGGCCGCGGAGGGGCGCCGGCCGCGCCTCCTCGTCGCGAAGCTCGGCCAGGACGGCCACGACCGCGGGGCGAAGGTGATCGCGACCGCGTTCGCGGACGTCGGCTTCGACGTGGACGTCGGGCCGCTCTTCCAGACTCCGGCCGAGGCGGCCCGCCAGGCGGTGGAGAACGACGTGCACGTCGTCGGCATCTCGACCCAGGCGGCCGGACACCGGACCCTGGTGCCCCGCTTCCTCGAGGCGCTGCGGGCGGCCGGAGCGGACGACGTGGTGGTGGTCTGCGGCGGGGTGATCCCGCCCGCGGACCACGACGAGCTCCGGCGCGCCGGGGTGGCCGCCATCTACGGCCCCGGCACCTCCATCCCGGCCGCCGCCCGCGAGGTGCTCGGGCTCGTGCGCGGCCGGCGCCTCGCCGCCTGACCCCGCGGCGCCGGCTTCCCGCCTCTCCCCCGCTCCGGCCCGCGCCCCTTCCCGTCCCGGCCTCCCCCCCGTTCCCGCCCGCGCCCCTTCCGGCCTCCGCAGCACCGTGCAGGACGTCCTCCAGGAGCTCGAGCGCCGCCGGGCCGCCGCGCGCCTCGGCGGCGGCGAGAGGCGGATCGCGGCCCAGCACGCCAAGGGCAAGCTCACCGCGCGCGAGCGCCTCGATCTCCTCTTCGACGAAGGGTCGTTCGAGGAGTGGGACATGTTCGTCGAGCACGATTCCCACGACTTCGGGATGGCCCGGCAGCGGATCCCCGGCGACGGGGTGGTGATCGGCCACGGCCTCGTGAACGGCCGGCGGGTGTTCGCGTTCAGCCAGGACTTCACCGTCTTCGGCGGCTCCCTCTCCGCCGCCCACGCCCGGAAGATCTGCAAGGTGATGGACCAGGCGATGAAGGTGGGCGCCCCGGTGGTCGGGCTCAACGACTCGGGCGGCGCCCGCATCCAGGAGGGGGTGGCGTCGCTCGCCGGCTACGCCGAGGTGTTCCAGCGCAACGTGCTCGCGTCCGGGGTGATCCCCCAGGTCTCGCTCGTCATGGGTCCGTGCGCGGGGGGCGCCGTCTACTCGCCGGCGATGACCGACTTCATCTTCATGGTGAAGGACTCGTCGTACATGTTCGTCACGGGGCCGGACGTGGTGAAGACGGTGACCCACGAGGAGGTGACCCAGGAGCAGCTCGGGGGCGCGCTCACCCACGCGGGCCGCTCCGGGGTGGCGGACCTCGCCTTCGAGGACGACGTGGACGCGCTCCTTCGGGTGCGCGAGTTCCTCGGCTACCTGCCCGCGAGCAACCGGGAGGCGCCGCCGATGCGGCCGACCCGGGACCCGGACGACCGGCCGGAGCCCGCCCTCGACCGCCTCGTGCCCGCGAACCCCAACCGGCCCTACGACGTCCACGAGCTCATCTCGCGGGTGGTGGACGAGGGCGGGTTCTTCGAGCTCCAGCCCGACTTCGCCCGCAACGTCGTGACCGGGTTCGCCCGCTTCGGCGGGGCGCCGGCCGGGATCGTGGCCAACCAGCCGGCGGTGCTCGCGGGGTGCCTCGACATCGACTCGAGCCGCAAGGCGGCCCGCTTCGTCCGCTTCTGCGACTGCTTCCACCTCCCCATCGTCACCTTCGTGGACGTGCCGGGCTTCCTCCCCGGCACCGCCCAGGAGTACGGGGGGATCATCCGGCACGGCGCGAAGCTCCTCTTCGCCTACGCCGAGGCGACGGTCCCGAAGGTCACCCTCATCACCCGCAAGGCCTACGGCGGGGCCTACGACGTCATGTCGTCCAAGCACCTGCGGGGGGACGTGAACTACGCGTGGCCGTCGGCCGAGATCGCGGTGATGGGGCCGGAGGGGGCGGTGGAGATCATCTTCCGGGCGGACCGGGAGGACCCGGAGAAGATGGCCGCCCGCACCGAGGAGTACCGGACGAAGTTCGCGAACCCCTTCGTCGCCGGCCGGCTCGGCTTCATCGACGACGTGGTCCTGCCGCGCAACACCCGGCGACGGCTCTGCGGGGCGCTCGCGATGCTGCGCGGCAAGCGGCTCGAGAACCCATGGAAGAAGCACGACAACATCCCGCTCTAGATCCGGCCCCCGGCCCGAGCCCGGGAGGCGCCGCCACCCCTGCGGCCACGACCGATCCGGGTCCTGCGCGAGGCGTCTCCGGCCGGGCGGGGGTCCCGTCCCCCCGGAGACCGATCGCGGGCCTGCCCGTGCCGCCGGCCCTCGGCCCGGCGGCGGGCGGGACACCGGCGTTTCCGGGAGAGTGCGAGCGCCGCCGGTCGCCTCGCCGGCCCGGGGCGCGGCTTCGCTAGCGGTGTTCGGGCGGGTCCTCATCGCGAACCGGGGGGAGATCGCCTGCCGCATCGCGCGGACCGCGCGCCGTCTGGGGATTTCCGTAGCGGCGATCCACTCCGAGGCGGACGAGGACGCCCCGCACGTGCGCATGGCGGACGCGGCGGTGTGCGTGGGACCGCCCCCGTCGGCGGAGAGCTATCTCGACGTCGAGGCGGTGGTGGAGGCGGCCCGCGCCACCGGGGCGGATGCGGTGCACCCCGGATTCGGATTCCTCTCCGAGAACGCCGGGTTCGCGGAGGCCCTCTCCGCCGCCGGCATCGTCTTCATCGGGCCGCCGCCGGCCGCGATCCGGGCGATGGGGGACAAGATCGAGTCGCGCCGGTTCGCCCTCGACGCGGGGGTCGACACGGTTCCGGGGGTGGACCGGGCCCTCGCCGGCGTGGACGAGGCGGTGGCGGCGGCCCGCGGGATCGGGTTTCCGGTGATGCTGAAGGCGTCGGCGGGAGGCGGCGGCAAGGGAATGCGGACCGCGGCCGGGGAGGACGAGGTCCGGGAAGGGTTCCGGAGCGCGGCGAACGAGGCGCTCGCGAGCTTCGGCGACGGGCGGATCTTCGTCGAACGTTACGTGGAGCGCCCGCGCCACATCGAGGTCCAGGTGCTCGCGGACCGGCACGGCGCGGTGCTGCACCTCGGCGAGCGCGAGTGCTCGGTGCAGCGGCGCCACCAGAAGGTGCTCGAGGAGGCGCCGTCCCCCTTCGTCGACCCGGCGATGCGGGAGCGGATGGGCGCCCAGGCGGTGGCCCTCGCCCGCGCGGTCGGCTACGAATCGGCCGGTACGGTCGAGTTCATCGTGGACCAGGACCGCCGGTTCTACTTCCTGGAGATGAATACCCGGCTCCAGGTCGAGCACCCGGTGACGGAGGCGGTCACCGGGCTCGACCTCGTGGAGTGGATGATCCGGATCGCGGCCGGGGAGCCGCTGTCCTTCACCCAGGACGAGGTCCGGATGGAGGGCTGGGCGATGGAGGCGCGGGTGTACGCGGAGGACCCCGAGCGCGACTTCCTCCCCGCCACCGGGCGGCTGCTGCGGTACCGGCCGCCGCGCGCGGACGGGGCGTTCGGCGCGGACGGGGCGGCGGCGGAGGCCGCCGGGGCGGACGACTCGCACGAGCCGGCGCCGGGGGCGCCGGGCGGGTCCGGCGCCGGGGTGCGCGTGGACGACGGGGTGGAGGAGGGCGGCGAGGTCGCGGTGTGGTACGACCCCATGATCGCGAAGCTCGTCACCGCCGGCCGGGATCGGGACGAGGCGCTGGACCGGCTCGAGGTCGCCCTCGACCGCTACACGGTGCGCGGGGTGACCACCAACCTCGCGTTCCTCGCCGCGCTCGCCCGGCACCCGCGGTTCCGGGCCGGGGACCTCTCCACCGCGTTCATCGACGAGCACTTCCCGGCCGGGTTCGCGGCGAGCCGCGTGCTCCCACCCGAGCCCGCGCACCTGGTTGCGGTGGCGGCGTGGATGCGGCGGGAGATCGACCGGCTGGACGCGGCGGTCGGAGCGTACCCCGCCGCCGGCGGCGGAGCGGGCGCCGCCGCCCTCTTGCTCGACGGGGTCGATCGGGAGTACGTGGTGCTGGTCGGCGGCCGGTCCGCCCCCGAGGGCGGGGACGGCGGCGAGCGCGCGTACCTCGTCTCGGTCCGCCGGGGCGCGGAGGGGGGGGTCGAGATGGCGCCGGAGGGGGAGAGGGAAGGGGAGGAGCGCGCGCGGGCTCGATACCGGGTCGAGAGCCTCTGGCGTCCGGGGCTCGACTGCTTCGAGGGGACGGTGAACGGGACACCGCTCGCGGTTCAGGTCGAGCGCGAGCGGCACGGGTTCCGGCTCACCCACGCGGGCCATTCCGCCCGCTATCGGGTGCTGACCCGCCGAGCCGCCGCCCTGCGGGCGCGGATGCCGGTGAAGCGCCCCCCGGACCTCTCGCGCTTCCTCCTCTCGCCCATGCCGGGACTCCTGGTGCGGGTCGCGGTCGGGCCGGGGGACCCGGTGAAGGCGGGCCAGGAGGTGGCGGTGGTCGAGGCGATGAAGATGGAGAACGTCCTGCGTGCGGAGCAGGACGGGACGGTGGCCGCGGTGCTCGCGGAGCCGGGGGCGAGCCTCGCCGTGGACCAGCCGATCGTGGAGTTCGAGGCGCCGTGACGGGAGCCGGCGCGCACCCGTGAGGGGATCCCGTCAAGGAATCGATCGGCACGGGGAGCCTGCCCCGCAGAACCCCGCCGGAAGGTATCGGCGGGGAGGAATCGCGCGGAATGAAGAAGAACGGCGCGTGTGGACAGGGTATCCCGATTCCGGTCCAGGGCAATCGCATTGGGACGAAGCACGTCGTCCGCACCGCTTGAATCCGTCCCCCGGACGCCGCCACGAGCGGCCTTCAAGCCGGCTCGTCAGGCCGATTTCGGCGCTCCGCACCCGGACGTCGACCCCTGCCGACGGCAGCCTGGCCATCACGACGCATCGGGAATCCCGAATGCGATTGCCCTGGATTCCGGCCCCGTATCGACTCTTCTCCACCTCTGAAGCGGGGATGAACTCCCGCGGGATTCTCTGCGGCGAAGGCTCCCGGGTCCCGCTCGCGGCTCCGCGGTGCGTCAAGCGCGAAGCGGGGCGACGGATGCCGGGCGGCCGGCCGCCGGGACTCCAGCCGCCCGAGGCGGTTCGGGGGGCTCGTCCCCGGAGGAGCCGGAACGATTGACGAGCGGCAAGACCGGGACGCGGCGGCCCCGCCCAACGCCGCGGCCCTCGCGGAGCGGGTGCGGTCGGGGGAGGTCCGGGCGCTCGCCAGGGCGATCACCCTGGTCGAGTCCACCCGGCCCGCCGACCGGAACGAGGCGATCGGCCTCCTCGAAGCCCTCGGAGCGCCGGCGGGCTCCCTCCGGACGGAAACCCTCCGGATCGGCATCTCGGGGTCGCCCGGCGTCGGGAAGTCCACCTTCATCGAGGCGTTCGGGCTGCGGGCGGTCGAGGCGGGCCACCGCATCGCGGTGCTCACCATCGACCCGTCGTCGCGGCTCGCGGGCGGCTCGATCCTCGGCGACAAGACCCGGATGGCCGAGCTCTCGCGGCGCCCGGAGGCGTTCATCCGCCCGACCCCCGCCGGCCGGACCCTCGGCGGCGCCGCACGCCGCACGCGCGAGGCCCTCGTGCTCTGCGAGGGGGCGGGCTTCGACGTGATCGTGGTGGAGACCGTCGGGGTGGGCCAGTCGGAGACCGCGGTGGCCGGGATGACCGACCTCTTCCTCCTCCTCCTCGCGCCGCTCGCGGGGGACGAGCTCCAGGGCATCAAGCGGGGGGTGATGGAGCTCGCGGACCTCGTGCTCGTCAACAAGGCGGACGGGGTCCACGCCGATGCGGCGGCGCGGACGGTCGCCGAGCACCGGAACGCGCTCCGCCTCATGCGCCCCCGCACGCCGGCGTGGCCGCCGACCGTCGAGGCCTGCTCGGCCCTCACCGGGATCGGCATCGCGGAGGCGTGGGAGCGCGTCCTCGAGTGCCGCGCCGCGCTCGAGGCGTCCGGCGACCGGGCGGCGCGGCGCACCGCCCAGGCCGAGGAGTGGCTCCGCGAAGAGGTCGAGGCCGCGATGCAGGAGCGGCTCCGCGAGGACCCGCGCCTCGAGCCCCTCGCTGCGCGCCTGGAGGAGGAGGTGCGGTCCGGGCGCACCGCCCCGCCCGCCGCCGCCCGCCGCCTCCTCGACGCTTTCTTCGCCCGCTCGCCCGGCCCCTGACCCCGGTGCTACGGCCCCTTTCCCCGGTGGCTGGGGCGGGGCGGAGCCCGTGCGGCCCCCGACGGGGCGGCGGTGGCGGCCAGGCCCGTTTCCGGCCTCGCTCGGCCCCCCATGAGACGGCCCCGTTGCCGCCTGCCTTGCCGTCCGGAACGCGCCGCCGGCAGGTTGCGGAGCCCGCGGGCGCCTGGAAGGGCGGCGAGGCGAGCCGCCGCCCGGCGCAGCGGAACCGGATCGACCCCTGCCACCGGAGCGCCATGCGCCCGGAAAACGCGCTACGATG
Organism: Gammaproteobacteria bacterium; assembly: GCA_965202895.1. Lineage (GTDB taxonomy): Bacteria > Pseudomonadota > Gammaproteobacteria > HK1 > HK1 > JAJDXW01. Next base: position 1,495,229 of record OZ241901.1, on the reverse strand, counting down.
AAAGCCATGACGACCACCGAGCCCGCGAGGACCGCCCCCGGTTCCCGGCCACAGGGCCTGGCCTCCCTTCTCTGCGATCTCCTGCCGTCCCAGGGGAGCTGGAGCGACGACGCCTACCTGTGGCTCACCGACCACGGGAACCGCCTGGTCGAGCTTACCGACGGGCATATCCAGGAAGTGCCCATACCGACCTCCACGCACCAAGCCGTTCTCCTGTGCCTCCATGACCTGTTCCGCGCCTGGCTCAGGCCGCGCGGCGGGGTCGTGATGGTCGCCGCCCTGCGGATGCGCATCCGCGAGGGCAAGTTCCGCGAACCCGATCTGCTGATGCTCCGCGACCGATCGGACCCTCGCTACCAGGACCGATACTGGCTGGGCGCGGACCTGGTGGTGGAGGTGGTGAGCCCGGACGACCCGGATCGGGACCTGGTCGAGAAACGGGCGGACTACGCCGAGGGGGGCATCCCGGAGTACTGGATCGCCGACCCGCAGGACGAAACGATCACCGTCCTTGCGCTGGAGGGGGGAGCGTACGTCGAACACGGGGTGTTCGGGCGCGGCGAGGCGGCCATGTCGCTGCTGTTCGAGGGCTTCGCGGCCGACGTGTCCGCGGTGTTCGACGCCCCGGAACCGGGCGGATGAGCAGCGTCGTGATCGAGGCGTCCCGGTTGGAACGCGGCCCGCCGGCGCCGTCCGCGCGGACCGGAGGCGAGGTTCCGACCTCGGGCGCCGAGGCGCCCGGTCGGATGCTCCGAGAGCAAGGCCCCGGAGAGGGCCGTGAACCGGGAGGAGAGCCATGACCGAGACCGCCGATCCCTCGGTCGCCGAGCCGCCCTCGGCGCCCGCCCCGGCCTCCCGGAACCCCTTGACCTCCCTTCTGTGCGACCTCCTGCCGTCCCAGGGGAGCTGGAGCGACGACGCCTACCTGTGGTTGACCGACCACGGGAACCGCCTGGTCGAGCTCACCGACGGGCATATCCAGGAAGTGCCCATGCCCACCGATACCCACCAGGCCGTCCTCGCGTTTCTTTACGACCTGTTCCGCGCCTGGCTCGGGCCGCGGGGCGGGGTCGTGAGGTTCTCCGCGCTGCGGATGCGCATCCGCGAGGGCAAGTTCCGCGAGCCCGACCTGTTGATGCTGCGTGACCGCTCCGACCCCCGCCGCCAGGACCGCTACTGGCTGGGCGCGGACTTGGTGGTGGAGGTCGTGAGCCCGGACGACCCGGATCGGGACCTGGTCGAGAAGCGCGCGGACTACGCCGAGGGAGGCATCCCGGAGTACTGGATCGCCGATCCGCGGGACGAGACGATCACGGTGCTTGCGCTGGAGGGGGACGCGTACGTCGAGCACGGGGTGTTCGGACGCGGCGAGGCGGCCACGTCGCTGCTGTTCGAGGGCTTCGCGGCCGATGTGTCCGCCGTGTTCGACGCCCCGGAATCGGGCGGGTAGGCGGGCCGCTTCACCTTCGGGGCAGTCGGCATCGAAACCGGGCCTGGTTCCGCTCGGTCGGCCGCGCCTTCCCTTGGCCTTCCCTTCAAGCTGGTTCTCCACCCGCATCCGGGCCCGCGTCCGAACTCCCCTCCGTTGCTCCTGACGAGCGTGGCGCCGGCGCTTCGGGCGTGGGCCGCGATCGGCAGACCGTCGCGGATCCGATCGCCCTGCCGAGGCCGATGGCGGCCGGAGGCGGGCGGCGGATCAGCCGGCGTAGACGAGGCCTTCGAGGTCGATCTCGGGCTCGCGGCCGGCGACGAGGTCCGCGGTCACCTTGCCCGAGCCGCATGCCATCGTCCATCCGATGTGGCCGTGGCCGGTGTCGAGGTAGAGGTTCCGGTAGCGAGCCCGGCCGAGGATGGGGACCGAGGACGGGGTCATCGGCCGAAGCCCCGCCCAGTACTCGGGCCGTTCGTAGTCGCCGGCGGAAGGGAAGAGCTCCCGGACGGACCTCAGCATCCCCCGGAAGTCGTCCGGCCGGTGGCCCTTGTCGTACCCGCTGAACTCCGCGGTGGCCGCGACCCGGACCCGGTCGCCCATCGGGCAGGTCACCACCAGGCGGTCCTCGTCGCATACGCCCATCCGCGGCGAAAGGTTCGACGCGCCCCGCGGAATCGTCACCGAGTACCCCTTTACCGGGTAGATGGGGAGCGCGACCCCCGCGGTGCGCGAAACGAACGGGCTCATGAAGCCGAGCGCGAGCACGAACACGTCGCCGCCCACCCTTCCCCGGCTCGTCCGCACCCCGGCGATCCGGTCCCCGTCCGCCTCGAGCCCGTCCACGGTGACCCCGAACCGGAAATCCACCCCCATGGCCGCCCGGCAATGCTCCGCGAGACCGCGGCTGAACATCCGGGCGTCGCCGCTCCGGTCGGTGGGGGAGTAGAGGCCCCCGGCGAGCCGCTCCCGCACCGGCTCGAGGGCGGGTTCACGGGCACAGAGGCCGTCCCGGTCCAGCACCTCGAGCTCGAGGCCCTCGTCGCGGAGAAGCTGGGTGCGGCGCACCCCGGCCTCGAAGCTCCTCCCGGATCGGTAGACGTACAGGTTACCGCCGGCGAGGCCGTCGTACTCCACCCCGGTGTCCCGCCCGAGCTCGCCGAGAAGCTCCGTCGAGTAGCGGCAGAGCCGGAGCTTGCGCCTCGTGTTCGCGCGGGCGCGCTCGTCGGTGCACTGGAGGAGGAACCGCCAGAGCCACGACCACATGCGCGGGTCGAGACGGGGGCGGAGCCGGAGCGCCTGATCGGCCGTGATGAGCGACTTCGCGAGGATTCGCGGGGCGGCGGGCGACGCCCAGGCGTAGCTGTGCCCCGGGGCGACGAGGCCGGCGTTGGCATAGCTCGTCTCGAGCCCCGGCGCCTCGTGCCGCTCCAGAACGGTGACCGCGTGGCCGTCCCGGGCGAGGTAGTACGCCGCGGCGGTCCCGACGACCCCGCTTCCGAGAACGATTGCCCGCATTGCGCCCCGCCGCCTCCCGAGGGATGAGCCCGACCCCGTGTTCCGGCCCTCCATCCTACGCCGCCGGCCGGCAGATATCTTCCTGGCGCCGATGGGAGGCATGTGCGCGGTGGGTTTTTCGCCAAACACGCCTCTCGCGAACGTTCTTGGGCACGGCGTCCTGGGAACGCTCGTATCCCGCCCGCACTTTGCCGTGAAATTCTCAACCCGAGACACAAAGGAACACCTCCTGCGGAATACATTGTTTTCCGCAGGTTCGGTCGTCAACGCCGTCTATGCGGGAGGCAAATCGGCTTACGGACTGCCCCGAGTGGTCCGGCGCTTCGCCACCCCGAAAGAGCAAGCGTCAGGTCCGGAGTACCACATCGGTTCGGCCCCCCGAGGCCGCGACGATTTCATGCCTTCGGGGTGGGCAGGCGACCGACCATGAGAGTTTCTTCCGGGCGCTTCGCTCTCGTGCGGGCGAGACGCCCGCGTTCCCAGGGCGCCGTGCCCGCGCAAGTGGCTCCGTGGGGTGAAATCCGCCAGCAACCCTCTCGAACCGAACCCATACCACGGAAGAACGCCGTCTCCGTGGGGGTGAAAGATATCTCGACACCCTCTCTACACCCTATATATCAATAGCCTGCGAACAGCACCCGGGGCTCGATGGGCGTGCGCGAGGAGGCCGGCGCGGAGGTCGATTGCAGCGCCGCCGTTCCTCCCCTACCGTATCGGCGCCGGCGCAAGGCCGGAGTCGAGGTCGAGGCCGAGGCGGGATGACGGCCAGGCGCCCAAGGTCGGGGCCGACGCGGAGGAGGAGGTGCGAGATGGCGGAGACGGCGGTATTCGGACCCGGAGGCTACCGCTACGTCCGGGGCCGGTTCCAGTACTCGGGCGGGGTCGCGGCCGAGCCGGGCTTCGCCATCGAGCGGGTGAGGTTCCTCCGGCCCGTTCCGCTCGAAGAGGGCTTTCGCCGGATCGAGGTCCATCTCGGCGCGATCGGCCGGCCGACCACCGCACTCTGCGCGTGCGAGCTCCGTTCGCCCCGGCAGTTCAGCGAGGAGGGCTTCGTCGCGTTCAACCGGAGCTACGTCCGCACCCTCGAACGCTGGGGGATCTTCAAGGACGAAGAGAACCCGGTCGCCCGCTCGAACGTCTGTCCGGCGGTCGACGCCCCCGCCGAGCCCTCCTTCCACGCGTTCTCCTGCACCGTGCCCGCGGGGTCGGAAGGGGCCGCGGGAGTGCGGAGCTTCGTCATCGCGGGCTCGGGCGAGGCGCCGGAAGGGCCGGGCGGGTACCGGGAACGGATCATCCGCCTCGGCGACACGTCGCCCGGCGCGATGCGCGAGAAGGCGCGGTACGTCCTCCGGGCGATGGAGGAGCGGATGGGCGCGCTGGGGCTGACGTGGGCGGACGCCGCGGTGAGCCAGGTCTACACGGTCGAGGACGTCCACGGGTTCCTCGCCGACGAGATCGTCGGCCGGGGCGCGGCGCCGGACGGCATCACCTGGACGTTTGCCCGGCCGCCGGTCGAAGGGCTCGCCTTCGAGATGGACGTGCGCAGCGTGCCGGTGGAGCGGGTGATCGCCTGAATCCCGGGGCGCGGCGGGCGCTGGCGCGAGCGCGGCGGCGCGGGCACGGGCACGAGCGCGACGACCCGGGTGCGGCGGCCGGCGCGGAAGCCGCGGGCGGAGCGGCTTCCCGGCCCGGGCGCTCTGCCCGGCTGGGCGGCGCGCGCTGCACGGGCGCTCTTCGCGCGCCCCCTCGCTCGTGCGGCGGCCGGGGTTCGGCGGTCTCCGATGGGCCACGATGGACCGGATGCGTCACGAAGGCGCCGACGCCCCGGGCGCGGTGTTGTACGCTTGGCCACCGGAAGGCGTCCCCCGCCGAACGGGGAGGAGGAGACTCGATGACCGACACGACTTCGCTCGCCGGCAAGTACGCCTTCTTCGCCCGGTCGCTTGGCCCCTGAACCCGCCGCCTCGGTTCCTTTCCCATGTCCGCCCGGCCGGCCCCGGACCAGCCTCTTCCCTCGCCCACGCACCTTCGAACCCGGCGAAATCCTCCCGACCGATCATGCCCGGTCATGCGCGCGGTCCCGGATCCGAACTTCGAGCCGGCGATTGCCGGGCTCCCACCGAAGCTCGCCTCACTCTGGGGATTCCGGTCGGGGGCGCGGGGCGCCCATACGAGCCGAACGATCATGCTCGACGAGCTGTCGCGGCTGCTGGCCTCGGTCCCCGGCGAGGCGTCCCGCCGGAGCTACGCGGAGGCGATCCTGGACGGCAACTGCCTCGGGAAACGGACGGCGGCGACCCGCAAGCTCTCGCTCCAGCGGCTGACCGAGCTCTACGGCCTCGACGCACGTTTCCTTCTCTTTCGAGCGATGCGCAGCCTCTGGGGCGCCCATGAAGCCAGCCGCCCTCGGCTGGCGCTCCTGCTCGCCCTCGCCCGCGATCCCCTGCTGCGGGCGAGCGCCCGGCCCGTGGCCGCCACTCCGATCGGCCGCGAGTTCGAGCGGCGCTCCATGAAGGATGCGCTCTCGGGACCGGCGGAAGGCCGGCTGAGCGATGCGACCCTCGACAAGGTGGTGCGCAACGCCTCCTCCTCGTGGACCCAGTCCGGCCACCTGCGCGGCAGGGGGCGCAAGATCCGGCAACGGGTCGAAGCTACGCCGGCCGCGGTCGCCTACGCGCTGCTGCTCGGGTTCGCGACCGGACGTGGCGGGGAACTGCTGTTCGAGACGCCTTGGGCGGCGGTGCTGGACGCGCCTCCCGGCGCGCTCGTCGAGATCGCCGGCGATGCGAGAAGGCTCGGATTGATCGATCTCAAGCGGTCCGGGCGCATGATCGAGGTATCTTTTCCGGCGATGCTCACCCGGAAGGAACGGGAACGGGTCGATGGGGCGCATCGAGGCTCTGGCTGAACGCTTCCGGCGCCACGTCGCCTTGCCTTGGAGGCGAGACCTGGCCGGTGCGGAGCGCGCCGTCTTCGTCGTGTACGACAAGGCCGACGAACGGCGCCTGCGGGCGCGCAAGGCCCTGTTCGAGCTGGCGGCCACCGAGACCGGGCATCGCTGGATCGAGTGCGATCTGACCGGGGCCTTCGCCGAGTGGATGGCGGGTACGGGGTATCGGGAGAGCTACTTCGAGTCGCCGGAAGACCTGGGGCTCAAGCTCGAAGAGGACTTCCGGGCGCACGTCGCGGACCGGGTGCGGGAGAAGCTGGTTGCGCCGGAGGCGGACGAAGACTCGGTGGTGGCCGTCTTCGGAATCGCCTCGCTGTTCGGGTTCGCCCGCGTATCGGAGCTGATGCAGGCGGTGGAGGGGGACGTGAGAGGGCGTGTCGCGGTGTTCTTTCCGGGGGAGTACGAAGACGGCAACTATCGGCTGCTCGATGCGCGGGACGGGTGGAACTACCTCGCGGTCCCCGTCACCTTGCGGGAAGATCCCGGAGCGTACGGGTCGTGAGGCATCGAAACCGCGGGGAGAACCGGCCCGCCCTCCGGGAGCGGATGACGATCCCGGCCTCGAGGGGGAGCCAGCCATGAAGAACCGCGACGTCTACCGGAGAGACCCCTCCGAGATCGCGCTCCCGAACCACGGCGTCGCGGCCATGAGCGACGCGGTGACCGCGGACGAGCGCCGCACGCTCCGCTTCGAGCTGGAACACTTCGTCTGCGAGGGGCAGTACCGGAGCGGGCTCGTCCGCATACTGGAATCCTACGTTCGCCACCAGGGCCAGCCCGAGCAGCCGGCCGCGTGGATCAGCGGGTTCTTCGGCAGCGGCAAATCCCATCTGGCGAAGATGCTGCGCTTCCTCTGGACGGACTACACGTTCCCGGAGGACGGCGCGAGCGCCCGCGGCCTCGCCCGGCCGCCGGACGACGTGCGGGACCTGCTGAGGGAGGTCTCGACCCTCGGCCGGCGGGGCAGCGGGCTGCACGCCGCCGCCGGAACCCTCGGCGCCGGCGCGGGGGACGGTGTCCGGCTCGCCCTGCTCGGCATCGTGTTCCGGTCCGTGGGATTGCCCGAGAGCTACCCCCAGGCGCGCTTTTGCCTGTGGCTGAAGAAGAACGGCGTCTACGGCCAGGTCCGGGACGCGGTCGCGGCCGCGCGCCGGGAATCCGGGACGGAACTTGGGCCGGCTCGCGAAGTGGCGCCGAAACCTCCCGCGTCGGTGGCAGGGGGGGACGCGGAGGCGAGAGGGGATGCGGAGGCGAGGGGGAACGCGGAAACGGAGCCGCCGGAAGTCGGGATGCGGGCGGAGACGGCGGATCGGGAGTTCCGGCGCGAGCTGCGCGATCTCTACGTGAGCCCGCTCATCGCGCGGGCGCTGCTCGCCGCGGACCCGAGCTTCGCGGGCAGCGAGAAGGACGCGAGGGCCGCGCTGCGCGTCCAGTTCCCAAGGCCCCCGGACGTCGCCACGAACGAGTTCACCGATGCGATCGGGGAAGCCTTGGGCTCGGACGGCGAGATGCCCTGCACGGCGATCATCCTCGACGAGGTGCAGCAGTACATCGGGGAGGACACCGGCCGCTCCTACGTGGTGCAGGAGGTCGTGGAGGCGTGCAGCAAGCGCTTCGGCGACCGCGTGCTCTTCCTCGGCACCGGCCAGACGGCGCTCTCCGGCACCCCGGCGCTGCAACGGTTGCAAGGGCGGTTCACGGTCAACGTGGAGCTCTCGGACCAGGACGTGGAGACGGTGATCCGGCGGGTGGTCCTCGCGAAGCGCCCGGACCGCGCGGGCGAGGTCCGGGCCGCGCTCGACGCCAGCGCCGGGGAGATCGACCGCCACCTGGGCGGCACCCGGATCGCTCCCCGCGGCGAAGACAAGCAGGTGCTGGTGGAGGACTACCCGCTGCTGCCCGTGCGCCGGCGCTTCTGGGAGCAGGCGTTGCGCGCGGTGGACCGCGCGGGTACCGCGGGCCAGCTCCGCACCCAGCTTCGCATCGTGTACGACGCCATCCGCCGCACCGCCGACGATCCGGTGGGCACGGTGGTCCCGGCCGATTTCCTGTTCGAGGAGGTCTCCGCCAACCTGCTGCAATCCGGGGTGTTGCTGCGGGAGGTCCACGAGACCATCGTCCGGCAGGACGACGGCGCCCCCGGCGGCCGGCTCAAGTCCCGGCTGTGCGCCTTGGTGTTCCTGATCCGCAAGCTCCCGCGCGAGGCCGGGGCGGACAGCGGCGTGCGCGCCACCGCGGACACGCTGGCGGATCTGCTGGTGGAGGATCTGGCGCGGGACGGCGCGGCGCTCCGCGGGCAGCTTCCGGGGCAGCTGGACGAGCTGGCCGCCGCCGGCGCCCTGATGAAGCTGGAGGACGAATACAGCCTGCAAACCCGGGAGGGCAGCGAGTGGGAGGCCGAGTTCCGCAGCCGCCAGAGCCGGCTCGCCAACGACCTCACGGGCATGGGCGGCAAGCGCGGCCGGCTCCTCGGCGCCGCGGTGCAGGAGGCGGTGGGGTCGATACGGCTCCTGCACGGCGCGTGCAAGGAACCGCGGAAGCTCTCCCTGCACTTCGGCGCCGAGCCGCCCCCGGACGGCGGCCCCGACGTGGCGGTGTGGGTCCGCGACGGCTGGGGCGCCGAAGAGAGGAGCGTGATCGCCGACGCCCGCGCGGCCGGACCGGACAGCCCGACGATCCACGTGTTCGTGCCGAAGTCCCGCGCGGATGCGCTGGCCCGCCTCATCGCCGCGCGGAGCGCCGCCCACGACACCCTGGAGTACAAGGGCGTGCCTTCCACCCACGAAGGCATCGAGGCCCGCCAGGGGATGGAGACCCGGCGCACGGAGGCGGAGAACGGCTTGCGCGCCCTGGTGGCCGACGTCGCCGGCGGCGCGAGGGTCCTCCAAGGCGGCGGCAACGAACGGCTCGAAGCAACCCTGTCCGCCAGGGTGAAGGAAGCCGCCGGCGCTTCGCTCGCCCGCCTCTACCCCGGGTTCGGCGACGCCGACGACGCCCGCTGGCCGAAGGCGATCGAGCGCGCCCGCCGGGGCGCCGGGCATCCGCTGGAAGCGCTCGACCATCAGGGCAGGACCGAGGAACATCCGGTGTGCGCCGCCATCCTCTCCTTCGTGGGCTCCGGCCGGAAGGGGAGGGAAGTGCGCGCCCACTTCTCCGCCCCGCCCTGCGGCTGGCCGAGGGACGCCGTCGACGCGGCCCTCGTCGCCCTGTTCGCCGCCGGGCATCTGCGCGCCGTCATGAACGGCGTGGCGCTACGCCCGCCCCAGCTCGACCAGACGAAGGTCCCGAACACCGACTTTCGGGTAGAGAGCGTCACCATCGACGCCCGGCAGCGCTTGCAGCTCCGCAAGCTCTTCCAGAGCGCAGGAATCGACTGCAAGCCGAACGAGGAAGCCGCGGCGGCCGGCCGGTTGCTGGCGCGGCTTCACGAGCTGGCGCGGGACGCGGGCGGCGACCCGCCGTTGCCGGAACGCCCCGATACCCGCCATCTCTCGGACCTCCAGGCGCTCGCCGGCAACGAGCAGCTCGCGGGCATCCTCGATCGCTACGACGCGCTGGCCGCGAACTTCGAGGAGTGGAGCAAGGCGCGCGCCCTGGCGGAAGAGCGCCTGCCCGCGTACCGGCGCTTGCTGGCCCTCGCCCGGCACGCGCAAGGCATGGATGCCGGGAGCGGGGATCCGGATGCGGCGGGCGGAAGGCCGGATGTGGTGAAGGAGGCGCAGCCGCAGATCGAGGCGATCGCGGTGAACCGAGGCCTGCTTGCGGCGACGGACCCGGCGCCCGATCTGGCCGGAAAGCTCATGGACGCGCTCCGGGCCGCCCTGGCGGATGCGGAAGCCCGCCATGCCCGGACCTATGACGAAGAATGGCAGCGCCTGTCGAACGCCGAGAGCTGGCGGAAGATCGAACCGAAGGCCCGCGAGGGGATACTCGGCCGCTTGCGCATCGCGAAGGCGGCGAAGGGCGCCACCGGCACGGAGCAGGAGGTGCTGGAGTCCCTGGATCGCATCTCCCTGGACGGCTGGAGGACCCGCACCGCCGCCCTCCCCCGGCTCTTCGCGGACGCCCGGGCGGAGGCCGACCGGACCGTCGAGCCGGCGGTGCGCCACGTGAAGCTCGCAAGCTCTACACTGCGCTCGCCGGAAGACGTGAGGGAGTGGGTGGAAGCGACCGAACGGGAGCTCCTCGACCGGATCCGGCAAGGCCCGGTCGTGGTGGGCTGAGTGGAGGCCGGCAAGTTCGTGCGGCGGATTCGCCGGCTCCGTCAGGCAGCAGTGAGAAGCGCAGGACGGTCAAAGGACGAAGCATGGATTCGGAAAAACAGGAGAGCATGATGCCCAGACGGTTGACGGCAATCATCGAGCGCGAGGGCGATGGCTACGTCTCACTCTGTCCCGAGTTGGATATAGCCAGCCAGGGTAGAACCGTGGACGAAGCGCGCAGCAACCTGAAGGAGGCGTTGGAGCTGTTCTTCGAGGCAGCCTCTGCCATGGAGATCGAACGGCGACTGCACAACGAGGTGTACGTGACTCAGGTCGAGGTTGCGGTTGGCTAAGCTGCGGGTTCTCTCGGGCCGCGACGTTTGCCGGTTACTCACCAGCCACGGCTTCACTCAGGTGAGGCGGCGAGGGAGCCATGTGTTGATGCAAAGGACGGAGGCCGGAAGCACCGTCACCATCTCGGTGCCGGATTACAAGGAGCTGTGCATCGGAACGCTGATGTCCGTTATCCGACAGTCAGGCTTGCCCCGGTCGTTGTTCGAGTGAGCTGGCTCGATGAAGACGTTGCTGCTCGAATTCCGAAGACGCCTCGAGCGCACCGTCGCCGACGCCCGCGATGTGGCGGAGGCCGGTGCACGGGCGGCCCTCGAAGCACTCGCCGCCCACGAGCCCGTGCCTTACGGGCACATGAACGAGGGGCAGCGCGCCTTGCGCCGGCGGCTGCGCGCCCATGCCCGGCAGCTCGGCGGCCGGCGCGATGCACGCACCGGCGGACAGGTGATCGATGGCTTGGTGCAGGAGTGCGCTTACGAGCACTGGCACGGGATGCTGTTCGCCCGGTTCCTCGCCGAGAACCATCTGCTCATCGAGCCGGAGATGGGCGTCGCCGTCACCCTGGACGAATGCGAGGAGCTGGCGAAGGACGAAGGCGGGGACAAGTGGGCGCTGGCCGCGCGCTACGCCCACCGGATGCTGCCCCAGGTGTTCCGGCCCGATCTTCCGGTCTTCGAGGTCCGGCTCGCGCGGGAGCACCGGCTGAAGCTGGAAGGGCTGGTCGAAGGACTGCCGGCCGGCGTGTTCACGGCGACGGATTCCCTCGGCTGGGTCTACCAGTTCTGGCAGTCCCGGAAGAAGGCGGAGGTGAACCGCTCCGAGGTCAAGATCGGGGCCGGCGAGCTGCCCCCGGTCACCCAGCTCTTCACCGAGCCCTACATGGTGCAGTTCCTGCTGCACAACTCACTCGGGGCGTGGTGGGCCAGCCGGCATCCGGACAAGCCGCGTCCGGTCGAGTTGACGTATCTGCGCGAGACGGAGCGGGGTTCGCCCGAGGCTGGTGGCCTTGAAAGCTGGCCTGACGATCTCGCGACGTTCAGGATGCTCGACCCGTGTTGCGGCTCGGGACACTTCCTGGTCGCCGCGTTCCTGATGCTCGTGCCCATGCGCATGGCGCTGGAAGGCATGGGCGCCGGCGAAGCGGTGGATGCGGTATTGCGGGACAATCTGCACGGATTGGAGCTGGATCGACGCTGCGTGGCGATAGCCGCCTTCGCGCTCGCGCTGGAAGCATGGCGCTATCCCGGCGCCGGCGGCCATCGGCCCCTGCCGCGGACCCGGCTCGCATGGTGCGGGCAGCCGGTGGGCGGCAAACGCGAGCAGTGGGTGGCGCTGGCGGAAGGCGACCCTCGCCGGGAAGCCGGGATGGGGGCGCTGTACGACATGTTCCGCGAAGCCCCCGTCCTCGGCAGTCTCATCGATCCGTACCGCTCCTCCGGCGACCTGCTGACGGCCGATTTTGCCGATCTGGAACAACTTCTGGGAGCGGCACTGCGGGATCATGCCGGCGATGAGGAGTACGAAGAGACGGCCATCGCAGCGCGGGGGCTGGCCGAGGCTGCCGATTTGTTGACGTCCCGTTATCATCTGGTGCTCACGAACGTACCCTATCTCGGGAGGGAAAAACATACGGAAAGCCTTCGGCGCTTCTGCGAAGCCCGCTACCCCGTGTCGAAGCACGATCTGGCCACGGTCTTCGTCGAACGCCTGATGGAGCTCTGCGAGCCGGCCGGCGACGTATTTCTCGTGCTGCCCTGGAACTGGCTGTTTCTCAAGCGATACAAGCGGCTTCGCAGGCAGCTTCTGGAACGGCATCGGTGGCGGTTCCTGGCAACGCTGGGGGCCGGAGCCTTCGAGACCATCTCCGGTGAGGTGGTGAAAACCTGCCTGCTGGCGATCGGGCGTTCACCGGGCGAGGGAGCCGACGATTTTTCATGGCTCGACGTTTCCGAATGCCGCAGCCCGCAGAACAAGGAACACGCACTACGCAAGGCGGCGGCCGTGCCGCTCGCGCATTCCGGCCAGATCGCCAACCCGGATTCGATCATCGGATACGTGCCGGCGGAATCGTACGATCTGCTGGAATCCAGGGCGTACAGCTACCAGGGGCTCGCGACCAGCGACAACGCGCAGTTCGTCTTCAACTTCTGGGAACTTCCGGCCATCGGGCGAGGTTGGGAGTTCTTTCAATTCGCTCCCGACGCCACGAAGGAGATGAGCGGTTGCAGCCACGTCATCTTCTGGGGAGACGAGCGGGGAAGATACGCCAGCCATGCGGCAGCGCTCAGGCTGGAAGGAAGACTTGGCGGGTGGAAGTCGGGGCACGCGGCGTGGGGGAAGCGCGGCATCGCCGTCAATCGGATGGGCGATCTTCCGGCGTCGCTGTATTTCGGCTCCAAGTTCGATTGCAACGTCGCTGTCCTGATCCCCGGCGACGAAAAGGACGTTCCGGCGATATGGACGTATTGCAGCTCCCCGAAATATGGCGAAGACGTGAGAAAGCTGAACAAGAAGCTCTCCGTGACCAACGGCGCGCTCACCAAGGTCCCCTACGCTGCCGGGGAGTGGGAACGGACGGCGGGCGGTCGGACGACGGCCGAGCTGTTCAGCGTCCATACGACGGACCCGGCACAGTGGGCGTTCCATGGCCATCCAGGGGATGCGACGGAGCCGTTGCAGGTGGCCATGGCGCGGCTTCTCGGCTACCGGTGGCCGGCGGAGAGCGACCCCGACATGGGATTGTCGGAGGCCGCCCGCGCCCGGCTCGGGGATACGAGGTCACTCCATGACTTCGAGGACAAGGACGGCATCGTCTGCCTCCCTGCCGTCCTGGGGGAACGGCCGGCCGAAGAACGCCTTCTCGGGCTGTTGGCGGCTTGCTGGGGCGCGGACTGGCATGACGGAGTACTCTCCAACCTGCTCATCAACGCCGGCGGTTCCAGTCTGGATGACTGGCTCCGGGATCGATTCTTCGACGGGCACTGCAAGCTGTTCCACAATCGTCCCTTCATCTGGCACATCTGGGACGGTCGGAGAAGTGACGGCTTCCACGCTTTCGTCAATTACCACAAGCTGGCCGCCGGCGATGGCCGTGGCCGCCAGCTACTGGAATCGCTCACGTACAGCTATCTCGGCGACTGGATTTCCCGCCAGCAGGACGCCTTGAAGCGAAACAGAGGCGGTGCGGAAGACCGTTTGACGGCAGCGCTGGAGTTGCAGAAACGCCTTGCCGCCATCCTGGACGGCGAGCCGCCCTTCGACGTCTTCATCCGCTGGAAGCCGATCGATCGACAACCCATCGGCTGGATGCCGGACATCGACGACGGCGTGCGCCTCAACATCCGCCCCTTCATGGCCGACGACGTCCCTGGCGGAAGGAGAGGAGCGGGCATCCTTCGCTCCAGGCCCAACCTTCACTGGAAGAAGGATCGAGGTAAGGAGCCTTTACGGGACCAGGCCCGCTTCCCCTGGTTCTGGGAGGACGACGTGTTCACCGGAGCCCGGATCAATGACGAGCATCTTCAGAACGCGGAGAAGCAGTATCGGCGGATGACGGAGAAGACCTCCCACCAAGGGTCACTCGAATGCGGTAACGTTTTGGGAGAGGAAGCATGAAAGTCCGAAAGTTGCTGGCGACACATGCGGGCGACGGTCGATACATGGACTTGATCCGATCCGCTTGCGAGCGGACGAACCCCGGCCGTATCTGCGCAGCCGTCGCCTACGCAACGCATAGCGGCGTTGCCGAGTTGGAGGCCGCATTGGGAGAGTCGCCGGGATGGAAGCGGGCGAGCAAACGATGGCTGGTCGGAATCGACTATTGCCGATCCGACCCGGCGGCGCTTTCGCATCTGGCCCGCCTGCCGAGATCCAAAGTGCGCATCTTCGATGGCGAATTCGTCTCGGGGCGCACGGGCTGTGTGCCCAGGTACTCCTACCACCCCAAAACTTGGCTGCTGCTCGGGCCAAAGCAGTCCGGCGTGGTCGTCGGTTCGGGCAACTTGTCATATACGGGGTTGCTCCATGGAATTGAGGCCGCAGCGGCTGTCTCCGGCTCACAAACGAGTGCGATCAAGGACATGCGAACCTGGTTTTCCGGCCAGTGGCGCGAGGCGACGCAGCTTGCGGCCATCGAAAATCGATACCGCAAGGAGCATGACTCCGTAGAAAATCGGCGGCGTCCCCCGCCATCTGAAGACGACACCGTTCCGGGTTCGGCATCGAAGACGGGACAACTCCGCCCTGACGATTTACGCAAGCTCAGGGTATGCCGCCATCTATGGATCGAAGCCGGCAACGTGATTCGCAACCGCGGACCGGGTCGTCCGGGCAATCAGCTCATGATGCAGCGAAACTCCCGTGTGTTCTTCGGATTCGCCGCGGAGGATCTGAAGCGGGACTCCCCCATTGGTAACGTCGCGATCCGGTTCGATGCATACCAGCACCCGGATCGCACCTTGCGGTTCAGCAACAACTCGATGGACGTGCTGACACTACCCGTGCCGGGGCAGGGGGGACCGGAGGAATACGACCAGAAGACGCTGCATTTCGAGCAGATCGGCGTCCGGGAGTTCGAGCTGACGATTGGCCGCCCGGCCGCCGTGAGGAGGTGGAAGCAACGTTCGGCTTCCATCGAAGGGGAATTCAGGATGAGAAGCGGCCGCCGGTGGGGCGTCTATTAGCCTTCCTGGGAACGCGGGCGTCCCGCCCGCAAGCGCGGACCGGAGGTCCGCCGCCGAAGGCATGCCATCAGGCAAAGCGGGCGAGACGCCCGCGTTCCCAGGATCAGGACCAATCCTTGGTTATGGTCATGCCGGGGTCAGGGGCATTGATGCGATGAATATGCGGACGCTGACGCCCGTTTGGCGTCGCCACCTCGAACGGGCCGTCGCCGACGCCCGCGACGTGACGGAGGGCGGTGCGCGGGCGGCCCTCGAAGCGCTCGCCGTGCACGAGCCCGAGCCCTACGGGCACATGGGCGAGGGGCAACGCGCGCTCCGCCGGCGGCTGCGCGCCCATGCCCGGCAGCTCGGCGGCCGGCGCGATGCGGGCACCGGCGGACAGGCGATCGATGGCTTGGTGCAGGAATGCGCTTACGAGCACTGGCACGGAATGCTGTTCGCCCGGTTCCTCGCCGAGAACCATCTGCTCATCGAGCCGGAGATGGGCGTCGCCGTCACCCTGGACGAATGCGAGGAGCTGGCGAAGGACGAAGGCGGGGACAAGTGGGCGCTGGCCGCGCGCTACGCCCACCGGATGCTGCCCCAGGTGTTCCGGCCCGACCTTCCGGTGTTCGAGGTCCGGCTCGCGCGGGAGCACCGGCTGAAGCTGGAAGGGCTGGTCGAAGGCCTGCCGGCCGGCGTGTTCACGGCGACGGATTCCCTCGGTTGGGTCTACCAGTTCTGGCAGTCCCGGAAGAAGGCGGAGGTGAACCGCTCCGAGGTCAAGATCGGGGCCGGCGAGCTGCCCGCGGTCACCCAGCTCTTCACCGAGCCCTACATGGTGGGCTTCCTGCTCGACAACACCCTCGGGGCGTGGTGGGCGGCGCGTCGCCTGAGCGGCGCCGACCTGGATGGCGCCGTCGGGGAAGCCGGGCTGCGCCGCAAGGCGGCGATTCCCGGCGTGCCGCTCGACTCCCTCCGCTTCGTGCAGGATGCGCCCGCTGCGCGGTTGCCCCGCGACCCTGCCGGCGCGGTCCCGCCATCGTCGGACGAAGCACCATCGACGCGGTTTCGCGACGATCGAGACGATTCAGGGGATGGGCGCCCGGACCCGCCGGCGCCGGACGAAGCGCCGCCGGCTGCCGGGGAACGGGCTCGTTCCCTCCACGGGGACGGCGGCGCAGATGTACGGGCAACGGCGCCCGGATGGCGCCCCGCCGCGGGCACGTTCGACGGCTGGCCGGAGCATCTGGGAGCACTGAAGATCCTCGACCCCTGCTGCGGCTCGGGACATTTCCTGGTCGCGGCCTTCCTGATGCTCGTACCCATGCGCATGGCGCGGGAGGGTCTTGCCCCCCGCGATGCGGTGGACGCGGTCCTGCGGGACAACCTGTACGGGCTGGAGCTGGACCCGCGATGCGTGGAGCTCGCGGCGTTCGCCCTCGCCCTTGCCGCGTGGACGTATCCCGGCGCGGAGGGGTATCGGCCCCTGCCGGAGCTCGACGTCGCCTGCTCGGGACTGGCGCCCAACGCAACGAAGGAACAGTGGACCGCGCTGGCGGAGCTGGCCGTTTCCGCCGGCGGGATGCCGCCGGAGCGCGACCTGTTCGGTGCGGAAGACACGCTGCTTTCCGCGCCGCTCCGCAACAGCCTGGACGCGCTCCACGAGCTGTTCGGCCGGGCGCCGGAGCTCGGTTCGCTCATCGACCCGCACGCGCTGGAGGCCGACCTCTTCCGGAGCGACTTCGAGTCGGTACGGGCGCTGTTCGCCGCCGCGCTCGAACGGGAGCGGATGAGCGACGAGCAGACGGAGCACGCGGTGGCCGCGCGAGGGATGGCGCGCGCGGCGGAGCTGCTGGCCGGACGCTACCACCTGGTGGTCACCAACGTGCCGTACCTCGCCCGCGGCAGGCAGGGCGAGGCGTTGCGCGCCTTCTGCCGGCGCTGCTACCCCGACGCGAAGAACGATCTGGCCACCGTGTTCCTGGAGCGCTGCCTGGAGCTGTGCGTGGAGGGCGGCGCCGCCAGCCTCGTGCTGCCGCAGAACTGGCTGTTCCTCACCGGCTACCGGAAGTTGCGGGAGAAGCTGCTGAAGACGCGGACCTGGCGTCTGCTCGCGCGCTTGGGCGAAGGTGGCTTTGAATCGCCAGCCGCGGCCGGTGCATTCGTCGCGCTGCTCACCCTGACCCGCACCGATCCCGCCGGCCATCAGGGCGGACTGTTCGATGATGCGCCGCCAGCCGGAACGATGTACGGCCTGGACGTCTCCGAATTCCGCATCGCCGTCGAGAAGGCCGCCCGGTTGCGGGAAGCGGAAATCACCGGTATCGAGCAAGCCCGGCAGTTGGAGAATCCGGACGCGCGGGTGGCCCTGGACGACATCTCGACCAAGGCAAGACTGGACGGCTCTTGCGCGAGCATCGAGGGCCTGACGACGGGTGATCTGGAAAGATTCGTCGGCAGGTTCTGGGAAGGCGGGTTTTCGGGCGGCTGGGACCCGTACATTCAGAACGTCGATTCCACCACACACTTCGGAGCCCGGACGGATCGGATTCTGTGGGAAAACGGAGATGGCGTGCTGTCCCGCTTCCCGACCGCTCACAATTTTCCCGGCGAAATCATGAACGGCAAAAGAGTTCTCGGAAGGACCGGGTTGCGCATCACCCAGATGAGAAGGCTCCCCGTCACCATCTACACCGGCGAGATATTCGGCAAGAACGGGGCAACGGTGGTACCGGACGAGATGGAACATCTCCCTGCCATCTGGTGCTTCTGCTCATCCCCCGAATACCACGACGCGGTACGGCACATCGACCAAACGCTCAAGGTCACCAACGCCACGCTGGCGAAGGTCCCCTTCGATCTCGACCACTGGACCGGGATCGCCCGAGAGAAGTACCCCAACGGCCTCCCCCGCCCCTACTCCGACGATCCCACCCAATGGATCTTCCACGGCCACCCCTGCGGATCGGTGGTCTGGGACGAGACCGGGAAGCGGACCGCCCACGGCCCGCTCCGCACCGATCCCACCGTGCTCCAGGTCGCCGTCGCCCGCCTGTCGGGCTACCGCTGGCCCGCCGAACAGGACCCCGGCATGGAGCTGGCCGACGATCAGCGTGAGTGGGTCCGGCGTTGCGAGCCCTTGCACTCCTTCGCGGATAGCGACGGCATCATCTGCATCCCCCCGGTGCGGGGCGAGCCCTCCGCCGGCGACCGGATCTTGCAGCTTCTGGCTGCCGCGTTCGGCGACGCCTGGAGCGACCGCGTGCTCACCCGCCTGCTCACCGAGGCCGGCAGCCCCAGCCTCGACGACTGGCTCCGCAACCGCTTCTTCGAGCAGCATTGCGCGCGGTTCCACCACCGCCCCTTCGTCTGGCACGTCTGGGACGGACGCAAGCGCGACGGCTTCCATGCGCTGGTCGGCTACCACAAGCTGGCCGAGGGCGGCGGCAAGGGCCGCCGATGCCTGGAAGCCCTCACCTGGAGCTACCTCGGCGACTGGATCACCCGCCAGCAGGACGGGGTGAAGCGCGGCGAAGCCGGCGCGGAAGACCGTCTGGCGGCGGCGCTGGAGCTGCACAAGCGCCTCGCCGCCATCCTCGAAGGCGAGCCGCCCCACGACCTCTTCGTGCGCTGGAAGCCCATCGAAGCGCAGCCCGTCGGCTGGGAGCCGGATGCCGACGACGGCGTGCGCCTCAACCTCCGCCCCTTCCTGGCCGCCGACCTCCCCGGCGGCAGGAAGGGCGCCGGTATACTGCGCTCCAAACCGAACGTCCACTGGCGCAAGGATCGCGGCAGGGAGCCCTTCCGCGAGCAGGAGCGGTTCCCGTGGTTCTGGCGCGACGGGGAGTTCACGGGAGAGCGGGTGAACGACGTGCATCTGACGATTACGAGCAAACGAATCGAACGCGATCGAGTCGAGGCGCCGTCATGAGTTCCGATCGAGGTCTTCATTGGCGATATCCGGGGGCGCGGTGGTGGAAGTTCGATTTCCATACGCATACGCCGGCATCCAGTGACTATGGCAAGGGGCCTGGACAGGACTCCTTGAAGAGCATCACGCCCAGGGAATGGCTTCTCGGTTTCATGCACACCGGCGTGGACTGCGTGGCGGTTACGGATCACAACTCGGGAGAATGGGTCGATAGACTGAAGAATGCGTACCACGAGTTGAAGCAGGAATCATCGCCGGATTTTCGTCCTCTGTCTCTGTTTCCGGGGGTGGAGATCACGGCCAACGGCGGTATTCATGTTCTCGCGGTACTCGACGCCGACAAGGGGGCCGCGGATGTCGCAGCATTGCTTGGATCCGTCGGGTATCGGGGCGCCCGGGGCGCGAGTGACTCCGCGGCGAAGTCGGCGACCATCGGCGTCGTCGAAAGCATTAGCGAAGCCGGTGGGATTCCCATTCTTGCGCACGTGGATGGACCGTCGGGGGCATGGCGGTTGACCGGCAATACGCTGGCGCCTCTGTTCGACTTCGACGGCCTGTTCGCGATGGAGGTGGTCGATCCCGGTCAAGCGAAGCCCGATCTCTACCGTCGGCGCAAGCTCGCATGGGCCGAGGTTCTTGGCTCCGATTCACATCATCCGCATGGACAGGCGGGTTCGCGGTTCCCCGGGTCGCACTTCACGTGGGTGAAGATGTCGGAACCATCGCTCGAAGGGCTGCGTTTGGCGTTGTTGGACGGTGGAGGATTTTCCATCCGGCGAAGCGACGACCCGGACCCCTTCGAGCCCTTTGCGCTGCCGGAGCATTGCATCGAAGCCATCGAGATCGAGGACGCGCGATACATGGGGCGCGGCAAGCCGGCCAGGCTCGAGTTCAACCCGTGGCTCAACGCTCTGGTGGGCGGACGCGGGACCGGCAAATCGACCGTGATCCATGCAATGAGGCTTGCGGCAGGACGTAGACATGAATTGAAGCATCTGGAAGAACACAGTGAACCCTTCCGGACCTTCGAACGATTCGAGCGGGTACCCAAGGATCGCACCGACAAGGGCGGTTTGACGAAGTCGACGAACATTGCATGGACCATGATGCGCGACGGTGTCCGGTATCGTCTGCATTGGCGACAGGACGGTAGCGGTACGACGGTGGAGGAAGACACGGGCGAAGCCGGTTGGCGGCCGTCGCTCACCCAAACGGTCACGGCGGAGCGCTTTCCGGTTCGCATGTTCAGCCAGGGACAGATCGCCGCATTGGCGGGCGAAGACCAGCGGGCGCTGTTGCAGGTGATCGACGAGGCGGCGGGGGTGTCCGCGTTGCAAAGAGATCTGGAAGAAGCCCGCAAGGCATTTTATGCGACGAAAGCGCGGATCCGGGAGCTCGAAAGCAGGTTGGCCCGCCGCAACGATCTCGCCGTCGAGCAGCGGGATGTGGAGCGCAAACTGAAGCGCTTCGAGGAAGCGGGGCACACCGCGATCCTGACCGCTTACCGACACCGCAATCGTCAACGCACGGAAGCGGGCCGACAATTCGATACGGCAGAAGCGGCGGCCCGCCATATTGAGCAGGCGGCAGCGGCGCTGCAACCTGAAGATCTGCCTGACGGGCTGTTTCACGAGACCTCGAAAGAAGATCGACAGATTGCCGCGATCATGGCTGCACTGGCCACCGGCGTGCGCGATGCGGCTCAGGACCTGCGTCACGTCGCAGAGCGTCTGCGCGGATTCGTCGCGACGCAACGCGAGGAGTTGGCCGGGAGCGCATGGCAAGCGGCGGTCGAGCACGCAGCGGGCGGATACGAAGCACTGATCGAGACGCTGCGCAAGGGAGGTGTCGGCGATCCGAGCGAGTACGGCCGCCTGGTGCAGGAGCGGCAACGGCTCGACAGCGAACTGGGCCGTCTGGATTCGGTGCAGGAAGAGCGCGACAGGCTAGTCGAGGAATCTCGCTCCCTGCTCGAGAACGTGACGGAAGCCCGCCGCGCGGTGAGTCGAGAGCGTGATCGATTCCTGAAAGAAACGCTGGCGCACAACGAATTCGTGCGTATTCGAATCTTGCATTATGGTGACGATCCCCGAGCCATCGAACGATCCTTGCGTGAGACGTTGGAGGTTCCGGCTCACTTCGAGGGCGACATCCTCGTCATGGAAGATGGTCGTGCAGTCAAGGGTTGTGTCGCAGAACTCCTCGATGAGTTGTCGAAGGATTCAGAGCAGCGAAGCCAGGAAATGGAAGACCGCGTCAGGGGGATCAAACACCGAATCCATGACGCTGGCGCAGGCAATGGCGACTTCGGTGGATATTTCAACAACCATCTCGAAACAAAATACAAGAAGAGTCCCGAGGTATTCGACAGGATGCAGACCTGGTTTCCCGAAGACGGGTTGCTGGTGGAGTACAGCCGCCGGGGGGACGGGACGGATTTTCATCCCATCGGCCAGGCGTCCGCGGGACAGCGGTCGGCGGCGATGCTGGCCTTCCTGCTCGCCCACGGTGAGGAGCCTCTGGTACTGGATCAGCCGGAAGACGACCTGGACAACCACCTGATCTACGATCTGGTCGTCCGGCAGATCCGGGAGAACAAGCTCAGGCGGCAGATCATCGTGGTGACGCACAACCCCAACATCGTCGTGAACGGGGATGCGGAGATGCTGCACGCCCTCGACTTTCGGGGAGGCCAGTGCATCGTCGCGCAGTCGGGGTCGTTGCAGGAGGAAACGATGCGAGAGGAGGTCTGCCGGATCATGGAGGGTGGGCGCGAGGCGTTCGAGCGCCGCTACCGGCGTTTGGGGAAGGAGCCGCCTCATGTTTGACAGCCGCAAGGAGCTGCTGGACAAGATCCGGTTAGGCGAGGACACGTTCCTGGAATACAAGGAAGTCCGGTTTTCCGGCGGACGGGTGACCGAACCTCGCCGTGATTCCCTTGCCGATGAGCTCGCCGCGTTTGCCAACAGCCGCGGAGGCGTTTTCGTGATGGGCGTGGAAGACGGGACCCGCGAGATCCTGGGCATTCCCAACGAACGTCTCGACACGGCGGAACGTTTCGCCCATGAACTGTGCCACGATTCCATAGATCCCCCCATCGCACCCGTCATCGAGCGCTTGGAGCTACCCACCACGACGGGTGAGGACGTGGCCGTGGTCAGGATCGACGTACCTCGCAGCCTGTTCGTGCATCGCTCTCCAGGCGGCTATATGCACCGGGTCGGGAGCGCCAGGCGAATCATGTCGTCGGAGTATCTCGCCCGCCTGTTCCAACAGCGAAGCCAGACCCGGATCATTCGCTTCGATGGACAGACCGTTTCCAACGCCACGCTGGACGACTTGCAGCCGGAGCTTTGGGAGCGATTTCGCACCCCCCGGTCGCCGAATGAACGGGAACGCTTTCTGTCCAAGCTTCACATGGCGCGCGCCGATGACGAGGGTACGCCCAGACCCACGGTCGCCGGTCTGCTGACGGGCGCCGCGGATGCTCGACCATGGTTGCCGAATGCATACGTTCAGGCTGTCGCCTACCGAGGCACATCCATCAGGGCCGGGGCGTCGGACGATCCCTACCAACTGGACGCTGCGGACATCCATGGCCCGCTCGATACCCAGATTGTGGATGCCTGCCGGTTCGTCGCGAAGAACATGAAGACGGCAGCATTCAAGGACCAGGGACGCCTGGACCGGCCGCAGTTCGACATGTCTGCGGTCTTCGAAGCCGTCGTCAACGCCGTAGCCCACCGCGATTATTCGATCCATGGATCGAAGATCAGGTTGCGGTTGTTCGAGAACCGCCTTGAGCTTTACTCTCCCGGTGCAATTCCGAATTCCATGGACGTCGAAGATCTCGGGGATCTGCAATCGGCCAGAAACGACGTCATCGCCAGCCTGCTCGCCAAGATTCCGGTGCCCGATCAATCCTGGCTGACGACCGATCGCTCGACCATGATGGACCGGCGAGGCGAAGGAGTACGGGTCATCCTGGACAACAGTGAACGGCTCTCCGGCAGGACGCCGGAATACCGCTTGATCGGCGATGCGGAGCTCCTGTTGACGATCCATGCGCCAGCCGATCCGAAGGAATCATCGAATGAGGACCATCGAACATGAGCACTGACTACTACGACCTGAAGGAACCTTGGGGCAACGCCGCCGTGGAGGCGTCGACCGATCGTTACCGCCTGACCCTGTGGGACCACCACGGCTCCGAAGCCGGTTCCTTGACCCTTCGCCCCGAAGACGGTCCCGGAGCAATACTTCATTTCTTCGGGGACGAGCCCGTCTGTCGGACTTGGCACGACGGCAGAGACAGGGCGCTCTGCGAGTTGAGGAATAGCCGCACGACCACACTCGTCGATGAGTACGGCCGTCTCGCCAATCTGGAGGAGCTCAGGAAGGATTGCGACCGCTCCCGCGATGCGGAGCCGAAGCCGGCGCAGAACGGCCCGACATGATCGTCGAGCAGGCGCGGATGGGCGGCGCCCCGACCGCCCCTGAAGCGGTGATGGCCGGCGGTCGCGCTCTTCCGTATCGCATCGGCGGGTCGGGGTGATGAACCCGTCGGCGTCTCCCGCCACCGTCGTCGAGGCCCTGGCCGCCTCGCTCGAAGCCGCCTCCGCCTGCAACCCCGACGACGCGGAGCCGCCCGCCGCCGTCCTGTGGACCGACCGCGATTCCCGGTGGCGCTCCGCCGTGCCGCGGCTCCGCACCGTCCTGCCGCAGCTTCTGGTGCTCGGCGAATACGATCCCGAGGAACGCACCGGCCCTGCGATCTGGCTGCGGTGCGTGATCGACCGGGCGCTGGCGCCGCCCGGGTTTCCCCCCGATACGACCCCCATCGTCT
This sequence comes from Gammaproteobacteria bacterium, assembly GCA_965202895.1. Taxonomy (GTDB): domain Bacteria; phylum Pseudomonadota; class Gammaproteobacteria; order HK1; family HK1; genus JAJDXW01. The sequence goes on along the minus strand of OZ241901.1, from coordinate 1,471,338 downwards.
ACCTGCCCGGCGCGGGCCGCCAAGAGCTCGGCGCCGCCGACGCCTGCCCGGACCCTCTGAAACCTCTGGTCGAGCTCCAGTACCGGGGGGTCTGCTGGACGCAGAGAAACGGCCGGGACTGGACGGTGGAGGCGTTCCTCGCATCCCGGGACGGCGGCGGTCTCGGGCTGGACGTCGCGCGCGATGCGGCCACCCGGCAATCCCTGCTGCGCGCCTTGCAGGAGCTGGCGGCCACCCCGGTGCAGGCGCTGCGGGGCCGGCGCCTCGAAGCGGTGGACTTCGACCGGCTCTTCTCCGACGATCCGGTGAGGGACGTGTTGGCATGGATGAGCGATCCGGAAGCGGCACGCTCCGGCTGGGAGGCCGGTCGCTGGCGTGCGTTCGCATCCCGGTGCGTGGCGGACCTCGGGTTCGACCCGGAGAGGGACGGGGAGATCGTCGCGGCGGAGCGGCTCGGCCGGCGGGAAGGAGCATGGGAGTCGGTCTGGCGGCGTTTCGCGGAGGCGCCGGCCCTCCATCCGGGGGTGGCGGACTTGCTGCGCAAGGCGACCCCGGAGGGTCCGCAGGGGGAGCTGTTCGCGGATCCGTCGTCCTGGCCCGCGAACAACGAACGGGAGGAGGCGGCCCTGCGGCGCGCCCTGCGGGAGCTCGAAGGCAAGGCGCCGCACACCGCACGCGACCGGACCCTCGCGCTCGAGGAGACACACGGCGCCCGGCGCGGCTGGGTCTGGGCGAAGCTCGGCCAAGCGCCCTTGGCCCACGCCCTTCGCCCTTTGGCGGCGCTCGCGGCGCGGGCTTCGAACGCGCTGGGCGGAGCGTCCGCGGCCGAGATGGCGAGGCTCTACGCGGACGGAGCCTGGGAGGTCGACGCGGCGGCCCTCGACACGATGGCCGCGGTAACGTCGTCCGCGGACACGCAAGCCGTGAGCGCGGCGCTGCACGCGATCTATTGTCCCTGGTTGGAGTCCGCGGCCCGCCGCCTCCAGGCGCTGGCGGAGGCGGATCCGCTCCCCGGCTCCGATGCGGGCGGGATGCCCGTGTCTGCGCAGGACACGCCTTTCCCAGAAGGCGGAACCCCTGCGTCCCCGCGGGACCGGCGGGTCTCGGGAGGCGAGCTGCCTTCCCCGCCGAGGGACGACGGCCGCATCGAAGCCGGCACGGTGGTCCTGTTCGCGGACGGCCTGCGCTTCGACGTCTCGCAGCGCCTGGCGGCGCGTCTGCGGGCGGAGGGCCACGCAGTGGCCGGGTCGATACGCTGGGCCGCCCTGCCCACGGTCACCGCGACCGCCAAGCCGGCGGTGTCTCCGGTGGCGGAGCGCATCGAGGGCCGGTCCCTGGGCGAGGACTTCCTCCCTGCCGTGGCGGATGGCGGGCGTCCACTGACCACCGACCGTTTCCGCAAGCTCCTCGCCGCCGCCGGCTGGCAGTACGTGGAAGCGAGCGAGACGGGAGACCCGTCGGGCCGCGCCTGGACCGAGCACGGGGAGCTCGACAAGCTGGGGCATTCGCTGCAAGGAAAGCTCGCGGCCCGCATCGGCGAGCAGATCGATCTGCTGCTGGAGCGCATCGAGGCCCTCCTCCGCGCGGGGTGGCGGGAAGTCCGGGTGGTGACGGATCATGGCTGGCTGTGGCTGCCCGGCGGTTTGCCGAAGGTCGATCTGCCGAAGTACCTCACCCGGAGCCGCTGGGCGCGGTGCGCGGCGATCGAGGGGGCGTCCAGGGTCGAGACGCCGACCGTGGCCTGGCATTGGAACGCGCGTGAGCGGGTGGCCGTCGGCCCCGGCATCGCCTGCTTCGGCGCGGGCAACGAATATGCCCACGGGGGCGTGAGCCTTCAGGAGGCTCTGGTTCCGATCCTGCGGGTCGCCGCCGGCCGCGCCGGCCGGGTCGGCAGTGTCGACCGTGCCGGCGGGGCGCAAACGGCGCGTATCGCCGCCGTTTCCTGGGCCGGGCTGCGGTGCCGGGTGCGGCTCGATGCCGCCGCGCCGGGGCTCACCGTCGAGCTGCGGATGCGGGTTGGGGACCCCGGATCGAGCATCGGCGGCGAGGCCCGGCCGGTGGACGAGGAGGGGGCGGCGAGCCTGCTGGTCGCCGACGACGAGCATGAAGGGAAGCCGGCCGCGCTCGTCGTCCTGGATGCACGCGGGCGGGTCGTCACGAGGCAGGCGACGATCATCGGAGGCGAAGGTTGACCTTGGTGCTCGACGACCTCGACCGGCGGGCGGCCGCCGCGTTCGAGGGCTATCTGGTCCGCAAGGATCTGGTGCGCAAGTACGCCCGCCAGTACCCGGTGCCGACCTACGTGGTCGAATTCCTGCTCGGGCGCTACTGCGCGACCACCGACGAGCGGGAGATCGAGGAAGGATTGGGGATCGTCGAGCGGCAGCTCTCCGATCGCACGGTGCGCACGGGCGAGGAGGAGCTGTTCAAGACGAGGGCGCGGGAGCGCGGCGCCGTCAGGATCATCGACGTCGTGAAGGCGAGACTGGACGCGCGGACGGATTCGCTCATCGCCGAGCTTCCGAGCCTCGCGCTCCGGGACGTGCGCATCGACGACGATCTGGTCAGGCGGCACGAGCGGATGCTGACGGACGGCTTCTACGCCGAGGTCACCCTGAGCTACGACGCGGCCATCGCCCAGGAGAAGAACGGCCGTCCCTTCGCGATCGACGCCCTGCGCGCCATCCAGCTCTCGAAGGCGGACGTATTGGGGACGCTCCAGCGCGGGCGGCGCGCCTTCGCCACCGAAGAATGGAAGCAGCTCCTGCTTCGCAGCGTGGGGCTCGAGCCCGCCGCCCTCTCCGAACGGGCGCGGCTCGTCGCGCTCCTGCGGATGGCGCCTTTCGTGGAGCGGAACTACAACCTGGTCGAGCTGGGGCCGCGCGGCACCGGCAAGAGCCACCTGTTCCAGCAGATCTCCCCCTGCTCCCACCTGGTCTCGGGCGGCAAGGCGACGGTGGCGAAGATGTTCGTCAACAACGCGAACGGACAGCGCGGGCTGGTCTGCCAGTACGACGTGGTGTGCTTCGACGAAATCTCGGGCGTCTCCTTCGACCAGAAGGACGGGGTGAACATCCTCAAGGGCTACATGGAGTCGGGCGAGTTCTCGCGCGGCAAGGAGAGCATCCGGGCCGAGGGCGGGGTGGTCATGGTGGGCAACCTCGACGTGGAGGTCGAGCACCAGCAGCGGGTCGGGCACCTGCTCGGCCCGCTCTCCGCGGACCTGCGCGACGACACCGCGTTCATGGACCGCATCCACGCCTACCTGCCGGGATGGGACTTCCCCAAGCTCGACCCGAACGAGCACCTCACCGATCATTTCGGCTTGGTCAGCGACTTCCTCTCGGAGTGCTGGAGCCGGCTCCGCGTCGGCAGCCGGGCGCCGGCGCTCCAGGGCCGGGTGCATTACGGAGGGGCGCTCAGCGGACGCGACCTCACCGCGGTCGACAAGACGGTGAGCGCGCTGCTCAAGCTCCTGTACCCGGATCCGGACGTGGCCGTCCCGGACGACGAGGTGGAGGCGCTGGTGCGCGCCGCCCTGGAGATGCGCCGCCGGGTCAAGGAGCAGCAGAAGCGGGTGTTCAGGAGCGAGTTCCGCAACACCCACTTCAGCTACGCGATGGGCGAGGACGGGATCGAGAAGTTCGTCTCGACCCCGGAGCTGCGAAGCGGCGACGCCATCGACCCGGACCCGCCTCCGCCGGGGCAGGTGTGGGGGATGGGGCCGGGCGGCGGGGCGGGGGCGGGGCCGAGCCTCTACCGCATCGAGGCCGCGGTGGGCCGGGGCGCGGGGGTGCGGATCCTGAACGCCCCGGCGCCGCCCGCGTTCCGCGAGAGCTTGCGCTATGCGGAGCAGAACCTGTACGCGAGGGCCAGGGAGCTGGTGGGGGACCGGGACCCGCGCGCGCACGAATTCTCCGTGCAGCTCCGGGCGATGGACAACGACCGCACCGGGGCCGGGCTCGGACTCCCGGCGCTGATGGCCCTTTGCGGGGCGGTGCTCGGGAAGAGCGTCAAGGGCGGCCTGATCGCGGTCGGGGCGCTGAACCTCGGCGGCTCGGTGGAGCCGCTCGCGAATGCGGTCGGCGTCGTGGAAGCGGCGGTGGAGAGGGGGGCGGCGGTGGTGCTGATCCCCGTGTCGGCGCGCCGCCAGCTCATCGACCTCTCCGACGACGTGGCGACGCGGGTCAACGTGCAGTTCTATTCGGACCCGCCGGACGCACTGCTGAAGGCGCTGCTGGAATAGCCGCGGCGACCGCCAAGGCGCCCGCGAACCCGGAGAACGGCGGCGGGGATCCCACCCGGGGGACGGGCCGGGGACCATGCAGACGGGGGAGGGATGCCGGCGCCGCGCACCCGTGCATGTCGGCCGGGGTTCCGGCGGTCTCCAATGGGCCACGATGGCCCGGATGCGTCACGAAGGCGCCGACGCCCCGGACGCGGTGTTGTACGCTTGGCCACCGGAAGGCGTCCCCCGCCGAACGGGGAGGAGGAGACTCGATGACCGACACGACTTCGCTCGCCGGCAAGTACGCCGTCATCACCGGGAGCACCCAGGGACTCGGCCGGGCCACCGCCGAGCTGTTCGCCGCGCGGGGCGCGGCCGGCATCGTCGTCACCGGGCGGAACGCGGAGCGCGGCGCGGCGGTCGCCCGCGGCCTGGAGAGCGGCGGATGCCGGGCCGTCTTCGTGCCGGGCGACGTGGCCGACGTCGACTCCTGCCGCCGGGTCATCGCGGCCGCCGACGAGGCCTTCGGCGCCCTCCACGTCCTCGCCAACGTCGCGGCGCTGACCGAGCGGGGCACGATCTGGGACACCGATCCGGCGCTCTTCGACCGGATGATGGCGGTCAACGTGCGCGGCCCCTTCTACCTCATGCAGGACGCGGTCAAGCTGATGGCGCGCGAGGACGCGGCCGGCTCGATCGTGAACGTCTCGAGCGTCGCCTCCCACGGCAGCGAGCCGTTCCTGTGCCCCTACGCGGCCTCCAAGGGCGCGCTCAACGTGTTGACGAAGAACGTCGCCTACTCGGTCGTGCGCCACCGCATCCGGGTCAACGCGATCAACCTCGGCTGGATGGACTCCGACGGCGAGGACGTGATCCAGCGGCGCTACCACAGTGGGGGCCGGGACTGGCTCCCCGCCGCCGAAGCGAAGATGCCGTTCGGGCGCCTGCTGAAGCCCGACGAGGTGGCGCGGACCATCGCCTACCTCGCCTCGGACGAGTCCGGGATGATGACCGGGGCGTTTCTCGACCTCGACCAGTCCGTGATCGGCGGCGGTACGCCCCCGCTCGCGCCGCCCATCGAGGAGTGGCCGCCGGTCGCCGGGGTCTCCTTCGCATAGCGCCGCCCGCCGCGGGCGCATCGGGGCGCTGTCCCGCCTCCCCGGATGCCCCGCCCGGCCGCCCGCTCCGGCGCGTCTCCGCCGGGACGCCCGGTTCGGTTCGCGGCCCCCGGACGGGCCTGGAGCCTGGGCGTACAATCGGGTCGAGCGGGACCTTGATCGGGGGAAGAACCATGTCGATGAAGAACGACATCGACGCGCTTCTCGGCGGCGCGATCGCGGGCGGGGCGGCGGCCGGCGTGGTCGCGGGCGCGACGAACCGGGATGGAGACCTCTACCTCGGCGGCTTCGGGGAGCGGGTGGCGGGGGCCGGCGACGAGATGACCCCGGACACGGTGGGCTGGATCGCGTCGATGACCAAGGCGCTCACCGGCGCGGCCGCGATGCAGCTCGTGGAGCAGGGGCGGCTCGACCTCGATGCCCCCGCATCCGACGTCCTCCCCCGGCTGGGCGAAGTGGGCGTACTCGACGGGTTCGACGACGACGGCAGCCCTCGTATCCGCCCGGCGCGGGGCGCGATCACCCTGCGCCATCTCCTCACCCATACGTCCGGGTTCGTCTACGACATCTGGAACGAATCGATGGTCCGGTATCAGGAGGCGACCGGCACCCCCGGCATCATCGAGTGCAGGGACGTCTGCCTCACCACGCCCCTCGCCTTCGATCCGGGGGAACGCTGGGACTACGGGATCGGCATCGACTGGGTGGGGAAGATGGTCGAGGCGGTCAGCGGCCGGCGGCTCGGCGAGCATCTTCGCGACTGTCTCCTCGGGCCGCTCGGCATGGACGACACCGCGTTCCGGATCACCGACGGGATGCGGGCGCGGCTCGCCAGGATCCACATGCGGGGCGAGGACGGCTCGCTCGCGCCGCAGATGGATCTCGAGATCCCCCAGGACCCCGAGTTCGAGATGGGCGGGGGCGGGCTCTACGGAACCGTGGGGGACTACCTCCGCTTCATCCGCATGATCCTCAACCGGGGCCGCGCGAACGGCGAGCGGCTCCTCGCCCCCGAGACGGTGGACGCGATGTCCCGCAACCAGATGGGAGAATGCCGGGTGTGCGAGCTCAAGACCGCAATCCCGCCCTTCTCGAACGACGCGGAGTTCTTCCCGGGAATGCCCAAGACCTGGGGTCTCACGTTCATGATCAACACCAAGGACGCGCCGACGGGGCGATCCGCGGGGAGCCTCGGGTGGGCGGGCCTCGCCAACTCCTTCTTCTGGATCGATCCCGTGAAGGGTGTCGGCGGCGCCTATCTCACCCAGGTCCTGCCGTTCGTCGACACCGGGTCCTTCCCCCTGTACCTCGCCTTCGAGCAGGCGGTCTACGAGAACCTTGCCTGACGGCGGCAGCGCGCGGGCGGCCTTCGCGGCGCCGCGCGGCCGGCGGCGTCGAGAGGGCGAGCCTCGGGAGGAACGCGGCATGAGGGTCTCGCGGTGCGAGCGGGCGAAGGGGCCCCCGGCATGATCGGCCGGCTCAACCACGTCGCGATCGCGGTGCCCGACCTCGCGCGGGCGGCGGCGGTCTATCGCGACACCCTGGGGGCGGCCGTCGGCGAGCCGGCGCCGCTCGCCGAGCACGGGGTGACCACCGTATTCGTGGAGCTTCCGAACACCAGGATCGAGCTGATCGAGCCGCTCGGCGACGCCTCGCCGATCGCCCGGTTCCTCGCGCGCAACCCGGACGGAGGCCCGCATCACGTCTGCTACGAGGTGGACGACATCCGTGCGGCGCGCGACCGCCTCGTGGAGGAGGGCGCGCGGGTGCTCGGAGACGGCGAGCCGCGTATCGGCGCTCACGGCAAGCCGGTGCTCTTTCTCCATCCGAAGGACTTCTGCGGCACGCTCATCGAGATCGAGCAGGCCTGAGAGAGCGCCGGCGAGCCCGGGAGAGGCCGAGCGGAGCGCAAGGCGGGGGGCGCCCCCACCCACACGGGGGCCGGACCGCGCCAGCCGGACGAAGCGCGGGCCGGGGCGGGCGCCCCCACCTGCACGGGGGCCGGACGGACGAGAAGGGGAGAAATGCCGTGCGGGTCGACGACGCGGCATTGGTGGTGGTCGACGTCCAGAACGACTTCTGCCCCGGCGGTGCGCTGGAGGTGCCGGACGGCGATGCGGTGGTGGCCGCGATCAACCGGATCGCGCCCCGCTTCTCCACCCGGATCCTGACCCAGGACTGGCACCCCCCCGGCCATCGCTCGTTCGCTTCGAGCCACCCCGGCCGCGCCCCGTTCGAGACGACCGAGCTTTCCTACGGTGAGCAGGTCCTGTGGCCGGATCATTGCGTGCAGGGCACGGCCGGGGCCGCGTTCCACCCCGGCCTCGCGACCGACGGCGCGGACCTCGTGTTGCGCAAGGGCTTCCGGCCCGGGATCGATTCCTATTCGGCGTTCTACGAGAACGACCGCCGAACCTCCACCGGACTCACCGGATACCTCCGCGCCCGCGGCATCTCGCGCCTCTTCTTCGCCGGCCTCGCGACCGACTTCTGCGTCGCGTACTCGGCCATCGACGGCGCCCGGGAAGGCTTCGAGGCAGCGGTCGTCGAGGACGGGTGCCGGGGCATCGACCTCGACGGCTCGCTCGCCGCGGCCTGGGAGCGGATGGCGGCCGCGAACGTCGCGCGCGTCCGCGCCGCCGACCTCTGACCCGCCGCCCGGCGAGGCCGCGGGCGTTCGCACCATGCGCGGCGCGATGAGCAACTGCGGGGCGAGGTCGTGGGGGTCCACGCGCTCGCGCGGGGGCAGGCTCTACGGGCCGGCCTGGGCGGGGTTCGTGTTCCTGGCCGTGGTGCCCGACGTGTGCGGCCGGCGCATCGTGGGGTGGGCGATGGCCGACCATCTTCGCATCGAACTGGTCCTCGAAGCGCTGAACATGGCCGTCAGCCAGCGCCGGCCCGAGGAGGTGATCCGTCACCCCGGCCAGTGCCCGCAATACACCTCGACCCGCCGGCCCGCGGCGGATTCAGTGGCCCGGGATGCCGCGGTGGGCCTGGTCGCCCCAGACCTCCCGCACGCGGGCATCCCGGCGGCAGGTGAGTCGATAGAACCGGTATCGAATCGGATTCCTCGTGTAGTAGTCCTGATGATGATCCTCGGCGGGAAAGAACTTCCCGAGCGGTTCGATCGTCGTGACGACCTCCTTCTCCAGCACCCCGGAACGCTCGATCGCATCCCGTGATTCCGAAGCGAGGCGCCGCTCGTCTTCCGTCCCGGTGAAGATCGCCGTCCGGTAGCTCACCCCGCGGTCGCAGAACTGCCCGCCGGCGTCGGTCGGATCGACGCTCCGCCAGAATACGTGGAGCAGCCGCTCGTACGAGATCCGTTCCGGGTCGTAGTGGATCCGCACCGCCTCCCGGTGGCCCGTGCCGCCCGCGGTGACCTGCTCGTACGTCGGGTCGTCCACCGTGCCGCCGGTATAGCCGGAGACCGTCTTCACCACCCCGGGCACGCTGTCGAAGTCCGCCTCCACACACCAGAAGCACCCGCCCGCGAACGTCGCGGTCGCGAGGCCATCGGTCCCGGCCAGGACGTGGTGCGGCCCGACGGCGCCCGCTCCGAGGACGGAGACGACGGCGAGCGATGCGAGTCGATTCATCGGTCCATACCCTCCCCCTCGCACGGCGCCGGGCGAATCCCGCGGCGGGCGGCCGGCTCGGAGTACGACTCGATCATGTCTCGTCCGTACCGGGGCTCCGCCCGCGGCCCGCGTCCGCCCCGAGGCATCCGGGAGGCGCCGGCCCCGCCGGCCCCCCGGAGTACCGTTGTTCCTCCGGGTGCTGCGCGCCGGCCGCGGGGTAGCCGATCGACCGGAGGGTTTCGGCGATCTCGCCGAGGATCGCCGGGTCGTCGATGGTGGCCGGCATCCGCCACTCCTCGCCGTTCGCGATCTTCTGCATGGTGCCGCGCAGGATCTTGCCGGAGCGGGTCTTCGGTAGGCGTTCCACCACCACCGCGGTCTTGAACGAGGCGACCGGCCCGATGCGTTCGCGCACGAGGGAGACGGACTCGGAGACGATCTCCGCCGGGCTCCGATCGCAGCCCGCATTGAGCACCAGGAACCCGAGGGGAGCCTGTCCCTTCAGGGCGTCGCGGACCCCGGCGACGGCGCACTCCGCGACGTCCGGGTGGGCCGCGAGCACCTCCTCCATCGCCCCGGTGGAGAGGCGGTGGCCCGCCACGTTGATGATGTCGTCGGTCCGGGACATGACGTAGACGTAGCCGTCCTCGTCCATGTATCCCGCGTCCGCGGTCTTGTAGTAGCCGGGGAACTCTTCGAGATAGCTCTCGACGAACCGCCCGTCCGCCCTCCAGAGGGTGGGAAAGGTCCCCGGGGGAAGGGGAAGCTTCACGACCAGGGCGCCGATCCGGCCCCGCTCGACCTCCTCCGCGTGCTCGTCCACCACCCGCACGTCCATGCCGGGGACGCCGCGCGTCGGCGACCCTTCCTTGACGGGAAGCGGCTCGATGCCGATGCAGTTCGCGCAGATCGACCAGCCCGTCTCGGTCTGCCACCAGTGGTCGATCACCGGCACCCGGAGCTTCTCCCGCGCCCAGGCGAGGGTGTCGGGGTCCGTCCGCTCGCCGGCGAGGAACAGGGTGCGGAAGGCGGAGAGGTCGTAGCGCCCGATATGCTCCCCGGCCGGGTCCTCGCGCTTGATCGCCCGGAACGCGGTGGGGGCGGTGAACATCACCCGCACGTCGTGCTCGGCGATGACCCGCCAGAACGTCCCCGGATCGGGAGTCCCCACCGGCTTGCCCTCGAACACGATCGTCGTGTTGCCGGCGAAGAGCGGCGCGTAGACGATGTAGGAATGCCCCACGACCCAGCCGATGTCGGAGGCGGCCCAGAACACCTCCCCCGGATCGGCTCCGTAGACGTTCTTCATCGACCACTTGAGGGCCACGATGTGACCGCCGTTGTCGCGCACCACCCCCTTCGGCTGGCCGGTGGTGCCGGAGGTGTACAGGATGTAGAGGGGATCGGTGGCCGCGACCGGCACGCACTCGTGCGGCGCCGCGCCGGCGAGGAAATCCCCCCAGTCGAGGTCGCGCGCCGGGTCGAGGGGGGCGGGGTGCTCGGGGCGCTGGAGGATGACGCACCGGTCCGGGCGGTGGCGGGCGAGGTCGATGGCGCCGTCGAGAAGCGGCTTGTACTCGACGATGCGCCCGGGCTCGATGCCGCACGACGCGCTCAGGATCACCTTGGGTGCGCAGTCGTCGATGCGCCCGGCGAGCTCCTTCGACGCGAACCCGCCGAACACCACGCTGTGCACCGCCCCGAGGCGCGCGCACGCGAGCATCGCGACGATCGCCTCGGGCACCATGGGCATGTAGATGACGACCCGGTCGCCCCGTCCGACCCCGAGCCGGGCGAGGGCGCCGGCGCAGCACGCGGCCGCGTCCCGGAGCTCGGCGTAGGTGAGGCGCGACTTGCGGCCGGTGACGGGGCTGTCGTAGACGATGGCCGGCTGCTCGGCGCGGCCCGTCTCGACGTGCACGTCGACCGCGTTGTAGCAGGTGTTGACCTCGGCGCCCGCGAACCACCGGTAGAAGGGCGGGTTCGTGTCGTCGAGCACCCGATCCCAGCGGCGGCGCCAGGAGACGGCCTCGGCCGCCTCGCCCCAGAACCCCTCGGGGTCACGGAGGGAACGCTCGTATACGGCGTCGAATCGGCGGCTCATGAACCGGCCCCTCGCTTCTGCGTTCGTGCCGCGAAAGATAACGCTTTCCCCGGCTTCGGAGAACGCCCGAGGCGGGATCCGGGTATCCGGCCCCGGCCTTGGCCCGACCCGGACCCCGGCCCTGACCCCGGACCCCGGCCCCAGCCCCGGACGCGGCCCCGGACGCGCCCCCGTCCTTTGCTGCGGCGCCCGCCCCTGCCGGAAGTACCGATGGCCGGCCGGCTCCGTACTCCACTTGCCGACTGCTGGACCCGCCGCTACGTCTCCCGCCCTTCTCCGACCCGTATCGGCCTGCCCCCGCCCCCTTTTTCCACCGGTCTTCCACCCCGTGGCGACAACCCGCCCACCGGCCGTCCACCGGCCCACCACAACATATGGGGAACGATCCGAGTGATGTCCACTACATGTTGACATGTACGATTCGTCTGCTATCGTCCGAAGCCGCTTCCGACCCCTCCGGAGAACGTCGTGGACGCCGCCGAGTACAACGTCGCCCCGCTTCGTCTGCCGCTCCGCCCGGCGGCGCTCGCGGACATCGGGCTGCAGCCGGCTTCCCTCGACATCTGGGACTCCAAGTACCGGCTCAAGACCAAGACCGGCGAGCCCCTCGACCGCGACATCGACGGGACCTACCGGCGGGTCGCCCGCACCCTGGCGGACGTGGAGACCACCCCGGAGGCCCGCGAGCACTGGTACGGGCGGTTCTGCGAGGCGCTTCGCCGGGGCGCGGTCCCGGCTGGGCGGATCATCTCGAACGCCGGGGCGAAGGAGCACAAGCCGGCCACGTCCACGATCAACTGCACGGTGTCCGCCGTCGTCCGGGATTCGATGGACGACATCCTCGAGAAGGTCCACGAGGCGGGCCTCACCCTCAAGGCGGGGTGCGGCATCGGCTACGAGTTCTCCACCCTGCGCCCGCGCGGGGCGTGGGTGAGCGGAGCGGGCGCGCAGACTTCCGGGCCGCTCTCGTTCATGGACATCTACGACGCGATGTGCTTCACCATCTCGTCGGCCGGCGGCCGGCGCGGCGCGCAGATGGCCACGTTCGACGTGAGCCATCCCGATGCGATGGAGTTCATCCGCGCCAAGCGCGAGAACGGCCGGCTGCGCCAGTTCAACCTCTCGCTCCTCATCACCCGGGAGTTCGCGGAGGCGGTCCGCCGCGGCCGCTCCTGGAAGCTCGCCTTTCCCCTGTCCCGGAGCGAGCTGGAGCAGTTCGACCTCCACGATCCCGAGCAGGTGGTCTGGCGCCGCTGGCCGGTTCGCTTCGACAGCTACACCGTGGACGGGGAAGGCCGGGTCGCCTGCCGCGTCTACCGGACGCTGCCCGCCCGCCGGATGTGGGACGCGATCATGTCCTCCACGTATGACTTCGCCGAGCCGGGGTTCGTTCTGATCGACGAGATCAACGAGATGAACAACAACTGGTTCTGCGAGGAGATCCGCGCCACGAACCCGTGCGGAGAGCAGCCGCTGCCCCCCTACGGCTCGTGCCTCCTCGGGTCGGTGAACCTGACCGGCTTCGTGCAGGAGCCGTTCACCGCGAACGCCCGGTTCGACTGGGAGGGCTTCCGCGAGACGGTGGCCGTCTTCACCCGGATGCTCGACAACGTGGTCGAGATCAACGGGCTCCCCCTGGAGGAGCAGCGCCGGGAGATCACCTCCAAGCGGCGCCACGGGATGGGGTTCCTCGGTCTCGGCTCGACCCTCGCCCTCCTCGGCCTCCGGTACGGCGCCCCGGAGTCGCTCGGGTTCACGGCGGACGTGAGCCGCGAGCTCGCCCTTGCCGGCTGGAAGACCGCGCTCGAGCTCGCGAAGGAGAAGGGGCCGGCGCCGATCCTCGAGGAGGAGTTCGAGATCACCCCGGCCATGCTCGCCGCCCGCCCGGAGATGGCGCGCGACGGCATCCGGGCCGGCGATCGCGTGAAGGGCAAGGTCCTGCACGCCCGGTACAGCCGCTACATGCAGCGGATCGCGGAGGTCGAGCCGGAGCTGGTCGACGGGCTCGCGGAGGTCGGGGCCCGGTTCACCCACCATTCCTCGATCGCCCCCACCGGCACCATCTCGCTCTCGCTCGCGAACAACGCGAGCAACGGGATCGAGCCGAGCTTCGCGCACCACTACTCGCGCAACGTCATCCGGACCGGGCGCAAGACCAAGGAGAAGGTCGACGTGTGGTCGTTCGAGCTCCTCGCCTATCGCGAGATCGTGAACCCGGAGGCGGCCGGGCTCGACGACCTTCCCGACTACTTCGTGAGCAGTGCCGACGTCACCCCGCGCGAGCACGTCGACGTGCAGGCGGCGGCCCAGCACTGGGTGGACTCCTCGATCTCGAAGACCGTCAACGTGCCCACGGATTTCCCTTACGAGAACTTCAAGGACATCTACCTCTACGCGATGGAGAAGGGGCTCAAGGGCTGCACGACGTTCCGGTTCAACCCGGAGGCCTTCCAGGGGGTGCTCGTCAAGGAAGAGGATCTCGAGAACACCGTCTACCACTTCACCCTGGAGGACGGCCGGGTGATCGAGGCGCGCGGCAACGAGGAGATCGAGTACGACGGCGAGACGCACACCGCGGCGAATCTCCATGACGCACTCAAGGAAGGCTACTACGGGAAGTTCTGATTACGAGGGCGGGGGGCTGGGAACCGGAGCGGGAACCCCCACCTGGGGCCGAGGGGCAAGAGCGGGGCTGGAGTCATGGCGATCAAGGTGGACGGACGCATCGTGAAGTTCGGCGTGGCGGACGAATCCGCCGCGGTGAAGGTGAAGGCGGCGGACGTTCCGCGGGGGGGCGCGTCACAGGCCCGGGAGGCCCGTCCGCAAGAGGCCCGTCCGAGCGCGGACGTCATCCAGATGCACGAGCAGCTCGAGCGGCCCGAGCAGCTTGCCGGCTCGACGTACAAGATCAAGACCCCGCTCTCCGATCACGCCCTGTACGTGACCATCAACGACATCGTCCTCAACCCGGGGACCGAGCACGAGCTCCGGCGGCCATTCGAGATCTTCATCAACTCGAAGAACATGGAGCATTTCCAGTGGATCGTGGCCCTGACCCGGATCATCTCCGCGGTGTTCCGGAAAGGGGGCGACGTCGCGTTCCTGGTCGAGGAGCTCCATTCGGTGTTCGACCCCGGCGGCGGCTACCTCAAACGCGGAGGCCGGCACGTCCCTTCGCTGGTGGCCGAGATCGGCACGGTGATCGAGGAGCACCTCATCAAGATCGGGCTCATGAAGCGCGACGGACCCGACGAGCGCCAGCAGCGCCATATCGACGAGATCCGTCGGGAGCTCGGGTGCGAGGGAGACGAATTCCCGGCCAGCGCGGTGCTGTGCGCCCGATGCAGCACCAAGGCGGTGGTCATGCTCGACGGGTGCATGACCTGCCTCGACTGCGGCGACTCCAAGTGCGGCTGACGGCGAGCGCCGCGGGCCGGCGGAGGCCGGACACGCCCCACCGCGCAAGGAGCCCTCGCGCGCCGGGCGGGGGTTCGCCGTACTCCCGGTGGAGCGGAGTCCACCGCCGGCACGAACAACGGGCGCCGGAAGGGATTCCGGCTTTCGGCCCGCCGCCGCCCGGCCACGCCACCGTGTGCCGGGCGGCGGCGGGCCATTTTTGACGTCCATCGCCCGAGCGGGAGGCACACTTGGCCGGGAACGCCGCCACGGAAGCGGCGGCCCTCCGGAGCGAGATACGGAGCGCCGCCGCCCCTGCCACGGCGCCGGAACGGCTCGATCCGTTCATTCGTGAACAGAAGAAAGGTTGAACGGATAGCACGGTCGAGCAGTGGCCCAATTGCATTACAACAACCTTCCCGTACGTCGTCCCGACATCCTCATGAGAATGTCGGTCAGCGGACTCAAGATATTCTACGACTTTCTGACTCGAGCAAAGAGGCACATGGAGAGCGATGCCGCCTCCTTGCGGCTCGCGTGGCACAGGGGAAGTCCTCCCCACGACGTCGAGGACGACGAGACCATCGAAGGATGCTGGATCCGACTCGCTGAGCCCGAAGACCGGCCCAACGAGCCCGATTCGACGTTCCGTTCGGGGGGTGTCAGAAATTCCGTGTTTGGGCTGCCTCGGTGGTGTTTGTTCGGTCCGGTGGGATGTCCGGCACTGTAGCAGCTCGGGGCGGATCGCCCCGAGCTGGCCGACCGCGATTCCCCCCGAGCGGGGGCACGGAGCGATTTCCACGGGCTGTCCACGGGCGCGGGGCCCCTGACTCGCCCAAGCGCCGGTGGGCAGGCGGTGGAAATCGCGGGGCCGGTCACGACTCCTCCACTACGAACCGCTCGCCGAAACGGATCGCCAGTTCCGGACGCACCTGATGCCAATGACGAGGCGGCGCCCGCCACTTGCGCTGCACCGCGCGCAACGCCAAGTACACCAGCTTCGTCGCCGCGCGGTCGTTGGGGAAGTGCCCCCGGGTGCGCACCGCTCGGCGCACCGTGCTGTTCAGGCTCTCGACCGCGTTGGTCGTGTAGATCGCCCGACGGATCGGCTGCGAGAACGCGAAGAACGCAGTCACCTGCTCCCAGGCGCTGCGCCAGCTCCGCGCGATCGCGGGGTACTTGCGCCCCCAAGGGCCGGCCTCGAACGCATCGAGCGCCGCTTCGGCCGCGGCCTGCGTCGGCGCCCGGTAGATCGTCTTGAGCGCCGCCGCCAACTCCCGGCGCTCCTGGTACGAGGCATACGCCAGCGACCGGCGGATGAGATGCACGATGCACGTCTGCACCGTCGCTTCGGGGTACACCGCCTCGATCGCCTCGGGGAACCCCTTCAGCCCGTCCACGACCGCAATCAGCACGTCGGTCACCCCGCGCGCCCTGAGCTCGTTCATCACCGACAGCCAGAACTTCGCCCCTTCGGTCTGCTCGATCCACAGGCCCAGCACCTCCTTGCGCCCCCCGCAGCTCACCCCGACCGCCAGATACACCGCCTTGTTGCGCACCAGGCCCTCGTCGCGGATCTTCACCCGCACCGCGTCGAAGTACATGATCGCGTACGTCTCCTCGAGCGGGCGCGACTGCCACTCGCCGACCTCGTCGAGCACCGCGTCGGTGACCTTCGAGACCAGCTCCGCCGATACCGACACCCCGTAGAGCTCTTCGATGTGGCCGCGGATCTCGCGCGTCGTCATGCCCCGTGCGTACATCGAGATCACCTTGTCGTCGAACCCCGGCAGGCGTCGGCAGTACTTCTCCACCAGCTGCGGCTCGAAGCTCCCCGCGCGGTCGCGGGGCACCGCCAGTTCCAGCGCTCCCTCGTCGGTGAGCACCCGCTTGCGGTTGTGGCCGTTACGGTGGTTGCCTCCCGAACGCTCGCGGTCCAGATGCGCGTCCATCTCCGCATCAAGCGCCCGCTCGGCCACCGCCTTCTTCAGATCGTCGAGTACGCCGCCATCGGCGAACACCTCGGCCGGGTCCGCCCCTGCCAACAGCTCGTCCAGCAGCTCATCGCGGAATCGTCGTACTTCGCGGGCTCGTCTCGCCATGCTCTGTCCTCCTCTTGGACTCCAAGACTATGGCACCCAACACACGTAATTTCTGACAGTCTCTGGAGCGAAGAAGACTTCGTCGCCGCAATCGAAGATCTCGCGCGCCATGCGGCGCACGCTGGGGCCCACGAGGTCTTCCACCATGGTTCCCATCTTGTTGGCCAGATGCCCCCAGCGCTTGTTCATCTCCCGCCTTTCCCGATCCGACTCCTCCCAATAACGGGCCGCCTTCCGGCGGTCCTCTTCTCGCTCCTTGGCCGCCTTCCGGCGGTCCTCCTCGCGGCGACGATCCGACTCCTCCCAATAGCGGGCGGCTTCCCGGCGGTCCTCCTCGCGCTCCCTGGCCGCCTGCTCGATATAGCGGTCCATCCTCTCCCGGTAGCGAGCGGCTTCCTGACGGTCCTCCTCGCAGCGGCGGTCCGACTCCTCCCAGTAGCGGGCCGCCTTCCGGCGGTCCTCTTCTCGCTCCTTGGCGGCTTCCCGGCGGTCCTCCTCGCGGTGGCGGTCCGACTCCTCCCAATAGCGAGCCGCTTCCTGGCGGTCCTCTTCGCGACGGCGCTCCGACTCCTCCCAGTAACGAGCCGCTTCCTGGCGGTCCTCCTCGCGGCGGCGGTCCGACTCCTCGCGGTAGCGGGCGGCCTCCTGACGATCTTCCTCGCGGAGGCGGGCAGCCTCTCGGCGATCCTCCTCGCGCTCCTTGGTCGACTGCTCGATATAGCGGTCCACCTTCTCTTCGAAGCGGGTTACGAACGCCCCGTGGAGCTCGGCCAACCTCTCGAGCCGGTCGAGACGGTCCTCCGCGGTGTCCATGCGTTCTGCGACGGTAGCCATTGCGAACGTCCTCCCTGGATGTGGGGCTCCTGATCTTCCGGCGGGGAGGCGCCGCTGGAGCACACCCCCCCGCACGTTGCGGAATCCTATGCGAGCCGTCCCCGCTCCGCAACGACTCCCCGCGGGGGATCAGGGCCTTTTCACGCTGACCAGTCGGGGCCAAGCCTCGGTGCCCACGGATCTTCCTGGGAACGGCGCGTCCTTCGGACGCGGGCGTCTCGCCCGCATCGATCGGCGGCGGTCTTGCCGCCGCATTTGCGGGCGGGACACAAGCGTTCCCAGGACGTCCGTTCTCGGGAAGAGCGATGGGAATCGACGTCTGGCCGCGAGCCGGTCAGCGTGAAACGGCCCTGAAGGCGAATTCCTCGTCTCCGAGAAATTACGCATCATCAACAGGCTGTATTCGACAACGCCTTCGGCGAGGGCGGCTGCCACAGAGGACCGCATCACCCGCCCGCCTCCCGCCAGCCACCGGGGACGGCCCCCACTCAGAACGAGGAATCGGGCTCCTTCAGGAACTCGATCTCCTCCGGGGTCGACCCTCGGCCGAGCGCCGCATTGCGATGCGGGAAGCGGCCGAACCGGTCGATGATCTCCTTGTGGCGCATCGCGTATTCGAGGGTGTTCGCATCGTCGAGGGCGGCGTAGAGCTCCACCGACCGCGCCTGCTCGGCCGGGTCCTCGCTGTGCTCGAAGGGAAGGTAGAGGAACTTCCGCTCGTCCTTCGACATTCCCCGGTCGAGACCGCGGTCGATCGCCTCCCTGGCGAGACCGAGGGCCGCCGCATCGGCCGCGAAGGCCCGGCGGTCGCCCCGGTACAGGTGGCGCGGGAACTGGTCGAGGGCGATCACCGCCGCCAGCATCCCGCGCGCCGCCGACCGCCAGCTCTCCGGCACGCGGACCCGGAGCGCCTCGTGCAGATCGAGGAAACGCTCCCGGACCCGAGCGTCCACCGCCTCGCCGCCCCCGAACCAGTCTTCGCGGGTGAGCTCCCCGAACCAGAATCCAAGCACCTCGTCGATGCGGGCCGGGTCGGGGCCGGGAGCGCGGGCGTCGTCGGGACCGGTGTTCACCGGGAAGCCTCCCCGCTCCCGCCCCCGCCCGTGCCCGCGTCCGCCGTTCCGCCCCGATGGGCGTCGGCCATCCCGGCGAGCGAGGTGAAGTAGAAGTCGACCTCCGGCGGCTCCTCGACCGGGCGCGTGGCGCCGAACCCGCCCGCCGCCGCCCGCCGGTGGATCCAGGCGGTGGCGAGGCCGAGGGAGCGGGCGGTCGCGCAGTCGTGGAACAGGCTCTCGGCGGTGTGCAGGATCCCGCTCCTCGCCGCTCCGAAGTCGCGCTCCAGGTGTTCCAGCATGTAGTGGAAGTTGCGCGGGTCGGGCTTGTAGGAGCCGATGTCCTCGGCGGTGTAGATCGCGTCGAACTCCACTTCGAGCTTCTCGTTGCTGGCCGCGAACCCGGCCCGGTGGACGTTCGACAGGATGACCAGCCGGAAGTGCCGCTTGAGATACCGGAGCGCCGCCGCCGAATCCGGGAAGGCCGGCCAGTCCGGCACCGAGCCGCCGAACGCCCGCGCCAGCGCGGGGTCCGGGTCGATCCCCCAGTCGCGGGCGACCGCGGCATGGACCGCGGCGAGGATCTCGGGGTAGGGCGCGCCCGGCGCGCGCGCCTGCTCCTCGTGCTCGTGCCGGCCGAAGGCGGCGACCCGTTCGTCCGGGCCGACCGCCCGCCCCGCGCGCGCGGCGAGGGGCTCGAGGGCGGCCGCGATCCCGGTCTCCCAGTCGATGAGGGTGCCGTAGCAGTCGAAGGTCAGGGTGTCGAAGTCGGCGAGCTTCATGCCGTGGTCTCCATTCGCCGCGCGATCCCCTCCGCCCGCACGTCCTCCAGGGTGGCGGCAGGGGAGAGCGCCTGGGGGTCCATCGCCACCTCGATGAGCGAGAGCCCGCGGTGGGCCAGGGCTTCGTCGAGCGCCACGTCGAACTCGTCGTCGCTCTCCACCCGGATCCCGAAGCCGCCGAAGCTGCGGGCGAACATCGCGAAGTCGGGGTTGGCGAGCCCGGTCCCGTACACGCGC
The DNA here is from genome assembly GCA_965202895.1 of Gammaproteobacteria bacterium. GTDB lineage: Bacteria > Pseudomonadota > Gammaproteobacteria > HK1 > HK1 > JAJDXW01. Next base: position 1,451,904 of record OZ241901.1, on the reverse strand, counting down.
TCCGGGTAGTGGCGCTCCTGGTGCATGCGGATGGTCCCGTACATGCCGTTGTTGGCGACGATGACGGTCAGATCCGCGCCGTACCGGCTCGCGGTCGCGAGCTCCTGGCCGGTCATGAGAAAGCATCCGTCCCCGGCGAAGCACACCACCTGCCGGTCCGGGTGGACGAGGGCAGCGGCGACCGCGGCCGGCGCCCCGTAGCCCATCGAACCCGAGGTCGGGGCGAGCTGGGTCCGGTACGCACGGTACTCGAAGTAGCGGTTCACCCATGCCGCGTAGTTGCCGGCCCCGTTGCACACGATGGCGTCGTCGTCGAGGCGTTCCCGGGTGCGGGCCACCACGTGCTCCATCCGCACCCGCCCGGGGGTGGGGCGGGGTTCCCGGCCCGCGCGGTACTCGGCGGCGCACGCGCGGGCCCACTCCTCGCGCCGGCGGGAGTGGCTCGTTGCGGCGGGCTCCAGATCCGCGATTGCGGCCGCGAACGAGGCGGCCGAGGCGTTGACCGAGAGGTCGGGCCGGTACACCCGGCCGAGCTCCTCCGCGCCCGGATGCACGTGCACGAAACGGCCGGCCGGGTTGGGGACGCCGACGAGGGTATAGCCGCTCGTCGTGATCTCCCCGAGCCGGCTGCCGAGGGCGATCAGGAGATCGGAGCCGCGGAACCGGTCCGCGGTCCGCGGATCGAGCCCGATGCCGGCGTGGCCGCAGTAGCTCGGGTGGCGGTTGTCGAGGTAGTCCTGGCAGCGGAACGAGGCGGCGACCGGGACGTGGTGCACGGCGGAGAACCGGGCGAGATCGCGCGCGGCCGCCGCCGACCAGCCCCCGCCCCCGACCACGAGCATCGGCCGCTCGGACCCCGCAAGGAGCTTCCCGAACGCCTCCACGTCGCTCGCCGCCGCCTTCGGGACCCCGGGCGCCGCGGGACGGGCGTCCGGAACGTCGGCGCGGGCCGAGAGCACGTCCTCCGGCAGGGCCAGCACCACCGGCCCCGGCCGCCCGGAGGACGCGGTGTGGAACGCGCGGCTCACGTACTCCGGGATCCGCTCGGTCCGGTCCACCTGGGCCACCCACTTGGCCATCTCGCCGTACATGCGGCGGTAGTCCATCTCCTGGAACGCCTCCCGGTCCAGCATCCCGCGGCCCACCTGGCCGACGATGAGCACGAGCGGCGTCGAATCCTGGAACGCGACGTGGACCCCGGCCGCGGCGTTGGCCGCTCCCGGGCCGCGGGTGACCATGCATATCCCGGGCCGGCCGGTCAGCTTGCCGTACGCCTCGGCCATCATCGCCGCCCCGCCTTCCTGGCGGCAGACCACCGCGGCGATGCCGGGCAGGTCGTGCAGCCCGTCGAGCGCCGCGAGGAAGCTCTCGCCAGGGACGAGGAAGACCCGGTCGCATCCCTGGACCGCGAGCTGGTCGGCGAGGATGCGGCCGCCGTGGCGAAGGTTACGCATCGCGCGCGCCTCCGAACGCCGGACGGACGGGCTCCGCCGGCGGGACGGCCGGCGGGGCGGACGGGCGTGAGCCGCGGCCCCGATGCCGGGGGGCGGCCGCCGTCCGGGCGGGCGCGATCATCGATGTCTCCATTCGTCCTGGGTCCCGGGTCGAGGGGGGAGACGGGATTCTAGCCCGCTTCCTTCCCGGCCCCCGTGCGGTGGACGCGGACCCGCTCCCGGTGGCGGGCCGCACTCGATTCCAGGCCGCTTCGACGCGGGGTCGGCGGCCTGCTGCGCTCCGCGGCGCCTCCACTTGCAGGCTCGTCCTGCCGTTCTCGGCCGGCCCGTCCTGCGATCGTCGGCCGGCCGCGCTCGCCGGGAGGAAGCGCCGCCGGCGTTTCACCGGACCCCGGCTCACCCTTCAGGGTCTTTCGGCCCGTGCGGCCCGCCGCCGCGGCGTCTCGACGTCGGCGGCGGGGCGAAGGTCGACGAGAGATGCGGGTGAGCCCCGGGCGCTGTGCGTAAGGCATTGATATGGAGAAGAGAGCGGGGGTCGAGATATTTCTTGCCCCACGGGGACGGGCCGACTCCACGGTTTCGGGGCAGTTCACGGGTCTGGTCAGCGGATTTCACCCCACCGCGGCGGAACCGCCCGCCGCAGCAACGAACGATTTTGTGAATCAAATGGATAAGACGGTCACGAGCGTGTCGCGGCTGGACATGCACAGGGTACGACGGATCCCTCCTGCCCATATGTTTCAAATATTTACGAACAGCGCACATGCCTCGGGTCGGCGAGAATCGCGGCGGGCCGTCCCCCGCGCTATCCTTCCTCCCATGCCGCTGTTGAGGACGCGGGGGATCGCTGCCGCGATCGGCGCCGATGCCCTGTTCGAGGAGGTCGATCTCGCCTTCGAGGCCGGGGAGCGGGTCTGCGTGACGGGCCGGAACGGGGCCGGCAAGTCCACGTTCCTCTCCATCCTCGCCGGCCTCCGGGAGCCCGACGCGGGCCTCGTCGAGCGCCGCCCGGGGCTTCGGGTCTCCCTCGTTCCGCAGGTGCTTCCGGCCGGTCTCGGCGGGTGTGCGCGCGATGTCGTCCGGGCAGGATTCGCAGGCGTCCCGGAGGCGGAGCACTGGGAGCGCGAGTGGCGGGCCGACCATGCCCTCGAGGAAGCCGGCATCGAGCCGGACGCCCCTTTCGAGTCGCTCTCGGGCGGCTACCGGCGGCGGCTGCTGATCGCGCGCGCCCTGATGGCGGAGCCCGATCTCCTCCTCCTCGACGAGCCGACGAACCACCTCGACATCCCCGCCATCAAGGGGCTTGAGCGGCTGGCCGCGGGGTTCGCCGGCGGGCTCGTGTTCACGACCCACGACCGCGCGTTCCTCGAACGGCTCGCGACCCGGATCATGGAGATCGACCGGGGGCGGGTCACCTCCTGGCCGGGAGACTACGCGAACTTCCTTCGCCGCCGCGACGAGCGCTGGGAGGCCGAAGCGCGGGAGGCGGCGCGGTTCGACCGACGCCTCGCGGGCGAGGAGGCGTGGCTGCGCGGCGGGCTCAGGGCGCGCCGGACCCGGAACATGGGCCGCCTGCGGCGGCTCGCCGAGATGCGCGAGGAGCGCCGCGCCCGGCGAACCCGCCCGGACCCCTCCGGTCCCAAGCTCGGTCTCGCGGAGGGCGAGCGGTCCGGAAGGAGGGTGATCGAGGCGGACGAAATCACCTTCGGCCGAGCCGGAGCCCCCGTCGTCGCGGGGTTCTCCTGTCTCGTCGAACGAGGGGATCGGGTGGGGATCGTCGGACCGAACGGCATCGGAAAGACCACCCTGGCCCGTCTGCTGATCGGAGACCTCGAGCCCTCGCACGGCCGGATCCGGCACGGTACGGGCCTTCGGATCGGCTACTTCGACCAGGAGCGGGAGCGGCTGCCGGAGGACGCGACCGTCAAGGACGCGGTGGCCGACGGCGGGGAGTTCCTCTCCATGCGCGGGAAGTCGGTCCACGTGCTGGGCCATCTCCGGGACTTCCTGTTCTCGGCGCGCCGTTCGCAGGACCCGGTGCGGGCGCTGTCCGGGGGCGAGCGCAACCGGCTGCTCCTCGCCCGGCTGTTCGCCCGCCCGTCGAACCTGCTCGTGCTCGACGAGCCGACCAACGATCTCGACGTCGAGACCCTCGACGTGCTCGAAGAACGTCTCGCGGAGTACGACGGCACCCTGCTCCTGGTCAGCCACGACCGGACGTTTCTCGACAACCTCGTGACCTGCCTGTTCGTCCTCGAAGGGGAGGGCCGGGTACGGGAGCACCCCGGAGGCTGGTCCGACTGGATCGCCTGGTCGCGGAACGCGGCGGAGGCGCCGGACCGCACCGAAGCGCGAGGCGACGCGGCATCGGCGCGGGCGCGGGCGCCGCGGGCGGGCCGGCCGCGGCAAAGGAGCGGCCGGCCGCGGCGCATCTCCTTCTCCGAACGCCGGGAGCTGGAGGCCCTGCCGGAGCGGATCGAGGCCCTCGAAGGCCGCATCGCGGCGCTGCACCGGAAGCTCGCCGACCCCGCGTTCTACCGGGAGGAGCCGTCGCCGGCCATTGCCGGCGCGCGCCGGGCGCTCGGCGAGGCCGAGGCGGAGCTCGAAGGCGCGTTCGAGCGGTGGAGCGACCTCGAGCGGCGGGCCGGGGGCGGCGACGGGACCGGAGGCGGCCCCGGCGGGGAGGGAGAGGGAGAGGTTTAATGGTGGGTAACCGTCGCCGCGATGGATGCGGCGCACCCGTTCCACTACCATCTTCCGGCACCGGGATCGCGGGGGGCCGGAGCCCGGCACCCTCCCGGCGCCGGGGCCGAATGGAGGCCGGGGATCGAGCCTCCTTCGGAGCGACCCGCAGGCACTCATACGGAGGATTCGGTAAATGGCCGATCAAGCATCCACTCTCACGAAGCTCACGGTGGCCGGCGCGCTGACCGCCGCCCTCGCCGCCGCTCCCGCCGCCGGCGCGCTCGCCGCCGACATGGAGAAGTGTTACGGCGTGGCCAAGGCCGGCATGAACGACTGCAAGGCCGGCGAAGGCACCACGTGCCAGGGGACATCGACCGCAGACGGCCAGATGAACGCCTGGGTCCTCACCCCCAAGGGCCTCTGCGAGAAGCTCGTCGGCGGCAGCCTGAGCGAAGGCTGACCACCGGGAGCGCTTCCGGCCCCGCCGCGCCACGGGGCGCCGGCCGTGGGTGACGGTGCGGCCCCGCCGGCGCCGGCCGGCACCCCGCATCCGGGCCGGCCCCCGCCCGACCGGGCGGGGGTGGGGCTCAAGTCGGAGCACTGCCGGACGGTCATCGAGACCCGGCCGGACCTCGGCTGGTTCGAGGTCCATCCCGAGAACTACATGCTCGAGGGCGGGCCGCCGCTTCGCTACCTGGAAGCGATCCGCGCCGACTATCCGCTCTCCCTGCACGGGGTGGGCATGTCCCTCGGCTCCTGCGACCCCCCGCCCCGGGACCACCTGGACCGGCTGGGGGCGCTCGTCGATCGCTTCGAGCCCTTCGTGGTCTCGGAGCATCTGTCCTGGAGCCGGGTCGGCGGGCGCTTCCTCGCCGACCTGCTCCCGTTGCCGATGACCCGCGAAGCCCTGGACGCGATGGCCGGCAACGTGGCCCGGGCCCAGGACCACCTCCGGCGGCGCATCCTGATCGAGAACCCCTCGACCTATCTCCGCTTCGGCCGGGAGGAGATCCCCGAGCCCGAGTTCCTGGCCGAGCTCGCCCGCCGCACCGGCTGCGGCCTCCTCCTCGACGTGAACAACCTCTTCGTGTGCGCGAGCAACCATGCGTTCGATCCGTGCGCCTGGCTCGATGCGTTCGCGCTGGAGGCGGTCGAGGAGATCCATCTTGCGGGGCACGCGGTCGACGATGCGGACGGACACGCCATCCGGGTCGACGACCACGGCTCCGCGGTGGCCGAGGAGGTGTGGACCCTCTACCGGGAGGTGATCGGCCGCCGGGGGCCGGCGCCGACCCTCATCGAACGCGACGCGAACCTTCCGCCGTTCGAGGCGCTGCTGGCCGAAGCCCATCTCGCCGACCGGGCCGCGCGCGAAGCGTCTGCCGCGGAGGTCCGGGGCGCCAGCGCCAGCGCCAGCGCCGGCGGCGTCGAGTGTCGGGCCTGAGATGCCGGTCTCCCCCGTCCGCGCCGGGTCCCGGACCCCCGGGCCGGAGACCGCCCTGGACGGCGGCCTCGCCGCCATGCAGGCGGCCTTCGCGGCGGCGATGGCCGGAGAGGGCGACGAGGCGGCGGCCGCGGCCCTCGCGCGGGGGGAAGGCCCCCGGCCGGGCGCCCGCCTCGACATCTACCGCAACAACATCGCGTCGGCCCTCGTCCGGTCCCTCGAAGGGCTCTACCCTGCCCTCGTCCGGCTGATGGGGGCGGACTTCTTCGCCCGGGTCGCCCGCGACTACGCCCGCGCGCATCCCCCCGAGCACGGACGGCTCCTCGAGTACGGCTTCGACCTTCCCGGGTTCGTGGCCGGCTACGAGGCGGCGGGACGCTATCCGTGGTTCGCGGACGTGGGACGCCTCGAGCTCGCCTGGCATCGGGCCTACGTCGCGGCCGAGGCGGAGGCGCTCCGGGCGGACGAGCTCGCGGGCGTCTCCCCCGAGCGGATGGCCGAGCTCGTGCTCGCGCCGCACCCTTCCTGCCAGCGGCTGGCCTCGCGGTATCCGGTCTCGAACATCCGGCGCATCGCCCTCGAGAGCGAGGAGGAGCCGGAAGGAAACATCAAGGTGGAGGGAGGCGCCGAATGGCTCCTCGTGATCCGGCCCGGGGCGGAGGTGGAGGTGCGCACCCTCGATGAATCCGGGTTCACCTTCCTCGGCGCACTTGCGGCGGGCGATCCGCTGGGCGCCGCCTGGGAGGCGGCGTGCGCGGCGGACCCCGGCTTCGACTTGCAGACCTGCCTGACCGGGCTGCTGGCGGGCGAGACGTTCGCCGGATTCCGGCTGGATCCATGACCGGCGGCGCCGGCTCCGAACTCGGGAGATGGACGATGACTCGAAACGACGGCAATGAGGGAGCAGGCGGCCTCGCGGGGCTCCTCGACCGGCTGTACGCGATTCCGGGCTGCATTCCGGACTGGTTCCTCCAGCTCGGCGCGCGGGTCGCCGTCGCCCCCCTCTTCTTCATTTCCGGCCGCGGCAAGGTGTCGGGCCTGACCGTCACCGACAGCACGATCTTCCTGTTCGAGCACGAGTTCGGGCTGCCGATGCCGGTGGTCGCCGCCCACCTCGCGGCGCTCGCGGAGAACGTCCTGCCCATCCTGCTGGTGGTCGGATTCGCGACCCGGCTCTCCGCCCTGGCCCTGTTCGTGATGACCATCGTCATCCAGTTCGTCTATCCGGGCGGATTCTGGAACCACCATCTCCTGTGGTTCTTCCTGCTCCTCTTCATCATGGCGCGCGGCCCGGGCTGCGTGTCCCTGGACCACCTGATCGCGAGGCGGTTTCGGGGCTGAGCGGCGCGGGCGGATCGCCCCGCTCGACGGTCGCCAGACGGGATGGCGGCGATGAGGCCGGCGAGGTATCCGGGAGGGATACGTTCCTCCCGGTCCGCATCACCGTCGTTCGGCTCTCCGGCCGGCCGTCGGCCGACCGGGCGGGGCGCCGCCCTCAGCCCCCGGGAACGGTCCCGGCGGGCAGGTTCTCGACGAACCCGCAGATGTCGCGCGGGCGGGTCAGCCAGACCTCGTCCCGATGCCGTTTCAGGTGCTCGAACACCCGACGGAGCTGCCGGATCCGGTACGGGCGGCCGACCACGAACGGGTGCAGGGAGATCGGGAAGACGAGCGGCTGCCCCTCACTCTGGCGCCGCATCTCGTCGAAGCCGTCGATCAGCATGTCCGTGAACTCGCTCGACGTATACCCGTACCAGACCACCCCGCGGGTGTCGTTGCACTCGATGGGATAGGGCATGGCGAGGATCCGGCCGCCCCGGGTCCGCATCCAGATGGGCTGGTCGTCGCAGGTCCAGTCCATGAAGTAGCGGTAGCCGGCCTCCCGGAGCAGGTCCGCGGTCACCGCCGAGTTGGAGAGCCACGGGCTCATCCAGCCCGCGGGCGGCGCCCCCTCGTGCCGTTCGATGGTGCGGGTCACGTCCTCGATGAGGGCCCGCTCCGCGCCCTCGTCGAGCCCGCCCTGCTCGTCGCTGTTGGTGATCCCGTGGCCGACGATCTCGTCGCCCCGCCGCCGCAGCGCCTCCGGGACGTCCGGGCAGAGGTCGTAGATCGCGGTGTTCATCTGCGCCTCGGCGGGGATCTCGAACTCGTCGAAGAGCTCCAGGAGGCGCCAGATCCCCACCCGGTTCCCGTAGTCCCGCCAGGAGTAGATGCTGTGGCTCTGCGCCTGGTCCGGGGGGGCGATGGCCGCGCCCTTGCCGCGGCCGAAGCGGAACGCCTCGATGTTGAGGGCGACGTAGACCGCGAGCCGTTTGCCGCCCGGCCAACTGTAGTCGGGCCGGTCGAGGATGCTGCGGTACGCGTAGCGCCCGTGGCTCTCCAGGGTCATGTCGTGTTCCTCCCGAAAGATGGTGCGGTCTCCGGCGCTGCTCCCGCATCCCGGGCCCGGGCCAGGGCGCCGTCGGCCCGGCCAGCGCCTCCAGGGTCGGATGATAACGAGCCGGACGCCCGTCATGCCCCATGCGAAGGGCGCATCCGCTACCATTCGCTCCCGGGACGGCCCGGCGCGGGCCGGCCGCAACCCGGACCGATGGGACGCAGATCCGCCAGATCGAAGGCGCGCAGGGAGAGGGGTCCGAGGGCCCGCCTCCGGCCGAAGGCGGCGGCCCGCCTTGCCGAGCGGTTCCGGCTGGCTTCCCTGGAGCATCGGGCCGGGCGCCTCGCCACCGCCGAGGCAGGCTATCGGGAGGTGCTCTCGGCCGCGCCGGACTTTCCCGGCGCGGCGCTCAACTACGCCCTCCTCGCGCGTTCGACCGGCCGGCTCGCCCTCGCCCTCGCCCTCGCGGAGCGGGCGGTCGCGAGCCAGCCGAAGGAAGCCGCCGGGCACGCTACCCTCGGGAACCTCCTCCTCGAGCAGCAGCGGGTCCGCGATGCGATGGCCGCCTGGCGGACCGCTCTCGCGCTCGACCCCGGCCACGTGAACGCCCGCTTCAACCTCGGCGCCGGGCTCCGGCGGGCGGGTGAGCCGGAGGCCGCGGCCGCCGAGCTTCGCCGGCTCGTCGATCGGTTTCCCGACGACCCCGACTTCCGGATCGCCCTCGGCGGAGCGCTGCTCGACTCCGGCCTCCCCCGCGAGGCGATGGAGGCCCACGAGCGGGCGCTCGCCCTGTCCCCCGACCACCCCGATGCGCTGACCGAGCTCGGCCTCGCGCATGTGGATACGGGCGCGTTCGAGGCGGCGGCGCGCTGCTACCGGCGGGTCATCGACGGCCGCCCGGACCATCCCCAGGTCTGGCTCAACTACTCCAAGACCCGGCGCTTCGGCCCTGCCGATACCGGGGAGATCGAGGAGGCGGGGGCGGTGGCGGCGCGGCTGGATGCACGCCCGGACCCCGGCCCCGAGTGCGGCGACGTGCATTTCGCCCTCGGCAAGATGTACGACGATATCGGCGAGTACGACCGTGCGTTCGAGCACTTTCGGCGCGGAAACGAGATCCTGAAACGCCATGTCCCGCTCGATCCCCACGGCCCGGAGCGCCTGGTGGAGGACGTCGAGGGCGGGTTCGGGGAGGCGTGGTTCGACCGGGTGCGGGGATGGGGGGATCCGTCTCCGCGGCCCATCTTCATCGTGGGGATGCCGCGGTCCGGCACGACCCTGGTGGAGCAGATCCTCGCCTCCCACCCCGAGGTGTACGGGGCGGGCGAACTCATCCGCATCCCCAACCTCGCGCAGGACCTTCTCGGCGCCAGGGAGGGGGCCGGGCTCCCCGCGGCGGCGGCCGCCGTCGAGCGGGAGGACCTCGAAGCGGCGGCGCGGGACTACCTCGACTACTCCGGGGCGCGGGCCGGAGCCGCGGCGAGGACCACGGACAAGCTCCCGGAGAACTGGCGCCACCTCGGGCTCATCGCCGCGATGCTCCCCAACGCCCGCATCGTGCACGTCAGCCGCGATCCGATGGACGTCTGCCTCTCGAACTACCTGGTCCGGTTCCATCGGGGGCACGCCTGGTCGTACGACTTCGACTCCCTCGCGCGCGAGTACCGGGCCTGCGAACGCCTGATGGGTCATTGGCGGTCGGTGCTCCCGTCTCCCGTGCACGAGCAGCCCTACGAGTCCCTGGTGACGTCCCTCGAATCGGAGAGCCGCCGACTGGTCGAGTTCTGCGGGCTCGACTGGGACGAGCGCTGCCTCGACTTCCATCTCACCGAGCGCTCGGTGCACACCGCGAGCGGCTGGCAGGTGCGTCAACCGATCTATCGGCGGTCCGTCGGGCGCTGGCGGAGCTACGAGCGCCACCTCGGGCCGCTCCGCGAAGCGCTCGGGACGGCGGCGGCGGAGGGGAGGACGGAGTGGGGGTGGTAGAGTGGGCGGGGGAGGAGCCGCGCCGGGAAGGAGAGGCCGGGAGGCCCGCGCGACGCCCGGACGCACGCCCCCCGAATGACCGGATGAGCGACCCCGACCGCATTCTCGCGACCTACGACGTGCGCTCGACCTCCGAGGAGGTCGCGGGGCTCGCGCGCCGCATCGCCTACGAGCAGACCGTGGAGCTGCCGCCGGCCCTGGTGACGGACCCGGTGGTGTGCGAGCGGGTGCTCGGGCGGGTGGAGACCATCTCGTCCCTCGATTCCACCGGGGGGGAGAAGCGGTCCCCCGGAGAACGGCCCCCGCCCGGGCCGCCCGCCGGCGCCTCCCATCGCGTCACCGTCAGCTATTCGGGGGAGCTCGCGAACGGGCAGCTTCCGCAGCTTCTCAACCTCCTCTACGGCAACGTGTCTCTCTATCCGGGGGTGGAGCTCGCCGATTTCTCGCTGCCGCCCGCGGTCGTCGCCGAGTTCGCGGGGCCCCGCTTCGGCGTCGGGGGCCTGCGGCGCCTGACCGGGGTGCGCGGGAGGCCCCTCCTCGCCACCGCGCTCAAGCCGCGCGGCCTCGATGCGGCGGAGTACGCCCGCATCGCCGGCGAGTTCGCCTCGGGCGGCGGCGACCTGGTCAAGGACGATCAGAACCTGGTGACCGATTTCGCGGGGTTCCGCGAGCGGGTGCTTCGGTGCCGGGACGCGGTGGAGGGCGCCAACGCCCGCACGGGCCGGAGCTGCCTCTACTTCCCGCTGGTGTCGGCGCCCCTCGAATCGATCGATCTCCACTTCGACCTCGTGCGGGCCGCCGGGCTGCGCGGGGTTCTGCTCTGCCCCGCGGTCCTCGGGCTCGATTCGGTGCGGGGGCTCGCCGCCCGCCACGGGCTCGTGCTCATGGGCCATCCGAGCCTCGCCGGCGGGCTCGCCCGCGGGATGAGCCTGCCGCTGGTGTTCGGGACCCTCTTCCGGCTCGCCGGGGTCGACGTCTCGGTGTTCCCGGACGCACGGGGCCGTTTCGGCTTCGACCCGGCTGCCTGCGGCGCGATCCGGGAGCGTCTCGCCGCCCCTCTGGGGGAGCTGGCGCCGGCGTGGCCGTGTCCCGCCGGAGGCCTCCAGCTCGACGGGATCGAGGCCGCCTGCGCCGAGTATGGCCCGGACGCGGTGCTGCTCGTCGGCGGCGCCCTGCTGGGCCATGCGCCGCGGGTCGAGGACGGGGCCCGGGCGTTCGCGGAACGCATCGCCGGGTGCTTCCCGGAGCATCGTATCTCGCCGGCGGCTCGGGAGGAGCCCCCGGCCGGCCCCGTGTTCCTGCCCTTTCGGCCGGGGTTCGAGTGGGGCGGACGGGAGAGCTCCCCCTACAGGACGGCGGCGGCCGATTCGAACCCCGCGCCGTTCCGGGGGGTCCGCCGGGTCGAGCTGGTCGGCCGTTTCGAGGAGCCGACCCGGAGCGATCTCCGCTACTTCGAGGTGGAGGCGGGCGGGCACACCAGCCGCGAGCGGCACGTGCACTCCCACGTCATCATCGGCGCCCGGGGGGAAGGGAGGCTGGTGACGGGGAGCCGGGAAGTCGTGGTGAAGCCGAACGACGTCGCCTTCCTGCCGCCCCTCGAGGTCCATCAGCTCCGAAACGAGACGGGGGAGCCGTTCGGCTTCTTCTGCATCGTCGACCACCTCCGGGACCGGCCGTTTCCGGCCTGAGAGGCGGCAGGGCGGAGCTGCGGGCGGCGCGGCGCCCGGGCGCCGGGCTCACGCGGGCCCGGTGAGACATCCGGGTCAGGGCCGGTACTGGCGCTCGAGCATCTCCCGGCGCTCCTGCGCCTCGACCGAAAGGGTCGCGATCGGCCGGGCCTCGAGGCGCCCGAGCCCGATCGGATCCCCCGTCTCTTCGCAGAAACCGTAGCTCCCGTCCTCGATGCGGACGAGCGCCTCGTTGATCTTGCGGATGAGCTTCCGGTAGCGATCGCGGGTGCGCAGCTCGAAGCTCATCTCGGTCTCCCGGCTCGCCCGCTCCGCCTCGTCGCTCACCTCGCGCTGCTGGTCCCGCATGGATTCCAGGGTCTGCTCGGACTCGTCGAGCAGGGCCTGCCGCCAGTCGATCAGCTTGCGGCGGAAATACTCCGTCTGCAGCGGACCCATGTATTCCTCGTCCCCGTTCGGCACATAGCCTTCGGGCAGCTCCGGGGGCGGAGCGGGAGCGGCCGGGGTCTCCTCCTTCGGGGCGCGTGAAGCGGCAGCCGCCTTCGCCGCCGGTTTCGGTGCGCGGGCGGCCCTGGTTCGAGCGGCGGGCTTGGCTCCGGTCCGGGTTCCAGCCCGCTTTCCGGCCTGGGCTCCGGACCGCGACTCGGCCGCACCCGGCGCACTGGGGGTCCCGGCCTTGGCCGCCGGCTTTCCCTTCGTGGGCGCGCTCGGCTTCTTCCTTCCGGCTCCGGACTTGACGGAACGGGCCGTGGCGCTGCGGCCGGCGGATTTCGTTCGGGCAGCCTTCCGGGAGGAGGAGCGGGGGGGGGAACCGTTCGCCTGAGACCCTCCGGCCGCGGCGGCATCTTCCGCCGTGACCTCATCGGCGGCCCCGGCGGCGGCCGCGAGAGCGGCGGTACTCTTGCCGCGGGTCCGCGTCCGTGCGCTGCGCGTGGATGGTCCGGTCGTCTTGCCCGTCGTTGCCACGGCGGCCTCCGAAGGCATCGGTGCTCATGAGCGAGGCGCGGAAAGTAGTCGATCCGGTCTTCGCGAACAAGCACCGTCCGGAGGGAATCCAGGCTCGTTTCACGCTGTATCCGGGGCGCGAGCCGGAGGTGTCCTGAAGAAGAATTCGGCGGCTGCGGGCGGGATCGAATCCCATGGCGGCGGCGCGGAGGTCTCGTCGCGCCTCCCGTGGGTGCGGAACGGGCGCGAGGCTCCGCCGGATAGAATCCGCGCTTCGGGCGGCGGCCGCCCCGCTTCGCGGCGGGCGGGGCGTTCGAGCCGGGCACGGATCCTGGCTTCGCCCCCGCCCCGCCGTGGAATGCGAGAGCGACGAAGAAGGAGAGCGGCTCATGACGGATACGAATCAGCCCGAGGTGCATCGGGGACTCAAGGACCTCTGCTTCGACCGTTCCCCCACCACGTTCATCGACGGCCGGGCCGGGGAGCTCAGGTACCGTGGATACTCGATCCACGATCTGGCCGTCCGTTCGACCTTCGAGGAGACCGCCTGCCTCCTGCTGTACGGCGCGCTTCCCACGAGGTCCGAGCTCGACGCCTTCGACGCGGCGCTGAAGGAGGCCCGCCGCCTGCCCGCCGCCGTCTACGACGTCCTCGGTGCGGTACGCGATGCGCATCCCATGGACGCCCTCCGCACCGCGGTGTCCGCGCTGGCCGCGTACGACCCGGAAACGGCGGACAACTCGCTCGACGCGACCCGGCGCAAGGGGGTCCGGCTCACCTCGCAGGCGCCGATGATCGTCGCCGCGCACCACCACCTCCGGCAGGGCCGGGATCCGGTGGCCGCGCGCGCCGACCTCGGCCATGCCGCGAACTTCCTCTACATGCTCAAGGGGGAGGCGCCGAGCGAGGACGCCTCGTCGTTGATGGATACCGACATGGTGCTTCATGCGGAGCACGGCTCGAACGCCTCGTCGTTTACCGCGAGGGTCGTGGCCAGCACCGATGCGAACCTGCACGCCGCCATCACCGCGGCGGTCGCGGCCCTCTCCGGTCCGGCCCACGGCGGCGCGGCGGAGAACGTGATGCGCATGGCCCGGGAGATCGGCGACCCGTCCCGCGCCGCCGCCTACGTCCAGGCGAAGCGCAAGGCGCGCGAGCCGATCATGGGGTTCGGCCACCGGGTCTACCGGGCCGAGGACCCGCGGGCGCGGCACATGCGCGACGGGGTGAAGCGGCTGTCGGAGGAGATGGGGCAGCCCCACTGGTACGAGATCCTCGCGGCCCTCGTCGAAGCGATGCGCCCCTACGCGAGGCGCGGGGTCAACGTGAACGTCGACTTCTATGCCGGGGTCGTCTACCACCTGCACGGGATCCCCGAGGACCTGTTCGTGCCGATCTTCGCGATCGGCCGGGTCCCGGGCTGGACGGTGCAGGCGATGGAGCAGATCGAGAACAACATCCTGATCCGCCCGCGCCTCCTCTACACCGGCCCCGAGGCCCGGGAGTACGTGCCGATCGAGGAGCGCGGCTGAGCGAGCCTCGGCCGGGCGGGGCGTCCGGGCAGCGCGGCCTGAGCCGAGCAAATCACCCTGCCGGATTCCAGGGACGATTCACGGCGCCGAGCGGCATTCGCGGGCTGAACGCCGGCTGGCTGTTGTCATCCCCGGGAGACATCGGCATCATCGGCGGCGCTTCGGCCTTCAACGAGCTCGCTCTCGCCGTCGCCCGATGCGGGCGCAGCAAAGGTGGTGATGAAGGTGAACGTCTCCAAGCCTCCGACACGGCCGCGCAAGGTAGCCCGGGTCTGCCGGGAGGCCGAGCCCCCACCCGGCTCGTCGTTCCCGAGATGAGTCCATGACGACCTGTGGCGGCCTCCTGCGGCAATGCAGCCGTTCCCGCGATACGATCGAAGCCGCCGTGGCCGACAACTGCCGTTTCGACGAGCGAGCCGGGGATGGCCGCTGGCAACGGTTCGAGGGCCTGCTTTCGGCGCTGGTAGCCGATCCCGACACGGTCGGGTGGCAGGACTGGACCGAGGCCAATCAACTGTATCTGGACCGGTACTGCAACGTCCCGCGTCCGAGCGTGCCCGATGCATTTCTCGAGATCAATCGGAGCGCCTGGCTGGACGCGCTTTCCGACAACCAGACCCTGGTTCGCATCGAAGCCCTCAACCGGCCCTTGCAGAACAGCGATCTGGATATCGACGGCTTGAAAGACCTGTTGCAGCGGGCGGATCGCGGCGAGGGCGACGCGGGCCGTGCCGTCCGGTCCTTCTTCGCCGCATGGAACCAGCGCCGTGACGCCCGCCCGGCGTTTGCCGCCTTCTACGATGAAGTGCGGCACGAGTCGGACGACGAGGATTGGCCTCACGCGCTCCGTGACCGCCTCGGGCTCGGGCACTACGGGCACGCCGGGGGCGCCCCGCTACCGGTGGCGTTGATGCGCTACCCTCTCGCGGCCGTCCACTCGGCCCAGGCACGGCAGCAACCGTCCAGCGCCTGCGCCCTGCCCACGGTCCTCGACGGCGGCATGCACCCGTTCTTCTTTCCGGTCCCGCGGGAGCATCCCTACGGCGCCACCGTACACTTGCGGCCGGACCGGGCGGACACCCTGACGGCCGAGATCGTGCACTGCCGGATCGACTACCGGCGCGAGCACCTGTACCGGTTGGGAACGATCACGCGCCCGCATCGATTGGACGACGGCCAGCTGCGCGAGGCCCGCGACCTGCACCTGCTCGCGCTGCGAGAGGAGTGCGGCCGCGAGGATTTCGGCGAGCTCTTCGAGGGACGGACATGAGCGATCCATGGTTCGAAACCTTTTGCCGCGATCCCGGGCGGGCTGTCGCCGACCTCTTCAGCGGGCGTGCGGGCGCCGGCTCGGACCTCCGCCTCGACGTGCCGGAATTGCTGTATCAGCAGTTCCCACCGAGCTTGGCCGACGAGCGCGCGCAGCTCGACGACGCGCTCGGGTCCTGGCTTTCCGACATGCGCGAGGGCTATGCCTCCCGGGTGCAGCGCCTCGGTTTTTCCGTCTATGGCAAGCGGGTCGGCGATGCCCTGGTTGCTTTGCAGCTACTCGATCTGCCACGGACCAGGGGTCGGATCCGTACGGACACGGGCGCTTGGCTGCGCTGGCTGTCGCCGTTGAGGCTGGCCCCTGAGCGGGACCCAGCGCTGGAGTGCTTCCGGCTGCTGACCCGAGGCCAGCCTGACGCCCGCCACACGGCTCTGTGGCTGCGCCTCGCTGCAGATCCCCGACCGGAGTACCTGACCGTGGCGCTGGCGGGGCTGCGGTTGCTGCCGAACCAGAATGACGCCCGGAAGAACCAGGCGCCGATGCTGCAAGCGCTGCTGCGCCACGCCGTCAAGGCCCACCACGAGGCCGGTGCGGCACGCGCCTTCTTCGACCGCCACTTTGCAGCGCTGCGCGGCCTTTTCCCACGCGGCCCCCAACATTGGAACCGGGCTCTGGACGAGGCGCTGTCCGGTTTCCTGGAGCACACGAACGAATCGACGGCAAGGGAGCTGGCCGACGCTTTGCGGGCCGACCTGCGGACCGACCACCCCGATGAGGAAGCCGAAGACCCCTCCCATGAGGGGCTGGCCGACGCTTTGCGGGCCGACTCGCAGGCCGAGCGTCGCCGCCTATCGACCAGAAGATCACGGATGCCCACGCCTGCAACCCAGGAAGAATGGAGCGATCTGAAGAGCGACATCCTCGGTTCGGGCCATCGACCGGAGATGCTGGCCCGGCGTCTGTTCGAGATTCTGGAGCGAAACCACGTCTACGCCGAGGCCACCGGCGTCAGCCACTTCTACGTCCGTACGTTGCACAACCTCGGCAACGCACTGCTGAAACGCCATGCGCTCGGTCCGGCCGACATGGATCGATTCGGAGTCATGATCGAACGCGCCTTGGTCTGGGAACCGGCGAATCCCTATTGCTGGATGCTCTGGGCGGAATGGTTCAAGGCTCAGGGCCTTAGGGACGCGCAAGAAGCGACGTTGCGCGAGATGGTGCGACTGTTTCCAACTGACTTGCCCGTGCGGGTCGAGCTGGCGCGCCTCCTGATCGACCGAGGGGATGCCGAGCAGGACGAGGCGGAGCACCATCTGCGGAACGCGATGGATAGCGATCCGGGTGACGGGCACTCATATGTGGTCATGGCCCGGTTGCTGGCCTTGCGCGATCGCGGCGCAGAGGCCGAGATCATGCTGGCCGAATTCTTGGGGCAGTACCCCGACAACCCGATTGTACGGGAATCGCTCGACCGGTTGCAGGCCGGCACCTACTTCCATACTATTGAAATTCAAGAGAGGGGCGATCAAGGTGATCCGACGATGCCATCTTCCAGCACCCTGCAAGAACTCCTCCGTCGCGGCAGGCTGGCCGGAGAATTCAGCTATGCCCGGATCGCCATGGAGCGCGGGCTCGCTGCACCGACGACGGAGCTGATCAGGCAGGAAAGCCGGAAAGGCGACCCGTTGGCCGGCTTCTATTCGCAGTGGCTGATGCCGGCAGATACTCCGGAGTACCCCCCTCATGCTTGGGCGTGGCAGGCTTGCCGGGTTTGGCAGAGGTCGGCCGACCCCGATGATTGGCAAGGTCTGGCGGCGCAATTCCCCGAATCCGCCCCGGAGACGGACTTCCTTCGCGTGCTGGCCGCCCCGGACGCCGGCGACCCCGGCCCGACCGGCTGGCGCGATCGCTATTGCTCGGGGAACAACGACGCGTCCCGTCCCGTCGATGCCTTCATGCGCGAAGCGCAGGAACGACTCGTTGGCGCGGACTCGCACGAACGCGACGAGCTCGCCTGCACGCTGATGGCCTGCGCGGCGGCGGACGCTCTCGGCGTCGCGTGGGAGTCGGCTGCCTGGAGAGCGGCCCCGAATAGCATTCGGTCAGCCTGATACGTCCCCGGTTCACGAGCATGGCGACCTCCCGGAACGGGATCGCGGAAACCGCGACTTCGTTCGACCGCCACGCCCGTTCCATCTCCCGGCGGGCGTTGCTTCCCAGTCCGCGACGCCCAGCCGGAGCCATGGCAGGGCGTTGGTATCGAGAAGAATCAGTGGTCTTCCTCCCGGCCCCCGCCGGTCTCCGCCTCCCAGGCCACGTCCAGGGGCTCGTCGAGGTCACCGAGGATTTCGAGCTTCCCTCGATCGATGCCGAAGAGAGTGCCCGGTTTCCTGCGATGGGGGATCGGCCGCTGAGGGCTTGGTAGAACGCCGGGACGACCGGACGGGATGCGAGGGTGCGCCGGCATCAGGACATCGCGGCGCTGATCGCGGCGGCGGCCACCATGTCCTCCACCGTCGCCCCGCGCGAGAGGTCGCAGACGGGGCGGGCGAAGCCCTGCAGGAACGGCCCGATCGCACGGGCCCCGCCCATGTGCTCGACCAGCTTGTAGCCGATGTTGCCGGCGTCGAGGTCCGGGAACACGAGGACGTTGGCGCGACCCGCGACGCCGCCCGAACCCGCGGCCTTCGTCTCCGCGACCCGCGGGACGAGGGCGGCATCGGCCTGGAGCTCGCCGTCGACGGCGAGGCCGGGCGCGCGGGCGCGCACGATCTCGACCGCCCGCCGGACCTTCTCGACCCGCTCGTGCCGGGCGCTGCCGTGGGTCGAGAACGACAGCATCGCGACCCGCGGCGTGACCCCGAGCAGCCGCCCGGCGCTGTTCGCCGACGCGACCGCGATGTCCGCGAGGGTCTCGGGGCCGGGGTCGACGTTGACCGCGCAGTCCGCGAACACGAGCGGGTCGCCGCCGCCCCGGGGGGCGATGAGGAAGAAGCTCGACGGGGCGGCGATGCCTTCCGCGAGCCCGACCGACATCAGGCCGGCCTCGATCACCCGCGCCGTGGGCTGGCTCGCGCCCGCGACGAGCGCATCCGCGTCGCCCGCGCGCACGGCCATCGCCGCGTAGAAGAGCGGCCTCGCGAGCAGCCGCTTCGCGACCCGCTCGCTCGTCCTCGGCCGGCCCCGCACGTAGAGCGATGCGTACCCGTCGAGCGCCCCGCTCGCCGCGGGCGACGCGCTCTCGATCCCGTCGAGCGAGACCCCGGCCGCGGCGGCCGCCGCTTCGAGCTCCGGGCGCTCGCCGACGAGCACGGGGCGGGCGATGCGCCCATCGTGCAGGCGTCTCGCCGCGCGGACGATCCGCGCGTCGCCGCCCTCCGGCAGGGCCACGGTGCGGGGGCGCTCCTTCGCGCGTTCGACGAGTCGCTCGATGAGGTCCATGGGCGGTGTCCGGTCTCGCTTCGGGACCTGCCCGGCAAGGCCGGGTCCGAAGGCCCGCGCCGGGGAGGGGGCTGCCTTCAGGGGGCTCTTCGGGCAGGGGGCTCCTGGGGCAGGGGGACGCAGGGGGACTCCCGGGGCAGGCCGTTTCCTACGGCGCGGACCCCTTCGCGGCGAGCGCCTCCCGGGGCGGGCGGTATTCGTAGCCGAGGGCGTCCGCGACCTCCTTGCAGGTGACCTCGCCCGCGTGCACGTTGAGGCCGGCGAGAAGGTGCGGGTCGTCGAGGAGGGCCCGGCGGTAGCCCTTGTTCGCGAGGGTGAGCACGTGGGGCAGGGTCGCGTTGTTGAGCGCGAACGTGGAGGTCCGCGGGACCGCGCCCGGGATGTTCGCGACGCAGTAGTGGA
This sequence comes from Gammaproteobacteria bacterium, assembly GCA_965202895.1. GTDB lineage: Bacteria > Pseudomonadota > Gammaproteobacteria > HK1 > HK1 > JAJDXW01. The sequence continues at coordinate 1,432,677 of OZ241901.1, read as the reverse complement.
CCACGTCGTCGACGATGAACGTCGGGTCGCTGTGGGTGGTGGGGCGGGAGGTCTCGATGCAGCCGCCCTGGTCGATGGCGACGTCGACGACGACCGAGCCGGGCCTCATCCGGCGGATCATGTCGGCGGTGACGAGCTTGGGCGCCGCCGCGCCCGGAATGAGGACCCCGCCGATCACCACGTCCGCGTCGGTGACGTGGCGCTCGAGCGCGGTCCTCGTCGAGTACACGGTGTCGAGCGGACGCCCGAACTGGCGCCACAGGGCCTTGAGGGCCTCGGCGGAACGGTCGATGGCCCAGGTATCGGCGCCCATCCCCATCGCGATGTGCGCGGCATGGGTCCCGACCACGCCGCCGCCGATGATGACCACCTTCGCCGGCAGCACGCCGGGCACCCCGCCGAGGAGGATGCCCTTTCCCCCGTTGACCCGTTCGAGGGCATGGGCGGCGGCCTGGATCGAGAGCCGGCCCGCCACCTCCGACATCGGCGCGAGGAGGGGCAGGCCGCCGGCGGGCGAGGTGACCGTCTCGTACGCGATGCAGACCGCCCCGCTCTCGACGAGGTCCGCGGTCTGCCGGGGATCGGGAGCGAGGTGGAGGTAGGTGAAGAGGACCTGGCCCGCGTGCAGCATCGCCCGCTCGCCGGGCTGGGGCTCCTTGACCTTGACGATCATCTCCGCGCGTTCGAAGACCGCCTTCGCATCCGCCGCGATCGCCGCGCCCGCCGCGGCGTAGTCGGCGTCGCCGGCGCCGATGCCCGCCCCCGCCCCGTGCTCCACGAGGACCTCGTGGCCGTGCAGGACCACCTCGTTCACGCTGTCCGGCGTGAGGCCCACGCGGTACTCGTGGTCCTTGATCTCCTTCGGTACCCCGATGAGCATCGGTCAGTCTCCCCGCAGAATCCCCGAGGCCGGCCGGCAGGGCGGACCATTGTAAGCCGGCGAAGGCCGTCCGGTCGTGGTCTCGACCGCCAACAGGTCTCGACCGCCCGATGTGCGTCCTCTCGACCCGCCGCCTCGATGCGGGCGCCCGGAGGTGCTTCACCGCCGGACGGGCGGATGCGTCCGCGTCCGGAGACCGCTCGCCCCTCCCCGAGTGGACGAGGCGTTCCCGCCCGTGCTCCGGGAGCTGCCCATCCGCCCCGCCGTCGGCGGCGGGGCGTTCGTGGCCGCCTGCCTCCGCGCCCGGGATGAACGCGCTCCGTATCGGGGGGTGTGCGTCGGCTGCGCCCTGGAGACGACCCCGGAGAGAATCCCGGGCGAAGCAGGGTCGAGGACCCGGGCTCGACGATTCATGCAGTGCGGACGGGGACTCGGCAGCCGCCTCGGGAACCGGAACCGGCAAGGGAGATCGGCAGGGTGGAATCGCCCTGCTCCGCCGCCCTGCCTCTCCGCCCTGCTTCCCCGCCCCGGGGGTTGCCCGGCCGCGTGCTAGACTCATCGAAGCGGCGCCGTCCTCGCGGGCCGGCCAAGGGTTGCGCGAGGCGCCTCCGGGAGCGCCCGCTCTCACCCGTATGGGCAGGACAATCGCGAGCCTGCGACCATACTGCGGGCGCGACACCCGCATTCCGGGGGACCCGGCCGGCGACCCCGCCTGCGGTCCAAAGCGAAGCCTCGTCAGGATCCCCCCATGCGCATCGCGACTTGGAACGTGAACGGGTTGCGTGCGCGCCTCGACTACGTGCGCCTCTGGCTCGAAGCGCGGCAGCCCGACGTCGTCGGCCTCCAGGAGCTCAAGGTGAGCGAGGAGGAGCTCCCCGCGTCCGCGTTCGACGATCTCGGCTACGAGGTCGTGGCATACGGACAGAAGGCGTGGAACGGGGTGGCGATCCTCTCCCGGCACCCCGCCGAGCCGACCCTTCGCGGACTCCCCGGCCAGGAGGAGTTCGGGGCGCGGCTCGTCGGAGCGCGGATCGCCGGGCTGACGTTCGTCACCGTGTACTGCCCCAACGGCAAGGACCTCGCGCACGAGGACTTCCCGCGCAAGCTCGCGTGGTTCGACGACCTCGCGCGGTTCTGGCCCGCCCGGGTCGGAGGAGACGAGGCGGCGGTGCTCTGCGGCGACTTCAACGTCGTGCCCGCGCCGATCGACTCCTGGCGCGGGGAGGAGGGGGACGGCTCCCTCTTCCATACCGGCGAGGAACGCTCCCGGCTCGGCGCCCTGCTCGATCTCGGCCTCCGGGACCTCTTCCGGGAGCGGAACCGGGATGCCCGCGCGTTCTCCTGGTGGGACTACCGGGCGGGGGCGTTCGCCCGGGGGCACGGGTTGCGCATCGACTTCCTCCTCGCGACGGGCCCGGTCCTCGACCGGGTGACGGCGGTGGAGATCGACCGCGACTTCCGCAAGAAGAAGGAGGGCCTCACCGCCTCCGACCACGCCCCGGTCCTCGCCGATCTCGACTGGGACCTCCCCTGAACGTGCCGCGGCGGGCGGCGCCGACGGATCGCTTCCGGTGCGCGGAGGCGTATTGAGAGGCGCTTCGATCTGAGCGCGGCCCGCGTATTCGGCGTCTTCCTGCGGCTCGGCCTCACCTCCTTCGGGGGGCCGACCGCGCACCTCGCCATCTTCCACGGCGAGTTCGTCACCCGGCGGCGCTGGCTCGACGAGGCGGCCTACGCGGACCTCGTCGCCCTCTGCCAGTTCCTGCCCGGGCCGGCGAGCAGCCAGACCGGTCTCGCGATCGGCTACCTCCGTGCGGGATACGCGGGCGCCGCGATGGCCTGGCTCGGCTTCACCGCCCCTTCCGCGATCCTCATGATCCTCTTCGCCTTCGGCTTCGGCTCCGCGCTCGGCGGGAACGGCGAGGCGGCATGGCTGCACGCGCTCAAGCTGGTCGCGGTCGCGGTCGTCGCCCAGGCCACGTGGACGATGGGGCGGAGCCTGTGGACGGACCGGCCGCGGACCGGGATCGGGCTCGCGTCCGCCGTCGTCCTCCTCCTCGTTCCAATCCCCGCGATGCCGCTCGTGGTCATCGCGGCCGGGGCGCTCGCCGGGTGGCGGCTGCTCGGGACGGAGACCGCCCCCGAGGGCGTCGGCGAGGATACGAGCGGGGCCGGGGTCGCTTCCCGCGACTTCGGCCGCGGGGAGCGCCGCGCCGGCGCGCTGCTCCTCGGGATGTTCGGGGCCTCCATCGTCGCCCTGCCGCTCGCGGCGGCGGCCTTCGGGCTCCCCGACTTCCCCGGGCTCGCCGTGTTCGATGCGTTCTACCGGGCGGGCGCGCTCGTCTTCGGCGGCGGCCACGTCGTGCTCCCGCTTCTCGAGGCGGAGGTGGCCGCCCCCGGCTGGGTGCCGAACGACACGTTCCTCGCGGGGTACGGGGCCGCCCAGGCGCTCCCGGGGCCGCTCTTCGCGATCGCCGCCTTTCTCGGCGCGCACCTCCCGTTCTTCGAGAGCCCGCTGACGGGGGCGCTGGTCGCCCTCCTCGCGATCTTCGCCCCCTCCTTCCTGCTCGTGCCGGGGCTGCTGCCGTTCTGGGGCGGGCTCCGCCGCCGGGGCGGGGCGCGCGCCGCGCTCGCCGGGGTGAACGCGGCGGTGGTGGGCCTCCTCCTCGCCGCCCTCTACGATCCGTTGTTCACCGGAAGCGTTCGGGGGGCGGAGGACTTCGCGTGGGTGCTCGGCGCGTTCGCCTTCCTCTTCCTGCTCCGCTGGCCGCCCTGGCTGGTGGTGGTGGCCGCCGCCGTCGCCGCGGAGGCGGTGCATCGCGCCCCCGCCCTCGTCGGCGGCGTTTGACCGGGCGCCCCCGGCGGCGACCGCCGGCGCGTTCGCCTGGCGACCCCGCGGCCCGGAATCGCGGGGTCTCCGGTCGCGGCGCCGCACGCGCGCGAGCAACGGCTTCCCATTCTCGAGGCTGTCGAGGACAGCCCGGGTCGGCGCCGCGCGCGGGCAACGGTCGCCCGCGGGCTCGGGATCCCCTGGCCCGAGGTCTTCGAAGGGGTGTGCGTAATGGAGGCCGAGGCGCTCGCCGTCTCGCGAGAGCGGGGATGAGTCAGTCCCGGCGACTGGCGAGGAGATCCACGATCACGGAGAGGAGCCCGAGCGCGGTCCGTACCGCCCAGACCGCCACGCCGGCCCCGATGAGGAGGACGTACCCCACCGGCCCGGGATCGATCCATCCGAGATCGATCCATCCGACCGCCAGCGCGCCGCCGAAGGCCAGCACGGCACCGAAGGCGAGGATGGCGAGCACGTCCTCCATCCCGGCAGCCTGCCATGACTGACATCCGGGTCGGTATCCGGCTCGACGCCGACGGAAAGGGGTTCCGGGGCGAGATGCGGCTCTCCCGGCAAGACCTGGAGAAGCTGACCGCCTCGGTCCGCAAGGGAGAGGGCGAGGGGCGCCGGTACGCCCGGGCGATCCACGAGGTCGAGCGCGCCACCCGCCGCGCGTCGGTGCCGCGCACGTGGGCAACGGTCTCGTTCCACACGAGGCCGGGTCGTTTCACGCTGCGGAATTGGTTCGCGCGGGTGAACGCCGGTTCGCTCGAATGAGAACGGCGGAGGTCTTGGGAACGGTGCCTGGCTCGGACGTGGGCGTCCAGGGAACGGCGCGTCCTCTGAACGCTTGTGTCCCGCCCGCAAACGGGACGGCAAGACCGCCGCCGATCGATGCGGGTGAGGACGCCCGCGTTCGGAGGACGCGCCGTTCCCTGGACGCCCGTTCTCAGGAAGAGCGGTGGGCATCGACGTCCGGCCGCGAGTCGGTCGGTGTGAAAAGGCCCTGGGCGTCCCGGGCCGGTCCGGCTTGGCGCCGCGTCCGGGCGTGTATATTGGGGCAGGCGGCTGTCCGGCGGGGGAGGAGCGACACATGCCGAAGGGGCGCCACGGGCTGGAGTTCGAGGTGGTGGAAGGCTGGGAGCGCCTTCCCGAAGGCTGGTCGTTCACCGAGGTGGCGGGGGTCGCGACCGACTCGCGCGACCGGGTGTACGTCTTCTGCCGGGGCGAGCACCCCCTCATCGTGTTCGACAAGGACGGCAAGTTCCTCGACGCCTGGGGGGAAGGGACGTTCCCCCGCCCGCACGGGATCTTCATCGACCACCTGGACCGGGTGCATCTCGTCGACTGCTGGGACCACACCATCCGCACGTTCACGACGGACGGGACCCTGCTCCGCACGGTGGGCGAGTCCGGACGGTGCTCCGACACCGGGTTCGAGCCGGACGTTTCGCCCGTGCAGTACGCGGGCGAGCCCTTCAATCAGGTGACGAACGTGGCGGTGCTCCGGGACGGGAGCATGTACGTGGCGGACGGCTACGGAAACGCGCGGGTCCACCGTTTCGACGCGGACGGGCGCCTGGAGCTCTCGTGGGGGGAGCCCGGCAACGGCCCCGGCCAGTTCAACCTCCCCCACGGCATCGCGGTGGACTCCGCCGGCACGGTCTACGTCGCCGACCGCGAGAACTCCCGCATCCAGCTCTTCTCGCCGCGGGGCGAGTACCTGCGGAGCTGGGACTTCGTGAACCGCCCGGACGACATCTTCATCGACGAGGAGGACAACGTCCACGTGGCGGAGCTCGGCTTCCGGCAGGGCATCCGCGAGGTACCCCACTTCCGGCTCATGACCACGCCGCCGCATGGGCACGAGCCCATCGCGCGGGTCGGGATCTACGATCCGGACGGCGGGATACGGCGCCGGATCGGCGGCGAGGAGGAGGTGCTCCCCGGCAACTTCATCGCCCCCCACGGCCTCTGGGTGGACTCGCGGGGAGACCTCTACGTGGGCGAGGTGACGGTCGCTTCCGGCGCGGCGGCGCGCCTCGCGCCGTTCACCCCGCAGTGCTTCCAGAAGTTCGTCCGCTCGGGATAGCCGCCGCGCCCCGTCCGTGCGCTCCACCGGCCGCGCGCGGGTTGCCGGACGCATACGCGCGACCGGGGCCCTTTCACGCTGCGGAATCGGTTCGCGCGGGCGAACCCGGTTCGGTCGAACCGGAGCGGCGCCTGACACGGGCGTCCTGGGAACGGCGCGTCCTCCGGACGCTTGTGTCCCGCCCGCAAATGGGATAGCAAGACCGCCGCCGTTCGATGCGGGCGGGATGCCTGCGTTCCCAGGACGCCCGTTCTCGGGAAGGGCGATGGCCATCGATGTCTGGCCGCGAGTCGGCCAGCGTGATATGGCCTGGCACCGGCAACAGTCCTGAGCCCTGGGCTCTGTTTGTAACCTCTTCATATAGCGAGTGGAGATCGGGGGTCGAGATATTTTTCACCCCCACGGAGACGGCGTTCTTCCGTGGTTTGGGGTCGGTTCGAGGGGGTTGCTGGCAGATTTCACCCCACGGAGCCACTTGCGCGGGCACGGTGTCCTGGGAACGCTTGTGTCCCGCCCGCATTGATCGTCGTCGGCCTTGCCGTCCCATTTGCGGGCGGAACACAAGCGTTCCCAGGACACCGTGCCCAAGAGCGTTCGCGAGAGGCATGCCCGGCGAAAACCCCACAGCGCACATGCCTCAGTCCTTGACCGAGCCCCGGGCGCTGTTCGTAAGTTATTGATATAGGGTGTGTAGAGAGGGGGTCGAGATATTCTTTACCCCACGGGGACGGGCTGATTCCACGGTTGCGGGGCAGTTCGCGGGTCTGGTTGGCGGATTTCACCCCACCGCGGCGGAACCGCCCGCCGCAGCAACGAAAGATTTTGTAAATCAAATGGATAAGATGGTCACGAGCGTGTCGACGCTGGACATGCACAGGGTACGACGGATCCATCCTGCCCGTATGTTTCAAATACTTACGAACAGCGCACATGCCTCTTGACCATATCTATGTCTTCCGTCCGACTTCCGCCGGGTACAGCCATTTTCACGGAGCATGAACCGATGCCAGTATACATCGACAACAATAAATGGAAACTTGGAGGTGAGGGTCTGGGTTGGGGAGCCTTGGAACAAATCGACATTGATGTCGATGACCCGGTGAAGGTCTGCAGCACGTCGATGTATTATAAAGATGGTCTGACAAAATTTCGAGTTGCTACCGAGGTAAAAAAACAAGATGAACATGTCGTGAAATATCACATTCACTATACTGAGGAAGATAATCAGCATCTGGAGGGCGATTATGCTTGGGGGACTCACATTCTGACTTTGAATGATAGTGAAGATTCCGGGAAATCGACCTGGATCTGGAAGCCCAAGGATGGCCAGGACCGGGAGTACGAAGGGCCGGGGTGGAGGTTGGAAAAAAAGCTGACCGGAGAAAAGCGCAGAATCACCCCGACAAAACTTCAAAGAGCCCAGGAAAAATTCAGGAAAAAATTGCTGGAGATCGGCGGCTGCTGTGCGCTGACGGGTGAAACCTGTCAGGATGCGTTGGAGGCGGCGCATATTATACCGGTTAAGTGCGGCGGCCAGGAGAGTCTTGGCAATGGCATCCTGCTGCGTGCCGACTTGCACCGGATCTATGATCGTGGCAAATTCTTCATCAATCCGAAAACGGGAAAGCCAGAGAGGATTGCCCGTGATGGTCTGTCGGAAGAATACCGGGAAATATTGAACCAGGGAAAACTCCCTGAGCATACTCTCGTACGGGTAAGGGAGGCTCTTCACGAACGGTGGCCGGAGTGAATCGCCGCGACGAAGAAGGGTAAGGGGCGGGGAGCGCTACGCTCGAACGGTCATCGTCGAGGCCGGACGGTGCATCTCGGGCGCGAACAGGGCACCGTCCTCGTCGCTCGCGGGCTGGACGAGCAGGAACGTGTACCTCGGGCGCGGACCGGGCGCCGTCCTCGGGAGTCGGCGCCGATGCGGCGGGTCCGGCGTCACATGCCCCACACGTGCACCTCGGCGCCGCCGGCCGGCTCGATGCGGTGGAATACCTTGTCCTGCCACCTGCCTTCGCCGCGGTCGAAGATCACCAGATGACCCCCCTCCGCCGCACAGCGGTCCATGTACTGCGCGGTCTGCTCGAGCCCGTCGCGGATGGTCCGCTCCAGGCTCCTGCGCAGGACCTTGCATTCGACCACGAACCTCCGCGTCCGCCCGCCGTTTCCCCCTCCGGTGCTCGCTCCCCCGGCCCCTTGCGGCCAGACGATGAGCAGGTCCGTCCGCCCCCGGCCCAAGCCGTACTCCCGCTCGATGCGCCCGCCCCCGTTCACGATCCGATGCAGGAACGCCTGCAGGAGGAGCTGCGGACCGGCCTCCTGGTAACGGAACCGTGGAACCCAATGCTCCGAATGTTCGCGGAAGAACGACTGGAAGGCGCCGAGCAGCCCGACCAGGTCCAGGCCGCCGTCGGCATCGACGTACCAGGCCGGATCCTGCACCAGTCCTTCTTCCGCCGCCGCGGTCAATTCGCGCGGCACGACCTCGGCGTAAATCGGGTTGGCGATGCGCAGCGGGGGGGTGCGGGCGACGAGGCCGAGGTCACGGACGTATTCGACGTCGCGGGCGGAGAACTCCCGCTCGTCGCCGCCGCTCAGCAAGGGCTCGACCACGCGCTGCACCCGGCCCTCCCGCAGCTTGTCCGCCAACTGGTCCAGGTGCGTCTCACGGCGCGCGATGATCCGCTCCTGGGCCTCGATGACGTCGTCCCCGGTGACGGGACGGGCGCGGTCGCGGCCGGTCTCGCCCCGGAAGCAGGTCTCGTCCGCCAGGGCGTTCACCAGCCACGGCTGGCCCTGGGACCGGGTCCAGATCCCGTCCAGGGCTTCGGGGGTGAACGCCTGCCCGGTGTCCTCGGTGTGCTGCGCCAGCAGCGCCCGCACCTCGTCGCGGGAGAAATCGCCCAGACGCAAGGACCGGGCCTTGACGTTGAACGCGCTGCCGCCGGCGACGACCGCCTTCTCGGCACTGGAATGGATGCGGTAGTCGCGCACGTCGCGCACCCCGCACAGGACGACGCTCTGCGGGAAACCCTCCGGGCGGCTGTCGTACCCCGCCCGTAGCTGGCGCAGCACCGAGAGCAGGGTGTCGCCCACCAGCGCGTCGATCTCGTCGACGAGCAGCACCAGTGGTCTCGGGTCGGCTTCGGCCCAGCGGGTCAGGGTGTCGCCGAGGGCGCCGGCCGGGCCGGATTCGGCAAGAACGCTCGACCGGATCCGGTCGGGGAACTCGTCGCCCAAGGTCAACCGGGCGCGGCGGGCCAGCTCGCCCAGAATGGCCCGCATCGCCTGCTCCAGGTCTTCGTGCGCGGCCTGCCCGGCCTCGACGTTCGCGTACACGCAGCGGTATTCGCCCTCGGTTCCGCGATTCAGGAGGTCGCGCAGCGCGAGGAGGGCGGAGGTCTTGCCGGTCTGCCGGGGGGCGTGCAGCACGAAGTAGCGCTCGTTGCGGATGAGGGCGAGCACTTCGTCGAGGTCGAGACGGCCGAGCGGCGGGACACAGTAATGCTTTTCGGGCCGGATCGGCCCGGTGGTGTTGAAGAACCGCATGGCGGCGAGTATGGCACGCGCGCGCCGGACACGTTGGCCCGCGGCGGCGGCAACGCCTTCCCGCGACACGACGGTTCGAGCCGTCGAGGGTCGATGAAGCCCTCGGCGCGGAACGGCGCAGCGCCCGGAAGAGATTCGGAGTCATAGTATCGTCGGGTCGCCGAGGTGCTTCCTCGTCGCGAGACGGGAAGACGGCCGCTCGGCCGCGCGATGAGGCGAACCGCCTCGACGTCGCTCGCAAGCCCATGACGAATGCCCCGGGGGAAGGGGGATGGGGGAAGGGAAGCCCCCGGCCGCCAATCGCGTTTTTGCGGCGAGGTTACGCCGCGGGATCGTTGCTGCCGGCGAGCATGTCGCCCACGCGCTCGAGGGCGCGGCGGATGTTCTCCGTACTGTTCGCGTACGAGAAGCGGACGTAGCCCTCCCCGAGCGCCCCGAAGCTCGTTCCCGCCACCGTCGCCACCCCCGCCCCTTCGAGGAGCCGGTTCTGGAAGGTGCGGGCGTCGAGCCCGGTGCCCGTCACGTTGGGGAAGGTGTAGAACGCGCCGCCCGGCGTCCGGCACGTGACGCCGGGGAGGGCGTTCAGCCCGTCCACGATGACCGAGCGGCGCTCGTCGAACGCGGCCACCATCTCGCCCACCGCGTCCTGCGGCCCTTCGAGGGCCGCGATCCCGGCGAACTGGGTGGGGGCGTTCACGCACGAGTGGCAGTTGATGGCGAGACGGGCAGCGTGCTCGGCGAGGTCCTCCGGCCATACCGCGTAGCCGAGCCGCCATCCGGTCATCGCGAAGGTCTTGCTCCATCCGTCGAGGAGGATGACCCGGTCGGCGATCTCGGGATAGGTGAGGAGGCTCGCGTGCTCGCGGTCGTCGTAGAGGATGCGGCAGTAGATCTCGTCGCTCAGCACGGCCACGTCCGGGTGCTCCGAGAGGCCCGCCGCGAGCTTGTCGATCTCGCTCTTCGGGACCGCCCCGCCGGTGGGGTTGGCCGGCGTGTTGAGGATGATGAGGCGGGTCGCGGGGGTGACGTTCGCGAGCACCGCCTCCGCGTCGAAGGAGAAGTCCTGGCTCTCGAGGAGGGGGATCGGGACCGCCTTCGCCCCGCTCCACTCGATGACCGACTCGTAGATGGGAAAGCCGGGGTTGGGGTACATGATCTCCGTGCCCGGCTCCCCGAACATGAGGATCGCGAAGAACATCGTGACCTTGCCGCCCGGCACGACCACGATCCGGGCCGGGTCCACCTCCACCCCGCGGCGCGCCGCGACGTCCGCCGCGACCGCCTCGCGAAGCGCCGGGATGCCGGGGGCCGGGGTATAGCCGTGGTGGCCGTCGCGAAGGGCCTTGACCGCCGCCTCCACGATGTGGGGCGGGGTCTTGAAGTCGGGCTGGCCGATGCCGAGGTTGATGACGTCGCGCCCGCCGCGCGCGAGCTCCTCGGCCCGGGCCAGCACCTCGAACGCGGTCTCGGTCCCGAGATGCGCCATCCGTTCGCTCAGCTTCGGCATGATCGTGCCTCTCCGTCCGCCCTCCTGGTTCCGGGCCGGATCGTACCGCAGCATGATGGCGTAGCGGGCGCTGCCTTTGGGCGGCGGCTGCCTGTCCGATACGCAGTCTTGAAGCCGCCCCGCGACCCGGGTACGATCATGATGGTGGAGGCCTTTTCCGGAAAAGGGCAGAACATTGAAATGTTCAAGCCGATCAACAAATCACATGCGATAATCGAAGTACATTTCGTGCTCGACGTCGATCGTCCGTGGCTAGCCGAAGATCAGCCGTTCGTCGAGCAAGGGTACGAGAAATACTGGCAACAGGTTCTGCCGAGACGAGTACAAGGCCAACAGGTCCTGGTGAATCTGGGCCCGCGGATCCGGGGGCCGGGAGTGGGCGCACCGCCGGAGCCGATGGCTCCGATGGTTTACACGGCGGTCTCCAGAGACGGAAGCAGGGAGTGGGAGCTGGGATTCGAAGGAAATCAGGTGCGGGTCACCTGTGGAAAGTACTCGCGCTGGGAACAGGTGTGGCAGGTGGCGGGCAACCTGTTCCGGATGGTGGGGAAGAGTCTGAATGGAAGAGATACCGGGATAACGGCCGCTGAGCTGACTTACCAGGATTTGTTCGTCTGGGATGGAGAAGAAGATGACTATGACGTCGAAGGGCTGCTTTCGCACGAGGAAGGAATGATCGGAAGCTCGGTGTCGGGACACGGGCCTTTATGGCACTCTCACCAGGGATGGATGAAGGACCAGAACGACTGGCCCGGGGAAAATTATCTGGAAAGGGTCCACCTGGATGCAAGCAAGGGAATGGTGCGACAGGAGGAAAAATTCGGGGTATCCATTACCACGACGGCCCGGCTGGGGCACGGAGGAACGAAAAGACTTTTCTCGCTTCAGAAAGGGTTCAGCCACCTGCAGGTCGTGAAGGAAAGGTCGGACGGCGGTGCGGCCAGGTTCGAATGGCTGCACACGCAGACGAAAAACGTGTTCGGTCGGGTCTTGACCGAGGAAGCCCGGAACTCCATCCATCTGTGGGCGAAATAGGAAGGGTTCGGCCATGAACGAAAGCTGGGAACCAGTCTGGGCGACGGGGTACGACGGACGGAGCGGGCTCCAAGGGGTGGAAGGAGATGACTTCATGGCCCCGAGCACGGTGCCGGACAAGGGTCCGGAAGATAGCGGAGGGGCAGCGGGGCGGACCCTGCGGATCGTCGCGGAGACGAGCAAAGCAGGGGCTCGGAGGGAGCGATACGCGGCCGGAAAGGATTTCACCCTCGGGGTGGAGAGGGAGCGGCAGCGCGACGGACTTCGGAACGAACTGTACGCCGAAGTTCTGGCTGCGCAAATGGATGGGCCGCCGGGGGGGAGCGAATGGGGGAAATCACTCGACCGGATATTCCGGGTCGTGGAGGCGATCCCGGTTACCGCGCTGAAGGGGCGTGTCTACGTATGCAATGACGGAGAAATCGGAATTGCCTGGGGAAGAGAAAATATTCATATCGAAGTCAGTGCGGGAGTATCGGAGCACGTAGAGTACCTGGTTCTGGACGAAGACGCCGGGATCCGGAAAGAATCGGTCTGGATGATCGAATCGGGGGATCCGATGCCGGCAACGCTCTCGACGGCGTTGGAGGGATGCCGGTGACGCGACGAAACGTGAAGCTGGGGCAGAAGTTTCCCGAAGAGGAAACGCTCCGGTCTCCGCATTCCCCGGGCGTGGTGCAGGACGAAGAATTCGTCGAGCGGGAATTGAGAACCGAAGGAGAAATCTACCGGGGAGTCGAACCGACCGAGGCCGCATTTCCGAGGAAGCAATTGCTGGGCCGGAGCGGATCGGGGCTCTCGGTGACGAGAAGGAAGTCTCCTTCTCCGGAATTCGACCCGGGCCTGGCGAACCTCCGAAGGGTCTTGCACAGGGTATACGCGCGGGCAGGAGAGCTGAGACGGATCTGCGAGAATGGAGACAGGATAGTGAGCATCGTGGATGCGGGAACGGAAGAAAATCCATGCCATGCTGAAATCTTCCTGAAACTGGAAGGGACAGGATGCGGATCCATGGAGGCAAGGCGCCGCATATTACGAGCATTCGGCGGGAGAGCAAAGCAGGAACGGGGTCGAACCCCGGCAGAGAGGAGCTCGCCATGAGTGAGGAATCCATGAACGGCAACCGCCCCGCCCGCAAGGCCCGAGCGATCGGGATCAACCACGTCGCCCTCGAGGTCGGGGACGTCGACGATGCGCTCGCCTTCTACGGCAGGTTCCTGGAGTTCGAGATCGCGAGGCGGAGCGAGAGCGCCGCCTTCATCTACTTCGGAGACCAGTTCATCAACTTCTCGAAGGGGCGCCGGCAAGCGCCGGACGACGACCGGCACTTCGGCATCGCGGTGGACGACAAGGAGCTGGTGCGCCGGACCCTCGACGAGATGGGGGTGGAGCTCCTCGGCGGGCGGTTCCTCGATTTCCTGGACCCTTGGGGCAACCGGGTCGAGATCACCACCTACACGAACATCCAGTTCACGAAGGCCGACCACGTCCTTCGCGGCATGGGGCTCGGGGGCTTGCGGAAGACCGGCGAGGCCCTCGAGGAGCTCCGCAGGAAGGGCATGGCGCCGCCCTGACGGCCGTACACCGCCCGGACGGACGGCGGCGGTCCCCGACGACGGCGCCGCGTATGGCCGCCGGGGCCGGAACATCGCCGCGCCGCCCGCGCGGGCCGGAACGGGCAGGGCGCTGGTCGGAGTGCGATCCGCCGGAAACGGCCGCCCCGCCTTCGACCGCGACGTCTTCGTCTCCGCGGGCCGCCGGCGCACACGGGACGTGGGCGGAACGCGGCCCGGCCCGGCGAAGGCTCGCGCGGGCTCGCGGAGGGGCGGGCGGGACCCGCATCCTGCTAGAGTAAGGCTCCTTCCCGGATCCTCGAGGGACGCCGACATGAGCGACCGCTTCGAAGTGCCCATCGCCGGAGGGCTCGACGTACCCCTCCCGCGCATGGCCCGCGTGCGCCAGACCTTCGACCCCACCCGCCTCGGCGACGTGGGCGCCGCCGTGCGCGCCGAGCTGGAGCGGCCCGAGGTCGCGGGCCTCGTCGAGCCCGGACAGCGGATCGCGGTCGGGTGCGGGAGCCGCGGCGTGGCCAACGTCGCCGAGACCGCGAAGACGGTGGTGGAGGCGCTGCGGCGCCTCGGCGCGGAGCCCTTCATCTTCCCCGCGATGGGCAGCCACGGCGGCGCGACCGCCCTCGGCCAGACCGGGGTCCTCGCCGGCTACGGGATCACCGAGGCGGCGATGGGGGCGCCGGTGCGGTCCACCATGGACACCGTCGTCATCGGGGCGCTGGACGACGGCACCCCGATCCACGTCGACCGGTACGCGCACGAGGCGGACGGCATCGTGCTCATCAACCGGATCAAGCCGCATACCAACTTCCGGGCCGACGTCGAGAGCGGCATCGTCAAGATGATCGGCATCGGCATGGGCAAGCACGCCGGCGCGACCGCCCTCCACTTCCACGGCATGGACCGCTTCGGGGACCTCCTCCCGAAGGTCGCGGAGCACGTGCTCGCGAACACCCCGTTCCTGTTCGGCGTCGGGCTCGTCGAGAACGCCTACGACGAGACGGCGATCGTCGAGGCGATCCCCGCCCCGCGCCTGTTCGAGCGCGAGCGCGTGCTCCAGGCGGAGGCGAAGGCCCGGATGGGCCGCATCTTCTTCCACGACGTCGACGTCCTCGTCATCGACCGGATGGGAAAGGAGATCAGCGGCGCCGGCTTCGACCCGAACATCACCGGGCGGAACAATCGCGGCGTAGAGGGCTTCGTCGACCCCGTCGTCAACAAGATCGTGGTCCTCGACCTCACCGACACCACGCACGGCAACGCGACCGGGCTCGGGCTCGCGGACGTGATCACCCGCCGCCTGTTCGACCGTATCGACTACGGGGCGACGTGGGCGAACGTCATCACGTCGAACTATCTCGACGGGGGGACCGTCCCGATCGTCATGCACACCGCGCGGGAGGCGGTCGCGCTCGGGGCCAAGACGGCGCTCCGGGTGGAGTCCGGCGAGGCGCGCATCGTGCGCATCCGCGACACCCTGACCCTCGGCACGATCATGGTGTCGGAGCCGATGCTGGAGGAAGTCCGCGCCCATCCGGACATGGAGGCCATCGGCGAGCCCGAGCCCTTCGCCTTCACCCCGGACGGGCGCCTCGAACCGATCGCGCTCGAGATGAGCCACGCCGCGGACTGATCCCTCCGGCGCGGCCGGCGGCCCCCCGGAGCACGGCGGTCCCCGGGGCGGCCCCCGGGGTGGCCCCAGGATGGCCCCCGGGGCGGTTTCGGGAAGGCGCTCCGCTATCATCGGCCGCCGGTCGGCGCCATCGGCGCCCGTCGCGGGCCCCGGCCGAACGGCGGCGCCCGGAAGGCCCCGACGGCGCTCCGGCCGCGGATGCGTGATCCGCCCGCGGGCGGTCCTTCCGATCGAAGCCG
Organism: Gammaproteobacteria bacterium; assembly: GCA_965202895.1. GTDB lineage: Bacteria > Pseudomonadota > Gammaproteobacteria > HK1 > HK1 > JAJDXW01. The sequence goes on along the minus strand of OZ241901.1, from coordinate 1,417,335 downwards.
CATCCCCCTGAACGGACGGCGCCTCCCTCCTCTCCGGCGGGAGCCGCGGTCCCCCGTACACCGCCCCGACGACCCGGAGGGCAGACCGTGTTCGAATCCTTCTTTCCCCGGCCGAAGCTCTTCTTCCTCTCCTTCGCGGTCTGGTCGGTCGCCTGCGTGGCGCTCTGGTTCTCGTTCGCGCGCGACGCGGGGGAATCGCTCAGCCTGGGCGGGTGGTTCGGATACGAGTTCCCGTCCGAGCCACCGGGGCCGGAGGAGTTGCCGGCGCGGGCCGAGGGCGCGGACGAAGCGGCCGGCGCCGCGCCGGCGCCGGTCGGACCGGGCGCCGCCGCCACCACCCTTCAGGCCGAGTCGGCCGAGCAGGCGGCGGCCAGGGCCGCCCACGACGCGGCCCTGGAGAGCGCCCGGACGTTCTGGCTCTACCAGTACATGCTCCTCTCCTATGCGTTCTTTCTCGCGTTCTGGTACCGGTACTCACCGCATCGGTGGGCGAGGTGGTCGGTGTTCGGGTCGGCCGCGATCATCTTCGTGACCTGGTTCCAGGTGCAGCTCGACGTGATGATCAACGACTGGTTCGGGTCCTTCTACGACCTCGTCCAGCAGGCCCTTGCGAATCCCCACCGCGTTTCGATCGGGGAGTACTTCGACCAGTTGCTCACGTTCGGCAAGATCGCGCTCGTCGCCATCACGGTGGCCGTCTTCACCCGTTTCTTCGTCAGCCACTACATCTTCCGCTGGCGAACCGCGATGAACGACCACTACATGTCGCTGTGGGGCCGCGTGCGCCACATCGAGGGCGCCTCGCAGCGGGTGCAGGAAGACACGATGCGCTTCGCCTCCATCATGGAGGGCCTCGGGGTGAGCCTCATCGACTCGGTGATGACCCTGATCGCGTTCCTCCCGATCCTCTGGGGCCTGTCCTCCTTCGTCACCCACCTGCCGATCGTCGGGGAGGTGCCCCAGGCCCTCGTGTTCGTCGCGATCCTCTGGTCGATCTTCGGCACGGGCCTGCTCGCCCTCGCGGGCATCCGGCTGCCGGGCCTCGAGTTCCGCAACCAGCGGGTCGAGGCGGCCTACCGCAAGGAGCTGGTCTACGGCGAGGACGATACGAACCGCGCCCGGCCCCCGACCGTCGCGGAGCTCTTCGACGACGTGCGGCGGAACTACTTTCGCCTCTACCTCAACTACCTCTACTTCAACGTGGTCCGCTACGGCTACCTCCAGGTCGGGGTGCTCCTCCCCTACATCGCCCTCGGGCCCACCATCGTGGCGGCCGGGTTCACCCTCGGGGTCATGCAGCAGATCGTGCGGGCGTTCGGCCGGGTCGAGAACTCGTTCCAGTACCTCGTCAACTCCTGGACCACCATCGTCGAGCTCCTCTCCATCTACAAGCGGCTCCAGGCCTTCGAGGCGGCGATCCACGACCAGCCGCTCCCGAAGATCGACCGGGACTTCATGGAGCACGGCGGCGACCCGGCCTGACCGGCGGGCGGGACAGCGGACGGCGGCCCGCGGATGGAAGAAACGAACCTCGTGCGGGGGAACGCGTCGCGGAGGGAGCCGCCCCGCCCGCCGATCCCCGGTGCCGGGCGCACCGCCAAGGTACGCCGAATCGCGGCTCGGCCGATTCCGGAACGCGCCTCGCCCCTTTGTCTTGTTCGCGCCCCGATCGTCCGGCCGGCGGACGCTCCGTCCGGGTCGGCCGCCGTACTCAAGCGCCTCCACTCGGTATTGGCGGATCGACCTCCGTTTCGACAAACCCCCGCGCGTCCTTCGGCGCGTTCCTCTTGGTGTCGGAACGCTCTCCCTCGGAGACGCTCCAGCTCTCCCATGACGACGGGAAACCATCCAGCTCTATGGCGACCCGAATGTATCCCGGCTTCTTCGGATCGGGTAACCTGAGATACCTTTCCAGGTTTTTCGGCCGGCGGGCGCCCGAATAGTTTCGCTTCGTCCTTTCGAGGGATTCCCTGGTAACTCCTTCAGGATAGCTCTCATCGAAGAAATAGACCCCTCCGACCTTGCAGACCGTCCACGAACGTTCGTCGATGATCGATATGCCGTCGCGTCCGGGAACAAGGGAAGGCTCCATTGTTCCGAGATGCAGCGGATGATGGTAGGCGAGATACCAGTCGCGCCTGCCGCCGCGCCTGTCGATCCAGAGTGGCCGGCCGAAGCGGGGGTGCGTGCCGTAGTATCGGCGCAGGCTCTGCAGGAGCATGGAATACAGGGTCGGCTGTTCTTTCCCCTCGACCTCCGCGGGCTCGCGATGATCCAGCAGGAGGAGGGGCTTGCCGGTAACACGCAATGCTGCAAGCTTCGCGTCTCTGCTGAACGCTCTCTTGAAGTCGTCGTCGTTGCTGACGAGCGCGTCCGCCCGCATTCCCGTGGCGGACGCGAGAATCAGGGAGTCCTGCAAGCTCAACGTCGTCGTGGAAAAAATCTCCAGTGAGATGCGGTGTACGTCGTGAGTAATCTCTTCGACTGGAAACGGCGGTATCGAACCCGCATCGGACTTCACTCGGACATGTTCGATTTTCGCGAACTCCGGCAGGCGAATGACGGACTGGTCACGGGCCATCTGCAGAAACTTGGCGGTTCGTCGAAGCTGGTCGTGCCGGTCTTGCAGGATTTTCGCGATGCGCGCCTCCATGACTTCGTCGTAGAACACGTTTTTCCAGGATTCGTTGATCTTCCTGCTTTGTGCGTCCAACGATTCGGCCAATGATCCGCCGGTGCGCTCCAGATTGTTCACGACACCGATGTCGATGGAAGCGTTGGTATCCAGACAGAGGAGAGGTTTTCGTGTAATCGGCATCCTTGTTTTCCTCGAGGGAAGCTCTCGAATTTGCTGCCGGCACTGCCTCGAGAGCTTCGATTCCACTTCGACATGCCGCGGAGCGATCCGGCGCCTTGAGCCGGATTTCGAGAACCCCCTCAAGAAAGACCTTCCCTCACGGTCGGCCGCATTCGCCCGATCCGTCCATCCGGTGTTTGGCGGCCTTCAAGCAGGAGCGGGTGGCAGGACTCGAACCTGCGGCCTCTGCCTTGTATCGGCAGCGCTCTGCCCCCTGAGCTACACCCGCAATTCAGGCCACGGGCGCCGAGACTATTCCGATCCCGTCCCCTGGTCAAGAAGAAGGGGCCTCGTTCAATGCCCGTTAAGAGCACCCCCTTCGACGAGCCGGGGCCGGGGCGCCGCGCCCGAGGAGGGAGCGCGGCAGGGGGGCGCAGTGTTGCCGCCGGCGCCGGCACTGGCGCCGGCGGTCGGGAACGGGCGCGCGGCTACACGATGCGCTGCTCGCGGAGGCGGGCGGCGTCGGCCTCCGAGTAGCCGAGGGAGTCCAGCACCTCGCCGGTGTGCTGGCCGAGGTGGGGGGCGAAGCTCCGCACCCCGCCCGGCGTCTCGGAGAGCTTGATCGCGACCCCGGCCTGCGTCACCCGGCCCGCTTCGGGATGATCGAGGTCGAGGGCCATCTGCCGGTGCTTCACCTGCGGGTCGTCGTATACCTCCGGGACCGAGTAGACGGGGCCCGCGCACACGTCTGCCTCGACCAGCAGCTCGTACCACTCGTCGCGGTCGCGGGTCAGGAACAGCTCCGCCAGCTCCTCGCGCGCCGCGGCGTGCGCCTCGCCCGCGGGGCGGGAGAAGTCGCCCATCTTCATGCCGCACTCCTTGAGGTGCGGCCGGCCCACCGCGTCGCAGAAGTTGTCCCAGAGCCAGGGCTCGGTGCAGCCGACGCTGATCCGCTTGCCGTCGCGGGTGCGGTACGTGCCGTAGTAGGCGTGCCGCCCGGCGAACACCCCCTTGCCGCGCCCCGGCATCTCGCCGTGGGAGAAGAAGTCGCGCACGACCGGGGTGGCGGCGAGGAGGGAGATGGTGGTGTCGAGGTAGGAGACGTCCACGAGCTGGCCGCGCCCGGTGCGTTCGCGTGCGTAGAGGGCGAGCAGGACGCCGGCGAAGCCGTGCATGGAGGCGCCCGCGTAGTCGGCGATGACGTTGAGGGGGATGGCGGGGTCGCGGTCCGGCTCGCCGATGAGGTCCAGCACCCCGGCGAGGGAGAGGAAGTTGAGATCGTGGGCGGGCCGGTCCCGGTAGGGGCCGTCCTGTCCGAAGCCGCTGAGCGCGCAGTAGACGAGCCGCGGATTCATCTCGCGCAGCCGCTCGTACCCACCGCCGAGACGGTCCATCACCCCCGGCCGGAAGCCCTCGACCAGCACATCGTATTCACGGACGAGGGCGTGCAGGATCTCCTGCCCTCCCGGCGCCTTGAGGTCGAGGGTGAGGCTTCGCTTGTTCCGGTTGGTGAAGCTCGTCGCGAGGGTACGGGCCTCGTCCGGCCCCGGCGACGCGCCCGACCCCCGGAGCGCCCCGGTGGGCGGGGGCTCGATCTTGAGCACCTCCGCGCCCATGTCGGCCAGCATCATGGTGCAGAACGCACCGGGCCCCACCCGCGTGAGCTCCAGCACCTTGACGCCTTCGAGCGGTCCCGCCATCTCGTTCCCTCCTCTCGTACCGCGAACAGGGTACGGGCTCGCCGGCCCGCGCGCCACAGAGCGCGCCGCCGGGGGTCCCGGAGCGCTTCGCGCGCGGGGGTCGGCTCGGGTATGCGAGCCCGGCTCCGGTCGACGTCGGGCTCCCGTGCCCCCGGAAGCCGGGAGGCGCCGCCGCTCCACGCGCGCGGACCCGCCTCGCGCAGGTCGGGCATGTGGGGCAGAGACGGAGCCGCCGTTCCGGGCGCGCGGACCCGCTTCGCCCCGGAGGAACGGTTAGACTTGGGCGGCCGTGCGCCCGGCCAGTCGGGCCGGTCCCGGCCCGCCGGGGGGCGGGGCCGCGCTCGGGGCGGGCCGCATCGCGCCGGATCGATCGAACGAGGAGGAACTTCATGCCGTATGCCAGGACCGACGACGGGGTCTCGCTCTACTACGAGGAGACCGGGAGCGGCGAGGCGATCGTCTTCATCCACGAGTTCGCCGGCGACTACCGGGCATGGGAGCCGCAGATCCGGCATTTCGGGCGCGCGTACCGCTGCATCGCCTACAACGCGCGGGGCTACCCGCCGTCCGACGTCCCCGAGGATGCCGGCCGCTACTCCCAGGACCGCGCCCGCCTCGACGCGCTCGCGGTGCTCGACCACCTCGGGATCGAGCGCGCCCACGTCATCGGGCTCTCCATGGGCGGGTTCGCGGCCCTGCACTTCGGCCTCCATCACCCGGAGCGCGCCCTCTCGCTCGTCGTCGCGGGCTGCGGCTACGGGGCCGAGCGCGACCGGCAGGAGCAGTTCCGGGCGGAGACCGAGGCGACCGCGAAGTTCATCGAGACCGCGAGCGTCGCCGCCTTCGCGGATCGCTATGCGGAAGGCCCGACCCGGGTCCAGTTCCAGAACAAGGACCCCCGGGGCTGGGCGGAGTTCCGCGGGCAGCTCGCGGAGCACTCGCTCCGGGGCTCGGCGAACACGATGCGCGGGGTCCAGAGCCGGCGCCCGTCCATCTACGACCTCGAGGACCGGATGCGGGAGCTCGGGGCGCCGACCCTCATCCTGACCGGCGACGAGGACGACCCCTGCCTCACCCCCAACGTGTTCATGAAGCGGACGATCCCGTCCGCCGCGCTCATCACCCTTCCCAACTCGGGGCATACCATCAACATCGAGGAGCCGTTCCTCTTCAACCAGGCGGTGGACTGGTTCCTGGGGCAGGTCCGCTCGGGGCGCTGGCCGCGGCGCGACACGAGGTCGCAGACCGGCTCCATCCTCGGGGTCCCGGACGATGAGTGAGCGCGCGGCGGCCGCACTGGCCACACTGGCTGCGGCAGCCGTGGCATCCGCAGCAACCCGGGCTACCCCGCGGCGGCCGGCGCCGCCCCGTCCCGCAGGAACGAGAGCGTCCCGCAGAGGAGGCCGACCATGACCAAGCGAGCCAGGACCGGCTCGAAGCCGAAGCCGAAGTCCAACCGGCGCCTGCCCCCCGACCTCCACGTCGACCTCTACCGGACGATGCGGCGGATCCGCGCCTTCGACGAGAAGGTGGCGGAGCTGTTCGAGGGCGGCGAGATCAAGGGCACCGCGCACAGCTACGTGGGGCAGGAGGCGGTCGCGGCCGGGGTCTGCGCGAGCCTCGGCCCCGAGGACTTCATGGCGAGCCACCACCGCGGGCACGGCCACTGCATCGCCAAGGGCGCCCGGCTCGACCTCATGATGGCCGAGCTGATGGGCCGCGAATCCGGCTACTGCCAGGGGCTCGGGGGGTCGATGCACATCGCGGACCTCGGCCTCAACATCCTCGGGGCGAACGGCATCGTCGGGGCGGCCATGCCGCTCTCGACCGGCGCCGGCCTCGCCGCCCGGCTCGACGGGTCCGGCCGGGTCGCGGTCGCGTTCTTCGGCGACGGCGCCTCCAACCAGGGCGTCTTCCACGAGTCGCTCAACCTCGCCTCGGTCTGGAAGCTGCCCATCGTCTTCGTCTGCGAGAACAACCAGTACGCGCTCTCGACCTCCTACCGCGACACGACCTCCGTGGACCAGGTGGCGGAGCGCGCCTCCGCCTACGGGATCCCCGGGCGCACCATCGACGGCAACGACGTGGTGGAGGTCTACGAAGCGGTCCGGGAGGCGGTCGAGCGCGCCCGCGCCGGCGGCGGCCCGACCCTCATCGAGGCGATGACCTACCGCTGGGGCGGGCATTCGATGCGGGCCAACATCCGCGACCCGAGAGGCGAGGAGGAGTACGCGTCGTGGATGGAGCGCGACCCGCTGCGGCGCGCGGAGCGGGAGCTGCGGGACGTGGAGGTCGTGGACGAGGCGGGCATCGAGGCGATCGGTACGGAGACCGCGGCGGAGCTCGACCGGGCGGTCGAGTTCGGGCGCGCGGCGGGGCAGCCCGAGGCCGACGCGCTCCGCGCCGCGGTCTACGCCCCGCACGAGGCGTTCGACGAGCCGGGCCTCGCCAACGGGAACGGCCGGGCCCTCGGCTTCGTGGACGCGATCAACGAGGCGCTCCACCAGGAGATGGAGAGCGACCCGCGCGTCGTCGTCATGGGCGAGGACGTCGCCGCAACCGGCGGCATCTTCGGGGCGACGAAGGGCCTTCTCGAGAGGTACGGGGAGGACCGGGTGCGGGACACCCCGATCTCCGAGGCCGGCTTCGTGGGCTGCGGGATCGGGGCCGCGATCGCGGGGCTCCGACCGGTGGTCGAGATCCAGATCTTCGACTTCGTCGCCCTCACCATGGACATGCTGGTCAACCAGGCCGCGAAGTTCCGGTTCATGCTGGGCGGGAAGAACACCGTGCCGGTGGTGATCCGGGGGCCGCAGGGGGGCGGCATCCGGCTCGCGGCCCAGCACAGCCAGAGCCTCGAAGCGTGGTTCACCCACGTGCCGGGCCTCGTGGTGGTGGCCCCGTCCAGCCCCTACGATGCCAAGGGGCTCCTGACCGCGGCCATCCGTGATTCCAACCCGGTCATCTTCCTCGAGGCCAAGCTCCAGTACCTCGAGCCCCCCGGCCCGGTCCCGGAAGAGCCCTATGCGATCCCGATCGGGAAGGCCGCGGTCAGGCGCGAAGGAACGGACGTGACGGTGGTGGCGACGATGGCGATGGTCCCGCGGGCGCTCGCCGCGGCGGAGAGCCTCGCGCGCCAGGGCCACCGCGTGGAGGTCATCGATCCGCGGACCCTGAAGCCCCTCGACGAGGACACCCTGCTCACGTCGCTTCGCAAGACCCGGCGGCTCGTCGTCGCCCACGAGGCGTGCCTGACGGGCGGGTTCGGAGCGGAGGTCGCGGCCCTCGCGGCGGAGAAGGCCTTCGACTGGCTCGACGCCCCGGTCGCGCGGGTGGCCGCCCTCGACACCCCGATGCCCTACAACGAGGCCCTCGAACGGCAGGTGATCCCGAGCCAGCAGCGCATCGCGGACGCCATCCGGGAGACCCTCGCCTATTGACCGGCGCGTGGGATCGGCGCCGGGACCGGGCCGGAGCCGACGGCGCCGTCCTCCGGGCCCGGCGGACGAACGAGCGCCGCACCCGTGACGAGGCGCCCTGCCCGACCCGCTCCGCCGCGGCCGAACGTCCTGCCGACCGCGCCCTGCCAACCGGGAGTCCGCACCCATGAAGATCACCGCGAACGGAATCGGGATCCGTTACGAGCTCGAAGGTCCGGCGACGGCGCCGGTCGTCGTCATGAGCCATTCCCTCGCCGCGAACGTCGGGATGTGGGAGGACCAGATGCCCGTCCTCTCGGGCTTTCGGGTGCTCCGCTACGACACCCGCGGACACGGCGGGACGGACGCGCCGGAGGGCGACTACACGCTCGACCAGCTCGCGGGGGACCTCTTCGCCCTCCTCGACGCGCTCGGGATCGACCGGGCCCACTTCGTGGGGCTCTCGATGGGCGGGATGGTCGGGCAGACCGCGGCCCTCCGGGACCCGGACCGCTTCCTCAGCCTCTCGCTCTGCGATACGTCGAGCCGGGTTCCGGGAGAAGGGCGGGCGCTCTGGAGCGAACGGATGGAGGCCGCCCGCTCGCAGGGCATGGAGTCGCTCGTCGAGTCGACCATCGACCGCTGGTTCTCGCGCTCGTTCCAGGCCGCGGAGCCCGCGCGGGTGGAGCGGGTCCGGGAAATGATCCGCACCACCCCGGCGGCGGGCTACTGCGGATGCTGCGCCGCGATCCGGGGCCTCGACCTCACCGGCCGGCTCGGCGAGATCCGGCTGCCGACCCTCATCATCGTCGGCGAGGACGACCCGGGCACGCCCGTCGCCGCCCACGAGGCCATCCGGGATCGGATCGAGGGCTCGCGGCTCGTCGTCATCCGCGACGCCCTCCACTTCAGCAACGTGGAGCAGGCGGAAGTCTTCAACGAGACCCTCGGCGCCTTCCTCGCGGAGCATTGAGCGGCGGCCCGAGGCCACGGCGGCTCGACACTCGCGGCGAAGGCCGGTGTCCGTCCGGTGTCCAGCGCCGGCGATACGGGCGCGGTGAAGGTGGTCGCGTCATTCGCCGGGCGCGGGCACGGCCGCGGGCGCGAGCGCGAGCGCGAGCCCGGCGACGACCTCGGCCCCCGGCACGTGCTCGAAGATGGCCGGGGGCGTCCGGATCTTCGAGTGGCGGTTGCCGCCCCCGAGAATCACGCGGCTCCGTTCCATGATCCTCGCGTCCACCCAGAGCGGGAGGTCCGGCGGCAACCCGAGCGGGGTGACCCCGCCCACGGCCATGCCCGTGATCCGCTCGGTCTCCGCCGCGGAAGCGAAGGAGACCCGCCGCGAGGCGATGCGCTTGCGCACGCAGTGGTTCACGTCGAGGCGGGTGTGGGCGAGGAGGGCGCAGGCGACGAAGCGCTCGCCCCCGGTCTTGGCCTTGACGAGGATCGTGTTGACCGAGTCCTCGGGCGGGTAGCCGTAGTGCGCGCAGAAGACCGCGGTGTCGGCGAGGTCCGGGTCGCAGGGCAACACCTCATGGTCGAGCCCGGAGGCCCGCAGCACTTCGGCGATGGACGGCGAAACGAGGTCCTGGATCATGGGCAGGGCCATGCCGGCCGGCTCGCGTCCGCGGCCGCACCGGACCCGAAGGGGCGGTGCTTCTCGTGGGATCGCGGGACTTCCTCCGCGCCATGGTGGACCGAAGGGGCGCACGATGCGGACGGGATACAAGCGTTCTCGAGAGGCGCCGTCCCCGGCCCATCGGCCGCCCCGGTCCGATCCGGCCGGACCGGAACGGGGCGGCGCCAAGTCGGTTCCGCAGCGTGAAACGACGGTCTCGGGCTCATGGGGCGGGGGCCGTGGTCGAGCGGGTCGCGGCGTAGTATAGGGGCGGACGAAGACGGGCATCCGTCTTCCGCCGCCGTCTCCCCGGTCCTCCGGACGAGAGCCGCGATCGGGCGGCGGGCGGGAATCGGCCAAGCAGCACGTTCGGGGCGGCGGTGGCGAACACCCGGCAGCCGAGGACGACGTCCTCCTCCCCCGTGTCTTCTTCGAATGCGTGGCTCACGCCGCCGGTGCCCGGCACGAACATCCATCGCGGCCGGCACGCGCGGCGGGCGAGGACCCGATCCGTCCGGGCGGATGGGGATGGGCGCCGAGGAGGAGCCGGTCAGCCGAGGAGCAGGATGACGATGCCCGCGACGATGAGGAGGATCCCCGCGACCTCGAGGGCGGTGGAGCGCTCCCGGAAGAAGAAGTACGAAGCGACGAAGGTGAAGACGAGCTCGACCTGCCCCACCGCCCGCACGTAGGCGGCGTTCTCGAGGGTCATCGCGGTGAACCAGCCGATCGAGCCGATCGCCCCCGACACCCCGACGAGCGAGGCGACCCGCCAGCCGCGGACGACCCGGGTCAGCTCCCCGGGCTCGCGCGCCCGGATCCACGCGGCCATGACCGCGGTCTGGAACACCACCACGCAGGCGAGGGTGAACGCGGCCTGCATCAGGAATCCGTCGCCTCCGAGGGAGAGGGCGGCGGCCCGGTAGGCCACCGCGCTCAACCCGAAGAAGGTGCCGGACAGCATGCCGATGAAGGCGGCCCGGCCGGTCCAGCCGAGGAGCAGGTTGCGCAGGGTGAGACGGCTCTTCGCGACCGAGATGGACATCACCCCGACGAGGCTGATCGCGATCGCGACCGCCGCCGTCGAACTCACCGGCTCGCCGAGGATCACGAGGCCGAAGACGGCGGTCTGCACCGTCTCCGTCTTGGAGTAGGTGGTGCCGACCGCGAAGTTGCGAAGCGAGAAGAGGTAGACGAGAAGGGCGGTGGCGGTGATCTGGGTCAGGCCGCCCAGCATCGCGAAGAGCACGAAGCGCGGGTTCGGTGCGGGCCACTCGAAGCCGTATCCTTCGCCGAGCAGGGCCACGTAGGCGAGGGCGAGGGGCGCCGCGTAGACGAACCGGCAGAAGGTGGCCCCGGAGGTGCCGAGGGATCCCTTGAGGTGTTTCTGCAGGGCCGACCGCAGGTTCTGCATGAACGCGGCGGCCAGGGTGATCGGGACCCAGAGCTCCATCGGGATTCGGACCGGCGGCCCGGCAACGCCGCCGTTACCGGGCCGCGTGGTCTCGGGATGCAGGCGCGCCGGCCGATTTCCGGCCGCGAAACGGCGCCGCTTCAGCCGCTCATGCCGGCCGGCGCCACCTCCCGGATCCAGCCGAAGGGATCGGGTCTCGACCCGTACTGGATGCCGATCAGCTCGTCGAAGAGCCGCTCCGCGAGCGGTCCGGTGCCGCCGTTCGCGATATGGTGGGTCCGCCCCTGGTGCTCGAGCGCCCCGACCGGGGAGATCACCGCCGCCGTCCCCGCCCCGAACACCTCTTCGAGCGTCCCGTTCCGCTGCGCTTCGAGCACGTCGTCGATCGTCAGCCGCTCCTCCGCCACCGGGACATCCCAGCTCGCGAGGAGCTTCAGCACGGAGTCCTTGGTGATGCCCGCGAGGATGGTGTCGCCGGCCGGAGGGGTCACGACCGTTCCTCCGATCTTGAACAGGATGTTCATCGATCCCACTTCCTCGACGTAGCGGTGCTCCGCCGCATCGAGCCACAGGACCTGGGTGAACCCCCGCCCGAGGGCCTCCTTCTCCGCCTTGAGGCTCGCCGCGTAGTTCGCGGCGGTCTTGGCCGCTCCGAGCCCGCCCGGGCCGGCCCGCGAGTACCGCTCGCAGACCGTGATCTTCACCGGGTCGAAGCCTTCGGGATAGTAGGCGCCGACCGGGCCGGTGATGACGTAGAACAGGGCCTCGTGCGTGGACTTGAGCCCGATGTAGGGCTCGGTCGCGATCATCGTCGGCCGCACGTAGAGCGACGTCCCGTGGGAGCGGGGGATCCATTGGTGATCGAGCTCGATCAGCGCCTCGATGGCCCCGACGAACACGTCCGGGCCGACCTCCGGCAAATCGAGGCGCGCGGCCGACGAATTGAAGCGCGCCGCGTTGTCCGCCGCGCGGAAGAGGTTCACCGTCCCCGGACGGCCGCGGTTCCGGTACGCCTTGAGCCCCTCGAATATCGTCTGGCCGTAGTGCAGGACGAGGGAAGCCGGCGACAGGTCGAGGTTCGAGAACGGCCGTACCGACGGGTCGCTCCAGCCGCCGTCCGCCGTCCAGCGCATCGTGAACATGTGGTCGCTGTAGATCTTCCCGAACCCGAGCGAACCCTCGTCCGTCGGCTTCGGTCGGCGTTGCTCCGGCGTCGCCGGCTCGATCCGGAAGTCCACGTGCCCCTGCCTCGACCGCGTGAATGAATGAAGAAGTGGAGGCGCGGGCGCCGCCCGCGCGCGAGGCGGCAATCTAGGTAGGGGCCGGCCGCAAAGTCAAGCGCCGCGGTTCAGGACCCGGGACGATCTCATCGTGCATTGGAGACGTGCGCCGGATGCGGATTTCGAGTGAAGCAGGGTCGAAAGCGCGAGCTCGACGACTCATGCGGGGCGAATCGGGGCTCGGCGGCAGTCCCTGGAGCCGGACCCCGGCAGAATGAAATGGTCCTGTTCGGAACCTTATAATCGCCTCGGGCCCGCTTCGTGCGGCGGGCCGGGCCAGGCCGAGCCGGGCCGAGCCGGACGGGAGGGGCGCCGGCCGTCCGGCGGGAAGAGCGGGGCGGCCGTCGGCCGAGGAGCGGACCCAGCCTGGGAACGGGGCGGAAGGAATGGACGAGTCGGCGATCGAACGCGAATCCATGGAGTTCGACGTGGTGATCGTCGGGGCCGGTCCGTCGGGGCTCGCCGCGGCCGTCCGGCTCCGCCAGCTCGCCGACGAGAAGGGCCGCGATCTCAGCGTCTGCGTGGTCGAGAAGGGGTCCGAGGTCGGGGCCCACATCCTGTCCGGGGCGGTGCTCGAGCCCCGCGCCCTCGAGGAGCTGCTCCCCGACTGGCGCGAGCGCGAGGCGCCCCTCCATACCCCGGTGAGCGCGGAACGCTTCCTCTTCCTCACCGGGGCGGGCGGCTTCTCGTGGCCGGCCGCGCTCCTTCCGCCGGCGATGAAGAACCACGGCAACTACGTCATCAGCCTCGGAAACTTCTGCCGGTGGCTCGCCGCCCAGGCGGAGGCGCTGGGGGCGGAGGTGTTCCCCGGCTTCGCCGCCGCCGACGTGCTGTACCGGGAGGACGGCGCGGTCGGCGGGGTCGTCACCGGGGACATGGGGGTGGGGCGCGACGGCGAGCCGACCGGCAACTTCATGCCCGGGATGGAGCTCCGCGCGAAGTACACCTTCTTCGCCGAGGGCTGCCGCGGCCATCTCGGACGGAGACTGATGGAGCGCTTCCGGCTCCGCGACGGGGTCGAGCCGCAGACCTACGGGATCGGGATCAAGGAGCTCTGGGAGGTCCGGCCCGAGCGGCACGAGCCGGGGCTCGTCGTGCACACCGCGGGGTGGCCCCTCGATTCCGACACCTACGGCGGGTCGTTCCTCTACCACCTGGAGGACCGGCAGGTCGCGGTCGGCTTCGTGGTCGGGCTCGACTACGAGAACCCCTGGCTCTCGCCCTTCGAAGAGATGCAGCGGTTCAAGACCCACCCGAAGATCCGGGGAACCTTCGAGGGCGGGCGGCGGATCGCCTACGGGGCGCGGGCCCTCAACGAGGGCGGCCTCCAGTGCCTCCCGAAGCTCGCGTTTCCGGGCGGGGTGCTGATCGGCTGCGAGGCGGGCACCCTCAACACCCCCAAGATCAAGGGCACCCATACGGCGATGAAGTCCGGGATGCTCGCCGCGGAGGCGGTGTTCGAGGCGGTGGCGGGCGGCTCGGAGGGAGGGGACGAGGTTACGGCCTACCCGGAGGCGTTCCGCGCGTCGTGGGCGTGGGAGGAGCTTCGCGCCGCCCGCAACGTCCGCCCCGGCTTCCGGTGGGGGCTCTGGGGCGGCACCCTGCTCGCCGGCATCGACCAGGTGCTGCTCCGCGGGCGGGCGCCGTGGACCCTCCGCCACGGGCGCGCCGACCACGAGCGTCTTCGCAAGGCAGCGGACGCAAAGCCCATCGAGTACCCGCGCCCGGACGGGGAGCTCACCTTCGACAAGCTCTCCTCCGTGTTCCTCTCCGGCGTCAACCACGAAGAGAACCAGCCGGTGCACCTCACCCTCCGGGACGACGCGGCGCCGGTCGCGGTCAACCTCGCGGAATACGCCGGCCCGGAGGAGCGGTTCTGCCCGGCCGGGGTGTACGAGTTCGTCGAGGAAGGCGGGGAGCGGCAGCTCCGGATCAACGCGCAGAACTGCGTACACTGCAAGACCTGCGACATCAAGGACCCTACCCGGAACATCGTCTGGGTGGCGCCGGAAGGCGGGGGAGGCCCGAGCTACCCGAACATGTAGGCGGCGGTGCGCACGGCGCCCGGTCGGCCCGCCGGCCCGCCTCGCCCCGCGCCGCCCGTCCCGGATCCACCCCGCCTCGCCCTGCTTCGCGCGGCGGCGCGGATACCGGGGCCAGCGCCGCCGGCGTGGACGTACCCGCCAAGGCCCGAAGACGAAGGAACAGGAGACCGAGCCCGCCATGCAGACATACCGTGCGCCAGTGCGCGACATGCAGTTCGTGCTGAACGAAGTCCTCCGGGCGGAGGAGCGGTTCGCGGAGCTTCCCGGCTTCGAGGAGGTCAGCGCGGACCTCGTCGACGGGGTGCTCGAGCAGGCCGGACGCCTCTTCGAGGAGGTCGTCCATCCCACCAACATGCCCGGACACGAAGAAGGCTGCGAGCGGCGCCCGGACGGGACGGTCCGCCTGCCGAGCGGCTTCCCCGACGCCTACCGCGCGGTCCGGGACGCGGGGTGGCTCGGGGTCTCCGCGGACCCCGAGTACGGCGGACAGGGCCTCCCCGAGACCCTCAACTTCTTCATCGACGAGATGTTCACCTCGGCCAACATGGCCCTCAGCCTCCTGCCCGGCCTCACCCACGGGGCGTGCACCGCGATCGAGTCCCACGCCTCCGAGGCGCTGCGGGCGAAGTACCTCCCGAACATGGTGAGCGGACGCTGGAGCGGCACGATGTGCCTCACCGAATCCCACGCCGGCACCGACCTCGGCATGATCCGGACCCGTGCGGTCCCGCGCCCGGACGGGAGCTACGGGATCACCGGGACCAAGATCTTCATCACCTGCGGCGAGCACGACCTGACCGAGAACATCATCCACCTGGTGCTCGCGAGGCTTCCCGACGCGCCGCCCGGAGTGAAGGGCATCAGCCTGTTCCTGGTACCGAAGTATCTGGTCGGGGCCGGCGGCGAGCCCGGCGCGCGCAACGCCGCGCACTGCGTCTCGATCGAGACCAAGATGGGCATCGAAGGGGCGCCGACCTGCGTCATGAGCTTCGAGGACGCGGCCGGCTGGCTGGTCGGCGAGCCGCACCGGGGGCTCGCCTGCATGTTCACGATGATGAACCACGAACGCCTGGCGGTCGGGCTGCAAGGGCTCGGGCTCGCCGAGAAGGCGTACCAGAGCGCGGTCGCCTACGCGCGCGAGCGGCTCCAGGGCCGTTCGCTCTCCGGCCCCAAGCGCCCGGACCTGCCGGCCGACCCCATCATCGTGCACCCCGACGTGCGGCGGATGTTGCAGACCGCCCGCGCCTGGAACGAGGGCGGGCGGGCGTTCGCGGGCTGGGTGGGGCTCGAGATCGACCGCTCCGCCCGGCACCCGGACCCGGAGGCGCGGCGGAAGTCCGCGGACCGGGTGGCCCTGCTCACCCCGGTGGTCAAGGCGTTCCTGAGCGATCTCGGGTACGAGAACGCGACCCGCTGCCAGCAGGTGTTCGGGGGGGCGGGCTATATCGCGGAGACCGGCATGGAACAGCTCGTCCGCGATGCGCGCATCGCCCAGATCTACGAGGGCACGAACGGGATACAGGCGAACGACCTCGTGGGCCGCAAGCTCTTCATGAACGGCGGGGAGGCGTTGTGGTCGCTCGCGGCGGACCTGCGGTCGTTCATCGAGGAGCGGGAGGGCGACGAGGCGCTCGCGGAGTTCCTGGGGCCGTTCGCGGCCGCCCTGGAGCGGCTTCGGGCGGTGACGGAATGGTTGATGGGGCGGGCGGCCGGGAACCGCGAGGAGCTGGGGGCGGCGGCGGTGGACTACCTGCGTCTGACCGGGCTCGTCTGCCTCGCGTACCTGTGGGCGGCGATGGCGGAGGCGGCGCTCGAGCGCGCGCCCTCCGACAACACCGGGTTCTATCGGGCGAAGCTCGCCACCGCACGCTATTTCATGGGGCGCCTGCTGCCGGAGGCGTCCGCACTCGACGCGGCCATCCGGTCGGGGGCGGAGACCCTGATGGCGCTCGAAGCGGACGCCTACTAGCCCCCGGGGCGGAACCGGAGCCGAGCCGTTCGGCCCGGCCCGGCCACGGCCCGGCGGTCCCGCGGCTCCCGGTCCCCGACCCCAGGCTTCCGGCCCCCGGCCTTGCGCCAGCTCCTCGCCATCGCATTCGGGGGCGCGGTGGGCGCCCTCGCCCGCCACGGGGTCTCGGTCGCAGCGGCGGCCGCGTTCGGCGGGCGCTTCCCGCTCGGCACCCTCGCCGTCAACGTCGCCGGCTCCTTCGCGATGGGCGGGCTGGCCGCCCTCTTCGCGGACCGGATGCACGTCGCCCCGGAGGTGCGCCTGCTGCTCCTGACCGGGCTGCTCGGCGCGTTCACGACCTTCTCCACGTTCTCGGTCGAGACCCTGGCCCTCCTCCAGGCCGGCCGCTGGCTCGCGGGCGCGGCCAACGCGGCGCTCAGCGTCGCCCTGTGCCTCGCCGCGGCGTGGGCCGGCGCGCTGCTCGTCCGCTGACCGGCCGTGCTCCTCGGCGCCGGCGTTCCCGTCGCGGGTTGCTTCGTGACCGCGCCCCGCCATGCGAGCGTTCGCGCGGGCACCGGTCTCGCGCTGGCCGCGGGACGGCGTGACCCGGGCCATCCTCCTTGGGGGTACACTGATCGGCGCGGTACGATCAGGAACGAGAGGCGATGAAGGTCTTCCTCAGCCACTCCCACATGGACGCGCCGTTGGCGGTCCGGGTCTCCGAGGCGCTCCGGCGAAACGGGCTGGAGGTGTGGAACCCCGACCTCGATCTCCTCCCCGGCGACAACTGGGCCGCGGAGATGGGCCGTGCGCTGGAGGAATCCGGGGCGATGGTGGTCCTGTTGACGCCGGCCGCGATCCGTTCCCCCGATGTGAGGCGCAACATCGAGTACGCGCTCGGCGCAAAGAACTACAGCAACCGACTGATCCCCGTCGTGGTCGGCGACCCGGAACGAATCCCCGCCGGGGAGGTTCCATGGATCGTCCGGCGAATGCCCTGGGTGGGCTTGGCGGAACGCGAGAGCGGTGACCCCGAAGTGCAGCCGATTGTCGACGCCATCTGCGTCGGTTCACGCTCGCCCTGCAACGACTTGCCCATTCTGTAACCACTGCGGCCCAAACATGGAATTTCTGACAGTCGGGTCGACTGCGCCATTCGAGTCGGTCGTAGTCATGGCCCCCAAGCCGGCTTGGGACGCATCACCTTGGGCACACCTTATCTCCTCAGCCTGCTGCGTCCGCCACCGCCTTGTAGAACTTCGCGACATCTCTGTCCTTCGGATCGGCGACCAGTATTCGGTCAGTCCGTTTGATGTGGACGAATCGGCTCTTGGGCCCGCTTGCGCTCAAACGTCTCTCTCGGATGAAATCGTGGCTTCTCAGCAAATCCAGTACATCCGGCCAGAGCGGGTCCTTGACGAACCTGTCGATCTTCCCGTCCGTATCCTCTGGAATCCAGAACGACGAATTTCGGCAGGCCCGTTCCACCAACCGCAACATTCGTCCATGCCGGCTGTCAGGGGCAGGCGCGGCCTCGTCCGGCGACTCCTGGCGACCATGTGCGTCAAGCCACTCTTCTATCAATGCCGGGTCACGTTCATCAACGCCGCGCATCGTTCCGATGTTCTGCCGACGAATCCTTTGAGGCATCGGGAAGGTGGAGGATACACGGGTGCCCTCGTCCACGATGGCGGTAACCAACGTGGATTCATCGAACGTCAGCTCTCGCAGGTCTGCGCCGCGGACATCGATCTGATTCACGAATACCCTTTGAAGAACCGTGTCCGGCAACGTGCCGCGGAGGATGGTCTCGTCCACTTCCATCGGGCCGATCCGGAGACCGTCGCTCCCGTCGACGATGTCTGCCATCGTCGGCAACGCAGCGATGATCCACGTGCCGAGATTCCGGGCGCCACGGTCGATCGACCGGTAGTTCTTCACCCACTCCTGCGCTCCTTCGAAGAACATCCTGACCCGGCTTGGATCCACACTGGCGATGTAGCGGAGCACCTCCACGAACACCGCCAGGAAGTCCGCACTGAAGATGTTGCGCCGCACGAATTTCGGGATCTCTCCTCTGCTCACCGACTCGATGGCGGCAGCACTGAGGAAATAGTTGAACAGTTGAGAGTGCGCGAACCGTCGATAACCCGGAAGCACGTCGTTGGCGAGAAATGCCATCACCCCTGCCCGGTTCTTCAAGAGGCCAGCAGTTTCGGGGTCCAGATCTTCCGGTGCGGCCATGTCGACCAGCCACGTCAGCGGGGTCTCTCCAATGATGTCCGTCTGATCGTCCGCCATATACTGTGCGGCCTCGCACAGGAAGCGATGCGCGTACTGGCGTCGCTCTTCGGCATCGAGAACGCGATCCACCGGGTCTCCGAATTTCCGACTCTCGCGGTCGACCATCAAGTCGATCAAGATTGAGAGCAGGCTCGTGCCAACGGATCCGCGCAGGGATTCCGCAATGTCCGTTTCCGCGAGTCTGGCAAGGAAGAACGGCCTCAGCGCGTAGGAGTCCGGGTCCAGGAGATGACGGGTTTCCTGCACCTCGGCTTTCGACCATCCCTTTTTGCGAAGCCACTTTTCGGCATCCGCGGGCGAAGGCGGGCGCAAGGTCAGTCCATGAACGATATCTCGGTCTTCTTGCAGTACCGGGAGAGCGGACTTCAGGCGCTCCAATCCAATGAACGTCTCGCGACCGGCCAGGATGAGCGTGCCCGCACCACGGAGCTCGTCGATCGTCTCATTGACTTGGCTCCACGCGAGCTCGTAGCCGTTGGGGTCTCCGAGTTCGTCGAATCCATCGACCGCCAATGTCACCAGGCCATGGCGAGCCAGCACGGGTAGCTGGTCGAAGGTCACGGACAGACGCAGACGCTGCAGGCTGAAGGCGATCAGGTCTTGCAGATAAGACAACACGCGACCACGGCTCTGTACGTGGAGAACAAGCGGGTGACGCCGGCGCCCGTAGCTTGTTGCCCGCGCCAAGGCCAGCGCCTCGATGAACTTCGTCTTGCCGATGCCGGCCGGGCCGTCGATCAGCATGACTTGAACAGAGTCCTGGCCGCGCTCGGCGGACTGCAGGAAGTCGTCCAGCTTGTCGGCGGTCAGCATGTCGTCGTGATCGTCGATCGCACCCTGTACGCGAATACCGGGGTATATCTCCGCCAAGGTCTCGCGCAGAAGCAGGCTCTGCGTCGCCGCCCAGGAGCGCAGGTCGCCGAAGCGTTCCGAAGCCAGGAGCGCAAGGTAGGATGCGTGCGTTCGGGATTTGCTGCCACGGCACCGTTCGATGACCTTGCCGGCGCCGCCTTCTGGAAATACCAGCGCCAGCTCGTCACCGTTGCGAAACAGTCGAACGATGAAGCCTTCGCGGGTTTGCTCGCCCAGGGCGCCATCGGTTCCCAAGTCCGCGAACACCATCATTTCGTCAAGGATCCGCGAGCAGGCAGCTTTCATTTCAGGCACCTCCGCAGGCCGTCAAGCCTGAGGTACTGGCCGGCTTCCCGTTTCCGCAGCAGCAGAGCTCGACCGCCATGCGGCTTGATCCATGCTTCCGCGGTGAAGAGCGGCGGTACCATGTCGTCGTCCTCGGCAAGCACGAGCGCCCACTCGGAGGGCGACTGGTGCGCCCACGCGAGCAGATCCGCGGCAAGCGCAGTGTCCACCATCTTCTCTTCCAGCGGTTTGCCCTTCTCCTGATCGCGCAACGTGTTGGGCAAGTGAATCAGCAGGCGCGGGCGCTGGTGGTGGTGCTTCCGCTCGGGCAACGCCGCGAGCAGCGTATGGCCATACTGAACGGTGGGCGAGAAGTCGACGCGGTCGTAGGATAACGCCGTGAAGTCCGTAGCGTCGACAGCCTGGAGCACGGCCTTGAGGCCATCGGTGGGCTGCCAGCCCTTGTGCCAACCGTGATAGAGACGGAACGAGACCCGGAACCGCAACTTCTACTCGCTCATCAAGGCCGACCTGACCGACCGCACGGTTCGCTCGAGTGTTCGCTGCGCCCGCTCGTGCTCCGCCGCCTGCGCCATCCCGGCCCCGACCGACCGCACGGTCTGCTCGAGCGTTCGTTGCGCCCGGACATGCTGAGGCACGTTGCCAAAGGCACCCGTGTTGTGTATCTGGGCCTTCCAGTCCACGAACGCGGTAACCGATATCGGGGCGGCGGAGCGCCGGCAGGGGTACCTTGTGGTTGTCACTTGGCTGTCGCTTCACGGTCATGGCAGAACGTATCGTAGCAGGAACCGACCGAGCGGCCACCGCTTCGCCGGCGCCTCGCTGCTTCGCCGCCGTGAATCCCGAGACCGGGTGCATCCACTGTACTATTTCGGCGGTGATCGGATCCGCTCATTCGAGCGGGGGGGCTGGGGAGGCCGTGAAGCGATGAACCGGACGGCGGACGCCATCGTGTGCGGGGCGGGGATCGTGGGGGTCGCCTGCGCCTGGCATCTCGCGGCGCGGGCGGGGCTCCGGCGGGTGGCGATCGTCGACGAGCGCCCGCCCCTCTCCTTGACGAGCGACAGGTCCACCGAGTGCTACCGCAACTGGTGGCCGGGACCGGGCGACGCGATGGTGTCTCTCATGAACCGGAGCGTCGATCTGCTGGAGGAGCTGGCCGAGGCGAGCGGCAACCGGTTCCACCTCAACCGCCGGGGCTACCTCTTCGCGACCGCGGACCCGGGACGGGTGGCCGCGTTCGAGGCCGCGGGGGGCGAGGCCGAATCACTCGGGGCAGGGTCCTTCCGGCGCCACGACGGGCGCGGCGGCTCGGATTACGTCCCACACCGGGCGAACGGCTACGCGGACGCGCCGGACGGCGCGGACCTCATCGTCGACGACGCTCTGATCCGACGTCACTTTCCCTGGCTCGCGCCGGAGACCGTCGCGGTGCTCCACGCCCGGCGCTGCGGGTGGCTGAGCGCGCAGCAGCTCGGCATGTACCTTCTGGAGGAGGCGCGGCGGCACGGCGCGTTCCTCGTCCCGGGCCGGGTGGACGGGGTGCTGTCGGCCGGGGGACGGGTCGGCGGCGCCCGGGTCTCGCTTCGGGGCGGCGGGTCCGAGCGGATCGCGGCCCCGGTCTTCGTGAATGCGGCGGGGCCGTTCGCGAAGGAGGTCGCGGCGTGGCTCGGGGCGGCGGACCTTCCGGTGCGGTTCGAGCGCCACGTCAAGATGTCCTTCGCGGACCGCGGGCGCGCCGTACCCCGGGACACCCCGCTCTTCATCTGGGCGGACCCGATCCGGCTTCCCTGGTCGGCGGACGAGCGCGCGGCCCTCGCCGAGGACCCGGAAGGGCGGAGCCTCCTCGAGACGTTTCCCGCCGGGGCGCACGGGCGCCCGGACGGCGGGCCGGACACGGACACCCTCATCCTCTACTGGACGTATGAAGGGGAGGAACGAAGCGAGCCCGTCTTCCCCTTCGACTGGGACCCGCGCTATCCCGAGATCGTCCTTCGCGGCATGTCGCGCATGATCCCGGCCCTCGCCCACTATTTCGGCCGGCTGCCGAAGCCGTGGATCGACGGCGGCTACTACGTCCGCACCCGCGAGAACCGCCCCCTCGTCGGCCCCCTGCCCCTCGATGGCGCCTACGTCTGCGCCGCGTTCTCGGGCTTCGGGATCATGGGGTCCTGCGCGGGAGGCGAGCTCCTCGCCGCCCACGTGACGGGCGGGGTGCTCCCGCCGTGGGCGGATGCGTTCTCCCTCTCGCGCTACGAGGACCCCGCCTACCGCGCGCTCCTCGACGATTGGCCCGACGACGGCCAGCTATGAGGCGCGGCGCCGCCGGAGAGGCGACGCCTCACGCTTCGCGCCGCGCTCCGTCGTAGCCCGTTGGGCGCGTTCGCGATCGAACCGGCGCGGCTCCGCGACGCGGGCGGCGCGGCGCTCGCCGAATTCGGGGCGGAGGACCGGGCGGCGCGGCGCCCCCGGGTCGGCGGGTCAGCCGGGCCGGACGCCAAGCGCCGCCCGGAGCGCCGGCCCGACCCCGGACGGGGTGTCGAGCACCTCGACCCCGGCCGCCTCGAGCGCCCGGCGCTTGGACCCCCAGGAACCCTTGTCGCCCATCACGATCGCCCCCGCGTGCCCCATCTTCTTCCCCGGGGGCGAGGCCCCGCCCGCGATGAACGCAACGACGGGCTTGTGCATGTCCCGGATGTACTCGGCCGCCGCCTCCTCCATGGCCCCCCCGATCTCGCCCACCACCACCACCGCGTCCGTGCGGTCGTCGGCGTCCAGGGCCGCCACCGCATCGCGGGTGGTCGTGCCGATGATCGGGTCGCCGCCGATCCCGATGAAGGCCGACTCGCCGAAGCCCGCCTGCACGAGGTCGAGGCACACGAGCGTGCCGAGGCTCCCGCTCCGCGAGACCACGCCGATGCGGCCGGGGCGGAAGACGTCGGGCTCGAACGCGGGCATGAACCCGACGAAGCACTCGCCCGGGGTGACGAGCCCCGCGGTGTTCGGCCCGGCGACCGCGGCGCCGTTCGCCCGCGCCGCCGCGAGCACCTCCATCACGTCCTGCACCGGGACGTGCTCGGTGAGGACGACGAGGCGCGGGCAACCTGCTTCGATGGCGTCGATGGCCGCCGCCCGCACCCCGAGCGGGGGGATGAAGAGCACCGAGACGTCGAAGCCCACCTCGCGCATCGCGTCCCCCGCGTTCGCGAAGACCGGCGCCCCGCAGTGCTCCGCGCCCGCCCGCTTCGGGTTGACCCCCCCGACCACGCGCGTGCCGTAGGCCTGCATGCGCTCGGTCCAGAACGTGCCCTGCTTCCCGGTGATGCCCTGCACGAGCACCCGCTCCCCGCCACGAACGATCATGCCGCGCCTCCCCGAGCCCGGCCCGTTTCCGGGCGGAGGGTTCCCGAGCACGGGATCCCCGGGCCGAAGCGCTCCGGGCCGGGGGCCTCGATCCCGCCGCCGAACGGCGGGAGGAGCGGGGCCGCCGCGCGGGCCAGGGTCGGCGGCAAGAACGTCGGGATCTTCGTCGAGGTCAAGGGAGCACACCTTTCCGGGACGTCCGGCCGACCACCGGACCGCCCCGGGTTTCCCGGGCGCCGCCATCGTCGGGTCGCCGGGAGGCAGACTACCATCCCGCGCTCCGGGGGGCCGCCTGGAGCGGTCGGGGTCGGCCAGCGCGACGGGCCGGGCCGCCGCGCCCCGCCGATGTACCGGCGAACGTACCGTATGCAGAGCGGGCAGAAATGCTTGCATCGATGGCTGCCGCACCGGCGAATGTACACGGCGGACGTACCGTATCCCCGGAAATCGTCCACGTAGCGGACGGAAATCGTCCATACATCGGCCGGAAATCAACCATCCAAGGGTCGGAAATCAACCACATGATGGTTGATTTCCGACCAGATCGCGGTACCATCCCGCCGTATGCTCGGCAGACACGCGGCATGGACCTTTCTGGACGGACTGCACGACACGCCTGTCGTATACCTGCAGGGCGCTCGTCAGACCGGCAAGACCACACTCGTGCGCGCCATCGCCGGGGAGCAGCATCCGGCGCGCTACCTGACGCTCGATGCGGCAGCAGTCCTCGCCGCCGCCCAGGACGACCCCGAGGGGTTCATCGCGGGGCTCGAACGGCCCGTGGTCATCGACGAGGTGCAGCGAGCGCCCGCCGTGGCGCTGGCGATCAAGCTCGCCGTCGACGCCGACCGCCGCCCCGGACAGTTCCTGCTGACCGGATCGTCGAGCATCATGTCCCTTCCACGGCTCGCCGAGTCCCTCGCCGGACGGATGGAGCTGCACACGCTCTGGCCCTTCTCGCAGGGAGAGCTCGCCGGCGTGCGGGAGACGTTCATCGACAGGGTGTTCGCCGCGGACCTCCCCGCCCCCGAAACCGCTCCGGAAGCCGCCCCGGACCCGGAGACCGATCTCGTCGATCGGATCTGCAAGGGGGGCTACCCCGAAATCCATGCCCGGAAAAGCGCCGGGCGGAGGCGCGCGTGGTTCGATTCCTACGTGGACTCGGTATTGCAGCGCGACCTCCGCGATCTGGCGAACATAGAGCGTCTGTCCGAGATGCCGCGGCTGCTCGCGCTCCTGGCGTCACGGGCCAGCCAGCTCGTCAACTTCGCGGAGCTGGCGCGTTCCCTCGCCATCCCGCAAACGACCCTGAAACGCTACATGGCGTTGATGGAGACGACGTTTCTCGTGAGGCTCCTTCCCGCGTGGTCCTCCAACGCCGGGAAGCGGCTCACGAAAGCGCCGAAGCTGCTGCTCGCCGACACCGGGTTGCTGACCCACCTCCTCGACGTCGATTCCGACCGGCTCCGCCGTGATCGGACCCTCCTCGGCCACGTACTCGAGAACTTCGTGGCGATGGAGCTGATCAAGCAGCTCGGATGGTCGGAGCGGCGCTGCAAGCTGTTCCATTTTCGTACCGAATCCGGCGCCGAAGTGGATCTGGTGCTGGAAGACCGGGCCGGCCGTCTCGTCGGCATCGAGGTGAAGGGCGCCTCGTCGTTGCGGAAGCAGGACTTCCGGGGCCTGCAAGCGCTCGCGGAGACGTCCGGCCGGCGGTTCGTCGGAGGCGTGGTCCTCTACACCGGAACGACGGTCGTCCCGTTCGGGAGGGATCTTCGCGCCCTCCCGATCTCCCAGCTCTGGGCCTGAGCCCGGCCGCGCGCCGGGCGGGCCGCGACCCCGGAGCCGCCCCGCCTTCGCGGGAGGAATCGCCGGGCTTCGATCGGCGCCCGTCTCAACCCTTCGATGGGGTATGCGGGCTCGCCGGGGGATGGGGCGGTCCCGCCCGCTGCCGCGCGATCCGGCACGGCCGCCACTTCCGGGTCCAGTGTTCATCGGTCTGCACGTGCCCGGCGCGGACGCTCTTGCAGACGTTGTTCCGGAACCCCGCGGCCGGAAACCCTTGCGCCAGCCGCAGCACGACGCCCTCCCGCTCGCCTCCGAGCGCGGACGGCTCGGCGTGGGCCTGCTCCATGAACGCGCGGACCCCGGCAACCGACCGGAAGCGCCCCCGGAACAGCACCGGCACGACCGGGATCTCCCGCTGCTTCGCGTACTCCTCGACCTCGGCGAAGGCGGCGAACGCGCCGTCACGGCCCCGGAGCGCGAAGGCATGGAACGTCTCCCGCTCGGCCACGGACCCGTACTCGATGCTGTGCACCCCGTAGACGTCCTCGCCGTAGAGCCAGACGTCGGGTTCGTTCACCTTCCAGGCGTGGTGCTTCTTCACCATCGCCATCCACTTCGCCTCGGAGGGCGCGGATACGCTGCGGGCGAAGACCCTGCCGGCGTGGAGGAGCGTGTTCCCGCCGTCCAGCTTCTCCGTCGCCACCACGTCCGCGCCCACGAAGCGATCCGGATTCGCGTGCACGTCGTCGCCCCGGCCGATGCTCGGTGACCAGGGCCAGCAGGGGGTGCCGGGATACTTCGCGTCCCACGGCAACCAGGAACCGCTCCCCCCGTCCATCGTTCGCATCGGCTCGCCTCAAACGTGCTGCGGGCAGAGCTCGTCCACCTTCACGCCCAGCCCGTCCATCAGCGCCTGCTGCTCTCCCCAGTCGCGGTCCGTCGCGTTGAGGACGACCGCATCCGCCGCCACCGCGACCGCC
Source organism: Gammaproteobacteria bacterium (assembly GCA_965202895.1). Lineage (GTDB taxonomy): Bacteria > Pseudomonadota > Gammaproteobacteria > HK1 > HK1 > JAJDXW01. The sequence continues at coordinate 1,391,521 of OZ241901.1, read as the reverse complement.
AGGAACTTCCGGTCGGAAGGGTCGAAGGTGTTCTCCGGGAGCTCTTCGAAGCCTCGCCGATCATCGCTGGTCGGCGTCACCGGAATCCTGCGGACGCGGCTGCCCGGATGATATTGGTGGTCGAATACATGTTTGAAGAACACGTCCCCCACCCCCGGACTCCCGGAAGCATTCAGGCGCCTCCTGACCAACCCCCGATCCGTGGCGTTCCGGGTCTGCTTGAGCAACAGCAGGAACTGGAGGAGGCTGCTTTTGCCGGCGCTGTTGTTCCCGAAGAATCCCGTCACCTTGCCGAACGTCAGCTCGGCTTTCCGCCACGCCTTGAAGTTCTCGATCTCCAGGCGGTTCAGCATCTGTCCGTCCTCCGCAACCTGGCTGGAATCCGGCGGACGCCCAAGCCCTGCCGGGCGCGCTCCGGGATGTTCCGCAGCTCGGCCCCGTGCTCAAGGGGCAGGAGCGCGGTCCGAAGACCGCGCCCAAGCCGAGTGCGGATGTTGAATCAATGCCAGCCCCGCTTCAAGCCTGCAACCCGTATGAGGCATGTGCGCTGTGGGGTTTTCGCCGGGCACGCCTCTCGTGAACGCTCTTGGGCACGGCGTCCTGGGAACGCGGGTGTCCCGCCCGCATTGATCGGCGGCGGCCTCACCATCCCATTTGCGGGCGGGACGCCCGCGTCTGGAAGACGCGCCGTTCCCAGGACGCCGTGCCCGCGCAAGTGGCTCCGTGGGGTGAAATCCGCCAGCAACCCTCTCGGACCGACCTCGAACCACGGAAAAACGCCGTCTCCGTGGGGGTGAAAAATATCTCGACCCCCTCTCTACACCCTATATATCAATAGCCTGCGAACAGCGCCCGGGACTCCCGTATCCTGCAGGGCCTCTTCACGCTACGGAATTGGTTCGCGCGGGTGAGCGCCGGTTCGGTCGAATCAGGGCGGCGAAGGTCCTGGGAACGGCGCGTCCTGCGGACACGGATGTCCCGCCCGCAAATGGGACAGCAAGACCGCCGCCGATCGATGCGGGCGGGACGCAAGCGTTCCCAGGACACGCCGTTCCCGGGAAGAGCGGTGGGCATCGAGGCCTGGCCGCAGATCGGTCAGCGTGAAAAGGCCCTGCGTATCCTGGGCTTGGACGGTCTCGACGATTCGATCAGCGTGGGACTCGATCCCGGCGGCGGTGCACGGCAGGCCGGCGCCGGGCGCGTCCTTCATCGCACATCCGGTCCTGCGGGGGTTTCCGGGCCGGAGGACGACGCGGCGACCGCCGCCGCGATCGCCTCGTCCATGGTCGGATACGGGGTGACCCCGAGACGCCGGCGCAGCATCTCGCGCGCTTCGGTCGAGCCCGTGCCGTGCACGCTGAAGAAAACCGGGACGGGCGGCGCCAGCGCCTCCCACGCATCGAGCACGCCGCCGGTCATCACGTCCGTGCGCGCGAACGCGCCGCAGAAGTTCACGACGAGGCACTTCACCCGGGGGTTGGCGAGCACCAGCTCCAGGGCGGGCTTCGCCTTCGTGTACGCCTCCCCGCCGATCTCCAGGAAGTTGGCCGGCCGCCCCCCGTGGCGGGCGATCACGTCCATGGTGGTCATGGTGAGCCCCGCCCCGTTCGCGATCACCCCGACGTCGCCGTCGAGCTCGATGTACTTGAGCCCGAGCCCCTGGGCGCGCGCCTCGAGGTCCGTCATCGGTTCGGGGCTGCCGGCGCCCGCGATCGCCTCCCGGCGCTTGACCGCGGAATCGTCGAGGGTGAACTTGCAGTCGAGGGCGACCAGCCGCCCGTCTCGCCGCCGGGCGAGGGGATTGACCTCCAGCAGCTCGGCGTCGTTGTCGCGGTACGCCCGGTAGAGGGCGGCCAGGGTCTCCGCGACCGGGGCTTCGTCGATCTCCGGGACGAGCCCGTCGAGCATCGCCCGCGCGGATTCGGGGTCGATCCCATGTCGGATGTCCACCGGCGCGCTCCGGACCCGCTCGGGCGTCGCGGCCGCCACCTCCTCGACGTCCATGCCCCCCTCGGGCGAGAACATCACGAGCGGCCCCTTGGAGGCCGGGTCGTTCAGGACCGCGGCGTAGTACTCCGCCGCGATCGGCGCCCGCTCCTCGACGAGCACCGACTCGACCCGGTGTCCGGCGATCTCCATGCCGAGGATCGCGCTCGCCGCCTCTCCGGCCGCCGCCGGGTCGTCCGCGGGCCGGATCCCGCCCGCCTTGCCCCGCTTCCCGGCCGGTACCTGGGCCTTGACCACCACCGGCCCCCCGAGGCCCTCCGCGATCGTTCGGGCGTCGCCGGCGCTCCGGGCCAGCCGCCCCCGGGGGATCGCGACCCCCGCCGCCTCCAGCAGGGGCTTCGCCGCATGTTCCTCGAAGTTCATGGCCCCCGCTCCTCACCCCGCCTCTTTCGCAGGTCCGCCCCGATCGACTGCAATCAAGCCCGTACACGTGGTCGAAATCACCGCCTCGTCCGCCTCCTCCCTCCCGTCCGGGGCCTCCCTCGCCGGGCGCCGGGGGGCACCGCCGCCCGCCCCGTCCCGGGTCGCCCCAGCTCGTCCCAGCTCGTCCCAGCTCGTCCCGATTCGTCCCAATTCGTCCCGGGGAAGCACTCAGTCCATGAACACCCCGCCCCCGATGTTGAGGGCCGCCCCCGTGATCTCGCGGGCCTCGCCGGAAGTGAGAAAGACGAAGCCGGCCGCGATGTCGTCCGCGGTCTGGAGGCGCTTGAGCGGGACGAACTCCTGCGCGAAGGCGTCGCCGAACTCCTCCATCGTCTGCGAGTCGGCCTTGCGCTGCCGGAACGTCCGCCACGCCATCCCCGTGTCCCGGACGTGTCCCGGGCAGACGGTGTTGACCCGGATCTCGGGGGCGAGCTCGACCGCCATGGCGCGACTGAGCCCGATGACGGCCGCCTTCGACGCCCCGTAGACCGTGCTGTGGTCCCATCCGCGCCGCCCGGCCTGCGACGAGGTGGAGGTGATGGAGCCGCCGCCGCTCTCCCGGATGAGGGGCGCCGCGGCCTGGCTGCAAAGGATCACCCCCTTCACGTTCACGTCGAGGATGAGGTCGATGTCGGCCTCGGAGTAGTCCACGAGCAGCTTGCGGACGTTCGTCCCCGCGTTGTTGATGAGGGCATCGAGGCCGCCGAGGCGCGAGGCGGCGCCGTGCATCAGCGCCCGCACCTCGGCCGGGGAGCGGACGTCGGCGGCGCCGCCCGCGACCGCCGCCCCGGACGCTTCCGCCTCGGCGGCGAGGGAAGCGACCGCCTCGTCCACCGCCCCCGGCTCGGCGTCCGCGACGAAGACCGAACCTCCCTCGCGGAGGAACGCCCGTGCGGTCGCGAGCCCGATGGCGCCCGCGCCGCCCGTGATCACCGCCTTTACCCCCTCGAGCCGCCCGCCCATGCCCGCCTCCCCGTGCCGGTCGTTCCGCGCGGCCACTCTACGGTTCCAGGCGCGGGTTGCAAACCCTCCCCGGCCGCCAGAAGTGCTTTCACCCTGCGGAATTGGTTCGCGGGGGTGAACCCGGTACGGTCGAATCAGAGCGGGGGAGGTCCTGCGGACGGCGCGTCCTGCGGACGCGGGTGTCTCGCCCGCATCGACCCGTGGCGGTCCTACCGTCCCATTGGCGGGCGGGACGCCCGTGTCCCCCCGGTCCCCCTGCCTGCCAAAGACCCGCCGTTCCCAGGAAGAGCGGTGGGCATCGACGCCTGGCCGTGAGTCGGTCAGCGTGAAGAGCCCTCCGCTCGCCGCCCTCCTTCGTTCGGCGGGGTCGATTCGTCCCGCATCCGGGACGTGTGCCGGCGATGTGTCGGGCACATTCGAGAGACGATTGCGGGCGGGATACCGCGTGGCCGGCACAGACCGATTTCGCAGCAGGAAGCATCCCTGCGGACGGGCGGGTCCGGCCTGGCCGCGGGTCCGTTCGGCAAGCCGGCGGCCGGCGGCAGGGGAAGGACGGCCTGCGGAGGATCCCGCACCGCGCGGGAATGCAGGCGAGATCGGCGACAATGGGTGCTTCGACGAGGCCGGCCCACCCGGATCGCTTCGCTCCGGGCCGGAGCGGCCGAGGCCGACGCCGAGGCCCCCGCCCCCAGGAGCCTCACCGGTGACGGATCGCGCGGCCGGGCTCGGGGCAGCAACGGGAGACGGGAGATGGAGTATCGATCCCTCGGACGGACCGGGGTGCAGGTCTCGGAGCTCTGCTTCGGGACGATGTCGTTCGGCGGGGACGCGGACGAGGCCGCCTCGGCCGCCATGTACGCGGCCGGCCTCGACGCGGGCATCAACTTCTTCGACACCGCCGACACGTACAACGGCGGGGAGTCCGAACGCATCCTCGGGCGCCTCATGAAGGGGCGCCGCGACGACCTCGTGGTCGCGACGAAGTGCTACAACCCGCAGGGGGACGACCTCAACGCCCGCGGCGCGTCCCGCCGCCACGTGACGAGGGCCGTCGAGGCGAGCCTCCGCCGGCTCGGCACCGACCGGGTGGACGTCCTCTTCCTCCACCAGTTCGACCGGCGCACCCCCATCGACGAGCAGATGCGGGGGCTCGAGGACCTCGTCCGCTCCGGCAAGGTGCTCTACCCGGCGGCCAGCAACTACGCCGCCTGGCAGACCCTCGCCGCGCTTTCGGTGCAGGAGCGCCGCGGCTGGTCGCGCCTCGAAGTGATCGAGCCGATGTACAACCTCGTCAAGCGCCAGGCCGAGGTCGAGATCCTGCCGATGGCCGAGGCCCACGAGATCGCGGTCATCCCCTACAGCCCGGCCGCCGGCGGCCTCCTCTCCGGCAAGTACGCGGACGGGGGCGCGCGCGGCGGCGGGAGCCGGCTCCACACCAACCGGATGTACCGGGTGCGCTACGAGGAGGAATGGATGCACGACACCGCCCGGCGGTTCGCGTCGTTCTGCCGCGAGCGGGGGCTTCACCCGGTGGGGGCGGCGGTCGCGTGGGTGGGCGCGCATCCCGCCGTCACCGCCCCGATCATCGGCGCGCGCGACCTCGGCCAGCTCCGCGCCTCGCTCGACTCGGTGTCGATCGACATGACCCCGGCCCTCCGGGCGGAGATCTCCGCCCTCTCCCGCACCCCGCCGCCCGCGACCGACCGTTCGGAGGAGCGGGCCGGATAGCCCCCGGGCGGCTGGACTCTTCCCGAGATGGCGCCCACTTCGCGAGCTTTGCGCGAGGCGCACTCGGGAGTGCGAACGAGACACCCGCGCTCTCGAAGGAACCCGGCCCGCGGTCCCGCCCACGGTCCGGGACGAAGCCTCGTTGCGAGTCAGCCGCCGCGCAACCTCGGCGGACACCGTTCGTTCCGCTCGGCCTTCGGCGCCGGGAAGGCTCAGCGGTCGATGAGGCCGGGCAGGAACAGGGTCAGCTCGGGGAAGGCGATGAGGAGGGCGACGACCGCGAGCGCGAGCCCGATGAACGGGGCGACCGAGCCGATGATCTCCTGCATGGTGGTCGATTCCGGGGCCGCCCCCCGGATGACGAAGAGGAGCAGGCCGAAGGGCGGGGTCGCGAGGCTCACCTCGAGCACCATCAGCATCAGCACCCCGAACGCGATCGTGTCGTAGCCGATCCCTTCCACCACCGGAAGGAAGAGCGGAACGGTGATCATCATCATGCTCACCTGGTCCATGAAGCAGCCGAGGACCATCAGCACCGCGAGCATTCCGATGAGTACGGCGAGCGGCGCGAGGTCGGCGCCGAGCACCACCCGGGCGAGTCCGGACGACGCCTCCGAGAAGGCGAGGATCTGCGAGAACGTGATGGACCCGCAGATGATGAACAGGGTCATGACGGTGAAGCGGAGGGTCTGGCGCATCGCGACGAGAAAGCTCGCCCAGGTGAGGCGGCGGTAGAGGGCGGCGGCGGCGAGCGACGCCATCGCCCCGAGGGCCGCGGACTCGGTGGGGGTCGCGATGCCGCCGACGATGCTCCCCACGATGACGACGAAGATGCCGAGCAGGGGGAGCACGTACTTGAGAAACGGCATGATGCGCTCGCGCCAGCCCATGTCCCCGACGTCGTAGGGCGGGGCGAGCTCGGGGTTCAGCCGGCAGCGGACGAGGATGTAGACGACGAAGAGGGCGGCGAGGATGAGCGCGGGGATCACCGCGCCGACGAGAAGCCCCGAGATCGGGATCTGGGCGATGCTTCCGAGCAGCACCGCGAGGGCGGAGGGCGGGATGAGCATGGCGAGCCCGCCGACCGCGACGATGGGGCCGATGGAGATCGCGGGCCGATAGCCGCGCCGGTACATCTCGGGGAGGAGGGTGCTACCCAGCATCGCGGTATTGGCGATGGTGGAGCCGGAGAGCGACGAGAAGATCGTGCCCCCCGCGACCGCGACCAGGGAGAGCCGCCCCGGCACGCGGGCGATGAGCCGGTCCACCGCGTCGATCGCCTGGCCCGCGACCCCCGTATGGAACATGATCTCCCCCATCAGGATGAAGAGGGGGATGGGGAGGAGGGCGAAGCTCTGGGCGGCGTCGATCGCGTTCCGCACGAGCTGTTCGAGGCCGATGGCGCCGCCCATGAAGGCGAAGGCGCCGGCGATGTTGACCGCGAAGAAGGCGAACACCACCGGGAGCCCCAGCATCATCAGCACCGCGAGGCCGCCGATGAGGAGGGCGAGGACCGCGTACCACTCCATCCGCCCCGCCTCCGGCGCCGCCGCTATCGCGGCCGGCGGCGCGCCGGTCTGCGCGCGGCCGTTTCCCGGGCCGGCGCGGCGTTCTCGCGGGCCGCCCCGCTCACCGCGCCGCCCGTGCCCATCGGATGAACGCCGACGTCGCCGGCCACCGCGGCCGGGGGCGGGGAACGGATTCGTCCGAGGAAGTCAGAGTGCATCGGCCGAACGGCCCGGGCCGGGACCGGGAACGCCCGCCGCCGGCCCGGCCGCGGGCGGGCGCACCACCCGGTGCACGAATATCGCGGCGAGCAGGAGGAAGACGGGCGGAGCGGCGGAGAACAGCCACCATTCGGGGAACACGAAGGTCTCGTAGACGAGGGTTCCGTCGCGGAAGGACCGCCACCAGACCCGGCACGCGAACCAGAAGAGGAGGAGCGACGCGGCGGCTCCGATCGCGTTCGCGCCGAGGCCCGCCCGACGGCGCGCGGGTGGCGCGAGGCGAGCCACGACCAGGTCCACGGTGATGTGCCCCCCGGAGACGAGCACCCACGGGGCCGCGAGGAAGGTGATGAGATAGAGGAGGTACTCGGCCACGTCGAGCGACCAGGGCATCGAGAACCCGTCCGTCTGCCGGCTCGCGATGTCGAGGGAGATGAGGAGGGCGAGGGCGCAGAGCAGGGCGCCCGCGACCCCGGCGAGCCCCCGGCCGAGTCGTGCGAGGAGAGGGTTGGCCGCGATCCCTCGACCCTCCCCTTCGCGCGATGAACGCCCCGGACCGCCGCGGCCGGGGAGCCGAGGCCCACCCCCGCCGCGGCCGCCCGCGGATGGAGCCGCGGCCGTCACCGCTCGGGCCGGCGGGAACCGCCCCTCCGGCGCCCTGGCCGTCCGGCTCTCATCCTCCCCCCGGCGCGCACCGTTTCAGGCCGTGCGGTCCGGCCGGGCAGGGCCGGCGGCGCGCCTCCCTCCCGGAGCCCGCCGCATTTGATGCCGGGGGGATCGACTCGGCGGCGCCGCACGGACCGGAGCGGCGGAGGGTCCTCGGAACGCTTGCCCCCCGACCGCATCGACTCGCGGCGTCCATGCCCTCCGCGGGCGGGCGGGACACGAGAACCCGCCGGATACGCCGTCCACGGGACGCGCCGTTCCCGGAGCGCGCCATTGCTCGGGAGGAGCGCCGTCCCTTCATCCCGGCCGCCGGCCGGAAACGTCTCCTCCGGCCCGGAGCCACGGCGGCCGCGGCCTCTGCGACTCATGCGGCGATTTCTGCGGCCTCTATCGGAGCAGCGGACGGATCTTGCCGATGAACTCCGGGCTCGCCTTCTCGAGCTCCTCCCAGTAGAGGGACTCGGCCTTCGCGGCCCACTCCGCCCCGAGGTCCACGTACTCGACGCCGGCGTCCGCGAGCATCTTCGCCTGGCTTTCGCTCTCCGCGTCGCGCCACTTGGGCCATTCGGCGTTCAGCCAGCCCGCCATCCGGTCGAGACACGCTCGTTCGGAATCCGCGAGCCCGTTCCAGCGATCCAGGTTGACGAGGACGTTGATGTTCGCGCTGAAGAAGCCGGGGCCGTGGCGGTACCTGGTGAACTTGTGCCACCCGAAGTCGACCACCCCCCAGAGCGGCCAGCCGTAGCCGTCCACCGCCCCGCGCTCGAGGGCGGTGCCGACGTCCGGCGGGGCCATGCGCACCGGGTCCGCACCGAGGTACCGGAAGAAGCCGTCGTAGATCGGCACCGAGCGGAGCCGCATCCCGTCGAACCGGCCGTCCCGGTGGGGCTTGCTCGTGTAGAGGAAGAAGTTGATCCCGTCGTGGATGTGGGTCAGGTACCAGGCGTTGAGCCGCTCGTTGTGGAGCTGGTTCAGCATCGCCCAGGCCCCGTTCTCCTTCTGCTCGGCGGCGCTGTTCTTGGCGAGGATGGATACGTCCGCCTCCACCGCCTCGCCCTTGTAGTAGTTGGGCGGGCCGAAGTGCATGTCGATGACCCCGGTCTTGAGCGCCCGCCACTGCTCGAGCGAGGGGACCGCGGCGGGCCCGACGATGGTGATCTCGACCTCGCCGGCGCACTGCTCGTTGACCGCGGCGGCCCACTCGTAGAAGTGCTTGGCGAAGATGACCCGCTCGGGGAGGAAGCTCGCCGCCTTGAGCTTGGCCGCCTCCGCCCGCGCGGCCGGAACGCCGGAGCCGAGGACCGCCCCAAGCGTCGCGAGCGCCGCCAGCAGGGCCGGGGCCATCGCCGTCGCTCCGGATAAGCGCTTCATTCTCATCTCGATCCCTCCACGCGGTGCGGACGCGGCCGGGGCTCCGGGCCGCTCCCCGCAGCCCGTACCCGCCCTCGGGCCGCAATATACACCGTGTCGCCCATCCCCCGCGCCGATTGCCCGATCCATCGGCTCCGGACCCGGGACGTAGCGCGACCGGGGACGTAGCGCGTACATTTGCGGCGGGACGAAACCGGGGAGACGGAGACGATGGCGGTCGGCAAACGGCTGGAGCACAAGGTGGCGATGATTACCGGCGGAGCGTCCGGGATCGGGGCGGAGAGCGCCCGGCGGTTCGCGGAGCACGGGGCGGCGGTGGCGATCGCCGACGTCAACGACAACCTCGGCCCGAAGGTGGTGAATGAGATCGAATCGGCGGGCGGCTCCGCCATGTACGTCCACCTGGACACCGTGTCGGAGGACGAGTGGCGCGAGGCGATGGCGGCGGTGAAGGAGCGGTACGGCCGGCTCGACGTCATGCTCAACGCGGCAGGGGTTTCCGGCCGGCTGCCGGACGGCTCCGCCGCACCCCGGGTCGGGGACGCGAACCTGGAGAACTGGAACCACGTCATGGCCGTCAACGCGACCGGGGTGTTCCTCGGCACGAAGTACGCGATCGAGGCGATGCTCGAGGCGGGCGGCGGGTCGATCATCAACATTTCATCCATCTACGGGATCGTCGGGTCCGAGCACAACGCGGCCTACCACGCCTCCAAGGGGGCGGTGCGGACGTTCTCCAAGTCGGCCGCCGCCCAGTACGCCGCCGAAGGGATCCGGGTCAACTCGGTGCACCCGGGCTTCGTCGATTCCCCGATGACCCGGCCCGTCCACTCCGACCCGGAACGGGCCGCCCCGCGCCTCGCCCAGACCCCGATGGGGCGCTTCGGCCAGCCGATCGACATCGCCAACGGATGCCTCTTCCTCGCCTCCGACGAGTCCCGCTGGATGACCGGGGCGGAGCTCGTGATCGACGGCGGGATGACCGCCGTCTGACCCCGGCGCAAGGGGGAGGCGGACAGGCAAGGGAAGGAGACGGGACGGTGGCGGAACGCCGGTACGACTTCATCGTGGTCGGGGCGGGGTCCGCGGGCTGCGTGCTCGCGAACCGGCTCTCGCAGGGCGGCCGGTGGCGGGTGCTCCTGCTGGAGGCGGGCCCCCGGAGCCACTGGCTGAGCCCGGTGCCGATCAGCTTCGCGAAGCTCATCGACGACCCGGCCGCCAACTGGTGCTACCGCGCCGAGCCCGACGAAGGATCGGGTGGGCGGGCGATCCCGGTCCCGCGCGGCCGGCTGCTCGGCGGGTCGAGTGCGATCAACGGCCTCGTCTTCGTCCGCGGCCAACGGCTCGACTACGACACCTGGGCGCAGCTCGGCAACCGGGGCTGGAGCTACGACGACGTCCTGCCGGTGTTCCGGCGCATGGAGCACTTCGAGCGCGGGGCGGACGAGTGGCGCGCGCAGGGCGGCCCCCTCCGGGTGAGCGAGGTCCCGGACCGGAGCCCGCTCTACGAGGCGCTGTTCCGGGCCGGGGTGGAGTCCGGCCTCCCGCACAACCCCGACTACAACGGGGAGAGCCAGGAAGGGATCTGCAAGACCCAGGCCACCATCAGCCGCGGGCGGCGGATGAGCGCCGCCCGGTGCTATCTCCGCCCCGCGCGCGGCCGGCCGAACCTCGAGGTGGTGTGCGGCGCCCTCGCCCATCGGCTCGTCCTCGACGGCGAGCGATGCACCGGCATCCGCTACCGGCCGCGCAACGGCCGCGAGGAAGAGGCGCTCGCGGCGCGCGAGGTGGTGCTCTGCGGGGGCTCGATCAATTCCCCCCAGCTTCTCGAGCTCTCCGGGATCGGCCGGCCCGAGGTGCTCGGCGAGCACGGGATCGAGGTGGCGCACGAGCTGCCGGGGGTGGGGGAGAACCTCATCGACCACATGGCCCCTCGGGTGGTCTGGCGGCTCAAGCCGCGGGGCGCCACCTGGAACGAACGGGCGAGGGGCTTCGGCCTCGTCCGGCAGATCCTCCGCTACGCGGCGACCGGGGGCGGGTTCCTGAGCCTGCCCTCCGCTCCGGTGCTCGCCTTCCTCCGGAGCCGGGAAGGGCTGGCCGCGCCCGACGTGCAGGTGCACTTCGCTCCCTACGCGATACGCGCGCCGAACGACCGCCGCCTCCTTCCCGAGCCGGGGATGACGTGCACCACGTACATCCTGCGGCCCGAGAGCCGGGGCTCGGTCCACATCCGTTCGCGCGACCCGTCCGAGGCGCCGGCCATCCGCTTCGACTTCCTCTCCGACCCGCTCGATCGGCGGGTCCTCGTGGACAGCGTCCGCGGGGTGCGGCGCATCATGGCGGCGGGCGCCATGGACGACCTCCGCGACGCCGAGCTGAAGCCGGGCGCGGAGGTCGAGTCGGACGACGAGATCGTCGGGTGGATCCGGGCGACGGCGGAGACCGCCTTCCATCCGGTCGGTACGTGCAGGATGGGCCAGGATGCGATGGCGGTGGTCGACGAGCGGCTCCGGGTGCGCGGCCTCGAGGGGCTGCGCGTCGCGGACGGCTCGATCATGCCGACCCTCGTGTCCGGCAACACCAACGCGGCGTGCATCATGATCGGCGAGAAGGCGTCGGAGATGGTGCTCGCCGACGCGGCCTGAGCCGGGCGCCCCGCCCCTGCCCCCGGGCTCGATGCCCGGGACCTGCATGGACGATTGGACACGAGCTTTGGAGTCAATGAACCGGGACTCGAGGAACGCAGCCCTGCATCGACGAATTCTGAACAGGATCATGTGCCGGTACGATCGACGCATCATGAGCAACACGGAGCGCGCCCAGTACGTCGAATGCCTGGTCGCGCTGACCTTGGGGGAAGACTGGAGGCTGACCCGGGAAAGGGACGGCTGGGACTGGGCGGCATGGGATTGCCAGCACGACTCGGGCGCCCGGCTCGAAGTCAAACAGTCCGCGGCGAGACAATCGTGGGACGAGGAGGCATCCGTACCGAGCCGCTCTCCCCGGTTCGACATCGCACCGCGCACCGGATACTGGACCAAGGACGGGAGCCGATGGCTGGACTCTCCCGGGCGTCCGGCGGACCTCTTCGTCTTCGCTTGGCATCAGGAGAGCCGATACGAATACGCCGATCAGCGCGATGCCGGCCAATGGTGTTTCTTCGTGGTGGCAGAGCGGAATCTGCCCAGGGGCCAGAGGAGCATCGGGCTCAAGAGGCTCAACGCGATCGCCCCTCCGTGCCCCATCGCGGAGCTCGGGGCCGCGGTCGAGGGCGCGCGCCCCGCCCGAGGAGCGCTGAAAGCCGCGCTCCGCCGCGCCTGATCCCGTCCTGACCATGCAAGGGAGCTCCTGACGTTCGATGCCGGAGCTTCCGGAGGTCGAGCGAGGCCGACGCCTGGCGGAGGCGGTGGCGGCCGGCAGGCGGATCGAACGGGTCGCTTGCGCGTCCGACCCGATCGTTCATGACGGCGCCCCGGCCCGCGAATGGGAGGCGCTCCGGGGCCGGCGGGTGCTCGCGGCCTGCCGCTGGGGCAAGCAGCTCTGGTTCGACCTCGATGCGCCGCCCCATCCGCTCTTCCACTTCGGGATGACCGGGGGGTTCCGGGTCCCGGGGGATACGCCCCTCAAGCTCGCGACCGGTCCCGCCCACCGGCCGGACGAGTGGCCGCCCCGGTTCTGGAAGGTCCGGTTCACCTTCGATGGCGGGCGCGAGCTCGTCATGACCGACGCGCGGCGGCTCGGCCGCCTGCGGCTCCGGGAGTCGCCGCGCGAGGAGTCGCCGGTGAGCCGCCTCGGCTTCGATCCGCTGCTTGCCCTGCCTTCGCCCCGGCGGTTCGCCGAGCTTCTCGCCGCCCGCTCCGTGGTCGTCAAGTCCCTGCTCCTCGACCAGGGGTTCGCGGCCGGGGTCGGGAACTGGATCGCGGACGAGGCCCTCTACCAGGCCCGCATCGACCCCCGGCGCCGGGCGCGGGACCTCGACGGCCGGGAGGCGAGACGGCTCCGCGCCTCGCTCCGCCGAGTGGTGGAGAAGGCGGTGGCGGTCGATGCGGAGAGCAGCCGTTATCCGGCGGGATGGCTCTTTCACCGCCGCTGGGGGCGGCGGGCGGGGACGAAGACCGTGCGCGGGGACGCCATCGAGCACATCGAGATCGGCGGGCGGACGACCGCCTGGGTGCCGGCCGTCCAGCGCTGAGCCTCCCCGCCTCCGGCCGGACAGCCCGGCCGGGTCCCGCTCGGGTCGGCGCCCGGTCCCCGCGGCTCTCGCTCGCCGGTCCGGACGTACCGGGGAGAGCGGCGTCCGGGTCTGCGGTTGCGCGGCCGGATCGGCGGCTCCGCCGCTCTTCCCCGCCAACCCCTTTCGGAAGGATTCTGCGGCGTGGGCTCCCGGATACGCCCCGATGCGAAATCGGAGCGGCGCCGCGGCCGGTCGCCCCGGTCGCCCCGGTCGCCCGGCCTGCCGGCGAGTGGATCCGGCGCTACCGGGCGGACGCCTTCTCGCGCGCGGCGGACAGCCGGGCCATGAACCGGGGGGCGATGGCGCGCAGGCGATCATCGCTCACCCGGCCGCTCCGGGTCATGTAGTCGTAGGCGAGCTCGTGGGGGGCGAGGTGCATGAGGCCGGCGAACCGTTCGTACCAGCTCCAGCTCCCGGCGGCCCCGGCGAGGAGCTTGTCGACGACGGGGCGGCGGGCCGCCTCGAAGCGATCGAGCCCTTCCGCCACCCGCCCGCCGCTCTCGTCGAGGGCGCGGGCGAGCGCGTGGGCGTCCTCCATCGCGAGCCGGGTGCCGGAGCCGATGGAGAAGTGGACGCTGCGGAGCGCGTCGCCGATCAGCACCACGTTCTCGTGCCGCCAGCGCTCGCAGGCGAGCACCGGAAACCGCCGCCACTCGGAGCGGTTCGAGATGAGCGGGTGTCCGCCGAGGTCCGGGGCGAAGACCGCCTCGCAGTAGCGCCGTGACGCCGCGTCGCCGGCGCCGCTCCCGAGGCCGTTTCCGAGGCCGGTTCGCTCCCAGGTCGCGGCGTCGCATTCGACGATGAACGTGCTCATGGCCGGTGCGTAGCGGTAGTGGTGGGCGACGAAGGCGCCGTCGGGGTTCGAGCGGAAGGTGAGGGTCAGGGTGTCGAACACCTGCCGGGTTCCGTACCACGCGTAGCGGTTGCCGAGGAGCTCGGTGCGGGGCCGGAACTCGGCTTCGAGCGCGCTCCGTACCCGCGAATTGATCCCGTCCGCACCGACCACCAGGTCGGCGTCCGCGCGAACCTCCGCGAGCGACTCGACCGGGGTGTCGAAGCGGAGCGACACGCCGGCTTCCCGACAGAAGCCGTGCAGGGCGCGGAGCAGATCGAGCCGGCCGATGGACGAGAAGCCGTTGCCGTCCACCGGGACCGCCTCTCCCCGGTGCACGATGGTGAGGTCGGCCCAACGCTCCATGCGCCGCGCGATGCGGTCGAAGGCGGCCGGCGCCGCGCTTCGGACCCGCTCCCGGCCCGCATTCGACAGCACCACCCCGAATCCGTAGGTGGCGGTGGCGGGGTTCTGCTCGTGGACCCGGATCGCCCACGACGGACGACGGCTCTTGAGGAGGAACGCGAACCACAGCCCGGCCGGCCCCCCGCCCACGACCTCGATCTTCAACCGGCCGTCCTCCCTCCTCGCCGCGCCCGGACGCGCCCCGCCGCGGCAGCCTGCCATGCGGCGCCGTACCCCCGGGTCCCGCGCCGCGCCAGGCCAGCCCGGATGCCTTCCGGTCCCGGACGGCGGCCCGCCCCCGGTGGTGGGCCGTACCCGCTCCAGGCCGCTCCTACCGCGCGCCCGCGCCGGGGCCGGCTACCTGCCGCGCCCGCCGCCGCCGTGGGTTTCGACCCACAGAGCGCGTTGCGCGTTCCCGGTGGACGGGAAGGCGGGATCAGACGTTGAAGCGGAAACGGATGACGTCGCCCTCCTCGATGACGTAGTCGCGGCCTTCGACCCGCCACCGCCCCGCCTCCTTCGCGCCCTGCTCGCCGCCGCTCGCCACGAAGTCGTCGCAGGTGACGACTTCGGCGCGGATGAAGCCCCGCTCGAAGTCGCGGTGGATCCTGCCCGCTCCCTCCGGGGCGGCGGCCCCCGCCCGCACCGTCCAGGCCCGCGCCTCCTTCGTGTCCGCGGTGAAGAACGTGCGGAGCCCGAGCAGCTCGTAGCCGGCGCGCACGAACCGGTCGAGTCCCGGCGCCTCGAGCCCGAGGTCGGCGAGGAGCTCGCGCCGCTCCTCCGGGTCGAGGCCGGCCAGCTCCGCCTCGATGGCCGCGCAGACCGGGACGACGCGCGCACCCTCGGCCGCCGCGGCGGCCCGGACGGCCTCGAGACGGGGGTTGCCGTCGACGCCGTCCTCCTCTCCGACGTTCGCGACGAACATCACCGGCTTCGCGGTGAGGAGGGAGAGCTCCCGCAGCATGGCGTTCGCCGAGGGGTCGAGGGCCAGGGTCCGGGCGGGGCGCCCGTCGCCGATGCGCCGGCCCGCCTCGCGGAGGAACGACGCGCGCTCGCGGGCTTCCCGGCCCCCCGCCCTGGCGCTCTTCTCCGCCCGAGCGAGGGCTCGCTCCACCGTGTCGAGGTCCGCGAGCAGGAGCTCGGTGTCGATCGTCTCGATGTCCGCGGCCGGGTCCACCCGCCCCGCGACGTGGGCGACCCCCTCCGCCTCGAAGCAGCGGACCACGTGCGCGATCGCGTCCATCTCCCGGACGTGCCCGAGGAAGCGGTTTCCGAGCCCCTCGCCCCGCGACGCTCCGGCCACGAGCCCGGCGACGTCGACGAAGGTCACGCTGGCCGGAACCACGCGCGCGGAACGCGCGAGGGCGGCGAGGGCTTCGAGGCGGGGGTCCGGGACCGGCGCCATCCCGACGTTGGGTTCGATGGTGCAGAAGGGATAGCTCGCGGCCGCGGCCGCGGACCTGGCGAGCGCATTGAACAGGGTGGACTTGCCGGCGTTCGGCAGCCCGACGATGCCGCACCTGAACCCCATCGGCGGGCGCCGTGCCGGCGGGAGGCGAGGGGTCAGGCCGCGGCGGAGCCGGGGGGAACGGGCGAGGCGCCTTCGGCGGAACGGCGCCCGTGGCCCCGGGCGCGGCCCGTCCCTTCCGGTCCCTCCGTCTCCCCCTCCGCCGTGCCGCCTGCGCCGGCCTCCCGGCGCTTCGTGTGCAGGGCCTTCATGATCGGCTGGAGGTCTCCGGCGAGGAGCGCGGCGGACCAGTCGAGCACCCGCTCGATCGCGTCGTCGATGAGACGCCGCTCCTCCGTCCGGGGACGCTCGAGCACGTAGTCGATCGGGTCCCTTCCGGGGACGGGGCGCCCGATGCCGAGGCGGACCCGCACGAAATCGCGTGTTCCGAGATGAGCCGCGACGTCACGCAGCCCGTTGTGCCCTCCGTGCCCGCCCCCTTCCTTGAGCCGCACGGCGCCGGCCGGGAGATCGAGGTCGTCGTGCGCCACGAGGACCGCCGCCGGCGCGATCCGGAAGTACTCCGCGATCGCTCCGACCGCCTGCCCGCTCCGGTTCATGTAGGTCGCCGGCTTGACGAGCCGCACCCGTCCCGCGCCCGTGCCGGCCTCGCAGGCGTCGAGCGGGAAGCGCCGGGCCGGCCGGAAGGACGCGCCGAGGCGTTCGGCAAGCCGGTCGGCGAGCCAGAACCCCGCATTGTGCCGGGTGCCCTCGTACCTCGGCCCCGGGTTCCCGAGGCCCACGACCAGCTCCGGACGCACCGCCATGACGGGCCGCCTTCCTGCGCTGCCGCGCCCGGCCGGGTCAGCCTTCCTCGCCGGGGGAAGACCCGGCCGAACCCGTATCGGAGGCCGCGTCCGGGTCCGGGGGGAGGTCGGGCTCCCCCTCGTCTTCCGGAGCTTCCTCGGCCTCGGTCACCCGCGAGACCTGGATGCTGACGACCGGCTGGTCGTGTTCGGGCCCCTGGGCGAGGGCGGGGATCTCCACCCCTTCGGGGAGGGGGATCTGGCTCAGGTGAATGCTGTCGCCGATGTTCATGTGCAGGGCGTCCACCGCGAGGAACTCCGGCAGGTCCTTGGGGAGGCACGTGATCTCCACCTCGGTGGTGTGGTGGGAGACCGAGCCGCCGGCCCGCCGCCCGGGGGAGTCCTCCTCGTTCTCGAAGTGGATGGGCACGAGCATTGTGATGCGCTGCGTCTCGCTCACCCGCAGGAGGTCCAAGTGCAGGATCCGCTCGGTCGCCGGGTGGCGCTGCAGGCTCTTGATGACCGCCTTCTCCTCGCGGCCGTCCACCTTGACGGTGAGCACGTGCGAGAAGAACGCCTCGTGCGAGAGCTGCCGCCGGAGCACGTTCTCCGCGAGCTTGATCGGCATCGGCTCCTTCCCGGCGCCGTACATGATCGCGGGAACGCGTCCTTCGCGACGGAGCCGGCCCACCGCGCCCTTGCCCTGCTCGGAACGCACGTCCGCGTGAAGTTCGAACTCGGCCATGAATCGATGTCTCCGTGGTGTTCGTCGGGTGATGGGTCGCCGGGCCGTCGAGCCGGGAAGCGCGGCGCGCCCCGAAGCGCCGCCGGCCGCCTCCGGCCGATGGCCGGGCCGCGCGGGCCTACTCCATGAAGAGCTCCCCGACCGAGCGGCCGGTGCAGATCCGGAGAATGCTCTCCGCGAGCAGCTCGGCGATGCTGAGCCGGCGGATGCGGGGGCACTCCCGCGCCCGCCCGTCGAGCGGGATCGTGTCGGTGACGACGAGCTCGTCGAGCTCCGACTGCTCGAGGTTGTCCACCGCGGGCTCGGAGAGGACCGCGTGGGTGCAGTACGCGAACACCCGCTCCGCGCCCCGTTGCTTCAGGGCTCGCGCGCCCTGGCAGAGGGTTCCGGCGGTGTCGGCGATGTCGTCGACGATGACGCAGGTGCGCCCCCCGACCTCGCCGATGATGTTCATCACCTGGGCCTCGTTCGCCCGCGGCCGGCGCTTGTCGATGATGGCGAGCTCCGCGTCGTCGAGCTGCTTGGCGACCGCGCGCGCCCGCACCACCCCCCCCACGTCCGGGGAGACGACGATCGGATCGGCCAGCTCCTTGCGCCAGATGTCTCCGAGCAGGACCGGCGAGGCGTAGATGTTGTCCACGGGGATGTCGAAGAACCCCTGGATCTGATCCGCGTGAAGATCGACCGTCAGCGCCCGGTGCGCCCCCGCGGTCGAGATCATGTTCGCCACCACCTTCGCCGAGATGGGGACCCGCACCGAACGCGGGCGGCGGTCCTGGCGGGCATAGCCGAAGTAGGGGATGACGGCGGTGATGCGCGCGGCCGAAGCCCTGCGCACCGCATCCATCATGATGATCAGCTCCACCAGGTTCTCGTTGGCGGGCCGGCAGGTGGAGTTGACGATGAATACGTCCTTCCCGCGGACCGAGTCGTTGATCTCGACGTTGACCTCGCCGTCCCGGAACCGGCTGACCGCGGCCCGGCCGGGCGGGACGCCGAGATGCGCGCAGACGTCGTTCACGAGCCCGGCGCTCGACGATCCGGCGAAGATCATCATCGAATCCGACTCGAGCGGCGGATCGCCGAAAGGCGCCGGCAACCGTGAATCTCCAAAGCGTCCGAAGCGGGTGTCGCTCATCGCGTTCGGCTCCAGGGCATCTTCCTGGGAAGCGCTCTCGATCCGGTCCCCGGCTCCCGGCTCCCCGCGCATCGTCCCGCCGGGGGACGGCCGGAGGATTGGCTGGGGCGCCAGGATTCGAACCTGGGAATGCTGGGATCAAAACCCAGTGCCTTACCGCTTGGCTACACCCCAAGAGTTTCCGGCAGCTTCCGGCCCGGCCGCCGGCCCGGAGGTCTCACCCGGCGGGCCGCGTTCCGCGGCGGCAGCCCCCTTCACCGGCCCGCGCGGCCCGGCCTTGCACAGCGGCGATTCGGCGATGCCGCGCGCAACCCGACCGTCCCAACCCTCCGGCAGGTCCCGCATGGCGCGCCGAGCGGATCCCTCCTCGCGGAACACACCGAAGGCGGCCGAGCCGGTCCCGGTCATCCTCGCCCATTCGGCCCGCTCCACCCGCTGCCGGAGCCATTCGATCAGACGGCCGACGACCGGATGGCGAAGGCGCACCACCGGCTCGCAGTCGTTTCCCGCCGTGGCGAGCAGGGCGGCGACGTCGACCGGCCGGCCCGTGGAGAGGCGGGGCATTCTGATTGGAGGGGAATCGCGTGTCAAACCGGGATCGGCGAACACCTTCGCGGTCGAAACGGAGATCCGTGGATGCACGACAAGGTACCACAGGGGCGGGAGGGGCAGCGGGAGAAGCCGCTCCCCGACCCCCTCCGCCCACCCGCTCCGGCCGTGCACGAACACCGGCACGTCCGCGCCGAGTTCGAGCCCGAGGACGGCGAGCCGGCGGTCGTCGAGCCCGGTCTCCCAGATCCGGTTGAGCGCCACGAGGGTGGCCGCCGCATTCGAGCTGCCGCCACCGAGCCCGGCCCCGTGCGGGACCCGCTTGACGAGGCGGATCGACGCGCCCTTCGACGGCGCGCCGGTCCGGGCGCGGAGCAGGGCCGCGGCGCGCACCGAGAGCTCGTTCCCGGCATCGAGCCCCGGGGGCGGGTCGAGGAGCACGATGCGGCCGTCGCGACGCGGCACGATCTCCACCTCGTCCCCGAAGTCGAGAAGCTGGAAGACGGTCTGGAGATCGTGCCGGCCGTCCTCCCGGCGCCCGATGATGCGAAGAAACAGGTTGAGCTTCGCGGGCGCGGGCCAGAGCATCAGTCGACGCGCCAGTCGCGGATCGCGATCCGGACCACGACGTCTTCGCCCCGAAGGGTGATCCGGGCCGGAAGGGCGCGCCTTCGGGAATCCCGCAGGGGGTCCCCGCGGGAGTCGGAGCGGTACGCGTAATCCAACCGCCAGCCCTGCTGCGCGAGCGACGCGAGCCGGCCGTCCTCGTCGAGCGCCCACCCCTGCACCGGGACGCCGGGCCGGGCGCGGGCGGT
Organism: Gammaproteobacteria bacterium; assembly: GCA_965202895.1. GTDB lineage: Bacteria > Pseudomonadota > Gammaproteobacteria > HK1 > HK1 > JAJDXW01. Next base: position 1,371,665 of record OZ241901.1, on the reverse strand, counting down.
GATCCAGTGCCGGAGAGACGACGCCGGCAGCTCCCAGCCGAGCTCCCGGAGGAACAGGGCCTCGGGCGTGCGGGCGCTCCGGTGCTCGCCCCGGGCCGTCGTCAACCGGACCCTCCCCGGCCGCCCTTCGACCTCGAGCGCACCCTGTCCGAACGGCCCGCTCAGCCGGAGCCGGAAATCGTCCCGCTCCTGCCGCCAGTCGAGCCTCCCGCTCCAGCTTCCTTCGCCATCACCGCCGCCTTCGCCGGTCTTCCGGGCCGCGAGCTTGCCGATCGCCCGCCAGCGCGGGAGGACGTCGCCCGGAGGGCTTTCCGGCCGCGCGCGAGGTCCGCCCCGGCGGCGCGGCGCCCAGGCGCAGCCGGGCAGGAGCAGGGCCAGCCCGCCGGAGACGAGGAGCCGCCGGCGCCGCGGGTCGACGGGGGGCACGTATCTCAGGATCCGAATCGCTCGATCGTCTCGAGCAGCACTTCGTTGTCCGGGGCTTCCTCGAGGGCCGAGTCCCAGATCTCGCGGGCCTCGTCCCGGAGCCCGAGCGCCCACAGGACTTCGCCGAGGTGGGCGGCGACCACCGGATCGGGCTCCCCCTCGTACGAACGGCGCAGGTGCGCGGCCGCCTCCTCGTGGCGCCCCAGGCGGTAGAGCACCCACCCCATGCTGTCGACGATGTGGTACTGATCCGGATCGAGGGCGAGGGCCCGCTCCACGAGCTCCAGCGCCTCCTGGTAGCGATCGGTCCGGTCGGCCAGGGTGTATCCGAGCGCGTTCAGCGCCTCGGCGTGATCCGGGTCGCGGTCGATGATCGCGCGAAGGTCCCGCTCCAGGATGTCGAGACGGCCGATCCTCTCCGCGGCCATCGCGCGCGCGTAGAGGAGGTCGGCCTGCTCCGGGTAGGTGTCGAGCGCGTCGTCGAGGACGGCCATCGCCTCCTCGGGCCGGTCCGCGCGGAACAGCAGGCCGCTCTCCGCCCGGTAGAGCCGGACGTCGTCGCTCTCCGCATGACGGGGGGTGGCGGCGAGGTGCCGGAGCGCCCATCGAAGCGGCCCCGTCTCCGCCATGATCTCGGCCGACCGGATCCGCGCGCTCACGTAGTAGAACCCTTCGCGCACCCTGCGGTAGGCCCGAAGAGCCCGATCCGGGACCGCCAGCGATTCGTCGATGAGACCGGTGAAGTACCACGCCCCGTCTCGCCATTCCGGCCAGCGGTAGAGCTCGCGGAAATGAGCCCGGGCGTCTTCGAGGCGCTCCATCGACGTCAGGAGCCGGCCGAGCTCCCATCGGGCCTCGAGGTCGTCCGGGTGGTGCGCGAGCAAGGCCGCGTACCGGTCGCGGGCTTCCTCCCGGCGTCCCGCGGAGGCGAGGAGCCGCGCGTGGGTGCGAAGCAGCCCACCGCTCCCGCCGTTCGAGGCCGGGTGGGCGGCGAGCACGTCGAGGGCCGCGTCGCGGTCCCCGCGGCCGTGCAGCAGCAGCGCGTGGGTCATCGCGTAGCGGTCGTCCGCCGGCCGCTCGCGCCGGAGCACCTCGACGATCTTCAGCGCCCGGTCGACCCCATCCGAGCCGGCGAGCACGCGGGCGAGTGCGTAGCGCGATTCCGCCCCGGCGTCCGCGACCGCTTCCATGATCCGGACCCGCCGGCCGCGGTCGGGGTCCAGGCGGAGTATCGCGACGACGGCTTCATGGCCGGAGCGTCCCGCTCCGCCCGGGCGCCTCGCAATGCTTCGCAGCTCCGCGGCGGCTTCCTCGGTGCGGCCGGTGCGCGCGAGCATGAGCGCGTGCATCCGCCGCGCCCTCCGGCTCTCGGGGGCGAGCCGTCGCCACTCGCCGGAGGCGGCGGCCGCGAGGCGGTAGCGTCCGGCCTCCGCCGCAATGCGGGCGGCGCGCTCGGCAAGGGCGGGGTCCCCGTGCAGCCGGGCGGCATCGACGTAGCGCCGGACCGCCAGCACCGCATCCGCCTCCTCGCCCCGGCGCGCCGCGACCTCTGCGGTGAGCAGGGCGCCCAGCATCCCGGGCGGAAACCCGGGAGAGGCTTGCGCGGCGCGGGGCGGGGGGGCGGCGGGCCAGGCCGGGCTCGCGGCGAGCAGGACCGCACCGGCGGCGGCCGCGAGAACGAGGGCATGAAGGATCGAGGTGCTCATTGCCGTCCGGACTCCTTCGAGCAGCGCCGCCTTCACGGTCGGGAGGGGTCCTGCGCGGGACGCCCCCGGGAGAGTGGGCGAGACGCCGACGCTCCCGGGGAGCCCCGGCCCGTGGTCGCGTTCATCCCGTGTCGGCCTGCCGAGAAGCCCCGCTGGACCCTTGAAGCAGCGCCATCGTCACGGTCGAGCCAAGTTTATGCGGCGAGGGGCGGCCCTTGCCAGAGTCGGCCGGGCCGTTGGTCGAATCGTTCGATGGTGCGGCGGACGGATCCCTGCGGCGAATCGAAGGCATCGGACAGGGCGGGACGGGAGGTGTTCCTGGTCTGTTGAGGATGGTCCGGGAGAGTCAGGCTATCGCGTCCTCCACGTCCTTTCCGAAGAGCCGCACCCTCGCGCCGGCCAGCATCTCGCCGAGCTTGGCCCGAATGGCCCAGAGGCAGACGAGGGACGGGACCACCATCAGGGTCGTGATCACGAAGAACGTCCCCCAGTCTCCTTCCAGCCAGTCGACCAGCTCCCCGGACGAGGCGGCGAACAGGGTCCGGCCCGCGGTGCCGATCGAGGCGAGGAGCGCGTACTGCGTGGCCGTGTAGGTCCGGTCCACCAGCATCGAGATGAAGGCGACGAAGGTGACGGTCGCGAAGGCGCTGGTGAGGTCGTCCATCACCACCGCGGCCGCGAAGAGCGGCTCCGACTTCCCGGCCCAGGCGAGCACCGCGAAGAGCAGGTTCGTGAGGGCCATGGCGATCCCGGAGACGAACATGGCCCGCACCAGCCCGATCCGGATCGCGAAGAGGCCGCCGAGCACCGTGAAGGTGACGGTGGTGATCCACCCGAGCCCCTTGGAGTAGAGCGCGATATCCGTTTTGGTGAACCCGATCTCCTTGTAGAAGATCAGGGACATGCGCCCGAGGAAGGCCTCGCCGATCTTGAACAGGAAGATGAACCCCAGCACGGCGGCGGCGATCGCGAAGCCGTTCTGCCGGAAGAAGCTCATCAGGGGGCCGATCACGGCGCCGCCGAGCCAGGCCGCGGCGCGGCCGAAGGGGCCGGAAACGCGGATGCGGGCCGCGATACGCTCCTCGTCCTCCGTCTGGGCGGCGATGCGCTCCGCGGCGGGGGATTCGCGGACGAACGCGAGGCCGACGTTGCAGAGGATCACCACCACCCCGAGCACGAGGAAGGTGGCCTGCCAGTAGTCCTCGACCCCCGCGTTCTGGAAGGCCTGGGCGGTCTCCAGCGCAACGGCCCCGCCGAGCTTGTACCCGGTCCACCAGCCGACCACCGCGGTGGCCGCGCCCGCGGCCATCGACCCTCCTTCGGTGCGTCCCATCTGCTCGATGCGGAGGGCGTCGATGGTGATGTCCTGGGTCGCGGACGCGATGGCGATGACGAGGCCGACGGCGACGACCCCGGCGAGGTTCGCGGCCGGCTCGACGGCGCTCCACAGGACGAGGCACCCCAGGATCACGGCCTGCAGGGTGACGATCCACGCGCGCCGGGGTCCGACCCGTTCCGACAGCCAGGGGACCCGGACCCGATCGATGAGGGGCGCCCAGAGGAAGTTGAAGGCGTAGACGCCGAAGATGAGCCCGGCCCAGCCGATCGTGCCGCGGCTGAGGCCGTCCTCCTTGAGCCAGAGGCTGAGGCTGCTCCCGATGAGCACCCACGGGAATCCGCTGATGATCCCGAGGAGGAGGATGCGGGCCATGCGCCGCTCGAAGTAGACGGCGAGCGATTCCCCGATTCCCGTCACGCCGCGCTCCCGATCGTCCCTCGTCCCCGGGGATCCCCGCCTGCTCGCCGGGGCGGCAGCCGGCCCGGTCGGCCCGGTCGGCTCAGACCGCGGTCCAGCCGCCGTCGATCATCAGCGCCGACCCGGTCACCAGGGCGGAGGCGTCCGAGGCGAGATACACCACCGCCCCCATCACGTCCTCCGGCTGGCCGACCCTCCCGGCCGCGATCCGCCGCGTGACGAAGCCGCGGAACCCGGCGTCCTCCAGCATGGGGCGGCTCAGGGGCGTCTCGATGAAGGTGGGGCAGATGGTGTTGACCCGGATGCCGTGCTCGGCAAGCTCCCATGCCATCGCCTTGGTCGCGCCTTCGAGGGCGTGCTTGGTGGCGCAGTAGACGGTGCGCTTCGGCCCCCCCACGTGGCCCATCTGGGAGGAGACGTTGACGATCGAGCCCGGAAGCCCCGTCTCGACGAGGCCCTCGGCCACCGCCTTCGCCACGAACAGGGCGGCCCGGACGTTGAGGTCCGAGACGGCATGGTAATCCGCCTCGGTCACGTCGAGGAAGTGGGCGGGGCGGTTCGTGCCGGCGTTGTTGACGAGCACCCGGAAGGGGCCGCGGGCCGCGATCTCGGCCCTCGCCCGGCCGGTGTCGGTGACGTCGAGGGCGAAGGCGCTCGCGCGCTCGCCGCGGTCCCGGATGGCCCCGGCAACCGCCTCGACCTCCTCGCCGCTCCGGGCGGCGAGAACGACCTCCGCACCCGCCTCGGCGAGCGCCGCGGCCATGGCGAGCCCGAGCCCGCGGCCGGCCCCGGTCACGAGTGCGCGCCGGCCGTCGAGGCGAAAGCTCGGGGTCCTCGGCAGCGACAGCGCCTCGTTCGTCCTCTCGCCATCCTTCACCACCCTTCGTCACCCTCTCGTTGCTCGATTCCCATGGACCCGGAGGACCCGGCCCGGCCGGCCCCCGCCGGCAGGGGGCGGAACCCGGCTCGGCCGTGAAGACGGCCCTCCCCCACCCCCGCTTCCAGGGAGTCTAGACGGCGACCGAGAAGGCGAGGAGCCAGTCGGGCATCGCGTCGAGGAGCCGGCTCTCGATGATCCGGTCCAGGTGGAAGAAGACCGCGAGGCCGACCAGGAGCAGGGAGGCGCCCATGATCGGCTTCGCCCACGGCATCCAGGCCATCAGCCGTTCGCGGCGGGCGATCAGGATCTCCCGCGAGCCGTAGGCGAGCCCCAGCAGCACGGTGGAGACCCCGATGCCGAACGCGAGCATGACGGCCCCGGCCTGCCCCAGGTTCTCGCCGCTCGCCGCGAGCCCGATCGCGCCGCCCAGGGTCGGCCCGATGCAGGGAGACCACACCGCGCCGAGGAGCATCCCCACCGCGAGCTGGCCCCCGGCCCCCGCTCCCCGGACCCGGTCGATCCCGGCGTTGGCGCGGCTCGCGACCGGCGAGGCGGCGCGCGACAGCGCCGCCGGTGCGCGCGGGACCAGCAGGATCGCCCCGAAGATCACCATGACCACGGCGGCGATCCGGTTGATCAGCAGGTCGTCGATTCCCGCCAGGTGGCCGAAGGCGGTCACCCCGACCCCGAGCACCGCGAACGAGAGGGTGAGCCCGGCCGCCAGCATCAGCGGCCCCACGCGGCTTGCCTGGAACGCCGCCGCGATGACGACGGGAAGGAGCGGCAGCACGCATGGGTTGATGAGGGTCAGCGTGCCGGCGACGTATGCCCAGACGCAGGTCATCGCAGGAAGGGTCCGCCTCGGTCGGGAGGGGCGGTTCCCGCCGGATCGGCCGGCGCTTCGGAGCTCCGGCGTGTTCCCGGTCCGCCCCGGCCGGGCCGCCCGGCGATGGCGGCCCGAACCAGGTCCGATGTCCGGAGCCCCGTACCCATCCATCTCCCGATACCGGCCATGCACGACCGGAGCTCCGCGGGGACCGCCCGGCGGACGGCGCGGCCGTCCCGGAGAGGCGTCCGGGCCGGCCGGGACGGCCGTGCCGGCGATGCGAAGCCGGCCGGAACGTCTCCGCTCCCTTCATCGCGAGGGTGTCGAGACGCGCCGCGGCGGCGGGCCGCGAGACGCTGAAGGGCGAGCCGGGGTCCGATGAAGCGCCGGTGGCGCTTCCTTCCGATGAGTGCGGCCGGCCATGGCAGGCCGGCCGCCAAGCCGAGGCCGGCTTGCCCGGCCTGCAAGCGGAGCAGGGACCGCGGAGGGCGGTGGGCAGCCGACGCCGGTGCGTTCGCGCGGTCGAGGCAGCCCGGACGGGAGGACGGCCCGCCGCCGGGCGCCGGAGCGGCGTCCACCGCGGGAGGACGGTGCGCGGCCCGGGCGGTCTAGATGGCGGCCTCGAACAGGGCCTCGATGTCGTCGCGGCTCGTGCTTCCGATCACCCGCCCGACCTCCTCGCCGCCGCGCAGCATCACCAGGGTCGACCGCCGCCTGACGGCGTGCTCCCGAGCGACGTCGCTGCCGTGGTGTTCGCTCCAATCGACCTTCATCACGGTGACCGCCCGGTAGGCGGGGTTCTCGTTCATCAACGCACTCACGGTGCGTCCCTGCGCACGGCAGACCCCTCACCACTCGGTGTAGAAGTCGAGGAGCAGAGGCTTCCCGCTCGCGACCGCCCGCTCGTAAGCCTCCCGGCTGTAGTCGACGTGCGGCCTGCCGCCCGCTCTCGCACCGGGGGCCACGAAGGCGAGCGCGGCCGCCGCGGCCAGAAGTTCGCGTCGATTCATCGGACGGGCTCCGGATTGGACCGGCGCCCATTATAGGCCGGCCGCACCCCGGGATCCGTCTTCGCCGCGTCGCCCCCAAGGGCAATCGCATTTGGACGGAACATGCCGTCTGCCCGCCCGAAACCGTCCGCCGGACGCCACAAGCAACCTTCAAGCCGGCTCGTCAGGCCGATTTCGGCGCTCCGCACCCGGAAATCGACCCCTGCCAACGCCAGCTCGGCCATCACGACGCATCGGGAATCCCGAATGCGGTTGCCCTGCCCTTCGCCCCGCGAGGTGGGCAGGCTCCCTGTCCCGGAAGAACCGGTTCTCTCCCGGCCAACGGCCTGCCGATACGCTTGCGGCCCGGAACGACACGCCTTCGCGCCCTCGAAACGCGGGGACGGGCGGCCGGAGCCGTCCGGCTCCACGACGGAAGACGACGTTCGGCGAACGGAGGCGCTTGCCCCTCCCTTCGTTCCGCCGCCCGCGGCATCCCCCGGACGGACCCGGACGGACCCGGGAGACGCGCTCAGGCGGGGCGGTCGCCGGCTCGCACCGGGGCGGCGCGGCTGTCCACCCCCGGGAGCATCTTCGCGGGGTCGCGGGTCACCACCACGTCGATGACGGTCGGTACGCCGCGCGAGGCCATGCCGGCCCGGAACGCGGCTCCGAGGGCGGCCGGGTCCTCCACCCGGAGGCCCTCGCAGCCGAGGGCGCGGGCGACCGCCGCGTAGTCCGTCTCGCTCAGGTCCGCCGACTGGTAGTTGCCGCCGAACAGGCTGTGCTGGAGCGCCTTGACGTAGCCGCTCGCCGCGTTGTTGACGATGGCGAGGGTGAGGCCGAGCCCGAGGCGACGGGCCGTTTCGAGCTCCCCCAGCACCATGTTGAAGCCCCCGTCTCCGGTCAGGCCGACGACGGGAGCATCGCCGAGCTCGGCGCGGGCCGCGAGCTGCGCGCCCATCGCCCCCGGCAGGCCGTACCCGATGGAGGCGAAGCCGCGGTTCGCGACGTAGCAGCGCCCCGCCCGCGGGCTGTCGTAGAGAAGGCCCGTCCAGTGGGCGGCGAAGCCGCCGTCCACGACGAGGACGCCCTCCTCCGGCATGACCTGCTGCAGCTCGCGGATGAGGCGCGCCATGTGGATCGGCCGTTCGTCGGAGGCGTATCGCGGCTCCGCCTCCTCCCGCCACTTCGCCATGCGGGCCGCGGCGTCCGCGAGCCAGGGCTCGCGCCCGGCCCGGCGGGCGGCGGGATCGTCGTCCGCGAGCGCGGCGGCAAGGTCCCGGAGGCCCTCCGCCGCGTCCCCCCAGAGCCCGGCGTCCACCCGGTTCGAGCGCCCGATCTCCTCGGCGACGACGTCGAGCTGGATGAAGGGGACGGAGGCGGGGGGAAGCACGTAGCGCCGGGTCGAGATCTCGCCCATCTTGCAGCCGACCGCGAGCAGGCAGTCCGACCGCTCCATCAGGTCGTTCGCGATCCGGCTCCAGCGGCCGAAGAGCCCGACACCGAGGGGATGGCCGCAGGGGAGCGAGCCCTTTCCACTCAGGGTATGCGCGACCGGGATGGATTCGGCCTCGGCGAGCGCGCGGAGCGCGGTCCACGCGCCGGAGAGGTGGACCCCGCCCCCCGCCAGGATGAGAGGCCGCCGGGAGCGGCGGAGCAGAACCGCCGCCGCCTCCGTCTCGGCCCGGCCGGGCCGGATGCGCCGCGCCGGGATCCGGTTCGCGCCGGCGCGAAGCTCCGTCCTCGGGTAGTCGAACTCGCCGTGCGCGACGTCCTCCGGTACGTCGAGCACCACCGGGCCCGGGCGCCCGGAGGTGGCGACGGTGTAGGCGCGGCGCACCAGCTCCGGCATGCGGTTGCCGTCCTCGACCCGGATCAGCTCCTTCGCGGCCGGCGCGAGGATCTCGTCCTGGCGCGACTCCTGGGTCATGTTCTTCCACGAGTGCGCACGGTTCGTGTTGCCGATGATCGCGATGAGCGGAACGCCGGCGTTGAGGGATTCGACGAGCCCGGTCGCGAGGTTCGTCGCGCCGGGGCCGAGGGTCGCGTCGCAGACCCCGGGGCGCCCGGAGACCCGGGCGAAGGCGTCGGCCGCGAACGCGCCGCACCGCTCGTCGTTGATCAGGGTATGGCCGAGGCCCAGCTCGCGTACCGCGTCGTAGAAGGGGAGAAGCTGGAACCCGCCCATCCCGAACATCGGCCCGCACTCGTGGAGCTTCAGCATCTCCGCGAGGGCGCGGCCCCCGGTCATGCGGCGGGTCGGGTCGTTTGCGATCTCCGTCATCCTTCTTCCGCTCCTCGTTCGCTGCATCCCGGTCATGGGCCGCAAACCCTGCCGGCGGCGGGGGCGCGCCAGCGGCGGCGGCGGGCGGCCGGCCGCCCCCGAAACGCCGGGCGGTTCGCTTCAGCCACCGCCCCGGCCGGCGCGGGGTGGGCCGGCGCGGGCCGGGGTGGGCCGGGCGGGCGGGCGCGGGGCGGGCACTTATCGAGCGGGGCGATGCGGCCCGTTGCTCCCCCGGCGCTCCGTTCCGGCGACCCCGCTTCGGCTCCGGGTCAGCCGATCCGGTCCGCGATCTCGGGGACGGACATCCCGGCCTGCGCGCCGCGCGCGGCGGCCCGCTCGTTCACGGCCGAGACGACCCCGGACTCCCAGGTGGAGCGCGCCTCCCCGATCCGCGCCGAGGCGGCGGCCACCGCCACCGCCGGGACCCCCTGAGCATCGAGCACCGGGAGGCGGCGGATCCCGGCGCCGCCGCCCGCGTCGTTGAATACCGCCCCCCGCGCCCGGACCCCGAGGCCGTACCCCGGCCGGCCGGGAAGCGCCCCGCAGTGGGAGCCGGTGACCACGACGCACTCCGCGTCTTCGGGGCGCACGAGCGAGGCGGAGTCGCAGCCGACCACCGCAGCCCGGCCGCCGGGTCCGGCCGGGCGCAGCGCGAACCTCGCCTCCTCGCCGGCCGGCGGCTCCGGCGGAACGGCCGGGGCGGGGCGGGCGGCCATGCGCCGCGCGGCCGTCGCGCAATCCTGCCCCGGTTCGCAGCCGAGGACGCGCGCCGCCTCGTTGCGGTGGCTGATGCGGCCCCGCGCGTACATGTCTTCGCCGTCTCCGATCCGGGCCGAGTCGTGGGCGACGGCCGCGGCGGGAATGCCGAGCGGGTCGAGATAGCCGAGCGATGCGATGCCGGCCTCGTCGCGGCCGATTGCCGCGTCGTTGAGGATCACGCCGAGCACCCCCGCCCGCGCCGCGAGGTAGCCGCAATACCGCCCGCCGTGGGAGCCCGCGACCACCACCCGGCCGCGATGCCCGGGGCCGGCGGAAGTGATGCTGTCGAGAAGGATCGCAGGGGCGGCTATCATGCGCGCGCGTCCGGGCGGGCAGGAGCGGACGCCGATGATACAGGCGATTCGGCAATCGCGGCGCTACAGGGGGGAGGCGGCCGATGAGCGCTTCGAAGGCGGCGATCGTCACCGGGTCGAGCCGCGGGATCGGGGCCGCGGTCGCGCGCGTGCTCGCTCGGGACGGCTACGACGTGTGCGTGAACTACGTGCGCGACGAAGCCGCCGCGGGGCGGGTGGCGGACGACGTGCGGGCAGCGGGCCGGCGGGCCGTCGCGGTGCAGGCCGACACCGGCCGGGAGGCCGACGTCGTGCGCCTGTTCGAGGCGGCGGAATCGGCGCTCGGGTCCATCGGCGCCCTCGTCAACAACGCGGGCATCAGCGGGGGCCGTTCGCTCATCGAGGACGTCACCGCGGAGACCCTCGACGCGGTGCTCCGCATCAACGTGGCGGGGTACTTCCTGTGCGCCCGCGAGGCGATCCGGCGCATGTCCACCGAGCGCGGCGGGCGCGGGGGGCTCATCGTCAACGTGTCGTCGATCGCGGCCGACCTCTCCGGCGCGTTCGACTGGGTGCACTACGGCGCGTCGAAGGCGGCGGTGGACACGTTCACCCGCGGACTCGCGCTCGAGACCGCCGCCCAGGGCATCCGCTGCAACTCCGTGCGCCCCGGCATGGTGGACACCGAGATCCACTGGCCGGGGCGGATGGAGGCGATCGCGCCGACGGTCCCCCTGAAGCGCATCGCCGCACCGGAGGAGGTCGCGGAGGCGGTCGCCTGGCTGCTCTCGGACAAGGCGAGCTACTGCACCGGCACCCACATCGACGTGGCGGGCGGACGGATGTAGCCGGCCGCGGCCGGCGTACCGCCAAGGCGGGGCGGGGGGCGGGGCGACCGGGGGCGCCGGGGCGTCCGTCCTATCCGGCCTCCGCCGCCGCGCCGCAGAACACCATCTCCCACCCTCGGAACACGACCACCAGGCCCGTGAACCGCACCGCCGGGTATTGGCGCGCGAGGCGCTCGTCGGCCAGATAACGTTGCAGCTGCGGCGCTGCCGCGCGGACCGCCGCCGCGAGGGCCGCTTCGCCCGCGTCCTCGCTTCGCTTCAGGTACTTCAGCTCGATCAGGTAGCCGTGGCGCAGGCTCGGATACTGAACCGCGAGCGGCTCCAGGCAGATGTCCGCGAAGCCCTTCTCGAGCTCGGGCTCGGTCCGCAGCACGAAATGGCGGGAGATGCCGAGGTAGGCGGCGAGGAAACCCTGGATCACCTTCTCGCCGTCCAGGTAGTCGCGCACGCTCGTCTGCTCGGCGACGGCATCGCGCAGGAAATCGAACACGGGCCTCCACTCCCCGTCCACCGCCATCCGCCGCATCAGGCCGGCGAAGGACAGCAGGTCCACGGACAGGACCCCCACGTCGTCGTAGGCGTCGCGCAGGTGGCCGTAGAGGAGCCGCCGCACCGTCTGGTTGGGGATGCCGAGCCGCGGCACGCCGTCCGCCGTCCCCCGGATGCTGAGCAGCCCGAAGTAGTGCAGCAGGGAGAGGAAGTTCTCGCGCCGATCGAGCCGCTCCAGGGGGAAGCTCGCCTGCACGTCGCCGTCCGCCGCGCCCTCCCCGATGACGTGCCGGAGCAGGTCGAAGTTGCCGTTGAGCTGCTTCTCGCCCGCTTCGATCCGTCGATTCACCAGGAGGAGATGGCGGAGCTTGCCGTAGTCGATACGCACGTTGGTGTCGATGAGATCGTCCGGCATGGGCTGGTTCGGCATGGATTCGGCCAGGAAGTAGAGCACCATGTCGGTGTTGTAGACGGTGTCCTCGGCGCGCTTGGCGAACCGGTAGCCGTCGTACCACTCGCGCATCACGCCGAGCGCGGTGTCCACGTCGTGATCGAACGCGCCGCAGTCCCGGTACGTCTCCAGGAGACCCCGCACCTCCGGTTCGGTGAAGCCGAGCAGGGCGTTGAACTCGGGCCGCAGGCTGATGTTGCGCCCGATGTTGAAGCCGCTGGTCACGTTGTCCAGGGTGATGGGGGAGACGCCGGTGACGAACAGGCGTTCGAGGCCGCCCGCCGCGCCGGCGCCCGCCTTCAGCGCGGCGAAGAAGTTGCGGTAGAAGCCGCCGCCCTGGGTGAAGGCGTGGTACGCCTCGGCGCCGCGGTGCGCGAGTACGGTGTTGGCGAAGTTGTCGTACTCGTCGATGAGCACGTACAGGGGAGTGTCGAGCTTCGTGGTGTGATCGAACAGCTCGCCGAGCTTGCCGTCGATGGAGTCCGGGGCCAGTATGCGCCTGGTCGCCGCCTCGGGGAACAAATCCGTGTTCCGCTCCAGCGCTCCCCGGAGCTTGATGTGACAATAGGTCTCGAAGCGCTCCCGCAAGGTCTCCAGGGTGTCGTCGAAGGCCGAGAAGTCGAAGCGCAGGACGACGTAGCGGCTGCGGTCTTCGGTGGGCCGCCGCCCGATCCCGGTGCCGCCGAAGATGGCCTCGAACTCGTGCGCCCAGTGGCGTCCGTAGTAGCACTCCAGCACGGACACCCAGCAGGACTTGCCGAAGCGCCGGGGCCGGATGAGAAAGGCGTAGCGCTCGTTCTCCAGCGGGCGGAGGAAGGGTGTCTTGTCGACGTAGAGCCATGCGTTCCGGCGGATGCGCCGGAAGTCCGCCTCGCCGTAGGGAATGCGCGGGCAGGGAAGGGTCACGGCTTCGACCCCGGTCGGAAGCGGGAGCGCATGATGGCATGAAACCGCGCCCGGTATCGAATCGGCCGGTCCTCCCGCTCGGCTGGCCTCCCGAGCACGGTCAGGGTCGTTTCACGCTGCGGAACGGGTTCGCGCGGGCGAGCCCGGTCCGGTCGAATCAGAGCGGCGGAGGCCTTGGAAACGGCGCCCGACCCGGGCGCGGGCGTCCTGGAAACGGCGCGTCCTCCGAACGGCGCGTCCCGCGGACGCGGGCGCCTCGCCCGCATCGACCCGTGGCGGACTCGCCGTCCCATTTGCGGGTGGGACGCCCGGTCCCCCCGGGTCCCCCCTGTCTCACAGACGCGCCGTTCCCCGGAAGAGCGGTGGGCATCGACGCCCGGCCGCGAGTCGGTCAGCGTGAAAGGGTTCCGGATCACGGTGGCGCCCGCTTCCGTCCGGCGGCCGGCCGACGTATTCAAGGTCCGGCGTCGTGTGCTCGCACGATGCTTCGGCGGCGGTTCGTGCTATGTTCGCGCCTCGAGCCCCGGGCGACGGGCTCCCCGGCCGGCCCGCGGCCGCTGGCGCCGAGGCGGCGGCCATGAACCCCGCGCCGGCCGCAGAGCGGAGCAGCACCCGGAGCCCGTATCGACCCCGGCAGCGCACGCCTCGTCGGTTCGAGGCGAAGCCTTGCCAGGAATGGCGATGGAGAGACGGACGAAAGACCCACGGCCGAAGACGCCGCCGCTGTGGTGGTCTCCCGTCGAGTTCGGGATCGAGTACGAGGACCTGCTGGTGGAGGGGGAAGACGACCGCGCGGACGAGCTGCACGAGCTCATCGCAAGCGGGTACGAGGCCCCGGATACGGGCGGGTAGCCGGAGCAGGGGCGCCCCCCGGAATCGGAAGGCGGCAAGACGATGCGGCAAGACGCGCGTACGAGACCGATCGCGATCGATACGAACCTCTTCATGCGACACGGCGTGAGACGATTCCTGTGCGCCACGCAGGAATCGGCGGGAAGCTGGGTCGTCGTGCCGGCGGAAGCCATGCGTGAGACCTGCCGGCGATACCACGTACAAGCCGGGCGGTTCGCGAAACGACTCGTGGAGCGGGAGATCGCCCAACGGTTCGGCCCGATGCCGGCGGCCCGGCTCAAGGCACGGGGCGAAGCGAGCGCGAGGGAGCTCACCAGGGAAACCTGGGCTGCGTTCGAAAGATGGGCGCAGAGGGAAGCGATGCGGAACGACAGCCCCTGGCGTCTCGAGCCGGAGGGCGATGAGGCGCGGCATCTGTCGCTCGACCTCATCCTGTCCGGGGCCTTCGAGGAGGACGATACCGGGACACCGAGGGGAGATCCTCTGGTCGTCTCACAGGCGCTGCTGAGCGGGAGCCGGGTGGTTGCCACCGGGAACATGGCAACCGTGGACAAGGGAAAGCTGAATGCATGGATTGCACGGCGGAAGGAGGAAAACCATACGGGCTACGCCGACGCGCCGACCCCGTTCGTGGTCACGCCCGACGAGGCATGGCAGGCCGTGCTGCAAGGAACCGACGAGATGGAGACGGACTGGAACGTGACGGTCCTGTGCCACGGGGTCTGCCGGCCAGGCGAGGGCCTGGCATGGACCCCGGAACAATGTCTGAAGAACCTGTGGCGGTTCGGCGGGCAACTGAAGGGAGGCGACATGCCGCTGGCCGCGCAAGCGGTCCGGAGGACCCGCGAACGATGGACCCCGAAGGAGCGCGATCTCTTCTCGCATCTCGAACGAATCGCGTGGCTCCCCGAGCGCACGCGCGCATCGGAAAGCCGTCGCATCCAGGAGGAGACGCCGGCGAAGGAAGAAGCACTGTCGGCCTTGAGAGCGCTCGGGAGGGAGACGGCAAAACCGGAACGGGACCATGCCGACGGCCCCCGGACGCAGTGACCCCTCATGGAAGCGCGGCTGTCGTCGGCGCGCGGCCTTGGAACGGAACGCTCACTGTACGGCCCGGTTCCCCCCCGTTTTCGCGGGGCCGGGCTCTGGGCCGCCACCGGCTGACCGGCTGGTTCCGCTGAAGTCTCTCCCGGTCCAATCCCGCGGGCCGGGGCCTGCCCCCGCGGAAGTGGGGGGCCGGCTCGTGCGCGTCGCCCGGCCCGGCGCATTCTGCCCTTGCACGAAGGCCCGATGCAGGGTCTTCGGGGTCGATTCCGCCCCGCCGCACCGCCTCCCGCGCTCGGCGCGACCGTCCCTGCATCCGCCGGACGGCGACAAAGCCCCCACCGCGCACATGCCTCTCCCGGAAGGCCCGGTTGACCGCGGCCCCCCGAGCCCCGATAGTGCCTCGCCTTCCGACCGAAGACCGGACGAGGCGAGCGATGTTCTTCGACGACCGACGCAGGCACGGGCTCCGGCACAACCCCTTCAAGGCCCTCGTCGCGCCCCGCCCCATCGCGTGGGTAAGCAGCGTGGACGTGGACGGGGTCCCGAACCTCGCCCCGTTCAGCTACTTCAATGCGTGTGCGGACCGTCCGCCGACCATCGTGTTCGCGCCCAACAACCCGCGCCCGAACGGCGAGGGCAAGGACACCCTGCGCAACATCGAGCAGACCAACGAGTTCGTCGTCAACCTCGCGGGATACGACCTCCGGGAAGCGATGAACCAGACCTCCGCCCACGTCGACCCGGCGGTCGACGAGTTCGAGCTGGCGGGGCTGACCCCGGCGCCCTCGGTGCACGTCGAGGCGCCGCGCATCCGGGAAGCGCCGGTGAGCCTCGAGTGCCGCTTCCTCACCCGTCTCCGGCTTCCGAGCGACCATCCCAAGGTCGAGAACAATCTCGTGATCGGGCAGGTCGTCGGCACCCACATCGACGATCGGATCATCCGCGACGGGATGGTGGACATGGGCGTCTACCGGCCGATCGCCCGACTCGGCTACATGGACTACACCTCGGTCGAGACCGTGTTCGAGATGCTGCGCCCCGACTGACGTCGTGAAAGAGGGGCGCCCGGCTCCGGAATCCGTCGCCTCTACCCCACCAAGCCCGACATACCGATCAGGGCGGCGCGGTCTCTTTCATCGATTCGAAGACCTCCCGCCAAGTCGACGTTTCACCGAACGAGGCCGAGACCCGATGGAGGCGCCGCGGCCTGGGCGGAGGGTCGCTCGGCGGGGCCGGAGCGGAGCGCCAGTCCCTGTTCAGTGGCCGGCCCGTTTCTCCTCTTCCGCCTCCGCCTCGGCCTCCCGGGCGTCGTAGTCGAGGTCCGGGTTCTCCCGACGGCGAATGGCGTCCTGCTCGCGACCCTTGAGGAGCGCGGTCAGGGCTTCGTTGCAGGGAGCGGCGAGGCCGAGCCGGTGCGACTCGCGCACCAAGGCCCCGTTGATCGCGTCGATCTCGGTCCGACGGGCGGACTCGACGTGCTGGAGCATCGAAGGGCGGCTGAACTTGAGGCGGCAGCTCCGCTTGATCCCCGCCCGCACGTCCGCCTCCGGGATCGGGAGCCCCTTGGCCCGGACCAGGGCGAACGCCTCGTCCAGCACCCGGTCCTGGAGCGCGTCCATCTCCGGGAGGCGCGCGACCTCGCCGAGGCGGAGCCCGGTCGTGGCGCAGAGCGCGTTGACGGCGCTGTTGATGATGAACTTGGTCCAGATCCGGGCGTTCACGTCGTCCTCGACACGGACCTCGAACCCGGCCCGCTCGATCGCCGCCGCCACCCGCCGGAGCCGGGCGGTGCGCCGGCCGTCCAGCTCGCCGATCGAAGTCGGCCCGCGGTGGGTCACCACCACGTGGCCGGGGGCCTCGACGAGGGCACTGCACATGCTGGAGCCGCCGAGCACCCGCGCCGCGCCCAGCTCCTCCGCGAGCGTCTCGACGTTCCCGATCCCGTTCTGGAAGGTGGCCACACAGCCTTCCGGGGCGAGCAGGCGGCCCGCCGCCCGCGCCGCCTCGCGCGTCGCGTTGCTGTCGGTGAAGACGATGACGAGATCGGCCCACGCACCTTCCGCCGGATCGAGGCCCTCCGGCGATTCGGCGGCCGGCACCCGCACGAGGTGCTCCCCGAAGACGCCGGAGACCCGGAGCCCGCCGCTCCGTATCGCTTCTACGTGGTCGCTCCTCGTGTCGACCAGGCTCACGTCCTCGCCCGCGGCGGCGAGCAGCCCGCCGTAGGAGCCGCCCATCGCCCCCGCTCCGACCACCGCGATCCGCATCCGCTCCGCCTCCCGGTTCGATTCCTCCGCCCACGCGCATTCCAACCCCATCGGGCCGCCCGCGCAAGCGGCGTCCCCGCCGCCGACAGGGTCGTTTCACGCTGCGCAATCGGTTCGCGCGGGTGAACCCGGTTCGGTCGAATCAGGGCGGCGAAGGTCCTGGGAACGGCACCTCCCACGGATACGGGCGTCCGGGGAGCGGCGCATTCCGAGGACGATCCGTTCCCGGGAAGAGCGGTGGGTATCGATGCCTGGCCGCGAGTCGGTCAGCGTGAAACAGTCCTGCCGCTGCCGAATGCGCGGCGTTCCGCGCGACCATATCCTGCCCCGCCCCCCCCCCCCCCCCCCGGCTGCCACCCCGACCCTGACGGGCTTGCCATGCCGCTCACACCCCCGGGGCGCACACCTTGCCTCCGGGGAGCTCCGGGATCCGGCTGAAGGCAATCTTCTGCCTGGCCCAGGGCCCCACTGCACCACCCTCCAACGCACGGCCTCCCGGCCGTAGCGCGCCCTCACCCGCTCCAGGGCCTCCTCCCTGCCCCCTCGACGACCCCTCCCCGAACCACTCCCGCGTCCCACCCTCCCCGAGTCCCCCACCACCGACAGCGCCCGCGCACGGGCGACCCCGAGCTCCGCGTCCCACGCCCGGCTCGCCGCCGCGAGGAGAGCACGCCCGCTCGCCATCGCCGGCCGCAGCACCTTGACCGCACCACGCTCCCCCCGCCCAGCACTCCAGCCGCCGGACCGGCCGCCCGAGCCCCAGCGCGCGCTCCCCCACCAAGGCGGCCAAGCCACGGAGCACCGCCCGCGGCGACCCCCCCGCACCCGACACCCGCGCGGGCGACACCCGCCGCTCCGGTCCGTCGTGCGGGGAGACCTCCCACCCAGACAGAGAGAAACATTTTGATCCATAACGCGAAATAGTCATCATGAACAGACCTCCGGCACTGGCCCCGATGGGATTGGATGGAAGGCTGCGCGTCGTGGGCCGCCCTTCCTTGGCTCGCTGGACCGGGAGGCGGGGGCGGTGACGGGGTGCGGCCGGATTCGGGCATACTGGGGCGAGGCAGGCAGGCGGACGGCGCGAGATGGCGGACGGCGCGGCGCCCCGGGGGATGCGCAAGGGCCTCACCCGGTACGGGGACGAGGGCTTCTCCCTGTTCCTGCGCAAGGCGTTCATCAAGGCGATGGGCTTCTCCGACGACGCGCTCGCGCGGCCGGTCGTCGGGATCGCGGACACCGGCAGCGACTACAACGCCTGCCACGCGAACGTCCCCCGGCTCGTCGAGGCGGTGAAGCGGGGGGTGATGCTCGCCGGAGGGCTGCCGATGGCCTTCCCCACCATCTCCCTGCACGAGTCGTTCTCGCACCCGACGAGCATGTTCCTCCGCAACCTGATGGCGATGGACACCGAGGAGATGGTGCGGGCCCAGCCGATGGACGCGGTCGTCCTCATCGGCGGCTGCGACAAGACCATTCCCGCCCAGCTCATGGCCGCCGCGAGCGCGGACGTGCCCGCCCTCGTCCTTCCCACCGGCCCGATGATGACCGGGCACTACCGGGGCGAGCGGCTCGGGGCGTGCACCGACTGCCGCCGCTTCTGGGGGATGTACCGCGCCGGGGAGCTCGACGAGGCCGGGATCGAGGACGTGAACGACCGGCTCGCCCCCACCGCCGGGACCTGCATGGTGATGGGGACCGCGAGCACCATGGCCTGCATGACGGAGGCGCTCGGCATGATGCTGCCGGGCGGCGCCGCCATCCCCGCCGTGCACGCGGACCGGGAGCGCTTCGCCGAGCGCACCGGGCGCCGCGCGGTCGAGATCGCGGCCGAGGACCTCCGCCCCCGGCGCATCCTGACCGCGGATGCGTTCCACAACTCGCTCGTCACCTTGCAGGCGATCGGCGGTTCCACCAACGCGCTCGTGCACGTCACCGCGGTCGCGAACCGGGTGGGGGTCCCGATCGACCTCGACGAGTTCGACGCGATCGGGCGCCGGGTCCCGGTGCTCGTGGACCTCAAGCCCTCCGGCGACCACTACATGGAGCATCTGCACGACGCGGGCGGCCTGAACGCGGTGCTCCGCGAGCTTCGCCCGGAGCTCCGCCTCGACGCGCCGACCGTATCGGGCCGGACCCTCCGCGAGAACATCGAGATCGGCGACCGCGTTCCCGGCCAGACGGTCGTGCGGACCCGGAGCGGCCCGGTCCGCCCGACCGGAGGAATGGCGGTGCTGCGCGGCAACCTCGCCCCGGGCGGGGCGGTCATCAAGCACTCCGCCGCCTCCGCCCACCTGCTCGGGCACGAGGGGCGCGCGGTGGTGTTCGATTCGCTCGCGGACCTCGCCGCGCGCATCGACGACCCCGCCCTCGACGTGGAGCCGGACGACGTGCTCGTGCTCCGCGGGGCCGGGCCGAAGGGTGCGCCGGGAATGCCGGAAGCGGGCTACATCCCGATCCCGAAGAAGCTCGCCGCGCGCGGGGTCAGGGACATGGTGCGGATCTCCGATGCGCGCATGAGCGGCACCGCCTTCGGCGCCATCGTGCTGCACGTCAACCCCGAGTCCGCGGTCGGGGGGCCGCTCGCCCTCGTCGAGACCGGCGACCGCATCCGGCTCGACGTCGGCGCGCGGCGGCTGGACCTGCTCGCGCCGGAGCGGGAGATTGCGGCGCGGCGCGAGCGGTGGTCCCCGCCCCCGGCCCATCCGGGGTCGGAGCGCGGCTACCTGCGCCTCTTCCTCGACACCGTGACCCAGGCCGACCGCGGCTGCGACTTCGACTTCATGGCCCCGCCGCCGCGGCCCGTCACCGGCCATCCTGCAAAGGCGTGATCCCCCGCCGCCGCGCGGTCCTCATTGCGCCGCGCGCTACGCGCACACGGGGTCGGTGCGGCCCCTGATCCGGATCGAAGGAGACGAGGAGGAGACAGGCGTGAGAAGGAAGGGTTGGAGCCGGGACGAGCAGGAAGCGCTACGAGAGCCTGGCACGTTGGAGGAGCACTGCGGTGCGGCGCAAGGGTTGCCGGAGTGGCTCGAGGAGGAGATTGGATCGAGGCGGAGGCCGAAACGCCGAACCCACGAGGGCAGTCATGGAGCCGGGGCGTTCTGGAGCGCCGGAGACTTGAGAGAGAGAAGATGAATGCCTACTTCGACACGAACAGGATGTCACTTCCGACCCAACGGATGGCGCACGCGGAGTGGATGCGGAGCACCCGGCGGCGGGTGTGGATCACGCCGATGACGGCGGAAGAGCTGGCTCCACTCGTGGATATCGACTACCTCCGGGAAAGCCGGAAGAGAATAGTCGAGGAGCTTGCCCGGGAGGGGAAGAAGAATCAGCCGAGCGCCGGCCGCACGAAACGGCTCATCGTCAACTGGTGGTGGGCGAGGCAGTGGGCGATGGAGGACGGGACGTTCGCCGCACGTCTGCTCGATCGCGAAGAGGAAGAGAGGGCTGATCAGGTGCGGAAGGAGATCCCGCTCGGGGTGTTCCCGGGACGTACCCGAAGCGACTTGGAGACCGATCACGACGCGATCATCGTGAGCGAGGTGGTTGCGTGCCGCGGCCAGATGCTGGTGACCGGAAACATGGCGAGCGTGGATCACGATCGGGCGAATTCGTGGTGTTTGGAGAACCACGAACGATTCGGGTTGGCAGCGGAAGATCCGTTGCGGGAAGCAGATCCGGCGATGCGCCAGTGGGCGGATCGCAACCCCGACGAGGCGGTTCGTATCCTGCTTCGTTGCGCGCTTCCTCCCAAGGGGACGAGGGACAAGGAGGAAGCGAAACGTCTGGTGAATCGGCACGTGCACGCGATGGCGGAAGCCAAGCTCGCCCAGACTGCTCTCAAGGCGCGAAATATCTTCGCGGCGGATCCGGAAAAAGAGAGAGTGCTGGAAGAAGCCATGGTGGAGATGCCGACGCACATCAGGATGGAAGAGGAGAAGATGCGCGAAGCGCTGCGAACGGAGGGAAGAAGCATACTGGCGGAGGAAACGTGCATCGAGGACCACGAGAGACCGCAACAGCCGAGGGGCGCGTGAACTGGCTGGGGGGTGTCAGAAATTCCGTGTTTGGGCTGCCTCGGTGGTGTTTGTTCGGTCCGGTGGGATGTCCGGCACTGTAGCAGCTCGGGGCGGATCGCCCCGAGCTGGCCGACCGCGATTCCCCCCGAGCGGGGGCACGGAGCGATTTCCACGGGCTGTCCACGGGCGCGGGGCCCCTGACTCGCCCAAGCGCCGGTGGGCAGGCGGTGGAAATCGCGGGGCCGGTCACGACTCCTCCACTACGAACCGCTCGCCGAAACGGATCGCCAGTTCCGGACGCACCTGATGCCAATGACGAGGCGGCGCCCGCCACTTGCGCTGCACCGCGCGCAACGCCAAGTACACCAGCTTCGTCGCCGCGCGGTCGTTGGGGAAGTGCCCCCGGGTGCGCACCGCTCGGCGCACCGTGCTGTTCAGGCTCTCGACCGCGTTGGTCGTGTAGATCGCCCGACGGATCGGCTGCGAGAACGCGAAGAACGCAGTCACCTGCTCCCAGGCGCTGCGCCAGCTCCGCGCGATCGCGGGGTACTTGCGCCCCCAAGGGCCGGCCTCGAACGCATCGAGCGCCGCTTCGGCCGCGGCCTGCGTCGGCGCCCGGTAGATCGTCTTGAGCGCCGCCGCCAACTCCCGGCGCTCCTGGTACGAGGCATACGCCAGCGACCGGCGGATGAGATGCACGATGCACGTCTGCACCGTCGCTTCGGGGTACACCGCCTCGATCGCCTCGGGGAACCCCTTCAGCCCGTCCACGACCGCAATCAGCACGTCGGTCACCCCGCGCGCCCTGAGCTCGTTCATCACCGACAGCCAGAACTTCGCCCCTTCGGTCTGCTCGATCCACAGGCCCAGCACCTCCTTGCGCCCCCCGCAGCTCACCCCGACCGCCAGATACACCGCCTTGTTGCGCACCAGGCCCTCGTCGCGGATCTTCACCCGCACCGCGTCGAAGTACATGATCGCGTACGTCTCCTCGAGCGGGCGCGACTGCCACTCGCCGACCTCGTCGAGCACCGCGTCGGTGACCTTCGAGACCAGCTCCGCCGATACCGACACCCCGTAGAGCTCTTCGATGTGGCCGCGGATCTCGCGCGTCGTCATGCCCCGTGCGTACATCGAGATCACCTTGTCGTCGAACCCCGGCAGGCGTCGGCAGTACTTCTCCACCAGCTGCGGCTCGAAGCTCCCCGCGCGGTCGCGGGGCACCGCCAGTTCCAGCGCTCCCTCGTCGGTGAGCACCCGCTTGCGGTTGTGGCCGTTACGGTGGTTGCCTCCCGAACGCTCGCGGTCCAGATGCGCGTCCATCTCCGCATCAAGCGCCCGCTCGGCCACCGCCTTCTTCAGATCGTCGAGTACGCCGCCATCGGCGAACACCTCGGCCGGGTCCGCCCCTGCCAACAGCTCGTCCAGCAGCTCATCGCGGAATCGTCGTACTTCGCGGGCTCGTCTCGCCATGCTCTGTCCTCCTCTTGGACTCCAAGACTATGGCACCCAACACACGTAATTTCTGACAGTCTCACTGGCTGGGACCGCAAGAGCGGCCCTGCCCACGACCGCGGATCACTCCGCGTCTTCTTCATCGCCGGCACGATCCCCGAACCTCCTCCCAAGTTCCCGCCGGCGGCAGCCCCGCGCCGTCCCGCTCGAACCGCCACGCCGACCTGCCCATCCAATCGGTGAACGCTCGCCGCGATCCACCGTCGCCCGGTTTCCCCGGCCGCTCCCGCGAGGCTTCCACCCCCGCGGCGGGTCCAGGCGACGAGGTTGCCGAAGCGGCGGTCAGGTGGTGCATCGGGCATGGCGCTCGATGTGGTAGTCCTCGCGGGACCACGCGACCGCGTACCGCCCGACCGCCGCCTCGAGCCGCTCCACCATCGCCCGCGTATCCGCGGTGACCGCGGCGAGCCGTTCGGCCGCCGCCGCCGCGTCCCGGGCGAGCTTCGCCTCGTCCACGGTCACCATGCGCCGCCCTTCGAGCACCATGCGGCCCCCGATCATCACCGACTCGACCCCGGTTCCGTCCTCGCCGTGCACGATCTGGTTGACGGGATCGTTGAGGGGCGCGTAGTTCACGTGGCCGAGGTCGAGGAACACCACGTCGGCCTTGCGCCCGGGCTCGAGCGCCCCGATCCGGTCGCCGAACCCGAGCACCCCGGCGCTTCCCCGGGTCGCCATGTCGAGGACCTCCCCGGTCGCGAGCCAGCGCTCGTAGTCGTGCTCCTGCACCCGCGAGACCATGGACGCGACCCGCATCGCCTCGAACATGTTGAGGTTGTCCGAGCAGGTGCAGGCATCGGTGCCGATCCCCACCCGGACCCCCGCGTCCAGCAGGGCGCGGGCCGCCGCGAGGCCGTTCCCGAGCCGCGCGTTGGAGCCGGGGTTGTGGGCGACCGACGCCCCCGCGTCCCCGAGGCGGCGCATGTCGTCACGGTCGAGCCACACCGCGTGCGCGGCGGTGAAGCGCGGGCCGAGCACTCCGAGCGAATCGAGCCACGCGGTCTGCGTCCTGCCGTAGAGGCGCATCCCGGCGAGGGCCTGCACCTTCGATTCCGCGAGATGGGTATGGAACCCCGCCTCGTGCTCGGCGGCGAGCCGCCGCGCGGCCCGCAGGAACGCCTCGCTGCAATGGTGGGGAATGGTCGGGGCGAGGGCGAGCCGCACCCGGTCCTCGTCGAACGGCCATGCCGCCCGCGCCCGCTCCCAGGCGGCGAGACTGGTCTCGAAGGGTTCGAGCGAGATCGCCTCCGCCTCGCGCCGGAGGTCGGCGGGGAGCGCGTCGAGCAAGCCCGGAATCGCCCGGTGGAACGTGCGGTCGGCCATCATCGGGGCCACCACCGCGCGCATCCCCGCGTCCGCGTAGGCCCGTCCGATCGCCTCCAATCCTTCGGCGGTCGGCGCGGGCAGCTCGAAGTTCAGATCGTAGGCTGCCGTGCATCCCTTCCGCACCATCTCCACCGCCCCGATGAGGGTGGACAGGTGCTTGTCCTCCAGGGTGCGGCCGCCGGTGAGCCACGGCGCGGCATTGAGCAGCAGCTCCAGGGTCCAGCGGTCGCCGAGGCTCTTCGCGAGGTTGTTGTGGCCGTGGGTGTGCGCGTTGACGAGGCCCGGCATGAGCAGCCGGCCGGCCGCGTCCACCGCCGCCGCGTCCGCGGGCGCGGCCATCCCCGGCGGCCCGATCTCGCGCACGGTGTCCCCCTCGATCAGGAGGTCGGCCGGCTCCGCCGCGTGCCGGGCGGCGTCGAGCAGGCGCCCGCCCCGGATGATCGTCGTGTGCATGGTGGCTCCTCGTCTCGCTGCCCGGCCGTCTCGTTGCCCGGCTGCCACATGCGCGCCGTCTCCTCGCTGCCGGGTGCGCACCGGCCATCTCCCGCGCAACCTCGCCTGCCTGACCCACTTCGCCATCTCCATCGTGCGCATCCAAGGACGCTTCGACCATCTCCCCCAGGCCCACCGTCACTACGCCCGACGCCCCCACCAGGCCGTGCGACGCCTCCTCGAGTCCTGACACCCTGGAAACCAGGGCGACGTCGTGGCGTCGATGAGGGCGCCGGCTCGCTCCGGGCTCACCGTCTCGGCGCCCGGAACGAGGTCGGCCGGAGTGAGCCCACGATCCGCGAGCGACCCCATCCCCGGCCAGCACCCTGCCCGTACCCGCCATCTCCCCCGAGCGCACCGTTCCCCTTCCCCGTACACCCTGACTTGACCGCTGACTCGGAAACAACGCAACCTGCTGAAACTAAAATATTTTCCCTTACCCTGAACAAAAATTCGTCCCGGGTTTTCGCCCCTGTTGTTCTGACGGGCGAGCACCGGTGAGGGCGGATTCTCCCTGGTTCCGGGAGTGGGGGTCTTCCCCAAGGGTGGCTCGGGACCTCGTCGTGCGTGATCGGCCCATCGGATCCGGACCTTTCCCATCGCAACGGCAGTACCAGAGCCGGGAGCTGCTGCCGCATCGGGCTCGCCGGATCGATCTCATTGGATCGATCTCATTGGATCGATCGCGACTCTTCGAACCATCCCGAGACCAGGGTTTTCTTCACGATCACGCGCAATCCCCGGCCCTGCCGGGGATATGGTGAGCGGCTGATTCGGGAAGCTCGCCGGAGGCCGCAAGACGACAGCCGTGCCAGCCGTCATGGTCGTGGTTCGACCGCCTGAACCCGGACTTCCATCGAACGGGGCCGGCAACCTGGGCCTTTTTGCGTTACCAGGGGCTTTCTCCGAACAAGGCTCCGTCGGGCCGAATCTCGAATCGACGGCCGGGAGGACGGATCGTTGCAAAAATAGCAACAGGGGGCGCGAAAACATGCACTTCCTTCGCACGGACGAATGGAATAGGCTGTTCCCGCAACGATGGCGCGGTCGGGCCGGATCGAGAGGCCGGCTCCACCGCGCATCGAAGGCCCGCGCCGATACGGGAGGCGCAAGACGGCGTGCACGAGTCCAACGTCAATCGAGGAATCGAAGAATGTCGGAACACACCATGATCGGGCCGCGGCTCAGCCGCCGGCGGCTCCTCGGGTACGGCGGCGCCCTCGGCGCGGCCGCCGCCTCGTCCTTCATCACCGTCCGGCCCCTCGCTGCCGACACGGCCGAGGTCAACATGCAGCTCGGATGGCTCGCAAGCAACGGCATCCTCGGCGAAGTGTGCGCGAAGCGGCTCGGTTACTACGCCGAGGAGGGTGTCGAGCTCACCGTCACCCCGGGCGGTCCGGGGGTGGACGGGGTCGCCTCGGTCGCGGCCGGGCGGGCGGGAGTCGGGCAGCTCTCGTCCAGCCCTTCCCTGATGCTGGCGCGCTCCGCGGGCATCCCGGTCAAGGCGTTCGCGGCCGGCTACCAGAAGCATCCGTTCACCTACTTCTCGCTCGCGGACAACCCGATCCGCACCCCGAAGGACATGATCGGCAAGACCATCGCCACCCAGCCGACGGCCGTCATCCTGCTCAAGGCGCTGCTCGCCTTCAACGGCATTGCCGAGGACCAGGTCGAGGTGGTGAAGATGGGAAGCGACATGAACCAGCTCATGACCGGGCAGGCCCAGGCGGTCACCGGCTGGATGACCAACACCAACGCGCTCAAGATCCTCGGGGACGATCGGGTGGACATGATGCTCTGGGATGCCGGGATCCGGCTCTACGCCAACGTCTACTACACGACCGACCGGATGCTCGCCGAACACGGGGATGTGCTCGTCCGCTACCTCACCGGCTCCGCCCGCGGCTGGGGGTATGCCCGGGAGAACCCGGAGGCGGCCGTCGACCACCTGGTATCGGAGTACCGGAACCTCGATCGGGCGAGCGAGCTCGATGCGGTGGGGCCGGTACTCGGATTCTCCTTCGACGGTACGACCGCCACCGAGGGCTGGGCGGCCATGAACCCCGACAACTGGCAGAAGCAAATCGATGTCTACGCCGACCTCGGGCAGTTCAAGGGGGACGTGCCGGCGGTCGCGGACGTGATGACGCCGGAGGTTCTCGCGGCGACCGAGGCCCTGCGGAAGCGGATCGGGTGAGGGCGGGAGGACGGCGCCCGGACCGGGAGCATCGGCGCCGCCGCCGGCGTGCCGCGGGAAGATGAATCCGGCGGCGGTATCGGTGCATGACCTCACGGTACGGTTCGAGAGCGATGCCGGCCCTCCCGTCACCGCGCTCGACGGGGTGAGCTTCGACGTGCCCGCCGGGGGCATCGTCACCATGCTCGGCCCCTCGGGATGCGGGAAGTCGACCCTCCTCCGGGCGGTCGCCGACCTCGTCCCCGTGAGTGAGGGAGAGATCAGCGTGTTCGGCCGCACCCCGGAAGAGGCGCGCCGCGCCCGCGACTTCGCCTTCGTGTTCCAGGACGCCGCCTTGCTCCCTTGGCGGAGCGCCATCGGCAACGTGCGCCTGCCGCTCGAGGTCGGGGGGCGGGACGGAAGCGTGGAGCAGCACGCGGAGCCGGGCGATCTGCTCGCCTTGGTGGGCCTCGCGGGCCGGGAGGGGGCGCTTCCCCACGAGCTCTCCGGGGGGATGCGGCAGCGGGTGTCGATCGCCCGCGCCCTCGTCTGCCGGCCCCGGGTGCTGCTCATGGACGAGCCCTTCGGGGCACTCGACGAGATCACCCGCGACAAGCTCAACGAGGAGCTGCTCCGGATCCGGCGCGAGACGGACGCCACCATCCTCTTCGTCACCCATTCGATCCCGGAAGCGACCTTCCTCGGGCAGAAGTGCCTGGTGCTGTCGGCGCATCCCGGCCGCGTGCGCGAGTACGTGGACGTCGACTTCGGGGAGGCGCGGACGCTCGACGCCCGCGACACGCTGGGGTTCGTGGAGGTCACCGCACGCCTTCGCCGCCTGCTGGAGGAGTCGGGTTGACCGGCCGGGGCGAACGAGCCGGTTGGACGCCGCGGACCGCGGGCAGCGCCGCGGACCGGCCGAGGGCGGATCGCGCGGGCGCGGAAACCCTCTCGGAGGACCGCCCGGCGGCGCACCCGGGGGGGAACGGCCGGCCGCGGGAGGCTTGGCGCCGGCGCGCACCCGCCCTCGCGACGGCGGGGGCCATGCTGGCGCTCTGGCAGGCCGTCGTCACCGGATTCGGCGTCCCGACCTGGATCGCTCCGAGCCCGGTCCAGGTCCTCCAGGTGTTCGTGGAGCAGGGCGACGTCCTGTGGATCAACTTCTGGCCGACCCTGATGGAAGCGGCCTCGGGCTTCCTCGTCGGCAACACCGTCGCGGCGGTGCTCGCGGTGTGGTTCGTGCACAGCCGGCTCGCGGAACGGGCGTTCTACCCCATCGCGGTCTTCATCAACACGATCCCGATCATCGCGATCGCCCCGATCCTGGTGCTGCTGCTCGGGAACGGCTACGCGCCGAAGATCGTCATCGCCGCCCTCATCTGCTTCTTTCCGACCCTGGTCAACATGGTGCGGGGGCTGAAGGCGGTGAGCCCCCAGATGCTCGAGCTGATGCGGGTCCTTTCGGCGAGCGGCCGGGAGGTGCTCTTCAAGGTCCGGTTGCAGAGTTCGCTCCCCTTCCTGTTCGCGGCCCTCAAGATCGCCTCCACCACGTGCGTCATCGGCGCCATCGTCGGCGAGTGGATCGGCTCCAACTACGGTCTCGGCTCCCTCATCATCGAGGCCACCTACAACTTCCGCGCGCCGCTCCTCTACGCCACCGTCATCCTCGGCGCGGGGATGGCCGTCGCGGCATTCGCGATCGTCACCCTCGTCGAACGGCAGGTGCTCAAATGGAAGCCCCCGGAGGCATTCTGACCGGCCGGGGCCGGAACCCGCGCGGCCACCGCGTGAAGCTGCCTGGAGAAAGCCGCATGAAGACGTCGAGCTCATTGATCCGACCCGAAAGCCGGGTCCCCGTGGCGGCAGCGTCGGACGTCCTGGTGGTCGGCGGGGGGGCGGCCGGCATCGCGGCCGCCGTCTCCGCGGCCCGGAACGGGGCGAGCGTGACCCTGGTCGAGCGCTATCCCTACCTCGGGGGCCTCGCCTCGGGCGGCATGGTCCTCGTGCTCGACGACATGCACAACGACACCGAGATCTCCGTCCGGGGCCTCGCGATGGAGATGATCGAACGCATGGAGCGCCGGGGGCTCTGCGTCTACCCGCCCGACGCCGACCGCGACCCCGCGGTGCGCGCCACCGAGGCGATGTGGCGCAAATGGTCGCGGTGGGGCGTGTTCGACTTCCACACCCACACCAAGCCGCACCCCGTCGTCTTCGCCGCCGCCTTCGACCCGGACGGCTTCAAGCATGCCGCCCTCGACATGGTTGCCGAGGCCGGGGTCGAGCTTCGCCTGCACAGTTGGTTCCAGTCGGCGATCGTCGACGAGGACGGGCTCGTGTCCGGGGTGATCGTGGGGACCAAGGAGGGGGCACAGGCGATCCGGGGCGACGTGGTGATCGACGCTACCGGCGACCTCGACGTCGCCGCGAGCGCGGGGGCGGCCTGCGAGGAAGGCGCCTACATCGTCACCACCGTGTCGCGCATCGGCGGGGTCGATACGGACACCGCCGAGCGCTTCCAATTCGAGGAGCCGGAGCGCTTCGCAGAGGTCGATCGCCAGGCGAAACGCATCATCGGCGGGTGCTGGCAGTACTGGTGGCTGAAGACCCCGCTCCCCGGCATCGTCTGGTGCAACTGCCCGCACATGACGGGCTACGACGGGATGAAGGTCGGGGACCTCACCGCGGCCGAGATGGAGGGGCGGCGCCGGATGCGCGCCCTCCTCGACTTCGCCCGCGAGAACATGCCCGGGTTCGAGCGCGCGTACTTCGTCGACTTCGCCCCCCAGACCGGGGTGCGCCAGACCCGCCTCCTCATGGGAGAGTACGTGGTGACCAAGGAGGACGTGCTCGAACGGGTCCACTTCGCGGACTCGGTCTGCCGCGGACGCGACTACTACACCCCCTACCGGGCGCTGCTGCCGGTCGGCGTCGAGCAGATGCTGGTCGCCGGGCGGCACTACTCCGCGACCCCGCAGGCGCAGAAGGTGAGCCGCGAGATTCCCCCCTGCATGGCGATGGGCGAGGCGGCCGGCATCGCGGCCGCGCTCGCCCTCGACGGCGGCGCCACCGTCCGGAACGTCGAGGTGCGCCGCATCCAGCAGCGGATGCGCGCGCAGGGGGCGGACCCGGGGGACCGCCCGGCGGCCAACGCGCGGGTCGCCGAGCCGGAGGCGGCATGATGCCGGAGCCTTCGACCGCGACCTCCCCCACGGCCCCGACCCCGACCGCGGCCGCCGCGGCGCCCCTCCCCCTCGAGGGGGTACGGGTCCTCGACTTCACCCAGGTGATGATGGGGCCGTGCTGCACCCAGATGCTGGGCGACTACGGGGCGGACGTCATCAAGATCGAGCGGTCCGGGATGGGCGACCTCTCGCGCTGGGGCATCGGCGAGGACCCGGACGGCGGCAACAACCCGGTGTTCGCGAGCCTGAACCGGAACAAGCGAAGCCTCGCCCTCGACCTCAAGTCCGAGGCGGACCGGGCGATCGTGCGACGCCTCGTCGAGACCGCCGACGTGGTGGTGAACAACTTCCGCCCCGGCGTCATGGAGCGGATGGGCTTCGGCTACGAGGAGCTGAAGCACATCAACCCGCGCCTCATCTGGGCGATGGGGACCGGCTACGGGCAGAGCGGCCCCTACGTTCGCAAGGGCAAGGGCGGCCAGGACGTGCTCGCCCAGGCGATGACCGGGGCCATGCACCGGCGGGCGGGGCCGGAGACCCCCTTGTCCATCTATCCCACCGCGCTTGCGGACTACGCGGCCGGCATGCACCTCGTGCAGGGCATCCTGTTCGCCCTGCTGCAACGCGAACGGACCGGCGCGGGCCAGCGGATCTCGGTCTCCCTCTACAACTCCATGCTCGCGATGCAGATGCAGGAGGCGGCGATGCTCCTCATGCGCGGGCGCGACCTCAACTGGGCGGCGATGCCTCTGGCCGGGGTCTTCGAGACCACGGACGGGGCCATCGTGATGGTGGGGGCGTTCAAGGAGAACCCGCTTCGCGAGATCTGCCGCGCCCTCGGCCTCGACGACCTGTCCGCGGATCCGAGATACGAGGACCTCGAGCAGCAGAAGGCGCACCGCTCCGAGCTCCAGACGATCTTCCGCGAGACGTTCGTGGGCGGCGCCACCGCCCACTGGATGGAGCGTCTCGAGGCGGTGGACATCCTGTGCGCGCCGGTCCGGTCGCTCGAGGAGGCGCTCGCCGACCCCCAGACCGCGTACAACCGGATGATCGTCGAATCGGAGCCGACTGCGGCCGGGCCGGTGCGCCTCGTCGGCTCCCCGATCGAGATGTCGGCCGCCCCCTTCGCGCTCCGCCTCCCGCCGCCGAGGCTCGGCGAGCACCGCGGCGAGGTGCTCGCGGAGATCGAGCCGAGCGGGGAAGGGTCGGAGGCGGAGTCTTGAGCGGCCGGTCCGCGAACGGCGGCGGAGGGGTCCGCTTCGACCGGGCGGGCGGGGTCGCGCGGATCACCCTCGATCGGCCCGAGCGCCTGAACGCGGTCGATTCGGCGGCGGACGCCGCGCTGGACGAGATCTGGGACGCCCTCGCGCGCGACCCGAGCCTGCGCTGCGTCGTGCTCACCGGAGCGGGGCGCGCGTTCTGCGCGGGCGCGGACCTCAAGGAGGACGGCCCTGGCGGCCTTGCCTGGTGGGCCCGCACCGGCCGGCACGGCTTCGGGGGGATCGCGCTCGCGGGCCGGCTCCCGGTACCGGTCATCGCGCGCATCAACGGCATCGCCCTCGGCGGCGGCTTCGAGATGGCGCTCGGATGCGACATCCTCGTGGCGGCGGAATCCGCTTCCTTCGGCCTGCCCGAGCCCCGGGTCGGACGGCTTCCGCTCGACG
Organism: Gammaproteobacteria bacterium; assembly: GCA_965202895.1. Classification (GTDB taxonomy): domain Bacteria; phylum Pseudomonadota; class Gammaproteobacteria; order HK1; family HK1; genus JAJDXW01. The sequence goes on along the minus strand of OZ241901.1, from coordinate 1,340,497 downwards.
CCATGGCCACTCTGCCCCGCCGGCTGCCGCAGGCGCTTGCGATGGGCCTCCTCCTGACCGGGCGGCGCATCGGGGCCGCGGAGGCGCTCGCCGCGGGCCTCGTCAACGAGGCAGCGCCGGACGCCGATCTGGACCGCGCGGTGGATGCGTGGGTGGAGGACGTCCTCGCCTGCGCGCCCCTGAGCCTGCGGGCGATCAAGCGGTCGGTCGCGGACACCGCGCACCTCGGCGAGCGCGAGGCCCGCACCGCCTGCCTCCCGAGCCTCGTCGCGGCCCTCGAGAGCGAGGACGCCGACGAAGGGGTCGCCGCGTTCCGGGAGAAGCGGGCGCCGGTCTGGAAGGGGCGTTGAGGGCGCGGGAACCGGGGCGGGACAGGGCATGGGACGGCACACGGGACAGGACGCGGGCGCATGGCCTACGTGATCGCCGAAGCGTGCATCGACGTCAAGGACGGCGACTGCACCAACGTGTGCCCCGTCGACTGCATCTACGAGGGAGGGCGGATGTTCTACATCCAGCCCGACGAGTGCGTGAACTGCGCCATCTGTGTCTCGGTGTGCCCGGTCGAGGCGATCTTCGCCGAAGAGGACCTGCCCCCCGGGTCCGCCCCGTTCCTGGCCGTCAACGCGGAGTTCTTCGGGGGCGGGGTCACCGGCTGGGGCCGCCCCGGCGGCTTCGGCCCGGACTTCCGCACCGGGAAGGACCACCCGGTGGTGGCGGACTGGGACCCGGACGCGCGGCAAAGCTGACGCTCGGACGAATGCACGCCGCGGTCCTTCGCTATTTCGAGGCGGTCGTCGAACAAGGCTCGATCCGGCGCGCCTCGGAGAGGCTGTGCGTGTCGGCCTCGGCCGTCAACCGGCAGATCCTCAAGCTCGAAGGCTATTTCGGCGCCCCGCTCTTCGAACGCCGGACGGACGGGATGCGGCTGACCGACACCGGGCGGCTCGTCCTCGACCACTTCCGGTCCACCCTTCGGGACTTTGCCCGCCTCAAGAGCGAGATCGACGAACGGCGGGGGGTGATCAGCGGAACCGTCTCCATCCTGACCCTCGACAGCCTGACGGTCCATTTCCTGCCCGAGGCGCTGTCGCCGTTCATCGCCCGCCACCCGGCGGTGGAGATCCGGGTGACTTCGGGCGACCCCATGCGTACGACGCACGCCATTGCCCAGGGCGACGCCGACCTCGGCCTGACGTTCGACTCCCCGCTCCGCCGCGGGGTCCGGGTGCTGGGCCAGGTTCCGTGCGCCATGCACGTCATCATGGCTCCGGACCACGCGCTCGCCGGACGCTCCTCCGTGACCTTGGAGGAATGCGGCGCCTATCCGCTCATCTACCAGGAGGACTCGAGCGCCATGGGCGTCTTCCTGGGCGACGAGATGGAGGCGTTCCGCCGCGCCCACCGACCGGTACTGACGTCCAACACCCTGGATCTCATGAAGCGGCTCCTGCTCCGGGGAGCCGGAATCGCCTTCTATACCCGCATCGGCTTCGTCGAGGAGATCGTCAGCGGGCGGCTGGCGGCGGTGCGTGTCGAGGACGAACGGCTGACCCGGCTCCGCCTGTCCCTCGTCATGTCTTCGGAGCGATCGCCGACGGTCGCGGTGAGGGCGATGGCGGAGCACCTCGAGGCCGCGCTCGTCCGCTTCGCGGCGGACTTCGAAACCCGGGCGGCATGAGCGCTCGGACGCTTTCGTTTCGCCGGCTCCTCGCCGCGCCCGGGCGCGAGGCCGCGCTCCGGGATGCGGTGGTCGAGGTGGACGACGGCCGGGTCCGCTCCGTGCGGGAGGAGGACGAGGCGGCCGGGCGGCGGGCGGAGGAGGACCTCCTCGCCCTCCCCGCCATGGTGAACGCCCACGATCACGGCTATGGACTCCGGCCGCTCGCCCTCGGCGGCGCCGACGACGCCCTCGAATGCTGGATCGCCTCGCTCACCGGACGGCCGACCATCGACCCCTGGCTCGAAGCGGCCGTCGCCTTCGGCCGGATGGCCCACTCCGGCATCGGCGCGACCGTGCACTGCCACAACTCGCTCGCCGCGGAGCGGCTCGTCGACGAGGCGGCCGGCGTCGCCCGCGCCGCGGCGGACGTGGGGATCCGCGTCGCCTTCTCGTGCCCGGTCCTCGACCGCAACGCCTTCGCCTACGGCGATCAGCGCGCGCTGCTTCCCCACCTGGACCCGGCGGACCGGGCGCGCCTCACCGCGGCCCTTTCCCGCACCGGCCCCGCCGAGCACCTCGTGGATCAGGTGGAGACGATCGCGGCCGCGTTCGAGAGCGAGCGGTTCCGGGTGCAGTACGGGCCGATCGGCCCTCAGTGGTGCGAGGATGCGACCCTGGAACGGATCGCCCGGGCCTCGGCGGACCACGACCGCCGGGTCCACATGCACCTGCTGGAATCTCCCCGGCAGCGGGAGTGGCTGGACTTCACCTACCGGCAAGGCATCCTCCGGCGCCTCGACGACATCGGCCTCCTCTCGCCGCGCCTTGCCGTCGCCCACGGTGTGCATCTCACCGAGCCCGAGTGCGAGCTCCTCGCCGAGCGCGGGGTGACCGTCGCGGTCAACACGTCCTCGAACCTTCGGATCCGATCCGGAATCGCTCCGGTCGCCCGGTTCCTCGAGCATGGGGTCCGCTTCGGGTTCGGACTCGACGGCGGCGCCCACGACGACGATCAGGACTACTTCCGGGACCTCCGCCTTGCCTGGAGGCTCCACAACGGGACCGGGATCGAGCCGGCGTTCCCGCCCGCCCGGCTCTTCGAGGCCGCCGGCCGGGACGGCGCCCGGGTCATCGACGGCACCGAGGACTACGGCGCCATCGCAGCCGGTGCGAGGGCCGACCTCGTGGCCCTCGACTACGGGGCGATGAGCACCGACTTCCTGGTCGAGGGCAACGACGAGGCCGACGTGCTGCTGACCCGGGCCGTCGCCGGCCACGTCCGCCACCTGATCGTGGACGGGCGCGACGTGTTCCGGGACGGACGCCTGACGAACCTCGATCTCGCCGAGCTGGAGACCGAGCTGATGGCGCGGGCGCGGAAGGAGGCCGCGGTCCCGCCGGAGCAGCCGGCCCGCGACCGCCGCCGTCGCGAGGCGGTTCGCCGGTACTACGCCGAGAACCGCCACCTGTCCGGCAGCGGGCCGGGCGGGGAGGAGCAGGGTCTCCAAAGACCTGCCGCTCGGCCTGCCGGCGCTCGCAGGCGTTGCCGGTAAGGCAACCCGGCGTGGAAATCGCTCCGTACCACGGCCCGGCGGCGTATCCCGGTTGGCGAACTCGGGGCGATCCGGCCCGAACTGCTACAGTGCCGGCCATCCCATCGGACCGAACAAACCCCACCGAGAGCGGATCAAACACGGAATTTCCGACACCCCGAGCACTGCTTCGACGAGGACGAGGCTGAAAAGGCGTTGCCGATCCGTTTCCACGACCGTCCGATACGGCCCCTCCCGATACGTGGAATCATCGAGAAGCAGCGTATCGTGACATCCGGCCAATACAGGTCCTGACGAAAGGTTGCCGAGGCGGCGGTCAGGTGGTGCATCGGGCATGGCGCTCGATGTGGTAGTCCTCGCGGGACCACGCGACCGCGTACCGCCCGACCGCCGCCTCGAGCCGCTCCACCATCGCCCGCGTATCCGCGGTGACCGCGGCGAGCCGTTCGGCCGCCGCCGCCGCGTCCCGGGCGAGCTTCGCCTCGTCCACGGTCACCATGCGCCGCCCTTCGAGCACCATGCGGCCCCCGATCATCACCGACTCGACCCCGGTTCCGTCCTCGCCGTGCACGATCTGGTTGACGGGATCGTTGAGGGGCGCGTAGTTCACGTGGCCGAGGTCGAGGAACACCACGTCGGCCTTGCGCCCGGGCTCGAGCGCCCCGATCCGGTCGCCGAACCCGAGCACCCCGGCGCTTCCCCGGGTCGCCATGTCGAGGACCTCCCCGGTCGCGAGCCAGCGCTCGTAGTCGTGCTCCTGCACCCGCGAGACCATGGACGCGACCCGCATCGCCTCGAACATGTTGAGGTTGTCCGAGCAGGTGCAGGCATCGGTGCCGATCCCCACCCGGACCCCCGCGTCCAGCAGGGCGCGGGCCGCCGCGAGGCCGTTCCCGAGCCGCGCGTTGGAGCCGGGGTTGTGGGCGACCGACGCCCCCGCGTCCCCGAGGCGGCGCATGTCGTCACGGTCGAGCCACACCGCGTGCGCGGCGGTGAAGCGCGGCCCGAGCACCCCGAGCGAGTCGAGCCACGCGGTCTGCGTCCTGCCGTAGAGGCGCATCCCGGCGAGGGCCTGCACCTTCGATTCCGCGAGATGGGTATGGAACCCCGCCTCGTGCTCGGCGGCGAGCCGCCGCGCGGCCCGCAGGAACGCCTCGCTGCAATGGTGGGGAATGGTCGGGGCGAGGGCGAGCCGCACCCGGTCCTCGTCGAACGGCCATGCCGCCCGCGCCCGCTCCCAGGCAGCGAGACTGGTCTCGAAGGGTTCGAGCGAGATCGCCTCCGCCTCGCGCCGGAGGTCGGCGGGGAGCGCGTCGAGCAAGCCCGGAATCGCCCGGTGGAACGTGCGGTCGGCCATCATCGGGGCCACCACCGCGCGCATTCCCGCGTCCGCGTAGGCCCGTCCGATCGCCTCCAATCCTTCGGCGGTCGGCGCGGGAAGCTCGAAGTTCAGATCGTAGGCTGCCGTGCACCCCTTCCGCACCATCTCCACCGCCCCGATGAGGGTGGACAGGTGCTTGTCCTCCAGGGTGCGGCCGCCGGTGAGCCATGGCGCGGCATTGAGCAGCAGCTCCAGGGTCCAGCGGTCGCCGAGGCTCTTCGCGAGGTTGTTGTGTCCGTGGGTGTGCGCGTTGACGAGGCCCGGCATGAGCAGCCGGCCGGCCGCGTCCACCGCCGCCGCGTCCGCGGGCGCGGCCATCCCCGGCGGCCCGATCTCGCGCACGGTGTCCCCCTCGATCAGGAGGTCGGCCGGCTCCGCCGCGTGCCGGGCGACGTCGAGCAGGCGCCCGCCCCGGATGATCGTCGTGTGCATGGTGGCTCCTCGTCTCGCTGCCTGGCCGTCTCGTTGCCCGGCCGTCTCGTCGTCCGGCGGTGTCGTCGTGCAAGGGCGCCGCGGTTCGGGACCCGGGGCCATCACCCCCGAGCGCTCATACGATGACCGTCTCGTCGCTCCCCGCCGACCAGGGGAAGAAGATGCGTTCGATGACGACCACGAGCTGGAAGAGGGCCACGCCCAGGATCGACAGCAGGATCAGGGCGCCGAACGCCACCGGGGTGCGGAAGAACGCGGTCGCGGACACGATGAGGTAGCCGAGGCCCTGGTCGGCGTTGACGAATTCCCCGACCACGGCGCCGACCACGGAGAGGGCGATCGCCACCTTGAGGCCGCTGAAGACGAACGGAATGGCATAGGGCAGCCGGATCCGGTAGAGCTCCTGGAGCCGGGAGGACTTGTAGGAGCGGCCGAGCTCCAGCAGATCGGCCGGCACCGCCATCAGCCCCACCGCGATCGCGATCACCAGGGGGAAGAACGCCACCAGGAAGGTGACGATGACCCGCGGCAGCTCCGACGCGCCGAGCACCACCACCAGGATGGGGGCGAGGGCCACCTTGGGGATGGATTGGGTGAACACGAGCAGTGGATAGATGGTGGCCGACACGTAGCGCGACGAGGTGAGCATCACCGCGAGGGGCAGGCTGATCGCCACCGAGGCGAGGAATCCGTACGTCACCGTGCGCAGGGTGGCGAGGGTGTGGCCGGCGATCGCATCGCCTACCGCGAGGCTCTCCGTCCAGATGAGGCTGGGAGCGGGGAGCAGGTAGACCGGCACCGCGAACGCGTGTACGGACGCCTCCCACACCGCCACCAGGACGACGAGCACCCCCGTCGGCAGGACGATCTCGCTACTCGCGTTCCAGATCCGGCCGAGGCGCCGCCGGGCCGGCGGCACCGGGGTCGCCAAACCCGAAGATACGGCGTCGGATTCGCTGGGCGCATTCCTGAAACTCAACGCGGGACTCCATTTCGATGGTGCGGGGCCGTTCGAGGGGCACGTCGACGACCTCGTCGATGCGGCCGGGCCGCGGGGACATGACGATCACCCGATCGGAGAGGAGGACCGCCTCGGGGATCGAATGGGTGACGAAGACGATGGTCTTCGGGTTCTCGGTCCAGATCCGCAGCAGCTCGATGCTCATCACCTCGCGGGTGAGCGCATCGAGGGCGCCGAACGGTTCGTCCATGAGCAGGATGGCCGGATCGTGGATGAGGGCGCGGCAGATGGCCGCCCGTTGCTGCATCCCGCCGGAGAGCTCCCGGGGATAGCGGCTCTCGAACCCTTCGAGCCCCACGAGCTCGAGCAGGGACCGCGCCCGCACACGGCTGTCGGGGCCGAGCTCGCGCATCAGCCGGAGCGGGAAGAGGACGTTGTCGGCGACGTTCGCCCAAGGGAGCAGGGTCGGGCTCTGGAAGACGATCCCCACCTCCCGGCGGGGCTCGGTGACCGGGGTGCCGTCTATCTCGACCCTGCCGCGGGTCGGGGCGATGAGCCCCGCCACGAGGCGCAGCATCGTGGACTTGCCGCATCCGGACTGGCCGACGAGGGACACGAACTCGTTGCGCTCGACCGCGAGCGAGACCTCGTGCAGGGCGACCACGCTCCCGCCGTCCCGCGAGTGGAACACCCGCGACACGTTGTCGGCGCGGATCACGGCGGGGGCGGCGGAGGCCACCGCGGAGCCCGCTTGGCCAGGCCGATGGGCGGGGCGGCGATCACCGCTCGGGCAGACCTGCCGGACCGCCCTGCCCGGAACCCGCCGTTCCCCCCTCCCCTCTACGGAAGGAACCGGTGGTCGATCGCCTGCCCGTAGTCCCACGCCGGGTCGAGGTCCTGCGCGTCCGCCACCACCTCGTAGGTGAACGCGAGCCGCGCCGGGTCGTGGCGGCCGAGCCCCGTCGCCTTGGAGTGCTCGTTGAAGACGAAGGTCATGGTGGCGTTCAGGCTCCCCATGCAGTCGTCCTCCGCGACCTCCGGCACCCGCTCGACGTGGAGCCGGCACGCCTCCTCGCGGTTGTCCCGCGCCCACACGAAGGCGTTGCGGGTCGCGAGGAGGAAACGGCGCACGAGATCGGGGTTCTTCTCGATCAGGTCGTCGCGGGCGATGACCCCGGTCGCGTAGATCGCGAAGCCGGCCTCGACGAAGGGCAGCACCACGATCTCCTCGCCGGCCCGGCGCGCCGCCTTGTTCTGGTAGTAGTGGTGCATCGCGAAGAACGGGGCGGCGTCGATCTTCTTCGAGATGAGCAGCGCGGCCATGGCCGAGGCGTCCGAGTTGGACCAGATGATCCTGGAGGGGTCCGTACCGGCCCGTTCCGCCACCTTGGGGAAGTACACCCGATGGCTGTTGCCGGGGGTGATCCCGATCTTCTTGCCTTCGAGACCTCGGAAGTTGGTGATGCCGGAGCTCTCGAGGACGAACAGCGAGTGGGGCGAGTGGGTGTAGGTCTGCATGATCTGCTTGACCGGCACCCCGGTGCGCGCCCGCGCGGTGATGAGCGCGCCGAGGTCCGCGACGCCGAAGTCGGCCGCCCCGCCCGCGATCTTGGTCACCGTATCGCCGGACCCGTAGCCGCGGGTGATGTTGACGTCGATGCCCTGCTCTTCCCAGAACCCCTTGGTCCAGCCGCCGAAGTACATGGCGTGCTCGCCGGAGGGGATCCAGTCGGTCTGGAGATGGACCTTGTCGGCGGCGAAGGCCGGCGCCGCGGCCAGCAGCAGGGCGGCGGCGCGCGCGGCCATGCGGAGGGCGCCGAGCGGCCGACGGCCGGAGGAGGAAGAGACGGTGGAGCGAGGATGCAGGCTGTTCACGTCGGTTCTCCCAAGTGGGGGCGGGTCATGCGGCGCGAGCCGCGGCCAAGGGGGATCGCGTGGAGGACCGGGGCGGGGCTCGGCGGGGGGCCAGCGGCCCCGGCGGCGGGCGCGGAGTTCGGACCGCGCCCCCGGGCTGCCGGAGACGGAGACGCCGTGCCGCCCGTGATGCGAAGTGGCGCGAAGTCGAGGGTCGCGACCCGGCGCCCCTCCTCCTCCGCGCGGGCCCCGACACAGACCCCGCGGCGCCCGTCGATCCGCATCGCACCGCTCTTCCCTCGAGTACCCGGTCCGCTCCGCAGCGATCGGAGCGAGTATAGCCCGTCGGCGCCCGCCGTCACGTGAGCTCGCGGAAACGGCTTGGGCTCGGAGCCTTGCGGCCTCGTATCAGGCGTCGACGAGGAGGACGTGGAGGCGGCGCGGGCCGTGGGCGCCGAGCTCCAGTTGCAGCTCGATGTCCCCGGTGCGCGACGGGCCGGTGATGAAGTTGACGGTGCGCGGGGGGCCGCCGGCCCGCTCCGCCCGAAGGAGCGCCCAGACGTCTTCGAGGTGGGCCACCAGGCGGTCGCGGGCGAGCACCGCGATGTGGGTCTCCGGCAGGAAGTTCAGGGTGGTGGGGGTCGTCCGGTCCGATACGAAGACGAGGGTGCCCGTCTCCGCGATGCCCGCGAAGGCTCCGGTCACGCTCACCCGGTCGCCGGCCTCCGCCGCCCGGCGGGCGACCGCGAACTCGTTCGACCAGCGCACCCGTTCCACCAGAGGGTCCGTGGTGGCGACGATCTCCTTGTCGAGCCCGAGCCCTTCCAGATAGTCGGAGACGGCCCGCGACACCCCGTCGATACCGCCCACCGGGGCGAACGTGGCGGCCACCAGCGCCACCTTCTCTGCGAACCGGGACTCCGGATCGCCTTCCACCGCCGGGCGGACGTGCACTTCGTGGGCGGCGATACGGGCTTCGATCCGCCGAGTCCGCTCCGCCGTCGCGGCCCCCGCCGGATCGTGGCCGAGGGCGGAGCGCACCGCCCCGAGAACCCGCGTCCGGGAACCGCCGGTCATCGCGCTCGCGCTCGCGCCCGCGCCCGAACCGTCATCGACGCGGGAGGCCGCCACCGCGGGCCTCGGCGCGGGCCATCGGGTCGCGGAGCCGGGCGTTCGGGGCTGCCATGCGGGTCGCGGCCAGGAGATCCGCGCTTTCCGGGATTGCGGCCCCGGCCGTCGGCCATCGGCCGTCCGGCATCGGCGCAGGCTTCGAACGCTTCACCCACCCATCCCGGCATCCGGGCCGGTCATCGGCCATCGGCCGTCCGGCATCGACGCAGGACGCCGGCCTTTCGATGCCGCAGCGCCGATCCTCTCGATGCCGCGGCGATTTCGATCGCCGCGGCGCCCCGCGTCGCGACGAGACGCGGTCCTCATCGGCCGCGGCCCTGCCGGCGCCATGCACGCTGGAACGTCTCGCCCTCCGGCGCCGGAAGGTCGCGCACCGCCGTCCAGCCCCCGGCGAACGGGAGCCGGCGAAACGCGCCCCGCCGCCGCCCGAGCCGGCCCACCAGCCCGACCGCCGCCCCCGTGACCCGCCGGTAGAGCGCGGGACGGCGCGCCAGATATCCCCACGCCCGAAGCGCGAGGCGCGAAGTGCGGGTGCCGAGCCCGCGTTCGAAGCCGCGCGCGCGGAGCTTTCGCAGCATCGCGGGGAGCGGGATGCTCATCGGGCAGACCTGCTCGCAGCGCCCGTTCAGGGTGCAGGCGTTCGGCAGGTGCCAGGCCCGGTCCAATCCCACGATGAGGGGCGTCAGCACCGCCCCCATCGGCCCCGTGTACACCCACCCGTACGCATGGCCGCCGACCGCGTGGTACACCGGGCAGTGATTGAGGCACGCGCCGCAGCGGATGCAGCGCAGCATCTCGCGGAACTCGCCGCCCAGCATGGCGGACCGGCCGTTGTCCACCAGCACCACGTGGAACTCCTCCGGCCCGTCCAGGTCGCCCGCCCGCCGCGGGCCGGTGCTGACGGTGGTGTACGACGACATCTCCTGCCCGGTGGCGCTCCGCGCGAGGAGCCGGAGGACCGTGCACAGATCCTCGAACCCGGGCAGGACCTTCTCGATGCCGGCGATGACGACGTGCACCCGGGGCAGGGTGTTGCTCAAGTCGCCGTTCCCTTCGTTGGTCACGATCACCGTCGAGCCCGTCTCCGCGATGAGGAAGTTGGCCCCGGTGACGCCCACGTCCGCGCGCAGGAAGTCACGCCGCAGCACCTCGCGCGCCCGCGCCACCAGCTCGGCGTTCCCGAGCCCCGGCGCGCCGAGGCCGAGCGGGGCGTGGCGGCGGGCGAAGAGATCGCGGATCTGCTCGCGCGTCTTGTGGATCGCGGGCGCGACGATGTGGCTCGGGGTCTCGCCCGCGAGCTGGATGACGTACTCGCCGAGGTCCGTCTCCACCACTTCGAGGCCGGCCTCCTCGATCGCCTCGTTGAGGCCGACCTCCTCGCCCACCATCGACTTGCCCTTGGTGATGGTGCGCGCTCCGGCCCGCCGGCAGACGGCGAGGACCGCGGCCCGCGCCTCCGCCGCGTCCGCCGCCCAGTGCACCCGGCCGCCGCGCGCGGTGACCCGCGCCTCGAACCGCTCGAGATAGAGGTCGAGGTTCGACAGGGTGTGCTCCTTGATCCGGCGGGCGGCCGTGCGCAGATCCTCGAATTCGGGCAGGGCATCGACGGCCTTGCGCCGGTTGCCGATGAAGCCTTGCCGGGCGCGGTCGAGGGCGACCCGAAGGCCGTCGTCCGCGAGCGCCCGGCCGGCGAGGCTCGGAAAGCGATGGGACTGCGGGATCATCGGTTCCTCCCGTCGGCCGGCTCGCCGATGCCCCGGTACGCGGTGCCGGCGAGCACCTCGGCGACGTGGAACACCCGCACCGGGCGGCGCTCGCGGCCCAGGCGCCCCGCGATGTTGAGAAGGCAGCCCAGGTCTCCCGCGAGCACCGCATCCGCCCCGGTGGCCGCGACGTTCCCGACCTTCTCCCCCACCATCCGGCCCGAGATCTCCGGATACTTCACGCAGAACGCGCCTCCGAAGCCACAGCACGCCTCCCGGTCGGGCATCTCGACGAGATCGAGCCCCGCCACCCCGGCGAGCAGCCGCCGCGGCTGCCCGCGTACCCCGAGCTCGCGAAGCCCCGAGCACGAGTCGTGGTAGGTCACCCGGCGGACGCCGTTCGGGGCCGCCACGGATGCGAGGGCGCCCCCCGCCCCGTCCAGCCCGCACACATCCACCAGGAAGCTCGTCAGCTCCCAGGTGCGGCCGGCGAGCCGTTCGGCCCGCTCCCGCCATCGCGCGTCGCCGCCGGAGAAGAGATCCGGCAGATGGCGCTTCAGCATCCCGGCGCAGGAGCCGGACGGGGCGACCACGTGGTCGAACCCCTCGAAGCGGCCGATCACCGACCGCGCGACCGCCCGGGCGGTGTCCGCGTCGCCGCTGTTGAAGGCGGGCTGACCGCAGCAGGTCTGCCCTTCCGGGACCTCCACCTGGCAGCCCGCCGCTTCGAGGAGGCGCACCGCCGCGAAGCCCGTGGACGGCCGGTAGAGATCGACCAGGCAGGTGACGAAGAGTCCGACCCGGCGGCCCGCCGGGGTGCGCGTCGCGGCTTCCATGAAGGCGGATTGTTCCATGCCGGCCGCCGAAAGGGGAGGAGGCACAGGGTGATTTCACGCTGCATCGGGGCGCGCGCGCCGGATGGGTCCCGAAGAAGAATTCGGATGATATCGGTCTCGAAATGCAGAATCGACGATTCATGCGATGCGGATCGGGACGCGGCGGCGGCCCCCCGGCCCGGACACCGGCAGGACGAAACGGCCCCGGGAGGAGGCAGAGCCCCCGGCGCTGTTCGTAGGCTATTGATATATAGGGTGTAGAGAGGGGGTCGAAATATTTTTCACCCCCACGAAGATGGCGTTGTTCCGTGGTTTGGGGTCGGTTCGAGGGGGTTGCTGGCGGATTTCACCCCACGGAGCCTCTTGCGCGGGCGTTCGCGAGAGGCGTGCCCGGCGAAAGCCCCACCGCGCACATGCCTCGGGCAGGCGGCGCATGGTCGAGGAGCGGCGGGGTCGGTTACCCTGTCCGCCCTGCGCTCCGCCCCGCCCGCGGCCTCCCCCCGCCCGCTCGTTCCCGAGCCGCCGGGAGCAGAGGAGAGTGGAGGGAGGAGGTTCGAGGGGCCGCCGGCCCGCACGGGATTCGCCATGCAGCATCGAAGGGCCGCCGTCACCCGCGACACGAAGGAGACCCGCGTCGAGGTCGCCCTCGACCTCGACGGCGCCGGGGCGGCCGACCTCGCCACCGGGGTGCCGTTCCTCGACCACATGCTCGACCAGGTCGCGCGCCACGGGCTCGTCGACCTCGAGATACGGGCGGCGGGCGACCTCGAGATCGACGCCCACCACACCGTGGAGGACACCGGCATCGTGCTCGGCCAGGCGGTCGCGGAGGCGCTCGGGGACAAGCGCGGCATCCTGCGCTACGGCCACGCCTACGTGCCCCTCGACGAGGCGTTGTCCCGCGTGGTCCTCGATTTCTCCGGCCGTCCCGGCCTCCATTACCGGGTGGAGTATCCGCGGGCGCGGGTCGGTGACTTCGACGTGGACCTCGTGCGGGAGTTCTTCCAGGGGTTCGTCAACGCGGCGCGCGCGACCCTGCACGTCGACAGCCTTCACGGACGCAACGCCCACCACGTCGCGGAGACGGTGTTCAAGGCGTTCGGGCGGGCGCTTCGCATGGCCGCGGCCCGGGACGAACGCCATCCGGGCGCGGTCCCGTCCACGAAGGGGGTCCTCTGAGCCGTGCCGCGCGCCGGGCGCGGCCGGCGCGGATTCCCGGGTCTCCGGCAACGCCGTCCGGCTCGGGACCCGGCGGCCGGCGAACCGGGAATCACGTCGTCGACTCGAAGAGAGGCGTCGAGTCCGCGTCCGCCCTTCACTCGCCGGGTGAGGTGGGGACCGCACCTCCCCATCCCCGCACCCCGGACGTCCCCCGGCCGGGGATCCCGCTCCTCGCCGTCCCCGCCGGCCCGGGCGGCGGCACGGGTCCCGTCGGCTCCGGGGGACGAGTGCGGTTTCCGGGCGCCCTCGCATCCGCCGCGGCGGAGGGCGAGGTGCGCGGGCGGATGATCTTCCCGGCCGGGGGACGGAACGGGCGCGGCCGGCCGGAGCTCGGAACGGACGGGCGGCCGTCGTGTTCGGGTGCGTCGTGTTCGGGTGCGGGGGCCCGGTGATGCAGCAGGTCGCGATCGTCGATTTCGGAATGGGGAACCTGCGTTCCGTCGAGAAGGCGGTTCGCTACGTCGGCGGCGAAGCTGTCGAAGTGATCGTCACCCCGGACCCGGAGCGGGTCGCGGCGGCGGACCGGGTCGTCTTCCCCGGCCAGGGCGCGATCGGGGACTGCATGGCCCGGCTCGCCGACCATCGCCTCGAGCCGTGCGTGCGCGACGCGATCCGGGAGAAGCCGTTCCTCGGCATCTGCATCGGCCTCCAGGCGCTGATGGAGGAGAGCGAGGAGGACGGGGGAACGCGGGGGCTCGCGGCGTTTCAGGGCCGGGTCACCCGCTTCCCGCCCCGCGACCCCGCCACCGGAGGCCGGCTCAAGGTGCCGCACATGGGCTGGAACCAGGTCCGGCAGACGGCGCCTCACCCGCTCTGGCGCGGGATCGAGGACGGCGAACGGTTCTACTTCGTCCACAGCTACTACGCGGAGCCGGCCGACCCCGCTCTCGCCGCCGGCCGCACGGACTACGCGGTCCGGTTCCCCGCCGCCCTCGCGGCGGGGAACGTGTTCGCGGTCCAGTTCCACCCGGAGAAGAGCCAGCGGCCGGGCCTTCGCCTGCTCGGGAACTTCCTGGACTGGCGCCCCTGACCCTGCCGACCCTCCTCCGCGCCCGTTGCCCGCACGGCGCGAAGCGCCTCTCCCGAGGCTCGGCACGGGGGAAGCCGGCCGGGCGGGCGGAGCACTTCCCGCTCGAACCGGCGGGGACCGGCCCGAGCGTCATGCCCGCTTCCGCCCCCCATCGGGCCGCGGCCCGGACGTCGGGCGGGGGACCGCCGCCCTGCCGGCGCCGCGCCGAGCGGCCCGGTACGCGCGAACGGCGCGGTCACCGGATCCGGTGGGCGCGTTGCGGGGCCGATACCGGATCGTGGATGGCGGGCCGGCCCCTCGGGCCATTCGCCGAAACGCAAGGGCGCAAGCAAGCTGCCAAGAAGACGAAGTTGCCGGGAAGGGCCGGCTACAGCGCCGTATAGCCGCCATCGATCATGATCGTGTCGCCGTTGATCATGTCCGAGGCGGGCGACGCCAGATAGAGCACCAGATCGGCGACCTCCACCGGCCGCCCGAAGCGGCCGGCCGGGATCTTCGCCCGCATGGGATCGCCCTTCTCCGGGGGACCCCAGACCCGCTCGCCCATGGGCGTCAGGATCACCGTCGGGCAGATCGCGTTGCACTGGATGTTGTGCTTCGCCCACTCGCAGGTCATGGCCCTGGTCAGCGCATTCAGGCCGTTCTTGGAGGCTGCATAGGCGCAGTGGTCGGGGATCGCCACGATGCCCGTCTGCGACGAGACGTTGACGATCTTGCCCCGCCCACGCTCGATCATCTTCGGCGCCAACGCCTGCGCCAGCAGAAACGGCGCGCGGAGGTTGACGGCCATGGTGCGGTCCCAATCGTCCGCTCGCGTCTCCAGAAGGGATTGCGGTTGGGAGACCGCCGCATTGTTGACCAGGACGTCGATCGCCCCGAAGTGGGCCAACGCCTGGCGCGCCGCGGCGCGCGGCCCCTCGACGGTACCGAGATCGGCTTCGATGGCCAGGCATTCGCGGCCCGCCGCTTCGACGGCCGCGCGCGCTTCGGAAAGGCCCCGGGGGTCGCGGGCGACGGCCGCGACGTCGGCCCCCGCGTCGGCGAGGACCGCACAGATCTCCAGGCCGATCCCCCGGGAGGCCCCGGTGACCAGCGCCCGCCGGCCGGCGAGCGAGAAGCGCTCGACGTACCGCGTCATGCGGCCCCTCCTGTCGTTGGCGGGCGATCTCGACCCGCCCCGGACCGATCGCCCCCCCATGAGAAGGCGCGATGCTAGCGCAGCTCGCGGCTTCGGACACCCTGGCCGGCCGCTCGGGGTCGGGCCGGAGCGCGGCCGCGGATGCGGGCCCGCCGACCCCGCGGAGGCGGCGTCTCCTGCGGTCCGGCGCGCCGCGGTGCCGACGCCTGGCCGGGGAGCGGGCAGGGCAACCGCATCTGGACGGAACGGGTCGTCCGCACCGCCCGGAATCGTCCGCCGGACGCCGCAAACGATCTTCGAGCCGACTCGTCGGGCCGATTTCGGGGCTCCGCACCCGGAAATCGACCCTTGCCAACGCCAGCTCGGCCATCACGACGCATCGGGAATCCCGAATGCGATTGCCTTGGGGGAACGGGTCCCGCGTCCTCCGGAGGGAGGCCGCGATGGTGTATAAAGTCCGGTGCCTCACCTCGACCGAAGGAGCCCCGCGATGCTCAAGATCCTCGGACGCCGCACGTCCGGAAACGTGATGAAGCCGCTCTGGACGGCGGACGAGCTCGAACTCGAGTACGAGCAGTCGGACGTCGGCGGGAAGTTCGGCGGCAACCGGGAGCCCGGCTACCTCGCCATGAACCCGATGGGGCTGGTGCCGACGCTGATCGAGGACGATTTCGTGCTCTGGGAGTCGAACGCCATCACCCGGTATCTCTGCGAGAAGTACGGACAGGGCTCGCTCCATCCCGCCGATCCGGGCGTGCGGGCCGTCGCCGACACCTGGATGGACTGGCAGCAGACCGCGTGCGCGCCCATGATGCTTCCGGTGTTCTGGGGCCTCGTGCGCACCCCCGAGGCGGAGCGCGACCACGGCCGGATCAAGGCCGGGATCGAGCGCGGCTACGAGGTCTGGGGGATCCTCGACCGCCACCTCGAAGGACGCCCGTTCGTGGCCGGAGACGACTTCACGATGGGGGACATCCCCATCGGACCGCAGGCGCATCGCTGGTTCAACCTGGTCGACGAGCGCCCGTCGATGCCGAACCTGGAAGCGTGGTACCACCGCCTCACCGAGCGCCCGGCATTCCGGAAGAACGTGATGATCCCCATCGAATAGGCCGGGCGGGCGCCCTCGTTTCCCGCCGGCCTTGGCTGCGAGGGCGTCGAGACGCCGTGGTGGCGGGCCGCGAGGCCCGCGAGGCCCTGAAAGCATGGCCGACACCGGCGCGGGCGCGTCGTCGAAGCGGCCTGGAACGGGGTGCGGCCCGCCGCCTCCGGGCCGTATCTCCCACCGGCCTTCGCGGGGAGGGCGCCGGCGAAGCCGCGAAGCGGGAGCACCGTAGCCGAATTACCGCCGGCACTCGATCCAGCCGGGTGAGCCGCGGGCTCCGTGCCCGCCCCGGGGGTTGCCCATCCCCGCGGGCGCCTCCCTTTCCAGCGCCGCTCCGGCGGCGGCCCGTACCCGCCGCGCTTCGCGTCCCCCGCTGAGCGGGCGGGCGGACCGGGGCGACCCGGGCGGCGCCATGTCTACGTGGGGGTTCGAAGGAGTGCTCCCGGCCAACGCGAGGGTATCGGCGCCGGCAGGAGAACGCGGGTGAGACCGCGGGCCGCCGGGCCGGCGCGAGGGTCCCCCGGGGCCGCCGTCACCGTTCGCGCGGCGTGGCGGTTCTTCCTGCCCCTCGTCTTCATGACCGAGCTCAACGCGATCTCCAAGTCGGTCATCCACGCCTTCCTCGCCCGCCTCCCCGACGCCACCACGAGCCTCGCCGGCTTCAACGTCGCGTTCACCGCCTACTACGCCGGATCGAGCGCGACCGAGGTCTCCTACCTGGTGACCATCTCCTGGCTGCGGGACCGCCGCTCCATCCTCCCGCTGCTCCGCTTCTTCTGCCTCATCACCGCCGGGCCGGTGGCTCTGGCCCTCGCCGTCGCATTCACCGAGGCCGGGGACTGGCTCTACGGCGGCCTGTTCGGAGCGAGCCCGGCGACGGTGCGCGAGGCGAAGCTCGCGACGTTCGTCTTCACCCTGAGCGCTCCGTTCCTCATCGCCCGTGCGTTCACCTTCGGGGTGCTCATGATCAACCGCCGCACGATGCTCATCTCCTGGAGCACCCTGGCCCGGCTCGCATCCCTCGGCGGCTCGCTCGTCCTCCTGCCCCGGTTCCTGTCGGGGGCCGCCGCGGGGGCCGCCGCCCTCGTCACCTGCATGGCGGTGGAGGCGATCGTCTCGGGCTTCCTCGCGGCGCGCTGCTTCCGGGCGCTTCCGGCCGCCGCCGGGCCGCCGCCCCGCATCCGGGAGCTGTGGAGGTTCGCGTGGCCGCTCATGCTCAACTCGTCGGCCGAGATGGGCACGGTGTTCGTCATCAGCATCTTTCTCGGGCGCCTCCTCGACCCCGATCTCGCCCTCGCCGCCTTCGGGGTCGTGCACGGTCTCACCGGCCTGATGATGAGTCCGATGCGAAACCTCCTGCACACCGCGCAGACCCTTGCCCGGACCGCGGCGGACCGGGCGGCGCTCCGGCGCTTCTCGGTGCAGGTGGTCGCGGTGTTCGCCCTCATCGCCCTCGGGCTCTTCGACACCCCGGTGAGCCACGTCGTGCTGGGGCGGCTCATGGGGCTCCCGGCGGAGCTCGAGGCCGCGTGTGCGCCGGCCATGCGGTTCGCCTTCGTGATGGCCGCCGCGTGGGGGTTCTCCGCCCTCCTGCGGGGCTTCCTCGCCGGGGCGCGCCGCACCGGGAGCCTCGCCCTCACCGGAGCCGGACGGCTGGTCGTCGCCGCCGGGGTCGGCGCCCTCGCGTTCGCGGCGCGCGACCTCGACGGCGCGCTGCTCGGCCTCGCCGCGTGGTTCGCGGGCTACGGGGCGGAAGCCGCCTACCTCGCGCTCCGCCTCCGCGCCCGGCCGGCGTCGGCCGCCGTGCGCACGGGGGTTCCCGCCCACCGCTCCCCTCCGCAAGCGAGAGAGGGATTGCCGACCGGCGAGGACCTGCCCACGAGATGACCACCGTCGCCGTCATGGTCTCTCCGGTTCATCCGAATCCGACGAGCTCCGGGGGGAGCCCCGGCGAACCCCGGCCTCGAGCCGGCCCCCCCGAAACGATGCCGTCTCCGCCGTCTTCACCGTCGGGTCGGGTCCCGTGCGAGGCGTCCCCGGCCGCGCGGACGAGCACGTGGGCTGCCGGAGGGGCCGGCCCGCGGACCCGCTCACGGTCCGAGGCGCAGCCCCGCCGGATTCTCGAGAAGCTCCCGTCCCGGAAGTCGCTGCCCGAAGCGGATGAAACGGTACGATCGGAGGAACCCGCCGGAGCGGCGACGCCCCTCGAAACGGGACGATCCAGGCCATGAACGCTCCCGCGCTGCCAGCGTCGGACGAATTCCCCGAGGACGTTGCGCCGCCCACCGACGCATCCGCCGGCGCGCCGTCCGTCCGGCGGCTCGAATACGACGGCACGCGCGGCCCCATCGCGAAGATCGCGGTCTCGAACTCCCTGCTGACCCTCTCGACCCTGGGGGTATACCGCTTCCGGGGCAAGACCCGGATGCGGCGCCACCTCTGGAGCCGGGTCTCCTTCCTCGAAGACCGGGCGGAGTACACCGGCACCGGGCGGGAGCTCCTTCTCGGCTTCCTCGCCGCGATCGCCGTGCTCGCCCTCCTCGCCGGCGCGCTCTTCGGGATCGAGATGGCGGCCGGCATCGACCACCCGTTCTACTGGGCCGCGCAGGGGATCTACTCCCTCGCGGTCCTGTTCCTCGTCTTCGTGGCCGAGTATCGCGCGAGGCGCTATCGCCTGAGCCGTACCGAATGGCGCAGCATCCGCTTCGCCCAGGACGGATCGAGCCTTCGCTACGCGATGCTCGCGCTCGGATGGACCGCCGTCACCCTGCTCAGCCTGGGGACCACGTACGCGGTCTACCGAACACGCCTCCAGCGTTACCGGACGACCCGCACCAGCTTCGGGGACCGCCGCTTCGAGTTCGACGGGCGGGCGGCGGGGCTGCTGAAGACCTGGCTCCTCGCCTGGGTCTTCCTGCTGCCGACCCTGGGCCTCACCTACGTCTGGTACCGGACGAGGGAGTTCCGCTACTTCGCCGGGAAGAGCCGCTGCGGCGCCCTCTCGTTCGCCTCCGATCTCGGGGCCGGATCGATGATCCGGATCGTCGTCGTCTTCGTCCTGCTGGCCGGGCTGGTGGTCGGTCTGCTGTTCGTGGCGCTCGCGGTGCTCGCGGTGGCCAACCCGGAATTGGTGGAGGCGATGCAACGGGCCGGCGCATCGCTCCCCTTCGACCTCGGCGAGATCGATCTCACGGGCTACGTGATCGGGCTCGTGGCCTTCTTTCCCGCTATCTCCCTGCTGCGGATGCTGTTCCTGGTTCATCCGCTCCTGCGCCGCGTCCTCCCCTCCGTCAGCGTGATCGGCGAAGAGGATTTCAGCGCGATCGCCCAACGCACGCAGTCGATGCCGCGCCACGGCGAAGGGCTCGCCGACGCGCTGGACGTGGGCGCCGTATGAGCGTCGGTCCGGTCTCCGCAGCCGTGGTCCGGGGGACGGGGAGGTACTTCGACGGCGAGCGCGCCGTGCGCCGCGAGGTCGAGGTCGAGATCGCTCCCGGCGGGGTCCGGGTTCTCCCGGCGGGGTCCGGCGGCCGCGAGCTCGCGTTCTGGCGGTACCGCGACCTTCGCCCGGTCGACGAGCCGGCGGGCGGCGGCCCGCGGCGCATCCGGACGAGAAACGGCAAGGCCCGGCTCGTGGTCGAGGATCCCGTCCTCCTCGCCGCCCTCTCCGCCCGCGCACCCCGGCTCGCCGCCCGCGGACCCGGCCGGGTCCGGCTCGGACTTCGCTGGGCCGTCCTCCTCGCGCTCTCGGTCGCCGTCCTCCTCGCCGCGGTCCGGTTCGGCCTCCCCCGCTTCGCCGACGAGGCGGCTCGGATCGTGCCCCGCCAGTGGGAGGCGGCTTTGGGGGAGAGCCTCGTCGGGCCGGTGGTCCGGACGCTCGCCCGATTCGACGACGTCGACGAGGCCGCGTTCTGCACCGCTCCCCGGGGGGTCGAATCGCTCGACGGCCTGACCCGCCGGCTGGCGCCCGCCGCTTCCCCGTACCGTTTCGTGGTCCGGGTCGTCGACCTGGAGATGGTCAACGCCTTCGCCCTCCCGGGGGGGCGGATCCTGATCACGGAGGGGCTCCTGCGCTTCGCCGAGTCTCCGGACGAGGTCGCGGGGGTCCTCGCCCACGAGATGGGGCACGTGCTGCACCGGCACTCGACCGCCGCCATGGTCGAGGCGCTCGGCCTCGCCTTCCTGTTCGGCGCCATGCTCGGCGACTTCGGGACCGGGGCGGTCGGGTCGGGCGCCGAGACCCTGGTCGGCCTCCGCTTTCGGCGCGAGGCGGAAACGGAGGCCGACGAGCGGGGGTTGGATCTCCTCGGGCGCGCCGGGCTGAGCAGCCGCGGCCTCGCCGACTTCTTCGAGCGCATCCAGCGCAAGGCCGGCGGCGGGTCCCGGGTCCTTCGCCTCCTCTCCACCCACCCGCCGAGCGAGCTGCGCCGGCGACGCGCGAAAGAAGCCGCGGCCCCCGCCCCGCCCGCGCTCGACGAACGCGAATGGCGGAGCCTCGAAGCGATCTGCAGCCGGCGGCAACCCCTCGACCCGTAGCCGGCCGAACCTCCTCCGCGCGGGTCTCCACCGTCTTCGCGGCCCGGGCCCGCCCCGCCTTCTGCGTCCCCGGCGGCCCGAGTGAATCAGTCGGCGGCCGAACCCCGTTCGTCGAGCCGACCTTCGACGCGCGACCGCCGTTCGGCGATCCGCTGCATTTCGGTTCCGAAGACGTCCATCCCGGCCTGGAACGCACGCCGGTCCGCATCCGCGGCGGCCTGGGACGCGCGCCGATCCGCATCCATCCGCGATACGCTCCGGTGGATGGCGGCGGTGCACGCGATCACGGTAACGATGATGGTGCCGATGATGGTGAAGGTATCCGGGTCCACGTCCGGGAGGGTAGCACGATGAACGCGCGCGTCGTCGCGCCAGCACGGTGAACATCCTGTCCGGGGGACGCCGGACGACCGTGCCCTCGGGCTGCGGGGACCGGGCCCGTGCGGCGGCCGGTCAGTCGGTGCGGTAGGGGTCGGCGGCGTCGCGCAGCCCGTCGCCGAAGAAGTTGAAGGCGAGGACGACCACGATGACCGGAACCACCGGGAACATGAGCCACGGGTAGAGGGCGACCGCGTTGATGTCCTGGGCCTCGTTCAGCAGCACCCCCCAGCTCGTGATGGGCGGGCGGAGGCCCAGCCCGAGGAAGCTCAAGGCGGTCTCGCCGAGGATCATCGACGGGATCGAGAGGGTCGCGGACGCGATGAGGTGGCTCATGAAGTTCGGCAGGAGGTGCCGGGCGATGACCCGGCGCGGGCGCGCGCCGAGGAGCACCGCGGCGGTGCAGAAGTCCTCCTCCCGGAGGGCGAGCAGCTTCGACCGCACCGCGCGGGCGAGGCCGGTCCAGTCGAGGAAGCCGAGGATGACGGTGATCCCGAGGAAGACCCCGATCGGGCTCCAGGTCACCGGCAGCGCTGCCGACAGCGCCATCCAGAGCGGCAGCTCGGGGAACGAACGGATGATCTCGATGAGGCGTTGCACGAGGCTGTCGATCCAGCCGCCGTAGTAGCCGGCCAGCCCCCCCAGGGTGAGCCCGACCAGGAAGCTGATCGCGATCCCGATGAGGCCGATGGTGAGGGAGATGCGCGCGCCGTAGACGATCCTCGACAGCACGTCGCGTCCGAGCCGGTCGGTTCCGAGCAGGAACATGACCCCGCCCTCGGCCGGGCAGACGAGGTGGAAGCGGGCCGGGACCACGCCCCACAGCCGGTACGGATCGCCCCGGCAGAAGAAGCGCAGCGGGAGGGGCCGGGCCTCGTTCTCGGTGTACACCCGGGCGAGGTTCTCCCGGTCGAGCTCCACGTCGTAGTCGTAGACGAAGGGGCCGACGAGCTCGCCGTCCCGGAACCAGTGCACCTCCTGCGGCGGGGCATAGACGTACTCGACGTTGCGCGAGTGCAGCCCGTAGGGGGCGATGATCTCGGCGAACACGACCACGAGGTACAGGACGGCGAGGATCGCGCCCGAGACCACCGCGAGCCGGTGGCGCTTCAGGCGCCACCACATCATCGTCCACTGCGACGCGAGGAAGTAGCGCTCCTGCTCCTCGGTCAGGGTCTCGATGGAGTGGGGGTCGAACGGCTCGGGAGAGACGTAGTGCCCCGCGGCCCGCGCCCGGGCGGCGGGACCGGCGGAACCGGCGGAACCGGCGGAACGGGGCGGCGCCGCGGCGCTCATCGTCCCCCGCCCTCCGGGTCCATGCCCGAAGACCCGGCGGCCCGCGCCCGGCCGGCCGCCGCGCGCGGCGGCGGAGACCGCCGCCCCTTCCCGGCCGCGATCATCTTCGCCCGCCCTCGAAGCGGATCCGGGGGTCGAGCGCGGCGAGCGCCACGTCGGAGAGGAACATGCCGGCGACGGTGAGCACCGCGAGGAACATGAGGAACGAGCCCGCGAGGTACGTGTCCTGGGTCCGGAGCGCTTCGATCAGCATCGGCCCCGTGGTCGGGAGCGAGAGCACCACCGACACCACCGCCGCCCCGGACACCACCTGCGGCAGGAGGTTGCCGATGTCCGCGACGAAGGGATTGAGGGCCATCCGCAGGGGGTACTTGAGAAGCAGCCGCATCCGCGGCAGGCCCTTCGCGCGCGCGGTCACCACGTACTGCTTGCCGAGCTCGTCGAGAAGGTTCGCTCGAAGGCGCCGGATCATCGCCGCGGTCCCCGACGTCCCGATCACCACCACCGGGATCCACAGGTGCTCGAGCACCGACACGAGCTTGTCCCGGCTCATGGGCTGTCCGAGGTACTCGGGGTCCATGAGCCCGCCGATCGACGTCCCGAAGTGCACGTTGGCGAGGTAGAGCAGCACGAGGGCGAGGAGGAAGTTCGGGGTCGCGAGCCCGATGAAGCCGAGGAAGGTGAGGGCGTGGTCCCCGGCGCTGTACTGGTGGGTCGCGGAGTACACCCCGATCGGGAACGACACCAGCCAGGTGAAGACGATCGTCGCGAACGAGACCAGGAAGGTGAGGAAGAGCCGGTCCCCCACCACCTCGTTGACCGGCAGCCGGTGCTCGAAGGAGTACCCGAAATCGCCCTGGAGCATTCCCGCCACCCACCGGAGGTACTGCTCCGCCGGGGGGCGGTCCAGCCCGTACTCGCGCCGGAGAAACTCGATCTCGTCCCGGCTGACGGTCTCCCCCTGCGCCTCGAGCTCCGCGATCCGGCTCGTGAGAAAGTCGCCCTCGGGGAGCTGGATGATCACGAACACGAGCGCGCTGATCACCGCCAGGGTGGGGATCATCACCAGGAGGCGGTGGGCGAGGTAGCGGATCACGGGCTCACCACCCGCGCTTCCGTTCCTGCTCCGGCCGGTCCGTTCGGTCCGGCCGCTCGGGATGCTCCGCCCGTTCGGGATGCTCCGCCCGCCCGGGATGCCGGAGCCGTTCGGGCCGGTCCGGGTCCGTCCTCTCCGGCCGAGCCGACCCCTCCGCTCCCTCTACCGCCCGCGGCGCCCCCTCCTGCCGAGCGCCCCCTGCCGGCCGCGCCGGCTCTTCCGGCTCGAACCAGAAGGTGTCCATGCGGTGGACGCCGAGGTGGGCCCCCGGCTCCCAGTTGTAGACCCCGCGCTCGGGAACGTTTCGCAGCCGTTCGTGGATGACCGCCGGCTGCGGTATCGCGGCGACGATCCCGATCGTGAAGACCTGGTCCGCGTGGATCGCGAGCATCCGCTCCCAGATCGCGGCCCGCCGGCCGGGCGCGAGCGCCTCGACCCATTTGTCGTAGAGCCCGAGCAGATCGTTCGCGGCCCCGAGGTCGCACGGCTCCCCGGTGCGGCCCCGGCTCTGGTAGTGCTGCCCCCACTTCGGCCACTGGAGCTGCTGCTGGGAGGTCGGGGCGAGCTCGGCCGGGCTCGTGTCCGGCCCCGGGGTCCCGTTCTCGAGGCCGCCCCATACCGACATCAGGGTCTCGCCGGCGAAGATCCGGTTCCGGAAGGTCTCGCGCTGGAGAGGCTTCGTGTAGAGCTTGATCCCGGCCTCGAGCCAGGTGTCGTGCACCAGCTCCAGGACGTCGGCCTGCTCGGCCGTCTCGCCGGCCGTCTCCACCACGATCACGAGGGGGCGGCCGTCCGGGAGCCGCCGGAGCCCGGTCTCCGGATCACGCCTGGCAAGCCCCGACTCGTCGAGGAGGGCGTTGGCGCGTTCGAGGTCGAACCCTGCCCACCGCTCCCGCAGCTCGGGCCGGTACAGCAGCGAGCTCTCGTCGACGGTGTTGTTCCCCTGCACCGCGAAGCCGCGGTACAGGATGAGGTTGATCTCGCGCCGATCGACCGCGAGCGACAGGGCCCGCCGGAACCGGGCGTCGCGGAGCAGCGCGCGCCAGACGGGATCCTTCGCGTTCAGGTTCGGGTACAGGGCGACATGCGCGCCCTTGGTGGTCCTCCACAGCCTCACCCGGCGCCCGATCCGCTTCTCGTTCCGCTTGAGGAAGGTGAAGTCGTCGAACCCGAGGCCGCGCACCTGGAGGTCCGACTCCCCGGCCCCCGTCTTCGCCGGGATGAGCTTCGTGTCGGTCACCGTCATCACCACCTCGTCGAGGTAGGGAAGCTGCCGGCCGGAGCCGTCGACACGATGGAAGAACGGGTTGCGGCGGAACACGTAGCGCTGGGCGGGGCTCGGGGTGACGTTGCGCCACGGCTGGAGGGTCGGCGCCTCGGTATCGAGGTTCCGGTAGGGCGAATCCTTGTGGTTGTGGACCGAGGCCCAGCTCCGCCGGCCCCGCTCGCGCGCCTCGCGGTCGAGCCGATCCCGATCCTCGTAGCGGGCATGGAACCGGCGGAGCCAGTGCGACGGGGCGTAGACGTAGACGGGGCGCGCCGCTGCGAGAGCAGGCAGGAAGAACGGGTTCGGCGAGTCCCACGAGTAGCGCACCGTCGTCTCGTCCAGCACCTCGAACCGGGGGGGGCGGCCGCCCGCGAGGAGCTCGCGCGGCGGGCCGGAGGGCGAGAGCTCTTCGTGGTTCGCGACGTCCTCCCAGTAGTAGCGGAAGTCCTCGGCGGTGAAGGGGTGGCCGTCCGACCAGCGATGTCCGGGCCGCAGGTGGAGGGTGAACACCCGCTCGTCCTCGACCTCCACGCGCTCCAGGAGGTCGGGCACCAGCGCGAGGTTCTCGTCGTAGCCGACGAGCCGGGCGTAGCCGTACACCACCATCAGGCGCACGTCCCTGGCCCGGCTCACGAGCATCCGGAGCCGCCCCCCGTGGCGGCCGGTCTCGCGCCCCATCTCTTCGAGCCGGGTGACGAGCGGCCGGCGCGGAAGCCGGCTCGCGACCGGGGGAAGCGCCCCGGCCCGCACCCGCTCCACGAGCGCGGGCGGCTCGACCCAGGCGGGGGCCGGGAGACCGGCGGCCGCGGTCGGGGCGATGCTCGTGAAGGGAGCCGCCCCGGCGGACGGCGGCAGGATCGGGGTGAACAGGAACGCCGCCGCGGCCGCCCCCCCGGCCCACGTCCGGAGGAACGCGGCGGCGCCGGGAGGGACGATCGCTCCCGTCCGGGCCCGAAACGGGTTGGCGGACGGCGCCCCCGCTTCGGGGGCCGCGGGGCGGGGGTGAACGCGGACCGGCGGCGCCCCGGACGCGCCTCTCATCGCACGAGCGCCTCCAGGGTCGGGCCGAACCACGCGCGGACCCGATGCCCCGGCCGGATGTCCACCAGATCGGGCGGGTCCGACCCCCGGTCCGCGAACGGCGCGGGCCAGCGGGAGGGATCGGAGGCATCTCCGCTCATCAGGGTGTCGAGGTCGAGCCGGTGCTCGATCTCGGCCCGCGGCACCGCGGCCAGCAGCGCGCGCGTGTACGGGTGCACCGGGTGCTCGAACAGGATCTCGCGGGGTGCGACCTCCACCAGCCTTCCCATGCACATGACCGCGATGCGGTCCGCCATGTAGTCCACCACCGCGAGGTTGTGCGAGATGAAGAGGTAGGTCAGGCCGAGCTCGCGCTGGAGGTCCTTCAGGAGGTTCAGGATCTGGGCCTGCACGGAGACGTCGAGCGCCGACACCGGCTCGTCGCAGATCAGCAGCTCGGGCTCGAGGGCGAGCGCGCGCGCGATGCCGATGCGCTGGCGCTGTCCGCCGGAGAAGCTGTGCGGATAGCGGCCGAGCCAGCGGGGGTCGAGCCCGGTCAGGGACATGAGCCCCTTCACCTTCGCGACCCGCGATGCGTGGTCGCCGATCCCGTGGATGACGAGCGGCTCGCTCACGATGTCGAACACCGTCATGCGCGGATCGAGGGAGCTGAACGGATCCTGGAAGACGAGCTGGATGCGGGGGCGGAGCCGGATGAGGTCCCGATCCCGGAGACGGTCGAGGCGCAGCGGGATACCGCGGTCGGCGAACACGATCGCGCCTTCGTCGGGGTCCACCGCGCGCATGATCATCTTGCTCACCGTGGTCTTGCCGCACCCGCTCTCCCCGACGAGGCCGAGGCACTCCCCGCGGGCGACCTCGAAGCTCACCCGGTCCACCGCCCGCCGCAGCCGCCCCCGCGGCACTCGGCGGGGGCCGCCGGGATCGAGGCTTCCTGCCCCGTTCGCCGGTTCGGGCCCGCCGGCCGCCGCGCGCCCGCCGGCCGGTCCGCTCGAGCCCGGGCGGTAACCCCGATCCGGGTCCTGGCCCGGGTCCCGATCCGGACCCCGAGCTGGACCCCGACCTGGGCCCCGGGCCAGGCGCGCGAGGAGGCCGGCGAGCCGGAACCCGCCGCGGGTCGCGTACTGCTTGCTGACGTGCTCGAGCTGGAGGAGCGGGAGGTCGGCCGCGCCGGGCGCGGGGTGTTCCGGACCCGCGCCCCGATTCGCGAGCGGGCTCCCCTCCCCGCGCACGTCGATGCTCCGCACCGGGGTCAGCCGCTCGCTCCGATCCATCCCCATGCGCGGCACGGCCCGCATGAGGGCCTTGAGATAGGGATGCCGCGGGTCGCGGAACAGGTCGGCGAGCGCACCCCGCTCCATCAGCCGCCCGTGGTAGACCACCGCCACGTCGTCCGCGAGGCTCGCGACCACCCCGAGGTCGTGGGTGATGAGGAGGAGCGCCATGTGGAGCTCCGATTGCAGGTCGCGCATGAGCTTCAGGGTGCGCGCCTGCACGATGACGTCGAGCGCGGTGGTCGGCTCGTCCGCGACGAGCAGGGCGGGGCGGCACACGAGCGCCATCGCGATCATCGCCCGCTGGCGAAGCCCCCCCGAGAGCTGGAACGGATAGGTGTCGAGGGCCGCCGCCGGGTCGGGGAAGCGGACGAGGGCCAGCATCTCGCGCACCACCTCGCGCGCCTCGGCCCGGGAGCGGTCGCGGCGGTGCAGGCGGAGGGCCTCCACGATCTGGTCCCCCACCGTATGCAGGGGCGAGAGGGAGGTCATCGGCTCCTGGAAGATGATGGAGATCCGGCCGCCCCGGAGCGCGCGGTACGCGGCCGAATCCGGGTTCAGGCGCGCGAGGTCCACGGGCGGCGCGCCGGACGGCCGCTCCGGATCGGCGAACAGGATCTGCCCGCCGGTGACGTGGGCGCTCCCCGGCAGGATCCCGAGCACCGCCTGGGCGATGACCGACTTCCCCGACCCGGACTCGCCGACGAGAGCCACCGTGCCGCCCGGCGGCACGTCGAACGAGACCCCCTCGACCGCCTGCACGACCCCCTGCTCGCGGAGCCGGAACTCCACGCGGAGGTCCCGGATGGAGAGGAGCGGGGGCGGTTCGGGCGCCTCGGTCCCGGACGTTCCAGGCCCGGACCCTCCGGCTCCGGACGTTGCGGGATCGGGCGCCGCGGGATCAGGCATCGCGGTCCCGGCCGTTCCGGACCCCCGCGCCGGACCGCTCCTCGGCGGAGCGCTCCTCGGCGGGATCCGGAGCAACGGGCGCCCCTGCCGCCTCGAAGTTCGCCCGGGTGACGGGGTCGAGGGGCAGACCGGCCGCGGCCGCGGCCGACCGGCACAGGACGTCGTCGAATCCGTCCAGGCGTGAATCGATCCGCACCACCCGACCGTCCCCCCTCAGCACGAGCTGCATCCATCCCCGCCGGCGGCCCCGACCGCGCTCCCTCTCCCGCTCGCGGCGGACCGCGAAGTAGCGGAGCTTCACGCCCCGGAGGCCGCTCCAGCGGATCCGGCGCCGGCCGCGGCCGGCCCCCGCCTCGATGCCGTCGCCGTCGATCCGCACCACGGTACGCGCCCGGAGGGCGGTCAGCACGCCGAACACCCCGAACAGCACCACGCCGGCCGCGAGCACCATACCAAACCAACGTGCGACCGGAAGCATCGCCAGGGGAAGACCGGTGAACGCGAGACCCGCGGCCGCCCGCAGCCCGTCCGGCAAGAGGCTCGCGAGCGGATAGCGGTAGGTGGCGCTCATTGGTTCACGGGCCGATCCCGCCCGCGTCCCGCAGTGGGCGCGGCGGCGGATGCGTTGGGCGTCACCGACCGGCGGCGGGTGAATGCTCCCCGATGCGGGCCGGCGCCTCCCGACCGCTTGGACGGCGCCGCCGTCCGGGTCGAGCCGGGCGGGCTGCTCCCTTCATGCCGAAGCTGCCACACTTCCGGACCACGGAGGGATGCGATCCTCTCGTACCGTGGCCGGGCGCACCGCGCAGGGGATCCCCTTGAGGTGGGGGATGCCCTGCTCCGCGTCGAGGAAGTCGGGGTCGTCCGCACAGAGCTGGGCGTCGGCGTGGTCCCAGGCGCCGGAGAGGCCGCCGTCGCCTTCGGGCCGCTCGGGGAGCCACCAGCCGTGCGGCACCCGGACGAGCCCGTCCGGCAGGTCGTCGCGCACCGAGACCCGCATGCGGCACCCGCCCTGCCGGGTCGAGACCTCCGCCCATCCACCGTCCTCGAGCCCCGCGCGGGCCGCGTCGGCCGCCGTGACGAACATCCGGGGGTCGGGGCAGCGGCGCCGGAGCGCCTCGATGTGCCGGTGCCCGGTCTGGAAGAACGGGTCGTCGCGAAGGCCGGTGAAGAGGCGGAGCGGATACTCCGGGCCGGCGGCCGGCTCGTCCCGCCAGTAGGGCAGCGGATCGAAGCCGAGACCCTCGAGCACCGAGGACGCGAGCTCCACCTTGCCCGAAGGGGTCGCGAACCCGGTCCGCTCGTACTTGCGGAAACCGGGCTCGCCCATGTGGTAAGGATGGCGCTCGGCGAACTCCGCGAAGGTCATGCCGAGCTTCGCGACCCGGTGGTCGAGCATCTCCTCCACCGTCTCCCAGGGGAAATGCTCCCCGAAGCCGAAGCGCGCCGCGAGCCCGCGCCAGAAGTCGTACACCGGCCGGCACTCGCCCGCCGGCGCCACCGCCTGCTGCGACGGGCGGTGGATTGCGGTCCAGCCGAAGCCGTCGGAGAGGCACGCCCGTTCGGTCCACGCGTCGCCCGGCAGGACGAAGTCCGCGAGCTGCACGGTCGGCGTCCGGAGGTGCTCCACGGCCACCACGAGGTCCTGGTTGAGCAAGCCCTCGTGGATGCGCTGCATGTTGGCGAACCCCATCAGGGTGTTGTTCCCGAGGGTGAAGAACGCCTTGACGGGGTAGGGCTCGCCGGTCGCCATGGCCCGGAACGTCGCAGTCGGGTTGGCCATGTAGCAGCCGGAGACGATGTTCGGGTACTCGTGCCCCCATACCCGCCGGGCGGGCTCGCCGAGCTTCTCCATCCCCCGGTAGGTAAAGGCGGGATGGGTGTCCGCGCCGAGCTGCTTCGCCTTCTGCCCGGCGGGGAGCGCTTCGTGGAGCTCCAGCGCGCTCTCCGGGACGATGTCGGGGTGGAAGCCGTGCATGAGCTCGCCGCCCGGCACGTCGAGCGAGCCGGTGAGGGCGCGGAGCGCGCAGTGCAGCCGGATGGCGGACGTGGAGTTGCGCTGCTGGTCGGTGATCGGGGTCCACGGGATGACCCCCGGGGCGCTGGTCGCGTAGAGGCGCGCGGCGGCCGCGATCCGCTCGGGGTCGCAGCCGGTGATCGCGGCCACCCGTTCGAGAGGGAACTCGTCCACCCGCCGCCGGAGCGCGTCGAAGCCCACCGTCCAGCGCTCCGCGAAGTCCCGGTCGTAGAGCCCTTCGTCGAGGATCACCTTGAGCCAGCCGAAGCACATCGCGGCGTCCGTCCCGGCGCGAAGCGGGAGCCAGACGTCGGCGAGCTCCGCGTTCTCGGAGCGGCGCGGGTCCAGCACGATGAGCTTCGCGCCGTTCTTCTGGGCGGCGCGGACCGCGTTGTAGACCGGGGTCCAGCTATGTTTGCGGGGGTTGTGGCCGAAGAGGACGATGCAGCGGGTGCGCGGATAGTCGGGGTAGGGGAACCATCCGTACACCATGCGGTTGATCGCCGCGGTGTTGCCGGCGCACAGGGCGACCCCCGAGATCCAGTTCGGGGTCCCGAGGAGGTTCATGAACCGGCGCCCGGCGCCGTTCTCGGTCTGGGTGTTCCACTGGCTGGTGGCGACGGCAAGGCTCTCCGGCCCGTGGCGGTCCACCACCGCGCGGAGCCGCTCCGCGATCTCGTCGAGGGCCTCGTCCCAGGACACGCGCCGCCAGCGGCCCTCGCCCCGCGCCCCGGCGCGCTTGAGGGGGTGGAGCACCCGGTCCGGGTGGGCGAACCCCGAAGGGGCGTGGACCCCCTTCATGCAGATGTTCGAGCGGAGCGGACGCGGGTCGAGCGCCTTGACCCGGACCACCTTGCCGTTCTCGACGTCCACCTGCACCTGGCAGTAGATGTCGCAGCTCGAGCAGAGGACGCGCTTCGATTCCATGGCCGGTCCCGTCGGTGAGGAGCCTCGATGCGGCCCTATGGTAACGGCAAGGGCGGTGGCGAGGACCCGCGGAGGCCGGGCAGGGCCCATTCACCCCGCATCCGGGACGTCCGTCCGATGCCTCCGGAAGACGATTTCGGGCGGGCAGCCCGCGTTCCCGGGAGAGGCGCCGTGCTGGCCTGCACGCGGCTCGAAACGATGCGCCGCACGGCCCCGCGGGGACCGATCCGGCCCGGTCGCAATGCCGGAGCCTTCATGCCTCGCATCGGTGCGATATGATGGCCGCGGAAACGAGGCACACGCGCCGTGGGGATTCCGGCGCGTGCGAGCGCCATACAGCCCCGGCGAGCGATGGAGGTGGCGCGACAGGGCCTCCCATGTGCTACACCTTGTCGGTACGACTTCGGATCTGGCGGTGTCATGGACCCTCTCGACGTCTTCAGCGTGCGCGATCTCCGGCAGCGTTCCGGCAAGCTTCTCCGGGATGCGGAGAACGGACGTCTCGCGCTGATCACGAAGCACGGGCGCCCCGCCATCCTGGCCGTGCCTTTCGACGAACGCCTCCTCGAACTCGGTCTCCACCGGACGCTGGCGCTGGGTCTCTTCGAGAAGCGCCAGTTGACCCTCGTTCAAGCCGCCCGGCTCGCCGGGCTGAGCGCGGAGGATTTCGTGGTTCTGCTGGGCGAGGCGGGCATCCCTGCTGCCGACTATCCGACCGGGGAGCTGGACGAAGAGCTCGACGCCGCCTCGTGACCTTGGCGGTCGTCTCGGATACGGGACCCCTCATCGCCTTGGCGCGGGTCGGGCGACTCGACCTGCTCCGGCGTCTCTACGGGCAGATCGTCATCCCGTCCGCCGTGCACGATGAGCTTGCCCTCGGCTCCGACCGCCCGGGGGCCGAAGCGCTGACCCTCGCCTTGGAGGAATGAGTGAAGCCCGTTGCGACGACGCACCGCCAAGGCAACGCCGTGCGGGCGAGCAGACTTCGCCGCATTCCGAAGATCGGCCGGTGAACGTCTGCTCCGGCTCGGGAGCCGCGCCCTACGGTTTCCCGCGGTTCATGACGAGATTTTCCTTTTCCATGTAGAAATACGATGCATGGAGGTAGTTGGGGAAGCGATACCCTCCCCGAACGTCGGGGTCCACTTCCAACGCGCCCAGCTTCCTCATGCGCCGCAGGAAGTCGTCCAGAGCACCCCTGTCCGTGCCGGTCAGGCGCTGGAGAATTTCCGAACGGGTGAAGCGCAGCCTGACACGCTCGCCGGCGATCTCGCGGAGAATCGAACGGTAGCGTTCGCTGCGAATGGCGTTGAACACCTGGGGTTCCAGCAATTTCCTTCCGATCGTCTCGGCAGCCGTGATGATGCCTTTCGTCACCTCCTCGTCCTTGATCGACGGGTGACGAGCCGTGCGCCAGACCGCGTCGCCGATTTCATGCGCCAGGACCGGTAATCCACCGGTAAACAGTCTGAGCTTCTGCAAATTCTCATCGGAGATCTCCGCGTTGGCGGCGCGGAATGAATTACGATAGAATTCCGTGACCTCCTCGTCGGACCACGGTGCGATGTCGATCGGTTCGAAGACCCGAGCCAACGAGGGCTGGTTCGCGATCAATTCCCGGCGCCTTTCCTCGAGCCCGACCACGAGTATGCAAAGTCGGGTTTCCTGATGGGAGGTCCCGATCTCATCCACGGTGCCCTTCAACCAATTGGCAAACTCCGCGTTGCCCGCCAACCCGTTGATGTCGTCCAGGATCAGGAAGATCGATCTCTTGTGTTCCTTTGTTCCCCCATGCGCCGCATCGATTTCTTTCAGCAAACGTCTCATCGACGGCACGAAGTCATGCGCAATCGAGGACGGATCGTCATCCTGGAAGTTCAATTCGAGCGTGACCCCCAGAAGGCCCGCCTTCCGAACACGATTGCCGAAGAACTCCACCAACTGGCGATGCCAGGGTCTGTCGATGCTCTGTTTCAGGAGACGGTCGAGGGTGAGGCGCAGCATCTCTCCGAGATCCTGAACGCCTCCAAGCAGGACGTGGCACCCGACCGCGTCGTTGTCCCTCTCGCCCAGATGGCGCACGAAGGCGGCGAGAGAGCTCTTGCCGATCCCGCGCTCGCCACTGACGAAGCCGATTCCGAAGCGGCCTCGCGCGCTGCCTCGAACCATGCCGCGCAGGCGCTCGATCTCGGCGTTCCGGCCGACGAAGAACTCGAGCGGCGCCGGTTGCCCCGGCCTGAAAGGGCTCGATTCGGGAGTCATCTCGGATCCTCGCTTCTCATCTCTATGCCCCTGACGCTGCCGGATCTCTTCGGGTCGCTCTTGCGAATCGACGGACGGCCGATGGTACCTGCCTTGCTCGGTGGATGGCAGAGAATTCGAGGGCAATCGCTCCCGTGGTGCATCGACGGCGGGGCCGGGTAGCCCTAGGTCGTTGTCCGCCTGCGGCTTCCGTAGACCCGGATGAAGGGATCGCAGTCACGGGTGAGGGTTTGGGTGCGCGGTCATCAGGACGCGCCCGCGCGCCCGCATCCGCGACGGTGGAGGGCAGCGTGAAGGGACTTGGGGGCCGCGGCCGGGCGGCCTCGGAGAACCCGGCCTCACTTGCTCGCCGCCGGGTCACATGGGCTGGAAGCGGGAGATCGGTTTCCGGCGGGCGCGCGGCCCGCAAGCGCATCGCGGGGGCGGACCCACCGCACCCCCAGCGTCTCCTCGACCCATGCGAGCAGGTCCTCGAGGAACCGCCACCCCGCGGCATCGTGCGCCAGATGGTGGGAGAGCACGCCGGTCGGCCGGAGGGAGCGGCGGCGGGGGCGGGCAGGGGGCTGGGGCTCCGGGAGCCGAGGGGGTCCCGGCAGTGCTCGGCCCGGCGGCGCGCCGAGCACCGCTTCGACCCCCGCGAACCGCCACCCTCCCCGCCAGTCGATGAGGTCGACGTGGGTGGCGAGGCGCGGCAGCGGGCCTTTGTCTGCCTCCGATCCATCACCGCCGGACGCGCGCGGCCCGGTGGCCCGGACGCGCCCTTGCGTTCGATCGCCGGCGTATATACACTCCGCCGGCCGCCGGACAACAGTGGAGAGACGTTGCTGATGGCCTTGATTATCTCACCAAAAATCATTAGAAAAATCAATGTTAAGCACAACGTCACGAGGGACGAGGTCGAACAGTGCTTCATGAACCGGGCCGGCCCATATCTCACTGACGAACGCGAGCAGCACGCGACCGAAACCGGCGCCCCTACCCTTTGGTTCATCGGGGAGACCGACACCGGGCGACCGCTGAAGATCGTGTTCGTGCTCGAACATCCCAACGTCTACCTTCGGACCGCCTTCCAACCGACCGAGGAGCAGAAGCAGGACTACTTCGGCACCATCTCCACATAGCCCGAAGGGCGTTCCAAACAATTGAATACATGAAATTTTCCCCATGAACACACAGCATCGAATCACTGCATCCGACGAGGCCTGGGAGTCCGGTGAACTGGGCGACGATCCGAAGTTCGCAAAGGTCTTCGAGGGCGACGTTCAGACGCGGATCGATGGGGCGATGGCCATGCAGCCGATCTCCATCCGGTTGCCGAAGTCGCTCATCGAAACGTTCAAGCTGCTCGGCGAGGTACACGGTCTCGGCTATCAGCCGTTGATGCGACGGGCCCTCGTCCGCTTCGCAGAAGGCGAGATGAAGCTCGTCCTGAACGAAGTCGTCGCCGAGCGGCGGCGGGCGGCCGAGAGCGCCGGCGCCGAAGAAGGGGGCGGGGAGCGCCCCGAAGCCTCGGTCGGCTGACACCCGCCGGAGCTCGCCAAGCCCGTGCAATCGGCGCGCGAGGAAGGGACGCGATTTCACGGCGCCCGGATCGGAAATCGCGGGCGGACGGGTTTGCGCGAGTTCCCCGAACCCGTCCACGTCTTCACGGATTGGGAGGTCGGGTAGCCGCAGGTCGTCGTCCGCCCGCGGCTTCCGCGGACCCGGACGGAGGGATCGCAGTCACGGGTGAGGTGTGGGTGCGCGGTCATGGGACGTGTTGCGTTCGCGCCCGCACGCGCATCCGCGACGGTGGGACGGCCCGCCTGAAGGGACTTGGGGGCCGTGGCCGGGCGGCCTCGGAGAACCCGCCCTCACGTGCTCGCCGCCGGGTCGCATGGGCTGGAAGCGGGAGGTCGGTTTCCGGGGGGCGTCCCGGCAGGCGCACGGCCCGGAAGCGCATCGCGGGGGCGGACCCACCGCACCCCCGGTGTCTCCTCGACCCATGCGAGCAGGTCTTCGAGGAACCGCCACCCCGCGGCATCGTGAACCAGGTGATGGGAGAGCACCCCGACTGGCTGGTGACCCCAAGGGTTCCGGGGGGATCGGGGGTCCCGGCGGTCCTCGGCTCGGCGGCGCGCCTCGAGCGCCTCGACGAGCGCGCCGAGCACCGCTTCGACCCCCGCGAACCGCCGCCCTCCCCGCCAGTCGATGAGATCGACGTGGGTGTCGAGGCGCGGCAGCGGGCCTTCCGGACGACCCCGGTAGCCCGAGACCGCCTCGTATCCGGCCGCCGGAAGGACGGCCGCCGCATCCTCCCCCATCCGGTTCCAGGGCGGCACGAAGACCGGGAGCACCCGGCCGCCGAGGATCGCCTCGAGCCGCTCGCGCCCCGCCCGTAGCTCCGGGAGCGCGACCCTGCCGGACGGATACTCCGACTTCCGCTCTCCCGCCGGAGCATGGTTCGCGTGGGCGAAGCCGTGCACAAGCACGTCCACCGGCCCGGTCAGCTCGGCCGCGAGGGACGCATTCGCAACAGCCGGGATCACCGCGAGGCCGAGGGGGCATCCGGGCCGGAGGGCGAGCAGGCGCGAGAGGGCGGGGGACGGCTCCACGGCATCGTCGTCCCGCCACCAGAGGGCCGCCTCCCGGCCCGCCTCCCGCCAGGCATCGACCTCGCGCGCGAGCACCCCCCACCAGCCGCCGTCGTTCATCGGGAGGTTGCCGCCAGCGCGGAGGGCGCCTCCCGGCCCCGACACGGAGGCATGTGCGCCGCGGGGGTTTTCGTCAAGCACGCCTCTCGAGGGCGCTCTTGGGAACGTGGCATTTCCGACCATCCGGATTCATGACGGATTCGGACAGATTCAGACAGTACCCGCCGGCGCTGCGTTCCGGGTTCCCGGCTGGCAATCTGGCGCGTATCGACGGAATCTGACCGTGGGTTTTCGTGTGAGAAACGAGATTCTCGCGATGGATAAATCATTCGCAGATTCAGTCAGTTGCGCGAATGTACATCCCGCTCGCATTTTCATTCCCGGGCGCTTCGCCCTCCCGTGGGCGGGACGCCCGTGTCCCGGAGGGAAACGCCGTTCCCAGGACACCACCGGTCCACGGCTCCGGCTGAATCCGGGGGCTCCGACCGGAAGGAGCGTCGGGCGCGGAGGAAGGCGTCACGTCCCTTCCGGTCGCGCCGCGAGCGCGACGTTGGGTTCGACGAGCCGAGGCTCCCCCGCGTCGGAGACCTCGAACCGGTGGACGCACTCCCACCGCAGCCGGACCGGAGCCGGCCCCGTCATGTCCCACCCGGTCGCGAGGGCGAGAAGCGCCCGGCCCACCCCCTTGTGGGACACCGCGGCCACGGGGCGCCCTCCCCGCGCGACCTCGGCGAGCCACGGCCGGAGCCGCGTCTGCACCCGCCGCGGGCCGTCCCCGGCGGGGGTCTCGAAGTCGAGCCCCCGCGCCTCGTTCTCCCGCATCGCGGCCCCCAGCGCTTCCCGGAGCGCGGGCAGGCGCCAGCCTTCCCACGCCCCCCAGTCCATCTCGACGAGACGGGGCTCGATTTCGAGCGCCGCCGCCCCGAGGGCGTGCGCGGTCTCGCGGGCGCGAAGGAGGGGGCTCGATACCCAACGGCGCCGCTCGCCGAACCCGGCCGGAAGGCATCGCCTCGAGAGCGAGGCGCGCGACCGAGGGGCAAGGGGGATGTCCCGCCGCCCCTGGATGCGCCCCGCCTCGTTCCACTCGGTGGGGCCGTGCCGGAGGAACAGGAGGTCGATCACGCGGGCGGCCGCCCCGCCTTCGCCCCGGCCCCCGCCCGCGTCGGGGCGGGGGCGGGCTCCCGCGC
Source organism: Gammaproteobacteria bacterium (assembly GCA_965202895.1). Lineage (GTDB taxonomy): Bacteria > Pseudomonadota > Gammaproteobacteria > HK1 > HK1 > JAJDXW01. The sequence continues at coordinate 1,303,666 of OZ241901.1, read as the reverse complement.
CCCGTCCTCGACCGGAATCGGCCCCGGCCCGTCCGCGCCCTCCGCGCCCCGACGGATCAGGCCCTCGACGAGCGCCCCGATCCGCTCGGACGCCGCCGCGAAGCCGTGCTCGCGGGCCACCCGGGCGCGGGCCGCATCGCCCATCCGGCGCCGCCGCTCGGGCGCCCGGAGGAGCGTCCGGACCGCGTCCGCGAACGCCTCCGCATCGCCCACGGGGACGAGCCTTCCGGTCTCGCCGTCCCGGACCAGCTCCGGCACGCCGCGGGTGCGGCCCGCCACCACGGGAAGCCCGTGCCCCTGGGCTTCGAGCATCGCCATCCCCATCGCCTCCCCGACGGCCGGCCACACGAAGAGGTCCGAATCCGCGTAGAGGGCGGCGAGGCGGGCGCCCTCGATCCGCCCCGCGAACGTCACGCGCCCGGCCGGCAGGCGGCCCGCGAGCAGCGCCTCCACCTCGCGCCGCTCCGGGCCGTCCCCCGCGACGACCAGATGCCAGCGCTCGGCGCCGAGGCGGGCGAGCGCGTCCGCGAGCACCTCGAACGAGGAGCGCTTCGGTCCGCCGCGCATCATCGCGACGCAGAGCAGCCTCGGGTCCGGGCCGAGCGCGCCCCCCCCGCCCCGCTCCCGGCCGGCCGCTCCGCGTGGGCCGGGAGCTCCCCCCGCGCCCGTCCGCAACGACGACCCGGACGCGGGAGAGGCGTCCGATGCGCCGCCGAGACCCGATGCGCCGCGCCGCCCCGACCTCTCCGGCCCCCCCCGCCCCTCGGCGGAAACGCCGCCCGGCGGCCCGAGAAAGGGAGGAAACAGGACGATCCGCGCCGGATCGGACGCGACCCGCTCCAGTCCGGGAACGTCCCCGCAATGGAGCGCGAGGATGGCGTCCGCGCGCCGGATGGCGCGGCCCGCCGCCTCGTGGCCGAGGCGCCAAGGGCCGGCCGCCTGCTTCGCCGCGTGCGACGCCTCCGCGACCACGTAGGGGACGCCCAGGCCCTCGCTCACCCGCGGGCCGATCCAGTCCGGCGCCTTGTGGTGGAGGTGGTAGGTGAACCAGAGGCGGGGGCGCCGGGACGGCGCCTCCCTCCGGTAGCGGCGCAGCAGGCGCTCCGCCAGCCTCCCTCCGACGTCGCGGAGGCGCGCCTGCCGCCCCGGGTCGCCCGCCCCGTCGAAGCTCCGGAACCGGGACGCGATATCGACCTCCCATCCCCTGGCCTCCCCCGCCCACTCGAGCGCCGCGAGCAGGAGCCGCGCGAGGGTGCGGTCCCCGGACGGCGCCGGATGGCCGGGAGGCTTGAGCGGAGCGTAGAACGCGATCCTCACCGGGCTCTCGTGCTTCGATACGACGAATCGGGAGGACCGGGAATCAGCGGTACTCGCGGCGCCGCTCGTCCGTACCGAGCACCCGACCACGGGGACCGTGGAGTCCGCCGGCGCAATTCGTCTCCGTTCTCCGGTCACCCACGACCCCGAGCCGCGCCGCGGACCCGGCGGGCGTTCGACTTCGGAAGCTCGCCGGAGACCGCGGGACGACCGGTCGGGGCCGGGACCGGCTCGTGTTTCCCATGCTCCGGCCCGGAACCGCGGGTCGAACGGCCGGCTGCCTTCATGACCGCGAAGACCCTGGGCAATCACATTCGAGCCATTCAAGCGTCGAATGGCGATTTCCAAGCCCGTTTCGGGCCGATTTCGCCATCGAGGAACGCCGAGGTGGACCGGGCGTCCCAAGGGTTCATCTACGGCCGGTCCGGCCGGCTTGGCGGCCCGGAGACGACGTTCTACGTCCGGATGCGATTGCCCCGGCGAAGACCGGATACCGGCTGCCGGACGTGATGACGGCGAGAGGAACGCAGGGTCTCGAACCCGACACGAGCCCTTTGCTCCCCTCACGCCGCCCGATCCGCGGCGCCCGTGGTCCCTTCCGCGCCGGACGCCGCGGCGCCGTCCGGGGCAGGGGATGCGATGCGATCCGCGGGGGTCCTTCGGTCGGGCAGCCCGAAGAACCTGGCCGCGAGCCGGTCGGCCCCCGCGACCGAGGAGAATTCGGCCCGCACCCGGCGCTCCCCCGCGGACCCGAGCCGCCGCCGCAGGCACGGGTCCCGGAGGAGGCGTTCGATCCCGGCCGCGAGCGCGGTCGGGTCCCCGGGCGGGGAGAGGATCCCGTTCACCCCGTCCTCGATGAGCTCCGGGATCGCGGAGACCCGGGTCGCCACGCAGGGCAGGCCTTGGCTCTGAGCCTCGAGGAGGACGTTGGGAAGACCGTCCCGATCGCCGTCCCGGGCGACCCGGCTCGCGAGCACGAAGAGGTCCGCGGCGCGAAGCCGGGCGAGCAGGTCGGGCCGGGCGAGCGCACCCGCCCATTCCGTGCGATGCGCGATCCCGGCCCGCTCCGCGAGCCGGCGAAGGGCCGCGGCGTGCGGCCCCTCGCCCACGTGGACGAAACGCCACGGAGGCGCATCGGACAGCCGGGCGAGGGCCGAGATGAGGTCCGGGTATCCCTTCTTCTCCACCGCCCGGCCGACGGAGAGGACGGTCAGCACCCTCGGCTCGCGGTCCGTCCGGGGAGGCGGAGGCGGAAACTCCGCGAGATCGAGCCCGTGCCGCACCAGCTCGACCTTGCCGGGCGCGAGCGCGTCGAGCTCGGCGCGGTTGACGGCGGTGCAGGTCACCACCCACTCCGCATCCCGGAGCTTTTCGCGCTTCTCCCACCGCGGGGTCGTCCAGACGTCCTTGGCGTGGGCCGAGCCGGTCCACCGCCGCCCCGTCAGGTGCGCGGCGTATCGCGCCACCGAGGCCGGGGTGTGCAGGAAGTGGGCGTGGATATGGGTGACCTCGGGGGGCAGCTCCCGCGCCATGACCAACGCCTGGCCGAAGCGCCGCACCCGGTTGCGCGTCGGGTCGCGCACGAGGTCGCGCAGCCAGAGGCGGAACGCCCGGCCGTAGCGGGGCCGCCGGCGCACCTCCCGCCAAGCCCGGAAGACCCGGGCCGGCTCCTGGTGCAGGTACTCCGGAAGGTAGGTCACCGGCGCCCGGACCCTGGTGTGGACCGGGTGCACGCTAGCCTCGGTCGGGTGGCGGAGGGAGACGAGGTGGAGCCGCAGCCCCCGCGCTTCGAGGGCGAGGATCTCCTGGGTGATGAACGTCTCGGAGAGGCGCGGATAGCCCTTGAGGACGAACCCGACCGTCGGCGGCGGTGGTTCGGACCCCGAGTGCTCCGCCGACGGGACCCCGCCCGCCCGGGAGCGAGCCGGCCGCCCCTCCTGGGGGACGGGCGAAGGTTCCCGGAGCCTGTCCATTCGACGCGGTTGCGGGGCGGGGTCGGACGGGCGGGTCCGGGCGGACTCCACGGTCCGCCGCCGACCGCGGCGGCGCCGTGTCAGACGGCCCGCACCGCCGGCACGCCCCGGCGGCGCCGGCCCGGCCCGCGTGCGAGTCCTTCCCCGACGAGGGCGTCGATGTTGTCGAGGCCGTCGAGGAGGCCCGGCATGTACGCATCGGACGGCCGCGACTGGGCGGGAAGGGCGCGGAGCGCCTCCGCCATCCGCCCCGCCGGATCGGGAAGCCCCGGGTTGAACATCCGCACCAGGCCGAGCTCCTGGGCGCGCGCCGCGCGGATGAACTGCTCCATGCGGGGCTCCAGCCGCGGCGCCAGAATGGCCGGCTTGTCGAACGACAGGATCTCGCAGAACGTGTTGTAGCCGCCCATGGCCACGATCCCCGCCGCCCCTTCCATCAGGGCCTCGACCCGCGGATCGAAGGTGAGCACGCCGCTCACCCGGTCGATGGCGGCCGCCCGGGTGCGAAGCGTCTCGCGCACCGCGGCGGGCATGAACGGCCCGAGCAGGAGCACCGCGGAGAGCGGGAGGTCGGGATCGTGCTCGTATGCCGCGAGCACCTGATCGAAGAGCGCCTCGCCGTCCCCGCCCCCGCCGCTCGTCACCAGCACGTAGGGCTCGCGCGACGAGGCCACCGCTTCGGCGGCGGTTCCGGAGAACCCTCCGGCCGGAACCTCCCGCCGCAGATAGCCGGTGTACACCATCTTCTCCGGCACCCCGGGAGGGAGGGGGATGCCGGCGAGCGGATTGCAGACCGCGGCGAGCCCGTACACCCAGATCCGGTCGTAACGGTCGCGCAGGGAAGGGACCGCGTTCTTGCGCGACCATTCGTCCGCGAGGCGGGCCGGCTCGTCCAGCACGTCGCGCAGCCCGAGGACGAGGTAGGCGCCGCGGTCCCGGAGAAGGTCGAGGGTCCCGCCCATCTCTCCCCGGAGACCGAGCGGCTCCTTGTCCACGATGAGCATGTCGGGGCGAAAGGCTTCCGCGGTGTGCCGGATGATGGATTCCCGGAGGGCCAGCACCTCGTCGAAAGCGAGGTGGAGGGTGAGCGAGGAGTACTCCCCGTTGGGGAGCTTGGTGACCCCGGGGACGCGCACGAAGTCGACCCGCGCCGGAAATTCGAAGCTGCCGATGAGGGGCGATCCGGAGACGATGAGCACCGAGAGGTCCCGGCGTGCGCGCACGAGCGAGCTCGCGATCGCCCGGCACCGGCGCAGGTGGCCGAGACCGAACGAATCGTGGCTGTAGATGAGGATCCGGGTCGATCCGCCCGCCATGTCGCCGACTCCCGCTGAACCGCCGCCCCGCGTGCGCCGCCGGGAGGCGCCCGGCGGCGCCGGACGCGCGGCCGACCCGACCCGACCCGACGCGCCCGCCCGCCTGCCCTGCCCCGCCCCGATGCGGGGCGCCCGATTGTACCCCCCGCCCCGGGAACGCGAGCCACCGCCTGCGGGGACTGCCGCGCATGGCGCAACCTCGAGACGGAGCACGTCTCGCGCGGGGAGATGGGCCTCGATCCCTGCCCGTGCGAGGGGTGCGGAATGCCTCAGGAGGTCTGGCGGTGAGCGCCCGTCCCGGCTCGACGGGGCGGGGAGGACGCCCTTGAGACGGCGGGCGGCGAGGGGGGTTCGAGGGGGGGCTTCGGCCCCCCTCGTCGCGTCAGCGGTTGGCGAGCCAGATCCCGACGACGAAGGCGGCCGCGCACACCGCCACCACGGCGAGGATGGTGACGTTGGCCGGGAGGTCGATCACGGCCCGCCGATCGCGGCCCGGAGGTAGTCGGCGATGAGGGCGGCGACCTCGTCCTCGTCCTCGTCGGAGAGACCGAGGAAGGGCCGGGCGGGGATGTCGCCCCAGGGGATGGGGGCGCCCTTCGACGTCGCGCCGAACGCGCCCTTCCCCGCTCCGAACTGATGCACGCCGGCGTAGACGAGGGGCGAGCCGACGAGGACGTGGTCGGGGCCGGCCTGGTAGGTGATGCCGCCCCGGAGGGTCCCCTCCTCGGTCAGGATCTTCCCGGCGTTCTTCCTTTTTTTCCCCCTGGTCGTCGCGCTGAGCGGCGCCCAGGGCGTCCCGTCCGGAGCCTGCTCGTCGAAGAAGCGCTGCTTCGTCGTGTTGACCAGGTGCTCGCCGACGTCCTGCATCACGGGGGTGAAGTCGGCGCCGGCGCGCAAGAGCCGGTCGAGGGCGGCGCGGACCTCGGCGTCGTCGAACTCGACGGTGATCCGGGCGCCGGCCATCAGCGCGCGCTCGTGTCCGGCAAGGCGCCTTGCCGGACACGGATGACCGGCGCCGCCTTCACCAGACGAACTCCATCCCGGGGATGGCGTCCCGCTCGACGCCGTCGACCACGATCCGGGGCAGGGGCGCGGGCTTGGCCGGGGTCGGCTCCACGTCCCGGAGGATGGCCGGCATCCGCGAGCGGAGCGGCTCCTTCCAGCACGCATACGGGAGCAGGTGCCAGAGGTCGCGGGGGTCGTGGGCCGGGTCGCGGAGAAAGAGGATCCGCCCGTCGCGCGAGAGGTTGAGGGGCAGGGGCTGGGCCAGCTCCCAGCGGATCCCCTCCGCAAACGAGTTGTCGCCCTCGACCGTCCCGGCCTCGTCGTCCCAGACGAGCTCCAGGGCGTCCTCGTCGACGCTGTCGGGGATGACGTGGCGGGCCATGCGGCGAGCATAGCACGGGCGCCCGGCGCTCAGGACGGGTCGTAGCGGAAGAGGAGCCCGAGGGCGAAGTCGAGGATCTCGGGGTCGTGCTTCATCAACGTGGCCACGCCCTTGGCCCCGGTCGCGCGGAAGACCATCTCACAGGTCCGGGTCATGACCTCCATCGGCCCCGACGGCCAGTCGGGGCCCGGGTACTCGGTGCCGAAGTAGGCGTCGGCGTAGCGGTCCTCGCGGCCCTCCACCCCGGGGTAGCCCGGGAGCGGCACGATCGGGTCGCGCGTCGTCCCGTCCGGGCGGGTGGTGCGCCGGACGTGGAGGCGCCGGAAGAGCCCGTCGAGCTCGGGCATCGTCTCCTGGAGGTGGTGGGCGTATTCGTGGACGGCGACCGAGTGGCCGCCGGCGGTGCGGATCATCCCCCGGCCCTTGGCGAGCGCGTAGTCGGGTCGGCCGGGGGTCTCGATGGTGCGATCGTAGGGGCGGGGGCGGCGGTAGTCCCCGAGCGTCCCGGCGGTCGGGGTCATGGACTGGACCGAGAGGCGGGTTCGATTCCCCCGCTCGACCCACGAGCGGGGGAACTCCTCGGCAGCCCTCCGGACGTGGCGCGCGGCGGTCACGTCCGGCGCCGCGTGGCCGGCGCCGGTGGCGCGGGCCGGGGTGGCGCCGGCGCCGCGCTCGTCCCGGAGGCGGCGGCGGAGCTCGGCGCGCCAGATCGGAGGGTGGCCGACGCCGCCCGGCTGCACGCCCGCGGCCTGAACCGCGGCGTCGATGCGGCCGCGGATCTCCCGCCCGGCGAGCGTGTACTCGGCGGGGGAGAGGAGCGGGCCGCCCGCCCGCTGCCCCGCGCCCGGGGCGTAGGCCCATCCGGGATCGATGCCCTCGGGGACCCGGACGGTGCGCGGGGTCGGCCCCCGGCTCCCGACCGTCACCTCCCGCTCCCGGACGGGCGGGGCGCGGTCGGGGCCGGACTTGTGCAGGCGCTTGAGGCCGCGCTCGTTCAGGCTCTCGACGTAGCAGCCGCACCCCCACCCGTTCGGGGGGTAGTGCGTCTCCCACCAGGGGTCGTCGTGGCGGAGCACGAGGCCGTCCCAGGCGACGTGCTGGTGGCGGGGGTGCTCGGCGACGCCGCTGTGGCGGTAGCGCCAGTACGGCCGCCGGTCCGCGGCGTCCTTCATCTGGCGATAACGTCCGGCGGCGTAGGACGTCTTGAGGTTCGTCTGGTAGATGACGCGCGTGCGCCAGTCGCGGGCGCCGCGGTAGCTCCAGCCGTGCTTGGCGACCGCGGCGTCGAAGTCGCGGCGGAACTCGGCGAGGGTCGTGCCCTCCGCGACGGCCTTGTCCACCGCGCCCCGGAGGTCGGCCACGAGGTCGTCGTGCGCGGCGCCCGCGACGACGAACGCGCGGTCGTGCTCGTCGTGCCAGAGGTCCGACCAGGACTCGGTGGGGAGGGAGGTCTTCTCGCGGAAGAACTCGATCTGCTCGCCGAAGGGGAGCCGCGCGTGCTCCGCGGCGGCGCCGGCGAGGGCGACCGGGAGGGCGCCGTCCCGCGCGGCCGCGAGCTCGCCGGACTCGGCGAGGACGTCGTAGCGCCCGGCGAGGTGCGCGGCGATGAGGGCGGGGGAGAGGGCGGCGGCGAAGGCGCCGGCGTCGGGGTCCTCGCGGGCCGCGGCGAGGCGGTCCCGCGCGACGGCGAACGAGTCCGCGGCGCCGACCTCGCGGCGGAGCCGGTCCGCCCAGGCGTCGATGAGCGGCCCCAGCGTCTCGCGGACGCGGGCGGCGAGGGGGGCGGTCGGGTCGTCCTCGGCGTCGGCGGCGTCCCGTCCGGTCGCGGGAGGGGGGTCGCCGCCGGCGTCGCCCGCCCGCGCCGGCGGCGGCTCAGGGCGGGGCGGGGGGTCCGGGGGCGCGGGCGGGGCCGGCGGGCTCAGGACCTCGTCGTCGTCGCCCGGCGCGGAGAGCCGGAGCCGGCTCCGGACCTCGTCGGCCCGGACCCGGAGCCCGAGCGGGACGAGGTCCGCGAGCGCCCGCGCCATCCGCTCGACGTCGACGGCCGTCTCGCGCTGGATGGTGACGATCGGGTAGCGCTCGCGCGGGCCGTGGTTGAGGGCGACGGCGGGGATCACCAGGTCGCGGCGCAGGGCCGCCGCGAGCTGCCGGCCGTCCGAGCGCTCGATGTCGGCCCGCACCAGGTTGTGCACGGCCCCCAGCGCGTAGCTCCCGGACTGGCCCTGCTCGGTGGTGAGGGTTTGCCCAAGGACCGCGATCGAGACCTGGCGGTCGAGGTACTCGGCGAGGTCGCGGTAGATCTCGGCCCGGCCCTGGACGCTCCGCTCGCCCGCGAACTCGATGCGCATCCCCTCGGGAAGCACCGCCGCGGCGTCGGCCGCGAGGTCGCGGACCGCGCGCTTCAGCACCGCGATCTCCTCGGGGCGGGCCTCGGGGCCGTACCAGCCGATCCGGATGGGCATCCCGTATGCCTCGCAGAACCGCGCCCAGTCCTGGACCGCGTAGGCACGGAAGAGCCAGCTCCACGCCGCGATGCGGGCGAGACCGCCCCGGATGGGGATCCCGGACTTGGCCCCGCCGAGGTGAGTCAGGTACTTCCACGGCGTCAGGTCGCGGTGGCCGTCGGGGGTCCTGAGCTGGAGCCGGGCGCCGGTCGCGGGGTCGAAATCGAACCAGCGGGGCAAGCGGTACGCGAGGCGCATCGGCATCCACTGGCGCTCGGACACGTCCCAGATGATCTCTGTGACCGAGTAGCCCTTGCCGACGGCATCGAGGACGTCGTAGAGCTCGTCCTCGATCTCGTCGCGGGCGAAGTACGTGCGGACGAGGTCCGCATCGCGGACGTCCTCGGCGGCGTCGGAGGCGGGCTCGATCGTGACCCCGATCTGCGCGACCTGGCGCCGCCGGGTCTGGAGGGTGCCGAGATAGTGAAGGTCCCGCTCCTCCATCGTCTCGGCGAGGTCGACGTAGGCCTCGGCGGCGCCGTGGCCGGGGACTTCGGCGGCGCGGAGGATGGCGGCCATCCGCTCGGGGGTCGGGGTCGTGCTCGGACGCGAGGGCGCGACGTGGAGGACGCCGGAGAGGGTCAGCTCCGCCTCGACCTCGCGGAGCGCCCGGGGGCGGATGGGGTCGCCCCAGCGGTCGACGAGCGCGGGCCGGGCCACGTCAGCGGATCCGGAGCGGCCCGCGGCCGCGGCCCGCGAACGCCGCCCATCCCGCGCCGGGCGGCGGCTCGTCGAGGTCGGGGTCGAAGTCGGGGTCGAGGGCGGTCTCCGGGCGGACGGGCTCGTACCCGTAGGGCCGCTCGCCGATCCGGGCGGAGGCCGCGGCGAGGCCGAGCGCCCAGAACCGGTCGGCGTGGCCGTCCGTCCCGCCCCGGTCGGCGACGAGGCGGGGGCTCCCGGTCGGCCCCGGCGCGGCGCGGACGGCGTGCAGATCGAGCCGGAGATCCTGATCATCGGGGATCCGGAGCCGGCGATCCTCCACCGCCTCGCGGAGGGCGGTCGCGACGTCGAGGCGCCGGGGGGTGGTCATGAGGACGCCCTCGACCCGGTACGCGCCGTGGGCGCCCTGGAGGCGCTCGACGACCGCCTCGCCCATGCCGGTCTGGTCGACGGCGATCCTGACGGGACGGTAGCGGCGGACGAGGTCGGCGACGATGTCGGCCTGGGCCGCGAACGTGATGTCGCGCTCGGCGCGCATCTCCCGCACCCAGAGCACGTCCCCCACCCGCTCGAGGACGGCCGCGACCCAGAGGTCGCGCCGGCGCGCCACGTCGACGCCGACGAACGCCGGCCCGCCGGCGTAGGCCGCGGGGTCGCCCGCCGCCGGGTCCTCGGCGCCGCGGATGATCTCCCACGCGAGCCAGGCGCCCGTGCCCGCGGCGGGGACGCAGTCGAGCTCTTCGGCGGCGCGGTGGCCGTACTCCGCGCGGATCCCGGCCTCCCAGGCGCCCTCCGCCTCCGGGGACCAGGCGGCGCCGGTCACCTCGCAGATCCGACGGTACAGACCCTCGTCGAGGGCCTGGCGGAGGGTGACGGTGTGCAGGCTCCCCGGCGTCACCCCGTCCCGTACGTCGCGGACGAGCGCGGCGAAGGCGCTCGATTCGCCGTTGTGGGTGGACAGGATGTGCACCCGCCCGCCCCACATCCGGAATGCGAGCGCGGCCTTCAACGTCTCGTCGAGATCATCCACGAAGGCCGCCTCATCGAGGACGGCCCGATCCCCCGGCCGCCCCTTGGACCGGAACCCCCGGGGGGAGCTGGACATCGCGGTGACGCTCCGGGCCGAATCGAGCATGATCCGGAACGCTTGGACGGCGCTCCCGTCCTCGGTGTCGATCAGGGTCTCGCCGACCTCGCGGGCGCCGATCTGGAGGACCTGGGCCCACTCGGCCGCATCGTCGATGAACCCGCGGGTCATGTCGCGCGCGTAGCTCTGGTAGTACACGTCGCCGGCGCCGGCGCCGGCGTGCATCACCGCGTCGTAGGACTCGGCCCAGGAGAGGCCGATCCGGCGGCTCTTCTCGATCACTTTGAGGCCCGTTGCATCGCGGACCCAGCGGGCCTGATATGGGAGCAGGCCGCGCTTCATGGTGCAGCGCCCTCGATCGCGGCCCGGATCCGGGCCGCGGTGTCCTCGGATAGGCCGACCGCGACGGCGGCGGTCTCCGCCTCGGCGGCCATGGCCGCGCGGACGGTGCGTTCACGCCGCGCGTCGATCTCGGCGGACCGCGCGTTGCGCTCGCTGATCAGCGAGAGCTCGCGCAGCATCTCGAGGCTGGGCGGCTCCCCCTCCGCGACGCCCTCCTCGGCGGCGAGGGTGGCGTCGAGGGTCAGCGCCTCGATCGTCTCGCGGGTGAAGCGACCGACGTTGCCCTCCCCGGCCGACCCGAAGCGCTCGGCCCACACGTCCGCCGCGGCCCGCGCGACGCGGATCCGGCGCCCGGACCGCTCGACGCGGGCGGCGTAGCCGGAGAGGCCGCCCGCGGAGAGGGGCGGCTCGCCGTGGGCGGCGAGCATCGGCGCGGTCTCCTCGCGGATCCGCCGCTGGGTCTCGCCGTCGCGGAGGCCCCGGTCCACCCGCTCCTTGACGGCGCGCGGTCCGGACTCGATGCGGCCGGGCCGGCCGCGGGTGACGCGCCGGTCGGCGCGGGGCTTAGGCGGGGAGTTCATCCGGGGTCGGCTGGCGGACCCCGGGGACCTGGACGATCCCTCTCGCGGTATCGAGGCCCCGATCGGTGAGGGTGTGCGACCGGGCGATCCCGCCCGAGGCGATGGGGTGGGAGCGGGTGAGGCCCTGCTCGTCGAGCCACGCGGTCTGAACGCGGAGCACGTCGCCGGCGACGCGGTGGCCGTGGACGGGGAGCTCTGTCCGGAGGACGGCCGAGCTCGCGGTGAACGCGGGCCCCCGGGCGAGGACGAGGAGGACGGCGAGGCGGAGGTCCTCGATCAGGTGCGCGCTGTAGTTCATCCCTCGGCCCCCCGGAGATAGGTGTCCATGCGCCGCATGGTGGCGCTGATCTCGCTCAGGCGCCCGTCGAGGTGCGAGACGTCGCGCGCGATCTCGTCGATCCGCTGGTGGATCCGCCCGATCCCGGCGACCGACCGCTCGAACGCCTCGGCCCGCGCCTCGAGGACCGCGACCCGCTGGCGGTTGTCGAGGATGACGACGACGAGCCACCAGGCCACGATCCCGAGGCCGGAGACGCCGAGCGCGAGCAGGGTCTCGATCATGCCGAGCGCCATCAGCGGCGGATCCAGCGGATGCCGACCGCGGCGAGGAGGACGCTCGCGAGGAGCGTCCCGTACAGCCCGTCGATGGAGTTGAGGGCGATGATCATCCGCTCTCCCGCCGCGAAAATCTCCGGGATCCCGAAGGGCTCCAGCAGCGCGCCGAGGAAGAGGGTGATGAGGGGCAGGCTGACCAGGACGGTGACGAACTCGTCCTTCCAGGTCCCGGACTCCGCCCGGCGGCCGATCGCCTCCCATTCCGCGCGGGAGAGGGCGGCGCCCATCTCGCGGGCGTGGGCGTCGTCCTGGGCCCCCTGCTTGAGCTTCGCGCGCGCGGATGCCGTCGCCGCGCGGCGCTCCTGGCGGCGGCGGAGGAATCCGCCGGCCGTCTCGACGATCGGTCCGGCGAGGCCGGCGAGGAGGCTCAGCACCGGATCAGCCCCGGAGGTCCCACCGCGCCGGGCGCCCGGCGCGGTGGGAGAGGTCGCGGGAATCGACGTGGGTGAAGGTGTCGTAGCGCCCGACGCCCGCGAACCCCATCTCGTCGGCGACCCGGGCGACCTCGTGGGGCGGGACTCCGGGCACGACGATGTCGGTCGCCACCCCCTCCATATGGCGCGACGTCGGGTGCCCGCCGCACGCGACGTTGTGCGCGCGGCAGCGGAAGGCGCTCGTGATCACGATCGGCGCGTCGAGGCGGGAGCGGAGGTCCTCGAGCCGCGAGGCGTGATCGAGGTCGACGAGGGTCTGCGGGCATTCCCCGCAGCGGCACTGCCACTCGGAGAGGTGGAAGTGAGGGGAGATCGCGATGCGGTCGACGGAGCGGGGATAGGTGTGGATGTTCATGCGGATTCCTTTGGTGGCGAGAAGGTTATCGAAAGAAATTGGAGGGGGTAGGGGGAGGGTGTCAATTTTTGAGCGACAAGGCCCGTCTCACGAGGACATCCCACTATATGTAGTACATGGCGACGCACCCCCTCCGGCACATCGGCCTGTCTGCGATCGACCTCGTCGCGACCCTGTCCCTCTCCGCCGGCGACGTCCTCTCGGTGCAGAGCCGCGGTCCGCGGGCCGTCCACTACGCCGAGGCGGCGGCGCAGCCCGCCTCGGCCTACGACGGGTGCGAGCAGCTCGTGGGGCGCTGGGGGTACTTCACGGTCGGATCGTCACCCATCTGGTACTGGTCTCCCTACCCCGACGGCGGCTCCATCGTCGTGAACGTCGCCTGATGCCTGTCCATGGCGACCGGCCGCCCGGGACGGCCGGCGGCAGCGGCGGCGGGTCCGCGCGCTTCGGCTCGCTCTACGACGCGCACCGGGCCATCCGCGCCCGCTGGGCGGTCACCCTCGCCGAGCACTCCGACGGGACCCCGCCCGATCCGGACGCCGTCGCCTTCTACCGCCGGCTGGTCAGCTCGGCGGACGGCAGCCCCGACCTCACGTCCGGCTCCGCGTCCCCCGACCCCCCGATCCTCGAGAGCGCGGACGGCGGGATCCGCTGGCGCCTGATCGGCGTCTCTCAGGCCGCGCGTGGCGGCGAGGTCCGGCTCGACTTCGGCGCGCCGCACTCCGCCCGGCAGCTCCGCGCCCAGGGCGCCCTCGCCCTCGGCACGACCTTCGGGGCGGTCGCCGGGGTCAGCGTCGCCGGCGATCGCCTGACCACCCTCACCATCCGCACGCCGAACGCGGGCGACACGGGGTTCTCCGACCGGACCGTCACCGCCGCCGCCCTCCGGGCCCTGAACGCCGCCTCGGTGGGCGACATGCCCGACAACGGCAACTCGATCGACCTCGGCGTCTTCAGCTCGTCGAACCGCCTCTTCGCCGGCCGGGCAGCGGGCGGGGGCCTGCTGCTCGCGGCGCTCGCCGCGGCCGCGCCCTCTGTCGGGGTGACGAGCGACGACGGGCCGCCCGCCGGTGAGCCGGCCGCCCTGCCGGTCGACGTCGACTGGCGGCTGGACCTCGGCGCCGGTCCGCTCATCCTCCGGTCCTCGGCGGCGGCGAGAACCCACACGCCCCGCGCCGTCGCCGGCGGGCGGACGACCGAGGGCGTCCGGTCGCTCTCGTGGTCGGGGACCCCCGCCGACACCCTCGCGGCCGGGACCGTCACCCTCGACGCGCTCGACCCCGAGCTCGACCGCACCCGCCTCCCGCCCCCGATCGCCGCTGCGGACGTGGGGCGGATCCTGCGGGCGGCGGCGGGGGCTACGAGCTCGTCACCCCCGCCCAGGGCGTCGGGCTGCACGTCGGGGCCGCCGCGCCGCAGGCGCCCGCGGACGGCGTGCTGTGGGTCGACACCCGCGACTCGGACTACCCCGAGCTCCGCACCTGGTCGGGCGGTTCGTGGGACTCCGTCGACGATCACGAGGTCCATGCCGGCCCCGCCCTGCCGCGCAACCCGAACATCGGCAACTCGTGGCTCCTGACCGCGACGGAGGGGGCGAACGAGCCCGGCTGGTACGTCTGCACCGTCAGCGGGACCTGGACGCGGGTGGGCGAGACCCCGAGCCAGAGCCAGCAGGTCGGGGCGGTGCGGGCGCCGCGCCTGGTCACCCTGTGGCGGCACGCCGCCGCCGCGCCCGCGGACCCCTTCGCCGGCCTCGCCGCCGGCGCCTACGGGGATACCGGCTGGATCGCGCGGCCGGCCGGGTGGGCGCTCACCCCCGCCGGGGCCGGCGCACGGGCGGCCGGGCAGTCGCTCTACGCGGCGACGGCCTACGCCACCTGGGACGCGGCGGCGACCCCCGAGCCCCGCTGGACGTTCGGGGGCGCGGGCGTCGCGATCGCCGATGCCTTCAACGTCCAGTACAGCACCCACTCCGACGGGCGGGCCGCACACGCTGCGCCGGCGCCGGCCGATGAGTGGTATCGCCGGCGCGACCCGGTCTCGGGGGCGTGGTCGGCGTGGCTGCGGATCCACGCCGAGCCGGACCCCCACGACTGGACCGCGATCGTCGAAGGGCGCTCGACGTACTACGCGACGAACTACCCCGGCGACGCGATCGCGCTCCCCGCCCCGGTCCGCCTCGCGGGCCTGCGGGAGATGATGATCGAGTGCCGGATCGACGAGCGCCTGACGAGCGGCGAGCGGTGGCGGATGTCGCGACAGCTCGGGCCGTACTACGACGTCGCCGCCCACGGCGACACCAGCGCCACCTGGCGGCCCGGGATCAGCTTCCAGACCGACTGGGACCGCAACGGCACGGGGAAGATGACGTCCGGCAGCATCCACTTGCCGACCCTCGACGGCAACGCTGCCGACGGGAACCGGTGGGGTCACTACATGCAATTCCGGCGTGGGAGTGCGGATCCCGCGGGCACCGCCAGCTACCTCGATGTGCTCGCCACGGTGGTCCGCCAGTCGCGCGGGCGGTGGTGGCTGAGGGTCCGCTGACGTGGCTGCCTACGTCACCTATGCCGACGTCGCGATCGGGGGGCAGGGCGCGGACGTCCGGGTCGTCGAGCGGGTGCATGGCACCCAGGGCGCGGCGGATACGC
Organism: Gammaproteobacteria bacterium; assembly: GCA_965202895.1. GTDB lineage: Bacteria > Pseudomonadota > Gammaproteobacteria > HK1 > HK1 > JAJDXW01. Next base: position 1,288,444 of record OZ241901.1, on the reverse strand, counting down.
GCGCAGGGGATGTCACAGGGGTCAGCGCCTACCCGGGCGCCGTCTCCGACGCCGCGGACGTGGGCGACCTCATCGACACCGGTACGGGCGCCATCGTCGAGCCGGCCGCCCGCAGCGAGGCCGTGGCGTTCGCGGCCACGTGGAGGGAGAGGCTTCACGCGGCCTGGCGGCAGTACGCGGCGGGCGGGCCGCACCCGGCGAGCGGCCGCCAGGGCTGGTGGTCCTCGATGCCGAACGGGTCCACCGCGACCACGGCCGTGGACCGGAGGATGTTCCACCAGGCGGCGCTCGGCGACGTCGTCGCGTCGAGCGCCTACGCGGCGGGCGTCGAAGCCGCCATCCGCACCGCCGCCCTGGAGCGCATCGAGTCCACCCTCCTCGGGGACGGCGCCGCGATGTACGCGCGCGTCCAGGCTGCGGGGGGGATCCGCGCCTCCTGGTCGGCCGCCCCCGTCGCCGCGGGCGGCGCCCTCCACTCCGACGTCGTCGTCGCGGGGACGCTGCTCGTCCGCGCTGCGGACGGCGCCTACCGCCCCATCGCCGGGGCGGCGATCCCCGCCGGGTTCAACCCCGATTCCTCCACCTTGCGATAGGAGCCGACCCATGGCCATGACCCCCGCACAGCGTCACACCGCCCTCGTCTCGATGGCTGATCACTATCGGGGTGCCCTCGGAGAGATCATCGCGGGGGCACTGATCCGGGTGCAGCGGGCGCCCCTGGCCGTGAACGGACTCGGGACGATCGCCCCCGCCGAGCTCTCGGGGGCGCACGTCTCGGACCGAGCGGCTCGCCACGGCTACGCCCTCCCCGCCCTCCCCGCTCTCGCGGCGGCGCGCTCACCGAGACTCCCTCTGGCGCTCCCTCGAGCGCCGGATGGCCAGAGCGTCATATGGATCCGCACCCGGGGGGACTGGCGCCGCGTCCTGGACGCCTGGCATGGGCGGGTGTCGGTGGTCGCGAGCCGATCCGCGATCATGATGCGGATCCTCCATGACGAGCTGGATGTGGTCGCGGCCGTCACTCCAATCCTCGGCTCCGATGGGCAGACCATCACCGGACCGGACGCGTTGGCCGCCCGGGAGGCGAAGTTCGCGGAGCTCAGCTCCGGTTATTTCAGCGGTCAGGCCAGCGAGATCGACAAGTTCCTCGGGCGGGGGGCGCATCCCCCGCCCGGATCGCTCTCGGCCGTCCTCCCCGAGGCGCGCGAGCAGCTCCTCGATCGCCTCGACGACGCGGCCGCGGAGGTCCGGGGCTGGCTCCTCGACGACCCGCACGGCCGCGGGGCCGGGCCGGCCAACACCGTCCAGCAGACAGCGATCCTGCTGCTCGACAGGCGGCGGCAGGACGCGCGCCGGGCCGTGCGCGGGGCCGTCTCGGTCACCGCCGCGGGAAGCACGGCGGTCCGCCACCTCGCGCTCATCCGGGGTGTGGGCGTCGAGGACGGGCCGCAGTGGTGGCGGCGCCACGGGGTCGGCACCGACGTGACGATCACCGGCGCCGCGCCCTACGCGGGCGCGTCCGTCTCCCTCGCCTACGCCGAGCCGGCCACCGGGCGCTGGTCGCAGGCGTTCCGCGCCGCGAACCCCGCCCGGCCGGGAGGCGACAAGAGCGCCGCGGCGCTCGGGGCCGTCGTGCTCGACACCCCCGACACGCCCGCCGGCTGGACGGTGACGGACTCCCCCCGCGCCGCCCCGGTCCCCGGGCGGGACGTGACGATCGCCTGGGCCGGGACCGGCGAGCCGCCCGCCGGGACCCACTTCATCAGCTTGACGGCCCGGAACGGCTGCGGGCCGGCGAAGATCGTCGCCGCCATCACCGTGCCGGCGCCCGCGGCGCCCGCGGAATGAGCGTCTCGAACCAGCCCCTGCTCCTCTCCGCGCTCATCGCGCGCCTCGGCGAGCACCTCGCGGAGTCGGGCGACGGGGCGGTGATCCTCGACGCCCCGGACGGCGGGAGGGTGGCGCGGGACGTCGAGATCGAGGACGAGGGCCGGGACGCTCGCCTCCGGCACGGCGACCAGGTCTGGCGCATCACCGCGCGCCCGGCCTGACGCCGTGCCCCCACTCAGCGTTCAGGATGTTTCAGGATGTTTCAGGATGTTTCAGGTATTGACCCCGGGGCCGGGCCCGTTTGCGCAACGATCTTTCGCATGAATGGCGATCGATCTTTCGCATGAATCAATGCTGCCGCGGCGGGAAGCGTCTCTTCACGCTGGCCCACTCGCGGCCAGGCCTCGATACCCACGACTCGTCCCGGGAGCCGCGTGTCCTCCGGATGCGGGCGTCCTGGGAACGCTCTTGTCCCGAGAGCGTTCGCGAGAGGCATGCCTGGTGAAACCCCACCGCGCACGTGCCCCGCACGGGCCGCGAGGCGAAATGGGCTCGCGGCGCGCTAGACTACCGGCTCTCCTCCCGGGGACCCGGGCTCATGCGACGTTCCGCGTTCGCCCCCCTTGCCGTCCTCCTCGCCGCGAACCTCGCGCTGGCCGCGGGTCTCCGGCCCGCCGCGCCCGCCGAGCCGCACGACCCGCGCGAGCTCGTCATCGGCATCACCCAGTTCCCCTCCACCCTTCATCCCGTCATCGACTCGATGCTCGCCAAGAGCTACGTCCTCGGCCTCGTGCGCCGGCCGACGATGGTCCGCGGCCACGACTGGAAGCACGCCTGCCTGCTGTGCACCGGCGTGCCGTCGATCGAGGCGGGAACGGCCGCGATCGAGCCCCTGCCGGGCGGGGGCGAGGGAATGGCGGTGACCTACGCCCTCGATCCGCGTGCGAGATGGGGGGACGGCGCCCCCATCACCACCCGCGACGTGGTCTTCACCTGGGAGGTCGGGCGCCACCCGCAGTCCGGGGTCGCCGCCCATTCGTACTACCTCCGGGTGCTCGCCATCGACGTCCACGACGAGCACCGCTACACCGTCCACTACGATCGGCTCGACTACGACTACCCCGCGGTCGGCGCGTTCAGCCTGCTGCCCGAGCACTTGGAGCGGGCCGTCTTCGAGGAAGACCCCCCGGCCTATCGCCACCGGACCCGCTACGAGACCGAGCCCGGCCATCCCGGCCTCTACCACGGCCCCTACCGGATCACGGAGGTCGCGCGCGGATCGCACATCCGGTTCGAGCGCAACCCCGAATGGTGGGGGCGCGAGCCCTGGTTCGAGCGCATCGTCGTTCGCACCATCAAGAACACCGTCGCCCTGGAGGCGAACCTGCTCTCCGGGACGGTCGACTTCATCGCGGGCGAGCTCGGGCTCCCGATCGACCAGGCGCTCGCGTTCGAGGAGCGCCACCGCGACCGCTTCGTGGTCGAGTACCGGCCGGGGCTCATCTACGAGCACCTGACCCCGAACTTCGACAACCCGATCCTCCGCGACCCGCGGGTCCGGCGCGCGCTCCTGCTCGGGCTCGATCGCGAAGCCATCAGCGATAGGCTGTTCGGCGGGCGGCAGCCGGTCGCGGACACGAGCGTGAATCCGCTCGACTGGATCCATTCCGGGGAGGTCCGGAAGTATTCCCGGGATCCGGCCGCGGCGGCGGCGCTGCTCGATGCCGCGGGATGGACCCGGGGCGGCGACGGCATCCGCCGCGACGGCGGCGGCGAGCCGCTCCGCCTCGAGCTCATGACCACCGCCGGGGACCGTACCCGGGAGCTCGTGGAGCAGGTCATCCAGAGTCAGTGGCGCGAGCTCGGGGTCGACGTGCGGATCCGGAACGAGCCTCCGCGGGTCTTCTTCGGCGACACCGTGGCCCGCCGCAAGTTCGCCGGCTTCGCGATGTTCGCGTGGGTCTCGTCGCCGGAAGCGTCTCCGCGCGGAACCCTGCACTCCGAGGAGATCCCGCGCCCCGGGAACGGCTGGAGCGGCAACAACGTGGCGGGCTACGTGAACCCGGACGCGGACCGGCTCACCGACGCCATCGAGGTCGAGCTGGACCGCGAGCGCCGCCGGGCGCTCTGGGCGGAGCTCCAGTCGCTCTATGCCGAGGACCTGCCCGCCCTCCCCCTCTACTTCCGGGCCAGCGCCTTCATCCGGCCGAAGTGGCTGGCCGGGGTGCGCCCGACCGGGCACCAGTTCCCGAGCACCCTCTGGGCCGAGGAGTGGCGCCGCGAGACCCCGGGGGAATGACCCCGGACGGGGCGCACACCCCCGCCGGCCGGCCCGTGACCGGCGCGTCCGGTCGTTTGCCGTGGAGAACGGAGTCAGGGATCGGATGGGTCCACGGGGCCGCGGAGCTTCTTGATCCCGCCCCGGCGCTGCTTGTCCTCGCGGCGCCTCGCGCGGGCGTGGGCGCTGGGCCGGGTGGGAACCCGCGGCCGGGGCTCGGGCCGCGCCTCCTCGACGAGGGCCGCGAGGCGCGCGAGCGCCGCCTCGCGGTTGCGGGACTGGGTGCGATGGGTGTCGGCGAAGACGACGATCTCGCCCGCCGCGGTCAGCCGGCTCCCGGCGAGGCGCTCGAGACGCTCGCGAAAACCTCCCCGGATCCCCGCCGCGTCGAGATCCAGCCGGCACTCCACCGCGGTCGAGACCTTGTTGACGTTCTGTCCGCCCGGGCCGGACGCGCGCACGAACTTCCACGCGAGGGCGGTCTCCGGGACGGCGAGTCCGCCGAGGTCGATGGCTGCCATGAGTCCTCCGGCCGGCCCGCGAATCCTGCCGGAGAGCGGGTGTCTCGCCCGGCAATGCGGCAACCCGCTCCCCCGAGCTCCGCGGGACGGTCGGCGCCCGCCCGCGACCTCGCGTTGACGCCATGATGCCTCAATCCCGGCATCACCGGCATGGAGAACGCCCGTATCCGGCGCGTGCCGGCCGGAGAGGCCCGGGGAGGCGGCGGCCCGCATCGGTGGGGAAGTCCGTGCGGACGCGGAGGCCGGATCCCGGACCGGATTCATGAACGGACTCGGGCCGCTCCCGGACGGACATCCGCCCGCGCCGTTCCACCGCGAGCCTCGCGCGATGGACGCCACGCCGGGTTCGAGCTCGATGACGCGAGCAACCGGCCGGAAGCGCCGGACGCTCCCGGATACCGGTGACGCCGGTCGACGACGGTCCGCCCGGCTCGGCCGACCACTCCGGGTCCGGAACCCTCCGTTACCAACCGTCGCGGCATCGACGGCGGCGCGCATCGGGCTCCGGGCCTCCGGCCGTCGAAGCCCCGCAAGCCCCCCGGACGGCCGTTCGCGGGCCTCGGCGCCCGGCGTTCGGGGCGCCGCCCCGGCCACCACCGTGACGGCGCCGGACACGGCGCCCGCGCCTGCCTCCGGCGGGGACAGGCGGAAGGCATGACCGCCCTCGTCCTCGCCCGGCTGTGGCAGGCGGCGCTGGTTCTCGGGGTCACGTCCATCGTGGTGTACGCCCTCATCGGCTTCATGCCGGGCGATCCGATCGACCTCATGCTGTCCTCGGACCCGGACCTCACCACCGAGGACGCCCTCCGCCTCAAGGCGCTCCACGGCCTGGACCGCCCCCTCCTCGACCGGTGGTGGACGTGGGCCCGGCACGCCGCGGGCGGCGACCTCGGTTACTCCCGGCTCTACGCGGCCCCGGTCCTCGACGTGCTCGGCCCCGCCCTCGCCAACACCCTCGTCCTCCTCGGCACGAGCTTCCTCCTCGCCCTCTCCATCGCCCTCCCGGCCGGGACCCTCGCGGCCATGAGGCCCTTCTCCTGGTACGACCGCCTCATCAACTTCGTCGCCCTCGCCGGGGTGTCGGTGCCGGTGTTCTGGTTCGGCCTCGTCCTCATCGTCGTCTTCGCGGTCGGGCTCGGGGTGCTGCCGGCGGGGGGGACGGGCGAGGTCGGGGCCGGGCGGGGCGCGTTCGGCCGGCTCCACTTCCTCGTCCTCCCGGTCGCGACCCTCGTATTCGCGTCCGTGGGCGGGCACCTTCGCTTCATGCGCGCGGCGGTCGTCGAGGCCCTCGGCCAGCACCACATCCGCACCGCCTGGGCCAAGGGGGCCGGAACCGGCCGGGTGGTGGCCGGTCATGCGCTTCGCAACGCGATGATCCCCGTCACCACCGTGATCGCGCTCGACATGGGAACCCTGGTATCGGGGGCCCTCGTCGTCGAGACCGTATTCGCCTGGCCGGGCACCGGCAAGCTCATCTACGACGCCATCATGGGCAACGACTTCAACCTTGCGCTCGCCGCCCTGCTGACGGCGACGGGGGTGACCCTGTTCGCGAGCCTCCTCGCGGACCTCGCGTACGCATGGCTCGATCCGCGCGTCACCTACCGATGAGGGCCGGAGCGGGTCCGGCCGGCGCCGGCACCGGCGGCGGCCGCCGCCGCGGGCTCGCGGCCGGGCTCGTCCTCGCCGGGCTCGCGATCCTCTGCGCCGCCGCCCCCGTCTTCGAGGCGGTGAGCGGCCTCGACCCCGACCGGGTGGATCTCTTCGCCCGCTTCGAGGGCCCCTCCCCGGCCCACTGGCTCGGCACCGACGAGCTCGGCCGCGACATCGGCCTTCGCCTTCTCCACGGGGGGCGGGTGTCGCTCGCGGTCGGGATCGCGGGTGCGCTCGCCGCGGCCCTCCTCGGGACCCTCGTCGGGCTCGTATCGGGCTACTTCGGGAGCTGGATCGACGCTACCCTCATGCGGTTCACGGACGGGGTGGCCGCCGCCCCGCTCCTCCCCCTCCTCATCGTGCTCGCGGCGGTGGACCTCACGAAGGCGGGCCTCCCCCCGGAGTGGGCGGTATCGGAGGCGGCGGGCATCGCGCGCATCGTCGTGATCGTCGCCCTGTTCGGCTGGCCGGGGATCGCGCGGCTGGTGCGCGGCGCCACCTTGAGCGTGCGCGAGCGCGACTACGTCCGGGCCGGGGTGGCGGTCGGGGCGGGGCCGCTCCGGATCATGGTGCGGCACGTGCTCCCGAACGTCGCGTCCCCCCTGCTCGTTGCCGCGACCCTCGCGGTCGGCCACGTCATCCTGCTCGAATCGGTGCTGAGCTTTCTCGGGCTCGGCATCCAGCCCCCGCTCCCGAGCTGGGGGAACATGCTGAGCAACGCGCAGGAGCTCATGGGAAGCGCCCCGATGCCGGCAATCCTTCCCGGAGCGCTCATCTTCGCCACCGTGCTCGCGATCAACCGCCTGGGCGACGCCCTCCAGGACACCCTGGACCCCCGGTCGCCGTCCCGGTCCCGCTGACCCCTCCGGCCCCGAGCGAGGCCGCCCGCCCCGCGCCGAACCGGCCCTCGCAGGGCCGCGGCAACGCGTCTACCGGCCGGCGGCGGCTCGGGCTCGGGGCTGGTGGGAGGCGACGTAATCCAGGAGGCTCGGAATGCCCGGCTGCCAGACGTCTTCCGCGTCCGGCGGCTTCCAGACGTAGCCGACCGTGGCCAGGCGGTCCCGGCATCGCAACACCTGGGCGGCCGTGCTGCCCGCCGCCAGGGCTTCGGCAATGGCCGCGTTCAGCTCGCCGCTGCACAGGGTCGTCCGGCCGTCGAATGCCGCGGCCACGCCCGACGCCGCCGCCAGAAGTTCCTGCCGCTCCAGCTCCTCGTGCCGGTCTTCGTAGTACGCGGACCTCCGCCGGCCGAACCCCGGCGCCGCAGCCGCTACCAGAGACTCGTCTATCCGGGTCGCCCGGGCTGCCCGAGCCGCCGTCCACAGCGCGGCGCCCCATAGCTGGATGAAGTAGGGGTAGCCTTGGCTCTCCTCGACCACCCGGGCCAGCGCGGCCTCGTCGAAGGTAACGGCCGGCCTTTGCTCGGCCAGCGGACGAACCAGGGCCAGAGCCGCCGCGGCTTCGTCCAGTCGACCGATGCCCAGCTTCTCGGCCCGGCCCCGGAAGGTGGCCGCCATCGTATCGAGGTGGGGTTGCAGTCCGGGGGTGCCCGCCATCACCAACAGGAACGGCGCCTCGGCGGAAACCGTCCGGCTGGCGTTGAGCAACGCTCGGCCCACCTCCCGGTCCAGGGTATGGGCTTCGTCCAGGAGCAATACCAGCGGCCGCCGCGTGCAGCGCGCCGTCAACAGCAAGGTCAATGACCGGCCCTTGCCGCCGAGCTCCCAACCGAGCCGTCCGATGCCCATCGAGACCGACAGGGTGTCCGGTCGCAGCGAGGCGAACCGGGAAGGCGGCGCCAGCGCGGTGGCCAGCCGATCCAGGTCCGGGACTTCGTCGGGGGTCAGCCACACCGCGTCGAAGTCTCCGCCACCCGCCTCGACCTCGTGGTGAAACCAGCGCAGGAGCGCGGTCTTGCCGTTGCCGCGGGGGCCGGAGAGGATGGCGTCCCGGGGCGCGCCCCGACCGCCATGCAAGTAGGCGAGCAGGTCCAGCAACTCGCGCTGCTCCGCATCCCGACCGGCCAGATACGGGGGAATACTCCCGCGCCCCGGAACGAACGGATTGGCGGCCCTTCGCTCGTGCATGGCGCGAGCATGGCAAACCCCCGGCGATGTACGGCCCCCGATGAGGCCGATGGAGATCGAGGCCTTCTCACGCCGACCGACTCGCGGCCAGGCATCGATGCCCACCGTTCTTCCCTGGGAACGGCGCGTTCCCGGGACGCGCCGGCGCCAAGACGCCCGTATCCGTGGAAGGCGCCGTTCCCGGGGCCTTCGCCGCTCTCGTTCGCCCGAACCGCGTTCACCCACCCGAACCGGTTCCGCAGAGTGAAACGACCCTGCCGAGGAGGTGTGCGGCTCCGGGGTTGCGGCACGGGCGGCGGGCTCTCCGCCCGGCGGGTCCGGCGTCGGGCGGGGCGCGCGGGGCGCAGGGCGGGGAGGCAAGGAGCCGCCCGGCGTGGGCGTGGGCGCGTCCGCGATAGAATCCGCCTCCCTGCCTGCCCGTGGACGGCGATCGAATGCGAAGCGCCGGACCGTATCGCGCCATCATCCTCGCCTTCTGCTTCGCGGCCCCGGCCACCACACCCCCTCCGGCCGCCGCCCAGAGCGGGCGCCCCCCGGCCCTCGTCGAGGTGGACCCCGTCCGGGAAGAGCGCGTCGCGCAGACCATCCCGGTGGTCGGGCGGGTGGTCCCCCGCGAGCACGGAACGGTGGCCGCGGCCATCGGCGGGCCCGTCGCGCAGGTCGCGGTCCGGGTCGGCGATCGGGTGGAGGCGGGAGACGTGCTCATCGAGCTCGCCCGCGACCTGCCCGAGGCGCGCCTCGACCAGAGGAAGGCGGACGAGGCGCTCGAGGCCGCCCGGGTGAGGACCGCGGAGGCGGACGTGGACCTCGCCCGCCAGGAGCTCGAACGCCTCGAGAAGCTGAAGGGCTCCGCCGCGTTTCCGAAGGCGGCGTACGAGGACGGGCGCCAGGAGCTGGTGCGCCGCCGCAGCCGGGTACGCGAGGCGGCGGCGGCCCGCGCCCGCGCCCGCGTCCAGCGCGAGATGGCGGAGATCGAGCTCGCCCGCACCACCGTGCGCGCGCCCTACGCCGGGGTGGTGACGGCGCGCCAGGCCGCGCCGGGCGGCTACGTCAGGGCCGGAGACCCGGTCGCCACCCTGGTGGACGACCAGCGGCTGGAGGTCGAGGCCGACGTGCCGGCCGATCGGCTCGCCGGACTCGTCCCGGGTCTCGGCGTGACCGTCGAGCTCGACGACGGGACCCTGCACCCGGCGACGGTGCGGGCGATCGTGCCGGACGAGAACCCCCTCACCCGCACCCGGCCCGTCCGTTTCACGCCGCGCTTCGCCTCCGGGAGCGGACCCGGGAGCGGACCCGGGCGCCCGGCCGCCAACCAGTCCGTGGTGGTGCGGGTGCCGGTCGCGGGCCCGGGCGCCGTGGGATCGGTGCACAAGGATGCGGTGATCACCCAGCGCGGGCAATCGCTCGTCTACGTCGCGGACGGTGCGCCCGAGGCGGCCCGGGCCGAGGTCCGTCCGGTTCGGCTCGGAGAGTCGGTGGGAAGCCGCTTCGTCGTGCTCGAGGGGGTGCGCCCCGGGGAGCTCGTGGTCGTCCGCGGAAACGAACGGATCACTCCGGGCCAGGCGATCCGGTTCAGGCCGGGCGGACCCGTCCCGGCATCCGGCGCCCGGCCCGCGTCCGGACCGGTCGCCCGGTCCGGCTCCGGCGCGAGAGCGTCCGGGGCGGGGCCCGGATCGAGGCCCGATCCCGGCTCCGGCCCCGGCCCCGGCTCGGGTTCCGGCGCCGGCTCGGGCAGCGGGTCCGGCGCCGGATCCTGAGCGGACGGCCGTGAACCTCATCGGCTACTCGATCGCCCGCCCCCGGGCGGTCATCGCTGCCGTCCTCATGGTCACGATGTTCGGGGCGCTCGCGCTTCGCACCATTCCCATCCAGCTCACCCCGGACGTGGCGCGGCCGGTCATCACCGTCACGACCAACTGGAGAGGGGGCTCGCCGGCCGAGATCGAGCGCGAGATCGTCAATCGCCAGGAGGAGGCGTTCAAGGGGCTCGAGGGCCTCGCCTCCATGGACAGCGCCTCGGAGGACGGGCGGTCCCGGATCACCCTCGAATTCAGCATCTCCATGGACATGGACAAGGCGCTGCTCCTCGTCGCGAACCGCCTCGACCGGGTCTCGGGATACCCCGCCGAAGCCGGCGAGCCCGAGCTTCGGACCTCCGGCAGCGAGGACAACTCGATCGCCTGGATGGTCGTGCGGCCCGAACCGGGCCACGACCGGCCGGTGCACACGTTCGGCGAGTTCGTGGAGGACGTGGTGCGGGAGCGGCTCGAGCGCGTGCCCGGGGTGGGCCGGGTGGACGTCTACGGCGGCAGCCGGCGCGAGCTCCGGGTCGAGATCGATCCCTTCCGGCTCGCCCGCTTCCGCCTCACCGTGAGCGAGGTCCTGGGAAGGCTGCGCGCGGCGGACGCCTCGATCAGCGCCGGGGAGGTCGAGGAAGGCAAGCGGCGCTACGTGGTCCGCACCGAGGGATCGGTCGAGTCGGTCGAGGACGTCCGCAGGATCCTGCTCCGGACGGTGCGGGACCCGGCGTCCGGCCGGGTCTCCCGGCTCACCGTCGGGGACGTGGCCGACGTCCGCTTCGCGTACCAGGCGCCGCGCGCCCGGATCCGGCACCTCGGCGCCCCGTCGCTGGCGGTGAGCGTCAAGCGCAAGATCGGGGCGAACGTCATCGAGACGATGGCCGGGCTCCGGGCCGCCGCCGCCGAGCTTCAGCAGGGCCCCGTCGCCCAGGCCGGGCTCACCCTCCGACAGGTCTACGACGAGACCGTGTACATCGACTCCGCCCTCGACCTGGTGCAGCAGAACGTCTACGTCGGCGGGGTGCTCGCGGCCATCGTGCTCCTCGTGTTCCTGCGCTCGTGGCGGGCGACCACCACCGTGGTGCTCGCGATCCCGGTCTCCATCGTCGGCTCCTTCGTCGCGATGGCCGCCCTCGGGCGCTCCATCAACGTCATCTCCCTCGCCGGGCTCGCCTTCGCGGTCGGAATGGTGGTCGACGCCGCGATCGTCGTCCTCGAGAACGTCTACCGGCTCCGGGAGGAAGGCGTGCCGGCGTGGGAGGCGGCCCGGCGGGGCGCGTCGGAGGTCTGGGGCGCGGTGCTCGTCTCCGCGCTGACCACGGTGATGGTGTTCATCCCCATCCTCGTGCTGGACCTGGAGGTCGCGCAGCTCTTCCGGGACATCGCGGTCGCGATCTCGGTGGCGGTCCTGCTGTCGCTGCTCGTGGCGGTCACCGTGATCCCGGCGCTCGGGAGCCGGCTGCTCGCCGCCCCGGACGCGGGGCGGCGGGGACTCCGCCTCCCCGGAATCGACGCGGCCGCCCGGGGGCTCGCCCGGGCCTTCGCCGGCTATGCCGGGCTCGTGGCCCGTTCGCGCATCGCCGCCCTCCTCATCGTCGTCGCCGTCTGCGGCGCGGCGAGCCTCGCGACCTGGCGCTTCCTCCCCAAGCTCGAGTACCTCCCGGAGGGGAACCGCAACCTCGTCTTCGGCATCATCCTTCCCCCGCCCGGCTACAACCTGGAGACCACCACCGGGATCGCCCGCGACGTGGAGGGCGCGGTCCGGCCGCACTGGTCCACGAGCCGCGAACGGGGGGCGGGAGACCCGGCCGGCGCCGGAATCGGGGCCGGGACCGGGGCCGGAGCGGAGTCCGGGGCCGGAGCCGGGACCGGCGGGCCGGCCCTCTCCAGGGGCGCATCCCGTCCCGCGGACGAGGCGGGGCGCCCGGGCCCGGGCGCCGAACGCGGCACGAGGCCGCCGTCCGCCGGCGGGCCGCCCCGCCCGCATCCCGGAGCCGGGGCCGGGGCGAGCGCCGACCGCCGCGCGCCGCCCGGCATCGAGAACTTCTTCTTCGTCGCAACCCCGTCGCGAACCTTCATCGGCGCGACCAGCACGGAGCCGGAGCGGGCGGGGGAGCTCGTCCCGGTGCTGTCCGGTCCCGTGTTCCGGGAGCCCGGCACCTATGGCTTCGTGACCCAGCCGTCCCTCTTCGGCCGCACCGTCGGCGGCGGCAAGCGTGTCGATCTGGACATCCGGGGACCGGACCTCGAGCCGATCCTGGAGGTGGCCCGGCGGGCCATGGGACAGGTCCTCCAGGTCCTCCCCCGTTCCGAAGGAACCCAGGTGCGGCCGCGGCCGGGACTCGAGCTCGGGGCCCCCGAGGTGCGCATCGCGCCCGACCGCGCGCGGCTGGCGGACAGCGGGGTGAGCGTCCGCGAGCTCGGCGAGACGGTGGACGTGTTCAACGACGGGCTGCGGGTCGCGGAGATCACGGTGGATGGAAAGCGCCTCGACTTCGTGCTCGCGGGGCCGCCGAACGAGCGGACCCAGCAGATCGGGAACCTCCCGGTGGTGGCGGCCTCGGGGACCATCCTCCCGGTACGCTCCCTCGCGGACGTGCAGGTGACCTCCGGCCCCACCGAGATACTGCACCGGGAGCGGGTGCGGACGGTCACCCTGGAGATCCGGCCGCCCCCCTCGATGACCCTCGAGGAGGCGATGGACGTCGTGCGTTCCCGGATCATCTCGCCCCTGGTCCGCGCCGGGCTCCCGGAGGGGGTCCGCATGGGGATTTCCGGCACCGCCGACAAGCTGACCGAGGCCCGCACCGCGATGAAATGGCAGCTCCTCATGGCGCTCGTCATCGTCTACCTGGTGATGGCGATCCTCTTCGAGAGCTTCGTCTATCCCGCCCTCATCGTCCTCTCCGTCCCCCTCGCGACGGCCGGCGCGGTCGGCGGCCTCGCGACCCTCGACCTCTACCAGCACCAGGCCCTCGACATGCTCACCATGCTCGGGTTCGTCATCCTCATCGGGATCGTCGTCAACAACGCGATCCTCCTGGTGCACCAGGCCCTGCACCACCTGCGCGGGGAAGGAATGGACCCCTCGGCCGCGATCGTCGCCGCGACGCGCAACCGGGTTCGTCCGATCTTCATGTCCACCCTCACCTCCGTATTCGGGATGCTGCCCCTCGTGCTCTTTCCCGGAGCCGGCTCGGAGCTCTATCGGGGGCTCGGCTCCGTGGTGGTCGGGGGGCTCGCCCTTTCTGCCATACTCACCCTCGCGATCGTTCCCCCCCTGCTCTCGATCGCGTTCTCGGTGCTGGAGCAAGAGCGCGAGCCGCGGGCGGCGCCGGGGACCGCGGCGGCGCCGGGCGCGGATTGATTCGGGACCTCGACACGGTCGGGAACGCACCCGCCCCATCGAAGGGGCGTCTCCCGTCCCACGGACGTTTCAACCGGGCAAAGGAGCAGGCGCCATGCCGCGAATCACGGATCTCGTCCGCTCGGGGCGGTTCGTCGTCACGAGCGAGCTCACCCCTCCCAAGGGGCTCGACCTCGCCCCGATGCTCGAAGCCGCCCGCGCCCTCGCCGGGTTCGTGGACGCATTCAATCTGACCGACTCCCACAACGCCCGCATGAGCATGGCGCCCATCGGGGCGGCCCGGCGGCTGCTGGACGAGGGCATCGAACCCATCCTCCAGATGACCGCCCGCGACCGCAACCGGATCGCGATCCAGGCCGACCTGCTGGCGGCGGCCGCGCTCGGGGTCTCGAACGTGGTGCTGATGACCGGAGACGCGCCGTCGCACGGCGACCACCCCGACGCCAGGGCCGTCTTCGACCTGGGCTCGGTCGAGATCATCCGGACCGCGCGGGGACTCAATGAAGGCCGCGATCTCGCGGGCAACACGCTGCGCGGAGCGCCGGACCTCTGCATCGGGGCGGTGGTCAACCCCGGAAACCCCGACCTCGACGGGGAGGTGGCCCGGATGGCGGCCAAGGTGGAGGCCGGGGCCCGCTTCTTCCAGACCCAGGCGGTCTACGACGTCCCCGCGTTCGAGCGCTTCGCGCGACGGCTCGATCGCTTCGAAGGGCTCGGAGTGGCGGTCATCGCGGGCATCATCCCCATCAAATCGGTGCGGATGGCCCGGTATCTGAACGAGAACGTACCCGGGATCGAGGTTCCGGAAGCGGTCATCGAGGAGGTCGCGGGGTCGGGCGACGTGGACGCGGCGAGCACGTCGATCGCGGCCCGCACCATTGCCGGGCTCGAGTCCCTGTGCCAGGGCGCGCACCTCATGACGCTCGGCCGCGAGGCGCTCGTCCCCGCCATCGTCGGGCAGGCGGGGGTCTCCGCAGCAACACGGCGGTGAGGTATCCGGCTAGAATAACGCTCCAGCCTGAAACCCCATCGAGACACGAGCATGACAGCGAACGGCGCTTCCGGAGCAGCCTCGGGCGGCGGCGTGCCCGATATCCGGATATCGGCGCGGCAGACCTTCGGGATCGATACGGACCTGGAAATCCCCGCGTTCGGTGCGCCGAGCGAACACGTTCCCCCGGTCGACGAAAGCTATCGATTCGATCCGACGACCACTCTCGCGATACTCGTGGGGTTCGCCTACAACCGCCGGGTGCTGATCCAGGGCTATCACGGGACCGGCAAGTCCACCCATATCGAACAGGTTGCCGCGCGCCTCAACTGGCCGTGCGTGCGCGTCAACCTGGACAGCCACATCTCGCGAATCGATCTCGTCGGCAAGGACGCGATCGTCATCCGGGACGGAATGCAGGTCACCGAGTTCCGCGAGGGCATGCTGCCGTGGGCGTTTCAGAGCCCCACCGCGATCGTGTTCGACGAATACGATGCGGGCCGCCCGGACGTGATGTTCGTCATCCAGCGGGTGCTGGAAGCGGAAGGACGGATGACCCTCCTGGACCAGTCCCGGGTCCTGCACCCCCACCCGTCGTTCCGGCTGTTCGCGACCGCGAACACCATCGGGCTCGGGGACACGACCGGCCTCTACCACGGCACCCAGCCGATCAACCAGGGACAGATGGACCGCTGGAACATCGTGACCACGCTGAACTACCTCGCCCACGACGCCGAGGTCGACATCGTGCTGGCCAAGGTCCCCGACTACGACTCCGAGGAGAGGCGCGCCACGATCCATTCGATGGTCAAGCTCGCGGCCCTCACCCGCTCGGGATTCATGAGCGGGGACATCTCCACCGTCATGAGCCCGCGCACGGTCATCACCTGGGCCGAGAACGCGGCGATCTTCGATGACGATCTCGGGCTCGCCTTTCGGCTGAGCTTCCTCAACAAGTGCGACGAAGTCGAGCGCCCGGTCGTGGCGGAGTACTACCAGCGGTGTTTCGGCGCCGAGCTGCCGGAGGGAGCCGTCGCCCATCCCTCGGGCTGACGGCAAGCTCCACCCGACGGCGCAAGCCGGGCATCCAGTGCGGCGACCCGAATCTCCCGTCGAGCACTTTCGATTCGTCACCGCGGCGGCGACGCGCTCGCTCGCGGACGACGGGGAGCTCGAGGTCCGGTTCGGGCCTTCGCAGGCGTCGCTCACCGGCAACACCCTCACCCTCCCCACGCCGGGGAGCCGGATCGACGCCGAGGAGGCGGCCCGGATCCGGGGCGAGGCGGATGCCGCGGCGCTCCGCCGCCGCCACCACGACCCTCGCGTCCATCGCGCCCGCGCACCCGTGGACGAAGATGCCCGCGCGGTCTTCGACGCCTTCGAGCAGGTGCGATGCGAGACCCTCGGCTCGCGGTTCATGGCCGGCGTGCGCCGGAATCTCGGCGCCGCCCTCGAGAACCATTGCCAGTCCCGGGGCTACGCGGAGATCGTCCAGGGCGAGCACGCGCCGCTGCCGGAGGTCCTCCGGTTGCTCGCCCGCGAAACGTTGACCGGCGAGGGGCCGCCCCCGTCCGCCAAGCGCATGGTGGAGCTGTGGCGGCCGATCCTCGAGCCGAAGATCCGAGCGAACCTGGATGATCTGTCGCAGGTGGTCGCCGACCAGCACGAGTTCGCGAATCGCTCGCGGGAGCTCCTGCGGGTGCTCGGCCTCGCCGAGGACGACGACCGCCGGGAGGAAGGCAGCGACCGCGGCGACCAGGACGAGAACGAGGGTGAAGACCAGGAGGCCGGAGAGGCCGATGCCGAGGCCCTCTCCGCCGACCCGGACGGCAGCGAGGAGTCCGAAGGCCAGGAGACGGCCGGCGAGTCCAGCGAGGAGACGTCCGACCTCGACGAGGTGGACCTCGACACCTCCTCGCTCGGGGACGACGATGCGGACGCGGACCGCCAGCCTCCCTCGCCCTTCACCGGCCGCAACGAGCCCGGAGAGCGGGAGTACCGCGCCTTCACGACCGAGTTCGACGAGGTGGCGGAAGCCGGCGAGCTGTGCGACGCGGACGAGCTCGGACGCCTCCGGAACCAGCTCGACCAGTACGTCTCGAACCTGCACAAGGTGATCGCCCGGCTCGCGAACCGGCTCCAGCGGCGCCTCCTCGCCCGGCAGTCGCGCGCGTGGCAGTTCGACCTCGACGAGGGCCTGCTCGATGCGGCCCGGCTCGCGCGGGTAGTGGCGAATCCGATGCAGCCGCTCAGCTACAAGCAGGAGAAGGACACCGAGTTCCGCGATACGGTGGTCTGCCTGCTGATCGACAACTCGGGCTCGATGCGGGGACGGCCCATCACCCTGGCCGCGATCAGCGCCGACATCCTGTCCCGGACCCTCGAGCGATGCGGGGTGAAGGTGGAGATCCTCGGATTCACCACCCGCGCCTGGAAGGGAGGCCAGTCGCGCGAACGCTGGCTCGCGGCCGGGAAGCCGGCGCACGCGGGACGGCTCAACGATCTGCGCCACATCGTCTACAAGACCGCCGACGCACCTTGGCGGAGGGCCCGCAAGAATCTGGGGCTCATGCTCCGGGAGGGGATCCTCAAGGAGAACATCGACGGTGAAGCCCTGCTCTGGGCCTACCAGCGGTTGCTCGCAAGGCACGAGCAACGCCGGATCCTGATGGTGATCAGCGACGGAGCGCCGGTCGACGACTCGACCCTCTCCGTCAATCCGGGGAGCTATCTCGAACGGCACCTGCGCGAGGTCATCACCCGGATCGAGAGCGGCGGGGCGGTGGAGCTCATCGCGATCGGGATCGGCCACGACGTCACCCGCTACTACCGGCGCGCGGTCACCCTGGTGGACGCCGAGCAGCTCGGGGGGGCGATGATGGAGGAGCTGAGCGATCTCTTCGAGTCCGACGAGGGCGCGGCCGGACGTGTCGCCCGCCTCCGCCCGGGAGGCCCTCCGCCGGGGCGGTTCTCTCTCCGCGGTCCCGTTTCCGCATCCGCCCGCCAGAGAGGGGGTTCGGCCGAATGATCTTGCGCAGGGCGATCTCGGGGGCACTCGTGGGCGTGCTGCTCCTCGTCGCGGTCGGGTTCATCTGGTACGAGAGGACCCGCGATCGAACGGAGCGGGGGTTCGTGGCGGAGCCGGATGCGCCCGCCGAGCCGGCCGTCCCCGGCCCTGCCGAGGAGCCGAGCCGCGAAGAGCCCGCCGCGAAGCCGACCGAGCCCGGCCCCTCCGGCGAGGAGACGGCCACGGCTGCCGTGGAGGAGAGACCCGCCGCGGGCGAGGCGCGGCCGGAAGGGGCGCGATCGGAGGAGGCGCGCGGGGACGAAGAGGCTCCTTCCCGGGTCGCCGAGGACGAGGCCGCGGCGGAGCCCGGGCCACAACCCGCGGCCGGGGCGGAGCCGCCCACGAGCGGCGCGGGGCGGCCGGCTCCCGAGGACGAGGGTACGGCCGGTCCCGAGCCGCTACCCGCGGCCGGAGCGGAATCACCCGCGGCCGCCGCAGACCCGCCCGCCGCCACCGAACCCCCGGCGAGCGACGACGAAGAGGCTGGCGCGGGCGGGGCCACGCGCAGCGAAGATACGGCCGCGCCGCTTCCGCGACCCGATACGGCGGGGGCGGAGCCGCGCGCCGCCGACGCGGGGCGGCCGGCTCCCGAGGACGGGGGTACGGCCGGTTCCGAGCCGCTACCCGCGGCCGGAGCGGAATCACCCGCGGCCGCCGCAGACCCGCCCGCCGCCACCGAACCCCCGGCGGGCGACGACGAAGAGGCTGGCGCGGGCGGGGCCACGGGCAGCGAAGATACGGCCGCGCCGCTCCCGCGACCCGATGCGGGGTCGCCGGGCTCCTCCCTCGACAAGGAGGCCGCGGAGTACGTCGCAAACCTCGCCAAACCCGCCTCCGAGCCGATTCCCGGGGAGCGGGCGGATCACTTCATCGGCGCCGACCAGGAGATCCGGTTCGGATCGGCGGGTGAAGACTCTCCGCCCGGGCCCGCACTGGAGCTCGCAGTGGTGGCCAACCCCGAGGACCCGGCCGCCGCCGAAACCGAGCCCGGAACCCGGCCCGAGGCCGAAACGGAGCCCTTCGGGGAGGACGGGGCGGCGGCGCCGGCCGCGGCGCCGGTGAAGAAACCCGACGGCGACGGCGAGCCAGTCTCCGGCATCAGGACGGCCACCCCCGGGAAGGACGAAGCGCCCGCCCCGAGCGACGAGCCGGTGAAGAAGCCCGAGGACCCGGCCGCCGCCCAAGCCCCGCCCGGAACCCGGCCCGGGGCCGAAACGGAGCCCTCCGGGGAGAACAGGGCGGCGGCGCCGGCCGCGGCGCCGATGAAGAAGCCCGACGGCGACGGCGAGCCCGCCTCCGGCGCCAAGACGGCCACCCCCGGGAAGGACGAAGCACCCGCACCGAGCGACGAGCCGGTGAAGAAGCCCGAGGACCCGGCCGCCGCCCAAGCCCCGCCCGGAACCCGGCTCGGGGCCGAAACGGAGCCCTCCGGGGAGGACGGGACGGCGGCGCCGGCCGTGGCGCCGATGAAGCGGCCCGACGACGACATCGGCGAGCTCGTCTCCGGCGCCGCACCAGCCACCACCGGGAAGGACCAAGCGCGCGCGACGGGCGACAGGCCGGTGAAGAAGCCCCCGAAGGACGTCGCCGAATCCGTTCCCGATGCCGAGCCGGCCGCCGCCGGGAAGGACGAAGCGGCCCCTGCGAAGACGGCGGCGTTCCGCGGCACGGGGGACACCCCGGCTCCGCGGGAGACCATCACCATCCGCGAGCTGCTCGAAGGGACCGTCGAGTTCGGTGAGGACGACGTCTTCTATGTCCACGCCGTCACCCCGGGCGACTACCAGGGACTCTGGGGCATCATCCAGAGGGCCGTCACCGAGAACTTCGCGCGCGGGGTGCGGATCACCCTCGGCGGGCGGACGGACACCTACCGGGTCGCGGTTCCGTACGACGCGGACGAGCTGCTCGGGGACCGATCGAGCTCCCGGCTCGGGCTCATGATCCACCGGAAGTCGCAGAAGACGATCATCTACAACCGCAGGCTCGGCCGGTTGACGCAGGATCCCGCCGTAACGCTCTTCCCCGGAAACGAGCTCGTCATCGTCGGGTTCACGCCGAAGGAGCTCATCGGCCTGTACAAGCATTTCGCCGGCGCCGATGGCGGTTGAACGCATCGCGTTCCTTGCCGCGGAACACGCCGGGGACACCGCCCGCGGGCTCGCCCGGCGCTACGGGCGGCATCCGGTCGAAGGGGCCGACGTCATCGTCGCGCTCGGCGGGGACGGGTTCATGCTCGATACGCTTCACCGGCACATGCAGCTCGGGGTCCCTTTCTTCGGCATGAACCGGGGCACGGTCGGGTTTCTCATGAACGCCTTCGAAGAAGACCGGCTCGTCGAGCGCCTCCGCCGGGCCACCACGACCACCTTGAGCCCGCTCCGCATGAAGGCGACCCGCTTCGGGGGAGCGGACGTCGAGCTCCTCGCCATCAACGAGGTATCCCTCCACCGCCAGACCGGACAGGCCTCGAAGATCCGGGTCTCGATAGACGGACGGGTCCGGTTGGAGGAGATCATCTGCGACGGCATCCTCGTCGCCACGCCGGCCGGCAGCTCCGCGTACAACCACTCCGCCCACGGCCCGATCCTTCCCCTGAGCGCAGGGGTGCTCGCGCTCACCGCGATCAGTCCGTTCCGCCCCCGGCGCTGGCGCGGGGCGCTTCTTCCGCGCGAGGCGCGGGTGCGCTTCGACGTGCTCGATCCGAAGAAGCGGCCGGTCAGCGCGAGCCCCGACGCGCGCGAGACCCGGGACGTGGTGACCGTCGAGGTCCGGGAGGATCGGGACCTCGAGATGCGGCTGCTCTTCGACCCCGAGCGCAACCTCGAAGAACGCATCCTGAACGAGCAGTTCCGGCCCTGACCGGGGCGCTTGCCGGGCGCCGGCCCATTCCCCGGCCGGGGCCTCCACCCGTGCGAGCCGGCGGGCGGACGAGCCGGTATCCGCCGGGCGGCCTCGTTCCGCATCGGCGGGCGCGTGCGTCGGATGCGCCCCGAAGACGACCTCGGGCGAAGCCGGGTCGAAAATGCGGGTTCGACGACTCGTGCGGCCTCCCTGCAACATCCTTGATTTCACGGAACGATTTTCCAATCCGGACAGGCGTGCCGGGCGACGAAAGGCTCCGATGCTCCTTGCGCGGCGGCGAGGGGGCTCGCCACCGTGGATGGCTCATGAGGGGCGGGTCGGGACGTGGTGCGAGTCCCCGGAGCTGAAGACCGGGAGGATGGAGTCCTTCCGGCTACCCGCCGGGGAAGGCGTCGTCCACCCAGGGCAATCGCATTGGGGATTCCCGGTGCGCCGTGATGGCCGAGCTGTCGTTGGCAGGGGTCGATTTCCGGGTGCGAAGCGCCGAAATCGGCCCGACGAGCCGGCTGGAAGGCCGCTTGCGGCGTCCGGCGGACGGTCTTGGGCGGTACGGACGACGTATTCCGTCCGGATGCGACTGCCCCGTCGTCCACCGGAGAAGGCCGAAGGTGGAAACGCGCGGGCATCGCACCCATAATGAAGATCGAGAGGAAGTCGAGCATGGGTATCGAACGTCGCGCGAGGTTTCGGATCGGTGACATCGTCCGTCACCGCATCTATCCGTTCCGGGGCGTCATCTACGATGTGGACCCGGAGTTCGCGAACTCCGAGGAATGGTGGAACTCCATTCCCGTGGCGGTCCGTCCGTCGAAGGACCAGCCCTTCTACCACCTCTTCGCCGAGAACGCCCAAGGCCACTACAACGCGTACGTGTCGGAGCAGAACCTGCTCCGCGAGGACGACCCCCGGCCGGTCGACCATCCCCAGGTCCCGGAGACGTTCAGGGCCCTGGAGGACGGTGCGTACGTGCTCCACCCTCGCGCTCGCCACTGATCCCCGTCCGCGGCCGGGTAACCCCCCTCCCGCTCACGGCGGCGACCGCCGGCATCCGGCATCGGCCACGTCCAGGCTCGCCGCGTCCCGGGAGGATGGTACGCTCTCCCCGAATCCCCTCGACACGCGACGACGCATCCATGCACGCACAAAGCTTCACCGTCTACGACGTCCTCGCCCGCAATGCGGGCTGCTTCGCCGGCCGGCCCGCCCTCGTGACCGAGACCGGAGACACCCTCACGTTCGCCGCCCTCCGAGGCCGGGTGGACGCCCTCGCGGCCGGACTCGCCGGGGCAGGGCTCTCGAAGGGGGACCGGGTGCTCGTCATCGCCCAGAACTCCGCGGCCTACTTCGAGCTCTACTTCGCGTGCGCCCGGCAGGGGATCGTCCCCTGTCCCCTCAACTGGAGGCTCTCGGCGGGCGAGGTCGCCCGTTCGTGCGAACGCGCCCGGCCTCGGGCCCTCGTCATCGACGAGGCGTACCACGAGATGCTGCCGCAGAACGGGGCAGGGCTCGAGGCGGTGATCCTGAAGGCGCAGATCGACGGCGACCCGCGCAGCGACTGGATCGGGCTCGACCAGCTTCGCGCCACCGGCGAGGCGGCGGACCGGCCGCACGTCGCGGCCGACGATCCGTTCGCGATCATTCCCACCGCGGCGGTCGACGTGATCCCGCGCGGCGCCGTGCTCACCCACGCCAACATCGTCGCCTCCAACCTCCAGACCGCCGCCGTGATGGACCTCGGCCCCGCCGACGGCAACCTGCTGGCCCTCCCTCTCTTCCACATCGCGGCCCTCGGGAGCGGGCTCGCGGTGATGCACGCGGGCGGGCAGAACGTGGTGATGCCGCGCTTCGACCCGGCCGAGGCGGTGCGTCTCATCGACCGCCACGGCTTGAGCTTCATCAGCGACTTCCCGCCGGTGCTGACCAACGTGCTGGACCAGGCTCGGGAGCAGGGCAGCACCCTCGGTTCGCTCCGCATCGTGAACGGGCTGGACGCCCCGGACACCATCGAGCGCCTGCACGCCGAGACCGGCGCCGATTTCTGGAGCGGGTTCGGGCAGACGGAGACCACCGGTTGGGTGACGTTGCAGCGCTTCCGCGACCGGCCGGGCGCGGCGGGGGTGCCCGGGCCGGCGTGCCGGGTACGGGTGGTCGACGACTACGACCGCGACGTTCCGGCCGGAACCCCCGGCGAGATCCTCGCCCGCGGTCCCACCGTCTTCCAGGGGTACTTCGACCAACCCGAGGTCAACGAACACACCTTCCGGGGGGGATGGCACCACACCGGCGACGTCGGGCGCTTCGACGAGGACGGATACCTCCACTACGTGAAGCGCAAGCCCGAGAAGGAGCTCATCAAGCCGGGCGGCGAGAACGTCTACCCCGCCGAGGTCGAGACCACCATCATGGAGCTGGCGGAGGCGAGCGCGGTCTGCGTGTTCGGGGTGCCGGACCGGAAGTGGGGCGAGGGGATCATGGCGGTCGTGGAGACCGCGGGCGGGCTCACCGCGGAGCAGGTCATCGACCACGTCGGCGCGCGCATCGCACGCTTCAAGCGCCCGCAGCACGTCGCGTTCACCGGGTCGCTGCCCCGCGACGACGGCGGGGCGGTCGACCGCGAGGCGGTCAAGGCGAGGTGGGCGGCGACGGCGGACGGCTGATCACGGCCCGAACGACCGGGATCATCGGACCCCGGCGGCCGCCTGCCGCACAGGAGGGCGCGAGGGCGGCGGCCCCGAGTGGCCCAGCTCCCGCAGCCGTCCGCCGGCAGGTCAGGAGGAGGGTTGGACCATCCGTTCGACGCGGGCGAGCAGGTCCGCACCCGTGTCGCATTCGATCATCCAGTCCCCGACCTCGCCAAGCTGGCCGGGCGCCGTGAGACGGTCCAGCAAACCCGACAGCCGTGCGCCCGTCCCGGGGTCGAACTTCCGCGCCGCCCACCGACACAGCAGCGCCCGTTCCTCGGCGCGGCCTCGCTCGATGCCCTGCTCGATACCCTGTTCGATGCCCTGTTCGATGCCCTGTACGCGAGCCTCCTCGTACCACTCCTTCACCCGTTCGGCCAACATCGTCGGCTCCTCCTCCAATTGCGGCAACAGTCGCGACAGGTCCTCCGAACGGAACCCCGGCGGCATGACCACCCACAACGCCCACTGCAAGAACGCTCGCCCGAGCTCCGGATCGCCCGGACCCCGGACCCATTCGGCCAGCGACGACACCGCCCGACCCAGGGCCTCCGGCGTCCGGCTGGTCTCCAACCCGATCAGCGCCGTCACCAGGTTGCCTCGCGGCAGATCGTCCTCCCGGTGCGCCCGCTCGTCAAGCACGAAGTACCGAAACGACGGCTGATAGCGCGCCAGTGGCTCGCCGACCGGCGCTATCAGCTTCCCCAGGTCTTCGGCCGCCTTCCAGCGCGAACGACCGTTGTACAGCACCACCGGCAGCACCGGGGGCAGCTCCCCGCCCGGTCCCAGCTCTCCCCGGCGAATGAGGTCCTGGTACAGCAACCCGGCGTAGACCATCATCCGAACGGCCATGTACGGGTCGGCGGTGGACTGGTACTCCAGCAGCACCATCACGTGAAGCCAGGACGCATCGCGAAAGCGCACCCGCCACAGCCCGTCCCCCTGGCGCCGCCGCAGGTCCTCGCTCACGAACTCCGACGGCACCTTCTCCAAGGTCGTGAAGTCGAGCGCGTCGCTCCACCCCTTCGCGGCGAACCCGCGCAGCAGGTCCTCGACCATCCGGGGGTAGGAGAACAGATTCTTGTAGGCGGCGTCCTGCATCCGCCCAACATAGCCTTGTCCGGCTTCGGGCGATACCGCCCGCGGGCTCGAGACGTCAGGGGCGTTCGGAGCGCGTTTCACAGGACAACGCCCCACTCACCCTCGGGCCACAGAACCACTCCCGTAGGACTCGAAGCGCCTCCCCTCGAGGCTTCGCCCCACACCGGCAGGGCATACCGTCCTCGGCCGGAGCCCGCGTCGCATGCCCGAGGGTTGTCCGCCCGCCCAGAGGTCGATCAGCCGAAGACGGAGCTCGCAGCGCCGCTCGATCGCCGTCTCCGGGCGCCGGCCGCGCGGGATCGTTGCGCGACCGGACGGCGAACCTGCTCGCTCCCCGGCCACTCGGGCGGCTCCAATCTCTTCGACGTGGAGCGGGTGGTCTCGACCGGTCGGAATCACCGGGCGGGATTGCCGGCGTCGGCGCGCTGTCGATGCGGCCTGGAACGGGGCACGACCCGCCATCGGGATCGGATTGGCGCCCGCCGCAGGAGGACGGAGACATGCCGGACCGACCTCCGCCCCCGGCCCCCGACGATTGCGCTACACTCGCCGCGCACGGCGGCGCAGGGGGAGGGCCATGGGCACGATTCGCGAGATGTTCCGGGACCGTCGCGTCTTCTCCTGGGCGCTCTACGACTGGGCGAACTCGGTGTTCGCGACCACCGTGATCGCCGGCTTCTTCCCGGTCTTCTTCAAGGAATACTGGAGCTCGGAGGCGGACGCGGTCACGAGCACCGCGCAGCTCGGGTTCGCGAACTCGATCGGGAGCGTCTTCATCCTGATCGCGGCGCCGATCCTCGGGGCCATCGCGGACGGGGGCGCGGCCCGCAAGAAGTACCTCGCCGTCTTCACCGCGCTCGGCATCGTGACGTCGGCGGGGCTCTGGTTCGTCGAACAGGGCGACTGGTCCACCGCCGCCCTCGTGTACGTCCTCGCTTCGGTGGGATTCTCCGGCGGCATCGTCTTCTACGACGCCCTCATCGTGGCCGTGAGCCCGCCCGGCCGGTACGACGAGGTCTCCTCGTTCGGCTATTCGCTCGGCTACATCGGCGGTGGCGTCCTCTTCGCCCTCAACGTGGCGATGGTGCTCATGCCGGAGACGTTCGGGTTCTCGGGGGCCGCGGAGGCGGTGCGGATCTCCTTCGTGACCGTCGCGGTGTGGTGGCTCGTCTTCTCCATCCCCCTCTTCCGGCACGTGCCGGAGCCCCCCCGGACCGGGGACACCGCTTCGGCCGTCGCGGCCGGGTTCCGTTCGCTCGCGAAGACCCTGCGCGAGCACCGCACCCACCGGATGGCGGGGCTGTTCCTCCTCGCGTACTTCTTCTACATCGACGGGGTCCACACCATCATCCGGATGGCGGTGGACTACGGGCTGGCGCTCGGCTTCCCCTCCGACAGCCTCATCGTGGCCCTCCTCATCACCCAGTTCGTCGGGTTCCCGGCCGCCCTCGCCTACGGGCTCGCCGCCCGGCGGGTCGGCCCGAAGCCGACCCTCTACTTCGGGGTGGTGGTGTACGTGGCGGTCACCGTCTATGCGTACTTCATGACCTCGGTCACCGAATTCTACGTCCTCGCGGTGGTCGTCGGCCTCGTCCAGGGCGGGGTGCAGGCGATCTCGCGCTCGCTCTACGCGCGCTTCGTGCCGGCCGCCCAGAGCGGAGAGTTCTTCGGGTTCTTCAACATGCTGGGGCGGTTCGCGGCGATCGTCGGCCCGTCCCTCGTGGCGGTCACCGGCCTCCTCACCGGCAGCTCCCGGCTCGGGATCCTGTCCGTGATCGTCGTGCTCGTGATCGGGGCGGTGCTCCTCGCCTTCGTCCGGGAGGAGGAGGCCGCTCCGGCCGCGGCCTGAGGCCGCGCCGGCCGGGAGATCCGCCCCGGGCGGAGGCAGGGACGGCCCGCGCCGGAAGGGCCGGACCGTTCGCGCTTCAGCCGGTGCCGGGTTCCGTGAAGGCGCCGGGCTCCGCGAGGCGGTAGACCGACTCTGGCGCCGGCTCGCCGTCCACGGCCACCTGTCCGCTCTCGACGAGACCGAGCATCGCCGCGAACACCGAGCGGCCCGCGGCGGGGACGAGGCCGGGGGCGAGCCCCGCGTACATCCGCGGCACCATGTCCGGGATCCGGCCCACACGGTCCCGCAGGCACGCGAGGATCTGCTCCTCGCGCTCGCGGCGGTGGGCGATGAACGCGCGGACGTAGGGCTTGGGATCGTCGATGCAGGGTCCGTGGGTCGGCCAGTAGCGGACGTCGTCGCGCTCGAGGAGGCGGGACAGGCTCCGCAGGTAGTCGCCCATGTCGCCGTCCGGCGGAGAGATGACGCTGGTCGACCACCCCATCACGTGGTCGCCGGAGAAGAGGACCCGGTCTTCGCGAAGCGCGAAGCAGACGTGGTTCGAGGTGTGGCCGGGCGTGTGCACGCACTCGAACGTCCACCCGTCACCCTCGATGAGGTCGCCGTCCCGGACCTCGATCTCGGGGACGAACTCCATGTCGCCTCCCTCCTCCACGCCGCCCCGCCCCGAGCCGTGCGGACCGTAGCCGTAGACGGCGCCCGCCCCGACCCTCGCCTTGAACGGCCGGGCAGCGGGCGAGTGGTCGTTGTGGGTGTGGGTGACGAGGACGTGGCTCACCTCCTCGCCCGCGACCGCGGCGGCGAGGGCCTCCACGTGATCGGCGAGCGCCGGCCCGGGGTCGATGACCGCGACCCGGCCCCGGCCGACGATGTAGGTGCCGGTCCCGTACAGGGTGAAGGCGCTCGGATTGCGGGCGACCACCCGCCGCACCGGGACCGCACCCGGCGGGGAGATGAGGTCGACCCGGCCGTACTCGAACTCCAGCGCCCGCCGGAAGGGGATCTCCACGCTCACTTCCCGGTTCTCCTGTCGGTGATGGCCCTGAGCCCGTCCGCGAGCCGCCTCGCCCCCGACGCCATCGTGTCGCGGTCCACCGCCGCGTAGGAGAGCCGCAGGCTGCACCCCTCCTCGACGCCGAACGCGGACCCCGGCACCACCGCGACCCCGTGCTCGACGACGAGCTCGCGCACCACCGCCATGTCGTCGAGGGCCCGGCCTCCACCGACCCGGACGAAGACGTAGAACGCGCCGTTCGCGGGCGATGCCTCCACCCGGCCGCCGAGGCCGGCGAGGGTGTCGAGGAGGAGCTCCCGGTTCGGGGCGAACCCCTCGATGAGGGGGCGGCAGTACCCGATGCCCGCCTCGAGGCAGGCGAGGGCGGCATGTTGGGAGATGGCGGGGGCGCAGATGACGTTCGTGTCCTGGACCTTGAGCAGGGTCTCCATGAGCCCGGCCGGAAAGGCCATGTAGCCCACCCGCCAGCTCGCGAACCCGTAGGCCTTGCTGAGGGACCAGAGCTCGATGGTGTACGCCTCGCTCCCCGGGGTCGCGCCCGGCGAGAAATGCCTCGCCCCGTCGTGCACGAAGTACTCGTACGCCTCGTCGTGCAGGTGGTAGAGGCCGCGCTCCGCGCACAGGGCGTTCACCGCCCGGAGGTCCGCTTCCGGGTAGGTCGCCCCGCTCGGGTTGTTGGGCGAGGTGGTCGCCACCGCCCGGGTGCGGGGGCCGACGGCGGCCGAGATCGCCCCGACGTCGAGCTGATGGTCCGGGCGGCAGGGCACGATCCGGGGCGCCGCCCCCGCCATCCGGATCGCCATCTCGTGGTTGAAGAAGTACGGCCGGGGGAGGATGACCTCGTCGCCCGGATCGGTGATCGCGATGAGCGCGTTCAGCATGCCCATGTTGGCGCCCGCGGTCACCATGATCTCCCGGCCGGCCGGGTCGATCCGGTTCTCCCGGGCGAGCTTCTCCCCGATGGCGGCGCGGAGCTCCGGGATCCCCTCGTCCGGTTGATAGAGATGGTGGGCGGGCGTCTCGCAGAACCGGGCGACCCGGCTCGCGACCCCGGGCGGCGGGCCGTATCCGACCACCCCCTGCCCGAGGGATATGGCGCCCGGACGGCGCCGGTAGAGGTCCATCACGATCGGGATGATCGGGGACTGGACGGCCGCGAGACGGGCGGAGACGGGCGTGGAGGGGCCCCGCGCGACGGCGCTCACGCGGGTTCGCACGCGGCGGGCGGGCTCGGGGAGAGGCCCCCGACGCCGGGCGCCGACCTCCGCCGTTCGCTTCCGGACCGTCCCCTGCTCCCGCTTCCGGCCCCGGCCCCGGCCACGACGCTCCGAAAGGACGGCCCGCTCCATTCCGGCCGGCCTCGCGGCAGCCGCGCGCAGGCGGCCCCCGCGCGGTCGCCCGTCAGGAGACGCCGAGGGGGGCGCACGCCTGCTCCAGCCAGGCCCGTTCGTCCCGATCGAGGTCGGGCCCGAGGGTGTCCAGGACCCGCGCGTGGTACGCATCGAGCCACCCGCGCTCGCCCGCGGACAGCAGCTCGGGATCGACGAGCCGCTTCTCGATCGGACACAGGGTCAGGGTGTCGAAGCGGAGGAAATCGCCCGGCGCGGTGGCCTCGTCCTCGACGACCTCCACCAGGTTCTCGATACGGATGCCGAACGCGCCGGGCTCGTAGTAGCCGGGCTCGTTCGACTGGACGTTGCCGGGCTCCAGCGGGACCTTGGTCGAGCGGTGGCTGATCGACTGCGGCCCTTCGTGCACGTTGAGGAAGGCGCCCACCCCGTGCCCGGTCCCGTGCGCGTAGTCCCGGCCCGACTGCCAGAGCGCGGCGCGGGCGAGGGTGTCGAGCCTCGCCCCGGTCGTGCCGGCCGGAAAGTGCGCAGTGGCGATCGCGATGTGCCCCTTGAGCACCCGGGTGTAGCTGTCGCGCTGCGCGTCGGTGGGCCGCCCGCCGAGGAGCAGGGTGCGGGTGACGTCGGTCGTGCCGTCGAGGTAGTGTCCCCCGGAATCCACGAGGAAGAGCCCCTCGGGGCGCAGGGGCGCGTCGCTCGCCTCGTCCACCAGGTAGTGGATGATGGCCCCGTGCTCGGCGTACCCCGCGATCGTCGGGAAGCTCAACCCCCGGAAGTGCTCCCCCTCGGCGCGGAGGCCATCGAGCTTCGCGGCGGCGCTCATCTCGGTGACCCCGCCCGCCGGCACGGACCGCTCCAGCCAGCGGAGGAAGCGCACCATGGCCGCCCCGTCGCGCCGGTGGGCGGCGCGGATGCCGGCGAGTTCCACCGCGTTCTTGCGCGCCTTCATGCGCGGGATCGGCGACGGCGCGAAGATCGGCTTCGCCCCGTCGAGGAGGCGCGCGCACATGAGGCTCGTCGTCTCCGTATCGATCCACACCGCCGCCTTGCGCCGCCCGAGACCGCGCAGGGTGCGGTGGATGGCGGCGTAGGGCTCGACCCGGGCGATGCGGCGAAGATGGGCCTCCGCCGCGGGGTCCAGCTTGCCCCGGTCGACGTGCAGGACCGCCTCGTCCGGGGTCACCACCGCGTACGCGATGACCACCGGGTTGTAGGCGACGTCGGAGCCGCGCACGTTGAACAGCCAGGCGATCGCGTCGAGGGTGGTGACGACGAGGGCCTCCGCCTCGCGCCGGCGCATGGCGCTGCGCACCCGCCGGAGCTTGGACGCGCTCGACTCGCCCGCGAAGCGGGTGGGAAGGGGCGCGACGCGGGGGCGCGCGCGCCGGCCCGGCACCGGGCCGCGCACCGCGTCCACGAGATTCTCGTCGATGGGCTTCAGGGCCACCCCGGCGGGCGCGAGGGTCCTCGCGATCCGGCGCGCGCGCCGCATGGCGAGGACCGCGGGGTCCACCCCGACCGCGGACTCCCTCGGAAGGATCTTCGCGAGATGCTTCTCCAGGGTCGGCACGTCCTTCTCGCCGACCGGGAACAGCCGGATCCCGGTCCCCCGCAGCTGCTGCCGGGCCTGGAGGTGGTAGCGCCCGTCGGTCCAGAGGCCCCCGCCCGCGAGGCCCACCACGAGGTCGCCGGCCGAGCCCGTGAACCCGCTCACCCACTGCCGGCGCGCCCAGTGGTCCGGCACGTACTCGCTCTGGTGCGGATCGCTCGACGGCACGAGATAGGCCGCGACCCCGTGCTCGCGCATCACGTCGCGGAGGCGGGCGAGCCGCGCTCGCGCGCCTCCCGCCCTCATGGCTCGGACTCCGTTCGTGGGCACGTGCGCACTGCCAAGGGACGGCCTCCGCGGGGTGCTCGGGGACGGTCGCATACGGCCCGGCCGCATGGACCGGCGCGGGACGGCCTATACTAGCCGAATGTCGCGCAAGATCCGGGTAGGGCTCGTCTTCGGAGGCCGTTCCTGCGAGCACGAGGTCTCGCTCGCCTCCGCCCGCTCGGTGTTCGAGGCGATCGACCGCACCAGGTACGACCTCACCCTCATCCACATCGCGAAGGACGGCGGGTGGCTGCTACGGGGCGGGGCGGACCCCATCCGCCTCGCCGGGGCCGGAGGCGCGGCCGGTACCGCCGGCGCTGCGGGCGGCCCGGATACCGGCGCCGGCGACGCGCCCCGGACCGCCGAGGCGGGGGATCCGCCAGGCGCCGCACGGGTGGCGGCCGGGGCGGAGGAGCCGGCCGGCGACGGAGCGGGCAGGGCATCTTCTCCCCTTTCCGCCGCCCGCCCAGGCCCGGACGACGACTCCATCCCCGTCCTCATGGGCTACCCGGAGGGTGGCCGCCTGCTCGCGCGGGGGGTCGGCGCGGCGGCTCCCATCGAACCCGGAGGCGCCGGCGCGGCCGGCTCCGAGGCGGGCGTGCTCCCGGCCCTCGACGTGGTCTTCCCCCTGCTGCACGGTCCCTTCGGCGAGGACGGCACCGTACAGGGACTCCTGGAGCTCGCCGGCCTGCCCTACGTCGGCGCGGGGGTGCTCGGCTCCGCCGCGGCCATGGACAAGGCGATGATGAAGCGGGCGTTCCGGGCGGAAGGGCTCCCGATGACGGACCACCTCGTGGTGCGCCGATCGGAGTGGCGGGGCGACCCGGAGCGGGTCCGGGCCGAGGCGGAAGCGCGCCTCGGATACCCGATGTTCGTCAAGCCCGCGAACCTCGGCTCCAGTGTCGGGGTGCACCGCATCGACGGCTCCGGCGCCTTTCGCGGCCGCGTGGAGGACGCCGCCGCCTACGACACCAAGGTGCTCATCGAGGCGGCGGCCCTCGACTGCCACGAGATCGAGTGCGCGGTGCTCGGCAACGACGAGCCGCGGGCGTCGGTGGTGGGGGAGATCGTGCCGAGCCGGGAGTTCTACGACTACGACGCGAAGTACGTCGACGACGCATCGAAGCTCGTCATTCCCGCTCCCCTGCCCCCGGAGACGGCCGAACGGGTGCGGGCGCTCTCCCTCGCCGCGTTCCGGGCGGTGGACGCGCGCGGCCTCTCGCGGGTGGACTTCTTCGTGGAGCGAGGCGGCGAGCGGCGGGTCTACGTGAACGAGGTGAACACGATGCCGGGGTTCACCCCGATCAGCATGTACCCGAAGCTGTGGGCGGCGAGCGGCGTCCCCTACCCCGACCTCATCGACCGGCTCATCCAGCTCGCCATCGAGGAGCACCGGGACCGGCGCGCGGTCCGCGCCGTCCTCTGACCAGCGTATCCCGCCGTCCTGCCGGAGAGGGATGCGAGAGACGACGACCATCCGAATCCATCTGTCGACTTCGAGAGAAATTCCCACTGCGGTTCCGGGAAGGTCGGGATCCGACGTCATGACACGTTCCGACCCGATCACGCACGAAGCCCGGCTTGCAAGCGTCGGTCCACGGAAGAGACATGTGCGCTGTGGGGTTTTCGCCGGGCACGCCTCTCGCGAACGCTCTTGGGCACGGCGTCCTGGGAACGCGGGCGTCCCGCCCGCAAATGGGATGGCTAGGCCGCCGCCAATCAATGCGGGCGGGACGCCCGCGTTCCCAGGACGCCGTGCCCGCGCAAGAGGCTCCGTGGGGTGAAATCCGCCAGCAACCCTCTCGAACCGACCTCGAACCACGGAAGAACGCCGTCTCCGTGGGGATAAAAAATATCTCGATCCCCTCTCTACGCCCTATATATCAATAGCCTACGAACAGCGCCCGGGGCTCCGCGGAAACCCGGGGACGGGCCCCGCGAAAGCCCGTCATTCCCCGTCATCCCGTGAAACCCCGTCATTCCCGCGAAAGCGGAAATCCATTTCAATCGGACGGGATGGAACAAGCATCCAGCACGAAAATCCCCACGGCGCACGTGCTTCTTCGCCGGTTCGGCCTTGATCGTCCCGAAGGCGGGGGACTATGGTGCGCCCCATGACGAGGCGCAAGCTGCCCATCGGGATCCAGACCTTCCGCGAGGTCCGCGAGGAGGGCCACTATTACGTGGACAAGACCGCCTACGCCCAGCGGCTGGTGGACGGGGGCAAGCACTACTTCCTGTCGCGCCCGCGACGTTTCGGCAAGAGCCTGTTCGTAGACACGTGCAAGGAGCTGTTCGAGGGCAACGAGCCGCTGTTCCGGGGCCTCGCCGTCCACGACGGCTGGGACTGGTCCGTCCGCCATCCGGTCGTGCGGCTCGACTTCAGCGCCGGCGACTTCAACGACCCGGACTACCTGCGCGAAGACGTGGGGGCGCAGCTCGATGCCATCGAAGAAGGCGCCGGCATCGAATCCCGCTACACCAGCGGCCCGGCCCGCTTCCGCCGTCTGCTCGCCGCGCTGCACGAGCGCAGCGGGCAGCGGGTGGCGGTGCTGGTGGACGAATACGACCGGCCCATCCTGGACGCCTTGGCGAAGCCGGAGCTGGCCCGCGCCAACCGCGACGCCCTGCGCGGACTGTACTCGGCCATCAAGGCCAGCGACGCGCACGTCGAGTTCACCTTCCTCACCGGGGTGAGCAAGTTCTCCAAGGTCGGCATCTTCTCCGGCCTGAACAACCTCATCGACATCACCCTGGACCCGGCGTACTCCGCCATCTGCGGCTACACGGAACGGGACCTGGACACCGTGTTCGCGCCGGAGCTCCCGGGCCTCGACCGTGACCGGATACGCCATTGGTACAACGGCTATGGCTGGCTCGGTGAGGAGAAGGTCTACAACCCCTTCGACATCCTCCTGCTGTTCCGGTCGCGCCGGTTCAAGGCGCACTGGTTCGAGACCGGGACGCCGAGGTTCCTCATCGACACCCTGCTCCGGCGCGGCGTCGCCTCCCCGGAGCTGGACGGCATGAGCGGCACCGAGGCGCTGCTCTCCGCCTTCGACGTGGACGAGATGGCCACCGAGGCGCTGCTGTTCCAGACCGGCTACCTGACCATCCGGGAGGTGGAGGATCGCGGCGACGGCCGAATCCTCTACCGGCTGGGCTATCCGAACCACGAGGTGCGCCAGAGCCTGAACGAGCACCTGCTGAACACCCTGCTGCCGGAGTCCTCACGGCGGCTGGCGGAGAACGGCCCGCTCCGGGAGCTGCTGGCCGCGAACGACTTCGAGGGGATCGAAGCCCTGTTCCGGGCCGTCTTCGCGAGCATTCCCCACCAATGGCACGTCAACAACCGCATCGCGGAGTACGAGGGGTACTACGCGAGCGTGTTCTACTCGTATCTCGCGGCGCAGGGGCTCGACCTCGCGGCGGAGGAGAGCAGCGCGCGGGGGCGTGCGGACATGGCGTTGCGGTACGGTGGCCGCGTGTGCCTGTTCGAGTTCAAGACGGTGGAGAAGGCGCCGGAGGGGGGCGCACTGGCGCAGATCAAGGAGAAGGGCTACGCGGACAAGTACCGCCATCTCGGCGAGCCCATCCATCTGATCGGGGTGGAGTTCAGCCGGGAGGAGCGCAACGTCGCCGCGTTCGAGGTGGAGCGCGCCTGAGCCGAACCGGCCCGTTCCGGTCCAACCCCGGCCGTGGCTCATTCCTCGCCGCCGAACGGCGAGGCCCCAATCGCAAAGCCCGGCACGGCCGCCGGCGGCGTTCCGCAGAGCCCGAGCCCCGACCCTCGGGCGGACGCGGGCGGAAGATGATCGTCCTCGGCGTCAGGAAGCTCTCATTCCAGCCAATCGTGCGGCTCGGCGAGCTGCGGGGCCGCGGCGGGGGCAAGGCCGATCGGCAATTCCACGCAACCGCCCGCGGGAAGTCCGCGACGTTTCACCGCGGGCCATCGTCCGGCCGCCCGGTGCACAATAGGGCTCTCGGCCATCGCGGTGATCGGAGCCGCCCGGATGCCCCTCGACCCCCTGCCTCCCCTCACCCTCGTGCTCGGCGGCGCGCGCTCCGGGAAGAGCGCGTACGCGGAGTCGCTGTTCACCGGGCCGGAGGCGGTCTACGTCGCCACCGCGGAGGCGATCGACGACGAGATGCATGATCGGATCGCCCGGCATCGCGCCCGTCGCGGGGACGGCTGGATCACCGTGGAGGCGCCGCTCGACCTGGCGGGAGCGCTCCGCACCCGCACGCGGGACGGATCCGGGGGGGTGCTGGTCGATTGCCTGACCGTGTGGCTCGGCAACCTCATGCACGCCGGAAGGGACGTCGACCGCGAGGCGGGGTCTCTCCTGGAATCGCTCGCGCCCGCCGCCCCGAAGGCGCCCGCCGTCCTCGTCGCCAACGAGGTCGGGCTCGGCGTGGTCCCGGACAACCCGATGGCCCGCGCCTTCCGGGACCATGCCGGGAGGCTCAACCAGGCGCTCGCGGGGCGGGCGGACCGGGTGGTGCTCGTGGCGGCGGGGATCCCCCTCGTCCTCAAGGCCGGCCGGGACGCGGCGGCGGAGCGGGACGCGGCGGGGCGGCGGCACGAGCAAACGCGCGATTGGACGCACGAACGGCCTCCACCGAATCCAACAGAGGGCCATTGCCCATGACGACCCGGACACCGGCCACCGTGATCACCGGCTTCCTCGGCGCGGGCAAGACGAGCCTCATCCGCCACCTCCTCGCTCACGCGAACGGGCGCCGCCTCGCGCTCGTCATCAACGAGTTCGGCGACGTCGGCATCGACGCGGAGATCATCGAGGGCTGCGGCATCGAGGGCTGCGCGGAGGGCGACGTCCTCGAGCTCGCCAACGGCTGCATCTGCTGCACCGTCGCGGACGACTTCCTGCCCACCATCGAGACCCTGCTCGACCGCCCCGCGCCCCCCGACCACATCGTCATCGAGACCTCGGGCCTCGCCCTTCCCAAGCCCCTCGTGAAGGCCTTCGGCTGGCCGAGCGTGCGCACGCGGGTGACCGTGGACGGGGTGGTGGCGGTCGTCGACGCCCCCGCGTACGCGGCCGGCCTCTTCGCGTCGGACCCGGCCGCGGTCCAGGCGCAGCGCGAGGCCGACGACTCCCTCGACCACGAGAGTCCGCTCGCGGAGCTGCTCGAAGAACAGCTCGCCTGCGCGGACCTCGTCGTGCTGAACAAGGCCGATCTCGTGGACGAGACGGAGATGCGCCGGATCGGCGCCGGGATCGGGTCGATGCTGCGGCCGGCCGTCAAGCGGGTGGTCGCGCGCGATGGCGCGGTGGACCCGGCCGTGCTCCTCGGGCTCGGGGCGGCGGCGGAGGACGACCTCGACTCCCGCCCCTCCCACCTCGACGAGGAGGGGGAGCACGACCATGACGACTTCACCACGTTCAGCGTCGAGCTGGGCGAGGTCGATTGTCCGGACACCCTCGCGGCCCGGATCGCCCGCGCCGTCGCCGCGCACGGGATCCTCCGCGTCAAGGGGTTCGCGGCGGTGGCGGGCAGGGACATGCGCCTCCTCGTACAGGGGGTCGGGGAACGGGTCCGGCACTACTACGATCGGGAGTGGCGGGCCGGCGAGGAGCGCCGCTCGCGGCTGGTGGTGATCGGCGAGACGGGGCTCGACGAGCCGCGCATCCGGCAGACGCTCCGAGCGGGCTGAGCCGGCCGGGGGCCGTCGGCGGAGCCGGGCGGAGCGGGGCGGGGCGGAGGAGTCCACCGGTGCACCTGCTGCGGGCGAAGGCGGGGGCGGCGGTCGACGAGACCGAGGCGGTCGATCTCGGCCAGACCCCGGGCGACGTCGTATTCCTCTCGGCCGCCGACACCGAGCTCGCGAGCCTCGCGGGCGCCCGCGCCGGGTTCGGGCGCGGGGAAGGCTTCCCCTCGCTCCGGCTCGCGAACCTCATGCAGCTCGCCCACCCGATGTCCGTGGACCTCTACGTCGAGCGAGTGATCGTGCACGCGAAGCTCGTCGTCGCGCGGGTGCTGGGGGGCGCCGGCTACTGGCCCTACGGGGTGGAGCAGATCGCCGCGGCCTGCCGGGCCGGGTCCATCCCGCTCGCCCTCCTCCCCGGCGACGACCAGCCGGACCCGGAACTCGCCTCCCTCGGCTCCGTGTCCGCCGAGAGCACCCATCGCCTGTGGCAGTACTGCGTGCACGGGGGGCCGGCGAACTCCCGCAACCTGCTCGCCTTCGCGGCCGACCTCATCGGGCATCCGGCCGGGTGGCGGGAGCCCGCCCCGCTCCCCCGCGCCGGGCTCTACCACCCGGAGCTCGGGGCGTGCGGCCTGGGCGAGGTCGTCTCGCGATGGGTCGAGGGCGCCCCCGCCGCCGCCATCGTCTTCTACCGCGCCCACGTCCAGGCGGCCAACCTCGCCCCCGTCGACGCCCTCGTGCGCGCCCTCCGCGCGCGCGCCGTGAACGCGCTCCCGCTCTACGTGTCGAGCCTGAAGGACCCGCTCTCCGCGGACCTCGTCGAGACCATGCTGGGGCACGCGCGGGTGCGTCTCGTACTGAATGCGACCGGGTTCGCGGTCTCGACGCCGGGCGCGCCCGAGCGGCGGCGGACGCCGTTCGACGCCTGCGGACGGCCGGTGCTCCAGGTCGTCCTCGCGGGAGGGCGCGAGGAGGAATGGGAACGCGGCACGCGGGGCCTCTCCGCGCGCGACGTCGCGATGAACGTGGCGCTTCCCGAGGTGGACGGCCGGGTCCTCGCGCGCGCGGTGTCGTTCAAGGCGGAGGCCAGGTTCGATGCGCTGACCGAGTGCCCGATCGTGGCCTACGCCCCGCGGGGCGACCGGGTCGCGTTCACGGCCGACCTCGCGCGGGCGTGGATCGATCTCGCCGCCGTCCCGGCCGCCGGCCGGCGCATCGCCGTCGTGCTCGCGAACTATCCGAACCGCGACGGGCGGATCGGCAACGGGGTCGGGCTCGACACCCCGGCGGCAACCGTGGAGCTCCTGCGGTCGATGGCCGCCGCCGGATACCGGGTGGACGGCATCCCGGCGAGCGGCAACGCCCTCGTCGAGGCGGTCGCGGCCGGCCCGACGAATGCGGGGGTGGCCGGGCGCGAGATCCGGGAGCGGCTCGCCCTCGACGACTACCTCGCGTTCTTCGCCGGCCTGCCCGGAGCGGTGCGCGAGGCCGTCCGCGAGCGGTGGGGGGAGCCCGAGGGCGATCCGTACTTCCTGCCGGCGTCAGGGGAGGCGGGGGCGTCCGGGGCGGCGGGAGCGGCGGGGGCGGCGTTCGCGGCGCCGGCGCTTCGCTTCGGCAACGTCGTGGTCGGGCTCCAGCCGGCGCGCGGCTACCACATCGACCCCGCCGCCACCTACCACGACCCCGCCCTCGTTCCCCCCCACGGCTACCTCGCGTTCTACGCCTGGCTGCGGGTGCGGGCGCGGGTGCACGCCGTCGTGCACATGGGGAAGCACGGAAACCTCGAATGGCTGCCGGGAAAGGCCCTCGCCCTCTCCCCCGCGTGCTTCCCGGAAGCGGCGCTCGGCCCCCTGCCGCACGTCTATCCGTTCATCGTCAACGACCCGGGCGAGGGGACGCAGGCCAAGCGGCGCGCGCAGGCGGTCATCGTCGATCACCTGACCCCGCCGCTCACCCGGGCGGAGAGCTACGGCCCGCTCGCCGACCTGGAGCGACTGGTCGACGAGTACTACGAGGCGGCGGGGGTGGACCCGCGGCGCCTGGCCGTGCTGCGCGACGAGATCCTCGACTTGGCCGGGCGCCTCGGGCTCGATCGGGACTGCGGCATCGCTGCCGGCGAGGACGCCGGCGAGGCCCTCTCCAAGCTCGACGGGTACCTCTGCGAGCTCAAGGAGATGCAGATCCGGGACGGGCTGCACGTCTTCGGCCGCGGCCCGGACGCGGAGCAGCTCCTCGACCTCCTCGTCGCCCTCGTCCGCCTGCCGCGCGGCGCGGACGAAGGCGCGGGCGCGTCCCTCACGCGGGCGCTCGCCCGGGACCTCGGGCTCGAGGGGTTCGACCCCCTCGACTGCGACCTGGGGGCCACATGGACGGGCCCCCGCCCCGCGGCGCTCGCGGACGCGCTGGACGGCCCGAGCCCTCTGGACGCCCCCAACGCCTTCAACGGCCGGCCGCCGCCGTGGCGGACGGCCGGCGACACCGTCGAACGCCTGGAAGCGCTCGCCCGCGCCCTCGTCGGCGGGAGCCGTGCGTGTCCCGCCTCGTGGAGCGGAGCCCGGGCGGTGCTGGCGGAGGTGGCCGGGCGGATCCGGCCGGCGGTCGAAGCGTGCGCGGCGGCCGAGATCCGGGGGGTGCTCACCGCCCTCGAGGGCCGGTTCCTCGAGCCCGGCCCTTCCGGCGCCCCGACCCGCGGCCGCCCCGAGGTGCTCCCGACCGGGCGGAACTTCCATTCCGTGGACACCCGCACCGTGCCGACCCCGGCGGCCTGGCGGCTCGGCTGGAAGTCGGCGGAGCGGCTCGTCGAGCGCCACCGCCAGGAGCACGGGGAGTGGCCGCGGCGGATGGCGCTCTCCGCGTGGGGCACGTCGAACATGCGGACCGGGGGCGACGACGTCGCCCAGGCCCTGGCCCTGATGGGGGTGCGGCCGGTGTGGGAGCCGGCCTCCGGGCGGGTCACCGGGTTCGAGGTGCTGCCCCTCGATCTCCTCGACCGTCCCCGGGTGGACGTGACCCTGCGGGTGTCGGGCTTCTTCCGCGACGCGTTCCCGGCCCAGGTCGCGCTCTTCGACGCCGCCGCGCGGGCCGTCGCGCGCCTCGACGAGCCCGCCCGCGGCAACCCGCTCGCCGCCGCCTGCGCCGCCGACGCCGCGCGCCTCGCGGCCGGCGGCGCGGCGCCGGCGGAGGCCGAGCGCCGGGCCGGCTACCGGGTCTTCGGCTCGCGGCCCGGCGCCTACGGGGCGGGGCTCCAGGCCCTCATCGACGAGCGGGGGTGGCGCGACGAAGCCGATCTCGCCCGCGCCTGGATCGTGTGGGGCGGCTACGCATACGGCGGCGGGGAGGCCGAAGGCTCGGCGGAGCACGCGATGTTCGAGACCCGCCTTCGCGGGGTGGAGGCGGTGGTCCACAACCAGGACAACCGCGAGCACGACCTCCTCGACTCCGACGACTACTACCAGTTCGAGGGAGGCATGGCGGCGGCGGTGCACCACCTCTCGGGAGTGCGCCCGGCGGTCTGGCACAACGACCACTCGCGCCCCGAGAGCCCGCGGGTGCGCCGGCTCGAGGAGGAGATCGCCCGCGTGGTGCGCGCCCGGGTGGTCAACCCGAAGTGGATCCGGGGGGTCATGCGGCACGGCTACAAGGGCGCGTTCGAGATGGCGGCGACGGTGGACTACCTCTTCGCGTTCGCGGCGACCACCCGGGCGGTGGGCGGCCACCACTTCGATGCGGTGCTGGAGGCCTACGTCGAGGATCGCGAGGTTCGCGCCTTCTTCGACGCGAACAACCCGGCCGCGCTCCGGGAGATCGCGGAGCGCCTCGCGGAAGCGGTGGAGCGGGGGCTGTGGCGGCCGCGCTCGAACTCCGCCCACGTCGTCCTCGGGGAGCTCGCGGGCGGGTGACGTCCATTGGCCGCGTTGTACGGCCGTCGAGCCCCTGCGCCTTCGTCTCGGGGCTTTCTCACGCGGACCGACTCGCGGCCGGGCATCGATGCCCACCGCTCTTCCCGGGGACGGCGCGTTCTCCGAACGCGGGCGGCCCGCCCGCAAACAGGACGGCAAGACCGCCACGGGTCGATGCGGGCGAGACCCCCACATCCGTGGGAGGCGCCGTCCCCAGGGCCTTCGCCGCTCCGATTCGACCGAACCCGGTTCACCCGCGCGGACCAGTTCCGCAGCGGGAAACGACCCTGCCTTGGTCCGGGCCCCGGGCGCTGTTCGTAATTCATCGATACAGGGGGTGGAGATCGGGGGTCGAGATATCTACCCCCACGGAGACGGCGTTCTTCCGCCTTCGCGCGGGCGTCTTCGCGTCGAGCACGGACCTCGCGAAGGATTCGGGGCCCGCTCCGGGCGGGGGATGGCGGCAGCAAGTGCGAAACCGGCGCGATGCCGAAGATGCCGAGCCGGTTGCCTCGGGGGAAGGGGAGCCGACGTCGAATCGTTCGGTGGGCGCACGGCGGACGGCGCCGGGGGGACGTGCGGTGGGAGAACGGAGCGGTCCGCGCGGGGTCCCGCCGCACGAAACGCGCTCCGATCCCCTACGTCTTTCGATCCCGGCGCCGGCATCGCCGCGCCCCGGGCGGCGCTATGGTGTCCCCATGCACGACGCCGCGTACAAGGGCCTGTTCTCCTGCCGTCGGATGGTCGAAGACCTGCTGCGCGGGTTCGTCGCCCCCGAGTGGAGCGATGCGCTCGACTTCTCGACCCTGGAGAAGCTGCCCGCGGAGTACGTGAGCGACGACCTCCGCCGGCGCCACGGCGACGTGGTGTGGCGGGTGCGCTTCCGGGACGAGACGTGGCTGTACCTGCTGGTGATGCTCGAATTCCAGTCCACGGCCGACCCGTACATGGCGGTGCGCATCCTGGTCTACACCGGGTTGCTGTACCAGGACCTCATCCGCCGCGGGGCGCTCGGCGACGGTGGGCGGCTGCCGCCGGTGCTGCCGGTGGTGCTGTACAACGGTCGCCCCCGCTGGAGCGCCCCGGTCGAGGTGGGAGACCTCATCGCCCCGGTGGGAAAGGCGCTGGCGTGCTACCAGCCGTCGCAGCGGTACTTCCTGCTTGACGAGGGGCGGTGGGGGGAGGACGATCTGCCGCGCCGCAATCTGGTGTCGGCCTTGGTGGGGCTCGAGAACAGCGGCTCGGCGGAGAGCCTGTCGAAGTTGCTGGCGGCGCTGTCGGGGTGGCTGCGGGATTCGGAGGATGACGAGCTGCGGCGTGCGTTCGTGGAGTGGGTTCGGCAGGTGGCGCTGCCGGGCCGGTTCCCCGGGGCCGCGCTGCCAGGGGTCCGGGATCTGGAAGGAGGAGGGGCGATGCTGGCGGAGAGCGTGAAGGAGTGGACCGAGCAGTGGCTCCGCGAAGGCCGGGAACAGGGCCGGGAACAGGGCTTGGAACAAGGGCTGGAGCAGGGGCTCGAGCGGGGCCGGGAACAGGGGCTCGAGCTGGGGCTGGAGCAGGGCCTCGAGCGCGGTCGCGCCGAGGAACGGGCGCTGCTGTGCCGGCAAGCGGCCCGGAAGTTCGACACTGAAACGGCCGAACGCCTTTCGGGGTTGCTGGAACGCCTCACGGACCCGGAGCGCCTCGCCGAGGTCGGCGACTGGATCATCGAGTGCGGCACGGGTGCGGACCTGCTGGACCGCGCGGGGCGCCTCGTCTGACCGGCTCCCGCCCCTTGGCGCCCGGAATCCGCCAGCAAGGCCGGCCACCGCCGGGCAGGCGGTGGGGCGATTCGGGGGCGGCGTAGTCTTCCCCCTCCCCTCGTGCTCGCACAGCATTGGACAAGAACCCCGGGCGCTGTTCGTAAGCTCTTGATTCTTGATCCAAGGGGGTGGAGATGTTTTTTACCCCCACGGAGACGGCGTTGTTCCGTGGTTTGGGGTCGGTTCGAGGGGCTTCTTGTCGGATTCCACCCCACGGGGCTTCCGCCTGTGCGCGGGCGTCGTCGCGTCGAGCACGGACCTCGCGAAGGATTCGGGGCCGGCTCCGGGCGGGGGGATGGCGGCGGCAAGTGCGAAACCGGCGCGATGCCGAAGATCCCGAGCCGGTTGCCTCGGGGGAAGGGGAGCCGACGTCGAATCGTTCGGTGGGCGCACGGCGGACGGCGCCGGGGGGCCGTGCGATGGGAAAACGGAGCGGTCTACGCGGGGTCCCGCCGTACGAAACGCGCTCCGATCCCCTACGTCTTTCGAGCCCGGCGCCGGCATCGCCGCGCCCCGGGCGGCGCTATGGTGTCCCCATGCACGACGCCGCGTACAAGGGCCTGTTCTCCTGCCGTCGGATGGTCGAAGACCTGCTGCGCGGGTTCGTCGCCCCCAAGTGGAGCGATGCGCTCGACTTCTCGACCCTGGAGAAGCTCCCCGCGGAGTACGTGAGCGACGACCTCCGCCAGCGGCACGGCGACGTGGTGTGGCGGGTGCGCTTCCGGGACGAGACGTGGCTGTACCTGCTGGTGATGCTCGAATTCCAGTCCAGGACCGACCCGTACATGGCGGTGCGGATCCTGGTCTACACCGGGCTGCTGTACCAGGA
Source organism: Gammaproteobacteria bacterium (assembly GCA_965202895.1). GTDB lineage: Bacteria > Pseudomonadota > Gammaproteobacteria > HK1 > HK1 > JAJDXW01. The sequence continues at coordinate 1,245,914 of OZ241901.1, read as the reverse complement.
CCTCATCCGCCGCGGGGCGCTCGGCGACGGCGGGCGGCTGCCGCCGGTGCTGCCGGTGGTGCTGTACAACGGCCGTCCGGGCTGGAGCGCCCCGGTCGAGGTGGCGGATCTCATCGCCCCGGTGGAGGAGGCGCTGGCGTGCTACCAGCCGTCGCAGCGGTACTTCCTGCTTGACGAGGGGCGGTGGGGGGAGGACGATCTGCCGCGCCGCAATCTGGTGTCGGCCCTGGTGGGGCTCGAGAACAGCGGTTCGGCGGAGAGCCTGTCGAAGTTGCTGGGGGCGCTGTCGGACTGGCTGCGGGATTCGGAGGATGACGAGCTGCGGCGTGCGTTCGTGGAGTGGGTTCGGCAGGTGGCGCTGCCGGGCCGGTTCCCCGGGGCCGCGCTGCCGGGGGTCCGGGATCTGGAAGGAGGAGGGGCGATGCTGGCGGAGAGCGTGAAGGAGTGGACCGAGCAGTGGCTCCGGGAAGGCCGGGAGCAGGGCTTGGAACAAGGGCTGGAGCAAGGCCTCGAGCGGGGCCGGGAGCAAGGTCTGGAGCGGGGCCGGGAACAGGGCCTCGAGCGCGGTCGCGCCGAAGAGCGGGCGCTGCTGTGCCGGCAAGCGGCGCGGAAGTTCGACACTGAAACGGCCGAACGGCTTTCGGGGTTGCTGGAGCGCCTCGCGGACCCGGAGCGCCTCGCCGAGGTCGGCGACTGGATCATCGAGTGCGGTACGGGCGCGGACCTGCTGGAGCGCGCGGGGCGCCTCGTCTGACCGGCTCCCGCCCCTTGGCGCCCGCAACCCGCTGGCAAGGCCGGCCATCGCCGGGCAGGCGGGTGCTGCGCGGCAGGGCCGGTACGGTGGGGCCGCGCTGCCGGTGGCGCAGGCGCTGAGGAGGAGGGGCGATGCTGGCGGAGAGCGTGAAGGAGTGGACCAAGCAGTGGCTCCGGGAAGGCCGGGAGCAGGGGCTTGAACAAGGTCTGGAGCGGGGCCGGGAACAGGGCCGGGAGCAGGGGCTCGAACGCGGTCGCGCCGAGGAACGGGCGCTGCTGTGCCGGCAAGTGGCGCGGAAGTTCGACGCCGAAACGGCCGAACGGCTTTCGGGGTTGCTGGAGCGCCTCGCGGACCCGGAGCGCCTCGCCGAGGTCGGCGACTGGATCATCGAGTGCGGCACGGGTGCGGACCTGCTGGAGCGCGCGGGGCGCCTCGTCTGACCGGCTCCCGCCCCTTGGCGCCCGCAACCCGCTGGCAAGGCCGGCCATCGCCGGGCAGGCGGGTGCTGCGCGGCAGGGCCGGTACGGTGGGGCCGCGCTGCCGGTGGCGCAGGCGCTGAGGAGGAGGGGCGATGCTGGCGGAGAGCGTGAAGGAGTGGACCGAGCAGTGGCTCCGCGAAGGCCGGGAACAGGGCCGGGAGCAGGGGCTCGAGCGCGGTCGCGCTGAAGAGCGGGCGCTGCTGTGCCGTTTGGCGGCCCGGAAGTTCGACACTGAAACGGCCGAACGGCTTTCGGGGTTACTGGAACGCCTCACGGACCCGGAGCGCCTCGCCGAGGTCGGCGACTGGATCATCGAGTGCGGCACGGGTGCGGACCTGCTGGACCGCGCGGGGCGCCTCGTCTGACCGGCTCCCGCCCCTTGGCGCCCGGAATCTGCCGGCTCGTGCGCGTCGTGCGCACCGGCACATTTTGCTCTTGCATGAAGGCCCGATGCGGGGTCTTCGGCCCCTCTTCGGGCTTGATTGCGCCCCGTCGCACCCCCTCGCGCGCCCGGAACGACCTCGAACCCCGCGAGGCTCGACCCCGGCACCCGGCGCACCCCCTCGCGCGCCCGGAACGACCCCATGTCGGCGATGAGCCCCGTCGGCTGGTAGGCGCACCGCTTTGCGCGCCCGGACCGAACCGTCCGGCTGTCCACCGGACAGCCCCGAAAACCCCACAGCGCACATGCCTCGACGAGGCTATGGACGCCGTTGAAGCCGGAAAGATGCTACCATTCGGGTTTGACCAGACCGTAACCAGAGGCGGAGATGATGGCTTCGCTCTACCCCCCCCCCAAGCGCACAAGCGCCAAGTTCCAGAGTTCGGAGGACGCTCCCATGAAATCGGCCATGATGTCCAGTCGGAACACGTCTCTTTGCCCCGGTTCCTCCGGCGTGGGACGTAGAGGGGGGGGGGGAGCCTTCCTCTCCGGCGCGCTGGGGGCCGCGTTTCTGGCGGCGGCGCTGGCGTTTCCCGTCGGCGAGGCGCAGGCGCAGACGCCGTCGGACCCCCGGAATCAATGCGGGGCGCTCGACGCCTCGGGCGCGGCCACCTGCTCGGACCGGGCCTATGGCACAGGCATCCAATACGACGTGACGGACGGCTGGGTCAACGGCATCGTCGGCCCCGTCACGCTCACCGTCACCGGCGGGTCGGCGACGACGGTCTCCAGCGCGTCCGCCACCAACTGGGGGAGCGGCATCGTCGTCAGAACCGCCGAGCAGGCCGACAGCACTTCGCGCACCATCGCCCTCACGGTCGGCACCGACAGCAACGCCGTGGCGATCACGCAGAGCTCCGGCACCCTCACCGGCGGCTTCGACAACACGGGCGTCGTCATCCATCAGCGCGGCGCCGCCGCCGACGCGACGACGGTGATGCTCGGCAGCGGCGTCACCATCGGCACGGAGACCACCGCGATGACGCGCAGCGGCGTCCACGTACTGGTGGAAAACGGCGCCAACACGGCCACGCAAAAAATCGACAGCGCGGCCACCATCTATTCCACGGAATTCGGCCTGATAGTGGACAACAGGGGCGCGGGCAACGTCGAGGTCATGAACCGCGGCTCCATCACCACCACGACGACCGGCGACAACGCCGGCAACAAGTCCGGCATCCGCATCCTGGACTGGACCCACAGCCCTGAGCGCGACAACTCCTTCGGCGGCGACAGCAGAACCGCCGACACCACGACCACCGTCACCAACTCGGGCTCCGTCATGGTGAGCGCCGCGGCAGCCAGCGGCATCCACATCATCGCCGACGGCCTGGGCCTCTACAAGACCGTCAACAGCGGCACCGTCTCGGCGTCGGGCGGCAGCCACGGCATCCTCGTCGAGGCGCGCTATCACACCGGCGCCGCCGGCTCCAAGGCCGTCGAGGTCGAGAACATGGGCGCCATCACGGCCGCCGGCGTGACCATCGCCGGTGGCGTGACCACGGACGTCGGCGGCCACGGCATCTACGTCGAGACGATCGATAACGATGCTCCGGCCGGCCGGGGCATCGGCAACGTCAAGATCGCCAACTCCGGCTCCGTCACGGCGAGGCAAGTTGGCATCAACGTCAACGCCAACATGGGCGACATCTCCGTCACCCATTCCGGCGCCGGCACCGTGAGCTCGTCGATCCTCGACGGCATCCAGATCCAGAGGCGCGGGGCGGGCGAAGTGACGGTCACCAGCAGCGCCGACATCGCGGCCGGGAGACACGGCATCTACGTCACCGCCGTCGATACGCCAGCCGCCGCGACGACGGTGAGCGCGGGTTTGACCACCAAGCCCTTCAGCACGACGACGGTGATAGCCGCGGGCATGACCAGCTACACCCACGACTGGTCCACCGCGACGACGGTGGCCGCGGGCACCACCACCACCACCTACGCCACGCCGGACGACATCTCCGTCACCACCACCGGCGGCGCCATCACCGCCGAAGATAGCGGCATCCGGGTCGAACAGAGGGGGGCGGTCGCGACGGTCGCCAGCAGCGCGGACATCACGGCCAAGAAATACGGCATCTACCTCACCAACAACCCGGCACTGGCCACGAGGCGGGTGACCGCTGCGGGCGCGACCACCGACACCTACTCCAACACGGGGGCCGTCTCCGTCACCCATTCGGCGGGCGACATTAAGGTCAACCACCAGAGCGGCATCCACGCCCAGAACTCCGCCGGCAACCCGGACGCGGTGACGGTCGCGGTGACCGGCGGCACGGTGAAGACGGAAGGGCAGAGCAAGGCGGCCGTCGCGGTTCTCCAGCACGGGACGGGGGATGCCGTCGCGAGCGTCTCCAGCGGCGCCATGCTGACCTCGAAGCACAACGCCGGCATCTACGCCGATCTCACCCACGCGACCAACGACGCCGGGCAGGTGAAGGTCACCCAGGGCGGGACGATCGCCGCCCGCAAGGGCGTCTATGCCCGGGTGGGACGCTTCAGCGCCATGGACGAGACGCGCGCCGCGATGAAGCAGCCCGTCATCGACGTCACGTGGACGGGCAGCTTCTCGCACGGGACGACGGCCACCGTGGCCGGGAACGACAACGACCGCTTCCTCGCCAACAACGTGGCGCACGCGGTCACCGTCGCCCAGGAGGTGGAGACCGAGAAGGCCATGCGGCCCGACCCCGACAACCCCGGCTCGGGCGGCCATCTACGCTACGGCTCGCCGGCCGGCATCGAGGCCCAAGTCATGTCCTGGCGCGACGTCATGACGGCCGTGGCGAAGGGCGACGACCCGGGCGCCTTCGCGAATGCGGCGGCGGTGACGGCGCTGTTCGACGACTCGGCCACCGATGCCATGAAGGCGCGGGCGGCGGCGATCATCGCCGCGTTCCGGGCTGCACTGGCCAACGAGGACCTCGACGCGATTCCGGGCGCGGCGGCCATCGACACCGACGGCACGACGGGTCTGAGCGACGACGAGATCGAGACCTATCTGAGCGAGGACGACGCTGCCCGCAGAACCCTGCTGCGGAACGTCCTGGCCCAGGGCTTCACGGATGCGGAGAAGAAGGTGCTGCGGGCGGCGGCGACGAACGACGGGCTGACCGCTGCCGTCCTTGATGCGGCTCTGCCCGCCGGCGCCACGGCCGTGCAGAAGACGGCGTACAGGGAGGCGGTGCGGGCGTTGCTGAACCGCCACAACGTCGGCGACATCCGCGTCGCCATGACCGGCGGTTCCATCGCCGCCCCGCGCGGCGACGGCATCCGCGCCTACTACGCGACGCCCAATGACGAGAATGGCCGCATCGACTTCACCGTGGGCGAGGGCGCCAGCGTCGCCGGCGGCATGGCCGGCGTCTACGTCGCTAATGCGGGGATGGGCGAAGTCAAGGCAGATTCGCCTTGGGGCAGGACCCTCGACTTGGCCGAGGATACGACCCTGGCCTTGCGGCAGCAGTTCATCACGGTGAACGGCATGGTGACGGGCGGGACGGACGCGGCGGTCCATCTCTCGGGCGGGGGGGCGTTGCTCATCGGCGAGAAGGGCAAGGTGCACGCCGGCTCTTCGGGCCGCGCCATCTTGGTCAACGATCCCGGACGCTCGGAGATCGTCATTGATGGCGAGGTACGGGGCGGCCTTAGCGACGGGACGGCGGCGGTCGAGACCGACGGCGGCGGCACCATCACCCTCGGGTCGACCGGGCGCGTGGTGCTTCCCGAAGGCGCCAGCAACGCCATCCGCGCCGACGGTCCGGCCGACAGCACGGAGATCACCCTGGAGGCGGACGGCGGGCTCTATCGGGAGAATGCCGATGCCGCGGTAACCCGCTTGGGAGGCGCCATCGTCGGCGATGCCGTCAGCCGCAATGATGACGACAAGCAGTTCGTCAACTTTGTTGCCATCAACGACCTTGACGAGCGCATGCCTTTCGAGGAAGGCTTGTTGCTCGGCGAAGACGGCAGACCGGACACTTCGGTCCTTCCTCGTAAGCCAACATCGGACGAGGAAGACGACATGGACACGCCGGGACCATCACCTGCTCCACGCCCGGCTCCGATACCGGTAAAGTGCGCGAATGGGCAGGACGGTCTCTGCGAGCTGTACGAGGCATTGCCCTCGGTGCTGCTGTCGATGAACGGGCTGCCTTCCTACGCGGAGCGGGCGTCGGTGGCGCGTGACGCGAATGGCGGCTGGGCGCGGTTGGAGGCGACGCGAGGCAAATGGCGGGCGAAGAAGGCGTCGCCGATAGGGGAGGCGGCCGCGACCACCGGGAAGCTGGCCTACGATCATCGTCGGGGCGGGGTGCGTGTGGGGATGGACTTCCTCATGGGCGAGCACGGTCGGGGCGGGGTGTCGGCGCACCTGTTCCAGGGCAAGGCTGAGATGTCCGGCGGGGGCGAGGTCGATCTGGACGGCGTGGGGGCCGGGGCTTCCGCGACGTGGCTGATGGGAGACCTCTACGTGGACGCTCAGGCGGGGCTGACGTGGTACGACGTGAACCTCGAGTCGGACAGCTATGGCAAGCTGCTTGAAGAAGATACCTCGGGCCTGGGCTATGCGATGGGAGTGGAGGCCGGCCAGCGGATGGCGATGGGCGAGGGCCTGATGGTGACCCCCCGGGCCGGGCTGGTTTGGTCGATGGTGGAGGCAAATGACTTCACGGTCGAGGTGATGGATAACCACCTGATGCGGGTGTCGGTGGAGGACGCGAGCAGCGCCAAGGGCCGTTTGGGGGTGCTGGTGGAGACGGAGACGGGGTTGGGAGAGACCTCGGGGCGCCTGTTCGGCTCGTTGGACCTGGAGCGGGAATTCTCGGACGAGACGCGGGTGAAGGTCGGGGCGCCGACGAACTTGTCGGAGAACGACCTGAAGACGGAGGTACGCCCGACGGCGGTGCGCCTGGGGGTTGGAGGGGTGTTCAGCCTGGATGAGAACGTCTTCCTGAGCGCTACGGCCAGCTACGAGACGAGCGGGAGCGGTACGAGCTGGTACGGCGGTGGGATGGAGCTGAACGTGCGGTTCTAGGCACGGTTTGCGAAGCAGTCTTCGGGCGGCGCGCGGGCCGATAAGGCCCGCGCGCCTTCTTGGGCGATGCTGCGCGATGGAAGGGACAGCGCGGTGCTCCGGTTCGACCAGGGCCCTCGGGGGGCGAAGTGAGGATCGAGGGAGTGGCGAAATCGACGTTTTGGACGCGGTCGCAGAACTCGGTGGAGGATCTGGCACCGCGCGTCGCCGAAGCGAACCAAGTGGCAGGGATCGTTGTCGGTGTGATGCCGGGTCAGCTCTCGAACCCTCGGAACCCAAGGGTCGACATGGCGCCGTCACAACCTCCAGAGCAGTCCCAGGCGGCTCGGTAACTGAATTGAACCGGACTGTAAGAATGCACGGACAAATGAACCGAGGAGCAGGAAATGCCGAAGACACAAACATTCACCGGGAGGATTGCGAACAACGCGCCGCCCAACATCGTCCAAGTTATTGTGATGAGCTTGATGGGTTTCATCGTCGCCGCTTTCATCGGAGTTGCCATAGCCGTGTTCTTCGATCTCGGAGATCACCTGGCGACTATCACTACCGCCTGCGGATTTATTGGAGGACTGATAATGGCATATACAGAGTTGAAGTAAATTGTCGAGATTGCTGAATCGAAATCCAGGTTGGAGCAGCAGGAGCAAGAAGGAATCGGACAGAGGCTCATGGCTGGTGTAGAAACCGTGCTGATGGAATACGCAGCTATCTTCTTGCACATGACCGATGTGCGACTATTGGCATGGGTATCGATGGGAACACTGGGCCATTATTGGCTTCTATCTTCTGTTTAGATTCCCTGGAACTTCCAGAACGAGAGAGCATTTTCCGAGAACACTTATCGGCGCCAGCATTGCGGGGTTCATGCTTTCGTATACGCTGGTACTACTGGGCGGATAGTCGACGAGAAGGTCTTGGAAAATGTCGTGGCACAGCCAGCGGGGCAAACGATCCTGCTGCTGTACTCGATGGTAGTCATTGTAATTACCTTTACGGGGCTTTTTGCCGGATATAGTCGAGTCTTCAAAATCGGTAACGGTAGTGAGAAGGATCGGAATAACGAAAACGGAAGAGAAACGGATCGGAAACAGCGCATCACAGGTTATTTAATCGTCGCAATCCTTCTCGCGATTCTATCGAAAATAATAGTAGATATTCTGGTGGTTATTTCCAGGATTATCGCCCCAAGTTAATCGAGGACAACCGGCGCACGTAGACCTGGTACGCAAAGGGCTCGACGAGAGGCTTTATGGCGGCGGCGCTCGCGTGTACGGACGAAGCGGATTTCCGGCAGCGCATCGGAAGGGTGCGCGCGTGACCTCGGACTCGACGGCGGCGCACCGTCCGACTCCGGTCCGGTCGGTGCAGGAGCCGCAGGAAACGGGACCAAGCGCATCCGGCCAACTACCTCGAACGGGCCGGGCACGGGACCGAACCACCCGGATCGACCCGACCGTTCCCTGGACGAATCGCCCCTCCGACCGCTGGAGTGTTCGGCGCACGGCCGCAGGGTCGTCCCGTCCCGCATCGTGGCCGCAGCCCGGGTTGCCTGACGGTGCGGAATTTCCGACACCCCCCGAAGCGGCCCTGGCCCCACGGCTCGCGCGCCATTTCATGTCTCCGGGGAGTGCCATGCGAAGCCGTACCCGATGCCGGGAATCTCGTCTTTCCGGCTTCCGGTTTCCGGGGCGGGCGACGGGGAGTGGGTCAGGGAGAGAAGGTGCAGTCGGTCCAGGCTCCGCCCGCCTCGGACGAAGCCTTGGCGGCGGCGGTGAACGCCATGCCCCGCGCTCCGTCCTCGACGGTCGGGAAGTCGAGGGCGAGGGGGTCGGCCCGCGTGCCGGTCAGGCGCGCCGCGACCGCCTCGGCGACGTCGGAGTAGAGGTTGGCGAACGCCTCGTGGAAGCCCTCGGGGTGGCCGATGGCGATGCGGGCCGCCCGCTCCGCGGCGGGCTTGAGCCCCGGCCCCCCGCGGCTCAGCTTCCGGGGCGGCTGGCCGAGCCGCATGTGGGTGAGCCAGGTCGGATCGTCCTGGACCCACTCGAGGCCGCCCTCCGCGCCGTGGACCCGGAACTTGAGGCCGTGCTCGGCGCCCGCCGCGGCCTGGGTCACCCACAGGATCCCCCGCGCCCCGTTCGCGTACCGGAGCAGCACCCCCGCGGTATCGTCGAACCTGCGTCCCGGCACCACCGGGCCTGTGTCGGCGCAGACCGCCCGCGGCTCCATCCCGGTGACCGCGTGCAGCAGGTGCCAGGCGTGGGTTCCGATGTCCCCCAGGATCGCGGAGGGACCCGAACGGGCGGGGTCGAAGCGCCAGTAATCGGGGTTCTCGAGGTCGGGGCGCGCGGCAAGCTGCGGCTGGACGTACTCCACCTGGGCGAGCCGCAGCGCCCCGACGTCCCCGTCCGCGACCATCGCCCGCGCCTGCCGCACCATGGGATAGGCCGAGTAGTTGTAGGTGGTGCAGAAGACGAGGCCGCTCGCCCGCACCCGGGCGACGAGGTCGCGGGCGTCGTCGAGCCGGGTCGTGAGCGGCTTGTCGCAGATCACGTCCCGCCCGGCGTCGAGCCAGCGGCAGGCGAGCGGATGGTGGCTCTCGTTGGGGGTCATGATCGCGACCACGTCCACCCCGTCCGAGCGCGCGGTCTCGGCCGCGAGCATCGCGTCGACGTCGCCGTAGGCGCGCTCCGGCGCCCAGCCGAGCGCCCGCCCCGCGGCGCGCGACCGCTCCGGGCTCGAGGACAGCACCCCCGCGACCACCTCGTAGCGGTCGTCGAGGCGCGCGGCGGTGCGGTGGACCTCGCCGATGACGCTGCCGGGGCCGCCCCCGAGCACCCCGAGACGGAGCCGTCGGCCGAGCTTCTCGATCACGGGATTGGCGGTCATGGTGTCCTCCGAGTGTCCTCCGAAACGCGACCCGCCCGGACGTCGCCGGATGTCTCCGAACGCCCCCGGGAATCCGCGGACGCCCCGAAGTGTCTTCGGGCGCCCCCGGACGTCCAGGTCCGAGGCGATCGGACGCGGGCATCCTCCGGCCGGGCCGGCCGACTCGCCGGCCGCGGGCGCGCGCTCGCCGGCGGAGGGCTCGCCCCGGCCGGCCTACCAGTCCTCCAGGGGGCAGGAGGAAATCAGCACGTGCCCGGCTTCGGTCACGAGGGCCTGCTCTTCGAGCTTCACCCCACACGAACCTCCTTCCGCCCCGACGTAGGCCTCGACGCTGACCATCATGCCCGGCTCGAAGACCCCGTCCGAGCCGGAGCTCGCGTAGTCCTCGGGGTACTTGATGCTCGGATACTCGTCGCAGAGCCCGGTGCCGTGGGCGATGCACGAATAGCGCCCGGCGCGGTAGCGTTCCGGCAGCCGGTGGCTCTTCTCGGTCAGCTCCGCGAACCCGAGGCCCGGGCGCAGCAGCGCCAGGTTGGCGGCGATGTGCTCGCGGGCGACCTCGTAGAGCTCGCGCTGCTCGTTCGACGGGCGCCCCTCGCCGCAGATCCAGGTGCGCGAGATGTCCGTGCAGTACCCGTACGGCCCGATGAGGTCGGTGTCGAAGGCGACCAGATCGCCTTCCTCGATGACCCGCGGCCCGCACTCCTGGAACCACGGGTTGGTGCGCGGTCCGGAGGTGAGCAGCCGGGTCTCGATCCACTCCCCGCCCCGCTTGACGTTCTCGGCATGGAGGATCGCCCAGAGATCGTTCTCCGTCATCCCCGGCCGCATCGCGCGCCGCATCTCCTCCATGCTCGCCTCGCAGGCGGCCATGGCGCAGCGCATGGCGTCGACTTCGTTCGCGTTCTTGATCTTGCGGGCGTGCTCGGTGACCCGCTGCCCGTCCCGGATGTCGATCCCGAGGCGGTCGAAGGCCCGCACCCCGGCGATCTCCATCTTGTCGACGGCGAGGCGCCGGTTGCCGCCGCCGTGCGCCCGCAGCAGATCGTCGATCTCGGCCGCGAAGCGCCCGGCCAGCTCCTCCGTGCGCTCGCCGGTCAGGAAGTAGAAGAAGGCCGTCGCGGGCCGGACCTCGTCGACGAGGGGCAGGTGGCCGGCGAGGTGCATCGCCTGGCGGTACTCGAACAGGACGACGGGGCCGTCGGTCGCGACGAAGCAGGCCCGGGTGGGGTTGTGGGCGATCCAGACCTGCATGTTGGTCGTATCGGTCGCATAGCGGATGTTGAGGGGGTCGAAGACGAGGAGCCCCGCGCAGTCGTTGCGGCGGAGCTCCCCCCGCAGCCGCTCCAGCCGGTACTCCCGGAGCGCGGCCAAGTCCGGCGCCCGAACCCCGGCCGACCCCCACTCCCGGAAGGCGAGCAGGGTGGGGCCGATCTCGACGCGGTCGGGGTCGTCCGGGGTGCCGTCCGGCCGCCGCCCCGGTTCGCCCGGGGTCGGGCGCCCGCCGCCACACGGCCGCCGGCCGGGATGGATCTTCGGCTTCGGAACGGAGCGGCGGGCAGTCATCGCACGGCTACCTCGGGAGGGGGCCGGAAACGGTCCGCCGCTTCGCGGTCTCGCCGCCTCGCCCCGCCGCTCGGGCTCGTCGATGAGTGTGGGACGTCGTTGCGCGGCATCGGGAACCGGGCGCGTCCGAACCCTGCCGGGAGACGCCTATCCCTCGCCGTCGCCGGGCTTGCCGCGCACTTCCCGCTTCAGGGTGTCCTCGTAGACCCGCATCATCGCCGTCGTGTCGTCCCCGCCGTAGCCCGAGCCGCGGGCCATCCGCATGAGGTTGTGGGTCTGGACCGCGAGGGGCAGGGGGATGCCGATCTCGTCCGCGAGCTCCAGGGCGAGGTGCAGATCCTTGTAGGCGAGATCGAGGGCGAAGTCCGCGTTCCAGTCGCCCCGGAGCGCCTTGCGGGCCACGGCCCGGTACCCGAAGCTGTCGCCGCTCGAGTTGCGGATCACCTGGTTCAGCACGTCGGGGTCCATGCCCGCCGCCGCCCCCAGCATGAGCCCTTCCGCGCCGCTCGCCATGCTGCAGAACGCCATCATGTTGTTGACGATCTTCGCGACGCTCCCCGCGCCGAGCGCGCCCGCGTGGATGACGTTCTTGCCGAACGATTCGAAGAGGGGTCGGTGCTCGTCGAAGACCGCCCGGTCGCCCCCCACCATGATCGCGATGGTCGCCTTCTCCGCCCCGATCGTGCCGCCGCTCACCGGTGCGTCGAGCATCTTGACGCCTTTCGGCTCCAGCCGGGCCGCGATGCTCCGCACCATGGTCGGCGAATTGGTGCTGAGGTCGATGTGGACCGTGCCCTGGCGGGCGCTCTCCCCGATCCCCCCTTCGCCGAGCGCCACCGCCTCCACGTCCCTCGGCATCGGGAGGGAGGTGAACACCACGTCGGACTCGCCGGCCGCCTCGGCGATGGAGCCCACGCCCGTGCCCCCGGCCTCCCGGCAGCGCCGGACGGCCGCCTCGTCGCGGTCGTGGACGAGGATCTCGTGCCCGCTGTTCCTGATGAGGTTGCGGCACATCGGGCCGCCCATGTTGCCTACGCCGATGAACCCGACCTTCACGTGACGATCTCCCGCCTGCACCCGAGCGCGGCGAGGCTATCACAAGACGTCACCTGATTACGCGCAGAGACTCGAGGCCCGGTTGCGGGCCTCGGTCGGCAGAAACCCCGGGACAGGCCCTACGAAAGCCCGTCATTCCCGTCATCCTCGCGAAAGCGGAGAGAAAGCGGGAATCCATTTCAATCGAAGTCCCTGGATTCCCGCTTCCGCGGGAATGACGGCCTGAAGGAGACCACTCATCCGAGCTTCGTACGCAATCAGGAGACATCATGGATCGGCCTGCCATGGCCTCGACGTGCGTGGGTCATGTTTCGGGGTCGGCCTTCGGCCGATCCGGGGTCAGGCCGGGCGCAGCCAGGGTCAACCCCGGGCCGGCCGCGGAGGCATGTGCGCTGTGGGGTTTTCGCCGGGCACACCTTTCGCGAACGCTCTTGGGAACGGCATCCTGGGAACGGCGCGTCTTCCAGACGCGGGTGTCCCGCCCGCATTGATCGGCGGCGGCCTCGCCCTCCCATTTGCGGGCGGGACACGAGCGTTCCCAGGACGCCGTGCCCTCGCAAGGGGCTCCGTGGGGTGAAATCCGCCAGCAACCCTCTCGAACCGACCCCAAACCACGGAAGAACGCCGTCTCCGTGGGGGTGAAAAATATCTCGCCACCGATCTCCACCCTCTATATCAAGAGGTTACGAACAGCGCCCGAGGCTCGGCCTCGAGACGACCTGGGGACGGAACCAGGGGGCGGGATCGTGGGGTCAACCCCGGGCCGGTCTGGAGACGACCGCGGTGATGAAGCTGCCCCGGTCGATGCCGGGGGCGGCGAGGTGGTCGTCGAGCTGCCGGCAGGTCTCGTAGAGGGCGCGGGCCCGAGGGCTCCGCGCCACGAAGGAGGGCAGGATCGGCTGGAGGGTCGGGTACGTGCCCGCGAGCCGGAACTCGAGGCCGGCGGCCCCGCAGGCGTCCCGCGCCTCTTCCACCGTCATGGCCCGCGCCCGGATGGTGTAGACGGCCCCCCCCGACCAGACCTCCAGCGTATCGTTGTGGGGATTGAGATGGGAATGGACGGTGGCCGGCCAAGGATAGAACCAGTCGTTCGCCAGGGCGCCGCGGTTGTACCATGAGAGGAGCGCCGCGCCGCCGGGGCGCAGGACCCGGGCCAGCTCGCGGGGGAGATCGGCGGAGAGCTCGGACGCCGCGCCGAAGTTCGCGACCGCGAACGACACGGTTCCATCCTCGGCGGGAATCCCCGGGTCGAGGTCCCGTACCTCGAGCTCGACCCCGCGGCTCCAGTCGCAGCGCGCGCGCGCGTGGCCGATCATGGCCGGCGACACGTCGAAGCCCCGCACCCGCTCGAATCGCGATTGCAGGAATTCCGAGACCTGTCCGGTCGCACAGCCGAGATCGAGCGCGAGCTCCCGGTCCGGCGCCGCGCCGGCCGCCGACCCGATCCACTCGAGCTCCCGGTCGATGTGGGAGGAGACCGCGTCCGCGTCCTCGCCGCGGCAGTACTCGTCGTAGCGCGGCGCCTCCGCCTCGGTGAGGGCCAGGAGCGCGGCGTGCAGCCGCTCGGGAGGAACCGGCTTCGTATCCAGGAACGTGTCGCGCCCGAGCTCGTCGCACTCGATCTGCTTGGAGTGCCAGATCATGAGCGAGACCAGCTCCGCCACGTAGTGGAAGTCGAGCCCGAGCACGCGGCACTGGATCTGCTTGCGGGCGAACATCGACGCCTCGCGGTCCGCGGCCTGGAGGCTCGCCCCTTTGGCCTCCTTGATGCGCGCTACCTCGCGCACGAGGCTGGCCCGGGTCGCGAGCCACTCGAGCATCTGGGTATCGCCGAGATCGAGCCGGTCCCGGATCTCGGCGAGGGACATGAGCGGCTCGTTCGGCACTTCCGTCTCCCGAGGCTCCCCTTCGACCCCGAATACCGCTACCGGCCAGCGGCTACCGGCTACCGGCTGGTGCGGCTGGCGCGGCCGGCGCCTCGCGGCCCGGCTCGGGCCACCGCCGCCCGGAGGGCCAGCCCGCGGGCGATGCCGTCGGCGATCCGGGCCGCGCTCGCCGCCGGGTCCGGCGCGTTGCGGATCGGCCGCCCCACCACCAGGTAGTCGGCCCCGTCCCGGACCGCCTCGGCCGGGGTGAGGGAGCGCTTGTGGTCGTCCGTCCCCTCCCCTTCCGGCCGGATCCCGGGCGCCACCACCACGAAGTCCCGGCCGGGAAACGCGGAGCGCAGCCGTCGGATCGAGGTCCCGGAGGCGATGAGGCCGTCGCACCCCGCGTCGAGCGCGTCGGCCGCCTTGGCGGCCGCGTAGTCGTCGACGTCGAGGGCCGGGCTCGAGAACGAGTGACGGAGATCCCGGCTGTCGATGCTGGAGAGCGCGGTCACCATCAGGAACCGGGGGTGCGCCCGGTCCGCCCGGCCTTGCCGCGCGGCCCGCACGGTCGCGGCCGTCCCGTGGAGGGTGAGGAAGTCCACGTTCTCCTTCATGTTCGCGACGGCGGCCCGCACCGTCGCCTCGATGTCGTCCATCTTGAGGTCGAGGAAGATCCGCTTGCCCCGGTCCTTCAGCTCGCGCACCAGCGGGAACCCCGCCCCGATGAAGAGCTGCCAGCCGACCTTGTAGAACGAGACGCGGTCGCCGAGACGATCCGCGAGCCGCAGGGCCGAACCGCGCCCGTCCACGTCGAGCGCGACGATCAGTCGGCCACCCGGGTCCTCGGGTGCGCCCATGCGATCAGAACAGCTTGAGGGCGGCGAACAGCAAGCCGGCGACCGCGAGCTGGGTGATCAGCATCCGGTTGACCGCGTTCTCGATCTTCGTCTCGAGGCGGGCAAGGTCCGCTTTCGTCTCGGTGCGTAGCTGATCGATGTCCGCCTTCGTGGCGGTGCGTAGCTGGTCGAGGTCCGCCTTCGTCGCGAGCTGGTCCCGATCGGCGCCGGCCGCGAAGCGTAGCTGCTCGGCGGTGGCTTCGGCCTGCTGGCGCTCCATGCCCGCCGCTTCGAGGGCGCGGGCGGCTTCGAGGGCGTCGAAGGTGTTGGCGGCCATGTCATCCTCCTGATGCGGCAAGCGGCAAGCGGCAAGCGGGACTATGCCCGATCACGCCGGTGATCGGAACCTTCGCTGCGGCCGCGGCCGCACCCGGGGACGGCTTCCCGCGACGGATCCTCCTCCGGCTCCTCCGGTTCCTGCATTCCTCCTCCACCCTTGGTAGAACGAGATGCGGTCGCCGAGACGGTCCGCAAGCCGCGGGGCTGGCTCGCGCCTGTCTACGTCGAGCGCGACGATCGGTCGACCGCTCGGGTCCTCGGGTGCGTCCCCGCGGTCAGAACAGCTTGAGGGCGGCGAACAGCAAGCCGGCGACCGCGAGCTGGGCGATCATCATCCGGTTGACCGCGCTCTCGATCTTCGTCTCGAGGCGGGCAAGGTCCGCTTTCGTCTCGGTGCGTAGCTGGTCGATGTCCGCCTTCGTCGCGGTGCGCAGGTGATCGAAGTCCGCTTTCGTCTCGGTGCGCAGGTGATCGAAGTCCGCTTTCGTCTCGGTGCGCAGCTGGTCGAAATCCGCCTTCGTGGCGGTGCGCAGCTGGTCGAAGTCCGCCTTCGTGGCGGTGCGCAGCTGGTCGAAGTCCGCCTTCGTGGCGAGCTGGTCCCGATCGGCGCCGGCCGCGAAACGTAGCTGCTCGGCGGTGGCTTCGGCCTGCTGGCGCTCCATGCCCGCCGCTTCGAGGGCGCGGGCGGCTTCGAGGGCGTCGAAGGTGTTGGCGGCCATGTCATCCTCCTGATGCAATAGGACGGGACGCGGGACTATGCCCGATCATACCGGTGATCGGAACCCTTGCCGCGGCCGGGGCAGGGCTCCTTCACGCTGGCCGATCGCGGCCAGGCGCCGATGCCCACCGCCGTTCCCAGGATCTCCGCCGCGCTGATTCGACCGAGCCGGGTTCATCCCCGCGAATCGATTCCGCAGCGTGAAACGACCCTGCGGCCGGGGGCGGCCTCCGGCGACGAATCCTCCTCCGGCTCCGCCGGCCTCCGCCTTCCTCCTCCACGCGGACTTCCGCCCGCGGCGCCCCCGCCGGGTCGACCGCGAACGTCGTCGGGGACGCGGCGGGCCGGTTCTCGAAGCACGAGGGCGAGACCGATTGCGACCTCGAGGAGGCCCACCACGAAGCCCTGGGTCACCGTCTCGCCGAGGATCCACGCTCCGAGCGCGGCCCCGGACACCGGGGTGACGAAGCCGAAGCTGATCATCGTGCTCGGGCGGTAGCGGCGCAGGAGGTAGGCGATGGTCATGAACCCGACCCCGGCGATGATTATCCCCTGGAAGGCGATCCCGGCGATCGGCCGCCATCCGATCGCGTGCCAGGCGATGGTCTCGGTGGCGAGCGCCCCGCCGAGAAACCAGGGCTGGGCGAGCACCATCTGCCAGAAGGTGGCCCGCGCCGGGTCGTGGGCGCGCATGATCCGCGCCGACATCACGAGGCGTATCCCGAGCAGCGTTCCGCTCAGGAGGACGAGCCAGTTGCCGACCGACACCAATTCGAGCTCTCCGGTCTCGGTCTCCCCGAGCAGCACCGTCGCGGTGCCGATGAACGCGGCCACGAGCCCGAGCGACCGGACCGCGTCCAGCCGGTCCCCGGCGACCGCCAGGGGTCCGAGGAGGGCGGCCACCAGGGGATAGACCGACATGAGCACCGCCCCCATGATGCTCGTGGTGAGGCCGTAGCCCACGTTCATGATCCAGATCTGGACCCCGAACAGGACGCTCAACCCGAGATACGGCTTCCACTCCTCCGGGGACGGGAACAGGCGGATCCCGACGACGCGCGCCCAGACCGCGACACACGCGATCCCCAGGCAGAACCGCAGAAAGGCGCTCCAGAGCGGGGGGAACGCCTCCAGCCCGAGCTTGACCGCGACGGGATTCCCTCCCCACACGCAGTTCATGACCACCGCGACGGTGACCGCCATCCACGGGATCGGCACGGAATTCAGCAACCTGTCCGGAGGGGAGGGCGGGGCAATGGCATTTGGACGGAATATGTCGTCTGCACCGCCCGGAATCGTCCGCCGGACGCCGCAAGCGACCTTCGAGCCGACTCGTCGGGCCGATTTCGGCGCTCCGCACCCGGAAATCGGCCCCTGCCAACGGCAGCTCGGCCATCACGACGCATCGGGAATCCCGAATGCGATTGTCCGGAGGGGAGGGCGGCGGGGGTGCATCGGTCGCGGTGAAGTGGAGACGGCGCTTGCCTCGTCTGTTCGGGCCGGTTCGAGGGTGATGGGACGGGAATCATGGAGCCGGGGGGCGGGTGGAGGGCGGGTGGAGGGCGGGCGCCGCCCGCGCGCGCCCCGTGCTGCGTAGAATACCGCCATGCGGGGCGGACGGGCCTCGCCGGGTCCGGCGGGGCCGCGGCCCCTTGAGAGGAACGGGAACGGGAGAAGAAGACATGAAGCTGCTTCGTTTCGGTGATCGGGGAAGCGAGAAACCGGGGCTGCTCGATGCGGGCGGGACCGTTCGCGACCTCTCGGGCCGGCTCGACGACGTGGGGCCGGAAGCGCTCGCCCCCGACTCGCTGGCCCGGCTCGCCGGCTTGGACCCGGCATCGCTGCCCGCGGTGGATGCGGACGTCCGGATCGGGCCGTGCGTCGCGGACGTGGGGAAGCTGCTCTGCATCGGGCTCAACTACTCGGACCATGCGGCGGAGACCGGCTCCCCGATCCCGAGCGAGCCCATCCTGTTCATGAAGGCGACCACCGCGATCAACGGGCCGAACGACCCGGTGGTCGCACCGCGCGGCTCGACCAAGCTCGACTGGGAGGTGGAGCTCGGGGTCGTCATCGGGCGGCGGGCGAGCTACGTCGAGGAGGCGGACGCACTCGACCACGTGGCCGGCTACTGCGTGGTGAACGACGTATCGGAGCGCGAGTTCCAGACCGAGCGGCCGGGCAAGCAATGGACCAAGGGCAAGAGCTGCGACACGTTCGCGCCGATGGGGCCGTGGATGGTGACGAAGGACGAGGCGCCCGACCCCCAGGGTCTCGCCCTCTGGCTGGAGGTGAACGGCCGCCGGTTCCAGGACGGCAACACCGCCACCATGATCTTCGGCGTGAAGAAGATCGTGAGCTTCGCGAGCTGCTACATGACCCTGGAGCCGGGGGACGTCATCCCGACCGGCACCCCGCCGGGGGTCGGCGCGGGCCAGAAGCCCCAGCGCTTCCTGAAGGCGGGCGACGTGATGCGCCTCGGCGTCGCCGGGCTCGGGGAGCAGCGCCAGGAGGTCCGCGCCTGGCCGGGCTGATCCCCTCCCGAAGAGGCGCAGGAGGCGGGGCGGCGGTCCTCGCGAGACGCCGCCCGAATGAATCAGACAGAGCGCCTCGAGCCAGCGGCTGAAGTGGCCCCGAGGGCTCGGATCCGCTCATGATCGCCGATCCGGAGGTCCGGGCCGGGAGCGAGCCGTACTGCCACGGGGCACATGGTGCGACCCTGCATCATCACCCGCCGGACTTCGATGCGAGCCCCGTTCCCCGCAGGGCAATCGCATTGGGACAGAATACGTCGTCTGCACCGCCCAGAATCGTCCGCCGGACGCCGTGAGCGACCTTCAAGCCGACTCGTCAGGGCGATTTCGGCGCTCCGCATCCGGAAATCGACCCCTGCCAACGGCCGCTTGGCCATCACGATGCAACCGGGAATCCCAAATGCGATTGCTCTGGTTCCCCGGCAGGGCCATTTCACGCCGACCGGCTCGCGGCCAGGGTATCGATGCCCACCGCGCGTCCTGGGAACGGCGCGTCCTGGGAACGCGGGCGTCTCGCCCGCATATGGGACGGCAAGACCGCCACGGGTCGATGCGGGCGAGACGCCCGCGTTCCCAGGACGCGCTCTTCCCGAGGACGTCCCCGTCCGTGGCAGACGCCGTTCCAAGAACTCCGCCGCTCTGGCCCGACCGAACCGGGTTCACCCGCG
The DNA here is from genome assembly GCA_965202895.1 of Gammaproteobacteria bacterium. GTDB lineage: Bacteria > Pseudomonadota > Gammaproteobacteria > HK1 > HK1 > JAJDXW01. The sequence goes on along the minus strand of OZ241901.1, from coordinate 1,226,727 downwards.
CGAACCGATTCCGCAGGTTGAAACGACCCTGCGTTCCTCGAAGGGTGGTCCCACGCCGCGGGCGGCGCCCCGCGAGCTGCGGATGCGCCCGCACTTACGCCGGCGGCTTCGGCTTCAGGTGGGCGACCCGCGGGGCGACCTCCTCCATCAGCAGCCGGAGGGAGTTCCGCCAGATCTCCGGGGCGTGGGCGTAGTCGAAGCAGAAGACGAGCAGGGTGCCGAACCCGCCCACCTCGTCGTACACCCGTTCCAGCTTCTCGACCACCGTGTCCGGGGAGCCGACCACCCAGTTGCGGCGCGCGCAGTACTCGGGGGTCACGTCGGCGTCCGGTACGTCCGGATCGTGCTTCAGGAAGTCGGTGAACCCGAAGTTGGCGAGGAGCGGCAGGAAGTACTCCCCCATCATCCGGCCCATCATGTCCCCGGCGGAGAACCGCATCGCCTCCTCGTCGGTCTCCGCCACCAGGATCTCGCGCACCAGCCGCCATTCGCCGCGCCGGGCGGTCCGGCCGGCCCGGGCCGCCCCTTCCTCGACCGCCTCCCAGTGCGAGCCGACGTAGGCGGGGTTGAGGTTGAGGCTCATGGGGATGAAGCCCTGCTCGCCGGCCATCTTGAGCGTGTCGGAGTTCTTGCTGAGCCCCGCCACCCCGATCGGGGGATGGGGGGCCTGGAGGGGCTTCAGGTGCGGCCGGAGGCTGTCGAACATCACGTCCGTCTTGCTCACGCTCCAGTACTTGCCCTTGTGGTCGAAGGGCTCGGGGTCCGTCCACAGGCGAAGGATGATGTCGAGGGCCTCGCGGGTCATCTCCCGGTTCTGCCCCGACATCCCGTCCACGTTGAACATCGCCCAGTCGCTCGGGAGGCCGCTCGCCGCGACCCCGAAGTTGAGCCGCCCCTGCGCCAGGTGATCGAGGATCGCGACCCGGTTCGCGAGCTCCGCCGGGTGGTGGTAGGGGAGGAGAAAGCCGCCGGGGCCCAGGCGGATGTTCTTCGTCTCCTTGAGCGACTGCGCGACCAGCAGGTCCGGCGACGGGTGCGGCTCCCAAGGCGCGGTGTGGTGCTCCCCGATCCAGGCTTCCGTGAAGCCGTACTCGTCCGCCCAGCGCAGGGTCTGAAGGTCCCACTCATGCCCTTCGCGGAGGTCGCGCTCGGGCGGGTGGGACGGCATGGTGAAGAGTCCGAAATCCACGATTGAATCCTCCTTTCCCGTGCAGCCGTCTTCCTGCTCCGCCGAGCCGGCGCCAGCCGCCCTGCCCGCGCCGCCTGCCGCCCGCGCCGCCCGCAGCCAACCGCGAACAGGCCCGCGCTCTTCATCCGCTCACCGATTGGCCAGTACGCCATAGCCGCTTCCGGCAAGCAGGCGCTCGTCCGAGGTCACCGGCCGAAGGTCGAGGACGGCGGCGGTCGCGGCAAGAAACCGGTCGGCCGGGTCCCGGTGCGGGGTCTCGATCGAGTCGAGGCGCCTGACCACCCCGTGGGTGAGCGGCGCCTCCCGCATCGGGGCCGCCCGCATCGCTTCGTCGACCCAGGCCCGGAGGCCTCCCTCCAATTCGATCCTGCCCTCGTCGGCCAGCAGCGCGAGCTCCCATACCGAGATGGCGACCGCCACGGCTCGGTGGCCGGCGATTCAAGCGCCTCCCCCACGCCCCCCGCCAACCGGGAAGGCGCTTGCAGGCTCCGGATCCAGATATCCAGATATGGGTGTCGGGGAGAAGCCTCACTCCTCCCCGGCCTCCCAGGCGGCGAGCTCGCTGCCCGCAGCCGTGACGTCGCCAAGCACCCGGGTACGGCCGGCCATCACCCCCGGCCAGGAGGCGGGCCGTTGCACGGGCCGGGGCGGCACCACGTCCGCGATCGGCTCTCCCCGGCGGGTGATCCGCACCGCCACCCCGCTCTTGTGCACCTGTTGCAGAACGGCCGGACAGGTCGCCTTGAACTTGGAGATCGGGAACACTCGCATGGACGGATCCTATGGTGGTCGACTCGAGCTGGTCAATTCCGCCGGTCGGGAAGGGACAGGGCTTCTTCACGCTGACCGACTCGCGGCCAGGCATCGATGCCCACCGCTCTTCCTGGGAGCGGCGCGTCCGTGGGAGGCGCCGTCCCCAAGACCTTCGCCACTCCGATTCGACCGGACCGGGTTCACCCGCGCGAAACGATTCCGCCGCGTGAAACGCCCCTGCAGGAAGGGAGAGCCCCGGGCGCTGTTCGTAGGTTATTGATATATAGGATGTAGAGAGGGGGGCGAAATATTTTTACCCCCACGGAGACGGCGTTCTTCCGTGGTTTGGGTTCGGTTCGAGGGGGTTGCTGGCGGATTTCACCCCACGGAGCCACTTGCGCGGGCACGGCGTCCTGGGAACGCGGGTGTCCCGCCCGCATCGATCGGCGGCGGCCTCGCCGTACCATTTGCGGGCGGGACACCCGCGTTCCCAAGACGCCGTGCCCAAGAGCGTTCGCGAGAGGCGTGCCCGGCGAAAGCCCCGCAGCGCACATGCCTCGAAGGGAGCCCCCGACTTGACGGCCCGCCGCAGTCGTTGGACGATAGCTCGCCCCGCCCCCGGAGCAATGGGATCCGGACCTTGAGCCCGACCGTCCAGCTCGAAACCGGCGCCCGCCCGGAGCCGGACGTTCTCCTCCGCCTCGAAGGGGTGGGGAAACGCTTCGGCCCGGTGGTCGCCCTCGACGGGGTCGACCTCGACGTCCGTCACGGGGAGTTCTTCTGCCTGCTCGGCGCGAGCGCGGCCGGCAAGACCACGACCCTGCGCGCCATCTGCGGGCTCGAGGCGCCGGACGGCGGGCGGGTCGTGTTCGACGGCGAGGAGGTCGCGGGCGTCCCGCCGCCCGACCGCGGGATCGCGATGGTGTTCCAGACCTTCGCCCTCTATCCCCACCTCACCGTCTTCGAGAACCTTGCCTACCCCCTCCGCGAGGCCCGCGCGCCCGGCTCCGAGATCAAGGCCCGGGTGGGCGAGATGGCGGAGATGCTCCGCATCGGACACGTTCTCGATCGCCGGCCGGAGACCGCGAGCGGCGGCGAGCAACAGCGGATCGCGATCGGCCGCGCCCTCATCCGCCGCCCGCGGCTGCTGCTCCTCGACGAGCCCCTGACCAATCTCGACGCCAAGCTCCGCCACGACATGCGCGCGGAGTTCAAACGCCTGCACCGGGAGCTCGGGACGACGATGCTCTACGCGACCCCCGACGAGCTGGAGGCGCTCGGCATGGGCGAGCGCATCGGGGTGCTGCGCGACGGGCGGATCGTGCAGGTCGGCTCCCCGGACGAGCTGTACGAACACCCGGTGAACGCCTTCGTGGGGCAGATGGTGGGCTCCCCCCGCATGAACCTCGCCCCGGCCGAGCGGGGGGCCGCCGGCCCGGCCTCGATCACGACCGCGTTCGCCGACCTCTCGGACGGACCGTGGGCCGGCCCCCTGGCCGCGCTTCCGGTCGGGGCCGGGCTGTTGCTCGGGTTCCGGCCCAACGACGTCCGGCCGGCTGGCGGAGGCGAGCCGCGGGGGCCGAGGTTCCCGGCCCGCGTGCACCTGACCGAGCCGCTGGGCGACGTGACGGTGCTCGACCTCGACGTCGCCGAGCACATGTTCAGGATGGTGCTCCCGGAGAGCGAAGCGGTCCGCTACCGGGCCGGGGACCGGCTCGACGTGGAGCTGGCCGTGGAACGCACCCACCTCTTCGCCCGCGACACCGGCGTCTCCCTCGCCCGAGGCAGGCCGTCCCTTCCCGCCGGCGGCGCTCCGGCCGACGGCGGCGGCGGTGGTGGCGGCGGAGGCGCGGGATGACCCCCCGACGCTCCCGGACCTGTGCTGCTTCGCCTTCCCCGCCGCCGGAGGCATGACATGAGCGCCAACCCCTTCGATACCCTGAGCGCCGCCCAGGACCTCGAATCCGCCGGCATCGAGCGGAAGCACGCCGAAGCCATCGCGAAGGCCATCAACCACGGCGACGAACGCGCCGCCACCAAGGCCGACCTCGCCGCCACGAAAGCGGACCTCGAGGCCGCCATCGCCGCGCTCCGCGCCGACCTCTACCGCGCCCTGTGGCTGCAGGGGGCCGCGATCGTCGCCGTCGTGCTCGCCGCGAAGCTGCTTTGACCCGCGCGCGGCCGAGGTGGCGGCGGCGGCCGTGCGCCGGCCGGTGCGGCGCGGGATGACGCCCTGCCGCTCCCGGCGGGAAGTTTCACGGCGATGGTGCGATGATGATGCCCGCTCCCGGACCCGGAACGGCTCCGGGCCTCGCACCGCGCGCCGCGCGCGAGACCACGCAAGAGGAAGCGGTATCCTCTTGCCGTCGACCATCGACCCGGTAAGGAAAGAGGAGAGACCATCGTGAAGACCCTCAAGACCCTCGTCGGCGTTCTTGCGAGCGCCGCCCTGCTCGGCGCCGCCCTGGCGGTCAAGCCGGCGTCGGCCAAGGACGTCGTCCTTCGCATGGCGGTGCCGGACTGGCCCCCCACGCGGACCATGAAGGACCTCGCCGACAAGCACTACAAGGCTCCGAGCGGCAACAACGTGGTGCTGGAGCCGGACTTCATCCCGTGGCCGGACTACTACACCCGGCTCGCCGCGTCGCTCACCTCCGGCGAGCAGAAGTACCAGATGGCGGTCTCCGACAGCCAGTGGCTGGGGGCCAACATCGAGGGCGGCTACTACATGAAGCTCAACGACTTCATCGACGCCGACCCCGAGCTCCAGGCCGTGTTCAAGGACCTCCATCCCGCCCTGGTCGCCGCGTATTCCACCTATCCGCACATCCAGGCGGCGGAGCTGGCGGAGGCCGGCTTCCCCCATCCGGACGCCAACTACTACGGCTTCCCGCAGATGCCGGACGTGCTCGTCACCTACTTCCGCAAGGACGTCTTCTGCCACGAGGGCGAGCGGGCCGCGTTCGAGGCCAGGTACGGCAAGGCGCTCCCGTGCACCGGCCAGGAGATGAACGACGTCGATTGGGACATGGTGCGCGACTTCGGCGAGTTCTTCCGCCGGTCGGCCGGGGAACAGCTCGCCGGAGAGACCCTCGAGGACGATTTCTACGGGATCGCCTACCAGGCCGGCAAGGGCTACGACTTCTCGTCCATGGAGATCAACGCCTTCATCTGGCAGCACGGAGCGGACATCTGGGACGAGACCAAGGCGCCCGACGCGCAGGCCGAAGGGGTGGTGAACTCGCCAGCCGCCGTCAAGGCGTTCGAGCACTACCTGTCGCTCCTCGAGTACATGCCCCCGGTGGTCAAGACCGGCACCATGGACATCTTCAAGGTCGACGAGCTGTTCCGGGAAGGCAAGGTGGCCTGGATCCTGCAGTGGATCGGGTTCGGCGAGTCCGCGATCTCGGCGGAGACCTCGAAGGTCCACGATCGGGTGGACTTCGCCATGCACCCGGGGCTGCGCATGGCGGACGGGACGATCGACCGCACCGCCAACATCGGCGGACAGCCCTTCGTGCTGACCACCTGGAACAGCGACGAGGTGAACCGGGAAGCCATCGACTTCGTGAAGTGGTGGCTCTCGTCCGAGGTCCAGACGATGTTCGCCCAGGCGGGCGGCCAGAGCGGCCTTCAGAGCGTGCACTTCGCGGACGACTACGCGAGCTTCCGGCCGTGGAACCACGCGTTCGGGCCGAGCCTGAAGTGGCAGAAGGACGTGTGGCACATTCCCGAGTTCTTCGAGCTGCTCGTCCAGCAGCAGGAGGAGTTCGACAAGGCCATCACCGGGCAGCAGAGCGCCAAGGAGGCGCTGGACGCGATCGCCGCGTTCCAGCAGGAGCTCCTGACCGAGGCCGGCCACATCGAGTAGCCGGACCGGCCCGTACCACCCGCCGGATCCCGACCGGGCGGGGCTTCGGCCCCGCCCGGCCTCCGGTCGGGCGGCGGACCCTCGATTGGCCACGCAAGCGCAAGCCGCGGCGCCGGGCAGGCTCGGGCAGCAGCTCCGGGAGCACTTCTCGAACTGGCGGCTCGCCCTCGTCATCGCGCTCGCCGCGATTCCGGGCTCGGTGGCGCTGTTCCCGCTCGAGGCGGCGTTCTGGGTCAGCCTGGGGGCGGTGATCCTCGTCACCGCGACGGTGGTGACCCGTGCGTGGGGCAGGCGCCCCGGGCCGCTCCTCGTCGCCCCCGCCCTCGCGACCCTGTTCGTGATGAACGTCTTCCCCCTGCTCTGGTCGCTCGGGCTCAGCTTCTTCCACTTCCGGGCGAACCGGATGTCGCCGCCGCGCTTCGCCGGGCTTCTCTACTTCGAGAAGATCATCTCGGACCCCAACGTCTGGGACCGGCTCCAGACGACGGCCGTCGTGGTCGTGCTGACGGTCGGCATCCAGCTCGTCGTCGGCTTCCTCCTCGCCCTCATGTTCGAGCGCGAGTTCCCGGGGCGGCGCATCCTGCTCATGCTGGTGCTCACCCCGATGATGCTGAGCTTCGTCGCCGTCGGCGCCTTCTTCCGCTACTACTACGAGCCCACGTTCGGGCTCCTGAGCCAGGCGGTCCGCCTCGTCACCGGCGAGCCCTACATCCTGCTCGCCTCGCCGGAGGGGGCGCTCGCCGGCATCGTCTTCGCCGACGCCTGGATGTGGTCGCCGTTCGTGATGCTGCTCGTCCTCGCGGGGCTCGTGAGCGTGCCGAAGTACCTCTACGAGGCGGCCGAGATCGACCGCGCGTCGTGGTGGCGGCGGTTCCGGACCATCACCCTGCCCTATATCCGGGGCCTGCTCCTCCTCGCCCTCCTCTTCCGGACCATCGAGGCGTTCAAGCTGTTCGACGTGGTGTTCCTGATCACCGAAGGGGGCCCGGGGACGTCCACCGAGACCATCGCGGTCTACCTCTACCGGGTCTCGTTCCAGTACTTCAAGACGGCGGAGTCCTCCGCCCTCGCCTACATCCTGATCTTCATCGTGATCGTGCTCACCAACCTCTACCTCTACTTCGTGCAGCAGCGGGAGAAGGAAGAGGAGGCGCCGGCATGAGGCGCCGCCGGCTGGGGTACGCCGGCTGGGGGTGGACCGCGTTCGCGGGTATCGTCAGCTTCATCTACTTCTTCCCGGTGCTGTGGATCGTCCTGACCGCCTTCAAGGCGCACACCGACGCCCTCGCGATCCCGCCCAAGTGGATCTTCACCCCCACCCTCGAGAACTTCGTGAGCGTGTTCGCCCGCGCCTACATCAAGGGGCAGGCGGCGGTCGACACCAACTTCGACGTCTACTTCTTCAACTCGGTGTTCATCGCGGGCTCGTCGGTGCTGATCGCCCTCGTCATCGGGACCCTCGCCGCCTACGGGTTCTCGCGCTATCCCCTCAAGGGGAACGCGACCTATCTCTTCATCATCCTCACCACCCGCATGCTGCCCCCGATCGTGGTGATCATCCCGATCTTCCTCATGTTCCGGGTGAGCGGGCTGAGCGGAACCTATCTCGGCGTGATCCTGCTCTACACCGCGTTCAACCTGCCGTTCACCATCTGGATGATGAAGAGCTTCTTCGACGAGCTCTCGCCCGAGGTGGAGGACGCGGCGCGTCTCGACGGCAGCAACGGGTACCGGGTCTTCTTCCGGATCTGCATGCCCCAGGTCAAGGCGGGGCTCGCGGCCACCGCGGTGTTCGGCCTCATCCTCACCTGGAACGAGTTCCTGTTCGCCCTGCTCCTCACCGGGGTGGAGACCCGCACCGTCCCGGTCGCGATGGCGCAGACCATCGGCGGCGACATCGGGGTGCGGTGGGGGCTCCTCGCGGCCATCGAGACCCTGTTCCTGATCCCGGTGGTGGTGGTGGTCTACGTCCTGCAGAACCACCTGCTGCGCGGGGTCACCTTCGGGACCATCCGGCGCTAGGGCGCGGCGCGGGGAGGGGAGGGGAGGAGCGAGAGAGCGAGCCATGTCCACCATCCGCCTTCGCAACGTCACCAAGCGGTTCGGGTCGCTGGTGGCGGTGAACCGCGCCGACCTCGACGTGGAGGCGGGGGAGGTGCTGTGCCTGCTCGGCCCCTCCGGCTGCGGGAAGACGACCACCCTTCGCATGATCGCGGGGCTCGAGGACGCGACCGAGGGCGACGTCCTCATCGCGGAGCGGCGGGTCAACCATCTTCGCCCGTCGCAGCGCGACATCGCGATGGTGTTCCAGTTCTACGCCCTCTACCCGGTCCTCACGGTCGCCGAGAACCTCGCCTACCCGCTCCACCACGAGCGGGTCTCGAAGGCGGAGATCGCGGAGCGGGTGAACCGGGTCGCTTCCCTCCTCCATCTGGAGCCCGTGCTCCGGCGCCTGCCCGGCCAGCTCGCGGAGGGGGAGAAGCAGCGGGCGGCGGTCGGGCGCGCGATCATCCGCGACCCGAGCTGCTTCCTGTTCGACGAGCCGCTGAGCCGGCTCGACGTCGAGCAGCGCCAAGTGATGCGGGGGCAGATCAAGGAGTTGCTCGCCGGGCTCAGCAAGGCTACCGTGATCGTCACCCACGACCAGCTCGAGGCGCTCACCATGGCGGACCGCATCGCGGTCATGCGGGACGGGATCATCGAGCAGGTCGATACCCCCCACCGCATCTTCACCGAGCCCGCCAACCTGTTCGTGGCCGGCTTCATCGGCACGCCGCGCATGAACCTCATCGAGGCCACCCTGATCGAGGCGGGCGAGAGCTGCCTCCGGTTCGAGCTCGGCGGGCAGCAGGTACGGCTGCCGGTGGCCCGGCCGGGTCTCGCCGGGGGAAGCCGCATCACCCTGGGGGTCCGCCCGCGGGCGTGCGAGTTCGTGTCCGAGCCGGATGACGCCGCCATCTCGGGGCAGGTCGACCTCGTGGAGCCGATGGGAGCGGAGACCCTCGTCCATCTCCTCCACGGCGACCAGGACCTGCGGGTGGTGGTGGACCGGACGATCCGTCTCGCGGTCGGGGAGCGGGCCAACCTCCGCTTCGAGCCGGGCTCGGTGCATCTCTTCGATGAAGCCGGCCGCCGGATGGAGCCCGCGCCGTGAGCGGCGAGCGCCGCGAGTCCGCCGCGACGTCCGGACCGGCCGGACCGGCCGGCCGGACCGGCGCGCGCACCGGCATGTCGGCTGCCGCCGCCCGCACGATCGAGTGGTCGATCATCGCCCTTTGCCTCGCGTCCCTGGTGTTCGTGTTCCAGCCGGTGAGCCCCGCGCTCCACGCGATCGGCATGGTGCTCGTGGTGGTGGGGGCGCTCGCGTTCAACTTGGTGCCGCTCTGCCGCCCGGGGCGCCCCGTGATGGGCCTCGTCCGGGTCACCGCGGTGATCGCGGTCATCCTGGCCGTCGCCATCGGGATCGCGATGGGCACCGCCAGCCTCTACGGCGACTACGTGAGGGCGACCGCGTGCCCCAACGAGAAGCCGGGCTCGCGCAACTGGGAGCGCAAGCTCAAGTGCGAGAAGTCCCGCTGGATCATCTGCGGGCAGATCGGGCCGGACACGAAGCCGGCCGTCGTCGAGTGGTGCGCGGCCAGCGGGTAGAGCACGCGGTCCCGAACCACGAACTGGACCCAATGGGCCTTCTGGGGGATACTAGCTTGGCCCCGTGGTCAGACGTGAGGGAAACGCTGCCCCAGCGCCACCTCCGGGTGAGCAGTGGACGGCCACCAGGGCGAGGAAGAGCCGGACGACAAGGAGAGAAGGCAGATGGATGGGCTGGAGCAAGGAAAGAGCGTGACGGGCCAGAAACAGCTCGGACTGGCCGTGGGGCTTGCAGCGCGAGTGAACAGCACCGGGACGGGGCGCAGAATAGCGCGCAGAAGGAAGGGACGGGGGAAGATCGCATTTGGGTGGTACGGCGGAAAGTACAGCCACCTGGACTTCATCCTCCCGCACCTGCCGCGCGACGCGCAGCATTTCTGCGACGTGTTCGGGGGGTCAGCGGCGGTGCTGCTGAACACCGAGCCGTACCCCGTCGAGACCTACAACGACGTCGACAGCGAACTGGTCAACTTCTTCGAGACCCTGCGCAATCAGAACGGGAAGCTGATCAAGCAGATCAGCCTCACCCCGTTTTCACGCGAGGAGCTGATGAAGGCATGTACGACAGAGAAGGGGCTGACCAAACTGGAACGGGCGAGGCGGTTCTTCGTACGCGCGCGGCAGACTCGGACCGGGCTCGCGCAGAAAAGCAGCGAAGGACGCTGGGCGCACTGCGTGCTGACCTCGCGGGCCGGCATGGCCGGTGCGGTCTCCCGGTGGCTCGGGAGTGTGGAAGGGCTCCCGGAAATCGTGCAGCGGCTGCAGCGCGTGCAGATCGAGAACGCACCGGCGATCGAGATCATCAAGCGCTACGACACCGACCAGACCGTGTTCTACGCCGACCCGCCGTACGTGCACGCGACACGGGGCGACGCGAACGCATACGGGTACGAGATGACCGACGAGGACCACCGGGAGCTGGCAGGGACGCTCGGGCGCATCCGGGGACGTGCGGTGGTGTCGGGTTACGCGAACCCGCTCTACGAGGATCTCTACAGGGGGTGGTGCATGATCCGGGACAAGCCGACCCGCTGCGCGGCGGCCCAAGGGCATCGGGTGGAGTGCCTGTGGAAGAACTTCTGATGTCAAGCGCGGCGACCGCCGAGTCGAAGAGCGGGCGCGAAGTACTCGACGAACTGTGGAAGGCAGCGCTCGATGTGCAGGACGAACGCCCTGACGACAGGGAGCCGAGGCATGAGGCCGCGTCGCTCGACGCGGAAGCAGAAGCGTTGCTGCGGAGCAAGATCAAGAGTATCCGCTACGCGGCCATCACGCAGCTACTGGGGAAGGCACTCGACCCCGAGGTGGACGTGCACGCTCTGCAGAAGGGCAAGGAAGGGAGCGAAACGCCGCCGAGGGCATGGAACGCCCGGAGCCTCTGCGACGGAACGGTCGTACCGTGGGAGCAAGAGAACGAACAGATGCTGGGCGGAAGCGCAGAACCATACGCAAACCACCCCCTGCGAGTGGCGAAGCTCGAACGGGAACGCAAGAACGTGAAGCAGGCACAGGACTGGACAGCGCTCTACGACTTCCTGGAGAAAGCCAAGGACGGGGAAACAGCGCGGAGGATGCTCGGAGAATGCATGAAGGTGTGCGTGCAGATCGCCAAGGAACAGAAGGTCTCGTACAGAGTACGCGGACGGGTGGACCTGCCGATGACGGTGAAGGTGATCGGGTGCTTCCTGCGAAGGCAAAGCGGGGGGATGAGACCGCTGGTGGTCGCGACGGCGGTCCTGAGAACGGTCGGCAGATACACGGGGCTATGGGATCGCGTGGAGAGCCAGGGAATCAACGAGGCTGATGCAGCGTCGAAGAAAGCCGGGGACATCACATGCTACTTGGAAGAGAACGCGGTGCTGTGCGCCGAGGTGAAAGACATGCAGCTACGGATTGGCGACCTGAGACAGTCGGTCGCAAAGTCGCTCGGGCAGGAGGCGCCCGGAGCCAAGACGCTGTGGATGGCGACCGAGGGAGTGGAGGAGAAGGACGCGAAGGCGATTGAGGAGAAGTGCCGGCTGGAGTGGGCCGGAGGGCTGAACATCCATCAGGCAAGCATACGGGAGGTAGTAAAGATGGTGTTTATCCTGCTGCCGGAAAGTGCACGGCCCGATCTGCTTGAAGGAGATCGGTCTGGAGCTCGACCGCAGGAAAGTGCACAGGGACCGGCAGGAATGGCGGGATATCCTGGGAAAGGAGGCGTAACGGGAAAGGAGAACAAGAAAGTGGCCGAGAATATCCTGAACATCGAAGGAGGCGGAACCCGGAGTGTGGTCGTCGCGACGGTGTCGAAGCTCATCGAAGAAAGGTGGTAGAGCCTGCTCTCCCGGCGTCCGCCCCTGCGAACGGCAGGAGGCGCCGCGAGGGTGCGGAGCCGCTCCGGCGCCGAGGCCGGCGACGGATTCCGGCACGCGCATTGGGTCGACATCGCTATCCGACCGGCCCTGAAGTCTGACTGATCGGCAAGCTGTCGGGAAAGCTCGCAGTACGAATCGACTCTCGAACCCTCCTGAACGTCCACGGCGCCTTGCCGCCGACGGTGGACCTCGTCGCAGGGTAAATGTACGCGGGACCGGCTGGTTGGCGGAGAAGGAGGCGAGGAGGTTGCGATGCGGGGCGGGCCGGCCTACCCTTCGGCGACACGACCTGACGAGGGCGGCGCGAGACCGCTCCGTAACCCTCACGACAAGATCGAGGAGAAAGCCATGGCCGATACCGTCTTCACCAACGTACGGATTCTCGACGGCTCGGGCGACGCCCCGGTCGCCGGGGAGGTCCGGGTGCAGGGCAACCGGATCAAGGACGTGGCGCCGAAGGTGGACCACGAGGGAGCGGAGGTCGTCGACGGCGGCGGCGCGACCCTGATGCCGGGCCTCGTCGAGGCCCACGCCCACCCGTCGTTCACGAACACCACCTCCCTCGAGGGCATGGGCGCGCTTCCGCCCGAGGAACACACCCTGCTCACCATGCGCCATGCGAAGCTCATGCTCGACCAGGGCTTCACGAGCCTGTGCTGTGCGGCCTCCGCCAAGCCCCGGCTCGACATCGTGATCCGGAACGCGATCGAGGCAGGTGAGATCCCGGGGCCGCGGATGCTCGCGGCCACCCCCGAGATGACCGTCTCCGGGGGGCTCGGCGACATCCGGCTGAGCCACATGCAGGACCGCCAGTGCTTCGAGATCATCTGCGACGGGCCGGACGACTTCCGCCGGGTGTCGCGGCAGATGTGCCGCGAAGGGGTCGACACCCTCAAGATCAACCCCTCCGGCGACGAGTTCGTCCCGTGCGCCAAGGCGAACCAGACGGTGATGAACGACGAGGAGGTGGCGGCGGTCTGCGAGGTGGCGCGGTCCCGCGACAAGCGGGTCGCGGCCCACGCCCGGAGCGCGGAGTCCGTCAAGATGTGCGTCCGGCACGGGGTCGAGATCGTCTACCACGCGACCCTGTGCGACGAGGAGGCGCGCGACGTGCTGGAGTCGGTGAAGGACACCGTCTTCGTCGCCCCGACCCTCGGGATCACCATCGCGACCCTGTTCGAGGCGTCGGACTGGGGGATCACGGAGGAGGTCGCGACGGGCCTCGGCCTGCGGCGCGAGCTCGAGATCGCGGTCGAGAACATGAAGGACCTCAAGAAGCGCGGGGTGCGGGTGCTTCCGGGCGGCGACTACGGGTTCGCGTGGAACCCGGTCGGCAACAACGCCCGTGACCTGGAGCATTTCGTCAACTACCTCGGCTACAGCCCCATGGAAGCGATCGTCGCGGCCACGAAGCTGGGCGGGGAGATCATGATGCAGGGGAGCGAGCTGGGTCAGGTGCGGAAGGGCTATCTCGCCGACCTCCTCCTGGTGGACGGCGACCCGGTGCTCGACGTGAGCATCCTGCAGGACCAGAGCCGGCTGCTCGGCATCATGAAGGACGGGGCGTTCCACAAGCGCCCGCCCGCGATGGCGGCGGCGCAGCGGGCGGCGGCCTAGGCTGGAGCGGACGGCCGACGGGGCGGCTTCGGGCAGGCGGGCGGGCAGGCGAACGGGCGGGCGGAGCGGATCCGCCCGCCCGTTCGCGGCGCCGCCCCACGGCGCCTCGGCCGAACCGCCCCTCCTCCCCCGGCCAACCCCACGTTCGATGCCGCCTCCCCGAAGCGGCCGGCGCGCCGAGGAGACCATCCACCGCCTCTACGTCTGCACGACCTGCGTCCGTGACCTCCGGCTCGCGCCGGGCGAGCCGAGCCGCGGACAGCGGCTCGCCCGCGAGCTGGAGCGGGGACTCGACCGGATGTCTCGGCGTCCACGGCAGGAGGACGGTGAGCTATCCGGGCCGGACGGCGATGGCGGCCGCACCGCCGACCCCCGACTTCACTTCATCAGGGTGCCGTGCCTCAACGGCTGCCTGAGCGCGTGCAACGTGGCGCTCCGCGCCTCGGGGAAGTACAACCTACGCTTCAGCCGGCTGGAGCCGGGGGATGCCGCCGCGGTGCTCGATTTCGCGCGCACCTACCTCGACCACCCGACGGGCGACGTCCCGGAGGCGGAGTGGCCCGAGGCGCTCCGCGGCAAACGCACCGTGAGGACCCCGCCGCCCCACCTCCTCCTCGGGGGAGGAGGAACCGTCCCCGGCTGATTCACTCGGGGGCGGGGCGGGCCGTACCGCAGGGTCGTTTCACGCCGCGGAATTGGTTCGGGCGGGCGGCCCGGTTTGGCCGAATCGGAGGGGCGGAGGTCCTGGGAAGGGCGCGTCCTGTGGACGCGGGTGTCTCGCCCGCATCGACCCGTGTCGGTCTTGCCGTCCCATTTGCGGGCGGGACGCCCGCGTCCCGAAGACCCGCCGTTCCCAAGAAGGGTGGCGGGCATCGATGCGCGGCCGCGAGTCGCTCGGCATGAATAGGGCCTTGGGCCGTACGGGTGGCCGGAACGCCGGACTACCCTCCCTGCCCGCCCGCGACGAGATGCCGGTAGCGGGCGAGCAGCACGTCCCGGCCCTCGATGTGCTCCGGGTCCGTGACGATGCACTCGACCGGGCACACCTCCACGCACTGCGAGGTCTTGAAGTGCCCGACGCACTCGGTGCAGAGCGCGGGGTCGATGACGTAGATCTCCTCGCCCATCGAGATCGCCCCGTTGGGACACTCGGGCTCGCACACGTCGCAGTTGATGCACTCGCCGGTGATGAGAAGCGCCATGGTGGACCGCCCCGCCCTCGCGGCCCTCGACGGGCCGCCGCGGCCCCGATCGGACCGATTGCCGGAGCGGGAGTGTAGACCACTCGGGGTCATGCTACGGAATCGACTTGGCATCTCGCCGGGGAGCGGATGCGGGACGTCGGGGAACGGGAGCGGGGCATCTACGAGGGTCGGAGCCAGGATCGAGACCCGACCGCTCCCCCACGGCCCGCGCGGGCGTGAAGTCGTTGAACGCCGGCTGCCGGGGCTTCGCCACGACGAGGACGGTGCCCCGGCCGAATGCCCCGTCGAGCACCCGCTCCTGCTGCACGGGCGTCGCACTTCCCCTCCGGCGCGGTCCCGCCGGCCCCTCGCGGGGCCGCCATGCGGGCCGAGGCGGTAGACTTCGCCGAACGGCGGTTGCGGACGCGGCGGGGGGCGGAACACCGGAACGCGGCGCGCACCGAGCCTGCGCGCTCGGCCGGCCTCCCGACTGGCCGGGATTCGAACTGCTCTCCACGCACCCGGAAGACGAGGTGTGCAGCATCGAGGTCAAGGGCCGGGGGGGACAGGGGAACATCCGGATGCAGGCGAACGAACGGAAGCAGGCTCGTCACCTGGGCGAGCGCTACCGGCTCCACGTCGTCTTCGACTGCGCGACGCCCGTGCCACGGCTCGTGCGGGTGCAGGACCCCTTCGCCAAGCTGCTCGCGAGGAGCCGCGGCACGTTCGCCTGCCGGCTCTCCGCCGGCCCCGTGATCGAGGCGGCGGAACCCGCGTGAAGCACGGTAGCGGCGTATCGCGGTGACCGCGATCATCTCCGCCAGGGGACCGGTCGGGACGGTGGAGCAAACTTGCAGGGAGATCGACGCGATGGGAGTCACGCACGTCGACGTCACGATCCGGAACCCGGCGGATCCGGAGCGAAGCTGGGAGGGGTCGTTTCTGGTGGACACCGGGGCGATCGACTCTCTCGTACCGAGGCCGCGTCTTCAGGCCATCGGCATCGAGCCCGAGGGGCAGCGGCGGTACGAGCTGGCCGACGGCAGTGAAATCCGAATGGACGTTGCGGTGGCGCGCATCGAATTCATGGGGGAATTCGTCGGAGGAACGATCATCTTCGGCGATGCCGACGCCGAGCCCCTGCTCGGCGTGACCGCCCTCGAATCCGTCGGCGTGGAGATCGACCCGCAGAATCAGCGGCTGAAGAAATTGCCCGCGGTGCGGCTCAAGGCGGCCGGGGCGAGGGGGTCCCCGGCGTGCTGACGCCGAAGGCCGCCGCGCTCATGTCCTCGATCCGGGCCGGGGAGGACACGGAGCTCGAGCTGAAGGAGGCCGTGTTTCGGGGGGATCGGGTCTTGCTCGCCGGGGAAGAAGGCCGGGCCGCGCCGAAGCTCGCCGAGGTCTTCGTCAGCATGGCCAACACGAGGGGCGGAACGATCGTGATGGGGGTGCGCGACTCGGACTGTGCGGTGGTCGGGATCGACACCGGGAAGCGCGACCTCCTCGAACAGCTCGTGGTCAACGCCGCGACCAACAACTGCAACCCGATGATCGTCCCGGCGCTCGACTGGGAACACCTGCCCACGGAGGACGGCGCCCTCAAGCTGTGTCTGATCGTCGAGATCCCGCCGGCCGAGTTCGACGTGCACCAGACGAGTGATGGGCGCTACCTCCAGCGCATCGGCAGCCATCGGCGGCTGATCCCTCCCGATCGGCTCGCGCGCATACTGAGCGCCCGGCGCTTGGCGAGTCCGGTCGAAGAACGGCTGGTGATCGGCGCAAGCCTTGCGGACCTGGACGAGTCCCGCCTGAAGAAGTACTTCCGGGCGCGGTTCCCGGACTGGTCGACACCGGATGAGTGGGCGCCCGTGCTGGCGGCTCACAAGCTCGCCGCGCTCACCGACTCCGGGGCGGTTCCGACGCACCTCGGGATCCTCCTCTTCGCCGAGCAGCCCGAGCAGCACGTCTACGGCGCCTTCATCGACGTCGCCTCGTACAAACACGACGTCCCCGACGGCAACGCGGCGGACAGCGAACGGATCACCGGGCCGCTGCCGGAGCAGATCGCGCGGGCGCTGACGTATCTGCGGGTCTCTCCCCTGACCCCGACGATCTCCCGAAAGGATGGGGGAGGGCGGCACGACTATCCGAGCTACGCGGAGCGGGCGCTCCAGGAAGCGATCGTGAACGCCGTCGTCCACCGGGACTACGAAGTCCGGGGCTCGCAGATCATCATCCGGCTGTTCCCGGACCGGATCGAGTTCCGGAACCCGGGCGCCCTCTACAACACGCTGACCGTGGAGAATCTGTACGCGGGGTGCCAGCCCGTGCGCCGCAACCAGCTCCTCGCCGGCTTCATGCGGGACTACAGGAGCGCGGTGACCGGCGGCAGCTTCATGGAAGCGCGGGGCGAGGGATTCCTGAACCTGGTGCGGGACAGCGTCGCGCTGTCCGGCCGCCGGCCGGAGCTGGAGCAGATCGGGGACGCGACCAAGCTCACGATCTACGCCGCGAAGTACGGGGAGAACGAGACCGCGCCGCCGCTGCCGCCGCCGTCGCCGCGCTCCGGCAAGCGGTGAACCCGTCCAGGAGGATCCTCGTCATCGCCGGGCCGAACGGAGCCGGTAAGCCCACGTTCGCCGTCGAGTTCCTGCCGAACGAGGCGTACTGCCCTCGCTTCGTCAACACGGACCTCATCGCGGCCGGGCTCAGTCCCTTCCGCCCGAATCTGGCCGCCGTCCAGGCCAGCCGGCTGACCTTGCAGCGGATCGGCGAACACGTGCGGAGAGGAGACAGCTTCGCCTTCGAGACCACGTTGAGTGGGCACACCTACGCGCGCCGGATCTCTCACTGGCAGACCCTGGGCTACCGGGTCGAGCTGTTCTTCCTGCGCCTGTCGACGCCCGAGATGGCGGCCGCCCGGGTCGCCCACCGGGTCTCGTGTGGAGGACATGATGTTCCGAAATCTTTGATCATTCAATGGTTTCCCAAAGGATGCCGCAACTTCGGGAACGTGTATCATGATCTGGTAAACGAGTGGAAGCTGTACGATAATTCAGGCCGCACCCCGGTGCTGCTGGCCGAAGGAGGTAGACGGTGAGCGCGCATGATCGGATACCGCTCGGAGAGCTTGGCGGGCCGGACCCGACGGGGGCCGATGCGGCCCTGCGCCGAGCCGGCGAACGCGCCCGCCGGGAGGCTGCGGCGGCCGGCCAAGCGGTGGTGGTGTTCGAGGATGGAGAGATCGTCTGGGAGACGCCGGGCCGCGAGTACCTGCCGCAACAGCGAGACACGGACGGCGGCGAGGCGTGAAGGTGGCCGAAGCTGGCTCGCGCTCGCACCAGCGCACCACCCTCCACCGCAGCGTGGCGGACTTCGAGTGAGTCGCCGAGCCTCTCCCAGAGCAGATCGCCTGTACGCGGACGGTGCGCGAGTCTCTTCCTCAAACCCCCGATGTTCTCCCAAGAGGGCAGCGACAGCCAGTGCTACTATCCGAGCCACGTAGCCCGGGCGCTCCAAGAGACGATCATGGACACCGTTGTCCATCAAAGCTGCGAGGCCCGGGGCTTACAGATCATCGTCCGGTTGTCCCCGGACTGCATCGAGTTCCAGAACCCGAGGATGCTCTACGGGATGCTGGCCGCGGAGAACTCGTGCGCGGGCTGCCAGCCCGTCTGTCGCTACCAGCTCCTCGCCGGGTTCATGCGGGACTACAAGAGCACCGTGACCGGCGGCAGTTTCATGGAAGCGCGGAGTGAGGGATCCCTGAACCTGATGCGGGACAGCCTGCGCCTGTCGGGACGGCGGCCGGAGCTGGAGCAGATCGAGAATGCGCCCAAATTCACGATCAACGCCGCACGACTCGATAAAGACAAAGAATTGTTCTTAATGGGAATTTGCGTGCGATGAAAAAATATGAATATATTGCGCCTGTGTTATTAATTCTGGTGTCTATAGGAATACTAGGAATCCTGGGTTATGCATCGACCATACGCACTTTGACCAATTTGGAATTGATGATTTCGCAAATTTTTTCTTTAGTCATGGGGCTTTTCGGATCGTATATTTTCGGCCGGCAATCAGCTACTAAGGCTGGTAGGGATATCATCAAACCACATGCACGATCTGCGTTTCGTCGGCTTCTATCTCTATACATGAGTATTTCACGAGTAGCGAACATTATTACAACACCAAGAATTCCCGAAGATACTCATGTGATTTTGGAAAAAGTTGAAGCAATTGTCAGAGAACAATTGGCCACGGCGGATGATGCTTTGGAGGATTGGAGAGATATCGTTCCAGAAGAGGTTGACGAGTTGAGCAGAAAGCTCCAAACTAACAGAATGGAGAATCAACAATGACACTGATCCGAGGAAAAGTTGCGCAAATTCTCAATACACGAGAATTGGTTATAAATTTGGGTTCCGATAATGGAGTAACCCCTGACATGTATTTCGATATCATGGATCCAAAAGGGACGGATATCGAAGATCCTGACACAGGAGAAATATTAGGATCTATCGAAAGGCCAAAGGTCAGAGTAAAAGTTTCAAGAGTAGAAACAAGACTTTCTATGGCATCTACTTACAGAAGCAAAAAAATAAATATTGGAGGACAAGGAGGGGCCCGTGATCTCAGTAGCGGTTTCCTATCTCAAATGCTTACGCCTCCTAAATGGGTCACAAGATATGAAACTTTAAAGACTCAAGAGAAGACATGGGAAGATCTTGATGAGAAGGAGAGCTATGTAAAGATTGGAGATCCTGTGGTTCAGGTGATAGGTGCAGTCGACGATGATACTGATGTTATATGTTGACGCCAGTTATATGGGAGTAATCGTTTATATCCCCCGAAACAGGGATCCATAGGATTGAATTACCAGCGGTTGATCGAAGCGGCGTTTCCGCTGAAGCAGGTGTCGCTGGATTCGGTGCACGAGAAGAACGTGCGGCACGGGCACATCTCGACGCTGCACATCTGGCCGGCGCGGCGGCCGTTGGCGGCGAGCCGGGCCGCGTTGCTGGCGACGCTGTTGCCGGACCCGGGCGACCGGGCGGGAAGACGGAAGCTGCTGACGCGGATGGCGGGGCAGGTGGTGGAGGCGCCGGGTGCTGGCGGCGAGCGCATGAGGGAGGAGACCCGGGGCGGGATCTTCCATTGGGGACGCGAGGACGGCGGGGAGCTTGCGAGGTTCCGGGCGGAGATCCGGGAGGCGTTCGGGGGGCGGGCGCCACGGGTGTTGGACCCGTTCGCTGGGGGCGGGGCGATTCCGCTGGAAGCGATGCGGCTCGGGTGCGAGGCGGTGGCGGCGGACATCAATCCGGTGGCGTGGTTCATCCTCCGCTGCACGCTCCACTATCCGCGGTTGCTGGGCGGGGAGGCCCGGCCGTTGCCGGCGTTCGCGTTGGACGACCGGGCCTTCATCGAGGAGTTCCTGAAGGCGCAAGGGGTGACGAAGGCGAGTGCGGTACGCAAGGCGCTTGCCGAGTATGGGCATGGTGACGGAGAGGCGGTGCGGGTGGCGGCGCTTTTCGGGTCGACGTCTCCGGTGGCGGGCGCGGACTTCGCTTGGCATCTTCGGGCTTGGGGACGGTGGGTGCTGGCCGGGGCGAGGCGGGCGTTGGCGGCACGCTATCCGACGTATGCGGAGTTCGAGCCGGTGCGGCGCAAGGGGCGCGGGCGATCCGCTTCGCCCACTCCGCTCCCGACGGTGCGCTACCGGCCCCGGCCGCCGAGGCGGCTCGAACCGGACGAGAACGGGCAGGTGTCGGTAGCTTCGCTCAACGCGGAGTTCGATTCGCTCTATCTGGAAAACGAGGCGAACCCCCGGTGGGTAGCGAAGCCGACGGTGGCGTATCTCTGGGCGCGCACGGTGCGGTGCGGCGACTGCCGGGCGGAGATCCCGTTGCTCAAGACGCGCTGGTTGTGCAGGACGGCGAAGAAGCGTGTGCTGCTCACGATGGAGCGGCGGGATGACGGTGCCGGGGTCGCCTTCGGCGTCGAGCGGGGTGTTCCCGAGGGGAGCGGAAGCCCCGCGCAGAAGCGCGAGCACGACCGGAACCTGGGCGCCGGCACGATGAGCGGGAGTGGTGCGCAGTGCCCATGTTGTGGCGCGATCGTCACGATGCGGGACATTCGCACCGAGGGCCGCGCGGGACGGATCGGCGAGCGCATGACGGCGGTGGTCGTGGACGGGCAGGAGGGCAAGGAATACCGCCTGCCGACCGAGACCGAGATCGAAGCAGCGTGCGTGACGGAGGAAGAAATCGGCCGGCTCTATCAGGAGATACCGTTCGGCCTTCCTGTCGAGCCCGTCAGCCCGGATCGACCGTCGCCCAACTCGCGCGGGGCTTCCGGGCTGCCCCGCTACGGGTTCGATACCTGGCGGCGGCTCTTCACGAATCGGCAACTCCTGGCGCTGGGAACGTTCGTCCAGGAGATCCGCCGTTGCGCCGGTCTGATGAGTGGGACGGCGCCAATCGGTCACGATGCCGGGTCTTCCGAGCGACCGCCACTGCGGAATCCAAGCCTGTTTCATGCCGACCGGCTCGTAGCGGCAGATGCAGGCCGGCCGGCTCGGCACGTCTCCTCGGAGCGCGATCTTTCGGCGCACAGTCACGACAGCATACCGGAGGCGGGTGCGGGTTCTGGGAACGGGGGGCGTCCCGCCCGCAAGCGGGACGGAGGCCCACCATATGGCGAAGCAGGCGAGACGCCCGCGTCCCTCCGGGACACGCCGTTCCCAAGGTATCCGTCGCCCCGCTCCGACCCTGACCGGGCCGCGGGTGCAAGCCGATCCGGTGGCATGGAATCGTCCTGTGCGGAACCTGACGACGACCACGGTGGCTACCCGGAGGAGTGGCGCGAGGCGTTGACCGCCTGTCTGGCCCCGTCGATCAGCCGGCTGGCGGATCGGGGCAGCACGCTCGCCACCTGGACCAACAATCCTGAGAAAATCCGCAGCACCTTTGCCCGTTTCGCGCTGCCGATGGTGTGGGACTTCGCCGAGTCGTGTCCGCTGGCGGATGCCAGCGGCGGCTTCATCCAGGCCGTCGAGTGGATCGCGCGGGCGGTCGAGCACGTCCAGACCGCAACCGAGGAAGCGCCCGTTCCGAACGTGTTGCGGTCGTCCGCTACCGATCTCAAGCTCAGCAGCTTCGATCTGATCTGCACCGATCCGCCGTACTACGACGCGATCCCCTACTCCGACCTGATGGATTTCTTCTACGTCTGGCTCCGGCGCACGCTGTACGGGCTCTCGCCGGAAACCGACGCGGCGTTCGCCGAACCTCTTGGTCCGAAGTGGGACCGGGAGAAGAACGACGGTGAGCTGGTCGATCAGCCGGGCCGTTTCGACTCCGACGTAGCCGCATCCAGGACCGCCTACGAGGACGGCATGTTCCGGGTCTTTCAGAGCTGCCTGAAAGCACTCGATGAGAACGGTCGGCTGGTGGTCGTGTTCGCCAACAAGCAGCCCACGGCCTGGGAAACACTGGTGTCGGCCCTCATCCGCGCGGGCTTCGTGGTGGACGGCTCCTGGCCGATCCAGACCGAGATGCAGAACAAGGTCGCCGGGGGCGCACGCCTCTCCTCCTCCATCTGGCTCGTCTGCAAGAAGCGCCCGGCGACCGCCCGCCCCGGCTGGGACGGCAAGGTGCTGGCCGAGATGCAGGAGAACGTCGCCCTGCGCCTGCGGGACTTCTGGGACGCCGGCATCCGGTGGTGAGGAAGGCGGACCAAGCGGACGAGCGGCTGACCGTCGCCGAGTTCCTGCGTCACGTGCGGCGCATGGTGGTCGGCTTCGTCGTAAGCCGCCTGCTCCGCCATGACGGGGGCGGCGCGACGGACGAGCTGGACGACCCCACCACCTACTACCTGCTGCACCGCAACGACTTCGGCCTCGGCGCGGCGCCGGCCGGGGCTTGCATCCTCTACGCGCTCTCGTGCAACCTCTCGGATGCCGCTCTCGCCGGACGCTTGGACCTGCTGGCCCGCAGCACGCGCGCGGCGTCCGTGGAGGCCCCGGAAGAGGAAGGCGGGGCGGCGGAAGGGCGCGACGCCTCCGGGAGCGAGGCCCGTCTCAAGCCCTGGAACCGCCGCCGCGCCCGCGACCTCGGCGGGCCGCCGGCGGAGGGCGGCGCCCCGCCGCTGATCGACCGCGTCCACAGGCTGATGCAGCTCTGGAAGACCGGCGAGCAAAGCCGCGTGGACGCCTACCTGGAATCACATGGGCTCTGGCGCCACGAGCTGTTCGCCCGGGTCGTACAGGCCCTGATCGAGCTCGCCGAGGGCGGATCGGAGGAGCGCGCCACCCTGGAATCCGTCCAGAACCACATCCGCACCCGTGGCGGCGCCTCCGCCCACCGCCAGGAATCCCTCCTGTAGACTTCGACCATGACCTGCCGCCTCCCCCGCCATGCCGGCCGCGATAGCCGTCCCAGGCCCTCTTTCTGCTGCTGCTACAGACGCCGACCATGATCCGTCGTATCCAGGCCCTCAACTACCGTTGCCTCCGCTGCGTGGACGTCCGGCTCGACCGCTTCCACGTCCTGGTCGGCCCCAACGCCAGCGGCAAGAGCACGCTGCTCGATGTCGTCATGTTTCTGGGAGACATGTTGTCCGGCGGCCTGGGGTCTGCCGTGGACAAACGCACCCAGAACTTCCAGGACATGGTTTGGGACCGTCCCCGGAAAGATCTCGGCTTCGAGCTGGCGGTGGAGTTCGATATACCGAAGGGTGCCAGGAATCAACTCCCCCGGGAAAGGAAGTTCAAGACGTTTCGTTATGAAATCGCCATCAAGGAAGGAAGGAACGGGATACGCATCGACTCCGAAAGAGCGCTTCTGATGCCCCGCGAAAATGACCGATCACGGCAGGAGCCTCTGCGTTTCCCCGACCCTCCCGAGGCTCCCGGGACGATACTGATCGGGGGCAGAAGGCGAGGATCGAGAACGATACTGAGCAAGTCCCGCGAAGGAAAGGACAACTTCAACATCGAAGTATCCGAGAAGGCGGGAAAGGGATGGGCGATCAGCATCTCGTTCGGCCCGGGGAGATCGACCTTGGGGAATCTCCCCGAGTCTCCCGAGAAGTTTCCGGTCTCCACCCACGTGAAAAGATTGCTGGACACGGGCGTACAAAGGCTGTTCCTGGACAGCTCCCGAATGCGCCAGTCCAGCCCGCCGGACAGGCGCCGGGCAGGCTTCTCTCCCGATGGTTCCAACCTCCCTCGGGTGATCCGGCAACTCCGGCGAGAGCATGAGGAGGCGTTCAACGACTGGCTGAATCACGTCCGTGTCTCCCTGCCCGAAATCGAGAGTGTCCGCGTCGTGGACCGCGAAGACGACCGCCACTGCTACTTGATGATCCGCTACGTATCGGGAGTGGAAGTGCCGTCGTGGACGGTCTCCGACGGGACGCTGCGGCTGTTGGCGCTGACCCTGCCGGCCTATCTCCAGGATTCCGGCAAGACGTATTTGATGGAGGAGCCGGAGAACGGGTTGCATCCAGGGGTGACGCAGGACGTTTACGATGCCCTGTCTTCGGTATACGACTCCCAGGTGTTGCTGGCGACGCATTCCCCGGTTTTTCTGAACCATGCGGATCTGGAGCACGTACTGTGTTTTGGCAAGGACTCCAATGGAGCGACGGACGTCATCCCGGCCCGGGCACATCCCGGGCTGAGGGACTGGCAGGGATCTCCGAACCTGAGTGTCTTCTTTACCGCGGGAGTGCTCGGGTGAGCCCCGGCATCGAAGCCCTGGATCTCATCGTTCTGGCAGCGGACAAGCACATCGCCGCTTCCGTGGAAACGCTTTCAGCGTTTCCAGTCTGAAAATTCCTGCCGGAGGTCCGTCACGGTTTCCATGATCTCCGCAGGCAGGGGTTCGAGTTCTTCCCCCAACTCCGCCCTCGTCGCATGCCAGAGCGGTTCCATCGGTTCGGCCAGCCCGGCTTCCTCCATCATGCTCTTGACCCGTGACCCATAGCCGGCGGCAACCGCCGGGATCAGCGATTCCGTCAAACCGGGCCATTGATTTTCCTGGAAAGAATCGCCGCCGATACGCAGCGCGTGTTCGAGATGATCCAGTGCCTCCGTCCATCTGCCGCGACAAGCCAGGACGTCGGAGAGCATATGCAATGCCTGCGGACTTTCCGGCGCCAGCTCCACCGCACGACGGGCGCACTCCTCGGCCTCCGGCAAACGTGCATCATCGTCCTGCCAGAGGATCACCTCCGCCAAGACACGCCATGATTCCTCATGCGCCGGTTCGACAGCAGTAGCCCTTCTGCACGCAGCTTCCGCTTCGTCGTGTTTCCCGTGCCTGTTCAACCAGCCAAGGAAGACGACGAGCCGTTCCAGTCGATCCCGCCCTGCGCGCGAGAAACGCAGCAGGTAGTAGATGTTGTAGAAGCGGTCGCTGACCTCGTACCGCGCCCGTTTCTCCTTCGGCAGGCGAACTTCTCTTGCATAGCCCTTCTCCACGAGTTGCCGGAGCTGGGCGCTGGCGTGCGAGGAGCTCAGCTTCGCGGCGCCAGCCACCTCCTTCGCCAGCATCGGCTTCCATCCTTCCGCGAGACAGTGGAACACCTTCCGGGCCTGGATCGGCAATTCCTCGATCCGGGCCTTGAAGTAGGGGGTCTGTTCGTCGATGAGACTTTCCAGATCCTCGAAGGCGGATCCGAGCGGCGACTCGATCAACATGCGGCAGGCAAGCACCAGCAGCCTCGGATTGCCACCCGTCAGCCGGCGTATGGTCTCCAGCCGGCCGCGCTCCCGCTTCATGGTTTCCGGGATTTCCGGCCTGCCTTCACCGCCCGCGAGGGCTGCGAGTATCCGATGCGCGTCTTCCCGCCCGAGACCTTCGAGAATGAACAACCGGAAGAATTCGTAGAAGGGTTCTCCGTGGCTGCGAATGGCTTCGAAGACGGCGTTGGCGGACCCGAGCAGCAGGATGTCCGGACGTTCGATCAGGGTGGCGCGCAGGGCATGGATCTCGCGCTCGTCCCGCAACTGCCCGAAGATGGCGTCCAGGTTCTCGACGAACAGGATCAGCCGTTTCCCGTTTTCCCGGGAAAAATCCATGAGCGCCGAGAGAGCGTATGCGGCGAGCCGTTCCGTGTCTCCTTCGTCCCTCGCGAGCGCGTCGGCTCTGTCCGCCCATCGTGGGTCGTTGGTGGCGCGGGTCAGATGGCGCAAGGCGGCGAGCCAGAAATCCGCGAGATCGCCGATCTCGTAGCTTTCCTCGTAGAACGCGACGGGCTGCCAGCACGCGGCAAGATCGGGAGCGTCCCCGAGCGCATGCAGGAAGCGCAGCCCGAGGGTGGTCTTCCCCATGCCACGCGGGCCGATGAGCATCACGTGCTGGCATGGCCGGCCGGGGGGCTGCTCGCCAATCAGGCGGAGCATCTCCGCAAGGGTGTCCTCGCGCGCGACGAACGACGCCTTCAGCTCGTCGGGGGTCAGTTGGGCCGGGTTGTAGAGCCGGCGGCGGATCATGGCGCAACCCCCCTGCCGTGGTGGTACTTCCGCCACCACTTCCGCAAGAGATTGGAGCGGAATGTCAGCCGGCTGCCTTCGTGTATCACGTAACCGTCGGCCTCCAGGTCGCGCAGCACCGACAAGTACGTCTGCTCACTATGACCCCGCAGGTCCTCGATCTCCACAAGGCTTGCGCCGTCCTCTCGCCGGCAGGCCCGGCCCAGGACGTCGCGAGCCATCTCGTGCTCCCGCTCGTCGAAGGCAATCTCAAGGCGCTCCGCGTAATGATCGAGATGAGCGGTCCCCCTGGCTCCGGCAAGCCGCTCTTCAAAACACCGTTCGATCATCTCGGACGAAACACGGGAAGGTTCGCTTCCACAGGCATCGCGAAGCGCCGAAAAGAAAAGCTGCACGTGGTACGGAACGGGGTCCCGCAGCAAGTCCAGGATCCGGGCGATGGAGTCATCGTCGAGACGGAAGTCGCAGCCGCTTCCAAGCGCCTTCAGGAATTCGACGGCGGTGGGCCTGTCCCACGAGTCCAGGTGGAACGGGGCGAGGTCGTTGATCAAGCCCGAAAGGCTCGCACGCCGCAGGACGCCTTCGAGCCCGATCGATCCGCCGACCAGCGTGTGAACCTTCCCGCGCAGCTCCGGCGCCTGACGCCAATACCGGAGCCGGGACAGCAGCCTCTCGGCGTCGTGCTTCCGTTCGGCGGTCCGCAGCATTCGCGAGACGAGGAACGGCAGCTCATCGACGATGATCAGAAGGTTGGCGCCCGCGGGCGGCAAGCTCGCCAGACGCGCCTGAAGCTGGTCCGCGGCATGATCCCACTCGGAGCCGATTGCGCCCTTGAGCTCGACCCGCAACACGTCGATGTCGACGCTGACGGACTGAAGACGTCCAAGAACGTCCTTGACCGCGCCCGAGAACGGGATCGCCTCGAAACGGCTCCGATACCGGTGATCGGCCGCCAGCGCAGAGAGAACCGCCGCCACGAAGTCGGCCGGGCCGTCGCCTCGCTCGACGTCGACGTAGATGACGTTCCAATTCCCGCGAGGTGCGCGGCGGAGTTCCAGCATCAGGCTGGTCTTGCCCACCCGTCTGGGAGCGAGCATCAGGATGTGCTCGCCCTGCTCCAGCATCTCCCACAGACGGGCCAGCTCGTGGTCCCGCCCGTAGAGATCGTCGCCGACGACGGCCTGTCCGATGACGTTGCGCATCCGGGTTCCCTCCGCGAGAGCTCCGACACAGCGTCACGGTAAACGACAAGAAATGTTTTGGCAATGGATTTTTTGGCAAAAATTCATCTCGCGTCGCCCGTGCTGACGACGGCCGCCACCGCCCGCAACACGCCGGAGGCGCGGGGCTTTCGGACATCCCGCCCCCTGGCCGGAACAAGGCCTGCGGCTGCCGTGGCGGTCCGTCGCCCGGAGAAGTGCATCCTGGGAGCGGCGCGTCTCCTGGGAACGACGCGTCCCTCCGGGACGCGGGCGGTCCCGCCCGCAAGCGGGCCGTCGGCCCGCCATAAGGCAAAGCAGACGCGACGCCTGCATCCCTGGGTCGCTCGGACCCGCGTAGTCGGCTTCGGCTGTCGGCGCGAGCGGAAAACCGGATAAGATTACCCATCGGCCCGCCAAAACATGGGGCGTGATGGTGCAGCTTCAGGAACTCGTCGATGGCGATCCCCGGTATTCTCACCCGCGCGCATCGCGGGCGTGTTGCGCACGGCGAAGACCGGGGTCAGCCGGCGCCTTGGGGCTCAGCCGGGACGCGCTCTCGGGCACATCGCGGGGTCCAGGCCCGGAAGACGCAGACCCGGCTGCGGGAGATGGTGGAGATCCTTCGTCGCGTAGAGGCATATACCGGCTCCTCTCCGCTCGTCACCTATGCCTGGTTCCGCTCGGAGGTGTTGCCGGGATTCGCCGGCAAGACGCCCGGTCAGCTCGTACGCGAAGGTGAGGCAGGGTACGTGCATGCCTGCCTCGATCGGATGGTGGCCGGCGGGTATGCCTGAGAGGCGCCGGACGCTCTTCGATGCGGTCCCAAGGGTTCGTCTACCGTGCGCACGACCCGCGGTGGTCCTGGCACCGGTCTCGGGCGAGGGAGCGCGCTTCAACGAGGGACGGTTCAATGTTTTCTGGCGCTGGGGCGACCGGCGGCCGAGCCGCATCGAATCGATTGACGACGATCACCGCCTGAGATCAGCCTCGCTCCCGCTGCTCGAAACGTCGCGGAATCCGCCGCCGGAAGCGCATCGATGACGAAGAAGAACCAACCCGCGCCCTGGCCCCGTATCGTCCGCCTCAAGGAAGAGCTGCGTTCCGGTGCGCTGTCGCTCGCGGAATTCGCCGCCGACCTGCACGAGGTGACCCTCGGGCAGGGCCGCCGCGCGGTGTACGAGGAGCCGGAGAAGTTCTTCGCCCTCACCTACCCGACCCACACCCTGCGCGAGCTGGTGAAGGACGTCGCCGGACGGCTCTCGGGGCAGAGCGACAAGGCGGTACGGCAGCTCGAACTGACCTACGGCGGCGGCAAGACCCACACCCTGATCACCCTCTACCACCTGTTCCGGAACCCCGAGGCGCTGCCCGACCTCCCGGCGGTGAGGGAGTTCCACGAGCATGTCGGCGGCCCCCTGCCACGCGCGTTCACCGCCGCCCTCTGCTTCGACAAGATCGACGTGGAGCGGGGCATCGAAGGGGTGCGCGCACCGGACGGGACGGCGCGCACCCTGCGGCATCCGTGGAGCGTGCTCGCGTTCCAGCTCGCGGGCGCGGACGGGCTCCGCGCGACCCACGGGGAGGGCCGGGACGAGGAGCGCGAGACGCCGCCCGCCGAGCCCCTCCTGGTGAAGCTGATCGAGAAGCCGCAGCAGCGCGGGCTCGCCACCCTGGTCCTGATCGACGAAGTACTGATGTACGCGCGCGAGAAGGCAGGGCTCGATCCGGTGTGGCGCGACCGCATCCGGGACTTCTTCCAGTACCTGACCCAAGCCGCGGCCAAGGTGGACCGGGCGGCGATCGTGGCCTCGCTGCTGGCCACCGATCCCGCCAAGCAGCGGGGAGACTTGGGCCGGGAGCTCATCTCCGGGCTCTTCGACGTGTTCCGACGGCAGCGCGAGGAAGGGGTGCAGCCCGTCCGGAAGGAAGACGTGGCGGAAGTGCTGCGCCGGCGTTTCTTCGCGCCGGAGGACCTCCGGGACCCGAACGCCTTCCGACCCCACGTGATCGGGGTGGTGCGGGGCCTCTCCCGGATCGACGACGCGACGGCCGGGGAGAGGTCGGCCGCGGAAGATCGCTTCCGGAGCAGCTTCCCCTTCCATCCCGATCTTACCGACGTGCTCTACAGCCGCTGGACCCAGCTCGAAGGATTCCAGCGCACGCGCGGCCTCCTCCGCACCCTCGCCACCGCGCTCCGCGAGGCGGAGAAGTGGGACACGAGCCCGCTCATCGGCCCCGCCGCCCTTCTGGCCGCGCCCGCCGGCGGCGAGAGAGACACGGCGCCGCCGGCGGGCGCCCGGGGCTCCGGGGGTCCGGGAATCTCCGAGGCGGTACGCGAGCTTGCGGGGGTGGCCTCCACGGAAGGCGCTGCGGGGAATCGCACGGACTGGGCGGCGCTCCTGGAAGCCGAACTGGCGAGGGCGCGGCAGATCCAGGAAGAGCTTCCGGCGCTCCGGGAGGGGCGCGAAGCGGAGCAGGCGGTCATCGCGGTGTTCCTGCACTCGCAGCCGATCGGCCACAAGGCGTACACCCCGGAGCTGGTGCGGATGGCAGGCGCCCGCGCGCCGGACGCGATCGAGCTTCGGAAGGGGCTCCGCCGGTGGCGGGAGATCTCCTGGTTCCTGGACGATGAGGACGCGGGAGGCGTGGAGGACCCGGCGGCTCCCGCAGTGGCGGCGGCAGCGGAGCTGCCGAAGTCCTGGCGGCTCGGAAACCGTCCGAACCTGCGACAGATGCACGACGAGGCCTGCCGGCAGCGGGTGAGCGCCGATGCGGTGGAAGCCGGTCTCGAAGAAGCGATCCGCAAGGCGAGGCCGCTTACCGAAGGCGCTTCGGCCACCGGGGTAAGCGTGCACCTGCTGCCCGCTACGCCGCATGACGTGGGCGACGACGGCAGCTTCCGGTACGCGGTGCTGGGCCCAAGCGCGGCTTCGGAGCCGGACAAGCCGAGCGCCCTCGCGCAACGCTTCCTCGACGAGACCCGCGGGCCGGCCCGGCCGCGCGTGCATCGCAACGCGGTGGTGCTGGCCGTGCCCTCGCCGGACGGCCTCGAAGCGGCACGCGCCGCCGTCCGGGCGCTGCTCGGCTGGGAGGACGTGAGCGGGCAGCTCTCGGGACACCAGGTGGACCCGCTCCGGTCGGAGCGTCTGCGGCTCCGGCTCCAGGAGGCGCGCGGGCGGGTGCCGGACGCGGTCCGGCAGGCGTATTCGGTCGTGGTCACCGTGAACGAAGGCAACGCCGTGCACGCCTTCAGGCTCGCCCCGGAGGCCGGACCGCTCTTCGCCGGGATCAAGAGCGACGAGCGCGCGCGCATCAAGGAAACGGCGGTGGACGCGGCGGCGCTCCTGCCGGACGGCCCTTACGACCTGTGGCGTGAAGGCGACGACGCCCGCTTCGTGAAGGACCTCGCGGGGGCGTTCGCCCGTTATCCACGCCTTCCCAAGGTGTTGAATTCGAAGGTCCTGCTCGACACGGTGCTGCAGGGCGTCGAGCGCGGGCTGCTCGTCGCCCGGCTCGCCCGACCGGACGGCAGCGCGCGGACCTGGTGGCGCGAGTGGGTGGACCCGGAGTCACACGGAGACCCGCAGATCGAGGTCGTCCTCCCGGAAAGGGCGGAGCTGGGCGAGCTGCCCGAAGACCTGCTGGCCCCCGGAGCTCTGCCGGAGCTGTGGGGGGCAGCGGGAGCCGCGTTCCCGGCCGGAGAACCGCGGCTCCGAATCGAGGAGCCGAGGGCAGCGATCCCGGAGCGCCCCGACGCGCCGTTCGTCCCGGAGACGGGCGCCCACGAAGGAGACCCGGAAGCGCAGCGCGCGCCGGTGCTCACCTTGGGCGGGCTCACGGACTACTTCCGGGGCGGGCACGTCGCACACGTTCCGAGAGAGGGATACGACGACACGTTCGTCGTCCCGCGCTGCCCTCCGGACGCGCTCCGGCGGGCAATACGCCGGGGGGTCGGACGGGGGGTGGTATGGCTCACCAACGGCCCGGCTTCGGTGTGGAAGGAAGAGATCCCCTACGGTGTGCTGGACGAGAGCGCCTTGCTGCGTCCTCCGCCCGCGCCCCTCCAGCCGCAAGACCTGTCGGAGCAGGCGCTCCCCGGCGCATGGCGGGACGGGAAGACGAACGGGCACGCGCTTGCCCAGGCCACTTCCCAGATGCGGGGAACGGCGCTTCCGTGGGCGCTCGTTCGCGATGGCGTGATGGCCGCCGTGGGGAGCCGCTGGCTCCAGGTAGCCGAGGACAGCGGCCCGCTCGACTGCCGATTCGATCAGGCGGGACACATACGGCTGGAACTCCCGAGCAGTCCGGGGGTCTCCCCCACATCCACTCCCCCCGCTGCCGGAGGGACGGTGCTCGAAGGCCCCCAGATCCAGGACCTCGCCGACCTCGTGCCCCGGCTCATGGAGGCGAGCGCGGGAAGCGATCTTCGCTTTCACGTCCGGGTTGCGCTCGAAGGAGACGCCCCGCCGGAAGTCCGCGCCGCCCTCGACGAGATGCTCGCCGCCGGGGTCTCGAAGGACCTCAAGACCGATGCTGCTGCCCCCCCCCCCCCCCGCAGCCCCGGTTCCCCGCGACACGGCGGGCGGCCCGCGTCGTAGAAATGCCTGACGGAAGCTCCTCCACCTCGAAGACGAACCGGCGCCGAAACCGGGATCGAATCTCCGTGCAGGCGAGCGAGGCTCCGACTCGGACCGGCAAGGCCTGCACAGCGGGGAGGAGAAGGACCCCAAGCGCTGTTCCGGGTAGCGTGCGAGGGCGCGTTCATCGGCGCGATCGGCCCCTTCAGGAGGCCGAGGAGAGATCCAATAACATATTTTATTCAATTTCAACAGATTACATTCCCCAAACGATTGGCTGCCGCGTCCGGCGAGGCAAGGGGCGTCTCGGTGCAGGATAGGCCGCGTCGAAACATGGGCCGTCTCGCCTTCGTGAGGGTACGCAGTGCGCTACAAGAACAATCCCAAGCACAAGGAGCCTTGGCAGCGGGGCCGGCGGGGAACGCTTTGCCCAAGGGAGGTTGATCGGACGATCGCGGAGCAACTGCTCGCGGCCAGCGATCCGGAAGGCGGCAAGCGGTACGCTGCCCACGCGGGCAGGGCGTACTGTGCACAGCATGACGGTCACAACGTCTGGCACGGCTACCCGATCGGATGAAAGAGGTCCCGGAAAAGCTCCGTCGCAAATGGCTCGGGGAAGGCCGGATGCAAAGGCAGGATATCAGGAAACATTGGGAGAAGTAACCGGACGTGGCCACTCAGTGGGAAAGGCTCGCGGGCGATACGAGCGTGTTCGCCATCAGAATGGCCTTCGCCTCCGATCCGGACGAAGGCCGATCCATCGATCCCGAGGTCGGTCTCTCCTGGGGAAGCTTCCAGATCTGGGTGGAAGGCCGGAATCTGTGTTCCCATCTGGAAGAAGGTGAGCGAATCGATTCGGCCCACTGGTATCTTCTTCCGCTTCTCGAATGGTTCGTCCGTTGCTGGAATCCCCTGCTTCACGAAGAACGCCTTCCGGTCAAGGCCGAAGACGATACCGGATGGACGTCCCTGCACGCTACCCGGTTCCCGCCACCCGCTATCGAAGACGATGAGGAAAAGGCTTCCGAATGGGAGAGTGCATGGCAGGACTGGTGGATGCGTCATGGGCTTCAAGCCGCGAGGGAGGGCGGATTGTTCCCGGACGTCGTGATCCGGCGTTTTCGGGATCGGGTCGAAGTATCCTGGGGTCCGGTTCGGAGCGAAGGCCTGCCGTACCGATTCGATTCCACCGGGTCGACGGGCTTCGCCAGGCTGCCTCCCGCCGCGGTCGCCGAACCCTTGCATACGGTTCTATCGAGCGCGAGCGAGTACCTGTCGGCGCTTGCGGGAACGTCTCTCGGACCCGATGAATCCCCCCGGATCGAGGCGTTGCGCCGAAGCCTTCCGCCACTCGCGGACGCGGCCGCGCACCGGGACCAGCGCCTCAGGTGGCTTGCCGGCCTGGGGACGGACGAGCCCGCCGTTCGAGCCGGATGGGAACGGGCCTTCAACTGCCTCTCGGAGCTGGCCGAGGGGCCGCGGCACGCGATGCTGGAGACCTCGGAGTCGCCTCTGGTCGTGACCGGATCCTGTCAGGCGGCGCTCATGTTCGGTTCACTCGCGCCTGACCTAAGAGAGCGGGACGTAGTGAACCTTGCCCGGACGATGGTCGATCTCTACTCATCCGAAGGCGGCCCGGAGGCGATGCAGGAGATTTGCCATGCCGCTCCGATCGAGGAGCCGCTATCCCCGGCATGGTCTCAGGGATACGAGCTGGCCGATGAGGTTCATCGACACTTCCACGGGGCGTTCGCAGAGGACGGGTCCGTCGATATCGAGGGAATGATCGAAAAGCTGGACGTCAGGATCGAGAAGCTCGCATTGTCGGATGAGAAGGTTCGAGGAGCTTCCATTGCAGGGCCACGACATCGTCCCGGAATCATCGTCAACTCGAATCACGCCGCGAACGGGCACGCCTCGGGCTATCGATTCACCCTCGCCCACGAGCTCTGTCATCTGCTGTTCGATCGCGAGTCCGGGCGCCGCCTGGCGCTCGCCAGCGGGCCGTGGGCGCCTCGGGACGTCGAGCGGCGGGCGAACGCCTTCGCGGCGATGCTGCTGATGCCCACCTTCCTCGTGCAGCAGGCCGTAGCCGCGCTGCCCATGCCGGTTGCCACGGTGGACGGGGTGCAGGCTGTCGCGAGCAAGCTGCGCGCGGGGCGTTCCGCCGTGCTGCACCACCTGAAGAACCTGGGGTTCATCGACGAGACCGACCTGCAACGGATCGAAGATCAGGCGCCGTAACGCGGCTTGTCCGTTCCGGATAGCCTGTTCACATCCGTCGGCCCCGCTCGTCCGACTCGCAGCCGCGGATGCGAGCAAGCCGGTCGGTACGAGGCCCGCTTCCGTCCCTCCGGGGTCCGGCACTCGGTGCACGGCGCGACCTCCATCTCTTCCGGCCCCCCCCGTCAAGCAGGAGCGGGTTGCTGGCCTTCGGCTCGAAGTCCGCGGGAAGCCGGCTCGCGTCTCGCGCGCCAGAACCCTGCGCGGGACGCTCCCTTCGCCTGCCGGCGCGGGCAGCGGCGCCCCGCGCGGCCACTGCCGAGCCGGGCGGCCGGACCGGCCCCGCGAGGCAGCTTCCGGGAGTTGATTTTCTCGCGGGGTTCAGCGAACAATGCCGCGACACGGCGACATCGCCCCGGTGTGGCGAACGGCCACGCGGCGCGACAGGACGGGACGGCGCGGCGGGAATCCCGCGTACGGCGGGCGCACCCGCCGGCCCGCGCCGGAGGAGCCGGCCTCCCTCGGAACACTTGGCCATCGAGTAAGGAGAGAAGAATGACATCCACCCCGAAGCAGGAGAGCGGCAAGATGAAGCGCCGGAGCTTCATGAAGACCGCCGCCACCGGCGCGGCCGGGGTCGCGGGCGCCGCCGTGGCCGCCCCCGCGATCTCGCAGAACCGCCAGGACATCGTGATGGTGACGACGTGGCCGCGGGACTTCCCGGGCCTCGGCACCGGCGCACAGCGCTTCGCCCAGCGCCTCACCGACATGACCGACGGCCGGCTGAACGTCCAGTACTTCGCCGGCGGCGAGCGGGTCAAGGCCTTCGACTCGTTCGACGAGGTCGCCTCCGGCAACGCCCACATCTACCACGGGGCCGAGTACTACTGGAAGGGCAAGCACCCGGCCTTCTCCTACTTCGCCTCCGTGCCGTTCGGGATGATCGCGATCGAGTCGTCGGCCTGGATCCGCTGGATGGGCGGGCAGGAGCTGTGGGACGAGCTCGGGGCCGAGTTCGGGGTCAAGGGCCTCATGGCCGGGAACGGCGGGGTCCAGATGGGCGGCTGGTTCAAGAAGGAGATCAACTCCGCCGACGACTTCAAGGGCCTCAAGTTCCGGATGCCGGGGCTCGGCGGCGACGTCCTCGCGAAGCTCGGCGCCTCCCCGGTGTCGCTCCCCGGCAGCCAGATCTACGAGAACCTGGTCTCCGGCGCCATCGACGGCACCGAGTGGGTGGGACCGTGGAACGACAGCTTCCTCAAGTTCTACGAGGCGGCGAAGTTCTACTACTACCCGGGGATGCACGAGCCGGGAACGATCGTCAGCCTCGGCGTGAACAAGTCCTGGTGGGACGGCCTGCCGAAGTCCGATCAGCTCGTCATCGAGGCGGCGGCGACGGTGCTCCACGAGAACATGTACTCCGAGTACAACGCCAAGAACGGCGAGTTCCTGGCCAAGCTCATCGATGAGCAGGGCGTCGAGCTCCGGAAGTTCAGCGACGACGTGGCCGATGCGTTCGGAGAGGCGTCCGAGGAGGTCTTCGAGGAGGTGCGCGAGCACAGCCCGCTCGCCAAGCGGATCGACGACAGCTACCGGGAGGCGCTCCGCACCATCGGGGCCTGGCTGACGATCGCCGACGGCGAATACGCCATCCAGCGCAACCGCGTGCTCGGCATCTGATCCCCCGGCGCCGGCAAGGCCGCGCGGGCGCGGCGGCGCACGACCCGATGGGCCGCCGCGCCCTCTTCCTCGAGCGCGCGAAGGCGGCTGCGGCGCCTTCGCGCCCCGGGGCGCGCACCCCGCGGCGCGCGCATCGCGTTCGGAGGTGCGGCCGTCGGGCGCCCGCCGCCCGACCCGAGGCCCGGGCGGCGCGTTTGCGCTCTCCGGAGCCGCACCCGACCCCGCGACGGCCGCCGGGTTCGCGATGACGATCCTGATTTCGCACGAAGCCCGGGCCGTGGGCGCCGGGCGGCGGCAGCCCGGGTTCGGGCGGCCGGCCCACGGGAGTTCCAGGCGGTCGGGCCGCCGTCTTGCGGCCTCCGGCGAGCTTCCGGGATCGGCCGCCCGTCGTGTCCGAAGCAGGGCCGGGCTTCGTGCGTAGTCAGGATGACGATCCGGCCGCCGCGCCGGCCGTGCGGGCAGGCGGCGGCCCCGGCGCTTCCGTTCTTGCCGCCCACCCCGCCGCGATCGATCGCTCGGCCCGGGTCCTCGCGGGCGCGGTGGTGTGCATCACGGTCGCGTTCCTCGTCAACTTCTTCCTCACGTTCGTCGCGGGCTGGCCGGGGGTGCCGGCTCTCCTCTCGCACCTCGGCGGGCTCGCCCCGGCGCCCCCGGCGAGCCCGCTCGACGGAGGCGCGGTGGCGCGGGGCTGGGTCCAGCTCCTCCTCTACGCGGGACCGATCGCGGGGGTCGCGGCGTGGGTGGGGCTCGGCCGGCGCGGAACCCTCGAGACGGATGCGGGCGCCTGGTCCGCACTCGCGGCCGGGATCGTCCGGGCCGGGTTCTGGTCGGTGTTCCTCGTCGGCCTCGCCGACGCCCTCATCTCCTTCCTCCGGGTGGAGGACCTCCTGCCCGCCCTGGTGGGCAAGGAGCTCACCACGAAGCTCGGGCTCTCCCGGTTCCGGGGGCAGTACGTCCACGTCCCCCTGATGGGCGCGGCGTGTGTCATCGCGCTCTTCACCCGGTCGCTCTCGGTGGTCTGGCTCGCGCTCCTCATCGTGCTCGCCGAGTTCCTCATCGTGATCACCCGGTTCATCTACTCCTACGAGCAGGCGTTCATGGGGGACCTCGTGCGGTTCTGGTATGCGTCGCTCTTCCTCCTCGCGAGCGCGTACAGCCTCGTCGCCGAGGGCCACGTCCGGGTCGACCTCTTCTACGCCCGTTTCGACGCGAGGGGGAAGGCGTGGACCAACGCCCTCGGCTCCATGCTTCTCGGGGTCCCGCTCTGCTGGGTCATCCTGTCGATGGGGCTCTGGACGAAGGGCTCCAGCCTCGCGAGCCCGCTCCTGAGCTTCGAGATCTCCCAGAGCGGGTTCGGGATGTACGTCAAGTACCTGATGGCGGGCTGCCTGATCGTGTTCGCGGCGTCGATGGCGGCGCAGTTCGCGGGCTACTTCCTGGAGAGCGTGGCGGTCCTGCGCCGCCGGGAAGGGGCCCCCGCCGGGACGGCGCCGGCCGCCAGGATCACCGCCACCGGCGTGACGGCGGCCGGAACGGGCGCGGTCTGAGCCGCGCGCGGCGGCCCCGGTCATGGAGCTCGTCTTCCTCGCCCTGCTCGTCGTGCTCATGGTGGGGGCGCTCATGTCCGGGTTCCCGGTCGGCTTCGCCCTCCCCGGCTCCGCGATCGCATCCATCGCGGTCGCCGCGCTCTGCGGCTGGCTCTTCGCGGGCGACACGGGCGCGTACTTCGCCCAGGGCGGGCCGATCGAATGGCTGAGCGCCGGGGTCACGAACTTCCGAAGTCTCTACTGGGAGGTCGAACGCGACACCCTCATCGCGATCCCGCTCTTCGTGTTCATGGGGATCATGCTGCAACGGTCCCGGATCGCGGAGGATCTCCTGGTCGCGATGGCCCAGCTCTTCGGCCCGATCCCGGGCGGGCTCGGCATCTCGGTGGTCTTCGTCGGCGCCCTCCTCGCCGCGACGACCGGCATCGTCGGGGCGACGGTCATCGCGATGGGGCTCATCTCCCTGCCCGCGATGCTCCGCAACAACTACTCGAAGCCGCTCGCGACGGGGACGATCTGCGCCTCCGGCACCCTCGGCCAGATCATCCCGCCGTCCGTGGTGCTCATCATCCTCGCGGACCAGCTCGCGAGCGCGGCCGACATCGCGGGCACCACCCGCAAGGCCGAGTACCGCGAGGCGACGGGCGAGGTGACGATGCCCTCGGAGTTCGACGTGGTCTCCGCGAGCGCCGGCGACATGTTCATGGGGGCCTTCATCCCGGGGCTCATCCTCGTCGGGATCTACATGGTCTACATCCTCGGCCAAGCCCTGCTCCGGCCGAAGACCGCGCCTCCCGTCCCCTACGAGGGGGGGTACGACCGGGGCTTCGCCCTGCGGGTGCTGCTCGCCCTCGTGCCGCCCCTCACCCTCATCTTCGCGGTGCTCGGATCGATCCTCACCGGCATCGCCACCGTCAACCAGGCAGGCGCCATCGGCGCGATCGGGGCCCTCATCATGGGCGGGTACCGGCTCACCGCGGGCCGCCGCGACGCCTTCGCCCCCGCGATCATCGCGGTGCTCTCCCTCGCCGAGCTCCTCGTGGTGCTGAGCCTCTACGACATCAACATCAAGAACGTCACCGGCGCGGAGGACGTGCGGGGGATCGTGCTCGCTTCGATCGGGACGGCGGGGCTCCTCGTCGCCATCCTGTGGAGCCTGTGGCGGGCGTACCGGATCGAGGAGACCCTCAAGGGAGTGATGATCGAGACCGCCAAGACCACGTCCATGGTGTTCATCATCCTCCTCGGGGCCGCCATGCTGACCTCCGCGTTCCGGGCCTTCGGCGGCGAGGAGCTGGTCCGCGAGCACCTGACGAGCCTCCCCGGCGGGTTCTGGACCCAGTTCGTGGTGGTGATGGCGGTCATCTTCTTCCTCGGGTTCTTCCTCGACTTCATCGAGATCGCGGTGGTGGTGGTCCCCATCGTGGCCCCCATCCTGCTCGCGGACCCGTCGGCGAACATCACCGCGGTGTGGCTCGGGGTCATGATCGGGATCAACATCCAGACCTCCTTCCTGACCCCGCCTTTCGGCTTCGCCCTGTTCTACCTGCGCGGGGTGGCGCCCGCCATCGTCAAGACCCTGCACATCTACCGCGGCGCGGCGGTGTTCATCTTCCTCCAGCTCGTCGGCCTCGCCGTCGCCGGGGCGTTCCCGAGCCTCGTCAACTACCTGCCGAACCGGGTGTACCTGGGCTCGGAGACGGCGCCCCCGCCGATGAACCCCAAGCTCCAGCACTGCCTGGAAGAGCACGTGTTCGCGTACTACGACACGAACGGCGACGAGCTTCGGGCCGCCATCGACCGGGCCGCCGGCCTCGACCTCGGCTACCTTCCGGCCGACCTCCGCAACGAGCTCGGGGAGAGCTTCGCCGCCGCACGATCGAGCCTCGAGCTGGCGGACGAGGTCCGGGCCGCGGAGGCCGCGGTCGGCGCGTACCTCCCCGAGTACCGGCCCCTGCACGTCGACGTGCGCCGCAAGCAGGCGGACCTTCGGGACCTCGAAGAGGACCTCGAACGGCTCTCCCGGGATCGCTCGCGGCTCTCCCGCAACGAGAACGCGACCGACGCCGACCGAGCATCGGTGGAACGACGGATCGCGGAGGTCGAGGCGCGGAAGGCCGCCATCGCGGCGGACATCCCCGCCGCCTGGGAGGGGGCGAGGGCCCGCTACGTCGAGCTCGCGGACGTGCGGGCGAAGGCCCGGCGC
Source organism: Gammaproteobacteria bacterium (assembly GCA_965202895.1). GTDB lineage: Bacteria > Pseudomonadota > Gammaproteobacteria > HK1 > HK1 > JAJDXW01. Next base: position 1,187,173 of record OZ241901.1, on the reverse strand, counting down.
GCCTACCGGCAGAACGCCGACAGCGCCTTCACCACCATCGCGGACTTCCGGGCGGTGGTCGTGGACGCGCCGGCCCTCGAGGCACTCGGGCCGACCTTGGCGGCGCTCGGGGACGTGGTCGCGAACGAGCCGGCGGCGGACGAGGCCATGGAGGCCATCAAGCAGGCCTCGCGCGCGGTCGGCAAGGTCGCCGGCAGCAGCGAGATCAGGTCGCGGCTCTCGAAGGCCCGGCGGGCGTTGCGGGGCGGCTCGCCGGATCGCGAGAAGGCGGCGGGGCTCATCGCCGAAGCGCGCACGCTCCACGCCGAGGAGGTCGTCTGGCGCACCCGCGCGGCCAAGGAGCTGCTGACCGGGCTCGACGAGTACGCGAACGCCATCCGGCACAGCATCGGGCTCCGGGTGCAGGATCGACTGAGGAAGGACCAGGTTCCCGAGATCGCGGCCTGCCAGTCGGTGCACCGCGACCTCTCCCTGCACTTCTGACCACCGGGCGAGGCGGGGCGCGGGGCGAGCGGGGACCGACGATCCAGTAGTGCTGCATGGGGGCGCGCCGGATGTGCCTGGAATGAGAATATCGGACGATATCGGTTTGAAAGTGCAAATTCGGCGATGTATGCGATGCGGATCGGAACGCGGCGGCAACCCCCGAGCCGGACCCCGGCGGAATGAAACGGCCCTGGACGATCCCGCCCGGCCGATTCCGGCCGGCGGCGGCTCCGTGGCACGATCCTCTCCGATGACGCGCTCGAGGCCGCACGTCTCACCGATCTTCGCCGCGATGACGCCGGGACCCCGGGGGAATGGACCGCGGGAGCGCGCCCGCCCCGCGGATGGGCGAGCGCGTCCGGCAAGCGAATACGGAGCGGGGCAGGGAGCCGGAGCCGGAACCGGCGCCGCCTGCCCCCGGTCGGAGCGGCTTGCGGGAGTGCGGCCCACCGGCACCCGGGGGTCGGCGTCCGTCACGGGAGGTCGGTGAGACGTGGGGGCCCGACCTTCGGCAGCCGACGCGGCCCTCGTCCTCGCCGACGGCTCGGTCTTCCGGGGGCGCGGGATCGGGGCCGAGGGGCGGGCGATCGGCGAGGTCTGCTTCAACACCGCCATGACCGGCTACCAGGAGATCCTCACCGACCCCTCCTACGCCGGTCAGATCATCACGTTCACCTTTCCCCATATCGGCAACGTCGGCGCGAACGCGGAGGACGTCGAGGCGGACGCGCCGGACGCGCGCGGCCTGGTCCTCCGGGCCGACCTCACCGGGCCGTCCAGCCACCGGGCCCTCGAGCCGCTCGACGGCTGGCTCGAGGCCAACGGCCTGGTCGGCATCGCCGGCGTCGACACCCGCCGGCTGACCCGGCTCATCCGGTCCGGCGGCTTCCAGACCGCCGGCATCGACCACGGCGCCGTCGATCTCGACACCCTCGCGGCCGAGGTGGCGGCGTGGCCGGGCCTCGAAGGCATGGACCTCGCGAAGGAGGTGACCTGCCGCCGGCCCTACCCTTGGGACGAGACCGCGTGGCGGCCGGGCTCGGGCTACGGACGCACGTCGGAGCCGCCGGGGCGCCGGGTGGTCGTGGTCGACTACGGGGTGAAGAAGAACATCCTCCGCAGCCTTGCCGGTCTCGGTTGCCGCGTGACGGTGGTCCCGGCGGAGACGCGGGCCGGCGAGATCATGGCGCTCGAGCCGGACGGCATCGTCCTCTCGAACGGCCCCGGCGATCCGGCCGCCACCGGGGAGTACGCGGCGCCGGTGATCCGCGAGCTCGTCGCCACCGGAACCCCCGTCTTCGGCATCTGCCTCGGGCACCAGATGCTGGCCCTCGCCCTCGGCGCCCGCACCGTGAAGATGGCGAACGGCCACCGCGGGGCCAACCACCCGATCAAGAACCTCGAGACCGGCCTCGTCGAGATCACGAGCCAGAACCACGGCTTCGTGGTGGACCGGGAGAGCCTCCCCGCTGGTGTGGCGCCGACCCACGCAAGCCTCTTCGACGGGACCCTGGCCGGCCTGCGGGTCGAGGGGAAGCCGGTCTTCTCGGTGCAGTTCCATCCCGAGGCGAGCCCCGGCCCGCAGGACAGCCACTACCTCTTCCGCGCCTTCGCCGAACGGATGAACCTCTCCGCCTGACCCCTCTCCGCCCGGCTCCGGGCGCGGCGCGGGGGCCCGGGGAGGCGGCGGGCCGGTAACGGGCCGCCGACCGGTTCGCGGCTCGACGCCGGGCCGGGGGGACCACGCACGGGAGTGGGAATCCCGACGCCGCCCCCCGGCAACCCCGCACTGCCCCGGAAGAGCGCCGCCCGGGCCACTTCACGCCGACCGACTCGCGGCCGGACGCCGATGCCCATCGCCCTTCCCGGGAACGGGGCGTTCTGGGAACGGCGCGTTCCCAAGGACGCGGGTGTCCCGCCCGCATCGATCGGCGGCGGTCTTGCCGTCTCATTTGCAGGCGTCCCGCCCGCGCCCGGAGCAGGCTCCGTTCCCAGGACGTCCGTGCCGGGCGCCGCTCCGACCCGACCGAGCCGGGGTCCGCCCGCGCGAACCGATTCCGCAGCGTGAAAAGGTCCGGGCGCCGCCGCCCGGCGCGCTTGCTTCCGGGCCGTTCCGTCGCCAAACTTCGCGCCTCGGGCGGCGGGGGTCGAGACCCGCCGCGCCCACGGCCTTCTCCACGGGGGATCTTGCGATGAAGAACGGGATTCTGGTCGGAGCGGCGGTCCTCGCCGCGAGCGCGTGGTCGGCCTCGGCCGTCGCCGGGCGCGCCGACGACACGATGAACTGGGCGACCGACCGCGAGGTGGCGGTGGTCGATCCCTACTACAACAACGTCCGCGAGCTGGTCGTCATGGGCCATCTCGGCTGGGACGGCCTCATGTTCCGGAACCTCGAGACCGGCGGGTTCGAGCCCCTGCTGGCCACCGGCTGGTCCTGGGTCGACAACGTCACCCTGGACGTCGAGCTTCGCGAGGGGGTGACCTTCCACGACGGCTCGACCTTCGGCCCGGAGGACGTCGTCTACACGATCAACCACGTCTCGAGTCCGGACAGCGGGGTCCTCTCCTCCCGCATCGTGAGCTGGATGAAGAACGCGGAGGCCCTCGGGGGGAACAAGGTCCGGATCCACCTGAACGGACCCTTTCCGGCCGCCTTCGCCTATCTCTCGAACGCCGTCTTCATGGTGCCGGAAGGGCACTACGACGACGCCCCGACGACGGCCGACGGCAAGAAGGACTACGGCGCGGTCGATCCGATCGGCACCGGCCCCTACCGGTTCGTGGAGTCCAAGCCCGGCGAGTACGTGCTCTGGAGCAGGAACGAGAGCTACTTCGACGGCAGCCCGAAGGGCAAGCCCGCCATCGCCAACATCCGGTTCCGCACCATCAAGGAGATGAACACCCAGATCGCCGAGCTGCTGACCGGGGGGCTCGACTGGATCTGGGACGTCCCCAAGGACCAGGCCGAGCGGCTCGAGGACATGGGGTCGGTGACCGTCGAGAACGCCAAGACCATGCGGGTCTCCTACCTCGCGTTCGACGTGGACGGCGATTCCGGCCAGACCTTCTTCACCGACAAGCGGGTACGGGCGGCGGTCGCCCACGCGATCGACCGCGAGGCGCTCACCCGGAACATGGTCGGCCCGGCCTCCGTGGTCATCCACTCGGCCTGCCATCCGGACCAGTTCGCCTGCACCCAGGACGTGCCCCGGTGGGACTACGACCCCGAGCGGGCGAAGCAGCTCCTCGCCGAGGCCGGCTATCCGGACGGGTTCGAGTTCGACATCTACGCCTACCGGCAGCGCGAGTACACCGAGGCGGTGATCGGCGACCTCGCCAAGGTGGGGATCAAGGCCAAGCTCAGCTACATGCAGTACCGCGCGCTCCGGGACCTCGTGTGGAAGGGCGAGACGCCGATCAACCACATGACGTGGGGCTCGTACTCGATCCCCGACGTCTCGGCGATCACGAGCCACTTCTTCTCCGGCGGGCGGGACGACCCGGCGAAGGACGAAGAGGTGATCGCGTGGCTGGCCGAGGGGGATACGTCGACCGATCCGGAGGTCCGCAAGGCGGTCTACCGGAAGGCCCTCGCGCGGATCTCGGGCGAGCTCTACTGGCTGCCGATGTTCACCTACGCCAAGTACTACGCGTACTCGAAGGACCTCGACTTCCGCGCGACCTCGGACGAGATCCCCCGCTTCTACGCCACGAAGTGGAAGTGATCCCGTCTCCCGGCTAGGCGGCGGCGCCCGCCCGTCCCGTCTCCCGAGGGACGGGCGGGCGCCGCCGCCGTCCTCCCCGCGCGGCGTCGGCCGCCGCGCCGAGCGGAGACGGAACCCGGCGCCATGCTGGCCTACCTGCTGAAGCGGCTCGGCGTCGCGGTCCTCGTGGCGCTGACCGTCTCGGTCGTCACCTTCTCCATGATCTACCTGTCGGGGGACCCGGCCGTGGCCCTCGCGGGTGAGAGCGCGACGGAGGAGGACATCGAGAACATCCGCCGGTTCTACGGGTACGACCGGCCGATCCCGGTCCAGTACCTGGCTTGGCTCGGGCGGGCCGTGCAGGGCGACTTCGGCCAGTCCCACTACCTCAAGGAGCCCGTCGCCGCGGTCATCTTCGAGCGGCTGCCGACGACGATGCTGCTCGGCTTCACCGCCCTCGTCTTCGCCCTGGTCCTCTCGGTCCCGCTCGGGGTGCTGGCCGCGATCCGCCCGAACAGCCTCGTCGACCGCGCGGCGCTGACCCTCGCGGTGGTCGGGCAGGCGATGCCGAGCTTCTGGTTCGCGCTGACCCTCATGCTCTGGCTCGGCATCTACTGGCGGCTGCTCCCGATCACCGGGAGCGCCTCCTGGGCGAACTTCGTGATGCCCTCGATCGCCCTCGGGTACTACGTGACGCCGGCCGTGATGCGGCTCACCCGGGCCGGCATGCTGGAGGTGCTCGCGACGGACTACATCCGCACCGCCCGCGCCAAGGGCCTGCGGCCGATGAAGGTCCTGTTCAAGCACGCCCTTCGCAACGCCATCATCCCGGTGGTCTCCCTCGCCGCGGTGCAGTTCGGGTTCATGCTCGGCGGCTCCATCGTCATCGAGACCATCTTCGCCATCAACGGCCTCGGCTTCCTCGCGTGGGAGTCCATCCAGCGCGCGGACCTGCCCATGATGCAGGCGATCGTGCTGGTGCTGAGCGTGTTCTACATCGTCCTCACCTTCCTCGCGGACATGCTGAACGCGTGGCTCGACCCGCGGATCCGGGTGGTCTGAGGCCGCCGTGGAGAAGGCCGCGCCCGTGATCTCCCTTCCGGCCCCGGAGCCGTCGCCGGCGGCGCTCCTCCGGCGCCGGGTCTTCGGTCATGCGGGGCTCCTCATCGGGTCCGCGGTCCTGGTCGTGATCATCGCGATGGCCCTGCTCGCGCCCTGGATCGCACCGCACGATCCCTACGACCAGGTGCTGGATCGAAAGCTGATCCCGCCGGTCTGGTCCGAGAGCGCCAAGGCCTCCTGGACCCACCCCCTCGGCACCGACCACTTCGGACGCGACTACCTCTCGCGGCTGATCTGGGGGGCCCGCATCTCCCTCCTCATCGGGCTCTCCGCGATGCTCATCTCCGGGGTCATCGGCACCGTGCTCGGGGTGCTCGCGGGGTTCTTCGGGGGGCGGGTGGACATGGTCGCGAACTTCCTCATCACCACCCGGCTCTCCATGCCCGTGGTCCTCGTCGCGATCGCGGTGGTGAGCCTCGTCGGGTCCTCGCTCACGGTGGTGATCTGGGTGCTGGGCCTCCTCATCTGGGACCGTTTCGCGGTCGTCATGCGAAGCGCGACCATGCAGGTCCGCAACCTCGACTTCGTCGCCGCCGCCCAGGCGCTCGGCTGCTCGACGGGGCGCATCGTGTTCAGCGAGATCCTTCCCAACACCGCCAACCACCTGATCGTGGTGGCGACGGTGGAGATGGCGCACGCTATCCTGCTCGAGGCCGCGCTCTCCTTCCTCGGGCTCGGCGTCCAGCCCCCGGAGCCGAGCTGGGGCCTGATGATCTCCGAGGCGAAGGGGCTGATGTTCTTCGACGGGTGGCTCATCGCAATCCCCGGGACGGCGCTCTTCGCGCTCGTGCTCTCCATCAACCTGCTCGGCGACGGGGTGCGCGACGTCACCGCCCCGGGCGGCGGGTAGGCGGGCCGCCGCGCAGGCCGGCCGGGGCGGGCTCGATGGACTCCGCGGCACCAATCCTCGAGGTCGAGGGCCTCAGCGTCGCCATCCCGGTACCGGCCGGAATGCTTCACCCCGTGCAGGAGGTCGGCTTCCGGGTGACGCGGGGGCACACCCTCGCCATCGTCGGCGAGTCCGGGTGCGGGAAGTCGCTCACCTCGCTCGCGCTCATGAACCTGCTGCCGCCGCGGGCCGAACGCACCGCCGGCCGGCTCGCGCTCGACGGACAGGACCTGCTCGGGCTGTCGGAGCGGGAGATGGCGGACATCCGGGGGAACCGGATGAGCATGATCTTCCAGGAGCCCATGACCTCGCTGAACCCCGCCTACACCGTGGGCGACCAGCTCGTCGAAGCCGAGCGGCGCCACCGGCGCACGAGCGCGGCGGCGGCCCGGGACCGGGCGGTGTGGCTGCTGGAGAAGGTGGGGATGACCGGGGCGGAGGGGCGGCTGCGGCAGTACCCGCACCAGCTCTCCGGCGGGCTGCGGCAGCGGGTGATGATCGCGATGGCGCTGATGTGCGAGCCGGACCTCATCATCGCGGACGAGCCGACCACCGCGCTCGACGTCACCATCCAGGCCCAGATCCTCCACCTCCTCGCCGACCTGCAGCGGGAGTTCCGGACGGGGCTCATCCTCATCACCCACGACCTCGGGGTGGTCGCGCGGCTCTGCGACCGGGTGGCGGTCATGTACGCCGGCCAGATCGTCGAAGAGGGAACCGCCCGCGAGATATTCCAGACCCCCGCGCACCCGTACACCCGGGGCCTCCTCGACTGCATCCCGGTCCCCGGGAAGACCCGCCGCGGGGCGCACCTCGGCACGATTCCGGGGATCGTGCCGCCGCTCGTCGGCGCCATGCCGGGCTGCCACTTCGCCGACCGCTGCCCGCACGCGGGCGGGGCCTGCCGGGCCGGGCCGATCGCGCTCCGCGACGGGACCGGGCCGGGGCGCCGCTACCGGTGCGTCCTCCCCCCGCGATCCGGCCCCGCCGGCCGGGACGGCCCGGTCCCGGTCCCATGAGCGGCGCGGCGGCGGCCCTCGTCGAGGCCCGGGACGTGAGCTGCGCCTTCACCGTCTCGGGCGGGTTCATGAAGCAGAAGCGGCGCCTGCACGCGGTGAGCCGCGTCAGCCTGCGGATCGAGGCGGGCGAGGTGATGGCCCTCGTCGGCGAGTCCGGCTGCGGCAAGACCACGCTCGCCAGGATGATGATGGGCCTCATCGCGCCGAGCGAGGGGACGATCGAGATCGGGGGGCGGCCGCTCGCCTCCCTCGGGCGGATGGAGGTCGCGCGAAGCGTGCAGCCGATCTTCCAGGACCCGTACTCCTCGCTCAACCCGCGCCGTTCGGTGGGCTCCATCGTGACCCAGCCGCTCCGGGTGCAGAAGGACCCGGACCCGCGCACCTGGCGGCGCCGGGCCGAGGAGATGATGGAGCTCGTGGGCCTCCCGCAGCGGCTCTTCCACCACTATCCGGGCCAGCTGTCCGGCGGGCAGCGGCAGCGGGTCGCGATCGCCCGGGCCCTCGTCAACCGCCCGAAGATGGTCATCTGCGACGAGCCGACCTCGGCCCTCGACGTGTCCGTGCAGTCCCAGATCCTGAACCTCATGCAGGATCTGCGCTCCGAGCTCGGCCTGACCTACCTCCTCATCAGCCACAACCTCGCGGCCGTCGAGCACATGGCGTCGCGGGTCGCGGTCATGTACCTCGGCCGCATCGTGGAGGAAGCGGAGACCGGCCGCCTCTTCGATGCTCCCCGGCACCCGTACTCGGAGGCCCTGCTCGGGTCGGTGCTCACCCCGGACCCGACCCTCGGAATCCCCGACACCCAGCTCGGAGCGAGCTACCCGAACCCGCTCGACGTCCCGCCGGGATGCTCGTTCCATCCCCGCTGCGCGAAGGCGATGCCGGTCTGCCCGGTCCGGGCCCCGCGCCGGGTCCCGGCGCCGGGAGGGGGCGCGGTGGCCTGCCACCTTCACGACGAAGGAGCCGGGAGCGAAGCCGGCGCGTGAGCGCGCCCCGCCGAAGCGGAGATCGTGTGGTCCAGCCAAGGATCTCCCATGGTGGACCGGCGACGGCCGGACCATCTTCACTGTCGATGCGGAAGGACGGATCATGAAGGACGTTTCGTTGACGGATCTTCTTTCCGATCATGGGTTCGAGGGGAAGGATGCGGATACGGCCCTGAGCCTGCTTCAGAAATCGGGGTTCACACGCCCGGGCAAGAAACGCATTGCAATCCGCAAGACATCCGATGTGTCCGAAGCATTGAAGGGGGAATTCATCCGAGTTTGCCAGAAGGACGCCTGTCTCCGGGGTGCAGCAGGCGACCCTCGAAGGCTGGTTCGGACGAATGCTCGATATTGCGACATCTGCGGGGGGCAGGACAACCGCCGCGCGGTCGATGAAATGTTGTGTGCGATGCGCTACGGGGGCCTTGAGAAGTTGCTCGTGGTCGGCGGTTCGCCGAATGCACGTCGGGAGCTCAAGCGACTCTGCGATACCTCCTGTGAGCTGCGCTTCATCACCGACGAGGACAACCCGACCAGGAACAAGATAGTTCCGCAGATGGACTGGGCGGACATGGTGCTGGTCTGGGCCTCCACCCAGATATCACACAAGGCGACGGTCCTGCTTCGCGGCCCCAAGGTCGTCACCGTTCCCAAGAGAGGAATCACGGCGCTTGCCCATGCCGTACGAGACTCGTTGCAGGCGAAAGGAGCGGGATGCAGGCCGACTTCCGCATGAAGGAACTCGATTGCACAGGATTCTCAGCCGATTCGAAGACTCGGTTGGGCATGGGCAGACTGCGTGATGCGGCTTGCGCGAGCCGCAGGAACATATCGCGCATCGAGAACCGACGGTCGAACCGACGGGCCGAACCGATCACGCACCAGGCTCGGGTCGCGAGCCCCGGTCGGCGGCAGCCCGGGCTCAGGCGGCCGACCCACGACCATCCCGGCCCGGTATGACCGTCGTCTTGCGGTCTCCAGCGAGCTTCCGAAGCCGGCCGCCCATCGTGCCCGTAGCACGGCCGGGCTTTGTGCCTGATCAGGTCGCGTTTTACAATGCCCCCGAACCGTCCGTGGCTGCGGCTGCGGGCGGCGGGGTCCGCACCGCCGGGAGAAAGACCATGCATCAACGGGCAAGACCACGCGCCACGAAGCTCACCACCGGGGTCGCCGCCGCCGCCTTCGGGTCGGCCCTGGCCCTGTCGGGATGCAGCGGCATGAGCGAGAACGAGACGGCCGGCACCATCCTCGGCGGGGTGGCCGGCGCGGTCGTCGGAAACACGTTCGGCAAGGGGAGCGGCAAGACGGCGGCCACCGCGCTCGGGGCGGTGATCGGCGCCACCGTCGGACGCAACATCGGCAGCTCCCTCGACGAGACGTCCCGCCGGCAGGCCGGCGCGGCCGCCCACGAAGCCCTCGACACCGCCGCGGTCGGAGAGTCCATCACCTGGGCGAACCCGGACAACACCGGCGGTCCGGCCGAAGGGGCGGCCACGGTCACCCGTCAGGGCGCCGACAGCGAGGGCCGCACCTGCCGCGAGTTCCAGCAGACCGTGCTCATCGGGGGGCGGGAAGAGCAGTCCTACGGGACGGCCTGCCGCGACGACAACGGAGACTGGAAGATCGTCTCCTCCTGATCCGCGGCCCGCCCGGCGGCCCCGCCCCGGGAGCCCGGCGCCGGCCGGGTTCCCCGGGTCCGGAAGCTCCTGAAAGCCTTCGCGAAGGGAACGGAGGCCAGTGCCGAAGCGCACCGACGTCTCGTCCATCCTGGTCATCGGGGCCGGCCCGATCGTCATCGGGCAGGCGTGCGAGTTCGACTACTCCGGAACCCAGGCCGTCAAGGCGCTCGGGGACGAGGGATACCGGGTGATCCTGGTGAACTCCAACCCGGCCACGATCATGACCGACCCCGGGCTCGCGGACGCGACCTACGTGGAGCCGATCACCCCGGAGGTGGTGGCGCAGGTGATCGAGCGCGAGCGGCCCGACGCCCTGCTCCCCACCATGGGCGGCCAGACCGCGCTCAACACGGCGCGCGCGCTCGCCACCACCGGGGTGCTGGAACGCTTCGGCACGGAGCTGATCGGCGCGACCCTCGACGCGATCGACAAGGCCGAGGATCGCGAGCGGTTCCGGGACGCGATGGAACGGATCGGACTCGAGTGCGCCCGCGGGGTGGCCGTCCGCGGTGCGGCCGAAGCCGGCGCAGCCCTCGACGCGGTCGGCCTGCCCGCCATCATCCGGCCGAGCTTCACCCTCGGCGGCGCCGGGGGAGGGGTCGCCTACAACCGGGAGCAGTTCGAGGAGATCGTACGGCGGGGGCTCGAGGCGAGCCCGGTGACGGAGGTGCTGGTCGAGGAGTCGGTGCTCGGCTGGAAGGAGTACGAGATGGAGGTCGTCCGCGACCGCGCCGACAACTGCATCATCGTCTGCTCGATCGAGAACGTCGACCCCATGGGGGTGCACACCGGCGACTCGATCACCGTGGCCCCGGCGCTGACCCTGACCGACAAGGAATACCAGGTCATGCGCAACGCCTCGTTCGCCGCGATCCGCGAGATCGGGGTCGACACCGGCGGGTCCAACGTGCAGTTCGCGGTCGATCCGGCGAGCGGCCGGATGGTGGTGATCGAGCTGAACCCGCGCGTGTCGCGCTCCTCCGCCCTCGCCTCGAAGGCCACCGGGTTCCCCATCGCGAAGGTCGCGGCGAAGCTCGCCGTCGGCTACACCCTGGACGAGATCCGGAACGACCTCACGAGGGTGACCCCCGCGAGCTTCGAGCCCGCGCTCGACTACGTGGTGACCAAGGCGCCGCGCTTCACGTTCGAGAAGTTTCCCGGCGCCGAGCCCCTGCTCACGACGTCGATGAAATCGGTGGGCGAGGCGATGGCGATCGGCCGCACCTTCGCGGAATCGTTGCAGAAGGCCCTTCGCTCCATGGAGACCGGCCTCGCCGGCCTCGACCCCGCGGCGTTCGACGATACGTCGCAGGACGGGATCGTCGCGCGCCTCGCCCGGCCCTCGCCGGACCGCATCCTCGCCATCGCCCAGGCCATGCGGCACGGCTTCGACGACGGGACGATCCACGAGATCACCCGGTACGACCCGTGGTTCCTCGAACAGCTCCGCATGATCGTGGAGGCCGAAGAGGAGGTCCGCACGAACGGCCTTCCCGATGACCCGCACACTCTCCTGCGGCTCAAGAAGCTCGGGTTCTCCGACCGGCAGCTCGTCCGGCTCGCCGGGTCCGGGTCCGGGGCCGGGTCCGGGACCGGGGACGGGGGAGGAGACGACGGCGGGCCGGTCACCCGTGAGGAGGACCTGCGCACCGCGCGCGAGAGCTCGGGGGTCCGGCCGGTGTTCAAGCGCGTCGACACCTGCGCGGCCGAGTTCGCGTCGAGCACCTCGTACCTCTACTCCTGCTACGAAGGCGACGGATTCGGCCCGCCCGAAGACGAGGCCGAGCCGAGCGGCGCGAGGAAGATCATCATCCTCGGGGGCGGGCCGAACCGCATCGGCCAGGGCATCGAGTTCGACTACTGCTGCGTCCACGCCTGCCTCGGCCTCCGGGAGGCCGGCATCGAGACGATCATGGTCAACTGCAATCCGGAGACCGTCTCGACCGACTACGACACCTCCGACCGGCTCTACCTGGAGCCGCTGACCGTCGAGGACGTCATCGCGGTGGCGCGGGCGGAGACGCGCCGGGGCGAGCTCCTGGGGGTCATCGTCCAGCTCGGCGGCCAGACCCCGCTCAAGCTCGCTCCCGCCCTCGAACGGGCCGGCATCCCGATCATCGGCACCCCGACCGATGCGCTCGACCAGGCCGAGGACCGCGAACGGTTCCAGGCCCTTCTCGCCGACCTCGGGCTGCGCCAGCCGCCGAACGGAACCTGCCGCACGGCCGCGGAAGCGAAGGCGGTGGCGGCGCGCATCGGCTACCCGGTCGTGGTGCGGCCGAGCTACGTGCTGGGGGGGAGGGCGATGGAGATCGCCCACGGCGACAGCGCGCTGGAGCGCTACGTCGAACGGTCGGCGAAGGCGGGCGGGGACGCCCCCATCCTGATCGATCGGTTCCTGCAGGATGCGGTCGAGATCGACGTCGACGCCCTGTCGGACGGCCGCGACGTGTTCATCGCCGGGATCATGGAGCACATCGAGGAGGCCGGGATCCACTCGGGGGACTCGGCCTGCTCGCTGCCGCCCGCCTCGCTCCCGGACGAGGTCGTGGAGGAGATCCGCCGCCAGACGAGGGCGCTCGCCCGGTCGCTGCGGGTGGTCGGGCTGATGAACGTGCAGTTCGCGGTCAGCCGCGAAGGCGAGATCCACGTGCTGGAGGTCAACCCGCGGGCGAGCCGCACCGTACCCTTCGTCGCCAAGGCGATCGGTGTCCCGATCGCCCGGATCGCGGCGCGCGTCATGGCCGGAGAGGCGCTGGCGGACTTCGACCTCGAGGAGCGGCCCCCGAGCCGGGTCGCGGTCAAGGAAGCCGTCTTCCCCTTCGCCCGCTTCCCGGGGGTCGACGTGATCCTCGGGCCGGAGATGAAGTCCACGGGGGAGGTGATGGGCCTCGGCCAGGACTTCGGGCGCGCCTTCGCGAAGGCCCATCTCGCGGCCGGGGGGGTGCTCCCGGAGAACGGCCGCGCGTTCATATCGGTGCGCGACCGCGACAAGCCGCAGGCCGTCGAGCTCGGCCGGCGCCTCGCGGACCTCGGATTCTCGCTGGTCGCGACGCGCGGAACGGCACGCGCACTCCGCGCGGGCGGACTCACCGCCGAGACCATCAACAAGCTGCTCGAAGGGCCGCCGCACATCGTCGACGCGCTCAAGGACGACCGCATCGACTTCGTGATCAACACCACCGAGAGCGCGAAGTCCGTCGCGGACAGCTCCGGGATGCGCCGCACCGCCCTGCTCAAGAACGTGCCCTACGCCACCACCATCGCGTGGGCGAACGCCATGCTGGACGCCATCCGGGCCGTGCGTGAACAGGGCCTCGACGTGGCGCCCCTCCAGGCCTGCGGCCGCGGCCGGGGAGAGGAGACCGCCTCGTAGCATGCGGCGGTTTCCCGTTCGAGTGCCCGGCTCATGATCCCGCGATACACGCCATGACGTCGGTCGAGGAAAAATCCCGCCCCTTGAACAACAACGGCTCGTCCAGGGCTTTCGCCAGGGCGTAAGCGAAGCAGTCGCCGAAGTTGAGGCCGGCCGGATGACGTCCCTTGCCGTAATCACGGAATGCTCCTCGGGCAACATGGGCTTGATCGGCGTCAACCTCGACGAGTTCGATCTTCGCCTTCGCGATGAACAAATCGAGAGCACGTATCCCATCCGGGCCGTATCGGGATTCGATGATCATCGATGCCTCGACGAACGAAGCAGCCGACAGCATGCACCCATCCGCCGCTTCGATGGCTTCGTTGAACGAACTCCGTTCGGGCTCGTCTTGCAGGATGGCGATCAGCGCCGACGTATCGATGACCATCAGATGGGCAAACCGCTCTCGTCGTATCCAAGTATCTCTTCGGGCCGCCTGTCGTCGAGAACAGGGAGGGAGGCGCAGTGCAAGGCGATGTCGTCGAGCTCCTCGGAGAGCCTCCGCCCGGAACGCTGCCGGCGAATCCGCTCCAGACGGTCCCGTAATGCCTTCGTGACCGCCTGTGTCTTCGTTTCTCCCGTCAACCTGGCCAAGGTCTCGGCGAGTTCCTCGGCGGTTCGGTTCCGGATGTTCAGAGCCATCGATGCAACACGTGTAGATGAAGATCCGCATTGTAGCAATCTACCATCGCCAGTTCATCCCCGCTCTTCGCCTGGGCGGCCGCCGCGGCCAAGCGCCGTTTCCGGATCGCGGCCGCCGGAAACCGGAGGCGTCCCGGAATCGTCGGCCGGACGTCCCTCCATGCGTTCGACACGAGCGAAGAGGATCGGACGGCGGCCCCGCGCTCCTCCATGAACGGTCCGGCCGTTGCGGGCCGCTCGTTCAGCCCGCGCGGCGGCCTCCGCCTCCGAGGGTGGCCAGCTTGCCGTCGAAGGCCTTCGCCACGAGAGGGTCCACGAAGGGACGGGGGTCGCCGCTCATCATCGCGATCTCGCGCACGAGGGTCGAGGACACGTATCCGAACGCCTCGTCGGCGGGAAGGAAGAGCGTTTCCAGCTCTTCGAACATCTTGTGGTTCATGTTGGCGAGCTGAAGCTCGTACTCGAAGTCGGAGACCGCGCGGAGCCCCCTCACCACGATGTGCGCTCTCCTGCGCGCCGCGAAGTGCACCAGGAGCCCCTCGAAGGATTCGACGGCGACGTTGTCGAACTTCTTCAGCACCTCGCAGGCGAGCCCGACCCGCTCGCCCAGGGAGAAGCAGGGATTCTTGCCCGCGCTCGCGGCGACCGCGACGATGACCCGGTCGAAGAGGCGTGACGCCCGCTGAATGAGATCGGTATGGCCGTTGTGGATGGGATCGAACGTGCCGGGGTATACCGCCACCTTTTCCATGATGCTGGAGGGTCCTCGTGCGCCGTCGGGGTCCGCCTCAATCGCGGACAGCGAGATAATACCGCACGTCCCCGGCCCGGCCGGACCTGATGATGGCCCACCCGTCCGGGAGATCGGGGGGGGCGGGCCGGCGCACGACCTCGAACCAGACCCGGGCGGCCGGGGCCAGCCAGCCGTTCTCCGCGAGACGCCGGGCGGCCTCGCGGTGCACTTCGAGGCGCCGTGGCGGGTCGACGAACACGAGGTCGAAGGGGGCGGGGGTGGCGGGGGCAACACCGGCGCGCGGGCGGGCAAGCCAGTCGAGGGCGTCCGCTTCGACGACCGTCACGGCCCGAGCCGCGCCGAGCCGGCCGCACTCGCCTCGGAGGCGATCGCACACGGCCCGGCTGTGGTCGACGAGCACCGCGTGGGCGGCGCCCCGGGAGACCGCTTCGAAGCCGAGCGCGCCGCTTCCCGCGAGGAGGTCGAGGCACCGTGCTCCCGGGAGGTCGGGAGCGAGCCAGTTGAAGAGGGTCTCGCGCACCCGGTCGGGGGTCGGGCGCACGTCGGGCTCGTCCTCCACGGTGAGCCGGCGCCCGCGCCAGCGTCCCGCGATGATTCGCACGCGACCGCCCGCCATTCTTCGCCTACACTTCCCGCCCGTCTTCCACGCTTGGCCCAGATTGCCCGCACGCCGCGAACATGCCGCCCGCACCCGACCACCCCACCGGCGTTCGCCCGGCCGGGATCCTCGGCCGCCTCCGCACCGCCCTGCGGCGGACCCGGGAGAACCTCTCGAGCGGCCTCGCGGACCTCTTCTTCCGGGGGCGGAAGATCGATGCCGCCCTCATCGACGAAGTGGAGGAGATCCTCCTCGGGGCCGACGTCGGGGTGGACCTGACGGACCGCATGGTGGCCGACCTCCGCGACCGGCTCAAGAGGCGGCGGCTCGCGGACGGGACGGCGGTGCTGGAAACCTTGCGCGAGCACATGGTGCAGGCGCTCGAGGCGGTGGCCGGAAATTGCAAGGTCCCGCCCCCCGCGGCGCTGGAGCGGCCCTTCGTGGTGCTGGTGGTCGGCGTGAACGGGGTCGGGAAGACGACCACCATCGGCAAGCTCGCGCATCGGTTCCGGGAAGGCGGATACTCGGTGATGCTGGCCGCGGGCGACACGTTCCGCGCGGCCGCGATCGACCAGCTCGAGGTCTGGGGGAAGCGGAACGGCGTCCCGGTCGTCGCCCAGCAGCCGGGGGCCGATCCGGCGGCGGTGGTCTTCGACGCCTTGCAGTCGGCCACCGCCCGATCGGCGAACGTCCTCATCGCCGACACGGCGGGACGACTCCACACCCGGACGGGGCTCATGGACGAACTCGCCAAGGTGCGCCGGGTGCTCGGCCGGCTCGACCCCGCCGCCCCCCACGAGACCCTGCTCGTGCTGGACGCGACGACCGGCCAGAACGGGCTCGCGCAGGCGCGCCGGTTCACCGAGGCGGTGCGGGTGAGCGGGCTCGCGGTCACCAAGCTCGACGGCACCGCGCGGGGCGGGGTGCTCTTCGCGATCGCCCGGGAGCTCGCCATCCCCATCCGGTACATCGGGGTGGGAGAGGGCCTCGAGGACCTCCGGGACTTCGTGCCGGCCGACTTCGTGGATGCCCTCCTCGCGCCCGCGCCCGCGCCCGCGCCTGGCGAAGGATAGGCCCGTCCGGAGCGAAGCCGCGCATGTCCGATCGTTGGCTCTTCGGCTACGGCTCCCTCATCTGGCGTCCTGGCTTCCCGCACCACGAGGCGCGGGTCGCGCGGGTGGACGGATGGGTACGGCGGTTCTGGCAGGGCTCGCACGACCACCGCGGGACGCCCGATGCCCCGGGGCGGGTGGTCACCCTGGCGCCCGAGCCGCATGGCTGCGTCGAGGGGCTGGCGTTCCGCATGGACGACGACGAGGCCATCTTCGAGCGCCTGGACCACCGCGAGAAGAACGGCTACGGGCTGAGGGACGTGACCCTCCGGTTTCGCGACGGCCGCGCCGAGGGCGGCTCCGTCTACGTCGCACCGAGGGACAACCACGCCTTCCTCGGCCCCGCGCCGCTCACCGCGATGGCCGCCCAGATCGCAACGTGCGCCGGCCCGAGTGGGACCAATCGGGACTACGTGCTTCGCCTCGCGGAGGCGCTTCGCGCGCACGGCATCGACGACCCTCACGTCTTCGAGATCGAGCGCCGGGTGCGGGGCGCCCCGCACGGCTGCGGCTGACCGGAGGGCGTGCGCACGGGCCGGCCGCCGGCCCGCTCGCCGCGTTGCTCCAGGGACCCGTGGCGGGCCTGCCGAGGACCGGGATGCCGCAGGCCGGAATTGGCACTCTCCCCGGGAGAGTGCTAGACTTCGCGGCACACCCACCCACCAGAGGCGATTCGACACCATGGGCAATGCACTGGAACGTTCGCTCGCAGTCCCGTCGGGGGGCAGCCTCGAGGCGTATCTCCAGGCGGTGCACACCATCCCCATGCTCTCCGAGGACGAGGAGCGGCGGCTCGCCGAGCAATTCCGCGGCCACGAGGACCTGCACGCGGCCCGGCGCCTGGTCCTCTCGCATCTTCGCTTCGTCGTCCGCGTCGCCCGCGGCTACTCCGGCTACGGCCTGCCGCAGGCCGACCTCATCCAGGAAGGCAGCGTCGGGCTCATGAAGGCGGTCAAGCGTTTCGATCCGTCGCTCGGGGTGCGGCTCGTCTCCTTCGCGGTCCACTGGATCCGGGCCGAGATCCACGAATACATCCTGCGCAACTGGCGCATCGTCAAGGTCGCGACCACCAAGGCCCAACGCAAGCTCTTCTTCAATCTGCGCAGCGCGAAGAAGCGCCTCGGCTGGATGAACCACCGGGAGGTGGAGGAGGTCGCGGCGGACCTCGGCGTGCCGTCGCGCACCGTGCTCGAGATGGAGCAACGGCTGCACGCCCGCGATGCCTCCTTCGACCTTCCGGTCGGCGCGGACGACGACATGCCCGCACCGTCCGGGTGGATCGAGGACCGCCGCTTCGAACCGGAGCGGCAAGTGGAGGCGGAGGAATGGGAGGAGAGCTCCACCCGTTCGCTCTACGAAGCCCTGGAGACCCTCGACGACCGCAGCCGGTCCATCGTGTCCCGCCGGTGGCTCGCGGAGGAGAAGGCCACCCTCCAGGAGCTCGCCGGCGAGTACGGCGTATCGGCGGAACGGATCCGCCAGATCGAGAAGAACGCCATGAAGAAGCTGCGGGGCCGGATTGAGGCCTGAATCGGGATCCGTTCTCCCCGAAGCGACGCGCCCTCGTCCGCCCGTACCGTGTCATTGCTCCGATCCGATCGCCGCCTCGCTCCGGCGGCCCGGTCGAGGTCCCGGCATACATGGCCGCAACCCTCGATGGCCGGCACGATACGGGCGGGACACGAGGACACGCCGTTCCCGGCCCATCCGTCGCCCTGATCCGACCCGACCGGACCCGGACGGCGCGGCGCCAAGTCGATTCCGCAGTGTGAATGGCCCCGAGTGCCTCGCGTCGAGTGAGCGCGGCCTGCTTGCGGCCTCCGCTTCGATGACATAGAAAGGGGCGGTGGTTCCACGGGGCCCCGCGCATGGCCGGCACCGCCCGCGACATCGTCATGAAGGGCGGCGGGTACTACTCCCGCGCGACCCTCGGCGCCAAGCACGTCATCGACGGCGCCACCCCCCTCATCCTGAACAGCCTCGAAGACATGGGCCCGCCCGACGACGGCTCGATCTTCACCATGTCCGACATGGGCTGCGCGGACGCGGGCACGTCGATGACCATGGTGGGCACGGTGCTGAAGGAGGTGCGGCGGCGCGCGCCGTCGCGGCCGATCCAGATGGTCTACACCGACCTTCCCCGCAACGACTTCAGCCAGCTCTTCCGCAACGTCCTCGGGCTCGGCGAGATCGCCTCGTACTTCGGGGAGATCGACAATCTCCACGTCTTCGCCTCCGGCACTTCGTTCCACCGCCGGATCCTCCCTCCGGGCGCCCTGCATCTCGGGTTCTCGGCCACCGCATCGCACTATCTGAGCGAGAAGCCGGCGCGGATCGAGAACCACGTCCACATGGTCGGGGCGACCGGCGCGGAGCGGGACGCCTTCACCGAGCAGGGGCGCCGCGACTGGGAGGCGATGCTGCTCCACCGGGCGTGCGAGCTCGCCCCCGGCGGGCGCCTCGCCCTGTTCAACTTCGGGATCGACGAAGAGGGGCGCTATCTCGGGAACACCGGCGGGATCGGCATGTTCGACACCTTCAACGAGCTCTGGGCGGAGCTTCGCGACGAAGGGTCCATCACCCCGGACGAATACGTGGACACCAGCTTCCCCCAGCACTACCGCACGGTGGAGGAGTTCACCCGGCCGTTCCGGGAGCCGGACAGCCCGGTGCATCGCGCGGGCTTGCGGCTCGACCACGCGGAGACGCGGGTGGTGCGGTGCCCGTTCGCGGCCCACTTCGAGGAACACCGCGATCCGGCCCGGTTCGCCCGCGAGTACATCCCGACCCTGCGCTCGTGGAGCGAATCGACCTTCGCGAGCGGGCTCTCGCCCGACCGCCCGCCCGCGGATCGCGCGGCCATCCTCGACCGCCTCTACGATCGCTACGAGGCGAGGGTGCGCGAGGCACCCGACGGCCACGCCATGGACTACGTCCACTGCTACCTCATCGCATCGAAGGTCCGGGGCTGAGCCGGAACGTGCGTCCGCCGCCGCTCCGCACCGACGGTCCGTCCGGGTCCCCGTGGTCCGGCTCGGAGCCCCGCTCACCCCGCGGACTCGACGTGGCGGGGCCGTCGCCGGACCCGACGATCGACGGCTGGCCCGGCAGCCGGCCATGCGAAAGGGGATCTCCCTCCGGCCGACGACGGGGCCGCCGTACGCCCGGAACCGGTTCCCGGACGAGGTACGCCCCGGCGTGAGGGGCGCGGACCCGACGGACCCCGCGCCCGCGACGCTCCGCCCTCCGGGCGAGGTGATGCGGCTCTCCCGGCTCGGCCGGTTCCATCCGACCCGCCTCAGCTTCGCCCGGGTCCTCGTCCGCCGCATGGCCCGGGAGGGCTGGCGCATCGAGACCGCCGTCCGCGACCTCGACGACGACGGCTACGGACGGGTCGCCTACCACGTCCATACCCCGGCCGGGGTGCTCGGGTTCGCGGCGTTCTCCCACCATCTCGACCCGGCGGATCGCACCGACCGGGTCATCGCCGAGCGCTGGGACGCGAGCTTCGCCCTCACCTTCGACCCCCCGAGCCCGGCCGACCTCGATCGGCTCCACGACAACGTGCCGCGGCAGGAGGCGGGGCGCTGCGGCGCGGGAGAGATCGTGCTGAGCCGCGCCAACCGGAGCGTGCGGCTGTTCGACACGGTGGCGGACTCCCTCGCCGGCGGCCGCCAGCCGTCGCCGGAGGAGATCGGCCGCGTCGGGTATCTCATGCGGACGACCGCCGTCTACGGGAACGGGAAGTTCGGCCTCGCGGACTTCGAGGAGGTGCGTCGAAGGGGGGTCCTCACCCTCCCCTTCCAGGCGGAGATGCTTGCCGTCTACCTGGTCCGGCACTTCAGCCTGGAGCTGGTCGACCACCTGGCGGCCCGGCGCGGGGGGAGCCGTGCGGCGGCCCTCGACCGGACGCGGGGCCGGGCGCTCGGGGTCGGAAACGCGACGGGCCTCGGGATGGCGCCCTTCCTCGTCAACCACCCGCAGCTCATCGGCCGCTGGGTCCGCGGGCGGGAGACCGCCCTCGCCCGGGTGAAGGAGGTCGAACGCGCAACCCCGCAAGAGCTCGCGCGGTTCCGCTCCCTCCTCGCACGAGCCGGGGTCCACGTCGCGGAATGGCGGATGCAGATCACCGACCCGGTCCTCGGACAGCGCCTCGGGGCGGTCGCGGGGCGCCTCGCGGAGCTCGAACGGGCGACCGCTCCGGCCGGCGACGGCGACGGGAGGCTTCTCTCGGGCCGGCGGCCCTGGGCCGCCCTCGCGGCCTGGGCGGGGGACGACGCGGAGACCGAAGAACTCCTGAACAGCATCCTGATCGAGCTGTATCCGGAACGGGTCGACGACCTGGAGACCGCCGCCGGCTCGGAAGAACGGGAGGAGGTGCGGGCCGCCATGCCGGTGGGCGCGCTCCGGAGGGCGATCGGGGACCGCTACGGCTGGGCGCTCGGGGTGGACTTCGACCGGCCCGACTCCCAGGCGCTCTTCTGGTACTACTCCGAGGAGAAGGAGGAGCCGAGGCTCGGCTTCCGCGGCGAGGAGCCGGGTGCGGACCGGGAGCTCCGCCTCGGGGTCGCCCGCCAGGCGGCGGAGCTCGGGCGGGCGCTCGAGCGGGAGGACCCCGTCCTGCCCGTCGGCCGGTTCCTCTTTGCCAACCCCGGATTCCGCCGGATCGTGAGACGCATCCAGTCGCTCGAAGATTGTCCCTACGCCGAGGTCCGCGACAACCTCCTCGACCGGGACTGCGAGCCGGTGGACATGCTGCGTTGCAAGCTGTCCATGCTGGGGGCGAGCCGATTCGATCCGAAATCGCTGCTCTGGACCCGGGTGACCTTCTTCCAGGGAGCGCCCCTCGCCGGCGAGCTGCAAGACCCCGGCGCGGACGACTGGGCATTCGCGACGACCGGCGCCCGTGTCGGCGACCCGTGAGCGGGGCGGACCGGATACACGTCTCCTTGGCGGAGCTCCGCACCGCCGCGAGCCGCGCGCTCGACGGGGCCGGCGCACCGGCCGGCGCCGAGCGGGACGGCGCGCGCTCCGTGGTATGGCTCGAGTCGCGCGGGCTCCGGGGGGCCGCCGCACTCCTGTCGGACCTTCGCGCGGCTTCGGGCCCCGCAATCCGGCGGCCGGGCCTCGTCGGCAACCGCGTGGACCTCGCGGGCTGCCCGGTCCTGGTCTGGGGCAGCACGCTCATCGAGGCGGCGATGCTGGCGGCGGGCGCCCCTGTCGTCCTCCTGGGCTGCCGCTCTCCGCGCACCCTCCTCCCGGAAGCCGCGGCCCAGGCCGGCCCGGGCCTCCACTTCGTGCTGCGAGCGGGAGCGAGCCGGGCGCTGGTCGCGAACGGGGAGACGACCCTGGACCGTTCGTTCGCGGACCTCGACACGGCCGACGTGCAGCTCGTCGCCGCGCCGGGGCTGCCGCACACCCCCCTGCCGCCCGCGCCGCCCCGCGCCCGGCTGTCCGCGCGGGAGCTCGACGCGCGCCACCGCGCAACGCTCGCGAGCGGCCTCCGGCTCGCTCCCGGTGATTGGCGGGAGATCCGC
This sequence comes from Gammaproteobacteria bacterium, assembly GCA_965202895.1. Classification (GTDB taxonomy): domain Bacteria; phylum Pseudomonadota; class Gammaproteobacteria; order HK1; family HK1; genus JAJDXW01. The sequence continues at coordinate 1,165,224 of OZ241901.1, read as the reverse complement.
GAAGCGGCGGCCCGCATCCTCGTCCCGGCCACCGAGCGCTCCCACTCGCGGGGGGCCGGGGCGGAGGTCGACGACAACGAGTAGCGCCCCCCTGCCCTCTCCCCGGGCTTCCGTCTTCCGGCCGGGTGGCGGCGTCGCCGGGCGGTCGGGCCATCCGGGCGGTCAGACCATCTTCAACTGGAAATGGTGGTCCACCAGCAGGCAGGCGAAAATCCCGAAGAGGTACACGATCGAGTAGCCGAAGGTCCTCATCGGGAGGGCCGGATCGTCCCGGTACAGGAGCGCGACCGCGTAGTACGCGAACCCGGCGCCGAAGACCACCGCGCCCGCGAGATAGACGATCCCGCTCATGCGGGTGACGTAGGGCAACAGGCTCGCGACGAGGAGCAGCACGGTGTAGAGCAGGATCTGGAGCCGGGTGAACGCGACCCCGTGGGTGACCGGGAGCATGGGGACGTCGGCCGCCGCGTACTCGCTGCGCCGGTGGATGGCGAGCGCCCAGAAATGCGGGGGGGTCCAGGCGAAGATGATGAGAAAGAGGAGCAGGGCGTGCGGATCCACCGCCCCGGTCACCGCGGACCAGCCGATGACGGGCGGCATCGCGCCGGCCGCACCCCCGATGACGATGTTCTGCGGCGTGGCGGGCTTCAGCCACACCGTATAGACCACCGCGTACGCGGTCGTCGACACCAGGGTCAGCGCCGCCGCCAGCCAGTTGACCCAGATGAGGAGCACGCCGGTGGAGCCGGCCGCGAGGATGCAGGCGAAGACCGTCACGGTCCGGGGGGCGAGCACGCCGGACACCACCGGGCGGTTCCGGGTGCGGGCCATGACCGCGTCGACCCGGCGCTCCACCGCGTGGTTGAAGGCGGCTCCGGCCGCCGCCCCGAGGCCGATGCCCACGGAGCCGGCGAGGAGGAGGTGGACGGGCACCATTCCGGGGACCGCGAGGAACATCCCCACCACCGCGGTGAAGACGATGGTCGCCACGATCTTCGGCTTGCACACCTCGACGCAGGCGATGAAGAAGCGGCGCACCGAGAAGGAGCCCGGGCCGGCCGCGGCGGCGCCCGCCCGAGGAACGGTCATGATCGTCGGCCTGAGCGGTGATGCATCGTGATGAGCGCAAGGAGCAGAAGCGCTGCCCCCGCATTATGGGCGACGGCCGCCCAGAGCGGCAATCCGAGCCACACGTTCGACACGCCGAGCGCCGACTGGACGACGAGCAGCCCGAAGACGGAGAGGGTCGCCGCGGCGAACCCTCCGGCAGCCGGCCGGCCCCGCAGCATGGCCGCCGCGCAGAGCCCCCCGAGGTACAGGACGGTGACGAGCGCGCCGATGCGATGCACCACGTGGATCGCGATCCGCGCCTCGACGGAGAGCACCCCTCCCTCGAACCCGGAGCCGGATTCCTGCCACAGCCGGAAGCCGGCCCCGTAGTCCCCGTCCGGCCACCAGCTTCCGTGGCAGGTGGGAAGGTCGGGACACGCGAGCGCCGCGTAGTTGGCGCTGGTCCAGCCCCCGAGCGCGATCTGGAATGCGAGCACCGCGATCCCGGCCGCGGCGGCGGGCCGGACCCAACCCGGCTGCGGGAGAGGGGGGCGGGAGGAGGGACCGAGGTAGAGCCGCCACAGCATGCCGAGTATCGCCATCCCCCCGAGGAGGTGAGCGACCACGACCGCCGGCTGCAACCGCAGGGTGACCGTCCACGCCCCGAGGGCGGCCTGAAACGCGACGAGAGCCACGAGGGCGACGGGAAGGGCGATCGGCCCGCCCCCCTCCCGCCGCCGGTTGCGGACCGCGGCGAACGCGAGGGCCAGGGTCCCCACCCCGAGAGCGCCCGCGGCGTAGCGATGGACCATCTCGCGCCACGCCTTCCCTCCCTCGACGGGCGCCCCGAGCCCGGATCCGGCCGGACCGATCACCATCCGGCCGTAGCAGCCCGGCCAGTCCGGGCAGCCGAGCCCCGCCCCCGTGAGCCGCACCCACGCACCGAGCACCGCGACGACGAACGCGAGCACCGCGATTGCGAACGCGAGCCGCCGAACCCCCCGTTCGCGCATCAACCGGACCCGCCGTTCCGGTAACCCATCTCCACCACCGTGAGCCGGGATGGGGCGGGCCTTACCCCGAGCCTTGCGGTCCTCGGACGTAACCATCCGATTGTTCGTCCGAAACAGGATACGGTGCCATCATCGGTCCGGCACACCTTGTGCCCGCTCGCATTCCTCGATACCGTGCGGTCCGTCCGCCAAGACCACCAGGAGGCCCCCGAGAGACCGTCCTCCCGTCCCCGAACACCAGCCAGGGTTCGGATGCGGCGCCGTTCGCCGCCGCCGCGATCCGAAGCGAGCCCATTCGCGAACGCCGCCGGCCGGCCGCGGGGGAAGGCGCGGCCGGCCCGGTGAACGTCGGCAACGGCGCAGGCCGAGCCTCGGGGGTCTGCCGACCCCGTCCGCCGCCCGCACTGCTCGGCTCGGGTCATCCGGTCTGCCACTTCGAGTGCTTGAGGAGGCGGGCGAGATCGTCCTTGATCGCGCGCGGGCCAGCCCCCGCCGGGAAGTACGAGACCACGAAGCGACGCGGGTCCACGAGCCAGACGCCGCGTCCCTTTTCCGCCCCGCCGTCGGGCGGCCCGCGAAGGGAGCGCCGCCAGGCGGCGGTAGCCGTCGCCGCCGGGTGGTCGATATCGGCCGGGAGGGAAGACGCGGCCGGGACGAGCACCAGCCGCTGAACCCGCGCCCGATCCCGCCCGAGCGCCAGATGCGCCTGACGCATCGCCTCGAGCACCGCCCCGCAAGCGCTTCCGCATCCATCCGCGGCGAGGTGGACGAGGGTCCACCGGCGGTCCAGAAAGTCCTCGGGAAGAACGTCTCCGCTCACGAGGACGAGACGATCCCGCGGGGCGGGGCGGGGCGGATCGAGGAGAGACCCGCGGTTCACGGTCTCCGGGGCGAACCACGACCCGACCCCCGCGTAGAAGACGAGCGCAAGCACGGGCGGCGCCACGAACACGGCGAGAAGCCCGAGGAGTACGAGTCTCGGCCGGGTCAGCACGTCCCGCCGGCTCCCGCGGCGGCGGTCCGCCGAAAGGGCGGGGGAGGCGCCGTTGGCAAGGGCCACGCGCCGGCCCGGGTGTCGGGGCGGGGCCTCATGGACCCGATCGGCCCCGCCGCAGGCGCCTTCCCGGCGGGCAGCGGCCCCCTTCCCGCCGTCCGCGGGAGTCGCCTGCCGGTCACGCCCCGGGTCGTTTCAAGTTCACCGCGACCCAGATCGCGAGCAGGGCCGCCGCGAGCGCAAACCATTGAAAGGCATACCCACGATGCCGATCCGGGGTGAGCCCGGGGGCGGCCTTCCACTCCCGGACGTATCCGTGCGGAGCGTCCGGGTCCAGGGCGACGAGCCATGCGGCGAGAGGATAGCCGAGCGAACGCCGCATGGCGTCGATCTCCACCCGCTGCACCACGCGCGGCCATCCGGCCGCCGCGTAGCCGGTGTCGCCGAGGACGTACAGGCCTTCGCGGGGAAAGCGCACGGTTCCCCGCAGGCGCTGCTCGCCCCCGGGGGCGTCGACGTCGGGGAGGACGGCCCGATCCGATCCGGCCGGCACCCATCCCCGGTTGACGAGCACCGCCCGATGGCCCGCGGTCCGAAAGGGGGTGAGCACGTAGTACCCCGCCCGGCCCCGGTGGGTGCGGTTGTCCTGGAGGAACTGGCGCGACGGGTCGTAGCGGCCCTCGAGGTCGACGCGCGCGAACTCGGGGGCCTCCCCGCCGGCTCCGGGTTCATTCAGGACGGCCTCGTCCAGGACGACGGCTCGCCGCGCCTCGAAGGCGGCCTGCCGTTCCTCCTTGCCGGCCGCCCGGTCGAGCTGCCAGAAGCCGAGGCCGCAGAGAAACGCGAACAGCACCGCCGCCGCCGCGGTCGGCAGAAGGGAAGGCGAGAACCGGTAGCCGGCCGGCTTCAAGGGCGATGACGAGAGAGCGCCGCCTTCCCCTGGGGCCGCGGCAACGCGGACCGTCGAATGCGGGCTACACTCCCCGCCGGTGACCCGGATCGGCAGCAAGGCCCCATGGACTTCGCAACAATCATCATCGTACTGATATTCGTCGGCATTCTGGCGAGCCTGGGCTCCGCCCTGGTCCACCTCGTCCGGGGCCGGGAAAGCTCGGGCCGGACCGCGAAGGCCCTGACCGTCCGGATCGGCATGTCCGCCGGGCTGTTCGTGCTTCTCTTCGTGCTCTGGTGGGCGGGCCTCATTCGTCCGCATGGGCTGTGAACGCGCCCCGCCGCCCCCTCGGCGGCCCTCTCAGAGCCAGTAGACGAAGATGAACAGCCCGAGCCACACCACGTCGACGAAGTGCCAGTACCAGGCCGCGGCCTCGAACGCGAAATGGTGCTTGGGGTCGAAGTGCCCCTTCATGCCCCTCAGCATGACCACGGCGAGCATGATCGCGCCGATGGTGACGTGGGCCCCGTGGAACCCGGTGAGCATGAAGAAGGTCGATCCGTAGATCCCGGTCGTCAGCTTGAGGTTCAGGTGAGCGTAGGCTTCGTAGTACTCGAATGCCTGCAGGCCGACGAACAGGAAGCCGAGCACGACCGTCAGCAGCAGCCCCCCGACGAACTGCCCGCGGTTTCCCTTGAGGATGCCCCAGTGCGCCCAGGTCACCGTGCCTCCGCTCGAGAGGAGGATGATCGTGTTCAGGGCGGGGATCCCCCACGCCTCCATCACCCGGAACGCACCCCCGAGCGCTTCCGGGCCGTTGGTCGGCCACACCGAATCGAACGCCGGCCAGAGGAACAGATTCGTCGCCGCCCCGGTTCCCTCGCCCCCCAGCCAGGGCACGGAGTAGACCCGCGCGTAGAAGAGCGCCCCGAAGAAGGCGCCGAAGAAGCACACCTCGGAGAAGATGAACCACCCCATCCCCCACCGGAACGAGCGGTCGACCTGGTCGTTGTAGACGCGGGACTCGCTCTCCCGGACCACTTGGCCGAACCAGAGGAACATCATGGCCACGAGGATCACGGCTCCGAGGACCATCACCAGCGACGCGAGGCTCGCGCCGTTGAGCAGCGCCGCGAAGCCGCCGACGAGGGCGGTGAGGCCGATGGAGCCCAGGATGGGCCACCGCGTGCCGTGGGGAAGGTAGTACTGGGCTTCAGCCATTGGTCCGGGTTCCGTCACTGGCGGCGGCGTCCCGGGCTGCCGATCGGGCGTCGGGCTCCGCCTCGAAGAAGGTATAGGCGAGGGTCAGGGTGCCGATCCGGCGCGGGATCTCCTCATTCACCACGAAGCGCACCGGCATGTCGCGGGTCTCTCCGGGCTCGAGGCGCTGCCGGGTAAAGCAGAAGCATTCGATCTTGTCGAAGTGCGCGGCGGCGCCGGCCGGGGTGACGCTCGGGACCGCCTGGGCGACCACCGGGCGGCGCGAGAGGTTCGAGGCGGAGAAGTTCGCCTCGTATACCTCTCCGGGATGGACCTCGAGCGGCTTCTCCGGACCCTCGAACGTCCAGCGCAGCCCGCTGCTGACGGTGGCGACGAACTGGACCTCGACCACCCTCGTCGGGTCCACCGCGCCGGCCTTGGCCGCCGCCTCGGAGACGACCCCGGTGCGGCCGCCGATCCCGGTGACGTCGCACACGATCTCGTACAGCGGAACGAGGGCGTAGCCGAAGCCGAACATGGCGGCGGTCACCACGAGCAGCCGGAGCGCCAGCCGGCGGTTCGCGCGCGCGGCCGGGCGGGCGGCGGGCGGCGGGCGGGCGGTGCTCACCACCGGAGCCACCCCGTCACGAACATGAGCACGTAGAACCCCACCGCCACGATCCCGATCGCCAGCGCGAGCCGGACGTTGGACCTGCGCCTGCGTTCCGCCTCACCGCGAGCGTCGCCCAAGGGGCGTCCTATCGGACCGCCGGTGGGGTCTCGAACGTGTGATACGGGGCGGGCGACGGAAGGGTCCACTCGAGCCCGTCCGAGCCGTCCCAGACCCCGGAGGTCGCCTGCTTTCCGCCCCGGCAGCACTTCAGCACGATCCACGCGAACAGGAGCTGGACAAGCCCGAACCCGAACCCGCCGATGCTCGACACCATGTTCCAGTCGGCGAACTGCACCGCGTAGTCCGGGATCCGGCGCGGCATCCCCGCCAGCCCCAGGAAGTGCTGGGGGAAGAACAGCACGTTGACGAAGATCGTGGACAGCCAGAAGTGCCACTTGCCGAGGCGCTCGTCGTACATGTTGCCGGTCCACTTCGGCAGCCAGTAGTAGACCCCGGCGAAGATCCCGAACAGCGCCCCGGTGACCAGCACGTAGTGGAAGTGGGCGACCACGAAGTAGGTGTCGTGGTACTGGAAGTCGGAGGGGACGATCGCGAGCATCAGGCCCGAGAACCCGCCGATCGTGAACAGGATGACGAACGCGACCGCGTACAGCATGGGGGTCTCGAAGCTGAGCGAGCCGCGCCACATCGTCGCCACCCAGTTGAAGACCTTCACCCCGGTTGGAACCGCGATCAGCATCGTGGTGTACATGAAGAAGAGCTCGCCGGCGAGCGGCATGCCCACCGTGAACATGTGGTGCGCCCACACGATGAACGACAGGAAGGCGATCGAGGCGGTGGCGTACACCATGGACTCGTAACCGAAGAGGGGCTTGCGGGAGAAGGTCGGGATGACCTGGGACACGATCCCGAACGACGGCAGGATCATGATGTAGACCTCGGGATGCCCGAAGAACCAGAAGATGTGCTGGAACAGCACCGGATCGCCCCCGCCGGCGGCGGAGAAGAAGGAAGTCCCGAAGAACTTGTCGGTGAGCAGCATGGTCACCGCGCCCGCGAAGACCGGCATGGCCGCCACCAGCAGGAACGCGGTGATGAGCCAGGTCCAGACGAAGAGCGGCATCTTGAGCAGGGTCATGCCCGGGGCGCGCATGTTCAGGATGGTCACGATGATGTTGATCGAGCCCATCACCGACGAGATGCCCATCAGGTGGATGGCGAATATCGCGAAGGGAAGGTTCGCGCCGCCCTGGAGGACGAGGGGAGCGTAGAGGGTCCAGCCCGCGGCGGGGGCGCCGCCCTCCATGAAGAACGTGGCGATGAGGAGGGCGAACGCGAACGGAAGGAGCCAGAAGCTCCAGTTGTTCATGCGCGGAAGGGCCATGTCGGGGGCCCCGATCATCATCGGGACCATCCAGTTCGCGAAGCCCACGGTGGCCGGCATGATCGCGCCGAAGACCATGATCAGCGCGTGCATGGTGGTCAGTTGGTTGAAGAAATCCGGCTCCACGAACTGGAGGCCGGGCGACCACAGCTCGGCGCGGATGCCGAGCGCGAGGACGCCCCCGAGCAGGAGCATCAGGAACGAGAAGACGAGGTAGAGCGTCCCGATGTCCTTGTGGTTGGTGGTGAACACCCACCGGAGGACACCGGGCTCGGGGCCGTGGTGGTGATGGTCGTCATGGTGCGCGTCGTGGGCGGTTGCCGCGCTCATTTCCACAATCCTCCTGGCCGTTCCCGTTCGCGGTCCCGGGAGCCGCGGCCCCTCAGCGCACTGCCCGGATGGCGGCCGGCTGGACGACGTCGCCGACCGCGTTGCCCAACGCATTGCGTTGGAAGGTGATGACCGCAGCGAGATCGGAGTCGTCGAGCTGCTCCGCGAACGCGGCCATGGCGGTGCCCGGCTTGCCGTTCATGACCCGGTCGAGGTGGGTGTCGAGGGGGCCGGTCGCAACCGGGCTGCCGGTGATCGCGGGGAAGGTCGGCGGGACCCCCTCACCGTTCTGCTGGTGGCAGGCCGCGCACGCGGTGAGATAGACCTCCTCCCCGCGCGCCATCAGCTCCTCCACCGACCAGTCGCGCAGCGCGGCCTGGGCCGCCACCTCGCGCGCGGCGTGTTGCTCACCGACCCAGGCCGCGTACTCCTCGCGGGAGACCGCCCGCACCACGATGGGCATGTACCCGTGGTCCTTGCCGCACAGCTCCGCGCACTGTCCGCGGTACACGCCGGGCTCGTCGATGCGGGTCCACAGCTCGTTGATGAAGCCCGGGATCGCGTCCTTCTTCATGCCGAGCGCGGGCACCCACCACGCATGGATGACGTCGTTCGCGGTAAGCAGGATCCGGACCTTGAGGCCGACCGGAAGGACCACCTCGTTGTCGACCTCGAGCAGGTAGTGCTCGCGCGAATACGCATCCGAGTAGATCGCCTCGCGGCTCTCGGGCGCGAGCGAGCTGAAGAAGTCCACGTCGTCCTCGAGGTACTCGTAGCGCCACTTCCACTGGTGGCCGGTCACCTTCAGGGTCATGTCGGCTTCCGACGTGTCCTCCATCACGATGAGCGCCCGCGTGGCCGGGATCGCCATCAGGACGAGAATGAGCACCGGAATGACCGTCCACACGATCTCGGCGAAGGTGTTGTGGTGGAAGTTCGTGGCGGAGTGGCCGGCGGCCCGCCGGTGGCGGATCATGGAGTAGAACATGACGCCGAAGACGACCACCCCGATGCCGACGCACCACCACAACATGAGCATGTGCTGGTCGTAGGCCTCGCGGCTGATCAGGGTCACGCCACGCGGCATGTTGAGCTCCCACGCCGCATGGGCCGCTCCGAGCGGGAGCAGCGCCGCAAGGCCCGCCGCCGCCCGCGAAACCCCGTGGACCCATCCACGGCAACGTCGTTTGTCGAGGGCCATCGGCTCTCCGTTCACCTCACTGGCTGACCTGCCGCCCGGCGCGCCGGTGGTGCGCCGCCGCCGGCCGGTCCGGGCCGCGTTGCGCCCGAATCCATCGAATCCGCGGCCGCGGGTCGAGGCCCGGGGACGGCGGCGGCCGGGGCCGAGGCCTCCGAAGCGGGCCGCATGAGCGTCCGGCGCAGGAGCTCGGCCGCCTGCCGCCGTTCGTCCTCCGCCAGGAAATCGCCCAGCGCGACCTCCTCTCCGTGCATCGCGAGCACCAGCCGGGACGGATGCCCGCGAACCCGGGGGCGTTGCAGGCGCACCCGCACCCATCCGCGGGGGAAGTCCCATCTCGCGGCGCGCGACGCACCGGAGCCCTTCTCCACCTCCACCCGGCCGTCCCGCACGGAGACGACCTCCATCCGGTGGCCCCGCCGCTGCACCAGATAGAGCGCGGTGGCGAGCGCCAGCCATTCCGCTCCTGCGAAAGGCAGCACCGGCCAGAGACCGGCCGCCGCGAATCCGGATGCGAGCCCCGAGAGCACGAGCGCCACGACCACGAGGAAGATCTTCGCCTGACGCCATGAGAGGGACAGGTTCGGGCGCAGAACCAGAGTGTGGTCCGGCCCTTCGCCGGTCATCGACACCATGCCCGCGCCCCGCTCTCCCGTACGCGGCCGAATCCGGTCCGTTTCGCAAGCGGCGGCATGGTACTAGAGCCCCTGACGACCCGCAATATGAATCCCGATCGAGGCATGCGCGCGGTGGGGTTTTCGCCAAACACGCCTCTCGCGAACGTTCTTGGGCACGGCGTCCTGGGAACGGCGCGTCTGGAAGACGCGGGTGTCCCGCCCGCAAACGGGACGGCGAGGCCGCCGCCGATCAATGCGGGCGGGACACGAGCGTTCCCAGGACGCCGTGCCCGCGCAAGTGACCTCGTGGGGTGAAATCCGCCAGCAACCCCCTCGAACCGACCCCAAACCACAGAAGAACACCGTCCCCGTGGGGTAAAAAATGTCTTACCCCCCTCTCTACACATTATATATCAATAACTTACGGTCATCGCCCGGGGCTCTGATTGCGCACCGGGTCGTTTCCACGCTGCGGAATCGGCTCGCGCGGGTGAACCGGGTTCGGTCGAATCGGAGCGCAGCGGAGCTCTTGGGAACGGCGTCTGACCGGGCGCAGGAGCCCCGCCCACATCGACCCGTGGCGGCCTTGCCGTTCCATTCGCGGGCGGGGCGCCCGGGTCCCCCCCTCGTGTCCCCCCATGTCCCCCCATGTCCCCAAAGACGCGCCGTTCCCGGAAAGAGCGGTGGGCATCGATGCCCGGCCCCGAGTCGTTCGGCGTGAGAAGACCCTGTAGATCATGTACGAAGCTCGGGTTGCGGGCATCGGCCGGTGGAGGCCCGGGCTCGGGCGGCCGGCCAGGACCGTGCCGGCAGGGTTGGCCCCGGTCTCCGGCGGGCCTCCGAAGTCGAGGCCCGGTCGTGCCGGCGGCAAGGCCGAGGATCGTGCTTCGACCGGATACGAATCGGGGGGCGTTCCGCCGCGGCCGAAGCCCTGTGCGAAGAAACCGAGGCAAGGTTGTTCGATCACCTGGACCCGGTACGTCTCGAACCCCGATGGGTGGTCGATCTCGCGATGCAGTGTGGTATCCGCGCTCGGCCGAGGGCGCCCACCGTCGCGGCGGGTGCGGCCCTCAGCTCAGCGCGGACGCGCGAAGGCTTCGAGCGGCACCTCGGCCTGGGCTTCCGGCTTCCACCCGTGGCCGTGAACCAGCTCGATGGTCGCGTGGACCTGGCCCGATGGGTGCTGCCGGCGACAGGCATCCACGAGCGCACCGAGCTTCCGGGGGGTGGTCAGGCCGGGAGGCCGGTTCGGAAGGGGGTTGCCGGTCCCGAGGCCCCGGAGATCGCGAAGAAGGGCCGGTACGTCGGGCCACGTGACGGTGACGCGCTCCGCGTCCATGACCACGTCGCCGAACCCTGCCTCGACCATCGCGTCACCGATATCGTGCATATCAATAAAATCAATGATATGTGACCTATCGTCCACCGCTGCCCAGCTTCTTCGAAGCTCCTCCAGGGTACCGGGGCCGAGGGACACGAAGGCCATGAGCCCACCCGGGCGGAGCACGCGCCAAGCCTCGCGGAAGACCGGGCCGGGCTCCGTGAACCAGACGAGGCCGAGGTTGGAGGCCACCAGGTCGGCCGAGCCGGCGGCAAGGGGCAAGCTCATCGGACTCGCCGCGACCGCGAGGGTCCGGCCAGCGGGCCCCGGGTCGGCGGCGGCCGGGAAGTACCCGCAGGATACGACCGTCGCTCCGGGAAACCGTTTCGCCAGCCGAGCGCGGATACCACACTGCATCGCGAGATCGACCACCCATCGGGGTTCGAGGCGTACCGGGTCCAGATGATCGAACAACCTTGCCTCGGTTTCTCCGCACAGGGCTTCGGCCGCGCCACCGGGACCCCGGCGCGCCCGGGCGGCGCGAGACCGGGCGAGCGCGGCGCGGAGGCGGGGTTCGGAGAGCACGATGCGCTTCGAGGGAGTACGGCCCATCACGGGGAACGGGTCGGCGACGGCGGCCGCGGGCCGGGGAGATACGCCAGGGCCGTCTCACGCTGCATCGGGGGGCGCGGGCCGGATGTGTCTGGAAGAAGAATTCGTCGGTTCGCCTTGGGCAGACCCCTCATGGCCCGAACGAGGACTCTCCTCATCGGCCGGCCGAGCCCCGGGCGTTGTTCGTAGCCTCTTGGTATAGAGGATTGAGATCGGGGGGCGAGATATCTTTCACCCCCACGGAGACGGCGTTCTTCCGTGGTTTGGGGCCGGTTCGAGGGGGTTGCCGGCGGATTTCACCCCACGGAGCTGCTTGCACGGGCACGGCGTCCTGGGAACGCTTGTGGCCCGCCCGCATCGATCGGCGGCGGCCTCGCCGTCCCATTTGCAGGCGGGCCACAAGCGTTCCCAGGACGCCGTGCCCAAGAGCGTTCGCGAGAGGCATGCCCGGCGAAAACCCCACCGCACACATGCCTCCGGCCACGCCCTGATTGGGACGCACCGTGGTTCCGGGCACGCGGTCACGGCGCCCCGAGGCTCGGTGCCCCGAGCCTCGGCGCCGCGTGCCTGGAACACTGGCGCGGCGGCAGACGGTGGACGTCCGGAACGTCGCCCGGCGGGGGAGCATGGCGGCCGGCGGCCGGCGGTGGCAGGATCGGGGTCCGTTCCATCGGGTTCGGGAGCAGGCGGGGAGTGGGGTCGATGTTGCAGGGAGCGCGAATTCAAGGCCCGGTGCTGGACTGGCTCTTCCCGAGGACGTGCAGCCTCTGCGGCGAGGTCGGGGTTCCGCACGACCCCTGCTCCGACTGCGAACGCTCCCTGGAGGCGCTGCTTCTTCGCGCGGTCTGCCCGCGCTGCGCCGCTCCCGTCCCCGTGGACCCCGCGGGCGGCCCGGCGACGCCCGGCGGTCCCGCACCCGCGCCGTGCCCGGCGTGCCTCGAACAACCACCTCCCTTCGATCGGGTGGTCGCACCGTGGACCTTCGCACCACCGCTCAGCAGCCTCATCCATCGCATGAAGTATCGCCGGGAGCTCGCGGCGGCGGCCGCGCTCGGGCGGCTCCTCGCCCGGGAGGTGGTGTCCCGCCCCGGCTTTGCGCTGCCCGGGGCGGTGATCGGGTTGCCCATCTCCCGGCGGCGGCTCCTCCGGCGCGGATTCAACCACGCGGAAGAGCTGGCCGCCATCGTCCGGCGGGCGCTGGGCGTCTCGCGGCCGCGGGGGGTCCGTATCGACCGGCGCCATACCCCGCCCCAAGCGAGAGCCGGAAGCGCGGCGGAACGACGTGAGAACGTCGCGGGTGCGTTCAGCGTCCGCCGCTGGCCGGCCGATCGTCGCCGGGTGGCGATCATCGACGACGTCCTGACGACCGGGGCCACCGCGTCGGCCCTTGCGGAGGCGCTCCGGAGCCGGGGCGTCGAGCGGATCGAGATCTGGTGCTGCGCCCGAACGCCGCTCACCTGATCCGTTCCACGCCTTCCTGCGCTCCGCCGGCGCCGGCCGGAGCTCCAGCTCCCCGATCCGACCCCGCCCACCGGGACCTCGTTCGCGCCCCGTGCGCCTCGGAGGAGAGCCCCGCCGCGCCCTTGCGCCGGCGGCCGGCGGCGGCTGACGAGCTTTCTCGGGGCGAGCCATGCTCTCGGCCTCGGACGTTCCTTTCGTACACGGAGAACCCGAGCGGTCACCGGGCACGAGGCCGGGGCTCCGACGGTTCTCGGCCAAGTGACGAGGCCGATCGGAGTTGCACGATCGGTATCGAGAAGAGCGTAACGTAAGCGGGGCTCGCTTTCGGGCCGATGACGAGGATGTGCGATCGGTCTCTTCGTCGGCTCGACGGCCTCCCGTCATGGTCATCGCACCGGAAGGTCCCAAGGCTCTCCTTCTGCTATCTTGCCCGCACCCCGGCGCCGGCCGGATGGGTGTCGGCGCCGTCGCGCACGCAACCGGGGAGGCCAGACGTCATGACCGATCGACTCGAAGGCAAGGTGGCATTCATCACCGGCGCCGGGACCGGCATCGGCCGCAATGCGGCGGAGCTGTTCGCGAGCGAGGGGGCCCGCGTGGTCGTGGCCGAGATCGACCCGGCCTCCGGTGCGGAAACCGAGCGGCGAATCCGGGCCGCGGGCGGCGAGGCCCTCTGGGCGGGAACCGACGTCACCGAGGCGGGAAGCGTCATGGCCTCGATCGAGAAGGCGGTGGAGCGGTTCGGGCGGCTCGACGTTCTGTACAACAACGCGGGCGGCTCGACCCGGATCGACGGGCCGGTCACCGAGGCGCCCGAGGAAGAGTTCTGGCGCGCCATTCGCCTCGATCTCTTCGGCACCTTCCTCGTCTGCAAGTACGGGATCCCGAGGCTCATCGAGGCCGGAGGCGGCTCGGTCATCAACACGTCGTCCAACGTCGCCCTCATGGCGGTGCGGGGGCGCGACTGCTACACGGCGGCGAAGGGCGGGGTCGCGAGCATGACCCGTTCGATGGCGGCGGAGTATGCGAAGCACGGGATCCGGGTGAACGCGGTCGCGCCCGGAGCGACCCGTACCCCGCGCGTCGCCAAGCTGGCCGAGGCCAACGAGCACGTGGACCGGCTCGTCCGGGAGGGCCAGCTCTTCGGCTGGTGCGAGCCCCGGGACATCGCGCTGATGGCGCTCTATCTCGCATCGGACGAGTCGAGGGTCACCACCGGTCAGATCCTCTCCGTGGACAGCGGCGCCACCGTCTGACGACGGCGGCCCGCCAAGGACGGGCCGACCGCGACCGGGAACGCCTCCGGCGCCCCAAGGCAATCGCACTGGGGATTCCCGATGCGTCGTGACGGCCAAGCTGCCGGTGGCAGGGGCCGGTTTCCGGGTGCGGAGCGCCGAAATCGGCCCGACGAGTCGGCTTGATGGTCGCTTGCGGCGTCCGCCGGACGATTCCGGGCGGTGCAGACGACCTGTTCCGTCCAGATGCGATTGCCCTGTCCGGCCCCCCCACCGGCGCCGGACCTCAGGCGTCGATATTGGCAACCAGCAGCGCGTTCGATTCGATGAAGTCCCGCCGCGGCTCGACCTGATCCCCCATGAGGGTCGAGAACAGGTCGTCCGCGGCCACCGCATCCTCTATCTGCACCCGAACCAGCCTCCGCCGCGCGGGGTCCATGGTCGTCTCCCAGAGCTGATCGGGATTCATCTCCCCGAGGCCCTTGTAGCGCTGGATGCTGAGCCCGCGACGCGCCTCGGACGTCAGCCAGTCGAACGCGGACTTGACGTCGGACACCGGCACCCGGCGCTCGCCGCGTTCGACCCACGCATCCTCCCCGAGCGGCGCCAACAGACCGCGCGTTCTGCGGATGAGAGCCCGGTAGTCGGACGACCGGAAGAATTCGCCCGAAAGCTCCCGCTCCACCTCGACCCCGTACTGCCGGGCGTAGACGAGCGCGGTGAAACCGTCCGAGCCGTTGCGCTCCAGCTCCACCCGATAGGAGGTATCCGCCTCGCCGAGCTCTTCCTCGAGCCCGGTGAACCACCGCCGGAGTGCATCGGCATCGCCCATGTCGTCACTCGAGAGCTGAGGCACGCGCCCGAGCGCGTCCACGACGTCGGGAAACAGAATTTTCGCGACCCGGTTCCGGATCTCGGATACGGCGAGATATTCCTCAGCCAGCTCTTCGAGCCGGTCCGCGGCAAGGCGCCCCGCAGCCGAGTCGCCGCCGTTCCCCGGGTTCGCGGCAATCACGCGGTCGGGGCTGGGCCCGGGATGGACGCTGGCATCGGCCATGCCGAGCTCGAGGAGGTAGCGGTCGAGCTCCGCATCGTCCTTCACATAGCGCTCGTGCCGGCCCGACTTGGCCTTGTAGAGAGGAGGTTGCGCGATGAATACATGACCATTTTCAATAAGTTGTGGCATCTGTCGGTACATGAAGGTGAGGAGCAGGGTGCGAATGTGGGAGCCGTCGACGTCCGCATCGGTCATCAGGATCAAGCGGTGATAGCGCAGCTTGGCGAGGTCGAACTCCTCACGGCCGATCCCGCACCCGAGGGCGGTGATCAGGGTCCCGACCTCGGCCGAGTTCAGCATCCTGTCGAAACGCGCCTTCTCCACGTTGAGGATCTTTCCCTTGAGGGGAAGGATTGCCTGGTTACGTCGGTCGCGCCCCTGCTTGGCCGAGCCCCCCGCCGAATCCCCCTCGACGAGGAACAACTCGGAGTTGGCCGGGTCCTTTTCCTGGCAGTCGGCCAGCTTTCCGGGAAGTCCGGCCACGTCCAGAGCAGTCTTCCGGCGAGTCATCTCGCGGGCCTTGCGGGCTGCCTCGCGCGCGCGCGCCGCCTCCACGATCTTCTGGGTGAGCAGCCTCGCCTCCTGCGGGCGCTCGAGAAGAAACTCGGACAGCTTCTCGACTACGCTCGACTCGACGATCGACTTCACTTCGGATGAAACGAGCTTGTCCTTTGTCTGGGAAGAGAACTTCGGGTCCGGGACCTTGACCGAGAGCACTGCCGTCAGGCCTTCCCGCATGTCGTCGCCGGTCAGCGTCACCTTCGCCTTCTCGGTGATCCCGTTGACGTCCATGTACTGGTTGAAGGTGCGCGTGATGGCGGCGCGCAGTCCCGCCAGATGGGTCCCGCCGTCACGCTGCGGAATATTGTTCGTGAAGCAAAGAACGTTCTCCTGGTAGGAGTCGTTCCATTGGAGGGCCGCCTCGACCCCGTACCCATCGCGGTTGACGTCGAGATAGCAGACCGTGGGATTGAGACGGGTCTTGTGGCGGTTCAGGTACTCGGCAAAGGCGCGTATGCCACCGTCGTACTCGTAGACGTCCCGCTTGCCCGTTCTCTCGTCCTCGAGCGAGATCCAGACTCCCGAGTTGAGAAAGGCGAGCTCTCGAAGCCGCCGAGCAAGGAGATCATGGTGAAATTCGATGTTGCGGAACGTATCCGGACTCGGAGAAAACCACAGCTCGGTGCCGGTACGGTCCGTCTCCCCGACTACCCGTAGATCTCCCAAGGGCTTGCCGTCCCGATACTCCTGAAGGTGAACCCCTCCGTCGCGCCAGATCCGGAGACGAAGGGCCGAGGAGAGCGCGTTGACGACGGAGATCCCGACCCCGTGCAGGCCACCTGATACCTTGTAGGCGTTCTCGTCGAATTTCCCCCCCGCATGAAGCATGGTCATGATGACCTCGGCCGCGGACCGGCCTTCTTCCTCGTGGAGGTCGACGGGAATTCCCCGTCCGTTGTCGGAAACCGTCACCGACTCGCCTTCGTGGACCGTGACCTTGACTTCCGTGCAATGGCCAGCCAGCGCTTCGTCGATGGAGTTATCGACCGCCTCGAAGACCATGTGATGCAGGCCGGTGCCGTCATCGGTGTCCCCGATGAACATTCCCGGTCGTTTTCGTACAGCTTCTAATCCTTTGAGAACCTTTATATTTTCGGCGCTGTAAACCACCGGATACGAATCATCTGCCACTTGAGGAGAGCTCCATGAAGAGAAGACGGAATTATATCATCCTCCCGACTGAACCTTACCCTGTTTCACGTGGAACACACGCGCACTCACCGTTGGACGGACGAGCGTGACCACCGCGTCCAAGACCGACGAAATGAAGACCTGAAGACCGAGCGCATCGACCAGCGAGAGGAATCGCTGCATACTGACGATATCGAGCTCCGTGCTGAGATCATCGACCAACAGCACCGGCCTCACGTTCCCGCACCGCATTACGTAGCCAACCTGCCCGACCTCGAACGCCATGACCAGCAGGCGCCCCTGACCACGAGACAGGCTTTCACGCGCCATACCACGTGCGCCTCGCCACACGATGTCCGCACGGTGGGGTCCGGCCGTCGTGAATCCCGCTTGGAGGTCTCGGGACCGCTGCTCGGCCAAGATTTCTTCCAGGCTGCGGTTACGGTCCCAGCCTGGCCAGTACTCCCAAGTCACATCTTCGTTCAGGACATTGACGATCACCTCGTTGGTGACCTCGGCCATGAGCACGGACTCGACATGGCGTTCGCGCATTGCATGTAGATGCTTCCCGTGACGGGAGAGCTGTTCGTCCCACACGTCCAGCTCCCGTCCGACGTTCACCGTCGCCGGTGCACGGAGCGCCGCGTTTCGTTGCTTCAGCACGTGTCCGTACCGCTGCAACACTTCCAGGTAGCGTGGTTCCACGTGAAACAGCGTCCAATCGAGAAGCCGACGCCGGTGTTCGCCCCCCTCAAGGAGTGCCTTGAGTCCTTCCGGTGCGATGACCATGACGGGAAGTCGTCGAGCCAACGAAGAGACCGATCGCACTTCCTCGCCATCGACCCGAAAGCGAGCCCCACTTACGCTCTTTTCAATACCAATCGTACAACTCTGATCGGCCTCGTCACCGCGGATTTGGCCGAAAACCGTGAGCGCCTCGGCCTCGTGCCCGATGACCGCTCGGGTTCTCCGTGTACGAAAGGAACGTCCGAGGCTGAGAATATGGATCGCCTCGAGAAAGCTCGTCTTGCCGCTGCCGTTTGGGCCGACCAGCAGATTGATGCACGATCGGGCTCCACCGAGACATCCGATAATGAACGGACGTCCCTTATGCGAACATCGGCAATACGCATCTCTTGCCTTCCGCCGTCGATCCGTCGCAGCCGTCTTCTGCCGCTCCGGGCGACTCCGAAGCACCCCTCCCCTTGCACCGCCGCAGCACGGCTCCACGGCGCAAGGGGGCTGCCGGGTCCTACAGCCGCATCGGCATCACGACGTATCGGCAGATTCCATCATCATCCTTGGGGGTCAGGAGGCAACTACTACCCGGATCACTCAGGTGGAACGACACCGCATCCGACGGCAATACCCCCAGCGCGTCAATCAGATAACTTACGTTGAACCCGATCTCGACCGCGTCGCCGGTATACTGGATGTCAACTTCATCCTCCGCTTCCTCGTGGTCGGGATTATTTGCAGTGACGTGAAGGGTGCTCGTCGAAAAGGAAAGCCTCACCGTACGATATTTCTCATTGGAGAGAATCGATGCCCGCTGGAGCGACCGACGGACCGTCTCCCGGTCCACCTCCGCCTCCTTGTCGCATTGATCCGAGCGTGGAATCACCCGGTTGTAGTCCGGGAAACGCCCCTCGACCAAACGACTGGTAAAGGTGACGTCCCCGAGCACGGCCCGAAGACTCGCCTTGCCTACCACGATGTCCACGGGATCGTCCGAGCTTTGAATCAGCCTCAGCATTTCGTGCACCCCCTTCCTGGGAAGGATGCACTGATGTGTCTCTTCACCGGACGAAGGCTTCTGAAGTCCGGTCTCCGCCTGCGCGAGCCGATGACCGTCCGTCGATACGGCGCGCAGCCGCTCTCCGCGGAACTCGAGCAACAGCCCATTGAGGTAATAACGCACATCCTGGTTGGCCATCGCGAAGTGCGTCCGCTCGATCAACTCCTTGAACTCGCGCTGCGCGACCGACACCTCCACCAAGCCGTCAATCGCTTCCGTCGTCGGAAAATCGGCTGCTGGCAGCGTATTGAGGGTAAACCGGCTCCGCCCGGCCCGCAGCACCGCACGATTTTCACCGGTGGAGAATTCAAGGATGGCGTCCTCGGGCAGGGTTCGGCAGATATCCACCAGCTTTCGTGCAGGAACCGTTACCACCCCGGCATCCCCCCCGGAGACCGCGAGTCTCGCAACCAATTCGATTTCCATGTCGGTAGCTGACAGCGAAAGCGTATCACCATCGAGCACGACCTTGATGTTGCCGAGAATGGGCAACCTCTCCCTCCGCTCGACGACACCCTGTACGACGAGCAGGCCGTTCAACAGGGTAGTGCGATCCAATTGAAACTTCATTTCAGTCCTTTCATGTTATTGTGGTTGACGGGGTGCAGAGCTGTGAACAGATTGAAAATCCATATGTATATCAATATTATATGAGCTGATGGGCTCCGCCCTTCATGCATGGGGGGAACCTTGGATGGTTGTGGATAAACATTGGGGATCTGTAACGGTGTTTGTTGTCCACAGTTTGCCCGGGTCATGTTCTCAGGCGCCGCATAAGATTCCGGTAGTCCGTATCGATCGAGCTGTCGGCCTTTCGCAGCTTTTCGACCCGTCGGCAGGAGTAGAGCACGGTGGTGTGGTCTCGATCCCCGAATGCGGCGCCGATTTCGGGAAAGCTGCGGTTGGTGAGCTCCCGAGCGAGTGCCATCGCTATCTGCCGGGGCCTCACGATGGACCGTGTTCGTCGTTTCGACGTGAGGTCGGAGTCACGCAGCTTGAAGTAGTCCGCGACGGTCCTCAGAATGTTCTCGATCGTGACGAGACGTTCCTGGATGTTGAAGATATCCTGAAGAACCTCCCGACAGTATTCGATGGTGATCGGCTGTCCGTGAAATCCGGAGCCCATGATGACTCGTCGCAAGGCGCCCTCGAGATCGCGGACGTTCGCCCCGAGCCGGCGTGCGAGGAACAAGGCGACTTCCTCCGGCAGCGTGACTTTGGCCGCCCATGCCTTGGATATGAGGATCGCCGCACGGGTCTCCAGATCCGGTGGCTCGATCGCGTACGAAATGCCGGATTCGAATCTCGACGCGAGCCTCTCCGAGAGATGGTCGACTTCCCTCGGGTATCGATCGCATGTCAGCACGATCTGGTGGTCGCCCTGCAGGAGGGCGTCGAACGAGTGGAAGAACTCCTCCTGCGATTTGGACTTCCCAGCGAAGAACTGGATGTCGTCGACGAGAAGGGCGTTGAACGAGCGGTAGTACTGATTGAACTGCTCCATCCGATTGTGGCGGAGGGAGCTCACCACGTCGCGGACGAAGTCCATGGTCGGCAGGTAGGCGACGCGCGCGCTGGGGCGCTTCGCGATCACGTTGCCTATCGCATGAAGGAGATGGGTCTTGCCGAGACCGACCCCACCGTAGATGAGGAGCGGGTTGTACGACCGGCCGGGATTCTCCGCCACTTGGAGCGAGGCGGCGAGAGCAAGCTGATTGGACTTTCCCTCGATGAAGTTCGAGAACAGGAACTTCGATCTCAGGCCGAAGATCAGCCCTTGGCTGGCCGCGTCGGTCGTTCGACTGTTGGGCGAAGCCTCCGATCCGGTCTCGGAGGACGCCGCCGAACCGACCGCTACGGTCACCGAGTACGTGTGGCCGTTGCCCATCCTCTCGAGGGTGTCGCAAATCTGTTCGCGGTAGTGTTCGTCGACCCAGTCCCGGACGTACTCGTTCGGTGCGAGCAGACACAGGCCGTCGGGAGTCGCCTTGGCTTGCAGCGGCCGCACCCAAGTGTTGAACTGCTGCAGGGGCAGCTCGGATTCGAGATGGGCAAGACATTGTTTCCAATCGAATTCCAGCAACTTCACCGCTCCTCGGAAGGGCCGCCCGCGCGCCTTGGTATTAGTACACGATCATCCGCGCGGGTGCCAATCGTTCCGGGTCGTGCCCCAGGTTGTTCCCGAGCCGAGAACGAGGCGTGTCCCGGCAGGGAGCGGCGTGGCGGACGCGGACGCGGCAGGCGTCTTCGCCCAGACTTGCGTCGCGGGGGTGGTGGACGTCGATCACGCGGCGTTCCGGGTTGAACGACGAGTGCACGTCGTCGAGCAGCGCCGCCGTGGCCGCCGCCTTGCCGCCGGTCCCGAATGCCCCGCCAACCGCGCCAACGTCGGCAGCGACAGCACCGTCGCCGGCCGGTGCTTCCCCCTTGGCCGCGCCGGCAGTCCGGCAACCCCGCGAACGGATCCCGCAGCGAACGAAGCACCTCGGTCCGCCACGACGCCGGCCACCCTTTCGGCGAACCCCACTTCGCGCGACCCGCACACTTCGCCGGACCCGCCAGCCGCCGTCGCGGGTCCCGGCGCACCGCCCGGCGCGCGCGGCGTTGGCGTAACATCGCGCCATGCCCGACCACGGCTACTTCGCCAACCTGATCTGGCAGATCGCGGACCTGCTGCGCGGCCCCTACCGCCCGCCGCAGTACGAGCGGGTGATGCTGCCGATGACCGTGCTGCGCCGCTTCGACTGCGTGCTCGCGCCCACCAAGGCCAGGGTGCTGGCCGAGCACGAGCGGCGCAGGGGCGGCAGGCTCCGGGGCGAGGCCCTGGACAGCGTCCTCAACCGGGCCGCCGGCCAGCGCTTCCACAACCGCTCGCCCCTCGACTTCGAGAAGCTCCAGGGCGACCCCGACCACATCGCCCAGCACCTGGTGAGCTACATCCAGGGCTTCTCCGCCGACGTGCGCCGCATCTTCGTCGAGTACTTCGAGTTCGAGGCCGAGATCGAGAAGATGCGCGAATCGCACATCCTCTACATGATCGTCTCGCGGTTCCGCGGCGTCGACCTCCACCCGGACAGGGTGCCGAACGAGCAGATGGGGCTCATCTTCGAGAACCTGATCCGCCGCTTCAACGAGCTCGCCAACGAGACCGCGGGCGACCACTTCACCCCGCGCGAGGTCATCCGGCTGATGGTGGGCCTCCTGTTCATCGACGACGATGCCCTGCTCGCCACCCCCGGCGTGGTGCGCACCCTCCTCGACCCCGCCTGCGGCACCGGCGGGATGCTGGCGGAGGCGCAGAGCTACCTGCGCGACCACCACCGGGAGGCCCGACTCTACGTCTACGGCCAGGACTACAACAAGCGCGCCTACGCCACCGCCGCCTCCGACATGCTGATGAAGCAGGTGGACCACAACGGCGGCGCGGGCGGCGGCGGCCGCGGCGACAACGTGCGCCTCGGCGACAGCCTCGTCGAGGACCGCTTCGCGGGCGACACCTTCGACTACTTCCTCACCAACCCGCCCTTCGGCGTGGACTGGAAGCGGCAACAGGGCGAGGTCCGGCGCGAGCACGAGCGGCAGGGCTTCGCGGGCCGCTTCGGGGCCGGGCTGCCGAGGGTGAACGACGGCTCGCTCCTCTTTCTCCAGCACATGGCCGCCAAGTTCGAGCCGGTGCGCCCGAAGGATCGGAAGTACGGCTCGCGGCTCGCCATCGTGTTCTCCGGCTCCCCGCTGTTCACCGGCGGCGCGGGGTCGGGCGAGAGCAACATCCGCCGCTGGATCATCGAGAGCGACCGGCTCGAAGCGGTCGTCGCCCTGCCCGAGCAGATGTTCTACAACACCGGCATCGGCACCTACGTCTGGATCGTCACCAACCGCAAGGAGGAGCGCCGCCGGGGCCGGATCCAGCTCCTCGACGCGCGCGACCTCTGGACCCCCGGCGGCAGCGCGGAGAGCCGGCGAAGCCTGGGCGACAAGCGCCGGCATCTCTCCGCCGGGCAGATCGACGAGATCGTGCGCCTCTACGGCCGTTTCCGGGACGGCGGGCGCTCGAAGATCTTCGGCAACGCCGACTTCGGCTACACCCGCGTCACCGTGGAACGGCCGCTGCGGCTCCGCTACCGGATGACGTTCGGCCACAAGGCCCGCTTCCTCGATGCCTGCCCTGCCTTGCTGGACGACGTCCAGGCCGTCGACAAGGCCCTCGGCCGCGAGCCGATGCGCGACTGGAACGCGGTGTGGGAGCGCATCGCGGACCTGCTGCACGAACGCGGCGCGCGCTGGAAGAAGGTGGAACAACGGCTGTTCCGCGACGTGTTCACCCACAAGGACCCGGATGCCGAGCCCGTCGCCAAGGGCGGGCGGGAGCAGGGCTTCGAGCCCGACCCCGCGCTCCGCGACTTCGAGAGCGTCCCCCTCACCGACGACGTGGACGACTACTTCGCGCGCGAGGTCCGCCCCCACGTCCCCGACGCTTGGATGGATCGAAGCAAGGACCGGGTGGGCTACGAGATCAACTTCAACCGGCACTTCTACGAGTACACGCCGCCGCGCCCGCTGGAAGAGATCGACGCCGATCTGAAGAAGGCGGAGGCGGAGATCGTGCGATTGCTGCGGGAGGTGGTGGGGTGAACGCGGTTTCTGAAACTGCTGCGGCTTCGCGATGCAAGCTCAAGTACCTTGCGTCGATCAACGACGACGTTCTTGGGGAGGACACCGACGCAGGCTTCGAAATGCAGTACATCGACATCGGCAACGTTGACTCCTCGGGACACATTTCCGATCTCGGATCATACCGGTTCGAAGATGCTCCAAGCCGCGCCCGGCGGCTTGTTCGAGACGGTGACGTGATCATTTCAACGGTGAGGACGTATCTACAAGCGATCACACAGATTCATGAACCACCGGATAACCTGGTCGTCTCCACCGGCTTCGCTGTGGTCCGCCCGTTTCGAGGCAGGTTCGATACCCGTTATTGCAGGTTCGCACTGCGGGAACCGGCTTTCCTGGTAGAAGTGGAAAAACGTTCCGTCGGCGTGAACTACCCCGCAATCAACACCACGGACCTTGCAGACATCCCGATTCCTGTGCATCCACTACCCAAGCAATGCGCCATCGCCAACTACCTGGAGCGCGAGACGGCGAGGCTGGACATGCTATTGGCGGAGAAGGAACGCCTCCTGAAGCTGCTGGCCGAAAAGCGCCAGGCGCTCATCACCCGCGCCATCACCCGTGGACTCGATCCCGATGCCCCCATGCGGGATTCCGGCATTCCCTGGCTCGGTGAAATCCCGGACCATTGGAAAGTCGAGCGTGCCCGGTGGTTGTTTCGCGAACGCGATCAGCGTTCTGCAACGGGAGACGAAGAGCTCCTTACGGTTTCCCATCTCACCGGGGTCACGCCGCGCTCGGAGAAAGAAGTTCACATGTTCGAGGCAGAGACTACAGAAGGTTACAAGCTCTGCATGCAAGGCGATCTTGTGATCAACACGCTATGGGCCTGGATGGGCGCAATGGGAGTATCGCCTGTCGATGGACTCGTCAGCCCGGCTTACAACGTGTATGAACCAATCCATCGGCTCGATCCGATCTACTTGGACGCCTTGCCTCGTCTGCCCGTGTTCGCACAAGAAGCTACCCGCTACTCCAAAGGAGTCTGGTCCTCTCGTCTACGTCTCTATCCCGAAGGTTTTTTCGAGATCTTCCTTCCCGTACCACCGTTATCGGAACAACAGGAGATCGTTACGTTCCTGAACAATGAATGCAAGAAACTGGAAAACCTGAAGGCGGCGACACAACGCACGGCTGATCTGCTCAAGGAACGCCGCTCCGCTCTCATCGCCGCCGCCGTGACCGGACAGATCGACGTCGGAGGTTCGGGATGAAAGCGATCGAACCCAGGATCGCGGGCGCACGGCAGCTCGAATCGGAAGGGTTCCGCTTTCATCCCGCTTCCACAGAAACCGGAACCAGGGGGCGGGTAGCGATGAACATGGAGCGTCCGTGTCTTTTCCATTCCGTCATTCCCGCGAAAGCGGGAATCCGCTTCGGTCATGCCTGGGAACGCGGGCGTCTCGCCCGCTTTGCATGGTGGCGGGCTCCGGCGCCGGACCTCCGGTCCGCGCCTGCGGGCGAGACGCCCGCGTTCCCAGGAAGCACACTTCAAGGGTTTCGCACCGAAGCGAACGAGACATCGACATGAATCGTATTCAGGTCGAGCCCAGGATGCTGCACTGGGCGTGTGAACGAGCACGAGCCGAGCCCGCCGCCTTGGCGGAACGATTTCCCCAGCTTCCGGCGTGGGAGCGGGGGGAGAGACAGCCGACGCTTCGGCAGCTCGAAGCCTTCGCGAAGGCGACCCATACCCCCGTGGGCCTGCTGCTCCTGCCCGAGCCGCCGGAAGAACGCCTCCCCATTCCCGATTTCCGCACCGTCGGTGATGAACCCGTCGGCCGCCCGAGTGTGGATCTGCTCGATACGCTCTATCTGTGCCAGCAACGCCAAGTTTGGTATGCCGACTTCGCGCGGATGACGGGTGGTCGGCCATTGGAATTCGTCGGCTCGGCACACTTGGCCCATGAGATCGAAGCGGTGGCCGAGGATATTCGCGGAACGCTGGGCTTCAGCCTGGAGGAGCGCCGGCGGCTACCGACGTGGACCGATGCCTTGCGCCGTTTCATCGAACAGGCGGATGCTGCGGGCGTCCTGGTGATGGTGAGCGGAGTGGTGGGGAGCAACAACCGGCGCAAGCTCGACCCCGGCGAGTTTCGCGGCTTCGCACTGGTGGACGACCTGGCGCCCCTGGTCTTCATCAACGGCGCCGACACGAAGGCCGCACAAATGTTCACTTTGGCGCACGAACTCGCACACGTCTGGCTCGGCGAGTCGGCGCTCTCCGACAGCGAGGCACGGCACGTGCCAGCGCATGAAGTGGAGCGATGGTGCAATCTGGTCGCGGCAGAGGTCTTGGCGCCGCTCGCGGTCCTGCGCGAGGAGCTCGCGGCTCTGCCCGAAGGAGGCGCTGCCGACGGCCAGCTTCATCGCGAGTTGAATCGACTGGCGCGGCGCTTCAAGGTGAGTAGGCTCGTCGTATTGCGCCGGATTCGCGATGCCGGCGCGCTTCCCCCCAGCGTATATCGCGCCGCCTGTGAGGCCGAGTTGAAGCGGCTACGCGGTCTGCCCGGAGGGGGTGGCGGCAACTTCTACCTCACGCTCGGCGCTCGGGTCAGCAAGCGCTTCGCCCGCGCGGTGGTCGTGAGTACGCTTGAAGGCCAGGCGTCCTTCACGGAGGCATTCCGTCTGCTCGGTTTCAGGAAAATGGAGACCTTTCGCGAACTCGGCGCCAACCTCGGGGTGATCCCGTAGTGGCCTGTCTCCATCGCAGCCCCAGCGTCCTCGTGACCGTTGCGCTCGACCATCCGGCGGCCGGCGACGGGCCGAACGGCATCGTGATAAGCTACCCGCTGATCGGCCGTGGCGCGATCCGGTCGGAGTAGTGCTATGCCGCGGGGTTGACGAAGGAGTTTGACGAATGAAGTTGTCGAAGCTCGTAGCCGGAAACTACCGCAGTCTCCGCGAGCAAAGCATCGGATTCAGTGACCTCAATCTGTTCATCGGCGCCAATGCGTCGGGCAAGAGCACCATACTCGACGCGCTTCGCTTTCTGCACGAGGGGGTGCGGGCACGTGAATTCCAGACGCCGGTATTCCACAAGGGGGGCATGCCCCACCTGCTCTGGAAAGGGGATGTAGCCAACCGGATTCAACTCGTGGTGCATCTGAAAGGTGAAGACCGAATCTACGAGTGGTTGGTTCGGCTAGTCAAGGAAGGCGGTTACGGATTCTACATCGAGGAAGAAGTCAGCTCGACGAGCCCACAGGAGCCAACGGTCAAGCTGCTCTATTCCAGCCGGGGCACCGGCTGGTGGCGGTCGGGAGAAAATGGCCAGCAAGTAGATCTGAAACACAGTGGAACAGCCTGCGCCCTCTCTGCCGCGGCGGCGGATGCGTCCTTCCCGGCCCGCGACGTTGCGGAGTTCGTCGGCAGGTGGGGGTTCTTCGACCCCAGCCCGTTCCTGCACCGCCGTGATTGGGCCAGCGTGGAATCGGGAAGATTCGATCCCTACGGCCGGAATCTGGGCGAGATCCTCCATACGCTTCGCGAATCGTCGCCGAGGACTTTCGAGGAGATCGTTGCGGCAACACGGGCGGTCGTCGGGCTTCCTACCGAAATCGAGACCCGAGAGTCGGAGTCGGACGGGCGTTTCTATTTCCTGCAGAATGAGCCAGGGCTTCGCTACCGCGTGCACCAGATGGGCGTGTCCAGCGGGACGTTGCGCATCGTGCAACACCAAAAAGAGGGGGGAACGGTCGTCCTGCCGCAGGACGACCCGGACGGGGTGCGCAAGGCTCTCGAAGCCTCGGGATTCGGCCTCGGACAACACTACGAGACGAAGGGTTTCGGAGCCGACTGAAATGACCAAGAACGTCATCGTCCTGGCATCGGGGGAGACGGAGCGTCGTGCGCTTCCTCATCTGCTTTCCCATCTGCGGGATCGGGGCATCAGCTCTCGCGTACCGTGGCGCTGGCTGTGCGGCTTCCCTGGTATCCCGATCCCGATCGGGGCCGGCGGGTTTGGCTTGCCCCCTGCCCTGGTTTGACGCCAAGTGCATGAATCCATTCGGGATGTTAAGGTGCGGGAGCACGACTCGGGCCCAGAAACGCAGCGTAGCCCCGGTTGAGCTTGCTGCTCGCCGGATGATCGCGGGATATACTGTGCCTTGGCGCTGGTCGAGCAACAGTCGGTGTCGTCGTCCGGCAGGGAGCTGCGCACCGGGTTGCTGAGGAATGAGCATGTTGTTTCACAGGCTGAAGTTCTCGGGCCTCCTGTCCTTCGGGCCAGCAGGGATCGACTTGCCGATGGAGCCGCTGACCGTCCTGATCGGCCCGAACGGTTCGGGGAAATCGAACCTGCTGGGGGCAGTCTCGCTGTTCCAAGCTGCTCCTCGTGGCATCTCGGAACCAATATCGCGTATGGGCGGCGTTCGGGAGTGGCTGTGGAAGGGACCGGAGGCGCCCGATTCGATCGCCTTGGAGGCTACGGTTGACTACCCGCCGACCGAAACGTTGCAGCATTCGCTGATTTTGGCCGACCAAGGCGGACGGCCGTTGGTAACCGACGAACGGGTCGAGCCCTCGAAGAAACACCCCGAAGATCGTATTGGGCAATCCTACTATCGTCCTCCCCAGGACGTGCAAGCTGCATTGGAGATGGCGGAAGCCAACGCGCGCATGCTATCTGAGTCCAAGAAATCCAAGAACACGCGTCCGGGTGAATGGACACCACCGCTTATGGTAGGCAGGCATCGGCCGGGTGCAGTCGAGTTCGCGAGTGAATTCGTGCCGCAGGAGTCTCTGCTCGCTCACGTTGCCATTCCAGATTATCCGGCACTATGGCATATGAAGGAGCAATACAGTCGTATCTGTCTCTACCAGAACTGGTCGTTCGGACCCGACGCGAAACTGCGCCAACCCTGCAACGCACATGCCCGTAGCGATTTTCTGGACGAAGGCAGCGAAAACCTGGCGCTCGTGCTGTCGCATCTGCGCGGCGCGCACAGGCAGAGGCTCCTGGAAGCCCTGCGCAAGCTGTTCGACGGCATCGTCGACGTGCAATGCCCGGTGACCGGCGGCACGGTGGGATTGTTTCTGGAAGAAGCCGGCAACCGCTCGATCCCGGCTACCCTCCTCTCGGACGGGACGCTACGTTATCTTTGCCTGCTGGCGATCCTGCTGCATCCCGAACCGCCCCCCTTGATCTGCATCGAGGAGCCGGAATTGGGCCTGCATCCGGATCTGCTGCCGACCCTGAGCGACCTGATGCAAGAGGCGTCCGAGCGTACCCAACTGATCGTGACGACCCACTCGGACGTGCTCGTCGATGCACTGACGGACAGGCCGGAAAGCGTCGTCGTCTGCGAGAAGCACGACGGGCAGACGGAAATGCGTCGTCTCGACAAGGGCGATCTGGCGAAATGGCTGGAGGACTACAGGCTCGGCGATCTCTGGACTTCCGGCGAGTTGGGCGGCAACCGATGGTGACGGCGACGCTGTACATCGAGGGTGGCGGAGAAGGGAGGGAGCTTCGCGCCCGTTTCCGCGAAGGGTGGAAAGAATTCTTCAACTCCGCCGGTGTCGGCGGCAGGACGAAGATCGTTCGGGGCGGCGGGCGTCGACAGACTTTTGCCCGTTTCGTCACCGCCGTCTCTGACAATTCCCCCGGCACGGTCCCCTTCCTGCTCGTGGACAGCGAGGGTCCGGTCGCCCCAAGGCATTCGGTCTGGCAGCACTTGCGCGCTCGCGACGGTTGGAGCCGACCTGCGGGCGCGGGCGATAAACGGGCGTTTCTGATGGTCCAGGTCATGGAAACCTGGTTCCTGGCGGATCGCGAGGCGTTGCAGATGTACTTCGGTACGCGGTTCAGGGAGAACTCGCTCAAGGCATGGCCCAGGCTGGAAGACGTGCCCAAATCGACGGTCCTCGGAGCACTCGAACGCGCGACCGCCTCATGTCGCAAACGCTATTCCAAGGGCAAGGTCTCGTTCGAGCTGCTGGCGCGAATCGATTCTGCCTGCGTCGAATCCGCCTGTCCGCACGCCGGAGCGCTCCTGGACGAGTTGAGGGCGTTGTGACGGAAGGGAAGTGCAGGGATGGTGCAATGAGGCAGGAGTGGCGTTACCGTCATGACCTGGTGTCCGATGACCTCGCATGACGAGATTGGGACAGGTCCATGAACCGAACCGGCGAAAGCATGAAGCAGACCGGCGAGCGCGCCTTCGAGACCGTCATCGAAGCGCATCTGCTGGCGAACGGATACGTCTCCGTCCCCGGAGCCGGGTTCGACCGCGAGTGCGCCATCTTTCCCGAGGTCGCGCTCGGGTTCATCCGCGAGACCCAGCCGGACGAGTGGGGCCGGCTGGAAGCGCTGCTCGGAGAACAGACCGGGGATCAGGTCCTCACCGACCTCTGCAAATGGATGGACCGGGCGGGCGCTCTCGCGACCCTCCGCCACGGCTTCAAGTGCTACGGACGGGCGCTCCGCATCGCCTTCTTCAAGGCGGCCCATGCGCTCAACCCGGAGCTCGAGGCGCGCTACGCCGCGAACCGGGTCGGCCTTACCCGCCAGCTCCGCTTCTCCCCGCGCTCGCAGCACTCCGTCGACGTCACCCTGAGCCTGAACGGTATCCCCGTCGCGACCCTGGAGCTCAAGAACCCGCTCACCGGCCAGACCGTCGAGGATGCACGCCGGCAGTACCGGCGGGACCGGGACCCGCGCGAGCCGGTCTTCGAGTTCAAGCGCCGAACCCTCGTCCACTTCGCGGCCGACACCGAGTCCGTGCTCATGACCACCCGGCTTGCCGGCCCCGCCACCCGCTTCCTGCCCTTCGACCGGGGCTGCGGCGGGGGCGCGGGCAACCCGCCCGATCCGCACGGGCGCGGCTACCGTACCTCCTGGCTCTGGGAAGAGGTCCTCGCGCGCGACAGCCTGCTCGACCTGCTCGCGCGCTTCGTCCACCTCCAGACCGACGAGAAACGCGACGACCGGGGGCGGAAGGTGGAGGTCGAAACGATGATCTTCCCCCGCTACCACCAGCTCGAAGCGGTGCGCCGGCTCGTGGATACGGCCCGGCGCGAGGGGGTCGGGCACAACGCCCTCGTCGAGCACTCGGCGGGGAGCGGCAAGAGCAACACCATCGCTTGGCTCGCGCACCGTCTGGCCTCGTTGCACGACGCCAGGAACGCCCGCGTCTTCGACAGCGTGATCGTCGTCACGGACCGGGTCGTGCTCGACAGCCAGCTCCAGGACACCATCTACCAGTTCGAGCACAAGCGGGGCGTGGTGCGGAAGATCGACGAGAGCTCGCGGCAGCTCGCCGAAGCGCTGGAGAGCGCGGTTCCGATCGTCATCACCACGTTGCAGAAGTTTCCCTTCGTCTCCCGCCATCTCCTTCGGATGGCCGAGGAGCGGTGGACGGGGGCGGAGTCGGAGGCCGGGTCCGGGACCGGGGCAGGGCGGGCCGGGCCAGGGCGGGCCGAGGCGGGGCGGGACAAGACGGGCCGGCCCGGAACCACGGCCGGCGCCCTGCCGGCCCGCCGCTACGCGGTGATCATCGACGAGGCGCACAGCTCGCAGGGCGGCGAGACGGCGGCCGCCCTCAAGGAGGTGCTCGGCGGCGAGGAGCTGCGCGAAGAGGCGAGAAGGCGCATGGCGGAGGAGGGCCTGGAAGGCGAGGACCTGGAGGCGCTCTTTCTCGGCATGGCCAAACGCGGCCGGCAGGCGAACCTGAGCTTCTTCGCCTTCACCGCGACCCCGAAGCACAGGACCCTCAAGGTCTTCGGACGCAACGGCGAGCCCGCCCACCGCTACACCATGCGCCAAGCGATCGAGGAGGGCTTCATCCTCGACGTGCTGAAGCACTACACGACGTACTCCACCTACTACCGGCTGCTCAAGGCGTGCGCGGACGATCCGAACGTGGAGCGGAAGAAGGCGGCCCGCGCCCTGGCCCGTTTCGTGCGGCTGCACCCGCACAACGTCGCGCAGAAGACGGAAGTGATGGTGGAGCACTTCAACGCCGTCACCCGCCACCGGATCGGCGGGCGCGCCAAGGCGATGGTGGTCACCGGATCGCGCCTGGAAGCGGTTCGCTACAAGCAGAGCTTCGATCGCTACATCGCGCAGCGGGGATACCCGATCAAGTCGCTGGTGGCCTTCTCGGGAGTGGTCGAGGACGACCGGGCGCCCGGCGTCGCCTGGACCGAGGAGCAGATGAACGAGGGCGTCCGGGAGAAGGAGCTGCCGGAACGCTTCGCGGCCCAGGAGTACCGGATACTGCTGGTCGCCGAGAAGTACCAGACCGGCTTCGACCAGCCCCTGCTGCACACGATGTACGTGGACAAGCGGCTGGCCGGCATCCAGGCCGTCCAGACCCTCTCCCGGCTGAACCGCACCCACCCCTTCAAGGAAGACACCTTCGTTCTCGACTTCGTGAACGACCGCGACGAGATCCGCGAAGCGTTCAAGACGTACTACGAAGGGGCGGAGATGGGCGGCGAGGTCGATCCGGCCCGGATGTATGCGATCAAGGAAGAGCTGGATGCATCCGGCATCTACCTGGACGAGGAGGTCGCGCGCTTCTGCGAGATCTTCTTCAAGCCCCGGCGGCGCCGGAGCGCGCTCGATCACCAGGCGATGAACGCGGTGCTGGACCGGGCGGCGGCGCGCTTCGCCGAATGGCGCCGCGACCCGGAGCGGGAAGACGAAGCCGAGCGGTGGCGCGGCAAGGTGCAGGCGTTCCGTAACCTCTACGGCTTCCTGAGCCAAGTCATCCCCTACCAGGATTCGGACCTGGAGCGGCTCCATGCCTTTCTCCGCCACCTGGCGGCGAAGCTCCCGCGGCGGCGGTCGGAACCCGCGTACCAGTTCGATGATGAAGTGCGCCTCGAATACCACCGTCTTCAGAAGATCGGCGAAGGCTCGATTCCGCTCGGGGAGGGGGCGGCGGCGCCCCTCGACGGACCTGCCGAGGTCGGCAGCGGGGTCGGGCGCGAGGGGGAGGAGGCGCCCCTCTCGCAGCTCATCCACGTCATCAACGAACGCTTCGGCACGGACTTCAACGAGGCCGACCAGCTCTTCTTCGACCAGATCGTCGAGGCGGCGGTGGCCGACGACACGCTGCGCGAGACGGCGGCGGTCAATCCCGAGCACCGGTTCGAGCTGGTGTTCGGGAACCTGATCGAACGCCTGTTCACCGAGCGGTTGGACCAGAACGAGGAGATCTTCATCCGCTACATGAACGACGACCCGTTCCGGAAGGTGGTGAGCGCGTGGATGGCGTCCGAGGCGTACCGGCGTCTCCGGCCGGCCGGGACGGGAGGCGTCGAACCGGAGGCGGGTCCGGAGCCGGCCGACGGACTTCCGCGGCCCGCCGGGCTTCGGATTCGGTCGGTCGATCCGGATGGCGCCGGCCCGGCCACCCCGTCAACGGAGTCGTCGCGCTTCGGCCCTCTCCGGATCGTGGAAGGGCGGCCGGAGGAGCGGTACTCCACCTGCGTCCCGCTCGTGCCGCTGGCGGTCGCGGCCGGCGCTTTCGGCGAACCGCAGACCGTCGAGCCCGAGGAGGACCGGCAGTGGGTGGACATGGGCGCCGGGCGGCGTCTGCGGCCGGGGATGTTCGTCGCACGCATCGCCGGCAGGTCGATGGAGCCCGCCGTTCCCGACGGGGCCTACGGGTTGTTCCGTGCGCCCGTGGAGGGCACGCGGCAGGGAAAGACGGTGCTCGTCCGTCTCCGCGACACGACCGACCCGGAGACGGGGGCGCGCTATACCGTCAAGCGGTACGAGAGCGAGCGGGCCGGGGACGGGGACGCCGCCGCCTGGACGCACACGAAGATCACGCTGAAGCCGCTCAATCCCGGATTCGATCCCATCGTCCTCACCGGTGCGGACGACGGTGAGGCCGCGGTCGTGGCGGAGCTGGTGGACGTGATCGCGGTCGGCAACCCCTGATGGGACGTGGACCGCGAACCGAAGAGCGGCGGAACCGGGCAGGGCCTTCTCACGCCGCGGAAACTGGTTCGCTCGGGTGAACCGGGTTCGGTCGAACCAGGGCGGCGCCCGACACGGACGTCCTGGAACGGCGCTTCCCGGGAACGGCGCATCCCACGGACGCGGGTGTCCCCGCCCGCAAACGGGGCGACAAGAGCGCCGCGGATCGATGCGGGCGAGATGCCCGCGCTCCCAGGACGCGCCGTTCCCGGGAAGCGCGATGGGCATCGACGTCCGGCCGCGAGTCGGTCAGCGTGAAAAGGCCCCGGCGAACCGGAGAGCGGCGGTTGACACCGTGGGAGACTGGATCGAACATGCCGGGCCAAGGGCATCCCCGGAGCTCCCGGACATGACTCCAGAACAGGTTCTGAACATCCCGCCCCGCGTTCTCGCCCAGGAGCAGCGGGAGTTCTACTTCGACAACGGCTACTTGCTCATCGAGAGCATCATCCCTCCCGATCTGGTGGAGGAGATGCGGGCGGTCACCGCCGAGTGGGTGGAGAAGAGCCGCCCGGTTTCGAAGTCCGATGCGGTATTCGACCTCGAGCCCGGTCATGCCCCGGACCATCCGAGGCTCCGGCGCCTGTCCAGCCCGGTGGAGCACGACGAGCGGTACTGGAGGTACGCCTCCCGGTCCATCGTCCCCGACATCGTCGCGGACCTGGTCGGGCCGGACGTCAAGTTCCACCACTCGAAGCTCAACTTCAAGTGGGCCGAGGGGGGAGAGGAGGTCAAGTGGCACCAGGACATCCAGTACTGGCCGCACACCAACTACAGCCCGCTCACGATCGGCGCCTATCTTCACGACGTGGGGCCGGACCAGGGGCCGCTCGGCGTGATCCCCGGCAGCCACCGGGGGGAGCTCTTCGACGAGTACAACGACAAGGGCCAGTGGGTCGGATGCCTTTCGGACCGCGACCTTCGGCGAGTGCCTCTCGATACCGCCGAGTACCTCATGGGCCCCTCCGGCTCCGTGACGATCCACAATTGCCGGACCATCCACGGGTCGCGTCCGAATCTCTCCGACCTGGGGCGCCCGCTCCTCCTCAACGTGTACTCCGCGGCGGATGCGTTCACCTACACCGCCAACCCGCTGCCCAGCCGATACGAGGGAACCATCGTCCGCGGCCGCCCGGCGCGGTACGCGGAGCATGACCCGAGGCCGTGCCAGATCCCGCCGGACTGGTCGGGCGGCTACACGTCGCTGTTCGCCCTCCAGCAGGAAGAGGAATGGGACGACGGCCAGTTGGCGGCGGTCGTGGCGCAGACCCGAGACATCCGCGGGGCCCATCGTCCCGCCGCGTCCTAGTGCCTCTGCACGGAGGTCCTGACCGGTTCAGGCGGCATGGGCATGGATGGCCGCACGGAACTTCGGAGGAGTGTCCCGCCCCGTGCCGACCGGGCAGAGGTATCAGGAGCCCGCGCCGCAGACCCCCCTCCGGGAAGGGCTGGTGGGGAAGAATTTCGTAGTGGGGATGGATTCCAGCGAATTTCTCCGCGGCGCAGGCTCCTGAATCGGATATCTCCCCGACCTTCGTTGCGAGGGCGTCGAGACGCCGCGGCATCGGGCCGCACGGACCGGGAGGGCGAGCCGGGGTCCGATGAAGCGCCGGCGGCGCTTCCTCCCGGCGAGCACGGCAGGCAGGCCGACCCTGGCGCCGCGCGCGGCCGAAGCGGCTTGGATCGGAGTACGGCCCGCCCGCCGGCCGCCCTCCGCCCGCCGGGCCGCTCATCCGCAGCGCCGGCAGCGGACCTTCTTGAAGATCTCGTCCCAATCGCCGTCCGTCGCCGCGTAATCCAACAGGCACCGGAGCGCCTTGGACGGGTCCGGCAGCTCGTACCGCTCTGCGATCAGCACCAGCATCTCGTGGGCATCGGGGTGGATCTCGAAGGGAACTTCGATTTTCATTCCGGCCATGACGACGGGCGCTCCCTCGGTATCTGCTGCGCGGCGGCCGACCGGGGCGATCCGGCCTGATCCTCCCTCGGGAGGTTGTTGAATTCGGGGCCGAGCGTCAACCGCCCGCGCGGCTCGACCGATCCGCCCGTCCATCGTCGCAGGGACGTCGAGACACCGCGGCGGGAGGCCGCAAAACCCTGAAGGCGTAGCCGACGCCAGTGCGTGTGTGCGTGCGGCCGGAGCGGGTTGGAACGGAGTACGGCCCGACACACCGTGGGCGGGCCGGCGTCCACCGCGGGAGGATGGTCGAAGGCCCGGGCAGGCCCGCGCCTCGGAACACCCCCGGAAGGCTCCGGGAAGCGGGAGGGATCCGGTCTGCGGTCCCGTTCGTGGTCCGAGGCGATGCCGGGCCGGGAGTCTGCGCCGCCGAACCCTCTTGCAAGGTGTTGGTGCGGGAATCGATTCGCGAAGAATGCTCTCCGGTGCAGACCCCTAGCGTTGGCACCGGGGGCACCATACGGTCGATCGTTGGCCGACGACGCTCCCTCGGAGAGCTGCCCCGCACCGCACGCACGGCTTTCCCGCCCGGTCATAGGCCATCAGGCGGGCCTGATAGCGGCCCGGCTCGCCGTCGGTACGGACGTAGTCCCGAAACGAGGTGCCCCCCGCATCGATCGCGCGAACCAGGATCCCGCGGATGGCCGCGGCGAGCCGCCCATAGCGGGCTCGGGAGATCCGACCCGCCGGCCGCAGGGGGTGGATCGCGGCCTCGAACAGCGCTTCGTTGGCATAGATGTTGCCCATGCCGGCGACGATCCGGCCGTCCATCAGGAAAGACTTCACCGCGGCCCGTCGCCCCCTCGACCGTTCGTAGAGCCACCCCCCGTGGAACGTGTCCGAGAGGGGCTCGGGGCCCAGCCGGGAGAGAAGGGGGTGCCCGGCGGGCGACCCCTCCCACCAGAGCATCGCACCGAAGCGCCGAGGGTCGCGATAGCGCAGACACTGCCCGTCCTCGAGCCGCCAGTCCACATGATCGTGTCGCCCCGGGGGTTCACCGTCCGCTACGACCCGCAGGCTCCCGGCCATTCCGAGGTGGATGAGCGCCGTCCCGTGGCGGGTGCTCGCGAGGAGGTACTTGGCCCGCCGACCGAGTCCGGCGATACGGCGCCCCTCGAGACGCCCGGCGAGCTCCGGTGGTATCGGCCAACGCAGGCGCGGTTCCCGGATCAGCACCCGGCTCACGCGCCGCCCGATCAATCGTGGTGCGAGTTCGCGCCGGGTCGTCTCGACCTCGGGCAGCTCGGGCACGCTCGCCGACCGTCCCGGTCAACGGTGTCCGGTCCGCTCGTTCCTGAGCTGTTGCCGCCGCGCCTCCGCCCGCGCGGCCCGATAGTCGTCGATGGCGGGATCCTCGAGCGCGATGTCGAGCTGACGGATGGCGGACATGAGGTCTCCTTTGCGATAGTGGAACTCCGCGAGCGCCATGTGGGATGCGGCCAGGCGTCCGGCCCGCTGGTGGGCGAGCCCGAGCAGGCGATGGATGGTGGCGTCGGTATCGTGCTTGCGCTGGAATCTTCGGAGCAGGGCGGTTGCTTCGTCCACCCGGCCGGCCCTGACGAGGGCCGAGCCGTAGCCGTACACGAGGGCGCGATGGTCGGGGAACCGTTCGGCCGAGGCGGCGAGGAGGTCGAGCGCCCGGGCGTCCTTGCCGAGTGCCGAGTACGCTTCCGCGGCCGCCGTCCGATGCGCGGCCCGGTCCGGAAAATCCCTGCGCAGATCCTCGAGCACGGTGCTCGCTTCCTCGTACCGATTGGCGCTCATGAGGGCGATGGCGAATCCGTAGCGGTCGCCCTCGGCGGTGTTCGCTCCTCCGGCTCGCACCAGCGCCTCGAAGTGGGCGACGGCGGTCGCGGGCTTGTCCGCGAGCCGCACCCGGAGCTTCGCCCGGACCAGGGAATAATCGGCGCTCTCCCGGTAGGCGCGCGGCTCGTACCGCTCCGCGCGTCCGCGGGCATCGGCGATTCGCGACAGGGTGATGGGATGGGTGGACAGGAACTCGGGCGGGCGGGCCGTGAAGCGTTGCCACTCCTGGAAGCGCTGGAAGAACGCGGGTACCGCTCGCGGATCGAAACCGGCCTGGTGGAGCAGCGCGATTCCGGTCCGATCCGCCTCCATTTCCTTTTCTCGTGAGTACCGGAGCGCCGAATGCTGCGCTCCGGCGGTGGTCGCCAGGAGGACGGCCTGTCCGGCGGAGGGGTTCTGGGTCGCGAGGAAGATGCCGGCGAACACGCTCGCAAGGGTGGCGAGAGAGGCCAGCTCGCTGCGTTCCAGGAGCTGGGCGAGGTGTCGCTGGCTGACGTGGGCGATCTCGTGCGCAAGCACCACCGCAAGCTCGCTCTCGGATTCCGTGACGACCACGAGGCCGGCGTTCACCGCGATGATGCCGCCCGGCCCCGCGAACGCATTGACGGACGGGGTGTCCACCACCAGGAAGCGGTAGCGCCGCTCCGAATCCGCCTTCGCGATGCGCTGTCCCAGCCTGTCGACGTAGTCGACCACCTCGGGATCGTCGACCAGTCGAAGCTGCCCGCGGATCTGGCGCAGGAACTCTTCGGCGAGCCGTTCTTCCGCCGCGCGGGTCAGCGTCTCGCCGGCCGCGTCACCGAGGTCGGGGAGGCGGTTGTCGGCGGCGGCCACGGGCATGACGGCCAACGTCCCCACGACGGCGAGGGCCGTGGCGAGACGCCGAGCCGGTCCGGAGGCGGAAGGGATGCGCCGTTCGAGGGACAGGGGAGCGAAGGACATGGATGACCCCTCGACTCTGGAAATTGGTCGATTGCGGTATTCTAGCAGCGGCATGGCCGTTGTTTCGCGGGCCGCCGGGGGACGAATCGAAAGTCGGGAGCACCGCGATTCGGCCGGTCTTCGAAGTCGAGGGAATTTCGCCGTAACGACGAACGGCGGGGCTCGTCGTGTCGGAGGCGTCATCGAGCCGTGATCGGGGCCGGCGCCGGTGGCACGGACCCGCCGCCTTCGCTATCCTGCCGCGCCGGCCCGCAACCTCCGGCCGAGAGGCGCCGTCATGAGCCCCCGCAACGTCCTCTACGCCCAGTCCGGCGGCGTGACCGCGGTCATCAACGCCACCGCGGCCGGGGTCATCGAGACCGCCCGCCGCCATCCGGGCGCCATCGGCAAGGTCTTCGCGGGGCGCGACGGCATCATCGGCGCACTCACCGAAGACCTCATCGACACGAGCCGGGAATCGGAGGAGGCGATCGCGGCCCTCCGCCATACGCCGTCCGGTGCGTTCGGGTCTTGCCGCCACAAGCTCAAGGGCCTCGAGGAGGGCCGGGCGGAGTACGAGCGGCTCATCGACGTCTTTCGCGCCCACGACGTCGGCTACTTCTTCTACAACGGCGGGGGCGACTCCCAGGACACGTCGCACAAGGTGTCGCGGATCGGCGAACGCATGGGATATCCCATGACCTGCATCGGCATCCCGAAGACGATCGACAACGACCTCCCGATCACCGATAGCTGCCCCGGGTTCGGATCGGTCGCGAAGTACGTGGCGGTTTCGGTGCGCGAAGCGGCGTTCGACGTGCGGTCGATGGCCCGATCGTCGACCAAGGTGTTCATCCTGGAGGTGATGGGCCGCCACGCCGGCTGGATCGCGGCGGCCGGCGGCCTTGCCGCGGAGTTCGAGGGCGATGCGCCCCACCTCATCGTCTTTCCCGAGATTCCCTTCGACGAGGAACGGTTCCTCGCCCGGGTCCGCGAATGCGTCGATGTGCACGGCTACTGCGTCGTGGTGGTCTCCGAGGGCGCCCGCTACCCCGATGGGCGGTTCCTGTCGGAGGCGGGGGCCCGCGATGCGTTCGGCCACGCGCAGCTCGGCGGGGTCGCGCCGGTCGTCGCGGAGATGATCCGGGGCCGCCACGGCTACAAGTTCCACTGGGCGGTGGCCGACTACCTCCAGCGGGCGGCCCGCCACATCGCCTCGGGCACGGACGTGGAGCAGGCCTACGCGATGGGGCGCGCCGCCGTCGAGTTCGCGCTTGCGGGGAAGAGCGCCGTCATGCCGGTGATCGTCCGCAAGTCGGATGACCCCTACGCCTGGGAGGTGGGGGAGGCGTCTCTCGCCGAGGTGGCCAACGTGGAGAAGACGGTGCCGCGCGAGTACGTCACCGAAGACGGTTTCGGCATCACGGAGGCGGGCCGGCGGTATCTCCGCCCGCTCATCTCGGGCGAGGACTTCCCTCCCTTCGCGGGGGGCCTTCCCGCCTACGTGCGGCTGCGGAACGTGCCGGTGCCGAAGAAGCTCGCCGCCTCGTTCGAGGTCTGAGACCCGAGTCTCCGCGGCCGACGGAGCGAGCCGGGCGGCGGTCGCCCGGAGGCTCCCCGGGGCCGGGCCTCGTCTCAGCCGAGAAGCGGCGCGATCACGAGGCTCACGAGGGCCATCACGTTGATGAGGATGTTCATCGACGGCCCGGAGGTGTCCTTGAAGGGATCCCCCACGGTGTCGCCGACCACCGTCGCGGCGTGGGTATCGGTCCCCTTGCCTCCGAGGTTCCCCTTCTCGACGAACTTCTTGGCGTTGTCCCAGGCGCCGCCCGCGTTCGCCATGGTGAGGGCGAGGAGTACGCAGCCGAGGAGCGCCCCCGCGAGGACGCCGCCGAGGGTTTCCGGCCCGATTCCGAACCCGACCACCCAGGGCACCGCCACCGCGATGACCCCCGGCGGGATCATCCTCTTGATCGCGGCGGTCGTGGCGATGTCGACGCAGCGCTCCGTATCCGGTTTGGCCCGGCCTTCGAGGAGCCCGGGGATCTCCCGGAACTGGCGCCGGATCTCGTTGATCATGTCGAAGGCGGCGTCTCCCACCGCGGTCATCGTGAGCGATGCGATGAAGAACGGCAGGATGCCCCCGATGAACAGCCCCACCAGCACCCTGGGCTCGCTGATCGCGAGGGTGAAGTCCGGATTCGAGGCCGAGACCGTCTCCACGTAGGCGGCGATGATCGCAAGCGCGGCGAGCGCCGCCGCGCCGATCGCGAACCCCTTCCCGATGGCGGCGGTGGTGTTGCCGACCTCGTCGAGCGAATCGGTGATGGCGCGGGTCTCCTCCCCGAGCCCGCTCATCTCCGCGATCCCGCCCGCGTTGTCCGCGACGGGGCCGTAGGCGTCGATGGCCATGGTCATGCCGACCGTCGCGAGCATTCCCA
Source organism: Gammaproteobacteria bacterium (assembly GCA_965202895.1). GTDB lineage: Bacteria > Pseudomonadota > Gammaproteobacteria > HK1 > HK1 > JAJDXW01. The sequence continues at coordinate 1,125,003 of OZ241901.1, read as the reverse complement.
CCGCCGCGAGACCCACCCCGTAGAGCCCCGCCAGCAGGCTCGATACGGTGATGATGACGCAGATCGTGAGCACCGGGATGGTGACCGACTCCATGCCCTTGGCGATGCCGGTGATGATCACGGTGGCGGGGCCGGTCTCGCCGGCGCGGGCGATGCGCTCCACCGGCCCGCTCGACGTGTAGTACTCCGTGACGAGGCCGATCACGATCCCGCCGATGGCGCCGAACAGCACCGCGAGCCAGACCTCGATGCTCACGCCGGCCCACTGGATCACGGCCAGGGAGAGCGCGATGAAGATGACTGCCGATCCGACGGTCCCGATGCGCAGCGCCCTTCCCGGCTCGCGCGACGAGAAGGCGCGCACGAGGGCGATCCCGATGATGGAGCACACGAGGCCGGTGGATGCGAGGGCGAGAGGCAGGAACATGAGGGCGGGGCGCTCGCCGAGGGGGTCCATCGCGTCGATCACCATGGTCGATGCGATCGCGATCGAGGCGATCATCGAACCGCAGTAGGACTCGAAGATATCCGAGCCCATGCCCGCCACGTCGCCCACGTTGTCGCCCACGTTGTCCGCGATGACCCCGGGGTTGCGGGGGTCGTCCTCCGGGATGCCGGCTTCGACCTTGCCGACGAGGTCCGCCCCGACGTCGGCGCTCTTGGTGAAGATCCCGCCCCCGACGCGCGAGAACAGGGCGACGCTGGAGGCGCCCATCCCGAACCCGTGGATCGAATGCGCGGTCTCGGGGTCGCCGCCGAAGAAGAGGTAGAGCGTGCCGAGCCCGAGCAGCCCGAGCGAGGCCACCGCGAGGCCCATGATGGAGCCTCCGAAGAACGCCACCGCAAGCGCCTCGTCCCGGCCCCGGGTATGGGCGGCGACGGTCGTTCGGACGTTCGCGCGGGTGGCCGTCCTCATGCCGATGAGGCCCGCGGCGGCCGATGCCACCGCCCCCGCGATGAAGGAGAGCGCGGTCTTGTACCCGAGGAAGTACCAGAGCAGCAGGATGAGCACGAGGCAGAACCACGCCAGCATCGTGTACTCGCGGCGCATGAAGACCATCGCCCCGAGGTGGATCTGGTCGCCGATCTCGGCCACCTTCGCGTCGCCCGCCGGATACCGCCGGATCCGCTGGTAGATGATCATCGCGGCGATGAGGCCGACGACCCCGAACAATGCCGGAACCAGAGCGTTCATGCTCATGCGGAAATCTCCGTCTTGCTGATTGGCCGCCCTTCTCGCGCGGGGCACGGGAGCCGGCGTTCCCCGCCCGGCCGCCGCGCCGTGCGCCGGGGAGGGGCGGCCCGCTGCCGCGCGGCGCCCGCCGGCGGTGGCCGTGCCCCGGCGGACGAGCCTCGCTCCGGCGCGTGCCGCGGCGATCGAGCGCGGCCGGAAGAGCGGGGCGAAGTCGGGTCTGCGCCGGGGGGCGCATCCTATCAGACGGCCGGGGCCTGTCCAACCCCTTGAAACGTTGGCTGAAACGTTGGACAGGGAGGCCTTGCGGCCAATCTCGGCCAATCCTCCGAAGCCGATGGTCCATCGTGTCCGCGGCAGGGATGGGATCGCGTAATCGGGAGCGAATTCGAGAACCTCCCCTCTGCGGCTTCGGCAGATATCCGGGCTCTCACGGCAATTCGGTTCCGATGCTCCGCTCGCTCATGGGCGGAACGTGATAGTTTCACGCGCGGTTCGAGATCCCGGCGGCATACGGGCCGTTTCACGATCGGTCGGCAAGGCGGCAGCCTGGCGATTTCGGGCGCGGGTCGGCCGGCATGGTCATCGAGCGGTACGACCCCGATCGGCCATCCAATCGCGGACTTTCTCACCAGCCATCCGGTGGAGGACGAGACCTGATGAGCGGCGCGAGATCGAAGCGCAAGGCACTGCGAACCATGCTGGGTTCCGGTTCGCTGGCGGCGGTTCCGGGAGCCTGGAACGCCCTGGCCGCCCGGCTCGTCGAGGAGGCGGGGTTCCCGGCGGTCTACATGACCGGCTCCGGGGTCGCCGCCACCTTGCTCGGCAAGCCCGACGTCGGCCTCCTCACCATGGGGGAGATGACGATGATGGCGCACTACCTGGCCGAGGCGGTGTCGGTTCCCGTCATTTCCGATGCGGACACCGGCTACGGCAACGCGATCAACGTCATCCGCACCGTGCAGGAGTTCGAGGCGGCGGGGGTGGCGGCCATCCACCTCGAGGACCAGGTGAATCCCAAGCGTTGCGGCCACCTCCAGGGCAAGGAGCTCGTTCCCTGCGAGGAGATGGAAGGGAAGCTGCGGGCCGCCGCCGACGCGCGGCGGGACGACGAGCTCGTCATCATCGCGCGCACGGACGCGCGCGGGCCGGCCGGGCTCGACGCGGCGATCGAACGGGCCAACCGCTACCGCGAGGCCGGGGCGGACATGACGTTTCCGGATGCGCTCCTCTCCGAGGAAGAGTACGAGGCGTTCGCGCGGGCGGTGCCGGGGCCCAAGATGATGAACATGGGCGGCTACGCGGCCCGGCGCACCACCCCGAAGATGCCGCTCGAGCTCCTCGAGCGGCTCGGCTTCAGCGTCGCCATCTTCCCGCTGGCAATGCTCCGCGCGGGGGCGCGGGCCGAGCGCGACTTCCTGGAAGGGCTGGGAGCGCGCGGCACCGCCTTCGAGCGTGAACACCTCGAGACCCTGAAGGGCCATCCCATGGAGAACTGGTACGAGTTCACCGGGATCGGGCGGATCCGCGAGCTCGAGACCCGCTATCTCCCGGAGGACCACATGGGGCGCAAGTACGAAGGGGAGGGCTACCGTCCGGAGGTCGGCGGTCCGTCCGGGCCCGGTCGGTAGTCTCCATGTCCGGAATGGGCCGGGTGCGCGGCGTCGCTGGCGCCGCCCCGCGGCCCAGGTGTCGCGCCGTTCTCCTTCGTCGGCGGCCGATCCGTTCCCGGCGGCGGGCCGTATCCCGTGAGACCGCTTCGCTTCGACGGCGCGCACGCGCTGGTTCGGCTGCCTGCCGCGCTCCTCGATCCGGGCTCCCGGCTTCGCTCGCACACCCGGCCTCCTGCCATCCCCCCGCAGACCGCGCGCGCCGGGGGGAAGCGCCGGCGTTTCATCGGACCCGGGCTCGCCCTTCAGCGCCTTCCGGCCCGCCGCGGCGGCCGTCTCGACGCCCTCGATACGAAGGAAGGCCGGGGAGATTCCCGCGCACCCGCGCGGCGGGGCTGGAGCGGGTCGGGGCGGGGCGGGGTCGCGGGTCGGGCGGGTCGTACCGCGTCCCCGATCAGGATGCGGTCGCGACGCGCGCCTCGATTGCGCCGTCCAGATGCGCGGTGCAGTTCAGGGTGGTGACCGTCCATGGCGCCCGGGACCCCGCGACCGTGAGGGAGGTGTTGTGGAACCCCCGGTCCGCCTCGACGCCCGCCGGCAGCGACAGGTGGTTGAGGGCGAAGGAATAGCACACCAGGCCGTGGGTCACCGCGACGACGTTGCCCGCCGCCTCCCTCGCCAGCCGGGCGACGTGTTCCCAGGCGGCGCCGGCCCGCGCATGGAACGCCTCCCAGGCCTCGCCGTTCGGAGGGACCACCCCGGCGTCGAGGAAGTGCGGGACCACGTCGTGCGACGTACCCCTCCAGTCGCCGAAGTCGCGCTCCCGGAGCCGCGGTTCGATCTCGATCGGGACGCCGGTCGCGCGGTGCACGGCGCCGGCGGTCATGCGCGCCCTCGTGTAGTCGCTCGCCAGGATCCGGGCGACCCCTTCACCGGCGAGCCGTTCGGCGAGGGCCTCGGCCTGCGCGACCCCCCGTTCGTTCAAGGGCGTCTCCGGCGACTGGATCATGCGCGCGGCGTTGCCGGCCGTTTCGCCGTGGCGAACGATGAAGATGGCCAAGGGATCTACTCCGGCAGGGGCCCGCGGATTCCCGGGCGGAGCCGGGAAGGGCGGCGGCGGTCGCCCGGCGTCATTCCGAGGCCGGGGCGGGGGCAGGAGCTGGGGCAGGGGTGGGGGTGGGCGCGGGAGCCGGAAGGTCGCCAGGCGCCGGATCGCTCGACTCTCCCTCGACCGGCTTCACCATGTCCTCGACCCTCTTGCGCAGGTTATCGAGCGCGTACTCGGACATCTCGTAGGCCCAGCCCCGCCAGCGCCCGCTCAGCTCCTCCGCCTCCGCGCGCGCCGCGTCCTCGTCCGCCGCGGTCTCGGGGAGCACCAGCTCGGGATCGAACTCCGCCTCCATGCGGACGAAGGTCCGGTCGCCGAGCACGCCGGTGCGCGCCGTGAACCGGAGCCCGTCGAAGGTCTCCGCCACCACTTCGATCCCTTCCCCGCCGAAGTCCACTTCGTCGAGCCGGGCGACGTCGTTCAGGGTGAACGTGGTGATCCCGGTGCCGATCGCGTGTACCGAGAACGGTTCCTCGACCTCGTGTCCCTCCGGAACCCCTTCAAGCGTGAAGTCGGTCTCCTCGGGCGAAGGCTTCGCGACCCGCACCACGGTCCCGTCCGGGTGGGTCACCGCGGCCCGGCGCACCCGCGTCTGGTCGATGCCGGTGACCTCGCGCCGGAGCCAGTCGAGGGCTCGGCGATTGCGCGGGATCTTCCCCGAAACGAGCCACGCCTGCGGGTCGTCGAGGGCCCGCACGAAGTATTCGTCGGCGTCGGAGGTGGCCGTCGCCACGAACCGGCGCTTGCCGACCACGAGGTCCGCGACGGTCTTTCCCGCCGCATCCTTCATCACGTAACCGAAGGACTCCGCCTCCTCGCCGGCGGGGTCTTCGAGCTCCAGCTTCGCGTAGCGCTCGGGCTGCGCCGTCTTCGGCTCGACCCGGACGAGCTCCGCGGCGCCGACGAGAAGGCCGCGCACCTCCGAAGTCTCCGCGGGATAGCCGTGCCGCTCGGCCACCGACCAGGCTCCGTCCGCGAGGGTGAGGGTGACGGTTTCGCCCTTGTGGGTGGCTTCGATGCGCGACACCTCCCCGAGCCGTGCCAGCAGCCCCGGGAGAAGCTTCTCGCCGCTCTTCGCGATGCCGGCGTCCTCGCGCTGGACGAGGACCGCCGCCACGGCCGCCGCCGCGACCAGGACGGCGAGGACGACGAGGGTCCGAACCCGTTTCATGCTCGACCCTCTCAGGCCGCGCCGGGGCGCATGGCGGCGCGCCGCCGCCGCATCCGGTGCAGGCCGGCCAGCAGCCCTCCGATCCCGATCATGATCGGGACCAGGCCGATGTTGATGAACTTGAGCGAGGTCTCGAGGGCTTCGATGTCCTTGCGGAGGGAGTGGCGGACGGCCCGCAGCTCGCGGCGGATGCGAACCCGCTCGTTCGTGAACTCGATGATCGCGTCGCGCTGGTCCTCGGTGAGCACGATCTCGTCACCCTCTCCGGTGCGAAGCTCGGAGAGCCGGGCGTCGGTCTCCTCGAGACGCTGCAGGAGCTCCTTCTCCTTCTCCCGGAAGCGCAGCTCCGCGTCCTGGCGAAGCTCGTTGACGACGGTGAAGGGGCGCAGGAACCGCCCCCGGCTGCGGATGCCGATGAGGTCGCCGCTCCCCGTCAGGTTGTCGAGGGCGTTGATGACGAAGCTCCCGTTGGCCGAGATGGGGATGGGAATGCTCCGGCCGAACAGGTTCTGCCGCTGCACCCAGAACTGGTCCTGCAGCAGGTCGGTGTCGCCGACCACGATGACGTTGATCTCCCCCTCGTCGAGGTGGCCGGCCGCCCGTGTCCCGTCCGCCGCGGTGATCTCCGGCGCCGGCTCCGACCCGGCTCCTTCGCCTCCTCCTTCGGCCGCGCCCGATCCCTCGTCCGCCCCCTCGTCCGCCCCCTCGTCCGAGGTTTCGGGCGGCGTCGGAGGGCCGCCGGGGAAGGCGCTCGCCGCCCGCCCGCCGACCCGCGCGGCCAGCACGTAGGCGGCTCCGTCCGGACGGAAGTCGCGCACCAGCCGCTCGATGTCGGCCATCGGTCCGGTCAGCTCGGTGTCGACGAGGCCCGCGCCCGCGGGGGTCGTGCTCACGAGGGGGCGCACCGTCAGTCCGGTGTCCGGCAGCGCCACCAGCGCCCCCGCGGTGCCGAAGGTGAGGTTTCCGAGCTGGGCGGTGACCACGTCCTCGCGGTCGAGCAGCGGCGCCGGCACGTTGAGCCACACCGGATACCGGATGGTCGCGATCCGGTCTCCCACCTGGGCCTGTACGTCGGCTCCGATCTGCATGTCCCCGACGGTGCGGGCGGTGTCGAGCTCGAGGCCCCATGCGGCCAGGAGGTCCCCGAGCTCCGACTTCCCGGGAAGCGGCGGCAGCCCCGGGACGGTCGGGGTCATGTCCGCCTCCGCGTTCGGGTCCACGAAGACGAGAGCGTGTCCGCCGCCGAGGACGAACTGGTCGATGGCGTAGCGCGCCCCGTCGGACAGCCCCTTGGGGTGTACCACCATGAGCACGTCGACGTCGTCCTCCACCCGTTCGAGGCTCTCCGGGGAGAGGTGGCGCACCTCGAACAGCTCCTCGGCCCTCTCGAGGAGCAACCACGGCTGGGGAGGCCGGCCGGTCATCATCGCCTGGCGGTTCCGTCCGTCGAGGGGCAGCGCGGTGAGCAACCCGACGACCGGACGGGCGGCCTGTCCGAGGGTGTGGATCATCTTGGTGAGGTCGTACTCGAGGAACTCCTCGCGCTCGGGCGTGAAGCGGGGGATGACCTCCTGGTCGTCCAGGGTGTTGGTGCCCACGAGCCCGAAGTAGAAGGTGGACTCCCCGTCGAGGAGCGGAATGCCGCGGAGGCCGTAGGCGACGGCCCGATCCTCCTCCTCCGAGAACGGCTCGGGGTCGATCACGGTGAGGACGATCCCTCCGTCGGCGGTGTGCTCGTACTCCTCGAGGAGGTCGCGCACCCGCGCGACGTAGCCGGAGACCGACGGCAGGCGGTTCGCGAGCGAGCGCGACACGTAGAGGCGGAGGGTCACCGGCTCGCCGATGCCCCGGATGACGTTGCGGGTGCCCTCGGACAGGGTGAACAGCCGCTGCTCGGTGAGGTCGAGCCGGAACCGGGTGAGGGCCTGGTTGGCGAACACGTTCAGCGCGAGGAACGCGGCCACCGCGAGCACGATCCCGCCGATCGTGTAGGTCCTGCCTCCCAAGTCCTTCTCCTTCTCTCCTCGCTTCGCGCCCGCGCGGCGGCTGCCCCCCGGCTGCCCCCGGGGCCCCGGCCTCCCCGCCTCCCCTAGCGCGCCTTGTTCACTTCCAGCGCCAGCACGTTCAGGAACAGCCACAGCGCGATCAGGGAGGCGAAGTACACGACGTCGCGCAGATCGATGACGCCCTTGGTGATGTCCTCGAAGTGTCCGAGGAAGCTGAAGGAGCCCACCGTCTCCACCAGGAACGCGGGAGCCCAGGCGCCGACCACGTCGAGCACCACGGGGTATCCGCTCAGCACGAACAGCAGGCACACCACCGCGCTCACCACGAACGCGATGACCTGGTTGCGCGTGAGGGCGGAGATGCACGACCCGATCGCGAGGTAGGCCCCCGCCATGAGGAGGCTGCCGAGATAGCCCGCGACGATGACGCCGTTGTCCGGGTCGCCGAGGTAGTTGACCGTGATCCAGACCGGAAAGGTGAGCGCGAGGGCCACCGCGGTGAACAGCCATGCCGCGAGGAACTTGCCGAGGACCGCCTGGGTCATCGTGATCGGGAGGGTGAGCAGCAGCTCGATCGTCCCCGCGCGGCGCTCCTCCGCCCAGAGGCGCATCGCGAGCGCCGGGATCAGGAAGAGGTACAGCCAGGGATGGAAGCCGAAGAACGCGCCGAGATCGGCTTGGGCGCGGATGAAGAACCCGCCGATGTACATCGTGAACACGCCGGCGAGCGCCACGAACACGCCCATGAACACGTAGGCGATGGGGGTCGCGAAGTACCCCTGGAACTCGCGCTTGAAGATCACCAGGACGTTGGCCAACGCTCTACCTCGGGATGGACGGGCTCAGGAGCGGGTCCGGTCCGGCGCGGTGATCGCCCGGAACACCTCTTCCAGGCGGCCCCGGTCCACCATCAGGCCTTCGACCTGCCAGCCGTGTTCGCGCGCGACCCGGCTCACCTCGGCCGCGACTGCGCGGCCGTTCTCCGGACGGACCCGGAGACGGACCCCGGCGCCGTCCTCCGCCCCGTCTTCGCCCCCGCCGTCCACCTCCTCGACCTCCCGCACGCCCTCCAGAGCGGCGAGCGCGGCGCGGGCGCTCTCCGCAGCCACCCCCCGGAGCGTGAGGGTCACCGCGTTGTGGCCGTCCGCCCGGGCGTGGAGCTCCTCCGGGGCGCCGTCGCTCACGATCCTCCCGGCGGAGATGATGATCGCCCGCGAACACACCGCGTCGACCTCTTCGAGCAGGTGGGTGGAGAGGATGATCGCCTTGCGCGGCGCCATCTCGCGGATGAGGGATCGCACCTCGTGCTTCTGGTTGGGGTCGAGCCCGTCCGTCGGCTCGTCGAGGACGAGCACCTCCGGATCGTGCAGGATCGACTGGGCGAGGCCCACCCGGCGCTTGAAGCCCTTGGAGAGGGTGTCGATCGGCTGCTCGAGGACCCCCTCGAGCTGGACCCGCGCGACGGTCTCGTCCACCCGCCGGCGCTGTTCTTCCCCCCGGAACCCGCGGATGCCGGCCGCGAACTCGAGGAAGGCGCGGGTCGTCATGTCGGAATAGAGCGGAGCCCCCTCGGGCAGGTAGCCGATGCGGCGTTTCGCGGCGATGGGATTGGCCGCGACGTCCTCGCCGCCGACCTCGATCCGGCCCGAATCGGCCGGCAGGAAGCCGGTCACGATCTTCATCGTGGTCGACTTCCCCGCGCCGTTCGGCCCGAGGAAGCCGAGCACCTCGCCCCGACGGACCGAGAAGCTGATCCCGCCGACCGCCCGGATCGGCCCGAAGTGCTTGACCAGACTCTCGATCCGGACCAGCTCGCTCATCTTTCCGCCTCGATCCCCGCTCCGTTGCGGAAATACGCCCCCCCGGCTCGCGAAGCACGGGGGTACATGCGCCCGCGCGCGATGCGGCGCCGCGAGCTTTCAGGTAGGAGCAAGCGCCGGGAATTCAACCCCCGGATCGGTACCGGAGCGATCCGGGGCGCCGCATTCGTGCCCGGAAGCGCCCGCGGGCGGTCGAGAGTGATCCGTGACCGGGTTCCGGGCGTCGCCGTCGAGTGGCCGAAAACCGCGCGGTCCGCCGCTCCGCCGGGGGCGGTCGACAGCGGTCGGAGGCTCGGCTCAAAGCGGCCACGGAGGCGCGCCGGCGGGCGGCAGCAGGAGGCGCAGGCTCGGGCGCACGAGCTCCAGCCACCCGGCGAGCGCGGGGCGGGTCTCGCGGGGGTCGAGCAGCTCCTGCACCGAGAACGACTCGGCCCTCGGGAACGGCGACTGCTTCGCGGCGAGGGCCGCTTCGAGCTCGCGCCGCCTCGCTTCGGGGTCTTCCGCCCCCGCGATCTCGCGCCCGTAGGCGACGGCCACCCCGCCCTCGAGCGGCAACGCCCCCTGCTCCACCGAGGGCCAGGAGAAGACCGTCCCGTAGGGGCCGTAGTGGGCGGCCGCGGCCACCCCGTAGGACTTCCGGACCATCACCGACACCCAGGGCACCCGGGTGCGCATGACGGCCAGGATGGCTTCGGTCCCGTGCCGGATCGTCCCCGCCCGCTCGGCGTCGCGGCCGATCATGAAGCCCGGCTCGTCCACGAAGCTCACCACCGGCAGGTGGAACCGGTCGCAGAGCTCGGCGAATCGCCGGACCTTCTGCGCTCCCTCCGCGGTCATCGCCCCCGCGTAGTGGCGTCCGTCGTTTCCGAGCACCCCGACGGGATGCCCCGCGAGCCGGGCGAGGCCGGTGATCTGGCCGGGTCCGAAGCGCCGGGCCATCTCGAACCAGGACCCGTCGTCGAGGACGAGACGGATCAGCCGGCGCATGTCGAAGGGCTTTCGCCGGTCGCGCGGCACGATGTCGAGGAGGGCCTCCTCGGCGCGTCCCGGGTCGTCCGGGCAGGGCGCCGCCGGGGGCAGCTCCCAGACGTTCGGGGGGAGGTAGCCGAGGAAGGCCCGGACCTGGGCGAAGGCGTCCGCCTCGTCGTCGGCGAGGTTGTGGACGACCCCGTTCGGAAGGTGGACGTCCGGGCCGCCCAGCTCCTCCTTGGAGACCCGCTCGCCGACCGCCCGCTCGACGAGGGCCGGGCCGCCGACGAGGACCTGCGAGCTCCGGGTCATGACCGAGAAGTGCGCCGCGCACAGGCGCGCGGCCGGCATTCCCGCGACCGCCCCGACGGCCACCGCCGCCACCGGCGCCGTCTCCAGGGTCCGGGCCATGGAGATGAAGCGGTTGCGGCCGAGCACGGGCTCCCCGGCCGGGCCGCGGCGCCCGGCCCCGGTGACCGATCCGCCCCCGCCCTCGTGGAAGCGGACGAGGGGGAGCTTGAGCTTGAGGGCGAGGTCCTCGACGTAGATGCTCTTGCGAAGCCCGGAGGCGTTGGGGGAGCCGCCCCGCAGGGTGAAGTCCTCGCCGCCGACCGCGACCGGACGGCCGTCGATCCGGCCGGTCCCGACGACGTAGTTCGGAGGGGTGAAGCCGACGAGCCGCCCCGAGTCGTCGTGCTCCGGCTCCCCCGCGCCCTCGCCGTGCTCGCGGAAGGAGCCCGTGTCGAGCAGCCCGCCGATGCGCTCGCGGATGGTCGAGAGGCCGCGCCGCCGCTGCCGCGCGATGCCTTCCGGGCCGCCCTGCGCCTTCGCGAGCTCCCGCCGGCGATGGATCTCCTCGACCTCGGCCCGCCAGCCGGACCGGTCCGTCACCGCCGCTCCGTCATTGCTGCTGCTGGCCCGCGCCCGGGCCTCCGGAAGACGGATGGGAGGACCCGGGCATCCGCTGGATGGGGTGGCCGGCCTCCCCGGCCGCGACCGGCGGACCCTTGAGCTCCACCGTATTGCCCTCGGGGTCCTCGACGTAGATGGACGGACCGTCGCCCTGCGCCCCGTAACGCGTTTCGGCCGGGCCGGCCCGGTAGCCGCGGCTCGCGAGCGTCCTGCGGATGGCTTCCTCGTCGAACGGCTCCACCTGGAGGCAGAAGTGGTCCATGTTGCGGGGGCCGTCCGGCGGCCCGCCGCCCCTGCGGCCGAGCTCACTGTCGACGGGGACGAGGTCGATGAGCGACGAGCCGGCGCGAAGCTGTACCAGCCCGAGGTCGAGCTCGCGCTCGACCGGGCATCCCAGGGTGTCGCGGTAGAAGTCGAGCATCGCCTCCGGATCGCGGACCCGGAGCACGACGTGGTCGAGACGGACGATGGGGATCATGGCGCTCACCAACGGTTGCGGAGTTCACGGAGCCGGAGAAACACCGTCTTCCGGTCCGGCCGGTCGGGAAGGTCCGGGAAGGCTTCGCGCAGCGCCGCGATCACCGAAGGGCTCGTCAGGCGGAAGAACGTGTTCACCCGCCTCTCGATCTCGAGGGTGGTCACCATCGCCTCGCTCGGGTCCTGGTCCCGGACGTCGTCGCGCAGCCGCATCGCCTCGGCGTTGTCGGGCTCGCGGTCGAGGGTGAAGCCGAGGTTGTTCTCGATGTAGTCGTGGCCGGGGTAGACGTGGGTATGGTCGGGGAGCTGCGAGAGCTGCTCCGCGAAGGTCGCGTAGAGCTCTTCCGGATGCCCTCCGTGGTGGCAGTTGCCCGCCCCCGCGTTGAACAGGGTGTCGCCGCAGAAGAGCGAGGGGGTGTCGGTGCGCGAGAGGAGGCACACGTGGCTCATCGTGTGTCCGGGGGTGTCCAGGGACTCGAGCTCCACGGTGCGCCCGACCCGGATGACGTCCCCCGCGCCGAGCCCTCGATCGATGCCGGAGACCGCCGCCTTGGCGTGGGCGAGGATCTTCGCACCCGTCGCGGCCACCACCGCGTCGTTGCCGCCGATATGGTCGTGGTGCTCATGGGTGTTGAGGACTTGGGTCACCTCGAACCCCCGCTCCTTCGCCTTGGCAAGGCACTTCTCGTGATCGAGGGGGTCGACCGCGAGCGCCTCGCCGGTTTCCGGGCACGCGATGAGATAGTTGAAGTTGCGGTAGGCGTTGCCGGTCCAGATCTGTTCGACGATCATTCCTTCTCCCTCGATTGCAGGATGACGGTTGGTCGGGGCTCTTCGGGCGCCGCGGCCGGATCAGGGGCCGGGCGCCGCGGTAGGGGGCTCCGCCGCGTCCGGCTCGCGGACGAAGCCGAGGCGGGCGGGAAGCTCGGCCGCGGAGATGAAACCGATCGGCGTCACCCTGCCTCCCTCCCAGGCGAGGCCGACGTCCGGCGGGCGGCGGTTCGCCGCCGCCGCGGCGAGCTTCGCCTCCAGCGTGTCGTCGTCCATCGGCTCGCCGTCCGGGAACCCGAGGCGCCCGGTGAGGGCTTCGAGGTCCCGGTCGTCTACGAGCCCCGGCCCGAGGTCGGTCACCACCGTGAGGTTCTGCTCCTCGTCCAGGGACGCCCCCGTCGCCGCGCGCGCGGTCCGGCCCGTGTGGGCGGTGAGGGTACCCGCATCGTCGAGCCGATACACGAACGGCGCGTACTCGAGCGTGACGAAGACCCGCTGCGGGCCGTTCTGGAAGAACCAGCGGCCGGCCTCGTCGCGGGCGTAGTTGCGGCCGATGAACCGGTTGGCCGCGTCATTCGTGATGAGCTCCCCCTTGAGGCGCCACCGGCCCCGGCGGTCGAGGCCGAGCCAGCCGAATACGGCCGGCACGTCGGGCCACCTCGCCATTGCCCGCAGGACGGCATCGTCGAAAATGGCGGTGCGCCTCCGGCCGCCTCGACCGACCTGACGGCCGGGATTGTCGGCCGGACGGCAGGCGGGCCGCAAGCGGAATCCGGAGGGAGGCATGTGCGCTGTTCGTAAGTATTTGAAACATATGAGCAGGATGGATCCGTCGGACCCTGTGCACGTCCAGCCGCGACACGCTCGTGACCGTCTTATCCATTTGATTTACAAAATCTTTCGTTGCTGCGGCAGGCGGTTCCACCGCGGTGGGGTGAAATCCGCCAACCAGACCCGTGAATTGCCCCGAAACCGTGGAGTCAGCCCGTCCCCGTGGGGTAGGAAACGTCTCGACCTCCGCTCTCTTCTCCCTATATCGATGTGTTACGAACAGCGCCCGGGGCTCGGAGCGGGGACAGGAGCGGGGGCGGGACGATCTCATTCTGCCGACCTCCGGCTCCAGGCGCCGCGGCCACGTCCCGAGCCGCCCCGCATGGGTCGTAGAACCCCTGTTCTCGACCCTGCTTCGCTCGAAATCGTCTTCAGTGTGCATCGGGCGTGCGACCCCGATGCAGAATGAAGCCGCCCCGGGAACGGGACGGGAAGAAGGGGCGGGAGCCGAAGTGCGCGGGCGTGGACGTGGGCTCGGGGGAAGGCGTGGGAGCGGGAACGTGAGCATGGGGTCGAGCGCAGCGGAAGCCGGTGCGGGAGTGGATGCGGGATCGAGGGCGGGAGCGGGAGGACGGGAATGATTGCGTTGCTGCAACGGGTGTCCACCGCCGAGGTGCTGGTGGAGGGCAGGCGGGTCGGCGGGATCGGTGGGGGGCTTCTCGCCTTCGTCGGGGTCCGGAAGGACGACGGCGAACGCGATGCCGAGCGTCTCGTCGAGCGCGTGCTCGGCTACCGGATGTTCCCGGACGGCCACGGACGCATGAACCTCGGCCTCGCCGATACCGGCGGAGGGCTGCTCGCGGTGCCCCAGTTCACCCTCTCCGCGGACACCCGCAAGGGGACGCGGGCCGGCTTCAGCACCGGCGCCCCTCCCGACGCCGCGCGCAAGCTCTTCGAGCACTTCGTCTCGTGCGCGGCGGCCCGCCATCCGGTGGTCGAGACCGGCCGGTTCGGTGAACGGATGCAGGTGCGCCTCTGCAACGAGGGGCCGGTCACGTTCTGGCTGGAGACGCGGGGGCCGGGGAGCGGCCCTGCGGATTGAACCGCCCCGGGCGGCCGGGCGGCCGGGCGCCGGGGAGTATGGCCGAGGCGGGCGGCCGTTCGGGGGCCTGGCGATGGGCCGGGACCCGGCGCTCATGGCGCGGAAAACGGGCCCGAACGCAGGACAGGCGCCCTAAGGCGCCTGTCCGTTGGGGGGCGCGCGGTGCGCGCGCCCCGGGGGTGGGCAGCCCGCCCTACGCGGCGTCGGCGTCGATGACCTTCGGCCCGGCGCCTGCGCCGATCGGGATGCGCCGGGGCTTCATCGCCTCCGGGACGTCGCGCACCAGGTCGACGTGGAGCAGGCCGTTCTCCAGGCTCGCTCCAACCGCCCGGACGTGGTCGGCGAGGCGGAAGGACCGCTCGAACGCCCGCGCGGCGATGCCGCGGTGCAGGAAGTGCCGCTGCTTGTCGTCCTCCTTGCCCTGGCGCCCCGCCACGAGGAGGGTGTTCTCGCGCGCCTCGATCTCGAGGTCGGACTCGGAGAACCCCGCCACCGCGAGCGAGATCCGGTACTCGTACTCACCGGTCTTCTCGATGTTGCAGGGCGGGTAGGTGGGCGCCGCCTGGTCCAGGCGGCTCACCGAGTCGAAGAGGTCCATCATCCGGTCGAAACCGACCGAGCTGCGGAAGAGGGGGGTTGCATCGAACGTTTTCATGGCTCACATCCTCCGACCGAGCAACGTGACGTGTGGGATCCGGTTCACGCGATCCCGTTTCCAGCCGGGTGCTCCCTCTCGGCAAGCGCCCGGACAGTCCTCCAGATGGGGTCCCCTCTCCGGGATTCAAGGAGTGGGCTCATTCGGCCGGCTCCCCCGCGACCGACGCCGAACCGCCCGCGCGGGTCGACTTCCCTGCCGCGCGGCGCGCCCGCCCGCCGCCGGCAGAACGTCCTCCAGCAGTTGCCGCTGTTCGAGCGGCAGGCGGAGCAGATGCTTCTTGTCGCCCGTCTTGCCGTACCTCACCGCCGCCCGGAGCATCTCGACGGGGCTTACAGGCGTATGAACCGGCGCCGTGCCCACGCGCGCCCCGGACCGGCCATCCGGGAGCTTCCACCCGCCCCGCGAAGCCGCTTAGAATCCGACCATCAGGGGCTCGCCCCCTCCAATTTCAGCCGCGGACGGGGCATCCCCTTCCAACGCCCATGCGACGAAGGCCGGTGGGATATGAGGGCCAGTCGATTCCGCGGGACGGCGACGGGCTGAAATGGACCGCCTGCTCGCGCTCTCGCACCGCGTCGCCCGGGCCGGAACCTGGTTCGGCTGCGGCCTGCTGATCGCGGCCTCGTTCCTCATCGGGATCGACGTCGTCATCCGGAAGCTCTTCAACCTCTCCATCGGCGGGGCGGACGAGCTCTCCGGGTACGCGCTCGCGATCGGCAGCGCGTGGGCCTTCGCCTACGCGCTCCTCGAGCGGGCCCACGTGCGCATCGACTCGCTCTACGTGGCCCTGCCGCGCCGGGTGCGGACGGTCCTCGACGTGTTCGGACTCGCCGTGTTCGTGGCGTTCATGGCCCTCGTCGCCTGGCGCGGGTTCGGGGTGTTCAGCGAATCGGTCAAGCTCGATGCGCACTCCATGTCGCCCATCGCGACCCCCCTCGTCTATCCGCAGGCGCTCTGGGTGGCCGGGCTCATCCTCTTCGTCCTCATCGGGAGCCTGCTTCTCGCGCGCGTCCTCGTCGCCTTCGTCACCGGCGACGCGGCCACGGTGCACCGTCTCGCCGGCTCGCGCTCCGTGACCGAGGAGATCGGGCAGGAGACGCGGCATCTCGGGCGGCGCCGCGAGCCGGAACCCGGTGAACCGGCGGGTCGCGAACCGGAGCGCGGCGAATGATCGGCACGACCGTCGTGATCCTCCTCGGGCTGCTCGCCCTCAGCGTGCCGGTGGCGTCGGTGCTCGGCGTCGTCGGGCTCTCCCTCGACCACCTCTTCTCGTTCCTCCCCCTCCGCCTCGCGATCGGCGAGCTGTCGTGGGCGGTCTCGACCGACGTCATCCTGGTCGCGGTGCCGCTCTACATCCTGCTCGGCGAATTCCTCCTTCGTTCCGGGATCGCGGAGCGGATGTACGGGGCCATGACCCACTGGCTCTCGTGGCTCCCGGGCGGGCTGATGCACTCGAACGTCGGCACGTGCACGATGTTCTCGGCGGTGTCCGGGTCGTCGGTCGCGACCGCGGCGACCATCGGCACGATCGCGGTCGGGGAG
The DNA here is from genome assembly GCA_965202895.1 of Gammaproteobacteria bacterium. Lineage (GTDB taxonomy): Bacteria > Pseudomonadota > Gammaproteobacteria > HK1 > HK1 > JAJDXW01. The sequence goes on along the minus strand of OZ241901.1, from coordinate 1,108,894 downwards.
ATCCGGCGCTACGGCTACAACGAGCGCTTCTTCCTCGGCACGGTGGCGGCGGGCGGAACCCTCGGGATCCTGATCCCGCCCTCCATCAACATGATCGTCTACGGGGTCCTCACCGAGACCTCGATCCCGCAGCTCTACCTCGCCGGCATGGTCCCGGGCCTCGTGCTCGCCTCGCTCTTCGCGATCACCGTCGTCATCGGCTGCGTGGCGCGGCCGCATTGGGGCGGGCGGCGGCCGGAAACGAGCTGGCCGATGCGCTGGCGGAGCCTTCCCGACCTCATCCCGCCCCTCATCATCTTCGTGGTGGTCATCGGCTCCATCTACGGCGGGCTCGCGACCCCCACCGAATCCGCCGCGCTCGGCGTCATCATCGCGGTGATCCTCACCGCCCGCCGGCTCTCGTGGCCGATGCTGCGGGCGGTGGCGGAGGGCACCATGCGCAGCACCGCCATGATCATGGCGATCCTGGTCGGGGCCTACTTCCTCAACTTCGTGCTGAGCTCCATCGGGCTGGCCGGCCGGGTGAACGAGCTCGTCCTCGACATCGGGCTGACCCCGATGGGCACCCTGATGGTGGTGGTGCTGTTCTATCTCGTGCTCGGGATGTTCATGGAGACCCTGTCCATGATGATCGCGACGGTGCCCCTCATCACCCCGGTCATCATCGGGCTCGGGTTCGACCCGGTGTGGTTCGGGGTCCTCGTGATGCTCCTCGTCGAGACCGCCCTCATCACCCCCCCGGTCGGCGTCAACCTGTACGTCGTGCACGGGGTGCGGGGCCGCGGCCAGCTCCACGACGTGATGATCGGGGCGGCGCCCTTCGTCGTCGCGCTGCTCGCGATGATCGGGCTGCTGATCGCCTTCCCGCAGATCGCCCTGTTCGTGCCCGAGGCGCTGATGCGCTGACCGGGTTTGACCGGGTTGACCGGGCTGACCGGCGGTCAGCCGCAGACCGCGGGAAGCGCCCAGGCGATCGCGCGCGCGGCGACCACGAGGTCGTCGAGCCGGACCCGCTCGTCCGGGGTCGGCCACTCGCGGTAGATGCGGATGTCCCCCGGGCCGTACTGGAGGCTCGGGATCCCGGCCGCGGCGAGGATGTTTCCGTCGCCCACGTTGCCGAGGCGGCCGTAGCCCCCGACGTGCGGGGCTTCGCCGCAGGCGCGCTCGTGCCCCTCGGCGAGGTGGACCACCATCGCATGGTCCTTCGGGATCTCCATCGGGTCCTGGCTCCAGCTCGATTCGGTGCCGGGGGCCGGCAGCTCGAGGTCGTACCGGAAGGCGGGGCAGTCGCCCGCGATGCCGCGGAGAAGCCGCTCGAGGTCGGCCCGGACGCTCTCCACCGTCTGTCCCGGCACAGTGCGGATCTGGAACACGAGCTCGCAGTCGCGGGTGGAGAGGCCCGTGTGGTTCGGCTGGTAGTAGTGCTCCTTGTGGATGACGTCGACGTTGTGCATCGGGAATCCGGGGAGGTCCGGATGGGGGGTGAAGGTCATCCACGAATCCCCGCCCGCCGGGGTGAGGCTCGGGCCGAGGCGGCGAAGCAGCTCGGCCTGCTGCTCGACCGGGTTCCAGAACGCGGCGCGGGCCTCGGGGCTGAAGCGGAAGAAGAGGTCGGGCGAGGTGGTGCGCACGCGCGCCATGACGATGCCGACGCACACGTTCGCGATGGTGTTGGCCGAGTGCTCGAGGTTGATGCAGAGGTCCGCGGTGACCCCGCCGGCGAGGAGCGCCCGGGTGCCTGCCCCCCCGTACTTGTGGGCGACCACCGGGCAGACGAGCACGTCTCCCCGGAGCCGCGCCCCCGACCGGACGACCGCGTCGACCGCGCTCACCATCGCCGCGATCCCGCCCTTGTCGTCGTGCGCCCCCATCCCCCAGATCCAGCCGTCCTCGAACTTCGCGCCGTAGGGGTCGACGCTCCACCCGCTCATCTCGACCCCGGGGTCCATGTGCCCGTTCAGCATCAGGGTCGGGCCGCCGCCCGCGCCGGGCCGCCGGCCGATGGGCTGCCGGCTGGTGACCGATGGGTCGCGGGGGCTCGCGACGTCCATCATCTCGACGTCGAGGCCGATGCCGGCCATGTACTCGGCGAGGTAGTCCGCGATCGCGTGCTCCTCGAACGACGAGCTCGGGATGCGGATGAGGGCGCGTTCGAGGTCCAGCACCCGCTCGGGGTCCACGAGCGCCTGGGCGCGGGCGCCCGCCTCGCTCGCCCTCGGGGCAGGGTCGTCGGTGGTCGTCGTGGTCATGGCAATGGCCTCCTGCGGTGGAGAGAGGTGCGGTCCGGCGCGCGCACCCGCGGCAACCCGCGCCGCCGCTGCGGCCTCGACCGGATCCGGTGGTTCATCGAGCTTCCTGCCCTCACCAGGCGCTGGCGAGCGCTTCGCCGCCGTAGTCCGCGAGCGGCTGCGGCGGGGCATGGAACTTCCGGGCCTTCGAGTGCGACACCCCCATGCCGACGAACGCTTCCGCCATCTTGATCCCGGCGACGACGGGGTCGATCACCGGGACCCCGGACGATTCCGTGAGCGCGCGGTCGTAGTCGCAGAGGCCTGCGCAGGCGAGGATGACCACCTCGGCGCCGTCCTCGGCGACGACCGCGTTCACCTGGGCGGTGAGCTGGCGAAGGGTCTCTTCGCGCTCGATCACCGCCCGCTCGACGTTGACGTCGATCGCGCGCACCGAGGCGCACTTCGCCTCGAAGCCGTAGAGCCTCACCAGGTCCTGCTGGTAGGGGATGAACTGGTCGAGCATCGTGAGGGTGGAGAAGCGGTGTCCGAGCAGGCAGGCCATCGCCATGCTGGACTCGGAGATGGAGCACACCGGAACGTCCAGGATCTCCTTCAGGGCGAAGATCCCCACGTTGCCGAACCCGCACAGCACCACCGCGTCCGGAGGGTCGGCCGCCACCCTCCGGCGCACCGACTCGATGACGTGGGGGGCGCTCATGTAGTCCCCGTAGGCGCAGTCGATGTTCCGGGTCCCGCCGGGGGAGCGGAGCCCGACGATCTCGGTGCCGGGCGAGGCGGCCCGCCGGGCGGAGCGGACGATGACGTCCAGGACGACGTCGGACGTATTGGGGTTGACCGCGAGAATCTTCATGTGGTGCTCCTTCTCGTTGCGGCGGTGGCCGCGACGGCGACGGCGACGGCGACGGCGCGGGCCGGGGTCGGGGTCGGGGCCGGCTGCCGGAGAGCGCGCGATGGGCCGGCCGCTGGTGCGTTCACCCGCTGGGCCGGTCGCCGCCCGCATCGCGGGTCGAGGCGAGGGTCTCGGCATAGATATCCAGGGCATCGTCGAGCGTGCGCGAGGGATCGACGGTCTCCCGGGTCTCCGCCGCGATCGGGGTCCGGGCGAGGAGATCGAAGACCCGCGCCGCCCCCCGGTGGAAATCATCGGGGAGCCCGGCCGCGGCGAACGTCTCGCCGATCTCGTGCATCTCCCCGATCCAGCGGGCCGCGTCGAGGGGGAGGCGGGGGACCATCCGGTTCATGGCCTCGAGCTCGGCGGGCCGGCTCTCCGCGAGCTCGGCGTGGAAGGGTTCGGAGAGCCCGTAGACCCGGGCCGCGGTGAGCGCGGCCGTGTGCAGGGTGAACGTACCCTTGGTGACCGCCGCGTACACCATCTTCATGGCCGAAGCCTGTCCGACCTCGCCCCCGAGCCGGCGCACGCTCAGGTTCGGGCCGTCGAGGGCTTCGAGGGCCGAGGTGTCCGGGCCGCTGCAATAGAAGCGGGTGGGGAGGCCGGATCGCCCCGGGGCGGCCCCGATGATCCCGGCGTCGATGAAGACGGCCCCGGCCCCGGCGATGCGGGCGGCCACCCTCCGCGCGGTGGCGGGCGCGATCGCGTTGCAGTCCGCGAAGGCGGGGCGGGCGCCGGTCCGGCGGAGGGCCTCCGCCGCCTCGTCCGCGAAGCCTTCGGCGGCGGCCGGCGGCAGGATGGAGAGCACGAGGTCCACCGATTCGACGAGAGTGTCGAGCGAGTCCGTGAGCTCCAGCCCCGCCGCCTCCGCGAGCGCGCGGGATCGCTCGCTTCGCCCCGCGAGGCAGGTGAGCGCCCGGAAGCCGCGCGCGATGAGCTCCCGGCCCACCCTGGCGCCCATGTCCCCGGGGCTCTGGATCGCGACCGTTCCCACCGTCACCGTCCGCCCCTCGTCTCGTCCGTCCCGCTGCTTGGCTGGACGCCTTGGCGGCTGAATGATTCGTCATCTTGATGGCTTGGAAGGATGGACTGGGTTGGATGCGGGGATAGGTAGAAGCCCTGAGCAAGGGCCGCTCGCATTGGCGCCAAGAGCGCAGGGGAGAGCGTGAGGACTGCGACGAGGTGCCGATGGCGGACGATCATGGTTATGTATCGTCCGCAAGCAGCAGCCGTCGTGCCGCGAAAGGCGGTTGTAGACCTTCGATGGTCAGAGTCAGGCACTAGTCGGATTCCCCTTTCGCAATATCCCATTTTTTGAGGCGATGAATGACATTGCGCGTCGCGGCCGGAAGATTAGCACGGACAATCAATTCGTTCTCCACGACTACGGGAATTTCTCGGTTGACGAGAGCCGCTGCAATCAATGGGTCGGCGGGATGGCCAGGGGTCAAGGGAGCCGATAGGGCGATGACGACCTGCTGGCCATCGGCCCCTTCGGCGAGTATCGGCGCGGTCAAGATGGCCCCGCTGGCTGCGGACATCGGAGCGTTCATGGAGAACCGCACGTTCGGGCAAGCTTGGCGACAGAGGTCGCTGTAAAGCAGTGCGGTCGAGGATCGCAGGCGGACCCCGGTGAATTCTGTCAATTCGCCGGTGATCAGATATTCCAATAGCTGCGCCCCGATATGTCGATCCAGGAGCCTGTGCTCAATCTTGTTCTTGAAGCTGCGCAGACATCGGTAACAAGACGAATCACAGTTCTCGGGACAAGCCTTCAGGAGTGAGTGAGCCGCTTGAAACAAATCGGCTCCGGACTTGGCGAGTTCGGCAGAAAATCCGGCGCCACCCGGTAACGTGTCATAGAGAAAAATTTCGGCCTCCTGCCCGGTTTTTCCGGCAGGAGTAAGAGCAGGACGATATTCCGCCATGAGTTCACCGGGCTCCAGTTCAAGCATCTGGCAAGCAGACTTCGCCAAGGCTTCGCTCAAGGTCCTGAGAGCGACGGCTGTCGGGGTGTGGCCGGGTTTCAGACTGATGGGCGCCACCACGCGCATTGAGAAGAGCGCGATGTCGGTAATGAAGTCCGTACCCAGCACGATGTGGCGGGAGGAGTGCATTCCATCACAAACCTGTCTGTTGTCGTCGTCGGGGTAGGGCTTGCGGTGCGGACCGGTGACTTCGGGAGACCTCTCGATACTCGCCTCGATGCGACCGCACTTCGTGCAGTACGTATAGCCCTCCTTGCGAGGGCCGGTGTTGGATACGAGAAGATGTTGCCGGGACCGCAGGACGCGGGTGCGATCGTTGACCGGAAGCCACGCGGCCATTTCGTCCGGCGTGTCCATGGTGAGCTTTGCACGCGTAGCGTAGCTTATCTCCGGCATGTCGTCGGGAGATGTGAGTTCCTCTACATCGACGGGATGAGCGAATCCCGGAGGGCGTAGCCAGTAGCGTCCGGGACCAAAGGTGTCTTCGCCGCCGCACGCTTGGCAGCTTCGCGTCTCGCTTCTCGATGCATGCTTGATGGGGTACGTGCTCGCAAAGCCGCATTCGCGGCACTCCATGTAAATACGCCTGGATTCCCATGCAGCGTATCGGTCGTCAGGATTGACCGAGTAGATAGCGCCCGAAGTGTAGCACTTGCCGGATATCCATACCTGCTTGCCCGGGGCATACTGAGTAAGGGCGGTGGGAAGGCCCTGCTGGGGAGCAAATCGCATTATCGGTCGAAACCGGGAAGAACGGTTCAAGTCGAACACATGAAAGGTGGCGACATCGGTTGGAAAGGCGTAGCGTGGCAGCTTGCCGCAGTAGAGAAGTCTGTCAAGCAATTTTTCAGATCCGGCATGCTGCCAAGGGCGTTCCTCGTCTTCCTCGGCGGACACCTCCGGCTGTGGGTCAACGTCGGCGTCACTGGACGCATCCTGGCCTCCCGATCCATGTCCGATGGCGGTGTCTATGGCGTTGATGCAGTCGTCCGCCAGTTCGGTCAGCAGGATGCGACGATGGTCAGCATCGAGCTCCTCTGGGAGCCACGAAGATATACGGTCTCGAAGCCGTTCGTCGTGTTCCATCAGCCACGCTGCGAAGTCGTCGCGATTGAGTATGGAAGCGCCGTTGCGGAAATCCGAGACGGTGCCCAGTACGGAAAAGAGGTCATGTGGATGGTTGGGGTCAATACTCGGAATCCTGTCCTGATGGTAGCTTTGCAGGAGATATGCGCGGATGTGCCGGCGCACGATTTCGCGGTTGTCGAGAGTAAGTCTGGGGTCAACCACTTCTCCTCGGATCATTCCATCCGGCTCGGTGAAGTAATGCTCATCATGGCTGTCGGCGCTTCCGAAGGCAACGACTGTGGCGACAGCATTGCCGCGACGACCGGCTCGACCGGCTCGCTGCTGGTAGTTCGCGCGGCTGGGCGGCATGTTCCGCAAGGCCACTCCCGACAATGCGCCAATGTCGATGCCCACTTCCATGGTGGTGGTGCTGGACAGCACGTCAACGGCAGTGGACCTCGGGTCGTCTCGATTAAAGGCGATGTCCTGGAACAGAAGTTCGTTTTCTTCGGCTTTGGAGAAGACGTCCTCGTTCTGCGGCGCGTTCAGCTGGGCGGTATGTTCGGCGGCGACGAGCGCAATGGGCTGGCGGGGGGGTATGCCGAGGGCTGCGGTGACAGGGTTGCGGTAGAAACCCTTGCGAGCGAGGAAGACAGGATCGCGATTGGGATCCATCGGCCTCGTATCGCGACTGCCGCAATCGACGCAATGGGCGATGCCTGATACTGGTCTATGGACCGATTTGCAGCTGGCGCAATGGATCCACGTTCCGTCGAAGTTAAGAGTCAGGTCCTTGCCGCGAAGCCTTCTGAATCCGCTAGCAGTGTTCTCGGTGAACAAAGAGAGCAATTCGGGGAGCCATTCGTCTCGGAAAACCTTGCGCGCCGTCTTCTCGGAAAGAACGATGTCCATGGCCTTGAACCAACCCTTCTGGCCCCTGATGCTCGTCCCTTCGGAACGGGGTCTTATCCACCAAACTGGGGGCATCGAACTCAGCCAAAAGCCCCTGTTCTGCCAGCAGCGCAGCCAAACTCGTACGAGGCCGACTTTGGAGGCGGGCGACTCGGCGATGCCGGCAATGTGCGACAGTTCTTGGAGGACCGTAGTGTGTCTGGCCCTCTCGGCAATGGAGGCGAGCGCCAACGCTTCGAGTCCGAGAAATCGATCCTGCACCGTGGTCACGATTTGGTCGAGAAGTGCTTCAGGCGGGCGCTCGTTTCGGATGTCCATACAGAGGTCAACGAGACATGTATCATCCTCGGTGGCCCCCTTCGCAATGGCGTCCGCAACGGTCTGATCCGCTCCGAAGGTCTCACCCGACTTCACTTCGGGACGCAGACGGACATTGAGTTTTTTTGACGCAAGTAGGACCGCAAGATAGAGGTCCTCCAGGCTCAGGTGCCTCTGAAGGGCAGTGACGGCCTGGAGGCGACGGTAGCCCCATGCGATGAGCGAGCGGAGAGAATCGCGGGTCGAGTACATTTGAAGATTCGGAGCAAGCCGCGCGGCGACCTGTCGCGAATCGGAGAAGGTGAGCACCTTCCTGCCTTGGAGCGGGGCGAAGGGAGTCGGTTTGGTCGAGGAGGGCGGCTGCACCTGTAGCTGCCGGGCCACCAGCGCTTGGAAGGGCTGGTCGCCCTTCGTTTGATGATCCTGGACGTAGGAACGACCGAAACGAGCCGTCCTGCCACAAACGGCGCAGGGAGCGAATTGGCCGCGTGGCTCAGGGCCCGGTGATGAATCGTCGTCTTCGTCCATCGGATCGGATACGCGATCGCTTCGGACATGGACTCTGCGTGTGCGAGGGCCCAGAGATGGTGGATTTAGCCTCCCGGTTTCGAGGTCGTAGTCGGCTGGTTCGGCGAGATTGTCCAGTGCAGGTGCTTCAAGAAGGAGATCGAGAGCGTGCAGTGGGCTGGTTTCGCCTTCCACCATACGCAGGCTTTCCCCAGGCTCCGGCCACAGGGCTTGTGGAACGTCGATATCGTCGGTGTACGCCCGTGCGTATGCGGTACCGCAATTTCTGCAGGTGTAAAGCTCAAGAACGCGTGCGCCACAGTCGCAGGAGTCGCGTGGCTGGCTGTACATCGTACCGCAGATTCCATCCCTCTCCCCGTCGTCAAGTGCGGTGCAATCGGCGTCCATGCACACCCAGAGGCCGGGCAGACCCCGAAAGAAGCTGTGGACACGGGAAGGGAGCAAGCCCGGGGCCGTACGGTCTTGTCGTGCGGCGCTCCCAAGGGCCATCAGCGCGTTGGCGGCGGTGGCGGCTCGGTCGGGTGCGGCCGTCGGAAAGAGCGTAGGGCCGAGATCGGCGACTGGAATTGCCTGTTTCATTGTCGCATTGATCAACCGGCCCATAGGCGGGAAATCGACAAGGGCACGATAGAGCGCTGTTTCCGGAGGGTCGTCGCCTTGCCTCTCTCGATGGTCCAGCAGGGGGTTGACAGCGAAGATGCGTTCTTCGTCCTTCGTAGCCTCGTAATATCGCTGCAGGTCGATGTCGGCCAGGATGTCGGCGTCTTGATCGGATCCCGGCGCATCGTGCGGCCGCAACGCGAGGGCTCCAGAGATCGGAAGGAAGCTGTCCGGGGACAGGCCCGAGAGCTGGGCGCCGAACAGTGGAGCACGCGCATGATCGTTGAAGCTCGCCGTGGCGCAGATGACCTGGAATCGGGATGGAGGAATCCCGAGTCGGTCGCGCAGACGACGAAGGAGGAGCCCCACCTCCGCCCCGGCGGCGCCCCGATAGAGATGCGCCTCGTCAAGGACAACGAGGAAGGTTTCGTCGGGGCAGGCTTCGAGAAATGCCCGGGTCATGTCGAAGATGGACCGCTCGATCGGGCGCATCATCATGTACTCGAGCATGGAGTAGTTGGTGACGAGGAGGTCGGGGGCTCCGGCCTGCACTTCGTGACGGGTGAGGAGCTCGGTGTCATCAGGCAACGTGACGGCTCTCGCGAAGCCTCCTGTCTTTGGGTCTTGCCACCGGCTTCCCTTCTCGCCTAACCACGCAGCCAGATCCGGTTTCGCGGGCCACTTGCCCCGTTCCTTGAGGATCTGCCGGAGGTGTTTTGCGCTGGTCTGCTTCCTCGGATCTGCATCCCGAGCACCGCGCTCGATCTCGACGTAGAACTCGTCGAAAGACTTGAGCTTGGCGGAGTCCTTTTGAGGAGTTCGCACGCCAGCATACGGCGTACGGCTCGTATAGCGTGCAAAGCGCGGCGGCCGACCTGCCCAGCCCTTGAAGAGCGAGATGAGACGAGGGTCGCCGAACAGAGTGCGTAGGCGCCCCAACTGGTCGTTCACCAGGGCATTCATGGGATAGAGGACAAGCGCCCGCATGGCGGCTCGCTGGCCGAAAGTGTCGGGATTGCTCCTCGCCTCGCGGGCGAGCTTGCCCAAGATGGGCAACAGAAACGACTCGGTCTTGCCCGACCCGGTGCCGGTCATGATGATGAGATTACGACCATCAATCAGGCTGCCGCGGATGGCCTCCGACTGATGTCTGTAGGGTGGGTCGTAGATCACTCGGGGAAGGTCGTCTTGCCGAGTCGAGATGGCGAAGTACGCCTCCAGTGCGGCTGGATTCAATCCCGCCATGTCCGAGAAGCGTTCACCGGTCTCATAACGGGGCGTGGATTCGAGGTAGGGAACTTGGTGGATCACGCCAGGCCGGTCCAAGAGGGCCTGTCGGCGTGCGATCAGCGACTTGGCGCTGATGTGGTAGGTCGCTTCGATGTAGTCACGCAGAGCGCCGTGGAGCTGCTCTATCGACTGCTGGATCGTTGGCATGGGAGGCATTATCCCTACTCCGAGTCTTCTGTGGGCGACAACCAGAGCCTGTCCTGAAGGAACTCCTCCTCGGTTCCCATTTGGCCGCTCGGTATGAGGTAGGAGAGAAGACTCCTTTCGCGCGGCATGGGGTTGCCGAAAACCAGGAGACGGCGTTGCGCCCATTGGGGTAATGGGGAAAAGAAATCGAATCGGACGCCGTGGGCTTCGACACGGCGACGATACTGCTGGGGGCAGTGGCGGCAATGGTCGATGGCCATCTGGAGGTGCCAGGCAACGTCGCAAGCACGCCACCGCGTTTTCTCGAATGGAAGGTCAAGAAGGCGAACCGGCCTGCCGTCCTCCAATCGAACCATGCACCACATCTGTGCGCCGAATTCTTGGGGGCGTCTCGCCACGAACGTGCCGGTTTGCCTCGTGGGGACGACCCAGCGCCCCGGGTAGTAGGTGACAGGTCGCGTCGAGTCGAGGATCTTCAAATCGTCGATGGTCGTGACAGGAGGCTGGCCTGCTAGACATCTTCCCACTCGATTCAAGAAGTCGTTTGGCGGTTCGGGCCTAGGGCTCTTGATCCATATTCTTTCGGAAAGTTCCTGCAAGCCCTGCTCTCGGAGTTCGCTCGCGAGATCTTCGTTTGGCTGCGGTTCAATGAAACGCGTGAACCTGTCGAACAGGACACGGGCACCGAGAGAGGACGGCAGGAAGGCGTCCTGATCCGGAACCACGCCGAAAAGAAACGCGGTGCCGTTCGGCCGGATGACGAAGCCCGGAGGCGCGGCGAACACCCAGGTCTGACGGACATCGGAATCCTCGGTTACGACATCGTCGAGTTCAAGAAGATCGCCTCCCACCGTAAGGGCCTCGATGGCGTCGTCGATGTGTTGTGGACGATTGGCGTCATCGGTCGCCAAGGATCGGGTACATTCCAGCACAGAAGCGCGCAGCGTGGCCCGGGAACACGGGCAATGGATGCCTGCGCTACGCCTGATGAGAGCAGCAAGCAGGACGTCATCGATCGCCCCGTCACCTTGGTCTGTCAGGCCAAGGGTATACCGGCAGCCGGCGAGCACTTCACTTGCCGTAAGGCGTTCAATCACGTCGAGTACCTACCGGTCGGATTTGCGTCTGGGGCGTCTCCCGAAGCAGGGCTCAGTAGAAGCGTTAGCAGACGTGCGGCGCGAAGTATGGCTGGGTTGTTGATCAGCTTCGCGAGCAGGGACTCGAGATCTTGGTGGTCGGCAATCTCCAGAGGTTCCCTCGCAAGACGGAGTGCGAATTCCGAAAGTTCGCGGTCCGGGCAGACGTTCCTCCGGGCTGCGATGTCCACGAACCAATCGGAGGTGTGGCCCGCCTCCGACCGACTGCGCAGCAGGATAGTGCCGATGTCAGTGCGCTTGTCCACCGATGCGGCCAGAGACTCGATCGAGGTTTGCGATTTCGGTTGCTCGTTGAAACGCTTCTCCTTTCTCGCCCAATTTTCTCCGCACAGCACCGCACGGAGGGCGTCCACCGCGCTATCCATTACTCGGCGATGGCGCACGGTAGCGAGAAACCCGAACAATCGTGCGTCACGCCATAATCCGAGGAGGCGGATGCAAGTGGAGAGCGTATGGGCACTCCTTGGTAGCAGGGGAAAGTTGGATTCCACTCCGAGACCTTCAAGGACCGGCTTCGTCAATCCGGCGCTGACGAAAACGGCATCGCGATACCGACCGTGGGTTACGACGAAAAGTCTGCCTGGCGGCTCCACGACGCAGCCCGATCTGGAGGCGTCCAGAGTGAGCGACACGGATTCGAAGGGGTGCTCCATATTGTATGAACTGATCTCGGGGTCAGCGTCATCCTGGCCGCTCTCGTCGACGAGTCTGACGACGATTTTCTTCTTATCGGAATGTACGACCCACCTTACTGGTAGTGGCTCGTGTTCGAACCGAAGCGTACAGGTGCCCAACGTGTCGGCGTGGATCGCAAGCGTGCAGGCTGTGGCTTCCAGGTATCGCCAAGCCCGATCTTTGCCATTCAGGAAACGTTCGAATCTACCGTGCCATTCTTCCTGTGTTATCGGCAGAGCCATCGGGTCGTCGACGCGCTCCGACAGGATTTCCTTGCCGTCGGCAGATTGCAGGGTCACATGGATGCTGGCGGTGAAACCCTCGGGTCCATTGACGGACAAACCAAGATTGTTTCTCCAGAAAGTGTCGAGGTCAGCCTGGTCGGGATCGGTTCTGACAATCAGCCCTGGGTGCGACGCGATACCGGGTACCCACGGTTCGGGATCGCGTACGGCGAGCCGCACGAATCCCTCGGCGGGCGGTGTTGGGGCTGCACTCTCGAGTTCAGGGCTCCGGTGGGCCTTGACGGTTAGCGTGTGCTCGCCGGCTGGCAGTCGCGGCAGACGCACAAACAGGGGTTGTTTGGAACCCGTACGGATGGACCTTTCGGGTTCGTCATTCAGACGGAACGCGAGAGATTCTACCGGGTGGTCATAGGCGATGCCGAAGCAGGGCGACTCCGTGGTCAGCCATTCGCTGCTGCCTTCTCCATCCCACCCACGCCCCGGCAGACCAGCCGGCCAAACGCGGATAGTGCGCGCTACTTGCAGCCCGAGGCTGTCCAAGCGAGTCATCATCTCTGTGGAAACAACAGACGGCATCGTAAGCCGATAGGCGTTGACGTCCGTGCAGTCGAGATTGCACGGCACGACGCCTTCAAGGTTGTTTGGAATGTGCATAGTGGTGACGACGATATATTCGAGGCACGGTCGCACGATTCGCCCTGCAATGTGGCGTGCAATGCCGTCGGCCCCTTTCCGGAACAGCCAGATGGGGCCGGAGTGAAGGCGGCACTCGGACTCGATAAGGTGGTTCACTACCGAGTCGGGCCGCTCGAAGTGGATGAGCGGCGACTCGAGATCAGGCCAGGATCGCAATGCTCCTTTGCGGTCGCCGGACAGTAGCCATCCCGTGGGTTTGAAATCGTGGGCGCCGTTGAGGCGGCAACGTGTGTTGTTCAAGAAAGAGTGAATTTCGGCATTCAGGGCAGCTACCGGGCGGAAGGACTTGACTTCCATAAAAACCGACCACGTGCCCGCACCGACATGACGTAGCAAAAGGCTTGGTCGGATGACTAGATGTGAAGTGTCGGGAAGAGCGCGTTCAGGTGGACGCTCGGCAGGACGGGATGCGGCTGGACAGGGTCCTCGACCGATCCCCTTGAAACGGTCGGAGACAACGCGCTGCGTCTCCTTGAACCACTCGCGCGTGTTCCGGACCCTTTCGAGGTCCGCAACGATACGCTTCAACGTCGATGAGTGGATGAGTTCGTTCTTGTCAGGTTCCCTGTCGAGAAGTGCGAGGACGATCTGCCCAGTCAACTCCTCCTGCTCGAGGAATAGTCTGAAGCGCTTGGAGGTGTGGGATGCGTGGACGGCGAGGAGTCGTCCGATGGCTTGCGCCTCAAGTGCAGAGCCCGATGCGAGTCGAAAGCGAAGGTCGTAGAGGAGCTTGGCAAACTGGCGCTGGAGGTACCGCGGCAGGATCGCGTGGGTGATCGGCCAAGCGATGATGCTGAAGTGCTTCGCCCAAGGACCGGATGGGATGACGCCGCCGTAGGCGTTCCGGAACTTGTGAAACCATGCCCTGATCCTCGGGCGATAGTGATGCTCCCACCCTGGCGTCTGCTTCTCGAACGAATTCCAATATTCGTCGCCGTCGTAGCTGTAACCTACCTCGGTCGCATGGACTACCCAGAGCAGCCATTGCCGGGAGGACGGGCACGTATTCGGGTGTAGCCGAACCATCGAACGAATTCGTTCCAGATCCGCCTCACTCAGATCGTGCTCGAGGGCGAAGATGGGAAAGCTCGATCCATCGCGCACTTGGGCTAGCGCATGGAAGTGTTCCTCCAGGCACTGTTGCATCTGCGTAAGAGGTGAATCCACCGTATTCAACTCGATATACGAGCCGGGGCTCGCTCAAAACCGAAGACGAGCTGCGGCGGTCCCGTGACGGGTTCGGTAGGGTTGGTGAGCAGGCGCCGCAAGTCGTCGGTCGTCCAAGCCCGAAAATTCGGCCGTCGCTGCGAACGCGGTACGATCCAACGTTCCATGGCCAGCTCCGCGACTTCCCGTACGCTCAGGAGCGACGAGTCATCGGGCCTACCTCTTCCTGTCCGCAGAAATTTCGTCGCGTTGTTGGCAAGGCTGCAGAAGAAGACCTCCCGTCGAATGCCGTGGCGAAGCAGATCTTCCCTCATGCCTAGTGCCGTGAGGGCAGCGCGGCTTGCACGCAGCCGCCAGTTCGGACCTTGTCCGAATCGATAATGGTCGGCATAACGATGGTCGATGATGCGTAGGTAGTTTCTCAATTCGTGGAACAGCGAATCGGGGATATGAAAATGTCCCCAACCTTGCGTGTATCCGATCGACTCGAAGTAGCGATGTCCATCCAGTTTCAAGCGGTTGTAGACGGAGGATCGCCCCATGGAGGATGACGTCGTGACCGCAAGCAGGCGCGCTTTCTTCTCTTTGCCTGAGATGATCCCCGTCGTTCCTCCATAGGCTCGGGCGAAATCGTCGTAGATCTCGCGGCTCCTGATCAGGCACGCCACCATCTTGCCGCCCAACAGCGCGTTGTACGGGGGTAGGGCGCCAAGGACATAGGCGTCCATCATGTTGACCAAGCGGGCCGCACGATCATGGACGTCCCACCCGATGAGTTTGTCTCGGACGGCCAGATTGAAGACCGGATCACCGATTGCAATCAGGCCGATGAGCTTGTCGTTGTGTCCATCCCACACGAGATACCGGATCCTGCGGCCGAATCCGTTGGATACCGGTATGGACCAAGTGAGCGACGCGAGCCTGAACAAATTCGCCTGCCAAGTGCCGGCGATGACCCGCTGCAGCACGGGCTCAATCGCCTTCGGGTCGACTTCACGCCCTGAAGCGAAGTGCCTGAGCAGCGCCGGTGTCTTCTCTGAAAGAAATCTCGCACTCGCTGCGAGTCGATCGCGTCTCTGCGAGCTATGCATGGCGCGAATCAGGTATTTGTCGCTGCCGGATATTTCGAGGGCGCCTTGATCGGACTTGTGAAAGCCCAATGTGTGTAGATGACGCCTGATCTTGCGCTTAAGGGACGCCTCCCCCGGTGCGTCTACGGAAATAACCGAAGGCTGCCTACTCTCCACGTTGCGCACTCCTGCAGAATCCGCCAGCTCGGTTCCCGACCATTATCGCATAGTCTTCTGCGGCGCGGGGGCTCACAGCAGGAATACGCCCTTGCCGGTGGTCTGGGTGTCGAAGAGCCGGTAGGCCTCCTCCGCCTCGTCCAGGCGGGTATAGCGCTGGGTGAAGAGGTGGTCCACGTCGATGCCGCGCTCGGCGACGAAACGGGCGCAGTCGGCCTGCCCGAAGGCGCTGAACGTCCACGACGCGACGATGGTGAGCTGCTTGCGGATGAGCTCCCGGGAGACGTTGACGGTCATCGTGCCGCCCTCCCCGACGAGGCCGACCGTGCCCCAGGTCCGGGTCGACCGGATCGCGCCGAGCCGACCCGCCTCGCTGCCCGAGCAGTCGATCGCGACGTCGACGCCGCGCCCGCCGGTCAGGTCCCGGATGGCCGCGGGGGGATCGTTGCTCCCGGGGTCGACGACCTCGTCCGCCCCGAGCCCCTTCGCGAGCTCCAGGCGCTCGGCGACCGTGTCGAGGGCGATGACCCGGGCCCCCATGGCGTGGGCGAACTGGGTCGCGCTGAGGCCCACCGGCCCCTGGCCGAAGATCGCGATGGTGTCCGAGCCGGTGAGGTTCACCCGCTTGAGGGCGCCGAAGGCGGTCCCCGTCCCGCAGGCGATGGCCGCCCCGGTCTCGAAGGAGAGCTCGGCAGGCAGCGGCACCAGGGTCGAGACCGGCGCCTTCATGTAGTCGGCGTGCGCGCCGTCGCCGGTCGCGCCGTACACGATGGAGCCCTCCGGGCAGAGCTGCTGCCAGCCGACCCGGCAGTGCTCGCAGGCCCCGCAGCCCTTGTAGTGGTGCACCATCACCCGCGCGCCGTCCGGCGCCTGCTCCTGCGTCACCCCCTCGCCGCGCGCGACGACCACGCCGCACGGCTCGTGCCCCGCGATGTTGGGCTCGCCGTCCCCGCCGAGGCCGAGCGCCCGCGTCGCCTCCGCCCGGGACGGGCGGTAGAACTTGAGGTCGCTGCCGCACATCCCGGACGCCTTGATCTCGAGGACGACCTCGCCCGGTCCGGGGGTCGGGTCCGGAAACTCTCTCAGCTCGAGCCTGCGCTCGCCGAGGAACACCACTCCACGCATCGTCCGGCCTCCTCCTCGTCTTTCTTCCGGCCGCCGCCGTCCGGCCGCCGTCCGGTCGGCCGCGACGGCCCCGGGGATCGGATCGGCGGCCCGCCGCCACGGTGCGCGCCACGGTATCCAACCGGGAGCGCGCTGGCAACGGTGAGTGGTGGCGCGCCCGCCGGGCGGGGGCTACCATGCGGCCGGCAACCAGCACGCATCGAGTATCGGGAGTGCGCGAAATGAAGACACGGACCCTGGCGGCGGGAGCGGCCCTCCTCGCCGCGTTCGGAACCCTCCTCGCGGCCGCCGGCCCCGCCGCCGCCAACCCCTACGAGAAGTACGCGGGGTCCACCATCGTGGTGAGCTGGCCCGCGCTCAGCCATTTCCGGAAGGCGGAGACCCTGGTCCGGGAGTTCACCGACGAGACCGGCATCGAGGTCGAGATCGACGCCCTCCAGTACCTCAAGCTGCGCGACCGCCAGCTTCTCGAGATGTCGAAGGAGGAGGGCGAATACGACGTCGTCTCCTGGGTCGTCATGTGGAAGGGCGAGTACGTCGCGAAGGGGCTTCTCACCCCCCTGAGCCGGATGTTCACGAACGGCGCGCTCGTCGACCCCGAGTACGACATCGACGACGTCGCGGACGCCTACCTCCAGAACGGAGGGATCGTGGGCGGCAAGAAGGGGTACATGCCGGGCAAGTCCGGCGGCCTCTACGGCATCCCGTTCGGGGCCGAGACGTCGATCCTCGCCTACCGCAAGGACCTTCTGGAGCAGGCCGGGGTGGCCCCGCCCACGACGTACGACGAGCTGCGCGCCGCGCTGCCGGTCATCCGGGAGAAGACCGGGGTCGGCGCCCTGACCTCGCGGGGCAAGACCGGCCACCAGGTGACGGCCGGATGGCTGCTCCATCTCGCTCCCCTCGGCGGCAAGATCTTCGACGACGCGTGGAACCCGGTCTTCAACAACGCGGCGGGGGTCGAGGCGGCGCGGATCATGCGCGAGATCGCCCGCACCGGTCCGACCGGCATCCCCTCGTACGGGTTCTCCGAAGCGTCCGCCGCCTTCCTCCAGGGCGACGCCGCGATGTACATCGACACCCTCAAGATCGCCGCGATGTCGCGCGACCCGAAGCTCTCCAAGGTGCACGGCAAGGTCGGGTTCGCCCTGCATCCGGTCGGGGTCCGCTGCGGCTCGGAGACCGGCGGCTTCGCGGTGGGGATCCCCGCCAACAGCCGGAACAAGGAGGCGGCGTTCCTCTTCATCCAGTACATCACCTCGAAGGCGGGTGACCGCCGGATGGTGGAGCTGGGCGGGGACCCGGTGCGGATGTCCACCATCGCGCACTTCGCGGATCGCTTCCCGGAGTACCCGGTGGTGCTGGAGCAGCTCCCGTGCGCCGACCCGGACTGGCGCCCGCTCATCCCGGAGTGGAACGAGCTCAACATCGACGTCCTCGGGCAGGCGCTCACCCAGGTCATCACGACCGACGAGCCGATCCAGCCGATCATGGACGCGGCGGCCGAGAAGGCCCGCGCGATCATGGAGCGGGAGGGCTACTACGCCTGGGCGCGGTACCGCCAGCGGTAGGCGAGCCTCGGGCGCGGCGGGGGAGGCGGGCGCCGTCTCCCCCGCCCCCATCCCCATCCGCCGTCCTCGTCCGCCGCCGGCTCGTCACCCGCCGCTCATGGCCGCGCCTGCACCCGTGTCCGCGTCCGTGTCCGTGTCCGCCATCGCCGCCGCCGGCCGGCCTCCCGAGCGCCGCCGTCCGCGCCGCCTCGACCCGCGGGCGCTGACCCCCTACTGGTTCATCCTGCCGGCCGTCCTGGTGATGGCCGCGGGGCTCGTCTACCCGGTCGCGGACGCCCTCTACCTCTCGTTCTTCGACTGGAAGATCGCGACCCCGTTCTCCCGCGCGGAGAACGTCGGGCTCGCCAACTACGTCCGGATGCTGGGCGACCCCGACGTCCGCGAGTCGCTCTGGGTCACGCTCCGCTTCGGCTTCTGGACCATCGTCATCGAGATGGTGCTCGGGGTGGCCCTCGCGCTCATGCTCGAGAAGCCGATCCGGGGGGCGAGCGTCTTCCGCACCATCTTCATCCTGCCGCTCATGGTCTCCCCGGTCGTGGTCGGCCTCATCTGGCGGTACCTCTTCGACGCGCGGGTCGGGTGGATCAACCACTACCTCGGCCTCTGGTTCGGGATCGAGCCGCAGGTGTGGCTCGGGGCGCCGGACCTCGCATTCTTCGCCATCGTCCTCACCGACGTCTGGCAGTGGACCCCCTTCATCTTCATCATCGTCATCGCGGGCCTCCAGGCGCTGCCCTCCGAGGTGCTGGAGGCCTCCCGCATCGACGGCGCCAACTGGTGGCAGCAGACGTTCCTCGTCAAGCTGCCGATGATCCGGTCCATCCTCGTCATCGCCCTCCTGATGCGCCTCATCGACGTCTTCCGGGCCCTGGAGGTCATGTACGTCATGACCGGGGGCGGCCCGGGGCGCGCGACCGAGCTGCTCTCGCTCCACATCTACAACCGGGCCTTCGACGCGCAGCTCCTCGGGTATGCGTCCGCCATCGCGGTGCTGCTGATCGTCATCGTCTTCGCGCTCAGCTTCGCCATCCTCGCCCACGGCAACCCGATGAACGAGAAGTCGGATGTCTGAGCGGCGCCTCGGGAGCCCGGCCGGGACGTGGAGCCGCTACGGCGGCCTCGTATTCCTCGCCGCCCTCTGCCTCGTCCCGATCTGGGTGATGGTCGGCACGTCGTTCAAGAACGAGGTCCTCATCTTCGACGGCCGCCCGGTATGGTTCTTCTTCTTCCCGACCCTCGACAACTACGAGTACATCCTGACCCGCGGCAAGTTCGACCGCTACCTCGTGAACTCGACCATCGTCGCCGCCGCGTCCACCTTCTTCACCCTCTTCTTCGGCGGGCTGTGCGCCTACGCTCTCGCCCGCTCGGAGTTCCGGGGCCGGCGCTTCGTCGCCAACGCCACCCTGCTGGTGCGCATGGTCCCGCCCGCGGTCCTCGCCGTGCCGGCGTTCGCGATGGTGACCATGTTCAGCCTCAAGAACGATCTCGCGGTGCTGACCTTCTTCTATACCGCCCTCAACCTGCCCTTCGCGATCTGGCTCCTGTTCGGCTTCTACAAGCAGATCCCGATGGAGATCGAGGAGGCCGCGATCGTCGACGGCGCGACCGCCTGGCAGGTGTTCTACCGGGTGCTGCTCCCGCTCATGAAATCGGGCTATGCGGTCGCCGGGATCTTCGCGTTCCGGATCGCCTGGAACGAATTCGTCCTCGCGTTGCTGCTCACCGGGAGGAACACCCGCACCCTCCCGGTGGGGGCGGCCGGCTTCATCACGGACACCGGCGTCGAGTGGGGGCGCATCATGGCGATGGGGACGCTCATCGTGATCCCGCCGCTCCTCTTCACTTTCTTCGCCGCGCGGCAGATCATCGCCGGCATGACGGCGGGGGCGGTGAAGGGCTGAGGCCCCGCGCGGGGTCCCCGGCGGCGGGCGCCCGGCGCCCGGAACCCGGCGCCCGGAGCCCGCCGCCCGCGCTTCCGGGCGCCCCCGCGGGGCTCGTCCTGGATGCGAAGATCGAACGCGAGGATGAGCCCCCTCGAGGAGCCCGGAGGAACGAGACCATGAGAAACGAGCGCGACCTTCGGTTCGATGCGGCGGCCGGGGCCTGGTTCGGGAGGTCGAAGCCGGTTCGGACGGCGGAGATGGAAGACCGCGCATGGCGGTTCCGAGACCTCGTCCCCTCTCCCCGCGCCTTCCTGGACTGCACCCTCCCCGGACACGTCCGCACCCTCTACAGCGCGCTCGGCGGCGGCGCGGACGACGAGCAGCTCGAGGGGACCGCGGTGGAGGAGGCGGTGAACTACCACATCGACTTCGTGAAGGCGCCGCCCGGGAACGGCGCGGCCCTCCACAGCCACGGCTCGGAGGAGACCTTCGTCGCGCTGACCGGCCGGTGGGAGGTCTACTGGGGAGACGAGGGCCGGGACTCCGTCGTCCTGGAGCCCTTCGACGGGATGGTCGTGCCGGACGGGGTCCTGCGCGGGTTCCGCAACGTGGGGGAGGGCGAGGCGCTCCTCCTCACCATCCTCGGAGCGCGCAACGCGGGCCACTGCGTGTGGGCGGAGTCCCTGCGGTCCGCCTTCGTCGAGGCGGCGCGGCAGCGATCTCGATAGCGATAGCGGGCTCCGCGTGGCGTCCGACCGCCTTGCGGACGCGGAGCGTCGCGGGCCGAGGTCAGGGGAAGGGGCATTATCGAACGCGAGACGGCTGCCGCGCCTCCCATCCGCCTGCGGTTCACCGCGGCGCCCTCTCCCCGAACCACCGCGAGGGGCTGCGCCCTGTCCGTCTCGGGGCGGCCCGCGCCTCGCGACCGCACTGCCGCCGTGACCATGTCCCCTTCCCGGCGGGGTCGGTGTTCGTATGCGATCTCGCCCCGGGTGTGCAACTGTTTGATCCGAATTACATCCCGACCGTCGGGATGATGTCCTGTTCCAGTCCTGCGCGAGGTTCCCCAGGTGGAATCTGCGGGAGTTCCGGAGTACCCTTGCCCATGATCGCGGGGTGTGGACCGGAATGCCTCCGAAAGGGGAGTATTTCCCCTCGGTCGCCCTCGCCGGAAGGAACTCGACAATGACACGGACCGACGACATCTCCGCAGGAACCGGCCTCATGAGCCTCTCTTCGTTCTTCCGCGGGCCCCTGTCATGACCCGGCAGGCGAGTCTTTTGCAGGAAACTTCCTGGCCGGCGGAACAACTGCCGGCCAGCATGGAAGTGCTTCCTCCGGCCGATGTTCTCGCGACCTTGGAGGCATCCGCCAGAGTAGAGGCAGTCATCCTCGACCCTTGGTACAACAAGGGAACAGGCGGGGTGCGCGGCGACTACGATGACTGGCTGGCCGGCGTTGTCCGCGAGGCATGCCGAATCGCCAACCACGTTTTCGTCTGGGGCTTCCCGGAGATTCTGGCCCACCAGATTGCCCGCATCCCCGAAGGATTCCACCTCGTTGCCTGGCTTACCTGGTACTACAAGAACTGTCCATCGGTCATTCGGGGCTGGCGCTCGGCGCAGAATACCTGCCTCCATCTGGCTGCTTCCGATGCACCGACCTATCCTGAGCACTTCCTCACCGATGAACAATTCCGCCGATGGAAAGACGGGAAGATGCGGTTCATTCCCGGCCCGCCCTCGGTACTGGAGGCTCCCTTGAACATCGGGTTCGTGGGCCGCTCGGAACAGACCGGGCACCCGGCCCAGAAGCCGCTTTCCGTCATCGAGCCTCTGATCCTGATGGCGACCAGGGAGTACGATACCGTGCTCGACCCGATGTGTGGTTCCGGTACCACCGGAGAAGCCTGTCTCAGGCTCAATCGCAACGCCATTCTGTGCGACAGTTCTTCCGAGTACCTCACGGCAGCACGATCGCGTATCGTCAAGTGCCGGCGTTCTCATGGAGGATAGAAACGCCACTATTCGGGGCCCGTATCTTCAGCGCTCGATCCGTGCTCGTATCGAGGCGTTCTTCCTCGACAACCTCGGCAGGGTCGCAACGCGGGATCAGCTCATCGAGGTAGCCACGGATCCGACCACCGGCCGCGTTCCGGAAAACTGGCATCAACGCCTGTCGGAGCTGCGGACGGATATGGGTTACACCATCCTCTCGTGGCGCAACCGCGGCGACCTGCGGATGAGCGAGTACATGATGCCGAACTCCGAACGTCGCTCCACCGCCGCACGTCGCACACGCCCCGACGCCGCTACATGGAAGAAGGTCTTGGCTCTCCATGATCGTCGGTGCGCCTGGACGGAGGGCGGCGTCACCTGCGGACTGCGTGATGGCGACATCGACCCTGCAGGGGGAGGCACGGTCAAGCTCACACCCGATCACCGAACCCCTCATGCACTGCACGCCGAGGCCGACCCCCGCGACCCGACTGGATGGCAGCCTCTTTGCGGACGGCATCAGGTCATGAAGAAGAACTATTGGGACGACGAAACCGGTTGGCTCAACGTCGTCGCCATCATTCAATCGGCTTCCGAAGCACAAAAGCGGGAAGTCTTCGTCTTCCTGAAGAGCTATTTCGGAGAATCACCGTGATCACCCGCGAACCCTCGTCCCGCTGAAGCTGTTTCGTGAATGGACCCTTGGTTCCGGCTACGCCGGGTCAGGAGAGGCGCCCAGCATCGAAAGTTGCTCCGGTCCTGGCGCCGGCGCCGTCCGGCGGGAAGGAGATTGGACCGTTTGCGCCCGCCATACGTCGTCGATCAGCCGATCCGCCTTCGGCAGCAGGGACTCCAGACTGCAACGAACCTCGCAGGCGCTCCTGCCCGGACTCAATTCGACCAGCAACCGGCTCGATAGAACGACCCGTACATCGTTCCGCGACAGCCTTCGTCCGAACGAGTTGAACCGCCGGACTCGATCCGCGCCGACCCTGACCGCCTCATCGAACGCGGCCTGATCGCTCCTGCGCTTCCGCAGGTCCGCTTCCCGCTTGCGACAGACGATCAGTACGTCGAGGTCGATGGGCTGCCGGGCCTGATTCTTCGGCGCCGCCACCGACATCTCCGACTTCACGGGGTGGGACTGGACGATCGAGAACCCCGCGCCCAGCACGGCTCCGGAGACGGCGATCCATCCGCTCTCTCTCGAATGGTGGTAGCTGAACACGAGCAGGCCCTGATCGCGAAGCACTCGATTGCATTCCAGGAAAACCCCCCGCAACTTTCCGGCGAAGCGATCCGCATCGGTGTCCTGCACTTCCTCGGGGCGCCTGGTGGTGCTGCGTCTCCCGGCTCTCCCGGGAAAATGGAGCTGCTGCCAGGCAAAGAAGAAATCCGCCAGCTCGGAATAGTGGACGTTGTCGAAGAACGGGGGATCGGTCATCACGAGGTCGACGCTCCTGTCGGGGATGTCCGTTCTCGCCGAATCGCCGCAGGACAGATACACCGCTCCCGGTTTCAGTCCTCCCTTCGGGTATCTGTTCAAGACCGGCCCGCCCATGGGCGGGCTCGCACCGAAGACCTTCCGGCCAGACTTCCTCTCCCCCTTGTATTCCACCGCGAGCTCGAAGGGCGCCTCCCGGTAGTCCAGCGCCCGCATGAGCCGGCTCTTGTACAGGGTCGAGAAGGCGCCGGAGCTCTTCGGCGTGCCCCACGGGTTCGCCTCGATGGGCATCCTCTCCGGCTTCAGGATGTGGTGGGAGAACATATGGCGCACGGCGCCCGTCCCTTCCCCCTTGTAGGAAGCGAACATGTTGTTGAATTCGAGCACGCCGGAGAACAACAGCGACAGCGCATCGCGGGCCCCGCCTTCGGGGAGGTCCCGGATCGAGGATCCGAGGAGCGTGAGGGCGAGATGCTGGCGATCGTTGAACAATTCGCGCCAGAAACGATACCCGTAATTGAGGATCTGTCTGGTGTTGTGTCCGTCTTCTATCGGTACGGCGGCAATCGCCGGATCCATTTCCCCGTAGCGCCCGCGTGCCGCCTCGAAGGCGCGCAGGTCCTCGCCGGTCGCCGGCAGATACTCCTTGGCGCCATCGGCGCGAAGGACGAGCTTGGCGTACATCCGGTGGGTGGGGGGCTTGCCCGCCGCCGCGGCCGTTCTCGCTATCGGAAACTCATGTGCGCAACGGCGGCATACGGCCGTCTTGCGCCGTGCGGGTCCGGCCCGTGGATCGAACCTCGCGCCGCATGGACAGGCGACGGCCCTCGCATCGTAGCGGCACGACGACAAGCCGCCGCAGTCCGGACAGACCACCATCGCTTCCGGGTGGCGGGCCTTGTCGGCGTGGGAGGCGAAGACGTAGTGGGGGAAGAGGTCGATGCGCTCTCCGCAGCGGGGGCATGGCAAGGCCTTCACCCAGAAGAAGTAGAGGACCTGGCACGGCTCCCCTTCCCCATCGGTGGATCGGTACAGGCGTTGAATCTCACGGCCCGCGCTTGCCTCGATGCGTCTGAAATGGGAGTGGACCTCGGCTCGGTCGATCGGACCGAGAGCGACTCGGACCGTTCGATACGCAACGGGATTGATGTCGCGGCCGATGACCGTGCAGCCGAGCTTCTGCGCTTCGCCCACCGTGGTGCCGCTGCCCATGAACGGGTCGAAGACCACGAGCCCGGGCAAACGCAAGGGTTCGTAGAAGATATCCATCACCGACGACCCCCTGGGAGCCGCGGCGGCGATGATCGCCGCACGAAACACCGAGCCCAGCCGTTGCGCCCACCACTTGTGCACATGGTAAACGGGCCGGTACACCTCCTTCCTCCAGCTCTCGACCTCCGCGACCTCGCTGATCTGCTCGAACGGAAACCCGTCTTCTATCGCGCGCCGACCTTGCCGGGCGAGCAACGGCTCGCCGTAGGGCGAGCCCGGCTCCGCGACACACATCTCGGCCATCGTCTTCAAGGCCGCCGCGGCCCGGTGCGGGTGGCGCGAGACCAGCTCTCGAAGACGTTCCGGCAGCCGTCCGGAGAGGAGCAGAAGCTCGTCCTCGCTCCGGCCGAGGACCGTGGCGAGCTTCCTCAGCAATTGCTCCGAAGGCGGTACCCGTCCGCTCTCGATGCGCGAGAGGTACGCCGGGTCCACGTCGAGCTGCTGCGCCAGGGAGCGCAACGACAGGCCGAGTGCGGAGCGGGACTGGCGGATGAACGAACCCGTCTCCATACGGCAGGATCGTGACCTGTGTTGACTGTTTCGTCAACGTGCTGCCAAGACCGGCCCCGGTCAACGATTCCGAGGCCTGCGCGGCCATCACCGTCCGGCGTGAGACAGGGCGAGGCCCGGCTCGCTCCCGCCCGCGCCCGGCGTGAGGCAGGCGCGGCAGCGATAGCGGGCTCGGGGCGCGCATGGTAGGTTTCGGGAACGGGGGCGCGGCCGGATCGGGGGCCGCCTCCCCGCACGGGCCTCTCGCACCGGACTTCAGGAGGAACGCGATGATCACCAGGTTCTCGTCACTCTACGCGGGCCACGTCGACCTCGGCGACATGGGGCAGGAGGCGACCCCCGCCAACGAGCGGCGCTACCCGAACGAACACCTCATGACGGTGTTCTCCAAGACCGAGGCGCTCGCGCGGACCATGGACCGGCTGGGCTACGACACCCTCTGGCTCGCCGAGCACCACTTCCAGCACGAAGGCTACGAGTGCCTGCCCAACATCCTGATGACGGCGGTCCATCTCGCCCACGTGACGGAGCGCCTTCGCGTCGGGTGCGGGTTCAACATCTGCCCGATGTGGCATCCGCTCCGGCTCGCCGAGGACTACGCGACCGCGGACATCCTCACCGGCGGGCGGGTGGTCTTCGGGGTGGGGCGCGGCTACCACACCCGCGAGGTCGAGACCCTGGGCGGGATCATGATGGACCAGGACGAGAACCGGGAGCTCTTCGAGGAGCAGGTCGAGATCATCTTCAAGGCGTTCAACCACGAGCGCTTCTCGCACCGCGGCAAGCACTACGACCTGCCTCCGAAGCTGCCCTACCGCGGCTACGAGCTCGAGGGCCTCACCCTGGTGCCGCGCCCCGCGCGCCTCCCCGTCGAATGCTGGCAGCCGATCGTGAGCGCGAACCCGCGCGGCCTCGACTTCATGGTGAGGCACGGCATCCAGGGCATCGTCGGCGGCGGCTCCGCCCTCCTCGGCGAGGGGCCGGTGGTGGGCTACCGCGACGCGCTCGCCCGCGCCGGCATCGAGGCGGAGCTCGGAGAGGGGATCTGCGTGGGCGTCAACTTCCATCTCGCCGACAGCCGCGAGCAGGCGGTGCGCGAGGCGACCCCCTTCTACGAGGAGCACGCGAAGATGTTCGCCCCCCTCGGCTTCTTCCGCGGGCTCACCGACGAGCAGCAGGCGGCGGTGGCCGGGCGGGGCGGCTGGGCCGACGCCGGCTTCCCCACCATCGAACGGCAGATGCGGTCCCGCTCGTGGTTCTGCGGGACCGCGGAGGAGATGATCGGCTATCTGCGGCGGATGGAGGAGCAGTTCCCGGGGCTCGAGGCGGTGAACGTGCAGTCGAGCATGGGCACGCCGGAAGCGGTGATGGTCGAGCAGTTGGAGCGGTTCGCGGCGGAGGTGATGCCGGCGTTCCGGAACGGGCGCGAGGCGCCCGCCGCGCAGCGCTCCGCGGCGTAGCGCGCCGCACGCGGCGGGGCCGCCGTCGGGGCGGGAGCCGGCCGCCCCGCGCGGCTTCTGGCAACTCCGGGCAACCGGGGACACCGGGCGACTTCGGGCAACTTCGGGCAGCACCGGGCGACCGACCGAGGGAGAAGACGATGACGGCGACGACGACGGCACGGACAAAGAACGGCCCCGAATTCGGCCGGCAGCGTCTGCCGGAGCGCTTCTGCAACCTGGACCGGCTCCTCGCCGGCATGGAGGCGCGGGGCCTCGACGGCCTCGTCGCCACCACCGCGCTCAACGTGTTCTACCTGACGGGCTTCAACGGGGTCGCCCACAAGGCCGACGAGCCGCGCCCCTACACCGTGATCCTGGCCCGGCGCGAGCCCGAACACCCCATCCTGGTGCTGGCCGACTACTACCTGACCACGCCCCTTCACCAGCCGACCTGGGTGAAGGACGTCCGGCCCTGCCGGTCGGTGATGTCGCCGATGGACCTCCCGCCCCGGCCGGGAGACATCGACGCGCACATCCCGCGCTCGGCGGCCGGGATCGAGTGGGTGGAGCGGGCGCGCGCCGCCTACCGGTTCGAGAGCGGCGAGCAGGTGCGCGCCGCGATGCGCGACCTGGGGCTCGACCGGGGAAGGGTCGGCTTCGACGACGAGGGGTTCGGCCGGCGCCTGGGCCTCCCGGACGTGGAGGTCGCCAACGGCTACGACCCGCTCATGCACGCCCGGTCGGTCAAGACCCCGGAGGAGCTCCGGCTCCTCGCGCGCGCGACGAGACTCAACGAGGAGGCGATCCGGCGTACCGTCTCGCGCTGGGAGGAGGGCTGGACGCGCCAGGATCTCAACCATGCCTACGCGGTGTCCGCGGTCGAGCTCGGCGGGTTCGTGCGCGACCCGGGCGGGCTCGTGGTGAGCCACGCCGTCGGCGACGACCCCACCCTGACGGTCCAGAGCGGGCTCGAAGACGAGGAGATCGCCCCCGGCGCCCACGTCATGTTCGACTGCCACGGGACCCTCGACCTCTACTGCTGGGACGGCGGCAAGTCGTGGGTCGTCGGCGGCGAGCCGACCCCGGAGGGCGCGAAGCGCCTCGCCGCCACCGCCAGGGTCGGCGAGGCGCTTGTGGACGCGATGCGCCCCGGCCGGCGGGTGAGCGAGCTGTGCGCGACGGGACGCGAGGTCTACCGCAAGGCCGGAACGGCCGATGCGGACGGCGCCTTCATCTTCTTCCACGGGCTCGGCCTCTCCCACATGGACTTCGAGACGCAGCTTCCGGACGGCCGGCCCTACCGCGACTGGGTGCTGGAGGAGGACATGGTCCTCCCGATCCATCTCTTCCTGCCGGGCGGCGAGCGGGAGCGGGCGTGGCTCGAGGAGGTCGTGGTCGTGGGCGCGGACGGCGGACGGCCCCTCTTCGGTTGGGGCTTCGAGCCGCTGTGAACCACTCCCGATCGGTTGCGAGCCCTTCAGGGCGGCGGTTCCCCGCGCTGTCCCGCCAGAGACATGGGGCGTTTCGTCGCAGGACGGGCTGCCCGGGTCGGAAAGTGCTCCTCGATGAATCGATGGATAATGGACGTTCCGAACCAGGAGAGGAGGCGAAGTGATGGAGCATCGGCCCGCAGCACCGCCCGCACCGCCCGCGCTGGACCCGATGACGGTCGAGGTCACCCGGGGCACGCGCTATCCGCCGGAATTCGACAGGGCCTGCGCGGCGCGGGCGAAGCGGCGGATCGGGGACGCGCTCGGACTCCGGAGCTTCGGGGTCAACTTGGTGACCCTCCCGCCCGGAACCGCATCCTCGCAGCGCCACTGGCACTCCCGCCAGGACGAGTTCGTCTACGTCGTCGAGGGCGAGGCGACCCTGATCACCGATGCGGGCGAGCAGACCCTCGGCCCGGGCATGGCCGCGGGATTCCCGGCCGGCAAGGCGGACGGCCACCACCTCGTCAACCGGTCGGGGGCGGACGTCCTCTATCTCGAGGTCGGAGACCGCCCGCCGAACGACGACGTCGACTATCCCGACGTCGACATGCTGCTCCGGGACGGCCGGTTCGTCCACCGGGACGGCGCCCCGTACTGAGACCGAGGAGGCGGCAACGATGGCCCGAGAGCGTTTCTTCACCGGCTCGCGCTTCGAGGAGCGGGGCGGCTATGCGCGGGGCGTGAGGGACGGGGACATGGTGTTCCTCTCCGGCTGCGTGGGCTTCGACTACGTCAATCACACCATCTCCGACGACGTCGTCGAGCAGACCCACCAGGCGTTTCGCAACATCCACCAAGCCCTCGAAGCGCTGGACGCCTCCTTCCGGGATGTGGTCCGGATCGTGATCTACGTCTCCGACCGCGCCTGCTACGAGCAGACCATCGACGTCATCGGCGAGTACTGCCGCGACGTGCGCCCCGCGAATACGTTCATCGTCGCCCAGCTCGTCGACCCCCGGATGAAGATCGAGATCGAGGTCACCACCCGCGACGGGGGCGGAGAGAATGGAGGGGGCGACGCCTGATTCGGGTGCGGCCGGCGGCGGCGGAAGCGCGCCGGCCGCGGGGAACGGCGCGCCACGGGGCGGAGGCGCGGAGGCGGCGGAGGCCGTCACCGGCGGCGAAAGGCTTGAGCCGCCCGCGCCGGCGGGCGTCCGGCGCGGGCTCCGTTCTCCGGGGCGGGCGCGCGCCGCGGGCAGCCGCCGGCCCGTGGCGCGCCGTCCTCGACGGCTCGTCGGGCTACTTGTCGAGCCAGAACGTGTCCATCCGCACCACGTCGTAGATCCCGAAGTAGTCGTAGGGGTTGTGGCCCTTGACGTAGTCGTACCAGCCGTCGTTGATCTTCTCCCACGAGACCGGCAGGAGCGGCGGGTTCTCCTCCATGATCATCTCCGCCTGGGTGATCGCCGCCTGCCGTTTCACCGGGTCGACCTCGCTGTCGATGGTCTCGAGCAGGGCGTTGAACCGCTCGTCCTCCCACTGCGAGTAGTTCTGCGGCCCGTTCCTGCCGTACCAGGTGTTGAAGTAGTCCGACGGGTCGATGAGCGTCGAGACGATGGCGCCGATCGACATGTCGAAGTTGCCCGAATTGGTGTCGTCGAACCAGACCGACTCCACCACCGTGCGCAGGTTGCACTCGATGTTCAGGGTCTGCTGCAACATCGCCTGGATCGCCTGCGACCAGAGCTTGAAGCTCGCCACTTCGCGGACGAGGAAGTCCAGGCCCTCGATGCCGTTGCCGTGCCCGGCGGCCGCGAGCAGCGCCTTGGCTTCCCGGATCGAGGCGCTCGTATCCGGCTGGTAGCCGAGCCGCTTCGACAGCTCGTCCTTCGGCGTCGCGACGTCGGAGAAGGGGTAGATGAACCCGCCGACCATCATGGGGGCCACGTCCTTCACCACGTCGACCAGGACCGGGCGATCGAGGACGAGGTGCATGGCCCGCCGCACCCGCGGGTCGTTGAACGGCTCGCGGTCGTGGTTGACCCAGACCGCCTGGATGACGCTCTGGTAGTAGTCGGTGGCGGTCATGCCCTCGCGGCCGTCGACTTCCTTGCGGGTCACCGGGTCGATGAGGCGCGCGTAGTCGGTCCGCCCGGCGAGGAGGGCCGAGCCGAGCTCGGGCGAGAACGGAAGACCGTGGTAGAACTCGATCCCGTCGAGGTAGGGCAGGCCCTCCATCCAGTAGTCCGGGTTCTTCTCCATCACCCAGATCTCCTGCTCGACCCGCTTGACGCTGCGGAACGGCCCGGTACCCGGCACGTCGAGGGTCTTGCGCAGGTTGTAGCCGTTCTCTTCGAGGGTCTTCTTGCGCACGATGCCGTTCCAGCCGCTCGCGATCGCGCCCATGATGAACGCCGGCGGGCGCGGTACGGCGAGCTTGAACTCGACCGTGTACTTGTCCCGCACGTTGATCTCGCTCACCGAGGTGAAGAGGGCGCTGCGCGGGATGTTGATGCCCTCGGGCGGCTTGGTGATCCGGTCGAAGGTCGCCTTGACGTCGTCGGCGGTGAGCTCCGCGCCGTCGGAGAAGCGCACCCCCTTGCGCAGGAAGAACGTGTAGGTCTTGCCGTCCTTCGCGATCTCCCAGCTATGGGCGAGGTCGGGGATGATCGTCTGGCCGCTGTCGAGCGGGTTGCGCCGGATCAGGTTGTCGTACAAGCAGCCCTGGCTGCCGAGGTTGTTGACCGTGCCGGACTGGTGGAAGTCGAGGTGCGGCGGCCGCATCGTGATGCCGTAGCGAAGGACGCCGCCCGGCCTGGCGTCCGGTTCGGGCGCGGCGAGCCGGAACGCCGAGCCGTCGAACTCCATCGGGACGGAGGCGCGGGCGCCGGTCGAATACAGTCCGTAGAGGCTCGCCGCCGCCGCGGCGCTCGTCTTGAGGAAGTGGCGGCGGGTCCAGAGTGGGTTCGAGAAGCCGTGCTGGGCCATATCGGGTCTCCCTTGGCTCGTGGGGCGTGCTTCGACCCGGGCACGGTACACGCTCTCTCGTCTTCGGCGCGGTGTGGTTCCCGCGCGACGGATGCCCACCGTGTCCCGGGGCGAGTCTCATTGTGGACCATGCGAACTCCACCGGACAAGGCGATGCGTTGGGCGGGTTAGGCGATGCGTTGGGCGATGCGGGCGGCGCGGTAGGCGTGTCCGGACGGGATGGCGCCGGAGCGCCTGCCGCGGAGCCGCCTCCGGCGCCGGGCTCGACCAGCGGCCGATGCCCGTGGAGGTCCGGGGAGAAGGAGCCCCCAATCCCGCGTGTCGGCAGCCTCTCGCCGCCGGAGGACCCGCCGGCGGCGCATGGTCCCGACGCGAGAGGGCGCTTCGAGGCAGACCGACGCTCGTCCCGCGCCGCCCCTCCGCCTCACGGTGGACAACGATACGCGCCCGCCGTCAGACTCGCCTCGACACGGGGCCGCATTGGAGCGAGCCATGTCCACGACACCACCAGTCCACTGCCCGCCGATCCCCTATGGGCGGGGCAATTTCCGCAGCGTCCGGCTCGACGGCTGCCTCTACGTGGACAAGACCCGCTTCATCCGCACGTTGGAGCAGAAGCGCTTCGTGTTCTTCATCCGCCCGCGGCGCTTCGGCAAGACGCTGTGGCTCACCATGCTGGACGCCTACTACGATCGTGTCGTGGCCGACGAGTTCGACGCCGTCTTCGCCGGCACCGACGTCGGCCGGGCGCCCACGGGCAACCGGAGCCGCTACGTGGTGCTGTACTTCGACTTCTCCGCGTTCAAGCAGGCGTTGCCGACCCTGGAGGAGAGCTTCGAGGAACACTGCGCCCTCCACGTCCACGACGCCCTGCGGCGCAACCGCGACCTCTTCGACGAGGACGCCGCCCGCGCCATCCTCGCGCCCCCGTCGATCAACGGGAAGCTCGAAGCACTGTTCCTGTATGCCCGGGACCACCGCATCCCGCTCTACGTGCTGATCGACGAGTACGACAACTTTGCCAACACCATCCTCGCCCATCGGGGCGCGGACGCGTACCACTCGTTCACCCACGGCGAGGGCTTCTTCCGCAACTTCTTCGGCGTCCTGAAGGCCGGCACGGGGCGGGCGGGCGCCATCGAGCGGCTGTTCGTGACCGGCGTGTCGCCGATCACCATGGACGACGTGACCAGCGGCTTCAACATCGGCGCCAACGTCAGCCTGCTGCCGGAGTTCAACGAGATGCTCGGCTTCACCGAGGACGAGGTGCGGGACCTGCTGGAGACGTACCGGCGCGCGGGGGCGTTCGACCAGGACCCCGACACGGCCCTCGCCCTGATGCGCGAGTGGTACGACGGCTACCGCTTCGCCGAAGACGCCGAGCGCGACGTCTACAACACCGACATGGTGCTGTACTACCTGATGCACTCCGTTCCGAACAAGCGCGGCCCGCGCGAGCTCATCGACAGCAACATCCGCATCGACTATGGGAAGCTGCGCCACCTGCTGCTGGTCAACCGCCAGGTGGGCGCGCGTCAAGCGAGTGCTCGCCCGGAGGGTGCGCGCTCGAAGGGTGCGGCGAAGGAGTACGTCCCGATCGGCGAGGCCGAGCTGAACGGCAACTTCGACCTGCTGCGCCAAGTGGTCGGCGAGGAGCAGGCCGACTGCCACATCCGGGACGGCTTCCCGCTGAAGCGGCTGGCCGAACGCGAGAACTTCCTCTCCCTGCTGCACTATTTCGGGCTGCTCAGCATCCGCGGGACGGTCGAGGGCAGGCCGCGTCTCGGCATCCCCAACCAGACCGTCAAGCGGCTGCTGTATGGGCACCTGCGCGAGGCGTTCGAGGACGTCGGTGCGTTCTCCACCGACGTCTACGCGCTGGAGCAGCGCATCCACGAGATGGCCTACCGCGGCGCCTGGCGCGAGGTGTTCGACTCCCTCGCCGGGGCGGTGGCGCGGCAGGCGGGGGTGCGCGACTACATCGCGGGGGAGAAGGTGCTGCAAGGGTTCCTCGCCGCCTGGCTCGGGGCCACGAACCACTTCGTGTTCCACTCCGAACGCGAGCTCGGCGGAGGCTATGCCGACATCTGCCTTGCCCCGAACCTCGCGAGCCACCCGGACATGCGCCACGGCTACGTGGTGGAGCTGAAGTACGTCAAGCGCGGCGAGCGGGGGGAGCGCGGCGAGCAGGCGGTGGACGCCGCGGCGGCGGGGGCGGCAGCACAGCTACGCCGCTACCTGTCCGACGAGACGCTGGGCCGGCAGTATCCCACGGTGCGGTTCACCGGCTTGGCCCTGGTGTTCCACGGCTGGGAGCTGGTGCGGGGGGAGGCCGTCGCGGCGCCGCCGTGACGTGGTGGACGCGCGGGGGCGTTCGCGCCCTCGCGCTCTCGTTCGCCGCACGGGCAAGACCAGCCTCGTCGAGCAGGTGCTTCGCGACCTCGCCCGGAACCGACGTCAGGTGGCCGCGGCAACGATCGACCTGCTCGTCGTCCACGACGTACAGGATTTCGAGGCGCGGGTCCGGACGGCGGTCGAACGGTTGAGCGCCCGGATCGTCCCGAAGAACCGGAGATCGAGCGGCAAGCTCGCAGAAGCGTTCGCCGCCCTGAAGCCCGAATTCTCGTTCGGCGCGCTCGGTCTTGCCGTCAAGCTGCCGGCGCCGCCCCAGGCCCTCCCGGGAATCGCCGAAATGCTGCTCGCCCTCGACCGGGCGGCGGGCATGTACCGGCGCCGGGCGGTGATCGTATTCGACGAGTTCCAGCAGATCGCCCACCTCGAGGCCGGGACCGGGACGGCGCGGCGCGGGCACGGACCGGAAGGCGCCGTCCGCCATGCCGCCGAGAGAGCCCGGAACGTCACGTATCTCTTCGCGGGCAGCCAGAGGCATCTGCTGGCGTCGATGTTCGAGGACGAAGAGCGGCCGCTCTACCGCCTGTGCCGGAAGATGACCCTCGACCGGATCGCCGCGGCCGACTACCGGACGTTCCTGCGGCAGGCCGGCGAGGCGCGTTGGCGGGGTCCCGTCCAGGACGCCGCCATCGACCGGATCCTCGCCGCCACGGCCCGTCACCCTTACTACGTCAACGCCCTGTGCGCCCGGGTGTGGAGCGGCGGCCGGCCGCCGTCGGTCGAGGCGGTGGACGCCGCGTGGGCCCGGATCGTGGAGGAGGACAAGCGCGTCGCGGCCGGCCGGATCGTCCGCCTCGCCCCGAGCCAGCGCGCCCTGCTGAGGGCGATCGCGCAAGCCCCGGCCGGCGTCGAACACCCGGCGTCGCTCGAATTCCTGTCTCCCCTCCGGCTGCCCACGTCCACCGGAAACCGGGCCAAGGAGGTCCTGGAACAGGAAGACCTGATCCGGCAGGACGACGACGGGCGCTGGGAGCTGGTGGACCCGGTGACGGCCTCCTGTCTCCGCAGCCTCCCGTAGCGGACGCACGCGGCCCGCCGCCGGATGACGGCCCCGCGCCGGCGGCCCGCCCTCGCCGTCTCTCGGAGAACCGCGGCGGCCCGGAGCATCGGGTTGGGGGCAACTTCCGCCGCGCACGGCTCGGTTCCGACATGCAGCAGAGCCAGGCGCGCCCGTCCGCCTGGCGGTGGACAACGATACGCGCCGGCCATCAGACTCGCCCCGACACGGGGCCGCGTTGGAGCGAGCCATGTCCACGACCGCGGTCCGGTGCCCGCTTGGGTCCGCTCCGTTTCAGTGGGCGGATGCCGGCTCCCGCCCCGGTTGGCCTGACGGGCGAGAGCCGGCAAGGGTAGATTCTCCTCGGGTTCCGGGGGAGGGGGTCTTCTCCGAGGGCGGTTCCGGGCCTCGTCCTGCGCGGATGGCGCCGGTCGCGCCGGACCGCAGGACCCGGCGGCGCAGGAGGTGGCAGAATGGGAGGGGGTGGTGCGGCCGGAGGGCAGGATGGCTTCATTCCGGATCAGGGACGTGCGCCGGACGTGCTCGTCACCGGAACGTATGCGCCGCTGGCTCGCCGCGCTCCGTGAGCCGGCGACCTGAGCCCGCCTCGCTCGGGACGAGCCCAGGATGGAACGGCCGCACTACCACGGGCACCGCAGTCGCCTCCGCGAACGTTTCCTCAAGAGCGGCCTCGCGGGATTCGCGGAGCACGAGGTCGTCGAGCTCCTGCTGACCCTGGCCATCCCCCGCTCGGACGTGAAGCAGCCGGCCAAGGCGCTCCTCCGGCGCTTCGGCAGCCTGCGGGGGGTGCTGGACGCCCCGCGATCCGATCTGCGTTCGGTGGCCGGCGTCGGCGAGGCCGCCGCGGTCGCCCTGCACGTCGTCCGGGAATCGGCGACCCTCTACCTGCAACAGGCGTCGGAGGGAGCGGAGGTGCTCCGCGACCCGCAGCGGCTCGCCGACTTCTGGCGCATGAGGATCGGCGCCCTCGGGCACGAGGTGTTCGCGGTGGCGTACCTGGACTCCGCACACCGGCTGCTCCGCGACGGCGTCGAGACGCTTCAGGAGGGCACCATCGACCGGGCGGCGGTGTACCCCCGCCGCGTGGTGGAGGCCGCGCTCCGGCGCGAGGCGGCGGCCCTGGTGCTCGCGCACAACCACCCGAGCGGCAACGTCGAGCCGAGTGAGCACGACAAGGTGCTCACGCGGGCCATCGTGCTGGCGGCCGAGACCATCGGCCTGCGGGTCGTCGACCACCTGATCGTCTCGCCGGACAGGACCTTCAGCTTCCGGAAAGCGGGGCTGTTGTGAGCGGAGACCGCCGGCGCGGTCGCTTGAGCGATCCCGCGTGGCGGAATCGCGGGCGTCCCGCCTCCCCCGGCCCCCCGCACGACCGGGAATCCAGGCGTCCTGGGAACGGGGTGTCTTGGCGGACGCTCGTGTCTCGCCCGCAAGCGAACCGCCTCCGAAGCGCCGGAACGTCGTGAACGTCGCCCCCGCCATCGCGAGGCACTACCCGGAGCGGGTGGACGGGCGGTCTGGCGCCTCGACCCTGCCAAAGGCCGACTCCACGGACCGCGTCCGAGCGGGAGACTTCGCGGTTACCGCGCCGCCCGAAGCGGGGGTCTGCCGGGAACGTGATCTGCGCGCGTAGTACCGGGCGGAGGGTATCATCGGCAGGATCGGCGAATCGGAGGCGCTGGCGGCATGACCCCTGCCGACCTCGATATCCTCGTCCAGCAGGGCGAGGGCACCACCTTGGAGTTCAAGGAGAGCCTGTCTTCGTCGTTCGCGCGGGAGGTCGTGGCCCTGGCCAACACCATCGGCGGGAGGATCCTCCTCGGCGTGCGCGATGACGGCGGCGTGGTCGGGGTCAAGGACACCAACGCCCTGCGCGCCCGCGTCCAGGACGTCGCCCGCAATTGCGACCCCCCGGTGAAGGTGCTGGTGGAGCCGGTGGACGGGGTGCTCGCGGTTCACGTCCGGGAGAGCGACGCGAAGCCGGTGCAGTGCCGCGACGGGTTCTTCTGGCGTCAGGGCGCGGTGACCCAGAAGATGAGCCGCGATGAGATCCGCGACTTCTTCCGCACCGAGGGCGTGATCCGGTTCGACCTCTCCCCCTGCTCCCGCTTCCGCTACCCGGAGGATTTCGACCGCGAGAAGTTCGACGCTTGGCTCGCCCTGTCCGGCATCACTGGAAACCCGCCGGTCGAGGACGTGCTGGTCAACATCGAGGTCGCCGAGCGAGCCGGCAACCAGCTGCTCTTCCGCAACGCTGGGGTGCTCTTCTTCGCGAGGAACGTGCGCCGATTCTTCTCGGAGGCGTACATCACCTGCCTGCTGGGGCGGGGCACGGACAAGGTGCATATCCTGGACCGCAAGGACTTCGACGGCGGCATCGTGGCCGACGTCGAGGACGCCATGCGCTTCATCGAGCGAAACACCCGTACCGCCTACCGCATCGAGGGCCTGCGGCGGCAGAACATTCCGGAGTACCCGATGGAGGCGGTGCGCGAGGCGATCACCAACGCGGTCATGCACCGCGACTGGTTCTTCGAAGGCGCCAACGTCTTCGTCGAGGTCTACGCGGATCGGATCGAGGTGATCAGCCCCGGCAGCCTGCCCAAGGGCCTGACCCTGGCCGATCTCGGGCACATGAGCATCCGCCGGAACCCGCTCATCGCCGACCTGCTCCACCGCATCGACTTCATCGAGAAGGCGGGCACGGGGATCCGCCGCATCCGGGACGGAGCGAGGGAGAAGGACTGCCCGGAGCCGGAGTTCGGCGCAGGCAATTTCGTCACCGTCACCTTCCGTCCGAACCCGGAGGTCCGGGAGGTGTCGGGGGATGATCGGGTCACCGGGCAAGTCACCGGGCAAGTCACCGGGGAAGTCACCGATCAAGTCACCGATCAAGTCACCGATCAAGTCACCGATCAAGCCATCGATCAAGTCACCGATCAAGTCGGCCCCGAAGCTCGACTGCTGCGGGTGATGTCGGGGGAAATGACCAGGCAGCAGATTCAGGAGGCTCTTTGTCTAAAGCACCGGGTCCACTTCAAGAAAGCCTATCTGCTCCCCGCCCTCGAGGCTGGCCTGATCGAAATGACCATCCCCGACAGGCCGCGCAGCAGCCGGCAGCGCTACCGCCTGACGCCCGCGGGAGGCGAGTACCTGAAACGAACCGGAGATGCCCGGTAATGGCGAAGATCGACGTCACGAAGACCGAGCTGGTCTGGCCCGGCAAGTACGAGGAAGACGGGACCCTCAAGGAAGTTCCGCGGGTCAGCCTGCCGTTCCAGGTCATCGAGACCGTCAACGAGAGCCGCGCCACGCGCGAGGCGAGGAAGGGCGGCGTGCAGACGTCGTTGTTCGACGTTTACGAGGGCAACGAGGGTGACACCTTCGAGGAAGGATGGAAGAACAAGCTCATCTGGGGCGACAACCTGTTGGTGATGGGATCGCTGTTGGAGAAATTCGCCGGGAAGATCGACCTGATCTACATCGATCCGCCGTTTGCGACGGGTGCGGATTTTTCGTTCACTGCGGAAATCGGTGACGGAAACATTCGACTCGACAAGGAGGCATCGGTAGTAGAGGAGAAAGCATACCGCGACACTTGGGGCCGTGGATTCATCAGTTACACGCAGATGATGAGGGAGCGTCTGACGTTGATCCGATCGCTCATATCTCAAGAAGGCCACCTTGTCGTTCATGTCGCTCCTAACGTGAGTCCCTACCTCAGATTGATATTGGACGAAACGTTCGGTATTGAAAACTTCAGAAATGAAATAGTGATTCATAGACCGATAACGAAAAATCTGCAACGACAGTTCAAGGTAATCACAGCCCTTCCACAAGGTCACGACGTGCTACTTTGGTATTCCATGCAACCGGGCACAAGGGTTTCCAATCTTCTGGTTCCATACGAAACATCTTCACCTGAAGGCTACTGGCACCGTTTCTGGAGTGGCGCTGATCGGCCAAGTATGCGATACGAACTGCTTTCTGAAACGCCAACTCACGGTCAGTGGAAATGGGAAAAAGGACGAGCATTACGTGCAGTTGCGAATTATAACAAATTTTGTGCGGAAGGTGGCGGACGTTCATTGGTGGAATATTGGCGAGATACGGGTAAGAAGTTCGAATTCATCCGGAAATCATCGACCGGGACCGTGGAAAATTGGTTCTCGCCGAGTGACGACAAGATCGGTGATACTGTGTGGGATGACGTCAAGACTTACGAAAACCGTAAAGATTACGCTACCCAGAAACATGAACAACTTTTGACACGTGTCATTGAATGGCTTAGCCGGCCAAACGACCTCGTCGCAGATTTCTTTTGCGGTTCTGGCACCACCCTTGCCGTCGCCGAAAAACTTGGCCGGCGCTGGATCGGTTGCGATCTTGGTCGATGGGGTATTCATATTACTCGCAAACGCCTTCTCGGCATCGAGAACTGCAAGCCGTTCGATGTTCTGAACCTCGGGAGGTATGAGCGCCAGTACTGGCAGGGCGTGACCTTCGGAAAGAAGGACAAGCCGGTCACGGAACAGGCGCTCTATGAATATCTTGCCTTCATTCTGAAGCTTCATGGCTCCCAACCCGTGACCGGCCTGATCCATCTGCACGGCAAGAAAGGCAAAGCGATGGTTCACGTAGGCGCAGTGGATGCTCCGGTGACCATCGGGGAGATCGAGTCCGCGGTGGAGGAATGCGTCAAGTTGAAGCAGAAGGAGCTGCATGTTCTCGGCTGGGAATGGGAGATGGGCCTTCAGAATCTCGTGGTTCAGGAGGCGAAGAACAGGGGCATCAAGCTCGTCCTGTTGCAGATCCCGCGCGAAGTGATGGAGCAGCAGGCCGCCGACAAGGGGGACGTTCGCTTCTTCGAGCTGGCCTACCTGGACGCCGCGATCGAGAAGCCGAAGAAGCTCGCCGCGCAAGTGGCGCTCAAGGACTTCGTCATCCCCAACGCCGAGCTCATCCCGGACGAGGTGCGGAGCAAGGTCACGAAGTGGTCGGACTACATCGACTACTGGGCGGTGGATTGGGACTTCCGGAACGACACCTTCATGCAGGGATGGGTGGCTTACCGCACCCGCAAGGAGCGGTCGCTTCCACTCACTTCCGATCCGCACGCCTACGGGAAACCCGGCAAGTACCGGATGCTGGTCAAGGTCATCGACATCTTCGGCAACGACACGTCGCAAGGCTACGACGTCGAGGTGTAGAACAATGCTGACACTTCATCCCGAAGAACAAACCTGGCTGGACGAATACCGGAAGGCACTCCGTGAACGGCACCCCGGCGCGGTCCTGCGCATGGTCATATACGGCTCCAAGGCGCGCGGCGACGCGCGGGAAGACAGCGACCTCGACGTACTTCTCGTGGTCAGGGATGGCGCTGACCACCTCAAGCTTCCGTTGCGGGAGATCGGATACGAGTTGGCCGCGGTGTCCTGGGCCGTGCCCTCGATCCTCGCCTACACGCAGGAAGAATGGGAAGATCGGAAGAGGCGCGGCTTCCCCTTTCAGCAAACCGTGGAACACGAAGGGGTATCCGTCCTGTGAACAGGAGCTCGAACCGGAGCGCCGCAATGGGTGATACGTTCATCGTCTTCGATGGGGAGGCAAGGTAGCTCATGGCCAAGGCCGTCATCCGCTACGACAGGGACCTGCCGGAGATTCGAGGCCGCCGCCCGTGGGAACGGCCCGTTTCCCACTTGGTCAAGGATGACGACGCGCCGACCGGCTGGCGCGAGGACGACTCCGGCCGCCGGCCGAGCCGGCTCCTGCTGACGCCGAAGATCCGCGATGCGGTGGATTCCTGGCGAGACGACGGCTATCCGGGCGCCTCCGAGGTGACCCGCCGCCTGTTCGAGTACTGGTTCGAGGAGGATCACGCGGTCCCCGGCTTCGACGCGCCGTTCCGCTACTACTTCTGCCAGCGCGAGGCGATCGAGACCCTGGCCTGGCTGGTCGAGGTCGCCGGCCGGCGCGACACCAAGGGGCTGATCGAGGCTTACGGAACGATTGTCCCAAGGGATCTGGTCTCGGAGAACATCGTATTCCAGACCACGATGGACGGAAGGCGCCAGCTTCGCCGCTACGTACCGGAGCTGGAAGCGGAAGGAGTGCAGGACCTGCCCCCCGAGAACCTGCGTCGCTTCGCCTTCAAGATGGCGACCGGTTCGGGCAAGACCTGGGCGATGGCGATGGTCATGGTCTGGTCCCGTTTCCACAGGCAGCGCGTGTCCGGCTCCGACCTTTCGACCAACTTCCTCGTCGTGGCGCCCAACGTGATCGTCTACCAGCGATTGGAGAAGGACTTCGCAAGCAACCGGATATTCCATGATCTGCCCTTGATTCCGCCCGAGTGGAAGGGCGGTTTCTCGCAGAAGGTGATCCTCCGCGGGGAGGCCGCCCAGCCGGACCCGTCGGGCAATCTCCTCCTCACCAACATCCAGCAGCTCTACGAGTCCCGCGACCGGGGGTGGACGCCGGAGAACGCGGTCGAAGCGATCCTCGGCGAGAAGCCGTCGCAGGATCTCGCATCGTCCGGTCAACGCTCCATGCTGGAGCGGGTGAAGTCGCTCAAGGACCTCGTCGTGCTGAACGACGAAGCACACCACGTCCACGACGAGGAGCTCGCCTGGACCCAATCCCTGCTCGCCATCCACGAGGCGCTGCCGCACGGCCTCGGCGCCTGGCTCGATTTCTCGGCCACGCCGAAGGACCAGAACGGCATGTACTTCCCCTGGACGGTCGTGGACTACCCGCTGGCGCAGGCGGTGGAGGATCGGATCGTCAAGGCCCCCATCATCGTGACCGGGAAAACCGGTCGGAACCAGCCGATCGAAGACCCCGACGGGGTGACCAGGGACAACGTGGCGGAGAAGTACGGCTACTGGCTCCAAGCCGCGGTCCGGCGCTGGAAGCAGCATCGGAAGGTGTACGGGAAGCTGGGTATCCGACCGGTGCTCTTCATCATGGCGGAGAAGAACGTCTACGCCGACGCATTGGGCGAATATCTTTGGAAGACCAAGGGGTTCGGATTCAAGGAGTCCGAGGTGCTCGTCATCCATACCGACACCACGGGTGAAGTCAGGAAGGGCGACCTCGAAAAGGCTCGCCAGGCGGCGCGGGACATCGACAAGGCCGAGAGCGGGATCAAGGCCATCGTCAGCGTCATGATGTTGCGCGAGGGATGGGACGTGCGCAACGTGACGGTCGTGCTGGGGCTGCGGCCATTCACCGCGAAAGCCGAGATCCTCCCGGAGCAGGTGATCGGCCGCGGGCTGCGCCTGATGACCCAGGTAAGTCCCGATCGGACGCAGACCCTGGAAGTGCTCGGCACGCGCAACCTCCTCGACGTCCTGCGCGAGCAACTGGAGGCGGAAGGGATCGGCGTAGCGAGCACCGCGACCAATCCGCCGCCGCCCGTCGTCGTCGAGCCGGTGCAGGAACGGTTGGAGTACGACATCGCCATTCCCATCACCAAGCCGAGCCTGAAGCACGACCACCGCAAGCTGTCGGGGCTGGACGTACAGTCCCTCGAACCGATCTTCGACCAGGAAGAGCTCGATGAGCGGTTCCGGATCAGGCTGAAGCTGGAGTTCGCCACGACCGAAACCGAAGTACATCAGGACGACGTATCCGGCGGCCGGCGGCCCATCGAGGAGCTTCTGGCCGACGTCACCAAGCTGGTAGCCGGCAAGGCGGGCCTGACCAATCGTTTCGCGGAGCTGTACCCGATGATCCGGGACTACGTCGGGAGCCGGTGTTTCGGCCGGGGGATCGAATTGGATGATGACGCCCTTGGCTCCCATCTTGAGCAATTGGTGATACGGGAAGGCATTGCGAAGTACCTGGTCCGCAAGATCGCCGATCTCACCGTCGAACGCCGCGAGATCGAATTCGAGAGAGAGGACTTCCGCCTGTCCGAAACCAGGCCCTTTGCCTGGCGTCGGAACCTTCCACCGCTGGAAGCGGAGAAGACGGTCTTCAACTTCGTGGCCACCTACAACGACTTCGAGCGCCGCTTCGCGGGGTTCCTGGACAACGCCGGTGACGTTCTGCGCTTCGCCGCGCTGGGCACGACCGAACAAGGGGCTTCCGGCACGTCGTTCCGCGTCGATTACCTGAAGCCGAGCGGCGCCATCGGGTTCTACTACCCGGACTGGGTAGCCGTTCAGCGCGAGCTGGACGGCCGGATCATCCACTGGATCGTCGAGACCAAGGGCCGGGTCTGGGAGGGCACCGCCGAGAAGGACGCCGCCATGCGGGAATGGTGCCGGCGCGTCACCAGGGCAACAGGCGGTGCCTGGAAGTACATCCGGGTGAACCAGGCGGACTTCCGCCCGGACTTCGCCACTCTTCGTCAGCTCGTGGTCACCCTCACGGGACAGGCCATGTCCCGGGAACGCGACGAGAGCGGCGCCACCATGTCGCACGAGGAGTTTCTCGAATGGCGGGATGAGGGGCGCCGCGAATGGCTATTGTGATCGATGCCACCATCGCCATCGCCAAGCGCCTGCGGGACCGTGACGGAACGCCCTTCGCTGACGCTGTCGTTGAACGAATCGGGATCGAGGAAACTGTCGTACCGAACCTGTTCTGGCATGAAGTGCGTAGCGTCCTGCTCGTCGCGGAACGGATTGGACGCATGGAAGTGAATACGACCGAAGATCACATGCAGGCCATCCGCTTGCTGCCACTCTCGACGGACGGTGAGCAGGATGACGACCGGATCACCGGGCTGGCTCGCCGCCATCGCCTCAGCGGTTACGACGCGGCGTACTTGGAGACCGCGATGCGCCGCGCCGCGAAGCTCGCCACCCTCGACCGGAAGCTCGCCGCCGCGGCTGCCGTGGAAGGTGTCTCCCTTGGGGACGATCGATCGTGATGAGCGGCCTGTTTCGAGGGAGTCGGAAGACTGCTATCGTCCGTCCGCTGCACTCGGGGGTCCCAAGCCATGCTGCTCGCCGTTCGGATCGGCCGCTTCCACGGATGAACCGGAATGTCGAGTCTGGATGAAGCCCGGTCCCGGGAGGCCGGAAGGGTTCCGGGGGCCGGTGAGGGCGTTCTCGAGATCAATGGCCTGAAGACCCACTTCTTCACCCCGGACGGGGTGGTGCGGGCGGTGGACGGCGTCTCCTTCGAGGTGCGCCGGGGCGAGACCTTGGGGGTGGTCGGGGAGTCGGGCTGCGGGAAGAGCGTCACCGCCCTCTCGATCCTGCGGCTGGTCGCGGACCCCCCGGGGCGCATCGTGGACGGGAGCATCCGCTTCGAGGGCCGGGACCTGCTCGCCGCGAGCGAGGCCGAGATGGAGGCGCTTCGCGGCAACGACATCTCCATGATCTTCCAGGAGCCGATGACCTCGCTCAATCCGCTCTACACCGTCGGCAAGCAGATCGGGGAGGCGATCGTCCTCCACCAGGGGGCTTCCCGGCGCGAAGCCATGGACCAGGCGGTGGAGATCCTGCGGCGCGTCCACATCCCGGAGCCGGAGCGCCGCGCCCATTCCTATCCCCACCAGCTCTCCGGCGGGATGCGCCAACGGGTGATGATCGCGATGGCGGTCAGCTGCAACCCCAAGGTGTTGATTGCGGACGAGCCCACGACGGCGCTGGACGTCACCATCCAGGCCCAGATCCTCGATCTTATGCGCGAGATGCAGGGAAGCTACGGTCAGGCCATCGTGC
This sequence comes from Gammaproteobacteria bacterium, assembly GCA_965202895.1. Taxonomy (GTDB): domain Bacteria; phylum Pseudomonadota; class Gammaproteobacteria; order HK1; family HK1; genus JAJDXW01. Next base: position 1,064,934 of record OZ241901.1, on the reverse strand, counting down.
TCATCACCCACGACATGGGGGTGGTCGCGGAGAACGCGGACCGGGTGGTGGTCATGTACGCGGGGCGGAAGGTCGAGGAGGCCGAGGTCGACGAGCTCTTCGATTGCCCGGGGCACCCCTACACCAAGGGCTTGCTCGGCGCCATTCCGAGCCTCGAGGTGGCGGCGGCCGGCGCGGCCGGCCGGGGACGGCTCAACGAGATCGAGGGCATGGTGCCCTCGCTCGCGAACCTCCCCCCCGGATGCGCGTTCGCTCCGCGCTGCGGCCATGCCACGGACGAATGCCGGAACGCCTACCCGTCCCCCCGGGAACATCGTCCGGGGCACTGGGTGGCCTGCTGGCACGCGGACCGCCTGCTGGGAGGGGAAGCATGAACGCCGCAGCCGCGGCCCCTGCTGCCGCCGGAACCCCGCCCGCGACCGCGACTGCGACCGCCGGCGGGGCTGGCGGTGGGTCCCTCCCGCTGCTGGAGGTTCGCGGGCTGAAGAAGTTCTTCCCGATCCGCCGGGGGATCTTCTCGCGGGTGGCCGGCCAGGTGCGGGCGGTGGACGGGGTGTCGTTCCACATCGGGCGCGGCGAGACCTTGGGGCTCGTCGGCGAGTCGGGCTGCGGCAAGTCGACGGTCGGCCGCACCGTGCTCAAGCTGCTGGAGCCGACCGAGGGACGGATCCGCGTGCACGGCGAGGACGTCACCGATCTCGACCCGGTCCGGATGATGCCCTTCCGCCAGCGGATGCAGATGATCTTCCAGGACCCTTACGCTTCCCTCAACCCGCGGATGTCGGCGGGCGCGATCGTCGGAGAGCCCATGCTCATCCACGAGCTCGCGGGCCGCGGCGAGCGAGAGGAGCGGGTGGAGGCGCTGTTCGAACGCGTCGGCCTCGGCCGCCGGCACATGAACTCGTACCCCCACGAGTTCTCGGGGGGGCAGCGCCAGCGGATCGGGATCGCCCGGGCGCTGGCCCTCAACCCGGACCTCATCGTCGGCGACGAGCCGGTGTCCGCCCTCGACGTCTCCATCCAGGCGCAGATCATCAACCTCCTCATGGATCTGCAGGACGAGTTGAAGCTCTCCTTCCTGTTCGTCGCCCACGATCTCGCGGTGGTCGAGCACATCAGCCACCGGGTGGCGGTGATGTACCTCGGCCGCATCGTGGAGACCACCGACAAGGCGAGCCTGTTCGAGATGCCGCTGCACCCGTACACCGAGGCGCTTCTCTCCGCGGTGCCGGTGCCGAAGGCGCGGGCGCGGGGGCGCCGCCGGGTGATCCTGTCCGGCGACGTGCCGAGCCCGATCAATCCGCCGGCCGGCTGCCACTTCCATACCCGGTGCCCCTATTCGATGGCGCGCTGCCGAACGGACGCGCCGGTGCTCGGCGAGGTGCGCCCGGGGCACTGGGCCGCCTGCCACCTGCACGACGGCGGCGTGCGCTTCCCGCTTGCGAGCGCGCCTGCTGCGCGGGCGGGCGCCGCGGCGTAGGGGGGCACTGCGGGGCGGCGCCCAAGCGGCGGGACGGCCGGCGCGGGCGGTAGCATGGGGCACGGGGCACGGCAGGGCGGCGGCGCCCCAGTGCCCCGGATCGGCCCGGCTCGGCTCGGCCGGCCCCGTCCCGGATTCGGCTCAGACCGAGCCGCGCAGGCGCGGGTCCAGAAGGTCGCGGATACCGTCGCCGAGCAGGTTGAACGCGAGCACGGTGATCGTGATCGCGACGCCGGGGAACAGGACGAGCCACCACGGCGGCACGATGCCCGCGTTCAGCGCGTCGGCCAGCATGTTGCCCCAGGTCGGGGCGGGCGGCGGGATGCCGACCCCCAGGAAGCCGAGCGAGGCTTCGATGATGATCGCGACCCCGAGATGGGTGGTGGCGAGGATCAGGAAGGGGGCGATGCACTGCGGCAGGATGTGCCGCAGCATGATCCGGGCCCGCGAAGCGCCGACGCTCCGCGCCGCTTCGACGAAGGACATCTCCTTCAGCGAGAGCACGACGGATCGGATCACGCGCCCGCCGAAGGGTATCCGGGTAATGGCGATCGCGATGATCACGGTGACGGTGCCCGAGCCGAGCGCCATGGCGATCGCCATCGCCAGGATGAGGTCGGGAAACGCCTGCAAGAACTCGATGATCCGCTGGCTCACGATGTCGAAGCGCCCGCCCAGGTAGCCGCTCGCGAGGCCCCAGAAGCAACCCAGGGTCGTCCCGAGCAGCACCGCCGACATGGCCACGGTCAGGGAGGTGCGGCTCCCGTGGATCACCCGGCTCAGGGTGTCGCGGCCGATCTGGTCGGAGCCGAACCAGTTGATCTCGTCCGGCGGCTTCTGCATCCGCCGGAAGTCGGACTCGAGCGGGTCGTAGGGCGCGATGACGGGCGCCGCGACGGCCATCGCGACGATCACGACGGCGACGCCGCCCCAGAAGGCGGACAGGGGAGAGCGGCGCGCGAAGTTGCGGAGCCCGCGCCGGATCCGGTGCGCCGTCGAGCGGCCGGAGCCGGTGGCCGCCGCCGGCTCGGCCCCGGCCCCGTACCCGGATTCGGATTCCGGAGGCGCGCTCACTGGTACCTGATCCTCGGGTCCAGCCAAGCGATGATGACGTCGACCAGGATGTTCAGCATCACGAACACCACCGCGTACAGGAACACGAGGTTCTGCATCACGAAGACGTCGCGCTCGTTGACCGCGGTGTACATCGCGTAGCCGAGACCCGGGGTTCCGAAGGCGCGTTCCACCGGGATCGAGCCGGCGAGGACGAAGCCGAGCAGGATCCCGGACAGGGTGATGACCGGCAGCAGGGCGTTCGGCAGGGCATGGATGCTCACCACCAGGCGTCCGTTCAGCCCCTTGGCGCGGGCGGTCCGCACGTAGTCCTCGCGGATGACCTCGAGGAGGCTCGACCGCGCCATCCGGGCGATGTAGGCGGCCTGGCCGAGAGCCAGCACCACGGCCGGCCCGATGATCATCTGGAACAGGGTCCACGGCTCCTCGAATATCGAGGCGCCCGCCGCGGTCTGCGGCGCACGGTAGTCGAACCAGAAGAGGAGCCCGAGCACGATCAGCATCCCGAGCCAGAAGCCCGGGACGGCGAGGCAGGTGATGGAGGTGATCCGCGCCGCATTGTCCGCGAGCGTGTTGGGCCGGAGTGCGCTGACGATCGCCACCGGGATCCCGAGGATCCAGGACAGGATCACGGACAGGACGGCGATCTGCGCGGTCAGGGGGCCGCGGCGCAGCACCATGTCGCCGACGCTCTCCGCGCGGAAGAAGGACCGGCCGAGCTCGCCGCGGGCGATGTCGCCGAGCCAGCTCAGGTATTGCACCGGCAGGGGGGCGGCGAGGCCCAGCTCCTGCATGTAGCTCAGGCGCTGGGCTTCGGTCAGCTTGGTCATGCCCTCGGGGCCGAAGATGGCGGTCAGCGGATCGCCCGGCATGACGCGCATGATGAGGAACACGATGACGGAAACCCCGAGCACCGTGACGGCCCCCAACGCGAGACGGCGGACGATGTAGCTATACAAGGATCATGATCCGGCGGCAGATCGAGGCGGGCGGCGTTCTCGACGGCGGGGGGGCTAGCCTGCGTCCAGCGCGGCGAGCGTGTCAAGGCGCCGTGGTGTCCGGGCCGTGGTGTCCGGCCCATGCGGAGGCGCCGGCCGATGCCGGCCGGCCGAGACCGCCGGGGCGGGATCATCGGGAGCTCGCGAACGGGCAAGCCCGCGATGGTCCGAGGCATGTGCGCGGTGGGGTTTTCGCCGGACACGCCTCTCGCGAACGCTCTTGGGCACGGCGTCCTGGGAACGCTCGTGTCCCGCCCGCATTGATCGGCGGCGGCCTCGCCATCCCATTTGCGGGCGGGACACCCGCGTCTGGAAGACGCGCCGTTCCCAGGATGCCGTGCCCGCGCAAGTGGCTCCGTGGGGTGAAACCCGCCGGCAACCCCCTCGAACCGAACCCGAACCACGGAAGAACGCCGTCTCCGTGGAGGTAAAGAATATCTCGACCCCCGATCTCCACCCGCTATATCAAGAGGTTACAAACAGCGCCCGGGGCTCGGTCCGGCTGGAACCGGAACGAGAGGCAGATGGAGCGGGACGCAGATGGAACGAGAGGCAGCCGGAACGGGACGCGGGTGGAGCGGGTATCGACGCCGTCCGGCCACGAGTCGCCCCCGGAAGCCCGACACGGGGCGTCGGGAAGGGAAACGGTGCAGCACTCGCCATACGCGGGCGCCCATGCGGCACGCGCACCCACGGGACGTCCGTTCATCGCCTCAGTGCTCCTTGACGTAGGGCGTGCCGAGCGCGCTCGGTGCCTCCGCCCGGCCGAAGAACCCCGCGAGCAGCACCACCGTCATGACGTAGGGGAGGATCAGCATGAGGTCGGTCGGTGCTTCTCCGATGATCGGAAGCTCCACCCCGATCAGGCGCGACGACGCCGCTTCGAGGAAGCCGAACAGCAGGCAGGCGAAGAGGGCCGGCCACGGCTGCCACTTCCCGAAGATCATGGCCGCGAGCGCGATGTAGCCCTTGCCGGCGCTCATCTCCCGGATGAACCCGGCGCCGTGGGCGGTCGAGAGGTAGGCTCCCGCGATACCGCAGAGGACCCCGGCCACGATGACCGCGCGGTAGCGAAGCCACGGCACCGACACCCCGGCGCTGTCCACCGCTTCCGGCGATTCGCCGACCGCCCGGAGCCGCAGCCCGAAGCGGGTCCTCGTGAGGGTCAGGGCGGCGAGGGGGACGGCGAGGAAGGCGAGGTAGACGAGCAGCTTGTGCCCGCTCATGAGCTCGTCGTAGACGACCCCGATGAGCGGCACGTGCGCGAGCGCGTCCGCGAACGGCAGCTCGATCGGCTGGAAGCGCTCGTCCGGGCCGAGGGTCGGGGTCTGCCCGCCTCGCTGGAAGAGCGCGATCCCCAGGGTGACGGTGAGCCCCGAGGCGAGGATGTTCACCGCGAGCCCGCTGATGATCTGGTTGCCCCGGTGGGTGATGCAGGCGAACCCGTGCACGAGGCTCATCGACACCGAGGCCCCGACCGCCGCGAGCAGTCCGAGGTAGACCGAGCCGGTCACGCTCGCGACCGCCCCGGCCGCGAACGCGCTGCCGAGGAGCTTGCCCTCGAGCGAGATGTCGATGATGCCGGAGCGCTCGGAGAAGAGTCCGGCGAGCGCGCAGAAGATGAGCGGCGTCGCGAGGCGCAGGGTGGCGTCGAGGGTGAGGAGGATCTGGAACGCGAGCTCGCTCATGCGGGGGCCTCCCGGGGGCGGTGCGCGAGCGAGGCGAGCAGCCGGGCGAGCGGGGGGTTCAGCATCCAGGCGAGCGCGCCGGAGAACAGGATGATGAGCCCCTGGATGACGAGCAGCATGTCCCGGGTGATGGTCTGGAACTCCAGGTCGAGCTCGCTCCCCCCTTGGTAGAGGGCGCCGAAGAGCAGGCTCGCGAGCACGATTCCGATCGGATGGTTGCGCCCCATGAGGGAGACCGCGATTCCCGTGAACCCGTATCCCGCGGTGAAGTTGAGCAGCAGCCGGTGCTGCACCCCGAGCACCTCGTTCACCGCCATGAGACCGGCGAGCCCGCCCGAGATCGCCATCGCGGCGATGATGGTGCGCGGGATGCGGATGCCCGCGTAGGCGGCGGCCCGGGGGCTGTGGCCGAGGGTGCGCACGGCGTAGCCGAACCGGGTGTGCCAGATGAGGAGCCAGACGAAGACGCAGGCCGCGACAGCGAGTGCGAAGGAGAGGTTGAGCGGCGAGCGGGCGACCTCGATCCCGACCAAGCCGAGGACCTCCTGCACGTCCGGGATCTCCGCGCTCCCGGAAAACCTCCGGGACGTGGGCGAGCTCTGCCCGGGCTTGATGAGCGGGCCCGCGAGCAGGGACACCATCACCCCCGCGGCGATGAAGTTGAACATGATGGTGGTGATGACGACGTGGCTGCCGCGATAGGCCTGGAGCCAGGCGGGCACGAGCGCCCAGCCGGCGCCGAACCCCGCCGCGGCGGCGATCGCGAGGGGGATGAGGACGACCCCCGGGAGGACCGCGTCCAGGGCGAGGCAGACCAGACCCGCCCCGAGCCCGCCGATGTAGGCCTGCCCCTCGCCCCCGATGTTGAACAGCAGGGCGTGGAACGCGACCGACACCGCGAGGCCGGTGAAGATGAAGTTGGTGGTGTAGTAGAGGGTGTAGCCGAGGCTCCCTTCGTAGAAGAAGGCGCCCCGGATCATGACGTCGATCGCGCGCAGCGGGTCCTCTCCGACCGCGAGCACCACCAAGCCGGAGACGACGAGGGCGATGGCCAGGTTGATGATCGGCAGCAGGCCGACATCGGCCCAGCGCGGCAGCGGAGGGGCGCTGCTCACGCGGCGGCGGCCGGCTCGCCCGCCCCGCACGGCTCGCCCGCGCCGGGGGGCTCGCCTACGCCGGCCATCATCAGGCCGATGCGGTCGGCGTCGGCCTCGCCGCGGGCCGCCTCGCCCACGATGCGGCCCGCGTTCATCACCAGGATGCGGTCGGAGAGGGACATGATCTCGTCGAGCTCCACCGAGACCAGCAGGATGGCGCAGCCCGCGTCGCGGATCTCGATGATCTGGGAGTGGATGAACTCGATCGCGCCGATGTCCACGCCCCGGGTCGGCTGGCCGACGAGGAGGGCCTTCGGAGCCGCGGAGAGCTCCCGGGCCACCACCATCTTCTGCTGGTTGCCGCCGGAGAAGCCGCCGCAGCGAAGGCCCGGATCCGGCGGACGCACGTCGTAGCGCTCCATGAGGAGGCCGCAACGTTCGCGGACCGCGGCGAGGGCGAGGAAGATGCCCTCGCCGGCGTCCGGGCCGCCGTGGTACCCGAGGATGGACGACTCGGACGCGGTGAACGGAAGCACCAGCCCGCGCTGCTGACGGTCCTCGGGAATGTGGGCGAGGCCCATGTCGCGGAGGAGCGACGGGTTGGCCGGGCTCGCGGGGGTGAACGTGCGCCCCGCGAAGTCGATGCGGCCGGTCTGGGGCGGAGCGATCCCCGAGAGCACGTCGAGCAGCTCCGACTGCCCGTTGCCGGCGACCCCGGCCAGGCCGAGGATCTCCCCGGCCCGGAGCTCGAAGCGGACATCGGTGAGGCGGGGAGCGCCCCGCTCGTCGGCGTGGCTCAGCGACTCGACACTCAGGATCGGAGCCCCGGGCTCGCTCGGCCCGGCCCCGACCGCGAAGAGCACGTCGCGGCCGACCATCAGCCGGGCAAGCTCCTCCCGGCTCGTCTCCCGCGTGCGGCGGCGGGCGACCATCTCCCCTCGCCGCATCACGTAGACCGTGTCCGTGGCCGCCATGATCTCCCGCAGCTTGTGGGTGATGAGGAGGATGGTGACGCCGTCCCGCTTCAGGATCTCGAGGATCTCGAAGAGGCGGTCGGCTTCCTGCGGGGTCAGCACCCCGGTCGGCTCGTCCAGGATCAGGATGCGCGCGCCGCGCAGCAGGGTCTTCAGGATCTCGACCCGCTGCTGCAGGCCCACCGGCAGCTCGCCGACCAGCGCGTCCGGGTCGATCTCGAGCCCGTAGGCGGCGCTCAACCCCGCCATCCGTCCCCGCGTCGACCGCTCGCCCTCGGCGAGCAGCGGGCCTCCTTCGCGTCCGAGCATCGCGTTCTCGAGCACGGTCATGGTCGGGACCAGCATGAAGTGCTGGTGCACCATGCCGATCCCGTGCCCGATGGCGTCCGCCGACCCGGTCATCCGGATCGGCTCCCCGTCGATCCGGATCTCGCCGCGGTCGGCGGTATGGAAGCCGTAGAGGATGGAGACGAGGGTGGACTTCCCGGCGCCGTTCTCGCCGATGATGCCGGTGATGGATCCGCGATCGACCGTGAGGTCGATGTCGCGGTTGGCCTGGACGGCCCCGAAACGCTTGTTGATCCGGCGAAGCTCGACGGCCGGCGGGACGGCCGGCGGGACGGCCGGCGGGGAGGCCGGCGGGGAGGCTTCCCCGCCGCCGGCGTCCGCGGCCGCCTCAGCCGCTCCCGTTCCGGCCCGGCGCGCGCATTCCTCCATGGCCGCGGGTCACCCCTCCCGGAACGGGCGCGCTCGAGGAGCGGGCGCCGGATCGGACCGTCAGAATGGGCAGCTCTGGTCGTCCTCGTAGTTGTGCACCGTGATCGCGCCGGAGATGATCCCCTTCTTCGCCGCCGCCACCGCCGCTTCGATCTCGCCCGACACGAGGTCCCGGTTGTGCTCGTCCACCGCCCAGTCCACGCCGCCTTCGGCGAGTCCGAGCTGGACCACGCCGGCCGAGAACCTGCCCTCGTAGGCGTCCATGAAGTGCTGGTAGGCGGCGACGTCCACCCGCTTCACCATGGACGTGAGCACCTTCCCCGGCGCGAGGTAGTTCTGGTTCGCGTCCACCCCGATGGCGAACCTGCCCGCATCGGCCGTCGTCTGGATGACCCCGATGCCGGTGCCGCCGGCCGCGTGGTAGATCACGTCCGCCCCCCGGTCGATCTGGCTCTGGGCGAGCTCGCCGCCCTTCACCGGGTCGTTCCATGCGGCCGGCGTGGTTCCGGTCATGTTCTGCAGGATCCGGACGTCGCCGCCCACCGACTTCACCCCCTGCACGTAGCCGCAGGCGAACTTGCGGATGAGGGGGACGTCCATCCCGCCGATGAAGCCTACCGTACCGCTCGCCGACTTCATGGCCGCCGCCACCCCGACGAGGTAACTCCCTTCGTGCTCCTTGAACGAGTACTGGCGCAGGTTCGGCTGGTCCAGCCAGAAGACGTCGATGATCCCGAACCGGACGTCCGGGTTGGCCTCGGCGACCGCGCTGAGCGCGTCGGCCTGGCCGAATCCGACCCCCAGCAGGACCGTGGCGCCTCGCTGGACCAGGCGTTCCATCGCCCGCTGGCGCTGCGCCTCGTTGGTCACCTCGAACTCGGCCACCTCGATCCCGGTCTCCTCGGTGAAGCGCTTCACCCCGTTGTAGACCCCTTCGTTGAAGGACTTGTCGAACTTGCCCCCCATGTCGTAGACCACGGCCGGCTTGAAGTCCGCGGCCTGGGCGACGGCCGCGGCGAGGGAGACCACGGCGGCGGCCAGCAGTCGAAATGCGCTCTTCATCGGGCAGCTCCTGGGTGTTGAACTGGGCGTTGTGCGTGGGGTTCGCGCCCGGGCCTCGGCACCGGACGACAGGCCGGCGAAGGCTATCCCTTCGACCCGAGCTTCCGCAAGCGCCCGCGCCCGCGGCGCGGCGGCCAGGGTCGTTTCACGCTGCATCGGGGGCGCGCGCCGGATGTGTCTCGAAGAAGGATTCGGGCCTTCCGCGCGACCTTCCCTCCGGCCCTCCTCCCGGCTCTCGCCGCGGAGGGAACGCAGCAGCGGGTCGTCGTCCGGCCCCGTGCCGTCGCGCGCCCCGAGCGTGCGGCCCAGGTGCTCCAGCCGCGCGTGCGTCCACCCCGAGGGCTCGACCTCGTTGATCGCCTCGTGGATGGCCGTTGCCCGCCAGCCCGGAAACGCCGGGCTCACCGCCGACTCCCGGTACGCGCCCCCTTCCAGCCGATGGATCGTCAACCCCGGCCGCCTCCCCCGCGGGCGGCTCGGCGCGGGCCGGTCCGGGACCTCCACCCACACCTCCGGGAACCCCCACGCCTCGTAGAGCCGCAGCTTGCCCCGGCGCACGTCCGTGGTGTGATCCACCTCTGATTATCCGCCGGTATCAATGATTTGCGCGCGCGTTACCACGGATTCAACCCCGAACGGAGAAAGCCGCCTGGCACCCGTGGGATACTGATAGCGCGGGTTTCGGGTTCCAAACCGGTCCGCGCCCGGGCGCCGCAGACGGCCCGGAACGGTTCGCGAACGGAAGGAGACCTTGCCACATGAAGAAGCTCACTACCCTCGCGGCCGTGGCCGCATTCACGACGGCCGCCGGGTGCGCCAGCATCTCCAAGCCGAAGATCGCGGTGGTCAACGTGAAGACCCCGATCGCCTGCAACGGCAAGGTCGAGTGCACCGTGAGCAACAAGAAGGAGAGCCGGGTCGTCGTGCCCACGGGCGACGTGATCATCAAGAAGAGCGACGACCCGCTCCAGATCGTCTGCAAGGACGAGGAGGGCAACCACTACCATACGGCGGAGGTAGCCGGACACCGTACCGATCGGGCTTGGGGCAACCTCCTGCTCGGCGGGGGCGCCGGGGCCATCATCGACGCTCACACGGACGCGCATTGGGAATATCCGGGCATGGTGGAAGTACCCTGCCCGTGAGCGGCCGCCCGAACTGGACCAACCGCACCCTCTACCACGGGGACAACCTCGTGTTCATGCGGTCGATGAACTCGGGCTCCGTCCATCTCATCGCCACCGACCCGCCGTTCAACAAGGGGCGGGACTTCCACGCGACCCCCGAATCGCTCGCCAAGGGCGCGTCCTTCCAGGACCGCTGGCGGTGGGACGAGGACGTGCATCCCGAATGGGTAGACCAGATCCAGGACGACTGGCCGGGCGTGTGGGCGGTCATCGACTGGACGCGGATGGTCCACGAAGTCACCCGCGCCGGAGTGACTTCCGGGAGCAGACGTTGCGGGGGCACGTCACTCGCTCCGGAGAGGGTGACGGACCCGGTACTCCGGATCACCGGCGGTCGGACCGTCACCGGCGGCCGTTGGTGACTCGCCCGCCCCCCGGGTTGGCGCGCACGTCACCGGCCCGCGCGCGCGCCGGCGAAGGGCACCCCCAGGGGGAGGCTCGGGCTTCCTTCAACACCGGCCCGCGCGCGCGCCGGCGAAGGACCTCGCATGAAGACGAACGACGAACAGCTCCCTCTCGCACTCCAAGGCCGGAAGTCCGCCGGCGAGGTCCTCGAGGCCATCCGCGGCGCAAGCCGCACCGAACGCGAGAAGGGCGCGTGGTTCGACCGCCTCTTCCGCGCCCTCGCCGATGGCGCCCTCGAAGTGGACTCCAGTCACCGCCGCAATGGTGGACGCAGTTTCGGGGCGATTGACCTCTTCGCCTTTGCGTGCGCCTGGTCGGTGGCGCGCGCCGTGGAGCGCTGGCGCGAGGGTCCGGTCTGGCGTCACCTGGAGCGTTCGCTCCCCGTGTGCCACGGCGTGCCGGTGCCGACGGCCGACCGCACGAAGGTCTACCAGGCGGACGTGCTCGGATTGGAGACGGCCCTCGGCTGGATGCGCGAGGTGGCGGGGGCCGGGCAGGACGGAGCGGACGGCGCGCCGTGGCGGCCGGAACGGGCGGCGTGCCGTAGCCCAAGGGCCGCGGCCGACGCCGAGCCGACTGGCGCGAGGCTCATCGAAGCCGCTACCCTCCCGGCATGGACGTCGGCATCCTCGGCATCCTCGGCTCGGTCATCGGGACCGGCCTCGCGGTGGTCATCGTGATTGTCGGGCTCGGCTGGCGCGCAATGGCTCGCCTCGAGGCGAGGCTCGACCGGCGCATGGACCGGATGGAGGATGCCCACCGGGCCGATACGGCGCGAGTGGAGGAGCGGATCGCTCGGGTCGAGCACGGGCAAGCGAAGCTGGAAGGGTTGCTGGAAGGCTTGCGCGAAGCCATCGCCGGGCGGCGCGCAGCATGACGCCGGTCCCGGCGCTCGGCATCGCCGCCGCGCGCGTAGCGCAGCACTGACGGGCGCCCCCGCGCATTCGAGAGGGCGCCTCGTCGAAGCGCGAGACCTGGAGGCGGCTTCACCCGGGGTCGAGCCGTGGGACGACAGGGGGGCAGGCCTGGAATGGGGCAGGACCCCCCTCGAGGCGAGGGCCCCCGGCCCGCGCGCTTTGGCGGGGCCTGGAGAGGCGGCGGCGACGGCCCTCGACACCGTGACGGTCGGGGAGTCGATCTCGTGGGAGAACCCGGGGAACGCTGGCGGCGCGGCCGCGGTCACCCGGCAGGGGGCCGACAGCGAGGGGCGCACGTGCCGGGAGTTTCAGCAGACCGTCACCATCGGGGGGGCGCGAGGAACAGTCCTACGGGACCGCGTACCGCGACGAGGCGGGCGACTGGAAGCTCGTCTCGACGGGGTGAGGCGTGAAGCCACTGCAAGCATCCGTCGCCGGCGCCTTCGCGGCCGCGGTCCTCGCGAGCCTCGCTGTACAGGCATGGACGCCTCCCTGGGAGATGGAGCAGCTGTGCACCCCGGAGGGGAAGGTTCGCCTGCTGGTCGAGGCTCTGGCCGGGCACGCGAAGAAGGCAGGGCTCACCGAAGAGCGCGTCAGGGACGCGGCGGAGATCCGTCTGCGGGCAGGGCGGATCTACAGCCCCGGCTACTTCGGCCCTTCCCTGTACGGCCAGATCACCACGCTCCCCCCCGAGAGGGACCACTACCCCGCATACGGCATCCAGCTCTCGTTCATGCGGGGAGTCGAGACCCCGGCAGGCTTCTTCACCCGCGCGGCGACATGGAACACGGGCTCCATCGGACAAGGGGGGGCCGACTACATCATTGGCGCGCTGAACGCGAACCTGGACCGCTTCGTCAGCGCGTTCCTCCGAGCCCACGACCATCCGGCCTGCCAGGCGGCGCTGGGCTCCGGGACGCGGGACGACACCCCACGCGAGGATGAGGCGGACGGCCCGTGATGACCGATCTCCGCGCCCTGCTGCGCGTGGTGGAGGCGGCCTTGCGCCGGCGCGGCGTCACCGCACGCGGGCCGCTTGCCGGCCTCCGATCCCCTCCTTTCGTGCAGCGCCGTCATCCTCGTCTCCTTGCGCTTCGGCCGAGCCCGCATTGCAGGCTGCGGCCGATGGGCCGCACGACGCTCGCTCCGGACGCCATTCCGGACGAAGGCAGGGGCTGCCCCCCCGCCGCCGGGACCTGGCAGGTTTCCCCTCCGGTAGCCGGATGACTGCCCGGGCGTCTGCCACGGGCGCTGGACGCCGGGGAGATCAGATGCTGAGGTCGAACAGGTTGTAGTCCTTGAGGCCGGCCCTGACCTCCTCGCTCCACCGGCAGGCCTCGCCCGACCCGGCGAACGGCTGGTAGACGAACGGCGTCTCGTCCGGGAAGCGCTGGCGGCGCGCGTCGATGGCGTATCCGATCATGCGGGAGCGGCGGCGGATCCGCTCCTCGTCGTATACCGCGGGCGCGTTGTGGAGCCCGCCGCCCCGCACCCCGAGCACCGAGGCGCGCCGGTGGAACCCGAAGTTGACGGTCACCCGCCACCGGTCGCTCGTGTTGGCGAACGAGCCGTGCAGCACCTGCCGGTTGCAGATGGCGACGTCGCCCGGCGCGCAGACCATCGGCACCGCGTCGGGGAGCCGTTCCGTCCCCGCCTCGGCTACCATCGCCTCGATGTCCATCTTGCCGAGCCGGTGGGTGCCCGGCACGACCCACACCCCGTTCGCCGGGGTGCAGCCGTAGAGCTGGGCCATGAAGTTGAAGCCGTGGGAGCCCTGGTCCCAGGCGGGGCTGTCCCAGTGGGTGACCCCGTCCTGATGCCATGCGACCGAGGCCCCGCGCCCCGGCTCCTTGATGAACAGGGCCTCGGTGAAGGGCACGAAGTCCTCGCCGTTCACCGCGGCGGCGACCGCCAGCAGATCCGGATGGCCGTACGTTCGCAGGCACGCCTCCGAGAATTGCAGGGAGCCGAGGATCAGGTAGACCACTTCCTTCGGGGCATCGGGGGGCGGAATGGGCTCCGTCATCTTCACCGGATGCCGGCCGTTCGCGAGATCGGTGCCGCCGAAGGGGTCGCCGAGCGGCCTCGACCAGAAGAGGGTCGGCGCCTCGCAACCGACGGCGAGCGCGGGCCGGCCCTTGGCGTCCACCGGGGAGCCCTGCGCGGACGGGAGCCGATCCAGGATGTCGAAGAGGTCGGCCTCGAGGTCGTCGAGCTCCCCCTGGCCGAGCACCCTTTCGAAGACGTAGAAGCCGCAGCGCCGGTAGGCGCCGAGAATGTCCGGATGGAGCGCCCCGCGCGCGTCGAACCGGATCGGGCCGCGGTTCCCGAGCTCCCGGGCGCGGACTTCGCCTTCGAGAAGATATGCCTGCATGGCCGCTTCGTCGGGTCCGTAGTCCGCCGCCGCCGGCTGCGGCAGTGGCGCGGCAGTGACCGAAGTGCTCATACCGCCTCCCCGGTTCGAGAAAGTGTCGCTGCTCCGTTCGCTCGAAGCATAGGCGAACCGGGAGTTCTCCTACAACCGGAAGCCGCCCCCGGAAGCCGCCCCCTGCCCGGGGTCCTTTCACGCGGACCCACTCGCGGCCAGGCATCGATGCCTGCCGCTCTTCCTGGGAACGGCGCGTCTTCCGGACACGGGCGTCCCGCCTGCAAACGGGACTGCAAGACCGCCACGGGTCGATGCGGGCGAGACACGAGTGTTCGGAGGACGCGCCGTTCCCAAGACGGCCGGGTCAGGTGCCGTTCCCAGGCCCTCCCCGCTCTGATTCGACCGAACCGGGTTCACCCGGGCGAACTAGTCCCGCAGCGTGAAGCGACCTTGGCCCCCTCCCCGAGCCTTCCGGGGCGCCGGGCGGGGCGCTTCGAGTCACGAGCCTCGGGCCTTGTTGACAGCCCCGCCCCGAATCGATCAAATTCACCCGACCGAAGCACCGGGGTGGACCCCGGTTTCCCCCACCAGAACCGACCCGCACGACCTCCAGCGTGCGCGAGCCGCCGGGCCGGGCCGCGGGCCGCCAAGCGAGGCAAGACACATGAGTTCCACCCTGCGAAGCGCCGGCGAGCCGGCCCCGGCGTTCCACCTCCCGAACCAGGACGGCGTGCCGAGCGATCTCGCCGACTTCCGGGGCCACTACCTGCTCCTGTGGTGGTATCCCAAGGCCGACACCCCCGGGTGAACGGTGGAGGGAAAGGGGTTCCGTGATCGAATCCAGGATTTCTCCTCCCGCAACGTGGTCGTCGTGGGGGTGAGCTGCGACCCGCCGGCGGACAACCGGGCGTTCCGCGACAAGTTCGCCTTCCCCTTCGACCTCCTCTCCGACGAGGATCGGTCGGTCTCGATGCGCTACGGTGCGGCGGAGAGCGCGGACCAGGAGTACCCCAAACGGGTGAGCTACCTCATCGACCCCGAGGGGCGCATCGCGCGCGTGTACGGGGCGGTGAAGCCGGCCGAGCATCCGGCCGAGGTGCTGGCCGCGCTCGACGAGCTCGGCTGAACGGCGGGCGGCGCTCCGGCGGGAGGTGCGGACGCCTCGCCCCGGCGGCCAGCGGGACGGGGGCGGGAGGCCGCCCGCATCCGGTCGGGGGCCGCGGACTTGCCGGCCGGGGCGGAGAGGGCGAAGCCAGTGCCGGGAGCGGGGCCGGGGCGGAGGAACTGGTCGGGCGCCGGTCCGGCAGGGGCTCGGCACCCGGCCGAGTCGTCGTCGGAACGACGGCGGCGGAATGCAGCAGAGCGTAGCGGAACGTACATGAAGCGGATGACGGCGCCGCGCGCGTTGAGGATGCGATGGGCGCGCGGGTAGGGGTCGACGTCGGGGGCACGAACACCGACCTCGTGCTCGAATCGGAGCGCGGGGTGTTCTTCCACAAGGTCCAGAGCACCCCGCACGACCAGTCCGAGGGCGTGCTGAAGGGCCTGCACGAGCTCTGCGGGATCGCCGGGGTCACCCGCGACGACATCGATCTCGTGGTTCACGGCACCACCGTCGCGACCAACATCACCATCGAGCACAACGGCGCGGAGGTGGGGATGCTCACCACCCGCAACTTCCGCGACATCCTGCACATCGCCCGCCACAAGCGCCCGCACAACTTCTCGCTCCACTTCGACGTGCCGTGGCAGTCGCGCCCCCTCGTCAAGCGCCGCAACCGCATCCCCGTCACCGAGCGCATCCTGCCGCCGGACGGGCGGGTCGGGACCCCGCTCCACGAGAACGACGTGCTCGAAGCGATCCGCGTCTTCCGGAAGCGCGGCATCCGCTCCGTCGTCATCGGCTTCCTCTTCTCCTTCATCAACGACGAGCACGAGCGGCGCGCCCGCGCCATCGTCGAGCACGAGATGCCGGACGCCTACGTCTGCTGCTCCTCGGACGTGGCGAACGTGCTCCGGGAGTACGAGCGTTTCTCCACCGCCGCGATGAACGCGTTCATCGGGCCGAAGACGAGCCTCTACCTCACCAACCTCCGCGACCGGCTCGCGCGCCAGGGCTTTCGCGCGAACCTTCGCCTCATCCAGTCGAACGGCGGGGTCTCGACGGTCGAGGCGTGCTCGCGGCGGGCCGTCAACATCCTCATGTCGGGGCCGGCGGGCGGGGTCATCGGCGGGCGGGCGGAAGGGCTCCTCGCGGGGGCGGACAACGTCATCACCGTCGACATCGGCGGGACTTCGGCCGACATCAGCACGATCCCCGACGGGCGCATCAAGATCATGAACCCGCGCGACTCCTACGTGAGCGGGCATCCGATCCTGGTGCCGATGATCGACCTCGTGACCATCGGGGCGGGGGGCGGATCGATCGCCTACGTCGACTCGGCGGGCGGGTTCCACGTGGGGCCGCGCTCGGCGGGCGCCGACCCCGGCCCCGCCTGCTACGGCAAGGGAGGCGACGAGCCGACGGTCACCGATGCCCAGGTCGCCCTCGGGCGGCTCGACGCGGACCGGATGCTGGGGGGCGACCTTCCCGTCGACCCCGACCTCGCGAGCCGCGCGATCGAGCGGAGGGTCGGCAAGAAGCTCGGCCTCTCCGTCAGGGACGCGGCCCTCGGCATCATCCGGGTGATCAACTCCAACATGGCGCTCGCGATCCGGTCGAGCTCGGTCGCGCGCGGGGTGGACCCGCGCGAGTTCTCCCTCGTGCCGTTCGGCGGGGCGGGTCCGCTCCACGGGGTGGCGCTCGCGGAGGCGGTGTCGGCGCGCGACGTCCTCGTCCCGGTCGCGCCGGGGATCACCGCGGCGATGGGCCTGCTCGAAACGGACATGCAGTACGAGCACGTCCGTTCGTTCATCACCTCCCTCACCCACCTCGAGCCGGCGGCGGTGGACCGGCTCGACGCGCTGGTCGAGGAGCTGGTCGGCGGCTGCCGGCGCGACCTGGAGAACGACGGGGTGCCGCCGGAGCGCCAGTCCTTCCGGCGGGTCGCGGAATGCCGCTACCACGGGCAGGGGTTCGAGCTGCGGGCGGAGATCCCCGAGGGCCGGCTGGGGGCCGGCGAAGTCGCCCGCATCATCGAGAGCTTCCACGCCCAGCACCGACTCGACTACGGCTACGCCTTCGACGATACGGAGGTGGAGCTGATCTCGGTGCGGGTGATCGGGACGGACCGGATCGAGCCGCTGCGGCTCCGGCCCCTCGAGCGGGCGAACGGCGCCTCCGGTGACTCGGCGGTCCTCTACTCGCGCCCGACGACCTTCGACGACGGCACGACCGCGGACACCCCGCGCTACGACCGGGGGCGGCTCAAGGCGGGACACCGGGTGTCGGGGCCGGCCGTGCTCGTCCAGCACGACTCGACGGTCCTCGTCCCTCCCGCCTATGCGGCCGAGGTGAGCGAGTATGGCAGCCTGCACGTGCGCCGGACCTGACCGGCCGGGCGGCTCTCGGGCGGCGTCCCGCGGCGAAGCCGGCGCGGGCGCCGGACCTGCCGCACGTACCGCCCGACCGTCCCCCGATGGTCCGCCCGCCGGAAGCCCCGGCCTTCCCCGGCCGTTCGACGGCGCCGGCCCCGACCGTCGGCGGACCTGAAGGCGCGGGGGAAGACGTCCGGCACGAACCCGGGACGGACCCGAGACGGATACCGGGGCGAATCCAGAGCGAATCCAGAGCGAACCCGGAACGAACGAGGAGCAAGTCATGGCCAACCGGGAGCTCGACCCGATCACCTTGCAGGTCATCAGCGGCGCGCTCGACACCATCGCCGAGGAGATGGGGCACGTGCTCTACCGCATGTCCTTCTCGTCGATCATCCGCGAGTCCCAGGACCTCGGCGCCGGCCTCTTCGATACCGAGTACAACACCCTGTGCGAGTCCGAGTCGACCCCGCTCCACATCGGGTCGCTGCCGGGCTACCTCGAGGGCATCGAGAAGGTGGTGCAGGGGAGCTGGGCGGACGGGGACGTCGTCATCCACAACCACCCCTACTACGGTTCGAGCCATTCGCCCGACATCGCAGTCGTCATCCCCATCTTCTACCGCGACCGGCTTGTCGGCTACTCGGCCAACACCGCCCACCACCTCGACATCGGGGCCGCCACGCCGGGGCTCATCATCGACATCCCCGACGTCTACGCGGAGGGGATGCTGTTCGCGGGGACCAAGCTCTACGAGGCGGGCCGGCGCAACGAGGCGATGTGGGACTACATCCGCAACAACTCGCGCGCGTCGCGGCAGCTCCTCGACGACCTCGACGCCCAGATCGCCTCCGCGCGCCTCGGGGTCCGGCGCTTCGTCGAGCTGATGGACCGCTTCGGCTACGACGACGTCATCGCCGCCACGCGCCAGCTCATGGACTACACCGAACGGGTCCTCCGCCAGCGGATCGCGGCCATCCCCGACGGCGAGTACCGGGCGGAAGGGTTCCTCGACGACGACGGGCGGAACCGCGACGTGCGCCTCCCCATCAAGGTGTGCGTGCGGATCCGGGGCGACGGCATCGAGGTGGACCTCACCGGGTCGGCGGACCAGGTCGAGACGGGGTTCAACGTGCCCTTCGAGGGCTCGACCAAGGTGGCGTGCTTCTGCGCGATCCGCTCGCTCCTCCTCGACGCGGAGACCTCCGAGATCAAGGTGCCGTCGAACCAGGGGTCGTTCCGCCCGATCCACGTCGTCGCGCCCGAGGGCTCCATCTTCAACCCGCGGTTTCCGGCCGCCGCGGAGGCCCGCTTCTCCCAGATCAACCGGGTCATCGACCTCATCTACAAGGCGCTGAGCCCGGTGCTGCCGGACGAGATCATCGCGGGGAGCTCCGCCACCCTCTCCTTCGCCGCCTACTCCGGGGTCCGCCCCTCCGGCGACTACTGGGTGTTCCTGGAGGTGAACGAAGGCTCGTACGGGGGGCGGCCCGCCTCGGACGGGCCGGACAGCATCGACAGCCTCATGGCGAATACGCGCAACAACCCGCTCGAGGACCTCGCGATGCACCTCCCGATGGTCTGCGACCGCTATGAGCTGAGGGACGACGTGATGCCCGCCCCCGGACGCTTCCGGGGCGGGCTCGGGGTGGTCAAGAAGCAGCGGATGCTGGACGACGGGTTCATCACCCACGAGGCGGACCGGCACGAGGACGCGCCGTGGGGGGTCTTCGGCGGCTGGGACGGCGCGGGCGGACGGCTCGAGATCTACAACGACTCCCGCCCCGCGGACCGGCGCGCCATGCCCGCGAAGTTCTCCGGGCTCCGCGTCGAGAAGGGCGACGTGATGGCCTTCTACGGCCCGAGCGGCGGCGGCTACGGCGACCCGCTCGACCGTCCGGCGGAGAAGGTGCTGGAGGACGTGCTCGACGGGTTCTACACGAGCGAGGCGGCGCGCTCGACCTTCGGCGTGGTGGTGGATCTCGAGGCGGAACGGGTCGACGAGGCGGCCACGGAAGCGGCGCGGCGCGCGCTCCGGGCGCGGCCCGCCGAGGAGCGGGCCGGGGCGGGGACGGACCTCGGGCCGGCCGCGGAGGCGCACCGTCCGGCGGCGCCTGGTGCGCCCGCCTCCGCGCCCGCCCCCGACCCTGTCCCCGCCCCTGTCCCCGCCGCGCCCGCCGGCAGCGGCCGGCCCCCCGCGGCTGCGCACCGGGCCGCCGCGATCGGCAGCCGGGCCCGTGCCGCCGCCGGCTCCTCTCCCGCGGCCCGCGACGAAGGCCGGGGGGCCTCGGCCACGCCGTCGGACCGCCCGCTCCCGCCGCCTCCGGGCGCCGCCGCCGACCCTCGGCCGGCCGCCGGTGCGCCCGCCGCGAACGGAGGGATCGGCGGCAACGACACCGCCCGCTCGCTCAGCGCCCGCTTCGGCGACGGCTGGAGCTTCGAGATCGTGGGCTACCACCTCGGCGGCGAGGAGGTGGAGGTCACCGGGCAGCTCCGCGCGAACGGGAGCTCCGTCCAGCGCACCGCCCGGGGGAACGGGCGCGACTCGGGCCTCGGCGAGCGGCTCAAGCGCGCGAGCGACGCGTGTCTGCGCGACTGTGCGGCCGCCCTCCGCGCCGGCCCCTGACCGCCCTCCCGCTCCGCGCCCACTCCAAGCCCACTTCTTCCCCCCGGCCACCGGCCGATGGTGATACCTTTGCGATCCCCCGGCGTTGGCGCCCGGCGGGCGCCGGGGGGCGGGGAGGATGGAATGAAGCAGCCCGGCGCCCTCCCGGTCCACGGATGATGGGAGCCGCCGCCAAGGCCGCGCCGGGTCGCAACGAAAGGGTTCCGTGGATTCGAAATGGAAATGGTCTTCATCTACTGGGACAACTCGAACATTTTCATCGGCGCTCGCGACGTCGCGGTAGAACGAGAGGGGGCGGCCGCCCGCCACCGGGTGCGCGTCCACTTCCGTAATTTGTTGGAGCTGGCGCACGCCGGGCGCAGCATCGAGCACGCGATCGCCGTGGGGTCCGTTCCTCCGGAGCTCCGGCATGTCTGGAACCGTCTGGAAAACGAAGGGGTCACGGTACAGTTGCTGGAACGCGGGGCGATGCAGGGCCGGGAGCAGGGCGTGGATCAGACCCTGCAAACCGCGATGCTGCGCGACGCCTTCGACCATAACGGGAGTCCCGGTATCGCGGTATTGCTGACCGGGGACGGCAGCGGCTTCGTCGATGGGGTCGGCTTTCATGCGGATCTGGAGCGCATGCACAGCCGCGGATGGAGGGTGGAAGTGCTGTCCTGGCGGCATAGCTGCAACCGCCGGATGAGGGAATGGGCGGAGCAGAATGGAAAGTTCATCGCCCTGGATGATTTCTACGAGAGCATCACCTTCCTCGAGCCGCCCATGCCGGGCGATCCGGTCGCCGACCCACGCTACGCGGTTCCGGTCGATTCGAGTAAACGCCCCTGATACCCTCTTGAAGCCCCCCACGAGGACCGCCTCCGAGATCCTGCCTTTCCCTTCGCTCCTTCGATCGACCTTGCCCGCGAGTTCCGGGCGCCGAATGGCGGGGTCCGATCAGGCGAGGCGGGCGAGGCGCCCCGCGTGGTCGAGCAGACCCGCACCCGTGCCGCACTCGATGATCCAGTCGCCGACCTCGGCGAGACGCTCCGGGTCCGTCAGACGATCCAGCGGTCCCGACGGGGATCGGCGCCGTTCCACTCGGGGAATCGGCTTTCTTGACGAGCCGCTCCTCCCTGCCCCAGGATCGGAGCGGGTCCATGGCCGCGATCGAGCGGCGAATCATCACATCATCAGAGGAGAACGGCATGAGCAGCAGCGCAGCGGCGGTAGTCGAGCTGCCCGAGGCGAGGGAACGTTCCGACGGCTTCGTCCTCGCGAAGAAGAACGAGGCGGTCTACGTCCAGGGGCGCCGCGACTGGATGAAGTACCGCGAGCTCGGCGTCACCGAGGCGAGCGGCGGGCGGCTCCGCGCTCAGGTGACCTCGGCGTCGCGGGGCCTCTCCGAGCCGACCGGCTGGCACGTGCACCATTGCGAGGGGCAGCTCGTCTACATGCTGGAGGGCTGGGTCGACCTCGAGTTCGCGGGCGGCAAGGTCGTGCGGATCGAGGCCGGGGACAGCATGTACATCCCGGGCGGCACCCCCCACAACGAGATCGCGACCTCCGACACCTTCGAGCTGGTCGAGGTCAGCCTGCCCGCCGACATGGGCACGGAGCCCTGCGACCCGCCCGGCGCCTGACCCTCACCGGGCCCCCGGGCCTCCCCCCGGGCCTCCCGTAGACCGACTTCTTCGGGGCGCGCCGCCTCCTCGGGTTGGCGCGCTCCCACGGGTCCGTCCGTCCGGCTTGCCGGAACCTCCGCGTCACGCGACGCCGGAGGAAGCCCACCGTACTTCACGGTGGGTCTCGAATCCGGAATCGGTTCGGCGAAGGTCATCCTCCCGGACGGGGCGAGAGGCCGGAGCCGGCGGGATCAGGCGCGCTGGCGCTCGCGCTTCGGCTCCGGCTCGGACTCCGGCGCCGCCGGCTCGACCCGCGCCGCACAGAGCTTGAAGCCGGGGATCTTGCCCAGGGGATCGAGCTCGGGGCTGGTGAGGATGTTGGCCGCCGCCTCGGCGAAGCAGAAGGGCACGAACACCATTCCCTCCGGGACGGCGGGGTCGCGTCGGGTGGCGACCTCGATGGCCCCGCGCCGGGTCGAGATCCGCACCGGGCCCCCTGCCGCCACCCCCATCCGGCCGAGGTCCGCCGGCGAGAGGCTCGCCACCGCCTCGGGCTCCAGCGCGTCGAGGACCCCGGCCCGGCGCGTCATCGCTCCGGTGTGCCAGTGCTCGAGCTGCCGCCCCGTGGTGAGCACCATCGGATACTCGTCGTCGGGCTCCTCGACCGAGGGCACGAGGTCCGCCGGTACGAGGGTCGCCCGGCCGGTCGCGGTCGGGAACCCGTCCCCGAAGACGACGTCCTCGCCCGGCCGGTCCGGCCCGAGGCAGGGATACGTCACCGCGCTCTCGCGCTCCAGCCGCTCCCAGGTGATGTTGTCGAGCGACGGCATCACCTCCGTCATCTCCCGGAACACGTCGCGCGGGTGCTCGTAACGCCAGTCGAGCCCGAGGCGCCGCGCGAGCTCCTGCACGATCCACCAGTCTTGGCGCGCCCGCCCGGGGAGCGGCAGCGCGCGGCGCCCGAGCTGGACCTGCCGGTTCGTGTTGGTGACCGTCCCGTCCTTCTCCGGCCAGGCCGACGCCGGCAGGACCACGTCCGCGTGGAACGCCGTCTCGGTGAGGAAGAGGTCCTGCACCACGAGGTGCTCGAGCTTCGCGAGGGCCTCGCGGGCGTGCTGCATGTCCGGGTCCGACATCGCGGGGTTCTCCCCCATGATGTACATGCCCTTGATCTCGCCATCGAGGATCGCATGCATGATCTCGACCACCGTGAGGCCGCGCTCCGGGTCGAGGCCGGAGCCCCACGCGGCCTCGAAGCGGGCGCGCACGTCCGCCGCGTCGACCGCCTGGTAGTCGGGATAGACCATCGGGATGAGGCCGACGTCGGAGGCGCCCTGCACGTTGTTCTGGCCGCGGAGCGGGTGGAGCCCGGTCCCGGGGCGCCCCACGTGCCCGGTGATGGCGGCGAGCGCGATGAGGCAGCGCGCGTTGTCGGTCCCGTGCGTGCTCTGCGAGATCCCCATCCCCCAGAAGATGATCCCCGCCTCGGCCTTCGCGTAGGTGCGCGCCACGGTGCGGATGGCGCCGGGGTCGATGCCGCACACTGGGGCCATCGCCTCCGGGGTGAACGGCTCGACGTGGCGCCGGAGGTTCTCGAACCCCTCGGTCCGGGCGGCGACGTACTGCTCGTCGTACAGCTTCTCGGCGACGATGACGTGGAGGAGGGCGTTCAGCAGCGCGACGTCGGCGCCGGGGCGGAACTGGAGCACGTGGCGCGCGTGCCGGGCAAGGCCGTTCCGCCGCGGGTCCATGACGATGAGGGTCTTCGACTTCGACGCCTGCTTGAAGAAGGTCGCGGCGACCGGGTGGTTCTCGGTGGGGTTGGCGCCGATGACGATGATGACCTCCGAGTCCGCGCACGACGTGAAGGGAGCGGTGACCGCGCCCGATCCGATCCCTTCGAGGAGCGCGACCACCGAAGACGCATGGCACAGGCGCGTGCAGTGGTCCACGTTGTTGGTGCCGAACCCGGTGCGGATCATCTTCTGGACGAGGTACGCCTCCTCGTTCGACCCCTTGGCGGAGCCGAACCCGGCGAGGGCGCCCCCGCCGTCCCGGTCCCGGATGCGCCGGAGCCCGGCCGCCGCCCGGTCGAGCGCTTCCTCCCAGCCCGCCTCGCGGAAGTGGGTCCAGGGGTTCGCGGGGTCGACGGCTTCGTCCGCGGACTTCGGCGCGTCGTCCCGCCGGACGAGCGGGCGGGTCAGCCGGTGCGGGTGCGCCACGTAGTCGAACCCGAAGCGTCCCTTGACGCACAGGCGCTGCTCGTTCGACGGCCCGTGGCGGCCGGCGACGGCCGCGATCCGATCGTCCTCCTCGATCCGGTAGGTGATCTGGCATCCGACCCCGCAGTAGGGGCAGACGCTCTCCACTTCCCGGAGCGGGAGCCGCCGGTCCACCCCCGCCTCGTCCACGAGCGACGCCTCCATGAGCGCCCCGGTCGGACACGCCTGCACGCACTCGCCGCACGCGACGCAGGTGCTCTCGCCCATCGGATCGTCGAAGTCGAAGACGATGCTCGACCCGTGCCCCCGGTACGCCATGCCGATGACGTCGTTCACCTGGACCTCGCGGCACGCCCGCACGCAGAGATTGCACTGGATGCAGGCGTCGAGCGCGACCCGCATCGCGGGATGGGAGGCGTCGGGGGCGGGCGGAGATTCGCGCACCGGGAAGCGGCTCCCGTCGAGGCCGATCCGCTCCGTCCATCTCCAGAACCGCGAGTCGTGCTCGCGGGCGCGCTCGCGCGGGGGCTGGTCGGCGAGGAGAAGCTCGAACACGGTGCGGCGCGAATGACGCGCGCGCTCGGTGTCGGTCCGCACCTTCATGCCCGGCGCCGGGCGGCGGATGCAGGATGCGGCGAGGGTCCGCTCCCCCTCCACCTCGACCATGCAGGCGCGGCAGTTGCCGTCCGGCCGGTAGCCAGGCTCGGCGGAGTGGCAAAGGTGCGGGATCGCCACCCCCTCGCGCGCGGCGACCTGCCAGATGGTCTCCCCGGCGGCGGCGGCGACCTCGCGCCCGTCCAGACTGAAGGCGACTGCCTCGCTCATGGCGCCTGCTCCCCCGCCTTGCGCTCCGACCGGCTGGCCGGCGGCGGCAGCGGCCCCCCGCTGCCGCCGCCGCCGAACGGCAGCCCCGAAGGTTAGCGAGTCCCGCCGGACATGGAAAGCTCCGGGACGGGACAGGGCAAGGCAATCGCATTTGGACGGAATATGCCGTGTGCGCCGCCCAAAGCCGTCCGCCGGACGCCGCAAGCAACCTTCAAACCGGGTCGTCAGGCCGATTTCGGCGCTCCACAGCCGGAGATCGACCCCTGCCAACGGCAGCTTGGCCATCACGACGCATCGGGAATCCCCAATGCGATTGCCCTGCGGGACAGGGCCTCTTCACGCTGCGGACCCGGTACGGTCGAATCGGAGCGGCGCCTGATGTGGACATCCTGGGAACGCTCGTGTCCCGCCCGCAAATGGGACGGTAAGACCGCCGCCGTTCGATGCGGGCCGGACACGAGCGTTCCCAGGACCGGACGCGCTATCTTGTGCCGCCTCCGGGCTCGACGGGAGGGAGGAGGCATGGAGAAGGTCCGCCTCGGACTCATCGGCGACCACGTCGCCGCCTCGATGGCGCCGCGCCTGCACGCGGCCGCGGGCCGGATGCGCGGCGTCGAGGTCATCTACGACCTGCTCGTCCCGGCCGAACAGGGCGTCGGGTTCGACGAGCTGTTCGACCGCTGTGGGGCCGGGGGCTACCGGGGGATCAACGTCACCTACCCCTGGAAGGAGCGGGCGGCGGCGCGGGTCGGGATCGAGAGCCCCCTCGTTCGCGCGATGGGGGCGGTCAACACGGTGGTGTTCGGGCCGGACGGCCCGCGGGGGTTCAATACCGACCACACGGGCTTCGTCGCGGCCTGGCGCGCGGCGTTCGGCGCCGCCCGGCCCGGCACGGTCTGCCAGGTGGGCGCGGGCGGCGTGGGCAAGGCGGTCGCGTTCGGGCTCGCCGCGCTCGGGGCGGAGGCGATCCGGCTCCTGGACCTCGACCGGAGGCGAGCCGAGCGCCTCGCGGCGGCGCTCCGGGAGGTGCGGCCGAAGACGAAGGCGACCGCCGCCGGGAGCCTGAAGGACGCCGTGCGGGGCGCGCGGGGGATCGTCAACTGCTCTCCGGTGGGCATGGTCGGACACGAGGGAACGCCGGTTCCGTCGTATCTCCTGCCAGAGGCGGTATGGGCCTTCGACGCGGTTTATACCCCCGCCGACACGCGGTTCCTCGCCGAAGCGTCGGCGGCCGGCCTCGAGACCCTGAACGGCTACGAGCTCTTCTTCGAGCAGGGGGCGAACTGCGCGGAGATCTTCCTTGGCGGCGCCGTCGACCGCTCCCGGCTCAGGCAGGCGCTCGCCGAGCCCGGGTGAACCGCCGCCCCCGGGCCACCCCCGGCCGCCGCCGCCCCGACCGGCCAACGCGCCGGGGCCGCCCGTCCGGGCCGACCCGGACATCTCACCGGGCTTCGCCACGAGAGCGTCGAGATCCCACGATGGCGAGCCCCAAGAGACGCTGAAGGGCGAGCCGGGGGCGGCAAGCGCGGCAGGCAGCCGACCCCTTTGGCGCTGCGCGCGGTCGAGGCGTCCTGGAACGGAGTACGGCCCTCCGCCGCGCCGGACCTGCCTCTACCCCTCCCCCTACCTCCCGGCGAAGAGCGCTTCCACGTCGAGGGCCGCTTCGAGCCCGTCCGCGAGCTCGTCGAGGGCCTGCTCGACGGCGGGCTCGTAGGCGAGTGCCGACGACGTTCCGGCCCGGACCCCCTCCAGCCAGCGGGCGCGGAACTCGTCCCCGGCGAAGCAGCCGTGCACGTACGAGCCCTCGACCCGGCCGTCGGCGCTCACCGCGCCGTCCGCGAGGTACGCGCCGTCCGCGAGGTACGCGAAGGGCCGGGCGGTATCCGGGCCGGTGGTCGAGCCCATGTGGATCTCGTACCCGGAGAGCGCCGCCCCGCTCCGCGCGCAGGTCCCGGCCACCGCGCGCACCGACTTCTCGCCCTCCATCACCGTCTCCACGTCGAGGAGGGCGAGCCCCGGGGCCTCGCCGGCCGGGCCGTCGACCCCGTCCGGATCGCACACCCGCTGGCCGAGCATCTGGTAGCCGCCGCAAAGGCCGATCACCCGCCCCCCGCTCCGCGCGTGGGCGATGACGTCGTGATCCCATCCCTGCGACCGCAGGAACGCGAGATCGCCGAGGGTCGACTTCGTGCCCGGCAGGACGACGACGTCGGCGTCGCGCGGCAGGGGCGCACCCGGCGGAACGAAGGCGAAGTCCACCGCCGGCTCCAGCCGGAGCGGGTCCACGTCGTCGAAGTTGGCGATCCGCGAGAGCCGCGGGGCGACGATCCGGACCCGTTCTTCCGCTCCCGCCCCCGCTCCGGCGGCGCGCCGCTCTCCGGGGCGGTCGAGGACTACCGCATCCTCGGGCGGAAGCCGCCCGGCCGCGTCGAGCCAGGGGACGACCCCCCGGCACGGCCAGCCGGTACGGCGCTCGAGCTCGCGCACCCCGTCCGCGAAGAGCGCCGGATCGCCCCGGAGCTTGTTGATCGCGAAGCTCGTGATCATCGCCGCGTCGGCAGGATCGAGCACCGCCCGGGTCCCCGCCACGGCGGCGATGACCCCGCCGCGATCGATGTCGGCGAGGAGGCACACCGGGACCTCCGCCCGGCGCGCGAACCCCATGTTCGCGACGTCGCGGTCCCGCAGGTTCGTCTCCGCCGTGCTCCCGGCCCCCTCGACGACCACGAGATCGAAGACGCCGGCCAGGCGGCCGAAGCTCTCCATCACCGGGGCGAGGAGCCGGTCGCGCCGGACCAGGTAGTCCGCTGCTTCCAGGGTCGAGACCGCCCGCCCGTGCACCACCAACTGCGAGGTGCGGTCGGACTGGGGCTTGAGCAGCACCGGGTTCATGTCCACGGTCGGGGCTACCCCGGCCGCCCGCGCCTGGAGCGCCTGCGCCCGCCCGATCTCTCCCCCGTCGGGGCAAGCCGCCGCGTTGTTCGACATGTTCTGCGGCTTGAACGGGGCGACGGAGAGCCCGCGCCGGCGCGCGATCCGGCAGAGCCCCGCCACGACCGTGGACTTGCCGGCGTCCGAGCCGGTCCCCTGGATCATCAGCGTCCCGCCCCTCATGCCGCCCCCGCCCCCGCGTCTCGACCCGCACCATGCGGGCCCGTCCCATCATTGGATTTCATGGTACCCGGATGATGAGACAAGAATTCGACTCCATAGGCGATCAACGGGTTGCCATCAGGCTTCCCGATCGCGCACGAAGCTCGGCTTGTGAGCCAGGGCCGGTGGAAGCCGGGCACGAGCTTCGGGGAAATGACGGGCTGAAAGAGACCATTTACCCGGGCTTCGTGCGTAATCAGGTCGGGCTTGGGTGACCTGCGACCTCGGACGGCGATTTCGAGCCGGGTTCATGCCTTCATCCGCACTGAATCCGGAAGCGCGGCGCGCAGTGGGTGACCGCGCGCTCGCCCATCTCGATGCCGATCCACCGCCGCCCCGTCTTATGGGTGGCCGCGGCGGTGGTGCCGGAGCCGAGGAAAGAGCCGAGGAAGGAGTCGAGGACGAGGTCGCCGGGGTTGGTGGCGATCTCGAGAATATGCTGAACGAGGGTTCGGGGCTCGGGAGCTTCGAATACCTCCGTTCCCTCGAAGAGCCCGATCGTGTGCTTCTTCGTAGCTGGCTCCCGATGCGCTGCGGAACGCGCATGTGAACCGCTGAACCGCCCCCCGCCCCCGTGTCCGCCAGTGCGTTCAGGGTGACGGCCGGCCCGGTGTCCGCGTCCATATCGCCCCCCGCGCATCGCGCCGAAGTCCTACGCACGACGGGGCGATCGCCCATTCCGCGAGCGTCGGTTCTCGTCCATCCTGTGCTCCGGCAATCCGGCTTGGGGCGCCCCCATGAGCGTGGTACCGTTGTCCGTCGTCCGCGTTCCGAGGACGCCGCCCCGCCCCCGCGAGGGCCGCATCCGGGGAACGCCGCCCCACCGCCACGAGGGGACCGCCCATGCGCCGACCCGCTCCGTCCGCCTTCCCCCCGGCCGTTCCTTCCGCCCTCTCCCGCGCCGCGGTCGAGTACCCGAGTTCGGACGGCAGGCCCTTGGCCGAGAATGACGCCCAGCTCGCCGCCATCCTGTACGGGGTCGGCGCGCTGCGGGTGCGCTACGCCGGTCGCGGAGACGTGTACGTGTCCGGGGACCTGCTCATCTACTACGAGGAGGGGAACCCGCGGGTGTCGGTGGCGCCGGACGTGTTCGTGGTGTTCGGTGTGCCGGACCGGATGCGGATGAGCTACAAGGTGTGGGAGGAGGGCAAGGGGCCGGATTTCGTGCTGGAGGTGGTGTCGCCGAGCACGTGGCGCGAGGACGTGGGTCCGAAGCGGGGCGTCTATGCGGGGTTGGGGGTGAAGGAGTACTGGCTGTACGACCCGATGGGGGAGCACCTGAAGCGGGCGTTGCAGGGGTATCGTCTGGTGGGCGGGGAGTATGAGCGCCAGCCGCTGGTGGAGTCGGTGGACGGGACGCTGTCCCTGTCCAGCAAGACGCTGGGTCTGGACCTGTGGGCGAAGGGCGGGAAGATGCGTTTCCGTGACCCGGAGACGGGTCTGGACCTCCTGAGCCACGAGGAGGACCACGCACGGGCCGAACGGGAAGCCGCCGCCCGCCGCCAGGAAGCCGCCGCCCGTCGAAGCGCCGAGGTCCGGGCCGAACGGGAGGCCGCCGCCCGTCAACGGGAGGTCGCCTTGCGGCAAGCGGCGGAAGCGCGGGTTGCGGAGCTGGAGGCGCTCGTCGGCGGGAAACACGGTTGAACGGCCATTCATGAGCCGGGGTGTCAGAAATTCCGTGTTCGGGCTGCCTCGGTCGGGTATGTTCGATCCGGTGGGATGGCTGGCGCCCCTTGGGAGCTTCGAATACCTCCGTGCCCTCGAAGAGCCCGATCGTGGTATCCGGCTCCCGATACGCTGCGGAACGCGCACGTGAACCGCTGAACCGTCCCTCGGCCCCGTGTCCGCCAGCGCGTTCACGGTGACGGCCGGCCCGGTGTCCGCGTCCAT
Source organism: Gammaproteobacteria bacterium (assembly GCA_965202895.1). GTDB lineage: Bacteria > Pseudomonadota > Gammaproteobacteria > HK1 > HK1 > JAJDXW01. The sequence goes on along the minus strand of OZ241901.1, from coordinate 1,035,167 downwards.
ATCGCCCCCCGCGCATCGCGCCGAAGTCCTACGCACGACGGGGCGATCGCCCATTCCGCGAGCGTCGGTTCTCGTCCATCCTGCGCGCCGGCAATCCGGCTTGGGGCGCCCCCATGAGCGTGGTACCGTTGTCCGTCGTCCGCGTTCCGAGGACGCCGCCCCGCCCCCGCGAGGGCCGCATCCGGGGAACGCCGCCCCGCCGCCACGAGGGGACCGCCCATGCGCCGACCCGCTCCGTCCGCCTTCCCCCCGGCCGTTCCTTCCGCCCTCTCCCGCGCCGCGGTCGGGTACCCGAGCTCGGACGGCAGGCCCTTGGCCGAGAATGACGCCCAGCTCGCCGCCATCCTGTACGGGGTCGGCGCGCTGCGGGTGCGCTACGCCGGTCGCGGAGACGTGTACGTGTCCGGGGACCTGCTCATCTACTACGAGGAGGGGAACCCGCGGGTGTCGGTGGCGCCGGACGTGTTCGTGGTGTTCGGTGTGCCGGACCGGATGCGGATGAGCTACAAGGTATGGGAGGAGGGCAAGGGGCCGGACTTCGTGCTGGAGGTCGTGTCGCCGAGCACGTGGCGCGAGGACGTGGGTCCGAAGCGGGGCGTCTATGCGGGATTGGGGGTGAAGGAGTACTGGCTGTACGACCCGATGGGGGAGCACCTGAAGCGGGCATTGCAGGGGTATCGTCTGGTGGGCGGGGAGTATGAGCGCCAGCCGCTGGTGGAGTCGGTGGACGGGACGCTGTCCCTGTCCAGCGAGACGTTGGGTCTGGACCTGTGGGCGAAGGGCGGGAAGATGCGTTTCCGTGATCCGGAGACGGGTCTGGACCTCCTCAGCCACGAGGAGGACCACGCACGGGCCGAACGGGAAGCTGCCGCCCGTCGGAGTGCGGAGGTCCGGGCCGAACGGGAGGCCGCCTTGCGGCAAGCGGCGGAAGCGCGGGTTGCGGAGCTGGAGGCGCTCGTCGGCGGGAAACGCGGTTGAACGGCCATTCATGAGCCGGGGTGTCAGAAATTCCGTGTTCGGGCTGCCTCGGTCGGGTATGTTCGATCCGATGGGATGGCTGGCGCCCCTTGGGAGCTTCGTACCTCCGTTCCCTCGAAGAGCCCGATCGTGTGCTTCTTCGTATCCGGCTCCCGACGCGTTGCGGAACGCGCATGTGAACCGCTGAACCGCCCCTCGGCCCGGTGTCCGCGTCCATATCGCCCCCCGCGCATCGCGCCGAAGTCCTACGCACGACGGGGTGATCGCCCATTCCGCGAGCGTCGGTTCTCGTCCATCCTGCGCGCCGGCAATCCGGCTTGGGGCGCCCCCATGAGCGTGGTACCGTTGTCCGTCGCCCGCATTCCGAGGACGCCGCCCCGCCCCCGCGAGGGCCGCATCCGGGGAACGCCGCCCCACCGTCACGAGGGGACCGCCCATGCGCCGACCCGCTCCGTCCGCCTTCCCCCCCGCCGCTCCTTCCGCGCTCTCTCGCGCCGCGGTCGAGTACCCGAGTTCGGACGGCAGACCCTTGGCCGAGAATGACGCCCAGCTCGCCGCCATCCTGTACGGGGTCGGCGCGCTGCGGGTGCGCTACGCCGGTCGCGGAGACGTGTACGTGTCCGGGGACCTGCTCATCTACTACGAGGAGGGGAACCCGCGGGTGTCGGTGGCGCCGGACGTGTTCGTGGTGTTCGGTGTGCCGGACCGGATGCGGATGAGCTACAAGGTGTGGGAGGAGGGCAAGGGGCCGGACTTCGTGCTGGAGGTTGCGTCGCCGAGCACGTGGCGCGAGGACGTGGGTCCGAAGCGGGGCGTCTATGCGGGATTGGGGGTGAAGGAGTACTGGCTGTACGACCCGATGGGGGAGCACCTGAAGCCGGCGTTGCAGGGGTATCGTCTGGTGGGCGGGGAGTATGAGCGCCAGCCGCTGGTGGAATCGGTGGACGGGACGCTGTCCCTGTCCAGCGAGACGTTGGGTCTGGACCTGTGGGCGAAGGACGGGAAGATGCGTTTCCGTGATCCGGAGACGGGTCTGGACCTCTTGAGCCACGAGGAGGACCACGCACGGGCCGAACGGGAAGCCGCCGCCCGCCGCCAGGAAGCCGCCGCCCGTCGAAGCGCCGAGGTCCGGGCCGAACGGGAGGTCGCCTTGCGGCAAGCGGCGGAAGCGCGGGTTGCGGAGCTGGAGGCGCTCATCGGCGGGAAACGCGGTTGAACGGCCATTCATGAGCCGGGGTGTCAGAAATTCCGTGTTCGGGCTGCCTCGGTCGGGTATGTTCGATCCAGTGGTGGGATGGCTGGCGCCCCTTGGGAGCTTCGTACCTCCGTGCCCTCGAAGAGCCCGATCGTGTGCTTCTTCGTATCCGGCTCCCGACGCCCTGCGGAACGCGCATGTGAACCGCTGAACCGTCCCCCGCCCCGTGTCCGCCAGTGCGTTCACGGTGACGGCCGGCCCGGTGTCCGCGTCCATATCGCCCCCCGCGCATCGCGCCGAAGTCCTACGAACGACGGGATGATCGCCCATTCCGCGAGCGTCGGTTCTCGTCCATCCTGCGCTCCGGCAATCCGGCTTGGGATGCCCCCATGAGCGTGGTACCGTTGTCCGTCGCCCGCATTCCGAGGACGCCGCCCCGCCCCCGCGAGGGCCGCATCCGGGGAACGCCGCCCTACCGCCACGAGGGGACCGCCCATGCGCCGACCCGCTCCGTCCGCCTTCCCCCCCGCCGCTCCTTCCGCCCTCTCCCGCGCCGCGGTCGAGTACCCGAGCTCGGACGGCAGGCCCTTGGCCGAGAATGACGCCCAGCTCGCCGCCATCCTGTACGGGGTCGGCGCGCTGCGGGTGCGCTACGCCGGTCGCGGAGACGTGTACGTGTCCGGGGACCTGCTCATCTACTACGAGGAGGGGAACCCGCGGGTGTCGGTGGCGCCGGACGTGTTCGTGGTGTTCGGTGTGCCGGACCGGATGCGGATGAACTACAAGGTGTGGGAGGAGGGCAAGGGGCCGGACTTCGTGCTGGAGGTCGCGTCGCCGAGCACGTGGCGCGAGGACGTGGGTCCGAAGCGGGGCGTGTATGCGGGGTTGGGGGTGAAGGAGTACTGGCTGTACGACCCGATGGGGGAGCACCTGAAGCCGGCATTGCAGGGGTATCGTCTGGTGGGCGGGGAGTATGAGCGCCAGCCGCTGGTGGAGTCGGTGGACGGGACGCTGTCCCTGTCCAGCGAGACGTTGGGCCTGGACCTGTGGGCGAAGGACGGGAAGATGCGTTTCCGTGATCCGGAGACGGGTCTGGACCTCTTGAGCCACGAGGAGGACCACGCACGGGCCGAACGGGAAGCCGCCTTGCGGCAAGCGGCGGAAGCGCGGGTTGCGGAGCTGGAGGCGCTCGTCGGCGGGAAGCGCGGTTGAACGGCCATTCATGAGCCGGGGGTGTCAGAAATTCCGTGTTCGGGCTGCCTCGGTCGGGTATGTTCGATCCAGTGGTGGGATGGCTGGCGCCCCTTGGGAATTTCGAATACCTCCGTTCCCTCGAAGAGCCCGATCGTGTGCTTCTTCGTATCCGGCTCCCGACGCGCTGCGGGACGCGCATGTGAACCGCTGAACCGTCCCCCGCCCCCGTGTCCGCCAGCGCGTTCACGGTGACGGCTGGCCCGGTGTCCGCGTCCATATCGCCCCCCGCGCATCGCGCCGAAGTCCTACGCACGACGGGGCGATCGCCCATTCCGCGAGCGTCGGTTCTCGTCCATCCTGTGCTCCGGCAATCCGGCTTGGGGCGCCCCCATGAGCGTGGTACCGTTGCTCGCCGCCCGCGTTCCGAGGACGCCGCCCCGCCCCCGCGAGGGCCGCATCCGGGGAACGCCGCCCTACCGCCACGAGGGGACCGCCCATGCGCCGACCCGCTCCGTCCGCCTTCCCCCCCGCCGCTCCCTCCACCCTCTCCCGCGCCGCGGTCGAGTACCCGAGTTCGGACGGCAGGCCCTTGGCCGAGAATGACGCCCAGCTCGCCGCCATCCTGTACGGGGTCGGCGCGCTGCGGGTGCGCTACGCCGGTCGCGGAGACGTGTACGTGTCCGGGGACCTGCTCATCTACTACGAGGAGGGGAACCCGCGGGTGTCGGTGGCGCCGGACGTGTTCGTGGTGTTCGGTGTGCCGGACCGGATGCGGATGAGCTACAAGGTGTGGGAGGAGGGCAAGGGGCCGGACTTCGTGCTGGAGGTCATGTCGCCGAGCACGTGGCGCGAGGACGTGGGTCCGAAGCGGGGCGTCTATGCGGGATTGGGGGTGAAGGAGTACTGGCTGTACGACCCGATGGGGGAGCACCTGAAGCGGGCATTGCAGGGGTATCGTCTGGTGGGTGGGGAGTATGAGCGCCAGCCGCTGGTGGAGTCGGTGGACGGGACGCTGTCCCTGTCCAGCGAGACGTTGGGTCTGGACCTGTGGGCGAAGGGCGGAAAGATGCGTTTCCGTGATCCGGAGACGGGTCTGGACCTCCTCAGCCACGAGGAGGACCACGCGCGGGCCGAACGGGAGGCCGCCGCCCGTCAACGGGAGGTCGCCTTGCGGCAAGCGGCGGAAGCGCGGATGGCGGAGCTGGAGGCGCTCGTCGGCGGGAAACGCGGTTGAACGGCCATTCATGAGCCCGGGGTGTCAGAAATTCCGTGTTCGGGCTGCCTCGGTCGGGTATGTTCGATCCGATGGGATGGCTGGCGCCCCTTGGGAGCTTCGTACCTCCGTTCCCTCGAAGAGCCCGATCGTGTGCTTCTTCGCATCCGGCTCCCGACGCGCTGCGGAACGCGCATGTGAACCGCTGAACCGCCCCCCCGCCCCCGTGTCTGCCAGTGCGTTCACGGTGACGGCCGGCCCGGTGTCCGCGTCCATATCGCCCCCCGCGCATCGCGCCGAAGTCCTACGCACGACGGGGCGATCGCCCATTCCGCGAGCGTCGGTTCTCGTCCATCCTGTGCTCCGGCAATCCGGCTTGGGGCGCCCCCATGAGCGTGGTACCGTTGTCCGTCGCCCGCATTCCGAGGACGCCGCCCCGCCCCCGCGAGGGCCGCATCCGGGGAACGCCGCCCCACCGCCACGAGGGGACCGCCCATGCGCCGACCTGCCCCGTCCGCCGTTCCTTCCGCCGCTCCTTCCGCCCTCTCCCGCGCCGCGGTCGAGTACCCGAGTTCGGACGGCAGGCCCTTGGCCGAGAATGACGCCCAGCTCGCCGCCATCCTGTACGGGGTCGGCGCGCTGCGGGTGCGCTACGCCGGTCGCGGAGACGTGTACGTGTCCGGGGACCTGCTCATCTACTACGAGGAGGGGAACCCGCGGGTGTCGGTGGCGCCGGACGTGTTCGTGGTGTTCGGTGTGCCGGACCGGATGCGGATGAACTACAAGGTATGGGAGGAGGGCAAGGGGCCGGACTTCGTGCTGGAGGTTGCGTCGCCGAGCACGTGGCGCGAGGACGTGGGTCCGAAGCGGGGCGTCTATGCGGGGTTGGGGGTGAAGGAGTACTGGCTGTACGACCCGATGGGGGAGCACCTGAAGCGGGCGTTGCAGGGGTATCGTCTGGTGGGCGGGGAGTATGAGCGCCAGCCGCTGGTGGAGTCGGTGGACGGGACGCTGTCCCTGTCCAGCAAGACGCTGGGCCTGGACCTGTGGGCGAAGGGCGGAAAGATGCGTTTCCGTGATCCGGAGACGGGCCTGGACCTCCTGAGCCACGAGGAGGACCACGCACGGGCCGAACGGGAAGCCGCCGCCCGTCGAAGTGCCGAGGTCCGGGCCGAACGGGAGGCCGGCGCCCGTCAACGGGAGGCCGCCTTGCGACAGGCGGCGGAAGCGCGGGTGGCGGAGCTGGAGGCGCTTGTCGGCGGGAAACGCGGTTGAACGGCCATTCATGATCCCGGGCGCCCCGCCCCGTCCCCCAGCCCCAACTCGCTCCGGCCGCGACGGCACGCGACAGCGGGCTGTCGTCGGGCCGGGAAGCCCGCCGGAAGTGCGGGCGCCAGACCTCCGGCCGCAGACCCGGGACCATCCCTGCGAGCGCGCAGGCCGAGGCCCCGAACTACCCTCGGGACAGCTCTCCTGCCCCCGGAATCGAGGAACATCTACACCTTACCGGTGTTTGCCCTCCGAGCAACAGGGGCGAAAGCCATCCACTGTCCACGAAACCGAGGAAAGTCCACCCCGTCATCAGCAGGTTCCCTCCATGTCCAGCCTCCATGTCTCTCCCTACCTCACCGTCGTCGGCGCGAGCGCCGCCCTCGACTTCTACCGGCGGGCATTCGGCGCCGCCGAGACCGGACCCCGGCTCACCGCCCCCGACGGGAGCATCGTCCACGCCGAGCTCCGGATCGGAGACACGACGGTCATGCTGTCCGAGCACAACCCGGCCTTCTGCACCGCCGACCCGCACTCGCTCGGCGGTACGCCGGTGCGGCTCGCGCTCGGTGTCGAGAACGCCGATGCGACGGTGGACGCGGCGGCCCGTGCGGGAGCCAAGGTCCTGATCCCGGTAGGCGACCAGTTCTACGGGCATCGCGCCGGACGCATCGAAGACCCGTTCGGGCACGTCTGGGTCGTCACCCAGGTGATCGAGACGCTCTCCGAGGAGGAGATGCAGCGCCGCTTCGACGAGATGTCGGGAGGCTGATCGAAACAGGAAGGACCCGCGCTTCGCCCCCGGCCGCGCGGGGTCGCCGCGTCGCTAGCCCGGCCCGCGGCCGGTCGGGTGGTTCGCGGGGGAACGGCCCTCGTCATCCCGGGAACGGCCTCGCATGGCGCTCCCCGGAGACACGAAAGGGCGCGCGGGCCGATGAGGCCCGCGCGCCCGGACACCGTTTCGCCAACCGTGTCTAGAACCGTACGTTCAGCTCCACCCCGCCGCCGTACTCGTTCGTGTCGCCGCCGCTCGCCGTGTAGTTGGCCGAAACCCTCAGCGAAACGTTCTCGTCCAAGGTGAACACCCCGCCCAGCCCGACCCGCACCGCCGTCTTGCGGACCTTCGTCCCGAGCGTGTTCCCGGAGACGACCACCTCCGTTTCGTCCGAGAACTCGTGCTCCACGTCCACCGAACCGAATACCCGCCCCGGCGACTCCTTCGGACCCGTCTCCGTCTCCACCATCACTCCCAGACGGCCCTTCGTGCTCCGTGCGTCCTTCACCGACACCCGTGCGCGGCTGCCCACCTTGTCCGTGAAATCCTTCAGGTCGATCTTCGACCACGAGAGCCCGGCGCGGGGCGTCACCATCAGGCCCTCGCCGAGCGCCATCCGGTTGCCGGCCTCCACCCCCACCGCCCAGGCCACCGCGTTGGCATCCTTCACCAACCTGCCGTGCGTGGTGGAGTCGAGCACGGCGTCGTAGCGCGTCACCTCCGCCTGCGCGTCCACGTACAGGTCCCCGAACGAGGTCTCCGGGAACCACGTGGCGGAGATACCCGCCCCCTTGCCGTCCAGCTTGGCCTCGCCCACGCCGGACATCTCCGCCTTGCCCCCGAGCACGTGCAGCGATCCTCCGACCCGGGCGTGGTCACCCGCGGCGACGTCCATCCCCGCACGCCCGACGGTCCGGCGGTGGTCGTAGGCCAGCTTCCCCGGCCGCGTCGCCTCCTCCGCCTGCCATTTGCCCCGCGCCGCCTCCACCCGCGCCCAGGCGCCGTTGGCGTCCCGCGCCGCCGACATCCGCTCCACGTAGGAGGGCAGGTCGTTCATCGCGAGCAGCACCGACGGCAGCGCCTCGTACAACCGGCACCGCCCGTCCATCGCCCTGTCGCAACTGAAGGTCGAGGGCGGGAGAGAACTGACATCCACCTCCCCGTCCTCGCCGACAGGCAGGTCCTCCCGCTCGTGGCCGGTGGTGACGCCGTTCTGGACCTCGGCGATGGTGACGCTTTCGACGCCGTCGCCGACGATGCCGCCCTCGACCCGCGCCAGGGCCTCGCGGGCCTGCTCCCGCGTCAGAGTGCCGTCCGTGCTCTCGCTGTGCACGATCACCGCCGTCGGCGCGTTGTCGCCCCGGATGGCGCTCATGGCCCCGCCCGCACGCACGCGACCGGTGAGGCCGACGGTGACGCTGCCGCCGCCGGTCAGATGCACCGCCGCCGGCGCAGGCTCGCCTTCTGGACCGGCACCGCCCGTCACCTCGCCCTCGATGTAGATCACCGCCGGTCCCGGATCGTTCACCAGCACCGCCCGGCCCGAGGAGCCGGCCACCAGCTTGCCGGCGCCGGTGACGATCAACGCCCCGCCACCGGCGAGGTGAACGGCCGCGTCCGTCCCGCCCGTCACCGTGCCCTGCACCCGAACCACCTGATCGAGATGGTCCGAAAGGGTCACGCGGTCGTCGGGGCCCAGTTCCTCGTTCGCGTCCTGGATCTCCGGGGACGTGTACTTCTTCTCGACGCGCAGGCCGGTTCCCGCGCCGCTCAGGTAGACGCCCGCCGCGCCGCCGGTGACGGTCGCGCCCTCGGCGACGGTCACGGCGATGGCGCCGTTGCGGTCGTGCTGCCTCGCGTACCAGGCGCGGATCCCGTCGCCGCTCGTCGAGTCGATGGAGCCTCCGTTCATGGTGACGCGGATGTTGCCGGTGTTGTAGTTGTTCAGCAGCGCCCGCACCTCGTTCTTCCAGGCGTCCGAGGCGCCGGTCACGCCCGCGAGCGCGGCGTCCACTTCGGCGTCCGAGCCGCCCGTCGCCACCGCCCGCAACACCGCCTTCTCCGTCTCCGAGAGACGCCGCGCCAGGATGTCGCGCAACTCGGTCCTGCGGGCATCGTCGTCCATGCTCAGATACGCCCTGATCTCCGCGTCGCTGTACTCGTCGTCGTTGTTCGTGTCGATGGCGTCCGCGCCCGGAATCCTTCCGAGCGTCTCGTCGGTCAACACCGTGCGGAACCGCGCCACGATGGCCTCCGCCCGCGCCTTCACCGCCGCGTCGGTCGAGTAGACGTCGAGCAGCGCGGTCTGGGCCGCCGCGTCCGCGATCGGGCCCGGGTCGTCGCCCCTCGTCGCGATCCGGTTGAGCACGCGCCAGGACATGACCTCGGCGTCGATTCCCGCGGTATGCGCCGCGCCGCGGATGACCTCGCCCTCGCCCGCCTGCGCCTCCTGCGCGCTCTCGATGGCGTGGGCGACGCCGTTCAAGTTCAAGGTGGTGAGGGTGCGCTCGCTCTCCGTGAACGTTCCCGTCCACTCGACGCCGATGAGAGGCTGACCCGCCGCCGCGCGCTCCTCCGTTCCCGCGCGCGAGACGGAGGCGTAGACGCCCTTGCGGGCCTCGATCGTCCCGCCCTGGGTGACCATGATGCGCCCGTTCGTGTTCTGGCGATCCGACAGAAGAGCGTAGATGCCGGCGTTGTGCTTCGCGAACACCTCGGCGCCTTTCGAGACGGTCACCTCGGCGGAGCCGCCCTCGAAGTTGCCCGCCTCGATGGCGACCCTGCCCCTCGTTTCCGAGGCGTGGACCGAACCGCCGGTGACCTCGACCTCGACGGACGCCGTGCTGATGGGGTCGGGAGACTCCGCGCTGTCCTCGTTCCGCCATCTCCCTATGAAGGCGGCGATGCCGTTTCCCTCCTTGCCGCGGACTTCGCCCGCCGAGTGCGTGACGGAGACGGCGCCTTCGCCTTGCGTGTTCCGCGCGAAGATGCCGTGGTTGTCCCCCATGACGTCGGCGCCGTTCACGATCGTGATGGCTCCCGCGTCGCCCTCGTCGGCATGAATGCCGATGTTCCCGGCCGTGATGGCGCCGCTGTTCTCGATGCGGATCTCGCCCTCTCCCGAGTACCAGGCCACGAGGCCGTGGCCATCCGCGTCGATGGCGGCGGCGTTGACGATCGTGCCGCCGCTCGTGTTCGAGACGGCGATGCCCAGGTGGATGCCGTCCACGCCGGCCATGATCTTGCCGCCGGTGGTGGTGATCCGGGTGTCGCCACTGCCTTCGTTCCCGACGTAGATGCCGTGGACCGCCGCCGTGACGTCGCTGCGGCTGATGACCGTCACCGCGCCCGTTCCGGCGACTTGCCGGACCCAGATGCCGCTCTTCTCCTCGGCGGCGATGGTGCCCGCCGAATGGGTGACGGAGACGGCGCCCGTGTTGGACCAGGTGTTGGTGGTCACGCCCGCGGCGATCGCCACCGTGGCCAGCGCCGGGTTGTTGACGACGAAGATGCCGTATTTCTTGGCCGTGATGTCGGCGCTGCTGGTGACCGTCGCGTCCGCCCCCTTCTGATCGATCCAGATGCCGCTTTCGGTCTTGGCCTCGATTTCGCCGCCGGAATGCGTGACGGAGACGGCGCCCAGCGTGGCGTAGGTGGTGGTGGTCGTGCCCGAGGCAATCGTCACCTGGGGTTCGTTGGTCCTGGTGGTCGCGCCCCCGGCCACCGCCACCGTCACCGTGGTGGCGGCTTGTGTCGGGCTGGCGAGGACGCGGATGCCGTAGTTTTCGGCCGTGACGTCGGCGCCGCTTTCGACCGTCACGGCGCCCGTCCCGCCCTGCTGGACCCGGATGCCGTCCTCGGCCGTCGAGGTGATGGAGCCGCCGGTATGCTTGACGGTGGTATCGCCCATGTTGGAGTTGACGAGGAGGGCGGCGTTCGCCGAAGAGATGGAGCCGCTGTTGGTGATCGCGAGGTTGCCGTCGCCCCTGCCTTGCGGTGCGGCATACGTTTCGACGTAAATGCCGTGCGCGGACGCGCCGCCGGTCGTGATGGTGCCGGAATTCTCGATCTCGACGGCTTCGGTTCCGGCGGCGCCCCAGTGATAGCCGGCGTCCACGAAGATGCCGTGGCTGGTCGGGCTCGTCGCCGAGACGGTGCCGCTGTTGACGGTCTTGTAAAGGCCGAGCCCTTCGGCGTCCACGCGGATGCCGCTTCCGCCCGCCTGGCTCACGGAGATGGAGCCGGAGTTGGTGACCTCGGTCGTGGCGGTCGCGGGTCTCTCGTTGCCCCGGGTTCCGGTCCAGTCCAGGATGCGGATGCCGTCTGCGTTCCCGGTGGTTCCGCCCGTCACCGCCGCGTTGACGATGGAGCCGGAGTTGGTGACCACGACGTTGCCCGAGCCCCTGGGGTCCACCAGGATGCCGAAACCTGCGGAATAGATGTCGGCGGCGCTCGTGACGGTGTGGTCTGCCGTGTTGTCGGCCTGCTCCACGAGCACGTGGACGCCGGACCGCTTCATCGGAGCGGCCATCGTGCCGATGTCCACGCCGCTGCCGAGGGTCACCGTCGTCGGCGAGGCGCCGGCGGCGCGGTGATGGATGACGACGCCGGTGTTGTCGAAGCCGGCGTTGAGGGTGCCTGTGGTCTGCGTGATACGCACGGCGTTGGTGCCGGAGCCGACCGTGAGGGCGACGGTGCGCGTGTCGGTGGCGTGGTGGGCGGTCCGCAGGACGATGCCGCTCCCCCAACTGTTGGAGGCGGCGGCCGCCGCGCTGGAGATCGCCGTCGCCGATCCGCCGGTGACGGTGAGCGCGATGTTGCCGGCGATGCCGTTGCCCCAGCCGTCGGCCGCGTCGTAGCGGATGCCGCTGGCATAGGCCGCGTCCGAGCAGGTATGGCTGGTAGCGCTCGACGACCAAGTGCCACACTCGTCCCGCGCCTGCGCCTCGCCGACGGGAAACGCCAGCGCCGCCGCGAGCAGTCCGGCGCCCAGCGCGCCGGAGACGAAGAAGGTTCTCGCTCTCTCGCCACGTCCACCGCCGGACGGGTCGGGGCAAAGAGGCATGGTCCTAGCCATCATGGCCGATCTCATGGAAACGCCCTCCAAATTCGGAATCTGGTCCATGCGGGGGGGGGGGGGGTAACTGTTGGAACCATCACGTCTACACTTCGGTTGCGGCTGAGTGAGATTGATTCTACCGGAATTCTGGCCTCCCCTGCTATACTCCGGTTCCCGAGCCGGCAGATCCCTCCGGCCCCCCGGTACGGATGCCCGACCCCCGCCCCATTTCCGCCGCTCCCTTCGGCCCGCCCGCATCCGCCGATCTCGCGGTGTTCGACGTCACGCTGGCTCCGGAGGGCCCCGCCTTCCGGGCCCGGCCGGACGAATCCATCCTGGATGCGGCGCTCCGGCAGGGGGTGCCGCTCCCCTACGGATGCCGCAACGGCGCCTGCGGCGCCTGCCGGGGCAGGGTTCTCGACGGCCGCGTCCATCTCGCGGAGGGCGCGGGGCTGCGCGGCCTGACCGAACGCGAGGTCCGGGCCGGCTGGACCTTGCTGTGCCAGGCCCGCGTCTCTTCCGACGTCCGCATCGCGGCCCGGGCGGACGGCCCCGGCGCCGGCGTGCGCACCCTTCCGGCCCGGGTCGCATCCCGGACCCGGCTCGCCCACGACGTGATGGAGCTTCGTCTTCAGCTCCCCCCGACCGAACGGCTCCGGTACCGCGCGGGTCAATACGTCGACGTCCTGCTTCGCGACGGCCGCCGGCGCGCGTTCTCCCTCGCCAACTGCCCCGCCGACGACGCGTTCCTCGTGCTGCACGTCCGCCGGGTTCCCGGCGGGGCGTTCTCGGGCCGGGTGTTCGAGGAGATGGAGGAGCGTTCCCTCCTCCGGGTGCAGGGTCCCCTCGGCAACTTCCATCTTCGCACCGCGAGCGGTCTCCCGGTGGTGTTCCTCGCGGGGGGTACGGGCTTTGCGCCCATCAAGGCCATCATCGAAAATGCGCTGCTGGCGCCGCCGAGACGCGAGATGCATCTCTACTGGGGAGTCCGTTCCGAGCGGGACCTGTACCTGCCCGATCTGCCGCGGGAGTGGGCGCGCACCCACCCCCGGCTCCACTTCGTCCCGGTGCTGTCCGAGCCCGAGCCGGGCTGGAGCGGGCGCACCGGACTGGTCCACGAGGCGGTGCTCGCCGATCTCCTGGACCTCTCCGGGTACGAGGTCTACGCGAGCGGGCCGCCGCCGATGGTGACGGCGGCGCGCGAGGTCTTTCCGGAGCACGGCCTGGACTCGGAACGGCTCTTCTTCGACTCCTTCGACCACGCATACGAGACCGGACACGATGGCTGACCTCCCCCTCCCCGAACGTTACGACCCCGAGGCGGTCGAGGCGGCGGCCCAGGCGTACTGGGACGAGGCCGGGACCTTCCGGGTCACCGAGGACCCGTCCCGCGAGAAGTTCTACTGCCTCTCCATGTTCCCGTACCCGAGCGGGCGGCTGCACATGGGGCACGTCCGCAACTACACGATCGGGGACGTGGTCTCGCGCTACCAGCGGATGCGGGGCAGGAACGTGCTCCAGCCGATGGGCTGGGACGCCTTCGGGCTGCCGGCCGAGAACGCGGCCATCGAGAACCGGGTGCCGCCCGCCGAGTGGACGTACCGCAACATCGCGGACATGAAGGCGCAGCTCCGGCGGCTCGGCTTCGGCTACGACTGGTCGCGCGAGTTCGCCACCTGCACCCCGGAGTACTACCGGTGGGAGCAGTGGATGTTCGGCCGGATGTACGGGAAGGGGCTCGCCTACAAGCGCAACGCGGAGGTGAACTGGGACCCGGTGGAGGGTACCGTGCTCGCCAACGAACAGGTCATCGACGGGCGCGGCTGGCGCTCGGGCGCTCCCGTGGAGCGGCGCGAGATCCCGCACTGGTTCCTCAAGATCACGGACTACGTGGAGGAGCTCCTGGGCGGGCTGGACGACATCGGCTGGCCCGATGCGGTGAAGACGATGCAGCGCAACTGGATCGGGCGCTCGGAGGGCGTGGAGTTCGACTTCGAGCCGGCCGGCGGGGGCGGCCCGATCACCGTGTTCACGACCCGGCCCGACACCATATACGGGGCCACGTACATGGCCGTCGCCACCGGGCATCCGCTCGCGGCGGAAGCGGCGGCGGGGGATCCCGCGATCGCCGCGTTCATCGAGGGGTGCCGGCGGGCGGAGACCTCCGAGGCGTCGCTCGAGACCGCGGAGAAGCAGGGCATCGCCATCGGCCGCAACGCGATCCATCCGATGACCGGGGAGGAGATCCCGATCTGGATCGCGAACTTCGTCCTGATGAGCTACGGCACCGGCGCGATCATGGGCGTGCCCGCCCACGACCACCGCGACCACGAGTTCGCGACCCGGTACGGCCTGCCCATCGTGCAGGTCGTCCTCCCGGCCGGCGGCGGCGGCGAGGCGGCGCCCGGCACGGCCGGCGCGGCCGGCGGCGCGTTCGTCGAGCCGGGGACGTTGACGGGCTCCGGGGAGTTCGACGGGATGACCTCGGCCGCCGCCTTCGAGGCGATCGCCGACCGGCTCGAGGCCGAGGGCAAGGGCCGGCGCACCGTCAACTACCGGCTGCGCGACTGGGGCGTGTCCCGGCAGCGCTACTGGGGCTGCCCGGTCCCGGTGATCACGAGCGAGGCGAGAGGAGAGCTGCCGGTGCCGGAGGACCGGCTCCCCGTCGTGCTGCCGGAGGACGTGAACGTCTCGGGGGGCGGCTCCCCCCTCGCCACCCTCCCCGACTTCGTGCGGACGACGGACCCCGAGACCGGCGGCCCGGCCCGGCGCGACACCGACACCTTCGACACGTTCATGGAGTCCTCGTGGTACCACGCGCGCTTCGCCTGCCCCGGCTGCGATACCGCGATGGTCGACGGGCGGGCGAACTACTGGCTGCCCGTGGACCTCTACATCGGCGGGATCGAGCACGCCATCCTGCACCTCATGTACGCCCGCTTCTTCCACAAGGTCATGCGCGACGAGGGCCTCATCGAGAGCGACGAGCCGTTCGCGAACCTCCTCACCCAGGGCATGGTGCTCAACGAGACCTTCTACCGGGAGGACGGGAACGGAGCGGCCACCTACTACTCGCCGGCCGAGGTGGAGATGGAGCGCGACGGCAAGGGCCGGGTGACGGGAGCGAAGCTCCGGGCGGACGGCGGGCGGGTCACCGTCGGGCGCCTCGAGAAGATGTCGAAGTCGAGGAACAACGGCATCGACCCCGAGGACATGGTGGGCCGCTACGGCGCGGACACCATCCGGCTCTACATGATGATGCAGAGCCCCCCGAGCCAGACCCTCGAATGGAGCGACGCCGCCGTCGAGGGAGCGTTCCGGTTCCTCCGGCGGCTGTGGCGCATGGTGGGGGACCACGTGGCCGCGGGGCCGGCGCCCGATCTCGTTCCGGAGCGGCTCGACCCGGACCAGCGCGCCGTGTGGCGCAAGATCCACGAGACCATCGCCAAGGCGGGCGACGACGTGGGCCGCCGCTATACCTTCAACACCGCGATCGCGGCGGTCATCGAGATGCTGAACACCCTTCGCGCCCGCGAAGACGAATCGCCCCAGGGCCGCGCCCTGGACCGGGAGGGCCTGCGGACCGCCATCCTGTTGCTCGCTCCGGTGGCGCCGCACGTCGCCCATGCCCTCTGGCCCGCGCTCGGCGGGGAGGGGCCGGTGGTGGACGCGAGCTGGCCGGAAGCGGACCCCGCCGCCCTGAAGCGCGATACCGTCACCCTGGTGGTGCAGGTCAACGGCAAGCTGCGGGGCCGGGTGGAGGTCCCGGCGGGAGCGGGGCGCGGCGAGGCGGAAGCGGCGGCCCGCGGCAACCCCAACGTCGCCCGGCATCTCGAAGGGAAGACGGCGCGAAAGGTCGTCCTGGTGCCGGATCGGCTCCTCAACATCGTGGTGTGACGTGCCTTCCTTCCTGACGAGGGTTCGCGGCGCCGTCAGCACCGTCTTCGTATGCGGGCCCGGGTTTCCGGCCGGCGCCCGCCGGGGGCGCGGCCGTCCGCCCGGACCCCTCCCCGCCGCCGTGGACGGATCGGCGTTCGCAGCAGCGCGAGGACGGGGAGGCATCCGGCCGTTTCAGGGAAGTCCCGGGGGCCGGAGAGCGCTCGTCGATCGGCTCGGGACGGGAATCGGTGGACACTTCTTCCGACCCGCGGTGGGCGTCTTCCTCGCCCTGATCGGCGCCCTCCTGGGGGGGGTGGTCCTCGCCGGCTGCGCCTTCGAGCCGCGGGGGGCGCTGGATCTTCCCGGGTCCCTCCGGGTGCAGGGAGGCTCGTTCGAGCTTCGCGGCGCGCTCGAGGCGCGCCTCGCCGGGAGCGGGGTGCGGCTCGCGGGGAACGATGCGGATATCGTGCTCGCACTCCGGCCGGGGCGCTTCGAGGAGCGTCTGCTCTCCGTGGAGCCGGTGCGGGGGGAGGCCCGCGAGTACCGGATCGTGCATCGGGTGCGCTACACCCTGCGGGACCGGAAGGGGGAGCCGGTGCTCGAGCCCGGCGAGGTCGAGGTGGTCCGCGAGTACCGGTTGCACACCGGCGAGCGGCTGAGCCGGACCCGGGAGACCGCGGTGATCCGCGACGAGATGCACCGCGAGGCGGCGGCCGCGATCGTGCGGCGGCTGCACGCGCTCTCCGCCGGCTGAAGCCGCGGTGCAGGTCCGACCCGAGCAGCTCCCCGGCCACCTCCGGCGGGGGCTGAAGCCGCTCTATCTGGTGAGCGGCGACGAGCCCCTCCAGTTCGACGAAGCGCTCGACGCGGTCCGGGCGGCCGCCCGCGAACAGGGCTTCTCCGAGCGCACCGTCCTCGACGCGGAGGCCGGCTTCGACTGGTCGCGGCTCGCCGAAGCCGGGGCGAGCCTCTCCCTGTTCGCCGAGCGGCGCCTGATCGAGCTTCGCCTCCCGAGCGGGCGGCCGGGGGCGGAGGGCGGACGGGCGCTCGCCGCGTTCGCGGCGGCGCCGGGGGACGACGTCGTGCTCCTCGTCGGCGCCGGCCGGATCGAGGCTCGCGCGAAGCGCTCCGAGTGGTACCGGGCGATCGACCGGGCGGGGGTGAGCGTGGAGGTCTGGCCCAAGGAGCGCGCCGCCCTCCCGGCATGGGTCCGGGACCGCGCCCGCGCCCGCGGGCTCTCCGCCTCGCCCGAGGCGATCGAGGAGATCGCGGACCGTTGTGAGGGCAATCTCGCGTATGGAGCCCAGACCGTCGAGCGGCTTGCCCTCCTCGTTTCGGGGGGGCGGATCGAGATCGACGACGTGCTGGACGGCGCGGCCCACGGAGCCCGCTTCACGTCCTTCGACCTCGTGGACGCGACCCTGGCGGGAAACGCCCCGCGCGCCCTGCTGGTGCTCGCCGGGCTCGCGGCGGAAGGCGAGGCGGCGCCGGCCATCGTCGGCGCCCTCGCGTGGCAGGTGCGGACGATCACCCGGATCGGGCGCGGCCTCGAACGGGGGGCGTCGATCGACGAGGCGCTCCGGCCGTTTCCCGGTTGGCGCCGGCGCCAGGGCGCGGTGCGGGCGGCGCTCGAGCGGCGGCCGGCCGCGGAATGGGGCGCCCGCCTCGCCGCCCTCGCCGCCTTGGACGCGGTGTCCAAGGGGGCGGCCGAAGGCGACGAATGGGACGGGCTGCGGCGGCTCGTGCTCGACTTCTGCGGCGTGGACCCGGGTCGCGGGGCGGGCACCGTATAATCGGGCCGGACCGGGCGCGCAGGCCGTGCCGGGTCGGAGCGCGCCGGGTCGGACCGGGCCGGGCCGGGCCGGATTCAGATCGGATCGGAGAAGGGAGATGGCGGCCACCGTCAGGAGCATCGACGAAACGGCGGACGTCGGACGTTACGTGCGCAGGCTCGGCGAGCAGGCCAGGTCCGCGGCGCGCGAGCTCGCCCGGTCGGGCACCGCGGCCCGAAACCGGGCGCTCACCGCGACGGCCGAGGCGATCCGGGCCGGCCGCGCGGGGTTGCTCGCGGCCAACCGGCAGGACCTCGACGCCGGCCGGAGCCGAGGCCTGGCTCCCGCGCTCGCGGACCGGCTGGAGCTGACCCGAGCCCGGATCGAGGCGATGGCCGCCGGGCTGGAGGAGATCGCGGCCCTGCCCGACCCGGTCGGAGAGGTGACCGGGGTCGGCTACCGTCCGTCGGGCATCCAGGTCGGGCGCATGCGCGTGCCTCTCGGGGTGGTCGGCATCATCTACGAATCGAGGCCGAACGTGACCGCGGACGCGGGCGGCCTCTGCCTCAAGGCCGGGAACGCGGTCATCCTTCGCGGCGGCTCGGAGGCGCTTCATTCCAACCGGGCGATCGCGGCGTGCGCCCGGGCGGGGCTCGGGGAGGCCGCTCTTCCCGCCGATGCGGTCCAGGTCGTCGAGACCACGGACCGGCGGGCCGTCGGCGAGCTGCTCCGGCTCGACGGGCTCGTGGACGTCATCGTTCCCCGCGGGGGGAAGGGGCTCGTCGAGCGGGTCATGGCCGAGTCCCGGATCCCGATCATCAAGCACCTGGACGGGATCTGCCACGTCTTCATCGACGGGCGGGCGGACCCGGACAAGGCCGTCCGCGTGGCTTACAACGCCAAGACCCAGCGCTACGGCACCTGCTGCACGATGGAGACCCTGCTGGTGGACCGCACGATCGCCCCCGAGGTCCTGCCGCCGCTCGCCGTGCGGTACCTCGAGGCCGGGGTGGAGCTCCGGGGCTGCCCGGACACCCGGGGGCTCGTCGGCGGCTGCGCGGAAGCGACCCCCGAGGACTGGGACACGGAGTACCTGGCCCCGATCCTGTCGATCCGGGTGGTGGACGGGCTCGACGAGGCCATCGACCACATCGGGACGCACGGCTCCGCCCACACCGACGCCATCGTCACCGAGGACCATTCGCGGGCCCAGCGCTTCCTCCGCGAGGTGGATTCGAGCTCCGTGATGGTCAACGCTTCGACCCGTTTCGCGGACGGCTTCGAGTACGGGCTCGGGGCGGAGATCGGGATCAGCACCGACAAGCTGCACGCGCGCGGGCCGGTCGGGCTGGAGGGGCTCACGTCGCAGAAGTTCATCGTTCTCGGCGACGGCCATATCCGGCGGTGAGGAACGCGGCCAACGGCCGGCGATGCCCGTGCGGGGCCCGTGCAGCACCCCGGGGGCTCGGGCGCCTCGCCGGAACGTGCACGGGCCCGCCGGGTTCGCGCGCGCCGATCGCGCGCCCGTCGCCCGGCCGGCCGGAGGTGCGTGCGCCGCGGCGGCGGCACTCCCCGGGCTCCGCCGGCTGCTCCGCACGCGCTTCGGCTCGCCTCTGACGATGGCGCCCGGACGCTCATCCACCCGCTTCGCCGCGCGCCGCCCCGGAGGCTGACACGGCGGGCGCGGCGGGCATCCTCGGCATTCTGGGCGGCACCTTCGATCCCGTCCACAACGGCCATTTGCGGTTCGCGGAGGCGGCCCGCCGCCGGATCGGACTGGACGCGGTGGCGCTGGTGCCGGCCGGGGTCCCGGTACACCGGCCCCCGGCGCGGGCGACCGGCGGCCAGCGCCGGGCGATGCTGGCCGCCGCGGTCCGCGGAAACCCCGGCTTCTACGTGGACGAGCGCGAGCTTGCCGGCGACGCACCCGGCTGGACCGTCGACACCCTCGCCTCCTTCCGCGCCGAGTGCGGGGAGCGGCCGCTCTGCCTCCTGCTCGGCGCCGATCAGCTCGAGGCGCTGGACACCTGGCGGCGGTGGCGTGAGCTCACCGACTACGCCCACCTGGTGGTGGCGCGTCGAACCGGGGCCGGACGGCCCCGAGGGGAGGAGGTCTCCGGGTGGGTGGAAGCCCGCCGGTGCGGGGGCCCCGATCCACTCCGCACCCGGCCGGCCGGCTCCATCTTCGTGATGGACCTCCCGGCCGTCGACGTCTCCTCCACCGCCGTTCGGGGGCGCTGCGCGGCCGGCGAGGGTCTCGACGGGCTGGTCCCGCGGGCGGTGGCGCGATACATACGGCAGGAGAAGCTCTATTCCGATGGCGCGTGATGCAGGACGGAACGAACGGAGCCGGAGCGGGCCGGACGGCGGCGAGCTGCTCCGGCTCGTGGTGGCCGATCTCGAAGAGCTCAAGGCCGGCGACGTCGAGGTTCTCGACGTCCGGGAGCTCACCGACGTCACGGACTACATGGTGGTGGCGACCGGAGGCACCGGCCGCCACGTGCGGGCCATCACCGAGAAGGTGGTGGTATCGGCGAAGCACCGGGGCGCACCGCCCCTCGGGGTGGAAGGGGAGCGCGAGGGAGACTGGGTGCTGGTGGACCTCTGCGACGTGATCGTCCACGTCATGCGGCCGGAGACCCGGGACCTCTACCAGCTCGAGAAGCTCTGGTCTCCGGTGATGGCGGTTCGCGAGCGGACCGCGGCGCCCCCCACCTGAGCCGGCGGCCCGCGCCCTTGGCGGCCCGCCGCGCCGGTCCGCTCCCCGGAAACGCCGCGGCAACGGCGCGCCGCGGCGACGCGGCCCCCGGAGCCGTTCGGGGCCCCGGACGGTCATGATCCCGCCGAACGCCCGGCTCGTTTCCGTCTCCGGGGATCCGCGGCCATCGGCGCCGGGTCCGGGGGTCCGCGGGTGAAGATCGTGCTGGCGGCGGTCGGAACCCGGATGCCGGGATGGGTGGGTGAAGCGTTCGAGGAGTACGCCAGGCGGCTTCCCCCCGCCTGCCGGCTCGTTCTGAGGGAGGTTCCGACCGCCTACCGCGGCGGGGCGGCCCGCAAGGGAGCGGCGAGGTCCGCGGCGGCCGTCCGCCGGGAGGGCGAGGGGCTCCTCCGCGCCGTGCCGCCCGGCGCGCGGGTCGTCGCGCTCGACGAGCGGGGCGCGGCCTGGTCCACCGCGGACCTCGCCGGACGACTCGAGACCTGGATGGCCGACGGGCGGGATACCGCCCTCCTCGCGGGCGGCCCGGACGGGCTCGCCCCCGCCTGCCGAGGCCGGGCCGACCTCACCTGGTCGCTCTCCCGCCTCACCTTCCCGCACGCGCTGGTCCGGGTCGTCGTGGCCGAGCAGCTCTGGCGCGCCTGGTCCCTCCTCCACCGCCACCCCTACCACCGCGCCTGACCGGGGTCGGCAAATCTCCACCCACCACCAGGCGGGCAGTCGCGGGCGAAGGTCACCCTCAGCTCGTGACGGGCGGCGGCCCACCGCACGACGCGGCCAGCCGGACGGGGGGCGGCGAAGCATGTGCTACGCTCTCCCCGCGCACCATCGGGGAGATCCGGCATGGATGTCGTGACCCTCGCCGCCATCATCGGCACGGGCGTCTCCGTCATCGGCTCCATCGTCGGGACGGGGATCGTGCTCCGGCGCCTCATCGCGCGGGACACTGCCGCGCTGCGCGACGACATCCGCGACATCCGCTCCGACGTCGGCGGGCTCCGTGGCGACGTGGCCAACCTTCGCGAGCGCATGGCGCGGCTCGAAGGGTTGTTCGAGGGGTTCGCACGGGCCGCCCCGCCAGCGCCCGACGTGCGGCCGGACGCCGCCGACTGAGCCGCCCGCTTCCGGGGCGCGCTCCGGTCCACCGCACCTGAGCGGTGCCCGCGTCCGGCCCGCCCGCATCCGGATGTCCGGGGCCGTCGCGCGCTTGCGTAGAATCGCGTCCTTCCCCGAACCGAGCGGCCCCGCATGAATCCGGAAATTCGTTCCGAGCTCGCCCCGAGCGGCGCCCTCCGCGCCGGGATCAACCTGGCCAACTTCCTCCTCGTGACCGGGCGCAGCCCGGAGGGCGACCCGCGGGGAGTCGCCCCCGACATGGCGGCGGAGATCGCCGAACGGCTCGGAGTGCCCATCACGTACGTTCCGTTCGCCACGCCTTCCGAGCTCGCGGATGCGGCGGCGGACGACGTCTGGGACATCGGCCTCATCGGCGCGGAGCCGGCGCGCGCCGAGACCATCGCGTTCACCGCGGCCTACACGGAGATCGAGGCGACCTACCTCGTACCCGCGGACTCGGCCCTGCACAGGATCGAGGACGTCGACCGCGAGAGGGTCCGGATCGCGGTCGCGCGCGGCAGCGCCTACGACCTCTTCCTGAGCCGCAGCCTGGAGCACGCGGAGCTGGTGCGGGCGAGCGGGCTCGACGGCTCCTTCGACCTCTTCGTCGAGCAGAAGCTGGATGCGCTGGCGGGACTCCGGCCGCGCCTCATCTCCGACGTGGAGCGGCTGCCCGGAGCACGCATCCTCGACGGGAGGTTCACGGCCGTACAGCAGGCGGTGGGGACGCCGCGCCCGCGCGAGCGTGCGGCGGCGTTCCTTCGCGGGTTCGTCGAGGAAGCGAAGGCGAGCGGGCTCGTGCAGCGCCTCATCGACCGCCACGGGGTCCGCGGACTGTCGGTCGCGGGCGCCGCATAGTGGGCGCCGCGTAGCGGAAGCATGGCGCCGGGCCGCCGGCCCGGCACCGGCCGGGACCCTCGTGCCCGTGTGCGCCCGGACGGGAGTCCCGCCCTCCGGGGCACGAAACGCGGTCCATCGGGTGCGCGTACCCCCGAGGGAGCAACCGATCCTCGAAGCAGCGCCGTCATCACGAGCTTTGCGCGAGGCGCCCACCGGAGCACGGGCGGCTCGACCGCGGTGGCGATCGGGTTCAACCGTCCCCGGCCGAGGCCGAGCTCCCCTCGGGTGTGGGATTGGCCGGCGGCGGAAGGAAGGGGACCCCGGCCCGGTCGAGGAGCTCCGCGGTCTCGTGGAGGGGAAGACCGACCACCGCGCTCCAGCTCCCTTCGAGGCGGGTGACGAAGGCCGCGGCAAGGCCCTGGATAGCGTAGCTCCCCGCCTTGTCGGCCGGCTCGCCGGTCGCCCGGTACGCATCGCGTTCGCCGGCCGACAGGGGCCGGAACCACACCCGGCTCCGGGAGAGCCGCACGTCGGCGAGCCGGCCGCGGGCCTCCCCCCCGGACGCGAGCGCGACGGCCGACAGGACCTGGTGGCAACGCCCGGAGAGGCGTTCGAGGTGTTCGAGCACCTCGGCGGCGTCGCGCGGCTTGCCGAGTACCTCGCCGTCGACGACGACGATCGTGTCCGCCCCGACGACCAGGGCCGATGATGCGCCGCGGCCCGCGCCTCCCGCGGGCGCCACCGCGTCGAGCCCGGCGAGCGCCTTCTCGCGGGCCATCCGTTCGACGTAGCGGGCCGGCGTCTCCCCGTCGGCCCGGCTCTCGTCGATGGGTGCGTCGACCACCTCGAACCGGTAGCCGAGGCCGGCCAGGAGCTCCCGGCGGCGGGGAGACCGGGACGCGAGATGGAGCACGGCCATCTCCGAACCCCCCTGCGGCGCACCCCTCTTCATCGGTGTCCCGAACCTCGAATCCAGCATTCTCCCGGGGCCCGAATCGGGTTCACGGACCCCCTTCTCGAGAATACCCTCCGCCGAAGAGACCCCGGGCAATCGCGGGCCGGATGGGGCAAGACACATCCGGTGCGTGCGTCCTCGTGCAGCGTGAAAACACCCCTTCCCCTTGCGGCGTCGTCGTTGACACGCCGAGCCCCCTCCCACCATATTCGCGCCCGACCGATCCGGGCGGGCCAACGCCTCCTCCTCGTCGTTGACGCGCCGAGCAACCCCCGCTCCCGGGCCCGGAGGGCCCGCGGGCGCCGGAGGATCCGCCGCATGGCTTTCTACGCCGACCTGCACGTCCACTCCAAGTACTCGCGCGCGACGAGCCGGAGCTGCGATCTCGAGCATCTCGCCCTCTGGGCCCGCAAGAAGGGCATCGCCATCGTCGGCACCGGCGACTTCACCCACCCCGCCTGGAGGGCCGAGATCAGGGAGAAGCTCATCCCCGCGGAGCCGGGCCTCTACCGCCTGCGGCCGGACCTCGAAAGATCGGTCGAGGAACGGCTCCCCGCGGCCTGCCGGAGCGAGGGAACCGCCGCCCGGTTCATGCTGTCGGTGGAGATCTCCACCATCTACAAGAAGCTCGAGAAGACCCGGAAGGTCCATCACCTCGTCTACACCCCCGACTTCGAGGCCATGGAGCGGGTGACGGCGAGCCTTGCCCGGATCGGCAACCTCCACTCCGACGGGCGGCCCATCCTCGGGCTCGATTCGCGGCACCTGCTGGAGATCGCGCTGGAGTCCGACCCCGGCTCCTATCTCGTGCCCGCCCACATCTGGACCCCGTGGTTCGCCGCCCTCGGCTCGAAGTCGGGCTTCGACGCGATCGACGACTGCTACGGAGACCTCGCGCCCCATATCTTCGCGGTCGAGACCGGCCTCTCCTCCGATCCGCCGATGAACTGGCGGGTCTCGTCCCTCGACCGCTTCCGGCTGGTCTCGAACTCCGACGCCCACTCACCCGAGAAGCTCGGGCGGGAGGTGTGCGTGTTCGATACCGAGCTCGACTACTTCGCCCTGCGGCGGGCGCTCGAAACGGGCGAAGGCTACGGGGGCACGCTCGAGTTCTTTCCCGAGGAAGGCAAGTACCACTTGGACGGCCACCGTAGCTGTGGGGTTCGCCTGGAGCCGAGCGAGACCCGGCGGCGCGAGGGGCTCTGTCCGGTGTGCGGGAAGCCGCTGACGGTCGGGGTGATGCACCGGGTCGAGGATCTCGCGGACCGGGCCGAGGAGGCCGCGCCCCCGGTGACCGCGGGTGAGATGCGGAGCCTGATCCCGCTTCCCGAGATCCTGTCCGAGATCCATCGGGTGGGGGCGAAGAGCCGCCGGGTCGCGCAACACTACGAGAGCCTCCTCGGCCGGCTCGGGCCGGAGCTCCCGCTCCTCGAAGCGATCCCCCTCGAAGAGATCCGGCCCGCTTCGTCGTCCCTCGTCGCCGAGGCGGTGTCCCGGCTGCGGCGCCAGGAAGTCGTCCGCGAGGCGGGCTTCGACGGGGTGTACGGCACGATCCGGCTGTTCGAGGATGCGGAGATCCGCCGGTACACCCTCGGGGCGTCCCTCTTCGGCGAGGGGACCGCGCCGGCGCCGCCCCCGCCGGGAACGGAGCTTCGGAACGGCGTGCCGGCGAAGCCGGGGCGGGAGCCGGAACCGGAGTCCGGGCCGGGGCGGGAGCCCGGCCCAAGGCGGGAGGCAGGCCCGGGGCCGCGTGCCGGCGACCCCCTCGCCGGCCTCGACACGGACCAGCGGCGGGCGGCGGAGATCGTCCGCGGCCCGCTCCTCATCGTGGCCGGCCCCGGCTCCGGCAAGACGCGGACCCTGACCCACCGGGTGGCCCATCTCGTCACCCACCACGCCGTCCCTCCGGGCCGGTGCCTCGCCATCACCTTCACGCGCCGGGCGGCGGCGGAGATGCGCGAGCGCCTGCGGCTTCTGCTGCCGGACGTCCGGGAGCGGGTCCCGCTTCACACGTTCCACTCCCTCGGGCTCTCCATCCTGGAGGAGCACTGGAACGCGGCCGGCCTGCAGCGCGGCTTCCGGGTCGCGTCGGATGCGGAGCGGGTGCTCATGCTCCGGGAGGCGCTGCAAGTCTCCGAGCGGAGGGCGCGCGCCCTCCTCGCCGCCATCTCGCGCGCCAAGCGAAGCCGGCGGGGGGGCCGGAGCCCCGGCGATCCCCCGGCGCCGGCCGGCGATGAAAAGCGGCGCGAGGCGTTCGCGGCGTATGCGAGGGCGCTGGAGCTTCGCAACCAGGTCGACTTCGACGATCTCGTGATCCGGGCGGCGGACGCGCTCGAATCCGACCCCGACCTCCGGGCGCGGTATCGGGAACGCTATCCGTGGGTCTCGATCGACGAGTACCAGGACGTCGACGAGCAACAGGCCCGGCTCGTCCGGCAGCTCGCGCCGCCGGACGGCAACGTCTGCGCCATCGGCGACCCGGACCAGGCCATCTACGGGTTCCGGGGCGCGGACGTGCGCTTCTTCTCGGAATTCCGGCGGGACTTCCCGGCCGTCCGGACGGTCTCCCTCACCCGCAACTATCGTTCGGACCGCAACATCGTCGCCCTCGCGGGGCAGGTGATCGCGCGGTCGGGGTCCGCCTCCCGGCGTTCGCGTTCCGTCCCGGTCGTCGAAGACGCGCCCGCACTCGTCACCTTTCACGAGGCGCCCACCGAGAAGGCGGAGGCGGAGTTCATCGTGCAGTCGCTGGAGCGGACCCTCGGGGGGCACAGCTTCTTCTCCATCGACAGCGGGCGCGCCGCGGGTCCGGACGCGGACCCGGCCACGGACACGGACGCGCAGGCTCTCTCGTTCTCCGACTTCGCGGTGCTCTACCGCACGGAGGCCCAGGTCCCCGCCCTCGCCGAAGCGCTGCGGCGCTCGGGGATGCCCTTCCAGCAGCGTTCCCACCGGCCGCTGCTCGATCATCCGGGAGCGGCCGCCCTGGCCGACACGATGCGGCAGGCGCCGCCGGGGGCGGGCTCCGTGCGCGAACGGCTCGAAGCGGCCTTCCGCGAGGCAGTCTCTCGCGAGGCGGCTTCGCCGGACGGCGCCGGCCCGCCCGCCTCCGCGCAGGGCTTCCCCGCGGCGGGCGGCCGGGCGCTGGCGGAAGCACGGGAGGCGTGCGACCTGCTCACGCCGCTTGCCGCGGCGTGCGGCGACGACCCGGAGCGGTTCTTCGCCGAGCTGGCGCTCGGCTCGGAGGTCGACGCCTGGGACCCGCGGGCGGACCGGATCTCCCTGCTGACCCTCCACGCCGCGAAGGGGCTCGAGTTCCCCGTCGTCTTCATCGCCGGCTGCGAGAACGGCCTGCTCCCGCTCACGTGGGGCAGGCCGAGGCAGGAGGACCTGGAGGAGGAGCGCCGGCTGTTCTACGTCGGTGTCACCCGGGCGCGGTCCAAGCTCCATCTCTGCCGGGCGAAGAAGCGCCTCTGGCGGGGGAAGGTGCGCGAACGGCAGCCCTCGCCCTACCTCGCGGATGTCGAAGAACGGCTCCTCGAACGCCGCCGCATCCCGCTCCCCGACCGCCGGGCGAAGGGGCCGGACCCCCAACTGGCCCTGTTCTCCTGAAGACCGGCGGCCGTGCGCCGCCTCGGCGGCGCTGCGCCGCTTCGCGACCGAGGCGCCGCGGGATTCCACGATCCTGTTCCTGGCGGAAGAGCGCGATGGGACGAATCTGTCGGAGAGCCCATGCTCGGCGGCGCCTGTCTCACGTCACCATGTTGCGGGCTCGAGTCCCGTCCCTGCCGCCTGTGAGCCCCGGGCGCTGTTCGTAAGCTCTTGATATAGAGGGTGAAGATCGGGGGGCGAGATATTTTTCACCCCCACGGAGACGGCGTTCTTCCGTGGTTCGGGGTCGGTTCGAGGGGGTTGCCGGCGGATTTCACCCCACGAAGCTGCTTGCGCGGGCACGGCGTCCTGGGAACGCGGGCGTCCCGCCCGCAAATGGGACGGCGAGGCCGCCGCCGATCAATGCGGGCGGGACGCCCGCGTCTTCCAGACGCGCCGTTCCCAGGACGCCGTGCCCAAGAGCGTTCGCGAGAGGCATGCCCGGCGAAAACCCCACAGCGCACATGCCTCCGGAAGCGCACGATTGGACAAGACTGCCGGAGAGCCTGTACTCGGTGGCGCTGGCGGATCGCACCGGAGGCAACGACGAATGAACGGCGAACGATCGACGGCGCCGGTCCGGAGCCGCTCGACAATCCGAAACTCGGACATACGGCAGGGTAAGTCTCGATGAAAGCGGGTGGCGCCTGTCTCGCTTCACCGTGTTGCGGGTTCGAGTCCCGTCCCTGCCGCCCGTGGAGGATGCTTGCATGAATGAACTCATGAACGACCTGAACGCGGTATATCGCTTCATCAAGAGGGTGGCGTCGGTCATCGGGCTTGTAATCCTTGTCTTTGTCATGGTGGGATTCCCTGGATTGAAAATGTTTCCGACGGATGAATCGAATCGGAATCGCACGGGCGGCAGTGCGCAAGTCGAAACGCCGGTATCGGACACCGAGCCGGGACACTGAAATGAACGAGATGATCGAACTCCATACGGCACGGATCAGCGATCGGGAACACGATCGCCCGTCCCGGAGGCGCTGCCGCTCGAAGCCTGTCCCCGTGCAAACGGGGAACGCCGGCCGTTGGGATCGTCATGGTCGAAAACCGCGCGCCGGCCCCTTCCGGACCGTCGAACGATGATCTCCGGGAGAATCGGCCCGCCGCCGCGGCCACCGCGCACATGGCGGTCAGGAACGTCCTGCGCGGCCCCTGCTCCCGCGGCGCACCCCTCCCTTGCGGCGAAGTCCCAGGCCGAACAGATAGAGGTCGGGCACGTCGACCCGGTCGCCCGTCCGCCTGCGAAAGACGCCGAGCTCGATCAGGTATTCGACGAAGTGCATCGGTGCGTTCTCCGGCGGACGGATACCGGGGTCCGTCTCGCCCCAATCCTCGTCCCAGTCGGCTTCGAGCAGCCGGACGATTTCGTCGGATTTCCACGGGACGAGGCCCTGTCTTCTCACCCGCTCTTTCACCCCGTGGAGCCACGGCCACTCGTTCGACATTGCCTGCCGCACGTGGTCTCCCGATACGTCGTCGAGCGCCTGACGCAGAGCGGTGGGATGAATCAACCGGGGCGGCCGCAGGGTCTGGTTCGGAGCATCCTTGCGCGCGGCCTGCTCGATCAATCGCACCAGGGTCCGGGGACTCACCTGCCGGTTCCCGTCCCGAGGGTGGTCCAGCACCCAATTGTGCACGTATCCCTTCTTTCTTTCTGCCCCCATGTATTCCCCGACCATTCGCTCCAGCAGCGGGTGGGCATCGCTCGCCCCCTCCATCCTCGGCAGAAACCCCAGGACGTCCTCGTCGTCGTCAAGAGATATCTTCGTCCTTCTGCAGTAGCTCGCAAGCTCCTCGGAGGTGTTGGCGATTCGTTTCACCAACATTCCCAGGATCGCGGCATCGGACCAGACGAGCTCGGCGCGATTGGCCGCCAGCTTGGCGAAGTCCGCCGTACCCATTCCGGCGTGCCGCCGGAACAGATCCGAACGAAGGAAGATCTTCGCGCGGATGCGCCGCCAACGTCGGCTGTAATCCGACCAGAACGCCACCAGCCCTCTCACCAGCGTGGTCGCCAACCGCCAGTCGAACCCTCCCAGCGTGTCCAACTCGTCATACCCGACGAAAATCCATCGATCCCGCTCTCGAAGCCGATGCTCCAGCGCATCGAGGGCCGCGGTGGGGTTGACCTTCAGCCCTTCCATCGCTTCGAGAATCTCGGAGAGGTTCGCGGCCATCGGCCTCAACAGAGGCGCAAGCTGCTCTC
This sequence comes from Gammaproteobacteria bacterium, assembly GCA_965202895.1. Classification (GTDB taxonomy): domain Bacteria; phylum Pseudomonadota; class Gammaproteobacteria; order HK1; family HK1; genus JAJDXW01. Next base: position 1,006,343 of record OZ241901.1, on the reverse strand, counting down.
GCTCCCGAGCGTCGAATTCTTCGGCGAGCCGCCGCACGAGCATGGCGTGCCACACGGTCTTCGCCCTCTCCTCGGAATCGACCTTCCTCGAGAGCGCCCCGCTGTCGGGGAACCCCGTACCCGCGGGGTAAGCCGACTTCCAGGCAGCGGACTCGAAACGGACCCCCTTTCGCACGGTTGCCGGGGCGCGCCGAAGGACGGCCTTCCCGACGGCCTCGTCTTCCTGGAAGAACGCGTTGAAGAGCTCGCTCTTGCCCGCGCCGCGCGGCCCTGTGATCAGGACCGCGCCGGGGTCCAGCGCACGAAGATGCTCCGTGACCGGGTACAGACGCCGGGCGAAGAGGTCGGATGATTCGCCTTCCGCCTGTCCGTAACCGAGGTCCTGGAGCTGCCGCCGCAGATCGGCGCAGTCGCGCTTGGTCAGCCTTCGGCTACGCATTCACCCCTTCCCTGATTCGCTTGAAACCCTCCCGCAGGCGTTCCGCCAGTGCTCCATAGGGTTCGTCCTCGAGCAGGATGGGGGCCGCCACCTCGTCCAGGCCGCGGAAGACGGCCAGGCGCTCGTCGTAAGGGAGCACCACGGGGACGTGCGGCGCGTCGGTGTTCTCCACGTCGTCCAGGGTCCAGAGATCTTCACCCGCCCCCGGCTCGGCGTAGTAGTGTTCGCTGAACAGATCGCGGCCTCGGTCCACGAACCGCTCGACCGATTCCCGGTACCGCGCTTCCTCGGTTCTCGGGATCATCGCCGCCACCGTGATGCACTCGGCCTGAGCCGCGTCCTTCAGCAGTCGATCCCTTCCGAGCCGATCGAGCATCATCCCGAGTCCTCGCGAGCTCGCGTCGGCCAGGGTGCCGAACAGTACATGGAGGTGGCAGAGCCCCCCGGTCAGAAAGCCCGATACGTCCCCGAGCCCGGCGCGGGCGTCTATCAGTATCCACTGCGGTTCGAGCTCCCCGCGAATATGCCGAAGAAGCGCCGCGAAAGGATGTTCCGGCTGAATCCGGGGCATCCCGTAATCCAGCCGTGCGAGCTTGTCGACGTATCCCACCCCGGACCTTCCCGCCGGAAAGACGAAAATCTCCCCCTCCCCCTCGGGAACGAACGAACGCGGGACCCGGTGGTGATAGTCGTCGAGGTCGAGGCCCTTGGCGTCCCCGTCCGCACGTTCGATCGTATCCATGACGGGTCGTTCGAGCAGATAGTCCACCACCCCCCAGGCGGCGCCCCCCCCGTCGAGCCCGCTCAGCAACCAGCCGACCCCGGGAGAGTCGAGATCGGCGTCCAGTACGACGACCCGGTCGCCCCCGGAAGCGAGGTGCAGCGCACTCGCCGCGAGGGCGGTGGACCGTCCCACCCCGCCCTTGAACGAGTAGAACAGCGCGATCGCCGGGGCGTCCGCCTCCGTCGCAGGCCAAGGCGGCGCGCCGGGCGCCTGGAACCACCCGGGTTTCGTGAGATGCCGTTCCAGGACCCGCAGCCGGCCCGAGCCCTCTATCGATCCGGCTTGGCGCCAGGCATCGTCCTGCCAACGGCCGTCGGGTTCCCGTTCGGGTCGGCCGCGAAGCACACTGCCCGACCAGTACGCCTGCGAGACGCGGCGGAGCCCCTCGTCGATCGCCCGTCGCTCTGCTTCCCAGCTCGGACCCCAGAGAATTGCACGCAGCCGGGCGGACACGTCCTTGATGAGAAGGACGCGCCCGCGCCAATCGCCTCCCTTCGCATCGAGGAATTCGAGCAGGAACTCCTCGGCCCGTCCGTGGGCTTCGTCCATGTGCATCATCGAATTGCTCCGTCCAGGATGAGGGCTCCGACGATTTCGGCGTATACCTCGTCCGCCTCCTCCAGCCATGCCCGAGACGTTTCGGGCGGTACGGTCTCGCCACGGTACCGCATCTCCGGTCTCCAATCGAGAATCCCGGACCCCGGTGGAAGCAAGCGGGCGTACAGCCTGCCGACACGGGTGTCGGCCAGCGCGGCGAGCTCGCCGATGGTGTCCCGCAGGGCAGTGAGATCGTGCGAACGAGCCGGAGGGGCGCCGGTTTCCAATTGGATCAGCGTCTTCATCGCGCACTCGACGACGTATCCCGCGAGGTAGGCGGCTCCGTCGTGCCGTTCCCCGGTCAACAGGACGTTCCCATCCCGCAGATGCCGGCCCGACGCTTCGGGATGGTCGTCGCCGTTTTCCTGACGAAGTATGCTCACGCTGAAGACCACTCGGGTTCGAGGCCCGCAGGGCGGCGACCGTCATTCGGGCGGGAGAGCCCGAGCCCGCCCGATTCGCGCCCGTGCTCTATCCACACATCGCGCTCCCTTCCACGCATCCCCGGCGCATCGCAGGCGCGAAGCCTCCCGGGCGGCGGTGCGGATCACGAAGAGCCCGCGGCGGCGGGGCGGAACGCCTCGCAGGTCGCGTCGTAGTCCTCGGCGCGGGTGGCCTGCGGCGCCACCGCCACCGTATCGATCCCGGCCGCGTAGAACTCCCGGACCCGGCGGTAGCAGGTCTCCGCATCGCCCCACACGTACATCCGTTCGACCGCCTCGTCCGGCACCGCGGCCATGATGCGCCCCCGGTCACGGGCCTCGAATCCCTTCCGGATGTCCTCCGCCGCCTCCGGATAGCCCATCCGGCCGATGACGTCCCGGTAGATCGCGGTGGAGCCGTAGAACGAGAAGTCGGTCCGGAAGAACCGGCGGGCCGTCTCGTCATCGTCCGTCACCCATACCGCGACGCGCTGGGCGATCTCGAGGTCCTCCGCGCGGCGCCCGGATCGCTTCGCGCCCCGGTCGATGCACTCGAGCGCCCACGGGACCCGATCGAGCGGGGTGAAGTGGTTGAGGATCACCCCGTCCGCCACCTCGCCCGCGAGCTCCAGCATCTTCGGCCCCATGCCGGCGAGGAAGATGGGTACGCGGCCGACGATCGACTCCTTGAGCCGGAAGCCGCGGCTCGTGATCGTGTCCCCCTGGTAGCGGCTCTTCTCCCCCGCGAATAGCCTGCGCACGAGGTCCGTCGTCTCCCGCACCCGGGCGAGGGGCCGCTCGAACGGAACCCCGTACCAGCTCTCCACCATCGTGTGGGTCGAGGAGCCGAGCCCGAGGACGAACCGGCCGGGGGCCACCCGGTTGACGGCGAGGCTCGACGTCGCGATGACGGCGGGGACCCGGGTGTACACGGGGGTGATCCCGGTGCAGAGGCGCACCCGTTCGGTGCGGCCGGCGACGGTGGCCGCGAAGGTCATCGCGTCGCGCATCCCGTCGCCGTCGGGGAACCAGAGGTCGTCGAAGCCTTCGCGGTCGGCCCAGAGGGCGCGGTCGAATCCGCCTTCGTGATCGGGGGTGGGGCTGAGATAGAGGCCGAGTCGGTTCAAGGCTGGTTCTCCGGTCTGCAGTTTCTCCCACCGCGACCTTCCCGGGCCGCGGAGCGGGTGCAATGGTCGGGCGATCCGCCGCCGGCGCTCCGTACCGGCCGGGCGGGACGAACGGGGCCGGTACTACATGGAGAGCCCGAGGCGCCCGCGCGTCAACTGGAACTCGGTCACCCCGCGCGACCAGAGCCTGGGCAGGTAGCGCCGGGAAGCCGAATCGGCGACGAGGGCGGCCAACTCCCCGACGAGTCCCTCGGCGCTGCGGTCGAGGGTCAGCACCCGGTCGAGGTCCCCGCCGAAGCGGTCCGCGACCGAACGGTCGGCGGTCACCTGGACGAGGGGGATCATGGGATGGGCCTGAAGCGAGGTGCGCCCGACGTGGCAGAGCATGATCTCGACCCCGGTCGCCCCGAGCCCGGTGAACGTCTCGACCGGATCCCCGGTCGGCGCCTCCATGACGTGCAGGCCGGGCTCGTCCGCCGGCTGGCCGAAGGCGAGCGAGGCGGCCGGCGCGCCGCCGGCCCCGGCCGGGAAGGCGGCCTCCCGGAACGCCGCGCTCCCGAGAAGCCCCGGGCCGTCGGGCACGACCACGGTCGCGCCGGCCGCGACGAGGCCGGCCGCGAGCCGGCCGAAGACCTCGCCCATCGCCTCCGGCAACGGGCCGTTCGCGGCGAGGGCGATACGAAGCTCCTCCGTCCCGACCGTTTCCCGAGGTTGCCCGGAGGCGCCGCGCGGGGCATCGTCCGTCCCGGGTCCGTCCCCCGGCGCACGCGCCGCCGTCGCCGTCGCCGTCGCCATCGCTTCGAGCTGCCCCGCGACCCTGGCCCGCACCTTCGCGATCCCGCCGTCCATCTGCACGCTCGCCCAGCCGAAGCGGCCGGCGGAGACCCCGCGCTCGGCGAGGTAGCGGCGGACCGCGTCGTTGTGGGTCTGCTCGCACCCGTGCTCCAGCAGGACCGCGTGGCGCACCGACCGGTGCACCAGGTGTCCGAGCATGGTCCGCAGATACAGGTCGGCCGCGTTGTTCGACCCGCACCCCTCGGTGTGCACGAGGGCGAGGAAGCGCGAGACGTCGCTCCACGGGGGCGGGTTCGCATCGAGGTCCTCGGCGATGAGCCGCGCGACCTGTCCCGAGCAGAGGCTGGTCGGCATCACCAGGGCGAGCTGGTCGGTGGCGATCCCCCGCTCGGTGCGCACCCCGTCGAAGGAGACGTCGAGGGGCGGCGCCTTCCGGACCGGGATCGGCTTTCCGTCCGGCGCCGGCCGTTCCCCGAGCTCCCGGAGCCCGGCGGTCGACGTGCGCGGCCAGTCGCGCCAGACGGAGACCTGGGCATGTCCCGCGAGCTCCCCCTTGCTTCGCCGCCCCGAGGCGACGTCGAGCGCAAGCTCGAAGGTCTCCGCCCCGAGCGCGTCCATGTCCGTTCCGTCGTTGTAGCGGCCCGCGTTCACGTCCATCTCGTTCGCGAGCAGCTCGAACCGGCCGGTGGTGGTCACGAACTTCAGGGTCGGAACGAACGGGAAGTTGGTGATCGAGCCGTTGCCGGTGATGAACAGGATGAGGTTGGATCCGGAGGCCACCTGTCCCGCGATGCTCTCGAGGTCGTTCCCGGGGCTGTCCATGAAGTAGTAGCCGGGCGGGCGCATGGGCTGCCCGTAATCGATCACGTAGTCGAGCCGGACCTCGGGGTCCTTCTTGCGGGCCGCCCCGAGGGACTTGAGGGCGATGTTGTAGAGCCCGCGGAAGTTGTTGCCTCCGGACGGATTGCCTTCGGCGCTGGTCCCGTGGTTCGCCGCATACCGCTTGAAGCTCTCGACCTTGTCGAGGAAGCGGCGGGCCGTCGCGGCATCGCGCACGCGCTCGAGCACGTAGGGCTCCGCCCCGATGAGCTCGTCGGTCTCGGCGAGGTTCGCGGACCCGCCGTGGCGAATGACCTCCTTGGCGACCCAGCCCGCGAGGGCGTTCCCGGAGACGCCGGAGAACGCGTCGGACCCGCCGCACTGGAGGGCGAGGCGAAGCGCCCCGACTGGGGCCGGGGTGCGCTCGGCGCCGGCCGCCTCGGGCAGCCAGCCGTCGATGATCGCGCCGGCCCGCGCCGCCTCCGCCTCGTAGCCGCCGTCGATGCGCAGGAAGGCGTGGACGACGTGGTCGAGGGGGTAGCCGCGCGCGGACATGAACCGCTCGAGGTCGGCGCCCGTGTACGAGCCGGCGCCGTCGTCGACCGCGAGCACCGCGCCGACGTTGGGATGGACCATGAACCCCGCGAGGACCCGCAGCACGTGGTCGAGGTTGTTTGGACGGGGGCCGCCCCCGCTCCCCCCTCCCTCGGTGTGGGTGACGGCGACCACCCCGTCCACGCCGGGCGGCGCGCGCCGGGCGGCCTGCTCCGCGGTGTGGCGCGCGAATCCGTTGGCGCGGGAGGTGACGGCGAGCACCACCACGAAGTTGCGGGTTCCCACCCCGCGCCCGCCGCCCCGCCGGTAGCCCTGGAACGTGCGGTCCGAGTCGATGCGGGCGACCTGTTCGCCCGGCTGGAAGGTGGCTTCGTCGAGATCGAAGGTCTCGATCGTGTCGGTGAAGTTCGCCTCCCCGGGGAGCGCGAAGTCGATGTCCCGCTCGGCGAGCGCCTCGAGGATCTTCGCGTTGCAGACGTATTCGCCGGGGGCGAGGGGCCGGATCGCGACCCCGAAGGGAAGGCCCCACGAGAGCAGCCGGCCCCCCTCGGCGATCGGCTCGCGGACGAAGCGGTGCCCTTCCAGCACCGTGTGCGGGAGCCGGTACGTCCCCTCCCGGTCGGCGACCTCCGTGCCCGCATCCAGCCGCCGGGTCGCGATCGCGACGTTGTCCCCCGCGGCCGGCGCCCGCGCTACGCGGTCGAAGCCAAAGCGCTCGGTCATCGCTCCTCTCCGCTCCCTCGTTCCCGCGCCGTGCCGGCCCGCCTCCCCCGGAGAACCGACCAGGAAACCGATCCGGCCGCGATGCTCCCGGCCCCTCCCGCCATCAGCTCCGGGGACGCCGACCCGCGCCCGGCGGCGGGCCGCAGGCCGCTTCGACCGGATGTACGGGCCAAGGTCGGCTGCCTGCCCCGCTTCGCCCGCGGGCCGTGCTGGCCGGTATCGAGCGCCGCCGGCGCTTCACTCGGACCCCGGTTCGCCCTCTCGCCCTTCAGCGTCCTGCGCTCGCCTCGGCGGCGTCTCGACACCCTCGGCGAGAGGCGTGGAGATGTCCGGGCCGCCGGAGCCAGCCCCCATTATCGTGGAAAACCGCCGGCAGGTCAGTCGGAGCCGGAGGCGGGGCCGGCGTCTCCCCGGCGATGCCCGGACACGGTATACGGCGGCGCTTCTTCTTCGCGCACCCGCACGCTGCCCCGCCGGCGGCGGACGATCCGGGCCACCGCCTCCGTCTGCTCGGTTCGGGTCCGACTCAGCCGAACCGGCTCCACCGCCTCGCACACGTCGGCCGGGGTGAGGCCGTCCAGCACCTGCGAGGCGGCCAGGAGACGCGGCGGTTCGTCCCGCCGCAGGGCGAGGAAGTCGGCCTCGAGCGCCCGCGTACCCCTCCGCCCGCGAAGACGCCACAGCTCCCGCACCCCCATCTGCCCGTAGCGCTCGATCTTCCCCTCGTCGGCGTTGGTGATCTCGGTCTCCACCACCAGATCGGGGCCGGTGTGCCTCAGGAAAGCCTCAGCGGCGGTCTCTCCCTCCGCGAAAGCGGCGCGAAAGGCCTCCGCGCGTTCACCGAGGTAGAACGCGCAATCGGGCTCCATCCCGGTGCCCGGCGGCTCGCCCTCCCGGCGCAGACGGGTGGAGCGAAGGGCCTTCCACCCTCGGCCGACCGTGTCGGCGGCCGCTTCCACGATGTGCTCGATGACCCCGGTCAGGTCTTCGTGGAGATGGGAGGGCGCCATCAAGGTGATGAGGCCGCGCACCGGGTCGAGGGACACCCGGGGGAAATGGCGGTTCCAGTCGACGGCGGCGAGCGCGGCGACGGTCTCGGCGTCGGCGCGAAGGACATGGAAGGTGGAGCCGAGCGGCCCCTCGATCATGGTGGCGGCAGGAACATTCATGGCGGATGCGCCTCCGGTATGGACCAGCGGGCCGGCCGCCGCGAACCGCCCGCCCGCAGTATAGCCCGCCGTGGGCCGGTCCCGGTCCCGGTCCAAGTCCCGGCGCGGCCCCCGGGCATTCTCCGTCCGCACGGCCCTGCTCCCGACACCCACAGGGTGCTTCATGCACGGCGGCCAGCATGAAGGGACCGCGCGTCCCGGGAACGGCGCGTCCCGAGGACGCGGGCGGCCCGCCCGCATCGACTCGCGGCTCTTGCCGTCCATGTGCGGGCAGGATGCCCGCGCTCCCAGGATGCACCGTTTCCAAGCCCGTGCCCGCCGCCCCGAATCGGCCGAACCGTCCGGCAAGGTTCGAGGCGGTCCGACACCGGAACCGATGGTCGGGGATGCGCCGGTTGAAGGCGGCGATACGGTTCATCGCTCAGCCGCCGTGCCGGAGCCATACCAGGAACCAGGCGAAGGCCGCCGCCCTCGCGCTCCGCAGAGGTGGTGTTTGGTGCGGGCTTGCATGATGCGCCTGTCGCCCGGCGCCACTCGGCACGCTCAGGGTCGGCGTGGTCATACCGGTGACGTTCGATACGGCATCCCCGACATGGCGCTTCCGTGTTGGCGGCGTCGTACACGGCGGGCGCGGGCGGACCCCGCTCAGGAAGGCTCGCGGGCCGGGCTTGCCGCGAGCCCCGCGAGGTATGCGGCGGGCTCTTCCCGGACCTGGAGGCTGTTCCGCTGGCGTCGGCGGACGATCCGGGCCACCGCCTCGGTCCGCTCGGCCCGGCTGAGACCCAGGCGGACCGGCTCTACCGCCTCGCACACGTCGGCCGGGGCGAGGCCGCCCAGCACCTCCGACGCGGCCAGAACCCGCGGCGGGCCGTCCGGGCGAAGGGCGAGGAACTCGGCGCGGAGCTCCTTGGTCCCCTTGCGCCCATGCAGCCGCCACAGCTCCCGCACCTGCATCTCCGCGTAGCGTTCGGCCTTCCCTTCGTCCGCGCTCGTCACCTCGACCTCGACCACCAGGTCCGGCCAGATCTCCTCGAGGAACGCATCGGCGGCGTCCATCCCTTCCGCGACGGCCGCCCGGAACCGCTCCGCGCGCTCCCCGACGTAGAACGCGCAATCGGGCTCCAGGCCGGTGTCGGGAGGGTCGCCGCGCCGGCGCAGGCGGGTCGAGCGAGTCGCAAACGACGACCGGCGAAGCGCGTCCGATGCGATGTCGACGACATCCTCGAGGATGCCGACCAGGTTGTCGTGCAGGAACGACGGCGCCATCAGGGTGATGAGGCCGCGCACCGGGTCGAGCGAGACCGGGCGGAAATGGCGGTTCCAGTCGACGGCGGCAAGTGCGGCGACGGTCTCGGCGTCGGCGCGAAGGACGTGGAAGGTGGAGCCGAGCGGCCCCTCGATCATGGTGGCGGCAGGAACATTCATGGCGGATGCGCCTCCGGTATGGACCAGCGGGCCGGCCGCCTCGAACCGCCCGCCCCGGAGTGTATCCGATCCCGCCCTCCCGGCCGCCCCTGCTCCCGGTCGAGACATGTGCGCTGTGGGGTTTTCGCCGGGGACGCCGTGCCCGCGCAAGTGGCTCCGTGGGGTGAAATCCGCCAGCAACCCCCTCGAACCGACCCCAAACCACGGAAGAACACCGTCTCCGCGGGGGTGAAAAATATCTCGACCCTCGATCTCCACCCTCTATATCGATAAGTGACGAACAGCGCCCGGGGCTCCGGTCCCGTGCGGCCCCGGGCATTCTCCGCCCGCACGGCCCTGCTCCCGACACCCACGGGGCGCTTCATGGACGGCGACAGCATGTAAGGGAACGGCGCGTCCCGAGGACGCGGGCGGCCCGCCCGCATCGACCCGTAGCTCCTGTCGTCCAAGTGCGGGCAGGATGCCCGCGTTCCCAGGATGCGATCCTTCTCAAGGTCCGGCGTCTGCCTTCGTCCAGGGGCGGGCGGGGCACGAGCGTTCCCGGGATGCACCGTTCCCGAGCCCCCGCCCGCCCCCTCCGAATCGGCCAACCGTACGGCGGGCGCCGGCGGATTCCGCAGCAGGCGATGCCTCCGGCGCAGGGCCGGTCCCGCGGCCCCTGCCGGCACGCTCGCGCGCGCCGCCGCGCTACGTTGCGGCCCGCGATATTCTTGGGCTACATTCGGCGCCCTGCGCGGGCGGGCCGCCGGATTCGGTCGGCGCCGGCCGGCCGCGGCGGAGGCGGCCCCCGCACCGTGGGGCGGCCGCCGGACGCTCCGGGCGGCCCGAACGGTGGTGGGGCGCACTGCGCCGGTGAAGGGGCGATGCCAGAATCGCTCCAGAACAACGTTGCCTCGAAAGGAGGAGCAAGCACATGTTCAGGAAACATGCACGATTCATCGCGGTCGCGGGCCTCGCCGGCTCCGTGGCCGCCGTGTCCGCGCTCGACGCGAGCGCCCAGGAGCGCGTCCGCTGGAAGATGACGAGCGCCTTCGGATCCGCCATTCCCGTCCTCGGAACCACCGGCGTCGCCTTCTCCGAGCGCGTCAAGCAGATGTCCGGCGGCAACTTCCAGATCAAGTTCCACGAGCCGGGCGCCCTGGTGCCGGGCGCGAAGGAGTTCGAGCCGGTCGCGAAGGGCGCGGTGGACTCGGGGTGGACCACGCCCGGCTACCACACCCACGTGTTCGGCGGAGCGGTCGCGTTCTTCACCGCGGTCCCGTTCGGCCCGCAGATCGGCGAGTTCCAGGCCTGGAAGCTGTTCGGGGGGGGGAACGAGCTGCGCGAGGAGCTCTATAACTCGCGCGGAGCCACCGCCATCGACAGCTTCTGCATCGGCCCGGAGACGTCCGGGTGGTTCCGTGAGGAGGTCGAAGACCCCGAGCAGTTCTTCAAGGGCCTCAAGATGCGGTTCTTCGGTCTCGGCGCCCAGGTCATGCAGAAGATGGGGGTCTCCACCCAGCTCCTCGCCGGGGCGGACATCTTCCCCGCGCTCGAGAAGGGCGTCATCGACGCCACCGAGTTCTCGATGCCGATCACCGACATCAAGTACGGCTTCCATCAGGTCGCGAGCTTCAACTACTTCCCCGGCTGGCACCAGCAGGTCTCGTGCAGCGAGCTCCTCATGAACAAGGAGAAGTGGGACGCCCTGCCCGACGCGTACAAGGGAATGGTTCAGGCCGCGGCGTACGAACAGGTCATGGTCGGGTATGCGGAAACCGAGGCGACGAACCCGGTCGCGATGATCGAGATGGCCGAGAAGCACGGGGTCCAGGTTCGCCGTTGGGACGACGGAATCCTGGCGAAGCTCGAGCGGGCGTGGCTCGAGGTCATCGAAGAGCAGTCCGCGGACGATCCGGTCTTCAAGAAGATCGCGGACAGCTACCTCGCCTTCCGGGCGACCTATCGGATCTGGGGCGACGCCCAGCTCCTGAGGGGAACCTACCAGTAGCCAGCAGGCGCGCGAGCGTCACTGGTCGATCTTCCGCCCCCGGAACCCGTCCGGGTTCCGGGGGGCGAACCCGACCGAACCTGGGGCCGAGCACCATGGAACGAATCGAAACCGGCGCACGGACGGAACGCCCGATAGGGCTCTACGTCCTCGGGGTCGCCCTCGTCATCGCGGTAGTCGCCTTCTTCGTCGTCTGGAGCCTCCCGGATTCCGCACGCACCCAGCTCCTCTATACGGTGCAGGATTTCCTGCCCCTCGTGATGTTCATGAGCCTCGCGTGCCTGCTCTTCTCCGGCTTCCCGGTCGCGTTCATCCTCGGCGGGCTCGCCCTCCTGTTCGGCCTGATCGGCTATTTTCTGGGCGTCTATTCGCTCATCGAATTCTTCAACTTCCTGCCCCGGATCTGGGGTCAGGCGGCGGAGAACCTGGTGCTGGTCGCAGTCCCCGCCTTCGTCTTCATGGGCGTCATGATGGAGCGGAGCGGCATCGCGACCGACCTGCTCTACTGCGTCCAGGTGATCCTGAAACGGGTCCCGGGCGCACTCGCCCTCGGCGTCACCATCATGGGCACGATCCTCGCCGCGATGACCGGCATCATCGGCGCCTCGGTCACCATGATGACCGCCCTCGCCCTCCCCACCATGCTCAAGCAGAAGTACAGCCCGGCCCTCTCCTGCGGGGTCATCGCCGCCTCGGGGACCCTCGGGATCCTGATCCCGCCGAGCATCATGCTCATCATCATGGCCGACCTGCTCGCCGTCTCGGTCGGCAACGTGTTCATGGCCGCCCTGCTTCCGGGGCTCGTCCTGGCCGTGCTCTATCTCGTCTTCGTGGTCGCGGTCGCGACGGTGAGGCCGTCCATCGCGCCGCCCCTGCCGCCGGACATGCTGTCCGTCCCGAAGGGGGAGCTCGGCCCGCTCCTCATGCGCGCGTTCGTTCCGCCGGTGTTCCTCATCGGCCTCATCAAGGGCTCGATCCTCTTCGGCTGGGCGACCCCGAGCGAGGCGGGCGCGGTCGGCGCGGTCGGCGCGATCATCCTGGCCGCCTTCGCGGGCAGCCTGAAGAAGAACGTGATGACCAGCGTCTGCCACACCTCCGCCCGCACGGTCGCGATGATCTTCTTCATCATCATCAGCGCCACCTGCTTCGCCTACGTCTACCGGTCGCTCGGCGGCGACGACATCGTGGAGCACCTCATCTTCGAGGCCGGGCTCGACTCCTGGGGGCTGCTGTTCCTCATCATGGCCATCGTGTTCGTGCTCGGGTTCTTCCTCGACTGGATCGAGATCACCCTCATCGTGCTCCCGGTCTTCGCCCCCCTGGTGGCCGGGCTCGACTTCGGCGACCACGTCGCGAAGGCGGACATCACCTACTGGTTCATCATCCTGATGGCGGTGAACCTCCAGACCTCGTTCCTGACGCCGCCGTTCGGGTTCGCCCTGTTCTACCTCAAGGGGATCGCGCCCAAGGAGGTCAAGATCCAGCAGATCTACATCGGGATCATCCCGTTCGTGCTGCTCCAGGTGATCGGCGTGATCCTGGTGCTGTCGTTCCCGGACCTCGCCCTCCGGCTGATGCACGGGATCTACGACTGAGCCTTCCGGCCGGAAAGGAGAAAACCGCATGGCCGAGCAACCGATTCGCGCTTCCGACAACTTCTGGACGGACGAGGCGGAGATCCCCGCCGCCGCCAAGGTGAGCGATCGGCTTCGGGCGTTCGTCGACGGCATCGGGCGCTTCGGGTCGTGGTTCATCCTCCCGCTGGTGCTGATCACCTGCTACGACGTGCTGTTGCGCAAGCTCAAGTTCTTCTACGTCTGGATCCTCGAGACCTTCGGGCGGGTGTGGATCTTCGAGTCCACCCTGCTGCAGGAGATGGAATGGCACATGCACACGGTGCTGTTCACCCTCGTGCTCGGCTATGGCTACATCCACAACACCCACGTGCGGGTGGATCTCGTGCGCGAGAAGCTCTCCTTCCGGCGCAAGGCCTGGCTCGAGTTGATGGGAACCACGCTCTTCCTCATCCCCTATACCCTCATCGTCATCTGGTTCGCGTCCATCTACGCCTACGACGCGTTCGTGACGGGCGAGATCTCCGCTTCACTCGTCGGACTCTCCCACCGCTGGATCATCAAGTCGGTGCTGGTGGCGGGCCTCGTGCTCGCCCTGATCGCCGGCATCGCGGTGTGGCTCCAGACCGCGGTCGTGCTCTGGGGCCGGCAGGACCTGCGCTTTCCCCTCATGACCATGGAGTGGCCGGAGTTCGCGGGACAGACGATCGAAGGCAAGCGCCGGCTGGTGCTGGACGAGGAAGGGAACGTGGTGGTGGACCCGAGCGCGGACCCGGACGACCTCGAGCTTCCGCCGGAGGTCGCCCGATCGCCCCACGCGCGCGCTGCCTGAATGATGCCTGAAAGGCGCCGGGGAGCCGGCGGCAGCGCTGCGAACCTTCACCGTGAACGGGGCCTTCAGGGAGCCCGGGAATCGAGGAGGGTAAAGTCCGAACCATCGAGGTCGTCATGCGCCGCCGCCAGCAACCGGTCCATCTGAAGGACCTCGACTGGTACAAGTTCGTCCGGCGCTACTTCTGGGACGACGAGACGACCCCGTACCTCGTGCCGGTGGAGCGCCTGCACCGGCGCCAGGCGGATCACGAGATATTCGCCTACGTCCTCTTCGTTTCGCTGCTCTACGGGGTGGCGACCCTTCTCATCATGGGCGGACGATCGCCGTACGCCCACTCGTTCGCCGCATCTCTCTATTCCCTCCTGGTGGTGTGCGCGGCGCTCACCTTCGGGGTCACCCGCCATCATCTCGCCGCGTGCGCGTGCGTGCTCGCGCCGGTCGGGGGGCTCGTGTTCAGCCTGTCGTTCGATCTCCACCCGGACATGGGGAACTGGGACCGCGTCTTCCTCATCGCGTTCTCCCTCGTATGGCTGCGGTACTCCATGCGGCTGATGCACATCGCGAAGCGCTACGGGGACATGCCCCCACCACCGGCCGGACCCTGATGCGATGGGGCCGACCGGCCCCGGCGGCGGCGCGGGCGCCGGTCGGCAACCGCTCTCGGCCGGTCAGGGCCATCGCATCGGAGCACCGGGCCGTACCTGAGCGGCGGGCATAGATGGTCCGACCCGGCGACGGCTTTGGCAGCGGCGACGGCAACGGGGACGGGGGCCGGGACGGCTCGGCCCTCCTGCGGTGGGCGGCCGGGGTCGGCGCCTGGTGGCCGCGGCACCGGCTCGCGTTCGCGGCGATCGGGGGCTGCGCCACGGCGGCCGACGTATTCCTCGGAGAGGGATGGAACACCTTCGCGCCGATCCTCGGCTGGGCGATGCTCCTCGGCCTGCACTACGTCATCGCCCGGAGCCTGACCATGGACGACGACCGGGCGGAACGGCGCACCGAGGATCTGCGGCTCCGGGCCTATGACCAAGGCCATATCGACGACATCGGCGGCCGGCACGACGTCATCATCGACGCGCACCACCACTTCTGGGACCTCGACCGGAACTACCACCCGTGGCTCTGCGACGACCCGCCGGTCGAGGGGAGGCACGGCGACTACCGGCCGATCCGGCGAAGCTACGGCCCCGAGGACTTTCGGCGGGACTGGGACGGGCTCCGGGTCGTCGGGTCGGTGTACGTCGAGGCGGAGTGGGACCCTTCCGACCCGGCCGGCGAGACGGCGTGGGCGGAATCGGTCGCGGAGAGATCGGGTTTCCCCACCGTCATCGTCGCCCAGGCGTGGCTCGGCCGGGAAGACGCCGAGGAGGTGCTGGCCGCCCAGGCCGCCTTCGGCCGGGTGCGGGGGGTGCGCGAGAAGCCGGCGGTGGCCGCGCACCCGAACGACGTGACGCCCCATGCGCCGGGCTCGATGAGCGACCCCGCGTGGCAGAAGGGCTATGCGAGGCTCGAATCGCATGGCCTCTCCTTCGACCTCCAGGCACCCTTCTGGCATCTGCCGGAGGCGCGCGCCCTCGCCGAGCGTTTCCCCGGGATCACGATCATCCTCGACCATTGCGGGCTGCCCAACCTCCGCACCCCGGAAGGGCTCGCCGCGTGGCGCAAGTGCATGCGCACCCTCGCCGAGGCGCCGAACACGGCGGTCAAGATCTCGGGGCTCGGGGAGCCGCGGCTCCCGCGATGGACGGTCCGCACGCACCGGGACGTGGTGCTCGAGACCATCGACGTCTTCGGGGTGGACCGTTGCATGTTCGGCAGCAACTACCCGGTGGATCGACTGTACGCGCCCTACGGGACCATCATGCGCGGCTTCCAGGAGATGACGAGCCGCTTCTCGCTCGCCGAACGGCGGAAGATGTTCTGCGAGAACGCGATGCGCTGGTACCGGATCGAACCGGAGAGCCTCGCGGAGCCTCCCTCGCGCGGGGCCGGGGGGCCGATGCGCGGGCGGGCCGCGGGCGGGGCCGGCGCGGGCGCGGGCGCGGGTGGCGCGGGCGTCCCGCCCGCATGACCGCCGCGGACCGCGTATCCGACACCTTCGTCCGCCGCATCGACCGGCGGTTCTTCTTCGGGTGGCTGATGGTCGCGGCGGGCGCCCTCATCCTCTTCGCGAGCGGCCCCGGACAGTCGCACACGTTCGGCGTCTTCCTCACCGAGGTGGCGCGCGACCTCCGCCTCAGCCACACCGAGGTCTCGTTCGCCTATGGCGCCGCGACGCTCGCGGCCGCGTTCGGCCTGCCGCTCGCGGGCCGGCACGTCGATCGGCGGGGGGCGCGCCGGGTGCTCGCGATCGTCTCGATCCTGCTCGGCTTCGCCGCGATCGCGTTCGGATTCGTGAACGGGCTCGTGGTCCTCGCCCTCGGCTTCGCCGCGGTTCGCTACTTCGGACAGGGATGCCTCTTCCTCTGCGCGAACAACGTCGTCGCGCAGTGGTTCGAGCGCCGCCGCGGGTTCGCGCTCAGCCTGGTGTGGCTCGGCTTCTCCGCGAGCGTCGCGCTGCATCCCCCGTTCGCCCAGTGGCTCATCGAGACGGTGGGCTGGCGCGAGGCGTGGCTCTGGCTCGGGCTCAGCTCCTGGGCGCTGCTCTTTCCGGTGCTCTGGCTCGTGCGCAACCGGCCGGAGGACGTCGGCCTGCGGCCGGACGGGGGGCCGGACGGGGGGCCGCCGCCCGAGCCGTGGACGAACCCGCGGCCCGGTGCCGGGCCGGCGATGTCCCGGGTCGAGCCCCACGAGCCGGCGGCCGGCTCCGAGGTGGACGTCGGCGTGGGCGCCGACGCGCATCCTCTCCAGGAGGCCGGCACGGGCTCCGGCGCGAGCGCCGGTTCCGGCGCCTCGCCCCGGTCCGATCCCCCCGAGATCACCGGGCTGACGCTGAGACAGGCGCTTCGTACCTCCGCGTTCTGGATCGTCGCGGCCGGGCTCTCCCTCATCGCCCTGCTGATGACCGGGCTCTTCTTCCACCAGGTCGCCATCTTCCAGCTCCGGGGGCTCGACACCCACGTCGCGACGAGCGTCTTTGCGATTACCGCGATCACCTCCGTCGTCTCCGCCCCGGTGCTGGGCCGGATCATGGACCGGGCCCCGTCCCGGCTGGTCTTCGCCGGCGCCCTGGTCGTCATGGCCGCCGCCCTGCTGGCGCTGCATCTGGTCCACGACGTCACCACCTCGGTCACCTATGCGATCGTCTTCGGCCTCGCCAACGCCTCCATGCAGGTGAACGTGGGCTATCTCTGGGCCGACTACTTCGGCCGCCGGCGCCTCGGAAGCATCCAGGGCTCGGGCCAGACCGTCCTCATCGTCGGGGCTTCGCTCGGCCCGCTTCCGTTCAGCCTTTCACGCGACCTCACCGGGGACTACTCCGCCGCGCTGGTGGGGTCCGCGATCCTCACCGTGCTGGCCGCGCTCGCCGCCGCCGCGTTCCTTCGCTACCCTCACCCGCATCGGCGCCCGGGTTCGAGACCCGGCCGGGCCGATCCGACCTGACCAGGCCCGACCAGGCCCGCCCGGCCCGGAGCCGATGTCCGGGAGACGAACGAAGGCGCCGCGGGCCGAATGACGGAGACGCCGCATGAGCCGCATCGCCTCGATCGAAACGCACCACTACCGCATTCCGCTTCCCGTCGTCCTCTCCGACTCCACCCACGGCGAGATGAACCATTCGGGGCTCATCGTCGCCCGCGTGCGCGATGCCGGGGGGAGGGAGGGGATCGGCTACACCTACACCGTCAACGACGTCGGCTCGCGTGCGATCCGCGCCCTCGTCGACCACGATCTGGCGCCGGTGCTCGTCGGCGAGGACGCCCGGGACATCGATCGCCTCTGGGAACGGATGTGGTGGCGCGTGCACTTCTGCGGGCGGGGCGGCCCCGCCGCCTTCGCCATGGCGGCCGTCGACGTTGCCCTCTGGGACCTCGAGGGCAAGCGGCGCGGCGAGCCGCTCTGGCGCCTCCTCGGCGGACACCGGCGCGAGGTCCCCGCCTACGCGGGAGGCATCGACCTCTACTTCACCCTCGACGCGCTGCGGGAGCAGACCCGGGGCTTCCTCGACCGGGGGTTCGGCGCCATCAAGATGAAGGTCGGGAGGGACCGCCTCTCGGAGGACGTGGAGCGGGTCGCGGCCATCCGCGACCTCGTGGGTCCGGACTTCCCGCTCATGGTGGACGCCAACATGCGCTGGCGGGTCCACGAGGCGATCGCGGCCGCGCGTGCGCTCGCTCCGTTCGAGCCGGTCTGGCTGGAAGAGCCGATCATCCCGGACGACGTGAGCGGACTCGCGAGGGTCGCGGTCGAGGGGGGGCTTCCGATCGCGGCCGGCGAGAACCTGCACACGGTCTCCGAGTTCGAGGACACCATCGTGCGCGGACGGGTGAGCTTTCCCGAGCCGGACGCCGCGACCCTGGGCGGGATCACCCCCTGGCTCAGGGTGGCGCGGCTTGCCGAAGCCCGCAACCTCCCGGTGACCTCGCACGGCGTCCACGACGTCCACGTGCACCTGCTCGGGGCGGTCCCGAACGGCTCCTGGCTCGAGTTCCACGGGTTCGGGCTCGAGCGCTTCCTCGCCGAGCCTCTTCGCCTGGAGAACGGCCGCGCCGTCGCCCCCGACCGCCCCGGACACGGGGTCGCGCTCGACTTCGCCGCCCTCGCCCCCCACTCCGCCTGACCCTGCGCCGCCCCGCTGCGCTCCCTGCCCGCAATCCGAAGACCACGAACCGGTTTGCCGAGAGCGGCCCCGAACGTATAATTCCGCCATGACTGTCGACCCGAAAGACAAGGAGCTGCAGGATCGCGCCACGGATCTCGTCGAGCGGATACGTCCACTTCACTCGGGAAAGGAATTGCCGCTCATAGTGGAGTTCGCCGGGAGCCCGAAGGCAGGAAAGAGCACGACCATCGACATCGTCACCCATTTCTTCAAACGGACGGGTTTCAAGACATGGGCGCCGACGGAAGGCGCAAGCAAACGCACGCCGTATTTTCTGCGGCGTGATCTGGTCGCCTTCAATGCCTGGGCGCTGAACTATGCCATCAGCGAGATCCTGATCGCCTACCACAACGTCGAGGAATACGACCTTGTCGTTCTCGATCGGGGACCATTCGACTCGCTCGCCTGGATGAACGTCTTGAAGGACGACGGGGAACTCGATCAGGACGGATACGATCGCATCAGGGACTTCGCCCGGCACCCGATGTGGGCAAAGCTCGTGGAGAGGATCTATCTGTTCACTTGCAGCCCTGAAACCTCCATGCGCCGCGAGCACGAGGCGAAGCTCATCCGGAGCGACGGTACCGCAATGAACGAAGAAATGCTCGGCAAATTGCAGGGGCAATATGAATTCCTTGGACAAGAACAAGGCAGCACGACCTCCGACGTCAGGAAATTCTCCACCGATGAAGATGGTGGTCAGCGGGAGACCGCCCGAGCGATAGTGGACGACATCATGCATTTGCTCGAACAGAAGGCGACTCGGGGCGGCGGAAATGACCACTGAATCCGCCGAAATCCTCGCGGTGCCGGCCGAAGCACTGTCCGACTTCTACGATCGCACCGGGTTCTGCGCCGAACCCGCGCGCGTGCGCAGCGCAGTGAACCTCGTCCGAGAACATGGTCGTTTCTTTCCCCGCGAATGGGCGGAGCGGACCGAGAGCGTCCGCCAAGTGATCCCTTGCGTCATCGTACGCAACGGCCTCCGGCTGTTGTGCGTGAAGCGGGCAAGGAAGGGGCGGGAGGACCTGCGCCTCCGCTACACTTTGCTCTTCGGCGGCCACGTGGACGCCGACGACTCGAACGGCGACCCCGAACATATCCTTCACCGCTGCGCGGAGCGCGAGCTGCGCGAGGAACTGGGGCTGAGTTCCACCGTCTCCCCCGACCCGGTAGGCGTCGTGGTCGACCTTGCGACCGCCTCGAGCCGGCGCCATTTCGGGGTCGTCTTCGAGTGCCGGATCACCGATGGCGTCGTCAACGTCCGTAGAGGGTGCGACAATTCCGAATTCACGCATAGCCGCCGCGACAATGACTATCGGCTGGAAGAAGCAGACGAATTCGCCAGAAGGAAATTCGACCCTTGGTCCGGGTTGCTGCTCGCGAGCCATTACGCCCGGCAAAATTTCGGCGCACCGCAGTCCACCTTCGCAGCCCAGCTCCCATTGGGGTTGACGGTGGGATAGGGTCGCAGCCTGGAATTCCCAATCCCATTTTTCATGGACGATTACGGTCTCCTTGTTGATCTTCGTGTTCTGTTCGAGGATCTCGCTCTGGCCCGACCGCAAAGTTGCCTTCTCTTTCGACGTGTGAGAAGTATCCCCGCGTGTGAACGAAGGCGGCTTGGTTTTGGAGCGCATCGCCCCGTCCGGAGGGCTCGGAGGCGCAGCTTCTACCTTCTGCCTCGTGGGATGGGGTCGGATTGGTACTGAAAGATGCCGCTCTCGCCGGCGCCGTACAGGTCCGCGTCGCCGAGAGGATCCGTCAACTCGATCAGCATCAACTGAGCGGGTTTGTCTTCCTCCGCGACCAGCTCCACCGTGGCAGGACCCATGTTCGCGATCTCGAGCGTGATCGTGCCGTTGAACCCAGGGTCGATCTTCGGCGCGGTCAGGTGCACGCTGAGCCCCGCCCTGGCCCAGCCGCTCCGCCCTTCGACCAACCCCATCAGGTCGTTGGGCATCTCCACCCTCTCCAAGGTGTGCGCGAGCACGAACTCCCGAGGCTCGATCCGGAAGGTATCCCTCTCCACGTCGGTCCACAGATCCGATGACCCGAAGAGCGAGGGTCTGACGCGGATCGCCGGTATGTGATCCGGCAACCCGCCATCCTTGAACGTCGTGAACTTCCGGCCAAGCCGCAGATCGATCGACACCGGGCCGATGCGTGGATCGGATGGGGCGGGATCGATCACCAGCCTCCGGGAAGCCAACCTTCGTTCGATTTCAGGCTTGGACAGGATCACAGGGCCTGACGCGATCCACACGCCCCTGAAAAAGGCTGCTCTGCAGGGCGTCCCCGGGGATCCGGGCGAGGAAGATGGGACCATCGACATCGACCACCCTCGCCAGCACTTCGTCCTTGCCCTCGGGGATCTTCCTCTTCAGCCACCGGGTGTTGACGAAGCCCCCCCACTCACCGTCGTCTCCGATCACCAGGACCGTGCGCTCATCGGAGAACGGTCCCCGCCAAACCTCACAGGGCAGCCACATGCTGGCGCCAGCCGATAGCTCCACGGTCGTCTCCTTCAGGTGCCGGATGGACTCATGATGCTGCAATCCGATCACGAGATGAGGGTTGACTACATGATACATTCATGCTACATGTATGCATAATCAATTCACTTCATCAGGGTAAGGAGATGGAATACATGCAATCTGCTCCGGCGACGGAGGCTCTGGCCCGGCTGAGATCCGATCTCGGCGCGACCCAAGCACAGGTGGCGAAGGAGGCCTCCATGGAGCAGAGCCGCCTTTCCCGGATCGAAAAAGGAGAAATTCTTGCGCCGGAAGATATCCAACGAGTCTTGCGAGCCTTGGCAGCACTTGGCTCCGAGGACGCGGATGGCTTCATGAGCTTCATGGAGAGGGAATGGCGCTTCATCGAGCCACCGTCCTACTGGAACCCGCAGCGTACTTCGCTGGAGACTGCGGAGGAGACGCTCAATAAAATCAAAGCCTTCCTCGACGACGAAGAACAGCCCTGGCCATTGCGGCGGCAGGTCGAGCGCCGAAGGAGGGACCTTGAGCGCGTCACGGCCTTCCTGACGAACCTCAAGCACAACATCTCGTTCATCGGCGACATCGGAGTGGGAAAATCGACTGCAATCAGCTTCATCTTCAATCTCCTGGTTCCCGCCCGGGCCGGTGAACGCAGCAGGACCGTTCTGGAAACTGGCGCCGGGGGGACGACGATCTGCGAGGTTCACGTCAGGAGCGGCCCGGAGTTCGGAATTTCCGTACTCCCGATGGACGTTTCCGATCTGACCCATATGGTCTCGGACTTCTGTGCGGTGAAGTGGGCCACGATTCGCAAGGAACAGAACGAAGGTTCGGAGACGCCCAGGGTGGGCCGGGAAATCGAACGAGCGATCCGGAACATGTCCGGCCTTGCCCGAAGGAAGACACCGAGGGACGGCAAGACGCGCTACCACGATCCCATTCCCGACCTGGTTGGGGATTGCCAGGGCCAGGATGAGTTGTGTGCACGTGTGCTCGACGACATGGACCTGCCGGGACGAACGAACACGGAAATCTGGTATCCGAGCGGCAGGGGACACCATCCATTCGAGTGGATCCGTGACACCTTCCGAGACGTCAATAACGGTCGTATGCGGGATGTGCCGCTTCCCAGGAACATCGGCCTGCTCGTGCCGGGTTTCGGGAAGTCCTTCGGGGAGTTCGAGATCACGGTCATCGACACCAAGGGGGTCGATGACGTGGCGGTACGCGAAGATCTCGACTCGAGGCTGAGAGACCCTCGGACTTCCGTGGTCTTGTGCTGCCGCTTCAACGACGCGCCCGGCACGAGCTCGCAGGCGCTGCTCGATCACATGAAGCGGACATCTTCGGAGCATTTCGATCCCGGAAAGGTCTCGCTCCTGTCGCTGCCACGGTCCGGCGAAGCGCTGGAAATGAAGGACGACTTGGGCGACCCGGCCCTCGGCGACGAGGAAGGCTATGAATTCAAGAAGATGCAGGTCGAAGCCGAGCTTCACGCGAAAGACGTTCCGGGCATACCCCCCCTCTTTTTCAACGTCGAGGCGGACGATGCAGCGCAGGTTCGCATGGAGCTCTTCGAGCAACTTTCCCGGATGCGCAACACGGTCTCGGAAAGGCTCTCCGGCCTTTGTGACGCTGCTACCGAAATCATCGAAAACCAACAGAAGCACGCGATCACCACTGCGCTCGAGGAGGTGGCCAAGCGGCTCGATGCCTTTCTTGTTGGGAATGGAGAGCTCGGAACGGGGGGGCGGCCTGCCTACCAGGAAGCGCTGGGTACGGTAGAAGCCGTGCGCTACGCTTCCACACTCTGGGCTTCGACCCGTCGCAGCGGTGATTACTCCGGCCTGAACATAGTCCATCTGGTCGGCGTCGGGGCCGAGCAGGATGCTCTGCTTCGATCGAGGGACTGGTTCGCCAAGATCGAAGGACACGTCAACACGCTGAAGGCCGATACGGACCTCTCACCGGCGATGCTGTCGATCGAACAGATCCGGGCGGTCGCAGAGACTTCAAGACGCGCCTTTCTCGCAGGGGCGCGGCGGAGCGCGATGGAGATCTATCGGGAACCGCTGACGCAAGCCCCCGTGTGGTCGCAATGTGTGTCGGAATGGGGCAGGGGTCCGGGTTTCAAAGGCAGGGTCCATCAGCATCTGCTGAACTGGTTCGAAAAGCATGTGGACCTCAAGGATACGCTGGATGCCCGGCTGAACGCTCTGTGGAAGCGCTTGGTGATTACACCACTCTTGCAACTCGCCGAGGAACAGGAGCCGGATGCGGCGGGACCCAACGCGGATAGTAGCGGCCGTTGAAGACCCCGGGGGACTCGGCGATCCGGGCGGGCTCCCTCCCTGCAAGTCCTGGGCGAGGAGGTCGAGGGTTGCTGTCCTCCCGGTTGTGCCGACCGCGAGGTCGTTCAGGCGAAGGCGGCTACGAACCCCGGGGGCGCCGGGTCAGCGCCTCCGCGTCGATGCGGCTCGTTCCGGGGGTGTCGGGTCGTGATCGACCGATCCGAGGCCGCCGTTTCCGAACCCCGCCTGCGGGGTCGGGACGAAGCCCGCTTCACGGCAACGACCGCGACCCCTCGCCCTCCGAAGCTGCGGGGCCGAGCCCGGAACCTGCGCTCCCCACGGCTGCGGGCGTCCGAACCTCTCCGAAGATGGTCTCGACCCGGGGGCATCATCCGCCCGGGTCCGCCTTCCTTTCAGGTGAGGGCCTGGGGGCAGGGGCGGCCCGCGAAGAACGCGGCGAGGTTGTCGAGGCAGGTGTTGCCCATCGCCAGCCGCGTCTCGTGCGTGGCGCTCCCGACGTGCGGCAGCATGAAGACGTTCTCGAGGTCGAGGTAGCCGGGATGGAGGTTCGGCTCGTTGTCGAACACGTCGAGGCCGGCCGCCGCGACCCGACCGGAGCGAAGGGCGGCGATGAGCGCCTCGTCGTCCACGACGTTGCCCCGGGCGGTGTTCACCACGACCGCGCCCTCGGGGAGCATCGCAATGCGCCCGGAATCGAGGAACCCGACCGTCTCCGGCGACGACGGGCAGTTGATCGAGAGGAAGTCGCTGACCGCGAGCAGGTCCGCCGGGTCCGCATGGAAGGTCGCCCCCTGCTCCCGGCCGGGGGGAAGCCGCCGGCGGTTGTGGTAGTGCACCGCCATGTCGAAGCCCCGCGCCCGCCGGGCGACGGCCTGGCCGATCCGTCCCATGCCGAGGATCCCGAGTCGCTTCCCGGTGACGTGGACCCCGAGCATCAGCATGGTGTGCCACCGGTCCCAGCGGCCGCTCCGCACGAAACGGTCCCCCTCCGCTCCCCGCCGGGCGGCCGCGAGGATGCACAGCATCGCGGTGTCGGCGGTCGCGTCGGTCAGCACGTCGGGGGTGTTCGTGACCACCACCCCGAGGTCCCGGGCGGCCGGCACGTCGATGTGCTCGAACCCGACGGAGAACGTGGCGACGATTCCGACGCAGCCCGCCACCTGCTCCAGCACCTCGCGGCTGAAACGCTCCGACGGGCAGCACATCACCGCGTCGTGCTCGCGGGCGGCGGCCACGAGCTCCTCCGGCGAATGGATCCGATCGGCATGGTTCAACGTGGCGCGGTACTCGCGCCGGAGGCGCGTTTCGATCTCGGGCGGAAACCGGCGCGTCGCCAGCAACCTCGGCCGTTCGCGGTTCATGGACCCCTCCCCTGTCGCCCGGCCGGTTCTCCGGGCCTCGGCGGTCGAAATGCCTGCTTCCTCCCGCTCCCGTTCACGATCGCCCCATCCGGTCCGACCGCCGCGGCTCGCGACCCCGCCGCCGGCGCCGAGCGGCCCTCACGCTCCGACGAAGCTCGGCCGGCGGCGCTCGGCCATCGCCTTCACCCCTTCCTGCCAGTCCTTCGTCCCGCGAAGCCGGGTCTGCTCCGCCAGCTCGCGGTCGGTGGCCCGCGCCACCCGCTCCGCGAGGTCTCCGCGTACCGTCGCGCGGGTGGCGACGACCGCGAGCGGGGCCGAAGCCGCGATCTCGCGGGCGAGCTCGCAGGCCGCATCGCGGACCCGGTCGAGCGGGACGAGCGCGTCCGCGAGCCCCCACTCCAGGGCCTCGTCGCCCTTGATGCGCCGGCCGGTGTAGAACATGAGCGCGGCCCGTTGCCGGCCGACGATCTCCGGAAGGGTGACGGTGAGACCGAACCCCGGATGGAACCCCAGGCGGGTGAAGTTCGCGCTGAAGCGGCCCTCGGGACAGGTGACCCGGAAGTCCGCCGACACCGCGAGCCCGAGGCCGCCGCCGACCGCCGCCCCCTGCACCGCGGCGACCACCGGGGTCTTCGCCCGGAAGATGCGGACCGCGTGCCGGTAGAGATGCCCGCCCCCGCTCTCGCCCCGCTCGCCGGTCGTGTCCCGGGCCGCGCCCCCGCCGCCCTGGAAGTTCGCGCCCGCGCAGAAGTTCTTCCCCTGGGCGCAGAGCACGATGGCCCGGCACCCGGGATGCCCGTCCAGAGCCTCGTAGGCATCCGCGATCGCGTCGATGAGGTCCACGTCGAAGAAATTGTGGGGCGGGCGCCGGATCTCGACCACCGCCACGTCACCCTCTTCCAGCGTGACCCCGAGGTCCCGGAAGCTCCCGATGCTGCTCATCCTCGATTCCTCTCCTCTCTTGCTCGACTGCCTCGACTGCCGCGGCGGGCCGCGCCCGGGCCGGACCTCCTCCGATCCCGGAGCCCGGCCGGCCTTCCGGCTTCCCTCTGGTCCGTCTTCTCGCCCGCCTCCCGATCCGCCTCCCGGTCCGCCTCCCGGTCCGCCTCCCGGTCCGCCT
The DNA here is from genome assembly GCA_965202895.1 of Gammaproteobacteria bacterium. Lineage (GTDB taxonomy): Bacteria > Pseudomonadota > Gammaproteobacteria > HK1 > HK1 > JAJDXW01. Next base: position 981,033 of record OZ241901.1, on the reverse strand, counting down.
CCCGGTCCGCCTCCCGGTCCGATAGCCACCGAAGGGGGCGATCGTTCCCTGCGACTCGCCCGCGAGCACCCTCCGGCAGGGTCCGTCCGCCGTCCCGGGCCGCACCCCCGCCACCCCGGCCCCCGCCGCGCCCGGAACGGATGGCCGCGGGCCGCATCCTGCCCGCCGCCGCCAGCCCTCCCTCGCCCGGAGGCGGCGTCCAAGCGACCGCCTACGCCATCTCGCGCACGGCGGCGGCGATCATGTCCTCGGTGACCCGCGCCCGGTCCTCGAGCGGGGGAGCGTAGGGAATCGGAATGCGGGGCGCCCCCAGGCGGCGCACCGGCGCCCCCAGCTCCTCGGCCACCGTCGCGGCCACCTCGGCCCCGAACCCGCCCACCGACACCGCCTCGTGCGCCACGAGGAGCCGGCCGGTCCTGGCCACCGAGCCGAGGACCCGCCCCCGGTCCCACGGCCAGAGGGTGCGCAGATCGATGACCTCCGCGGAGACCCCCTCCCCTTCGAGCGCCGCGGCGGCCCCCGCGCACACGTGCACCATCCGGGACCAGCTCACGATCGTCACGTCTTCCCCGGCCCGCTCCACGCGCGCCGCACCGAGGGGGACCGTCCGGTCCTCGCCCTCGGGCACGCCGCCGGCGAGGCCCCAGAGGTTCTTGTGCTCCATGTAGACCACCGGATCGTCGCTTCGGACCGCGGACTTGAGCAGCCCCTTGTTGTCGGCCGGGGTGGCGGGGGCGACGACGACCAGGCCGGGAACGTGCGTGTACCAGGCTTCGAGCGACTGCGAGTGCTGGGCGGCGGAGGAGCGCCAGATCCCGATCGGCTCGCGGATCACCATCGGCACCCGGGCCTGGCCGCCGAACATGTAGCGCGCCTTCGCCGCCTGGTTGACGAGCTCGTCGACCGCGCAGAGTGCGAAGTCCGAGAAGCGCATCTCCACGATGGGCCGCGTCCCGACCATCGCCGCCCCGACCGACGCCCCCATGATGGACGCCTCCGAGATGGGGGTGTCGCAGATCCGCTCGGGGCCGAACTCGTCCACGAGCCCCGCGTACTGCCCGAAGACCCCGCCGCGCCCGAGATCCTCGCCGAGCGCCCAGACGTCCGGGTCGCGCCGCATCTCCTCCGCAACGGCCTGCCGGGCGGCTTCGGCGTAGGTGAGCTCGCCCATCAGCCGGCGCCTCCCGCGATCGTTCCTCCTCCTCCCTCCACGGGCGCCGCATCGAGCACGTCGTCGAACGCGGTGGCCACCGGCGGCCAGTCCGCCGCGCGGGCTTCCTCGAACACCGCCTCCATCTCCCGCACGGCCGCATCGCGGGCCGCTTCGAGGCGCCGCCGGTCCACCCCCGCCTGCCCGAGGAGCGCCTCGCAGCGGGCCACGGGCTCCTCCGCCCAGCGCGCCTCGACCTCCGAGGCCGGCCGATACGTCCCCTGGTCGGCGGCGGTATGCCCTTCGAGCCGCCACGTCTTCGCGTGAAGAAAGCGCGGCTCGCCGGCGCGGGCCGCCGCGATGAAGTCCCGCGCGACCGCATCGACGGCCGCGACGTCGTTGCCGTCCACCTCCGCCGCCGCCAGCCCGAGGCTCTCCGCGCGCGCCGCCGGCCCCGGCCCCGCGGTCAGCGCCCCGGTGCGGGTCGTCGCGGCGAAGCCGTTGTCCTCGCATACGAAGAGCACCGGCAGCCGGTACACCGCCGCCCAGTTGAGCCCTTCGAGGAACGGCCCCCGGTTCACCGCCCCGTCGCCGAAGATGCAGGCCACGACGCGGTCGTCCCCGGTGCGGGACCGGCGGAGCCGGATCCCGTGCGCGGCGCCGGCCGCGATGAGGATGTTGGCCCCGACCACCCCGTTCGCCCCGAGCATGCCCACCCCGAAGTCGGCGATGTGCATGGAGCCGCCCTTGCCGCCGCACACCCCGCCCTCGCGCCCGAACAGCTCGCGCATCATGGCGCCGGGGTCCGCACCCTTGGCGAGGGTGTGGCCGTGCCCGCGGTGGTTGGAGAGGAGAAGGTCCGAGCGCCCCAGGTTCCCGCACACCCCCGACGCGACCGCCTCCTGGCCGATGGAGGCGTGGATCGCCCCGGTCGCGAGCCCTTCGCGGGCCGCGCGGAGCGCGGCGCGCTCGAACGCCCGGATGCGCTGCATGGTCTCGTAGTGGGCGAGGAACCGCTCGGTGTCGAGGTTGCGCCGCTCCGTCATCGACCGAACCTTCCTCCTCCGCACTTCCCCGCCGTGCGCCGCCGCCCGCCGGCCCGCCGCTCCTCCGGGGAGCGGGCGCATTGTAGCCTTCGGAGGCGCTCCGCCGCCGTTCGCCCGCGAACCCTCTGGTATCCTGCCGCCACCCTTCGACCTCGGACCGGACAATGGGCTCTCGACTCGCCGGCAAGACCGTCCTCCTCACCGCGGCCGCCCAGGGGATCGGCCGGGCGAGCGCCCTCGCCTTCGCGGACGAGGGGGCCCGGGTGATCGCCACCGACGTCGACGAGGAGAAGCTCGCGGAGCTCGCGGGGGGCGCCGGAATCGAGACCCGCCGCCTCGACGTCACCGATCCCGCGGCCATCGAAGCCGCCGCCGGGGAGGCCGGCCCGCCCGACGTCCTCTTCAACTGCGCGGGGTTCGTCCATCACGGGAGCGTGCTCACCACCGGCGAGGACGAGTGGCGCGCCAGCATGACCATCAACGTGGACAGCATGTACCGCATGATCCGCGCGTTCCTCCCCGGCATGGTCGAGCGGGGCGGCGGCTCGATCATCAACATGTCGTCGGTCGCCTCGTCGATCCGGGGACTGCCCCACCGCTTCGTCTACGGCACCACGAAGGCGGCGGTCATCGGGCTCACCAAGTCGGTCGCCGCCGACTACATCCGCGACGGGATCCGCTGCAACTGCATCTGCCCCGGGACGGTGGAGACCCCCTCCCTCGAGGACCGTATCGCCGCCTTCGACGACCCGGACCGGGCGCGCCGGGACTTCATCGCCCGCCAGCCCCTCGGGCGGCTCGGAACGGCGGAGGAGATCGCCTCGATCGCGGTCTGGCTCGCGAGCGACGAATCCACCTACGCCACCGGCGGCGCCTTCGTGGTGGATGGAGGCGTCTCGCTCTGATCTCACGCGGGGCGGGCCGTGCTCCGCAACGGCGCGCCCCTCGGCACCGGCCGCGGAATCGCCCCGCCCGATCACCCCGCGCGGCGGCCGGGGGCGCACCCGCGGGTTCGGGCCGTTTCATCCTGCCGGTGTCCGGATCGGGGCTGCCGCCGCGTCCCGGTCCGCATCGCATGAATCGTCGAATGCGGATTCTCAGCCCAGTATCATCCGAATCATTGTTCGAGACACCTCCGGCGCGCGCGTCCCGATACAGCGTGAGAACACCCTGCCCGCAGGCTCGGGCAGGCGGATCGGGGGCCGCGACTCTGGTACCGTCCGGGCGAGGAGCTTCGCGAACCGAAACCGACGACGAGGGACGACAGCCATGGCGAGCCACGCGACCGGCGACGGAGGCATTCCTCCCAGAGACGCGGCAGAACGCGGCCTCAAGCGGGTCATGACCCTGGGCGGCGCATACGGGACCCGCAACTACACGGTCAAGGACCTCCGGGACCGGAAAGGGAAGCGCGTGCTCGTGGAGACCCTGCCCTTCTCCCCGGAGGAGGCGGCGGCGGCCGAGGAGGCGGGCATCGATACGATGAAGGTCCGGTTCGACCCCCGCCGGCCCGAGCTCGCGGCGGCCATCCGGCGGGCCGCCCCCGATACCTTCATGGCCTTCTCGGTGCCGCTCGTCGCCGCCGCCAGCGAGGTCGAGGCGGTACGGATCGGGTACGACGCCATGGCCCTCGGGGCGGACGCCATCATGTGCCAGTGGAGCCCTCGTTTCGTGGCCGCGGCGGCCGACGCGGGCATCCCCGTCCAGGGGCACGCGGGCCTCGTGCCGCGCAAGAGCACTTGGACGGGCGGTCTGCGGGCGGTGGGGAAGACCTTCGACGAGGCGATGTGGGTCTTCCGCGAGATCAAGGCCCTCGAACATGCGGGGGCCTACGCGGTGGAGGTCGAGGTCGTCCCCGCCGAGCTCCTCGTCGAGATCAGCCGGCGGACCCGGCTGCTCACCTCGTCCATCGGCGCGGGAAGCGGCGGGGACGTCCAGTTCCTGTTCGCCGAGGACGTCCTCGGCAACAACCCGCCCCCCTATCCACGGCACTCCAGGCAGTACCGTCTCCTCTACAGGATGAAGGAGGAGATGCAGGCCGAACGGGTCGCGGGCTTCAAGGAGTTCGTCGCCGACGTGCACGAGGGCCGCTTCCCCGGGCCGGAGCACGTCGTCCACGCCCCCGACGGCCTGATCGGAGCGTTCGTCGAAGCGGTGGACGCCGCCGGCTGACGCGGCCGGAAGCTCCCGCGGCCCGGCCGGCCGGCGACCGCTGCTACGAGGGGCGCACCTGCACGCCGATCCGCTCCGGCCGCCACCGGGACGGCAGGTGCGGCCGGCCCCGGGGTCGTCCGTGGGGGTCGTCCATGCCGGCGCGGATCAGGCTCGGCGAGCCGGCACCTCCGGCGCGCCGAGCGGCTTCGCGCATCCGGCCGGCCCCCGGAGCCCGCATTCGACGACGGCGGCGCGGCGTACATGAGGCAGCTCTCCCGCTCCGCTCAGGTCGCCCACTGGAACCCGTCGACGGTGATCGCCTGTCCGGTGACGTAGTTCGGCTCGACCGTGGCGAGGAACGCGGCCACCTCGCCGACGTCCGCCGGCGTGCCGAGCCGGCCGAGGCAGATGCCGCCGATGAACTCTTCCGCCCTGGCTTCGAGCATCGAGGCGGTGATCTCGGTCCTGATCGCGCCCGGGCAGATGGCGTTCACCGACACGGAGGGGCCGAGCTCCTTGGCGAGGGCGCGCGTCATCCCGAGGATCCCCGCCTTTGCGCCCGCGTAGGCGAACTTGCTCACCGCGCTCGTCACCCCGCCGCTGTTGGCGCTCACCGAGGAGATGTTGATGATGCGGCCCGCACCGCTCGCCAGCATCGACGGAGCCACCGCCCGGCACCAGTTGAAGCACCCCTTCATGTGAACGTCGATGGTCCGATCCCATTCGTGCTCCTCGATCTCGAGGAGGCCCTTCGGCATCGGCGTGCCCGCGTTGTTCACGAGCACGTCGATCGCGGGGCGCCGCCCGAGCACCTCGCCGGCGACCTCCTGCGCCCGGCGATGATCGGCGACGTCGGCGATGAAGCCCTCCGCCGCCACCCCGCCGCGGCCGAATCCTTCCACGGTCGCCGCGAGCTCGTCCTCCAGCACGTCGACCAGTACGAGCTCGAAGCCCCGCCGCCCGAGCGCTTCGGCGCAGCCCTTCCCGATGCCGCGCGCCGCGCCGGTCACTACCGCGACCGGCCGATGGCTCCCGTCGTCGCTCATGGTGCTCTCCTCCGTGCCGTTCGGCTGCGGTAGCGGGGCGAACTGGAACGGATCGTGCAGCCCCGGACGACGAAGCCGTCGCCGACGACACCAGCGCATCCGCGCCGCCGAAGCGTGTGCGGCTCGCCGCCGCCGCGGACGGACCGGCGGCCGTGGCCGCGGCCGGGGACCGGCGACCGGTCCGGGTCAGAGATAGATCGCACGGACGAGGTCGTCATGCGAGCCCTCGGTCCCGGCGGTGGCCCCGGCGTCGACGACCTGCCCGTCCCGCAGGATGAGGTAGCGGTCGCTGACCTCGAGGGCGAGGCGCATGTTCTGCTCGACCAGGAGCATCGTCACCCCGTCCGACTTCATCCGATGCATGATGTTCGCGATCTCTTCGACGAACCGCGGTGAGAGGCCCCCCGACGGCTCGTCGAGGAGCAGGATCCTCGGCTGGCTCATGAGCGCCCGGCCGATCGCGGCCATCTGCTGCTCGCCGCCGGACATCGTGCTGACGGTCTGGCCGCGCCGGTCCGCGAGGCGCGGGAAGTACTCGAACGCCTGCTCGAGACCGAGCCGCTCGTCCCCCTGGATGATGCAGCCGAGCTTCAGGTTCTCTTCGACCGTGAGGTCGCCGAAGAGGTCCCGCGCCTGGGACACCTGCACCACCCCGCGGCGGAACGTCTCGTGGGGCGCCAAACCCCCTATGGAGCGGCCTTCGAGCTCGATCCGACCCTCCGTTGGCCGCAAGAACCCGCTGATCGTGTTGAGGATCGTCGACTTGCCGCTGCCGTTGGCGCCGAGCAGCGAGACGATCTCGGCCTCCCCCACGTGCAGGCCCACCCCCCGCAGCACGGCGTCGCCGCCGTAGCCGGCCACGAGGCCGCTCACCCCGAGGCGCGCGTCAGCGTCCAAGGTAGGCCTCGAGGACTTCCCGGTTCCGGCGCACCTCCTCCGGAGGGCCTTCGGCGATGAGCTCGCCGTCGTTCAGCACCATGAGCGTGTCGCAGACCGTCATCACGAACTCGATCGCGTGCTCGATGAGGATGACGGCGACGTTCTCCTCCTCGACGAGCCGGCGGATGATCTTCATGAGCTCGGCCCGGGCCGGCGGCGCGAGCCCGACCGCGGGCTCGTCGAGCAGCAGCAGCGGGGGGTCCGTCGCGAGGGCCCGCACGATCTCCACCATGCGCCGCTGTCCGCCCGAGAGGTCGCGCGCCCGCTGGTCGGCGACGTGCGGGATGCCCATCATCTCGAGCAGCGCGCGCGCCTTCCGGGTGCCGTTCTTCTCCGCCGCCTTCGCGGCCCGGGTTCCGAGCAGCAGGCCCCCGAACGAGCTCGGGACCCGGGTGTGGAGCCCGGCCAGGACGTTCTCGAGCGCGCTCAGGTCGCCGAACAGGCCGCCGTTCTGGAACGTCCGGCGGACCCCGCGGGCGGAGACCTCATGCGGGGTGAGGGCGTGGATCGGCGCGCCCTGGAAGTGGATGGTCCCCGCGCTCAGCGGCTCCTCCCCCGCGATCGCCTTGAACAGGGTCGTCTTGCCCGCGCCGTTGGGCCCGATGAGGGCGCGCACCTCCCCCGGCTCGGCCTGGAAGCTCACCTCGTTCACCGCGGTGAGGCCGCCGTACCGGACGCTCGCGCCGGTGATCTCGAGCAAGGCCACGTCAATCCTCCCGCAGATACCGGTCCCTGAAGATCGGGTGGACCTTCGCGAGGAGGCTCGCGAGTCCGCGCGGCAGGAACAGGATGACCAGCACGATCACGACGCCGAACATGAGCTCCTCGAACCCGGGCCAGTCCCGGAACAGCTCCGGGGTCGCGGTGATGAGGACCGCGCCGAGGATGGAGCCGACGAGGCTTCCGAGACCGCCCACCATGATGATCGCGAAGTGCAGGATGAGCTGCACGAGGTCGAAGGCTTCGGGTGAGAGGTGGCCGACGAGCGCCGCGTACATCGCGCCGCCGATGCCGACGACGAACCCGCTCGAGGCGAACGCGAGCACGAAGTAGCGTCCGGTCGGGACCGCCATCGCCGCCGCCGCCCGCTCGTCGTTCTTGATCGCGAGGAAGGCGCGGCCGATCCGCGACTCGAGGAGGCGGCTCACCGCGATCACGATGACCACGACGATGACGAGGAACACGTAGAACTTCTGCGCCTCGGACTCGAGGACCTGGCCGAAGAGCTCCGCGGGGGGCACGGTCAGCCCCATGGAGCCGCCGGTGAGCGAGGGGGTGCGAATGTAGGACCACCGCATCAGCTCCCCGAACGCGAGGGTCATGATGGCGAGATAGAACAGCCTCACCCCCCGGAGGGCGGGAATGCTCGCGGCGCAGCCCGCGGCCGCCCCGGCCACGCCGGCCGGAACGACGGTGAGCCACCAGGGGATGCCGAGCTGGGTGGTGAAGATCGCGGAGGCGTAGGCGCCGATGCCGAAGAACGCGACGTTCGAGAAGGCGAGCTGGCCGAGGTTCCCGACCACGATGTTGAACCCGATCCCGACGACCACGTAGACGAGGATCAGGTTCAGGACGTACTGGTGGTAGGGGTTGACGAGCAGCGGCAGCGCGAGCGCGGCGATCGGGAGGAGCCAGAATACGGAGCGGGTGAGCTTCATCGCACCGGCGGCCCGCCGGCTCGAGGCCCGGCCAGGAGGCGCGCGCAAGGGCGCCCGGCGGCATCAGATGCGCAGGGTCGCATGCTGGCCGAACAGCCCGCGCGGGCGGACGAGGAGCACGACGATGATCACCAGATAGCAGGTGATGTCGATGAACGCGGTGGACACGTAGGTGCCGAGCACCTTCTCCAGCACCCCGATGATGATCCCCCCGACGACCGCGCCGTACAGCGATCCGAACCCTCCCAGGGTCATCGCGGCGAAGCCCCGGAGCAGCGTCCACACCCCGGCGTCGGGATCGAGCACGAGGATGAGGCCGAGCATCACGCCGCCGAGCGCCCCGAGGGCGCACCCCGCTCCCCAGATGAGGTTGTTGAACAGCCTCACGTTGATCCCCACGAGCGAGGCGCCGCGCTGGGTCTGGAACATGGCCTGCACGATCCGGCCGAAGCGCGTTCTCGAGAACACGAGCCAGCTCACCGCGAGCATGACCGCGACGACGGCGCAGAACGTGATCTCGTCGAGGGTCATGACGGTGTTGAACGCGAAGAAGAACTGCTCCTCGAACGGCCGCGGCATCTTCGTCATCTCCGAGCCGTATTCGAGGCGGACGAGCCCTCGGACCGCGTAGCCGATGGCGATGGCCATCATCGCCAGGCTGAGATGCGGGCCGTCGATGATCGGCCAGACGAAGGCCCGGTGCAGGAGGTAGCCGAAGCCGAACAGCACGGCGAGGGACAGGATCAGGGCGGGAACGAACGGGAGGGTGACGTTGACCATGAAGATCAGCACCATGTAGGCGCCCGCCATCACGAGGTCGCCGTGGCCGAAATTCACGACGGTCGTCGCCCGGTAGAGGATCGTCATGGAAAGGGCGATGAGCGCGTACAGCATCCCGATCGCGATGCCGCTCACCAGGAGCTGCGGCAGCAGTGACAACATGCCTCGTCCTCCGAGCCCGCGGGCTCGTCCTCGCGGGCGGCGCACCGCCGCCCCCTCCCTCCTCCTCCCGGCCCGCCCGGATGCGGGCGGGCCGGATCGGAAGCCGGGCAAAGGCCCCCTGGCCGATGCGCGGGGCGCCGCGGCCGGCGCATCGCTCCCGTCCGCGGCGCTCGACTTCGCCCGCTACCCGCTATCCGAAGCCCGCGCCGCCCCGCGGGGAGGCCGGGGGCGGGACTCGCCGCCGGCGCCGGGAGAAGCGGACGGGGGCCGTGCGCACGGCCCCCGCCGCCGGCCTCGCCGCACCCGCTCAGTGCAGCGGCTGGCCGTACGCGGTGAAGATCACCTCGTTCCCGTCCTCGTCGAGCCCGTTGAAGTACATGTCGCTCACCCCGACGTGCTGATCGTCGGTGATGGTGACCGCGCCGGCCGAGATGTTGTTGTCGAATCCGCGAAGCGATTCGATGGCGGCCATGTAGTTCTCGCGGGTGAGATCGCGGCCGGCCCGCCGGAAGCCTTCCACCACCCCGACCCCGTTCATCATCCCGAAGTAGTAGAAGTGGGTCGGGTCGCCGTCGCTCGGCAGCTCGTCCTCGGTGAGGTAGTTCAGCAGGATCTGCCGGGCCCACTCCAGCGCGGGCGATCCGATCCTGTCCTTGTAGAGGTGGCCCTGGAAGAAGACGCCGTTCACCGCATCGGGGTTCCCGACCTGCTGCACGACCTGTCCGAAGTCCGCCCCGAGCGCGCCGATGACGGGAACCCCGAGCTGGTACTTGTGGGCGTCCCTGAGCAGCACGACCAGCTCGGGCTGGTAGAGGCAGCCGAGCACCCCGTCGACCCCCTGCGACTTGATCCGCAGCACCTGGGCGGTGGCGTCGGTCGAGCCCCGCTCCATGGCGGTGTCGAGCACGACCTCGCCGCCCTGGGACTCGATGTACTCCTTCGCCGGGTCGCAGTAGCCGCGCGCCCAGTCGTTGGTATGGGCGACGATGGCGACCTTCTTCGCGTCGGGCTTCGTCATGATGAACTTGCCCATCGTGAGCCCGCTGAAGTAGCCGTTGGGGGTCACGTGGAACATGTACTCCGGCGGCGCTCCGCTGCCGCCGGACCCGACCGAGCCGGTGATCTTGGGGTTGGCGGACACGCCGCTCCAGATCATGCCCTCCTGCACGAAGGTCGGCTTGGCCGCCATCGCGACCCCGCTGCACGGATTGACCGTGATCATGAAGACCTTCTCGTCGTGCACCATCTTCTTCGCGGCGGCGATGCCCTTCGCCTCCGCGCACGCGGTATCGCCGAAGACGATCTCGAACTTGCGGCCGTACACGCCGCCGAGATCGTTCACGTACCGCATGTAGGCGGCCGAGCCGTAGTTGAGCGGGTTGAAGATGGCCGCCTTGCCGGTGAAGGGGCCGATGTTGCCGATCCTGATGGTCGTGTCGGTCACGCCGCGTTCCGCGGCGGCCGCGACCCCCCATCCGGCGGCGAATGCGAACGCCGCCGCCGCGGTGTGCAGGGTTTTCCGTCTGGTTCCCATGCGGGTCTCCTCGTGAGCTCGAGTCCTGGCCGGTCTGGTCTCTGCGCCGCCCCGGCGCCTTCGCACCGCTCCCTGCGCCCGTGCGGTCATCGGCCGTTCGGGAACGTGCGTCGGAGCCGGCACACGGCGACACGGCATCATCCGAGATGGAATGCGGTATTGCAAATCGCCGCGGCGGGGCTCGCCGAAGCGGGCCTGCCGCGCCGTCTTCGCGGCCGGGCCGGGCCTTGCGCGAGGCGCGCCTGGAGGCACGGGCGTCTCGTCCGCATGGCCGCTCATGCGCCTCCGGCCCACCCGCGGGCGTTCCGCCCGCGCGCTTCCAGGGGACCCGGCCGGTGGCGCCGCGCGCGGTCCGGGGCGGCGATGCCTCGTCAGCCGAAGATCTCCCGAAAGCGCCCGACGCAGGCGTGGAAACCGTCCTCGAAGGTGCCGCCGTCCGGCCGGTACACCGCCTCGAGGGAGATGGCCCCCGGGTAGCCGGTGCGCGCGAGCCACCCCGCCATCGGCTCGAGCGACGGCGCGATCTGGCCGGCGCCCAGCTCGCATACCCGGAGGTGCGCGGCCGGCATGTCGGCCACCACGTCCTTGACGTGGAGGTGGCCGAGGGCGGCCCCGTCGCCGAGGGCCTCGATCCCGAGCGGATCGGGGGGCTCGCCCGCGAACATGCAGTTGGCCGGGTCCCACAGCACCTTGAGCCGTTCCGACCCGATCTCGTCGACCAGCCGCCGCCCGAGGCGGGCGGAGCAGATCGTGCCCCCGTTCCCGGTCTCGACGACCAGGGTCACCCCCTCGCGCTCGGCCATCTCCACCGCGGGAAGCACCAGCTCCTTCAGGCATTCCCACGCGCCATGCGCGACGTTCCACTGGTCCGCCCCGTTCTCGCCGAACAGGATCATCTCCCGGCGTCCGGACATGATGCGAACGACCGTACAGTCGAGCCGGCGGGCGAGATCGATGCAGCTCGCGAGCTTGTCGAGATGCGCCCGGTGCTCGTCTCCCCCGGGCTCGGTCTCGCGCACCAGGAGCCCGCCGAAGACGTGACGGGAGACGCACGAGACCGGCAGGCGCGCCGCGCGCACCAGGGAGACGACCCGCCCGGTCTCGTCCGCGTCGAGGTCGCCGACCTCCCGGTTCCCTACGTACTGGAGCTCGACCTCGTCGAGCCCCGCGTCGCGGGCGACCCGGAGGGCGTGCTCCAGGTCGCGGCTGATTCCGTCGGAGATGACGCCGAGACGGCTCATGGCTCTCTCCTCCTGGCAAGGTGTTCGGTCAGGCGCGCCGGCGGCGCTTCATGGGCCGGGCGGTCAACCGCCCCGTGCGCGTTCGCCGCCCGGAATCGGCGCCCTCGCGGGGGCGGCTCAGTCGGCGGCGGAACCGCGTTCGTCGAACCTGCCTTCGACGTGCGACCGGCGTTCGGCGAGGCGGTGCATCTCGGTGCGGAAGGTATCCATCGCGGTATCGAATCGGGCTTGGACTGTGCGCCGGTCCGCATCCTGCCGCGCGGTCGAACGCATGATGAGGGTGGCGAGCGCGAGGCCGACTGCCAATACGGTTCCGATGATGGTGAGGGTGTCGGTGTCCATGCCCGGAGCGTAGCACGATGAGCGGACCCCGGACCAAGTGGCGGCGCAAGGCGGCCGGGCGCGATTCGGGGCGGTGTCCCGGAGCCCTCGCCCCATCTTCCGATCCGGCGCCGGCCGGCTCGAAGCGCGTCCGGGGCGGCGGATTCACGATACGATCGGGGTCATGGGGTCCGCGGCTCGACAGCCTTACCGCGACGTGGCGGTCGCCGCCCCGGTGACCATCGCGTACGAGCGCTATTCCATTCGAAGCGCCCAATGGTTCCTCGGGCGTGCCCTCGCCGAGCTGCTCTCCCGCTCGGGCCTCGCGAAGGACGACGTCGACGGGGTGTGCGTCTCGAGCTTCACCCTCCCGCCGGACAACGCGGCCGGCCTCATGCAGTACCTCGGGACGTCGCCCCGCTGGCTCGACGCGATCAACCTCGGCGGCGCGTGCGGGGTGGTCGCGCTTCGCCGCGCGGCGCGCGCCGTACAGTCCGGGGACGCGAAGGTCGTCGCGTGCATCGCGGGCGACACCAACCACGTCCATTCCTTCCGCCACAACGTCTCGAACTTCAGCCAGTTCGCGCGCGACGCGGTGTATCCCTACGGCTCGGGCGGTCCGAACGCGAGCTTCGCGTTCCTGACCGACTACTACATGCGGCATTTCGGGGCGACCCGGGAGGACTTCGGCAAGCTCTGCATCGCCCAGCGCGAGAACGCGCTCCGGTTCCCCTTCGCGCTCATGAAGCGGCCCCTCACGATGGAGCAGTACCTCGGCGCCCGCCTCATCGCGGAGCCGCTCCGCCTCTTCGACTGCGTGATGCCGTGCGCGGGCGGGGAGGGGTTCCTCGTCATGAGCCGGTGGCGGGCCGAAGACCTCGGCCTCGCGCACGCCCGCATCCTCGGCACCATCGAGCGGCACAACGCGTTCCCCGACGACCCCATCCAGATGCGGGGCGGCTGGGCCCTCGATCGGGACGACCTCTACGGGATGGCCGGCGTCGGTCCGGGGGACGTGGACGTTCTGGAGACCTACGACGACTACCCGGTCATCTCGCTCATGCAGATGGAGGACCTCGGGTTCTGCGCCAAGGGGGAAGGGCCGGACTTCGTGCGGGAGCGGACCTTCACGGTCGACGGCGACTTCCCCGTCAACACGTCCGGGGGGCAGCTCTCGGTTGGCCAGGCCGGGATCGCGGGGGGGTATCTCGGTCTCGTGGAAGCGGTGCGGCAGGTCATCGGGGAGGCGGCCGGCGAGGCGGTGCCGGGCGCGGAGGTCGCGCTTGCTTCCGGGTTCGGGATGATCAACTACGACCGCGGGCTCTGCTCGGCGGCCGCGATCCTCGCCGCCTCCTGAACCCGCCGCGGAGGCCGGCCGGGCCGGTGCGTACCGCGTCCGGGCGGGGGAGGGCAGGGACGACCCGCCCCGCCCGCCGGGCCGCCGGCCCGGCGGGCGGCACCCCCCTTCGTCAGCCGGCGGGCGCCGCCGCCCGCCGGCGGGTGGTCAGTCCTCCCCCTGCACCTTGCTCGGGCCGCCCGACTTCAGCCGCTGCTCCTGGTCGGCGAGGGCCCGGTTCTCGCTGCCGATCTGCTTGACGTGCCAGACGATCCAGTACACGACGCCGATCAGCACGAACAGCCATTCCGCACCGACGAAGGGGTAGATCGGGCCGATGTCGGCGATGTTCCCGGCCCAGTTCTCGAAATTGCCAGTGGACATGGTCGCGTCCTCCTCCGCGTGCGCCTACCCGAGCCGGGCCGCGCGTTCCTGCTCGGCCTCGACGATTGCCTGCTCGTCCGCATCGACCTCGGCGCGAACCGCGGCATCGAGACCGGCGATCTCCACCGCCTCCGGGATCCGCAGGATGCCGCATCCCTTGAGGATGAGGGCGATGATCCAGCCCGGCAGGAAGCCGAGCACGCCGAACATGATGATCGCGCCCACGATCTGGCCGAGCGGGTTGATGGTCGCGAACGACGGATCGGGCGACGAGGGATACCCCCAAAGCACGAAGCCGGCGATCACGACCCCGAAGAAGCCCGCGTAGCCGTGCACCGCGACCGCGCCCACCGCGTCGTCGACCCGGAACCGGCGCTCCACCCAGCCATGCATCCTGTACATGAAGACGACCCCGACGATGGCGATGATCATCGCCTGGATCGGGTGGTAGAGGTCGTTGCCGGCCGATGCGGCGATGATGCCGGCGAGGCCCGAGGAGTAGGTCCAGAACGGATCGCCCTTCGAGATCCAGTAGCCGGCCAGCAGCCCGCCGGACAGCGACATGAGGAAGTTGAAGGTGATGGCGCTCAGGGTCGTCGGCCCCAGGTAGATGTTGGTGGCCGAGTAGAACACCTCGTCGCCGGCCTGGACGTCCCATATCGGGATGTTGCAGGCCACGTAGAAGCCCCAGAAGCCGGTATAGATCAGGAAGAGCCCGATCGCGACCAGCCAGGGGTTGCGGGGATGGATGTTGCGCGGCGTGCCGTCGGCCGCGAACTTCCCGATCCGCGGGCCGAGGACCACCAGGATGCCGAGCGCGAACCCGCCCGCGATCGCGTGGATGACCCCGGATGCATAGGCGTCGTGGTAGCCGAGCAGCCGGACCATCCAGCCCTCCGCGTGCCAGCCCCAGGCCGCGTCGATGATCCAGAACACCGAGCCGATCGCGACGGCCAGGATCCAGAACGCGCCGGAGCGGATCCGCTCGATCACCGAGCCCGACACGATGGAGGCGGCCGTCCACGAGAAGAGCAGGAAGGCGGCCCAGAACACGCCGTTGATGCGGGCCCAGCCGTTCTCCGCGTCGTCCGCTCCTCCCATGTGCGCCCCCATCACCTCGCTCCAGGCAACCGCGTGGGGTGCTTCCACCAGGCCGCCGGTAATCCCGGGGCCGTTGGGGAAAGCGAAATAGATCCACCACCCGAAGAAGAAGAAGGTGATCGTCACCAGCGGGATCAGCATGGTGTTCTTCATCAGGGTGTGCATGTGGTTCTTGTGCCGGGACGCACCTACCTCGTACATGCAGAACCCGACGTGGATCAGGAACATGATCACGACCGTGAGCCAGTAGTAGAACTCAGTGAAGATCGTGACCAAGGATGACAGTTGGTCGGTCATCTCTCACCTCGCACGAGTGGAAAGCCGAGTCGTCACTTCCTTTTCGATTCCCTGTTTCGCCCTGCTTCGACCCGCCAAGTATGGCCCAACATCCGCAGGCGGGCAAACCGGAGCCCGGGAGGTCGGCCGTTTTCGAGTCCCGTCCTCCCGTCCGGGGATTCCCGGTCATGAAGCGGCGCGTCCGTGCATGGGGATACACTGGCGGAATGACTACGCCGCTCCCGCCCCCCGGACGAAAGGACCCCGTCAAGCGCACCCGGCTGCCGGCCCTCCCGCCCGCTCCGCGAAGCCGCGAGGCGCTCGGCCTCACCGCCGCCGCCGCCGAAGGCCGGTTCGCGCTCCAGCGCTGCGAGGACTGCGGGCGGGTCCAGTATCCGCCGCGCCAGCTCTGCGGGGGATGCCTCTCGGCGGAGCTCGCGTGGACGGACGTGCCGGACGGCGGCGCCCTCATCGCCGGCACCACCCTCCACCACAGCAACGACGTATACTTCCGCGAGCGTCTGCCGTGGCGGCTCGGGCTCGTCGGCCTCGACTGCGGGCCGGCCATCGTCGCCCACGTCATGGAGGACTGCCGCATCGGGGAGCGGGTGCGCATGTCGGTGCGGCTCGATCGGAGCGGCCGCGCGGTCATGCTCGCCATGCCTCCCGGAGACGAGGCGCCCGACGTGCACGACGACCTGGAGCTGCGCGAGACGACCTGCCACCCGCGGCGCCGGCGGGTGCTCGTGACCAACGGCAAGACCCCGGCGGGGCAGGCGCTGGTGCGGGCGCTGGCCGCGGCCGGCGCCCGCGAGGTGTACGTGGGGAACCCGGATGCGTGGCACGCGAGCCCCGAGCTCGCGGCCCTCGCCGAGCTGCCGGCGGTCACCGTCTTCCCGCTCGACGTGACCGATGCACGCTCGGTGCACGAGCTCGCGGGCCGCATCGGGGCCAAGGTCGAGATCCTCGTCAACAACGGCTACCACCTGCGGCCGGGGGGGATCCGGGGCCGCAAGGACGTGAACACGCCTCGGGCCGAGATGGACGTTCACTACTTCGGCCTGCTGCGCCTCGCCGCGGAGTTCGGCCCGGCGCTGCGCGCGCGCGGCGCCGACGGGCCGTTCGGCGCCTGTGCGTGGGTCAACGTGCTGTCGATCTACGCGCTGGTGAACCACCCGGCGTTCGCGACGTACTCGGCCTCCCTCGCGGCCGCCCGGTCCCTCTCGCAGTGCCTCCGGCGCGACCTCCTCGAAGGCGGGGTGAAGGTCGTGAACGTGTTCCCGGGGCCGCTCGAGGACGAATGGCAGCAGCTCCTGCCCCCGCCCAAGCTCACCCCCGAAGCGCTCGCCGACGCGGTGGTGAAGGCGCTCGTCGACGGGGTGGAGGACGTCTACCCCGGGGCGGTGGCGCAGGAGCTGCGCGCGCGCTTGCGCGAGAATCCCAAGGAGGTCGAACGGGAGCCGTCGTTGTGAGCGGCGGCCGCTGGCGCGGCCGCTCGGCGATTCCGCGCCGCGGAATCACGGGTGGTCCGTCGGGGCCGTCGGCGGACGAAGAACGGCAGCTATCGGGATGAGCGGCGAGCACCGGCGCGGAATCGCGGGCGCCCTTCGGCCGGGGCCGCGGGCGGACGAGAAACGGGCGCGGTCATCGTGAGCGGCGACCGCTGGCGCGGTCGCTTGGCGATTCCGCGCTGCGGAATCGCAGGCGCTCTGGTCGGCGCCTCGGGCGAATCGGAAACGGGAGCGGTCATCGTGAGCACGGTTGCGGAAGCGGCGGCGGAAGCCGGGGCTGGAGCCGAGGCCCGGAGCCCGGAGTCGGCAAGGACCCTGGCGCGGTTCCTCGCCGATCTGGTGGCGGGCCGGATCCGGGTCGTCGACCTGACGGAGACCCTGGAGCCGGGATTTCCCACCATCGTCCTCCCTCCCGAGCTCGGCCAGTGCTGGCCCTTTCGCATCGAGGAGATCTCGCGCTACGACGAGCGGGGCCCCGCCTGGTACTGGAACAACTTCTCGTGCGGGGAGCACACCGGCACCCACTTCGACGCCCCGATCCACTGGGTCTCCGGCAAGGAGCTGCCGAACAACGCCACCGACACCATCCCGGCCGAGAACTTCATCGCCGAGGCGTGCGTGCTCGACTGCTCGCGGGAATGCGGGGACGACCCCGACTTCCTCCTCACGATCGACTTCGTGGAGGCGTGGGAGTCGGAGCACGGCGAGATCCCGCCCCGGGCGTGGGTGTTCATGCGCACCGACTGGTCGAAACGCCGCGACCCGGTGGCCTACCTCAACATGCTCGAGGACGGCCAGCACACCCCGGGGCCGGACGAGCACGTGGTGCCCTGGCTCGTCCGCGAGCGCGGCGTGCACGGTTTCGGCACCGAATCGGTGGGGACCGACGCGGGGCAGGCCATCCACTTCTCCCAGCCGTTCCCGTGCCACTACTACATGCACCGCAACAACCGCTACGGCCTGCAATGCATGACCAACCTCGATCTCCTCCCCCCGCGGGGGGCGGTGATCCTGAGCGCGCCGCTCAAGATCGAGCAGGGCTCGGGGAGCCCGACCCGGGTGCTGGCCCTCGTCCCGGCCCCCGCCCTCACCCCCGCCTCCGCGACGGGCTAGCTGCCTCCGGGATATGCCTTGTCTCGCCGCCGAACCCGGAGTACGTGGATCTCGTTCGTGTCGTTCCTGAACCGGAAGAACGCCCGTCGATCACCTGCCCTCAACCGCCACTCCGATGGCCGCACGTTCTTGAGCTTCACGACGTCACCATGACCCGACCCGGCCAAGTCGATCATGGCCTCCCGCACCCGCCGCGCCGACACCTGCTCGAGCTTCTTCATGTCCTCGAGCGCCGGTCGAGTCCAAACCAACGTCCATTTCATATCCCGAGTTCGGCACGGAGTTCCCGGTCTGAAACCAGATCGCCGGTTTCGAGGGCTCGTCGGCCCTCGTCAAGCGCCTCGCGCTCCTCGTTGCTCAGCGGCTCGGCCATCTCGGGGGCATTCATGAGCGTTTCAACGAACGGATCACCGTGCTCGCACAGATACTCGATGTAACGCTCCGCCGCCTCGATCTCCCCCGTGGGGAGGGTATCTACCAGTCGATGCAGTCTCTCTCCGGGATTGGCTTCCATGGGACGTCCTCCCCGGGCCCGGTCGGGCGACCCTGCGACCATCGATCATCGGGCGCAAGTTTCCGGGCGCTCTCGGGGACCCTTCCAATCCGGGCAGGCGGGCTCTCCCCATCGGTTGCGCCGAGGCCCGGCGTCGCCTGGACGAGATGCGGCATCCGTCCCTCGGCTACGGATCGACGTCAGCGGACCATCGCACCTTACGGGCCGACAGAGGGTCTCCGGCGCCGCGACCAACGCGCGTTGCATCACGCCCCGCGATTCGGAAGGGTTCGGCGGCGCAGATTCCTGGTCCGCCCGCCCAGGCCGCGGTGCTCTGCTTCCCGGCACTCGCCCGGAGGCGCGGGGAAGGGGGCGGCGGATCAGCGGGCGGCGACGGACGAGGATGCGCTCGCCGTCGGCGGGGGCAGGCCGCCGGCGTCGACGACGACGTGGAGGGCGAGCGGCTCCCGGCGTCCCCGCACCCTGACCGCCTCCCGCCGCCACGCCGAGAGGTCGGCGCCCGCCTGGACGGCCACGTCGGACGAGACCACGAGCTGGGCGGCGAACTCCTTCGACATCGATTCCAGCCGGCTCGCCGTGTTGACGGTATCGCCCACCGCGGTGACCGACACGGCCTCCGCGTATCCCATCTCGCCGACGATGGCGGGCCCCACGTGGATGCCCATCCCGATCCGGAGCGGCTCCGGCAGGTCGGGTTCGAGCAGCTCGTTCAGGTCGCGGAGCGCTTCCGCCATCCCTCTCGCCGCCGCGAGGGCCTGCGCCGCCCCTGCGGCCGGCGGCGTGTCGATGCCGAAGAGGGCCATGATGCCGTCGCCGATGAACTTGTCGACCCGGCCGCCCGCCGCCTCGATCGCCTCGCCCATCGAACGGAAGTAGCGGTTGAGCACGAACACCACGTCGTACGGCAGCTTCGTCTCGGCAAGGCCGGTGAATCCGCGGAGATCGGCGAACAGCACCGTGACCGTCCGCTCCTCGCCCTGCATGGTCTTCGCCGCACGCAACCCTTCGCCCGGGCCGACGTTGGGGGGCAGGAGCGGCGTGACCGAGACGGGGGAGCGGGGACGGAGCTGGCAGGCGAGACGCACGTCCGGGGGAACCCCGATCCGGTCGAGGACCCGGCGTTCTTCCGGCGACGGGGGCGGCAGGTCTTCCCGTCCTTCGTGGATGCGAACCCGGCACGTCGAGCAGCGGCTCCGTCCGCCGCAGACCGATGCGTGCGGTATGCCGTTCGCGCGGCTCGCCTCGAGGATCGAGGCGCCGGGCGCAATCCGTACCTCGCGCCCCCCCGGATAGCGCACGCTCACCCGATGGCGGCGGCGGTCCTTCCAGAGGCGCACGGCGCGCCCGGCGAGGACCGCCGCGAGCGCGGCGCCCAACCCGATCAGGGTCCACTTCTCGACGACGAGAAACGTCGCGAGGGCCTCCGCGCCCGGTGCGCCGACCTCGTCCAGCAGCCCCTGACGCCAGCCCGGCGCCCGGCTGAGCGCGTCGACCTCCCGTCCGGCCGCGACGAAACCGAGAAGCGAGAAGACCGGGAGCAACAGCGCTCCCGCGTACAGGCCGGGGCGGGCGCGGCCGTACCAGGGTCTCAGCCGCAACCAGTAGTGCAGCCCGATGCAGGCGTGGCCCCAGACGACCAGGGTCGCGGCGGCCTGGCGCAGCGCGACCATCGGATCGTGGGTCCAGAGCGCCAGCAGCACGTAGGCGTAGGTGTCGTCGACGCCGTGGATGCGGGCGTTCGCGCCGGTCCCGAGCACGTGGATGACGAGGAGCGGCGGGATCGCGATCCCGAGCAGTAGCTGGGCGGCTTCGGCGGGCGGCATCCGCCAGCCGCGGCGCTGGTAGATCGCGTGAAAGGCGAGCGCGAGATGGGTGAGGACGCTCGCGAAGAAGATGGGTCCGGCGGGGCTCTCGCGCCAGAAACGGAGGAACACGATCCGGCCGGCTTCCAGCGCATCGAGGGAGATGAGGCCGAGCGCATGGTTCAGCAGGTGGGTGGCGACGAAGAACGTCATCGCGAGGCCGCTCGCGAGGCGCAGGTTGCGCGCCGTCCCGATACGCCGGAGCCGTTGCCGAAGAGGGATGCGGGGGGCGGCCGGCGGGCTGGTCGGGGCGGGTTCGGTCACGGGGCTCCTGCCGGTCGCTTCGATCGGCGGGCTCCGCCGCTCGTTCGGGCCGCCGCGAGCGGGATCGTAGCGCAGCGCTGCCGCGCTCGGCCGCCCCGCATCCGTCTCGGGGTTTGCCGGGACCGCCCCTGCGCGCCCGGCGGCATGGCCGGCCCGTGCGGGGCGCCTCGGCCGCCGGCCGGCCCGCCCTCGCCCGAGAGTGGCGAGGTGCGTTTCGATCGGCCCGTGGCGGTCTTGCCGTCCCATCTGCGGGCGGGACGCCCGCGTTCACAGGACGCGCCGTTCGCAGGACGCGCCGTTCCCCGTTCCCAAGAAGAGCGGCGGGTGTCGATGCCCGGCCGCGAGTCGGTCAGCGTGAAAAGGTCCCGGCCGCGCGGCGAGCCCCGGGCGCTGTTCGTAAACTATTGATATAGAGGGTGGAGGTCGGTAGGCGAGATATTTTTTACCCCACGGAGACGGCGTTCTTCCGCGGTTTGGGTTCGGTTCGAGGGGGTGGCTGGCGGATTTCACCCCACGGAGTCACTTGCGCGGGCACGGCGTCCTGGGAACGGCGCGTCTTCCAGACGCGGGCGTCCCGCCCGCAAATGGGATGGCGAGGCCGCCGCCGATCGATGCGGGCGGGACACGAGCGTTCCCAGGACGCCGTGCCCAAGAACGTTCGCGAGAGCCGTGTTTGGCGAAAATCCCTACAGCGCACATGCCGCGCGGCGGGAAGGGATGGCGGGAAGCGGTGCGGGGTGATATAAGCGCACGCTGGCATGGGTAAGGGCCGCATGCGCTCATGTGCGGGATCGTCGGACTCTACGCGAAGAACCCCGAGCTTCGCCCCCGGCTCGGGGAGCTGGTGTCGCCCATGCTGGTCGAGCTCGGCGACCGGGGGCCGGACAGCGCCGGGATCGCCTTCTATCGCCGCCCCGCGGAGCGAGGCGGCTCCAAGATCACCGTGCACCACGAAGACCCCGGGTACGACTGGGCGGCGCTTCGCACGGCGCTCGCGGAGGAGTGCGGCTCGGACGTGGGCCTGGAGGTGCGGGCGAGCCACGCGGCGTTCGCCTGTGCGCTGCCCCCCGAGCGGGCGGAGCGGTGGTTCGCCGAGGAGCGCCCCGAGCTCCGGGTGATGAGCGCCGGCGACACCATCGAGCTCTACAAGGAGAAGGGGCTTCCCGAAGAGGTGGTGAACCGTTTCGGGTTCCGGGAAATCGACGGCACCCATGCGCTCGGGCACACCCGGATGGCGACCGAGAGCGCCGTCACCACCGAGCACTCGCATCCCTTCTCGACCGGGCTCGATCTCTGCCTCGTGCACAACGGCTCGCTCTCCAACCACAACCGTCTGCGGCGGGAGCTGCGCCGCCGGGGGATATCCTTCCGGACCGACAACGACACCGAGGTGGCGGCGGGCTATCTCACGTGGCGGCTGCGCGAGGGAGACGCTCTCGACGAGGCGCTCGAGGCCGCCAACGACGACCTGGACGGGTTCTATACCTTCGCGGTCGCGACCCGGGACGGCTTCGCGGTGCTCCGCGACCCCATCGCCTGCAAGCCCGCGGTGCTCGCGGAGACCGAGGACTGGGTAGCCATGGCCTCGGAGTTTCGGGCCATCGCCCCGCTGCCGGGCGCCGCGCACGCCGAGATCTGGGAGCCCGCGCCGGGGCGGGTCTACCGATGGGGCGGAGCGTCCTCGTGAGCGGTGCGCGAACCCCGGTCGAGTTCGACCTCGCGGGCAGCGACACCCGCTCCCTCAACCGCTCGCTCCACGAAGTCGCGCGGGACGGCGCCGGCAGCGCGGCGCACTGGCGGATCCGCAATCCCGGCGGCCGCCACGCCCTCTGCGTGGGGATGCAGGCCGAGGCGGACCTCGAGGTCTTCGGGCACGTCGGCTACTACTGCGGCGGCATGAACCGGTCCGCGCGCATCGTCGTCCACGGCAACGCGGGGCCCGGCGTCGCCGAGAACATGATGTCCGGTTCGGTGCGGGTGAGGGGCAATGCCTCGCAATCCGCCGGAGCGTCCGGGCGCGGCGGGCTCCTCGTGATCGAAGGGAACGCGAGCGCCCGCTGCGGCATCTCCATGAAGGGGATCGACGTCGTGGTGGCGGGGTCGGTCGGCCACATGAGCGCGTTCATGGCCCAGGCCGGCCGCCTCGTGGTCTGCGGCGATGCCGGTGCCGACCTCGGCGACTCCATCTACGAGGCGGTGCTGTTCGTGCGGGGGTCGGTCGCATCGCTCGGCGCCGATTGCATCGAGAAGGAGATGACGGCGGAGCACGTCGCGCGGCTCGGGGGTCTGCTGGCCGCGGCCGGCGTGCAGGCCGACGCGGGGTCGTTCCGGCGTTACGGCTCGGCCCGGCGGCTCTACCACTTCCATGTGGACCGGGCGGACGAGTACTGAACGCGCCGCGGTCGGCGGGGTGGGGAGCCGTCCGGCGGGACGTGTGCCGGGCAGGGTGACTCGAACCTGACCCGAAATCACCTTCAGGGGTCACAGACCACCCAGGCATGATGGCGACACATTGATTTTCACGGCGTTCGAACTCTGTCCGATCACGCGGATACGGTGAGATCCGATTCGGCGGAACCGGTTGGAACGCCGGAGGCGCTTTAGAATGGGCGGCTCGGGGTTCGGGAGCCGCAGGGGATGAAGCCGACCGTCACGTTCATCGACGGCGCCCTGCTCGGGATCGCCGCGATCCTGCTGCCGGCCCTCACCACGAGGCCGGCAGGCTGAGAACATGAGCATGAAGACCATCATCCGCACCAGGCTCCGGCGCTCGCCGTCGACTTCGAGAGACGGGTTCTCGATTCTGCCGCGGGGCACGCCGGCCGGACGCACGAATCCGAAGACGAATCCGGGTGAAGCAGGGTCGGAAAGGCGGAGATGACGATTCATGCGGTGCGGAGGGGGACGCGGCGGCGGTCCCCGGAGCCGGAGCCCGGCAGAACGAAAGCCGCCCTGCGCGCTTGGGCGGCGTCCGGGGGGCCGGCTCCGGCCCCGGTTTCGGCGCCGGCGGGCGCGGAGCCGACCGCCCGTCCGAGGCGGGCCGAGGGGGAGGGGGAAGAATGAAGGCGGGCGCCGCGCGGGCGTTTCTCACGGGGGTGCGGACGGCCGGTTCGCCTCCGGCGTTCGGCCGCTTGCCGGGTTCCGGACCATGAGCGGCCCTCCGCCCGATCGCCGCTGGCTGCGCGCGTCCGCCTCCTTTCCCACGTCCGTCATCGCGGAGATCCACCGTGCGGCGGACGAGGGGGTGTACGAGATCCGCGGGTTCGGGGCCAAGCGCCCGCTCCCGACCTTCGACGACCTGCTGCTGCTCGGCGCTTCGATGTCCCGGTACCCGCTCGAGGGCTACCGCGAGAGGTGCGAGACCGCCGTCACCATCGGCGACCGCTTCGCCCGCCGCCCGCTCGAGCTCGCGATCCCGATCACCATCGCGGGGATGAGCTTCGGCGCGCTCGGCGCGAACGCGAAACGCGCGATCGGCAATGCGGCGACCGCGATGGGGACCAGCACCACCACCGGGGACGGCGGGATGTCGCCCGAGGAGCGCGAGGCGTCGAAGCTGCTCGTCTACCAGGTGCTGCCTTCGCGCTACGGTCTCGACCCCGACCACCTCCGGGCCTGCGACGCCATCGAGGTCGTGGTGGGGCAGGGCGCCAAGCCGGGCGGCGGGGGCATGCTCCTCGGGCAGAAGATCACCGAACGCATCGCGGGCATGAGGGACCTCCCGGTCGGGATCGACCAGCGAAGCGCGTGCCGCCACCCGGACTGGACCGGCCCCGACGACCTCGAGATCAAGATCCACGAGCTTCGGGAGATCACCGACTGGGAGCTTCCGGTCTACGTCAAGGTCGGGGCCGCGCGGGTCGGATACGACGTCGCACTCGCGGTCAAGGCGGGGGCGGACGCGGTGGTCGTGGACGGGATGCAGGGCGGAACGGCGGCGACCCAGGACGTCTTCATCGAGCACGCGGGGGTTCCGACCCTCCCCGCCGTCCGCCAGGCGGTCGAGGCGCTGCAGGAGCTCGACATGCACCGCAAGGTGCAGCTCGTCGTGTCGGGCGGAATCCGCCACGGCGCGGACGCGGCGAAGGCGCTCGCGCTCGGGGCGGACGCGGTGTCCATCGGGACCGCCTCCCTCATCGCCCTCGGATGCAACCGGGCCGACTACGTGGAGGACTACCACGCCCTCGGGACCGAGCCCGGCTACTGCCACCACTGCCATACCGGCCGCTGCCCGGTCGGCATCACCACCCAGGATGCGGGCCTCGAGGCGCGCCTCGACCCGGAGCAGGGCGCGCGGCGCCTTCGCAACTACCTCACCACCATGGTCCTCGAGCTCCAGACCCTGGCGCGCGCGTGCGGGAAGAGCCACGTGCGGAACCTCGAGCCCGAGGACCTCGCCGCGGTCACCGTAGAGGCGGCGGCGATGGCGCAGGTGCCGCTCGCCGGCACCGACTGGATCCCGGGGCGGTCGCGGGACTAGCCAGGAGGAGCAATCCCGCCCGCGGCCCCGGCCGCGGGTCCCGCGCCGGACCGCACCGGAGGAACGGGCCGCCCCGGGCCGGGCGGCCGGAACGAATCCCGGAGGAATCGACCATGACGACGGACCTCGCCCGACTCGCGAAACAGGAAGGGATCCGGTACTTCCTCATCTGCTTCGCCGACCTCTTCGGAACACTTCGCTCCAAGCTCGTGCCGGCGCGGGCCATCGGGGACATGCAACGCGACGGGGCCGGCTTCGCCGGATTCGCGGCGTGGCTCGACATGACCCCCGCGGACCCGGACATGTTCGCGCTGCCGGACGCGGAGAGCCTCGTGCGGCTGCCCTGGCGGCCCGAGGTCGCCTGGCTTCCCGCCGATCTCCGGATGAACGGCAGGGAGGTGGAGGCGTCGCCCCGGGTCGTCCTCAAGCGCCGGATCGAGGCGGCCGCGAAGCAGGGATTCCGGCTTTGCACCGGCGTCGAATGCGAGTTCTTCCTCGTCAATGAGGACGGCGCCGCGATCTCCGACCCGCGCGACGTCCAGGAGAAGCCCTGCTACGACCAGGCGGCGCTCATGCGCCGCTACGACGTGATCAGCGAGATCTGCGACTACATGGTGGAGCTCGGCTGGAACCCGTACCAGAACGACCACGAGGATGCGAACGGCCAGTTCGAGATGAACTGGGAGTACGCCGACTGCCTCGCCACCGCCGACCGCCACGCCTTCTTCCGGTTCATGGTGAAGTCGGTGGCGGAACGGCACGGCCTCCGCGCCACGTTCATGCCCAAGCCCTTCCCGCACCTCACCGGAAACGGCTGCCATGCCCACGTGTCGCTCTGGGATGCGGCCGGCGAGCGGAACCTCTTCCTCGACGAGGGCGACGAGATGGGGCTCTCGAGGGTCGCCTACCACTTCCTCGGCGGCGTGCTGCACCACGCGGACGCCCTGTGCTCCCTGTTCAACCCGACCGTCAACAGCTACAAGCGGATCAACGCGCCGGTGACCGCGTCGGGCGCCACCTGGTCGCCGAACGCGGTGAGCTGGTCCGGCAACAACCGCACCCACATGGTGCGGGTCCCGGAGGCGGGCCGCTTCGAGCTCCGCCTCATGGACGGGGCGGTGAACCCGTACCTGCTCCAGGCCGGCCTCCTCGCCGCGGGCCTCGACGGGACCGCCGCGGAGCGCGACCCCGGGCGGCGCCTCGACGTCAATATGTACACGGAAGGCGGCCGGATGCGGGGCGTCAAGCGGCTGCCCCTGAACCTCCTCGACGCGATCCGGCTCACGCAGAAGAGCCGGGGCCTGCGCGAGGCGCTGGGGGGTGAGTTCGTCGACAGCTACTGCAAGCTCAAGCTCGCCGAGTGGGACAGCTATGCCCGGCACCTCACCCAATGGGAGCGCGACCACACCCTCGACGTATAGCGCGGCCGGCGTCCAGCCCTGCCGAGGCGCAGCGCCGCCGTTCCCGCGCGGCGCGTTCCCGGGGAGCGGGGCGGCGGGCGGAGAAGGGGAGAGCCCGTGTGAGAACCGTGTGAGGACCTGGATCCGGGATCCGCTCGCCATCCTGGCCGACGAGGCGGCGGCGGGCGGGGTGGTCGTCGATGGGGCGGGTATCTCGGAATGCCTGCCCGCCGGCGGAGCGCCGGACCCGCCCTGCGATCGGGTCTTCGACGCCTCGCGGCACGTCGTGCTGCCGGGTCTCGTCAACACCCACCACCACTTCTACCAGACGTTGACCCGGGCCCACGGCCCCGCCCTCGGCAAGGAGCTCTTCGCCTGGCTGAAGACGCTCTACCCGGTGTGGGCGGGACTGACCCCGGACCACCTCGACACGGCGACCCGGCTCGCCCTCGCCGAGCTGTTGCTCTCGGGGTGCACCACCGCCGCGGACCACCACTATGTGTTTCCGCCGGGGCTGGAGCAGGCGATCGACGTCCAGGCCGCGGCGGCCCGCGACCTCGGGGTACGGGTGACCCTGGCCCGGGGGTCCATGAACCTCTCGGTGGAGGACGGCGGCCTGCCCCCCGCGTCGGTCGTGCAGAACGGCGATACGATCCTCGCGGACAGCGAGCGGGTGATCGACGCCTTCCACGAGACGGGGGAGGGGGCTCGGGTCCGGATCGCGCTCGCGCCCTGCTCGCCGTTCTCGGTGACCCCGGAGATCATGCGGGAGACGGCCGCGCTCGCCGAGAAGAAGGGCGTGGCTCTCCACACCCATCTCGCGGAGACCGGGGACGAGAACGCGTTCTGCGAACGGCGCTACGGGCGCCGCCCGCTCGACTACCTCGAAGACGTGGGGTGGCTGAGCGATCGGGTCTGGCTCGCGCACGGCATCCATTTCACCCCGGAGGAGATCGAACGGATCGGACGCGCCGGGATGGGGGTCGCCCACTGTCCGGGCTCCAACATGGTGCTCGCCTCGGGCCTGTGTCCCGCCGTGGCGCTGGCCGAGGCGGGGGCGCCGGTCGGGATCGGGGTCGACGGCTCGGCCTCCGAGGACGCCTCGAACCTGATGCAGGAGGTCCGGCAGGCGCTCCAGGTGCAGCGCCTTCGCTACGGCGCGGCCGAGGTCGGGCACCTGGACGTGCTCCGTTGGGCGACCGCCGGCTCGGCGGCCTGCCTCGGGCGGGGCGACGTCGGCCGGATCGCGTCGGGCAAGCAGGCCGATCTGGCTCTCTTCAAGCTCGACGAGCCCCGCTTCTCGGGGGCGGGGGACCCGCTCGCCGCCCTCGTCCTGTGCGGCGCGCATCGCGCGGACCGGGTGATGGTCGGCGGCGTGTGGCGGGTGGCGGACGGGGAGGTGGTCGATCTCGACCTTGAGACCCTGATGGCGAGGCATCGCGAGGCGGCGCGCTCGCTCGCGCTCGCCGCCTGACCCCGGACGCCTCGCCCCCGCACCGGGAGCTCCCTGCCGCGAACGGCCTCGCACCGGGGCCCTTTCACGCTGCGGAATCGGTTCGCGCGGGAGAACCCGGTTCGGTCGAATCGGAGCGGGCGGGACACAAGCGTTCCCAGGCGGTGGGCGCCGATGCCTGGCCCGAGTCGGCCAGCGTGAAAGGGCCCTGGCCCGAGCCCGGAGCCCCGGGCGCTGTTCGTAGGCTATTGATATATAGGGCGTAGAGAGGGGGTCGAGATATTTTCCCCCCACGGAGCCGGCGTTTTTCCGTGGTTCGAGGTCGGTTCGAGAGGGTTGCTGGCGGATTTCACCCCACGGAGCCTCTTGCGCGGGCACGGCGTCCTGGGAACGGCGCGTCTGGAAGACGCGCCGTTCCCAGGACGCCGTGCCCATGAGCGTTCGCGAGAGGCGTGCCCGGCGAAAACCCCACCGCGCACATGCCTCGCGCCCGGATCGGGCTTTGTGCATCGTCGGGATCGGGTTTACCATCGCCCGTTGCTGCACCGCAACAGTGGGGAGAGACCGGTGTTTCAGACGACCTCGAGGCTCTTCATGGCCGCCGCGCTGATGCTGGCCGCCCCCTCCGTCGCCTCCGCAAAGGAGATCACCGGTCTCTGGGAAACCGGCGAGAGCCACGTGGAGATCTATGCCTGCGGAGAGCTTCTCTGCGGACGGATCGACGCCCTCGACGAGCCGCTCGACGAGGATGGAAACGAGAAGGTCGACAAGAACAACCCCGACCCGGCCCTTCGCACCCGCCCCATCATCGGCATGGACCTCATCAACGGCTTCTCCCGCGCGGGCGAGACGAAGTGGGAAGGCGGCACGATCTACGATCCGCGGGACGGAAAGACCTACAAGTGCGTGATGAAGCTCCAGCGGGACGGAAGCCTGAAGGTGCGCGGCTACGTCGGGGTTCCCCTCTTCGGAAAGACGGTGATCTGGACACCCGTCGAGTAGGGCGCGGCGAACGGCGACCGCCCTCGCGCTGCCCCGCCCTTCGGCCGCGATTCACCCCGACCCGTCGGCGGCCGGCGGGGGGACCCCGAGCCGGAGCTCGGTTGGGGTCCAACGGTCGCGACGGCGGGCGCGGCGGCTCTCCGCCGCCTCCGGACCGTAGGAGACCGCGGCGCCGGGCCGGTCGCGATGCGCGGTGGCGCGGAGGTTGAGGGTCGAGAGCCCCCCGTCCTCCTCCTCGGCGTAGGCGCCGATGTAGACCCCGCAGCGCCCGCAGACGAGGAACTCCGCGGTGCGAAGGCCGAACCGGTAGCGGACGAGGCGTTCGGGGTCCGCGACGAAGACCGCCGCCCGGCCTTCCGGATCCGAAACGCAGCGGGTGGCGTGGGCGCGGCAGAAGGAGCAGTCGCACTCGCGCGGCCCGATCATGTCCCAGGTCCGCGCGGTCTCGAGCTCGAAGCCGAGGTTGCCGCAGTGGCATCGCCCTTCGATCCGCATCGTACCGCTCCCCGTCCGGAGGTCCCCAGGAGGAGGGGCGAGTATAGGGCAGCCGCTCCCGCGCGGACGTGCATCCGCCGCTCGCTCCTCGCGCACCGGATTCGGATCCGAGCGCGTTGAGGAGCGGCCGAAGGGAGCGATCCCGAACGCGGCCGGATCCGAAATCGGCGGTTCGCGTTCGCGGCCCTTCCTGCCCACCGGAAGGCCAATCTTTCGATAGATCCCTTCGACCGGATCGGCGGGCCTGCACTCGCGGCGCTCCGGGCCGCTCCTTCGCAACGTCCTCGCCGCTTCCAAGGCTGGAGTCCGGGAGTGGCGAGGCCGATGCCCCGCCCCCTTGGCGCGTTGCCGGGCGTGCCCCCCGCCTCGCTCCGTCCGGCGCCGACGATCCGGCTCTCCGAACCGCCTCGACATGGTGTGCTGGTATGTTGGGATTCCTGATTTCCCGGTCGGGGCGGCCCGGCCGCCCGTATCCCGCGGCGGCGGATGAGACATGAGTGAAGTGAACCCGAACGTCCGGCGGAGGCTGGCCCTCGCGGCGTGCTGCGCGACGCACGGGGTCCAGGACGGGCTCACCGCCTCGATCTACGTCCTGCTTCCGATCCTCGCGCAAACCTTCGGCCTCGGCTTCGCCCAGATCGGCATGGTTCGCGCCGCGCACAGCGGCGCCATGGGCCTGCTCGAGCTGCCGGCGGGGGTGCTCTCGGAGCGATTCGGGCAGCGGCGCCTGCTCGCGTTCGGCCTGCTCTGCGCCGGAACCGGCTACCTCACCGTGTCGATGGCGAGCGGCTTCCCCGGGCTTCTCCTCGGGCTGTGCATCGCGGGCGGCGGAGCCGCCTTCCAGCACGCGCTGTCCTCGTCGCTCGTGAGCGAGGTGTTCTCGGGTCCGGCCCGCCGCACCGCGCTCGGTGCGTACAACTCGAGCGGCGATACCGGCAAGCTTCTCTTCACCGGTCTCCTGACCACCTTGCTCGGCGCCGCGGTCGCGTGGCCGCACGTCGCGGCGGGGTACGGTTCGCTCGCCGTCGCGGCGGGTATCGGCCTCCTCTTCCTGCTGCGGGCGGTCCGGGTGGGAGCCCGCGATCCTTCCCCTCATCGGCCGCCCTCGCTCCGTGGGGCGGACTGGGGGATCCGGCACCGGTACGGCTTCGCCACGCTCGCCGTGATCGTGCTGCTCGACCTCGCGGTGCAGGACGCCTTCCTCGTCTTCATCGCTTTCCTGATGCTCCACAAACAGGCGCCGGCCGCGCTCGCCGGATTCGCGGTCGTGCTGACCTTGGCCGGCGGCATCGCGGGGAAGTTCGGGTGCGGGCTGCTGGCCGCGCGGCTCGGACCGGTGCGCGCCCTCGCCGCCGTCGAGCTCGCGAGCGCGGCCGCGATCCTGGCCGTTCTGGCCGCGCCGGCCATGGTCGCCTTCTGCCTGCTGCCGCTCGCCGGGCTCGTGCTCCAGGGGTCGTCCAGCATCACCTACGGCACGGTGGGCGATCTCGTGGAGGAACGGCGGCAGTCCCGCGGCTTCGCCCTCGTCTACACGCTCTCGAGCGCGGCGTCCATCGTGGGGCCGATCGGGTTCGGGCTCGTCAGCGACGGGTTCGGGATCGAGACGGCGATGATCGCGATGGCCCTGGTGGTCGCGCTGCCCGTCCCCCTCTCCCTGTTGCTGCGCGGAGCCCTCCGCCGGTTGCGGATCGAGGAGATGCGGGCCGGTTGAGGAACCGGCCGCCGGAATCCGCGGAGGGCCGGCCACGGACCGGCATCCACCGGCCGCGGCCCCTGCCGTGCCGGCAGACCCGAAACGGTGACCGCCCGGAGCTTCCGTGGAGGGGCGGGCAAGCGAGGGATCGCACGGGCGATCGCGGGCGATAATGGGGGCATGGACCGGGACCCCGCCGAGGCTTTCCGCGAGCGTGTCCCGGAGTGCGCGCGGCCGGCCTCGGATCGGCCCCGATCGACAGGGTCCCTTCCCGCCGGACTTCGCGGGGTCCTCTGGATGCTGCTCGGCATGTCCTGCATCGGCATCCTCGACGGCGCGGCCAAGTACCTCGGGGTGCGCCTGAACGGCATCGAGGTCGCGTGGGGCTATTTCGTCGCGACCTTCGCCTGCGTCGCGGCGTACGCGCTCGCGACCCAGGGCACCCGCATCCGGCCTCTCCGCTCGCGGCGCCCGTGGCTGCAGGCCGGACGCGCCGCGTGCTTGGTTTCGTCCCTCTCCTGCCTCTTCGTGTCGCTCA
Organism: Gammaproteobacteria bacterium; assembly: GCA_965202895.1. GTDB lineage: Bacteria > Pseudomonadota > Gammaproteobacteria > HK1 > HK1 > JAJDXW01. The sequence goes on along the minus strand of OZ241901.1, from coordinate 949,580 downwards.
ACTACCTGCCGCTTGCGGAGGCGACCGCGATCAACTTCACGGGCCCCCTCTTCATCGTCGCGCTGTCGGGGCCGCTGCTGGGCGAGCGGATCGGCCTCGGACGGTGGCTGGCGGTGGCCGCGGGGATGGCGGGGGCGCTCATCGTGGTTCGTCCGGGGGCGGAGGTGTTCCACTGGGCGTCCCTGCTCCCGCTCGTCGGGGCATTCTTCTTCGCGCTCTTCAACGTCGCCACCCGGCTCCTGCGTTCGGCCGACTCGACCCTGACGACCCTCGTCCATACCTTCGGGATCGGGAGCGTCCTCATCAGCCCGATGCTGCCGATGGTCTGGACCGCGCCCACGCCGGCGGAGTGCGTCGTCTTCGCCGCGACCGGGGTCCTCGGGTTCGCGGCGCACTTCTCCATCGTTCGCTCGCTCCAGCTCGCCGACGCCTCGACGGTGGCGCCGCTCAACTACGTGCGGCTCGTCTGGGCGATCGGAATCGGCTTCGCGGTGTTCGGAGACCTTCCGGGGGCGGCCACCCTCGCGGGCGGTGCGGTCATCGTCGCCTCGGGGCTCTACGTCGTCTACCGGGAGGCCGGTCGAGTCCGGCGCGGCGCCTGACGAGCGGTCGCGGCCCCCACTCTCCATTGCTCTCCAATCGTCTCGGATCGGTCCGGTGGGCGGGAACGCATCTTCGCGTCTCGCGGAAGCCGGCAGCCCCGTCCGCACGACGACGAACGATGTGATCCGACGGTCGTTGGCGCCGGGGTGACACCCGGCGGTGACACGGCCGAGATCGGCCGGCAGGATTGGTCGGTGCGGAGGCCGCGGCCGTTGACGGGCACGAGACGAATGGAACCCGGCCCGCGTCGCCGCGAGGGTGGATTGCGGGATGACCCGGAACGTGGCTCGGACGGCGGTGCTGGTGACGGCAGCCGTTACCTGTCCGTCGAAACGGGGCAGGTCCAACCGGCGTGTCGCCCATCACGATGGACGAAGTGACCAGCGGCTTCAACATCGGCGAGAACGTCACCCCTGCCGGCCCCGCATGATCCTCCGCAGGCATCCGCCGATGCGGGCCGGCGGGCAGAACAGGCGGGCATGGACGACTTCGGCGCCGCCATGCAGGCATCAGGCATCGGCGGAGCGCCATGCGGCCGATATGCGCGGGCGGGCGGAACGGCGGTCGCACGTCGGAGGGCGGATGGGCGCCGCGCCGGAGCGGACACCGACCCCCCCGGCCGGCTCCCGACCTCCGTGCTATGCTCGCCGGCATGGACGCCTCGATCCTCATCGCCACGGCCAGCCTCGCCGGGGTCGTCCTCCTCGCCGCCGTCGGGCTCGCCACCCTGATCGTGAACGTCGCCCGGGGCATCGAACGGCGGCTGGCCGCCCGCATGGATGACCTCGATGCCCGGCTGACCGGCCAAATGGGTGGCCTCGATACCCGGCTGACCGGCCAAATGGGCGGCCTCGATACCCGGTTGACCGCCCGCATGGACGGCCTCGACACCCGCATGGAAGGGGTCGCCGCCGGCCAGGGCGAGATTCGCGAGCGCATGGCGAAGCTCGAAGGCCTGCTCGAAGGCTTGCGCGAGGCCGTCACCGGCCGTCGCGCCGCATAGCTCGGAGGCCGGCCCCGGCCTCCGTGCTATGCTCGCCGGCATGGATGGCTCGATCCTCATCGCCACGGCCAGCCTCACCGGGGTCATCATCCTCGCCACCGTCGGGCTCGCCACCCTGATCGTGAACGTCGCCCGGGGCATCGAACGGCGGTTGACCGCCCGTATGGACGACCTCGATACCCGGCTGACCGGCCAGATGGGCGACCTCGATACCCGGTTGACCGGCCAAGTGGGCGACCTCGATACCCGGCTGACCGGCCAAGTGGGCGACCTCGACACCCGGCTGACCGGCCAAGTGGGTGGCCTCGACACCCGGTTGACCGGCCAAGTGGGCGGCCTCGACACCCGGTTGACCGGCCAAGTGGGCGGCCTCGACACCCGCATGGAAGGGGTCGCGGCCGGCCAGGGCGAGATTCGCGAGCGCATGGCGAAGCTCGAAGGCCTGCTCGAAGGCTTGCGCGAAGCCGTCACCGGCCGCCGCGCCGCATAGCCCGGAGGCCGCCCTGCCAGCGGCGGACGACGCCGACGCTGGAGACCGAACCCACCGGCCGGCCCCGGCCTCCGTGCTATGCTCGCCGGCATGGACGCCTCGCTCCTCATCGCCACGGCCAGCCTCGCCGGGGTCGTCATCCTCGCCACCGTCGGGCTCGCCACCCTGCTCGTGAACGTCACCCGGGGCATCGAACGGCGGCTGACCGTCCGCATGGATGCCCTCGATTCCCGCATGGACGCGCTCACCGCCAGCCAGGGCGAAATTCGCGAGCGCATGGCGAAGCTCGAAGGCCTGCTCGAAGGCCTGCGCGAAGCCGTCACCGGCCGCCGCGCCGCATAGCTCGGGGGCGCCGGCCCGGCCGGGCCCGCCGCCCGTCCCGCGATTGCGCCGATTCCTGGCGCGCCGCCTGAAGGTTGCGGGCGATGGATGCGCCGCATCCGGGCGGCGCTCGCCGCCGCGGGGTCCGGAGGCAACCGGCGGCGCCCGCCGTGTTCGGCGCCGCCAACGATCGCTATCCCCACCCATCATCGCCGCCCGGCTCCACCGCCCAGCCCCGCCGCCCAGCCCCGCCGGTTGCGGCGCCCGGCGGTCTCGGCGAACATTCGTCCCCGCAGACCGACTACGGATGAGGCGACATGAAGCTCCTCTGGTTCCACCTGATGCCCTACACCGAGCTGCCGGACGACTTCCGGGAGAAGAACCCCTCGGTGTGGGTGGACATCGACTCGAGCCTGTTCGACCCCCGCCGGGCCCACCACATGTACAACGACTTCATGGACGAGCTCGAGTTCGCGTCGCAGTGCGGCTTCGACGGGGTGTGCGTGAACGAGCACCACTCGAACGGCTACGGGCTGATGCCGTCCCCGAACCTCATCGCCTCGACCCTCGCCCGGCGCACCCGGGACACCGCGATCTGCGTCATGGGCAACAGTCTCGCCCTCTACAACCCCCCCACCCGGGTCGCGGAAGAGTTCGCCATGCTCGACTGCATCTCGGGCGGGCGCCTCATCGCGGGCTTCCCGGTGGGCTCTCCGATGGACACCTGCTACGCCTTCGGCCAGAACCCGAGCCTGCTCCGCCCCCGCTACCACGAGGCGCACGACCTCGTCCTCCGCGCGTGGACGACCCCCGAGCCGTTCGCGTTCAACGGCCGGTTCAATCAGCAGCGCTACGTCAACATCTGGCCCCGCCCGATCCAGGAGCCCCACCCGCCCATCTGGATCCCGGGCGGCGGCTCGGTCGAGACTTGGCAGTGGTGCGCGAAGATGGATTACGTCTACTCGTATCTCTCGTACTTCGGCTACAAGGCGGGCCGGCGCACCGTGCATGGCTTCTGGAAGGAGATGGACCGCTTGGGCAAGGACCGCAACCCCTACCGGGCGGGCTTCCTCCAGTTCGTCGGGGTGGCGGAGACCGGGCGCCAGGCGAAGGCGCTCTACCGGGAGGCGGCCGAGTACTTCTACGGCCGCTGCCTGCACGTGGACTCGCGGTTCGCCGCCCCGCCCGGCTACACCACGGAGGCGACGGTTCGGGCGCGGGTCGAGTCCCAGGTGGTCAAGGCCGCCTCGAAGGCGGTGGGGCGCTACGACGTCGCGGTCACCTTCGAGGAGATCCTCGAGAAGGGCTACGTCGTCGTCGGCACCCCGGACGAGGTGGCGGAGCGCCTGCGCGAGCTCGCCCTCGACCTCAACGTCGGCCAGCTCATGATGCTGCTCCAGTACGGCAACATGCCGAAGGACCTCGTCGCGTACAACACGAAGCTCTTCGCCGAGGAGGTGATGCCCCAGATCTCCGGCCTCTTCGACGACGAGTGGGAGAACCGCTGGTGGCCGAACCCGCTGCCGACCCAGCAGCGGGCAGTCCCCCAGGCGCTTCCGGAATCGCTCGCCCGGCCGATCCCCCAGCCGCTCCCCCAGCCCCTCCCCGAAGCGAGGTTGCAGTGACCGGCGGCCACCGCCGGCGCGGAATCGCGAGTACCCCGGCCCGCGCGCCGCGGGCGGACGAGGAATGGTCTTGTCCCATATGAGCGAGGGATCGAGGGAAGCGTCCGCCGGGGCGCCGCCCGCCGCCCGGACGGTCGAGGTCAACGGCCGGCCGTGCCGGGTCTGGGAGAAGGGGGCGGGGGAACCGGTCGGTTTTCTTGCCGGGATCGGCGGGCTCTCGGGCTGGACGCCGTTCCTCGATCGCTTGGCGGAGCGGCGCCGGGTCATCGTCCCGTCCGTCCCCGGGTTCCCGGGGGCGGAGGGGCACGACGTGCTCGACAGCCAGCTCGACTGGATCCTCGCCGCGCAGGACCTGATCGAGGCGGCGGGGCTCGCGGGCGCCGATCTGATCGGCGTGTCGGTCGGCGCCGCCCTCGCGGCGGACGCCGGCGCCTGCGCGCGCGGCATGGTGCGCCGCCTCGTACTCGTGGGTCCGCTCGGGATGTACGACGAGGCGGAGCCGGTCGCGGACCTCTGGGCCCAGCGCCCCGGCGAGCTTCCGGCGCTGGTCTGCTCGGAACCGGAGCGTTTCCGGGCGGCGGTCGCCGCCCCCGAGGGCGAGGACCCGGTGGAGGCCGAAGTGCTCCTCCTCCGCGCCCACGAGGCGGCCGCCCGCCTGCTCTGGCCGCTCAGCGACACCGGGCTCGCGAAGCGCCTGCCGAGGATCCGCGGCCCGGTCCTGCTGGTGTGGGGAGAGGAGGACCGGGTCGTCCCCTTCGGCTATGCCCGCCGCTTCGCAGCGCTTCTCGGCGGGGAGACCCGCATCGAGCGGGTTCCCGGCGCCGGCCACCTCGCGGAGCTCGACGCTCCGGACGAGGTCGCGCGCCGGGTCCTCGGGTTCCTCGACGACTGATCGCAGCGCCCCTTACCGCTCCCTCCCGGCCGCATCTCATCCGGCCCGGCTGCCCGGCTCCCGGCAGTCCCCCCGCCCGCCGCCCGCTCCGCGGCGCTCGGGGCTTCGTCCCGGACTTCCGTAGGCATTCGTCCCGGCTTCCGTAAGCCTTCGGGCCGAGCCACGCGGGGGCTGAGGAAGTCGGGGCGGAGGGGACGGACGGCTGTGCTATAAATGCCGCCCCCCGGAGGAGTGCGTCCAGGGTGGCGCACCCCGGGTCCCGCGCCCCCGGGGTCCGGGACGGCGCTCCGGGCGGCGGGTGGGAATCGGTTGGGAACGGACGAGGTTTCGAGCGTGCTGTCGATTCGCGGCGTGGCCACCGGATACGGCAAGGTGCAGATCCTGCGGGGGGTCGACATGTCCGTGTCCGAGGGTCGGATCGTCGCCCTCCTCGGCGGCAACGGCACCGGAAAGTCGACCCTCCTCAAGGCGATCTCCGGCCTCCTCCCGGTCTGGGGCGGGGCCATCGAGTTCGAGGGCGAGGCCATCCACAACCGCCGCCCGAACGAGATCGTGAGGCGGGGCCTCACCCAGGTCACCCAGGGCAAGGACATGTACCCCGCCATGACGGTCGAGGAGAACCTCCGGATCGGCGCCCATACCCGCCGCGACCGGGCCGGGGTCGCGGCCGACCTGGACAAGGTGTTCGGCTACTTCCCGGTCCTCGGCGAGCGGCGCCGGCAGCTCGCCGCCACCCTGAGCGGGGGCGAGGTGCAGATGCTCGTCATCGGCCGGGGCCTCATGGCCCGCCCGAAGCTCATCATGCTGGACGAGCCGAGCTCCGCCCTCGCCCCGCGCATCGTCCTCGACATCTTCAGCATCGTGAACCGGATCAGCCGAAACGAGGGCATCACGATCCTGCTGGTCGAGCAGAACGTGCGCATGGCCCTGCTGCTCGCGGAGTACGGCTACGTGATCCGGGACGGGGTCATCCACATCGAGGGCGATTCGCGCGACCTCATCAACGACGACAACGTGCGCCTCGCCTACCTCGGGGGCACGGTCACGGACGCCGCCGGCGCCGGCCACGGCCACGGCCACCGCGCCGCGCTCGCCCACTAGCCGCGGCCGGGACGGACGGCAGGAGACGGGACGGCCGCACGATGGACCTGCTGCTCGATTTCGTCATCGTCGGGGTCTCCATCGGGATCGTCTACGGGCTGGTCGCCCTCGGCATCTCGCTCATCTTCTCGGGGCTCGACATCGTGCACTTCGCGCACGGCGAGCTGTACATGATCGGCTCCTTCCTCGGCATCGCGGTGATCGCCTTCACCGGGGTCCCCTACTTCTGGGCGCTCATCGGGGCGATGATCATCACCGGCGCGCTCGGCGTCGTGATCGAGCGGGTGTTCTACCGGCGGCTCACCCGCGGCGGGGGCGGCTACACCGTAGCCGGCATGGGCATGATCATCTGCGGGTTCGGCATGTCGGTGGCCCTCCAGAACGTCGCCTACCTGCTCTGGGGCGCCGCCCCCCATCCGTATCCGGTGACCTTCGGGATGCCGATCTTCCTCGGCAACATCGCCCTGCCGAAGTCCTACCTGTACATCCTCGTCTGCGCGCTCGTGCTGATGACGGTGCTGCACACGTTCCTCACCCGCACCAGGCTCGGCCTCGCGGTGCGGGCGGTGGCCTACAACAAGGACACCTCCTATCTCATGGGGGTCAACGTCCCGGTGATGATCTCGCTCATCTTCGGGGTGGCGTGCGCGATGGCCGCCGCGGCGGGCGTGCTGATCGGCCCGATCAACTACGTACAGATCGAGATGGGCTACCTGATGCTGCTCAAGGCGTTCGCGGCGGCCGTGGTGGGCGGCTTCGGAAGCCTGCCGGGGGCCCTGCTCGGAGGGATCGTGGTGGGGCTGTTCGAGACGCTCTGCGCGGGGTATCTCATCGCGAGCTACAAGGACATCTACGCCTTTCTCCTGCTCATCGTGGTGCTCATGGTGAGGCCGACCGGCCTGCTCGGCATCCTGGTGAAGGTGAAGGCATAGCACGGGGGCTCCGGCGTCGAGCCGGGGTCGAATCCGCCGTCCCGCCCTCGACTCGACGAGCGGCGGGCGGCGAACGGAAGGAGAGGAGACCAACCATGAACCGATATCCTCCGAAGAAGGCCGGGAACGGGGTTCGCAACACCCTGCTCGGATTCACCGCGGCGTCCCTGGTAGCCGTCGGATCGGCGGCGTCCGCCGGGGTCATCGAGGTCGGCGTCAGCCTGCGCATGAAGACGGAGACCGGCGAGAAGTACGGCCAGATGGTGGTCGACGAGTTCGAGGCGATCAACGCGGCGGGCGGCGTCAACGGCCACACCATCGAGGTCAAGCTGCTCAACGACGAATGCAAGTCCGACATCGGGGTCGCCAACGCCACCAAGTTCGCCTACCAGGACAACGTCCACCTGTTCATCGGATCGTCGTGCAGTTCGGTTTCGCTGCCGATCGTGGACGTCCTGCACAAGGCGGGCGTACCGATGCTGATCCCCCATTCCACCAACTACAAGATCACCCTGAAGGGCAGCCCGTGGGTGTTCCGGGTGCCGATCTCCTCGCGCTTCTCCGCGGCGGCGGCCGCGAAGTACACGGCCGAGAACATCGGGACCAAGATCGCCTACATCTGGGCGTCCGACGCCGCTTCGCAGGCCGACGCGCAGAAGTTCTACGAGTACATCGAGACCTACCACGGCGAGCCGCCGGTGTACGCCGAGCAGTTCCAGGAGGGCGAGCTCGACCTTCGGGCGCACCTGGTGAAGATCAAGGCCCTCAAGCCCGAGGCGCTGATGATCTCGGCCCAGTCGCAGGACTTCGCGCGCGGCCTCGTGCAGTCCTACGAGGTCGGGATCCCGCCGTCGGTCAAGCGGATCGGCGGGTCGGCGGCCTCCAACCGGCCGGCCCCGATCCTGTCCGGCGATGCGATCAAGGGCGTGTTCTTCCACGCCGCCTTCTCGTACGCGGACCCGGACCCGAAGGTGCAGGAATTCGTGAAGATGACGGCGGATCGCTACGGCGTCGCGAATCCGGATCACGACTTCTCGCAGGCGTGGGACAGCGTCCACGTGGCGCGGACCGCGTTCGAGCGCGCGAACCTGGCCCTCACCGACGATTCCCTGGCCGCGGATCGGGCCGCGATCCGGGACGCCCTCGGGACCGTCACGGGCTACGTCACCCTCGGCGGCGGGGTGGTCGACTTCTGTGCCGACCCGACCCCCGAATGCCGGGACGGCAACAAGACCCCGGTGCTCATCGAGTACACCAAGGGCGGCGAAGACTACGAGCTTCGCGTGATCGGCAAGACCACGTTCGGCGCCGACTTCGGCCTCGCGGGCATGGAGGAGGAGGCCATGAAGCTGCGGGAGTCCCTCGACAACTAGCGGTCGTCGGGGAGGTCGAGGTTCGTCGCTGCCCGGCCCCGGGGCCGGAGCCTGGATTGGAGCCGGGCGGCGGCGGAAGCGAAGCTGCGCGGGCGGACGGCGGCGGCGCCGCCGCCCGCCTGCATCTCCGGCCCCCGCGCCGGTCGAGCGCTCGCGCTTACGAGCGGGGGCGGCGCGCCGGGGCGGGGGCTTGGCGGGGGCCTGCCCGAGAGAGCCCGTACCGGGGTTCGGGTCGAGGTCGCCCCGGACGAGGCCGGCCCGGACCGGGGCTGACCACCGGCTGATCACCGGGACAGGCCGGCGGGCGGAAGCGTGAGGCGGATCGGAACGATGGCGGAATCGGCGGCAAGGGGCCAGGCGGCGAGTCTGCGATTCGTGGACTCGGTGGAGCGCTCGCTCGCGCGGCTCCGGGAGATCCACCCGCTGACGCCGTGGGCGATCGCGGCCCTCGTGCTCGCCCCGCTGCCGTGGGTCCTCGTCAACACCTACCACGTCTACCTCGCGAACTTCATCTGCATCATGATCCTCCTCTCCGTGGGCCTCAACATCGTCAAGGGGTTCTGCGGGCAGGTGACGGTGGGCCACGTCGGGCTCTACGCCATCGGCGCCTACACCGCGGCGGTGATGTCGGTGAACTTCGGCGTCCCGTTCTGGCTCTCGCTCCCGATCGCGGTCGGGGTCACCCTGCTCGCCGGCATGGTCGTCGGGATCCCCTCGTTCCGGCTCGAGGGCGCCTACCTCGCCCTCGTGACCCTCGGGCTCGGGGAGTCGGTCCGCCTCTTCATCAGCGCCACCGAGTACCTCGGGGCGACCAACGGCTTCAGCGGCGTCCCCGCCCCCCGGATCGGGGAGTTCCGCTTCGACACCTACCAGAAGTACTACTACCTCGTGATGCCGGTCATGCTGCTCGGGGTGTTCTTCTCGTTCCAGATCCTCCGCTCGCGGCTCGGCCGCGCCTTCATGGCGGTGCGCGAGGACCCGGTGGCGGCGGCCGCCTCCGGGGTGAACGTCCGCCGGCACAAGATGATCGCGTTCATGATCAGCGCCGCCTACGCCGGCTTCGCGGGGGCCCTCTACGCCCACATGATCCCGGGCTACCTCAACCCCCGGAACTTCACCGTCATCGAGATGGTCACCCTGCTGCTGATGGTGGTGCTGGGCGGGCTCGGCCATATCTGGGGCGGCATCATCGGCGCGATCATCGTCACCATCGTGTACGACGTCACCAAGGACTACTACCACTACTCGCTGCTGATGTTCGGCATGGTGATCGTGCTCACGGTGCTGTTCATGCCGAAGGGGATCGGCGGGATCATCGACCGCTTCATCGCGACCCGGCGCTTCATCGCGATCCGCGAGCGCGAGGCGGCGAGGGCGAGGGAGGGGGCCGGGGCGGCTCCTCCTCGGAGCGGCCGCGAGGGCGGGTGAGAGGGGGGCCGGCGATGCTGCTCAGGACCGAGAACCTGTCGAAGCATTTCGGCGGGCTCCGCGCCGTCGACCGGATCGACTTCGCGCTCGAGGCGGGCGAGGTCCGGGGGCTCATCGGCCCCAACGGCTCGGGCAAGAGCACGTTCTTCAACCTCGTCTCCGGGATCTACCGGCCCGACGAGGGGAGCCGGGTGTGGATCGACGGGGAGGAGACCACGCGGGAGGAGCCGCACGAGATCGCGGCCCGCGGCGTGGCCCGCACGTTCCAGCTACTGCGGGTGTTCGCGGAGATGACGGTGCTCGAGAACCTGATGATCGGGCACCACCTGCACGTCGAGTACAGCTCGTTCTCGGCCGCCCTCGGGACGCGCGGGGTGCGCGACCGGGAACGGAAGGTGCGCGAGGAGATGCGGGAGCTCCTCGCGTTCATCGGCCTCGCCGACTTCCACGCGATGCCGGCGTCGGAGCTCTCCGTCGGGCAGCGGCGCCTCCTCGCCCTCGGCCGGGCGATGGCGATGCGCCCTCGGCTGCTGCTGCTCGACGAGCCGGCGGCGGGGCTCTCGCCGGTGAACGTGGACAACCTGCTGCGCATCATCCTCGACCTCAAGGAGCGCTACGGCCTCACGGTGGTCATCGTCGAGCACATCCTGCGGGTGGTGATGGACACCTGCGGGACCGTCACCGTGCTCGACCACGGGCAGAAGATCGCCGAGGGCGCCCCGGACGAGGTGAAGAACGACCACGCGGTCATCGAAGCCTATCTCGGCCGCGAGATGGGGGACGAGGAGGTGCGCGCCGCCCTCCAGGCGTGACCCGCACGGTGGTTGACTTTCCGATGTCTTCAAGTGGCGGCGCCCGGTAACCGGAGGAGGGAATCGTGGCGAAGATCGAAGGGATCCGGATCGCGAACTACCGGGTGTTGAGAGACGTGACCCTCGGGAAGCTGTGGAATACGCCGCACGCTCGACCGCTGACCCCGATGACGGCGGTGATCGGCAAGAACGGGGCGGGCAAGAGCTCGTTGTTCGATGCCTTCGGCTTTCTCGGAGAATGCCTCCGAGTGGGTGTCGAGGAAGCCTGCGATGCGAGGGGGCGCGGCGGGTTCCACCGGATTCGTTCCCAAGGGAGCGATGCTCCGATCAAGTTCGAGATCCATTACCGGGAAACACCGCGCGCCCGCCCCATCACCTATGTGCTCGCCATCGACGAAGACGACTCGGGGCGCCCCTACGTCGCGCATGAGTACCTTCACCAGTGGCGTGAAGGACAAAAATGCAGCCGGTCATTCACGTTTCTGTTGATGGCAAACGGTAGAGGGATTGCCTGGAGAGGAGAAGCACATGGTCGGATGAGAACGCAGCAGATGGAGGAAGGATTCGACTTGGAAGCGGTCATACGACAGTTATTGGACGCCGAGGAAAGCAGGGAGACGGAAATCGTCGAGCTCTCGGACAAGCGCCGGCTCGGCATCGCCACCCTCGGGGCTCTGAAGCAGCATCCCAGGATCGCATCCTTTCGCCGGTTTCTCGAGGGATGGCATCTCAGCTACTTCACCCCGGATGCCGCCCGCAGCCTGCCGTTGGCGGGCCCGCAGCGGCATCTCAACGTCCATGGAGACAATCTCGGCAACGTCGTCCAGTTCATGGAGCGGGAGCATCCGGCGAGGTTCAGGACCATCCTGGAACGCATTTCCGAAAAGGTGCCGGGTATCGACAGCATAGACACGGCGCAGAGTCCGGACGGCCGGCTGCTTCTTCGCTTCAACGACGGCGGGTTCGACGATCCGTTCTACGCCCAGCAGATGTCCGACGGGACGTTGAAGATCTTCGCCTACCTGCTCATGCTGGAAGATCCGCAGCCGCCCCCGTTCATATGCATCGAGGAGCCGGAGAACGGCCTCTACCACAAGCTGCTGGAGCTTCTGGCCGGCGAGTTTCGCTCCCATTCCACGGGAAGAAAGGGCGCTTCCCAGATATTCGTCACGACGCACCAACCCTATTTCGTCGATGCGCTCGATCCCGAGGAGACGTGGATCCTCGAGAAGAAGGAGGACGGCTTTTCGGAAGCATCCAGGGCGAGCGACGACGAGATCGTGAAGGCGATGGTGGAGGAGGGCTTGCCGCTCGGCGGTCTCTGGTACAGCGATTACCTGGACAGGAGAACGCCTGGTGCACCTTGAAGTGCTGGTGGAGGACCGATCGGGAAGCATTGCGCTCGAAATCATTCTGGAGAAGATCCTGGGCAAGAATCATTCCGAGCATTCCTGGAAAATACGCCCTTACAAGGGCATTGGCCGGCTTCGACCGGGATTGAATCCGAAATCCGACCCGCGGAAACGAATCCTTCTGGACCGATTGCCGGGCATACTGAGAGGATACGGACGCAGTCTCGCGGATCACTCCGCGGTCGTCGTGGTGGTGGACCTGGATGACCGGGACTGCATGGAGTTCAAGCAGGAACTGCTCGCAGTGCTTGACGATTGCAACCCGAGACCAAGGACGTTGTTCAGGATCGCCATCGAGGAAAGCGAGGCCTGGCTGTTGGGAGACCGTACCGCGGTGCGGGAAGCCTATCCCGAAGCGAAAGTTCCGGTTCTGAACGCCTATGGACAGGACAGCATTTGCGGAACCTGGGAGCGTCTGGCGGATGCCGTTCACCCAGGCGGGTCGATGGGGTTGAAGAAAGCGGGTTGGCCCGAAGCCGGCAAGGCGAAGTACGAGTGGGCAGGCAGGATCGCTCCCTATATGGACCCTGACCGCAACCGGTCGAAGAGCTTCCAGGTGTTCAGGGACGGGATAAGGAGCCTCGCGGAAGCCTGACGGCGGAGGTGAGCTCCCGGGCTTGGGATCGCGGAAAGAGAGTGTCGGAAACTCCGTCGTTGGGTCACTGTGGTTGAGTTGGTTCGGCCCGGCCGGATGATGCTACTGTAGCAGATCGGGGCGGCCTGACGTACCCGATGGGGTCTCAGCGGGTCTCCGGCCAGGGTTCGTCCTTTACTTGATAGGTGCCGAACAGACCTTCCAGTACGCCGTCATGGGCCTCCTTCCAGCGTGCTTTGGCCTCCGGAGAAGTCTTGTCCCATACCTTGACCCAGAAGATACAGCTATAGCTGCGTACCTTGCGCATTTTGCCGAGGTCCCGGATCCGCTCCATATGCCGGGTGACCTCTCCATACGAAAGCGGGACACCGTAGGGAATCTCCTCCAATCGGAGATCGTCGGCTTCCTCGGTGTAGGGTCTGCCGTGGTCATCGTCGGCCTGGCCTCGTGGAATCGGGTGGCGGAGTACCACCATGTATTCGTCATGTACTGCAATATTGAAGATATAGTGCGCTTTTTCCCGTTTCCTGCCGCCATCGGCTACGGTCTCGTACCAGCACGGCGGATTCTGGCCCTTATGCCTCAAGGTCTCCAGGTCCGTCTTGATTCGATCTGCCCTTCCCCGTTCCTCGGCCACTTGTCCACGCAATGCGGTGTTGCTGTCCGAGAGCCGCATGTTCTCATCGCGCAATTTTTCGATCTCCTCGGTGAGCGCTTCCCGATTTTCCTTCAGCGCGGAGTTCTCGGCCGAAAGCCTGGCATTCTCGTCGCGCAACCGTTTCCGTTCTTCACGCACCATCTCGATATTTCTACGCAGATCGGTGTTTTCCTCGGAGGGCTTCGTGTTCTCATCGCGCAATTCTTCGATCTCCCCGATGAGTGCTTCTCGATCTTCCTTCAGCACGGAGTTCTCGTCCGAAAGCTTGTCATTCTCGCCGTGCAACCGTTTCCGCTCTACGTGCAATGCCGCGACGTTTCCGCGCAGCTCGGCGTTTTTCTTGGAAATTCTCTCGCGCTCCTGCTCGATTATTTCTGCCCTCCGCACCAGGGTCCTGATCTCTTCAGGCGCCTGAAACTCCTCGATGACGCCGCTCCACACCGTAAGGATGCGCCTGTCGATGCGGTGTTTCGTCTCCCTTTCGTCCCAGGTACTTGCAAGACCGAGAAGAGCGAATAGAATCAGGAAAATCAGCAGAATGAATATCTCGGCGACGGTGAGGCCGAGCACCGTCCCCCGGCGATATTCATCGTTCATTGCCACCGGACGTGAAGACCGTTCAAGTCTTCCTCCCGAACCGGGGGATTCTGACTCCACGCCGCCGGGGGGAGGACCCTTCCGATTCGCCGGCGGGAACGGATGAGACAGGGCGGGCGCGGCCGTCGGGGGCCGTCCCGTCCCGTTCGATTCGCTTCATGTCCGCGGAGAATTCGGCGAGGGAACGGGTCGTGGATTCCACCTGTTCGACGAGGGCCGCGAGGGCACTGACGGCCCGGGGAACAGCGCCGAAACCGATGCGAAGCTCCTCGAAGCTCCGTATCCACCCGGAAGCTTCGGAATCCAGCCGTGCATTCACCGTCCGGGCTGCTTCCAGAATCCGCTCCTGCGGTTCGCGGACGCCGCGGGCCAGGGTCTCGAAGGCTCCGATGACTTCCCGCGCTTCGAGGTGGATGTTGCCTCTGGCATCATCCACGTCCTTGCCGAACGCATCCATGCTCTGCCGTGCACGCTCGATGTTGGCGGGGAGTGCGGCCAGGGACTCGTTGACCGATTCCAACTGCCCGGCGAGATTCGCGAAAGCACTGCCGATCTCCCTGTTCCGTTCGATGGCCGCCCGCTGTTGGAGAGCGCTGCGGGCGAGGGAGTCGCCAACCCTCGCAACTTCACCGGCCTTGTCGTCGAGGCCGACCACGACCGCGTTCAACGCCTCGTTCATCGAGTCTGCAACGATCCGCGTCTGCTCCATTCTCACCGGGATTTCGGCCAGGGAGCGGCTGATCTCTCCCAATTGCTCCACGGCCGTGGAGAGGGTTCCGGCGAACTCCATGCTCTGCGCCATGACGGTTCGCTGCTCCTGCGTCGTTCGAACGAGAACCTCACCTGCCTCCCTGATTCCGGCGGCCTCGTCGTCGAGGCGAGCGGCGGCGGCCTTCGCCGTCCGACCAAGCATCTCCACGCCGCCGCGGGCCTGCTCCACATCGGTGGAGAGCTCGGAAAGCCTGCGTCCGGCCGACGATAGCTGCTCGAAGCCGGCCGCCAGCGCGTCCACCGTCTGTCCGACCCGCTCCTCGAAGGCGTCGCCCATGGCACGAGCGTGATCCACCAGGTCCCGGTGGGCATCCTCGGTCCGGGTGACGGCAGCTTGGGCGTCCGTCTCCAGCCTCCGGGCGAATTCCTTGCCCAGGCGTTCGGCGTGTTGCCTGGTGTGCGCTGCCTGGTGCATGGTCATCCGGTTGTAGTGACCGAGTGCGTCGGCGGCGCCCCGAAGCTCTGCGCGCAGGCGTCGAACGAGGGAATGCAGCTCATTTTCGATCCGATCGATTCCGGTTTCCCTCCCCAAGGGTGCGGAAGAAGCGGGCATAGTTGGCGGGAAGGATGAAGAGAGTCGAGACCTCGGCGTTTCCCTCGGGTTCCTCCGATCTTCGCTTCCGTCGTGCAGAACGAGCCGGCCCAGAATTCCGGCGATGGTAGACAGGAGCGCGATGCCGAAGTTTCCGATCAATATGTAGGTTCGCTCTGCGAGGCTGGCGTCCTGGCCTTGCATGATGAACAGCTCGACGAGCGCGTACATGAGGGATATCAACGTAAAGAGAAACCCCAGGTAATAGAGATTGTCTCCCGCCCTCTCCGGGCCTTCCGAAACCCGAAGTCGACGGTAATGGAATCCGAGAACGACGATGACCGCGACCGCGGCAAGTGCGGCCAACAGCGCACCCAGCCACGGAGGGTCATCGGGAGACGCGATGCGGCACAGGACGATCGCCCCTGCTCCGCCGAAGAACGCGGCAAGGAACGAGCGGATATGGGGAGACATGCGAGGAAGACCGCCGGAGACCGCTACAGGGACTGCTGCCAACGTACCGAGCCGCCGAATTGCCGGACCAGCTCGGTCCACCAGTAGTAGTGGTCCCTGGTTTGCCATCGCGAGTATCGGCTCCGTTCGAGCCGAAAAATGGTGACGTCGACGCCGGTCAGGTCCGTTGCGAGCTCCCGCAATCCGGGGGCGTTCAGGAAGTCCTCGGCCCTGGGATATGGCCCGTAGTGGGAAAACCGATCGGAATGCTGGAGCAGATCGGAAAACAGGATGAGATGAACGTGGCCCGCCTTCTCTGCGGACAGGCTCCGTTTGCTCGGCGCATGACGAGGGACGATCACGGCCAGGTTCTCGAGGATGGGTGAACGCGGCATCTCGGCCTCGGATTCTTCCGGGAACAATTCCCCGATCCGATCATTGAATCGCTGCCAGTTGCGAAGCGCGAACGCTTTTCCCCGCGTGAGGTCCTTCTTCCATTCCCAATCGTCCGGGTTGTCTCCCGGATTGCACACCTTCATGAAAGGCCGAAGGTTGCGCCAGTCCAGCGCGAGCTTGTAGACGATGAGCGGCTCACCGGGTGCGATATGGAAGCCCTCCATGTCGGGGTTTACCCCCGGGCTTTGCAGCTCGGAAACGAGACGCTCGAGCTCCGCCCGATGCTTCGGCGTCAGGGGATCGGAAGTATCGAGGAACAGGACGGTCTGCCGCGCCGGCTTGCCGGCGACCGGACAGAGGTTTTCGTCGAGCTGGCCCGGTCTTTCGACGACGAAGAAGAGCACGATGAGAACGCCGCCGACGAGGGCGATTGCGGCGTACATGATCACTTGCCGAAACTTCTGTCCCGGAGTCCCGGGCGACGCGAGCTCGTTCATTCCCGGTCGTCTCCGTCGAAGCCGCTGGCGGTGATCCTTTCGAGGGAACGATATTGGCCGCAGGCCTCCTCGTAGACTTCCTGGATCTGCGAGACGGCGACGTGCACGCGGTCGGTCACGCCTTCCAGCTTCATCTTCGGCGGCGGATCGAAGGAGGGCGGGATCAGCAGCTCCTCATCCATCTTCAGCTCCTTGGCGAAGAAGGGCGGCGAGGGTGTTTCGCGCGCCTGCCGGTTCTCGGTCCGGTAGGCCGCCAGCAGGTAGTTCAGATCGTCCTGATACTGCCGCAGGTTGACGGGGTAGTCGGCGACGATCCGGCGTCCCCGGTCGTACAGATCGTTCCATATGCCTTGCTTGACCTCCATCGTGTGGCGGATGTCGTCGAGCCCGGATTTGCAGCGGTCGTATACGTTCTCGATTCCTTTCCGTGCCGCGTCCAGTTGATTCCGGTAGTTGTTCTTGATGGTATTCAGTTGACGATGCCGGCGGCCGTAGCCGGGATACGGGTCGTCGCATTGGTAGCCTTTCCAGGACACGATGGCGAAGAAGAGCAACCCGAGAAGGACCAGGAGGTACGACTGGAACGAATCCAGCCCGAACGGATCCGCGGCCATGCGCGGCAAAGCATCGTTTTCGAGCATGGCCAGCGGATTCGCCGCCGCGGCGCCCAGAGACGCCTGCATGCTG
This sequence comes from Gammaproteobacteria bacterium, assembly GCA_965202895.1. GTDB lineage: Bacteria > Pseudomonadota > Gammaproteobacteria > HK1 > HK1 > JAJDXW01. The sequence continues at coordinate 932,402 of OZ241901.1, read as the reverse complement.
TCCCGGAAGTGCCCTGTGAGCAGATTGAAGGCGGCGATCAGTGCGGTGAGAGCGGACATGAACACCCAGGCGGCCAGTCTCTTGACGGCGGACACGAGATTGCGGCAGCGAAGGGCGTAGCCCATCGCGAGAGCGCCGGAGAGAATATTGACGGCCATGATGAGACTCATCTGCATGACGGATCCGACGAGTCCGAACGGGTTGACCTCCATCAGGAGGGAAGCATTGAGACCGATTTCGATGAGCGCGCAGAGGACGATGAGCAGGGCGGCGTTCTGTCTGCCGGAATAATCGGGCAGCCTTTCGAGCTCCGCCTCCTTCCGGAATTTTTCGTATTCCCTCGTGCCTTCCCGAACCGCGGTCTCCAGCCGGGTAAGCTCGGTTCGGTCGTGCTCTACCCTGCGATCGATGGAGATACGCCCGTCGGTTTCGATTTCGGTGACCCTTTGCTCCACGACCGTGAGCTCCCGATCGTCCATGACGGCATTCAACTGGAGATCGAAGTCGCGAAGAAGCTGGGCTACGTCCTCTCTGCACCTCCGTCCCCGGCCGTTGATCCAGGACAGAACCTTGTAGTGAACGTCGTCCGGTTCGTCCGTATCCGACAGGGGAAGGTCTTTCTCGCCGCGCTGGCGCCCTTCCTCCCGGATGCCGTGGTCTCGGAGCCAGGCATCGGGATCCAGCCGGACGTATTCTTCCCGGTCGGTGTCGAACCCCGGCTGCTCGTGCAACCGGTCGGAAGGCCCGGCGTTCGGGTTCGGTGTCGACTTCACTACCAGCCCTCGCGGGTCCTGCTCGGAGAGCGCATGACTCGCAAGAGTATGGACGGGTTCGATATCGACCTCATTGCCAGCGCTCGACCGGCCCGGGGGAGTCAGCGGGCGAGGACCCGGCCGCTCGCGGGGTCGATGAGGTGTAGCTGAGCGGTATCGACCACCGCGGTGAGCCGGTCGCCGGGGCGGGGATGCAGGCCGGGGTCGCAGCGCGCCACCACCTCCGCCCCCGAGATGGTGGTGAAGACGAGGGTCTCCGCGCCGAGCGGCTCCACGACCTCCACCGGGAACGGGAAGCTCCGCCCCGGCTCGATCCCCTCGCCGGAGGTCTGCATCGCGAGGTGCTCCGGCCGAAGGCCGACCTCGACGTCCTCGCCGGCCCTCCCGGCCAGGGCGTCCGACGAGGGGAGCCGGATTTCCGCCTGGCCGTCCCCTACCCGGAGACCGAGCGCCCCGTTCTCCGCGACCAGCCGGGCCGGGAGGAAGTTCATCTTCGGCGCGCCGATGAAGCCGGCCACGAAACGGTCGACCGGCCTCCGGTAGACCTCCTCCGGGGGCCCCGACTGCACGATCTCGCCGTCGCGCATCACCACGATGCGGTCGGCGAGGGTCATCGCCTCCACCTGGTCGTGGGTGACGTAGACCACGGTGGTCCGGAGCTGGCCGTGCAGGCGCTTGATCTCGACCCGCATCTGCGCCCGCAGGTTGGCGTCGAGGTTGCTGAGCGGCTCGTCGAAGAGAAAGGCGCGCGGCTGGCGCACGATGGCCCGCCCCATCGCGACCCGCTGCCGCTGTCCCCCGGAGAGCTCGCGGGGGCGCCGGCGGAGAAGCTCCGAGATGTTGAGCAGCTCGGCCGCCGCGCGCACCCGCTCCCTGACTTGGCCCCGGTCCACCCCGGAGAGCCGGAGCCCGAACGCCATGTTCGCGAACACCGTCATGTGGGGGTAGAGGGCGTACGACTGGAACACCATGGCGATGTCGCGGCCCTTGGGCGGGAGGCGGTTCACCTCCTCCCCGTCGAAGGCGATGGCCCCGGAGGAGACCGATTCGAGCCCCGCGATCATGCGCAGCGTCGTGGTCTTGCCGCATCCGGACGGCCCCACGAGGACGATGAACTCGCCGTCCCCGATGGCGAGGTCGATGCCCCGCACCGCCGGCACGTCGCCGAAGTGCTTGGAGAGGTTGCGGAGTTCGATCGCGGCCATCGGGTGATGATCCTCCCGGTTCGCCCTGTCGGGGTCGGTCCAGGCTTGGCGCGGCCCGGCGGCGGCCCGGCGTCAGGGCGCGCCCGCCCCGCGCCCCCGGCCCGGCCCGCGCCCGCCGGTCAGCCCTTGACGGCGCCGGCCCCCCAGCCGGCGATGAGGTAGCGCTGCACCAGGATGAAGAAGACGAGGGCGGGAATGGTGATGACCACCCCGCCCGCCATCATCATCCCCCAGTCCGTGACCGTCGCGTTGTAGAGATCGTCCATCCCGATCGGCAGGGTCTTCAGCTCGTTGTCGTTGATGAGGACCCGCGCGAAGAGGTAGTCGTTCCAGGCGACGATGAACGTGAAGATCGAGACCGCGATCACCCCCGGAAGCGCGAGCGGAACGATGACGAGGGCCACCGCCTTGGGGCGCGAGGCCCCGTCCGTCATCGCCGCCTCCTCCAGATCGAGGGGGATCGACTGGAAGAACGCGCGGAGCAGCCACATGCTGAACGGCAGCGAGAAGGTGGTGTAGGCGAGTATCAGGCCGAGCTTGGAGTTCACGAGCCCCGCGGACCGCATGAGGATGTAGAACGGAACGATGATGAGGATCGGCGCGAACATGTAGGTGAACAGCATCCCTCCCGCGATCGTCTCCCGCCCGCCGAACCGGAACCGGGTGATCCCGTAGGCGGCGAGGGTCGCGACGAGGATGGTGAGCAGGGTGGCGGTCCCCGCGACGGTGATGCTGTTGAAGAAGTAGATGTGGAAGTCCGTGAGATCGAAGAGGTTCCGGTAGTGGTTCCAGTGGTACTCGAACGACCAGAACTTCGGGGCGGGGCTCAGGATGTCGCGGTCCGGGCGGACCGAGGTGAGCACCATCCACAGCAGGGGAAAGCCGCACACCACCGCGATGAGCCCCGCCCCGAAGTAGAGGGCGATCTGGGAGCAGACCTGCCGCCAGTCGACGTCGATCATGCCGGCGGCCTCCCGGCTCCCGGGGCCGCGGCAAACGGTCGGCCGCGATGCGGCGCGCCCGCGCCCACACCTGCGCCTGCGCCCCGGACCCGGCGTCCGCTCGCCCAGGCTCGGTAGCTCACGCCCGCTCCCGCACCCGCGCCGGAAGCGCCGGAAGACGGAACGGACGCGCGGGCCGGAGTCCGGCCGCTCACGCCGGACCCCGCGGCACGCTCAGATGTCCTCGTCACGCCGGAACACCCGGAAGTAGATCATCGCGAAGCACACCAGCATGAGGAACATGAACATCGACATGGCCGCCCCGGCCCCGACCTGGAGCTGCCCGAACGTCTTGATGTAGGTATAGATGGGGAGGGTCCGGGTGTAGTAGCCGACGCCGCTCGATCCGTTCAGCAGCCAGATGACGTCGAACTTGGTGAACATGAACATGAAGCGGAGCAGGATCACCACGAAGAGCACGTTGCGAAGCTGGGGCAGGGTCACGTGGATGAATCGCCGCACCACCCCCGCCCCGTCCACCTTGGCCGCCGCGTACAGCTCCGGGTCGATGGTCTGGAGCCGGGCGAGGGTGCCGATGACCACGAAGGGGAAGAACGTCCACGTGCTGATCAGGATCACGGTCAGCATCACGTGCCCGGTGTCGAGCCAGAGAATGTCCTCGCCGATCCCGATCGTCTTCAGGATGTACGGAAGCACCCCGTAGGCGTCGTTCAGGATCCACTTCATCAGGATCACCACCACCACGGTGGGGACCATGTAGGGGAAGAGGGCGACCCCGCGGATGAACGTCCGCCCGATGAAGGTCTCGTTGAGGAGGAGGGCGGCGGAGACCCCGACCAGGATCTGGAGGCCGACCGATCCGATCCCGTAGATCGCCCCGAGCTCGATGGAGCGCCAGAACTCCCCGTCCCCGAACATGGAGGCGAAGTTCTCGAGGCCGACGAAGGTCTCGAGCGGCAGGTAGGCGTGCTTGTTGTGAAGGCTCAGCCAGCCCGAATACACCACCGGGTACAGGATGAGGCCGAGCACCAGCAGCACCGCCGGCAGGATGAGGAGATACCCCCAGGTCGATTCGGGAAGGCGGCGCGGCCGGTTCGAGCGGGCGCGCCGGCGGACCGGAACGGCGAGAACCTGATCATCGGGCAGGACGGCCGCCACGTGGGCTACTCCGGGGTCCGGAAGGTCACGGTAGGACGCGCGGGAGAAGGAGGGGGGAGCCGGGCGCCGGTGGAGCCAGGAGCGCGGACGCCCTGCCCTCCTCCACCGGCGCCACCGCTCCACGCGGGACGTGGCCCAGGAGCCGAGCCGGGGGCCGGTCCGGGGGCAACCCGGAGCCCGGCCCGGGAGACACCCCCCGGGCCGGACCGCAAGGAGACGGCGGGCGGACAGGAGCAGCCGCCGCGCTCACGCGACGCCGCCCGGGCTCCGCCCGACCGCGAACCCTCGCCTCGTTACCACTTCTTGTAGCCGAGCTGGGTGATGAGCTCCTCCGCCCGCTCCTGGGCGCGGGCCGCCGCGTCCGCCGGGGACACGTCGCGCACCACCACGTCCGTCACCATGTCGATGAGGATGCCCGAGCTCGCCAGCTCCTGCACGAACGGGAGCTCCAGATCGTCCCACTCCGTGATCATGAGCGGCTTCGGGTCGTGGTTCTGGATGACGTTGAACTGTGCGTCACGCCACGCCGCCCACTTCACGAACGCCGGGGTCGCGAGGTACTCCGGGTCCGCCTGCATCGACTTCGTGATCGGGAAGAAGTGGATGGGCACGGACTGGATGTACGGGCGGTAGTTCTCGGGCTGGTAGAAGAACTTGAGGAAGTCGATGGCTTCCTGCGGGTGCTTCGCGTCCTTGAACACCATCCACGGCTCGCAGTCGAGCTGGGTGAGGAACTCCTGTCCGCTCGGACCCACCGGCTTCGAGGGGAAGATCCCGATGTCGCCGCGGTCGACCGCCTCCGGCGCGTACTTCTCGAAGTAGTCCGTGCCGCGGCCCCAGCCGTAGATGCTGGCCACCTTGCCGGTCGCGAGCATGGCGAAGGTGTCGAGGTAGCCGTGGCTCAGCCAGTCCGGCGCGAGGCAGCAGTCCGCGAGCTCCTTCCAGAACGCGAGCATCTCGAGTACGGGCTGCTCGGTGAAGGTCGGCCGGTGGTTCTCCGCGAAGAGCCGCCCGCCGTTCGAGCCCGTCCACATGTAGACCTCTTCGTTGATGAAGAAGCCGGGGCCGGCGAGGCCGAGGCCGAAGCGGTCGTTCTTGCCGTCGCCGTCGGTATCCACGGTGAGCGCCTTCAGGTGCTCGAGCCATTCGTCCCAGGTCGCGGCCGGCTTCTCCGGGTCGAGGCCCGCCTCGCGGTAGAAGTCCTTGCGGTAGACGATGAGGTCGGTGCCGAGCTCGTGGGCGAGGCCGTAGCAGTTCCCGTCGGCGTGGCAGTTGAGCTTCTTCACGACGTCGTAGAGGTCGTCCGCGCCGATCGAGTCGATGACCTCGTTGATCGGGAGCAGCAGCCCCTTCGCCGAGAGGGAGCGTTCCACGTAGGCCTGGCCGTGGGACGCGTCCGGGGGCGCGCCGGCCGCGAGCGCGGCCTGGAGCTTGGTGTCGAGCGAGCCCCAGGCGATCGGCTCCTGCTTGATCCTGATGCCCGGATTCATCGCCTCGTACCGTTCGATCATGTCCTTCATGACCGCCACGGTGCGGGGGTTGGGTTCGGTGTGCCACAGGGTGACCACCTTGTCCTCGGCGAGGGACGAGGTGGAGAGCCCCATCCCGGCCGCGAGCGCTGCCGCGGCGGGGAGGGTGTGCAGCGTTCTTCTCATTTTCCATTCTCCTTCTGGTGGTGGAGGGCCGGAGCGTGGGGCCCGGGGGCGCCGGAAGCTCTTGGCGGAACACCGTCGCCGACCCCTGGTCGACGCGGGTCCGGGTCCCGAGTCTAACGCGAACCATCCCGCGCGGCACCCGCCCCGGCCGAACGCCCCGACCGAAGGGCCGGGGGCAGCAGAACCGGCGGGGAGCGGCGGCCGGGCTGCCGAGCCAAGCCCGAGCCCGCCGCGTACAGGGGGGCATACGATGTGCGGTCGCCGACGTTCGGCACTTTCCGGTGGGTTCCATGGCCTCCCGGAGCCCCTGTCCGGGGTCCATGCCTTGCCGCCGGACGACCTCGTGACGCTCCGGGAGATCGCCCGCCTCCTCGAGGCGGCGGAGAGGACCGTCTGCACTCCGGCCCGGAGGAGGGAGCTGCCGGCGTTGGAGGTCCGCGGCCGATAGCGCCTCCGCGGCAGGGACGCCGGCCGGTGGATCGAGCGCCGGCAGAAGGAGGGCGTCGAGGGGGCTCCCCGAGGAGACGACCAATGGGCAGAGGGTTTTCGAGGTCTTTGGTGACGGCGAAAAAGCCGGCGCCAAGTGAGAAGGCCCCCGGAGGGGCCTCTACCGGCTGACCGCCCCGGCCGGCCGGCGGTCGGGAGTCAGCCGAGCAGCATGTTGGCGGCGGCGGTGGCGAACACCCGGCAGCCGAGGACGATATTTTCCTCGCTCGTGTCTTCCTCGAAGGCGTGGCTCACCCCGCCGATGCTCGGCACGAACATCATCGCGGCCGGCATGTGGCGCGCGAGGACCTGGGCGTCGTGGATGGCGGCGCTCGGCATCGGGATCCAGCCGCCCGGGGCATGGTGTTCGGCGGCCCGTTCGATGTGCCCGCGAAGGCGCTCGTCCATGAGGGCCGGGACGGACCGTTTGCCGACCTCGGTCATGCGGGCCTCGGCGCGCCCCCGCGCATTGGATTCCGCGACCAGGGCGCTGGCGTGCGCCTCCAGCCGGTCCAGCACCGCCTCGTCCTGGTCGCGGAACTGGAGGTGCATCTCGGCTCGCCCCGGCACGATGCTCCGGACGCCGGGGTCGAGGGCGATCCGGCCGATGGTCCACACGCTCCGCTCGCCCGCCTGCTCCGGGAAGGTCTCGTAGACCCGGTGGGCGAGCTCGACGAGGGCGTGCCCCGCGTCGCGCCGGAGCGCCATCGGGGTCGTGCCGGCGTGGTTCTGCTGGCCCTCGAAGGCGACCGTGAAGTTGCGCGAGCCGACGATGCCGGTGACCGCTCCGATCCGCTTGCCCTCGTGTTCGAGCCACGGCCCCTGCTCGATGTGCGCCTCGGCGTAGCCGACGTATCGGCCGCGCTCGCGCCGCTCGACCGGGACCCCTTCGAGCCCCGCCTCCCGAAGGGCCTCGCCGAGCGACCTCCCCTCCTCGTTGATGGAATCGCGGATCGCACCCCCCGGGTCCACCTCGCCGCAGAACGCGAGGCTGCCGAGGCAGGTGGCGAACGCACCTTCCTCGTCGATCCACGAGGCGACGTCGACCGCGAGATGCTTCGTCTCGTCGCATTCGGCGAGCGCGCGCGCCGTCTCGAGGCCGTAGATGACCCCGAGCGCCCCGTCCAGCCAGCCGCCCCGGGGCTGGGTATCCGTGTGGGAGCCGATGAGAAGGGCCGGCCCGGGATTGCGCGAGCGCCCGAACACCGTTCCGACCCCGTCGATGCGGGCATCGAGGCCCGCTTCCTCCAGGCGTGCACGGAGCCAGTGGCGGGACTCGACGTCGATCGGGGTCAGCGACTGGCGGACGACCCCGATGCCGCACGCGCCGAAGCCGCGGAGCCGCCGGAGGTCCCCGAGCAGGCGGTCCGGGTCGATGGTGACGTTGACGCTGACGTTGACGGCGCTCGCCGGGCGGCTCATGCGGACTCCTGCGATACGATCACGATCGTTCCGGGGCGCATTGTGCCGCCGCCCGGCGGGGCCTTGTCAATCGCCCCGCGCGCTTCTCCCGCGCGCTTCTCCCGCGCGCTCCTCCCGCGCGCTCCCGTCGCCCGGATTTGGAAAAAGAAGCGGAAGCTCGTACCATCCCCGCAATACACCCTCCACCTGCGACCGCGCAGGCGGGAAGGACGAGGCCGCGAAGGCATCGGTTCGAGGGCGGACTACGGAGGATGAGGCCGATGAAGAATCTGCCGGTGCGGCTCGACCGGGGGGATGCATCGGTTACCTTCCACCTGAGCCCGTTCATCACCGAATGGGAGAGAGCGGTGCAGACGTTCATGTCCTGCATCACCCGGGAGCTCGGTGACCAACTGGCGGTCCGTCCGCAAGACTTCAGCGTTGCCGCCCCCACGGATTTCGGGGAAACGTGGTGCAAGTATCGGATATTCAACGGTTCACGTACGATCATCCTCCGGCCGGATTCTCTTCAGTTCGGCTTTCCGGGAGTGTCGAACGCCGATTATCCGTTGCTGAACGAGCTGATCGGCAAGGGTATGAGGATACTGCTGTCCGAGATCGGCGACTACGGCCGCTCCTCGTATTCGATCTTTCACAACTGTCACGTCGCGGTGACAGAAGGATCGGCGGAAGCCTTTGTCGCGAGGTTCGCGGACCGAGGGATGGCGGATGCGGTACAGGACGAACCGCTGGTGACGTACCGCCCGTCCGCCAGCTTCAGTCTCGGAACCGGTGATGGAAGCAGGGTGTTGAGCCGCACGGTCGAGCAATCCGAAGTGTTGCCCAACGGCCTGTTCATCACCACGCACCTCTTCGCCGCGGCTTCGGCGGTGATGACGTCCGAGGAAGAGAAGCATTGGATCGAACGGATCTCGCAGGTCGCCGATCGGGCAATTGGCATCGAGTTTCAGACGGAAGAGGTCGATGACGAACCAGGCGGCCAGTGACGCTCGATATACGCCCCGAGGTCTCCGCGCCGAACGTGAGGCGTGGTTGAGGTGGAGCTCTTCGCCGCGTCACCTCCGGCAGGCTGGGGTGGTTTGGCCGTTTCCCGTCAACGTCCCTTCGGACGCATCGATTTCCGCTGCGGATACAGGTGGATTCGATTCGGGGTGGCTTGCCCGTGCTCTGACCCGATTGAAGCAGATTGACGAGGAAGCTGCCGAGGAATGCTATCCTCCGGTCAACGACGAGATGAAGAAAAGAGCGAAACACCTTCTCTTCGCGACGATCGGCTGTCCGATAGAACCCGCGGTGTACCCTTCGATGGACGGCGAGATCGCGATCTATTTCAAATCGCCGGTTGCGGCCGCTGCATTGTTGATCCTCGTGAACAACGAAGGGGGGGCAGGCTGCTATTCCTCGGTGCACGGCGAGAGCCGGCGCAGGCGCTACGACGATTCTTCGATGTTGCCCGATGACTTCCTGAAGGAATGTTTACGTGCGTTGGGAGAGTCCACCCTCTCGCAAACTTCGGTGGCGAGCGCCGCGGCGTTTCCGGTCGACCGCGAAAGGGAGGCCGCCCGCCGCTTGCGTATGCGCGAGGAACAGCGGCGTGAACGTCATGAAGATTCATGGAGGCCGCCGAACCAGCTCGCAGGCGCGCGTTTGCAGGCTTTGGGAGGGCCTCCCCTCTCGATCTGCCTGTGAGTGGTCGGGCGCCGCGGTTGATCGAGACGGAGAATCTCGGTCGAAGCGTATTTTCAGGGAGACTCGCCAGGAAAGCCGGACGGCCACAGCCCGTTCCGGAGGCATTTCTCGTACGCCGGGAAGACGACCGGATTTCCGTGGACCGGATGGACCATGCGGAACGCGCCGAGATGATGGAGCTCGCGGCGGTCCGCGGCCGGGAACGAGGCAGCGAGTTCCGCGGTCGGGCGATCCTGACCGTCGCCCATGCGGCGTCGAATGGAAGAACCGTGGAAGCTACGCCGCTCGAATCGAACCCCTACCATGCGGATATCTGCCTGAATCTGCCTGACGACGGCGAACGCCGGGAATTGCAGAAACAACACTCGGTGGATCTGGCGGCACGCGCGGTTTGGGAGGAGGCGGCGTCGAGCGGCCAACGGCGAGGCCCCACGAGTCGATGATGGTGCAGCATCGGGTTCGACCCCGACTGCCGGCGGTCCCCTCCACCGCCAGCCGCGACGTGCAGGGAGGTAAGGCCGAGCACGCTTCCCGCGCAGGAGCTCGGGCCGTTTCCCGGCGCCGGCGTCCTGCGGCATGGAGGCAGCACAGGGGCCGGGCGGGCCAGGGAATTCCGATCGAGGATCCGCGTGATCCTGGGCGGTGCTCCGGAGAGGACGGAGGGAGCGCGGATTCGGCCTGGGGCGGAAGGGAGAGGTGAGGTGCCGCGACTCTTCGTCGCGCTGGAGCTGCCCGAGATCCTGAAGCAGGCCGTCGGCGATCTCCAGGCCGGGCTCGGGGACGCACGCTGGCTGGACGAGGACGCCCTCCACCTGACCCTCGCCTTCGTCGGCGAGGCGGGTCCCTCCGGCCAGCGCCGGATCGAGGAGGCGCTCGCCCGGGTGGAGTCTCCGCCGCTCGTGGTCGAGCTGCACGGGATCGGGCACTTTCCGCCCCGCGGGCCTCCCCGGGTGCTCTGGACGGGGGCTTCTCCGGCGGTGGCCCTCGGGACGCTCGCCGCCTCCGTCCGGCGCGCCCTCGCCCGTGCGGGCTTCCCGCCCGAGCGGCGGAAGTTCGCCCCCCACGTCACCATCGCCCGGTTCCGCCGCCCGCCGCCCCCTCCCGCGCTCCAGGAATACCTGGGGGCGTACTCCCTCTTCCGATCGCCGCCCGCCCCGATCGCTTCGTTCCGGCTCCTCTCCAGCGTGCTCCGGCCCTCCGGGGCCCGCTACGCGCCGGAAGCCGATTTCCCCCTGGCCTCGTCCGGCCGCTGACCGGGAGGCCGGCGGCGCGGCGCGATGGACGCACTCTCGATCACGACCGTGATGCTGGTGTTCCTGCTCGCGGGCGGGGTGAAGGGGGTCGTCGGCCTGGGGCTTCCGACGGTCGCCATCGCCCTCCTCTCGGCCGCATTCGGGATCGAGGCGGCGCTGCCCCTCCTGGTCATCCCGTCGTTCGTCACCAACGTGTGGCAGGGCGCGATCGGCGGCCACGCCCTGGCCCTGCTCCGGCGCTTCGGCGTCGCCCTCGCGCTCATCCCGGCCGCGACGTGGGTCGGCCACCACTACGTCTTCCTCGCGGCGCCGGAGGCGATGGAGCGCGTGCTCGGCGCCGTCCTCGTCCTCTACGCGGGGACCGGGCTCGCCCGGGCTCGTTTCACGCTGCCGGCGCGGGCGGAGCCGTTCGCGACCCCGATCGTCGGGGTCGTGAACGGCCTCGTCACCGGGGTGACCGGGACCTTCGCGGTGCCGATGGTGATGTATCTGGAGGCGGTCGGCCTCGACCGGGACCGGCTCGTGCAGATGATGGGCATCGCGTTCAGCATCTCGACCGCCGCCCTCGCGGGGGCGCTGATCGCGCACGGGGCGTATCGGACCGGCGTCGGCTACGTGTCTGCGGCGGCGGTCGTACCCGCGCTCGCGGGCATGGCGGCGGGGGCGCGGCTTCGCGCCCGCCTCACCCCGGACGCCTTCCGGCGGTGGCTCCTCGCGGCCCTCGCCCTCATCGGCCTCAAGCTCCTCGTCGTCGGTTGAGCACCACCACGGCTCGAACGGATGCGGACGCTCTCCGGGGAACGGAGAACCGGTCCGGAGGAGGACCGGAGGAGGCCCCGCCGCCCTTTCATGCCGACCCCCGACACGGGCGCCCGCGCCCGGCCGGCGCCCGGTCGTCTTCTCGGCGAGAATAGCGGCCCGAACCAGCCGGCAAGAAGGCGGAGGCGGGCATCGAAGATGAAGGGTCGAGAGCTGATGGCGGGGTTCCCGCCCGAAACGCAAGGGCAGGTGACCCTCGCGAACTGGCGCAAGCCCCCATTCAACAAGTGGTCGTTCACCCACGTCCGCGAGCTCATCCCGACCGCGGCGATCGCGAACGACCCGGCCGGCCGCACGGAGCTTGCGTCCGCACCCGTCGACCTCGGGGGGCTCGCGTTCGACTTCGACGGGACGCGCCACGACCTCGCGAGCTTCCTCGCCGGGACCGAAACCGACGGGATGGTCGTCCTTCGCGCGGGCGAGATCGTCCACGAGTTCTACGGAAAGGGCATGGATGCCGCCACCCCGCACATCCTCATGTCCGTCTCGAAATCGGTGCTGGGGCTCCTCGCGGGGGTCCTCGCGGGGCGCGGCGCGCTGGCCGTCGAGACCCCGGTGACGGAATGGATCCCCGAGGTCGCGGGGACCGCCTGGGCCGGCGCGACCGTCCGCGACCTCCTCGACATGCGGGTCGGGATCCGGTTCGACGAAGACTACCTCGCCACCTCGGGCCGCATCATCGAGTACCGCAAGGCGCAGGGCTGGGACCCGCCCGCGCCGGGAGACGCGCCCTCGGACCTGCGGACCTTCTTCCGGCGCCTCACCGAGCCGGACGGCCGGCACGGCGGCGCGTTCCACTACGTCTCCCCCAACACCGATCTCCTCGGGTGGGTGCTCGAGCGGGCGGCCGGGCGGCGCTACCCCGATCTCGTGAGCGACCTCCTCTGGCGGCCGATGGGGGCGACCGCTCCCGCGTACGTCACCGTCGACCGTCTGGGCGCGCCCCGCGCCGCCGGCGGCATGTGCGCCACGCTCCGCGACCTTGCGCTCATGGGGCAGCTCGTCGCCGGCCGGGGCCGCCGCGGCGGCCGCCGGGGCGGGGCGGAGATCGTTCCCGCCGACTGGATCGACGACGTCTTCGGGGCGGGCGACCCGGAGGCCTGGGCCGCCGGCGACCTCGCTCCCCTGTTCCCCGGAATGGAGGCCCACTACCGGAGCAAGTGGTACGTGCGGCGCGGCGGCGCCCCGATGGCCTTCGGGGTCGGGGTGTTCGGCCAGAACGTGTTCGCCGATCCGGAGAACGGGATCGTGATCGCCAAGACGTCGTCGCAGGCCGCCCCGCTCGACGAGCGCCTCATCTCGCTCACCATGCGCGGCGTGGAGGCGATCCGCCGCTGCCTCGCGGGAGGCTGAGGCGGCGCGGTGCGGCGCGGCCCGGTGCAGCTCAGCGCGCGGCGGCGTCTCCGTTCCGCCGGCCGAGGGCGCTGGACGGGGCGAACCGGTCCAGGACCTGTCCCGGACCGCCTCCGCCCCCGGCCCCGGCCCCGTCCGTGACGTAGTCGGCGCCGTCGAAGACCTCGACCCCGTTGCAGAACACCCCGTGGACCCCGATCGGGCGGCGGACGGTGCGCCTCCCGCCGCCCGGGAGGTCCGCCACCCGTTCGCTCGCGGAGACGCCGACGGTGTCCGGGTCGAACAGGAGGAGGTCCGCCCACGCGCCCGCCTCGATCCGCCCCCGATCCGGGATCCCGTAGAGGCCCGCGGGATGGCTCGTGAGCCGCCGCACCCCATCCGCGAGGTCGAACTCGCCCAGCTCCCGCACCCAGCGGGCGAGGAAGTGCAGCCCGTAGCCCGCCTCGCACATGAAGGTGAGGTGCGCCCCCGCGTCGGAGAGCGCGACCACCCCCGCTTCGTGCCGGAGCAGGCGCGCGACCCCCTCGTCGCCCACGTTGAGGAACCGGCCGATGAAGGTGGTCTCGAGGTTCTCCTCGAGGCCGAGGTCGAGCATCACGTCGAGCGGGTCCGCGCCGCGCTCCGCCGCGATCTCGTCGATGGTCCGATCGCCGAGCGCCTCGTTCTTCGCGAGGGCGGGGACCGCGACCACCACCCGGTTCCAGTTGCCCTGGAAGATGAGGCCGGGGCGCGGGTCGGCGAGGCTTGCCCGGAACCGGTCGCGGAATTCCCGGCTCCGGAAGAGGGGGACGAGCCGATCCGGCCCGTATGCCTTCGCTTCGGAGAACGCGTCGTGGCTGAAGAAGGGGTATGCGTTGGCGAGCGTGAAGTCGAACGAGAGGGGCTGGCAGGGGATCTGGACGTACACCGGGTGGCCGCGCCCCTGCGCCGCCCGGCACGCCTCGAACATCCCGATCGACCGCTCGGGGGCCTGGTCGTTGTACATCGCGGCCCCGGTCGCCTTGAACACCGCCCGCCCGTGGCGGGCCGCGATCGCCTCGAGCTCCTCGACGGTCTTCGCCCCCGATGCGAGTTGCACGATCCCCGCCGGCCGCGGCCCCATGGCCCCGACCAGCGCGTCGAGCTCGGAGAGATCGGTGATCGTGGACGGCATCGGAACCCCCCCGTAGCCCGAGTGGTTGAGGGAGCAGGACGCCCCGAGCCCGATCGCCCCGGCCTCCATCGCCTCCGCGACCAGCGCCTTCATCTCCGCCAGCTCGTCCGCGGTCGCCTCCGCCCGTTCCGACGCCGCCTCGCCCATGACCGCGGTGCGGATCACGGAGTGTCCGGCGAGCACCGCGACGTTCGCGCACGGGGCGGCGGCCCGGAGCGCCGCCATGTACCCCGCGAACGTCTCGAACCCCCAGCGCACCCCCGCGCGCAGCGCGTCGAGGTCCATGCCTTCGACGACCGAGAGGTTGCGCAGGATGAGGTCCCGCACCGGCGGCGGGGCCGGCGCGATCCCGAACCCGCAGTTGCCCATGACCACCGTCGTCACCCCGAGCGACGGCGAGGGGGACAGGGTCCGATCCCAGGTGATCTGGGCGTCGTAGTGGGTGTGGAGATCGATGAACCCCGGCGCGAGGGTAAGGCCGTCCGCGTCGATCTCGCGTTCGCCCGCCTCGCGGACCGCTCCGACGGCGCGGATGCGTCCGCCGCCGACCGCGACGTCCGCCCGGACCGGTTCGTTGCCGAGACCGTCGACGACCGTCGCCCCGCGAATGACGAGCTGATTCATGACGTACCATCCCGATCCCGAACCGGCGCTCCGCGAGGATAGCCGCTCGAAAGGGAGGTTTGAAGGCAGTGGAGTTCGATTACGTCGTCGTGGGGGCCGGCTCCGCCGGCTGCGTCCTCGCCGCCCGGCTGTCCGAAGACCCCCGGGCTCGGGTGGTCCTGCTCGAGGCGGGCGGGCGCGACAAGAACCCGTGGATCCACATCCCGGTGGGCTTCGCGAAGACCCTCAACGATCCCACCGTGAACTGGCTCTTCCATACCGAGCCGGACGAGAAGACCCGGAACCGGCCGATCCCGATCCCGCGCGGCAAGGTCCTCGGGGGGTCGAGCTCCATCAACGGGATGCTCTACGTCCGGGGGCATCCCCGCGACTACGACGTCTGGGCCCAGCTCGGGAACCGGGGCTGGTCCTTCGACGACGTGCTCCCGTACTTCAAGCGTTCCGAGAACCAGGCGCGGGGCGCGGACGAGTACCACGGGGTCGGCGGGCCTCTCGACGTCTCCGACCAGGCCGAGACCCATCCGATCTGCGACGCGCTCCTCGACGCGGCGAAGGAGTGCGGCTACCCGCACAACCCGGACGTGAACGGCGCTTCCCAGGACGGCTTCACCTATTGCCAGCTCACCGTGAAGGACGGACGCCGCGCGAGCACCGCCCGGGCGTTCCTCGCCCCGGCGCGCTCCCGGCCGAACCTGACCGTCCTGACCCACGCGTTCACCACCCGCGTCCTGCTCGACGGGAAGCGGGCGGTCGGGGTCGAGCTCTCCCGGCACGGCGAGAGGACGACGGTGCGGGCGAGCCGGGAGGTGATCCTCTGCGGCGGGGCGATCAATTCACCCCAGCTCCTGGAGGTCTCCGGGGTCGGGGACGGCGAGCGGCTGCGCGCGCTCGGCGTCGAGACCGCGCACCACCTGCCGGGGGTCGGCGAGAACCTCCGGGACCATTTCGCGATCCGGATGTCGTGGCGGGTGACCCGCCCCATCACCTGGAACGATCGGATGCGCGGGCTCCGGCGGGTCGGCGAGGGGCTGAAGTATCTCCGGAACCGGACCGGGGTGCTCGCCCTCAGCGCGGCGGCCCTCACCGGCTACGTGCGGACCCGCGAAGGGGTGGAGACGCCGGACGTGCAGTACTTCATGACCCCGGCGAGCTTCCGGGATTCGCAGGACCGGACCCTCGATCGGGAGTCCGGGATGACGATGGGCCTCTGCGTCCTTCGGCCCGAATCCATCGGCACGGTCCACGCCAGGTCGTCCGATCCGTTCGCCGCCCCGGCGATCCGGCCGAACTTCCTCGACTCGCCGACCGACTGCGACGCGGTGGTCGAGGGCGCCCGCATCGCGCGGCGGATCGTGGAGGCGTCCCCCATGGACCCCTACCGGGGGCCGGAGCTCCAGCCCGGCGCGGAGGCGAAGACCCGCGACGAGCTGCTCGACTACGCCCGTGACACCGGAACCACGGTGTACCACCCGGTGGGCACCTGCAAGATGGGGGGCGATCCGATGGCGGTCGTGGACGAGCGCCTCCGGGTCCGGGGGCTCGACCGGCTCCGGGTCGCGGACGCCTCGATCATGCCCGTGCTCGTATCGGGCAACACCAACGCGCCGGTCATCATGATCGCGGAGAAGGCGGCGGACCTCGTCCGCGAAGACGCGCGCCCCGCCTGACGACGAGCCGGCGACCCCGGCGGCCTCGGCAACCCGATGCTTGCGGCCCGGCCCCCCGATCGTCGATGCGCCGCGGCGCACCAGGCCTCCCCTCCCCTTCCGCCACCGCAAGCGCCTCGGCGACGTCGTCGAGGCTGCCCGGCCGGTGCCGCCCGAGATCGGCGGCGGGTGTCCGGCAGGGAGCCGGTCGAGTGGAAGGAGCGGCCATCTGCCGCAAGCCTTGCCGCAAGGCATCGATGCCCACCGCTCTTCCTGGGAACGGCGTGTCCGTGGAAGGCGCCGTTCCCAGGACCTTCACCGCTCTGGTTCGACCGAACCCGGTCCGGTCGGCCTGATACGGCCGTCCTGGGAACGCTTGTGTCTCGCCCGCATCGATCGGCGGCGGTTTCGCCGTCCCATTTGCGGGCGGGGCGCCCGCGTTCCCGGGAAGAGCCAATCCCAATCCCGGCGCCTCCCCGTTCTCCGCGGCGGCCGGCACCCGCGCGGCGTCCCTACCGGAGCAGGCGGAGGTCGAGGCGGAGGCCGTGGTCGGGCCGGTCCGTCTCACGCTCGCGGCGCCAGCCTTCCAGGTCCAGCTCGAACCCGCCCGCCGGACGGGCCAGCCGCCACCCCAGCCCGTACCGGCGCTCCCCCTCCGGCGCCTGCCCGTAGCGGAGGTAGGGCGTCCCCACCCCGAAGCCCCCGAACGCACTCGCTCCGTAGCCCAGCTCCGCATCCAGCCCCGCGCCGTCCGGGCGGCCGCCCGACGGCAAGGGACGGCCCGCCACCCCTTCCTCCCACAGACGCGCCGTACCGCTCCCCGCGCTCCCCCACACCGGCGCCACGCTGAGCGACAGGCCACGGCCGTTCGCGCGAGGCGCGAGCATCATGCCGCCCGTGATCCCCCACTCGTCCAGATCGCTCCGGTGCGCCGCCAGCGCCCGGCCCCGCGCCTCCAGGGTCAGACGACCGCCCGCATCGCTCCACGACACCCCGCCGCCGACCTCCACCCCCGCGCCCGTCGCCCCGTCCCCGCCGTCCCAGCGAACCCCCAGCTCCGCCGACGGCGCGAGGCGCCTGCCACCGGACAGCACGTACTCCCGCGTACCCTCCGCCGAGACCCGCAGCCGCTTCGTGCGTACCGACAGCCCCTCGATCAGGTCCCCGTTCTCGTCCACCTCGTAGCGCGTCGCCTGCCCCTCGCCCTTCAGGTCCAGCCGCAGCGCTCCCCCGGCCGGCGACAGGCGCAACGCACCCCCCGCCGCCACCGCCCGCAGCCCGCTGTCGCTCTCCTGACGACCGAAGCGCTCCACCAGCGCCTCGTCGACGATCTCGACCTCCCCCGCACCGTAGCCCAACGCCCCCCACAGCCGCGAGCCGGACCCCGACGACCATCCCAGGTAAGGCTGCACGCTCGCCATCCAGCTCCGGTGCACCCCCTCGACCGGCCCGTCGTCCCCGCTGCGGTCCGTATAGTCCATCCCGCTCTCGAACCACGACACCCCGGCCCCGCCGGTGAGCCCGGAGCCGAGCCCCACGTCCGCCCCCAGATGGGCCGCGAACAGCTCCCCCGACCACGCCAGGGTGGGCGTGTCCCGCGACAGGCTCCGCCGCTCCCCCGCCCCCCAGACGGTGACCGACCGCCCGAGGCCCGCCCCCGCGCCTTCGCCTGCGCCCTCGCCCTCGCCGCCGAGGGCCACCGCGAACGACTGCCCGCTCCACAGCTCCTTCCACGACACCCCGCCCTCTTGCAGCGCCCGTTCGTTGGACCGCATGAACCCCGCCAGCGCCGCGGACAGCCCCTCGCCGGACGCCCCTGAGCCAACCCCGCTCCCGCCCCCCGAGGACCCCAGCCGCCGCGACACCGCCGCCATCGCGCTGTCCCACGATGCCCGCGCGACCTCCGGCAGGATCGATTCGTTGATCGCCGCAAGGCGCGCGCGAGCCGGACCGACGGCCGCCTTCACCTCGATGGTGAGCGCCAGCGCGTCGCTCTCCCCGTCGAGGTCCGTCGCCGTCCAGGTGTAGCCCTTCCTCGCGAACGCCTCCGTCGGCGTGCCGCAGAGGGTGTACGCCGGCCGGCCGGGGCACTCGTCCTCCCCCGCGCCGTCGTCGAAGTCCAGGCCCGGCGGCAGCACCAGCGGCCGCGGACCCAGCACGTGGCGCGTGCGGTCCCCGCCCTCCGCCTTCGGCAGCGGCTCCACCTCGATGGCCTCGTCCACCGTGAACACCATCTCCGTCATGGTGAAGTCGCCCGTGAACTCCGGCGCCGTGTCCGCGTACCCCACCGCGAACGGCGAGAACTCCGCCACCCCGCTGGCGCACACCCTCGTTCCCTCGTCACCCTCCGCCGACCCGGCCACCTCCGTCCAGGCGCCGCCGTCATGGTGCAGCAACCGCAATGCACGGCCCCGCGCCGCGGCCCGCACCGCCTCCACCACCGGCAGGCACAGCCGCAGCCCCGCGGACGGCACCGCTCCCTCCGTCACCGCCACGTCCACCACCGTGCGCGCCCCCGCCGACCCGTAGGTGTACGCATCGCTCGCCGCCGGCGCCTCCACCGGCGCGAAGGCCAGCGTCAGACGCTCGTGCGACGGCGCATCGGGCAGGGCCTCCAAGTCCAGCTCGATTCCCTCCGCCACGCCGGGCCGCACCACCACCGTCACCGTCCGACCGCCGATGCGGTAGGTCGTCTCGCCCGCGCCGCCCACCACGAGCTTCGTGCCGCGCTCCGAATCCACCGCCACGGCCAGCGTCCCCACCACCGCGTCCCCATCGTCGTACCCGCCGCCCGACGCCGTGTGCGTGAGCACCGCCGCATCGGCATAGTCGTCCCCGTCGTCGTGCGCGGTCACGGTCACCGTCTGCGCCTCGTTCCAGTCCGACGGGGCGAAGGTGAGGCGGCCGGGGGAGACCTCCACCTCCGCGTTGTCGCTCGCCACCGCCACCGTCACCGTCCCCACCGGCCGGCTCGTCAGCGTCACCGTGTAGGGCGCCCCGGCGGGGTCGCCCTCCGCCACCGCGAGCGGGGACGGCGGCGCGAACGCCCGCCCCGCCCCGTCGGCGAACGCCAACCCCTTCTCGTCGTCGTCCGCGATGGTCAGCGTCGCGGCCGTCACCGTCATGTCCATCCCGTCGCCGCCGGCCCGGGAGTTCGCCGCCGTCCCCGAGACCGCCACCGTCTTGTCCGCCGCGTCCACGCGGTTGTCCACCGCGGTCACCGTCACCGTCCCGGTGCTCGCAATCGAGCCGGCGGCGATGGTCAGCATCGTCGCCGCGCTCAGCGTGAAGTCGCCCGCCACCGCCGGGGCCACCGGCGCGGCCGAGACCGTCACCGTCGTCGCCGCGCTCGACGGGTGCGAGAGCGTCGCCGTCACCGTGCTCACCCCGCCGGCCTCCGCAATCGACGGCGGCGTCAGCGCCAAGGTCACCGCCGGCGCCGCGTCGTCGTCGGTCGTGCTCACGGCCACGTCCACGGGGTCGAGGCCGTCGTAGTCGGCGTCGGCGCTCGACGGGTCGAGGCGCACCCTCCAGGCCACGTCCCCGTCGTCGACATCATCGTCCACCCCGGTCACCGTCACCGTCTGCGCCGTCTCCCAGCTACCCGTGGTGAACACCAGCGACGACGGCTCCACCCGCCCCTCGCTCTCATCCACCACCAGACCGTCCTCATCCCAGCGCGTCATCGACACCGTCACCGCCGCCGAGGGCTGCGTCTGCAACGCCACCGTGAACGTCGCCTGCCCGCCGCCCTCCGTCGCCTGGCCCGTCACCGCGCTCTCGTTCAGGCCGAACTCGTCGTCGCGGATGACCAGGGTCGCGTCCGACGGCGCCGCCACCCCGCGCCCGCCCGTCGCCGTCGCCGACACCCTCACCTGCCTCCGCCCCGACGCCCCGGCGTTGTCCACCGCCGTCACCGTCACCGTCCCGGTGCTCGCCGTCGCCCCCGCCGCGAGGGTCAGCGTGGTGGTCGCGCTCAGCATGAAGTCCCCCGCCACCGCCGGGGACACCGGCGCCGCCGACACCGTCAAGGTCGTCGCCTCGGTCGTCGGGTGCGACAGACGCGCCGTCACCGTCGAGAGGCCGCCGTTCTCCAGGATCGAAGGCGGGGTGAGCACCAAGGTCGCCGTCGCTGTCGCCTCGTCGTCGGTAATCGTCAAGGTCACGTTCGACGGATTCGCCACCCCGTTCCCGCCCGACGACGCGCCAGAGACGGTCACCGACTTGTCCGGCGCATCCACCGCGTTGCCGTTCGCGGTCACCGTCACCACCCCGGCGCTCGTCGTCGAACCCGCCGCGAAGGTCAGGGTCGTCGCCGTGCTCAGGGTGAAGTCCGCCGCTGCCGCGCCCGTCCCCGCCGCCGCGGCCACCGTCACCGTCAACGCCGCGCTCGACGCGCCCGACAAGGTTGCGGTCACCGTCGAGACCCCGCCCGACTCCGAAATCGAGGACGGCCCCAGAACCAGCGCCACCGTCGGCAGCGTCTCGTCATCCGTCAGGGTCAGGGTCGCCCCCGTCACCGCGCCCGCGCCCTGGCCGTTGGTCAACGCCGCCGTCACCGTCGCGCTCCGCCCCGCGCTCCCTTGGTGGACGGCGTCGTCCACCGCCGTCACCGTCGCCGTGTCCGAGGCGGCCGTCGTGTCGCCCGCCGCAATCGTGATGGTCGCGTCCCCTACCGTGTAGAAACCCGATACCGCCGTCACCGTGACCGTCGAGGGCTCCGACGACGGGTGCGACAAGGTCGCGCTCACCGTCGAGGTCCCGCCGTTCTCCGACACCGAGGACGGGTTCAGCGACAGCACCACCCCCGGCGCACCCTCGTCGTCGGTCAGGGTCAAGGTCACCGACGGCGGGTCGTTCGCCAGCCCGAGGCCGTCCGAGGCCGTGCCCGAGACCGTCACCCGCTTGTCCGGCGCGTCCGTGGCGTCGTCGTTCCCCGTCACCGTCACCAGGCCCGTGCTCGTCGTCGCGTTGGCCACGAAGGTCAGGGTCGTGGCCGTGCTCAACGTGAAGTCGCCGGCCACCGCGCCCGTCGAGGCCACCGGGGCTGCGGCCACCGTCACCGTCACCGCGATGGACGACTGCCGGTCCAGGGTCGCCGTCACCGTGGCGATGCCTCCGTTCTCCGTAATCGAGGACGACGACAGCGCCAGCGCCGCCCGCGGCGTGTCGTCGTCGGTGAGGGTCAGGGTCGTGTTCGCCGGGTTCGCGACGCCGTTGCCGCCGGCCGCCGTGCCCGACACCACCACCTGCTTGCTCCCCGACGCCACGTTGTTGCCGTTGGCCCGGACCGTCACCACCCCGCTGCTCGTCGTCGCACCCGCCGCGAGGGTCAGGGTCGTCGCCGTGCTCAGGGCGAAGTCGCCCGACACCGCCCCGGACCCCGCCGCCGCGGCCACCGTCACCGTCACCGCCTCGCTCGACACCCCCGACAACGTCGCGCTCACCGTCGAGACCCCGCCCTCCTCCGAGATCGAGGCCGGCCCCAGAGCCAGCGCCACCGTCGGCAACGTCTCGTCGTCGCTCAGGGTCAGCGCCGCGCCGGTCACCGCGCCCGCGCCCTGGCCGTTCGCCAACGTCGCGGTCACCGTCGCGCTGCGGCCCGCGCTCCCCTGGTGGACCGCGTCGTCCACGCCCGTCACCGTCGCCGTGTCCGAGGCCGCCGTCGTCGAGCCCGCCGCGATCGTGATGGTCGCGTCCAGGCCCACCGTGTAGAGGCCCGACGCTCCCGAGCCCGCCGTCACCGTCACCGTCGAGGGCTCGCTCGACGGGTGCGAGAGTGTGGCCGTCACCGTCGAGAGGCCGCCGTTCTCCGAGACCGACGCCGGGCTCAGCGACAGCGCCGCCGTCGGCGCCGCGTCGTCGTCCTCCACGGTCAGCGCCACGCCCGTCACCGCCATCGTCGTTCCGTCGGCCGCGGCCCGGGCGTTGGTGATGGTCGCGGTCACCGTGCCGGTGCGGTCCGGCTCGTCCGTCGCGTTGTCCGCCGCCACCACCGTCGCCGTGTCCGAAGCGTTCGCCGTCGCCCCTGCCGCGATGACGATGGTGGCGTCCGTCCCCGCCGCCCAGGCCGTCCCTGCGCTCACCGTCACCGTGGTCGCCGCGCCCGAGGGGTGCGACAGCCGCGCCGTCACCGTCGCCACGTTGCCCGTCCCGCTCTCCGCGATGCTCGCGGGGTTCAGCGTCAGGGTCACCGTCGGCGGGCCGTCGTCGTCGGTGGTGCTCACCGACACGTCCTCGCTGTCGAGGGCGTCGTAGTCGGCGTCCCCGCTCGCAGGGTCGAGACGCACCGTCCAGGCCACCGTCCCGTCGTCGACCGGGTCCTGCACCCCCGTCACCGTCACCGTCTGCGCCGTGCTCCAGGCCGCCGCGGCGAAGGTCAGGGTCGTCGAGGCCGCCGGCGCCCCGCCGCCCGCCGACACCAGCCCCTCGCCCTCGTCCCGGCTCGTCACCGCCACCGTCACCGCCGCCGAGGGCTGGGTCAGCAACGCCACCGTGAAGGCCGCCGTCCCTCCCGCCTCCGTCGCCTGGCCCGTCACCGAGCCCACGTCCAGCCCGTACTCGTTGTCCGCGTTCACCGCGTACACCGTGAGCGCCGAGAGGGCGTCGTAGCTGGAGTCCGCGGTGTTCGTCTGGTTGACGGTCAGGGTCACGGTGTAGCTCTGGCTGCCGTCGGCCGCGGGCGGGCTGTCGTCCACCCCCGTCAGGGTCACCGTCTGCGCCGTGCTCCAGTCGCTCGCCGTGAAGGTCAGGGTCGCCGGCATCACCGTGCCCTCGTCCGTGTCCGTGCTCGCCACGTCGAGCGCCACGTCCCCCGTGGGCTCGCTGTCCAACCGCACGGTGAACGTCGCCGTCCCCCCCGACTCCGTGGTCCGCAGCCGGCTCGTCGTCGAGGTCGCCGGCGACACCGAGACCCCCGCCGTGTCGTCGTCGGTCAGGGTCAGGGTCGCGTTCGACGGGCTCGCGACGCTGTTGCCCCCCGTCGCCGTCCCCGAGACGGTCACGGACTTGTTCGCCGCGTCCACGTCGTTGCCGTTCGCGGCCACCGTCACCGTCCCGGCGCTCGTCGTCTGGCCCGCCGCGAGGGTCAGGGTCGTCGCCGCGCTCAGGGTGAAGTCGCCCGCCACCGCCGGCGAAACCGCCGCTGCCGCCACCGTCACCGTCACCGCCTCGCTCGACGGGCCGGAGAGGGTCGCCGTCACCGTCGAGACCCCGCCCGTCTCCGAAATCGACGAGGGCGTGAGCACCAGCGCCACCGTCGGCAAGGCGTCGTCGTCCTCCAGGGTCAGGGTCACGTCCGGCGGGTCCGCGACGCTGTTGCCGCCTGCCGCCGTGCCCGAGACGGTCACGGACTTGTTCGCCGCGTCCACGTCGTTGCCGTTCGCCGTCACCGTCACCGTGCCCGCGCTCGTCGTCGCGCCCGCCGCGAGGGTCAGGGTCGTGGCCGTGCTCAGGGTGAAGTCGTCCACGACCGCGCCCGTCCCCGCCGATGCGGCCACGGTCACCGTCACCGCCTCGCTCGACGGGCCGGAGAGCGTTGCCGTCACCGTCGAGACCCCGCCCGTCTCCGTAATCGACGAGGACGACAACACGAGCGCCACCGTCGGCAAGGCGTCGTCGTCTTCCAGGGTCAGGGTCGCGTCCGACGGGTCCGCGACGCTGTTGCCGCCCGCCGCCGTGCCGGAGACGGTCACGGACTTGTTCGGCGAATCCACCGCGTTGCCGTTCGCGGTCACCGTCACCACGCCCGCGCTCGTCGTCGCCCCGACCGCGAGGGTCAGGGTCGTCGCCGTGCTCAGGGTGAAGTCCGCCGACACCGCCCCGGTCCCCGCCGCGGCGGCCACCGTCACCGTCACCGCCTCGCTCGACGGGCCGGACAAGGTCGCGGTCACCGTCGAGACCCCGCCCGTCTCCGAAATCGACGTGGAAGAAAGCGCCAGCGCCACCGTCGGCAAGGCATCGTCGTCCTCCAGGGTCAGGGTCACGTCCGGCGGGTCCGCGACGCTGTTACCGCCCGCCGCCGTTCCCGAGACGGTCACCGACTTGTTCGGCGAGTCCACGTCGTTGCCGTTCGCGGTCACCGTCACCACGCCCGCGCTCGTCGTCTCCCCCGCCGCGAGGGTCAGGGTCGTCGTGCTCGACAGGGCGAAGTCCGCCGCCACCGCCCCGGTCCCCGCCGCCGCGGCCACCGTCACCGTCACCGCCTCGCTCGACGGACCCGACAAGGTCGCGGTCACCGTCGAGATGCCGCCCGTCTCCGAAATCGACGAGGGCGTGAGCACCAGCGCCACCGTCGGCAACGTCTCGTCGTCCTCCAGGGTCAGGGTCACGTTCGGCGGGTTCGCCACGCTGTTGCCCCCCGCCGACGTGCCCGAGACGGTCACGGACTTGTTGGGCGAGTCCACGTCGTTGCCGTTCGCGGTCACCGTCACCACGCCCGCGCTCGTCGTCGCCCCCGCCGCGAGGGTCAGGGTCGTGGCCGTGCTCAGGGCGAAGTCTCCCGCGACCGCCCCGGTCCCCGCCGCCGCGGCCACCGTCACCGTCACCGCCTCGCTCGACGGGCCGGACAGGGTCGCCGTCACCGTCGAGACGCCGCCCGTCTCCGAAATCGACGAAGACGACAACACGAGCGCCACCGTCGGCAGGGTCTCGTCGTCCGTCAAGGTCAGGGCCGCCCCCGTCACCGCCCCCGCGCCCTGGCCGTTGGCGAGCGCCGCCGTCACCGTCGCGCTCCGCCCCGCGCTCCCCTGGTGGATGCTGTCGTCCACGGCCGTGACCAGCACCGTGTCTGCCGCCGCCGTGGTGGCGCCCGCCGCGATGGTGATGGTCGCGTCCGTGCCCACCGTGTAGGCCCCGGAGACCGCCGCCACCGTCACCGTCGAAGGCTCCGACGACGGGTTCGAGAGCGTCGCGCTCACCGTCGAGACCCCGCCGTTCTCCGACACCGACGCCGGGGCCAGCGCCAGCGTCACCCCCGGCGCCGCATCGTCGTCGCGCACCGTCAGCGCCGCCCCGGTCACCGCCATCGTCGTCGAGTCCGCCGCGGCCCGGTCGTTGGCGATGGTCGCCGTCACCGTGCCGGTGCGGTCCGGCTCGTCCGTCGCGTTGTCCGCCGCCACCACCGTCGCCGTGTCCGAGGCGTTCGTCGTCGCCCCCGCCGCGATGACGATCACCGCGTCCGAACCCGCCGTCCACGCCGTCCCCGCGCTCACCGTCACCGTCGTCGCCGCACCCGAGGGGTGCGAGAGCGTCGCGCTCACCGTCGCCACCGTCGCAGCGCCGCTCTCGTCGAGGGTCGCGGGGTCCAGCGCCAGCGTCACCCCCGGCGGGCCGTCGTCGTCGGCGGTGGTCACGTCCACGTCCACGTCGCCGACGCCGGCGTAGTCCGTGTCCCCGCTCGACGAATCGAGGCGCACCTGCCACGCCGCGTCGCCGTCGTCGACCGGGTCCTGCACCCCCGTCACCGTCACCGTCTGCCCCGTGTTCCAGGCCGCCGCGGCGAAGGTCAGCGACGAAGGCTCCACCGTCCCCTCGCCCGCATCCCGGCTCGACACCGCCACCGTCACCGCCGCCGAGGGCTGGGTCCGCAGCGCCACCGTGAACGTCGCCTGTCCGCCCGCCTCCGTCGCCTGCCCCGTCACCGCGCCCACGTCCAGCCCGTACTCGTCGTCCGCGTTGACCGCGTACACCGTCGCCGCCGCCAGCCCGTCGTAGCCGTCGTCGGCCGTGGCCGCCGCGTCCACCGCCACCGAGACGGTGTAGTTCCGGTTCCCGGCGGAGGGGTTGGGGTCCGACGGCGTGGGCGAATCGTCCACCCCGGTCAGGGTCACCGTCTGCGCCGTGTTCCAGTCCGACGGCGTGAAGGTCAGACGCGCCGGCAGCACCGTGCCTTCGCCGGTGTCCGAGCTCGTCACGTCGAGCACCACGTTCCCCGACGGCGCGCGGTCGAGCCGCACCGTGAAGGTCGCCGTGTCCCCCGCCTCCGTGGTCCGCAGCCGGCTCGTTGCCGACGTCGCCGGCGCCAGCGCGAGCCCCGGCGCCGGCGGGACCGTGACCGCCCCGGTGGTGAG
The DNA here is from genome assembly GCA_965202895.1 of Gammaproteobacteria bacterium. Lineage (GTDB taxonomy): Bacteria > Pseudomonadota > Gammaproteobacteria > HK1 > HK1 > JAJDXW01. The sequence goes on along the minus strand of OZ241901.1, from coordinate 906,134 downwards.
GTCCCCGGCCTGCCGGTGGGCGGCGGCCAGCACCCGCACCGCCAGCGGGCGCCCGGCCCCGCGCCAGTCGCCGGTGAAGGCGAGCGTCAGGGTCGCCGTCGTCCCGCCCTCGGCGACGTCCGACACCCGCGCGATGGAGAGGTTCGGGACGGTGGTGACCAGCGCGAAGCCCGACGCCCCGGCCCCGGCGGCGAAGGCGCTCTGCTTGAGCGACACCCCGAGGGTGGCCCCGTGCAGGCTGGCCTCGGTGAGCGCCGGCGGCAGGCTCCAGGCGAGGGCCGCGGCCGGGGCGGCGACGGTGAAGGTGAAGGACAGCCGGGCGCGGTCGGCGGCGGCGCGGTTGGCGTCCGCGTCGTGGGCGGTGACGACCACGATGCTCGCCCCGTCGCGGGTGGGCGTGCCGCAGACCACGCGCGGCGCGGCGGCGAGGTTGGCGGCGTCGGTGAAGCCCGTGGGGAAGTCCGCCGCCGTGCAGCCGCCCGCGTCCGCGCCGGTGGCGTCGAACCTGAGCCCCGCCGGCAGACCGGCGGCCGCGTAGGTGACGGCCCCGTTGCCGCCGCTCGCCGCCGGGAGCTGGAACGGGACGATGGCCGCCCCGCTCGGGAAGCCGGTGGCCGGCCAGCCGCGGGCGAAGGCCGGCGCGGTGTCCGTGGAGGTCACGGTCACCGTGGCGGTGGTGAGGTCGCCGCTGCGGGCGTGGGCGGCGGCCTTGACCTTCACCGCCAGGGTCCGGGACGTGCCGAAGTCGCCGGTGAAGGCCAGGGTCAGCGTCGCCGTCGTGCTGCCCGAAGCTCCGCCCGACACGCCGGAGATGGAGACGTTGGGGATGTCCGTCACCAGCTCGAAGCTCGACGCCGTGACCCCGGCGCCGAACGTGGTGTGCGCCAGCGACACGGCGACGGTGGCGGTGTTCAGGTTCGCCTCGGTCAGCGGCGAGGACGAAATCGAGGCGCCGTAGATGTAGATATCCAGGGCAATCGACGATCTGTCCAAAGGTCCTTGGTTCGAGTCCGCGTCCTGCGCGGAAAAAGTCACAACGGATGCGCCCGTCGCCGTGGGTGTGCCGCAGACGGTGCGCGGCATCGTGCCCGGGCAGCCGCCGGGGTCCGTGCCGGTGGCGTCGAACTTCAGGCCCGGGCGCGCCGAGAGGTTAATGGCTTCGTAGGAAATGGCTCCGTTGCCGCCGCTCGCCGCCGGGATCTGGAACGGCCGGATGGCCGCGCCCACCGGGAAGTACTTGGCCGGCAACGTTCGGCTGGGGAACGACGGCGCCGTGTCCGCCGCCGCGAGCACGTCGATTTCGGCGGTCTCGAGGTAGGCGTCGCCGGCGTGGGCGGCGGCGAGCACGCGGACCTTGAGCTTCGCATCCGCCGCCAGCGTCGTACCGCTCCAGGAGAGGTTGAGCGTGGCGCTCGCGCTGCCGGACGCCCCGCCGGAGACGCTGCCGACGGTCAGGCCGGCGATGGCGGGACTGGTGATCAGCTCGAAGCTCGCCGCGCCGACGCCGCTGGCGAACGTGGTCCTGTCCAGCGACACGGTGACCGCGGCCCCGTTCAGGGTCGCGGCGGTGAGGATGTTGGGCGAGGAAATCGAGGCGTCGTAGATGTAGATATCCAGGGCAATTGACGATCTGTCCGAAGGTCCTTGGTTCGAGTCCGCGTCCTGCGCGGAAAAAGTCACAACGGATGCGCCCGTCGCCGTGGGCGTGCCGCAGACGGTGCGCGGCGTCGTGCCCGGGCAACCGCCGGGGTCCGTGCCGGTGGCGTCGAACTTCAGGCCCGGGAGCCGAGAGAGGTTTTCGGACCTGTAGGAGATGGCCCCGTTGCCGCCGGTGGCCGCCGGGATCTGGAACGGCTGGATGGCCGCGCCTACCGGGAAGTACTTGGCCGGCAACGTTCGGCTGGGGAACGATGGCGCCGTATCCGCCGCCGCGAGCACGTCCACCGCGTCGGTGGTGAGGTCGGCGCTACGGGCGTGGGCGGCGGCGAGCACCCGCACCTTGAGCTTCGCATCCGCCGCCAGCGTCGTACCGCTCCAGGAGAGGTTGAGCGTGGCGCTCGCGCTGCCGGACGCCCCGCCGGAGACGCTGCCGACGGTCAGGCCGGCGACGGCGGGGCTCGTGGCCAGCTCGAAGCTCGCCGAGCCGACGCCGCTGGCGAACGTGGTCCTGTCCAGCGACACGGTGACCGCGGCGCCGTTCAGGGTCGCGGCGGTGAGGATGTTGGGCGAGGAAATCGAGGCGCCGTAGATGTAGATATCCAGGGCAATCGACGATCTGTCCAAAGGTCCTTGGTTCGAGTCCGCGTCCTGCGCGGAAAAAGTCACAACGGATGCGCCCGTCGCCGTGGGTGTGCCGCAGACGGTGCGCGGCGTCGTGCCCGGGCAGCCGCCGGGGTCCGTGCCGGTGGCGTCGAACTTCAGGCCCGGGCGCGCCGAGAGGTTAATGGCTTCGTAGGAAATGGCTCCGTTGCCGCCGGTGGCCGCCGGGATCTGGAACGGCTGGATGGCCGCGCCTACCGGGAAGTACTTGGCCGGCAACGTTCGGCTGGGGAACGATGGCGCCGTATCCGCCGCCGCGAGTACGTCCACCGCGTCGGTGGTGAGGTCGGCGCTACGGGCGTGGGCGGCGGCCTTGACCTTCACCGCCAGGGTCCGGTCGGTGCTGAAGTCGCCGGTGAAGGCCAGGGTCAGCGTCGCCGTCGTGCTGCCGGAAGCCCCGCCCGACACGCCGGAGATGGAAATGTTGGGGATGTCCGTCACCAAGTCGAAGCTCGACACGGTGACGCCGCTGCCGAACGTGGTCTGCGCCAGCGACACGGCGACGGTGGCGGTGTTCAGGTTCGCCTCGGTCAGCGGCGAGGACGAAATCGAGGCGCCGTAGATGTAGATATCCAGGGCAATCGACGATCTGTCCAAAGGTCCTTGGTTCGAGTCCGCGTCCTGCGCGGAAAAAGTCACAACGGATGCGCCCGTCGCCGTGGGTGTGCCGCAGACGGTGCGCGGCGTCGTGCTCGGGCAGCCGCCGGGGTCCGTGCCGGTGGCGTCGAACTTCAGGCCCGGGCGCGCCGAGAGGTTAATGGCTTCGTAGGAAATGGCTCCGTTGCCGCCGCTCGCCGCCGGGATCTGGAACGGCCGGATGGCCGCGCCCACCGGGAAGTACTTGGCCGGCAACGTTCGGCTGGGGAACGACGGCGCCGTGTCCGCCGCCGCGAGCACGTCGATTTCGGCGGTCTCGAGGTTCGCGTCGCCGGCGTGGGCGGCGGCGAGCACCCGCACCTTGAGCTTCGCATCCGCCGCCAGCGTCGTGCCGCTCCAGGAGAGGTTGAGCGTGGCGCTCGTGCTGCCGGACGCCCCGCCGGAGACGCTGCCGACGGTCAGGCCGGCGACGGCGGGACTGGTGACCAGTTGGAAGCTGGAGGCGCCGACGCCGCTTCCGAACGTGGTCTTGTCCAGCGACACCGTGACCGCGGCCCCGCTCAGGGTCGCGGCGGTGAGGATGCTGGGCGAGGCGATGGCCGCGCCCGGCGTCTCGTCGTCGTTCACCGTCACCGTCACCGCGGGGAGCGTGGGATTGCGGAAGAAGCCCCCGCAGTGGCCGCCCACCCGGCGGTGGCTGATGGTGGCCACGTCGTCCACCCCGTCGGCGTCGCCCGCCGCCGTCACCGTGACCGTCTGCGCCGTGCTCCAGTCGCTGCCGTCGAAGGAGAACCGCTTCGTCAGGGGCGATTGGTCCGTGTCGATGGTCACGTCGGGGTTGTTGCTGGCGACCTCGACGTTGACGACGCAGACGCCGCCGCCGGCGGGCGTGGGGTCGGCGGACAGCGCCAGGGTGTAGGTCCCCCGGTGGGCGTTGGTCCCGCCGCCGGCGGCCGGGTCCTCGTCCAGGGCGAGGGCGGTGCGGCCGAGCGCAATCCCCGGCGTCGGCGTGACGGCCACCGTGCCGGTCGCGAGGTCCCCGCTTCGCTGGTGGGCGGCGGCCTTGACCCGCACGGCAAAGGTGCGGACGGCGTCGAAGCCGCCGGTGAAGGCGAGCGTCAGGGTGGCGGTGGTGCTGCCGGACGCCCCGCCGGAGATGCTGTCGATGGTCAGGCCGGCGATGGCGGGGCTCGTGACCAGCGCGAAGCTCGACTTCGTGACCCCGGCGGCGAAGGTCGTGTCCTCCAGCGCCACGGTGACGGTGGCCCCGTTCAGGCTGGCCTCGGTCAGCGCCGAGGGGCTGGTGGCCGAGACCGACGCGCCGTAGGTGAACACGACGAAGCTCCCCCGGGCGCTGTCGGTGGCCGCCCGGTTCGCGTCCGCGTCGTGGGCGATGGGGACGATGGTCGGGTTGTTGCCGGCGGTCGGCGTGCCGCAGAGGACGCGCGGCGCGGCGGCGAGGTTGGCGGTGTCGGCGTAGCCGGCGGGGAAGTCCGCCGCCGTGCAGCCGGTCGTGTCGCTGCCGGTGGCGTCGAACTTCATCCCCGTCGGCAGGGCGCCGCTCAGGCTGTAGTCGAGCGCCCCGTTGCCGCCGGTCGCGGCCGGGAGCTGGACCGGCGTCATGGCCACGCCCCGCTGCACGTAGAGGTCCGCGATGGCGGGCCACGACGGCTTCTCGTCGGTCGGCGCCACGGCCACCGTGCCGGTCGTGAGGCCGTCCGTGCCGGTGAAGGTGAGGGCCGCGGGCCTGACCCGGATGGCCAGCGTCGCCGGGACGCTGAAGTCGCCGGTGAACGAGAGCGTCAGGGTGGCGGCGGCGCTGCCGCTCGACGCGCCCGAGACCTGCGAGACGGTGAGGCCCGGGATGGCGCCCACCGGCTCGAAGTGCGAGGCCAGGACGCCGGCGGCGAAGGTGTCGCCGGTGAGCGAGACGGAGACGGTGGCGGTGTGGAGCGTCGCCTCGGTGAGCGACGCCGGGCTGGTGGCGGAGATGGACGCGGACCGGTTGCTGTGGACCTTGTGCGCGGCCTGGTTCGCCAGGGCGGCGTGGTTGCGGTTGGCGGCCGTGAGGCCCACGCCGGCTTGGGAGACGCGGAACCAGGCCCCCCCGACGATGGAGTTGGCCGGAATGGCGATGCCGTCGGCGTCGAAGTCGGCCGCGGTGACGGTGTAGGCGAAGTTCACCTGCGTCATCCGGAAAACGTAGGAGGATGTGCTGCGGGCCCGGCGCTCGGTGCTGCCGACGGTGATCCTCATCTGCGCCGTGGTGATCGCGCCGCCCGCGATTTGCTGGAGGCCGCTTATGCGCGTGGTGATGACGTCGCCGGTGACGTAGTGGGTGCCGTTGGCCGGGGTCGAAGTGATGGAGACGCTCTGCGCGAGCGCCGCGGGCGGGGCGAGGAGGAGCGCCGCGGCGGCCAGCAGCCGGGGCGCGAGCCGGCGGAGCGGCGCGGGCAGAAGCCCGCGTGGATTCCCGCTTTCTCCCCGCTTTCGCGGGGATGACGGGGAATGACGGTGGGGGGCGTCGCCGGCTCGACCGGAGGAAGGACGGTGGGGGGTGAGCCGCCGGAGTGAATTGCCGCTTGCGCGGAGCCGGCCCCTGGCTCGATCGGGGGAAGGACGGTGAGGGGCGCCTGGAGCGGAGGCAGGACGGCTTGGGAGCCCGCCGGGGTGTAACGGGCGGCCGGCGGGGCGCGGAGCGGCGGGCCGGGCGGCCGACGTGGATGGGTCCCCGCGCCCCCACCCGTCCTTCCCGCGGCTGTCCTGCCCCCCGCCGAGCAGGCTGAACCCCTGCCCGTCCTTCCCGCACCCCCATCCGTCATTCCCGCGAAAGCGGGAATCCACATCGCCCCGCCCGGCGCCGTCATTCCCCCACCCGAGCCAGCCGCGCGACCGCCCGCGGAGGTCCCCGCCGTGGCTACGCGGGCGGGCGCGAGGGCGGAGCGCCCCGCCGCGATTGCGCCGATGCCCGGCCTTGCGCGCCGCCGGCCGGTCGCTGTTACCTCTGTCGCCTCTACTTGGCGGGGCTTGCGGGGGGGGGGGGGGGGGGGTCACGGATGAGGGCGGCCGGGCGCGCGGCCCGGCGCCGGCCCCGGGCGTGGACACGCGCACGACGGAAAACGGACGTTGCGTCCGAGCGGTCCCAGCTATCCGGCTCATCGAATTAGTGTCGCACACCGGCGGCCGGGCGCAACGGCCCCCCGCACCGATGGGTGGACCTCGCGCGCTCCCCGAACCCCCGGAAGCCGAAGGCGACGGCGTGGGCGTCGATGAGGGCGTCGGCTCGCTCCGGGCTCACCGTCTCGACCCCCATGACGAGGTCGGCCGGGGTGAGCCCGCGCTCCGCGAGCGACCCCGTCCCCGGCCAGCGCCCTGCCCGTGCCCGCCATCCCCCCGAGCGCACCCTTCCCCTTCCCTGTACGCCCTGACTCGACCGCCGACTCGAAAACGGCGCAACCTCCTGAAACTGAAATTTCCCCCCCATTCTGAACAAAAATTCGTCCCGGGGGCAGGAAGAACACCACGTGCAGGGGTTGAATTCATGGTCCCCTGCCCTATATCGGGTCGAGCAGCAACCGAGCCGCGAAACGCTCCAGACGGAGAACCATGCTCGACGTGGATGGGAATGGAGTAGTCTGCGGACGAGCACGGCAAGACAACGGGCGGCAGGAACACCGCGAATCCAACCGCGGTCCAAGAAGGCATGGAGACATGGCGAATGAACGCATCAGCAGCGCGCACCCTGGTATTCAGCTTCGACGGCACCGGAAACGAACCGCAAGACGCGAGCGGCTTCCAGCACGACGAGAGCGTGAGCAACATCCTGAAGCTGCACGTCCTCATGGGCGGGGGGCTGGAAGAAGACGGGAGCGAAACCCGCACCGAGGCAGGCGGGGTCCAGGAGACACGCTACTACAACGGGATCGGGACGCAGGAGAATGGAGAAACCATCCCCCTCATCGGCCATCTCATCGCGAAGGCGAGAAGGGGGATCAACAGCGCACTGGCGCCGAGCTGGGGGGACGCGCGGAGGATCCTGAAGCAGGCCGAGAAGGACCTGAAGGAATCAGGTGCGACCGCGAACGACCGCATCGTCGTATTCGGGTTCAGCCGCGGCGCGGCGCTCGCGCGGAAGTTCGCGAGCAGAACGCTCGATACGCATTCCGACCTGCGGATCAGCTTTCTCGGAGTGTTCGATACCGTGGCAGCCATGGATGGAATTCATACGAAGGGCGAGGCGATCAGCAGCGACGTCGTATTCGAGAACGGGACGCTGGACTCCCGGATACTTCGAGCCGTCCACATCGTCTCGCTGGACGAGGACCGAGTGGCGTTCGAGCCGACGCTCATCAACCGCGACGAAGCCGACCCGGATCGGATCACCGAGGTGTGGTTCCCGGGGGTGCACAGCGACATCGGCGGCGGATACTGGCACGACGGACTCTCGGACGTCAGCCTGAGCTTCATGATCAAGGAGTGTAAAGAGGCTCTGAAATCAGACATCTACATCGCGCCACCAACGGCGGATGAGATCGGCAGGCTCCTCGCGGAGCAAGGGGAGGTCCTCAAGCTCGTCGACGTAGACGACATCCTGGTGCATCCGAATGTGACCGGCATGGTGCATCGGCACACGACGGGCTCCGGGAAGCTCTACCCGAAGGACACGAGGAAGGTGTGCGTGTGGGACAACGACAGGGCGGTGAGCCCCGACAAGTGCAGACCGGTCGTGCACCACTCGGTGAAGGCCCGGTTCGACTTGGTTGCCGAGTACCGTCCAGCGGGGCTGCGAGGCGTGCAGTTCGACCTTCTCCTTCCCGACGGGACCACGCGCCGGATCGCGGGGATCTCGGGGCTGCGTGAATATCCGGACGAACGGCCGAGGGAGAAGAAGCTCGGAGGGTAGCAGCCCAGCTCAGGCAAAGGACCGGCGAAAAGAGCACGCTTCGGACGAAGCCGCGGACGGGGAGGCTTGGGATGAGTACATGGTCTGGGAGCCGAGTACAAGCAGCAGAACGAAGGCGGACGCAAGGAGCGCAGGCGCCAAGACAACTCCGCCACGTTCCACGAAGGGGCACGAGCGCTGCACAAGGCCTTCACCAGGGCGACGCCTCCGGCAGGACGAGGCAAGGGAGTCCCGCAGCGTTGGGACATCAGCGAGGGTGTCCGCCGGATGATCGAGACGCCGGGGAAGTGCGAAGCCCGGACCCGGGAGTGGCGGAGGTTACCGCCGCCACACCTCGCCGCTCGCGCCGCTGCCGACAGGGGGTGGGACACGCCCCTTGTTTATAAATGAAATCAATATGTTGGATTCAAAATACGGATTGATCGCAGGTGCTGGTGGAAGTCTGCCTGACACGTCTGCCAGGATTACCGGCTGGCGGGCGCCGAGACCATCGCCTTGATGGTCTGAATGCAGGAACCAAGGTGAGGCAAGCCATGAACCAGCACTCGACGGCACAACCGATAATTCTGGTTGTGGTCGTCATTGTCATGGCTGTGATCGTTTCATACTCCTTGTTCGGTGAGCTGGACAAGGTGTTGGACATATATCTGAAATTCAGCGACAATGGCGTCCTGTATATTTTTTCGTTTCTGGCTGTCATTTGGATTTTCTGGGCGGCCTTTCTGCTCTACGTTTTCCATCTGAGAAGGAAAGAAGAAAGAGGAAGATTTCTCGAATTCATAAAGAAGCTGAATTCGGACGAATGATCCGGAACTGGTACCGTGAACGGAGCGCAATATGAAACTTCTGGGATGGGGATGGGCAGAACTTATTTGAATTTCATCGGCCTTCTTCTAGCGGCGACCTTCGCATGCCTTGGAATCCTGATCGTATTACTCGAAGAAAGCCCGGAACTTTTTGCACTGATAATGATCGTCACTATGCCTTACTTGATAGTGATGTTCGTTCTTTTTGTATGGACGAAATTGTTCTACCCGCTCTGGTCGTGGTTGAAACAGTTTTTCAACTCCAATTGAACGGTTGACGGTTCGGTACTTGACCCGAATATTGCAAGAGCGAAGCGAGGGAATCGAGGCTCGCGCCTCCGAAACCGCATCCAGAAAACCCAGGCAGGACTGATTTTCGTCGGCTGGCGTTTTATTGAAGAACATGGGGAATCCCCCCTGTGGACAACCCGCCTCGGGGTCGGCATATCGGGGTGCGGACTCCTGGACCGAGGCGAAGACGATGGTCGAGAATCTTGCCGGACACTGGAGCATCGAAAACCGGCCCCATCACGTTCGCGACGGCTTCTCGCTGCCGGGTGCGCGCCGGCCATCTCCCGCGCAGCCTCGCCTGCCTGACCCGCCTCGCCATCTCCATCGTGCGCATCCAGGGACGCTTCGACCATCTCCCCCAAGCCCGCCGTCACTACGCCCGACGCTCCCACCAGGCCGTGCGACGGCTCCTCGAACCTTGGCGCCCCGGAAGCCGAGGGCGACGGCGCGGGCGTCGATGAGGGCGGCGGAAGGAGGCGGGCTTCGCCGCGCATGGCGAAAGCCCCGCGCCCGCCGATAGAATGGCGGCCGTGCTCACCCACTTCCGAAACGATGGCGCGGCGCACATGGTCGACGTGGGGGCCAAGGAAGAGACCCGCCGGGCGGCCGTTGCGGAAGGCCGGATCGAGATGCGGCCGGAAACCCTCCGCCTCATCCTGCAGGGCGGGCACGGCAAGGGCGACGTGCTCGGCGTCGCCCGCATCGCCGCCATCCAGGCCGCGAAGCGGACGGCCGACCTCATCCCCCTCTGCCACCCGATCCCCCTCACCCGGACCGAGGTGGACCTCGAGGCCGCGGAGGACGAAGAGGGAGGCGCGGCGGCGGTGCGCTGCCGGGCGCGGGCCGAGACGAGAGGCCGCACCGGGGTGGAGATGGAGGCGCTCACCGCGGTGCAGATCGGCCTGCTCACCGTCTACGACATGTGCAAGGCAGCGGACCGCGGGATGGTCGTCACCGGGGTGCGCCTGATGGAGAAGTCGGGCGGCCGCTCGGGGCACTGGCGGGCCGGCGCGAAGCAGGAGGGCCCAGCCCGATGAACGAATCCCTCGCGAAGGCGGGCAGGCGCACCGGCGCCGACGCCGGCACCGGCGTCAGCGTGGCGGCCGTCCTGCTTCCCGCCGAGCCGGGGCTCCTCGTGCCCCCAACCGTCCTTCCCCCGGTCGAGCCGGCTGTGTCCCTTGCCGTCATTCCCCGTCATCCCCGCGAAAGCGGGGAGAAAGCGGCAATCCACGCCGTTCCATCCGGCGTCGCCATTCCCGCGAAGCTCGCGCCCGCGCAAGCGAGTGCGGGTAGCGGAACCCATTTCAATCATGGCGGGCAGGAGGACTACACCGCCGCCGGGTCGCGACGCCCGAGGTCGGACCTGGCAATAAAGTGCAGGATGGGAAAGCCGGGACTGTCACCGGCGTTCCACCATACCTTGTCGACGATCTCGGATTGCACGCGCAGAAGACCGGGAGCATTCAACTGCTCGTACTCGCCGTCGTAGATGATGTTCACGTCCACCTTGGGGTCATCGTAATAGTCGACACCCGGCCTGACGTTGACCCGGAAGAGCTTCACATCGCCGAAATGGCGCTTGAACGCCGTCTCCGCGATCTCGCGTATCTGCTGCTCGTTCACCTCGGACCTCCCGTGGTCGAGCGTTGCCTGAACAACACATGGGCGGCAAAACCACGACGATGCTCGACGTCGGCTTGTTCGAATTGGGCGATGGCGTACTCGGCGCCGTCGAGCGCCGAAAGAACATCCAGCTTGTCGTACCGGCCCTCGAGCGCATGGTCCGCTTCGTGGCGCCTGTCCTGCAACATGACGAAGGCTTCGGCGAAGTCCCGGATTTCCGTTGGGAAGCGCTGCATCACCTGCCGATGCCGACAGGCATTCCTGGTCTTTCCATGCTCCAGGGCGCGGTATGCCTGATGCCATGCCTCGCCGCGGCTTCCGCCGATGAGCAGGTCGGCCGCCGTGCCGGCCAGGCAGTGGAACATGGCGTAGTACGCGGTGCTGACGGCGCGGCGCAAGCTCGCCTGCGAGGGCCGCCGCGAACCGCCCTCCGCCAGGCTGCGGGCCGTGGCTGTCGAGTCGCGTGGGGTCAAGGTGCAAGCCGTCCCGGTCCGAGGATGGCGCGATTCTACACGCCAGCCACCGGGGGCCGCCCCCCACCGCCCTTCCCCCACCCGAACCGGCCGCGCGGGCGAACGCGGAGCGCCCCGCCACGGCGGCGCGGGCGCCCGGCCTCCCGCGCCGCCGGCCTGCCGCGGCCGCCTCTACCTTGCGGGCGGGGGGTCACGGATACGGGCGGCCGGGCGCGCGGCCCGGCGCCGGCGCCGACGTTCCCGCGGCTGGTCCGGGTGAGCTCCCGCCCGCCGTTCCCGCCGCCGCCATTCCCGTGAAGCTCATGCACCCGAAAGCGGGCAGGCGCACCGGCGTCGGCGCCGGGCGTGGACGCGCGCGCGGGGAGCGCGCGGCCGGAACCCGCCGCCCCGCAGCACTCCCGCGCCGCCCGGCCCAACGGCGGGAGGACGGCGCCCCGCCCGGCTGCCGCCGTCATCGCGTCAGACCGTCGCCGGGTCGCGACGCCCGAGGTCGGACCTGGCGATGAAGTGGACATGGGGGAAGCCGGGGGAATCCTCCATCTCCCGCCACACCTTGGTGACGACCTCCGAGCGTACGCCTACGATGCCGGCCCCGTTCAATTGCTCGACCTTTCCGTCATAGATGACGTTGACGTCCACCACGGGGTCGTCGTCGTAATCGAAACCGTGCCTGACGTTGACCCTGAGGAGCTTCACATCGCCGAAGTGCGATTTGAAGGCCGCCTCCACGATCTCGCGTATCTGCTGTTCGTTCACGTCGAACCTCCTTCCGGAACCGGCGCGTTCGTGTCAGGCGCCGCTCTGATTCGCCCGACCCGGGTTCGTCCGCGCGAACCGATTCCGCAGCATAAAATGGTCCGGCGGCAGGGCGGCAGGGCGGCAGGGCGGCAGGGCGGCGGGCGCCCGGCAGCGCGCCGGGGCGGGGGCCTGGGGTCAGAGCCGGACGGCGGCGCCCGTCCGGGCCGACTCCTCGGCCGCCAGCGCGAAGCGCAGGACGTCGCGCCCCTCCTCCGGGGAGAGCCGCGGCGCGCTTCCGCTTCGCAGCGCCTCGATGCAGTGCCGGGTCGAGTACACGAAGCTCGTCTCCCACCCGGTTTCGACGTCGGGGTAGCCGGTCAGCACCCCGTCCCGGAAGAGCTCGACGGGAACGACGTCGGCGCCGAGCTGCCCGTGCCCGCGATTGATCCGGAGGACGCCCCGCGTGCCGGTGATCTCGATCCGGTCGTCCTGCGCGTAGTGCTCGGTCACGACGTCCAGCTCGGGCGAGTAGACGATCTCGAGGTTGCCGTAGCGGGCGCCGGGGAAGCAGAACGAGATCATGGCCGGGGCGTCGAACACGAAGCCGTCGGGCGCGGTGGTGTGGCTGATCCAGGCGTGCACCTCTTCGGCCGGCCCCATGAAGAACCGGGCGAGGGCGAACTTGTGGTGGCCGTCGTCGAGCACGAGGGGGCCGCCCCCGATCCGGTCGGGGTCCTGGCGCCACGCGAGGGTCTCGGCCGGGACCTCCCACGCCGTCCCGCTCCGTCCCGGGTTGCTCTTGATCCGGATCGTCAGCGGCGCCCCGACGGCCCCCTCGTCGATGAGGGACTTCGCCTTGACCACGGGCGGGTAGAAGACGAAGTTCTCGAACACCCGCAGGGGGCCGGGCGCCTGCCGCGCCGCCTCCACGAGACGGTCCGCGTCGGCGACGGTCGTGCACATCGGCTTCTGGACGGAGACCGCCTTGCCGGCCGCGAGCCCGGCGAGGGCGGCCTCGAGGTGGAGGTGGTGCGGGAGCAGGACCTCGACGAGGTCCACCGTGTCGAGCGCCGCCAGCTCGCGGTAGTCGTCGGTGATGACGACCGCCGCGTCGTCGAGGCCCCAGGCCCGCGCCCGCCCCCGCGCGAGGGCCGGGTCCCGGTCGCAGAGGGCGACGATCTCGGCGTGGGGGTTGGCCAGATACTCGATGGCGTGCAGGTCGGAGATGCGGCCGGCGCCGATGAAGCCTGCGCGAACTCTGTCCAAGGTTCGGGTCTCCTGCCGGGTGGTCCCGGAGTGGTCCCAGGGTGGCGCGGCCGGAATCGCGCCGGCGGATCGCTCCCGCACGATCCGGCGAGGACGGCGCCTCGAAGTCCGTTTTGTGGACGGGCGCGAACCGGGCGCATAATGCTTGCACAGGCGTTACCCTCGTACAACGCGCGGATCGGAGCACGCGCGGGTCGGAGCACACGAATCGAGACGCACGCACATCGGAGACCGAGGAGAGGAGCCATGCGCGAAACCAGACCATTCACGGCAGCGGTGCTCGGCTGCGCGCTCGGGCTCGCCGGCGGGTTCGGCGGGAGCGGCAGCGCGCTCGCGGCGGGCGAGGTCACCATCAGCCACTACTTCACCGGCGAGCTGGGGCGGGCCGGGCTCGAGAAGATCTTCGCGAGCTTCCAGGAAGCGAAGGGGATCACGGTCAAGGACAGCCCCATCGGCCACGAGGACTTCAAGGCCGGGATCCTGGTCCGCGCGGCCGGCGGCAACCTCCCGGACGTGTTCAGCTACTGGGCCGGGGCGCGCACCCAGTTCGTCGCCGACGCCGGCAACCTGGGTGCGATCGACGAGATGTGGGCCGCCCGCGGGCTCGACTCGGTCGTCGCGAAGTCCGTCGCGGACGGGGCGACCGTGTACAACGGCGCCCGCTACCTGGTCCCGTTCGGCTACCACTACGCCGGAATGTTCTACAACCCCAGGGTGATGGCCGACGCCGGGGTGACCGAATTCCCGACGACGTGGGACGGGTTCCTGGCCCTGTGCGCCGACCTGAAGGCCAAGGGCGTCACCCCCATCGCCCTCGGGTCCAGGAACCGCTGGCCGGCCCAGTTCTGGTTCGACTACCTGCTGCTCCGCACCGCCGGCCCGGACTACCGGGCGAAGCTCATGGCCGGCGAGGCGGCCTACACCGACGACGAGGTGAAGGCCGCGATGGCCCTCTGGAAGGCGCTGGTCGACGCCGGGTACTTCACGCCGAACGCGAACGCGGACGACTGGACCGACGCCTCGGACAAGGTCGCGCGCGGCGACGCGGCGATGACCCTGATGGGCACCTGGATCACCGGGTACTGGAACGGCAACGGTCTCGAGCCCGGCGGCGACTACGACTTCTTCGAGTTCCCGGCCATCGCCGACGGGGTTCCCAACGCGGTCGTGGGGCCGGTCGACGGGCTGCTGATCTCGGCCAACGCGCCGAACCGCGCGAACGCCGAGGAGCTGCTCGCCTTCCTCGTCTCGGACGAGGCGTCGCAGGCCGCCTGGGCGAAGGCGCAGGGTGCCCTGTCACCCAACGTCGGGGTCGACGAGAGCATCTACACCCCGGTGATGAAGCGGGCGCTCGCGGCGGTCGGGAACGCCGACACGTTCGCGTTCAACTACGACCTCGCGACGACCCCGCCCATGGCGGAGCACGGCCTCGCGATGTTCGCCCGGTTCATGGACGACCCCTCCGGGTACGAGGGCTATCTCGCCGACACCGAGGACGGCGCCCGGGAGGTCTTCGGCAAGTAGCCGGGAAGCGCGCGGCCGTTCGCGTCCGGCCGCAGAGCGTCGTCCATTCGGAGGGGGCCGCCGCCCTGACCGGCCGCCCCCTCCGCCACCTTGCCGGGAGGCCCCGTCCGGTCCCGGAAACCGCCGCCGCCGTCGGTCGAGCGCCCGCCGCGAGATGAGACGTCACACGATCTTCTGGCGGATCGCCCTGCTCGCCCTGCCCCTTACGGTCTTCGGGGTCTTCGTCGTCTGGCCGCTCCTCGACTCCTTCTACTACAGCTTCACCGACTGGAACGGCTTCGACCCGCGCTACCGCTTCGTCGGGTTCGAGAACTTCGCCCGGATCGCGACCGACCGGCTGTTCACCAACGCCACCGCGAACACGGTCGTCTGGATGGCGCTGGCCCTCCTCCTGCCGGCCGTCGGGGGGCTCGCGCTCGCGCTGCTGCTCGATTCGCACCTCGGGCGCGGCGCCAACGTCTTCAAGTCCATCTTCTACCTCCCAATCTGCCTCTCGGCGGTCGTCGTCGGCCAGATCTGGGTCTGGATCTACCAGCCGGACTGGGGGCTGCTGAATGCCTTCGTCGAGGCGGTGACCGGAGAGCCGGCGACCTTCGCGTGGCTCGCGAAGCCGCAGACCGCGCTCTACTCGGTGATCGCGGCGTGGTCCTGGCAGCAGACGGGGCTCTCGATGGTGATCTTCCTCGCCGGGCTGACCACCGTGCCCGCGGACCTCACCGAGGCGGCGTCGATGGAAGGCGCGAACCGCTGGCAGAAGACGTGGTACGTCGTCCTTCCGATGCTGCGCCCGGCCACCGTGGTGGTGGTCGCCCTGTCGGTCATCAACTCCCTGAAGGGATTCGACATCCTGTACATCATGACCGCGGGGGGGCCGTTCCACTCCTCCGACACCCTCGCCATGTTCATGTACAACGAGTCCTTCCGGAAGTACCGGATGGGCTACGGCAGCGCGATCTCCGTCATCCTCTTCCTGCTCACCCTCGCCATCGTCTTCCTCTACTTCCGGCAGCTCCGGAAGCTGGACGAGATCCATGGATGAGGGGGCGGGGGCCGGGGCGCGGACGGGCGCGGCGGGGGCGCCGGGGGCGCGGGCGGCGGCGGACGCCGGGGCGACCGCCGGGGCGGGATCGGGCGCCGGGCCGCGGTCCGGGGCAGGAGCCGGGGCATGGTCCGGCGGGCGGCCGTTCAATCCGTGGCCGATGGTCGTCTTCGTCTGCCTGGCCGTGCTCGCGCTCCTCTTCCTCGCCCCGACCCTGGGGGTGATCCTGAGCTCGCTCAAGAGCACCCGCGAGATCGCCCTCGGCGCGCTCTGGACGATCCCGGGCGGGCTCTACCTCGAGAACTTCCGGGAGGTGCTCGCCCACCCCTCGGTCAAGACCTACTTCGTCAATACCTTCCTCGTCACCGTGCCGGCGACCGCGGGCTCGATCGGGCTCGGCATCCTCGCCGGATACGTGTTCTCCAAGCTCCCGTTCCGGGGAAGCGAACTGCTGTTCCTCGCGATCGTGTCCGGGATGTTCTTCCCGCCGCAGGTCATCCTCATCCCGCTGTTCCGGATGTTCAGCGGGCTCGGCCTGCTGGACACCCTCTGGCCGATGATCGTCGTGCACGTCGCGATGGGGATCCCGATCTGCACCCTGCTCATGCGCAACTTCTTCGCCACCGTCCCGAACGCGCTGCGGGAAGCGGCGATCGTGGAGGGCGCCAACGAATGGCAGGTGCTGACGCGGGTCGCCCTCCCGATCAGCCTGCCGGCCCTCGCGGTGCTCGCGACCCTTCAGTTCACCTGGATCTGGAACGACTTCCTCTGGCCGCTCATCTTCACCCAGAGCGACGAGAAGCGGACGATCATGCTCGGGATCGTGTCGCTCCGGGGCCAGTACGGCGTGGCGTGGGGGGTCCAGGGCGCGCTGTCGCTGGTGGCGAGCGTGCCGACCCTGATCGTGTTCCTCTTCTTCCAGCGCTACTTCATCCAGGGCATGACGATGGGCGCGGTCAAGGGCTGAACGCAAGTGAACGCCGGCAAGCCCGCACCGAGCCGGCCGCGGCGATGGCCGGGCGCATCGCGGAGGAAGGGCTCCGGCCCCGATGACCGGCCGCCCTCGGATCTCTCGACGACCGCCCTCGGCGCCCGGCCGAAGCCCGGCTGCACGCGACCCTCTAATCGGCTCGCACGTCCGCAAGGCATCGACTCCGCCGGCCCGACCCGCGGACGGGCGGATGCGATGGCGGCGCCCGGCCGCGCAGCGGCGTGCTCCTCGTGCGGGTCGTGCGGGACGCTACCGCCGGCCACAATCCGCGCCGACCTTCGACGAGCCGGTATCCGGAACTCCTTATGCTACGATGGGATCATTGACACCGAGTTGTTTTCACCGCGAGGCCGTTCCCATGTCGAGACTGGAGACCGTGCGCGAGCTGATTACGGAATTGTCTCCGAGCGAGAAGGCGCAGGCTCTGAGGTGGCTTGCGGGTCTGGTGAACCCCTCATTTCCCGGGATCGAGCGTGCCGACGGGGTATCCGGCGGGGAGCCGTGTCCGTTGCGGACGCGGATTCCGGTGTGGGTGCTGGTGCAGGCGCACAAGCTCGGGAGCAGCGAATCGGAGATCCTGCGCGCGTATCCTTCCCTGCGGGCCGAAGACCTGAGCAACGCTTGGGCTTGGTACGATGTCCACAGGGCGGAGATCGATCGGCAGATCATCGAGAATGAAACGCCTTGCTAGCCGATGGCCCGTCTGTACGCCGACGAAAACGTTCCACTCCCGGTTATCGAAGAATTACGCCGATTGGGACACGACGTCCTTACGCTCTTCGAGGACGGAAAAGCCAATCAGCGATATCCGGACCAGTCGGTCCTGCAGGACGGGGCTGCCCATGGAAGAGCCGTCATGACTCTCAACCGAAAGCATTTCCGCCGTCTCCATATGCAAAGCGCGAGTCATGCCGGCATCGTCCTGTGCACATATGATCCGGATTTTGTCGGACAGGCCCGCCGGATCCACGAATCGCTGCCGGTACGCGAAACGATGAACGGCCGGTTGATCCATGTGTACCGGCCTCCAAAGCCGACTTCATAAGGGCTCGACATCCACCGGCAAGGCGCGTTCCGTTCGGCTCAGGGTACGCTCCGTAGCACTGTCGCCTCCCCGGCCGAACCACGGTGCAGGATCCCGCAGATGCTGATTCATGGGCGCTCTCCGCCTCGTTCGCGATGAATCGTCCATCCAGCGTCAGGCAGCTTGGCCGAACATTGGCAAGCCGGGTCGTTCGATGCTCGACCGCACAGCGAGCAAGGCTGATAATAGAGCCTTTCCTGCACCTGCTCCTTGGGCGGGTCCATCCGTTTATCGAAGCAGGAAGGATCGTACTGATCGTGCTCATTCAGAGTACGAGAGTCATGATCTGCATCAGGGAGTTGTATCGTGTCTTTACTGTTGTCGAACAGCCTTCCGTTCGTCCGTCGAAGATCTTTCAAGTTCTTCAACTCTCCTGTTAAGCGTCTCAATCTCCTTTTCAAGCTCTCTCGTGACAGAAGGAAGGCTTTTCAGCTCTTTATCGGTAGATTCACTTTCAATATAGGAAAAACGACTTTGCAGATCGTCAATCCTGGAGGTAAGTGAGCTGTAGACAGTGTAGATGAAGGCTGCAATCGTGATGAAAAGCACCACGCCGGCAATTATTCCTCCCAGAGTTATATGAAACCTCATGCGGGATGCTTGGTCCTTCGCCTCCGTAGCACTGCGTTCAGCCTGCTCCGCACTACTCGAAGCGCTTTCCGCTCTATCTATCACCTTGGAAATGGAGCTCCGAATGTGCACACTCTCCCCGATACCATTCCTCGGTCTCGCTGCTTTGTCAATGAAGTCCCCTATCTTCCAGTATCCTTCCCTCTTGTCCAGTGGCGGACGTCCCAGATCACCGGAACCTTGGTGCGCTTCGGTAGTCTTCGTGAATTCGACCCAGATCAGCCCATCATCTCGTGAAATGGAATAATCTTCGTCAGTGAGGTTATGCAGCGGTATGCACAACTTGCCCCAATACCCCGGATCGACGAGCGGGCCGGTTCCCAACAGTAACCCACGGTGCACGTGTCGAATCTGCAAATTGAAGCGAAGAGCGATATAGTCCGGGAGCCGAAAATCGAGATCGCACTCTACGAAGACGATGGAATTTGCTTCGACTCTGAGTTCGTCACCGACTCCGAGGCTTTCCAACCTCCCCTGTTTATTGTACACATACGCATGCTTTCCGAGTCTCCCTTCATAAGATGCCTTCTTCAAACGAGAACGACTCCCGCCGTCAATGTAGAATGGCGCAATCGCACCGGTCGCCATGACATATTCCTTGATGTGTTTCGCTGACAAGAGTGAAAATGGAGTTCCCGGAAACGGATCAGGTTGTCCGGAGTCCCTGCGTTCCTCCGCGAGTCTCCGGGCGTCTTCCCGACTCAAGATTTTCCTTTCCGGTCTGTTTCCGGATTCCACGCCCGTCATGTCTCCTGCGCCTCCCTTTCGATGACGCCCAGGCCGGAGAAGCCGAGCCAATCGACCTCCCGAGCGATGTCTGCCTCCACTCGGCGGACGAAGCTGCGGACGTTGCTTCGCGGGTCACCCAGGTCTTCTTCGGCTCCGACGTAGTCGAGGTGGTTCAACACCAGTCGCGTCGGACGATTGGCGGCAAGCGCCCGCCTCACCAGAACCGGATCGAAGCGGCCGACCCTGCGCAGACGCTTCGTGACCGTCGTGTACTCGCGAAGGTCGTCGACCCTTCCGGCTTGCCCGGCGACATCCTCCCACGTGGTTTCGCCGACGAGCGGCCCCGAATCTCCCGCGACCCGGATGGGGAAGGATCGAATGACCATGGTCACGTCGTCGACGTCGATCGGGCTGAGCCCCGCCTCGGCGAGCGCTCCGGCCGCGGTGGTCGATCGAGAGGTCGCCTTCGGCCAGTACCCTCCTTCCAGCAGGGACAATCCGAAGCCCTGCGTCCCCTCCACGATGACCCGGTATCCCGCATCGAGCCGGCCGCGGAGGTGCTCGGACGCATCGCAGAGGAAGGGCTCCAGCCCCGGATGATCGCCCGCTTCGAAGCATCCGAGCTCGAAGTTGCCGGCGCCCCGCGCGACCGATGCCATGACCGCCGCCCCCACCCCCGAGCCGGTCGAGCCGATAGCGCCCGACAATCCGGACGCCGCTTCCCATTGCTTGTGCTGCTCGGTGACGATCCGGGCATGGGCGCTTATCCGGATCCGATCCCTCGGAAAATCGAGCCGATCGATCTCGGACCTCAATACATCCACGTCGATATAGGACCCGGCCGGCAGCACCACGTCGGCGTCCCGGTCGATGCAGGCCGCGGGAAGCTGTCGCAGGACGTGCTTCCCGCCCGCCCGGTCGTAAGCGGTATGGCCCGAATTCGGCCCGCCGACCCGGACCGCAACAACCGGCTCGGAGGACCGCCTCGCGATCTCCAAGGCGACCTTGCCCTTGCCCTCGGAGCCGAACTGTCCACCGACGACGACGGAAACCGGCACGGCTACCTCGTCCGGATGCGGCTCGCGAGCCGGTCCGCCCGGCGTTCGACCGCCGATTCTTCGCCTTGGTTGACGAAGACCTCGTGTGCGAGGGACCGCAGCTCGCCCACCCGGCGCTCCACCACCGCGCCCGACGCATCATCGAAGGCCGCGCCGCTATCCCCGCCTTCGTACCGGGAACGGCGGACGTCCCTGCCGGCATCGATGAAGACGTGCCGGAAGCCGGCCCCGAACCGCTCCACCATGAAGGCATGATCGTCCGGGAACCGCAGCCCGTCGATGACGATCCGATCGGCGTCCGCCGCCCGTGCGACGGTCCGTGCGCCGAGCCAGCGCTGCCGTCCGGAGGCGTTGATCTCGTTGCCGAGCTTCTGGCGGTGGAGCCGGTCTCGGGGAAGCCCCCGCTCCGCCAGCAGATCGTCCAGCGCCAGGCTGAAGCGGGTATAGGAGAAGCCCCTTCGTTCCAGGGCGCGGGCGAGGGTGGTCTTCCCCGCCGCGATCGGGCCGCTGACCCCGACCGCGATCGAGCGCCGCCCCTTCCGGAGCCTCGGGATGATGAGCGGCGGCTCCTCCTCCGTTCCGAGCGCTTCGGTCATTCCCGCCAAGTGAAACGTGCCCACGAGGGCCGAGGTAATGGCGTCGAGCTCGTCGTGGGTCACGTCCCGCGTCTCGTAGCTGCCCGACACCCCGAAATCCCGGAGCCCCCGCTTCAGCCACCCGGCGCCCGCACCCTTGCGCGGGATCCGCATGATGTCCTGCGCGGCCCCCGGATAGCTCTCGATGACCGGAATGCCCTGCTCGCGCAACGTCCCCGCCAGCCGGATCCCGCGCGCGGTCAGCTTCTGCATGCTCCGGATCAGGCAGGGATAGACGTTGATGCCCCGCCTCTTCAGCTCGCGCTCGCTCTCGCGCATGATCCCGAATTCGTCCCTCCCCGGATCGGTGTCCTCCACGCAGGTACGGCCTCGCGGAAGGCATAGCGGGGAGTCGATCGATACGAGGTCCGGCCGTGCGCTCCTGGTCCTGTCGAGGATCTCCTCGTCCGCAAGCAGGACGGCGACCTCCGCTCTCGAACCGTCCAGCAGGCACCAGCCGCTGCCTCGCGCCTCGGAGCCGGTGAGGTCGATCCCGACGACCCGGGACCGTGCGGCAGGGGTCGCGGCGAACAGACCCTCGAACCGGGGAGGCGGCATGCCGGTCGGCCTCGTCACGGCGGACAGCACACCGGACAGGTCCTCCCACCCCTCGGGGGCCGACCAGTCCTGGAAACGCGGGTCCTCCAGAAACAGATCCGGAGGAAAGGCGAAGCGGGGGACGGTCCGATCCAGGATGGCGCCCATGGCCGCGATGTCCGCACGGTTGTAGCGGATGAGCTTGCGCAGCGCGGCGTCGTCGCCGCGCACGTACCGGTGCCAGAGCACGACGGCAGCCGCCCCGTCCGCGTCCGCAAGACCGTCGCGGACGCGGACGTCCAGCTCCTTCTCGATCGCCTTCTGGCCGCCTTTCAGGCCGAGCCGCCGGCACAGGTACATGAGATCGACGTGCGTTTCCGGGAGGGCAGCGGCAGGAAATTCCTTCGCGATGAACTTCGAATCGAACCGGATGCCGTTGAAGGTGATCAGCACCTTCGCACGCGCGGCGTCTTCGAGCAGCGGGCTCGGGTCCTGCCCCTTGACCAGGGTCTTCGCCGCGCCGCCGAAGGTCCAGCCCGTGATGGTGATCTCATCGTAGAAGTGGCTGAGGCCGGTGGTCTCGACGTCCAGGAAGAGAATGCGGTCGGGAGAGGAGGCGCAGAGGGCGAGCTGATCCCGCAGCTTCCGCGGGATGACCCGCCGGGGTCCGGGATGCGCCTCCGCTCCCGGGGGCGGGGCCGACGCTGACCGGCCCGCGCGGCCGCCGATGGAAGCGGACCCCGGCCGACCCCGATGAGGGCGCCCCTCGCCGGAAGGCAGATCCACCTCGCCGGCGGCGCGGCGCGCGGCGGGCTCCCTGCCCTCGGTTGCCGTCGGGGATACCGTCATCGCGCGTCACGCGCGGGCGACAGGTTCCGGAAGATGCCGAGCCTCCTCGTCCGAGCCCCGCGGTGGGCGGTGGTAACGCTCCGGGCAGCCGATCCGACCGCGTTCATGGGCATCCTTCCGACCCCCGATCCCGCCTCGGCGCGGTGGCGTGACGGGTAGGGTATCGGAAAGTCGAGAGCGGGTGCTACGGCCCTGTCCCCCGGTGTCTCCACCAACCGTCTCCGCCGATATCCACCCTCCCGTGCGCGTCCGATGGCGGGGTCATCCACGCCGGGCCGATGATGGTGTTCGCCTCGCGAGCACCGGCGTCGGGATCGGCCGCGTCAGATCCGAGAGCCTCCGCTACGGTCCGGTCCCGAGGGATCGAGTGCGGGATAGGGGACGAGGTACTCGGCGCCGCCTCCGCAGTCCACCCGCGCCCGCTTGGGGTTCATCCTGACGATGGCGCCCACGCGAAGCCGCCCGTCCCTCGTCCGGAAGCTCACCTCCATGCCGGCGCGGAATCTCGCCTTTGCCGCCTGCCGTTCCGCGCGGGCGTCTTCGCCCTCCTCCGCGCGCGCCTTCGGCGTCGCTCCCAGCCGCTCCGCGACTGCCTTCCACGCGGGGCCGTGCCCGGCCTCGGCGCCGGCCAGCGCATGAGCGATCTCGTGGAGGATCGTGTCCGTCACTTCCCTCGAGTCGCTGTTCACCGCGTGCCTTCGGCTGAGCCGGATGGTCTTCTCCCGCTCCCGGCACTCGCCGAGCCGTCTCTCCGCAGCGCTGAAGCGGAAGTCCCAGGCTTCGAGCCCGTGCTCGTCCATCAGTGCGCGGGCCTGCCGGGCGACCTCGAACAAGCGCTCTTCGTTCCGTTTCGCGCGGCTCCCCTCCAGGTGGTCGAGCAGGCGGTAGGGCACGTCCCACGTCCCGTCTTCGCACCGTACCCTGGCCCGCTTCGGGTTGAGCTTCTCGATCGTGCCCGTCTTCCCCGGCCCGCCTCTCGTCATGAACCGCACCGCGTCGCCCGCCTCGAACCGCGCCTGCGCCCGATCGACCTCCGTCACGAGGTCCCTCGGCGGCAGCCTGCCCCGCCCCCTCAGCGCCATGGCCCGCTCGGGTGTATTCGCGCATGGGTCCGGATGCGCGCGGGCGGGGGTTCCGGCATCGCCATCGTCCTCTTCGCGGCGGTCACTGCATCGGGGGCCATTGGCCGAGATCGGCTCCGGCGGTGACGTAGTGGAGCGATACGTCGCCGAGGTCGGCGAAGCGGGGTTCGAGCTCGAGCGCGTTCATGGGGCGCCCCGGTTGCTCCTCGCGCGGCTTCACGCCGGTGACGGCAGGAGCGGGATCTTCTCATGCTCCGTGGCGGCATCGAGAAGCCGATCGACGAAGCCTTGTCCGCGGATTCGTCCCCGCGGCCCACGGCGAGGTATCCAGCGCCCCGTCCCCGACCACCCATCCGCTTTCCCGACTCCGAGTCCGCCCGCACCGGGACGCGGTGTGCAAGTCGATTCCGCGGCGCGACCCCGGAACGCCAGCCGCAGAACGAGGTCAGTCTGTAGTCGTAGACAGCCGGCCCGAGCCTCCATAGACTCGGCTGCCCGAACGCCGTCCCGGTTTCGCGGGCCGGACGCGGCCGGGTGATCCCGGACCCCACGCGCAGGATGATGGACACCATGGCAACCGTGAGCGCACCCCGCCAGTCGGCGCTCCCCACACCCGCCGCACCCCCGCCGGCCGTCCCCCCTCCGGCGGCGGCAGCGCCCCCGCCACCACCCGGCGCGACCGCCCTCGCGGCCATGGAATCGGGCGCGATCCCGAGGCGCTACCACGGACCCTCGGCGTGGACGGGAGCCGAGATGCGCGAGCGCGGCGACTGGATCGTGCTGCTGTCTGCGGCGGACCGCGCGGAGCTCGACGCGGCGTGGCGCGCCACCTCGCATCTGCCGATCGAGGCTATCGAATACACGGATTTCGCACTCCCCGCCCTCGCGCCGAAGCTGCTCGCGCTCCGGGACGAGGTCATCCACGGGCGGGGCTTCGTGCTCCTCCGCGGCCTCGATATCGAGGGTTGGCCAATCGAACGCACGGCGCGTACCTGCTGGGGGATCGGCTCGTGGTTCGGCCGGGCGGTGTCCCAGAACGCGATGGGGCACGTCCTCGGCCACGTCCGGGACATCGACTACGACCTCCGCGACCCCAACGTGCGCACCTACCAGACCGCGGAGCGCCAGTTCTACCACTCGGATTCGTGCGACGTCGTGGCGCTGCTTTGCCTCCGACCGGCGAAGCGGGGCGGGCTGAGCAGCATCGTAAGCTCGGTGACCCTCTACAACGAGATGGCGCGCCGGCGCCCCGACCTCGCGGCGGTCCTCTCCGAGCCGGTGCCGTTCGATCGCCGCGGCGAGGTCCCCGACGACGAGGCGCCGTTCTTCCTGAACGCCGTCTTCAACCACCACGCGGGGCTGGTCTCGAGCTACGTCTCGCGGCGCTACGTCGAGTCGTCGCAGCGTCACCCGGACGCCCCGCGCCTGACGCCGCTCCACGTCGAGGCGCTGGACCTCCTCGACGCACTCGCCGAAGATCCCGACCTCCATCTCGACATGGAGTTCCGGCCGGGAGACGTCCAGATCCTCCACAACCACACCGTATTCCACGACCGCACCGCGTTCGAGGACTGGCCGGAGCCGGAGCGAAAACGCCATCTGCTCCGCCTCTGGCTCTGCCCGCCGAACGGCCGGCCGCTTCCCGAGCGCTACGCGGCCCGCTGGGGGAGCGTCACGATCGGCGACCGGGGCGGGATCGTCTGTCCGGGAACGAAGCTCCACGCTCCGCTCACCCCGACGTAGGCCCGCGGGCGGGCCAGCGGGGGGTAGACGGCGGCCGCGGGCGGGCGCGACGGCGCTCAGGCGTTGGCGAGGAGAGCGGCCGCCTCGCTTCGCGGGAGGCCGACCTGCACGCCCGCTTCCAGGATGGCCTCCCAGGTGACCTCGTCCACCGGGATGCCATCCGCCATCCGCTCGTCGAGGGCCATCCGCTCGGGGTCGCCCGGAACGAGGACCGGCTCGCCGGGATTGGCGGGCGGGGAGGAGGTCACGTAGTCGATGAGGGCGTCGATCTCCCGCTCCATCCATTCCGGTTCGACGAGGGAGGACGGGTCGATGACCACGGTGAGCATGTGGTTGCAGATGGTGTCGAGGCGATGGGTCGCCGGATTCGAGGTCCCGCCCCCGGCGATCACCCCGGCCAGCAGCTCCGCCGCGAAGAGCAGGCAATACCCCTTGTGGAGGCCGAAAGGCAGGATCGCACCGCGCATCTCCTCGTCATCCGGGAACATGACCTTCGGGTCCGTCGTCGGCCGGCCCTTCGAATCCACCAGGATCCCGGGCGGCATCTCCTCGCCCTTGTTGAGGGCGACGCGGACCTTGCCGACCGCGACGAGGCCCGTCGCCATGTCGAGGAGAAAGGACTCGTGGCGTGCGGTGCCGGGCACCCCGATGCAGATCGGGTTGGTGGCGAATCGTCCATGGCTGCCCCGGAAGGGAGCAACGAGGGGCGGGTGCCCGGTCACGTTCACGAAGTGCATCGAGACCATGCCGGCCGCCGCCGCGGTCTCCGCGTAGGCGCCGATGCGCCCGAGATGGTGGACGTTCCGAAGCGCCGCCACCACCGTTCCGAGCTCGCGCGCCCGCTCGATGAGCCGCTCCATCATCTCCGCGCCGACGCGCTGGCCGAAGCCCAGCCCACCGTCGAACTGCATCACCGCGCCGCCGTCCCGGACGAGGGAGAGGCCGGTGTTCGGGTGCATCGTCCGGTTCGTGATGTTCCGGACGTAGTGCGGAATGAGCCCGATGCCGTGGCTGTCGTGGCCGCGGAGGTTCGCATCCACGAGATGATCGGAGACTTGAGCGGCTTCGGACGGCTCGCTGCCCGCCCGTTCGAGCAGGGTGCGAACCACTCGCCGCAACTGGACGTCGGAGAACCTGTGCATGGCGGCGCGCATTCTATCCCGGACGTCTCGCCGTCCTCCTGCGGCGGACGCCGATTCGCTCCCGGGGGCCGGCCGTACCCCATTCCCGGCCGTTCGACCACGCGAAGGCGCCAGGGTCGGCTGCCTGCCGTCGAGCCGCCGCGGCGCAACGCGCCGGCAGCATGTCGGGGCGCCGGAGGACGAGGCAGGATCGGTCCCGCCGGCCCTGCCCTATGATCCGCCCTCGCTACATCATATTGAGGAGACCCGGATGCCGGTCGAACTCCGACGCCGCGGCGGCGTCGACCTTCTCACCCTCAACCGGCCGGAAGCACTCAACGCCTTGAGCTTCGCGGTCCTTCGCGAGATCGAGGCTCGGCTGGCGGAGGTCGAGCGGGGAATCGGGCAGGGCGAGGTGCGGGCGCTCCTCGTCACCGGGGCGGGGGACCGCGCGTTCTGTGCCGGGGCCGACGTCAAGGAGCTCACCGGCCGGACGCCCCTCGAGCACCGCCGCGGGCTCCGGTTCGGCCAGACCCTCTTCGAGCGGATCGCGAACCTTCCGGTTCCTTCGATCGCGGTCATCGACGGGTTCGCCCTCGGGGGCGGCCTCGAGCTCGCCATGGCCTGCACCTTCCGGCTCGCGACCGCGGCGGCCCGAATGGGGCTCCCGGAGATCAAGCTCGGGCTCGTGCCGGGCTACGGCGGGACCCAGCGGCTGCCGCGCCTCGTCGGCGAGGCGAACGCGCTCGACGTCGTCATGACCGGGCGCATGGTGAAGGCGGAAGAAGGGCTCTCGATGGGGCTCGTCAACCGGATCGTGGAGGGCGATCCGATCGAAGCGGGGCTCGCGTTCGCGGCGGAGATCACCGGATACCCGCTCCCCGTGCTGCGGCTCGCGCGCGACGCGGTGCGGCGCGCCCTCGACCTCCCCGTCCACGAGGGCCTGGAGGTGGAGGCGGACCTTGGGGCGCTCGCGTACCAGACCGGCGATGCGTCGGAGGGGATGGACGCGTTCGTCGAGAAACGCGCGCCCGTGTTCCGCGATGCCTGAAGGCAGGACGACAGGAAGGACGATGCGCGGCGCGGTCGTCGTGACCGGCGCGAGCCGGGGGATCGGGGCGGCGGTCGCGGTCGAGCTCGAGGCGCGGGGATTCGGCGTGTGGTCGCTCTCACGAAGCGGCGCCGCGCCCGCTGGCCGACCGGCGCGCTGCGACGTGACGGACGAGGCGGCGCTCCGCTCCGCGTTCGCCGCCATCGCGGAGGCGGGGCCGATCGGCGCCCTCGTCAGCAACGCCGGGGTCCATGCGTCCGCCCCGAGCCGCAGGCTCGCGACCGCCGAGTACGAGCGGATCATGGCCCTCAACGCGACCGCGGTGATGACCGGGGCGCGCGAGATCCACCCCCATCTCGTCCGTGCGGGGGGCGGGACGATCGTCAACATGGGCTCGTTCTTCGACCGGATGGCGGTCCCCTGCAACCTCGCCTACTGCGCGTCCAAGGCGGCGGTCGGGGCCATGACCCGCTGCCTCGCCGCGGAGTGGGCGAGCGACGGGATCCGGGTCATCAACGTCGCCCCGGGCTACGTCGAGACGGCGCTCAACCGTGAGTTCCTCGCCCGAGAGGACGTGCGCCGCTACATGGAGTCGCGGGTTCCCCTGAAGCGCGCCGGCCGGCCCGAGGAGGTGGCGCGGCTCGTCGCGGCCCTGCTCACCGAGGACATCCCCTACCTGACGGGGGAGACGATCTACCTGGACGCCTCGCACGCGATCGCCCATTGACGGGCGCCCCCCCCCGGCGGAACCAACCGTGGCGAACACTCCCGGCGCCGCCTCGCCTCGGACCGTGAGCGGGACCATCGGCCAAGTCCCTCCGGGAGGGCGGGCGTCTCGCCCGCAATGGACCGCAGACGCCCGAGCGACGTCCATGCGGGCGGGACGGGACGCCCGCGCCCGCCGGAGCAGCCTCACGCAAAACCCGACTCGACCGTGAAAATGGCGCTGCCTCAAGAAGGCCGGCCCTGGGAGGCATCTACCCATCCCGCTTCCGGGCGGTCGAACCAGACGTGCACCTGGCCGGTGCCGGACGCGTTCTCGTACTCGCTGAACCGCCTCCCGACCGCGGCGCACCCGCGCCCGCCGAGGGCGGAGACCATCATCAGGTAGTGTCCGAACATCCCCTCCGGCCGGTGCTCGCGGTACTCGTCCATCGAGTCGATCACCGCCGCGTGGTCGCCCGCCGCCCACCAGGCGAGCCGTTCGAGGTCCGCCGCTCTCGCTTCCGGGGTACGGACGTGGCCCGGATCGGAGCCACGGCACCGTCCGATCTCCGCGAGCGGCCAGAAGCGGTGGCTCATCCCGCCGCTCGCGAGCAGCACCACCCTCTCCTGCGACGCCTCGACCGCCCGGGCGATGGCCGCGCCCACCGCGAGGAAGTCCTCGTCCGTCGCCGACTGGCAGGTGCTGACGGAGACCCACCGTTCGCCGCGGTCCAGATAGTGGGCGAGGTTGATGGTCGGGTAGTGGATGGGAAGGTGCTCGTCGTCGACGGCGAAGCAGGGGAGCCCGGCCACGTCACGGACGGCGCGCGCGGCGTCCTTCGCCAGAGCCGGGTTGCCGGCGAGGTCGTATGGGTGGCTCCGGATCCCGCGGGGGAGCTCCTCCGAGGTGTAGTGTCCGCTCCGGCGCTCGTGGGCGCTCACCACGAACTCGACGGTGGTGAACCAGTGGGTGTCGAAGACGATGAACGTATCGGGCCGGAGCACGTCGAGGATCTCGCGGCGCACCCGTTCGAGGCCCGTCACGAGACTCGACTCCCGGCCGTCGTTCAGCCGGAGACGGACCTCCCGCGGTAGCATGATGGTCGGAACGTGCGAGAGAACACCCGCACCCGCGATCTCGCCCATGATCTCCTCCTCTTGCTCCTCCGCGCGAACGCAACGCACGACGGCGCGCTCCGTGCCGGCGCCCTCGTTCCCCCCGCGCCGTCCCGCGGGTCCGACGGATGCGGCCCGCCCCCGCAAGCTACCACGACGCGGCTCCGCGGCTCCTTGGCGGATCGAGCCCGGACCCCGCGTGGTTCGGCCGCATCTCAGCCCGGCCGGAGCCCACCTCGGCGGCGGCGGTCAGAGCCGCTTCGAGAGGAAGTCCCTGACGAGGGCGTTGAAGCGTTCGGGATGCTCCAGGCTCGAGAGGTGCCGGGCGGGGGTGAGCCACTCGAGCTCCGCGTTCGGGATGAGGCGGGCCATCTTCTCCGTCACCTCGCGCGGGGCGCCCGGGTCCTCCGGGGCGCCGATGACGAGGGTGGGCGCGGCGATCCGCGGCAGCCGCGAGGCGGTGTCGAGCCGGCACATCGCCTCCACCGCCGCGGCGAAGCTCCGCGGCGCGAACCTGCGGATCGCCTCCTCCATGTAGCGGTAGCCCGAGGTCCGCCGCGCCGCCGCCTCGTCGGTGAACCACCGCGCCATCAAGGCGGCGTGCAGGGGCTCGATCCCTTCGTCCAGAGCCGTCCGCGCCCGCTCGCGCCAGAGTGCGATCTGGTCTTTCGCGTACTCGCAGGTCGTATTGACGAGAACGAGGGAAGCTACCCGCTTCGGGAAGTCGAGCGCGAAGGTCTGGGCGATCTGCCCGCCGAGCGAGACCCCGCAGAAGTGCACCCGCTCGATGCCGAGCGCGTCCTGCAGCCCGGCGACATCCGCGGCCAGCGTCTCGAGGCGCCAGGGTCCGGCGGGCGCATCGCTGCCCCCGTGGCCGCGGGTGTCGTAGCGGAGCACCCGGAAGCCCTCGAAGGCGGGGAGGTGCGGGTCCCAGTAGTGGAGGTCGCTCCCGAAACAGTGGTTGAGGCAGACCACCGGTGCGTCCTCGGGCCCCGTGAGCTCGTACGCCATCCGGACCTCGCCCGCGTCGATCCGCCGGATCGTCATCTCCTCTCCGTCTCCCCGCCGTTCGTCGACCGCCGTTCGTCGACGTCCGCTCCGGCGCTATCCGTCCGGCCCCCGGGCGCCCGCCGCCGGCCAGCCTACCAGGGGTGCTCGCGCCCGTCCCAGGTCAGGAAGCGGCCGTGGCCGGACGCGTCGAGGCCGGCCATGACCTCGCAGATCCCGCGCGCGCTCTCCTCCACCGGGATCGCGGCGTTGCGCCCGCCCATGTCGGTGCGGACCCAGCCCGGATGGATGACGACCGCGAGGCAGCCCCGCTCGCGCCAGCCCGCCTCGCGGGCGCGGAAGCGGTCGTTCAGCGCCGCCTTCGAGTCGCCGTACTTGCCGAGGCTCCGCGTCGAGCCGCGCCGGGCGCCCATCATGCTGGTGAGGAGCGCGATCTTGCGCTGCCCGCTTCGAAGCACCGCGTCCATCAGCGCCTCCGCGACCTCGATCGGAGCCTCCGCATTGACCCGGTGCACGGCGGCGGCGCGCATCCCGCGTCCGTAGACGCCGGCGTTGTGGATGAGGACGTCGACCGCCTCGCCGCGGAGCGCATCGCGAAACGCGCGCTGCTCGGAGCGATCGGTGACCTCGAGCCGGTGGAGGCGCACGTCGCCGGCGACCTCCCCGAGCGCCCCCGGGCTCTCCGGGGTGCGGGTCGTCGCGTGCACCCGCCAGCCCTCGCCCGCATACCGCTCGACGAGGCCGAGGCCGATCCCCCGGCTCGCTCCGATGATCGCCGCGGTCGGCATGATCGTTCCCCCCTGTCGTATCCGGCGGCGGCCGGCATGAATCGGGCGCGCATCCCGCGTCCGTCCGCCCGTCCGCCCGCATCGTCATTATCATGGAGGATGGCGCGCGCGCGGCGATCACCCTCCCCCGAACGGGAAGGGCGCCACGACCGGGCGGGGAATCCGGCAAGATCGCCCTCGAGCCCCGGGCGCTGTTCGCAAGTTCTTGAGACAGGGGGTGTAGAGAGGGGGTCGAGATATTTTTCACCCCCACGCAGACGGCGTTCTTCCGTGGTTTGGGCTCGGTTCGAGGGGGCTGCTGGCGGATTTCACCCCACGGAGCCACTTGCGCGGGCACGGCGTCCTGGGAACGCTTGTGTCCCGCCCGCAAATGGGATGGCGAGGCCGCCGCCGATCGATGCGGGCGGGACACGAGCGTTCCCAGGACGCCGTGCCCAAGAGCGTTCGCGAGAGGCGTGCCCGGCGAAAACCCCACCGCGCACATGCCTCCGCGATGCCGGGGCAGTCTTTCTCACCTCTCGTTGGACAAGGCTGGGGTTTGACACGCCGCGCGGCGCTTGGCTACCGTCCGCCGACGCCGCGCGGGCAGGGACGGGCCGGCGCGGGGGCGCCTCGATCTCGGCCACCGCCCGCTTCAGGGCTCGTGGAGCCGCGTCCGGACCGCCGGGGCGCCTTCGCCAAGGCCCGGGGGGCAACCTCGGCAACCCCGACCGCGCCCGCCTCGCGGGCGGGATGGCCCCGCGGCCCGGCGCCGAATTCGGAGGGAAGGGGAGGATGAGCGACGCCGCCGACCGCGGAGCGGCCGCGCCGCTGCTCGAGGCGCGGGGCATCACCAAGCGGTTCGGGGCGATCACCGCGCTCGACGGGGTCGATCTTCGCCTCTTTCCCGGCGAGGTGCTGGGGGTCGTGGGGGACAACGGGGCGGGCAAGTCGACCCTGATGAAGGTACTGTCGGGGCTTCATCCCCCCACCGGCGGGGAGATCGTCTTCGATTCCCGGACCGTCGTGCTGAACTCGCCGCGGGATGCGCAGAACATCGGGATCGAGATGGTCTACCAGGACCTCGCGCTCGCCGGGAACCTGCCCATCCACGAGAACATCTACCTCGGCCGCGAGCCCGGCCGCCGCGTCCTCGGCTTCACCCTCGTGGACGAGAAGCTGTCGCGCAGGATGGCGATGGACCATCTCGACCGGCTCGACATCACCGTCAAGTCGGTCGACCAGCGCGTCGAGGAGCTCTCGGGGGGGCAGGCCCAGGCCGTCGCGATCGCCCGCGCGACCGCCTTCGAGGGCCGGGTGGTGATCATGGACGAGCCGACCGCCGCCCTCGCCATCAAGGAGGTCGGCAAGGTGCTCGACCTCATCAGGAGCCTCAAGGACCACGGTGCGAGCGTCATCCTGATCAGCCACCGGATGGACGACGTCTTCTTCGTCTGCGACCGGGTCATGGCCCTCTTCCACGGACGCAACTTCGAGGAGGCGCCGATCGCCGGGACCAGCCGCAACGAAGTCATCGGCTGGATCATGGGGACGCGGGGCCATGCCGCCGGGCTCGCGCACGAGGGGGCCTGAGCGGGTGGCCGTCCAATCGACGGAAGAGGCCGCGCGGCGGCGGTTGAGGATGCTCGAGAAGTACGGCGTCTTCGGCATGGTGCTGCTGATGGCGGTGGTCCTGGCCCTGCTCCAGCCGGACGTCTTCCTCTCGGCCCAGAACCTGACCAACGTCCTGCGCCAGATCGCGATGAACGCTCTGCTGGCCCTCGGGCTCTACGTCGTCATCCTCACCGCCGGGATCGACCTCTCCGTCGGGTCGATCATGGCCCTCTCGACGATGCTCCTCGCGATGGCCGACGTCGCGGGCTGGCCGTGGCCCGTCGCGATCCTCGTCGGCCCGGCGGTCGGGGTGCTCTGCGGCCTGGTCAACGGCTTCGGGTTGACCGTGCTGCGCCTGCCCCACCCCTTCATCATGACCCTGGGGACCCTCTACACGCTGCGCGGGGTCACGAACCTCGTCTCGGGGGGGCGCCCCGTCTCCGGGGTCTCCGACACCATCCGGTTCCTCGGGTCCGGCGAGATCCCCGTGCCCTTCCTCGGCAAGTTCGGCTCCATCCCGGTGAGCGCGGTGGTCCTGCTCGTGTGCTACGCGGGGACCGCGTACTTCCTGAACAGGGTGTCGATCGGCAGGCACGTCTTCGCCGTCGGCGGCAACCCGCAGGCGGCGCGGGTCAGCGGGATCGACGTCGACCGCATTCTTCTCGTCGTCTACGGGATGTCGGGGTTCTTCGCGGGGCTCGCGGGGCTTCTCATGGCCGGCCGTACCGGCGCGGGATTTCCGAACGCCGGGATCGGGGCGGAGCTGGACGCGATCGCCGCGGTGATCATCGGAGGGGCCAGCTTCTTCGGCGGACGAGGAACCGTGCTCGGGGTCTTCGCGGGGGTGCTCGTCATGGGGCTGCTCCGCAACGGGCTGAACCTGATGGACGTGAGCGCCTTCTGGCAGCAGACCCTGATCGGAATGATCGTGGTCGGCGCCGTATTCGTGGACGTGCTCCGCCGCCGCGCGGGCCGCGGTCCATGACGGGAACCGGGCCTCGGTGCGCGAACTCCGGCGCCGAGGCCCATCCATGGGAAGTGAACGGAGTTCGCAGAAACGAGGAGCGAAACATGACTCGATACACGCTGAAGAGCCTCCTTGCCGCCGCCGGCCTCGCCACGGCGTTCGGCGGGGCGGCCCTCGCGGACACCAAGGTCGCGGTGATCATGTCGGATTCCGGCTCGGCCAATCCGTTCTGGGCCGCGGTCACCAAGGGTGCGCTGGACAAGGGTGCGGAGCTCGGCATCGACGTGGCCGCCGTCGCCCCGGCCGGAGGCGAGACCGACGTCGCCGGGCAGATCGCCATGGTCGAGGACCAGATCGCCAAGGGCGTGGTGGGCATCGCGATCGCGCCGGCGGACACCGCGGCGCTCGTGCCGGTGCTCGAGCAGGCGCGCAAGCGCGGCGTCCACGTCGTGTTCATCGACAAGCGCGCCGACATGCCGGGAACCTACATCGGGACGAACAACGTTCCGGCGGCCCGGATCGGCGCCCAGCACATCTGTGACAGCGTGGAGTCCGGGAGCGAGGTCGCCGTGCTGCAGGGCATCGTCACCTCGACCACCGGCCGGCACCGGGCGCAGGGCGGGCGCGAGGGCCTCCTCGACTGCGGTCTGAACCTCGTTGCGGAGCAGCCCGCCGACTGGGACGCCGGGAAGGCGCAGACGGCCACCGAGAACATTCTCACCGCCAACCCCGATCTGCGGGCGATCTTCGCCTCGAACGACAACATGGCGCTCGGCGCCATCGAGGCGCTTCGGACCGCGAAGATGCTGGACCAAGTGATGATCGTCGGGTTCGACGGCAATCCGAACGCGGCCGAGAGCATCCTCAAGGGCGAGCTCGCCGCCTCCGTGGCCCAGCGCCCCGCGGTCATGGGAGCGATGGGGGTCGAGGCGGTGCTGAAGCTCGTTGCGGGCGAAGAGCTTCCCGACGAGATCGATACCGGAGCCGAGCTCGTGACGAAGGAGAACGCGGAGAGCTACCTGTAGGCCGCGTTCCTTCGCCTCCGTCGCCAACCCGCGGCCCGGAGCCCGGGGCGTCCGGGGGGACGCCCCGGGCCGGCTGCGGACGGCGGCGGCGGTCCACCGGCCTCGGGGGCGGCGGCGCGCGGCCTCTCCCCGGCCCGGACGTCCGCAAGCACGTTCCCGTGTTGCCCGGACGGCGCTCGCGCCGCCCGCGTGGGCGGTTCGAGCACGGGCCCGGGTCGGCGCCTGGAGTGCCTGGCCCGGTGAGGTATCCGGACCGGGCCCCGGGCCTGCGGCTCGATCTGCTCGTGGTGGGCGGGCCGCCGGATGGCGACGTCGATGCGCCCCGCGAACCCACCCCGCCCTGGTCGAGAGCGTATCCGGGGAGGTCTCACGGATCGGCGATCCGGGCGGCCCGGCCGGCGAGGCGGGGTTCGCACCGGGACGGCTCGGGACCGGGCGTGGCTTTCGTCCGGTGGGAGGTCGGGGGCGCGCTCAGGCCGCGTCCCCGGCGGCGGGAAACCGCCCGGACTCGAGGAACGCCCGAACGAGGCCCGCGACCGCGGGACTCCAGCAGATGGTGGCGTGGGTGTGGTGCACGGTCACGTGGGGGACGCCCGGGATGCGCGTGTTCCGAAGCTCGACCGTGCCGTCGTGAGGGTCGGCGGCGTCGAGCCGCCGGCGGATCCACCACGAGGGATGGAGGAGGGTCGCGGGCCGGTCGCCGGCGATGATCCCGGAGCCGGGGCGCGGGGGCGGGAGGGTGCGGACGAAGTCGGAGCCTTCCCGGAGGTCCTCGAGGGCGGGGCCTCCACAGCGGAGCGCGACCGTCGGGAGCGGCCCCGAGAGAAGCCCGACCCCGCCGTTGGGCGGCGCGATCATGACGAACCGGCCGGCCGGGAAGCCGGGGCGCGCCGCGAGCGCGGAGCGGAGGGCGAGCGCCCCGAGCGAGTACCCGACGAAGTGGATCGGACCGCCGGCCTGCTCCCCCGCGCCCGCGTCCGTGTTCGCGCCCGCGGCGGGCCGCATCCGGTCGAGGAACGCGCCGATCTCGCGCACCGACTCCGCGGCCGGCTGGCGGTTGCCCGCGTACCGGACGAGCGACGTCTCGAACCCCGCCCGCCGCAGGGCCTTGAGCACGACCGCGAACTGGAACGGCACGAAGAAGAGCCCGTGCACCACGATCACCCGTCCGGCCCCCCCGCCGCCGGACGGCGATTCAGGAACCCTCATGCTTCCCGACCCGGATCACCCGGAACGATGAGATGCCGTTCGGCCGCAAGGAATCAAGCCCGTTCCGCGGACGTTCGCGAGGAGGGCCATCGCCGGCCGCCGGCGCTCCCGGATCGGGCCGACCCGCTCCGCCTCCGCTCCCCCCTCTCCCCCTTGGTGTGCTACCGTCCGGCGGCCGGCGCGGGCGCTCTCCCGACGTTCGTCGTCGGGGGCGCCGGCCGGAACGCGCCGCCGACCGGCCGCCCGGGCTCGAAGACCCGGAAGGCGCCGCCGGCGCCTCGCTTCGCGCCGCCCCCGGCGAAGCGGACCGAGGGAGTACGCTCCCGCACCGGAGCGATCCCGGGAACGATGGAGCGGCGGCCCCGACGAGGCGAGGCGCCGGGAAGACGACGAGGCCGGTGAAGGTGAACGCGGAGGATCGGCCCGGCAGCCCTCGCGGCATCATCCCCCCATGAACCTCATCGAACGGATCGGGAGCCGGCGCGAGCGGAGCGAGGAGGAGCGGATCGTCCTCGACTCGGTGGCGCGCCTCGCGGACGAGGTGATCGCGCCCCGCGCCGCCCACCACGACCGGACGGCCGAGTTTCCGGCCGGGAACATGGCCGCCATCCACGAGCTCGGGCTCAACGGGATCTTCGTCCCCGACGCCTGGGAAGGCGCCCTCCTCCCCTTCGGCGTCTACCTCGACTGCGTGAAGCTCCTCACCCGGGCGTGCTCCTCGACCGGCATCATCTACGCCACCACCTTCCACGCCATGAAGCCGCTCATCGACTTCGGGTCGGCGGAGCAGAAGGCCCGTCTCCTCCCCCGGATCGCGCGCGGCGGCCTCGGGGCGCTCGTCATCACCGAGCCGGCCGCCGGGTCCGACGCGACCGCGATGCGAACCCGCTTCGTTCCCGCGGGGGACGAGATCGCGATCACCGGGGAGAAGACGTTCATCAGCAACGGCGACGTCGCGGAGCTCCTCCTCGTCTTCGGCAAGTGGTCGGAGATCGACGATCCGCGGGGCGCGATCACCGCCCTCGTCGTCGAGCGCGGGTCGCCCGGGCTCACCGTCGCCGGCCGCGAGGACAAGATGGGGATGCGGGCCTCGTCCACCGTCACCCTGCGTTTCGAGGACTGCCGGGTCCCGCGGGCGAACCTCCTCGGCGGCTCCGGCGACGGGCTCCGGATCCTCCTCGCGTCGCTCAACAAGTCGCGCCCCTCGATCGCGGCCCACGCCCTCGGCATCGCGCGCGCCGCCTTCGACGACATGGTGGGCTGGATGAACGAGCGCCGCCAGTCGGGGCGCGCGATCATCGACTTCCAGGGCAACCAGTTCCTCCTCGCGGACCTCGCTTCGGAGCTCGCCCTGTGCGAGGCGTGGCTCGACTACGTGGCGAGGCTCGTCGAGAGCGACTCGGGCGCGGGCGACTACGCGATCGAGGCTTCGATCGCGAAGCTTCGCGCCTCCGACCTCGCGATGCGGATGACGACCGAGGCGGTGCAGATGCACGGCGGCTACGGCTATATCAAGGACTACCGGGTGGAGCGGTTGATGCGGGACGCGAAGATCACCCAGATCTGGGAGGGGACCAACCAGGTCCACCGTCAGCTCATCGGCCGGCACTTCCGCGCCCGCTGAGGAACCGCCCGGTGCCGCCCGCCGGGGACGGACGCCCCCCGGCGGGGTCCTCGGGCGAACCTCCCTCGCGAACCGGCGGCGTGGCGCGGATCAGCCGCGGTAGCGGCGCGCGCCGCCGTCGCGGTGCCAGAGCCTCAGCATCAGGCGCTTTCGCGCGGGGTCCGGGTCGTCGGTGTAGGACGCCCGCCCGTGGCCGCACCACCGGTTGTTCACGAACTGGAGCTCGCCCGGCTGGAGGGTGAACTCGCAGCAGAGCGCGGGGTCCTCCACCACCCGGGTCATCGTCTCGAAGGCGAGGCGGGTCTCCTCGTCCATCTCCACCCCCGCCGTCTCGTAGCCGGCCGGGATGGTGAAGTGGGTGTAGCGGCAGTGGAGGTCCCGATTCGGCCCGAGCTGGAACACCGGGAAGA
The DNA here is from genome assembly GCA_965202895.1 of Gammaproteobacteria bacterium. Taxonomy (GTDB): domain Bacteria; phylum Pseudomonadota; class Gammaproteobacteria; order HK1; family HK1; genus JAJDXW01. The sequence goes on along the minus strand of OZ241901.1, from coordinate 868,600 downwards.
ACACCGTCTGCGGCTCGTCCGGCCAGAAGTCGCCCTGGCGGTCCTGGTGGAACGGGCGGTAGAGGCGTTCCAGCCGCTCCGGGTGCTCCGCGAGCAGGACGTTGTGGACGGAATAGAAGCTCACGAAACGGCTCGCCCCGCCCTCGCGGGCCGGTCGGAGGCAGAGCAGGCTCACGTGGTCGGGCGGGGTGTGGTTGAAGGAGTTGTCGACGTGGGGCGGCTGGGCGACGTTGGTGCGAAAGCCCCGCACCCCGATCCGTTTCGCGACCCCGGTGTCGGTGACCTCGACCATCGCCTCGCCGTCCCGGGTCTGGACGACCGGGCGTCCCACCATCGCCGCGAGAAGCCAGAACACCCCCTCGATGCGCGGGCGGTCCGACAGCGCCTCGTCCGACACGCGGTCGATCACCACCACCCCCGGCCCGTCGTCGAGGCGGCGGCGCACTTCGCGCATGAGAGAGCGGCAGGCGTCGAGCTCGTAGTCGGCCGCGTCGAGCAGGAAGGTGGGGATCGGATCCCGCTCGAGGGTGCGGGCGAGGGCGTCGATCTCCGCCGCGCACTCCGCGGGCATCGGGATGCGCCAGTCTTCCTCCCGGAGGGTGCTCCGGGTCCAGGCCCGCGGCCCGGTGACCGGCTCGCGGATCATGACCGCCGGCCCGATCGGTCCGCTGCGGCGGCGGACGCCGCCGGCGCCTCGTCCGTCACCCGCCGGGGCTCCGCGAGGGTGTCCGGGGCCAGGAGGCGATCGGCGACGACGCAGCCCTCGGGATGCTCGCGGGCGTCCTCGTGCCCGCTCCCTCGCGCCTTCGTGCTCCAGCCCCTCCGCACGGAGTTCGACCAGTACCGGGTCCGTTCGCACCGGATCTCGATGCGGGCGGTGGTCCACACCGTGCGGGCGGTGCTGGTCCATCCAAGGCTCCGCGAGCTCGCCCTCTGCTCGGTGTCGTGGGTGGGCCTCCAGGCCATCTACGGGGCGTTCCTCTTCGCGTTCCTCGCGGACGGGCTCGGGTACCCGCCGGAGACGGCGGGGTGGGTGTTCGCGGCCGGAAACGCGGCCGCCGTCGGGGCGCGGATCCTCTGGGGATGGATCGCGAGCCGGTTCGTCAACGCGCGCGCCCTGCTCGGCTGGCTCGCGGTGGTGATGTCGGCAGCGGGCATCGCCACCGCCTGCTTCGGTCCCGGCTGGCCCATCGTCGCCGTCGCCGCGGTCGCGGTGGTCTACGCCGGCACCGCGATCAGCTGGCACGGGGTGCTGCTCGCCGAGATCGCGCGCCTCTCGCCCGTCGACCGGATCGGGGCGATGACGGGGGGCGTGCTCCTCTTCACGAGCACCGGCATCATGGTGTACCCGCTCCTCTATGGAGCGATCCTGGAGGCGACCGGCAGCTATGCCCCGGGGTTCGCCGCCGCCGCCCTCCCCGCCCTCTACACCGGCCTTCGGATGCTGTTCCGCCGGGGCCGCGCCGCCTCGCCGCGCTGAGCCCGTGCTGCGCCGCGCCGGGACGGGAAGTACGGAGGGGCGCGCGGGGCGGTCCGGGCCGCCGTCCGCCCGACGCGCCCGAGACCTCCGGCCGGCGCCGCCGGGGGCGCGCCCCGAACCCCGCGCGGCGCCGCCGCTGCCCGGCGCACGACCGGGAGTCCTTTCCGGGAGGAACGGGCGGTGCGCAGAACCGCGAGCGCCCCCGCGGCGGCGGCTTCTGCGCTCCGGGGTATGGCGAAGAAGGCCGGCGGGGGCGGCCCGCCCTCGGCGCGGGCGGCGCCACGCCGCCGCGCGGGACGAGCGGGACTCGTGGGGAAGCCGCTCTCCGTCGGGAGGCGGAGGCGGGCGCATACGTCTACCGGCTCGCCATCCGTCGGAACCGTCCGCTCCGCCCTCTCGCCCTCGTTCAGGCGCATGTCTCACTGGACGGTCCTCGGCCGGGCGGGCAGCAGGGCGGGCATGGTAATTTAGGCGGCTTGGCCCGGCCCATGCCGGCATCGGCGGGGCCGGGTCCGGTCCCCGGTCCGCGGCCGGTTTCCGTTCGCCGCCCCCCCAAGGAGTCCCCGATGAAGTTCTACGACTGCGCCACCGCCCCGAGCCCCCGCCGGGTGCGCATCTTCGCCGCCGAAAAGGGCATCGAGCTTCCCGCCGTGCAGGTGGACCTCCGCTCCGGCGAGCACTTCGGGGAGGCATTCCGGGCCGTCAACCCGACCTGTACGGTTCCGGTCCTCGAGCTCGACGACGGGACCTGCATCTACGAGTCGGTCGCGGTGTGCCGCTACCTCGAAGCCGCGCACCCGGAGCCGCCCCTCATGGGGAGCAGCCCCGCGGAGCAGGGGGTGGTCGCGATGTGGGACCACCGCATCGAGATCGAGGGCTTCCAGGCGGCGGCCGAGATGTTCCGCAACACCGCCCGCGGCATGAAGGACCACGCGCTTCCGGGGCCCGACCCGGTCGCCCAGATCCCCGAGCTCGCGGAGCGCGGCCGGATGCGGGTGGGGCGCTTCTTCGAGACGCTGGACGCCCAGCTCGACGGGCGCGAGTTCGTCACCGGCGCACGCTACACGGCCGCCGACGTCACCGCCCTCGTGGCCGTGGACTTCATCCACCGGCTGAAGGCGGAGACCCCCGAGGCGTGCGGCCACGTGCGCCGCTGGCACGAGGCGGTGAGCGCCCGCCCGAGCGCGAGCGCATGACGCGGGCGGCGGGGCGGCGCCTCCTGCACCCCGCCCTGGTCCTCGGAGGCGCTCTGGCGGCCGGCCTCGCCGGGCCCCCGCCGCCGAGCGCCGCTGCCGCCGCCAAGGCCGAGGCCGAGGCGACGGTCGCGGTCGCCACCAACTTCCTGCTGCCCCTCCGGTCGCTCGCCGGCGAGTTCGCGGCTCGCACCGGCCATTCGCTCCGCATCAGCTCGGGCTCGACGGGCCAGATCTTCGCCCAGATCACGAACGGCGCGCCCTACGACGTCTTTCTCTCCGCCGACGCCGCCCGTCCGGAGCGCCTGGAGGCGGCCGGGCTCACCCTCCCCGGGACCCGGCGCACCTACGCTCTCGGCCGGATCGTGCTCTGGAGCGCCGACCCGGGGCGGGTCGACGCGGGCGGGAAGGAAGCCCTCGCGACCCTCGGGGATGGAAAGATCGCGCTCGCCAACCCCGAGGTCGCCCCCTACGGCGTCGCCTCCCAGGAGACCCTGGAGCGGCTCGGCTTCTGGGAGCCCTTCCAGGACCGGCTCGTCCGCGGGATCAACGTCGGCCAGGTCTTCCAGTTCATCGGCACCGGCAACGCGGCGATGGGGTTCATCGCGAAGTCCCAGCTCGCCGCCCGCCCGGAGGGGCGGGAGGGGAGTGTCTGGATCGTCCCCGCCGGTCTGCACGGTCCGATCCGGCAGGACATGGTGCTCCTCGAGCGCGCCGCGGGGAACGCCGCCGCCTTCGCCCTCCTCGACTTTCTCGCCGAACCCGATATCCTCGCCCGTATCGAGGGCTTCGGGTACTCCGCCCCCGCGGATTGACGGGCAGGCGGGCGGGATCGTTTCATTCCGCATCCGGGACGGGCGTCATCCGGGACGGGCGTCGGACGCGCTCCGGCCCTTCCCCCGTCTTTCCGGAAGACGGTTCCGGGGGAATCGAGGCCGGACGTGCGGTCCGACGGCTCATGCGGAGCGGATCGGGATGCGGCGACCGTCCCCGGAGCCGAAGATCGAGCGGTTGGGAGGGGAGACCCCGGAGCCGCCCCGAGGGGCGTCCGCGTCCGGGGCCATCGCGCCGCCCAGCCTGCCGGTCCCCACCTGCGAAACGTGTTGGCAACAAATAGACCTGTCCGGTTTTGTAGCACAAGGGTTGTCCGGTTCCCTCGGACTGGTTGTGGGTCCTGTGGAGCTTGTGGGCGAGAGGCGCGAGAGTGTGGACAAGGCGGCGGGCAACGCGCGAGCGTTGTCCGGGGTCTTGTCCACACGGCCCGAAGGGCTCGCGCCGGTCCGCAGGACTCGTCCACAAATCCACAGGACTGCCCGCGGCGCTCAGCGAGCCATGCCCGCTCGGGCGCGCCGGCCGTCCCCGGCCCGGTGCGGCTCTCCGACCAAGGCCCCATCGGGTTCGTAGTCGGCGAGCCGGCGCGGCCCGTGGAACACCGCCATGCGACCGTCCGGGTAGCGATGCACCCGCACCCGCGCCTTGATGAAGTGGCGACGGTGCGCTTGGGCGGGGATCTGGAGCCGCTTGCCTTGGAAGCTCACGCAGTGGTCTCGCCCGACGGTGCGTTCGTGGTGTTCGCACAGCACGTCCGTCAGGGCCGGGCCGACGAAGGGCACGAACGCCGTGCCAGGCTCGGCGGCGGGCACGGTGAACTCTTCGTTGAACGCCGCCCGGTAGTGCTCGGCAAGATACCGGTTCGCCTGTTGCATCGTGTGGATGCCCCGAGCGGCGAGCTCCTTGGGCAGGCGCTCCTGGTGGGTCGCGAACATCCGCTCGCATCGTCCACGCGCTTGCGGGGAGTACGCGGGGATCATCTCCACGCCGAGCTGGTGCATGGCGCGCCCGAACTGGGTGCGATGCAGGCGGTCGACCTTGCCGCCGGCTTCGGGGGTGATCCAGTAGTGTGAGCCCCGGTCGGTGTACAGGCTTGACGGCAGGCCGTGGGTCTCGATGACCTCGGCCATCGCCTGGAAGCTCGATGCGGTTCCCTCCTCCTCGACGAAGAACATCGAGTAGTGCTCGGAGGTCGCGTCGTCGAGGGTCACGATGAGGTCCCAATGCTGGCCCGGGACCCACTCATGGGTGGAGCCGTCCTGGTGGAGCATCATCCCCGCCACCGGCGCGCGCTCGCGCCGGCGCCGGTGTTTGCCCCGGCCCGCAGCCTTCGCCACCAGCCCGGCCCCTTGAAGGGTGTTCTTCACCCACGTGTAGCTGCGCGTGCCCTGGTGCTCGCGGCGGTAGAAGCGGTAGAAATGCCGCACGTTCCACCCCTCGTAGTGCTCCCGGTACAGCGTCTCGGTGCGCACCACCTCATCGACCGGAGCACGGCGCGCCGAGACCTGCGCCAAGCGCTTGTCCGCGAGCCCGTCCAGCCCCTCGTCCTCGTAGCGGTCCACGTAGCGCCGGAACGTGCGATCGCACACCCCCAACAGCCGAGCCGCCTCCTCCTGCGTCAGACGACGCGACTGCCAGCCTCCGTAGGCTTCCTCGAACCTCATCCGTCGGATCTCCTGTAGCACTTGCGTCCGGGTCATAGGGCACCTCCTCGGCGCCCATCTGACCGGACAGATCACGTGCTACTACACCGGACAGACTACGTGCTCCTAACATCCCCACCTGCGAAACGGTGTCGGCGGCGCGGGATCATCATAGAATGAAACGGCCTTGGCAGGCGAGGCGCCCAGCTTGATCCGGCAGAGCCCCGCGTCCACCCGCACCGCATCCGACCGGCTGGCGCTTCCCAGGTTGCGCGCGCACCGAAAGATCGAACCGGACCGTCGACCCCGACCCCGACCCCGACGCTGACATGCCGTTCGATTTCGGCCCGCTCTGGCTGAGCATCAAGCTCTCCGCCATCACCGTGGCGATCCTCATGCTCGTCGGGACCCCGGTCGCCTGGTGGCTCGCGCGGACCCGCAGCCGGCTCCGGGTGGCCGTCGAGGCGGTGGTCGCCCTGCCGCTCGTCCTCCCGCCCACCGTGCTCGGCTTCTATCTCCTCCTCATGCTCGGGCCGGACGGTCCGCTCGGCGGGCTCCTCGTGTCCGTGACCGGGTGGTCGCTCACCTTCTCGTTCGAGGGCCTGGTCTTCGCCTCCGCGATCTACTCCCTGCCGTTCGTGGTGCAGCCCGTGCAGGGAGCGTTCGAGGCGGTGGGCCGGGGGCCGCTCGAGGCGGCGTTCGCCCTTCGCGCCCGCGCCCTCGACGCGTTCTTCACCGTGGCGGTCCCGATGGCCCGGCGCGGCTTCATCACCGGCGGCGTGCTCGGCTTCGCCCACACCCTGGGGGAGTTCGGGGTGGTCCTGATGGTGGGGGGCAACATCCCCGGCGAGACCCGGGTCATCTCGATCGCCGTCTTCGAGCACGTCGAGACCCTGAACTACCCGGCCGCCCACGCCCTCTCCGCGGTGCTTCTCTGCTTCTGCTTCGTGGTGCTGGTGACGGTGTACGCGGTCAACCGGCGCTTCCCGGTCCATGCCGGCGGCTGAGCGGGGCGGCGGCGGGCCGCCGCGCCTTCAGGCGGACCTCGCCCTCGACCGGAAGGACTTCCGGCTCGAGGCGGCGCTCGATGTCCGCCTCTCCGGGGTCACCGCGGTCTTCGGCCCTTCGGGCTGCGGCAAGACCACGTTCCTCCGGGCCATCGCGGGGCTGGAGCGCGAGCCCCGCGGCCGGATCGCCTTCGACGGCACGGTGTGGCAGGACGAGCGGACCTTCGTCGCGGCCCGCGACCGGAGGGCCGGCCTCGTCTTCCAGGACGCGCGCCTCTTCTCCCACCTCACGGTGCGGGGAAACATCCTCTACGGCCACCGCCGCACCCCGAAGGACGAGCGCATGTTCCGGCCGGAGACGGTGGTGCGCCTGATGGACCTCGACCCCCTCCTCGGGCGGCGGGTCTCCTCCCTCTCGGGCGGGGAGCGCCAGCGGGTCTCGTTCGCCCGCGCGGTGCTCGCGAACCCTCGGCTGCTCCTCATGGACGAGCCCCTTGCATCGCTCGACCAGGACCGCAAGGAGGACATCCTCCCCTTCATCGAGCGCCTCGCCGGGGAGCTCCGGATCCCGACCCTCTACGTCAGCCACGAGATCGACGAGGTGGTGCGCCTCGCCTCCGACCTGGTGCTGATGAGCGAGGGGCGGATCGTCGCGAGCGGCCCCATCGAGGAGGTCTCCAACCGCTTCGATCTGCGAAGCTACGCGGGCCGGCTCGATGCGGGGTCGATCCTCCGGATGCGGGTCGCGGGGCACGATGCCGAGACCGGGATCACGCGCTTCGCCTTCGCGGGCGGGGAGGTGCTCGGGCCGCGGGTCGAAATGGCGGAAGGGGCGGAGGTCAACCTCCGGGTCCGTTCGCGGGACGTCGCGATCGCCCTCGATCCGCCGGGGCGCACCAGCATCCTCAACGTCCTGCCCGGCAAGGTGGTGGAGATCGGCCCGAACGACGGCCCCCAGGCGCACGTCCTCCTGGACGTCGGGGCGCCGCTCTGGGCGCGCGTCATGCGCCGGTCGGTGGATGCGCTGGAGCTGGCTCCCGGGCGGCCGATCTACGCCCTGGTCAAGGCGGTGGCGGTGGACCGCCGGAGCCTCGGGCGCCCCACCGCCATGGACCTCTCCCTCGCGGAGCGGGGCGAAGCCGAGCGCCCCCGGTAGCCCGGGCTCTTCCGGTACGCCGGACGCCTGCCCGGAGCCCGGCGGCCTCTCCTCGCCCCGACCCGTGCGATCAAGCGAAAGATCTTCGGGGTTTGCGGGAATACATCGGGAGGAGAGGCCGTGTCGAAGGGGGAGCCGACGCAGGGTCGCCGGGGACTTCAGGGATGGGAGACAGCTTCGTGGACTCCTGGTGCAGGCGGACAGCGTGGGCAGGTCACGACGTGGCTCGAGACGCTTGCGACCGGGGCATCGTCGATGCCCTCGAATCGACCATTGCGCAGGCTCGCGATCTGATCACCGAATGCTTCCCGGGAAACGGAGTACATGCCTCCCCGCGCGCCCTCGAAACCGCAATTCCAGGCTGCGAGCGTCTGGCCGTAGCGGAGTGCCGCCCGGACGCCACGGGCGCCGACACGGCGGAGACCCTTCTGCCCACCGGCCGCGGCCTTGGCAATCAGGCCAGCCGTGCACCAGTCGCCGGAGCCGCAGGTGTCGGCAAGCCGCGGCGCAGGAACGGCCTGAAGATACATCCAGTTGGAGATACCGTGGCCGAGCCGGTGACGATACCTCAGCCCTCGCTCCCCAAGGGTCCGCACTTCGACCAAGACCGCGGAGCCGCCTTCCATGACGCCTGGGATGCCGGCAAGGCGGTCGTCGGCGTACTTGACGATGTGCGCGAGTGCGATCGCCTCCCCCATGAGCTTGTCGGCGGCCCTGCCGGATGGTTCGAACACCACCACGGCGCCGCGAGCGGACGCCTCGGCAGCCAAGGTAAGGGTTGCCCGCGACAGGCGATCGAGGAAGAACACCGATACATCGGCGAGCGCCGGCCGGATATTCTCCACCACCTTGACCGTAACCGCCTTGAAGGGAGGTAGCCATTTGCCGCAGTTCGGGCACGACCAGGAGAATCGATGTTCGGGCCGTCCGTCCTGCCCCCGTCGGATTTCCTGGACGATGATGGGGGTGTCGGTGGTGGGAGCGCAGGTGGTCCAGTCGAGATGGACTCCCCAGCGTTCCATGTCCGCACGGACCCGCTCGGAGGCCGCGTCGCCGTTCATGCGTGCGATCGGGTAGGCATCCCATCCGAGCCAAGCCAGGATGGAGAGTACGTTGCCACAGGTTCCTCCGGCCCAACCCCGAATGGGCGTCTCGGGATCGGGGCCAATGACCATATCGAGGGCAATCAGTCCAGTCCCGAAGATCTTGGCCCGAATGACGGAATTCATCGTGCGGCGCCCCCTTCCGATTGTAACACCGGGCGGGGTTGAGGATAGACCTCCCCCTCCAGCCATATGTGTATGAGATTCGGCTCCTCGATCTGCTCGGGCACCGTTTCTTCGAGTTCGTACCCAATTGGTTCCAAATGGGCGACGGGTAGATTGCGCTCCAGCGCCGCCATCAGCGCGCCGAGAGCCATCACCTTGCTGCCGAGCGGGGAGAGCACGAGCATCGACCCGCCCGTTTCCGCGAAAACCGGCTTGCGAAGGTCATCCAGTCTGAGAATGGTTCGATAGAGATCCAGAGGGTCGCCCTCGTCGGCAAAGACGATGTTGCGTATATCGACCGGCCAGGTGTCTTCGAGCTCGGTCAGATACTCCTCCGCCAACGTATCGCCGAGGCGAGGGTCGCTCGCCGGGAAGGGAAGGATCGGACAAGTGTCATGGGGTTCGATGAAATCGTAGAGATGTCCGAACGCGGCGCGGCGCCCGATAGCCAATTGCGGCAGCCACAGCCTCGCCGCATCGGCCATGCCAGAGAGGGTCGAACGTCCCCTGAAGCCGTGGACGTAGCCGGGCCTATCGCTCGCTATCGAACGGATGTCTGCGTCCAGGCGCGGTTCGTGAACGACGAATACGTGCAGATTCGGCGTTCCGTTGTTCCTGCAGACGTATTCCACAAAGTAGCGAATGATCGGAAAGCTTGTTCCTGCCGACAGTGCGCTGATGTCGATCATAATGTCCGTTACATCTTCCAATCGCTGTCGGCCGAGGACCTTGACGATGTTGCGGCCACCAATGACTGCGCCATCCTGACCGAATATCTCGATCGGCTCCACTGGTTGCCCAGCGAATGTATGGAGAAGAGCTGTCGTGTTCGCATTGGCTCGGTCCGATTGGTCCTGCGGTGGATTGGGTCGGTTCTCCCGGATGAGCAATGCATGCATGTTCGGGGTTGATTTTCCGAGCCGATCGGCAATGATGCATGAGCGAGGATCGAAGCCGGTACCCGCCACAAGAAGAACCTTCCGGCTCGGTTGCGCAAAGTAGTGGTCGAGAAACCCGGCCACCTCGTCGCCGCGATGGGCGACGCAAGGGTCCCAGCGGCGTTCGTGGACCATCTCAATCCTCGCCTAGCAACCGCGCCAGATCAGCGGTGCGTCGCTCAAGGAAGCCACCGCGCTTGAGCGTCAGCCCGTGATGAAGCAGGAGAATGCCGCCGAGTTCGATCAGGCACCAGAGACGCCCCTTGGTACCGTGATTGGGCGCCAGTACGAACGCATTGTAGGCGACACCGAACTGGAGAACCTGCGCCAAGCGGGGGTGAGTTTGGGGAACGTTCTCGAATTCTTCCTGTAGGATGCCGAAGGCGTTAGCGCCGCCGCCGAGTGAAGCGTTGCCTTCCAGGCTCTTGCTCCGACATTCCCCCGCGATACCGTCGGCGAGCCGGCGAACGAATCGGCATTGTGGGAAGCTCCACTCATCCATCATCTCCTTCGCACGCTCCCGCAGCAATTTGTGCTGAATGCTGCTCGTTAGCGTCGCTTCCCTGCCGCGGATGAGGCGGATCTCCGAATGCGAGACGAGCCGAGCGGTGAGTTGCAGGAACTGTTCGGCATTCTCCGAACTCGCGTCGCACAATGTGTCGATGCCGAAGAAGTAAGGCCGTTCGTACTTGTGCAACAGGTGAACGCGGGCTCCGTCGGCGACCCCGGCGTCGACCTTCAGCGGCCGGCTAGGCTCTACGTCGTCGGTGTCCTTTTCGAACAGGTCGCGCTGCGGAATTCGCCTGGCGTAACGCTCGAACAACACAGATAGAATCCCGAGTTGCAGGTCTTCACCGTTCTCTCCAGTATTGGCGAAGTAGTAGTGGATATCCTTCTCAAGTTCGTGGCGGCGCTCGGCAGAGACCCCGTACTGGCGTTGCAGGGCATCGACGTGTCTTCCGAGTTGCTGGCGTTTTCCGGTCGGGAGCAACTCAGGAATCGTTGACAGCAGATCCCCAAGGTTATCGAGGCCGCGACGGTTGAACACCTCCATCTGGCTCAGGTAGCGTCTCGCCATGTTCCTGGCCATTTTGCGAAATTCCTGCCGCTGTTTTCTACGGTCTTCGCCACTCTGCATCTGAATGAGGGTGATTTCGCGAGAGCGCTTCAGACCGGGTTTATCCGTGGTCGCTTCCCGGTCCAGAAGTACCTCGTTTGGGGTAAGCGCGTCGAGCCGGGTCAGGACCCATCTTGAAACCTTGAGTTCACGCCGTGAAAGCCAATGTTGAAATGCCGTGAACTGGACGGGATGGAGACTGTGCGCATCGTCGAAGATGACAAGGGGACGGAGCTCCCGCACATCTCCACCTCGGAACGCTTCGATGACGTCGAATGGTCGGTAGGCGCCGACTGCATCCCGGTCGATGTCTTCGATGTCTGGTGGCACGAGAGCGGCCGAGATGTTGTAGATGGCGAATTCGACTTCACGGGCACGCTCGAACAGATCCGATCCCCTTTTGCCGCCGATGGCGGTGAGTGCCGCGTCAGCGTCGGGGCGTGGTACGATCTCGATTTGATCGAGCGATACGCCGGAAGTCCTGATATTTCGGATCCATGCTAGTACGGTGCGGGCCTGCAACAATGCGAGCAGCAGGTTCGTCTTGAGATCTTCCGGGTAATGGAATTCCCAGAAATCCCTGTACTCGGCTTCGAGTGGGAGACGTGCGCCTATCAGCATCGGGTGCTCGCCTTCAATCGCTCTGCAGGCCGCAAGTGCGTCCACCAGCGGCCTGTAGTTGCTTATGTTGCGACTGCGCAGCAGAGTCTTCAGCGTCGGGAACTGAAACAGTCGCGCAAGCGTGGTTTTTCCGCTACCCGGAGTGCCGATGACCACCGCCAGGCGATCGTAAAGGCGTTCTTCTTTCGCCGGTTTCTGGAAGAAGGTAACGAGCGGTTCCGGGGTGACCCTGGCTAGGAAAGCCTCGTCGTCCCGGAGATACTCGGTCGCCCGCTTTTCGAAGGGGTTTGCCATATCGTACGTCTCTCAGACGTGTCGTTGACGGCGGCGGAAGAGAGGCCGCATGGCTGGTGCGTGGACTCCACCCTGATTACCACCGTCGGTCTCTGCCCAAAGCAGGGCGACTGCGTTGTTCGGGGTATTGTGTTCAAGTACGAGGGGGAGCGCGCAGCGGCCATAGCCGAGACCAAGGTGTTTCACGCCGCCGATTTTGGTGTGTTTCGTTTGGAGTTTCGGATCGTAGTATTTCCGGGTCAGTGCGATGAAATCATCGGGATGCCCGGAGTCTGTGTTGATCGGCAGATCTTCAGGAAGAACCATGCCGAAGGAGAAGCGGACTTCTTGAGCACTGCCTTCAGGGAAGATACCGGCCTCCTTCGCCTCGTTGAGGCGCTTCTCAATCGCATCGACAGCAGCCCACGACGCTACGTAGTGGTGGATGCAAAGCTCCCAATCGTCTTCGAACAGGCCGTCGTCGACAAGGGCGGCATTGGCGCTTTCTACCGAGTCCCTGAAGCGGATGAGCTTGCCCTTCCAATCTTGCTTTTCTTCATCGAAACGGAGGAACGAGGTTCCGGTGGCGGTAAAGTCGTCGATCAGATAGACGAGACGAAACCGCGCATCTTGATCTTCCAGATCTTTGCGAAGGTTGTAGACCAGATCTCTCCACTTCTCCGTATCGATCTGGGTGACCTGAACGAATTGCTCGTTGCCAAGCAAACCCGAATTCGCGTGACGGATCGCGTCGATGTGTGCTCCGTCGCTCAATCCCATGAATACGGTCTGGCGGCGCAAGCGTTCCTCAGCCGCCTTGGCTTCCGGGCTGGCGAGCACTTCATAGGGCGGAAGGCTGCACTTGGTCGCCACCAGGCGCACGAGGCGATCTCGGACGGTGCGCGGGTAGAATTGTTCGACGAGCCGCTGCATCTCGCCGGGGCCGATGTAGACGAGCGCATCGCGCACGAATGCATAGGCGGTCTCCCGTTCCTGCGGTTGTTCGAATTGCTGGAGCCAAGTCACCAGGCTTTCGATGAACCGCATACCAGCCTGGAAATCACGGTAGCCATCATACTTGAGACGCGCCATCAGTTTCAGCCAACTGAACTCCTTGCGTGCACGGTCGTCGTCCCACCGCATAATCCGGCCGAGTACCCTGAGCCCGAGGTCCTGGTTCATTGAAGCGACCCTTCCTTGAACTTCAAACGACCCTCTTGCGCTTCCAGTGCGGAGAGATATTCAAGGGTAACCACGGTTCCGCGCTGACCCGGCTCGCCAAGATGCCAGCAGGTTGCGGGGTCGGGACTGATCTCATCGACCCCGAGGGTAAACGGCTCACCGAGCAACTCATGGTCGTTGCCTGGCCAACGGCCGCGGTCGCCAATGGCGAGAATGGGCTCGTCGCCGACCGTTTCACGTAACTGCCGAACGACGTTCAACTTGGACACCCCGGGCGCCACTACGTCAACCGAATGACCGGAACACGTGACGGTAACGCCATGAACGCCGGTCGCGCGGATGAAATGATGCGCAAGATCCCAAAGCCGGCTCACGGGCATGACACGGGTCGCCTCTAGTGTAATCTGGAAGGGGCGGTCTTGCTGGCGCCTGCATTCGGAGAGCTCCGGTTCATGGTGCAGGGCGTCGGCAAGCGGCTGAAGGGCGGCGCAGACGTTCCCGGATCCATCCGGAACGCCGCCATCGTCGAGCGATGCGACTTCCGCGCCGTTGTAGTAGCCAACCAGAACGAGAGGCCAGAGCGTGCGAGGCAGGCGTTTCTGAAGGTCGTATCGAACCGATTTGCCTCGACCGGTTGCGACCCCGATGCGAGCGCCCGCTTCGGTGAGGCGAACGAGTTCGGAGGCCATTTCCGCGTCCGCGGGTTCGTATCGGCGTCGGGTGTCAACCACCGTGCCATCATAGTCGAGAACGATGCCGGCGAAATGGGTGCCGCGCAGACGGGCGAGGAAAGCCGTGAGTGCATCGCGCCAGCGCTCAAGCTCGCCCAATGCGGCGAGCCGATCCGGGGCGGCGCCCGCTTTCCGGAAGATGGCCGCGGCTTCCCGCGGCGTAACGCGTGGTAACCCCGCAGCGCGTCGGGGATGCGGGAGCCGCAGCTTGTAGAGCTTCCGGCCGAACTCGGGCACGCCGGGTCGTCCTGGGTCGATACCCCGGCTGCGCCCGGCGCACCCTGTGATCCTCAGCGCCGCGAGCAGCGACGCCAGTGCTACGGCGCACGGTCCGCCGTCGAACATGAGCCGCGCCTGGGGGATGTCCGCAGGGAGCAGGTCGAGCGTGCGCCGGGCGATCACCCGGTCCGCGTTGGTGATGAATGCGAGAACGCCGCTGGCATCGCCCCGCTTGGCGAGCCAGTGATGTCGGCCGTGCGCGAAGTTGCGGTAGTCGGCGATCTGAAGATGGCCGAGCGAGGCTTCGGTGAACTTGGATTCCAGATCGATTGCCCCAATCCGGGCGGAGGGGCCATGAAGGACAAGCGTAGTGGCTCGCTTCCAGAGCGGCGCGGTGGACGCCTCCCATGCTTCCAGAGCGGCGGAGGTATCCGGGAGCAACGGCTTCAGACGGCCGGCCGCATCCTGCCAGTCGGCATCCGAACCGAACTCGGCGGCGTAGGCTCGCGTGAGCAGGACGGTGAAGCCGAGCAGCGAGTTGGTGGCGAGGAAGCCGTCCTTGCCGGCGGGCGGCGGGTAGAGCAGCAGGTCGACGAATGGGTGCCGGCGGCAAAGCTCGGCCAGAGGGCTGGTGTCGCGGCCGCAAAGGACGCCGACTTGGCGTGGTTCGCGCAGGATCAGCGCCTTTGCCGCAGCCAGGATGTCGGTGTTGCCGCCTCCGGCGCTCAGCAGCCAAACAGCAACGGCTGTGTCGACTGTTTCGACGACCGCTTCGAAGGGCGTGGCCACCGCGGCGAGGTGGCCGGTATAACGTTGGTGCAGACTGGCCAGCGCATGGGCGCCGGTGAGGGAACCGCCGGAGCCGACGACGCGAAGCGGCGACAGGCCGGCGACGCGGACAGCATGGCGCAAAGGCTGGAGGTCGGCTTCCTCCGCCCAAGCGAAGGTCTCCGCCAGCTTCGCCATCTCTCCCGCGTACGGTCGTGCCATGGCCGTCACGAACGCCTCGTCTGCGGTTCACGCAACCCGAACGAGACGCGATGATGCGCTTATGAAGATAAAATTCATTTTATTTTCAATAAGTTTCGTGTCTTTGGGAGGCATCGCACGACCGCCTTCAACCGGCGACGCTCATGCCGCCCTGGATCCACGGGGCGTGGCAGAGCCAGCCTCCCGTGGTGGCGAGGCCGGCCCGAAGATCAGCGAGGCCGGTCATCATCGCGAGTTCGTTGCCATGCCACGCAGCTCCTGATGCGACACTTGGTCTACGCCGCAAGTCTACCGGAAGACTCGGGCCGGAGCGCACCGCCCCGCATCTTGCGGTTCCGTCCGTCGATGGGCGATTCGGCACTTCAGCGCGAATCGGTTGAGCAGCGCCTTCGACAGGCGGAGCCCGGAACGAGTGGAGGCGGGGAGGGAGCGGCGGTGGCTTGATTGCCGGCTCAGGCATGGGTCAGACTTCGCGGGTGGGCCTGCGTCGCACGGGTCGCCGAGGCTGGCCGTAGGGGGGAGGCAAGATCGTCGGATCGCTTCGAGCTGGAGCCGCCTTGGGCCTGTGGGACCGGCGAGGGCCGGGCTGCATACTGTGCTCAGGCCGTGCCGGAAACGTAGTGCAGCGGGGCGGGGCCGCTGCCGGCCGCCATGCCACGAGCGGTTCCGTCCACGGGCGGTGGGTATTGCCGGCACTGGTTGCGTCGGCCGGGAGGCAAGGACAGCGGCGTCGAGTGGCAGGGGACGCATGGAGCATGACGGCACCCTTCAGCGCGAAATCGACTTGGCGGAGCAGCGCCGTCGTAGCGCGGAAATGGAAGTCTGCCGAAGGGAACCAGGAAGCGGTAAAGAGACGAGACCCGCGGCAGGCGATCGAGAGTAACGAGAGAGGCGGCGCCGATCCATGCCCATCCTGCACTGGTTGACGAGGGATGATGACCTTCGCGCCGCCGCCCGCGCGCCCTATCGGCTGCTGGAGGAAGCTGCCGATCTCTCGGCAGGGGAATCGGACGCCGACAATCTGCTGGTTCAGGGCGACAATCTGGAGGCCCTCAAGGCGCTGCTGCCCTTCCACGCTGGCCGGGTGAAGTGCATCTATATCGATCCGCCCTACAACACGCGCTCCGCCTTCGAGCATTACGACGACAGCTTGGAGCGCGCGCGGTGGTTGGCGATGATGTGGCCGCGTCTTGAACTTCTTCACGATCTGTTGGCGGATGACGGTTCGATCTGGGTATCCATCGACGACAACGAGGGGCATTATCTCAAGGTCGTCATGGATGAGATATTCGGGCGGAAGAACTTCGTCGACACCATCATCTGGAGAAAGAATTACTCCCCGAAATCCAGCGCACGACATTTTTCATCGGATCACGACTACGTCCTGGTCTTCTCGAAGAACGCCGACGGTTTCCAGCCGAACCTCATGCCTCGGACGGAGCGACAGAACAAGGCATACAAGAACCCGGACGATGATCCTCGCGGACCGTGGAAGACGAGTGACCTTTCAGCCCGTAATCCATACAGTCTTGGAATTTACAGCATCACCACTCCCGGTGGACGCACTATAGAAGGCCCTCCAAAGGGCCGATACTGGGTAATCAAGAAAGAGAAAATGGAAGAACTGCATGAAGATAATCGTATCTGGTGGGGAAAAAACAAGAATGCAATTCCGCAAATCAAGCGATTCCTGTCCGAAGTCAAGGCCGGAAGGGTTCCTCAAACGCTATGGCCCTACGAAGAAGTCGGCCATACCCAGGACGCGAAGAAGGAGATCGTGAATCTGTTCGGCGGCGACGTGTTCGGCACCCCGAAGCCGGAGCGTCTCTTGGAGCGCATCCTCCACATCGCTACGAACCCCGGCGACCTGGTGCTCGATTCCTTCCTCGGGTCCGGGACCACGGCGGCGGTAGCGCACAAGATGGGGCGGCGCTGGATCGGGATCGAGATGGGCGAACATGCGGTCACCCACTGTGCGCCGCGGCTGAAAGGGGTGATCGAAGGCGAGCAGGGAGGCATCTCGAAGGCCGTCGGATGGCGGGGCGGCGGCGGTTTTCGCTTCTACCGCCTCGGGCCGCCCGCCTTCGACGCGGACGGCCGCATCCGCTCCGACATCCGCTTCCCCGTGCTCGCCGCACATCTGTGGTTCTCCGAGACCGGCCGTCCCTGGACCGACCCGGCATCGCCCTCCCCCTTCCTCGGCGCTCACGACGGCCGCGGCTACGCCTTGCTCTACAACGGGATCCTGGGTGACCGGTCCACCGACGGCGGCAACGTGCTGACCCGCCGGACGCTGGCCCTCGTCCGGGCGGCGTCCGACGGCTTCGATGGTCCGCTCACCATCTACGGGGCGCGTTCCGCACTCGGCCCCGCCGCCCTCCAGGCGGAACGGCTGACGTTCAAGCAGACCCCCTACGACGTGAAGGCGAGAGCCTGACCGTGCAGCTCAAGCAATACCAGACGGAGACGCTCGACCTCCTTCGCCGTTTTCTGGAGGATGCCCGCGCGGTCCGCGCAAAGCACGCCTACGAGGCGATCGTGCAGGAACCGGAACAGGCGGCGCGTCTTGGCCGCTACGCGGGAACCTATACGCCGCTCGACGGGCTGCCGGGCACGCCCTACGTCTGCCTTCGCCTCCCCACCGGCGGCGGCAAGACCCTTCTCGCCGCCCATGCGGTGGCGGTCGCGCGGGACGCCTGGATCGAGAAGGACTCGCCGCTGGTGCTCTGGCTGGTTCCCACCAACACCATCCGGCGCCAGACCGCCGAGGCGCTGAAGAGCCCTCGCCATCCTTGCCGCCAAGCGCTGGACGAGGCGTTCCGGGGGAGGGTCCGGGTGTTCGACATCGCCGACTTCGCCCACGTCCGCCGGCAGGTTCTCCGTGACCACTGCTGCATCGTCGTCGGCACGATCCAGACCCTCCGGGTCAACAACACCGAGGGCCGCAAGGTCTACGCCCACCACGAGGAAATGGAGCCGCACTTCGACGACGCTCCGGCGAAGGCGCCGGGGCTCGAACGCCGGGAGGGCGGCGGGATCAAGTTCTCCTTCGCCAACCTCCTGCACCTTCACCGCCCCCTGATGATCGTGGACGAGGCGCACAACGCGGTCACCGGACTCACCCGGGAGATGCAGATGCGGGTGAATCCGTGCGCCGTCATCGAGTTCACCGCGACGCCCAAACCCGACTCGAACATCCTGCACAGCGTGACGGCGCAGGAGTTGAAGCGCGAGGAGATGGTCAAGCTCCCCATCATGCTCGCCGAACACGAAAGCTGGCAGAACGCGGTGAACGGCGCGATCGCCGCACGCGCCCGGCTGGCCGGTGCAGCGGCGGCGGAGGGCGGTCCCGGTCGGCTCCGCCCCATCGTTCTGTTCCAGGCGCAACCGAGGAACCGGGAAGTCACGGTCGAAGCGTTGAAGCGATACCTGACGGAGACCGAACGGGTAGCGCCGGAGAAGATCGCGATCGCGACCGGCGATCAGCGAGAGATCGACGGCATCGATCTCTTCGATCCGGCCTGCCCCGTCGAATACGTCATCACCGTCCAGGCGTTGAAGGAGGGCTGGGATTGCTCCTTCGCCTACGTCTTCTGCTCCGTTTCGCGCATCCGGGGCGCGCGGGACGTGGAGCAATTGCTCGGCCGCGTGCTCCGGATGCCCTACGCGAAGCGGCGCGCGGCGGCGGAGCTCAACCGGGCCTACGCCTTCCTCTCCGAGCCGGACTTCGGCGAGGCGGCGCGCGGGCTCATCGACAAGCTGGTGAAGATGGGCTTCGAGGAAGACGAGGCGAGGGACAACGTGGAGTCCGCGCAGGGAGAGCTGGTCGTCGAGCACGGCCTCTTCGATGCGCGGGGCGGGTCGGCGAAGCCGGCGTTCACGTTCGAGGTCCGGGCGCCGCCGGAAACCCTCGCCGCGCTCGAACGGTATACGTCGGCCGGCGTCGTTGCGCGTGAGGCCGAGGGCGGCGGAATCGAGGTCGCGGTGACGGGGTGGATAAGCGGCGCGTTGGAGGAGGCGATCCTCGAGACCCTGCCCGAGAGCGAACGCGAGGGCGCCGCGGAGGCGGTTGCGAGCTATCGCACCCGGACGAGAGACCTGCACCCCCCGGCCGAGCGCGGCGAGGTGCTGGTGGTTCCGGGCCTCGCGTCGGAGGTGCAGGGGGAGCTGCGGCTCGCGGAAGCCGCTCTCTTCATGGAATCGCGCGCCTGGTCGGTGCTCGATCATCCCTTCCGGCCGACCGAGAGCGAGTTCGCAATCCTCGGGATCGCACACAACTTCGAGATCGATCTCGAAGGGGCACGGCTCACCCATCGGTTCGTCGGCGAGGCCGCGCAGCTTCCGCTCGACGTCGACGTGGACGTGGAGGGATGGACCCCGGAGACTCTGATCCTGTGGCTCGACGGCCGGGTTCGCCAGCCGGACGTCGCCCAAGGCGATCTGTTGAAGTGGCTTGGGGGCTTGGTGGACCACCTCATCGGTGCGCGCGGCATTTCGATATCCGCGCTCATGCGCTGCAAGTTCGTCCTCGCCCGCGCCGTCCGCCGCAAGATCGACGCGGTCCGCGCCCGCGAGCGGAAATCCGCCTATCAGCAGGGACTGTTCGCGCCCGAGGCGAGACCGAAGGTTTCGTTCGACTGCGCCTTCACGTTCCGGGACGGCATGTACGCGGGCGAACGCCGCTATCGAGGCGGATGGAGGCCGGCGAGGCATTTCCTCGGCCCCGACCGGGTGCCCGCGTTCGACGGTCGCCGGGAGGACGGAGAGGAGATCCGGTGTGCCCAGGCCCTCGATTCCCTGCCGGGCCTCGAATATTGGGTGCGCAACGTCGCCCGCCACCCGGCCTCGTTCTGGCTTCCGACCGCGACCGACCGGTTCTATCCGGATTTCGTCGCCCGTCTCGACGACGGCCGGCTGTTCGTCGTCGAGTACAAGGGGGCGCTCACCGCGGAAGGAGCGGATACCCGGGAGAAGCGATCCGTCGGGGCGCTCTGGGAACGGACGAGCGCGGGCAAGGGGTTGTTCGCCATCGTCGAGAAGGACGTCGGCGGGCGGGACGTGCGGGCGCAGCTTCTTCGGAAGATCGGCGCTTCGACGAGCGCGCCCTCCGTCGCCTGAACGCAGCTCGGTTCGGCGGCGGCGGTCACCCGGCGTCGAGGGCGTACAGGTCCCGAAGCGAGTGCCAGCCGTTCGCGCCCTCTCTCGCGGCGGGCTTGCGGCGCACGAAGTAGCGGCGCCCGAGCGTCGCGCCGCGGGGGTTGGGGAACGCCTCCGCCTTGCGGTCCAGCTCCGTCTCCAGCGAGCGCGGCGACCGCACCGCCCCCCACTTGCATTCGCCGAGGTCCGTCCAGTGGTCCTCGCGAAGCCCGACGACGTCGATCTGGGCCGTCCCGCTCCAGTACTCCCCGACCTCGTATCCGGCGCTGACGCCTTCGTTCGCGTAGATGAGCGGCAGCGCCTCGCGGCACAGGCGTTCGAAGCAGCTTCCGAACCAGGTGTCGAGCGAAGGCGCGACCCGTTCGGTGAATGCGCTCGCGCCGCCGCTGCCGCGGATGAGGCTCATGTTGGGGAAGATGAAGCGAAACCAGAACCGGAGAAGCGGGTCGTCGATCCCGAAGCGCACCTGTTTCGGATTCGGCCGGCGGCGGTCGAGCGGATACCGGCGCCGCAGATAGCCGAGGTTCACCAGTTGCTGAAGGTAGTAGTGCAGGTTCCGATCGGGTATTCCGGCGGTGGCGGCGATGTCCTGCACGGCGCCCGGCCCGGAGGCGGCGGCGAAGAGGATGGCGTGGTAGGGCGCTATCTCGCGCAGCTCCTCGCGGAGCAGAAACGTCGGCTCGTGAAACAGCGGGGCGAACTCGTCGAGGAGATGCCGGCGGACGTTGTGGTCGATGGATCGGGTGTCGTCCAGGCAGAGCAGGTATTGAGGCAGGCCGCCGACCAGGAAGTACGCCTTCGCCCGATCCGTCTCCGACCACCGCGGATGGAAGCGCGCCGCCTCCAGGTAGCCGAACGGCCGCAGGTGGATCTGGGCGGTGCGCCGCCCGAACAGCGGGCTCGTCCTGCCGAGCACCTCCCGTTCCATGAACCCCAGGTAGGAGCCGCAGAGCAGGAGCATGACGTTGCCGGCCCCCTTCCAGCGCCGGTCCCAGCACTGTTGCAGGGCCGAGAGCAGATCGGGGCTCGAAGCCGCGATCCACTGGAACTCGTCGAGGGCGAGGATCAGCTTCGAGCCGGGATGCGCCCTCTCCCATTGCGCGGCCACGGTGGTCAGCGCCTCCCGCCAGTCCATGGCGCGAAGCTCCGCGAGCAGGGGCATGTCGAGTGCGCGGGCCGCCTCCTCGAGGAACTCGCGCACCTGCAACGGCGCGGGAGACTGCTGCCCGAGGTAATACACCCCTGGCCGATCGGCCATGAACTTCAGGATGAGCTCGCTCTTGCCGACCCGGCGGCGGCCGTAGATCGGGATGAATTCCGCGCGCGGGGACTCGAACGCCTTGACCAGCAGATCGAGCTCCTTCACGCGGCCGATGAACTTCGCCATGCCCGCAGTGTGCGGCGGCGGCGCCACTTCGTCAAGTCGTGTTTCGTCAAGTCGTGTTTCGTCAAGTCGTGTCTTGTCGAAAGGATCGCCGCATCCGGACCCGGACGGCGCGGGGCGGCGGCCGGACGTCCCGCGAGTGTCCCCCGAGCGCCCCGCGAGAGTCCGCCGCGCCGGGGTAGACCGGTCACCGCGGGCGAGACTCCCGCGCTCCAACGACGTCGCCGCCCCCGCGCCGGAGCGCACGCCAAACCGCTATCATCGGCCGCTTCCGACCCCCCTCTGGCGCGGAGACCCGCCGATATGGCCATGCAGCCGCCCATTCACGCGACCCGCCACATGGTGAGCGCCGGCCACCACCTCGCGACGCAGGCCGGCTACGAAATCCTCGAAGCGGGCGGCAACGCCGTCGATGCCGGGGTGGCGGCCGGGATCGCCCTCGGCGTGGTGCACAGCGACATGGTGCAGTTCGCCGGGGTCGCCCCGATCATGATCCATCTCGCGGAGGAGGACCGGGTGGTGACCGTGAGCGGCCTCGGCGGGTGGCCGCGCGCCGCCTCGCTCGACCGCTTCGTCTCGGGGTTCGACGGCCACGTGCCGACCGGCATCCTCCGCACCGTCGTGCCGGCCGCCCCCGACGCCTGGGTCCTCGCCCTCCGGCGCTACGGCACGATGGGCTTCGGCGACGTCGCGGCGGCTGCGATCCGGTATGCGCGCGAGGGGTTCTCGATGCACCACGTGATGCTCGAGTACCTCACCGCCCATGAAGACGGCTATCGCCGCTGGCCGGCGAACGAGGCGATCTACCTTCCGGGCGGACGGCCGCCGAAGGAAGGCGAACGTTTCGTGCAGGCCGACCTCGCCGCCTCGATCCAGTACATGGCGGACGAGGAGGCGGCCGCCGCGGCGCGCGGGGGGCGGGGGGCCGGCCTCACCGCCGCCCGCGACGCCTTCTACCGCGGCGACCTCGCGCGGGCCATGGTCCGCTACCACGAGGAGAACGGCGGCTGGCTGACGATGGAGGACCTCGACGAATACGAGAGCGGCGTCGAGGAGCCGGTCGTCGCGCGCCTCGGCGAGGTCGAGGTCTACACCTGCGGGCCGTGGTGCCAGGGGCCCGCGCTCGCCCAGATGGTGCGCCTCCTCGACGGGATCGACCTCGCCGCTCTCGGCCACAACCGCACCGACTACATCCACACGATCACCGAGGCGATGAAGCTCGTCTTCGCCGACCGCGAACGCCACTACGGCGATCCGCGGTTCGTGGACGTTCCGCTGGACCGTCTCCTCTCCGCCGGCTACGCCCGGGAACGACGGGCTCTCATCCGGCCCGACCGGGCGTGGCCGGGCATGCCGCCGGCCGGGCTCGCGGGCGGCGCCGAGGCCGGAGCCGGAGCCGGAGCCGGCGCTGGCGCCGGCATCGGCGCCGGCGAGGCGCGCGCATTCGAGGAGCGCTCCGAGCCCGCCGCCGCCCATCCGGCCCCCGCCTCCGCCGACACCTCGTACTGCGCGGCGGTGGACCGCCACGGCAATTGCTTCTCCGCGACCCCGAGCGACGTCTCGTGGGAGTCGCCGGTCATCCCCGGCACGGGCTTCTGTCCCTCGTCGCGCGGCTCGCAGTCGTGGGCGGTCCCCGGCCACGCCTCCTGCGTAGCGCCGGGCAAACGCCCGCGCCTCACCCCGAACCCCGCCTTCGCGAGATGGCCGGGGCGGCGGGTCATGCCGTTCGGCACGCCGGGAGGCGACGTGCAGACCCAGGCGATGCTCCAGGTGCTCCTCAACGTGGCCCGGTTCGGGATGAGCACCCAGGACGCGGTGGAGGCCCCCCGGTTCGCGACCCACAGCTTCCCGAATTCGTTCGAGCCCCACGGCTGCCTGCCGGGGCGGCTCACCGTCGAAGGGCGGGTGCCGGAAGCGGTCACCGGCGAGCTCGCCGCCCGCGGCCACGACGTCGAGCGGCTGGACGACTACTCCCATCGCACGGCCGGGGTGTGCGCGATCCAGCTCGATCTGGAGACCGGGATCATGGAGGGCGGGGCGGACCCGAGGCGGATGAGCCGCGCGATGGGGCGGTAGGAGGGCGGTGAGGAGACCCGCCGGTCCCCCCGTCCGGGACGGAACGCCGGGGGCATGAGGGCGGGCCTGAGAGGGGGCATGAGCGCCGGCCCGTGCTGCGAGCCGAGGTCGCGCACCGCCGCCGCTACCGTCCCCGGCGCCGCATCGCCCGGGCCGCTCCGAACGTTCCCACGAGGGCGCAGGAGCCGCCGGCGCCGGGCGGCGCCCGGAGGAGCCGCCGCGGGGGAGAGGGAGAGGAGAACGGGGAGGAAGGCATGAAGGTCACGGGCTGCGAGACCCTGCACTGCGATGCGGGATGGCGCGACTTCTCGTTCCTCAAGGTGACGACGGACGAGGGCGTCACCGGGATCAGCGAATACAACGAGTGCTACGGGAGCCCGGGGCTCAGCCGGGTCATCGAGCGGCTCGTGGCCGACCGGGTGGCGGGCGAGGACCCCCTCGCCATCTCCCGCATGAGCGCGAAGCTCTACGCGGCGACCCGCCAGGCTCCCGGAGGGATGGTCCAGCAGGCGATCGCGGCCATCGAGAACGCGCTCCTCGACATCAAGGGCCGGGCGCTCGGGGTTCCGGTCTTCGACCTCCTCGGCGGGGCGGTGCGGGACCGCCTCGAGCTCTACTGGTCGCACTGCGGCACGTACCGGTTCGGCGAGCCCGCCCGGCACGTCGGCCGCCCGCCGATCGAGACCCTCGACGACCTCGCGGCCCTCGCCTCGGAGGTCCGCGACCGCGGCTTTCGCGGGCTCAAGACCAACATCTTCCTCTTCGGCGAGGACGGCCCGCGCCTGCACATGCCGGGCTTCACCGGCACGCCGGGCTGGCCGGAGCTGAACGCCGGCCCCCGCGTCATCGACGCCCTCCGCCGCCAGCTCGGGGCGCTTCGCGACGGAGCGGGGCCGGGGGTCGGGATCCACCTCGACCTCAACTTCAACTTCAAGACCGAGGGCTACCTCCAGGTCACCCGCGCCCTCGACGACCTCGGGCTCACCTGGTTCGAGATCGACCTCTACGATCCGGCCGCCCTCGCCCGGGTCCGCGAGAGCGTGCGCACCCCGATCGCTTCGTGCGAGTCGCTGTTCGGCATCCGGGGCTTCCGCCCGTACTTCGAGCGGGCGGCGATGGACGTCGCGATCATCGACGTTCCCTGGAACGGCGCCTGGGAGGGGCTCAGGATCGCGGCGATGGCGGAGGCGTTCGAGGTCAACGTCGCCCCCCACAACTTCTACGGGCATCTCTCGACGGTGATGAGCGCCCACTTCTGCGCCGCGATCCCGAACTTCCGGGTGATGGAGATCGACATCGACGACGTGCCGTGGAAGGACGACCTCGTGACCCGGGCGCCCGAGATCGAGGATGGATACCTGAAGCTGCCCACCGGGCCGGGGTGGGGGACGGAGCTCGACGAGGAGGCGATCCGCGCCCATCCGCCCCGCCGCCCGCACTGATCGGGCCGGCGGGGCGGATGCTATCCTCCCAGCCTGCGAGCGGAGATCGGAAGGATGCGGGAGCAGCCGTTTTCAGCATCGGAGCGGCCACGAACGGCGCCCGACCCGGCCCGGAAGCACGGCGTATCGGCTCCGGCGGCGTCCGGTGTCGAGGAAGCCGGCCTTCCATGCCGACAGGAACGGCCCGGATTCCATCCGGCCCCACCCTCCGACTACACCCGGATCAACGCCGGCGAGAACGTCCGTTTCGATCCGTTCGCCCGGTCCCTGCTGGTCTGCGGCCCCGCGAACGAGACGCTCGATCTCCTTCCCGGGAAATGCGTCCGAACGGTGGTCACCTCTCCCCCGTACTGGTCATTGAGGGACTACGAGGTCGAGGAACAGACCGGCCGGGACGATTCCCTGAAGGACTATGTCGCGGGCATCGTCGAGACGTTCGACAAGGTTCGGCGGGTTCTCGGCGATGACGGCACGGTATGGCTGAACGTCGGTGACGTCCATACGTCCGGCAACCGCCGGTATCGAGCGCCGGACCGAAAGAACCGGGCTCGGGCGATGTCCGTCCGGCCGCCGACCCCGGAAGGGCTCAAGGCCAAGGACCTGATCGGCGTGCCCTGGCGGCTTGCGTTCGCGCTCCAGGAGGATGGCTGGTGGCTCCGCTCCGAAGTCATCTGGCACAAGCCGAACGCCCACCCGGAATCGGTCCGGGATCGGCCGACCAGGTCGCACGAAACCGTATTTCTCCTGTCCAAGAGCCAGGACTACTACTATGATCTCGATGCGGTCCGCGGTCCGAACGGGCGCCGGCTGCGCACCACCTGGGAGCTGCCGACCGAACCTCGCAAACGGCTGGACGGCCGCCTGGATGACCACCCCGCGATCATGCCCCTGTCGCTGGCACGCCGGTGCGTGCGGATCACGAGCCGCCCCGGAGACGTCGTGCTGGACCCCTACGCGGGCTCCGGCACCACCCTGATCGCGGCTCGCGACGGAGGGCGGAGGTGGATCGGCATCGAGCTGAAGCCCGGGTTCGCAGACCTGATCGAACGGCGGCTGTCGGCATGAGCGACCGGGAGAGGCTCAAGAGGCGGATAGACGATCCGTCGCCGTCCGCGGTCCGGTTCGTGGCTCGACTGGTGGATTCGCTCTCGTCGACGCCCAAGGCGAGTGTCCGCCGGGAAGCCACTTGGCTTACCGGCTACCCGGACCGGATCGAGTATTTCGGTCTTCCGCCCTCGATTCATCACGGCGGAACCGCGGAACCATCGGGGCTGACGGGAGCCGCGTGTACGGTTCATGCCGAATGGGAGCTCGTCCGCCGACCCCGGTTTCGGGCCGACGGCGGGACGCCGAGGGAGACCCCATGCTGATCGCCGCCTCCATCGCCGCCGCGAACGAGCGCCGCCGGACCGTGGACGTCCACGGCCAGGAATACCTGCTCCGGGAGCTCGTGGGGGCGGCGCCGCGGCGCGGGACCTACCTGGAGGGCAACGAGACCAACGACAACGGGTTGCCGCAGGGCTTCCTCGTAAGCCAGCCGCCCGGCTCGGTGACCCCACCGCACTTCCACGAGACCCACCAGTTCCAGGTCTTCGTCGGAGGGTCGGGCCGGATCGGGAAGCGCCGGGCGGACCCGGTGACCGTCCAGTTCGCGGGCGGGCACACCCCCTACGGCCCGATCGCGGCCGGGGACCGCGGGATCCGGTACTTCACCCTGCGCCAGTCATGGGACCCGGGCGCCAAGTACATGCCCGCGATGCGGAGCCGCCTGGTGCGGGGACGCCAGCGCCAGCGGCTCGCCCCGCGGGTGGAGCGCCCGGCCGCCGCCCTCGGGGGCCTGGATTCGTGCACGGTCGAGCCGCTCATGGCCCCCGAGGCCGACGGGCTCGGCGCGGAGCTCGTGCGGCTCGGGCCGGGGATGCGCTGCGTGCGCCCGTGCGGGGGCGGCGGCCAGTACCAGGTCGTCATCGCGGGGGCCCTGGTGCACGACGGAGAAGCCCTGCCCCGCCTCTCCTGCCGGTTCGCGAGCGCCGACGAACGCGAATGCGAGTTCGAGGCCGGGCCGGACGGCGCCGCGGTGCTCGCCCTCCAGTTCCCCGCCCTCCGTCCGGCCCTCCCCCGGGAGGGCGGGCGGTCAGAGCTCCCTCCTCTCGGCGGACCGGGCTTCCACCCGGGTCGGTGACGACAGGAGATCCCGGATCTCCTTGAGAACCTGGTTGTTCTCTCTCGTGGTGGAGACCATGAAGTAGAGCGGATACACGCCCAAGGTGGCGATGGTCAGAACCACGAACAGGACGAAGTGCCCCAACCGCGCTGAGAACGACATCGTTCGGCTCCCCCTGTCGGCTCCCCTCCGGTGACGATCCGGGCCGGCGGGCGTCCCTCCCGGATCAGATCACCCCATCGTCCCGCAGGCGCGCGATCGCCGCCTCGTCGAGGCCGAGCAGGCCGCCGAGGACCTCCTCCACGTGCTCCCCGAGGGGCGGCCCGAGGTGGTCGACCCGCCCCGGGGTCCCGGAGAGGAAGGGGAAGACGGCCGGCATGGTCACCTTGCCCGCCCGCTCGTCCTCGAACTCCACGAGGTCTCCCCGCGCCGCGTACTGCCCGTCCTCAAAGATGTCGGCGATGCTGTGGATCGGCCCGCACGGGACTTCGCCCACCCCGCAGCGGGCGAGCACCTCGGACTGCGGCAGGGACGAGGTCCACCCCGCCACCACCTCGTTGACCTCCGCCCGGTGCGCGAGCCGGCTCGCGATCGGCCCGTAGCGGTCGGGGGCCGCGAGCTCGGGCCGCCCCATCGTATCCGCGAGGCGTTCGAACATCCGGTCGTTCGTGCACGCGATGGCCACCCACTTCCCGTCCGCGGTCGGATAGTGGCTGTGGGGGACCACGTTCACCGTGTCCGCGCCCATCCGCTCGCGCACGTAGCCGTTGTGGGCGTGGGCGACCGCCATCTCGTCGAGGAAACGGAAGACCGGCTCGTAGAGCGCGATGTCGATGTACTGGCCCTCGCCGGTGCGCTCCGCCGCCCGCAGCGCCATCAGGACCCCGAACGCGCCGTAGGTTCCGGCGAGGTAGTCGCCGAGGGTCGTCGACCCCGGCATGAGGGGCGGGCCGTCCGGCTCGCCCGCGAGATAGCTGAGCCCGCTGAAGGCGTGGGCGATCCGGGCGAACCCCGGGTCGCGCGCCTTGGGCCCCGTCTGCCCGAAGCCGGTGATGCGGACCATCACGAGCTTCGGATTCACCTCGCGCAGGGCCTCCCACCCGACCCCCCACCCTTCGAGGGTGCCGGTGCGGAAGTTCTCGACGAGCACGTCGGATTCGGCGACGAGCCGCTTCAGGAGGTCGGCCCCGCCCGGCTTGCGGAGATCGAGGGTGATCGACTTCTTGTTCCGCGACTCCTGGAGCCAGATGAGGCTGTCGCCGGTGTCGCTCGCGCTCGCGGTCCCGAAGCGGCGCAGCGGGTCGCCGACCCCCGGCTGCTCGATCTTGATGACCTCCGCCCCGAACTCCGCGAGGAGGGTGCCGCAGAAGGGCGCGGCGAGGAACGTCGCGGCGTCGAGCACCCGCACCCCGTCCATCGGGCGCGGCGCCCCGCGGCTCTCGTCTCTCCCGGACCTGGCCTGCATGTCTCGTCGATCTCCTGTCCCGTCCCCTTCCGAGGAGGCGCCGACCCGCTCCCGCCGCGCCTCGCGGGGGCGTGGCGGCCCGCCGTTCACCGGCGATTCACCACCGCTCCTTCCGCGCCGGAGGAGGGGGCCGAAAACGCGGGCTGCGCCCCTCCGTCCGCCTCCACCCGCCCGTCGGCCGCATCCACCGCCCTCAACCGCTCGGCCCTTCCGCCGCCACCGGGTTGCTCAGCACCCCGATCCCCGTGATCTCGACGTCCACCCGGTCGCCGGGGCGCAGGGCCGGCGACTTCCCTTCGGTCCCCATCCACACCACGTCCCCGGGATACAGGGTGAGGTAGCGCGACATGCGGCTGAGGAAGGTCTCGACCGGGAACAGCATGTCGTTGGTCCGGAACCGGATGGTCTCGCGGTCGTTGACCCGCACGATCGTCTCGAGGGCGTCGAGGTCCACGTCGGTCTCGATCCACGGCCCCATCGGCTTGAACGTGTCCGTGTTCTTCGCCCGCCACAGGGTACGGTCGCCGCGCTGCCAGGCGCGCTCGCTCACGTCGTTGCCGATGGTGAACCCGAGCACGGCCGAGAGCGCGTCCTCGGGGGCGAGGTTCTTCGCCCGCCGGCCGATGACCGCCACGAGCTCCGCCTCGTACTCGACCGGGCCTTCGGAGTCGCGCGGGATGACGATGGGCTGGCCGTGCGCGATGAGCGCGTTGTTGGCCCGGTATCCGATGTCGGCCTGCCGGGGAACGTCCGGCTCGCGGCCCCGGCTCGCCGCCTGTTCCCGGATGTGGTCGAGATAGTTGAGCCCGGCCGCATAGAAGGTGCGCGGCTCGACCGGGGCAAGCAGCCGAAGCGAATCGAGGGGCCGCCGGTCCCCGGTCGGCTCGTACCCCGCGAACGGGCTCCCCACCACGAGCTCCGCCTCGTCCCCGCGCACGATCCCGTACTTGACCTGGCCGTCGGCCTCGAACCTTCCCCAACGCATGATGCCCTCCCTCTCCGCTCGCGGACCGGCGGCCCGGACCGGTTCACCGGGCCGGCGCCGGCGCCGGCTTCCAGCCCGCGAGCTCGTTCATGGCGCGGGCGAGCGCCGTGTCGCGTTCCGTGATCCCGCCCGACTCGTGGGTCACCAGATCCACCGTTACCGTCCGGTAGACGTTGCGCCATTCCGGATGGTGGTTCGCCCGCTCGGCGGCCAGCGCGGCCTTCGTCATGAACCCGAACGCCTCGACGAAGCTCGCGAACACGAACTCGCGGCGGAGCTTGCCGCCGCGCACCTCCCAGCCGTCGAGGGAGGCGAGGGCCTCGTCGATCTCGTCCGCGCCCAGCACGGGGGGCGGCTCACGCCTGCCGGCTTTCCTCATTCCCGGACGTCTCCTTCGCCTCGGCGGACTTCAGGGCCCTCGGGCGCCCCACGGGCGTCTGCTCGCCGGGAGCGGCGCCGGCGCCGGCCCTCCCCCCTGCCGTCGAACGGAGGGTCCGGCGGCTCGGCCCGGGCTTCGGCCCGGGCTCCGGATCGAACCCGCCAAGGAGGCGTTCGACCCCATACGAGCCGGGATCGGGATACGGGCTGGACACGACGGGTCCGGCGCGCGCGGGCTCAGCCGTAGCTCGCCTGGAGGCTGTCGAGCGGGGATTTCCGGATGCCGTGGCTCGGGATGGGATAACGGAGGCCGTTGCGGCTCAGCGCCTCGAGCCCCGCCACCACCCCCGGCAGGTAGCTCGGGGGGATCGCCATCAGCATCTCGTCGTCCTGCACCCCGCCGAACTTCCGCTCCGCATAGCACGGGATCGACAGCGAGGGCTCGCCGGTCTTGAGGGCGTTCCCCCAGGAGTCCGCGCACGCGCTCTCGCCGACGCAGGTGAACGTGTACTTGCGGTAGTTGCGGTACTGGAGCCCGTTGACGAAGGTGATCATCTGGCCCGGCGTGCCGTAGATGAGGCAGACGTCCGGGTTGTCGATGCGCCCGGAGGTGAGCGGGGAGACCGCGAGCGCCTCGTAGTCTCCGTAGGAAGCGCAGGACATCGCGGCCTGGTGGGCGGCGCTGTCCTCGAGGGTCCCGTACCACACCCCGTGCATCCGGTCCCCGCTCAGCCACTCCCGGCTGCGCGGGTGGAGGCCGATCACCGCCCCGCACTGCGCGCCCATGAGGTTGTCCATGGTGATGCCGATGGTCCAGCCGATCCAGCGGCTCTGCCCCACCACCTGGTCGGTCGCGAGCTTCTCCTTCGGATCCGGCCGCCGGATCCGCGGCACCGACTCCATCTCCTCGACGGTGCGGTAGCGCTTCATGCCGATCGGGAAGGTCTTGAGCCGGAGGTAGCGTTCGAGCGCGTCGACGATCCCCCGGTAGTCGTACTCGTTCGCGTCGCCCCAGCAGTTGGCGGTGGTCATGCGATGGTCCCCTCGGCCCTTCGACCGGCGTCCTTCAACTGGCCCCGATTGTATCCAAGCCCGGAATCCAGGCCCGGGGTCCATGCCCGGGCCGGCTCAGGCCTCCGCCGCCTGGAGCGCGATGAGCCGGCGAAGGGTCGAGAGGCAGAGGTCGACCTGCGAGCGTTCGATGTACTCGTTCGGCTGGTGGGCCTGGTCGATGGAGCCCGGCCCGCAGACGATGGTGGAGAACCCCGCCTCCTGGAACTGGCCGGCCTCGGTGCCGTAGGAGACGACCCCGGTGTCGTTGTCCCCGGTGAGCGCCCGCACGAGCTGGTCGGCGGCGCTGCCGGGTTCGGCCCGGAGGCCCGGGCTCCCGAAGCGCTCCGTGGTCACGACGTCCGCCTCGGAGGCGACCCGGCGCATCTCCGGCAGAACCTCGTCGCGGCAGTACGCTTCGAAGCGATCGAGGTAGGCCTGCGGATCGTCGTCCGGCATGTTGCGAAGGTCCCAGACGAACCGGCATTCCCGGGAGATGATGTTCGCCGCGGTGCCGCCGCTCACCATCCCCACGTGGATCGTGGTCCAGGGGGGCATGAAGCCGGACTCCGGCTTGGGACGGCTCGTGCATTCGCGGGCCATCCCGTCGATGAAGCAGATGAGCCGGGCCGCGGTCATCACCGCGCTGACCCCGCGGTGGGTCTGGCTCGAATGGGCCTCGTGGCCGGTCACGACGGTCTCGTACCCGTTCATGCCCTTGTGGGCGTTGACGAGCCGCATGTCGGTCGGCTCTCCCACGATGACCGCGCGCGGGGCGGGCAGGTGCTCGACCAGCTCGGCGATCATCGACGGGGCGCCGCGGCAGCCGACCTCCTCGTCGTAGGACAGGGCGAAATGGATGGGCCGCCCGAGCCCCGCCGCCGCCATCTCGGGCACGAGCGCGAGGCCGCAGGCGCTGAAGCTCTTCATGTCGCAGGTCCCCCGTCCGTAGAGCCGTCCGCCCCGCTCGGTCACCGTGAACGGGTCGGTGTCCCACGGCTGCCCGTCCACCGGGACGACGTCGGTATGCCCGGAGAGCACCACCCCGCCCGGCACACGCGGCCCGACCGTCGCGTACAGGTTCGCCTTCGTGCCCTCGGGGTTCGGGACCACGCGGCTCTCGACCCCGTGCTCCGCGAGGTAGCCCCGCACGAACTCGATGAGGTCGAGGTTCGAATCCCGCGACACGGTCGGAAATCCGACCAGCTTCTCGATCATCTCGATCGCCGAGTACCGCATCGACCTTGCCTCCTCGCTCCCTCTCTTCGCGGCCGGCGCGCGCGGAGATCCTCCGCCCGGCTTCCGCACCGGCGCGGCCCGGCGCCGCCCCGGGATGGTAAACGAACCGGGCAGGGGAGCGGGGCGAGCCCCGGCCCTTTGCCCAAGGCCATCTCACGCTGCGGAACTCCCGGGAACGGCGCGTCCCACGGACGCGGGTGTCCCGCCCGCATCGAACGGAGTCGGTCTTGCCGTCCCATCCGCGGGCGGGACACGGGCGTTCCCGGGATGCGCCGTTCCAGGGACGCGCGGTGGGCGTCGAGGCCTGGCCGCGAGTCGGTCAGCGGGGCGGCCCCTGCCCTTTGACCTCGGGGGGCGGATGGGCGAACCTCCCCGCTCCGGTCACCGTCCGCACCCAGGCCAAGCGCCGATGCCCGCCAACCTGAGCCCGGGATACAAGGCCGCCGAAGCCGCGTTCCGCGGGGCGAGCGAGCCGAAGGAACGCCTCGAACGGCTGCGGGAGATGCTTCGGACGATCCCCAAGCACAAGGGGACCGAGCACCTCCAGGCCGACATCAAGACCCGCATCAAGCAGCTCACCGAGGAGCTCGCGGGCGGACGCAAGGGCGGCGCCCGTTCGGGCCCGAGCCACGTGGTGCGGCCCGAGGGAGCGGCCCAGATCGCCCTGCTCGGCCCGCCCAACTCGGGCAAGTCCACCCTGCACGACCGGTTGACCCGCTCCCGGGCCGAAGCGGGCCCCTATCCGTTCACGACCCGGCTCCCCCAACCGGGAATGCTCCCCTGCGAGGACGTGAACCTGCAGCTCGTCGACCTGCCGCCGATCACTACCGGGTACACCGTGCCGTGGATCGTCAATGCGCTCCAGCCGGCCGACGCGGCCCTGATCGTGGTCGACGTGGGGGCGCCCGACTGCCTCGATCAGTTGACCGGGCTCATGTCGGCGCTCTCGGCCCGCCGGATCACCCTCCTCCCGGAGTGGAGGCGCACCCGTGGACGGGAGGGGCAGGGCGACGAAGGGATCGAGGACCCGTTCGCCATCCGGCTTCCCGCCGCCCTCGTCGCGGCTCGGGCCGGCGAGCTCGCGGACGCGGAGGAGGAGCTCGAGATCCTGCAGGAGCTGCTGGAGATCCGGTATCCCGCGATGGCGGTCTCGGCCCGGACCGGAGCCGGCTTGGAGGCCCTTGCCCGGTGGCTGTTCGAAGGGCTCGAGGTCGTGCGCGTCTACACCAAGGCCCCCGGGCGGCCCCCCGACTTCGACCAGCCTTTCACGGTGCGCCGCGGCGATACCGTGTACGACGTTGCGCGCATGGTCCACCAGGAGATTGCGGACAGCCTGAAGTTCGGCCGGCTGTGGAGAGACGGGTCTGCGAACGGCCGGCAGGTGGGACGCGACTACCGGGTGGCGGACCGCGACGTGCTCGAGCTCGTGACCGGACGGGAATAGCGGGTGCGGCGCACGGCGAGCCTTGCGGCGGTCCGGCGGAGGGTTCGGGCCGCCGGTTTCCTTCCTCTCCCGGCCCTCGGTGGGGGTCGTCCATCCGGCATTCCGGCTTCCCGCCCGGAGCTGGCGGCCATACGATGCCGGCCGCACGATGCATTCCGGAGCGGAACCCGATTACGCACGTTCCCCATTCCCGCCTCAGACGCGACGGGCGATCGACCGCGCAAGCTCGCCGGAGGCCGCGAACGAGCCGGCCGGGAGGGTGGTGGCGCGGCCGCCCGAACCCGGATTTCCGCCGGCCGGCAATCTCGACCTCGGCGTCGTGCGTGCTCGGCAGGAAGCGGATTTCGACACCCGTGACGCCCCGATGGCCGAAGGAAGATTGAAAGGCGATGCCCGAAGCTCATGTGGAAATCGCATCGCCCCTGCGCCGATCGTCGTGAGCGTGATGCGAATGATCACCTCGTGCGGCGCGGAGCCCCGTCGCCGCACCGCGCGGATCGACGGACGGGCCGGCGGGGCGGGGCCGGGCATGCATCTTCGACCCCGTTTATGCCGACGACGAGAATCCGGGAGCATTTGGGGTAGACTTCCGAACGGACGTTTGACAGAATCCGCACGCCCATGCGAAACCATCCGTCGAGCGCCGCGCTGCGGGCGGGAGCATTCGACCCGCCGCCGGCACTTGGCGCGGCATGGAAGAGCAGGCGACTCATGCCAGTTATTGACAGGAGCAGACGAAGTGGACCAAATCGACCTCAAGGGGCTCAACGTCGATCAACTCAGCGAGTTGGTGGGAAAGGTGCAGACCGAGATGGCTTCACGGGAAAAGCGCCGCCGCCAGGACCTGCGGGCCGAGCTCGAACGCCGTGTGACCGCGGAAGGTTACAAGATGGGCGACATCTTTCCCGAGCTCGGAACCTCCTCCTCGACCGGCCGCCGCCGGCGGAAGATGCCCGCGAAGTACCGCAACCCGCAAAACCCCAACGAGACCTGGACCGGCATCGGACGTTCCCCGAAGTGGGTGCAGGAGATCCTCAGGGAGCGCGGGATCGAGATGGCGGCGTTCAAGTCGATCCCCATGTACCAGATCCACTCCTCGGACTGAGCCGGTTGCCGGGTGCGCCCGCTTCCGGGCGCGCCCGGAAGCGGTTGCGGCCGAAGCGTCCGGATCGCAGGGCGGACGGGAAGCTCGATCCCGCTCTGCGCTTCGCATGACCGCGGCGCATGACCGCGGTGGCGGGGTTTTCCGCACCCTTTCGGCGAAACGACGCCGGCCGGGGGCCTTCCTCCCGTCTCCGGCACGCCGGTACGCGTGCGGGGATGGCGGGGGCGCGGTGCGGCGGGTCGGGTCGCGCGGACGTGGAGCACCGAGGGTTCCATCATGAGCGAAAGACGCCACCACGACATGGGCGGGCTCGAAGCCGGCCTCATCGATCGGGAAGAGCACGGGAAGGCCCCATGGGAGAAGAGGGTGGATGCTCTCATGGTTCTTCTCGGGGAGCGGAAGCTGGTTTCCGTGGACGAGCTTCGACGAGGCATCGAGGAGCTGGGAGCCGACGCTTACGACCGCTATGGCTACTACGAACGGTGGATGGCGTCGATGACCAACATTCTGCTCGAGAAGAAGGTCATCGAGGTAAGCGAGCTCGGCGCACGCATGGCCGCGATCGAGGCCGGCGCCCGGCAGGAGTTGCCATGAGCGGGCCTGTTCCCGGATTCGCCCCGGGCGACCGGGTACGGGTACTGCGCCGGTTTCCACCCGGACACGTGCGAACCCCGTGGTATTGCCGCGGGAAGCCCGGCGAGGTCGAGCGGATCTGCGGACGGTACCGCAATCCCGAACAGCTCGCCTACGGGAACCGGGATGCGGAGCGCCAGGTGCTGTACAGGGTCCGTTTCGCGAGCCGGGTACTCTGGCCGGACTACGAGGGAAACGAACGGGATCGCGTCGAGATCGAGATCTACGAACATTGGCTCGCACCGGAGCCGGGAGACCCGAGATGAGCGGCCACGAACCCCCGCGCGGACGCGAGCACGGCCACGCGCATGGGCCCGGGTACGGCGGCTACGACATCGACCCGACCCACCATCATCCCCCCCAGCCCGACCTCGAGGACACCCCGCTCGCCCGCCATCAGCTCATGCAGATGGCGGTGACCAGCCTCCTCATCGAGAAGGGGGTCTTCTCCGCCGACGAAATGCGGGCCCGGATCGAGCACATGGATACCCTCGGTCCGGCGCGGGGAGCCGAGCTGGTGGCCCGCGCGTGGGTGGACGACGGTTTTCGCGAACGCCTCGTCGCCGATTCGAAGAGCGCCGCGGCGGAGCTCGGGATGGATATCGGGCCCATTCCGATCCTGGTCATGGAGAACACGCCGGAGACGCACAACCTGGTGGTGTGCACCCTGTGTTCGTGCTACCCGCGGTTCCTCCTCGGGATCCCTCCCGACTGGTACAAGTCGAGGAGCTACCGGAGCCGGGCGGTGCGCGAGCCGCGCGCGGTGCTGGCCGAGTTCGGGACCGGGATTGCGCCCGACGTGGAGGTCCGTGTCCACGACAGCACGGCCGACATGCGCTACCTGGTTCTGCCGATGAGGCCCGCGGGGACGGACGGCGCGAGCGAGGAGGCGCTCGCGAGGCTCGTCACCCGGGACACCCTGATCGGCGTGGCCGTGCCGCGCGCCGGCTGACGGGCGGGGGGGGGGCCGGGCCTGCCGGTCCTGCTCCGCTCGTTCTCCCGGGGTCTCGTCCAGGAGCCTGCTCCAAGGGCCTCATCCAAGGGCCTCACCCAGGGGCCGGTTCCCGCCGCTTCGCCCCCTCCTCCGCCGCCGGCGCGGAGCCGCGGCTACAATCGGCCCGGTTCCGGCGGCGCCGGGGCAGCCCGCGCCACCGCGCCGCCGCATCGTGGATCGGCCTTGGGAGGGTGGACATGGCGACTCCTCGACACGCACCGCTCGCGTCGGTGCGCGTGCTCAATCTCGGTACCCGCTGGCCCGGCCGGGTGGCCGCGATGCTGCTCGCCGACCAGGGGGCGGATGTCGTCGAGATCGTGCGGCCCGGACGCGAGGCCCATGCCGCCGACCCCCTGCTGGACCGCGGGAAACGCCTCGTCGAGATGGACCTCGGGGACGAAGCGGCGCGGCGCGTCTGCCGGGCGCGGGCGGCGGAAGCCGACGTGGTGCTGGAGAACATGCGCCCGGGGGCCGCCGCCGCGCTCGGGCTCGACTACGGCGGGCTCGACGGCGCCCGCCGGGAGCTCGTCCACGTCTCCCTCCCCGGCTTCGCGGAGGGCGACCCGCTGCGGAGCGTCCCCGCCTGGGAGGGGGTCATCGACGCCTCCGTCGGCGTCTACACCAACATCAGCCCGCTCGGCGCCCTGCTCGGCACGCCCACCTATTCCGCCATCCCCATGGCCTCTGCCTACGGCGGCGTGCTCGGCTCCCTCGCCGCTTCCCTCGGGCTCTACCACCGGCAGCGCACCGGCCGCGGGCAGCACATCGAGGTGCCGCTCGCCGACTGCGTGATGGCCGCGATGGCCCTCCTCACCTGCAAGATCGAGGGCCAGCCCTCGCGCTACAACTTCCCGACGATCGACAACGCGGTGCTGGACCTCGTCTTTCCCGCCCTGCGCGCGCTCCGCGGTCACCTGACCGAGGAGCACGTCGCCCAAGTGGCGGAGTACGTGCGCGGCCACGCCAACCCGACGATCAACTTCTATGCATGTGCGGACGGGCGGATCCTCTTCGTCTGCGCCCCCGACCACGTCTACCAGAACCGCGCCTTCCTCCAGGTCCTCGGCGTGTACGACCAGGTCATCGCCGAAGGCATGGTCAGCGAGACCCCCTACGCGGAACACGACGCGGGCAACAACGTCAACAAGGGCGCGAGCCTGACCCCGAGGTGGCGCGAGCGCCTCATCGGCCTCATCGCGGCCGCCGCGAAGACCCGTCCCGCCGGGGAGTGGGAGGCGATGCTGCGCGAGGCCAACGTGCCGGCGGCGATGGTCCGCACGAGCGCCGAATGGCTGGCCGACCCGGCCTTGCGAACGGCGGGGGTCACGACCGACCTCGACCACCCGGGCCGCGGCCCGGTGCGCCAGCCGGGGCGTTTCCTCTCCATCGAGGGCGAGGCGGTGCGTTCGCCCGGGCTTCGGGCGGGGGCCGCCGGCGAGGGCTCCTTCGAGTGGATGGCCCCACCCCTCGAGCGGCCGGCGAGCGCGGCGACCGCAACCGGGGCCGCCCGGACCGCCGCGGTGTCGGGCTCCGGCGCCCGGGCCGGAGGACTCCTCGAGGGGGTCCGGGTGCTCGACTTCTCGAACATCGTCGCCGGCCCCGCCGCGGGGCGGACCCTCGCGGAGCACGGGGCGGACGTCATCCGCATCGATCCCCCGGCGCCCCTGGCGGGGCCCTTCGCGACCATGTGGTTCGGCGTCGACGTGAACCAGGGCAAGCGCGCCCTCGTCCTCGACCTCAAGACCGAGGCGGGGAAGGCCGCCCTCGCGCGGCTCGTCGAGGGTGCGGACGTCGTCCTCCACAACTTCCTCGACCGTTCGGCGCGCTCGCTCGGCATCGCCCACGACCAGCTCGCCGCCATCAACCCCGGGATCGTCTCCTGCCAGATCGGCGCCTGGACGGGGATGGAGCCCGGCCCCTACGACGGCGACCCGTCCTTCGATCCGGTGCTCCAGGCGTCCACCGGGATCATGGCCCGCTATGGCGGCGGCCCGGAGAAGCCGGCCCTGCACGCCATCGCCTCGTGCGTGGACTACATCACCGGGTTCTCGGCGGCGGCCGGCATCTCGCAGGCCCTCCTCGCGCGGGCCTGCGGGCGCGGAGGGAGCTACGTGCGCACCTCGCTCGCGATGGGCGCGCAGCTCGTCCAGTTCCCCTGCATGGTGGCCTGGGAGGGCGGCGGTCCGGGGGCGGAGCCCTCCGGCCCGCGGGCGATGGGCGACGGCGCCGGGCAGAGGATCCACGAGGCGGCGGACGGATGGGTCTTCGTCGGCTGCCGCGCCGGGGACGAGGCGCGGCTCGCCCGCGCGATCGGCGCGGCGGGCACCGCGGAGGGGGCGATCGAGGAGGCGGTGCGGGCCCTCACCGTGCGCGAGCTGCAGGAGCGGGTCGCGGGGCTTCCGGGCGCCGGGGCGGCGCCCCTGCGGACCCTCGCCGAGATCCGCGCCGACCGGACCACGGAGAGCACGGACCACCGCTCCAACTGGATGAGCAGTGGATCCCTCGGCCTCTTCCGCGGCCCCCATCCTTCGGGCCACACCACCACCCTCCCGATGCCGACGTGGATCCGTCCCGCCGTGTCGCGGGTGCGGCGCCTGCCCCCCGCCCCCTTCCCGGGCGCCCATACCGCCGAGGTGCTGGCCGAGGCGGGGCACACCGACGCGGAGATCGAGAGCCTCGCGCAGGCGGGGGCCGCCCGCCCGGGGTGGGAGGTCCTGCCGCGCTACCTGCCCCGCTGAGGCGGGTGCCGGCAGGCCTGTCGCATCATGGCGGTCGGGGAGCTGGCCGCGTCGAATGATTCGGGGGTCTGCCAAAGCGGGGCGGCTCCACCCCGCACGGCTCTGCGGCTTGTCTTGAAGGGAATGTTCTTATAGGGTCGGCGGGTCCATCGGCGGGCCGTCCGCCCGGGCCCTCCTCAAGGGGGCCCTCTTCGGGGCCGGGGCGGTGCGCCGGCTGTCCGGTTCAGGATTCAGGATAAGGAGCAATTCACATGAAGAAGCAGACTCTGGGTCTCCTCTCCGCGGTCGCCGCGGCCTCGCTGCTCGGCGCGGGCAGCGCGTCGGTAGCGGCCGACGATCGCACGGTGAAGATCGCGGGCTTCGGGGCGAAGTCGGGGGTCGTCCGCTCGTTCGGCATCAACACCGAGGCCGTCATGCAGGCGGCCGTCGAGCACATCAACGGCCAGGGGGGGGTCAAGCTCGGCGACGGCTCCATGGCCATGCTCGAGATGAGCTTCGACGACGACCGCTGCAACGCCGAGGAAGGCATCTCCGTCCTTCGCAAGATCGCGAGCTCGGACGCCCTCGTCGCGGTCGGGCCGACCTGCTCGAACGTGGCCGAGCCCCTCTTCGGCATCCTGCAGCGCTCCGTGGACGACGAGGGCGATTCCGGCCTCCGGATCCCGGTGTTCACCGACACCGCGATCAAGGGCGGCCTCGCGAAGATCTCCGAGTGGGCGTTCCGCAACGTGCCCAACGAGACCGAGATGTACCGCACCCTGTTCCTGTGGGTGAAGGAGAACTATCCGGAACTCGAGACGATGTTCGGCGGGGTGGAGGAGGACTTCGCCCACTCGCGCTTCACCTGGTACAAGGTGATGGACGTCCGGGCCCAGGAGGCCGGGTTCGAGGTCAAGGGCTTCGCCAAGTGGCTGCTCGCGGACACGAACTTCACCCAGCAGGTGCGGGAGATGAAGAAGGCCAAGCCCGACTTCGTGGCGCTGTCCTCGCATCCCTTCACGCTGTGCGGGATCCTCAAGGAGATGAACCGCCAGCGGGTGCGGCCGAAGCTGATGATCGGGCTCACCAGCTCCTCCAGCATGGAGACCCTGCAGGGGTGCTCGAAGGCCGCGGAAGGGATCATCATCCCGAGCAGCTTCGCGCCGGTCACCGACCGGGCCAAGCTCGTCGCGAAGCTGACCGACGAGAAGGGCGGCTCGGCCGATCTGCACAGCGCCGCGGCGTGGGAGATCGTCGAGGTCCTCGCGCAGGTCATGGAGTCCGAAGGGGTCATGGCCACCGCGGACTCGGTGCAGGAGGACCGCCGGAAGATCCGCGACGGCCTCGCGAAGCTCGAGACGACCAACGGCCTCATCGGCACGATCATGCGCGAGGGCGACGGGGAGGCGACCAAGCCCTACCTCTACGTGCACGCGCAAGGCGGCGAGTGGGCCGTGCTGCACGACCCGAGCGCGAGCTGAGCTGACGCCCTCTTCGGAGCGCGGGCCGGGCGGCCCGGCCCGCGCTCCGGGCAGTCCGACCCGGCCGGGAAACGGGGGGAGGCGCGGTGGAGATCGAGATTTTCGGCTGGACGCCCCTCGACTACCTCCAGACGATCGTGGACGGGGTCCTGTTCGGGGCCACCTATGCGATCATCGGCATCGGCTTCACCCTGATCTTCGGGGTGATGGACAAGCTGAACCTCGCCTACGCGGCCACCGCCCTCGCCGGCGCCTACCTGAGCTGGGGGGTCGGCACCCAGATCCCCCTTCCGGCCCCGGCGGCCTACGCGGTCGCCGCGGTCTCCGCGGGGGTCTTCGGCTACCTCGTCTACCTCTGCAACTTCCGGTACATCCCACCGGGGGCGCCCCTCGCCTCCCTCCTCGCGACGATCGGGATGCTGCTCTTCCTCGAGGAGGTCATCGTCCACGCGACGGAGGGGATGCCCCAGCCCTATCCCGCGCTCTTCGACGACGTCATGATCGAGTGGGGGGATTTCGGGATGCGGGGCGACCTGCTGTT
Source organism: Gammaproteobacteria bacterium (assembly GCA_965202895.1). Lineage (GTDB taxonomy): Bacteria > Pseudomonadota > Gammaproteobacteria > HK1 > HK1 > JAJDXW01. The sequence continues at coordinate 827,696 of OZ241901.1, read as the reverse complement.
CGTCTTCTGCCTCTGCGTGCTCGCGACCGCGTTCCTGCTCTACGTCCTCTATCGGACGAAGCTCGGCATGGCGACCCGGGCGGTCGCGCAGCAGCCGGTCGCGGCCCAGCTCTGCGGCATGAGCGTGCAGGGCACCAACTCGACCACGTTCATCATCGCCGGGGTCATCGGGGGGATCGCCGGCGCCATGGTCGGAGCATCAGTCGGGATCCTGTCGCCGCTCCTTACCGTGCCGGTCACCGTGAAGGGGCTGATCGCGGCCGTCATCGGGGGGCTCGGCAGCATCCCCGGGGCGATCGTCGGCGGGCTGCTGATCGGGGCGTTCGAGAACACCTTCCAGCTCATCCGCGGCGTCACCGAGCGCGACATGTACGTCATGCTGCTCCTCTTCGTGTTCCTCGCGTTTCGGCCCGGCGGCATCTTCGGCACCGCGTCGAGGCACGAGTAGGGCTGGCGGACACCGGGCGGGGAAGGCTCGACATGCGTCCCGGCAGCGACGACCGGGCGCCGGCCGGCGCCCCGCTCCGGAGCCCTCCCCCGGGGCCGCACGGCGCGTTCGCCCGCGCGCCGAGCCGAGCTGAGCCGCGCTGAGCCGAGCCGAGAGGGGGCCGCCCGCCATGGACTTCATCTGGGGACTCGTCCAGCTCTTCGGGGTCCACACCATCCTCGGGCTCTCCGCCTACGTGATCATCCTGACCGGCCAGGTGACGATGGCCCAGGCCGGCTTCTTCGCCGTCGGGGCCTACATCGCGGGAATGCTGACGGTCCTCGGGGAGTGGCACGTCGTCCCCGCCATGCTCGCGGGGAGCATCGTCGCCGGCGCGCTCGCGTGCATCGTCGGGTTCCCGGCCCTTCGCGTGAAGGGGCTCATGTTCACCGTCGCGACCCTCGCCTTCGGCGAGTTCGTCCGCCTCTTCTGGTTCAACTTCGACTACCAGATCAGCCGGGGGGGGTTCCAGATCGGGCCGCTCGGCGGCGAGGGCTTCCGGCAGATCCGCTTCTTCCCGGAGAACGGCTGGTCGACCCTCGAGGTCGCGATCTTCGTCTGGGTCTGGGTCGTCATCCTCATGGCCATCCTGTGGTGGATGGACCGGTCGCGGATCGGGTCGGTGCTGCGTGCGGTGGGAGAAGACGAGCTCGCGGCCCAGTCGGTGGGAATCAATCTCACCGTGGTCAAGGTGGCCGCATTCACCATCGGCGGGCTCATCGCGGGCCTCGGCGGCGGGATCTACGCCCATTACACGACCCACATCGAGCACCTCAACTTCGGGGTCCTGATGGCCACCTTCGCCATCACCTACCCCCTCCTCGGCGGGCTCCGGTCGGTATTCGGGACGCTGCTCGCGGTCCTCTTCGTCCAGGGGTTCCTGGTCGAGGGGCTGCGCTTCCTCGGGGACTGGCGAAACCTCCTCTTCGGCGCGTTCATCGTGCTCGCGATGAACGTGCGCCCCTCCGGGTTCATCGACGCCCGCGCCGCCCGCACCCTGGGGCGGCTGTTCCGGGCGGGGGAGCGCGGCGGTGCTTGAGCTGCGCACCCTCACCAAGCATTTCGGCGGGGTCCGGGCCGTGGACGGTCTCGACGTCACCGTGGAGCAGGGGCAGATCTTCGGGCTCATCGGGCCGAACGGCTCCGGCAAGAGCACGACCGTCAACCTCATCTGCGGGGTGTTCCCGGTCACCGCGGGGAGCGTGAGGTTCGAGGGGACGGAGATCACCAACCGCCCGCCCCACCTCGCCCTGCGGGCCGGGATCGCCCGGACCTTCCAGAACATCCGCCTCTTCTCGGACCTCACCGTCTGGCAGAACCTCTGGGTGGCCCAGAACGGCCGGGAATCGGTCCGGTCGGAAGGCTTCTTCTCGCGCTGGCTCTCCGGGAGCCGGCGCCAGCGGTCGTCGGTCGAGGAGCAGCTCGAGTTCTCCGGGCTCGCCGACAAGCGCGACGAGCTCGCGGGCAGCCTCGCGTTCGGAGAGCAGCGGCGCCTCGAGCTCGCCCGCGCCCTCGCCGCCCGCCCCCGGCTGCTGTTGCTCGACGAGCCGGCCGCGGGCATGAACCTCGAGGAGGTGCGGCAGCTCGACGAACGGCTACGGTGGCTGAACGAGCAGCAGGGCATCACCATCCTCCTCGTCGAGCACGTCATGGAGCTCGTGATGGGGGTGACCCACCGGATCGCGGCGCTCAACTTCGGGCGCAAGATCGCCGAGGGCGCCCCGGCCGAGATCCAGCGGAACCAGGCCGTACAGGAAGCCTATCTCGGCCGCTCGGAGGAGGGCGGCGAACGCGCCGGCCCGGCCCCGCCGGAGGAGGGCGGGCGGGGCGGCGCGGAGCCCGGCCGGGAAGGAACGCGGTCGTGACGGAGCCCCTCCTCGAGGTGAGCGACGTCGCCACCGCCTACGGCAACATCGAAGCCCTGAAGGGGGTGAGCCTCTCCGCCGCGAACGGCGAGATCACCTGCCTGCTCGGCCCGAACGGGGCGGGCAAGACCACCCTGATGATGACCATCGCCGGGGTCCTGAAGCCGCGGCGGGGCTCCATCTTCCTCGCCGGGGCGGAGATCGCGGGGCGGGCGCCGCGGCACATCGTCGAGCGGGGCATCGCCCTCGTGCCGGAGAACCGGCTGGTGTTCGCGGACATGTCGGTCGAGGAGAACCTTCGTGCGGGGGCGTTCTCCCGCAAGGCGGCGGCCGGGATCGACCAGGACGTGGAAGCCATGTTCACGCGCTTTCCCCGGCTCCGGGAGCGTTCGACCCAGCTCGCCGGCACCCTCTCGGGCGGCGAGCAGCAGATGCTCGCCATCTCCCGCGCCCTGATGGCCCGTCCGAAGCTCCTCCTGATGGACGAGCCCTCGCTCGGCCTCGCGCCTCTCATCGTGGAGGACATCTTCCGGATCATCCGCGAGCTGAACGGCGAGGGGACGACCATCTTCCTCGTCGAGCAGAACGCGCACATGGCCCTCGAGGTCGCCCACCACTTCTACCTCATCGAGCAGGGCCTGATCGTCTTCGACGGCGCCCCGGGCGAGATCGAGGAGGAGGAGGTCATCAAGCGGGCCTACCTCGGCACGGAGGTCTGACGCGAGGAGGGACCCATGAGGATGGTCGGCCGGTGATCGTCGACTTCGTCCAGAACACCCTCGACGGCATCTTCGTCGGCTCGTCCTACTCGCTGCTCGCGATCGGCTTCACCCTGATCTTCGGGGTGATGCGGCGTCTCAACCTCTCCTACGGCCCCTCGATCATGCTCGGGATCTTCGCGGGCACCCTGGTGTTCGTCGAGCTCGAGGCCGGGCTGCTCTTCGTCGCCGCCGCCACCGTGGCCGGTGCGGTGCTGGCCGGGGTCTACGTGGAACGGGTCTGCTTCCGGGCGATCCGGGGCGGGGCGGCCCTCGCCTCGATGGTCTCGAGCTTCGCGATCTGGATGCAGCTCGAGGAGATCGTCACCGTCCTCTTCCCCGACCGCACCTATCCGTTCCCGCCGCTCGCGGATTTCGTCCTCGAGCCCGGCCCGTTCTTCGTCCGCGGCGACCACCTCGTCATGTTCGCCTGCGCGGCGGCGCTCACCGTCCTCCTGCACCTGCTGCTCTACCGGACCCGCTTCGGGCTCGCGCTCCGCGCCGTTTCCAGGAACCCGGCCGCCGCCGCCTTCGTCGGCATCGACACCGGCCTCGTGCTGTTCTCCGCGTTCGTCCTCGCCTCCGCCATCGGCGGGGTCGCGGGCTACCTCATCGCGGCCGCCGATCAGCAGATCACCCCGTACTTCGGGCTATGGGCGACCTTCAAGGGGCTCATCGCCATGACCCTCGGCGGCATGGGCTCGATCCCGGGCGCGATCGCCGGAGGGCTGCTGCTCGGCGTCATCGAAGCCCACAGCGGCTGGTATCTCGGCGCCGAGTACCGGGACCTCTCGGCCTACGCGATCCTCTTCGCCTTCCTCGTCTTCCGCCCGGGCGGGCTGTTCGCGCAGCGCCAGACGCTGCGAAGCCGGCTCGCCGACCGCCGGGTGTAGCCGGCCGTGGACGAATACCTCGTTCAGGTCCTCTCCAACATCGGGATGATCTCGTTCCTCGCCCTGTCGGCGTACATCCTGCTCCTCACCGGCGAGATCTCGTTCGGGCAACAGGCGTTCTTCGCCATCGGGGCCTACGCCTCGGGCATCGCGACCGCGATGTGGGGCTGGGGGTTCTGGCCGGCCCTGGTGTGGGGCGCCGCCGCGGCCGGCGCGGCCGGGTTCCTGCTCGCCTGGCCGACCCTGCGCATGAGGGGGCTCTTCTTCGCGATCGGCACCCTCGCGTTCGCGGAGATGGTGCGGCTCGTCTTCGAGATCTTCCGCTACCAGGTCGAGATCGACGGCGAGCTGGTGGGGCCGAACGGCTCCGAAGGCTTCCGCGGCATCCGCTACGTCTTCGAGCGGGACGTCAGCGCCTTCGAGTACATGCTCCTCATCTACGCGCTCCTCGCGGGGGTGCTCGCGCTCCTCTTCGTCATCGAGCGGACCCGCCTCGGCGCCGTCTGGAGGATGCTGGGCGAGGACGAGCTGCTCGCGGAGGCCGCGGGCGTGAGCCGGACGTACTACAAGGTGCTGGCCACCGTCGTCGCGGGCGCGGTCGCCGGGGTCGGGGGAGCGCTCTACGCGCACATGAACACCTACCTCGAGCCCAAGATCTTCAACGTCATGCTGGGGGTGCACAGCCTCGCCTACGGGCTCATCGGGGGGCTCGGGACCGCCTTCGGCCCCCTGATCGGGGTCGGGATCGACATCGGGCTCCTCGAATCGGCGCGGATCTTCTCGGGGTACCGGATGATCGTCTTCGGCGGCCTCGTCGCCCTGCTGCTCATCTTCCGCCCGCGCGGCCTCCTCGACGAGACGGCCGTCCATGCCATCGCCGCCTGGTGGCGCAACGCGTTCCCGTCGTCCGGGAGGGGAGTCGGGGCCGGACCCGGATCCGAAGCCGGGAGCGGGGCCGATGGCGGTGGCGGGCCCGGGTCCGGCGCCGGCCCCGGGCGCCCTCCGGAGCGATCGGGAGAGCGGTCGGGTGCTTGACGTCGAGCGGGTCTCGCGGTCGTTCGGCGGGGTCGCGGCGCTCACGGACGTGAGCCTCGCGGTGGCCGCGGGCGAGACCGTCGGCCTCATCGGGCCGAACGGCTCGGGCAAGACCACGCTGCTCAACGTGATCACCGGCATCTCGCCCGCCGAGCGCGGCCGGGTCCGGTTCGACGGCCGCGACGTGACGAGCCTTCGCCCCGACCGGATCGCGGCCCTCGGGCTCGCCCGCACCTTCCAGACCCCGCGCATCCTCCACCGGATGACGGTGCTCCAGAACCTCTCCGCCGCCCTCTTCGCGGGCTCGCCGAAAGTGCGGCGGCTGGGCGGGGCGGACCGCACGCGCCTCCACGGGCGGCTGGAGGAGTGCGGTCTCGACCGCCGGGCGGACGAGCTCGCGAGCAAGCTCACCCTGCCGGAGCAGCGCAGGCTGGAGCTCGTCCGCACCCTGGTGACCGACCCGAAGCTCATCCTCCTCGACGAGCCGGCGGGCGGCATGACGCCGGCGGAGACGAAAGGGATGGCCCGGCTCATCGCGGAGGTGGCGGCGAAGGGCCGGGCCTGCATCGTCATCGAGCACAAGATCGACATGATCTCGTCGCTCTGCGAACGGATCTGCGTCCTCGACTTCGGCCGGGTGATCGCCGACGGCACGACCGCGGAGGTGCTGGAGGACGAGGCCGTCCTCGATGCCTATCTCGGCCGGCGGAACGCCGTCCAGGCGTAACGGCGATGCTGGAGGTCCGCGGTCTCCACGTCTCCTACGGCAAGGTGCGGGCCGTCCAGGGGGTGTCGCTTCGCGTCGACGAGGGAGAGATCGTGGCCCTCATCGGGGCGAACGGGGCGGGGAAGAGCTCGACCATGCACGCGATCTGCGGGGTGGCGAGGCCCGTCCTCGGCACGATCTCGTTCCGGGGGAAGGACGTCACCGGCCTCCCCCCGCATCGCGTCGTGCCGCTGGGGGTCGCGCAGGTGCCCGAAGGGCGGCTGATCTTCGACGACCTCACCATCGAAGAGAATCTGGCGCTCGGCGGGATCACCCTGCCCGGGCGGAGCGGGCGGCAGAGGATGGCGCAGGTCCTCGACCTGTTTCCGGTCCTCGCGCCCCGCGCCGGCGAGCCGGCCTCCCACCTCTCCGGAGGCCAGCAGCAGCTCCTCGCCATCGCGAGGGGGCTCATGTCGAACCCGACGTTTCTCATGCTGGACGAGCCGTCCCTCGGTCTCGCGCCCCTCGCCGCGCAGGAGGTCTTCGACCTCTTCGTGACCTTGCGCCGGAACGGGGTGACCCTCCTGCTGGTCGAGCAGAACGTGCGCCAGGCGCTCGCGATCGCCGACCGGGGCTACGTCATCGAGAGCGGTCGTATCATTCTGGAGGGCAGGTCCGCGCGTCTGCTGGACGACGAAGGGCTGGCGCGCGCCTATCTCGGCATCGAGCGACGGTAGGGGGCGGGGCGGCGGGGGAGCGCCCCGGAATCGGATGGCCCCCGGGAGCGCCCCGGAAACGCCCCGGGACCGGACCGCAAGGACCCGACCGCGAAGACCTGGGAGAGAAGTCATGCGATCGAACCCGATCCGGCCGCTTGCGGGCCTGCTCGTGCTGCTGGCCCCCGCCCTCGCCCTCGCCGCCGGGGAGCGGCCGGCGGTGCAGGTGGACTGCCGGCCGACCGACGAGAAGCTCGTCTTCCAGTGCACGTTCGAGGTGGCGGGGAGGAAGAGCGGCCGGCCCATCGAAGGGGCGGCGTTCAAGGTCAACGCCGACATGCCCACCATGCCCCTGGCCCACAACGTCAGGCCGGTCCGGCCGGAGCCGGTCGCCGGCGAGCCCGGCTCGTACGAGGGGCGCCTCGCGCTCGAGATGCCGGGCGAATGGGCGCTCCGGATGACCTTCGACGAGCCGGTCCGGGACGTCGTGATCGAGAAGCGGACCTTCGGCGGCGCGGCGGGGGCGACGGACCACTCCGGCCACGGGATGGATCACGGCCGCCGCAAGGCCGATCACTCGGGCCGTCCCAATCGGAACTAGACATCTGCGACCCTCTCGACCGTCCGGCGGCGTGATGCCGATCGCCCGTATCGAGGGAAGCGCGAGGGCAGGCGGGGGATCAGGGGGACCTCGTCGGCACCCTCGCGGTAGAGGCCGGGGCGGCGGTCGATGCCGGCTTGGCCGTCCGCTCCGAGAAGGCGCGTGCGCCGGCGGCCAGGAAGTCGTTCGCGTGGGTGTAGAGGAAGCGCACCCCCTTCGCCGCGTAGTCGGCGACGTTGTCGTCATCGACCAGGATCCCGACGTGGCGGCCGGCCGCGCGGGTCCTCTCGATCACCCGGTCCATCGCCCGCCGTACTTCCGGCGCGCGGAAGTCGCCCCGGTATCCCATGCTCTTGGCGAGGTCCACCGGCCCGATGAAGTAGACGTCGATGCCGTCCACGGCGAGGAAGTCGTCGATCTCCTCGACCGCGGCGACCGTCTCGATCTGCACGGACACGAACTTGCCCGACGGGGCGCGCGGGAAGCAGTACCGGACCGATTCGACGACGCCCTTCGCGTCCGCCGCCCGGTCCACCCGCGGGACCACCACCCCGTCCACCCCCCGGAAGAGGTAGCGCTCCAGCACCCAGTCGGCGGGGCTGAACACCCGCACCACGCTCGCCATGGAATGGAGGCGGGCGGCGCGGGCCATGTTCTCCACCGACTCCACGTCGGGGCTCCCCTGCTCGCAGTCGATGAAGACGACGTCGATCGGCTGCCGGGCGAGCACCTCGACGAAGCTCGCGGACGGATGGTCCGCGTTCACGACGATGAGCGGCTCGTCCCGCGCGAGCTTCGCGCGAAGGCGCTCCACGGGGCTCGATCCTTCCTGCCTCCGACCCGGAATCGATGCCATGTACCGCCGCCCCCGCCGCTGGTCTTCCCCAGCCGGAGATCTTGACGGCCCGGGACGCGAATGCAACCGCCCGAGCATTCGTGCGGCCGCGCCCCCGTCCGGCCGGCGGCGGTGTACCGGCCCGGGTCACGAATCCCCGGCCGCTCCGTCTTCGTTTTCCTTGCGAAGCAGGCACGGTCCCCGCTTCGACGTTCTAGAATGCAGGGCAGGCCGAGTGCGAGCACACGACGCGGCGCACGACCTCGGCGGCGACCACGCCGGCCAATGCGGGCAGTGCGCGGGCGCACGGGACGAATGGGAGGGGTTCGATGTCCGAGAGCCGCGATCCGGTCGAATGGTACCGGCGCATGAGGCGCCTTCGCCGCTTCGAGATGCGGGCGGCCGAGCTCGTAGGGGATGGCGAGATCAACGGCCCGGTCCACGAGTACGTCGGAGAGGAGGCGGTCGCGGTCGGGGTCTGCTCCGCCCTTCGCGCGGACGACGTGATCACGAGCACCCACCGCGGGCACGGCCACATCCTCGCCAAGGGCGGCGCTTCGGACCGGATGTTCGCGGAGCTCCTCGGCCGGGAGAGCGGCTACAACCGCGGGCGCGGCGGCTCCATGCACATCGCGGACTTCGACCTCGGCATCTACGGAGCGAACGGCATCGTGGGGGCCGGCGCCCCCATGGCCTGCGGCGCGGCGTTCACGTTCAAGGTCCGGGGAGAGGATCGGGTCGCGGTCCCCTTCTTCGGTGACGGGGCCATGAACCAGGGGGTGCTGCTCGAATCGTTCAACCTCGCCGTGATCCTTCGCCTGCCGGTGGTCTTCGCGTGCGAGAACAACGGATACGCCATCACCTCCTCGATCGAGGAGATGCTGGGGGGCGACCTCGTCCGGCGGGCGGAGGGGTTCGGCCTCCCCGCCCAATCGGTGGACGGCATGGACGTGCGCGCGGTCCACACCGCGACCGCCGCCGCCGTCGAGCGCGCGCGGGCGGGCGGCGGCCCCGCCTTCCTCGAGTTCCGGACCGCCCGGTATTCCGTGCACAACATCGCGACCGGCGGGCGCATGCGCGACAACCGCTCGGAGGGGGCGCTCGCGGAGGCGCGCGGGCGCGACCCCGTCGAACGGCTCGCCGTCGAGATCACCTGCGCCGCGGGATGGGGTCCCGGCGGCGGCCGGGAAGCGGTCGACGACGAGATCGAGCGCGAGATCGAGGGCGCGGTGGGGTTCGCCCGCAACAGCCCCCGTCCGCGGGCCGAGACCGCCCTCGACTACATGTACGCCGACACCTATCCGGACTTTCCGGCGCCGGGCTGGGAGCACTGAGCCATGCGGGAGCTGACGTGCGTGCAGGCGCTGAACGAAGCCCTGCGCCAAGCGATGACCGAAGACGATTCCGTCTTCATGATCGGCGAGAACATCCGGGGCGGGGTGCGCGCGGAGACCGCCGGCCTCGACGACGCGTTCGGCCCGGGGCGGGTGCTGGACATGCCGATCTCCGAGGCCGCCTTCACCGGCTTCGCCAACGGGGCGGCCCTCGCCGGGATGCGGCCGGTGGTGGAGTTCCAGGTCGCGTCCCTCATGTTCCCCGCCTTCGACCAGATCGTCAACCAGGCCGCGAAGCTCCCCCTGATGCTCGGCGGGCAGGCGCACATCCCGGTCACCTTCCTGCTGATGGGGGCCGGCGCGGGCGGCGGGCGGGCCGGCCAGCACTCCGACAACCCCTATACCTTCCTCGTCCACGCGGGCATCAAGACGGTCGTTCCGTCGACCCCCGCCGACGCCAAGGGCCTCATGCTCGCCGCGATCTTCGAGAACGACCCGGTCGCGGTCGTCGTCAACTCCAACCTCCTCGGGAGGACCGGGGACGTGCCGGCGGGGAACGGGCGCACCCCGCTCGCGAAGGGCGCGGTCCGGCGCGCCGGCCGGGACGTGACGGTCTGCGCGGTCGGCCACCTCGTCCCCGCCGCCCTCGCCGCGGCGGACCGTCTCGCCGGAGACGGGATCGAGGTGGAGGTGTGGGACCCGCGCAGCCTCCTTCCCTTCGACAAGGAGGGGCTCGCCGCGTCCGTTTCCAGGACCGGGCGCCTCGTGGTCGCCGACGACTCCGCCCGCACCTGCGGGTTCGCGGCGGAGGTCGCGGGGCTCGTCGCCGAGCGCTGCTTCGACTCGCTCCGCGGCCCGATCAAGCGGGTCACCCGGGCCGACGTGACCGTTCCCTACAGCACCCCGATCGAGCAGGCGATGCTGCCCGCGGCCGACGAGCTGGAGGCGGCGGTCCGCGCCCTCGCCTCCTGACGCGGCCGGTCGGCTGGCCGGCCCCCGGCCTCGTCCCCGCCCCGTCCCGCCGCCCCGCCATCGAGTATCTCCACCGCCCTTCCCAAACCCGCGCGGGAAGCCTCGGCCGTTGCTTCTCGACAATGAACGGCGCCGGACGCTCGAATGGTTCCCCGAGGGTCAGCGCAACGGAACCGCGAAGAACATCCTCAGAGCAGGGCGGTGCAGCTCGCGAGGGCGTCGTCGCGCGCCCGCTCGAACGCGGCTTCCTCCGCCGCGAGCGGGCTCCGGCCGGACCCGCCTCCGAACGAGAAGGCGACCCCGCCCGCGGACCCGGACCCCGAGCCGGCTCCGGTCGAAATGCGGGCGGAGCCGAACTGGGTGCGCACCCCGCCCGCGCCGGGCAGCCGGAGGGCGCCGACCACGATGACTTCGTCCTTCTCGCGGCGCCGGCTGGTGATCTCGAACCGCCAGCCGTCGCCGTAACGCTCGTCGAGGAGGCGCTCGGCGGGGGAAGCGGCCGGAGACGGCTCGGCCGCCCCGGCCCCGCCTTCCGTGCCGGTCCTCCGATCCCCCCGGTCCATGGGATCGGGGGGATCGGGGGGGTCGGGCGAGCTTCTCTCCTCGCGGGAAGGAGGCTCGGGGGCGTAGCCCAAGGAACCGGTCGGCGGGCCGGAAACGGGGGAGGGGGTCGGCGCATGGCCGCGGCCGGACGGGGCGGCGCCCCGGTAGAGCGCGTCGAGGTCGCGCCGGTTCTTCGCCAGCAGGTCGTCGAAGGGGGAGGTGAAGCGCGAGCTCATCGCACCGCCGCCTCCGCCGGCCCGGCCGACGCCCACCAGCGTTGGAAGTCGTCCACCGCCCGTTCGGGGCCGGTCGCCCCGCCCACGTCCCGCAGCCGGGCGAGCACCTCCCGGCCGTCCACGACGTCTCCGTACTTGGCGTCGATGTCGAACAGGTTCGCCTCGTGCGGGCCGGCCGCCCGGTCGCCCACCGCGTCGCGGGCGACGATGGTGTGGTAGCCGTACTGCATGGAGTCGATGGCGGAGGCGCGCACGCAGCCGCTCGTGGTGCACCCGGTGAGGACGAGGGTATCGACCCCGAAGCCCTTGAGCCGCGCGTCGAGGCCGGTGCCGAAGAACGCGCTCGCGAACTGCTTCTCGACCACGATCTCCCCCGGCTCCGGGCGGAGGCGGTCGTCCACCTCCGTCCACTTCGTCCCCCGCACGAGGAGGCCGAGGGCCGGCACCTTCTTCACGAAGGTCCCCCCGTCGCTCAGGTCCGGGTGGTAGGCGACGGTGGTGTACGCGACCGGGAGCCCGGCCGCCCGGAACGCGGCCTGGAGGCGCGCCGTCGCTTCGACCTCGCTCGCGAAGTCGCCGCCGAGGTCGGTGGCGGGGTCCGTGAACCCGTGGATGAAGTCGATGACGAGCAGGGCGGGCTTGCGCCCGAACCCGGCGCGCGACGCGAACCCCTTGCGCTCGTACTCGGCGCGCGTCTCGTCCGTCCAGTCGTGCACGTCCTTCCTCCGGTGACGAGAGCCCCGCTTCCGGGGCCCCCTACCCTACACCATGTCCTCGTGATGAGAGCGAACGGGGCGAGCCGGGCAGGGCAATCGCATTCGGGATTCCCGAGGCGTCGTGATGGCCGAGCGGCCGTTGGCAGGGGTCGATCTCCGGGGGCGGAGCGCCGAAATCGGCCTGACGAGCCGGTTCGAAGGTCGCTTGTGGCGTCCGGCGGACGGTTTCGGGCGGTGCGGACGACATGTTCCGTCCAAATGCGATTGCCCTGCGAGCCGGGCGAACAAGGAGGACGGGCCGGCGCAACCGAGGCTCGATTGCGGGTTTGGAGAGGATCGCGGACGACCCTGCGCGCGATGCGCCGTGATCGCTTCGGGACCGCAAGGGCCGTCCGTAACCGGCCGCACCCGATCTCGGGCCGGTCTCGGCGAAGATCCGTACGTGTTGCCGGACAGGGTACGAGCCCGTGCTCCTCCGCTTCGCCGCGGTTCGGCGCCTGGTCGTCCGCGCTATGCTTCCCGCCGGGTGTGCTCCGCTTCACGAGGCTCAGGATGATCGAAGGAACCTGTCTGTGCGGGACCGTGCGCTTCGCCGTCGACGAGGTGCGCGACATGGCCCACTGCCATTGCTCGATGTGCCGCAAGCACCACGGCGCCTCGTTCGCCACGATGGCCCGGGTCCCCACCGGCGCGTTCCGGTGGCTCGCGGGGGAGGAGGCGATCCGGCGCTACGAGTCCTCCCCGGGCTTCCACCGTTCCTTCTGCGGCGCCTGCGGCTCGTCCCTCCCCGACCGCTCCCCGTCCGGCGGGTGGTTCGTGCCGGCGGGGCTGTTCACGGAGGACCCGGGGGTCCGCCCCGTCGTCCACATCTTCCGCGCGTCCCGGGCGCCCTGGCACGCGATCGCGGACGACCTGCCGGGCTTCGACGAATGGCCGCCCCGCAGGGCGAGGCCGGTGGTCGACCGCCCCGCGCCGGCGGCCCGCTCCGAGCCGGGCGCGCTCCGCGGGAGCTGCCTCTGCGGCGGGATCGTCTACGAGGTCACCGCGCCCTTCACCCGGATGTACAACTGCCACTGCTCGCGCTGCCGGCGGGTGCGCGCCGCCGCCCACGCCGCGAACGGGCAGGCGCCCGTCGACGGGGTGCGTCTCCTGTGGGGGGAAGACCTCGTCGTCACCTGGCGGCTGCCGGGGGCGAAGCGCTTCGCCCACGCGTTCTGCCGGACGTGCGGCTCCGGGGTCCCCCGGCGAGACCGGGAGCGCGGGGTCGCGGTCATCCCCCTCGGCTCGCTGGACGACGACCCCGGCCGGCAGGTCGAGCACCATATCTTCGTCGGTTCGCGGGCATCGTGGTACGAGTTCGAGGACGGCTTGCCGCGGTTCGACGAAGGCGCTCCCTGACCATCGCGGCCCGGGAAGCGGAAGCCGGCGCCGGGCGGCCGCGCGCAACGGGTTCCGCCGTCCGTTCTGCCGGCCGTTCCGCGGCCGCGGGGAGTCCGGCCGCAGCCGGCGGCTGGCGGTTTCAGCCGGCGAGGACCTCCCACCCGCCGGCCTCTTCCAGCGCGCCCCGAACCCGCCTCCGCGCCTCGCCTTCCAGCCCGCCCAACCGCCGCCGGAGCACGGCGAGGCACTTGACCTGGTAGCGGAACACGCCCTGCCGGAAGGGCCGTCCCGCCAGATCGACCTCGAATTCGTCCTCTCCCCTCGCCGCCGCCCCCGCGTTGGCCGCGAGGAACGGGAGGTATGCCTCGCCGCAGAGCCGCAGCAGCGCGCCGACCGCCTCCGGAAGCGGGTCGCCCGCGCCGATCCATTCGCCCTCTACGCCGGAAGCGTCGTCGAGCTGCCGGACCCAGCTCTCGGTCCGCTGCGCTTCGGCCCGCATGATCGCGAGCGGGGTCGGGTCGGTGGCGAGGGTCCGCAGTTGGCCGAACAGCCCGAAGTCGGCGAGGGAGGGCCGGGCGCCGAACAGGAAACGGTATGCGCCGACGTGCGGCTCGAGGGCGGCCAGGACCCGGCGATAGCTCTCCTCGATCACCGGGGCGTTCTCGGGGGTGCAGCCGACCAGCGGCATCCGCTCGATCTGCCGCTTCGCGAACTCGCGGGCGGCGGCTTCGCGCGCTTCTCCGGTGCGGTCGGGGAAGAAGTCGTCGGCGATCCAGAGCCCCGCGTACCGGACGTCGGCGTCGCAGGCCCACCGGTAATGGAACATCGCCTTGGTGAGCCATTCGTCCGCCATGTCTTCGATGAGGCAGGAGAGGAAGGCGTGTGCGGGGTCGTCCGGGAGGATCGAGCGCTGGCCCGGGTGGCGCTTCTCGAGGTCTTCCGCGACCGGGGTGGTGTCGACGTGGAAGCTGCCGTCCTCCGGATACTGGAGGATCGGGATGAGGGGCGGCCGGAGGCCGGCGAGCTCGGCTCGGTTCCGCTCCGTCCGGAGCTCCCAGACGAAGGGCAGGCGGCGGTAGCGGAGGATCGCGCGGAGCTTGACCGAATACGGCGAGCCGTTGCTCCCGACGAGCCGGTACGGAGCGGGCGCGGCCGAGGGGTGGACGCCCGAGCCGGAGCCGGCGCGCGCGCCGTCGACGGTATCGGTGTCGGCGTCGCTATCGGTATCGGCGTCGTTCATGGTTCGATGCCCTCCCCTCACACTCGCGGGCGGCTCCTCGCCGGGCCGCGGCGTTCGGTCCCGGCCGCCTTCCGCTTCGACGGCTCTCCGCTTGGCCGGTTGCGGCTCACGCGAACCGGCAGACCTCCTCGAACTCGTAGCGGTAGAGGCGGGGGCCCATGATGCTCTCCGGCTTTCCCCATCCGAGATTGCAGAGGAAGTTGGACTTCGTGCTCGTCCCCGCGAAGAACGCCTCGTCGACCCGGGCGTTGTCGAAGCCGGACATCGCGCCGCAGTCGAGGCCGAGCGCCCGGCAGGCGACGAGGAAGTAGGCGGCCCCGAGGGTGCCGTTGCGAAACGCGGCCGTTTCTGCCGACGCCGGATTGCTGCCGAAGGTCGGGCCGAGGTCGCGGATGAAGGTGCGGGGGGAGTCCCGCCAGAACTCGGTGTCGTAGCCGATGATCGCCGTCACCGGCGCCGCCATCGTCTTCGCCCGGTTGCCTTCGGAGAGCGCGGGCTCGAGCTTCGCCTTCGCCTCCGCGCTCCGCACGAAGACGATGCGCATCGGCTGCGAGTTCGCCGAGGTCGGCCCCATGCGGGCGATCTCGAAGGCGGCGCGCAGCAGATTGTCCGGCACGCCGCGCGCTTCGTCGAAGGCGTTGGGCGTGCGGGCGGCCCGGAACAGGAGGTCGAGCGAGGTGTCGTCGAGCCGCTCGATCGTCTCGCGGAGCGCGGCGAACTCGGCGCGGGCATGGGCGAGGGCGGCGTCTTCGTTCATGTTCGGTCCTCTGATGGCGGCCGGCGGTCCGGTGCGCGGCAGCGCGGCCCTCCTCCGTTCCCGGCGCGGGCGCCGGGGTCCGCGGCGCGCCGGCCGGTGCGAGGGCTCGGGTGGGCGGCCCGCTATCCTCCGGCGACGTCGGGCACGGCGAAGTATAGCGACCGCACGCCTCGGCAGCGTTCCCGGAAAGGCGCTCGGGTTCGACGTATGGCCGCCCGCGAGCAAGCTGCCCCTCGTCGGATGGATCGGCTGGAGCCGGGCGGCGATGGGGCGTCGGATCGACTCCGGACGGACTACCGCCCGAGTGAATCTTCGAGGCCGCAGGCGGCCCCGAACTTCTCCACCCTCCACTGCGGCCGCGGACTGGGGGAGCGTCGCAACCGGACCATGCCGGGCGCCGTCGCGAGGCTTCGCAGCGAGACGCCGGACTCCCGGATGGTTCGTTCGACCGTGTTGTTCCTGCGGGTGCGGCCGGGAGCGGGCGCTCCCGGGCTCCCGGTCACGTAAGCGTTCGACGTGCAGGAGAGAATCCGCTGCACATCATCGCGGCTCGGCAGGGAGTGGCCGCCCCTCCGCCAAGGGGTGAGTACGGCGACGGGATCGGGATCGAGCATCCGGCGCCAGACTTCCGGTTCATGAGCGCCTTTCGAGCCGTGGTGAGGAACCTTGAACGCCGACGCCCTGCCGTCCGGCCGCGCCTCGCTCTCCAGAATCTCGATCCAGCCGGGCTTCTCCAGATCGGAGCCGAGCAGCACCGCCGTGCCGCCGGTCTCGACCCAGAGCGCGACCGCCGCCTCGTTGGGAGAAAGGCCTGGAATCCGGTTCTTGGTCCGCCCGGCGCGCGGCAACAGCCCACCGATGGCCGCCAGAAACCGCTGAAAGGCGGCATCGCTGGGCGAGAGTGACCAGACTTCGCATCCGCTTCGGCCGAAAATGCGGCGGTTGGCGTGAGCAAACGTCGGCTTCGCCACCGCTTTCCGGAGCCGGGTAACCACGCGGTAAATCTCGCGAACCCCGGAACCGTTGACGGAAAGGTGGCGTCCTTCCAAGGCATGGACCGCGGCGAGAAACTCCTTCTGGCATAAGGCGCCAGCGCAACAGAAGGCGGCTCGGTCACAGGCTTCGACCAGCCGCGCCATCCCGCGGATATGGTCGTCGTGCCAGTGGGTCGCCACGATCAAGGCGACGGCCCGAGCCGGATCGAGGCCGATGCTTTCCAGGTAGCGGAGGGCTCTCGGTGTTTCGTCCGTATCGACGCAGGAATCGACGAGAATCCACACGCCGTCGCCGACGTGCAGGACGATGCTCTCGCCATAGCCGGGACCGAGAAGAGTGAGCTCGAACTCGCGTTCCTCCGGCGGCGTTCCCGCCTCCGTCACCGCCCGAGCACTCGAATCGTTTCTCGCGCCCACTCCTCGCCGTCCCGCAGGTCGGCTTCGGTCACTGCGGGGAGGTCGCGAAGCACGATCTGGGACACCCGCTTCTTGGTTCCCGCCGGGGAGCGCTCGTACCCGATCACCCAGCGGAAGATGCTCCCGTCGGCTATCCGGGCCGCGTCGTGGTCCGACAGCTCGGTGAGGGGGATGATCGCCTCTTCCTTCTCATACGACGCCCCCGCCGTCAGATCCGTCAGACGCGCCACGAAGTCCGAGGCGCGCCTCTCGACGACGTACCCCTCCCACTCTTGCAGCGCGTGAAAGGACGCCGTCGGCGCTCGGCACGACCGTGGCGGCGGCAAGTTCACAACCGGGGAGAGGCGGCTCGCGTTCCGGTTGCCGCGGGCGAGGCTCGGCAGGACGGTCCCCTTCACGTTCGGGTCACGCATGGCGGCCGTCGGGTGGGCCGCCGTTCCATGCTCCAACGTCAGGCGAATGGCTTCTTTCACATCTCGAAGAAACGTCTCGGCAGTGGCATCCGTATCGGAGCTGCGGTGCGGTCCGAGCGCATCGATGCGCTCACCTGCCGTGGATTGAGCCACCGGCGGCATGGGTCAGGTCTCCTGTTCTTCCGCCAAGGACATGACGTGATCGATGATAGCTTCGCTGCGCCTGAGCGACACGTCGAAATTCTCCTCGAGTACCCCCATCAGGCGTTCGCTCGTTCCAGGGCTGGTCTTGTCGATGGGGTAGTGATCGTTGACGCCGACGTGGACCCCCAAACGTGGGTCATCGATTTGGTTCGACGGCTCCACCGTGACGTTGATCCGGCCGCCCGGCGCCCTTCCCGGCGGGTCGATCTGCGACATCGTGAGCGAGGTCATCCCGCATTGCTCGCCGGCCAGTTCAAGATTCGGCCCCAAGGCCCCCCAGGGCTCCACCGGAGCCAGCGTTCTACCGATTCGATCCCGTTCCGCCATGCTCCGCACCCGGAAGTGGACGCGACGGTTGATCCCGAATGCCCTCGAGGGGGTATGCGGCAGGCGCTCCCTGAACACGCGCGCCACGAGGTCGCACACGCGGACGTAAGGCGCTTGCGAGGTTTCCGCGGAGAAACGTTCGTTCGTGACCTGCAGATGAAGAAAATCCGCAGTGAATTCAGTTATCTGCGGGTGGATTACCTGAACTTGAGCGTTGTCCGCCACGTTCGCCGGCAGCAGATCGTGCAGCACGAACCAGGCGGGGGTGAAGATCGCCGGGTTGAAGTCGCCAACCACGACGACCCCCACCCCGCCGATCTCGGGCTCGATCCGCAGGGCTACGCCTTCTCCGCTGTTTCGTTCGGGTCCGTGCACGGTCGCATTGTAGACGCGGCCGGGCATCGCCTGCATCCTGCTCCGGGAGGGAGCGGGACGCTGGCATCCGCCCGAACCTCGTGCGGTACGGCCCGGCGCCCTTCGCATCGGTTGCCACCGGCCGGCGCGTCTCCTACATTGCCCCGCACACCGGCGGCGCTGACCGGCGCCGAGCCCGACGGCCCGACGGCCCGGACCCGCTCGGAGGACCGTTCGGCCGAGCCGGTCCGGCGGGTCCGGCGCCACCGGCAGGGCGGCGGCAACAGGAGGAGGGAAGGGGATGCGTGAACGATATCGGCCGCGGCCGCTGGTGCACTCGGACGCGGCGGCGCCCTCCGGCCCGTCGCCGGAGGTCCGCGAGGAGTTCCTCGCGCGGCCCGGCGGCCGCAAGGAGATCCTCTGCGCCTACGGGGTGGACGTCGATGCGGTCGCGGGCTGGCTCGGCTCCTACGGCGGCGAGGATTCCCCCTGCGACATCTCGCGCGGCCTCTTCGCGGGCGAGGTCGGGGTGCCGCGCATGGTCCGGCTCTTCGACAAGCTCGGGATCCGCACCTCGTGGTTCATCCCCGGCCACTCCATCGAGACCTTCCCCGACGAGTGCCGGATGGTGGCGGACGCGGGCCACGAGATCGGGGTCCACGGCTACTCCCACGAGAACCCCATCGCGATGACCCCGGAGCAGGAGGAGGCGGTGCTCGACAAGTGCATCGACCTCATCGACCGCCTCTGCGGCCGGGCGCCGACCGGCTACGTCGCGCCGTGGTGGGAGTTCAGCCCCTATACCAACGAGCTGCTCCTCAAGCGCGGGATCAAGTACGACCACAGCCTGATGAACAACGACTTCCACCCGTTCTACGTGCGGGTGGGGGATAGCTGGACCAGGATCGACTACTCGAAGCACCCGAGCGAGTGGATGAAGCCGCTCGTCCGGGGCGAGGAGACCGACCTCATCGACATCCCGGGGAGCTGGTACCTCGACGACCTGCCCCCGATGATGTTCATCAAGACCGCCCCGAACAGCCACGGGTTCACCAACCCGCGCGACGTCGAGCAGCTCTGGCGGGACCAGTTCGACTGGGTGTACCGGGAGTACGACTACGCGGTGTTCACGATGACCATCCACCCCGACGTCTCCGGGCGGCCCCAGGTGCTGCTGATGCACGAGCGGATCTACGAGTACGTCTCGTCCCATCCCGGCGTTCGCTTCTGCACCTTCGACGAGATCGCGGACGACTTCCGGGCGCGGTCTCCGCGCGGCGCGGCCCCGACGGCGGGGAGCGCGGGCTGAGCGCGCGGGCTGAAAGCCCGGCCGGGATGGCCACGTATCGAGAAATCCGGCATCGGGTACGCCAACGTCATGGCCGGACCCCGGAAACCCGCCGGAGTACGCACTGCAAGGAGCCGGCCCGCATGTCTGCCCGTCCCGCCGTTGCGGACGCCGACCCGTTCGGGGCGACGGACCGTACTCCCCCCTCGATCCGCTTCGGCGCGGGGCCGGCTGCGTCTTCAGCGCCTTTCGGTCCGTGCGCCCCGTCGCCACGGCGTCTCGACCCCCTCGCGACGCACGCCGGCGAGATAAGTGGGCGGGCCGGCCTTCCGCGCCGGGATGCCCCGAACCGCCGGGGCGGCGCGAGAGCGGCGCCGTATCCTCTTGGGAAACGCCCCCCGATCTTCGACACGTTCCGACGTTTCAGGATGCTTTGACCACGCCATGTGCGGGCTCTGCGGGATGCTCGAAGGGGAGCGGCACTGGACCGAACGGGCCGCGAGCCCCGCCATCTTCGGACCCGCGGGGAGCGGCGCGGCCGGCAGCGCCGAGGGCGGCGGTGCGGCGGCCGGCCGGCCACGGATGACCGCGGCGCGAGAACGCCAGGAGCGGGTCCGTCTCGTCAACCGCGTGCTCGGGCCGATGGGGCTCGTCCTCGCGGAGTGGGCGCCCTCCTCCTACGTGCTGCGCACGAAGACCGGGCGGAGCGAAATGGTCCCGACCCTCGGCGACCTGTGGCCGGCCGCGGAGCGGCTTCTCGGCCGCCCGTGCGACCCGCTCGACCCCGCCCTCCTCGCCCGCCTGCCCCAGCCGGCGCGACGGCCCCGCCCCCTTCTCCGTTAGGCGTTCCCGCGCCTGCGACCGGAGGCCGCGCTTCCGCCGCGAGCGTCGGCCCCGAGGCCGCGAGTGGAGGTCCGATGGCAGAGGCGGAGCGCCGGAGGTGGGCGGCCTGCCCCGGTGCGGGCCGCAACCCCGACCGCGTAACGGCGCGGCGCACCTGGGAGTCCGCGCCGTAGAAGAATTTTCTGGAATTCATCCCCACCTCAAGGGCGAAGAGAGTCGATGCCGAGCAGAAAATGGGAATATTTCCCCACATCATCCAATTTTTGTTGGTCTTTCCAGATTTTTCCCACCAATCCTTTCAGGAGGGGTTCTACGGCGCACCCGGCATCCGGTCGTCCCCGTCCTGCCGCCGTACGCCCACGGCCCGGTCGCGTCGGGGTCGAATCCTACGAAGATCGGGAGGATTCGCGGACGACGCGGACCCCGCTCCCGGTCCATCATCATCCCCCGAATCGCAGCGATGGTTGCGGCTCGGGGGGAGCGGAAATGGCCAAGGCTGTGGTATCGTCGTGCGGAATCCGGGTCTCTGCGCATCCGGCCCGCTGCATGGAGGAGCCAGCCGATGACTCAGCACGTTCGTTCTCCCGCCGAGGTCGAGTATCCGAGCGGGGACGGCCAGCCGATGGCGGAGAATGACTGGCAGCTTCACGCGATCATCGATTCGATCAGCGCGCTCCAGCTCCACTACCGCGACCGTCCGGACGTCTACGTGTCCGGGGATCTCTTCATCTACTACGAGGAAGGCAACCCGCGCGCCCGGGTGGCGCCGGACGTGTTCGTGGCGTTCGGCGTGCCGAAGCGAAAGCGCCCCATCTACAAGCTGTGGGAGGAGGGGGTGGTTCCCGCCTTCGTGATGGAGGTGGCGTCGGTCAGCACCTGGCGCGAGGACGACGGGCGGAAGGTGAAGCTGTACGAACGGCTCGGGGTGCCGGAGTACTGGCAGTACGACCCGACGGGGGAGTACCTCGGGCTCCATCTCAAGGCTCATCGCCTGGTGGAGGGCGCGTACGTGCCCCAGCCGGTGGTGGAGTCGATCGACGGGGCGCTGCTCCTTCGCAGCGAGTCGCTCGGTCTCGACTTCCGGGTGAAGGGCGAGGAGTTCTACTTCTTCGACCCGGCGACGGGAGAGCGCCTTCGCAGCCTCGTCGAGGAGTACGCCGCCCGCCGTGCCGCCGAATCGGAAGCCAGGGAGGCCGAGATGCAGGCCAGAGAGGCCGAATCACGGGCCGAGGCCGCCAAATCACGGGCCACGGAGGCTGAATCACAGGCCGAGGCCGCCGAATCACGGGCCGCGGCGGCCGAGTCCCGGGCCGAGGCGGCGGAGGCCGAGCTCGCGGCGCTCAGGGCCCTTGTCGACGGACGGCACGGCTGACCGGCGCGCGCGTTCATCCGCCGGGGCGGCGCGCGCCCGCGGTCTCCGACCGGGCCTCGGCCGCCCCGGCAGGCGCCCCGGCCTCCCACCCCACCGCGAGGCGAAGACTTCCGCCCCCGCTGATTCCGGGCCCCCGGAACGAGAACGGGACGAACCCACCCGGGGAGTCCCGCCCTCCCCGATCACTCGTTGCGGAGATGGGGCGAGGCGGGCTCGCCGAGCGCGCGCCAAGTCCCGAGGAGGCCGAGGGCCAGGGTGAGCACGACGCAGGATCCGACCGTCGCCGCGACGGTGACGGGGAGAAACGTCCACTCCTGATCCAGCACCCGGGTGACCACCGCCCATGCGGTCACCGTGCCGGCGATGGCCGCGACCGCGCCCGCGAGGAGTCCGAGCAGCCCGAACTCCGCCGCGTGGATGAGGGCCACGTCACGCCGCCGCACCCCGAGGACCTTGAGCACGACGCTCTCGTAGGTGCGCCGGCGGTGGCCGGCGGCGACCGCGCCGGCGAGGACCAGCGCCCCGGCAAGCAGGGTGACGCCGCCCACCGCCCGCGCCGCGCCCGCGACGTTCCCCATCACCTCGGCGACCCGCCCGAGGGCCTCGCGCACCCGGATCACCGTGATCTCCGGGAATTCGCGGGCGAGGGTCCGCTCGACCTCCGCCTCCGCCTCCGGGTCGGCGCGCACGGTCGCGACGTGGCCGTGAGGCGCCCGGCGCATCGGCTCCGGCGAGAGTAGCAGGGCGAAGTCGAGCTGCATGCTCTGCCACTCGACCCGGCGAACGTGGCGGACCTCCGCGGTGATCTCGCGGCCGAGGACGTTGAGGGTGATGCGATCTCCGAGCTCCAGCCCGAACGCATCCACGACGTCGACGTCGACCGACAGGAGGGGCGGCCCCGCGTAGTCCTCCGGCCACCACTCGCCGGCGACGGCCGGGCCGCCGGGGGGGACCGCGGCGTAGCTGAGCCCGCGGTCGCCCTGGATGACCCACGCATGCTCGTCGTCGACGAGCGCCTCCTCCGGGTCGAGGCCGTTCACCCGGACGATCCGCCCGCGCAGAAAGGGTACGGACCGGAACCGGCTCGTGCCGCCGACCCCGGCGACCGTCTCGCGAAAGCGATCGTGCCGGTCCGCCTCCACCCCGATGAAGAAGAATGCGGGAGCGTCCTCGGGCAGCGATTCCATGATGCCGCGCCGCAGGTTCCCCTCGACGAGGGCGACGGTGACGAGCACGGTGAGGCCGAGCCCGAGGGCGAGCACGACGTCGGCGGTCGCGTTGCCGGGGCGGTAGAGGTTCGAGACCGCCATCCGCAGCCGCGGGCCGAGCCGGGAGCGGGGCCTGCCGTGCACGGAGGGGCCGGGCGGCGGCGGCAGCCGGTTCAGGGCGCGACGGACTCGTGCCGCCGCACGACGGCCGGTGGTGGACGGAGCGGAGCGGCCGGGCGGCCGGTTCAGGGCGCGGGCGGCCCGCACCACCGCCCATCCGGCCCCCCGGAACGCGAGCAGGGTGAGCGCCGCCCCGCCGGTGAACCACGCCGCGAAGACGCGGTCGGGGGCGCTCGCGACGGCGAGGGCCGCGAGCAGCGCCCCGCCCGCGAGGGCGGCGGCGAGATGCTCCGGGCGCCCCGCGCGAACGCCGAGACCGATTCCGCGGAAGAGGGCGACCGCGGGGGTTTCCTGCGCCCGCGACAGGGGCCATACGGTGAACGTCACCGCGGTCAGCAACCCGAACAGCGCGCTCAGCGCGAGCACGCCCGGATAGACCCCGAGGGCGATCGGGGTCGGCAGCAGGTTCTCGAGCAGTCGGCCGACCGCGACCGGGGCGAGGGCGCCGGCGGCGAGTCCCGCCAGCACCCCGAGCCCCGCGATCGCCGTCAACTGGACGAGGTAGGTGGAGAACACCACCCGGCGGGAGGCGCCGATACATTTCAGGGTCGCGATCACCGCGAGCCTCCGGTCGAGCCACGCCCGGACCGCGTTGCCGACGCCGACCCCGCCGACGAGGAGCGCGGTCAGTCCCACCAGGCTGAGGAAGGAGCCGAGCCGCTCCACCATCCGCTGGATGCCGGGGGCGGCGTCCTCGTAGGTGCGCACCTGCCAGCCTCCGTCCCGCAACCGTTCGGAGATCCGCTCCCGCACCGCATCCGCCCGCGCACCCGCCGGCAGCCGCACCGCATACTGGTGGTAGACGAGGCTGCCTTCGCGCAGGAGCCCCGACTCCGCGAGCGCGTCCAGGCTCACCAGGACCCGCGGCCAGAGGCCGAACGGCCCCCCGGAGCCCGCCCGATCGGGCTCTCGCTCGATCGTGCCCCGCACCTCGAGCTCGATCCCGCCGACCGTGATGATCGGGCTCCCTTCCTCCAGCTCGAACCGATCGATGAGCGACGGCTCGACCAGGGCGCCCCACCGGCCATCGGCGTGCCGGAGCCCCTCCGGCAGGGAGACGGCGGCTCCGTCGCCGCGCCGGGCTTCGAACGCGCCGAAGAGGGGATAGCGGCCGTCCACCGCCTTGAGCTCGACGAGGACGCTCGCCTCCGCCGCCCGGCCCGGGCGGCGGGCCATGGTGCGCATCTCCGCGAAGTGGGAGAGCTCGGCGGCCGCCCGCTCCACGTCGGCACGCTCCTCGCGATCCAGGTCCCGGTAGACGGCGCGGATGGCGAGGTCGCCGCCGAGGACCTCCCGCCCGTCCGCGCGAAGCCCGGTGACGATCGAGCTCGCGGTCGAGAGCACCCCGGCGATGGCCGCCACCCCGAGGGCGAGGCAGCCGAGAAAGACCCCGAACCCGCGGAGTCCGCGGACGCCGTGGCGAAGCTCGCGGGCGGCGAACCGCAGGGCGGGGGCCGTCATCGGGGCCGGACCTCCGCTCGGTGAGCCGGAGCGATTGGAATCATGCATGCAACCAGGGTATTCGCCTCGTTCGAGCGGTCTCGTCCCGTCGAAGTCATGGCCTGGAGGTATCGGGAGCCCGGGCCACGAAACCCTCCGGGAAGGTTCTGGCGGGTCCGTCTCTCCTCTCATGGGCCGATTCATGGACCGATTCATGGGCCGATGGCCCGCTCCACGCAGGGTGGGCCGTCGCCGCCGCTACCCCATCCTTGCCATCGTGGGCCGGGATTGGCCGGGATTCGCCCCGAGCTTTACGGTTCTTCGGACGGAACCATTGGATCGTTCGTCCGAAACAGGACGTAGCGCCGCCATCGGTCCGGCACGACGTGCACCCGCTCGCATCTCTCGACACCATGCCGGTCCGGTCCGCCAGGACGACCGGGAGGCCCCCTGAGAGACCGTCCTCCCTTCCCCGAACACCGGCCGGTGCCCGGATGCAGTGCCGTTCGCCGGCTTCGCCCATCGTAATTGTATGATATGGAAAATAATTTTTAGAAGTGTGGTAAAGATGGGCTACCCTGCCGGAGCTTCGCGAGCCGCGGCCTCGACGCGGCCGTCCGCCATGCGGACCGTCCGATCGCAGAGCGCGGCGAGACGCGCCTCATGGGTGATGAGAAGGAGCGTCGCGCCCCGGTCGCGGCTCCGCTCGAAGAGGTGCCGGATGACCCGGTCGCCGGTCGCGGCGTCGAGGTTGCCGGTCGGCTCGTCCGCGAGGACGAGGTCCGGGCGGTTGACGAGGGCGCGGGCGATGGCCACCCGTTGCTGCTCACCCCCGGAAAGCTCGCCGGGGTAGCGCTCCAAGTGATGCTCGAGCCCCACCGCGGCGAGCTCTTCCCGCGCCCGGTCGAACGCATCGGCCGCCCCGGCGAGCTCGCGGGGCGCGGCCACGTTCTCGATGGCGGTCATGGTGGGAATGAGGTGGAAGGCCTGGAACACGATGCCGACGTGGCTCCCCCGGAACCGCGCGAGACCGTCCTCGTCGAGGGCCGCGAGGTCTTCGCCCGCCACCTCGACCCGTCCCGCCGAGGGCCGCTCCAGCCCGCCGACGACCATGAGCAGTGTGGTCTTGCCGGCGCCGGACGGCCCGACCACGCTCACCGTTTCTCCGGGGGCGAGCTCGAGGTCGACACCGCGCAGGATCTCCACCGGCCCGGCCGCGCCGGTCAGGGTGACGCCAAGACCTCTCAGCGATACGATGAAACGATGGGCGGCGGCGGACATGGGGGATCTTCGGTGGCCGGCGGATGGCGCGCAGGATACCAACGGCTTCGGCCGAAGCCGCCGTGCTCCGGCGATTCTTTGCGCTTCTTTACCCTTCCCGGTTACGCACGAAACCCGGCTCATGAGCCCCGGTCGGGGGGAGCCCGGGCACCGGCCCCGCAACCGCCCGTCATTCCCCGTCCTTCTCGCGAAAGCGGGGAGAGAGCAGGAATCCGGGGGCTGATCGAGGTGGATTCCCGCTCTCGCGGGAAGGACGGTACCGAGGCCGCGGGAACGACCAGGGTGGGCGGGACGCCCGTGCTCCGGAAGGGCGCGTCGGTCCCAGGGGAGCCGCGGCGGAAGTCTCTCGCAGGCGAAGCGTCCGCCATTCCGGAGATTGCACGGCGGGACGTTCATGCGGGCGGGACACGAGCGTTCCCGGGACACCTGGATTCCCGCTCTCTCCCCGCTTTGGCGAGGATGGCGGGGGGCGACGGGCTGAAACAGAGCATTCGCCTGAACGTGTTGCGTAGTCAGGCGGCCCTTCGGTGCGCCGGGCGGCGCTCGGGAGGGCGCCGGCGGCGCGGGCTCGGGTTCGGGTCCGCCGGGCGCCCGGGGAGCGGCCGGCGGGGGCGGCCGGGGGCCGGGACGGCGATGGCCGCGGTGTTCCTGGCCGTGACGGTGATGGCCGCGGCCTCCGCCCCCGTCCGCGCGCAGGACGGCCCGGTCCGCATCCTGATGCTCGGCGACAGCCTCACCGCGGGCTACGGGCTCGCGTCGCGCGACGCGCTTCCCGCCCGGCTGGAGGCCGCGCTTCGCGCGCTCGGGGTCGACGCCAGCGTGATCGACGCGGGGGTGTCCGGCGACACCACCGGCGGCGGGCTCGCACGGACCGAGTGGGCCCTCGCGGACGATCCGCACGCGGTCGTGGTGGCCCTCGGCGCAAACGACGGCCTGCGCGCGATCGACCCGGCGGTGACCCGGACGAACTTGGACCGCCTGCTCGGCATTCTGGCCGAGCGCGGGCTCCCGGTGCTCCTCGCCGGCATGGTGGCTCCCCCCAACCTCGGCCCCGACTACGCCGCCCGGTTCGATCCGATCTACCCGGAGCTCGCCGCGCGCCACCGCGCGATCCTCTATCCGTTCCTGCTGGAAGGAGCCGCCACCGAGGCCGCCCTCAACCAGGAGGACGGGATCCATCCGAACGCGGCGGGGGTGGAGGTGATCGCGAAACGCATGCTTCCAAGCGTGCTCTGCCTGGTGCGCCGTGCGGAGCATCCCGCGGCGGCGGCCGAGGCGTCGGGGTCGGGGTCGGGGCCGGGGCCGGAATCGAGTGGGGACACGGCCGGCTGTGCGCGGACGGAACCCGGCGGCGGGGACGACGCAGCTCGTTAATTCGGTTCCGGTCGTACCAGCCTTCGATGAAGTCGAACAGCGCCATCTTCGCTTCGGCTCGATCCGGGTACGACACGAACGCCGGTCGAGGAGCTCGCATTCCACGGTGGCGAAGAAGCTCTCGGCCGTGGCGTTGTCGTAGCGGCGGCGCTGCTCGGGCTCCCCATCGATACTTCATGGCGCGGCGAGCGAGCGGGTGAAGCGTAGAGCCCCGGATGGGCCCTGGCTTGGGCTGCCGAGACGACCGGACGGAACGGCGATGGGTCCGGCGGTGGCCGGCAAGGCATGACGGCGGGGCGGGAAGGCGGCACACGCTCCCCTCCGGCCGGAGGCGCCCCCGGGACACCCGGTCCCTTCCGGCGGGAGCGGGCGGGGTGAGGGCCGTCGACTGGAGCGCCCTCATCCCGGTCAACGTGGTGACCGGCTTCCTCGGAAGCGGGAAGACCACGCTTCTTCGCCGCCTCCTCGCCTCGCCTCGTCTCGCCTCGACGGCGGTGCTCGTGAACGAGTTCGGCGAGGTCGGCCTCGATCACCACCTGCTCGAGCCCGTGTCCGGGAGCATGGTGCTTCTCGACAACGGGTGCGTGTGCTGCGCGGTGCGGGACGACCTGCGAAGCGCCCTCCTCGAGCTCCACGGCCGGCGGGAGCGGAGCGAAGTCCCGCGCTACGACCGGGTGGTGATCGAGTCGTCGGGGCTCGCGGACCCGGCTCCCGTCGTACACACCCTCACCGCCGATCCGGTGCTCCGCCACCACTACCGCCCGGGAGCGGTGGTGACGGTGGTGGACGCGGTCCACGGATCGACGCAGCTCGACCGCTACCCGGAGTCGGTGAAGCAGGTGGCGCTCGCGGATCGGATGGTCCTGACCAAGACGGACCTCGCGGGGCCCGAGGAGTCCGCCTTCCTCCGAGAGAGGCTCCAGGCGATGAACCCCGCGGCTCCGATCCGTCTCGCCGCCGATCCCGCGAGGGCGGGGCCGGGGGCGAGCGCGGATGCGGGAACGGACGCGGCCGGCGGCGCGGCTGGCGGCGGGGCGAGCGACGGCGGGGCGGGTGATTGCGGCGCGGGCGACGGGCCGGAATTCACCGCCGATGCGCTCGCCCTGCTCGTCGAGGACGTCCACCGCCCGGACTCCCGACAGGCCGAGGCGGAGCGCTGGCTCGGGCCGGCCCCGGGGCGGGAGGCGGGGCCGCCCGCGGCGCACCGGTCCGATACCGCCATCGGACGTCCCGAAGCCATCGCCGGCTCCGAAGCGGGGCGGCAATCGGTCGACTCCGGGGCCGGCGGCAGCCTCGGGCCGGAGGCGGAGGAGGCGGCCACCGCGCCGGCTCCCGGGCGCACGGGCGTCTCGCCCGCATCCGGCGGCAGCCGCCTCGGGCCGGGGGAGAAGGGGGCCGCCGAATCACACCACCACACCGGAGACGTGACCTCGTTCTGCCTCGAGACCGACGAGCCCATCGACTGGACGGTGTTCGGGATCTGGCTCGGCATGCTCCTCCACCGGCACGGAGAGAACATCCTGCGGGTGAAGGGTATCGTGGACGTCCCCGGGCTCGAGGGCCCGGTCCTGCTCAACGCGGTCCAGCACACCGTGCACCCTCCGGCCCATCTCCCGGCGTGGCCTCGAACCTGGACCTGGGAGGACGGCGGCGCCTCCGGCGGCCCCGGCGGCGCCCCTGGGCGCGGCAGCCGCATCGTGTTCATCGTGCGCGGTCTCGACCGGGATCGGATCGAGCACTCCCTCGCCGCCTTCCGCGATGCCCTGACCGCGCCCCCACCCACTCCGGGTCCCGAAGCTTCCGTCAAGGCTCGAGCCTGCCATGAACGCCGTGCAACCGGCGGCGGCCCGGCCTCGATTCCGTTCCGTCGTGGGCTCCCCGAGCCGAATGGGCCGAGGTCGCCATCATGATCGGCGAGAGCATCCACCACCGGGAGCTTGCGTCGCCCGCGGTTGCCGGCGGCCCTCTGCCGCAGGTCGAACGCTCGCATAGCCGGCTTCGAGCCCCGGGCGCTGTTCGTAACCTCTTGATATAGAAAGTGGAGTCGGGGGTCGAGATATTTTTCACCCCCACGGAGACGGCGTTCTTCCGTGGTTTGGGGTCGGTTCGAGGGGGTTGCTGGCAGATTCCACCCCACGGAGCCACTTGCGCGGGAACGGCGTCCTGGAAACGCTTGTGTCCCGCCCGCATTGATCGTCGGCGGCCTCGCCGTCCCATTTGCGGGCGGGACACAAGCGTTTCCAGGACGCCGTTCCCAAGAGCGTTCGCGAGAGGCATACCCGACGAAAACCCCACAGCGCACATGCCTCGGCTTCGTGTGGGCATGGCGTTGAGGCGATGGTGTGCTATGATGCGTCCGCGGGGCTGAATCGCACCGAGTCAAGGGAGATGGATCGACATGATGCCGTTCAGGACTTCGACCAACCTCCCTGAGGAGTAGAGCCGCCGTGATCGAGACACTGGTGTTGGATGAATATGCCGCGAGCGAATTGGATCGAGCGGTCTTCGACAAAACCTGGTTCAGTAAATTCTCGATTCCTCCCACCAATACACGTTTGCGACGCGTCCTTTACGGTAATACGGTATATGTTCTTTCGGTAGAATCTGATGAAAACAGCAAATCGTTCGTTATCAATGCAGGAAAAGGAGGACTCCTTGATGCACCTCACCCCGAGACTGTAATGCCGCGGGCATTGCGTATTGCTCTTGATGCCTTTACTCCTGTCGTTGGAATACCTCGTAACTACGAAATGTACCATGGTGGACCTTTGCTGTCCATATACGCGTATCATGATTCGTCATTGGAAAATGGCGTGTTGATGCATGAGGACGCAAGATGATCGCCCAGATGTTTCAGATTTGGATCAGAGCTTCAGAGGAGCTCGATGTTTTGTTCGATGCACGCTGTTACGGAGCGGCAGTGGGAAAATCATATTGGCCTGTTTTTCACGCGGCGAAGGCAGCGCTCTATTCACAAGGAATTAGCGCAAAATCGCATGGTGCCGTGAAAATTCTGTTTGGAAAACACATCGTTTGTAATGGACTAATGGAGCAAAATCGGGGCAGGCTGATCGGCCACACTTGCGACCTGCGTATTTTGGCGGATCATCACATGGAGAAAATATTCGAGAAACAAGATGCTGAACTGGCACGGATCGATGCGCAATGTTCTGTCGGCAGGGTTGCGGAAATGCTGGAGGTACGTTTTCCTTGCGCGTCCTGGAACACTCGTTCCCGCTCCAGTTGACGACTGGTGCACTGCAAGGAATGGACACGAACAAGGCAAAGTACGAGCGAGCGTTATTGCTACGGGGGCCGCCGGTCGGATATACGGGGGAGGAGTGGGCCCGGATCGTGCGTCACGGTCTCCACGGAATCTCCCCCGAAGACCTGAGCCCGCACAGACTTGCAATGACCCCGGGCGAGCGGCTCAGAGCCCTCGAGGCCGCGGTAGCGTTCTGTAGCGATCTCGTGCTCGAGGAGGAGTCGTGAAGGAGTTCGAACCGGAGGAGATGATCAGGCGGCTCTCGGAGGAAGACGTCGAGTATGTAATCATCGGCGGGATTGCGGCGGTGGCGCACGGCGACCCGGGGATCACGGCCGACCTGGATCTGACGCCGAAGATCGGTCGCGCGAATTTCACGCGACTCGCGCGCGCGTTGCGAGCCTTGGGGGCCGAGATTCGCCTGGACGGAACGACCAGCATTCCATTCGACTGCAGCGCGGAGTTTTTCGAGCGGTTGGGATCGGAGGGAGTGGTGAACCTGACCACGCGGCATGGCGACATGGATGTGACCCTGCGACCGGATGGCACGGAAGGTTACGAAGACTTGGCAAGACGCCGACGTATCGCGAGAACCCTGAACGGGTACCGGATGCCTGTCGCGAGCTTGGAGGACGTAATCCGCTCCAAGGAGGCAGCGGGACGGATCAAGGACCTGAGCGCACTGCCGAGATTGCGGGCGCTCCTCGGACGACAGGCGGAGCAAGGGGAGTGGTCGCGAAGGGAGGTGCAGGAAGGGAACGGCAAACCACGGCGCGACGATTGAAGCCGGCATGGCACCGGGGGACATCCACTCTTGGCGGATTGTTCCGAACTGCGATGCGAATGGTGGAGGACCGAACGGAGGCCCTCCCGGAACCGCGCCGACGGGTCGGCGCTCACGGACCGTCTCGGCGACAGCCCGTCGTACCCGCGAACGGGTGCGTCGGCCCGGACGCATCCGATTTCCAGGTTCGAGGCAGTCTGTGCGCGGTTCGGCGGTCGAGCCGCCATCCGCGGGCGCCGCCCATGCGACCTTGCCCGCAAGACGCGCTCGGGGAGGCGGGGGCGGCTGGCTGGAGGCGGGGCGGTCTGCACGGGTTCGCCGGCGGTCCCACCCGCGCCCGCGCATGATGTACCATGCTGCGGCGCGGGGCCGGCGGGCCGCTCGTCCCGCGGCTCCGACCGAGGTCACGAAGGCTCGAGACCCGTATGAACGACGAAGCGTCCCGCTGGCAGCGCCCCCGGCCGTGGATCGCGCTGGTCGCGGTGGTCATCGCACTCGTCTTCCTCTACTTCTACAAGCCGTTCGAGAGCTATCTCCTGGAACGCATCCCCGGCATCCACTTCAGCAACGTGCTGTTCTGGTTCGCCTCCCTGGTCGGGGTGGTCGCCTACGTCATCGCGCACTGGCAGTCCTTTCGCCGCCAGGTGTTCCGCGACGGGGGGGACCTCGACGCGACCGCACTCGTATACGACACCCTCCAGATCGCGATCCTCGTCGCCGTCATCTTCTTCGCGGGGGCGGTCATCCAGGCGATCGAGATGCTGAGCGAGCTGCTGATGGCGCCGGCCGCCCCCGGCGCAGGGGTCGGGGGGGCCGCCCAGGAGGTCGGTTTCGGCTCGCGGGTCGTGAGCATCGTGGTGATGGTGATCCTCGCCATCGCGTTCTACCTGCTGCACCATCTGGTGAGGGCGCTCCGCACCGGGTGGCGACCGCGCCGCCCGCCCCCCCGCACCGGGGGCCCGGACCGCTCCCGCCCGCCCTCCGCGGACGCCGGCGGGGCGAGGGGTTAGCGAACCCCCCATCGCATGGCGAGCCGTCTCGGAATCGACGTCGGAGGCACGTTCACCGATCTCCTGCTCTTCGACGACGAGACCGGCCGGCTCTCGCTGTTCAAGACCCCCTCCACCCCCGAGGACCAGTCGGTCGGCATCCTGAACGGGGTGCGCGGCATCCTGGAGCGGACCGGCGAATCGCCCGGCAACGTCTCGAGCCTCCTTCACGGGACGACCGTGTCCACCAACATCGTGCTCGAGGAGAAGGGCGCGAAGGTCGGTCTCGTCGTCACCGAGGGCTTCGAGCAGATCCTCCACCTCGCCCGGTCCCAGACCCCGGGGCCGCTCGCGGGCTGGATGATCATGCGAAAGCCCGATCCGCTCGCCGACCTCGAACACACCCGGGGGGTGCCGGAACGCATGAGCGCGCGGGGCGAGGTGGTGACGCCGCTCGACGAGGCGCACGCCCGCGCCGCGATCGGGGCGCTGGTCGGCGCGGGGGTGGAATCGATCACCATCTCTCTCCTTCACGCCTACGCGAACCCCGCCCACGAGCGGCGGGTCGCGGAGCTCGTGCGCGAGCAGGCGCCGGAGCTGCCGGTGACCGCCGCCTCCGACCTCCTCGCCGAGTTCCGCGAGTACGAACGGACCCTCGTCGCGGTCATGAACGCCTACGTGGGGCCGAGCATGCGCCGCTACCTCGGCCACTTCGAGGACAAGCTCCGCGAGGTCGATTTCGATCCCCACGTCCACATCGTCCGCTCCGACGGGGGGCTGATGAGCGTCGGCCACGCGGCCGAATCGCCGGTGCACACCATGCTGTCGGGACCGGCCGGGGGGGTATCGGGAGCGGCGTTCCTCGCCTCGCTCGCCGGCCATCCGGCCGCCCTCGGCTTCGACATGGGGGGCACCTCCACCGACGTGTCCCTCATCCGGGACGGGAAGCCCGGCATCTCCCGCCAGACCTCGCTCGGCTACTACCCGATCAAGGCGCCGTCGGTCGAGGTGCACAGCGTGGGCGCGGGCGGCGGCTCCATCGCCCACGTCCCGATGACCGGGGCGCTGCGGGTGGGGCCGGAGAGCGCGGGAGCCCGCCCCGGCCCCGCCTGTTACGGCCGGGGCGGGGACCGGCCGACCGTCACCGACGCCAACGTGGTGCTCGGCCGGCTGCCGCCGTCGCTTCTGGGCGGCGAGATGCAGCTCGACACGGCGGCGGCCGAGGAGGCGGTGGGGAAGACGGCCCGCGCCCTCGGGCTGGACCTCCACCAGGCCGCGCAGGGGATCCTCGACATCGTCAACGAGAACATGTTCGGGGCGCTCCGGCTCGTCACCGTCCAGAAGGGCCTCGACCCGCGCGACTTCGCCCTCGTCGCGTTCGGCGGGGCGGGTCCGCTGCACGGGAACGCGATGGCGATCCTCGCCGGGTGCTACCCGGTGATCGTTCCCCCGACCCCCGGGGTGCTCTCCGCCCTCGGATTCCTCTATTCGGACGTGAAGAACGAGTTCGCCCACACCCTCATCCGGACCGTGGACGAGGCGCGGTCGGAGGAGGTCGCCGACTCGCTCGCGGGCCTCGGGGAGGAGGCGAGGGCGTGGCTCGGGAACGAAGGGGTCCCCGCGGACCGGCAGTCGGTCGCCTTCGAGCTCGACCTGCGCTACTTCCGGCAGGGGTACGAGTTCGCGATCCCGGCGGACCCCGAGGCCCTCCGGGCGGGACGGATCGGCGAGGTCGTGGAGCGCTTCGGCGAGCTCCACGAGCGCCAGTACGGCTTCCGGCTCGACCAGGCGGTGGAGCTCGTGAACGCGCGGGCGGTCGCGGTCGGACGGGTGGTCGAGGTCGAGTTCCCCCGCTTCGACACGGAGGGGCCGGATGCGGCGGGCGCGATGACCGGCCGGCATCCCGTGTTCTTCGACGGGCAGTTCATGACCACCGGCATCTACGGCCGGGACCGGCTGCGGCCGGGGAACCGGATCCCGGGTCCGGCGGTGATCACCCAGCGCGACTCCACCACGGTGGTCCACCCCGGCCACGAGGGGGAGGTGGACCCCCACCTCAACCTCCTGATCCGCCCCGCGGGGCACGAGGGCCAACGCCCCGGGACCCGGCCGGTTTGATGTCGCCGGTTTCGATTCGCTACCATCCACGGCACCGGATCGCATCACCAGGGAGGGGCCGGAGTGAGCACCGTCGCATTCGACACGCTGGAAGCCACCGAAGACCTCAAGGCCGCCGGATTCGAGAAGCGCGCGCCAAGGCCATCGTCCGGACCGTGCATCGAGCCATGAGCGAGGGGATGGCGACGAAGGAGCACGTCAGCGCCGAGGCCGCTACGCTGCGGGCGGACCTGCAGACCCTGCGGGCGGACATGCACGCTCTTCTCTTGAAGACGGCCGTCGGGATCGTGATTGCGAACGTGACCGTCACGATCACGCTGATGAAGCTTCTGCCCTGACCGTCGGCGGCCGCTTCGGCGCCGTGCCTCCCAGGAGGCGTTCCGGCGCCCGGAGGTCGCGGGAGCTGGAAACCGGGAGCCGGGATATGGAACGACCACACGAATCGGGACGGGCCATCTCGCTCGACGAGATGCTCCGGGCGAGCCGCGATCAGTTCGACCGGCTCTTCCGGGATGCCGGGAGCCGCGCTCCGGCGAACGGCAACGGGGCGGCTGCGAACGGTGGCGGGACGTCGTCGCCGCCGGCGCCGGCGGCAGGCCCGCCGCGGGCCGCGGCCGGAAACGGCGCCGCATCGCCCGCCGCCCGCGGCGCTCCGAACGGCAGCGGGGCGGCGGCCCGGACCCGTCCGCCGCCCGCCACCGCCCCGGATCGGCTGGGGGGGGGCGCCCCCGCGAGCGCAGCGCCGGCCTCCCCCCGCTCGGCCCGGCCCCGCCGCGCCCCGGAGGCCGCCCTCGACCCGATCACCCTCGACCTCATCGAGAACGCGCTCCGCAACGCCCGCCACGAGATGGACGCGGTGCTGTTCCGGTCCGCGATGTCGCCGGTCATCCGCGAGCAGCACGACGAGTTCCCCATGATCACGGACGCGGCGGGCCGCATGATCGTCGGGCAGTTCGGCTCCTACATCCCCGAGATGCTCGCCGAGCAGGCGTTCGAGCTCGCGCCGGGGGACGTCGTCCTCCAGAGCGACCCCTACAAGTGCGGCGGCGCGATCAGCCACATCAACGACTGGATGGTGCTCCTGCCCGTCTTCCACCGGGGGGAGCTCGTCGGCTTCGCCTCGATGTTCGGCCACATGATGGACGTGGGCGGCCCGGTCCCGTGCTCCATGCCGACCGCCGCCACCTCCATCTTCGGCGAAGGGCTCCGCATCCCCCCGGTCAGGATCTACGAGGGCGGCGAGCTCAACCGCGCCGCCCTCGACATCATCATGAACAACACCCGCACCCCGGAGATGAACCTGAGCGATCTCATGGCGATCATCGCCGGGTGCCGGGCCGGGGAGCGCCGGGTCATCGAGATCTGCGAGCGGTTCGGCCCCGACGTCTACCGCCGCGCGTGCACCGCCCTGCTGGAGCGGACGGAGCGGGCGATGCGCCGGCTCATCGTCCGGAACCTGCCGGAGGAGCCCCGGACGTTCGAGGACTTCATCGACGACGACGGCTGCGGGAACGGCCCCTTCCGGCTCAAGCTGACCGTGTGGCGCGAAGGCGAGCACGCCTGGTTCGACTGGACCGGCACCTCGCCGCAGGCCCCCGGCCCGGTGAACTTCTATCTCCACGAGGGGATGTTCAAGATGTTCATCGGGGTCTACATGATTATGGTGTTCGACCCCCAGATCCTGTTCAACGACGGCTTCTACGACATCATCCACGTCACCCTGCCGAAGGGCTCCCTGCTGCATCCGGACTTTCCCGCCCCCCTCGGCTCCCGGACCCACGCCCTCGCCCGGCAGTTCGACGTGCTGGGCGGGGCGCTCAGCCGGAACGCCCCCGAGATGGCCACCGCGGCGGGGTACGGATCGAGCCCGCACTTCCTCTATTCCGGGCGCGATGCGGAGGGCCGTCCCTTCCAGCTCATGGAGATCCTCTACGGCGGCATTCCCGGCCGGCCGGTCGGCGACGGCATGGACGGGCACTCGTGGTGGCCGCTGTTCGAGAACATCCCGTCCGAGTACCTCGAGAGCTACTACCCGATGCGCATCGACGTCTACCGCTCGATCCCGGATACCGGTGGGCCCGGCCTGCACCGGGGCGGCAACGGGGTGGAGAAGGTCTACCGGCTCCTCGCGGAGGGCGAGGTCTCGATCCACGACGACCGCCACCGCAGCCGGCCGTGGGGCATTCTGGGGGGCAGGCCCGGCGGCTGCTCCGAGAAGTGGCTCGTGCGTGACGACGGGAGCCGCGAGAAGCTGCCCTCGAAAGTGGACAACGTGCGGGTGGCGCCGGGCGATCGGATCGTCTTCCGGACCGCGGGCGGAGGCGGCTGGGGCGATGCCCTCGAGCGCGACCCCGCCGTCGTCCGTCGTGACGTGGTGCGGGGCCTCCTGACCACGGAGGCGGCCCGGGACGGCTACGGGGTCGCGCTCCGCGGCCCGGGGAGCGAGGTCGATCGCGCCGCGACGGACGATCTCCGCGCCCGCCTGCGCCGCGAACGCGGTACGCTCCCCACCTTCGACTTCGGCGAGCGGCCGGAGACGTGGGCCTGACGCGGGCCCACGGGGGCGCCGCTCCGGCCGGGGCGCGGTAGCGCGCCCGCGAGAGGCAACCGCCAAGCCACGAACACGGATCGATCCATGGAAACCATCATCACCCTCATCGTGCTGGCGATCGTCATCATCGCGATCCTCTACGTGATCTCGATATGGGTCTACAAGCGGGCGCCGGCCAACGTGGGATTCATCCGCACCGGCTTTCTCGGCACCAAGGTGTCCCTCGGCAAGGGCGCCATCGTGCTCCCGGTGTTCCACGAGGTCACCTGGGTCTCGCTGGAAACGCTCAAGCTGGTGGTGAGCCGGGCGCGCGAGCAGGCGGTCCTCACCTCCGACAAGATCCGGGTCGACGTGGTGGCGGAGCTCTACACCCACGTCGGACACACGACCGAGGACCTCCTCACCGCGGCCCGCAGCCTCGGCGAGCGGACCTTCGACGCGGAGCGGGTCCGCAACCTCCTCGAAGCGAAGGTGGTGAGCGCGCTCCGGAGCCATGCCGCGACCAAGACCCTGGACGAGCTGCACGAGAACCGCGATGCGTTCGCGCGCGAGATCCGGGCGAACGTGACCGAGAGCTTCAGCGCGAACGGCCTCGTCCTGGAGGAAGTCACGATCGTCGCCCTGGAGCAGTCGGGGCGGGAGTTCTTCAAGACCGACAACGTGTTCGACGCCGAGGGGCTCAAGATCATCACCGAGATCACCTCGAACGCGCGCCGCACCGTGCACAACACCGAGAAGCGGACCACGGTGGCGATCCGCCAACGGGACCTGGACGCCCAACTGGAGCTGTTCGAGATCGAGCGCCAGGAGGCGTTCGCCCGGGCCCAGCAGGATCGGGAGATCGCGAACGAGCAGGCCCTCCAGGTGGGCCAGAAGCAGATCTACGTGCTCGATCAGAGCATGGCCGTCGAGAACAAGGAGATCGACAACGAGAAGGATCTGGAGCGGATGCGGACCGAGCGCGACCTCGCGGTCATCGAGGAGGCCCGGCGGCGCGAGGCGGCCGACATCGAGAAGGACCTCGCCATCGAACGGAGCCGGCGGGACCGCGACATCGCCCTGATCGAGAAGGCGGGCGAGAAGGAGCTCGCCGACGTGCGGCGCGCCCTCTCCCTCGAGAAGGCCGAGAAGGACCGCCGGATCGAGCTCATCGAGAAGTCCCGCGAGGAGGAGCTCGCGGAGATCGCGCGCGGGCTCTCCCGCGAGAGCGCCGAGAAGTCCCGCGAGATCGAGCTCGCGGCCAGGGAACGCGAACGCCAGCGCGCCGACATCGAGCGGATCACCGCGGTGACGGAGTCCGAAGAGGCGGCGCGCACCCTCCGGCACAAGGCGCAGGAGGAGGCGAGCCTCGCGATGCGCGCCCGCTCCCTCGAGACCCGGCTCGCGATGCTCGACCTCGACAAGCAGGAAGCGTTCGCCGCGGCGCGGCAGGACCAGGAGGTCTCGGACGAGCAGACCCGGATCCTCTCCGCCAAGCAGCGGTTCATCCTCGACCAGCGTCTCGAGGTCGAGCGCGAGGAGATCCGCACCGCGCAGGAGGTCGAGCAGGCGCGGATCGCGAAGTCGATCGCCATCCTGGAAGACACCGAGCGGCGGGAGGCGGTCGAGATCCGGCGCGCCCTCGCGCGCGAGCGCGAGGAGCGGGATCGGGAGATCGCCCTCGCGGCCAAGGGCGAGGAGCTCGATCGGGCCGAGGTCCGGCGCCGGCGGCTCCGCGAGCAGGAGGAGCGGGATCGGGAGATCGCCCTCGTCGCGAAGGAGGAGGAGCTCGACCGGGCGCGGGTGCGGCGGGCGCGCGAGGTGGAGATCGAGGAGCGCGAGCGCGAGATCGCGGTCATCGAGAAGGAGAGCGACCGCGAGCGGGCCGACATTCGCCGCTTCCTCGCGCGCGAGCAGGAGGAGCGGGAGCGGGAGATCGCGGTGGCGGGGAAGACGCGCGAGCTCGAGATGGCCGAGTCCGAGCGGCTGCGGGCGACCGCCGAGCGGCGCCGCGCCCAGTCGCAGGCCGACTCCGTGCCGCTCGTCACGGCGGCCGAACGGCAGAAGGAGATCGAGCGCATCCAGGCCGAGGCGGGCGCCGAGTCGCGCGAGATCGGCGAGGGGGCGAAGGCCCGGATCACCCGCCTGCACATGGTCACCCAGTCGGAGTCGAGGCGGGAGGCGGCCGCCCAGGAGGCGGAGGCGACCCTCGCGCGGGCCCGGGCCGCGAGCGAGGCGCAGCAGATCCAGGCCCTCGGCATCGAACGCGAAGCCGGTGCGCGGGGCCGGGCGGAGATGGAGGTCGAGAGCCTGCGGGTGGTGAACACCGAACGGAGGTTCGAGGCGGAGGCGAAGGGCCTCGAATCGAAGGCGGGCGCCCTGCGGAAATACAACGAGGCGGCCACCTTCCTCGAGCTCGCCAAGATGCACATCGAGGCCGAGCGCGACGTGCACATCGACCAGGCGCGGGCGATGGGCGGGGCCCTCGCCCAAGCCCAGATCCGGATGTACGGGGGCGGCGCCGACGGCACCATGGACACGATCCGCGGTCTCTTCACCTCGGGCTTCGGCCTCGGGGAGATACTGGAAGGGGTCACCCAGTCGATGCCGGAGGGGCTGCGCGAACGCCTCGCGCGAAACGGCGTCCGCGGGCTCTTCGGCCGCCCGAACGAGCCGCTCGCGTTCCGCCGGGGGGTGGAGCGGCTCGGGGCGCTGGCCGACGCCGCGCTCGGCGACGACGACCGCTCCCTGCCGTTCCGGGAGGCGCTCGAGAAGCTCACCGAGGAAGCGGGCGACGACGCCGAGGCGCGCGCTGCGGTCGGGGTGCTCTCGAACCTCAACCAGCAGGGCTGGTTCGACGACGTCCCGTTCGCGACGGTGTGGGCGCTCGTGCAGGCCACGGCCCATGCCATGGACGAGCAGTAGATCGCCGCGGATGACCGCCGGCGGATCACCAGCCGGCCGGTAGAACCAGCAGAAGAAGAACCGTCAGGTGGAGGGGGGCGATCCGGTGATCCGGGCCGGTCCGGCGGCCGCGGACGACGACCCCGGCGGCCTCCTTCCGGTCTCCGGCCCCGGCTGTCCGGACGTCGCCCTGCGCCACGTTTCCAAGACCTTCGGCGAGGCCACCCGCGCGGTCATCGATTTCTCGGCCGACTTCGTGCACGGCGAGTTCGTGTCGATGCTGGGGCCGAGCGGATGCGGCAAGACCACCACCCTGCGGATGATCGGGGGCCTGGAGGACGCCACCGAAGGCCGCATCTACATCGCCGGGGAGGACGTCACCGACCTCCCGCCCTCGCGCCGCGACACCGCGATGATGTTCCAGAGCTTCGCGCTCTTCCCCCATCGCACCGTGTTCCAGAACGTCGAGTTCAGCCTCAAGATGAAGGGCATGGATCCGGAGGAGCGGACCCGCCGGGTCTGGCAGATGCTCGAGATGGTGAGCCTCGCCGAGCTCGCCTCGCGGCGGCCGAGCGACCTGAGCGGCGGCCAGCAGCAGCGTGTGGCCCTCGCTCGCGCCCTCATCGGCGAGCCCACCGTGCTGCTGCTCGACGAGCCGCTCGGGGCGCTCGACTACAACCTGCGCCAGCAGATGATGGTGGAGCTCAAGAAGATCCAGCGCGAGACGGGCATCACGTTCGTGATGGTGACCCATTCCCAGCAGGAGGCGATGTCGATGGCCGACAAGGTCATCGTCATGAGCGACGCGGTGGTCCAGCAGATCGGGACCTCGCGCGAGATCTACGAGCACCCCCGCACCAAGTTCGTGGCCGAGTTCATCGGCAACAACAACATCATGCCGGGGACCATCCGCTCGCACAGCGGCTCGATCGTCTTCGTCGAGAGCTTCGGGCAGGTGTTCTACGTGCGGGCCCCGGACGGCGGCGAGCCGGCGCCGGTGGGACGCGATGCGTGGTTCTCGGTGCGGGCGGATCTCATGTCCACCGGCGAGCGCCCGGACCTCGCCAACCGCATCGAGGGCGTCTACGTGACCACCGAGTTCCTCGGCTCGCTCGAGACCGACGTGTTCGAGGTGGCCCCCGGCCACTACGTGCACGTCGAGCAGCACCGGTCGGCCTCCGATCGC
Source organism: Gammaproteobacteria bacterium (assembly GCA_965202895.1). Taxonomy (GTDB): domain Bacteria; phylum Pseudomonadota; class Gammaproteobacteria; order HK1; family HK1; genus JAJDXW01. The sequence continues at coordinate 787,150 of OZ241901.1, read as the reverse complement.
TCCTACGACCCGGGGGAGCGCGAGACCATCTCGTGGGCCGCCAACGCGGGGGTTCTCCTCGTCCGCTGACCGGCCCCCGGCGCGTCGTTCACGCCGTCCGTCGGCTCGCCGGGACCCCGGGTCGAAGTCGAGCCGCAAGCCCTGCCGCGCGGGGATGCAGGCGCTCGAGGAAACCTTCGATACCGCGCGGCGCCGGATCGGTTCGCCATTCCCGGCGGCGCACTTCCCGTTTCCCGCAGGGCCTCCGTCGCTTCGGCGCGGCATCCGGAGGCGGACCGCGCCAACGCATCCACCGGCAGGAGCCATGCAGGGGCAGGCGGGCAAACGGAGCCGACGCACCGGTATAGTGGGACTCGCCCGTTCACCCGGATTCAAAGCACCGGTCGAGGCCTTCGCGGCGATTCCGCTCGTTTCCGAACGAATCTCTCATGAACGAATCTCCCGTCATCATCGTTCAGGACGTCCATCTCTCCCGGTGATCCGCACTTCTCCCACATTCCCCACACGGCAATCGTCCGGCCGTCCGGGGACGATTCTTCGCGCCGGAATATCTTCTGCTCCCACGTCTTCCCTTCGCGCCGATCGAAGGCGACCAGGTGGCCGGTCGAGCTCGCACACCGATCCATATAGCGCGCGGTCTGCTCCATCCTTTCGCGGATGGTGCTCTCGAGGCTCTTTCTCAGGACCTTGCATTCGACCACGTACTTGTTCACGGACGCGGGTTCGACCTCACCGTACCGGCCCATGCGGAGATCATCGTCGAGGGCGAGGTCAACCTCGAGGACCTGTTCGACGAAGAGGAGATCATCGTGCCGACGATGTACGCGCTCCCGAAGAAGCAGAAGCTGCCGGAGCTGAACGTCACCGCGACCACCATGCGCGCCGACCGGCCCATCTACCGCAAGCCGTGCCCGACACCGACCACCAGGCCCTGCCCGGCTGTGCCACGAGGCGGTGCGGACTTCGAGCGGGCGTGGCCGAAGGACTGGGGCAAGGTCGCCCTGGCCGACTACCTGGATCAGGTTGGGTGATCGGCGACCGGCGAGCGGCCCGCAAGACAACGCGAACGAGGCGCGCCATGACCACCGACGAACGAGCCGGCCTGGAATCCGATCCGATCGTCCCGTATGCGGACCCGGCCGACCTTCCGGCTCCACTCCGGTCCGCGACCGAGAGCTACCGGCAGCGGATGGGCTTCCTGCCGAACGCCCTCAAGCTCTACATGTATCGGCCACAGATCCTGAAGTGCTTGATCGAGATCAACAATACGATCATGCGGGATGCTTCCGGCCACCTCGACGAGGGCCTCGAACGGCGCATCGCGGCGGTGTGCAGCGCCCTCAACCACAGCCCCTGTTGCGTCGCCCACAACGCCAACACCCTGAAGTCGAGCGTGGAGGGGGAGGGCGAGGGCTGGGGCTGGTCCGACGCGGAGGTCCGGGCGCTGCTCGACCCCGGGTTCGAGCCCGACGATCCGGTGGAAGCGGCCTGCTTCGCCTTCGCGCGGGCGGCGACGAGGGATCCTTCGGACGTGCCGCAGACCGTGATCGCACGCCTGACGGAGGCGCTGACCCCGCCGCAGGTGATCGAGCTGGCCTGTGTGGTGGGGTTCTGGCGCATGTACGACTCGATCCACGAAAGCCTCTACGTGCCGGTCGAGGACGAGCTGCCGGGCGGCCGGGACTTCAACCCCGACGAGCTGCTGCGCGAGGCCAAGGCGGGCGCCGCGCCGCCCCGCCCCCGGCGGGACGACGCGGTGATGGTCGAGGACGAAGTGAAGGCCGAACGCGAGGCGGTTTCGACCCCTCCGCGCCTGCGAAGGAACGGCCCAGTCGGAAAAACCGAGCCCCGGGCGCATACCGGAGGCAGAGGCGGGTCCGGGGCTTACGAGTCGAAAGTGGCAGGAGGGGAAGGAGAAGTCAACAGCTTCTCCTCGAGGAGGCATGTGCGCGGTGGGGTTTTCGCCAGGCACGCCTCTCGCGCAAGCAGCTCCGTGGGGTGAAATCCGCCGCAATGCCCCTCGAACCGACCCCGAACCACGGAAGACGCCGTCTTCGCGGGGATAAAGGATATCTCGACCCCCTCTCTCCGCCCTCCGTATCATCAAGAGCTACGAACAGCGCCCGGGGCTCTCCTCCGGCCAGGATCGGATGCACGAACCGATTGCGGCGTTCTCGCCGGAACGGATGGGAACCTGTGACGAGGCGGCGGCGGGAGATCACGACGAAGCCCCTTGCTCCATGACGGATTTACGTCCTCCTGGCCATCCGCGATATCGAGATGCGATTGCCCACCCTTGGCGGCGCGTTCGCAGTGCGATGGAAAGCGTATGATGACCGGCGTCCGTTTCCCGCCGGGACATCCCCCATGAACGCCCCCGCCACCATGCACACCGGCCCCCTCGGCTCCACCATCCACGTCCTGCGCGCCGACGCCGGGACCATCGCCGAGCTCGCCGCCATCGACTGGAACCGCCGCTTCCGCCGGGTCTGCCTCGACCCGGTGCGCGGGGTCGTCACCCTGATGGCGCCTTCGTTCCCCCACGAAGACCTGGCCGAGATTCTCGGCAGCATCGTGGACGCCGCGGGGGCCGCCATCACCGGCGCCACGAAGGGGATCCGAAGCACCCGGCTTCGGGGGCGGGGCGAGCCTCCCGGCACGGGGATGGAGCCCGACTGCGCGTTCTACGTCGGCGCGCGCGCCAGAGGCTTCTACGCGGCCCGCGCCGGAGGGGATGAAGCCCTCGCTGCCTTCGTCGAGCGCACTGCGCCCGATCTGGTGGTGGAGGTCGAGATCACGAACGCCGACGAGGGCAAGGCCGAACGCTACGGGGAGATGGAGGTGCGGGAGCTGTGGCGGCTGCACGGCCGCAGGGGCGCGAGGGAGCTACGGGCGGAATTCCTCACGTTGCGTCCCGGCAACAAGCCACGCCGGCTCGACGCTTCGGAGGTGCTGAAAGGGCTGACGCCGGGTGACGTGTGCGAAGCGGTGGAAGAGGTGGGGGCCAGTCAGACCCCGGATGAACGCACGGAGGCGGTGGCCCGGATCGTGCGCCGGCGGCGGCAGGGGAGCGTGCGGGTGCGGGAGGAGGCGGCAGCGTACTCCGCCCATCGAGGAGAGCGGGAGCGAGCCGCGCCCGCAACTCTCCGGTGCGCCTTGCTCCATCGGCGGTAGTGTCGAATCCGGCTCCCGCATGGCCCTGCTGCCCTCGCGGGGTCCGGCGGGTTCACAGTGTGCCTGAAGGCGTATGATGACCGGGGACCGTTTCCGCCGGGACATCCGCCATGAACGCCCCCGCCACCATGCACACCGGCCCCCTCGGCTCCACCATCCACGTCCTCCGCGCCGACGCCGGCACCATCGCCGAGCTCGCGGCCATCGACTGGAACCGCCGCTTCCGCCGGGTCTGCCTCGACCCGGTGCGCGGAGTCGTCACCCTGATGGCGCCTTCGTTCCCCCACGAAGACCTGACCAGGATCCTGGACCGTATCGTGGACGTCGCAGGGGGCGCGATTGCCGGTGTATCGAAGGGAATCGGCAGCACCCGGCTTCGGGGGCGGGGCGAGCCTCCCGGCACGGGGATGGAGCCCGACTGCGCGTTCTACGTCGGCGCGCGCGCCAGAGGCTTCTACGCGGCCCGCGCCGAAGGGGATGAGGCCCTCGCTGCCTTCGTCGAGCGCACTGCACCCGATCTGGTGGTGGAGGTCGAAATCACGAACGCCGACGAGGGCAAGGCCGAACGCTACGGGGAGATGGGGGTGCGGGAGCTGTGGCGGCTGCACGGCCGCAGGGGTGCGAGGGAGCTGCGGGCGGAATTCCTCACGTTGCATCCCGGCAACAAGCCGCGCCGGCTCGACGCTTCGGAGGTGCTGAAAGGGCTGACGCCGGGTGACGTGTGCGAAGCGGTGGAAGAGGTGGGGGCCAGTCAGACCCCGGATGAACGCACGGAGGCGGTGGCCCGGATCGTGCGCCGGCGACGGCAGGGGAGCGTACGGGTGCGGGAGGAGGCGGCAGCGTACTCCCTCCATTGATGGCCGGCCGGATGCGCCGCAGGCCCCCCCACCCCCTCCCGCGCGCCCGCCATGCACCGAAGTCGGCCTGAGCGTCCGTCCGTAGGTTCGCCCAAGCCACCTTGAGCTCCATGATCTCCGAGGAGTGTGAACGGCCAGCGGAGGTCGATTTCCACATCGCCGAGGTCTCGCGGTACGCGGTGCGGGAGAAGTCGATCCGGCACGGGCATTCTTCGACCCTGCGCCTGTGGTGGGCGCGCCGGCCGCCGGTGTCGAGCCGGGCGGTGCTGATGGCGCTGTTGCCGGGACCCTGCGATCCGCAATGCATGGGTCCGGCCGGCGGCGAGGGCGGGGAGCCGGGCTCCGCCGCCCCGCGCTGCCCCGTCCCGCGCCGGCGCCGGCTTCGGCCCCGGCGCTACTGGACCCCGAGGAACCGCCACCCGCCGTCCTCGATCTCGAGGACGTAGACCGGCTTCAGGGCGTCGCCGTCCGGCCCGAAGGAGATCGACCCTTCGAGGGCCGGGAAGTCCTTCATGGCCGCGAGCCGATCCCGGATCGCCACCCGCTCCGCCTCCAGCTCGTCCGGGTCGCCGGTCACCCCGGCCTGCGCCATCGCATGGGCGTAGAACAGGACGATGTCGCAGGTCGCGGCGTCGAACCGGGCCGGCAGCGTCCGCTCGCCCGCGGCGCCCGCCCGTCTGGCGAATTCCGCGGCGAAGGCCCTGGTCCGGTCGTCGAGATCGGCGAAGAAGGTCGTCGGCGACGTGGTCCCGTTGCCCGGCGCGCCCATGCGCTCCGGCAAGTCCGGCAGCGTGATCGTCGAGCTCGCCACGAGGCGGCCCTCATGGCCCTGCCGGCGCATCTCCGTCACGAGCTCGATGGCCTGCTCCGGCGGCGCGCCCACCGCCGCGAGGTCGGTCGGAGACGAAACGAGCTGCGACACCTGGGGCGACGGGTCGAACGCGGACAGCTCGAACGTGACGACCTTCTCCACCGGTATCCCGGACTTCTCGAAGATGGCGGGAAAGACCCGCGTGCCCATTACCTTCGAGATGGTGTCGTCCGCGGCGTGCGCGATCGCCGCCGTACGAGCCGGAATGCCCTTTTCCTTCAGCGTCTTCATGACCTGGGCGAACATGTGGCCCTCGTTCGACGTATTGCGGAAGGCGGACTGGAACGGCTCGGCCAGCTTCGGGGCCGACGAGGCCATCGGCATGGTGACGACCTTCAGCCGCTCGGCGATGGGGAACGCCGCGCGCGCCTCCGAGGAGCTGAACGGCCCGATGATCGCCAGCACGTTCTCGTCCTTGACCAGGGTGCGCACCCCGACCACGGCCTGCTCCGGCCTGCCGCCGGAGTCGAACGTCTCGATCCGGAGCATCCTGCCGGTGACCCCGCCGCCGGCATCGATCTCGTCGACGGCCATCTGCGCGGCGGTCTCGTTGGTCTTCGAGAAGCCGACGAACGGACCTGTCTTCGCGGCGATGCAGCCGAGGACCGGCTCCTCATCCGCCGTCGCGGCCGCCGCCAGCCCGAGGCCGAACGCCGCGGCGGTCGCGAGGGCGATGGATCGGTGGAGTTTCATGGATTGCCTCCTTCGTTCGTGCGCGAACGCCGGCGGGTCGGCGTCGGGCGCGGGTGGGTGGCCGCCGGCGCCGGCGGCCCGACCGCCTTCCTCGACCCGCGCCGTCCTGACCGAGGCAGGCTTCCTCGATCCGGCCTTCTTCATGGAGCTGCCTCGGGGTCCCCTCGGCCACGCATCGACCGAGCCCGATCACGTATGCGCGATGCCCGGCCGCGAGTCGGCCGGCGTGAAAGGGTCCTGCACGCCGCCGCGGGGCCGCGGCGGCGCTTGTGCCGGTAGCCCAAAAGTGCGAGATTAGCCGGTTCGCGCGCGTCGCGGAGACGCGCGCTCCGGCCGCGGCGCATCGCCGTCCGACCGAGGGTTCGCGGGGGGTTCTCGGGTCGGCGGCCACGCCCCGGGTCGGAGCCCGGATCAGGACCCGGTCCGACCCGGGCCGGAGGAAACCGCGAGTCAGGATGGGCCCAGTGTCGCCAACTTCGCTACCCGCACCCCAGGGACTCTACGACCCCGCGCACGAGCACGACTCGTGCGGCATCGGGTTCGTCGTGGACATCCGCAACCGGGCGAAACACGACATCGTCCGGCAAGGGATACGCCTCCTTTGCAACGTCGTCCATCGCGGTGCGGTCGGGGCCGATCCCCTGGCCGGCGACGGCGCCGGCATCCTGATCCAGATTCCCCACCGGCTGCTTCGCGAGGAGTGCGCGGGGCTCGGCTTCGATCTCCCCGCTCCGGGCCGCTTCGGCGTGGGGATGGTGTTCCTGCCGAAGGACGACGCCGCCCGCCGCGCCTGCCAAGAGGCGTTCGCGGAGGCCGTCGCGGCCGAGGGGCAGGTCCTCCTCGGCTGGCGCGACGTACCGGTCGATCCGTCCGTCCTCGGCGAGAGCGTCAAGCCCGGCGAGCCCCGGATCCGCCAGGTGTTCGTCGGCCGGGGGCCGGGGTGCGCGGACGAGGATGCGTTCGAACGCAAGCTCTTCGTCATCCGCAAGGTCGTCGCGAGCGCGGTCGAGCGCCGGGGCCTCGGAGGCCGGGGCTTCTACGTCGTCACCCTCTCCGCCCGCACGGTCTGCTACAAGGGCATGATTCTCGCGACCCGGCTCGACGCCTACTATCCCGACCTGGTCGACGAGCGCACGGAGTCCTCCCTCGCCCTCGTCCACCAGCGGTTCTCCACCAACACCTTCCCGTCGTGGCAGCTCGCCCATCCGTACCGCTTCCTCTGCCACAACGGAGAGATCAACACCATCCGCGGGAACATCAACTGGATGAACTCGCGCCGCCACGGCATGAGCTCGCCCCTCCTCGGCGGGGACCTCGACAAGCTGTGGCCGATCATCCGCGAGGGGATCTCGGACTCCGCCACGTTCGACAACGCCCTGGAGCTGCTGGTCGCGGGCGGGTACCCCCTCGCCCACGCCATGATGCTGATGATCCCGGAGGCGTGGCAGGACAACCCCCTCATGGACCCCGACCGCCGCGCCTTCTACGAGTACCACGCGGCCCTCATGGAGCCCTGGGACGGCCCCGCCGCGATCGCGTTCACCGACGGGCGCCGGATCGGGGCGACCCTCGACCGCAACGGGCTGCGCCCGGCGCGCTACGTCGTGACCGACGACCATCGCCTCATCATGGCCTCCGAGGTCGGGGTGCTCGACGTCCCGGAGTCCCGGATCGTCCGCAAGTGGAGGCTCCAGCCGGGCCGGATGCTGCTCGTCGACCTCGAGCAGGGCCGCATCATCGGCGACGAGGAGCTGAAGGCCGAGCTGGCCGCGTCGCGCCCGTGGCAGCGGTGGCTCGACGAGACCCAGATCCGGCTCGGGGACCTTCCCGCGAACGGCCGCGCCGAGCCGCCGGCCGCGAACGAGCCGCTGCTCCAGCGCCAGCAGGCGTTCGGCTACACCCGCGAGGACCTCGAGTTCCTCATGGCCCCGATGATCGAGGACGCGGAGGAGGCGGTCGGGTCGATGGGGGCGGACAACCCGGTCGCGGTGCTCTCGTCGCGTCCGAAACCCCTCGCGAACTACTTCCGCCAGAACTTCGCGCAGGTCACCAACCCCGCCATCGACTCCATCCGCGAACAGCTCGTGATGTCGCTCATCTCCATCATCGGGCCGCGCCCGAACCTCCTCGACCTCGAGCGCGCGGGCACCCAGGGCCGGGTCGAGGTCGAGCAGCCGATCCTCACCAATCGCGAGCTGCGGACGATCCGCGAGATCGAGACCCATACCGGCGGCCGGTTCCGCTCGCGCACCATCGACGTCTGCTACCGCGCGGAGGAGGGCGCGGGCGGGATGGAGCCCGCGCTCGACCGGGTCTGCGCGGAGGCGGAAGAGGCGGTCCGCGGCCACTACAACATCCTCATCCTCTCCGACCGCAAGGTGGACGCGTTCCACGTGCCGATCCCCTCCCTGCTCGCGACCGCCGCCGTGCACCACCACCTCGTGCGCGCCGGGCTCCGGACCGAGACCGGCCTGATCGTGGAGTCCGGGGCGGCGCGGGAGGTCCACCACTTCAGCACCCTGGCCGGCTACGGGGCCGAGGCGGTGAACCCCTGGCTCGCCTACGAGACCCTGGCCGCCCTCGCCCGCGAGAAGCGGCCGAACGCGGACGCGCCCTGCGCCCCCGAGGAGGTCGAGGCCCGTTTCATCAAGGCCATCGGCAAGGGGCTGCTCAAGGTCATGGCCAAGATGGGCATCTCCACCTACCAGTCCTATTGCGGCGCGCAGATCTTCGATGCCGTCGGGCTCGCGAGCGGGTTCGTGGACAAGTACTTCACGGGCACCGCGAGCCGGGTGGAAGGCATCGGCATCGAGGAGATCGCCGCCGACGCGATGCGGCGCCACGAGGAGGCGTGGGGCGACGCCCCGCTCTTTCGCAGCGCGCTCGACCCCGGCGGCGACTACGCGTTCCGGACCCGGGGCGAAGCCCACATGTGGACGCCGCAGTCGGTCGCCAAGCTCCAGCACGCGGTGCGCGGCGAGCGCTTCGACACCTTCCGGGAGTTCTCCGCCCTCATCGACAGGCAGAGCGAACGGCTGCTCACCCTGCGGGGGCTCTTCGAGCTCCGGTTCCCGGGCCCCGGCGCCGCCGTCCCCCTCGACGAGGTCGAGCCGGCCGCCTCCCTCGTCAGGCGGTTCTCGACCGGCGCGATGTCGTTCGGGTCGATCTCGTACGAGGCCCACACCAACCTCGCGATCGCGATGAACCGGATCGGCGGGAGGTCGAACACCGGGGAGGGCGGCGAGCTGTCCGAGCGCTACCCGCCGCTCCCGAACGGGGACTCGATGCGCTCCGCCATCAAGCAGGTCGCTTCCGGGCGCTTCGGGGTGACCACCGAGTACCTCGTCAACGCCGACGAGCTCCAGATCAAGATCGCGCAGGGGGCGAAGCCCGGCGAGGGCGGGCAGCTTCCCGGGCACAAGGTCGACCGCACGATCGCCCGGGTGCGCTACTCGACGCCGGGGGTGGGCCTCATCTCCCCGCCGCCGCACCACGACATCTACTCGATCGAGGACCTCGCCCAGCTCGTATACGACCTGAAGAACGTCAACCCCGAGGCCCGCGTCAGCGTGAAGCTGGTCTCCGAGGTGGGCGTCGGTACGGTGGCGGCCGGGGTCTCCAAGTGCCGCGCGGACCACGTCACCATCGCGGGGCACGACGGCGGCACCGGGGCGAGCCCGCTCACCTCCATCAAGCACGCGGGCTCGCCGTGGGAGATCGGGCTCGCGGAGACCCACCAGACCCTCGTCCTCAACGCGCTCCGGGGGCGCATCGCGGTCCAGGTGGACGGCGGGATCCGGACCGGGCGGGACGTGGTCATCGGGGCGTTGCTCGGCGCCGACGAGTTCGGCTTCGCGACCGCCCCGCTCGTCGCGAGCGGCTGCATCATGATGCGCAAGTGCCACCTCAACACCTGCCCGGTGGGGGTGGCGACCCAGGACCCGGCCCTCCGCGCGCATTTCGTCGGCCAGCCCGAGCACGTCATCAACTATTTCTTCTTCGTCGCCGAGGAGGTGCGCGAGCTGATGGCGAAGCTCGGGTTCCGGAGGTTCGAGGATATGGTGGGCCAGTCCCAGCGCCTCGACATGCGGCGCGCGATCGAGCAATCCAAGGCGCGCGGGCTCGACTTCTCGCGCATCCTCCACAAGCCGGAAGCGGCCCCCGGGGTCGCGGTCCACCACTGCGAGGAGCAGGACCACGGGCTCGAACGCGCCCTCGACCACGAGCTCATCCGGCAGGCCCGCCCCGCCATCGACGGGGGGGCGCCGGTGCGGATCGAGGCGCAGGTGCGCAACTCCCACCGCACGGTGGGCGCGATGCTCTCGGGCGAGGTCGCCAAGCGCCACGGCCACGCCGGCCTTCCCGACGACACCGTCCACGTCCGGGCGAGGGGCACCGGCGGGCAGAGCTTCGGCGCGTTCCTCGCCCGCGGGGTGAGCATCGAGCTCGAGGGCGACGCGAACGACTACGTCGGCAAGGGCCTCTCCGGCGGGCGGCTCGCGATCTACCCCGCGCGCGAGTCGCGCCTCGTCCCCGAGGAGAACATCCTCATCGGGAACACGGTCCTCTACGGGGCGATCGCCGGGGAGTGCTACTTCCGGGGCGTCGCCGGCGAACGGTTCGCGGTCCGCAACTCCGGCGCCATCGCGGTGGTGGAGGGCGTGGGGGACCACGGCTGCGAGTACATGACCGGGGGCGTCGTGGCGGTGCTCGGCCGCACGGGACGCAACTTCGCGGCCGGCATGAGCGGCGGGGTCGCCTACGTCTACGACGAGGACGGAGATTTCGAGCAGCGTTGCAATCCCTCCATGGTGGAGCTGGAGCCCGTCCGCCGCCACGGCGTCCGCAACGCCGCCGGCGGCGGGCGCGCGGCGGGGCCGGACGCGGCGAGGCCGGGCAGGGAGGCGCCGGATACGGAGGCGCGAGCGCCGGCCACGGAAGCGGTCGGCCGCGCCGACCATCACCCCGACATGACCCGATTCGACGAGGAGCGGCTCCGCGGCCTCGTCGAGCGCCATCTCCATTACACGGGGAGCGAGGTCGCTCGCCGGATGCTCGACGACTGGGAGAGCCGGGTCGAGCGGTTCGTCAAGGTCATGCCGGTCGACTACCGGCGGGCGCTCGAAGACCTGCGCCGCGAGGAAGAGCCCGGCCTCGCGCTCGCGGAAGCCGCCCTCTGATGGGCAAGGACACCGGTTTTCTGGAGTACGAGCGCCGCGATCGGACCTACCTCCCGGTCGAGGAGCGGATACGGAGCTGGCGCGAGTTCGTCGTCGAGCTCCCGGAAGAGGAGCTGAACCGCCAGGGGGCGCGCTGCATGGACTGCGGCATCCCCTTCTGCCACGAAGGGTGTCCGGTCGACAACGTCATCCCCGACTGGAACCATCTCGTCTACGAGTCCAAGTGGCGCGAGGCGCTGGACGTCCTCCACTCCACCAACAACTTCCCCGAGGTCACCGGCCGGGTCTGCCCGGCCCCCTGCGAGGAGGCGTGCACCCTCAACCTGACCGACCTCCCGGTGACCATCAAGACCATCGAGTGCTCGATCGCGGACCGGGGGTGGAGCGGCGGGTGGATCGCGCCGCAGCCTCCCTCCCGGAAGACCGGGCGGCGGGTCGCGGTGGTCGGGTCCGGGCCCTCCGGCCTCGCCTGCGCCCAGCAGCTCGCCCGCGCGGGGCACGCGGTGGAGGTGCTGGAGAAGAACGACCGGATCGGCGGCCTGCTCCGTTACGGCATCCCCGACTTCAAGATGGAGAAGGGGATCATCGACCGCCGGATCCGGCAGATGGAGGCCGAAGGGGTCGTGTTCCGGCCCGGGGTGCACGTCGGGGTGGACCTTCCGGCGCGCTCGCTGCCGGACGATTTCGACGCGGTCGTGCTCGCGGGCGGGTCGGAGCGGCCGCGGGACCTGCCGGTCGAGGGGCGCGACCTCGACGGGGTGCACTTCGCAATGGACTTCCTGCCCCAGCAGAACCGGCGGGTGGCCGGCGACGAGATCCCCGGGGACGCCGCGATCACCGCCGCCGGCAAGCACGTCGTGGTGATCGGGGGCGGCGACACGGGGTCGGACTGCATCGGGACCTCCTTCCGGCAGGGCGCCCGTTCGGTGACCCAGCTCGAAATCCTGCCGCGCCCGCCCGATCGCGAGGACAAGCTCCTGACCTGGCCGGACTGGCCGCTCCGCTTCCGTACCTCGAGCTCGCAGGCCGAGGGCGCGGAGCGGGACTTCAGCGTTACCACCGGCGCGATCCATGGCCGGGAGGACGGGCGGGTCCGGTCCCTCGCCTGCTCCCGGGTCGAGTGGCGGCGGGATGGCCCCGGAGCGCCCCCCCGGATGGTCCGGGTGGAGGGCGGGGACTTCGATCTGCCGGCCGACCTGGTCCTCCTCGCGATGGGCTTCCTGCACCCGGTGCACGAGGGGATGCTCGCCGACCTCGGGGTCGAGCTCGACCCGCGCGGCAACGTGCTCGCCGACACCCGCGACTACCGGACCTCGGTGGACAACGTGTTCGCCTGCGGGGACATGCGCCGCGGCCAGTCGCTCGTGGTGTGGGCGATCCGCGAGGGCCGCCAGACGGCCCGCGCCGTGGACGAGCACCTCATGGGGAGGTCCGACCTCCCGCGCTAGCTGGCCACCGGCGCCTCCGGGCGGTACGGAACCGCCCCGGGAACTGCGGATTTCATCCCACGGAGCTGCTTGCGCGGGAACGGCGTCCTGGGAACGGCGCGTCTGGAAGACGCGCCGTTCCCAGGACGCCGTTCCCAAGAGCGTTCGCGAGAGGCGTGCCTGGCGAAAACCCCACAGCGCACATGCCTCACCCAGAGCCCCGGGCGCTGTTCGTAAGGCATTGATATAGAGAAAAGAGAGCGGGGGTCGAGATATTTCTTACCCCATGGGGACGGGCTGACTCCATGGTTTCGGGGCAGTTCGTGGGTCTGGTCAGCGGATTTCCCCCCACCGTGGCGGAACCGCCCGCCGCAGCAACGAAAGATTTTGTAAATCAACTGGATAAGACGGTCACGAGCGTGTCGCCGCTGGACGTGCACAGGGTACGACGGGTCCATCCTGCCTATATGTTTCAAATACTTATGAACAGCGCACATGCCTCGACAAGGCTGGCTCTTGTCCGTCATCAAGCGGAGAGCTACCATGCCCCCGTGACCTCCAATTTCGCAAGAGACATGCTCATGGCAGGGAAGCGAAGCAACATCAACCGATTCCGGCCCGGACAAACGGCTCACGGTCGTGCCGGGCAATCCGGGCGTCAGGGCCCCACGCCGGTGTTCGCCTCGGAGGCGCATCAGCCTAGGCTCGATCTTCGCGCCGAGGAGCCTGCTTCCGCGGACTCCATTCCGGATCCAACCGCCGAGATGGGCGCGTGGAACGCGGGGCGGGAGATCCGCCAAGGAGACGCTTTTCAACTGATCGAACGAATCGAGGACGCATCGGTAGACCTTATCATTACCAGTCCTCCATACTGGGGGCATCGAACCTACGGGCTCGATCACAATTGGGACATCCTTCGTGAATGGGAGGAGAAGGCTACCCGCTGGGAGCCCCCATCCTGGGAGTGGTATCGAAGCCACGGAGGAGTTCTGGGCTTGGAGCCCCTCCCCGAGTGGTATGTCGGCAATCTCGTCTCGTTCTTTTCCAGATCCATGCGGAAGCTGAAGAATCACGGAAGCCTCTGGGTGAACGTCGGTGATACCTATTTCGCAAGATGGGCGAGCATCAGGGACGAGGGGCGGCAGGGGCTAGGAAACAACCGCCGGGTCCGCAGAAGAACCCCGATGGGAGGATATCTTCAGGAGAAACAACTCCTGCTGATTCCCGCTCGTTTCGCCATCGCCATGGAGAACGAAAGGTGGATACTGAGAAATGACGTGATCTGGTTCAAGCCCAACGTCCCACCCCGCCCGGAAAGGGACCGGCTGCGTCTTGCTCACGAACACTTTTTCCATTTCGTCAAGAAACCCAGAGAGGGAAGGGCGAATTATTACTATGATCTTTCCATGGTAGAAGAGACCGGGCTGGACGTAGTGCAATGCGGCGTGCGGCCGGGAAAGAACGGTCATTCAGCCACGTTTCCAATCGACCTGATCAGACCCCGGATACTCAGTTCATCCCCTCCGAATGGCCTCGTTCTCGATCCATTTTGCGGGACCGGTTCCGCGGTCGATTGCGCCGCGGCGACAGGCCGCCGCGCGGTGGGCTTCGAGCTCGTCGGCAAATTCATCGCCGGAGGCTGAGCGATACCGTGTCCAACTTCATCGCGGAATGGTACGGCGTGCGCCTCTATCCCTCGGCGGCCGGAGCATCGGGCGCAATCGATCTGCTTCGGAACAAACAATGTCCTTTCCTGAGCGATGCACTCGAAGCGCCGATCGCCTGCATAAAGAACCCCAATAGCTCCGGTGTTTGCACGATAACGACGACGAGGGCCGAGGTCAGGGACTGGATCACCTGTCCGTATCGAGTGCTGGAACGGGGAATCATCCATGAGGTGACACGCAGGATCTTCTCGGACGAAAGAGAGGAACTACCGGTCTACCCGGTTGTTCATTTGCAGGATGAGGTTCGCTGCGCCAAGATAATCGAACGAGCGTCGACAGAGGTGGTCTACGTCTTTTTCCAGGATAAGCTCGGCGGTGAAATAAACATCGGCGGATCTCCCACCACTCCCGAACTCTCGTTCGACATCACGATCATGGAATGCCGCTCGGAGGATGAGTGGCTTCTCCTGGGTCGTTATGGTCTTTTCGAAGTCCAGACGATGGACTTCCATGGGAGCTACCGGCACGCCGTGAAGGCGCTAGAGGCTGCGATCGATCTGCATCCGAGTGATTTTGAACGACAGATAGACGGGAATCAGGAGTGGTTGGGAAGGCGAATCGAAGGACCGAACATTGCGAACGTGTTCAAACGGACGATATATCAGCTCATACTCAAGTTCGATCTGGCAGGGAAAAACCGGTGTGCGGGCGTCGTTCTGGGGTTGCCCGAGGCGGTATGGGAGAGCTGGGCGCCCCATTTTGGAAGTCTCGACTGGGCGGATGATGAGACCGACCATGGCGATAATTCGTGGATTCTCGTGCTTTCACCGGAGCAATATCCGGAAGCGGGATTCTCGAAGATGCGCATTCGAAAGGAAATTCAAACGAAAGCGCAGACACTGGTTCATCGGGCGTTTACCGTAGTGCCCGAGCGGATCGGCAAGGAGAGGCTTCCCGATCTCTTCGATGGCATCGTCCGGCGGACGCGGAAGTTCTATGGCAATACGAAACCCGACAACGCACGATAGGGTCGGGCGCCGCCATGCGATGGAGCGAGGGGGTGTGCTCGGAGCCGCGTGTGCCCCCTGCGGTTGCGGCGTGGCGCCGGAGATCGTCCGAGCGTTGCGTATGGCAGGGAACGAGAATGCGGCACGGGGTCGAGCGCCGAAGCGGCGCGGCTCCATCGACGAGAGCCCCGGGCGCTGTTCGTAGGATATTGATATATAGGGTGTAGAGAGGGGGTCGAAATATTTTTCACCCCCACGGAGCCGGCGTTTTTCCGTGGTTCGAGGTCAGTTCGAGAGGGTTGCTGGCGGATTTCACCCCACGGGGCCAGAGCTTTCGTCCGCGGTAATGCAAGGTGTTGTAAATCAATCGGATAAAGTAGAGACAAGTGTCGCCACAGGGTACGATGGGTTCATCCCCGAACCCGTACCGGCTCTCGGTCAGGAGGCACACTATGGCGACGGCGGACACGGTACTTTTTTCCTGGTCCGATGTCGAGAAGCTGCCCGAGCTTCGTCGCTTGGAGCTGGTGTTGGACGCGCTGCCGGACGAGGAGTTGGTGGCGTCGTTGGAGGCGGTTCGGGGTCGGGGCCGGGACGACTACCCGGTGCGGGCGATGTGGCGGGCGGTGGTGGCGGGGGTGGTGTTCGGGCACCGTTCGAGTGCCTCGTTGGTGCGCGAGTGCGGACTCCGGTCCGGGTCGCAATCCGGCGCTGCTCGCGGTGTGCGGATTCGAGGCGCTGCCTCGCCAGGGTCGTGTGCGCCGGTTCGTCGAGCGGGTCGATGGGGTATCGCGGGTGGTGAGCGTGTCGGGTGCGTGCCGCGATTCGGTTCCGAGCCACTGGAACTTCTCTCGGTTCGTTCGCCGGTTGGTGGAACTCGAAGCGCGCGCGGGGGTGTTCGAGGCGATGATGCGGCGCTTGGGGGAACAGTTGCGCGAAGCGTTGCCTGACTTCGGCGAACACCCCCGCTTTCGCGGGGGCAGGCTCCGGGGTACGACGGGAAGGCGGCGCCCAGTCACTCGACCGGTCGGGTGTCGGCTCGCACGGGGGCCGCGTCGGACCGCGATGCGGATTGGGGCCGTCACGAGACGCGGGGGGTGGATGGTCGCACCGGTCGGGCGTGGGCGAAGGTCAAGTCATGGTTCGGCTACCGGGTGCATCTGATGGCCGACACGCGCTACGAGGTCCCGGTGTCGTACCGGGTGACGAGGGCGTCGCGCGCGGAGGTCGAAGAGCCTGCCCCCGCGAAAGCGGGGGTGCTTGATGAGATGGTGGACGAGGAGTTGGGGGATTGGACCGGTCGATGCCGGGACTTCAGCGCCGACCGCGGGTTGGACTGCGGGGCGCTGAAGGCGAAGCGGTGGCAGGGCCACGGGGTGCGCCCCCTCATCGAGCCGCGCGAGTTGTGGCGCGAAGAAAAGGCGATGCCCAGCCATGACCCCGCGCAGCCCATCGCCCGAGCCTGTACCCCGAACGGGCGGACTGCATCGTGTACACCGAGAAGGGTCGGGTGCATTGCCGATGCCCGAGCACGGGGGAGCAACGCGACCTGGCGTTCTGGGGGTTCGACTCGGGGCGCAACGCGCTCAAGTACCGGTGTCCGGCGGCGGCCTGCGGCCTCACGTGCGAGGGCCGCATGGAGTGCGAGCGGATGGGGGGCGGCCAAGAGGGGGAGTACGGGCGCGTGGCGCTATCGTGCTCGACCGGCACGACCAGCGCATCTTCACCCCCACCCCCTACGGGAGCCTCGCATGGAAGCGCGGCTACCGCCGGCGCACGGCCTTGGAACGGATCAACGCCCGTGTGGACCGCGGCTTCGAGTTCGAGCCGCACTTCCTCCGGGGCAACTCCATGGATGCGCACGCGCGTGGGCTTGGCGCTCGCGTCGGGTCAGGTGCGCGCCGGGCGCCCCGAACGGATGCGTTCGTTGTACGGCCCGGTTCCTCCCGCTTTCGCGGGGGCAGGCTTTGGGCCGACACCGGCTGACCGGCTAGCTGCGCTCCCATCTTCTCCCGGTCCGGTCCCGCGGGCCAAGCCCCGGCTCGTGCGCGTCGCCCGGGTCGGCGCATCTTGCCCTTGTACGAAGGCCCGATGCGGGGTCTACGGCTCCTCTTCGGGCTCGATTGCGCCCCGTCGCACCCCCTCGCGCGCCCGACCCGACCGTCCGCCCTCCACTGGACAGCTCCGAAAACCCCACAGCGCACATGCCTCACCCATGCCTCGGGTTGCGGGGCGGCGCATGAAGCCGCATGATTCGGCGGAGGCCGCCTTGCGGTCGCGAACCCGCCCCCACGGACCGGCCCAAACACGGATTTGCCGATACCCCCCGGAGCACGCCATGGCCGCCAGCACCTTCAATCCGCTCGAAACCGCGCATGACCTCGAAGCCGCCGGGTTCGAGCGCCGCCAGGCCGAAGCCATCGCCAAGGCCATCGACCATGGCGACGACCGCGCCGCCACCAAGGGTGACCTCGATATCCTGGCCACCACCCTCGAAGCGCGCATGACCGCCATGCTCTACCGCGCCTTGTGGATCCAGGGCGGAGCCATCATCGCCATCCTCACCGCGCTTCGGTTCCTGCCGATCTGACCATGCGCCCGAAGTACGACGTCTCCCAGGGCGATCGGACCCGGAGGGCCGTCACGACGCCCGCCGCGGCGCGGTGAGCGGCTGCCTCCAGGGCCGCGCCCCTGCGTCCGGAATCAGCCCTTGCCGGCTCTCGCCCACCGTCGCCGCGTCGGCGAAAACCATCGACCGCCCGCGAGGAGATCGGGGTAGGTCCACTCGCCTCGATCGGGTGGTCTGAGCCGGCCGTGACGACCGTGCAGAGACGCTAGCCGGCGGGCGCCGCCTTGGAGACCGGGACGGGGGTCGAGGAACGACCGGACGGCGGCCCGAGGCCGGAGCCGGAGCGGGAGCCGGGGTCGAAGCCGGGCGCGAGGCCGAGGCGCGGGCTCCTCGCCCCCTTCGCGGTGAGGAGCTTCCGCTTCCAGTGGGGGTCGGACGTGACGGCCTCCTCCGGCTTCGAGATGGAGAACCTGATCCTCGGCTGGTACGTGCTCGTCCAGACCGGGTCCCCGTTCCTCCTCTCGGTGGCCGCCGCACTGCAATACGGCGGGACCCTGCTCGCGCCCGGGCTCGGGGTGGTGGCCGACCGGGTGAGCCGCCGCACCATGATCCTCTCCCTGCGCGGCATGTACGCGGGGGTCGCGGCGACCGCGGCGGGCCTCGGGCTCGCGGGATGGCTGGAGCCGTGGCACGCGTTCGTCATCGCGGGGCTCGGCGGGTTCCTCCGGCCGCTCGACATGATGATCCGCTTCTCCCTCCTCGCCGACACGATCCCGCCGAGGCTCCTCATGAACGCGAGCGGGTTCCAGCGCCTGACGATGGACGCGCCCCGGATCGTCGGCGCCCTGGCCGGGGCGGGAGTCATGGCCGCGTTCGGGGTAGGGGCCGCCTACGCGGGGGTCGCGGCCTTCTATCTCCTCGCGACCCTGATCGGCCTCGGGATCTCCCCGCCGCCGCTCGGCGGCCGGGGGCCGGACGCCCCGGCGGGGGCCGGCTCGGCGGCGGCCCGGTTCGCGGCCGAATTCGGGCGCGGGGTGGCCTACATCCGGTCTTCGGGGGTGATCCGTTACGTGCTCTTCCTCGCCGTGCTCGCGAACCTCCTCGCCTACCCGAGCATCCTCGGCCTCCTCCCGGTGATCGCGAAGGTGGTGTACGGGGTGGACGAGAACGGCCTCGCCCAGCTCCTCGCGGCGCTCGCCGCCGGCGCGCTCCTCGCCTCGACGGTCGCCGCGTTGGCGAAGCTGCGGCCTCCGGCGGCGGTGATGGTGGGCGGTCTCGCCGCGTGGCTGGGGCTGGTCGCGGTCCTCGCGTTCACCGAGTCCCACACTTCCGGCATGGCCGTGCTGTTCGTGATCGGGTTCGCGCAGAGCCTCGCGATGATCGCGATGGGGGCGGTGCTGCTGACGGTGACCGCGCCCGCCTACCGGGGGCGGGTCATGGGGGTCCGGATGCTCGCGGTCTACGGGATGCCGCTGGGGCTGCTCGCGGGGGGCGCCCTCATCGAATGGGTGGGGGTCCGCTTCCAGATCGCGGCGTTCGCGGTCGCCGGGCTGGTGCTGCTCGGCCTCGCGGTCGCCGTGACCCGCGGTCGCTGGCTCGGGGCGGCGGCGACCCGCGCGGGGGTCGGCGCGGCGCCGCGTCCCCCGGCGTCCCGGCGCGAGCAATAGAGTGATCTCCGGCCGCCACGTACCCCGAACCCCGCACGGAGATGGATGGCGACCGTGACGTCGATCCGGAGCCCGGTGGCGGACAGGCCGCACGAGCGTGCCGGAGGTGGCCGGGGCCGGCCTTCTCGCGGCGTTGGAGGACGGTGTCGGCGGCGGCGGCGCGGAGGGTGCCGGCCGCTACGCGAGGTCCCCGCCCCAGAGGCGGCGAACGAAGGTTGCCGCCGGGAGGACATCGATGCCGTCGTCCGTGCGCCTCGCCCGCGGTTCGAGGCACACCACGACCCGCCGGCCCGCGGCGGGATGCTCGTCCGACAGGCTACGGAGCCCCCTCAGATGACGCGGCGCAATCCTGGCGCTGGCCTTGGCCTCGACTGCGAGCCGCCCATCGCCGAGCACGAAGTCCACTTCCGTACCCCCGGCGAGCCGCCAGTACGACAACTCTTCGTCCAGCCCGCGGTACGCGCGAAAGGCGGAGAGCTCGTGGAAGACCCAGCTCTCGAATGCCTTTCCGTACAGCTCGGAGCCGGGGGTCAGGGAGCCTCTTCGCGCCAGCCGGTTCACGACGCCGACGTCGGCGAAGTAGAACTTCGGCGCCCGGATGAGCCGCCGCTTCCGGCGCTTGCGCCAGGCGGGGAGCCAGCGTCCGAGCAGCGTGTCTTCCAGGATCCCGAAGTATGCCTTCGCGGTGTGGCTGGACACGCCGCAGTCGGCGGCGACGTTCGAGAAGTTGATCATCTCCCCGTCGCAGAGGGCGGCCGCATCCAGGAAGCCGGAGAAGGCCGGCAGGTTGCGGACCAGCCCCTCCGCGGCGACCTCCTCCTTGAGATAGTCGGCAACGTAGGCGTCGAGCAGGCGCGTGGGACGGCTCGCTTCGTACATTCGCGGCAGGTAGCCGTGGTTGAGCATCCGGGAGAGGTCGAACTCGTCTCCCAGCTCGCTCGCGCACAAGCCGTGCAGCTCGTACCGCACTGCCCTCCCTCCGAGCAGGTTGGCGGCGCCGCGCCTCACCTTTCGGGCGCTCGACCCGCAAAGGGCGAAGTGTAGCCCGCGGTTCTCGATCAGCCAGTGCACCTCGTCCAGCAGGGCGGGGACCTTCTGGATCTCGTCGATGACGACCTGGCCCCCTCTCCCCGGCCCCTCGGCTTCGATCTCCTGGCGCAGAAGCTCGGGGTGGGCGAGGTATCGCCTGAACTCGTCGGTTCGCAGCAGATCGAGCCAGCGGCCCGCCGGATAGCGTTGCCTCAACAGCGTACTCTTCCCGGTCTGGCGCGGCCCCCACAGGAAGAAGGTCTCCTTTCCGGACTCGGGCAGGATGAGCTCTCGTTTGAACATGTATCTCGATCCATCATGATGAATTGAAATTATACCTCGAATTTGCAGGACATGTGGAAGGACCTCGATACGAAGCGGCGAGACCCGACGGAGCCGATCGACCCGCCCTCGAAACCGCTCCGGTTCGGGCCGGGAGGCGGCCTCGCGCCGCGCGGCGGTCGGCCGCATCCCGCACCCGCGTCACGGCGCCCGATGAAGCGGGGAGGCCCGGGCGCTGTTCGTAAGCTCTTGATATAGCGGGTGGAGATCGGGGGTTGAGATATTTTTACCCCCACGGGGACGGCGTTCTTCCGTGGTTTGGGTTCGGTTCGAGGGGGTTGCTGGCGGATTTCACCCCACGGAGCCACTTGCGCGGGCACGGCGTCCTGGGAACGCTTGTGTCCCGCCCGCATTGATCGGGGGCGGCCTCGCCGTCCCATTTGCGGGCGGGACACAAGCGTTCCCAGGACGCCGTGCCCAAGAGCGTTCGCGAGAGGCATGCCCGGCGAAAGCCCCACAGCGCACATGCCTCAGCGGGGGATGAAGATGGATGTCCGGATGACGACGGATGCACAATCCTCTCGGGCGGCTTTGCGGCGGGCGGCCCGGGACCCCACATCGGAGGCCCGTCCCCATGAGCAAGCCCGTCACGATGCACACCGGCCCCCTGGGCTCGGTGATCCACGTCCTCCGCGCCGACCCCGAGACCGTCGCCGCGCTCGCGGCGGTGGAGTGGAACCGGCATTTCCGCCGGGTCTGGCTCGACCCGGTGCGCGGGATCATCGCGCTGACGGCGCCCTCGCACCTGCACGAAGACCTGACCGAGCTGGTCGGCCAGATCGTGGACGCGGCCGGCAGCGCCGTCTCCCAGGCGGTGAAAGGGCTCCGTTCGACCCGCCTCCGCGGGCGGGGCGATCCGCCCGGCACGGGGATGGAGCCGGACGGCGCGTTCTACGTCGGCGAGCGCGCGAGGCGCTACTACGCGGTCCGCGGCCAAGGGGCCGCGGCGGCCGAAGCATTCGTCGATCGCACCGCTCCCGATCTGGTGGTCGAAACCGAGCTCACGCACCACGACGAGGGCAAGATCGAACGCTACGGCGAGCTGGGGGTGCGGGAGCTGTGGCGGCTTCACGGCCGCAAGGGTACCGACGAGCTGCGGGTGGATTTCCTGGCCTTAGGCTCCGGGAGCGCGCCGCGCCCGCTCTCCGCCTCGCGGGTCGTCGCCGGGCTGACGCCGGACGACGTGTGCGAAGCGGTGGAGAAGGTGCGGGTCGGCCAGACCCTCTCGGAGCGGATGGAGGCGGTGGCCGGGATCGTGCTCCGGCGCCAGCGGGAGGCGGTGCGGGTCCGGGAAGAAGCGGGGTCGTACTCCGCCTCGCTTCGTCGAGACCGTCGATGAACGGACCGGGGAGGGAGACCCGGACCTCGCACCGGGATCGTCTCCGGCCCGCACCCTTCGCCTCGTCACCCTTCGCCTCGTCCATGCGGGCGGGACACGAGCGTTCCCGGGAGACCCCTTGCGCCTGGGTCGTCTCGGGCGCCGGCCCGCGGGCCGGGACGAAATCCGCCACACGGTCCCTGGTCCGCGCCGGAGCCGGACCCGGAGCCCGCGCTGGAGACAGGCAGGGGCGCCATGCGGCTGCGGGGGGGCGTGCTATCCTCGCCACTGAAGCGTTCGGGCGGCAGGCCGCCCCCGGCATTGCGGCGGCAGACGCCGCCCGGGCGATCGCGATCGTCAAGCCGCTCTTGCCGGGCCGGCGCTGGCGCCGGCCCGGCGGAGGCTCCGGCGGCGCGGGGCCTCCACCCGTCCGCATCAACACCATCCGGAAGGGCCCCGCGGCCCCGAAGGATTCCGTGCCGAAGTGGACGGGGCGAGTGATTGACCGGGTTGTCGGACGGACTTCGGCCGCGATGGCCGGATTCGTGCTGTCGTTCGGGCTCGCGGGGGCGGCCGGCGGCGATGCCGCCGTCCTCGAAGAGTACCGGCGGGCGAACGTACTGTCCGAAGAGGAGGTAGGGCCGGTCACCCCGGAGGTCCGGCAGGCCCATCTCGCGGCCCTCGCCGCCTACGACGAAGCCGTGGCCTCCCGCGACCCGAAGCACCCCGGCTTCGCGGCGGCCCGCGAGGCCTGGGAGCCGCTCGCGACCGGGGGCGACCCCGCCTCCACCTACCATCTCGGCATGCTCCACATGTTCGGGCTCGGCGGGGCGTCGTTCGACCAGTTGGAGGCGGTGCGCCTGATCGAGGCCGCGGCGGAGAGCCGCCATCCGCCCGCCCAGACCTTCATGGGCCTGCTGGCCGAGCGGGGCCAGGGGATGATGGTGGCCGCGGACGAGGAGCTCGCGCTCGCCTGGTACACGCACGGGGCGCGGGGCGGGCATTGCGCCGCCGTCCGCCGCCTGGTCCGGGTCTACCGGGAAGGCGAGCTGGGGGCCGCGCCGGACGCCGGGGCGGCCGACGGCTGGCGCGCGCGTCTCGACGGGTGCCGGAAGCGGTAGGCGCTTGCGGCGGCGAACGGCGGCGGAAGCGAGGCCGGGAGCCAGCGGGCCGTACCGGCCGGTACCGCCGCGAGCGCTCCATCCGAAGGAGGAACCGGAGATGAATCGGCCGTTCATGAATCGACCGTTCAGCCGAGCTGGCGGCGGCGTCGGGGTACTCGGCGCCGCCGCGCTGGCCGCCGCCCTGATCCTCGCCGCCCCGCCCGCCCGCGCCGAGCCGGTGACCCTCACCATCGTCCACGTCAACGACCTCGACCGTCTCGACGGGTCCGGCGGCCGCGGCGGGGTCGCCCGGCTCGCGGCGGTGGTCGAGGAGGTCCGCGCGAACGCGCGCCACGTGCTCGTCACCAACGGCGGCGACGCGATCTCCCCGTCGCTCCTGTCGTCGTTCGATCGCGGCGCGCACATGATCGATCTCTTCAACCGGATCGGCTTCGACGCGATGGTGCTCGGCAACCACGAGTTCGACTTCACGCCGGCGTTGACGGTGGAGCGCATCGCCGAGGCCGGGTTCCCGATGCTCTCCAACAACGCGGTCGAGCCCGACGGCACGCTGATCGACGGGGTCACCGAGCACCTGATGATCGAAGTCGGCCGCTACCGGGTCGGCGTGTTCGGCCTGACGACGGCGACGACCGCGGTGAAGTCGTCCCCCGCCCCGGTGACCTTCCGTCCCGTGACCGAAGTCGCGGCAGAGCAGGCGAAGAAGCTGCGCGAGGCCGGGGCCGATCTCGTCGTCGCGCTCGCCCACACCGACCGGGCGGAGGATGCGGAGCTGATGCGCCAGGGGGCGGTCGACCTCCTGCTGTCCGGCGACGACCACGACATGAAGGTCGAGGTCGGCGCCGACACCACGTTCGTCGAGAGCGGCGAGCAGGCGGAGTTCGTCACGATCCTCGACGTCGCCATGGACACGGTCGAGGGGCGGCGCGGCCCGCGCTTCGTCTGGCAGCCGGCGTTCCGGGTCGTCAACACCGCGTTCGTGGCCCCCGACCCCGACCTCGAGGCAGTGGTGGACGAGTACCTCGCCCGTCTCTCGGAGGCGCTGGACGTCGAGATCGGCTCCACTACGGTCGAGCTCGACAGCCGGCGCAGCGTGGTGCGGGGGCGCGAGACCGGGCTCGCCAACCTGATCGCCGACGCCATGCGGGCCGCGACCGGCGCCGACGCCGCGTTGACCAACGGCGGCGGCATCCGCGCGGACAGGGTCTACGCGCCCGGCACGATCCTCACCCGGCGCGACGTCCAGTCGGAGCTGCCCTTCGGCAACAAGACGATCGTGCTGGCGGTGACCGGGGCCGATCTTCTCGCGGCGCTGGAGAACGGGGTCGGCGGCGTCGCGGAGGGCTCCGGCCGGTTCCCGCACGTCTCGGGGATGGCCTACCGCTTCGACGCCTCGAAGCCGGCCGGACGCCGCATCGCCGGCGTCACGGTGGGTGGTGCACCGCTCGATCCCGCCCGCACCTATCGTCTGGCGACCAACGACTTCCTCGGCCGGGGCGGCGACGGCTACGCCATGTTCGCGGCCGCCCCGCGGATCGTCGACACGAATGCCGGCAAGCTGATGGCCGCCCAGGTCATCGACGCGATCGCGGCGGCCGGGGAGATCGCGCCGCGCATCGAAGGCCGGATCGTCCGGCTCGACTGATCGGCGCCCCGTGGAGCCGCTCCGCTTCGCGCGGCCCGTCTCGCGCACCGGGCCGAGGAGAACGCTCTTCCGCCGGTCCGGGCTCGAAGCCGCGCCCGAGGGCCGGGTGAAGCCACGCCCCGCGGCGGCGGCGAGGCCCGTCCCCGCGGGGGCGCCGGAGCCCGTCCCCGCGGCGGCGCGGACACCTGCTCCGGCCGGATCGCGGATCCGCCGCCCGCACGACGGGGGCCTTCGATGCCGGCTCGGGCGGGGCGTCTCTCCGGAGGCGCCCCGTTGACCTCCGATCGCCGGATCTGCGTGTTCGCCGGCGCCCGCCCGGCCGTCGACCCCGCGCACGCGGACGCCGCCCGGGCGGTGGTCCGGGCCGTTTCCGCCCGCGGCCTCGGCCTTGTCTACGGCGGCGGAGGCGGCGGGATGATGGGAGCGCTGGCCGAAGCCGCCCTCGCCGCCGGGGTCCACATCGTCGGGGTGGCGCCGCGTTTTCTGGCCGAGCGCGAGATGCTGGCGGCCGGGCTGAGCGAGCTGGTCATGGTCGATTCCATGGCAGAACGCAAGGACGTGATGTTCCGGCGCTCGGCCGCCTTTCTCGCCCTTCCCGGCGGGATCGGCACCTACGACGAGCTGTTCGAGGCCATGAGCGCGAGCTACCTCGGCCTCCAGGACAAGCCGTGCGGCGTGCTCAACGCGGGCGGTTACTTCAACCCCCTCGCCGATCTTCTCGACGCGGGGATCGAGGCCGGGTTCATCGGCAGGAGCGCCCGCGACGGCCTGATCGTGGACGGGGACGCGGACCGCCTCGTGGACCGCCTGCTCCCCCGGGCCGCGGCGCCCGCACCCGGCCTCGGTGGATGAGGCGGCAGGCATCCCCCGACGAGCATCGCCCGCCCCCGGCGGCCCGGCGGAACGGCAGCCCGGCGGAACGATAGCCCGCGCGATGCTGCCCGACCCGAAGCTCCTCGCGTTCACCGCCGGCGTGCGCGGCCGGATCGCGCTCGCCGTCGCGGTCGGGCTCGCCGCCGCCCTGGTCGGGATCGGGCGGTTCGCCGCCCTCGGGTGGCTGATTGCCGGGGTGTTCGCGGGCGAGCCCCTCGGAGCGCTGGCCGGGAAGTTCGCCCTCGTCGGCGCGGTCATGCTGCTGCGGGGGTGGCTCGAGTACTGGCGCAACATGATCGCCCACCGAACCGCGGCCCGGGTGCAGATGCACCTGCGCGCGCGCCTGTACGACAAGGTGGCCGAGCTCGGGCCGGCGTGGTTCGGGCTCGAACGCACCGGGAAGGTGCTGGTGTCGATGGTGGAGGGGGTCGAGCAGCTCGAGACCTGGTTCGGCCAGTTCCTGCCCCAGCTCTGCGTGGCCGCGCTCACCCCGATCGCCGTATTCGGGTTCCTCGCGTTTCTCGACCTTCCGGTCGCGGTGGTCCTCCTCGCCTTCGCCCTCTTCACCCTCGTCGCCCCCGCCGCGTTCACCCGGTGGGACCGGGCGAACAGCCATCGGCGCCAGCGCGCCTACGCGGCGTTCGCGGCCGAGCTCCTCGACACCCTCCAGGGTCTCGCCACCCTCAAGGCGTTCGGGCAGAGCGGCGCGCGCGGGCGCCGTCTCGCCGCCCGCGCGGAAGAGATCTTCCGCACCACGATGTGGGTCCTCGCGGTCAACTCCCTCGGCCGGGGGATCACCGACGTGGGGCTCGCGGTCGGGGCCGCGGTGGTGCTCGGGTACGGCGCCTTTCGGGTGGACGCGGGGGCGATGTCCCTCGCCGAACTGCTGGTCGTGCTGATGATGGGCATCGAGGTGTTCCGGCCGCAACGCGACCTCCGCGCCCTCCTCCACCAGGGGTTGGTCGGAACGGCGGCGGCCGACGGCGTGCTGGAGCTCCTCGCCGGGCGCCCGATCGTGGGGTATCCGGCCGCGGAAGATCCCACCGCCGGCGAGGACCCCGCACCGGGCGAGGAGCTGGCCCCGACGGTGGAGTTCGAGGCGGTCGGGTTCACCTATCCCGGCGCCCGCCGCCCCGCCCATCGCGGCCTCGACTTCCGGATCGAGGCCGGGGAGCGGGTCGGATTCGTCGGGGCGAGCGGCGCCGGGAAGACGTCGATCGTCCGCCTGCTGCTTCGCCTCTACGATCCGGACGCGGGGTCGGTGCG
Organism: Gammaproteobacteria bacterium; assembly: GCA_965202895.1. GTDB lineage: Bacteria > Pseudomonadota > Gammaproteobacteria > HK1 > HK1 > JAJDXW01. The sequence continues at coordinate 760,441 of OZ241901.1, read as the reverse complement.
GATCGGAGGGCGCGACCTCCGCGACCTCACCGCCCACGACGTCCACGGTCGGATCGCGGTCGTCAACCAGGACACCGTCCTCTTCCACGGCACGGTGGAGGACAACCTTCGCTTCGGCCGGCCCGACGCGACCCCCGGCGAGCTCGCCGCGGCGGCGCGGACGGCGAACGCCCACGAGTTCATCGAGAGGTTGCCGGACGGCTACCGGACGGTGGTCGGCGAGCGCGGGGTGCGGCTCTCCGGCGGGCAGCGCCAGCGGATCGCGATCGCCCGGGCCGTTCTCCGCGACGCCCCCATCCTGGTGCTGGACGAGGCGCTGAGCGCGGTGGATGCGGAGAACGAGGCGGTCATCCAGGAGGCGCTCGAACGCCTGATGGCGGGCCGCACCACCCTCGTCTTCGCCCACCGGCTGTCGAGCGTCATCGGGGCGGACCGGATCCTCGTCCTTGACGGCGGGCGGGTCGCGGAGTCCGGCCGGCACCCCGACCTCATGCGCCGCCAAGGGGTCTACTTCCGCCTGATGCGCGGCCAGGCCGAGGAGAGCCTCGGGCCGGGGGACGTCGAGCTCGCCGCTCCGGCCAGCCGTCCTCCCGCCGAGGATCTGGCCCCCCTGTTCGCGGCAGGAGGGCCGGCCGACGAGATCACCCGCGCGGAGGGCCTCGGGTGGCTCGGGGCGTTCCGGGAGCTCTTTCGCCACGTCCGCCCGTGGCGCGGCCGGCTCACCCTCACCTTCGGGTTCGGGGTCGTCCGGGTGGCCTGCCTCATCGGGGTCGGGGTGCTGAGCGCGCTCGCGGTCGCCGCCCTCAAGCGCGGCGACGACTTCACCCCGTGGCTGTACGCCCTGTTCGCGGCCGCCCCGGCGGCCGGGATCCTCCATTGGGTCGAGTCGTGGATCGCGCACGACATGGCGTTCCGGATGCTCGCCCGGATGCGCATCGACCTCTACCGCAAGATCGAGGCCCTCGCTCCCGCGTGGCTGCTCCGCCGGCGCTCCGGCGACCTCGTCGCGATGGCGACCCACGACGTGGAGCTGGTGGAGTACTTCTTCGCCCACACCATCGCTCCCGGCCTGGTGGCGGTGCTCGTTCCCGCGGCCGTGCTCGCGGTCCTGCTCTGGTTCGGCTGGACCCTCGCCGCGGTCCTCGCTCCCATCCTCGCGGTGGTGGCCCTGAGCCCCTTCCTCGCCCGGCGCCGGGTGGACGTGCTCGGCTCGCGCGCCCGCGAGGCCCTCGCCGACCTCAACGCCCACGCGGTGGACACCATCCAGGGGCTCGGCGAGATCATCGCGTTCGAGCGGACCCCGGAGCGGCGCCGCGAGTTCCTCGCCCTCGCCCGGCGCCACGTCGAGCTCCGTCTCCCCTTCTTCCGCAGCCTCACCCTGCAGAACGTGGTGCTGGAGACCGCCACCGGGCTCGGCGGTCTCGTGGTGGTGGTGACCGGAGCCTGGCTCGTGTCCCTCGGGCGCCTCGACCCGGCCCTCCTCCCCCTGCTCGCCCTCCTCGCGATGGCCGCGTTCCTGCCGGTATCCGAGATCGCGTACATCGGGCGGCAGCTCTCCGATACGCTGGGCGCGACGCGGCGTCTGTACGCGGTGCACCGGGAGCCGGTGACGGTGCGCGACGGCCCGGGGGTCGGCGCGGCCCGGCCCAGGCCCGAGGGATCCGAAGCGGTGGCGGGGCGGGCCGGCGGCTCGGGGACGCGGGAGGCGGATGCGGCGGCTCCGGCGGCCTCGCCCCCGACCCCCGCGACGCCGACCCCCGCGACGCCGACCCCCGCGGCGGCGATTCCCGCGACGGCGGCCGTCTCCGCTCCGCGGGGGGCGGCCGGAGGAATGGCGCTCGCGATGGAGTCGGTCGACTTCCGCTACCCCGGCCGCGAGGACCGGGCGCTTCGCGGGGTTTCCTTCGACGTTCCGGCGGGAATGCGCATCGCCCTGGTCGGGCCGTCGGGAGCGGGCAAGACGACCGGCGCCCACCTGCTGCTTCGCTTCTTCGATCCGGAACGGGGAACGGTGCGCCTCGCCGGACACGACCTCCGGGAATGGCGCCTCGACGATCTCCGCGCCCGCATCGCGCTCGTGAGCCAGGACACCTGGCTCTTCAACGAGACCCTCCGGGAGAACATCCTCGTCGCGCGGCCGGAGGCGGGTGAGGAGGCGGTCGCGCGGGCGGTCGAGCGGGCCGCCCTCGCCGACTTCGCGGCCGCCCTGCCGGAGGGCCTCGATACCCCGGTGGGGGAACGCGGGGTGCGGCTGTCCGGCGGACAGCGGCAGCGGGTCGCCATCGCCCGCGCGTTCCTCAAGGACGCCCCCGTCCTCGTCCTCGACGAAGCGACCTCCCATCTCGACGCGGTGAGCGAGCAGGCCGTGCAGCACGCGCTCGAGACCCTGATGCACGATCGCACCACGGTCATCATCGCGCACCGGCTGTCCACGGTGCGAAGCGCCGGACGCATCGTGGTCCTGGACGAGGGCCGGGTGGTGGAGACCGGCCGCCACGAGGAGCTTCTCGGCCGGCCCGGCCTCTACAGCCAGCTCGTCGGCCGCCAGCTCTCGGCGGTGGCCGATTGATCCCCGACCCGCTCCCCGGCGGAGCGCCCGTCGCCCACCGGACTCCCGTGGGGACGGGGCTCGCCGCGCGGGCGCGCGCCTGCTCTCCGTCCACGGCTTTCGGCCCGCCCGCGGGCGCGGTCCGGGCGGTGAGCGGTCGGGCGGGAAACGGCCGGGCGGCGGGCCGCCCCGCGCCCCGATCGAAGAGCCCGCGGGCGATGCGCGATACACTCCCGCGCGGATTCGGAGAAACCAGCGGAGAGACCCGGTGATCGATCTCTACTACTGGCCTACCCCCAACGGCTGGAAGATATCCATCATGCTCGAGGAATGCGGGCTGCCCTATCGGGTGGTCCCGGTCGACATCGGACGGGGCGAGCAGTTCAAGCCCGAGTTCCTCGCGATCAGCCCGAACAACCGGATGCCCGCGATCGTCGATCCGGAGGGGCCGGAGGGGCGGATCGCGATCTTCGAATCGGGGGCGATCCTCGGCTATCTCGCGGAGAAGTCGGGCCGGTTCCTGCCGCGGGAGGCGAACGCGCGCTTCGAGGTCCTGCAGTGGCTCTACTGGCAGGTCGGAGGTTTCGGGCCGATGGCCGGGCAGCTCAGCCATTTCGTGAACTACGCCCCCGAGCCGAATCCGTATGCGCACGACCGGTACGCGAAGGAGTACGACCGGCTCATCGGGGTCATGGACCGCCGGCTCGCGGACCGCGACTTTCTCGCCGGGAGCTACTCCATCGCCGACATGGCGACCTGGCCCTGGCTCCTCCCCTACAAGATGTTCGGACAGTCGCTGGACGCCTACCCGAACGTCGTTCGCTGGCACGAAGCGATGAAGGCGCGCCCCGCCGCCCGGCGGGGGGTCGACGTGGGCAAGGAGTGGCGCCGCACGGAGCCGCCGGGCGAGGACGAACGGCGGATCCTGTTCGGCCAGACCGGCGCCGGCCGGGCGGAGGCGTGAAGGGGGGCGCCGGACGGCGAGGGGTGCGCTGTTCCACTGCCTGGCCGGCACGGCGGCCGACCTGCTCATCGGCAGGAACCGCAGCGAGGCCTGGCATCAGGTGTTCCGCGCCCTGGAGCACGGCAGAGCGAGGACCTCCTGCGAGCACAAGCGGGCGATGGCGGCGTTTCCGCCGGGGATACGTGGCTTTGCCTACACGTTCGTCGTCTTGCAGAAAGCATGGCAGCAGGCGGACTACGCGCTTGACGTCCGGTTCGACAAGCCGGACGTGCTTGCCGCAATCGACAGTGCCGAGACCGTCATCGCCCAGCTCGAGCAAGCCGATGCCCAACATCGCCGCGCCTTCGTCGCGCATGTGCTGTTCAAGCGACGGCCATCGCAGGAGATTCGACATGAACGAACGGCAGATACGCGAGATCGCCGAAACCGCGTTCAAGCGCTATTTCGGCGCCATCGAGGTCTTCAGGGTCGACGCGCGGCCCGGGTACGGCTTCGAGGACGACTCCCCCGTGGTGGGCGTGACCATCATCTACGACGGCAAGTACGAGCAGTTGAACGGGGCAGGGCTGTTGCGGGTGCAGTCCGACATCGTCTCCAAGGCGTGGCGCGAGGTGGAGGACGACCTCGGCTTCCCCTGCGCCCACTTCCTCTCCAGGTCCTCGCTCGGGCGTCGCGACCCGGCGACGGTCTGACGCGATGGCGGCGGCAGCCGGGCGGGGCGCCGCCCTCCCGCCGTTGGGTCAAGCGTCGCCGGAGCGCCGCGAGGCGGGAAGCGGATGACGCTTGGGGGATCGAAGCGGCCCTTCACGCGGCGGCGCGCGGCACACGTTGGCCCGCTGCCTTGCTGCTTGTCGGGGGAGCGTGGCCAGGGCGCGGCGCCATGCTCCCGCCATCGGCCAGGCAGCCGAGGCGGGTTCCCGAGCGCTCACAAGCAGGGATCGGGGTGATGAAGCAGCAAGTTCTGAAACGAGCTCGGAACAGGGTCGAAGCCTGCCTGCACGAGCAGAGTGCCGGTGCGGGGTTGGACGTGCTGTCCGTGGACGTGAAGGTGGACGGCGACGGAGACGAGTTCCTCTGGGTCTATCTCAAGTACGACGATGGGAACGGCGCCGGAGGACTGCCGGACACCGATGCACGGCTCCGGCTGACGGACCGCCTGCATTCCGAGCTCGAGGACGCCGAGGTCGGCGCCTTCCCCGTCTTCTCGTTCGTCGCCGGGTCGGACGTCGAGTCGGCGCCGGAGTAGCGTCATGGACCCGGACCACCTCCTGCAGCCGGCGTCGCGGGCGGCCTGTGGGGGGACACCCGGATGCGGCTCACCGTCGGCGGGGTCGAGCGCCGGGCGCGCGTCACCGACACCTTCCGGGCCAACGTCACGCAGGCGAACTTCGCCTGCGCCGTGGCGGCAGCCGACTTCGACGCCGACGGCATCGCCATTCCGGCCAACTCCATCGCCGGCGGCGGCGGAGGGCAGTGCAGGGACAGGGGTCGGGCCGGCGCGGCCTCCCGGCGAGGCGAGCCCCGGCCGGCCTGCGAACACGAACCGGAGTCCGAATCCCGATGGACCTCGAACCCATGGCCCGCGACCTCGGCGCCCTGCTCAAGGCCCGCGGCGAGACGGTGGCGGTGAGCGAGTCCTCGACCGGGGGCCTCGCCTCCGCCGCCCTCCTCTCGATCCCCGGCGCGTCGGCGTACTTCATCGCCGGGGCCGTGGTGTACACGGCCGCCGCCCGCCACGGGCTGCTCGCGCTTCCGCCCGGGACGCGCTCCTCGTCGGAGCCCTGCGCCGAGCTCGCGACCCCGACGGTCCGCGAGCGCTTCGGGGCGACGTGGGGGCTCGCGGAGACCGCGGCGGCGGGGCCGGCCGGCAACCGCTACGGAGACGCGGCGGGCCGCACCTGCCTCGCGGCATCCGGGCCGGTCGAGCGGGTCCTCGCCCTCGAGACCGGCCGCGTCGACCACGAAGCCAGCATGCGGGAGTTCGCGAGCGCCGCCCTCCGCCTGCTGCGCGAGGCGGTGCGCGCGGCCGTGTGCCCCCGTGCCCCCCCCTCCCCGCTTGGCCCCCTTGTCGGCTCACCACGAGGCCGCACATGCATTCCATGCGGTTCTCGATTATCGTTGCCGAGGATGGAACTCCCTGCAGGCGGGCAGGACGGCCGGACCTCGGGGAAGGAAGATCCGAAGGTACAAGGCTGAATCTGCGGATCAGACTCCGTTTCGAGGCAGGGCATCTACTGGAAATCAACGAAGCGGTGGTCGTCGAAGATGGCGCCCTCGTCCCGCTCGACTACCGCTATCACTGCCAAGGCGATGACAACCGATTGATTTTTCGCTATGGCAGCACGCCTCATTTCCCGAAGCGGCCGAGCTTTCCCCATCATGAGCACCTGCCCGACACGGTGATCGACTCGAACAAGCCGGATATTTCCCCGGTCGTCGAGGAAGCGGAAAGGGCGCAGGCGCGGACGGGTGTGGGACGGTGAGCCGGATTCCTTGCAACCAGGCCGCGGCCGTCCGATGTTCGGGCGGTGCGCGCGTCCCCGCGGACGAGGTCCGCCGCCTTCTCCGCGATCCGATCATGATGACCGGCGCGTTGGTGTTGCCCGATACGAGCACGGGCATGATCGAGGCGTCCGCGACCCGGAGCCGGTCGAGCCCCCGGACCCGGAGGCGTTCCTCCACGACCGCCATCGGATCGCTCCCCATCTTGCAGGTCCCCACCGGGTGGTACACCGTGGTTCCGGCGCCGCGGGCGTAGTCGAGCAGCTCGTCACGGGCCTTCGCCTCCGCGCCGGGCTGGAACTCCGGCCCCCGGTAGGGGTTCATGGGGGACGCCTCCACGATCCGCCGCGCGATGCGGGCGCCTTCGACCACCGCGTCGCAGTCGGCCGGCGAGTCGAGGAAGTTCGGCCGGTTCGCCGGGGCGGCGAACGGATCGGACGGAGCAGCGCCGGTACGGATACACTGATCCGATGAACCGGACCGCCGACCGCTCACGAACGAAACGCCTGCTTCCCGTCATGGAGCGGAAGTCGGCCCTTTGCGGGGCGGCGGGTCCCGGCCGCGCGCTCCCTGCACGTACGTCCGCGCCCGGCGCCGCCGCCGGCGCGGAGCGCCCGCCCGGCTGCTGGCGTCCGTGACGCCGGACCCTTGGGAGCGGGCGCGTCCTGACGGACGCGGGTGTTCCGCCCGCATGGGCAGCCGCCGCGGCATCCCGGAGACGGGCCGGAATGGAGAAGACAGCACGCTGGAGGTGTCGATCCTCGGGCGCCGGCGCCTTGCCCGGATGCTTGCCGAGCCGCCCTGCGATTCGGCCGATACGAGGTTGTGATGCGCCGACCAGGACCCCGGATCGCCCCATCGGGAACCCATATGAGAAAGCGCGTGTGGTAAACAAGGTTCGGGAAGAAACGATACGACAACCGCTTGCAGGGGCAGCGCCATGTACTCACTCGATACGCACGCCGCCATCCGCGCCCTCGAAACCGCGGGCATCGAGCGCAAGCACGCCGAAGCCATCGTTTCGACCATCGCCCGCGCCGATGAACAAAACCGCCACCAAGGGCGACCTCACCGCGGTCAAGGCCGACCTCGCCGCGTTGCGGTCCGAAGTCCGATGGATGTTCGGCTTCCAGGCCGCGCTCATCCTCGCCATCGCCGCCCGATTGTTCGGCATCGTCTGATGACCTTCACCGCAGGCAACGCCATGAGCATCGGGCCATGAGCGCCAGCGCTCGATACCCTCGGCGCCGCCCCCGGACGTCGCACCAGCACGGTGCTCGCCTTGAGGTATCCGCACCCGGAGGCGGACCTCCGGCGCTACGTCCCGTTTCGGACGAGTAATCAAACGGGTACGTCCGAAGAACCGCAAAGATCGGGGCAAATCCCGCCGAATCTCGGATCACGGTGGTAAGGATAGGCTGACGCAGCGCCCGGGAGACCGACGCTGGGCGGAGCCGGTGGCCCGGCATCGCCCGGCGCCGGCCCGAGGTACGTGTTCCGCCTCCGCCACCGCCACGGGTCGAGCCGCGAAGACGCGGCGTTCGGAGGCCGAGCCCGGCTCAGCCCGCTTGGCGCTTCTTCTTCCGGGGGCGAAGGAGGTGGTGGCGCCGCGCGTCGTAGAGGGCGCTGTCGTCGAAGCACCCGGGGGCGAGCACCCGGCCGACGAGGATGAGCGCCGTCCGCCGGAGCCGGAGGGGGCGCACCTTCGCCGCGAGGTCCCCGAGGGTTCCGGTGACGATGCGCTCATCGGGCCAGCTCGCGCGGTGGACGACCGCGGCCGGGCAGTCCGCCCCGCGGACGGGGGCGAGCGCCCCGCACACCGCACCGACGTTCCGTATCGAGAGGTGGATGGCGAGGGTCGCACCGGAGCGTGCGAGCGCCTCCAGCTCCTCACCCTCCGGCATCGGCGAGCTCCGGGTGCTCGTCCGGGTCAGGATGACGGTCTGGCTCACCCCGGGCAGGGTGAGCTCGCGTTCGAGGGCGGCGGCGGCGGCGGCGTAGGCGGGCACGCCGGGGGTCACGTCGCAGGGGATCCCGAGCGCGGCGAGCCGCCGCATCTGCTCCCCGACCGCCCCGTACAGGGACGGGTCGCCGGAGTGGACCCGGGCGACGTCGTTCCCGGCCCCGTGCGCCGCGCGCATCTCGTCCACGATCTCGTCGAGGGTCATCGGAGCGGTGTCGAGCACCCTCGCACCCTCGGGCGCACACGCGACCACCTCGCGCGGCACGAGCGAGCCCGCGTAGAGCACGACCGGGCACCCCTCGATGAGGCGCCGCCCGCGCACCGTGATGAGCTCCGGGTCGCCCGGCCCGGCCCCGATGAAGTGGACGGTCATGGCGATCGGCTCCCGGAGGGTGCGGGGAGATGCGCGATCCCCGGCCGCGCGCCGGCGCACGCGGCGCCGCGGCCCGGAAACGCCCGGACCCGCGGCGAGCGGAAGCGGGCCGTCAAGCCGTGCCCCGTTCCGGAGCCGGAGCGCCGGCGCGGACGTCGTATCCCCGCGGGGTGTAGGCGCGTTCGGCGCCGCCGTGTGCGAAGGTCCGGGTCCGGGACGAGCCGACGATGAGCACCGTCGTCATGTCGATGCGCCCGGGGTCGATGCCGCCGAGGGGGACGACGTCGACCCGTTCGCCGGCTCGCCCGAGGTTCCGCGCCACGACGACCGGCGTCTCCGCCCGGCGGTGCTCCCCGAGGATCCGGAGCGCCCGGTCGAACGTCGCCCGCCGGGCCGGCGACACCGGGTTGTAGAGCGCGATCACGAAGTCCGCCCGGGCGGCGGCGGCGAGCCGTTCCTCGATGACCTCCCGCCGGGTGAGGAGGTCGGAGAGCGATACGGCGCAGAAGTCGTGGCCGACGGGCGCCCCGGCGCGGGCGGCGGCGGCCTGGAAGGCGGACACCCCGGGGACCACCCGGACCTCGATCCGGTGCGAGGCGGGACTCGGCGCGCGGTCGAGCGCCTCCATGACGAGCGACGCCATCGCGTAGATCCCGGGGTCGCCCGAGCAGACGAGCGCCACCCGCCCGCCCTCCGCGGCCAGCTCGATCGCCCTCGCCGCGCGCGCGCGCTCCTCTCCCAGCTCGAAAGGATGGATGTCCGGGCCGGCCGCCGGGCCGCCGCGCCCGAGGCCGGCCCCGGCCACGAGGTCGAGGTATCGCCGGTAGCCGACGAGGTGGCCCGCCCCCTCGATGGCGGCCCGCGCCTCCGGGGTCAGGGCGCCGGCATCGCCGGGGCCGATCCCGACCACCGCGAGCTCGCCGCGGGGCGAGCCGATCGACGATGCGTCGATCGGCGCCGGGGCGCCCGCGACGGCGCAGGTCGCGCGCGCCGACCTGGTCTTCTCGACGACCAGCTCTCCCGCCGGCCCCGCCGCCGCGAGGGCCGCGCCTTCCGCCACCCCGTGGCAGCCGACCTCGCGGAACACGAGGTCCGAGGGGTTCCGAAGCCGCGGCGCCTCCGCCTCCAGGGCCGCCGCGGGGAAGAACCGGGCCGGGACGTCCAGCGATCCGGCGAGGGCGTGGATGGCGGGCTCGTCCGACTTGAGGTCGATCGAGAACACCCCGGCCACCGCGTCGGGCGCGAGCCCGGCCCCGTCCAGGCACGACCGGGCGAGGGCCGCGATCTCGTCCGGCGCCGCGCCCCGCTCGCAGCCGATGCCGACCGCGAGCCGGCGCGGGCGGTAGACGAGGGTGTCCGGCGCCCCCCCGGCGCTCGCCGTGTCGACCCGGATCGCGAGCTCTCCCGCGCCGTCGAACGGAAGCCGGCTCTCCGCGAGCCACGGTGCTTGCGCGGCCAGGTCCGCGGGCGCGCGTACCCTCGCCCCGCCCAACAGGGACGCGACGAAGGGCTTGCAGTCCTCGGGGTTCGCGAAGGCCCAGCCCGCGGGCGGCGCGTCGAGGGCGATGCCGAAGCGGCGGTCGCCGGCGGTGGTGACCGCGGCGGCGGCGCCGATCCCGCTCGCGATGCGCCGGGCAAGCTCGACCCCGCCGCGGTGCCCCCCGAGGAGGGGGACCACGAACGCCCCGTCGTCGGAGACGGCGACGACGGGCGGCTCCGCCCGCTTGTCCCGAAGGGCGGGCGCCACCGACCGCACGAGGATCCCGGCCGCGCAGACCCCGGCGATGGGGCGGCCGTCCTCGAACAGGGCGCGGAGGTGCCGGCCGGTCTGCGTGAACCGGACGTCGGCGTCCGCGTCGCCGGCCCGCCCCCGGAGCCCGTGAACCTCCGCGTCGCCGAGGGCGGCGGCGATCCGGCGCGCGAGCGCGCCGCCGTCCTCGGTGATCGCGACCACCGCGACCCGTGCGCTCAGCGCCATGCGTACCCCCGCCGGTGGACGAGGATCATCGAGAAGTAGGGGGCTTCGGCGCCTCCCGTCTCCGAGAGCGGCAGGCGCCGTTCGCGCTCCATGGTCGCCCGTTCGACGTACTGCGCGCCGGCGGTGAGCCCGAGGGCGTCGAGGGCGGCGCGGACCTTCGGCAGGTGCCGCCCGACCTTGATGATCGCGGCCGCCTCCACCGCTTCGATCCGGGCGCGGAGATCGGCTTCCCCGAGGGTCGCGGGCACCACCGCGAGCACGTCGTTCCGGGTGGCGAGCGGCGCCCCCGCCGCCGCCGCGCACGCGGTGAGCGACGAGACGCCGGGGATCACCCGCACCGGGTACCGCCCGACCATGCGCTGGAAGAGGAAACTGAACGAGCCGTAGAAGAAGGGGTCCCCCTCGCAGAGGCACGCCACGTCGCGGCCCGCGTCGAGATGCCCGCCGATCGCCCGCGCGGCCCGATCGTAGACCTCCCGGGCCGGGAAGCGGGCCGCCGCCATCGGCATCCGGATGGGGATCTCGGTCTTGGCCGCTCCGCCTTCGAGGTGGGGGGCGGCGATCGCCCGCGCGAGGCTATCGCCGGTCTCGGGGGCCGGGTAGGCGAGCACCGGGGCGGCGAGGAGCGCCCGGAGCCCCTTCACGGTGATGAGGTCGGGATCGCCGGGGCCGACCCCGATGCCGACGAGTGCGCCGGGCGCGCTCATCGCTTGCGGGCCGCGAGCTCGGTCACCGGGTACGCGGGCCGCAAGGCGCGGAAGCGTCCGAGCGGAGCCGCACGGGACACCGCCATCCGGGTCAGCTCGCCCCCGAACGCGGCGTGCGCCTCGAAGAGGACCCGTTCCCCCTCCAGGCTCACCGCGTGGGCGACCAGCCGCCCGCCCGGCGGGAGGGCGTCCCAGCACGCGCCGAGAAGGTCCGGCGGCGACGAGAGGCCCCCACCCGCGAAGACCGCGTCGGGCGGTCCGTCGAGGTCCGCCAGCGCTCCGGGCGCCTCGCCCCGCACGATGCGGATCCCGGGGGCGCCGAGGCGGTCGGCGTTGCGCTCGATGAGCCCGGCGCGCCGGGAGCTGCGCTCGACCGCGATCGCGCGGGCGCCGCGCGCGGCCCGCATCCACTCGATGCCGACGGAGCCGCACCCGGCCCCGACGTCCCACAGGAGGTGGCCGGGGCACGGGGCGAGGGCGGCGAGCGCCGCCGCCCGGAACGCCCGTTTGGTGAGCTGCCCGTCGTGCTCGAACGCATCGTCCGGGAGACCCGGGGTGCGCGCGAGGAGGAGGGCGTCCGGGGCCGGGGCGCCGGCGCATTCGACGGCGACGGTGTTGAAGTCCCGCACGTCTTCGAGCGCGAATCCGTCCGCGGTGGACTCGCGGACCCGCTCGTCCGCCCCCGCGAGGTGCTCCAGCACGAAGACGCGGCTCGCGCCGTAGCCCGCGTCCCGAAGCATCCCGGCGATCCGCCCCGGCGTCGCCGCGTCGTGGCTGAGCACGAGCACCCGGGCGCGCGGCGCGACCGCGGCGCGGAACGCGGCGGGCGGGCGCCCGTGCAGGGTGAGGGTCTCGACGTCGGGCAGGCTCCAGCCGAGGCGGGCGCAGGCGAGGCTGAAGGCGGAGGGAGCGGGAATGACCCGCAGCTCGGCGGGCGGGAAGCACCGCGCGATCGGTGTCCCGACCCCGTAGCAGAACGGGTCGCCGGTCGCGAGTACGCACACCCTCCGCCCGGCCCTCGCGCGAAGCTCCTCGGCGAGGGCGGAGAACGGGCGCGGCCACTCGAGGCGCTCGCGGCCGTCCGGCGGGATCATGGCGAGGTGGCGGGCGCCGCCGACGAGGGTCTCGGCTTCGTCCACCGCGGCGCGGGCGTTCGCCCCGAGGCCGGCGAGGCCGTCCTCGCCGATCCCGACGATGGTGAGCCGGGCGGCCACCTCACCCCCCGCACGCGATCGCGTTGACCGCCGCCGCCGCCATCGCGCTCCCCCCGCGCCGGCCGTGCAGGGCGAGAAAGGGCGGTCCCCCGGCGAGGCCGGCGAGCGCCCGCTTCGACTCCGCCGCGCCCACGAAGCCGACCGGAAAGGCGAGCACCACCGCGGGGCGGGGCGACCCCTGGCCGAGCAGATCGAGGAGGCGGAAGAGGGCGGTCGGGGCATTGCCGACGGCGACGACCGCGCCGTCGAGGTGCGGGAGCCAGCGATCCACGGCGGCGGCGGAGCGGGTGGTCGCGGTCCGGCGGGCGTGCTCCGCGACCCCCGGCTCGTCGGCGAAGCACCGCACGGGGTTGCCGGCCGGAAGACGCGCGCGGATCACCCCTTCCGCGACCATGCGCGAATCGGTGAGCACCGGCGCGCCGCGGGCGAGGGCGCCGCGTCCCGCGGCCGCCGGGTCGCCGCTCCAGTCGAGGTCGGCGACGACGTCCGGCATGCCGCAGGCGTGCACGATGCGGACCGCCGTGTCGTGCAGGGCGGGCGGGAGGCGCGTGAGGTCGGCCTCCGCGCGCACGATCGCGAACGAGCGCCGGTAGATCTCCTCCGGGTCGCGGAGGTAGTCGAAGCGGTGCATCAGCGGTGCATCGATGGATCGGCCGGCCCGACGGATGGGCGGGACCGCGGGGGCGATGCCCTTTCCCGCCATCGGCGCCGGGCAGGCCCGCGATGCTCGAAGCCCCCGCGGCCGTCCCGTCCCCGTGTCGCGCGCGCCTTCGCGTTCAGGGCAGTTCGGAGGGAGCTCATGGGCGCGGCGAGCTCCCCGCACACCGGGGACGCGGCGATTGCCCGCACGGGGATGGCATGCATGGTATGCGGGTCACCTGCCCGGGGCGGAGCCCCGCCCCGGATGGTCCATCCGGGCGCCGCGCGCCGGGCGCGGCCATGACGGAGGCCCGGGCCTGGACGGCGATCCGTGTCTCGATCGTCATCGGAAGCCTGCACCGCAGAGCCCGCCGCGCTCACCGGCCTCGGCGGCTCGCCGACTCCGGCTGCCCTGCACGGCGGCACGGCGCCCTCAATCCGCGCTCCGCTTCAGCGTCCTCGGGCCGAGCGGGTGGTCTGCGTGCGGATAGGGAGGGCGCCCGTGGTGGCCGTGACCGTGGTGGTGATGGGCGGAATGCTCATGGCCGTGGTCGTGATCGTGGCCGTGGCCGTGGTGGTGACGGTGGTGGCCGTGCCCGGGCGCCGCGGATCCGAAGCCGGCGCCGATCCCCTCCACGTGGTGGTGGTGGCTCTCCTGGGGGAGCCCCTTCTCCGCCTCGAAGCCGAGGATCCGTTCCCGGTACTTGCACAGCTTGCAGTTCATCAGGTTCGCACCGCGCAGGGTCTCCTCGACCCGTTCCGCGAAGGCGTCGAGCACCGCGGGGTGGTCGTTGAGGTACGGGGCCTTGACGAACTCGACGTCCGGATGCCGCGCGGCGACCCGGTCGGTGTGCTCGTAGATCCGCTTGACGAGCACGCCGGTGAAGAGGAAGTACGGGAAGACGACGATGCGCCGATAGCCCAGGCGCACGGCGTGCCCGAGGGCCGGCTCGACAAGGGGAAAGGTGACCCCGGAGTAGGCGGTCTCCCCCCAGCCGAACCCGAACCCCTCCCACAACAGGCGCATCACCTTGGCGACGTTGCCGTTCGCGTCGGGGTCGGAGGCCCCGCGCCCGACGACGACGAGCATCGTCTCGTGGAGCGGGACCTCCCGGCCGGCCGCGTCGAGCGCGGCGCCGACCCGGTCGCCCGCGGCGCGAAGCAGGTTCCCGTCGATCCCGAGCTCGCGGGCATAGCGGATCTCCATCTCCGGGTGCTCCGCCTCGCAGGTGTTGAGCACCGACGGGATGTCGTTCTTGGCATGGCCCGCCGCGAACAGCATCCCGGGGACCGCGAGGCAGAGGCGGTTGCCCCGTTCGCGGAGCTTGTCGAGCCCCTCGCGGATCACCGGGGTCGCGAACTCGAGGAACCCGCTCTCGACGTCGTACCGCGGGAGCCGGTCGCGGATGCCGGCCGCGACCGACTCGAACTCCGCGACGGCCTGCACGTCGCGGCTCCCGTGGCCGCACACCATCACCCCGATCCGGCTCATGCTCCGGCTCCTCCTCCGGGCTGCCGCCCGCGTTGCCGTACCTGATGACGCACAAGGCTCGGGCGGCGGCGGCCGGCCGGTGGAGCTCCGGGTTCAGGCGGCCGTTCCACGATCCTTCCGCCGGCCTGGCCGCCGCTCTTCGGTCTCCCGCGAGCTTCCGGAGCCGATCGCCCATCGTGCCCGCGGCCGGGCCGGGGCTCGTGCGTCTTCAGGTTGCCGCATGGCCGGCGGGCGCATCCGCTCCGTCCGCCCCGCTCTCTCCGTCCGTCCCGCCGTCTTCGGCCGCGGGGTGCTGCTCCCGGGCTCCCCCCGCCCCGCGAACAGCGCGCGGGCGGGCACGGATGCACGGGCAGGCACGGCCCCGGATGCGGGCGCGAAGCCGCGAACGGAACGCGAGGGGCATGGCGGCTCCCCCGGGCCCACCCCCCCGAGCCCCCCGAACCCATCGAGGCCCGCGCGGTAACATCGGCTCGACCGCGTCCACGGCGTTCCCCGGACATGCTCGCGTTCGACCCCTTCGCCCTCGCCCTGGCCGCCCTCGCGGTGGACGCCCTCGTCGGCGATCCGCCCGCCTTCTACCGGCGCGTTCCGCACCCCGTCGCGGTGCTCGGCAAGGGGATCGAGGCCCTCGAGGCGCGGCTCAACGATCCCGCCGCGTCCGACGCGCGCCGAGTCGTCCGCGGGGGCCTGGTGGTGGTCCTCGCCACCCTCGCGGCGGCCGGCATGGGCGCGCTCGTCCACGCGCTCGCGTCCGCCGCCCCCGCCCCCGCGGGCGCCGTCCTCGAAGCGGCCGCGGCGAGCGTCCTCGTCGCGTACCGGGGGCTTCGCGACCACGTGCGCGAGGTGGCGCGGGGCCTCGACACCGGCCTCGCCGAGGCGCGGGCCGCGGTCGCCCACGTCGTCGGGCGCGATCCGGCGAGCCTCGACGGCCCCGGCGCCGCCCGTGCGGCCGTCGAGTCGCTCGCCGAGAACTTCGCGGACGGCGTGGTCGCGCCGCTCTTCTGGTACGTGCTCCTCGGCTTCCCGGGGCTCCTCGCCTACAAGACGGTCAACACCCTCGACAGCATGATCGGCCACCGCGGCCCGCGCTACCGGCGGTTCGGCCGGGTGGCGGCCCGCGCGGACGACGCGGCGAGCTGGGTTCCGTCCCGTCTCGCGGCGGCCCTCCTCGCGGGCGCCGCCCTCGCCGTCCCGGGCGCGAGCGCGCCCGGCGCCCTCCGCGCCGCCTTCCGGGACGCGCGGCGCCACCGTTCGGTGAACGCGGGCTGGCCGGAGGCGGCGATGGCGGGCGCCCTCGGATTCGCGCTCGCCGGCCCCCGGCGCTACGGCGGGCGCACCGTCGAGGACGCCTGGATGGGGGACGGGCGGCGGGACCTCGGGGCGGACGACCTGCGGGCGGCGCTTCGCCTCTACGGCGGGGCCGCCGTGCTGCTCGCATCGGTGCTCGCCGCGGGGTGGGCGGCGGGTTAGTCCCGCGCGTCCCGCGCCGGCGGGGATCAAAACTCGATCCCCTTCTGCGCCTTCACCCCGGCCCGGAAGTGGTGCTTGAGCATCGTCATCTCGGTCACCGTATCCGCGATCTCGAGGAGCTCGGGCTTCGCGTTCCGGCCGGTCGCCACCACATGGAGCCCGGGCGGCCGGGCGGCGAGGAACGCACAGACCTCGTCGAGCGGCAGGTAGCCGTAGCGAAGGACGATGTTGAGCTCGTCGAGCAGCACGAGATCGTAGCGGGGGGGCTTGCCCCGGCACGCCTCGATCATCTCCCGGGACTTCGCCCAGGCCGCCTCGGCGGCATGGACGTCGCGGGCCCGATCCTGGGTCTCCCAGGTGAAGCCTTCGCCCATGGTGCGGATGTCGACCAGGTCGGGGAAGCGCTCGAGGACCGCCCGCTCGCCGGTCTGCCACCTGCCCTTGACGTACTGGACGACCCCGACCCGCAGGCCGTTGCCGATCGCCCTCGCGACGAGCCCGAACGCCGCCGTGGACTTCCCCTTGCCCTTGCCGGTGTGGACGATGAGGAGGCCCTTCTCGAGGGTCTTGGTGGCGAGGATCCGGTCGCGCGCCGCCTTGCGCCTGCGCGCCTTCTCGTTCGCGCGGCGGTTGATCTCCTCTTCGCTGCGCTGGTTGGGCGGTTCTTCCATTTCCATACCGGGTCGAACGGTCTCGTCCGGGCGGAAGAAGGGGTCGCGAGGCGGCGGCAGCGCCCGACCGCGCCGCTCAGCTCCGGGAGAGCCGGCCGAACGTGACCGCGGCCACGACCCCGAGGACCAGCCAGAAGGCGGCGTTGGTGGCGGCGGCCGCGACGACGAACGAATCGGCGAGCCCCTCCGGTGCGATCCCCCCCGACACTTCGGGGCGGGGTGCGCCGGCCAGATGGGGCACGGCGAGCAGCCCCGCGCCGCCGGCCTTCGCGGCGGCGCGGGGCGCGAGGAGGAGCAGCCCCACCCCGGCGGCGGAGCACCCGACCGCGAGCAGCCACCAGAGCTGGCGGTCGAGGAGCCCCGCCGCGAACGCCCCCGGGATCTCGGGACGGAGCCCGAGGGCCGGGTTCACGAAGAAGACGAAGAAGCCGGCGGCCCCCCAGAGGAGGCCTTGGCGCCACGTCGCCCCGCCGCGCCAGGCGAAGACCGCGACGAGGAGGAGTGCGAATCCGATCGCGGTCGCCACGTTCGAGGCGGCGGTGCGGAAGGTCCGCCCGATACCGCCCTCCGACGTCCACGCGCCGCCGTGGTGATGGGCGTGCTCGTGCTCGTGGACGGGCTCGCGGGCAGGTGCCTGCCGGACGGAGCCGGCAGCACCGCCGCCGCCGGGGGCGGCCCGGGACCGATCCCCCGCCCCGTTCGCGTCCGCCGGCGCCGCCTCCTCGCTCCCGAGGATCAGGGCTTGGCCGTCGTGTCCGTGCGCGCGGCTTCCGAAGGCGTGGGAGTGGGTGCGCTCGCCGTGGCGGTGGGGGGCGGGGGCCGGGTCCCCAAGCCCTGTCTCATAGCTCTCCGCGGCCAGGAGGAGCGGGGAGACCGCCGCCGACTGGAGGGCGGTGAGGGCGATTCCGGCGGCCGCCCCGGCGGCGACGGCCGCGAGGAGGACCCGCCGGACCATCGGAGCGCGTCCCCCCTCGTCAGTGGCAGGGGAAGGCGAACGAATGGCGGGTATCGTGGGCCGCGTGGTGTACCGCCTCGCTCGGGGCGAAGCCGGCCGCGAACACGATCACGAGGCCGAGGGCCGCGGCGAGGAGGGCGGCGAGCTTCCGGTTCGCGGCAGGACGGTCCGCGTCGGCGTCCCATTGCCGGGGAGGGGTCACGATCTTCATCTCGGGTCTCCTCGAAGAGCCTTCGACTGGACGGCTTCGACCGAGGAACCCATCGGCGCGGGCGAGGTCCCGCGCCGGCGAGCCCGCATCACCCACCGTGATACGAAGCCGCGCTCGAGACGCGAATCGGGCCGGTCTCCGGGCTCGCGGCGGAGGGCTCCGTTCCGTGGGAGGGCAACGACCGCCGGTCGCCAACCCACGGATCCCTCCAGCCGCTTACCGTTGCGGGGGCAGCGCCGGCCTTGCCCCGGCTCGTCGCTTGGCGCACCGGCTTCCCGTTTCACCCTCCCCGTGCGAAACGCACAGGGCGGGCACCCGTTCGCGCAACCGCGCCATTCAAGAGAATGTTCCGTGCATTGTCAATCGGCTTCGGCGCCCGGTGTCGGCTTCGGCGGCCGGCTTCGGCGCCCGACGTGCACCCGGCCGGCCCGGGTCCGGGGGAGCCCGCGCTGTCCTGGGAACGCCCGTGTCTCGCCCGCATCGTGCTCTGCGGCAGTTGGTGGTGACGGTGTGCCACGCGGGGCGCCGGAGGGACGTATCCGATCGGTTCCAGGAGGCGGCGATGGGCGTACCAGCGGCCCGGTCGAGGGAGGCGAAGCAGGCATCGGGCCGGCGCGCGCCGGAGGCGGGGGCGGGGGCGGAGGCTCAGACGCCGGGGTCCCCCGCGCACGGCTCGCCGCCCGGCAGCGGGATTCCCAGGCTCTCCCACATCGCATCCACCCGACCGAGCACGTCCCGGTCCATGACGATGGGCCGGCCCCACCCGCGCTCCGTCTCCCCCGGCCATTTGGCCGTGGCGTCGATCCCCATCTTCGAGCCGAGCCCGGCCACCGGCGACGCGAAGTCGAGGTAGTCGATCGGCGTGTTCTCGACCAGGGTGAGGTCGCGGGCGGGGTCCACCCTCGTCGAGAGCGCCCAGGCCACGTCCTTCCAGCTCCGGACGTCGATGTCCCGGTCGGCCACGATGATGATCTTGGTGTACATGAACTGGCGCAGGACCGACCAGAGCCCGAACATCACCCGCTTCGCGTGCCCGGGGTACTGCTTCTCCATCGAGACGATGCCGATCCGGTACGAGCAGCCCTCGGGGGGCAGGTAGAAGTCCCGGATCTCGGGGAATTGGCGGCGAAGGAGGGGGATGAAGAGCTCGTTCATGGCCGCGCCGAGGACGGCCGGCTCGTCCGGCGGGCGCCCGGTATAGGTGCTGTGGTAGATGGGGTCGCGGCGGTGGGTGATGCGGTCGATGGTGAAGACCGGAAACGTCTCGACGTCGTTGTAGTACCCGGTGTGGTCCCCGAACGGGCCTTCCGGGGCCTCGTCCCCCGGATGGATGGCGCCCTCGAGCACGATCTCCGCGGCCGCCGGGACCTGGAGATCGGATCCGAGCGCCCGCGCGACCTCGGTGCGCCCGCCCCGGAGCAGCCCTGCGAACGCGTACTCCGAGAGCGAATCCGGGATCGGGGTCACCGCGGCGAGGGTCGTCGCCGGATCCGCTCCGAGGGCGACGGCGACCGGGAACGGCTCCCCCGGCCGTTCCCCGCGCCATGCCCGGTGGTCGAGCGCCCCCCCCCGGTGGGGGAGCCAGCGCATGATGACCCGGTTCCGATCGATGACCTGCTGGCGGTAGATGCCGAGGTTCTGCCGGCCCCCGCGCGGTCCCCGGGTGATGACGAGGGCCCAGGTGACGAGAGGGCCCGCGTCCTCCGGCCAGCAGGTCTGGACCGGCCACTCCCCGAGGTCGACCCGGTCTCCCTCCAGCACCACCTCCCGGCAGGGCGGGGAGCGCGTCTCGCGGGGCGACATCGCGAGCACCTGCCGGAAGACGGGAAGGGACTTCCAGGCCTCGCGAAGGCCTCGGGGCGGGTCCGGCTGGCGGAGGAAGGCGAGCAGCTCGCCGATCTCGCGGAGCGCGGCGACGCTCTCCGCCCCCATCGCGCGCGCGACCCGGCTCCGGGTCCCGAAGAGGTTGGCGAGCACCGGTACCCGGTGCCCCGTGGGCCGCTCGAAGAGGAGTGCGGGGCCGCCGCCCCGAAGGGTGCGGTCGCAGACCGCGGTCATCTCGAGCCTGGGGTCGACCTCCGCGCGTACCCGCACGAGGTCGCCGGACGCCTCGAGGCCCGCGACGAAGTCCCGGAGGTCCCGGTAGCGGTGCCGGGGCGCCGGGGCCGTGAAGGAGGCCGCCGGGGCCGGGACCGGGGCGGGAGTGCGGGCGGAGCTCACGGCGCCGCCGCCCCGCCGGGTCCGGCCGCGTGCGGAGAGGGCCGGGCGCCGCAGGCCGGGCAGGCGGGGTCGCGCCGCACCCGGACGGTCCGCACCTGCATCGAGCGGGCGTCGATGAGCATGAGCCGGCGCCTCAGCCCCGACGGCACGCCGGCGGCGATCTTGATCGCCTCCGCGGCCTGGATGGTCCCCGCGATGCCCGCCACCGGGGCGAACACCCCGACCCGCGCGCACGGCTCCTCCGGGTCCCCGGTATCGTCGAAGACGCACCGGTAGCAAGGGGACCCGGGGTCGTTCGGATCGAAGACGGCGACCTGGCCTTCCATGCGGATGGCCGCCCCGGAGACGAGAGGGGTGCCCGCCGCCAGGCAGGCCGCGTTCACCTCGAAGCGCGTCTCGAAGTTGTCGCTCGCATCCACCACCGCGTCCGCCCTCTCCACCTCGCGGACGAGCTCCGGCCCGTCCATCGCCCAGGGGATCGCCTCCACCCGCACGTCGGGATTCATCGCGGCCACCGCATCCTGCGCGGCCGACACCTTGTCTTCCCCGACGTCCGATGAACGGTAGAGCACCTGGCGCTGCAGGTTCGAGAGCTCCACCCGGTCGTAGTCGGCGATGGCGAGGGCGCCGACCCCCGCCGCGGCGAGGAACATGACGGCCGGCGAGCCGAGCCCGCCCGCCCCGATCACCAGCACGCGGGCGGCTGAAAGGCGCGCCTGTCCGGCTTCTCCGATCTCGGGGAGCTGGAGGTGACGGCTGTACCGCTCGCGCTGATCGGGGCTAAGCCGCATGTCTCATCGGGCCGGGCCGCGAGGGCGTCGAGACGCGGTGGCGGCGGGCCGCGAGGCGCTCGAGGCGCAGCCGGCCCGGCCGCGTTCGCGCGGTCGAAGCGGATCGAGGGGGTACGGCCCGCCGCCGTGAGCGGATCGGCGTCCAAGGGGGTGTCGGAAATTCCGTGTATGGGCCGCCTCGGCGGGGTCTGTTCGGTCCGGTGGGATGGCAGGCGCCGCAGCAGCTCGGGCCGGACCGCCCCGAGCTCGTCGACCGGGATCCGCCCCCGAGCGGGGGCACGGTGAGACGTCCGGGCCAATCATGGCCGCCCGGCCCGGCTCGGCCCTTCCGCCCACGATCCGCCGCCCACCACCGTCCACGCCGCCTCCGTCCCCGCCCGCTTCCGCCGCCGCGCCCGCCGTATCCGGCCCTCGCACGGCGCTCCGGATCAGGGCCTCGCGCCCTCCGCCACCCGCTCCCGGCCCCCGAGGTCCCGGAAGGTGCGCACCCGTTCGAACCCGGCCGCCCCGAGCACGCGCCGGACCGCCTCCCCCTGCCCCGCCCCGTGCTCGACGAGGACCCTTCCGCCCCGACGCAGGCGCCGCCCCGCCCCCCCCGCGATCGCCCGGATCGCGGCGAGCCCGTCGCGTCCCCCGACGAGGGCGCGGCGCGGCTCGCGGCGGACCCCGTCCCCCTCGAGGTGCGGATCGTCCGCCCGAAGGTACGGCGGGTTGCTCGCGATGACGGAGAACGCTCCGGGTTCGAGCGGGGCGCACCAGGACCCGAGGCGAAGCTCGACCCGCCCCGGCGCGAGGCGCCGCACGTTGCGGCGCGCGACCGCGAGCGCCGCCGGATCGATCTCGGTCGCGACGACGTCGGCCCGCTCCACCTCCCGCGCGACCGCGATGGCGACGGCCCCGCACCCCGTCCCGAGGTCCGCGACCCGCGGGTGCGCCTCCCCGCCCATCTCCGCCACGGCCGCGAGCACCGCCTCGACGAGCCGCTCGGTCTCCGGCCGGGGGACGAGGGTGGAGCGCCCGACCTCGAGGTCGAGCGACCAGAACTCGCGCCGGCCGGTGAGCCATGCGAGCGGCTCGCCGGCCGCCCGCCGCCCGACGAGTGCGCCGTACCGCCTCCGCTCGGCCGGCCCGACCGGGATCTCGGGACGGGCGAGGAGGGCCGTGCGGGGCAGCGCGAGCACGTGCGCCAGCAGCAGGGAGGCGTCCAGCGCGGGAGCGTCGAGGGGGGGCGCGTCCACGCCGGCGAGCACCCGCCGGGCCTCGTCGAGCAACCCGCCCGCGGTCTCCGGCGCCGCCGCCGGCGCCAGCGCCAACGCCAACGCCGTCGGCAGGGTCATCCTTCGAGTCCCATGGCGGCGAGCTGGTCGGCCTGGTACGCGCCGAGCAGCGGATCGACGAGCGGATCGAGATCTCCCTCCAGCACCGCGTCGAGCCGGTACAGGGTCAAATGGATGCGATGGTCGGTGATGCGCCCCTGGGGGAAATTGTAGGTCCGGATCCGCTGCGAGCGGTCGCCGCTCCCGACGAGCAGCCGCCGCTCCTCCGCCCGCTCCGCCGCCTGCCGGTCGCGCTCCGCCGCGAGCAGGCGGGCGCGGAGCAGGGACAGGGCGCGCGAACGGTTCTTGTGCTGCGACCGCTCGTCCTGGCACTCCACCACCATGCCGGTCGGCAGGTGGGTGATGCGGATCGCGGAGTCGGTCTTGTTGACGTGCTGGCCGCCTGCGCCCGACGCCCGGAAGGTGTCGATCTTGAGGTCCCCCGCGTCGACCTCCACCTCGTTCACGTCCTCGATCTCGGGCAGCACCGCCACCGTGCACGCGGAGGTGTGGATCCGGCCCTGCGACTCGGTCTCCGGCACCCGCTGGACCCGATGCCCGCCCGATTCGAACTTGAGCCGCGAGTACGCCTTGCGACCGACCACCCGGATCACCACCTCGCGGTAGCCGCCCTGCTCGCTCCGGCTCTCGCTCATGACCTCCATGCTCCACCGCCGCGCCTCCGCGTACCGGAGGTACATCCGGAGGAGGTCCCCGGCGAAGAGCGCCGCTTCCTCGCCCCCCGCGCCGGCCCGGATCTCGAGGAACGTGTTGCCGTCGTCGGCCGGGTCCACGGGAATGAGCAGGGTGCGGAGCTCCTGTTCGACGGCGTCGCGCGCCGACTCCGCCTCCCCGAGCTCGTCCCGGGCAAGCCCGCGGACGTCCGGGTCCGGGTCCCCCAGCATCTCGTGCGTCGACTCGACGGCGTCGGCGGCATCGCGGTAACGGCGGTAGCAGTCCGAGACGGGCTGCAGATCGGAGAACTCCTTCGCGAGGGAGCGAAAGCGGGCCTGGTCCGCGAGCACGGCGGGGTCGGCGAGCAGTCCGCTCAGCTCCTCCCGACGCCCCGCGATCGCCTCGAGCCTGTCCACGACGGAGGGGTGCATCCGGCTATTCTAGCGAGGCTGCACCTCGGGCCGGCGAGGCACGGGCAGCCGGGTGCGTCCCTCCCGGTCCGCGGCCTTCGACGCACCGCGCGATCCGCAGGCGCCCGGCGGCCGCGCCATCGAACGCTTCGACCGCGAAGATGGCGCTGCTTCGAGGAGCCTCGGGGCAGGCGCCGCGAGAGGATGAGGTCCTCCTTCCCGGCAACCAGTCTTTCCGGGATGCCGGAGGACTTCCTGATCCGGTTGATCCCGGAGGGCTTGCGGGGTTTGTACGAGCTGGCCGGAGCGTGCGTCGCCAAGGCCGCCCGAACCGGCGTTCCGTTCAGGAACGCCCACCAGGTGGGCGGCCGCCGGCCGGGAAGGCGGGGAGGGCCGCGGCCCGGGGGCGGCGGCTCCGGCCGTGAGCCCCGGGGCGTCCGCATCCCGCTCCGTTCAATAGAGATAGGTGACGTTGCAGTCCTCGCTGTCGCTGCCCACGTCGTAGATCCGGGCGCCGCCCCCGCCGGTCCGCACGCAGGCCGCCTCGCCTTCCGCCGCCTCGCCGAACGCGGCCCCGCTGCTCACCGTCAGGCGCAGCGCGCCGGTGTCGGGGACGCCGTCGTCGATCTTGACGTCGAGCTCGCGCGCGAGCTCGACCGGGATCCCGCGGCCGAGGACGAGGTTGAGCCGTGCCGGCGGGGCGCCGCCCGCGTGGAGGTAGTCGTCCGTCCGGCCGAGCACCATGACCCGGTTGAACGGGTTGAGCGGAGCCCGCCGGTTGCCCGGGGTGGGCGCGACCGCGTCGCCCGCGAACTCTCCGTGGAGGAACCCCGCCTTCGCGAGCTGTTCCCAGAGGGCGTTCGGCTCGGCCCACTCGCTTCCGGCCGGGTTGTCGATGCGGCCGTTGTCGTTTCCGCCTCCGTTCACGGCGACGCCGAGCGCTTCTCCGGCCTCGGTCGCGTTCCAGTCCCCGGGGACCCGGCGATAGCGGTCGACGAAGGCGAAGTACGCGGATCGGATCCCGGCGTTCGAGTCCGCGAGGTTGCGGACCCGGCCGCTGCCGATGAGCTCCTGGCCGCTCATGACCGCCCCGACGAGCAATCCGATGACGACGAGCACGATGGCGATCTCGATGAGGGTGAAGCCGGCGGCCTTCCTTGCATCCATGTGATCTTCTCCCGCGCCGGGGCATTCCCCGCGCTTCAGCCGGACGATGGCGGCCAGGGGACCCGGGGGGCCGCCCGCATCGCCGCGGGTCGGACCGGGGTGCAGGGGTTCCGGGTTCCGTTCATGGCCAGGTTCCCGCCCGCACCAGCCGGCCGAGGAGCACGTTCTTCGACATCCAGACGAGCACGTCGTCGAATGCGCCCGAGCCGGCGCGGCCCGGGGCCGCATGTGCATAGCGGGGATCGGGGCGAAGGGGGTTCGAGCAGCCGGTGGGGCTCCCGCCCGTGCCGTCGTTCTCGCCGTCGGGGCGGCCGTTGGCGCCGCACGAGAAGAGGATGGCGGCCGGCGCCTCCGGATCGCCCACCGTCAGGCGCTCGGAGGTGCGCGGGTTGTCGATGCGGAGCCTGCCCCGGGTGTTCGGCGGCCGGGGCACGCCGTCCGGCCCGGTGAAGGCGTCGTTGCCCCGGTAGCGAAGCGGCCGGCCCCATCCGTCCCGTCCCGGCACCCCCAGGGTCGCGCGCGGAAGCTCGCCTTCGATCCTGCGGCAGGGGGCCGCCGCCGAGCCGGGCCGGTCTTCCGTACCGTCCCCGTCGACGTCCGGGCACGGCAGCCGGTTGCCGTGGGCCGCCGCGTACCCGAGCAGCGCTTCGAGCGCCTGCCCGAGGGCGGCCTCGGTCTCGCGCAGCCGGTACCGGTCGAGCTGGGCGGCGAGCGGGACCATCAGCCCCCCGAGCAGAAGGGCGCTCACCGCGAGGGCGATCGCCACTTCGATCAACGACAGTCCTTCCATGTCCTTCGCTGCCCGCCGAGGCTGCTTCGCGTCGTTCCACCTCGCGAAGTCGGCCCCGCTCGCCGTTTCTGCCCTGCGTCGGGATGCGGCGGCCTCGCCCCGGTACGGCCGCGCCGGCCGTCCGGCCTCCCGGCCGGCCGGCGGGTCGTACCGGGTGGGCTCGAAGCCTCTCTTCGCCGCCCGCCGGGGCTTTGCCCGGCTCTTCATCCGCAGGGTTCGGATCACGGCGCGGATGCCCCCGGTGGAGGCGCGATTGCCGCGACCCGGTCGTTGAACGATTGGCTCGAACGTCTCCTCTCGTACCGGAGGTTGGCCGGATTCGCGTTCTCCCCCTCGAACCACGGGAAGAGATCCGGCCGGCCGGCCGCGGCCGTGCGCTGCTGGTGGGAGAGCTCCGGTCCGGCGAGGACCGCGACCGCGATCGCGCTGCTCTCGTCCGTCCGCCCGTCGAGGCGGGTGCGGACGAGCTCGAGGCACCGGCCCGGCGGCCCGCAGGCGGCGGCGCCACCGCCGGCCGTGAAGGCCGGGGCGAACCCGGCCACGAGGAACCGGTGCCACTGGTTCTCGAGCAGCCACCCCGGCGCCTCGTCGCCGGCCCCGAACGGATATGCGACCCCTTCCACCGCCAGCGATCCCAGGAGCGGGCCGGCGGCGAACTCGATCCGGCCCCGTCCGGTCTCCACCCCGCCCGCGAGGTCGCGGACCTCGACGTGCGAGTCCGCCGCCCATTCGGCTCCCCGCACCCCGCGCCGCCGGACGTCGGCGGGTGCGGGGGGTACGACCGTGACGTCACCCGCCAGGTGCAGGTCGAACCGGAACACGCGCTCCCGGTCGGGCCCCAGGGAGACCCGGCTCTCCCCGGTGCAATCGACCCGGAATACGGCCGTCCATGCACACCGCCCGGCCGGCACGGGAGGGATCCCGGCCAGCGCACGGAGGGCCGCCGTATCGACCGTCCCGAACGCCGCCGCCGAGCCCCCCGACGGAGACCCGGCCACCCGGAAGGGGGTCGTGAGCACGGCTCCGGCCGGCGCCAGGGACAGACGGCCCGAGATGGTCCCGGGGACGGGAAGAACCCCCTCGGCCCCGCTGCCCCACGGAACCAGCCACGGCAGCCTCCCGGTGTTCCAGGCCGCGCCTCGGTACCCTCGCAGGAGCTCGCGGACCTCCGCGAGGACCCGCCGCGCGGCCGCGGCCATGAGGTCGTCGCGCGAGATCGCGACCACCCGGTCGTTGAACCGGTCGGGCACCGTGCCGGGCGGGACCGGCGGCGCCCCCCGCGTGGTGTAGGCCGCATCGCCGGGGGTCTCGTTGCCTCCTTCCAGGTACCGGGCGGGGTCGAAGCGATCGCGCGCCCGGTCCTGAAACGGGAGCGGCGGCCCGGGCGCCACGATCACGGCGGCTATCCCGGTCCGTCCATCCAGCACGAGCTCTGCCGCGGTCTCGCCGTTCAGCGGCCGGTGCTTGTGGCCGTTGGCCCGGAAGTTGTCGGCGAGCGCGTACCAGAGCCGCTCGCCCGCACCGTCGCGCGGGTCGTGCAGACCCAGCCGGCGCCAGGGCAGACGCCCGAGCGACTTCCGGCGACAGGGGGTATTCGGCGAGCCGTTGCCGTTCGTGTCGGGGCACGGGAGGTAGCCCGGTCCGTGCCGGCCGGAGTGCTGGTCCGGATAGGACACGGCGTATCCGATGAGCGCGTCGCGGGCGGCCGCGAGCGCCGCCTCGGTGCGACGCGCCGCGTGGGCGGAACGCGCCGCCGCCTCCAGCCACCCGATGGTCACGAGACCCGACCCCAGGGCAAGGGCCAGCACGAGCGCGATGAGGGCCGCCCCGCGCTGCGCGCCGGACGGTCCGGGCGATCCGGGCGATCCGGGCGATCTGGACGTTCCGGGCGCCGTCCGCGCCCTGCGGGGCCCCGCCCGCTGCCGAGCTTCGCGTCCATTCGGCTTCTCTCCTCTTCGTTCTGACCCGGCCGCGCGCGGAACGGCGCCGCGAGCCGCGAGCTGGCCGGTCCGCGGCGAGACCGGCGCCGGGGTGGGGTGCCCCGCTCCCGGGCCCGGACCCCGTTCACGGCGCGGCCGGGAACTCAATTCTGCTCAAGCACCGGGGGATCGGTGAGAGGCGCGCGGGACGACTCGCGTAGGAATCGGTCTCGTTCGAACCGGCCCGCCGGCCTATGGACGGGGTCGATCACCGCACCGGTCCGGGGGTCGAACCGTTGCCCGGGCCGAACCACGATCGAACGCCTCCCGGCGCCGAGACGAACCCCCGGCGTCTCGACCTCGGCCGGGGTCGCCTCTTCCGGGCGCCAGCCCTCGACCGGATGCGGGCCGTCGACCGCAACCCTCCGGCCATCGATCCAGGCGTAGACCGAGCGGCCG
Source organism: Gammaproteobacteria bacterium (assembly GCA_965202895.1). Taxonomy (GTDB): domain Bacteria; phylum Pseudomonadota; class Gammaproteobacteria; order HK1; family HK1; genus JAJDXW01. Next base: position 733,007 of record OZ241901.1, on the reverse strand, counting down.
GTGCGGACCACCACCCCGCCGACGCGCACCCAGCGGGTCGCCCGCGGAGGCGGCCCGGATCGGAGCGGGGTCTCCTTCGGGACCTCGGCCGCCTGCTTTGCCGCGATCCGGGCCGCCGTGGCCGATTCGATCTCCGCGCGCTGCGCCACGGTCGTGAAGAGCCGTCCGAAGGCCTCGCGGGGAGGATCGGAGAGGTCGCGCGGCCATCCCCGCGGTCCGGCCCCGGCACCGTTCCCGGCTTGGTCTCCGCCGCCGACCCCGCCATCGTCCCCGGCTTCGTGCTCGGCTTCGTCCCCGCGGTCGGCTCCGGCCGGGGGCGTCCAGCCGGGCTCCACCCCGGTGAGGACGACGGACTGCCATCGGATACGGCACGACGCACCGACGGAGGCGAACGGCGTACCCGTCTCGTCCGTCCGCAGCAGGCGGCAGCCCGGGACGGTGAAGAGGCCGGGCGCCTCCCGGTCGAGCGCGGCCAGGAACACCGGAAGGTCGGCCTCGTGCCGCATCTCGAGATCGATCGACGTGTCGGCCGCCCGCACCTCGACCGGACCGGTACGTCGGACGACATGCGATGCGCCGGTCCGATGGCGGGCGGAGAGGACCGCCGCCCCGGCCCTCCGTACCGCTTCGGCCCGGCGCTCGATCCGCTCCTCGCCGATTCGGCCGTTCGCGGCCAGACGGCGATACAGGGGGCCGAACCGGCGCCGCGTCCGTTGCTCTTCGGCAAGCGCGAGGTGGCGTCCGCGCGCCTCGGCGAGCCGGGCCTCGGCGGCGTTCATCCGCTCCGCGGCGCGGTTCTCGTGCCACCAAGCGGCCGCCGCGGCCGCCCCGCCGGCAAGGGCGGCCGCGGTGCATACCGCCAGCGGGAGCCGCAGCCGGCGCCAACGGACGTCAATCGTCCCGAACATCCAGCACCATCCTCAGCGCGAAGCCGGCTTCCGGCCGGGTTCGATGCCCGCCGCCGCCGGGGTCCCGAGGGAGGTCCGTCACCTCCACCTCGCGGAGCCGGGGATCCGCCCCGAGCCCGTCGGCGAACCGGAAGACCTCGTCGTGGGCGGCCCGGTAGTGGCCGTCGAACGGCTCGACCCGCCCCCGCAGATGGACGACCCGGAAATGCTCCCGCGACGCGCCCTCGTCCGGAGCTTCCGGCCACCCGTCGCGCTCCGAGACTTCGAACCATTCCAGGCTTTCCAGCATGAGATCGGGGTACCCCGAGAGCGCCTCGCTCACCGTCCGGAGGATGGGAAGCGCCCCGACCCGGCCCGTGTCGAGGCGCTGCGCGGTCTCGACCGCGAGCCGCAGGTCGGCCGGCGCGGCCTTCGGCTCCGGGCGCCGTTCCGCCCGGTAGCGGGCCTCGTAGCCCTCCGCTTGCCGGGCGACCGCCACCGAGGCCACGGCGAGGTCCTCGGAGCGGCGCCACGTCTCCCCGCTCCACGCGGCTCCGGCGAGGAGCAGCGCGAGCCCCGCCGCCTCGAGGGCGCGGCCGGCCTGCTTCGTTCGACGCGGCGCGAGGGTCTCCGCCGGGGCATAGTGGTCGGGGAGCCGCCGGCGGAGCGCGAGGCGGGCGAACACCCGGTCGCACCCGCCGTCCGGGTCGCCGTGTTCATCGGTTCCCGCCCCGGCGCGGGCTCCCGGCCAGCGCCCCGGCCGCCACCCCAGCCGGCGCTCGAGGGACGCCGTGTCGACGAGACCCTCGGTAAGCTCGCGGGGGCTCTCCGCCTCCCGGACCGCGGCGAGGAGCGCGGGGTCCGCGACGAGACGGATCCGCAGCTCCCCGGCCGCACGGCCGGAACGGTCGAGGTGCTGCCGGAGCCGCTCGACTTCGGCCACGATGCGCCGCGCCCTCTCCTCCGGTTCTCCGGCCGGCAGGGGCGCGAGCCGGCTCAACGTCAGGCGGCCGTCTTCGAAGACCGTCTGGCGCAGGTCTTCTCCGCCGCTCGCGGTGACGAGGAGGACCCGCCCCGCCTCCGCGCCGAGGAGCGGCAGCAGCCGGGCGCTGACGATGGGGAGCGAATGGATCCCGGCCACCTCGCACCCGTGAAGCACCTCCAGCCAGGGCCGGAGCCGCTCCGGGCGGACGATGGCGGAGAACAGGACCCGGTCGTCCCGCCGCCCCTCCGGCGCCCGTCCCTCCCGCCGGGCCGAGACGTGGGGGGCGCCGGGAAAGAGTCGAGCGCTCCGGGCCGCGAGGACCGCCCGCCGTCCGCGGCCGATGACGTGAGGGATCGTTTCGCGCCGGAAGTCCTCCTCGACCAGGTCGACGAAGACGTGGATGGGCGCCGGCCGGCCGCGTTCGAGGGCCTGCCGGAGCCCGGCGCAGCCCGCTTCGTCCGCCGTGAAGTCCGCCGCCGGGCCGAGCGTGCGGCGCGAGCCCCGGTACAGGCGCACCCCGCCCGCGCGGACGATCAGCACCCGGCGCCCAGGCCTCCTAAAGGGCGATGCCGGCCACCATCTCATAGATCGGCCCCATCACCGACAACACGACCCAGAGGAGCAGCCCCCCCAGCACCAGGGTGGACGCCGGGCCGACGAGCCTCTGGGTGCGTTCCGCCGCGTCCCGGACGTCGCGTTCGTAGAAGTAGCTGATGTTGGCGAGGGCGGAGTCGAGGGCGCCGGTGCTCTCTCCGACCCGCAGCATCCGGAGCACGAGCGGCGGGAAGAGCCCCGCCCGCTCGAATCCCTCGCTGATGCTCGCGCCTTCCGCGATCCGCTTCGCGGCGGTGCGGGCCGCCTCCTCCACGGCCAGGTTGCCGAGCAGCCCCTCCCCGATCCGGATGCTGTCGAGCACGGAGATCCCGGACGCGTACATGAGGGCGAAGTAGTTGACGAAGCGGGCGAGGAGGAGCTTCTTGCGAAGGGGGCCGACGATCCAGACCCGGAGCCGGAGCGCGTCCAGGGTGCGGCGCAGGCGCGGGCTGCGGCGTGCTCCGGCGGCGAGCACGACCCACGGCGCCCCGGCCGCCGGCGCGAGGTACCACCATTCCTGAAAGAGCCGCGACACCGCGATGAGGACGCGGGCATGGGCCGGCAGCTCGTCCCCCATCGTCTCGATGAACGCGGCGAGCCGTGGAACGAGATAGAGCATGAGGAACACGATGACGGCGCCGATGACCAGCGCGACGAGGGCCGGGGCCATGAGCACCTTGCGAAACTGGATCGCCTGCTCGTCGTGCCAGCGCAGGCTCTCGGTGAGCCTCCGGAGCACCGCGGGAAGCTGCCCGCTCGACTCGCCGGCGCGGATCAGGTTGACCATCATCGGGTCGAACGCTTCGGGATGGCGGGCCATCGCCTCCGAGAGGCTCGCGCCGGCGTGGATCGACTCCACCATGCCGGTGATCACCGTGCGCAGGTGGAAGCCCTTCACCGAATCGCGAAGGTCGGCGAGGGCCTCGGGGATGGGCACGCTCGCGGCGAGGAGCTGTTCGAGGTGGAAGCAGAAGTTGATGAGCTGGCCGCGGCGTACCGGCGGATGCAGCGACCACGTTCGCGCCGCGGGAGCCGGGGTGCACGAGACGAGGTCGAGGTCGAGCCGGCGAAGGCGGGCTTCGAGGTCGAGCTCGTTCGCCGCCTCCATCCGGCCGCGCCGGATCCGGCCGCGCTCGTCCATCGCCCGGTAGCGCATCGGGACGAGGGTCACCGGGCGCCCCCTTGCGCCGGGGCCGGTACGGATGCGGCCGTGGATGCGGTCGTCGGTGCCGCCGTGGATTCGAGCGGACCCCGCGGTCCCCCGGGGGTCGGTCCGGGGGTCGGCCCGACCGGCCGGGAGGCGTCCCGGGTCAGGTCGACGACCCGCGAGACCTCCTCGAGCGTGGACGAGCCGTCGGCGACCCGCCGCATCGCGTCGCGCGCCAGGGTCACGAACCCCCGCCGCTCCGCGGCTTCGAGCAGCTCGTGGGCCGGTGCGCGCCGGGCTACCAGGGCGTCGAGCTCCGCGTCGAAGCGGAGGACCTCGGTGAGCGCGATCCGGCCCCGGTAGCCCTGGTGGTCGCAGCGGGGGCAACCGGCCGGCCGAAAGGGCGGGAACGGTGGTCGGCGGTCCCTCTCGGCGTCCGCACCGGCGCCGGCAGCAGGCCCGGCGCCGGCGCCTGCTTCCGTTTCGCCCGCAAGGCGCCCGTTTCGCGGTCCGGCCCGGTCGTCCCCGGCCGCCGGTGCCGGCGTCGTCGCCGCCGCCATTGCCGCCGCCGGTTTCCGGCACTCCGGGCAGAGCCGGCGCACGAGCCGCTGGGCGACGATCCCGATGATGTTCCCGGCCAGCACGCCGGGGGACACCCCGATGTCGAGGAGCCGCGGGATCGCGCCGACGGCGGAGTTGGTGTGGAGGGTGGAGTAGACCTGGTGGCCGGTCATCGCGGCCCGGAAGGCCATTGCGGCGGTGTCCGCGTCCCGGATCTCGCCGACCAGGATGATGTCCGGGTCCTGGCGCATGAGGCTCCGCACGCCGTTGGCGAAGTCGAGCTTGACCGCCTCGTTCACGGACGTCTGCCGGATCCGGCTCATCGGGTACTCGACCGGGTCCTCGAGCGTCATGATGTTGATCGCCTCGCGGTCGAGGTGGGCCAGGATCGAGTAGAGGGTGGTGGTCTTGCCGCTGCCCGTCGGCCCGGTCACCAGGATCACGCCCTCCGGGCGTTCCATCATCCGCCGGAGCTCCGCGAGCGCGTGGGGCGACATGCCCAGCGCGTCCAGGGCCACGATCCCGCGGCTCCGGTCGAGGACGCGGAGCACGATGTTCTCCCCGTGCGCGGTGGGAAGGGAGGACACCCGGTAGTCGATGTCGCGGCCGGAGACGGAGAGGGTCATGCGGCCGTCCTGGGGGGCCCGCGTCTCGGCGATGTTCATGCCGCACATGACCTTGAGGCGCACCGCGATGGCGGACCAGTACCCGCGGTGGAGGCTCCGGACCTGGCGCAGCACGCCGTCGATCCGGTAGCGGACCCGCAGGAACCCGGCCTCCGGCTCGAAGTGGACGTCGGAGGCCCCCCGTTTCACGGCGTCGGACAGCAGCACGTCGACGAGCCGGACGATCGGCTGGCTGTATTCGTCGGCGTTCGCCGGGAGGCCGCCCGGGCCGGCTTCACCGGTCTCGATCTCGCGCAGGATCCCCGCGACGGACAGATCGTGGCGATAGGCGCGCTCCAGGAACCGTTCGACGTCCGAGCGGCCGGCGAGGAGCGGGACGATCTCCGCCCCGCCGTCGAAGAGCGAGCGCAGGTGGTCGAGCGCGATCACGTCGAAGGGATCGGCCATCGCGACGGTGAGCCGCCGCGGAGCGCCGCCCTCGTCGCGCGCGAGGGTCAGGCCCACGGCGAGAAACCGCCGCGCGACCGGCTCCGGAACCGCCGTCATCGCATCGGGCTCGGCCACCGTCCGGCCGAGGTCCACGCTCTCCACCCCGAGGGCTCCGCCGACCGCGTCGCGGATGATCGCCTCGGTGACGAACCCGAGCTTCGTGAGGACGTCCGCGAACCGGACGCCGGTGTTCGACTCCTCGGTGAGGGCGATCCGGGCCTGGTCCTCGCTGATCGCGCCGGTCTCGACGAGGAGGGTCCCGAGGCGGTCGAGACCGGAGACCCCGACGGGGGCGGAGGCGCCTCCGGTGGTGGCCGCTCGTGTGGTCACGGGAGTACCTCGGCCCGCCCTTCGAGCGCCGCGACCCGCTCCCGGACCGCACGCACGTCGAAGGCGGGGGGCGAGAGGGCGGCGAGCTCGAGCGCGTCGCGGTAGTGGCCCAGGGCCAGGCGGGGCCGGGCGCGCCGATCCGCGCTGACCGCGAGGTTGTATGCCGGATCGGGGTTCGAGGGCGCGGCCCGGCGGGCCGCCCGGTACGCGTCCGCCGCCGACTCCCACTTGCCCTGTCCGGCGAGGGCGTTCCCGAGCGCCACCTGGAGCCAGGCCGTCTCCGGCGCGAGCGAGACCCGCCTTGCGAGCTCCCGTTCGCGAGCGGCCGGGTCCTGGCCTCGGTCGAGCACGAACGACAGCGTCCGTCCGATCTCGTTCTCCGGGTCGAGGGCGGCCAAGCGCTGGTACCACGCCCGGGCCTCCCCGTTCCTTCCCTCGCGGAGCGCCGCCGCGGCGAGGCCGGGAAGCGCGTCCTCGGGGCGCGCGTCCAGGGCCCCGAGGTAGGCGGCCCTCGCCGTGCGGTGGTCGCCGCGCGCGAGCGCCGTCCAGGCCCGGCCGAGCAGTCCGTCCACGGGGTTCCCGGCCCGTGAGCGGTCGATCCGGAGCCGGCCCGGGTCGTCCGCACCCGAGAACACCGGGGGCCGCGATGCCGGTGGAGGGGCCTCCGTGCTCTCCGAAGTTCCGCCGCGTCGGCGAATGCCGGCGCGGGCCGCGGTGCTCCCGCCCGCGGCCGGCCACCAGCGGCGGTACTTCGCGAGGCCCCCCGCGAGGGCCGGCTCCCGGATCACGGTCGGGCGCAGGAACACGATGAGCTCCGTCTTGTCCCGGACCCGGTCCCGGTACCGGAACGCGGCTCCGACCCCCGGCAGCCGGGAGAGGAAGGGGACCCCGACCGTGTCCTCGCGCTCCTCCTCCCGCATGAGCCCCCCGAGTACCGCGACCTCTCCGCTTCGCAGGCGCAGCACGGATTCGATCTCCCGGACCGCGATCTCCGGGATCCGGCTCACCACGTTGGCCGCCGCGAGCTCCGGGTTCGGGTCGACCACGAATCCGCTCTCCCGGGTGACGGTGGGACGGATCTTCAGGATGACCTCGTCGTCCGCCGCGACGGACGGGGTCAGGAGGAGGATGAGTCCGACCGGAATGGTGTGCAGCCTGGTCCGGACGCTGCGCTCGACCGCGGTCTCGCTCGTCTCGGTCCGTACCTCGGAGGTGAAGAACACCCGGTTGTTCGCGATCTTGACGATCGCGGTCTGGTTGTTGAGGGCCATGACGAGCGGGGTGGAGAGCACCCGCACGTCTCCGAACTCGCTGAGGAGCCGGATCGTCAGCGAGAGGTCGGGGATGGAGAGCCCGGCGAAGGGCGGGGTGGAGAGGTTCCCGGCGAGCAGGTTCGACTCGATCCCGACCTCGCCGAAGACCCGCGAGAAATCGACCCCGCCCCGGAAGCGGTCGTCGAGATCGATCTCGACGATCGTCGCCTCGATGAGGACCTGGCGGCGCGCGCTGGCGAGGATGCGGTCGAGGAGCAGCGCCACCTCGCGGTGGCCGGCGGCGCTCGCCCGTACCGCGATGAGGCTGGTCTCGCGGTGCGCGAACACGCTCGCGGGACCGTCCGGGGTCTCGCCGAGCACCCTCCGCACCGACTCGACCAGCGCGTCCCAGAACCGGTGCTCGGCCTTTGCGGTCACGTTCGCGGCCGAGCCGTTCTCCTCGCCGGCCGGCGCCTCGATCCCGCTCCCGACCCTGGTTCCCACCTCGTTCACGATCACCGTCTCGCGGGCGAGGGGGACGTAGTCGATCGGGTAGGTGCGCAACACGGGCTCGTCGCGGCGGGCGACGAGGGCGCCTTCCTCGATCTCGACGCGGAGGTTCGCGTGCCGGGAGATGCGCTCGATCAGCCCGGGGAACGGCTCCTCGACCGCGTTCATGGTCACCCGGCCCTCGATCCCGGGATCGACGTCCATGTCGACACCCGCATCGCGGGCGAGGGCGAAGAGGAGCTCGCGGACCGGGACGTCCTCCACCGAGACGGACCAGGTCTCGACCGGCTCCCCCGGCTCCGGCTTCGGCACCGGGGGCGGCGTCTGGACCAGGGGCGGGATGGGCGCGGGCTGGTGACCCTCGACGTCCGGGAGCGGCGGCGCGCAGCCGGCGGCGAGGGAGAGGGCCGCGAGCAGTGCGATGAGCGAGGCCGGGATCGATACGGGGCGCCGGATCGGAGCGGGCGGCGGGCGGCCCGCGCGCGCGGCGCTCTCCCGCCCGTCCACGGCGGCGGTGACGGCGGCGGCCGCGGACCCGGCCAAGACCGGGGCGGCGTCTCCGGCTGTCGCCGGGGTCGCGGCCGTGAACCCACCCTTGGCGGCCGGTCCCGGCAGCCGGGAACCGGTCCGCTCGCCGGCCGGCTCCGACCCGCGCCGTCCGGGTGCGCCCGCACCCGGGTCCGGTCTCGTTCCACCCGGCACGCGGCGTGCCGGCGTCCTGCTGCCCATGTCCCGTCCACCATCGCGAAGCCGGAATTCTGCGAGCCGGCCGCGGAGCGAAACAGGGGCGGACGGCGCGACTTGCCGGAGATTTCGGGCCGCCGGGCGTAGGCATTTCGCCCGACGTCCCCCGTACCGGGTCCTACCGGTCCGGCCCGGCCCGGACGTCTTCCCGCCCACCCGCGAGGGCCGCCGCTCCGCCCTCGGCGGCGGGCCGTACCCCGTTCCGGGCCGCCCCGCCCGCGCGCATCGGCCGGCGCCGACGGTGCCTTCAGCGTCCCGCGGCCCGCCGCCGCAGCGTCTCGACGCTCTCGCGGCGAAGGCCCGGGGAGGTATCGGGGACAGCGTCGAACACCCTGGAAACGCCCGTGTCTCGCCCGCACGGACGATTGCGGGTCTGCCGCTTCGCGGCTCTACGGCCCACCGCGGGCGAGACACGAACGCTCGAAGGGGCGCCTCGCGCGGAACTCGTGAAGATGGCGCTGCTTCAAGGAGGCTAGAATGGCCCCGGTGGAGGCTCGGCAGGCCGGCATGACCGCCCTCGGAGCCGGGGGAGGACCGCGTGGAACTCGACTGGACGGCGCTCCTCGTATCGCTCGGGCTGCTCGGCGCGGCCGCGGTGCTGATCGTCCTCGAGGTCTTCGTGGTGTCCTTCGGGCTGCTCCTCGCCGCGGCCGTCGCGTGCGCGGGCGGCTCCATCTGGTACGCATTCGCCGCCCACGACGCGGCGGGATGGGTGAGCGTGGCCCTGATCCCCGTCGGGGCGCTCTTCGCGGGCCGATGGGGGTTCGTCCGCATCCGCTCGTCGCGGTCGGCGGTGCCGAAGTCCGAGGTCGTCGCGGACGCGGGCTACCGGCACGTCGCCGAGCGGCTCGCGGTCGGTCCCGGCACCCGCGGGATGCTCGTGACCCCCGCCCGCCCGGTCGGCCGGGCGCGGTTCGCGGGGGGCGAGTGCGACGTGCAGGTGCACGGCCCCGTTCTCGAGACGGGGGCCGAGGTCGTGGTCGAGCGCATCGACGGCCCGATCATCTTCGTGACGCAACCGCCGCCCTGATGGCGGCGCCCTCCCTCGGACGGGCCGTCCGGGGACCCGGTCCAGGAACCAAGGAGACCAGCCCGACATGATCATCGAACTCATCGGCCTCGCGATCGGGGCGATCATCGTCCTCGTCCTGTTCGCCCTCATCTGGAACTCGTTCTGGCTCTGGTGGCAATCCATCCTCTCCAACGCCCCGGTGAGCCTCATCCAGATCATCTTCATGCGCTTCCGCAAGGTGAATCCCGGCACCATCGTCACCGCCCGCATCACCGCCCGGAAGGCGGGGATCGAGATCACCGCCGACGAGCTGGAGGCGCACTATCTCGCGGGGGGCAACGTCGTCCGGGTCGTGCAGGCGCTCATCTCCGCCAACAAGGCGAACATCGTGCTCAGCTACGACCGCTGCTGCGCGATCGACCTCGCCGGGCGGGACGTCAAGGAGGCGGTCGACACCTCGGTCAATCCGAAGGTGATCGACGTGCCCTCCGGCACGATGACCCGCAACACCATCGACGCGATCGCGGGGGACGGGATCCAGCTCAAGGTCAAGGCGAGGGTCACGGTGCGCACCAACATCGAGCGGCTGGTCGGCGGCGCGACCGAGGAGACGGTGGTGGCCCGCGTCGGCGAGGGCATCGTGACCACCATCGGATCGGCCGAGAACCACATGAGGGTTCTCGAGAACCCGGACCAGATCTCGAAGGTGGTGCTGGAACGGGGCCTCGATTCGGGGACCGCGTTCGAGATCCTCTCGATCGACATCGCGGACATCGACGTCGGGGACAACGTCGGTGCGCGGCTCAAGATCGACCAGGCCGAGGCCGAGAAGCAGGTCGCCCAGGCCCAGGCCGAACGCCAGCGCGCGCTGGCGGTGGCCCGGGAGCAGGAGATGGTCGCCCTCGTCCAGGAGAACCAGGCCAAGGTGGTGCTCGCCGAGGCGGAGGTGCCGAAGGCGATCGCGGACGCGTTCCGCAGCGGAAACCTCGGCATCATGGACTACTACGGGATGCAGAACATCCAGGCCGACACCCGGATGCGGTCGAGCCTCGCGGGCGGCGAGCGGGGCGAAGAGGAAGGGGGCGGGGCGGGGCCGCCGCCTCCGGGCGCGGACCCGCGCTGAGGAACCGGGATGGCCGGTTCACTGATCGCGCGGCTTCGGGCGAAGCTCGAGGAGCTCCAGGGGGAGCTGGCGCCGGAGGCCGGCTTCGACCGCCGGGCCTACGGGTACGACGACGACCCCGGCGCCGGGGACGCCACGTTCGAGGACGTCGACCGCGAGGAGGAGTCGCCGTGGCGGCGGCCCGCGGACGACGGCCCTCCCCGGCCGGAGCCCGAGCCGGAGCCCGCGCGCGGCCCGACCGCCCGGCGGCCGGAGACGCCGCGGCCCCGCGCGGCCCCGGTGCGGGGTTCGGCCGCGGCCCGCCCGGAGGCGTTCGATCCGTACGGGGTCGTCCCCGGGCGGTCCGGCGGCGGCATCCGGCGGGACGCCCCTTCGCCGCCGTCCCGGGAAGCGCCCACGACCGCACCCGCCCGGCCTCCCCGCCCCCCGGCCGCCGGCGTTCCCCCGGCTCCCCGCGACTTCGAGCGCGGAGCCCCCCGCGGAAGGAGCCGGTCGCGTCGTCTTCGGGCCCGCCTCCGTCAGCCCGAGTCGCTGCGCGATCTGTTCCTGCTGCGCGAGGTGATCGACCGCCCGGTCGCCCTCCGCCGCCGCCCGCGGAGCCGCCCCTCGTAGGAGGCCGGGAGGCCGCGGTCCGGGTCCGGACGCTCCGATCCCGGCGGGCGGCTCCGGACCGTCAGCGCCGCCGGCGGGCGGCGCGCGCGGCCTCCGTCGCCGCCCGGTCGAGCGTGCCGCCGCCGGTGAGCACGACCCCGTAGTCGCGCTCGGCGGTCCCGGCCGAGATGTAGCCGTCGAGCACGTCTTCGAGGACCTGGTCCGGGTCGCGCTCGAGGGGGTCCCCGTAGCCGCCGCCCGCCGGCCCCTCGCAGACGAAGCAGTCCCCCGCGGTCACCGCCGTGTGGGGCACCTTGGAGGGAAGATCGGTGCTCGATCCGTCCGCGCGCTCCAGCACGAGGGAGGCGGGCCGGCCGTCCCCGCCGCCCCGGAAGCCCCACGGACGGTAGCCGTGGCCCTCGCCCTCGACCGATCCGCCGCCGTCGTCGAGGTACTCGAACTCGCGGACCGACCCGAGCCCGCCCCGCCAACGGCCCGCTCCGCACACGTCCTCGCGAAGCTCGTAGCGGCGCACGCGAAGCGGCAGGTGCGACTCGATGTCCTCGATGGGGTTGTTGCGGGTGTTGGCGTAGAGGGTGTCGACCGCGTCCATCCCGTCCATCCCGTGGCGTCCCCCGTACGAGCCCTCGAAGATCTCCATGTGCACCCAGTGGGTCTCGCCGCGCAGCCCCGAGAACGCGATGACGTTGAGGTTGCCGATCCCGGCCGACACCTGCTCCGGAACCGCCTGCGCGAGCGCCTTCATCACCGTGTCGGCAAGCTGGTTGCCGGGGCAGAAGCGGGCGATGGTGGGAGCCGGGAACACGGGGTTCGCGAGGCAGCCGCGCGGCGCCGCGATCCGGATCGGGCGGACGAGCCCCGAGTTGACCGGAACGTGCCCGTGCACCGCGGTGTCGAGGAGCACCGAGCGCACGGTGAGCCAGACCGCGATGTCCACCGTCCCGACGAGCGGCATGTTGATGGGCCGGTCGGGCACCTGGTCGGCGGTGCCCGTCAAGTCCACCGTCATCTCGTCGCCCTCCACGGTGACCGCGGCGGCGAGGGGGAGGTTCTTCTTCGCCGGGTCCTCGCTGTCGAGGTAGCCGTCGATGAACGTCGTCGCCCGCCAGGTCCCGTCCGGGAGGGCGGCGATGGCGGCGCGCATGAGCCGCTCGGCATGGTCCTTCGCGGCCTCCCCCGCCGCCTCCACCGTCTCGAGCCCGTAGCGCTCGTGCAGGGCGACGAACCGTTCCGCCCCGATCCGCGAGGCGGCGATCTGGGCCTCCATGTCGCCGACCACGAGATCGGAGGCCCGGATGTTGTCGCGAAGGATCTGCCAGACCGGCTCGATCCTCCGCCCGGCCTCGTACACCTTGATGGACTTGAACTGGAGCCCCTCCGCGTAGGCGTCGATGGCGTCGACGATGCCGCAGCTTCCGGGGGTGAGGGCGCCGATGTCGAGGTGGTGGGCGGTCGTCACCGCGAAGCCGACCAGCCGTTCCCGGAAGAACGCGGGAACGATGAAGGCGACGTCGGGGCCGTGGCTCGCGCCCGCGTAGGCGTCGTTGTGCATGATGACGTCGCCCGGCCGGATCTCGTCGCCGCGCTCGGCGAGCTGGCGGAGCATCCCCTGCACGTAGCCCGGGATGGGTCCCGACTGGAGGGGGGTGGACTGGGCGGACTCGGCGAGTCCCTGTCCGTCCGCGTCCACGAGGCCGGCCCCGAAGTCCTCCGACTCGCGGATGATCGACGAGTACGACATCCGCATGAGCTTGTGGCCCATCTCGGTCGCGACGTTCTCGAGCGCGCCCTGGATGACGCTGACGGTGACCGGGTCCACCGGGCGGTTGGAGCCGCCGGGGCTGCCGACGCCGCCGGGACCGCCGTTGCCGCCGGCGTGGCCGGCGCGGACGTTGCCGCCGCGGTGATGGCCGCCGCTCGCCCCGGCGCCGGGTTCCGCGCCGCCGGCATCGTTCGCGCCGCGGGTCGTCGTCGGGCTTTCGCTCATGGTGATCCCTCGATGGCGATGATGAGGTTGCCCGCCTCGTCCGCGCGGGCTTCGTTTCCGGGCGGGATGACCGTCGTCGAGTCGCGCTGGAGCACCACCGCCGGCCCGGCGAACGGCTCCCCGGCCGGCAGGCGGTCGCGGAGATAGAACCCGGTCTCGACCTCGGCGAGCCCTCCGCCCGCGGTCCGGAAGGTCCCGCGGCCGGTGCGGACCCGAGCCGCCGCGAGCGATTCGCCGCGGGGGGCGCGCGGGGCGCCGATGGTGGGGGTGCGGCCCACCCCCACCACCCGGACGTTCACGATCTCGACGGGGCTGTCCTCGAAGACGTGCCCGTACTCCGCCCGGTGTTGCTCGTGGAAGCGGCGGAACAGCTCCCCGGCCTCGGCGGGGCCGATCTCGCCGGCCGGGAACGGCACCCTGAGCTCGTATCCCTGACCGACGTAGCGGAGGTCCCCCGAGCGCTCGAAACCGACCTCCGACCGCTCGACCCCGTCGGCCTGGAACTGCCGTGCGATCCCCGCCTCCACCGACGTGAGATCGGCATCGAGGCGGGCGAGGTCCAGGGTGTCGCTCACCTGGAACTCGGTCCTGACCGCGTCGTAGCGAAGCTCCGTCGTGAGGAGCCCGACCGCGGAGGTGATGCCGGGACAGGGCGGAACGATGACCTCCGGGATCCCGATCCGGGCCGCCACCTCCACCGCATGAAGCGGCCCCGCGCCTCCGAACGCGACGAGGGAGAAGTCGCGGGGGTCCACCCCCTTCTGCACCGTTCGCGAGCTGATCGCGTTCGCCATGTTCGCGTTGACGATTGCGAGCACCCCTTCCGCGGCCTCGCGCTCGTCCAGGCCGAGCCTCGCCGCGAGCCGGCCGACGGCGGCGCGGGCCGCCGCCTCGTCGAGGGCCATCGCGCCCCCGAGGAAGTAGTCGCGGTCCAGCCGGCCGAGGACCACGTTGGCGTCGGTGACGGTCGGCGCCGTCCCGCCCCGTCCGTAGGCGGCGGGGCCGGGCGCCGCCCCCGCGCTCTCGGGGCCGACCCGGAACCCGCCGCCCCGGTCGACCCGCGCGATCGAGCCGCCGCCGGCCCCGATGGTGTGGATGTCGATCATCGACACGAGCACCGGGTACCCGGCGATCCACGTGTCGCGCGCGGCCGCCTCGGCGAAGCGGCCGTCGTCGACGATGCCGATGTCGGCCGACGTGCCGCCCATGTCGAAGGTGATGAGCTTGCGGCGCCCGGAGAGCTCGCCGGCCCACCGCCCGCCGAGGACCCCGGCGGCCGGCCCCGAGAGCAGGGTGACGACGGGACGCTCGGACACGGTCCGCACCGTCGCCACCCCGCCGTTCGAGCTCATGACGTGGAGCTCCGCCGAGATCTCCGCCTCCCTCATGCGGTCGCCGATCCGGCTCACGTAGTCGCGCATGCGCGGCCCGATGAACGCGTTCATCGCGGTGGTGGTGAACCGCTCGAACTCCCGGAACTGGGGCGACACCGCGGCGGAGGTGGTGACGAAGCAGCCCGGGTGCTCCTCGCGCACGATGGCCGCCGCCCGTTCCTCGTGGGCGGGGTCGATCCAGGAGAAGAGGAAGCAGACCGCGATCGCCTCCACCCCCTCGTCCCGGAGCCGGCGGGCCGCGCGCCGCACCGACTCCTCGTCGAGCGGGGTGAGCACCTCGCCGGCGGGCGGCGTGATGCGCTCGGGCACGGTGAGGCGGTGCCGGCGGCGGACGAAGGGGCGGTCCTGCCACGGGATCCGCTGCCGGATCGAGTAGTGCTGGGGCCGCTGGTGGCGCCCGATGTGGAGGATGTCGCGGTAGCCTTCGCTCGTGATCATCCCGGTCCGCGCGCCCTCGTGGGTGAGGACCGCGTTGGTCGCGATGGTGGTGCCGTGGAAGAGGTGTCCGACCTCGGCGGCGGCGATCGCCTCGCGTTCGCAGAGCTCGCGCACCGCGTGGAGCATGCCGAGGGACGGGTCGTCCGGGGTCGTCGGCGCCTTGTGGATGCGGAGGTCGCCGGTCTCGGTGTCGGCGAACACCGCATCGGTGAACGTCCCGCCGATATCGACCCCGATGAACTTCATTGCTTCCCCCGGACCCCGGCCACGGGGACAAGAATAGGGGAACACCCCCGTGCTTGCCAAAACGGCGCCCCGAAGCCCGCGGCGGCGGATGCGGGCAGGAGGCATCGGCGCCTCGGATGGGGGGCGGGCAGGAGCGCGCGGCGGCGCCGGCCACACCCGCGCGAACCGGTTCCGCAGTGTGAAACGACCCTGGCGGCCGGCCGGGGTCCCCGTACCCGGAGCGTATCCGCGGGCTCGGACGTCGAATGCGGGCGTCCCCGCATCCGGCCGCGGTCCGGGGAGCGGCGGCCCGGGGGGTCGGTGTTGGTCGCCATGCTCGACCGACCCGCGCATAATGCGCGGCATGGCCTGCGAGTCCCGCGAGTCCTGCGAGTCCCGGGGGACGGAGGAGCACCGATGAACCCGATGGAAGCCGCGCGGGGGCGCGCCGTCGTCGTACAGCCGGACGAGGGGCGTTCCTGGTGGCAGCCGATGCCGGCGAACGGACACGCCGAGCCGAAGCTCGTGCCGGCCGACACCGGCTTCGCCTCCTTGTCGATGGGGTATCAGACGATCCCGCCCGGCGGGCGGGTGCGGCCCCATTCGCACCGCGAGCAGGTCGAGCTCCAGATCTGCTTCCGGGGCCGCGGAAGGGTGGCCGCGGACGGGGAGCGCCATCCCCTCGTCCCCGGAACCGCGTGCTTCCTCGGCCCGGACGTGAAGCACGAGATCGTGAACGAGAGCGCCGACGACGACCTGGTCATGATGTGGCTCATCTCGCCGGCCGGCCTCGAGGACTTCTTCCGGGTGGTGGGCCGGGAGCGGAGCCGCGGCGCCCCCGCCCCCGCTCCGTTCGAGCGGCCCGCGGACGTGGTCGCCGTCGAGCGCGGCCTCGGCATGAACGACACGACCGCCTCCGGCCGGTAGCCGGGCCGGAATCGGCCGGTCGACCGCAGCCGGTCGGCTGCCAGGGCAATCGCATTGGGGATTCCCGATGCGTCTGATGGCCGGGCTGGCGTCGGCAGGGGCCGATTTCCGGGTGCGGAGCGGCGAAATCGGCCCGACGAGTCGGCTCGAAGGTCGCTTGCGGCGTCCGGCGGACGACTTTCGGCGGTGCGGGCGACGGGTTCCGTCCCAATGCGATTGCCCTGGTCGGCCGCCCAGGGCCATTTCATTCCGCCGGCGTCCGGCTCCGGGGGCTGCCGCCGCGTCCCGATCCGCATCGCATCAATCGTAGAATCCGCATTTTCAAACCAATATCATCCGAATCCTTCCTCGAGACATACCCGGCGCGCCCCCCGGATGCGGAATGAAATCGCCCTGGTCAGCCGCCGTCGGGCAGGGCGCCGGCGATGGCGGCGAGAAACGGTGCCGAGAAATCCTTCAGCTTGGCCGCGCCGACGCCGTTGACTTCGGCGAATTCCTCGACGGAATGCGGACGGCGCCGCGCCATGTCGATGAGCGAACGGTCGGAGAACACGATGTAGGCCGGCACGCCCCGTTCCCTGGCGAGCCGGAGGCGAAGCTCCTTGAGGACCCCCAACAGCGCCGTCTGGTCGTCCGTCAAGGGTCGATCGGCCGCCGCAACGCGCGGTCTTCGCGGTGCGGCGGGCGTTCTCGCGACCGTGTCCTCGCGGTATCGGAAGGCCCCCTCGCCCCGCAACAGCGCGCGCCCCTTGTCGGTGATCGCGATCCCGCCGTATCCCGAGACGTCGAGCCGCAGGATCCCGGTCGCCACCATCTGGCGGATCAGGGATTGCCACTCCGCTTTCCCGCGCGCCGCGCCCACGCCGAAGGTGGGCAGCCGGTCGTGGCCGGCCCGGGCGATCTTCTCGGTCTCCGTTCCCCGCAGGATGTCGATGACGTGCGCCGCGCCGAACCGTTCACCGGACCGGTAGACCGCCGAGAGGACCTTCCGGGCGTCTTCGGTGCCGTCGGTGCGTTCCGCCGGGTCGAGACAGACGTCGCAATTGCCGCAGGCCTCGGCCCGTTCCCCGAAATAGTCGAGCAGGGCGATCCGCCGGCAGGCGGGAGCCTCGCAATACCCGAGCAGCGCGTCGAGGCGCTTGTGCTCGCGCCGCTTTCGATCGTCGCCGGCCTCCTCGTCCTCGATGAACGCGCGGCGCATCCGGATGTCGGCGAGACCGTAGAGCATGAAGGCCTCGGCAGGGGCGCCGTCGCGGCCGGCGCGGCCGATCTCCTGGTAGTAGGACTCGATGCTGCCCGGCAGGTCGGTGTGGAAGACGAATCGCACGTCGGGCTTGTCGACCCCCATGCCGAAAGCGATGGTGGCGACGATGACGGCCCCCGGCTCGGTCATGAAGACGTTCTGAGTGGCCTCCCGGTGGTGCTTGTCCATCCCCGCGTGGTAAGCGAGCGCCCGCACGCCGTCCGCGGCCAGCAGGGCGGCGGTTTCCTCCGTCTTCCTGCGCGACAGGCAGTAGACGATGCCGCTCTCGCCCCGATGGCGGGCGACGAAGGTCCGCAGCCGGCGCTTCCAGTCGTGCTTCATCTCCACCGACAACCTGATGTTGGGGCGATCGAACCCCAACACGACGCTCTCCATCTCGCCCCCGAAGAGGCGCTGGGCGATGTCCCGGCGGGTAACGGCGTCGGCGGTCGCGGTCAGCGCGGCGATCGGAACCCGCGGGAAGAGGTCCCGCAGCCGGCAGAGGTCTTCGTACTCCGGGCGGAAGGACGGCCCCCACTGGGAGATGCAATGGGCTTCGTCGATGGCGAACAGCTTCACCGGCAGGCCGGCCAGCGCGGCCAGCATCCGGTCCGTCATGAGCCTCTCCGGCGCCAGATAGAGCAGCCGGGTTTCGCCGGAGGTTGCGCGGCGCCAGGCGGCGACGTTGTCGGCGCGGTCGCGGGAGGAATTGATGCTGTCCGCGGCAACGCCGGCGAGCCGCAGGGCGGCGACCTGGTCCTGCATCAGGGCGACGAGCGGGGACACGACGACGGTGAGCCCTTCCAGCACCAGGGCCGGCACCTGGAAGCACAACGATTTTCCCGACCCCGTGGGCATCACGGTGAGCACGTTTCGGCCGGCCAGCAACGCACCGATGGCGGCTTCCTGGCCGGGCCGGAAGGCGTCGAACCCGAAGACGTCCTGGAGGACCCGGAGCGGAGCGATCATCGTCCTTCCATTATCGGCGAATCGCCGGACGGGAGGGGGCGGACCCGTCGATGAAGAACGCCGCCGGCGTCGAGCTCCACAATGACGTGGGCGGCGGGTCCAACGTCACCGGCAGGCGAGGTTCCTCGGCTCGTTTCGAGATCGGGATGACCAGCCATCGCGGCGGCGGCTGGTAGGCTTCGCATCCGCGGCCCGCGCCGCGAGACGCCTTCCGGCCGGAACGAGGAAATCATGGACGCCGAGCGAATCCGCCGCCACGTCGAAGCGCTCTGGGACGATTCCATCGTGCCGGAGCTCGTCGAGTACATCCGCATCCCCAACAAGTCGCCGCACTTCGACCCGGACTGGGCCGAGCACGGATACATGGAGGCCGCGGTCTCGCACGTGGTCCGCTGGTGCGAGGCGCACGCGCCGAAGGGGGCGGCGCTCGAGGTGGTGCGGCTCCCCGGGCGCACCCCTCTCATCTTCATCGAGGTTCCGGGGGAGGGCGACGACTGCCTGCTCCTCTACGGCCACCTCGACAAGCAGCCCGAGATGAGCGGCTGGCGGGACGGCCTCGGCCCCTGGACGCCGAAGATCGAGGGCGACCGGCTCTACGGGCGCGGGGGTGCGGACGACGGATACGCGGTCTACGGCTCGCTCGCCGCCCTCGGGGCGTTGCGGGAGCAGGGGGCGCCGCACGCGCGCTGCGTGGTGATCATCGAGGCCTGCGAGGAGAGCGGCAGCTACGACCTGCCCCACTACCTCGAAGCGCTCCGCCCCCGCATCGGCGCGCCGAGCCTCGTCGTCTGCCTCGACTCGGGGTGCGGCGACTACGAGCGGCTCTGGTGCACGACCTCGCTCCGCGGCCTCGCGGGCGGGACGCTCGGCGTCGAGGTGCTGGAGGAAGGCGTCCACTCCGGGGACGCGGGCGGGATCGTCCCCTCGACGTTCCGCATCCTTCGCCGGCTGCTCTCGCGCATCGAGGACGAGCGCGACGGCCGGATCGTCCTCGACTCCCTGCACGCGCAGATCCCCCCCACGCGGCGCGCCCAGGCCGGCGAGGCGGCGGCGGTCCTCGGCCGCCGCGTCCACGAGCGGTTCCCCTTCGTGGACGGGGCCGGCCCGGCGAACGCCGATCCGGTCGAGCTGGTGCTCGACCGCACGTGGCGCCCGGCCCTGGAGATCACCGGGGCCGGCGGCCTTCCCGAGATCGGGAACGCGGGGAACGTGGCCCGCCCCCGCACCGACGTCAAGCTCTCCCTCCGCCTCCCGCCGACCTGCGACCCGGAGGCGGCGGCCGGGACGATGCGCGCGGTCCTCGAGCGCGACCCGCCGCACGGGGCGCGGGTGCGGTTCTCGGCCGACCACGCCGCCCCCGGCTGGGAGGCGCCGGCCGTCGCTCCCTGGCTCGACCGCGCGGTGCGCCGCGCCTCTGCCGCGTACTTCGGCCCCGAGGCGGTATACATGGGCGAGGGCGGGACCATCCCCTTCATGGGGATGCTGGGCGAGCGGTTTCCGGGGGCGCAGTTCCTCATCACCGGGGTGCTCGGCCCCGGGTCCAACGCCCACGGCCCGAACGAATTCCTGCACGTCCCGACCGGGAAGCGGATCACGTGCTGCGTCGCGGAGGTGATCGCCGCCCACCACGCGCGGGCAAGCGGCGGGTAGCCGGCCGCCGGAGGGTGCGGCGCGGAATCGGCGCGGCCCTGCACGGCCGGCCGTGCGCGGCGGCGTGCGGGTGGCCCCGCTCCGCACGCGCGGCCCCCGAGGCCGGTGACGGCCGTACACCCCTGGACTTCGCCGGCCGCGCTCCGCGCGTGCCCCCCCCCCCCGGAGGTCATGCCGACCGGCTCACGGTCGCGGGTGCGCATACGCCGAACCGAAGGCCGGGGAGACGTCGGGATACCTGATTACGCGCAAAGCCCGGCTTGCGAACCTCGGTCGGCGGAAACCCGGGACAGGCCCCGCGACAGCCCGTCATTCCCCGTCAAAACCCGTCATTCCACGAAAGTCCGTCATTCCCGCGAAAGCGGGAATCCATTTCAATCTCTCTACACCCTCTATCTCAAGAACTTACGAACAGCGCCGGGGGCTCCTGGCATGGCTCCGGCGGCGCGGTGCGGCGGAGCGTCTGGCCGCCCGGCGCGCCGGTGACCGGAAGGCCCGGACCACCCCCCGCGGGCTCGCCCCTGCCCCGTTCCGGCGCGCGCCGGGGCCGGGCGGGGCCGGATCACCGGTCCAGGACCTCCCGCAACGTCGCGCCGGGCGCCGGCTCGCCGCCGGACCCCGGGAGCTCGGGCGGTCTGAACAGCGGACTGCCCGGCGACCACAGCTCGACGCTGTCCGCGTGCTCCTCGTAGTAGGCGGGGTCGGTGGTGACCCGCAGCGCCTCCCTCATCCCCGGCGCGCGCAGCCCGTACTCGCGATGGCCCAACGGCTCGACCTCCGTTCCCGGCGGTATCAGGGAGGGGGACGCGATGATCCGGTCGAGGTCGTCCAGGGTCACGAGGGGCGGCGGGCGATCCGGCAAGGCGAGCTCCTCGCCGAGCGCCGCGTCGAGGTCGAAGCCGCCCCCCGATCCGGCCTCGTGCGCCTGCCGCTCGACCGCGTCCGCGAGATCGGCGCGCCCGCGCGCGGCGGGGCCGTGTTCGCTCCCCGCGGCGGCGCCTTTGCCGCCCCCGCTGCCGCCGTCCCCACCCTCTCCGGCGCCTCCGCCGCGGCCGGAGAGCACCGCATCGGAGATGGCCCGCGGTAGCTGCGCCAGGATCGGCTGCAAACGGCCGACCACCGACTCGAACAGGCCGATGCGGCTCCGGAGGGCGCGGTACACGTCGGTCTCCACCGTCCCCTCGTAGTGCAGGTTGACGACCCGGATGACCGGGCGCCGCTGGCCGAGGCGGTCGATGCGCCCGATCCGCTGCTCGACCCGCATCGGGTTCCAGGGCATGTCGTAGTTGACGAGGGCGCCGCAGAACTGGAAGTCGAGGCCCTCGGCGGCGGCGTCGGTGCACAGCAGCACATCGGCCTCGCCGAGCCGGAACCGGCGCTTCGTGTCGTCCCGGCCGATCCCGCGCCACGCTCCGCCGCCCCCGCCGCCGGCCGGGACCTCTCCGCCCCGCCCCGAGAAGCACATCAGGCGCAGCTCGCCGTCCCGGTGAAGCTCGTCGCGGAGGAAGTCCATGGTGTCCGTGTACTGGGTGAACACCATCGCCTGCTCGAAGCCCTCCTCGCGGAGCGCGGCCAGCGCCTCCTTCAGGGCCGCGATCTTGCTGTCCGGCGGGCACGCCCGGGCGCGGTCGAGGAGGCGCTCGACGTCGGCGCGTTCCTCGGCGGCGAGCGCCCGGCGCTCGATCTCCGCCAGCTCCTCCGCATCGGGGGCCTCGTCCGCCGCCTCGTCGTCGGGGGCGTCTTCGTCCTCGTCCAGGCTGAGGAGCGGCGCCCCGCCCCCATTCCCGCCTCCTCCTCCACGCCCGATGGCCTCGAGGCGCCTCTCCAGGGTGGCGCGAAGCGAACGGAAGCTGCTCGCGAGCCGCCGGCGGTAGATGGTCATCACGAACCCGACCGCCGACCGCTCGGCCGCGGACGCCTGGTCGTACGTGCTCGCGATGTAGTCTTCGACCGCCTCGTAGAGGCCGCGCTCCGTCGCCGTCATCTCGATGAACCGATCCTCGACCCGGCGCTTCGCGACCGGCGTCGTCAGCATCCCCGCCTCGAAGTAGCGGCGGAGCAGCTCGCGGGTATGCCGTGAGACGAGATGCCGGATCGGCGTGTGCCCCCGCATGACCGCGAGGGCCGCCCGGCGTTCGGCCGTCTCCAGTTGCCGGCGCGGGATGCTCGCGGAGTCGCGGAGGGCGCGGAGGACCTTGCCCGCCCGGAGGGGCGAGATGCCGGTGAGGCGTGCCGCCGCATCCCCGGCCACCGCTCCGTGATCGCGTTCGACGGCCCGGAAGAGCGCCGCCATCCGTTCCATCTCCTCCGGCGGCGGATTCGGGTGCTCGACGTCCTCGAAGAATTGCAGGAACGCTCCCGCCGTCCACTCCGGCGGCAGCCCCAACAGGTCCAGGAGGTCCCAGACCTCGACGGGGTGCACCTGCATGGGGGTCGCGGTCAGCAGCACGAGGCCCTGGGTGCGCTCCCGGAGCGCGCGCATCAGCGCGAGCAGGGCGTTCGGCCCGCCTTCCTGCGCCGCCCCCGCCGCCCGGCGCCGGGCATGGTGGGCTTCGTCGAGCACCACCAGATCCCACGGCGCCGCTTCCTCGACGAGCGCCGCGGCCCGGTCGCGCCGGCGCATGAGGTGGCTCGAGGCGATGACGGCCGGCTCCCGATGCCACTCGCTCCGGCCGGCCTCGCGCTCGTGCGCGTGCCCGTGCCCGCCGCCGCGAAGCGCCGGCGAGGGATAGCGGACGAGCCTCCGCCCGTCGTAGATCGGCCAGTTGAGGTTGAACTTCTCGCGAAGCTCGATCTGCCATTGGGCGAGGAGCGCCTTCGGGGCCAGGATGAGGATCCGTCTCGCCCGCCCGGCGAGCCAGGCCTGCCGCAGCAGCAGGCCCGCCTGGATGGTCTTGCCGAGCCCCACCTCGTCGGCGATGAGGAGCTTCGGGGGCCAGCGCGAGTAGAGGCGCTCGAACGCGCGTATCTGGTGGGGCCAGGGGGTCACCGCGGCGGTCGCCTCGCCGACGCGGGCGCCGCCGCCGCCCTCGCGGGCGGGCGCGTCCCGGAGGAAGGCCCAGACGAGGCTTCGCCGGTCGATGGGCGGGGGACGGGCCGGGGTCTCCGGGGCGGCGCCGGGGCCGGGCGCGGGTCCGGGTGCACCGCCGGGCGCGGGGGCGGGGGCGGGCGGGTTCCGCACGCCTCCTTCGCCCGGCCCGGGCCGTCCGGCCCCCGCGCTCCCCCGGAGCCGGGCGGGCAGGTCCTCGGGCAGGAAGCGCATCAGGTCCCGGCGCGCCGCCTCCGGCACGTCGAGCACGATCACCCGCGCGGCCCGCCCCGCCCAGAGGCGCGCGAAGTTCCGCTCCTCGCCGTCCACCCGCTCGGGCTCCGGGCCCCAGCTCGTATAGACGCTGATGCTCTCCCAATTGCGCCGCCAGCCGGCCGCCGTCTCGTTGAGGCTGCCCGTCCAGGCGATCCGGTTGCCGGCCCGGTCCTCGACGACGCCGGCCTTCTCGTGGAAGAGGGCGCCGTCGGGCGTCGGCTTGCCGCCCGCGTCGCAGGGCACGGCGACCTTCACGTCGAGATGCCCGCCCGCGACCATCCACGCGAGCAGCTCCAGGGCGTCCGCCGCCGCCGGATCGGGCGGGGCGAGCGGCAGGTCGGCGAGGCGCCGCTCGACCCGTTCGCGGAGCGCTTCGCCGCGCTCGATGGCCTCGATCTCGGGCGGACCGAGCGTGCACCCGACCACGAGGCGCATGCGCCCGCCGTTTCGCACCAGCCCCTCGATCCCGCGGGCCGCGAGGGCGAGGGCGCCGGCGTTGAAGTACCCGGTCAGCCGGTCGTAGCGCTCCGCGTCTTCGAGCGCGGGGACGTAGAAGAGCCGGACGAGGTCCCCGTCCTCGGGGGTGTACTTGAGCCGCCAGGCATGGTCGGTGAGCACGAACGCCTTCCTTGCCCCTTCCTCGCCCCGGGGCGGCGGCGGGACCCGGAACCCCCGGCGCCGCCGAGCGCCGCTTCGCTTCAGCCGTGCGGCTCGGCCGACGCCAGCCGGGCGACGAACTCGCGGTGCTCCGGGGTCCGCAGGCCCCTTTGCTGTTCGGCCAGCACGGCGGCGAGGTCCCCCCGCATCATCGCTTCGGCGGCGAGGCGCAGCCCGGGAAAGACGTTGCTCTCGAGAACCCCTCGGCCGGTCCGCGGCAACGGCCGGTAGTCGCCTTCGACCAGCGCGTACCAGTCGATGCGCCGTTCGCCGGTGCGCCAGACGAGGTACTCGCACACGCCGTTCCGCCGGTAGGCGTGCAGCTTGTCGTGGAGATCGATCGCCGCGCTGCTCGCGGCGACCTCGACGACCAGCTCGGGCGCTCCCTCGATGTAGTCGTCTTCATCGAGGCGCGACCGGCCCTCCCGCCGCTCGATACGCAACAGCGCGTCGGGCTGCGGCTCGTTGTCGAGGTCGAGACGCACGGTGGCGTTGTCCGCCCCCCGGACCCCGGGGGTGGCGGCAGAGTATGCGGCCAGCCATCCGATCAGCGAATAGTGCGGCTCGGCGTGGCTGGCGGCGCGCCCGGGCGACGGCATGTGGACGACCCCTTCGATCGGCTCCGCCTTCCTGAGATCGGGCCGCGCGGCGTAGCGCCGCTCGAACTCGCATCGGGTGAGCCGGTCCCCGTTCCCGAGCGCCGGGGGGCGCGGTCGCCCGGCGGCCGGCCGCCGCGGGGCGCCGTCGGCAGCGCCGGTGGTCGAGGAGGAGGCCGATCCGGCCATGCGCGGTGTCCGCCTTGCAACCCGGCCGCATTGTGCCACAGCGGGGAGCCGCGCCTGCGTACACCTCGTTTCGCGACCGCCCGCCCGGAGGGGTTCGCCGGGGATCGAGATCGCCCTATTCCTCATGCCGCGGGCACGAATACGGCGCGCGGGGGCGGGCTCTGCCGTCATCCGGCGCGGCGGCGGCTCGGTTTGCACGCGATCCAGGACGAGGGGAAGATAGGGACATGAGCAAAACGCACGATCTCGACTTTTCGATGTACTGGTCCGGGCTCGCCATCCTCGACCGGCTCTCGGAAACCGAAACGGGGCTCACGAGCGAGGAAGTCGGCGCCCTCCTCGGCGCCCGGAGCGTGAAGGGGATCGGTTCTGCGCTTTCGGGGACGAAGACGTCGTTGGCCGAGGTGGGAATCCGGCTCGACGAGGCGGTAAGCAGGCGTTCCGTCCGTGGGCGCACCGTCTGGACCCGAGGACCGCGGATCCGCCAGGCAAGACACGCCCTCGAGCACGCGCGGCGATGGTGGACGGGATGCGGGCGGCAGGATGGAGCGCCCGTCGAAGACGTGGATGCCGGATACCCGGGGCCGGTGCTCGTCCTCCGTGCACTCAGGTCGAGGGGGGACGCATACCGGATCGACGGGGGGATGGCGGAGCTGGACGATATCCTCGATGACGAGTATTTCGAGGTCGAGGGCGGCGTACTCGGAGGGTGGATCGGGGAGATATTCATCGCCCGGATCGAACCCGGCAACCACGTGCGCGAGCAACCGGCGCCCGAAGGGTACGGTGAGAACGGGATCTGGGTGCGTGGCATGTACGACTACGCACATCCGCGGGTCGCGGGGGCGATCGGTACGGGGCGGAACCCGACCCTGTTCGCCTGGATCGGAGAAGCGGCCTGGGTCGAACGCCGGATCGCGCTCGTGGACGCGGTGCGGCAGGTGGAGAGGATGCGGGCGGGGCGCTCGCCGTTGGGTGGAGATCCCGACTCCCGGTGGCGCACCGTCGACGAGGAGGATCGCTTCCGATACGTGAATTGGATTGGAGCGGATGGGCTTTCCGGGCGGCGCAGTGCGCCCCCGCTTCGGATGCGGCTGCGGTGCTGGTACGAGATCGTCATCGAGACCACGGGGCGAAAACGTGTCGTGCTCCGCGAGGAAGGACTTCGCGGGGACGACCGCCGCGCCGCGGCCCGGGCGATCGAGCGCTGGCGCAGGACGCACGCGAAGAATGCGAACGAGCTGGTCGTCGTCCGCGAGGTCCGGATCGCGAAGCGCCAGCCCCGGCCCCTCCCTCCGGACGAATCGGGGCCGCGCCCGGTCAACGACGGATAGCTTCGGGCATCGCATCGCCGTAGACAGGACGCTTCATGTCGGACCGCCGTTCGGCGTCGCGGCGAGCCCATCGAGTGGAAACGAATCGGTGTCCTCGCGTGTCAGGGCACGGCGCCCATCGCGATCGCAGATCTCAAGGTCCTCGACGCACAGCGCCCGTATCATGCGTCGGCGGGCCCCATTGGGGAGATTGTGAACGTTGCGATGACACCGATCCCCGCTGCTCGACGGCTCACACGTCAGTTCGCAACACTCCGGAAGCTGATCTCGTCCGATCCGCCAGAATACCCATGGATGGCCAGCGACCCCGGAGTAAAATTCCGCAATGTGACGGCACTCACTCCCGCTGCTCTCGACAGCGCACCGCGCGTCGAATACAGAAATTCCCCCTCCGGTCGATGGCTGGAAAGCCAGACTCGTGAATCGCCCTCGGTGCTGACTGAAGTGCCGGGGATGGAGCACCCGGATAAGTTCTTCTGTGGCTTCCAACCCATCTCTCCCATGTACGCGGTGACCTCATCGAGCGACACATCGCCGCGCTCGTCGGTGACCTCATCATCGAGCTCGTGCACCATGTCCAACCGTCCGCTGGGGCCGCAGATGATCTCCAGCATGTGGTCTCTCCAATAGCCACATACCATGACCCCTCCATCGACGGCAGGAAACACCTCAACCGCATCGGGAATGTGCATCAGGAACTGTGCGTTCACATCGAGAGCCGCAGTCACCGCTTGCTCGGTCGCTGCACAGCCTTCGCCGTAGTGCCACCCATCGGGCAACTGCGCGAAGGATCGGATCTTCGCCGATTGTGAGGCGTCGATCTCGGCAACGACGCTCACGGGAATCACTGGACGCCATCCTCCGGAACCATGTCCTCTGCAAGATCGATCGTCGTCGCCAAGTTGGCGTTGAACGAGTACGCAGTCTTGCCGTCCGGCCCCGGATCGTCCAGTCGGATAGCCTCGAGAAAGACCAACCTGATCCGGATCACCGTCCCGTCCTTCAAGGTGATCCGAGCGGTCGGCTCGTGGGCTTCGGCAACCTCCACCACGGTGCCGCTCCGCGCCTCGTTGGTCGTGGGATCGACAACGCTCTTGCGGATTTTTTTCACGTCAGACCTCGACAAGTTCCGGTGGGGCATGGGGCCAGAAGTCGCATTCTCGCCCTCCTGCTCCTCGGCCTAGCGTCGCACGCCCTTGGGTTCGCGTCAAATTTCAAAACGTTACACGGCTCCCGCAGCTCAGGTCAGCCGGTGGCCAGGGAAAGTCCCGGGCCACCGGTCGCCCAGCACTCTCTATATCAAGAGCTTACGAACAGCGCACATGCCTCGGGCGCTGCCGGGCGGGTCAGGCGTCCTTGTCGAGCAACAGCCGGAGCTGTTCGGGCTCGTCGATCCGGTCCCCGTAGGCGAGCCGGTAGAGGTGGTAGAGAGCCTCGAAATCGCTGGCCGCCGCCCCCCGCTCGCCCCCGGTTTCGATACCGGTGAACGCCCGGGAGGGCGGCAGCACCTCCAGCACCGCTTCGAGCGCCGCGTCGAAGCGGGGATCCCGGTCCGCCTGCGTCTCGGCGAGGAGGTCGCGGGCGGCCTGGAGGGAGCGGGTCCGCGCCGCGTGGGCCGCGTGGTGCAGGGCGTCGATCATGGCCCGCGAGCCGTCGGCGGGGCCGAGCGCGCCCCGGGCCGCGCGCTCGGCGCTGTCCCACAGATGCAGGGCGCTGCCCTTCTTCGCCGCGAGCCGGCCCACGATCCCGCCCTCCGGATCGACGCCGACCGCGCGGGCGAGCTTGAGCGCCTCGTCGTAGGGGAACACGGGCGCCTCGAAGGCGTGCCAGGCGAGGACGAAGAACGAGGTCGCGGGGTCGAGGTCCGCACCGGCCTCGAGATGGGTCAGCCGGTCCAGGACCCAGCCCTTCACCTCGCGCCGGGCGGCGTCGAGCGCGTCTTCCGGGGTGGCCGCGTAGGGGTCCCATTCCTCCTCGAACAACGCCGGCTGCCGCCGACGGCGCTCCGCGGGCCGCTCGCGAGGCGTGCCGCGCTGGAGCGGCCAGTGTCGGGAGAACTCTTCGAGCGCCGGCCCGAACGAGGCGAGATAGAGGTCGACCCCGCCGATGCCGGCGTCCTGGAAGTCGCCGACCCGCGCCCGCACGGCGCGCGCGACCCGCGGCTCCACGTCCTCCCAATAGAGGGCGGGCGCGTCCCCCGTCGGCGCGTGCCCGTAGGCCCCCGCCTCCTCTCGCACCCCGAGGGGCGGGCGGGCAGCAGCTTCGCCCTGTCCGGCTTCGCTTCGGCCGCCGTGGCCGCGAAGGGTACGAGCCGGAGCGAACCGCTCCGAAGCGGAGGCGGCGCCCCGGTCCGGCTCGTGCCCGTCGGACCCCGATTCCTCCCGGACCGAAAGGGGGGGAGGGTCGGCGTCCTGATCCGGCCCGGCGCTGCTTCCGCCGCCGCGGCCGGAAGGGGCATCGGCCGGGTCCATCCGCTCCGAGGCGCGGGCGGCGTCCTCCCGACCGGCGCCATCCTGCTCGTTCGGCCCGGCCACGCCGGAGCGGCCGGGCGCGCGCGGACGGCACACCAGGAAGATCGTGCTGTTCGCCGCCGCCTTGTCCTTGATGTGCAGGCTGCCTTCCGCCTCGGTGTTGATCGGCCAGGAGGCGGTGATCACGAAGCCCGACTCGATCAGCCCCTTGGTGAGCGCGTCCCACGCCCCGGTCGCCTTGTGGGTGAACATCAGGGTCATGATCCCGTCCGGCTTCAGCACCCGGCGGCACTCGGCGAAGATGGCCGCCATCCGCTCCTGGTAGTCCTGCCCGGCGAGCGCCCGCGCGCCCTTCTCGCCCCGGAACTTCGCCGGGTTGGCGACCGCCTCGTTCTCCTTGTCGGTGAGCTGGCGGCGGAACAGCTCCGGGAAGACGTGCCCGGCGGTGCGCTTCAGCCACACGTAGAAGAAGTCCGACAGCTCCGCGTACATCACGTTGTCGTAGTAGGGCGGGTCCATCACGACGACGTCGATGGAGGCGTCCCCGAGATGGTCCAGGCTGTCGCCCGGCTTGCAGGTGATGGTGATCGGGGGCGGGGCGCGGGATGTTTCTTCTTCTCCGGCGGGGTCGATAGGGCCGCCGCGGCGGGTTTGAGCAGTGCCGGCGGCGGAGCCGGCGGGGTCGGTGGAACCGGCGTGGACGGCAGTGAGGCCAGCGGAGCCAGTGGGGCCAGCGTGGTCGATGGAACCGGCGCGGACGGTGGTGGCGCCAGTCGGACCGACATGGTCGGCGCGGGTGACCCGTTCGGTACGGATGGCGGGGTCGGAACGGGCGGCGGGGTCGGTACGAAGCGGGCCGGAATCCAACCGCCCGGGCGCCGGGGCGCGGCTGGCTTGGCCGGTCGGGCCGGTGTGTTCCGTGCGTTCGGCGTGTCCGGCGCCGGCGGCGTTGTCCGTGCGATTGGCGCCCTCGGGGTTCTTCCCCTGGAATGGACCGTTGCCGTCGTCAGCGTGGCCGGCCCGGTCGGCGCGATCGTTGTGATTGGTGCGACGGGTATGGCCAGTGCCGCCGGTTTGCCCGGTACGGCCGGTGTCGCCGGTGCGGCCGGTGTCGCCGGGACTGTCGGTGCGGTCGATCCCGTCGAACAGGTCGCCATTGCCGGCCGCCGGGGCGGTGGGGCGGACGAGGGCGACGAGCTCGCCGATGCACTTCGCGGTCTGCCCGATGGCCCAGTCGTATCCCACTCCAGCGACCAGCGGCGCCATCTCGGCGTAGGACCACTTGAACGAGAAGTCATGCCGGTCGAAGGTGCCCGCCAGCACCTCACGGCGTGAATGCCACCGGGTCATCCGAGCGTTGTAGTCGCGCAGCTTGTCGAGTGAGAGCGCGAGATACCCGTAGGCCGCCTTCCGGGCGTCGTCCAGCCGGTCCGCGACCCGGTCGGCCTCCAGCATCTCCCGGAAGACCTCGACGCTCGTGCCGTGGCAGAGAAGCTGGCGAGGCGAGAACAGGTCGCGCCAGAGCGGCATCCCGTACTGTATGGGCCGGTCGTCGTTGCTCGTCTCGGGAAACCGCTCGCTCGGCACGAGATCGAAAGCCTCCCACTCCGGCAGCTTCTCTTCGAGCCGCGCCCGGATTGCGGCGCCGTTGTCGTCCTCGGGCCGCGGCGCGCGATAGCCGCGCATCCACTTCTCGCGGAGCCGCCCCGTCTTCGTCCGGACCTCGACCCGCTCCTTGTAGACGACGGCGTAGAGCTGCTCCCCCATCCTCCCCGCTTGCGCCTGTTCCTTGATCACGTCCCCGTCGATGACGCGCCCGCAGTCGGGAAACGGGCAGATCCCGTCGCCGCGCGCCACCGTGCCGGGCGAGTGCTCGGCGGCCGACCCGACGATCTCGAAGCCGCACACCCGCCCTTGGTGCACAGGCGTCTCCGCTTGCCCCGGGGTCCCTGGGTGCGCGGCCCCCCGGCCCGGCGTGTCATGCGGCGGGCCTTCGGCCCGCTTGCGGGCGGGACGCCCGCGCTCCCAAGGGGGACCAGAACCAGCGTCCTGTTCCGGCCATGCAGGGGTCGGAAGCGCCGTTGCGGGGCGGGGCGTTGGGTCCGGGCCTCGGCCTCCTGGGAACGCTTGTGCCCCGCCCGCACCGTCATCCCGCGGGCGGGAGGCCGCGGCCTCCCCCCGCTCGACCGGCAGCGGCCCGTACAGGCCTCCGCCCGCCCCGCCATCGACGCGAGGCTTCAGCCTGACGCCGGTCCCGTCCGGCGCGAGACGCCAGTTCGGCGACAGCGGTACGAGCCCGTCGCAGTACGGACAGGTGACGGTCCGCGCCCACAGGTAGCCGTCCGGGCGGGTATGGTCCCCGGGTTCTTCCGGGAACACGCCGGCAAGCCGCTCTCGCACCGTGCCAGTCAGTCTGTCGCCGAGCTCTTCGACGATGGCCTTCAGGGAACCGCCGAATATCGACGGCCACTCGATCGTTGCGCGCTCGAGCAAGGCGGCGACGGGATTCAGGTCGTTCGCTACGGTGTGCAGCCCGACCCGGACGGACTCGAACGGAATGCTCCCGCCGCCCGCCGTCGGATCGAGAACGACAGCTCCGCTCACCAAGTTTTCCGCCAACCAGTCCCGGTCCGTATCCTCCGGCGTATATCCGAACGCACGCGAGTAGCCATATGCGTCGGCCCCGAGCCGTTCGCCCGTGCGATTGGCGGCGGCTATCCGCTTCTTGGCCGCCACCGGATCGCCGTGGATCCCGAGCACGTGCAGGAACCGGCTCCAGTCCGCGTCCGCCGGCAGCAGGGAGGCCAGCACCGCCGCCCGCGACGCCACCAGCGGACGCCGCGCCCACCAGACGTGGAGGCGGTTCGGCGCGGGAAACGGCGTCATCGGCGTCCGCTCGCGCGTGCTCTCGACGCCGATCTCCGCGATCGGCAACCACCGCTCGATCAACCGGACGTCGCTCATGCGCTTCGCCCGCCCGCCCGGCGCTCGGAAGTACATGCATGGCGCCCCTGGGAACGCTCGTGTCCCGCCCGCACACGGACCATAGCGGGTCCGCAAGCGGGCGATGCGGGCGAGACACGAGCGTTCCCAGCACGTCCGTCGCCAACGTCCGCGATGGGCCACCACCGCCCGATCAGCCGCGTATCGGTCATGGCTGCCTCGCGCGTCCGGGCGACTTCATGCCGAACGACCCGCGGCTGGGGCAGCGGACAGGCCCGGCATCATGGGGGACTCCCCCCTGGGAACGCTCGTGTCCCGCCCGCACACACCAAGCGGGTTCGCAACCGACCGCTGCGGGCGGGCCGCGCGCGGCCGTCAGGACGCGCCGCTCCCCAGGGCACCGGTCACCGACCTCCGCGACCGGCTGCCACCGCTCGATCAGCCGGGTATCGTCCATGCGCGCCGCCCGGCCGGAGGCCGCGCACCCGCAGCTCCTGGCGCAGCCTCGACTCCGGTGGCCTGACCGGGGGCATCTGCTTCGCCGGCGTCATCAGGTCATCCTCTGGCTTCGGCGGTCGCCGGGACGCGGGCGCCGCCGCTCGCGAAGCCGCCATCGCCGCCGTACACTCGTGGTTCCCGGATCGTGCCTCGTTCGTGTGAAATCGGCGGAGCCCGAACGCGCGGAAGGAGGGCTTCGATGGCCGACATTCTGACACCGTTGGAGCGAAGCGTTCTCATGGGACGTATCCGGGGGGTGGATACGAAGCCGGAGATCTTCGTGCGGCGAGCGCTTCATGCCCTGGGCTATCGGTTTCGCGTCCACGTCCGCAGCCTTCCGGGCACGCCCGACGTCGTCTTTTCGAGGCGGCGCAAGGCGGTCTTCGTACACGGGTGCTTCTGGCACCGGCACGGTTGCAGGAAGACCTATACCCCCAAGTCCCGCAAGCGGTTCTGGCAGGCGAAGTTCGCCGCCAACGTCGCCAGGGACAGGCGCGCTCAGGAACGGCTCGCGCGCGATGGATGGCGGATCTTCGTCGCCTGGGAGTGCGAGATCGAGGCAGACGATGCGCTCCTGGACCGCATGGCCGCCTTCCTCGGTCCCCCCGTGCATCTGGGAGCGGATCTGGAGCCCCGGGCGCTGTTCGTAAGCTCTTGATATAGAGGGTAGAGATCGGGGGTCGAGATATTTTTCACCCCCACGGAGACGGCGTTCTTCCGTGGTTTGGGTTCGGTTCGAGGGGGTTGCTGGCGGATTTCACCCCACGGAGCCACTTGCGCGGGCACGGCGTCCTGGGAACGCTTGTGTCCCGCCCGCAAATGGGACGGCGAGGCCGCCGCCGATCAATGCGGGCGGGACACCCGCGTCTGGAAGACGCGCCGTTCCCAGGACGCCGTGCCCAAGAGCGTTCGCGAGAGGCGTGCCCGGCGAAAACCCCACCGCGCACATGCCTCGATCTGACGGAAGACCTGGCCGCACCGTCCGGAACCTGGTAACTTCCCGCCGGCCGGCGGGGCGGGACAGGGTGATGATCCGAGCCTACGACATCTTCAACGGGCTGGGCGGAGGCAGCTACGGTGCGGCGGCGGCCGGCGCGACGATCGTGGGCGGCATCGACGCCTGGGACTTGGCCGCCCAGGTCTTCGCCGACAACTTCCCCTCGGCCCGGGTCAGCGCGGGAGCTGTCGAGGAGCAGGAGCCGCGCCGCATCGTCGAGCAGGTGGGCAGGATCGACCTTCTCCTGGCGTCGCCGGAGTGCACGAACCACAGTTGCGCCCGCGGAGCGCGTCCGCGCTCGGACAGGAGCCGCGATCTCGCATTCGAGGTCGTGCGGTACGCCCGCGCCGTCGCTCCCCGGTGGATCGTGATCGAGAACGTGATCCAGATGCGATCCTGGTCCCGTTACCGAGAGCTCCTGGCTGCTCTCGGCGGCGCGGGATACCGGGTTGCGGAGCATGTGCTGGACGCGGCCGATCACGGCGTCCCGCAAAGACGCCGGCGGCTCTTCCTGCTCTGCGACCGCGAGGCCGAACCGCCTTCCCGCATTCCGGGAAGGCGCGGGCCGAAGCCTTCCGCGGCCCGCGTCCTGGACCGGCCCGGCACTTGGCGCCGGTCACCCCTCGACAACGGGCGCCGCGCGCCTGCCACCTTGGCGCGCGCCCGGAGAGCCGTCGCCGCGTTGGGAGGCGATTCGCCGTTCCTGATCGTGTACTACGGCAACGACGGCGCCGGCGGTTGGCAGCCGTTGACCGTACCCCTGCGCACGGTCACCACGCTCGACCGGTTCGGACTCTGTGAACCGTCCCGGGACGGGGCGACGCTGAGGATGCTTCAGGTTCCCGAACTCGCGCGCGCCATGGGGTTCCAGAACGGTCCGATCCTCCGTCGGGGCTCACGCCGCGACCGGGTCATGCTTCTCGGCAACGCGGTGTGCCCGCCGGTCATGGAGGCCGTGGTCAGGGCGCTCGTCGGAAGAGAGGCGCTGGACCCCGATGCCGGCTCCCCCGGCAGCGGAGCGCCGGGACGGGGAGATGCGGATGCGGGATCCGGCGACGGTTCCCGGCGGCGGTCTCGACCGGACCCCGATGCGGCGCGGGAAGACGCGCCGCAGGAGGGCGCGCCGCTGAAGATGGTGGCTTGAGAGCCTGCCGAGGGCGGCCTGATCGGCTCTCTATAGCTGCACGATCCCAGGACGCGCCAGATAGCTGCCGGCATGTGAAATCAGGTGCATCAGCAACCGTTCGCGGAGCCGGTAGACGGGATGCCACGCCTCGGCGTCGGCCGGAACCGCGTTGAGTGGATAGCGAGCGTTGACGGCGAGGACGAATGGTCCGTCGTCCGGTTCGACGACCAGGGTCGGGGAAGGCCATTCGGACGCGGGAGGCTTCTTCCTCTTCTTCCTGCTGCGCTCCACCTCCATGGGGATTTCGAGTCCGAACAGATACGTGAGCGGGCCGGACCGGTTCTGGGCGTAGTCACAGGCGGCGGCGATGCGGATCAGCCGGGGGCGGCATCTTGCCCGATCCTCGGATTCGAGCTTGTACTCATCCTCGAGGAGCTGGTCCGGGGTCACGCCAAAGCGGTTCCGCAGCTCGTCGTCTCTCCACCAGGCATCGGGGAACTCCACGACCGCGCCCCAATCGGTGGGCCGGATCGTCTCCGATGGCGGAACCGCCACGTGAAGCATGCGGTTGACCTTCCCGGACGCTGTTGAATCCAGCCTTCCCCGGCCATTCCAGGTCAGCGCCCTGCGCCATGCTTCCGAGGCCGCCTCCGACACTTGCTGGTTGACGATCCTGTCGGCGAGAATCGGAGCAAGAGCGGACGTGATCGCCGCTCGCGGATCGGGCTCAACGTGAGGTTGGCCGACCGCTTCGCGGGCCAACCGGCTCAGGATTTCATCGAGTCCTTCCGCGAAAGAGGCGCTGTTCCGCTTCCCGTCGGGAACGAGCTCCATCAGGGTTGCGAGCGTCGCGCCGGCGGCCGCCTGAACGTCCGCTTCCCAGGAAAGGAGGGCCGCGAGCTGGGGCTTCTCTCCTACCGCGGCTTCGACCTCATCGCGTAGAGCATTCGCTCTGCCTGCAAGAGGCTCGCCGGTGTTGACGTCGATGAATCGACCCTTCGGAAGGCCGACGATCGCGAGCGGCCGGGCATGAGGCTTCCCGGGACCGATAGCGCCGGGCTCGTCCAGATAGGCCCTGAGCCCCTCGACCTCGTCCTCGTGCTCCGTCCAGACCACCAGGATGAACGGTCCGCCGGCCGGGCTGATGTTGTCTTCCAGCAGGCCCGCGGTGATCGCGAAGTGTCGGCGCATGTCCGTGGTCGCCGCGAGGTCGGTCAGGTGGAGATCCAGGAACAGGGCTCGTACACCCTCGAAGTTCTGCTTGTCGAGCCCTCGTTCGGGATCCCAGGTAATGCCCAGACACGGTGTGCCGAGCTCCTGGAACACGTCCAGAACGGCGGTGAGGTGCTCGGGTTTGTCGTCCACCACGACGAATCGAGGGGGTGTGAACATCAGTTCTCATTCTCCTGCGGAAAGACCAGGGCCAGCACCGCTCCGTCGAATTCTTCCGGTACGTCGGCTTCTCCCGCATCCGGGAACGCCAAGCGGCCGTCACCGAGCTCCATCACGAGATTGGCGTAGTAGAGGCCGAGCCCCATTCCCTCCGGGCGGCGGCTGAAGAAAGGGCGTATCAACTCGTCCGGAGCGTCCAACAGCCCGGGCCCGGTGTCGGCGACCACGATGGCCGGACCATCGGCGAGATCCAGGCTGATACTCAGGTAGATCGCCCGGCCCGGAGGATCGACGTTCTCCCCCGGCCACCGCACCCGGAGCCAGTAGAAGGCGTTGTCGAGCAGGTTGTTCAGCGCACCCAGGGCGAGGCCGAAGACGAAGCTGGACCTGACGTCCGGGGCGTCGTCCTCCAGCGCCGGACACACCAGGCGGACACCGTGTTTGCGAAACCGTACCCGATTGATGTCGCGAACGCGGCGAATCAGGCTCTTCAGGCGGTTCGGACGGCGCTTTCCCTTGCGCAGCAAGTCGGCGAAGCCTTCGAGAATGCCGGCCAGCTCCCGGGCTCTGGTGCGGATGGCCTTGTATTCTCCACCTGCCTCGATCAGCTCGCATAGTGCGCGGACCCCATGTTCCACCTCGTGGAAGATGAGCGCCAGACCCACCCCGGAGAGCCCGGCGCGCAGCATGGAGTCGCGCAGATCGTCGTAGTCGCGCTCCACCTTGTTGATGATGGGTTCGAGCTCATCGTCCACCTTACGCCTGCGGGCTGCGGCACGGAGTTGCTGGAGCGGTTGCCTGATACGTTTCGTCTCGGGATCCCGGCCTCCGCTCGTGATCCTGCGGATGTTGTTCTTGTCCTTTTCCCGTTCGACCTCCAGGGGGATCAACGCTCCGAGAACGATCTGTTTCAGCCGCCCGAAAGCCGGGTTTTCCACGAAACCTTCGCGGTTCGTCTTCTCCCTCAGATCAGGACTGCTTTCCAGAGAGAGTTCGATGGCGCCCACGACGATGTTCCGGCTGATCTTTCGGGCTGGCGTGTTGACCCGGCGGAGATCGAGTCCCAGCCAGTCGTCGCCGGGTTCTCCGTAATTGTAGACCCGGATTCCGTCCCGGTAGACCCGGATGCCTCCGTTGTCGTCCAGGTAGCTCTCGATGAGTCGGCTTTCACCCAGCCGGCTCAGGACGGCTCGATCCCGATCGAAGACGTAGAACTCGCCCTCGACCGGACCGATCCCTTCCGCCAGTGAAGCATCGGCGCGGACGGGCCGCGGACGAGCCCCGCGTGGACCCTGATCCACGTCGAATTCATCCATGTCGCGCTCGGTTTGGATCAGCAGTGGCTGTTCGGTCTCTTCGGCTGGCCGGGGTTCGAGTTTTATGCCGGTCACCCCGCGGAAACGGTATTTCCAGTCGAAGCGGCCTTCTTCGAATCGGAACTGGAACTTCCATGGCGCCCGTTTCAGCAAGGCGTCCACGTCCGGGACGCCGGCCACCCAATCCTCGTGGCCGGTAACCTCCAACCACGGAAAGAATTCGTCGGATCCTCCTTCGAACGGCGAGGAGATGGAGGTGACTTGACGTTGCAGGCGGCGCACCTCCCCACGGGTCCAGTTTCTTTCCCGGAGATCGGAGATCGTGATGCGGGTGCCGGTGTTGTCTCCACGGAAGAGGGCCGGGTCTCGGGTACTTACCCGAACCGTGGCATCGGACAGATTCTCCTGCCGGATCAGAGCTTCCCAGTCTATCGACACGAGGCACTCCCGGCGTGCGTCGAATCGAGTGACCACGTCGATGCGATTTCCCAGCTTGTGGGCCGCGAACCTGCCGAGTCCCTTCTCGCCGAGCGGAAGCCGGCCCCGCCGTGTCCGCCGCAAGGCCGCCCGCTGTCGCGCGCGATGGTCGTGCCCCGGTACGAGCCAGATGTCTCGAATGGTTTCCAGCGTCATTCCATCGCCGTCGTCCTCGACGACGATCGACGCATCGGGGCGCCCGATATTTCTCAGGGCTACTCTGACCATCCCGGCGTCCGCATCGTAGGCGTTCTTCACCAGCTCGAAGACGGCGAGCCGGGGCGAGCCGATGAGCTCGTCGCCGAGGAGCTGGAGGAGGCGCGCGCGCGGCCTGAACGGCAGGTCCAGCGGGGGACCGGTGACATTCTTGTCGGGGCTGTGCAGACTCAATCCGGATTTACCCCAAGCGCGTGGACAGGCGATAGCTTCCGCTGGAGCGGCGGTAGTGGGTGATATCCGGCAAGGGCGAGGGCTCTTTGGTTCCAAGGGCAGGGGTTCTGCTCAGAGAGGGGTTCAGGATGTCGGCCCCCGCGCTTCGTGGTGCGCGTTCGCTGGCGTGCGGCGCACCCGAGGCCGCATGTCCCGTGCGGACGGCCCGCCGGGGTTCCGGCGAGATCCCGGTACCGATCGATCCCGGCTGGGCGATTCCGATACCCCTGCCAACCCGCTTGCTCGTCCGCCCGGGCTCGGCAGCCGGCCAGTCCGGGAATGGGACCCTGCAATCGTCGTATCCGCTTCAAGACGCCTTCCTCAGCCGCTCGAAGATTTCCTGCCGCTCTAGCTCCATGTCCGCCGCGTCGAGCGCCGGATCCCGGGCGGAAAGGTTCTCAAGCTCCTTCCTGAGCGCCACGGCCTCTTCGGATCGGCCGCGGCGGTCATCAACGAGACGCATGTATTCGCCGAGTTTCTGCACGAACTCATTGTGTTCGGCATCCGGCCGTTCCTGTACGCCCATCACCGCTTCCAGCACGCTTCCCGCCGCTGCCCCGTAGGTCGGCGCCGATGACTGTCCCGCGACGATGGTCCGGTTCGTTCGAGCCAGATGGATGACGTGTTTGGAATCCACCGTCGTCAGCACCTGCGGGCTGTGGGTGGAGACGATGAATTGGGTGTTCGGGAAGGTGCGGCGCAAATCGACCAGAACCCGCTGCTGCCATCCGGGGTGCAGGTGCAGGTCGACCTCGTCGATCAGCACCACCGCTTCCGATTCGAGCGGATCGGCGAGATGCGGGTTCCCCTGCGCCATGCGCCGAGCGAGGTCAGCCGCGAGCGCCAGGACGATCCGGTAGCCGCCGCTCAGCTGGTCGAGTGCGAGCTCTTCCGGTTTGCCCGCTTCCGACCCCACGGACACGGCGAAGCGCAGGGGCCGGAGCCTGATCCGGGGGTTGGAGACACCGGGGGTCATGCTCGTGATCGCCTCGCGAACCGCCCTTAGTTCCGACAACTGGTAATCCCAGTCCCGCCGTTCCTTCTTTTCCCGTAATTCATCGTTCTCCATGGCGTAGAACCACCTGAAGAGCTCCCTGAAGTTGGAGCGGGGGGCGAGCGCTCCTTCCAGCGCCGCGTAACGGGGGAACTCCGTCTTGAGGTTCCGGCGCGGATGCGGCACGTCGAAGACCGCGCGATCCGTGTCGTAGAAGGCGACGATGGGGAGATCGAGCGGTTCCCCTTCCTCCCGATCCGCCGCGACAATGGCTTCCATCTTCTCCTTCAACGTCCGGCGGCTGGTTTTCTTCCGCTGCCCGAACCTGCGCCGGTCCCATTCGACTCCGTCGCGGGTCCGCAGCATCACCCGCAAGGGCCGTTGCCCTCGCTGGTCGGTCTTGAGAAACCCGACGCCGGAGATCTCCGGCAACAACATCGGAATGCTGCCGAGCCCCGCGGCGATGGCGCCGAGGACGCTCGTCTTGCCGTGCCCGTTGTCCCCGTGGAACACGGTCAGGGCGGGGTCGAGCGGCAGGTCGAGCTTCTCGATGGCGCGGTAGTTCTCGATCTCCACCCGTTCGAGCTTCATCGCTCGCCCCTCCTCCGCAGCCGCAGCCCGGCCGGCGGGAAGCATAGCGCCGTCAGTCCCCGGAAGGACAGCTTCGCGCCGATGGCAGGGCGCAGGCAGGGGTCCAGGGGTCCGGGCGGGGCTCGACCTGCTACCGCATCAACGTGGGATTCGAGCCCGACGAGGCCGCCTCTCCCGGGGACCCGCACGGCGCTCCTGGGAACGCTTGTGTCTCGCCCGCAAACGGACCGCAGCCGGTCCGCAACAGGCCGATGCGAGCGGGACACGAGCGTTCGCCAGGACGCGCCCCCCCAAGCCATCCTCGTGCCGACCCCCGCGACTGCCATCCGGAAAGGGGCGGGCGGTTCCCGTCGCCGCCCGGCAGTGTACCGGGCGACCGCCCTGCCGCCGAATCCGCCGGTTTCGCCGCATCCCGCCGGATGCCCCGGGCGACCTCCTTGACCGGCCTGCCGCACTACCCACCCGCGACTCCGGTCGACCCCTTCCGGCCCGACCCCGTTCGGGGGCAACCCCATCCGCAGCCAGGGGCCTGCGTGAGGCGCACTGGACAGGCTCAGGTGGACACGGTGTGGAGCCGGGACCAGCGCCCATGCCGGCGCGGAAACCCGCATCCCGCCCCCCGGAGTGCTTGATCGCCGACTCGGGTTTCGGTGAGACTTCGCGGGCACGGACGACATGGGCACAGCGACAGCGGGGCGTGCCGCGGGTCGCCGGGCGGTGGGGTCGCAAAGTGGCGCTGGGAGCGGGTCGAGTGCTCGAGACAAGAGGGTAGACCGAGTATGGCTGCCGCAACCCTGGAACACGCCGGGAAGTTCACCTACGACGACTACCGAACGGCGCCGGAGGATCGGCGCTATGAGCTGCTGGATGGAGACTTGATCGTGGCCCCGGCGCCGAACTTGAAACACCAGCGGGTCCTGTTGGCGCTGGCAGGGTTGCTGGACCGGTTCGTCAAGGAAGCCGGCCTGGGCGAGGTGCTGCCCGCGCCCTGCGACGTGGTGCTTTCCGATACGGACGTCGTGCAACCGGACCTGCTGTTCATCTCCCGGGAGCGGGAGCATCTGGTGCGCAACGGCGACAACGTGCAGGGCGCGCCGGATCTGGTGGTCGAGATCCTGTCTCCGGCCACCGCCGACCGGGACCGGGGATACAAGCGCACGCTCTACGCGAGGCACGGCGTGGCGGAATACTGGCTGGTAGACCCGGTCGCCGAGACGATCACGGTTCATCTGCCGCACGAGGGGTCCCTCGTAGCTACGGCGACCCGCCGCCGTGGCGAGACCCTGCGGTCGCCGACCCTCCGAGGGTTCGAGGCGAATCCGGGCGACGTCTTCTCCACCGGCTGAACCGCCGGGGCCGGCGGGGCCGGGCCAGGCAACGGCCGGCTTCCCTCGTCAGCGTTTCAGCGATGCCCCTTCGTCTCTATCCTCCGAGAACCACTCCACCACCGACTTTCCTGTCGCCCGCATCTGTTCTTCGTCTTTCGACGTCAGTGGTTGTCGTCCCCACACGACGACATGTTCGAGGGTGTACAGTATGAGGAGCATCTGGAGCCGGTCCCGCAAGACCATCTGCTGGCGCATCTCCCGCTTGCCCTTCGGTCCTGTTTGACCGTAGCGGAATACCGTGAAGTCGTCGTTGTGCCGTGGCAGCACGTCCTCGATCCTCCGAGATTCCGGTTCCTCGGCGCTTGGCTGGCATCCTGCCCTCTCGGCGGCTACCAGCCGCGATGAGAAGTCCGCTTCGCATGCCTTCTTGACACTGTCGCTGAGCTCATTCCACAGGTTGCTGAGCCCGTGTCCTTCCAGCCCTTCCTTCCCATCGCGTGCGAGCGCCCCCTTCAGGATGATTTCGATGGCGAATGCCTGCATGCCTGCAATTGCCAACGCCACGATCTCCGGGGGCACCATCGGGAGGTGCAGTGCCAGCGGTGGCGGGATTTGTCCACTACCCGCATGTTCCATCATATATTCGATTATATTCTTGGAGTTCCTCCGTTGCTCGATTTGCATCTTCCGTAGATCGATTTGCATCTGCTGAACGGCACGCCACCAGACCAGCCCTGTGCTCAGCCAGTATCTTTCGGCCAGTTCGGCATTGCTTTTTTGCTTGGCTTCCATGTAGTGCGCTCCCGTTTGTTCTTCTCCGGCCGCTTTCGCCCGCCCTGCGGCGCCTACCATATCATCTCGGTCGGCGTTCGCCCATCTTTACCACACCCGTTCGAGCTTCATCGCTCGCCCTCCTTCGCGTCCGCAGCTCGGTCGGCAGGAAGCACAGCGCCGTGAGCCCCCCGGAGGACAGCTCCATTCCAATGGCAGGGCGCGGGCAGGGATCCGGGCGGGGCTCGACCTGCTACCGTATCAACGTGGGATTCGAGCCCGACGAGGCCGCCCCTCCCGGGAACCCGCACGGCGCTCTTGGAAACGCTTGTGTCTCGCCCCCCAACGGACCGCAGCGGGTCCACGATGGGCCGATGCGGGCGGGACACCCGCCGTTCGTCAGGACGCGCCGTTCCCAAGTCATCCTCGTGCCGGTCTCCGTGACCGCGATCCGGGAAGGGGCGGGTCCCGTCGCCGCACGGCAGTGTACCGGGCGACCGCCCTGCCGCCGAATCCGACGGTTTCGCCGCATCCTGCCAGATGTCCCGGGCGACCTCCTCGACCGGTCTATCGCACTACCCGCGGCTTCGGCCGAACTCCCCGACCTGACGCTGCTGAAGAGGCAACCCCGTCCGCGACCAAGGCCTGTCCGGCGGACGATGCGCGCCCGTCGGGCCAGAGTCGGACGAGCCCGGGAGCCCGAACGTCTGGTCAACAGAATCGTCGTCAACAAAACGGTTGACAACCGACTCGTTGACGTACAGTATTCAACGAATCTGTTGAACAAGGATGCGCCGGCCATGAAACCGTCCACCGGCCGCTGGGTGAGCGGCGACGACTTCTTCCACCGCGAGCCGGAGCTACAGGTGTTGGAGTCACGAGTTCGCGACCGCAACCACGTGCTCCTGAGCGGACAGCGGCGCATGGGCAAGACCAGCATCCTCCGGGAGCTTGGCCGGCGGCTCGAAGAGCGGGGATGGGATTTCCTCTGTTGGTATTCCCCATCACGTCCAGTCCTTCTTCGCACGCCTGCATGACTTCGCCATCATGAAGAGCCGCGACCGCGTGATGGTGGAAGATGTGGAAGTGGTCTATCGCACCGAGCTTCTCGGGCCTTCGGGAGAAAGCGACCTGGCGCACTACGTGACGTGCCTTGGTGAGGGACTGGACAACGAGAGCTATACGATCGCCATGGAGATCCTCGCCGAGGCCGCTATCCAGGACGTGTTTACGGCGGGTGCGCGGCGCTGCCTCGAAGGGTTGTACTCCAGGGTGCTGCCCGACATTCCCGACCGTATCAAGGATGCGCTTGAAGTCCTGGCGCACGACGGCTATGTCGAGGTCTGCGACGGCGGACACCGCTTCGCGTCACGGTTGTTGAAGGACTGGTGGGCGGCCCGCTTCCGTGATCATCATGCGCCCCTCGAAAGTCGTTTTTCGGATCGAGGCCGAGGAGGGGTCCAATGAATGCAACACCTGCACGGACGATCCGTAAATTCAACCCGGGGATATTCCAATCCGATGATGAAGTGATCGGGCAATTCTCGGTCAGAAGACGCCAATTGGGCATCGTGCTTGAAGTCCTCCGCGACAACGTCGGTGCGCCGTCGTGCCAACACGTCCTGCTCGTGGCGCCTCGCGGACGTGGAAAGACCATGCTGCTGGCCCGCGTTGCCGCGGAGTTGCACACCAACCGGGAGCTCTCCGAACGCCTGCTGCCGGTCCGGTTCATGGAAGAGAGCCAGGAAGTCCTCGATATGGGCGACTTCTGGCTCGAGACCCTGTTCCACCTCGCGAGGGAGATCGGCAAGAACGACGCTGAAATCGCACGGGAGCTCGGGGGTACGCACGCCGATCTGGCGGCTCGGTGGCGCGGGAAGGAGCTGGAGGAGCGCGCTCGTGCCGCCGCCCTGGACGCAGCGGATCGACTGGGAAAACAGATCGTCCTGATGGTCGAAAACCTGCAAACCCTGTGCGGAGACGTGGACGACGACTTCGGATGGAAGCTTCGCAAGGCGTTGCAGTCGGAGCCCCGGATCGTCCTGCTCGCCACCGCCACCAGCCGTTTCAAGGGACTGGACGACGCGAGGGAACCCTTCTTCGAGCTGTTCCGGATCGTCCGCCTCGATCCGCTGGATACCGAGGAGTGCCGATGTCTGTGGCGGGCGGTCAGCGGCGGCACGGTCAGCGAGCGGGAGATCAGGCCGTTGGAGATCCTGACCGGCGGCAACCCCCGCCTTCTGGTCATCGTCGCAGGGTTCGCTCGGCACCGATCCATGAGCCAGTTGATGGAAAACCTCGTCGAGTTGATCGACGACCATACCGAGTATTTTCGCTCTCACCTGGAAGGCTTCGCAAAGACCGAACGCCGTGTCTATCTCTCGGTGATCGATCTATGGCAGCCGTCGAGCACCGGCGAGATCGCGGCCCGCGCCCGCATGGACGTCCGGGCCGTATCGACCTTGCTCGGGAGGCTCGTCAATCGAGGTGCGGTCGTCGTGGAGGGAAGCGGCAAGAGGCGGCTGTATGCAGCCGCGGAACGTCTCTACAGCATCTACTACAAGCTGCGGCGTGAACGTGACGAAGCAGCCGTCGTGCGGAACCTGATTCACTTCATGATGGTGTTCTATGAAGCAGTCGAGCGCTTCGGAGACCGCGGCGCACCGGAGCTTCCGGGGCCGGTGTCCAATGCGCCGGCCAACAAGGGCAGGGCACGGACCGATCCTCATCATGTGGAAGAGGCACCGACTACGAGCGAAGAATTTGAACGAAAATACGGTGCGTTGACCGAAGACGATGCAATCGAGTCAGAGTGGAGAGCGAAATGGAGAGAGATGAAAGCGCTTCTTGCTCAAGGGAGACTTCCGGAGTCCATGGAGACGTTCCGTTCCGTCTACGCGGCATTCGTTCCTAGGAACAAGGTCATGATGCGTCAGATGCTGGATCGTATGACGGATTTGATTGCAGTCGGAGCCTCGGAGCGTGATCTGGTCGATGTCCTGTCGGGTGACAAGAAGAAATCCGATGCGCTGGAGCCATTCAACGTCGCACTGCGCCAGCGCATCGGCG
Source organism: Gammaproteobacteria bacterium (assembly GCA_965202895.1). Lineage (GTDB taxonomy): Bacteria > Pseudomonadota > Gammaproteobacteria > HK1 > HK1 > JAJDXW01. The sequence continues at coordinate 688,819 of OZ241901.1, read as the reverse complement.
AGACGGTTCGCGCGCCGATTGAAGTTCTTGAGATCGCCCAGGACATTCGTCAGCGGATCGAGGAGGTAGAGAGAGCCGGAGGCACAATCATTTTGGGCAGGACGAAGTAACTTGGCAGCAACGTCGGGGTGTCTTGGACCTTCCGCTTTCGCGGGGACAGGTTCCGGAACAGGGGCGGACCTTCGCCGAGAGCGGCGAGGCGTTGAGGGGCCGCGCCTCCTTCCTTGCCGTCCGATCTCTACGTCGCGCCATCGGTCCGATCTTCCTTCAGCTTCGCCAGATCCCGCCGGATGTCTTGGGCGACCTCCTCGACTTCCCGCGCTACCCGGGGCGTAAGCCCGAGCTCCCATTCCAGCGCCGTCGTGAGCGGCAGCAGAAGGTCCGCCGCCGGCGATGCCTGGATCAGCTCCCGCATCCGCGCCGGCCCGAGATAGATGCTGAACTTCATCAAGGCGTGCAGGACGGGGCTTGGAAGAGAGTCGAACTCCGGCAGGATCGCGAGCATCGCCTCGATGTCCTGATCGCTACCGGATGGGTCGCCGCGTGCGAGGAGCGCCCCTGCCCGGATCAGGCGCCCATCCCACCGGTTTTCCGGGGACACCGTGAAAGGCTGCTCGAGTACCCGGCCAGCCGTGTCGATAGCCACTTCGTACCGTCCGTCCGCCAGTTCCATATTCGCTTTTGCAAGAAGGGCGCTCCCAGCCAAGTTCCGAAGCGCGGGATGTTCGCTTGTCTCAAGACGGCACGCTGCCTCGTCGTAAGCAGCCAGCGCTTCCTCTGTACGGTTCAACCCGGCGAGTACGGATGCCTTTCCGAAGAAAGCGAGCGCAACCAGTTGGTAAAAAATCGGCGTATCGTTGTCCTTGAATCGACGCACCACATCGTCAAAGGAGGCCAATGCTTCCTCAAGACGATCCAGACCGCGAAGTATTTCTCCTCTTTTGACGAGACCTTTTGCGACCCATGCAAGGATGACCGGCATCTCGCTCGTTCCGAATCGACGCGCCAATTCACCAAAGGCAGTCAGTGCTTCCTCTGTTCGACTCAGCTTGGTCAGCGTATCGCCCTTCGTGAAGAGGGCGGTCGAGAGTTGCTCGAGAATATCCGATGCGTCGTTCGTACCGAATCGGCGTTCCACTTCGTCAAACGTGGCCAACGCTTCCTTTGGCCGATTCAGCCGGACAAGAGAAAGTCCTTTATTGACGAGAGCGGTCGCGATCAGATCGACAAGCGCTGATTCATCGCTCTCTCCAAACCGATGCATTACGTCATCGTACACGGCCAAAGCTTCCTCCAGCCGATTCAGTCCGTAGAGTATGCCCCCTCTTTCGACGAGGGCGGCCGCGATGAACATGGATGACGTCGGTGCATCACCAGCCTCGATTAGAGGAATCATTTCGTTCCATGCATTCATCGCTTCTTTTGGCATGTCTTGTGGTAGTCGCAGTTCACCGATTTCAACGTCCTTCGTTGTGAACATCTCCATGAATTGATCGAACGGATTCGGCGTACCGAACGAGTCGAATCGGAACACCACTTCGTCGTAGGCAGCCAGTGCATCCTCCTGCCGACCCAGTTGACCGAGTATTACGCCTTTGGCGGAGAAACCGAGTGCAACCGATAAGGAAACGTCCAGTACGTCGCTCTCTCCGAATCGGCGCACCAGTTCGTCATACTTCGCCAGCGCTTCCTTTACCCGACCCCGAGCGTACAATACACTCGCATTTTCCAGGAGCTTTCCCGCAGCCGCCAGTTCTGAGAATTCATGCTCTTCGTCATGAAGTAGTTCGGATCGGTGTTGATCCGGTGAGCTGCCGGCTATCGTAGTTTCCGTCAAATCCGGATGCGCCAGTCCTCGATCGAGAAATTTCGTGAAATGTGCGGGAATCGTTGCAAGCAACTCTTCGCGATGGCCGGCCATCGCCGGCAGCTTCACCAGTTTCTCGAATGCGGACTGGTACAGCGATCGCATCCCCGGATCCTGGTCTTCCGCCTCGTGGGCGATACGGACGCTGAAGGCCTTCAGCTCGGGCGGCGAGTAGTACGAAGCCATGAAGCGGATGAGGGCTTCGATCAGGTGGTCCGGCCTGCGGCGCCGCCGCAACAGGTAGTAGACGTTGTACAGGCGCTCGCTCAGGTAGTACTGCTTGCGCCGGGCGCTGCCGCCCGCGTCCAGAACGGCGCCCCGTTCGACGAGCCGGGTGAGCTGGGCGCTGCATTTGCTCGTCTCGATCCGTGCCCGATCCGCGATCTCCTTGGTGAGCGCCGGCTTCCACAGGTCGGCGAGCGCGAGGTAGACGCGCCGCTCCTGGGCCGGGAGCGATTCGAGGTGGCTCTTGAAGTACTCCGTATGGTCATCCACCAGATCGAGCAATTCGACCATGAGCTCGCGGAAGGACCGCCCCGCCCCGAAACGGGCCAAGATCGCGAGCAGCCGGGGGCTGCCGCCGGTGAGAATTTCCAGCGAGCGGATCGTCTCGGGCGGCCGATGTTGGCCGGACACCGTCTCCCACAAGATGGCGCACTCGCTCGTATCGAGAGGGCGTAGCGCAAGCACCCGGAAGAGATCGTACAGGGCACGGTCCGGGTGGTCGATCTCGTCGAAGCGGCTGGTCGCGCTCGCGAGCAGGATGATCCGCGGCTCGGTCTGGAGGATCTTGCGGAGCCTCCATCCCGCTTCCCGCGAATCCGCCATGTCCCTGAACATCATGTTCAGGTTCTCGACCATCAGCACCAGCCGCTTGCCCTCCCGGTCCGAGAAGTCGAGGAGGGCGGCGAGGCAGCGCTCGCCGAGGGTCCGGTCGTCGCGAATGGTGCGCAGATCCTGGACGGTCAGCCGCAGGTCGGGGCCGCCCTCCCGGTGCGGGGCTTGGTCGGCCAAGTGGGACAGGCACTCCAGCCAGAGCTCCCCGGCGGTCCCGACCTCGTAGCTCTCCTCCGCGAAGACGACGGGGAAGAAGCCGGACGACAGCGAGGCGTCCCGGCGCACCTCCGCCGCGACCCGCAGGAGCAGGCTCGTCTTCCCGCTGCCGCGCGGGCCGATCACGATCTGGTGCGGGTTCGCGCTCCCGGTGCACTCGCGCAGGACCTCGACGATGGATTCGAGCTCGCTCGTCCGCACGCAGAACGAGGCCACCAGCTCGTCGTCGCTGAGGAACCCGGGGTTGTACTTCCGGGAGGGAGGAGCGGTCGGAGGAGCGGTCACGGCCATCGCCGGGCGCTCCGGGCCGGTCCGGCGCCGGACGACGTGGACGCGGACGATGCGGCGGACCGGCTGTACCGGACGCGCCACCAGTCCTCGAGCAGGCCGGAGACGAAGCGGTAGCCGTCACCCTGCCTCGCGAGATACCCGTCGTGCTCCAGCACGTGGAGCACGTCCTCAACCGGGAGCGGGTCGGCGCCGGCCTCGGCAGCGAGAGATTCGCGATGCCGCTCGATGGCGTCGTCGCGCAGCCGGCCATCGTTGACCGCGGCCTCGGTCAGCATCTCGAGGGCGGCCCGATACCCCTCGTCCCCGAGGACCATCCTCAGCCGGCCCTCGTAGTGCTCCAGGTCCATCTGCCCCCGGATCCCCAGCATCTCGTGGTCGTACATGCGCTCCACGTCTTCGAGCGAGGCGGCGCGCCGGCCGGCCCGGCGCAGGTCTTCGTGGAGGACGTCGAAGAAGCGCTGCACGTGGTGGGGGATCTGGCAGCGCAGCCGCCGGCACATGTCCTGGCGGACGGCATGGGGGAGGTCGAGGCCATAGGTCTCCCCCAGGGCGCCGAGGCAGGCCATCGCGGTCTCCCGGTCCCAGGGTTTCAGATCGAAGGGGGAAAAGACGTTCGCGTGGGCGCTGAGTCCCGCCTGTCGCAGGATGGGTTCGAGGCTCACGCTGCCGGAGAGGATCATGCTGATCCGGCCCCGATGCGTCTGGCCGTTCTTGCGGAGCCAGCTCAGGAATTCGTCCGCCGCCCGCCTCCGCTCCGGCGCAATCCCGTAGCCGTTCCCCTTGCCGTGGTCGTCCCCCTTGAGCAGGCGGTTGACGAGGATCGGCAGCTCGTCGAGCGCGAGCACCACCGGCCGCCCGTTTCCCGCCAAGGCCGTGAAGACCTCGTCGCCCTTGTGCCGCCAGCTACCGGCGTCGACCCCGGCGCGAAGCTTCACCCGCAGGTCCGCGCCGGCGAGTGCAGGGATCCGGCCGCCGACCTCGACCTCTGCCGGAAGGACGTTGGCGAACAGGGACCTGATGCGGCCCCATGCGCCCTGCGCCGCGCTCGCCTGGAACCCGATCTCGGCGACCGCGTCCGCCGGATCGAAGGCGCCCTCCAGATCGACGAAGATCGTCTCGAAGCGCCCCTCGTCCTTCAGCCGGCGCAGCAGCTCCCGCACCAGGCTCGTCTTCCCCATCCGCCGCTGCGCGGTCAGCAGGGTGTGGGCTCCGTCCCGCACCCGCTCGGCAAGCGCTTCGAGCTCGGCCTCCCGATCGAAGAACCGATCCCCCTCGACCCAGTTCCCCCCGGCCTTCCTGAGCGCCATCGCCATCTTCCCAACGAATTCGTTGCCAACGATTCTGTTGGTCAATCGACGTGATGTCAACCGTCCCTCGGATCCGTGTGCTGTGGGCCGGCCTCTTGCGGGTCGGCTGTCGATGTATGCGCCGCAAACGCGCGGCCCGCCGTCATTGGCGACTGCCTGCAAGTGCGCCCGGCGCTGGTCCCAAGCTCATGTATGGTCCTGGCGTCGGTCCTGCCGGCCGGCAACCACGGCTCGATCACACGATTGCCAAAGTGCCGTTCAGACCCATTCCCGGGGAGATTCATCGAGGATCCGCTCGCTTGCGGAGCCGAAGTAGCTTCGGTTCGTGGTGAAGAATCTGGGCAAGCGCCCGTTCTTCGGCAGAAGTTCGCCACGGGCCGCTTCGCCCATCATGTCGAGGTCGCCAACGTGATCCTTCCAGGCGTCGTTGAGCGTTCTCCAATGTCTTTCCCGCGCGTCTCGCAAACGTCTGACGTTCAGCCCCAGGATTTCGATGGTACGCTGCACGCGCTCGGCACATTCGCCGACGGATTCACATGCCGCCGCATCTGCTTCCATGGCGCCGTTGACGAGCACTCGGGTGAGTGATGGAAGGGCGGGCAGCGTCCGGGGATCCATAAGATACGCATCCACCTGATCGCCCTTCTTCTGGCCACAGCTCTGATGGCGTCGCACCGGTTCACGGTACCGGGTTTCGTCGCGTCCCAGCGTACTGCCGTGCACGCTATTCGTCCCGCCCCTGCAGCAGGCAATCATGTTGGCGACGTCGAGCGCCCTCGGTGCTCCGATCGGAGCGCTACGGGGGATCCAATGCTCGATCTGACGATCCAGCTCCGTGAGATCGATTTCACAATACCCGCAAAGCCCGTGTTGAAGATCGATCAGCTCACTCAAGAGCTCCCTGTAGGAATTACCCGTGTCGTGGGAACGGAAATCCTCCCATTCCGCATCGTGCTCTACGCAGTCGAGATAGCCTTTGAGCCCGCGAGTGGGCTCACGCAACCTCCGGATACGTTTCACGTCGATTTTCCCATGCGTGCCAACAACGCACTCCGCCTTATCTCGACGTCCGCCCGGTCGAGAGCATGGTCGCGAGGCGAAAGATATTCCAACTTCTTTCTAAGCGCCAGAGCTGCCTCCGATTCTCCCTCGCCGTCACCGACGAGCCGCATGTACCTTTCCAGGGTGTCCGTGAACTCGTTGCCTGACGGACGCTGGTTCGTCCCCATCACCGAGGTGAGGACGTCGCCCGCTTCCGCGCCATAGGTCGCCGAGGCCGGGGACCCGGCGGCCACGCGGCCGTCCTCCCCGCGATACAGCTCCACGATATGCTCCGGCCCGACCGTGGTCAGCACCTGTGGGCTGTGGGTGGAGACGACGAACTGCACGTTCGGGAACGTCCGGGCGAGGTCGTTCAGGATCCGCTGCTGCCAGGAGGGATGCAGGTGCAGATCGACTTCGTCGATGAGAACGATCGCTTCGGATTCGAGGGGGTCGTCGAGATGCGGATTCCCTTGCGCCATCCGCCAGGCCAGATCCGCCGCCAGGGCGAGCACCGCGCGATAGCCTCCGCTCAACTGGTCGAGAGCCAGCTTCTCGCTGTTTCGTCCTGTTCCGATGGACACCATGAACCGGGGCGGATTCATCTCCATACGGGGCTCGGATACGTCGTCGAGCATGGACGAGATCGCATGACGGACGCTGGATAGATCCGCGAGCCGGTAACCGAAGTCACAACGTTCCCTTTGCTCTCTCAACTCTTCGTCTTCCTTGAAGTAGAACCACTCGAAGAGCCCCTGGAAGTTCGTGCGGGACGACAGCGCCCCTTCGAAAGCGTCGTATCGAGTGAATTCCTTCTTGAAGTCGGACCACCGCTCCGTCCGATCGAAGATGACCCGGTCGGTGTCGTAAGCGGCAACGATCGGAAGCTCGACCGTCCGCCCCTCATTGCAGGCGCTGAAGATTTCGTCCATCTTGTCTCTCAGGGCGCTGACGTATCCTCGCCCCGGTTGTCCCCTGGTGACCGTTCCGGACCAGGAAGTCCCGTCTACCGCGTTGAGGACGACGCTCGAATCCAGTGCGCCCGCACGCGGATCGGTATCGAGAAAACCTCTCTCGAACACACCGGAAAGCAGATCGGGAATGGCGCCGAGTCCGGCGGCGATGGCGCCCAGAACGCTCGTCTTGCCGTGTGCATTGGCGCCGTGCAGGACCGTGAGCCGGGGGTCGAGCGCCAAGGTGAGCTTCTCGATCGCGCGGAAGTTCTCAATCTCTACGGATGCCAGCTTCATGGTCCTGTCCCTTTCGTTCCCGGGGCTTCGGCTCCGTCAGCAGGAACCGAAGGGCGGTGAGGACGCGGCGGGGATGCCGGCGGTGCATGGCCATGCCGAGCCAGTAGGCGGTCTCCTCGCGCTCCATCGTCTCGACCCCCTCGGCCACCGCCCGCATGTTGTCGCGGCTGCGCATGGGGGCGAGCGTGCGGAACAGCAGCCCGAGGGTCAGCGCCAGGTCCTCGCCGAGCGGGTAGCCGCGCGCCCCGGCGTCCGCGCTTCGGCCGAGCTTGACGCCGAAGCGCGAGAGCCGCTTCAGCACCCGGTGCTCGACCAGCTCCAAGTTGCGGCCCCGAAGCCCCGCGACCCGAAGCGGGGCGGTCACCCCGGGGGTCGCGGGCGCCGGCATCTGCCAGATCTCGTACTCGGCGTCGGCCGGCCCGCGGCGGCGTACCCGAAGCTCGTACCGGGGCGCCGACGCCTGGGTCTCGACCCACCGGAGGGCCTTCCCGCGCCGCGTCATCCGGGCGTCCCCTCCGTCTCTCCCCCTGCCTCCGTGTCCGTCTCCTCCGGCCCCGCCCTCGCGGTTGCCGTCGCCGACACGTAAGCCGCCCCGCTCGCGAACCGCGCAAGGCGGTCGGCGAGCTTCTCCGGTGCATCGCCCCGCATCGCCAGCCCGTCCGCGAAATTCAGCTCGAACCCGGCCTGCAAGTCTCTCTCCGCCGCGTCCCGGAGCTGCGGCTCCAGGAACTCCCGCACCGGCTGCGCGTCCGGCACCGGACCACGGAATTCGAGCTGGAACGAGCCGCCGTCGCGGGTCTCGTAGCCGCCGGTCAGCGTGACGGCCTTCTCCGCTCCGGACACCGCGCCCACCGCCCCGAGCAAGCGGAACGCGTCGCCGGACTCGAACATGCGGATCGTGAGCGTCCCGATCCGGTCCACCCCCTTGGACCGCGCCTGCTCCCACAACCGGACCAGGGCCTCCTTGAGCACCCCCTCGGCGGTGAACGAGCCGAGGGGCGCCGCCGACGACTCCGGGGGAGGCGGCCCTTGTTCACCGGTTCCATACGTCCCCGGCTCCTCACGGACCCCCGGCGGCTGGCCGAACCCGCCGCCTTCTCCCGGTTGCCCCGGCCGGGAGCCCCCGCCTCCGGGCTCGCCGACCGGCTTCGGCCGCGGGCGCGGCCAGAGGCCGGCGTTCCTGGCGTAGGCCATCGTGAACACCACGGACTGCTCGTCGATCCCGATGCTGGCCGGCGGGTCTCCCGGCCCGAGCAGCAGCTCGCCCCGCCGGTAGACGTACTCGCCCTGCTCGACGCCGCGCCGCACCCCGCGAACGAAGACGTCGTCGCCGATCAGGACGGGGAGCGCCGGGTCGCGGCGGAACTCGCCGCGGAGCGCCCACGTGGAGAGCTGGCCCTTCTTGAGCGGGGTCCGGTCGCGCACGTAGGCCGGCGAGTCCGGCTCGTCCTCGGGGAGCCGCAGCTTCCGGAGGTCGCGCAGCGCCCGCACGATCTGCTGCTGGCCCGCCCCGGGCTTGTCGGACGCCGACTGCATGTCGATCGCGGTGTGCGCGAGGTCGACGACGCTCGCGCCGATACGGTTGCGGGACGGGTAGAAGACGTGCCGGTAGCACTGCTGGATCGCGATCGCGAGCTCCTGCTCGGAGCGGGCTTCGCGCTCGCGCACCTGGGCCTGCTGGTGCTCGGCCAGATCGATCAGGCGCTCGGGCTTCTTCAGCTCTCGAAGGGCCAGCCGGTGGCGGGTCCTCTGCCACATGTCGTCCCGGTGGGTGTCGTCGGCGGCCACGAACACCAAGTTGTTCCGGAGCGCCCGGAGGGCGGACCCTTCGGAGCCCTTGCGGGTATGGATCCGCGCCGCGAGCTCCGGAACGCTCTCGACGAGGCTGCCGACGGTCACCGCGTCATGGGAGAGGACGACCAGCTTCGGCCGTCCGTCTCCGACCTCGTCGGGTACGTCGAACGGCCCGCCGGGGAAGGTGACGGCATCGAAGTGCTTGCCGTCGAAGATCTGGCGGATGCGGTCGTTCAGCTCGGCCCTCGCCTCTCCCGCATCCACGTGCCGCTCCTCGCGCCGGATGATCTGGCGGAGGTTCGCTTCCGCGAGAAAGCGCATCGGGGCGCCCGGCCGGTCGTCGAGGTAGGCGGACTCGGCGACGAACTTCTTGCACGCCTCCTCGATGAAGCCGAGGTCGGCCGCGGGGCAGAGGATCGAGTAACGCAGCTCCTCGTGCGAGAGGCCCTTCAGGGGGTCGTTGAAGGCGAGGGAGTGGAGGAAGATGGTGCGCGCGACGTAGGCCGCGTAGGGAGGCAGGCCGCGGTGCTGCTCGGCGTCGATCTCCTGGGCGAGGGCCTTCTTCTCCGTCCCGTCGGGGGCGGCGGCGCTGCCTCCGCCGGTCGCGGCGCCCCCGCCCCTGCCTCCGCCCCCGCCCCCCCCGCCGGCGGCGACGTCGTTGGCGACCGCCGGCAGGTATGCGGTCTGGCCGAGGCGGGTCACGATCTCCTGCCGGATCGGCTCGTAGCCCGGGTCGACGTGATGCAGGTGGATCGCGGTCGCATCCCGGGGCTTCTCTTCCCACAGATGGGCGATCGTGCGGGCGAGCAGCCGCAACATGCCGCGCACCCGCTGGAAGTTGTCGAGGGTCGCGGTCTTGCCGGTGAGGGTTTCCAGCACCTCGGGGTGCAGCGGGTAGCTCCGCCGGAAGGCCTCCGCCGTCTCCGGCCGCCCCGCTTCGGCGGCGAGCGACTCCCGGTGGGCCGCCCACAGGCCTCGGTACGCCTCGACGGACGCCGCCCCGCCGCCCCCCGTCCCTGCCCCCGTCGCTGCCCCCGCCCCCGTCCCTGTCCCCGTCCCTGTCCCCGTCTCGTCGATGACCTCGAACAGCCGACGGCGCAGCACCTGGACCGTCTCGTCCTCCTCGGTCGGATTGAGGAGGGTCGCCTTGCGCGCGGAGACGCTCTCCGCCTCGGCCATGTGGTCGGCGATGAACCGGTTCTCACTGCCGTAGGCATCGGCCGACCGGCCGTCCTTGCCGATCGCCAGGGTGTAGACGAGGGCAGCGTCGGGGGCGCCTTCCACCGCCTTGAACAACGAGGTCAGGAACGCGGTCAACTGGTGGCGGGCGTCGTCGAGGCGCCGCACCTTGCGGAGGTACACCGACAGCTCGTCGAGGAGGATCAGGGTCGGCTCGCCCCCGAACAGCTCGCGCAGGGTCTCCGCGCCGGGGGCGATGCGGTTCTCGTCGCTCGACCGCACCCGCGCATAGCCCTCCGCACCCGCGAGGGCGAAGGCGATCTCTCCCCAGGGCGTATAGGCCAGCACCCCTTCGCCCATCGTCCGGCCGTTGGCCGGGTCGGCGTTCTCGCCGTCGAAGGCGGCGACGCGGACCGGGCCCGCGGGAAGCAGGGAGGGGTCCACGAACTCCGGGACGTTCGGTACGTTCCCGAGGCCGCGCGCCGCGTGGACCAGGGCGATGAGCCCGTGGGTCTTGCCGCCGCCGTAGGCGGTGTCGAGGCGGAAGATCGCCGCCGCCTCGCCGCCCGCGCCGGCGAGCCGGCGGCACACGTTGGCGAGCAGGCTCCTGAGGCCCCTCGTGGGATACGTGTCGGCGAAGAAGCGCACCGGGTCGCGGTAGGCCGGGCTCCCCCGACCCGCGATCACCGCGGCGAGGTCGGCGGCGAAGTCCGCGTCCGCGATCGCTCCGGTGAGGACGTCCGGCCGCGGGCGGCAGGTCTCGAATATCGTGGGCGCGGTCATGTCGGGTCGGTCATGCCGTTCGTCTCGCTCGCATGGCGGGCCGGGCGTCCGGCGGTTTGCCGAACCGGTGAGCGGCCTCGACCGGCCGGCTCGGGCCGGGCAGGCAGGTCGGGCCGGGTGCTGCCGCGCCGGGCCGCCTTCCGCACCGGCAACCATGCCGCCTGTCCACCTGAACAGGGTAAGTTCAGCCACGCAGGATGTCACGACCGTACGACGACCGTACGACGAGCCGGACCCTTACGTCCGGCGGGCGCTTCGTCCCTTGTGGCGCCCGTTTCCCCTTGCTGCTTCGTGCCGGCTCGGGCCTCGCGGCGCATCGCGGGGCTCACCCGGCGGCGCCCTCGCCGGCAGGGCTTTCGATCGAAGAGCACGGAACGCCGCGTTCCGGGTTAGACTTCCCGAACCACGGGCCGAACCACGGGCGCGGCTCCGAGCCGAGATGCGCCCGCACCGCGGGCATCACGGAGGAACAGGGAACGGTCATGGTGCGAAGTGGGTTCCTCGTTCCGCTCCGGGAGGCGAGGCCAGGCGACGATACGAGAAGGGTGCCCGAGGCGCAGGAGCGAGCATCGCCGAGGAGCACGAGAAGGGCCGCATCCCGTCGGCGACGGCCGCTTCGTGGCCGACGGGACCGCCGCGCTCCGCCCCCGGCCTTGCCGGCCTCCGACCGAAGAGGGAGGACGGCCCGGCGGTGCCCGGGAGGGCCGGTATCGTCCGACTTCCCCGGCGAAGCGTGTGAAGATCGGTTCGAGGCTCGACATCCGAAGTCGGCCTTGCCCACCCATGACCCGGCCCCGCGAGCGTGGCGCAGCCCTTGGCGCCGAAGCGCCGGACGAGCCGGCCTCGCTTCGTCATGAAGCAATCGCAGGTGTCGATCCCCGGGAGCCCGCCGCCCAGCCGGTACTGGATGCGCGCCGTCTCGTTCGCCGGCCTGCATCGCATCCTGAACGCCGTCGGAGATACCTCGAACGGGCTGAGGGCCAAGGAGCTCAACGAGCTCGTGCTGGAAAGGAGGGTCACGCTGACCGCCCGGAATCCGCGGCCCAAACCCACGACCCTCTACCACTATCGGAACACCCTGCTTCGCCTGCGGGCCCTCGTCCGCGATGGCCGGAGCCTGCACGCCAACACCGACGAGCCCGCGGTCAGGGGATTGCTGCGTCTGCCGGCGCCCGCCAACGGGGACCAGTCCCTGAGCGATGCGGCTCGGGAGCACTTCGCCACGCTCGTCCTGAGCAACGATCAGTGCAGGATGCTCTTCTTCGACCTGTTCATGCCTTCGGACGAGGGCTGCGCGTCCGTATCCGATTTTCGAGAGAACGGCACGCCGGTAAGTTGGGCGCGCAAGACGTCCTCCGGCGCCACGGAAGTTCTCTTCGGGAACGAGACCACGAGCCGTACGGTTCGTCATACCTCGTCGGGTAGCGTGCCCGCGATCCTGTACGGACTGCGGTACTGGGCTCGGGACGAGCTGAAGCTCATCGACGAATATGGCCGGGGGGTCGAAGGGAGGGTGCTCATGTTTCCGGTGTCCGGCCGGCATTCTGCGATGGCGGGCCACGATTCGCCCGTCATGCAGGCGGTGCGATACCTTCTCGATCGGCGCAACGCCGACGAGTGGACCCTGTTCTCCATCTCCGACCTGATCGTCGATTATTGCCAGGCCCGCCGGCAGCCGCGAGCGACCCTGTTCGACGCAATCGACTGGCTTCGTCGAGAGTGGCCCTATCACATCGTCCTGATCCCGACCTCGCGGGCGCTCGCAACCATCGCTGCTGCGTCCCCTCAGCAGGAGATCCTCGAGTTGCGGAGGTACTACAAGAGCTCGCACGGCCCCTATATCTCCCACCTGCGTCTGCACGAAGACGTGGCCATCGAAACCGAGGATGCAACACGCCGCCATGTCCGATACGCTCAACAAGCTCGAGCTTGAGTTCAACCCCTTCGAGCCGGCCGCTTCGGGCGCTCCCCTCGGGAGTGAGCTCGTTCCCCCGGCGTCCTTGGCGGAGCGGGTCCGCGATCTCCTTGACCGACATCGGACCGGACCCGGGATAAAGGCGATCGTCGTCGTTGGGGAGTACGGAACCGGAAAGACGTGCCTCCTGCAATGGCTCCATGAACGGGTTCTTCCAAAACTCCGGATCAAGTCATTGTACTTCGACAATCCAGGGGTCCAATTCTACGACCTCGCCAACGCACTGCTGCGGGCGGTGGGCCGCAAGGATTTCGCCAAGTTCATCTGGGAGTACGCCGGCCCTCACGTGGAGGTTCCCTACCAGCGCAGCCTTTTCCAACGAGGCTTCGAAGAGTACCTGGCGTCGCCGAATCGGTCGAAATCCCAGTCGGACATCGCGGTGCCGCTCCAGGAGGCCGTCATGAAAGTCGGTATTACCACCGACGAGCAGATCGCCCATTGCCTCGCCCGCATCGTGACGGATGCAGTAAGAAAACCGTACTTCGAGTATCGAGACTTCATTCCCCGGCAAAGCGGCAGCCTGGTAGCCGAGGCGGAGGAAGCCCCGTACTTCGGAGCGATTCTGAAAGTGCTCTCTCAGGGATCCGGCGCCGAGGGCATGGCGTTCCTGATCGACGAATTCGAAGAAATCGGACTTCAGAAGAGGCTTACCAGACGGGCGGCACATGACTACCTCGCCACCCTGAAACGGCTGATCAACCTGGCGCAGAACGAAGAGAACAACTTCTGGCTCGTCCTGTCCATGACGCCCGATGCATACAGGAGAACGAGGGAGCTGGAGCCCGCCTTGGCCGAGCGCCTGTCCGGACAGGAACACGAGATCCGGATCGAGCCTCTCGATTCCGAGGCGGCACTGGCATTGATGAGAACCCGCGTAGACGCGGCGCGAGCGAAAGGAAGCGGCCGGAGTGGATCCCTGTTTCCCTTTCCTGATGAGATTCCGTTCGGGCCGACCACCTTCAACAACCCCCGAAGGTTGGTCAAGGCATGTTTTTCCGCTATCGTCCGCGCGGACCATCGGACGACGCTTCCATTTACCGGTGACTATCTTCGGGAGGTCGAATCCGGCCTCTATCCGTCAGACGGCCGGGAAGAGCATCCGAAATCATGAACGAAGAAACCCGGCCCGTAGTCGCGTTCCTGGACACGAACGCACTGCACTTCATCCATCTGTACCTGACGCTCGCGGAGGAACAGAGCCTGTATCCGTTTGCCCCCGAGGAGGCTGCGATCGCCGAGGCGAAGGAACACTTGGGCAGGGAACATGGCGACGAACTCGGGGAGAGATTGAAGCAGGGGTTGGACATCGTTGCCAGCCTTGCCAAGCCGGATGTGCGCGTCGAGTACTCGCCGGTGTCCGAGCTCGAGCTGATGGCAGGGCGGGCGAGAGGCAGAGCGATGGAGAACGCGGCGAGAGAGGGCATCCCGGATAGAATGTGGACCCGCTTTCATGAAGAGGAGATCAGCGCCCGGCTGAATGCGGCGGACCTGACGGACATCCGGGCGAGGGTGGAAGGGCTCGGCTCCGCGCTGGAAAGGGCGGGTATTCCCGCTACGATGAGCGACCCAGGTCGAACGAGGGACGTATTGGACTTGGCCAAGGGTATCGCAGGGCTGGTCTATCTGGGGATGGCAGACAGCGTGATTCATGCGAGTGCGCTCGTGGCGGGCGCCGACTACCTGATCACCACGGACAAATATTTCAGGAAAACCGTCAACCGTATCAGAACCGGCCCAAAACCCTATGATGAGGTCAGACGGAAGCTCCAGGCTCTCATCGGACAGATAACGCTCGATCGCCCCGACGACATCGATCTGCCAGAGGCCGAGCGGACGCTGCCGAACAGGCGTCGAACATGAGTTCACGGTTCCCCGGATCCGAATCGGCAGTGAATACCGGGTATCGGGTTACGGAGTCCCCGGCGTGGAGGCATTGGGTCACCCCAAGGGCCGCGAGAGAAAAGGCGGTTCACCGATGGTATCTGTTCCCCCACAGCTTCACCGGCGATCTCGTTCATGCGCTGATCGACGAATGGGAGCTCGATGGCCGGGATCGGGTTCTGGATCCATTCATCGGCGCGGGTACGACCCTGCTGGCGGCGAAGGAGAAGGGGGTGCCGGGCTCGGGATACGATTTGTCGCCACTTGCGGTTCTGGCATCGAATGCGAAGACCGCGGCGCTGTCCCGGAACCGGCTGGAGCCGGTATGGCGTTCACTCCAGCGCCGACTGGCGCGGAAGCGGCCAACGGTCATGAGACGAGCCTATTCGGGGCTGGTGTGGAAGGCGCTTCCGGAGGGACGGCTCGAGGCTTTCGACACGGTTGCGTTACGGATCGATGAGCTCGACTGCCCACCGGCCGAGCGGGACTTCTTCAGGCTGGCGCTGGTTTCCCTGATTCCCTGCTTCAGTCATGCGGTTGCCAACGGAGGCTGGTTGAGGTGGTCCAATGAGGGCGCGGACGCCACCGCCGTCGTGGGGTCCTTCAGGGAGCGGATCGAGTCGATGTTGTCGGACGTTCGTGATGAGGAATGCGGCGGCTCCGGTCACTGGAAGGCCGAGATCGCGGATGCCCGCGTCCTGCCGGACCCCGACGGGACGTATTCCGCGGTGGTCACCTCGCCGCCGTATCCGAATCGGCACGATTACACCCGGGTCTTCGGTGTCGAGTTGATGTTCGAATTTCTCGATTGGGAGGAGAACCGGGAACTCAGGTATCAGAGCTTTCACTCTCATCCGGAAGCGAGGCCGCAACGGCCGTCGGCGAGAGAATATGTGCCGCCGGCGCGCCTGGAGCGAAACGTCGCTCATCTGAACGATGCCCGGTTGCAGCATATGCTGCGTGGATACTTTCTGGACATGCACCTGTGTTTGCGCGAGATCGCGAGGATAAGCCGTGAAGGTGCGAAGATCGCCTTCGTGGTCGGGAACGCGCGGTATGGCGGCAAGGCTATTCTCGTCGATGAGTTCACGGCGGAACTCGGCGAGCGGGCGGGGCTCGTCTGCCGGGAGATCCGGGCCGTCCGGTGGCGCGGGAACAGCGCGCAGCAGATGGGGAGATACGGGCGGGCGGCATCGCGGGAAAGCGTGGTCATCTTCGAGAAACGATGAGCGGCGCCCACCTTCGGCCGGATGCCGGACGACCGACCCGTCCCGCATCGGTACTGTCCGGTCGGGATGGCTTTGGGATCCGGAACGGCCCGCGCCGGGGGTGCGTTGGGGGGGCGGCGTTACCTGGGGGGCTCGGTCGGCGGGAACCGAAGGTGGTGAGGACGCGGCCAGGGGTGCCTGCGTTGCATGGCCGTGCCGAGCCGGCAGGCGGTCTCCTCGCGCTCCATGGCCTCGATCTCTTCGGCCACCGCCCGTCTGCTGCGGCTGCCCCTTCCGATGCGCGGTGGTGCGCGGCGATGCGCGGCGGTCCGGATCCAAGCGGGGCGCCGGGGTCGGCCGTCCGGCTGGGCGCGACGAGGGCGGGGTCCGATCCGCCGCCGGAGCCGGTCGTGCCGTGGAGCGCCGCCACGGCCGCGGGCTCAGGCGTCCAGGGTCCGTAGCTCGCGGCGCATGATCTTGCCGGTGCTGGTCTTCGGTACGTCGTCGACGAACTGTACCGCGCGCGGCGCCTTGTAGGCGGCGAGGTGTTTGCGGCAGTGGGCGATGATGCCCTCCTCGTCCGCCGTCTCGCCCGGCTTGAGCACTACGTAGGCCTTGGCGGTCTCGCCCTTCATCTCGTCCGGCTGCGGGCCGACGGCGACGAGGGCGACCGCCGGGTGCATGGCGATGACCCGTTCGAGCTCGGCCGGGTAGACGTTGAAGCCGGCGGTCAGGATCATGTCCTTGCGTCGGTCGACGATCCGGATATACCCGTCCTCGTCCTGATGCGCGAGGTCCCCGGAGTGCAGCCAGCCGTCCGGCTCGATGGTCTCCCGGGTCGCCGCCTCGTTGCCGTAGTACCCCTGCATGACGATGGGTCCGCGCACCATCAGCTCGCCCACCTCGCCGGCGGGCAGGGTCTTCGAGACGTCCGCGACGTCCGCGATGCGGCACTCGACCTGGGGCAGCCCGATCCCGATCGAGCCGTGGCGGTTCTCCCCGTAGAGCGGGGTGGTCGTGCCCGGACCCGCGATCTCCGTCATCCCCCAGAGCTCGATCAGGGGGCAGCCGGCGCGCCGTTCGAACTCCTCCATCTTGGCCGCCGGCATGGTCTGGCCGCCCACCGTGCAGCGGGTGAGCGAGGAGAGGTCGAAGCGGTCGAACTCCGGGTGGGCGAGCATGTACATGAACATGGTCGGCACCCCTTCGAAGAGGGTGGCCCGGTGCTCCTCGACGGCCGCCATCACCTCCGCCGCGTCGAACGACGGGAGCAGCACCAGGGTCATCCCGTAGAGCAGGCTCGCGTTCATGACGACGTTGCCGTAGACGTGCGGGCAGGGGAGGGCGGTCACCACCGTGTCCTCCCGGGTCCGCACGTGCATGACCGCGGTCATCGCGGTGCTGACGATGACGTTCCGGTGGCTGTGCATGGCCCCCTTGGGGCGCCCGGTGGTGCCGGAGGTGTAGCAGATGGTCGAGAGGGAGTCGGTCGGGACCGGGGCGGCCTGCATGTCCGGGCTCCCCTCGTCGAGGAGCTCGCCGAAGGCGCGCGCCCCGGCCGGCGGCGCCCCCTCGCCGAAGAGGACGACCTCTCGAAGGGCCGCGCCCTTGCCTCCGTTCCCGCTCCCGCTTCCGCCACCGCTGCCACTCCCGCCGTCTCCGCGCCCGCCTTCCGCACCGCTCCCTCGGAGCGCACTCTCCCGGAGCGCGAGCAGCGGCTCTCCCTTCTCGCGCGACGCGATGAGGACCTCGGCCCCGCAGTCGGCGACGACGAAGCCGACCTCTTCCGGCGTCAGCATCGCGTTGATCGGGTTGGCGACCGCCCCCAGCTTGTGGATCGCGTAGTAGCTCACGACCCACTCCCAGGAGTTCGGCGCGTAGAGCGTGACCCGGTCCCCCGCCTCGACCCCGATGCCGCGAAGGCTGTCGGCAAGCCGGTTCGAGAGCTCGTTCAGCTCGTGGAAGCTGAAGCGCCGCCCGCCCGTCACGAGCGCCGTCTTGTCGCCGAACTGCCGCGCCGCCGCAGGCAGCACTTCACCGAGCGTCTTCAACATGCCGTTTCCTCTCCCTGCCGGCGCCGTTCGCCGGGCGCAACGTCCGAAGCGCCAAGGATAGCGGACCCCGGATCCGGCCGGGCGCTGGAACGCCTGCCCCGGCGCCCGCACGCTCGGCTCGCCCGGTGCTTGCGCGACCCCTTCGACGACGAACCGGCCCTGCTCGGCGAACGGCACCTTGGCCATCCGGCCCGCTCCCTAGAATGCGAACATCCCGGCGCGCCCGCCTCGGCCCGAAGAAGCTCTCACCGTCGTGCGCCTGGGCCTGACCGGTGCCTTACTGCGGACATTGCGCTCGACCAACGCCAATTCGAGCCTCAGCGGCTCGATCCGGCGCTGCACCCGAAACGTCGAATGATGGCGAAGCCGAGAGATGATCCAGTACCCTGGCCCGGATATCGCATGAAGGAGTACCGTCTGGCCCCGTGATCGGTTATAATTCAGTGAGTTGCGCTGGATATAACCGGGAGCCAGACGGTGACGAAATGGAACCACAGGTCGATGATGTTTTCAAGCTGCCGTCGGCGCCGGGTGCGGGCGGACTTCTCCGGCGGGTCGGTTTCTTCTCATGGGGGGGCGCTGTTGTTGCGCGAGGTGGACCGCCGGCTCGGGCTGACCGAGCGGGTCGCGCGTCGGCTCGGTGAGCCACGCCAGCGCGGGAAGGTTCGCCACGAGGTGGTGACGATGGTGCGCCAGAGGGTCCACGCGGTCGCGTTGGGATACGAAGATTTGAACGACCATGACGCCCTTGGTGAGGACCCGGTCGTTCAGACCGCCTGCGGTCACGACCGCAGCTTGGCGAGTGCCTCGACGCTGTGTCGGTTCGAGCGGCGCGCCGAGCACCAGTGGGCGGTTGCGATTCATCAGGAGCTGATCGAACAGTTCATTGCCTCGTTCGCGCGCGTGCCCCAGGAGTTGGTGCTGGACTTCGACGCGACCGACGATCCGGTGCACGGTCATCAGCCGGGAGCCTTCTTTCACGGGTACTATGACCACTACTGTTTTCTGCCGTTGTACGTATTCTGCGGTGAGCAGTTGTTGGTGGCCTACCTTCGTTGTTCGAACCAGGATGGTGCGAAGCACGCCTGGGGGATATTATCGTTGTTGGTCAAGAGGTTGCGTCGGGCATGGCCTGGGGTTCGCATCGTGTTTCGGGGGGACTCGGGGTTCTGCCGGCACCGGATGTTCGACTGGTGCGAGCGCCACGATGTCGGATACATCGTGGGGCTGGCTCGCAATCCGGTGCTCGAACGCGAGGCGGCGGTGGCGTGCGAGGTGGCCAGGGACGGCTTCGAGGCGACCAGGGCCAAGAGCCGGTCGTTCGACGACTTCAAGTATGCGGCGCGGACTTGGAGGCGTCGCCGGCGGGTCATCGCCCGCATCGAACACACCGCGAAGGGACGCAACCTGCGCTTCATCGTCACCAACCTTGAAAGGGAAGCGGACGAACTCTATGACCGGGTGTACTGTCAGCGCGCAGACATGGAGAACCGGATCAAGGAACAGCAGCTGGCCCTGTTCGCCGACCGCACTTCGAGCTCGAAGTGGTGGACGAACCAGTACCGGTTGCTGCTCGCGGGGTTGGCGTACACGCTGCTCGAAACGATGCGCCGCACGGCCCTGCGCGGGACGGGTCTGGCCCGGTCGCAATGCCAGAGCCTTCGTCTGCGGCTGCTTCGCATCGGTGCGGTGGTGACCCGCAGCACCCGCACCGTGGCGGTGCGGCTGTCCACCGCCTGCCCTGACCAAGCCGTCTTCCGGCTGCTCGTACAACGGCTTACGGCGGGATAAGCCCCGGCTTCCCGGCTCTGCTCCGAATCCGCACCCCGGGCTCGACCCGGAGCGGCGCCCTACGCCGCACGACGCCATCGAGACCCGAAAACCCCCTCCGCGCCCCCTCCGAACCACTCCAGGACACTCCCCGGAGACTTCCGACCTCCTTCTACCCGCCGAAAACTCTCCGGGCACGGCCATACAACACTCCAAAATCATAATCCTCCGGCTTCGTGCAATATCCGGGCTGGAGATCGCCACCGACGACTTCAACAGTGAACGGGACATCCTCCATCGCTGCCTGCCCCGGCGACGAACGGCAGGTGCGCCACCCACCCGGCGGCGCGACGGCCCGCCCCGGACCGAGGAGCGGAAACCGCTTCCGGTCACCGCCCCCGGCATCGGCTTCCCGTTCATGCGGCGGGTCCTGACTGCCCTCACCGCCCGGCCCTACCCGCTGAGCAAGTGGACGACGAAGCCGGCGATCGCGATCTGTGCGCCGATGAGCGCGGCGGTCTGTAGCCACAAGGCGCGGTAGAGCTCCCCCCGAGTGGCGAGGTCGCCTCGGTCGGCCCCTTGCGCGTCGCGCATGGCCCCGGCGATGGCTTCCGCCTGGGCGCGTTCGATCCCGGCCGCTTCGAGGTTGCGGGCGGCGCTGAGGGTATCGAAGGTGCTGGCGTTCATGGCGTCTCTCCTGGCGGTTGCCGGGGCGCGTCAACCAGCCCCGAGGATAGAGGATCCCATCCCGATGCGCATGGCTTGCTCGGAGCGAGACGTGTGGGGTTTTCGCCGGGCACGCTTCTCGCGAACACTCTTGGGAACGGCGTCCTGGGAACGCGGGCGTCCCGCCCGCAAATGGGATGGCGAGGCCGCCGCCGATCAATGCAGGCGGGACGCCCACGTCTGGAAGACGCGCCGTTCCCAGGACGCCGTGCCCGCGCAAGTGGATCCGTGGGATGAAATCCGCCAGCAACCCCCTCGAACCGGCTCCAAACCACGGAAGAACGCCGTCTCCGTGGGGGTGAAAGATATCTCGCCCCCCGATCTCCACCAGCTATATCAATAAGTTACGAACAGCGCCCGGGGCTCAGAGCCCTTGCGGCCCCGGTTCGCACGCTCTCTGGGTGCTCGGCTTGGGGCGACCTTAGATCCACCTTGGAACCCGATGGTGTCGAGTCCGTCGGACCGGTCGGACATCTGCTATACTCCGTCGGGCCTTCGCCGGATGTCACCCAATGCTCGCTGTCCTTCATCGCTCGCACATCCGTCACACCGCAAGGGGGTTGGCGTTGGCCAAGATTCCGGATCAGGAAGGGACAACTCGCAAGGGCAGCGCCACACCGGCCGGTGTGGCGCCCGGCCGACGAGCCAGTCTCCAACGCGCTGGATACAGCCAACCCGACGGCAGCTTACGCAGTTGTGGATGGTATCCTGACCATGCTCAAAGAGGGAGCTCGCCGGTGGGAGGTAGTGGCAAAGACGCATGGACAGAGCGCGTGGGTAGGTCCGGCGCATAGAAACCCGAATTCAAATTGGAGATATCGATGAAGCAACTTAATTTCCGGGAAGTCGCTGAGCTGATAAACCATAGTCAGACTACTCAGATCGAGCTGGACCCCGTCATGCAGGAAGAAGACTGGGATCTTTACGTTGGTCGATATCGCATTCATGCTCACGAACATGAATTTCGCGTCCTTAATTTGCGATCCAATGTTTCCAATAACGGGCTTCGAGATGCGAAATCTCGTGCCTTCAAACCCCGGCATACCCAGGTAGTATATGCACCCTCTATTGATGATCGTATGACTGCACATAGGGCCCTCTTCGAAGGGGAATCTTCCGGATTCTGGAACCTTCGTGAATATTTACAATCATTTTTTGCGAAAGAGCATGAGTCATATAAGAATGCTCTCGCAGAACTTGCACCTTCGGACTATATCGAACCGCAGGTCAAGGTCCCCGCTGGTGTAAACCGGATGCGGCCGAATCCTCTCCATTCTTTGCTTATCGACCGAGCTCCGCAGGGTCAACAACAACCTGGAACTCTCGGAGTTTTACTTGCTGGCCCCGGTCAGGGAAAGACATACATGACACAGTATCTGGTTACTGCTGTTATGCATATGCGCCAGGGTTTCTTGCCTATCTATATTCGTTCTGATCAATGGCAGACCATGTCTTTGGAAGATATGGGTTCATTGTGGAAAACGATCGGTCATTCTTTCCGTCACTTCAACACTCCAATTGGTTGGATCGAAGATCATGAGGATCAATTTATTCGCACATCTCTCAAGGCTGGTCTATTCACCATCATCTTTGATGGACTGGACGAGTACCTGCTGCGTAATCATGATCGAGTGTCTGCTTCGGATGTACTTTCGGCTCTTGTCGAGCTGGTTTCTGACACAGGGGCACGAATTGTCGTCACATCTCGAACAACTCTATGGAATGTCGAATTTGCATCGGAAGTTACTCAGAAAGAACATACTTCCCAAGTTGCAATATATGAGATTAAGCCTTTCGATCAAAACCACGCACGTAATTATTTTCGTAAAAAGAGTATACAAGTTAATAATGCCTTACAGCTTTTCTCAAGGCTTCGGCAACATGCACCAGAATTGATCGGTCGCGGATTCGTACTGAAACTTGTCGCAGATCTATTTGAGGGAAATCAGGAAGAGTCTAACGAGATCCCAGAAAGACGGCAGCCACTTCTCTGGCTCATGGAAGCTCTCTGCGAACGTGATCGCAGACGCCAGAATCTGCGCTTGACAGCCTCGGAACAACTCGAAGCTCTAAAGATATTCTTCTCGGAGGTGGTGCAAGGTGAACCTCGTAGTTCAGACACTCTGAGCTTTTCAATCGAGCTAGTGGCAAGCAGACTCGATGCTGATGCGGTTGCAGAGTGCGTGAGAAACATGTCTTCCCATGCGTTGCTACAATGCGTTGACAGCAGGCTTGATGAATGGGAAGCCCCGGAGCGTCAAGTTCAAATGGCCCTATTGGCGGACTATGTGATTGATATTGCTCTGACGAAACCCGATCAGGGAGCGATTAGTGCATTCTGCCAGAGGGGAAAGTTGAGCAAGGAACAGGCTGGAGTACTATCCGAGACAGTGATTGATCTCATATTTTCACAGTTCGGCCTTGACAAGCTCGCTGTGCAGATTCGTAAACTGGTACATAACCTATCGCACGGTTTTGCGAACAAAGGAATGGCAGAGAATAGGAGTAGTAATATCCGGCGTCTGCTTATGTTGGTCGTAGTGTCGGCTCTTGATCGCCTGGCTCCAAAGGGTACGGATAGGGTGCATCGCACCGAATATTTCATTGATATGTTACCAAATCGAGAAATTCGTGGGCTTCATTTCTTTGGAACTATTGCTCGATTGGATTTTTCCGGATGCCAATTTGAAGACTGTCTATTTGAAGAAACAAAGTGGGCGAATTGTAAATTTGATCAGAAAACAAGATTTGTAAAATGTCGCATTGTTGGCGGCTCGAATGAATATTGCAGCGATTTTGGATTGGCCAAGTGGGAAAAACTTACAGGAGATGATGCTGGCCTTGGAATGATTAAGGCATCGCAAGTACGGGCGAATCAACGCCGTTACGACGAGGAAGATCTAAGAAATGATATTAAATCAGTGATCGATAAATTTGTTGTATCCGGTAGTCCGAGATTTCGGACTATTCGACAGGACTCTATCAAATCAGGTCCGATCATAATGTCGGCACATCGCGATGTCATTCTCAACGATATCAAAAAAACTCTGTTGAACACCCACCTTATTTCCGGTGGTAAACCCGGTTTTCATATTTGTGATGAGGCCAAAGAATGTATGAGCTTTTATGCAACGAATTCTGTGTTTACCGGGCTTCTTCAGGAAGTGTATTCCCGACTCCACAGACAGCTAATTTCGTGAAATATCGCAGTCGGTCCTCATCAGGCATGATCTTGCGCGCGTGGTCGTGCGGGGCCGTGTGGCTCCGCATGCCGTTCCTGTCGGGGATCGTCACCGCGCGCATTCCGCAGCGTCGCAGGATGTGCGGCGATGGCCGTGCGGGCCGCTCAGGTCCAGGTTCACCGCCGCGCCGTATTGTTTCAGAGCGATGTACCCGAGGAGGGGTTCGTACTTTCTCATCGACAGGCTCGCACCGGTATCCACCAAGGCATCGAGCTTCATCGAGAAGCGGAGCCCGGCAGTGTTCTCGACGTCGACCGTCGTGACGATTCTGCCCACTGTTCTCCCCTCTTCCCTCGTCCGCTATGCCCGATGCCGTGAGGGCGGTCGTCCGGATACGGAGCGATTCCGTCAGCCGGGCGGTGCGGAGACGAAGCGGGCCGGGAGGCGGTCGCCGGTCGCCGCGTCGAAGAGGAACCCCCGCTCCGGCGGGAAGCGGACCGACACCTTGCGATCGAAGTCGACGTCGTACTCCTTCGGCATCTTGACGGCGAGGCTCGCGTCCTCGCCGAGGGCGACGGTGACGAGGGTCACGTCGCCGGTCAGCTCGGCCGCGTAGACCGAGGCGTCGAAGAGCCCGCTCCCCGGCTCGGCCACCTCCGCATCCTCCGGCCGGAACCCCATGACCGCCCCCGCGCCGTCCTTCGCCCCCTCGACCGGGAGGCCGATCCCGCCCCCGCTCTCGAACCGGCCGTTCTCGATGCTGCCGCGGACGAAGTTCATCGGCGGGGAGCCCATGAAGCCGGCGACGAACAGGTTCGCGGGGTCGTCGTACACCTCGCGCGGGGAGCCGATCTGCTGCAGGGCGCCCTCGTCGAGGATCGCGACCCGGTGGGCGAGGGTCATCGCCTCCACCTGGTCGTGGGTCACGTAGACCGTGGTCACCCCCAGCGCGTGCTGCATGTGCTTGAGCTCCGCGCGCATGTAGCCGCGAAGCTTCGCGTCGAGGTTGGAGAGCGGCTCGTCCATCAGGAACGCGGAGGGCCGGCGCACGATCGCCCGCGCGAGGGCGACCCGCTGCCGCTGCCCGCCGGAGAGCTGGCGCGGGTAGCGCTCCAGCAGATCCTCCATGTGGACCTGGGCCGCCGCGTCGCGCACCGCCGCCGCCCGCTCGTTCGCCCCGAGTCCCCGCACCTTGAGCGGAAAACCGATGTTCTCCGCCACCGTCTTGTGCGGGTAGAGCGCGTAGGACTGGAACACCATCGCGACGTCGCGGTACTTGGGAAGCTCGTGGGTGACGTCCGTGTCGCCGAGGAGCACCTGCCCCGAATCGGCGGCCTCGAGCCCCGCGACGATCCGGAGCGCCGTCGTCTTGCCGCACCCGGAAGGTCCGAGCAGGACCAGGAACTCGCCCGGATCGACCGCGAGGCTGAGGTCCTTCACCACGTGGTTGGAGCCGAACCACTTGTCGAGCCCCCGAAGCGAGAGCCGCCGGGCGCGGGAGCGCGCGGGCGCGCCTTCGGGCGCCGCACCGCCGCCGCCCGCCGCCGACCCGTGGCCCGCCGCCCCGACCCCGCTCATCCTTCCTTCATCCCCGGCTTCTCTCCCGCCCTCGGGCCCTCGCCCGCCCGCCTCTCGTCCCGCTCGTTCCTCCGCCTGCCGCGGCGGCGGCTCCCCCCCGCTCCCCGCCGCTCCATCCGCCGCTCGCCGCCCGCGCATCCCTCATCCCTTGACCGCCCCGAGCAGGATCCCCTTGGAGATGAAGCGCTGGAGCAGGAGCGCCATCGCGATGACGGGGACGATCATGATGATGATGACCACCGCCATCGTCCACCACAGGATGCCCTTCTCGCCCCCGTTCATGCCCGCGACGAGGATCGGCAGGGTCTGGGCCTTCGTGGTGGAGAGAAAGAGCGCGACCAGGTACTCGTTCCAGGCGAGGATCAGCACGAGCAGGGTGGTCGCCGCGAGCCCCGCGCGGGCGAGCGGAACCACGATCTCGAAGAACGTCGTCAGCCGCGAGGCCCCGTCGAGCTGCGCGCTCTCCTCGAGGTCGACGGGGATCGAGGCGAAGAAGTCGTGCATCAGCCACACCACGATCGGGAGGTTCACGACCGTGTAGGTGAGGATGATCGCGAGGTGGGTGTCGAGCAGGCCCACGCGCTGGAACATCATGTAGATCGGGACCACCGCGACCACCGGCGGCAGGATCCGCTGGGAGATCATCCAGAACAGGATGTCGGCGTTGCCGGCGCTGCGCCTGAAGTAGCGGCCCACCGAACGGGCGAGCAGGAGGAAGAGGGCCGCCGCGACCGCTCCCGCCAGCCACAGGTCCACCCCGTGGACGCCGACCGCGACCGCCGCGCCGATCATCAGCGCGACGAAGATGAGGATCGTGCCGAGCTTCGGCTTGTACTCGATCCGGGCGAGGGCGTAGGCCGCCATGCTCCCGACGAGGACGCAGAGGGCGGTCGAACAGAAGGCGATGATGACGGAGTTCCGGTACGGCGTGAACGTTTCGGCGAGGGGCGATTTCGCGCTGAAGTCGAGCAGGTCCGCCCAGGCGTGGAGGTCGGGGGTGAAGTCGATCCAGGGGAGGTAGGACGGCCCCTCGAAGACGTCGATCGGGAGCTTGAAGGAGGTGATGGCGAGCCAGTAGAACGGGAACAGCACGAAGGCCGACCACAGGACGAGGAGCGCATAGACCACGACGCTGCCGCCCGGGGACATCCGGCCGATGCGCCTCGGCTCGAACCAGCGCCGGAGGCCGCTCGCGCGCACCGCCGCCGGCAGGTCAGCCCGCATGTCTCACCGTCCTCCCGCGGTGGACGCCGATCCGCTCCCGGCGGCGGCGGGCCGCGCCCCGTTCCCAGCCGCTTCCACCGCGCGCAGCGGCAGTACGGGCTGCGCCTTCCGCATCTCTCCGTCCGCGCGGCCCACCGCCGCCGCGGGGTCTCCACACCCTCGCGGCGAAGGTCGGCGAGATGACCGGCTGGCCCGGGGGTCCGCCATCATCCGTGCGCCGCGGCCCGCTTCCGGACCACCAGCATGAAGTAGGAGACGCACAGGACCACGGTCACGAAGAGCAGCAGGTACGAGATGGCCGCCGACTGGGCCGGGTCCAGCGCGCGCCAGGCGAAGAACGAGTGCAGGGTCATCGACTCGGTGGCGATGCCGGGGCCGCCGCCCGTCATCATGTTCGGCAGGTCGACGAGCTTGAACCCCTCGATGACCCGGATCAGCATCACCGTGGCCGCCACCGGGACGATGTGCGGCCACGTGATCTCGCGGAAGATCTGCCAGCTCCCCGCCCCGTCCACGTGCCCGGCCTCGACGAGGTCCCGCGGCACGTTCTCCAGGGCCGCGAGCAGCACCACGAAGATGAAGGGGATCCACTGCCAGGAATCGCCCACGATGATGAACGCCCGCGCCGTCCAGGGGTTGACCGCCCACGCGAAGTCGCCGAGGCCGAACCACTGCCAGATCGGCGCGAACGGACCCTTGCCGGTGTCCGCCATCATGCGGAAGGTGAAGCCGATGCCGATGGGGGTCACCATGAGCGGCAGGAAGAAGACCACCCGGAAGAACGTCCGCCCCCGGATCGGCTGCGAGCAGAGCACCGCGAGCCCGAGCCCGATGAGAAACTGGATGCCGCACCCCACCACGACGTAGAACAGGGTCACCCCGAGGGTGCCGAGCCGCGTCCCGCTGAACAGGGTCGCGGCGAACATGAAGGCGAGCCCGAAGAGGACGCTCGCGGTGACGAGCCGTCCGATCGCCCCCGCCACGCTGACCGGGCCGCTCCGTCCGCCGAAGTACCGGATGAGCCACCAGGCGAGGAGGACCGCCGCCGCGGCCGCCACGATCCACCCGAGGACGCTGACCTCCTCGAAGGTCCCGAGGAAGTGCCACTGCTCCGAGCCGAAGAGCTGCTTCTCGTAGTTCCGCGTCCCGACGTATCGGATGCGGTAGCCGCCGCCCCGGAGCCTCACCCTCGAGAGCGACAGGATGAAGGTCGCGATGAGGGGAAAGATCGAGAAGACGAGGATCATGACCACGGCGGGCATGACGAAGAGCGTGCGCGCCTGCCGGTCGAACCACTCCGCGAGCCGCCCGCCGCGCGCCGCCGCCGCGGTGACGGCGGCGGCCGGGTCTCCTCCTTCCGGCCGCCGCCGCCCGCCGATCATGCCGTCCCCTGTCGCCACGGTGCCCCGGGCCCGAATCTCGGCGCTCGGCGCTCGACCCCGGCTCCCGGCATCGGTCGTGGCCGTCGCCGCCGTGGCCGTCGCCGCCGTTGCCGTCGCCGCCGTTGCCGTCGCCGTCCTGGCCGCAGCCGCAGCCGTGGCCGCGGCGGAACGGGCTTCCCGCCGGCCCGGCCGGCTAGTTGGTGATGCCGAGGGACGCCCGGTAGAGCGCGCCCTGCCGCTCGCGCCCGAAGTCCTCGGTGACCTCCTCCCAGCACTCGTAGATGTTGTCCATCGTCTGCTCGTCCGTGATCTCGCCGGCGAGGAACCGGGCGATCTCGCGATCGAGGCAGATGCCCTCGTACTGCTGGGTGCCGGGGATGCGGAGGTCGGAGGCCATGTTCGGGCTGTTCAGGCTCTGCCCGATGGCTCCGAGGTAGTTCTCCGCCGACTCCCGCGAGAAGCCCGCGTCGACCCACGGCTGGATGTTCTCGAACTGCGAGATGCGGTACGGGTTGTAGCCCGTCCAGCCCTGGGTCACGTCGAAGTTGGACTGCTCCGGCGCGTTCATGTACGACAGGAAGTCGTAGGCGGCCGCGATGACCTTCGGGTCGGACTTCGCGTTCACCGCTCCCGACCAGCCGCCGAACGCGGCGAACGGGGCATGGTTGACGCCGTCGACCGCATACGGGCAGAGCTCGGGCGTGCAGTCCGTGAGCTTGCCGGTCGCCCGGTCCACCACCCGGCGCGAGCCCGGCAGGATCTTCGAGGCGACGAGCCCGTCGATCTTCGACTGGGTGAGGTCGATCGAGAGCGGGCCGATGTCCCCCCATTCGAGGAGCAGCGCGCAGCGCCCGGAGAGGACGATGGGCCGGGTGTCCGTCACGTCCAGGTTGAGCTCGTCCGGCGGGCCGTACTTGCCGGTCTCCTTGAGGATCCGCAGCGCCTCCTTGAAGCCCTCGTTGCGCACCAGCGGCTCCATCGTCGCGGTGTCGAAGAAGATGCCCTGGCCCGTGCCCTGGCTCTGGAGGAAGGCGCCGGCGACCGAGAGGACCAGCCAGAAGCTCTGCGCGTTGCGCTTCTTGAACAGGCACGAGCCGTAATCGCCCTCGCCGTCGCCGTTCATGTCCTGGCCGTGCACCGCGGCCGCGACCTCGAGGTACTCGTCCCAGGTGTCCGGCGGCTCGAGGCCGTTCTTCTCGAGCACGTCGGTGCGGTAGTACATCATGTGGAAGTCGCCGTCGACGGTGATGAGGTAGGTCTTGCCGTCGATCTTCTGGTTGAACTCCCGGAAGTAGGGGGCGATGTCGTCGAACTTGAGCCCCGGGTCGTTCGCGACGAAGTCGCTCAAGTCCGCGAGCAGGTCGCTGTCGGCGAGCTCGACCGCCCAGCCGGAGGCGAACACCCCGACGTCGATCGAGTTCGTTCCCGTGGACCAGTCGGTGAGCAGCTTCTGGAAGAGGTCGGCGAACGGCACCGTCGCGACCTCGATCGTCGCGCCGGTCATCGCCTTGAACTCTTCGCCCCGCTGCTCGAGCCGCCCGGCGATGACGGGCCCCGGCCGGGTGAGGATGTTGACGGTGACGCCTTCGTGCTTCATCTGCGCGTTCGCCGCGGGCGTGAAGGCGGCGGCGGTCAGGGCCGCGGCGCCGAACGTCGCCGCCGCGAGGGAGCGTTTGATGGTCATTTCATGGCCTCCGGTGTTCCAATGCTTCCGGCAGGCGGCCGGCTTCCGGCACGGGGTCCGCCTGCCCTGCCGCGGCGGCGCCGGCACGCCTCGCGCCGCGCTGCTGCCCGCCAAGCATAAGGTCCAACCGGGTACGGATCCAAGGGCCGGGCGGTTCTCCGGCGGCGGGCTACGACACCTTGGGGAGCACCTCGTTCCTGAGGAGGGACATCGACCCGAGCCACGCATCGTAGGGCTCCCATTCGTGCCCCATCGCGAGCAGGGTCCCGAACCCCCCGATGTCGCCCCGGAGGTCGTTGAGCCGCTGGGCGACCTCGTCCACGCTCCCGACGATGAACACGTGGTCGATGAGATAGTCGATGGTCACGTCCGAGTCGGACATGTCGGGGTCGTTCTTCAGGAGACCCATCATCCCGACCTTGGGAAGCAGCCGGAAGAAGTACCCCTTGAAGTCGCGGGCGAGGATGCCTTCGCGGGCCTGCCTCCTCGCCTCGGCCCCCGATTCGGCGACGAACACCTCGCGGGCCACCCGCCACGCCCCGCAGTCCGGCGCCCGCCCCGCCTCCCGCGCGCCTTCCTCGATGGCGTCCCAGTGGGTCTTGAGCTGGACCGGCGGGACCAGGTTGATCGACATCGGGATCCAGCCTCGGCCGGCCGCCATCTTGAGGGTCGAGGACCGCGGCGACACCCCGGCGACCCCGATCGGCGGGTGCGGCTGCTGGTACGGCCGGACGTGGGCGCGAAGCCCGACGTCGTCCTGGGGCTCGGGGACCGTGAACCGGAACCCCTCGCTCTCGTAGACCCCGGGCTCGGGATCGGTCCAGAGCTGGAGGATCGCGTCGAGGGCCGCGCGCGTGTAGGCCCGGTTGTCGATGGCCGCGTCGTCGCCCCAGTAGCCGAATACCTCCATGTCGCCGGGGAAGCTCCCGGTCCCGACCCCCCAGTTGAACCGGCCTTCCGCCATGTGGTCGAGCTGGGCGATCCGGTTGGCGAGGACGAAGGGGTTGTGGTTCGGCATGCAGCTCACCCCGGTCCCGAGGCGGATCCGCTTCGTCAGCGGGATCGCCTGCGCGATGAGCAGCTCCGGCGAGGGGATGTTCTCCCACACCGCCGTGAAGTGCTCGCCGATCCAGGCCTCGGAGTACCCGAGCTCGTCGAGCTGGACGATCTGGTCGAGGTCCGACTTCAGGGTCTCGGTGAGATTGGCCCCGGGGGGATGCAGCGGCATCGTGAACAGACCAAGTTCCATTTCTCCGGCTCTCCTGGAGGCTGGGTCGAAACAGGGGCAGGCTAGCGGGGGAGGCGCGGACGCACAAGCGCCGCCGCCCCGCGAGCGCCGCCGCCCCGCGGCCAGGGCCGTTTCACGCTGACCGCCCCGCGGCCGGACGTCGATGCCCATCGCGCGTCCTGGGAACGGCGCTCCCTGGGAGCGCTTGTGTCCCGCCCGCATCGGTCCGCGGCGGTCTTGCCGTCCCATTTGCGGGCGAGACACAAGCGTTCCCGGGAAGGGTCATTCCCGAGACCCCCGCCGCTCTGATCCGATCGAACCGGGTTCGCCCGTGCGAACCGACTCCGCAGCGTGAGATGACCCTGCTCCGCGAGCCCCGCCGCCCGTCATCCCCGGCCCGTCATCCTCGCGGCGAGCGCGTCGACGGCCGCGGCGAGCGTGTCGAGCGCGCCGTCGTTGCGGATGACGCGGTCCGCCCGGGCTTCGCGCTCGGGGTTGCCGATCTGGGCGTCGATGCGGGCGCGGGCCGCCTCCGGGGTCAGCCGGTTGCGGGCGACGAGGCGCTCGAGCGCCCGCTCGGGCGCGGCGCTGACCGTCCAGACCTCGTCGCAGAGCGCGTCCCATCCGGCCTCGAACAGCACCGCCGCGTCGAGGACGATGAAGGGCGGGGGGGACGGCCCTGCCCGCACCTCCTCGATCTCGCGCCGCATCCGCTCCGCCATCGGGGGGTGGGTCAGCCGGTTGAGCTCGGCGAGGCGAGCCGGGTCGGCGAACACCCGCCGCCCGAGGCGGGCGCGCACGATCTCTCCCGCCTCGTCGAGGATCTCCTCTCCGAATGCGGCCAGGACCGACGCGAAAGCCTCGCCGCCGCTCCGCATGAGGACCCGGTGGCCCACCCGGTCGGCATCGATCACGTGCGCCCCCCGCGCGGCCAGCCGCCCGGATACCGTGGATTTCCCCGCCGCGATCCCCCCCGTGAGCCCGATCACGGGCGGCGCGGATTCACCCTTCTCCATCGGTTTGCCGGCCGGCCGGCCGGGGCTTGCCCAAGGCCAGGAGCCGTTCCCACGTCGACCCGACCTCGTCCGCCGCTTCGTCGGGTCCGTCGTGGCAGCGCCACGCCGGTATGCGAAGCACCTTCCATCCCAGGCTGCCGAGTATCTCGTCCCGAGCCACGTCGTTGCGCCGTTGCTGGCGCCGGATGTCCAGGTGGTGGTCACCGTCCACCTCCACGTCGAGCATCGCAAGCCCGTCCATCAACGCGAAGTCGAGCTCGAAGCCCTCTACGTCCACCTTGCCGAGGGGTGCGAGGCCCTGCTGACGCATCGCCTCGAGCAGCAGGCGTTCCGCATCACTGTGGACGTGTACCGGCGCGGCGCGCGACCCTCCCGGACCTCCCGCGCTTTCGACCGCGAGGATGTGTTCGCGCAACGAAGCCAGCGTCCGGCTGCGTTCCGGGTCCAGGTCCGGGTGCCCGACCACCACGAGCATCCGTCGCGCACGGCTCACCGCGACGTTCATGAGGTTGCGTTCCTGCTCTATCCAGGCGGCTGCCCCCAGCGGCATGTTCGGGGTGAGCGTGGACGTGAATATGACGAGATCCCGCTCGGCGCCCTGTAGCTTGTGTGCGGTTCCGCATACGAATCCGGTCTCCGCCAGCAAGTCCTCGCCGATCTTCCGACGAGCCAGGTGCTCGATCAGCTCGCTCTGTGCGGCATAAGGTGCGACTACCCCTGTCGTCATCTCCGGCTCGATCAGCTCTTCGAGCAATTCGACCGTCGCCCGCGCCTGTGCCTCGTTCACCCAACCACCGCGCCGCCGCGGCCTTCGCGAGTCGCCCGTCACGTCCCGCCATACCAGCGCACGTTTTCCGGCGCCCTTTGCGATGTCGGTCAGGACGTCGAGCTCGCCGCCATAGAACGTCTCGTTGAACCACTTCGCGATGTGCGGATGGCAGCGGTAGTGTTCGTCGAGGAGGCGAGGCGGCGAGTCCGCGGCGTACTCGAACGCCTCATACGCGGATCCGTCCTTGTGGTGGAGCCCTCGTTCGCGCAGATCGTCTTCATCATGTCCCGTCTCCAGGGCCAGCTTCCGTAGCTGTGCGTCGCCCACCACGGTGATTGCGCGTAGCTGGTTCGGATCGCCGGCGATGACGATCCGTTTCGCCCTGTATGCCAGCGGCAGGATGTCGGCCAAGCTGCACTGGCTCGCCTCGTCCACGATCACGAGGTCGAACAGACCGGCCTTGAGCGGAAAGCTCCCTCCTGCCGACAGCGCCGTGCAGGCCCAACCCGGGAACACCCCGAGAGCCTTTTCGACCGCCTTCCCGAATGGGGCGCCATGCATCGACACGCTCGAGAACGCGGGCAATGCTCCTGCCGGAGCCGCCGCGATCCGCTCCGCCACCTTCGCCTGAACGGCAGTCAGGCTCCTGCGTGACCATTCGCGGTCTTCCTCCAATGCCGTCCCGGCGTCTCCGATCTGCTCCTTCAGCTTCTCGCGGTCCTTCCGCAGTGATTCGAACTCTTCCTCGATCTCCGTCAGCCGGTGCTCCGTTCGCGCCCAGGCCAGGAGCTCTTCCACAGGGCTGCCTCCGTTCTCGCCGCCAAGGGCTTCGGCCAGGCCCCGTCCGGCCGCGGCTACCCGTTGCGCCAGCTCTTCCCTTGTTCTGGCGTCCTCCTCTTCCCGTAGACGCTCTGCCGCTGCTTCCTGCCAAGCCCGCGCCCATTCGTGGATCCCTTCCATCGGAGTGCCGCGTGGACATCCGACATGCTCACGCAGCTTCTTTCGCTCGAAGAACGAGAACGGACCCGACCCGACCAGCGTCTCGGCCCGGCTCCTGATCCTCTCGATCTCTTCTGCACCGAAGCCACCCCGGCTCCGGAGCCTGCAAGGCCTCGGCTTCTTCGGCACGAAGGGAGCCGCTGCCTCCTGCCGCTCGTATGCCCTCTTCAGCTCGGCGCCCGCGGCCCGTGCTCTGGTACGGACCTCTTCGAGGCTTGGCGTCTCGTCTTCCGTCCTTCTTCCATCTCCAGCCTGCCTCAGCCGGTTGGTGGTCTCCAGCAGCTTGCTGCGTGCCTCCGAACGTTCCTGGGCCTTCGCGAGCAGCCATCGATCCACATTCTCGATCCGATCGAGCTTTGCGCGCCGTACCGAGCGTTGCTTGCCGGCTCGTGCGAGCAGCCTTCCTGCGGCCTCTTTCCGAGGTCCTGCGTATCTGCGGGCGTTCGCGCGGGCGGTGGAAATCGACTGCGCTACCTGTTGCTTGATGTCCCTGTGTCCCGTGCGGATCAACAGGCCCGGCAGTACGTCCCGATCCGCCCGTTCGACGGCGATGTCCACGGCCGCGTTGTTGGTCGACGCCACCATTACGGTCTCGCCGTCCAGCCATGCGTTGGCGACCGCGTTCACCACCAGTTGCGTCTTGCCGGTCCCGGGTGGTCCGGTCACTACCGTCAACGGCTCGGTCCGGATCGATGCGAGTATTTCCTCTTGCGACTGGTTCGTCTGGAGGGCCGCGACAAGCGGCTCCGACGTCTTGCGCCCTGCCCTTCGTCCCTTGCCGGCCAGCCAGGCTGCTGCCGTGCCCTCCCAGTCGTCCCGGCGACTCAGCTCGCGCAGCTCCCGATCGACCATGTATCGGTATGGACTGAACTCCGCGGCCAGAAAGATGGCCGCGTTGTAGACCTCCTCCTTCCCTGCGGTCGTCCGGTCGAGCCGTACCAGCTGGTCCGGGTCCAGGACAGGTGGGCTGTACCCGAGCAGCCGTGCAGCCTCCGCGGCCATTCGAGCAATCCCTTCCGGATCTCCGAACGGCAATGCCAGCTTGCGGACCTCGTCCGCCGTGTCCGCGTTCTCCGGCCGGTTCGCCAGAGCGGCCAGGTTGAACTCGGGCTCGTGGGTGGTGGTCAACTTCCACCCCCCGTCGCCCTTCGTCTTTTCGATCCGGACCACGAACAGGGGGGTTATCTGCCTCCGTGGAGGGCCGCTTCCCGGACCGGAGCGACCTCTCGTGACAATGGTGGGCCAGCCATAGATCAGGGATCTACGTCTGCCGTCGGTACTTCCCTTCGTTCTATCGAGATATTCGGCGATAGCCGGGGAAGCCTTCGTCGAGTCCGCTCTTCCCGTGACCAACATCTCGGCACCGTCGTGAGAGAACCACGGGTCGTCGTCCGGGCTTGTCTCCACCGGGACCAGTGTCTGCGCACTCTCTCCTTCGACGCAGCCCAACGCGTACTCTACAAGGCTCGTCCACGGTTTCCCGCAAGGTCTCTTCGACACTTCGGCTTCGTCCCCTTGTCGGGTAGCTGGCGGCAGGTCGTCCCTCTTCCTCTCCACCTCCCCCGTCTCGGGGTCCATCGCCGCCGCTCGACGGACCCCGTCCCGATTCTACCCGTCCGCTCGACCATCGGGCATTCCTCCGCCGCCCTGATCCTCCCGATCTGGTACGGTCCGCGTGACCGAAGGTTTCGTGGGATCCGGCCGGGATTCCCGTACTTCTCGGGGGTCCGCTCCGGATTCGTGGGGAAAGTGGTCATGAGGCGGCCGTCCCGGTCCCCGATCGGCCCTGATCGTGATCAGAAATCCCTTGCCGCCATGATCCGTCGTGCCGGCCCCCATCATTGCCGAAGCGCCGCGACAATGCCATGCTTCCGGCTTCGGCACGACGCAGCAACCGGGACGATTCGAGATGCGCTTCGGGGTCTTCTACGAGCTTCAGCTTCCCAAGCCGTGGGGCGAAGGCGACGAGCACCGCCTCTTCAAGGAGGCGATCGAGCAGGTGGTCCTCGCCGACCGGCTCGGCTTCGACTACGCCTGGGAGGTCGAGCACCACTTCCTCGATGAGTACTCCCACTCGTCGGCCCCGGAGGTCTTCCTCGCGGCGGCGGCAGCCCGCACCTCCGGCATCCGGCTCGGGCACGGGATCCGACAGGTGATCCCGAGCTACAACCACCCCGCGCGCACCGCCGAGTGCGTGGCGACCCTGGACCTCCTGTCCGACGGCCGCGTGGACCTCGGGATCGGGGAGGGCGCGACCCGGCTCGAGCTCGGCGCCTTCGGCATCCAGGCGAAGACCAAGCGCGCGCGGTCCCTGGAGGCGGCCGAGCAGATCTGCAACATGATGGTGCTCACCCCCTACCCCGGCTTCGAGGGGGAGGGGTTCTCGATGCCGTGCCGCAACGTGCTCCCCAAGCCGCTCCAGCGCCCCCACCCGCCCCTCTGGATGGCCTGCACGAACCGCGAGACCATCAAGGTCGCGGCCCGGAACGGGGTCGGGGCGCTCGCGTTCTCGTTCCTCGACCCGGACGAGGCGCGCAACTGGTCGAAGATCTACTACGACATCATCCGCAGCGAGGAGTGCGCGCCCCTCGGACACGCGGTCAACCCGAACCTCGCCATGGTCTCCGCCTTCTCGATGCACGAGGACCGGGCGGAAGCGATCCGCCGGGGGCAGGACCACTTCGAGTTCTTCCGGTACGCCCAGCAGAAGCTCGTGGCGGAGGACTTCGTGCCCGGCTACAGCGACATGTGGAACGAGTTCAGGGAGAAGCGCGGCGATGCGTCCGACCGGCTCATCCAGGCCGCCCTCGCCCGCGCGGAGTTCGACGGCGCCGGGATCGGGACCCCCGCCGACATGGAGCGCCACCTCCGGGCCTTCCAGGAGGCGGGGGTCGACCAGGTCATCTTCATGCAGCAGGCGGGGCGCAACTCCCACGCGAACATCTGCGAGTCGCTGGAGCTCTTCGCCCGCACGGTGATGCCGGGGTTCCAAGCCGAGGCGGCCGGGCGCGAGGCGCGCAAGGCGGAATCGCTCCGGCCGCACCTCGAAGCCGCGGCGGCCCGCAAGCGGTTCATGCCGCCCATCGCCCGCGAGGACGTGCCGGTCGTGCCGGCGGCGGTGAAGGCGGCCACGTTCGACGCGCTGGCGGCGGCCCGGAAGAGCGCCGCCGACTGAGCGCCCGGCGAGACATGCGGGCCGGGGAAGGCTTGCGCCCCTCCGGCAAGAGAAGGAGGGATCGCAGAGCGCGCCCGGGAGCCGGCCTTGGCGCGCATGTGCGCTCGGCGCGGTCGACGTGGCCGATGTGGTCGATGTGGTCGACGTGGTCGACGTGGTCGAGGTGGGCAGGAACGGCTTGCTGCGAGGTACGGCCCCACCAAGCCCGCCAATCGCCAGGAGAGGATCGGCGCCCGCCGCAGGAAGCCGCCGAGCGTGACGCCCGGGCCGTCCCGACCGCCGCCGCGCCTCCCTTCCGGGCGCCCGCCTCGGAACCCGTAACCTGAGCCGTCCCCCGTCGAGGAGCCGTGCGCGGGGCGCCTTCCGGCGCCTGTCCCTCTCCGTCTACGCGCCGGCCGTCTGCATCGCGGTCGGCCACCAGGCCACCCTCATCCTGCTGCCGCTCTACGTCCTGGAGATCGGCGGCGGGCCGGCCGCCGCGGCCGCGGTGCTCGGGATGCGAGGGCTCGGGACCATGCTCGCCGACGTCCCGTCCGGCGTGGTGGTCACCCGCCTCGGGGACAAGGTCACGATGGCGGGAGGGGCGCTGACGGTCGCCCTCGCCTGCGCCGGGTTCGCCTTCGCCGCCGACCCCTGGACCCTCGGCCTGCTCGCCCTCGCGCTCGGGGCGGGGTTCGGCGCGCTCATGCTGGGGAGGCTGAGCTACGTCACCCGCCGGTGCCCGGCCGCCTACCGGGGCCGCGCGATCACGGCGCTCGCCGGCATCCAGCGGCTGGGGCTCTTCGTCGGCCCGCCGGCGGGCGGGGTCGTCGCCGAGGGGTTCGGGTTCGCGGGCGCCTTCGCCGCCGCGGCGATCCTCAACGTCGCCGGCCTGGCGCTCGTCGGCGTCTTCGTCCGGCGCTCGCGCCCGGGCGCCCGCGGCGGCGCCCAGCCCCACCGCGCCGTCATCGCCCGGATCCTGCGTGAGCACCGACACGAATTCATCCGCGGCGGGCTCGCCTCCGTCGCGATGCAGTTCGTGCGCTCCGCCCGCCAGGTCCTCATCCCCCTCTGGGGCGGGGCCATCGGGCTCGATCCCGCGAGCATCGGGCTCGCCTTCGGGCTCTCCTCCGCCCTCGACGCGGCGATGTTCTACCCGGCCGGCTGGCTGATGGACGTTCGCGGGCGCAAATGGACCCTCGTGCCTTCGCTCGCCCTCCTCGGGGCGAGCCTCGTCCTGATGCCGTTCGCCACCACCTTCCAAGCCTATCTCGCGGTCGCCCTCCTCTCCGGGCTCGGGAACGGCTTCGGCACCGGGATCATCATGGCCCTCGGGGCGGACCTCTCGCCGCGCACCAACCGCGGGGAGTTCCTCGGGGTGTGGCGCCTCCTCGGGGACGCGGGCCACGCGGCCGGCCCCTTCTTCTTCAGTGCGGCGACCGGCTTCTTCGCCCTCGGCGCGTCGCTCGGACTGGCCGGGGCGGTCGGCTTCGCGGGAGCTGCGCTTGCCGCTTGGCTGGTGCCGGAGACCCTCCGCCGCCCACCGGGGCCGCCGCGGTCCCCGCCTTCCGCACCCGCCTCGCCTCCCCCACCGGCCCCGCCGCCCGCCGGGTCGTCCTGAAGCCGCACGCCGCATCGTGGTCGCCGTGATGGATCGGGATTTGGCTGGCGCGGGCAGCGTTCGACCAGGACACGGCAATCCCGACCGGTTCGGATCGCCCGGCCAAGGCGAAGACCCGGCTGCTTGCACGATCTCGATCCGTCGAATTCACCGCGCCGAGGCACTGGCGCGGCTTCCCCCATGTCCCGACCTCTCCGGTCGCAATGGACCCGCGCAGTTCGGGGAGAAGCGGCCTCTCGGCGCCCGTCCGCTCGTCCTGCTCCAGCAGGTCATGCACTC
This sequence comes from Gammaproteobacteria bacterium, assembly GCA_965202895.1. Lineage (GTDB taxonomy): Bacteria > Pseudomonadota > Gammaproteobacteria > HK1 > HK1 > JAJDXW01. The sequence continues at coordinate 650,524 of OZ241901.1, read as the reverse complement.
CCTGAAGCCGCCGGCCGATCAGTCTCCGCGCGACTCTGTGGATGACGCTCGCAGGGACGCGATCCGATTGCGGACGTGCTCGATTTGTGCGGGATCTTCGAGAGCCTTGATGTCTCGCAGCACGTGCCGCTCGTAAGCCCTCAAGGCTTCCTCGACCGATCCACGAGCTTCCAGGATGTCGGCGATCCGCACCTGGGTGATGACGATGGCTCGCACCTCACCGAGTTTTTCGAAGACCGGCAGTTGTTCCTCGGTTCGGATACGCAGCGCCTCGTCGAGTTGCCCGCGGATCTGGAGGATGTCGGCGATCCGGTCTTGAGTGATGGCGATGGACCGCACGTCACCGAGCTCTTTGAAGACCGGCAGTGCTTCTTCGGTCCGGATACGTAGCGCCTCGTCGAGTTGCCCGCGGATCTCGAAGACGTCGGCGATCTTGCCTTGAGTGACGGCGATGGCTCGCACATCGCCGAGTTTTTCATATACGGGGATTTCTTCTTCAGTTCGGATGCGCAGTGCCTCGTCGAGTTGCATCAGCCTGACCGCTTGCCCGGATATCGCATGAAGGAGTACCGTCCGGCCCCATGATCGGTTATAATTCAGTGACTTGAGCTGGATTCAACCGGGAGCCAGACGGTGACGAAATGGAACCACGGGTCGATGATGTTTTCAAGCTGCCGTCGGCGCCGGGTGCGGGCGGACTTCTCCGGCGGGTCGGTTTCTTCTCATGGGGGGGCGCTGTTGTTGCGCGAGGTGGACCGCCGGCTCGGGCTGACCGAGCGGGTCGCACGTCGGCTCGGTGAGCCACGCCAGCGCGGGAAGGTTCGCCACGAGGTGGTGACGATGGTGCGCCAGAGGGTCCACGCGGTCGCGTTGGGATACGAAGATTTGAACGACCATGACGCCCTTCGTGAGGACCCGGTCGTTCAGACCGCCTGCGGTCACGACCGCAGCCTGGCCAGTGCCTCGACGCTGTGCCGGTTCGAGCGGCGCGCCGAGCACCAGTGGGCGGTTGCGATTCATCAGGAGCTGATCGAGCAATTCATTGCCTCGTTCGCGCGTGCGCCCCGGGAGTTGGTGCTCGACTTCGACGCGACCGATGATCCGGTGCACGGTCATCAGCCGGGCGCCTTCTTCCATGGGTACTATGACCACTACTGTTTTCTGCCGTTGTACGTGTTCTGCGGTGAGCAGTTGCTGGTGGCCTACCTTCGTCGTTCGAACCAGGATGGTGCGAAGCACGCTTGGGGGATATTGTCGTTGTTGGTCAATAGGTTGCGTCGGGCATGGCCTGGGGTTCGCATCGTGTTTCGGGGGGACTCGGGGTTCTGCCGACATCGGATGTTCGACTGGTGCGAGCGCCACGACGTGGGATACATCGTGGGGCTGGCCCGCAATCCGGTGCTCGAACGCGAGGCGGCGGTGGCGTGCGAGGTGGCCAGGGACGGCTTCGAGGCGACCAGGGCCAAGAGCCGGTCGTTCGACGACTTCAAGTATGCGGCGCGGACCTGGAGGCGTCGCCGGCGGGTCATCGCCCGCATCGAACACACCGCGATGGGACGCAACCTGCGCTTCATCGTCACCAACCTTGAAAGGGAAGCGGACGAACTCCATGACCGGGTGTACTGTCAGCGCGCAGACATGGAGAACCGGATCAAGGAACAGCAGTTGGCCCTGTTCGCCGACCGCACTTCGAGTTCGAAGTGGTGGACGAACCAGTACCGGTTGCTGCTCGCGGGGTTGGCGTACACGCTGCTCGAAACGATGCGCCGCACGGCCCTGCGCGGGACGGGTCTGGCCCGGTCGCAATGCCAGAGCCTTCGTCTGCGGCTGCTTCGCATCGGTGCGGTGGTGACCCGCAGCACCCGCACCGTGGCGGTGCGGCTGTCCACCGCCTACCCTGACCAAGCCGTCTTCCGGCTGCTCGTACAACGGCTTACGGCGGGATAAGCCCCAGCTTCGCGGCTCTGCTCCGAATCCGCACCCCGGGCTCGACCCGGAGCGGCGCCCTGCGCCGCACGACGCCATCCAGACCCGAACACCCCCTCAGCGCCCCCTCCGAACCACTCCAGGACGCTCCCCGGCGCCTTCCGACCTCCTTCTACCTGCCGAAAACTCTCCGGGCAGGGCCGTACAACACCCCAAAATCATAATCCTCCAGCTTCGTGCAATATCCAGGCGCGTCTTCGTGACCCGGGGGGACCCGGGCGTACTGCCCGCCAACGGGACGGCAGGACCACCACGGGTCGATACGGGGGAGATACCCGCGTTCGGAGGACGCCCGTGTCCGGGTCAGGGGCCGTTTCCAGGACCTCCGCCGCTCCGATTCGACCGAACCGGCGTTCACCCGCGCGAACCGATTCCGCAGCGTGAAACGACCCTGGCTCCATCGCACGGCGGTGCGTCCGCGGTGCGATGGAGAGCGTATGATGACGGGTGTTCGTTTCCGGTCGGGACCCCCGCCATGAACGCCCCCGCCACCATGCACACCGGCCCCCTCGGCTCCACCATCCACGTCCTGCGCGCCGACGCCGGCACCATCGCCGAGCTCGCCGCCGTCGACTGGAGCCGCTGCTTCCGCCGGGTCTGCCTCGACCCGGTGCGCGGGATCGTCACCCTGATGGCGCCATCCCACTCCCACGAAGACCTGACCTGGATCCTGGACCGTATCGTGGACGTCGCCGGGAGCGCGGCTACCGGCGCATCGAAGGGAATCGGCAGCACCCGGCTTCGGGGGCGCGGCGAACCTCCCGGCACGGGGATGGAGCCCGACTGCGCGTTCTACGTCGGCGAGCGCGCCAGAGGCTATTTCGCGGCCCGCGCCAAAGGGCAAGCGGCGCTCGACGCCTGCGTCGAGCGTATCGCGCCCGATCTGGTGGTGGAGGTCGAGATCACGCACGCCGACGAGGGCAAGGCCGAACGCTACGGGGAGATGGGGGTGCGGGAGCTGTGGCGGCTGCACGGCCGCAAGGGCACGCGGGAGCTGCGGGTGGACTTTCTCGCCCTGCGCCCCGGGAGCGCGCCGCGCCGGCTCGGCGCCTCGGAGGTGCTGGCGGGACTGACGCCGGAGGACGTGTGCGAGGCGGTGGAAGGGGTGGGGGTCAGCGAGACCTGCGACGAGCGTACCGAGGCGGTGGCCCGCATCGTGCGCCGGCGGCGGCAGGCGAGCGTGCGGATGCGGGAGGCGGCGGCGGCGTACTCCGTCCGCTGAGGCGAGTGCGAGCCGCCGAGGCTCGCGCCGGTCCGCGACGCGGTCTCCGCGCTCGCATACCCGGGGTTGGGCAGGGGCATGGCGATGGGGACCGGACGAGGCCGGGCTCGACACGAGGCTCGACACGGCGGGCCGGCGGCGGCAGGCGAGCGTGCGGGTGCGGGAGGAGGCGGCGGCGGCGTACTCCGTCCGCTGAGGCGAGTGCGAGCCGCCGAGGCTCGCGCCGGTCCGCGACGCGGTCTCCACGCTCGCATACCCGGGGTTGGGCAGGGACATGGCGATGGGGACCGGACGAGGCCGGGCTCGACACGGCGGGCCGCCGGGCCAGGGGATCACGGGGGGATCACGGCAGGTCCACTCGAGGCCGGTCGGCGCGGCCGGCTCCGGCCCCGAAGCGCCGCCCCGCGGCCGTGACCCGTGATCCGTCGCTTGGCCCCCGCTGATCCGCCGCTGCATTCCCCTCACGGGGACGGGAGACCCGACATGGAACGAATGACCACGCGGCTTCGCCGCCTCCTCCAGGCTCCGGATCTGCTGATCGCCCCCGGGGTCGCCGAATGCGTGGGGGCGCGGCTCGTCGCCGAGCAGGGCTTCGACGCGCTCTACATGACGGGGGCCGGCACGACCGCGAGCCGGCTCGGCATGCCCGACGTGGGGCTCCTCGGGGTCACCGAGATGGCCGACAACGCGGGACGGATCGCGGACGCGGCCGGCCTTCCCCTCATCGCCGACGCGGACACCGGCTACGGAGGTCCCATCAACGTGCGGCGCACCATCCGGTGCTACGAGCGGGCAGGGGTCGCCGGGGTGCACATGGAGGACCAGGACTGGCCGAAACGTTGCGGACACCTCGCGGGCAAGACCCTCATCCCGGCGGAGGAGATGTGCGCCAAGGTCCGGGCCGCGGTCGACGCGAGGTCCGACCCCGACTTCATCGTCATCGCACGGACGGACGCCATCGCGGTCGAGGGGTTCGAGGCCGCGCTCGGCCGGGCGAAGGCCTACGAGGAAGCGGGAGCGGACGTCCTGTTCGTGGAGGCGCCGACGACGATGGAGCAGGTCGAGGCGATCCCGAAGGCGTTCGCGCGGCCCACCCTGTACAACATGGCGATGAGCGGCAAGACCCCGGTGCTCCCCGCGAGCGAGATCGAGGCGCTCGGCTTCGGGGTCGTCATCTATCCGGGGCTGTCGCTCTCCGCCGCGATCCCGGCCATCCGGCGCGCGCTCGCCGAGCTTCGGGAGACGGGCGGGATCGAGGCGAGCAGCGCCGGGATGGCGAGCTTCCGCGAGTTCTTCGAGCTCATGGGCCTCGAGGCGGTGCAGGGCCTGGAGTCGCGCTACGCGGTGTCGGAGGGGGCCCGGGTCGGCTTCGACGACTGAACGCGCCCTGGAGCCCGAAGCGGGGGCGGCGCACACGCGGCGGGAGTCGGGGCGCGCCGCCATGCACGCGGATGACCGAGCCCGTCGTCGATCCGGTCGCCGACGAGACGAGATGGAGCACCGCGGTCACGATCTCCTCGGGCTCGCCGCTGCACCCGGGAGCGACCTCGGCATTTCGCTGTTCCTCCTCGCTCCACGCCCGCGAGACGTTGGTGATGAACCGGCCGGGGGTGATCTCGCGTCGACCCGCACCTTCGGCGCGTGCTCCCGGGCGAACGCTTCGGTCGCCGCGTCGAGAGCCCGAACGCCGCCTTCGCTCCCGCGCAGGGAGCGAACGCCGGTCGCGGCCGGATGGCGCCGGGGCTCGAGATGTCGACGATGGCCCCGCTCGCGCCCGCGCCCGCGAGCGCCGCCATCCGCGAGCCGACATGCGGCATGAGGGAGATCGCGCCCTGCAAGGCACGCTGCGACCCTCTCGCTACCCGTCCAGCGATTCGCGGAGGGCGGCGAGGTGGTCGAGGGAACGCTCGAAGTCGCCCGGCTCGAGCCCCGGCAGGCGGGTGCGGGACGCGACGAGGTGGGTCATCGCGAACCGCTCCCGGCAGGCCTCGATCCGGTCGCGCACCGCCTCCGGCTCCCCGACCAGCGCCCAGTCGTCCGGCCGGACCCCGGCCCCGCGGCGGATCGCGCCGACCGGCGAACGCGCGAGCGAGGCGGCCTGCTCGGCGAGCCGCTCCCGGGCGGCGCGAAGCCGGGCCCGGTCCCGGCTGATGAACGTGGTCCGCATGATCGGGGTCGCGGCGGGCGCCCCCGTCCGCGCCGCCGCCCACGCCTCGCGGAAGCGGGCGAAGTTCCGGTCGAGCGCCTCCATCGACTCGATCGGGGAGGCGAAGTAGGGAAGCCCGAGCCGGCCCGCCTGTTCCAGCGCCCGCGGCCCGAACGCCGCGACCCAGATGGGCGGATGGGGATCCTGCACCGGCCGTGGAACGAGCCGCACCGGGCGGCCGCGAGAGGGCTCCGATCCTCGTCCGCACGCTCCTCGCGCCCCGTCGGCCGGGCCTCCGCCGCCAGCCGCCTCGCCGCCGGCCGCCGCCCGCTTCCCGTGTCCCTCCCGTCCGGCGGTGTTGCGTTCCCCGCCCCTCCTCCTTGCCCCATCGGAAGCGCTGCCTCGTTCCGCGGACGCCGGGCCGTCCCTCGCCCGGCCGGACGGCGAGGCGCCCCCGCCGCCAGCCTCCCGCGGCGGCTCCTCCTCATCCCAGGCCACCGGCTCTCCCGCCCACGCCGCCGCCATGGCCCCCAGCGCCCGCTCGAAACGTTCCCGCTTCTCCTTCGCCGGCACCTCGAAGGCATCGAAGAGGCTCGCGCGATAGCCCCGCCCCACCCCCAGGATCACGCGGCCCGCGGACAGCCGGTCGAGCACCGCCACCTCCTCGGCGACCTGGAGCGGATGCCGGATCGGGAGGAGGTACGAGCCGGCGCCGATCCGCAGGCGCACGGTGCGCGCGGCCACCGCGGCGAGAGGAAGGAGGGGCTGGGGAAGGGGGACCCCTTCGTCGAAGTGGAACTCGGGCAACCAGAACGAGTCGAGGCCGAGCGCCTCCGCCCGCTCCGCCTGCCGCGCGAACTGGTCCGCGGCGCCGGGCGGTCCCAGGTCCCACGCCGTCACCCCGATATGGAGCCGCTTCCGCTCCTCTTCGCCTCCACCCATGCAACCGCTCTCCCCCGCTCCTCGCGCCGGGGGCCGCCATCACCCGGCCGGTCCGGCCTTCGTTCGCCGGCCCGGCCCTCGTCCGTCGCCCCGGCAGGGCCTTTTCACGCTGACCGACTCGCGGCCGGGAATCAAGGCCCGCCGCTCTTTCGGGGGACAGCGCGTCTTCGAGGTACCGGGAGGGAACCGGGCATCCCCCCGGCCCGCGAATCGGACCGCAAGACCGCCGCCGATCGATGCGGGCGAGACACCCCCATCCGGAGGACGCGCCACCCGCAGGACGCCCGCGCCCGGGTCAGGCGCCGTTCCCGGGACCTCCGCCGCTCTGGTTCGACCGAACGGCGTTCACCCGCGCGAACCGATTCCGCAGCGGAAACGCCCCTGGTCTCCCTCGGGGCGATCGCATTCGAGACCTCCGAGCGTCGAATGGCGGTTACCAAGCCTGTTTCGGGCCGATTTCGCCTTTGAGGAACACCGAGGTGGACTGGGCGGCCCAAGGATTCAGGCCCAGGGATCCATCTACGACTGGTCCGGCTGACCTGGCGGCCCGGAAACGATGTTTCATGCCCCAATGCTGCCCTGGTCGCCCCGGCCATCGCCCGCCCCCGGCCCTGTATACTCGATACATGGCCTCGCCGCCCACCCTGGAAACCGCTGCCGGGTCGGAGACGCCCTCGCCGGCCGCCACCCCCCGGCCCGCGTCCCCTGACGCGCCGTCTCCTGACGCGCCGTCTCCTGACGCGCCCTCCCCCGACGCGCCGGTACGGATCGAGATCGCCATGCCGCGCGCCCTCTTCGATCGCCTGACGCAGCACGACGACGCGCCCCGCTGCCGCTACGACGAGCGCTTCCGGATGGGGGAGTTCGTGGCGGAGCCGGGATTCGCCCACGAAGGTCCGGCGGCGGAGACGGACCTCCTGTTCGGGCGAATCGTGGACGAGCTCGCCGCCGCGGGACGTCTCGTCTCCTGGCAGAGCGCGAGGGCGTTGCGCCTCCTGAGCGGCGACGGCGCGTTCGAGCCCGATGCGAGCTACTACCTGGACCCGGCCGCCGAACGCTCGGTCCGCGCGGTCGAAGGCTATCTCGACGTGCGCCTGGGGTTTCCGCCGCCCGACCTCGTGGTGGAGATCGACCGCAGCCGCCGGTCCCGCCACAAGCTCGCGCCTTACTTCCGGATGGGGGTCAAGGAGGCGTGGACCACGAGTCGGAGGGAGGTGGCCTGCATCTGGGTAGCCGATCCCGGCGCGCAGGAGGGGTTTCGCCTCTCCCCGGAGAGCGTGGTGTGGCCCGGCCTGTCCCGGGGCGGGCTCGACCGGCTCCTCGTTCTCCGGGATCCGATCGAGAGGGCCCGTCTGTCCCGGCTTCTCGCCCGCCGCGTGGCGGCCCGGATCGCGGCGCGCCCGCGCCCGGAGTGACCCCGCCGCCGGCAGGCCCCGCCGCGTCCGGGCGAGCCCCCGCCCCTCCCCACCCGCCTGCGGCCGGCACCGGCGCCGCGCCCGCGGTGTGGATCGCGCCGTCCCTCCTCTCCGCCGATTTCGCACGGCTCGGCGAGGAGGTGGAAGCGGTCGTCCGGGCCGGGGCCGATCTCATCCACTTCGACGTGATGGACAACCATTTCGTTCCGAACCTCACCCTCGGGCCGATGGTGTGCGGCGCCTTGGCCGGGGCGGCCGGAACGACCCCCCTCGACGTGCACCTCATGGCCCGTCCGGTGGACCGCCTGATCCGGGATTTCGCGGGGGCGGGCGCCGCGTGGATATCCATCCACCCCGAGGGGACGGACCACCTCGACCGCTCGCTCGCCCTCATCCGCGACCTCGGCTGCAAGGCGGGCGTCGTGCTGAGCCCCGCGACCCCGCTCGCCTGGCTCGACTGGACGCTCGACCGGCTGGACCTCGTGCTCGTCATGTCCGTCAACCCGGGATTCGGGGGGCAGTCGTTCATTCCCGCCACCCTCGCCAAGCTCCGCGCCGCGCGCGCGGTCCTGGACCGCCACGAGGCGGCGGGCGGGCCGCCGATCCGGCTCGAGGTGGACGGCGGGGTCAGGACCGGCAACGTCGGGGCGATCGCGGCCGCCGGCGCGGATACGTTCGTGGCGGGCTCGGCGGTCTTCGGATCGGGGGACTACCCCGGTACGATCGCGGCGATGCGAGCCGCCGCGGAGGCGGGCCGCCGGCAGGCGTCGGCCCGCCGGCGATCGGCGGGGACGGGAAGGGGGACGCGGATCGAGACCGCGACGGAGGCGAAGGACCCCGCAACCGGCGGCTGAGGCGGGCGGGCGGCACGGGAGGAGCATTCGGCGATGGACATGCAGACGGCCATCCGGACGGTGGCGGACGGCCGGGACCTCGACGGCGGCTCGATGACCGCGGTGATGCGCACGATCATGACCGGCGAGGCGACGGAGTCGCAGATCGGCGGGTTTCTCATCGGGCTTCGCATGAAGGGTGAGACGGTCGGGGAGCTCGCCGCCGCCGCCCGGGTCATGCGCGGCCTCGCGGCCAGCGTGCCGGTGGCCCCCGAGGGGCTGGTCGACACCGCCGGCACCGGGGGCGACGTCTCGGGCACCTTCAACATCTCCACCACCGCGGCCCTCATCGCGGCCGGGGCCGGGGTGCGGATCGCGAAGCACGGCAACCGGTCCGGATCGAGTCGTTCCGGGAGCGCGGACGTGCTCCGGAGCGCGGGGGTCAACATCGACCTCGCGCCGGAGCAGGTGGCGGAGTGCATCGCCCGCACCGGCTTCGGCTTCATGTTCGCCCCCCACCACCACCGCGCCATGCGCTACGCGGTGGGGCCGCGGCGGGAGATGGGCGCGCGCACGATCTTCAACCTGCTCGGGCCGCTCACCAACCCGGCCGGCGCTCCGAACCAGGCACTCGGGGTGTTCGCGCCCGAGTGGACCGGACGGATCGCCCGGGTGCTTGGCCAGCTCGGCAGCCGCCACGTCCTCGTCTACCACTCCAGGGACGGGCTCGACGAGATCAGCACCGGAGCGCCGACCCTCATCGCGGAGCTCAAGGACGGCGAGGTCCGCGAGTACGAGGTGACCCCGGAGGAGCTCGGCTTCGAGCGCCTCCGGTCGGGCGCGGAGATGGACGCGCTGCGGGTGGACGGTCCCGAGGCGAGCGCGGCGCTGATGCGCGAGGTGCTGGACGACCGCCCCGGACCGCCCCGCGACGTCGCCCTTCTGAACGCGGCGGCGGCCATCCACGTATCGGGCGCGTCGGCGAGTCTCGCCGAGGGGGTCGAGGCCGCCCGCGGATCGGTCGCGAGCGGGGCGGCGAGGTCGGCCCTGGCCGCTCTCGTCGAGGTGTCGAACGCCCTCGCGGACGGGCGGCCCTGAGCGCGGGGACGCCGCTCCCGGTGGAAGCGATCCCCATGCTCCCCGACGCTCCCGCCCTCCCGTTCCGGCCCCATGCCCCGGCGGTGCCGCCCGGTTCGCCCGCCGCGCGCCCGGGACCGGCCCGCCTCTTCGGCCTCGGCGGGTTCGCCTCTCCGGCCATGAGCCGGTCGGCATGACCCTGCCCGCTGCGCCCCGATGCGGGACCGGCCGGCGGGCGCGCCCGCGTCCGGACCTCCTCCCCTTCCCCCCCCCTTTCCCCCGACATCCGCATCCGCCTCCGGACCGCGGGCCGGCGCCGTGACCGGCCGCGGCATCCCGGACGTCCTCGCCCGCATCCTGGAGCGCAAGCGGGAGGAGGTCGAGGAGGGCATCCGGCAAGTCCCGCTCGCGGAGATGCGCCGCCGGGCGGCGGATGCGCCGGCGCCCCGCGGCTTCCGGGCGGCGATCGAGGCGCGGATCGGCGAGGGCCGCCCGGCCGTCATCGCCGAGATCAAGCGTGCGTCGCCGAGCCGGGGGGTCATCCGCCGCGACTTCGAGCCGCCCCGCATCGCGGCGGGATACGAGCGGGGCGGCGCGGCGGCCCTGTCCGTGCTGACGGACCGCGAATTCTTTCAGGGCTCGCCGGACCACCTCCGGGCGGCGCGGGCGGCCACCTCCCTCCCGGTACTCCGCAAGGACTTTCTCATCGACCCGTGGCAGGTACACGAAGCGCGGGCGATGGGAGCGGACTGCGTGCTCCTCATCGTCGCCGCCCTCGGTGACGATGCGCTCCGGGAGCTCGCGGAGGCCGCCCGCGAGGTCGGGGTCGACACCCTCGTCGAGGTGCACGACGAGGCGGAGCTCGACCGCGCACTCCGGCTCCCGGCCCTCCTCGTCGGCATCAACAACCGCGACCTTCGCACCTTCGAGACCAGCCTCGCGACGACCGGGCGGCTCGCGGGGCGGGTCCCGGCGGACCGGCGGACGGTGACCGAGAGCGGGATCGCCTCCCGGGAGGACGTGGCCGGGCTCCGGGCCCGCGGCGTCCACGCCTTCCTGGTGGGGGAGGCGTTCATGAGCGCACCCGACCCCGGCGAGCGGCTCGCCGCCCTGTTCGGCGACGGCGAGGGTGACGGCGGCGAGGGCGAAGGTGACGGCGGGACCCGAAGCACGGACGCGAGCGGATCCGCGGACGCGAACGGCTCCGCGGGCGGAAGCGGCTCCGCGGGCGCCGCGCCGGGATGAGCCGCCTCGACAGCGCCATCCGCCGCCTCATGGCGCAGCGCGCGTGCCTGGACCTCGCGTGCGAGCTCCTCGCGGGGACGCCGGGCCACGTGTTCGAGCTGGGGCTCGGCAACGGCCGGACCTACGACCACCTCCGGGAACGGCTCCCGGACCGCGAGATCTTCGTGTTCGAGAAGCACGTCTCCGCTCATCCGAGCTGCATCCCGGACGACGATCACCTCTTCCTCGGGGACGTGCTCGATGCGCTTCCGGCGGCGCAGGAACGCTTCCGGGGAAGGGTGGCCCTCCTCCACGCGGACGTCGGCTCGGGGGTGGCGGAGAGCAACCGCCGGCTCGCGGCGCGGGTCTCCCCGCTTCTCCCGCCGCTCCTCGCTCCGGGGGCGCTCGTCGTCACCGACCAGGAGATGACCCTCCCCGCCGCCGCGCCCGTCGCCCTTCCGGACGGGGTCGCGCCGGGGCGCTACCACATGGTCCGGAGCCTCCCTCGATGATCCTCAGCCCTCCCCGACCGCGGCTCCGCCCTTCCCCGGGCCCGCCTCCCCTCAGCGGGCGAGCAGCCGGGGGAAGTCCGGCGCCGCCGCCGGCACGAGGTCGAAGGCCACGCTGATCCGGCGGGCATCGGCCGGATAGGGGACGGTGCGATGGTAGAACCAGGCGGGGAAGATGACGAGGAGGCCCTCCTCGGGACGGATCGCTTCGACGGGCATCGGCTTCACGTCCGGGAATTCCTCTTCGGGCGCACGCCCGAACTCGATCCAGCCGCGGTGCTCGGGGTCCTCGGCGGACACGAAGTCCGGGACCTCCGGGTAGTAGACCCCGCTCAGCCAGGCCGCCGGGTGGATATGGGAGATCTGGTGCCCCCCGGCGCGCATGACGACCCCCCACATCCGCATCCTGGTGGCCGGAGGACGGCACCGGACGACGAGGTGGTCCGGCTCGGCCTCCGCGATCGAAGCCACGTACCGCTCGATGCAGTCGAGGATCCTCATCTTGAGGACCACCGCGGGGCCGCTCGGCCCGGTCACCAGCTCGCCCGAGTGCTGGCCGTCGCGGGTCGCGTTGTGGGGCGGCGCCCAGGCGAGCGAGGGATGGCCCGTGACGTGCCGGGCGAGCGCCTCGTTGAACCTGTCGAGATCGGGATAGTCCGGGGCGGGATCGACCCGGAAGCGGACGGCGAGGCGCGCGGTATCGGCGAGGGATCGCGACTCCTCCTCCCGGCCGAGGTGGTGGAGGAGGATCGCCTTCGCCGCGAGCCCGGTCGCGTCCCCCGGGCGGCGCCCGAGCCAGCCGTCGCAGGCGGCGAGCGCCTGCGCGCCGTCCGGGCCGCCCGCCCGCAGATGGGCGAGGGCGAGCGCGGCGTGGAGCCGGCCGAGCGCGCTGATGACCCGCGGATGGTCCGGGGTCACGCACGCGAGCGCACGCTCGAGGGCGGGGATCGCCTCCTCGGCGCGTCCGGCCCGCTCGAGGGCGTTCCCGAGCCCGGACCACACGTCCACGTCCCGGGGAGCGAGCTCCGACGCCCTCCTCCACGCCTCGACCTCCTCCTCGCGCCGCCCGGCGGCGCCGAGCAGGGAGGCGAGGTTCGTCCATCCGGGCAGGTAGCGCGGCGCGTGCTCCACCGCGGTCCGATAGGCGGCCTCCGCCCCGCCGGTGCGGCCGAGCGCGCGCTCGAGGTTGCCGAGGTTGTTCCAGCCGGGCGCGTGGGCCGGATCGGCCTCCGTCGCCCGCCGGTAGCTCGCGCGCGCCTCCTCGTCCCGGCCCTGCGCGCGCTCGGCGTTGCCGAGCCCGACCCAGGCGGGCGCCGCCTCCGGCCGAAGGTCGATGGCGAGCCGGTAGGACTCCTCGGCTTCCTCCGGCGCTCCCCGGCGTTCCAGCATCACCGCGAGCGCGAAGCGGGGCTGGAATGCACGGGGGTCGGCCGCACACGCGCGCCGGAAGCAGGCCTCCGCGTCGGCCGGCCGGCCGAGCTCCGCGAACGCCTGGCCCGCGCCGGCCTGGACCCCCGTGTCGCGGGGGCCGAGCCGGGCCGCCTCCTCGATGAACCGGACGCCGGGTTCGCGTTCGCCCAGACGGACGAGGGCGAAGCCGGCATACAGGCGGGCTTCGGGAAGCCGGGGGCGTTCCCGCATGACCGCGCTCGCCGCATCGAGGGCGTCCCGCGCCCGGTTCCCGGCCAGTGCCTGCACCGCCTCCGCGAGACGGCGGCGGACCCGTTCGTCCGACTTCCGGCTCACCCGCCGCCTCCCGCTCCGGGACGAAGCGGGCGCGGACCGCGGCGGCCCCGGACCGGACCGGGCCGCCCGGACACGTGCGGAGCCGCGCCCCCGATTCGAGGCCGGCCCGAGACGATCAGTCGGCCGCCTCCGGGAGCGCGGCCGAGACCGCCCGGCCGGGAAGGCGGTAGAACTCGTGTGCGTTCGCACAGGTCAGCCGGTGGACCTCGGCTTCCGACAGGCCGGCGAACTGCTCGGCGATGTAGCGGTCCGACTCCGGCCACACCCCGTCGCCGTGGGGGTAGTCCGAGCCCCACATGAGGGACTCGACCCCCATCTCGTCGACGAGGCCCGCGCCGATCCGGTCGAACTGGAAGGTGGCCCGGCACTGCCGCCGCCAGTAGTCGCTCGGCTTCATGGTGAGCCCGAGGTCGCGGAAGCGGTCCTCCCACTCGAAGTCCATGCGGTCCAGCGCGTAGGGGATCCAGCCGATCCCGCTCTCCCCGAACGCGACCCGCACCTTGGGATGGCGCTCGAGCACCCCGGCCCCGATGATGGCGGCGAGGATGTTCACGAGGTTCATCTGGAAGCCCGACACCACGGTGAAGAACGCGGGGCGGCGCGCCTCCTCCGGCGCGTCCCGGAGAAGGTTGGGATCGATGGCGGGGAAGGTGTGGAAGTGCAGGGGCAGGTCCACCTCCTGCACGGCCTGCCAGAGCGGCTCCCAGCAGGGGTGCCACATCGGCTCCATGTCCCAGGAGCACGACAGCTCGACGCCCCGGATGCGGCCCATCCCCGCCACCCGCCGGATCTCCGCCACCGCGGCGCCGACGTCGCCGTAGGGCAGGCAGGCGAGGCCGATGTGCCGCTCCGGGTAGTGGCCGCAGAAGTCCGCGAGCCAGTCGTTGTAGATCCGGAACATCTCGTTCGCGGCCTCGTGGTCGCCAAGCCGGGTCGCCGCCCCGAGGATGCCGTAGAGGACCTCCGCGTCGACCCCGTCGCGCTCCATGTCGCGGATCCGCAGGTGCGGGTCGGACACGCGGCGGACGTCCTTCCGGCCGTCGTCGTAGAGGCCCGTCGCGGCCATCCTGTCGGCCCGGTAGTGCTGGCCGGGCACGTACTTCTGCCCGGACGGACCGACCCCGTTCTTGAGCCCGAAGGAGACGCCGTTGCGGCTGGTCCACCAGGGGCCGTCCGGCCCGTCCGTCACGTAGGGCATGCGTTCCCGGAACCCGGCCCTCGCCTCGGAGACGAAGAGCTCCGGGGGCATCCAGCAGAGGTCGATGTGGCAGTCGGCCGATATCCGTCGGTATTCCATGTGCGGGGACTCCTCCTCGAGCCGGCAAATCGGATCGTCGTTCGAATGTTAGCGCCGATCGCGGCCGGGTGTGAATTGCCGGCGCCGACGTTGCCGGCGCCGGCCGGGCAGGATTTGCGGCCGTGAAACGGCCGGCATGAGAGCTTCCTGCCGCCGGACGAGCGGCGGGCCGCGGGGCGCTCTCCGTCCTCACTCCCCGGCGGCCGCTGCCCGGGCGGCTTACGGCTTACCGTAGACGTGTTCGATGATGCGAAGGGCGGACACCGCCACCGGCCACCCTCCGTAGTGGGCGAGGTGGAGCATCATCTCCTCGAGCTTCTCCTTCGGGATCCCGAGGTTCTTCGCCCCGTAGAGGTGGATCTTGAGCTCGTTCTCGCGGCCGAGGACGGTGAGCGCGGTGAGGGTGATCATCGACCGCTCCTCGAGCTCGAGGCCCGGCCGGCTCCAGACCTCGCCGAAGAGGTTCTCGACCGTGGCGCGGAACATCCCGTCCGGCATCGTCCCTTGCTTCGGAGCGCGCCCGAAGAGCTTCTCCATGACCTCGATCCCGGCTTGGTAGCGTTCCGATTCCGCCATGTTGCAGCTCCTCCCGGTGGTCGGGGCGGGTCTCGTGTCCGCCGTTGAAGGTGTCTGCCCGCGGAGGGGCCCAAGCCGGGTGACCGGGCCCGGAGACCGCGCTCTCCGAGCTTCGCCCGCGGGGTCGGGGCGAAGGCCGCTTCACGGCAACGACCGCGGCGCCTCGCTCTCCGGGGCGGCGGGGCCGATCCCGGACCCGGCGTTCTGCACGGCCGCGAGCGTCCGGACGTCCCCGAGGATGGTCTCGACCCGGGTCAGCCGCTCGCGAATCTCGGCCTGGTCTTCCGCCAGCTCGGTGATCCGGCCGTCCAGCCGGGTAATCCGGTCGTCCAGCCGGGTGATCCGGGCATCCAGTCTTGCCGTACTGGCGTTGATCAGTGCTGCGAGTGCGATCCCCGTACCGGCCACCGTGAACCACACCGAGACGAGGATCGCGATCGTTCCCTTGCTCATCTGATGGCTCCATCCACCACCTCCATGAAGGCCGGATCGTACCACGGGCGCCCCGGCCGCTCCGCTTCCCGGCGCCCATCCGGCCGGACGACCCTCGTGCTACGAAACCGGGCAGGTGCATTCGCGGCGAACACCGCGTCGTTCACGATCACGGACACCAAGGCCGATGCCGAGGCATACGCCGGCATGACCTGCTCCCCCATGCCGGATCGGCAGCCCGGCTCGGGACGCCGGCGGCGAGTGCTCCTGCCGCAGCTCCGTTCGTCTCACCGCCGCCTCCCCGGTGGACTCCATGAAGCCGAACGATCGACGTTCCACGACACCAACCGGACCGCTTGCTCCCGATACCGGCGGAACGCCGGGCCGGCAAGTGCGGCAAGTGCACGTTGACACTTCCCCGCCCCCGTCGGTATGCTTCGCCGCCCTTGCCCTGCCCCCGGCTCACACCGCAGCTCACCCCGAATGAAGAGAACGTTTCAGCCCAGCGTTCGCCGTGCGAAACGCCGCCGCGGATTCCGCGCCAGGATGCGCACGCGCTCGGGCCGGCGGATCATCGGGGCGCGGCGGGCCAAGGGTCGGTCGCGCCTCGCCTCGTGAGCGGCTGACGCTGGAGCGCGACCGATCGTTCGGAGGCGACCGGCGGCTCCGCACGAAGCACGACTTCCAGCGGGTATTCGGGGATCCGGTTCGCTCTTCCGATCGATACTTCTCGGTCCTGGCCCGAGCCCGGGTCGCCGGCCCGGCGCGGCTCGGGCTCGCGGTGGCGAAGAAACGCATCCGCCGGGCGAACCGGCGGAACCGCCTGAAGCGGCTGGTGCGCGAGAGCTTCCGGGAGAACCAGGATCGGCTCGCAGGACTGGACCTCGTGGTGATCGCCTTCGCAACCGCGGACCGGGAGCCCGGGAGGGTCCTACAGGGCTCGCTCGGGCGGCACTGGACCACCCTGTCGGAAGAATGCAGGCGGCGCTGATCGCACTCGTCAAGGCGTACCGCGTCGTGGCGAGCCCGCTGATCGGGCCGAGCTGCCGGTTCCATCCGACCTGCTCGGCCTACGCCATCGGGGTGCTCCGGCGCTTCGGGCCGCTGCGCGGCTCGTGGCTCGCCATGCGGCGGCTCGCGCGCTGCCATCCCTGGCATCCGGGGGGGTACGATCCGGTCCCCTCCGCTCCGCCGTCCGACAGGCTTCGATAACCACCGACCGAGGAGCGGCGCCCGTGCCCGTCGAACAATTGCGTCCCATCCTGCTCATCGGGCTCGCGGTGGTGGGGTTTCTGCTGTGGCAGGAATGGCAGGAAGACTACGGCCCGGGCGCCCGGCGCGAGCCCGCCCCCGCCGTGCGCGATGCGGTCCCCGCGCGGGACGTCCCGGAGGCGGGCCGGACCGGCTCCGGACGCGCCCCCGCCGGCGCGGCCCCCGAAGCCCCAGAGACCCCCGGGGCGTCCCGGGCATACGACGTCCCCTCGACGGCGGACGTGCCGGCCTCCTCCGGACGACCGGCGCCGGCCGCCTCGCCGGCGCGCGCCCACGGCCTGGTGGAGGTCCGCACCGACGTCCTCTCCGTCCGCATCGACCCGCGGGGCGGAACCATCCGGCACGTATCGCTTCCCCGCTACCCGGTCTCGATCGAGGAGCCGGACCGCCCCTTCGTTCTCATGGACGACCGGGGCGGGCTCGTGTACGTCGCGGAGTCCGGCCTGGTGGGAGCAGGGGAGGGGGGGCCGGCTCCGAACCACCACGACGTGCTGGTCCCGGAGCGGAGCGACTACCGGCTCGCACCGGGGACCGACCGGCTCGACGTGCGCCTTCATTGGGAGGACGAGAGCGGGGTCCGCATCGTCAAGGTGTTCGAGTTCGCGCGGGACAGATACGAGATCGGGGTGCGCTACGAGATCGACAACGCATCCTCCCTTCCCTGGACCGGACAGGCCTACGGGCAGTACCGCCGCGTGCCGCCGGCCGGCTCGGGCGGCCTCGGCACCATCTACACGTACACCGGCGCGGTGCTGTCGAGCCCCGACAAGCCCTACGAGAAGATCGACTTCGACGACATGGAGTCCGAGGACCTCGACCGCGAGATCCGCGACGGCTGGATCGCCATGATCCAGCACTACTTCGCGAGCGCCTGGATCCCGGCCCGGTCGATCCCCGTGCGCTACTACACCAAGGTGCTGGAGGGCGAGTACCGGGCGGGCCTGATCGTGCCGCCGGTCACGGTGGCGCCGGGGACGAGCGGCACAGCGCGTCTCAAGCTCTACGCGGGCCCCAAGGTGCAGGACCGTCTCGAAGCGGCGGCCCCGGGGCTCAAACGCACCGTGGACTACGGCTGGCTCTTCTTCATCGCCCAGCCCCTGTACGTCGCCCTCGAGTTCATCCACGACTACATGGGCAACTGGGGCTGGTCCATCATCGCGCTCACCTGTCTCATCAAGCTCGCCTTCTACCACCTCTCCGCCGCGAGCTACCGGTCGATGGCCCGCATGCGCAAGCTCGCGCCCAAGATCCAGACCCTGCGCGACCGCCATTCCGGCGATCGGCAGAAGATGAACCAGGCGATGATGGAGCTGTACAAGAAGGAGAAGATCAATCCGCTCGGCGGCTGCCTCCCCATCGTGGTGCAGATCCCGGTGTTCATCGCGCTCTACTGGGTGCTGCTCGAGACGGTGGAGCTTCGCCAGGCCAGCTTCATATTCTGGCTGAAGGACCTCGCCTCGCACGATCCGTACTTCGTCCTTCCGGTGCTCATGGGGGGGTCGATGTTCCTGCAGCAGCGGCTGAGCCCTACCCCCCCGGACCCCATCCAGGCGAAGGTGATGATGTTCCTGCCCATCGTCTTCACCGGGTTCTTCCTGTTCTTTCCGTCCGGCCTCGTGCTGTACTGGTTCGTCAACAACCTGCTGTCCATCGCCCAGCAATGGGTCATCACGAAGCGGATCGAGGGCGGCAAGGCCGCCTGAGGCGCGCTCCCCCCGGCCGGGTCGCGGCGCCGGCCCCGGACGCCGCCGCGGTGGGCGGGTGACGGACACCGTCGCCGCCGTCTCCACCCCGCCGGGCCGGGGCGGGATCGGGATCGTGCGGGTGAGCGGACCCCGCGCCGCGGAGATTGCGAGGGGCGTGGTGGGCCGGCTCCCCGAGCCCCGGGTGGCGACCGCCGCCCGCTTTCTCGCCGGCGACGGGGAGACGGTCGACTCCGGGATCGCCCTCTGGTTTCCCGGGCCCGGCTCGTACACCGGCGAGGACACGCTCGAGCTCCAGGGTCACGGCGGGCCGGTGGTCCTCGACCGGGTGGCCGGCCGGGTGTGCTCCCTCGGCGCGCGCCCCGCCCGGCCGGGCGAGTTCACCGAACGGGCGTTCCTCAACGGCAAGCTCGATCTCGCCCAGGCGGAAGCGGTGGCGGACCTCATCGACGCGGCGACGCACGAGGCGGCGCGGCTCGCCCGGCGTTCGCTCGACGGTGCGCTCTCCGATCGGGTGAACGCGGCGGTGGCCGGGCTCGTCGAGGTCCGGACCTTCATCGAGGGGTCCCTCGACTTCCCCGACGAGGAGGTCCCGGAGCTGCCCGAAGAGCTGCTGGCCGGGAGGCTCGACCGGGTCCGGGCCGAGGTGGCGGAGGCGCGGGGGTCCGCCGCCCGCGGCAACCTGCTCCGAGAAGGATTCGGGGTGGTGATCGTGGGGCGTCCGAACGTGGGCAAGTCGAGCCTGTTGAACCGCCTGGTGGGACGGGAGCGGGCGATCGTGACCGAGGCGCCGGGCACGACCCGGGACACCCTCCACGAGCCGGTGCAGGTGGACGGGCTCCCCCTCCGGATCGTGGATACCGCGGGCCTGCGCCCGACCGACGATCCGGTGGAGCGCATCGGCATCGAACGGACGTGGGCGGCCGTGGAGGAGGCGGACGCGGTGCTCGCGGTGGTGGACGACCGCCGGGGGATCGAGGATGCGGACCGCGCCATCCTCGGCAGGGTCCCCGAACGTCTCCCGCGGGTGGTCGTCCACAACAAGATCGACCTCACCGGAGCCGCCGCGGGGGAGCGGGAGGGGAGGACGGGCGCGAAGGGCGGGGCGGGCGGCTCCTTCCGGATCGGGCTCTCGGCGAAGACCGGCGAGGGGGTCGAACGGCTGTGCGCGCGGCTCAAGGCCCTCGCGGGCTACGAGCCGCGGGCGGAGGGCGTCTTCATGGCGCGGCGGCGCCACCTCGCCGCGCTCGACGATGCGCTCGCCGCGCTCGACGCCGCGAAGCGCGGCAGGGACGAGGGCGTGGGGAGCGAGCTCGTGGCCGAGGACCTCCGGCTCGCCCAGCGGGCGCTCGGGGAGATCACCGGGGAGCTCACCACCGACGACCTCCTCGGCCGCATCTTCGCCAGCTTTTGCATCGGGAAGTAGCTACCATCCCGCCATGCTCTACGAACTCGCCGAGCGTCCCCGGATACTGCTCATCGGAGCCGATGGCCAGCTCGGCTGGGAGCTGCGCCGCACCGCGTCTCCGCTCGGGGACGTGATCGCGACCGTCGAGAACGACTCCCGGCGCCGAAACGTGTCCGCGGAGCTGCTCGACCTCGCCGACCACGGCGCGATCCGCCGCGTCGCGGCGAAGGTGAAGCCGCACGTGATCCTCAATGCGGCGGCGTTCACCGACGTCGATCAGGCCGAACGGGAGCCGGCCGTCGCCACCGCGATCAACGGGGTCGCGCCCGGGGTCCTCGCCCGCGAGGCGGCGCGATACGAAGCGCTGCTCGTCCACTACTCGACCGACAACGTGTTCGACGGGGAGCTCGATCGCCCCTACGGCCCTTCCGATCCGCCCCATCCCGCGAACACCTACGGGGCCACCAAGCTCCAGGGCGAGGAGGCGATCCGGGCCATCGGAGGGGCGCATCTCATCCTCCGCACGGGCTGGCTCTATGGGCCGCGCGGAAACAACTTCCTCATGACCGTGCTCGATCTCGTCGACGCCGGGCGCCCGATCTCCGTCGTGAGCGACCAGTTCGGTACGCCGACGTGGACCCGTTCGGTGGCCTCCGCCACCGTCCAGATCCTGGCCCTGGCGCGCGCGGCGGGGGCCGCATGGATGCGCGAGCGCCTCGGCACCTACCACCTGACGGCGGGCGGGCGGTGCAGTTGGTACGAGTTCGCGGCGGCGATCCTGGAACGGTACGGGGGAGGAGGCTGCGAGCTCACCCCGCAGTCCACGTCGGGGTTCCCGGCGAGCGCGGGCCGGCCGGCGAACGGGGTGCTCGACTGCGCCGCCGTCCGCCGGGCGTTCGGCGTCGTCCTCGACGACTGGCGCATCTCCCTGGAGCGGGTCATGGAGGAGGTTCTGGAGGTTCGGCGGGGGCCCGGGCGCGGGTCGGGCACGCGCCGCGAGGCCGGTCCCGGAAGAGGCCGGGATTGACCGGCCGGCGGGGTGGCGGGCACGACCGGCGGCGAGCGGCGCCCCGCGCAGCCCGCCTCGCGCCGATCCTGGCCGCGGCGGCGGTGGCCGGGCTCGGGCCGGCATGGGCCGCGGCGGGTGCGGCGGGTGCGGAGCATCCCGCGGGGTCCGAGGCGGCGGCCATGGCCGGCACCGAGCACTACTGCACCGGCTACGAGACGACGTTCCACGGTGCATGGGAGGCCGGGGAAGGCGGGGAGGACGCCGCCGGCCTGCCCGTGCTGTTCCGGATCGGGGCGAACGCCGGCGGCGAGGGCTGCTACGCCCAGCTCAACGTGAGGAAGCCGCCCGGGGTCGCCCCCTACGAGCTTCCCCGTTTCGGGGCCCGGGCGCGGGACGGCGGCGCCTGGATCCTGCGCTACCGGAAGACCGTCCTCGAGATCGACGCCGGGAACGGAACCGTGGTTCGGCGCGAGGGCGGAGGAGGCCCGCCGCGGACCGGCGTCCTGCTCGCGAACGCCCCGACCGTCGAGGAGCCCCCGCCGCCGCCCCCCGCCCCGCGGAGGGAGCGCTGGTACGGGCGGTGGCGAGGCCACTTTCCGGGCGTACCGTTCCCGATCAGCCTTCGTTTCGCTGCTTCCGAAACGGGCCGCGTGCAGGGCCGGATATCGTCGCTCCTGATGGCGATGACCTTCACGGGCCGGTTTCATGGCGAGATGCTGCTGTTTCGCTGGCGCAACCGTCACGTCGGCCTGGTCATGGACGAGGGGAGCGACGCGCTCGTCTACACCGACTACAGGGGCCGGGTCTCCCGGTTCCGCCGTGTGCGCTGACGGCCCCTCCGACTCATGCGCGGGTTCATGCGCGGAGCGAACGCTTCGTGCTCCGGCATGTGAGCAGGATTCGTCTCCGGGCGGGGCGCTTCGCCGCAATCGACGGGGGCCGGGGACGAGGCCCCGGGTCGTGGGGATCGGATCGATGCCGATTCCGTCATCCGGCGGGAATCGAGCTCCCATGAGCCCGGTGTGGTGAACGGTTGCCGGGCCCAGGTCGCCGATGCCTATCGGGCGTACCGTGACCGGATCGCCGATCCGCCACGGCTCCTGGCCGGCCGGGGGGTCGTCCTGCACTCGGGACGGAACCTGATCAAGAAGGTGACCCTGACGAGTCCCGGTTGCGAGCCGCTCGAAGTCGCGGTCAAGGCATTCAGGGTGCCGGCGTGGCCGCGGGGATTCGTCTATGCCCATCTGCGCCCGTCGAAGGCCCGACGATGCATGATCCATGCGCAGAAGCTGCTCGAGATGGGGATCGGAACCCCGGACCCGGTCGCCTGCATCGAGTGCCGGGAGGCCGGAGCCCTGAGAGAGAGCTACTACGTCTGCCGCTACCGGCCGGCCGACGTCGACCTGATGGAGGTGTTGTACGGGGGAGCCTCCGGGGGGCCGGACCCGGACGCGCTGCTGGAGCAGCTCGCACGGTTCACGTATCAGCAGCACCAGCAGGGGATCCTGCATCTCGACTACAACCCGGGGAACATCCTCGCCAGCACGAGGCGGGGCGCGATCGACCTCGCGCTGGTCGACCTCAACCGCCTCCGTTTCAAGCAGCCGGACCTCGATGACCGCATTTCCGGCCTGGTCCGGTTGACCACGAACCCCTCCTGCTTGAGGACGATCGGACGGAAGTACGCGGAGCTCCAGGGCGCGGACCCGGAATCCTTCTGTCGGCGGCTCGAAGACGCACACGTTCGTTTCCGGCGCGCAAGGCGGGCCAGGAAGAACGTGAAGTCCTGGCTTCACCGTGGAGGTTGACCGGTCCACGTTTCGCTGGGACCGCTGGTCCGATCAACCGGCGACCATCGACAGGCGGACCAGGAGGAAGCTTCGGAGGCTCGGGCTCCGGGACGAGCCGAGGAAATGGCTCGCCTGCCTCTCCTCGATGCCGGCCATCCTGAAGAGTCTGCGCGCCGGGAGGCCGTTCGAGGCTTATCGCAACGACGACGGGATCGGCCTCTGCATCAACCCGGTGGGGGGGGGGGTCGAAGGCAGCGAGCCGGTCTCCGCGGGCCGGATCGCCGAGATCATCGGCTCCCTGAACCTGCGCCGCGTAGCCATACGGATCCCTCTTCACGACTTCGACCGGATCGAGGGGTACCTCGAGTTCGTCCGAAGCTTCTCGAAGTACGAAGTCCTCGCCGTGATCCTGCAGGACCGGGAGTTCGTCGAGGACCGGCGGAAGCTCGAAGCTTCCCTGGAGCACGTCTTCTCCGCGCTCTCCGGGGTCGTCGAGCGGTATCAGATCGGCAATGCCGTGAACCGGCTCAAGTGGGGATTCGTCTCACAACGGGAATACCTCGAGTTCTTCCAGGTCGCCTGGGAGCTCCGGAACCGGCGCTATCCGGACCTCGAGCTGCTCGGAGGCTCCGTCATCGATTTCGAGCTGCAGGAGCACTGCGGCTCCCTGTTCAACCCCCTCCCGTTTCGATACGACGGATACGCATCCCTCCTCTACGTGGATCGGCGGGGAGCCCCCGAGAGCCGGCAGCTCGGGTTCGATCTCCTCGGCAAGATCGAGGTCCTGCGCCGGCTCGCGGCCGACAGCGGCAAGCTGCCGTCCCGGAAGACGCCCCCGCTCTGGATCACCGAGGTCAACTGGCCCCTGCTGGACACCGGACGGTTCGCTCCGTCTCTGGATGATTGCCGGGTAGGGGAGTCCGAACAGCTCTTCTTCCTGGTCCGGTACTTCCTGCTCGTGCTGGCGAGCGGCGCGGTCTCGGCCTGTTTCTGGCATCAGCTCGTGGCCCCCGGCTACGGCCTCATCGACAGCCGCGGTGGAGTCCTGCGCAAGCGGCCCGCGTTTCGTGGCTTCTCCACGCTCTGCCGCCTCTTCAACGGCGCGGACATCGAGAGCTTCGGCCGCGAGGCCGAGCTCGGATACTACCGGCTGACGGCGCGCAGGGACGGGGCGGAGATCGTGGCCCTGTGGCGCTCCGGGGGCGAGTCGTCCATTCCCATGCCGGCGGACAAGCGGGCCGTCGGCATCGAAGGGGAGGCACTCGACCTCGAGGCGGGACAAGCCGTCACGATCGGCGATTCGGTGGTCTACCTGATCGATGCCTGATTGCCGATCGGGGCGGGGACGAGGGGCGATCCGGCCACCGGTCCGGAGCCGCCGATCAACGCCAGTGTTCGGCGATCCATCCGGCCGGAAGGCAGCTCCGGTGGGCTCGATCGCTACGGTAACCGGCAAGGGCTTCATGCGGATTCGGATGCCCGTGGAAGACGACGATTCGAGCTTCCGGCGGCAGCCGGGGCGCCGCGAAGCGATTGCGGGGAAAGGCCGGGATGCAGTGGCGCTTGAAGCTCACCACCCATTCGCGCGGCCACCACGCACGCCGCGGACCCAGCGCCTCGGCGAGATACCGCTGTTCCACCACCGTCCGGTACTGCGCGAGCGCGTGGTCCCGTTCCGCCAGGAAGCGGTCGAGAATCGCGCCCGATCGGCCGGACTCGAACCGGAACACCGAAGAATTCCCGGGCGCCCCGTGGCGGCGAAAGAGCCGCTGCACCGGGTTCTCCCAATCGTGGATGATGCACGGGCGGCCCGGTGCGAAGGCGAAGAGGTCCTCCATCCGGCCCGTGATCAGGACGTCGAGGTCGAGGAACAGGCTCCGGCCGGACAGCCCGGCCAGATCATCCTGGAAGAGCGCGAGCTTGAGCCAGGGGGTGCGCAGCCACGCGGGAGGAACGTCGAAGCCGGGAATCGGATGCGCTTCGATTTCGGGGCGAAGCGCCCTCCGGTCGTCGGTAAAGCAGAGGAACCGGAAGTCGAGACCGAGGTGCCGGCGCACCCCGGAATAGAGCCGGTTCACGTACTCCGGCCCGTACTTGGCTCCCCACTTGAGGGTGAGGATGTTGACCGTCACCGCTGCCTTCCCCCGGGCCGGCGGCGCCCGTCGTGGTCGATGGCGGCTCCCTTGGCCGGCCAACCGAACGGAGCCGCCCGCTTCCGCGAACGGACCGGAGCGCTCGCGGCCATCTCAGGTTCTCGCCTGCCGCAGCAGGGCCACGGACGCTGCTCGACGTTCCGGCCTCCGGTCACTGCCCGGGAGGAGGGCCGGAAGCGCACAGGACCGTTCATCGGAGCGTCCAGGTTGCTCCAGGAGGAATCGGCGCGGGATGCGGACGGCGAGGTCAGGAGGAAGAAGTCCGTCCGGTTCCGCGGCACCGGGGCCGTCCGGTTGCTCCCGCTCCATACGCCGAGAACGGAACTGGAAGGCGTGTGGGTGCAGGGCAATCGCATTCGGGATCCCCGATGCGTCGCGATGGCCGAGCGGGCGTTGGCAGGGGTCGATCTCCGGGTGCGGAGCGCCGAAATCGGACCGACGGGTCGGCTCGAAGGCCGCTTGCGGCGTCCGGCGGACGATTCCGGGTGGTGCAGACGACGTGTTCCATCCAAATGCGATTGCCCTGCGTGTGGGTGGAAGATCGGTTGGAGTGGCCCGAGGATGCCGCTACGCTCATCCGGAGGGGCGGGCAGCCGGAGATGACGCGGCGCCCCGCCTGTCCCGCCGCGCACCCGCTGCCGCCTCGATGTTCAAGGCCGCGGGTGGGCCCGGGCGCCAGCGGGAGGCGCCGGCGGCAAGCACCGCCCGGAAGGCGCACGCCTCGGCCGTCGAGCTCCGGGTTCCGATCCGATCGGGCGCGCTGTACATGATTGAATCCGGGGTCGGGGTCACCGTTGGCATGAACGCCGGCTCCCCTGTCGGCGCGGCGACCGGTGCGACCATAAGGCACATCGAAGATCCGGGCAACACTCGCTCACTCACTCGCGGCCGCGGAGGTCGGTGCTCGTTTGCTGAAGGTCCATGCAGGCCCGAAGGCGCCCTTGCCGAGGGCCGCCCACTTGCGCCTTCTCCGCGACCGGCAACCAGTCGGTCACGGGGGTCGAGCTCCCGACCGTCGGTGTCTCTGCGGCGCGGGTGCGCGTGCCGGTCTCGTACGCTCACCGAAACAGGCCGGCGGCGGCCCCCAACGGGTCGTTGCGGGGGTGGGCCGCAGACGGTGCGGGGGGCCGTGCGGTGGGCGAACGGAGCGGTCCGCGCGGGGTCTCGGCGCACGAAACGCGCTCCGATCGCCTACGGCTTTCGAGCCCGGCGCCGGCATCGCCGGGCCCCGAGCGGCGCTATGGTGTCCGCGTGCACGACGCCGCGTACAAGGGCCTGTTCTCCTACCGTCGGATGGTCGAGGATCTGCTGCGGGGCTTCGTCGCCCCCGAGTGGAGCGATGCACTCGACTTCTCGACCCTGGAGAAGCTCCCCGCGGAGTACGTGAGCGACGACCTTCGCCAGCGCCACGGCGACGTGGTGTGGCGGGTGCGCTTCCGGGACGAGACGTGGCTGTACCTGCTGGTGATGCTCGAATTCCAGTCCACGGCCGACCCGTACATGGCGGTGCGGATCCTGGTCTACACCGGGCTGCTGTACCAGGATCTCATCCGCCGCGGGGCGCTCGGCGACGGCGGGCGGCTGCCGCCGGTGCTGCCGGTGGTGCTGTACAACGGTCGCCCCCGCTGGAGCGCCCCGGTCGAGGTGGGGGACCTCATCGCCCCGGTGGAGGAGGCGCTGGCGCGCTACCAGCCGTCGCAGCGGTACTTCCTGCTTGACGAGGGGCGGTGGGGGGAGGACGATCTGCCGCGCCGCAATCTGGTGTCGGCGTTGGTCGCGTTGGAGAACAGCCGTTCGGCGGAGGAGTTGCCGGGGTTGCTGGCCGCGTTGTCCGATTGGGTGGGCGGTTCGGGGGAGGACGAGCTGCGTCGGGCGTTCGCGGAGTGGGTCCGGCAGGTGGTGGTGCCGGGGCGGTACGGCGGGGTCGCGCTGCCGGTGGTGCAGACGCTGGAAGGGGGAGGATCGATGCTGGCGGAGAGCGTGAAGGAGTGGACCGAGCAGTGGCTCCGGGAAGGACGGGAACAGGGACTCGAACAAGGGCTCGAGCGGGGCCGGGAACAAGGGCTGGAGCAGGGTCGGGAGCAGGGCCTCGAGCGCGGTCGCGCCGAAGAACGGGCGCTGCTTTGCCGACAAGCGGCGCGGAAGTTCGACGCCGAAACGGCCGAACGGCTTTCGGGAATGCTGGGCCGCCTCACGGACCCGGAGCGCCTCGCCGAGGTCGGCGACTGGATCATCGAGTGCGGTACGGGCACGGATCTGCTCACCCGCGCGGGGCGCCTCGACCGCCCCGTCTGACCGGATCCCGCCCCGCCGGCCGGAGCACTCGCCGGCCCCGCTCGATCCCGACCCGTGCCCCCGAGGGATGGGAGCGGAGGGTCAGACCCGGATGATCTGGCCCGGGCGGGCGGTCGTCCACTCGCGCCCCGGCTCGCGGAGCGCGGCCACCGCCCGGTGAAGCCTCGCCTTGTACGCGCGGGCGTGGTGGGAGACCACCACGCGGCGGACCTCCGCCCGGGCCGCGAGCGCGCGGAGCTCTGCGAGGGTCGAGTGGCCGGGGAGCTTTCGCCGCACCGAGTAGAGCTCGTGGAAGAGGACGTCCGCCCCCCGGTAGAGAGCCTCCGTGGCCGCGCTCGGCGCGCCGTCCCCGCTGAACGCGCACGACGAGCCCTCCGCCTCGAAGCGGACGCTCAGGTTCAGCACGCCATGGTCGGAGCGGGCCGAGGAGAGGGAGAGCGCCCCGAAGTCGAGGCGCTTCGCCGGCGACACGGTGAGGAATTCGAGCGGAAACGGGAGATGATCACGCATCCCGGGATAGCCGAGGTCGAGCGCGCGGCGCACGAAGGTTCCGACCCCGGAATGCCCGATGACGGGAAGCGGGCGCTCGCGGCGCTCGACGAGGAAACGCCCGATGAGGGGGACGATGCCGAAGGAGTGGTCCGCGTGGGTGTGGGTGAGGTAGACGGCATCGAGCCGGCGGTGGAGCCCGCTCGCCCAGAGCCGCTCCGGGATCTGGTAGCCGCAGTCCACGAGCACGGTCGGCAAGCCCCGGCCGTGCAACAGGAACGAGTTGTTGCCGAGGCCGGAGTCGAACGCCTCGCCGACGCCGACGACCGTCACCCTCATCCGGCCGTCACCTCCGCTGCTTCGCCGCCCCACCCGCCTTCACCCACTCACGCCGCGGCGGAAGCTCCAGGGTCTCCCGGACCTCGCCCGGGCCGAGCACCCGGACGTTCATCGCGCGGAGGATCTCCCCCGCCCGCGCGACGAGGTCCGCGTTCGAGGCGTGTACGCCCCGCTCGAGGTAGAGGTTGTCTTCGAGGCCGACCCGGACGTTCCCGCCCGCGAGCACCGCCATCGCGACGTAGGGGAGCTGCATCCGCCCGATCGAGAAGGCCGACCAGCGGGTGCCGGGAGGAAGCTGGTTCACCATGGCGAGCAGGGTCCCCGGGTCGTCCGGCGCGCCGTACGGAATGCCCATGCAGAGCTGCACCAGGGGGGGATCCTCGACGAGGCCCTCGGAGAGCATCTGCTTCACGAACACGAGGTGCCCGGTGTCGAAGACCTCCAGCTCCGGCCGAACCCCCAGCTCCTTCACCCGCTTCGCCATCGCGCGGAGCATGGAAGGGGTGTTGGTCATGACGTAATCGCCCTCGGCGAAGTTCATCGTGCCGCAGTCGAGGGTGCAGATCTCGGGGCGGAGCTCCTCGACGTGGGCCAGCCGCTCGATCGGCCCCGCCATGTCGGTGCCGTCCGGGTCGAGGGGGAGGGGGCGCTCACCGGAGCCGAACACCAGGTCGCCGCCCATGCCGGCGGTGAGGTTGAGGATCACGTCGGTCCCCGACCCGCGGATCCGCTCCACCGCCTCGCGAAAGAGGGCCGGGTCGCGGGCGCCCCGTCCCGTCTCGGGGTCGCGCACGTGGATGTGGACGACGGCGGCGCCGGCCCGCGCCGCCTCGATCGCGGAGTCCGCGATCTGGGCCGGGGTGACCGGAATGGCAGGGTGCTTGCCCACCGTGTCGCCGGCGCCGGTGATCGCGCAGGTGATGAAGGCGTTCCAGTTCATCGGATTCGGTCCTCGTTCATCCGCTCCCGGCCGAGGCGCACCCGAGAGCGGCCCGGACCGATCGAAGCGTGCACCTTCATTCCAGCGAAAATCAACCTCCTCGCGCCGCCGCGAAGCTGCCCCCTCTCCCCCTTCCCCCCGACGCTTCTTCCTCCCGAAACGCTGGCAGGAGCCGATGGAGGGGCGGTGGAAGGGGTGGAAGTCGGCCAGACCTGCGACGAGCGTACCGAGGCGGTGGCCCGCATCGTGCACCGCCGGCGGCGGGCGAGCGTGCGGTTGCGGGAGGAGGCGTCGGCGTACTCCGTTCACCGAGGCGAGCGCGGACCGGGCGGCTACCGTCGCGGGCAGCCGACCGGGCCGAACCAACCCGACCACCGCGGCCCGAACACGGAGCTTCCGATCCCCCCGCCCCGTGCTCCGTGAGGCCCGGGCGCTGTTCGTAAGCTATTGATATAGAAGGTGGAGATCGGTAGGCGAGATATTTTTTACCCCACGGGGACGGCGTTCTTCCGTGGTTTGGGGTCGGTTCGAGGGGGTTGCTGGCGGATTTCACCCCACGGAGCCACTTGCGCGGGCACGGCGTCCTGGGAACGCGGGCGTCTCGCCCGCACGAGAGCGAAGCGCCCGGAAGAAAGTGCGGGCGGGACGCCCGCGTCTTCCAGACGCGCCGTTCCCAGGACGCCGTGCCCAAGAGCGTTCGCGAGAGGCGTGCCCGGCGAATACCCCACCGCGCACATGCCTCGAGAGTGGCTTTCCGGGGCGCACACAGGCAGAATTGCGGTTTCATGGTCGGTCTCCGCGCGAGGGTGGCCCCGCGGGGCGGGCATTGGAGGGACAGGACCCGATGGCGTGGAATCAACCGGACGGTAACGGCGGCGGCCGCGACCCGTGGGGCAATCGCGGCGGGCAGTC
Organism: Gammaproteobacteria bacterium; assembly: GCA_965202895.1. Taxonomy (GTDB): domain Bacteria; phylum Pseudomonadota; class Gammaproteobacteria; order HK1; family HK1; genus JAJDXW01. The sequence continues at coordinate 620,809 of OZ241901.1, read as the reverse complement.
GGGTCCGCCGGACCTCGACGAGCTGCTCGGCAACCTTCAGCGCCGGCTGCGGGGCCTCTTCCGGGGAGGCTCCGGAGGCGGCGGCGGGGGCGGCGGGAGCCGGCCCGGCGGCGGCGCCGGCAAGGGGCTCCGCGCGATCGGGACCCGCGGTCTCGGCCTCATCGCCGCCCTGGTCGTGGTCGGCTGGGGGCTCGCGGGCATCTACATCGTGGAGCCGGCCGAAGAGGGCGTGATCCTCCGCTTCGGTGACTATCACGAGACCACCGGCCCCGGCCCGCACTGGAGGCCCTACCTCGTCGACTCGGTGGAGAAGGTCAACGTGGAGCAGATCCGCCGGGCCGAGATCGGCTATCGAAGTGAAGCGGGCGACCAGTCCGTGCCCCCGGAATCACTCATGCTGACCCGCGACGAGAACATCGTGGACGTGGGATTCGCGGTGCTCTACCGCATCAAAGACGCGCGGAACTACCTGTTCCAGGTGCGGGACCCCGACCTCACGCTGCGCCAGGCGACCGAGAGCGCCATCCGCGAGGTGGTGGGCCGGAACGTCATGGACTTCGTGCTGACCGACGGGCGGGCGGTCGTCGCCGAGCGGGTTCGCGAGCTTACCCAGGAGATCCTCGACCGCTATCGGACCGGCCTCCTCGTCGCGAGCGTCAACATGCAGAAGGCGCAGCCCCCGGACCAGGTCCGGGACGCGTTCTCCGACGCGGTGAAGGCGCGCGAGGACGAGGAGCGCTACAAGAACGAGGCGCGCGCCTATGCGGCCGAGATCCTGCCGCGGGCGCGGGGCGACGCGAACGCCATGCTCCAGCAGGCCGAAGGCTACAAGCAGCGGGTGATCAACGAGGCGCAAGGCGACGCGTCCAGGTTCACCAGCGTCCTCGACGAGTACCGCAAGGCGCCGGACGTGACCCGGCAGCGGCTCTATCTCGACGCCATGCAGGGCGTCCTCGGGAGCTCCACGAAGGTCCTCATCGACGTCGAGGGGGGCAACAACCTGCTGTACGTTCCGCTGGACAAGCTGCTGACCGGCGGCGCCCGGGACGAGGACCCGGCGGGCTCCGACCCGTCGCTCGACGGCTCCGGGGCCGGCCGGGGCGCTTCCGGCGAGTCCGACCGCAGTCGGAGGAGGACACGGCAATGAGTGCGCGCATTGGAATCGTCGTCGTCGTGGTCGCGGCCATCGTCGCGAGCTTCTCGGTGTTCGTGGTCAACGAGCGCGAGCGCGCGATCCTCTTCCAGCTCGGAAAGATCGTGCGCGACGACTACCGGCCCGGGCTCCACTTCAAGATGCCGTTCTTCCAGGACGTGCAGAAGTTCGACGCGCGCATCCAGACCCTGGATGCCGCCCCCGAGCTCTATCTCACCAAGGAGAAGAAGAACGTCAAGGTCGATTCCTACGTCAAGTGGCGGATCTCGGACGTGCGGCGTTACTTCACCGCGACCGGGGGCAGCGCGCGCCGCGGCGCCTCCCGCCTCCATGCGCTCAACCAGACCGACCTCAAGGACGCGTTCGGACGGCGCACCATTCCCGAGGTGGTGGCCGAGGACCGGGCCGAGATCATGCGCGAGCTCACCGTGTCGCTCAACGAGAAGGCGAAGGGCCTCGGCATGGAGGTCATCGACGTCCGGATCAAGCGCATCGACCTCGAGGACGCGGTCAGCAACTCCGTCTACCAGCGCATGGCCGCGGAACGCAAGGAGGTCGCGAAGGACCGGCGGTCTCGCGGCGAAGAGGAATCGAAGAAGATCCGGGCGATCGCCGAGCGGGAGCGGGTGGTCCTCCTCGCCGAGGCGACCCGCGAGGCGGAACGGATCCGCGGCGAAGGGGACGGCGCGGCGACGGAGATCTACGCGAAGGCGTACACCCGCGACCCCGAGTTCTACGGCTTCTACCGGAGCCTCAACGCGTATGCCGCCTCCTTCCGCAGCAAGTCCGACATCCTGCTCCTGCAGCCGGGGGCGGACTTCTTCGATTACTTCAAGGATCCGCAGGGCGGCAACGGCGGCGAGGGCCGGGGCGACCGCCGCCGGGCCGAAGCGGATCGAGGGAGCGCGGACGGCAGCCGCGACCGGGGCGCCCCATGATCCCGGCCCCCGCGTACTCCGGGACGATGGCGGATCGAGGGAGCGCGGAACGCGGCCGCGAGCGAACGGGCCTCCTCGGCGGGAAGCCGGCGGGGTAGCCGCGCCCGGCGCCATGTGGAGCGGTCTGCTCGATGCGGTCGCGCTCCTGCTCGTCCTGGAAGGCATCATGCCCTTTCTCAGCCCCTCCTCGGTCCGCCGGGTGCTCGCGCGCCTGAACGAGCTCGGCGACCGCTCGCTGCGGGCCGCGGGCCTGGCGAGCATGGTGGCGGGGGTTCTCCTCCTCTATCTCGGCGGCTGAACGATGGGAGCCGCCGCGGGTCCGTGGCTGTTGCCGGCCGGGGTCGAAGAGGTGCTGCCGCCCGACGCGCGGGGGCTGGAAGAGCTGCGCCGCGATATCGTCGACCTGTTCTCCGCCTGGGGGTACGAGCTGGTGATGCCCCCCTTCCTCGAATATCTCGATTCGCTCCTCCTCGGCACCGGCCCGGATCTCGATCTGCGCACCTTCAAGGTGACCGATCAGGTGTCGGGGAGAATGCTCGGGGTGCGGGCGGACATGACCCCGCAGGTGGCCCGGATCGACGCCCACCGGCTCGCGCGGGGAGGGGTGCCGGTCCGGCTCTGCTACGCGGGAACCGTGCTGCACGCCCGGGCCGACCGGGTGTCGGGCTCGCGCAGCCCGGTCCAGGTGGGGGCGGAGATCTACGGCCACGCGGGGGTGGAGAGCGACGTCGAAGCGATCGGTCTCATGCTCGAGATGCTCCGCTCGGCCGGGGTCGAGCGGCCGCACATCGACGTGGGGCACCTCGGGGTGTTCCGGGGTCTCGCCCGCGGGGCGGCCCTCGACGACGCCGGGCAGGCGCCGCTGTTCGCGGCCCTGCAGCGCAAGGCCGAGGCCGAGATCGAGGAGCTGCTGCAAGGGGTGTGCGCACCCTGGCGGGAACGGCTCGGGCATCTCGCGGGGCTGAACGGAGGGCCGGAGATCCTCGACGAGGCCGCCGGCCGGTTCGCGGGAGATCCGCCGGTTCCGGAAGAGGTGGAGACTGCCCTCGGAGACCTGCGGGCCATCTCGGAGGGGTTCCGGCGGCTCGGCGAGCCGGTGCATTTCGACCTCGCGGAGCTCAGGGGCTACCGGTATCACGGGGGGGTCGGATTCGCCGCCTTCGTGCCCGGACACGGCCGGGAGATCGCCCGCGGCGGGCGTTACGACGGCATGAGCACGGTGGACGGACGGCCCCGTCCGGCCACCGGCTTCAGCGCGGACCTGAGGACCCTGTACCAGATCGGAGGACGCCGGCCGGGGCGCCGCGGGGGGGTGCTCGCTCCGTGGCCCGGCGAGGCGGCGGACGGGGTGGACCGGGCGGTGCGCGAGCTGCGGGCGGAGGGCGAACGGGTGGTGCACCGCCTGCCCGGCCAGTCCGGCGGCGCGCGGGACCTCGAATGCGACCGGGAGCTCGTTCGTGAGGGGGACCGCTGGATCGCGGTCCCGGTGGCGGGAGACGGCGGGCATGGGTAGATCGGTCGTCGTCGTCGGAACCCAGTGGGGGGATGAGGGCAAGGGGAAGATCGTCGACCTGCTGACGGAGCGGGCGCAGGCGGTGGTCCGCTTCCAGGGGGGCCACAACGCCGGGCACACCCTCGTGGTGGGGGGAGAGAAGACGGTGCTCCACGTCGTCCCGTCGGGGATCCTCCGTCCCGGGGTCGTCTGCCTCATCGGAAACGGGGTCGTGCTGTCTCCGGCCGCCCTGGTCGGCGAGGTCGAACGGCTCGAGGCGCGCGGGGTCGCGGTGACCGAACGGCTGGTGCTGAGCGAGGCCTGCCCCCTCATCCTGCCCTACCACGTCCGGCTCGACGAAGCGCGGGAGGCGCATCGGGCGGGCGGTGCGATCGGGACCACCCGCCGCGGCATCGGGCCCGCCTACGAAGACAAGGTGGCGCGGCGGGCGGTCCGGGTCGGCGATCTCTTCCACCCCGATCGGCTCCGCGCCAAGGTCGAGGAGGTGCTCGACTTCCACAACTTCGTGCTCGAGGGCTACTACCGTGCCGCCCCCGTGGCGGTGGATGCGGTCTGCGACGATGCGCTCGGGGCGGCGGACCTCATCCGGCCTCTCGTCGACGACGTCGGCGAGCGGCTTCACCGGCTCGGCAGGGAGGGCGCGAACATCCTCTTCGAGGGCGCGCAAGGGAGCCTCCTCGACGTCGATCACGGCACTTATCCCTACGTCACCTCGTCCAATACGACGGCCGGGGTGGCCGCCACCGGGAGCGGCACCGGGCCGAACCGGATCGACCACGTGCTCGGCATCACCAAGGCCTATGCGACGCGGGTCGGCTCGGGACCGTTTCCGACCGAGCTCCGCGACGAGCTGGGCCGGCGTCTCGGGGAGCGGGGAGGGGAGGTCGGGGCGACGACCGGAAGGCCCCGGCGCTGCGGCTGGATGGACACGGTGGCGCTCCGGAAGTCGCTTCAACTGAGCGGTGTGGACGGGCTCTGCCTCACCAAGCTCGACGTCCTCGACGGCCTCGACACGGTGCGCGTGTGCGTCGGGTACCGATGCGGCGGCGAGGTGCGGTCCACCCCGCCGGTGGGCGCGGAAGGCCTGGCGGACTGCGAGCCGGTGTACGAGGACCGGCCGGGCTGGAGCGGGTCCACGGTCGGGCTCCGCTCCGAGCGCGACCTTCCGGCGAACGCGCGCGCCTACGTCGACCGCCTCGAGTCCCTGCTCGACACCCCGATCGACCTCATCTCGACCGGTCCGGACCGGCAGGAGACGATCGTGCGGCGCCTGCCGTTCTGAGCGTGCCCGCCGCCGCCTCGTCCGCCTCGTCGTCGAGCTATTCCCCGGTGAGGGTCGCGACCATCAGGGCCTTGATGGTGTGCATCCGGTTCTCGGCCTGGTCGAACACGAGGGAGGCGCCGGAGTCGAACACCTCGTCGGTCACCTCCATCGCGTCGAGGCCGAACCGTTCGTGGACGTCGCGTCCGACGGCGGTCTCCAGATCGTGAAAGGCGGGAAGGCAATGCAGGAAGCGCGCGTCCGGGTTTCCGGTCGCGTCCATGACCGACCGGTCGACCTGGTAGGGGTGCAGCCGCTCGACGCGCTCGGCCCAGACCTCCTCCGGCTCCCCGAGCGACACCCAGACGTCGGTATAGACGAAGTCGCAGCCGGCGACCGCGTCCTCGATGCCTTCGCCGATCGACACCCGGCCGCCGGCCGCCGCGGCGGCCGCCTCCGCCTCGGCCCGGTCGGACCCGTTCGGCCAGCACCCGCGGGGCGCCGCGAAGCGGACGTCGATGCCCATCTTGGCCGACGCCATCATGAGGGACGCGGCCGTGTTGTTCGATGCGTCCCCCAGGTAGGCGAGGCGGACGCCCGCGAGCCCTCCCGGGTGGTGCTCGCGCATGGTCATGAGGTCGGCGAGGGCCTGCGTAGGGTGGTACTCGTCGGTGAGGCCGTTCCACACCGGAACCCCGGAATGACGGGCGAGCTCCTCGACGGACCGTTGCCCGTGCCCCCGGTACTCGATGCCGTCGTAGAGCCGTCCGAGCACCCGGGCGGTGTCGCGCATGGACTCCTTCGCCCCGAGGTGCGCCCCGGCGCTGTCGATGCAGGTGGTGCGGGCCCCCTGGTCCGCGGCCGCGACCTCGAACGCGCACCGGGTGCGGGTGGAGCTCTTCTCGAAGATGAGCGCGACGTTCCGCCCCTCGAGACGCCGGACCTCGGCCCGCTCGCGCTTCTCGCGCTTGAGACGGTCCGCGAGGTCGAGGACGTGGGCGACCTCCCGGGGCGTGAAGTCGCCGATGCGAAGGAGGCTGCGATCCTTGAGGTTGACGGACATGGAAGAAGGGCACGGTCCTTGGGAGCGCGCGATGTTGGCACAGTTGCGGGGCGCGTCCAAGGCCGCGGGCCGTCCGTGCCGGGGCACGGGCCGTCCGGCGCGAAACGGACCCGGGGCCTCGCATCGGAAGGCGGGCCTCGATGATCGAGCTTCTCGGCGCGGTCTGGGCCTGGAGCGAGGCGCACCGGTGGGTGGTCTGGGCGGTCGCCGCGGGCTCCCTCGGGAGCCTCGTGTTGTCGGGGGTGCTGGTGAGCCTGGTCCTGCTCGCGCTCCCCGCCGACCACTACTCGAAGGGCCGGATCGCTCCCATCGTGCCCGCGAACGGCGGGATCGTCTCGTTGTTCGCGAGCGGCCTGCTGGCCGTCGTGCGCAACGTGCTCGGGTGGATGTTCGTGCTCGCCGGGGTCGCCATGCTCGTCCTTCCGGGGCAGGGGCTGCTCTCGATCATCGCCGGGCTCGTCCTCATCGACTTCCCCGGCAAGCGCCGGTTCGAGCACCGGCTGCTCGCGAGCCACGTCGTGCGGGACGCCATGAACTGGCTGCGCCGGCGGGCCGGAAAGCCGCCCTTCGACTTTACGTGACTTTACGTTCGGGAAGGACCCGGGCAAGGCGGGCACGCCACCATGCGCGCTCCGCCCATCCATACCGACGAGGAGAGATCTCGATGAGCAACGAAGGAAACGGAAGCCGGCGCCGGGCGCCGCGCCGGCGCGCGAGGACCGCGGCGGTGCTGGCCGCGGTGTTCGCCGTCGGCGCGCTCGGCGGCGCCGCGGTGGTGATGTCGACCGATGCATGGAGCCACCGGGGCCGCTGGGGCGGACCCCTGGGGCACCACGCGGACCCCGTGCGGTGGAAGGGACACATGGAGGACCATGCCCTGTTCTGGCTCGACCGGATCGATGCCACCGACGAGCAGCGTGAAGCGATCCGCGGCATCATCGGCGGGGCGGCCGAGGACCTCGCGGGCGCGGTCGGCGAGCATCGCGCGCTGCGGCGCAAGTGGCTGACCGGGCTCGAACGGCCCGAGCTCGACGCCGACGAGCTGGAAGCCCTGCGGGCGGAGCACGTGGCGTTGCTGGACCGGAAGAGCCGGAGGGCCCTCGACGCGGTCGTCGAGGCCGGCTCGGTCCTGACCGCGGAGCAGCGGGGCGAGCTCGTCGAGATGCTGTCCTGGCATCGACGCGGGCACCGCGGCGGGCGCCACGGCAAGGACGAAGGCTGAGCCCCGACCTTCGCGGCCCCGATTCCGTCCCCCCCGTCCGCCCTCGGAGTCCGAAGTCGGACACGGGGGGGCGGAATCGGGTACGGCGGCGGGGCCGGAACGCAAGCCGCCTCCCGGCGACCCTCCGGCCCTTCTCCGGCCACCCGAGCTTCCCCCGGGCTGCACGAGATGATCCGTCCCACCGCGCATCGGGCAGGCCGTCCGCAGGCTCGCGGCCCGCTCCGGGGCGGCCTCGCACGCCCGTGGACGTGGGTCCGGCCCGTCTCCGGGGTTCGTCGGATCGGGCGGACCGGATGACCGCGGGCGCGGCCGAACGCCGGCGCATCCTCGTCGTCGACGACGACCGGGCGCTCGCCGGGATGCTCGGCGAGTACCTCGCCCGCGCGGGCTACGTGGTGATTGCGCGGGAGACGGTGGCCGAGGGGTTCGCGGCCGCCCGGCGGGAGGCCTTCGACGCGGTGATCCTCGACGTCATGCTGCCGGACGGGGATGGCCTCGATCTCTGCCGGCGCCTCCGGGCCGAGTCCGACGTGCCCATCCTGATGCTCACCGCGCGGGGCGATCCCCCGGACCGGATCGTGGGGCTCGAGATCGGCGCCGACGACTACCTGCCGAAGCCCTTCAACCCCCGCGAGCTGCTCGCCCGTCTCCGCGCGATCCTCCGCCGGCGGGCGGGGCCGGGGGCGAGAGCGGAGACCCTCCGGTTCGGGGCGCTCGAGATCGATCGCACCGCCCGGGTGGTGCGGCTCGAAGGCGAGGAGCGGGTGATCACCAACCACCAGTTCGAGCTGCTCTGGGCGCTCGCGCGCCGCGCGGGCCGGGTGCTGACCCGTGACGCCCTGATGCAGCTCGTCCGGGGCGAGGACCTCGAGGCGTTCGACCGCAGCATCGACGTGCACGTCTCACGGATCCGGCAGGCCATCGAGGAGGACCCACGACGCCCGCGCCGGATCCTGACCGTGCGCGGGGTGGGGTACGTGTTCTCGCGCTCGCCTTCCCCCTCCTCCCCCTCCTCCCCCGGCGATGCCGCGGGGGATGGATCGTGAAGCGTCTCTACCTTCGCGTCTATCTCGGGTTCCTCGCCGTCCTCGTCGCGTTCGCGGTCCTCGCGGGGGCGGCGGCCTGGATCGGGCGGGCCGTCTTCGACGACGATTTCCGCGAGCGCCCCGGCCTTCGCTCCGGGTTCGTGCACCTCCTGACCCGCGCCGTCCCGCCGCCCGGAGCGGAGGCCGCCGCGGTCCGTTCGGCGCTCGAAGCCCTCTCCGCGCGCTTTCGCATGGATCTCACCCTGTACGATGCGTCCCGGAGGGCGGTGGCCGCGGTCGGGGCGCCCGTGCATCCGCCCCGGTGGCGGGGCCGGAGGGAAACGGCGTCTCCGCCCGGGGCGCGGGGCTACCCTCGTCCCATCGTCATCCGTCTCGAAGATGGACGCTGGATCGCGGCCCGGAGGAGGTTCGCCCCGGTGTGGAGCCGTTGGCTTCCCCGCTGGCTCCCCCATTGGCTGCCGCTCTGGCTCGGGCCGCTCGCCCTCCTCGCGGTCGCGATCGCGGTCGGGGTGTGGCCGCTCGCGCGCGGGCTCACGCGCCGGATCGAACGGTTGCAGGCCCGGGTGGACGAGCTCGGGGCCGGCTCGCTCTCCGCCCGGGTCGAAGTGGAGGGGCGGGACGAGGTCGCCCGGCTCGCGGAGAGCTTCAACCGGGCGGCGGAGCGCATCGAACGGCTCGTGGACGCGCAGCGGCACATGCTTGCGGGAGCGTCGCACGAGCTCCGCACCCCGCTCACCCGGATCCGGATGGCGATCGAGCTGCTGGAGGGTGATCCGGCGCGGCGGGCGAGCATCGAACGGGACGTCGCGGAGCTCGACGAGCTCATCGAGGAGCTGCTCACCGCGGCCCGGCTCGACGCTCCGGAATCGCTCGGCGAAGCCGAGCCCGTGGACCTGCTCGCCCTTCTCGCCGAGGAGGGAGCGCGGGTGGCGGCCGAGATCCGCGGCGAGCCGGTCACCGCGGCCGTCGTCGAGCGCCTGTTCCGGCGGCTCGTCCGCAATCTGATGGAGAACGCGCGCCGGCACGGGGACGGCTCTCCCATCTCGGCCGGGATCGTGCGCCGCGAGGAGGACGGTCCCGATGGGTCCGGCCGCCCCGTGGCCGCGATCCGGGTGACGAACGGCGGGCCGCCGATCCCCCCGCATCTCCGGGAGCGGGTCTTCGAGCCCTTCTTCCGGGTCGGGACGGCGCCCGGAGCGCAGCGCCCATCCCGGCCGGCCGGCGAGGGCGGGGTCGGGCTCGGGCTGCTCCTCGTCCGGCGCATCGCCGAGCACCACGGGGGACGGGCGCGGCTCGTCGAGAGCGGCCCCGCGGGCACCACGTTCGAGGTCGTCCTCCCCCTCGGGTGAGCCCGCTTCCTCGCTCGCGTCGCGGCGGATCGCCGTCCGGCGGAGTGCGCCACCGCGCCATGCGAATCATCTCCTTCGGGGAGCGTCCGCGTCCCCTTGGAAAGTGACCGCCAACCACGCGGGGGCATCGCAAGAAGGACTTCCAGGCGCCGCCTCCGTGTCCGTGGTCGCTGGAACGGATCGATTTCCGTCAGTGCGCGACGCTTCGGGCGGGAGATCGGGATGTTCCCGGGCTGATTGTCCGCCTAGCAACCGTTCGCCGCGATCGCGGTCATCCATCCGAATACGCGGCAAGCTGTTCGTTGAAGGTCAGAATTCTGACTGTTCGCTTCCGTTTGCGGAGCTCGGTTGCAAGATCGATGACCGAGATATTCGCAAAGGAGTAATTGGGGCCTGCCTCCTGCAGAAAGCGTCTGGCCAGATTGATGAGGTCCTCCGATCGCAGCAGGATGTTCCCATCGAGCGCGACGATCGTCCACGGACTGTCCGGAGCCAAGGAATTCTCGATGTCTTCGAGGAGCCTTTTACCGAGGCGTCGGCGACGATTGCCGTTGCGGTCGCGGACGTGTGTGATATGGCTCGCGACCTCGAACAGCGCCGGCACGGTCACGAACAGCTCGCACCCGGCTTTGAGGATGTTCCTGGTTTTGCTCGTGACATGGGGGAATCGTGATTCTTCGGAGTACCCCGGCACCCGATACAGCTCGAGCAGCCATGAGGTATCGAGAATCGCAGCGCGTCTCAAGAAAGGGACTCCAGCCACTCGAGCGCCGCTTTCTTCCGTTGCTCAGAAAAATCAGGGGCCAGATGTCTTTCGAGCGCCCCTCGGGTCACGAAGTCGCCCAGACCGCCGCGCAGCGCCAGCGTGCCGGCGACGTCCATGTCGCCGAGTCGGGTCACCCGCGATCCGCCCTTGGATTCGTCGCCGTGACAGATCAGGATGCTGTCCATCTGCGATTCTTCCAGCGCATCCATGAATGCGGGGTTGTGGGTGGTCACGAGTATATTCACCTTGCGTCGACCTGCGGTCTCGGCCAGTGTCCGCACCAGCAGCTTGGCTCGGCTCGGATGCAGGCCGTTGTCGAACTCCTCGATGACGATACGCGAGGATTCGGGGACGGTCTCGAGCGCGGTAATGACGGCGAGCATCCTCAAGGTCCCGTCCGACAGGAGCCGCGCGTCGATCAATCGCCCGCTGTTCTTCTTCCTGCCTCGTTCCGGGACGAATCCCGCCATCACGTCGCCGAGAAGGGTCTCGACGAATCCGATCTCTGCGAACGGCTCCTCAGGGATCTGCCGGAGGATTTCGGTGATGCGCTGCAACGCAGCTTGCCGCTCCTCGTCTCCTTCGTGCATCGCGAAGAGGACCGAGGAGAGATTGGCGCCGCCACGCAACAGCAGTGGGTTCGACTCTGCACGTGCGTACTCGCGCATCGCCTTCGGCTGCGGGTCGAAGATGTACGAGCTGCGGAGACAACCCCTCACTCCCTCGACCGACCTCGTCGACGCGCGCAGCCTTGAGCTGTTTGCCTGGCTGCCTCTGATGATTTCTTCGTAGCGCGAGAGGACCGATCGGGTCGCCGATACCTGACAGGCCGGATTCGGGCCGGGCGAGAAATTGTCGTACCTGACCTCCAATAATTCTCCGCCGGCATTTGTTGCATCGAAGAAGATACGGTCCCCGACCCGCAGCTTCTCCGCGGATAGCTGGACGTCGTTCCTTCCCCGTGGAACGAACTCGATGAAATAATCGACAGGCCGCTGCTTCCCGTCGAAACGGATGACGGCGTTGCCGAACCGCAGCCGAACCTTCTTCTTTCCGAACCGTATGCACGAGCGCAGGCCGCCTCGTACTTCGAACGCGCCGCCGCGATCCACGTCTGTAATCCCGGTGAACGGGACGCCGCGGGCCAGGGCGGCGAGCAGCTCGATGCCCTCGATGAGATTGGTCTTGCCGGACCCGTTTCTGCCGAGCAGGATGGTCAACGGCTTGAACAGATTGACCTCCGCGCGCGCGAAGTTCTTGAAATTGGTCAGATGGTGCATGGCGGTTCCTGCCCGGTGGGAGCCCGGCTCGGGACTCCTCCCGAGACGATACCCCGTCCCCCGTGCCCGTGCTCTCCGGTCTTGCAGGGCGTGTCCCGGCTCCGGGCTCCTCTCCCCCGGAGGTGATGAGAGCAAGTGCGGGCCTCCTGCCCGGTCGCCGGGCAGCGTCTCGCATCTCTCGAGAGGCCCGCGGAGACGGGCGCGGGGCTCGGTTTCAGCCCTTCGAATTCCCCGTGGCGCCCCGATGCAACCATGTCCCCTCGCCTGTTCACCGCCGTCCGATCCGAATGCCGATTCTACCTTCATCCGAAATCCGATACCGCGATCCCTCATCGCCGCTTCCGCCCGCGCGATGTCGTCGGGTCGCGCACCCGCGGCCCTTTCCGGCGCCCTTCCCGGCGCCCTTCCCGGCGCCTTCGGAATGCGCGCACGGCTCGGCTGGCGGGAACGGCGCATCTGCGGTAGAGTCGCCCGCCTGTCCCGAGCCGGAATAGCCGCGTGATCGATTGTTATACTTGGAAGACCTCGAACGGCCGCAAGGCCACCGTCATGCTCGAAGAGTGCGGCCTCGACTACGAGCTTCACCCGATCGATATCTCCCGCGACGAGCAGTTCACCCCCGAGTACGTCGCGATCAACCCGAACAGCAAGATCCCCGCGATCATCGACCGCGACGGGCCGGGCGGAACGCCCTGTACGGTCATCGAATCCGGTGCGATCCTCATGTATCTCGCGGAGAAGACGGGGCGGTTCATGCCGCAGGAGACCGCCGCCCGCTACGAGGTGATCCAGTGGCTGATGTTCCAGATGGGCGGGGTGGGGCCGATGTTCGGCCAGGTCCATCACTTCAAGCGGGCCGCGAAGGAGAAGGTGCCCTACGCCATCGACCGCTACTACCGGGAGTGCCGGCGCCTCTACGGGGTGCTCGATGCGCGCCTCGCGGGCCGGGAGCACCTTGCGGGAGACCTCTCGATCGCGGACTTCGCGACCCTGCCCTGGGTGTTCCGCCACGACTGGCAGGAGGTCGACCTCGCCGACTTCCCGAACGTGAAGCGCTGGTACGAGCGCCTGATGGCCCGTCCCGCGGTGCAGCGCGGCATGGACCTGCCCTGAGCCGGACGGGGACGCGCCGCGAAGGTTCCGCGACGTTCCCCAAGCCGGGCCGGTCCCGAAGGGCAGGGGCAGGACGGCGGGGCGCCGGAATGAATGCAGGCGCCGGGAACACGGCGGCGGCTCGCGGGCATCACGGAGCCCACGGAGCCGGGGTCGTCTGCGCCGGAGGGCCGGCGGCCGCTTGGGCTCGGCCCCGGGAGCGCCCCCGGGATCGGCGTGTCCGCACCGGGAAGGCGGGCTTCCCCGTCCGCGAATCGGGCGGACCAAGTGGTGCCGAGGAGAGGATTTGAACCTCCACGGGGTTGCCCCCACTAGCACCTGAAGCTAGCGCGTCTACCAGTTCCGCCACCTCGGCCCGCGAAGGGGCGGCAATGTACGGCAGCGCCTGTCGAATGACAAGAAGCAATTGAATCCCCAAACGCGATTTCTCCGTGAAGCGGCAGGCCGGTGTTCCTTCCATGAGCCGCTTCGGCCCGCGGCCGTCGCGGGCGCCGGCGTCGTTCCGGCCCCGCCGCCGGCGAGCCGAAGTCCGGGAACCGGTCGGGGCGGTCCCCGGGTCGTCCCGCTGGCCGGCGACCCGGGGTCGCCCCGGTTCGTTCGGCCACGTCCGAGGACGGCCTGCACGGCTCGGGGCGGGGGGCTCGACACCAGCCCCCGGACCGGGGGGACAGGGGGCGGACGTCTCCGGGAGCTGGCCGCGGCCGACGTTCGAGCCCCCGGCCGGAAGGGAGGCCGTGTACACCCCTGAAGAAGTGGTGCGGGGGCGGGTGATCGCCCATCGCGACGGCTACGGATTCCTCGCTCGCGAAGACGGCGGCGAGGACGTGTATCTCTCCGCGCGCGAAATGACCGGCCTGATGCACGGCGACCGGATCGCCTGCGAGGTCCGGACCTCCCGGCGGGGGGGCCGGCTGCCCCCCCGGCAGAGGGGGATCGTGGTCGAGGTGATCGAGCGCAACCACCGCGTCGTGGTCGGCCGCTTCTTCCGGGCGGGGGGGCTCTCCTTCGTGTCGCCCGACCACCGGAACGTTCCCCACGACGTGGCGGTCCCGGACGGGGAGGGGCAGGCCACCGACGGGGAGATGGTGGTGGTCGAGCTCGCCGATCCGCCCGCCGGAGAGCGATGGGGCGACGGACCGGCCGGGCGCATCGTCGAGCGTCTGGGCGACCCCGAACGGCCCGGCATGGCGGCGGAGATCGCGCTCCGGTCCCACGGGATCCCCCACGTCTGGCCGGAGGACGCGCGAACCGAGGCGGAAAGGCTCCCGCGCGAGGTCGCGGTCGCCCCCCTCGTGGACGACCGGACGGACCTTCGCGGCCTTCCCCTGGTGACGATCGACGGGGCGGACGCGAAGGACTTCGACGACGCGGTCCACTGCGCCCCCCGACCCGGAGGCTGGAAGCTCACCGTGGCGATCGCCGACGTATCCCACTACGTGGCGCCCGGAACGGCCCTCGATCGGGAGGCGGCGCTGCGCGGTACGTCCGTCTACTTTCCGGGCCGGGTGGTGCCAATGCTGCCGGAGCGGCTCTCGAACGGGATCTGCTCGCTCAACCCGGAGGTGGACCGGCTGTGCCTCGCCTGCGAGATGCACGTCGACCGGCGGGGACGGGTCACGAGGGCCTTCTTCCGCGACGCGGTCATGCGCTCGCGGGCGCGCCTCACCTACGAGGAGGTGGAGGCGGCGCTGTTCGCCGGAGACTCCGGCGCGCGCCGCCGGCTCGGCGGGCTCCTGCCCCCTCTCGAGGCGCTCCGGGAGGTCTACGCGGTGCTGCGGCGGGCGCGGCGGCGGCGGGGCGCCATCGACCTCGAGATCGGGGAGCCCCGCATCGTCCTCGCCCGTGACGGCGGGGTCTCGCACCTCGAGCCCGCGCCCCGGCTCGCCTCCCACCAGCTCATCGAGGAGTGCATGATCGCGGCGAACGTCGCCGCCGCCCGCCGGCTCTCCCGGAGCCGGACCTCGTTCCTGTACCGGGTGCATCCGCCGCCGGACGAGGAGGGGCTGCGCGAGCTCGGCTCGTTCCTCGGCCGGGCCGGGATCGACTTCGACCCGGGCGAGGAGCCGCGGCCGGGCGCGTTCGCGGCGGCGGCGGAGCGGGCCGCCGGACGCCCCGACGCGGAGATCCTGCACCTGATGCTCCTCCGGGCGATGGCGAAGGCGGTCTACCAACCGGGGAACATCGGCCACTTCGGGCTCGCGTTGGAGCACTACACGCACTTCACCTCCCCGATCCGCCGCTACCCGGACCTGCTGGTGCACCGGGCGCTGCGGGGGGAGGCCGAGGGTACGCGCGAGGAGATGGCGGCGCTCGGGCGGAGCGCCTCGGCGGCGGAGCGCCGGGCGGAGGAAGCCTCCCGCGATGCCCTGTCCCGACTCGTCTGCCAGTACCTGCGCACCCGCGTCGGGGATTCGTTCGCCGGCCGGATCACCGGGGTCGTCTCGTTCGGGGTGTTCGTCCGGCTCGACGGGCTCCGGGTGGACGGCCTGGTCCACGTCCGGTCCCTCGGCGGGGACTGGTACCGGTTCGACCGGGCGGGCCGGTTCCTGGAGGGAGAAGCCACCGGCCGTCGCTTCACGGTGGGCGACGAGATGGAGGTCCGGATCACCGGCGCCGATCCGGACGAGCGGCGGGTTCACCTGGAGCCGGTGGAACCGGACGGCCTGCCGGCCGGACGCGGCGGCGGCCCCCGGCAGGGCGGCGGACCCCGGCGCGGCCGAGGCCGGGGGCCGGGCCGGACCCGGGGCCGGGACCGCGGCCGGGACCGCGGCCCGGGCCGCAGGTTCTGAGGATGCCGGGCCGCTCCGCGGGCGGAGCGCGGATCACGCCGTCGTTTCGGCGGAGCGCGGGTGGAGCCTCCGGAGCCGTCGGCGCCCGACAGGTGCGGCGGGCGGTCGCGGGTCGGCGCGGCCGGCGTCGTCCGCGCCTTCGGCCCGCCGTGTCCGGCGCCCCGCGCCCTCCCTCCTCCCTGCCCGCAGCGGCCGTCTGAGCCCGCTCCCGTGTCGTTGCGGCCGACGGAGCTCGTCCACGGGATCCGCCCGGTCGAGGCGGTGCTCGACGACGATCCTTCCGCCATCCGCGAAGTATGGGTCGCCGCGCGCGGCCCCCGGGCGTCGCGCCTCGTGGCTCGGATCGAGGCGGCGGGCCTCTCGGTGCGGCGCTGCGACCGGAAGACCCTCGACCGCCTCGCCCCGGGTGCGAGCCACCAGGGGGTGGCGGCGCGGGTACGGAGCCCTCCCGCGGCGGACTGGCCGTCGGTCCTCGACACGGTGGAGGAGGCGGTGCGCGGGAGCGGCCCGGATACACCCGCGCCCCTGCTCCTCGTCCTCGACCAGGTGCAGGACCCGCGCAACCTCGGGGCCTGCGTGCGAAGCGCCGCCGCGGCGGGCGCGATCGCGGTGGTGGTGCCGCGCCGGCGGGCGGCGGGTCTCACCGCCGCCGTCCGGCGAACCGCGGCGGGCGGGGCGGAGCGGGTCCCGGTGGTGGAGGTCCCGAACCTCGCCCGCGCGCTCCGTGATCTCGCCGCACGCGGGGTGACGGTGGCGGGGGCCGACCCGGAGGCCGCACTCCCGGTCTGGAGCGCGGGCCTCGACGGCCCGCTCGCCCTCGTGCTCGGCGCGGAGGAGGGCGGGCTCCGGCGACTGACCCGTGAGCACTGCGACCACCTCGTCGCGATCCCCATGACGGCCGGCGGCGCGAGCCTCAACGTATCCGTCGCGGCCGGGGTCCTCCTCTACGAAGCCCTCCGCCAGCGCCGTCCCCGCCTCGGCTCGCACTGACGCTCTCCGCCACCCCGCTCTCGGACCCCCCAGGGTGCGATTGGGCAGAGAGAGTTGAAATGATCCGTGGACATGATCCACGATCCCGGCATCGTGATCCGACACATGACAGACGCAGCCTCGTCGCCTTCCGGCCTCGTTTGGTCATCCCCCACCGGGGACGCCGCGTTGCATCCCGGCGACGCGCTGGAGGTGCTGTCCCGGATGCCGGACGAGAGCGTGGACTGTGTCTGGACCGATCCGCCGTACATGCTCTCCAACGGCGGCGTCACCTGCGTCGCGGGTCGGATGGTCAGCGTCAACAAGGGCGACTGGGATCAGAGCCGGGGCATCGAGGCCGACCATGAGTTCAACCTGGAGTGGACGGCCGCCTGCCGTCGGGTGCTGAAGCCGGCCGGCACCATCTGGGTGACGGGCACCCTGCACGTCTACCCCAGCGTCGGCATGGCGCTCCAGCGAAACGGTTTCCGGCTGCTCAACGACATCATCTGGGAGAAGCCCAACCCTCCCCCGAACCTCGGATGCAGGACCTTCACCCACTCGACGGAGGTCGTGCTGTGGGCGAGCAAGTCCGGCAAGGACAGCCGGCACAAGTACACGTTCAACTACGACGAGATGAAGCGCGAGAACGGCGGCCGGCAGATGAAGACGGTCTGGCGGTTCAAGGCTCCGAGCGCATCCGAGAAACGATTCGGAAAGCATCCCACCCAGAAGCCGCTGGCCCTGATCGAGAGGTGTCTCCGGGCGAGCACCCATGAGGGCGACGTGGTGCTGGACCCGTTCGCGGGATCGGGCAGCACGGGGGTCGCCGCGGCCAAGCTCGGCCGCCGTTTCATCGGCATCGAGATCGACCCTGCATTCGTCGGCATCGGCGCCAAGCGCCTCGGCCTCTCTCCGGTGAATGGCCCCGAGGACCCGAAACGGGCGCTGCAACCGGGCTTCGCGGGCGAATCCGGTTCCGACTCGTCGTCCGTACATGACGGAAGCTCGGCCGCGCGGGAAGCCTTCCTTGGCGCGAACAAACGCCGAGCTTGAAGGAATGCCAGCGCGCGACACCCGAACCGGAGCCGTCATGGAGCAAATGATCCTGCCCGCACTCGAGATGGGAGGATACCGATTCGAGCGCAACGTGCACATCGGCTCGCGTCTGGGAGTTTCGAGACACCGGATAGACACCCTCGCCGAGGATGAGGACGGCAGGATTCATCTCATCTCCCTCAAGTGGCAGCAGGTGCAGGGGACCGCCGAGCAGAAGATACCCTTCGAGATCATCTGCCTCGTCGATGCGATGCGGAGCGGCGATCGTTTCTGCAAGGCGCACCTGGTGCTGGGAGGGAATGGCTGGAGGTACAAGGAGTTCTATCTCGCCGGAGGGTTGAACCCTTATCTGAAAAATGCTCATTTGGTCAACGTTGCGTCGCTCGAGGATTTCGTGCAGAAGGCCAATCAGGGAGCACTCTGATGCCGCAGAAAGATTGCCCGCGTCATGCCGGCCAGCACAACGAAGCGGAAAGGGCGGCCTTGGACCGGGTCATGCGAGAGCTCCCGGAGAACCAGTCCGGGGAGGGCAGGCACAAGTGCCCCTGGTGCGCATATGAGCGGGGATATCGGCAAGCGCTGAGCGATGTCCGCGATCGATTGAGGCGCCTGGAGCGGGGTTCTTCCGACTGAAGGTTCGGCGCTCCTGGATCGTCTCCGGTCTCGGACTCGCGATATTGTCGACGGAACGAAACCGGACGCGGGCGATCTACCCTTCACCGAGGGTTCTGCGCGGAGCCGGATCTGCAACGGCGATGGCCGCCAAGGCGAATGTATCCGTGTCACGCGGGAGCCGGTGGTCGTGCGGCAGGTCGCATAGCTCCACCGCATGGTCCGTCCTGCACGAAAGAACGGAGCGCTCACGCTCGTAACGGTAGCAGCGAGGTTCGTCGGGAAAGCGATCGTCCCGGATTTCGAAGCTGAACGACCCGGCTGCGTCGCGCCCCGAAGTCGCACGGAACGAGAGGTCGGATTCGGGCAAGCGATGCCAGCGGCCCGGCTCCGACCATGCACTTTCGAGAAGGGCCGACAGAATCCCGCTATCGGCCGGCCTGAGAGGAGGCAGGTGCTCGATCCGGCGCGAACCCCGTTTCGCCTCCTCGACAAGGACATGGGCAGGGGGAACACCATCGTCGGACGGACTTTCCATCCTCGCAGTTCCTCGTGCGGCTGCTCTTGGCGGACGATACCAGATCCGCAGCGGGTCCGTGCGGGCAAACCCGAATATCTCACCGGGTTTCGCCGCGAGAGTGTCGGGACGCATCGGTGGCGGGCCGCACGGACGGAAAGACACTGAAGGGCGAGCCGGGATCCGATGAAGCGCCGGTGGCGCTTCATCCTGGTGAGCGGGCTTGCCATCTTCGGCCGGATCGGGGACAGGGTTCGAGGTCGAAGATGGGGACTCGACGCCGGCCGGGAGCCGGGGGTTCGTTTGTCCGGCGTCGCGGTCTCCAGGGTCGAGGAGGCACACGGGTAGCCGTCGGACGAGGGCTCAGGCCCAGGGCAGGAGCACGGTCGAGCCGGTGGTCTCCCTCGCCTCCAGCGCGCGGTGAGCCTCCGCCGCCTCCGAGAGCGGATGGACGTGGTTCACGGCGGGGCGCACCGCTCCCCGCGCGAGCACGTCGAAGAGCTCCGCGCCGCTTCGCTCCAGGTCCTCGCGTTTCGCGAGGTAGTGCATGATCGCGGGGCGGGTGAGGAAGAGCGAGCCGCGCGCCCCGAGCTCGACCACGTCCACGGGGTCGGGCGGGCCGGAGGCATGTCCGTAGCTTGCCATCATGCCGAGCGGCCGCAGACAGTCGAGCGACCGCCGGAACGTGTCCCGGCCGATCGATTCGTAGACGACCGGGCAGCCTTCGCCGTTCGTCACCTCGCGGACGGTCGCGACGAAGTCGCCCTCGCCGTGGATGACGGTATGGTCCGCGCCGGCCGCGCGCGCCTGCTCCGCCTTCGCCGCCGAGCCGACCGTACCGATGACGGTCGCCCCCAGGTGCTTCGCCCACTGGCAGAGGAGGAGGCCGGTGGCCCCGGCGGCCGCGTGCACGAGGACGACGTCGCCCGGGGCCACCGCGTAGGTTCGCCGCACGAGGTACTGGACGGTCATTCCCTTCAGCATCGACGCGGCGAGGACCTGGTCGTCGAGGTGGTCGAGCGAGGCCGGCACCTTGAGGAGGTTCTCCGCGGGGTAGACCCGGACCTGGCTGTAGGCGCCATGCGGGGGCAGGGCGTAGGCGACCCGGTCGCCGGCCGCGAATCCGGTGACCCCGGACCCGACCTCCTCGACGCGGCCCGCCCCCTCGAAGCCCAGCACGACCGGCAACGGCGGCACCGGCCACGGATGCGGGATGCCGCGGCGGTGATAGGTATCGACGAAGTTGAGCCCGACCGCCTCGTTGCGGACCCGGACCTCTCCGGGACCGGGGGCGGGCACGTCGATCGCCTCCCAGCGAAGCACCCCGGGGGAACCCTTCTCGTGGATCACCGCTGCCATCGGCATCGTTTGCCTTCCTCTTCCGAGCGAACCTCGGCGGAAGTCTAGCCCGTCTCCGCCCCGGACCGTGAACGGGACCACCGGCGGGACGCCCCGGGAACGCTCGTGTCTCGCGGAATGCTCGTGAAGACGGGGGCCGCTTCGAAGACGGGGGCCGCCGCTTCAGGGCCTCCGGCCGCGGAACGGGGAGGGGCGGAAGGCCTCCGCTCCGGCCGCCCCTGGGATGCGATCGCGGACGCGGGCCGGTCAGGGCGATCCCGCGCCAGGGAGCCGACCCGGCGCCGCCGCGCCCCGATCCGGTCGGCATGACCCTGACGATCCGGTTGACACCCGCATCGACGCGGCAGGATACTCCGCACCCTTCTCCGCGCGCCCGTAGCTCAGCTGGATAGAGTACCTGGCTACGAACCAGGCGGTCGGGAGTTCGAATCTCTCCGGGCGCGCCATATGAATCACCGAGACCACGATTCGCCGCTCCGGTCCGCGACCCGAGGGCCCCCGTCCCGGATCCGCTCCCCGGCTTCCCCGAGCCCCGGCCGATGGCCGGGAAGATGCTCCCCGGCCTCCGCTCGGCCCCGCGCCGCGCGCACCCGTTCCCGCTCCCGCTCCCGCTCCCACGAGAGCGCGGTGCGCACGATGACCGCGAGGTCGTCATGGCGCGGCGACCATCGCCGCTCCGCGCGGAGCCGCGACACGTCGGCCACCAGCGCCGGCGGATCTCCCGCGCGCCGCGGCCCTTCGCGGACGTCGAGGCTCACCCCCGCTTCGGCCGCCACCGTTTCGAGCACCTCGCGAACCGAGAACCCGCGGCCATAGCCACAGTTGAGGACGCGGCAGCCGCCGCCTTCCTCCAGGGCGCGAAGGGCGGCGACGTGGGCGTCGGCGATATCGGACACGTGGACGTAGTCGCGCACGCAGGTGCCGTCCTTCGTATCGTAGTCCGTGCCGAACACGGTCACGGGGCGGCGCTCCCGGCCGGCGACGGCTCTGCAAGCGACCGTGATCAGGTGCTCGGACTCCGGGGCGGATTGACCCGCCCGTCCTCCAGGGTCGGCGCCCGCGACGTTGAAGTACCGCAGCGCGACGTAGCGGAAGTCGTGGGCCGCCGCGGTGTCGCGAAGCGTCCATTCGGTGACCAGCTTGGAGCTGCCGTAGGGGTTGACGGGAACCGTCGGTGCATCCTCGGCCACCGGGATCACCCGTGGGGCGCCGTAGACCGCCGCCGTCGACGAAAAGATGAACCGTTCCACCCCGCCGTCGACGCAGGCGCGGATCAGGGCCGCGCTCGCCCCGCTGTTGTTGCGGTAATAGCGAAGCGGGTCGCGCATCGACTCGGGGACGCTGATGCTGGCGGCCAGATGCACGACGGCGGCGACCCGGTGTTCGGCGAGGACGGCGCCGACGGTGTCGAGATCACCGGCGTCGCCCTCGATGAAGGCGGCCTCGTCGGGAACGGCCGCGCGGCGCCCCGCCGAGAGGTCGTCGAGGACGACGACGGGGTAGCCGGCCCCGCGGAACGCGAGCACCACATGACTGCCGATGTAGCCCGCGCCGCCGGTGATCAGCACGGGCTCCTTCGAGGAGTGGCTCAAGCGTAGCTCCTCATCTGGAAGCCTGCCGCCAAGTGTACGTTGGCGGACCGTCGGCCGGAACGCCCCGGAGGCCGCGCCCCGGGGTGGCTTCATTCCGCATCGGGACGCCTGCGTCGGCGTCGGCGTTGGATGTGTCTCGGCGAAGAATTCGGATGACGTCTGGTCTGAAAATGAAGGTTCCCGGATTCATGCGATCCGGGTCGGGACCCGGCGGCAGCCCCCGAGCCGGACGGCGGCGGAACGAAACGGCGTTGGGCGGGGTCCGGGCCGATGGCGTAGCTTCCCGGAGACGATGATGCCATCCTTCGCCGGATGGCGAAGATGAGGAAGGGGATACGGGCCATGCCGACGATCGATTCCCAGGTCCATGCCTACGAACGCGACCACCCGGGCCGCCCCTGGGCGGGGGTGCTCGCCGGCCCCCCGGAGGTCACCGGGGACGACATGGTCGCCGCGATGGACTCGGTCGGCGTGGACGGAGCCCTGCTGGTCTCCCCCTACACCATGTATCGGTTCGACGCGAGCTATGCGATCGAGGTCCACGCCCGGCACCCCGGACGCTTCGGGCTCGTCAAGCCGGTGGACCCGACCGATCCCGCCGCGGCCGAGACCGTCGCCGACTGGGCGGCGCAGGACGGCGCGGTGGCGGTCCGGATCATGATGGCGCACGGCGTCTCGATCGACCCCGGGCACCCCGGCGTCGGGCGCATTCTCGAGGCCGCGGCCCGCCGCTCGCTTCCCGTCAACCTGCTCTGCTGGGGTCTGCTGGACGAAGCCGGCCGCCTTGCCCGGGCCCACCCCGACACCGTCCTCGTCATCGATCACCTCGGGCTCCGGCAGCCGTTCGAGCCGCCCGCGCCATCCGCTCCGTTCGCCGATCTGCCGAAGCTCCTCGCCCTCGCGGAATGCGCGAACGTCATGGTGAAGGTCTCCGGCGCCTGCACCCTTTCGCACGAGCCCTTTCCGTACCCCGATCTCTGGGACCCGCTCGGCCGCATCTTCGACGGCTTCGGCATCGGCCGCTGCATGTGGGGCACGGACTGGACCCGCGCCGTCGACCTGCTGACCTACGAGCAGGGTGTGGAGCCGTTTCGCCGGACCGGGCGCCTCACCGAGGACGAGCGCGCGGAGCTGATGGGCGGCGCCGTGCAGCGGGTCTACGGCTGGGCGCCGTCCGGGGGCTGACCGGCGGTGCGGCAGCGGCTCCCCGCGGCCACCGGCCACGGCGGGCGCGGGGAGCGCGACCGACCCGCCGATCCCCCTCTCGCCTCGGCCCGCCCGGCCGAAACGCTCTCCCGCCGATCGCCCGCTCGGGTCCCGACCCCGAAGAGCGGCAAGAGCGGCGTGGCCCGCAGACGTGACCCGGATCGGGCAATGGTATCGTCGCGAGCCCGGGGGGCGCCCGGATCGGATCCGATGAATCGAACGGCGGCGGGGGCCGTGCGCGACAGCGCCGCGCGCAACGAAGGGACGGCAGCCCTGCCGACGTCCCCGTGACGCGCGGCAGGAAGGCCGCCCTCGGGACGTCGCTCGCGTTCGCCGGGGTGTTCGGCGCATATGGCGCCTGGCACGCCTGGACCGCCGCCGACTGGCGCACCGCGAGCCGCGAACCGGTCGGCCTCGCCCCCGACCCGGCCGTGGTGACCGAAGCGGTCGTGCAGGTGTACGCGGCCCGCGCATGGGGATGGCGGGGCTACTTCGGCGTGCACTCGTGGGTGGCGGCGAAGCCGACGGGGGCCGCGGCCTTCACGGTGTACGAGGTGATCGGCTGGCGGCTTCGCTGGAACCCCACCGCGCTCACGATCCACGAGCGCCCCGCCGACGCCCGCTGGTTCGGCCGGCCGCCGGAGCTCCTCGCCGACGTGCGGGGGGAAGGGGTGGACCGTCTCATCGAACGCCTCGACCGGGCCGCCCGCACGTATCCCCACGCCGGCCGCTACCGGCTCTGGCCCGGACCGAACTCCAACACCTTCACCGCCTTCCTCGGGCGGGCGCTGCCGGAGCTCGGGCTCGACCTGCCGCCGACCGCGGTGGGCAAGGACTTTCTCGACGGCGAGCTCTTCGCCGCCTCGCCGGGGGGCGGCGTCCAGGCGTCCCTCTTCGGTCTCGCGGGCGTACTTGCCGGGCCGGCGGAGGGCATCGAGGTGAGTCTGCTCGGCATGGTGTTCGGCGCGCACGTCTGGCCCCCCGCGATCAAGCTCCCCGTCGTCGGTCGCATCGGCTGGAGCCGCGGGGGGCCGAGAAGCCTTTCCTGACGCGGCCCGACGGGGAGCGGCGCGGCCCGAGGGGAAGCGGGGCGGCCCTGTCCGGCAGATGCCCCGAGCACGGGCGCCCGGCGCAGGCGGCCCCCGGCGGCGGTCCGTCGGCGGAAGTCGGCCGCCGGGGGGCGGTAGCGCCGGGCGGCCCGCGGGCCGTGGAGACGCGCCGACCACCGGAAGCCGGGGCTCTTCCCGGGAACGCTCGTGTCTCGCCCGCATCGATCGGCGGCGGCCTTGCCGTCCCATTTGCGGGCGAGACACAAGCGTTCGGAGGACGCGCCGTTCCCAGGAGGCGCGGTTCCCAGGACCTTCGCCGCTCTGATTCGACCGAACCGGGTTCCACCGCGCGAACCCATTCCGCGGCCGTGAGACGATCCTGGATCGGGGCCGAGCCCGTCGGGCTCGCCGGGTCGGCCCTTGTGGTAACTTGCGCCGCCGGTCCTCCGAACCCCGAGAAGCGATGAAATTCGGAATCCTCTACGAGCACCAGCTCCCCCGCCCCTGGACCGAGAACGCGGAGCGCCGCCTCTTCGGGGAGGCGATCGAGCAGGTCGAGCTCGCCGACCGGCTCGGGATCGACTACGTGTGGGAGGTCGAGCACCACTTCCTCGAGGAGTACGCCCACTCGTCCGCCCCGGAGGTGTTCCTCGGGGCCTGCTCCCGCAACACGAGCCGCATCCGGCTCGGGCACGGGGTGGTGCTCGCGCCGCCCGCCTACAACCACCCGGCCCGGGTCGCGGAGCGCATCGCGACCCTCGACATCGTCTCCGACGGTCGGGTGGACTGGGGCACCGGCGAGTCCGCGTCGCGCACCGAGCTCGAAGGGTTCCGGGTGAACCCGGACGAGAAACGCGGGATGTGGGAGGAGGCGGTCGAACAGACCGCCAACATGATGGTGATGGAGCCCTATCCGGGATTCGACGGCCGATACTTCTCCATGCCCTGCCGCAACGTGGTGCCCAAGCCCGTACAGAAACCCCATCCGCCCCTCTGGGTCGCCTGTTCGAAGCGCGAGACCATCCACATGGCCGCGCGGGCGGGGATCGGGGCGCTCACGTTCGCGTTCATCGATCCCGCGGATGCGGGGCGGTGGGCGAAGGAGTACTACGAGATCATCCGATCCGAGGAGTGCGTTCCCATCGGGCACTCGGTGAACGCCAACATCGCGATGGTGACCGGCTTCTCCTGCCACGAGGACCCGGAGGAGGCCCGGGCCCGCGGAATGGACGGCTTCCGCTTCTTCGGCTACTCCCTCGGCCACTTCTACGTGTTCGGGAACCATCGGCCGGGGCGCACCAACGTCTGGGACCGGTTCGAGGCCGCCCGCGACGAGCTGCCCGAAGTGGGCTCCGGATCCGGCATCGGCGCCCCGGACGATCTCTCGGACCACCTCGCGAAGTTCGAGGCGGCGGGGGTCGACCAGGTCATCTTCATCCAGCAGGGCGGGCGCAACCGGCACGAGGACATCTGCGCGTCGCTCGAGCTCTTCGCATCCCGGGTGATGCCCGGCTTCCACGCGCGCGAGGCGGAGCGCGAAGCGCGCAAGCGGGCGGATCTCGCGCCGCACGTCGAGGCGGCGATGGCCCGGAAGCCGGCCCTCGCGCCACTCGCCGAGGAGCGCATCCCGACCATCGCACCGCTCGGGCGGAACATCGTGCAGACGAACGTGCCGGACGACGCGGACGTGACCCAGCACATCCACGCCGACATCACGGTGCCGCTCGAGGACCCGCTCGCACGCCGCGAGTCCGCGGACTGACCGGGCCGGGTCGAGCCGGCGGAAGGAAGGGGCCGGTCGGGCGACCCGCCCGCGGCGTACGAAGGCCGGCCGCCGGTGCCGGCGACCCCCGGCGATCCAGGGTCACGCTACGGAATTCACCCCCGCCGCCCGGCCCGGGCCGGGCGGCGGATGCGTCGGGTGCGGCGTTCCTTCCGGCTCCGAGGGTCCGCATCCACGGCCGTGCGCCGGTCGGCATGATCCTGCCTCCGATGTGCACCGCGGCAGGGCAGGGAGGCGCGCCGCGCCGCGGAGCGGTGGCCATGCCCCCGGTGCGGGGCTAAGATCGCCGGGTCGGATTTCCCCGCCCGCCGCCGCATGGCCCGGCCGCGGGCCGTTCCTGCACCCAACCTCCGAGGAATACGAGCAATGCGCGACGCCGTCATCGTCGACAGTATCCGGACCGGACTCGCCAAGTCCTTCCGCGGCACCTTCAACCTCACCCGCCCCGACGACATGGTCGCCCACCTCATCGACGGGCTGCTGGACCGCAACCCCGCCCTCCCCCCCGAGGAGGTGGACGACTGCATCGTGGGCTGTGCGGACCAGACCGGGGAGCAGACCGGCAACATCGGGCGGCTCGCGGTCGCCCTCTCCCGGCTTCCGGTGACCGTCCCCGGCTCCAGCGTGAACCGTTTCTGCTCCTCCGGGCTCAACACCATCGCGACCGCCGCGACCCAGGTCGCGAGCGGGTTCGCGGACGTGATCATGGCCGGCGGGGTCGAGTCGATCACCTCGTTCCAGCGCGCCGACTGCGGCGAGGTCTCGAAGAATCCGAAGCTCCTGGAGGACAAGCCGGACATCTACATGGCGATGGGCAACACCGCCGAGGTGGTGGCCCGCCGCTACCAGCTGAGCCGCGAGTACCAGGACGAGTACGCGCTCTCGAGCCAGCAACGCACCGCCCGCGCCCAAGCGGAAGGCCGGTTCGAGGACGAGATTCATCCGATGGCCGTGCGCTGGATGAAGACCGACCGGAAGACGGGCGGGTCCGAGGAGCTCGACGGGGTCGTCGACCGCGACGAATGCAATCGCCCCGACACCACCCCCGAAGGGCTCGCGGGGCTGCCGCCCGCATTCGAGGAGGACGGGTCGGTGACCGCGGGCAATGCCTCGCAGCTCTCCGACGGCGCGTCGATGACCCTCGTCATGAGCGAGGAGCGCGCCCGGCGGCTCGGGCTCGAGCCGCTCGCCTTCTTCCGAGGCTTCACGGTGGCGGGCTGCGAGCCGGACGAGATGGGGATCGGCCCGGTGTTCGCGGTCCCGAAGCTGCTCGAGAAGGCCGGTCTCGGGATCGGCGACGTCGACCTCTGGGAGCTCAACGAGGCCTTCGCCTCGCAGTGCGTGTACTGCCGGGACCGGCTCGAGATCGACCCCGAGATCTACAACGTGGACGGCGGCTCCATCTCCATCGGCCATCCGTTCGGGATGACCGGCTCGCGGCTCGTGGGCCACCTCGTCCGCGAGCTGCGGAACCGCGGCAAGCGCTACGGCGTCGTCACGATGTGCATCGGCGGCGGCCAGGGCGCGGCCGGGCTGTTCGAGGCGGCCTGACCGAACGGACGGCAGGCGGGCGGCCTTCGCCGCGGGCGGCCCGTCCGCCGGCGGCGGGAAGCGAGGGCGGCCGGGCGAACGGGCTTCGGCTTCCGGATCGACCGCCCGCCGGTCGGGCCGCCGCCGCCGAGCGAGGGCGGCTCGAGGGCGGACGAGAGACCGAGGGAAGGAACGAAGGCAAGGGACGGAACGGGCCGGGATCATGCTCGACGTGGGATTCGTGGGCTGGCGCGGACTGGTCGGCTCGGTGCTGCTCGAACGGATGCGCGAGGACGGCGACTTCGCCGGCATCGCGGCCTCGTTCTACTCGACCTCCGCCCCGGGCGCGCCGGGTCCGGCCGGGCTCGGCTTCGACACCGGGCGTCTCGGCGACGCCCGCGCCGTCGGCGCACTCTCCCGGCACGACGCGATCGTCACCTGCCAGGGAAGCGACTACACCCGCGAGGTCCACCCGCGGCTCCGCGCCGCGGGCTGGAACGGCTACTGGATCGACGCCGCCTCGGCCCTTCGCATGGCGCCGGGGACGGTGCTCGTCCTCGACCCGGTGAACGCGGACGTGGTCGAGGCTGGCCTCGCCCGCGGCCGGCGGGACTTCTGCGGGGCCAACTGCACGGTGAGCCTCATGCTGATGGCGCTCGCGGGCCTCTTCCGGGCCGGCCTCGTGGAGTGGATGACGAGCATGACCTACCAGGCCGCGTCCGGGGCGGGGGCCGCCCACGTGCGCGAGCTCGCGGCGCAGATGGCGGCGGTCGGCGAAGCGGTGCGCGCGCCCCTCGCGGACCCCGCCTCGTCCGCCCTCGCGGTCGATCGCTGCGTGAGGGACGCCCTCGCGGACGACGGCTTTCCGCGGGAGCAGTTCGGGGCGCCCCTCGCGGCGAGCCTCCTCCCCTGGATCGACCGGCCCCTCGACGGCGGCCGGAGCCGCGAGGAAGGGAAGGCGTTCGAGGAAGGGAACAAGATCCTCGGGAACGAGCCGCCGCTCCCCATCGACGGGGTATGCGTCCGGGTCGGCGCCATGCGGTGCCACGCGCAGGCGTGCACCGTCAAGCTCCGCGAGGATCGGCCCATCGACGAGATCGAAGCCCTCATCGGCGGCGCGCACGACTGGGTGCGGGTGGTCGAGAACACCCCGGAAGCGACCCTCGCGGAGCTCACCCCGGCCGCGGTGAGCGGCCGCCTCGAGGTGGCGGTCGGGCGGGTCCGCAAGCTACGGATGGGCGGCGAATACCTGACCGCGTTCTCTGTCGGGGACCAGCTCCTGTGGGGCGCCGCCGAGCCCCTTCGCCGGATGCTCGGGCTCCTGCGGAGCCACCACGGCGAGGCCGCCCGTCCGGCCCGTGCCGAGGCCGCCTGACTGCCTCCCGCCCGCGCGGAATCCTCATCACCGGGTACGTTCCGGGTCCGGGTCCGGGGCTGGGGCCGCTGACCGCGCGGCGCGGAGGGCGCGCCAGACCCGCTCCGGGGTGGCGGGCATGTCGAAGTCGGTGACCCCCGCCGAGGCGAGTGCGTCGAGGAGCGCGTTGATCGCGGCCGGGGGCGAGCCCGCCGCCCCCGCTTCGCCGCAGCCCTTGATGTCGAGGGGGTTTCCGGGCGAAGGGGTGACCCACGGCTCGAAGCCGAAGTCGGGCAGATCGTCCGCGCGCGGGATGCAGTAGTCCAGGAACGAGGCGCTGAGGAGCTGGCCCTCCCGGTCGTAGACGGTGTGCTCGAGGAGGGCCTGTCCGAGCCCCTGGGCGAGGCCGCCGTGTACCTGGCCGGCGAGGAGAAGCGGGTTCAGGACCTGCCCGAAGTCGTGCACCGCGGTATAGGCCGCGACGCGCACCGCCCCCGTCTCGGGGTCCGCCTCGACCTCGCAGAGGTGCGTGCCGTAGGGAAAGGTGTAGTTCCCCGGCTGGAAGACGGCGACGGCTTCGAGCCCCGGGGCGCCGTCCGACGACCGCACCCGGCCCTCGCCCGCCGCGCGGGCCGCCGTATCGGCGAGGGAGACGGCGAGGTCCGTCCCCGCCACCCGGAACGCGCCGTCCCGGAACTCCACGTCCTCCGCCGCCGCTTCGAGGGCATCGGCCGCGATCGGCTTCGCGGTCTCGACGAGGCGGTCCACGGCGCGGACCACCGCCCCTCCGCCCATCGGCAGGGACCATGAGCCGCCGGTGCCGGTCCCGCTCGCGACCCGGTCGGTGTCTCCCTGCACGACCCGGATCTTCTCGAACGAAAGGCCGAGCCGTTCGTTCAGGATCTGGCTGTAGGCGGTCTCGTGCCCCTGCCCGTTCGACATCGACCCGATGAGCAGGGTCACCGTCCCGTCCGGGTCCACGAGGAGGTCGGAGCGTTCGCTGAGCCCCGCTCCGCCCCCGCAGCGCTCGACGTAGTGGGAGATGCCGAGCCCGCGAAGGCGCCCCCTCGCCTCCGCGTCCGCCCGCCGGGCCGGGAACCCGGCCGCGTCGGCCCGTTCGAGGGCGCGCTCCATCACCGGGGCGAATTCGCACGGGTCGTAGAGCAGGCCGGTCGGGGAGCGGTAGGGGAAGGCGTCCGGCGGGATGAGGTTCCGGCGGCGGAACTCGACCGGATCGAGCCCCGCCTCCCGGGCCGCCGCGTCCATCAGGCGTTCGACGACGTAGAGGCCCTCGGGCCGTCCCGCGCCCCGGTAGGGGTCGGTGGGAACGGTGTGGGTGAAGCAGGCGGCGACGTCCACGTGCAGGGCGGGGATGCGGTAGGTGTTCGCGGCCATCAGGGGGCCGAGGGTGGGAGGGGTCGCGCCCCGCGAGGCGGTGCAGGCGCCGAGGTTGGCGAAGTTGCGCATCCGGAGGGCGAGGACCCGATGCTCCGCGTCGAGGGCGAGCTCCGCGTGGCTCACGAGGTCGCGTCCGTGGTTGTCGCCGAGGAACGCCTCCGACCGGTCCGCAATCCACTTCACCGGCCGGCCGAGGCCGCGGGCCGCGAAGGCGCAGAGGATCTGCTCCGGGTAGAGCGAGTTCTTGCCCCCGAAGCCGCCCCCCACGTCCTCGACGAGCACCCGGAACCGGTCCTCCCCGACCCCGAAGGCCTGGGCGATCTGCCGCCGGACCCCGTGCGGCATCTGGGTCGGGACGTGGAGGGTCCAGCGGTCCGCGCGGTATTCGGCCACCGCTCCGCGCGCCTCGATGGGACAGAGCTGCGCGCGGTTGTTCACGATGCGCCGTCGCACGACCCGGTGGGCGGCCGCGAACGCGGCCGAGGCCGCCGCCTCGTCGCCGATCTCCCAGCGGAAGGACACGTTGTCGCGCACGTCGTCCCAGACCGGCGGGCCGTGCGGGGCCTCGTCGCACGCGGTGACGGCGGGGAGGGGGTCGTAGTCCACCTCGATGCGCTCGCTCGCGTCGAGCGCCTGCCGGCGGGTCTCGGCGACCACGAAGGCGACGCACTCCCCGACGAAGCGGACCCGATCGGTCGCGAGGGCGAGCTGTCGCCGCTCGCGGAAGCGGTCGCCCTCGCGGACCCCGGACCAGGGGGTTTCCGGGGGGGCGGCCACGCAGGCGATCCCGGCGACCCCGGCCGCGGCGAGGTCGGCGCCCGTGTACACCGCCCGCACCCCCGGCGCCGCGCGCGCCGGGCCGGTGTCGATGCCGGCGACCCGCGCGTGCGCGAAGGGCGAGCGCAGGGCGACCGCGTGCAGGGCGCCGGGCGGCGCCCGGTCGTCGATGAAGCAACCTTCGCCGCGCAGCAACCGCGGGTCCTCGCGGCGCGGCACGGGCTGGCTCGTCCCGAATCGTCCCATGTTCCCGGGTCCTCGTTACGTATCGCGGTCGCGGCCGGAGGCCGAGGCTGGAGGCCGTGTGCGGTCGGCGCCGCGGTCAAGCACCGTCGAAGAGACGGCGCACCAAGCGGCGCGCCAGCACCCCGGCCGCGCGGCGGCGGTAGTGCCCGCAGGTGGTGCGCATGGCCATGACTTGGCGGCGCACGAGCCCGCTCAGCCGTTCCATGGCCGCATCCCCGTCCCGCCTCCCGGCCGCTCGGCTATCCGGAGAGCGGGATGCGCCTCGACACGCAGGTGGCGCCTCCGCCGGACCGGCCCTTGCGAAGTGTACCGGCCCCCCGGTCCGAAGCGGCGGTCGGCGCCCGGAGGCGGACGTCCGATCCGGCTTGCCGGCGCGGGAGTCGGCGCCGGCAAGCAAGGGCCGGAGCAGCCCGGATCGAGCGGCTCCCCCGTCGGGAAGCCCGGGGCGGCTCACCAAGCCCCGAGGTATCCGATCGCGACGTTGGCGAAGCTCGGACGGGCGCCAGAGCGGTCCGTGCTCAGGTAGCTCCGGAGAAGGTCGTCCTGGGGCGCGCCTCCATTCAGGTCCTCGTCCAGGCTTTCGATGAGGGTGCGGCGGTCGGTCACCAGCTCGGGATGGTTCAGGTTCAGCACCACGGTCATCTTCTCCGCTTCCGGGGCGCCGTCGCCGGCGATGTGGCCCGAAGAGCGGAACCGGAACCGCTCGGCACAGGAGTCGGGGGCAGGCGGGACATGCCGTTCTTCTTCGAACCAGTCGCCCTTGTGGTTTCCGCAGGTCTGCCGAGTCCCGTGTGCTCCCTCCGGCCCGCAGCTCAGGAAGAGATTGGCGTGGTCGAGCTGAAGCTCGGGGTATTTCGACCGCGGCCTGAAATGCTCGACATGGCAGTCCCGGTGTGCGTCCCGCGAGATCCCGCGCCCGCAGTACACGCACTGCCCGGTCTGTTCCCTGTACAGGCTGCTCTCCATCGCATCGCGCACGGGCCGGGGAAGGTTCCGGTACTCCGGCTCGACACCGTTCTCGCGCTGGACCTCCTTCCAGGCGCGAAGTTCCTCGGGCTCGCGGCCCTTTGCCGAGCCCCTCACGTCGCGTCCCGGCGGAGCCGATTCCATTTGGCCTGCCGGATCGCGACCCCCGAGGACTGCCCCTCGACGGCTTGGCCAAGCTCGCCGAGCACGCGCTCGGCTTCCTCCATCTCGCCCGCATCGATCAGTTGGTCGAACCGGTCGAAGAGCCGGCTCACGTCGTCATCGCGCTCCGGGGTGTCGAGGATCCCCTTGAGGACGTAATTGCTGTCGTGCCCCTTGGATGCGATCGGCCGGGAGACCTTCCGAACCCCATTCTCCCCGGGGGTGAGCAGGCGTACGTGGCGAGCCTCCACCCCGGCGATGACCTGCGGCGAATGCGTGCTGACGACGAACTGGCAATTGGGGAACGCTTCCATCAGCGATTTCAGGATCCTCCGCTGCCATGCGGGATGCAGGTGGAGCTCGATCTCGTCGATGCACACGATCCCGGGCGCCTCGGCGGCCGGGGTGTTCGGGGATTCGAGCATCAGCCGCCGCGCGAGGTCCGCGGCCAGCAGGAAGAAGGCCTGCTCGCCCCCCGAGAGCGAGTCGAAGGGCACTTCCACCCCTTCCTTCTCCAGCAACAATATCCGTTCGCGGCGGTCGGGCGGCTTCCGGGATCGGATGGCCGTGAACCCGTCCAGTCGGCGCAGCAGCCCCCGGATGGTCGCGAGCTCCGGATCTTCATATTCCAGATCCCGGCGCTCGCGTGTCTCCCGCCCCTCGTCGGCCTCCTTCTCGAAGAACCACGCCCTGAACTCGCCCGGGGAGGAGGCCGTCGTGTTCAGGGAGCTCTCCCGGTTGTCTCCGGACGAAACCGGGAGGACGTGGCGTGCATCGGAGCCCGGGACCGCGACCCGGCTCTGCTCGTAGTACACGACCAGCGGAAGCGGCGCGGACAGGCTATCCAGGGCCTGCGACAGCCGCGGAGCATGCGATGAGTGGAGCGCCAGATGTCCCCTCCGGAGCGAAAACTCGGCCGATACGGGTGACCGCTCGCCCGAAGACAGCTCGAGCACGACTTCCGTACCACCGGCGCCCGCACGGGCTGCGCTCTCGGGAGGCCAAAAGACCGGGTAGCGGTCAACAACAAGGGTCTTCTGCTCCCAAATCTGCGTCACGGCGGCGACCAGCGCCTGGATCACGGAGGTCTTGCCCGCACCGTTGACGCCGGCGAGCAGGGTCAGCGAATCGTCGAACGCGAGGTCCAGCTCCGCGATGCCCTTGAAGTTGCGGAGCTTGAGCGACGTCGGGTGGAGAAAGTGGGGCACCGGCACACCTCTCCTCGGCGGCCTCGCAGGAACGTTCAGGATACCACCGGCGGCCTCCCGGACCGTGGCGGTTCGGCCCCGGCTTCGAGCGCGACGGCCGCACGGGCGAGGGCTCGGGAATGGGTGGGACCGGCAGAAACGGGTGTGGAACGAGGCGGTACGGAATGGATGCAACGATCGATCCGCAGCGACCCGCTGCGGCCCCCCGGCGCGGGCTGGCTCATCGGGGCCATTTCACGCCGACCGACTCGCAGACAGACGTTGATGCCCATCGCTCTTCCTGGGAACGCGGGCGTCTCGCCCGCAAAGTGGGACGGCAAGACCGATGCGGGCGGGACGCCCGCGTTCCCAGGACGTTCGCATCCGTGGGAGACGCCGTTCCCCGGGCGCGGAGCCTTGCGGCGGCATCGCGGTCGCGGCCGGAGGTCCGCGAGGCCGGAGACCCGCGGTCAGACGCCGTCGAAGAGGCGGCGCACCAGGCGGCGCGCCAGCACCCCGGCCGCGTGGCGCCGGTAGTGCCCGCTGGTGAAGGTGGTGCGCATGGCCATGACCTGGCGGCGCACCAGCCCGCTCAGCCGTTCCATGGCCGCATCGTCGAGGCCCCCCCCGCACAGCGCTTCCGCGCCCCGCAGCCGGAGCGGGCGAGGGTTGGTGCCGGTGAACGCGAGCCGGAGGTCGGCGAGGCAATCCTCCTCGCGCACGACCCCGGCCGCCACCCCGGCGAGCGGGTAGTCGATGGACCGGCGCACCCGCACCTTGTCGTAGCCGGTGCGCAGGGCGGGCGGGCGGCGCGCCCGCACCGCCACCACGAGCTCGTCGGGCTCGAGCGCGAGGTAGCGCT
Organism: Gammaproteobacteria bacterium; assembly: GCA_965202895.1. Lineage (GTDB taxonomy): Bacteria > Pseudomonadota > Gammaproteobacteria > HK1 > HK1 > JAJDXW01. Next base: position 586,688 of record OZ241901.1, on the reverse strand, counting down.
CGCCGTCCCCGGTGTAGAGCGATTCGAGCGGGAGGGTGCGTCCGCCTTCGGCCCCCGCGACCTCGACCTCCGCCTCGTCGAGGATCGCGAAGGCCGGGGCGAGGTCGCCGCTGAAGGTCGCGTAGCAGACCCGGCTCTTCGGCGCGACGTGGCAGAGCTCGCCGCCGTACTTGAGGCAGTAGCGGTTCGCGGCCCGCCACCACTCGCTCTGGTTGTAGTAGATGCAGCGGGTGTCGAGGCAGAGATTGCCGCCTACCGTGCCCATGTTGCGGTGGGTCGGGCCGGCGATCGAGCGCGCCGCCGCCGCGAGCCCCGGGAAGCCGGCGCGCACCCGCGGGTCGTCCGCGAGCTCGCGGAGGGTGACCCCGGCGCCGACGCGGACCCGTTCGCCGTCGACCGAGATCCCCTTCATCTCCGCGACGTCCTTCACGTCGATGAGGGCGGCGGGCGGATCGCCGATCCCGCGCCGCAGGTTCACCACGAGGTCGGTGCCGCCGCCGAGGAACCGGCTTCCGGGATGGTGCGCGCGGAGGGCGCGCACCTCGTCGACGCTCCCCGGGGTCATGAGCGCCCATTCGGGAAGGACGTTCAGGGGGGGCCTCCCCCGTTCGTCGGGCCGCCGCCGGCTCGGGGCACGGGTCCGGGCGCGGTGCCGGACCCGGCGCCCGGTCCGGGTACGGATACGGGTCCGGCGCCGGGCGCCGCCACGGCGCCGGACCCGCCGTTCCCGGCGCCGCGGCGCGATCTGGCTCTCGCCGCCCGCTCCGCCTCGCGGCGGCGGCGTTCAAGCGCCCGCCAAACCCGGTCCGGGGTCACCGGAAGCTCGTCCACCCGCAGGCCGACGGCGTCCGCCACCGCGCTCGTCAGGGCGGGGAGGAAGCCCGCGAGCGAGCCCTCGCCCGCCTCCTTCGCCCCGAACGGGCCGAGGGGATCGTTGCTCTCGACGATCTGCACGTCGATGGGAGGCGAGTCGGCGATCGTCGGCACCCGGTAGTCGAGCAGGTTGGGGGCGGAGAGGAGGCCATTCGCGTAGCCCGTCTCCTCGCTCATCGCCTGCCCCATGCCCATCCACACCGAGCCCTGGACCTGCCCTTCGACCGCCAGCCGATTGAGGGCCTTGCCGCAGTCGTGGGCGACCCAGACCCGCTCGACCGCGACCTGTCCGGTCTCCTCGTCGACGCTGACCTCGACGACCTGCGCCGCATAGCTGTAGCCGGTGCTCGAGCCCACCGTGGCCCCCCGGTACCTCTTGCCCCCCTGGGCCTCCGGCGGGGTGGAGAAGTTGCCCTTGACGGTGATGGTCCCGCTCTCGCGGAGCGCCGCCGCGGCCACCTCGTCGAAGGTGAGGCCGCGGTCCTGGCTCCCCGCGCGGTAGACCTCGCCCAGCACCTCCACGTCGTCGGGGCTCACCTCCAGCGCACGCGCGGCCGCCGCCGTCAGCGCCGCGAGCAGCCGTTCCGCCGCCTCCACCGCCGCGTTGCCGACCATCACGGTGACCCGGGACGAATACGCCCCGTTGTCCTTGGGGGTCACCTCGCTGTCGCTCGCGACGATGCGGATGCGGCCCGGGTCCACCCCGAGCACTTCCGTCACGCACTGCACGAGGACGGTGGACGACCCCTGGCCGATCTCGGGGGCGCCGGTCAGGATCACCACCGAGCCGTCGAAGTCGAGCTTGATGTGCACGGTGGCGTGCGGCTCCCCGGTCCAGTGGACCGGCTTCGACGCCCCGCTCACGTAGTGCGAGCACGCCATCCCGAGCCCGCGTCCGGCGGGGAGGCGCCCGCGCCGCTCGCGCCAGCCGCTCGCCGCCTCCACCCGGTCGAGGCACTCCGGGAGGCCGTAGCTGTTCACGAGGAGGTCGTTCGCGGTGACCGCGGGCGCCTCGATGAGGTTCGCGCGCCGCACCGCGAAGGGGTCGAGCCCGAGCTCCGCCGCCATCTCGTCGAGCAGCGCCTCGAACGCGAAGCGCACGTTGACCGTGCCGTGGCCCCGCATCGCCCCGCAGGGGGGCGTGTTGGTGAGGACGCGCCGCCCCCGGTAGCGGACGTGCTCGAGGTGGTAGAGGGCGTAGAGGAGCGAGCCCGAGTAGAGGATGGTGACGATCCCGTACCCGGAATAGGCGCCGCCGCGCTGAACGGTCTCGCACTCGACCCCGGCGATGCGCCCGTCGCGCCGGAGGCCGAGCTTCAGGCGCACCGACTGCTCGGGGCGGCCCCGGTGGGTGAGGAAGGTCTCCTCGCGGGTGGTCGCGAGGCGCACCGCCCCACCCGCCTTGCGGGCGAGGAGGGCGCAGACGATCTCGACGTGGAGGGTCTCGGTGCGGCACCCGAAGCCGCCCCCGATGTGGGGCTTGACGACCCGGATGCGGGACCTCTCCATGCCGAGGCAGCGCGCGAGCATGAGGTGGACGTAGTAGGGCACCTGGGTGCTCGCGTGCACGGTGAGCCGGCCCCGCTCCGGGTCGTAGTCCGCGAGGGCGGCGTGCATCTCCATCTGGGCCTGGCAGACCTCCGCGCAGCGGTAGGTCTTCTCCCGCACGAGGTCGGCGCCGGCGAGGGCCGCGTCCACGTCGCCGATCTCGAACTCGACGTCCCGTTCGACGTTGCCGGGGCGCTTCTCGTGGAGGTCGACCGCGCCGGGGGCGGCCGCCGCCTCGGCCGTGTAGTACGCGGGAAGCTCCTCGGCCTCGACCCGGATGAGGGCGAGGGCGCGCGCGGCGGTCGCGTCGTCGTCCGCGGCGACGGCGGCGATCGCCTCGCCCCGGTAGCGCACCCGGTCCCGGGCGAGCGGATACTCGTGCATCGCGATGGGGAGCACGCCGAACGTCCGGTCGCAGTCCGCGCCGGTCACCACCGCGCGCACGCCGGGAAGGGCCTCGGCCTCCGTGGTGTCGATGGACCGGATCGCGGCGTGCCCCCAGGGGCTGCGAAGGATGCGGCCCGCGAGCGCGCCGGCCGCGGCCGGCAGGTCCGCCGTGTAGCGGGCGCGCCCGCTCACCTTGTCGGGGCCGTCCACCAGCGGGACGTACCCCCCGATGCTTCGCACGCGCTCCGGCGCCGCCGCCGCTTCGTTCACTCGCTCAATCCCCTCGGCCCGCGCGGCTCGCGCGGCTCGCCGGTTCGCCGGTTCGCGCGCCGGGCCGCGAACGTGTGGAACGCCCCGGTCCGTGGATACTCCGGCCCCTCGACACGGTCGCCGGCTACCGGTTCGTCACGACGTACAGGTAGAAGGGCGGCCCACCCAAGGGACCACCGCCGCCTCTCCTTTCGGCATCGTCGTTTCTCCTTCTCGGGATGCCGCTCACGTTCCGGGGCGGGCGGCGGCGGCCTCCGCGGCCCAGCGCACCGCCTCGACGATCTTCACGTACCCGGTGCAGCGGCAGATGTTGCTGCCGAGCGCCTCCCGGATGGCGTCCTCCGAGGGGTCGGGGTCCTGCCGCAGGAGGGCTTCCGAGGCCATGATGAGCCCCGGCGTGCAGTAGCCGCACTGGGAGCCGAGCTTGCGGTGGAAGCCCTCCTGGATGAGGCTGAGGCGCCCCCCCTCGGCCAGGGACTCGACGGTCTCGACCGAACGGCCCGCCACGGTCGCCGCAAGGGTGAGGCACGAGAGCACGGGCGCACCGTCGACCAGGACCGTACACGCCCCGCACTCCCCGCCGTCGCACCCGGTCTTGGTCCCGGTGAGCCCCACGGCTTCGCGCAGGTGGTCGAGCAGGAGCACGTTGTCGGGCGTCGCGTCGGTGCGCTCGCGCCCGTTCAGGCGATACGTCAGCAAGCGAATCATGGCCGGCCCGCGCCCCCTGGCCCCCAACCGTCCCGGACATTCTATCCGCTCCGGCGGGAACGGCCGGGACCTCCCGCGGGGCGCCGGGCCGCATCGACCAAGACGCTCTCGCCGACGGGATCAGCGGTTCCGGGCGGGGCGGCGCCGCAGGCGGCCCTCGAAGTCCCTTCGTCTTCGCAGGCGAGGGCCGCGGCGACCACGGCCTCCTCGGAAGACCCGTGGAACGCCGACAGGTCGGCGGGGAACCCCGCCGAGACCTCGATGCCGCGCGACCGCAGCATCTGGCGCGCCATCTCCGCACGGCCTCTCGCCTCGCCTTCCGCCAAGCCCTCCGCGCCCGGCCGTGTACACGACCCTCCATGCGACCCTGGTCCCGGGCGCTGTTCGTAACCTCTTGATATAGAGGGTGGAGATCGGTGGCGAGATATTTTTCCCCCCACGGAGACGGCGTTCTTCCGTGGTTTGGGGTCGGTTCGAGAGGGTTGCTGACGGATTTCACCCCACGGAGCCACTTGCGCGGGCACGGCGTCCTGGGAACGGCGCGTCTTCCAGACGCGGGTGTCCCGCCCGCATTGATCGGCGGCGGCCTCGCCGTCCCATTTGCGGGCGGGACACAAGCGTTCCCAGGACGCCGTGCCCAAGAGCGTTCGCGAGAGGCGTGCCCGGCGAAGACCCCACAGCGCACATGCCTCGACCCTGGTCCCGCATGGACCGCATCAAGGGGGTGGTCGTCCGGCCCGGTCCCTTCGCACCTCCCGAACGTCCGGCCCAGGCGTTCCACGATCGCGTGCGTCCGCTCGGAAGGGACGAGCTCGTTCCACCGACTCATGGACGTCCGCCGCCCGCCAGCCGGGGAACGCCCGGCTTACCGGGGACGCCCGGTACGCGCCGGCCTGGAGCAGATGGATGGTCAGCCCCGGAACGAGGCTCGCCGGGCGGCTCCGCGCCCTCCGGTCCGGAACTTCCACCCACGGCTCCGGAATGCCCCAGGACTCGTACCCCTCGAGCTTGCCCGGACGCACGTCCGCCGCATGGTCCACCTCCAGCACCACGTCCGGCAGCGGGTCCTTGTCCACATCGGTCGCCGGCCCGGATTCCCGCGGACGGCGCGGGTGCAGGTACGGCGCCTCGTCGGCCTGAATCGGGTCCGCGGCGGTGGAGCCGAGGAGGGCGGCTGCGATCTCCCCTCATTCCTCGGCAAGGGGCGCCTCCGAAGCCGGGCGGCCCACGCCGCGGGGCCGGCAGCCCGCGCTCGCGAGGTCCCCCTCCACCCGGTGCGGATGGCGTGCGACCGCGCCCCGGGCCGGCCGCCGTCCCCCGGGTCGGTCTTGACGAGCGGGCCGATCGCCGGACAAGCTCGACGGACCCGGCGGCGATCGTCACCACCGGGACGTCGAACGTGCACCACACTCGGGCCTCACGTGAACCTCTCCGTCCTCTCCCTCATTCCGCTGCCGGGCTTCATCCGGGAGGAGATCCGCGCCGTCGACCCGTCGGTCGCCCTCACCATGGCGCCGGGATGGTTCGACGGGGAAATCCGGGAGACCTGGCCGGCCTTCACGACAGCGCGGTATCTCCGCCCGGGTTCGAGCGGACGCGGGACGCGCGAGGAGCGGGACGCGCTGCTGGCCGAAGCGGAGGTGATCGTCATCGGCTTTCCCTTCCCGCTCGACCTCCGCGCGCGGGCGCCGAAGCTCGGGTGGGTGCACCAGCGCCCGGCCGGGGCATCGAACCTGCGGCGCGGGGACCTGTGGGACTCGGGGGTGGTGGTCACCTCGTCGCGCGGCCACGCCCACAACCTGCCGATCGCGGAGTACGTGCTCGCCGGCATCCTGCACTTCGCGAAAGGTCTCCGGGTAGCGGGCGTCGAGCGCGCCGAGCGGCGGTTCCGGGCCGCCGCCTACGAGCCCGTGCAGCTCGCCGGCAAGACGGTCTGCGTGGTCGGGGCCGGGGGGATCGGACGGGAGGTGGGGCGGCTCTGCGCCGCGGTCGGGATGCGGGTCGTCGGCACCAGGCGGGCTCCCGCGCCGCCCGGCGAAGGGTTCAGCGAGGTCCGGGTCGCCGACGGGCTGCTCCCTCTGCTGGCGGAGAGCGATTTCGTCGCCGTCTGCTGCCAGTGGACCCCGGAGACCGAGCGCCTGATCGGCCGGGAGGCGTTTGCGGCGATGAAGGAGGGGGCGGTGCTCGTCAACATCGCACGCGGGGAGATCGTCGACGAGGAGGCGCTGATCGCGGCGCTCGCGGCGGGCAAGCTCCGGGGCGCCGCGCTCGACGTCCACGTCGGCGAGTTCGACCACGCGCCCGACCCCCGCCTCTGGGGAGACGAGCGGGTGCTGCTTACCCCGCACATCTCGGCCGCGGCCGACGTCGGCAGCCACCGGGGCGCGGACCTCTTCGTCGAGAACCTTCGCCGCTACGTCGCCGGCGAACCCCTCCGGAACGTCATCGACTGGGCGCGCGGCTACTGACCCGCCGCCTCGACCGCGAGGCTTCGAGCGAACGCGCCGGGGTCCTCCGCATACGTCAGGATGAATCCGCCGCATGACCACCCGGGCGGCTCCTCCCCGGCCCGCCGCCCGCGGCTCCTTCCCCGTCGACTCGCCGCGCCCGTCCGGGACCAGGGGCTCGAAAAGCCGGTGGCGATCCCGCCGGCCGCCATTTGCCGCGCCTGGAAACGGCATTGCGCCGGAAGAACGTGGCGACCGATCTCCGGCGCGGCGCTACCAGGCAATCCTTCCCTGGAACTCGACCCCGGACGAGTACGAATCCCCTTCCCCCTTCTCCACTCCCACCGTCACCCCCATCTCGAACGGCTTCACCCATCCGTAGCCCGCCTCCACGCCCCATACCGCACCCGTCTTCCCTCCCCCTCCCGTCGGCACGCTCCCCCACAACGACTCCACTCCGCTCCCCGACGCACCCCAGCGCGGCGCCATCCCCAGCCACGCTCCCTCACCGTCTCCCCCGGGGTCCCAACGCACCGACACGCCCGCCCCCCGCTCCTCGAACCCCCCCGAACGGTGCGCCAACAGGTACCGACCACGCGCCTCCACCTCCAACCCCGCGTGCCCGTACTCCACCCCTCCACCGATCTCCACTCCGTACCCCTCCTCCACACGACCCCCATCCCATCGACCACCCAACTCCATCCGCGACCGCATCCGTCCATCCTCCCCCAACGCCCACTCCTTCGAACCCTCCACCATCATCCGCAACCGCTGCACCCCCGACTTCGTCCCCGGCAACAGCCGCGCCCCCTCCGACTCCATCTCCACCGCAAACCCGTCCCCCTTCAACGCCCACTCCACCCCGTCGGCGCCTTGGCCTTCACCTCCCCCCAACTCCTTGCGCCAGCCCAGCGCCAACAACCGCATTTCTATCCCCGTGCCCGTCACCCCCACACCGTCCTCCAGCTCCGCATCCCCCCACGCCGCACCTGCCATCCCCCACACGCTCACGTCCTCCCGCGGCGTCCAGCGACCATACGGCAGCACCCCCGCCAGCGTCGCTTCCACCTCTCCTCGCTCCCCCTCCGACTCGTAGCCCATCGACCCTTCGCTGTACGACGTCGCCACCCCCATCAGAAGGTCGCCGCGCACCCGCGTATCCACGCCCAGGTAGCCGCCGAACACCTCCCCTTCCACCGACAGGCCCCTCTCCGGACGACCCGAATACTCGTTCCTCCCCGTCCGGCCCCACACCGTCCACCCACCGGCTCCTCCCTCCACTCCGTCCTCCGGCGCCCCGAACGACAGCGCGAACGAACTCCCCGACACCACCTCCCGCGCCGTCATGCTGCGGACAGACCCCGACCCTTCCCCGGAATCCAGCCCATCTCCACCCAGACCGCCGAACTCCACCTCTCCTCCGCCCAACGGACCCGACCCCGCCTCTCCTCCTCCACCTGCCGGCACCCTCAGCCCTCCCAACGTCACCTGCGAACCGCCCCCCAACGACCCCGTGAACCGCTCCTCCAACACCCCCACCGCCTCCGTCGCCACCGCTCGTCCGAACGACGCCAGCACCACCTCCAACGCCCGGCCGCGCGCTGCCGCATCGTCGTCGATGATCGTCCCCGTCGCCTTCACCCCCTTCACCTCCGGCCACTCCGGCACGACGGCCACCGTGAACGTCTCGTCGGGCTCGACCTCCTTGTCGTCCATCGTCGGTATCGCGACCCGCATCGAGCCGACCCCCGCCGCAATGGAAAGACGATGGTCCGGGGTATGGAGGTAGTCGCCGCCTGCCGTGGCCGTACCCGTCGCCGTCACCCACGCCACCGTCATCGGGCGCGGCGCCGGCGGCGACAGCTCCAGAACGAACGTCACCTCCTCCCCTTCCTCCGCATCCGCATCCGCCATCGACAGGATGATCGGCGTCCACACCTCGACGGTGAAAGCCAGCTCCGCTTCGTCCCCGTCCGCATCCTTCGCCGTCAGCGTGTACCCGGTCTCCGCCATCGCCACGGCCGGCGTGCCGCCGACGGTACGGGTCGCCGGGTCGAACGCCAGACCCTCCGGCAGGGACGGGGCCAGCGTGTAGGCCAGCGGCCCGTCGCCGCCCTCCGCCGCCGGCAGCACCAGCCCGGGGACCGCCGTCCCCACCCAATACCGTTGGGCAGGCAGCGTCTCCGGGAACCGCGGGAACCGATCCTCCTGCTCCTGCTCCTTCTCCATTTCCTCCGACGCCGCAACGCCGCCGGCCGCCGCCACCGTGACGTGGAAGACGAGCCTGGCGGTGCGGCCGCGGGCGTCGGCGGCGGTCCAGACGTACTCCGTCCGCGCCCTGGGCTCGGCAGGCGCACCGGAGACGCGGCGGCCGGGATCCCCTGAAGCCCCGGCCGGGAACGCCGACGCCCCGGAGACGCGGTGGCCGGCCTCCCTCGACACCCCGGGCGGCAATGCCGGCGACAGCGTGTAGGCCAGCGGCCCGTCGCCGCCGGTGGCGGGGGGCAGGGTGAACGCCTCGATGGCCGCGTGCTGCGTCCAGAGCTTCTCGGCGACCCTGGCATCCTCGAACGATGGCGCCGACGCAGGGGTCGAATCCACTACTACTACGGGCGTACCGTCGTCGTCGGTGATGGTCCCGGCGCCGCTCGCGGTCCCCAGCGTCGCGTGGGTCGGGCCGCTCAACTCCACCATCACCGTCTCGTTCGGCTCCTCCGTGGTATCCCCGATCACCGACACCGTCAGGGTCCGGCTCGTCTCCCCCGCCGCGAACGTCAGCGTCCCCGCCGCCAGCGCCGTGTAGTCCGTGCCCTGCGTCGCCGTGCCGCCCGTCCCCTCCGCATAGGCCACCGTCACCTGCCGGCCGCTCGCCGGACCCAGACTCACCGTGAACGTCAGGTCCGCCGACCCGCTGTCCCCCTCCGCCACGCTTGGCGAGTCGATGGCGAGCGTCGGCGTACCGTCGTCGTCGGTGATCGTCCCCGTGCCCGTCCCCGTGGAGATCGCCGCGTTCATGGCGTTGCTCAGCTCCACCACCACCGTCTCGTCCGGCTCGTCCGTGGTGTCCCCGGTCACCGATACCGCGAGGGTCCGGCTCGTCTCTCCCGCCGCGAACGTCAGCGTCCCCGGCGCCAGCGCCGTGTAGTCCGTGCCTTGCGTCGCCGTGCCGCCCGTCCCCTCCGCGTAGGCCACCGTCACCTGCTGCCCGCTCGCCGGACCCAGGCTCACCGTGAACGTCAGGTCCGCCGACCCGCCGTTGCCCTCCGCCACGCTCGGCGAGCCGATGGCGAGCGCCGGTGCGCCGTCGTCGTCGGTGATCGTCCCCGTGCCCGTCCCCGTGGAGACCGCCGCGTTCACGGCGTTGCTCAGCTCCACCACCACCGTCTCGTCCGGCTCGTCCGTGGCGTCCCCGGTCACCGATACCGCGAGGGTCCGGCTCGTCTCCCCTGCCGCGAACGTCAGCGTTCCCGCCGCCAGCGCCGTGTAGTCCGTGCCGGAAGTCGCCGTGCCGCCCGTCCCCTCCGCGTAGGCCACCGTCACCTGCTTGCCGCTCGCCGCGCTCAGGCGGACCGTGAAACGCAGCGTCGCCGTCGTGCCGGCTGCTCCCTCCGCCACGATCGGCGAGTCGATGGCGAGCGTCGGCGCATCGTCGTCGTCGATGATCGTCAGCGTCGCGTCCGCCGGATTCGCGATGCCGCCGTCGCCCGACACCGTGGCCGAAACCGTCGCGGACTTGTTCGGCGCGTCGACCGCGTCGTCCACCGCCGTCACCGTCACCGTGCCCGTGCTCGCCGTCGAACCCGCCGCGACGGTCAGCGTCTTCGCGGTCGAAAGCGTGAAGCCGTCGCCCGACGCCGCGATCGTCAGCGTCACCGCCGCGCTCGACGCGCCCGAGAGCGTCGCCGTCACCGTGGACACGCCGCCGTTCTCGGAGATGGACGAAGGCGACAGCACGAGGATCGCGGTCGGTGCACCCTCGTCGTCGGTGAGGGTGAGACTCACGCCGGTCACCGTGCCGACCCCCTGGTCGCTGGACGCCGTTCCCGTCACCGTCACCGAACGGTTGGAGGTGTTGTCGATGGCATCGTTCACCGCCCTCACCGTCACCGTGTCGGCCGCGTTCGTCGTGCTCCCCGCCGCGATCACGATCTCCGCGTCCTGGCCCACCGTGTAGAAGCCCGTTACCGCCTGCACCGTCACCGTCGTGGCGGCGCTGGAGGGATGCGAGAGCGTCGCCGATACCGTCGTCGTGCCGCCGTTCTCCGGGATCGAGGAGGACGCCAGCGCCAGCGCCACCGTCGGCGCCTCGTCGTCGTCCATGATGGTAAGCGTCCTGGCGGCGGGGTTCGCCACCCCGCTCGCGCCGCTCACCGTGGCCGAAACGGTTACCGACCTGTTCGGCGAATCCGTCGCGTCGTCCGTTGCCGAAATCGTCACCGTGCCCGTGCTCGCCGTCGACCCCGCCGCGACGGTCAGCGTCTTCGCGGTCGAAAGTGAGAAGCCGTCGCCCGAAGCCGCGATCGTCAGCGTCACCGCCGCGCTCGACGCGCCCGAAAGCGTCGCCGTCACCGTGGACACCCCGCCGTTCTCCGAAATCAAGGCCGGCGACAGGGCAAGGGTCGCCGTCGGCGCACCCTCATCGTCGGTGAGGGTGAGGCTCGCGCCGCTCACCGCGCCGATGCCTTGGCCGTTGGACGCCGAACCCGTCACCGTCACCGAACGGTTGTTCGCGTTGTCGATGGCGTCGTTCACCGCCGTCACTGTCACCGTGTCGCCCGCGTTCGTCGTGCTCCCCGCCGCAATCACGATCCGCGCGTCCTGGCCTACCGTGTAGAAACCTGACGCGGCCTGCACCGTCACCGTCGTCGCCGCGCTGGAGGGATGCGAGAGCGTCGCCGATACCGTCGTCGTGCCGCCGTTCTCGGCGATGGCGCTGTCCGCGACCGCCAGCGCCACCGTCGGCGCATCGTCGTCGTCCGTGATGGTCAGCGTCTTGCTTTCCGGGTTCGCCACCCCGCTCGTGCCGCTCACCGTGGCCGAAACAGTTACCGACTTGTTCGGTGCGTCCGTCGCGTCGTCCGTCGCCGAAATCGTCACCGTCCCCGTGCTCGCCATCGAACCCGCCGCGAGGGTCAGCGTCTTCCCGGTCGAGAGTGTGAAACCGTCGCCCGAAGCCGCCACCGTCAGCGTCACCGCCGCGCTCGACGCCCGGTCCAGCGTCACCGTCACCGTGGACATGCCGCCGTTCTCGGAGATGGACGATGGTGACAGGGCGAGGGTCGCGGCCGGCGTCGCCTCGTCGTCGCTCAGCGTGAGGCTCGCCCCTGTCACGGAACCCACGCCTTGGCCGTTGGCCGCCGAACCCGTCACCGTGCCGCTCCGGTCGTTCACGTTGTCGATGGCGTCGTTCACTGCCGTGACCGTCACCGTGTCGGCCGCGTTCGTCGTGCGCCCCGCCGCGATCACGATCTCCGCGTCCTGGCCTACCGTGTAGAAACCTGACGCGGCCTGCACCGTCACCGTCGTCGCCGCGCTCGACGGGTGCGAGAGCGTCGCCGACACCGTCGTGGTGCCGCCATCCTCCGGGATCGAAGAAGACGCCAGCGCCAGCGCCAGCGTCGGCGCCCCGTCGTCGTCCGTGATGGTCAGCGTCTTGCTCTCCGGGTTCGCCACGCCGCTCGCTCCGCTCACCGTGGCCGAAACGGTCACCGACTTGTTCGGCGCGTCGGTCGTGTCGTCCGTCGCCGCGAGCGCCACCGTGCCCGTGCTCGCCGTCGAACCCGCCGCGACGGTCAGCGTCTTCGCGGTCGAAAGTGAGAAGCCGTCGCCCAACGCCGAAACCGTCAACGTCACCGCCGCGCTCGACGCCCGGTCCAGTACCGCCGTCACTGTCGAAACCCCGCCGTCCTCGGAGATGGACGAAGGCGACAGGGCGAGGGTCGCGGTCGGCGTCGCTTCGTCGTCGGTGAGGGTGAGACGCGCCCCGGTGACCGCACCAATGCCTTGGTCGTTGGACGCCGTGGCGGTCACCGTCACCGAACGGTTGTTCGCGTTGTCGATGGCGTCGTCCACCGCCCTCAGCGTCACCGTGTCGCCCGCGTTCGTCGTGCTCCCCGCCACGATCACGATCCGCGCGTCCTGGCCTACCGTGTAGAAACCTGACGCGGCCTGCACCGTCACCGTCGTCGCCGCGCTCGACGGGTGCGAGAGCGTCGCCGACACCGTCGTCGTGCCGCCATCCTCCGGGATCGAAGAAGACGCCAACGCCAGCGCCACCGTCGGCACCCCGTCGTCGTCCGTGATGGTGAGCGTCCTGGCGGCGGGGTTCGCCACCCCGCTCGTGCCGCTCACCGTAGCCGAAACGGTCACCGACTTGTTCGGCGCGTCCGTCGTGTCGTTCGTCGCCGTCACCGTCACCGTGCCCGTGCTCGCCGTCGAACCCGCCCCGACGGTCAGCGTCTTCGCGGTCGAAAGCGTGAAGCCGTCGCCCGACGCCGAAACGGTCAACGTCACCGGCGTGCTCGACACGCCCGACAGCGTCGCCGTCACCGTGGACACGCCGCTGTCCTCGGTGATGGACGAAGGCGACAAGGCGAGGGTCGCGGCCGGCGTCGCTTCATCGTCGCTCAGCGTGAGCAACGCCCCGGTCACCGTGCCGATGCCCTGGCCGTTGGACACCGAACCCGTCACCGTCACCGAACGGTCGTTCACGTTGTCGATGGCGTCGTCCACCGCCCTCACCGTCACCGTGTCGCCCGCGTTTGTCGTGCTCCCCGCCGCAATCACGATCCGCGCGTCCTGGCCCACCGTGTAAGCGCCTTCGACCGCCGTCACCGTCACCGTCGTGGCGGCGCTCGACGGGTGCGAGAGCGTCGCCGAAAGCGTTGTCGTGCCGCCGTTCTCCGGGATCGAAGAAGATGTCAACGCCAGCGCCACCGCCGGTGCCCCATCGTCGTCGCTAATGGTCAGCGTGGCGTCGGACGGGCTCGCCACCCCGCTCGTGCCGCTCACCGTGGCCGAGACCGTCACGGACTTGTTCGGCGAATCCGTCGCGTCGTCCGTCGCCGCGAGCGTCACCGTGCCCGTGCTCGCCGTCGAACCCGCCGCGAGGGTCAGCGTCTTCCCGGTCGAGAGTGTGAAACCGTCGCCCGAAGCCGCCACCGTCAGCGTCACCGCCGCGCTCGACGCCCGGTCCAGCGTCGCCGTCACCGTGGACATGCCGCCGTCCTCGGAGATGGACGAAGGCGACAGCGCGAGGGTCGCGGCCGGCGTCGCTTCATCGTCGCTCAGCGTAAGCAACGCCCCGGTCACCGCGCCGACCCCTTGGCCGTTGACCGCTGTTCCCGTCACCGTGACGCTCCGGTCGCCCGCGTTGTCGATGGCGTCGTCCACCGCCGTGACCGTCACCGTGTCGGCCGCGTTCGTCGTGCTCCCTGCCGCGATCACGATCTCCGCGTCCTGGCCCACCGTGTAGAAACCCGATGCGGCCTGCACCGTCACCGTCGTCGCCGCGCTCGACGGGTGCGAGAGCGTCGCCGATACCGTTGTCGTGCCGCCGTCCTCCGGGATCGAAGAAGACGCCAGCGCCAGCGCCAGCGTCGGCGCCCCGTCGTCGTCCGTGATGGTGAGCGTCTTGCTCTCCGGGTTCGCCACGCCGCTCGCGCCGCTCACCGTGGCCGAAACGGTCACCGTCCCGTTCGGTGAATCCGTCGTGTCGTTCGTCGCCGCGAGCGCCACCGCCCCCGTGCTCGCCGTCGAACCCGCCGCGACGGTCAGCGTCGTTCCCGTCTGCGTGAAGCCGTCGCCCGACGCCGCGATCGTCAGCGTCACCGCCGCACTCGACGCGCCCGAGAGCGTCGCCGTCACCGTGGACACGCCGCCGTTCTCGGAGATGGACGAAGGCGACAGCACGAGGGTTGCGGCCGGCGCCCCTTCGTCGTCGGTGAGGGTGAGATGCGCCCCGGTCACCGTGCCCGCGCCCTGGTCGTTGACCGCCGTGGCGGTCACCGTGACGCTCCGATCGCCCACGTTGTCGATGGTGTCGTTCACCGCCCTCACCGTCACCGTGTCGGCGGCGTTCGTCGTGCTCCCCGCCGCGATCACGATCTCCGCGTCCTGGCCCACCGTGTAGAAGCCCGTTACCGCCTGCACCGTCACCGTCGTGGCGGCGCTCGACGGGTGCGAGAGCGTCGCCGATACCGTCGTTGTGCCGCCGTTCTCCGTGATGGCGCTGTCCGCGACCGCCAGCGCCACCGTCGGCGCCGCGTCGTCGTCCGTGATGGTCAGCGTGGCGTCGGACGGATCCGCCACCCCGCTCGTGCCGCCCACCGTGGCCGAGACCGTCACGGACCTGTTCGGCGCGTCCGTCGCGTCGTTCGTCGCTGCAAGCGTCACCGCCCCCGTGCTCGTCGTCGATCCCGCCCCGATGGTCAGCGTCGTGCCCGTCTGCGTGAAGCCGTCGCCCGACGCCGAAACGGTCAGCGTCACCGCCGCGCTCGACGCACGGTCCAGCGTCGCCGTCACCGTCGACACCCCGCCGTTCTCGGAGATGGACGAAGGCGACAGGGCGAGGGTCGCCGTCGGCGTACCCTCGTCGCTCGGTCTGGAGAGCAGCAAGCGGTCCGCGCTGTCGGTCAGCGTGAGACCGGCCCCGGCCACCGCGCCGATCCCCTGGTCGTTGACGGCCGTTCCCGTCACCGTCACCGAGCGGTCGTTCACGGTGTCGATAGTGTCGTCTACCGCCGTGATCGTCACCGTGTCCGCCGCGTTCGTCGTGCTCCCCGCCGCGATCACGATCTCCGCGTCCTGGCCTACGGTGTAAGCGCCTTCGACCGCCGTCACCGTCACCGTCGTCGCCGCGCTCGACGGGTGCGAGAGCGTCGCGCTCACCGTCGTCGTGCCACCGTTCTCGGCGATGGCGCTGTCCGCGACCGCCAGCGCCACCGTCGGCGCCGCGTCGTCGTCCGTGATGGTTCCCGTTCCCGTCCGGCCGCTCTCCGGGACCTGTGCGTTCGCCGGGTCGCTCAGAACCACCTCCACCGTCTCGTCCAGCTCGTCGATCCCGTCACCCGTCACCGTCACCGTCACCGTCTTGCTCGTCTCTCCTGCGGCGAAGGTCAGCGTCCCGCCCGCCAACACCGTGTAGTCCGTCCCCCGTGTCGCCGAGCCACCCGTCCCCTCCACGTAGGCCACCGTCACCGTACTCGCGCTCACCGCGCTCAATCTCACCCTGTAGCTCAGCGTCGCCGTCGTACCCGAGGCCCCCTCGTCCACAGACGGCGACGAAATCGACAACGACGGCGTCTGGGGGTTCTGTCGATTCAGCACCGCGCTCCCGCTCAGCTTCAGGAGAGCCCCCGTCACCTCGCCGATGCCCTGGTCGTTGGAAGCCGTGGCGGTCACCGTGACGGGGCGGACGGCCAAGTTGTCCACCTCGTCGTCCACCGCCGTGATCGTCACGGTGTCGTCCACGTTCGCCGTGGCGCCGGCCGCGATGACGATCTCGGCGTCCTCGCCCACCGTGTAGAAGCCCGTTACCGCCTCCACCGTCACCGTCGTGGCGGCGCTCGACGGGTGCGAGAGAGTGGCGCTCACCGTCGTCGTGCCCCCTTTCTCGTCTATGAGCGGGGCCGCGACCGCCAGCGCCACCGTCGGCGCATCGTCGTCGTCCGTGATGGTGAGCGTCCTGGCGATCGGGTTCGCCACGCCACTGCTCCCGCTCACCGTGGCCGAGACGGTCACGGACTTGTTCGGCGCGTCCGTCGCGTCGTTCGTCGCCGCGAGCGTCACCGTCCCCGTGCTCGCTGTCGAACCCGCCGCGACGGTCAGCGTCTTCGCGGTTGAAAGCGTGAAGCCGTCACCCGACGCCGAAACCGTCAGCGTCACCGCCGCGCTCGACGCGCCCGAGAGCGCCGCCGTCACCGTGGACACGCCGCCGTTCTCGGAGATGGACGAAGGCGACAGAGCGAGGGTCGCGGCCGGCGTCGCTTCGTCGTCGGTGAGGGTCAGGCTTGCGCCGGTCACCGTGCCCGCGCCCTGGTCGTTGTCCGCCGTGGCGGTCACCGTGACGCTCCGATCGCCCACGTTGTCGATGGCGTCGTTCACTGCCCTCACCGTCGCCGTGTCGCTCGCGTTCGTCGTGCTCCCCGCCGCGATCACGATCTCCGCGTCCTGGCCCACGGTGTAAGCGCCTTCGACCGCCGTCACCGTCAGCGTCGTCGCCGCGCTCGACGGATGCGAGAGCGCCGCCGATACCGTCGTCGTGCCGCCGTCCTCGGCGATGGCGTCGTCCGCCACCGCCAGCGCCACCCCCGGCGCCGCGTCGTCGTCGGCGATCGTCCCCGTCCCCGTCCGGCCGCTCACCGGGATCTGCGCGTTCACCGGAGCGCCCAGCTTCACCTCCACCGTCTCGTCCGGCTCGTCCACCCCGTCCCCGGCCACCGTCACCAAGACCGTCTTGCTCGTCTCCCCCGCCGCGAAGGTCAGCGTCCCCGACGCCAGCGCCGTGTAGTCCGTCCCGGAATCCGCCGTCCCCGTCCCCGCATCGCCATACGAAAGCGTCACCGTGTTCGTGCTCGCCGCACTCAGGCCCACCTTGAAGCGCAACGTCGCCGTCCCTCCCGCCGCCCCCTCGTCCACCCGCGGCGATGAAATCGACAACGACGGCGTCGCGTCCGTGGTCAGCACCACGTTCTCGGTCACCTCGAGGGCAAAGGCCAGCGACGCCTCGTCCCCGTCCTCGTCGCGCACCGTCCACCGGTAGTTCGCCGACGCCACGCTCGCACCCGGCGTCGTCCCCCTCACCGCAAAGCCGCTGCGCGTCAGCCACGACGGCAACGCCGGCGACAGCGTGTAGCTCAGCGCGCCGTCCCCTCCCGTCGCCTCCGGCAACTCGAGAAGCGCGACCTCCGTGGACGCCGGCCAGCTCCGGTCGGCAATCGTCGCGTCCCCGAAGGTCGGCTTCAGGTCCACGTCGTCGTCCGTGATGGCCAGCACCACCGGCGACGGGTCCCCCGCGACCCCCTGCCCGTTGGCGGCCGTCGCCGACACCCTCACCGACTTGTCGTGGGCCGCGTCCTCGTCGTCGTCCACCGCCGCCACCGTCACCACGCCCCCGCTCACCGTCGAACCCGCCGCCACCGTCAGCGTCGTGTTGCCGCTCAACGTGAAGTCCGTGGCCGCGGTGTGCGGCCCCGCCGAGGCCGCCACCGTCAACGTCGTGGGCTCGCTCGACGGGCGGCTCAGCGCCGCGCTCACCGTCGCCACCCCGCCGTTCTCCGAAATCGACGACGGCGCCAGCGCCAGCGCCACCGCCGGCGCGGCGTCGTCGTCGGCGATGGTCAGGGTCCCGTCGGACGGGTTCGCCACGCCGCTGCTCCCGCTCACCGTGGCCGAGACCGTCACCGACTTGTCCGGCGCGTCCGTCGTGTCGTCTACCGCCGCGAGCGTCACCACGCCGGCGCTCGCCGTCGCACCGGCCGCGATGGTCAGCGTCGCCGGGCTCGACAGCAGGAAGTCGCTCGCCGCCGCCGGCGCCACCGCCGTCGCCGACACCGTGAGGGTCACCGCCTCGCTCGACTTGCCGGAGAGCGTCGCCGTCACCGTACTCGTGCTGCCGCTTCCGCTCTCGTCGATCGAGGCCGGGGTCAACGCCAAGGTCAGCGCCGGCGGGTCCTCGTCGTCGCCGAGCGTCAGCGCCGCGCCGGTCACGGTCCCGATGCCCTGGTCGTTGGCCGCCGTGCCCGCCACCGTCACGGAGCGGTCGCCCACGTTGTCCACGTCGTCGTCCACCGCGGTGATCGCCGCCGTGTCCGAAGCGTTCGCCGTCGCGCCCGCCGCGATGACGATCTCCGCGTCCGCGCCCACCGTGTAGGAGCCCGACACCGCGCCCACCGTCACCGTCGTCGCCGCGCTCGACGGATGCGAGAGCGTCGCCGTCACCGTCGTCGCGCCGCCGTTCTCTGAAATCGAGTCGTCCGCGACCGCCAAGGTCACCGCCGGCGCGGCGTCGTCATCGGTGATCGCCAGCGTCGCATCCGCCGGGTTCGCGACGCCGCTCGCGCCGCTCACCGTGGCCGAGACCGTCACCGACCTGTCCGGCGCGTCCGTCGTGTCGTCCTCTGCCGAGACGGTCACCGTCCCCGTGCTCGCCGTCGCGCCCGCCGCGATGGTCAGCGTCGCGGCGCTCGACAGGGTGAAGTCACCGGAAAGCGCGTTCGTCCCCGCGTCCGCCGCGACCGTCAACGTCACCGCCTCGCTCGAGGCCCGGTCCAGCACCGCGCTCACCGTCGCCACGCCGCCGTTCTCCGAGATCGAATCCGGGGCCAGCGCCAGCGTCGCCACGGGCGTCGCCTCGTCGTCGCCGAGCGTGAGCGCCGCGCCGGTCACGGTCCCGATGCCCTGGTCGTTGGCCGCCGTGCCCGTCACCGTCGCCGAGCGGGCGGCCACGTTGTCCACGTCGTCGTCCACCGCGGTGATCGCCACCGTGTCCGAAGCGTTCGCCGTCGCGCCGGCCGCGATGACGATCTCCGCGTCCTCGCCCACCGTGTAGAAGCCCGATACCGCGCCCACCGTCACCGTCGTCGCCGCGCTGGAGGGGTGCGAGAGCGTCGCCGTCACCGTCGTCGCGCCGCCGTTCTCGTCGATGGTGCCGTCGGCGACCGCCAGGGTCACCGAAGGCGCCGCGTCGTCGTCCGCGATGGTCAGCGTCGCATCCGCCGGGTTCGCGACGCCGCTCGTGCCGGACGCGGTGGCCGACACCGTCACCGACTTGTCCGGCTCGTCCTTCGCGTTGTCCGCCGCGGCGATGAAGGCCAGGCCGGCGCTCGCGGTCGAACCCGCGGCGATGGTCAGGGTCGCCGGGCTAGACAGCATGAAGTCGCTCGCCGCCGCCGGCGCCACCGCCGTCGCCGACACCATGAGGATCACCGCCTCGCTCGACTTCCCGGAGAGCGTCGCCGTCACGCTGCTGATGTTGCCCTCGCCGCTCTCGTGGACGGTGTCCGGCTTCGACGCATCCGGCTCCGCCAGCGCCAGCGTCGCCACGGGCGTCGCCTCGTCGTCGGTGAGCGTGAGCGCCGTGCCCGTCACCGCGCCCACGCCCTGGTCGTTGGCCGCCTCGCCCGTCACCGTCGCCGAGCGGGCGGCCACGTTGTCCACGTCGTCGTCCACCGCGGTGACCGTCACCGTGTCCGCGGCGTTCGCGGTGCTCCCCGCCGCGATCACGATGAGCGCGTCCTCGCCCACCGTGTACGCGCCTTCGACCGCGCTCACCGTCACCGTCGTCGCCGCGCTCGACGGATGGGAGAGCGTCGCGCTCACCGTCGTCGCGCCGCCCTTCTCCGAGATGGCGCCCTCCGCCGCCGCCAGGGTCACCCCCGGCGCCTCGTCGTCGTCCGTGATCGTGCCGGTCCCGCTCGCGGCCCCGTCCGGGATGGCCGCGTTCACGGGGCCGCTCAGCGTCACCACCACCGTCTCGTCGGGCTCGTCGCTCCCGTCGCCCGTCACCGATACGTCGATGGTCGCGGCGGTGTCCCCCGCGGCGAAGGTCAGCGTCCCGCCCGCCGGCGCCGTGTAGTCCGCCGCCCGCGTCGCCGTGCCGCCCGCGCCCTCCGCCCAGGCCACCGTCACCTGCCGCCCGCTCACCGCGTCCAGCGTCACCGCAAAGGCCAGCGCCGCCGTCTCTCCCGGCGCCCCCTCCGCCACGCTCGGCGACGTGATCGACAGCGCCGGCGCCGCGTCGTCGTCCGCGATGGTCAGCGCCGCCGCCGCCGGGGCCGCCACCCCGCTGGCGCCGCCCACCGTGGCCGCGACCGTCAAGGACTTGTCCGCTTCGTCCTTCGCGTTGTCCACCGCGGTGATCGTCACCGCGCCCGTGCTCGCCGTCGCGCCGGCCGCGATGGTCAGCGTCGCGCCGGAGCTCATCGTGAAGTCGTCCGCGAGCGCAGGCCCCACCGCGGTCGCGGTCACCGTCAGGGTCAGCGCCTCGCTCGACTTGCCGGAGAGTGTCGCCGTCACCGTGCTCGTGTCGCCCTGGCCGCTCTCGTGGATGGTGTCCGGCTTCGACGAGTCCGGCTCCGACAGCGCCAGCGTCGCAACCGGCGTCGCCTCATCGTCGGTGAGCGACAGCGCCGCCCCGGTCACGCCGCCCGCGCCCTCGTTGTTGGACGCCGTTCCCGTCACCGTCGTCGAGCGGCCGCCCACGTTGTCCACGTCGTCGTCCACCGCGGTGATCGTCACCGTGTCCGAGGCGTTCGCCGTCGCCCCCGCGGCGATGACGATGGTCGCGTCCGAACCCACCGTGTAGAAGCCGGAAACGGCCGTCACCGTCACCGTCGTCGCCGCGCCCGACGCATGGGAGAGCGCCGCCGTCACGGTGGTCGTCCCGCCGTTCTCCGCGATGGCGCGGTCCACCAGCGCCAGCGCCACCGTGGGCGCGTCGTCGTCGCGGATCGTGCCGGTCCCGGACGTATCGCCCAGCGCCGCGTTGACGGGGTTGCTCAGCGCCAGGACCACCGTCTCGTCCGGCTCCACCCTCGAGTCGCCGTACACCGACACGGAGACCGTCCCGCTGGTCTCCCCCGGCGAGAACACCAGCCAGGACTCGGGCGGAAATCCGTGGTCCGCCCCCTCCGCCGCGTGCCAGTACGTCCCCGCCGTCGCGGTGCCGGCGCTCTCGTCGATCGCGACGGCGACCGCCACCTCCCGGTCGCTCGCCGGCGTCAGCGTCACCGTCCAGGTCAGCGCGTTCGACTTCGAGGGATCGCCCGGCCCGCCCTCGGCGACCTTCGGCGAATCGACGAACAGCGTCGGCACGGACGGGCGGTCGTCGTCGGCGATCGTCAGCGTCGCCGCGGCCGGGGCGGCCACGTCGGCGTTGTCCACGCTTCCCGACACGGTGACGGACTTGTCCGGCTCCGGGTCCGCGTCGTCCACCGCGGCGATGATCACCGTTCCGCGGCTGGCGGTCGCGCCCGCCGCGATGGTCAGCTTGCGCTTCGTGCTCAGGGTGAAGTCCCCCGCCCCGGCGTTGGTCCCCGCCGCCGCGGAGACCGTCACCGTCGTCGCCGCACCCACCGCCCGGGACAAGGTCGCGGTCACCGTCGCCGTGCTGCCGGTCCCGCCCTCGTCGATGGTCGAAGGCGTGAGCGTCAGCGCCGACGTCGCCGAAGCATCGTCGTCGAGGATCGTGCCGGTTCCCGTCGACGGCCCCAGCACGGCGTTGACCGGGTCGGCCAGGACCACCTCCACCGTCTCGTTCGGCTCGTCGCTCCCGTCGCCCGTCACCGAGACGTCGATGGTCCCGCTCGTCGCGCCGGCCGCGATGGTCAGGGCGCCCGAAGACAGCGCCGTGTAGTCCTCGCCCGCGGTCGCGGTGCCGCCCGACCCTTCCGCGTAGGTGACCGTCACCCGTTTGCCGCTCGCCGCGTCCAGCGTCACCTGGAACGGCAACGCCGTGGTCGAGCCCGCCGCTCCTTCGTTCACACTCGGCGAGGAGATCGACACCGCCGGCGCGTCGTCGTCGTCGGCGATGGTCAGGGTCAGGTTCGCCGGGCCGGTCACCAGGTCGTCGTTGACCGCACTCCCGGAGACGGTGACGGTCTTGTCGTGTTCGTCCTTCGTGTTGTCCACCGCGGCGATGGTCACCGTTCCGCTGCTGGTGGTCGCCCCGGCCGCGATGGTCAGCGTCTTCGCCGTGCTCAGCGCGAAGTCGTCGGCCGCGGCGTTCGTCCCCGCCGCCCCGGCGATCGTCACCGTCGTATCCGCGGTCCATGCCTTGTCCAGCGTCGCGGTCACCGTCGCCGTGCTGCCGGTCCCGCCCTCGTCGATGGTCGAGGCCGAGAGGGCCAGCGTCGCCACGGGCGGCTCGACGACGGTGACGTGGAATTCGAGGGTCTCCCCGTCCCCGTCCTCGTCCTCCACCGCCCACTGGAACCTGGACCGCGCCAGGCCCCCGGTGGGCGTGCCCGAGACCTCGCGCGTCGTCCCGACGCGGTCCACGCCCGCGGGCGGGTCGGGCGTCAGCGTATAGGTCAGCCGGCCGTCCCCGCCCGCCGCCTCGGGCAGGAAGAAGGAATCGATCGCCTTGCCCTTCGTCCACGTCACGTCGGCGACGGTCTCGTCGCCGAAGGTGGGGATGCCGTCCACGGCCGCGGTGAAGGTCAGCTCCACCTGGTCGCCGTCGGCGTCCGTCGCCGTCCAGGTGTAGGTCGTCGCGGCCAGCGCCGCGGTGGGCGTCCCGGAAACTTCGCGCGTCGTGGCGTTGCGGACCACGCCTGCCGGCAGGTCGGGCGTCAGCGTATGGGTCAGGTCGCCGTCGCCGCCGGTGGCCGCCGGCAGGGTGAAGGCGGTAATCGCCCGGCGCTGCGTCCACGTCCGGTCGGCGAGCGCCGCGTCGCCGAAGCTCGGCAACCGGTCGGCGTACACCTCGACGTCGAAGGCGAGCTCCGCGGTGTCGCCGTCCGCGTCGACCACCAACCAGGCGTAGTCGACGTCGGACGACTCCTGGACCTCGCTCGGCGTGCCCTTCAGCACGCGCCCGTCGAGCTCGATCCCCTGGGGCAGCCCCTGCGTCCCGATCCGCGTCGACCCCGGGGTTGCGATCCCGTAGGTGAGCGGGGCGTTGCCGCCCGTCGCCTCGGGCAGGGTGACCTCGGTGATGGGCGAGCCCTGGAGCCAGGACAGGTCGGAGATCGTGGCCTCGCCGAAGCTGGGCGCGCGGTCCGCGGCCACCGTGGCGTGGAAGGTCAGCGAGGCCTGGTCGCCGTCCGCGTCCGTCGCCGTCCAGGTGTATCGCGTCCGCGCCATGGCCGCGCCCGGCGAGCCGCTCACCCGCCGCCCGGCGTGCGACACCCCGCCCGGCAGCGCCGGCGCCAGCGTGTAGGTGAGGCCGCCGTTGCCGCCCGTCGCCTCGGGCAGGTCGAAGGCGGTGATCGCCGCGTTCTCGATCCACTCCCGGTCGCCGATGGTCTCCTCGCCGAAGCTCGGCGTCCGGTCCGGAACGATCCGGGCGAGGAAGTCCAAGGTCGCCGTGTCGGCGTCGGCGTCCGTGGCCGTCAGCCGCCAGGTGTGCCCGTTCATGTCCATGTCCGTGGGCGTGTGGCCGCTGATCGTGCCGCTGATCGTGCCGCCGCTCAGCGTGTGGTTGGCCGGGGCGGTATAACGCAGCCCGGGCGGCAGCCACAGATAGGTGGTCCGGTATTGGCCCGGCGTGACGGACGGCCCGAGCAGCGCGTATCTCAGCGTACCGCTCCCGTCGGTCGCCGGCGGCAGCGTGAAGTTCACCGGCACGCCCACCGTCCAGTCCCGGGCCGGCACCACCGCCGCGCCAAAGGTCGGCGTCGGCCGCGCGGCGCTGCCGACCTTGAAGGAAGCGTCGTTCACGATCGACTTGGTGAGGCGGAGCTGCGCCGCCTTGCCGCCCGGCCCCGTGATGCTGGCGCCCTCCAGGCGCAGCGCGTCGGCCGCGATGCTCACGCCGTCCGGGTCGCGGTCGTCATGCCGCACCGTGTACCGGAAGACCGCCTCCGTCCCGCCGCCGCGCACCAGCCTGAGGCGGCGCGTGACGCTGCCCACCTGCATCGCCAGGGTCGGCGTGCCCGAGATCGTCACCGGCTTGGACCAGAAGACCACGACGTCGAAGGATTCGCCCGCGCGGAAGGTGTCGTGGCGCGCCCTGCCGGCGAGCACCGGAGTCCCCTTCGCCGGCGGGTTGTGGCTGCCGTCCACGATGCGCACCGGCGCCGCGGGGAGGCCGAGCGCCGCGTCCACCCCCACCGCGCTGCGCAGGGTTCCGTGCTGGGGAAGCGTCAACCCGTCGGCGGCGATGCCGATGCCGTCCGCGTCCCGGTCGGACGCCTGTACCACGTAGCTGAATCCGTAGTTCGATTTGTAGATGCGGGGGCCCACGCCGAGGGCGTTCAGCCGGTGCGTGGCGCCGCCGACGGTCAGCGCCAGATGCGCCCCCCGGGGCGCGGCGACCGGCGCGTTGAACTCGAGCGTCACCTTGATCTTTTCCCCGAGCCCGAAGGTGACGCCGTTCAGCGGACCGTTGATGGAAATACGGGTCACCCGGGGCGTCACCACCGCGCCGGTCACCTTGTGCGCCGCCTGGGCGCCCCGCGCGTGGCTGCCGAGGTTCGTCTGCGCCGGGTTGCCGTCCCGCCGCCGGATGGTTCCGCTCAGCGCGTTCGCCGCGATGGAGAGGCCGTCCGCGTCCCGGTCCGTCGTGCGGACCGTGTAGGTGTAGTGCAACAGGTTCCGGTGGCCCACCGGCATGCCGTGGTCTCTGCGGGCGTAGGCGAAGGTGGCCTCGCGCGTGTCGTCGCCGATGGTCAGCGCCAGCCTGGAGCCGTGATAGTCGCCGAGCGCCAGATCGAAATCGACCCGTACCCGGATCTCTTCGCCCGCGCCGTAGCCGGCGCTGCCGGCCGGAGTGGTTTCGATGGTGACGCCCGTCACCCTGGCCATGCGGCCGTCCACCTTGTGCGCCGCCTGGTTGCCCAGCGCGTGGCTGCCGAGGCCGAGCGCCGCGTCCACCCCGTGGTTGCGAATCGTCCCGCCGTCGAGCGCCAGCGCGCCCGCCCCGATGGAGAGGCCGTCGGTGTCGTGGTCGCCGTCCTGCACCGTGTAGCGGAAGTCCACGCGGGCGCCGCTCGCGGCGTGAAAGGACGCCTGCCGCGTGGTCGCGCCGATGGCGATCGCCAGTTGCGGGCGGCCGGTCACCGCCACCGCCTTGTTGAACGTCACCCGCGCCTCGACCACCTCGCCGTGGTCGTACCAGCCGTCCCCCTGGAAGGAGCGGAGGGAGACGCCGGTCACCACCGGGGCCGGGTTCTTCGATCCGTCCACCTTGTGCGCCGCCTGGTTGCCCAGCGCGTGGCTACCGAGGCCGAGCGCCGCGTCCCCGCCGCGGACGTTGCGGATCGTGCCGCCGCCCGGCGCCAGCGCGCCCGCGCCGATGGAGAGGCCGTCGGCGTCCCGGTCCGCCGCCTGCACCACGTGGCGGAAGATCTGCGTGGTCGGGCTCGCCCCGGTGCGGTTCCAGGCCGCCTGCGCGGTGGCCGAGCCCAGGGTCAGCGCCAGGCTGGGCGTCCCCGAGACGCCGACCGCCTGGTCGAAGCGCACCTCCACCTCGATGGTCTCGTCCAGCGTGTAGGTGCTGCCGCTCGCCGGCGCCGAGATCACCCGGACCCCGGCCACCGTGGGGGCGCGGCCGGCGCCGCCGTCCACCTTGTGCGCCGGCGCCGCGGCAAGGGCGTGGCGGCCGAGGCCCAGGACCGCGTTGTTGCCCGCAGCGTCGCGGATCAGTCCGCCGCCCAGCGCCAGCGCGTCCGCGGCGACGGCGATGCCGTCCGCGTCCTGGTCCTCCGCCTGCACCGTGTAGCGGAAGCGCAGCGTCCCGCCGGAGACGGAGAGGAACGACGCCTGCCGCGTCGCCGCGCCGACGGCGAGCGCCAGCCGCGGCGCGCCGCGCACCGTCATCGCGCCCGTACCCGTGCGCTCGAAGGCCACGTCCACCAGGATCTCCTCGCTGGCGCCGTAGGTGTCCCCCGCGAGCGGCGTGGAGGCGATCGACACGCCGCTTGCCAGCGGACGGCTGCCCGACACCTCGAGGGTGAAGGCCAGCGTCGCGGCGTCGCCGTTGGCGTCGGTCGCCGTCAGCGTGTAATCGCTTTGCGGGCTCTCGGTCCGGGGTGCGCCGGAGAGGACCGCGGTGGCGGCGTTCACGCTCAGCCCGGCGGGCAGCCCGGGCGAAACGGTATAGCGCAGCGGCGTATCGCCGCCGGCCGCGGTGGGCAGCGCGTGGGTCGCCGCCGTTCCCGCGGTCAGGGTGAGCGTGGGGCCGGCCGCCGGGCCGAAGTCCGGCCAGAGGCCGGTCCTGCTCCCGTCCACCCTGGCGTTGGCGAAGGCGGCCTGCGCGTGGCTCCCCAGACCGGGCACGGCGTCCTGGCCGTCGAGGTCGCGGATCGTCCCGCCGTTCAGGGTCAGCGCAGCGGCGGCGACGCCGAGGCCGTCGCGGTCCGCATCCGCCGCCGCCACCGTCCAGGAGAAGCGGACCCGGGAGCGGCTCACCCCCGTGCCGCTCTCCGCCACGGCGCTCGCCTGCCGGGTCGCGCCGCCGATCGTCAACGCCAGTTGCGGCGTGCCCGTCACCGTCACCGTCTGGTCGAAATCGACCTGGACCGTGACCGTCGTGCCCTTCGTATACGTGCCCGCCTGCGGCGGTGTGGAATGGATGCTCACCCCGGTGACCCGAGGTGGACTGCCCACCTCGTGGCCGTCGGCGTCGGCGATGACGTGGGAGCCGAGGCCCAGCGCCGCCCGGACCGTGGCGGCGGCCTTGTCGAAGATGCCGCCGCCGGCGGACGCCGCCAGCGCGCCCGTGCCGATGCTCACGCCGTCGGTGTCGTAGTCCGCCTGCTGCACGGTCCAGGAGAACACCAGGTAGCCGTTCCGCAGCGCGGTGTAGCGCGCCTGCCGCGTCGCGCCGCCGATGTCCAGCGCCAGGGTCGGCGTGCCCGTCACGCTCACCGCCTTGTCGAACCTGACCCCCACCTCGATGGCGCTGCCCGGCGCGTACATGGAATGCGCCGCGGGGCTGGAGAGTATCTTGACCTCCGAGACCTTCGGCGCGTTGGCCGCGGCCACGGTGAGGGGGAAGGCCAGCGCCGTCGAATCGCCGTCGACGTCGGTCGCCTTCCAGGTGTAGGTGGCGCGCGCCGCGGCCGCCGGGGGCGTGCCGGACAGCACGCGGGTCGCGGAATCGAACTTCAACCAGGACGGCCGTTGCGCCGGGGTGAGCGCATGGGAGACGGCGCCGTCCCCGGCCGCCGCCGGCAGGGTGAGCGACGACGCGCTTCCGGCCACCCAGTGCTGCGGCTGGACCGTCGCCGTCCCGAAGGAGGGCGCGGTGTCCGCCACCCGATAGTTCGGGTCGTTGGCGATGGCGTGGGTTCCGAGGCCGAGCACGGCCGCCTCGCCCTGCGCGTCGCGGAGGGTCGCGCCCGCGGGCAGGGTCAGCGCTCCGGCCGCCGCGCCGATGCCGTCCCCGTCGAAATCCGAGGGCTGCAGGGTGTAGAAGAATGCGAGCACCTGGCCGTTGCTCTTGCCGAGGGTCCCGGCGAGCCGGCGGCTCAGAGAGCCGTCCCAGGCCGCCTGCCGCGTGTCGCCGCCGATGGTGAGCGCGAGGCTCGGCCGGCCGGCGCCGCCGAACACGAGTTCCTGATCGAACGCCACCGCCGCCATCACCACGGCGGGGGCGAAGCGGTTGTGCGCCGTCTGCCGCGGGTCCGCCCAGCCGGCGTCCTGCCGGGTCCAGCAGCACTTCATCCCGGTCGTGAGGAGGTTCACCTGCACGACGCGGGGCGGCGTCGAGACCTTGTGGCCGGCGGCGCCGGCGACGGCATGGCCGCCCAGCCCCAGGCGCGCGTTCTCGCCCTTGGCGTTGCGGATGGTCCCGCCGGCGAGCGTCAGCGCGCCGCCGGTGATGGAGATGCCGTCCGTATCGCGGTCGCTCGTCGTCACCGGGTAGCGGAACGAAAGCGCGCGCCGGCCGGCGACGGGGCTTCCCGTCGCCGGCCGGGTCGCGCTGCCGATGGTGAGCGCCAGTTGCGGCGCGCCGGTCACCGTCACCGCCTGGTCGAAGGTCACCTCCACGGTGATCGTCTCGCCGGCCCGGTAGGCGTCGCCGGAAGCCGGGCGGGACGTGATGCGCACGCCGCCCACCGCCGGATCCGTCACCACCGAAAGGTCGAAGGTCAGCGTCCCCGTATCGCCGTCGGCGTCGGTGGCGGTGAGGGTGTAGGAGGCCGCGGCCGTGGCGCTGGTCGGCGTGCCCGAGATGGTGCGCGTGGCGGCGTTCCACGAGAGGCCCCGGGGCAGGGAGAGCGTCGTGGCCGCGCCCGGCCCGGTGAGCGCGTAGGTCATCGCGCCGTCGCCCGTCGCCGCCGGCAGCCGGTCGCTGGCCCGCAGGTCGAGGAGATAGCGCCGGGCCTCCGCCGCGCCGAAGGTGGGCGCGGTGTCCGCCACCCGGAGGCTCGCCTGGTTGGCGATGGCGTGGCTGCCGAGGCCGAGCGCCGCGTTCTCGCCCTCGGCGTCGCGGATCGTCGCGCCGTTCAAGGCCAGCGCATTGGCGGCGGCGCCGACGCCGTCGCCATCGAAATCCGAGGCCTGGAGCTCGTAATGGAAGGCCATGACGTCGAGGTCGCCGGCGCCGTGCGGATTCGCGGTGGGGTGGACGAGCCGGCTGAGAAACTCGTTCCAGACGGCACGCCGGGTGTTGGCGCCGATGGTGACCGCGAAGGTGGGCGCGCCGCTGACGGCCACCGGCTGGTCGAAGGTGACCACGGCCACCAGGAGGCTCGGCGGGTACAGGTTCTCGTTGGTCTGCCGGGGGTCCTCCCAGCCGGCCGGCCGGACGCCCCAGCAGCACCGAATGTTCGTCGTGAGCAGGCGCACCCCGGTCACCCGCGGCGGGGCGGAGACCTTGTGGCCCGTCTGCGCGGCGACGGCGTGGGCGCCGAGCCCGAGCCGCGCATCCTCCCCCCCGGCGTTGCGGATGGTGGCGCCGTTGAGCGTCAGCGCGCCCGCCGCGATGCCGATGCCGTCGCCGTCGAAATCCGCCGCCGTCACCGCGTAGCGGAATCGGACCGTCGAGCCGCGGTGGCTCCGGTAGGCCGCCTGCCGCGTGCTGGCGCCGATGCGGAGCGCGAGCCGCGGCGCGCCGGTCACCGTCACCGGATAATTGAACGTCACGTCCACGTCGATGTTCTCGCCCGCGGCGTAGCTGAGGCCGCGGGCCGGGCGGGAGGCGATCGATACCCCCGACACCGCCGGTTGCGTCCCCGCCACCGCGATCGTGAACGGCAGCGAGTCCGAGACCGCGCGGACGATCCCGCCGGAGCCGGGAACGAGGTGGGTGACATCGAGCGTGTAGGTCGCCTGCGTCATCCCCACCTCCGGCGCGCCGGAGAGGGTGCGGGTCGCCGAATCGAAGGCGAGGCCGCCGGGCAGCGCCGGCGCCGGCGCCAGTGCGTAGGCGCCGTCCGCCTGCGTCGAACCCGCCGCCGGCAGGATGAAGCTGCTCCGCACGCCGCGCGTGAAGCGGTAGGAGGGCGACGCCACGCCGTCGAAGGAGGCTCCCCCGCCATCCACCCGGTGATTCGCGGCGTTCGTGATCGCGTGGCTGCCGAGGCCGAGGGCGGCGTCCACGCTCCCCGCCTCGATGCCGCCGCCATCGAGCGTCAGCGCGTCCGCGGCGATGGAGACGCCGTCGCCGTCCCGGTCGCCGCCCCTGATCCGGTAGCGGAAGTTCACGGCGGACCCCGACGCCGACCGGAAATCCGCCTGGCGGGTGCGCGAGCCGACGGTCAATGCGAGCCGCGGCGCGCCCGTCACCGTGACCGCCCGGCTGAAAGTCACCGCCACGTCGATGTGATCGCCTGGCCCGTAGGGGTGGTACGCCTCCGGGGTCTCGGTCTTCAGGATCGGTCGGGAGGTGATCGACACCCCGGTCACCGAGGGCGCGACGGCCTGCGCCGCAGCGGGGAGGAGGACGAGGAGGGCGAGGGGTGCGAGCAGCGTCGCGGCGAGCGCCGGCGTTCCGAGCGCGCGGAGGAACACGGCTGCACGGGACGGCGAAATCGGGAGGACGGCAGCGCCGTGTATACTCCCGCCCCGGTTCGAAATATCGTGCACGGTGGACGAGCCGGTACAACAGACGGGAAAGTCTGGTGGCCGCCGGAGGAAAAGGCCATTCGATCAAGACGATGCCAAGTATTGGATTTGCCCATGTTCCATAGAGACGATGCCAGGTATCGGATTCGCCCATGTTCGACGGATACGATGCCAGGCATTGCATTCGCCGAGGATCGGCCTCGGTCCCGTGGAGCCCGGATCTCGTGCAGAACGGCGATGACGTTCGTGAACGGGCCGTTGGTTCCGGCTCCGCCGGCATCGGTCCTCCATCCATGAAGCCTTCGACGAGACGGCGAAGAGCTTCACCAACCGGCGTCCGGTTTAGGCCTGGGAGCGGCGTCCGGTTCCGGCGATGCCGGGCTGGATGCGGGATTCCCCGATGATCGCCATCGACCCGACGCCTCCGGACTATCCCGATTCCGATCGCCTCAAGCAGCTCCGATCCTTCTGCCAGGTGGTGCGCTGGAGGAGCTTCACCCGGGCGGCCGAACACCTCGGCCTCAGCCAGCCGTCCATATCGCAACAGATCCGCTCGCTGGAGGCGGAGCTCGGGACCAGGCTGTTCGAGCGGGACGGCCGGCACATCACCCTCACCCCGGCCGGCGAGGATCTCCACCAGCTCGCCGCCTCCCTGGTGGCGGGCATGGACCGCCTGCCCGACACCTTCGCCGAGGAGCACACCGGCATCCCGGCGTCCGAGCTCCACATCGCGGCCGGGGAAGTCGCCTCCGTCTTCATCCTGCCCCCGTTTCTCAAGCGGTTCCGGGACGAACACCCCGGCACCCGGTTGGTCGTGAGGAGCAGTACCGGGCGCGAGGGGGTCGCGTGGCTCTTCGGCTACGAGGTGGAGTTCATGGTCGGTGCGATGGACGTCGTCTCCGACGCCGCCGACTTTCGCCCGCTGTTCTCCTGCGAACACGTGCTCCTCGTTCCCCTCGGGCACCCTCTGGCCGGACGCGAATCGGTAGAGCCGAGCGAAGCTGCCGCCTACCCCGCGATCATGCCCACCAGGAACACCCGCAGCAGAAGGTTCGCCGATTTCGTCAGTTGGGGACTCGGCATCAACCCCGAGGTCGTGGTGGAGGTGGACGGATGGGAGACCGCGAAGCTCTACGTCGAGGCCGGTATCGGGATCACCGTCGTCCCCGAGCTGTGCATCACCGGCCGGGAGCGGGTGTGGAAGATCCCCGTGAAACGCTACTATCCGAAACGCACCTACGGGGTGATCACGCGCGCCGGCGAACGCCTGTCGCTGGCCGCGAGGACGTTCATCGGGCTCATGGACCCGAGCTTCACGGTGGAACCGGAATCGTGAGGACGGGGGCCGACCACCGGCGTTTCCACCACAAACGGGATCGCCTCAAGCAGTTCCGGGTGTTCTGCCACGTGGCGCGGTTGGGGAGCATCACCCGGGCGGCCGAGGAACTCGGCCTCGGCCAGCCGACCGTGTCGCAACAGGTACGCGCGCTGGAGACGGAGCTCGGGACCAGGCTGTTCGAGCGGAACGGCCCGCGTATCGTCCTCGCCGCGGCCGGCAGGAACCTCTACAGGATCGCCATGCCGCTGGTGGAAGGCATGGACGCCCTGTACGGCGCCTTTGCCGAGCGGAGGCGCCGCGTCTCGGGGACGCTCCGCATCGCCGCCGGACGATCCTCCGCGGCCTTCATGCTGCCCCGGTTCATCCACCGGTTCCGGACCCGTTATCCCGGCGTCCGGTTCCGCATCTCGCGCAACCCCATGAGCGAGGCGCCGAGGCTTCTTCACGCCCGGGAAGTGGACCTCTTCTTCAGCGGGCAGAAGACGAACCTGACGGACACCGAGCGCTACCGGGTCACTTCCTTCGACTTCGTCCTCATCACCCCCCCGGACCACCCGCTGGCCGGGCGCGATTCGGTGGATTTGGAGGAAATCTCCCCCTACCCCGCGGTCGTACCGGCTTCCGGCACGCAGAGCCGGAAGATCGGGGAGCTGACGGCCAGCCGGCTCGGCATCGAGATCAGCGTCGCGGTGGAGGCCCACGGATGGGGTGCGATCAAGCGCTACGTCGAGGCCGGGGTCGGGGTCTCCATCGTTCCCGACTTCTGCCTCGTCGAGCAGGATCGAGTGTCGGTCATCCCCCTCCCCGGACACTTCCGGGAGCAAGGCTACTGGATGTACGCGTCCACCGACGGGTCGCGCTGGTCGCCGGCCATCGAACGGTTCATCCGTTTCGTGTCCCCCCCCCCGCAGCTAACGACGGATGCTTCCCCGGAATCGACGAACGGGAAGTCGAGCCCGTAACGACTCATTCCGTATCGTGAATCAAATGGATACGACGGTCACGAGCATGCCGCCGCTGGACGTGCACAGGGTACGACGGATCCATCCTGCCCATATGTTTCAAATAGTTACGAACAGCGCACAGGCCTCGGGTTCAACTCGGGGTTGACCTGCCAAGCCGATGTGTTGGAAACTAGGAGGATTCGGACCGATTTCCAACTGCCGGGAGCGAACGCGATGATGTATTGGAGGCGAGCGGACGACATCTGGTTCTTGCCCCCCCCCGCAGCCCCCGGCTTGGCTGGCTGCCCCGCGGGGCCGGCCCGGTGAGCCGGCCAGCCTTGGAAGATAAAGATCGGTGAAACGAAGGGAATCCCCTCTCCTTACCGTTCACCGTCCGCGCTCACTCTGGTCACGTTCGCCCTCGTCGCGATGCTGGCGCTGTCCGCCTGCAGCACCAAGACCCGAACGGTGCGGGTGGGAGATCCGGAGGCGGTGCGAATGGCCGAGAACGAAGCACGGGAGGCCCGAGCCAGGGCCACCGAGGCCGAAAGCGCCTTGGATGATCTCCGAGGTTCGCTGGAGGCGGCCCAGGACGCTCTGGTTTCGACGAACAGCACCGCCCAGCAGCGCACGGCGGCCCGCACGGCGGTAGTCGCCGCCCAGACAGATCTGAGGGAGGTCCAGCAGCGGTTGACGGATCTGACAGCGAGTGAAGAAGCGAAGAGGGCCGTCGGCGCGGCTCTGACGGCGGTCGGCGCAGCTCTGATGGCGGTCGTCGAGACGCTGGGGACGGCCAGTACGGCGTTGGCGTCCGGGGGGCCGGTGACGCTGGCGAGCATGCACACGACCTTGGACCGGGCCCAGACCGCTCTGGACGACGCTCGGGCCGAGCTGAAGACGGCTCTGGCGGTAGAGGGCCTCACCCCGGCTCTCCGCACCTCGCTTTCGCAGGCCCAAGGCCTGCTGACCACCGCCCAGGTCTCCCTGGTACCCCTGCTGCGCCAGGAGCTGGAGACGGCCAGGGCCGCGCAGGAGGAAACCGAAGCCGAACGGGACGAAGCCCGGGCCGAGAGGGACGCGTTGAGGGACGAGCATGTCTCTCCGCCTCTCTTCCGGAGCACCGCCGGCCCGAGGGATCTCGGGGCGACGATTACGATCACCCGGACGGCCCGGACCGTCCCGGACACCGCGACCGACCCCGACACGTGGGTCGCGGATCCGAACGCGCTCGCAATCAACGAGGACGCCGTCCCCTGGGCCGCCGGCAGGACGCTGACCTCCCGCGCCGGGAACGAGGAGTTCCCCATGCGGGCGATCACCTTCCGGGGCGACATACGCCAGGGAAGCCAGCGGGGGAAAACCGGCGCCGACGCCAACAACGACGGGAGGTATCCGATCATCCAGGGCCCCGGCAACACGCTGGGCAACGCCAACGACCACACCAAGAACGCGGTGATCAGCTCGATCCAGCTATCGGAAGACGGGGGATTGATCCTCAAGGCCGGGGGATCGGGCATCGTCTTCAACGAGTTCCAGTACGACATCCGCGGGACCGAAGCCGACGGCCCGGACGGAATTCCGGGCGACGGCGGCGCGACGACGAGCACCGCGGCGACGGACTACCACGTCGCCATGTTCCGCAGGGCCGGCGAGACGCCGCCCTCGGTCGGCGATACGTTGACGCAGGCCCAGGCCGACCGGC
The DNA here is from genome assembly GCA_965202895.1 of Gammaproteobacteria bacterium. Lineage (GTDB taxonomy): Bacteria > Pseudomonadota > Gammaproteobacteria > HK1 > HK1 > JAJDXW01. The sequence goes on along the minus strand of OZ241901.1, from coordinate 552,794 downwards.
TGACCGGGTGGGCGGCCGACAACTGCTCCGGGGTGACCTTCCCTTGCTGGGACGGCAACATGCGTGACCTGACGATCGACTTCGGGAAGCCTTCCCCGGATCCGGACGGCGAGTCCGGCTACCACTGGGCGTCGAAGATTCCGTCGTCCACGGACCAGCCCAAACCCGCCGCCGCCGACGCCATGCACCGTTGGGCCAAGCCCAAGGTCGACAACTTCGTCGACCCCGAGCGCGGGAACGGCGAACACCGGGGCGAATATCGGGTGTGGCTCTCGAACCACGCGGGCCTGGACACCGGCGCGACGGACGCGGAAAGCGACGATTCCCACCGCTATCTCCAGTACGCCGCCTACGGCCTGTTCACGTTCACCGACTATCTCACGTCGAACGTCCGGCCGGCCCGTATGCAGGGGTTTCATTTCGGCTACGAAGCTTTCGCCGACACGGCCGGGATGAAGACGACCGATCTCGACACTCCGATCACGGCCACGTTCGCGGGCAGGGCCTCCGGGATGGTCATGGAGCCCCACAGCGACCGGTCCCAGGTCGAACGCCTGATCCGTGTGCGGGGGGACGTCACGCTCAACGCGACGATCGGCGGCGCCAACACCATTACCGGCGCGATCTCCAACTTCGAGACGCCGGCCGGCGGGGGCTGGGGGCCCTACGCGCCGCTGAGGGACGAAGTCCGGTTGACGAACGGAACGATCGCGGCCGGCGGCAGCTACGAGGGTGACGCCGACGTGGAAGGCGACTCGGGCCATCTCTGGGACCCCGGCAAGTTCGGTGGAAACTTCTACGGCAACCGGGGCGGTTCCGACCTCGAGACCGCGGGCTGGTGGTATCTGACGGCGCGGGGATATACCCCCGACGCCCGCGCCCTGACCGGGGCCGCGGCCCGGGACGATCCCGGCCGGCCGGACTTCAGGTACTCGGGCGCCTTCGGCAGCTTCGGGGCCGCGTGCACCGAGGGCTGCGCCGACTGAACGCGCGGGCCGCGTCCGGCGCCGGTTCCCACGGTCCGGCGGGAGGCGTCCGGGACGGATCGTTCACCTCGACCGCGAAGCGCCTGCCGGTGAGCGCAAGCCGCTCGATCGGCGAGCGCGGCCGTCGCGCCTTCCACGATGACGTGCGGCTCGCCGGTCAGCTCGAGCCGCATCCTGGAAACCCTCTGCGGTTCGGCAATTCCCGTCAACGTCCCGGACACGGCCGTGTCATCGGGACTTCGCCTTCCTTTCTGCCGCCCGGGCGTCTGGTCGCGGCGATTCAGTGGACGCCTTCGGGCTTCGGGAATTGCCGTCCACGGTTGACCGGACATCCACCGTCGGCCGGAGTTGACCGGATCAGCAAATGAAATAGAATCGGGCTTGGAGACGGAACCGGCGTCCGGCTCCCGGCCAGGGTTGTTTCATTCTGCATCCGGGACGTGTGTCGGATGCGCCTGCGAAGGCGACCGCGGGGGAATCAGGGCCGAATATGCGGATTCGGCAGCCCATGCGACGCGGACCAGGACGTGGCGACCGTTCCCGGAGCCGGAGCTCGAACAGAATGAAATGGCCTTGGGACGTCCCCGGCCCGAGCAGCCGGGGGTCGCCGGGAGACACGCGGGTCTTCGAGGAGAACGGAGCGCCGGCATGACCGCACCCGGAACGGCACCCACCCACGGCGGCGTTCGCCGCGGCGCCTTCCGCTACATGCGGCCTTCGGTGGAGTCGTCGCTCTACCGCAACGGCAAGGTGCTGACCCGACGCGACCGCGACGGCAGCGACAGCGGCCGGACCGGCGTCGATCTGGAAGATCGCGAGATGGCGATCATCGACGCCCGCACCCTCGCGTCGCCCGAGCTGCCGACGCTCGCCGCAAACGGATTCGAGCTGGTCGAGCGGCCGATGGCCGACCCGGACCTCGACTTCCTCGATCATGACGCGGTCGTGGGAGCCTACTATCCCGAGTGCGCGGAGATCGTGCGCGCGGCGACCGGCGCCGCCACCGCCGCGGCCTTCGATCACAACGTCCGCTCCGCGACCGGCAAGTCCGGCAAGCTGCGCATCGCGGGCGGCCAGCAGGTGCAGGGGCCGGCCCACCTCGTGCACGGTGACTACACCCTGACCAGCGCCCCCCGACGGCTGCGCGATCTGGCGCGCCCGCCGTCCCTGAACGACACCTACCGCACGGCGCTCGCCGAGGGCGGGACACTCCTCGACCCCGAGGCGGTCGAGCGGGCGACGGAAGCCGGACGCTTCGCGATCGTGAACGTATGGCGCAACGTCGCCCGCGAGCCGGTGGCGACCCGGCCGCTCGCCCTGTGCGACGCCGCGAGCGTGCGGCCGGAAGACCTCGTCGTCTTCGAAATCCACTACCAGGATCGGGTCGGCGAGAACTACTTCGCAAAGCACGACCCGCGTCACCGCTGGGTCTACTGGTCCGCCATGACCCGCGACGAGGCGCTGCTCATCAAGCAGTGGGATTCGGCGGGCGAGCTGGCGCGCACCGGGGGCGCGAGGGCCGATGCCGACGGCGGAGGCCGCCCCTGCACCTTCAGCTTCCACAGCGCCTTCGAGGACCCCGCGACCCCGCCCGACGCCCCGGACCGCTGGAGCATCGAAGTGCGCTGCGCCGCGCTGTTCGGGTGAGGCCGCCCGGAGGCCCGAGCGCCGCGGTCGCCGCCGCCGGACGGGCGACGCCCGGGTCCGCGGTCCGGACGTGCGGAGCTTGCGGATCGGCGACTTCGCCGGCTCGCCGGCCTGCCGGCCCGGTGCATGGACCGTCTCGCGCGGAGAGGCGCGCGCCGAGGAGCCGGTGGCGTCCCTTCCCCGATCCGGGCAGCGTTCGAGCATGAAACGCTCCCCCCTGTCCGAAGCCGCCCTGGCCGCACTCACCGAACGCTCGGACACGAAGGGGCTCGTCCGCCTCACCCTCCATGCCGCGGTCATCGCGGGGGCGGGAGCCGTCTACGCGGCCGCGTTCGAGACCCTCTGGATGCTTCCGGCCGCCTGGGCCTACGGCACGTGCCTCGCCTTCCTGTTCGCCCCGCTGCACGAGACGGTTCACTACACCGCCTTCCGCAGCCGCCGGATCAATCGAGCCGTGTCGGCCGCGTGCGGGTGGATCCTCGTCCTGCCGCCCCGTTTCTTCCGCGCATTCCATCTCGAGCACCACCGCTGCACCCAGGACCCGGAGCGCGACCCCGAGCTCGCGGTCGCCCCCCTTCGCAAATGGCGCCAGTACGCTTGGCGGGTCAGCGGAGCGCAGTACTGGGTGCGCCAGACCCGCGTGATCTCGAGATTCGCGGCGGGGCGGGTGACGGAGCCGTACATCGCTCGCGGCGAGCGCGGCCGGATCGTTCGCGAGGCGCGAACGTTCCTGGCGAGCTACGTCGTGGTCGGCGCGCTCTCCGCCGTCACCGGCAGCACCCTGCTGCTCTGGTTCTGGGTCGTGCCCGTCCTGCTCGGCCAGCCGATGCTGAGGCTCTACCTCATGGCCGAGCACACGGGCTGTCCGTCGTCACCGGACATGCTGGAGAACTCGCGTACCGTGCACACGAACGCCCTGGTCCGTTTCCTCGCCTGGAACATGCCCTATCACGCCGAGCACCACGCGTACGCCTCGATCCCCTTCCACGCGCTCCCGCGCGCCCACACCGTGCTCGCCCCGTACGTCCGGAACCAGCCGCGCGGATATGCACGGGTCCATCGGGACCTCGCCCGAGGTCTCGGGTAGCCCGCGCCCTCGCCCCACCACCCCGCCCCGCCGCCGCACGGCGGATTGCTCCGGCGAACCCGGCCCGAACCGGCCCCGCCGCCACGGTGCGGGCCTTCGACCCCCGAGCCCCCCCCCGTGCAGGCCCCGTGCGAGCCCGGTAGTCGAAGCCGGTGGTTGACAGGGGGCCTGCCCTTGTTTCTAATACGACTCATTCTCATTCGCATTACTACGACATGCCTGCGAGCGAACGCCTCTCCCGCCCCTGCCCGATGTCCGTGGCCGCCGCCGGTGGCTCCGGCCGCACCCCGGAGCATCGCCGTCCGTCGGCGCAGCCCTCCGGGCTCGTCCCCGGCGCGCCGCTCCCCGACGACCCGATCGTCGGGGCGTATGCGAATGCACCCATCCCCATCCCCATTCGCATCCGCATCGCGACCCCCGACCCAGCCAGGAGGTAACCGAACCATGAAGAGATCGAAGGGCTACGCACTCACCGCGGGTCTCGCGGTCTGGGCCGCGCTCGGGGCGGCCGAAGCCGGGACGCGCCCGTCGCCGGAGGCCGTGCTCGGGACCTACGCGGACATCGCCCTCGCGGGCTACGAGGACTCCCTCGCCACCGCCCGCGCCCTCGATGCGGCGGTCGACACCCTCGTCGCCTCCCCGAGCGCGGCGACCCTGGCCGCCGCCCGGGCGGCGTGGCTCGCGGCCCGCGCCCCCTACCAGCAGACGGAGGTCTACCGTTTCGGCAACCCCATCGTCGACGACTGGGAGGGCAGGGTGAACGCCTGGCCCCTGGACGAGGGGCTCATCGACTACGTGGACGCCTCCTACGGAGCGGACTCGGACGAGAACGCGCTCCATACGGTCAACGTCATCGCCAATCCGGCGCCGATCGTGAACGGCCGGACGATCGACGCCTCCGCCATCACCCCCGCCTTGCTCGCCGAGGCGCTTCACGAGGCGGAGGGGGTGGAGGCGAACGTCGCCACCGGTTATCACGCCATCGAGTTCCTGCTGTGGGGGCAGGATCTGCACGGCGCCGGGGCCGGAACCGGGATGCGCCCCGCCACCGACTTCGACCCGGACCGCTGCACCGGGGGCAACTGCGGCCGGCGGGCCGAATACCTCGAGGCGGCCTCGACCCTGCTGGTCGCCGATCTCGAAGAGATGGTCGGCCACTGGGGCCCGGACGGTGCGGCGCGGGCCGCCCTGATCGAGGACCCGAACGCCGGGCTCGCGGCGATCCTCACCGGGATGGGCTCCCTCTCCTACGGGGAGCTCGCCGGCGAGCGCATGAAGCTCGGGCTCCTGCTGCACGATCCCGAGGAGGAGCACGACTGCTTCTCCGACAACACCCACAACTCGCACTACTACGACCAGATCGGGATCCGGAACGTCTACACCGCGCACTATCGCCGGGTCGACGGCTCCACGGTGACCGGGCCTTCCGTCGCGGACCTGGTCGCCGCCGAGGCGCCGAAGCTCGACGAGGAGCTGCGGGGGAAGCTCGACACCGCGGTCTCGGCGATGGCCGCCCTCCGGTCGCGGGCCGAGTCCATCGAGGCCTACGACGAGATGATCGGCGAGGGAAACGGCAGCGGCAACGCGGTGGTCCAGGCCGCCATCGACGCCCTGGTCGATCAGACCCGCTCGATCGAGCGGGCGGTCGCCGCTCTCGGCCTCGGCTCGATCGAGATCGAAGGCTCCGACAGCCTCGACGATCCGGGCGCGGTGTTCCAGTAGGCCCGGGCGAAGGACGAGGCGCCGGAATCGGAGGGTTGCTCGCGTGCCCCGGAACCACTCGCCGCCCGGACGGGGAAGCCGGCCGGGCGTCCCGGCCGGCGGCGCCTCCCCCCGCCGCTCCCGGCGCCCGGACGGCGGGACGCGCTGCCGCCTCCCGTTCGCGGCCTCCCCCCGCTTGCCCGCCCGCCGGGTCTTCGTCCAGGTCTTCGCCCGGCTCGCCTTGCCCGCGGTGGTCTTCCTCGGCCTCGGCGCGGCCGGCGGCGCCGGCGCCGACGGTCCGGCGGCCCTGGGCGGCGGCGCGGCCCGGGCCGACCTCCCGGAATCGGACCTCCGGCGCGTACGAGCGGTCACCGCGCCGGCGAAGGACTTCTCGCGCCCCGAGGCCTACGAGCGGATGGCGGGCGGGGCGGCGACCTCCCTCGCGCTCCTCAACGCCAACGCCTTCTCCCATCCCTCCGCGAACCTGACGTTCGAGGGCAAGCGCGACTTCGCGCTCGGCAACGGACTGTTCCGAAAGGTCTGGGTGACCGCGCCGGCCTCGACCCGAGCCTCGGACGGGTTGGGGCCGCTCTTCAACGCGCGCGCCTGCCAGCGCTGCCACGTCAAGGACGGCCGCGGCCATCCCCCGCGCGGACCCGACGATCCCGCGACGTCGATGGTGCTCCGGCTCTCCGTACCCCCGCGCTCGACCGGGGGCCCCCTCCGTCTCGAATCGAAGGCGCCCGCGCCCGCGTTCCATCCCGAGCCCACGTACGGAAGCCAGCTCCAGGACTTCGCCGTGCCGGGCCTTCCGGCCGAAGGGCGGATCATCGTCGCGTACGAGGAGGTCCCGGTCGCCCTGAACGGCGGGGAGAGAGCGTCCCTGCGCCGGCCCGCCTACGGGGTCGCCAGCCTGGGATACGGTCCGATGGCGCCGGACGTGATGCTGTCGCCGAGAGTCGCGCCGCCCATGATCGGGCTCGGCCTGCTCGAGTCCGTCCATCCCGCCGACGTCCTCGCCGGCGCCGACCCGGACGACGCCGACGGCGACGGCGTCTCCGGCCGGCCGAGCGTCGTGCGCGCTCCGGGCGCCGGGGGCGCCGCCCGGCTCGGACGCTTCGGATGGAAGGCGTCGGCCGCAACCGTGCGGGAGCAGTCCGCCAAGGCGTTCAGCGCCGACGTCGGGATCTCCAGTCCGGACGCCCCCGGCCCCTGGGGAGACTGCACCGAGGCGCAGTCCGCCTGCCGCACGATGCCGTCCGGGGTCCAGCCCCGGCTGGGGGACACCGAAGCCCCCGATCCGGTCCTCGAGCTCGTCTCGTTCTATGCGTCGAACCTCGCGGTACCCGCGCGCCGGGACGTCGACGACCCCGAGGTGTTGCGCGGCAAGGAGCTCTTCCATTCGTCGGGCTGCGTCTCGTGCCACACCCCGAAGTTCGTGACCCGGCGCGACGCGGCCCGGCCGGAGCATCGCTTCCAGCTCATCTGGCCGTACACCGACCTCCTGCTCCACGACATGGGCGAGGGCCTCGCCGACGATCGACCGGTCGGCGACGCCTCCGGCCGGGAGTGGCGGACCGCGCCCCTGTGGGGGATCGGGCTGACCGGGACGGTGAGCGGACACACGTTCTTCCTCCACGACGGGCGCGCCCGCAACCTGCTCGAGGCGGTGCTCTGGCACGGCGGAGAGGGGCAGGCCTCCCGCGACGCGGTGGTCGCGATGCGCCCGCCGGAACGCCGTGCGTTGATCCGGTTCCTGAACTCGCTGTGACGAAGGGCCTGCGCATGTACGCCGCGGCGGCCGGGGCGGCGGCCACCGTGCTCCTCTTCGGCCCGCCTCCGGCAGCCGCCCAGGCGGGGCCGGTCTTCGCCCGCGCCGTCGATCGAGCCATCGAACGGGTGATCGTGCCGGGCCATGCGGAGCTCGCGGCGGCAACGGGCGGGCTGGCGGTTGCGATGTCGGGGCTTTGCGCCGGTCCGACGGAGAGGACGCTCGAAGCGGCTCGCGCGAGCTTCGCGAGGGTGGTGACGGCCTTCTCGCGCGTGGAGCTCCTTCGGCTCGGTCCGGCCCGCGAGGACGACCGTTTCGAACGGCTGTTCTTCTGGCCCGACCGCCGCGGCCGGGGCCGGCGGCAGGTGGAGGCGCTCATCGCCCGGAAGGACGAGGCGACCCTCGAGGCAGCCGCGCTCCGGCGAAAGAGCGTGGCCGTCCAGGGGCTTCTCGCCCTCGAATACGTTCTCGCCGGCAAGGGAAGCCGGGGGCTCGCGGGCGGGAGCGCCGCCTTTCGCTGCCGGCAGGGCCTGGCCATCGCGCGCGCCGTCGACCGGACCGCGCGTCGAATCCACCGGGAGTGGACCGACCCGGAAGGCTTCGCCGCCGTCATGCGCGGCGCCGGGCCGGACAATCCGGTGTACCGGACGCACGGCGAGGCAGTCGCGGACCTCCTCGGCGCCGCCTCGGAGCAGCTTCGGATCGTGGAGCGCCTGAAGCTGATCCGGATGCTCCGGGACGGGCCGGAGACCGCCCGGCCGAAGGCCGCGCCGTTCCGGAGGTCGGGCCTCGCCCGCGCCTCCATCGTCGCCAATCTCGGCGGCGTTCTCCGCCTCCTGGACGAGGCGGCCCTCCGGACGCTCCTCCCCGCGTCCGATGCGGGCCTCGCCGAACGGATCGCGTCCGAACTGCGCAAGGCGCGCGACGATCTGTCGGGTGACGAGCCGTCCGCACCGTCGGGCGCCGGGCTTCCCGCGCTTCTCTCCGACCCCGGGACGCACCGGAGGTTCGCGGCGGCGGCGGCCCGGGTCGGAGCCGCCGCCTCGCTGCTCGGCGAGGACTTCCCGCGGGCGCTCGGCCTCGTGGCCGGGTTCAATTCCCTCGATGGCGATTAGCCGGCGGACGGGGCTCGCCGCCCTGGCGGCGCCAGCGCTTCTGCCGCTGGCCGCGCTCGCGCTCGCACGCCCGGGCGCGGCGCCCGCCGACCGGCCCGCGTTCGTGACCGCCCGGCGCGACGGGACGGGCCATGCCGCCGCGGTCCTCGACGCGTCGGGGCGCACGCTCTTCATCGAGCGTCTCGCCGCCCGCGGACACGGGGCGGCCGTTTCGCCGGATGGGCGGCGGGCGGTGGTCTTCGCCCGCCGTCCCGGCCGTTTCGCGCTCGTCCTGGACCTCGAACGCCAGGCGCGCATCGCGCGCTTCGCGCCGCCTCCCGGCCGGCACTTCCATGGCCACGGCCTCTTCTCGCCGGACGGCCGCCTGGTCTACGCCACCGAGAACGACTACGAGGCCGGGCGCGGTGTTCTCGGCGTCTACGACACGAGCGCCGGGCATCGCCGCGTCGGCGAGCTGGATACGCACGGCGTCGGCCCCCATGAAGCGGTGCTGATGCGGGACGGGCGCACCATCGCCGTCGCGAACGGCGGGATCGCGACCCACCCCGAGTATCCGCGCCGGAAGCTGAACCTCGGGTCCATGCAGCCGTCGCTCGTGTACCTCGAGCGCACGACCGGCGGCCTTCTCGACCGGGCGGCGCCGCCGCCGCGCCTTCGCCGGCTGTCGATCCGGCACATCGCGGAGGCGGAAGCCGGGACCATCTGGTTCGGCGGACAGTACGAAGGGCCGAAGACCGACCGGGTCGCGCTGGTCGGCCGCCACCGGCGCGGCGAAGACCTCGGCTTCCTCCGCGCCCCGCGTGCCGTCTACGAGGCGATGAGAGGGTACGTCGGGTCGATCGCGGCGAGCCGGGACGGGACGAGGGTCGCGGCCACCAGCCCCCGCGGCGGGCGGCTGACGGTCTGGGACGGGCGGTCCGGCGAGGTGCTGGAGACGCGCCGGATAACGGACGTGTGCGGCGTCGCGCCGGGCGAGCGCGGCTTCGTCGCGAGCGACGGCAAGGGGAGGGTGTGGATCGGGGACGAGGCGGTCGCACACGGCGACCATGCGCGATGGGACAACCACCTCACGGCCGTCACGACCGCCGGTCCGGCGGAGACCGCGGCGTAGCGGCGCGGAGGACGGGACGCGGCGCCGTGTTCATTTGCCGAAACATCGGTGCAAGGGAGCTGATGGCGCTCCTCGTCGCCGCCGCGCGATCGTATCGGACGAGACCCGCACGGACGTTCACCGCGCAGCCGTATCCTCGATCATGGGAAGATCGTCCCGGCCGCGGCCTTCCCCTCCGCCTCCCGGGCGGAGAAGATCGGGAAACCCCCCGCAGGCGAGCCGCCCACCCCGTGCACATCGGAGGCCCTCGACGAATGGAGTACCGGCATCTCGAGGTGAAGCGGCGGGGCCGCGTCGCCATCGTGACGTTCAACCGCCCCGAGAAGGCGAACGCCCTCGATGCACGCCACATCGAGGAGATCGAGCACGCGGCGCTCTCCTTCGGCAACGATGCCGAGACCCGCGCGGTCGTCTTCACCGGGGCCGGGCGGCACTTCACCTCGGGGGCGGACCTCACCGAGCCCGAGCCCCCGCCGCCCACCCTGGTCATGCAACGCCGCCGCCGGCGCATCGGGCAGCGGGCGATCACCGCCCTTCGAGAGATGGACCAGATCACCATCGCGGCGTGGCGGGGGGCGGCGATGGGGGGCGGAGCGTGCGTGGCCACCGCCCTCGACTTCCGGATCGGGGCGCGCGACTGCTTCATGTCCTATCCCGAGATCAACATCGGGGTGAACCTGATGTGGAACAGCCTGCCGCTCCTCGTGCACCTGGTCGGTCCGGCCCGCGCCAAGCAGCTCGTCATGGGCGGGGAACGGGTCCCGGGGCCGCGTCTCCTCGAATGGGGCGTACTCGACGAAATGGTGGACGGGCGCCTGGTCATGGACCGGGCCCTCGCCTGGGCGGAGCACTACGCCGGCCGGCCGCCGGTCGCGGCGCAGATGATCAAGCGAAGCGTCAACGCGATCTCGAGCGCGCTCGACGGCGCGGTCATGCACGCCGACTTCGACCAGCACCTCCTCGCCTCCGCGACCGAGGATGCGGCCGTCGCCGTCGATGCCTGGCTCGCCGGCCGCGACCCGGAGTTCGCGGGCCGCTAGGGGAGTCCGGGCCGTACGGAATGGTGTGACGGTGGTCGCACCCCGCCCGAGCCGGCCCGGAGACTTTCGCTTCCGGGGTCGTGATCACGTACAAGGCTCACCCGGTGAGCCGGTGCGGTCCGCATGGCGGCCGGTGGGTGAGAGATGGAGCGCGAGGCTCGGCCCGGAATCGGACTGAATCCAGCTTCGAGACGGGTTCATGCTCGACACGTCGGCCTTGTTCCATCATCTGCTTCGGATCGAGGACGGAGCGCACGTGGGCCGGCATCAGGAGCCGCCGATCGTGCGCGGCCGGAAGCGGGGAAGGGTGGCCTCGCCGTCGAGGTCGTCGAACACCGCCTCGACCTCGAGCCCGACCGCGAGGTCCTCGTTGGCGACCCCGACGAGGCTGGTGGTGAGGCGCGGCCCCTCCTCGAGCTCGACCTGCGCGGCGTTGTAGGGGAGATCGTCCGCGAAGGCCGGAAACCAGGGCTGGTGAACGACCACGAAGGTCGTGACCGTGCCCCGCCCGCTCGACACCCGCCACTCGATCCGTTCGCCGAAGCACCGGGGGCACACCGGCGCGGGCGGCAGGAAAGGGCGCTCGCACGCCGCGCACCAGGGGAGCTTCAGCACGTGTTTGCGGCACCCTTCCCAGAAGGGGCGGTTGTCCGGGGTCACCCGGGGCTTCGGCTTCGCCGTCACGTCCACGTTCTTCGGCCCTCCCTCAGCGGCGGAAGACGATCGAGTCGCCCCATACCGTCGCCCACTGGAGGTGCCGCGCGCCGGTGATCTGCCGCTCCCCCGCCTCGCCCCGTAGCTGCCGCACGATCTCGGCGATCGAGTTCCAGCCGCTGACGTGCGCCTCCGACATGAGCCCCCCGGAGGTATTGACGGGGAGCGCGCCGCCGAGCGCGATGCGCCCGCCCTGCACCCACGCATGCGCCTCCCCGGGCGCGCAGAAGCCGAAGCGCTCCAGCACGAAGAGGACGAGCGGGGTGAAGGCATCGTAGGTGTAGAGTCCGTCGATGTCGCCCCGCTCGATGCCGGCCATGCGCAGCGCGTCGCCGTCTTCCGGGCGCGGGGTGATCCGCCCGGGCCGCTGCTGGTTGATGCCGAGCCCGGGCGGCGCGAAGATGAATTCGTCGCGGCCGGCGCGGATCCCCTGCATCCCGGAGAGGAGGACGGGCGGCTTCCGGAGGTCGCGGGCGCGTTCGGTGGACGTGACCAGGACGACCACCGCCCCGTCGCTCACGATGCAGCAGTCGAAGAGCCGGAGCGGGGCGACCACTTCGCGCGAGGCGCGATGGTCGTCCCGGGTCATCGGCTCTCGCATCGCCGCGTTCGGGTTCCGGAGCGCGTGCGAACGCAGGGTGACCGCCACCTCGCCGAGCGCGTCGGCCGTCGCGCCGTAGAGCGACATGTAGCGCCGGTAGGCGAGCGCGGCGCCCGCGGCCGGGGCGGTCAGGCCGTAGGGCGGATTCTCCGCGTGGGTGCCCCCTTCCTCGCGCATCCCCTCGAAGTCGCCGGGGCCGCCGAGGATGTCGCGCTCGCGGGTGAAGCTCGCCACCGCGACGCACGCGACGACCTCCGCCAAGCCGGCCGCCACCGCGAGCGCCGCCTGCTGGAGCGCCATCGTCACGAAACGCCCGTGGGTCCACGTCTGGTTCACGTAGCGCACGTCGAGGCCGAACGCCTCCGCGATCCGGTCGTAGTCGAGCCCGAGCGGCCAGCCGAGGTTCACCGCGAGCCCGTCGACCTCGCTCCGGTCGAGGCCCGCGTCTTCGAGCGCCGCGCGGAACGCCGCCGCCCCGAGCGCGAGCTGGCTCTCCGGGAGGCCCCGTCCGAAGCGGCTCGCTCCGATGCCGGCGATCGCGGCCCGGTCCGCCACCGGCATCGCCGGCGACGGCGCCGGTGCGGGGGTCGCGGCCATCCCTGCCCCCATCGGCTTCTTCACGAGAACTCCTCGTGGTGGTCGAGCCACCACCTCGCGACGTCGATCCGGCGGGCGAGCCACACCCGGCCCTTCCGGCGCGCGTAGTCGACGAACTCCGCGAGGGCCGAGGCGCGCGCGGCCTGGCCGGCGAGGCGGGGATGGAGCCCGACGCTCATCATCCGGGGATGGGTCGCGCCTTCCTCCCAGAGATAGTCGAGCCCGCGCTTCAACTGGTCCGCGAAGTCGGCCGGGGAGCCGTAGCCGCCGACGGTCACGAAACGCGCGTCGTTGTAGGTGAGGGTGTAGGGAACGACGAGATGACGCCGGCCCGTCACCTCGACGAAGTACGGCAGGTCGTCGTTGTAGGCGTCGGAGTCGTAGACGAAGCCGCCCTCCTCGACGACCAGCTCGCGCGTATGTACCGACGGCCCGTAACGGCAGTACCAGCCGAGGGGGCGTGTGCCGCACGTGGCCTCGAAGGACTCTACCGCTGCCCGAAGGTGTGCGCGTTCCTCGTCGCGGGAGAGGCGCCAGACCTCCTCCCACCGCCAGCCGTGGCTGCACACGTCGTGATCGGAGTCGCGGACCCAGGCCGCGACTTCCGGATTGCGCTCGACCGCCACCGCCGCCGCATAGAGCGTCACCGGGACGCGGCGGCTGTCGAAGAGTCTTTGCAGCCGCCAGATCCCGGCCCGCGAGCCGTATTCGTAGACGGATTCGAGGGCGAGGTCGCGGTAGTCGCCTTCGAGCCCGAGCGGCGGGAGCTCGCCGAGGATGGCCTCGTTGCGGCCGTCCGTGGACATCTGGACCTCCGAGCCCTCCTCCATGTTGATGACGAAGTTGACGGCGACCCGCGCATCGTCGGGCCAGCGCACGCGGGGCACGTGGCGGCCGTAGCCTGCGAGGTCGCGGGGCGGCCCCGGTATTTCGCGGGAGGGCATCTTCATCACGTTTCCTCCGGCCGGCCGGCCCGGCCCAGTTTCACAGCCCGTCCATTCGACCACGATCTTCGAGGCCGTGCCGGGACGCCGGAACGGCGCCGGATGCCCGCAGGACCAGGCGGAACCGGGGCGCCGAAGAGCCGGGGACCGGCAACGCCTGCGTCCGGCCGAAGCGCGGCCGGGATATGGAGAGAGGTGGCGGCCTCCCGCCGGCTACCGCTTGCAGAGCCCCATCAGCGACGCTTTGGCGAGGGTGTTGAAGTTCAGCATGAACCCGACCACCGCGGCGGAGGTGTCGGCCTCGACGGAGAGTTCGTCCAGGCCGACCGCATGCAGGGTGAAGAGATAGCGATGCGGGTGGTCTCCCTCGGGCGGGCACGGACCCCCGTAGCCCGGCGCGCCGAAGTCGGTGCGGGTCTGGAGCGCCCCGGCCGGCATCGAGCCGGCCGGGGAGCCTGCCCCGAGGGCGAGCGAGGCGACGTTCGCCGGGATGTTCACGACCACCCAGTGCCAGAATCCGCTCCCGGTCGGGGCGTCGGGGTCGAAGCAGGTGAGCGCGAAGCTCCCGGTGCCCTCGGGCGCCCCGCTCCAGGAAAGCTGGGGCGAGAGGTTGCCGCCCGCACAGCCGAATCCGTAAGCCTCGGACAGGATGTGATCGCTGGCGAGATAGTCGCCGTCGTTGAAGCTCTCGCTGGTGAGAACGAGGTCGGCCATGGATGCGGTCCTCCGCGTGGGTTCGGGTCGCGGAGGAAGGTTCGGGAACCGCCGCGGGCTTGTCAACACCTGGTCGGGATCGAGATCGCAGGACGAATCGGTTCCAGCCCTCCGGTGATCTCCGACAGCGCTCTCTTGCCTGCCGCACGCCAGCCCTCCAGAATGGCTCGACGGCCGCGCTGGGCGAGACGGTGGCGATACGTTCAATCTCGCATGGAAGGCCGCGGAGAAACCGCGCCGCCTACGTGAACACCCCGCTCACCGTCCGGGCCGGGCTCCTGCTCCTGCGAGGATGCTCACCCGCCGGCGCCTGCCCGATCCCGCGCCCGGGGCGGCCGCCTTCGTACTCCGGTCCCTCGACGCACGGCGCCGGGCGCTCCATCGTTCCCCGCGCGTCCGCGCAGCGGCTCCGCTGCGAACACCCCTGACCCGCGCCGGAGAACCTCCCGCCATGCTTCCCGTCGTCGCCATCGTGGGGCGGCCCAACGTCGGAAAATCGACCCTGTTCAACCAGCTTACCGGGACCCGGGACGCCATCGTCGCCGACCGTCCCGGCCTCACCCGCGACCGCCGTTACGGGACCGCCCGCCGCCACGGCGCCCGGTTCATCGTCGTGGACACCGGGGGGCTCGGCGACGAGCCCGAGGACCTGGCCTCGGAAGTCGAGGACCAGGTGCGGCGTGCGCTCGACGAGGCGGACCGGATCGTGCTGATGACGGACGCGCGGGCCGGGCGGACCGCGGCCGACGACGTGGTCGCGGACCGCATCCGGCGGCTCGGAAAGCCGGTCGTCCTCGCCGTCAACAAGACCGACGGGCTGGACGAGCGGACCGCCCTCTCGGAGTTCCACGCGCTCGGACTCGCCGCGCCTGCCCCGATCGCGGCCGCGCACGGGCGCGGGCTGGGCGCCCTCGTCCGGGCCCTCGCACCGGAAGGGCGGCGCGGAGCCGGCGGCGACACCGGCGAAGGCGAGGCGGCCGCGGACGGGAGCGCGGACGGGACCGTGGCCGCGGCGGCGCCGGACGGCGGACGAGGGGCCGTGCGGGTCGCGGTCGTCGGCCGGCCGAACGCCGGGAAGTCCACCCTCGTCAACCGCCTGCTCGGCGAGGACCGCGTCATTACCCACGACGCGCCGGGGACCACCCGCGACAGCGTGTTCGTGCCGTTCGAGCGGGGCGGCCGACCCTTCGTGCTCATCGACACGGCGGGGCTCCGGCGCCGCTCGCGCGTGGCCGACGTGGTGGAAAAGCTGAGCGCCGTCAAGGCGCTTCAGGCCATCGAGGCCGCCAACGTGGGGATCCTGGTGCTCGACGCGGAGGAAGGGGTGTCGGAGCAGGACGCCCGGTTGCTCGGCTACCTGCTCGACGCGGGGCGGGCGCTCGTCATCGTCCTCAACAAGTGGGATCGGCTCGACTCCGGGATGCGGTCCGCGACGCGCGAGGCGGTCGCACGCCGCCTCGGCTTCATCGACTTCTCGGCCGTCCACCCGGTCTCCGCCCTGCGCGGGGAAGGGCTCGGGGGGATGATGCGGTCTGTCGAGGCCGCCTGGGCGTCCGCCACCGCCCGCATGGCGGCGGGAGAGCTCACCCGGGTCCTCCGGGACGCCACCGCCCGGCATCCGCCGCCGGCCCTCCGGGGCAGACGGATCAAGCTCCGCTACGCCCACCAGGGCGGGGTCAATCCCCCCGTGGTGGTGGTGCACGGCAACTCCGCGGAGGAAACTCCAGAGCCGTACGCCCGCTACCTCGCCCGCGCGGTTCGAACCCGGTTCGGGCTGCGCGGCACGCCGCTCCGGATCGAGTTCCGCTCGGGCGAAAACCCGTATGCCGGAAGGCGCAACGCGCTCACCCCGCGCCAAGCCCGCCGCCGCAAGCGCCTGCTGCGGCATGCGCGGCGGCGCGGACGCTGACGCACCCTCTTCGGAGGAGGGGGACGCGCCCCGGCGGAAGCTACTCGATGCGCTCCGCGAGCACGGCCAGGATCCGGGCCGCGCTCTCGCCGGTGTCGGGTTCACCCTCCGCGTTCCGGACCACGACGCGGGTCGGCGGCCCGTCGCCGCGTTCGAGGACGATGCGGAACTCGACGTCTTCCGGCAGCTCCTTCCCGCTCCGGTCGCGCCGCCAGAACGCGAACCGGCTCCGCTTCTTCTCAGCGGGCGCGTCGGCGTCGATGTAGCGAACGAGGAAGAACCCGCGGCTCCGGTCGAGGTCGTTCACCGTAAAGCCGGCCCGGTCGAGCGCCCGGCGCACCAGCCGCCAGGACCGGTCGAAGTCCTCGTCGAGGCGGATGTACTTCCCGCCCGCGGGATCGTCGGCGACCTCCACCAAGGCGGCTCCTCCGGCCGCGGTCGCCGCCGAGCCCCCGGCAGGAGCCTCCTCCTGCGCGAGAAAGTGCATGAGCCGGCCCAGCATCTGCGCTTCGAGGGTCGGGTCGGAGGGGCGAGGAGCCCACGCGTAGCTGTCGCCCCGCACCTCCTCGTGTGCACCGTTGTGGGTCACGTAAATCTCCGTCACCCCCGGCTCCGCACCCCGCTCGACGCGGGTCCGGAACCGGTCGCGGACCGCGTAGGTGTAGGCGGAGCGCTTGAGCCGCTCGAGCATCCTTCTCACCCCGCCGACGGGGAGATTCGCTCGCTTCTCGGCCCACCCGGTCTCCATTACCCCGACCTGCGCGTCGTCGGTCTCGAGCACGAAGCCCTGCCGCTGCCAGAAGTCGCGAATGCCCGGCCAGAGATCGGCGGGCTCGGCCTCGGCGACGAGCCACCGAAGACGCCCGTCGCGCTCGATGCGCATACCTTCGACGGGCGGCAGCACCACCTCGCGCGGGCGGACGCCCGGGACGGGGTATGCATCCCGGACCCCCGAGCTCGAGAGATCGGGCGGCACCTCGAGCGACGACACGTTCGTGTCGCGCCGCCAAGGGGTGTCGGCATCGGCGGGCGCGGGCGCGCGCGGCGGCACGAAGCCGGAGCACCCGGCGGCGAGCACCGACGCTGCGGCGAGCGCCGCCGCGCCGCGGAACCGAAGCGAGCTTCGCGCGTACATGTTCGCTCTTCAGGCCGCGGCCGGCAGCGCGCCTTCCGCTTCACGGAGGGCGCCCCGCACCGCGGCGTGGCACTCGGCCGACAGGGGCGTCAGCGGCAGCCGGATCCCGGGTGGGATGAGGCCCATGTCGTACAGCAGCCACTTCGCGGGGATCGGGTTCGACTCGATGAAGAGGTTCTCGTGCAGGGCCCGCAGACGCGCGTCCACCGCCTCCGCCCCCGCGCGATCCCCGCGCAGAGCCCGACCGCACATCTCGTGCATGGCGGCGGGGGCGACGTTCGCGGTCACCGAGATGACCCCCTTCCCGCCGGCGAGGATCGTCTCCATGCCGATCGGGTCCTCTCCGCTCACGACCTCGAACCCGTCGGCCGCCTGGTCGAGGATCCGGCCGACCCGCGCGAGGTCTCCGGACGCTTCCTTGATGGATACGACGTTCGTGAGCCGCGAGAGCCGGCCCACCGTGTCCGGCTGCATGTCGCACGCCGTGCGCCCCGGCACGTTGTAGAGGATCTGCGGAACGTCGACGGACTCCGCGATGAGCTTGAAGTGACGGTACAGCCCCTCCTGGGTGGGCTTGTTGTAGTAGGGCGTCACCAACAGGCAGCCGTCGGCCCCGAGGGCCGCGGCGTCGCGGGTGAGGTGCAGGGCCTCGCTCGTCGAGTTCGCCCCGGTCCCGGCGATCACCGGCACCCTTCCCGCCGCCGCCTCGATGACCATGCGGATCACCTCCCGGTGCTCGTCGTGATCCAGGGTCGCCGACTCGCCGGTGGTCCCGACCGCGATGACGGCATCGGTGCCGGCGTCCACGTGGAACTCGACCAGCCGGGCGAGGGCGTCGTCATCCACCGCACCGTCTTCCCGCATCGGGGTGACCATGGCCACCATGCTTCCCCGGAACATCGCCAACCTCCTTCGCGCTCCCGCGCGGGATTCTCCGCCGCCGATATTAGCGCATATCCCCGCGAGCGCGCACATGCTCACCGATGGCGGCCGGCGCGCTCGACGGACGGGTCCCGTCCCGGCGCCGCGCCGCCGCCATCGGGACCGCTCCCGACGCGGGCCGGTACTTCCCGCTGCGATTCGGAGACGGTCGGGAGCCGTCCACTCCCGCCGAACGACCCGCCGCCGGCGCGGTGATGCGCCGCTCCGCGCGGGAGACGGAGCCCGCCGCGGGCCGATGGCGCCGCGGGCCGGCGGTCCGGCGGCGGATCAGGGCTCCGGGGCGAGGGCGGCGGAGCCGAGGAGGGCGGCCGCGATCTCCTCCCACTCGTCGGCGAGGGGCGCCTCCGAGGCCGGGCGGTCCGCGCGGCGGTACCAGTAGTCCGCGTTCGCGAGATCGCCCTCGACCCGGTGCAGGTGGGCGTGCACCCAGGCCCCGTCCCGGCTGCCGTCGCTCTGGGCCGCGCCGTGGGCCGCGTCCCACTCGTCCCGGGCGAGGTGCCAGAGCGCCCGGAGCGCGGGGCTGAGACCCTCCGGCGGCTTCGCCTCCGGCGCCGCTCCCGCCTCCGCACCCGCCGCGGTTCCCGCCTCCGTTCCCCTGGTCGCCGCAGCCCTGAATGCCTTCGCGTCCATCATGCCTTGCCTCCTCCGGCGGCCGCGCGCTCGACCGCATCCGCGAGATCGATCACCCGCCGCGCCTTCTCCACGATGGGATAGTCGATGAAGTAGCCGTCCACCTGGATCGAGGCCGATCCCCGCGCCTCCGCCTCCCGGAACGCCGCGAGGTAGCGGCGGGCCTGCGCGACCTCCTCGCCGGTGGGCGAGAACGCCTCGTTCACCGGCGCCACCTGCTCGGGGTGGATGCAGAGCTTGCCCTGGAAGCCGAAGTCGCGCGCGAGGTCGGCGGAGCGCCGGAGCGAATCGACCCGGCCGACGTGGATGAACACGGTGTCGATCGGCGGCTCCAGCCCCGCCGCCCGGCTCGCGAGCGCGATCGCGGAGCGCGCCTGGTCGAGCTCGCGTTCGCCGTCCGTCCAGCGAAGCCCCATGTCGAGGGTGTAGTCCCCCGCCCCGAAGGAGAGCCGCCGGGCCCGGGCCCCCGCCCCGCAGATGGAGGCGACCGCCGCCACCCCCTTGCCGGTCTCGATGATCGGGAGGACGTCGAAGGCGCCCGGCTCCATGCCGCGCTCACGTTCGAGCTGCGAGACCACCCAGTCCACCGTCCGGAGGTCCGGCGCCGACTCGAGCTTCGGGAGCACGATCCCGTCCACCCCGGGCCTGACGACGGCCTGGAGGTCGCCCCAGCAGAAGGGGGTATCGACCGCGTTCACCCGGACGTAGCCCCGCGCGCGGCGGGGCCGGTTCGCGAGCGCATCGACGACGACGCTCCGGGTCGCCTCCTTCTCGGCGACCGCGACCGCGTCCTCGAGGTCGAGGATCACCACGTCGGCGTCGAGGCCCAGGCACTTCTCCACCTTCCGGGGATGGTTGCCGGGGGCGAAGAGCAGGGATCGGAACAGGGACATGAACAGGCTCCTCGGGGCTCCGGGGCGCGAACGGCGCGGCGCGGATCGGTGTGGTCCGGTACGGCGCGGCGCGAACGGAGCGCTGCGCACGAGCCGGTACACGAGGCGCCGCGGGGCGCACCGCGTTGACGATTCTAATCGGCTGGTACCATCGGGCGCGCTCCGGACGGCAACGCGCTCGACGAGGACCGACGAGGATCGACCGGGAGCGGCGAGGATCGATGAGGATCGGGGAGACGAGGGGAGGTTGACCGATGCTGATGTCGTCGTCGGACTACCGGGAGTCGCTGCGGGCGTACCGTCCGCGCGTCTTCGTGCAGGGGAGCCGGGTCGAGAGCGTGCCCGACGATCCGCGCCTCGCCCCCGGCGTCAACGCGGTGGGGGTCACCTACGACTATGCGCGGTCGGAGAAGTTCCGCCCGGTCGCGACCGCCACCCAGCACACGAGCGGCGCCACCGTCAACCGTTTCCTCCACGTCAACCGCACCACCTCCGACCTCCTCGCGAAGCTCGAATACACGCGCGCCGTCTGCCAGGAGACCGGGTGCGCGATGCGCTACCTCACCATGGACGGGTTCAACGCGGTCTTCCAGATCACCCACCGGATCGACGCCGAGCACGGCGCCGACTACCACGCGCGTTTCGTCGACTACCTGCACGAGGCCCAGGAGCAGGACCTCACCGTCGGCATCGCGATGACCGACGCGAAGGGGGACCGGAGCCTCCGACCCCACGAGCAGCCGAACCCGGACACGTATCTCCGGATCGTGGAACGCCGTCCGGGAGGTATCGTGATCTCGGGCGCCAAGGCGATCGTCACCTCCGCGCCCTACGTCCATCACCTGCTCGCCCTCCCGGGGCGGAACATGCTCGAGGCGGACGCGGACTTCGCCCTCGCGTGCGCGGTGCCGATCGACGCCGAGGGCCTCACCGTCGTCAGCCGGCCGGCCGGGCGGCCCGGCGAGTCGGGGGCGGTCTTCTCCGGCAAGTACGGCCAGACCACCGGGGTGTGCATCTTCGATCGGGTGTTCGTTCCTTGGGAGCGCGTGTTCATGTGCGGCGAGTGGGCCTTCGCCGACGCCCTCACCAAGACCTACGCGGCCCACCACCGGCAGACCTGCATCGGCGCGCGCGCGGGCTTCGGCGACCTCCTCATCGGCGCGGGGGCGCTCATGATCGAGGCGAACGGGCTCTGCGCGGCGCGAAGCGCCCCCCTCCGGGACACGATGGTCGAGCTCATCAAGGTGGTGGAGAGCTTCTATGCGTGCGGGGTCGCGGCCTCGGTCTACGGCGCCATCGACCCGTCGGGGGCGGCCGAGCCCGATGCGGTCTACGCCAACATTGGCAAGCTCCTGCTCTCGACCAGCATCTACGACATGCACCGCCTCGCCCACACCGTCTCGGGCGGGCTCATCGTCGCCCTCCCCACCCCCGAGGACGACCACAACCCGGAGACGGGGGCGGACCTCGCCGCGGTGCTGGCCGGACGGCCGGACGTGCCCTACGAGAAGCGGGCCGCCGTCGCCCGGTTCATCGAAGACGTCACCGCCTCCGGGGCGGGGGGCTGGATGTCGGTCATCAGCCTGCACGGGGGCGGCTCGCCGGAGGCGATGAAGGGCGAGATCCACCGCCGTTATCCCATCGCGGACCGGAAGGCGCTCGTGGAACGGCTGATCGACCGGGGCCTCATCGCGGACGAGGGCGATGCCGATGCCCGCGCCGGCAAACGGGCCGCCCAGCCCGGGCAGTGCTGCGATACCGGGTGCGAGGCGCCGCCGGCGCCGGCAGCGCCGAAGCTCACGGGGATCGCGGCGGGCGGCGACTGAGCGCGGGCGAGGACCGACTCGCATATCTCGCCAAGACTCGTCGCCCAGGCTCCTCCATGAGGGCGTCGAGACCCCGTCCGTGGCGCCGGCCGCACGGACCGGGAGACGCTGAAGGGCGAGCCGGGCGCCGGCGAGCGGGGCCGGCCGGCGAAGCGGGGACTCAGGAGGCGGCCGCCCGCGCCCGTCCCTCGCCTTCCCCGCCGCCCCCCGTCATCTCCAGGAAGTCGTCGAACAGCCGCCGGGTGACCGGCCCGACCCGGCCCGTCCCGACCGGACGGCCGTCGATCTCGACGGTCGGCCGGATCTCGGTCGTCGTCCCCGCGAAGAACACCTCGTCCGCCTCGCGCAGCTCCTCGACGGGGATCGCCCGCTCGTCCACCGGGATCCCGAGCGCCTCCGCCCGTTCGAGGACGAAGCCCCGGGTGATCCCGTGCAGGATGTAGTTCGAGGCCGGCGAGGTCGTGACGATGCCGTCGAACACCGCGAAGAGATTGTTGTGCGTTCCCTCGAGCGCCATGCCGTCGCGCACGAAGATCGCGTCCTCCACCCCCGCGTCGGCCGCCGCCTGCTGCGCGAGCACGTTCGCCACGAGGGAGGTCACCTTGACGTCCACCCGCCCCCACCGCCGGTCGGGCACGGTGACCGCGGCACCGCCCTCCTCCCAGCGGCTCCGCGGGGGGCGGACGGCGGGGCTCGCGAACCCGTACACGGTCGGCGGGACCGGCTCGCGCGGGAACGCGTGCCCGCGCGGCGCGACCCCCCGGGTCACCTGCACGTAGACGAAGGAGAAGGGCGCGCCGACGAGGCCGTTCTCGGCGATCAGCCGGCGATGGACCTCCGGCATCGTCCCGAGGCCGCAGTCGATGCGAAGCGCCGCGAGCCCGCGGGCGAGCCGGGCGAGGTGGCGGTCGAGGAGGAACGGCTCGCCGCGGTAGGCGGGGGTCGCCTCGTACACCGCGTCGCCGAAGAGAAACCCCCGATCCTCCACCGGGACCAAGGCCGCGGACTTCGGCACGAACTCGCCGTTCAGGTAGACGATGCTCTCGTTCTTCACCGTGCGCTCCCGGTGGTGTCCCCCCGCCCCGGCCGGCTCCGAAGCGCGCGGCCCCGCCTCGTGCATGGGCGGCAGCACGGTGCGGGCGGAGCGGTCCGGGTCCGGCCCCGAATCGTAGGAGTCGACCGCACCGCCGTCCACCCCTGTCGCGCAAGCTCCCGCCGGGCGCCGCCGTCCGGGGCGGACGGCGGGGTATCCTGTGGAGCCGGGGAGCCGGACGGCCCGATCCTCCCCGCCTTCGAGGACGCGGTGCATGAATCCAGGCACGACGGAGCCCGCCGTCGATCTCGCGGCGCTCCTGAACGAGTCGTTCGGCCAGTGGGCGATCGACGCGCGCGCCGAGCCGGCCGGCGGCGGCGCAGTCGTACGCCGGGAAGGCCGCCGGGTGCACGTGGAGCGCGGGCCCGTGGAGCGTTCGGATGTGGAGCGTCCGCACGGGGGGCGGCGCCCGCCCGGGGCGCGCTGGTCGCTCGACGGCGAGCCCCTGGCTTCGGTGCTCGAAGTGCTCCGCGAGGTCCGCGCCGCCATCGACCCGGGCTTCGCGCCCACCCGCCTCCGGATCAGCCCCCCGCCGCCGGCCGGCCCGGTGGACGTCCACGACGCCTCGCACCGGTCCGGCTCCGGGGCCGAGCACGGCCGGCTCCCCGTCTTCGTGCTGACCGGGTTCCTCGGAAGCGGCAAGACGACGGTGCTGAACCGGCTGCTCCGCGAGGGGGGGCTCCACGACACGGCGGTCGTCGTCAACGAGCTCGGCGCCATCGGGATCGACCACCTGCTCGTCGAATCGAGCGGCGACGCGGTGGTCGAGCTGGCGGGGGGATGCCTCTGCTGTGCCGTCCGCGGCGACCTCGCCCTGACCCTGGCCGATCTCGCCGCGCGGCGCGAAGCGGGCGCCTGCGCCCCCTTCTCGCGCATCCTGATCGAGACGAGCGGACTCGCGGACCCGACTCCCATCGAGTCCCTCCTCCTCGCCGACCCGGCGCTCGCCGAACGCCTCGAGCTCGCGGGGGTATCCGCCTGCGTGGCCGCGCCGGACGCCGATGCGGCCCTCGACCGATACCCGGAGGCGGCGCGCCAGATCGCGGCCGCGGACCTTCTCGTCCTCACCAAGACCGATCTCGCCGCGGCGCCTCCTTCCCTGGACGAACGGCTTCGCCTGCTCAACCCCCGGGCCGAGCGGGCGACCGCCGTATTCGGACGGCTCCGCGACGCGGCCGGCGCGGTCGCCGGCGCGCTCCCGACGCGGCGCCGCAGCGGCGGGGCGGGCCCGGAACCGGAGGTGTCGGCGCCGAGCCGGCACACGGACGGGATCGACCACTTCGTGCTCGTTCGCCCCCATCCGATTCCGGGGGCCGCCCTTACCCTGTTCCTGCGCTCCCTCGTCGAGCACGCGGGCCCCCGGCTGCTACGGCTCAAGGGGTTCGTGGAGCTTGCCGAAGCCCCCGGACGGCCGGTCACCGTGAACGGCGCGGGCCACGTCTTCGAGCCGGTCGAGCCGCGGCCCGGCTGGCCCGACGCCGACCGGCGGAGCCGCCTCGTCGTGATCGGAGAAGGAATCTCCGCCGCCTGGTGCGGGCGGGTTCTGGATGCGCTCGTGCAGGAGGTCCGGGATGCGGCCCTGAGCCTCGCACCCGTTCGCCCCCGGACCGAAGCGGCCACGGACCGGACCGGCCGCCGCCCTTCCACCGCGGCCGCGGATGCGGATGCGTGAACCGGGCGGGATAGCGCGGAACACCCGGCGCGGCCCGCCCGCCGTTCGGCCCGGCCCGGCCATCGAGGCCGACCATCGAGCCCGGTGGCGCGGGGCACCGCTCTCGGCGCTTCCCGGGCGAACCCTGCCTCGAACCACCGGATCCCTGCTCCTCGCCGAGCCGGCTCGCGCAACGGGTTCGAGAGGGAAACGCATCATCCGGCCCGCGGAACCGCCCCGAAGCAATCCGCGCCGAAAGTGCGGTCCCGCACCCCGGAACCGGTCACGATGGCGCGGGCGTGGCATCATTCACGGGGAGCTCGAGGCAAAGCACATGTACGACTACGACCTCGTCATCCGCGGCGACCGGGTCGTCGCCCCGCACGGCGTCACCGAGGCCGACCTCGGCATCCGGGGCGGGCGGATCGCGGCGGTGGCGGAGCTCGGGAGCCTCGCCGGCGCGGGCCGGACCATCGACGCGCGCGGCCGGATCGTGATGCCGGGCGGCATCGACCCGCACGTGCACTGCGCCTGGCACATCCCCGCCATCGAAGGCGGGGAGGCCCAGCTCACCGGTCCGCCCGCCACGGTGAGCCGCGCGGCCCTCTTCGGCGGCACGACGACGATGATCGACTTCGCCGCCTGGGAGCCCGGGGAGACGATCGCGGAGACCGTCGCGAAGCGCGACGAGGCCTGGGCCGGGCAATGCTGCTGCGACTACGCCTACCACGTCATGCTCCGCGACCGGGTCCCGCCCGAGCGCCTCGAGGAGCTCGGGCGGTTCATCGACGCGGGCTACCCCACGGTCAAGATCTTCACCACCGACATCACCCCGAGCCGGCGCGGGCGGATGATCCGGTTCGGCGACATCTGGGAGATCTTCAAGGTGCTCGCCGCGCACGGCGGCCTCGGCGTCATCCATGCCGAGGACGACGACATCGTCATGCACATGTACGACAAGCTCATCGCCGAGAACCGGGCCGAGTTCGAGAACATGGCGGAGGTGCACAACGCGCTCTCCGAGGAGCTGTCGTTCCGCCGCGTCATCCGGCTCGCCGAGAACGTGCCCGGCGCCGCCCTCTACATGATGCACACGAGCGCGGCGAGCGGGGTGGAGGCGGTGGCCGAGTCCCGGGCGCGGGGCTTCCCCATCTACGGCGAGACCCTGCACCAGTACCTCATGTTCACCTCGGACGACTACCGCCGCCCGCGGGGGCAGATCTACCACACGTACCCGTCCCTCAAGTCGAAGGCCGATCAGCGTGCGCTCTGGGCGGGCCTTCGCGACGGGGTGATCCACACCGTCGCGACCGACGAGATCTGCTGCACGCTCGCGGTCAAGCTCCAGGGCCGGCGCATCGACGACACGACGGGCGGCAACGCCGGGGTGGAGCCGAGGCTCGCCGTCATGTACACCCAGATGGTGACCGAACGGGGCTGGCCGCTGGAGACCTTCGTCGATCTCACCTCCACCAACGCGGCGAAGCTGATGGGGCTCTATCCACGGAAGGGGGCGCTCGCGGTGGGGGCGGATGCGGACGTGACGGTGCTCGACCCGGGCGAGGCGCGCACCGTGCGCAACGCCGACCTCCACGAGTCCGACTACACCCCCTGGGAGGGGCAGGAAGTCTCCGCCTGGCCGGTGGTGACCGTCCTTCGCGGCAAGGTCGTGGTCGAGAACGGCGAGTTCCGCGGCGGCCCCGCGGACGGCCGGTACCTGCACCGGACGATCCCGCGGTGGGTGCGCGCGCGCCGCTCCGCCCGCGACCCCGCCCCCGGCGGCGCGCGCGGCGGGGAGTGCGGATCGTGAACGGCTCCCGATCCGGCGGCGCCGACGTCCCGATGCATCCGGCTCGCGGGCCGGCCGGCCGGACGACCGAGGCGTCGACGGCGACGGGGACAGGGACGGGGACGGGGACGGGGACGGGGACGGACACCGGGCGCCGCGACCGCCCGGCACGAGGGTTCGGAGGGAAAGAGCCCTCTCCCCTGCGAGCCCGCGATCCGGCGCCGGACGGACGGGCTGCATGAGGATCGTTGCATGAGGGGCGCCCGCGCGAGAAACGCCGCGCCGATCGCGGGGCCGCGGATGCCGTTCCAACACGCCGCTCCCTGAACCGTGGTGCAGATCGACCTCTTTCGCGATGGAACCGCGCGGGAACCCGGGCGAGCCGCCTTCGCCGCGCCCCGGCGGCGGCGCCTCGATGCACGGTCGTGGGTCGAACACGAGCCCGGCTGGCTCTCGGGGCACGAGGAGCTGTTCGACGCGCTCCGCCGCGGGCTCGAGTGGGGCACGGAGCGGCGCACGATGTACGGCACGGTCGTCGAAGCCCCGCGGCTCGCCGCGACGATCCCCGACGACGGGCCGTGCCCGCCGGCGCTCGCGCGGGCCCGGGAGGCGCTGGAAGGACGCTATGGGCGGCGGTTCGAGAGCATCCGGCTCGCCTGGTACCGGGACGGCCGGGACAGCGTGGCGATGCACGGCGACCGGATCGGCCGGCGGATCGCGGACACGGTCGTGGCGATCCTCTCCCTCGGCGCGCCGCGGCGCTTTCTGCTCAAGCCGGCCGCGGGCGGGCGCTCACTGCGGTTCGACCTCGGCGGAGGCGACCTGCTGGTCATGGGCGGCGCGTGCCAGCGCACGTGGCGCCACGGCATCCCGAAGGTGGAATCGGCCGGACCGAGAATCAGCATCCAGCTCCGCGAGCGCCGCGAGTACGCCTGACCCGAATCCGTCCCACGGACGAGGATCGCACCCCTCTTCCTTCCGGGCCGGGCGGCCACGAACCCCCAACGGGCAGCTCATCGGACTTCCTGGCACGGACTTCCCGGCCCCCTGCGCGCCCGCGCGCCATTGCGAGCTGCGCTGTCCCGGTGCTCGTGTCCGTCCCTGCATCGAATCCCGTCCGCAACTCCGATCGTCCGTCTTGAAGAATCTTTCTGCGACGCAGGCTCCCGGGCCCCGCACTTCGGTCGAACCGCGAGGTTGACATCGTGCTATCATTCTGAATTCCAAGAGGAAGGCGCGGGCAGGCCGGTGCGGTTCAACCTCGAAGGTTTCGGCGGATGAAGGTGACCCACTTCTCCTGCGGGCCGGCTGTCAACGAGAGCGAGCGCAGAGCCTTCGCGCAGATCAGGAGCCGGCTGATATCCCTCCCAGGGGATGACGAGTGGGTGATGCTCACGAATCTGTCGTTCTCGGCAACGCACCGGCTCCAGTCCGACGAGATCGACATCGTCATGATCGGCCCGCCGGGCGTCATGATCATCGAGGTCAAGCACTGGACCTCGTCCTGGACGGACCGGCGCCCCGATCTCGTCGAGCAGGAAGCCGATCGCGTCACGAACAAGGCGCGCAAGATCGGCACGACGTTGCGCAAGAAGATCGCGAACCTGCCGCGCGTGGACGGCGTGTTCCTGGTCACCGAGGCCGCGTCCAAGGTCAAGCGGCTCCAAGGCCGTACCGTTCGGGGTGTCCCGTTCCACACGCTCAAGACCTGGCGGGACGCCATCGGTCTCGATTCTCCGAGCTCGCTGTCATCCAAGGAGGTCGAAATCCTGCGCCTCGCCCTCGCGCCGAGGAGCGGCGTCGCGGTGGACGGGACCTTGAAGCGTCTGGCCGGCTACTCACGCCTGGAGCTCCGAACGCCTCCGGAGGAACGGTTCCACCGGATCTATCGCGGGACGCATTCCTCGCGGCAGGATCGGGTAATCCTGCATCTCTACGATTTGTCCGCGAGCGACGATCCAAAGGCGGAGCCTCGGGCGAGACGCGAGTTCGACGCGCTTCTCCGGCTGCAACTGCACGCCTGGGCGCCGCGCATCCTCGATTCGTATCAAGAGGTTCCCGGATACGCGGGAGAGCTCAAGTTCTTCACCGTGGTCGATCCCGCTGCGCCCGGCATCGAAGCGCGTGCTGCCGACGAGACCTGGGATACCACCGCGAGGCTGGACTTCGCCCGTAGCGCCGTCCGCGCCCTCGCTGAGTTGCACCAGGCCGGCGCGGACGGGGAGCCCATGGTACACCGGAACCTCACCCGGAGGACGATTCTCGTCAAGTACGACAACTCACCGATCCTGACCGGGTTCGAGCATACCCGGATACCTGCCGACGTTTCCGTGGGTTCCGCCGGCTCCTCGGCAGAAGAATGGGACGATGCGGCGGCGCCCGAGATCCGCGCCCAGGGCCGCGGAGCCGCGGACCACCGGTCGGACGTGTATTCGCTTTGTACTTGTCTCACGGTGTTGTTCTCGGAGCGGGAAGACGACCTCGTCCCGAAAGTCCTGGACACGTTGATGGAGGGGACGAGAGACGAGCCCGAAGCGCGGATTACGTTGCAGGACCTCGAAGCGTCCCTGTCCGCGCTGTTGGGCGAGTCGGCCCCTCCTCCCCCGCCGCCGCCCGCGCGTTTCTGGACGGAAGATCAGATCGTGCCCTTTCGGGACGAAGACTACCGGATCGTCTCGCGCCTCGGCTCCGGGGGCATCGGGACCACGTTCAAGGTAGTGGGACTCGACCGCAAGACGAAGGAAGACATCGGCGCCTACGTCGCCAAGGTCGTCCCCGATGAAGCGACCGGTCAGCGGGTCCGGCGTGCATACAAGCTCGCGCGTCCTCACCTTCGCCACTCGGCCCTGTCCGCGATCTTCGAAGTCGCATCCGAATGGCATGAGAACGATTTCGTCTCCCTGATGACGTGGATCGAGGGCAAGCCGCTCGACGAGTATACCGGCCTGATCCCGATCCTCGCGGAAGATCTCCAGGAAGATTCGGGGGAGGCCCTGGTGTTGCGATGGCTGCGGACAGCTTGCGAAGCGCTGGACGTTCTCCATCGGAACCGTTTGGTGCACGGCGACGTGAGCCCCCGCAACATGATCGTCTCCGGCGGCGACCTCGTGCTGACCGACTACGATTTCGTGGGCAGGATCGGGGATCCGATCGTTGCGCCGGGCACCGTCCTCTACTCTTCGCCATCGTCTCTCGAAGGCCGTCCCGCGTCGCCGGCGGACGACATCTACGCCCTCGCAGCCAGCTTCTTCCAGGTGTTGTTCGAGAAGGAGCCGTTTCGATACGGCGGCGCCCTGGCCAAGGAGCGCGGGTTGCATTGGGACGGAGTGAAGCGCGAGGAGTATCCAACGGCAGCCGAATTCCTGGAACAGGCGACGAACCCCGACCCCGAGCGTCGATTCGCCACCGTTGCGGATGCACTGGCCGTACTGAGTCCGCAGCGAAGCATTGAAGCACGGCTGGAGAATTCCATGAAGACCGATGCCGGTGAAGACGCTTCGACAGCATCGGAGGAACGGCGGGTTGGAGGGAACGGACGAGCGATAAGAAGGGAAAGCGAAATAGGGTGGTTGAAATCCCTGCTTCAATCCTATCCGGGTTCTCGGTGGGGCAACAGCGAAACGCGCGGCCTGGACACGGACTTCGCAGCTCGAACCTACGTGGAAACCAATCTGGAGCAAGCGCTGTACCGCGACATCCTGGAACGGCGGATCAATCTCGTCATCCTGTGCGGAAACGCAGGGGACGGCAAGACCGCCTTGCTTCAGCATCTTGCCCAACGTCTAGGTCTCCACGATCACACCTCGGCAACGCGGATTCTCGAGATGCGAACGGAGGATGGCCTGACCGTACGCATGAATCTCGATGGTTCCGCATCGTGGAAGGGACGTTCCGCCGACGATTTGCTGAGCGAATTCCTGGCCCCGTTTCAACACGGCCGGCCGAGCGAAGACGTCGTTCACCTTCTCGCGATCAATGACGGCCGCCTGCTGGAATGGATGGAAAGCGTCGAGTCGCGCGGCGCCGGCGGTACTGCCCTGACCAGGGAACTCCACGATTGCCTCGATAAGGAGACATCCATCCCGGACTCCCACATCCGGTTCATCAGCCTCAACCAACGTTCACTCGTCGGAAGCCTCGTGTTCGACGAAGCCCGGGACGAGACCACGATTGAGACCGGTTTTCTCGACCACCTGCTGGACGGTCTGTACGGCGGAGACGAGGCGCGGCAGATATGGCGGCCGTGCGAAACGTGCGTCGCCGAGGATCGTTGCGAAGTCCGACGAGCCGCAAGGCTGTTCGGCCCGCACGGACTTCCTGGCGCCACGGAAGAGAAACGTCGTGCCCGAGCCCGGCAACGGCTGTTCGAGGTGCTCCAGGCCGTTCATCTTCGCGGCGAAACCCATATCACCATCCGCGAGCTGCGAGCGGCACTCGTGTACATCCTGTTCGGCGTCCACTTCTGTAGTGATTATCATGAGGGTGCCAACACGCCGCCTTACTGGGATCGAGCCTTTTCACCGGAATCGCCGAAGCGGCAAGGTGAAGTGTTGCGAGAACTGGTTCGCTTCGATCCCGCGCTCGAAACGCATCCGCACATCGATCGGCGTCTGCTGCGCGCTTGGTCCGGGGACGGCGCCGACGGCGTTCCCGCCTATCCGGAGATGACGCTGGAGTCGGCACGTCGCCGCGCTTACTTCGAATGGGCCGCGGAAGAGGTTCAAGCGCTCACCCGCGACCCCCACGCCCTCGATCTGGCTCAGGGAAGGCACTTTCGTCTATTCCGGGATATCCCGGTCAACGGAGACAGGCATGGGGATCTCTGCAAGAAGTTGTGCAAAGGCATTTCCCGCCTCGAATATCTTCCGCCCGAGGCGTTGGACCGACCCGATGTCGTACCGCTGCGCATCACCCCCCGAACCCCCACGGAAACGGCGTTCTGGATCGAAAAAAGTGTGGCCGATTTTCGGCTTGAATCCGGTCTTCCATCCGAAGCGAGTGGTCTTGACAGGTTGCACCGCCAAGCCATTCTGTCCTACCGTTATCGGGATGGAAGAGAAGAAAGTCTCCGGTTTGGCGCCGAGCTGTTCCACCTGCTGCTGGAACTGAGCGACGGGTATCAGCTAGGGGACGTCTCGACGGACGATACGTTCGCCCGTCTTTCCATCTTCGTCCAGCGGCTGGTTCGGGAAGACGATCGCCGGCTGCTGGCTTGGAATCCGATGCGGGACGGCACGATTTTCGAAGTGTCGGCCAGCATCGTCGGGCGCAGCGAAGCGGATGTTCGGCAAAGGATGATCATTCGACTACGAGAGACTGTCGATGGAAGCCTTGAATGATGGACAGTCCCCGCAAACTCGTCGAAGAAGTGCTGTCTGCTCACATGACCCGGGAAGTCTGGTCCGGCAATTACGACAAGGCGTTGCCATTTTCGCTTCTTGACTTCGAACTTTCCGCCATTCTTCCGGCCGTTTTCTACATGTTTCGCTTCGGCCAGCGCAGAGGCGCCGGTGAATTTCTGAAGACCTATGGGCTGACCGCGGGGTCGGTTGCCCAAAGAAGGCGTTCAGCGACCATAGCGCGAGTCTCGGAGATACTTGCACACGACAATGATTTGGAAGGTTTCGACGGAGAAACCGAGCGGGCCATTCTCGGCGATCTGCTGCTCTGCTTCTGTCTCGAAAATGTGAGACACAGCTTGGGAAGAGAGGAACAGATACAGCGGGTTGCACCCACACACTACATGGCGAGCTGGATCGACCTGCCATCGAGCGTGGCACACCTTCGTCATGTTCCCGAGATGATTGTAGCCCTGCTGGCGGAACAGAAGGGCGAACACGTCGAACCGAGCGAAGATGGGGGCCGCACCCGGTTTCCTGTCGGTAGAGGCTATGAGTACAACGTTCTAATGCACGCGTTCAGCCAGGGGATGGAGCGGCGAGGGAAGGTATTGGATGATCGGAAGTCCGACCGATTCAATGAAGAAGACGGATCCGTCGGACTGGATCAACTTCTAATGATCCGACTCGCACAGCAACTTGAGGCGGCGCCGGACGGGATGCGGGGCAAGCAGGGAGGCCGAATTTCCAACCAGCGTCCGATCGCGGAGAAAGCGGCGAGGGATTTCTCCGAGGATCTCCGCCGCTTCGTACGCTCCTATGCGCGTTCCACTCCCCGCCATGCGTTCACCGAAATGTTGGAATCCTGCATCTCGATTGGGATAACCACGATTGTTACCAGTGCCGTTGAAATGCTATTCCCGTGGTGCGACACGGGCGAAGTCCCGGACCGGCGTAGTCAGCAACCGACACAGCTATTCGTGGACTGCTCGAACGGGGTCGATCGGCACGTCAGGGCGCGAGCCGAGCAATCCATGGATGACTTCATGCGACGGTTGGACCGCTTTCCTATCGTCTTGATGATGCTGCGATTGCTGGACTTTGAAGCAAGACACAATCGAAGCATCAAGAGGCAGAACGTCCAAACACGACCGTATGCCACCGCTTGGCTCAACCTGTTGGGAGATGTCCTTCACGACCGCCATCCGGAAACGTCGCACATCTTCTACAGCATCGAAGACAAGGCCGAAAAGCTGGCCGAGAATTTGGCGGAGGAGTATCCGGAGGCCGCGTCGATTCTGGGCGACGATCAGCAAACCCCGCCCCGGCGGCTCGCCGAGGGATTGATGACCTTGATGGGGCCGAAGCTCGGACGGAAAGCCTTGATCGCGGTAATCGATTCGGGTCTCCTCGCTGGACGCCCGAACGGACTTGCCGTCAAGAGAAGGACGACCCGCCATGTCCACTCCGGAGGAAACGCAGCGCGCAGGACGCGTGATGTTCGCTCGCTCGTATTCACCGACTCGGTACTCGACTATCTGGTCCACCTGCACTTGCTACCGGGTGGCAGCAAGCGGGGAGTCCGAACTCTCTCTTTCAGAGAATTCATCGGCATCCTCCGCGAGCGCTATGGCTTCCACGTGGATGCCGCACCCACCGGGATGACCATTTCCAACGAGCTGCTGCAGAAGAACCGCATGATCCTGGAGCGCCGTCTGCGCGACCTCGGGCTCCTGATGGGCGTGAACGACGCGGAAGCCATGAAGCGGTTGCTGCCTCGCTTCGAACCCGCCATGGAGGATTGACGTGGAGCTTACCCCCCTGCATGGGCGACTTCTGGGGCACGCGTTCGAACGGGTGCTCGGCCATCCCGAGCCCGGTGCGGTGGCTTTCGCACGCTGCCTGACCCCGGATGTGGTGGCCGAGCTCTCCGCCGCCGAGTCCTTCGACCCCGAAGGTTGGCAGGTCTTCCGGGTGGCGGATGAGGACGATGCCCGGTCGAGAACCATCACCGCGGACAGCGCGGTCGAGCGGCGCGAGGTCAAAGGTGACGCGGTTCTGCTGCTGGTGGACACCGACCGCGCCGGTGCTGGCATGGACGGCATCTACAGTGCTTCCCAGGAGGTGAGCGAGGCGAACCTGTTCCAGGAAGCCCGGCGATTGGCCGGGAGCGAAGTGACGAGGCGATTGTCCGGCGCCCACCGCCGATACGCGGAGCAGGCGATCAGGAGGGCGGCCGGATTTGGTGATCGGTTCGGTGTTTCCCCATGGACTGCGTTCGACTTTCTTTGCCGAATCGCGGAGCGTGAACGGCATCCTGGCGCCTGCCTACATCTTCTCGGGCTCTGGCCGGTAAAGGAAACCGAAGAACCGGATGCGACGGAAGCGCTGAACGTCTCGCGAAGATTCGTGGAGCAACTGTTGGGAGCGGCGGCTTCCGGTCTCAGCATTCCGGCACGTATCGATTCCCTGCGGCTCGCCGAACCCGCGCAGGATCAACGCCGCGATCTCGAACGCTTCCTGTACGATGCGGAGGTCAAGCCTCTCCTGTCCGCATTGGAAAGGATGGCTGACATGGAGCATTTGTGGGTGGGTGCGCTGCGGATCGAGAGTACCCGGGACATCCGCTCCCTCGAACTCGTATCCTGGCGCAACAGGAACGGCAGGGTCGCCAAGTGGTCGGGGCTGGTGGAAGAATCCGACGACGACCCCCCGGTGCTGATCCTGAAACCCGAGGCCGAACAGTCGAGCGATTATTCCAAACTGGAGATCAAATGGAGGACGGATCCCGACAACCTCGGCAAGAATGCAGTGGACTACCGTATCGCGGTACTGACGGGGAACATGGAGGAAGAGATCGCCGGTCTCGAGGTAAGCCATTCGGCCCGGAAAGAGGAAAGATGCCGGTTCAGCAACGACGACTTCTCGGTGCTGAACGAAGACGCACTCGTTTCCGCCAAGGTGGTGGTGTCCGTCATCGGCGACGACGCCATCGAGCGCCAGGAGAGCGAAGAATTCATCATACGGTTCGGCCAACCGCCGGAATCGACGGCCGGAGGGATCGGCAAGAAGGTTCGGACGTTCAGCGAAGGGCTCGTCGAACTCGACGATCGGGAGGCCGTCTCGGCCGTCGCGGCCAGCCCGATCGGATTGGCCGCGGACTCGAAGGGTTTCGTTCTGCTTCGAACCTCGGAGGGACGACAACGCAAGAGCTTTCGGGTCTTTCGGCCTCCCTTGCTTCACGAGGTGGAGAAGCAATGGACGGGAGGGAAGGGAGCGATCGGACGCTGGCGCGTCAAGGTGCGGACATCCGGTATCCGAGCTGGAGAAGTGGAGTTCGTGCCCTCCGAAGGGCGGGGACAGGCTTGGAACCGGATGGCGGCGGCAAGTCGAAGAATGGCGGATCGCTTCCGCGGCACAGAAGGCGGCATCGGTCAGATCTACGATGATCGCTCGAAGACGTTCAACATCGCGAGAGACTATGTACTCGCATGGACCGCATTGCTGCTCGAGGGCGATCCATCGCTGGCGCTCTGCCACACCGTGGAGGTGCAGTCGCTTTCCGGCCGGACGATCGGTCTGATCGTTCTGCCCTCCCATCCGATGCGCGTCGCTTGGCAGGCCGCCTACGACAACCTCGTACTCCACGCCGCTTTCGACGAAGGACGGGCGGCCAAGGAGGTCCGAGACGAGTTCGCCTGTCTGGATGGCGCGATGTTTCCTGCTTTCCTCCCCCATCCGGAGGCCGGAGGATCGTTCGTATTCGCGGACACCCTCGGTTTTCATGCGGTTGGCCTGGTGCCTGATCACGACAGGGAGCCCAAGGCGGCGGTGGCGATACTCGCCCGCACGCTGGGAGAGAGCGAATCGGCGGACACCGCCCCCACGGCGGGAGGCCGGAGCGCGACCGTCCTCGGGGAGGAGATCGTCAAGTACCTGGACTGCCACGATGCGTCCAGGCTACTCCGGGTCCACGCCCTTCGGGCAGGCGACGGCCTGACGGTCGCGAGATCGCTTGGCCACGTTCACGGGCGCTTCAGTTCGACCACCGAGGAGGATTCGAGCATCCGGGAAGAGACCGAGCAGGACGACATCGACCCGAGGACCACCCCGGTCTTTTCTCTGGAGCTGTATCCGTCGTCCGGACAGCGAGGGGTCGCGGGGCGATTCATCGCGGAAGCACGGGAAAGACGCCGCAGCGGGGCCGGCGTTCTGTCCTCCGAAGATCGATGGATGCTGGAGTCGGTGAGCCTGCCGGGCGGCGTCAACATGCCGAGGCTGCGATGGGCGCGGAAGGATCGGGATCGTCCGGAAACCGCGGCGCACCTTGCCGTTGCATTCGATACATTCGAATCCCGGGTTTCGCCGGAAGAGACCAAGACCGAGGTTCGACCGTTCCAGGCGTTCGGACTGCTCTCTTACTACGAGGGCAGCTATACGAACAAGCCTTCGCCTTTGTGGCTCCGCGCCATTCCGGAGGCGAGAGACGGGGAAAAGCACCCATCGGAGCGAGGGCACACGGAACGCCTGGAGCGCCTGCAACATGCGATGCGAACCGCGGTGGCTCGACACCTCGGCGCCGATAGTGGGGTCCCGGTGTTGAGAACGGAAGTTTCGCCTGAAAGAGAGGACGAACTCCGGGAGCTGCACCAGCTTTGCGATTGGGTCATCACCCTGGACCGGAATGCGGGCATCGAGTACTTCGACTCACCGCGGGAAAACCGGAAGATTTATGACGCATACGTGATCGACTGCGTACCCGAACGAGAAGATCTCGGCTGCCTTCAGTTGATCACGTCGACCAGCAATCTGGAGGAGGTACGAAACCTCCTCGATGAAGCCCTGGATCGAATGGGTCTCAGCCGCAGCCGTCGAAATGCGCAGTTCCTCCTGGAACACCTGAAGTCGCTCAGCGGGCGGCTCGCCATCCGCCTCACCGGTAACCAGCCGCCTGCTTCCGAACTCATCTCCCTCGCGGTCGCACACGCGAGCTGTCGCGAGGCATCCGAAGACGATCACTGCTGGGCGAGCCTTGCGCATGGGTTTTTCGTTCCCGTGGACGACGTTCGGGACCTCCTGCCGCCCTTGGGGTCGAAAGACGACGCCAAACGAGACGGGACCCGCCCGGACCTCGTGTACGTGTCCATGATGCCGCGCAGGGGACTGGTGTTTCGATTCATCGAAGTGAAGTACCGCCGCCATCTACGCGCTGCACGATCACCCGAAGTGCTCCGGAAGATACGCGAGCAGACGGAATCCCTCCATGAACGCTGGCACGGCTGGTACTCTCACGACGAGAGCGAAGTCTGCCCGTCGTTCCGGGCCGTCCGGCGAGCGAAGCTTGCCCGCGTGTTGCGCTTCTATGCCGACAAGGCACATAGACATGGCTTGCCGAATGGACGTTACGAAGAACTCGGGTCCGAGATCGATCGCATGATCGAAAGAGGCGGGGATTACCCCTTCCACACCGAACCTGCCGGCAACCGCGGGTGGGTGTTCTGCCCGGAGTACGCCGAACTCGAACCTCTGGAGATATCGCCTCCCGGATGGAGCACGCGGATATTCCTGTTCGGCCCCGGCCTCCTGCCCGATTCGGATTTCCGCCCGGAGACGGCTGGCGGTTCCACAGCCACGAACCCTCCCGAAGGGTCCGTCGCGAGACGGACAACGCGCCCGGCGCCACGTCGGGACGAAGAGGGGCGGGCGGAGGCGGGTCCGAACCCGGAGCGAAGGGCGGGGGTCGCCACCGGCGAAACCTCCGGCGGGTTGCAACCGGGCGCCGATGAACCACTGGAAGACGCCGATGACGCCCCGCCATCGGTCTGTTTCGGAACGGACACCTTCACGAATACGGACGTTCGGTGGCCGGTGACCACGAAAGGGAATCCTCATCTCCTGATCGCGGGCTTGCCGGGGATGGGCAAGACCACCTGCCTTCTGAACCTGTGCCGGCAGATGACCGCGGCGGACATATGCCCGATCATCTTTTCCTACCATCAGGACATCGACGAGAAGCTGGAGCAATCGATGGACTCGATTCGATTCATCGACTTCGATGGTTTGAGATTCAACCCGCTGCAGGTGCTCGAACGGAGCTCCCGGACGGCGCATCTCGACGTGGCCGGCGCCATCCGGGACATCTTCGCGGCGATCTATCCCGATCTCGGCGATATTCAGGCGGACCGGGTCCGCAGGGCCGTCAAGGAAAGTTTCGTGGAGCGAGGGTGGAATGATCCCGGTGCAGCGCTTTCGGATGCGGAGGAGCCGCCGTTCCGCCGCTTCGTCGATATTCTACGCTCCGAGTCCAGACCGGATCGCGGACTGCGCAACCTGCTCGCGCGCCTGGACGAACTCGACGACTACGGCTTCTTCGATCTGCGCGAGTCTCGCGTCAGCCTGTGGGAAAACGAACAGCCTGTCGTCATTCGGATCCACACCACGCAGAACGACAACCTTCAGCGGGCCTTTGCGTCCCTGGTGTTCTATGGGCTCTACAAGGACATGTTTCGCCGCGGCATTCAGGATCGGATCACGCACTCGGTGATCTTCGATGAAGCCCATCGCGCTGCCGGATTGAAGCTCATTCCCACCATGGCGAAGGAGTGCCGCAAGTACGGCGTCTCGCTGGTGCTCGCCTCGCAGGAAGCGCGCGATTTCAACGTCTCCCTGTTCTCCGCCATTGCGAATTATCTCGTTCTTCGGCTGACCGAAGCGGACGCCAAGGCACTCGTGCGAAACGTGGCGAGCTCGCAGCAGGAGCGGATGCTGATGGACCGGATCAAACAGATGCCGAGATTCAGGGCGCTCTATTTCTGCGAAGGCAGGAGCAAACCGTACTCCGTGAACCTCTCGTCCTGATCCCGGGGCCTCGCCCACTTTTCCCGCGCGGGTCTTGCCCCTGGAGCCAAGGCCCGTCCGCACCACGAGACCGAGTTGGTTGCTCGCCCCCGTTCAGGAGCTTCCGGCCAAGGAGGAACTGTCTGCGGGGGCAGTCGGCTTGGTCTCGGGAGGGTCGGCGTCGCGGCCCCGAGCGGTGGTGGGGCGACGTACCACTCGACCTCCTGCGCCGCCTTCGTCGTGCGGTGCGGCGCCCGCTTGTTTCCAGTAGAAGATGATC
Source organism: Gammaproteobacteria bacterium (assembly GCA_965202895.1). GTDB lineage: Bacteria > Pseudomonadota > Gammaproteobacteria > HK1 > HK1 > JAJDXW01. The sequence goes on along the minus strand of OZ241901.1, from coordinate 514,442 downwards.
CCGCGACGTAGCGCATAGCTGCACCCATCCTTGTCCATCCGCCTTTCGATCCCCAGCGTCTCCAGCCGTTCCACATCCCTGTGATCATCAAGGGCGAAGTAGTACCCGTGCTCGCGCGGGGGTTCGGCTCCCCTCACGTCGGCCCACTGGTTCATCCATCCCGCCCCCGGGCAGATCCCGAGCGGCGCATGGCAGTCCCGGATCCCGCACAGCACCTCCAGGAAGGTGAGCCCCGCCATCGTGAACAAGTGACGGAGCTCGTCGTGCGCCGCCCCGCCGAGCCCCCACCGCACGCTCGCCGCGGTGCGCCGGTTCCACTGCCGGTTACGAAACGCCTGCCGGATGGAGCGGGCGCTGGCCTTGTACTCGAGGGCGAGTCCACTCAGATGGGACACGATCGATCTGCGCACGATGCGTTCGCCCAGCGACCCGTCGAAGAACGGGTCGCGCTCGTACATCCACGGCTCGGTGAAGGCGTCGATTGGCGCCAAGTCGAAGCTCGGCTCGCCCATCGGCTCCTCGCGCCAGGGGTCGGCGTCGAGCAGTGCCTTTCGGACCGGGTCCGAGCGTACCTGCTCGCAGCGCCAAGCCTCCATCTTCTCCCAATCTTTCATCTCCGGGTCCTGCTCCCTCGCTGGCGCCTTGCCCCGGCTTCCAGCCCCGCCCTCGGATCACCTCCCAATGACCGGATCGAAGGGATCAGCCGCACGTTCGTCTGCTCCACGGCAGGTACGAGCTTCGACGCGATGCCTTCCAGCTCGAGGTCGTAGATTTCCTCCCGTAACGGCTTTTCGTCGGAGAGGTGCACGTCTGCCGGGGTTCGCATGAGTTTGTCGAGCACGCGTTGACGTCGTGGGGGATCTCTTCGCAGTAGCTGAAGCACCTTCTGCACTTGTGCCGGCTCCCGGTGGCACGCTACAAACACGTCGTACAGATCCCGGATTGGGATCGGGTGGTCGCGGAGCTGCCAGCGCTCCAGGATCTTCCCCCCGAGGATCTCGTCGGTGTGCAACACCGCGATCCGCGTTCCTTGCACCCGTTGCCGCCGTGCGCGCTCGCGTACCAGCCAAGTCGCCCCAAGAGTCGTCTCGACCTGGCACAACCTCCGGTCGCCGTGGCTCGGCTCGCGCGTGCGTCCGGGGATCTCGAACATTCTTCTCCAACCCTCGTTGTCGTGCGCTCGCTCGGTCACGCGCTGGGCTCGGTCCCAGCGTACCCAGAGGTCGATGTCCGTGGACGCACGGTGCCCGTAGTACGCTGCGAGTACGCTCCCGCCCCCGATGTGGATGAGTGGCACGTCGAGCCGACCTTCGAGGTGCTTCTCCAAGACGTCCACCTGCTGTGCGATGTCCGGTTGCAAGATGAGGAAGGGCTTGCCTTTCAGGCGTCTCAGGGACCGGTCGTCTTCAGGTCCAAGCCCCCGTTCGCGTTGCGCCGCTTCAGCGGCGCGCCGCGCATGATCTCTTGTGGCTCGGGTCATCGCCCTCGTCCGTCCGTTGTCCGCCCGTGGTCCCTCGAGGGGTTCGTCGGGTTTCTCCGACCTTCGCCTTCGTCTTCCATTGTACGGACACTCGTGGCGGCCTTGGACCGAGCGAGTGCACGAAGCTCCGGCCCCGGAAGGACCTCCGGGAGGACGCCGCGCTCGACGTCGTGGAGATGACCGGGGACGACGGAGTACCGATCTTCCATGCCTATGGCCAGCACGAGACCGGGCGGGACGCCCGCGGGGGTCGCGCCGGTCCACGCCGACCAAGGACCGGCAGGGGCTCGTGTTCGCGGTCCGGACCTCGCGGCGGCCGGATTCGCGGCGGCGGGCCGCGAGCAACGGGAGGGAAGCCGCCGGAGCGCCTCGAACCGCGCCCGCGGGCGCACGGTCACCCGGCCTCGGGGTCCTTCTTGGCGGGCCGGGGGGCGGGCCGGGGGGGCGGGGCGGGTGGGGCCGCGACGAGGGCCACGCCGACCGCCGTCAGGGCCATGCCGGCGATCGTGAGCGGGGTGAGGGTCTCCCCGAAGACGGTCCAGGCCATGAGGGCGGTGACCGGAGGGACGAGATAGAGCAGGCTCGCGACCCGCGATGCGTCTCCGCGGCGGAGCAGTCGGTAGAGGAGCAGGGTCGCGGCAATCGAGAGCACGAGCACGGACCAGCCGAGGACCGCGAAAATCCGCGGCGTCCACTCGACGGGGCGATCGTCGATCCACCACGCGGCCACGACGCAGGCAAGACCCGCGAACGCGAGCTGCACCGCGTTTCCGGTCACGAGGTCGATGTGCGCGCACTGGCGCTTCTGGTAGAGCATGCCGAGGGTCATGCCGACGACCCCGGCCACGACCACGACGAGGCCGGCCGGCTCGCCGACCCCCGCGAGCTTGTGGTGGATGACGAGGGTCACCCCGAGAAAGCCGAGCGCGAGCCCGACGCCCGCCCGCCGGTCGATCCGCTCTCCGATGAAGCCGATGGCGAGTGCCGCGGTGAGCAGGGGCTGGGTACCCATCACGAGCGCGGCGACCCCCGCCTCGACCCCGAGGTCGAGTGCGACCCAGACGCCCCCGAGCCCGATCCCATGGACCAGAAGGCCGACCGCCGCCAGGTGCCCGTAGTCGATGGCCCGGGGCGCCCAGCGGGCGCGAACCATCACCGCGGCCGCCGCGAGCAGGACCGCCGCCGCGCCGAACCGCCAGGCGAGAAACCGGACCGGGCCCGCATCCGGCATCGTGAGCCGGACCACCACGTACCCGGTGGACCACAGGATCACGAACAGTCCGGGAACCAGGACCCGGTGGATCATCGCCGCCCCCGCCCCCGTGCGGCTTCCTTCCCGCGCGCGGGGATCTCGGGAAGGGCCGGGAGAGCCCCGCGGCCCTCGGCCGCCGGACCTCCCGCGCCGGGGATCAGCGGGCGCCCCGACGGACGAGGGCCGGCGGCGGGACCGCAGTCGCGAGGTCCCGGGCCCTCGCCAAGCCGCTCGACGTCGGGGTGGGCATCGTCCAGCCTCCTCGCCGCTCGGGCCGCCGCGCCACGCGGGGCCGGCACGCGCCGCGCCATGCGGCGCCGTACCGGCCCGACCGCGCCGCGCACCACCGCCCCGCGTGACGCCCCGCATGGTAGAGTCGGCCGCGGCGCGAGCGGAAGCGGGATCTTATGGCATGAGCCGCATATTCGGACCGGTTCGCCAGAACGGCTACGTGGTGCGCGACGTCGAGGCGGCGATGGCGCACTGGAGCGGGGTGGCCGGGGTCGGCCCCTGGTTCTACGTCGAGCGCGCCCCGATCCACCACTTCGAGTACCGCGGCCGGCCATACGAGATCCATCTCTCGATCGCGCTCGCCAACTCCGGGCCGCTCCAGATCGAGCTCATCGAGCAGCGCAACGGCGTGCCGAGCCTCTACCGCGAGTTCCTGGACTCCGGACAGGAGGGGCTCCAGCACATCGCGTACTGGACCGAGGACTTCGACACCGACCGGGCGCGCGCCCTCGAGGCCGGCTTCGTGGTCGGACACGAAGGGAGGATCGGCGACTACGGCCCTTTCGCCTATTTCGACTCCGACGCCCACCCGGGCTCGGTCATCGAGCTCTCCGACGTCGGCGGCCCGAAGCGGAGGCTCTTCGAGCACATCCGGGCCGCCTCCGAGGCATGGGACGGCCGGAACCCGGTCCGCGCCTTCCCCACCGAGGTCCCCTGACCGCGCCGCTCCCCCGCCCTCCGTTCTGCGGACGGGCGGGAGGGTGACGGGCGAGCTTCACCCGCCTCCGGGCTCCGGGCCTCCGGCACCCCCGCCGCCCATCGGACACCAACCCCATGAGCGACAACGACCGTTCCCTCGACACCCTGCTCGCCCAGGGCGGGCACTTCATCGACCGGGAGACCGGCGCCATCGTGGCTCCCATCCATCCCGCGACGACCTACGCGCGCGACGGCCGCTACGAGCTGCTCGGATTCGCCTACGGCCGGAACGCCAACCCGACCGGCGCGCAGGTGGAGAAGGTCCTCGCGAGGCTCGAAGGGGCCGAAGAGGCGCTCGTCTTCGCATCGGGGATGGCGGGCATCGTGGCGTTCTTCGAGACGGTGCGTTCCGGAGAGCGCGTCGTCGCGCCGCGGGTGATGTACCACGGGGCCGCGGACTGGCTCCGCCGCCTCGCCGAGCGCCGCGGAATCGAGGCCGCCTTCTTCGACGCGGGCGAGCCGGGCTCGCTCGAAGCCGCGGTGGAGGCGAGGGAGACGGCGGTGGTCTGGATCGAGCCTTCGGTGAACCCGACCTGGGACGTGATCGACGTCCGCGCGGCCGCCGCCGCCGCACACCGGGCAGGGGCGGTCCTCGGCGTCGACGCCACCGTGACCCCGGCGGTGACCCTGCGGGCGCTCGACCTCGGGGCCGACGTGGTCTTCCACTCGGGGACCAAGTACCTCGCCGGGCACAGCGACGTGATGGCGGGCGTGCTCGCGACGCGCGCCGCCGCCGACGGGCGCTGGGAGGAAGTCAGGCTCGTCCGCACCCAGACGGGCGGCGTGCTCGGGGCGTTCGAGTCGTGGCTGCTGCTACGGGGCCTTCGCACCCTGCACGTGCGCTACGAACGCCAAGCGGCGAACGCCCTCGCGATCGCCCGGCACTTCGAGCACCACCCGCGCGTCGAGGCGGTGCTCTACCCCGGGCTCGAATCCCATCCCGGGCACACGATTGCGAGGCGGCAGATGGCCGGGGGGTTCGGGGCGATGCTCTCGCTGCTCGTGCCGGGAGGCGCGGAGGGCGCGAAGCGGGTGGCGACCCGCACCCGGCTCTTCGTGCCCGCGACCTCGCTCGGCGGGGTCGAGAGCCTCATCGAGCACCGCGCGTCCGTGGAAGGGCCGCACAGCGCGGTGCCCGCGAACCTGCTTCGCGTATCCGTCGGCATCGAGCGCGCGGACGAGCTCATCGACGACCTCGAGCAGGCGCTCGGCTGACGAACGTGCACCCCAATCGCCTGTACCGGACCGCATCTTCCAGCCGCAATCTCGAATTCGCGCGCGGACGAGGCTTCGGCACGCTCGCGGTCGGCAACGCAGAGGCGCGCGCCCCGCTCCTGAGCCATGTCCCGTTCCTCGTCACGGACGGCGGCGACCCGGCCGTGCACGCGCATCTCGTCCGCGCGAACCCCATCGCCCGGCTCCTCGTCTCGGGAGGGCGCAAGGCGGTGCTCGCGGTGAGCGGGCCGGACGGCTACGTCTCGCCCGACTGGTACGGGCCGGCGCCGGATCAGGTGCCGACCTGGAACTACGTGGCGGTGCACCTCCGGGGGACCCTCCGGCTTCGTCCCGAGGAGACCCTGCGCCCCCACCTCGACGCGCTCTCGGACCGGTTCGAAGGGGAGCTCCGGCCGAAACCTCCGTGGCGGACGTCCAAGGTCGCCGCCGGCCGGCTCGCGAGCATGATGCGGGGGATCGTGCCCGTCGAGCTTGCCGTCGAGTCGGTGGACGGAACCTGGAAGCTCGGCCAGAACAAGGCGGACGGGGTCCGGCGGCGGGCGGCGGAGCACCTGGAAGGCGAAGGCTTCGGCCAGGAGACCGCCCTCCTCGCCGATCTCATGCGGACCGTGCCGGAGGAGGCGTAGCCCGCGAGGCCCGCCGCCCCACGTTCGGCAAGCAGTCGGGCGGGCGGGCGACTCTATCTCCCGATGCGGTCCTCCCTTGGAGCCTGCGCCTGGAGCCCGGTAGGCATCGGGACCATTTCATTCTGCCGGTGTCCGGCTCGGGGGCCGCCGCCGCGTCCTGATCCGCATCTCATCAATCGTCGATTTTGCATTTTCAGACCAATATCAATCCGAATTCTTCTTCGAGACACATCCGGCGCGCACACCCCGATGCAGCGTGAAATCATCCTGCCCGGTGCCTGGAGCCCGGTGCCTGGAGCCCGGTTGACAGGATCGGGGGGCGGGGGGAACATCCTCGCCCGGGTCGGAACGGTCAGGTCGACATGACGTATCTCCTCCATGGCGCGCGGGGCTCGGGGTCCTGTGCGGTCGAGTGCGCGCTCGCCGAGATCGGGGCCGAGTACGAGCTTCGCGGGATCTCCCTCCGGGAGGATGAGCAACGGGGGGCCGCGTACGAGGCGGTCAATCCCCAGCGCAAGGTGCCCGCCCTCGTCATCGACGGGGGCCCGGTCCTGACCGAATCGGCGGCGATCCTCCTGACCCTCGACGAGCGCCACCCGGAGGCGGGCCTGCTGCCGCCCCGCGGGACCGAGAGGCGCGCCCAGGCCCTTCGCTGGCTCCTCTTCGCCGCGACCGAGATCTACCCGGTGGTCGAGATCAACGACTACCCGGAGCGCTTCGCCCCCGACCCCGCGGGGACCGGGGCGATGCGCGAACGGGCGCGGGAGATCTGGCGGGCGAGGTGGCTCGTCGTGGAGGCGCACGTCGCCGGGAGCCCCTTCCTCTCGCGCGACGGGTTCTCCCTCACCGACGTCTATCTCGCGGTCGTCAGCCGCTGGGCGCAGCAGGACGACTGGCGGCCGACCCACCTGCCGAAGGTCGAACGGCTGACCGCCGCGGTCGCGGCCCGCCCCGCCATCGCCCCGGTGTGGGCGCGGCACTTCGGCTGACCCCGCCCCCGCAAGGAGTCCAGACGCCCTCCCCGGCCAGGAAGCACCATGCCGGCGGTCGGGGGTCTCCGACCTCGGCCGCCCGCATGGCGGAGCCGATCGACCCCCGGCCCTTGCCGGAGGAGTTCCGGCAGGGACGCACGGTGGATGGCCGGCATTGGCCTTGACGCGGCCGACGTTGCGCCGGTGCCCGAGGGGTTCCGGCAGGGGCGCACGGTGGATGAACTTGCCTTCGATCGGGGAATCGTGGCGCTCCGGCGGATCGGGAAGCCGATCGCCGCCGCCGCGGGTCCATGGAACGATGGCGAGGATCTCCGGTATTTCGTCGAAGGAATCCACGAACGCCGCCTCGGGGGCAGGAGACGCCGCGGGGGAGATGGGTGAGCGGCGTCGTTCGACGACTGGCCAGGGTCGGCCTCCATCTTCCCGGCGCTCCGAACCCGTGACGGGCCGAATCTGGCGTATTCGCGATTCGTTCTCCCACCCTTTCGGGTTCGGGTCGAACCCTTCGGGGGCGGAAGCCGGATCAGCTCGCCGCCTGGCCGCTCCTCGCCTCGCGCAGGAGCCAGTCCCGGAAGGCCACCACCCGGGGGCGGTCGGCCGTCGATTCCGGGCAGAGCACGTGGTAGGCGAAGTTCACCGGGAAGCTCAAGTCGAAGGGCTGCACCAGCCGCCCGGCGCGCAGATCGTCCCCCGCCAGCACGCTGCCGCAAAGCGCGATCCCGAGCCCGTCGCGCGCGGCCTGCAACGCCATGCTCGGCTGGGTGAAGCGCGGGCCGCGGCGCGCGTCCACCCCCGCCACTCCCGCGGTGATGAGCCACGTCTCCCAGTCCGGCCACGCCTCGTCGAGCTGGGCGTTGTCCACGTGCAGGAGGGTGTGGCCGCGGAGCCGTTCCGGAGAGTCGAGGGGCCCCGCCTCCTCGACGAGCTTCGGGCTGCACATGGGGAAGATCTCTTCCGACATCAACCGTACCGCGCGGAGCCCCGGCCGGCCTCCGGGACCGTAGCGGACCGCGAGGTCCACGTCGTCGTGCCGGAAGTCCACCAGCCGGGTGGAAGCGTCGATGCGGACGTCGAAGGTCGGATGGAGGGCCCGGAACCGATCCAGCCGGGGCACCAGCCACTGCGCGCCGAACGACGGCGTGACGCTGACGGTGAGCGGGCGCCGGGCGTCGAACACCCCGAGGTCCCGGATGGCGGCGGCGAGAAGGTCGAAGCCGCGCGTGAGGGCCGGCAGGCACGCCTGGCCCGCATCGGTCAGGAACAGCGCCTTGTTCGCACGGCGGAACAGGTCGACCCCGAGGTAGTCCTCCAGGGTCTTGACCTGGCGGCTCACCGCCGCCGGGGTCACGTTCAGCTCCCCGGCCGCCTTGGTCATGCTGAGGTGGCGCGCGACCGCCTCGAACGCGCGCAGGGCGTTGAGCGACGGCAGGCGCCTCCTCATCCCCTGCCCGCCCTCCGGTCGTTCGCGTTGTTCGGCCGGGTCCGGGCGGGGCGGCGGCACGGGACGAACGCGGGCGGGGCGCACCCCGCCGATCCCTGCTTTCATCCCTTCAGGTAGGCTCAGGCGCGCTCAGGTGCGCTGGTAGATCTCGCTGCCCGCGCGCCGGAACTCCTCCGCCTTCTCGGCGAGCCCTGCCTGCACCGCGTCCTGCGCGCGACCGATGCCGCGCGCCTTCGCGTAGTCGCGCACGTCCTGGGTGATCTTCATGGAGCAGAACTTCGGCCCGCACATGGAGCAGAAGTGGGCCACCTTGGCCGATTCCTTGGGCAGGGTTTCGTCGTGGTACTCGCGCGCCCGCTCCGGGTCGAGCCCGAGGTTGAACTGGTCCTCCCAGCGGAACTCGAAGCGGGCCTTCGAGAGGGCGTTGTCCCGGATCTGGGCGCCCGGATGGCCCTTGGCGAGGTCCGCGGCGTGCGCCGCGATCCTGTAGGTGATGATGCCCTCGCGCACGTCGTGCTTGTTCGGGAGGCCGAGGTGCTCCTTGGGGGTCACGTAGCACAGCATCGCGGTGCCGTACCAGCCGATCTGGGCCGCCCCGATGGCCGACGTGATGTGGTCGTAGCCGGGGGCGATGTCGGTGGTGAGCGGCCCGAGGGTATAGAACGGCGCCTCCGCGCAATCCTCGAGCTCGCGCTCCATGTTCTCCCGGATGAGCTGCATCGGGACGTGTCCCGGCCCCTCGATCATCACCTGCACGTCGTGCTCCCAGGCGATCCCGGTGAGCTCCCCGAGGGTGCGGAGCTCCGCGAACTGGGCCTCGTCGTTCGCGTCCGCCACCGATCCCGGGCGAAGCCCGTCGCCGAGGGAGAACGAGACGTCGTAGCACTGCATGATCTCGCAGATCTCGGGGAAGCGCGTGTAGAGGAAGCTCTCGGTGTGGTGCGCGAGGCACCACTTCGCCATGATGGAGCCGCCCCGGGACACGATGCCGGTCACCCGCTTCGCGGTGAGCGGCACGTGGGCGAGCCGCACCCCGGCGTGGATGGTGAAGTAGTCCACCCCCTGCTCCGCCTGCTCGACGAGGGTGTCGCGGAAGAGCTCCCAGGTGAGCTCCTCGGGCTTCCCGCCCACCTTCTCGAGGGCCTGGTAGATCGGCACCGTCCCGATCGGCACCGGCGAGTTGCGGATGATCCACTCGCGGGTCTCGTGGATGTTCTTGCCCGTCGAGAGGTCCATCAGGGTGTCGCCGCCCCAGCGGGTGGACCACACCATCTTCTCCACCTCCTCCTCGATGGACGAGGTGACCGCCGAGTTGCCGATGTTGGTGTTCACCTTCACGAGGAAGTTACGGCCGATCACCATCGGCTCGAGCTCGGGGTGGTTGACGTTGGCGGGGATGATGGCGCGCCCGCGCGCGACCTCGTCGCGGACGAACTCGGGGGTCACCCGGTCCGGGATGGCGGCGTCGAACGGCTGCCCGGGGTGCCGGGCGAGGAGGAGCCGATCGCGGACCTGCTCGCGCCGGAGGTTCTCGCGGATCGCGACGTACTCCATCTCCGGGGTGACGATGCCGCGCCGCGCGTAGTGCATCTGGGTCACGTTCGCTCCCGGAACGGCCCGGCGCGGGCGCCGGACGTGCTCGAACCGCAGGGCCGCGAGCTTCGGGTCGGCGAGGCGCCGGCGCCCGTACTCCGAGGTCGGCCGGTCGAGGACGACGGTATCGCCCCGCTCCTCGATCCAGGGCTCCCGGTTGCGGGGCAGCCCGGCCATGAGGTCGATATGGGCGCCCGGGTCGGTATAGGGACCGGAGGTGTCGTAGACCGTGACGGGCGCGTTCTTCTCCGCGCCGAAGCTCGCAGGCGTGTCGCGGAGCGCCACCTCGCGCATCCCGACCCGGAGGTCGGGGCGGGAGCCCTGGACGTAGACCTTGCGCGAGCCCGGGAAGGGGCGGGTGACCTCGTCGGACAGCTGCGCCGTCCGCTCGATGAAGGACTTCGGAATTGCACTCATGGCGGCGGTCTCTCCTCTTCGTCGTCGTCGCGCGCCGGCGCGGCGCTCCCGCCGGCCGAGCGTGGGCGCGACGAGGGAACCGCAGACCGGCCAGCCGGCCGGGGCGGAACGCGGCGGGGGGAGAAGAGAGCCCGAAGGGGGAAGCTTTCCTCCGCCGGCATCATCCGGTTCAGGTTCGAAGGGTCTCTTCTCAGTCGAGCCCGCGCCCGACACCCCCAGCTTCGGGGCCAACCGTAGTCCAAACCGGGGAGCGGCGCAAGCCGGAGCCGGGGCCAGCCGGAGCCGAGCCTCGAGTGCCGACTCCGGCAGCTACCTTCGTGTCCTGCGTCCGCGCCGGCGCCACGACCGCATTCGACCGGCGGCAGCGCCGGCAGTGGGGGGGGGGGGGCGAACGGGGCTCGAAACGGCATCACCGGCGACGGCGCCGATACCACGCGCGAGGCGCGGCCGGGCGAAGCCGCCTCACGGCCGGCGGTCAGTCGAGGCTTGCTGCCGATTCCGGATCGCTGGCGGCAGGCGGATGCGGATCGGACCGAGGCAGCACCACCACGAATTCGTTCCCCTCGATCCGCAGGCCGGGCTCGCGTCCGGTCTTCTCGCGCAGCAATCGGATCATGCGCGGGATGCCGCTTCCGGCATCGGTGACCAGCCCCCGCTTCAGCAGCAGATTGTAGAGTGTGGGGTTGCGCAGAACGTGGACGCCGACCCGTAGCTGGTCCAGTCGGACGGAGTTCGGCAGCCGGCCCGGGGTTCGCACCTCCACCCGATCGTCGTATATCAGCAACCGGATCGGCCCGGCGATGGTGTAGTCGCGGTGGGCGACGGCGTTCACCAGCGCCTCCCGCAGGCACTCGACCGGGAACTCGAGCACGACCTCCGGCTCCAAGCCGCGGATGCGATGCCGGCGCAGCAGGTGGAAGTCGAGGAACCGGAGGGTGTCGGTGAGCAGATCGAAGAGACGGCCTTCGATGCGTTTCTGGTCGATGGGCGGGGTGGCGACGTCCCGGCCGGGAATGCGCAGCGCCGAAACGTAAGAGTGGGGCAGGAACCGTTGTGGGGCGCGTCCCAATACCAACAAGCCGGCCACGGTGAGGCGGTCTTCCTCGCTGCCGTCGGCGGCGGCGATCAGCCCCCAGTTGCACAGCAGCCGGTCTCGGGGAACTCCGGACACGTCCAGCCCCTGGTCTCGAATCGCCTCCAGCATTTCGTCGGCCGCTCCTTCGTCCAAGTCGTCGGGCGTGCTTCTTCGTACCGGGTTTTCGTCGTAGAACAGGCTCTCGCTCGACTGGAACAGGCGCAGCAGCTCTTCCCGGGAGGCGTGGCGGCGACCGGACGACGTGCGCACGTAGTACACGCCCCGGTTGGTCCGATAAGGCCGGTCATCTCCCTTCGGCACACTGACGGACACCACGGCGTTGCCGAAGACCTCGAACGTCTCCTGGAGCACGGTGACCGGCGGGGAGCAGTTGTCGAACGCCACGTTGTCGACGAACTGCGTCGTGCGGTCGAGGTCGCCGACCCCGGCGGCCACCCCCTGGTCGTCGACGCCCAACAGGATCCGTCCGCCGTCGGTATTGGCGAAGGCGACGATGGCGGCGGCAAGGTCGTCCGGTGGTATCGGCCAAGCCTTGAGCTCGGTATGCAGGTTCTCGCCGCTCGTCAGGCAGGCGGAAAGGTCGGAAGAATGCACCGTGATCAGCCTCGTGGGAGCCTCGGCTGAAGCACGCGACGCCGGCCCCGGTGGCCGGACGGCAAGCTGCTTCAGGCGGCTACGGTACCACCTTCGCTGCAATCCACCGATTGCCCATGCTCCCGAGCCCGCGAGGAACGGGTATGGGGCACGAGACGGCGTGCAGCCCGAACGTTGGGCCGAGACGGGTTCGGGAAGGCGGGCGGGAGCGGGCCGCGCGCTCCCCCTTCCCGGAAAGCCGGCGAGGCTGGCGCGCGCTTCCGATCACCCGTCGTAGATCGCCTTGGCCTCCTGTACCGACTTGCCCCGTGGAGGGTCGTCCCACCACCCCTTTTCCTGCCAGCGGCGGCGGATGTCGGAGAACGCTTCGCTCTTGAGCACCGGGTCTTCGATCCGCTCCCAGGCCTGCGCGAGATGCCTGCCGCGGAGGACGGCTTCCTCCCTTGCCTTGTACTCGTGCGCCAGCTCGGCGATGGTCGCATCGACCCATTCACAGCGCGGCGCGGCCTCGGCGGCGCCTCGGGTCTCGAACCGGCCGTAGCCCGTGCGCGTCCTTGCCCCGGCTCCGCGGGTGCTCAGCGCGGCGACCAGTATCCGCTCCGCGAGCCCGAGCCACTCGGCCGGACCCTCGATCACGAACAGAAACGCGCCGTGAACCGCAATCCGGGCGTTCGGGACCGGGCTGTCGAAATCGGTGGCGGGCGTGCTTCCGTCGCTCCCGTAGTAGCCCGGGTGGTGGGTGGTCACGATTTCCGGCGTCAGGGGTCGTTCGGCCGAGCCGGGCGCCCACCAGGCATCGTGAAAGACGATCAGCCCGGACAGGCCCGATGGCCAGGCCTCGGTGGCCGGCGCCCCGAACAGCTCGTCGCGGATCGCCTTGCCCTCTTCCGTCGAGCGCAACCGTTCGCGCGCGTGGGCGTTGACGACGCCTCTCACGCTCGATCCCGGAACGTATGGCGCCCCGTGGCCGTGGCCGATGGCGCAGCCGGTTTCCAACGTCCCGCCCCCGGTCGATCCGATGAACAACCGGGCTTCGAGCTTCAGCACGACGGAGCGAAAGCGGCTCGGGTCCGAGGTCGCCTGCTTCCAGCGGCCGTAGGCACGCCGGTAGAAGCCGTCCGCGTCGTGCTTGCTCGCACCCTCGGTACGTACGGCACTCCGGCCAGAGCTCCGACCCCTGCCATCGGCCTTCTCGTCCCGTCCAGTCCCGCACACCCGCGCGACATGCCTCGTCCTGGCTACGTCGTCTCCCTCTCCGTGCTCGGGCAGGCCGCGTTGCAGCAGCAGGCCGGGGTGGGCGTCCTGCGCCGCCCCGTACAACGGGCGCAGGTCGTTGCGCATCAACCGTGTCGTCATGACCCGTCTCCGCCCGGCCCGCCGCCGCCTTCGGCAGCCTCCCGTTCACCGGTCGCATCCACCCGCAACACCCCCTGCACGTAGCGCTTGATCCAGGCGCTCGCCTCCAGGGATCGGCGCGTGAGATTCATGGTGTCGGTAAGACCGCTCCCGATAATCGGATCGTGGAGCCCCCGGCCGTCCGCCGAGGCGGCGGGGACGACCCCGGCGCTGCGCAGTACGGCGCCGAGGTCTTCGAGCAGGCCAAGATGCTCGTCGTCCCCTTTGGCGAGCAGAAAGCCGGTGGCCTGCGCAAGTCCGTTCTGCAGGATCATGCCGGGCAGCCGGTGCGCCAGAGCGCCGTATTCCTTCTTCCTCGGGCTGTCGCGGCGGGCGTCGACACGCTCGAAAGCAGCGCGGGCGACGGCATGGGTGCGGACGGCGATCATGCCGGCGCCTCCCCGGTGAGGAAGCGCACCAGCCCGCGGCCGGCGCCGGCCTTGCCGCCGAGCTGCAACAGCGTGCCGGAGGCGGGCATCGCTCTCGCGAGGTCTTCCTCGGAACGCGGATCGTTCGGGTTGTTGGATGCCGAGAGAGCGAACACCCCCCACAGCACGGCTTCGGCGGGCAGGTTCTCCTCGTACCAGAGCGCTCCGGGCTTGGCGGCGCCGGTCTCGGGGTCGAGGGCGATACGGGCGCGGACCTCGGTGGCGGTCTCGGCCAGGAAGTCCAGGATCGCGTCGGGCAGCAGGGCGAAGCGGTGGATGACGTCGTGCTGCGATTCGGGGTCTTCGGGGTGTACCACCTGGGCGACGTGCGCCGCCCAGCTCCTCAGCGAGCCATCGTCCACCCGCGCCTTCAGGTCGAGGTCCTCCAGCACGAGCTTCCGTCCGCGGCCGGGGGGCTTCGCCTGCTCCGCTCCCTCGTCGTCGACGAGGTTGACCGACCCCGGCGCGACCACCGCTTCGTCCGCGGCGGGTTCGGGCGGCAGTCCCGGCGCGGGGATGCCGGCGCGCGCCAGATCACGGGCATGGCGGCGCAGGACGAAGGGGGCGGTCACATAGCTGACTGTCACATGGCTGACGATGCCGGCCAGCTTCCTTCCCCGGGCGGAGAGCCCCGATCCCGCGGCGCGGTCGGCGTGTCGAGGTCGAGCCCCTCGGTCTGGAAGAGTCGCCCGGTATCCGCGGCGCCGGTGCTCGGGTCGATGGCGACGTGGGTGCGGCGATCCCCTCGCGGCGGCGACCAGCCGTTCTCGCACAACCGCTCGTACAAGATCCGTCCGGCTTCCGCGGCGTCGGCATCCGGAGGGACGACGCCATCGGGGCGGCCGTCCTCCCGTGATGGCGGCGGCCGGCCGTTCCCGCTTCTCCGGGCGGCGGTCTCTCCGCTCCGGCGGAAAGCCAGCAAGTCTTCCCACGACCACCACGCCGGGCCGCTTCCGGGCTTGCCTTCGACGTGCTCGGTCAACCGCACGGGCAGCAGGGCTTCGGGCAGGTCGGCGCCGCAACCGGGCTCGAACGCCTCCGGCTCGGCACGCAGGCAGCGCGCCGAGCCGCCATGACCGAAGTACAACGCATCGGCGGGCTTCGGGGCCAGGATCCGGTTCTCGCGGTCGAGCAGCAGCGGCCCGGCGACCGTCAGTCGTGCGAGCTCCGGTCCGAAGGGCCGGCCCGTCTCCCGCGCCCAGGCGGTACGCAGACATCCGGCCACGGTCGAAGGCGACGGGAAACGCGCCGGGTCGGGAAGGGAACCGGGGCGCCCACCGATCCGCCGGCGCCCGCCTTCTCTCGGAAGATTTCTTTCGTGCACTCCTTCAAACCCTCAAGCGCCCTGAGCGCCCGGCGCCCTTCGGGGTCGTTGCGCGCCTCCGAGAGCGCGTTGTCCAGCCGGAACCCATACAACATCGGCGCATCGAAGGGAAACGCCTCATGGATGCCCGCATTCCCCCGGGTCCGCGTGGCACGCTCCAGGCAAACCAGCGGCTCGTAAGCGGCGCGCAGACGCTGTTGCTGCCCGGAATCGAGCCGTTCGATCCACGGGTCCGCGGCAACGCGCGGGTAGGCGGTGAACTGGTCCGAGTCCCCGGCCAGGCGCTTCATCACGCCGAGCGCATCGAGCTGTTCGCCCCTCGACAGCCGAAGCCGGTGGCGAGCCCGGTCATTCGCCGGCCACCCCGGCAGCACGGTTTCGAGTGCGCCGTCGAGGGACGACTTCGGCAACCCCTCGGCCGAAAGCGGCTTGCAGGCCCGGAAGTCGCGGGTCGCCTTGCGGGCCGCAAGCACGCCGCCGAGCCGCCGGCTGGCTCGTGCGTAGCCATCGCCCGGGTCGTCGGCGCCGCCGGCGGGGATCGACACCCAGGCCGCGAACCCTTCGAGGACGTCGCCGATCTGCGCCTGCCAGACATCTTCCCGAACCGGTCTCCCCATTCGCCCGAGCTCGCTCCGTGCGGAATCCCCAAGGGCCGTCAGCCGCGACCGCGCGGCGGACTTGGCCGCCTCGCAGAGGGCGCGCGCGGCGGGGGCGTCCGGTACGCTGACTTCCGCGCGAAGGACGTTCGCGAAGTTGGCCGCGTCTCCGGGTTCGTCCTGCGGATCGAGATCGGTGTCGGGGTACTCCGGGCAAGGAAAGATCAGGCAACCCGGCTGCCTCTGGTGCAGGACCCGGGCGGCGGCCCGCGCGGCTTCCGACAGCAGCCAGGACCCGCACCACAGATCACGGGTGCGTCGCGCGGCGCCGATCAGGCTCTGCACCGGCCCCAGGGACAGGGTGACGAGGAAGCGCTCCATCAGCGTCCTCGGCGGGCCAGCTCTTCCTGGAAGAAGCGCATGAACGCCGACAGCGGGTCGGCGGCGCCCTGGTCGCGCATCGGCTGGATTCGGGCGGCCAGGCGTTCACGCTCGGCGGGGTCCTCCGGCCAAGCGGAGGCGGATGTTGCCGCCCCCGCGGCATCGAGACGAACGCGCACGCTCACCCGCTCCTTCCAACCGGGGAGCAAGAGTGCGGTGGGACGATATCGCCGGCCGTCGAACCAGGGCCGCAGGATCAGGGGGCTGGCCATGCGATCGCGGCCGTCAGGGTTGAGCACCTGATCGCTCGGGTCGCCTCCGTCCTTGAAATGGAACACGATCGGCAGCCCGAAGGCGGCACGCGGGTAGAATCCGTCTTCAACTGGATGTTGTGGTGCATGCATTCGCGCGTGTTTGCTGGTCACGCGCCGGATCATGTCCGGCTCCGGCCAGCGACTGCGCCCGGGGCGATTACCGTGCCCCGGATTGCGCCCGACGCCTCTTCCCTGACGGAAGCGTTGCAATGCGCCCACGGCCTTCTTCCAAGCCTCGATGGTGTTGCTCTCCGGCCGGCCGGTCACCATCCAGCCGCCCCGCGCTTGGACCTCTTCGGCGGTCACGGGCTCCAACTCCCCGTCGTCGCTGGTCGCCTCGACGGCGCCGAATCCGCGGCGCGTTCGCGCCCCCACACCGGCGAAGCTCGCCCACCAGCGCAGGGCTTCGAGCACCCCTTCCTGCTGCGGACGGGTGGTTGTCCGCCCGAAGCGCAGCACCAGCTCGAAAACGTACCCCGCTTTCAGAAGCGCGGGATCTTCCCCCCGCTCCAGAATCAGCGCATACGCGGGAACGTCCAGTCGGCTCCTGGGGCTCAGGCGACCGCCGACCGGAGCCCCCGCCGATCCGGGTGAAGGGTTGCCCGGCGCCCGGGTCGTCGCCTGCCCGACCTGCAACGTCACCCGGCTGGCCCGAGGCCCCTTCCCGGAGATGCCGCCCCACAAAAGGGACTCGGCATCGAACGGATCGGCTGATTTCCCGCCGGTCCCGTGAAGCAGGCGCCACCAGAAACGAAGCTGACCCCGCAGGGCGCTGGCCCGTATGGGCATGTCGCGGTCGACTTCCCCAGCCGTGACGCCGCCGCCGAACATCGGGGTCACCAGCGTGCAGCGTGCGGTCACCACCCGTTCGCGCGGTTCGGACCCGGCGGGAAACCGGGCCGTGTCCCAGATCGCCTGGGCCTGTTCCGGCGAAACGTTCGGGTTCGGATGTCTCATTCGTGGTGCTTCCGAAGTCTTCTCCACGATGGCGGATTCCGCCGGATCGGCATGAGCGCCGATATAGCCTGCCGTCCCGGCCGAACCTCGTCCGGCAAGGTTGCGAAGGCTTCGGCGGCCGAGGGCGTTCCGAGCGGAGGGTTCCCGGTAGAAGTGTCAGCGGGAGGCCGGAGCCGAAGCGGGGCGGCAGCGGAAGCAGTCACGGGTGTGGTCGTCGACGATCCCGATCGCCTGGAGGAAGGAGTAGCAGATGGTGGGGCCGACGAACTGGAAGCCGAGGCGCTTGAGCTCGCGGCTCAGCCGCTCCGAGAGGGGGGTGGAGGCGGGCATCTCGGCCATGCTCCGCCAGCGGTTGACGATGGGGACGCCGTCCACGAAGCTCCAGAAGAAGGGCGCGAGCCCGCCGTGCTCCTCGATCACCGCGAGCGCGGCCCGCGCGTTCGTTCGGGCGGCGCGGATCTTGCGCCGGTTGCGGACGATGCCGGGGTCGGCCGCGAGGCGCTCGATCTTCGCCTCGTCCCAGGCCGCGATCCGCACCGGATCGAAGCCATCGCAGGCGCGCCGGTAGCCCTCGCGCTTGCCGAGGATGAGCCGCCAGTTGAGCCCCGCCTGCGCGCCTTCGAGGAGCAGCATCTCGAAGAGGTAGCGGTCGTCGTGCGACGGGACGCACCATTCGTCGTCGTGGTAGGCCAC
The DNA here is from genome assembly GCA_965202895.1 of Gammaproteobacteria bacterium. Classification (GTDB taxonomy): domain Bacteria; phylum Pseudomonadota; class Gammaproteobacteria; order HK1; family HK1; genus JAJDXW01. The sequence goes on along the minus strand of OZ241901.1, from coordinate 496,637 downwards.
GTAGATCGGGTCCTCCCCGACCCAGGCGCACCGCACCGGCTCGTCCATGGCCCCGAGTGTGCCCGATCGCCGACCCCGCCGGAAGGTCCGCCGCTCTCCCCTCCGGGGCCTTTACATGCTGGCCGGCACGCGGCCGGGCATCGATGCTGCCCACGGCTCTTCCTGGGAACGGCGGGTCTCACGGATGCGGGCGTCCTGGGAACGCTCGTGTCCCGCCCGCATCGATCGGCGTCGGTCTTGCCGTCCCACTTGCGGGCGAGACACCCGCGTCCCCAGGACGCGCCGTTCCCAGGATCTCCGTTGCTCCGATTCGACCGAACCGGGTTCACCCGCGCGAACCAATGCCGCAGCGTGAAAAAGCCCTGCGCCGGGGGTTCACCGAGCCCCGGGCGCTGTTCATAAATTATTGATATATAATATGTAAATAGGAGATCGAGATATTTTTTGCCCCCACGGAGACGGCGTTCTTTCGTGGTTTGGGGTCGGTTCGAGGAGGTTGCTGGCGGATTTCACCCCACGGAGCTGCCTGCGCGGGCACGGCGTCCTGGGAACGCGGGCGTCCCGCCCGCATTGATCGTCGGCGGCCTCGCCGTCCCATTTGCGGGCGGGACACAAGCGTTCCCAGGACGCCGTGCCCAAGAGCGTTCGCGAGAGGCGTGCCCGGCGAAAACCCCACCGCGCACATGCCTCTCACCGCGGAGCGGTTGCCAACCCGCGCCCCCGCGGTCTATGTTGGCCGCCGGCCAGCCGCCGGAACGGGGCGAGGAGCGATGCCCGACGGAAACGACGTCCCCACCCTTCGCCGGATCCTCCGCGACGCGAAGACCGTCGCGGTGGTGGGCCTCTCCGCGAACTGGTACCGGCCGAGCTTCTTCGCGGCCAAATACCTCATCGACCACGGCTACCGGGTGATCCCGGTGACCCCGGCCTACGAGGAGGTCCTCGGCGAGCCCTGCGTCCCGAGCGTGAGCGAGCTTCCCGAGGCGCCGGACGTCGTGGACTGCTTCCGGCGGGCGGAGGAGATCCCGGCCATCGCGGAGCAGGCGGTCGCGATCGGAGCGAAGGTGCTGTGGATGCAGCTCGGGGTCGTGAACGAGGAAGCGGCCCGGATCGCCCGCGACGGGGGGCTCGAGGTGGTGATGGACCGCTGCATGAAGATCGAGTACGCGCGCCTGTTCGGCGGGCTCGGCTTCGTCGGGGTGAACACACGGGTCGTGTCCGCCAAGCGCCCCCTCCACGTCCCGTACTGAGCAGGTCCGCGCCCGCCCGCCCGCCTGCCCGCCCGATCGGCCGGTGCGGGGCAGGCCGGACCCGGGAAATCCGGACCGCGAGCAGGGGCCCGGCGGCCGGGCGGCACGGGGCCGGCGAGGGCGCAGGGATGGGAAAGGGGACGTGGCGGCCACACCACACGCGGCGGGCGGCGCTCCCGCCCGGAACCCGAAGGAACCGGCCGATGGCTGATCGCGACTACGGCATCGAGACCCTCTGCCTGCACGCCGGGCAGCTACCCGACCCCGCGACCGGGGCGCGGGCGGTGCCGATCTACCAGACCACCTCGTACGTGTTCGACAGCGCGGACCACGCCGCGAGCCTGTTCAACCTCCAGACCTTCGGGAACGTCTACACCCGGCTCACGAACCCCACCACCGCCGTCTTCGAGGAACGGATGGCGGCGCTCGAGAACGGACGGGCCGCGCTCGCGACCGCCTCGGGCCAGGCGGCCGAGTCCACCGCCCTCCTCACCCTCGTCGAGTCCGGGGACCACATCGTCTCCGCGAGCACCCTCTACGGCGGCACCCGCTCGCTCTTCGACGTGACGTTCCGGCGGATGGGCATCGACACCACCTTCGTCGACCCCGACGACCCCGAGAACTTCGCCCGCGCGATCACCGGCCGGACGAAGCTCCTCTACGGCGAGACCCTCGGGAACCCCTCCATCAACGTGCTCGACCTCGAGGCGGTGGGAGCGATCGCGGCCGACCGCGGGCTCCCCCTCGTCATCGACAACACGTTCGCGACCCCCTACCTCTGCCGTCCCTTCGAATGGGGGGCGGACGTCGTCGTGCACTCGGCCACCAAGTACATCGGCGGCCACGGCACCAGCATGGGCGGGGTCATCGTCGAGTCGGGCCGCTTCCCCTACGACAACGGCAACTTCCCGGGGATGACGGAGCCGTCGAAGGGCTACCACGGGGTGCGCTTCTACGAGACGTTCGGCGACTTCGGCTACACCATGAAGGCGCGCTGCGAGACGCTTCGCACGATGGGCGCGGCCCTGAGCCCCTTCAACGCGTTCCTCATGCTCCAGGGGATCGAGACCCTGCCGGTGCGGATGGACCGGCACTGCGACAACGCCCTCGCGGTGGCCCGGCTTCTGGAGGACCACCCCCTCGTCTCCTGGGTGAGCTACCCGAGCCTGCCGGGCAGCCGCTACCACGACCTCGCGCGGAAGTACGTGCCCCGGGGCGCGAGCGCCATCCTCACCTTCGGCATCGAGGGAGGCCGCGAGGCCGGGGTCCGGTTCATCGAAGCGGCCCGGTTCATGAGCCACCTGGCGAACGTCGGCGACGCGCGCACCCTCGTCATCCATCCCGCCTCGACGACCCACCGGCAGCTCTCGGAGGAGGAGCAGGCCGCGGCCGGGGTGACCCCGGACATGATCCGGATCTCGGTCGGCCTGGAGTCCGTCGACGACATCCTCTGGGACATCGACCAGGCCTTGGAGAGGTCGCAGCGCGACGGCTGACCCCCGGCGCCCGCCCGCGGTACCGCCGGCGCCTCGCCCGGCGTCTGCTAGACTCGCGGCCGATCCAGGATCGCTTGAAGCTCTGCGAGCGGCATTCGGTCCGCTTCAATGCAGGAGGAGGCACCTCATGAACCTGCCCGCCCGCTTCTCATGTCTCGCCCTGGCCGCCGCCCTCGGCGCATCCGGCTCATTGGCCGCCCTCGCGCAGGACGCGCGCGAACGCACCCTGGTCGTGGCCGTTCCGGGCACGCCCGCCTCGATCGACGGAGAGCAGGCGCTCACCTCGGAAGGCGAGATGATGATGGCGAACGTCCATGGGGGCGACCTCTTCGCCTACCGGATCATCGAGATCCCGGACGACCCGGCCGACACGGTCGACCTTCGCTCCACCGATGACCGCGGGGTGACCGGACTGGTCGCCGATAGCTGGGAAATGGGCGAGGACGGCACGAGCGTCGTCGTCCGGCTCAAGCAGGGCATGAAGAGCCCCTACGGCAACGAGCTCTCCGCCGACGACTACGTGTGGTCCTGGGAACGCCGGTTCGCCGTCAAGGCGGTAGGGAAGTTCATCGCCGACGTCATCGGCATGGACGGCCCCGAGAGCGTGGAAAAGATCGACGACCACACGGTGAAGATCGACCTGCGGGGCACGACCCCGATCTTCTTCAAGATCCTGGCCCAGAACTACTACGGCGGACCCTTCGATTCGACGGAGGCGAAGAAGCACGCGACGGCCGACGAGCCCTGGGCGAAGGAGTGGCTTCGCACCCACTCGGCCGGCTTCGGCCCCTATCACGTGGAGCGGGTGGTGCCCGGTGTCGAGACCATCCTGGTGAAGAACGAGCACTGGGAGCAGGAGCCCCGGCCGTACTTCGAACGGATCATCCTCAAGGCGGTGCCCGAATCGAGCGCACGGCTCTCCCTCCTCCAGGCGGGGCAGATCGACGTCGCCTGGGGCCTGAACGAGCGCGAGCTCCGGCAGGTGGCGGCGAACGACCAGCTCCGGATCGTTCGAACCCGGTCGAACAAGCAGCTCTACCTGGGGCTGGTGACCGACAAGCCGCCGTTCGACAACCACCTGCTGCGCCAGGCGATGGCCTGGGCCACGCCCTATGACGACATCATCGAGAAGGTCTACTACGGAAACGCGCGGCGGATGACCAGCATCGTTCCGGACATCTACGCCGGCCATGTCCCGACCTACGCCTACGGGACGGATCTCGAGAAGGCCAGACGACTGATGGCGGAGGCGGGTCATCCGGACGGCTTCGAGGTCACCCTCACCTACAACGCCGCGCAGCGCGAGTCCGAGGAGATGGCGGTGCTCGTCAAGAGCAGTTGGGAGCAGGTCGGCGTCGAGGTCGAGCTGCAGGCGCTTCCCACGGCGGTGTGGGCCGAACAGAAGTACGGGAAGAAGCTGCAGGCATTCGCGGAGAACGAGCAGTGGCCCTGGAGCGGCGACCCCGGCTACTCCTCGTGGGTCTACCTCGGCAACGGCCCCGACAACTTCATCAACGCCGTCAACTTCGACGACCCCGAGTACAACGGGCTCCTGGAGCAGGCGATGCGCATGATGGATTCGCCCGAGCGCGAGGCCGTCACCGCAAGGCTGCAGGAGATCGTCGCCGAGCAGGTTCCCTGGGTCCAGGTGGCCTGGTTCGACTGGACGGTGGCCGCGAAGAAGGACCTCACCGGATTCCTGTGGACCCCGGACAACCAGATCCGGTTCGCGTTCATCCGCCGGGAGTAGACGGGCCTGGACGGCCCCTGCGCCGGGCGACAGGAGCGGAGAACGGAGGTCGGCATGTGTACGAACATCGGCGCGACCGGGCTCGCCGCGAGCCCGGGGGGCGGGACCTGGATCGGCGGCGTCAGCGATGATCCCTACGACATCCGCACCACCGTCGTCGTGCGCCGCCCGGAGGAGGGCTTCGCCTGGATCGGCACGCATCTGGCGCCGCTGGAAGCCGGCGCGTCGGACCAGGAGTACTCCGATTCCGTGAGCGGCGCGCCGACGAGGGCGCTGAACGAGGCGGGGCTCGGCTTCACCTGGACGCTTGCGCTGGAGAAGCCGGAGAACCGGGCGCCTCCGGGCGCCCTCAAGCCTCACGACCTCTGGCATACCGTGATGACCCGCTGCGGCACGGTCGACGAGGCGCTCGACCTGGTCGGGGAGCTGCCGCGCGACTTCGCCGGCGCCGCCATGCTCGCCGACCGCAGCGGAGCGCTCGCGCTGGTGGAGATCGGCCGCAAGCGGGTCCGGGTGAGCGACCGGCTGCGCCCCGCATCGGGCGGGACCGCGGTGAACGTCAACTGCTGGGTGAGCATGCAGGAAGAGGAGGGCGCGCCCCTCAACTCGCTGGACAACCCGAGGGTGCCGAACCAGTCCCGCTACCTGCGCGCCAAGGAGCTGCTCGGCCGGACCGAGGGGTCGATCGATCTTCGCACGATGGCCGCGCTCCTGAGCGACCACGCCCACAAGGAACGGTTCGCCGGCGAGAACCCATGGATCCCGGGACACGGATACTCGATCTGCAACCACGGCAGCCTCCACGGAGAACGATTCGAGACCGGGACCCCGGCCTGGGGGTCGGTCAGCGCCGAGATCATCGACCCCCTCAACGGCATCTTCTGGTACGCCTATGGCTGGCCCTGCGGTTCGAGCCCGGAGTACGGCGACCAGATGCTGCAGGAACGCTCATGGGGCCACTTCGTGGGCTTTCCGCTCGCCGGCATGCCGGCCGGCAGCTACACGAGCCCGACCGGCGAGCTGACCCATCTGGCGCTCAGCCGATGGGACCGTCTCGAACGCATGCCCGAGGCAGAGCCCGGCGGATCGGGCGGAAGGCATCCCTGACCCTTGGCGGCAGGCCGCCCCTCCCGTCCTTCGAACGTCCCGGGCGCGGATGGCGTGGTGAGCGGCCCCCGCAAGCCATGATCTCCGGCGCTCCCCGGTAGCCGGCACGGCCCGGCCGGACAACCGCGCCGATGCGCTTTCTTCGCTACGCCGGAAAACGTCTGCTGTTCCTGATCCCGCAGCTCGTCGCGGTCTCGCTCATCGTCTTCTTCCTCGTCCGCCTGCTGCCGGGCGACCCCGCCTTCCTGATGGCGGGCCAGTTCGCCACCAAGGAACGGATCGAAGAGGTCCGGCGCGAGCTCGGTCTGGACCGTCCCCTCGCCGAGCAGTACCTCATCTACGTGGGCAACGTTCTCGAGGGAGACTTCGGCAGGTCCTGGCGCACGTCGCAGAGCGTGACCGCCGACATCCGCCAACGTCTCCCGGCCACTCTCGAGCTCGTGCTCTCCGCCGGGATCCTGTCCGTGCTGCTCGGGGTGCCGATCGGCGTCTACACGGCCGTCAAGCGAAGGGGCATCGCCGATCGGGGGCTCTTCGTGTACGGGATGCTCGCCGGATCGATTCCCGATTTCTGGCTCGGGTTGATCCTCATCTTCATCTTCTTCTCGAAGCTCGGCATCGTTCCGGGCCCCATCGGCCAGCTCGATCCGATCCTCTCCACGCCGCCGGCGGTGACCGGCATGATCGTGATCGACGCCCTCCTCGCCGGCCGGTGGGAGGCCTTCCGGTCGGCGCTGGCCCACCTCGTCCTCCCGGTGGCGACCCTGACCCTGGTCTACATGACCCTGGTCATCAAGAACACCCGCTCGACGGTGGAGGACATGATGCAGTCGGACTTCGTCGAGCACGGCCGTGCGCTCGGCCTGCCCCGGCGCATCCTGCTGCGATATGCCCTGCGCAACGCCATGCCGCCCGTCGTCACCGTCATCGGCATCGTGTTCTGGTTCCTGCTCGGGGGCGCGGTGCTGGTGGAGACGGTCTTCGCCTGGGGCGGGCTCGGCCAGTACGCCGTCGAAGCGGTGGTCAATTCGGACTATGCGCCGCTCCAGGCCTTCGTCCTCCTGGCCGCGGTCTTCACCCTGGTGGTCTTCCTTCTGGTCGACCTCGCGTACTTCGTGATCGACCCGAGGATCAAGGGATGAGCGGGAGGCCGGCACGTGGCTGACCCCCCGAACCGCGCCGGCATCGCCGCCGCGGCCGCGTTGCCGCCGGGCAGCCGCCGCCCGGGGCCCGCCCGTTCCTTCGTCGGGTTCGCCCGGCGCCGGCCGAGCTTCCTGATCGGCCTCGCGATCGTCGCCGTCACGATCTTCCTCGCCGTCTTCGGGCCGCTGGTGGCGCCTTATCCTCCGGAGCGCGCCCTCCCCGGCGCGGGACTGCTGCCTCCCTCCCTCGACCACTGGCTGGGCACCGACGTCGCGGGCATGGACGTCTTCTCGCGGGTGATCTCGGCCCCCCGGATCGATCTCACGATCGCGCTCACGTCGTCCCTCATCGCCTTCGGGTTCGGTGTCGCACTCGGCGTGGTCTCGGGCTTCTTCGCCGGAGCGGCGGGACCGGGCCGCCTGATGAGCGAGCTCATCATGCGGGGCGCGGACATTCTGCAGGCGTTCCCCATCTTCATCTTCGCGCTGGCCCTGGTCGGCTTTCGCGGTCCGGGAACGGAGAACGTGATTGCCGCCCTCGCGTTCCTCAACATTCCGTACTTCCTCAGGGTGACGCGAGGATCGGTCCTCCAGGTGCGTGAGCGCCCGTTCGTCGACGCGGCCCGGTGCGCGGGCAACTCCGAGCTTCGGATCGCCTTCGTCCACGTCATGCCCAACGCGCTGACCGCACCGCTCGCCAACATCTCGCCCGGCATCGGCTTCGCCATCCTGCTCACCGCCGCGCTCAGCTTCGTCGGAGCGGGCGTGCCCAAGCCGACGCCCGAATGGGGCTCGATGATCTCCATCGGGGCTCCCAACATGATGACCGGACAGTGGTGGACCGCCCTGTTCCCCGGCGTCGCCCTGGGCATCACGGTCCTCGGCTATGCCCTGGTCGGGGACGGTCTGCGCGACTACCTGGACCCGGTCAACCGGGACTGATCCGATGGCGCCGTTGCTCGACGTCCAGGGCCTCGAGGTGAGCTTCCACGGCGAATCCGGGGTGGTCCCGGTCCTGAACCGTCTCGACGTGTCGCTGCGCGAAGGCGAGACCCTCGGCATCGTCGGCGAATCGGGCTCGGGCAAGACGGTGCTGGTGCGTGCAATCCTCGGCCTGCTGCGCCCGCCCTGGAGGGTCGAAGCCGGACGGGTCCTCTATGAAGGCGACGACCTGCTCGAGAAGAGCGAAGACGAGCTGCGCGAGGTCCGCGGCAGGCAGATCGCGCTGACGACCCCCGAGCCTCGCAAACACCTGAACCCCCTCATATCGGTCGGGGTCCAGATCGCCAACGTGATCATGGCGCACAGCGACGCCAGGCGGGACGCGGCCCTGAGCCGGGCGGAGGGCCTGCTGGAAGCGGTGGGGATCCCGGACCCCGGGCAGCGCCTGAACGCCTACCCCCACGAGCTGAGCGGCGGCATGTGCCAGCGCGTGATCATCGCCATGGCGCTGGCGCACTCCACCCGGCTCCTGCTCGCCGACGAGCCGACGGCCGGCCTCGACGTCACCATCTCGCGGCAGATCCTGGATCTCATGCACGATCTGGTGCGGGATTTCCGAACCTCGCTCGTCATGGTGTCCCGCGACCTCGGGGTCGTCGCCCACTACTGTGAGCGCGTCGCGGTGGTCTACGCCGGCGAGGTGATCGAGACGGCGAGCGTCCGCCGGTTCTTCCGGCACGCGGCCCATCCGTACAGCCGGCGGCTGATCCGAGCCGCGGGGGCGGCGCGCGATGCCCGCCGACTGGGAACGAGCACCGCGGCTCGGGCCGGGACGGCCGCGACGGGGTGCAGGTACGCCGGCCGCTGCCCCGCCGCCATCCCCCGCTGCGGCGAGGAACGGCCGGCGCCCCGTACCGTGGCCGACGGCCATTCGGCATCGTGCTTTCGCGCCGAAGCCGTCGCGAGCGGGGAGGCCGCCGCCTGATGACCCGCCCGCTCGTCTCCGTCCGCGGCCTCGTCAAGCATTTCCCGGCCGGCCGCGGCAAGGCGGTGAGGGCCGTCAACCGGGTCTCGTTCACGATCGCCAGGGGAGAGGCCCTCGGACTGGTCGGGGAGAGCGGCTCGGGCAAGACCACCGTGGGACGTTGCCTGCTCAAGCTGCTGCCCCCCACCGCCGGCACGATCCTCATCGACGGCTCCGACGTGAGCGGCATGGCCCCACGCGACTTCCGCCCATTGCGCGGCCGGGTGCAGATGGTGTTCCAGGAGCCCTTCGAATCCCTCAATCCGCGGATGCGAATCGAAACGCTCGTGGGAGAGCCCCTCCGGGTGCTCCGCCCCGGACCGGCCGCCCCGCGCCGCCGGCGGGTCCGGGAAGTCCTCGAGATGGTCGGTTTCGACGCCTCCGTGACCGAGAAGTACCCCCACCAGTTGAGCGCGGGAGAACAGCAGCGGATCGGGCTCGCCCGGGCGCTCGCCACCCAGCCCGAGCTCGTCGTCCTCGACGAACCGACCTCGGCCCTGGACGTCTCCGTGCGGGCGGAGATCCTCGGCCTGTTGAACGATCTGCGCGAGAAGCTGGGGCTCTCGTATCTTCTGATATCGCACGATCTGACCGCGGTTCGGCGGGTCTGCAACCGCGTCGCGGTCATGTACCTCGGGAAGATCGTCGAGACCGGCGAGACCGAGCGGATATTCGAACGCCCGCTCCATCCCTACAGCCGGGCGCTGCTCTCGTCGGTGCTGTATCCGGACCCGGACCGAAGCCTGCCGCGCTTCGTCCTCGAGGGGGAGATCCCGAGCCCCATCGATCTGCCCGCCGGCTGTTACCTGTACCAGCGCTGTCCGTGGGCGAAAGCGTCGTGCCGCGAATCCTGTCCCGACCTGGAGGAGCTGTTGCCAGGGCGGCGGGTAGCCTGTTTCGAAGCTTCGGGGAGACTGCACGAAACACCCGCCGCATCATGAGTCGGGTGCTAGCGCCGATCTGCGTGGAATATCCGGGTGACGGAGGCACGTCGAAATCCCTGTTCCGGGGCTGGAACGACCAAGGGCGACCGGGATATTCCGCTCGAGTACCTGACTCATGCCGGCCAGGCAGCCCCTCCGGCGCCAGATGCCCGGTCGCTGACGACCCCTCCTTCGCGACCAACCCGTCTTTTCCTTCATATCACACAATATCATTTTACATCAGATAGTTACGATGTTTCGAAATCCCAGGCGGCACTTCGTCCGAACACCAACCGGGTTCTTGGGGACAGGGCGGCGGTCTCGCGGGGACCTCTCGGTGGCCTTGGCGTACCGGATCAGCACGGTATCGAGGAGTGCGAGCGGATGAGAGACGTGCCGGGACGATTGCGGCCCTGCATCGATCTTCGCGAAGAACGATCGACTGGTTACGTGCGGAAAGCTGCGAAATTCGGGGCAAGTCCCACCTGATCGAGGCTCACGGTGGTAGAGATGGGCCGACGACCTGCCCACCCGGGCCGCCCCCGTCGCGGCCGAATGCGGCGAGCGGGGCCGGCGCCGGGTCCCGAACGGGCGGACGGTCGGGCGGAAGTCAGGCGGCGCTCGCCGCGTCGAGCTTCTCGCTCACCGCCATCCATTCCTCTTCGAGCCGCTCCACCCGTGCCCGGTAGCGTTTGTGGCGGGAGACGAGGTCCGCCACCTCCTCTCCGCTCAGCCGGTGGTAGGCGTCGGTGTCGGCGAGCACCGCGGTCACCGACTCGAGCTTCGACTGCGTGTCCGCCAGCCGCGCCTCGACCGCGCGGAGCTCGTCGCGGAGGGGTTTCAGCCGCGCGCGCGCACTGGCGCCGGCGCGGCGCCGTTCGACCGCCGAGTCCCGGGTCGCCGGCGGCTCGGCGGGCACGGTGAGCGCGGCGGAGGCGATGGGCGCCGCGGGCGGCTCCTGACCGAGGAGCCGGTCCCGGTATTCGTCCAGGGTCCCGTCCCAGGGCGCGACCCGGCCCTCCGCGACCAGCCGCAGCTCGTCCACGGTGCTCCCGAGGAGGCGGCGGTCGTGGGACACCACGACGAGCGCCCCCCCATACGACTGGAGGGCCACCGTGAGGGCGTGGCGCATGTCGAGGTCGAGATGGTTCGTCGGCTCGTCGAGGAGCAGGACGGCGGGCCTTCGCCAGGCGATGAGGGCGAGGGCGAGCCGGGCCTTCTCGCCCCCCGAGAGGAGCCCCGAGCGCCCGAACGCCGCATCGCCCGAGAACCCCCATCCGCCGAGGTAGTCGCGCATGGCCTGGCCGGGCGCCTTCGGGTCCGCCTCGGCGAGCTGGTCCATGGGGCTCTTCGCGGGGTCGATGGTCTCCAGGGTGTGCTGGGCGAAGTACCCGACCGGGGCGTTCCGCCCGCGTTCGACCTCTCCCGCCACGGCGGAAAGCTCGCCCGCGATGCCCCGCATCAGGGTCGACTTCCCGGCCCCGTTGCGGCCGAGCAGCCCGATCCGCGCGCCGGGCCGGAGGGTGAGGCGCACGCCCGCGAGCACCGGCTCCCCGCCGTATCCGAAGCTCGCGTCCTCGAGGAGCAGCAGGGGATCCGACATCCGCTCCGGGTTCGGGAAGGAGAACCGGTAGGGGGAGTCGGTGTGGGCGGGGGCGGCGAGGGCGAGCCGCTCCAGCTCCTTCCGGCGGCTTCGCGCCTGCCGGGCCTTGCTCGCCTTGGCCCCGAACCGGGCGACGAACGCCCGGACCTCGCGCACCCGCCGCTGCTGCTTCTCGAAGGCCGTCCGCTCGCGCGCGAGGCGCTCGCTTCGCTGGCGCTCGAACGAGGAGTATCCGCCGCGGTAGGCCCGGGCCCGCCCGGCCTCGAGGTGGACGATGTCGGTCGCGGTCCGGTCGAGGAAGTCGCGGTCGTGGGAGATGAGGAGGGCCGTGCCGTCGCGGCGCACGAGCCACTGTTCGAGCCACGTCACCGCGTCGAGATCGAGGTGGTTGGTCGGCTCGTCGAGGAGCAGCAGATCGGAGCGGCACATGAGGGCCCGCGCAAGGTCGAGCCGGATCCGCCAGCCGCCCGAGAAGTCCGACACCGGACGGGAGAAGTCGTCCGGGTCGAACCCGAGGCCGTGCAGGATCCGCCCCGCCCGCGCCTCCGCGGCATACCCGTCGATGGCCTCGAGCTCCGCGTAGAGCGCGGCGAGCCGTCCGTCGTCGCCGCTCGCCCCGGCCGCCTCGATGCGGCGCTGCACCGCGCGGAGCGGCCGGTCCCCGTCCATCGTCCAGTCGAGGGCGGTCGCCGGACTCGCCTCCGTCTCCTGGGCGAGATGGGCGATGGTCCAGCTCCCGGGCACGCGGACGTCGCCTTCCTCGGGAAGCAGGCGGCCGCGAAGGAGGAGGAAGAGGCTCGTCTTGCCGACCCCGTTCCGCCCCACGACCCCGGCCCGCCGGCCCGCGTGCAAGGTGAGGTCGAGCCCCGTGAACAGGGACGCCCCGCCTCGCTTGAGGGTGACGTTCGTGAGCTGGATCATCGGCGGCCCCGCGGAAGGCCGCGCATTGTAGCCGGCGGCCTCCGGAGCCAGCCTCGGGACGGCCGCCCGCGAACCACCCGATCCACGGATGCGGTCACCGCAGCGCGCCGCGCGGGGGCTCCCCGCGAGATGCACGAGAGAGCACTGACATGAGGGGAGGGGTCGAGCGATAATGTCCGCGGACGCCCCGACCCCGAGACGCCGATGCGGGTCGAACCTCCGATCCGGCAATCTCGCCGATCATCGAGCGCATCCGGCCACGGGCGGACAAACCATCCGGAGAAATCGCAATGAGCAGCCCTGGGACGACCGAAGCGGCGGACACGGCGGAGCTCCGGCATCCGGACGTCCGGATCGAGGTTCGGAACTTCGGTGCAGATCCCCGCCTTTTCGGGAGGGGTGGCCGACTTCATGCAACGGCTCATCCTGTTCGACGAAGACGAAATCGGTTCCGAACGAATGGCCGAGATGGCGGGCGCGCTGGAGAGGGAGATCCTCGCGGGTCGGATACTGACGATCAGGTCCTCGGCGGGGGGATATCCTGAATTCGTCTATCGCGCGAAGGAGACGGAGCAGGAAATTCGCCTTACCCGCGCCTCGTCGATGGTCTCCGAGCTGGCGCCGGTGGTACTGTTCCTGCGCGGGGTCGTCAGCCCCGGGGATACGCTCATCATCGAAGAGCCGGAAGCCCATCTGCATCCGGCCGCCCAGACCCGGATGGCCATGACCCTGGCTCGCCTGGTTCGAGCCGGGGTGCGGGTGGTGGTGACGACCCATAGCGACTGGTTGCTCCGGGAGATCGCGAACCTGATGCGTGAAGGAGAAATGGGCAAGCCGCCGGGAGAATCCTCCGGGCGGGATGTCCTTCCCGCCTGGCTGAGCCCGCATGAGGTCGGGATCTGGTTGTTCAGCCGCGAGATGGAAGCCGCTGGCTCGAGGATCGAAGAAATCCCGTTCGACCGGGTGGAAGGCGTGGAGCCGAGGGACTACGAGGAGGTCGCGGAAGCGCTCTACAACCGTTCCGCGGAGCTGCAGAACCAGCTTGCGGAGGCGGAGAGGAACAAGCGTGAACAGGACACTCGCTGATATCGAACGAGAGATGGGTGAGGAGAATCTCAGCCGGTCGTGCAGCAGGGACGGATGCCGGGCATACATGACCGGTGTTCCATCTTCACGTGTCATCGTGGATACCGAGAGGGTGTTCGCCAGCCGAAGAATGGCGGGCCGACGGTGCGATTTCGTTCTCTTCCTTCAAACGGCCGGAAGCGTCCTCGTCATCGTTCCCGTGGAGCTCGAGAGCGGGGATGCCGACGCATCCCAGGTGGCCGAACAGCTCCAGGCCGGAGCGGAGTTCGCGGCGGGCATCGTCTCGAACACCCCCGCTCCGACCTTCCGCCCCATCCTGTTCCACGGCCGGGGTTTGCATCCGAAACAGCTCAAGGATCTGAATCGGGCCAAAGTTCGCATCCAGGGCGTCGATGTCAGCATCAAGGTCGCCCGCTGCGGCCGGCCACGCAACTTGGCGCAGGCCCTCCCGCCGCACGCCGCCGCTTGAAACGAACGGGCCGGCCGGGTAGGCGGATGGCCGGGACGGACGGCCGGTCAGCCGCCGTCGTCGCGAGCGCGGCGCACCTCCTCGACGATCACCGCGAGGCCCCGCTCGACCCGGCTCCAGTCGTCGGCGTAGCTGATGCGGATGCACTCGTGCTTGTGCGGCCAGTCGTCGTCCTCGAGCCCCGGGAAGAAGTGCTGACCGGAGACGACGACGACCCCGCGCGCCTTGAGCCGCTCGTAGAGCACCGCGTTGGTGATCGGGAGCCCCGGCATCCACAGCCACAGGAAGAACGCGCCTTCCGGCTTGTGGATGCGGACCTCGCAGCCTTCGAGGCCCTCGCGCAGCAGGCCGACGGCGCGCTCCGCCCGCTCCGCGTAGTGGGGCCGGATGACGTCGCGGGCGAGCGCGAGCACTTCGCCGCTCTCGACGAGGTCGGCGGCGAGCGCCGGTCCGAGGCTTCCCGGGGCCAGGCAGAAGACGGCGTTGACCGCCGCGAGGGCGGCGATGAGCTCCTCGTTCGCGATCACGATCCCGGTGCGAAGCCCGGGCAGGCCGAGCTTCGAGAGGCTCATGCAAAGGACGGTGTCGTCGTCCCAGAACGGGGCCGCGTCGCCGAACACGATGCCGGGGAAGGGCAGCCCGTAGGCGTTGTCGACGATGAGCGGCACGCCGCGGGCGCGGGCGATGGCTCCGAGCCGGGCGAGCTCCCCGTCGGTCACCACGTTGCCGGTGGGGTTGGTGGGCCGCGACACGCAGATCGCGGCGACGTCCTCGACGGCCTCCACGCCCTCGAAGTCCACCCCGTACTTGAACAGCATGTCCCCGAGCTCGGTGATCGTCGAGCGGCAGGCGGTGAGCAGGCCGGGACTGAGCCCGACGTCGGCGTACCCGATGTACTCGGGCGAGAGCGGGAGCAGGATGCGGGGGGCGCGCGGCCCCTCGCGGCCCGGGGGGGCCGGCCCGGCGAGCAGGTTGAACAGCGCGACGAACGCGGACTGGCTGCCGTTGGTGAGGGCGACGTTGCGCTCGGTCACGTCCCAGCCCTGCTCGCGGCGGAGGAGGCCGGCGAGGGCGCGGGCGAAGCCCCGCTCTCCCTCCGGGGCGGCGTAGGTCCCGATCGCCCGCTCGAACGCGCCGCCGCGCTGCATGAGGGCCTGCATCCGGATCCGGAACACCATCTCCGCGGCCGGAATGAGGCTCGGGTTCCCGCCCCCGAGGTTCACGATGCCGCCGGCGGCGGCGGCGATCTCGCCGAGGTCGTCCATGAGCGAGCGCGTGCCCGATTCGCCCGTGAGCCGCCGCCCGAAGGCCGAAAGGTTCATGTCTCCTTCCCCTGCTTCCCGTTCCCGGCGCCCGGTCGTCCCGCGCCCGTCTCCCGGTCCCCGCCGCGGCCGGCCGCCGCCCCGGGCGCCGCGGCCTCCTCGCCCGCGTCCGGGGGGAGGAAGAGCAGGTGCTCCACCGGCTCGTGCTCCACCTCCCGGCGGTACACCACGAGGCCCGCGCGCTGGTAGACGCCGAGCGCCCGCGGGTGGTCGAGCGAGCACGTATGGAGCCAGACCCGGCGCGGCCGGTATCCCCACGCCCGCGCCAGCCCCCAGTCGAGCAGAAACCCGCCGAAGCCCCGTCCCACGTACTCCGGAATCAGGCCGAAATAGGCGATCTCGACCTCCCCTTCCACCCGCCGGTCGAGCTCCACGTAGCCGGCGGGCGTCCCGCGGACGTAGAGCACGAACACCTCCACCCGGTCGTCGTGGAGGATCGCGGCGAGCGCCTCGTCCGAGAGGCGGCGGCGCATGAACCAGTTCCAGTCGGCGCCGACCGTGTCGTAGAGGTAGCGGTAGAACGAGATCGTGGGGCGGTGGGCGCGGAGGATCGCGGTCGGCTCCGCCCGTCCGGGCGCCGACACCCGCTGGTCCGGCGACGTCATCTCGAGGTAGGTGACGGTCACCGGCACCGTCCGCCCCGAGGCCGCCGAAGCGGCCGGCGCGGCGCGGCGCGGGTCCGGCCGGTTCCCGCGTGTCTCCATTCCCCTACGCCGAGAGCTCGGGCCGGCCCGCGAAGAGATCGAGCGCCTCCGGGTTGGCGAGCGCCTCGCGGTTGCGGATCGGGCGGCCGTGCACGACGTCACGCACCGCGAGCTCGACGATCTTTCCGTTCCGGGTGCGCGGGATGTCGGTGACCTCGAGGATCCGGGCGGGGACGTGGCGCGGGGTCGCGTTGGTCCGGATCCGCCGGCGGATCCGCTCCGTGAGCGCCTCGTCGAGGCGGCCCCCCTCCCGGAGGCGCACGAAGAGGACCACGCGCACGTCGCCCTCCCACTGCTGGCCGATGACGATCCCTTCCTCGACCTCGTCGAGCTGCTCGACCTGGCGGTAGATCTCGGCCGTCCCGATCCGCACCCCGCCCGGATTGAGCACCGCGTCGGAGCGGCCGTGCACGATGAGCCCGCCGTGCGCGGTACGCTCCACCCAGTCTCCGTGGCGCCAGACGCCGGGAAACCGCTCGAAATAGGCCCCGCGGTACTTCGCCCCGTCCGGATCGTTCCAGAATCCGACCGGCATCGAGGGGAAGGGAGCGGTGCACACCAGCTCCCCCGGCTCGCCCTCCGGAAGCGGGCGGCCTTCGTCGTCGAACACCTCCACCTGCATCCCGAGGGCGAGGGACTGGATCTCGCCCCGCCACACCGGGGCGGCCGGGTTCCCCTGCGCGAAGCAGCCGATGAGGTCGGTGCCGCCGGTGATCGAGGAGAGCCGGACGTCGGGCTTCACCGCCTCGTACACGAAGTCGAAGGTCTCGGGCACGAGGGGGGAGCCGGTGGAGAGGATCGCCCGGACGCTCGAGAGGTCGTGCGTATCGCGCGGGCGGAGCCCCGCCTTCTTGACCGCGTCGAGGTACTTGGCGGACGTGCCGAAGACGTCGATGCGGGCCGCGTCCGCGAAGTCGAAGAGGGCGTCGAGGTCCGGCCACCCCGGCGACCCCTCGTAGAGTGCGAGGCAGGCGCCGCTCGCGAGTCCCGACACGAGCCAGTTCCACATCATCCAGCCGCAGGTGGTGAAGTAGAACAGGGTGTCGCCGGGCCGCACGTCCGCGTGCAGACGGTGCTCCTTCAAATGCTGGAGCAGGGTCCCGCCCGTGCCGTGCACGATGCACTTGGGCGCGCCGGTGGTGCCGGACGAGTACATGACGTAGAGCGGGTGGTCGAAGGGGACCGGCGCGAACTCGATCTCGCGGGGGGGATGGGCGAGGGTGAGCTCGTCCCAGGAGATCGCCCCCGGCGCCGATCGAAGGTCCGGCGCGCGGCGGAGATACGGGACGACGACGGCGCGCTCGACGCTCGGAACGCCGGCGAGGACGTCGCGGATACGCCCGAGCGAGTCGAAGGGTGCTCCGTTGTAGCGGTAGCCGTCCGCGCCCACGAGCACCTTGGGCTCGATCTGCCCGAAGCGGTCGAGCACCCCCTGGACCCCGAAGTCGGGCGAGCACGAGGACCACACCGCCCCGAGGCTGGTAGTGGCCAGCATGGCGATGACGGTTTCCGGGAGGTTCGGGAGATAGCCCGCGACCCGGTCACCGGGGCCGACCCCGGCCGCGCGCAAGCCCTGCGCTGCGCGCGACACGTGGTCGTGGAGCTGGCGCCAGGAGATGCGCCGGTCCGAGGTTCGATCCGCGTCGGCGGCCGGCGCCTCCCCCCGAAAGACGATGGCCGGCCCGTCGTCGCGGCGCCGCAGGAGGTTCTCCGCGTAGTTCAGTCGCGCACCCGGAAACCAGCGCGCGCCGGGCATCCGGCCGCCGTGCTCGAGGACCGTATCCCCTCTGGCGGCGGCGAGGACCCCGCAGAAGTCCCAGACGCTCTCCCAGAATGCGGCCGGTTCGGCCACCGACCAGGCGTGAAGCGCGGCGTAGTCCGGCGCCTTCAGCCCGTGGCGCTCGCGCACGAAGGCGGCGAACCGGGTGATCTGCGCCCGTTCGACGTCCCGGGGGCTCGGCTCCCAGAGCGGCTTCGTCATGCTCGAATCCACGCGGCCGCGTTCCGGCTTTCATGATGAAGGCTGGAGACCCCGGGGACAATCGGGCCGGTCATCCGGCCGGTCTGCCCCGAGGTGTGGACGCTGTGGGAGCTGCTCGACGTGCCGGACCGGGACACGCCCATTGCACCATTCGTCGGGTTCATCCCCGGGAAGCTCGCTTCGCGCTCGCACCGCCGGGCGGTTCGATCCGCCGGGAGCAGGCCGCGGCCGGCGACGGGTCACGGCGTCGCCGAGCGGCGGAATTCCCCCCGCGCACCGAGAGACGGCTCCGGGCCGTCACGATCCGGCCGGCCAGTGTCGAACGTCGATCTCCGGCATGGGGAAGTCCCGCACGTTCGCCGTCGCGAGCGCGGCGCCGATCCCGGTGGCGGCAGCCGCGATCAGGCAGTCGGCCTGGTGGAGGGTGACGCCGCGCTCGGCGAACGTCCTCCGCCAGGAGCCCGCCCGGATCCCTTCCGCGACCCCGAGCGGTGCAAGCCGCAGCCCGTTGAACAGGCGCTCGGCGCTCGACTCTTCGCCGGGACGCAGCCCGCGCCATATTTCCTCCACCGAGATGACGCAGACCCAAGGCTCCGTACCCGTGCGGCGAAGGTTCGCCACGCGGCCGGCCGAGGCCCGGCCGCGCAGCGCGTCGATCAATACCGTCGAGTCGAGGAGCAGTCGAGCCATCGTCAGCCCGAACGATGGGTATCGCCGCGCCGCTGCCGGCGCACCCACGCGCCGGGATCGTGGTCCCAATCGTGCCCGGTATCGGGCAGACTGCCCAAGGCGGATTCGATCTCGTCCCAACGCCGTTCGTCTTCGAGGCCGCGCGCGATCAACTCCGCGACGAACGCGCTGCGGCGCCGGGCGCCGGCCCGCCGGTCGAGCTCGACGACGAGCTCGTCATCCAACGTGATGTGTATACGCATGGGCCGAGGCTAGCACACGAATAGACACATACGCCATGCTGCCGTACATTGGCGAAAGGCGCCCGACCGGACCCCGCCCGCGCCGGGGCGCAACGGGCCGCCAGCCCGCGAACGGGGCACGACGGCCGCGCCGCGCGGCGCCGGATGCCCAGGTGAAGAACCCGACCCCAGAGAACGATCGATGAGCATGAACCCTTACGAAATCGACCTCGACGCGAACCCCGCGAACTACGCCCCGCTCACCCCGATCGGCTTCCTCGAACGAAGCGCCTCCGTCTATCCCGATCGCACGTCCCTGGTGCACGGGAGCCGGCGTTACACGTGGGCGGAGACCTGCGCCCGCTGCCGCCGCCTCGCCGCGAGCCTCGCCGCGCGCGGGATCGGCCGCGGCGACACGGTCTCCGTTATGGCCCCCAACGTCCCCGCCGCCTACGAGGCGACCCTCGCCGTGCCGATGCTGGGGGCGGTGGTCAACACCATCAACACCCGGCTCGACGCGAGCACGGTGGCCTTCATCCTCGAGCACGGCGAGGCGAAGGCGATCATCACCGACCGCGAGCTCTCGCCGACCGTCGGCCCGGCCCTCGCGAAGCTCGGCCGCCGGCCCCTCGTCATCGACGTCGACGACCCCGACGCGGTGGGCGGCGAGCGGCTCGGCGGCGTCGAGTACGAGGGGTTCCTCGAGGACGGCGATCCGGATTTCGCCTGGCCGGGGCCGAACGACGAATGGGACGCGCTCGCCCTCAACTACACCTCCGGCACCACCGGCAACCCGAAGGGTGTGGTCTACGCACACCGCGGCGCGTACGTCAACGCGCTGACGAACGCGGTCGCCTGGAACATGGCCCACCACCCGGTCTACCTCTGGACCCTGCCGATGTTCCACTGCAACGGATGGTGCTTCCCCTGGACCCTCGCGGCGGTCGCGGGTACGGGGGTGTGCCTGCGCCGGGTGGACGCGAAGTCGATCTACGCCGCGATCGCCGACGAAGGGGTGACCCACTTCTGCGGGGCGCCCATCGTCCTCAACTTCATCCTGAACGCCCCGGAGGAGGACCGGCGGGCCTTCGACCGCACGGTGGAGGTGATGACCGCGGGCGCGGCGCCCCCCGCCGCGGTGCTCGAGGGGATGGAGGCGAGCGGGTTCCGGATCACCCACGTCTACGGGCTCACCGAGACCTACGGCCCCTCCGTGATCTGCTCCTGGAAGCCCGAGTGGGACGAACGCCCGGCGAGCGAGCGGGCCGCGATCAAGTCGCGCCAGGGCGTGCGGTACCACGCCCTCGACGGCCTTGCGGTGATGGACCCCGGCACCATGACCCCGGTTCCCGCGGACGGAGAGACGATGGGCGAGGTGATGATGCGCGGCAACATCGTCATGAAGGGCTATCTCAAGAACCCCGACGCGACCCGCGAAGCGTTCGCGGGCGGGTGGTTCCATTCCGGGGACCTCGGGGTCACCCATCCGGACGGCTACGTCCAGCTCAAGGACCGGTCCAAGGACATCATCATCTCGGGGGGCGAGAACATCTCGTCGATCGAGGTGGAGGACTGCCTGTACCGCCACCCCGCGGTGCTCGAGGCGGCGGTCGTCGCGAAGCCCGACGACCACTGGGGCGAGACCCCCTGCGCTTTCGTGACCCTGCGGCCGGGGGCGGCGGCGACCGAGCGCGAGATCATCGACTGGTGCCGCGGCCGCCTCGCCCGCTTCAAGTGCCCGAAGACGGTGATCTTCGGCGAGCTTCCGAAGACCTCGACGGGCAAGATCCAGAAGTTCAAGCTCCGCGCGGAGGCGGTCGGCGGCTAGCTCCGGCCGGGGCCGGCCGATGCGGCGCCCCGCGCTGCGGGATCGTTTCACCCTGCGGACCCGGTTCGCGCGGGCGAGCCCGGCTCGGTCGAATCGGAGCGGCGAAGGTCCTGGGAACGGCGCGTCCGGGGGGCAGCGCCTCCGGGGGACGGCGCGCCCGGGAGCGCGCGGGTGTCTCGCCCGCATCGACCCGTGGCGGTCCTGCCGTCTCACTTGCGGGCGGGACACGAGCGTTCCGAGGACCCGTCGTCCCCGGAAAGAGCGGTGGGCGTCCACACCAGGCCGCGAGTCGGTCAGCGTGAAAAAGCCCTGCCCCGCGGCGTTCGCGAGGTTGAAATTCCCGTCCCGCTAACCCAACATACGCCCTCCCGCGATTCGGCATCGCACCGCCACGGCCGACCCGAGGCGGAGGCGGATCGCACCCGTTCACTCGGCAGCCGCCGCCCCATCGCCGGGCCGCGGCCGGACGCATGGGAGGTACTGAGCGATGGCGACACTTGCCGACGTACAGGCAATCATCAGGGACAACGACATACGGCGGGTGGACCTGCTCGTCACCGACCTCATCGGTCGCTGGCAGCATTTCTCGCTCCCCGCTTCCAGATTGGACGAGAGCCTGGTCGGACGCGGTCAAGGTTTCGACGGCTCCAGCCTGCGGGGCTTCCAGTCGATCGACGAATCGGACATGCTGCTGCGCCCCGACCTCGACACGGCCCGGATCGATCCGACGGAGTCCGAGCCGACCCTCAAGCTGATCTGCAACGTCCACGACCCGATGACCGGCGAGCGCTACTCGCGCGACCCGCGCTACGTCGCGACCAAGGCCGAGCGCTACCTCGAGGCCTCCGGCATCGCCGACAAGGCGTTCTTCGGCCCCGAGCTCGAGTTCTTCCTGTTCGAGCACGTGCAGTTCGGCCTCAAGATCAACTCGTCGTTCCACGTCGTCGAATCCGACGAGGCGGACTGGAACTCCGGGCGCGACGAGGGCGGCAACAACACCGGCTACAAGATCCCGCCGAAGCAGGGCTACACCCCGGTGTCGCCCTTCGACAAGCTCTCCGACCTTCGCTGGGAGATGGCGGAGAAGATGGGCCAGGTCGGCATCCAGTTCGAGGTGCACCACCATGAGGTGGCGACCGGCGGGCAGGGCGAGATCGCGACCCGCTTCGGCACGTTGCGCGACAAGGCGGACGAGACCCAGTGGTACAAGCACATCGTCCGCAACGTGGCCCTGGCGCACGGCAAGTCCGCGACCTTCATGCCGAAGCCCCTGTTCGGCGACAACGGCACCGGGATGCACGTGCACCAGTCGCTCTGGCTCGGCGACAAGCCGCTCTTCTACGACGCGGACGGCTACGCCGAGCTCTCGGAGGTCGCCCGCCACTACATCGGCGGCCTCCTCCGGCACGGTCCGTCGCTCCTCGCCTTCTGCGCGCCGACGACCAACTCCTACAAGCGCCTGGTACCCGGCTTCGAGGCGCCGACCTATCTCGCCTACTCGCAGCGCAACCGGTCGGCGGCCGTGCGGATCCCCACCTACGAGACGGCGGCGGCCAGCAAGCGCATCGAGTTCCGCCCCCCGGACCCCTCCGCCAACACGTACCTCGCGTTCTCCGCGATGATGATGGCGGGCCTCGACGGGGTCCGGAACCGGATCGACCCCGGCGACCCCACGGACACCGACATCTACGAGCTCTCGCCCGAGGAGGCGGGGAACATTCCCCAGGTCCCGTCCTCGATGGAGGAGGCGGTGGCCGCGCTCGGCGACGACCACGACTACCTGCTGGAGGGCGGGGTCTTCACCCAAGACGTGATCGACCACTACATCGCGTTCAAGGAGCAGGAATCGCGCGACGTGTTCCTGCACCCGGTCCCGGCGGAGTTCTTCCACTACTACCACATCTAGCGGGAACGGAAGGAAGGGGCGCCGCGATGGCGCCCCTTCCCCGTCCTCCGCCGGACCGCGCCGGCGCCACCCGCGGCCGGAGAGGGCAGGGCCCTTTCACGCCGGCCGGCTCGCGGGCGGGCATCGATGATGCCCGCCGCTCTTCCTGAAAGCGGCCCTTCCTGGGAACGCTCGTGTCCCGCCCGCAAGTGGGACGGCAAGACCGCTGCGGACCGATGCGGGCGGGACACGAGCGTTCCCAGGACCTTCGCCGCTCCGATTCGATCGAACCGGGTTCGCCCGCGCGAACCAATGCCGCAGCGTGAAATGGCCCGGCCGGAGAGGGAGGGCCGCCCGTCAGAGAGCGGCAGCGAGGTCGAGCGCCTGCCCTAGCTGGTCGAGCCGCTCGGCGAGCGTGTCCCCGATCGGGCTCAGGCGCAGGGTGGTGACCCCGGCGTCCCGGCAGAGCCGGATGCGGGCGCGCACCGCCTCCGGCGGGCCGATGAGGCTGCTCTTCAGGATGAGGTCGTCCGGCACCGCGGCCGCCGCCTCCCGGCGGCGGCGTTCGAGCCAGAGCCGCCGGACCTCGCGCGCTTCGCCCTCCCAGCCCGCCCGCCGGAACACGTCGTTGTAGAAGTTGCGGGTCGCCGACCCCATGCCGCCGAGCTGGAACGCCATCGCGGGCTTGAGCTTGGCCACCGTCTCGTCCACGGCGTCGGTGATCCGGAGCCGTCCGCCCGCCTGGACGTCGAGAGCGGAGAGGGGGCGGCCGGCGCGCCCCGCCCCCCGGCGGAGAGGATCGAGCTGGACGTCGGGCCGCTCCGGAACGAAGGACGTGCCGAGCCAGCCCGCGGCCCGTTCGCCGGCGAGCTCCAGGCTGCGGGGGCCCAGGGCGGCGAGATAGATCGGGAGGTCCGCGCGGGGCGGGCCGTCGAGGGCAATCGCCTTCCCTTCGCCGTCCGGCAGCGGGAACCGGAGGTGCTTCCCCGCGTATGCGATGCGCTCGCCCCCGAGCCCCATCTCGATCACGTCGATGGTCTCCCGGAGGCGTTCGACGGGCCGGTCGAAGCGCACCCCGTGCATCCCCTCGACGACCTGGGGGCCGCTCACCCCGAGCCCGAGCACGAACCGGCCCCCGGACAGGAGGTCGAGGCTCCGCGCGGTCATCGCGGTCATGGAGGGGGCGCGGGCGGTGATCTGCATGACGCCGGTCCCGAGCCGGATCCGGGTGGTGACCGCGGCGAGCCAGGCGATGGGGGTGACCGCGTCCTGCCCCCACGCCTCCGCCGACCAGGCGAAGTCCACGCCGAGCCGCTCCGCCTCGCGGACGTATTCGACGACCTCCGGCCAGTCCTCCCCGGTCGCGCCCGCGCCGCCGAACGAGATCGCGGTCTTCATGCCTCCTCCGCGTCTTCGGCCTCCGGCCCGGCCCGGCCGGCCCCGCCCGCCGCCGGTGCCCGCGGTTCCCCGGCAGGACCTACAGGATCTCCTCCGCGAGCAGGCGGGCCGCCTCCACCGTCGTGTGGCGCGCGAGCAGGGACCCGACGTGCCGGCGCGCCCCGGCCTCCTTCCACCGCGCCAGCCGGTCCCGGATCCGGTCCGCGGGGCCGACGAGGGCCACGTCGTCGATGAGCCGGTCGGGCACCGCGGCGGCCGCCTCCGGCCGGCGTCCGGCGAGGAAGTGGTCCTGGATCTCGACCGCCGCCGCCTCGTATCCGAGCCGCTTGGCGTAGTCGTTGTAGAAGTTCTTCGTCCGCGCCCCCATGCCGCCGACATAGAGGGCGAGCTGCTCGCGGACCACCCGGCGCGCGCGCTCGAGGTCGTCGTCCAACACCACGTCGACGAAGGGGGCGATCTCGAACGTCTCGAGGCCCTTGCCGCTCCCGGCCCGCTGGAAGCCTTCGCGGAGCGCACCCTCGAAGAGGTCGAAGCGCTCCGGGTTCATCCACACCGGGAACACCCCGTCCGCTGCCTCGGCGCTCGTGCGAAGGCCGTTCTCGGTGAACGCCCCGGTGAAGATGCGAAGCCCGGGGTTGCCGTGCAGGATGCTCCGGAGCGGCTTCCCGAGCCCGGTCGCATCCTCTCCCCGGTAGGGGATCCGGTAGTGCTCGCCCTCGTGGGTGAGCGGCTCCTCGCGGGCGAGGATCTTGCGGATGATCGAGATGTACTCGCGGGTCCGGGTGAGGGGGCGGCCGTAGGGGACGCCGTACCAGCCCTCGATGACCTGGGGGCCGCTCGGCCCCACCCCGAGGACGAACCGCCCGCCCGACATCGCGTCCAGGGTCATCG
The DNA here is from genome assembly GCA_965202895.1 of Gammaproteobacteria bacterium. GTDB lineage: Bacteria > Pseudomonadota > Gammaproteobacteria > HK1 > HK1 > JAJDXW01. Next base: position 472,004 of record OZ241901.1, on the reverse strand, counting down.
CGGTCATCGCGGCGCAGGCGGGGGCCCGCGCCCCCATCTGGATGATCGCGGTGCCCACGTGGATGCGCGAGGTCCGGGCGAGGATCCACGCGGCGGGGGTGACCGCGTCCGAGCCCCACGCCTCCGAGGTCCACACCGAGTCGAAGCCGAGGTTCTCCGCTTCGAGGATGAGGTCCATCGGCACCGACATTTCCGCGGGCGAGTAGCCCGCCACGAGACCCAGCTTCACCGTGCGCGCTCCTTATCGAGGTCGAGAGGTCCGGCGCGAAGGGTAACCCGACCGCCCCGATACCCGGAAACGGCCCCCGTTCGACATGGAGACACTTTCCGCTTCGGCCATGTGGTCGGCGACCGCCCCGCCGCCCGGAAACGGCGGCCGTTCGACCGCCAGGATCGTTTCACGCTTCGGAATCGTGAACCCGGTTCGGTCGAATCAGAGCAGCGCAGGTCATGGGCAAGGCGTCCGACCCGGACGTTGGGCGTCCTGGGAACGCACGTGTCTCGCCCGCATCGATCGGCGGCGGTCTTGCCGCCCCATCTGCGGGCGGGACACGAGCGTCCTCGGGACGCGCCGTTCCCAGGAACGGCGGCGGCTTCCCGGCCCGCGGACCTCAGGCGGCGATCTGCTCGTAGGAGAACCGCGGGATCCCCGCTCGCGTCGATGCATGCTCCACGGTGATGGCGCAGACGTTCCCTTGGTCGTCGACGTCGATGAGCGTATTCTCGTCGAGATCCCGGGTCTCGGAAACCGGCGCATCGCGAAACTCGATATGCAGGGTGTCCGTCTCGGTGTAGTACCGGATGTTCATGGCCTGAAGCTCCTGTCGAAGAAGGCGTTGTGCACCGTTTCACCGTCTGGCATCAGCACGACCCGCAGGTAACGCCCTCCTGCTTCGGGGACCGCCGCCCATCGGCGAATGCGGCCATCGGCCTGAACGGTTTCCCGGAGCGGCGCGTCGATCGCGCGCCGAACCCACTTCCGTTCGATCGCCGCCCGATCCGGCCTCTCGCGCATCGCCTCGAAGTACGCGGTGGTCTTCACGGAGGAAGGCTAGCAGAACGAAACGGAGACGGCCGGGCCTCCTCGCGGGAAGAACGTCCGAGCCCGGAATCATCGACAACCCGGGGATCGCGAGTGGACGCCACCCCCGTTGACGAACTCGGTCGCATCGGCGCCCTGCTCTCTCGCCCCCTCGGGCGGGCGTGGGGCGGGTCGGCGGCAAGCGTGCGACGAGGGGGCTCGCCGTCCTTCCGCGCGCGGCGTCTCCGGCCCGGAGGACGGCCGCCAATCCGTTATCATCGCGCCTCGCCGCCCCGAGGGAGGAACGCGCTTGACCACGGAGACGATCGCCGTCATCGGCGGGACGGGCAACATCGGCTACGGGCTCGCCCTTCGCTGGGCGGAGAAGGGCCACCGGGTGCTCGTCGGGTCGCGTGCGGCCGACCGGGCCGAGGGGGCCGCGAACGAGCTCCGGGCGCGGCTCGCGGAAGGACGGGGCGCCGGCGAGGTCGCGGGGCTCGTGAACCCGGAGGCGGCGGCCGAGGCGGACGTCGTGGCGGTGACGGTGCCGTTCGCGGCGCAGCGGCCCACCCTCGCGAGCATCCGCGAGGGTTGCCGGGGCAAGGTCGTCATCGACGTGACGGTACCCCTCGTCCCGCCGCGGGTGAGCCGGGTCCAGCTCCCCCCCGAGGACTCCGCCGCCCTCGTGACCCAGTCGGTGCTCGGGGAGGGTGCGCGCGTGGTGTCCGCGTTCCAGAACGTGAGCGCGGTCCATCTCGCGGAGCTCGGCCACCCGGTGGACTGCGACGTGCTCATCTGCGGGGACGACCCGGAGGCGCGGGAAGTCGTCGTCCGCCTTGCCGCCGAGGCCGGCCTCCGGGGGGTCCAGGCCGGCCGCCTCGCGAACTCGGTCGCGGCGGAGGCGCTGACGTCGGTGCTCATCTGGCTCAACCAGCGCCACAAGGTCACGGGGACCGGGATCCGGATCACCGGTCTCTCCGGGGGATGACCGGGATCCTTCGCCGCGGCGTTCGGCGCGGGGCGCCCGCCCGGACCACCCGCTTCGCCGGGCCGGCCGGGCGGGCGGCGGGCGCAGCCCATCCGCCCGCCGGAGCCCCGCCGGAGGCATGACCCCTTCGGAGCTGCGGATCCGGGCGCTCTCCGGGCTCCCCCCGGTCCGTCCCGGCGACGATCCGGGCGAGCTTCTCGCCGATGCGCTCGCCCGCGCCCGGGAGTCGCTCCAGGACGGCGACGTGCTGGTGGTCGCGCAGAAGATCGTGTCCAAGGCGGAAGGACGGGTGGTGCGGCTCGCGGACGTCGTCCCCTCGCCGCGCGCGAACGAGCTTGCCGCCCGAACGCAGAAGGACCCGCGGGCGGTCGAGGCCATCCTCGGGGAATCGGCCGAGGTGGTGCGCGCGGCGCCCGGGGTGCTCGTCGTCGAGACCCGCCACGGGATCGTCCTCGCGAACGCGGGCGCCGACATGTCGAACGTCGAGCACGACAAGGAGGACGACCACCTGCTGCTCCTCCCCGAGGACCCGGACGCCTCCGCCGACCGCCTCCGCGCCGCGCTCGCCGACCGCGCGGGCGGCGGCGGGCCGCGGATCGGAGTCGTCGTGGCGGACAGCGTCGGCCGGGCGTGGCGCGAGGGCACGGTCGGGCTCGCGATCGGGGTGAGCGGCCTTCCCGCCCGGCTCGACCGCCGCGGCGAGCCCGACCTCTTCGGCCGCGCCCTCCACGTCACCGAGGTCGGGATCGCCGACTCGATCGCGTCCGCCGCCTCCATCGTCATGGGAGAGGGGGCGGAGGGGCGCCCGGCGGCCCTGGTCCGCGGGCTCTCCTTCGAGGACCGGAGCGAGGCGGAGCGGGCGGGCCGCGCCCGCGACCTCGTGCGTCCGCGCGAACGGGACCTCTTCCGGTGATCCTCGCGTGATCCTCGCGCTCGCGGGCGGGGTCGGCGGCGCAAAGCTCGCGGCCGGCCTCCAGACGGCGCTCGACGCGCCGGCCGATCTCCTCACCGTCGTCAACACCGGGGACGATTTCGAGCACTTGGGGCTTCACATCAGCCCCGACCTCGACACCGTGACGTACACCCTGTCGGGCCGCGCCAACCCGGAGACGGGATGGGGGCTCGCGGGCGAGACCTGGCGCTTCCTCGACGCGCTCGCGGCGCTCGGCGGCGAGGACTGGTTCCGCCTCGGCGACCGCGACCTCGCCACCCACGTCGAGCGCACCCGCCGCCTGCGGGCCGGGGAGACCCTGAGCCGGGTGACCTCCGACCTCTCCGGGCGCCTCGGCGCGCCGTCCCGGATCGCGCCCATGTGCGACGAGCCGGTGCGCACCGTCGTCGAGACCGGCGCGGGCGACCTCCCCTTCCAGGAGTACTTCGTGCGCCGGGCCTGCGAGCCGGCGGTGCGGGGGCTCCGCTTCGAGGGCGCCCGGTCGGCCCGGATGTCGGCCGCGTTCGCATCCGCCCTCGCGGACCCGGCCCTCGAGGCGGTGGTCGTCTGCCCGTCGAACCCCTACCTCAGCGTGGACCCGATCCTCGCCGTCCCCGGCGCGCGCGAGGCCCTCGCCCGGTGCGCGGCCCCGGTCGTCGCGGTATCGCCCATCGTGGGGGGCCGCGCAATCAAGGGGCCGGCGGCCAAGATCATGCGGGAGCTCGGGGTCGAAGCCTCCGCGGCGGCCGTCGCCGACCGCTACCGCGACCTCCTCGACGGCTTCGTCCTCGACGAGACGGACCGCGCGCTCGCCCGCGCGATCGAGTCGGCGGGAGCCGGGGTCCGGGTGCGGGTCGAGCGGACCGTCATGCGCACCGGCGAAGACCGGGTCCGGCTCGCCGCGAGGGTCCTCGAGTTCGCGCGCCTCCTTCGTCGGGGATAGGATCGCGGCCCGGGCTCCGGCCGTCGGCCAGCCGCCGGCGGACCGCGCCCGGCCCGGCCGCCGCCCGAACACGCCCGAACGAACAAATCCTCCCTGTCCTCACCGCCGCGTCGTGGAAAGCTCGACCTGGATCGTCATCCCCGTCCGCTCCCTCACCGACGGGAAACGCCGTCTCGCCCCGGTCATGGCGCCGAACGAGCGGGCCGCCCTCGTGCGCCGGATGTTCCTCCGCACCCTGGAAGCGGCGGCCGCCGCCGGCCCTCCCGTCCTCGTGGTGAGCCCCGATCCCGCCGCCCTCGCCCTCGCCCGCGACCACGGTGCAGCCGGGCTCGAGGAGCCGCGGCCGATCGAGCTCAACCACGCGCTCGAGCTCGCGGCCCGCGAGGCGGCGAGCCGGGGGGCGGGCGCGATCCTCGTCGTCTCCGCCGATCTTCCGGACCTGGAAGCGGCGGACCTGCGTGCTATGCTCCCGCCGCCGGGAGCGGCCCCGGCCCCGGCGAGGGTCGCCCGCCGCCCGCGCCCGGCCGGCAACGGGCGCGCGGGCCGGAACGGCTCCGGCCGGGCTGCGGGAGACGCGCTGGTGCGGATCGCCCCGGACGAGGCCGGGGCCGGGACGAACGCCCTCTACGTCCGCCCCCCGGCCCTGCTCTCGTTCGAATACGGCGAGGCGAGCTGCCCGCGGCACCTTCAGCAGGCGCGGGCGCGGGGGGCGCGGATCGACCGGGTCGACCGTCCGGGGCTGCGCTTCGACCTCGACATGCCGGACGACCTCGAACGCCGCGAGCGGCGACACCCCGGGAGACCCGATGGGGAACGCGAAGACCGCCCGCCCGGATATCCCACCGGCCCTCGCCGCGGCGAAGGTCGGTGAGAGATCCGGACCGGACCCCTCGAAGCATGGTCGTCTTCATGGTCGGCATGGCCGGCTCGGGTCGGGTCGGGTCTTGCGCGAGGAACGTCGGGGAGCGCGGGCATCTCGCCCGCATGATTGATCGTGGGCCTCGGTCTCACCGCTGGCGACGTGCCCGCGTCCTCCGGGACCCGCCCCTTGGTCTCCTCGAGATGAAGCCTCGATAGCCGGAACGCAGAAGGGACGGAGATGGGGATGCCGGTCGAGACAGGGGGTTCGGCGCGCTCCGCGGAAGCCGGGCGGCGGCCGTCCGGTCCCGGCGGAACGGCCCGCGGCCGCGAAGCGAAGACGGGGGTTCCGGCCTGGGCCGGGATCCGGAATCCAGGCCCGGAAGAAGCCTTCGACCTCCTCGACACGACCGACCTCGACGGCCTGCTCCGCGCCGCCGCCGGGGTCCGCGACACGGGCCGCCCCGACGTGGTGACCTTCTCGCCGAAGGTGTTCATCCCCCTCACCGAGCTCTGCCGGGACGTCTGCCACTACTGCACGTTCGCGAAGGCCCCGCGCCGGCTGCGGTCCGCGTACCTCTCGCCCGACGAGGTGCTCGCGATCGCCGCCGCCGGGGAACGGGCGGGCTGCCGGGAGGCGCTGTTCACCCTCGGCGACAAGCCCGAGCTCCGCTACCGCGCGGCGCGCGAAGCGCTCGCCCGCCTCGGCTACGCGACCACCATCGACTACCTCGTCGCCATGTGCCGGCTCGTCCTCGAGAAGACGAGCCTCCTCCCGCACGTGAATCCGGGGGTGCTGACCGGGGACGACCTCCGGCGGCTGCGCCCGGTCTCGGTATCGGCCGGGATCATGCTCGAGAGCGCTTCGCCGCGTCTCTGCGAGCGGGGCGGCGTGCACCACGGATCGCCCGACAAGGTCCCCGAGGTGCGTCTCGCGACCCTGCGCCGGGGAGGCGAGGCGCGGGTCCCGTTCACGACCGGGGTCCTCATCGGCATCGGCGAGACCCGGCGCGAGCGCATCGAGTCGCTCCTCGCGATCCGCGAGATCCACGAGCACCACGGCCACGTCCAGGAGATCATCGTCCAGAACTTCCGGGCGAAGCCGGGCACGAAGATGGCGGGCGCCCCGGAGCCGGGCCTCGAGGACCTGCTCTGGACGGTCGCCGCCGCCCGGCTCGTCTTCGGGCCGGAGATGGGCGTGCAGGCGCCGCCCAACCTCTCCCCCGGGGCGGGATCGCTCACGCGGCTCGTCGACGCGGGGATCGACGACTGGGGCGGGGTCTCGCCGGTCACCATCGACCACGTGAACCCCGAGGCCCCCTGGCCGGAGGCCGCCCGGCTCCGGGCCGCGACCGCGGCGGCCGGCAAGCGCCTCGTCCCCCGGCTCCCGGTGTACCCCCGCTACGTGCTCGAGCCCGAGACCTGGATCGATCCGGGCCTGCGGGCGCGCTGCGCCCGGGCCATCGACACCGAGGGCCACGCGCGGGAGGACCGGTGGGTCGCGGGCGCCTCGCCCTTCGCTCCGCCGGCCGGCCGGAGCGTCCCCGGCGCGGAGCGGGACCTCGCCCGGCGCGACGTGGTCGAGGCGGCGGCGCGCGCCGCCGCCGGGGAGCGCCTCGGCGAGAGCGAGATCGTGCGTCTCTTCCAGGCCCGGGGCGGCGACTTCGAGGAGGTGTGCGACGCGGCCGATCGGCTCCGCCGCGAGACGTGCGGGGACATCGTAAGCTACGTCGTCACCCGCAACGTCAACTACACCAACGTCTGCTACTTCCGCTGCCAGTTCTGCGCGTTCTCCAAGGGGAAGGCGAGCGAGAACCTGCGGGGCAGGCCCTACGACCTCGACCTCGACGAGATCGCGCGCCGGGTGCGCGAGGCATGGGAGCGCGGGGCGACCGAGGTCTGCATGCAGGGCGGCATCCACCCCGGCTACACCGGCCATACCTATCTCGCGCTCTGCCGGGCGGTGAAGGAGGCGGCGCCGGAGATCCACGTCCATGCCTTCTCCCCGCTCGAGATCAGCCAGGGCGCGGCGACGGCGGGGCTCACGGTGCGCGACTTCCTCACCGCCCTCCGCGGCACGGGGCTCGGGACCCTGCCGGGCACGGCGGCCGAGATCCTCGACGACGAGGTGCGCGAAGTGCTCTGCCCGGACAAGATCCGCACCCGCGAGTGGCTCGACGTGGTCGGGACGGCGCACGAGATCGGGCTTCGCTCCACCGCCACCATCATGTTCGGGCACGTCGACCACTACCGGTCGTGGGCCCGCCACCTGCTCGCGATCCGCGACCTCCAGGCGCGGACGGGAGGGTTCACCGAGCTGGTGCCCCTCCCCTTCGTCCACATGGAGGCGCCCATCTTCCGCAAGGGCTTCGCCCGCGAAGGGCCGACCTTCCGCGAGGCGGTGCTGATGCACGCGGTGGCCCGCCTCGTGCTGCACCCTCACGTCTCCAACATCCAGGCGTCGTGGACGAAGATGGGGATGGAAGGCGCGAAGAAGTGCCTCGAAGCGGGGGCCAACGACCTCGGCGGGACCCTCATGAACGAGAGCATCTCGCGGGCGGCGGGCGCCGCGCACGGGCAGGAGATGCCCCCGGCCGCGATGGAGGAGGCGATCCGCTCCCTCGGGCGGACCCCGCGCCAGCGGACGACCCTCTACGGCGACGCCGCGGAGGAACGGCGGGCCGCGTCGCTCCGGGCGGCGCCGCTCGCGGAGGTCGTGCTGACCCCCGCCGCCAAGCTCGCCCGCGTGAGCGCCTCGCCGGCCTGACGGCGGGGAGGGCGCGCGCGCCGATCGATCCGGGCCGATCCGGGGGCCGGCCCGGATCCGGTGCGGCGCGGCGGTCGGGAGGGGCGGGCAAGCGGGTGGACCGGCGGGGGCGGAGGATGGCGGTTCGTCCCGGCGAGCGAGCGCCCGGACGAGGCCCTCGGGCACGGCGCCTGACCGGTCGCGGTGTTCGCGCACCGGGGAGCTCGCGCCGACGGCGGTCGCCCGTTCCGGCCGGCGGGGCCGGCCGACCGGCCGGGCGCGTTCAGGCTCTTCCCTTCACCCGGAGGTGCATGGCGATGAAGGAGCCGGCTTCCCTCGCCGGAGACTGGGGCTACCCCACCTCGATCCGCTGCGGCGCGGGCCGCATACGCGAGCTGCCCGACGCCTGCCGGGAGCTCGGCGTCGAGCGCCCCCTGCTCGTGACGGACCCGGGCATCGCGGCCCTGCCGATGGCGGCCGGGGCGGTGCACGCCTGCGAGGAGGCGGGGCTCGGCTGCGCGGTCTTCTCGGACGTCCGCGGCAATCCGGTCGAAGCCAACGTCCGGGACGGCGTGGCGGCGCTGGAGGCCGGAGACCACGACGGGGTCATCGCCTTCGGCGGGGGCAGCGCCCTCGACACGGGGAAGGCAATCGCCCTCATGGTGGGGCAGTCCCGCCCCATCTGGGACTTCGAGGACCGGGAGGACTGGTGGACCCGGGTGGACGAAGCGGGCATGGCGCCGGTGGTCGCGATCCCCACCACGTCGGGGACCGGGTCGGAGACCGGGCGCGCGTCCGCGATTACCGACACCCGCGGCGAGCCCGTCAAGCGGATCATCTTCCACCCCGCGATGATGCCGGGCCGGGTGATCCTCGATCCCGAGCTCACCGTGGGGCTCCCCGCCGACCTCACCGCGGCGGTCGGGATGGACGCCCTCTCGCACGGCCTCGAAGCCTTCTCGAGCCCCGTGTTCCACCCCCTCGCGCAAGGGATCGCGCTCGAAGGGATGCGCCTCGTCCGTGAATCGCTCCCCGCCGCCGTCGAGGACGGGGCGGACCTCGCCGCCCGCGCCCGGATGCAGGTGGCGGCGAGCATGGGCTCGACCGCCTTCCAGAAGGGACTCGGCGCGATGCACTCCCTCAGCCACCCCTGCGGGGCGGTGCTCGACACCCACCACGGCCTCACCAACGCGGTGCTCATGCCCTACGTGCTCGCCTTCAACCGGCCCGCCATCGAGGAGAAGATGGCCGCCCTCGGCCGTTACATCGGCCTCCCGGACCCGTCCTTCGCGGGGGTGCTCGACTGGGTCCTCGACCTCCGCGAGCGGATCGGCATCCCGCACACGCTGAAGGACATCGGGGTGGACGAGCCGCACGCGCGCCGCCTCGCCCCGATGGCGGCGGCGGACCCGTCTTCGGCCACCAACCCGATCCCCCTCGATGCGGAGAACCTCGAGGCGCTCTACCTTCGCGCGATCAACGGGGTGCTGTAGGCTTTCCGCAGCTCGCGCGGTGGCTGCCGGGGCAGCACCACGGCGGGTGGGCTCCGAGCACGCGGGAAGGAGGCCGAAGAATGCAACCGGGGCCTCCCGGGCAGAAGGCGAGGCGCCCGGCAAGGCGCGGATCGTTGTGTATGATTCTCCTTTCATATACACAAATTTCGGAGAGGTCCCGTGCGCACGAACATCGTCATCAGCGACGGCCTCCTCGCCGGCGCGATGCGCGCCACCGGCGCGAAGACCAGGCGCGAAGTGGTCGATCTGGGGCCTGCTTCGCTGATCCGGCTGAAGAAACAAGAGGAGATCCGCCAACTGCGGGGCAAGCTGCGATGGGTCGGTGATCCGGAGAGGATGAGGTGCGACGGGTGATCGTCGTGGACTCCAGCGTGTGGATCGACTACTTCAACGGGCAGCACACCCCGGAGACCGACCATCTCGATGCCCTGCCGGGTAACGACGCCGTGGCAACCGGCGACTCGATCCTGACGGAAGTCCTGCGGGAATTTCGAGATGATCCCGACTTCGAGGCGGCAAGGCGCGCCATGTCGGAGCTGGCGTGCTTCGACATGCTGGGCTGCGACCGGGCCGAGCGCGCGACGCGCCGCTATGCCGCTATCGGGAGCTCCGCAGGGCGGGGGTCATGATCCGCAGGACGGCCGACCTGATCATCGGATCATTCCGTATCGACGCCGGATTCCCGTCGCTCTTCTCCGATCGCGATTTCCTGCCGATGGTCGATCGCCTGGGACTGGCAAGCGCGCATCCCTTCCACTGAAGCGGCGGCCCCCCATGAAGCGGCGGCCGTGTCGGACCGCGCCCCTCCCGGATCGTTCCGGGTCGTGGCGATGATCCCTCGTTTCGCAACGAGGAGGGCTCCCACGGGTCACGGCGACGGCGGGACCCGGGCCGGCGAGGGCGGGCCGGTTCGGGATTGCACCGAGGAACGCCGGGGTATACCGTCTGCCGGCGGGCGAGCCGCCACGTATTCCACGCCGGATCGGGAGATTTCGGACATGACCACCAGACGAAGCTTTCTCGCCGCCGGCGCCGCGGGCGCGGCGGCGGTCGCCGCCCCGGCGGTACATGCGCAGCCGAAGACCGGGATCAAGTGGCGGCTCCAGACCTACGCCGGGCCGGCGCTCGCCGAGCACGTGATCAAGCCGTCGATCGACTCGTTCAACAAGGTCGCGAACGGCGAGATGGAGATCGAGGTCTACTTCTCCGACCAGCTCGCGCCCACGGGCGAGCTGTTCCGGGCCATGCAGCGCGGAACCATCGACGCGGTGCAGTCGGACGACGATTCGATCGCCGCGCCGGTGGACGTCTCGGTCTTCGGCGGCTACTTCCCCTTCGCCACCCGGTACAGCCTCGACGTGCCCGCGCTCTTCCACCAGTGGGGGCTGAACGAGATCTGGGCCGAGGCCTACGGCGAGGTCGAGGGGGTGACCTGGCTCGGCGCCGGGGCCTGGGACCCGTGCCACTTCAACACCGTCGACCCGATCCGGAGCCTCGAGGACCTCGAGGGCCTTCGCGTGTCCACCTTCCCGACCGCCGGGCGCTTCCTCTCGCGCTTCGGGGTGGTCCCGGTGACCCTGCCCTATGATGACATCGAGGCCGCGGTGCGGACCGGGGAGATCGACGGCATCGCCTGGTCCGGGATCACCGAGGACTACGCGGTGGGCTGGGCCGACGTCACCCACTACTTCCTCACCAACAACATCTCGGGGGCGTGGTGCGGGTCGTACTTCGCGAACTCCGAGAGGTGGGATGCCCTCCCCGCCCATCTCCAGGAGCTGTTCCGGCTCTGCATGGACAGCTCCCACTACTACCGCCAGTACTGGTACTGGGGCGGCGAGGCGAAGCTCCGGGTCGAAGGCACGAAGCTCGAGCTGACCTCCATCCCGGACGAGGAGTGGGCCGAGGTGGAGGCCGAGGCGGTGAAGTTCTGGGACGAGATCGCGGCCGAGACCCCGCGCACCGCCAAGGTGGTGAGCATCCTCCGGGCCTACAACGAGGCGATGAACCAGGCCGGCCGGCCCTACCGGTACGCCTGATCCACCCGGCCGGGCGAGGCCCGGCCCGGGAGCCGACCCGAACCCCCGCGCCGGGCACGGCGCCGATGGCGGCCGGTGGGCACGGACGGATTACTTTTCCCGATTGCTCATCGTCCCTGCCCGCCTGCACCGGCGGCGGGGAGAGCGTGGACATCGTCGTCCACGAGTGGGTTTCGGACCAGCGTGGTCGAGGACGGAAGACCCCCGCGCCTTCGAGGGCGCCTCCATTCAGGTCGGCGTCTTCCGGAAATAGCGCACTCCCGCGAAACCTTCGAAATCGGCATCCAAGGTCCAGAGGATCGCTCCGACGCTGCGGGCAGTGGCGAGGATGACGGCATCGGCCATCGCCAAACCCCGCTCATGCGCGAGCTTGGCCGCTTCGAGCGCGAGGGACGAGGACAGCGGAATTTCCCTCACCCCCCGCATCAGGGCAACGGCCCGGATGGCATCGTCCTCGCCACGTTCGCGAAGCACGACTCGGAACACCTCGTAGAGGCCGATGGTCGGAACGACCAGCCGATCGGGATCGGAGAGAGGCTCCGCGAAGCGTGCGACGCTCGGGCCGTCGGTGAAGTACTCGAGCCAGCCGGAAGAATCGACGAGATGGAGTCGACCCATGGTCAGGGGTCTCGGATATCGCGATCCGGCTCCCGCTCGAAGCAGGCGTCCATGCCGGCGAGGAATCCTCGCATCTCGCCGATCTCGCGCACCGGAACGAGCTCGATCCGGTCTCCGTAGAGAACGACCTGGAGACGCTGTCCGGCTCTGAGCCCCAAGGAATCCCGTACCTGCTTGGGGATGACCACCTGGAATTTCGGGGAGATCTGCACTTGTTCCATCTTTCGCGCCATCGATCGGGAAATCGTAATACGAAATCTAGCACGTTCTCCCGTCGCTCACGGCGGCGGGCGGTGGCTCTCTCGTCGTGCACCCGGCGCCTCGCACCCGGCGCCTCGTTGCCGGGCGCGGGGTGCCTTGCTAGCATCCCTGTCCCTCGGCTCGTCGGTGGCCCGCCACGAATCGACCCCGGCGCGGGCCTGCCCGTCCACCCTCCTTTCAAGAGGCATTTCGCAGGAGAGAATCCGATGAAGAAGCCAATCCCGAGATCGATGATGGCTGCGGCGGCGGCCGTAGGCCTCGGCGCCGGCCCGGTCGCGCTCGCGGAGTGCGAGACCGCCATCGGCGGGCTCGCTCCCCTGTCGGCGCCCGGCACGGTCGTCGGCGGCGAGGCGATGCGCGACGCGATGCTGATCGCCGAGGAGGACCTCAACGCCGCCGGCGGGGTGCTCGGCTGCAAGGTCGAGGTCGTCATCGCCGACACCGAGGGCCTGCCGGAGAAGGCGGCCGCGGTCATGGAGAAGCTCATCACCCAGGACGGGGTCGTCGCGGTCGGCGGCGGCTACCACAGCTCGGTCGGCGTCGCCTCGAAGGACATCGCCGACGCGCGCGGCATCCCGGTCGTCTTCGCCGAGACCTGGAACGACACGATCACCGGCGACAAGCAGAAGTACATCTTCCGGATCGCCCCGCTCAGCTCGTGGGCGTCTTCCACGATCTGGAAGCACGCGCTGCTCGTCCCGGGGATCGAGAAGGCCGCGATCCTCACCGAGAACACCGATTACGGGATCCCGGCCGCGGAGGAGACGAAGAACGGGCTCGCCACCGGCGGGGTGGAGACGGTGATCTTCAGCGTCGACATCGGCACCCAGGACTACGCCGGCATCGTCGAGCGCATCAAGGCCGAGGACCCGGACATCATCATCACCCTCGCGACCGGCGAGGCCGGCTACAACTTCGCCCAGCAGTCGGCGGACGCCGGCATCGGCCCGCAGGATCTGCCCTTCCATGCCGGGCAGGTCTCGCTGGAGAGCAAGTCCTACTGGGAGAACGTGCCGGACGGCAACTATGCGTTCGTACAGCGGATCGGGGTGCCCGAGAACCTGTTCAACGAGAAGGCGAAGAAGTTCGCCGCGGTCTACAAGGAGCGCACCGGCAAGGCGGCCGTCGAGAGCTACGCGATGGAGGCCTACGACTCGATCGCGATCATCGCCCAGGCGATCAACGAGGCCGGCTCGACCGACGGCGACGCCATCGTGGCCGCCCTCGAGAACATCAGCCACGACGGCACCCTCGGCCGGATCTACTTCCCCTACGGGACCGGGAAGGACCCGAGCGCGGACGGCAAGGGCGACGAGTGGTGGCACCAGTGGCCGGACCCGGCCCTGACCGTCATCCAGTACCAGGAAGAGGGGCAGAACTCGGTCGACGCCCCCATCGTCTGGCCGGATGCCTACAAGACCGGCGACGCGGTCTACATCGGCAGGTAGCGGGCAAGCAAGGGTCGGGTAGCGACCGGACCCGACCGGCGGCGCGGGCCCGCGCACCGAACGCTCTCCCTCGGGGGCGGGCCGCCGCCCCCGGGAGGAGGCCGGCCGGCGGCGCCCGTGCGGCGGGGGGCGGGGCAGCCAGCCCGCACGTCTTTCGTCGCCCGGGCCTCTCCATGAGGATGCCGGATGCCCGGACGCCGTGGCGGAGGGCCGTACGGATCGAGAACATCGCCGAAGTGACGCCGCAGCCGAACCGGCGCCGTGCGCTGTCGAAGCGGATTGGATTGGAGCACGACCCGTCGCCGCGAACGGATCGGCGTCCGCAGCGGAAGGACGGGGAGACATGCGGGCTGGGCTCGGCACGGTGACCGCGGACGTTTCAGGCGCCTCGGGCGACGCGCGCCTTTCTCCGGGGCCGGGGCCGGGGCCGAGGCACCGCCGGCCGACGGCCGGCCCTCGCCCCCGCCGCGCCGCCACCCCATAGCCGCGCCGGGAGCCGGGGCGGCGAGTGGACCATCCGGGCACGTTCTGGGGCGTCATCGCCTGGATGATCGTCTGGGGCGTGGTCGGCAGCGTGGCGATCCGCCGCCGCTACCTTCAGCACGATCTCGACACCTCCAACACGACCTTCGTCGGCGCCATGCTCGGCGCCGCGACCGGCCCGGTCGGCCTGGTCCCTCTCTGGCTCAGGACCCCGGAGCTCACCAACCGGCTGATCGTGCTGCCCGCGATCGGGGCGGTGGTGCTGATCGCGGCCGCCTTCGCGTTCGCGGACCCCGACAGCAACTGCGTCGCCAACGGCTCGTTCGTCGCCTCGCAGATCACGAACGGGATCATCATCGGCGTCATCTACGGCTTCATGGCCCTCGGCCTCACCCTGATCTTCTCGATCCTCGGCGTCGTCAGCTTCAGCCACGGCGAGTTCTACATGGTGGGCGGGATGCTCGCCTACTACGTCACCGTGGTCTGGCTGCCCGGAATCAACCCCCTCCTCGGCATCGCGTGCGCGTGCGCGGTCGTCTTCGCGCTCGGGGCGCTCTTCGAGCGGATGTTCCTGACGCCGATGTACCAGGGCCGGATCGACCGGCCGGTGGAGTACGGGATCCTCATCACCTTCGGCCTCGCCTTCACCCTCCAGTACTTCGTGCAGGCCGTCGTCGGCTCGAACCCGGTGAAGGCGCGGCGCTACTTCGACTTCCCCCGTATCCGCCTGCCCTCGCCGGACGACCCATGGCTCGTCAAGACGAGCCGCGGCAACCTCCAGCTATTCGACACCATCTCGATCTCGAACCCGAGGCTCACCGCCGCGCTCGCCTGCGTCGCGGTGCTCGGGGCCCTGCTCTACTTCCTGCACCGGACGTGGACCGGCAAAGCGCTGCGGGCGGTCAGCCAGGACCGGGAGGCCGCCGCCATCGCCGGGATCGACCCGAACCGGATGAACATGCTGGCCTTCGCCCTCGGCGCGATGATCGCGGCGCTCGCGGGGGCGCTCCTGGTGCAGGCGTTCTCGTGGTTGCCCCAGGTCGGCAACATCCCCGCGATGCGCTCCTTCGTGATCGTCGTCCTCGGCGGGCTCGGCTCGCTGCCGGGGGCGTTCGTCGGCGGCATCCTGGTGGGCCTCGTCGAGGCGGCGGGCACCGGATGCATCCCCGATCCGCAGAAGGCCGCGTCCTACATCCCGGCCTACGGCATGGTGGTCCTCACCCTCACCCTGCTGCTCCGCCCGACGGGCCTCTTCGGGCGGCGCTACGCGAGCGGCGCGCACGGCAAGTTCTGAAGCGGATGCGCCGCAAGGTCCCCCACCTGCTCGGGCTCGCGCTGCTCGCGTTCTTCCTCGCGTTTCCGTTCGTCTATTCGGCGAACGACTACGCCTACGTCATGCACATCATGATCACGGCCTTCTTCTACGCGATCCTCGCGTCGAGCTGGTCGATGCTGGCCGGGTACGCGGGGCAGTTCTCGTTCGGCCACGTCGGGTTCATGGGGGTCGGGGCCTACACCGCGGCGCTCTTCAGCCACTACTTCTGGCTCTCGCCCGCGCCGACCGAGCTCTGCACCGAGTACCGCTTCGGCGAGACGTGGCTCGTCGTCGTCAACCCGATCGGGGTGACTTCGACGACCCTGACCCAGGACTGCCTGCGCCAGGCGATGGAGGCGTGGGGCGGTGCGGTGCAGCCGACCCGGATGCCGGTCTGGATCGGGATCCTCCTCGGCGCCCTCATGGGCGGGGTCTTCGGCTTCCTCATCGGGGTGCTGGTCCTGCGGCTCCGCGCCGCCTACCTCGCCCTCTTCACCCTCGGGTTCGCGGAGATCCTCAAGGCGACGATCAGCGCCGAGATCGAGATCACGCGGGGGCAGGCGGGGATGGAGCTGCCGGCCCTCTTCGAGCACGGGGTCACCCTGTTCGGCCACACGTTCGACAAGACGGACAAGCTCCCGCCCTATTTCGTGATGTTCGGCCTGCTGCTCGCCTGCCTCGCGATCCTCGCGTGGCTCGCCGGATCGAAGTTCGGCCTCTTCGTGCGGGCGCTCCGCGAGGACCAGGACGCGGCGGCGGCGCTCGGGGTCGACACCACCCGCTACAAGGTGCTCGTCTTCGTGATCACCACGATGATGGCGGCGGCGGCCGGCGCGGTGCAGGCCCACTACGTGGGGATCGTCACCCCGAACAACCTCTTCCTCCTCCAGATGAGCCTGGTGGTGGCGATGGCGGTGATCGGGGGGGTCGAGAGCTTCATCGCCGCCGCCATCGGCGCGATCCTCATCGAGGTGGTGCTGGAGCTGCTGCGCAACAGCTTCGTCATCGGCGGGGTCGAGGTCGACATGACGATCTGGCGGCTGGTGTTCTTCGGCATCGTCCTCATGCTGACCCTGCGCTTCGCCCGCAACGGGCTGATCGCCCCCCTCCTCGGGTACTTCACCCGCGGGCACGTGGCGCGGGAGACGGTCGAGCACCGCCTCGGTCCCCGTCCCCGTCTCCGCGCGGAGGAGGCGGCGGCGAAGTGATCCGGCTCTCGGTCAGCAACGTGCACAAGCGATTCGGGGGGCTGCACGTCCTCAAGGGGGTGACGTTCGAGGTCGAAGGGCCGGAGCTCATCGGCCTCATCGGCCCCAACGGGGCGGGCAAGACGACCCTCACCAACGTCCTCGACGGGGCGATCAAGCCGAACGCGGGCACCGTGTACCTGAACGGCCGGCGCATCGATCAGCTCCCTCCCTACCAGGTGGCCGCCGCCGGGCTCGGCCGCACCTTCCAGGTGACCCGATCCTTCCGGCGCATGAGCGTCCTCGAGAACCTCTACGTGCCGGCGCTCGCCACCCGGCGGCGCGGCGACCGGAAGGCGATCCACGCGAGGGCGATGGAGGTGCTGGAGTTCCTGACCATGGCGCACCTGCGCAACGAGTACGCCCAGGCGCTCTCCGGGGGGCAGCAGAAGCTGCTGGAGCTCGGCCGGCTCCTGATGCTCGACCCCGAGGTGGTGGTCCTCGACGAGCCGTTCGCGGGCGTGCACCCGCGGCTCATGGAGATCATCTACGCCTACATCCGACGGGTGAACGAGGAGGGGAAGGCCATCATCCTCATCTCGCACCAGATGGACTCCATCTTCAGCCTGAGCCAGCGGTTGCTGGTGCTCAACTTCGGGGACCTCATCGCGGACGGACCACCGGGCGAGGTCAAGCGGGACCCGGCCGTGATCGAAGCCTATCTCGGCACGGAGGATCCCGAGGAGTCCGGGGAGTCCGGGGAGGAGAGGGACGCCGGCTCCCGAAACGGCGATGCCGGCGAGGAGGAACCCCGCGCCCCCGACCCCGACCCCGCTCCCGCTGCCGTTGCCGCGGCCGGCCGCGGCGGGGATACGGGAAGGCGTTCGGGAGGGGAGTGAGCGATGGACGCGATGGACGCGAAGCCCGCCCCCGCCGATGACCCGGTCCTCGAATTACGGGACCTCTACGTCGGCTACTACCGCGATCTCGACATTCTCCAGGGCCTCGACGTCATCGCCCGGCGCCACCGGATCACGGCCGTCCTCGGGGCCAACGGGGTCGGCAAGTCGACCGCGCTCAAGGCAGCCTCCGGCTTCCTCCGGCCCAACGCGGGCGACGTCCTGCTCGAGAACGAGAGCATCCTCCAGGTTCCGCCCCACCGCCGGATCCTCAAGGGGCTCGCCTACATCCCGCAGCAACCGGGGATCTTCAAGGACATGTCGGTCGAGGAGAACCTCCAGCTCGGCGGGTGGACGTTCCGCCGCGATCGCAAGCGGGTGCGCGAGAAGATGGAGGAGAACTACGAGCGTTTCCCCGTCCTCCGGGACAAGCGCAAGCAGATCACCGGCGAGCTGTCGGGGGGACAGCAGCGCATGGTCGAGATCGGACGCACCCTCATGACGGAGCCGAAGATGCTGCTCGTGGACGAGCCGACCGCGGGGCTCTCCCGGATGCTGTCCGAGGAGGTGTACGAGATGCTGTCCCGCCTCGCCTCGCGCGAGAGCCTCACGATCCTGCTCGTGGACCAGGAGATCCGCCAAGCCCTGAAGATCGCGGACCACGTGTACGTGCTGGAGCTCGGGCGCAACAAGTACGAGGGGCCCGTCTCGGACTTCCAGGACCTCGAGAAGGCGTTCTGGGTGGCCTGAGCGGCGGCCGCTGGCGCGGTCGCTCGGCGATTGCGCGGGGTGCAATCGCGGGTGCGCCGAGCGGGCTGAGCCGGGCTCGGCCTCCGAACGCCGCGTCTTCCCGGCTCGACCCGTGGCGGTGGTGGAGGCGGAACACGTACCCCGGGCCGGCGCCGGGCGCTGCCGGGCCACCGGGCGCCGGTCTCCCGGGCGCTGCGTCAGCCCATCTCTACCACCATGATCCGAGATTCGGCGGGATTTGCCCCGAGCTTTGCGGTTCTTCGGACGTACCCGTTTGATTGCTCGTCCGAAACGGGACGTAGCGCCGTTCGCCGCTTTCGCTCATCACAACTATTTGATATGGAAATAATTTTTTGAAGGACGACAAGAATGGATCAGCGCCTTTCCGGGGTGTGGATTGGCGGCGGCGGTGGCGGCCTGCGACCTGGGGGAGGCATCGGCCGCGGGTTCGTTGTGAGCGGTTCTACACGCGGGGCCTTGTTCGGTGGGGGTCCCGACGGGGAGCTCGCGTACACGTGCATGTCCGGATTCCTATGCAGCGTCTTCCGGAAGGGGGAGCACGAACTCTACCATTTCGACGTCGTCGGCCTCGACGACCAACGCTGTTCCGGCCGGGATCCGTTCGTCGCCCTCGAGCCACTCCGGGCCGTCGATGACGAACAGTGCTTCCTCCCGGCGGCCCAGCCATTGGCGCGGCCATCCGAAGAGTCGCCGCTGGCCTCGCAGGTGCAGCACTACGAAGCAACCCGGGTAGCTCGCGAAGACACCGTACCATTCGGTCGGTCAGGCGGTTTCCCGTGTGATGCCCCATCGTCGCAGCCTGCCATGCAGCGCGTCCGTGTTGACCAGCAATGCGGAGGCGAAACCGAGGATGGCTGCGATCGCGATGGTTCCGAGCGGAGCCATTGTGAGCCACGGCTCGTCGTCGAACGGCCCGTACAACGCTCCGAGGTTGGTGAGGGTCTGGATGATGATCGTGAAGATCAGGGCCTGGATGAGCCGTTCGAAGGTATTGGGCTTCGGCGCGGAGGCAAGTCCGTAATAGACCGCGGCCGCAACGAACCCGGGCACGAGGAAGCTCAGGACCTCGATGGTGTCGTTCGCCCAGTCGGCCAAGCCGCGTCACCCACAATTCGCGCCCCCGCGTGATCGGAAGTATGGGCGAAGGACGAGATCGGGAGAAGCCCCCGGAGACCGGAACCGCCCTCCGTTGGCTTGGGCGGCGCTTGTACATCGGGGTTCGGTGCTCGGACGCTTGGAGGTCGACGCCGCGGCTCGAATTGCGAACGCTGCCCCGCCGACACGCGGCGCCCGGTCATCGCGGCAGGCGTCCGGAAGGCAGACTTCGAGCTCGCCCCACGGCGGCGGGGAGGCGGCCCCGCTCGAAGGTGCTTCCGGCCGCGGGTGTTCCGGCAACCCCTGCGGCGGCGGCCGGCTCGCGTACACTGCGGAGCGGCGCCCCTGATCGAGTACCCGGTGAGATATGCGGTTCGGCACCGCCTCCGAATGCAACCGAGTCGATCCCGATACCGACGCACGGCGCCTCCGGTCCCGGGCGGGCGCCCTCCGGGTATCGTGGGCGCAGGGGAAGGCGGGCTGACCCCCCATGGAGCAGCTCCCGGTCTTCCTGAACCTCCGGGGCTGGCCGTGCCTGGTGGTCGGAGCCGGACGGGTCGGGGCGGGCAAGGCCGAGGTGCTCGCCGCGGCCGGGGGACGGGTTCGCATCGTCGCCCCGGAGGTGTGCGAGTCCGCCGCGGACCTCGCGCGCGGGGAGGGGGTGGAGCTGCGGCGCGGGCGATTCGAGGCATCCGACCTCGAAGGCCGGAAGCTCGTCGTCGCGGCCACCGACGACCGTGCGCTCAACCAACGGATCGTAGCGCTCGCGGAGTCGCGCGGCATCCTCGCGAACAGCGCTTCGGACGCCCGGTCCGGGCACTTCTCGATGCCCGCCATCGTCGATCGCTCCCCGGTGCTCGCGGCGGTCTCCACGGGCGGCGCCTCCCCCTCCCTCGCCCGCTACGTCCGGGCGCGTCTCGAGACCCTCATCCCCCGGTCCTTCGGGCGGCTCGCGGAGCTCGCGCGCGCGGCCCGGCCGGAGGTCAACGCCCGTCTGCCGCGGACCTCCGACCGGCGGGCGTTCTGGGACCGGGTGTTCGAGGGCCCGATCGCCGAGATGGCGTTCGCGGGCCGGATCGAGGAGGCGCGCGCCGCGCTCGCCACGGCGCTCGCGGCGGCCCCCCGCGACGCGACCGGGGCCGGGGCCAAGGCCGAGGCCGGGTCTTCGCCCGATGCAGCGGCTTCTCTCGGAGCCGGCGCCGGCGCGCGGACCCCGGCCGGGGAGGTCTATCTCGTCGGCGCCGGTCCCGGCGACCCGGACCTCCTCACCTTCCGTGCCATGCGCCTCATGCAGCAGGCGGACGTCGTGGTGTACGACCGCCTCGTGTCCCCGGGCGTGCTCGCCCTCGTGCGGCGGGACGCGGAGAAGATCTACGCGGGAAAGCGCCGCGACGAGCACGCGCTCCGGCAGCCCGACATCAACCGCCTCCTCGTCCGTCTCGCGCGCGGGGGACGGCGCGTGCTGCGGCTCAAGGGCGGGGACCCGTTCACCTTCGGGCGGGGCGGGGAGGAGATCGCGACCCTCGCCGACGAAGGGGTCCCGTTCCAGGTCGTGCCCGGGGTGACCGCGGCCGCGGGCTGCGCCGCCTACGCGGGGATCCCCCTCACCCACCGGGACCACGCCCACGCCTGTACGTTCGTCACCGGCAACCTCAAGAACGGGCGCGCCGCGCTCGACTGGCCGGCGGTGGCGAGGCCGGGCCAGACGATCGTCGTCTACATGGGGCTGGTGGGCCTTCGCGAGATCTGCGCGGGGCTCGTCGAGCACGGTCTCGATCCGGCGACCCCCGCCGCGCTCGTCGAGCAGGGGACGACCGAACGGCAGCGGGTCGTCGAAGCCACCCTCGCGACCCTCGCCGGCCGCGTGGAGGGGGCCGGGGTCGAGCCCCCGACCCTCGTGATCGTGGGTGACGTCGTCCGCCTCCGCGGCAAGCTCGACTGGTTCCGGACCGATGCGCACGGCCCCGGAGCCCCGCCCCGGCGCGCCCACGCGACCCTCGCCTACGCCGGCCCGGAGCCGGCACCCCGCCCGATGGCGCGCGCGGCGCCGATGGAACCGGAAGGTAGTGCGTAGTGCGGGCTCCGCCGCGGCGGGAGCGGGCCGCGCCGGGCCCGCGCGCCCGGAAGCCTGCGCCGTAGAGGAATTCTCTGGAATTCATCCCCACTTCGAAGGAGAAACAGAGTCGACATGGATCCGAAATCGGGAACGTTTCTCCAATTTTTCGTTCATTTTTCCGGATTCTTCCCCACCAGCCCTTTCCGGAGGGGTTCCACGGCGGAGACTCTTCGTACGTGCGCCTCGATCCTGGCCCTCGCCGCCGCGACCGACCCGACCCGCTCGCCGGGGGGCGGGGGCGGGCGGGCGATCATGACCACGGGAAGCCCGAGCGCCCGGGCCGCCTCCAGCTTCGCGCTCGCGGCCGTCCCTCCGCTGTTCTTCGACACGACGACGTCGATCGCGCGCGACTCGAGCAGGCGGCGCTCGGCGTCGAGGTCGAACGGTCCGCGCGCGAGGACGACTTCGAAGCGCGCCGGACCCGGCGGCGCGCCATCGAGCGCGGCGCCGGGAGGCTCCACCGACCGCACGACGAAGAAGAGCCCGGGCATGGAGAGAAACGGGTCGAGGCCCCGGCTTCCGACCGTCAGCAGCACCCGCTTGCCGAGGGCGGGCAGCGCGCGCGCGGCCCCCGCGGTGTCCGCGACCTCGACCCAGCGATCGCCCGGACCGTGCGCCCAGGGCGGACGATGGAGCACGAGCCGCGGCACCGACGCCCGGCCGCAGGCCACCGCGGCATTCGCGGAGATGGCCTGCGCGTACGGATGCGTCGCATCGACGACGAGCCCGGTTCCCGTCTCCCGGAGGTACGCCTCGAGCCCGTCCGCGCCGCCGAACCCCCCCGTGCGGACCGGGGCCGGCACCGGGGCGGGCCGGCGCGTGCGGCCGGCGAGCGAGTACGTCGTCTCGACGGCCGGATTGGCGGCGAGCGCGCGGGCGAGCTCGACCGCCTCGCGGGTCCCGCCGAGCAGGAGCAGCCGGAGCCTCGGCCGCTCAGGCATGGGAGCGGGCGGAGACCGCGCCGGCGCGATCGACGATGACGACCTCGACCTCCGCCGCCCCCCGCACCACGCCGAGCGCCGCCTCGCGGGCCGCCGCGGCCACCGCCTCGGCGAGCGCCACCCCGGCGCTCTCGGCGAGGGCGAGCGCCTCGCCGGCCGCGCCCGCGGCACGGATGCGGCTTTGCAGGGCGGGTGCCGCACCGCACCCCGCGGCGCGCTCCGCGAGGCGCTCGGGATCGACCCGGCTGCGCGCCGAATGGAGGTCGAGGTGTCCGTCCGCGAGCTTCGAGATCTTCGCGAAGCCGCCGCCGATCGTGAGGCGGGGCACCGGATGCCGCCGGACGTACTTGAGGAAGCCCCCCGCGAAGTCGCCCATGTCGATCATCGCCTCGTCGGGGAGGCCGTGGAGCCGCTGCACCGCCCCTTCCGACGTGCGGCCGGTGCAGCCCGCGACGTGGGGGAGGCCCATCGCGCGCGCCACGTCCACCCCCCGGTGGATGGAGTGGATCCACGCCGAGCAGGAGTAGGGGATGACGATCCCGGTGGTCCCGAGGATCGAGAGCCCGCCGACGATGCCGAGGCGCGGGTTCCAGGTCTTCCCGGCGAGCCGTTCGCCGTCCCGCACCCCGATCTCGACGACGACGTCCCCGGATGCGCGGTGCGCGGCGGCGACCGCCGCGACCTCCCGGCGCATCATCCGGCGCGGTACGGGGTTGATGGCGGGCTCGCCCACCGCGACCGGCAGCCCCGGCCGGGTCACCGTCCCGACCCCCGGCCCCGCCCGGAACTCGACCCCGCTCCCGCGGGCACCCTCGCGCACCGTGGCGTGGACCAGCGCGAGGTGGGTGACGTCGGGGTCGTCGCCCGCGTCCTTGACGATGCCGGCGCGGGCGAATCCGGCTCCGAGCGCCTCGTCCGCGAGCGCGAACGAGGGCCGCTGCCCCTTCGGGAGCTCGATGGCGACCGGGTCCGGAAACCCTCCCGTCAGGAGGGCGGTGTACGCGGCCCGGGTCGCGGCCGTGGCGCAGGCGCCGGTCGTCCATCCGCGTCGCAGGCGTTCTCCCTTGGGCGGCGGCATCCCGCGATCCTAGCGTGCACGTCTCCCCGGCTCCCGGCGGCGGACGTCGACCCGGACGCCGGTTCGGCCTCCGCGGGCGCTCATCGCCGCCCCGGGGCCGCACCAGGGCTCTTTCACGCTGACCGGCTCGCGGTCGGGCATCGATGCCCACCGCTCTTCCGGGGAACGGCGGGTCCTGGGAACGCGGGTGTCCTGCCCGCATCGATCTCTGGCGGTCTTGAGGTCCCATTTGCGGGCGGGACACAAGCGTTCCCAGGACCCGCCGTTCCCCGGACCTCCGCCGCTCCGATTCGACCGAACCGGGTTCAACCGCGCGAACCCGTTCCGCAGCGTGAAACGACCCTGGGGGCCGCACGGGGTCGCGTCTCCGGTCGGAGACGACCCGGCCCCGGGCCCGCCGCCGGCGGGCGCCGGGCGGGCTGAGCCTTGGAGCTCCCGACCCGAGAGCTCCTGGCCGCCATGGGCGTCGCGGCCGCGGCCGGTCTGATGCGAGGCTTCGCCGGCGTGGGTTCGGGGATGCTGATGGCGCCCTTCTTCGCTATCCTGTTCGGGCCGGTCCGAACCGTCGCGGTCATCGTCCTCATGGAGGCGGTGGTCACCGCCCAGCTTCTTCCCGGCGTCCATCGGAAGATCGACTGGAAGGCGATCGCGCCCATGGGATTCGCGGCCGCGGTCTTCATGCCCGCGGGGAGCTGGCTCCTGGTCTCACTCGATCCGGATCTCATCGCACGGATGATCGCATTGGTCGTCGTCGTGTTCTCGATCGTGCTGATGGTCGGCTGGCGCCGCGAAGGCGAGCGGAAGACGTGGATGAGCGCCGGGGTGGGCGCGGTCTCCGGCGTGCTGATGGCGTCCACGAGTCTCGGCAATCCCCCCGTCATGGCCTACCTCCTCTCCGGCCGGGAGGGCGCCGCGACGCATCGCGCCAATTTCACCGGCTATTTCGCGGTGACCCTCGCGGCGCTGATCGCCATGATGGCGTTCGGCGGTCTCATCGGCCGCGACGCGGTGTGGACGGCGGCATGGCTCCTTCCGGTGTTCATGGCGGGGGCGTTCGTCGGCGCGAGGCTCTTTCGGAGATCGAGCGAGACGCTCTACCGGCGCGTCGCCCTCGGCCTGTTGTTCTGCGTCGGCGTCTACGGGCTGCTCCGGTAGTGCGGGTGCGGGTGCGGACCGAGAGTCGCGGCGGGCGCGCGGGAGCCAACCCCGGCGGCTCGTGCGAACGGACGCGCTCCGCTCTCGCCCGGCCGCCGGGCGGAGGCGGCCCGGGGAGGGGCGGCCGGGAGCCGTCCGTCCGGCGCCCGGAGGCCGGCGGCCGATGACGCGCGGGCTCGTGATCGCGGCGCCGGCGTCGGGGAGCGGGAAGACGACGGTGACCCTCGCCCTGCTGCGGCGCCTCCGGGATCGAGGGGTGCGGGTCGCGTCGCTCAAGGTCGGTCCGGACTACATCGACCCCGCCTTCCACGCCGCCGCGAGCGGCCGCGCGTGCCTCAACGCCGATCCATGGGCCATGCGCGAGGCGACGTTCCGGGCCGCGCTCGCGGCCGCGTCCCGCGATGCGGACCTCGTCGTCGTGGAAGGGGTCATGGGCCTCTTCGACGGCGCGACCGCCGACGAAGGCTCGACCGCGGACGCTGCGGACGCCGCGGGGTGGCCGGTCGTGCTGGTGGTCGACGCGAGCGCGATGGCCGGCTCCGCCGCCGCCGTCGTCCACGGCTTCGCGAGCTATCGGCGCGGCGTGGAGGTCGCGGGGGTCATCTACAACCGGGTCGGGAGCGGCCGCCACGCCGAGCTGCTCGTCGAGGCGACCGCGAAGACCGGCCCGCCGGTCCTCGGGTGCGTGCGTCGCGAGCCGTCCCTCACCCTGCCCGGCCGGCATCTCGGGCTCGTGCAGGCCGCGGAGCATCCCGACCTCGAGCGCTTTCTCCGTGATGCGGCGGGAGCGATCGGAAGCGCGGTCGACGTCGACGCCCTCTCCCGCCTCGCGAAGCCCGCCCGGCCCGACGCGCTCGGGACCGCGGCGGCCGCTCCGGCCCGAGCCGCCGCCTTCCCCCGCGAGCCCGGCGCCGCCGAGCCCGCCGAGGACGCCGAATCACCCGCGTCCCTGCCGGTGCTCGGCCAGCACATCGCGGTCGCCCGCGACGAGGCGTTCGCCTTCGCCTATCCGCACGTGCTGGACGGCTGGCGGCGGGCCGGCGCCGAGGTCTCGACGTTCTCTCCGCTCGCCGGCGAGCCGCCTCCGCCCGGCGCGGACGCCGTCTACCTCCCCGGCGGGTATCCCGAGCTCCACGCGGGCCGGATCGCGGGCGCGCGGCCCTTTATCGAGGGCCTTCGCGCGGCGGCGGGGCGAGGAGCGCTGGTCTACGGCGAGTGCGGCGGCTACATGGTGCTCGGCGAGTCGCTGGTGGACGCGGACGGCGAGGCGCACGCGATGGCCGGGCTCCTGCCGGTCGCCACCACGTTCGCCGAACCGCGTCTCACCCTCGGCTACCGGGCCGCCCGCACCCTCGCCCGCGGTCCCCTCGGCGCGGCGGGCGCCGGCTTTCGCGGGCACGAGTTCCACTACGCGCGGGTGCTCCGCGAAGGCGGCGGCGAGGCCCTCTTCCGATGCGCCGACGCGCGCGGGCGCGGCCTCGGCCCGGCCGGCTGCCGCGCCGGCCGGATCATGGGGTCGTTCGTGCATCTGATCGACCGGATCGACCCGGCGAACGAGGATGACGCGGCCCCGCGGGCCGAGCCGCCCGCCGGCGCCGGATCATGACCCCCCCCCGAACGTTCGACCTCCCACCCGTCTCGTCCGCCCTGGACGGCGCGATCCGCCGCGCCCTCGACACCAAGACGAAGCCGCCGGGCTCGCTCGGAGAGCTGGAAGCGCTCGCGGCCCGGATCGCCCGCATCCAGGGCACCCTCACGCCGAGCCTCCGCCGCTGCCGCCTCACCCTCTTCGCCGCGGACCACGGGGTCGCGGCCGAAGGCGTCTCCGCCTACCCCCAAGCGGTGACGCGGCAGATGGTCGCGAACTTCCTCGCGGGCGGGGCCGCGGCGAACGTCTTCGCACGGGCGAACGGCGTAGACCTCTCCGTCGTGGATGCCGGGGTCGCGGGCGACCCCCTCGACGCGCCCGGTCTCCTCGCGCGGCGAATCGCCCCCGGCACCCGGAACTTCGCGCTCGAGCCCGCGATGACCCGCGGGCAGTACGAGGCGTCGCTTCGCGCCGGCGCCGAGCTCGGGGCTGGCGCCGGGGCCGCCGCGGGGTACCAGAGCGCCGCATTCGGGGAGATGGGCATCGCGAACACCTCGTCGGCGGCCCTGATCGCGCACAAGCTCACCGGCGCTCCGCTCGACGCGCTCACCGGGCGCGGGACCGGGCTCGACGACGGCGGCCTCGCGCGCAAGCACCGGGTCCTCGCCCGCGCCGCCGCCCGCACCGCCGGGCGGCTCGACCCGCACGAGGCGCTGACCGAGTACGGGGGCTTCGAGATCGCGATGATGGCGGGGGCGATGATCGGCGCCGCCCGCGCCGGTGCGGTGGTCATCGTGGACGGGTTCATCGCGACTGCGGCGGCCCTCGCGGCGGATCGGTTGGCCCCGTCCCTTCGCGACTACCTCGTCTTCGCCCACCGCTCCGCCGAGCCTGGCCACCAGGTGATGTTCGATGCCCTCGGCGCGAGGCCGCTGCTCGACCTCGGGCTTCGCCTCGGGGAAGGCACGGGAGCGCTCCTCGCCTGGCCGATCCTCCGGTCCGCGGCCGCGATGCTCTCGGACATGGCGAGCTTCGAGAGCGCCGGGGTGAGCGGTCCGGGCGGGTGAGCCGCGCGCGGGAGGAGGCCGCGGCCCTCGCCCTCGCGGTGACGCTCCTCACGCGCTGGCCGCTCCGGCCGGCCGCCGCCTCGGCAGGCCCCGGCACGGGCTCGGGAACCCGCGCCGGGACCGGCGCCGCGGAGGCGCCATCGGTCGCCGCGGTCCCCTGGTACCCATTCGTCGGGGCGCTGATCGGCGCGTTCGCGGGAGGGGTGTTCTGGGTCGCGCACCTCGTGTTCCCGGTAACCCTCGCGGTCGTGCTCGCCACCGCCGCGTCGCTGCTCGCCACCGGCGCGCTCCACGAGGACGGGTTCGCGGACGCCTGCGACGGGCTCGGCGGCGGCGCGACCCGGGAGCGTGCGCTCGAGATCATGCGCGACAGCCGGCTCGGCGCCTTCGGCGCGGCGGGGCTCGGGCTGATGCTCGCGGCCAAGGTGCTCGCCCTCGCGGCCGCCCCGGCCGAGGCGATCCCGTGGCTCCTCGTCGCGTCCCACGCCGCGAGCCGGGCGAGCATGGCGCTCGCCCTCGCGACGGGGAGGTACGCCCGCGGCACGGGCATGGCCGCCCCGCTCGCGGGAGCCTCCCCCTCGCGCGGCCGGATCGCGTTCGCGGCTCTGATCGGCGTCGCCGGGTCCTGCGTGCTGCTGGTCGAGACGCCGCCGGCGGCGCTCCTCGCGGGGCTCGGGGGGCTCGCGCTCGGGCACCTCCTCATGCGGCGGGCCTACGAACGAAAGCTCGGCGGGTATACCGGCGACTGCCTCGGCGGGGTGCAGCAGGCGAGCGAGCTCGGGCTGTATCTCGGCGCCGCGGCGGCGATGTAGCCGTCGAGGGGACCGGCCGGACGCCGGTGCGATGCTGATCCTCGTCCGCCATACCCGGCCCCTGACCCCGATATCTCCCCATCCGCAGCAGGAGGACGGGGAGATATCCGGGCTGGTCCCCGAAGACGTCTGCTATGGCGCGACGGATCTCGACCTCGCGCCGACCTTCGAGGAGGAAGCGGCTCGCGTGGTCGCCGCGTTGCCCCCCGTCGAGCGGCTGGTGACGAGCCCCCTTCGCCGCTGCCGGCGGCTCGCGGAACGGATCGGCGCCGCGCGGTCCCTCGCGCCCGAGGTCGACGAGAGGCTCCGCGAGATGGATTTCGGCCGCTGGGAAGGCGCGTCGTGGCAGGCCATTCCACGGGCCGAGCTGGACGCCTGGGCCGCGGACCTCCTCCACGCCCGCCCCCATGGGGGCGAGAGCGTGCACATGCTGTACGAGCGGGCCTGGTCGGCGCTCGCCGACTACCGGCGGACCGGCCTCTCCCACGTCGTCGTGACCCACGCCGGGGTCATCAAGGCGGCCCGCGCCGAGAACGGCGATCCCGACGCCTGGAAGAGCCGCGTCGACTTCGGCGGCAGGGTCCCGCTGCCGCTCGACCGCTCTGGCTGACCCTGCCCCCGCGGCGAAGCCCGGGGGGATGCTCGCCAGGAGTCCGCGCCGTAGAAGAAATATCTGGAATTCATCCCCACGTCAAAGGCGAGGCAGAGTGAGGCATGTGCGCGGTGGGGTTTTCGCCGGGCATGCCTCTCGCGAACGCTCTTGGGCACGGCGTCTTGGGAACGCTCGTGTCCCGCCCGCAAATGGGACGGCGAGGCCGCCGCCGATCAATGCGGGCGGGACACGAGCGTTCCCAGGACGCCGTGCCCGCGCAAGCAGCTCCGCGGAGTGAAATCCACCAGCACCCCCCTCGAACCGACCCCGAACCACGGAAGAACGCCGTCTCCGTGGGGGTGAAAAATATCTCGACCCCCGATCTCCACCCTCTATATCAAGAGCTTACGAACAGCGCCCGGGGCTCGGAGTCGATATGGAGCCGAAATCGGAAAAACATGATCCGGCTCTTTGTTCATTTTTTTGCAGATTCTTCCTCATCGGCCCTTTGCGGAGGGGTTCTGCGGCGCAGACTCCCGGCAGCCGGACAGGGTCTCCTCGACCAGCAGGTCCACCACCCGCACCAGCGCCTCGTGCTCGTCCGCGCCATCCTCCCGCGCGGCGTGCCAGGTGGCGACCTGCCGGTGTGCGCTCGTGCCCCGCTCGACGATGGTGCGGGCGTGCTCGACCTCGCGCACGCAGCCGAAGTGCTCGGCGTCTTCGCGCACCAGCTCGATGATCTCGGCGACGAGGTCCGGGTACGGGACCATCTCGCCCCGCCCGAAGTCGATGAGCCCCTCGTCGATCCCGAAGCGGTGCGCCCGCCACCGGTTCTCCTCGATGAGGAGCCGCGGATAGCGCCGCCACCGTTGGTTGCTCCGCTTCAGGCGATGGAGCAGCCGCAGCCAGCAACGGTACAGGGCCGCGATGCAGATGGCGTCGTCGAGACGGGTGCAGAGGTCCGGGATCCGCATCTCCAGGGTCGGAAATCGAACGCTCGGACGGACGTCCCACCAGAGCTCGGACCCGTCCCGGATGACCCCGCAGTCGACCAGGACCCGGACGTGGCGCTCGTACTCGCCGAAGCTCTCGAAGAGCTCGGGAAGGCCGGTGCGCGGCATCTCGTCCCACACCGCGATCCGGTACGACTTGAGGCCGGTGTCGCGCCCCTGCCAGAAGGGCGACGAGGTGCTGAGGGCGAGGAAGTGGGGCAGCACGTAGCTCACCTGGCCCATGAAGTCGTTGCGGGTCTCGTCCCCGTCCAGACCCACGTGCACGTGCATGCCGCTGATGAGGAGGCGGCGCGCGACCTCCTGAAGCTGCACCTCGAGGTGGTCGTAACGTTCCTTGCGGGTGCGGCGGATCTCGCGGGCCCGCGCGAAGGGGTGGGTGGAGGCGGCGATGATCTCGAAGCCGTACCCCCGGACCACGTCCGATACGCTCCGGCGAAGGCGGGCGAGGTCGGCGCACGCCTCCTGCATGGTCTCCGAGACCGCGGTGCCGACCTCGATCTGGCACTGCATGAGCTCGGTGGTGACCTGCTCCCCGAGACGGTCCCGGCACTCCTCGATCATCTCTGGGGGAGCCTCCGGGATGAGGTCCCGGGACTCGCGGTCGACGACGAGGTACTCCTCCTCGATGCCGATCGTGAAGGGAACATCGGACGGCGGCGGGGCCGGGGCCCGATGCGAGGTCGAGGTCACGGGGCCGAACCGGCGGCGGAAAGGCCGGCGAGGGGCGATTCCCGCCGGGCATCGTCCGGGCGGGTGCGCAACCGATCGAGGGAGAGGTCCGTGCGCACGTCCTCGGTGAAGGACTCCATCCAGTCCCCGAGCTCGATGCCGGTCGCATCGGCGACCCGGACCATTCGCTCGAAGTTGGAGGCGACGGCGGCGGCGTCCGCGACCCCGGCGTCGCCCATCTCGGCCCGGAGAGCCTCTCGCGCCCGGGCGAGGTGTGCGTCGTCGTCGCCCGCGACCGCGGCGGCGAACGCGAGGAGCGCGCGCCCGTTCGGAACCCCGCTTTCGACCTCGGGATCGGCCAGCGCCCGCACGTCCGCCTCCTCGCCGCTCGACCTGCCGCTCGCCCGGAGCAGCGCCGCATGGGCGCTGGTTCAGTAGAAGCAGTCGTTGAGGATCGAGACCCGGCCGGCCACCAGCTCGATCTGGGCCCGGGTGAGGGCGCCGCCGGCCCGGGCGGCGGAAGGATCGCGGACGAGAAGGTGATCGACGTAGTGGGCGCCCCCGAGATCGTTCAGGGTCCTCACCTCGTCCGGGGCGAGGCTCAACGCCCGGATGACGTTGCCGGTCCGCTTCGGCGGCCAGAGGTCCGCCTCCGGGGTGCCGGAGTTGTCGAACGGCACCATCGGGACCCAGGCCTGGCCGTCGTCCCGCGCCGCGGCGGGCCGGTAGCCGGTCGGCGCGCCGGGCTCTGGCTCGGGCAACGGATGGAGGGGGTCGCCGACCGCGCGGCAGAAGGCGTCGATGCTGACCACCGCGGCCACCGTGCCCGCCAGCTCGACGTACCGGGCATCGGTCAGCCCATCCGCGAGGGTCTGCTCGTACCACCGGCGGGTCAGCCGGCTCGCGTCGTTGACGATGCGGTGGACCGCGTCCACGGCGGGCGCGGGCAGGCGGCCGGCGTTGCCGGGGGCGACGTCGTGCACACCCTGCTCCGCGGCGAAGGGCGAGAGGGCGGCCCGCCGGCGGCGGCAGTATGCGCAGCCGGGGGCGTGTCTCGCCTCGCGGGCGAGGGCGACGCGCTCCGGCCCGCTCCAGCTCGCGCCGGGGCGGGCGAGATGGCCCCAATAGCGGGCGTGGGCGGCGGTCAGATCGTCACGTACGCCGGGTGCTTCGTAGCGGATCTCCATGCGCGCGACTCTAGCCGCGAACCCGCGCGAGGCACAACCGGCCGGGATCGGGCAGCGAGGGCTCGGCGTCCTCCAACCGTTAACCGTTCATCCGGGCGCTTGCGATCGTCACTTGGGCGCGGATTCCGTCGTAGATCATCACCGTGCGCTGGAGGAACGTTCTTCCGAGCAATATCCTGTGCGGCTGGCCGCCTGCCGCGAGGTCCACACCTGCGAATGCTCCGAACTGCCCGACTTCCAGGCTCGGAATCTCGACTCGCACCGCGTAGACGTCATGTTGCCCCGCACCCGCCGCCCCGCTGACCGTCATCCGGTCGATCACGGGCAGAACGAGCTCTCTCGCCAAGTCATCGTCGATGCAGCTCTGGGCCGCCCCGGTGTCCACGAGCGCGTGGGTGGTGCGCGTGGGCGGCGGAAGCCCGTCCGGCGCGGCGAGGGTGGAGACCACGACCTCGATCGTCGGCCCGGCGTCGACCAGCAGGGTCGGATCCGGCCTTCCGGCCTGATCGAGGAAGCCGAGGTCAGCGAGAGGCATGATGTGGTCGGAACGCAACCGAAGCCGGCATCGGCATGTTTCCGGCTGCCCCGACCTGACGGATCAGGTATGGCCCGGAGCCGAAACGCCTCACCGCCTCTCGCGCCGCGGTGTGGAACGTATCGTAGGCGCCGACGAGGGCTCTGTCGTGGAACACGACGTACTTGTGGAGATGATGCTCTTCCAGCGTGGAGCGCATCGCATCGAACGCCTCGATGTTCTCTTGGAGCTCCGACCCGGCCATGTGATCCTCCCAGGAGCCATCGCACGATTCTTGCGGGTGGGAATCTTTGCCGATCCCGCCAAGTGTGACAAGCCGTATCTTCCGATACCGAGCCCTGCGCCGTGAAGCGGCGCCCCGACCCGATCGGCGCTATCGGCTCTCCGCGAGCCCGCGGACCCAGTCGACGAGGGCGCCGTTCTCCACGCTCGCGTGGAGGGAGTGGTCGTCGTCCACCTCGATGAGCCGGACGAACGCGGGGTCGCCGGCCGTCGCGAGGCGACGGCTGTGCTCCGGCGGCACCAGGTCGTCCCCGCGCCCGTGCGCGATCCACACCGGGACCCCGGACGGCAGCTCCGCGGGCAGGCCGTAGAGCAGGGCGGCCTGGGCGAGGAGCAGGGTCGGCCCGGCCCAGTGGCCGCGCTGGAGGAGCGCGACCGCCACCGCCCCCCCGAACGAGGAGCCGGCGAGCACGTCCGGGCCGCCGCCCTCGGCGAGCAGGGCCGCGTGCCGGGCCACGCATCCCTCGAAGTCCGAGGTGTCCATGGCCGGGGTCACCGCGTCGAAGTGCCGGGCGAGGAGGCGCGCCTTGCTTCCACTCGGGCTCCCTTCGAGGCCGTGGATGAAGTGCACCCGTGTCGTCATCGTTCCGCTCCTCGCCCTCGCCCTCGTCGGCTGCCGCCCCCGCCCGGCCGCCCACCCGGCGGGCGGAGGGTCCGGCGACCCGGGGCCACCGTGCCCCGTCTCATACCACCGCCGCTCCGCCGCACACGTTGAGCACCTGGCCGGTCACGTAGGAGGCGGCCGGGCTCGCGAGGAAGAGCGCCGCGCCCGCGACCTCCGCCGGGTCGCCGATGCGGCGGAGCGGCAGCCGGTTGGACACCGCGTCGAGCCGCTCCGGATCCGTCCAGAGCGCCTTCGCGAAATCGGTCCTGATGAGCCCGGGCGCGATCGCGTTGACCCGGACCCCGTGCGGCCCGTACTCCACCGCGAGGTTGCGGGCGAGCTGGTGGCACGCGACCTTGGACATCGCGTAGGCCCCGAGATCGGGGCTCCCCTTGAGCCCCGCGATGCTCGCGATGACGACGATCGACCCGTCCCCGCGTTCGACCATGTGCGGGAGCACGAGGCGGCACAGCCAGAACGTGGCGCGGACGTTGGTCTCCATGATCTTGTCGAACGCCGAATCCGGGATCCCGGCCAGCCCTCCGTGGTAGGGGTTCGCGGCCGCGTTCGGGACGCAGGTGGTGATCTTCCCCCACCGGTCGAGGGTGCGCGAGACGAGGGCCTCGAGCTGGTCGAGCTTGCCCGCGTGGCACGGGATGGAGACCGCTTCGCCCCCGTCGCGGGCCTGCTCGCGGTTGAGCTCCGCGGCCACCGCCTCGCAGGCGTCGGCCTTCCGGCTCGAGACCACCACCTTGGCGCCGGCGCGGCAGAAGCCGGCCGCGACCGCCTTCCCGATGCCCTTCGTCGAGCCGGTGACGACGGCGACCCGGCCCTTCAGATCGAACGGTTCCATGACTGCTCCCGTGACACGCGCATCCCCCGACGCCCAGCCCGGATTATGCCAATCGCGCCGCTCGGGCGGGCTCCTCCCTTCGCATCCCCGCCGCATCCCCGCCGCATCCCCGCCGGATGAATGCCCAAGTGCGCATCGGGGTATGCGCGCCCGATGTGTCCTGGAGAAGAATTCGGGTGATGCTGGTCTGAAAGTGCACTATCGACGATTCATGCGATGCGGATCGGGACTCGACGGCCGCCCCCGGAACCACCCCGATGAATGCCGAGGCCCGGGCGCTGTTCGTAAGCTCTTGATATAGAGGGAGTAGAGAGGGGGTCGAGATATTTTTACCCCACGAAGACGGCGTTCTTCCGCGGTTTGGGGTCGGTTCGAGGGGGGTTGCTGGCGGATTTCGCCCCACGGAGCCGCTTGCGCGGGCACGGTGTCCTGGGAACGCTCGTGTCCCGCCCGCAAACGGGACGGCGAGGCCGCCGCCGATCAATGCGGGCGGGACACGAGCGTTCCCAGGACGCCGTGCCCAAGAGCGTCCGCGAGAGGCATGTCCGGCGAACACCCCACAGCGCACATGCCTCATGCCCGGAGCGCCTGTCCTGGTGCGCCGTTCTCGGCTAGGATCGGCGCCTCGAGGCATTTCCGGCGGTTGTGGCGCCCGCGCCCCCGGCCGGGACGTCGGCTCGGGACGGGGCGCCGCAGGGCAGGCCCCGATACCGGCACGGCCCGGCCCCACCGGTCCGGCTTGGCCCGGCGCCCGGCCCAGACCCAGAGCGAAACCGAGGCGAGAGACGATGAACATGAGACCAGCCCGCGTACAGGTGACCGAAGTCGGGACCCGCGACGGATTCCAGGCGGAGCCCAGGTTCATTCCCACCGAGACCAAGGTCCGGATCATCAACGACCTCGTGGCGGCCGGGGTCCCGCGCCTCGAGTACTCGTCGTTCATGTCGCCGCGTGCGGTGCCGCAGCTCGCCGACTCCGCGGAGGTGCTGAGGGGCGTGGACCGCACCTCGACGATGATGGGCCTCATCGCCAACGCCAAGGGAGCCCGGCGCGGGGTCGACGCCGGCGTAGACGAGCTCGTGGTGGTGATCTCGGCCTCCGAGAGCCACAACCGCAAGAACGTCAACCGCGGCGTCGACGAATCCCTCGACGGCTTCGAGGAGGTCGCGCTCATCGCGGGCGACGCGAACGTGCCCGTCCACGGCGCGATCGCGACCGCCTTCGGCTGCCCGTTCGAAGGCGACGTCCCCTTCGAGCGGATCGGCTA
This sequence comes from Gammaproteobacteria bacterium, assembly GCA_965202895.1. Classification (GTDB taxonomy): domain Bacteria; phylum Pseudomonadota; class Gammaproteobacteria; order HK1; family HK1; genus JAJDXW01. Next base: position 437,128 of record OZ241901.1, on the reverse strand, counting down.
CGTCGCCGAGCGGTTCGAGAAGCTCGGTTTCCACGGGATCGGCCTCGGCGACACCACCGGCATGGCCACCCCGCCCCTCGTCACCGGGCTCTGCCGCTACCTGCGCGACCGCTTCCCGGAGACCCCCGTCGCCCTCCACTTCCACAACACCCGCGGCATCGGCCTCTGCAACGTGATGGCCGGCCTCGACGAGGGGATCGACCGGTTCGAATCGTCGATCGGCGGGCTCGGCGGCTGTCCCTTCGCGCCGGGGGCGACCGGCAACGTCTGCACCGAGGACCTCGTCTACCTGCTGCACGAGATGGGGATCGAGACCGGCATCGACCTCGACCGGCTCTGCGAGGTCGCGCGCCGGGTCGAGGAGGTGGTGGCACATCCCCTTCCCGGGCAGGTCATGAAGGCGGGCGCCCGCACGCGCCTTCATGCGCTCGACGAGGCGCGCACCGCGGCCGGCTGAGCGGCCGCCCGTCCGGCTGGCCGCCCGTCGGCCGCCCGACCGGCCCTGCGCCGCGCGCCGCGGCCCGCCGCATCGCCCGGCCGTGCCCCCGGGGGAGATCCGACCCGATGCAAGACGAAGCGGGCGCGCGATGACGGCTCCGCCCCGGCCGCCGGGGGCGCTCGCCGGGGTCCGGGTCATCGACCTCACCCGGGTGCTCGCCGGCCCCTTCTGCACCAAGATCGAAGGTCCGGAGGGCGATCTCATGCGCCGGACCGGCACGATCCGCGCCGGCGTCAGTTGGTACTTCGCGCAATTCAACCGCAACAAGCGCTCGGTCGTCCTCGACCTCTACGGCCAGCCGGGGCGGGCCGCCCTCGCCGACCTCCTGCGCTCCGCCGACGTGCTGGTGGAGAACTACCGGCCCGGGGTGCTTGCGAAGATGGGGTTCGGGCCCGAACGGATCGAGGCGATCAACCCGCGCCTCATCGTCGCCGGCGTCAACGGGTACGGGTCCACCGGACCCTACGCGGAACGCCCCTCCTTCGACTTCATCGCCCAGGCGATGAGCGGGTTCATGGCGGTGAGCGGCGCCCCGGACGGCGGCCCGATGCGGAGCGGCCCCCCGATCGGCGACCTCATCGCCGGGCTCTACGCGGCGTTCGGGATCGCGAGCGCGCTTCACGCACGGGGCTCCGGCGCGGGTGCGGGTGCGGGTGTGAACGCGGATGTGGGCACGGATGCGGAAACGGACGCGGATGCGGGCGGGACGGTGGGCGGCGCGCCGCTACCCGGCCCCGGGCAGTACGTGGAAACGAGCCTGATGGGCGGGCTCGTCAGCATGCTCGCGTACATGAGCGCGGAGTACTTCGCGACCGGACGGAGACCCGTTCGTACCGGCAACGACCACCCCATCGCCGCCCCCTACGGCCTCTTCGAGGCGAGCGACGGCCACATCGCGGTGGCGCCGCCGGACGACGGGTTCGTGCGCCGCTTCTTCCGCGTGATCGGGCTCGAAGCCCTGCTCGAGCGGCCGGAGTACGCGACCAACGAGGCCCGGCGAGAACGCCGCGGGGAGCTCGCCGAGGCGATCAACGAACGCACCCGGGCCCGCACCGTCGACTACTGGATCGGGCGGCTCAACGACGGGGGATGCCCGTGCGGCCGGGTGATGGACCTCCCGGAGGTGTTCTCCGACCCGCAGGTGCTTGCCCAGGACCTCGTGCTCGACGTCCCTCACCCCGGCGCCGGGAGGGTCCGCATGACGGGGTTTCCGGTCAAGCTCTCCGCCACCCCGTGCCGGATCGTCCGTCCCGCCCCCCGCCTCGGGGAGCACACCGGGGAGGTGCTGGCCGGGATCGGCTATGGACCGGAACGGATCGCGGCCCTCGCCGCCGCGCCTTCGAGAACGGCCGCGAAGAGCCGAGCCGCCCCTTCCCCGGTTGTTCGTGAGACTTCGTGAGAGACCGGCGTGGATGGAGGGCGCCTCGCCCGCATGTCTCCCCGTCCTCCTGCCGTGGACACCGATCCGCTCCCGGTGGCGAGCCGCACCCCGTTCCAGGCCTCTTCGACGGCGCGAACGCGCCAGGCAGGGCTGGGCCTTCCACGCCTTTCAATCCGTGCGGCCCACCACCGCGGCGTCTCGAAGCCCCCGCGGAGCGGATGCTCCGGCCCTCTTCCCGGCTTGCCTGCCGGCAGACGGCCGCGCGGAGTGCCGGGCCGGGTTCGGGCCGCCCGACGGCCGCCATGCTCGCGGCGGCCGCTCTCGACCTTCAGGGTGAAGTCCGGGCGAGCCGGCGCCGCTCGCCGCCGCCGGGGAGCTCGAACCCGTTCTCCGAAACGGGGTAATCTCGCGTCCGGAGGGTGCGAGGCAGGCAGGAGGGGGCAATGGACCGCGACACGGCGGCATGGGATCCGGCCCTGGCTCGGCGCCGGCTGGTCGACGACGGCTACTGTCACGTCCCCGGGGTGCTCGACCCCGTGCTCCTCCGGTCGGTGCAGGAGATGGCGGAGGCCGCCCTCGCCACCGTCGGTGCGGAGCACCGCGCCCGGTGGAGGTCCCAGGGAAGCCTCGTCGCGCTGGCCGACCACCCGCCGTTCGCGGCGCTCATCGCCTGTCCCGGCCTGCAGGAGATGTTCTCCCGCATGGGGCTCGACGATACGCGCTTCACCTCCGGCTACGTCATCAGCAAGCCGCCCGGGGGGCCGGCCCTCTTCTGGCACCAGGACTGGTGGGGCTGGCGCCATCCAATCTCGCGTACCGGCCGCATCGCCCAGGCCGCCCTGTTCCTGTACCTGACGGACACGCGGCGGGAGAACGGTTGCCTGCGGGTCATCCCGGGCTCGCACCGGCGTCCCCACCCGCTGCACGACGTCATCGACGCCCACGACCCTGCCCTCGCCGCCGTCGAGAACCCGCACGATCCCGCGTATGCATCGCATCCGGACGAGGTGGACGTGCCGGTGACGGCCGGGGACGTGGTGGTCGCCGATGCCCGTCTGGTCCACGGCGCCCACCCGAACCGCTCCGGCCAGGAGCGCACCAACATCACCCTGTGGTGGCATCCGCACTACGCCGACCTGCCGCCCGGCATCCGTGCGCGCCTCTGGGGCATCGTCCGGCGCGAGGACGTCGATACCGACGCACCCGCCGATCGGTCACTGTATCCACACCGGTGGCCGGAGCCCTGGCGCAGCCAAGTCCTCCCGGTGATGGCCGGCGACCCCGGCCCGGCCGTGCCGGAGGCGTGGGTCCGCAAGCCCCGCTTCGGCTGACCCCTTCACCTGTTCCCCCCGACCCCTGCTCGGCCCTCGGGCCCTGGGACGTTGGCCGTGGGCATCGAAGGTGCGGCTTCGCACCGGTGACGCGGGTAATCGTGCTCCGATCATGCACGAAGCCCGGGTTGCGGCTGCCGGCCGGTGGAACCAGGGTTCAGGTGGCCGCTCCGCGCTCCTTCCGGCCAACCCGGCCGCCGCTCTTCGGTCTCCAGCGCGCTTCCGCAGCCCATCGCCCATCCTGTCTGTAGCAACGGCAGTAGATGACGGCGTAAACGGCGATTTGCACCGCGAGCGCCGCGAGCGCCCATTCCCGGGTATGGGGAAAGAGCGCAACGAAGATGAGGCTCATCGTTGCCCATACCCACATGGACGCGCCGGTGAGCGGATTCGCCATTCGTCTTCTTCCCGGCCTGCTCGCGGACTCCCTGTCGAAGCTGCGGTAGACCAGCATGTGCAGGTGCACTTCATCCGGGCGGGTCGGTGCATGGCCGATTCGAACCATTTTCCTGGCGATCGAGAACAGGGTCTCGATGATCGGGTAGGCCAGGACTACGGCGACGGTCCATGCCGATACCCCGGGATTTCGCGCCGCGAGCATGACCGCCACCGCGCCGAGGATGAGACCGATCAGATACGCTCCTCCATCTCCCAGGAAGACGTATCCGAACGGAAAATTGACCAGCAGGAAGCCGCACAGCACCGCCGCGACCATGATGGCGACCAGCGCCAGGTCGTGGTCTTCGGCCAGGAAGGCGACGGTCCCGAGTGCGCACAGCATGATGATGACGGTTCCGGCGGCAAGACCGTGGAAGCCGTCGATGATGTTCACGGCGTTCGTGAGGCCGGCCATCACGAAGACGGTAAACGCGATGGAAACCAAGGGCAGTGACATGAAGCCGTCGACAAGGGGGATATCCAGCCGGGTCACCGAATAGCCGGTCAGGACGCAGAAGGTCGAGGCCGAAAGCATCGTCGCGAGCAAACGCAAGGCGGGCGAAACCTTCTTCGACAGATCCTCCGCGAGGCCTGCGGCGAATCCGATCAGGCTGCTCACGCCAAGAGCGAACAGGAGCGAGCGCGCCGGCGAACCGGCCACGGCCGCGGCGGCCAGGAGTCCCGCGAACAGGGCGACCCCTCCGATCCTCGGGATGGACCCGTTATGAAACTTCTGCGACCCCTCGTGGGTATCGAAGCTGAATTTCCCATGCCAACGCTTCGTCACCGCGAGCAGGACGCTCGCGGCGAAGGCGGCGGCAAGACCGGTCAAGGCCGGCCAAGCGACTTCGGCGATGCTCACTTCAACTGACGGGTGAGGTCGGAGGCCGGCTCGGACCCTCCCGAACCATTCGTTCGATCGGCGGTGAACCGCTTCCCGCGCTCGCCGGTTCCGGTACCCATCGAATCCCGTGCCGCTGTCCCCTCGATGAGCCGGAAGAGCCGCTCCGGGGTCGCCGGCAGCTCTTCGATCTCGACCCCGAGCGCGTCCGCGATCGCGTTTGCCACCGCCGCCGGAGCCCCGATCGTACCTCCTTCGCCGATGCCGCGGAAGCCGCCGACGTTGTTCTCCGCCGGGGTCTCCAGGTGCTCCACCTCCATCGGCGGGACCTCCGCCGCCGACGGTACGACGTAATCGACGAAGCTCGCGGTGAGGAGCTGGCCGGAGGGGTCGTGCACCATCTCCTCGAGGAGCGCCGCGCCGATTCCCTGGGCCACCCCGCCGTGGACCTGTCCGTCCGCGATGAGCGGGTTGATCACCCGTCCGCAGTCCTCCGCGACCACGTAGCGGAGCACCTCGACCTCGAAGGTCTCCGGGTCGATCTCGACCAGGCAGGCATGGGTCGCCGGCGAGGTCGTGCCCCGGAAGGGATCGTAGACCCCGGTGGCCTCCAGGTGAACCTGCTCGCGCACCTCCCGCGGCAGCCGGCCCATTTCGGTGTAGACCGCACGGGCGAGGTCGCGGAAGCTCATGCGCCGGTCCGTCCCCGCCACCGAGATCGCGCCGCCGGCGACTTCGATGTCCGCGGGCGCCGACTCCAACAGATGCGAGGCGGCCTCGATCACCTTCTCCCGCAGGGACCGGGCACACACGATCGCCGCGCCGCCCGCCTGGATGGTGCTGCGGCTCGCGTAGGTCCCGGTGCTGTGCGGGAGCGCTGCGCTGTCCCCGTGCACGATCTCCACGTCCTCGATCCGCGCGCCGAGCTCCTCCGCCACCACCTGGGCGAGGGTCGTCTCGATCCCCTGCCCCTGGGAGGCGACGCCGAAGGCGGCGGTCACCGTTCCCGTGGAGTCGATGCGCACCGCGGCGCTCTCCGTCCCCGTGTTGATGGGCATCCCGGGCGCGACCGCGATGCGCGAGCCGACCCCGGTGAGCTCGGCGTAGGAGGCGAGCCCGATGCCGACCCGGCGGCCCTCGGCGCGGGCCGCCGCCTGCATCTCCCGGAGCTCGTCGTATCCGATGGTCTCGCAGGCCCGTTCCAGGCACCCCGTGAACGCGGCCCGGTCCCACACCAGGCCGGACGGCGCCCGGTAGGGGAACTCGTCGTCACGAACGAGGTTCCGCCGGCGGATGTCCCTCGGGTCCATGCCGAGCCGGCCGGCGGCCATGTCGAGGAGCCGCTCCATCGCGAACACGGCGGGGGGCCGTCCCACCCCCCGGTAGGCCCCGGTCGGGGGCTTGGGCGTCGCGGCGGCCCGCACCCGGCCGCGGTATGCGGGCACCCGGTAGGGTCCGGGGAGGAAGCTCGCGACCTGCACCGGCTCGACCGCGGCGGTCCACGGATAGACGGAGTAGGCGCCCACGTCCCCGACGATCTCGGCCCGCAGGCCGAGGATCGCCCCGTCCTCGTCGACCCCCAGCTCCGCCCGGACCACCTCGTCGAACGCCTGGGTGGTGGACATGAGGTCCTCGCGGCGGTCGCTCGTCCACTTGACGGGCCGCCCGAGCCGGCGGGCGAGGATCGAGACCAGCACCTCCTCGCGGTAGAGCGAGACCTTGGCTCCGAATCCGCCGCCCACGTCCGGCGCGGCTACCCGGAGACGGTGTCCGGGCAGGTCGAGCAGCTCCGCGAGCGCGTCGCGGACGATCCCCGGGACCTGGGTGCACGAGTGCAGGGTGAGGAGGCGCCGGCCTTCGTCGTACTCCGCGAGATAGCCGCGGTTCTCGATCGCGGCCGGGGTCTTCCGGCCCATCCGGAAGCAGCCCGAGACCCGCACCGCCGCCTCCGCGAGGGCCGCTTCGACGTCGCCGCGGGCGAATTCACGGTCGACGATCACGTTGCTCGCGAGGTCCTCGTGGAGGCGGGGCGCGTCCGGGGCGAGGGCCGCCTCCGGATCCATCGTGGCGGGGAGCCGCTCGCAGTCGAGCACCACCAGCTCGGCCGCGTCCTCGGCAAGGTAGCGGCTCTCGGCGAGCACCGCCGCCACCGGCTCTCCGGCGTAGCGCACCTTGCCGCTGGCGAGCACCGGCAGCTCCGTCGCCTGGTAGCTCGGCATGCGTGACGTGGCCCGGAGCGGCCGGCAGGCCCCGTCGAGGTCGGCGGCGGTCACCACCGCGGCGACGCCGGGCGCGCGGGCCGCCTCCGACGTGTCGACGCGGAGGAGCCGGGCGTGGCTCTCGTCGCTCCGGCAGAAGGCGACGTGCAGGGCGCCGGGCCGGCGGAGATCGTCCACGTAGCATCCCCGGCCGGTGAGGAGGCGCGGGTCCTCGAGGCGATGCACCCGGGCGCCGATGAGCCCCGGCCGGAGATCGGTCATTCCAGCGCGCTCCCGCGGCTCTCCGCGCAGGCGCCTGGATCCCCTCGAACGGCCTTCTCCCCCGCTGCGGCCGTCTCCGAGGCGGCCGCGGCCGCCGCCGCCCGGACCGCCCGCACGACGTGCTCGTACCCGGTGCACCGGCAAAGGTTGCCGGACAGCCCCTCCCGGACCTCCCGTTCGGTCGGCGACGGGTGCTTGCGCAGCAGGTCGAGTGCGGCCATCAGCATTCCCGGGGTGCAGAACCCGCATTGCAGCGCGTGGTGCTCGCGGAACGCCCGCTGCAGGGGGTGGAGTGCTTCCACCGTCCCGAGCCCCTCTATGGTTTCCACCTCCGCCCCGTCCGCCTGCACCGCCAGGGTGAGGCAGGACCGCGCGCTGTCGCCGTCGAGGAGAATGGTACATGCGCCGCACACCCCGTGTTCGCAGCCGACGTGGGTGCCGGTCAGTCCGAGGTCCTCGCGCAGGAAGTCGACGAGCAGCCGGCGGGGCTCGACCTCGCGTTCGAAGGGCGCGCCGTTCACGGTGAGCCGGATGGTCGGCCGGCCGTTCACCCCCCGTTCTCCCGGTCGATCCGTCCGGTCCACTCCTCGAGCCGCTCCCGCGCACGGCGCCCGGCCGATTCGAGCGCCCGCCGGGCCAGGACTTCGATCAGATGGCGCCGGAAACCGGCCGACGCGTGCAGGTCGTCGGAGGGCTCCACCGCGTCGCGAGCCGCCCTCGCGGCGGCTCCCAGCGTCTCGCCGCGGAGCGTCTCGCCGGTGAGCAGCGCCTCCGCACCGCCGATCCGGAGGGGCGTGTCGTGGGCGCCCATGACCGCGAGCCGGGCTTCCGCCACCTTCCCCCCGGCGTCCACGGCAAGGGTCGTGGCGGCGGCGGCGAGCGCGAAGTCCCCGGCGCGCCGGGCGACCTCCTCGAAGCCCCAGCCGGTGGCGGGGGGCAGAAAGGGCAGCTCGACGCGGGTCAGCATCTCCGCGCCGTCGAGGGCGGTGGTGAGGGCGGAGCGAAAGAACGTGCGCGCCTCGAGCCGGCGTGGGCCGGCAGGGCCGGAGACCTCGAGCTTCGCGTCCAGGAGGAGCGCCATCATCGGCAGCTCCGCGGCGGGGTCCGCGTGGGCGAGGCTGCCTCCGAGGGTGCCGCGGTTGCGGATCGCGAGGTGCGCGACGTGACGGACGGCCGCGCGGAGCACGGGGAAACGCGCCTGCACGGCCTCCGAGACCTCGATCCGGCGGTGACGGGTCAACGCCCCGATCCCGAGAACCCGGTCTCCCTCCTCGATGCCGGAGAGGCCGGGGATCCGGTTGACGTCGACGAGGAGGGACGGGCGCACGAGGCGGAAGTTCAGCATCGGCAAGAGGCTCTGACCGCCCGCGAGGAGCTTTGCGTCGCCGTCGCCGCGGGCGAGGATCGATACCGCTTCGTCCACACTGTCGGCTCGGGCATAGTCGAAGGGCGGGGGCTTCATGCGGCGGGCGACGGCTCGGGATGGATGGATGGACGAACGACCGGACGCGATTCGACCCGAAATGGTGGTGGGTTCGCAAGCTCCCGAGGGCCTCCGGGCCGGCCCGGACCCCGGATCGGGCCTGCGCCGGGGCCGCCGGATGCCCGGCCGGGCGCCCGGGCCGCCTCGGACGATTTCATTCTGCCGGTCTCCGGCTCCGGGGATTGCCGCCGCCTTCCGATCCGCGCCGCATGAAACGTCGAGCCCGCACGTCCGACCCTGCTTCGCCCGGGATCGTCTTCGGGGCGCAGCCGGCACACGTCCCCGGCGCAGCACGCAATCACTCCCCGATCCCCGGGCGCTGTTCGTAACCTCCCTGTCCCCGATCCGCCTTGCCCGCGGAGGGCCGGGCTGATATAAAGCGCGCCTCTTGCGAGGGGAGTGCCATGTCGAGGGTGTGCCAGGTCACCGGCAAGGGGCCGATGAGCGGCAATCACGTGTCGCACGCGAACAACAGGACCAGGCGCCGGTTCCTGCCGAACGTCCACCGCCACCGCTTCTGGGTGGAGAGCGAGCAGCGCTGGGTCAGGCTGCGGGTGTCGACCAGAGGCCTTCGCAACATCGACCGGCTGGGAATCGACGCGGTGCTGGCGGACCTGCGGAGCCGGGGCGTCAAGGTCTGAGTCGGGGTCCGGGCGGAGAAGGGGAGGAGCAGCAGCCATGCGCGACAAGATCAAGCTCGTTTCGAGCGCCGGCACCGGCCACTACTACACCACCACCAAGAACAAGCGGACCATGGAGGGGAAGCTCGAGCTGAAGAAGTACGACCCGGTGGTGCGAAGGCACGTGGTCTACAAGGAGGCGAAGATCAAGTAGCGCTCCTGCACGCGGCAGGGCGATTTCATTCCGCATCGGAGACATGCGCCGGATCCGGATTTCGAGTGAAGCGAGGTCGAAGGCGCGAGCGCGATGATTCATGTGATATGACTCGGGGTTCGGCGATCGTCCCTGGAGCCGGACCCCGGCGGAACGAGACGTTCCTGCTGCACGGAGGCTTCGACCGGTTCGGGCGGCCCGGACATGATCGCGCCGATCTCCGGAGGAACGTCCCGCCCTGCGCCGACCGGCCGGAACCAATCGATCGAAACCTCCGTGCAGGGGCAGCAGGCGCCTCCTCCGGGCCGTCCATCCGATCCGGCCGCCCCGGCCCCCCGGGCCGTCCCGTCCCGGCACCCCCCTCGCGGATACTCAGTCCGCCGCTCCCGCCTCGCCTTCCTCCCCCGCGGCATCCCGCTCCGACTTGACGTAGAGGCGGCACATCACGAGCCCGAGCTCGAACAGCACCCACATCGGGAGTGCGAGCAGGGTCTGCGAGATCATGTCCGGCGGGGTCAGCAGCATCCCCACCACGAACGCGGCGAGGATCACGTAGGCACGCTTCCTGCGCAGGTTCTCGACGGTGGTGATCCCGGCGGAGACGACGAGGAAGGTCGCCACCGGGACCTCGAAGGCGACCCCGAAGGCGAAGAAGAGCTTGATGCAGAAGTCGAGGTAGCGTCCGATGTCGGTCGCGACGGTGATCCCTTCCGGCGCCGAGCCGATGAAGAACTGGAACATGAGCGGGAAGACGAGGTAGTAGGCGAAGGCCATCCCGAGGAAGAAGAGCACCGTGCTGCTGACGAGGAGGGGGAGTGCGAGCCGGCGTTCCTTGAGGTACAGGCCGGGGGCGATGAAGCCCCACGTCTGGTGCAGCGCGACCGGGATCGTGAGCGCGACGGCGGCGATGAAGGCGAGCTTGAACGGGGTCAGGAACGGCGAGGCGACCTCGGTCGCGATCATGGTGCTGCCTTCGGGAAGGCGCTCGATGAGGGGCAGTGCGAGCAGGGTGTAGAGCTTGTCGGCGAACGGGAAGCAGGCGAGGAACACGACCGCGATCGAGAGCACGACCCTCAGCAGCCGGGTACGGAGCTCGGTGAGGTGCTCGACGAGGGTCATCTCGGTGTTGTTCACCGGATCGTCTTCGTCGCCGGAGCCGCCGGCGCCCGCCCGGTTCGACCCGTTCTTCCCGCCGGGCGGGGCCGCCCGCCGCGCGGGGCCGCCCTCCGGCTCGGGGTTCGCTCCTCCCGCCGCGGCGGCCGCTTCGGCGGGAGGAGGACCGTCGCTCTCAGGGGGCTGCGGTTCGCTCATCGCGTTCGACTCGCGGCGGCCTCGCCCCTGCCGCCACCGTGGGCGGCGGCGCGTTCTCCGGCCGGCCCTCCATGCCCTCCGCGGGCTCCGCCGCGTCCGGTCCGGGAGCGGACGCACTCGCGGACTCCCCGCCTTCCCGCCGCGTCCCCCCGTTCTCCGGGGCCGCCGCCGGCAGCTCCGCGCGCCGCGGCCCGGGCGGCGAAGGCGCCTGCGCCGCGTCCGCCTCCGGTCCGGCCGCGTGCACCGGTCCGGCCGCCGGGCCCTCCAAGGGTCCCTCCGGCGCCTCCGCTCCGGATGCATCGCCCTCGGCCGGCCCGGTCGATCCGGGTTCGTCCACGCCGGCCGTATCCGCCGCCTTCCGGGCGGCTGCTTCCGATGATCCGGCCGCGGCGGTCGTAGCGGCCGCCATCGTTCCGGCCGGCCGGGCATCGCCCGCGACCGGCTCTCCGGCCTTGCTCCCGCCCTCGTCGAGGCCTGCCGGCCGCGAGAGCTCGCTCGTGAAGTCCTCCACCTCCTTCCGCACATCCGAGAGCACGGCGGTGGGGGAGTACTCCTTCGCCGCCCTCCGGAGCTCGTCCGCCCGCACCTCGCGCTCGATGTCCGCCCGCACCTGGCCGACGAGGCGTTGCGCCTTTCCGACCCATACGCCCACCGTGCGTGCGAGCCCGGGGAGCCGATCCGGCCCCACCACGAGCAGGGCGATGACGCCGAGCAGGAAGAGCTCCGCGAATCCGACTTCGAACATCGGCTCGCCGCCCGCCGGCGCGGCGGTGGCTCAGGCCCGCTCGCGCGGCTTCTCCGCGACCTCCCCGTCGATCACGGTGCCGCCCGCGGTCTGCTCGATGCGGTCCGGGTCCTCCACCGCTTCCTTGCCTTCCTTGATCGACGAGCGGAATCCCTTGATCGCGGTTCCGAGGTCCGACCCCAAGGACCGCAGGCGCTTGCCGCCGAAGAGAAGCAGAACGATCCCGAAGATGATCAGGAGCTGCCAGATACTGATTCCGCCGAGTCCCATTCCGGCCTCCCTGGCGCCCGCGCGCCGTGTCGGTCCAATGTCGCGCCGGGCCGGTCAGCCCGGCCCGGTTCGTGCCGCCTTCTCGGCCAGCCCGGACTGGCCGGCCCGCCGATCGAGCTCTTCGAGCACATCTTCGGGTCCGAGCCCGAAATTGGCAAGCATGACCAGGGTGTGGAACCAGAGGTCCGCCGTCTCCCCGACGATCCGGGAGCGGTCCCCACCCTTGGCCGCGAGCACCGTCTCGGTCGCTTCCTCCCCCACCTTCTTGAGGATCGCATCGATCCCCTCGGCATGGAGTCGAGCGGTCCAGGAGGTGGCGGGGTCGGCGGACTTGCGCGCCTCGATGCGCCGCGCGAGGCTCGCGAGCGCGCCTCCCGGCAGGCTCCCGTCCGCTTCCCGCCCGCCGCTCCCGGCCTCGAAGGGCCGGAAGAAGCAGCTCCGCCGCCCGGTATGGCAGGCGCCGCCGCCTGCCTGGTCCACGGTGACGAGCAACGTGTCCCCGTCGCAGTCGAGGCGCACGTCCCGCACCCGCTGCACGTTGCCCGAGGTCTCGCCCTTGCGCCACAGCGCCCCGCGCGAGCGGGACCAGAACACGGTGCGGCCCTCCTCCAGGGTGAGCGCGAGGCTCTCCCGGCTCATCCATGCGAGCATGAGCACGTCGCCCCGCACCGCGTCCTGGACGATCGCCGGGACGAGCCCATCCTCGTCCCAGCGGACCGATTCCAGCCGCGGGAGACCGTCCGTGCCGGGCGGTGGAGATGGCGCGTCGCGTACAGTGGCGGACACTTGGTTGCCCGTGCTCCGTGGAGCGGGCAATCATACACCCGGCTGGAGGCCGACGCTTGACCGCACCCGTGGCCGCCCGGAGAATCCCGCCTCCGCAGGACCTCTCGACGGACCGTGACCGGGGTTGAATCCCATGCAGCTACGCAAGGTTTGCATTCTCGGGGGATCGGGCTTCGTCGGCCGCAGCATCTGCGCCGAGCTCGCCCGGCGCGGGGTCGCGGTCCGGGTGATGACCCGCCGGCGCGAGCGAGCGCGCCATCTGCTCGTGTTTCCGCGGCTCGAGCTCGTCGAGGGGAGCTGCCACTTCGCTCCGGACCTCGCCGGCGCGTTCGACGGGTGCGATGCGGTCGTCAACCTGGTCGGGATCCTCCATCCGGGCCGGGAAGCGACGTTCGAGCGGGTGCACGCGGAGCTCCCCGCGCTCGTGGCGCGGGTATGCCGGGAACGCAGGGTGCCGCGGCTCCTTCACATGAGCTCGCTCGGGGCGGCGCGCGAAGCGCCGAGCGAGTACCTGCGCACGAAGGGAAGGGGGGAGGAGGAGGCGCACGCGGCTCACCCCGGGGTCGCCGCCACGAGCTTCCGGCCGTCCGTCGTATTCGGCCCGGGGGACGGGCTCTTCAACCGGTTCGCGGGCCTGCTCCGGGTGGCTCCCCTCGTCGTTCCGCTCGCCAGGGCCGATGCCCGCCTCCAGCCGGTGTACGTGGCCGACGTGGCCGCCGCCATGTGCGCCGCCATTGGCGACCGGAAGACCTTCGGGAAGCGTTACGATCTCGGCGGCCCCGAGGTGATGACCCTGGAAGGGATCGTCCGCTACACCGCCGAGGTGCTGGGCCTGCGGCGGATCGTCGTGCCGCTCGGGGATCGGCTCGGCGCCTTGCAGGCGCGGGTCCTGGAGCGGCTTCCGGGAAAGCTCCTGACGGAGGACAACCTGCGCTCCCTCGAGGTGGACAGCGTGACCGCCCGGAACGGGTTCCAGGATTTCGGGATCTCGCCGGCCCGGGTGGAGTCGATCGTCCCGGGCTATCTCGGCGAGCGCGGCCGGAGCGGCCGGAACCAGCGGTTCCGGGAAGCCGCCCGCCGCGATTGAGCCCGCGGGCGAGGGCCTTCCTCTCCGCGCCCCCGGGGGCCCTCGAACGGGGCCTGGAGCCGGGGGGCGGCCGGGGCAGGAGCCCCGCGCCGCCGGGGACGCTGGACGAGCGCAGATCCGGTAGATGGCGGCCGGTTCCCGATGGCGTACTGCCCGGGGGTGGCGTCCCGGCCCGACGGCGGCCTTCCTCTCCGTGCCCCGGGGGTCCGCCCGGGGTCCCGGGTGCGGTCGTGCGCGGGGCTCCGCCTTCCCGCACCGGATCGCCCTCCGCCGCCCGGTCCGCGCGCCGCCGGCCGGCGAACGGCGCGGCGGCCGTCCGGGGCCTCATCCCCTCGGCGCGAGAAGCGCGAGCAGGATCGCGCCGAGGGCGATCCGGTACACCGCGAACGGCCAGAGGCCCACCCGTGCGACGAGTGCGAGAAAGGCGCCGATGCACGCGTAGGCGCTCACCCCCGCCACCAGCGCCCCGATCCCGAACGAAACCCAGTCGACCGCGCCCGGCGCGGCGAGGAGCTCGAATCCCTTGGCCCCGCCCGCGAGCGTGATGACCGGGACCGCGAGGAGAAAGGAGAAGCGGGCCGCGGCGCGCGGGGTCAGGCCGAGGGCGAGGCCGGCGGTGATGGTGACCCCGGACCTCGATGCGCCGGGCACGAGGGCGAAGGCCTGGGCGCATCCGATCACCATCGCGCCCGCGATGGTGAGGCTTCCCTCGCCGCGGGTACCGGAGCCCCATCGATCCGCGGCGAGGAGCAGCACGGCGAAGACGAAGTTCGCGATCGCGATCACGATCGGCTCGCGGAGGCGCAGCTCGACCACCTCGCCGGCAAGGAGGCCCGCGACCGCGACCGGCAGGGTGGCGGCGATGATCATCCACGCCATCCGGCTCTCGGCCGCGATCGGATGCCCGCGAAGGACCGAACGCGCCCAGCCGCCCGCGAGCGCCCCGAGGTCGCGCCGCAGGTACGCGACCACCGCGGCGAGCGTGCCGACGTGAACCGCGACGTCGAACGCGAGACCCTGATCGGGCAGGCCGAGCAGGACGGGAACGAGGATCAGGTGGGCGGAGCTCGAGATCGGAAGAAACTCGGTGAGCCCCTGGACGAGGGCGAGGACGATCGCGTGGGCGGGGTCCAAGACGGCGGCCGTCGTCCCCGGCTCAGAGCCGGTCGTCGAGGCGGCGCCCGCCGAACCCGCGAAGGGTGGCCGCCGCTCCCCCCAGGCCCCGTCCGAGCCCGAGCACCCGGATCCGCTCCCCCATTTCGCCGGGCAGGGTGAGCTGCCGGACCGCGTGCGCGTGGGCCGCATGGCGGGACCCGCCGCGCCGCCGGCCGCCGGCCGCGCCGTCGGCGCCGGCTCCCCCTTCGCTGCTCCCGAGCTCGGTGAGCAGGCAGGTGATCCCGCATCCGAGGAGGAACCATGCCTGGGTCGTGAAGCCCACCCGGTCCAGCCCGGCCGCGTCGCCGGCCCGGGCGAGGGCGCTGAAGTCCACGCTCGCGGTGATGTCCTGGAGGGCGGGGAGGACGAGCGGGTCGTCGTGACGGCGGTGGCGGTAGTGGCAGCGGAGGGTGCCGCGGTCGCGGTCCGGGTGATAGTACTCGGCCTCCCCGTAGCCGTAGTCGAAGACGAGCACGATTCCCCGGCGGAGGCGGTCCGCGATCGTTTCGAGCCAGCCCCGGAGGGAGGGACACCACTCCGACTCGTAGCCGGCCGCTCCCAGCGGGCGGCCGATCCGGGCTTCGACGGCCCGGACGTGGCCGTGGAGCGCGCGCCCCGCCGGGCGGGCCACCCAGCGCAAGCCTTCGCCTTCGAGGCTCGCGGCGACGTGCATCGATTCCACCTTCGCCCCCCCGAGGGAGAGTCGGAAGCGCTCGACGGGCAGCGCATCGGCCACTTCGTTCGCGAAGACGATCCCGTCGATGGGGTCTTCGGGAAGCGTGTCCAGCCACTCCACCCCGAGCGGCTCGAGGCGCCGCCGCTGCCGGCCCCGGAGATCGGGGCTCGTCTCCAGGATCCGGTAGCGGCGAGGGGCGGCGCCACGGCGCGAGAGCTCCGCGAGGCAGCTCTCGGCGAACGCTCCGGTCCCGCCTCCGATCTCGAGGATCTCGCCCCCGCCGAGGAGGTCCAGGACCTCCTCGAACTGCCGGGCGACGCAGCGCCCGAACAGGGGGGAGATCTCGGGAGCGGTGACGAAGTCCCCCTCCGGTCCGAGCTTCGCGCACCCCGCCGTGTAGTATCCGAGCCCGGGAGCGTTGAGACAGAGATCCATGTACTCGGAGAACGCGATGGCGCCCTCCTTCTCGATCCGCCGGCGGATGAGGGCCTCCGCCCGCCGCCCGTGCGCCGCGGCCGCCGCCCCGGGGGCGGGAAGCCCGGCCGGGGCGAAGGGTGCGTTCACCGCACCGCCCGCCGCCCGGCCGCCGCCCCGCCGCGATGGGTGAGCCGGATCCGGTCGCCCTCGTCACCGGAGCCGGGCGCCGCGTGGGCGCCCGGATCGCGCGCGAGCTGCACGCCGCGGGCATGTCGGTGGTGGTTCACTGCCATCGTTCCCGGGAGGAGGCCGAGCGGCTCCGCACGGAGCTCGAATCCGACCGGCCGGGGTCCGCTACGGTGGTGGCCGCGGACCTCCTCGCTCCTTCCGCGGCCGACGCGGTGGTGGCGGCGGCGGCGGAGCCCTGGGGTCGGCTCGACGTGCTGGTCAACAATGCCTCGACCTTCCGGACGACCCCGATCGGCGAGGTGACGGAGGCCGACTGGCGGGACGTCGTCGGGTCCAATCTCGCCGCGCCGTTCTTCCTCGCCCAGGCGGCGGCGCCCTGGCTGCGCGCCGTTCGCGGGTGCATCGTGAACGTCGCGGACGTGTACGGCCATCGCCCCCTCGCCGGCTATCCGGTGTATTCGGCCGCGAAGGCGGGGCTCGTCATGCTCACCCGTGCGCTGGCCCTCGAGCTGGGGCCGGAGGTCCGGGTCAACTCCATCTCGCCGGGCGCGGTCCTCTGGCCGGAGGACGACGAGCCCGAACGGCGGCGCGTCATCGACGGGATCGCTCTTCGCCGGTCGGGAGACCCCGGCGACGTCGCGCGGGCGGCGCTCTTCCTGGTGCGGGACGCGCCGTACGTCACCGGGCAGGACCTCGCGGTGGACGGGGGCCGGCTGCTCCGCATCTGAAGAACCGGCCGGCCGCCCGAGCTTCTCCGCCGACGCCGGGCGGCGCACCGTTCCCGCGAACCCGAGCCCCGCGCGCGGCCTCCGGAGGCCGGCCGCCGCCCCTCCCCCCCGGCCCCCCGGCGCGGGCGCCGCCGGCCTTTGCCGCGCGACCGCCCGCTCCGCCGTCAATGCGAGCGGAAGGTGAACCGCGGCCACGCCTTGCCGTCCGCGGTGCGGATGACGTCGCCGGTGTGGGTTCGGAACCGGCCCCTCTCCCGCTCGTCGAGCCAGAGCTCCAGGGTCTTGTGGACCACCGGGAACGCCAGATCGCCCCAAGGGATCTCGTTCCCCCGGAACAGGCGCACGTCGAGGCTCTCCTCTCCCGGGTGGAAGTCCCGGTCGAGGAGCCGGGCGCGGAAGAAGGCGTGCACCTGATCGATGTGCGGGATGCTGAAGAGCGTGTACAGGGCTTCGACCGCGAGGTTCGCGTTCGCCTCCTCGCGCGCCTCCCGGCAGGCCCCCTCCTCCATCGTCTCCCCCTGTTCGAGGAATCCGGCCGGCAGGGTCCAGTACCCGCGGCGGGGCTCGATCGCGCGCCGGCAAAGGAGCACGAGCCCCTCCCACTCGGGGAGCGTCCCGACCACCATGTTCGGATTCACGTAGTGGACGGCTCCGCAGCGGTCGCAGACGCGGCGGGGCCGGTTGTCGCCCGGCGGCACCCGAAGGACGACGCGGGCGCCGCAGGCGGAGCAGAACTTCACGTGGTGCGTTCGCCCCTTTCAACGACGACGCCGACGTCCGCCGCGCCCCGGATCGCGTACTTCTTGTTGAGGCGGAGGCGCACCCAGGGCACCGCGAACTCCTCGCGCACCAGGGCGGCCGCCCGGTCGGCCAGGGTCTCCACGAGCTGGAACTCCGAGCTCGACACGAATTCGATGATGCGCTTGGCGATCGCCTTGTAGTCGAGGGCGTCCTCGATCCGGTCCGAGGCGGCGGCCCGCGCCGCGTCGGTCGCCATCTCGAGGTCGAGGGTGACCGTCTGCCGGATCCGGCGCTCCCATTCGTAGATTCCGATCGTCGTCTCGATACGAAGATCGTGGAGGAAGATGATATCCACGGCGGTCGACCAGCAGGAGGGTGTGGAGTCTAGCCCATTCTCCGGCCGGCCGCAGCCGCGGAACGCGCGCCCCGTCGGACGCCCGGACGTCCGGTTGCTACCATGCGCCCTCCGAAGCCGAGGAAGCTCCCGTCCATGGCCGCCGCCGAACCTCCCGGAACCCGGTCCGACCCCGCCGCCGAAGGCCGCGGCGGCCGGCGGCCGGGCCGGGCCATGCCGGTGACCGGACGCCGCGGCGCACCCCGCCGCTCCTTCGCCCGTTTCCGCGGCCGGTTCGCGCCATGCTCGTAGGCGTTCTCCTCGCCGCCGCCGGCTATCTCCTCGGCTCGATCGCGACCGCCGTGCTCGTCTCCCGGGCGCTCGGACTCGCCGACCCGCGGTCCGACGGATCGGGCAACCCCGGCGCCACCAACGTACTTCGCCTTGCCGGACGCGGGGCGGCCGCCCTCACCCTTGCGGGGGACGTCGTGAAGGGACTCGTCCCCGTCATCGCCGCCCGGGCCGTCGACCTGCCGCCCGGGCCGGTCGCCCTGGTGGGCCTCGCCGCCTTCCTCGGCCACCTCTACCCCGTCTTCTTCGGCTTCCGGGGGGGAAAGGGGGTGGCGACCGCTCTCGGAGCGCTCCTCGGGATCGACCCCCTCCTCGGAGCCGCGGTGCTCGCCACCTGGCTCGTCGTCGCCGGCGTCTCGCGGTACTCCTCCTTCGCCGCCCTGGCGGCGTCCGCGCTCGCACCCGTCTACGCCTGGGCCGCGTCCGGCCGCCCGGGGGTCGTCGGGGTCGTCTCGGTCATGGCGGTGCTACTCGTCTGGCGCCACCGCACCAACGTCCGGCGGCTTCTCGCCGGCGAGGAGGGGCGCATCGGCGGACGCATCGGGCGGACGGAGTGAATCGAGGGGCCAGCGCGCGCGCGCCCCGAGGGCATGCGGCTGGCGCTCGCCGGCCTCGAGCCGGAGGAACCCGGCGAACGCGACCATCGCCCCGTTGTCGGTACAGAGCTCCGGGCGCGGGTAGAAGACCCGGGTGTCGAGCTTCCGGACGAGCCGCTCGCGGAGGCGTTGGTTGGCCCCGACCCCGCCCGCGACCACCAGCCGGCCGAACCCCGTCTCCCGGAGCGCCCGCCGGCACTTGATGTACAGGGTATCGACCACCGCCTCCTCGAACGCGCGGGCGACGTCGGCGGCGAGGTCCGGGCCGGGGGGCTCGGTGCGGAACGTGCGGAGCGCGTGGGTCTTGAGCCCGCTGAAGCTGAAGTCGAGCCCCGGGCGATCCGTCATCGGCCGCGGGAACCGGAACCGGCCGGGGTCACCGTCCCGGGCGAGAGCGGCGAGCGCCGGGCCTCCCGGATAGCCGAGCCCGAGCAGCTTGGCGGTCTTGTCGAACGCCTCGCCGGCCGCGTCGTCGAGCGATTCGCCGATGATCCGGTACTCGCCGGGGGCCTGCACCGCGACGAGCTGGGTGTGGCCTCCGGAGACCAGCAGAGCCAGGAACGGGAACTCCGGGGCGGGCGTCTCGAGCCGCGGCGCGAGCAGGTGGGCTTCCAGGTGGTGCACCGCGACGGCGGGAACGTCCCAGCCGTAGGCGAGGCTCCTCCCGACCGCGGCCCCGACGAGGAGCGCCCCGATGAGTCCGGGGCCGCCGGTATAGGCGACGCCGGCTATCCCGGACGCCTCCCGTCCGGCCTCCGCGAGGGCGTCGCGCACCAGGGCCAGGACCCGGCGAACGTGGTCGCGGGCCGCGATCTCCGGGACGACGCCGCCATGCTCCTCATGCAGGGCGGCCTGGCTGTGCACCCGGTTCGCCACGAGGCCGAGGCGCCCGTCGTACAGGGCCACCCCGGTCTCGTCGCACGAGGTTTCGATGCCGAGCACCAGCACGGAAGGGACGGGCCGCCGGAGAGGGTGGGTGAACGGCGATTATGCGCCACTTTGCGCGCCGGCGCGGGCGGCGCTATCATGCGCGTCCCGCCACGGTGGCCGAAGTGGCCGAACCGAAGTGGCCGAGCCGAAGTGACCGAGAAGGGAGCCCGCATGCCGGTAGTCCGGGTCAAGGACAACGAACCGTTCGACATCGCGCTCCGGCGCTTCAAGCGTTCCTGCGAGAAGGCGGGGATCCTGACCGAGGCGAGGCGCCGGGAGTTCTACGAGAAGCCGACCGCGATGCGCAAGCGCAAGGCGGCGGCGGCCGTCAAGCGCTACCAGAAGAAGCTCGCCCGCGAGGCCATGCGCCGTCAACAGGCGCACCAGCGCCGCCACTGACGGATTCGAGCCCCGGGGAACCCCGGGGGCTCCGCCGGGGGCCGCCCCCATCCCGAGGGCTTCGCTTGGCTGCGAAGCGGTGGACGGTTACGTCATGGATACGCTCAAGGAACGGATACGTCAGGACACCGCGGCGGCGATGCGCGCCCGGGACCGGGACCGCGTGGCCGCCCTCCGGCTCGTCGCATCCGAGATCAAGCAGCGTGAGGTCGACCACCGGCAAGCACTCGACGACGCGGGGGTACTGGCCGTCCTCGACCGGATGTCGAAGCAGCGGCGCGACTCCGCGGAGCAGTACCGGGCGGCGGGGCGCGACGAGCTGGCCGCGGCCGAGAAGTTCGAGATCGAGGTGATCGAGTCGTACCTGCCCGCCCCGCTGACGGGTGAAGAGGTCGCGGCGCTGGTGGCCGAGGCGGTCGCGGCGTCCGGGGCGTCCTCCATGCGCGACATGGGCGGGGTCATGGCCCGGCTTCGGCCGCGGGTCCGGGGCCGCGCGGACATGGGCGAGGTGAGCCGGCTCGTTCGCGAACGCCTCGCCTGACCACCCCCGCCCTCCCCTCCGCACTCCTTCCCGCGGCTGCCGGCGCGACCGCCGGCGCGGCAGCTTGATCGGCCGTGTGCCGGACCCTATCTTCCCCCGGCAAGGCGCACCGGCGTCCGCGCCCGGGCCGCCGGTCCGGTGAGGAGGCTCCCCGCGTGGCAGGCGCACTCGGACGCATACCCTCGACGTTCATCGACGACCTCCTCGCGCGGGTGGACGTCGTCGACGTGATCGAGCCCCGGGTGCGGCTGCGGCAACGGGGCCGCAACTTCTTCGGACGCTGCCCGTTCCACGAGGAGAGGACGCCTTCGTTCAGCGTGAGTCGCGAGAAGCAGATCTACTACTGCTTCGGATGCCGGGCGAGCGGCACCGCGATCACCTTCCTGATGGAGCTCGACGGCCTCGGGTTCGTCGATGCGGTGGAGGAGCTCGCCGCCCGCGTCGGCATGGAGGCGCCGCGAACGGGCGCCGGTCGGGAAGCGGGGCAGGGGCGCGGCCGGTCGGGAGACCTCGAACCCGTCTACGCGGCGCTCGACCGGGCGGGCCGGTACTTCCGGCGCCAGCTCCGGGAGCACCCGGGACGCGCGCGGGCGGTCGAGTACCTGAAGTCCCGCGGGGTGACGGGCGAGCTCGCGGCGCGGTTCGATCTCGGGTTCGCGCCGCCCGGCTGGGAGGGGCTGACGTCCTCGCTCGGCGATGCGGGCCCGGGCGCGCTCGAGCGCGCCGGCCTCGTCATCCGCCGGGACTCGGGCGGGCACTACGATCGGTTCCGGGACCGGGTGATGTTCCCGATCCGCGACCGCCGGGGGCGGGTGGTCGGGTTCGGCGGCCGGATCATCGGGGAAGGGGAGCCGAAATACCTCAACTCGCCGGAGGGGCCGGTGTTCCGCAAGGGCCGGGAGCTCTACGGCCAGTACCAGGCGCTGCGCGGCCGGGGGGGCCGGCCCTCCCGGCTCTTGGTGGTGGAAGGCTACATGGACGTCGTGGCCCTCGCCCAGTTCGGCGTCGACTACGCGGTGGCGACCCTCGGGACGGCGGCCACCGGCGACCACCTTCGCGAGCTCTACCGCTCCACGCGGGAGGTCGTGTTCTCCTTCGACGGAGACGCCGCGGGGCGCGATGCGGCCTGGCGGGCCCTGGAGCAGGCGCTGCCCCTCATGCGCGACGGACGGCAGGCGTCGTTTCTCTTCCTGCCCGACGGCGAGGACCCCGATTCGTTCGTGCGGGCCCGGGGAGCGGAGGCGTTCGAGGCGGCCGCCGGCAAGGCCGCGCCGTTGTCGGAGCTGCTGTTCTCGACCCTGCTGGACGAAACCGACCCGTCCACCCTGGAGGGGCGGGCGCGGCTCGTCGAGCGGGCGGCGGCGCTCGTCGCCGCGGTTCCGGCCGGCGCCTTCCGGGACATGCTTGCGGCCCGCGCGGCGGAGATCGGCCGGGTAACCCGCGAGGAGGTCCTCGCGCTCGCGCGCGGGGCGCGGGAGGGTCGGCGGCGCGGCGGCAAGGAGCCGGGGTCGGGCCGGCCGCGGCGCGGCGGCCGTGCTCCCTCGCTGGTGCGGCAGGCGATACGTCTGCTTCTGCACCAGCCGACCCTCGCCGAGGCCGCGGTCCGGACGGACGGAATGATGGAGATCATCGGCGGGCTCGAGCTCAAGGGTGCCCCGCTGCTCGCCGATCTGCTGCGGGTGGCCGCGGAGAGCCCGCAGCCTTCCACCGCCGTGCTCGTGGAGCGCTATCGCGAACACGATGCAGGCCCGCACCTCGTGCGGCTGGCCGGTGAATCCCTCCTCATCGAGGACGAGGGAGCCCGGGAGGCCGAGTTCGCCGGCGTGCTGGGCCGTCTGCGGGACACCGCCCGGCGCGCGCGCCTGCAGCGACTGCGCGGCAGGGCGCACTCGGGCGACCTCGACGCCGCCGAGAAGGAGGAATACCTCCGTCTTCTCGCCGAGGGCAGGCCGCCCCGGAGCCCGGCAGGAAGTGCGGAAAGGCGCACTCACCAACCTGCGCCTGCCGATGACGTTGAACCCGTCGCCACGAAATCATAGAATGGACCGTTTCCCCGAAGCCGGTCTCGCGCAATGCAGGACATCATGAATCTCGACGATCAGCAGTCTCGCCTCAAGCTCCTCATCGCAAAGGGCAAGGAGCAGGGATACCTCACGTATGCCGAGGTCAACGATCATCTGCCGGAAGGCATTGTCGACACGGAGCAGATCGAAGACATCGTCAGCATGATCAACGATATGGGCATCACGGTGCATGAGGTCGCCCCGGATGCCGACGATCTGCTGATGATGGAGACCGAGGTCAACACGGACGAAGACGCGGCCGAGGAGGCGGCGGCGGCGCTCGCCACCCTGGATGCGGAGTTCGGGCGCACCACCGATCCGGTGCGGATGTACATGCGCGAGATGGGGACGGTGGACCTCCTCACGCGCGAGGGCGAGATCCGGATCGCCCGCCGCATCGAGGAAGGGCTGAAGGAGGTCATCGCCTCCCTTGCCCGCTACCCCCGGGTCCTCGAGCGCGTGATCGCGATGCTGGAAGCGGTCGTGGCCGGCCGGAGCCGATTGAACGACGTGGTCGTCGGTTTCGGAGATCGGGATTCCGCGTTCGAGGCCGCTCGGAACGCCGCGCGGGACAAGGACGGCGGGAGCACCTCGGACGAGGAGGAGGAAGTGGATACGGGGCCGACCGTCGAGGAGGCCGGGGCGCGGCTCCGAGGGCTCGGCAAGACCTTCGGCCGGTTCGTCGCCGCCCATGGCCGCTACGGCGCGAAGAGCAAGCGTACCTTGAATCTGCGCGAGAAGCTCGTCGAGGAGTTTCTCGACATCCGGCTGACCCCGAAGGTGGTCGACGCCCTGTCGAACCTGCTCAGGGAGGATATCGAGCAGGTCCGCGAGCACGAGCGTGCCGTCCAGCGGCTGTGCGTGACGGAAGCGAAGATGCCCCGGACGCTCTTCATCAAGAGCTTCAGGTCCTCCGGGCTGGAGGAGAGCTGGCTCGACTCGCACCTTGCGGACGACGCCGACTGGGGTGAGGCGCTCGAAGCGCGGCGCCAGGACATCCGACGGCACCAGAAGAAGCTCTCCGCGATCATGGAGCGCGGCCGCATTCCGATCGACGAGCTCAAGGACATCAATCGGTGCAAGTCCCTGGGCGAGGCGAAGGCGAGCCGGGCGAAGAAGGAGATGGTGGAAGCCAACCTTCGGCTCGTGATCTCGATCGCGAAGAAGTACACCAACCGCGGTCTCCAGTTCCTCGACCTCATCCAGGAAGGGAACATCGGCCTGATGAAGGCCGTGGACAAGTTCGAGTACCGGCGGGGCTACAAGTTCTCGACCTACGCGACGTGGTGGATCCGGCAGGCGATCACCCGCTCGATCGCCGATCAGGCTCGCACCATCCGGATCCCGGTGCACATGATCGAGACCATCAACAAGCTCAACCGGGTGTCGCGCCAGATCCTCCAGGAGCAGGGCCGGGAGCCGACCCCCGAGGAGCTTGCGGAGCGCATGGAGATGCCCGAGGACAAGGTCCGGCGCGTGCTCAAGATCGCGAAGGAACCCATCTCGATGGAGACGCCCATCGGCGACGACGAGGATTCGCATCTCGGCGACTTCATCGAGGACACGACCATCCTGTCGCCGGTGGACTCGGCGACGTCGGAGGGTCTCCGGGAGACGACCCAGAACGTGCTCGCGACGCTCACCCCTCGGGAAGCGAAGGTGCTTCGCATGCGGTTCGGTATCGAGATGAATACCGACCATACCCTCGAGGACGTCGGCAAGCAGTTCGACGTGACCCGCGAGCGCATCCGCCAGATCGAGGCCAAATCGCTGCGCAAGCTTCGCCATCCGAGCCGCTCGGAGAGCCTGCGCAGCTTCATCGAGTGAGGGGCGGCGTGGTCCAACGCCGCCTCGCGGACAGGCCGGGGCCCGTAGCTCAGTTGGTCAGAGCAGCGGACTCATAATCCGTCGGTCCCAGGTTCGAGTCCTGGCGGGCCCACCATTCGAAATCATGATTCCACGGCCCTGCGGGGAGGCGCTCCGGAGGGGCCCGGGATGAGGGTCGTAGCCGGCGCAAAAGGTCCCGGCCGCGCCGGGTCAGGAGGTGATCTCCCGAATCCGGGCCTCCAGCTCCGCTATCCGGGATTCCGCGGCCCGGCGCGCTTCGGCTTCCCCACGCCGCGCCTCCGCCGCCTCCTTCCGCGCCTCCGCTACCTCCTTCCTCGCCTCCGCTATCTCCTTCCGCGCTTCCGCCGCCTCCCGCTGTGCTCTCGCCGCCTCCCGCTGCGCCTCCGTCGCGTCCCGCTGTGCTCCCGCCGCCTCCCGCTGGGCCTCCGCAGCGTCCCGCTGGGCCTCCGTCGCGTGCCGCTGGGCCTCCGCCGCCGCCTGCCGTGCATCGGCTTCCGCCTGCCGTGCATCGACTTCCGCCTGCTGCGCGATCTCCAGCGGCGTCTCGAGGTATTTGCCGGCTGCCGGGTCGTACCACCGCACGCGCGCCATCCCCTCCGGACGCCAGCCTTCCGGCGGCCACGGCTCCTCATGGCACAGGTACAGCCCGAGCGACGCGCCGTACACCCCGCGCGCGCCTTCCGGCAGCCGCTCCGACGGCAGCGGGCGGTAGCCGCCGCCGTGCAGCCCGAAACCCTGAAGCCGCGGCGTGACGTGCTCCTTCGGATCGAACACGAAGTAGTCGCGCACCCCGAGGCTGGCGTAGATCTCGCGCTTCAGCCCCATGTCCCGCGGCCACGTCGAGGGCGACAGCACCTCCAGCACGAACGACGGCGGCTCGTGCTCCTGCCACAGCACGTAGGATTGCCGCAGCCCCTCCGGCGCCTCCACCTGCTTCGGCACGCCGAACACCACCATCAGGTCCGGCGCCACGCTCCCCGCCCGCTCGTCCACCGCATCGTAGTGCAGCTCCACCTCGCTCGCCGCGAACACGTCGTCACGGGCCTCGTAGCGCACCGCCAGCGCGTCCCAGAGGTCGTTGCAGATCGCCCGGTGCACGGCCGTCGGCCTCACCGGGCTCTCCTCCGGCGGCTCCTTCGCCGCCGCCAGGCCGAGGTGGTCGAGGTTGCGGTACGGGCGCCGGGGGTCGTCTCCCAACGCCTCGGCCCGGCGGAGGTCCAACGCCGGGCGGCACCAGTGGTCGGCCGCCACCTGGGCGGCTTCCAACGCGTCGATCCACGCCTCGAACTCGTCGATGGATGCGCAATCCGGAGGGCGCTTGGGTGGAAGGCAGGGGCGGCGTTCGCGGGCGGGCGGCGTCGGTCTCCCCTCGGAGGGGCCGCGCGCAGGGAGGGGCCGGGGTACGGGTTCTGGCATTGCTGCGCTCCTTCGGCTGCCAAGTGCCCGGCGTCGGACGTGCCGGATGGAAGGGCACTGTAGCACGGCGCCGCCGGGACGCCGAGGTGGGCACACGCGCGCATGACGGCCGCCGCGGTTCGGGCTCGAGAGGGCGATCCTCGATCGTCGCGAACGGCAGGTCGAGAGGTGTTTTGCTCGAATTCCCGTAGGAAATCCGCCCGACGTCACGTCCGCCCCGTGGCCCAGGTGCACGGAAGGGGTCGGCTCCCGACCCGGCCGACGCCGGGCGCCACGGAGAAGGGCGCCCAGGACCGGGCGCTCGGGAAGGTCGAGGGCGCGGGACGCGGGGGCTCCGGCTCGCTGGCCGGCCAGTCGGTCCCGGCCGATCCTGGATGCGATGCTCCCTGGTTCATTCTCCCGATTACGCACGAAGCTCGGGTTGCGAACCCTGGCCGATGGAAGCCCGGGGACAGGCCCTGCAAAGGCCCGCCATTCCCGCTTTCGCGGGAATGGCGGGTTGAAAAAGACCATGCACCCGAGCTTTGCACGCAATCAGGTTCGTCTTTGGGAGCCCGGGGGCTGCACCGGCCCTTCGGCGAACGCGGCGGCCTTCGCTGGTTCCCGAACACCGGGAACCCGGAACGGATCAGCTTTCGAGGTGGCCGCGGATGGCGACGACGTCGCGGGCCATCGCGTCCGGCTCGTGCGGCGGAGCGAAGACGGCCTGGAGCTCCCCCTTCGGATTCACGAGAAGCAGGGCGGCGCTGTGTTCGACCAGATAATCCGGGCCGTCGTCCCCGTCCCGGGCGTAGACCACGCCCAGGGCGCGGGTGAGCTTCCGGAGCTCCTCGTGCGGCCCGGTGACGCCGAGGAAGTCCTCGCGGAACCCGGTGACGTAGCCGCGCAGATGGCTCGGGGCGTCCCGTTCGGGGTCGACGCTCACGAAGACCACCCTCGGCGCCTCGCCGCCGAGGGCGGCGACCGCATCGACGCTCGCCGACATCGTCGCCAGGGTGATCGGGCAGACGTCGGGGCAGTGGGTGTAGCCGAAGAAGAGCAGGGTCCAGGTTTCTTCGAGGTTCTGCCGGGTGTACGCTCGTCCGGTATGATCGGTGAGGACGAACTCGGGGAGGGGGCGCTCCTGCCCGAAGAGGGCGGTGGAAGCCTGGAGGGAGGGCGGCGCCGCCGGCCGCCATTGGCCGGCGAAGAAGCCGGCCGCGGCCGCGGCGGCGATGACGAGGAACGCGGGGGCGAGCTTCTGCATCGTCGTTCCATCTCCTCCCGCAGGGGTCGCCGTGCGGGCCGGAGCGGATCATAGCGCGCACCGGGGGGCGTGAGGATGTCCACGGAAGTGCGGCGATCGGAAGCCCCGGCCGCCCGCCGGAAAACCGGCGCCCGGCTCTCGATCCTCGCCGCGGCGGCGTTTGCGGCGGGGCTCGTGATCGCGAGCTGGCCGGTCGTCGGCGAGCGGATGATGGAGTTCTTCGCCCTGATGGGCCAGCCGCGCCTGGAGGCGATGCGGGCCATGGAGGAGCCGATCGTCGGGCCGGACGGCGTAGCACGCACCCACTGGCTGGTGTTCTTCGAGGACGATGCCCCGGAGGCGGAGCGGGAACGGCTGCTTGCCCGGCACGAATCGGTCCGGTTCGTCGAGCGGACCATCTTCGCCGACGGGGTGGTGGTCTCCATCCCCGATTCCGCAAGAGCCGTCGTCGGCGCACTCCGCTCGTCTCCCGCCGTCTGGCTCATGTTGAAGGATCGTCCCTTCTACCTCTGCCACTGAACCACCACGGCCGGACCGCCCGCGGCGCCTCCGGCCCGGCGCTCCCGACGGCGGAGACCCGCCCTGATACGACCGATCCGAATCACATCCTCTCCGAGTCCGCCAAGTTGACCGATCCGGTCACTTTCCCCCGCCGCCCGCATGTCCGGCCTGGTGCGTGACGCGCCTCGCATGTACGCACCCGGAGACCGGGCGCGGGATCCGCCCGCCGGCCGGCGGCGGGGCCACCGCCGGGGTACGTGTCCGGAGGCTCTGCCCGTGAAGGGGCCGCCGCCGGCGAATCCGCGCCGGTCCATGGGCCTGGGAGCGGCGCTCCTCGTCGGTTGTCTCGGGGCGGCCTCGCCCTCGCCCTCGCCCTCGCCCTCGCCCTCGCCCGCGGCCGGGGCCGGGGCCGGGGCCGGGGGCGCGGCCGGCGCGCTCTCCATCGAGGGCGCCTGGGCGCGCGCATCCATCGGCGGCTCGAAGGTGTCCGCGGTCTATCTCGTGGTCGCCAACCGCGGCGATGCGGCGGACCGTCTCCTCGGGGCGGAGGCGGGGCGCGCGGCCCACGCGACGATCCATCGAAGCGTCGTCGAGGACGGGGTCATGAAGATGCGGCACGTCGGCGTGATCGAGATCCCGCCCGGCGAATCGGTCCGGCTCGATCCCGGCGGGCTTCACGTGATGCTGACGGGGGTGGCTCCGCCCCTCGAGAACGGGGAGAGGATCCCGGTCGCCCTCGTCTTCGAGCGCGCGGGCAGGCTGGTGCTGTCCGTTCCCGTCCGGAGGTCGCCGCCCGGGTAGCACCGGCTCCCCGGCCGAGCCGGTGGGCAGGGAGGGCCGTCCAAGGGCCACCCAGGGGCCGCTCGGCTCGGGTCAGCCGGAGACCCCCAGCCGGTGGTCCATGGTCAGGGCGGGGGCGTCGCTCTCGGGGGCGCCGACCACCACCGCGGGCACCCCGACCACGGTGCGATGGGCAGGCACGTCCGCAAGCACCACGCTTCCGGCCCCGACCTTCGCACCGGCCCCGATCTCGACGTTGCCGAGCAGCTTCGCGCCCGCGCCGATCAGGACCCCGGCCCGCACCTTGGGATGCCGGTCACCGGTCTCCTTTCCGGTACCGCCGAGGGTCACCTCGTGCAGGATCGAGACGTCGTCCTCGACGACCGCGGTCTCTCCCACCACGACCCCCGTGGCGTGGTCGATCATGATTCCCCGGCCGATCTTCGCCGCGGGGTGGATGTCCACCCCGTAGACCTGGGCCATGCGGCTCTGCACCAGGAGCGCCGCGAGATCCCGTCCTTCGCTCCAGAGGCGGTGGGCGATCCGGTACGCTTGGAGGGCGTGGAATCCCTTGAAGAAGAGGAGGGCCGGGAAGCAGGTCTCCAGCGCCGGGTCGCGGTCCCGGACCGCCCGGAGATCGGCGCGGGCGCCATCTCCGATGGCGGGATCGCCGGCGTGTACCTCGTCGAACAGCTCCCGGAGCCGCTCCTGGCTGGCCATCGGGCTCGCGAGCTCGTGGGACAGGATCCACGCGAGGGAATCCATCAACCCTTGGCGGGAGAGGATCGTCGAGTCCAGGAATCCGCCGAGCGCGGGCTCGCGCGCCCGCTCGCGCTCCGCCTCGCGGCGGATCTGCTCCCATACGGCGCAGGATTCCACGGCGGGGGCGGGTCTCCCGGCGGATTCGGGGTTCCCCCCCGGATCCGTCCACGCGGCCGCCCCCGCCACTGCCTTCAATCCTTTGCTCATGGTGCGACCTCGGGAACCGCCCGTGGCCAGACTAGGAGTGGGGCGGCGTCCGGTGCAAGCGACTATTTCTGCGCCACGGTTGAGATATGTTCAATTCGCAGGGGCGGCACCCGCTTCGGCGCGCCCCCGTCCGGTACGGTCAGTCCGCCGCCTGAGCCGGAGCGGGGTCGAGCTCGACGACGTGGTTCCACCCATGCCGGTCTTCCCGTTCCCCGAGCTGGATGCCGATGAGGGAGTCGTAGAGCTCCGCGCCGAGCGGTCCGGCGGAGCCGCCGTTGATCTCGTGCATCGCCCCTTCGAACCCGATCCGGCCGATCGGGGTGATGACCGCCGCGGTCCCGGCCCCGAACGCTTCGCGCAGCGATCCGTCCTCGCTCCGGCGGAGGACCTCGTCGATCGCGATCCTCCGCTCCTCGACCTCGATCCCGCGATCGGCGAGCAGGGTGAGGACGCTCTCCCGGGTGATGCCCGGCAGGATCGTTCCCCGGAGATCCGGTGTCGCCACCCGGCCCTCGAAATCGAAGAAGATGTTCATCTGCCCCACTTCCTCGACGTAGCGGTGCTCGGTCCCGTCGAGCCACAGGGCCTGGTCGAACCCCTCGGCGATGCTCTCGTTCGCGGGGAAGAGGGCGGCCGCGTAGTTGCCCCCGGTCTTGGCGAACCCCACCCCGCCCGGGGCGGCGCGGGTGTAGCGGCTCTGCGCCTTGAGGGAGACCGCACCCGCCGCCCGGTCGTAGTAGTTGGTCACCGGGGAGGTGAAGACGAGGAGGCGGTATCGCGACGAGGGGCGGACCTGCAGATGGGCGTCCTCGGCGAAGATGAGGGGCCGCACGTAGAGGGCTTCGCCGCGCCCCCGCGGGATCCATTCGTGCTCCATGCGCACGATCGCCTCCACCGCCGCTTCGAAGACGCCGCCGGGAAGCGGGGGGATGCACAGCCGCCGGCAGGAATCGTGGAAGCGCGCCGCGTTGCGGTCGGGCCGGAAGACCCGGACCCCCCCGTCCGTTCCCCGGAACGCCTTCAGCCCCTCGAACACGGACTGGCCGTAGTGCAGGGCGAGGCACCCCGGGTGCACCGGAACGGGCGCGAGGGGGACGATCTCCGGCTGCCCCCACACCCCGTCGCGGCAGCGCAGGCTGAACATGTGGTCGGAGAAGTGGTCGCCGAATCCCAGCCGGGAAGGATCGACCTCCGAGCGGCGGCTCGCCGCGGCCCGCTGGATGCGAAGATCGTCGAGGATGGAGGTCATTTCCGGCTCCGGGGATCGGGAGGCGCGACTATACACGATGGTCGCCGGGGCCTCGTGCGGTTCGCGCCGCGCGATCCCGCGCCTCGCCGGCGCTTCCCTCCGTCCGGGGCGGCCCTCGCCCGGACAGCTCACCGCCCTCCCGCGGCGGACGCCGATCCGATCCGCTCACGGTGGCGAGCCGTACCCCGTTCCAGGCCGCTTCGACCGCGCGCGGCGCCGGTGTCGGCTCCTGCCGCACCCTCCGGGATGAAGCGCGACCGACGCTCCATCGGATCCCGGGAACCCCGGCCCGCCCCTCACGGCGCCTTTCGGTCCGGGCGGCCCACCACCGCGCGGCGTCCCGGCCCCCACGCGACGAAGGCCGGTGAGACGTCCGGGCTACAGCCGGTGGGTCTCGAAGCCGCCGCGATCGGGCTCGCGGCCGAGGAGGTCTTCGCTCGTCACCACCGCGTCGCGCGCCCGCTCCGGCCGGAGGTAGCGCTCCGCCACCCTTCGAAGGTCATCGAGGGTCACCCCGAGGACGGCCCGCCGGTAGCGACGGCGCTGCGCGGGGTCGCGGCCGTGGCGGGCGGCGAAATAGCTCCCGATCGCCTCGCCGGCCGGCGAGCTCGGGCGATCGAGATCGGAGATCACGCCGAGAAGCGCCTCCTCGAGATGCGCCTCGTCCTGGGGCTCGCCGAGGATCCGTTGCACCGCGGCCTCGAAGTCCGCGAACGTCCCGGAGATGCGCGGGTCGCGATACGAGAAGAAGCGGAAGGCGCCGGCGTCCGCGCTGTATCCGGCCCCCGCTCCGTAGGCGCCGCCCTGCTCGCGGACGGCGCGGTGCAGGTACGTGTTGCGCAGGTACGGGCCGAGCACCCGCAGGGCCGGGGCATCCGGGTGGGCCTGCGGGACGGCCGGGAAGGCGCGCGCGCAGAAGCTCACCTCCGAGGTCGTGAGCCATGCTTCGCGGGCGGCTTCCCGCGCCCCCGAGCCCGACCCGGAATCGGGGTCGAAGGGCGTGCTCCGTACCGCCCCGTTCGCGATCGACCGGGCGAGCTCCCCGGCGCACTCGGCGGCCGGCTCCAGCGCCTCGCCGACGGCGAGGATCTCCATGCGGGACTTGCCGATCGCCTCCCGGATCGCCTCGAGCCGGGCCGCGAAGCCGGCGAGGGCGCCGCTCTCCGCGAGCGAATCGTCGAGGTGCTTCAGGCTCTGGATGCCCCGTACCCCATGCCACTCGTCCTCGAGCGCCGCATACCGGCCGAGCCCCGCTCCCGAGGCGCTCATCGCGAGGAGGTGGCCGGAGCGGGTGATCTGCGCCTCGGTCTGGGCCCGGGCCTGGGCGACGAGCTCGCGCAGGCGGTCCGTCTCGTCGAAACGCGGAGAAAGGAAGGTCTCCGCGAGGAGGCCGGCAAGGGCGCCCTGGTTCCGGGCGAGGGCCTTGCCGGACAGCACGAACCAGCCCTGCAGGCGCTCGACGTCCTCCTGGGAGGACCCGACCGAAAGGCTCGCACCGAGCCCTCCGGTGACCGCCGCCTGGCGCGCCTGGGTGGCGAGATAGTCGCGGCCGGCGCTTCCCACCTCGGTCACGCAGTCGCAATAGGCGGGCAGCAGCGCGAGGAGCTCCGGCGCAAGGGGCGGCAGATCGACGACGACCTTGAGATAGCCGAGCCCGTTGGTCCCCGCCGAGTACCAGACCCCGGGCGCGGGGCCGAACGAGGTCGCCTCTCCCTCGGGGATCGCGAGGTCCCCCGGGACGTCCTCGACCCCCACCTTGGGGAGGATCGACGGATCCTCGTCCGCCTCCTGCCGCCGCTTGAGCGCGGCCGCCGCCTCGTCGAGGGCGGCGAGCTCCTCCTGCGACATCCGGCCCCGGATCGTTTCGAGCCGTTCGCGCTCCTCGGAGGCGCGGCGGCCGGGGAGCTCGGGGTCCGGCCCCATCGTGAGCCTCACCCGGTGCGGGTTGTCCAGCAGCTTGTCCCGCACCAGCCGCCGGATGAAGCCGGGGTCCTCGGCTTCCGACCGAAGGGACTCGAGTCCGGGGTCGATGTCGAGCGCCGCCAGCCCGTCCGCGCCGTGCAGGATCGGCCCGAGCCCCCGCACCATGAGCTGCAGGCCGTAGGGGAACCTGCCCCCGGTGATCTCCCGCTGCCCGAGCTCGATCTGGTGGAGCACCGATTCGAGCTCCTCGCGGGGAACGCCGCCGCCGGCGACGTCGTCGAGCACGGAGAGCACCAGGGTCTCGAACGCGTCCGCGTGCTCCACCTCGCTCCCCTCGATCCCGCACGAGAAGGTCGCTTCGCGGGTGCTGTCGTCGAGGCCGGACAGCTCCGACGGCGCGGCGCCGAGCTCCGTGGTCTCGAGCGCCCGGCGAAGCGGCGAACCACCGTGCTCGAGCAGGACCCCGGCCAGCAGCCGCATGCGCATGGCCTCGTCCGGGTCGCCCGCGCGTCCGAGCAGCCAGCCCATCAGGTGATGGGTGCGGGCCGCGGTCTCCGGTTCGCTGGCGGCGTAGCGGTCGAACGTCTGCCGGGGCTCGGGGTAGCGCCGCTCGTCCGGGATCGACACGTCGATCTCCCGGCGCTCGAAGCGCCCGAGCGCGAGACGCTCGAACGCCTCCTGGTGCCGCGCCGCGGGAAGGTCGCCGTAGGTCATCAGCACCGCGTTGGATGGATGGTACTGGCGGGCGTGGAAGTCGCGGAGCATCTCCCAGGTGAGCGCCGGGATCTCGGAGGGATCGCCGCCGCTGTTGTGGTGGTAGGTGGTGGTGGGAAAGAGCAGCGACTGGAGCCGCTGCCCGATCTGGGCCGCCGGCGGGCTCATCGCTCCCTTCATCTCGTTGTAGACCACGCCCTTGTAGACCAGCTCGGAGCCGGGATCGCCCGGGCGCGCCCGCTCGATCCGGTGCCCCTCCTGGGCGAAGTCCATCCGGTCGAGGCGAGGGAAGAAGGCCGCGTCCAGGTAGACCTCCAGCAGGTTGTCGAAGTCCTTGCGGTTTCGGGTGGCGAAGGGATAGGCGGTCCAGTCGCTCGCGGTGAACGCGTTCATGAACGTGTTCAGCGAGCGGCGGATCATCATGAAGAACGGGTCGCGGACGGGAAAGCGCCGGCTCCCGCAGAGCGAGGTGTGCTCGAGGACGTGGGCGATACCGGTCGAATCCCGGGGCACGGTCAGGAAGGCGACGAGAAACGCGTTGTTGTCGTCTTCGGCGTCCAGGTGAAAGTGGCGGGCCCCCGTCGCGGCGTGGACGTATTCCTCGAACGAGAGGTCGAGGGATCCGATCCGCCGGCGGCGGACGGTCTCGAAGAGCGGTGCGGACATCGAATCTCCCGGGGCATCGGCGAGCCCCGTATTCTATCCGTGCGGGCGCCGGTCGAAGGCGGCGGGGCGTTCGAGGGAACGGGCGGCGCGGGTCCGTGGCCGGCCGGGTCCGGGGAGCGCGATCCTCAGTCGTCGGGGATCCCCGCGGTGAGATCGGCGGCCCGCCACAGGTACCAGGACGCCACGGTCCGCCACGGGCGCCAGCGTTCGCCGTGGGCGAGCAGGTCGGCGGGCGCCGGCAGCTCCTCGAGGCCCCGGATGCGCGCGAATCCGCGGCGGATCCCGAGGTCGGCGGCGGGCAGGACGTCGGGCCTCGCGAGGTGGGACATCAGCAGCATCTCCACCGTCCAGCGGCCGACCCCGCGAACCTGCACGAGCCGCGCGACGATCTCGTCGTCCGACATGCCGCGCAGCGCCCGCGTGCCCGGGACCACGCGGGCGATCGTCTTCTCGGCGAGGTCGCGCGCCGCCGCGGCCTTCGCCCGGGAGAGCCCGCTCGCGCGGAGCCGCTCTTCGCTCATCGCGGCGAGCGCCGGGGCGGTCGGCCGGCCGTCTTCGAAGAGGGCGAGCACCCTGGTGTGGATGGCGCCGGCCGCCCGTCCGGAGAGCTGCTGGTAGACGATGGCGCGGAGCAGCGCCTCGAACGGGGTCCGCATCGCCCGGCGCCTCATCGCGAACGGGCCGAAGGTGTCGATCGCTCGCCCGAGGACGGGATCGGCCTCGCGGAGCGCGGCCGCCGCGGCCCGGGCGTCGAAGGGGTATCGCCGGGCCGCCATCGCTCGCTACACTCCCCGGTCGGCCGCCCCCGGCCTCGCCGCGGCGAAGAGGGGGCCGGATACCCGCTCGGCATCGGAGGACGCATGTCGGCCACCGCGGACGACCTCACGGTCGACTACAGCGAAGGAGGGGTCCAGCTCGTCCGGGAGATCGACAAGGAGGTCCTGAGCCGGGGGGCATGGACCACGGTGCTCTTCAAGTACCGCGAGTGGGACGCGCGGCGCGGCGATTACGGCCCCGTGCGGTTCACCATCCGGCGCTACCAGAAGCGCAACGACCGTTACCAGCAGCGGTCCAGGTTCACGATCTCGAGCGCGGATCAGGCGAGGAAGCTCATCGGGGCCCTCGACCGCTGGCTCGCCGAGGAGGAGAAGGCGGAGGGCTGAGCGGGGGCGGCCCGAGCGGCCGGGGCGCCGCCGCACGGGCGGCCCCGGGCGGGGCCACTCGCGATGACCAGCAGACCGGGAGGTTACATGTCCACGTTTCGCGCATTCCGGGTCCATGAACGCGACGGCGGCTGCGAGGCCCGCCTCGACGTCGTCGGGCTCGACGATCTCTCCGAGGGAGACGTCACCATCCGGGCCGCATGGTCCGGCATCAACTACAAGGACGCCCTCGCGGTGACCGGCAAGGGCCGGATCATGCGCCGCTTTCCGATGGTCGCGGGGGTCGACGTGTCCGGCACGGTGGAGTCGTCCTCCGATGCGCGCTTCGCGCCCGGCGACCGGGTGCTCGTGGCCGGCGCCGACATGAGCGAGACCCGGGACGGCGGCTACGCGGAACGGGTGCGGGCTCCCGCCGACGCGGTGGTGCCCGTCCCCGAGGGACTCGGCCTCCGGGAGGCGATGGCGCTCGGAACCGCGGGGTTCACGGCCGCGCTCGCGATCGAGCGCATGGAGCTCAACGGGCAGCGGCCGGAGAACGGCCCGGTGCTCGTGAACGGGGCGACCGGAGGGGTCGGAAGCTTCGCCGTCGACATGCTGGCCGCCCGCGGCTACGAGGTGGCCGCGTTCACCGGCAAGGCGCAGTCCGCCGCATGGCTCGAATCGCTCGGCGCGGCGCGGGTCGTGCTGCGCGACGAGGTCGAGATGGGCGCCCGTCCCCTCGAGCGGGCCGAGTGGGCGGGGGCGGTGGACAACGTGGGCGGCGACCACCTCGCCTGGCTGACCCGGACGGTGATGCCGGCCGGGAACATCGCGGCCATCGGGCTCGCCGGAGGGACGAAGCTCTCGACCACCGTGATGCCCTTCATCCTGCGCGGGGTGAACCTGCTCGGCATCAACTCGGTCACCATCCCGCCGGAGCTGCGCGAGCACGCCTGGGGGCGTTGCGGCACGGATCTGAAGCCCCGCCACATCGACACGATCGTGACCCGGGAGGTCGGGCTGGACGAGCTGCACAGCGGCGTGTTCGAGGGCTACATGGAAGGCGCGATCACCGGCCGGACCGTGATCCGCATCGCGGGCTGATCCGGTTCGGGCCGGCGGGCGGAGCGAGCCCGGGGTCGCCGGCCGTTCAACCCCCGCCGGCCGCCGCATGCTCGCGGGCGATGAGCGCGTCCGTGACCTCGAGGACCTTCGGGTAGCTTCCCGCCGTCGAGCGGTTGACCAGGAATCGGCCGTTCACGACGAGCGCCGGCACCCCCCGGAGCTCGTACCCCGCCTGCATGACGAGCGAGCGCTGGAGCCCGGACCGGACCGAGAAGGATCGGGCATGCTTGTCGAAATCGCTTCCGGCCACCCCGTGCTCGACGAAGAAGGCGCGGATCGCGTCCATGGTCGCGAGGCTCCGCCCCTCGTCGTGGAGGGCAGCGAAGATCTCGGGGTGGAGGTCGTCCAGGACCCCGAGCGCGTCCGCGATGTAGTAGGCGCGGGCATGGAGCTCCCAGACTTCGTCGAAGATGGCCGGCATCCGCACGAACCGGACGTGGTCCGGCAGGGTCTCGACCCACGTATCCAGGTAGGGCTGGAAGCGGTTGCAGTGGGGGCAGCCGTACCAGAACACCTCGACCACCTCGACCTTGTCGGGGTCGGAGGTCGGCTGGGGGGAGGGCAGCTTCCGGTAGAGCCCCTCGATCCCGGACTGCGCGGCGGCGGGGAATGCGAGGACGAGGGCGAAGGCGAGTCCGAGCAGGGCAGCGGCATTCTTCATTCCGGGGCTCCTTCTGCTGGCCGGGCGAAGCCGCCCGGTGCGCGGGTCACGCGGCGGGCGCCGGGGCGCCGAATGCGGCCCGCCGGTCCGGCCGCGGGTCGAGCCGGGGCCGGATCCGGACGGCCGAGGCCGGGCTCAACTCCCTGCCTGATGGAGGCCGGAGAGATACTCCGACACGGCCTCGATGTCCGCGTCGGTGAGGCGGCCCGCGATCTCCCGCATCATGCCGGCGGGGTCCGTCGTCCGCGACCCGTCGCGGTACGCGCGAAGCTGCTTGGCGGAGTACCCGGCATGCTGGCCGCCCAAGGCGGGGAACTCCGCAAGGCGGTTGCCCCGCCCGCCCGGGCCGTGGCAGCTCATGCACGACGGGATGTTCCGCTCCGCATCCCCGGCCTGGTAGAGCCGCCGCCCGGCTTCCGCCAAGTCCGGGTCCGCTGCTTCCACGGTCGAGGTCCGGGTGGCGAACCAGGCCGAGATGTCCTCGAGGTCCTGGTCGCTCAGGTTCACGATCATGGGGACCATGGTGGCCGCTTCGGGGTTGACCCGGCCGTGCTCCGAACGGATGGCCATGATCTGGCGCATCTGGTAGGGGACGCCCTGGCCGGCGAGCTTCGGCCAGACGGGGTCCACGCTGTTCCCGTCCGCGCCGTGACATGCGGAACACACCGCCGCCTTGAGCTTCCCCGCCGCCGGGTCGCCGGCCGCGAACGCCCCTGCGGCGAGCAGGCCGAAGGCCAGCCCGGCCACGATTGCTGATCTTGTCATCGGGTCGTGTGCCTTCGTGTTCCGATCATCCGCCCGCGCGGCCCCGGCCGCGCGCCGTGTGCGGCCGGGGATTCGACGTGCCCTTCGGTGAACGGTGCGCCCATGGCGCCCATCGCCGGACCCGTTCGTCCGCACCCCGGCGCGGAGTCCCCGAGCCGTCCGCGAGGTGGAAGGGGTGCGGTCCAGCGGGCCTCGGCCACCGCGGAGACGTGCCGTCCCCATCCTGGCCGTGGCGCGCTGCCCACCCCGCCATTTCCGCATCGCCGGCCTGGGCGGGTACGGCGCCCGTCGCGAATGCGGGCACGTGCGAAGCGGTGTGTCGGGCGCATCCGGCACCGGCCGCCTGCCGGGCTTCGCGTTCATCCCGGCGACCGAAGCGCGCGGTAGTGTGCAGGAGAACCCCGGGACGGTCAACGTGAAGCCTCCCCGAGGCATGTGCGCGGTGGGGTTTTCGCCGGGCACGCCTCTCGCGAACGCTCTTGGGCACGGCGTCCTGGGAACGCTCGTGTCCCGCTCGCATTGATCGGCGGCGGCCTCGCCATCCCATTTGCAGGCGAGACACCCGCGTCTGGAAGACGCGCCGTTCCCAGGACGCCGTGCCCGTGCAAGTGGCTCCGTGGGGTGAAATCCGCCGGCAACTCCCTTGAGCCGACCCCGAACCACGGAAGAACGCCGTCTCCGTGGGGGTAAGAAATATCTCGATCCCCTCTCTATACCCTCTATATCAATAAGTTACGAACAGCGCCGGGGGCTCTCCCTCCGTGAAGCCTCTCCCATGTGGACCCTCCTGCAACGGGCCGGGGCCTCCGATGCGGTACGGATCGGGACCAGCCGGCAGTCCCCGGAGCGAGGCCGGACGAGAGCGCCCGGTGGGCCGGCCCGGCGAGCCTCCCGGCGGGGTCATGGGCCGGGGGGAGGGCCGGGGGTTCGCGATCACGGCATCCCGCCCTGCCGCCCCGAGTCCGCCGGCAGGAGCCTGCCTTCTTCGGCCCGCCGGTCCTCCCGAAGACCCGGGATGGAGGAACGAACCGGGGCGGCCCGGCGCCGAGCGCCCGGGAACCCGCAACGGCGCGGTCCGGATGGCGCGGGCGCCCCCCGATCGTTGCGCCAGGAGACCTCCTGCCTGTGGGATTTCGTCCCCCGGTGTTGTCGGAAATTGCCTCGATCCATTGTCGGTCAATGGGTTACCCGAAGACTTATACACTTTCCGTTGGTAGCGCGTCCGTCCTCGCGGCGAACGTGCGCACGTCACCGAACGGTAAACCCTGGAGAGATTCAATTAATTGATCTAAAACAATTTTCTCGTCGTGGTCAAAGATTGACAATAATTGAGAACGCCCTTGAATCATGGGAGGTTTTAGCGGTTCGCAAGGATGTCTTCACAGACTTTTCCACAGCTTCTGTGGAAAGTGGCGGTGTAGTCCAAACGGCCAAGGGGTTAGTCCACGAAAGTCGGGAACCGCATGAGATAGCGGCGTGAAGTCGAGCCGCATGACGCTCCCGGGAGCGGGGCGAACCACCGCCCGCCCCGATTCCTTCCGTCGCTTCCGTCCTGCCGGGGAAAGATGAGCACGGCAGGCCCCGGACGGGGCTCGCCGGCCCTTCGCACGATCGGCCGAAGGGGACGCGCCCGATCATCGCGGCCAACCGGACGGAAGCGGGACGATGGATCGGAATGCCCGCCGGAAGGCTCGTGCTCTAGCGAGCGGCGTAGCGGCGGCGGAACTTCTCGACGCGCCCGGCGGTGTCCACGATCTTCTGCTGCCCGGTATAGAACGGGTGGCAGGCGGAGCACACCTCGACGTGAAGGTCGCCCTCATGCGTGGAGCGGGTGCGGAACGTGTTGCCGCAGGCACAGGCGACGGTGATTTCTTCGTATCGGGGGTGGATGTCCGGCTTCATGGAGACGGGCCTCGGGTCGAGACGGGGCGGGCGATCCTAGCCCAGCTCGCGCGACGGCGCCACGGACGGTCTCTTCCAATACGCGGACGAGCCTGGGCGGAGGGGGTGCCGCCGAGGATTGGGGGAGGTCGAGGAGACTGGTCGGGCCCGGTGTTCGCGAACGGGGGGCCGGCGGTCGCGGCGGTTCGGGCGCGGCGCCCTCCGCGGCCCGTGCTAAAGTCGATCGCCATGCAGTCCTGCCCCGCCTCGCTTCCGTTCGACTCCACCCTGCGGGCGCGGACCGAGGACCGGCTCGCTTCCTTCGATGCACGGCGGGTCGAGGCCGGCGCCGGGATGCGGCGGGCGGCGGTAGCGTTCGTGATCGTCGGCGGCGAAGCCGGCGAAGCCTGTTTCGTATTGACGCGGCGGGCCTCGGGGTTGCGGCGCCACAGCGGGCAATGGGCGATTCCGGGCGGCCGCTCGGACGACGCGGAGCCGCCGGCGGACACCGCCCGCCGCGAGCTCCGCGAGGAGGTCGGGCTCGACGTGCCCGCGCACGATGTGCTCGGCCGTCTCGACGACTATGCGACCCGCTCGGGCTACGTCATCACCCCGGTCGTGTGCTGGGGCCCGCCCCGCCCCGTGCTCGACCTCGACCGGACGGAGGTCGCCCGGGCCCACCTGGTGCCGCTCGGCCGGCTTCTCGCTGCGGACCTGGCGGCCACCACCGCGATCCCGGAGAGCGATCGTCCGGTGTTGTCCGTCGGGTTACTCGGTGGAAGGATCTTCGCCCCGACCGCGGCGGTGATCTACCAGGCCCGCGAATGGCTGCTCATGAATCGTGCGACCCGGGTGGCGCACTTCGATCAGCCGGTATTCGCGTGGAAGTGAGAGAATGGAAGGGGCCGGAGCCGGAGACGAAGCCGGACCCGGGCGCCGCCGCGGCGCCGCCGGCGAGTCGGCCCGGCGAGGTCCGGTCCGGGAGAATGCCCGAATGAGCGTGGAAGCCGAAATCCGTGACAAGCTGCTCGCCGCCTTCGACCCCGTGCACCTCGAGGTCGCCAACGAGAGCCGCATGCACCGCGTGCCGCCCGGGTCCGAGTCGCACTTCAAGCTCGTCATCGCCTCGCGGCGGTTCGAGGGCAGGCGGCTGCTCGGCCGGCACCGCCTCGTCAACCAGGCGCTCGCGGCCGAGCTGGCGGGCCCGGTCCATGCGCTCGCCATCCACGCGGTGACGCCGGAGGAATGGTTCCTGACGGCGGGGGAGACCCCCGCGTCGCCGCTCTGCGAGGGCGGGTCGCGGGCGGGCCGCGAATGATCCGCCGGCCGGGAAGGTGGGCGCCGGCGTGGGCGGCGGGGGGCCTCGTGCTCGCGCCGCTCGCGGCGCGGGCGGATTCGCTCGACACCGGCGACACCGCCTGGACGCTGACCGCGGCCGCGCTCGTCCTGCTCATGACCCTGCCCGGCGTGGCGCTCTTCTACGGGGGGCTGGTGCGGGCGCGGAACGTCCTCTCCGTCATGATGCAGTGTCTCGGCGTCGCCGCGCTCGCCACCGTCCTCTGGACCGCATACGGCTACAGCCTCGCATTCGGGGACGGGGGCTGGTTCACGGGCGGCCTCGACAAGGCGTTCTTCGCCGGCGTGGAGCGCGGCTCCCTCCGCGGAACCGTCCCGGAGAGCGCCTTCGCGGTGTTCCAGCTCACCTTCGCGATCATCGCCCCCGCCCTCGTCTTCGGCGGGGTGGCGGAGCGGCTGCGGTTCTCCGCGATGCTCTGGTTCAGCGGGCTGTGGCTCACCCTCGTCTATTTCCCCACCGCCCACTGGGTATGGGGCGGCGGGTGGCTCGGCGAGCTCGGCGTGCTCGACTACGCGGGCGGCACGGTCGTGCACGTCAACGCCGGGGTCGCGGCCCTCATGGCGGCCCTCGTCGCCGGTCGGCGGCGCGGGTTTCCGGCGACCCCCATGCCTCCCCACAACCTCGCGCTCGCGGTGGCCGGAGCGGCGCTCCTCTGGGTCGGCTGGCTCGGGTTCAACGCCGGGAGCGCGCTGGCCGCGAACGGCGGCGCGGGCATGGCCATGCTCACGACCCAGGTGGCGGCCGCGGCCTCCGCTCTCACCTGGGCCGCGACCGAATGGGTGAAGTTCGGAAAGCCGAGCGCCCTCGGCGCCGCGACCGGGGTGGTGGCCGGGCTGGTCGCGATCACCCCCGCCTCGGGCTTCGTCGGGCCGGCGGGGGCGCTCGTCATCGGCGCCGTGGCCGGGGTCGTGTGCTTCTGGGCGACGTTCCTCGTCAAACGCCGTTTCGAGGTGGACGACTCCCTCGACGTCTTCCCGGTGCACGGGATCGGCGGGATCGCGGGGGTCCTCCTCACCGGACTCCTGGCCGGGACCCCGGGCGGCGCCGGCTACCCCGAAGGGATGAACGCGCTGGTCCAGCTCGGGGTGCAGTTCATCGGGGTCGCGGCCACCGTGATATGGTGCGCCATCGTGAGCTGGTTCCTGCTCAAGCTCCTGGACATGAGCCTCGGACTGCGGGTGGATGACGATCAGGAGGCGCAGGGGCTCGATCTCGCCGAGCACGGAGAGACGAGCTACCGCTCCTGAGCCCGCGCGCCGGATCCATGAACCCTCCCCGAAAGCTCTTCATCCGCACCTACGGCTGCCAGATGAACGAGTACGACTCCGCGCGGACCGCGGACACCCTCGCCCGTTCGCACGGGCTCGAGCTCGCGGAGCGGCCGGAGGAGGCGGACGTGCTGCTCGTCAACACGTGCTCGGTGCGGGAGAAGGCCGAGGAGAAGGTGTTCTCCGAGCTCGGGCGCTGGCGCGCGCTCAAGCGCCGGCGCCCCGGGGTCGTCATCGGGGTGGGAGGGTGCGTCGCGAGCCGGGAAGGGGATGCGATCCGCGCCCGCGCCCCCCAAGTGGACATCGTCTTCGGCCCGCGGACCCTGCAGCGGGTGCCGGGGATGCTGGACGACGTGCTCCGCGCCCGCGGACCGCGGGTGGACGTGAGCTTTCCCGAGATCGAGAAGTTCGATTCCCTGCCCGCGCCGGGGGTGAACGGGCCCACCGCGTTCGTCTCGGTGATGGAGGGTTGCAGCAAGTACTGCTCGTTCTGCATCGTTCCCTACACCCGGGGGGAAGAGTTCAGCCGGGGGCTCGAGGACGTCCTCGACGAAGTCCGGGGCCTCGCCGCCAAGGGTGTGCGGGAGGTGACCTTCCTCGGCCAGAACGTCAACGGCTTCCGGGGGGCGGTCGAAGGCGCCCGGCCGGCGAGCCTCGCCCGGCTGATCGCGGCCGCCGCGCAGATCCGCGGGATCGGGCGGATCCGCTACACCACCTCCCACCCGTCCCGGATGTCGCGCGATCTGGTGGATGCGTACCGGGACGTACCGGAGCTCGCGAGCCACCTGCACCTTCCCGTCCAGTCGGGCAGCGACCGGATCCTCGAGCGGATGAACC
The DNA here is from genome assembly GCA_965202895.1 of Gammaproteobacteria bacterium. GTDB lineage: Bacteria > Pseudomonadota > Gammaproteobacteria > HK1 > HK1 > JAJDXW01. Next base: position 394,174 of record OZ241901.1, on the reverse strand, counting down.
GCCCCCCCCGGGTGGACCGGTACCGCGACACCGTGGCGCGGCTTCGCGAGCGGCGCCCCGGCATCGGCATCTCGTCGGATTTCATCGTGGGGTTCCCGGGAGAGACGGACGCCGACTTCCAGGCCACCCTGGACCTCGTGGACGAGATCGGGTTCGACACCTCGTTCAGCTTCATCTACAGCCGGCGTCCCGGAACCCCCGCCGCCGACCTGCCGGACACCCTCCCCCCGGCGGAGAAGAAGGCGCGGCTCGCCGAGCTGCAGGCGCGCATCGCAGGTCACGCGTCCCGCATCGCGGCGGCCATGGTGGGGACGGTCGAGAGCGTGCTCGTCGAGCGTCCGTCGAAGAAGGACCCCGCGATGCTCTCGGGGCGCACCGGCAACAACCGGGTCGTGAACTTCGAAGCCCCGGCCGGCGGCCTGATGATCGGACGCTTCGTGAACGTCCGGATCGACGAGGCGCTGCCCAACTCCCTGCGCGGAACGATCGTGCCGGGAAGGTTGCGCGGGATGGATGCGGGAGCATAATGCCGGCGTGGACGCCGACGACAACGACGACGAAGACGACGATCACCGATCATCCGCCGCGGCCCGGTCGAGCGAGCCCGGCGCGGCCCCCGGCCCGGCCACCGTCCGCCGGTTGGACCTCGAGCCCGCGGACAATGCCCGTCTTGCGGATCTCTGCGGCCCGTTCGACGAGCACCTTCGCCAGCTCGAACGCTCCCTCGACGTCCGGATCGAGAACCGGGGCAACCGCTTCCAGGTGCACGGAGCGAGGGCGGCGGTGGCCTGCCGGCTTCTCGAGCGGCTCTACTCGGCCACCGGGGAGGGGGTCCTGAGCGCCGGCACGGTGCACCTGCACCTGCAGCAGTCGGGGGTGGACGAGCTGCTCGAATCCGACCCCCCGCGAGAGATCGAGATCCGGACCCGCCGGAGCCGGATCCGGACCCGGGGAGCCCACCAGCACCACTACGTCGCGAACATCACGGAGCGGGACGTGAGCTTCGGCATCGGTCCGGCCGGGACCGGCAAGACCTGGCTCGCGGTGGCGTGCGCGGTGGAAGCGCTGGAGGCCGAGCGGGTGCGGCGGCTCGTGCTGGCCCGGCCGGCGGTGGAAGCGGGCGAGCGGCTGGGCTTCCTTCCGGGGGATCTCGCCCAGAAGGTGGACCCCTATCTCCGCCCCCTCTACGACGCGCTCTACGAGATGCTCGGGTTCGATCGGGTGGGGAGGCTCATCGAGCGCCAGTCGATCGAGATCGCCCCCCTCGCCTACATGCGCGGCCGGACCCTGAACGAGTCGTTCATCATCCTCGACGAGGCGCAGAACACCACCATCGAGCAGATGAAGATGTTCCTGACCCGCATCGGGTTCGGCTCCAAGGCGGTCATCACCGGTGACGTGACCCAGATCGATCTGCCGCGCGGCCAGACCTCCGGCCTCGTGCACGTCCAGGACGTGCTGGCGGAGGTCCCCGGTGTGGGGTTCACCCGGTTCACGTCGCGGGACGTGGTGAGGCATCGGCTCGTCGCGCGGATCCTCGATGCCTACGAAGAGGCGGAAGGCCGGAGCTGAGGGGGTGGCGGTGGCCGTGCAGTACGCGTCGCGCGCCCGCTTCCTGCCGGGGCGCCCGGCCGTCGAGCGGTGGGTGCGGGGCGCGCTGGAGGGGCGCCGCGAGGGGGCGGACCTCACGGTCCGAATCGTCGGAGGGGAGGAAGGGCGCCGGCTGAACGACCGTTTTCGCGGCCGCCCGGGGCCGACGAACGTGCTCTCGTTCCCGTTCGCCCCTCCGCCCGGCGCCCCCGCCGTGGAGGGCGGGCTCGGGGACGTCGTGCTGTGCGCGCCGGTCGTGAACCGCGAAGCCCGGGCCCAGGGAAAGCCCCGCGCGGACCACTGGGCGCACCTCGTCGTGCACGGGGTCCTCCATCTCCTCGGATACGACCACGACACCCCCGGGGCGGCCCGGCGCATGGAAGGGCTGGAGCGCCGCATCCTCGCGGGCCTCGGGGTTCCCGACCCCTACGAGGTCCGGGATGGCTGAATCCTGGCGAACGCGCCTGGCGCGGGTACTCTCCGCGACGCCGGGCAGCCTCGGGGAGATGATCCGGATGCTGCGCGCGGCCGAGCGCAAGGGCCTCGTGAACGCCGACACGCTCGGCATGATCGAGGGGGCGCTCGCGGTGGCGCACCTCCAGGTGCGGGACATCATGGTTCCGCGCACCGGGATGGTCGTGGTGGACCGCGACAAGCGGCCCGAGGAGTTCATCGCCGCCGTCGTCGAGTCGGGCCATTCCCGTTTCCCGGTCATCGGGGACGGCCGCGACGACGTGGACGGGATACTGCTGGCGAAGGACCTCCTCCGGTACTTCGCCCTCGAGCGCAAGCGGGACTTCGACCTTCGCGACGCGATGCGCCCCGCCTGGTTCGTTCCGGAGAGCAAGCGGCTCAACGTGTTGCTCAAGGAGTTCCAGAACGGCCGGAACCACATGGCCATCGTGGTGAACGAGTGGGGAGGGCTGGCGGGACTGGTGACCATCGAGGACGTGCTCGAGCAGATCGTCGGGGAGATCGACGACGAGCACGACATCGACGAGGAGAGCTTCTTCGAGCAGGTGAAGCCGGGGGAGTTCATCGTGAAGGCGTTGATGCCGGTGGAGGACTTCAACAAGGAGTTCGACACGGCGTTCGACGAGGACGAGTTCGATACGGTCGGAGGGATCGTGGTCAAGGGCTTCGGCTATCTCCCGGAACGCGGGGAGGATCTGCTCCTCGGCGACCTGCGGTTCTCGGTGCTCCGTGCGGACCGGCGGCGGGTACACCTGCTCCGGGTGGCGGCCGGCGGGTAGCGCGGACGCCGGGCCTGCTTCCGCCGCGAGGGCGGCGGGGCGCGGCGAACGCGGCCGGACCGGCGCCCGGGAAGATCGAGGGAGCGCGGCCGGCCGGCGCGCGCCGGGGGCGTCCCCGGCGCGAAACCGCCGGGAAGCCGGGAGCCCATGCCGCGGAACTCTTCCGGAAGGTGCTGGTGGGGACGGATCGCAAAGAGCCGGATCACGTGAAGAAGGCATCCCGGTTCCGGCTGCGCACTGCCTCCCTTCTTCCTTCGAAGAGGGGAAAGTTCACGGAGATCCTCGCGCGGCGAAGGCTCCTCGGGGCAGGGGGCGCCCTGCGCTCGCCGGCATGGGCGGACGGGGCCTGCGTCGCGGCCGGGGGGCTGATGTTCCTCGCCTTCTCGCCCTGGAACCAGGCGGTGGTCGCGGTGGCATCCCTCGCCGTGCTGTTCCGCGCCGTGCTGCGGGCAAGCCCGCGCCGTGCGTTCCGGCGCGGCTGGCTCTTCGGGGCGGCCGGTTTCGGGGCCGGCCTCTGGTGGATCGCAGAGAGCTTCCAGTATCGCGACGTCGGCCTCGGGCCGGCGGCGGCGGTGACCGCCCTCCTCGTGGCCGTGCTGTCCCTCTATCCCGCGCTCTTCGCTTGGGCGAGCGCCCGGGTCCTGTGCGGCGGCGGGCCGCGGAACGGCTCCCGCGCGGCGTCGGCCGCGCTCTGGTGGCTCCCGGGCGCATGGATCCTCGTCGAGTGGCTCCGGGGAACGCTGCTCTCCGGCTTCACCTGGCTCCAGGTCGGATACGCCGGGATCGAATCGCCCCTCGCCGCCTGGGCCCCGCTCGGCGGGAGCTACGCGGTGGGCCTCGCCGTCGCGGTCACCGCCGCGAGCCTCGCCGCGGTGGGCGCCGCCCGGCCCCGTGCGGCGGCGTGCGCGGTCGCCGCGTCGGCCCTGCTGTGGGCGGGCGGAGCGGCCATGACCGCCCTGGACACCCATGCGAGGTGGACGCGGCCGGCCGGAGACCCCGTCCGGGTGCTGATCGTGCAAGGCAACGTCCCGCAGGACGAGAAGTGGTCCGACCCGACCCGGCGCGCCGCCCTCGATCGGTATGCGCGGCTGACGGCCGGGCATCCCGGCGCCGACCTCGTCGTGTGGCCGGAGACCGCGATACCGTACTTCGCGGCACGGGTGCGCCCCTTTCTGCGCACCGCCGGCGCGGCGGCGGCGCGGGAAGGGTACGTGCTGCTCGCCGGCATACTCTCCTTCGATCCGGTCTCGGGCAACCCCTGGAACAGCGTCGTGCGGATTTCGTCGCCCCGGTCCGCCGACGCTCCGGTCTACTACCACAAGCGCCATCTCGTGCCCTTTTCCGAGCGCATCCCGTTCCCGGCGGCATGGGCGCCGGTCGCCCGGCGGCTGGGGTTCCCGGCGCAGGGCTTCGCCTCGGGCGGGGAGCGGCAGACACCGCTCCGGGCCGCCGGCCACGAGCTGGCCGTATCGATCTGCTACGAGATCACGTTCGGGGCCTCGAGCGCCCGCGGCCTCGGCGACGCCGGGCTCCTGGTGAACGTCAGCAACGATGCCTGGTTCGGCGACACGGCAGGCCCTCATCAGCACCTCCAGATGGTGCGAATGAGGGCCCTCGAGCTGGGGCGGTGGCTGGTCCGCGCGACGAACACCGGGATCTCCGCCCTGGTGACCCCGCGGGGAGCCGTGGAGGCCTCGGCCCCGCCGTTCGAAACCGCCGTGCTGGAGGTCGCCTTGCCGCCCCTTCAGGGGCGAACCCCGTACGCGAGGTGGCGCGACTGGCCGGTGCTGGTCCTCACGGTCCTCCTGCTCGTCACCGGCTGGCGGGTTCGCCGGGGGGGCGGCGGGGCGGGGACGGGTCCCGCCCAGCCTCGAGCTTGGCCCGGATGAAGCGCCGGTGCGGCACGTGCAGGAGGTCGGCCGCCTTCCGCACCAGGTGCTCTTCGTACTTGTCGAGACGACCGTCCGCGAACGCCACCCGCCACAGCATCTCGACGGCGTCCGCCTTCTCTTCCGGAGAGAGCTCCTCGTTCAGCCGGCTCGTGAACTCGTAGAGCGAGACCGAATCCTCCACCGCCCGCTCGGCCTGGGCGAGCAGCGCTCCGGCCGCTCCGGGGTCGAGACCGTATGCGCAGGCGAGCATACGGCGGATCGAGGATCGTTCGGAGGGGTCGACCTCGAAGTCCGCGCGCGCGATTTCGACGAGCAGGGTGGCCACCGCGAGCCGGCTCGCCGGGACGGAGCGGCGGGGAACCTCGGCCTGCTTGCGGGATCGCCCGAACGTCCAGAGGCGGGAAATGCGTGGAAACACGACAAGAAATGATAAGATAATTTACTGATTCAATTCAATTAGCACCGGGCCTGGGCGGGTTCGGCGGGAAGAGACTTGCTTCGCTCGGTCAAGAGCCAGTTTACGCCGTTCCTGCAATGGTGGCCCGACGTCGATCGCGACACCGTGCGCGCCGACGCGCTGGCCTCCGTGACCGGCGTGCTCGTGGTTCTCCCGCAGGGAATCGCCTTCGCCTCCATCGCCGGGATGCCGCCCCAGTACGGGCTCTACGCGGCGATGGTCCCGGCCATCGTCGCCGCCCTGTTCGGTTCCTCCCGGCTGCTCGTGTCCGGCCCGACCACCGCGGCCTCCATCGTGCTGTTCTCCTCGCTCAGCGCGCTCGCGCCGCCGGGAAGCGCGGAGTACGTCGCCTACGCGATCACCCTCACCCTGATGGTGGGCGTGATCCAGTTCGCGCTCGGCATCGCCCGGCTCGGCGTGCTGGTGAACTTCGTGTCCCATCCGGTCATCGTGGGGTTCACCGCCGGCGCCGCGATCCTCATTGCGATCAACCAGCTCGGGCACTTCCTCGGCGTGCGGGTCCCGCCCGCCCTCGATGCGTTCGCGGCGATCGCGTTCCTCGCGGGCCATGCCGATTCGATCAACCCGCCGACCGCGCTCGTCGGCCTCACCACCTTCGGAGCGGGGCTGGTGGCGCGGCGCCGGCTGCCGCGGGTGCCCTACATGCTGCCCGCGATCGTGGCGGGGACCGCGATGGCGCTGCTCGTGAACGCGGTCCTCGAGGCCGCCGGCTGGGATCGCTCCGTGACCCTGGTCGGCACGGTGGCCGCGGCACTGCCCCCGCTCTCGGTCCCGGAATTCTCCCTCGCGACCTTCCGGGAGCTCGCGCCCGTCGCGTTCGCGGTCACCCTCTTCGCGCTCGCCGAGGCGGTGTCCATCGCCCGTTCGCTCGCGGCCCGGTCGGGACAGTTCATCGACGGCAACCAGGAGTTCATCGGGCAAGGGCTGTCGAACATCGTCGGCAGCTTCTTCTCCTCCTACGTGGCGACCGGGTCGTTCAACCGCAGCGCGGTGAACTACGAAGCGGGGGCTTGCACGCCGCTCGCCGCCATCTTCGCGGGGGTGCTGCTGATCGCGGTGGTCGGGGTCAGCGCCCCGGCGCTCGCCTACCTGCCGCGGGCGGCCATGGCCGGCATCCTGTTCCTCATCGCCTGGAACCTGGTGGACTTCCGCAACATCCGCCGGATCTCGCGTACCGGAGCGTCGGAGGCGGTGGTCCTGTGGATGACGTTCTCGGCGACCCTCCTGCTCGATCTCGAGTTCGCGATCATCCTCGGGGTGATGCTCTCGCTGGTGGTGTTCCTGCGCCGCGCCTCGCGGCCGAGCCTCCAGTCGCGCCTCCCCGATCCGAACCTCGCGCGGCATCGTTTCGTGAGCGATCCGGACCTTCCCGAGTGCCCCCAATTCAAGATCATCCGGGTCAACGGCCCCATCTTCTTCGGGGCGGTGAGCTACGTCGCAGAGCGCCTGCGGGTCATCGCCCGCCGCAACCCGAGGCAGAAGCACCTCCTGATGCTGGCGCGAAGCATCAACTTCGTGGACGTCGCGGGAGCGGAGCTGCTCGCCCGGGAGGCGCGGCACCGGCGGGCGATCGGGGGCGGCTTCTACCTCCACCAGCTCAAGGAAGAGGCGCGTGATCCGCTGGAGCGGAGCGGGTACCTCGACGAGATCGGCCGCGAGAACATCTTCGAGTCGAAAGGGGAGGCGATCGAGACGATCTTCCGCCGGCTCGACCCGAGCGTGTGCGCCGGTTGCCCCCATCGGGTGTTCCGCGAGTGCCACGAGGTCGATCGCGGAGGGAAGGGCGAGCGTGAACCCGCTTCGAAGCTGGTTTCCGGATGATGACCGGCCCCGCCCATCGGACGCCGATCCGGCCCGGCCTGGCCGGGGCGGGGCGATCAGGCCGCCGGGAAGCGCAGGGCGTCCAGGTCGACGTTGCCGCCGCTCAACACGACCCCGATCCGGGCGCATCCGGGCGGGGGGCCGTGCTCGAGGAGGGCGGCGAGAGGGACGGCGCCCGACGGCTCCACCACCAGCTTCGTCCGCTCCCAGAGAAGCCGCATGGCCGCGAGGATCGAATCCTCGGAGACGGTGAGGACGTCTTCGACCTTGCGCCGGATGATCGCGAAGCCCCGCGCTCCGAGCGAGGTGAGCAGCCCGTCCGCGATGGTGTCCGGCGCCTCGACGGGGACGATGCGGCCGGCGCGAAGCGAGCGCATCGCGTCGTCCGCGCCCGCCGGCTCCGCACCGAACACCCGGACCCCCCGCTCGGCCCCCACCAGGGCGCTTCCCCCGAGCAGACCGCCGCCGCCCACCGGAACGAGGAGCGCGTCCACCGGCCCTGCGAGGGGTTCGCACCACGGCGCGGCCCGCGGGTCGTCGATGAGCTCGAGGGCGGCGGTGCCCTGGCCCGCGATCACGTGGAAGTCGTCGTAGGGGTGGACGACCCGACCGCCCCGCCGGCCGACCACCGTCCGGAGCGCGGCCTCGCGCGCGGCCAGGGTCGGCCCGCACCCGACCACCTCGCCTCCGAACGACTCGACGGCCCGGCGCTTGACGCGGGGCGCCCCCGCCGGCATGACCACGGTGGCGGGGATCGAGCGCAGGCGGGCCGCGAGCGCGAGCGCCGCGCCGTGGTTTCCGGACGAGTGGGTGCAGACCCCGACCGCCGCTTCCGGGCCGGAGAGGGACAGCACCGCGTTGGAGGCGCCGCGGAACTTGAACGCCCCGGCGCGCTGGAGGTTCTCGCACTTGAAGGCGACCTCCGCCCCGGCCTCGCGGTCGACGTCGGGGCTCGTCACCACCGGCGTGCGGCGGACGTGCGGGGCGATCCGCCGTGCCGCGGCCTCCACGTCGGTGAAGGCCGGGACCTCGGGCATCGCGTCGCGGGGGGCCGGGGGAGTCAGTGGCCGCCGACCGGGAGCATTGCGAGGGAACCGACGATCATCCATCCCCCGATGAGGGCGTCCCCGATGACGAGACCCGCGGTCGCCGGACCTTTGCCGCGGATATCCAGAGACCTCCGCATCTTCGATTCGGCGACGCGCCCGGGAACCACCCCCGCGACGGCCGGATTGTGCCGGAACAGGACGTGGGCGGAGAGCAGCGCGCCCCGGTGCCGACCTGGGATCGAGGAGCCCGCCTCCGGATGGATCATCCCCGGAACACCCGGGGGACCGGGCATCGATCCCCGGATGGAGAAACGGATGTTCGGGATGGCCGTCGTGCCCGCGGTACGGATCGGCTCGACTTCATGATCCACGCTCCGATCCCTCTCCCCGGCGGCCGGGACGGCCCGCCCTCCGTGGGACCGGTCCGCGCCCCCTCATCCCTGCTCGTCGACGAGCTGCCCGCGGCGCGGCCACGCATGGAGCACGGACTGGATGAGGATGCCGAGGGGAATGGCGAAGAAGACCCCCCAGAACCCCCACAGCCCGCCGAACACCAGGACCGCGGCGATGATCGCGATCGGGTGCATGTTCACCACCTCCGAGAACAGAAGCGGCACCAGCACGTTGCCGTCGAGTAGCTGCACCGCCAGGTAGGCGAGCATCAGGTACGTGAAGTCGGGGCCGATCCCCCACTGCACGTACGCGATCATCGCCACCGGGATGGTGACCGCGATCGCCCCGACGTAGGGGATCAGCACCGAGACCCCGACCAGGAAGGAGAGGAGCACCGCGAAGTCGAGCCCGAAGACGGCGAACGCGAGGTAGGTCGCGACCCAGACCACGAGGATCTCGATGATCTTCCCGCGCACGTAGTTCCCGAGCTGGCGGTGCACGTCCGTCCACACGTGGGCGAGCAGCCGGTGGTCGTGGGGGAGGAAGCCCGTCACCCAGGCGATGAGCCGCTCCTTGTCCTTGAGCATGAAGAAGACGAGGAGGGGCATCAGGACGAGGTAGATGCCGAGGGTGATCACGCCGAACACCGACGACACCGAGGCGGTGAGCATGCTGCGGGCGAGGGTCATGGCCTCGTAGCCGAGCGCCCCCGCGATCTGGTTCACCTGCGACTCCGAGATGAACTCCGGGTAGCGGTGCGGAAGCCGCATCAGCACGTCCCGCAGCTCGGCGAGCATCCCCGGGATCCGGGAGACGAGCTGGGTCGCCTGCTGCGACAGGATCGGCACGATGGCGAACACGATGAACGCGAGCAGGGCGAGAAATCCGAGGTAGACGACGACGATCCCGACGAAGCGGGGGATCCGGAGGCGCCGCAGCGGGTTCGCGAGGCCGTCGAGCAGGTAGGCGATGATGACGCTCGCGAGGATCGGCGCGACCATGTTGCCGACCCACAGCACCGCGCAGAGGCCGAGCACTAGGGTGAGCACGAGGATCACGAGCTGGGGGTTGCCGAGCAGGAGCCGGAACCAGTTGGTGATGACGTTCATGCGCGTGCGGCCCGCTCCCGTCCCCGCTCAGAACGGAAGCCCGATCTGCCCCGCCGCTTCCGCGGCCCGCGCCGGCCCGCTCGCCCGAGCCCGACCGCGCGTGCGGTCGGGCGGACCGTCGCCCGCCGCCTCCTCGGGCGGGCGGAACCGGCTCGAATCGAGGGGCGGCAGGGCCGTGAACCCCAGCCGGCGGCGGCATTGCTCGAAACGCCGCGAGATGAGGCCGGCGACCGGTCCGGTCCCCCGCATCCGGGTCCCGAACCCGCTCTGGTAATCCCGCCCGCCCGCCGTCTGGCGGACGAGTGACCGCACCTTGCCGGCGCGGAGAGGGTACTGCGCGTCGAGCCATTCGTGGAACAGCCCCGCGACCTCGAGCGGGAGCCGGAGGAGGACGTATCCGGCGTCGCGGGCGCCCGCGTCCCGGGCGGCGCGGAGGACCTTCTCGATCCCGTGGTCGGTGAGCCCGGGGATGACCGGGGCCACGAGGACGCGGACCGGAATGCCGAGGCGGCTCAGGCGCTCGATCACGGCGAGACGCGGCCGGGGGCCCGCCGCGCGCGGCTCCATGCGCCGGGACAGCTCGTCGTCCAGGGTCGTGATCGAGACCGAGACGCTGATCAGCGATTCGCCGGCCATCGAGGAGAGGAGGTCGGCGTCGCGCTCGACGAGGACCGATTTGGTGATGATCATCGCCGGATGGGAGCATTCCTTCAGGAGATCGAGGATGCCCCGGGTGAGGCGAAGTCGGCGTTCGACCGGCTGGTAGGGGTCGGTGTTGGCCCCGAGGGCGATCGGCGCGGGCCGGTAGCCGCGCGCCCGCAGCTCGCCCCGGAGCAGCGCCGCCGCTTCGGGCTTGTAGAAGAGCCTCGTCTCGAAGTCCCGCCCCGGGGACAGCCCGAGCCAGGCATGGGTCGGGCGTGCATAGCAGTAGATGCAGCCGTGCTCGCATCCGCGGTAGGGATTGATGGAACGGTCGAAGGGCACGTCCGGCGAATCGTTGCGGGCGATGATCCGGCGGCTCGTGTCCACCTCGACGGTGGTCGCGGCGCCCTCGAGCGCACCGAGCGATTCCTCGAGCGACCCCCAGCCGTCGTCCACGTTCTCCCGCGACCACGACTCGTAGCGTCCGCCGCGGTTGGAGAGCGCTCCGCGCCCCCGGACGACGGCGGCCTGGGGGACCTCCGCCGCGCCCGGCTCCGCGTGGTACCGCGCCCGCCCGCCCTTCCCGGTCACGAGAGGGCCCGGACCCCGGCATCGCCGCCGACCAGCACCACGTCGGCGCGGCGCCGCGCGAACAGCCCGTTGGCCACCGTGCCGGTGATCCGGTCGAGCTCGTCCTCCGCTTCCCCCGGGTCGACGAGGTCGAGGCCGTGGACGTCCAGGATGAGGTTGCCGTTGTCGGTCACCACGCCCTCCCGCCAGAACGGGTTTCCGCCGAGCGAGACGATCCGCCGGGCCGCGTAGCCCCGCGCCATCGGAATGACCTCCACCGGGACCGGGGCGGACGTCCCCAGCACGTCCACGAGCTTGGAGTCGTCGAGGATGCAGACGAACCGCCGGGCGGCCGCCGCGGCGATCTTCTCCCGGGTCAGCGCCCCCCCCGCGCCCTTCACGAGCTGACGGTGGCGGGTGCACTCGTCCGCCCCGTCGACGTACACCGACACCTCGTCCACCGCGTTCAGGTCCGCGACCCGCAGCCCCCGTTCGCGCAGGCGAGCGGCGGTCGCCTCGGAGCTCGCCACGGCGCCGTCGAGCCGGCGCCGGATACGGACGAGCGCGTCGATGAAATGGTTGGCCGTGGACCCGGTCCCGACCCCCACCACCGAGCCGGGCTCCACGTACTCGAGTGCGCGCTCGGCCGCGAGGCGTTTCTTCGTGTCGGCATCCATCCGCTTCACCCCCCGGCCGGGTCCTCCCCGACCGCTTCAACCCCTGGGCCGCGGCCTCCCGGCGGCCGGCCGGCGGCGCCCGGCCGCCGGGAGGTCGCGTATCATGCGCGCCCCCATCTCCCGGTGCCAGCACGAGCCGTGTCCACGGGCTACCTCGAGCGCGTCCTCAGATCGCGGGTCTACGAGATCGTGCGGGAGACGCCGCTCTCGGAGATGCCGCTCCTCTCCGAACGCCTCGGCAACCGGGTGCTGCTCAAGCGCGAGGACACCCAGCCCGTGTTCTCGTTCAAGGTGCGGGGCGCATACAACCGGATGGTCCGGATCCGCGAGGCGGACGCCGCGCGCGGGGTCGTCGCCGCCTCGGCCGGCAACCACGCGCAAGGGGTGGCGCTCGCCGCGCGGCGCCTGGGGATCGAGGCGCTCATCGTCATGCCGGAGACCACGCCCGCGATCAAGACGGACGCGGTGCGGCGGCTCGGAGCGGAGGTGGTCGCGCACGGGCTCTCCTTCGACGAAGCGAACGCCCACGCACACGGGATATCGGAGCGGACCGGGCGCGTGTACGTGCACCCCTTCGACGACCCCGACGTCATCGCGGGGCAGGGGACGGTGGCGATGGAGATCCTGCGCCAGACGCCGGAGACCCCGCGTGCGATCTTCGTCCCGGTCGGGGGCGGGGGGCTCATCGCGGGCATCGCCGCCTACGTGAAGCCGCTCTGGCCGGAGGTCCGGATCGTGGGGGTCGAGCCGGAGGAATCGGCCTCGATGCACGCGGCCCTCCGGGCGGGCCGTCCGGTGCGGCTCGACCAGGTCGGGCTGTTCGCGGACGGGGTGGCGGTGCGGCAGGTCGGGGAGGAGCCCCTGCGCCTCGCGCGGCAGTACGTGGACGAGGTGGTCCTGGTGACCACCGACGAGACGTGTGCGGCCATCCGGGACATCTACCAGAACACGCGCACGATCGCCGAGCCGGCGGGTGCGCTCGGGGTCGCGGGCGTCAAGCGCTACGTCGAGCGCGAGGGGATCTCGGACGAGCTCCTGGTCGCCATCGACAGCGGCGCCAACGTCAACTTCGATCGCCTGCGCCACATCGCGGAACGGGCGGAGGTCGGGGAGCAGCGCGAGATGCTGCTCGCGGTCACCATCCCGGAGCGCGCGGGGAGCCTGCTCGAGTTCTGCCGCCGCATCGGCGAGCGCTCCGTCACCGAGTTCAACTACCGCTACGCGGGCGGGGACGACGCCCAGATCTTTCTCGGGCTCGAGCTGCGGGACGGCCCCGAGGATCGGGCCGCGACGATCGGCCGGCTCGCCGCAAGCGGCTACCCGGTCCTCGACCTGAGCGACAACGAGATGGCGAAGCTGCACATCCGTCACATGGTGGGCGGGCGGTCTTCCGCGCGCGACGAGCGCCTGTTCCGCTTCGAGTTTCCCGAACGGCCGGGGGCCCTGCTCGGCTTTCTCACCCACCTCGGCGGACGCTGGAACATCAGCCTCTTCCACTACCGGAACCACGGGTCCGAGTACGGCCGGGTCCTGATGGGCATCCAGGTGCCGTCCGGAGACTACGAGGCGTTCGACCATTTCCTGGGGGAGGTGGGGTACCGGCGCCGCGAGGAAACCGGAAACCCGGCGTATCGGGTGTTTCTGCGCTGAGACGCATTTCGTCCCCCGTTCATCCGCTATTCGAGGGAGAGGATGAACTCCCATTCGTCCTTCGCGACCGGCATCACGGAGAGCCGGTTGCCGCGCCGCACGAGGGGGAGGGCGGCGAGCTCGGGGTACGACTTCAGCTCCGACAGCGGGATCGTGCGGCCGAGCCGGCGGCCGAAGCGCACGTCGACCAGATACCAGCGGGGATTGTCCGGGTCGCTCGCGGGGTCGAAGTGCTTGTCGGCAGGGTCGAAGGCGGTGGGGTCCGGGTACGCGGCCGTCGCGATCTCCATGATCCCGACGATGCCGGGGGCCTCGCAGCTCGAGTGGTAGAAGAACGCCTGGTCCCCGGGCTTCATCTCGTCCCGGATCATGTTCCGGGCCTGGTAGTTGCGGATCCCGTCCCAAGGTTCGGCGCCGCAGGCCTCGAGGTCGTCGATCCCGAACTCGGACGGCTCGGATTTCATCAGCCAGTGCGCCATGCTCCGCCCCTCCGCTCCCGGCGTTCGCCTTCCGCCGGCGCCGTGGCGGGTCCGTCGCGCTTGAACCCAACGGTTCAGACCGGGGCCTGGTTCGGAGCCTCAGGCGTCCCGCCCGGAGGCCGGCGTGCACAACGGCTCCCAGAGCCCGCCCCGAAAGCGCCCACTGTATCGGTTCAAGAGACTTCGGCCCGCTCACGCGCGCCGCAGAAGGCGAGCGGCTAGTCTACCGGGGCCGAGGTCGAGCGTCGAGCCGACGACGATGCGAGCTTCGAGGCGATCCGGTGTATGTCCTCGGCGAGGGCGGCTTCGAGCGCCTCCTTCTCCTGGCGGAGCTTCAGGTACTCCGAGGTGATGTTGAGGGCGGTCATGATCGCGATCCGATCGTGGCTCAGGGCTCGTCCGCTCGATTTCGCCTCCACCATCTTCTCGGTGAGGTAGCGGGCGGATTCCTGGAGCGCGGTCTGCTCCTCGGGACGGCAGCGCACCGCATACTCCTTGTCGAGGATGTTCACCTTGGTCGCAACCGGCTCGCCGGACATCATGAACCCTCCATCGCCCTGAGCCGGGCGATCATCGTCTCGACGCGCGAGCGCACCGCCTCGGAACGTTCAATCAGCCGGGCGCACTCGCTCGAGAGGGAATCCTGCCGATTCCTGAGCGCCGAGTTCTCCTCGCGGAGCCGGTCGCGCTCCTCGATCAGCGAGTCGATCTGGTCCTCCAGATCCCTCAGCCCGAGTCCGGCCCGCGTCGCCTCCACCACCTCCGGGAGCGCTGCCGCCTCCGATCCCGATTCCGGCACCGTCTCAAGAAGGGAGTCCATGACGGGACTATAGAAGCCGTCCCGGCGCCCGGTCAATGCCCGGTGGTCCGCCCGGTGGTCCGCAGACCCGGGGCGCCGTTTCGTCCGCTCCGCGAATCGTTCTAGGATCGCGCCATGCGCCGCGATCCGTCATCCGAGGACCGCCCCGTTCGAGAGCCGGTCCGAGAGCCGGTCATCGAGCGCCGCGAGTACGTCCGGCGGCGCCGGAAGCTCCTCGAACACGCGGACGAAGGCTCCGCGATCATCGTGCCCACCGCCCCCGCGGCGCGCCGCAACCGCGATATCGAGTACCCCTACCGCCCCGACAGCGACTTCTTCTATCTCACGGGGTTTCCGGAGCCTGACGCGGTGGCCCTCCTCCTGCCGGGCCGCGGGGCCGGCGAGTACCTGCTCTTCTGCCGCGAGCAGGACGCGCGCGAGGAGCGGATGCACGGGCCGAAGGCGGGCCTCGAGGATGCCTGTGGCCGATACGGCGCGGACGACGCGTTTCCCATCGACGACATCGACGAGATCCTGCCCCGCCTCCTCGAAGACCGCCCGCGCATCTGGTACTCGATGGGCGAGTACCCGGCGTTCGACGCGCGGGTGCTCCGCTGGCTCGAGCGGCTTCGCTCCCGCCCGGCGGACCCGTCGGAGCTGGTGGACCTGCACCCCCGCATCCACGAGATGCGGCTCTACAAGAGCCAGGCGGAGGTGCGCATGATCCGCAGGGCGATCGAGCTGACCGAGCGCGCGCACCGCCGTGCGATGGCGGCGTGCCGACCGGGCCTCGCGGAGTACGAGGTGGAGGCGGAGATCCTCTACGAGATCCATCGCACCGGCTGTCGGACCCTCGCCTATCCGTGCATCGTGGCGGCCGGGGCCAACGCCTGCCGGCCGCACTACACCGCGAACTCCGGCACCCTTCGCGAGGGCGATCTGGTGCTGGTGGACGCGGGGGCGGAGTACGGGTGCTACGCCGCCGACGTGAGCCGGACCTGGCCCGTCGCCGGGCGGTTCAGCGCACCGCAGCGCACCCTCTACGAGCTGGTGCTGGAGGCGCAGCGCGCGGCCATCGACGAGGTTCGGCCGGGGCGCTCCTGGCAGGCGCCGCACGCGGAGGCGGCCCGGGTGCTCGCCGAGGGGCTCGCCGGGCACGGGGTGATCGGGAAGGACCGTAAGGACCGGGGTGACCCGATGGGCCGGCTCTGCGCCTACCCGACCGGTCACTGGCTCGGTCTCGACGTCCACGACGTCTCGGACTACCGGGTGGACGGAGAGTCGCGCGAGCTCGAGGCCGGAATGGTGATGACCATCGAGCCCGGTCTCTACATCGACTCCACGGAGCCGGCGGTCGCCCCGCCCTGGCGCGGGATCGGCATCCGGATCGAGGACGTCGTGCTGGTCACCCGGGACGGCGCGGAGGTTCTGTCCTCCTCCATCCCGAAGTCGGTGGAGGACTTGGAGGGCATCGTGGGGTCGGCCGCGGGATGATCCGGCATCGCTGCGACGTCGCGATCGCGGGAGGGAGCCTCGCCGGCGCCACCCTCGCGGCGGCGCTTCGCCGGTGGCCGCTGTCGGTCACGGTGATCGATCCGGGCCGCGGCGGGGGCGGTGATGGAGGCGGCGGCGGGGGCGGCGACGCGCGCAGCCTCGCCCTGTCGTACGGCTCGGCCCGGCTCTACCGGATGCTCGGCCGGTGGGAGGGGATCGGGCGCGATGCGGCGCCCATCCGGGAGGTCCATGTCTCCCGGCGGGGCCGCCTCGGCTTCACCCGGATCCGGGCCGGGGAGTGTGGGGTGGAAGCCCTCGGATACGTGGTCCCGGCCCGCTCCCTCCTGATGCGGTTGAACGAAGCGCTCGGCTCCGACCCGGACCCCGGCGCCCGGACGGGGACCGGAACCGGTGCGGGCGCCGGTGCGGGGAAGGCGGCGTTCGAGCGGCTCCGCGCCAAGGTCGAAGCGGTCGACGTGCGCGGGCGAACCGCGTTCGTGGAGGCGCGGGGGCCGGACGGGCCGATCTCCGTGGCCGCGCGGCTCGTGGTGGGGGCCGACGGCGCGGAGTCGGCGGTGCGACGGGCGACCGGGCTCCCGCTCCGCGTCCACCGATGCGACCACGTCGCGCTCGCGGGAGACTTCATCCCGGAGCGCCCTCACCGGGGGCGGGCGTTCGAGCGTTTCACGGAGCGCGGCCCGCTCGCCGTGCTGCCGCTCGACGAGGAGCGCTGCGGCTTCGTGTGGACGGTCCCGCAGTCGGCAGCCGCGGCGGAGGAAGGCCTCGATGGTCCCGGTCTCGGGGCGCATCTCGCCGACGTGTTCGGGCGCCGGCTCGGCGAGCTTCGCCGTGTCGAGCGCCGGGTGCGCCACCCCCTCCGGGTCTGCCACGCGCCCCGCGTCACCGCCCCCCGGGCGGTGCTCGTGGGAAACGCGGCGAACACCCTGCACCCGGTCGGAGCCCAGGGCTTCAATCTCGGGTTGCGCGACGTGGAGGCGTTGGCGCGGTTGCTCGGGGAGGCGAGCGCGGCCGGAGACGATCCCTCCTCGGTGCTCGCACGGTATGCGGCGGAGCGGCGCGCCGACCACGCGATGGCGAGGCTGCTGACCGGCAGCCTGCTCCGTATATATGGATCGCGGGTTCCGCCCGTGCCGGCGCTCGGCGCGGCCGGGCTGTTCGTCTTCGATCGGCTCGGCCCGCTGAAGCGGGGATTCGCGAAGATCGCCATGGGCGACGGATGGGGGTGCGGCAGGGGCGCCGGCAGCGGTGCGGGCCTTCGCCGCGCATGGCGCGGCGTGTGGTACGACGAGGCAGTGGACCCCGCCGCCCGTGCCGGCTGAGCGATACGACGCGGCGGTGGCCGGCGGCGGGCTGACCGGGCTCGTGGCGGCCGCGAGCCTCGCGCGGGCCGGGTTCGGGGTCGTCGTGGTGGAGGGGCGGGAACGGGGCGCGGAGGGCGACGGCCGGGTGAGCGCCCTCACCGTCGCGTCGGAGCGGATCCTCCGCCGGCTCGGGGCGTGGGAAGGGATCACGGGGGCGGCTTCCTTCCGCCGGATGAGGGTCTGGGAGGAGTCGGGCGGCGCCGGGATCCGGTTCGACGCGCGCGCGGTCGGGGCCGGCCATCTCGGCCACGTCGTCGAGAACCGGGTGGTCGCGGAGGCGCTGGAGGAAGCGGTCGAGTCGCTCGGGGTGGCCTGGAGCCGGCCGTCGCGGGTCACCGGGCTCGAGCTCGGGCGGGGCGAGGTGATCGTCGAGCTCGATCGGCCGCGGGGCCGATCGCGGGTCCGCGCCGGCCTCCTGGTCGGGGCGGACGGGGGCGATTCCCTCGTCCGGAAGCTCGCCGGCATCCCGGCCCGGAGCCGCGACTACCGCCAGCTCGGCATCGTCTGCTCCGTGCGCCCGGAGCGCCATCATCGCGACACCGCCTGGCAGGTGGCCCGCCCGGCCGGACCGCTCGCGTTCCTCCCGCGGCCGGAGGGTCTTTGCTCGATCGTCTGGTCGACCGCCACGGAGCACGCGGAGTACCTCCTCGCCCTCGCGGACGACGCGTTCCGGCGCGAGCTCGAGACCGCCTTCGAGAGCCGGCTCGGGGCCATCGAGTGGGCCGGGCCGCGGGCCGGCTTCCCGCTCCGGGCGGTCCGGGCCGCGACGTACTCGGCCCCGCGCGTCGCCCTGGCCGGTGACGCCGCCCACACCATCCACCCGCTCGCGGGGCAGGGCGTCAACCTCGGGATCCTCGATGCCGCGGTGCTGGCCGAGGTGGCCGCGGCGGCGGCGGCGCGCGGACGCGACCCGGGCGGGCGGGCGGCCCTCCTCCGCTACGAGCGAAGGCGCAAGGCCCACAACCTCGCCGTCGACCACGCGGTGGACGGCTTCGACCGCCTCTACCGCGCGCGGGGCCGGCCGGTGCGGGTGCTCCGCAACGCGGGCCTCGCGGCCGTCCACCGCCTCGCCCCGATCAAGCGGCGCATCATCCTCCACGCCTCGGGGTTCGCCGGCGACCTGCCGGCCTCCGCGGTGGAGTGATCCTCTGCCGCGCCGACGCGGTGACGGCAGTGCCGCCATGGCCGGCCCGGAAGCATCGGCACGCGCACCGCGCGGACGCGAGAGGGTGGGGGCGAACGACGGGGAGTGCGGGCGGGCGCAAGCCTCCCCACGTCCGGGGGAGGGGGGCCGGGGTGGCCGCGTGCGGCAAGCTCGAAGGTCCTTCCCCCGAACCGGGGGACGGAGCCCCGGTATCGAGCGCCGGCGGTCGAGGAGGCGGTGGATCGAGAAGCGGGCGCAGACCGCGGCGTCGGGCTCAGACGGCGGCAGCCCCGCGTCCGTCGACCCCGCCTTCGACGTGCGGCTGCCGTTCGGCGAGGCGCTGCATCCCGGTGCGGAAGGCGTCCATCGCGGTATCGAATCGGGCTTGGAACGCGCGCCGATCCGCATCCGTGGCGGCCTGGTACGCGCGCCGGTCCGCGTCCGCCGCCGCCTTGTCGTTGTCGATGCGCCGATCGAGCCGCGCCGTCGTTCGGATCATGAGCCCGGCGAGCCCGAAGCCGACCGCCAGCACGGTGCCGATGATGGTGAGGAATTGCGCGTCCACGGCCCGGAGGTTAGCACGTCGTGACGGGCTCCTCGACCGTTGCGGTGCACGACATGCCTCCAGGTGTGTCGGGAGCAAATGGTCTGTCCGGTGTCGTACGCCCCGGACGTGCGGAGCGGAGGCCGGAACGTCCCCGATGGACCCGGTCAGTCCAGGTGGAAGCGTTCCAGGCCGCGATAGGCGAGGGCCTCCGCGACCTGCTCCGTCCGGGGTCGCCCACCCCCGTCGAGGTCTGCAATCGTGCGGGTCATCCGCAGGACGCGCTGGACGGCTCTCTCGGAGAGCGCGAGCCGGCGGGTCGCGGTGCGAAGGAGCGCGCCCGCGTCGGGATCGAGGGGACAGTAGCGGGCGATCTCCGCTGGCGCGAGGTCCCGGTTGAGCTTGCCGCCGCGGGCGATCTGCATCTCGCAGGCTCCGGCCACCCGGGCGCGAACCGCGTCGCTGGTACGCGCCGCGCCGCCGGTCGCCCGAACCCGCCCGCCGGAGCTCGCCCCCCTCCCGTCGCCGCCCGCTTCGTCCGGCGGCTCCCGGACCATGGGAAGGTGCAGGTCGAAGCGGTCGATGAGCGGGCCCGAGACGCGCGCCTGGTAGCGCCGTACCGCCTCCGGGAGGCAGCGGCACCGGCTCGTGCCGTCTCCCAGATAGCCGCAAGGGCAGGGGTTCATGGCGGCAACGAGCTGGAAACGGGCGGGAAACTCCGCCTGGCAGGCGGCCCGCACGATCGTGACGCGGCCCGATTCGAGCGGTTCGCGCAGCACGTCGAGGATGGCGCGGCCGAATTCCCCCAGCTCGTCGAGGAACAGCAGGCCGTGGTTGGCCAGCGAGATCTCGCCCGGCCGGGGCGGTACGCCGCCTCCCGCGAGCCCGACCGCGGACGTCGTGTGGTGCGGCGCCCGGAAGGGCCGCTCCCGCCACGCCGCGGGGTCCCGCTCCAGGCGCCGGGCGGAGTAGATGGCCATGGTCTCGAGCGCTTCGGATTCGTTCATGGGCGGAAGCAGTCCGGGCAGGCGGGTGGCGAGCATGGTCTTCCCGGTGCCGGGAGGGCCGACCATGAGGACGTGGTGTCCGCCGGCCGCCGCGACTTCGAGCGCCCGCTTCGCCATGTCCTGTCCCCGCACGTCCGCGAGGTCGGGCGCGGCCACCGGGCGTGATTCCGGGACCGGGGCGGAGAACGGCTCGATCGCCGGGGCGCCCAGCAGGTGACCGCGCGCCTCGGCGAGGTGGGATACCGGGAAGAGCTCCACCGCACGCGCGAAGGCGGCTTCCCGGGCGTTGCCGGCGGGCAGGATCAGCCCACGGGCGGACTCGCGGGCCGCCACCGCGCACGAGATCGCACCCCGCACCGGTTGCACCCTCCCGTTCAGGGAGAGCTCTCCGACGACCTCCACCTCGGCGAGGCGCTCGGCCGGAAGCTGTCCGGAGGCGGCGAGGATGCCGAGGGCGATGGGCAGATCGAACCGGCCTCCCTCCTTCGGAAGATCGGCCGGACCGAGGTTGATGACGACACGCCCGTTCGGGTACTGGAAGTCCGATGCCACGAGTGCGGCCCGGACCCGGTCCTTGCTCTCGCGCACCGCCGCGGCCGGGAGACCCACGAGGGACGTGCGAGGGAGGCCCCCGCTCAAGTGGACCTCCACGGAGACGAGCGGGGCGTCCAACCCGAGCAGCGCCCGGGTGCGGGCGAGGGCGAACGCCACTGCGGCAGGCCGGGGCGAACGGTCAGGGGGCGGGGGTCGGACCGGAAGAGCCGGCCTCGATCGCCTCGACCCGTTCCTCCAGCGCTTTCATCCGGGCCTGGGCCTCGGCGAGCGTCTCGAGATGTCCGTCGAGCTCTTCGCGGGTCACCACGTCCATGCGGGCGAGCGCCGCACCGATCGCCTCCTCGATGTTGCGGCGCAGGTCTTCGCCGATCTTCTCCACCGGCACCGCTTCGTGCACGCGGCGGATCACGTCCTCGATGATTCGGGTGGGCATCACCGTACTCTCTCCCGAGTGGATGGAGGGGAACATAGGGCGGGCGGGAGGCGCCGGCAAGGGGCGAATCCCCCGTCGCCCGTCGGAATTCGGCCCGCTTCGGCGCCGGCGCCCGGCCGACGTCCATGCGGCCCACGCCCTGCCCTCGCGTAAGATGGGGACGAACGGAACGGGGCGGGAGAGGTGACGCACTCCCCCGATCGATACGCGGTGACCGGCCATCCCATCGGCCACTCGAAGTCGCCGTTCATCCATCGATGGTTCGCGGCGGCGACGGGGCAGGGGATCCGCTACGAGGCGCTCGCCTGTGCGCGGGACGGCTTCGAGGAGGTCGTCCGCCGGTTCCGGGCCGCGGGGGGGCTCGGGATGAACGTGACCCTCCCGTTCAAGGAAGAAGCCTTTGCCCTGGCCGACGTCCGCGCTTCGCGGGCCGAGCTCGCGGGCGCCGTCAACACGCTTTCGTTCCGGAGAGACGGCACGATCCACGGCGACAACACCGACGGGATCGGACTCATCCGGGACCTCCGCGACAACCAGGGGGTCGCGCTCGCAGGGCGCCGCATCCTCATGGTCGGTGCGGGGGGGGCGGCCCGAGGAGTCTTTCCCGCCATCCTCGAAGAACGGCCCCGTCGGCTCGTGGTGGCCAATCGTTCCCCGGAGCGGGCCGCCGATCTCGCGGGCCGGTTCGCCGGAGCCCCGGTCGAGTCATGCGGGTTCGGGGACCTCGGCGGCACGGCGTTCGACGTCGTGATCAACGCGACGTCGGGAGGGCTCTCCGGAGAGCGGGCTCCGCCGGTCCCGATCTCCGCCCTTCGCCCTGCCGGCGCGGCCTACGACATGGTGTACGCCCGCGAACCGACCGCCTTCCTGCTCTGGAGCCGTGCCGCGGGCGCATCCGTCGCGGTGGACGGAACGGGCATGCTGGTGGAGCAAGGCGCCGAGTCCTTCCGGTCGTGGCGCGGCGTGCGGCCCCCGACGAGCCAGGTGATCGGAGCGCTTCGAGCGGAGCTGGTCCGGTGAGATGAACCCGTCTCGTCCGGAGCACCCTCCATCCATCGATTTCGTGGGAAGAATCTTTCGACCCGAGCGGCATGCGATACGACGAAACACTCCGACGTTCCTTACGCGACGGCACGGCGGCGCGCCCCCGTGGGCGGCCCGAACCGCCATTCGGCTCTGCGTTCTCTCCGGCCAGGACTGCAACTCGGCGATTTTCCTCACGTATCTCGCCCACCCGCTCCATTCACGAACGAATCCTCCAGACGTTTCCCCCGGCCGAGCCGGGCGCGGCCTCCGGCTCGGCGGGGGAACGCTCGGACTTTCGATCGACCGGATTCGCCGTACCGGAACACTCGCGGACGAAGGACGGTTCGACGGTGTCGTCCGGGGAGCGTCCGGGAAGCGCATTGCCGAACGGGCGCCGGCTTTCGATAATGCCGGGGCCGGGCCGCCCGCGCGGGGCGGCGGCCGGAGACGGGCTTCGGAAGGGGCGGAAGCATGGCGGAACTCAAGATTGGTCTCATCGGCGCCGGGTGGATGGGCAAGACCCACTCCATGGCCTACCGGGCGGCGCGGCTCGCCTTCGGGGGGGACCCCGTGGAGGCGGTCCTGGAAGTCGTCGCGGATGCGAACGAGGCGATCGCGGCCCGCGCCGCCGCCGAGCTCGGGTTCCGGCGGCACGCGCGCGACTGGCGGGAAGTGGTCGAGGATCCGGCGGTCGACATCGTCGACGTCACCACCCCGAACGACCTCCACTTCGACATCGCGATGGCGGCCATCGCGGCCGGGAAGCACGTCTATTGCGAGAAGCCGCTCACCAACGATGCGGGCGCCGCATTCGAGATGGCGGCGGCCGCCGAGAAGGCGGGGGTCACCACCATGGTGGGGTTCAACTACATCAAGAATCCCATCCAGGGACTCGCTCGAAAGCTGATCGCGGAAGGCCGGATCGGCTCCGTGCGGCACTACCGCGGCGCCTTCAACTCGGACTTCCTCGGCCGCCGGGACGTTCCCTTCTCATGGCGCAACGACAAGGCACGGGCCGGCTCCGGGGTGATCGGCGACATCGGCGCCCATTGCTTCGCCTACTTCCGGCACCTGGTGGCCCAGCCGATCGATGAGGTGATGTGCGACCTTCGCATCGTGATCGAGGAACGGCCGCGGGCCGAGAGCGCGGGCAGCTTCCGCCTGGATGCCGGGAGCACCGCCGGCCTGGTGCGGGTCGACACCGACGACGTCGCGACGGTCATGTTCCGGTTCGGGGACGGTGGAACCGGCCACCTGGAGATGAGCCGGGTCGCGTTCGGGCGGCGGATGGAGATCGGGTACGACGTGACCGGAACGGAGGGTGCGCTCCGCTACCTCTACGACCGGATCAACGAACTCCAGCTCTACCGCGAGGAAGGACCGCAGGAGACCAGGGGGTTCAGACGGATCGAGATGGGGCCGACGGACCCCCGCTACGCCGCCTTCTTTCCCGTGCCCGGCATCGGCGCCGGCTACAACGACTACAAGGTGATGGAGGTCCAGGATCTCCTGGAAGCGGTGGCGTCCGGCGAGCCGGCGTATCCCGACTTCCGTTGGGGGGCGGAGGTCCAGCGGCTCATCGACGCCTGCATCCTTTCGGACGCGGAAGGACGCTGGGTCGAGGTCGCCGAGGTCGGTCCCTGAACCGGCCGGCCGCGGAGCTCAGTCGGCGGCGGCCGGGGAGAGCGCGGGAGGCGGCCGCAGGCGGCCGGGAAGCAGGGCGCTCGCCGCCGTCGCGGCGATGGCGGCGACCCCGAACCACACGTACAGGAGGTCGAAGCTTCCCCGGGTGTCGAAGATCCAGCCCGCGAGCATGACGGTGAGTCCGGCGGCCCCGAGGGCCAGGACGAACCGCGCCCCGAAGGCGAGGGAGCGCCAGCGAAACGACGTGTACTGCGCGATCAGCATGTTCTCCGCCGCGGTGAAGGAGAGGTTGAAGCCGAGCACGAGCAGCGCGACCACGAGCAGGGGCAGGTCGGCCAGGGAGGCGATCACGAACAGCAGAGGAACCTGCAACCCCCAGAACACGAAGTAGATGGAGCGGGCCGAGTAGCGGTCGGCGAGCCATCCGCCGAGGATGCTGCTGGCCGAGGCGGCGCCGGAAACGATCCCGACGTAGAGGCCGATCTCCGTGTAGCTCACCGCCAGCCCCGGCCCGAGCCCCATCTCGAACAGCTTCGGCATGGTGTTGGTGAGGCCCGCGTACACGAACCCGGTGCAGGCCATCGTGAAGGTCATCACGATGAAGACCCGGACCGCGGCGCCTCGATCCGTGGCGGGATGCGGCGCCCGGTCGGACTTCGCCTCGGCGACCCACCCGCGCCGCCACGCGGCGAGGAGCGCGATCCCGATCGCGACGGCGAGGATGCCGGGGAGGATGAAGGCGGCCCGCCACGAGACGAAGTCGATCATCGCTCCCACGAACACCGGCGCCACGGAATTGCCGACGTTGCCGAATACGCCGTTGATCCCGAGCGACATGCCTCGCCGGCGGGCCGAGGCGACGATCCAGGCGATGCCGACCGGATGGTAGATCGCCGCGAAGAGCCCGATCAGGGTCAGGCCCGCGAAGATCGTCTTCGGACCGCCGGCGAGCCCGGTCACGATGGCTCCCGCCCCGATGCCGATGAAGAAGATCACCATCATCCCCACCACGCTCCAGCGGTCCCCGAGCCAGCCGGCCGGCAGCGCCGCGACCCCGAACAGGACGAGCCCGAGGCTGGAGAGGCTCAGGAGCTCTCCGTAGGGAAGGCCGAACACCTGCGGCAGGTGGAGCACCGCGGTGGCGTAGAGCACCGTGCAGAGGTGGGTGAAGGCGTGGCCGGCGTTCGAGAACGCGATCGAGGCGCGGTATGCGGAAGGAGCGCTCACCCGGGGATCTTATCCGAGCCGTGCGGCGCCGCGATCAAGGGCTGGCTAGGCCGGCGCGCACCCCCCGGAGCCGCCGGACGGAAGGCTGGGTCGCGGCCACGAGCACGACGACCGCTCCCAGCAGGGCGGCGTTGAGGGCGGCGGCGGCCGGGGGGGAGGTCGCGTTCGCGACCGCCCCGCCGAGAAGCCCGCCGAGGGGGATCAGGCTGAAACAGATGCCGTGGATCCCCATCACCCGGCCGCGGAGCCGGTCCGGCACCGCGAGCTGCATCACGGTCATGGACGAGACCAGGAACATCGACGTGCACGCGGCGGCGAGCACCGAGCAGACGAGCGCGAGCGGGTAGCCCGAAGGGTGCCCGGACAGGAACGCGACGCAGGCGGTGAAGGCGAGGAACGAGAGCGCCGCACCCCCCAGGGACGCCAGCATGAGCCCTCCGAGCCGGGGGCTTCGCTGTAGCGTGGCGACGATCAGGGTTCCGGTCACCGAGCCGACGCCGGTGGCGGACAGGATGAATCCGAAGCCCGTTTCGTCCACGCCGAGCAGGCGCGCGAACGCGGGCATGAGCTGCACGTACGAGATGCCGAAGAAGGTGGTCGCGTAGGTGAGGAGGATGAGGGTGAGGAAGAGGCGCTCGGCGGCGATGAACCGGAGGCCGTCCAGGAACTCCCGGCCGGAGGGGCCGCCCGGCGCCCGCGCCGGCGTCTCGTCCGCGGGCGCGGGCGCGGGCGCGAAGCTCGCCATCACCCCGGACATGGCGGCGAAGCCCGCGGCGCCGAGCGCGAACACCACCCAGGTGTCGGAGAGCGCGATGACGATGCCCCCGAGACCGGGCAGGACCATGCGGGTCCCCTGCCAGAGCATGGCGTTGAGGGCGACCGCGCTCATCATGTGGTCGCGCGCGATGAGGCTCGGGAAGAAGGCCATCCGCGCCGGGAAGTCGAAGCCGACGATGAAGGCGATCGTCCCCGCGATGACGAGGACGTGCCAGACCGCCACCGTCCCGCTTCCGTCCAGGGCGGCGAGGAGGGCGAGGAGCGAGGCGGTGGCGAGGGAGGTCGCGACGAGCATCCGGCGCCGGTCCACCCGGTCCGCGACGACCCCTCCCGCGAGCGACGCGGCGATCGTGGGGATCGAGGAGGCGGCGCCCAGGAACCCGAGCTGGAGGGGGGATCCGCTCAGCTCGTAGACGAGCCATCCCTGGCCCATGATGAGGAGCTGGAACGCGCCCACCGAGGCGACGGACCCGAACCAGTAGCGCCGGAAGCGTGGACCGCGGAGCGCCGCGAACCGGTAGCCGAACCCCGCCCCGAGCCGCCCCCGACTCATGGAGCGCCCGGCGCCGGGCTCGCGCCGGCCGGCCGGCGCAGCACGTTGCGGAGCGCTTCCCCTCGCTCGAGCCGGAGGAGGTTGTCGGCGATCACCGACCAGCGCCGGTCGAGCAGGCCCGCGCTCCAGCCCGAGGCGTGCGGGGTCATCACCACGTTGGCGAGGGTCTCGAACGGGAGCCGGGACGGCAGGCGCCGCTGGCCGGCGCCCCCGGACGGGTCCGGGTACCGATACCAGGTGTCGATGACCGCGCCGCCGATGGTCCCGTCCCGGCATGCCGCGTAGAGCGCTTCTTCGTCGACGATCGGGCCCCGCGCCACGTTCACCACCACCGCCGTGCCGCGAAGCAGCCCGAGGCGCCTCCCGTCGATGAGGCCGCGGGTGGCGTCGTTCAGGGGGCAGGCGATGATCAGGTAGTCGACCTCCGGCAGCATGTCGTCGAGCCGGCCGATGCCGGCGAGATCCGCGACGAGGTCCGCCCCCGGCCCGGACGGATCCGGCGACCGGGTGCGCGCGGCCACCCGCACGCCGAACGGCGCGAGCCGCCGGGCGGTCTCCCGGGCGATGCGGCCGTAGCCGACGAACCCCGCCGTCCGCCCGTGGAGCTCGCCGTGCAGCGGCGCGCCGAGCACGAAGCCGTCCCGCCACACGCCCCGCCGAAGCGATGCGTCCATGCGGGCGATGCCGATCTCGTGCTCGAGGAGGGCGGCGACGACGTACTCCGAGATCCCGATCTCGTGCTCGTACACGTTGCAGACCGTGCAGCCGGCGGGGACCGCCTCGAAGTCGATCGCGTCGAAGCCCGCTCCCGGAAGCTGGAGGAGCCGGAGCCCCGGGGCGGGGGGAAGACCCGCCTCCCAATACTGGGTGACGACCACCTCCGCGGCCGCGAGCCGGCGCGCGAGCACTTCGCGCGGGCCCGAGCGGCGCCCCGTGGTCACCGTCCAGCCGGCTCCGAGCCGATCGCGGAGGAGCGTGCCCCGGTGCTCGTCGCAGCCGTCGAGGATCAGGAGGTTCACGCCGCCTCCCGCGCCCGCAGGAACTCCGCGAGCGCCCGGCCGGTGTGGCCGAGCGGGGCGATGCCGGCGATCTGGTCGGGGGCGCCTTCGGCCACGATCCGCCCGCCCGCGTCGCCGCCCTCCGGCCCGAGGTCGACGATCCAGTCCGCGGCGGCGATCACGTCCAGGTTGTGCTCGATCACGATGACGGTGTGCCCGGCCCCGGCGAGCCGGTGCAGCACCCGGACCAGCTTCTCGACGTCCGCCATGTGCAGGCCCACCGTCGGCTCGTCGAGCAGGTACACGGTGTGGTTCCGGCGGGCGCGCGGGGCGGCGCCCGGCCGGGCCTTCGCGAGCTCGGTGACGAGCTTGAGACGCTGCGCCTCCCCGCCGCTCAGGGACGGGCTCTGCTGGCCGAGCCGGAGGTAGCCGAGACCGACCTCGCGCAGCATCAGCAGGGCGTGGTGCACCCGGGGATGGGCGGGAAAGAACTCCACCGCCTCCTCCACCGTCATGTCGAGGACGTCGCCGATGCTTCGTCCCCGGAAGCGCACCCCCAGGGTCTCGCGGGTGAAGCGGGCGCCATCGCACTCGTCGCACGGGATCCGGGCGTTGGGGAGGAAGCTCATCTCGATCTTCCGCTCGCCCTGCCCGCCGCACGCGGGGCAGCGCCCCCCGCCCGCGCCCGCGCCGGTGTTGAAGGAGAACCGGCTCGCCGACCAGCCGCGCAGGCGCGCCTCGGTCGTCTCGGCGAAGATGCGCCGCACGTGGTCCCAGATCTTGAGGTAGGTGACCGGGCAGGAGCGCGGGGTCTTGCCGATCGGGGTCTGGTCGACCTCCAGCACGCGGGTGACGGGCTCGAAGCCGACGACCCCGTCGCACCCCGGCCCGCCTCCGTCGCCGCCCGGGCGGTGGCCGCCCGCGCGCCCGGCCCCGGCGTCGGCTCCGTGCAGCGCGCGCTCGAGCCCCTCGCGCAGCACCTCCCGGACGAGGGTGCTCTTGCCGCTGCCGCTCACCCCGGTCACGCAGACGAGACGGCCGAGCGGGAACCGGGGGCTGATGCCCTTGAGGTTGTGCCGCCGCGCGTTCCGCAGCTCCAGCCAGGCCTGGCCGCCGCCCCCGGCGAGCCGCACCGGGCTCCCGCTCCGCATCGGAGGAGGCGGCCGGGAGAGCCAGCGCCCGGTCACCGAACGCCGTTCGCGCATGACCTTCGCCAGAGGGCCCGCGGCGACCACCTCCCCGCCGCCCGCTCCCGCCCCCGGCCCGAGGTCGATGACGTGCTCGGCGCGGCGGATCGTGGCCTCGTCGTGCTCCACCACCAGCACCGTGTTGCCGTGGGTGCGAAGGCGGTCGAGGGCGTCGAGGAGCAGGGAGTTGTCGCGGGCATGGAGCCCGATGGTGGGCTCGTCGAGGACGTAGCACACGCCGCGAAGGTTCGAGCCGAGCTGCGCGGCGAGCCGGATCCGCTGGGCTTCCCCGCCGCTCAGGGACGGGGCGGCGCGGTGGAGGGAGAGGTAGCCGATGCCCACCTGCAACAGGAAGTCGAGGCGGGAGCGGAGCTCGGTGAGGAGGTCGCCGGCCACCGCCTCGTCGCGCCCCTCGAGCACGAGGCCCTCCACCCACGCACGGGCCTCCGCGATCGAGAGGCGGCCGATCTCGCCGATCGTCCGCCCGCGGAAGCGCACCGACCGCGCCTCGGGCCGCAGCCGGTCGCCGGCACAGGCGCGGCAGGGAACGGCCGCGCCGGACAGGGCGCCCTCCGGCAGCTCCTCGCGCTCGTACTCGGCGACCGTGCGGGGCTCGCTCGGGGGGCGGTCGCGGGCGCCCTTGCGCCGGCGCCGGCGGGGGCGGCCGGCGGCGAGGCCCGAGGCCGCCCCGGAGGCGGGGGCCGGGGCGGAAGCGGAGCCCGCGGGCTCGAACCCGGCTCCCCGGCAGCGGGGACACCAGCCGTGCCGCGAGTTGAACGAGAAGAGCCGCGGGTCGAGCTCGTCGAAGCTTCGCCCGCACCCCGCGCACGCGCGCGCCGTCGAATAGCGGCGTTCCCGCCGCTCGCCCTTCTCATCTTCGCCGCCCCGCCCGGCCACGATCACGACCGACCGGCCGAGCTCCAGGGCGGTGTCGAGGGCGCTGCGAAGGGCCCGCTCCCCCGCGGGGTCGGCGGTGAGGACGGCCACCGGGAGATCGACGTCGTGCTCGCGGTAGCGGTCGAGACGGGGCCAGTCGCCGGTCGGCAGGTACTCGCCGTCCACCCGAAGGTGGGAGTAGCCCTTGCGCGCCGCCCACCGAGCGAGGTCGGTGTAGTAGCCCTTCCGGGCGGCGACGAGGGGTGCGAGCAGCTCGACCGGGCGGCCGCGGAACTCGCGCATCACGCTCGCCACCACCGCGTCGCGGGTCCGGGACTCGATGGGCCGGCCGCAGTCGGGACAGTGCTGGATGCCGAGCTTCGCGAACAGCAGCCGCAGGAAGTGGTGGATCTCGGTGGCGGTCGCGACGGTGCTCTTGGCCCCCCCGCGGCTCGTTCGCTGCTCGATGGCGACCGTCGGCGGGATCCCGAGCACCGCGTCCACGTCGGGGCGGGCGGCCGGCTGCACGAACTGGCGGGCGTAGGCGTTGAGCGATTCGAGGTAGCGCCGCTGTCCCTCCGCGAACACGACGTCGAAGGCGAGGGTGCTCTTCCCGCTCCCGCTGACCCCGGTGATCGCGGTGAACCGGTCGCGCGGCAGGCGCACGTCGACCTCCTTGAGGTTGTGGTCGCGCGCGCGGCGGACCTCGATGGCCTCGGGCGGCGCGTAGGGGGCGGGCGCTTCGCGGACCGCCCCGGCGGCGGGGCTTCGCCCGGGAGGCTCGCCGATGCCCGGCGGGGGCCGCGCCCCGCGCGCGGGGATCGGGCCGGGGCCGTGGAGGTCGTCGGGATCGCGGACCTCGTCCCGGTCCGGACCGCGGCTCCCGCGGCGGCGGTAGCCCGGAGGATCGGCCGGGCGGCCGCCCCCGGTGCGCGGCGCCGGGCCGCGCCGGCCGGCTCCGCCGGCCCGCCCCGCCGCATCTCCCCGAGCCGTCCGCACCGCGAGGTGGGCGCGGAGCTCCCGGCCGGTGCGGCTTCGCGGCTCGGCGGCCACCGCCGCGGGCGGCCCTTCGCAGACGACCTCGCCGCCGCCGTCGCCTCCCTCGGGCCCGAGGTCGATGATCCAGTCCGCGGCCGCGATTACGTCGAGGTGGTGCTCGATCACCACGATCGAGTCGCCGGCCGCGACGAGCTCGCGAAACGCGGCGAGGAGGGTCGCCACGTCGTCGAAATGGAGCCCGGTGGTGGGCTCGTCGAAGAGGAAGAGGGCGCCGCCGGGGCGCCCGTCCCCTCCTCCGCCGCGGCGGCCTTTCGCCCCCCCGCGGCCCCCCGCCGCGAGGTGTCCGGCGAGCTTGAGGCGCTGCGCCTCGCCGCCGCTCAGGCTCGGCACCGGCTGGCCGAGGGTGACGTAGCCGAGCCCCACCGCGGCGAGCGGGCGAAGCTTCTTCACGATCTCGGGCGAGTCGGAGAAGCGCGCGACGGCCTGGTCCACCGTGAGGTCGAGCACCCCCGCGATGGAGAGGCCGTCGGGGGCGATCTTCACCTCCAGCACGTCCGGCCGGTAGCGCCGCCCGTCGCAGTCCGGACAGCGCAGGTACACGTCGCTCAGGAACTGCATCTCGAGGTGCTCGAAGCCGTTGCCCGAGCAGGTGGGGCACCGTCCGTCCGGGTGGTTGAAGCTGAACCGGCCGGCGGCATGGCCGCGTTCGCGGGCGAGGGGCTCGGCGGCGAAGAGCTTGCGGATGGGATCGAGGGCCCCGACGTAGCTCGCGGGGACCGAGCGGCTGGTCTTGCCGATCGGCGACTGGTCCACGAGCACCACGTCCGCGACCGCCTCCGCGCCGTCGATCCCGTCGTGCCGCCCCGGCGCCTCCCGCGGCCGGCCGAGACGCTTGAGGAGGCCGCGGTGGCATACGTCCTCGACCAGGGTCGACTTGCCCGAGCCACTGACCCCGGTGACGCAGACGAGGCCTCCGAGCGGAACCCGGACGTCGATCCCCTTGAGGTTGTGCTCCGCCGCGCCGCGGATGAGGAGCTGGCCGGGGCCGCCGGGGCGGGAACCGGAGCCGGGGCCGGAGGCTGCTGCGGTGGGCTGGCCGGAGCCGGACGGACGGGAAGCCGGCTCCCCTCCCTCCGGATCCGGTTCGCGGGCCGGAGGGCGGCCCTGGCCGGTCTCGGCCTCCGCATCCCCGTCCGGGGCCGGCCGCCGGCCGCCCCCCGGAGGAGTCCCCGGGCGCGGCGAGCCTCCGAGGAGCCGGGCGCGCCCGGCGGCATCGCGGGCCGGTCCGGCTCCCGTCGGCCCGGAGCCCGGAGCGGGGCGGACGCCTTCCGCCCCTGAGATCCGTTCCGGTCCGGCCGCCACCCGGCGCCGGCCTCCGAGGTAGGCGCCGGTGAGCGATTCCCGGCAGCGCGCCAGCCCCTGCGGCGGGCCTTCGTAGACCACCTCGCCCCCGGCCGCCCCCGGCCCCGGCCCGAGGTCGAGCACCCGATCGGCGGCCCGGATGATCTGCTCGTCGTGCTCCACCACGAGGATCGTGTTGCCCGCGTCCCGCAGCCGGTGCAGCACCCCGATCATGCGGCCGAGATCGCGGGGATGGAGGCCGACGCTCGGCTCGTCGAGCACGAACAGGGTGTTGACGAGCGACGTTCCGAGCGCGGTGGTGAGGTTGATGCGCTGGACCTCTCCGCCGCTGAGCGTGCGGGACTGCCGGTCGAGGGTGAGATAGCCGAGGCCGACGGCGACGAGATAGCGAAGCCGCGAGCGGAGCTCCTCGAGCAGGAACGAGGTGGCTTCGTCGACGGGGTCGGACGGGCGGAAGTCTTCGAAGAACGCGAGGCACCGGTCCAGCGGGAGGGTGCATATCTCGTGGACGTCGAGGGCGGGGGCCGGCGCGGGACCGGCCCGGTCCCGGCGCGCGGCCGGCCCGCCCGCCTCGCCCCGAGCACCCGATCGGCGCGTCGCGTCCGGGCCGCCCCGCGGATCCGGGGCCTCCCCTCCGCCGCCCCCCGCCAGCCGCCAGTCGAGGGCCTCCGGCTTGAGCCGGGCGCCGCCGCACCCGGTGCACGGGAGGTAGCCGCGGTAGCGCGAGAGCAGGACCCGGATGTGCATCCGGTAGCTCTTGCGCTCGAGCCAGTCGAAGAATCCACGCACCCCGAACCAGCGGCCGTCGCGCCGCCGGCCGTCCCCCTCGATGACCCAGGCGCGCTCCCGCGGTGTGAGGTCGGCCCACGGCACGTCGTCGGGCACCCCGGCCCGTTCCGCCTGCCTGAGCAGGGTTCGCTGGTAGGGGAGGTAGGTCTTCGTCCGGAGCGGCTTGATCGCCCCTTCCCGCAGGGTCAGGCGCTCGTCGGGGATGACGAGGCCGTAGTCGATGCCCATCTCGCGCCCGAATCCCCGGCAGGTATCGCAGGCCCCGATCGGGGAGTTGAAGGAGAACAGGTTGGGGATCGGGTCCCGGTACGCGACGTCGCAGCGCGGACACTCCAGGGCCGCGGAGAACCGCAGCACGGCGCCGGGGCCGGTCCCCACCGCCGCCTCCGCCCGCCCGCGGCCGGCCGCGAGCGCGGCCTCGAGGGCTTCGACGAGCCGCGTCCGGCCGTCCGGTTCGAGGCGCAGGCGATCCTGGGTGACCACGAGCTCGACCGGCTCCGGGGCCTCTTCCGCGCCCGGTCCCGGCGGTGGACCCGGCACCGCTTCGCCGTTCGACCCCGAGGCGCCGTCCGCTTCCCGCCCGGCGCCCGCTCCGGGTCGGAGGCTCGTTCCGGAAGCCGCCGCCGGGTCCGTTTCCGGCGCCCGCTTCGTTTCCGGGCTCGCCGCTTCCGCCGGCGGCCCGTCCGATGCGGCGCCCGATGCGTCGTCCGGGGCGCCGCCCCGCGCCCTCGCGACCCGGGTGTAGCCCTGCCGCGCGAGATGCCCTCGGACCTCCTCCTCGGGGAGCCCGTCGGGCACCCGGATCCGGAACCGGACGAGCGCCCGCTCGCCGGCCGCCTCGTCCAGCAGGCGGTCGGCGATGCTCTCCGGGGTGTCGCGCCGCACCACCTCCCCGCATCCCCGGCAGTGGAGCCGGCCGTGGCGCGCGAAGAGGAGCTTCAGGTAGTCGTTGATCTCCGTCATGGTGCCCACCGTGGAGCGCGACGTCCGGACCTGGTTGGTCTGGTCCACCGCGACGGCGGGCGGGATGCCGTCGATGCGGTCGGCGCGGGGCCGGTCCATGCGGTCGAGGAACTGGCGGGCGTAGGGGGAGAAGGTCTCGACGTAGCGGCGCTGCCCTTCGGCGTACACCGTATCGAACGCGAGCGACGACTTGCCGGAGCCGCTCACGCCGGTGACGACGATGAGCTCGCGCAGGGGAAGGTCGACGTCGAGCCCCTTCAGGTTGTTCTGCCGGGCTCCGCGGACGGCGATCGCGCCCTTCGACGGCGGGGGGCGGCAGGGGGACGGGGCTTCCATTGCGCGCATTATCGCGCACTGGCCCGGACGGCAGGGCCTCTTCACGCCGACCGGCTCGCGGCCGGGCATCGATGCCCACCGCTCTTCCCGGGAACGGCGGGTCTCCGGGACACGGGCGTCCCCCCGCAAATGGGACGGCAAGACCGGCCGCGGATCGATACGGGCGGGACACGAGCGTTCCCAGGACGCCGTGCCCAAGAGCGTTCGCGAGAGGCGTGCCCGGCGAAAACCCCACCGCGCACATGCCTCGGACGGGGCGGGACGCCTCGCACTTGGGTATCATCGCCCGGCCATGCCGCGCCTCGCCGCCAACCTGAGCTATCTCTTTACCGAGCGCCCGTTTCCGGACCGGTTCGGGGCGGCGGCGGCCTGCGGCTTCCGGGGCGTGGAGCACCAGTTTCCCTACCGGGAGGCGCCCGAGTCCGCCATCCGGAAGCGGCTCCGGGACCACGACTTGGCGGCCGTCCTCTTCAACCTTCCGCCCGGAGAGGAGGGGGAGCGCGGGCTCGGCGGGCTGCCGGGGCGCGAGGCGGAGTTCCGGGAGGGGATGGATCTCGCGCTCCGCTACTGCCGCGCGACCGGCTGTCCCCGGCTGCACGCGATGTGGGGGGTGCCGGGAGCGGACACCAGCCGGGAGGAGAGCCGGGCCACCTTCGTCTCCAACCTCCGACGAGCGGCCCCGCGGGCGGCCGAGGCCGGGGTGACCCTGCTCGTGGAGCCGCTCAACCCCCGCGACAACCCCGGCTATCCCCTCAACCGCCAGTGCGACGCGCACGCCCTCACGGCGGAGGTGGGCGCCCCGAACGTCAAGGTGCAGCTCGACCTCTACCACTGCCAGATCGTGGAGGGCGGGGTGGCGGAGAAGCTGAGGAACTATCTCGGCGGCGGCGGCGACGGCGACGGCGGTGGGAGCAACGTCGGCCACATCCAGATCGCCGGCCCGCCGGACCGGCTGGAGCCGGACGTCGGGGAGCTCGACTACGCGCGGCTGCTCCCCCTCATCGACGAGCTGGGATACGAGGGTTGGGTCGGCTGCGAGTACCGGCCGGCGGCCGGAACCGAGGCCGGTCTCGGATGGGCGCGGCCGTGGGGGATCCGCCCGCCGTCCGAGCGGGGGTAGTGGGCCCTTCCCTGCATCCGGCACGGCAGGATGCCCGGCCAGCCGGCCCCTTCGGCGGCCCGCCGCGGGACGCCGCGAGGAGCCCGCCGGCGCCGCGCGGTACGCCGGCCGCGGCGGTCGGGGGCGGGGCGCCACGCCCGCGCGGTGCAGGCGGCGGGACGGGAGCGCGGCGCGCGGGCGGCCCGGCGGCGGGCGGCCGGGAGGGCCGCGCATCCGACCGGAGGCGGCCGGAGTGAGCCGCGTCGACCGGCCGGCCGACGGCTTCGCGACCCGGCAGGTGCGCGCCGGGGTCGAGCCGGACCCCGCGACCGGGGCGATCCTCACCCCCATCCACCAGACGACGACCTACGTGCAGCCGTCCGTGGACCGGTACCGGGAGCGGGGCTACTCCTACTCGCGGTCGCACAACCCCACCGTGCGGGCGCTCGAGGCCAGGCTCGCCGCGCTCGAAGGGGGCACGGAGGGCTGCGCGTTCGGCACCGGGATGGCCGCGGTCCACGCGGTGATGCTCGCGTTCCTCGGCGCGGGCGACCACGCGATCGTCTCGGACGTGGCCTTCGGCGGCACCCTCCGCCTCTGCCGGCAGATCCTCGCCCGCTTCGGGGTGGACTTCACCTTCGCCGACACCTCGGACCCGGCCGCGGTGGAGGCGGGCGTGCGCGGCGAGACCCGGCTCATCCTCACCGAGACCCCGGCCAACCCGACCCTCAAGCTCACCGACGTCGCGGCCGTCTCCGGGATCGCACGCGCCCGCGGCATCCTCCACGTCGTGGACAACACCCTGCTCACGCCGTGGTATCAGCGTCCCTTCGAGCTCGGTGCGGACCTCGTGGTGCACTCCACCACCAAGTACCTGGACGGGCACAACGCCACCGTGGGCGGCGCGGTGATCTGCGCGACCGAGAGCCAGGCCGGGGCGGTGCGCTTCGTGCAGAACGCGGCCGGGAGCATCATGTCGCCGTTCGTGGCCTGGCTCACCCTGCAGGGGTGCAAGACCCTGTCGGTGCGCCTGGAGGCGCAGGCGGCGGCCGCCGCCGAGGTCGCGGGCTACCTGGAGAGCCATCCCAAGGTGGAGCGGGTGATCTACCCCGGGCTCGCCTCGTTCCCCCAGCACGCCCTCGCGAGCCGCCAGGCGTCGGGCTACGGCGCGGTGGTGTGCTGCGAGGTGCGGGGCGGGGCGGAGGCCGGCAAGCGGGTGATGGACGCGGTCGGGCTGTGGAGCCTCGCGGAGAACCTCGGCACGGTGGAATCGCTCGTCACCCACCCGGTGACCATGACCCACGCCAACCTCGCGCCCGAGGAGCGCGGACGGCTCGGCATCACCGACGGCCTCATCCGCCTCTCGGTGGGCCTCGAGACCCCCGCCGACCTCATCGCCGACCTCGACCAAGCCCTCGCCCGCGCCTGATCCCCGAGTCCTCCCGGCGGTCCCCCCCGGCTCCCCCCAGCTCCCGCGCCGACCTCGATCGGGCACGACGCCGGATCTACGGTCCGGGTTGCCGCGGACCTCAAACAGCCGCCCGCAACAGCACGACCCCGGCTCGACGGCCGCGCTCCGGAGCGGCAGCTTTCGATGTCCGAAAGCCCGGGATCGCTTCATGATCGTCGGAGTAGCGAACATGAAGGGGCTTATATCGAAAGTTACCCCGGAGCTGCCGATAGCGCGGAAAATAGGGACTCCGCCCCACACGTCCCGCGCGACCCCTGAGAGCCGATCCCACCGAATCCGTCGAAATCGCCCAATCGCGCAGCCGAATAGGGACTCCACTACACCGGGGTAACTTTCGATATAAGCCCCAACATGAAGGGGATGCGGATCCCATCCCGGTCGGGCCGGTCGCGGTCGAAGCGGTGGATGGGGGTCACGACGTCGGCTGGAGCGCGGAACTCGATTCCACCGTCCGCTTTCGGGACCCGTGTCACATGCCCCAGACCTCCACCGGCGCGCCGCCCTCGGACCGCTGGCGCCGGTGGAACACCTTCTCCTCCCAGCTCCGGCCTTCGCGCTGGTCGATCACCACCAGATGCCCCGCCTTCGCCGCGGAGCGGTCCATGTACCCCGCGGTCTGCTCCACCCCTTCCATGACGGTGCTCTCCAACCCGTCTCCATCGCGCACCACCTTGCACTCCACCACGAACTCCTGCGACCGCCCGCCCCCCGATCCCTCCGGGGACAGGCTCTGCGGCCACACGATCAGCAGATCGACCCGCCCCCGGCCCAGGCCGTACTCGCGCTCGATGCGCCCGCCCCCGTTCACCACCCGGTGCAGGAACGCCTGCAAGAGGATCTGCGGCCACGCCTCCTCGTACTCGAACCGATTCTTCCAGTGCTCGGAGTGCCGGCGGAAGAAGTCCTGGAACGCCCGAATCAGCTTGGCCAGGTCCAAACCGCCGTCCGGGTCCACGTACCACGTCACGTCCTGGTCCAGCTCCTCCTGCAGGATCCAGCCCAGCTCGCGCGGCACGACCTCCGCGTAGATGGGGTTGGCGATGCGCACCGGCTTGTCCCGGGCGATGAGGCCGAGGTCGCGCACGTACTCGATGTCGCGATTACTCGCACGCCGTTCGTCCTCCCCGCTCAGCATCGGCTCGATGACCCGACGCACCCGCTCCTCCCCGAGCTTGTCCGCCAACTGGTCGAGGTGGGTCACCCGGCGCAGGATGAGCGCCTCACGGGCCTCGGCGACGTCGTCCGCGGTGACCGCGCGGGTGCGGTCCCGCCCGGCCTTGCTCCTGAAGCAGGTCTCGTAAGCGAGCGCGTTCACCAGCCACGGCTGGCCCTGGGTTTGGGTCCGGATCGCCTCCCGCGCCTCGTCGGTGAACGCCTGCCCCGTCTCCCTGGTGTGCTGGTCGAGGAGCGCCAGCGTCTCCTCCCGCGTGAAGTCCCCGAGGCGCAGCGACTCGGCCACGATGTTGAACGGGCTGCTGGTGGACCGGATGCGGTAGTCGCGCACGTCGCGCAGCCCGCACAGCACCACGCACTGCGGAAAGCCCCCGGGGCGCATGGGGTAGCCCGCGCGTAGCTGCTGGAGCACCGACAGCAGCGGGTCGCCCTGGAGGGTGTCGATCTCGTCGATGAGCAGTACCAGCGGCTTCGGCGATGCCTCCGCCCAGCGCTTCAGCGCTTCGCGAAATGCCCTGTTCGGGCCGAATTTCGCCAGGATGTCGGGCCAGGCGTCATCCAGGAAGGGGTCTCCCAACGCCGACTGCGCATCCGAGCCCAGTCCGGCAAGCACCGTCCGGATCGTCTCCTGCGTGTCGTCGTAGGCCGTCCGCGCGGTCTCGAAGGTGGTGTACACGCAGCCGTAGCCCTGCCCGTTCAGCAGGTCGCAGAGCGCGAGCAGGGCGGAGGTCTTGCCGGTCTGGCGCGGCGCGTGCAGCACGAAGTACTTCTTCATCTCGACCAGACGCAGCACCTCGTCCAGGTCGAAACGCTCGAGAGGCGGAATGCAGTAGTGCTCGTCGGGTCTGACGGGGCCGGCGGTGTTGAAGAAGCGCATGGCTCGGTTCCTCGCTTCCCTCGGCGGAGCCTCTTCCCGGGTCCGTCGAGGGGTCCGTCGCATGGGCCGCCATGAGTATGACCGCTTTCGCCCGGCGCCGCCGCAGGTCGCCGCCCGACGCCCGACACCCGACGCCAGGCGCTGAACCGTCTTCGTGCCGCGCCGACCGGCGGCAAACCGCTCCGGCCACGGATGAACGCCTTCCCCCGGCGGGGCGCGGGCGCGGGGTTGCCGCGCGGGGCTCCGGATCGCAAACTTCGGAAGGACGCCGCTCCCGCGGCGCGGCCCCCGCCCACGGGCGAAGGAGAGGTCGATGGCAGTCCCCGCAACCCTCGGCCCCGTGGCCGTGATCGGACCCGGCCCCCTCGGCCGCGGCAAGGCCCCGGTCTTCGCGGCCGAGGGCCGCCGCCGATGCGAGCGGCGGCCGCGGCGTTTCGGAGCGCCTTGACGATGGCGGGCGCCCGCGCGAACCGTCCCAGGATGCACCTCGCCCAGTTCCTGGTGCACGGGCCGACCTACCACAGCCTCGCGATGTGGCGGCATCCGAAGACCGCCGCCGCGAGCGCCGAACGCGGGTTCGCCTGGGACCGCCCCGAGCTCTACCAGCACCTCGCCCGGGTCTGCGAACGGGGGCTCTTCGACACCGTGTTCTTCGCGGACCTGAACTACATCGCGGACACCTACACCGGTAGCATGGGGCCGGCCCTGCGCAACGCCACCCAGGCCCCCGAGCACGATCCGATCCCGCTGCTCTCCTTCATGGCCGCCGTCACCAAGCGGATCGGGGTCGCGTCCACGTTCTCGGTGAGCCACAGCCACCCCTTCTACGCCGCGCGCCTGTGGGCGACCCTCGACCACCTCACCCGGGGCCGGGCGGGCTGGAACGTGGTCACCTCGATCAACAGCAACCAGGCCGCGAACTACGGCGAGGAGCGCCAGCCGACAGACGCCCGCTACGACCGCGCGCACGAGTTCATGGAGGTCTGCCGGCGGCTCTGGGAGTCGTGGGACGAGGACGCGGTGGTGATGGACCGGGAGGCGGGGGTCTTCGCGAACCCCGCCAAGGTGCGCCGCATCGAGTACGAGGGCCGGTTCTTCCGCTCGCGCGGGCCGCTCAACGTGACCCGCTCGCCCCAGAACGGCCCCGCGATCTTCCAGGCCGGCACGTCGCCCAAGGGCCAGGACTTCGCCGCGAAGTACGCGGATGCGATCTTCGCGATCCAGCCGCGGGCGGTGGATGCGGCGGCCTACTTCGCCTCGATCAAGGGTCGGATGTCGGACCTCGGCCGCGACCCCGACGAATGCCGGATCCTCTTCGGCATGCAGCCGATCCTCGGGGCGACGGAGGCGGAGGCCCGCGAGCGGCAGGAGGCGCACAACGAGCTCGTCCCCGTCGAGGGGGGCATGGCGATCCTCTCCGCGCACCTCGACTTCGACCTCGCCGGCATCCCGCCCGACGCGATCATGGCCGAGCGGACCGAGCCCCAGCTCCATCGGATGCGCACCCGCTTCCACAGGCAGGACGGCGCCCCCATGACGGTGGCCGAGGTGGCCGTCCGGCACGGACAGAGCGTGAGCCTCCCGCAGTTCGTGGGCACGCCGGCCGGCATCGCGGACCAGATGGAGGCGTTCATGGAGGAGGTCGGGGGCGACGGCTTCATGCTCTCCGCCATCCACTCTCCGGGCGCCGTCGAGGAGTTCGTGGACCTCGTGGTCCCGGAGCTCCAGCGGCGCGGCCTCTACCGCACGGAGTACCGGGGCCGCACCCAGCGGGAGATCCTCCGGCAGTCGGATTGACGGGCGGAGACGCCGCCCTCCCCGCGGCCGCGGAAACCCGGAGGACCGGGGGCCAGTCTGCGGGCCGGGCCGTGGGCCACCGCCCGATCCGCCGGCCCCGAACCGTCCGCCGGTGGCCCGCGGGCGGATCGGACCCCGGATCCCTACCCCGCTATCATGCGTTCCCGTATTCCCGACCCGCGAGGAGAGCCCGTGCGGAACCGCCCTGGACGCCACTTCCTGCAAATCCCGGGGCCCACCAACGTGCCCGGCCGGGTGCTGGAAGCCCTCGCCCGCCCGACCATCGACCACCGGGGGCCGGAGTTCTCGGACCTCGGGCGCGCGTGCCTCGACGGGATGCGCCGCATCTTCCGGACCGCGGGAAGGGTCTACGTCTTTCCCGCCTCCGGCACCGGGGCGTGGGAGGCGGCCCTCGTCAACACCCTGTCGCCGGGCGACCGGGTGCTCGTGTACGAGACCGGCCACTTCGCGCGCCTGTGGGCGGAAGTGGCCCGGCGGCTCGGGCTCGTGGTGGAGACCATCGAGGGCGACTGGCGCTCCGGCGTCGACCCGGGGGCGGTCGAGGAAGCTCTCGCGCGGGACACGGGCCCCGCGCCGATCCGGGCCGTCGCGGTCCTCCACAACGAGACCTCGACCGGCGCGGCGAGCGACGTCGCCGCGGTGCGGCGCGCCCTCGACACGTGCGGCCACCCGGCGCTCCTCCTCGTGGACACCGTCTCCTCCCTCGCCTCCATGCCCTGCGAGCACGACGGATGGGGGGTGGACGTGACCGTCGCGGGCTCGCAGAAGGGGCTCATGCTGCCGCCGGGGCTCGGCTTCAACGCCGTGAGCGAGAAGGCGTGGCGCGCGAGCGCCGAAGCGAAGCTCGCGCGGAGCTACTGGGACTGGCGGGCGATGGAGGAGCCCAACGCCGCCGGCTACTTCCCGTTCACCCCGGCGACCAACCTCCTGTTCGGCCTCCGGGAAGCCGTCGCCATGCTGGAGGAGGAGGGGCTCGAGCGGGTCTTCGAGCGCCACCGCCGCCTGGCCGCCGCGACCCGGCGGGCGGTGCAGGCGTGGGGGCTCGACTTCAACTGCCGGCCGCCCGAGCATCGCAGCGCCTCGTTGACCGCGGTCCGGATGCCGGACGGCTGGAGCGCCGATGCCCTCCGCAGCCTCGTCCTGGAGCGCTTCGACGTCTCCCTCGGCAACGGGCTCGGGAAGCTCCGGGACCGGGTGTTCCGCATCGGACACCTCGGCGACCTCAACGACGTGACCGTGCTCGGAACCCTCGCGGCGGTGGAGATGGGGCTCTCCCTCGCGGGCGCGCCGTTCCAGCGGGGAGGGGTCGATGCGGCGATGGACCACCTCGCCGCCGACCCGGGCCCCGCGCCACCGCCGTAGTAGTCGCCGCCGCCGTGGGGATGCGCCCAGGGCGCGGCGGCGGCAAAGCCGAGGCGAACGGGCTTCCCCGCGGCGGCTGCACGGGCCGCCCGGACGGCCGGTCCCTGCCCTTCACGCCTTCCGCATGGCTTCGGGGCAAGCGAAGGTCTCCGCCGGTCGCCTCCTTTCCGACCGTGGATACCGCCCCGGCCCGCGGAGCGGAACGTTCCCGGGAATGCGGTCCGCCCCGCCCCCGGGACCGCCCCCCGCGATCGCCCCCGCGCCGGTCGGTACGGCGGCTCGTCATCGGAGGGCGCTCACCACACGCTCCTGGAAGCTGCGCACCGCGTCCTCCCACACCGGCGACAACACGCCCCCTTCCGCGGCGACTTCGGAGGCGCGCCCCTGCTGGAGCCGTTCGAGCATCGCGTGGTCTTCGGCGTGCACCCCGCGCCAGAGCTTCACGAGCTGCTCCGCGCGCTCGGCCAGCGGCGATTCGGGATCGAGGCTGTAGATCGCACGGCGCTGGAGGGTGCGGCCCGGCGCCCGCGGCAAGGTGAGCTGCACGCCGATCTGGTCCGGGAGATAGAGCCCGAACACGAAGTTGGGGAACAGGGTGAGGTAGCGGGAGTCCGCCGACAGGGTGTCTTCCCGCGTCGCCCCGCCGGAGACGTCGACGGCGCATCCGAGACAGCCCGGATCGTTCACCGTGTAGTGGTCGGTGAGCGGCTGCTCGGTGGTCGCCGCGTGCACGAACTGGACGTGGTAGGGCTCGATGAAGTTCTCCAGGAGGAGCTTCCAGTTCGCGGCGACCTCGCCGAAGTCGATGGTGGCGATGTGGTGGATCCGGGTGAGATCGACCCCCTCGATCCGCTTCCGGAGCGGGGCGGCGAGCTCCTCGAACGGCGGGGCGGCGCCGTTCAGGTTGACGAAGATCCAGTCGTGCCACGTCGCCGACCTCACCGGAACGAGCCCGTGCCGCCGGCGGTCGAAGCCGGGCGGCGACGCGCGCGGCTCGCGCCCGCCGAAATAGGGGGTGACGTGGAGCGCGCCGTCGAGTCCGTAGGTCCAAGAGTGGTAGGGACACCGGATCGCCCGCCCGGCGTTTCCGGGGGCGTCCACGAGCTTGAGGTTCCGGTGGCGGCACACGTTGTGGAAGACCCGGACCCGGAGCCCGGCATCGCGCACGAGGAGGAGCGGCCGCCCCGCCACGGTGATCGGGGCCACGTCGCCGGTGCGGGGGAGCTCGTGCGCAAAGCCCGCGAAGACCCATGAGTCGGTGAAGATCCGCCCGTTCTCGAGCGCGAGGAACGCCTCGCTCGTGTACGCCGCGCCCGGGAGTCCGGAGCACGGCGGGCCGCCGGCCTCGAACGCGGCGAGTCTCTCGGCCCCCAGGATGGATTGCAGCGATTCGTTCATGCCCGTCTCCCGAGAGCGCCGGCGGCCCCTACGGCACGCGGCGCTTGAGCAGGAACTGGTTCTTGAACATGCCGATCCGGGTCATGACCTCGACCCGCGCGACGTCGGAATGACCGTGGATCTGTTCGTCGAGGAAGATCGCGAGCTCGGTCTCCTCGTCGCACACCACCTCGACCAGCAGGTCGAACCGGCCGCCCACCCACATGATGTAGACGACCGCGCGGT
This sequence comes from Gammaproteobacteria bacterium, assembly GCA_965202895.1. Lineage (GTDB taxonomy): Bacteria > Pseudomonadota > Gammaproteobacteria > HK1 > HK1 > JAJDXW01. The sequence continues at coordinate 351,053 of OZ241901.1, read as the reverse complement.
GGGGCTCGAGCCGCCGCGCGAGCGCGGCGGGGGCGATTCCGGGCGCGGTCTTGATGCCGAGCATCGCGTCCGCCTCGTAGTCGACGGCCACCGGGTCGACCACCGCCACGATGCGGAGCACCCCCGCTTCGCGCATCCTGGCCACCCGGTTGCGGATCGTTCCGCCCGATACCCCGAGCTTCTGTCCGATGACGTCGAACGCCGCGCGGCCGTCCTCCTGGAGGAGACGGATGATCCGCTGGTTGAGGTCGTCGGCGGGAGAGGAGAGCGGGGACACCGTCCCGGCGGGCTCGCTGCCGCCGCGAGCGGCCACTGCCTGCAACTGGCGCACCGTGGAGCGGGACATGGGCTCGGCTCGGCTCGCGGCTCCGGCGGGCTCGCTCGGGGGCGGTCCCGGTTGTGGATTTCGCAGGTGTTGGTCTATGCTTCTACAGGAGCCGAAGGACCAAGTCAATTGGATTCACGATCCGTCTTCCCGAACCGGCTCGACCTGCGAATCCATCATCCGAAGCAGCCGCCGCGGCGGAGGGGGAACATCCGATGAACGAGAGACCGGCGAACCCGGCGAACCTGGCCGCCGCGCTGCCCGACCCCGCCCGCGTGCGCGAAGCGCGGGCGAAGCTCGCCGAGGCGGGGGTCCGCTACGTGCTCTCCTGCTGGATCGACATGCTCGGGGTGCCGAAGACCAAGCCGGTGCCGCTCAGCGACTTCGAGAACCTGTGCATGGGCCGGGGTCCGCAGTTCGCGGTGCACTCGGTCTCGTTCGTGCCCGAGCTCACCCCCGCCGACTCCGACCAGATCCCGGTGCCCGACCTCGACACCCTGGTCATCTGCCCCTGGGACCGCACCTGCGCGTGGATGTTCGCGGATCTCTGGTGGGAGGACGCGCCCTACGACCTGTGCCCCCGCCACGCGCTGAAGCGGGTGGTGCGCGATGCCGCGGCCAAGGGGTTCGCCGGGTTCGCGGGGGTCGAGCCGGAGTTCATCGCCATGCGCTGGCGCGACGGCCGGCCGGTCAAGGCGTTCGACGACGACCCGCCCCCGGGCGAGGGCCTGCGTCCGAGGCGCCAGGCGTTCGGCTACGACGTCGAGTACTCCATCGACTCGATGGGGTTTCTCGGCGCGCTCATCGACGTCCTCGAGGAGCTCGGGTGGGGGCTGAAGGACGTGGTCGCCGAAGGCGCGTACTCGCAGTTCGAGCTCGATTTCGGCTACACGGACGTCCTGCGGATGGCGGACCGGCTGGTGTTCCTTCGGGTGCTCCTGAAGGAGGTCGCCAAGAAGCACGGCATGTTCATCACCTTCATGCCCAAGCCCACGATCGGCGACTGGCGCTCGGGCGCCCACATCAACTACTCGATGCAACGTATCGACGACCCGGGGGTGAACCTCTTCGAGGACCCCGGCGGCGGCTGGAGCGATGCCGTCTACCGCGCGGTCGGAGGGCTCCTGCGCCACGGCGGGGCGCTGACCGCCATCGCCTGCTCGACGGTCAACTCGTACAACGGGCTGGTTCCGAGGGTCGGCGGCTTCGAGGGGGGCACCGTCACCTGGGCCCCGACCCACATGACCTACGGCAACAACAACCGCTCGTGCATGCTGCGCCTGCCCCAGAACCGGTTCTGCATCGAGAACCGGGCCGCCGACATGTGCATGAACCCGTACCTGTCCCTCGGGATGACCACCGCGGCGACGGTCGCCGGGGTGGTCGAGGGCATCGACCCCGGGCCGCCCCTCGACCGGGACCTCTACGCGCTGACCGACGAGGAGATCCGCGCGAGCGGCGGACGGCGCCTTCCGCGAAACCTGCTCGAGGCGGCCGAGATCCTGAAGGACGATCCGCTCGCGGCCGAGGTGCTCGGCCCGACGATGCTCCGCTCCTGGCTGCGGTACAAGATCGACGAGTGGGAGCGCTACCACCAGGCGGTGACGGACTGGGAGGTGCAGGAGTACCTGCGGCTCTACTGAGCGGGCGGGCCGTTCCCGGAAGACCGGCGGGCATCGATGCCTGGCCGAGGGTCGGACAGCGTGAGAAGGGCCTGCCCCGACCGCCGGGGGAGGGGGCGCGGCGGGCGGCGGGATCAGCCGAGGCCGAGGGGGTCGGCCGGGTCGACCCCCGCCGCGAAGGGGCGCCGCCGGTCGTAGTCGGTGAGCTGGTAGACGAGCCCGAGCCAGTTGTTGACGAGCGCCTTGCCGGTGTCGGTCCAGGTGTTGTCGATCTCCGGCAGCACCTCGCCCTCCGGGAACCCGGGCGGCGGGGCGCCGGACCCGCGCGCCCGCTCCACCTCGCCGCGGTAGGCCGCGAAGCGCCGCTCGACGGGAGGCGCGAAGTAGTGCTCGGGGGAAGGCGGGTAGTCCTCGCGCTCTCCGCGCACGTACCTCCCCACCTCCCGCTTGTATTCCTTGAGCAGGCTCTCCCGGTCGTACTCCGGGTGGCCCTGGAAGTAGACGAAGCGGAAGCCGTCCGGGCTCGTCGCGACCAGGACCCCGCCCTCGCCGCTCTCGACGAGCACCCGCAGGCCCGCCGCCTCCATCTGCTCGCGGGACACGTCGTTGAACCGGGAGTGGGGGGTCTCGAAGCGGGTGTTGATCCCGGCGACGAGCGGGTGGGCGGCGTCCTTCACCCGATGCGAGTAGACCCCCCACCGCTTCGCCGGAAGGTGGGCGCGCCGCACCCCGTGCAGCCACTGGAACACGGCGTGGCTCGCGAGGCAGGAGCACAGGATCGAGGCCACGTTCTCCCGCCCCCAGGCGAGGACCTCGATGAGCGGCTCCCAGAACGCCTCGCGGGTGAGGTCGGCCTCGGTGACGTTCGCGCCGGTCACGATGAGCGCGTCGAGCCCTTCGCACCGCAGGCGCTCGAACGGCTCGTAGAACCGCTCCACCCGCTCGCGCGCCGCCGCCCCGCGTTCCACGCCGGCCATCGTGAACGGATGGACGAAGAGCTGGGCGATCCGGTTCGAGGCCCCGATGAGCCGCAGGAACTGCCGCTCGGTCGCCGCGAGGGCGGCGTCCGGCATCAGGTTGAGGAGCCCGACGTGGAGCTCGCGGATGTCCTGTCGCCGCGCGCGCTCGGGGTCCAGGATCTCCTGCCCCTCGCTGCGGAGCCGGTCGAACGTCGGGAGGGCGGAATGGGCGACGAGAGGCATCGGTCCTTCGTTCGGGTGCGCGCGGGAGCGGCGGCGGGCGAGGCGCGGGGTCCGGGCTCGGGGACGCGGTGGTCTGCGCGGGCGGGGCCGGCCGGCGGGGGCGGTCCGGTAGTCGAGCGCCGGGGCGGGCGGCCCGCCGCGCTCAGACGCTCCTCGCGCGGGCGGGCGCCCCCCCGGCCGCGTCCAGGATGCCGGCCACGAGGTCGAGGAAGTCCGCCTCGTCGCGCACGCCTTCCGCCGCGCGCGCCTCCACGGTGTAGCCGTGGCGGCGCGAGATCGCCTCGTAGCGCGGCCGCCGGTGGGCGACCAGCGACGGGAACACCCACTGCACGAAGTCGTCCGGATCGATCTCCACCGGCGATCCGAGGCCCCGCTCCGCGAGGTAGGCCGCGAGCCGCGCGTCGAAGAACGCTTCCGGGTAGTAGAGCGGCTTCGGGTCCGCGCGCTGGCGCTCCATCAGATCGACCTCCATGTCGGCGTCGGCCCGCAGGTAGAGGAGGAGCGTGTGCTCGGCGAGGGTCGGGACCACGGTCGGGTCCTCGATCTCGCACACGCTCCCGCCCGCGTCGTTCACGAAGTGGTGGTAGCCGTAGATGGCCCGGCTGCGCTCGATGAACCCCGGCACGTCCTTCATCGCGCCCACCTCGGCGTCGTGGTGCAGGCGCTGGCGGCGCCGGAACTCGCGCACGGTGAGGCCGTCGCGCGCCGGGTCGCCGACCTTGCCGAGGAACGTGGACACTGGCTGGAGGTTGTCGACGGTGATGTTGCTCCTGATGTAGATCGAGTCGGTGCGGAGGAGGTCGCGCAGGAAATCGATCTGCATCGCCTTGCGCTTGATGTTGTCGAGGATCGGCTCGTCGAGGTAGCGGGTGCCGATCCGGTAGTCCCCCGAGTAGTGGAACCAGTTGCTCTTGGGGAGGCGGTTCGAGAGGGCGGTCTTCCCCACCCCGGACATCCCGAGCAGGGTCACCGCCTTGTGCGGCCGGTCCAGGAACTCGCGGGCGGTCATGCGCACGGGGCCGTCCCTCCCTCCCACTCTCCCGGAATCCCGTCCGCCCGGAAAACCCGGAGTCCGGAGCTCGGAGCCACAAGCCCCGAGCCTACTTCAAGGGCGAGTGGGCGGCCGGCAGGAGGATCGTCGAGTGCATCTCCTCGAGGAGCGGCCCGGCCTTCCCCAGGAACTCCTTCCAGCGCGGGTCCGCCGCGACCGCCGCCCGCCGCTCGGTGCGCGCGTCCACCGACGGGTAGGCCCACAGGTGGGAGACCTCGTTCGGCTGCCCCGCCTCGGTGATCCAGGCGCCGACGTTCTTCGAGTACTCCTCGCGCATCGGCATGATCGCCTGGAAATGCTTCGCCCACTCCCGCACCCGCCCCGGCGCGGTGCGGTAGTTGCGGTACTCGTAGACGTTGCCCCCGGACGCCGGCGCCTTGAGCGGGAGGATCGGGTCGAGGAGCCGGACGTCCTGGCGGACGAGGTGCTCGCGGATGAGCGGGACGTACTCCTTCGTCCACCGTTCGTTCTTCGCCAGCTCGCCCCGGAGCCGGTGGCGTTCGTTGAGGTCGGCGTAGCTCCACAGGTGCATGACCCGGTTGAGCGGGCCGATCTCGGTCAGCCAGTAGCCCTCCAGCTTCCCGTAGTCGTCGCCGCGGATCGCGCGGCCGACCTCGCCCGCGTTCTTCGCCACGGTCGGGCCGGCGCCGGCCCGCAGGGTGTAGGTGCGAAGCTCGTAGATCACGTTGTCTCCTCCCGGATGGTTCCGCCGCCCGGCGCGTCTCGCGCCGACGGGGTCACAGCATACCGCAGCCGGGGCGCCGGGGCGGGTGCGCGGCCCGGTTCGAGGCATGTGCGCTGTGGGGTTTTCGCCGGGCACGCGCAAGTGGCTCCGTGGGGTGAAATCCGCCAGCAACCCCCTCGAACCGAACCCAAACCACGGAAGAACGCCGTCTCCGTGGAGGTGAAAAATAGCTCGACCCCCGATCTCCGCCCACTATATCAAGAGGTTACAAACAGCGCACGCGGCCCGGTTCGGACAGGGCAAGCGCATTTGGACGGAACACGTCGTCTGCCCCGCCCGAAACCGTCCGCCGGACGCCGCAAGCGACCTTCAAGCCGGCTCGTCAGGCCGATTTCGGCGCTCCGCACCCGGAAATCGACCCCCGCCAACGCCAGCTGGGCCATCACGACGCATCGGGAATCCCCAATGCGATTGCCCTGCCGGTCCGGAGCCCGTCCGGGGTGCAGGCCGGCGCCGGATGGGCGGCCCGTACACTATGGGGTCGGGGCGGAGGGCACGGCGGCGCGGCGCCATGGCGGTCACGGTCGAAGCGGAAGGCACTGCCGGCGGAGCGGCGGACCGGCACGGGTCCGCACGGGCCGTCGCGGTCGTCAGCACCGCCCACTTCACGAGCCACTTCTACCTCCTGCTCCTCCCGCCGCTCTTTCCGCTCCTTCGCGAGGCGTACGGGGTGGGGTACACCGAGCTCGGCTTCGCGTTCAGCATCTTCAGCATCGTCACCGCCTGCACCCAGGCGCCGGTCGGTTTCGCGGTGGACCGCTTCGGCGCGCGCCGGCTCCTCGCCGCCGGCCTGCTGCTCGAAGGCGCCGCCTTCGTACTCCTCGGGCTGGCCCCGTTCTACGGGGCGCTGGTCGCGCTGATGGCGGTGGCGGGGCTCGCCAACTCGGTGTACCACCCGGCCGACTACTCGCTCCTCAACGCCTCGGTGAACCCGCGGCGCATGGGGCGCGCGTTCTCCTTCCACACCTCGGCCGGGATGCTCGGCAACGCGGTCGCCCCGGTGACCGTGGTGTTCCTGATGACGTTCATGGACTGGCGCACGGCCCTCACCCTGTGCGGCGGCCTCGGCATCGCGGTGGGGCTGCTGGTGACGTGCAACGGCCACGTGCTGAGGGAGCGGCCGGTCGGGGCGGACGGCTCCGATGCGGCCGGACCCGGGGCCGGCGCCCGTGCGGCGGGCGCGGCAGCGGCGGCGGGCCCGAGCGGCATCCGGCTCCTCATGAGCGCCCCGATCCTGCTCGGGACCCTGTTCTTCTTCGGGATGTCGGTCGCCGGCTACGGCATCCAGTCGTTCGGCGTGTCGGCCCTTCACGTCCTCCACGACGCTCCCGTCGCCGCGGCCACGACGGTGCTCACCGCCTACCTCTTCGCATCGCCGGCCGGGGTCCTCGCGGGCGGCTGGGCGGCGGACCGGATCCGGCGCCGCCACGACGCGTTCGCGGCGGCCTGCATCGTCATGGTGGCGGTGTGCATCGGAGCGGTGGCCGCCTTCCGGCCTTCGCTCGCGGTGATCGCGGGCATCTTCGTCGTCGCGGGCTTCTTCTCGGGGATGGTGGCCCCGTCGCGCGACATGCTCATCCGTTCGATGGCGCCGCCCGGCGAGATCGCGAAGGTGTTCGGGTTCGTCTCGACCGGCTTCAACCTCGGCGGGATCGTCGCGCCGGTGATGTTCGGATTCCTGCTCGACCGGAGCGACCCCGGCATCGTGTTCTGGGCCGTCGCCCTGGTGAGCTTCGCCACCGTCTTCACGGTGCTCACCACCGGGCGGGCGCGGGCGCCGCGGCGGCCCCGCCGTCCCCGGTCCTGAACCTCATGCACCGGCATCCGGCCTTCCGTCTTCCCATGTTCGCTTTCGAGTTGCATTCGGCGGTGGAATGGAGGAGCCAGGTCGTATCCCGGCCCCGATACGCCTCGAGCGCGGAGGATCCGCAACGACCCTCCCGTCTTCAGCATCTTCCCGGCGTCGATTTTCGGGGTCTTCCCCGCCGATTTCAGGACGTCCTTCACATCGCTGCCCCCGGACGGGCGGGTGTACTTCATCAACCACCCCTCCGGAAGGCCGATGGAGAGCGCCCGGGGGCCCGTGCTTGCCGGTATCATTCGGCTTGATCGAGCTTCTCGGCAAGGTGTCGGATTGCACCGGTCGGCCGATCGGCCGGTCGGGACGATCCTGGAGGAGGGGGCAGTGACGGAACGGACACTCCGCGTCGGGGTCATCGGCACGGGGGGCATGGGAGGGCGCCATGCCCGCAATCTCGCGCATCGGATCGCGGGAGCGCGGGTCGCCGCGGTCATGGACGTGGACGGGGAGCGGGCCGCCGCGCTCGCCGCGGAGTGCGGGGACGCCGCGGTCTTCACGGACGCGGCCGAGCTGATCGGCGACCGCGCCGTCGATGCGGTCGTCATCGCGTCGCCGGACCCGACCCATGCGGCGCTCGCCGTCGCCTGTATCGAGGCCGGCAAGCCGGTGCTGTGCGAGAAGCCCCTCGGCGTCGGCCTCGAGGACGCGCGGCGGGTCCTCGACGCGGAGGCGGCGGGCGGCAGGAAGCTGGTGCAGGTCGGGCTGATGCGCATGTACGACCCGCAGCACACCGCGCTCGAGCAGGCGCTCGACGACGGCGCCATCGGCCGCCCGCTCCTGTTTCGCGGCATCCACAAGCATTGGCGGGCCGACGCGGTCCGCACCGCCGCGGACGTGATCGTCAACTCGGCCGTTCACGACGTTCATTCGGCGCGCTGGCTCATGGCCGACGACGTGGCCAGGGTCTATGCGAGCCACGTGGTGGACGTCCCGGACCGCCCCGAAACCGCCCGGCTCGTCCTGCTCCAGCTCGCGTTTCGGGGCGGGGGGCTCGCCGAGATCGAGGTGGACGTCGACGCGAGCTACGGCTACGAGGTGATCGTGGAGGTCTCCGGGACGCAGGGCACGCTGCGAACCCCCTCCCTCACCAGCCCCGTTCTGCGCAAGGCCGGCGCGGCGGCGCGCGCGGTGGAGGCGGACTGGCTGGAGCGCTTCCGGGCGGCCTACGTCCTGGAGGCCGAAGCGTGGGTGCGGGCCGCGCGGGAGGGCGGGGCGGCCGGGGCGACGGTGTGGGACGGCTACGCCGCGATGCAGATCGGCGACGCCGCGATCCGCTCGATCGAGTCCGGCAACGCCGAGGCGATCCCCGAGGAGCCGCGTCCCGCCCTCTACGATCCCCCGTAGGCGCGACGCCGGCACCGGCGCCGGCGGCTACGGGGGTATACTCGCCGAGCCCGGTTGCGCACTTATCCCACCTCACAGGTATATCCGCCGTGAGACCCCCATCCCTCCATATCACCCGGTGCGAGCCCTTCCGGCCCGACGGCCTCTCCTCCCCCGACGAGCAGGCCCGCATCGGCAACGCGCTGCGCTTCGTCCTCACCCCGAACACCCGCCGCGCCTGCGCCACCGTCCGGCGAGCCTTCTCCGCGTGGAGCGAAGAGACCGGTCAGGCCCCCCTCCCCCCGTGTCCATCGCGCAGCGCGCGTCGCAGGGCTCGGGGACGGGTTCAGCGGGCGCCCCGGGAGGGTCGGCATCGCCCGCGCGGGGATGGAACCGAACCGGACGACGGGGCGACTCCCGCGCCCCGCTCTCCGGCCCTCCTCCGGATGCGGGGCAAGCGCCCCGTCCGGAAGTGAGAGGAGGGCAGTAGCCATGGCCGCGCGAGTCCCGGACCCGGAACGGTGCGAGCGTCTGCGCCGCGGGGCCGCCCGGGCGGCCGCCCGGGCCGTCGCCCTGCCCGGTGTGCACAGCGTCGTCCTCTTCGGCTCCGTCGCCTGCGGCCGCGCGGACGAGTGGAGCGACGTCGACGTCGCCCTCATCGCCGAGGAACCCTCGGAGGAGACCGCCGAGGCGGCCAGGCGGGCGTTCCGGGACGAGATCCGGGATGCGGATGCCCAGATCGTGTGGATGACCCCGGGCAACGGGTACGCGGGGGCGGGGGAGACCGGAGGGCTCGGTCGCGAGGCGGTGCGCCTCGGCGTCCTTCTCGAAGACGACGGGGCCTACACGGAGGTGTACGGGATGACGCGCTACACCAGGACGGCGGACGAGAGGCACGTCGCCGAACGCCAGAGCACCGTGCTCACGCTCGTCGAGGGGGCGGTACGGACCTGGCGCGCACATCGGAGCGCCGCCGACGGCAGGAAGCTGAGAGCGCTGGGGAAGACCACCTCCGATGCGGGGGCGATCCTGATGAAGAACGGCCTCGGGTACAGGGGAATGTTCGCTGCCCGCACCCACGACGTCCTCGAGCTCGTGGAGAAGATGCGGCCGGAGGAGGGCGAGGTCGTCCCCACCCTCTTCGAGGAGGAGAGCGAAGGGGAGTTCGCCCGGTGGGCGGAGCTCCGCCGGGACACCCTGGACGGCAAGACGAGCCTGGACCGGCTCGCGGTCTATGCGAAGACCCCGGTCCCGAACGAGGAGGACCAGCGCAGGAGGATCCCGGTGATCCTCGAGACGGCCCTCGAGGAGCACGAGGCGCTGTGCCGCCACCCGGCGATGCCGGGCCTTGCGAAGGCGTGTGCGGCCGACGTGGAAGACGTGCGCCGCGCGACGTACGGGCTGAGGGACGATCCGGATCCGGCGATCGCGGCGGCGGCAAGGAAGTGGGCGGGAGTGCTGGAGCAGGCGGCGGAGCGGGGCTGCCCCTTGACGCGCGGGGAGGGCGCCCCGGACGGCGCCGCTCCCGATCCCGCACGGCACGACGCGAGGGAGCGGGGGCTCCGGCTCGCGGAGAGGGACGAGGACGAGAACGACCTCGAGCTCGCGCGGCGCTGGTACGAGGACGGAGAGCCGCGGGAGGAGCGCTGCCGGGTGTCGTTCCCGCCGGGGACGGGCGAGGCGAAGCTCGAGGCGATGAAACGTGCATGGACCTCGGGCCGGGTGATCCCCGACCATCTCGCGACGCCGGCGGAGCGCGAGGCGACCCGGCGCGCGCTGGTCGAGCCGCCGCCGGGCAAGGACACGGACCTGCCCGCCGCCCCGGTCGAAGGGACGGCGACCCGGGCCGCGGCCGAGGCCATGTCCCCGCCGCGCGTCCCCGCACGTCCCCCCGGACGCGGCGGTGGACGGGACGGGGGGCCGGGCGCCGCTCGATGACGGGGTACGAAGCCGCCGCCCTCGTCTTCGGGTAGTCCTCCCTCGCCTTCCAGGAAGCTGCGCTCGCCCTCCAGGCCGCCTCCCTCTCCGCACAGCACGCCGGATTGGAGCTGGTCGAGTAATCGCAACGGGCCGCCCCATCCGCCGGAGACCCGGCTCCTGTTCGGGCTGCCGTGGGTGCGCGGCAAGCTGCCCTTGCTGGTCGGACAGTTCGGCATCGACTGGTCCCGGGGTTCGTGAGCCGCTGCGCGGACGGGCTCGATGCCGACCGACGGCGCGCAGGCGCTTCCGGTGGGGGTAGGAGGGAGATTGAAACGCCGGAAGGCGTAGAAACCGTTCGATGTCGAAGAGATGCCGATTCGGAATCGGAGGCGGCGCGGTCGGCAGACTTGGCCGGTGCAGCGTTCGGGCGAACATGCCGCAAGGATTGGGCACGCTCCGGCCAACCGAAGGCGTCTGGTACCATCCGCCGTCCATATGATGGTGGCGGCCGCCTGCACGGGCGCCGATTACGGGGTCGTCCACCGAGTGGCGAGGATCGTTGGATGGAGGAACCCTTTGGCGGCGTCATGACGATGGGCGAGCGGTTCGACCATCCGCAGGTCTTGGGGTCGACGGGCAGCGAGCCGAGAGCCGATCCGGGGGCAGGAGTCCCGTTCAGGAGGGTCGGGCGTCGCTGCAAGCAAGCGCCGGATGCCGGCTGGGAGCGGTCCGGCACGGGCGAAGCGGCCGGCGAAGGAGACGGCGTGTGACGCGACCCCCTCCTGCAGAAGAGGTGATCGAGAAGATCCGGAAGGCCGGGAGCCTCTACCACCGGCTGGTCCTCGTCGTCGGCGCGGCGGGCACGGGCAAGACCGCCGCCCTGATGACCGTCGCCGGGCGTACCGGCGCCCCGCTCGTCAACGTCAACCGGGAGCTCTCGCGCCGGATGCTCGATCTGGCCGAGCGGCAACGCCCGCTCCGGGTCCGGCGCGTGCTCGACCGGATCGTCGCCGAACGCGGGAGCGGCGGCGTCCTGCTGGACAACCTCGAGATCCTGTTCGATGCCGCGCTGCGACAGCACCCGCTCCGCCTGCTGCAGGACCTCTCGCGGAGCAGGGTCGTGGCCGCGGCCTGGAACGGGTCCCTCGAAGGCGGCCACGTCCGTTATGCCGCACCCGGCCATCCGGAGTACCGCCGCGACCCGTTGGACGGCGTTCTGACCGTGGACACCGGAGCGGCGGCATGATCGGCCCCGAACCGTGGCCGCGGCCTGGAAGGGGTGCGCCGGAGGCGGCCACGTCCATTACGCCGCGCCCGGACATCCCAAGTACCTGCGCCATCCACTGAACGGCATGCTGTACCGGTGGCGCGGGTGGAGGCGGAGAAGCGGCCGGCTTCGGGCTGGAACGGGTGGTCGGCCACTACCGCGCGCTCGTCGAAGGCGGAAGCATCGACACGCCTTCGACCCGCCCGTGAATCCGGCAAGGAGCCCCGGGATCCCTCGCCGGAAGTACGACGCGGCTGACGACGGCATGGTCGGCTCCGGGCCGGGGCCAGCGCGGAGGGCGCCACGGTGAAGTACGAAGAGCTGGTCCGGTTCGACCCTATCGAGAGCGTGGTGCAGCTTCGCGACGCCGACGAGGCGGACGCCGCCCGCCGCCTCGTGAGCGGCTACGTGGTCTCCGACGAGATGGCCGAGACGCTGTCGGATCTCGTCTTCCCCCAGCTCCGGTACGACGCGCCCGCCGACAACAAGGGCCTGCTGGTGGTCGGCAACTACGGCACCGGCAAATCGCACCTGATGTCGGTGATCTCCGGGGTCGCCGAACACGCCGGGCTGGCCTCCGAGCTCTCGCACCCGAGGGCGGCGGAGGCGGCGCGCGGCATCGCCGGCCGCTTCAAGGCAGTGCGCACCGAGATCGGCGCGACCACCATGTCTCTGCACGACATCGTGGCCGGCGAGCTGGAAGAGCATCTCGCGGCGCTCGGCGTCGCGTTCGCCTTCCCGGGCGCCGACGCAGCCGCCGGCAGCAAGCGCGCCTTCGAGGAGATGATGGCCGCGTTCCACGCGGTCCACCCCGATCACGGGTTGCTGCTGGTGGTGGACGAGCTGCTGGATTTCCTGCGCTCGCGCAAGGACCAGGAGCTGATCCTCGACCTCAACTTCCTGCGCGAGGTCGGCGAGGTCTGCAAGGACCTCCGCTTCCGCTTCGTCGCCGGCGTGCAGGAGGCCATCTTCGACAGCCCCCGCTTCGCCTTCGTCGCCGACAGCGTCCGCCGGGTGAAGGACCGCTTCGAGCAGGTGCGCATCGCCCGGCGGGACGTGAAGTTCGTCGTGGCCCGACGCCTGCTGCGCAAGACCGGCGAGCAGCAGGCGAAGGTCCGGGAGTACCTGGCCCCGTTCGCCCGCTTCTACGGGCGCATGAACGAGCGCATGGACGAGTACGTGGCGCTGTTCCCGGTCCACCCCGACTACATCGACACCTTCGAGCGGGTGACCTCGGTGGAGAAGCGCGAGATCCTCCGCACCCTGTCGCGCGCGATGAAGCGGCGGCTCGGGCAAGAGCTCCCGGCGGACCGCCCCGGCCTCATCGCCTACGACGGCTACTGGTCCGTGCTGCGGGAGGACGCCTCCTTCCGCGCCGTCCCCGACGTGAAGGCGGTCATCGATTGCAGCCAAGTGCTCGAATCACGCATCGAGCAGGCGTATACGCGGCCGGTCTACAAGCCGATGGCGTTGCGCATCGTCCACGCCCTGTCGGTGCACCGGCTGACCACCGGCGACGTCCACGCCCGCCTGGGCGCCACCGCCGAAGAGCTCCGGGACGGCCTCTGCCTGTACCAGCCGGGGATCGAAGACCTCGGGGGGGACCCCGCCGACGACCTCCTGTCGCAGGTGGAGACGGTGCTCCGGGAGATCCACCGCACGGTGAGCGGCCAGTTCGTCTCGTCGAACCCGGACAACCGCCAGTACTACCTCGACCTCCGGAAGACCGACGACTTCGACGCCCTGATCGAGAAGCGGGCCGAGAGCCTCGACGCGGCGCGGCTGGACCGCTACTACTACGATGCCCTGCGGCGGGTGATGGAGTGCACCGACGAGACCTACGTGACCGGCTACCGGATCTGGGAGCACGAGATCGAATGGCGCGCGCGCCGGGCCGCGCGCCGGGGATACCTGTTCTTCGGGGCGCCGAACGAGCGGTCCACGGCGGCGCCGCCGCGCGACTTCTACCTCTACTTCATCCCGCCCCACGACGCGCCGCACTTCCGGGACGAGAAGAAGGCGGACGAGGTCTTCTTCCACCTGGACGGCGCGGACGCGAGCTTCGGGGATGCCTTGCGCGGGTACGCCGCGGCCCTCGATCTGGCCTCGACGGCCTCCGGCCACGCGAAGGCCACCTACCAGTCGAAGGCGACGGGCTTCCTCCGCGATCTGGTCGGCTGGCTCCAGGAACACATGTCGTCGGCCTTCGAGGTCGCCTACCGGGGCCGCCGGAAGGCGTTGCCGGAATGGGCCAAGGGGCATTCCCTTCGAGAGCTTTCGGGGATCTCCCCGGCCGAACGCATCAACCTGCGCGATCTGGTCAACGCGGTGGCGGGCATCTGCCTGGAGACGCACTTCGCCGACCAGGCGCCGGACTATCCGCATTTCGCGGTGTCGATCACGTCCTGGAACCGCGCCCAGGCGGCCCAGGATGCGCTGCGCCGGATCGCGGGCGTGACGAAGACGAGGCAGGCCGCCGCGGTCCTCGACGCGCTCGATCTCCTCGACGGCGACCGGCTCGACCCCTCCCGGTCGAAGTACGCCGCCCATGTCCTCGAACGGGTGCGCGCGAAGGGGCAGGGCCAGGTCATGAACCGTTCCGAGCTCATCCAGGAGCGGCTTGGGGTCGAGTACCTGGCCCCGGAGACCCTGCGCCTCGAACCCGAATGGGCCGTGGTCCTGCTCGCGGCGCTGGTCCATTCCGGCGACCTCGTGCTCGCCGTTCCCGGCCGCAAGTTCGACGCCTCCGGCCTGGCCGCGCTCGCCGCCGCGCCGCTCGACGAGCTCGTCCGGTTCAGGCACGTCGAGCGGCCCCGCGAATGGAACCTGCCGGCCCTCAAGGCGCTGTTCGCGCTCCTCGGACTGACCCCGGGCATGGCGAACCTGGTCACCGAGGGCAAGGACGAGCCGATCCGGGAGCTCCAGAAGGCGGTCGCCCGTCTCGTCGGGAGGCTGGCGGTCGCCCATCAAGCCCTCCAGGGCGGCATCCCCTTCTGGGGCCGGCGCCTGATCGACGAGGAGGGAGCCGCGGCGCTGCGTCCGGCGGTGGAGGGGACGAAGTCCTTCCTCGAATCCCTCCAGGTCTTCACCTCGCCCGGCCGCCTCAAGAACTTCCGCCACGAGGCGAAGGAGGTGGACGGCCATCGGGCCGGGCTCGACGCCCTCGCCGGGATCGAGGCCCTCCGGACCTTCGCTTCGGAGCTGGGCGCCGCCGCCGCGTTCCTCACCGCGGCGGAAACGGTGCTCCCGCCCTCCCACGAGTGGGTGGGACGGATGAAGGAGGCGCGCGAGGCGCTGTTCGCGGAAATCGCCCGTCCGGCGCGGCGCGTCGATCTCGCATCCTTCCGCCGGGAGGCCGTGCCTCTCCGCAGAGAGGCGTTGCGCAGGCTGGACGATCTCGGGAAGGAGTTCGTGAGCACCTATCTCGCCCTCCACGCCAAGGCCCGGCTCGGCGTGAACGACGACAAGCGGAAGTCCGCGCTGCTGCGCGACGACCGGCTTGCCCGGCTGCAATTGCTCTCCGCCATCGACCTCATGCCGGTCCGGCATCTGGACGACTTCCGGGATCGCCTCACCGGGCTGAAGAGCTGCTTCGCGCTGACCCGGGAGGAGCTCGGCGTCTCTCCGGTCTGCCCGCACTGCGGGTTCAGGCCCGCGGTGGAAACGGCGCCCGCCGTCATCGGCGGCGCTGACGTCATCGGCGGCGCGGCGGCCATCGGCGGCGCGGCAGCCATCGGTGGCGCGGCAGCCATCGGTGGCGCTGCCGCCGACGCGATCCTCGCGCGGCTCGACGACGAGCTCGACGCGCTCCTCGCCGGCTGGACCCGGACCCTGCTCGCCAACCTCACCGACCCCGCGACGCGCGAGAACGTCGCGCTGCTCAGGCCCGAGCGGAGGGAGCGGATCGACGCCTTCGTGAAGCAGGGAGCGCTGCCCGACCCCCTGGATCGGGACTTCATCGAGGCCCTTCGGGAGGTCCTGTCCGGCCTCGTCAAGGTCGTGGTGAAGACCGGGGACGTGAAGGCCGCCCTCCTCGCCGGCGGCTCGCCCGCGAGCCCCGCCGAGATGAAGCAGCGCTTCGAGCGCTACTTGGACGGCCTCGCCAGAGGCGAGGAGCCGGACAAGGTCCGGCTGGTGCTGGAGTAGGCGCCGATGGAGCGGGCGGAGCTCATCGAACGCCTGAAGGGCTACGAGTGGAACGACGTCGAGTTCAAGAAGGCGCAGCGGGGCGTTTCCGAGGACGCCTACAAGACGGTCTCCGCCTTCTCCAACACCGAGGGCGGCTGGCTGGTCTTCGGCGTTCGGGACGGGGAAGGCGGCTTCGAGATCGTCGGTGTGTTTGAGGTGGATAAGGTCCAGAACGAGTTCCTCAGCGTTCTCCGTTCCGGCCGGAAGCTGAATCGCGTCGTCGCGGCGAAGGAACGGCTGATCGAAGAGGACGGCAAGGCGCTGCTCGTCTTCCATATCCCCGAGGCGCGCAGGCAGGACAAGCCGGTCTATCTCGGCGGCGACATCCGCAAGTCGTTCATCCGCCGCGGCGCCGGCGACGAGCGATGCACGCCGGGCGAGATCGAACGACTGCTCCGCGACGCGGCGGATCAGCACTACGACGGCCAGGCGGTCGGGAAAGACCCGGAATCCGCCTTCGATTCCGGCAGCGTCAGGTGGTATCGCGAAACCTATGAGAGACGGCCCGGGAACCGGTCCTGGGTCGATCTGTCGGATCTGGACTTTCTCGACGAAATGGGACTTCTCGTCGAACAGGACGGTCGGAGAATGCCGACTCGGGCGGCCATCCTTCTGTTCGGAAACAATCCGTCTTTCCGGCAATTGCTGCCTCGTCCGGTCGTCGATTGCCAGCGTTTCGCCCTTGCTCGCACCCAGGCGGATACCGGCGCCCGGTGGATGGATCGATCGGTTCTGGACGAAAATCTGATCCGAACCTGGCGATCCCTGGTCGATTGGTACGGGCGCTTCGCCGAACGTCCATTCCGCATCGACCCTGTATCGCTACAGCGGGACGATACGCCGCCCGACTACCTCGCCTACCGCGAATCCATGGTCAACTTGCTCATTCATCAGGATTATTCGGATCATGCACGGAATGCCGAGATACGGCACTACACCGACCAAGCCGTTTTCTGGAATCCGGGGGATGCGTTCGCCTCGGTCCCGGACCTCCTCGAGCCCGGCGAAAAGGAGGTGCGCAACCCGCGAATCGTGACCGCCTTCCGCCGGATCGGTCTGAGTGAGAACGCGGGTTGGGGGCTGCGGGACGTCTTCCGGAGCTGGCAACAATTGGGCAACGTACCGCCCCGGATAACCAACGACAAGAGCCGGAAGCGCTTCGAGCTCGTCCTGCTCAAGGAGGAGCTGCTGTCCAAGGAACAGATCCTGTTTCAGACGAGTCTCGGGGTACGTCTCACGGACGAGCAGGCGCGCGCATTCGCCTTCATCTGCCGGGATGGGGAAGCGACGCTGGCGCAGCTCAAGGCGGTGACCGGACTGCCGGGGCCGGACACCGTGGAGGTCGCGGAGCGGCTGGAGACCCAGAGGCTGATCGACTCCGTTGGCGCCGGCGGACGCTACGCGCTTGCCGAACATCTACGGGAAGGCGCCGGCCCGTCCGGCCGGGGCGGCGCTCGGGTGGATCGGGGGCCGGTCGACTTGCCTACTGGTCAAGTCGGCCCGCCAACGCCGGACTTGCCTACCAGGCAAGTCGACCGGCCAACCCCGGACTTGGTCAGTGACCAAGCCGATGTGCCTGACCCGAGGTTGGTCACTGACCAAGCTGACGTACCTGCACCGGACTTACCTACTAGGCAAGTTGGCCTGCCAACACCGGACTTACCTACCAGGCAAGTCGACCAGCCAACGCCGGACTTGGTCACTGACCAAGCTGGCCCAGACGCGCTTGACTTGTCCAGTGCACAAGTCGCGCCTTCGACCCAGCTTTCGTCGACCCAGTGGAAGATCGTGGCGCTGTGCGATGTTCCCCGATCATTGGCGGACATCGTGGGCGAGCTGGGGATACGCCATCGGGGCTACTTCCGCCGCACGCATCTGAAACCACTACTGCGCGGCGGCGTGCTTCGCATGACCCACCCGGGCCAACCCAAGCACCCGGATCAAGCCTACGTGCTGACCGAGGCCGGGGCCGTGCTCAAAACCCACCGCGCGGGCGGAGGCTGACCAGATGGCGCACGACAAGGCGGAGCACGGGGCCGGGCGGCGCTCCTGGCGCCCTTCGGGGCAGGACGAGTTGTTCGAGAAGTCCCGGGAGGAGGCCGCTCGCGGCCGGCCGGTGGAATGTCTGGGGCTGACGTTCGAGGACGAAGACGCGCGCCGCGCCCATTTCCTCGGCGAGCTGAAGAAGGGGCTGGAAGACCTGCAAGCGAAGCTCGGCGGCGTGCCCTTCTCCGGCATCGAGGACACGGTGGCCCGCATGGCGGCCGTTGCGCACTGGCCGATGGGGGACGAAGCGCGCCTTCGCGGCCTCGCCGAGCGCATGGCGCGCGCCGACCCGTCCAAGGACCTGCTGCAACGCTGGAAGGACGAGATCGGGTTTCCCCACGGCGAGGTCGACGACATCCTGGCCCTGTCCGATCCGCCCTGGCACACCGCCTGCCCGAACCCGTTCCTGGGCGCATTCGCGGAGGCGTTCGGCAGGCCGCACGACCCCGCGGAGCCCTACCGCCGCAAGCCCTTCGCGGTCGATGTGAGCGAAGGCAAGACCCACCCCGTCTACCGGGCGCACGGCTACCACACCAAGGTGCCGCACCTGGCGATCGTGCCCTCGATCCTCCATTACACGGAGCCGGGCGATCTGGTGCTGGACGGCTTCGCCGGCTCCGGCATGACCGGTGTCGCCGCGCAATGGTGCGGGAGCGCGCCGGAGGACTACCGGAAATCGCTCGAAGCGTTGTGGTCTGCGGAAGGGTTCGGGAAGCCGCGCTGGGGCGCGCGCCACGCGGTCCTGAACGACCTGTCGCCGGCCGCGGGCTTCATCGCCGCCAACTACACCCTGCCCTTCGACGTCGCCGCGTTCGCCGACGCCGGCCGCGCCCTGCTCGACGAGGTCGAGGCGGAGCTCGGCTGGATGTACGAGACCCTGCACACCGACGGCAAGACCAAGGGGCGGATCGACTACACCGTCTGGAGCGAGGTGTTTTCCTGCCCGGAATGCGCCAGGGAGATCGTGTTCCTGGAAGAGGCGCTGGATCGGGCAAGCGGCAGGGTCAGCGAGGTCTTCGCCTGTCCCGGCTGCGATTCCCTGCTGAACAAGAACAACCTGGAGCGTGTGTTCCAGTCCGAGTTGGACGCGGCCACCGGGCAGTTGCGGAGACACGTGACCTTCAGGCCGGCGCTGATCCAGTACAAGGTGGACGGCCGCACCTTCACCAAAGCACCGGACGCCGGCGACCGGGACGTCATGCGGCGTATCGAGGAAACGCCCCTTTCAATGGAGGTCCCGACGAAGCGGATCCCCGTCGAAAGCATGTATCACGGCTCGCGGCTGGCCCCGAAGGGAATCACGCACACCCATCACTTCTTCCTGCCCCGCGCCGCGCACGCCCTGGCGGCGATGTGGCGTCGGGCCGATGCACATCCCGATTCGCGCGTGCGCCGGATGCTCCTCTACTTCGTCGAGCAGGCCATCTGGGGCATGTCCATTCTCAACCGCTACGGCCCCACCCACTATTCGCAGGTGAACCGCCAACTCACCGGCGTCTACTACGTCGCATCGCAGATTGCCGAAGTGTCTCCCCGGTACAACCTCGGAAACAAACTGTCCCGGCTGGTCAAGGCGTTCGGCGATCTGCTGATTACGAACAATTCGGGACCTGGTTACGCACGAAGCGCAGCTCGCCATCTCGGGCCGATGGAGACCCAGGCACAGGCCCCGGGAAAGCCCGTCATCCCCCGTCATCCCCCGTCATCCCTCGCCATCTCCCGTCATCCCCCGCCATCCCCCGTCATTCCCGCGAAAGCGGGAATCCAGGGACTTTTGGTTGAAGTGGATTCCCGCTTTCGCGGGAGTGACGGACCAGGGAACGACGGACCGGAGAATGACGGGCCGGGGAACGACGGGCCGGGGAATGACGATCTGAAAAAGGCCATTCACCCGGGCTTTGTACGTCATCAGGGTTCGGGATGCATCACGACCGCGGGCACGACCGCGTCGCTCGGGCTGCCCGACGACTCGGTCGACTACGTCTTCACCGATCCGCCCTTCGGCGAGAACATCTACTACGCCGACCTCAACTTCCTGGTCGAATCCTGGCACCGGGTGCTGACCAACGCGGCGCCGGAGGCCATCGTCGACCGCTTCAAGGGGAAGGGGCTGCCCGAGTACCAGCGCCTGATGCAGCGCTGCTTCGAGGAGTACCGGCGGGTGCTCAAGCCGGGGCGCTGGATCACGATCGTCTTCCACAACTCCCGGAACGCGGTCTGGACCGCGATCCAGGAAGCCCTGCTCGCGGCCGGCTTCGTCGTCGCCGACGTGCGCACGATGGACAAGCGGCAAGGCTCCTACCGGCAGGTCACCAGCACCGCGGTCAAGCAGGACCTCGTGATCTCCGCCTACAAGCCGAACGGCGGGCTGGAGGCGCGCTTCGCCCTCGGCAAAGGCTCCGAGGACGGCGCCTGGGACTTCGTCCGCACCCATCTCGGCCAGCTTCCGGTATTCGTGCGCAAGGGCGGGCGCGTCGAGGTCGTCAACGAACGGCAGCCGCATCTGCTCTTCGACCGGATGGTGGCCTTCCACGTGCTGCGCAACGTGACGGTCCCCCTGTCGGTCGGCGAGTTCCTGTCCGGCCTCCTCCGGCGCTTCCCCGAGCGCGACGGCATGGTGTTCCTCCCCGACCAGGTCGCCGAGTACGACGGGAAGCGCGCGGCGGTGGAGGACGTGGCCCAGCTCGAGATCTTCGTGGTCGACGAAGTCTCCGCCATCCAGTGGCTCAAGCAGCATCTGAGCCGCAAGCCGCAGAGCTTCCAGGACGTCCACCCGCAGTTCCTCCGCGAGATCGCGGGCTGGCAGAAGCACGAGAGGCTGCCCGAGCTGTCCGAGATGCTGGAGCAGAACTTCCTGCGCTACGACGGCGCGGGCGAGGTCCCGAGCCAGATCCACGCCTGCCTCTCCACCCGCTTCAAGGAGCTGCGGACCCTCCCCAAGGACCACCCGGCCCTGCGCACCAAGGCGAAGGACCGCTGGTACGTGCCCGACCCCAACAAGGCGATCGACGTGGAGAAGCGCCGTGTGCGCATCCTGCTGCGCGAGTTCGAGGAGTACCGCCGGTCTCCGCAGAGGAAGCTCAGGACCTTCCGCCTCGAAGCGATGCGGGCCGGCTTCTTCAAGGCGTACCAGGACCAGGACTACGCCACGATCATCTCGGTCGCGGAAAGGCTCCCGGAGGCCGTCCTCCAGGAAGACCAGAAGCTCTTGCTCTGGTACGATCAGGCGCTGACCCGTACGGAGGCGGATGCATGACGATCACGAGACCGGTGTTCACCGACAACCCACCGTCGAGAAGCAAGGAGACGAACCATGAAGCTGCACGTCGTGGTCCACCAGGCGGATGAAGGCGGTTATTGGGCGGAAGTACCGTCCATTCCCGGTTGTGCGACCCAGGGAGACAGCATCGAGGAGCTGCTGAAGAACGTCCATGAGGCGGTCGAGGGGTGCCTGTCCGTCGATGTTCGAGACGTCCCGATCTCGGAGGCCGACCGGATCATCGAGATCACGGTGTGAAGGCCATCAGCGGAAAGCGGCTCTGTCAGCTTCTCGAATCCCGGGGATGGCGCTTGAAGAGGATCAACGGCAGCCACCACATCTGCACGAGGGAAGGAGCCGTCGCCCGTCTCTCGGTGCCGGTTCATGGCGCCACGGTCCTGAAACGCGGCCTGCAGAAACATCTGATGAAGATCGCACGGATCGAGGATTCGGATCTGTAATCCCGGATAGAGGAAAACGCATGACGATTACGAGAATGGAGTTGGAGCGGTTCACGGCCTTCGAGGCGCTGGACTTCAGGCCCTCGCCCGGCATCAACGTCCTCGTCGGCGCCAACGGCACCGGCAAGACCCATCTCATGAAGGTCGCTTATGCCGCCTGCGACGTGAGCAAGACGGACATCGGATTCGCCGACAAGATCGTTCGGGTCTTCATGCCGTCCGGGGGCGCCATCAGTCGGCTGGTCAAACGGCACGGTGAAAGCTCTCGCTGTGGCATTCGCATCCATCGCGGAGATCGACGGCTTCGGGCTTCCTTCTCGAATCACGCCACCGTGACGGATTCGGCTACTGTCACGGGCGCACCGCGCTGGAGGGCCGCCCCTGTCGAGAGCGTCTACGTTCCGGTGAAGGAGATGCTTGCGAACGCGCCTGGGTTCCGATCCCTCTATGCACAGCGCGAGATCCACTTCGAGGAAATCTACGCGGACATCCTGGACCGCGCCTACAGACCGGCCCTGCGCGGCCCTGCTCCTTCCGAGCGCAAGCGGTTGCTCACCATCCTGCAAAGGGCGATCGACGGGAAGGTCCGCGTCAGCAACGAAGAATTCTTTCTCCATTCCAGGCATGGGAATCTGGAGTTCTCGTTGCTTGCCGAGGGGATGCGCAAGCTCGGCCTGCTTTGGCGGTTGATCCAGAATGCAATGCTGCTCGAAGGATCGATCCTCTTCTGGGACGAGCCGGAAACCAACCTCAACCCCAAGCTGTTCGGTGTGGTGATCGAAGTCCTGCTCGAGTTGCAGCGTATGGGAGTCCAGATATTCATCGCCACCCACGATTACGCCGTTCTCAAGGAATTCGATCTACAGAAAAAGAAAGGGGACAAGATCGTTTTCCACTCACTTTACCGCGATGACGGCGAGATCGCCTGCCGAACGGTCCACACCTATCTCGACATCCATCCCAACGCCATCGCCGAAGCCTTCACCGACCTGTACGACCGCGAGGTCGAACGCAGCTTGGGGGCGAGCGAACAATGACCACCCTGCGCGAAGGCAATCTCCAGATCACTTTCCCCCGGGGTGCGAAGGCCAGGAAGTTCGACGACGGAGCATCGCATGGCCTGTCCCATTGCATGAAGGCGGTGGACTTCATCGTAGAGGAGCACAATCGCATATCGTTCATCGAACTCAAGGATCCGGAACATCCGCGCGCGAAGGAGGCAGACAGAAAGAAGTTCATCGAGAGTTTTCGTTCCGGCGCCTTGGACGAAGACCTGAAATACAAATACCGCGATACCTTCCTCTATCAATGGGCATCCGGCAGGGTCGGCAAGCCGACCTTCTATTGGGTCATCATCGCTATGGACAAGCTGACCGAAGCCGCGCTTTCCACACGAACGGACGACCTGAAACGCAAGCTCCCGCTGAAGGGACCGCCATCCGGAGCATGGGCACAGCCGATCGTCGCGGGCTGCATGGTGTTCAACATCGACACCTGGAACCGGCGCCAGCCCCGCTTCCCGTTGTCGCGCATCCCGTAGCGGCCGGGCCTTCGCTTTCGCGCGGGCGCCACGTTCGCTAGGATACCGACGATCGGCGCCCTGGGGTATCCGTAATGACGAACCATGTCGGCTATGAAGACGCCCTGCACCGGACGTTGTGGCTCTGGGCCGACAAGCACCACCGGGACGAGCTCGATGGCGGCCCGCGGCTGAAGCGCCCGCCGGTTCTGGCAACGGGGGCCGAATCGAGGAACGTCCTGGTCCCGTCGCAGAGGTCGATGGCGGATGGCATCCGCGCCGCCCTCCCGGAAGGGCAACGACATCGCTGGTTTCGCAGCCTGAAGAGCTCCCAGGCCCTGACGCAGAGTGTGTTCGGGGCGATCCAGGCCTTCGACCGCCTCGACCTGCTCCAGGACGTGCCCGCCGAATGCGGGCGGCAGGCTTTCTACGAGGATGCCGACGGCTGGACGCTCGACCTCGAGCACAGCTTGCGCGGCTTGGGAGAGCCCAGACCAACGAGTGTCGACGTGCTGGCCGGCGGACCGGGAGTACGGGTTGCCGTCGAGTGCAAGCTCACCGAGGGGGAGTTCGGAACCTGCTCACGCCCGCGCCTGCGCCCCGGCGACGAGACTTGGCCCGAGCAGTATTGCAACGGAAGCTACACCGTACAGCACCGGCGCCGCAGCCGCTGTGCGCTGACGGAGATCGGGATCCTGTATTGGGACCATCTCCCCCGCTTGTTCGACTGGCCGGACGACCGCGACCATGAGCCGTGCCCGTTCGGGGAGACGTACCAGTTGGCAAGGAACGCGCTGGCCGCGACCCTCACACCGGACGGCCGGATCGATCCGGATCGAGGACACGTGCTCGTCGTCTACGACGCGCGCAACCCCGGCTTCCGGGGCGAAGCCAGAGCCGAACGGCAGTGGAAGGCAGTGGTCGCCTCGTGCCGCGTCCCGGGACTGGTACGCCGCGTGAACTGGCAACGGCTGATGGCGGCCATCGAAAGCACGCAGGAACTGGCGTATCTCGTGGACGGTGTGGCGGAGAAGTACGGCCTGGAGCCGGACCGGTCATGGAGTCGAGCCGGAGGTCCGGGGCGCACCCCGGACATGCCAGGGCTCGCCCGTCGCGCCCGCAGTCTCAAGGGACGTTTTCGCTCGGGGGTCGCCGACCTCGCCGAGGCGCACGAGCGCCATCTCGACGACGCGTTCGACCCGTGAGCATCTTCGTCGACCTCATGCGCCGCCGCGGGCTGGCGGAAGCATCGCGCTGGATGACGACTTCGCCCGCCAGGGGTTCCGGCGGTTGCCGGCCCCGTGACGCGCCCCGCTCATACCCCCGATGTCGGCAAGACCGGGCGCGCAGCCTCTCCCTGATCGAGCCACGGAACGTTTCGACGCCGCTCGTAGCGGCCAGGAGCCTGTCCCGTGCCCGACTGGCGTGACCGGATCCTGAAGGCGCTCACGCCGGGGGTCGCCCGCATTACCGTGGCGGCGGACCCCGATGGCCTGCTGCTCGAAGCCACGCTCCTCGAAGCCATCCGCGAACGGGGTTTCGAGATCGTCACCTTCGAGAATCCGGTCGCGTTCCGCTTCGACTACGAATCGAGGTTCCGGTCCCGCTGGGACCGGGGCGAGGGAGCCGGCCTCGAAGTCGTCGTGCGGACCGAGGGGCACGATCCGGCGGCCCTTCCCTACGACTTGGTGCAAGCCGGCCGGGGGCTTTCCTTCGGGCTGGGCGACCTGTTTCCCGCCCTCGCCTACCCGGTCGTCGCGTCGCTCGACCGGAGCGACCTCGACGCGCTCCACAGCGCGCAGGAACGCCACCGGCCGAACCGGCTTGGGGACGACGCGACCCGGGACTTCGTGCTGCGGCACGTCTTCGACTTTGCGCCCGAGCTCGTCAGGCGCCCCTCCGACCTGCTGCGCCTCCTGCTGCGGAGGCACTACCGGGGGCAGCGGCTGCCGCGCCTCCTGGACGAGCGGCTGGCGGACCTGCTCCGGCAGGGCGGCGCCTTCGCCTCCTGGCCGCTCGCGACCATCCTCCCGGACCGGGACGCCTTCTTCGCCTTCCTTCAGGAGCGCTGGCCCCGGTTTCTCGATCGCCTCGCGGGCGGCATCGGGGCCGGCGAGCTACGGGATGTGGAAGAGGCGTCCGGCCTCGCCATCGGCGGACCCGCGGACCTGCCCTTCGACCACGCCGATGTCCGCGTCTATATCGACAACCTGTTCGTCGAAGGGATGCTGCGCCCTGCCGTCCACGAATCCGGCCGCGCGCTTCGCGGGCAATGGGCGGCGGTCGGGGTCCGGATCGACCCCGAGGCGGACCGGCGGCGCCGCCTCCGCCGCCTCGCGGAGGCCGTTCGCACGACCCTCCCCGAGTCGGACGCGCATCACCGGGAGTGGCTGGCGTTCGCCTGCCGCTGGGCCGAGCTCGGCGTGCTCCTGTCGGAGACCGCCGCCGCGGCGCGGGCGGGTTCGGGCTCGCCGACCACCGGCTCCCGTGCGGCGCGGGTGGATGCGGACCCGCCGACCACTGAATCCCGCGTGAGACAAGCGGCTTCGGGCTCGCTCATCGCCGGCCATCCCAGCGCGCCGGCGGATTCCGGCTCACCGATCGCCGACCTCCGCACCGACGTGGACCGCGCGTTCCTCGCCTGGATCGAGCGCCGCTACGCGGGGCTCCACAACCAGCCGCCGGCCCCGCCGGTCATGGTGCACCACCTGCCGCGCTTCCTCGCCCGGCGGCTCGCCGACGACCCCCGGGGCAAGGCCGCGCTCGTCGTCGTCGATGGACTCGCCCTCGACCAGTGGATCGTCCTCCGGGACGCTCTGGCGGTACAGCGGCCGGCGCTCCGCTTTCGAGAAGGGGCGGTGTTCGCCTGGGCACCGACGTTCACCTCCGTCTCCCGGCAGGCGATCTTCGCGGGAACGCCGCCGCTCCACTTCCCCGCCAGCATCCTGACCACCGACCGGGAAGCCTCGCGGTGGACCCGGTTCTGGGCCGACCAGGGCCTCGCCGCGCGGGAAACGGGCTATGCCAAGGGCTTGGGAGACGGCCTCCCCGAAGGTGTTCGCGAGCTCGTGTCGCGGCCCGCGATGCGCGCCCTCGGCCTCGTCGTGGACAAGGTGGACAAAATCATGCACGGCATGGCGCTCGGTGCGGCGGGGATGCACAACCAGGTTCGGCAATGGGCCGGGGAAGGGTTCATGGCCGGGCTGCTGGATGCGCTGCTGGACGGCGGCTTCGCCGTCTTCCTGACCTCGGATCACGGCAACGTCGAGGCGGAAGGCCGCGGCCGGCCCGCCGAAGGCGCGATCGCCGAGGTCCGGGGAGAACGCGCCCGCATCTACCCCGACGCGGTGCTGCGGTCCCGGGTGAAGGAACGCTTCCCGGACGCGATCGAATGGCCTTCCGTGGGGCTTCCCGAAGACTGCCTGGCGCTGCTCGCTCCGGGCCGGACGGCCTTCGTGCGCGAAGGCGAACGCATCGTCGGGCATGGCGGCGTCTCCCTCGAAGAGGTCGTCGTCCCGATGGTGGAGATCGAGCGGACAGCGGCATGAAGCGGGCGGCGGCAAAGGGGGCGGCGGCGAAGCGCGGGGAAGGGATCGGGTTCAGCCAGCGCATCCGGCTCGACTGGCTGGAGTACACGGCCAACGCGGTCCTCGCCGGGAGCCCGGAGGGCGAGATCGTCGCGGCTCTGCGGGAGCGGTTGCGAGAGCGGTTCTCGCTCGGCGGCGGCCGGGTGAGCGGAAACCGGGACAAGGCCGTCGCGATCCTGACCAGGGTGTGGCTGACGGTCCCGGACGAGCGCCGGCCGCTCCGCGACGAAGGGCTCGACCTCCTCCGGCAGGCGGACGCGGACGCCCGAATGCTGATCCATTGGTGCATGTGCATGGCGGCCTATCCCTTCTTCGGCGCGGTCGCCGATACGGCCGGGCGGCTGCTCCGCTTGCAGGGAACCGCCGCGGCGGCCCAGATACAGCGCCGGCTCCGCGAACGCCTGGGCGAGCGCGAGACCGTCGTCCGCGCCGCACGCCGCGTCCTGCGGGCGTTCATCGACTGGGGCGTCCTGGTGGAGACCGGCGGGAAGGGGCTCTATCGCGGCGCGGCGAAGCGCGTCACCGGCCCCGGACCGATCGCCGTCTGGGTCCTGAAGGCCATGCTCTCGACCGGCGGAGGCACGCCCCAATCGTCGTCCGCCCTGCTTCGCACCCCCCGCCTGTTCCCGTTCGAGCTCACGCCCCCGCCGCCGGCGGAGCTGGAGGCGTGCGGCGCCTTCGAGGTCGTCCGTGACGGACTCGATCACGACGTGCTGCTCGGCCTCGCCTCGACGGCGACGCCCGATCGGGTGCGCCGGTCGTAATCCGCCGGCCCGCTGCGCAGCTCGCGCGTAAACGACTCCTCGATCAAGGTGTACCCGGCCACTTCACCCTCGCAGGACCGTGTTCGCGATGTAGTCTCTGACCAGCTCCGTTTGAGCGTCGCCACGGGCGGTGGTCTCCACGCGCAGCGGCAACTCACAGTCTGCCGGCCCCCACCGCACGCCGATCGCGCCCGTGGAAGCGCAGAGAACTTTGACTGCGGTTCCCCCGGAGGCCGCTCCATCGAAGGACACGCGGCTCACGCAATCGACTTTGCAAAGCCGCTCCACGAACGCTTTCCATCCCGTCGGACGGTGATGCGATACTCTCGACAGTCCGTTCTTATCGCCGGGCGGTAGTGGCGCGGCATGGGGCCAGACGGCGCGAGGGCCTACCGCGCCAGCGGCGCGATAGAGCAGTTCCCCTGCCGCATTGAGGTAGGAACATCCGTCCGCAGCGTCTTCGATGAGCGGTTGGAGTGCGGGATCGGCCTTCAGTCGACTCGCCACCTCCGCGCTCGAACGCGGCTCGTCGTCGATCCATTCGAAAAACCGCCGACGTTGCAGCACCCAATCCGCGTCCCAGGCCAGCGGGAGGCGAGGCAGACGTACGACTTCCCGAAACTGCTCGTAGATGTAGAACACTTCGACCGCAAGCAGGGCGCCCAGGAGGTTGAGGAAGGCAATCTCGGCCTTGAACCCGCCGGTGGCGCAGAACACCGGATCGAGCGACCTGTCTCGCGCGTCGCGCACGGCCGCGATCGCTTCGTTCACCAGGACCTTCAACCCTTTCTGGGAAAAGCTCGCGCCAGCGTATCCAAGCGCGGTCAGCGGGCGTGCCTCAACTTGGCGACACTTCACGACATCGGTGTAGAAGCGACGTAGACGGTCCGAACAGAAGCATCCTTCAGGCGTGTCCGAGTGCAGCAGGAGCACGTGATCCGCGGCCTTGATTTCGATACTCCGCAAGGTGTTGGTCTCGGCGCTGGCCAAGATCGGATCTGCCGCCTCCAGCCATCGATCTACCTCGGTTGCATCTGGCAGAGGATCGCCAGCCTGCCCATTCCAGCCCTTCCACGGGCGGTCGTCGCGGTTGGTGAGCAGGGAAGTGCCAACGGTGGTGATGAGCAGACGCGCCACGGTGAGCTCCTTCCTTACGTCGTTGGCTTCAAAGGGGTGTGTGATCCGGTTCGGAACCACCCATAGGTTGGATACTGAATCGGCTGTCTGGGATCCTTGGTGGCGTAGATCAGCATGGCGCGCAGCTCCTGCATGGTTTGGTCGGTACGCTCGCGGAACGGCGCGGTGCGGCGCAGCAGTTCCTCGTCGACGCGCGCCCCGTCCCACGCCTCGCCGGTATCTCGGCCACGGTATCGGGCGGTGGGGTCAGCCCGTACTTCCAACTTCCCGACGCGGAGGCGCGCAGACCCGGCGCCGTGCGGTTTGGCACCGCCGAGTTTGTGCCGCAGCGGCCCCTGCAGCGTGATGTCCTCCCGACCCGCACCGGGGCCGAGTGCGGCCGGGGTGAGGGTCACCGTCGCCTGCTCTTCGAGCACCAGGCAGTAGAGCAGCAAGTCGAATTCGGCATCGCGCAGGTTGGCGAAGTCCACGGTGAAGTGGAAACGGGTTCCGGGCGGCGCCGGCCGTACCCTGGCGGTCTGCGTGATGCCGGGGTGCGGACGGACGAGTTCCTTCGCGCCGGGGTGGTGGTGGTAGAACTTGCGTCGATCATTGCCGGGATAGAACGCCCGGTGCGCGGGCTTGGGCTGGCCGACGGCTACATCGTACTGCTTCCACTGGTTCGGCGGTGAATGCGCTCCGACGAGCTCGGCGTCGCTGAAGCGAATAAGACCGGCGAAGACGTTGCCGCCATGCAGGTAGCCGAACATCCGCGCCGCGACGTCGAGCCGCGTCCCGTCCCGTGCGCGCACCTTTGCAAGCTGATGTCCCTCGTCGACCCGCACCTTGGGGAACGGCACGGCGGCATTGCCGACGACCTCGACCAGGGAGCGGATGACGCCCTTGAGCGAAGTGGCCGGAACGTACGGCTGGCGGGTATGCGCGTGGCGAACGAAGTCGCCGGTCCCGCCGCCAGCGCCGATGAACACCGGCGTCAGCGCTTCGAGCTCGCACCACAGGCGGCCGGAGAGCCCGCTCAGGCGGTGGTGATACCCCGGCGCGTCGTGCTCCACGGCGCGGTCGCTGACGCGCACCCACCGGTAGGGATTCCAGAAATCGGTGCGTTCAGGCATCGGCGGTTTCCGGCACGGGTTCGAGGTCGGACAGACGCAGGAAGTGGGGCTCGCCAACCCCGTCGCGCCATTGCTCCACCACCGCCATGACGTGGCGCGGGTCGCCGGCCACCGGATAGCGGAAGCGGTGCGGAATGCGCAGCTCGATCCACTCGCCGGGAGTGGCCGCGGTCTGCTGCCCCCACAGGAAGTAGCGCTCCCGCTCCGGCGCCAGACCCCGCAGGTGGTCGGAACAGTCCTCCAGCGCAGCGCCTGTCCAGTCGCCGCCGCCGAGGAACGTCGTCCGCCAGCACGCTTCGCCGAGCGCGGGAATGACGCGCCAGCGCAGTTCGCCGTCGAGAGCGAACAGGCGGCCGGCGGTGGAGCGGGAGAGGCAGCCGCCGGCTCGTTCCGCGTACGACTCGCGGCCGGCGCAGCACCAGTTCAGGTCGTGGTCCAGGCCGAGCCACCAATCGAAGGCCCAGCCATCGGCCGCTTCCAGCCAGACCCGGCGCGGCGTGACGGCACTCCGCGGATCGAGACTCCCGACCAGATCGAGAAACTCGCGCCGCTCCAAATCAGCCGCCTTCAGGCATGTGTTCGTCATGCACCGGTCCTGTGGCGGGCGCCGTCTGCAGATACCGTCCCTGATGGTCCGCCGTGCCACTGCAAGAACGCCTCGAACGCCGGAACGAGCGCCTGCAATCGTTGCGACCAGTCGGCGTGCAGATCGTACTGTTGCCGCAGGCCCTGCGCCGCGCCCGTGGGCAGCCCGATCGGCGGTTCCGGCGCCCACTCGTGGAGACGATAGACCCCCCGCTCCCGTGGCGCCGCGAGCTCGCCGATCCCCGCAAGCGAGTCTGCCGTCCTCGCCGTCCTGAGATAGGTCAGGCGGAATGACGTGACCGCGCCGCGCACGCGGCCCAGTCCCCGGCTGCGGCCCGATCCTACCGCGATCAACTCGTCCGCCAAGTCGTCCAGCAGCAGCTTGAGGCCGGCCAGTTGCCACAGCTCGAAATTCGCCAGCCGGATGTCGGCCGTGAATCTTCCACCCACCAGCGCCTGCAGGTCGAACAGCACGCCCGGCACCGTGCCTCCCGTGAAACGGTCGATGCCGACGCCGTTCCGGGACTCGACGACGGGCTGGTGATCCGGCAGCGGATAGGCGTCGCCGATGCTGAACCGCCCCGCGAACTTCAGCGAGCCGAACAGGCGGCACGCGGCGCACGAATCGGCGTATGCGGCCGCCGCCGTATCGTTCCCGTCACGGGAGCGGTACCCGCAGCCGTAGGATTCCTGCTCCGCCTCCACCGGAACGGAGATGTTGCGTCTCGGGTCGTGGTAGGGAAGGCAGACGCTTCCCGGCTGCAGGGTGCGGGCGATGCGCTCGAAGTGACTGCGCAGCACGCCTTTGAGCGACGTGCCGGGGAGATAGTAGACCCTCTCGCCGTTGCGGAAGGTCGATACCGGCGCCATGTCGGCACCGTCCAGGGTCGCGTAGCCGCTCTTGACCAGCACCGGGTCGACCGGCTCGATCTCGATCGTGGCGTCGGCCTGGCACAGCCAGTTGCGCAGCATGGTCAACCCTCCTCGGCGCCGGCCGCCGGCGCCGTCGAACGCATGTGCCGCTCGATGCGCTCCGCAAAGTAGCTCTCCCAATCGCCCAGATCGGCCAGCCGCCGGTCCGCCCGCGTCGCGGTCAGGAACCGCACCCGCTGTACCGGGATGCTCAGGTCAACCCCGAGCAGTTCGATCTCCTCCAAGTGGAAGCGGCCGAGCCCTCGGCTGGTGAAGCCTCCGATGCTGCTACCGGCGCGCCACTCGAAGAGCGCGGCGCCGAGCAGAGCCAAGTCCCGGTCGTCCGCGTTTTCGAGATCGAGGTACAGGCCGAACCGGCTGCCGGGCGGAACCACCTCGTAGTCGTACTTGAGGCCGTCGACCGCGGTGTGGCTGTCGCGGTCGATCACCACGCCGTCCCGTACCTGCACCGCCGCCGCCCACTCCTGGAGGGCGCCGTCGCCGACCTGCAGGCGACCCGCCTGCACCGGCGAGCCGAACAGCTTGCATACATCACAGGTGTGGTCGTCGATCCACCGCAACCGGGACTCCAACCCCTGCTGTGACGCCTTCCGATGTTCTTCCCGTACGGTCGGGTAGTAGTTGACGTCGCTCGCGCAGTCCACGCCGCTCGCCTCCCGGTTCAACATGCAGGCGCTCAGATCCAGGGCGTACGCCAGCGCCTCGCAGGTGCTTCGCAGCCTTCCCTTGAGCGATGAGCCGGGCAGCACCGGCTGGCCACCGGGGTCCCGTACGACGCCCAGATCGCTCATGGTCTCGCCTTCCTGGCCGGAGCCGATGCGCCATGCGGTCTCGAACACCAAAACGGCGGTGATCCGGGTTCTGCTGCGCAGCCCGAAGCCACCGCCGACCGCGGGCGCCACGTCCATCGTCACGATTCGATCCTCATCGGCTGTTCTCCCCTCTTGTCTTGCGAGACATCTCCAGACGGTACAGCGCGTGGGTGCAGAAGCGCTCGAAGAACGCCGGCACGTGATCTTTGGTCCATCGCGCCAGCCATTCGCGTTGTCGCGCCTTGATCTGGTTGCGGCGCGTGCGCTCGGCGGGCGTCATGCCCTTGTTCCGCGCCGGGATGTTCTCGTCGCGTAGCTCCGCGGGAGCGTGTTCCAATCCCTCGGTGAGCACCGACCAGGGGGAGGACGAATCGCAGAGTCTGTCGACGAGGTCCCAGAAGTCGATCTCGTTCTTCAACTTGAGGTCACTTTTCCCGGAGGCCTGTTCCTGCTTGCGTTCCGCGCGCCCGCGCTGGTGACGGGCGAACTCGCCAACCTTGCCCGGCTCCTGACGGGCGATCTGCCGCAGCCCGTAAATCTGCGTCTTTTGCACCGGGATCGTCCCGCGGGCGCCGAGCAGGTCGTCCAATTGCCCGATCGCCTGTTCGCGGTAGACCGTATCGGAGAGCCGGTCGAGGTTGGTCATGCCGAACCTTCCATCTGCTGCCGGGCAAGCCGATACAGGTATTCGCCCACGACCGCCCGCACCCAGCCGCGGGCAAGGCGCAGGCGCACCGCCATCCGGTCGTCGGCATCCACGGCGATCTCCTCGCTGTCACCGCGCAACCGCGAGAGCTGTTCGAGCACGTCGCTTCCCACCGCCTTCCAGTTCGCGTCGCCCCTGCCCATCTGGTTCTTGACGAAGTCCTCGATGTCCGCAAAGCGCGCGGCGGAACAGGCGATCTGCTGCAGGTTGCGGACCTGCGTGCTGACCTTTCCCCGGTCGGAGCCGAACTGCTCGAAGAACCGCCCGCCCAGGTCGGCGAACTGGTCATGCCGTTCGTCGACGTAGCGGTCCGCCGCCTGTATCAGTTCCGTGCTCAACACGTGCACTGCTGCGCCTCCTGCCGATGAAATCGGCGGTGGAACTCGTCGGATACGGCCACCACGCCGAACCCCTCGTTACGGCGCAGACCGACGCCGTCGTCGGCCAGGGCGCCGAGCCGCGCGAACAGCGCCTCACGTTGGCGCTGTTCGCCCTCGAAGCGGTACACGTAGGTCGAGCCACGCACGACCATCCACTCGTCCTGACGCGGCAGGCCGTGGGCCGCGTTCCAGCCGCGCAGGCGTTCATGCCCGGTCACGGCGGCGACCCAGCGCACCGCGCCTCCGGTGTCGAGGTGCCGCGCCGGACGGTCCTGCAGCGGGAACGCGGCGGCAACGGTGGGCATCGGCGGCAACCAGTCGATCATCTGCGCCGGATCCAGGGTATAGCGCAGAAAGCGGTCCACGAGCACGGCGCCGGTCGGAAACGACAGGCCGAAGAAGAAGCCGTCCGGCGCGCGGTCGGCAAGGGAGAACGGCGGCGCGGCGAGCACATCGTTCAGCTCGCGGCTCCACCCGGTCCAGCGGCCAACTCGCGCCTGCGAGTCCCGTTCGTCCTCCACTGCGGCCGGCTCCCCCAGCCGCAGGAGCGTGTCGCCGTAGCCGCGCGTACGGGCGTGGCCGATCGAGATTCGGCCATCCTCGGCCCACAGGAGCTGCTGCACGGTGTCGAACGCCTCGTCGTCGGCCCTGATCCAGCCGTACAGGTCGGCTTCTGCGCCGGATGGCGCCAGGGCTTCGAGGGTGTAGAACATCGATTCGGCGGCCGTGCCGGTGCGGCGGTCGATGCCGACATGGGCGACCGTCTCGTGGCGCTCGCTGGTCATCGCGTGCGGACGGCCGCCATCGTCTCGCCAGAACCCATCCTGCACTCTCAGGTCCGCCCCGCATCGGGCGCACTGCCGCCAGCGCGCTTCGGCTTCCTCCGTCAGCGGCCCTGCCAAGTGGTGCTGCGCGACGCGCAACCAGAGCAGGTCCGCCAGAGTGTGCCGCAGCCGCTCGCGTTTGCAGGACACCGCGGTCAGGGGAAAGACGTGCGGCTCGGGGTCCAGCGGCCCGAAACGGCAGGCCGCCTCATTCAGGAACACCCGCTTGAACGCGGCGTCCGCCCGTCCGTACTGTTGCAGGTAGAGCGTTGCGAGGGCGCCCCGGACCAGGGTGCCGGCCACCGACCGCACGCCCGCGGAGCGTTCCGACTGCCGATCGCGCTTGATGGCCACCGGCGCGAGCAGTCGCGCGGTGATGGGCGCCTTGCGGACGCTGCTCACGGCGTTCGATCCTCGGGGACTTCGCGCAGCAGATCGAGCATTTCAGCCCAATCGGGTTCCTCGAAGCTCCGCAGTGCATCGTCAAGTGAGACAACTTGGCCATTCCAGCGCAAGGAACCCGGTTCGAGACCGACCTCGCAACGGCCCAGGCCCACGCTCCGGTCGCCGCCCAGAGTCTCCAGCGACAGCACACCCGCCACCAGGAGCGCGTATTCGTAGGGAAATCCTTCGTCATCCTGTGTCAGTACGCCGCCGGGGTGGCGGGCGCGGATGTCGCCGTGCAGGCCGATGTCCTTCTCTACCAGTTCGGTGGTGAACAGGTGTTGTTCCCGCACCGTGCCCGTCACGCGGTCGATGGCGGTTCGTGCCGCGATCGTGGTCGGGTTTCCAAGCGCCGAAGTCGCCGGCAGCGCGTTGGTGAAGAACAGGCACTCGCCCTGGTAGCGGCTGCCGAACAGCCGGTCGACCAGCAGGTCGGACTTCGCCAATGGGCGGAAGTGCGCGAGGAGACCGCGGTTGCCGGCTTCGGCGCCGGAGTGCGGGTCGACCGCCCCCAGACCGAGGGCGATGGCGAGCCGCTCGCAGTGGTGACGCAGCACGCCCTTGATCTGCGAACCGGGCACGAAGGGAGGGCCGTCGCGACCCCGGCTTTCCCAACGCCGCTGCAGGCGGTCTGCCGTCGCCGACTGATGGCCGCTCCCGACGTGCCACCGCCCTTGCCATGTGATGCGGTAATGCAAGTCTAGGCGCTGCGGCTTCACCTCGCGCTCCCTCGTCTAACGCTGGCGGCGGAACAGATCATGGCCATCCACCAGATCGGCGACGCCCAGCATCCGTCGTTCGCCCTTCCGGTACCACGGGAAGTCAACGGTATGGTCTTCGGGACACAGCAGATGGACCGCATCCCACAACGCGCGCCGATGCGAGCGTTCGCCACCGTCCCGGCAACGGGAGAAGATGTCGCGGATGCGGCGGGCAGCCTGACGCTCTTCCCCGATCAGGGCAGCGTCCTCCAGTTCGTGCAGCTTGCTGCGCGGGAAGTCCGCGCGGCGCAACTCCCCGACCGCAGCGCGCAACGACCGCAACTGCGCTACCGTCAGCGGCCGCAGCGTTCGCGGCGCCGTGGTGGCAACTCCATACGTTTCCTCCCGAACCCGCTCGACGGCATGGCTGGCGGCCCCGGCCATGATGTGGAAATCGACGCGGGCGGCGGCGTCCGCGTCAGGGGCCGCATCGGTGACCCCGGCGCCGGCGGACCGCTTGGCGTTGCGCTGCAATTGCTCCGTCAAGTCCAACAGCAGGTAGAAGGGATGGGTGCTCCGGGCGATGGCGACGCCGCAGGAAATCGTGAACCCGCGGTCTCCGATCCGCTCCCGGAAGAACCGCCGTGCGGCATCATCGGGCAGTGCGGCGATCTTCTCTCGCGTCAGGCGTTCGAACTCGCTGCTGACGTGGAGCGCGAAGTCGAGTGCGCAGTCTGCCGGCAGGGCCACGAGCAAATCGTCGCCGCCGAGGAGCAGGATGTCAGCCGGCAGCACGCAGGTCGCGGCGGGCGAAGAACCGCGGTCCCGATCGGCCCTCTCCCGCACCTGTTCGACCTCGCTCCTCGTGACCTCGGCCAGCCCGGAGAAGCACGCAGTGCGGATGCTCTGATCGACTATCGTGCTGAAGTAGCGACAGGTGCCCGGACGGTCCAAGGCTTGCACGATCCTGCCCATCGCGTTGCCGTCGGCGTATACGACGCCCAAGTAGCCGCGCCGGGAGGAGCGCTCGCCGATCTCCGTGATCTCCTTGCATCGCAGGGCGCTCCAGCACTCTTCCGCGGGCCATGGCCCAGCCTCGCGGAGATACTCCATCCACCCGGACCAGAGGTCCCCGGCACGTGCTTCCTGCCCCTCTTGCCCCTTTCGGCGGCTTGCTTCGGACAGCAGCGCCGCGCCTTCTGCGCCCCGGTCCACGCGGTGCGCCGCTGGCAAGTGCGAGGCGGAGGAGCATTCCCTGACCACGGGCAGGGTGGATGCGCCGTAACGGACGCCTCCGAACTCGCGCTGGCAGCGCAACCGGTAATGGGCCAGACGCACCGCTTCGCGGTAGGAATCGGCGATCCGGAGCGGCGCGACACCGTAGGCTGCCCGTACTTCACCTCCGGTCTGGTCACGCAGGTGGCGAACCAGACCGCGGCAGGCCGCTTCGACCGAAGACTCGTCGCCCGTCTGCACCAGAAACTGCGCCGCCCCGCCGCTGGCGTAGATCCGCTCTATCGCGGACGCGCCGAGGCGCTCGCACAGGACACGGCCCATCTCGTATCGGTTCAACCGGTCCAGCAATGCACTGGCGCCCCGCACCTCGTTCAGAGGATCCGTTCCGAACACATAGCTCTTGATCGATGGGATATCGATCTGGATGACGAATGACCGGTTGCTCATGCTGCCGCCAGAGTGGGTCGCCAAGGACCATAATCATAACGACCGGGCCGGTAGCGGAGCCAGCGCATCAGGGACGGAGAGTGGCGATGCGTCGGCCGCGTGCGCCTGGACACCGAAGTCGCCCGGGGCATGGTGGGGTTCACAGGTCTGCTGACCCTTTACGGTGGGGTCGGGCTCTCCGACGGCGGGACGTGAGGCTACCAAG
Organism: Gammaproteobacteria bacterium; assembly: GCA_965202895.1. GTDB lineage: Bacteria > Pseudomonadota > Gammaproteobacteria > HK1 > HK1 > JAJDXW01. The sequence continues at coordinate 314,391 of OZ241901.1, read as the reverse complement.
TGGGGCGCGTGTCGGGGTGCATCCGAGGTTCGAACTGGGCATCAGGGCGAACGCCGCCCTGGGCATTGTGGGGGGCCGGAGTGTGCATGTGAGTGAGCAGGCAGCAGTGGCTCGGGCGTGGTAACCGTTCGCTGCCGGTCAAGGGTGGTGGGTTCAGCCATCGGATCTCCTGGCTCGGCGGACATTCACCACCTCTACCCGCCGGGCGGTCACTGCGTCACCGAACGGTCACCGGTGTGGGAAGCAACGGGAAAATGGACCGCCAGCGGCGTGCCATGATGCGCGGAGGTTTGAAGGAATCCGCTTTCGTCATGATTACGGATCCGAAAATGTGGTTTCCGGGTGGAGCCTGTTTCGGGGTGGAGCCTGGAGTTTATTTTTCTCATATGATTCAATGAAATAACAGAACTGGTGATCCGGAAAGCTGGTTCGGAGCATATGCCGTCCACGAAAACCGGGCAACTTCATGCGCTTGGGGCAGGTCTCGGCGCGTCGTGCATCGGTCGCCGAGGTGGGGCGCACCGAGGCGGTCCCGGACGTGCCCCGCCCTCTACGATCCCGCGTAGATCCCGCGCAGGCGCAGGCGCCGGCGGCTGCGGGGGTATACTCGCGGCCACGGTTACCGGATCATTCGGAGGAAGAACGATGACTGGACGATGTTCGCGCTACGTCCCGTGGAAGGCGGCGCTCGGGGTCCTGGCCCTCGCCGCCGGCCCGGCCTACGCCCTCGGCGGCGGCGAGCTGGTGATCGTCGCCAACCAGGAGCCCCAGTCCATGCAGGCCCAGGTCACCTACAAGGAGATCAACGGGGTCGGACTTCGCAACGTCATCGAGCAGCTGACCCGCCTGGACCCGCGGACCAACGAGGTCAAGGCCATGCTCGCGACGAGCTGGGAGCAGGTCGAGCCGCGGATCTGGCACTTCAAGCTGCGCGAAGGGGTCCGCTTCCACGACGGCACGCCCCTCGACGGGGAGGCCGCCGCGGTCAGCATCAACTGGCTGTGGAACCCCGAGAACAACTACAGTGTCCGGGAGATGATGGGGCCGCAGATCACCGCGGAGGCGGTCGACGCCTCGACCGTGGCGGTGATCACCGCGGAGCCCGATCCCCTGCTGCCGCGGCGCATCTACCTGGGCGGGGTCACCTCCGCCAAGCAGATCCTGGAAGACCCGGCAAGCCACGACGTCCGGCCGGTGGGGACCGGTCCCTACGTCTTCGAGGAGTGGAAGCAGGGCCAGTACTGGACCGCCACCGCCAATCCGGACTGGTGGGGCAACACCGCCGAAGACACCTACGGCGAGATCTTCTTCGACCGGCTGCGGGTCGTCTGGCGGCCCGAGCCGATCGTCCGCGCCGCGATGGTGGAGAGCGGCGAGGCGCACGTCGCGATGTTCCTCACCAAGGAGGAGTGCGGCCGTTTCGAGGCCCGGGACGGGATCGGGTGCATCGTCAAGGGCTCCGACACGTTCCTCCAGTTCCGGCTCGACTACCACGGCGCCCACCCCCTGCTCGCCGATCCCCGGTTCCGCAAGGCGATCTTCACCGGCATCGACTGGGAGGGGATCCGCCAGAACCTGATGGGCCTCGGGGAGGCGCTGCAAGGCCAGATGCTGCCGAGCGTGGCGACCGGCTTCCACGACGGGATCCGGCAGTATCCCTACGACCCGGCGGGGGCCAAGGCGCTCGTCGACGAGCTGAAGGCGGGCGGCGCCGACGTCCCGAGCGTCCACATCTCGACCCGGCTGGGCTCCACCCCCCGGAACGGCGAGATGGTCGAGGCGATGGGGGCCATGCTGACCTTCATCGGGATCCCGAACACGGTGGCCGTCGAGGAGCCCGGGGTGTTCAACCCGCGGGCGGTATCGAAGCCGACCCCGGAGCGGGCCTACGCCTGGCTGCACGTGCAGGCGAACCCGCTGATGGACTACGGCGCCACCTTCGGGGCGCATTTCTCTTGCGGGGGGATCGTGTCGGTGTTCTGTGACCCGGACTTCGACGCCCGCGTCGCCGAGGCGGCTTCCATGACCGGCGCGGAACGGCACGAGGCCCTGCGGGCGCTGGTCGGGGAAGGGCACGACCGCTACGTGGTCGCCCCGGTCGGGCTGCTGCAGCGCGCCTACGGGGTTCCCGAGGGCTTCGGATGGGAGTTCGGCCTGGATCACCGGATCGTCGCGGTGAACATGCGGATGAACTGACGCCCCCCGCAGCCCGCGCGTTGCGCCCCCTCGCGGCCACGATGCGCGCGGCACGCGGCGCGATCGGGGCGGGCCCGGTTCCCGGCCGCGGGAGCCGGGCGGCGGCCCCCAGCGGCAGCCGCCCCGCCCGGCTCCCCGCCCGGCTTCGGCTGCGCCGCCCCGGCGCCCCCCGGAAGGGGCTCCGCCGTTGACCGGCGGCGGCCTCGGCGGGTACTTCGTACGCCGGCTCGCCGGCTCCGCGGTGATGCTGCTCCTCGTCATGTCGGCGGTGTTCTTCGCGGACCGGCAGATCGGCGATCCGGCGCGGATGGTCCTCGGGGTCGCGGCCACGGAAGAAGACGTTCGCGAGCTGCGCGAGCGCATGGGCCTCGAAGACCCGATCTGGGTGCAGTACCGCCGCTTCGTCCTCGGCATGGTGCAGGGCGATCTCGGCGACACGTTCCGCTACGGCATCAGCAAGCCGTTCGCGCACGGCGGGATGCCCGAATCGCGCAAGACCCTGCCCATCGCGGCGGAGCGGTTGCCGGCGACGTTCCTGCTCGGCGGGGTCACGATCGTCTTCGCGGTCCTCGTCGCGCTGCCCCTCGGGATCTACGCCGCGGTCCGGCCCCGGACGGCGGGCGACCGCGCGGTGAACCTGCTGTCGCTCGCCGGCGTCTCCATCGTGGAGTACTGGTTCGCGCTCATCCTGATCCTGGTCTTCGCGGTCCAGCTGGACTGGCTGCCGACCTCCGGCTACGGCACGCCGGCGCACGTCGTCCTGCCCGCGCTCGCCCTCTCCCTGCGGCCGATCGGCCGGATCACCCAGATCGCGCGCAGCTCGATGCTGGACGAGCTGGCGAAGCCCTACGTGACCGCGGCCCGCGGGCGGGGCGTTCCGATCCTGCGGCTCACGTCGGTCCACGCGCTCAAGAACGCCGCGATCCCCATCGTGACCACCATCGGCGACGAGACCGTCAACGTCGTCACGGGGGTCATCATCATCGAGACCGTGTTCGGCTGGCCGGGCATCGGCGCCCTGACCGTCGACGCCCTCGCGATCCGCGACGTGCCGCTCATCGAAGCGACGATCTTCCTGCTGGTCCTCGTCGTGCTGGGGATCAACCTCGTCGTCGACCTCGCCTACATGGCCCTCAATCCGCGCGTGCGGCTCCGCTGACCCGGCATGGCGGCCTCCTCCTCCGCACCACCGGCCGGGATCACCGGAGAGGAGCGCCAGGCCCGGGTCACCGCCCGCGATCTGGCCGCCGCCCTCGCCCGGGACCGGGTCGTGCTGGCCGCCGCCGTCTTTCTCGCGGTGCTCGTGCTCGCGGCCCTCTTCGCGCACGTCCTCATGCCCTACGATCCGCTGCTGCCGAACATCTTCGCCGGCCGGCGGCCCCCGTTCTCCGAAGCCGCGGGGCCGGGCGGAGTGGTCCGGTTCCACGTCCTGGGGACCGACGCCCTGGGCCGGGACATGCTGACCCGGCTCGTCTACGGGGCGCGGGCGTCCCTCTCGGTGGGGATCGCCGCGGTCGCCGCCTCCGCCGTCATCGGGACCACCCTCGGCCTCTTCGCCGGCTTCCACGGGGGGCGCGTCGATACCGTGGTCATGCGGGCGGTGGACGCATTCCAGGCGGTTCCGTCGCTGCTGGTGGCCCTCTTCGTGCTGTTCGTCCTCGGCGGAGGGCTGGTCAACATGGTGCTCGTCTTCGCCCTGGTGCGCTGGGTGGTGTACACGCGCCTCGCCCGCGGCGTCACCCTGGCCTGTCGGGAGTCCTCCTACGTCGAGGCGGCGCGCTCCATCGGGGCGACCGATCTCCGGATCGTCTTTCGCCACCTCCTGCCGAACATGCTGTCGCCCCTGCTCGTGCTCGCGACCCTCGAGGTGGCCCTCCTCATCCTCGCCGAGGCGGGCTTGAGCTTCCTCGGATTCGGGCTCAAGCCCCCAGAGCCCTCCTGGGGCCTCATGATCGCGCGCGGGCGCGAATACCTGCGCGAGGCGTGGTGGATGATCACCTTTCCGGGGCTCGCCATCTTCCTGACCACCCTGAGCTTGAACCTCCTCGCGAACTGGATCCGGACCATCACCGACCCGGTGCAGCGGTGGCGATGGCTGATCTGAATCCCGACGCGGCCCTCTCCGTGTCGAACCTCCGGGTGGCGTTCGAGTCGCCGCACGGCCTGGTCCGCGCCGTGAACGGGGTGAGCTTCTCGATCCGGCGCGGCGAGACGGTCGGCATCCTGGGCGAGTCCGGCTCGGGAAAGAGCGTGAGCGTGGGGGCGGTGATGGGCCTGCTGGACAGCCCGCCGGCGCGCGTCGCCGGGGAGATCCGGTTCCGGGGGGCCGATCTGCTCCGCGCCCCCGCCCGCGAGACCCGCCGCATCCGCGGCAACCGGATCTCCATGGTCTTCCAGGACGCGGTGACCGCCCTCAATCCGGGTCTCACCGTCGGCTACCAGCTCGGCGAGATGTTCCGCATCCATCGGCCGGGCACGTCTCGCCGTGATGCGACCCGCCGGGCGGTGGAGCTGATGGACCGGGTCGGGATCCCGTCGGCGCGCCAGCGGGTGCACGGCTACCCCCACGAGCTGTCCGGGGGCATGAGCCAGCGCATCATGATCGCGATGGCGATCGCCCTCGAGCCCGACGTCCTCATCGCCGACGAGCCGACGACCGCCCTCGACGTCACCATCCAGGCCCAGATCATGGAGCTGCTGGCCGAGCTGCGGCGCGAGACCGGCATGGCCCTCATTCTCATCACCCACGACGTCGGGGTGATCGCCGAGAGCACGGAGCGGGTCATGGTCATGTACGCGGGCCGGATCGTCGAGAGCGGGCCGACCGGGGCGGTCGTCGCACGTCCGGCCCATCCCTATACCGCGGGGCTGATGAGCTCGATGCCGCGGGCGGAGATGAAGGATCGCCGGCTCGTCACCATCGAGGGGGCGCCGCCGGTCATGGCCGCCATCCCGCCCGGCTGCGCGTTCCACCCGCGCTGCGGCCGGCGCGAGCCGGTCTGCGCCAGCGGGAATCATCCGGTCCTGCGGGAGGTCGCGAGCGGGCGCGAGAGCGCCTGCCGCTTCGCCGCGGAGTCGATCGGCGGTGGATGAGGCGGGCGGAACGGCGGGAGCGGCGGGAGCGGCGGGAGCGGCGGGGGCCGGGGCGGCGGGGCCGGGCCGGATGCCGGGGGAGCGGGCCGGCGGCGCGGCGGGCGAACCGCTCCTCGAGGTCGAACACCTCGTCAAGCACTACCCGGCGCGTGGGGCCGGATTGCTGCGCGCCCGCGGCGCGGACGTGGTGCGCGCGGTGGACGACGTGAGCTTCACCCTCCGCCGCGGCGAGACCCTGGGCATCGTCGGCGAGTCGGGCTGCGGGAAATCCACGTTGAGCCGCGCCATCCTGCGTCTGATCGAGCCGACCGGGGGACGGGTGTGGTTCGCGGGCGAAGACCTCCTCGCGCTCACGCACCGGGAGATGCGGGCGCGGCGGCGGCACCTCCAGATCGTCTTCCAGGACCCCTTCGCCTCCCTGAACCCGCGCATGACGGTCGCGGAGATCGTGCGCGAGCCGTGGTCCATCTTCGAGGGCGTGGCGCCGCGGTCCGAGTGGGACCGGCGCGTCGCGGAGCTGCTGGTGCAGGTGGGGCTGTCCCCGGACGACGCCCATCGCCATCCGCACCAGTTCTCCGGCGGCCAGCGCCAGCGGATCGGGATCGCGCGGGCGCTCGCGCTCAATCCCCGGCTCGTCGTGTGCGACGAGCCGGTCTCCGCCCTGGATGTCTCGATCCAGGCCCAGGTGCTGAATCTGCTGGCGGACATCCAGGACGATTTCGGCCTCTCCTATGTCTTCATCGCGCACGATCTCTCCGTGGTGCGCCACATCTCGGATCGGGTCGCGGTGATGTACCTCGGCAAGTTCGTGGAGCTCGGCGGCTGGCGGGAGATCTACGAGACCCCCGCCCATCCCTATACCCAGGCGCTGCTGTCGGCGGTACCGGTGCTCGAGCCCGCGGCGCGCGGCCGGCGCATCGTCTTGGAGGGCGAGGTTCCGAGCCCGATCGCGCCGCCGTCCGGGTGCCGCTTCCGCACCCGGTGCTGGAAGGCGGCCCCGATCTGTGCGGCCGAAGAGCCGGCCCTGGAGACGCGGGGCGCGGGGGGGCACCGGGTCGCCTGCCACTTCCCCGCGCCCCTCGATCCCTGAGCCCACGGGCGCCTCCGGCGACCGGACGGGCTCCCGGCTCGCCGGCCCGTCATGTGTGCGTGGCCGTCCCGTGGCCGTGAGGTCCGGGCGGCGCGGGGTGGCACGATCGAGGGGTGCGAACGCCCCCCGAACGGTATCCGGCCGGACGGAGCCGCCGTTCGGGGCGGGGCGGCGCGGGGTGGCACGGTCGAGGGGTGCGAACGCCCCCCGAACGGTATCCGGCCGGCCAGAGCCGCGCTTCGGAGCGGGGCAGGGCAGTCAGGAGACGCGCTTCGGGTCGGTCGGGCGGTCGGAACGGTCGAAGGATGACCGGTCAGAGCGCCAGGGTCATGAAGACGCTGTGGGGGTCGGGGCGATAGCCGGTGAACGGCGGACACTCCTCGAACCCGTAGCGGGCGTACAGCCGGCGGGCGGGCGCGAAGGCTTCCATCGAGCCGGTCTCGAGGCTCAGCCGCCGGTAGGAACGGCGTCGCGCCTCCTCGATCAGGCGCTCGAGGACCCGCGCCCCGACGCCGCGCCGAAGATGCGCGTCCGCCGTGCGCATCGACTTGATCTCGCCGTGGCGGGGGTCGATCTCCTTGAGCGCTCCGCAGCCGAGCAGCTCGCCCGCTTCCCAGGCGGCCCAGAGGGTCATCCCGGGAGCCCGAAGCGCCCCGGCGTCGAGGGCGTGGACGCTTTCCCGGGGAGAGTGCCGTGCGACGTCGGCGAGATGCTCCCCGATGAGGGCCAGGACCTCGGCCCCCCGGACGTCGTCCTCGCGTATTTCCATCGTGCTGCCGCCCCCGCGGTTCCGGCCGATCCCGCAAGTGTAGCCGGCCGGTGGTGGGCAAGGGCGGCGGCGTACCGCCCCGGCGGCCATGCCTCCGGGCTCGCCCGCCGTGTGCAGAGTTCCGTGTGCTGTTCGCAAGCTGTTGATTGTGATGAGGTAGAGCGGGGTTCGAGATATTGTTTACCCCGCGATTCGGGGCATTTCGAGGGGCTGCTTGGCGGATATCAGCCCACGGCGGGGGCGGTTTTGCCCGCTGAGACGACGTGATTCTCTTCTATTTCTCAATCGGACAGGATGGAGCAAGCATCCTGCGCGACAATCCCCACCGCGCACATGCCTCTGTGCAAGGCCGGGCTTGACTCCCGAGCGACGGGGTTCAGAATGCGGGCGAGCCGGACGCGAGGGAGCCTCGCGGTGCCCTGTCGGTCGCCGGCGGGAAGCGGCCCCCGTCCCGGAGGATGCAAGATGCCACGGTCCGTATCCGCCTTCGTTCTCGCGACCGCGTTCGCGGCCATGCTCGTCCCGGCCGGTGCGGCCGAGGCGGGGAAGAGGCATCACCATCACGGCCGGCACAGTGATGGCGACCTCGCCGCGTGGTTCGCGCTCGGGTCGCTCGTCACCTTCCTCGCGGTCGCGAACACCCGCCACCACGCGCACCCGCCTCCGGCGCGCCACCGGCACGTCCATTACGGAGGTTACCGGCACTCGCACGCCGTTCACCGCCACGTGTACCGGGCGCCCCGTCACCGCCGGGCGGCTTCCGGGCCGCGCTTCCTCTCCGACCGGCACCGTCACGGCGCCGGCGCATGGCACGTTCATGCGCTCGGCCACCCGCGCGCCCATCACCGCCACTGAGCCGGACGGCGGCCTGCCGACCCCTGCGGCCAAGGCGGCTCCGACAGCGTGTGGAAGGCGCCCCGGCGCTCATCTTGTCGAGACGCCATCTCGACGATCAGAGCGTCCTGTAGTAGTATCGCTGGATGAACTTGAAGCCGATTCGCTCTACAACCCCACGCCGCCGTCCTGCGTCGCGTGGTCGTCAGCGTGCGCCCGGCTGCGTGGGCATTGGCGGCGCGACGGACTCCGGCCCGCTCTACAACATCAAGGAGTTCGACGGGGAGTCCTGCTGGATGACCACCGTCGCCGCTGGCTTCAACCGGTTCAAGTTCTCTAGTCGAGGCGCGCGGGCTTCCTTGAAGCGCGGACGCGAACGGTGGGTGCGATGACTGTGCGACTGGGCAACGGCCTGCCCTCGACCCTGACGCCGGATCGTATCCAGAGCGTCTTGAAATTCGCCAAGAACCACGAGAGAGAATTTCGGGAGATACTCGATCGCGACAAAACCTCTGTTTGGCGTCAGACCAACTCGGGAGAGAATTTCTACCATCGTCTTCACGACCTACTTCGGACCGTTGAAGGTCGGAAAGCCTATGAAATAGCAAGAGGCGACTTCGAGAAAGCCAAGCGTAAGCGTTCGGGCCGGGCGGATTTGCTCGACCGTTTGTGGAAAGATATTTCTTCAATACTCTTTCATTCGGAGGAATTTGTACCCATTCACACAGGCAAATTCGATTGGATATCTTTAGGTAAATTCACTCAAAGTGAAATTTGGAATCATATTCCGGAATTTGTTTGGTTAAAATGCGCACTACGCGAACGGGATGATGAGGTTGCGGATGCCGACATCATTGTCGAGATGTTCAATCGTCATCCCAGTCTAAGGCCCTATCTGGCGGAAGTACAGAAAGGTCTTGTGTTCGCTACCGATGACTTCACAAGCGAAGAAATGACGGCGTCGGCACTCATTGATGCCATCAGGGTTATCGTAACCAATCTGGACGCTGAACGTCTAGATATGAAGGTTCTCGGCGAACTCCAACGCCTCATCCAAGATCTGAGTGCGATCGCAGAGGTGACCGAGAGAGAACGATACGAAGCCGAGAAGCTGCGGGCACTAATCTCGGATTGGATCGAGCTACATGCAGACAAAATCGAGCAGCTGAAGAAAATTGAAAAATACACTTCCGAGCTCAAAGAGCTGGTCGAAACCGGCGAGATGAATCGGATCCTCACAGACAACGTTCTCTCGCTCTTTGACGATGCTGTCAGGGTGGAAGACCTTTACCAGAAAACACGAATCGAGCTCGATCGGGCCCTCAACGAGGAGGACTTCGCCTCGGTCAGGAACCTTACGGACATTTCAGAGTCTCACAAGAAGGAACTGGATGCAATATATTCCGGTATTGATACAGAGCTATCCAAGCTATCGAGAGTGGGGAAACCAAAGGCTGCGGAAGGAGAAGCGGAAACATCTCCGGAACCCGAGAGCGAAGAAGATGCTTCGGAGGATGGCAATACTGTCAAGCTGGGTCCAGCCCCAGTGCATGAGGCTGAACTGGCTACGGAATTTTCTTCTCACCTGGTATCGGATGTTTCGCTCGAGCCAGAAGGCGATACCGTTGGGACGGAGGTTCCAGATACACGATCGCACACCGAAGAGACGAAACCCGCCGGCATCGAAGATATTGCCGTCACACGAATCGAAAGAGAAATCGCGAAGACGATCGAAAACCATCGTTTCGCGCTGGCTTTCCACTTCGCCCGTGCTGAGCCGAAAGCCTTACCGAGCGCAAGCGCGATCAAGCTCGTGGCGTGCAATTATGCGACCGACGACTCCGTAGCGGTCGTCGCCGAGCTGCCCAAGCTGGCAGACGCCTTGCTCCAGGAGATCAGAACCGTTCAGGACGAAGAATCGAATCGGGAGCCTCCGTGCGCCTATGTGGCGCTGCTGGCCTGCGCGGCCTTGGCTCCGGCTTTGGCGGCCCCGGGTGGACCAGTGCGCCAACTGCTGTTGGAGTTGGATCAGTATCTTGGAGACAATATGCCCTCGCTGAGGGAATTGATCAAGGCAACAGCGGAATTTTCGGCGCTCGGTTTTCACCTCCCGGCCGGATTGCTAAGCAGTGACGATCCTCTGGATAAGTGGAAGGAAGAAGAAAATTCCATTCGAAGAGATGTCGAATCCTGGATCGCAAATGGCAAGCGCGTGAGGATCAAGTACCAACGAGCGACTACTGTATGGAAACGAATGCTTGATGTTTGGGAAGAACATGGCGACCGGGCGTCGATCGGCTGGGTTCTTGAAGCGTTGAGGGAGCCAGCCAACGGAGTCGATGCCGGCCTTGTCCTTCAAAGAATCAACCATTGGCGCGATAATGGAAATCGCGAAATCGATCGAATCGATCGCGAGAAGTATCGCGGACCGAGGATCATTGAGGGAGCTGCGAGAATGAACCTTCGGAACAAGATTGACGAAGCCGTCAATCTTGCCGATCGCTGGTACAGGTTGATTGAAAATCGGCCGACCGATGACAACGAATTCCAGAAGCGGAAATCGCGCGCCTTGCGAGATGTGGTTCGCAGGGAGGCAGATCAGGCGATCAATGAAATCGACCGGTTCAGCAGGCCATGGGAGTGTGCGGCCAGCAAGCTGATCTCCAAGTACTCTTCCATGCTCGAGGAGTCGGCCCCGGATAAATCTGACCTGTCGATGAGCTTACCCGATCTGTTGAACGGATGGTTACTCCTGGATCCGGATATACGTTTCGATGAAGCCGGTGGTGTGCTCGACCTCCCCCTTGACATCAACAGGTTGATAAATCTCTCGAATCTGATTTCCCCGGATTTCCGAAGCGCAGCGGTCGAGCGGGCGCGACGTAGAGACTTTCGCGGGTCATGTGATGCCGTCGCTTTTGCCCATAAACACGGACTTCTTGGTGACGAAGATGCGGACGACATCTCGGCGCAGATTGAAGAAGAAAAAGAACGTGCGGTACAGAAGGTCGAAGAGAGGACCGGCAAGACGAATGAACGTCTGGACGCCGCTTACGCCCGGGGAAGTGTTCCGCGGGAGGTTTTCGAGCAGTTGACCGCCGTCATTCCATCCAACGATTTTCGCGGAATCGTTAGTGATGAGAATCGGCCGTTTGATGACGCTTACGCAGCCCTCGACATTGTCGACGAGGAGATCAATAAGGCGGAAGAGAAGACTGGTGATAGGTTACGTCAATCTCTCGCGACGCTGAACATATCCCTCGAAGCCAAGGGTCGAATCGAAGGAGTTATCGGGGAACGACGCTATTCCGTCGCTGAAGATTATATTGAACGCGCAGGGCGAGGCGAAGGGATTCCCAAGGTGGGAGCGGAGACTTCACGGCCGTTCGACGACTTCTTTCCGAAGTTCGTCGATGACTACGTTTCGTTCCACGATGACTTCCCTGACGCCTTCGAGCGCGTTCGGCACGCTGTCAAGAACACCGGCCGGGCGGGGCCGCTCGACGCCACGGGGCTTGCCGAGAGCGCTTTGCGTGATGCGGATCGTCTTCTCGATCAATGGGCAAAATTGCGCACCAGAAAGGCTGTACATGGCATTCTCCAGGCACTTCTCGATTCGATCGGTTTCGCGGAGACAGAAGTAAACTCCTCAAGAGACCGCGGGGCTTGGATGCTGAAGTCGAAACCCATCTCGAATCGCGACGATTGCCCGCTTCCGGACTTCGGGTCGCGAGCACAGGGACGTTATAGGCTGCTCGTTATCGAAGACCACAGGACCGAGGAGAAAATTATTCAAGAAGTGGAAGAAAAATTCTCGGTCGGCAGTCCTCCTAACATTGTTCTTTTTCTGAACGTGCTTGATACGGACGCGCGACGCACCCTTGCGTTCAACCTCAACCCCGAAAGATCCAGCCCAACACTGGTGCTCGACGAAGCGCTCGTGGTGTTCCTGGCCGCGCAACAGCGCGGCCGGCTTGCAGCGTTTCTCAATTGCGCTTCGGCATTTACGTTCGCTCAGCCATTTGATCCCGATGCGACCGAAGTCCCACCGGAAATGTTTTTCGGCAGAGAGTCCGAACGCCGGGCGATTCTCGCCATGTCGGGATCGGCCGAGATAACCCATCTTGTCTATGGCGGTCGGCGAATGGGCAAGACCGCACTTCTCGCGAATATCGTGCAAACTTATGGAATTCAGGAGCCGAGCTGGCTAGTGTCGCTCATCAATTTGAAAGGAACAGGTATTGGTGGGCTTAGGCTGACTAATGAATTGTGGAAGGAGATCGCAGCACGGCTCGCCGAACAAAAGATCGTGAAATCGGAAACTATTCGTCCCAAGTCGATTGAAGATGGAGTGCGCGATTGGCTGGAAGGAGACCCGGATCGCCGTATTCTGCTGTTGGTCGATGAGGCTGACGATTTTCTTCAGGCGGACGGGCGCGACCGCTACCGGATTCTGGAAGAAGTAAAGAAGTTAATGGACGTCACCGGACGCAGATTCAAGGTGGTGTTCGCCGGCCTCCACAACGTACAGAGGACAGCGCGCGATCCCAACACGCCGTTTGCGCATCTAGGCGAGCCGGTTCGAATCGGGCCCATGTTGCTTGAAACGGATCCTGGGAAGATCGAGGATCTTATAAGCGGTCCTCTGGAAGCCTTGGGCTATCGTTTCGCCTCGATGGACTCGGTAATCCGGATCGCCGCGGAGACGAATTACTACCCTGCACTCGTACAGCAATTCTGCAAGGAGTTACTGCGAGAGCTTCGAAGAAAGGGCCATGTGTCCAGGGAAACCGGTCCACCCTATATTATTCCTCCGGAAACCGTCGACCAAGTTCTCGATTCCAGAGAGACGAGAGACAGGATCCGCAACCTGTTTCTGTGGACGATTCAGCTCGATCCTCGCTACGAGTTCTTGACCTACCTCATCGCCCGACGTAGCTTCGACAACGGTAGTGCGCAACTACGCAGTGTCCCGATCGACTACATTCGCCAGATGGCGTTGAAGGAATGGCGCGCCGGATTCGAGTCGGATTCAACCTTTTTGACGTTCCAGGTGTTGTTGGAAGAGATGGTAGGTCTGGGCATACTTCGTAAAGTTGGAAATAGGGAAGACTATGCTATTCGTACGCGGAACCTTCGCATGTTGCTCGGCAACGATGAAGAAATCGAACGCCGGTTGAGTGACGCTATCGATAGACCACCACCACCGAAGTTCGATTCTTTGTTGTTTCGCAATAAGCTTGATGATGGAGCGCCGTCGCCGCTTACGGCGGGTCAGGAGAACCAGATACTCTCCGGCCGAAAGGTCGTCGGGCTTGTCTTCGGCACGAAGCTCGGTGGCCTTGACCGAGTGGATGAGGCTCTTGACAAGGCGCAAGAAAACAGATCCGTAAAAATAAGAGTACATAAATGTATTTCAACCAGTATGGATGTTGTTCTCAAGCGGATCAGCCGCAGCCGAGCCGCTGGCATTGATATCGTCCTGATCGATGCGCGTGGGGACTGGAGACCGAAACTTGTCGATCACGCGGCTGCGTTTGTTGCTCGTCTCGATCACAGAATACGGACGATTCGCCCGGTGTTTCTCCTCGGCCCCAAGGAGGCTTGGACACGGTTGGAGGAAACGACTTGGCTGGATACACAGTGGCCGTTGATGGATAGGTCCGATGTGGAGATTCAAGAAGTCTGGCTGGCCCCTTGCGCCAAAGACTTCGCCCGTACATGGTTGAGGGATTGGGAGACACCCGCTTACGCTGAGCTGGAAGACCCCCACCGGGCGATTGATCCGCTATGGCCGGTCGTCGCTCAGGCAGCCGCCGAGAACAAATCGGAGTCAATAACGGATGCTATTGATGCGGCACTCTCTGGTAGCGATTTCGTTTCCGATGTCTTCATTGGACTAGAGACAAGAAAGGCATTGAGCCTGTTGGTGCAATTCCCGGATGATTCCATGGTCGCCGACGTACTTTGCGAATTGGCGGAAAATTCTATTGACCCAGAAACGATGGTGCGCGTTTTTGACTGGGGCAGCCGACTCGGGATTTTGCACAGTGACGAACAGGGGCACCGTCTCGATTCGACCTACGCGGAGGGTCTAGGGACCGTTTTCGAGGAGTGAATTTTCCTCACGCATGGGCACGCTTGCCGGGGCCGGCCGATCTTCTGGACTCAGTCATTGAGGACTTGATGGATGGAAACAGCGTTTTCGTGGGTTTACCCGAAGACGTGCCGGGCGATCTGTTCGCCGTGGAGGTCGCCGATATGGTCAAGCGCGACAGGCGCGGCCGATGGGAATCGGTCCGGTCTCCCGAAGCGTGCACAGTAGGTCCGTCCGATCTGGTGGCTCGGCGATTGAATGGCCGGGAGGCCGGGGAGTGTATCTTCTGGGTCGATGCGACGGGTGCGGACAGCTCAGCGGTGGCTTGGGCCGATTACGCTCGGTCGTCAGCGGGAAACCCGGATAGTCCTCGGTTCTGTATCGGAATGTCTGTAGCGTGTGCTACAGCGTGTGCAGAGGACAAGGGGTTGCGCCGCCGCGCTTGGCGGGATTTCGTAACTGTTGCGGACAGCCGCGTGTTGGCGGAGCGTGCGGGTCGCTACCGTGGGAGCGGTCCCCTGCACATAGCACTGAAAGGCGCGCTCGTCGCCGAACTCGCTGGTGACGATCTTGCTGCTGCCGACCGTCTCTCCCGCGATCCCCTCTCGCGAATTGTCGATGCGAAGGAATACGCCGGCGAGCGGATATGGGCGGCCCAGGTCTCGGTCATGTTTCCGGTCTTGGAGCGCGAACGCCGGTACCTGCTCGGCGCTTACCGGTCGCTCTGGCAACTACCGCATACCCGCAAGGATGGTAGAGAAGTCCAGAGCCTGGAGAAGTTGGAGATCGGCGATATGGTGCACCAAGCGCAACATATCCGAGCGCTCAAGAGTGAATTGCCACGCCTCCGCTGGATCCACCGGGTTCGCAACGCTCTCGCACACGGTGAGCCCGTAACGTGGGGAACGCTGATGTCGCCCGTGGCGTTGGAAATCGCTGATTTCAGGGAGTAATTCCTCGATTGAAATACTCGATTTTGTGATCAACGTTCCGTGACGTTTTCAGATCCTGGATCCGTGAGTCACAATCGTCAGCCATGTACTCGAATCGGGAGTCCTGCCGTCGTCGTCATCGATGAATTCTTCTCAGATGACCGACGCCGAGTATCAATACGACGAGCCGTGCGTCTTCGATCCGGCATATGATCCGGTAGTCACCGATTCGGTAGCGCCACAATCCGCCGAGCAAGCGGAGCAGCGCCCGTCCGAAGCGGCGGGGATCTTCGGACGTCCTGATGCGGTCGGAAACATAACGGAGGATTGTACGTTGCACGGAATGATCGAGCCTCCGTAATTCCCGTCAGGCGCGGTCGTCCCACTCAACCCTCCAGGTCAACGCCACTCTCGCTATCGGAATGAGTCCAGCGGCGCGCGGGCGACGCCAATCTTTCCTCGGCCGGATCGGCGTCTTCGATATCTTCGAGATATCTCAGAATCGCCTCTTGGGCGTGATCCGCCCTGGTCCGCCCCGTCTTGCGGGCGAACTTGGACAAGCGCCGGTCACATCGTCGGGCAACCGGATAGCCAGCATGGCGGGCTCCCTGGATGCGGATGTGCGCATGTCAGGGAGTCCACAGCGACCGACCGTGCCCGTCCATTACCGATGACTATTACCAGAGCCATTCTTATTCGTCGAGGGAGCTCTCCCCGCGAACAGCGCCATGAGCAGGATCGCGAAGAGGAACCCGGGGACCGCGTAGCCGACGATGATCGCGGCGCTGGTCCACGCTTCGAAGGGGGCTTATATACGAAGTTACCCCGCGGGCGGTCGGTGAGGAGGCGCGTCGCACGGCCAAGCCCATGCCTCGCCGGTCGCGAGGCACGCTCCGCACGCCCCGGCGCCCCGATCCGCGGCATGCCGGGCACGCCAGCCGGACGCCGCCATCGGCCGGAGGCATCGTGCAGGCAGGCTCGACACAACCGCCCGCGGGGTAACTTCGTATATAAGCCCCAAACGATGCGAGGATAATCTTGACCACGCGGTGATTCACCGATGCCCCCGGTGGAGTCATCGCGGTGGCCGACGGAGCTATGAGACCCCCGCTCGTGAAAGCGGCGAGAAGTGCCGCGAACAGGATGCCCTTCATGCGTTCCTCCTCTGGTGTCCGAACCGTTCCGGGCCGTCCGCTCCGCCCGCGCGCGGGCCGGGTTGGAACCCGGAATCCGCGCTATCAGTATCCCACGGGTTATAGGCGGCTTTCTCCGTTCGGGGTTGAATCCGTGGTAACGCGGGCGCAAGTCATTCGCGCGTCGGACCAGTCGCGTCCGAGCCTCCTCGCCAGCAGCGCCGTGAGCAGTGCCGCGCTCTTGTAGTAGCTCGCGAGGAATTTCCGGTCCGCGATGAGCCACTGGAACACCCGGCTCGCGAGGGCGTGCGTCGTCCCCGCCCCCAGCGCGACCAGCTCCGCCGCCGTCTTCTGCAGGACCCCGAGGACCCGGTGGGCCGCGCGGGTGCGGACCTCGTCCAGGACCTGCCGGGCGGTCGAGAAGGTCGACCAGTAGCTCACCTCTTCTATCATGGGGTGATCCCGCGAGAGGAGGCGCGAGTCGAACACCCGAGAAACGCGCTTCATGCACGCGGTTCTTGGCGACGGGCGCGTGGTCCCCGGCGGCCCGGCCCCTCCCGTCACCCCGGCCTTGCCGGTCGGCGGCTTCCAGTTCCGGAGCTTCCGCGAGTGGGTCTTCGGGACGCACGCGGGGATGCGTGCGGCCGTCGTCGAGTGGGCGGCCCTCTGCGGGAAGCCGGGGGAGGAGCGGAGCAGGCTCGCCCTGATCGCGTGCTACGGCGGGGGGCTCGACCTTCGGTTGCCTTCGGTGGACCCGGACCGGGTGCCCGGAAGGTCCGACCACCTGCTCGGGTAGCTGTGGTCGCCCCCGAGACCGCCCCGGCGACGAGGGACACCGTGCAGGTGGACTTCCACGAGGAGCTTCCCGACGAAGTGCAGGGCTTCGGGCTCGTCAAGCTGCGCGCGCGGGTCCCGTGGCGTGAGGACGGGCGGCACGTCCTGCTCTTCCACCGGCAGATGCCGACGGGCTGGCCGGAGGCGCCGCACGTGGTGGGGGACGAGAGCGCGCTCTCGGGGCGCACGGCCACGGCGACCGGACCGGCGCTGGTGTACCTCGGCGTGCCGGTCCTGACGGCCGACCGCACGAAGGTCTACAAGGTCGGCGTGCTCGGATTGGAGACGGCCCTCGGCTGGATGCCCGAGGTGGCGGGGGCCGGGCAGGACGGAGACGCGCCGGTGCCGGCCGCCCTGCCGGCAGGGTCGACGGCCGGATGCCAAGGGCCGCGGCCGACGCCGAGTCGATTGGGGCCAGCCTCATTGAAGCTGCTACCCTCCTGGTATGGACGTCGGCATCCTCGGCATCGTCGGATCGGTCATCGGGACCGGCCTCGCGGTGGTCATCGCGATCGTCGGGCTCGGCTGGCGCGCAACGACTCGCCTCGAAGCGAGGCTCGATCGCCGCATGGACCGCATCGAAGACAACCTCGGAGCACGCATGGACCGGATGGAGGAAGCCCGCCGGGCCGACACGGCGCGAGTGGAGGAACGACTCGCTCGGGTCGAGCACGGGCAAGCGAAGCTGGAAGGGTTGCTGGAAGGCTTGCGCGAAGCCATCGCCGGGCGGCGCGCAGCCTGACGCCGGTTCCGGCGCTCGGCATCGCCGCCGTGCGCGTAGCGCGGCACTGACGGGACGCCCCCCGCGCACTGCCCCTCTGCCCCGCGCCGGCTCGGCGGCCTTGCGCGCCTGCGCCATGCCAGTCCCTTCGTGCGTGGGCGTGTACCGGGGGTCAGCGGAGAGCGGCGCGTTTCCGGGCTGGCGGGCGGAGAATGCTTTTTTCGCCCGCGTGTCTCCGTAGCTCGCCAGGGTCCGTGTCGGCCAGGAACTCGAAGACTCCGGGTATGGCCCCGGCTCGCGATCCGGACGCTGACGCTTCGATGCCGTACATCTCGCAAAAGTGCCGGATGTTCGCCCGGGCCGGCAGGAACGACCTCTCATCGAATCGTGCCGCCAAGGCTGGCATCGCCGCCCGCCGAGCGGGCGGGAGCTCCATCTCCCGCCCAGCACGAGCCGATGTGGGCGGGCCAGCCCTCCCCTACCGGGATCAGAGCCGGGACATCACCTTTCGCGAGAACGCCTCGATGGTGTGGCGCTGGGTCTCGAGCGAGGGGAGCAGCATGACGTGGTCGAGCCCCGCCTCGTCGAGATGGCGGATCCGTTCCACCAGCTCGTCCGGCGTGCCCGCGAGGCAGGTGGTACGGATGAGATCGGGGGTCACGAACTCGGCCTCGTCGGGGTGGAGCCACGTGCAGTGGCCGGCGTGCACCCGGAGGTGGCGGCCGCGTTCCGGGGTCTCCTCGACCAGGCGGCAGTACTTCTTCCAGAAGCCGCGCATGTGCGGGGGCGGCTCTCCGCCGTTCTCCCTGATCTTCTCGTAGATGTAATGGATCGAGGACACCACGAACGGCCCGCAGTCCCGGATCACGCGGTCGGACCCCAGGGTCTCCCCCGGCTCCAGCACGACGGCGGTGGTGAGCGAGCTGAGCCGGAAGCCGTCCGGCAGCGCCCGCCCCGCCTCCGCCGCCCCCCGGGCCGCGTGGGTGCGGGCGCGGGCCACGAAGTCGCGGTGCGGCGGGATCGAGACCACGAGCCCGTCGCCGTAGCGGCCGGCGAGCCGCTGGGTGCGGTGGTAGAAGCCCGATACGTGGATGGGGATCCGCGGTTCGATCTGCATGAACCCGAGGTCGAGCATGTCGAAGCGGATGGGCCGGCGCTCGCCGCCCGGATACGCGTAGTCCACCTCCTCGCCGTCGAGGAGCCCGCGCAGCACCCGCACGTACTCCTCGAACTCGCCGTAGCGGATGGGGCGCTGGCCCATCAGGCGCTGCGCGGTGTTGCCGGTCCCGATGCCGAGAAACACCCGCCCCGGCGCGAGCCGGTGGACGGTGGCGATGCTGTGGGCGGTGACCGGGGCGGTGCGGGTGCCCGCCACGCTGACCCCGGTCCCGATCCGGATCGTCCGGGTGTCGCGAGCGGCGAGGGCCATCCAGGCATAGCAGTCGGACCAGATCATCTGGCTGTCCGGGACCCACAGGTGGGAGTAGCCGAGGTTCTCGGCCTCGGCCGCGAGGCCGACGTCGTCGATCTTCGTGATGGCGCAGACGCCGAAGTCCATGTTCTCTCGCTCCTCGCATCGGCAGCGTGGGTTCGTCCTCCCCGCGCGCGCCGTCTGCCGGGCGCCGACGCGGCGCGGGGCGGCGCAACGAGGCGGGGCGGCGCGTACCGGCGCGGAGAGGTTGCCGGCCCGGTCCCGCCCCCGCTATTGTGAAGCAGGACGCACGGTGGCGGCCCCGCGGTTTCGCGCCCTCGGGGCCGGGCGCCCCGAGGGAGGGGATGTGAAGCTCTCGAAGCGGACCGGGACGGCCTCCCGCTCCCGGCCCACGCCGGACGGCGGGGCGGCCGGGCTCGACCTCGAACCGAGCGGCGAGGGCGCGGGGGCCGAGGTCTTCGGGGTCGACCTCTCCGCTCCGCTTCCGGACGACGTGTTCGCGCGCATCGACCGCGCCCTCGCTGGCCACGGGGTGCTCGTCTTCCGGGAGCAGCGCCTCGACCCCGAGCGGCAGATCGCCTTCTGCGAACGGTTCGGCCCGGTCGAAGTCAACGCGTTCGACCAGTACGCCCTTCCCGGACATCCCGGAGTGCTGGTGGTGTCGAACGTCCGGGAGAACGGGCGCAACGTCGGGTACGCCGACGCGGGCAGCCACTGGCACACGGACATGTCCTATACCGCGACCCCGCCCCGCTGCACCGCCCTGCACGCGATCGAGGTCCCGAACGACGGGCGCCGCAACCTCGGGGACACGCTGTTCGCGAACGCGCGCGCGGCCTGGGAGGCGCTGGACGAGGCGGACCGGCGGCGCATCGAGGGGCTGCGCACCGTGCACCGGTTCAGCGCCAAGGAACGCGGGGTCGCACGGCCCGTCCGGCTGACCCCCGAGCAGATCGCCCGCCATCCGGACGTGCTCCATCCCGTCGCCCGCACGCACCCCGTGAGCGGGGCCAAGGCCCTCTACGTGCGCAAGGGAGAGTGCGTCGGGATCGAGGGCCTGCCCGACGCGGAGGCCGCGGCGCTCATCGAGCGGCTCTCCGACCACATCGTCCGGCCGGAGTTCCAATACCGGCACCGCTGGCAGGTGGGCGACCTCGTCATCTGGGACAACTGCGTGGTCCAGCACGTCGCGCTCCGCGATTACGAGTGGCCGCAGCGCCGCCTCATGCACCGGGTGACCGCGGGCGGCGCCATCCCGTTCTGAACCCGCGCCCGCCCCGGGGCGGATCGAGTGCCATCATCGGCCCATGCGCCGCTTCAACGTTGCAGGGCCGATCCGCCCGGACGACCACTACGCCATCCCGCCGCTGGACCGGATGGACCTCGATGATCTGCCGGACCTGATCCGGGCCAAGCAGTACTTCGTCCTGCACGCGCCGAGGCAGACCGGCAAGACCTCCGCCCTCATCGCCCTGCGCGACCTGCTGAACAGCGGTGAAGCGGGCGACTTCCGCTGCGTGGACGTGAACGTCGAGGTCGGGCAGGTGGCGCGCGACGACACCGCGCGCGGCATCCGCGCCATCCTGGGCAGCTTGGCCGAGAATGCGCAGGAGCTGGGCGACGACTACCCCGAGGAAGTCTGGCCGGACATCCCGGCGAAGGTGGGGCCCGACGACGCCCTCAAGCGGCTGCTCGCCCGCTGGTGCCGGGCCTGCCCGACGCCGCTGGTGCTGCTGGTGGACGAGATCGATTCGCTCGTCGGCGACACCCTGCTCTCGGTGCTGCGCCAGCTCCGGGCCGGCTACGAGCAGCGCCCCGAGGACTTCCCGCAGAGCGTGGTGCTGTGCGGGGTGCGGGACATCCGCGACTACCGCATCCGGTCGAGCACCGGGGAGGTCATCGCCGGCGGGAGCCCGTTCAACGTGGCGGCGAAGTCGCTTCGTCTGGGCGACTTCACGCAAGCGGAGACGCGGACGCTGATGGCCCAGCACACCGAGGAGACCGGTCAGCGCTTCTCGCCGGCGGCGCGGGACGCGGTGTGGACCCAGACCCGAGGCCAGCCGTGGCTGGTGAACGCGCTATGCGCGGGGACCTGCTTCGACGACAAGGCCGGACGGGACCGCTCGCGCACCATCGAGGAGGACGACGTCTTCGCGGCCCGGGAGGAGCTCATCCTCTCGCGGCGCACGCACCTCGACCAGCTCGCGCACAAGCTGGAGGAGGCGCGGGTGCGGCGGGTCGTCGAGCCCATCCTGAGCGGAGGCGAGGCGCGGCACCATGTCCGCGACCTCGAGTACCTCCGCGACCTCGGCCTCATCGACGGCAGCGAGCCGCCGCGCATGGCGAACCCGATCTACGCGGAAGTGGTGCCGCGCGAGCTGGGCTACATCCTGCAAAGCAGCCTGGACGTGCAGGCGGCGTGGTACATGGACGGGGCCGGCCGGCTGGACCTGACGAAGCTGCTGGCGGCGTTCCGCACGTTCTTCCGCGAGCATTCCGGGCACTGGCTCGGACGCTTCTCCGAGTACCCCGAGGCGGGGCCGCAGCTCATCCTGCAGGCGTACCTGCACCGGGTGGTGAACGGCGGCGGGCGCATCGAGCGGGAGCACGGTCTCGGGCGGGGCCGGACGGACCTGCTGGTGCGGTGGCCGCGCGAGCCGGGCCAGCCGTCGGAGCTCTGGGAGCGGTTCGTGGTCGAGTGCAAGGTGCTGCGCGACTCGGACCGGAAGAGCCTGGAATGGACCGTCGAGCGCGGGGTGGAGCAGACGTCGGGGTACATGGAGAAGTGCGGGGCGGAGGAAGGGCATCTGGTGGTGATCGACCGCCGCACCGGCGCGGAGGAGCACCGGCATGGCGAGGGCGAGAATCGCCGGGACGGCGGCGACGGGGCGGAGGGAAGCGGTCGCCGGCGGGGCGTGGTCGTCTGGACACTGCAGGGACCGAACGCCAGGAAGCCAAGCCGTGCGACTCGGTGGAGGCGGTCTTCCATCCCGCGGAATCGGCGGAGGCAGGGGTAGCCGTCGTTCACTCGCCGCCGGCGAGGTCGCCGCCCGCTGCCGCTCCACCCCGGTTGCGCTTGCCGCGCCCGTCCTGGCGAAGGCGAGGGCCCGACCCGCTCGTCCAAGGCCGTTTCACGCCGCGGAATCGGTTCGCGCGGAGGAGCCCCGGCTCGGTCGAATCAGAGCGGCGCCTGACCCGGACGTCCTGGAACGGCGCCTGACCCGGATGTCCCGGGAGCAGCGGCGTCCTGGGAACGCTCGTGTCCCGACCGCAAATGGGACAGCAAGACCACCGCCGATCGATGCGGGCAGGACGTCCGCGTCAGGAGGACGCGCCGTTCCCGGCAAGAGCGATGGGCATCGACGTCCGGCCGCGAGTCGTTCAGCGTGAAATGGACCCGACCCGCTCGTCTCATCCGGCTTGCGTCCGCGGCAGGAAATCGCCAGGAGACGCGGACCCGGGAACGCGCCGGCAACCTCGCACCTGGACGGGACCGCATCCGCGGCCCGGCCCCGGCCGGCGTGACCCCCTGTCCCGGTCCCGACCGCGGACGGGCGCTCCCGCCCCGCCCGGCAAGCCGTTATCCTTCGGGCTCGCGCGCGGCGCGCGGTACCTGCCCGAGGAGGCTCTCATCCATGACCACTCCCATCGACACCCACCAGGTTCTCATGACCGGCGAGAACTCCTTCATCCGCCTGAGCCACGACGGCGGGAAGACGATGTCCGACCGCACCAGCCACTGGCGGGTGCTGTGGTGCCCGGCGGGGGCCGGCCATGCCCTCTTCATGCAGGGCGAGCTGACGGACGGGGAGGTCCGCATCTACAGCGACGACGTCTCGGTGGCGCGCTGGCTGCAACGCACGATCGAGACCCTCCTGCACCCGCCGTTCGCCGACGAGGGGGTAGCGGTGCACCCGGCGGTGTTCACCCGCGAAGGCGACCCGCGCTCCACCACCGTGGAGACCATCGAGTCGGATGAAGACGTCGTGCGGATGACCTGGTACGACTGCATCGAGCCGTTCATCCTGAACGCTCCGCCCGGTACCGCGGGCCGGCCGCTGGGAGTGCTCTCCACCTTCATCCCGGCCGGCTCCGCCCAGCTCGCCCTCAACGACCGGGTCGCGGCCGGGGCGCTCTGGCGCGAGAAGCGCGGCGACCACCAGTCCTCGAGCGCGGTGCTCGCGTGGTCGGAATCGTGGCTCAAGCCCCGGAGCTGAGCGGCCGGAGCATGAATCCCGAGTCGGGCAGCCCGGCCCGGAAGCGGCGGGAATTGCGTACTTTCCTGGCCGGGAGGAACGGTTCGAGCCCCCCGCCTGGGCTGCGGCGGCGACGGACCCCCGAGGGCGTCCCGGAACGTCCGGGGCCGCCCGGTGAATCGAAAGGCGACAGCGAGGAAGGCTCACGATGGCGACGAACGACGCACGGACCGTACTGGTCACCGGGGCGGGCACCGGCATAGGGCGGGCCATCGCGCTCGCCTTCGCCGAGACGGGCGCGCGGGTCGCCGCCGCCGACCTCGACGAGCGCGCGGCCGCCGCGACGGCCGTCGCGGCTCGGGCGGCAGGCGGCGGGGCGATGGCGGTCCAGGCCGACGTGGGCGACGTCGCCGACATCGACCGCATGGTGGGCGCCGTCGTGGCCGGCTTCGGGCATCTCGACGTGATCGTCAACAACGCCGGGGTGACCCGCGGCGCGTACATCATGAACCTCACCGAGGAAGACTGGGACCGGATGCACCGGGTCAACGCGAAGGGGGTCTTCTTCTGCCTCCAGCGCGCCGCCCGCGAGATGATCCCCCGCCGCGAGGGCCGGATCATCAACATCGCCTCCATCGCGGGGCGCGGCTTCCCCGGCACCTCCAATGCCGCCTACGCCGCAAGCAAGGGTGCGGTCATCAGCCTCACCAGGACCGCCGCCCAGCAGCTCGCCCGCCACAACCTCAACGTCAACGCGATCTGCCCCGGCGTCACCATGACCGAGATGGTGACCCGGCTCGTCACCCAGCGGGCGGAGAAGGAGGGCATCTCCGTCGAAGAGGCGAGGGCGGCGGCGGTGAAGCCGATCCCGCTCCGGCGGGCCAACGACCCCGCGGACATCGCGGCGATGGCGGTCTTCCTCGCATCGCCCGGCGCCCGCAACGTCACCGGGCAGTGCTACAACGTGGATGGGGGCCTCGTCACGAGCTGAGCCCGCGGTCTCCGTCCCGCACGGCCGCCGCCGCACGCCGTAGCCGCCGCCGGCCGCGGGGCGGGGTCAGAAGGCGACGCGGCAGCCTCCCGGCCCGCTCTCGATCCGCACCGCGGTCGGGGGCGCGAAATGCGTCCCGAGCACCCGGGTAGCGGTGTCGGCGTAGCGTTCGACGAACTCGCGCCGGGTGCGAACCGCCATCTCCGGGTCCCAGCACACCCGCGACGGCCAGTCCGGCTCCGCCACCAGGAACGGGTGGTGGATGAGATCGCCGGTGATGACCGCGTCGCCGGCCTCCTTCGTGCCGAGCACGAGGCTGCAGTGCCCCGGGGTGTGGCCGGGAGTGGGGAGAAGGCGCACCCCGTCCTCGATCACGTGGCCGCTCTCGACCATCTCCGCGAGTCCCGCATCCACGATGGGGAGGAGGCTGTCCTTCACCACCTCGGCCTGGATCTCTTCCTCGGTCTCCTTCCAGTGCTCCCACTCGGTGCGGTGGAAGAGGTACCTCGCGTTCGGGAAGGTGGGCACGAAGCGGCCGTTCTCGAGCCGCGTGTTCCAGCCGACGTGATCGACGTGCATGTGGGTGCAGAAGACGTAGTCCACCTCCTCCGGGACCACGCCGGCCGCGGCGAGGCGCCCGAGGTAGTCGGTGTTCATGCGGTTCCAGATCGGAAGGCTCCGCCTGCGGTCGTTGCCGACGCAGGTATCGACCACGATCGTGTGGTGGGGGGTCCGCACCACGAAGGTGTGGATGCTGAGCCGCCACTTGAAGTCCTCGGTCGAGAAGTGGGGCAGGAGCCAGTCCCGGTAGGGCTCGAAGCGTTCGTTCGGAACCCCCGCGTAGAGATAGCGCGGGCTCACCGTCCAGACCATCTCCTCCACCCGCGCGACCTCGAGGTCGCCGAAGCGGATGGGGGCCATTTCGGTCATGGGGGCGCTCATCGCGATGTCTTCCTTCCTTCGGTTCGGCGGGGATCGGGATCGAAGGGAACGGCCGCGAGCGGTTCCCGGAATCCCCTCGGAGCGGCGAGCCGGAAATCCGCCGCACCGCCTGTTTCGAGAACGTCCCCGTCTCCGGTCACCGGCGAGGCCGCCGGACCGTCCAGGTCGGCGGACCCCTCCGGGGCAATGCCGACGGATCGGGTCAGACCACCTCCACCTCGATCTCGCCGACCCCGGCGACCCGCCCCCGCAGCCGGTCGCCGCGCGCCACCGGCCCGACCCCGGACGGGGTGCCGGTGAAGACGAGGTCGCCGGCCGCGAGGGTGAAGAGCCCCGACAGGTACGAGATGATCTCCGGCGCCTTCCAGATGAGCTGGGCGAGATCGCCGCGCTGGCGCTCCTCGCCGTTCACCTCGAGGGTGACGGCGCCCCGGCTCGGATGGCCGATGGCGGCGGCCGGGGCGACGGCCGAGCACGGCGCCGCGTGCTCGAACGCCTTCGCGACCTCCCAGGGGCGGCCCGCCCGCTTGGCCGCCGCCTGGAGGTCGCGGCGGGTCATGTCGATCCCGACCGCGTAGCCGTACACGTGCGAGAGGGCCTCCCCGACCGTGATGCCGGCGCCGCCGCTCGCGAGGGCGACGACCAGCTCGATCTCGTGGTGGACGTCGCCCGTCGCCGCGGGGTAGGGGAAGGCCCCGCCGCCCGGAACCAGCCCGTCGGGGTTCTTCTGGAAGAAGAAGGGGTCCTCGCGGTCGGGATCGTGCCCCATCTCGATGGCGTGGGCGGCGTAGTTCCGGCCCACGCAGTACACCCGGCGCACCGGGAAGCGCCGGGCGGTTCCGGCCACCGGAAGCGAGGGGACGGCCGGGGCGGGGATGACGAAGCCGGCGGGCGGATCGCGGTCTCCGGCGCCGATACCGGCGGCCGGGGCGACGGAAGCAGGGCTCGCGCTCATGGGAGGCTCCGGAACGGAACCCGCGGATTGAACCGGTTTGAGGGCGGGAGATCAAACGGTGAAGATCGAGGTTCGCCACCACCCCGACTGGAGGATGCGCCATGTTCTTCACCCCCCCGCCCGTCATCGAGGCGAAGCCGTTCACCCGGGTGCCGAAGGAGCTGGACCTCTCGGAACGACCGTCCGCGTGGGCCCGCCGCCAGGCCCGCGGGCCGGTGGGCGCCTTTCTCGAAGGGCCGTCGTTCGACCGGGACGGGAACCTGTGGCTCGTCGACATCGCGCACGGGCGCGTCTTCCGGGTCGGCCCGGCCGGGGGCTGGGACGTGGCCGCGCAGTACGACGGCCAGCCGAACGGGCTCGCGATCCACCGCGACGGCCGGGTCTTCATCGCCGATTTCGTGAAGGGGATCATGGTGCTGGACCCGATGAACGGGAGGATCGAGCCCTTCCTCGACCGGGACCGCTTCCCGGACTTCAAGGGCTTCAACGACCTCTTCTTCGCGTCGAACGGCGACCTCTACTTCACCGACCAGGGCCTCACCGGCCTGCACGACCCGACCGGCCGGGTGTGGTGTCACCGGGCTGCGGACGGCCGCCTCGAATGCCTGATCGACACCGTCCCGAGCCCCAACGGGCTCGTCATGGCCCGCGACGAGTCGATGCTCTACATCGCGGTGACCCGTGCGAACGCGGTCTGGCGGATGCCCTTCGATCCGGAGGGACGGCCGTTCAAGGTCGGCCTCTTCGTCCAGCTCCAAGGCGGGAGCGGAGGCCCGGACGGGATGGCGATGGACGCGGCCGGCAACCTCTCGGTGGTCCAGCACGGAGCCGGCCGGACGTGGCTGCTGAGCCCGTCCGGGGAGCCGGTCGCCTGCATCACCGCCCCGACCGGCCCGGGGGTCACGAACCTCGCCTACGGCGGGCCGGAGAACCGGACCCTCTACATCACGGAGTCCGGCTCCGGCCACGTCCTCACCGCGGAGCTGGACGTTCCGGGGGAGCCGATGTTCTCCCACCGCGACGCGCCGTAGCGGGGTCGCTCGCACCTCCGCCCGGCCGGCGGAGGGGGCGGCGGACGGGGCCGAGCCGGCGGGCGAAGGCCGGCGGCCCCGCTCAGGGCGGCACGAGACGGAGGCGGCCGAGGGCGCCCTCCTCGAACGCTTCGCGCCGCGTGGGAATCGTCACGTACCCGCCCTTGCGCCAGTCCTCCTCGAAGCTGTCGTAGAGGGGCGAGAGCACGTTCCCGGACTGCCCGGTCGAGTGCATGAACCGCGACCGGTCGAGGTCGGAGAGGTCGTAGACGGCCCGGAGGCTCGGCCCGTTGCGGGACACGAAGGGCTCATCGTCGTCGAGGGGGCTGAACTCGAACGCGTTGACGGTGTAGATGCCGCCCGGGGCCGGGCCGCGCAGGTTGAACAGGCGCGCGAGGGGCGAGCTTCCGAGCGGTCGGTGCTCGGCCACCGCGACGTGTTCCCGCCCCCAGCGCCAGCCGGCCGGGTCGTCCCCCTGACGCTCGGCGATGCGGCGCACCGCCCGCCCGAGCGCCCGCGCGAGCATCTCGTCGCAGCCCTCGACCGGGCCGGTACGGACGTCGTCGCACCAGACCTCCCGCGTCTCGAGGATCCGGCGGATGAACGCCCCCTTCCGCCCCCACGCCTCCCGCTGGACGGGACCCAGCTCGTCGGCGGTCACGAGACGGCCGAACGCCCAGATCCAGGCCTGGAAGACGAGCGGCTCGGGACGGTCGGGGTCCATGCCGCCGTCCCACGTCTCGAGCAGGCCGCGGGCGCGCCGCGCGAGCGGCCCCGCCTCCTCTCCGAGCGGGACGGCGCGAAGCCGCGGCAGGAGCGCCCGCGCGAACGGCGATACGCGGTCCTGCTGGAGCGAGCCGAAGCTCTCGGCGTCATGCCGCGGCCGGGCCGCGAGCCGTTCGATGATCCGCTCCGCCCGGAAGCCCGCGGCCCATTCGGACGTGAGGGGATACGGATGGTCGTCGGCGGTCACCGCGTGGTTGGCGGTCACCACGGCTCCGCCGGGCGGGTTGTACACGAGGGGCAGGGCTTCGGAGGGCACGAAGCCGAGCCAGTCGTGGTCCCCGCTCCATCCCGGACGGGGAACGGTCCCCGGCCGCACCCGGTCCGACCCCGACCCCGGCCCCGACCCCGGCCGGGGCCGTATCGGGACCCGGCCGGAGACGAGGAACCCGATGTTGCCGTCGACGTCCGCGTAGCAGACGTTCAGCGGCGGGGAATGGAAGTCCCGCAGGCTCTCGACGAAGCTCGCCCAGTCCCGCGCTTCGGGCAGGCCGAGTCCGGCCTCCAGGGTGAGGTCGTCGTCGCGCAGGGCGGTCCATTCGAGGGCGAACACGTGGCCGGGCGGCGATGCACGGGCCGCCGAGGCCGACGCATCGTCGAGCACCGGGCCGTGCCGGCTCTCCCGGACGTGCACCACCGCGTCGTCGCCGTCCTTCACCTCGATCACCTCGCGCCGCACCTCGAACCGGCGGTAGCCGTCCGGCGCCAGGTAGCGCGCGGGGTCTTCCGGATCGAGCTTCTCGAGGAAGAGGTCCTGGGTGTCCGCCCCGGTGTTGGTGAAGCCCCACGCGGCCCGGCCGTTGTGCCCGAGCACCACGACCGGCATGCCGGGGAAGGTCGCCCCGACGAGGTCGCGGCCCGGCCAGGAGAGGTGGACGAAGTACCACACCGAGGGTACGGTGAGGCCGAGGTGGGGGTCGTTCGCGAGGAACGGCTTGCCCGTCGCGCTCCGCTCACCGCTCACCGCCCAGCCGTTGGAGCCGGGATGGCCGCTCGCGGGCCGGAGCAGGAAGCCCGCCGGCGCGGAGGCCGCGGAGGCGCGGCGCGGCGGCTCCACGCCGGCGCCGAGCCGGCCCCCCTGCCCGACGGCCGGCAGGGTTCCCGGCGGAGCGCGCCCGGGTACGCGGCGCGAGCGCTCGTCGAGCGGGGGTTCGCGATCCGCGCCGGGCCGGAACCGCGCGGCGGCCGAGCCGAGGTCGAGGCGTGCCGCGCTTCCCGGGGAAGGCGAGGCGCGGTCCTCGCCCGAAGGCGGTTCGGGGCGCGCATCCGGCACGGAGCGGCCGCCCGCCGGGGCGGCGGGCGGCGACGCGGGAAGCTGGACGCCCCGGGGCCGGTCCTCGTGGTAGGGGGTATAGAAGTCGAGGATCCGGTCCGGCGCGAGGAAGGCCGACATCCGGAGCCGCATGAGGTCGCGGGTCCACTCGCGCCCGAGGTCGAGCGCCATCACCTTGGCCCACACCACGGTATCGACCGCCGTCCAGGGCTCGGGCTCGAACCCGAGAATGAGGAATTCGGGGGGCAGCGGACCCGTCCTCCCCTCCATCCACGCGTTGACCCCACGGACATAGGCGTCGATCCGGCCCCGCGCGCCGGGGGAGAGGTGGGCCAGGGCGGCCTTCGCCCGGTGGCGGAGGCCGAGCACCCGCAGCAGGCGGTCGGTGGCGAGGGCGGGCGCCCCCAGGACCTCGGCGAGGCGGCCCGCGCCGATCCGCCGATTCATCTCCATCTGCCACAGCCGGTCCTGGGCGTGGACGTAGCCGAGGGCGAAGAGGGCGTCCTCCTCGTTTCGGGCGAGCACGTGCGGGACGCCGTGCCGGTCGCGCACCACCTCCACCGGTGCGGCGAGGCCGGAAGCGGCGCGCTCACCGTCGATCTCGGGGAGCGACCCCCGGAGCCACAGGTAGCCGCCTCCCGCCGCCGCCCCGACCAGCACGAGGAGGGCGAGCGCCGCCCGGCCGAACCACTTCAGAAACACGGCCATGCCAGCTCGTCGCTCATGCGGATGGAGACCTCCCGTCGCTTGCGGACGGACTATAATCGGCCCCAGTTCAGGCGGGAAGGAACGTGCAGAAGGCGGGTGATGCGGAGGAGTACGGTGTGACCTCGGCGCCGGGTGCATCGGCCGTCCCGGACCCCTTGGCTCGTTTGCTGGATCGGTTGGGAGGCATTGCGCTCGATCGAGTGGGGCCATGTCCGGCGCCGGGGGCCGCGACCGAGGAGGATCTCCTCCACGCGCATGATCGTGAGGGCCGCTTGTGCGAGCTGGTGGACGGCGTACTGGTGGAGAAAGCCGCGGGGTTCCGCGAATCTCTGCTGGCCGGGGCGCTGATCGAGGCGCTACGCGGCTTTGTCGGACGACGCAACCTCGGCTTGGTGACGGCGCCTGACGGCATGATGCGCCTGGCCGCCGGACTGGTGCGTGTTCCCGACGTGGCGTTCGTCTCGTGGGCTCGCCTTCCCGAGCGGCGCGTGCCGGACACCCCGATTCCCGATCTGGCCCCCGATCTGGCCGTGGAGGTGATCAGTGCCGGGAATACGGCTCCGGAAATGGCCCGCAAGCGTCAGGAGTACTTCGGGGCCGGCGTCCGTCTGGTCTGGTTGGTCGATCCCGAAGCCCGCACCGTCACGGTATACACCAGTCCCCGAGATTCCACCGTTCTGCGCCGCGAAGATACGCTGTCCGGAGACGCCGTGCTGCCCGAATTCTCACTCTCCTTGAACGAGCTGTTCGCCGAGCTCGACCGGCAGGGCGGCGACCCGGAAGATACGCACCCATAGACGGCCGTCCCGCGCCGGCTTCTCCCATGCCGGCAAGGAGGAATCGGCGCGGGCAACGCGCCCGGAGCGGCCGGATTCGACCGGCCGGAACCCCGGTGCGGAGCTACTGGCGGACGACGAGGCCGGGGCTCGAGAATGCGTCCGCGACGGGTTTCGCCGCCGCGAGATCGACCTCGGGGCTCCGGTAGTGTTCGGGGCGGGCGGCGGCGAACGAGGCCGCGAACCGGAGCAGGAGGTCTTCGCGCAGCCTCGGCCCCACGACCTGCAGGCCGACGGGGAGCCCCTCGTTCGTGAAGCCGCAGGGGATCGACATCGCGGGGAGCCCGGTCACCGAGAACGCATACGCGGTGAGAAAGACGTCGTAGTAGCGTTCGACCTTGCGGCCCCCGACCTCGTCGGGAAGGGGCCGGTCGAGCCGGAACGGCGGAGCCCCGACCGCCGGGGTCAGGATGAACTCATGGCGCGCGAGAAGCGCCCGCACCCGATGCCAGTAGTCGGTCCGGAGGCGTTCGGCCCGGGCCACCGCCTCCACGTCCACGTCCCGGGCCGCCTCGATCTGGTTGACGAGCGGGCGGGTCATGACGTCGCGGTGACGTTCGTAGCGCTCGGCGTAGCGCGCGATCATCCCGAAGCCGCGGGTGCCGAAGATGATCCCGGCGAGCCCGGAGGTGTCGAAGAACGTCTCGTTCACCTCGCAGCCGAGCGCCGCGAGGTCGCGCCCCGCCGCGCGCACCAGCGCCTCGACCTCGGGATCGACCGGCACGAGCCCGCCGAGGTCGATGCCGAGGGCGAGCCGCGTGCCGGCGAGGTCGTCCGGCCGGACGGAGGCCGCCGCCGCCGCGAAGTCCACGTCCTGTTCGGGCAGCGACATCGGGTCCCGGTCGTCCGGTCCGGAGAGCACGTCCAGCAGCAGGCCGACGTCCTCGACCGTCCGGGCCATCGGACCCTGGACGTGGGCGACCAGCGTGTCCCAGCCGAACTCGGTCGGATAGAACGCCACCCGCCCCGGAGCCGGGCGGATCCCGACGAGGCCGTTGAAGGAGGAGGGGACGCGTATCGAACCCCCGAGGTCCGTCCCGAGGCCCGCCGGCGCCAGCCGTCCCGCAACGGCGGCGGCGGTGCCCCCGCTCGATCCCCCGGCGGTGCGGTTCACGTCCCAAGGGTTGCGGGTGGCGCCGAATACGGGGTTCGAGGTGTTGACGTCGTGGGCGAACTCGGGGGTATTGGTCTTTCCGAGCACGATCGCGCCCGCGGCCCGCAGCCGTTCGACGCAGATGGAATCCTCTTCCGGGACGTCGTGCTCCAGGATCTTCGAGCCGAAGGTCGTGCGGATCCCCCGGGTGAAGATGTTGTCCTTGACGACCACCGGCACCCCTTCGAGCGGTCGCGGCGGCGCACGGGCGGCGAGCCGGCGATCGACCGCGTCCGCCTCGTCGAGCGCCGCGTCGTTCAGGGTGCAGATGGCGTTCAGGGTCGGGTTGACCGCCTCCACCCGGGCGAGCACCGCCTCGACGACCTCGCGGGCGCTCACCGTGCGCTTGCCGACCTCCGCCGCGATGCGTGCGGCCGAATGCTTCGTGACGTCCTGGTCCAATGCTTCGTCCCTCTCGTCCATCACGATCCGGGCGGCCGGAACGCGCTGTGGTCCATGGTGATCACCCGCCGGGCGAACCGCCATTCCCCGCCCCGGCGGACGATGGTGTCGTCGTAGGCCCCGACGTCGCTCAGCACCGGCGCCTCGCCGGGGGCGCCGTCGTAGCCGTGGAGATAGCACCGCCCCCGCATGGCGCCGTCGTCGCCGGCCTCGAGAAAGAGGCCGCTGTTCCAGTGGCGGCGGATCCGATCCCCTCTCCGGGCCTTGTCCTGCCGCTTGAACTCCCGGAGGTTCTCCCGGCCGCGGATGCGCATCCCGATGCCGGGAATGGAGAGCTCGCCGTCTTCGGTGAAGCAGCCGGCATACCCGTCGGCGTCGCCCTCGTCGCTGTACCAGTTGTACCGGGCGTAGAGGTTCCGGATCTCGGTGTAGGCCTCGGCGAATGCCGTGGTGGTGGATGCGTCGTCGCCTGATTGCGTCATCGCCGTTCTCCGGTCGTGCGATCGGCCCGGTCGGCCCGGCCCGGTCTCGGGCAGCCCCCGGGGCGCCCGGGCAGGCATCCCCCGATGGACCGCGGCCCGGATTCTACAGGGAGAAAGGGCCGCGGACGCGGGAAGTCGATCCCCCATCGTGTCCGTGTTCGGGCCGAGGATCGTGCGCAATCGGGTGAAGCACCGGCCCCGGATCGGGGGCCGGACGGCGGAGACCGCCTTCACGCGGTCAATACCGTCCGCCGCCGAGGTAGCTCCGGAGGACGTCCGGGTGGTCCGCGAGCTTCGCCCCGGGGGTCGAGAACTCGATCTCGCCGTTCACGAGCACGTAGGCAAGCTTCGAGACCGCCGCCGCCACCCCCACGTTCTGCTCGACGAGCAGGATGGTCATACCGCGCTCGTGGAGCCGCCGGATGGCGACCACCATCTGGCGGACCATGAGCGGGGAGAGCCCGTGGGAGGGCTCGTCCATGAGCAACAGGCGGGGCCGGGCCATGAGCGCGCGCCCGATGGCGAGCATCTGCTGCTCGCCGCCCGAGAGGCTCGCGGCGTAGCCGCGGCGCCGCTCGCGCAGCACCGGGAACATGTCGAACACCTCGCCCATGTCCGCCGCGATCGCGGCCCGTTCGCTCCGCGGGCGGGTGACGGCCCCGAGCGCGAGGTTGTCCTCGACACTCATCCCCGGCCACACGAACCGCCCCTGCGGCACCTGGACCATGCCCGCCTCCACGATCGTCCTCGGGTGCCGCCCCTCCACCGGACGCCCGTCGATGGTGACCGTCCCCCGGCGGGGCGCGAGGAGCCCGCTCAGCGTATTGAGGATCGTGGTCTTGCCCGCACCGTTGCCGCCGAGCAGGGCCACCACCTCGTTCTCCGCGACCTCGAAGGTCACGTCGCGGATCACCTCCGTCACGTCGTACCAGACGTTCAGGTGCTCGACCTCGAGCCGCATCGGTTACCGGCCGCCTTCGCCGCGGGGGAGGCGAGACCCCGCAACGGAAGTCCGGGAGACGCCGAACGCGTATCCGGCCCCGATGCCCGCGCGCTGTCGGGGCGGCCCGGAACGGGCTGCGGCCCGGCGGCGCCGGGAGCGGAGCGGCAGGCTCGCGGCGAAGGACGGTGAGCGGTGCGGGTCAGGCATCGAGCTCCGCTCCGAGGTACGCCTCCGCGACCTCCCGGTCGGCCATGACCTCGTCGGCCGTCCCGTCGGCGATCTTGCGGCCGGAGTTGAGCACCGTGATCCGGTCGCAGACCCCCATGACGAGGCGGATGACGTGTTCGATCATCAGGATGGTGACCCCGCGCTCGCGCCGGATCCGGCGCAGGAGCTCGTCGACCTCGGCGACCCGGGTCAGGCTGAGCCCGACCGCGGGCTCATCGAGGAGCAGCACCTGAGGCTCGCTCACGAGCGCGCGCGCAATCTCCACCAGCCGCTGCTGCCCGAACGAGAGGGAGGTCGCCTCGTCGTCGGCGAACTCCAGCATGCGCACGAACTCCAGCACCTCGCGGGCGCGCCGGGCCGCCTCCGCCTCCTCGCGGAGCACGCTCCTCATGCCGAACGCGGCGGCGAGCGGGCTCGCCCGCATCTTCCCGTGCAGGCCGGTCATCACGTTCTCGAGGACCGTCATGCCCTTGAACAGCTTCGTGGTCTGGAAGGTGCGCCCGATGCCCCGCGCCGCGATCCGGCTCGTCTTGAGCCCGTTGATCGGCTGCCCGTCGAGCCATACGGTGCCGCGGTCCGGCGGATCGATCCCGCAGATCACGTTGAGCAACGTGGTCTTGCCCGCCCCGTTGGGGCCGATGATGCCGCGGATCTCTCCCGGCTCCACGTCGATCGCCACCGAGTCGAGGGCCTTGAGGCCTCCGAACGAGATGGAGATGCCGCTCGCCCGGAGCTTGCTCACGGGCCGCGGCCGCCCTCCGCCCGGCTCCGCGGCCGGCGGGTTCTCCGCAGAAGGATGACCGGCCGGCGGACCGCTCCCGCTCACTCGTCATGCTCCATGCGGCGAAGCGGCTCCTTCCATCCCGGCACGTAACGCTTGAGGAGCGAGACCGCGCCGCCCGGGATCACGAGCACGGTGAACAGGATAAGGCCGCCGAAGGCGATCTCCTGAAGGTGGCGGAACGCCCGCAGCACCTCCTGCAACCCCACCAGGCCCACCGCCCCGAGCACGCCGCCCCAGATCGAGCCGAGGCCGCCGACGATCACCATGCAGAAGTGGACGATCACCTGGAAGAGGTCGAACGACTCCGGGGTGACGATGCCGAGCATCCCCGCGAACAGGCCGCCCGCGGTCCCCGCGTACATCGCGCTCACGGCATAGGCGATGGCCTTGTACCGGGTGACGTCGATGCCGAGCGACTCCGCCGCCACCTCGCTCTCGCGGATCGCGACCCATGCCCGGCCGACCCGCGAGCGCAGGAGGTTCCAGCCGAGCGGGACGCTCGCGAGCACGATGAGGCAGGTGAGGGCGTAGATCCCGACGTCCGGCCGCGAGGTGAACGGCTCGAAGTCGAGCGGCGGAACCCGGAATCCGGCGCCGCCGTAGGTGACGGAGTTCCAGTGGGTGAACACCCAGAGGGTCGCCTGTGCGAAAGCGACGGTCGCGAGGGCGAGGTACAGCCCCCGGAGCCGGAGCGCGGGCATCGCGACCGCGAGCCCGGTGACGGTGGCGAGGCCGACGCCGGCGGCGAGGGCGAGCCCGTAGTGGAGGTCCAGCTCGAGCTTGAGCAGCCCGGTGGTGTACGCGCCGACCCCGAACAGGGCCGCGTGCGCGAAGGCGAGCTGGCCCGCGTAGCCGAGCAGCATGTTGAGCCCGACCGCGAGCAGGACGTACATGAGGGCGAGGTTGCCGATGAAGAGGACGTAGGGGTTCGCGACGAACGGGAGCACCGCGAAGAAGACGATCCCGGCCGCCACCACGTTCCGGCGCGAGAAGAGCTGCCGCATGAGACCCCGCGCCTCAGGTCTCGCGGAGCCGGCGGATGCCGAACAGGCCCGCCGGCCGGAACACGAGCACCACGATGATGATGATGAACGCGGAGACCTCCTGGAGGCCGGTGTGGACGTAGCCGCCCGCGAGCGACTCGATGATCCCGACGAGGAAGCCTCCGATGATGGCCCCCGGCATGCTCCCGAGCCCGCCGAGAACGGTGGCCGCGAACGCCCGGAGCAGGAGGTTGAAGCCGACGTCCGGGGAGAGCAGGGTGAGCGGGGCCATCAGCACCGCGGCCGCGCTCGCGATGCACGCCCCGGTTCCCCAGGTCATGGTGTAGACCCGCTCCACCCGGATGCCGGAGAGGAACGCGGCGGTCGCGTTCTCGGCCGTCGCCTGCATCATCTTCCCCCAGAGGGTGCGGCGAAAGAAGATGGTGAAGACGACCACGAAGAAGAACGCGCCCCCGAGCACCAGCAGCTGCTGCGGGAACACCATGATGCCGCCGACGGGGATCGGGGCGGGGTCCACCGCGGCGGGGAACGCCACGTAGTCCCCGCCCTCGCGGGCGCCCCAGAAGAAGCGCGCGATCCCCTTGATGAGGAAGGAGAAGCCGACGGTCGCGAGCACCATCGTGAGCGCCGGGGCCTTGATGAGGGGCCGGTAGACGGTGCGGTCGCAGAGGACCCCGAGCAGGAATCCGCCGATCACCGCGACGACGAGCGACACGAAGTACGGCGCCCCCAGGATGACGAAGCACGTGTAGGCGATGAAGCCGCCGAACATGAAGAGCTCGCCGTGCGAGAAGTTGATGTGGCCGGTCGAGCGGTACACGAGCACGAGCCCGACCGCGACCATCGCGTAGAGCGCGCCGGTCGATATTCCGCTCGCGATGAGATAGGCGAACATCACGCGGGCTCGGGGCGGACGCCGGCGGGAGGAAGAGGGGCGGCGGCGCGCGCCGCACCGTCGGCGGAGGCGCCGCCGCCCGGGACGGGGAGCGGGCGCTCCGCTTCCGGTGCTTCAGCCGTCCGCGGGGGCCTTCAGCGGGTGACCGCGGTGACCCCGACGCGCCTGGTGACCCCGTCCACGAGACCGAACCACGCGGCGGTGTTGTGGCACTGGTGGTTGGTCGGCGTGCACGTGATCGGCCCGGCGTAGGGGTCGGTCCGCACCGACAGGTCCGTCATCACCCGGCTCACCGACTCGCGGGTGAGGTCCCGCCCGGCCCGCTCGAGCGCCTCCACCACGAACTGCCCGCTCGCGATGCCGAACATGTGGTAGATGTTGAACGTGTCGTTCGGGAACGCGGCCTCCACCTTCGCCTTCCACCCCGCCATGGCCGGATCGTCCGCCGTGTACCCGATGGTGGAGACGGCGTGCAGCTTGTCCGCCGCGCCGGGGATGCCGACGTTCGAGGCGAACACCCCGACGTCGCCCACCGTCGAGCCGCCGATGAGGAACGGCCGGTAGCCGATCTTGTAGGCGTCCCGGAGCACCACCGCCGCCGCCTTGGGGAAGAGGATGAGGATGACCGCGTCGGCCTGCGCCGCCTGGAGGCGCAGCGCCTGGGGGGTCGCGTCGCTCGGGTCGGGCGCGATCTCCTCGTCCGCCACCGGCTCGATGCCCTGCCGCTCGAACGCCTCGATGAGCGGGTCGTAACGGCTCCGGCCCCAGTTGTCGTGCTGGGCGACGATCGCGATCCGCTTCATCCCCTGGTCGATCGCGTACTGCACCTGGGCGTAGCTCTCCATCCATCCCGCGAGCATCGTGGTGAAGATCCGGGGGTGCACCGGATCGGTCAGGGACGAAGCGGTGGACGCGGTGATGACCCAGGGAACGTCGGCGGCGACGATCTCCGGCTTCGCGGCGAGGCTCGCGTTGGAGCAGGCGCCGCCGTGGATCATGAACACCCGGTGCTGGTGGATGAGCTTCTTGGCCGCGCCGACCGCTTCGGCCGCCTGGCAGCGGTCGTCCTCGCGTACGTACTCGATCATGCGGCCGTGGACCCCGCCCGCCGCGTTGACCTCCCGGTACACCGCTTCGACGCCGTTGTAGATGGTGTCGCCGAACTTGGCGTTGGGCCCGGTCAGCACCCCGAGCGCTCCGATCCTGATCGTATCGTCGGTCACCCCGGTCTCGGCGCGCGCCGGGGCGGAGGAGGCCAGAATCCAGGCGGCGGCGAGCACGGCGGCGCCCGCGGCGGCCGTCGGTCGTGAAAGCTTCATTCTCGGTTCTCCTCCCCGTGGCGCGATCCCGGCGAAAGGCGCCGGCCCGCAAGGCGTCCCGTTTCGCCCCGGTGCGCAACGCCGTTCGCCGCTGCCCGGTGGGAGACGGGCCGTGAAACGCGGCCTTCTGCCGCTCGATGGCCGGCGGGCCTGCCACCCGCCGCTTCCGATGGTATGGGGCGGGCGCCGCGCGCGTCAACCGCGAGGAACGAACACCGCGAGGAACGAGCGGGCATCGACGCCGGCCGCGGGAGTGCCTTCCCGAGGGTACCTTCCCGGGCGTCCGGTCCCGTCCGCCCGCTACGGCCCGGCCCTTCCCGGCATCGAGCGTTACACTCCGGGGCCCGGCAACACCGGCGCACCGCCCTCGGAGCGAGCCGCGAAGCGTACGCATGGGGGCGGCAGGCCGGCGCAGCACCGCACGGCGGGCGGTCGGGCAAGGCGCCCCGGGAATCCGGCCGCCGCGCAGGCCATGGCGGCCATCCGCCATCGAGCACGCTGCCGCGCCGCCCGGCAGCCCCGAGGAGACCGACATGCTGTTCGACGTCCGCACGTACACCTGCCGCCCCGGCGCCATCCGCAAGCAGATGGAGCTCTACCTGGAGAAAGGCTGGGCCGCCCAGAGGCGCCACCTCGGGGAGCCCCTCTTCTACGGCACGTGCGAGACGGGCGACCCGAACCAGTACGTCCACATCTGGGTGTACGAGAACGCGGGGGACCGCGAGAAGAAGCGCGCCGCCATGCAGGCGGACCCGGACTGGCAGGCCTACGTCGAGGCGAGCGCCGAGGCCGG
This sequence comes from Gammaproteobacteria bacterium, assembly GCA_965202895.1. Classification (GTDB taxonomy): domain Bacteria; phylum Pseudomonadota; class Gammaproteobacteria; order HK1; family HK1; genus JAJDXW01. Next base: position 275,542 of record OZ241901.1, on the reverse strand, counting down.
CTGGCTCATCGAGCAGGAGAACAAGCTGATGGTGAACGCGCCGTTCTTCAAATCGAGCGTCAAGCCGAAGCAAGGACAGGGGCGGGCCGGAGCGAAGGCCTGACGAGGCATCGCGTCGGACCGGCTAGGCGCGAGCGGGACCATCGGGCGGATCTCCTGCGCTCGTGTCTCGCCCTCGGCGGGGTCGGGCCGCGGGTCCGCCATCCAATGCGGGCGGCGGGCGGCGGGTAGCGGGCAGGCCCCCCGCGCTCCCCCACCAGGGCGCGCCTCGCATAACCGCTTGACCCGACCCTGAAGACGGCGCTGCTTCAAGGAGCCCGTGACGGGGCCGAACCAGGGTTGGCGCGCCGGTCGAGGAGCTCCAGAAGGCACCGGTTGAACGGCTCCGCCCCCTCGTAGGGAACCCAGTGCCCGGCGCCCTCGACGATGTGGATGGGGACGTCGGGGTCGAAGCGGCGCAGCAGCGCCTCGCGGACGCCGCGGGCGGGGAGGAAGGGGTCCCGGCCGCCCCAGATCGCTCCGAGGCGGGCGCGGACGCCGGGCAGCGCCTCGAGGAGGATCGCGGTGACGGCCGAGGTATGGGAACGGACCCGGACCCTCGCCGCATTCCGGACCTGCATCTCGAGGGCCAGTTCGTCCGCGTTCCCGGGGTCCGCGAAGAGGAGGGTGGTCATGTTGTGCCGGTGGACCTCCCGGAGCTCGTCCTCCGTCATCCCTTCCTCCGGCTTGCGGAGACGCCCCGGCCCGGCGAAGGAGAGCCCGAGGCCGGAGGCCCCGGCCATCGTGAACGTCTCGACCTGGGTCCCGAGCCGGGCCGCGGCGTGCGCCCCGACCATCGAACCGAAGGAGAAGCCGACGACGTGGACGGGCTCCGACCGCCCGAGCAGCCCCTCGACGCCGGAGGCGATGATCGTGCCGCTGAGTCGCACCAGGTCCTCGACCGGCTCCGTGACGGGAGGCAGGCCGGAGTCCCCCATGCCCGGCAGATCGGCCGCGAACACGCGATAGCGGTCCCGGAGGGCCGGGATGTTCCGGACCCAGTGCATCCAGGATCCGGTCCCGCCGTTCAGGAGCACGACGGCCGGCCCCGCCTCGCCCCAGCTACGCCAGACGGTGGCGTGATCCCCGAGGCGAGGCTCGAACCGGCGCGCCTCGGCCTCCATGCGGTCGAGGCAGGCCGCCGCCTCCTCGCGGGAGTCGATTGGCCTCATGGGGGGCCAGGCGGTCGGGGCGCGGCAGGCGGTCGGCGGGTGGAGGCGGGCAGAGGCGGCCGGGCGGGCGCCCTCAGGCGCGCAGGAGCAGGGCGAGGCTCCGCTCCAGGACCGCTTCCGCCTGCCGCGCGAGCGCATCGGCCGACGCGCTGCTGATCGGGTGCTCCATCACCGCGAACGGGTAGTCGGGCATTCCGAGGATCCTGCGCATCTCGTCCGCCGCGCTCACGAACCGGTCCGTCATGATCGCCATCGCGGGGACCCCGCGCCGTTCGGTGAGGATCGCGTCGTGCAGACTGCACGACGAGCAGCTTCCTCAGTCCCCGACCCCGGCGATCGCGGCGCTCCACTCCGCCGCCGCCTCCTCCATGATCGCGGGCTCGGCGGGGGCGCTGAAGCTCTTCTTGACCCGCAGCACGACGTCCGCGGCCCCGTACCGGGTGCGGAGGAGGGTCGCGAGATGGGCGAAGAACGGGGCGGCCCCTTTCTTGCCGTTCGAAATGATGCCGACGGTGGCGCCTTCGAGCCCCGCCAGCCGGGGGGCGGGTGCGAAGCCGGCCGCGCCTTCTTCGAAGGTCGGGTCGAGCACGCGCAGGGTCATGGGGTCATCCTCCTCATCCGGATCCTCGCCCTCCCCGGCTTCAGCCTCGGCCGCATCCTCGTCATCCTCCTGGCCTACCCCCTCCTCATCGCCGGCCGCCGCCGGGTTCGCCGCCGGCCGCCGCGTCCGCCGGCGCTTCGCAGTCGAGGCACGCGCCGACCGCCAGGGTCACCGCCCGGCTCTTGTCGCCGAGCCAGGGCGGGATGACCGCCCCGAACCCGCCGGCCGGGCCCCCGGCCGCGACCAGCAGCAGGTCGCCCGGCATCCCGAGCGCGCGGTACTCGCGCTCGCCGCGCTCGCCCACCACCCGTCCCTTGCCCACCGCGGCCCATTCGCGGCGGTGGATGCGGGCCCGCTCGAAGAGGCGTTCGCGCACGTCCGCGCGCGACCAGCCGGCGGCGGCCAAGTGGTCGCGAAGCTGCGCCGGCATGACGACCGCGTAGTTGCCGGCCCAGATCGAGTACTGGCGCATGTTGGACCGCATCTCCGCCGCGAAGGTCTCGAGGATCTCCTCCGGCTCGGTGGTCCACTCGTTCATGATCTGGCGCGGGGCGCCCGCCGCCATCACGGTGACCGCCGAGGCCCCATCCGGAACCCCGCGCTCCGCCGCGAGCGGCTTCCAGGGGGAGCCTTCCTCGTCCTCGGCGATGCAGAAGCTGAACTTGCCGGGATGTCCGAGGGTGGAACGGTCGATACCCCCCGGCCGCACGTCGAACAGGTTGATGAGGCAGAGCCGGACCGCCCGCCCCACCACCGCGCTCGCCCGGTCGCTGTTGCCGAGGGCGTTGAACGTCCCGTCCATGCCGAGCCGGAGGCGCTCGTCGCCGTTGACCACGATGAACACCGCGCAGCCGCCGGTGCTCGCGCTCGTCCCGTGGAGGGAGAACTCCTCGCGGAGCATGGCCGAGAGCGCGGTGACGATGACCGGGAAGTGCAGCGGGAGCGCGCCCGCCATCACCGCGTTGACCGCGGCCTTCTCGGCCGTCACCGCGCGGCCGCGGACCGGCTCGACGCCGATGACGTGGCCGGGCGGCATGGCCGCCGCGTCGAGGCAGGCGGCGACCGCGTCCTCGGTGGGCGGGACGACGGGAAGCCCGTCGGTCCACCCGCGCACGTGGAACAACTCCTGGATGGCGAGGAAGTCGGGGGCCTCGTGGACCCTGGACGCGAACTCCATGACGGGTGACGCCGGCTCCGGTATCCGGGTTCGGGGCCGCCGCCCGGCAAGCGGGCGGACGGGCGCGAGGGGTCGTACTCTACTACCTCCGCGTCATAAGCGAGGTAATCAAGCCGATCCGCGTGGAATATCCGGGTGAAAGACACGTCGAAATCCCTGTTCCGGGGCTGGAACGACCAGGGTCGACCGAAGGGGATTCCGCTCGAGTACCTGACCCATGATCTCCGCGCACCTCCGCGGTCGCCGGGCGGCTCGGACCGAACGCCTCGCCCCGGCCGCGGGGTGACGTCGCGCTACGGGACGACCTGGGATCACGCTGTCTCGTCCCGGTCTGATCGGATCGTCGGATCGGGGCGATGGACGGGTTGGGAGCGGCGCGTCCTGGCGGCCGGCGCGTCCTGGCGGACGCGGGCGCTTGGCGCCGGTTGCACGCCCCCTCGGTCCGCTCGAGGCATGTGCGCTGTGGGGTTCTCGTCGGGCAGGCCTCTCACGAACGCTCTTGGACACCGCGTCCTGGGAACGCCGTGCCCGCGCAGGCAGCTCCGTGGGGTGAAATCCACCAGCAACCCCCTCGAACCGACCCCAAACCACGGAAGAACGCCGTCTCCGTGGGGGTGAAAAATATCTCGACCCCCGATCTCCACCCTCTATATCAAGAGCTTACGAACAGCGCCCGGGGCTCGTCCGCTTGGCGCGGCGAGACACGGGCGCTCCGAGGAGAAGCCCCGCTCCTCCGGGTGCGGCGGGTCCGCATCCGGGACCGTGAGCCGGCCGGCGGGAAATCGCCCTGCCGCCGACCAGCCGACCGGCCGGCCGGCCGGTCCGGATTGCTCGCATCCCATGAGAGAATCCGGGGCGTTTCACCGCCATCCCGGTGAGGAGGCGCCCCGACCACCATGCCCGACGTTGCCGGATTCCGCGCCAAGCTCGCGGCCATCGTCCCCTCCACCAACACGATCGTGGAAGCCGACTTCCACCACCTCTTCCGGATCCCCGGAGTCACCTTCCATACCGGGAGGATGTACGTCGAACGTCCCGCCCTCGACTCGAACGATGCGTTCACGGCGCTTCTCGGGCAGGTGGACCACGCCTTCGAGACCGCCCTTCGCGACGTGATGACCTGCGAGCCCGATTACCTGGTGATGGGGATGTCGGCCCCGACCTTCTGGGGCGGGCGGGAGGGCAACGCGGCGTTCCTCGAGCGGGCGCGGCGCCTCTCCGGGCTCGAGGTCACGACCGGGGCGGAGGCGTGCAGCGCGGCCCTCACCGCGCTCGGCGCCCGGCGCATCGCGGTGCTCACCCCTTACCAGCCGATCATGCGCGAGCAGATCGTCCGCTACTTCGAGGAATCGGGCTTCCCCGTGACCGGGTACGTCGATCTCATGTGCCCGAGCGCGACGGCCATCGCGGCGGTGACCGCGGACGAGCTCCGGGACGTGCTCCGCGGCCTCGACGGCCCGGACGTGGACGCCATCGTGCAGGTGGGCACGAACCTCTCGATGGTGGGGCTCGCGGCGGAGGCGGAAGGCTGGCTCGGCAAGCCCGTCATCGCCATCAACACCGCCATCATCTGGCACGCCTACCGGGCGAACGGGCTCGAAGACCGCCTCCACGGCCTCGGGGCGCTGCTCCGCGAACACTGAACGGGAGGGTCCGCGGCGGGCGCCGGGACCGGCAGGATCGGACCCGCCATCGACCCCGCGCCGGCGGCCATTCCCGGTATCCCTCCGAGCCCCGGGAGGCTATCGGACCCCAGGGCAATCGCATTCGGGATTCCCGGTGCGTCGTGATGGCCGAACTGCCGTTGGCAGGGGTCGATTTCCGGGTGCGGAGCGCCGAAATCGGCCTGACGAGCCGGCTCGAAGGCCGCTTGGGGCGTCCGGCGGACGATTCCGGGCGGTGCAGACGACATGTTCCGTCCAAATGCGATCCTGATTACCACTCAAGCTAAGCGTAATTTGAGTAGCCGTTCGGGCATCGGCGGAGTCCGAAGCGCCACATGGACAAGCCTCGGGATGATGTCGGGCAGGTCGAAGCGACGATTGAATCGGTACTCGAACTCCGCCAAATATCGCTGAGCATATTTGGGTCGAATCGCATGGTAAGTGCCGCGCAATGCGCTCTTGATATTGCCGAGAATCGTGTTCACCCATCGGAACTCGGGGCGCTGTACGCTCGCACGTCCACTACCGACCACCACTCTCTCATGAGCACAGCCCCCCAGCAGTGACGCCATGAAAGCACGCCAACCCATCGGAGCGCACCCGAGTGCCGGCGCTCGGGTGCTGCTGCGCCCAGGTGGCGATTTCGGTGGTGCGAAACCCCTTCACGACCGTCAGCTTCATGCGCAACGGATGCCCCTGCTCATTGGTCTGGACGGCGGCCACGAAAGGGGTCTTCGCCGGCGCCCCCCGCCCGCGCTTGCCCCCGCTTCGCTCCCCGCCGAGATAGGCGTCATCGAGCTCGACCCAACCGGTGAGCGGGAAATGGCGGTCTCGCTCCATCATCACCTGCATCAGCTTGTGCCTGATGCGCCACGCCGCGTTGTAGGAGATCCCCAGATGGCGGTGCAGCTTCATCGCCGAAACTCCCTTCTTGTCCTGGGTCATGAGGTACAGGGCTTGGAACCACACCGTCAGCGCCAGCTTGGTGGAGTCGAAGATGGTTCCCGCAGTGATCGAGGTCTGGCGATGGCAGCGATGGCACTGTTGGAGCTTGCGGCTGGTCAGTTGGCAGTGGCGGTCATGGCCACAGTGGGGGCACACGAAGCCATTGGGCCATCGCCATCGGTACAGGGCGTCGAAGCACTGGTCTTCGGTTCCGTACAGGGAGAGGAATTCGTTCAGGCTGATTCCCTTCTGAAACTGTACCGGGTTGCGCGCCATGGAAATATCCTTTCGAGGATTGGGTTACATGGAGACATTCTATAACTAAGTGCTGCTTAGTTTCGAGGGTAATCAGGAATGCGATTGCCCTGCATCGGACCCCCGATCCCGTTCGGACGTGCACCGGCCTCGGCGCCGGCCTGCCGCACGCGGCGTCGATCCGCGGCGGCGGCAAATGGACGCCGCGGCGAACGGATGCCGCCGTGGCGCTGGATACCGAGGCGCTGCACGGGCGCCGGCCACGCCGCCGCGTGGACGGGGCCGCCCGCCCCGAAGCCCTGTGCGTGAGCCCCGGAGTGCCTTCTCGGACCTCGACGGTCCGGCCCGCGCCCCCTCATCGTCCGTCCGCCGGGCCTTCCCCCTTCGCTCCGGCCGCCTCGTCTTCCGGCCCCGTTCGACCGACCGGCGCCGTGCCCGCGCCCGCGCCCGAGGCGGCCTCCCCGCCCGTCCCGAGGAGGACGGCCGCCCAGCGCGTTTCATCGTTGGCGGCGAGCGCGATCTTGGCCGTGATGGTGAGGGGGACGGACAGGAACATCCCGACCGGGCCGAGCACCCACCCCCAGAAGACGAGGGAGAGGAACACCACCAGCGCGGAGAGCCCGACGCCGCGGCCCATGAACCGCGGTTCGAGCACGTTGCCGAAGAAGACGTTGACCACGAGGTAGCCGGCCGCGGTCCAGAGGGCGGTCGCCGGCCCGAGCTGGACGAAGGCGAGGAGCACCGCCGGCACGGCCGCGATCACCGACCCGATGTTGGGGACGAAGTTGAGGAGGAAGGCGAGCAGTCCCCAGAGGATCGGGTAGTCGACCCCGAGGAGCGAGAGCCAGAGCCATACCGCGGCCCCCGTCCCCAAGCTCATGAAGCTCTTGATCGCGAGGTAGCGGCGGACCGTCCCGGTGAATGCGTCCACGCGGGCCCGGGCAAGCCGCGCGTCGCGGGCGATGGCGTAGAGCTTCCTGGAGAAGGACGAAGCCTCGAGGAGGATGAAGACGACGGTGAGCAGGATGAGGAACGCGTTCGCGAGCACGGCCCCGAAGCTGTTGAAGAGCTGCCCCGCGAGCTGGAGGACCCAGGCCGGATTGACCCGATCCGCCATCCCCTGGCGGTCCTGCGGGAGCTCGACCCCGAGCCCCCGCAGGGTCTCCAGGAGGGCGCCGAGCTGCCCCTCCAGCCGCTCGGTGTAGCGCGGAAGGTCGTTCGTGAAGTCGTTGATCGAGGCGCCGACGACGATCGAGAGCCCGAGCAGCGCGCCGACCACGGCGAGGACGACCGCGAGCAGGGCCGCCCCGCGGGGGAGACCGCGCGCCTCGAGCCAGAAGAGGGGCGGGGTGCTGATGATCGCGATGAAGACGGCGAGGAGGAACGGGTTGACGAGCGCCTGGGCCGCCTTGAGCCCCGCCACCACCACGACGAACGCCGCCGCCGCGAGGAGGAGGGACCGGATCCGGGGAGGGTGCTCCGGAGCGTGCATCGCGCGCAAAGGTGCCGGAGGCGGAGGACGGATGCAACCTCCGGCTCCGCGGAGGCATGTGCGCGGTGGGGTGTTCGCCGGGCACGCCTCTCGCGAACGCTCTTGGGCACGGCGTCCTGGGAACGGCGCGTCTTCCAGACGCGCCGTTCCCAGGACGCCGTGCCCGCGCAAGAGACTCCGTGGGGTGCAATCCGCCAGCAACCCTCTCGAACCGACCTCGAACCACGGAAAGACGCCGTCTCCGTGAGGGTAAAAAATATCTCGACCCCCTCTCTACACCCTATATATCAATAGCCTGCGAACAGCGCCCGGGGCTCTCCGCGGGCCGCCCGCCGTGCGTGGGAACATGCGAATTCGGGGCCGGCGCTCGCCGAACTCACGTCCGGCAGAGCCCCATCCGCCCGGAGCCCGCGATGCCGGTCACGAACGCGCCGGACGGCCGCGGGATCGGTCGGTTCCCAGAGCGGACCGCCTTCGTGCACCAAACGGTTGCTTCCGACCCCATGATACTTCCGGGACCCGACCGTCAACGAACGCCGATCCCCGCTCCGCCGGACGCGGGCGTACCATCCCCTCCCTGAGTGCGGCTCTCCGCCTCCTGGCCCGACCCGGCCAAGGCCGATTCTTCCTCGGCCTTCGGCGATGCCTGCGAGTCGGAATGGCTCGTCGATCCGGAATCCTGTTCTTCGGAAAGGGCCGCTTTCGGACGATGAGGTTCTCGATGCGTGCAGTTATTCCATTCGTTGAATCATGGGAAGTTCTCGCATGGAACAGGGCATTCCATACGAGAAGCGCCTTCGAGTCCCTTTCGGTCGATGATGTGGAATCACCGAACGGAGCCCGGCCTTGGCCGCGCACATGCCGAGCTGGTCAGCAGCGCGGCATTGCGCGCACCGGAATACACCTTGCCCCTCGGGCGGTCGATGACCCTCCTGTCCGTGAAGTCCGAGATGAGGTCGCGGTCCGCCGTGTAGAGGAGACGCACGCCGGCCGCCCTCGCCAGTGCGAGCACGTGGGGATCATCGGAGCGGAGGTTCGCACGGGTTTTCAGATTGCGCTCATCGTCGGCGAACCGGCTTCCGGGGATTTTCGTCGCTCTGCCGGCCTGCTCGTAGACGGCCAACTTGGCCCTGGCCCGTCCTCGAATCTCCTTCGCGAACCTGCCGTCCGTCGAATACACGATGCTCCCTTTGCCCCGGTTCAGCCAATCGCGTATGGGCCCGGAATCCTCGCTCGCCGGATCGGCGAGAAGGTCCCCGAGCTTGTTGGTGTCCACGATGATGCACATCCGCGACGGCCCTCAGTCCGCGAACCCCAGCAGGCTGTCGGTTTCCTTCACGAAGAAGTCGCGGTACCCCTCCGGCGCTTCGACCAGATTGCCGTGTTCGTCCAGGGTCATGTTGTGGATCGCGACGGCGCTGCCCTTCGGCTCGAAGTAGAGAACGGACACGTCGTCGGGTTTCAGAAGCCCCTTTCCGACCGAAATACGAACGCGATCGACGATGTAGTCGCTATGGGTCTCGATCAGGAACCGGTTTCCACTCCGCTTGAACGCCTGGACGAAGAGGCTGGCGAGCTCCGCTTGGCCGCGGGGGTGCAGGTGGACCTCCGGCTGCTGGAGCAGGAACGCACACTCGTGCCCGCGTCGGCGCTCGGACCGTTCCAGCACGTCGACGAGAATCGGCAGGCTCTGGCTGACGCCGTAACCGACGTCCATGAGGTTCGCATGGGACCCGGAACGGACCTTGACCTGCAACTGAAAGGGGTCGTTCATCTGCTTGCCGTGACGCTTCACCCTGATGTCCGCGAACAGTCCGGCGCTGCGGCCGAACTCGACGAGATCGTCATGGAGCGACTTCCAGTGGGAGGTGTCCGTGCGATCGAGCCGCATCATCAGCATCGGGACGTGCTCACCTTCCGGGGAGGCGGTCTCGCGGATCGGGTCGTAGGTGCGCTTGGGCTTCGACCGAAGAGGGGCGACCGGAACCAAGTCGGGCAGATGCCGAAGCCCGACGCCGGCACGCCGCCGAATCGTACGGCGGCGGCTTCTCTTCGCGCCCCCCCGGCGAGCGAACACACCGTGGAGGTAGTCGGCGATCGGTTTCAGGTTTGGAAGTCCGGGAAATTTCTGTTTCCAATTCGGGGTGTCGATCAGAGTGTCCAGTACCAACATCGCATGAACGAACGGAACACCGTTCATCTCCTCGGTGTGGTCCGGGATCTGCACGATGATGGATCCGTCCCTGCCCGCTCTCATTTCCAGGAACGCGTCGGGGTCGAATTGAAGACGCAGGCACGAGGCGACGGGTTCCGAACCTTTCTCGTGAAAAGTGACCGACAGCTCATACGGCGACATGACGTCGTCCGGCGCCCGATCGACCCGGAGCCCGATCTTGAATGCGTCGATACGGCCGCCCGGGCCGCGCCGGGACCGGACGACGTCACGGAACGAGCCCAGGGCGAAAGGCTCCTCGTTGAAGTTCAGAAATTCTTCGATAAACAGCCCGGAAAACATCCGATGCAGCACGCTGTAACAGCCCAGGAAGGTGGTCTTGCCGGTACTGTTCTCGCCCACGAGCAGCGTGATGGGCCGCAAGCGGCCGCGCTGTTCGTCCTGAAAGCAGCGCACATCCTGCAAGATCAGCTCTCTCGGGTCGTCCAAGACGAGGCCCTCCTTCACCTGTTCAGCTTGCCGGCCGTCCGCAGGCCGGCATCCGATTCGGGAATTGTACACGGCCCTGTCCGGTGGGATGAGGCGGTAGGGAGGCGGCCGGTAGCCGTCATTTCTCGCTTGTGTCCCGACCGCGAGAGGCCGCATCCTCGGACCGGGGCCCGAACGCCCCTGATGACGTTCAACCCCTCGCCGTCCGCCGGTACAGGAGCGCGTTGCCGGCCTTGCCGCGGACCTTGCTGACCCCGGCCGCGCGGAAACAGAACGCCGCCTGTTGGCCGAGGCGCCGCGGCGAGCGCATAGCGCGGGCGAGGTCGAGGGTGGTGAACGGCTCCGGCAGACCGGCGTCCACCAGCGCGAAGAGGTCGGCCATCCCCGTGAGGCGGTGGGTGCGCGCCACTTCCACCAGCCGCCGGTCGATACGGATCCAGCCGCGCCCGCGCCCGTACCTGCGCCTGGGTCTGCGCGCGCGGCCTCGGGGCCCGAATCCTTCACCCGGACGTCCTCCTCGACGGTCATCACCACGTCGAGGGTCAGGTTGGGATGCTCCAGCAGGGTGGGGATGCTCGTCAGGCCGTCGAAGACGGCGAACACGGAATCGTGCTTCGGCGACTTGCGCCGCCTGAGCGGGACGATCGGGGGGGTCCGCGTCGTCCCGGTCGTCCGCAACGGGTGCGGCGACAGGGAGGGCCGGGGCAGCCGGGGCGACTGGAACGAGCGGGACGGGCGGCGCGCCCTGGGCGCCCGCGCCGTCCGGCATCATGACGATGTAGCGGTCCTGGGCGACCGGATACACCAGGGTCACGGCGAAGCGTTCGAGCAGCCGCGGCAGCTTCTTCTTGAGCGGCCAGAACGAACCGGTGTGGATCTCGACGATACGGCCACCGATCAGCACGTCGGCCACGAAGCCGTCCACGGCCTGTTCCGTGACGCTGCCGGGGGTCGCGTAGTGCGCCTTCAACGCCCGGTGCAGGGAGCGTTCGTTCAGCTCGCCGATGGCGTTCGGCTTCTCCAGCCGCGTCTCGCGTTTCAGGGTCCCGCGCTTCAGGCCGCCCGCCGCTGGCGCCACGTTCATCAGGAATCGGCCGATGCGCCCATTGCCGTCCGGGCAAGGGTGGACGTAGACGAACAGGAAGTGCCCGAGCACGGCGCGAACGGAGGGCTCCGGCTCCTCGCGCAGGAGCTCGAAGAACGCCGGCGTCGCGGACCGCGGACCGCGGGCGGCTCGGCGGCGCGTGCATCGAGCGCTGGATGTAGACGGGGGTTCGGCCGCACACGTCGCTTCGGCGATATCGTCCGCGACCCGTTCCCGGCTGATGGAGCGGACGGTGGCGGCCAAGCAGGCTCGGACAGGCTCAAACAAGATTGCTATTGATAATCGTTGTTATTTACAATAGCGACTCCATCGCACCAACGTCACGATCGAGGAGGTCCGAAATGAGAAGCATCGTCGCTCGACTCGCGTCCCGCCCTGCCGCGTCCCCGAGGCGTGGCAGGCGCCGTCTCTCCGCCGCTCTCTTCGCCGCGGTCCTGCCGGGGCTCGCCGCCGCCCCCGCCCCCGCCGCCACGGCGGAGGTCAACCTCTACTCGTACCGCCAGCCGTTCCTCATCGAGCCCATCCTCGCGAAGTTCACCGAAGAGACCGGGATCGAGGTCAACGTCGTCTTCGCGAAGAAGGGCATGATCGACAAGATCCGGGCCGCCGGGGAGAACAACCCGGCCGATGCGGTCCTCACCGTCGACATCGGCCGCCTGGACGGGCTCGTGGAGGCGGGGCTCCTCGAACCGGTCGCATCGCCGGTGCTCGAGGCGAACGTTCCCTCCACCCTGCGCCACCCCGATGGACTCTGGTTCGGTCTCACCACGCGGGCTCGCGTGGTCTTCGCGCACCGGACCAGGACCGGCGATGGCGAGATCGTGAACACCTCCGATCTCGCCGACCCGAAGCTCAAGGGGCGCGTGTGCTCGCGTTCGGGCAAGCACGGCTACAACGTCGCGTACCTCGCGGCGATCATCGCTCGCAAGGGCGAGGCCGAGGCCGAGAAATGGCTCCGGGGCGTCAAGGCCAACCTCGCCCGCAAGCCCCAGGGCAACGACCGGGCCCAGGCGAAGGCGATCTACGAGGGGGTCTGCGACGTCGCGCTCGGCAACACCTACTACATGGGCAAGATGGCGACGAACGAGAAGAAACCCGAGCAGCAGGAGTGGGCGCGCGCCGTCCGGGTGCAGTTCCTCGACCAGGACGGACCCGGCCAGCACGTGAACATCTCCGGCGCGGGCGTCATCCAAGGGGCGAAGAACCGCGAGGATGCGGTGCGGCTCATCGAATTCCTCTCCGGGGACGTTGCCCAGGGGATGTACGCGACCAGCAATTTCGAGTACCCGGTGAAGGCGGGGGTGGCGACGGACCCGCTCATCGAAGCGCTCGGGGAGTTCCGGGCCGACACGATGCCCCTGAGCGAGATCGCCCGCCACCGCAAGGCCGCGAGCCGGATCGTCGACCGGGTCGGGTTCGAGGAAGGGCCGTAGGGCCGAGCCCGGTCCGAACGGGGTCGGTGGCCGGCCGGGCGGCGGGTCTCCCTCACCGCCGCCCGGCCCCGGCTACGCCACGATCTCGTAGCCGGCGGCGGTGACGGCCTCGGCGAGCGCCTTGCGGCCCTTCGCCGAGTACTCGAGCGGGTTGGCCTTGGCCGGGTCCTGCTCCGCCTCGACGAGGAACCAGCCCTCGTAGCCGACGGCCATCAGCTCGCGGGCGACCGCGCCGAAGTCGATCATCCCGTCTCCGGGGACGGTGAAGACCCCGGCCAGTACCGCGTCGAGGAACGAGTCCCGCTCCCGGTCGATGCCCGCCAGCACGTCGGCCCGCACGTCCTTGCAGTGGACGTGGCGGATGCGTGCGCCCCAGCGGGCGATCGCCGGGATCGGATCCCCGCCCGCGAACCGGAGGTGGCCGGTGTCGAACAGGAGGCCCGTCTCGTCCGCGGTGCACGCGAGAAAGCGTTCGACCTCCTCCTCGAACTGGACCACGGCCCCCATGTGGTGGTGGTAGGCGAAAGGCGCGCCGCACGTCTCGTCGACCCACGCCGCGAACTCGTCCACGCGCCGGCCGTAGTCCGCCATCTCGGCGTCCGTCAGGGAGGGGCGGCGGGCGAGCGGCGCGTCGCGCCGGCCCTGGACGGAACGCGCGGTCTCGCCGTACACGAACGCGAAGGCGCCGAGCTCGCGGAAGAGCTCGACTTGGCCCCGCGCCCGCCGCTTCTCCTCCTCCACCGAACGGTCGAGGAGCTCGCCCGAGTACCAGCCGGAGACGAGCGCGAGGCCGTGCCGGTCGAGGATCGGCCCCAGCTCCGCCGCCGTCCCCGGGAACTTGCCGCCGGTCTCCGTGCCCGAGTACCCCGCCTTCACCATCTCCGAGAGGCAGGTGTCGAGAGGGGTGTCGCCGCCGAGCTCCGGGAGGTCGTCGTTGGACCACGCGATGGGGGCGACGCCGAGGCGTACCTGCTTCATGGCCCTACACCCCGATCCGCTGCCGGTTGCGCCCCGCCTCGTGCTCCGCCCGCGCGTCGCGAACCGCTTCGCGGGCGCTCACCTCCGGCACCCCGAGGTCCCACCAGGCATCGCCCGGGGTCCAGACCGTCCCGTCCGTCTCGAGGGCGATGACGGTGGTGCGGTCGGTCCCCCGCGCCCACTCGAGGGCCTCTTCGAGCTCCGCGACGCCCCGCACGGTGCGCGCCTCCGCACCCATCGCCCGCGCGTGGGCCGCGAAGTCGACCGCGAACGGCTCGCGGGCGAGGCGGCTGTCGCGGACGTAGTTGTTGAACGACGCCCCGCCCTTGAAGGTCTGGAGGCGGTCGATCACCGCGAAGCCTCCGTTGTCGCAGACCACCACGATGAGCTTGTGTCCGGTGAGGACGGAGGAGTAGACGTCCGAATTCATCATGAGGTAGGAGCCGTCCCCGACGAGGGCGTACACCGCCCGGTCCGGGTCGGCCATCGCCGCCCCCCAGCCGCCCGCGATCTCGTAGCCCATGCACGAGAATCCGAACTCGAGGTCGAACGTGCCGGGCGACTTCACCTTCCAGTTCTTCATGAGCTCGCCGGGCAGCCCCCCGGCCGCGGTGAGGACGAGATCGCGCTCCCCCGCCGCCCGGTTGACGGCTCCGACGACCTGGGCGTAGCTCGGAACCGGAGCGTTGCCGGGTCGGGTGGCGGCTTCGACCGCCCGGTTCCACTCGGCGTACTCGCGGCCCGCCCGCGCGGTCCAGCCCGGGTCGGCCGTCCAGTCGGCGAGGGCGGCGGCGAGCTCCGCGATCCCCTCGCGGGCGTCCCCCACCACCGGCGCCGCCCGGTGCTTGACGGCATCGAAGCGCGCGGCGTTGACGGCGACGAACCGGGCCTCGGGCGAGAACGCGCTCCACGACCCGGTGGTGAAGTCCTGCAGCCGGGTCCCGATCGCGAGGACGACGTCCGCATCCGCGGCGAGCGCATTGGCCGACGCCGACCCGATGACCCCGATCGGACCCGCGTTGACCGGGTCGTCGTGGACCAGCACCCCGCGGCCCGCCACCGTCTCCGCGACCGGGATCCCGCGGCGCGCGGCGAAGGCGGCGAGCTCCGCCTCCGCAAGCGAATAGCGGACCCCGCCGCCCGCGATGATGAGGGGGCGCCGGGCCGTCCCGAGGAGGGCGGCCGCCGCCGCGACCTGGTCCCGGTCCGGGCGCGGACGCGGAATGACGTGGACCGTCGGCTCGAAGAACGCTTCCGGGTAGTCGAAGGCGGCTTCCTGGGTATCCTGGCAGAGGCCGATGAAGGCCGGCCCGCAGTCGGCCGGGTCGATCATGACGGCGGTGGCCTGGGGAAGCGACGAGACGATCTGCTCGGGATGGGTGATCCGGTCCCAGTAGCGCGAGACCGGCCGGAACGCATCGTTGACCGACGTGCTCGGGGCGGCGAAGTGCTCGACCTGCTGCAGGACCGGGTCGGGCCGGCGGTTCGCGAAGACGTCGCCCGACAGGATGAGGATCGGCAGGCGGTTCGAGTGCCCGACGCCGGCGGCGGTCACCATGTTGGTGGCGCCCGGGCCGATGGACGAGGTCGCGACCATGATCTGCCGGCGGCGGCGCGCCCGGGCGAAGCCGAGGGCGGCGAGGGCCATGGACTGCTCGTTCTGGCCGCGCCAGGTCGGAAGCTCGTCCTGCACCGCCTGGAGCGCCTCGGCGAGACAGGTCACGTTGCCGTGCCCGAAGATCCCGAATACGCCCGGGAAGAGCCGTTCGCGTCCCGTCTCCGTCTTCACCCACTGGTTGCACAGGTAGCGGACGAGGGCCTGGGACATCGTGAGCCGTACCGTCTTCGCTGCCATCTCTCTCCCTCCGTTCTCTCTCGTCTTCCGGGGGGCTCGGGCCGGGGGGCCCCGGCCGGGCGCCGCCCTTCGGGCCGGGGGGGCCGATCCCGGCGGTCTCAGCCCGAGCCTGCGTCCAGCCCGCCGCTTCGCCCTCCGCCGGCGGGGCGCGGCCGGACGAAGACCGGGCCGCGCATGGTGAGGACCGGCTCCCCCCGCTGGTTCAGCATTTCCCAGTCCAACAGGACGATCCCGCGGTCCGGGTCCGAACGGGACATCCTCCGGTCCACCACCGTCACCACCACGCATACCGTATCACCCGGACGTACCGGGGCCCGCCATCGCAGCTCGTCCACGCCCGGAGAGCCGAGGCTCGCTTCCGGCGCGAAGGGTCGAAGGGCGGTGAACAGCCGGAACGCGAGCGTGCCGAGCTGCCAGCCGCTCGCGATGAGCCCGCCGTAGACGGACCGTTCGGCCGCGACCCGGTCCATGTGGAAGGGCTGGGGGTCGTATGCGAACCCCCATTGGAGGATCTCGGCCTCGCTCAGGGTCTTGCCCGGGGTACGAAAGATCGTCCCGACCGCAAAGTCCTCGAACCACCCGTCGTCCATCGCGCTCCCCGGCTCCATCGGCCGCCGCGCGGGCGTCCGGCCAGCCGGAGCGCATCATGGCACGTTGGGCGCCCCCGCGTCCTTCGCGGGCCTCCCTTCGAGCCCGGCCATGCCACGGAATCGACTTGCGGACGGTGTCGTAGTCCGCCGGAATCGGGTCGGGGCAACGGATGGAGCTGGAAACGGCGCGTCCCGGGACCGTGGGCGAGACGCGGGCGCTCCAAGGACGAACACCACCCCTTCGTGCTCGGCGAGGCCGAACCGGCGACTGCGATCCGGTCGGCCCGGCCCCGGCCCCTTGCGCGCTCGACGTGCGCGCTCGACGGGGAGATCCCCGCGATCCCGCGGTAGCATGTCGCGGGAGCCGGAGGACGCTGACGTTTCGACCTCCGCCGGAACGGACCCGCGCCCCATGCACACGCTGCTCTTCCTCGAACCCGGCCATTTCCACGCGGCCTTGACCCTGCGGGCGCCGAACCCCCGCGTGGACCGGAGGGTCCACCTCCATGCGGCCCCCGGCCCGGAACGCGACGCGTTCATCGCCCTGGTCCGATCCTTCAACGCTCGCGCCGCCGACCCGACCGACTGGGACCTCGAGGTCCACGAGTCCGCCGACCCCGAGCGAGCGCTCGTCGAGGAGCGGCACGGGGCCGCTGTCGTCCTCGCCGGCCGCAACCAGCCCAAGCTCGGCGCCATCGCGCGGCTGCACGCGGCGGGGTTCCACGTGCTCGCGGACAAGCCGTGGCTGACCGACGGCGCGGCCCTTCCGGACCTGGAGCGGGCGACCGCGGGCTGGCCGCTCGCGATGGACGTCATGACCTTCCGCCAGGAGGCGGCCGCCGGACTAGCCGCCCGGCTCGCAGCCTCGCGGGAGCTGTTCGGGGAGCTCGACACGAGCTCGGACGAGCCCGCGATCGACCTCCGATCGGTGCACCATCTGCTCAAGGTGGTCAACGGAGCGCCGCTCCGGCGTCCGGCCTGGTACTACGACACCCGCGTCCAGGGCGACGGGCTCGTGGACCTCCAGTCCCACATGATCGATCAGGCGCAGTGGCTCATCGGCGACGGCGCCGGGTTCGATTACCGGCGGGACTTCGTGCTCGAGGGCGCGGAGCGCTGGAGCACGCCCGTACCCCTCGACCTCTTTCGGGCGAGCACCGGGAGGGACGATTTCCCCGATGCGCTCCGGGAGCGGGTGACGGGCGGGGTGCTCGCGCTGGCGTGCAACGGGGAGATCCGGTATCGGCTCCGCGGCGTCCCGGTACGCCAGCGCGCCGAGTGGGGGCAGCGGGAGCCGGATGGCGGCGGGGACGCCCACCGCGCTGCCCTGCGGGGGACGGAGGCGGCCGTCTTCGCCCGCCGCGGGCCGGAGACCGGGTTCCGGGCCGAGCTGCACGTTGCCCCGCGCGATCCGGGCCCACGCTTCGACGCCCGTCTCGACGAGGCGCTCTCCGCGTGGGAGCGGGAGCTCCCGGGCCTCTCGCGCCGGCCGTCTTCGCTGGGGCAGGAGATCGTCATCCCGGACGCGCTCCACACCCCGCACGAGGCGCACTTCGCGATGGTCCTCGACCGGTTCCTCGACCACGTCGAGGGCACCGCCTGGCCAGCCGCGCTCGCCGCCCGCATCCGCTCCCGGTACACCCTCCTCGCGGAAGCGCACGGACGCGGCGCGGATGCGGCCGAGCGTCCGAACGCACCAAGCCCCTGAGCGCGGCCGGTCCGTCCTCCGAGGACCCTGGACGGTTTCGGGATGGCCGAGTGCTCCCCGCCGAACAAGAGGATGATTGCATTCCGGATCGGGGACGTTCGGCGGATGCAGGGTCTCGGGCGAAGCAGGGCGGAAGATGCGGGTTCGACGATTCATGCGGTGCGGATCAGGACGTGGCGACCATCCCGGGAGGGGAGACCGAAATCGTCTTGCGCGGAACCCAGGGCCGTTTCACGCTGCCCGTATCCAGCTCGGGGGCTGCCGCCGCGTCCTGAATCCGCACCGCATGAATCGTCGAATTCGCATTTTCAGATCAGCATCATCCGAATTCTTCTTCGAGACACCTCCGGCGCGCGCGCCGATGCAGCGTGAATAGACCCTGCGCGGAACACGTGTGGTCTCGACACGACCGCCCACGGGCCGCAGAATCCGCCCGCGCCCGCGGCGGGACCCGGCGAGCCGCGCCCCCGCGCCCGGAGGCCCACGAAGAGGAGAGACGCAGATGCCGGACGGACGACACGGCCACATCCATTGGAACGAGCTGAACACCTGGAACGTGGAGAAGGCGAGGGGGTTCTACGGCAGGACCCTCGGGTGGACCTTCGAGCCGGTCCCGATGCAGGACGGCGGCGACTACACGGTCTGCCGTTCGGGGGGCGAGCTCGTCGCCGGCATCTTCGAGCTCCGCAAGGGCATGGGCCTGGACGACGTGCCGAGCCATTGGCTCACCTACATCGCGGTCGACGACGTCGATGTCCGCCTCCGGGAGGTCGAGGCCGGCGGAGGCGTGGTCCGCCGCCCGCCGTTCGACGTCCCGGGCATCGGCCGCATCGTGATCGTGCAGGATTCGACGGGGGCCGTCGTCGGCTGGATTACCCCCTCGGAGGCGGCGCCGGCATAGCCCGGGCCAAGCATGGCCCGCAGCCGCGCCGGCCGCCCCGGAAGAAGGCGGCATCCACCGCGTGCACATGGCGGCCCGGATGACGACGACAACCTGCAACTGCTTTGCGGTAGCTGCAACTGCTTGAAAGGCACTCGTACCATGACCGGGGCGCTTGCCGCGTTCGATGCGCTTCACGCGCCCCGAGGGTTGCCGGCATGACCGCCCCGCTTCCGCCCCCCGAGTCGGCCCGCTTGATGGCCCTCTATTCCGCCGCCACGGCCGCCGCAATCTTCGGAGGCGATGGCGATGATGACGAATAGCCCAAACGGGGACTCCGGCGGCTCGGGAGGAGCCCTCGGGCGCGGGGGGTGGTGCAAGGATTCGACCTCCCCCGTCCCGTCCCGGCCCGACCCGCCGCCGCTGCAGCGCTACCGCGCGGCCGTGTCCGCGCTAAGATCCCGCCGCCCGGTCGTCGACCAGGGCGCGGACCGTGGACCGGCTGGAAGAGGAGGACGAGGCGAATGAAAGCGGTGGTGGCGACCGGGCGCGACGAGCTTGCCGTCGTCGACGTGGAGCTCGACCCCCCGCAGAGCGGCGAGGTCCGGGTGCGGATGATGGCGACCGGGGTCTGCCACTCCGACCTCTCCATCCTGAACGGGACCATTCCGAGCACGTTCCCGGTCGTGCTCGGCCACGAAGGGGCGGGGGTCGTCGAGGAAGTGGGTGAAGGCGTGAGCCACGTCCGCCCCGGCGACCATGTGGTGCTCTCCTTCATCCCCCAGTGCGGCGAGTGCTTCCATTGTATCCACGGCGAGCCCTATCTCTGCTCGGTGGCGCCCAACGAAGGCAACCAGCTCGACGGAACCACCCGGGTCCACCGCAACGGGGAGGACGTGAAGGTGATGTCCTTCCTCGGCAACATGGCCGAGCACGCGGTGGTGCCCGGCATCTGCGTCGTCCCCATCGAGAAGGACGTTCCGTTCCAGGCCGCCGCGCTCGTCGGATGCGGGGTCAGCACCGGGGTCGGGGCGGCGATCAAGACCGCCGCGGTGCGCCCGGGCTCCACCGCGGCGGTGGTCGGATGCGGCGGGGTCGGCCTCTCCGTCATCCAGGGCTGCCGCATCGCGGGCGCGAAGCGGATCATCGCGGTCGACCTCTCGGCCGAGAAGATGGAGATGGCGAGGCAGTTCGGCGCGACCGACACGATCCCCCCGGGCGGACACGCGTTGCGCGAGATCATGGCCCTGACCGGCGGGATCGGGGTGGATTACGCGTTCGAGGTGATCGGGCTCCCCGCGACCATCGAGACCTGCATCAAGGCCGCGCGGCGGGGCGGGACCGCGGTGCTCGTCGGGGTGGGACGGGCGGAAGAGCGGTTCTCGGTGAACTCCCTCATCCTGCCGCTCACCTCCAAGACGATCCGCGGGTGCATGTACGGGAGCGTCAACTTCAAGTCGGACTTCCCGACCTACCTCGACCTCTACCGGCGCGGCCTGCTCGACCTCGACGGCATGGTGACCCGCACCTACACGCTCGACGAAGCGCCGCGGGCGTTCGAGGACCTCGAGCGAGGGGTGAACGCGCGCGGGGTCATCCTCCACGGCTGACGCCGGGCGGCCGCGGCGGCGCGCGCCTCCTCCGGGCCGACCGGCTTTCGGCCGCCACCGCGGCGCCGGGCCGCGCGCGCCGTAGTGCCTGCCGCTTCGCCGCGCGGCGAAGCGGGGTCCGGCCGGGGTCCGGCGGACGGCGGCTACGGCCGGCGGAGGTCGCGGAAGAAGGCGCGGACGTCGGCCGCCAGCAGCTCGGGCTGCTCGAGCGCCGCGAAGTGCCCGCCCCGGGGCATCTCCGTCCAGCGGACGACGTTGTACGCCCGTTCCACCCACTGCCGCGGCCCGATCAGGATCTCCCGGGGGAAGACCGCCATCGCGGTGGGGACCTCGATGCGCTCGCCCGCCGCGAGCGCGCCGCGGCCCCCGGTGTGGACGTGCTCGTAGTAGATGCGCGCCGCCGAGGCGATGCTCCCCGTGGCCCAATAGAGCATGAGATTCGTCAGGAAGTCGTCTCGGGTGACCGCGTTCTCGAGGACCCCGCCGCAGTCGGTCCAGGCGGTGAACTTCTCGAGGAACCACCCGAGCAGACCGGCCGGCGAGTCGTGGAGACCGTACCCGAGCGAGGTGGGGCGGGTGCCCTGGATGGCGAAGTAGGCCATGTCCTCTGCGAACGCCTCGCGCGCCCTGGCGAGCCAGGCCTTCTCCTCGTCGTCGAGGGGGCGGGCGCCGCCGCCGGTCTTCGCCCGGTATCCCTGCATGTTGAGGTGAAGGCCGACGACGGACCCGGGATGCCGGAGGGCCATGGCCGAGGCGACGAGCGCGCCCCAATCCCCGCCCTGCGCCCCGTAGCGCTCGTAGCCGAGCACGTCGTGCATCAGCTCGTGCATGACCTCGCCGATCGCCCCCGGGTGCATGCCGGGCTCGCGCGGCGCTTCGGAGAACGCATAGCCGGGAAGGGACGGAGCCACGACGTGAAACGCATCGCTCGGCTCGCCGCCATGCCGCTCGGGATGGGTCAGCATCTCGACGACGTCGTGGAACTCGAAGAACGAGCCCGGCCAGCCGTGCTGGATGAGGAGCGGGGTTGCGTCCTCATGGGGAGAGCGCTCGTGCACGAAGTGGATGCGAAGACCCCCGGCCGGAGCGGTGAATTGACGGAGACGGTTGAGGCCGGCTTCCGCCGCCCGCCAGTCGTAGCCGTCGGCCCAATAGGCGGCGTAGCGCCGGACGGCCCCGAGCTCCGCCCCCTGCCGCCACCCGTACCCCTCGATCTGGTCGGGCCACCGGGTGCGGGCGAGGCGCTCGCGCAGGTCCGCCAGGGTCTCGTCCGGTACGTCGATCCGGAACGGTTCGGGGGCTGGCCTCATTCCTGTTCCTCCCGTGGCCTCCGCACGGTGATTCTGACCGGTTCGGGCCGTGTGGGCGAGAGCGATCCGGATGGATCGCAGGACTTTTCACGCTGCGGAACCGGTTCGCGCGGGTGAACCGGGTTCGGTCGAATGAGAGCGGCGGAGGTCTTGGGAACGCGCGTCCTGGGAACGCTTGTGTCCCGCCCGCAAATGAGGACGGCAAGACTGCCGCCGATCGATGCGGGCGAGGACGCCCGCGTTCCCAGGACGCCCGTTCCCAGGAAGAGCGATGGGCATCGACGTCCAGCCGCGAGTCGGTCAGCGTGGAAAGGTCCTGGGATGGATCGATTCGGGGGGCAGGGATGCGGGGAGGGGGGACCCGGGCCCGTCTCCCTCCGGCCATCGTGCCGGGCATCGCACCGGGGTCCGCGACCGCCGCCGCCTCGGAGGCATGGGGCACGGGGTCGCCGGCCGCCGCGCCCGGACCCCCTTTCCAAGAAGGGCAGAGGCCGTGCGAGGCTCGATCGGCCCATTCCGGCGGCGATCGGGACGACGCCGTTCCCCGAACCCGGAGCCGTCCAGGGACCCCGAATCGACGGGACTCGACGGAACGGGGTTCATCCTCATCGCCGTGTTCCATGAAAATAATTGATTACCCTTGAAAACATCGAGAGATATGGACATACTGCGGCCACGGACCCCGGCGACCTAACCCCCGCTCCCTTGAACATCGAGCACCTGAAGACCTTCCTCGACGTCGCCCGCACCGGAAGCTTCCACCGTTCGGCGGAGAGACTCCACGTCAGCCAGTCGACCGTGAGCGCACGCATCCGCACCCTGGAGGAGCAGACCGGCCAGATCCTGTTCCAGCGGCTCAAGAACGGCGCGGTGCTGACGGGCCCCGGACGGCGCATGGCCCCCTACGCGGATACCGCGGTCCGCGCGTGGGAGCGCGGGCGGCAATACCTCTCGCTCGTGGAGCCGCAGCGCATCGAGTGCGCGCTGGGGATCCAGTCCGTCCTCGCCGAGTGGCTCGCGACGGAGTGGATCGGGTGGGTCAACGAACGCCATCCCGAGATCGCCCTTCGGGTGGAAGCCGGCGACTCGGAGTCGCTCATGCGCAGGCTCGACGACGCCCTCATCGACATCGCGGTCGCGTTCCGGCCCCGCACCAAGCCCGGACTCAGGATCGAGACCCTCTACACCGACAGGCTGATCCTGGTGTCGAGCGAGCCGCGGTCGCTCGACAAGCGCTGGGACGAGGACTACGTCTTCGTGGACTGGGGCGACTCTTTCCGCGCCGCCTACGCGGACGCCTTCCCGGACCGGAGGATGCCGTCGATCCGGACGCCCCTGCCGGGGGTCGCCCTCAACCACATCCTGCTCCAGGGCGGCGCGGCCTATCTCTCCCGTTCGATCGCGGACCCCTGGATCGAGGAAGGACGCCTCCACGAGGTGCGCGACGCCCCGTTCTTCCCCATATCGGCATTCGTGGTCTACCCCGTCGAGCCCGTGGACCAGGAGATGCAGTCCGTCGCCCTCGCGGGCCTGACGCATATCGTCCGGCATCGCCGGTAGGGGGGCGGCGCGGACGCAGGCGCCGGGCGGGTCCTCCGGCGGCCCGACGACATGGCGGTCCGGAGGGCGGGGCCGGATCGGGGCGAGCCGCCCGTCCCTCCCCCCGCACCAGGGCTTTTTCACGCTGACCGACTCGCGGCCAGGCATCGATGCCCACCGCTCTTCCTGGGACGGCGCGTCCAAGGGACGGCGCGTCCCGAGGACGCGGGCGGCTTCGGGACCCGGGCGTCCCGCCCGCAAATGGGACGGCAAGACCGCCGCGGGTCGATACGGGCGAAACACCCGTGTCCGGAGAACGCGCCGCTCCCAGGACGCGCCCTTCCGAGGACGCCCGCTTCCGTGGGAGGCGCCGTTCCCAGGACCTTCGCCGCCCTGATTCGACCGAACCGGCGTTCACCGGCCCGAACCAGCTCCGCAGCGTGAAACGACCCTCCCCTCCGCACCCATGACGGTAGACTACGGGGGTGAGCGCCGCACCGGTTCCCAAGGATGCGCGCATCGATTCCGCCTACGCCTGGGTGCGGGTCTTTGCGTCGCTCGCGATCATGGCCGTCGGTTTCGGCGGGCTCTATTCCATCGTCGTCGCCCTGAAGCCGGTGGCCATCGATCTCGGCGCCACCCGAGGCGGCGTCTCCTTCGCCTACGCGGTCCTCTTCACCGGGTTCGGCTTCGGCGGGATCCTGATGGGATGGTGGTCCGACCGGGTCGGCATCGTGTGGCCCGCCCTGACCGGGAGCATCGCAATGGCGTCCGGCCTGTTCCTGGCCGGACAGGCGACGGCCCTGTGGCAGCTCGTGCTCGCCTTCGGCCTGCTCGTGGGCTTCCTCGGGATGTCGACGATCATGGTGCCGCTCGTCGCGAACATCACCCTCTGGTTCGATCGGCGGCGCGGGATCGCGACCTCCGTCGTGATCAGCGGCTCCTACCTCGCCGGCACGATGTGGCCTCCGTTGCTGCAGATCGGGATCGACGAACTCGGCTGGCGCGAGACCTGGACCCGGGTCGGCATCGCATGCCTGCTGGTGATGACCCCCCTCTCCCTGCTGCTGCGTCCGAGGATGAGCCTGCCGCGGGACCCCGCACGGGACGGGACGCGCCGGCGGCGGGCGCTCGGGTTCACCCCGACCGCGATGCAGAGCCTGCTGTGCATGGCGGGGCTCGGCTGCTGCATCGCGATGGCGACGCCGCAGGCCCACATCGTGGCCCACGCGACCGATCTCGGACATCCCGCCGCCCGCGGCGCCGAGATGCTCTCGATCGTGTTCTTCGGCGGGTTCGTGAGCCGCATCGTCTACGGCTGGGTCTCGGACCGGATCGGAGGGCTTCGCACCCTGGTGCTCGGCTCGCTGGGGCAGGCGGTGACCATCGCGTGCTTCATTCCGATCGACGGGCTCGTCGAGCTGTACGCCGCGTGCGCGCTGTTCGGACTCAGCCAGGGCGGGATCGTCCCGTCCTACGCCCTCATCGTGCGGCGCTACTTCTCGGCCGGCGAAGCCGGATGGCGGCTTGGATGGATCATGCTGTTCACGATGCTCGGGATGGCGTTCGGAGGGTGGTTGGCCGGGGTGCTCTTCGATCTGACCGGCGCTTACACGACCGCCTTCGCGGCCGCGATCGTGTTCAACGTGCTCAATCTCCTCATCGCGGGCCTGTTCCTGCTGCGATCGCGGATCCCGGTCTTTGCATGACCGGCCTCCACGGCGCATGATCGGGGGCGCGGGCGGACGGCGGGAGGTGCGGCGGCGCCCGCCCGGCCGACCGGCCGCCCGGTCGGGCCGGGAAGCACCGATGCACGGGCGAGGTCCCCCTCACTGCAAGGAGAAGACGCAGTCCGATGAACGACACCACCGAAATGGTTCGCCTCGCGCCCCCCGATGTGCTCGGCATGGCGCTCGGCGAAGCGATGTTCACCCAGCGCGCCATCCGCCGCCTCGACCCCGATCGACCGATCACCGACGACCAGCTCCACACCATCCTGGACGCCGGGTCCAAGGCTCCGAACGGGGCGAACGCCCAGCCCGCGCGCTTCCTGGTCGTCCGCGACCGGGAACGGATCCGCGAGTTCGGTGCGCTCTACCACGAGGCCTGGTGGGCGAAGCGCCGGGACGAGTACGGATGGTCCGGCAAGGAGGACATCCCGGACGGGTCGCCGTATCGGATGCCGGCCCGGCTGGCCGACGAGATGGACAGCGCACCGGTCGTCATCCTCGCGTTCTCGCTGCCCTCCGGGGTGGCCGCGGCGTCCACCTTCCCGGCCGTGCAGAACGTCCTGCTCGCGGCGCGCGCCCTGGGGATCGGTTCGGTGCTCACCACCTTGCATCCACAGGTCATGGAGCGGGTGTACGCGATGTTCGGGGTCCCCGAGGACATGGCGTTCCACTGCTGCATCCCGCTCGGCTACCCGCGCGGCCGCTTCGGGCCCACCGCGCGGTACCCGACCTCGCACACCACCTCCTGGAACGAGTGGGGCACGCCTCCCCCTTGGGAGTGACGCGGCCGCGCGTTCCCGGATCATGACGCCGCGCCCGTGACGGCGCCGCAAGCCCGGAGACGGAGGGGGAGCCGGCCGGCGCCGGCACGCACGGACCGAGGGAGCTCGAAGACGATGCTCACGAAGACCCAGTTGGAGCAATACCGCGAGGACGGCTTCGTCGTCCCCGACTACCGCCTTCCCGACGAACACGTCGAGGAGATCCGCGAGGCCCACGACCGGCTGCTCGCGAAGCATCCCGAGTTCCTGAACTACTGTCCGAACGTGCTCGCCTTCGACCTCTCGTTCCTCAACCACGCCCGGGTCCCGGAGGTGCTGGACATGGTCGAGCAGGTGCTCGGGCCGGACTTCGCCCTCTGGAACTCGAGCTTCTTCGCCAAGCCGGCCCTCGACGGCTACGCCACCCCCTGGCACCAGGACGGCGAGTACTGGCCGATCCGGCCGCTCGCGACGTGCACGGTCTGGATCGCGGTCGACGACGCGACCCGTGAGAACGGGTGCCTGCGGTTCATCCGCGGCTCCCACCGAAGCAGGCGCCTGCTCTCCCACCATACCAATGCGAGCCCCGACCTCACCCTCAACCAGGAGCTGGTGGATTCGGAGTACGACGAGTCCGAAGCGGTGGACCTCGTGCTCGAGGCGGGCCAGGTCTCGCTGCACGACGTGTTCCTCGCCCACGGCTCGGAGGCGAACCGGTCGCCGCATCCGCGCCGGGGCATGACCCTCCGCTACATGCCGACCACGTCCGTGTTCGACCGCGGCGTCGCCCGCCGGCTCGCCGACGAGAAGGGGATCATGGACCACACCCGGCGCACCCTGTTCCTGATGCGGGGCCGCGATCGGTCCGGCCGGAACGACTTCCGCCTTCGCTGGTAGTGAGGGCCCTGCTACCCCGACTCCAACCAACCGACAATGAAGCATTTTCCGCAAGGATGCGGAGATGTCCCCGCCCGAAGCCCGGTGCAGGCATTCGTCCGAGCGACGGCCAGCAGGAATGTCGTTGGGAATACCGGCTGGCCGCTGTCACACGAGCGGAACCACGGATTGCCGGTTGGTCGACCATTGGCTCCACACGCCGAAGACGCTTGTCTCTTGTAATCGAATCGAGGATGAACGCGAATGAACGGCGTCTACGGATCGTCATTGAAGAAGCCGAAGATGGCTACTTTATCGGCCCCGCTCCCGACTTGCCAGGATGATATCTCGTCCAAGCCGGATCGAGAGATCCACTGATGGAAAGAATGACGGAAGCAACCTTGCTTTGGCGTCGGAGCACTTCATTGCAACTCGCGTTCTATCAACTCCACCTGTCGAGGGAATTTGGCTTTCAATATATGAATGATGCCGCCATTTCGGACACTTTCGACAAATCCCCGAGTGTTGCCGCCATCCAGGCCCCGCGTACACCGATCACGAACAGTACCAGGATGGACGTCCAACTTCTCAGCCACCATCTTGAAAGCCTTGGCGTGACTTGTGCCTTTTTTCATCAGCTGAAGAACGGGTATTATGTGATCTTCGAGTTGTTTGAATCTCTTCTTCATTTTTCTACCTTCACCGATTCCGGCGACGTTGGAATCATCAGAAGGTTGTTTCAAAGGAGAGAGCTCCCTTTCAGGCAGCAGGCCGACGGCTCGCGCTTCACGCTGCAACAGGTGCATTACCTTGTTCCGTGCACTGCCGAAAACCGCCTGCTTGTCGACGGGCTGCCCTTCCAGTTCGGATAATTCTCTCTTCAATTCGTCTGCTCGATCTGTGTGGGATTTCTCCCAATCGCCATACATGCGATACTTCTGTGGATTGCTGGTCGGGCGTTCTGCCTCGGGCAAATTGATGATATGGTTTTCGAACAGCTCATGCAACGCGTCATCATTGCTCAATATCGCTCCATGTCGTTCGATTTCCCGGCGCAGATCATTGCGTCGCTCATCATCGACGCCTGCTGCGTTCCGTCGTTCCGTTTCCAACAGCACCTTGAGCGCCACGGCCAGATTGGCGGTGAGTTCGTCGCCCATTTCAGCGTCTCCTGCAACTGACATTCCATCCTCCGGATCATGGAGGTCAAGCAACTTGTCCAGTGGTTCGGCAACGGGCAAGTGGGCTTGTATGTGCGCATCGATATGGCACAGATCGCACACCAATTGATGAACGTCTCCGCAGTGGTCCCGGAATTGCCAACGTTTCCAGGCCCGCCACCGTCCGCAACGGGGGCAGTCCTTGCCAAAGGCGTGGCCGCACCGTCGGCAATCATGGTTAGCGGCCGGAGAGGCGGTTCCGCACGCCGGACACCGGACAACCGGCGTCCCGCCCGGCGGCTGTGTCCCGCGAGGCCCGATGGACCATTGCCGGCATTCCTCCGGCAACCCGTGGGCCACCGAGTTGGCGGCCAGATCCAGGAGGAGGCAGTCGCCGTCTCCATCTTTCGGGCGCAATCCCCGTCCCGCCATCTGCAAGTACAGAGCCAAGCTCATGGTAGGCCGGGCGATCACGATGCAGGAGGCGTCTGGCAAATCGAATCCTTCGGTTGCGACGATTACATTTACCAACACTTTAACGACGCCGTCTCTGAAACCGGCTATCGCATCGTCCCGTTCCTCACGCCGGGTGTCGCCGAGAATCACCGCGGCCGGTATGTCGGCATCGTTGAACACGTCGGTCAGATGGCGGGCGTGATTCACCGAGATGGCATAGACGATGGTCGGCCGCCCGCCGGCCTGCTCTCGCCAGAATTCGAGCGCCCCCGCCGTCATCACATGAGGTCGGTCCCGGTTCGCAAGCTCGATGCCTGACTCGTTGTAATCTCCGGTGCGAGCGACCGCGCCGCCGATGATGCACCGTTCCGGAGGCGGCAGTAGTGTTCGTGCGCGGCACAACCAACCGTCAACCTGCAAGTCAGCGATCTGGGGCCCGGAGAGCAACTCGCCAAACAGATGGTCGAACCCCTCGTTTTTCGACAACCGCCATGGCGTGGCGGTCATGCCGACGATACGGCCGGGCCACTGCTCCATCGCTTGTTCCCAGCTCTCGGCGACGGCGTGGTGCGCTTCGTCGATCACCATGAGGTCGTTGGGGTCGTATCTGCTCCAGACTCCCCTCTTGGCAGCGCGCCGGCCCACCGTTTGAGCCATCAAGATGACCGCGCCCCGGCTCATGGCCGGCGCGTCGGTTCCCGGCCTCCAGTCGACATCGGCCAACGCCGAAATGCCGGCATCGGTCAGCATCCGGCGGGTCTGCTCGGCAAGTTCCCTGCGATGCGTCAGCCAAACCGCCTTGCGTCCTGCCGTGAGCCATTCGGACAGGAGCGCCCCGGCGATGATCGTCTTGCCGCCGCCGGTCGGCAGTTGCATCATCACTCGCGCCTTCACGTCGGCGGCCAAAGCGTCCTGAACCTGCCGCAGCAGATCCAGCTGATAGGAGCGGAGTTGCGGGACGGCCACGCGCCTCATTTCGAGGAGGATGAACGGCAGGCCATTCGCGGCCTTCCCTGCGAGGAGTGATGCCTCACCGGACCGAGTCTTTATCGAACCGGGACCGGCCTGCCGGGCGTCCGTTGCCGGAACGCGGGGATCACCTCCTCCGCGACGAGGCGGATGTTCTCGTCGATGTAGTCGTCCGGGCAGGCGGAGGACAGCATGACCATGCCGGCGCCGGCGTCGACGTACTCGCGGAGCCGTGCCTTCACCTCGTCGGGCGTCCCCGCCAGGGCGTACTTCCCCACCAGGCCGGAGAAGTCCTGCGCGTACTGGCGGCTGAGACGCGCGATGGCCATCTCCCGCGCCCGGTCCCCGTCTTCGTGGACCGTGGTGAAGACGTAGAGGCCGAAGCGGAACCCGTCGAGGGCGCGCCCCGCCTCCTCGCCGAACGCCCGGATCTTCCCGGTGCTCGCGGCGAGCTGCTCCGGGGTGTACATGTAGGGGAGCCAGCCGTCGCCGAAGCGGGCCGCCCGCTTCATGGCCGCGTCGCGGCGGCCGGCCACCCAGATGGGGGGCGGCGACTGGACCGGCATCGGGTCGATCGAGAACTCGTTCAGGGTATTGAACCTGCCCGCGTAGGACACGTCCCGGCCGGTCCAGAGGCGCCGGATGACGTCGAGCGCCTCGTTGGTGCGCGCGCCGCGCTCGCGCACCGGCACCCCGCACGCCTCGAACTCCTTCGGGAACTCGCCGCCGACCCCGACCCCGAACAGGTAGCGTCCGCCGGAGGCGACGTCGAGGGCCGCCCCCATCTTGGCCGCGAGCGCAGCGGGATAGACCGGCAGCAGGACGACCGCGCTCAGCAGGCGGATACGGGTGGTCGCCCCGGCCGCGACCGCGAGCGAAATGAACGTGTTGGCGGTCGGTACGTGGAACATCACGTGCTCCCCGCACCCCAGCACGTCGAATCCGAGGTCCTCGGCCCGGCGGGCGAACTCCGCGACGCCGTCGGGGCTGCGGAGCCCCGTCCCGAACATGATCTGGCTCAAGTCTCTTCCTCCCTCGGTGTCGAACCGGCGTCGAATTCCCGGATGCCGGCGCCGGTCCGGCGCACGGGCCGGCCGTTCCCGGCCCCCCTGTCGGCCCTCTCCCGGACCCCGGCGGGTCCCCGGACGGCCCCTCGTCCGCAATGGCGCCGCCGGATGCGCGGCAGGCCTCGCGTGCAATAATACCGCCCCGACGGTCCATCCAAACCGAAGCGCGCCGCGCGGGGTCCCCGTGCGCGCCACGACGAGAAGGAGCCACGCGGATGTCGAGCAACGGCAAGAACCTCAGGTGGGTAGGCACCCGGCCGGTACGGCCGGACGGGGTCGACAAGGTCACCGGACGGGCCCGCTTCGGCGCGGACTTCTCCCTTCCGAACATGCTGGTCGGCAAGGTCCTGCGGAGCCCGCACGCCCACGCCCGGATCCGCTCCATCGACACGACGAAGGCGGAAGCCCTGCCGGGGGTCAAGGCGGTGCTGACGAGCGCCGACCTTCCCCGCCTTCCCTGGGGGTTCGAGCCGGCCGGCGAGGCCATGGTCAACTACCGGGACATGTCCGAGAACATCCTCGCGCACCGGAAGGCGCTCTACGACGGGCACGCGGTCGCGGCCGTCGCGGCCGTCGACCATGCCGCCGCGGACCGGGCCCTCGACCTCATCGAGGTGGACTACGAGGTGTTGCCCCACGTCATCGACCCGGTCGAGGCGATGGCGCCGGACGCTCCGATCCTGCACGACGACCTCTTCACCGAGGGGGTCGACCCGAAGCCGGACAAGCCCTCCAACGTCGTCAAGCGGGTCACGGTCGGGCAGGGCGACGTCGAGGCCGGCTTCGCGGAGGCCGACGTCGTGATCGACCGCGAGTTCGACACCAAGGCGGTCCACCAGGGCTACATCGAACCCCACTCCTGCGTGGGGAGCGTGTCGGAGGACGGCTTGGCGGAGCTGTGGTGCACCACCCAGGGGCAGTACACGGTCCGCGGCTACTGCGCGAAGCTGCTCGGCATGGACGTCTCCAAGATCCGGGTGACCCCTTCCGAGATCGGAGGCGGCTTCGGCGGCAAGACGGTGGTGTACCTCGAGCCGCTCGCGCTCGGCCTCTCCCGCAAGGCGTGCCAGCCGGTCAAGATGACCATGAGCCGCACGGAGGTCTTCCGGGCCACCGGCCCCACCTCGGGCGGCAACGTGCGGGTGAAGATGGGGGTCACCAGGGACGGCCGAATCACCGCCGCCCAGGCGGTCCTCAAGTACCAGGCGGGGGCGTTCGGGGGATCGCCGGTGCAGCCGGGCTGCATGTGCGCGTTCGCGCCCTATGACGTTGCGAACGTCGACGTGGTGGGCTACGACGTGGTCACCAACCGGCCCAAGGTCGCCGCGTACCGGGCGCCGGGGGCGCCCATCTCCGAGTATGCGGTGGAGTCGGTCGTCGACGAGCTCGCCGAGGCCATCGGCCTCGACCCCATCGAGTTCCGGCTGAAGAACGCGGCCCGCGAGGGGACCAGAGCGGCCTACGGACCGAAGTTCGGCCCGGTCGGACTCGTCAAGACCCTGGAAGCGGCGAAGGCCTCGGAGCACTACCGCATGCCGCTCGGGCCGAACCAGGGCCGCGGGGTGGCCTCCGGCTTCTGGTTCAACATCGGCGGCGAGACCTGCGCGAACCTCCACGTGGGCGAGGACGGCACCGTCGCCCTCGTCGCCGGCACCCCCGACATCGGCGGCTCGCGTGCCTCGCTCTCCATGATGGCGGCGGAGGAGCTCGGGATCGAGCTCGACAAGGTCCGGCCGATGATCAGCGACACCGCGTCGCTCGGTTATACCTTCCTCACCGGGGGAAGCCGGGTCACGTTCGCGAGCGGGATGGCGGTCATCGAGGCGGCCCGGTCGCTCATCCGGGACCTCCGGGAGCGGGCCGCGAAGATCTGGGACATCCCGGTCGACGCGGTGGTGTGGGAGAACGGGGCGGCCCGGCCCACCAGCAGCAACGCGGGAGACTTCGAGCCGCTCGACCTCGCCGCCCTCGCGGGCTCCGCCGGCAAGACCGGCGGCCCGATCAGCGCGTCCGCTTCGCTCAACGCGCAGGGGGCCGGCCCCACCTTCGGAACCCACGTGGTGGACGTCGAGGTCGACCGCGAGACGGGGCTGGCCCAGGTCCTCCGCTATACCGCGATCCAGGACGCCGGCAAGGCGGTCCACCCGAGCTACGTGGAAGGCCAGATCCAGGGCGGGGCGGTGCAGGGCATCGGCTGGGCGCTCAACGAGGAGTACGTCTACAACCAGAACGGCCAGCTCGAGAACCCGGGATTCCTGGACTACCGGATCCCCGTATGCTCCGACGTTCCCATGATCGACGCGGTGATCGTCGAGGAGCCGAACCCGCGCCATCCCTACGGCGTGCGCGGGGTCGGCGAGACCCCCATCGTCCCGCCGATGGGCGCGATCACCAACGCGGTGGCGGACGCGATCGGCATCCGCATGACGAGCCTGCCGATGTCGCCGCCCCGGATCCTGGAGGCGCTCGACGCGGCGGCTGCGGCCATGCCGGAAGCGGCGGACTGAATCCGGCTCGGACTGGTCCGCATCAGGGTTTGGCAGGCAGGCGCTCCGGGGCGAACGGACTGCTCGGGGCGCCTGCCTGGCTACGGCACACCCCGTTTTCCTGATCAGGAATGGAGGCAGCGACTCATGAGCATCTACGCCGTCTTCCTGAACGAACCGGACGACGAGGCGTGGGCGCGGGTCAACGAACACTGGAACGGGCGGCAGTACATATTGTCGGATCGTCTGGCCTTCGTCGCGCCGGAAGAAACCACCGTCACCGAGGAAATTGCGAATACGATCGGAATGAGCAAGGAAGGAGGGGTAGTCGGCATAGTCATCGAGTCTTCCGGACATTTCGGATTCAATAATCCGAGCCTGTGGGAATGGATGAGCAAATTCTCGTGAGTGAAGACAACGTAACTCCGTTTCCCACAACCGGCCGTTCGAATGGAGGCAGCCGTAATGGATCGGCAGGCCGACTGGTCCTGATTGAAAAACGAGTGGAGAATCTCGAAAAAACCGTGCAGGAGACCAGAGACCTGTGTATAGAGATGAAGACGCGCATGGAAAATCTTACGACGAAGGAATATGTAATCAAACACACGTTGTATGTAGTGTCCATTTGCATTCTCACCCTCCTTGGCCACGTGGCCATGCGCTTTCTGATCCTCTCCTGAGCATGGATTGGAAAACCCGATACGTTGCAATCGCAGCTCTCCATCCCGGGAGGGCGCCGGCTTCTTCGTGTTCGTGAGCATACGCCATGAAACCGGATTTTGAGAAAGGTTCATGAAAGACCGGTACGACGTCGTCGTGATCGGGGGCGGGGTGAGCGGCTGCTCCACCGCCTTCTTCCTCGCCTCCGATCCGGGATTCGACGGCCGGGTCCTCGTGGTCGAGCGGGATCCGACCTACCAGGACGCTCCGTCCGCGCGGGCGACGGGCGGGATCCGCCAGCAGTTCTCCACGCCGGAGAACGTCCGCATCGGACTATTCGGCGCCCACTTCGTGAAGAGCGCCGGCGACCATCTGGCCGTCGACGGCGAGGCGCCGGACCTCGCCTGGCGCGAAGGCGGCTACCTCCTGCTCGCGACGCCCGAGACCCTGCCCGTCATGCGCGAGAACAACGCGGTGCAGCGCGCCGAGGGCGCCGACGTCGCTCTCCTCGATCCATCGGAGCTCGGACGGAAGTTCGGGTGGCTCGACACCGACGGGATCGCGGGCGGCTGCAACGGCCTGAGCGGGGAGGGGTGGGTGGACCCCTACTCCCTGCTCCAGGCATTTCGCCGCAAGGCCCGGTCGCTCGGGGTCGAGGTCGTGCACGACGAAGCCCTCCGGGTCACCCGCGCGGGATCGCGCGTCCGGTCCGTGACCTTGGCGAAGGGCGGGGAGATCGGGGCCGGCGCGGTCGTGAACGCGGCCGGGGCGAGCGGGGTGAAGGAGATCGCGGAGACCGTCGGGATCGACCTTCCCATCGAGTCACGCAAGCGCTGCACGTTCGTGTTCGAGTGCCGGGAGCGGGTCGAGCCCGTCCCCCTCACCATCCTGCCCGAGGGGATCGGCTTCCGGCCCGAGGGCCGCACCTTTCTCGCGAACTGCGCGCCGCCCCCGGAGTCGGACCCGCCCACCCGGGACACCGACGTCGACTACGGCCTGTTCGAGGAGAGGGTCTGGCCGGCGCTCGCGGCCCGCGTGCCGGCGTTCGAGGCGATCCGGCTCACCGGCGCGTGGTGCTGCCACTACGACTTCAACACCCTCGACGAGAACGCGATCGTAGGCGCCGCCCCGGGGCTCGACAACTTCTACGTGCTCGCCGGGTTCTCGGGCCACGGCCTGCAGCAGTCCCCCGCGATGGGACGCGCGGTGAGCGAGCTCATCCTCCACGGAGAATACCGGACCCTCGATCTGCGGCGCTTCGGCTACGAACGGATCCTCGCCGGCGAGCCGCTCGTCGAGGCGAACTGCTTCTGACCCGTCCCGGCCGCATATCCCACCGGGTCAGCCCCGCGGCGGAGAAGTCTCCTGTCGGGCCGGCCCCCGATCCTCCTTCGGCGGCCAGTCTCCCGCCAGCACGTCGAGCTTCGACTCGACCCGAACCATCCGCTCCCGAAGCTCGACCTGCCCGGCTCGAAGCTCCCGCACCTCTTCCCGGACCGCCGACAGATCCTTGTCGAAAGAGTCCATCATCAACGTCATCATCGTAAGCATCACCCCGGCCAACGCTACTCCCACGGCCAGGATCGCGATCAGCTCCGGCGACAGTCCCCCCGCACGACGAGACGGCCGCCGTTCGTTGCCCGCCACTACGTCATCTCGCGTCGCCATCCGGATCGTACCCTTCGAACGTGATTCGCCGGTGAGCGTCTGCACCAACCGCTGCCGATCCGCCCGGGCGCCATATCTCACCGGGTCAGCCCCGCGGCGGAGAAGTCTCCTGTCGGGCCGGCCCCCGATCCTCCTTCGGCGGCCAGTCTCCCGCCAATACGTCGAGCTTCGACTCGACCCGAACCATCCGCTCCCGGAGCTCGACCTGCCCGGCTCGAAGCTCCCGCACCTCTTCCTGCATCTCTTCCCGGACCGCCGACAATTCCTTGTCGAAAGAGTCCATCATCAACGTCATCATCGTAAGCATCACCCCGGCCAACGCTACTCCCACGGCCAGGATCGCGATCAGCTCCGGCGACAGTCCCCCCGCACGACGAGACGGCCGCCGTTCGTTGCCCGCCACTACGTCATCTCGCGTCGCCATCCGGATCGTATCCCTTCGAACGTGACTCGCCGGTGAGCGTCCGCCCCGGCAGACCGAACGACCGCGTCCTGCGGCAGGATGACCGGATGCTCTACCGGCCCGGAGTGTGGGCCGAACCGACCGGGACGTCAACCGGATCCGTAGGGTCCGGCGGCGCCCGCGCGTGGGAATTCGAGCCGAATCGATCGAGGAAGATCGGACGATCGATCTCCCGCCGGAGAGAGTGGATTCAGGGGACGAACTCGGAGCCGCCGTCCGCGACGTGGGTCTGGCCGGTGGTGAAGCTCGACCGTTCGCTCAGGAGGAAGTGCACCAGCTCGGCGATCTCTTCGGTGCGGCCGAAGCGCTTGAGCGCCGCCGCCGCGGTCAACCGGGTGCGCGCCTCGTCGGACACGTCCGCGGTCATGTCGGTCGCGACGTAGCCGGGAGCGACCCCGTTCACCCGCACCGCCGGCCCGAGGGCGGCCGCGCACTGGCGGACGAAACCGATGACCGCCGCCTTCGAGGTTCCGTAGGCGATCATCCGCTCCGCCGCGATCGGGTTCGGCGCCAGGCCGAGGACGGACGAAATGCAGACGATGCGGCCGTATCCGCGCTCCACCATGCCATCCTTCGCCCGCCAGACCGAATGGAAGACGCCGTCGAGATTGACCCGCATGATCTCGCGCCACGTCTCGACGGACATGGAGAGGGCGTCGGCCGAACGGGCGATGCCCGCGTTCGCGACCAGGAGATCGACCGGGCCGAGGTCGCGCTCGACCGTGTCGAACATCGCGCCCGTCGCGGCATGGTCGCCGACGTCGGCGAGGTAG
Source organism: Gammaproteobacteria bacterium (assembly GCA_965202895.1). GTDB lineage: Bacteria > Pseudomonadota > Gammaproteobacteria > HK1 > HK1 > JAJDXW01. The sequence goes on along the minus strand of OZ241901.1, from coordinate 239,458 downwards.
ACCTCCGCGACGCCGCCCGCGTCCCGGATGAGGTCCCGGGTCTCCTCGGCCGCCCGCCGGTCGGCGGCATAGTTGACGGCGACCCGCGCCCCGCTCGCGGCGAGGCGCAAGGAAACCGCCCGGCCGATGCCGCGCGAGCCACCGGTGACGAGCGCGGTGCGGCCCCCGAATTCCCGGTCCTGCATCGTGTCGGGGCCCCCGCCCCCCGCCTCTGTTCCGTGCCCGCTCCGGCCCCGTACCGCCCGCCCCGTACCGCCCCGATCAGCCGAAGAACGCGGTGGTGCCGGCCGCGACACGGCTCCACCTCCGTGCGGCGGGCCGGCAGGTCCGACACCCGAAGGCGGCCACGGCCGCGCAGTCACGACCGGGCGGCCACGCCGGCGGCGCAGCCGTCACCCGTGCTGGTGCAGCCGTCGCCCGTCTCGCGGCCCGTCCGCACGGAGGCGCCGCGCCGCGGCCTACGCGAGGCCGAGGAGCGGCGCCACGTCGGTGCTCTCCCAGCACGGCAGGACCTCCACCCTTCCCATCCAGGCCCGGAGGTTCGGATGGGGATCGAGGGGGAGCTTCTGGTACGAATGAAGGTGCATCGGCGCCGCGACGGAGATGTCGGCGATGGTCGGCTCGTCCGTGCCGCAGAGCCAGCTCCGGCCATCGAGCCGGGCATCGAGAATCGCGGCGTGGTGGCGGAACTTCGGCCCTTCCGCCTCCAGGACGGCCGGGTCCGGCTCCTGCTCGAGGAGCGGCTTCACCACGTTCTCCACGAGGTATACGTAGCAGGTCGGGAACCAGGCGCTCGCTTCCCAGAGGAGCCAGCGGTTGACGTCCGCCCGCGTCGCAAGGTCCTTGGGATAGGCCGATTCGGCTCCCGCCTTGTCGGCCCCGTACTGAAGGATGGCGTTCGATTCCCAGAGCGCGAGATCGCCGTCGGTGAGCGCCGGCAGCGCTCCATTGGGGTTGATCGCGAGGTACTCGGGCTCCTTCTGTCCCTGGGCGAAGTAATCGACGTTCGCGGATTCGAAGTCCACGCCCATGAGCTTGAACCCGGCGACCACCTTGCGGCAGTTGACCGTGCGCGGATCGTAGTAGAGCTTCATCGAGTTCCTCCTCGTTTCCGGTACGGTACGGCCACCCTCCCGCCATCGCCGCCCCGTGGCGCGGCCGGTCGGCCGATGCTCCCCAAGGCTCGGGGACCGTCGAAGCGTAGCGCGCCGCCTCCGCGCGGCGCAACAAGCGGTCGGCTCGCCGCACCGAGCGGATCGAAGAGGCGCACGATGCGGGCGAGAGGTCCACGATCCCAGGACTCCCCCGCTCCCGGAACACTTCGTTCCCGACCCGTCCGTCGCCCCGGTCCGCTCCGATCCGATCCGGGCGGGCGAGCCGCACCGAGCGGGCCAGGACCGCGAGGGGGAGGTGATGGGGGAGGGAACCGGCGGGCAAGTGAGGGTCGGTCGCGCCGCCAAGCCGTCGCCAAGCGTCTTGTGCCGGAGCGGGTGCGGCGCGGAAAATGGACGGATGGGAGACGGCGACAAAGCAGCGGCGGCCCGACCGCCGGGCGACCCGGAGCCGGCCGGCTCAACGGCCCATGACGGGCTGTCGGCGGAGGATGCCCGGATGCCTGTTTTCTCCGCCCCCTCCGCCCCCTCCGCCCCCTCCGCCCCCTCCGCCCCCTCCGCGCCGGGCGAGCCGGTTCCGCGGGCCCGCGCCAAGGAACAGCTCCTCGTTCGCTGGCGGGCGTTTCCGGCCCCCGCGATGGAGGCCCTGGATCGCCTGCTCGACGAGGCTCTCGCGCGCGCCGGGCAGGCCGAGCCCGAGCTCCTCACGGTGATGAATCCGGTCAGCCGGCCCATGCGCCTGCGGCTCGCACCGGTCGCGGCGGATGCCGACCTCGACCGGATGTACCACCGCGCCTCGGCGGAGCTTTCGGTGAGCACGGACGGACGCTGCTATCTCGTCTACCGCCAACGCGACGGCGGCGACTACGCGGTGCTGTGGTCGGCCGCCACCTCGCTGCCGGAAGCCTTGCTGTCCCGGCTCCCGGACCCGCTCGCGACCGCCCTCCTCGAATCCGATCAGGACGATGCGGGCTAGGGGGCTCCCGGCGGAACCGCTGCGGACCCTCTTGGGGGAGCCCGTCCGGGTGACTCGTCATCCACCGCTCGCCCGAGACGCGCCCCGCACCGAACGGCCGCGTTCCACATGGTTGGGGATGCGGCCATGCTGAACGCTCCCGCTGCCATACCGCCCGTTGATCGCGGCCCCGACGTGCGTCATCGCGCCCGTTCTCGGCGAACCACGAGGTCCGATGCCCCATGACCATGACCCGGAGCAGGAGCGGGAGCGGCGGTGGGTGCCGGCGCGGCCCGCGGCGGCGGGGCGGCTGTCGGTGGGAGGACGGCCGTCGGTGGGGGGGCGCGCTTGCCGCCGGGTGGCTGGCGTGGGCCGGGGTCGGGACCGGGCTCTGGACCGCAGGCGCGGGCGGGGCGATGGCGCCGGCCGCGGCGGCCCAGACGGCCCCGGATGCGCCGAGCGTGGTCGTCGCCCCCGTCGCGCGGCGGGACGTGACGCCAAGCTTCGTCTACGTCGGCCGGGTGGAGGCGGCCGAGACCGTCGATCTGGTGGCGCGGGTCGAAGGCTTCCTGGAGCGGCGCGGCTTTCGCGAGGGCGCCGACGTCGGGAAGGGCGATCTGCTGTTCCTCATCGAACAGGCCCCGTACCGGATCGCGGTCGAGCAGCGCGAAGCCGACCTCGCGGGCGCGCAAGCCACCCTCGACAACGCCCGTGGGGACTTCGAGCGCAAACAGTCCCTGGTGGAACGCGGAACCCTCGCGCCTTCCTCGCTCGACGAAGCCCGCGCCGCGCTCGGCGCCGCCCGCGCGGTGGTCCAGCAGGCGCAGGCCGCCCTCCGCCGCGCCCGGCTCGACCTCTCCTACACGGAGGTGACGAGCCCGATCGCCGGCCGGGTCAGCCGGGCGGCGTTCAGCGTGGGATCGTTCGTGCGGCCGAACGGCGGGGTCCTCGCGACGGTGACGAGCATCGACCCGGTCCACGTCACCATCGCGGTCCCCGAGCGGGACCTCATCGAGGCCCGCCGCCAGGGGATCGACATCGAGGATCCGCCGGTCGCGCCCTCGTTGCGGCTGTCGGACGGCAGCGACTACGAGCACCCGGGCAACTTCGACTACCTCGCCCCGGCGGTCGAGCGGGCGACGGACACGGTCCTCGCCCGCGCCGTGTTTCCGAACCCCGACGGGGTGCTGCTGCCGGGCCAGTTCGTCACCGTGATCGTGCGCGAGAAGCAGCCGACCTCCACCTTGGTGATTCCCCAGGCGGCGGTGCAGCGGGACCGGCGGGGACGCTTCGTCCTCGTCGTGGACCGCGCGAACCGGGCCGAAGTCCGCCGGGTCACCCTCGGCGACCGGACCGGGACCGACTGGATCGTCTCCGACGGCCTCGCCGAGGGTGAGCGGGTGGTCGTCCAAGGCCTTCAGAAGATCCGCCCGAACATGGCCGTCCGCCCCGTCGTCGAGGGTCGGGACTAAGCGCGGGCCCACGGCACGAGTGCCGCGCCGCGACCGTCCGCCGCCTCGCTTCGTCACCACCGGGAACGACTTGCTCGACGGTCGGCACGAACGATGTACAATCGGGTGCGCAAAGCGCAGGAACAGGGATGAAGTCGGCAATCTCGATGCAACGGTCCGTTCGGCGGTGATTACGAACACCCCCGACGCGAGGGCGCGCTTGGAGAGCTATCTGGGCACCGCGCGCGTGTCTCCGATCTTCGTTCAGGGCGACGCTCTGGACGTTCTCGGGGAATTTCCTCCCGATACCTTCGATTGCTGCATGACCAGTCCGCCTTACTGGGGTAAACGGGAGTACGCGAACAGCGGCATCGGACTCGAGCGGGACTATAGAGACTTCATTCGCAACCTCGCTGCGGTATGTGCCGAGATCAAGCGGGTCCTCAAGCCGGCGGGCTCCTTCTGGCTGAATATCGGCGACTCTTATGCCGGCAAGAATCTCATCGGCATCCCTTGGCGGATTGCCATGGAATTGATGGACAAGCAGGGCTGGATCCTGAGAAACAACGTGGTCTGGAACAAGATCAAGGGAGGACCCGACAATACGAAGGATCGTTTACGGAACGTTCATGAAGACGTTTTCCATTTCGTGAAATCTCCGCGGGGATACTACTACGACACCGATTCCATCCGCAGTACGCCGAAACAGGCGAAGGTGGTCAATGGCTCGGTGGTTTCCGCCACGGGAGTACGCGGGGTTCGGTACCGGAGGCAAATCGAGCTGTCTTCGGATCTCACCGAAGAGGAAAAGACAGACGCCTTCGGCGCACTGGAGCGGATGCTCGGCCGCGTTGCGGCGGGTGAGATCGCCGATTTTCGCATGATCATTCGCGGCCGGCAGCGGACGACCCATTCCGACTCCGAAAAGGTGTCCGGGAGAGCGAAGGAGCTCGGAGACAAGGGGTTCTATTTTCTGAAGTACCACCCGAACGGAAGCAAACCTTCCGACGTCCGGGACATCCTGCCCGAAGACACCCAGAAGCGCAGGATCCATTTCGCTCCCTATCCCGAGGACCTGTGCAAGATCCCGATCCTGGCTACTTCCCCCATGGGCGGTCTGGTACTCGATCCATTCTGTGGAACGGGGACGACCATGTCCGTCGCCAGCAGGTTCGGCAGGAAATCCGTGGGTATGGACCTTTCGGATGAATATCTCGGGATTGCAGAAGAAAGAAGCGCCACGCTGCCATGAGCGGCGTGATCGAACCTTTCGGGGAAACCGGATAGCGCGCCATGCTCTCCGGGTTCTTCATCGGGCGGCCGAGGTTCGCCTTCGTCCTCTCCATCGTGATCGCGTTGGCCGGGCTGATCGCGATCCGCTCGATCCCGGTCGCGGAGTTCCCCGAGATCGCCCCGCCCCAGGTCCAGGTGACGACCAGCTATCCGGGGGCGGACGCCCAGGTGGTGCAGGAGGCGGTGGCCGCGCCCATCGAGGCGGAGGTCAACGGCGTCGACGGCATGCTCTCCATGTCCTCGACCAGCACCAACGGCGGCGGCTACACGCTGACGGTCACCTTCGCGGTCGGCACGGACCCCGACATCGCCGCGGTCAACGTGCAGAACCGGGTCGCGATCGCGCAGGCCCGTCTGCCGCAGGAGGTGGTCCGGCAGGGGATCGTCACCCGCAAGCAGTCCTCGAACATGCTGATGGTGGTCAACCTCACGTCGCCGGAAGGGACCCACGACGGGCTGTTCCTGAGCAACTACGCCTCGATCCACGTCCAGGACGCGCTTTCGCGGATCAACGGGGTGGGGAACGTGGCGCAGTTCGGGGCCCTGGACTACGGGATGCGGGTGTGGCTGGACCCGAACCGGCTGGCCCTGCTGAAGCTGACCGCCGCGGACGTCGCGGCCGCGATCCGGGCACAGAACGTGCAGGCCACGGCCGGGCAGATCGGCGCTCCACCCTTCGACGGGGCGCCGCAGTTCCAGTACGCGGTCCGGGCCAAAGGGCGGCTCGCGACCGTGGAGGAGTTCGGGAACGTCATCGTGCGGGCGGACGCGGGCGGCTCCTTCGTGCGGCTCAAGGACGTGGCCCGGATCGAGCTGGGCTCGCAGGTCTACAACGCGGTCTCGAAGCTCGACAACCGGCCGGCGGCCATGATCGCGGTCTACCAGTCGCCCGGCGCCAACGCGCTCACGGTGGCCGACGCGGTCCATGCGAGGCTCGCGGCGCTCTCCGCGCGCTTCCCGCCGGACGTGGAATACAAGGTCCTCTACGACACCACCCGGGCCGTGCGCGCCTCCGTGCGGGAGGTGGTCCGGACCCTGTTCATCACCTTCGTGCTGGTGGTCGCGGTCACCTTCCTGTTCCTCGCCGACTGGCGCTCGACCCTCATCCCGACGCTTGCGATCCCGGTCTCGCTGATCGGCGCCTACGCGGCGCTCTACGCCCTGGGCTTCTCCGCGAACATGATCACCCTGTTCGCGACGATCCTGGCCATCGGGGTGGTGGTGGACGACAGCATCGTGGTGGTGGAGAACGTGCAGCGCATCATGTCCGAGACGGGGCAGGAGGCGCGGGCGGCGACGCGGCAGGCGATGCGCGAGGTGACCGGGCCGGTGGTGGCCACTACCCTGGTACTGCTGGCGGTGTTCGTGCCGGTCTCGTTCATGCCCGGCATCACCGGGGCGCTGTACACGCAGTTCTCGGTGACGATCTGCGTGGCGGTGGTGCTGTCCTCGGTCAATGCGCTGACCCTGTCGCCGGCGCTGTGTGCGCTGCTGCTCAAGCCGCCGGCGGCGGGCGCGCGGCCGGGCCGGTTCGCCCGGATGGTGGACAAGGTGCGCGACGGCTATGCGGGGCTGGTCGGGCGGATGATCCGCCGCGCCGGGGTGTCGATGCTGGTCTTCGCGGTCATCGCGGGGGGCGCGGCATACCTGTTCCGGGCGGCCCCGACCGGCTTCCTGCCGCTGGAGGACAAGGGCGCGTTCTTCGTCGACGTGCAGCTCCCGGCCGGGGCGTCGCTCGCCCGGACCGAGGCCGTGGTGGAACGGGCGAGCGAGATGGTGCGGGGGGTCGAGGGGGTCACGGACGTCATCTCCGTGGCCGGGTTCAGCCTCCTTGGGGGCGCGGCTTCCAACCGCGCCCTCCTCATCCCGATCCTCGCGCACTGGGACGAGCGCACCGCCCCCGAACTGCGCTGGTACGTGATCCTGCGCGAGATCAACCGCCGGCTCGCTGCCTTGATCGAGGCGGAAGCGTTCGCCTTCCCTCCGCCGCCCATCATCGGGGTGGGGACGAGCGGGGGCCTCGAGGCGCAGCTCCAGGACTTCGGGGGGCGCTCGCCCGAGGAACTGGCGGCGGCCCTGCGCGCGCTCGTGTTCCACGCGAACCAGGACCCGGCGCTGGCCAACGTCTTCAGCACCTATGCGGCCAACGTCCCGCAGCTCTTCCTCGACGTCGACCGCGACAAGGCCGAGGCCCTGGGCGTACCGGTGGCGGAGATCTTCTCCGTCCTCCAGGCGAGCCTCGGGTCGTCCTACGTCAACGACTTCAACCTGTTCGGCAAGGTCTACCGGGTCATCCTCCAGGCCGAGGCGCGCTACCGCAACACCGTGGAGGACATCGGCCGGCTGCACGTGCGCAACGCCGCCGGGGACATGATCCCGCTCCGCGCCCTGGTGGCGGACGTGGAGACGGTGCTTGGACCGCTCGCCGTCTCGCGCTACGATCAGGCGCCGTCGGCGGCGCTCTCGGGCTCGAACGGCGAGGGATTCAGTACCGGCGAGGCGATCCGGGCGCTTCGGGCGGTGGCGGGCCGGGTGCTGCCGGAGGGCTACGCCATCGAATGGACCGGAACGTCACGGCAGGAGCTCGAAGCGGGCGGCCTCGTCGTGGTCGTCTTCGCCCTCGCCCTGGTCTTCGCCTACCTGTTCCTGGTAGCGCAGTACGAGAGCTGGAGCACGCCGGTCTCGGTGGTCCTCTCGGTGGTGGTCGCGGTGTTCGGGGCGCTGGTCCCGCTGGTGGCGCTGCCCTTCCTCGACAACAACCTCTACGCGCAGATCGGGATGGTGATGCTGATCGGGCTCGCGAGCAAGAACGCGATCCTGATCGTGGAGTTCGCCAAGGTGCGCCGGGATGCGGGGGCGCCGGCGGCGGAGGCGGCGGTCGAGGCGGCGCGGCTTCGCTTCCGGGCGGTGATGATGACGGCGCTGTCGTTCCTCCTCGGCGTGCTGCCGCTGGTGTTCGCGAGCGGCGCGGGGGCGGCGAGCCGGACCTCGATCGGGTTCGTGGTGTTCGGCGGGATGGTCGCAGCCACGGTGGTCGGGGTGGTGTTCATCCCCGTGCTGTACTACGTGGTCGAGCGGGCAGCCGGGCGGCGGGGGGCTCGGGACGCGCCGCCGGCGGCGGGGACGGCCGACCCGGCCTGACGGCGAATCGGCAGGGTTGGCGCTGCGTCCTGGGAGCGCTTGTGTCTCGCCCGCAAGCGCGGACCGGAGGTCCGCCGCCGGAAGCCCGCCGGATGGCAAAGCGGGCGGGACACGAGCGCTCCCAGGTTCGCAACCGGCGCTCCCGGCTCCGGACGGCTCGTGCGCGTACCCCGGCAGCGGCTCACTCCCGCCAACCCTTCCGCATACATCAGCCGCGCCACGCGTTTGCGGCTCACCGCGTGTCCCCGAGCTACCAGCTCGACCATCATCCTCCGATGATCCCGACTCACGTCCCTTCAGGCTTACCTCTCGTTGGACGGGGCTTGGCAAGTCCCATGCCCCCCGCCATGACGATGCCCTTCGGCGACCTCGGCCACCTCGACCCGTTGGCGGGCGGCGCCGAGCATCCCTGAACTCGCGGACGTTGACATGAAGAGATCATGTTTTCATACTAATACGATGCAAACGATGATCCAGATCCGCAACGTTCCCGAGACACTGCATCGGCGTCTGAAGGCCCGAGCCGCCCTCGAAGGGATCTCGATGTCCCGCTACGTCCTGCGGGAGATAGAGAAAGCGCTGGAGCGCCCGAGCCGGCGAGAGTTGCTCGAAGCGATTCGCTTGCAACCGGAAGTCGAACTGGAGCCCTCGCCGGCGGACGTTCTGCGCGAGGAGCGAGATTCGCGCTAATGGTTCTGGACGCCTCCGGCGCCATCGAACTCCTGTTGAACACCACGGCGGGCAAGCGGCTCGCGACGCGGCTGGCCGACGATACCGAGGCCGTTCACGTGCCGCATCTCATAGACATGGAGATCACCCAGGTATTGCGCCGGTACGTGTTGCACGGAACCCTGGACGAAGGGATGGGAGCGCTGGCGCTCGACCGCTGGCGCAACCTCGACTGGAGTTGCCCCGGTTTCGTGGACACCTGATCATTGTGCAGAGGAGGTGTCCGAATGGGAGAAAGACGAGCGCCGTATGCGCCGGAGTACCGTCGCCAGATGGTGGAGTTGGTGCGGGCGGGTCGCACGCCCGGGGAGCTCGCTCGCGAGTTCGGGTGTTCATCGCAGGCGATCCGCAACTGGGTGCGTCAGGCCGACCGCGATGCAGGTCGCCGCGAGGACGGTCTGACGAGCGTTGAGCGCGAGGAGTTGCGGCGGCTGCGGCGGGAGAATCGCCAGCTTCGCGAAGAGCGGGAGATTCTAAAAAACTCTCATGGTCGGTCGCCTGCCCACCCCGAAGGCATGAAATCGTCGCGGCCTCGGGGGGCCGAACCGATGTGGTACTGTGGACCTGACGCTTGCTCTTTCGCCCGGATATCGCACGAAAGAGTACCGTCTGGCCCCGTGATCGGTTATAATTCAGTGAGTTGCGCTGGATATAACCGGGAGCCGGACGGTGACGAAATGGAACCACGGGTCGATGACGTTTTCAAGCTGCCGTCGGCGCCGGGTGCGGGCGGACTTCTCCGGCGGGTCGGTTTCTTCTCATGGGGGGGCGTTGTTGTTGCGCGAGGTGGACCGCCGGCTCGGGCTGACCGGGCGGGTCGCACGTCGGCTCGGTGAGCCACGCCAGCGCGGGAAGGTTCGCCACGAGGTGGTGACGATGGTGCGCCAGAGGGTCCACGCGGTCGCGTTGGGATACGAAGATTTGAACGACCACGACGCCCTTCGTGAGGACCCGGTCGTTCAGACCGCCTGCGGTCACGACCGCAGCTTGGCCAGTGCCTCGACGCGGTGCCGGTTCGAGCGGCACGCCGAGCACCAGTGGGCGGTTGCGATTCATCAGGAGCTGGTCGAACAGTTCATTGCCTCGTTCGCACGTGCGCCCCGGGAGTTGGTGCTCGACTTCGACGCGACCGATGATCCGGTGCACGGTCATCAGCCGGGCGCCTTCTTCCACGGGTACTATGACAGCTATTGTTTCGTGCCGTTGTACGTGTTCTGCGGTCAGCAGTTGCTGGTGGCCTACCTTCGTTGTTCGAACCAGGATGGTGCGAAGCACGCTTGGGGGATATTGTCGTTGTTGGTCAAGAGGTTGCGTCGGGCATGGCCTGGGGTTCGCATCGTGTTTCGCGGGGACTCGGGGTTCTGCCGACACCGGATTGCGAGCGCCATGATGTCGGATACATCGTGGGGCTGGCCCGCAATCCGGTGCTCGAACGCGAGGCGGCGGTGGCGTGCGAGGTGGCCAGGGACGGCTTCGAGGCGACCAGGGCCAAGAGCCGGTCGTTCGACGACTTCAAGTATGCGGCGCGGACCTGGAGGCGTCGCCGGCGGGTCATCGCCCGCATCGAACACACCGCGAAGGGACGCAACCTGCGCTTCATCGTCACCAACCTTGAAAGGGAAGCGGACGAACTCCATGACCGGGTGTACTGTCAGCGTGCAGACATGGAGAACCGGATCAAGGAACAGCAGTTGGCCCTGTTCGCCGACCGCACTTCGAGTTCGAAGTGGTGGACGAACCAGTACCGGTTGCTGCTCGCGGGGTTGGCGTACACGCTGCTCGAGACGATGCGCCGCACGGCCCTGCGGGGGACGGACTTGGCCCGGTCGCAATGCCAGAGCCTTCGTCTGCGGCTGCTTCGCATCGGTGCGGTGGTGACCCGCAGCACCCGCACCGTGGCGGTGCGGCTGTCCACCGCCTGCCCTGACCAAGCCGTCTTCCGGCTGCTCGTACAACGGCTTACGGCGGGATAAGCCCCAGCTTCGCGGCTCTGCTCCGAATCCCCACCCCGGGCTCGACCCGGAGCGGCGCCCTGAGCCGCACGACGCCATCCAGACCCGAAAACCCCCTCCGCGCCCCCTCCGAACCACTCCAGGACGCTCCCCGGCGCCTTCCGACCTCCTTCTACCCGCCGAAAACTCTCCGGGCAGGGCCATACAACACCCCAAAATCATAATCCTCCGGCTTCGTGCAATATCCGGGCTCGGCGAAGTAATAGAATGCACCTATGCCTGGAATACGAGGAAGAAACGATTTTCCGAGCGTCAGATTGGTCTTGCGGTCGATGTCCTGACGAGGAAGAACTGGATTGAGGAGGTATCGGGGATTCCGTGATCGGGCTGCGGTGGTCGAGTGAGTTCGGCCCGGCCGGCCGTCGCTTCAGCAGCCAGGCCCCCCCCCCGAGTTCGCCGACCGGAATCCGCCCCCGAGCGGGGGCACGAAGCGATTCCCACGGGCGGTCCACGGACGCGGGTTCCCCACTCGCCCAGGCGCCGGCGGGCAGGCGGTGGAAATCGCGGGGCCGGTCACGACGCCTCCACCGCGAACCGGTCGCCGAAGCGGGTCGCGAGCTCCGGGCGTACCTGATGCGAGAACCGGGACGGCGCTCGCCACTTGCGCTGCACCCCGCGCAGCGCCGGGTACACCAGCTTCGTCGCCTCGCGGTCGTTGGGGAAGTGGCCTCGGGTGCGAACACGTTGCGCCGTTGCTGCCGGCGCAGCGAGGGAACGTGTGCGTGTCGAACCTGCAAGTGCTCGATGCGATCCCGTACCTGACTACGTACAGAGCTCAGGTGAATGGTCATTTCAGGATTCGAGAAGCTCGACGTGATCTTCCCCGGATTCGTCGTGTTCGCTCTCATCTTCGACGCACTGCGTTGGTGTGAACACCTCCTAGCTGAAGTGCATGGCGCCGTTGACGTCGAGCACCGCGCCGCTCACGTAGCTCGCGGCGGGGGAGACGAGGAACACGAGAGGCCCCGCGACCTCCTCCGCCCGCGCCATCCTTCCGAGCGGGAAGCGGGCGTCGTCGAACGTCTGGCCTGCGGTCATCGGGGTCCGGACGGGCCCCGGCGCCACCGCGTTCACGAGGACGTTGTGCGGCGCCCCCCGGCGCGACGACCAGCGCACGAAGCTGTGGATGGCGCCCTTGCTCATGACGTAGTGGGGCGCCGCGACGAGGCCGCCGATCCGTCCCGCGATCGAGCCGACGAGCGCGATGCGGCCCCCGCCCCGCCCGGCCATCGACCCCATGAACGAACGCACGAGATGGAGCGGGCCGCGCAGGTTGACGTCGAACACCCGCTCCGCGGCCTCGTCCCATCCGTCCTCGGTCCAGTCGTCGAAGGGGCAGATGGCCGCGCAGTCGATGAGGGCATCCACCGCGCCGCACGACGCGGCCCACGCCTCCACCGCCGCGCGGTCGGTCACGTCGAGGGCGGCGGCTTCCGACCGCCGGCCCCGCTCCCGGACCGACTCGGCGACCGCGTCGGGCGCCTCGAGGTCCGAGACCAGGACGTCGGCGCCGAGACCGGCGGCGAGGCGCGCCGCCGTCGACCCGATGCCGCCGCCCGCGCCGGTGACCGCGATGCGCGCGCCTTCGAGGGTGAACGGGTTTGCCACGGGTCTGTCCTCCGGTTGCGCTTCGCTTCCCATCCTGCCACGAATCGCGATGCGAGAACGACCTTGCGGGCCTCCGGGCCGGGGCGTCCTCACGGACCGGCACGGCCCGCCGGGGCCTGCATCACCCTCCTCGTCTACGCCCCGCGTTCCCGGAGCGGCCTCGGCTCCCGGCTCCCGGCTCCCGCGGGTTCGACGGCTCCTGCGGGTTCGCCGAGGCCGCCGGCGAAGGAGCCGCGCCGCCGGCCAGAGAAGCACGGTGACTGCTTCACACTGCGGAATCGACCTGGCGCCCCGCCCTCCCGGTCCGGGTGCAAGGGATCGGGACGAGGGATGGGTTGGGAACGGCGCACCGCTCCTTCGCGTCCGGCGTGTCCGCATCTGCGACCGTGAGCCGGTCGGCATGGCCCTCCCTGCGCAGGGACCGGCCGGTTGCTCCACGGTAGACGGGGGCGGTTGCTGGACGGGTACGGTTGCTTGCCCGTGGAGACGGCATATGGAAAGGAAGCAGCGGCCAGCGGTCGGGACGGAGAGGCCGGCACCATCGCGGCAGGACTCGCGGCGCCGGAACGGAATCCGGCCCCGGCACGAGATGGGGGCAGGGCCGACGCCCCGCCCCCGCCGTCCTGATCCGGTTCTCGTCCGGCTCCGGCCGCACCGGCCCCCGCCCGCCTACTGCGCGAGGCAGGTGGCCGCGTTCTCCATGGTGCACACGTCGAGCCCGGTGTAGATCGGGTCGTCGACCGCCATGCCCTTCACTAGGTCCCGGAGGATGAACATCGACTTGTAGCCCATCTCGAAGGGACGCTGGCCGACTTGGCCGTTGGAGAGCCCGTCCATGAGCTGCGCCATCTGCATCGGCAGGGTGTCGGCGACGATGATCGAGAGGGCCCCCGAGTCCATCTTCGCCTTGTAGGGAGCGACCGCCTGACGGTAGGCGTTGTCGTACCACTGGGTGAACGCGCCGGTGGAGATGAACGCGGTGAGGTCCGGGTTGGCCGCGAGGATGTCGGTCAGGCCCTGGACCGCCTTGTTGCCGTCGTCGTCGGTGATGAGCGGGCATGCGCCGATCTCGGTCCAGCCGTTCTCGCCGGTGAGCTTGTTGCCCGGCGGGGTGGTGCCGGACATGCCCCCGAGGGTGTCCCGGATCCCCTGAAGCCGCTCGTTGTGGTTGGCCGCCGCCGCCCCGCCGGTCTGGAGGCAGAGCGAGCCGCCGTTCGGCTGGAGCGACTGGGCGATCTTCGCGAGGTTCACGCCGATGTCGTAGTTCTTCGTCCCGACGTAGGTGGCGCGCACCCCCTTGTCTTCCTCGAGGACGTCCGCGTCCCAGGTCATGACCGGGATCCCGGCCCCCCCCGCCGCCTTCAGCACCTTGGCCATCGCCGGCGCGTTCGACGGCGCGACCGCGATCCCGTCGACACCCTGGCTGATGAGGTCCTGGACGATCTGGAGCTGCTCGAGCTCGGTGTGCTCGCCCGGTCCGATGTACACGCACTCGATGTCGGCCTCTTCGGCCTGGGCCTTGTAGCAGCCGTCGCGCGCGAGGTCGAAGAACGGGTTGTTCATCGCCTTCGGCACGAGGGCGAGCTTCAGCTTTCCGTGGCCGTCCGCGAGGGCCGCTCCGCCCGCGAGGGCGATCGCGGCGGTACACGCTGCAATGACGAGTTTTCGCATGGTGCTTCTCCCTGGTTGGTGGTTGCCTGTTGGTGGTTGCCGGTGGATGGGTGTCTCGCGGGGCCGGAGCTGGAGCTGGAGCCGGAGCCGGGGCCGGGGCCGGGGCCGGAGCGGGGGTCAGCCGCCCCGGTTCCGCAGCCGCTCCAGGAGCACCGCGAGGATGATGAACAGCCCGATGAAGAACTGTTGCCAGAGGGCGTCGATGCCGGCGAGCAGCAGCGAGTTGCGGATCAGCTCCATGAGGGCCGCCCCGATCGGAGCCCCGATCGCATAGCCGATCCCGCCCATGAGGTTCGCGCCGCCGATGACCGAGGCCGCGATCACGTTGAGCTCGTAGGTGAGCCCGAGCGCGTTGGTGACCGACCCGAACCACCCGACCATCAGGAAGGCGGCGAGCCCCGCGCAGCTCGACGAGACGACGTAGACCGAGACGACCACCCGCTCGACCGGAATGCCCGAGAGCTTGGCCGCCTCCGCGTTGCCGCCGACCGCGAAGACCCACCGCCCCCAGGTGGTGTAGCGGAAGGCGAAGACGAAGACCAGGGTCAGGACGATGAGGACCCACACCGGGTTCGGGACCCCGAGGACGCTCTCCCCCCCGATCCACTCGAACAGGTCCTGGTCCGGGCCGAATTCGTAGAACATCTTGTTGTTCGAGATGACCATGGCGATCGATCGGGCCATCGCGAGCATGCCGAGGGTGACCACGAAGGGCTGCATCCGCAGGTACGCGATGAGCACCCCGTTGACGAGGCCCACCAGCACCGCCGTCCCCATGCAGGCGGCGAAGCCCGCGCCCACGGAGTATCCGGCGTTCATCGCGAGGGCCGCCGCGATGCCGGTGAGGCCCATGAGGGAGCCGACCGAGAGGTCGATTCCGCGGTGACGATCACCGCGGTCATCCCCAGGGCCATGATCCCGAAGAACGCGAAGTTCCGGGTGACGTTGTACATGTTCCGCTCGGTCAGGAACACGTCGGACACCATCGACATGACGATCCCGATGAGCAGGATCGCGACCATCACCCAGAACGGCTGGGTGCGGACGAACGCGCCGGCCGCGGTGAGCTCGCGCCGTGCGCTCACCGTCTCGTCGATGGCCGCGTGGCCCCGGGGCGGTCCGGCCGCTTCGTTCATGCGCTCTCGATCGCTCCCGTGATGAGGCCCGTGATCTCCTCGGGCGAGGTCTCGGCGATCGGCTTGTCGGCCACCTTGCGGCCGCGCCGCAGCACCGCGACCCGGTCGCAGACGCTGAACACGTCGGGCATTCGGTGGGAGATGAGCACCACCGCGTGATCGGTCTCCCGGAGCTGGCGGATGAGGTCGAGCACCTCCGCCACCTGGCGGACGGAGATCGCGGCCGTCGGCTCGTCCATCAGCACGATCCGGGGGTCGCTCAGCCGGGTGCGCGCGATCGCCACCGCCTGGCGCTGCCCGCCCGACATCTGGCGCACCACGTCCCGCGGCCGGGTCTCGGACTTGAGCTCCGCGAAGAGCTGCGCGGCCCGCGCGTACATCGTCCCGTGGTCGAGGAAGCGGATCGGGCCGACCGACTTCTTGACCTCCCGCCCCAGGAACACGTTGGCGGCGGCGGTGAGGTTGTCGCAGAGCGCGAGATCCTGGTACACGATCTCGATCCCGCTCTCGCGCGCGTCGAGGGGCCGGTGGAAGTGGGCCGGCTCGCCCTCCAGGAGGATCTCCCCCGCGCTCGGGGGGTAGTTGCCGGCGATGATCTTGACGAGGGTGGACTTGCCGGCGCCGTTGTCGCCCATGAGGCCCACGACCTCCCCGCCGCCGATGTCGAAATCGACGTCCTCCAGGGCCTGGATGGCCCCGAAGTTCTTCGAGATCCCTCGCATCGCGAGAACGGACATGCGCGGGCTTTCTCCCTCGCTGCGCGCCGGCGGCGGCCCAGGGAAGGGTCCGGGGCCGCCGCCGGCCGGGTCCGAAGGATTCTTACATCGAACCGAGTCGGCTGCCAAGCGAGGGTCCGGGCGAGGGTCCGGGCGAGGCATGTGCGCGGTGGGTGGTTGCGGGCGGGAGAGGAGCCGGCGTTGTGCTAGCATCGGCGGGCGGCCGCGGGGAAATGGCTCCGGTGGTCCCGATCGCGCCCCGTTCGATAGTGGTCCCGACCGGCCTCCGCCCGCCGCACGGGCCCACGAGCGGAGGCAGTGCAGTGTCGCTCAAGCTCACCGGCGAACAGCTCCGGCGGTTCGACGACGAGGGATACGTCTTCCTCCCCGGCGTCTTCCGCCCGGCGGAAACGGACCTCCTCCTGCACGAAGCGCACGCGATCTTCGCCTGCGACCGCAAGGAAGTGGTGCGGGAGCGGAACGGGCGGACCGCGCGCACCGCGTTCGCCGCCCAGCACTACAACGAGGCGTATCGCCGCCTCGGGCGGCATCCCCGGCTCATTCGCCCGGTGGAGCAGATCCTCGGCGGGAGGGTCTACATGCACCAGTTCAAGATCAACGCCAAGGCGGCGTTCGACGGGGACGTGTGGCAGTGGCACCAGGACTACGGCGTGTGGTCGCGCGACGACCTCATGCCGGAATGCCGGGCCATGAACGTCGCCCTGTTCCTGGACGACGTGACGGAGTTCAACGGGGCGCTGACGTTCATCCCTCGCAGCCACAAGGAGGGGACCCTGGAAGCCGGCCACGACGTCGAGACCACGAGCTACCCCCTCTGGACCATCGACGACGCCACCATCGCCCGCCTCGTCGAGCAAGGCGGCCTCGCCGCCCCCAAGGGCCGGGCCGGATCGATCATCCTGTTCAACGGCAACCTGGTGCACGGCAGTCCGAGCAACATGTCGCCCTTCGACCGCACCATCGTCTACCTGAGCCTGTGCCGGACGGACAACCACATCCGCCGCTTCAAGCGGCCGGAATGGGTCGCCCACCGCGACTTCACGCCCATCGAATGCCTTGGCGACGACTGCTTGTCGGGTCTCGTCCGCGAGGCGGCGTAGGGGCCTGATCCCGGCCCGGTCCGCCGGCAGGCTCCGGGCGGATCGGGGCGGATCGGGGCGCGGCCCGGCCGCACGGGCCGCAGGCCGCATCCCGTATCCCGTATCCGGCGGAAGACCGAGACCCACCCGTGAAGCTGCGCATCGGCACCCGCGGCTCCCACTTGGCGCGCATCCAGGCGGCCGGCGCGGCCTCCCGGATCGAGCGTCTCGGCCACGAGACCGAGATCGTGGTCATCTCTACCGCCGGGGACCGTTCGAACGCCCCCGCGTTCGCCGCCATCGGCCCCCAGGGGGTGTTCGTGCGCGAGATCGAGCAGGCGCTCCTCGACGGGACGATCGACGTCGCGGTCCACTCCCACAAGGACCTGCCGACCGACTCGCCCGACGAGCTCGCGGTGGCGGCGGTGCCCGAGCGGCGGGACCCCTCGGACGCCCTCGTCGTCCGCGCCGGCCGCACCGATGCCGCCCGCCCCGGATCGCTCCTCCCCGTGCCGGAAGGCGCACTCATCGGCACCGCCTCCGTTCGCCGGCAGGTCTGGCTCGGGCACTTCCGCCCCGACGTGCGGGCGGCGTCGCTCCGGGGGAACGTCCTGACCCGTATCCGGCGGCTCCGCGAAGGCGGCTACGACGCGATCCTGCTCGCGGCGGCCGGCCTCGAGCGGCTGCGGGCCGGCGACCGCGGCAACCCCGGTGCCCCCGGAGGCGATTCCGGGGGCGCCGGGGGCGCGTCCCCCCTCGACCTCGACGGCCTGGAGGTGGTCCGCCTCGACCCGCGGGTCTTCGTGCCGGCCCCGGCCCAGGGCGCGCTCGCGCTCCAGTGCCGCCGGTCCGACCATCGGGTCCGGGAGGCCCTGGCGCGGCTCGACCACGCCCGGACGCGCGAGGCGGTGGGCGCCGAGCGGGCGCTGCTCGCCCGCCTCGAGGGGGGCTGCGAGCTCGCCTTCGGCGCGTGGTGCGAGCACGACCCGGCCCGAAACGAGAGCGTGATGGTCGCCATGATGGAACGGGACGGCGAGGTGTGCCGAGAGACCGCACGGGGCGCTCGTCCGCGGATGCTGGCCGAGCACCTGTGGAGGGCGCTGTCGGCCGCTCCGGCCGCCCCGGCCGTTCCGGCCGAAGCCGCGGCGGGCCGGCGGGCCGGCGGGAGCCCGTGATCGGTCTCGCCGGACGCAGGGTCCTCCTCACCCGGGAAGAGGAGGACTGCGCGGCCTGGGCGGCGGAGATCGAGGGGTTCGGCGCCGTTCCGGTGATCCTTCCGTGCATCGAGTGCCGCGACGTCGATACCCCGGAGCTGCGCGCCCGGCTCGCCGCGGAGCTCGCCGAGGCCCGGTGGATCGCGTTCACCTCCCGGCGCGGGGTGGCCGCGTGCGCGAGGCTCGGCGGCGGCGCGGGGGAGGCGCCGCGGCCGGACCTCGCTCCGGGCGCGGCGCCGGCCGCCCTTCCCGACGGGCTCCCGAGCCGGCTCTCCGGCACCCTTCCCGGCGCCCTCCCCGACGGGCTGGGGGTGGCCGCGATAGGCCCCGCCACCGCGAGGGCGGCCGCCGACGCGTTCGGCCGCGTGGACCTCGCGGGCGCCGCCGCCGATGGCGCCGAGCGCGCCGGAACCGCCGCGTCGCTCGCCGAAGCGCTCGCCCCCCGGCTCGGTCCCGGCGACCGGGTGCTGCTCGCGGTGGCGGAGAACGCCGGCCGCGCCTTCGAGGAGACCATCCGCTCCGCCGGCCATGCGTGCACCCGGCTCGACGTGTACCGCACCCTGCCGGCGCCCGAGCCCCCCCGCAAGCGGGCGGCCTCCGCCCTGGGAGCGGACACCGTCCTTCTCGCGAGCCCCTCCGCGGTCACCGGCTTCGTGAACCAGGTGCGATTGGATACCGCACCCGGTATCTTCACGATCGGCCCGTCGACGACGGAGGCGGCCTGCGCGGCGGGGCTCGAGGTGACCGGCGAGGCGTCCCGCCCCGGCCTGCGGGGACTGCTGGAGGCGATGATGGAGGCGACGAGATGCGCGACCTGACGATCACCCTTCCGGGCCGGGTCCGGCCTCGGCGGCTGCGCCGGACCGGGGCGATCCGCGACCTGGTGGCGGAGACCCGCATCTCCCCGGCCCAGCTCGTCCTGCCCCACTTCGTGCTTCCCGCCGACCGGGCCGAGGAGCCCGTACCGTCCATGCCGGGGATCTCCCTCATGGGGGTGGAGACCCTCCTCCGGCAGGTGGAGTCCGACCTCGCGCTCGGGATCCGTTCGGTGCTCCTGTTCGGACACCCGGCCAAAGGGGCGAAGTCTCCCGGCGGCGAGGCCGCGGCCGATGCGCAAGGGGCGGTGCAGCGGGCGGTGGGCCGGCTCAAGGCGGCGTTCGGGGACGGCCTCGTCGTCATGACCGACGTGTGCCTGTGCGCCTACACCGACCACGGCCACTGCGGGCTGATCGAGGGCGGCGGCGTGGACAACGACCGCTCCCTCCGGCCTCTGGTCGAGACCGCGCTCAGCCATGCCCGCGCCGGGGCCGACGTGGTCGCCCCGTCGGACATGATGGACGGGCGGGTGGCGGCCATCCGCGACGCGCTCGACGCGGAAGGTCTCGGCGGCGTCGCGATCCTCTCCTACACCGCCAAGTACGCGTCCGCGTACTACGGGCCGTTTCGCGACGCCGCGGACTCGGCCCCCGCCCACGGAGACCGCCAGAGCTACCAGATGGACTGCCGCAACGCGCTCGAGGCGGTACGCGAGGCGGAGCTCGACGAGAGCGAGGGCGCGGACGTGCTCATGGTGAAGCCCGCCCTCGCCTACCTCGACGTCGTCGCCGCGGTCCGCGCCGCGACGACCCTGCCGCTCGCGGCCTACAACGTCTCCGGCGAGTACGCGGCGGTCAAGGCCGCGGCGGCCCGCGGCTGGCTCGACGAGGCCCGGGTCGTGCGGGAGAACCTGATGGGGATCCGCCGCGCGGGCGCCGACCTCATCATCACCTACCACTGCCGGGACGCCCTCCGGGAGAAGTGGCTGTGACCGGCGAGGCGCCCGCGCCGCGCCGCGCCGCGCCCATCGCCCCGGGATCGTTCCGCGCGGCGGAATCGGTCCACGCGGGTGAACCCGGTTCGGTCGAATCGGAGCGGGGGGAGGTCCTGGGAGCCACGCCTGATCGAACGTGGGCGTCCTGGGAACGGCGCGTCCTCCGAACGCCGGCGCCTCGCCCGCATCGACCCGTGGCGGTCTCGCCGTCCCGTTCGCGGGCGGAACGCCCGGGTCCCCCCGTGTCACGAAGACGCGCAGCTCCCCGGAAGAGCGGCGGCGGGCATCGATGCCCGGCTCCGAGTCGGTCCGCGTGAAAACGCCCCGTCATCGCCCGCTTCCCCGCGGGAGCCGGTAGCTTGGACGGCTCGACCCCCGCGGTGGCCGAGACGGTGGCCCCCCGCGCGGCCGGCGGGCAGGCATCCCCCTCGGGGAGCAGCCCCATCCGGCGCTCGGGACCTGGACCCGGCGGCCGGTCGGCGCCGACCCTCCTCGAGCGTGCGATCGCGCGCGAGCCGGTCCCGCGCCGGCCGCTCTGGATCATGCGCCAAGCCGGGCGCTATCTCCCCGAGTACCGGGAGCTCCGAAGGCGGTACGGCTTCAAGGAGCTCGCCGGGGAGCCGGAGCTCGCGGCGGAGGTCACCCTCCAGCCGCTCCGCCGTTTCCCCTTCGACGCGGCGATCGTGTTCGCCGACGTCATGAGCCCGGTACCGGCCCTCGGGGTCGATTTCGACTTCGATCCGGGGCCGGTGGTCGCGGATCCGATCCGGTCCCCGGCGGCGGTCGCGGGCCTCCGGGCGCCCGAGCCCGGCGAGGTCGCGCCGGAGGTGATCGCCGCCCTCGGACTCGTCCGGTCCGCCCTGCCGGCCGGGACGGCGCTGATCGGCTTCTGCGGCGCGCCCTGGACCCTCGCCGCCTACCTCGTGGAGGGACGGGGGGTGAAGGACTTCCCGACCCTGCGCGCGTTCGCGGCCTCCGAGCCGGCGGCCCTCGACGACCTGCTCGGCCGCCTGTCGCGTCTCATGGCGGGCTACCTGGTACGCCAGGTCGAGGCGGGCGCCGACGCGGTGCAGGTGTTCGACTCCTGGGCGGGCCTGCTGTCGCGCTCCGATTGGGAACGCCTCATCCGCCCCCATCTGGAGGCGATGCTGGAGACGGTCGGAGCCGCCGGGGTGAAGCGGATCCTCTTCGTGCAGAATGCGCCGCACCTCGTGGACGGCTATGCGGAGCTGCCGGCGGAGGCGATCGCGGTGGACTGGCGGGTGGACCTCGCCGCCCTTCAGCGTCGGCACGGACGGAGGAGGGCGGTCCAGGGGAACATCGACCCCGCCGTCCTCGCCGCCGGTCCGGACGCCGTGCGAGCCGCGGCCGGGGACCTTCTCGGCCGGGTGGACCGGGTCGGCCACGTCGTCAACCTCGGGCACGGGATCCTGCCCGGAACGCCGCTCGAGAGCGTGGAGGCGCTCGTCGACGCGGTGCACGGCGAGCCCGGCTGACGCCGCCCGCGCCGGCGAGTACGGCCGGACGGCGGGTCCCCGGACACCGGGACCCGGGGCGCCGGGGCCGCCGCCGGGGGTGCGGACCCGAACGACACCCTGGCCGAAGGAGAGATGAGCGACACCGAAGAACGAACGACGCCCGCGGCCCCCGCCGCGCCCGACCTCGCCGAGAAGGGCGCCCGCGACGGGGAGCGGATCTCCCTCGACCGCCGGCTGTTCGTGAAGTTCAGCGCCTGGGGGGGCTGCCGCGACGCGGACGCCGTGGCGGGCGCGCTCGAGCGCGGTCGGGTCACGGGGGCGCTCTACCTCGACGTCCACGATCCGCACGGCGTCGGGCTCGTCGCCGCGAGCGAGGATCCGGACTACTTCGTCACCGCCTTCCGGGACCTGGTCGGCGCACCCCCCTTCGACGGGATGGAACGCAAGGCGGAGCTCGACATGCTGGGGCGGACCTACTCGATCGGCTACGAACCGGACCTGGAGCACGTGCTGTTCGAGCGGCCGCTCTCCCGCATCACCGATCCGGCGCTCCGCTGGGCGGTGTGGTATCCCCTGCGGCGCGCCAAGAGCTTCGCGGCCCTCCCCGCCGCCGACCAGCGCCGCATCCTCGCCGAGCACGGAACGCTCGGCCACCGGTACGGCTCCGCCGGGCTCGCCCTCGACGTGCGGCTCGCCTGCCACGGGCTCGACCGGAACGACAACGACTTCATCATCGGTCTGCTCGGCGCGGACCTCTTCCCCCTCTCCTCCATCGTCCAGGCGATGCGGGGCACGGAGCAGACCTCCCGGTACCTGGAGAGCCTCGGGCCGTTCTTCGTCGGCCGGGCGGCGTGGCGGGGGAGGGGGCGGGCCGCCGGCCCGTGAACGCCGAGCCGCGCTTCGACGAAGGCGCCCACCGGTACGACGCCCTCCTCATCGTCTCCTTCGGCGGCCCCGAGGGGATGGCGGACGTCATGCCCTTCCTCGACAACGTGCTGGAGGGCCGGCGCCTCCCGGACGCGGCGCGGCGGCGCATCGCCGCCCGCTACGAGCGGTTCGGCGGGGTGAGCCCCATCAACGCCCATACCCGGGCGCTCGCCGCGGCGGTTCGCGAGGACCTCGCACGCCACGGGCCGGCGCTCCCCGTCTACTGGGGCAACCGCAACTGGCGCCCCCTGCTTCCGGACACCCTGCGGCGGATGGAGGCGGACGGCGTGGAGCGCGCCCTCGCGTTCGTGACGAGCACCTTCGGCTCCTACAACGGCTGCCGCAAGTACCGGGAGGACCTCTACCGGGCGGTCCGGGGGCTCCGCCGTCCGCCGGTCATCGACAGGCTCCGCCACGGCTACAACCACCCGGGCTTCATCGCCGCCTGCACCGAACGGGTCGCGGAGGCGCGGGCCCGGATCCCGGAGGAGCGGCGGGGCGATGCGGCGGTCCTCTTCACCGCCCACAGCCTCCCGGAGTCCGCCGCCCGCCATGCGCCTTACGTGGAGCAGCTACGCGAAGCCTGCGACCTGGTGGCCGCCGGCCTGGACCGCCTGGACCGCCCGGACCGCCTGGACCACCCCTCCTCCCCCCGCCGTCTCGTCTACCAGAGCCGGAATGCGCGTTACGGCCCCGGCGAATGGCTCGGCCCGGACGTCCGGGACGCCCTCGCGGAGGAGAAGGAACGCGGTGCGAGGGACGTCGTGGTCGTGCCCATCGGCTTCGTCTGCGACCACCTGGAGGTCGTCCTGGATCTCGACGTCGAGGCGAAGGAGCGGGCGGACGAGCTCGGGCTCGACATGGTCCGCGCCGCCACCGTGGGGACCCATCGCGCGTTCGTCGGCATGATCCGCGACCTCGTCCGCGAGCGGTCGGCCGGGAGCCCGGAGCGGGCCGCGCTCGGCGCGAAGGGGCCGAGCCACGACTGGTGCCCCTCGGACTGCTGCCTTTCCGGCCGCCCCGGTCCCCCGGCGCCGGCCCTCTGCGGCCACCCGTTTCCGCCCGGGTAGCCGGGCGCGCCGCGCCGCGCCGCGCTTCGGGCGGGAGGGATGGACAGCTTGCCGCGGCGAAGGGAGCCGGCCGGTTCCCGACGGTTCGACCCCGGACGGTCCGAGCCCCGGCGCCCCGAACCCCGGCGACCCGGCCGGCCCGGGGCCGCGCCCCGGCTCCGGAGCGACGTCGTCGTCATCGGCGCCGGGCTCTCCGGGCTTGCCGCCGCGCTCCACCTCGAAGCCCACGGGGCGCGCGTGCAGGTGATCGAAGCGCGGGAGCGGGTGGGCGGGCGCGTCCATTCGATGCGCCGCCCCGGACACCGCCAGGAGGCGGGAGGGGCCTACATCGGCGCGGGCTACCGCCGGGTCATCGCCGCCGCCGGCCGCCTCGGGGTCGATCTCGTGGACGTGACTCCGATGCTCGCGTTCTTCCGCGAGCAGGAGCTGGTGCTCGATGGAGAGATCATCCGGCAGTCCGAGTGGCCGGACCACCCGCGCAACCCATTCCCCGGCGAGGATCGGGCGCTCATGCCCTGGACCTGCCACCGGGTCCTCGCGGTCCGGGAGAACCCGCTCTCGTCGCCCGGCGAGTGGCTCGATCCCCGGTTCGCGGAGCACGACGTCCCGTTGCACGACTGGCTCTCCGGCCTCGGGCTCGGCGAGGCGGCCATCCGGCTCGGCTACGGGATGAACCCCGCCTTCGGTGACGACGCCCGCGGCGTCTCGGCCCTGCTCGCGTTCTTCCGGGCCGCGTTCCAGGTGGCGCAGCGCCGGGTCGCCCCGGAAGGGGTGCTCGGTTACACGGCCCGGGAGGGCGTGCAGCGCATCCCGGAAGCGATGGCCGGGGCGCTCGGGAACGAGGTCCACTTCGGCCGGACCGTGACCGCGATCGCGTGCGGCCGGGGCGGGGGGGCCGAGGTCCGCTGCGCGGACGGCGCCGTCTACTCCGCGCCGCACGTCGTCTGCTCGCTGCCCTTCGGCGCGCTGCGGCGTGTCGCGATCGACCCTCCGTTCACGGGCCGGCAGGCGGAGGCGGTCCGCGGCCTCGGGTCCCAGCCCGTGACGCAGGTCTACTTCGCCCCCCGCTCGCGCTTCTGGGAGCGGGACGGCTACCGGCCGAGCATGTTCACGGACGGGCCGGCCGGCATGGTGGCCGCGCTCCGGAGCAGCGAGGACCCGGCGGAGGTGACGGGCTTCACCGCCTGGGCGATGGGGCCGACCGCGCGCCGGCTGGACGCCCTGCCGGAGGCCGAGGCGGGGCGCGTGGTGCGCGAGGCGATCGAGGCGATCCGGCCCGCGGCACGGGGCCGGCTCGAGTTCCTCGGCCTCCGGGCCTGGGGCCGGGACCCCTTCGCGCGGGGCGGGTGGGCGTGGTTCCGCCCGGGGGAGGTCCATCGGTTCGCGGCCGCGATGGGCCGCCCGCACGGCCCGGTACGCCTCTGCGGCGAGCACCTGGCGCGCACCGCCCGGGGCATGGAAGGCGCGATGGAGTCGGGCGAGCGGGCCGCCCGCGACGTGCTCGCCGCCTGAGACCGAGATCCGGAGCGATGGCCGTTCCACCTTCCGGTCCGCCCGGTCCTGCCGCTGCCGGGCGGCCCGATTCCTGGTACGCGGCCACCGCGCCGGGGCGCGAGCCCCGTCCCGCGCTCGCCGGGCGCGAGGCGGCGGACGTGTGCGTCGTCGGCGCCGGCTTCACCGGGGTCTCCGCCGCCCTGCACCTCGCGGAGCGGGGGTACTCGGTCGTCGTGCTCGAAGCGGAGCGGGTGGGATGGGGGGCGAGCGGACGCAACGGAGGGCAGGTGGGGAGCGGGATGCGCGAGTCGATGGACGAGCTCGAACGAGCCATCGGCCCGTCGCGCGCCGAGGCGTCGTGGTCGCTCTGCGAGGAGGCGAAGGCGATCATCGCGGACCGCATCGCCCGTCACCGCATCGAATGCGACTGGCGGCCGGGCAACCTGCTCGCGTCCGCACGCGCGCGCCACCTGGGGTGGATCGAGGCCGAGACGGAGTTCTGCCGCCGGCGCTTCGGCTACCGCGGATACCGGATGCTGTCGCGGGCGGAGATGCGGGAGGAGGTCGCGAGCGACTGCTACGTCGGGGGGCGGATGGACGCGGGCGGCGGACACCTGCATCCCCTGCGCTTCGTGCTCGGGATGGCCGCCGCGGCGGAAGGGGCCGGCGCCCGGATCTTCGAGGGCTCGCGCGTCGAGCGGATCCGATGGGGGCGTCCGGCCGAGGCAGCCACCGCGCGCGGGGTCGTCGAGGCGGAGCACGTGGTCCTCGCGGGCAACGCCTATCTCGGCCGCCTCGAGCCCGGGATCGAGTCCCGGATCATGCCGATCGTCAGCCACCAGCTCGCCACCGAGCCCTTGGGGGAACGGCGCGCCCGCTCCCTCGTCAGAAGCGGCGCGTGCGTCCACTCGACCAGGTTCGTGGTGGACTACTACCGCTGCACGCCCGACCATCGGCTCCTCTTCGGCGGCGGCGAGAGCTGGTCCGACCGGCCCCTCGACGACCCGAAGGCGTTCGTTCGCCGCTACATGCTCCGCGTCTTTCCCCAGCTCGCGGACGTCGGGATCGACCACGCGTGGAGCGGCCGGCTCGCGATCACCAGGAGCCGGCTGCCGCACGTGGGGCGGATCGCCCCGAACGGCTTCTTCGCCCACGGGTTCTCGGGTCACGGGGTGGCGCTCACCCTGATCGCGGGGAAGCTCATCGCGGAGGCGGTCGCCGGGACCGCCGAGCGCTTCGACGTGCTGGCGGGGCTGCGGCACCGGCCGTTCCCCGGAGGCCGACGGCTTCGCCATCCGCTGCTCGTCCTCGGGATGCTCTACTACACCCTGCGCGACAAGCTCTGAGCGGAGCCGATCCGCCGTCGAGTCCCCGCGGCAAGGGGCGCTGCAAGGCGCTTCGACAGCACGAGGGCGCCGGCGAAGGCCCCGCGCCGTGAACCTGCGCGACTTGATGGAAGCCACCCGCGCCCTCGCGAAAACCGGTCGCGCGCCGGTTGCGCGCCGCCTTGCGGGCACCGGCCAAGCCGTCGAAAATGGGCTGTCCGAGGCTGTCCGAGGAGGGTTTCCTCGCCATGAGTGCCGCCCCCGTCACTGAAGCCGTACGCGAGATCCGCCACCGGATTCGGCCCCTGTGGGCCGTGGTCCCCACACCATGACCGCCCGCGCGCCCGTTATCCTTCCCCTCTGCACCTTCATGAACCAGCATCACGTGGCTGGTCTTCGCGTTGCCGGGCAATCGGTTCGGAGCAGCCGGGCGGCCCGGTCGACGACCGACGATGGATGCCTTGGGGGAAGTTCGCGCTTCGAGCGACGGCACAGTGGCCGAGTACGGTATCGGTAGCGCTATGGAGACAACGGCCCGCCCGCTCTTCGCTCTGTACGTGATGTGGCATCCCTCGTATCGGGAAGGCCAGGTGATCGCGGAACGGCTTCGCAGGCACTTTGGCCGTGATCTCTATCGGTCTGTCGTGGCGGGGCGCGGAATCAGCGTTCTCGAGCGCAGCGAACCCGTACCGGGCGCCCGCACGCCCTTGCCGGTAGACTGGGGAGACGCGGAGTTTACCGCTGTCGTCGCGCTCTCGGAGTCGATGCTGATCGACGACCGCGAGTGGGCCAGCTACGTGAGCGACATCGCCCAAGCCGCGCACGAGAAAGGTATTCCTGCCGGTTTTTTCCCCGTGTCGATGGACCCTCGGGGGCTTGAGTCGGAGGTCGCGCAGCAGGCGCTGCGATGGGATGAATGGGACGGATCCGGCACGGAACGGACTCAACGGCTGATGTCGGACCTGACTCACGAGTTCTGCCGAATGCTCCGACATCGCCTCGACCACCTCGGAAGCGCCGCCGACGGAGAAGCGTCGCTTGGCCGCTATCCGGACAGGATTCAGGTCTTCCTCAGCCACTCGAAGCATGATGACAGCGGCGAATCGGCAGCCCGCAGTATTCGCGACTGGATCTACGCGCACAGTCCACTGGAGAGCTTCTTCGATTTCCATGACGTCCCGCCGGGACTGCCGTTCGATGAAGTCCTGCTGCACCAAATCGGCGCGAGCGGTGCAGTCGTGGCGGTGCATACCGATTCGTACTCTTCGCGCGAATGGTGTCGGCGCGAAGTCATCGAGGCGAAACGCCGCTTGGCGCCGATGATAGTCGTCGACTGTTTGCAGGATGTCGATCCGCGTGGAATGGCCTACCTGGGCAACGTGCCCATCGTCCGTATGGAGCCTGGCCGGACGGACAGAATCGCAACGATTGCGAGCTGCCTCCTGGATGAGATCTTTCGGACCTGGTTGTGGCGTTGCCGCGTCGGACCATATCTCCCGGATTCCCCGGGGGTCCTGTTCACGGCGCGGCCGCCCGAGTTGATCGCATTGGCGGCAGCGCCCTCCGGCGGAGGGGATTCGGCCCCGGCGATCGTATATCCCGAGCCGATGATGAGCGCCGACGAGGAACGGCTGTTCAGGGCGGTCTCGCCGGGGGTACGAATGCAGACCTTGACGGACTGGCTGGAGGAACGCCGATGACCTCATCCCACACCGAGACAACCTCCGCTGTCGGGGTCTCGGTCTCGGAGAGCCCCGATTTGCGGGCTCTGGGGCTGAGCGATGGGCATCTGCACGACGCTATGGCCGAAATTGCACTGCATCTGCTGGCCTCGGGAAGGAGTCTGGCTTACGGCGGGGATCTGCGGCAACACGGATTTACCGAGCTTCTGGCCGAGCTGGTGGGGCGCTATGGGAACCATCCTCGGCACCGCGGAACCATCGCCGTCACCGACTATCTGGCTTGGCCGGTGCATATCCGGATGACGTCGGACGAGCTTGCGGCGTTCTCGGCCGAACACGAATCCGCCGCTCGTCTGGTTTTTCTCACGCTGGACGGCGCACGCCTTGCGCTGGAACAACGATTGAAACTGCGTGCGCGCGATCCGCATGAGGACGAGTGGACGAAGGGCCTGACGGCAATGCGAACCATCATGCGCGGCGACATCCAGGCGCGGATCGTTCTCGGCGGCAGGGTCGAGGGCTACAAGGGGGCAATGCCCGGCATCGCCGAGGAGACCTCCCTCTCTCTCGAAGGAGGTCAGCCGGTCTTCCTGCTCGGCGGGTTCGGCGGGTGCGCGCGCGACATAGCGGAGACGCTGGGCCTCGCCGAGCGTTGGGCTGGCTCGCGAGAGGAGTGGGAGGGCCGCCCATGCTTTCGCAAGTACTCTCCGGACGACCTCCGCAACGGTCTTTCCCGGGAGGAAAACGTCGTTTTGGCTCGAACGCCTCACATCCAGCAGGCGGTCATCCTCGTGTCCCGCGGTCTTCGAAACATCCTCGGCAAGGGAGATGACGATGCATAAGGTATTCATCAGCCATCATCACGGTAATGACCAATGGTACAAGGAGAAGTTGGTCGAATTCGGGGAAGAGTATTCCATATTCGTGGATCGGTCCGTCGACACGGGCGATATTCCGGACGAGTGGACCGATCAGCAGATCCGTCGCGAGATCAGAGACAGGTATCTCAGGGACTCGACGGTCACCGTCGTTTTGGTCGGGAGAGAGACGAGGCGCCGAAAACACGTCGATTGGGAAATTCATTCGAGCATGTACGACGGTTCGGTGAACAGGCGATCGGGGATGGTGGTCATCAACCTCCCGGGGATCTCCGACGATCAATTCACTGCGCCCCATGGGGATGAAGAAAAGAAGCTGTTGTATCCGGACGTTGCGTCATGGACGCATGTCGATGGACGGGCAGAGTACGAGCGTCGGTATCCATACATGCCTGATCGCATCATCGACAACCTTGTGAAATCCGACGTCAGGATCTCGGTCGTTCCATGGGGAAAGATAAACGGGAGAACGCTCGAATTCCTGATCGAAGCTGCCTTTCGTTACCGCAAGGACTGTCCATACGACTTGAGCAGGCCCATGAGGCGGGCGAACTCCTCGTGATCTGCGACGTCTGGAACGCCGCCGGAACCGCCCGATGCGCCCGCAACCTGTCCGCCGCGGGCATCCGCGTACCAGGGCGGGGGAGGGGCGGCGCCCGGATCTTCTTCTGCGGAAGACCCCGATGGGATGCTTATGCGGGCCTGTGGGCTTCCTGTACGGCTTGGCGACGGGCCGATACGGGATGCGAACGATAAAGGGCGTCCAGGATCGTTCCGGAAATGTCGGAAGGAATCACTTCCCTTCGGGTCAGCTTATAGACGTTTGCCTTCGTATTCTCGATATGCGCCAGAGCATCCATGTTTACAGGATTCAACAAACCGAATCTTTGCAGGATATGCGGACCATCTGCGCTGATTTCAGGCACGGACGACCAAAGCTCGCGAAATTCAGCGTCACTATCCAGAAGCAATTGGAAGAGTGCGTGAATCCAGAAATAATTGTCGTCTTCCGGCTGGTCACCTGTCGGCATCGACAAGCCTCGCGGCATCATCCATGAAAATAAACCTCGGCATGGTAAACGTGATGCTCTCGAATACCATTTTGTC
This sequence comes from Gammaproteobacteria bacterium, assembly GCA_965202895.1. Taxonomy (GTDB): domain Bacteria; phylum Pseudomonadota; class Gammaproteobacteria; order HK1; family HK1; genus JAJDXW01. The sequence continues at coordinate 209,549 of OZ241901.1, read as the reverse complement.
CTGGTTGCAAGGCGAAGCGTCCAAGCGTGCCAGAGAGAGACGATCCGGGAACCGGGAGCAGCAGCCAGAAACCAACTGGCAATGGGGCGATCGATTGCCGGCCTGTCATAGCCGAAGAATCCTGCTGGCCGACATGCCGGTTCAAGCCAATCGTCCAGAGGTCTTGCACACCAAAGGGTAGCATCTGCGTATACCCCCCCCTGTTTCAGCAGGATCAATCGTATGATATCGGATAATGCCGGCAGTGGCAAATTCAATGATTTCACGGTAGAGGGAATAGTAATTCTCTCTTCGATGTTGTCTTTGTCCAGAAGATTCACGGCCCAGGATGGATTCCGCGTCGTCCATGTCTCGGCGCACCGTTTCACGATATCCGGTGCATTTCTCCACCCTTGGTGCCAGTAGAGATACAGTTCTCCAGGGACACTCGACGTGGCGGCCGAGTCGACGACCCGAATCGGATCGGCAAGGTCTTCGTTCACGTTCCCGACCTGCCCGCCCCGGCATCCTTCCCGTCGTCCGTTCCCGCCTCCACCGCCTCGCAGGCGGCCAGCTCCCACCCGTGGAACACCACCGCCAACCCGACGTGCCGCACCGAGGGCGCGAGACGCCGCAGCCCCTCGTCCGCCAGATAGCCCGCAACCTGCGCCCGCGCCTCGCTCAGCCTTTCCCCCACCACCGAGGCATCCACCCGCTCGCCCCGCTTCAGGTACTTCACCTCGACGACGTACCCGTACCCGATGTCCGGGTACTGCGCCACGAACGGCTCCAGGTACAGGTCCGCGTAGCCCTTGTTCAACTCCCGTTCGGTGTGGATGACGAACTGCCCCACCATGCTGAAGTGCGCGGCCAGGAACGCCTGCACCACCTTCTCCCCGTCGAGGTAGTCCCGGACCCCCGTCTGCTCGGCCAGGGCCTCGGCGATGTGCTCCAACGCCGGACGCCATTCGCCCTTGTAGGCCATTCTCCTGACCAAGCCCGAGAAGTGGTGGTGGCTCACCGAGAACACCCCCACGTCCCGGTACGCATCGCGCAGGTACCCGTACATCAGCCGGCGCACCGTCTGGTTCGGGATCCCCAGCCGGGTCGTCCCCCCCGACACCCCGCGGATGCTCAGCAGGCCGAAGTAGTACAGCAGGGAGAGGAAATTCTCCGGGGCGTCGAGCCGGTCCAGGGGGAAGCTGAGATTCAGGTCGGCCTCCGCCTCCCCCTCGCCGATGACGTGGCGCAGCAGGTCGAAGTTGCCGTTGAGCTGCCTCGCGCCCGCGCTCACCCGTTGGTTCACCAGCAGCAGGTGGCGCAGCTTCGTGTAGTCGATGCGAACGTTGCCGTCGATGAGCCGGCGCGGCATCGGCTCGTTCGGGATGGAGTGCTTGATGTAGTAGAGCACCATGTCGGTATTGTAGAGGTCGCCGGTGGCGTCCTCGGAGAAGCGGTAGCCGTTGTACCACTCGCGCATCACGTCGAGGGCTGCGTCCACGTCCTGGTTGAACGCGCCCCGGTCCCGGTAGAGCTCCAGCAGGCCGCGCACCTCCGGCTCGGTGAAGCCGAGCATCCCGTTGAACTTCGGGCCGAGGGTGACGTTGGCGCCGATGTTGAAGCCGCTGGTCACGTCGTCCATCGTGATGGGCGAGACCCCGGTGATGAACAGCCGTTCGAGGCCGCCCGCCTCGCCGGTCCCGGCCTTCAGGGCGGCGAAGAAGTTGCGGTAGAAACCCCCGCCGTGGGTGAACGACTCGTAGGCCTCCCGCCCCCGGTGTACCAGCACCGTGTTGGCGAAATTATCGTACTCGTCGATGAGCAGGTAAAGCGGGATGCCGTGCTCTCCAGCGTATGCGAACAATTCAGTAAGCCGGCCGTCGATGGCGGGCGGGGCGAGGATGCGCCGGAGCGGCGCCTCGGGGAACAGGTCCGGATGCCGCTCCAGCGCGTAGCGGAGCTTGGTATGGCAGTAGCCCTCGAAGCGCTCGCGCAAGGTGTCCGGGGTATCGTCGAAGGCGGAGAAGTCGAAGCGCACCACGACGTAGCGCCCGCGCTCGGCGGTGGGCGCGCGCCCGATGTCGGTGTCTCCGAACAAGTCATCGAACTCGTGCGCCCAGTGCCGCCCGTAGTAGCACTCCAGCAGCGACAGCCAGCAGGACTTGCCGAAGCGCCGGGGGCGGATGAAGAAGGCGTAGCGCTCGTCTTCGAGCGGACGCAGGTAGCGGGTCTTGTCCACGTACAGCCAACCGTTCCTGCGGATGCGCGGGAACGACATCTCGCCGTAGGGGATGCGCGGCCAGGCAGCGGTCACTTCGGGAACCCCGCTTCCGTGAAACCAACGGCTTCGAGAGGCTGCATCGACCTTGATCCGCCCGCGAACCATGCCAACCCCCGAATCGCCCCACCGCCTGCCCGGCAGTGGCCGGCCTTGCCGGCGGGTTCCGGGCGCCAAGGGACGGGGGGACCGGTCAGGCGAGGCGCCCCACGCGGTTCAGCAGGTCCGCACCCGTGCCGCACTCGATGATCCAGTCGCCGACCTCGGCGAGGCGCTCCGGGTCCGCGAGGCGTTCCAGCAACCCCGAAAGCCGTTCGGCCGTTTCGGCGTCGAACTTCCGCGCCGCCAAACGACACAGCAGCGCCCGTTCTTCGGCGCGACCTCGCTCCAGACCTCGCTCCAAGCCCTGTTCCCGGCCCCGCTCCAGACCCTGTTCGATGCCTTGTTCGATGCCCTTTTCCTGGCCTTCGCGGAACCACTGTTCGGTCCACTCCTTCACGCTCTCCGCCAGCATCGCCTCTCCTCCTTCCAGTGCCTGCACCACCGGCAGCGCGGCCCCGGCGAACCGGTCCGGCAGCACCACCCGCCGAATCCACTCCGCGAACGCCCGACGCAGCTCGTCGTCCTCCGGACTTCGCAGCCACCCCGACAGCGCCGCCAGCAACTTCGACAGGCTCTCCGCCGAGCCGCTGTTCTCGAGCCCCACCAAGGCCGACACCAGATTGCGGCGCGGCAGATCGTCCTCCCCTCACCGCCCCTCGTCAAGCAGGAAGTACCGCTGCGACGGCTGGAAGCGCGTCAACGCTTTCCCTGCCGGGGCGATGAGGTCCGCCACCTCGACCGGCGCGGTCCAGCCCGGACGGCCGTTGTACAGCACCACCGGCAGCACCGGCGGCAGCCGCCCGCCGTCGCCGAGCGCCCCGCGGCGGATGAGGTCCTGGTACAGCAGCCCGGTGTAGACCAGGATCCGCACCGCCATGTACCGGTCGGCCGTGGACTGGAATTCGAGCATCACCAGCAGGTACAGCCACGTCTCGTCCCGGAAGCGCACCCGCCACACCACGTCGCCGTGGCGCCGGCGAAGGTCGTCGCTCACGTACTCCGCGGGCAGCTTCTCCAGGGTCGAGAAGTCGAGCGCATCGCTCCACTCGGGGGCGACGAACCCGCGCAGCAGGTCTTCGACCATCCGACGGCAGGAGAACAGGCCCTTGTACGCGGCGTCGTGCATGGGGACACCATAGCGCCGCCCGGGGCGCGGCGATGCCGGCGCCGGGCTCGAAAGGCGTAGGCGACCGGAGCGCGTTTCGTGCGGCGGGACCCCGCGTAGACCGCTCCGTTTTCCCATCGCACGTCCCCCCGGCGCCGTCCGCCCTGCGCCCACCGAACGATTCGACGTCGGCTCCCCTTCCCCCGAGGCAACCGGCTCGGCATCTTCGGCATCGCGCCGGTTTCGCACCTGCCGCGCCATCCCCCCGCCCGGAGCCGGCCCCGAATCCTTCGCGAGGCCCGTGCTCGACGCGACGACGACCGCGCGAAGGCGGAAGCCCCGCCCGGATATCGCACGAAGCCGGAGGTTCATGATCCTGCCTGTGAGTTGGCGATGGCGTCATGATTGGCTCCTTGCAAAGAGGCTGAAGCCAAGTCCATCGCGTGCTGAAGTTCGAGCTGCACATCGCCCCGTCGGCCGTCGTCCGGGTTTGCGAGGGCGGGGCCTTCGTGGTCCTGGCCGAGGCGCTCATGCCCGCCACCGCGCCGCGGGGGTCATGGCCGCCGCTCGCCGCCGCTACGCTGGAGACGGCCCTCCCGGCCGCGCCGGGGTACGTCGGGACTTTCGATTGCTTCGCCGCCCGGGATTTGCCGCCTACGCCTCCACCGCCTCGCAGGCGGCCAGCTCCCACCCGTGGAACACCACCGCCAACCCGACGTGCCGCACCGAGGGCGCGAGACGCCGCAGCCCCTCGTCCGCCAGATAGCCCACAACCTGCGCCCGCGCCTCGCTCAGCCTTTCCCCCACCACCGAGGCATCCACCCGCTCGCCCCGCTTCAGGTACTTCACCTCGACGACGTACCCGTACCCGATGTCCGGGTACTGCGCCACGAACGGCTCCAGGTACAGGTCCGCGTAGCCCTTGTTCAACTCCCGCTCGGTGTGGATGACGAACTGCCCCACCATGCTGAAGTGCGCGGCCAGGAACGCCTGCACCACCTTCTCCCCGTCGAGGTAGTCCCGGATCCCCGTCTGCTCGGCCAGGGCCTCGGCGATGTACTCGACTGCCGGGCGCCATTCGCCCTTGTAGGCCATTCTCCTGACCAGCCCCGAGAAGTGGTGGTGGCTCACCGAGAACACCCCCACGTCCCGGTACGCCCTGCGCAGGTACCCGTACATCAGCCGGCGCACCGTCTGGTTCGGAATGCCCAGCCGGGTCGTCCCCCCCGACACCCCGCGGATGCTCAGCAGGCCGAAGTAGTACAGCAGCGAGAGGAAGTTCTCCGGCTCGTCGAGCTCATCCAGCGGGAAGCTCAAGCTGATGTCGGCCTCCGCCTCCCCCTCGCCGATGACGTGGCGCAGCAGGTCGAAGTTGCCGTTGAGCCGCCTCGCGCCCGCGCTCACCCGTTGATTCACCAGCAGCAGGTGGCGCAGCTTCGTGTAGTCGATGCGAATGTTGGTGTCGATGAGATCGTCCGGCATCGGCTCGTTCGGGATGGAATGCTTGATGTAGTAGAGCACCATGTCGGTGTTGTAGAGGTCGCCGGTGGCGGTCTTGGCAAAGCGGTAGCCGTTGTACCACTCGCGCATTACGTCGAGGGCCGCGTCCACGTCCTGGCTGAACGCGCCCCGGTCCCGGTAGAGCTCCAGCAGGCCGCGCACCTCCGGCTCGGTGAAGCCGAGCATCCCGTTGAACTTCGGGCCGAGGGTGACGTTGGCGCCGATGTTGAAGCCGCTGGTCACGTCGTCCATCGTGATGGGCGAGACCCCGGTGATGAACAGCCGTTCGAGGCCGCCCGCCTCGCCGGTCCCGGCCTTCAGGGCGGCGAAGAAGTTGCGGTAGAAACCCCCGCCGTGGGTGAACGACTCGTAGGCCTCCCGCCCCCGGTGTACCAGCACCGTGTTGGCGAAATTATCGTACTCGTCGATGAGCAGGTAAAGCGGGATGCCGTGCTCTCCAGCGTATGCGAACAATTCAGTAAGCCGGCCGTCGATGGCGGGCGGGGCGAGGATGCGCCGGAGCGGCGCCTCGGGGAACAGGTCCGGATGCCGCTCCAGCGCGTAGCGGAGCTTGGTATGGCAGTAGCCCTCGAAGCGCTCCTCCAGGGTCTCCAGCTTGTCGTTGAAAGCGGAGAAGTCGAAGCGCACCACGACGTAGCGCCCGCGCTCGGCGGTGGGCGCGCGCCCGATGTCGGTGTCTCCGAACAAGTCATCGAACTCGTGCGCCCAGTGCCGCCCGTAGTAGCACTCCAGCAGCGACAGCCAGCAGGACTTGCCGAAGCGCCGGGGGCGGATGAAGAAGGCGTAGCGCTCGTCTTCAAGCGGACGCAGGTAGCGGGTCTTGTCCACGTACAGCCAACCGTTCCTGCGGATGCGCGGGAACGACATCTCGCCGTAGGGGATGCGCGGCCAGGCAGCGGTCACTTCGGGAACCCCGCTTCCGTGAAACCAACGGCTTCGAGAGGCTGCATCGACCTTGATCCGCCCGCGAACCATGCCAACCCCCGAATCGCCCCACCGCCTGCCCGGCAGTGGCCGGCCTTGCCGGCGGGTTCCGGGCGCCAAGGGACGGGGGGACCGGTCAGGCGAGGCGCCCCACGCGGTCCAGCAGGTCCGCGCCCGTGCCGCACTCGATGATCCAGTCGCCGACCTTGGCGAGGCGCTCCGGGTCCGCGAGGCGTTCCAGCAACCCCGAAAGCCGTTCGGCCGTTTCGGCGTCGAACTTCCGCGCCGCCAAACGACACAGCAGCGCCCGTTCTTCGGCGCGACCTCGCTCCAGACCTCGCTCCAAGCCCTGTTCCCGGCCCCGCTCCAGACCCTGTTCGAGCCCCTGTTCCCGGCCCCGCTCCAGACCCTGTTCGATGCCTTGTTCGATCCCCTTTTCCTGGCCTTCGCGAAACCACTGCTCGGTCCACTCCTTCACGCTCTCCGCCAGCATCGCCTCTCCTCCTTCCAGTGCCTGCACCACCGGCAGCGCGGCCCCGGCGAACCGGTCCGGCAGCACCACCCGCCGAATCCACTCCGCGAACGCCCGACGCAGCTCGTCGTCCTCCGGACTTCGCAGCCACCCCGACAGCGCCGCCAGCAACTTCGACAGGCTCTCCGCCGAGCCGCTGTTCTCGAGCCCCACCAAGGCCGACACCAGGTTGCGGCGCGGCAGATCGTCCTCCCCCCATCGCCCCTCGTCAAGCAGGAAGTACCGCTGCGACGGCTGGTAGCACGCCAGCGCCTTTCCCACCGGGGCGATGAGGTCTCCCACCTCGACCGGGGCGCTCCAGCGGGGGCGACCGTTGTACAGCACTATCGGCAGCACCGGCGGCAGCCGCCCGCCGTCGCCGACCGCCCCGCGGCGGATGAGGTCCTGGTACAGCAGCCCCGTGTAGACCAGGATCCGCACCGCCATGTACGGGTCGGCCGTGGACTGGAATTCGAGCATCACCAGCAGGTACAGCCAGGTCTCGTCCCGGAAGCGCACCCGCCACACCACGTCGCCGTGGCGCCGGCGGAGGTCGTCGCTCACGTACTCCGCGGGCAGCTTCTCCAGGGTCGAGAAGTCGAGCGCATCGCTCCACTCGGGGGCGACGAACCCGCGCAGCAGGTCTTCGACCATCCGACGGCAGGAGAACAGGCCTTTGTACGCGGCGTCGTGCATGGGGACACCATAGCGCCGCTCGGGGCGCGGCGATGCCGGCGCCGGGCTCGAAAGACGTAGGGGATCGGAGCGCGTTTCGTGCGGCGGGACCCCGCGCGGACCGCTCCGTTCTCCCACCGCACGTCCCCCCGGCGCCGTCCGCCGTGCGCCCACCGAACGATTCGACGTCGGCTCCCCTTCCTCCGAGGCAACCGGCTCGGCATCTTCGGCATCGCGCCGGTTTCGCACCTGCCGCGCCATCCCCCCGCCCGGAGCCGGCCCCGAATCCTTCGCGAGGTCCGTGCTCGACGCGACGACGCCCGCGCGAAGGCGGAAGCCCCACCCGGATATCGCACGAAGCCGGAGGTTCATGATCCTGCCTGTGAGTTGGCGATGGCGTCATGATTGGCTCCTTGCAAAGAGGCTGAAGCCAAGTCCATCGCGTGCTGAAGTTCGAGCTGCACATCGCCCCGTCGGCCGTCGTCCGGGTTTGCGAGGGCGGGGCCTTCGTGGTCCTGGCCGAGGCGCTCATGCCCGCCACCGCGCCGCGGGGGCCATGGCCGTCGCTCGCCGCCGCTACGCTGGAGCCGGACCTCCCGGCCGCGCCGGGGTACGTCGGGACTTTCGATTGCTTCGCCGCCCGGGATTTGCCGCCTACGCCTCCACCGCCTCGCAGGCGGCCAGCTCCCACCCGTGGAACACCACCGCCAACCCGACGTGCCGCACCGAGGGCGCGAGACGCCGCAGCCCCTCGTCCGCCAGATAGCCCACAACCTGCGCCCGCGCCTCGCTCAGCCTTTCCCCCACCACCGAGGCATCCACCCGCTCGCCCCGCTTCAGGTACTTCACCTCGACGACGTACCCGTACCCGATGTCCGGGTACTGCGCCACGAACGGCTCCAGGTACAGGTCCGCGTAGCCCTTGTTCAACTCCCGTTCGGTGTGGATGACGAACTGCCCCACCATGCTGAAGTGCGCGGCCAGGAACGCCTGCACCACCTTCTCCCCGTCGAGGTAGTCCCGGATCCCCGTCTGCTCGGCCAGGGCCTCGGCGATGTGCTCCAACGCCGGACGCCATTCGCCCTTGTAGGCCATTCTCCTGACCAGCCCCGAGAAGTGGTGGTGGCTCACCGAGAACACCCCCACGTCCCGGTACGCCCTGCGCAGGTACCCGTACATCAGCCGGCGCACCGTCTGGTTCGGGATCCCCAGCCGGGTCGTCCCCCCCGACACCCCGCGGATGCTCAGCAGGCCGAAGTAGTACAGCAGCGAGAGGAAGTTCTCCGGCTCGTCGAGCTCATCCAGCGGGAAGCTCAAGCTGATGTCGGCCTCCGCCTCCCCCTCGCCGATGACGTGGCGCAGCAGGTCGAAGTTGCCGTTGAGCCGCCTCGCGCCCGCGCTCACCCGTTGGTTCACCAGCAGCAGGTGGCGCAGCTTCGTGTAGTCGATGCGAATGTTGGTGTCGATGAGATCGTCCGGCATCGGCTCGTTCGGGATGGAGTGCTTGATGTAGTAGAGCACCATGTCGGTGTTGTAGAGGTCGCCGGTGGCGGTCTTGGCAAAGCGGTAGCCGTTGTACCACTCGCGCATTACGTCGAGGGCCGCGTCCACGTCCTGGTTGAACGCGCCCCGGTCCCGGTAGAGCTCCAGCAGGCCGCGCACCTCCGGCTCGGTGAAGCCGAGCATCCCGTTGAACTTCGGGCCGAGGGTGACGTTGGCGCCGATGTTGAAGCCGCTGGTCACGTCGTCCATCGTGATGGGCGAGACCCCGGTGATGAACAGCCGTTCGAGGCCGCCGCCCTCTCCGCCGGTCCCGGCCTTCAGGGCGGCGAAGAAGTTGCGGTAGAAGCCGCCGCCGTGGGTGAAGGACTCGTAGGCCTCCCGCCCCCGGTGGACGAGCACCGTGTTGGCGAAGTTGTCGTACTCGTCGATGAGCAGGTAGAGCGGGATGCCGTGCTCTCCGGCGTATGCGAACAATTCAGTGAGTCTGCCGTCGATGGCGGGGGGCGCCAGGATGCGCCGGAGCGCCGCCTCGGGAAACAGGTCCGGATGCCGCTCCAGCGCGTAGCGGAGCTTGGTATGGCAGTAGCCCTCGAAGCGCTCGCGCAAGGTCTCCAAGGTGTCGTCGAAGGCGGAGAAGTCGAAGCGCACCACGACGTAGCGTCCGCGCTCGGCGGTGGGCGCGTTCCCGATGTCCGTCCCCCCGAACAGGGCCTCGAACTCGTGCGCCCAGTGCCGCCCGTAGTAGCACTCCAGCAGCGACAGCCAGCACGACTTGCCGAAGCGCCGGGGGCGGATGAAGAAGACGTAGCGCTCGTCTTCCAGTGGACGCAGGTAGCGGGTCTTGTCCACGTACAGCCAGCCGTTCACCCGGATGCGCCGGAACGACGCCTCGCCGTAGGGGATGCGCGGCCAGGCAGCGGTCACTTCGGGAACCCCGCTTCCGTGAAATCGACGGCTTCGAGAGACTGCATCGACCTTGACCCGCCCTGCGAACCATGAGGCGCTGCATGGTAACCCGAAAGCACGGTTGGCGCAGTACCAGACCCCCCAGCGAACCATCGTGACCGCCGTTCTCGGGGAGGTTACGGAAGCAGTGACGCCACCCTGGCATCCTTGCGCGAAATCCAGGGCAACGATCCGCGCATGGGGTCCGCGAGGGGCGTCTCGCCGTCCATCATCCCCGCGATCAGCCGGCTGGTGACCGGCCCGAGCGCGAATCCGGGGTGCCGGGCCGTGCGCCCAGCCACGGTTCGGGGTCCACGGACTTCCCTCATGGGGATACGCAATCGAGGGAAGGAGGCAGCTTCGGAGCGCAGCCGAGCGCGCGCCGGCCGATGGGGGCGCCACAGGTGCGTCGGGTGTGAGAGCCGGGGACCGCTCGGCGGTGATCGTTACCCGGATACGAAGGAGAAGGGGTGGGCCTCGGGGCGGTGAGTGCGGCGGTAGCAAGGTGTCGTGGCGACCGAGCACGGGAGGGGCGCAGCCGGACGGAGCGATGGCTGCATCGCGTGCGACGGGCGTTCCCGCTGGTGAGGTCGCAAGCGAGGCCGCGGACGGGACGGCGGACCGTCTGCGGCGCGGAGAGGCCGCGCCTTCGGCAAGCGGAGTGCACCCTTGCGCGCCTCGGTGGCTTGATTGCCGGCTTGGGGTCGGGTCAGACTCCGCGGGCACGAGGGGCGCACGTCATGGCGCGGACCGTCGGCGGTGGCCGGGGAGGGAGGCAATGGCTATGGAGTCACTTCGAGCTGCGGTCGTAGCGGACCCGTGGGATCGGGGAGGGCCGCGAGACCCGAATGGAACGCCGCGTTCGGGGGCATTGGATACCACGGCGCCATGCTGACCGAGTACATCGATGAAGCACTTCGCCGCGCTCACTACGAGGGGACTTGCGGCCTGCGACGCCACTCCCGAAATCGCCGCCGCGCTGCTGTTGGCCGCCGTGGGTCCGGCCTGTTGCCGGTTGCCGTCTGCGGCTGACAACCAACCCGCGCCGTAGAAAATGATGCGGCAGCAGGAGGAAATAACAATGGTCCAAGGGGTGCGGTGACCAGATGGTTTTCCGCCGCTGTGTTCACCGATATCAAGGCAATCGCTACGTCAAGTTATTCGCCTGTGTTATTTGTCGTATTCTCTCTTGCCAATAGTGAATATGATACCGTCGCTAACGATAGCGACTGGATTGAGTTCAGGAAACTCCAAGAAATCTTCTGTGACATATCCGTAACCATCCACATGCCGAAAACTCCAGTATGGTCCGGGATAAAACCAAATAAAATAAGAATCATCTTCGGAATTTTCGATCAGGTCATTTAATTTTCCAGGGCGCAAGTATCTGTAAGTCGCATCTGCATGGTTGTAGAGATACACAGTCAGTGGTTCATTGCTAATCACATGCTACGCCCATGAGAGCCGGAAGCAGCCTGAAGCGGCTAGTCCGGAGTAGTTCAATCGTGACTTCATTTTCCCGATCTCGTCACTTGGAATTATCCGGTGAAATGGTCTTGACTCCTTCCCAGAGGATTTCCATTCCGGGGATGGTGAACTGGCCGGTCTTGACAGAACGAATTGAATAATCGGGACGTCGAACCACCGCCATGCATTTCCCTTGGTAGATCACTCCATGCCAATCGAAATCAAGGTTGTCGAATCCATGTTTCTGCCCAACAACAGATAAATCATTCGGATCGACCGGCACAACATGCAAGAAAAAACGTTCTTCTACGTCCTCCGGCAGGCATGAAGATTTGACGTAATACAACGAATCCTCATCCAGATACACGTCGAAAGTGCCTTTGATGATATGTGTTCCGAGTGAAAGATTTTCGCGAATCCATCGATACAGAACCCATCGGGTTCTGAAATTTCTCATATCTACGACAAGGTCACCAGGCAATGGATCAATGAACCCGTTCGAGGGGAGAGTAATCACCGGCAACTGCGCGTAATCCGGGGCCATTCGACGCAGAAGGCCGAAAATCATCGCAGGGCTGTTGACGTTGACCTCGGGAGACGAAGATGCTTGCCCGAACTCCCAATGCACGAACGGCGCGAAAGTTTCGGACCAGAAATGTGCGGGAACAATCAGGTATATGCGTTCTGCATTAGAAAGATTCTCCGGCGTCAACGGATGGCTCATGATCTCCAGTTCTTTAACTTGCGGCTCCACCAACCAATTACGGACATGATATGCACACAAAAGGATAATGACACCTGTGGTAATCGCCAGAGTCGTGTTCGCGAGAATGATCCGGATGTTTTTCGAAGAACAGCAAAGATGAAGCCATCCTCGAAAGGCAAAGTACAGATAGAGAACGATAAGAGATACGGGAGCTACCAATACTCGATAACCTCCAGGGGCTTTTTCCATAACCAATAACGGCGTAAAGGACAAGACGAAGATGGACAGAGCCATGACACATTTCGACAGCCTTTCAACTCGTGTTCCCGAAAAATACAACATGAGTCCCGTTATGATAATTGGAAGGGAGAACCATACGACAACACCATCATCGACCGCACGATTGTACAGGATAGACTCATCCTGCCATTGCCATGAATAAAACAGACGACGTGGCGAGAGGATACAAAAACTCAATACCTTAGGCAGGGATTCATACAAAAATAAAATTTTTTCCGAAATATTCTGGGCTATGCCGGTACGCAGGGAGGCATTCGGATAAAAGATCAATGCAGACTTGTAGACAACGAAAGCCAACAGCATTCCTGCAGAAATGATCAGACCGAACCACAGGAAACGGGTGGACGTGTCTTTGAGAGATCTGTTTGGTTTGAACATGAACACAGCAGCAAAAACAAGAAAAAGCATGGCCGCCGCCTGATAAATGGTAAACGCTGCCAGAAGAGTCAGGATCGACATACACCCAAGCGCCCACCTCGATCGAGAAGACTTGCGGAAAGCGGACTCTGCCAGAATACATGCGCAGCCAGACATGAGCCCCGCGAGCGGAAAAAATGATGTTGTTGCCCAACCCGCATAGATTTGGAATGGAAGCGAGGTGCACATGATAATGCTCACGCAACAGGATTGGAACGGCTTCCATCCAGTACGGACAAGTACCTGAAACAAGGTGAAGGCCAGCAGGAAAATACTTATGACCCCCCCGAGGCGAACATAGCGCAGATCCGTGAAATCCGTCACCATCGAAAATGCGAATTCCGTCAATATCGAATACAGTGGCCTCCCCTCCAGATACTTCTTTCGGTATGTAGGCCCCTGGTTCTCATCGATAATATCGTTATAATCATCGAGAAAGCCATAGTCATTGCTCACCACGGAAGAATAGCCGACCGAAAAACAAGTTATAAACATACCAATCATGAACCAAGTCGAAAACGACTTTTTTGCGAGAAACGCCGTTCTCCCTTCCTTCATTGTCGAACGGAGTGAATAGCTCATGGTCGGCCGCCGGTCAGATACGACAACATACGACGGTATCATCCGCCGGAATGTGATTCGCTCTGACGCCGGGAAAGCCATCGGCCAGATCCTCGATTTGCCAGATCGGAGATTGTCCGTCGTGGCCGATGTCGATATCCCGATCCGGAAGAACACGTCGTATTGCATCCACGGCAATACGCGGAATTCTCACCGTCGGCCTGTATCGCCAGATTCGGTAGCAGATCGCACCGCACTGCATGAGGCTCACACCGAGAATGTCGGCGAGCCTGCGAACGTTGCCGGGGTGCGTTTTCCAATCGACGACGGCCTTTAGCTGCCGGTGGATTTGACGCGAAGCGGCGCGCTGCTGTTCTCGGTACCGGTGTGAAACGGAGCTTGGAATCTGGTTGTATTCGTAAAGCAGCTCTTCCACCTGAGCTGGCTTGAAAAAACGGATCCAGATCGACCACAGATGCCAATCTTCGGCATGACGCCAAGTCGGATCATGACTGAAACCGCCGAGCAGGCGGAAGATGGAAGATAATGCCAACACACCGGGGCCGCAGAAAGGGGACCAGCCGACCTCGGCGGCAAGATGGAGAATGTTCTCCCAGCCGTCGCGACGCAAATGCTGCTCCAATTCCTTCCCATCCGCATCAACGATCGTCATCCCGACGGAGGTCAGCGTCAAGTCCGGGTCGGCTCTGAAGCGATCCATTTGCGCGGCAATCCTGCCGGGCATACTGCGATCGTCGGCATCCTGCCGCGCGATCAGGCTGTACCGCGCCTTCCATAGTCCGGTGTTCAGAGCATGAACCAGACCTTCGTTGCGTTCACTCCGAATCCAGCGAATACCAGGCAGCTCCGAAAATCCGGCTGCGTGCATTGTGTTCCGCACCGGCACCGGGCTGCCGTCGTCGATGACCAGGATCTCGAAGGCGTCGGGATAGGCTTGATCAAGCACCGATTCCAGGGCTCGGCGCATCAAGCGGATCGAGGAATCGTCGTCGTGCCGTATGAAGGCCGGCAGGATAACGGAGACGGAATAGGGAGATGCGAGACTCATTCAGGTGATCTGCCCTTTCTGCCCTGGATATTCCGGCGTTGCTCGGCATTCATGAAGGTACCGTATGTCAAATCGATCATCCTTCCGTTGGATGGCCGTGTCCCAGGCCACTCGAAATCAAGCACGTCCTGCCACAAGCGCATCAAGCCCGCTTGCTGGGCGATCGCGATGTTCCATGCCTTCTTCTTCACATGAGTGACGGCGGAGATGTATTCGTCCGGATATTTCTTCCTCGCGATATTGCCATCGTTGGTGATGCGAAATTCGGAGACTGTCTCCGGCAGGAAACGGAAACACGCCCCCGCATCCCATAAGGAAAGGAGAAAATCCCAATCATCCAGATAGCGTTTGCCTTCGTCGAATCGAATACCGGATTGGCGCAAAAACGCCGTAGTCAAGCCGTAGCTGTTACACGTAACGAAATTCTCCGCAATAAGGCAGCTAGCGGGATGCGGCACAGGACCCGGCTCGGCAGGCTGCCACAGCCTGCGCTTGTTCGACATGGCATAGATGCAATCCGCACCGCTCCACCTCAAGGCTTCATCGATTATCGAGGAAAAGCATGGGTAGAGAATATCGTCATCATCCAGGAAACTGATGAAATCGAACCGTTCGGCTTGATCTTCAATGTAGTCCAGAGCAACATTGGCAGGATATCCGAGCCTTCGGTTCGGTTTGACATATTCATCGGCATGAAGGAAAACCACGTCGTCTCCGGTGCTCAATTGGATCTTGACACTCCGCAGATCATCGTCGCTGCCATGGACGACGACGACGGGAGTCAACGCGGGTGTCTGTGCGGAGACGGATTCGACCGCCTCCAGCAACATTTCCTGGCGCTCGTTCCGGGTGCGGATGATAACGGCGCCACGCAACGGGGTGCGTGAGGGAGATACCGAGTGAATCAAGGTTTTCTGTTCCGCTATTCCGCTATCGAGTCTCACTCTTTCCCGAATAGACAGGAATCGCTTCAGATATTCACGCTGAATTCGCTGATGAACGACCTTCTGCCGGTCCGCGCGTGAAACCGACTGCGTCCTTTCGTGCCACCGGTAGCGGTACAACGGTTCGGGAATCTTCAGGATCGGCTCGTGCACGGACGTGCGCAGCGCGAACTCGTAGTCCTGGCAGAAGTCGAAGCGCTGGTCGAAGAGGCCGATGTCGTCGAACAGATCACGACGAATCGCCTTCAAGTGGCCAGCCAGCATACCGATGTCGAGCAGGCGGTCTACCGGATGCTCGTTGCCTCGAAAACGGAGGACGCTACCCTGCTCGTCGATATCGATCATCGAGGACGACATGTAGCGGCAGCGGGGAAACTGCCTGCGATAGTGATCCAGGACGGCAAGCGTGTTCGGCTCGAGTTCGTCGTCGCAATCAAGGAACAGGAACCATCGATACCGTCCGTGCCGGATGCCGCTGTTCAGCGCCTCCACGATGCCGCCCTCTCCATCCGGACGAATCTGACGGACAGCGGGCAACAGGCGTTTGGGGATTCGTTCCGAGAGCTCGTCATCGGATATCGCCGGGTCGTCGTTGACAACCACCCATTCGAGATCTGCCTCGATCGCTTCTTCCCCGAAGACGAGTCGATCCACCGAGGCGGCCGTATGCGCGAAAAAATCGAGATGACGGTGGAATGGCGTGACGACTGTAAAGCCGCCACAGTCGGACATCTCGACAACGGAATCAGGGGGATGCCTCTCGGCCAGAAAATCGCGGTACTCGTCCAAGGGAGCGTGCCGCATGTAAGGAGGGATGCCTTCGTCCGGCTCCTGTTCCGTGAGATATCCGGTATCTATCCTGTGGCTCCCGTTCCGGTACCCTTCCTCTCCGAGCTCCACAATCGGTTGTGGGGGGGGGGGCTTGGCCAGGCACGTCTCTTCCGGTCGCAGTGCCCTCCCACCATACCAACCCTTTGTCAACTGCCCCTTCTTCGCATACGGTTCAAGAATTTTTTGAATTTCCTGATTCTCTCTCGAATTTTCGACTTCCGTTTTCTTCCTGGGAAGATCAAGGGAAAGCGCCGAGGTCATTTTCCATCTATAGTGGTAGCTTCGAAGTTCAGCGTCCATCCAAAAAGGAAGCAACCGCGACATCCGGCGGGCGATCGGGATCAGTACCGGATGGCGACGCAAAATCGAGAACGATAGATCGATCATCCTGCGGGGCAGACGAGAACGACCTACGATTCTCATCAGGCGATGGATATGAGAAAAACCATCTGCCTGCGGAGAGCTTCGATATATCTGCCAAAGCCTTCGCGGCAAACGCAAAATAGCGGTCGCCCGCCAACTTCTCGAGTTGTACAGATTTTCGATCCGTTCGTCACGCTCGGCCAACGCCTGACGCAGCTCTCCAATCTGCCGGTCGCGTTCGACCGCGGCCCGGTCCAGCTCCTCGACCCGTTCGTCACGCTCGGCCAACGCCTGACGCAGCTCTCCAATCTGCCGGTCGCGTTCGACCGCGGCCCGGTCCAGCTCCTCGACCCGTTCGTCACGCTCGGCCAACGCCTGACGCAGCTCTCCAATCTGCCGGTCGCGTTCGACCGCGGCCCGGTCCAACTCCTCGGCCCGTGCGTCACGGGCGACCAACGCCTGACGCAGCTCTCCAATCTGCCCGTCACGCTCGGCCAACGCCCGGCTGCTTAGAGCGAGGGCGGAGCTGAAGGCAGGCAATGCGGCATCGAAGGCCGACCTGACCCGATCGAGCTCTTCGACATCCTTGCCGTACGCCTTCCCGCAACTCCACCGATTCAAAATATCGAAAGTGGATTTGATCCAGCGGGACAGTCTCGGATCCTCCAGCAACTGGGCATCACTGCTCCAATGATGGCGCATACTCGGGGATACGAATTCGCCGATCTCGATCCGCGCATCTACGGAATTATTCCTGGGCCACGAAACACCGAGGGCCTCGCCAATCGCATCCACTATCGCATATGGTTCTGAAAGAAACGCATTGTAAAGCAACCAGGCGCGCTTCATACCGCGCGTTTCCTTCTCCGCGTCCAGAACGTTCCTCAGCCACAAGAGATGTCCGATGGACGGAGCGATTCCGTCGCGCCTTTCCAGGGATGCGGCGACGTCGAGAGGATTACGAATGATGGAAACGATCATGGGTTCGGCGCCATAGGCTCTCACTGCCTCGATCCAGAACGGCAGCAGACGGCATATCCTGGGGTCCTTCAGAACGAAGAACGGGCTGTCGCCATACTCACCCTCGAGAGCTTCCCGAGCACGTCTGTGAAATCTGCCGGCAACAGGAGAGGCATACCACTGCGGATTGAAGGGGTTCCAGTCGCGCCAGGAGCTCCCCGCGGATGCGAGGATCTCATCGTTCAGAGAGACGATCTTCCTGGGTTCCCAGTGCCCGGACTCATTGGTGAGATTCGCTTCCATCAACGTCGCCGGCAAATCGCCGCCGGAGATGTTCAGCACGCGGGCCAGCGACGAAGTGCCGCTCCGGTGCATCCCGGCGATCAGGATCGCGATCTTCTCCTGCTTCCGATCGGACACTTCGGATTCCAAGGGTTTACATTCCCGGCGTTCTACAGCTTGTTCAGCAGGGCTGCAGTGAGGAGGCCGATGTTTCCCGCCCGCGT
Organism: Gammaproteobacteria bacterium; assembly: GCA_965202895.1. Lineage (GTDB taxonomy): Bacteria > Pseudomonadota > Gammaproteobacteria > HK1 > HK1 > JAJDXW01. The sequence continues at coordinate 191,882 of OZ241901.1, read as the reverse complement.
CTGCCGGTACACGCCCGCCTTCCGGATTCCCTTGGCCCTGATCAGCAGACGGCTCTCTCTCGACTTGTTGAAGGTGTCGAGAACACGCCGGTTTTCCGGCGTCAGAAAGGGCTTCGCTTCGTTCAAGGCCCGGATGTTCGCGGTGTTGGTGCTCCGCGTTTGCCCCTCGATGATTCTTCGGATGCGCCGGATGTGGCCGCGCGGATGCACCGTCAACCCCGTCAAGTTCCGAGAATGCAGACGATACCGCACGGAGGGTTGCGGATCGTAGAGGACACGGCCGCCCGCACCGGTGACGAGCAGGTACGTCCACCAGTCGTGGAACGGCACGTCCGTCACACCCGAGGCGCGCAGGAGCTCGCGGCCCGCCCGGTTCATGGCCATGGTGTGTCCGCTCGCGATGTTCTGTACGAGGGCATTGCGAAAGCTCGGCGGCCGGCCATGAAGAGGAGACAGGCCCAGGCCACGGCCGTTCTCGTCGATCAGGCGCGACCTCGACGCGTAGAGAGCCGGGACGGTCTCGGGAATACCTTCCAGCGCCGAGATGGCATGGGACAGCTTGCCCGGCTCCCAGACGTCGTCCTGATCCGCATAGGCGAAGTGGTCGGCTTGAATCTCCCGGTTGAAGACCAGGGACAGAAAATTCGCGGCGCATCCCTTCTTCGGCCCTTCGAGGACGAAACAACGATTCGGCCCGAACTTCGGGGCGTACTCTTCGAGCACGGCGCCCACGTCTTCCCGGTCACAGTCTCTCGACACCCACAACTCGAAGTTCCCGTGGCTCTGGGCCTGGATGGACGAAAGCTGCTCCGGCAGGAAGCGGGCCTCCTCGAAGACCGCCATGAGTACGGCGGCCTTGGGCTGGATTTCGACCTTGCCGTTCACGTTCGATGATCCGTCCGCCCATACTCCCGCAGTACCTCCCCGACCGTCCCGAACGCCCGGACCCGACCGGAATCGAGCAGCACCCCCGTGGTGCAGTTGCGTTCGAGCAGATCGGGGTTGTGGGAGGCGAGCACCAGCATACCGGCCCCGGCCACGAGCCCTTGCAGCCGGCCCTCGGCCTTCTCGACGAAAGCCGCATCGCCGACCCCGATCCATTCGTCCATCAGCAGGATCTCGGGCTCGATGCAGGTGCACACCGCGAAGGCGAGCCGCAGCATCATGCCGGTCGAGTAGGTGTGCACCGGCATCGCCAGATAGTCCCCGAGCTCGGCGAATGCCGCGATCTCGTCCGTCCGTTCCCGGACCTCCGCCGGAGCGAGCCCGAGGAACATCCCGCGCATCATGATGTTCTCGTAGCCCGTCGCACCGGGGTCGATACCGAGTGATATGTCGAACAGCGAGGCCACCCGCCCCCGGCGCCGCACCCGCCCCCGCGTCGGCTGGTACACGCCCGCGAGCACCCGCAGCAGGGTCGTCTTTCCCGAGCCGTTGGCGCCGATCAGCCCGATCCGGTCACCGTGTGCGAACGCGAGGTTCACGTCCTCCAGCGCACGCACCGACAGACGGCTTCCGGCGTTGCGCCCGATACGGCCGCCCGTGCTCCTGCGCAGCAGGTCGTTCTTCAGGGAGCGGGTGTCCGCGCTGTACACCGGGAAATCGACGGTGACGCCGGCGAGCTGGAGGCTGGTGCCGGTGCTCATACCCAGTAAGCGATCCGCCAGCGATAGCGGCGGTACATGAGAAGCGTCACCAGCCAGCCGCCGAGGGTGATGCCCGCCGCGGCGAGCCAGGAGACGAGCCCCGGCGCCTGCCCGAGCAACGGCGCCCGCACCAGCTCCACGAGATGGAAGAACGGATTGAGGTCCAATACGAACGTGCGGTCGGGCAGCAGCTCGGGCTTCCAGATGATCGGCGTCAGGAAGAACGCGACCTGCACGACGCTGGCCGCGATCTGGGGCACGTCCCGGAAGCGGGCCGAAACCAGGCCGAACAGCAGCCCCATCCACACGCCGTTCAGGCAGAGCAGGGCAACGCCCGGCAGGATCAGAAGCCCGGTCCAGCCCGGCTGGATGGAGAAGACGACGGCCACGGCGACGTAGATGAGGACGTTGTGCGCGAAGACGATGAGGTTGCGCCACACCACGCGGTACACGTGGACCGACAGGGGCAGGCTCAACTGCTTGATGATGCCCTCGGCGCCGATGAACGCGGCGCAGCCCTCGGTGAGCAGGCCGGAGAGCAGCCCCCAGATGATCAAGCCGGCGGCGACGAAGGGGAGGTAGTCCGCGACGTCCATCCTGAACAACCCGGCGTACAGCACGCCCAGCACCCCCACCAGCACCCCCATGCTGATGGTGAGCCAGAACGGGCCGAGCGTAGAGCGGCGATAGCGCTGGCGGATGTCCTGCCAGCCGAGCATGGCCCACAGGCGGAACGCGCGGACGCCTTGGACGACGTCCCGAAGAGCGAGGACGGTCTCCGAGGGAGGGGCCGGCCCCGAGGCCGAGGCGGGGTTCGCCGCCTGCTCGCCCCCGGCGTGCCAGGCGAGGCCGGACGTGCGCCTGCCTTCATCGGCAACGTCTACAAGCAACTCTCTCGATCTCCCCGCTGGAATGATATGCCCAAGCACCGCTCCGGGTGATGCGGCCGGCAACGGCTGGCGGCCGACCCCGAAACCCGATCCCGGGCGCCGCGAGCCTGGATCCGTATTGTAACGGCACAGGGATGCAAGTCGAATCGTCCTTCCGGCAGCCTCGATCGCGGAAACCCCGCGTGGTGCGGGGCTTCACGGGCGCGTTGGACCCGGCTCATCGAGCATCCCCAAGCGGTGCTCTTCGGGAGGTCGCCGGTGTACGGGCTTGCAGGCCGTGGCGTCACATGCCCCAGACTTCCACCGGCGCCCCGTCCTTCGACCGCCGCTGGCGGTGGAACACCTTGTCCTCCCAGCTCCGGCCCGCGCGCTGGTCGATGACCACCAGATGCCCCGCCTCCGCCGCGCAGCGGTCCATGTATCCCGCCGTCTGCTCCACCCCCTCCGCCACCGTGCTCTCCAGCCCGTCCTTGTCGCGCACCACCTTGCACTCCACCACGAACTCCCGCACCCGCTCCCCCTGCGGCCACACCAGCAGCAGGTCCACCCGGCCCCGCCCCAAACCGTACTCGCGCTCGATGCGACCGCCCCCGTTCACCACCCGGTGCAGGTACGCCTGCAACAGGATCTGCGGCCACGGCTCCTCGTACTCGAACCGGTGCTTCCAGTGCTCGGAGTGGCGGCGGAAGAAGTCTTGGAACGACGCGAGGAGCTTGTCCACGTCCAGACCGCCGTCCGCGTCCACGTACCACGCCGTGTCCAGGTCCAGCGTCTCCTGCAACACCCAGCCCAGCTCCCGCGGCAGGACCTCGGCGTAGATGGGGTTGGCGATGCGTACCGGCGCATCGCGCGCAATCAGCCCGAGGTCGCGCACGTACTCGACGTCGCGGTTGGAGAAGGCGTGCTCGTCCGCCCCGCTCAGCATCGGCTCGACGACCCGGCGCACCCGCTCCTCCCGCAGCTTGTCCGCCAACTGGTCGAGATGCGTCACCCGGCGTACGATGAGCCCTTCGCGCGCCTCGGCGACGTCGTCGGCGGTGATGGCCCGCGAGCGGTCCCGCCCGGCCTTGCGCTCGAAGCAGGTCTCGTAAGCCAGCGCGTTCACCAGCCACGGCTGGCCCAGGGTCTGGGTCCAGATCGCCTCGCGCGCCCCGTCCGTGAACGCCTGCCCCGTCTCCCCGGTGTGCTGGCCGAGCAGGGCCAGGGTCTCCTCCTGCGTGAAGTCACCGAGCCGCAGCGACTTCGCCACGATGTTGAAGGGGCTGCTGGTGGACCGGATGCGGTAGTCGCGCACGTCGCGCAGCCCGCACAGCACCACGCACTGCGGAAAGCCGTCCGGGCGCATGGGGTAGCCCGCGCGTAGCTGCTGGAGCGCCGAGAGCAGCGGGTCGCCCTGGAGGGTGTCGATCTCGTCGATGAGCAGCACCAACGGCTTCGGCGACGCCTCCGCCCAGCGCCTCAGCGCCTCGCCCAGCGCCCCGTTCGGACCGAACCCGGCCAGAATGCCGGACCACTCCCTGGCCAGAAAATCGTCGCCCAACGCCGACCACGCATCCGATCCCAGTCGGGGGAGCACCGTCCGCATTGCCTGTTCCACGTCTTCGCGGGCCGTGCGGGCTTCTTCGACGGTGGTATACACGCAAGCGTAGCCCTGCCCGTTGAGCAGACCGCACAACGCCAGGAGGGCGGAGGTCTTGCCCGTCTGCCGGGGAGCGTGCAGGACGAAGTACTTCTCGCCGTCCACCAGCCGGAGGACCTCGTCCAGATCCAGACGGGCGAGCGGCGGGATGCAGTAGTGCTTGTCGGGTTTGACGGGGCCGGTGGTGGTGAAGGAGCGCATGGCTCGATTCCTCGGTTCCATCGACGCGCCGTCATGCACCGCCCGATGGGTTGTTCCACGCGGCCGCCAGTATGACCGCTTTGGCTCGGCAACGCTTCCGAGCCCATCCGGCTACGGGAACGGATGACCCCGGCCTGCCTCCCCGCCCGCCTCCGGGCGGCGGCTGCCGACCCTCGACGACATCGATGCCGAATTCTCGATCAGCCGGTGCACGGCCGGCGCACGGCCGGCGGACCCGCGAGCGGGCGGAGGCGGGCGGCCTCGACGAGATGTGCCGGCGCCTGTTCACTTGGGGGGAAAGCGTCACGGTGAAGCGGTTGCCCGAGAGGTCGGCACCGGCGCCGGAACCCACGGCGCCAAGGGAGGTCGCCGGTGTACGGGCTTGCAGGCCGTGGCGTCACATGCCCCAGACTTCCACCGGCGCCCCGTCCTTCGACCGCCGTTGGCGGTGGAACACCTTGTCCTCCCAGCTCCGGCCCGCGCGCTGGTCGATCACCACCAGATGCCCCGCCTCCGCCGCGCAGCGGTCCATGTACCCCGCCGTCTGCTCCACCCCCTCCGACACCGTGCTCTCCAGCCCGTCCTTGTCGCGCACCACCTTGCACTCCACCACGAACTCCCGCACCCGTTCCCCCTGCGGCCATACCAGCAGCAGGTCCACCCGACCCCGGCCCAACCCGTACTCCGGCTCGATGCGCCCGCCCCCGTTCACCACCCGGTGCAGGTACGCCTGCAACAGGATCTGCGGCCACGGCTCCTCGTACTCGAACCGGTGCTTCCAGTGCTCGGAGTGGCGGCGGAAGAAGTCCTGGAACGATGCGAGGAGCTTGTCCACATCCAGGCCGCCGTCCGCGTCCACGTACCACGCCGTGTCCAGGTCCAGCGTCTCCTGCAACACCCGGCCCAGCTCCCGCGGCAGGACCTCGGCGTAGATGGGGTTGGCGATGCGCACCGGCTTGTCCCGGGCAATCAGCCCGAGGTCGCGCACGTACTCGACGTCCTGGCGGGTCGCGCGCCGCTCGTCCGCCCCGCTCAGCATCGGCTCGACGACCCGGCGCACCCGGTCCTCCCGGAGCTTGTCCGCCAACTGGTCGAGATGCGTCACCCGGCGCACGATGAGCGCCTCACGCGCCTCGGCGACGTCATCGGCGGTGATGGCCCGTGAGCGGTCCCGCCCCGCCTTGCGCTTGAAGCAGGTCTCGTAAGCCAGCGCGTTCACCAGCCACGGCTGGCCCAGGGTCCAGGTCCGGATCGCCTCGCGCGCCCCGTCCGTGAACACCTGCCCCGTCTCCCCGGTGTGCTGGTCGAGCAGGGCCAGCGTCTCCTCTTGCGTGAAGTCGCCGAGCCGCAACGACTCGGCCACGATGTTGAAGGGGCTGCCGGTGGACCGGATGCGGTAGTCGCGCACGTCGCGCAGCCCGCACAGCACCACGCACTGCGGAAAGGCGTCCGGGCGCATGGGGTAGCCCGCGCGTAGCTGCTGGAGCACCGAGAGCAGCGGGTCGCCCTGGAGGGTGTCGTACTCGTCGATGAGCAGCACCAGCGGCTTCGGCGACGCCTCCGCCCAGCGCGTCAGCGCCTCGCCCAACGCCCCGTTCGGGCCGAACTCGGCGAGGATGCCGGACCACTCCCTGGCCAGGAACCCGTCCCCCAGCGTCGACCGCGCATCCGAGGCCAGTCCGGCCAGCACCGCCCACATGGCCCGCTGTACGTCGTCGCGGGCCGTGCCCGCTTCCTCGACGGTGGTGTACAAACATCGGTAGCCCTGCCCGTTGAGCAGGTCGCGCAGCGCCAGGAGGGAGGAGGTCTTGCCCGTCTGCCGGGGAGCGTGCAGAACGAAGTACTTCTCGCCGTCTACCAGCCGGAGGACCTCGTCCAGATCCAGACGGGCGAGCGGCGGGATGCAGTAGTGGTCCGCGGGTTTGATCGGACCCGCGGTGTTGAAGAAGCGCATGGCTCGGTCCCTCGCTTCCATCGGCGGCGCGTTCGCGCACCGGCCGATGGGTTGTTCCACGCGGCCGCCAGTATGACCGCTTTCGCTCGGCAACGCTTCCGAGCCCATCCGGTCGTTATCTCGTCCCCGAACAGGTGAGGGTGGCGTTCCGGGGCTGTCTCGGGCTCGAGCCTCCGGCGGGGGTCTTCCGGGATGAGCGCCGGCCGACGGCGGACGGCCGTTCACGATCGGTCGATCTGGCCGGAGGTCTCGTTGTTGCGAGCCGTGATCCGGGTTTCGGCGCCGTCCTCTTCCGTGCTCCATCCGCCCACCGCCGACCATCCCCGCCGACCGTCTCGGGCCGGCCCGCGGCGGAGGAATCGGGCATCGCCGGACCGGATCGGCGGGCGGCGATCGTCATCGCATCGGGATGCGAGGCCGCCCCGAGAAGGCCGGGATTCGGCACGCCCGACGGCGGCCGGCCGGGGGCCGCGGCGCGGTCCGGCGAGCCGTTTCGCGTCCGGCCGAGTGCCCGCCCGAGGTCCGGCCCGAACCCGAACCCCGGCGAAGCGCGCCCTACACGACCCGGCGCGCCCGGAGGTCCTCGATCTCGGCCGCCGAGTAGCCGGCCTCGAGGAGCACCTCCTCGGTGTGCTCGCCGGCCTCCGGGCTCGCCCGGCGCATCCCGGGCGGGGTGCGGCTCATGTTCACCGCATGGTCGATCACGTGCACCGCCCCGAGCGCCGGATGCTCGACCGCCTGCTCCATCTCGAGATGGCGGACCTGGGGGTCGGCGAAGGTCTGGTCCACCGTGTAGATCGGGCCGCAGGGCACCCCCGCCTCGTTGAGGAGGTCCACCCAGTGGGCGCTCGGCTCCTTCCGGGTGTACGTCTCGATCGCCTCGTTCAGGGTGTCGCGGTTCTCGTAGCGGGCGTGGCCGTCGTGGAAGCGGGGGTCGTCGAGGAACTCCTCGGCCCCGATCGCCCGGCACAGCCGCGCGAACAGGTGCTCGCCCGCCGCCGCGATGTTGATGTGCCCGTCCGCGGTCTCGAACACCCCGGTCGGGATGCCGGTCGGGTGGTTGTTGCCGGCCTGGGGCGGGACCTCGCGGCCGATGGTCCAGCGCGCGGCCTGGAAGTCGAGCATCGCGATCTGGGCCTCGAGGAGCGAGGTGTGCACCCACTGGCCCTCGCCCGACACCTCGCGTTCGACGAGGGCGGTGAGGACCCCGATGGCGAGGTACATCCCGGCCGTCAGATCCGCGATGGGCACCCCGACCCGCACCGGACCCTGGCCCGGAAGCCCGGTGATCGACATGAGTCCCCCCATGCCCTGGGCGATCTGGTCCACCCCCGGCCGGTCGGCGTACGGCCCGTCCTGGCCGAAGCCCGAGATGCTGCCGTAGACGATGCGCGGGTTGACGGCCCGGACGGACTCGTAGTCGATGCCGAGCCGGTGCTTCACCCCCGGGCGATAGTTCTCCACGATGACGTCCGCTCCGGCCGCGAGGCGCCGGAAGACCGCGAGCCCGTCCGGCTCCTTGAGGTTCAGGGTGAGGCTCCGCTTGTTGCGGTGCAGGTTCTGGAAGTCCGGGCCGTGGCGGGGGCCGCCGAGCCCGAACTCCTCCTTCGGCCGCTCCTCGATCTTGATGACGTCCGCCCCGAGGTCCGCGAGCTGACGGGCCGCGGTCGGGCCCGCGCGGGCGCGGGTGAGGTCGAGGACGCGGAACCGCGAGAGAGGAAGGGTCATGTCGTTTCTCCCTGGATGATCTGCCTGGATGCGCCCACCGGGTGATTCGCGGGCGCGAGTGGCCGGGACGCTTGGCCCGGACGGATGATCGGGACGATGGTGGTGTTCGTGGGTTCCTGGTTCGATGCCGCGGGGAAGGGTGCGGTTCGGGAAGGCGAGGGTCGGGTCGAGCCTGTCTGGCGCGAGGCGCCGGTCCTGGGCGAGGCGCCCCGGGGAGCAGCGCGGAGGAGACGCCCGTGCTCTCCGGGCGCCCGGCCCTCGTTCCCGCTCACGGTCCGGCGCGATGCCTCGCTCGTCAGTGGAACGAGCCCCCGATGAGGTCGCGGGCGATGATCAGCCGCTGGACCTCGCTCGGACCCTCGCCGATCCGACGGATCCGCATCTCCCGGTACCAGCGTTCGAGGGGGAGGTCCTTGGTGACGCCGTAGCCGCCGTGGATCTGGATCGCGCGGTCCACCACCCGCCCGCCCGCCTCGCTCGCCACCAGCTTCGCCATCGCCGCCTCCTTCCGGAACGGCTCCCCGCGGCGCGCCTTCTCCGCTGCCGCGAGGGTCAGCCAGCGCGCGGATTCGATATCCATCTGGCTGTCGATGATCATGTTCTGGACGGACTGGCGGGTGGCGAGCGGCGCTCCGAAGGTCTCGCGCAGGCGTGCGTATCCGATGGCCATCTCCTGCGCGGCGACCGCCACCCCGATGCAGCCCGCCGCGTACGGGATCCGCTGCCGCGAGAGCCGGTCGTTCGCGATCGCGAACCCGCCCCCGACCTCGCCGAGCACGTTCGCGGCCGGCACCCGCAGGCCTTCGAACTCGAGCTCCGTCGCATAGTTCGCGGAGCGAAGGGTGTGCACGACCCGGCGCACGTGAAACCCCGGCCAGCCGGTCTCCACGATGAAGCAGGTCACCCCGGCCCGCCCCCGCGCGGGGTCGGTGCGGGCGAAGACGATCCCGTAGTCCGCGCGGTCCGCCCCCGAGATGAAGATCTTCGAGCCGTCGATGACCCACCCGTCGCCGTCGCGCACCGCCCGGGTCCGGATGGCGCGGGCGGGGTCGCTCCCCCCCGAGGGCTCCGTGAGACCGAAGAACGCCCGTTTCTCGCCCCGCAGGGTCGGACGGAGGTAGCGCTCCTTCTGCTCCTCGGTCGCCTCGTAGAGCTGGGCGAGGCCGACCGCGCCGAACACCCCGTAGCAGGGCGCGTAGAGCCCCGCCCGGTGCTGGGCCATCTCGATCGCCATCAGGGTGCGGGTGACGACGTCCACCCCGGGCCCCCCGTACTCCCGCGGGACGTCGAGCCCGTAGAGACCCATCTCCCGGACCATGCCGGCGAGCCGGGCGTGGTCGGCCGGATCGAGCTCGCTCGCGTCGGGGTCGAGGTCGGCTTCGAGGGGGACGATCTCCTCGCGGACGAAGCGCCGCACCAGGTCGATGAGGAGACGCTGTTCTTCGCTCGGTTCGAGGTTCATGGAGTCCGCACCGTCCGTGCCGGCCCCCGGCCGGCGATTCGCACCCGCGCCACACCGCCCGCTCGCACCCCGGCCCGACCGGCGGCGCTGCCGCCCGCCGCCCGCCGCCCGCCGGCCGTGGGTCGCGGACCGCGGACCGCGGCCCGCCGTCAGGCCGGCCGGAGACGGCCGAGGCCGGGCGGCGCCTCGTTCTCGGGCGGGAGCGCGCCGTGGTCCGCCCGGTGGAGCATCAGGAGCTCGCGGTACCGGGTGTGGTACTGCACGTTGACCTCCACCCGGAACCGGAACCCCGGCCCGCGGCGGGCGAGCTCCGTCTCCAGCTCGCCCCGCAGGCCGAACCGGGAGCGCCCGCCGGCGACCCCGATGAACAGCACGGCGCCCGACGGGCCGGCGACCTCGTAGATCCCGAGCTGGCCGGGGAGGCGCGCCACCTCGTCCGCCTCGAGCGCCCGCCAGGGCTTCACCAGCCGGATCGCCACCGCCCGCCCCGTCCGTCCGCGTCACCGTTCCGGTACCCGTTCGGCTGCACCTGCCGCCCCCGCCGTTCCCGCGGCTCCGGCGCCGTGAGCGCCGCCCCGATCCCCATCCCCGGGTCCGCCGCCGTCCCCGCCCCGCGTCCGGCCGCCTCGTCAGGCGGCGAGGAACTCCCGGGCCAGGCGGACGAACTCCTCCAGCCGGTCGTGGTGCACCCAGTGCCCCGCGCCCTCCACGTTGACCCCGGTCGCGTCGGCGAAGTGCTCCAACCGTTCGTCCGCGTTCGGATCCGCCGCCCAGCTCTCGGTGCCGCGTACGAGCAGGGTCGGGCACCGGATCCGCCGCCAGGTCTCCACCGTGTCCGCGGCGCGCATCCCGTGCGGCGGCTGGAGGCGCACGTAGTTGTCGAACTTCCAGCTATAGGTGCCGTCCTCGTTCTGGCTCACCCCGTGCACGGTGAGGTGGCGGGCCTGCTCCGGGGTGAGGTGCGGGTTCTCCTCCTGCATGCGCCGGAAGGCCTCCTCGATGCTCGCGTAGCGCCGCGGCGACCGGCCGGAGAGCTTCCGGACGTCGTCGATCCACCCGACGAACCGCTCCGGGCCCGGGCGGCGTTCCCGGCTTCGCAGGTCGGGCGGCGGTCCCATGCCCTCGATGGCGACGAGCTTCACCACGTTGTCGGGGTAGAGCCCCGCGTACTGGAGGGAGATGGCGCCCCCGAGCGAGTGCGAGATGACGGCGGCGGGGGTGAGGCGGGTCTGGTGGAGGAGCTGGGCGACGTCGTAGACGTAGTCGGCCAGCATGTAGGCGCCGCCCTGGATCCACTGCGAATCCCCGTGGCCCCTGAGATCGGGCGCGATGACGTGATAGTCCTCGCGGAACGCCTCGGCCACCCGGTCCCAGCTCCGGCAATGGTCCCGGCCGCCGTGCACCAGGAAGAGGGGCGGCGCGTCCGGGTTGCCCCAGTCCACGTAGTGGAGGCGAAGGCGTTGGGAGAAGTAGACGTGGGAGGTCGGTCCATGAACGGGCGGCGCCATGCGAGGGTTCTTCCGGGTCGGGGCCAACGTCGGGGGGCGGACGGGGGCGGACGGGAGCGGGTGGGATGTGACGCGGTCGGGCAGGGATTCTACAATCCGTCCGTCCCACCCGCTGCCCATGAGACCCCGATCCGAGACCGCGACCCGCCCGACGAATGCCGAACGAACCGCATCTTCCCTCCGCCAGGCTCGATTCCGGCTTGGGCCGGGGACTCGATCCCGGCCTCGATCCCGGCGCCGGATCCGACGCCGACAGTCTGCGCGCGCTCTTTCGCCCGCGCTCCGTCGCGGTGGTCGGCGCCTCGCGCGACCCCGGCAAGACCGGGGGGCGGATCTTCCGCCACCTCCGGGACCGGGGGTTCTCCGGGCCGGTGTACCCGGTGAGCGCCAGCCCCGGTCCGGTGCAGGGAGAGGAGCCGATCCCGTCCCTGGGAGACCTCCCCTCCCCCGCCGATCTCGTATTCGTCGCGGTGCCGGCCCGGGACGCGCCCGACGCGGTGCGCGCCGCCGACGACCGCGGCTGCGGCGCGTGCGTGGTGGTGAGCTCCGGCTTCGCGGAGAGCGGCCCGGAGGGCGCGGCGCTCCAGGAGCGGATCGAGGCGATCGCCCGCGACACCGACATGCGCATCGTCGGCCCCAACTGCATGGGCGTCATGAACCCCCGGCTCGGTCTGTTCGGTACGTTCATGAGTGCGCTCGACGAGGCCGGGCTCCCGGCCGGCAACGTCGCGCTCATCAGCCAGTCGGGGACCTTCGGGGCGCACGCCGCCCTGCTCCTCCGCAACCGGGGGCTCCACCTCAGCCTCTGGTGCACGACCGGCAACGAGTGCGACGTGGACGTGGCGGACGGGATCGCCTGCGCGGCGCGGGACGAGGACACCGAGGTCATCGTCGCGTACCTCGAGGGATGCCGCCATCTCGGGAAGCTGGAGGCGGCCCTCGCGGTGGCCGCGGAGACCCGGAAGCCGATCGTGGTGCTCAAGGCCGGCCGAAGCGACGCCGGCGCGGCCGCCGCCCGCGCCCACACCGCCGCCGACGCGGGAGACGACGCGAGCTACTCGGAGATGTTCGAGCGGTGCGGGGTCTATCGCGCCCGGACCATCGAGGAGCTCATCGACGTCACCGGCGCCTGCGCGGCAAACGCGTTCCCGAACGGACGGCGGACCGGGCTCGTGACCATCTCGGGCGGCGTCGGGGTGGTGATGGCGGACGCGGCGGTGCGGGCGGGGCTCGAGGTGGCTCCGATGCCGGTGCCGGTGGAGTCCGAGCTCAAGGCCCTGCTCCCGCTCGCCTCCGCCCGCAACCCGATCGACTGCACCGCCCGGGTGCTCGACGACTGGCCGCTCCTCGACCATTGCCTCGACGCGGTGGTCCGGCGGGGCGGCTACGACTCCATCGTGTTCTTTCTCGCCGAGGTCGGCGCCGAGCCGGCCGTGATGGACCCTCTCACGAGCCGGCTGGAGAAGGTCCGGGCGGCGCATCCCGACCGGGTGATGGTCCTCTGCCTCATCGTCGACGAGGAGCGGCGCCGCCGGCTGGAGCGCGCGGGATTCCTCGTCTTCGAGGATCTGACGCGCGCGGTGAACACGGTCGCGGCCCTCTCGCAGATCGGCGACCACCTGTTCCGCCGCCGGCCCGGCCCGGCCCGGCTTGGCGGGCAGTAGGCGCGGGGACGGGACGAGAGACCGGGGGCGAACGAAGCGGCGAAGGACGCTCGGGCGGAGCGCCCCGCGGGCGATGGAACGACGTTCGGACGAGGCGGACGAAGAGCCTCCGAAGTCAGGCCGCCTCGCGGCGGTTCATCGCCTCCACGGCCGGGAAGACCTCGTCGATGAGGCGGCGGGTCTGGTCGAAGACCTCCTCGTCGCTCGGGCCGACCGGGCGCAGGATGAACTTCGAGACCCCGTTCCGGACGTAGGCGTCGAGCCGGGCGACGACGTCGTCGGCATCCCCCACCACCATCGCGTCGCGCGGGTCCCGGTCCGGGAAGCTCTGCCCGAGCACCCGGAGCCGCTCCTCCACGAAGGGTTCGTCGGGGCGGCCGAACCGGTAGTAGAACCCGGCCCCGTAGTGGTCGTCGTCGATCCGGCGCCCGCGCTCCGCGCAGGCGGCGCGGATGGCGGCGACCGCCCGGCCCGCCTCGTCCGGGGTCTCGCGCCCGGCGAGCCACCCGGTCCCGATGCGGGCGGTGCGCCGGATCGCGGCCGGGCTCGACCCGCCGATCCACAGGGGCAGGTCGGGCTGCACGGGGAGGGGCGAGATGCTCGCGTCCCGATAGCGGAAGAACTCGCCGTCCGTGGTCACGCGCTCGCCCCGCCAGAGGGCCGCGATGAGGTCGAGGGCCTCGTCGACGAGCCGGCCGCGGCCCTCGGTGGGCCGGCCGGTCGCCTTCCAGTCGGGGCCGAGGGTGCTCCCGATCCCGAACGCGGGAAGGAGGCGGCCCTCGCTCAGGAAGTCGATGGTGGCGCACTGCTTGGCGAGGAGAAGCGGGTCGCGGAGCCCGACCGAGGCGACGTTCATCCCGAACTTGATCCGCCGCGTGGCCCCGGCGAGCGCGGCCATGGCGCTCATGCACTCGAGGATGGGGCGCCGCGACACGAGCCGGTCCGTCTGCCAGAGGGAATCGACCCCGCCCTCCTCGCAGAGCCCTACCCATTTCCGGAACGCGGCCCCCGAGGAGAACGGCAGCTCCATGAGACCGAGACCGACTCCGATCGTCATCGTCCATTCCTCGTCAGGCGCTCCGGCGGCGGCGCGCCCCGCCGCGCGGGGCGGGCCCGGAAGCCGCGGGCGGCGACCGCGCGGAAAGAGGGAATGCCGCGGCGCGCCGGGGTATCGTGGACGCTGCGGGCGTCACGGACGGCGATGGACGCGGGGACGAGGGGCGCCCCGGCTTCCCGTCGCGCGGCCCCGTGGTCCTCGGCCCCGGCGGCTCCGGCGGGGACGGCAGCCAGAGCGGCGCGCGTCTTCACGCGACCCGGCTCAGGCCTTGGCCGAGGGGCGTGCGCCCACCCGCTCGCGCCACGCCGCGATGTTCCCGAGCTCCGGGTCGAGCGGCTGCCCGAGGGGGATGAAGCACTCGATGTTCGCGTAGAGGAGGATGTCGGCCAGGGTGAACCGGTCCCCGCAGATCCAGTCGCGCCCCTCCATCTGGCCGTCGAGCCAGGCGAGGCGGTCCGACGCCGAGGCCTGAAGCCCCTCCGCGGCCTCCGGGATGGTGTGGATCCGGTCCTTGAACATCCGGATGCCCTTGCCGAAGCGGAAGCCGTTGCCCATCGGCTCGCAGATGTAGAGGTCCACCCTCCGCGCCCACATGCGGGCCTCGGCCCGCTCCTCGGGGGTGGTCCCGAGCAGCGGGTTCTCCGGATGGGTCTCCTCGAGGTACTCGCAGATCGCGGTGATCTCGGAGATGCAGGTCCCGTCGTCGAGCTCGAGGGCCGGGCAGGTGCCGTGCGGGTTCTTCGCGAGGTACCCGGGCTCGCGGTTCTTGCCGGCCACGATGTCGACGTCCTCGAGGGGGATCTCGACCCCCTTCTCGGCCATGAACATGCGGACGGCGTGGGGGTTGGGTCCGATGGAGTTGTAGAGCTTCATGGTCGCCCCTTCCGGTGATCCGCCGCGCATGATAACGGGTCCGCCCGGGCGGAACCCGCGGGCGGCGGCTCTGGGCGCTCCCATACCGCGGAATCCACCCGCGCACCGCGTCCCCGGCCGGCGAGACTCCACCGCATCTCCATGACCTCTCTCCCCGGCTGCCTTCGGAGCCGGTCGGGCGGAGCGGGGGTCAGACGACCTCGGCGGCGGGCGGCGCCTCCCCGCGCCGGAGCCGCCGGGCGGGGGTCCGCATGGTCACGATCTCCTCGGCCGCGGTCGGGTGGAGCGCCATGGTCCGGTCGAACTGGGCCTTGGTGGCTCCGCACTTCATCGCGATCCCGACCCCCTGCACGATCTCGGCCGCGTCCGGGTCGAGGAGGTGGCAGCCCGCCACCCGATCGGTCGCCGCGTCCACCACGAGCTTCATCACCGAGCGCTGGTCGCGCCCCGAGAGGGTGTGCTTGAGGGGGCGGAAGGCGGAGAGGTAGACGTCGACCGCGGGGAGCCGGTCCCGCGCCTCGGCCTCGGTGAGCCCGCAGGTCCCGATCGCGGGCTGGCTGAAGACCGCGGTCGGCACGTCCTCGTGATCGGGAGAGATCGGGTTGTCGTTGAACACGGTCTCCGCGAAGCAGTGCCCTTCCCGGATCGCGACCGGGGTGAGGTTGAGCCGGTCGGTCACGTCACCGACCGCCCAGACGTGCTCGACGTTCGTGCGCGACCAGGCATCGACGAGGACGGCGCCGTTCGGCGCGGTCGCCACCCCCGCGTTCTCGAGCCCGAGCCCCGCGGTGTTCGGATGCCTCCCGGTGGCGTAGAGGATATGGTCCGCCTCGAGGGTCTCGGCGCCCCCGGCGCCGACGGCCGTCCCCGCCGCCTCGTCTCCGTCTCCCTCTCCGCCTCCGCTGCCGTCGGCGGCGGCGAGCACCACCCGGACCCCGCCCCCGGCCGGCCCGCCCTTCTCCGTCCGCTCGATCGCGGCGACGTTCGCGTCGAAGCGGAGGTCGATCCCCCGCTTCCGCATCTCCTCGGCCAGGGCGCGGCGGATGTCGTCGTCGAATCCGCGCAGGAAGAGCGGCCCGCGGTAGAGCTGGGTCACCTCGACCCCGAGGCCGGCGAACACGCCCGCCAGCTCGACGGCGATGTAGCCGCCCCCGACGACGATGAGCCGTTCGGGCAGGCGGTCGAGGTAGAAGACGTCGTCGGAGCGGATGGCGTGCTCGATCCCGGGGACGCCGGGCAGGGAGGGCTTCCCGCCCGTCGCGACGAGGACGTGGCGGGCGGTCACGGTGCGGCCGGCGACGGAGACGGCGTGCGGGCCGGTGATCGTGGCCCGAGCGTCGTACAGGCGGGCGCCCGCGCCCTCGATGAGGCTCCGGTAGACGCCGTTCAGGCGCTCGATCTCGCGGTCCTTGTTCGCGACGAGGGTGGGCCAGTCGAACGCCGGGGCGGCGGGCGCTCCGTTCGCCCCGGCGGCCCCGGCTGCCGCCGCGGGCCGGCGCCATCCGTAGCCGGCCGCGTCCTCGAAGTCCTCCGCGAAGTGGGAGGCGTAGACGAAGAGCTTCTTCGGGATGCACCCGACGTTGACGCACGTGCCGCCGAGGAAGCGCTCCTCGGCCACCGCGACGCGCGCGCCGTAGCCGGCCGCGACCCGGGCCGCCCGGGTCCCCCCGGACCCCGCGCCGATGACGAAGAGATCGAAGTCGTGGTCGCTCACCTGGGCCGCCGCTCCGCCGTTCCGGTTCGGGGCGCGATTCTGGCACACCCGCGGCCCGCGCCCGGACGGAGCGGAAGGCGTCGACGCGGCCCGGACCCGGAGCGGATGCGGCACGACTCGGCTATATTCGCGGCCGGCCGGCGCTTCGACCCGGTGGGCGGCGCCGCCCCACCGGCCCGCGGCCCGATCTCCGACCCCGGTCTCCAGGGAGAACGTTCATGGACTGGACACATCGGCGCGAGCGCTTCCGCGCGGTCCTCGAAGGGGACGCCTGCGTGCACCCGGGCTCCGTGTTCGACCCCATCTCGGCCCGCATCGCCGAGAACCTCGGCTTCGAGGTCGGCATGTTCGCGGGCTCCGTCGCCTCGATGACGGTGCTCGGCGCCCCGGACCTCATCGTCCTCACCCTGAGCGAGTTCGCGGCGCAGGCCTACCGCATCAACCGGGCGGGCGGCCTGCCGCTCCTCGTGGACGCCGACCACGGCTACGGGAACGCCCTCAACGTGAAGCGGACCGTCGAGGAGCTCGAGACGGCCGGGGTCGCCGCCCTCTCCATCGAGGACACCGACCTGCCCCAGCCCTTCGGCGAGCTCGGGCGCACCCGCCTGCTCTCCGTGGAGGAGGGGGCCGGCAAGATGCGGGCCGCCCTCGCGGGCCGCGAGGACCCGCGGCTCGTCGTCGCCGGCCGGACGAGTGCGGCCGCGGTCACCGGCATCGACGATGCGGTCGCGCGCGCCCGGGCCTACGAGTCGACCGGGGTCGACGCCCTCTTCATGGTCGGGCTTCGCACCCGCGCGGAGGTCGCGGCGGTGGCCAGCGCGACCCGGCTCCCGCTCATCCTGGGGGGCGTCGGTCCGGAGCTCCGGGATCGGAGCTGGCTCGCGGGGCGCCGGGTGCGGATCGCCCTCCAGGGCCACCAGCCGTTCGCGGCGGCGGTGAACGCCGTCTACGAGACCCTGAAGGCGCTCCGCGAGGGCGCCCCGCCCGGAGAGCTCACGGGGGTCGCCCCGCCGGACCTCATGCGCCGCGTCACCCGCGACACGGACTACCGGGCGTGGATGGAGGACTTCCTCGACCCGCCCGCATGAGAGGTGGACCCGCCTCCAATCCGGTGCTCATGATCGGGTGAGACGCTGCCGTCCGTTAGCGATTTACCCCGTCGTCCACAGGGATTCGACGCAACGGAACGGGTCGGCGGCCGGGGAGGTCCGGTGCAACCGGCGGTTCTCGGCCGGCGGATGGGCGCCTGCGCTCCTCAGACGACGCTGATATGCCGTTCACCGGCTCCGACGACGGTATCCGGGGCAATGCGTGCGTCGAACGTGGCGAACCGCCCCTGCCGCTCGACGGCAAGCGCCAACAGATAGACGCCGGTGATCTGCTTCGGCCCGATGATCCGGCGCCATTCCACGACCCTCCGGCTCAGAAGGCTCACCGCGTCGGGCCAGAACCGGTGGTGCTCGGTGGCGGTCGCCTCGAGGAGCCGTTCGGCGACGACGGGCGCCGGCAGGCGGCCGGGATAGCCCGGCTGCGCCATGATCCGCAAACATCCGTTCTCCGTGATCGGGCAGGTCGCCCACCCGTGCCGAACGTTGTCCCGCAGCCATCGCCGGGCTGCCTCGTGGTGGAGATGTCCGGCGTCCAGCAAGGCGATGAGGACGTTCACGTCCGGAAGCGCCCGCATCACTCGCCGCTCTCCTCGCGCAGCCGATCGATCAGCTCGTTGGTGACGATCCCGCCCCGCTTCGGAAACGGACGAAACCCGAACTCGACGCCGGTCTCCTCCCCTGCACTCTCTTCCCCGCCCCTCGCGCCGTGCAACAAGGACTGCCGCAGCAGGGCCGACACCACCGCTCCCGCGGATCTGGACTCGCGTCTGGCAAGCTCCTTTACCGCGATGAGCAGGTCGTCGTCGATGTTCAGCGTGGTTCGCATGGCCGCCTCCACCGGCGGAAGGACCGCAGGCGGGGATGCTGGTGCATCACGCACCACTCATCAATCGCGGACCTGGACCTTCAGGGCGACCGACAGCGCGCCGAACCCGCCGCCGACGTCGTTCGCAGCCACATCGTCGAGAATCCGCGGCTCCGCATCTGCCGAGGGACCGTAGACGCTTCCGCGGAGCGGACTTCGCGGCGTCGAGGCGGCGGAAGACACGGAGCCCTGAAGGCGCATTCCGGGCTACGCCCGCGGGTCCGCCATGGAAGGGCTCGTGGAGCAGCAGACCGTATTCGCCAGGATCGAACCGGCTGGCCCCGACTCGAACGGAGCGACGCTCGGCGGAGATCGTAGCCGGTCGGTGGGCACGAATCGAACCGCAGTGGCCGCTTCGCCTGCCGTCAATCCATCGGTATCCCGAAACCCCCGATTTTTCCCAGATCCCCTTGATCCGCTGGCCGGAATTCCTACGGATGAAGGGGGGAATTGCCGATGGACAGCCCCCTCTCATCAGGAGAGGATGGCCACATGACCAGCAGCCTTGGATGCGGAGAGAGTAGTAACTACCATATAATGGTAGTTACTACAACGAAGAGGACCATTGATGCAGCAGTTCAAGTCCGTCTATTTTGCTGATTATCCTGCAAAAAGTGCCGGAAGGCGCAGCCTGAAGCTTGCCTTCGGACCGGACGATGCGGCCTTGTATAGGGCACTCAAGCCGCTGTCGAGTGAAGATCTCCGCCGTCTCCTTGGTTCAGGCAGCTTCAACCGGCTTCGGTCGGCAGCCGATGACGAGGGAGTCAGCCTCAATGCGTTCTGCCTCGGACGCCTGCGAGAAGCAGCGGGGCGCACGGACGGCGCCCAGCTCGACCTGTTGCCGGAGGTCGAGCCGCTCCTCGATCGATTCGTCGATCCGGTTCAGGCGACGTTTCGCGGAGGAAGCGCCGAACCGATGCACGGCTGGTATCCCTATCTGGAAGGCTACTCCCCGGAATTCGTCCAGAAGATGTTGGAGTCGTTTGCCCCCGATGCCACCCGGGTCCTGGACCCGTTCGCGGGCGCAGGAACGACTCCACTCACGGTCGCCCGACTGGGTCGCCAAGGTTTCTACTGCGAACTCAATCCGTTGCTTCAGTATCTGGTGGACGCCAAAGCGCAGATTCTGGAGATGCCCGCAGGGGAGCGTCTTCGGCTGGCTGCGCGGGTTCAGCGCTTGGCGGGCACTCTGCCGTCTATTCTGATCGGGCACGAACCGGATCGAAGCCTCGCAGAGACTTATTTGCGAACGTTCGGCGAGAGCAGGTTTTTTTCACCGGACATCCTGGATTCTTGTTTCAGGTTGCGGAGCTGGCTCGACGCGTTGGATTTCAGGGATCCGGGCGCGGCGACCATTGCGACCGTTGCGACTGTTTCGGCGCTCGTCCCCTGCTCCAACCTCATCCGGCGCGGCGATCTGCGTTTCCGGAAGGCATACGAACGAGGTAGTATCGTCCCGGACCTCTGCGAGGAAGTGGCCAATCGCCTGAGATCGATGGCTCGCGACATCGCGCACGTCCATACTCTGTCCGAGGCGCCGCTGCTGGTGGTTGGGGATGCCAAACGCCTGGATATTATCCCGGATTTGGAGATCGACGCCATCGTCACTTCTCCCCCCTACCTGAACGGTACGAACTACTACCGGAACACCAAGATCGAACTGTGGTTTCTGCGCGCGCTGCGAGCAAGGAGCGATCTCGCGGCCTTTCGCCGCCGGACGGTGACGGCCGGGATCAACGACGTTACGACCGGAAAGACGTCTCGACCGGTCTCGAAAAGTGTGGAAGAGGTGGTACGGAGGCTTGATGAAAGAACCTATGATCGACGCATTCCCCGGATGGTTTCGAATTATTTCGCAGACATGCAGCAAGTGTTCGATGGTCTACTGCACCATGCGTCTCCATCGTCGCCTTTGCTGATCGACATCGGCGACTCCGCCTACGCCGGGGTTCGGGTAGATACGCCGGCAATTCTGGCCGAGTTGCTGCGCTCCCGCGGTTGCAAATTCGGTCGCGACATCGTATTGCGCCAACGTCTTTCGAGGACCGGACAGCCGCTTCGGCAGGTCTTGATGGTCGCCACCGTGCCCGCACGACCGTGGAGATCACACACGATGCGTACTCGCGCCTCCTGGGAGTCCGGGTGGGACTGCTTCAAAGGAGAGCTCCCCCACCGTCAAGGCATCTTCGCCAAACGCAATTGGGGGAATCCATTGCACTCCCTGTGTTCCTACCAGGGCAAAATGAAGCCATCACTCGCTCATCATCTGGTCAAGACCTTCACCACGCCCGGTGACCGCCTTCTGGATCCCTTCGGGGGGGTCGGAACGATTCCATTCGAGGCGGCTCTTCAGGGAGTCGCTGCCTGGAGCTTCGACATCAGTCCCGCGGCGGCGCCGATTGCCGCGGCCAAGCTCCAACCAGCGTCGCAGCGAGGCTGCCAGGAACTGATCGAAGAATTGGGTCGGTTCATACATGAACATCGCCCCACGCGAGCCGAGCTCGAAGATGCTGCGAACGTCCGGTTCAACGGTCCGCTGCGCGACTACTTCCATCCAGACACGTTCAGCGAAGTGATCGTTGCACGAAGATTTTTCCAGGAGACCCCCCCGACCACGCCCCATGCGGCGCTGGTATTCGCCTGTCTCCTGCATATTCTCCATGGGAACCGACCTTACGCCTTGAGTCGCCGTTCACACCCCATCGTTCCGTTTTCACCAACCGGAGAGACCGTGTACAAGGCTCTCATCGAGAAGCTGGCGGAGAAGGTAGCGCGGTCCCTGAAGGTGGAAAGGCCCGCCGGGTTCGTGGAGGGTTCATCGATATACCAGGATGCTACCCGTCTCTGGGCCCGGGATGTGGACGGGCTCGACGCTGTCATTACTTCGCCTCCGTTCTTCGACAGCACGCGCTTCTACCTGGCGAACTGGATCAGGCTATGGTTCGCCGGTTGGACGGCATCCGACTTCAAGGAACGGCCGCCGGCATTCGTCGACGAACGACAGAAACGGAGCTTCAAGGTGTATGAACCGGTCCTGCGCCAGGCACGCGAACGGATTAATCCCGGCGGGGTGTGCGTGTTGCATCTCGGGAAAAGTCGGAAGTGTGACATGGCAAACGAAATCTCCGCAATCGCTCGAAAGTGGTTCCGCAAGATCGAGATAGCATTCGAGGACGTAGCCCATTGCGAATCGCACGGAATCCGGGACAAGGGAACCGTCAGCGAGCACAGCTTTCTAGTGATGACTTGAGAGTCAGGCGTCCCCGGCGGCCGGTTCGTCCGGATCTCGCAGATGAAGCGGGACGTGGGTCGCATGTTCGAAAATGTCGACTTCCGTATGTTCCCGGATCATGCGTCGCACCTTCCGTATTTCGTCCGGGCGATGAATCCACTCTTCGATGAACGAATCGGTATCCGCGAGGATTTCGGCTACGGCTTCCTCATTGACCCTCGGCTGACCGGACACCAAGTCGTAAGGATAGCCCGTCAGGCGGGCCAGCGACCTGAGGTGACGAATGTCGTAGAATTCCGAAGGCCAGCGATCGTGTTTCTGGTTGTTGCAATCCGAACAAAGCAGAGTTGCATTCCCGGTGTGAATCGGCCATAGAAACCGGATGGGGAGTGTATGGTCCAGATTGATCTCCTGCTGGCCAGCCGAGGTGTAATGGAGTTTCCGATTGCACTTGAAACAACAACCACCGAACTTCTCGAATATCTCCCTGCTGTCGATTCTCCCGGTTTCTCCCGCAAGGCGCTTGTAAAGCCGGCGGCGTTGCGCCGCCTCGCGGTATTGGTCGGTAATTCGGGACTGGTTCTTGATCCCATTGTAGATCGTCTTGCAAAGACGGCACTCTCCTTGACGTCCGGATCGCCGTGAATTATGGACATCGAAGTGATCGAGTGGTTTCAACGTGTAGCACAGCAGGCAATACTTGAGCCGCTGTGCCTCGTTGATGTAGTCGTCGTGAAGAATGAGGAATTCTCCTTTTTCGATTATACGTTGATCATCCGTGTAAACCAGTCGGTAGTCGAAGAATTTCGTTTCCCCGCCTGCTTCATGGGAGAAATTGCAGGCCGGGCAGAATATCTCGAAATCAGGCCCGATTCGATCTTCAGGAATGGTAATGAACTGTACGCACTCGCTCCGCAGGCACTGAAATCCCCGAAATACGACGTCACCTCTTACGTGTGGCGGACGACGTTGACCGTCCTTTTTCAGTTTGGTGTATGGTGCTCTGCGTGCCATGGGCCTTGTGTTCCTGATCTCGGTTCCCGAAGTCCAACCTTTACCTGGCCATGTATGAAGCTCATCCGGCGAGCCAGGTCCGTTTGCAAGACGTTCCTTCGACTCGCCCGCGTCGCCTTGCGCGTTCCGCCCATGCCGCACCGATTACTCGATCCGAACGGGAAGTGTGCATGATCAGGAACCCCTGTGAAAGGAGCCCTTCTATCCACGCCCGGTAGATTCGTACGGAAGACACGGAGCGGCTCAGACCTTCTTCAGCTCCGGCAGCAGCTCGTCGGAGATCAGCCGGATGCTGGAGAGGGCGGTGGCGAGCGGCATCCCCGCCCAATGGGTGCGGAAGGTGAGGTGGTTCACCCCGAACTCCTCCCAATAGGGGCGAAGCTGCTCGTAGCACTCCTCGGGCGAGCCGAGCACGAAGCGGCTCTCGAGGAGGTCGTCGAAGTCCTGGTCGAAGGTCTCGTCCGCCGGCATCACCTTGTCCTGCCCCCACTTCGCATAGTCCCGGTACTTGCCGGCGAGGTAGGGGCCGGCCATCTCGATCGCGGCCGCGCGGTCGCGGGCGCAGAAGATCTCCTTGACGGCCGGGAGCTCGCGCGGCATCGCCCGGCCCTGCCGGTCGAGCTCGTCGCGGTAGATGCCGAGGTGGTGGCGGATGGTCTCCATCGTGGAGTGCGGATTGACGTACCAGGCGTCGGCCATCCGCGCCGCCCGCCGGACCGCGCGCTCGTTGTTCGCGGCGATCCAGATCGGCGGATGCGGGCGCTGCACCGGGCGGACGTTCATCCGCACCCCGTCGAGCTTGACCGTGTCGCTCTCGTGGGTGACGGACTCCTCCGTCCACAGCCGCTTCACGAGATCGAGATACTCCTCGAAGCGCTTCGCGCGCTGCCCCTTCGGCACCGCGAACGCGTCGAACTCGACGTCCCGGTAGCCGAGACCGACCCCGAACACGAAGTTTCCCCGCGCGATGACGTCGAGCGAGGCGACGGTCTCGGCGGTGTAGACCGGGTTGTGCAGGCCGAGGAGGAGGATCCCGAGCCCGGTGGTCATCTCGCCCGCCTCGGGCATGAGCCGGGTGAGGAAGGGCACGATCTGGAGCTGCTGGTTGTTGCCCTCGTTGAGGTAGTGCTGGCCGGAGAACACGGAGTCCCAACCCTTGTCGCGGGCCAGGTGGACCATCGCGATCTGATCGTCGAGCGCGCTCACCATGTCGGTGTCGAGATACTGCTGGTTGGTGACGAAGAGCCCTACCTTCATGGACGGTTCCTCCTGGGGGCCGGCGGGGACGGGGGGATGGGACGGGAGCGGGTTGCGCGGCGCGCATTATCTCCCTCCGCCGGGGCGGCGCGAAAGGGCGGCGCCTGGCGCCGCATGTGCGCGGTGGGGTTTTTGCCGGGCACGCTTCTCGCGAACGCTCTCGGGCACGGCGTCCTGGGAACGGCGCGTCTTCCAGACGCGGGCGTCCCGCCCGCAAATGGGACGGCGAGGCCGCCGCCGATCAATGCGGGCGGGACACAAGCGTTCCCAGGACGCCGTGCCCGCGCAAGTGGCTCCGTGGGGTGAAATCCGCCAGCAACCCCCTCGAACCGAACCCAAACCACGGAAGAACGCCGTCTCCGTGGGGGTAAGAAATATCTCGACCCCCTCTCTATACCCTCTATATCAATAACTTACGAACAGCGCCCGGGGCGCTTGGCGCCGCCGGGGAGAACGCGCGGTACCATGCACGGATGAGCGAACGGGCTCCGGATCGGCGCCGGCGCGCCCCGGGCCGCGTGGAAGAGGCCGCGCGCGGGGAAGGGGCTGCCCCGTCCGCCCCGCTTCCCGCCGGCAAGCTCGCGCCGGGCTTCCTCGACCGGCTTCTTGCGGCCGACCTGCCGCCCGAAGTAAGGCTCGGACCGCGGGTCGGCGAGGATGCGTGCGCGATCGCGGTCGAGGCGGGGACCCTCGTCGCGGCGACCGACCCGATCACCCTCACCGGCTCCGGGGTCGGGGCGCATGCGGTCGTCGTCAATGCGAACGACGTGGCGGTGACGGGCGCGCGGCCGCGCTGGTTCCTCGCGTGCGTGCTGCTGCCGGAGGGGGCGACGGCGAGCGATGCCGAAGCCCTCTTCACCGGTATGCGGCGCGCGCTCGACGCGGTGGGTGCGTCGCTCGTCGGCGGCCATACCGAGGTGACGGGTGCGGTGCGCCAGCCGCTCGTCGTCGGGCAGATGCTGGGGATGGTGGAGGAGCGGACGGCGCCGACCGGCGGCCTCCGGCCGGGGGACGCGGTGATCCAGATCGGGCCGGCGCCGGTCGAGGGAGCGGCGGTGCTCGCCGACCTCCTGCCGCCCGAGCGACTCGGCACGGTCTCCACCCGCACCCTCGACGCGGCCCGGGCCGCCCTCGAGACCCCCGGGATCTCGGTGGTGGAGCCGGCCCTCGCCGCGGCTCGGGCCGGGGCCGCGGCGCTCCACGACCCGACCGAAGGGGGTCTCTCCGCCGGCCTCTACGAGCTGGCCGATGCGTCGGGGGTCGCGATCACCATCGACCGCCGCCGCATCGCCTGGTTCGAGCCCGGGGTGGCGCTCTGCGGCGCGGCGGGGGTCGATCCCTGGGGAACCCTCGCGTCGGGGGCCCTGCTCGCGGGGTTCGCCCCGGATCGGATCGACGGGGCGCTCCGCGAGCTCGGGCGCGCCGGCCACGCCGCCGCCGTCATCGGCCGGGCCGGCTCCGGGAGGGGCGTCGCCTTCGCGGACGGGGCGCCGCTCCCCCGCTTCGAACGCGACGAGCTGAGCCGCCTGTAGGCCCCCGCCCCCACCGCCGGCGGATCGCGCGGCCATGCGCCGAAGCGGTCGGGCTCGAAGCGGGCGCTGCCGGGCCTCCTCGATTTCCGGGCCGCTTGCGGCTCTGCGGCTCCACGGCTCGCGGACCCCGGCTTGCGCGTCCGGCTTGCGCGTCTTGACATTCTCCCGCACAGGCGCGACGTTGCGCTAGAATCGGGCGTCATGGCGAACACACCGGACCCGATCGGCACCCCGGGGGGGGTGCTCGAAATCGAAGAATCGGAGCCCAAGGTCGAGGAGCCGCCCCGGTACAAGGTGGTGCTGCTCAACGACGACTATACTCCGATGGAGTTCGTGGTGGGGGTGCTCGAGCGGTTCTTCGGCATGGATCGGGAGCAGGCGGTCAGGGTGATGCTGCACGTCCATACCCGGGGCAAGGGCGTTTGCGGGACCTATTCGCGCGAGATCGCGGAGACCAAGGTCAGCAAGGTGAACCAGTTCTCCCGCGAGCACCAGCACCCCCTGCTGTGCACCATGGAACACGCCTGAGACGCCGGGCCCCGATCGAGCTCCCGAGGAACCTCCAGATGCTTGGCAAAGAGCTCGAAGCGACCCTGAACGAAGCGTTCCGATCGGCTCGCGAGCAACGCCACGAGTTCATGACGGTCGAGCACCTGCTGCTGGCGCTGCTCTCGAACCGCGACGCCCTCGAGGTGCTCCGCGCCTGCGGGGCGGACGTCAAGCAGCTCGAGAGCGACCTGCGCCGGCACCTGGCGGAGACGGTTCCGGCCCTCGCTCCCGGCGACGAGCGGGAAACCCAGCCTACCCTCGGTTTTCAGCGCGTCCTGCAGCGGTCGCTGTTCCACGTCCAGTCCTCCGGAAAGAAGCAGGTGACGGGCGCCAACGTCCTCGTCGCCCTGTTCGGGGAGCGCGAGGCCCACGCCGCGTACCTGCTCAACCGCCAGAGCGTCACCCGCCTCGACGTGGTGAACTACATCTCCCACGGGATATCGAAGGTCTCCGACGCCGGGGACGGCGGCGGCCCCCGGCCGGCGGGAGGAGAGGACGAGAAGGCGAACGAGCAGGCAGGGAAGTCGCCGCTCGAAGCCTACGCCGTCAACCTGAACCGGCAGGCCGCGGAGGGGCGCACCGACCCCCTCATCGGCCGCCGCGCCGAGGTCGAACGCACGATCCAGATCCTCTGCCGCCGGCGCAAGAACAACCCATTGCTCGTAGGCGAGGCGGGGGTCGGCAAGACCGCGATCGCGGAGGGGCTCGCCAAGATGATCGTCGATGGAGAGGTCCCGGAGGTCATGGCGGACGCCACCATCCACACCCTCGACCTCGGCGCCCTCCTCGCCGGCACGAAGTACCGGGGCGACTTCGAGAAGCGCCTGAAGGGGCTGCTCGCCCAGCTCGGCAAGAAGCCGAAGTCGATCCTGTTCATCGACGAGATCCACACCATCATCGGCGCCGGGGCCGCATCGGGCGGGGTCATGGACGCCTCGAACCTCATCAAGCCGATGCTCGCGTCCGGAGAGCTGCGCTGCATCGGCTCGACCACCTACACCGAGTACCGGGGGATCTTCGACAAGGATCGGGCGCTCTCGCGACGGTTCCAGATGATCGAGGTGAACGAGCCGACGCTCGAGGAGACCGGCCGCATCCTCCGGGGGCTGAAGTCCCGGTTCGAGCGGCACCACCAGGTGCGGTTCACCCGCCAGGCCCTCGATGCGGCGGTGAGCCTCGCCGACCGCTACATCAACGACCGGCTGCTTCCCGACAAGGCCATCGACGTCATCGACGAGGCCGGCGCATCCCAGCGCCTGCTCCCGCCGTCGAAGCGGAAGAAGACGATCGGGGTCGCGGACGTCGAGACGGTGGTCGCGAAGATCGCGCGGATCCCGCCCCGCTCGGTCTCGCGTTCGGATCGGGAGGTCATGCGCCACCTCGACCGCGACCTCAAGCTGCTGGTATTCGGCCAGGATCGGGCGATCGAGACGCTCGTGGCGGCGGTCCGGACGGCGCGTTCGGGGCTGCGCGATCCGGACCGCCCGGTCGGGTGCTTCCTGCTCGCGGGGCCGACCGGGGTGGGAAAGACCGAGGTCACGCGCCAGCTCGCGATCCTGCTCGGGGTGGAGCTGGTGCGCTTCGACATGTCCGAGTACATGGAGCGGCACACGGTCTCGCGCCTCATCGGGGCGCCGCCGGGTTACGTGGGGTTCGATCAGGGGGGGCTGCTCACCGAGGCGATCAACAAGCACCCCCACTCGGTGCTTCTCCTCGACGAGATCGAGAAGGCGCACCCGGACGTCTTCAACATCCTGCTCCAGGTCATGGACCACGGCACCCTCACCGACAACAACGGACGCAAGGCCGACTTCCGCAACGTCGCGGTGGTGATGACGACCAACGCGGGGGC
This sequence comes from Gammaproteobacteria bacterium, assembly GCA_965202895.1. Classification (GTDB taxonomy): domain Bacteria; phylum Pseudomonadota; class Gammaproteobacteria; order HK1; family HK1; genus JAJDXW01. The sequence continues at coordinate 164,136 of OZ241901.1, read as the reverse complement.
CGAGCAGCGCCACCGGCGGTCGATGGGATTCACGACCCAGGACCATTCGCCCGATGCGATGGAGGCGATCGCCAGGACGTTCTCCCCCGAGTTCCGCAATCGGCTCGATGCGGTGGTCGAGTTCGGCCGGCTCGACCGGAGCGTCATCGGCCGGATCGTCGACAAGTTCATCTTCGAGCTCGAGAGCCAGCTCGAAGAGAAGCGGGTCACCGTGGAGCTCGGTGCTTCCGCGCGGGAGTGGCTCGCCGAGCACGGGTTCGACCCCACGATGGGCGCCCGTCCGATGGCCCGCGTCATCCAGGAACACATCAAACGCCCGCTCGCCGACGAGCTCCTGTTCGGAAGCTTGGTCGAGGGCGGGCACGTGGTCATCCAGTCCGGAGCGAACGGCATCACGCTCGACTGTCGGCCTGCCACTTCCAGGAACCCTCCGGATCGAACGAGGAACGTGGAAGACAGGCCGGCGGACGTGACGAAGTAGCCCTCCGGTGCGAAGCGCACGCTTCCTGTACTGCCTCGCGCTGTGCCTCGGGGCGGTCGGGCTCGGCTCCGAGGCCCTGGCATCGGCGCCGCCGACCCGTCCCGGCGGGATCGTCGCGCTCACGCGCCTCGGCGACCACCTCTCTCCGGCAGAAGCCGCCGATCGGGGGGCGGCCCGCGCCTTCCTCGACGAACGGCTCGCCCCCCATTTCGACTTCGACGTGATGGCCCGTCGAGCGGCCGGCCCGTTCTACCCCCGGTTCACCCGCACCGAACGGGAAGCGTTCACCGCCGGGCTTCGCGCCATGTTCATCGAGGCTCTCGCCGGAAACCTGACCTCGGGGACACCGGCCGTGCCTCGCGTCGACGTCTATCCGACCCGTTTCCTGCGATGGGGAGACGAGGCATCGGTGCTCGCCCGGGTGACGAGCTCCCCGTCGGCTCCGATATGGATCACCTACCGATTCCACCGCACTCCCGGCGGCTGGAAGGCGTTCGATGCGGCGGCCAACGGATTCAGCGCCGTATCCCACTTCCGAGACTACTTCGCCGCGCTCGCGCGTCGTCATGGCCCGGAAATCCTCCACCGTTGGCCCGAGGGCCGCTCATCCACCACACCAAGCAAGGGGTAAGAGGAATGAAGAAGTCCGATATCTCGTCCCACGTCGCCGGTCAGGCTTCCTTGTCCAAATCCGTCGCGGACAGCGCGGTGAACGCCGTCTTTTCGACCATCAGCGATGCCTTGGCGAGGGAGGAGACCGTCACCATCGCGGGGTTCGGAACCTTTTCGACCAAGAGGCGTCCCGCCCGCCAGGGGCACAATCCCCGTACCGGCGAGAGCATCACCATCGCCGCCTCGAAAGTGCCTGCCTTCAAGGCCGGCAAGACCCTTCGCGAAGCGGTGAACTAGCCCTCTTCCGGCGCCGCGGCGCGGGCGAACCCGCCCCCGTCGCGGCGCACGGCTTCCACCACGTCGCTGAATCCGCCGGCGTCGTTCGGCGAGACCACGCGGAAACGCTCCCGCAATTCGGCGGCGGCGTTGCCGACGACGAACGGGTTGGCGCTCCAGCCGAGCAGATCGCTGTCGTTGTAATCGTTGCCGACCGCGGCGGTTCGCTCCGCGTCGAGGCGGTGGCGCCCGGCCAGCCAGGCCACCGCGGCCGCCTTGCCTACGCCGGGCGGGCGCACCTCGGCCCAGAGGGACCGGCCGTCCAGGGGCGAAGTGCTTCGGACCACCGCGAACCCGGGCAGCGCGGCGCTGAGCCGCTCGAACAGCGCCCACTCGCCGGGAAGCAGGATGGCGACGAACTGGCACGCCTCAGGCATGGCGTCGGCCCCGGCCCCCGGACCCCCCGCCGCCTCCCCTTCGCGCCAGGGAGTCGCGAACTCGCCGTACCGGCCGACGCGCCGTTCGAAGTCGGGGTTCGCCGGACGCGCGCGCACGAAGCGGAAACGGTGGTCGTCCGGGACCGGGGAGTGGGCCATGAAGTCGACGCCGAGGCGGGTGAGGACGTCCGCCACCCGCCGGGCGCCGCGCGCCTCGAATCGATGGGAATGAAGGATCCGGCCGGTTCTCCAGTCGAGGATCCCGGCGCCGCTCGACACCGCCAGGTAGTCGATGGGGAACCCCCGATGGAGCACCCGTTCCGCCGCGTGCAGGGAACGCCCCGTCGCCACGACCCGGACGACGCCGGCCCGGCCGAGCGCTCGAAGCGCCGCGGCATCGCGTGGTCCGAGCGTATGGTCGGGGCCGAGCAGGGTGCCGTCGAGGTCGGTCGCGACGAGCCCGACCGGCGGCGCCGGCGGGGCGCTCACCTCAGCCGCCGCCTCTTCGCCAGCGGTGGTAACGCTCGAGCCACCTCAGCACCCCTTCCGGAGCGTGCTCGCGCCGCCAGCTTCCGGCCGCGAGGCGTGCGCCTTCGGCCATGGTGGGATAGACGTGGATGGTGCCGAGCAGCTTCTTCAGGCCGAGCCCGTGGCGCATCGCGAGCACGAACTCCATGAGGAGGTCCCCCGCGTGCTCGCCGGCGACGGTGGCCCCGAGGATCCGGTCCCGGCCCGGCCGGGTCAGCACCTTGATCATTCCATGCGCCTCGGAATCGGCGATGGCCCGATCGAGGTCGTCGAAGCCGTAGCGGGTGACCTCGAAGGGAACCCCTCGGGCCGCCGCCTCGGTCTCGTTGAGCCCCACCCGCGCGACCTCGGGATCGGTGAACGTCGCCCACGGCACCACCGAGTAGTCGGCCCGGAACCGCCGGAACCCGCCGAACAGCGCGTTCACCGCCGCGTACCAGGCCTGGTGCGAGGCGGTGTGGGTGAACTGGTAGGGACCGGCCACGTCGCCGCACGCGAAGACGTTGGGGTAGCGGGTGGCGAGGAAGTCGTCGGTCTCGATCACCCCGCCCCGTCCCGTCCCGATGCCGAGCTCCTCCAGGCCGTACCCCTCCGTGCGCGGCGCCCGTCCCACCGCGAGGAGCACGTCGTCGAACTCGATCTCGCGCCTCCCGCCGTCGCGGGTCTCGCACTCGATCGTCCTGCGGTCCCCCTCGCGCCGGAACCGGGCCGCCCGATGACCGGTAAGCACCTCGACCCCATCGGCCCGGAGCCGTTCCGCGATCAGCTCGGAGAACTCGGGGTCCTCGCGCGGCAGCAGGCGATCGTGGGTCTGGACCTGGAAGACCCGGGAGCCGAACCGCGCGAAGCACTGGGCGAGCTCGCACCCGATGGGCCCGCCGCCCACCACGACGAGGCGGGCGGGAAGGTGATCGAGGCTCCACACGGTCTCCGAGGTCAGGGCGCCCGCCTCCTCCACGCCGGGGATCGGCGGCACGAAGGGAGCGGCCCCGGCCGCGATGACGATGGTGCGGGTGGTGATGGTGCGGTCGCCGACGCGCACCTCGAAGGGGGACTCGATGAACGCCTCGCCGCGGACGCACTCGACGCCCAGCCCTTCGTACCGCTCGACCGAGTCGTGCGGTGCGATCCGCTCGATGTTCCGGCGCACCCGGGCCATGACCTCGCCGAAATCGAAGTCCGCGTCCGCCCGCCGGATCCCGAACTCGCCCGCGCGCGCGACGTGGGAGAGGAACTTCGCGGAGCGGATGAGGCTCTTCGACGGCACGCAGCCGGTGTTGAGGCAGTCTCCCCCCATCTCCCCGCGCTCGACGAGGGTCACCTTGGCCCGCACCGTCGTGCCGATGAGCGAGCTGACGAGGCCCGCGGAGCCCGCCCCGATCACCACGAGATCGCGCTCGAAGCGCCGCGGGCGGCGGAAGCCGCGATAGATCCGCCGGGCGCGGAGCGCGTCGACGGCCTTCTTCGCGGCGAGGGGGAAGACGCCGAGGAGGAGGAAGGAGAGCCACAGCGCGGGGGAGAGGATCCCGGCGAGGCTCTCGATCTCCCCGAGCCGGGTGCCCGCGTTCACGTACACCAGGGTGCCGGGAAGCATCCCGGCCTGGCTGACGAGCGCGAACACGATCACCCGCATGGACGTGAGGCCCATCGCGAGGTTGATGATGAAGAACGGAAATACGGGGACGAGGCGGAGGGTGAAGAGGTAGAACGCCCCGTCCCTGCGGACCCCGCCGTCGATCCGATCGAGGGCTCCCCCGAAGCGGCGCCGGACCGCGTCGCGGGCGAGGTAGCGGGCGAGGAGGAAGGCGAGGGACGCCCCGAGGGTGGACGCGAAGGAGGCGATGACCGTCCCCCATCCGAGGCCGAAGATCGCCCCCGCGACGAGGGTCAGCACCGCCGCGCCCGGAAGGGATAGCCCGGTGACCGCGACGTAGACCGAGAAGAACGCCGCGCCGACCCGCCACGGATGGGCCGCGAACAGATCGTGCAGGCGGCTGCGCTGCGACTGGAGATGGCCGAGATCGAGATAGCGGCCGAGGTCGAACGCGAAGAAGGCGGCGACGAGCACCGCGATCACGGCGAGGAGGACGAGCTTGCGCCGGTCCACGGGTCAGGCGGCTCCCCGAACGACGGCGGCGGCGAGCTGCGGCGCCGCCATCCTCCCCGCCTCCGCTCGGGTCCCGGGCGCCCCGCGGGCCCTCCGCCCCGCGCCGGGGGCAGGCCGGGGGGGCGGCGGCCGGGGCGAGGGCGGATGCATTCGGCGCCGGCGGGCGGCTCGCGCCGCGGCGGGCCGGCTCACGTCCGGGTCAGCAGCCGCATCAGCGACGACGTGTCCCAGCGCCCTCCTCCCATCGCCTGCACTTCGGCGTAGAACTGGTCGACGAGCGCGGTCAGCGGCAGACGCGCGCCGATCCGATCCCCCTCGGCGAGGCACATCCCGAGGTCCTTGCGCATCCAGTCCACCGCGAACCCGAACTCGAACTCGTCCTCGACCATCGTCGGCATGCGGTTCTGCATCTGCCAGGAGCCGGCCGCCCCCTGCGAGATCACGTCGAGCACCCTGCCGGGGTCGAGCCCGGCACGGACCGCGAAGTTGGCCGCCTCGGAGAGGCCCTGGACCACCCCGGCGATACAGATCTGGTTGACCATCTTGGTGAGCTGGCCGGCGCCGGCGGGGCCGATGAGCGAGCACACCCGCGCATAGCAGCCGATGACCGCGCGCACCCGCTCGAAGGTCGCCTCGTCGCCCCCGGCCATGACCGCGAGCACGCCGTTCTCGGCTCCGGCCTGCCCGCCCGAGACCGGCGCGTCGAGGAACCCGAGGCCCCGTTCCCCGGCCGCCGCGTACAGCTCGCGCGCCACCTGGGCCGAGGCCGTCGTATGGTCTACGAAGACCGCATCCGGGGCCATCCCGGCGAACGCGCCCTCGGGGCCCAGCACGACGGAGCGCAGGTCGTCGTCGTTGCCGACGCAGGCGAATACGATCCCGGCGCCGCGGGCGGCGGCGGCGGGGGTGTCCGCGGCCCGGCCCGGATGCTTCGCAAGCCACTCCTCGGCGCGCGAGCCGGTCCGGTTGTAGACGGTGACGGCGTGGCCGGCGGCCGCGAGATGCCCGGCCATGGGAAATCCCATGACCCCGAGCCCGATGAACGCCACCTTCCGGGATTCGTCGCCCATGACCCCCTCCGCGACCCGCGACCGGGCGGCACGATACCACAGCATCGTACCCTCGACCGGGCCGCCGGGGCCGCCGCTTCCGGCGTGCGTTCGGTGTTCGCGCGCCGGCGCGGGCGGGGGCCTGTCCGCCGGGCCGCGCCGGTGCGCCGGTCAGCGCCTATCCGCCGCCGGCCGGCAGGTACAGGGTGGCGCGCAATCCCGGTCCGCGACCCCGCGAGGCCTCGTTCTCCCCGAGCTCCACCGTTCCGCCGTGCAGGGCCGCCACCGCCTCCACGAGGGCGAGCCCGAGTCCGTTCCCGGCCGTGTTCCGGCTCGTCTCCAGCCGCACGAAACGCCGGAACACGCGCTCGCGATCGGCCTCCGGAACGCCCGGCCCCTCGTCGCGCACCACGATCCGCCCGCGGCGGCCGCCTTCCGGCGCCGACGCCGACGCCGCGCCCGCCTCGACGACCACCCTTCCCTCGCCGTGCCGAAGGGCGTTGTCGACGAGGTTCGACACCGCCTGGAACAGGAGGTCGCGGTCGCCGATCACCGCGATCGCCCCCGCCCCGCCGACGAACGACACCTCCCGGCCATGCTCCTGCGCGTACGGCTCGTAGAGCTCGGCCGCATCTCGCGCGAGGGCCCCGAGGTCCATCGAGGCGAGGCCCTCCCCGGCCGGCCGGGACTCCACGCGGGCGATCCGGAGCAGGGCCGCGAAGGTGGCGAGAAGGCGATCGGACTCCCCGATCGCGGCTTCCACCGATCCGGCCAACACCCGGCCCAGCCCGCCCCCGTCGCGGAGCTCCTCCAGCCGGGTGCGAAGCCGGGTGAGCGGGGTCTTGAGATCGTGCGCGATGTCGTCGGTCACCCGGCGGATCCCGTCCATGAGCTCCTGGATGCGGTCGAGCATCGCGTTGAGCTGCTCCGCGAGCTGGTCGAAGTCGTCGCGGGTGCCGCGCGTGGGGATCCGGCGTGCGAGGTCCCCGCGCATGATCTCCCGGCTCGCACGGTTGATCGCATCGATCCGGCGCATCGTGCCCCGGCCCATCGCGAGCGCCCCCGCGACCGCGAGGATGAACGTGAGGCCGACGCTCCATGCGAGGGCAAGCCGGATGCGCCGGCACGCCCGGTCGATCTCGTACATGTCGCGCCCCACGAGCAGCAGGAGCCCGCCGGGCAGCGCCGATACCCGGGCGCGGGCGAGATGCGGGGTGTCGTCCGGCTCGCGCGCGGTGCGGAGCGGGAACTCGATCCAGCCGTCCGGCGCCGGCGCGGCATCGGGCCAGCCGCTCACGTTTCCCGCGAGCGACCGGCGGCCGGCCGTGGCGAAGAGATAGATGAAGGGCCCCCGGGGGCTCCGGGCGACCCGGTCCTCGAGCACCCGGGAGAACGACGCGAGGCCGCGCCCGCGGTAGCGGGCGGCCAGGCTCCGCAGCTCTCGATCGATGGCCGCATCGGCTTCCATTTCCAGATGCATCGCGGTCGTCCAGTAGACGAACCCGAGGACCACGCAGACCGATCCCTCGAACAGCAGGAGGTACACCACCGCCAGGCGGAACGTGGAGCTGCGAAGGTATCGCGCGAGGGCCTTCAATCGCCGGGGTCCCGCAGCCGGTAGCCGACCCCCCGCACGGTCTCGATGAGCGGCTCGGAGAACGGGCGGTCCACCTTCGCCCGGAGCCGGGAGACGTGCACGTCCACCACGTTCGTCTGGGGGTCGAAGTGGTAGTCCCAGACGTTCTCCAGGAGCATGGTCCTCGTCACCACCTGCCCCCGGTGCCGCATCAGGTACTCGAGCAGCGCGAACTCCCGCGGCAGCAGCCGGATCGGCTCGCCCGCCCGGGTCACCGTCCTCCGCCGCGGATCGAGCTCGAGATCGCCCGCCCGGTACACCGCGTGGGCCGGAGCCCCCCCGCGGGGCCGGCGCTGGAGTGCTTCGAGCCGGGCGATCAGCTCGCTGAAGGCGAACGGCTTGGTGAGATAGTCGTCGCCGCCGGCGCGCAGACCCTCGACGCGGTTGTCGACCTCCGCGAGCGCGCTCAGGATCAGGATCGGGGTGGCGTTTCCGGCCGAACGGACGGTCTTGAGCACGGAGAGGCCGTCGAGGCCGGGCAGCATCCGGTCGACGACCATCACGTCGTAGGCCTGCTCCAGGGCGTGGAACAGGCCGTCACGGCCATCGCGGGCGACGTCAACGAGGTATCCGTGCTGGCGGAGGCCCTTGGCGATGAACCTCGCCACGACCTCGTCATCCTCGATGATGAGCGCCCGCATCATGGCCGTTCTTCCCCGGTCTCCCGGAAGACTATGCGATCTCGATGCGCACCGCCACGAAGCGCGGCTGCCCGTGCCGTTCGATGAGCAGCAGCGCATGCTCCCGGCCGCGGTCCGCCGCCTTGCGAAGCGCCCGCCCGACGTCGGCGGCTTCGGCGACCGGATCGTCGCCGACGCCGAGCAGCACGTCTCCGCGGCGAAGCCTCGCCTCGGCGGCGGGGCTGCCGGGGTCCACCCCCGCGATCACGAGCTGGCCGTCCCGGCGCTCGAGGGACACGCCGAGGCGCGGCCCCGATGCGGGGGCGGCGGCCGGCGCTTCGCTCACCGCCTCCTTCCCGGCGGCCGGCCAGTCGCCGAGCTCGACCCGGATCTCGCGCGTCTCGCCCTTGCGGACGACGGTGACCACCACCTCTTCGCCGGGCTCCATCGCTCCGATCTCGCGGGCCAGCGCCTTGCCGTCCTCCATCGGCCGTCCGCCGGCCGCGGTCACCACGTCGGCGCGAAGGATGCCGGCGCGGGCGGCCGGGCTGTCCGGCGCGACGTCGGCCACGAGCACGCCTTCCGCCTTCTCCATCCCGAGGCTCTCCGCGATCTCCGGGGTGAGCGGTTGCAGGGAGACGCCGAGCCAGCCGCGCGAGACCCTGCCCTCCTCGATGAGCTCGGCGACCACCGGGGCGGCGATCGAGGCGGGGACCGCGAAGCCGATCCCGACGTTGCCCCCGGCCGGAGCGTAGATCGCGGCGTTGACCCCGATGACGCGGCCGCGGGTGTCGAACAGCGGCCCCCCGGAGCTCCCGCGGTTGATGGGAGCGTCGACCTGCAGGAAGTCGCCGTATCCCCCGGAGCGGATGTCGCGCCCGCGGGCCGACAGGATCCCGGCCGTGACCGTTCCCCCGAAGCCGAACGGGTTGCCGACCGCGACCACCCAGTCGCCGACGCGCGCACCGCCGTCGTCGCCGAAGGAAAGCCAGGGCGACGGTCCGCCGCCCCCGATCCTGAGCACCGCGAGATCGGTCCGCGCGTCGCGCCCGACCACGCGCGCCTCGTGGCGGGTCCCGTCGTGCAGGGTGACGGTGACCTCCGCCGCACCAGCGACGACGTGATCGCTCGTCACGATGTGGCCCTCGCCATCGACGAAGAAGCCCGAGCCGACCTGTACCTGCGGGTTCGGCATGGTCGGCATCCGCTCGAAGAACCGCTCGAACGGACCCATGTCGAACCCCGGCGGACGGGGCAGCCGGGCCGCGGCGGCGGTCGGCTTCTCGACGGTGACGAACACCACCGCCGGCTGGACCCGCTCGGCGAGGTCCGCGAACCCGGTCGGCGACGGGGCGGCAAGCTCCCCGATGGGGCCGGAACTCGAGGCGGCCGGGGAGCCCTTCCCGACGGCCGCGCCCTCTCCGAGGGCGGCGGACTGGGCGGCCCCGAGCACCGCCGCGCCGGCGAGCGCGCCCGCGGCGAAGAGGGCGGTCGCGCCCCGGTGGGGAAGGAGTGGAATGCGTGTCGAGAGCTTCATGGCGGCGTAACCTCCAACGGAATGGTTCGGTCCGAAACCCCCGCCCTCGCGGGGGATGGACGGCACCCTACGCCGCCTCGCCTTAACGCTCCGTTGCCCGATCGTTACGGAACTGCAACGTTGGCGCGGCCCACCGGACCACTCCACTCCCGCACCCGAGGGATCGCCGTCGACACGGCGTCGCTGCTTCCGGGACCGCCTCGCGAAGCGACGTCGACGAGCGCCTTGGCGAGGTCCGACCGCGCCTGGACCCTTCGTCGAACACGTCGATGCGGCGCCCTCCGCCCGGACATGGCGAGGCCAGCCGCCGCCGGCCATCGAGAATGAAGCTCTCGGGGCTCTTCGGATTGCCGGGATCCGCGCCCTCGGCCAATCGAGGCTTGAACCCTGTCTCACCTCCGGCGGCCAAGGTCATGACGGCCCCCGACGGAAACCCCCTCGAAAGGCTGGAAAGCAGCCCCTCGATGCGTTCGTCGTCCCATACCCCGGGTCCTCTGAAATCCAGGAAGCCGAACATCGCCATTCGCCACGTCTTCGAGCAGTTGCTTCGAACTGGTCGGGTTCATCTTGAACATGGACATGATCGTTCTCCCGTGATTGGTCGAAAGGCGGTTCGTTTCCCGTTCCGAGCCGCCAGGGCGCTCGGCCGACCCCTTCAGCAGGTCGTTCGCCTGCCGGCACTCGATTGCTCTTCGCGGCGCAGCGCCGAGCGACGACGACGCACCTCCCGCCAGAGCGTCTTCGCCTCGCCGTCGGTCTTCTCCCCGCTCTCGACGAGCGCCCGTATCGCAAGCTCGTCCGGAATGCTCGCGGCGATCGACGTGACCAGGTCCGGGTTGCTTCCGTTCCTCCAGTAGAGGCCCACCCCCTTCGCGGCTGCCTCGACCAGCACGCTTCCGTTCGGGTCCAGCTCTTCGAGGGCGGCGATCCGCCGCGCGAGCGGCACGCCTCCCGAGCCGCCGTTCGCCGTCGCCTCCATGAGGTGGAGCTTCAACATGGTTGCCGCGTTCTCGTGCACCAGATCGCGAAGCGCTTCGATCCTGCCCCCGTGCGCCTCGCGCATCGCCGCGAAGTACTCCCCGCGTGCTTCTTCATGGATGATCGGGGGCGGCTCCCGGCGCCGCAGGTAGACCCACGCGAGCAGCAGGCGGCCCGTTCTCCCGTTCCCGTCCGGGAACGGATGGATCGCGTTGAACGCCGCGTGCGCCCATGCCCCGCACGCCGCGGTGCTCCTGGGCCCCTCCTGCTGCCCCGCGGCGACCCGCAGCATCGCCTGCAACTCCTGCTCCACCTCGCCCGGGGGACAGAACCCGTACTCGACGCCGCCGGAAACGATGACGTTTTCGTTCGTCTTGTACTCCCCCGGCGTCATCGGCACGCGGACCCGCGTCAAGGTCTCCCCTTCCGCCTCCCCGCCAATCTCCACCAGGCGATCGCCCTGATGGCGGACAGCCCTCGCCTGCCAGCCCCGGATCTCCCCCGTATCGAGCGGCGCCTCGCTTCGGGCGTGACCCATCATCCGCTCCAGGGCGGCCAGCTCGTCGAGCAGCAGCGCTCGCAGGCGGTCGCCCGCGTGGCGGGTCTCGATCTGGTCCTCGGCTCGGGCGGTCTCGAGCCCCTCGCGCGCCAGCCGATCCTTTGCTTCGCGCCGCAGCCGATAGATGCCTTCCATCTCGCCCGTCTCGATCGCGAAGCGGCATTGCAGGTCGCGAGACCATATCTCCGCCGTCCGTTCCTCGACGCGGTCTTTCGACCGCGGGCCCCGGACGACCCGCCAAGCGCGCAGATCGGCATCGAATTCCGGATCGGCCGGGTCCCGCGCGTTCGGGTCCAGTGGCCCGAGGCGCCGCCAGGGTCTGGTCGCCATACCCGCTGTTCCTCCGCGTCCGTCGGCGCCATTTTCCCACCGCGGCGCTCCCGCGCTTGAGGCGGACGGAGCGCAGGTGCGCCATCGAAGCGGCTTCGAACGGAGCACGGCCCGCCGCCGTCCGGCGGGCGGCGTCCGCAGCGGAAAGCCGGCTGGATATGCGTCCGGGATCAGGGCGCGGGAGAGGGAGCGCCCTCCGATCCGCCGGGACGTGCGGAGTACGGCGCCCCTTCCTCGCGCACCCGGACGCTCGCGCGCTGGCGCCGGCGCACCACCCGCGCCACCGCCTCGGTCCGCTCGGCGAGGGTGAGGCTGAGCCGCAGCTCCCCGACCGCTTCGCAGACGTCGCCCGGGGTGAGGCCGGCCAGCACCTCCGAGACGTCGAGCGGCCGCGGCGGCTCACCGGGACGAAGGGCGAGGAAATCCGCCCGCAGCTCCCATGAATCCCGGCGGCCGTGCAGCCGCCAGAGCTCGCGTACCCCGAGGTCGGCGTAGCGTTCGATCTTGCCCGCATCGGCGCGGGTGATCTCGACCTCGACCACCAGGTCGGGAGCGGTTCGCTGGATGAACGCCGACGCCGCGTCCTCTCCTTCCATGAGCGCGGCCCGAAAGGCCCGCGCCCGGCCGCCGACGTAGAACGCGCAGTCGGGCTCCATTCCCGTCCCGGGCGGCTCGCCCGGGCCGCGAAGGCGGGTGTGGCGGAGCCCCCTGGCCGCGCCGGCGAGGGTGCTCGCGGCGGCGTCCACGACGTGGTCGAGCATCCCCGTCAGGTCTTCGTGCGGGCGCGAGGGCGACATCAGGGTGACGACCCCCCGCACCGGGTCCAGGCAGACCCGGCGGAACAAGCGGTTCCAGTCGAGGGCGGCGAGGGCGGCGACGGTGTCCGCGTCGGCGCGAAGGACGTGGACGGTGGAGCCGAGCGGCCCGGTGTGCATGGTGGCGGACTCGTTCATCGGGAGCGCCCCTCCGGTGTGAAGCTGCCGGGACGCCCGCCGCCAGCGCCCGCGCCGGAGTCTACCGCATCGCGGCGCGGCCGGACCCGCGCCCCGCGCCCCGCAGCCCGCGCCCCGGACCCCTCAGCCGTCGGCGCCGCCCACGATGATCGTGATGACGAGCTCGTAGTCGGCGCCGTCCGCGGCCCCCGCGACCCGGTGGCCGTTCAGGCGGCACCACGCGGGGATGTCGTGGAGCGCCCCCGGATCGGTGCAGGTCACCTCCAGGGTGTCGCCGGGGGCGAGCCCCTTGATCCGCTCCTGGGTGCGGATGACCGGGAGGGGACAGAGCAGCCGGCGGGCGTCGAGGGTGGCCCGGGCCATGCCGCGAGGCTCAGACGTACCAGCCGGACGGAACCGCGCTCGGGGCCATCGGCGCCACCCGGAGCCGCCGGGTCGGCCGGCCCCCGCCCCCGATCTCGACCTCCACCCGCTCCGCATCGCGCCCCTTGCTGAACCGGGCGGTCAGGCGGGCGGCGAGCTCCAGGTCCTCCTCGTCCGGCTCGCCGTCCACGAGGGCGAGCGGCCCGGGGCAGCTCACCGTCCGCAGGTGGATGAACTGCCCGCGATAGCCGCTCAGGAAACGGTTCTCCCCCTCCTCCCGCGCCACGATGAGCTTGAAGTGGGGCCGGGGCCGCAGGTGCCGCCCGACCTTGAGGAGCATGACGTCGTCGAGCTCGTAGTCGCGCCGGCCGCGGCTCGCCCAGAGGTCGGCGAGCTTGGTGGAGTACTGCCGGTCGGTCAGGAAGCAGCAGCCTCCGGCCGGCTGCGCGTAGTCCTCGATCCCGAAGTCGGCGGCGAGGGCGAACTGGGGCTTGCGCGACCGCCCGGTGAAGTCGTGCAGGCGCTCCCGGTCCACCCAGCCCTCGCGCTCCGGCAGGGTCGGCGGCAGCCGTTTCGCGCAGAGGGGGCGGAGGAGCCGGTCGTCCGCCCCCGACTCCCGGGCGACCACCGGCATGGTCTCGCGCCGCTGCGACTTCGGGCGCTGGCCGATGACCTCGCCGGTGATGATGAAGTCGAATCCGTGCTCCTCCATCCATTCCCGCGCCCGGCCCACCATGAAGGTCTTGCAGTCGAGGCACGGGTTGAGGTTCGCCCCGTAGCCGTGCCTGGGATTGAGGACGACCCGCTTGTAGTCCTCGACCACGTCGACGAGGTGCAGCCGGATGCCGAGCTGCTCCGCGACCCAGAGCGCGTTGTTGCGCGGATTGCCGCCGCGGCCGTTCGCACGCCGGCGGATCGCGTGGGTGTGGCCCTCTACGCAGAACCCGGTGAAGAAGTTGATGCCCTCGACGTGGACCCCCTGGTCGAGGATCGTCCGCGCCGCGAGCATCGAATCGAGCCCGCCGGAGATGAGGGCGACGGCCTTGCGGCGCGCCTCCGGCAATGGATCCGCAACGTTCACGTCCACGTCCACGTTCAACGTACCGCCGCGTCACCGTGGGGATGGGGGAAGCCGCGACTCGAGCGCGTGGAGATCGGCCGCCTCCTCGCGCCGCCGCACCAGATGCGCCCGTTCCCCATCGACCATGACCTCGGCCGCGCGGGGGCGCGAATTGTAATTCGAGCTCATCACGAAACCATAGGCCCCGGCCGAGAGGACCGCCACGAGATCGCCCTCTTCGAGGTCGAGCTCCCGGTCCCGCCCGAGGAAGTCCCCGGACTCGCAGACCGGGCCGGCCACCGTGTAGACCGCGCGGCCCTCCCCGCCCCGCCGCTCGCAGGGGAGGATGCGCGACCATCCCCCGTAGAGGGCCGGCCGGAGGAAGTCGTTCATGGCCGCGTCGACGATCGCGAAGCGCGCGCCGCCGTTGTCCTTGAGGTACTCCACCCGGGCGAGGAGGACCCCCGCGTTCCCGCAGACGGCCCTCCCGGGCTCCAGATGGACGGTGACCGGGCGGCCCCCGAAGGCCTCCCGCACCACCGCGGCGTACTCGGCGGGGGAGGGCGGGGTCTCGTCGCGATAGCGGATCCCGAGCCCTCCGCCGACGTCCACGTCGGTGATCCCGATCCCGTCTCCGGCGAGCTCGTCCACGAGGGCGGCCACCCGGCCGAGCGCGTCCCGGAAGGGGTCGAGGGAGGTGATCTGCGAGCCGATGTGGCAGCCGACGCCCGTCATCCGGAGGGACGGCATCCGCGCCCCCCGCGCGTACACCTCGCGCGCCCGCGCGATCGGGACCCCGAACTTGCTGCTCCCGAGGCCGGTCGCGATGTGGGGGTGGGTCTTCGGATCGACGTCGGGGTTGACCCGGAGCGCGGCCGGCGCCGCCCGGCCGAGATCGCTCGCCACCCGGGCGAGCCGTTCGAGCTCGGACACCGACTCCACGTTGAACGAGCGGACCCCCGCCTCGAGACCCGCCTTCATCTCCGCCCGCGACTTGCCGACGCCGGAGAAGATGATGCCCGCGGCATCGCCCCCGGCCGCGAGCACCCGGTCGAGCTCGCCGCCCGAGACGATGTCGAACCCCGAGCCGATCCGGGCGAGGGCGTCGAGGACGGCGAGGTTCGAGTTGGCCTTGACCGCGAAGCACACCCGGTGCGGCATTCCGGCGAGGGCGTCGTCGAACGCGCGCCACGCCCCCTCGAGCCCCGCGCGGGAGTAGACGTAGAGCGGGGTGCCGAACCGGTCGGCGAGATCGGAGAGCCGGGCGCCTTCGGCGAAGAGCGATGCGCCGCGGTAGGGGAACGGCTCGAACGCCGGCGGCGGGGGCACCGGTACGGCGGCGGGGGCGGACACGGGGACTTCAGCCGGTTGCGGGCCGAACCGGGGCCGTCCGGAACGCGCCCGGGCGCCCGGCCGCGGCCGGAGCAACGGACCCCGGCGCCGGCTCGGACGCGGAGGGCGACGCGGACGCGGAGAGCGAAGACTCCTTCGGCAGGTAGAGGGGGCCGGACTGCCCGCAGCCGCCGAGGGCGAGGATCATCGCCCCGCCCGCGGCCACGAGCGCCATCCCGGATATCCGCCCGGAACCCTCGCCAACCTTCGTCGCGGGTGCGTCGGGACGCCGCGGTAGCGGGCCGCACGGACGGAAGGCCGCTGAAGGCGCGGCCGACCCCGGCGCCCGCGCGCGGTCGGAGCGGATCGAGGAGGTACGGCCCTCCACCGTGGGCGGAGCGCCGTCCACCGCGGGAGGACGGTGAGACGTCGGGGCGGCCGCCGCACCGCTCGTTCGGCGGCCGGGTTCTCGTTTGCGCATGATCGCCTCCTCGAGGTCTTCGTCCCGCCGTCCGAGGCCCCGCCCCCCGGAGCCGCCGCCCGCGGAGCCGGCCGGCGGGCGCCCGTTCGTCGCGACGGGGCGGGGCGGGCGGGCCTGCGCTTGCGGAAGCATCGGCGGCCCGGAGCGCGTCGGCACGAAACGGCGCGACCCGGAGCGTTGCACGGCGCGGGCGATCGCTTCAACATGGCCCCGATGCAGGAGCTCCCCGTCATCCACGAGCCGCCGCGCCGTGCGCCCACCGCCGCCGTCCTCTGGCTGCACGGGCTCGGGGCGGACGGCCACGACTTCGCGCCCATCGTCCCCCAGCTCGGCGAGGTCCGGGGGTGGACCCGGTTCGTCTT
Source organism: Gammaproteobacteria bacterium (assembly GCA_965202895.1). GTDB lineage: Bacteria > Pseudomonadota > Gammaproteobacteria > HK1 > HK1 > JAJDXW01. The sequence continues at coordinate 148,435 of OZ241901.1, read as the reverse complement.
CCCCCACGCGCCGCCGCGTCCGGTCTCCATCAACTTCGGGATGACGATGCGGGCCTGGTACGACATCCGGGACGAGGGGAACGGCTTCGTCTCCGACGCCGGCCACCTCCGCGAATCGCAGGGCGCGGTGGAAGGTCTCATCGAGGCGGAGATCGGCGCCGGGGTCCCCGCGGAACGGATCGTGGTCGCCGGATTCTCCCAGGGCGGGGCGGTCGCCCTCCAGACGGCGCTTCGCCACCCCCGCCGCCTCGGGGGGCTGATGGCGCTCTCCACCTACCTTCCCCTCGCCGACACCCTCGCGTCCGAACGCTCCGCCGCCAACGCCGACCTCCCCGTGTTCATGGCCCACGGAGAACAGGACCCGCTCATCGGCGTGGACCGGGCGGCCGCGTCCCGGGATACGCTCCTCGGCCTCGGCTACGACGTGGAGTGGCACACCTACCCGATGCCCCACGCGGTGTGTCCCGAGGAGATACGGGACGTCGGAGCCTGGCTCGCGCGGGCCCTCCCCGCGCCGGACCCGTCCGGCGGCGGGCGCGGGGGCTGAGGCTCAGACGCCGGGCCGCGGCGCGGCCCGGCCGGCCGGCCTCCTCCGCCCGTGGCCGCCGCCCCGCGGCCGCTTCTCCCCATGCCCCGCGCGCCGCCGGCTCTTCGGCCGCGGGGCGGACGGCCGGGGCTCGACCAGCATCGACTGGTCCACCCGCTCGGTCGGGATCCGCATCCCGAGAAGCTCCTCGATGTCCACCAGGGAGTAGACGAACCGGTCGCACGCGAGGCTCACCGCTTCGCCCTTCTCCCCCACCCGGGCCGTCCGCCCGATCCGGTGCACGTAGTCCTCCGGGTCCTGCGGGAGGTCGAAGTTGAACACGTGGGTCACCCCGGGGATGTGGAGGCCGCGGGCCGCCACGTCCGTCGCGACGAGGACCGGGAGGCTGCCGGCATGGAAGCGCTCCAGCAGGGCGAGCCGCCGCGGCTGGGGGACGTCCCCCGAGAGCACCGCCGCCGGGTATCCGTTGCCTTCGAGCGCGCCGCCGAGGCGGTCCGCCATCTGGCGCGTGTTGACGAACACGATCGCCCGTTCCACGCCCGGTTGACGGAGCAATCCGAGCAGGAGCGGGATCTTCTCGTCCTGCCCGACGTGGAAGAGCCGTTGCGTCACCTCGTCGACGAGCACCCGATCGGGGGGGCGGGTGTCGATCAGGGTCGCCTCGTTCATGTGCTCGTATGCGAGCTCGAGCACCCGCTGGGAGAGGGTCGCGGAGAAGAGGAAGCTCAACCGGCCGGCCGGGGGGCGCAGGCGCCGGAACAGGTAGCGGATGTCGCGGATGAACCCGAGGTCGAACATCCGGTCCGCCTCGTCGAGGACGAACACGTCCACCGAGCGAAGGTCGTAGAGACGCTGCCGGTGGTAGTCGATGAGGCGTCCCGGGGTCCCGATGAGGACGTCGAGCCCCTCCTCGATCATGCGCCGCTGGCGGTCGTAGCCGGTGCCGCCGAAGACCACTCCCATCGCGAGCCCGGTATGGCGGCCGATGACCTCCGCGTCCTTGTGGATCTGGATGGCGAGCTCGCGGGTGGGCGCCACGACGAAGATCCGCGGGCGGCACGGGGGGCCGGTTCGGGCCGCGCGGGAAGAGTGCTCCGCCGCAGCTCCCTTCGCGGCCCCTTGCGCGGCGGTGGCGGCGCCGTTCGCCGCCCCGCCCTCCGGAGACCCCGCCGACGGGGCCCGTCCCGCCGGCCCGGCGGAAGGAGGGCTCCCGAGAACCCGGTTCATGGCCGCGATCAGGAACGCGGCGGTCTTTCCCGTGCCGGTGCGGGCCTGCCCCGCGACGTCGCGGCCGGCGAGGGCGAGCGGCAGGGTCTGCGCCTGGATGGGGGTGCAACGTTCGAATCCGGCCTCCCGCACCCCCTCGAGAAGCGCCGGGTCGAGTCCCATGTCCTCGAACCGGGTGTCGGAGAAGATGCCGGTCGGGCCGGCCGGGTCGGCCCCGTTGGGCCGCTTGCAATCACTGTTCAACTTGTTTCCAATGGGGCGTGCCCCCTCTGGTGAATGGGAGAAGACCGGAATGAGCGACAAGATCGTCCACCTGTCGGATGCGGGCTTCGAGCAGGAAGTGCTCGAGTCCGGGAAGCCGGTGCTGGTGGATTACTGGGCCGAATGGTGTGGACCCTGCAAGATGATCGCGCCGATCCTCGAAGATATCGCGGAAGAATACGACGGTCGGGTCACGATTGCAAAGCTCAACATCGACGAGAACCCGGCCACCCCGCCGAAGTACGGCATCCGAGGGATCCCGACCCTCATGCTGTTCAAGAACGGAGCGGTGGAGGCGACCAAGGTCGGCGCCCTTTCCAAATCACAGCTCACCGCCTTTCTCGACAGCAACATCTGATCCCGGCCCCGGGTCCGGTTCGGAGCCGGCTCCGAACCGCGTTCCGGGGCCGACCCGCTGGCACGTCCCTCCCGGGGCGGGCGTCGAGCGCCTCGCGGCCTCGCTTGGCCGCAGCCCCCGCTCTCCCCACGATGGCGGAGACGCGCGGACCAGCCGAACGTCTCGGCAAGTCGAACGAAGCGCTTCGCTTCCGGCCGACGATCGACTCGGCTCCCCGCCGCCCTCCGCCGCCTCGGGGGCGGCGGGTAGAGGCTTCAGTCCGCGAAGTCCCGGAGCAGCCGGCCGGGGCGGGTGCCGTTCTTCATCACCCCGTCCTCGTTCACCACCCGGCGGCCGTTGATCCAGACCCCGGCCACTCCGATCGGCGCGGTATCGACGCGGTCCGCCCCGGCCGGCAGGTCCCATTTCCGGACCCGCTCGCCGCGCCCCACCGTCTCGGGGTCGAAGAGCAGCAGATCGGCCCACGCTCCCGCCTCCAGCCGACCGCGCTCCTTGATCCGGTACACGTCCGCCACCCGGCTCGTGACCGCCCGGACCGCGTGCTCGAGGCTCAGGTCCTTGCGGTCCCGCACCCAGTACCCGAAGAGGTGCAGACCGAAGCCCGCATCGCAGAGGAACGACAGGTGGGCGCCGGCGTCGGAGAGCCCGACCACCCCGTGCGGATGGTTGAGGAGGTCCCTCACCCGGTCCTCGTCGACGTTGAACAGCTTGCAGTCCACGAGGGAGCCCATCTCGCCGTCGAGGCAGTAATCCAGGAACCAGTCGAAGGGGTCCTTGCCGGCCTCGCGCGCGAGGTCGCCGATCACCCGGCCCGACCGCGCACGGTTCTCCGGCTTGGCGGTCTCCATGATCCGGGTGTGGTCCCACTGGTGGTAGGAGAACCGGTTGGGCACGCCGGTGGTCCTCGCCTCCGACTTGACCGCCTCCCGGAACGAGGGATCGGCGAGCACCCGCCGAAACTCCTCGGGACTCGCCGCCTCGATGGCGGGACGCCACGCGAGGAACGCTTCGAGGGGATAGGGATGATCGAGACAGAACTCCATCCCGAGGGGGAAGCAGCCGACCTGGCCCCACATCTCCCGGCCGCGGCCCTTCGCCTCCGCGATCTCACCGAGCTCGCGGAACACGCGATCGGGGTCGTTGGGGTCCACCAGCATCGCGGCGACCATCACCGGACGGCCGTTGCGGGCCGCGATCTCCTCGAGCCAGGGAATGGTGCTCGTCATTCCCTTCGTCAGCATGAAGACCCCCTTGCCGACCTCGCCGAGCGCCCCGGTGAGCTCGAACATCTCGTGCTCGTCGGCGAGGCGCGAGGGCATGGGGATCCCGTTCTCGCCGTTGTGCTGCTCGAGGGTGGTGGTGGAGAAGCCGATCGCCCCGGCGTCCATCGCCTCCTTGACGATCCGCTTCATCTCCGCGACCTCGCCCGCGCTCGCGGCCCGCGACGAAGCCTCGTCGCCGAGCACCCAGGTCCGCACCGACGAGTGGCCGACGAAGCAGGCGACGTTCGGCACCGTGCCCTTTCGCTCGAGCATCGCGAGGTACTCGGGATACGTCTCGAAGTCCCAGTCCACCCCCTCCCGCAGGGCGTCGAGCGACATGCCCTCGACGTGGGTGAGGTTGCGCAGGGTGCGGTCGCGGTCCGCCTCGCGGCAGGGGGCGATGGTGAAGCCGCAGTTGCCGGCGACGACCGTCGTCACCCCGAGCCCGACGGACGGCGTCGCGTAGCCGTCCCAGGTGAGCTGGGCGTCGAAGTGGGTGTGGAGGTCCACGATGCCGGGGCAGAGCACCCGCCCCCCGGCATCGACCTCCTCGGCGCCGCGGCCCACGTCCGGGCCGATGGCCGCGATCCGCCCTTCGCGCACCGCGAGCGACTCGCCCTCCCGGCCCGGGTTCCCGAGCCCGTCAATCACCGTCGCGTTGCGTATCACCAGGTCGTGCACGGCTCTCTCCTCCGGTCGGCGGGTATGGGCGATGGCCCTTGCATCAGGCGGCATTGTGCGGCGCGGCGGGCCGCTCCGGGAGCCCGGCCGGGTCCGTTCGGGCCCGGGTCCGTCCGGCAGTCCGATCCGCGCCGCCGGTTCGGTTAGATTATGACGCAGCCGGAAACCGGGAGAAAGAAGGCCTCATGGAGCTCTACGACGTGATGCGAACCACCTTCGCGGCCCGCTCGTACACCGGCGAGCCGGTGCCGGACGAAGTCATCTACCGGATCCTCGACCATGCCCGCTTCGCCCCGAGCGGCGGCAACCGCCAGGGCTGGCACGTGGTGGTGGTGCGGGACGCGGGCGCCCGCGACACGCTCGCGGAGCTCGCGGTCCCGGCCGCGAAGCGCTACACGGCCCAGATCGCGGCCGGGCAGAGCCCGTGGAACTCGGTGGAGCCGCTCGCCCCCACACCGGAGGAGATCGAGCGCACCGCGCCCCCGAGCCGCCTCACCGAGACGTTCCGGGAAGCGTCCGTGGTGCTCGTGGTCTGCGTGGACCTTCGACTCGTCGCGTCCACCGACCAGTACCTGGAGCGGGTCGGGGTCATCAGCGGCGCCTCCATCTATCCCTTCGTCTGGAACGTCCTGATGGCCGCCCGGCACGAGGGATACGGAGGCACCATCACCACCCTCGCGGTCGCGCAGGAAGGGAAGATCAAGGAGCTGCTCGGCGTGCCGGAGAACGTGGCGGTGTGTGCGGTGGTGCCGCTCGGCCGACCGGTGAAGCAGTTGACGAAGCTCCGGCGGGGGCCGGTCGAGGGCTTCACGGTGCGCGAACGCTGGGACGGCGATCCGCTCCCGCCGCCGGGCGACGGAAGCTGAGCCGCCCCCGGCCCCGGCTCTCGTCCGGCGATCGCCGCGCGCTCCCGCCCGAGCTCCGAATCATCGAGGCGAGGGTGCAGGGCGGCCGCGCAGGGCGAGGCGGCCGTCCCGCCCGCGGCGGCTCCACCGCCCGAGGCATCCCTCCTCCACCGGGAGACCCCAGGAAATGACCCGAGTCGTGCGCGTCGACCGGGACGACGACGGGATCGCCGTCCTCACCCTCGACCGTCCGCAGGCCCTCAACGCGGTCAGCATCGAGCTCGCCGAGGCGCTCGCCGTGGAGCTCGACGAGTGCGGGGCGGACCCCGCGACGCGCGCCGTCGTCCTGACCGGAGCCGGCGACCGCGCGTTCTCGGCCGGGGTCGACCTCCGCGAGGCGAGCGCCATGGAGGTCCCCCGCATCGAGCAATGGTTCGGAACCGTGTGCCGGGCCTATACGAGCATCCTCGCCCTCGACAAGCCGGTCGTGGCCGCCCTGAACGGGCTCGCGGCCGGCGCGGGGTTCCAGATCGCACTCGTCTCGGACCTCCGGGTCGGACATCCCGGGGTCCGCATGGGCCAGCCCGAGATCAACGCCGGCCTGCCGAGCGTCATGGGCTCGTACTGGATGACCCTGCACCTCGGCTGGGCGAAGAACCAGGAGCTCTCCTACACGGGGCGCTTCATGGACTGCGCGGAGTGCGAACGCCTCGGGCTGCTCGCCGCGGTGGTGGAGGCGGACGCGGTGCTCGAACGGGCGAAGGCGCTCGCCCTCGAGCTCGCCGCCAAGGCGCCGATCGCCTTCCGCCGCACGAAGGCCCGTTTCCGGGAGCTCGCCATGCGGGGGTTCGAGGAGGCGTTCCGGGCGGGGACGCTCGGGCAGCAGGCGGCCTACGCCGAGGGGCAGCCCCAGGCCGCGATGGCGAAGTTCCTCGGCCGCCGGGGCTGAGAACGCCGCCGCACGGGCACGGGGGCGGGCGGCGCGTCCTCCAGATGCGGGCGTCTCGCTCGGACGAAGCCGCGCGGGCACGGGGGGCGGGAGCGGCGGCGGAGCCGGCCCGTGGCGGACGGGCCGGGTGGCAAGGGGCGGATGCTGCACCCACCGGACCGGGCCGGACCGGGCGGGGCTTGGCGGGGCGGGGCCGGACCGAACGCGGCCGGCGCGGCTGAAGCCCGCTCGAGCCGAGGCGAAGGAGATCGAGGAGAGCCTGGACGATGGGCGAAGCCGCGCTCGCCAACCCCGGCGGCCGATGGCGCCTGCCGGTCACCGCGGTCGCGGTGTTCGGGCTCGGCGCCCTCGTCGCGCTCGCGGCCGGGGTCGCCCTCTGGCTCGGGCTCGGAAGCGCGCTCGAGAGCACCCGGAGCCTCATCCAGGAGCGCTCCAACGCGGTGCTCGACACCCTGGAAGGGCGGCTCGAGTCCCGTCTTCAGCCGGTTGCGGAGCAGGCGGGCTGGATCGCCTCGCTCGTCGCCGCCGGGACGCTCGACCTCGGGGACGAAGCCCGGCTCGACGCGTTCATGTTCGGGGCCCTCGCGGCCACCCCCCAGGTGGCGGGGATCGGATACTTTCGGCCCAACGGCGCCGGGCGCGTGTGGTACCGGGGGGCGCGGGCCGCGGAGGACGAGGACCGATCGGCCGACGAGGGGTTCCGCGAGTGGCTGCGCGCCGGCAGATGGACCCGGACCTCCGCATGGCAGAACCCCATCTGGGTCGACACCCTGGACACGGCGGCGGTGCTGTACGATTCCCCCCTGCGGCGGGACGGACGCTTCCTCGGCATGCTCGGCCAGGTGATTCCGGTGGCGGACCTTTCCGAGCACCTGGTGGGAGACGTCCCCCACCGCCACGGTTACGCCGCGACCCCGTTCGTCCTGCACCGCGGACGGCAGGTGCTCGCCCATCCCCGGCTCGTCGATTGGACCCCACCCGACACGGGAGGGTCGAAGCCGCTCGCGACCGTCGACGAGGTCGGCGACCCGGTGCTCGCGGCCCTCGGCACGGACGCGACGCGCGAGGGCGAGTGGCTGGTGCGCTCGGGCCCGGAGATCGACGTGACCTGGGTGGTGCTGGACGACGTCTGGCACCTCGTTCTGCAGCGCCGGGTCCCCCGTTTCGGAGACTGGACGGTCGGCGTCCACATCGACACCGACCGGGTCGAGGACCGCACGGTCGACAGGATGTTGCGGGCGGCCGGGGCCGGGCTCGCGGTCCTCGTCGCCGCCGTCCTGTTCGCGGTCTTCGTCGGGCGGCGGGTCAGCCGGCCGGTGCGGTCCATCGCGGCGGCGGCCCGGGTGGTGGAGGGCGATCGGCTCGACGACGTCCCCCCGCTCCGCCCGAGCCGGATCCGCGAGATGGACGACGCCAACCGCTCGTTCAACCGGATGGTCGAGGGCCTTCGCGAGCGCCAGCTCATCCGCCGGACGCTGGGCCGCTACGTCCCGGAGAAGGTCGCCCACGAGCTGCTGTCGGCAGGAGGGCGGATCGAGCCCGCGGAGGTTCGGGCCTCGGTGCTCTTCTGCGACCTCGCGGGGTTCACCTCCCTCACCGAGACGCTCGGCCCGAACGGGATCGTGGAGGTCCTGAACGACTGGTTCTCGCGCATGACGGAGATCCTCGAGCGGCGGGGCGGCGCCGTCATCCAGTTCCAGGGGGATGCGATCCTCGCCACCTTCAACGTTCCCGTCGCCGACCCGGATCACGCCCGCCAGGCCGTCCGGTCCGCCCTCGAGATGCGGGCCGCCACCCGGCGGCTGGCCGCGGGGGGCCGGACCCTCGAGTGCCGGATCGGCATCGCCACCGGTGCGGTGACGGCCGCCGCGGTCGGCGCTTCGGGGCGGCTCAGCTATACCGTCTACGGCGACGCGGTCAACCTCGCGGCCCGGCTGGAGTCGCTGAACCGCGAGCACGGCACCGCGGTTCTCCTGAGCGGCGAGACCGCGCGGGACGCGGAGGGTCTTCCCCTGGAGCCGGCCGGGGCCGCGACCGTGCGGGGGCAGTCCGTCCCCACCCGCCTCTTCACCGTGCGCGAGGAAGCGCCCAACCAGACGCCCGGACCGCGGTCCGGCCGGAGGAACGTGCAATGAGCGGAATCGAACGGATCATGGTGCCGGGGCTCCTCGCCCCGGTGAGCCACTACTGCCATGCGGTACGGTCCGGCGACCATGTCTGGATCTCGGGCATGGTCGGCGCCCGCGAGGACCGGGACGACCTCCCCGAGTCGGTGACGGAGCAGTTCCGGATTGCGCTCGGGGCGGTGGACGCCGCGCTCCGGGCGGCGGGCGGCGCCGGGCCGGAGAACATCGTCAAGGTGACGGTGTACCTGACCGACGTCGACGACCGCGCGAAGATCAACCCCATCCGGGAGGAGTACTTCGGCGAGCACCGGCCGGCCTCGACCCTCGTGGAGGTCTCCGCCCTGGTGTCGCCCGCCATGAAGGTCGAGATCGAGGCGGTCGCGTACCTCGGCGGCTAGACGGCCCGGACATCTCACCGGGCTCCGCGGCGGAGGGTCTCGAGACCCCACGGTGGCGGGCCGCAAGACGCTGAAGGGGTAGCCGGGGTTCGATGAGGCGCGGGCGGCGCTTCCTCCCGGCGAGTGCGGGCTGCCGTGGCAGGCCGGGCCTGCAAGTGAAGCAGGGAATGCGGAGCGTGGCAGGTGGCCTGCACCGGGCTGCGCGCGGTCGAAGGGGGTGGAACGGAGCACGGCTCGCCGCCGTGAGCGGAGCCGTGTCCGCGGCGGGAGGCCGGTGAGACATCCGGGCCGGCGCTCTCCCGCCGCCCGCGCGGTGCTCGGGCGCGGGGGACTCCGGGGAGCCGGCGCCGGACATCGACGGCACCCCCCACGGAACGATGCCCCCGGGGGCCGACGCCTCGGGGGCCGGCAGACCCGGCCGCCGGACAGGCGGCAGGAGATCCCCCCGGAACGCCCCCCGGAACGCAATACCATCATCGCAGCGGAGGCGGCCCACGGGCCGGCGCGGCAATGCAGGAACGAACGTACGACTACGTGATCGTCGGAGCGGGCTCGGCCGGGTGCGTGCTCGCCAACCGCCTGTCGGAGGACCCGGGGGTGCGGGTCGCGCTGCTCGAGGCCGGCGGGAAGGACCGCTACTTCTGGATTCGCATACCGATCGGGTACCTCTACACGATGAACAACCCCCGCACCGACTGGTGCCTCCGGACCGAGGCGGAGCCGGGGCTGAACGGACGCGCCCTCCCCTATCCCCGGGGGCTCGGGCTCGGCGGCTGCTCGTCCATCAACGGGATGATCTACATGCGCGGCCAGAGCCGCGACTACGACCAGTGGCGGCAGCTCGGGAACGCGGGCTGGGGCTGGGACGACGTGCTGCCCTATTTCATCCGCTCCGAGGACCACGTCGACGGCGGCGACGAGCTTCACGGGACGGGCGGGGAGTGGCGGGTCGAGCACCCGCGGATCTCGTGGGAACTGCTCGATGCGTTCCGCGAGGCGGCGGCGGAGGTCGGGATCCCGAAGATCGACGACTTCAACCGCGGGGACAACGAGGGGTCGAGCTACTTCCAGGTGAACCAGCGGACCGGGATGCGCTGGAACACCGCCCGCGCGTTCCTCCGCCCGGTGCGGGCGCGGCCGAACCTCGACGTCGTGACCCACGCGCGGGCGAGGCGGATCGTGATCGAGGCGCGGAACGGAGGACGGCGGGCGGCCGGGGTCGAAGCGCGGGTGGGCGGCGCGGGCGGCACGAGCGGGGCGGGTGGCGCGGACGTGGCGTTCCGGGCCCGGCGGGAGGTCGTGCTCGCGGCAGGGGCGATCGGCTCCCCCCACCTCATGCAGGTGAGCGGGGTCGGGGGCGGCGCGCGGCTCCGGGCGGCGGGCATTCCGGTCGTCCACGACCTCCCGGCGGTCGGCGAGAACCTGCAGGACCACCTCCAGCTCCGTCTCATCTTCCGGGTGAGCAACGTGCGCACCCTGAACGAGTGGTCCGGCCGGCTCACCGCCCGCATCGGCATGGCCTTGGAGTACCTCCTCTTCCGGCGTGGACCCCTCACGATGGCGCCGAGCCAGCTCGGCCTGTTCGCGAAGTCCGACCCGTCGCGGGAGACCGCGAACCTCCAGTACCACGTCCAGCCCCTGTCGCTCGACCGCTTCGGGGAGCCGCTGCATCCGTTCCCCGCGTTCACCGCCTCGGTGTGCAACGTCCGGCCGGAGAGCCGGGGAACGGTGTTCGCGGCGAGCCCCGACCCGTTCGCGAGCCCCGAGATCCGGCCGAACTACCTCGCGACGTCGGGGGACCGGCAGGTCGCGGTGGCGGCGATCCGGCTCACCCGGCGGATCTGCGCGGCGCGCGCCCTCGCGCCCTACCAGCCGCGCGAACACCTGCCGGGGGTGGATCTCGAGTCGGACGAGGAGCTTGCGGGGGCGGCCGGCGACGTCGGCACCACCATCTTCCATCCGGTGGGCACCGTCCGGATGGGCCGCGGCGGGGCGGTGGACGAGCGTCTCCGGGTGCACGGAATCGAGGGGCTCCGGGTGGCGGACGCCTCCATCATGCCCACTATCACCTCCGGCAATACCAACTCGCCGACGATCATGATCGCGGAGAAGGCGGCCGACTACATCCGGGGCGCGGCCTGATCCCGGGTCCGCCGCCGCATCGTGCGTGTCCGGACCGGTCCGGCCGCATCCGATCGACCAGCACAGGGCGAATTTTCGTTGGCTGATGTTTCGTTGAAAGATATGAGGAATCTCCCCCTGTGGACAACTCGCTTGGGGGTCGGCGTACTGGGGTGCAGGCTCCTGGACCGAGGCGAAGACGATGGCCGAGAATCTTGCCGGACGGTTGCGCGCGGGGTGACCGGACACGGATGGACCATCGCGTCGATGCACCGCAGGAGCCTCGAACGCTTCGACTTCGACTCCGTCCTGATGCCGTGGAACTTCGTCATGTACGAGAGCGAGCGCTACCGTGCGGACTTCGACGCGGTATGCGCGCTCTGCGAGGAGCGGGACGCCGCGGTGCAGACGATCAAGTCGGTCGCCCGCGGTCCCTGGGCCGCTGCCGAGCCGAACCGCAACACCTGGTACCAGCCGTTCGAGGAGCCGGCGGACGTCGATCGGGCCGTTCATCGGGTCCTGGCGAGGCCGGGGATCTTCCTCGACACGGTCGGCGACCTGGACCTGTTGCCGCTCGTGCTCGATGCGGCGAGCCGGTTCGAGGGGTCGTCCCCCGGTGACGGCGCGATGCGCGCGGTCGCCGAAGCGCGCCGCGCCACGTCGCTCTTCGGGATCGCCACCTGACCGCACTACCCGAGCGCGACACGGGCGCCATGCCGGAGGGGTGGGCGGCCCATGAAGCGGCGCCGGCTACGTCCCTTCGTCGCTGGCCGGTGCGGGATTGGCCAGCGAGGAGCACGCATTCGGGCATGACCGGTTTGCCGACCGAACGGGCGAATGCCCGGTTTCGCGCCGATGGCGCGCGGGCGGGAACTCAAGCGCTTCTACACCCTGTCCGGCAGTTCGGCAGGGAGCCTGCACGGGCTGTTCGGCGGCTTCCTGCCGCGTGCCGCCCAGGCACGCCGTGACCGCCCGCTCGGCATCGCTCGGCTCCGCTCGGATCCCGCAATCCTGCAAGGCTGATCCGGCCCGTGAGCGTATTCGTAGACGGATTCGAGGGCGAGGTCGCGGTAGGCGCCTTCGAGCCCGAGCGGCGGGAACTCGCCGAGGATGGCCTCGTTGCGCCCGTCCGCGGACATCTGGACCTCCGAGCCCTCCTCTATGTCGATGACGAAGCTGACGGCGACCCGCGCACCGTCGGGCCAGCGCACACGGGGCACGTGGCGGCCGTAGCCCACGAGGTCGCGGGGCGGCCCGGGATTTCGCGGGAGGGCATCTTCATCGCGGCTCCTCCGGCCGGCCGCGCCGGCCCGTTCGACGGCCCTTCCATTCAACCACGATTTTCCAGACCGTGCGGGGACCGCCAGGGCAGGGCCGGATGCTCCGGAAAACCGGCAAGACCCGAGCGCCCAGGACCCGGGGGCCACAAGCGGAAGATTCTCCTCGAGCACATGTCGTCCACCGGCCCCGATGCGCGGGCGGCGAGCGTATTCACGCCACTCCCACAAGCAACCCCGCCAGGGCCGAAGCGGCCCGCCTCGTGCTCGGGATGGGCGCCGAACGAGCGGACAAGGCCCGCGCCGTCGCCCACCGGCTATACTCACCGGCCGAGCGCGGGCGGTGGGCGGACGAAGCATATGCCTGCAACATTCTCGTCACGCCTTGGGCGCAGGGCCGGAACGATCGAGGGCCGCACCCCGGGGTTGCCGCTCCGGAGGCGGGTTCTGCCCGTCCGGAGCCGGCCGTAGTTTCGCAAGGAGAAACGGCATGGCGTTACCGCTGATTCATGACCTGCTTCATGTTCGTGCCCCGGCATGGATCATCGGCCTCCTCGCATCATCGACCCTTGCACTGTTCAGCGCCCCGGTCCACGCGGAAGACACGACGGCTTCCTCCGCCATTCCATCCGGGATATATTCGGCCGGAACGTGCCACGATCCTGAATCTTTTTGGATCCACGCATCAGGCATCTCGGTGGACGTCATCGGTGGCTTCGTCTCCATGGAAATCGTGGAGCTGGAGTCCGGACCGATATCCCACGGCTGGCAACGAATCGAATCGAAGAATTCCAATGGAACCTACGGCTACTTCATTCGGATGTCGAAAAATGGCGGATTCGATATGTCCAATGGCTCTCCGACGGCGTCGAGGAACCGCCCGAAGAACACCGGGCAAGTATGCTGCCTTCCAGCGAGGAAGGGCTGGACGAACCGGTTCGCGCGCTGCCGGATCTCCCGCTGGTCCTCCCGGATCGACTGCCTTCCGGCAAGGAAGGGCTGGACGGACACTGGAATCTTGCGCTCTGCACGCGATGCGAATCCATTCCTTTTCCCCTGTCGATGTCTCACGGTGAAGCGGCGGCTTTCCTGTTCTCTCTGGAACCCGCCATCCGGGTTTGCAGGAGCGGACATCCTGACTGCATCCAGCGGCTCTTCGCCGTCGCAGACGTACATCGAGACGACGCCTTGTCCCAGGCGGAATGGGCGCGACTGATTCGTCCGGCAATATATTTCGTCATGATCGGAGATGAAGGCATTCCGTCCGATAAGCTCGGAGCTGCGCAAGCCTTGGGCCTGTTCGCCTCTCCCCTGGCTGCCTCGGCGATCGTCTCGTCCTACGACTACGACGGCGATGGGAAGACCTCATTGCATGAGTTGGCGTGGGATATGACCGTACAGGGCGCTCTCGCCGTCCCGGAAATCGAAGGCACGGGGGCGGAGGTGTGCGCCGACCTCGAACAGGCGATGACCCGTCTTCGCAATCTCTTGCAGCGCCTGCCCAACTTGCCGTAATGCTCGTGACGGGCGGGGAGCCCGGATATCGCATGAAGGAGTACCGTCTGGCCCCGTGATCGGTTATAATTCAGTGAGTTGCGCTGGATATAACCGGGAGCCAGACGGTGACGAAATGGAACCACAGGTCGATGATGTTTTCAAGCTGCCGTCGGCGCCGGGTGCGGGCGGACTTCACCGGCGGGTCGGTTTCTTCTCATGGGGGGGCGCTGTTGTTGCGCGAGGTGGACCGCCGGCTCGGGCTGACCGAGCGGGTCGCGCGTCGGCTCGGTGAACCACGCCAGCGCGGGAAGGTTCGCCACGAGGTGGTGACGATGGTGCGCCAGAGGGTCCACGCGGTCGCGTTGGGATACGAAGATTTGAACGACCATGACGCCCTTCGTGAGGACCCGGTCGTTCAGACCGCCTGCGGTCACGACCGCAGCTTGGCCAGTGCCTCGACGCTGTGTCGGTTCGAGCGGCGCGCCGAGCACCAGTGGGCGGTTGCGATTCATCAGGAGCTGGTCGAACAGTTCATTGCCTCGTTCGCGCGCGCGCCCCAGGAGTTGGTGCTCGACTTCGACGCGACCGACGATCCGGTGCACGGTCATCAGCCGGGCGCCTTCTTCCACGGGTACTATGACCACTACTGTTTTCTGCCGTTGTACGTATTCTGCGGTGAGCAGTTGTTGGTGGCCTACCTTCGTTGTTCGAACCAGGATGGAGCGAAGCACGCCTGGGGGATATTATCGTTGTTGGTCAAGAGGTTGCGTCGGGCATGGCCTGGGGTTCGCATCGTGTTTCGGGGGGACTCGGGATTCTGCCGACACCGGATGTTCGACTGGTGCGAGCGCCACGACGTGGGATACATCGTGGGGCTGGCTCGCAATCCGGTGCTCGAACGCGAGGCGGCGGTGGCGTGCGAGGTGGCCAGGGACGGCTTCGAGGCGACCAGGGCCAAGAGCCGGTCGTTCGACGACTTCAAGTATGCGGCGCGGACCTGGAGGCGTCGCCGGCGGGTCATCGCCCGCATCGAACACACCGCGAAGGGACGCAACCTGCGCTTCATCGTCACCAACCTTGAAAGGGAAGCGGACGAACTCCATGACCGGGTGTACTGTCAGCGTGCAGACATGGAGAACCGGATCAAGGAACAGCAGTTGGCCCTGTTCGCCGACCGCACTTCGAGTTCGAAGTGGTGGACGAACCAGTACCGGTTGCTGCTCGCGGGGTTGGCGTACACGCTGCTCGAAACGATGCGCCGCACGGCCCTGCGGGGGACGGACCTGGCCCGGTCGCAATGCCAGAGCCTTCGTCTGCGGCTGCTTCGCATCGGGGCGGTGGTGACCCGCAGCACCCGCACCGTGGCGGTGCGGCTGTCCACCGCCTACCCTGACCAAGCCGTCTTCCGGCTGCTCGTACAGCGGCTCACGGCGGGATAAGCCCCGGCTTCCCGGCTCTGCTCCGAATCCGCACCCCGGGCTCGACCCGGAGCGGCGCCCTGCCCCGCACGACGCCATCAAGACCCGAACACCCCCTCAGCGCCCCCTCCGAACCAGTCCAGGACGCTCCCCGGCGCCTTCCGACCTCCTTCTACCCGCCGAAAACTCTCCGGGCACGGCCATACAACACTCCAAAATCATAATCCTCCGGCTTCGTGCAATATCCGGGGGAGGCAGGCGGCCGCGAAGCCGGGGCGGGGCCGGACGCCAGCCCGAAGCCGGCGTTCGGCGGGGACGGCCGGCGGTTCCGGCTGGCCGCGGAAGCCGAGCGCATCCGTCTCGCGCATCTCTTCGACCCGTACCTCGCGGTCCACGCCTCGCACGTCGAGCCCCTGCCGCACCAGATCACCGCCGTCTACGGGGAGATGCTGCCGCGCCAGCCGCTCCGCTTCCTGCTCGCCGACGATCCCGGCGCCGGCAAGACCATCATGGCGGGCCTGCTGATCCGGGAGCTGATGGTGCGCGGCGACCTGGAACGCTGCCTCGTCGTCGCCCCCGGCAGCCTGGTGGAGCAATGGCAGGACGAGCTGGCCTCGAAGTTCGACCTCGCCTTCGACCTCCTGACCCGGGAGCGGGTCGCGGGGGCGGCGGTCGCGGGCGGCAATCCCTTCGCCGAGTTCAACCACCTGATCGCCCGGCTCGACGTGCTGAGCCGGAGCGAGGACCTCCGGCGCCGCCTCGAAGCGGCGAGGGAGTGGGATCTGGTGGTGTGCGACGAGGCGCACCGCATGGCGGCGAGCTTCTTCGGCACGGAGGTGAGGTACACGAAGCGCTATCGGCTGGGCCGGCTTCTCGGCGCCCGTTGCCGCCACTTCCTGCTCATGACCGCGACGCCCCACAACGGCAAGGAGGAAGACTTCCAGCTCTTCATGGCCCTGCTCGACCCGGACCGCTTCGAGGGGCGTTTCCGGGGCGGGGCGCGCGGGGGCGACGGCGCATCGCACGGGGCCGGCGCGCCCCGGGGAGGCGGCGCATCTCAAGGGGGCGCGAGCGGCCTGCTGCGGCGGCTTACCAAGGAGGCGCTCCTCCGCTTCGACGGCCGCCCGCTGTTCCCGGAGCGCCGGGCTCATACCGTGCGGTACGCGCTGAGCGATGGCGAAGCCGCGCTCTACGCCGCGGTCACCGCCTACGTGCGCGAGGAGATGGACCGGGCGGAGCGCTTCGCGGCGCGCGACGAGAAGCGGCGGCGGAACGTGGGCTTCGCCCTTCAGATCCTTCAGCGCCGGCTCGCCTCCTCGCCGGCCGCGATCCACGAGAGCCTTCGCCGCCGCCGCGAGCGGTTGGAGGCCCGGCTCGCCGACCTGCTCGCCCGGTCCGGACAGGATGCGGTTCGTACCGGGGAGGACGTATTCCCTGCCGTTCGGCGGGCCGCCGCGCTCCCCGACCCCGCGCGGGCGGCCGACTTCGACCCCGACGATCTCGAGGAAGCGCCCCAGGAAGACGTGGATGCGATCGAAGCCCGCGTGCTGGACCAGGCCACCACGGCGGAGACCATCGCCGAATTCGAGGCGGAGATCGACACGCTGGAGCGCCTCGAAGAACGGGCGCGGGCGCTGAGGCGCGGCGGTACGGACGCGAAGTGGACGGAGCTTGCGAGCCTCCTCGACCACCCGCTCATGACCGAAGCCGACGGGCGCCGGCGAAAGCTCATCGTCTTCACCGAGGCGCGCGACACGCTCGAATATCTCGCCGACCGGATCCGCACCCGCCTCGGCCGGCCCGAAGCGGTGGTCGTGATCCACGGCGGGGTCGGGCGCGCGGACCGGCGCCGGGCCGTCGAAGCGTTCATGCACGACCCGCAGGTCGTGGTGATGGTCGCGAACGACGCGGCCGGCGAGGGCGTCAACCTCCAGCGCGCCCATCTGATGGTCAACTACGACCTGCCCTGGAACCCGAACCGCCTGGAACAGCGCTTCGGACGGATCCACCGCATCGGCCAGACCGAGGTCTGCCATCTGTGGAACCTCGTCGCGCAGGATACGCGCGAGGGGGAGGTCTACGGCCGGCTGCTCGAAAAGCTGGAAACCGCCCGCTCCGCCCTGGGCGGGCGGGTCTACGACGTGCTCGGGCGCCTCTTCGAGGGGGCCGGGATGCGCGACCTGCTGATGGACGCCATCCGCTACGGCGAGCGGCCGGAGGTCAAGGCCCGCCTCTTCGAGCGCGTGGACGGCGCGGCCGACCGGGAACGCCTGCTGGCCCTGCTGGAAGACCGGGCGTTGGTCCACGGCCGCCTCGGCGCCGCCGACGTCGGCCGCATCCGCGAGGAGATGGAGCGCGCGGAAGCCCGCCGCCTGCAACCGCACTACGTCGAGAGCTTCTTCCTGCAGGCGTTCCGCCATCTGGGCGGAAGCGTCCACCGGCGCGAAGCCGGCCGCTACGAGATCACCCGGACGCCCGGCCCGATCCGAAGGCGCGCGCCGCGGGCCGGCTGCGTCGGGCCGGTGCTGGAACGCTACGAGCGTATCTGCTTCGAGAAGTCGAAGAGCGCGGGCGCCGGTGCGGGGGTGGTCGCGGGGGGCGGTGCGGGCTCGGGTGTCGGGGCGGGGGCCGGGGCCGAGGCCGGGGCGGGCGCCGGGGCGGGGGTCGGCCCGCCGGCGGTCTGCCTCTCCCCCGGCCATCCGCTGCTCGATGCGACCGTCGACCTCGTCCTCGAACGCCACCGCGGCGTGCTCGCGGAAGGCGCGGTGCTGGTGGACGAAACCGACGAGGGCGAGGAGATCCGGGCGCTGCTCCTCGTCGAGCTCGCGGTACGGGACGGACGGAGACCCTCCCGGTCCGCGGGACGGGAGCCCTGGCCCGACGGACCGGACCGCCTGCCCGGGCGCCCGCGGGCGGTCTCCCGGCAGCTTCGATTCGTGGAGGTCGGCGCCGCCGGAGCCGACGTCGGCCGGAACGCCCGGGATGCCGGCCCCGCCCCCTATCTCGACTACCGCCCGATCGAGGACGGGGAGCGTTCGTCGATCGCGGCCCGGCTCGAAGCGGACCGGAGCGCTCGGCTGGGCCGGGACCTCGAGGACGCGGCCGCGGCCTACGCCCGCACGCATCTGGCGCCGGAGCACGCCGAGGAGGTCCGCGCGCGCCGCCTCCCGGAAATCGACCGGGTGGAAACGGAGGTGGTCGCCCGGCTGAAGCGCGAGATCGTGTTCTGGGACAACCGCGCGCTTCGGCTTCGCGACGATGAGCGGGCGGGGAAGGCGGGCGGCGGGCCGGTGAACGCCGCCCGCGCCGGGGAGCGGGCGGATGCGCTCGCGGAGCGCCTGGCGCGCCGGCGCGTGGAGCTGGCGCGGGAACGCGACCTCGCGCCCCTGCCTCCGGTCGTCCGGGGCCGCGCGCTCGTGGTCCCGATCGGCCTCCTGCGGCGGGCCGCCGCCGATGCCCCCGCCCCCGAGAGGGCGCCGCTCGGAGTCCGCGAGACGACCCCCGAGGGCCGGGCCGAGGTCGAGCGGCTGGCCATGGAGGCGGTGATGGCCGCGGAGCGGGCGCTCGGCCACGAGCCGCGCGACGTGAGCGCCGCCAAGGTGGGCTACGACGTCGAGAGCCGCGACGGGACGACCGGGCGCCTCCGCTTCATCGAGGTCAAGGGGCGCGCCGGCGACGCGGACACGGTGACCGTCACCCACCAGGAGATCCGCACCGCCCTCAACAAGCCCGACGCCTTCATCCTCGCGATCGTCCGGGTCCGGGACGGCTACGTGAGCGGACCCCGCTACCTCCGCGAGCCGTTCCGGGCGGAGCCGGACTTCGACGCGGTGAGCGTGACCTATAATCTGCGCGAGCTGCTCGCGCGGGCGGAGGCGCCGCGATGAAGCCCGGGGGCGGCGCACCCGCGTCCCGACGGACGCGCCGCCGCTCTCATGAACACGGAGGGACGCCGATGACCGCCCCCCGGCCGCGCATCCCCTACGGCGAGATGTCGTTCCCGCGCATCCGCAGGAACGGGTGGCTCTACGTGGACAAGACCCGCTTCCTTCCGCCGCTCGAAGAGGAGCGCTACGTCTTCTTCATCCGCCCCCGGCGCTTCGGCAAGTCGTGCTGGCTGTCGCTGCTGGAGTGCTACTACGGGCGGCACTGGGCGCACGAGTTCGAGTCCCTGTTCGGGGATACGGACATCGGGCGCGCGCCCACCGCCGAGCGCGGCCGCTACGTCGTGGTGCGCTTCGACTTCTCGGCCTTCAACGACAAGCTGGAGACCCTGGAAGAACGCTTCGAGGGCTACTGCGACATCAAGCTCCGGGGCGCGCTGGAGCGCAACGCGGACCTGTTTCCCGACGAGGCGCGCCGGCGCATCCTCTCGCGCCCCGCCGTCGACGAAAGGCTCAACGCGCTGTTCGAGTACGCCGGCGAACACGGCATCCCGCTCTACATCCTCATCGACGAGTACGACAACTTCGCCAACACGGTGCTGGCCCACCGGGGGCGGGAGGCCTACGAGTCCTTCACCCACGGCGGAGGCTTCTACCGCAACTTCTTCGCCGCCCTGAAGGCCGGAACCGGCGGGGCGGGCGGCCTCGAGCGGCTGTTCATCACCGGGGTCTCGCCCATCACGATGGACGACGTGACCAGCGGCTTCAACATCGGCGAGAACGTCACCTTGGAGCCGGAGTTCAACGAGATGCTCGGGTTCACCGAGCCGGAGGTGTGCAGCCTGCTGGCGCTCTACCGGGACCGCGGCGCGTTCGGCCAGGACGTGGACGCGGCACTCGACGTGATGCGCGAGTGGTACAACGGCTACCGCTTCGCGAAGACCGCTGCCGGCGACCTCTACAACACCGACATGGTGCTCTATTTCCTCAAGAAGTCGATTCCGAACAAGCCGCTGCCGGACCGTCTCATCGACCCCAACGTGCGCATCGACTACACGAAGCTGCGCCACCTGCTGCTGGTGAACCAGCGGGTGAGTGCGGGCGCGAAGCAGCTCAACGGCAACTTCGACCTGCTGCGCCACCTCATCGCCGAGGGGGAGACGGAGGCCGACCTGAATCTCAGCTTCCCCCTGGATCGGCTGGACGACCCGGAGAACTTCCTCTCCCTGCTGTACTACTTCGGCCTGCTGAGCATCCGCGGGGTGTCGGGGGGGACGACCCGGCTGGGGATCCCGAACCAGACGGTGCGGCGGCTGATGTACGGGTACCTGCGCGATGCGTACCGGGACGTGGGGGTGTTCTCGGTGAGCCACCACCACTTCTCGCGCCTGGTGCGGGCCATGGCCTACAAGGGCGAATGGCGCCCGGCCGTGGAGTACATCGCGGCGGCCATCTCGGAGCAGACCGGGATCCGGGACTACATCGACGGTGAGAAGGTGGTGCAGGCGTTCCTCGCCGCGCACTTCAGCATGGCGGGGCAGTTCGTCATCCATTCGGAGCGGGAGCTGAACAAGGGCTACGCGGACCTCTACCTGGAGCCGTTCGTGGCGCAGTACCCGGACATCGGCTACGGCTACGTGATCGAGGTCAAGTATCTGAAGCGGAGCGAGCGAGTGGACGAATCCGTGGCAGCGGAGACGCTGCGCGGGGCGCGGGCGCAGGTTGCGGGCTATCTGGCGGACGAGGGGCTGCGGCGTCTCGCCTCGTCGGTGCGGCACGTGGGGCTCGCGGTGGTGTTCCACGGCTGGGAGCTGGCGGCGTGCGAGGCGGTGGAGCCGGCGGCGCCGTGATCAGCCCCGGGAGCGGGACATGCTGAAGCGGATTCGCATCGAGGGATACAAGTCCTTGTCCGATCTGGAGGTGCGGCTTCCGCCCCTCACCCTGCTGTTCGGCCCGAACGCGGCCGGCAAGAGCAATTTCCTCGACGCCCTCCAGCTCCTGTCCAAGCTGGCGACGAGCCGGACGCTCAAAGAAGCCTTCGACCCTCCGTACCGGGGCAAACCGCTCGAATCCTTCACGGTCGGAGAGCAAGGGATCAGAGGGTTGGTCGAACAGGACCGGCTGGTCTTCTCCATCGAGGCCGATCTGCACCTGTCGGACGCGATCGTGGAGTCCGTCAACCGGCAGATACGGGAAATGCGCCGTCCGAGCGACGAAGGCCGGACCGGGGAGGCCGGCCGCCCTCCCGTCCGGGTTCGTGAGACGGCCGCCCCGGTCCGTGAGCGCAACCTTCGCTATCGGGTCGAGATCGAGATGCTGCCCCGCTCGGGGTTCCTGCGCACGACTGACGAATACCTCGCCGCCCTGAATTCCAGAGGAGAGCCGACCCGCAAGCGCAAACCCTTCATCGAACGGCTGGGCGGGAAGATCCACCTGCGGCTGGAGGGGCAGGCGCATCCCACGTACTACGACCGCTACCTGGATCACACCATCCTCTCGATGCCGCATTATCCGCCGCACTATCCGCACCTGGCAGCGGCGCGGCGGGAGCTCGAGAGCTGGCTGTTCTTCTATTTCGAGCCGCGCGAGCGGATGCGCGCCGCCAATCCTGTCAAGGAAGTGCGCCACATGGGGCTGATGGGCGAAGAGCTCGCCGCTTTCCTGAACACCCTGAAGGCGTCCAGACCCCGGCAGTTCCAAGCGGTCGAAAAGGCGCTCCGCACCGTGATGCCCAACGTGGACGGCATCGAGACGGACGTGAGCGACCTCGGCGAGGTCGATCTCCATCTGAAGGAGGGCGGTATCGCCATTCCCGCCCGGGTGCTGTCCGAGGGCACGCTCCGGTTGCTGGGGCTGCTGGCGCTGACGGGCGCCGACGAGGCCCCTTCGCTGGTGGGTTTCGAGGAGCCGGAAAACGGCGTCCATCCACGCCGCATCCGGATGATCGCCGAGTTGCTGAAGACACGCTCCGGCCTTGGACCGACCCAGTACATCGTCACCACGCACTCTCCGATCCTGCCCGATCTGCTGCCGGACGATTCCCTGTTCGCGGTGCGTCGAATCGACCGCCGGACCCGGATCGACCCCTCCTCCGTCTGGCAGCCGTTGGGGCCGATGAGCCGCCGCGGCGACATCGACCGGGCGCTCGACGACGGCGACGGCGATGGCCGGACAAGCCTCCCCGTCTCGGAGCGGATCCTGAGAGGCGACTTCGGTGCGTGAGATCGCGCTGTTCGGCGAAGACTTCGCCCATCAACGGGTGATCGGCGCGCTGGTGGGGCGCCTTGCCGATGAATGCGGGATCGATGTCCGGCTCGACTGGCGCAGTGCGGTACGGGGCCACGGGAGGGTGGTGCAGGAGTTCAAGCGCTATCTACAGGATTTGGCGAGACAGGGAGCACGCTCCGATCTGATCGTCGTCGCCACGGACGCGAATTGCCGCGGCTGGAACGAGCGCGCCGGAGAGATCGGTAAGCCGGACGCCCCTGCCCCCATGGTGCTTGCCGTTCCCGACCCTCATATCGAGCGCTGGCTGCTGCTCGACGGCGCCGCATTCAAGAGTGTATTCGGCAAAGGTTGCGATGCGCCGGATCGGAAATGCGGCCGCGATCTCTATAAACAACGCTTGGCTGAAGCCATCCACACTACGGGGATCACACCGATCCTGGGCGGTATCGAATTCGCCGAAGACATCGTGCGAGCGATGGACGTCGAACGCGCCATGCGGGCCGACCGATCCTTGGAACGTTTCGTCGACGACCTGCGAGCCGCGTTCCGGCAGTGGCGGCGGTGACGGACCTCCGGACCCCCCGGCCGTTGCGGAACTGCGGAGAACTCGAAGCCGCCGGCCGCGGCATGAGGTCCGGGCCGTGAGCACGCCGGCGACGGGCAAGGGCCGGTTTCCGCAAGCTCCGTCCCCCAGCGGAAATCCCGGACGCGGTGCTCCCTCCGGAGAGGGAGCGAACGGCATGGAACCTGATGTGAAGACCGGCAAGAAGCTGATCGAGACCGCCCTGCCGCTGGACGCGATCAACGCCGCCAGCGTGCGCGAGAAGTCCATCCGGCACGGGCATCCGAGCACCCTGCACCTGTGGTGGGCGCGGCGGCCGCTGGCGGCGGCGCGGGCGGTCATCTTCTCGCAGATGGTGGACGACCCCTCGGCGCACCCGGACCGGTTCCCCACGGAGCAGGCCCAAGCGCAGGAGCGCGAGCGGCTGTTCGGGATCATCGAGGAGCTCGTCGAGTGGGAGAACATCAACGACGAGAAGGTGTTGGCGCGGGCGCGGGAGGAGATCCGGGAGAGCTGGCGCCGAACCTGCATCGCCAACGCAGACCATCCGCGCGCGGCGGAGCGGTTCGACCCGGACCGCCTCCCCGCCTTCCACGACCCCTTCGCGGGCGGCGGGGCGCTGCCCCTGGAGGCGCAGCGGCTCGGGCTGGAGGCCCATGCCTCGGACCTGAACCCGGTGGCGGTGCTCATCAATCAAGGCGATGATCGAGATCCCGCCCCGCTTCGCCGGCCGGCCGCCGGTGAACCCGGACGCCCAGGCCGAGTTCGCGCGGGGCGCCCGGTGGAACGGCAAGGGCGCGCAGGGGCTCGCGGAGGACGTGCGCTACTACGGCCGATGGATGCGGGACGAAGCCGAGAAGCGGATCGGCCATCTGTACCCGAAGATCGAAGTGACCGGGGCGATGGCGGCGGACCGTCCCGATCTGAAACGTTACGCGGGGCGAAAGCTCACGGTGATCGCGTGGCTGTGGGCGCGCACGGTGAAGAGCCCGAACCCGGCGTTCGCGCAGGTGGACGTGCCGTTGGCCTCGACCTTCATGCTGTCCACGAAGAAGGGCAAGGAGGCATGGGTCGAGCCGGTGCTCGAGGACGGCGGCTACCGCTTCACGGTGAAGACCGGCGCCCCCGAAGCTGAAGATCCCGATGCCGGCGTCCCTGGGAACGGCGTGTCTCCCCGGGACACGGGCATCCCGCCCGCACAGGCATCCTCGCCCACTGTCGTCATTCCCCCGTCCGAGCCGGGGGCAGGCTCTGAGCAAGCGGGAATCCACCCATCCCGGGACGGCATGTCCCGGGAGGAGACGGGCACCCCACCCCCGTCCTCGTCATTCCCGCGAAAGCGGGAATCCATGCGTTCCGGGAACGGCGTGTCCCGGGAGGGCACGGGCGTCCCGCCCGCACAAGGGACGAAGCTGGGCCGCGGCGCGAACTTCCGCTGCCTGATGTCGGACGCGCCGATTCCCGGCGACTACATCAAGGCCGAAGGCAAGACGGGCCGCATGGGCGCGCGGCTGATGGCGATCGTCGCCGAGGGGGACCGCGGGCGTGTGTATCTGGCCCCGACCCCGGAGCATGAGGCCGCGGCGCGGAAGGCGGCGCCGGAATGGAAGCCGGATGTCGAGTTCTTCCAGCAGGCGCTCGGTTTCCGCATCGGCAACTACGGTATGACGAAGTGGAGCGACCTCTTCACCCCCCGCCAATTGGTCGCACTGACCACCTTCTCGGACTTGGTGCAGGAAGCCAGCGCGCGCATCGAGCACGACGTCCTGGGAACGGCGTGTCCCGGGAGGACACGGGCGTCCCGCCCGCTCAAAGAACATGCGGGCGGGACGCCCGCGCCCTTGGACGACGATACGCCGCTGGTCGAAAGTGGATCTGGCGTGCGAGCCTACGCCGAGGCGGGTGCTCTGGGAACACGGGCTGCTAGCTCGCCGGGGCACGATGCGGGCGGGACGCCCGTGCCCCGAAGGGACGCGCCGTTCCCAGAGGACGAACCCGCCCTGCGCGATGGCGGAACCGGTGTAACGGCATATGCCGAAGCAATCGCCCTGTACCTGGCGTTTGCCGTCAGTAAAACATCCAACCGCGCAAGCACCATGTGTACTTTCAAAATGTCCGTCGAGTGCCCTGGAGATACATTCGGGAGACAGGCGGTTCCGATGTCATGGGACTACGCGGAGGCGAATACCCTGAGCGGACCGAGCGGTTCTTTTGGCAGCATGGTCAAGAATGTAGTGGCTGGCCTTTTGTCGAACGGAGCGAGTCGAGATTCGTTCGGGGCAGCAAGTCAAGCCGATGCAGCTTCTCAAACAGTCGGTTCGAATAAGATCATCTCCACCGATCCGCCCTACTACGACAACATTGGCTATGCCGATCTTTCGGATTTCTTCTACGTCTGGCTCCGCCGGTCCCTGAAGCCGGTGTTTCCGGAACTGCTTGTGACGCTGGCAGTGCCGAAGACCGAAGAGCTGGTCGCTACGCCTTACCGCCACGGAAGCAGGGACGAGGCGGAGACTTTCTTCCTCGACGGCATGACTTCGGCGATTCGCCGATTCTCGGAGCAGACCCATCCGGTATATCCGGTCACAATCTACTACGCTTTCAAGCAATCGGAGACGAAAGCGGCCGCCGGAACGGCCAGCACGGGTTGGGAGACATTTCTGGACGCCGTCATCCGCTCAGGCTTCGCGATCACCGGTACTTGGCCCGTGCGTACCGAGCGCGAGAATCGAAAGCGCAATCAGGGATCCAACGCCCTTGCCTCCTCCATCGTCCTCGTCTGCCGGCGCCGCCCTCCCGATACCCCGGCGACCTCCCGCCGCGACTTCCTCGCCGCCCTCCGCTCGGAGCTTCCGCCAGCCCTCGCCGAGCTCCAGAAGAGCAACATCGCACCGGTGGACTTCGCCCAGGCCGCCATCGGCCCCGGCATGGCCATCTTCACCCGCTCCGCACGGGTGCTGGAGGCCGACGGATCACCGATGTCCGTGCGGTCCGCGCTCGTCGAGATCAACCGGACCTTGGACGAGACCCTGGCCCGTCAGGAAGGCGACCTGGACCCGGACACCCGCTTCTGCGTCGCCTGGTACGAGCAATACGGGGCCGGCGAACGCCCCTACGGCGAAGCCGAAGTGCTGTTCAGCGCCAAGAACACCTCGTTCGAAGGCTTGCAGCGCGCCGGGGTGGTCGTGGGCGGCAAGGGCAAGGTCCGGCTCCGGCGCCGCGACGAGCTGGACCCGGACTGGAACCCGGCGACGGACCGGCGCATCACCGATTGGGAGGGCGCGCAGCACCTGACCCGCTCCCTGACCGCCGAGCGGGGCGGCGGCGTGGCCGAAGCGGCCCGCCTCGTCCTCGGCATGGGCGCCGAACGGGCGGACAAGGCCCGCGCCCTCGCCTACCGGCTATACTCGCTGGCCGAGCGCAAGCGGTGGACGGACGAAGCACATGCCTACAACATCCTCGTCACGTCCTGGCCCCAGATCCGGACGGAGGCCGCCCGCCTCGCGGCCGGCGTGCCGGAACAAGCCGGTTTTGATCTCCCCGGCGGAGCGACGCCATGACCGCAACCGCGCATCTCACGGTGACGCGGGACATGGTGTTCCCGATATCCGCGCCTCCGGTATGTTGCGACCGGGCCGCCCGCGTTCTCCAAGCGAGCGCGGCGGCTGGAGGAACCCTGTCTATCGGGTCAAGCGCCGGGCGCCCGATACCCGAACGATTGGCCGGCCGCCACCGGCGCATTCCCCCGACGCCTTCGATCCGGCACATCACGATCATCCAGGAATCTGCTGCCCCCGACGCCCCCAGGAGACTGCTCGGTGACGATCGCGCTCGAAGTGTCGTGGGCGAGACCTCCGCCGCACGAACCTCCGCGGAATTCATCGATCGCATACGGCAGGCTGCCGCCAAACGCTTGCTTTTCCTGCCTCATGCAGTCCGCCAGATGACACGACCGGACAGGATGATCGAGCCAATCGAGGTTCGAGAAGTCGTCATGCAGGGTGAGTTGATTGAAGACTACCCGGAGGATGTGCGCGGCCACAGCGGCCTGATCCACGGCAAGGGCAAGCACCGGCGGGACATCCATGTGGTTTGCGCACCCAAGGAAGACTTTCTTGCGATCATCACCGCATACATTCCCTGTCGAGACGAGTGGGAACAGGACCTTCGTACAAGGAGACGACAATGAACTGCATCCACTGTCATGGAAAGATGATCCGTTCCACGGCGCCCTTCCACGTCGATCGGGCCGGCTACCACCTGTCGTTCGACACGATACCGGCCTGGGTCTGCAATCAGTGCGGCGAGGCGTACTTCGAGGAGCGCGAAGTGAGCGCGATCCAAACCGCCGTCGACAGTTTGGACAGACAGACCCGGCAGCTATCGGCGTCTGTCTGACTCATCTGGGCCTTCGTTCGCGAGAGACGCGAACGTCCTTGTCTGCCGGCGCCGCCCTCTCGATACCTCGGCGACCTCCTGCTGCGAATCCGGACGGAGGCCGCCGGCTCGCCGTCGCCGTGCCGGGGCAAGCCGGCCTCGAACTCCCCGCGGAGCGGCGCCGTGACCGCAGACCGAGGGTCTTGCCACGGCTCAGGGCAAATTGACGCCTAGCCCTCCGGGATGGCGGCGGATTGGAGCAGTCCACTGTCCCAACGACTGTTTCCGCAGCCGCATTCGATCTCCGCCGCCGTTCTCTTGGGAGGCATAACTTATTGAATTATTTATAATTAATAAGATTCTATCGATTCGAATGCAATGGCGCGGCGAGATCCGCATGTATGTTGACTCTCCGCCCGGGATGGCCTAGAGTCGCGCTCGGAGGCTCGGCCCCGTCAGCGGCCCCGCGTGTTAGATGCGGATGCGGCAGGCAGGGCGTTGCCTCCTTTTTTATGGCCCTGCCCTTGCCTCGTAGGGATCGGGAACGTAGGCGATGCCATAGGTGTCGAACACGCGACCGTCCCTGTGTCCCTGTCCACGGAATTGAAGTGCAGCAATCGCACTTCCGAACATGCTCGCGATCTCGTCGCGACGTTCCGCATCCATTCCTCGCGAGGGCAGTCGAAATGCCCAGTTGATGCAGTATATGCAGAGGTCTGCGGCCTGGACGGCGTAGGTCATGTCGGAGGAAACAAAGAACGGAGTGGGTACGATCCAGGCCGTCCGATACCGCCCGGTATCCGTCTTCGTGAAGTATCTCTCCATTTTGACGGCCAGCTTCCGATCTTCATGCTTTTCGGTTTCGTCCATGACCAATATGCCATGTTCGCGTTTTCCCTCCAAAAAATAGAAAAATCTCTCCATAAAGAAGATAATGTCCTTCCTCAGATAGTCGTCGAATTTGTAATTCGGTGGTTTGACGACACCACGGGGAATGGCAGAAGCAAACAGCACTGCTTCACGTGTTCGCAGGAGATCGAACAATTTCCGTGCCATTCGGATGCAGGCCTGACCGTAAGCGGTAAATTCATCCCGGTTCGGCTGATCATGCCGGCGACCCTTTTCGAGAAAGGATTGACAGAGCCTCCGTCTGTCCTCGTCCTGGAAATTATTCTTCTGCTTGGCAAATCTGCAACGTTTTTCGTCAATCAATGTCGAACCTTTGATTTCCTTTCCAAAATCCTGCAACCGGCATCCGAAACAATCAAATTCCAGATGCTGCACCTCCCGCACGAACGGCCAGAGATGTTCGACATGGAGAGCAATCCCTCCGCGAACTTCATACGGCATGACCTTGTGATCATGTCCGCTTTCGTCGATGAACAACAGCCATGTCATGCCTTGGACCTCCATTTCGGGGGCTCTTGGAAAGCATAGCATTGTACGCCGTATCGCTTCAACAATTCTATCCGGATCCAGTCCCACAGACATCAGCATCCTGCGCCCTGGCAGAAAGGGGATGTGGAGAACGTCTCCGTGATCGGCGGCTCGCGGCCGTCCGGGCAGCTTTGCGGCCATTTCCGCGATCAGGGTCGTAGTGCGCTCACGCCGCGTCGAACAGCTCTCGCACGTCCACCGAGAAGCCGGGCAGGATGGGCGAGCCCGCCTGCTCTCCTAGCTGGAACACCCCGTGCTCCCGGTATTCGTCATCCGATAGGACGAGCATGGTCAGCGTGCGGGCGACGGGGTTGGCGATCCAGTACTCTGGGATGCCGGCCTCGGCGTAGTCCTTGCGCTTGTCGATGAGATTCCGGGTGGGATTGTCGGGGCTGACCACCTCCACGACCAGATCGGCGCCAAGCCAATAGTCGTTCCGGCAGCGAGGATCCTCCGCAGCGGTCACGAGCAGCAAATCAGGCTCGCGGAACTTGCCCTCGCGGATGCGGAGGCGCAATGGAGCGTAGAAAACGTTGCCGCCGATGCCCCGAACGAACTCGTTCGACGTTGAAGCACCACTGGATTCCCTGCCTCGAGCCGCTTCCTTCCTACAGCAGGAATACTCCTTGTTGCGGGGGCACCAGGATGTCGTCCGGCTTCAGCAAGCGTCTTCCGCCCGACCCGACCTCTCGCCCGTTGCGGTCCAGAATTCGGATTGCTCCTCGTCCTTGCCCTTCTTCCTTCAGCCCCCAGGTGAGCGCCCGTATCCGATCGTCCGTTGTCAGTGCCGTCCGATTGTCCGTCTCACGCAGAATCTCCTCCACCCGGATGCCTCCTACCTGAAGTCCGCGCTTGTAGACGACATTCTCGATCTCGGCTTGGGCGAATTTTTCCCGAAGACTTTTGCGTTGAGCATCGGCCAGTATGTAACTGTCCAATGTCGATTGATTGTCCCCCACCTGCAACCCTTGGTATCCCAGATAATCTTCGGGTATCCCGCCGAGATGAGTTGTTACCCCGTCCAGTTGCCACTGCACGTCAATCATGGCGTCGCGTGCGCGCATTGCTCCCTGGCTTCTTGTCATGTGAAGGATCCAAAGGTAATTGTTCGGTACCCGTGGAAACAGTGTGAAAGCGCTGAATGCCCTCGTTCCCGTCCGCATCGCCATTTCGCTCATGATCCGGCGTAGCGCGAGCGCGCGGCTCGTCTCTGCCGCCCTGAGAGTCGGTTCTTCTCGGGCACGCTCCATATCCTCCCGGAACTGTTTCAGTACGTCCGGCCGGATCCAATCGCTAGTAGTCCTCGCGCTCGTCCATTCCGCCCATCGTAACCCATATCTGGGGTTCAGCATCAAGCCGGCACTGAGCGTAAGGATGATCTCGCATCCCGGAAGTGCCTCGAAGAACGTTCGCAACGTCTCCACTGGAGCGTCTTTCCATCCGGTCTGATCCGCGAACAGCAGACACTTCCCTGCCTTCGGCTGTTGTTCCTTTACTGCCGAGATCATCGCGGCAGCTTGATCCACGAAGCTCCCGGTCGTAACCCGTATTTGCTTCCCGTCTACCACGTGCCCCTTGCCTTCGAGTGTCTCGCGGAGGTGGGCTGCATTCTCTTCCGATTTGTCGTTGAACCAAAAACGGATGTCTGCGTCAAACCGGCCCCTGGCATCCTTCAGCGCCTGGACTGCCTCGTTCGCTGCTTCGATTAGTCTCAATGGGCTGCCGACGGTTCTGCCCCCAGCGCTGTCCGCCGCGAGGAATTCGCCGCCTCCAGCGAAGGCGTCGATGATGGTCAGGCCGAGCTGTTGCCTACGCCAAGCTGCGTTGCCGAGGATGCTGATGTATTCCCGGACGTAGGATGCGTACAGGTCGTGTTTCCTTACCGTGTGGGGATGTACCACCGGAGGCTTCTCCCCGCGCCGCCATGACCACTCGCTCTTCGCCATCGCCGTCATCCCCGTCCAGGCATTTCGTCGTGGATCCTTCCATCGAGCTCGCGTCCGCCCGCCTTCGGTGTCCTCCCTCCCCACTGCTTGAAGAAGAACGCCGTTCCCGCGGCCCGGCACTGGTCACGGATGTCCTTCACCCAATCTTCGTGCATCTGGCGTGCCCCGTATCCGCTCTCCCCTCCCACGATCACCCAGTGGATCCCGGCAAGGTCGATGGTCCCGAGTCCTTCGAGCAGTGGCTCCACCGACAGAAACCGCGTCGCAGCAGGTGTCTCCCGAAGATGCCGGATTCGCACCATGCGCGCGCGGTCTTCGACCGACACGCCGAACCACAGGTGAGCTGGAGGTGTCTTCCCGTTCGCTCCGTACCGCCCGGTCAGGTACCTCCGCATCCTTCCGCTGCGTTTGGTCAGGATTTGGTAGGTGTGGCGGCTCGTGGTTTCCATCACCTGGAAGACGGCGTCGACGAAGGAACGCGGCACCGAGGCGTGGAAGATATCGCTCATGGAGTTTACGAAGACGTGTCGTGGCTTCCGCCACCGTAGAGGCTGCGTAATCCGGTCTTCATGGAGCTTCAGGTCGAAGCCCTGCTCGTAGGGGTGTCCAAGCGTCCCCCGGAAGCGTTCGGCGAAGCGCTGCGCATAGCAGTTGTCGCAGCCAGGGGAGAGCTTGGTGCACCCGGTGACCGGGTTCCAGGTCGAGTCGGTCCACTCGATCTGAGTGGTTCCCGTCATCGTTTCGACCTCCGAAACTTGAGACGGAACTCCACTTCAGCACAGTTGCTCTGCCTGAACCGCCCGGCGAGAGTCATTCGCAGACCACCCCGTCCCCGTCTCCGTCACGCATGAACCGGTACGCAGGATGCTCCCGGCGCACCGGCTGGTGCGCCTCCTTGCACGTGATCCGGCCGTTCCCGTTCGTGTCCCACCGGCGTAGCGTCTCGTCCGCTCCCTCGCCCGTCCCCTCCGGCGCCGGGCCGGCTGCCGGCCCCTGCCCTTCCGCCATGACCATCGTGGTCGAGGCGCAGCCCGCGAGGACGCCCTCGAGGGCACGCGCCTCCGTCCACAAGCGTCCTCGCAGCGGGAGAGGCGCGCGCAAGCCTCTCCACGTCCGGGGGAAAGGGGCCGGGGGCGGGAAGGCTGGCGGGCGGCGAGCTCGAAGGTCTTGCTCGTGGAGCCGGACGAGCCCCCGACCTCCGCTTTCGCGGGGGCAAACTCGGGGTCCGACGGTCGAGGCGGCGGTGAATCACGAAGCGGGCGCAGACCGCAACAGCGGGCTCAGTCGGCGGCGGCCCTGCGTTCGGCGACCATGCCTTCGACGTGCGACTGCCATTCGGCGAGGCGCTGCATCTCGGTGCGGAAGGCGTCCATCGCGGCCTGAAACGCGCGTCGGTCCGCGGCTGCGGCGGTTTGGAACGCGCGCCGGTCCGCGTCCGCCGCCGCCTTGTCGTTGTCGATGCGTTGATCGATCCGCGCCATCGTCCGGATCGTGAGCCCGGCGAGCCCGAAGCCGACCGCCAGCACGGTGCCGATGATGGTGGGGAATTGCGCGTCCACGGCCCGGAGTCTAGCACGTCGAGAGAGCCCCCCGCGAAGGCGGGGCCGAGTGGTGCGCCATGTCCGGGCCCCCGCGCCTCGACGGCGTTCATCCGCCCGGCGCTCTCTCCAGCCCGCCAGCCTGGCACTCGAGGAACGGCGCCTCGCGCGCCCCACATGCCCCATAGCCCAGGGTCCCGTCCGCCTCGAACCGCACGCCAGCGTGAGCGACACAGGACGCCCCCGGTGGTGCTGCAGGGACCACTGCGGCCCCGCCCGCCGTCCTTCCGACGAAGAACGGGGCGTCCCCGGGTCCCATCCTGGCCTCGAACCTCGCCGCCCCTTCCATGCCTCCCATGCGCACGTCGGTCACGAGCAGCAAATCAGGCTCGCGGAACTTGCCCTCGCGGATGCGGAGGCGCAATGGAGCGTAGAAAACGTTGCCGCCGATGCCCCGAACGAAGAAATAGAGGGCCAGGAACAGGAACTGCGATACGGCTTGATGTTGCCGGGTAGGGACGGGCAGAACCTCGATGTGGCCGTCCGTGAATTCGAGCAGCCGGTTACTCCCGTTCGTCAGTGCGAGGTACTGCGCTTCGGTCCAGAATCCCTGGAGCGCGGCCGAGTCGGCCACCGTACAGCCGTCGGGTGCGACCACACGCAGTCCGTCGCATTGGAAGGAAGTGTCCGTCATGTCCCTGCCTGCCTCTGTTCATAGGGGCGATGGCCAGTGTCGGCACGGCAGGTTCGAGCGTCAACTTCCTCTGCATGAGAGCGGAGCGGGCGGACAAAGGCGCCGTTCGGCCGGCGTATGCGTGGACGGTGACGACGAAGGGAACCCATCCGCCCGCCTTGAGGCGCCTTCCGCGAGGGCCGATAATCGGCGCGTGCAGCCGGTCACCGTGGTGGGTTCGGGAGCGGGGGGAAGCTGAGACGAGCCGCCGCCGACGCTTGGGGCCGGCCCGTTCATCGCTCCGCACGGGGCTCGGGGAGGAAGCCGCTTGCCGACGAAGCCGACCCTGCCCATCCGGGACATGGCGCAGCGCCATACCGGGCTGACCAGGCCGCTCGCCGACTCGTACACCGAAGCTGCGGGCGTCTGCCTGGACCGGCATCACCGGTCCCCGACGGATTTCGACCTGGACAGAAGCGGGACGCGCTCGGGGGCGGTGGTCGCATGGCAGCCGCCCGACGCGCGAACGCGCGGCGCGTGGGCGAATGAGACGGATGCGACGGAAGCCGGCGCCTCGGCTTGTGCGCTCGCGGCGGTCGAACTGACCGACGGGCTCGTCGCCGTGCGGCGGGCGGAGACCGGAACCGGGGCGGATTACTACGTCGCGCCGCCCGGCGCCTCGTCAGACGATCTCGAAGACTGCCTGCGTCCGGAGGTGTCCGGTGTGGACCGAGGGCCGGAGCCGGTCGTCAGACAGCGGCTCGACGCCAAGCTGCGGCAGGCCGCGGCGGGCAACAGTAATCTGCCCGCGCTGGCCGGCGTCGTCGGCTTCAAGGCGCGTCTGATCGCGGTGGCCGAGCTCGAAGATTGACGACGCTCGGGAAGGCAAGACGTCCTCATGTCCTGGATCGAGCACCATGAGCGCAGCGAACGGCTCGCCTCGCAGGCGGAGGTCGCCGTGCGAGAGGGTCGGCGGGACGAAGCGCAGGCACTCTACGCCCGCGCGGCCGACGCCGAAGAGAACGCCATCGCGGACCTGGACCCATCGAAGGCGCGCACCCTCGGGGTCTCCGCGGTGAGCGCCGTATCGCTCCATTACAAGGCGAATCAA
Organism: Gammaproteobacteria bacterium; assembly: GCA_965202895.1. Classification (GTDB taxonomy): domain Bacteria; phylum Pseudomonadota; class Gammaproteobacteria; order HK1; family HK1; genus JAJDXW01. The sequence goes on along the minus strand of OZ241901.1, from coordinate 114,712 downwards.
CCCGCGCGCGCCGAGTCGGTTGCCGTTCGATGGCTGGGATTCGAGGCGCTTCCAGCCTTCGCCAAGGATCAACTGCGGCTCCTGCTGCAATCGATCTGAAGCGAGCGCGGGGCCGGGACGATGCGCGCCCCGGTTCGCGCCGGGTCAGGCACTGGTCTCCGTGCAGGGCGGCGAGATCGTCCCCGGCGGTGCGCCGCTCGACCTGATCGCCGACAAGGTGAAGACCGTCCATCCGGGCTGCCGGCGATCAGGCCGCCGGGTCGATGATCGGAATTCCCATTGCGTGTGCCGCATCCGCCATCCGGCGGTCATACGTGGCCAGCTCGACGGTCTGCCCCTGCCGACGCAGGAATTCGATTGACGCCAAGTGCAGTGCATCAAGTGTGCGAACGGCAATGGGAAAGCCCATCAGCGCGCGCGTGAGCACGGTGGGGGACAATTCCAGCAATGCGATCCGTCCGATGATCGTCCGGGCAGCCTCGCCGTGGGATTCCGCGAGGTCGCGGGCATGGAGTCTGGTCCAAGTCTCGTATTCGACCGGACGGCTGGCCGTCAGCGCGCGCTCCCAGAGGACGTCCGCCGGCCGGCGGTCTTCAACCAGCAGATACGCCAACACGATGGACGTGTCGATATAGATCACCGATCGCGTCTATCCTCGCCCAGCTCCCGAAGAAGCTGGTCCAGCGACATGATCGGCGGTGGCGCCGGAGGAGGTCCCGAACCGGGCGCCGTCGGCGGCGTCAGCCAGCCCTCTCGTGCCGCGGCGGTCAGCCCAGGCTCGTCCGGAACGGGGTTCCGCTCCACCCTCGGCGGGACGATTTCCGCAACGACCCGGTCGTGGTCCGTCACCAGCACCGTCTCGCCGGCGGAGGCCAGCCACACGTATTCGCTCGGATTGTCGTTGAGTCTCTTCAGGCCGACGGATCTCATGGCCACAACGTAGCTTCCGGTAGCCGCCGCGTCAAGGACGCCTGCCCGGCTCGGGTCGCCGAATTCGCATTCTTCGGCGCCCGCCGCTTTGTCCGCCTTCTTGAACTTGTCCGCCAGTGCGGTCTTGCCGTTGCCGTGCGGTCCCGTCGGGACGACGTCGTGCGGCGGGGATACGCCGCCGGCCAAGTCCGCCAGACACCGGTTCAACCCCGACTGCTCCGGTTCGCGACCGGTGAGCGCTGGCGGGGTGGCCCCCGATCCGGGCATGAACGGGCGTTGCTCCGGCGAATTCATGGCGGGAGCGTATGCCACGGCACTATTGCGATGCGCTACGGCTCGCCTCGGACCCGCGCCCGATACTGTGAGGCAGCGGGGCGGCGCGGCGGGGTAGACTCGCGCCCTGCGTCCTCCCCCAAGGACCCGACGCGATGCAACGGCCGCCGCGGGCGCCCGTACTTCGACGCTTTGCAATGGCGATGCGGCCTCATCGACGGTCGCGCCTCCCGCGGGGTCGATCTGCGGCGCGGGCCGCCTCCGTGCGGGCGGCGTAAACGGGGTCCTCCCGCCGCCCCGATGGAACCGGGCGGCAATCATGGGCTACCGTAGCGGCGAGCGGCAGCCACCGGCGGCGGCGGCCGGCGAACGCCCCCGCCCCCACCGCGCCGGCCGGCCCCGGCCTCCGCCGCCGCCAAGCCACGTGCAGCGGCGCCCGGCGGCGAGCGTTCCGGCGAAGGAGACAGCGAATGATCGAGAAGCGGCGATTCGGCCGTACCGGACACATGAGCACGGCGACGATATTCGGCGCGGCGGCGCTCAAGAACGTGAGCCAGGGCGAAGCGGACCGCGCCCTCGAGCGCCTGCTCGAATACGGGGTGAACCACATCGACACCGCGCCCCGCTACGGTGACGCGGAGCTCCGGATCGGCCCGTGGATGCGCGCGCACCGCCAAGACTTCTTCCTCGCGACGAAGACCGGCCAGCGCACCCGCTCCGCCGCACGCGACGAGATCCGGCGCTCGCTGGACCGGCTGCGGGTGGACTCGGTGGACCTGCTCCAGCTCCATTCGCTCGCCCACCCGGGCGACTGGGAGACGGTGATGGGCGCCGGCGGCGCCCTGGAGGCGGCGGTCGAGGCCCGCGCCGAGGGCCTGACCCGGTTCATCGGGGTGACCGGACACGGATGGACCATCGCGTCGATGCACCACAGGAGCCTCGAACGCTTCGACTTCGACTCCGTCCTGATGCCGTGGAACTTCGTCATGTACGAGAGCGAGCGCTACCGTGCGGACTTCGATGCGGTATGCGCGCTCTGCGAGGAGCGGGACGCCGCGGTGCAGACGATCAAGTCGGTCGCCCGCGGCCCCTGGGCCACCACCGAGCCGAACCGCAACACCTGGTACCAGCCGTTCGAGGACCCGGTCGACGTCGAACGGGCCGTTCATTGGGTCCTGGCGAGGCCGGGGATCTTCCTCAACACGGTCGGCGACCTGGACCTGCTGCCGCTCATGCTCGATGCGGCGAGCCGGTTCGAGGTCGAGGGGTCCCCCGGCGACGGCGCGATGCGCGCGGTCGCCGAGGCGCGCCGCGCCACCTCGCTCTTCGGGATCGCCACCTGACCGCACTACCCGAGCGCGACACGGGCGCCATGCCGGAGGGGTGGGCGGCCCATGAAGCGGCGCCGGCTACGTCCCTTCGTCGCTGGCCGGTGCGGGATTGGCCAGCGAGGAGCACGCATTCGGGCATGACCGGTTTGCCGACCGAGCGGACTTTCCCGAATGCCCGGTTTCGCGCCGATGACGCGCGGGCGGGAGCTCAAGCGCTTCTACACCCTGTCCGGCAGCTCGGCAGGGAGCCTGCACGGGCTGGTTCGGCGGCTTCCTGCCGCGTGCCGCCCAGCCACGCCGTGACCGCCCGCTCGGCGTCGGTCGGCTCCGCTCGGATCCCGCAATCCTGCAAGGCTGATCGGTCGAAGCTTGTAGAATACGGCTGTGGAACAGGGATCGGACTGCGGGGGACGGAAGGCGGCCCGTGCTGCCAATACCGACCTCGGGAGGCGGATCATGAGCGACGAACCCGCTGAGCAACCGCGCGGCAGGCGGCAGGCCGTATCGCTTGCGCGCCTCTACCTGGACCCGAACAACTACCGGATCGTGGACAATCCGGAGCACCGCCCTGTCGCGCCGGAGGCGGTCTTCAACCCGGACGTGCAGCGGCGCACGACCGGATTCGTTCTCGGGCGCTCTCAGGAGAACGTCAGGGACCTGATCGCCAGCATCAAGGAGAACGGCTGGCTGGACATCGATCCGATCCTCGTCGAACGTCGGGACGGCGGTCGATACCTGGTCATCGAGGGCAATCGGCGGGTGGCCACGCTCAAGCACCTGGAGGCCAGGTACAAGCTGGACTCCATCGATCCGGGCAGGCTCGACCCCGCGTTGTTCTCGAAGGTTCCGGTGGTCTTCCACGAGCTCGCCGGCGAACGGCAACGCATGGTGATGATGGGGCTCCATCACATCACCGGCAAGCGGCGCTGGCCGGCCGTCAACCGCGCCCTGGCGATGAAGCGCCTGCGGGAGCATTTCGATGGTGATGCGGACGCCGTATGCAATGCGCTCGGCATCAGCAAGCGCGAGTTCAATCTGTCCGTCAGAACCCTTGCTCTGGTGGATGCATACAAGGACAGTGATTACAGCGACCAGTTTCGGTCCGACCAGTACAACCTGTTCCGCGAGGTTCTCAAAAGCCCCCCAATACGCGATTGGCTTGACTGGGACGACGCGACATACGTGGCTACTGCACAGGCCAATCTGGATCGACTCTTTCACTGGATGTCGCCGGAGGTCGAGGAGGAAGCCGGAGAGGAAGCCGAGGATGGTGGCGTACAAGTCGAGTCCGGCCCGGTAATCACTACGCAAGGCCACGTTCGCGAGCTTGCCAAGATCATCGACGACCCGGAGGCGGTCAAGCGGCTGGACGAGACGCGCAGCCTGCAAGAGGCAACGCTGTCGAGCAGCCATTTGGTCAAGAGCGAGATCGGCCGCGCGTTCGGATTGTGCGACAACGGCATCCAGAGGCTGAGCAAGCGGGTCGGGGACTTGGCGCCCGAGGACCTGGACCGCGTCGATCAACTCATCGGCAAGCTGCAAGGGCTCGCCCTCGCGCGCAAGCGGCACCCGCTCATGTCCGGCGCCCGGCTGCCTTGGGAGCCGTTCAACGAGTTGACGCAATCGCAGTTCTCGGACCTCCACATCCAGCGTTACCGGGGCCTCGACGGCCTTGCCCTCGAGGGCCTGAAGCGCATCAATCTCATCGCGGGTGTCAACAACGCCGGCAAGACCTCATTGCTGGAAGCGATCTACCTGCTGACCCGCCAGAACGACGATGCGGGGTTACTGGACGTCATTCGCTGGCGGGGGCGACTCGAAGGTGAGCCCGACCCGCTGTGGCTGGTCGAGCAGATCCCGTCCGGTATCCACATCTCGGGACGGTTCGACGAAGTGCACGGCAATTCCGCGAGCCTCGACGTGCAGCGCGTGAACGACCCTGACGAGGATATCGAGGATCAGACGACCTTCCTCGCCGGGCTCGCCATCGAATCCAGCTACGCCGACCATGCCCAGAGCACGGATGTGGCGCTGTTTTCGGATCGGCCCCGGCGGGCCAGCTTCCAGGGTCGGCACTGGCTGTGCCGCTCCGCGCTCACCAGCCCGTTCTGGGTCAATCGCGCGGATGCGCTTGCCGAATCGAACAAGGCAGCGCTGGAGGCAGGCACGAAGACGAAGGTGATCGACTTCATCAAGGAACATCTCGACCGTCGGATGACGAACATCGAGCTGGCGGACAGGTTCAACCGGTTCCTGGTGAGTCACCAGGACTTCGACCGGGCGCCGGACCTGTCCTCGTTCGGCGACGGCCTGCGCCGAATATTCGAGATCGGACTGCTGTTCGCCGGTGTTCGGGGCGGCGTACTGCTCATCGACGAGTTCGAGAACGCGATCCACGCGGCGCTGCTCGGCCCCGTCACCCGCATGGTTCAGGAGCTTGCCGCGGAACATGGCGTGCAGGTCTTCCTGACCACCCACAGCAAGGAGGCGCTCGACGCCTTCACAGGAAACGGGCGCCTCACCGACGACGTCGCCGGCTATGCGATCTTCCGCGGTGACGACGGCGCCGGCGTTCGACGCTTCGACGGCTGCCAGCTACAACGCCTGCACAGGGCTCTCGATTTCGATCTCAGGGGGATTCGGTGAAGGCCGTCCTGGTCCTCTGCGAAGGCCGCCACGAAGTCGTGTTCGTCCAACGAAGCCTGGGGGCTGTTGCCGGCTGCCGCTGGGTGAATGAGCCCATGAAGGACCTGCCCTCGCCGTTCGGCGCCATTCCCGGTATATCGAAGGGGCTGATTGCGAGACGTTTCGAGAGGAGCTTCGAAGACCTCGCACTTCGCAGAGCGGCGTATCCACTGCTACCGCATTTCGAGTCTGCCGTGGACAAACAAGCGGCAGGCATCGTCTTCATCCTGGTTCGCGCCAACGGCAAGAGCCAAGCCGATTCCATCGTCGATCTGCTTCAAGAGGTCGACGAATCGTTGCGCGTGCCCGCCGTGGATATCTCGGAATACGCCGTGGCGTTCCTGTTCGACGCGGACGCGGACGGGCTGACGGTAACACTCGAAACGTTTCGAGACGACTACGGCGAGCACTTCGGCGACTTGTCGGATGCCGGACACACGAAGTGGGTGGCTACCGCCACCTGCCCGGTCGGCGTGTTCGTCTTCCACAGGACGGAGGCGGACGAGACGGGTACGCTCGAAGACCACCTGGCGCCGATGGTCGAGTCCGCCTGGCCCGACAGATACGCCGGCGCACGCGGCTTCATCGACGACAACAGGAAGCCCTGCGACGAAGTGTCCCGCAACGATGCGACGCGGCTGAAGGCCATCATCACGTCGGCCGGGCAGTTCGCTCATCCCGGATCTCCCTTGTCGACCATGATCGCCCGACACGGTATTCCCCAAGAGCAATTTGCAGAGTCTCCGATGAGCAAAGCGCTGGTCGACTTCCTTCAGGGGGCGCCGTGGCGCAATCATCAATCTTCGACATGCGCCGCCTGACGAGGAGCCCCATGGCCCGAAGACCCGATACGATGCGAAGCGCTGTGCTTCCGGGAAGTCCGTCGTTGGGGCGTGAGAAGTTCCCGCGCGTCGGGGCGGTCCGACAGCCCGCCGGGAAGCGTTTCGCACGAGGCGCCCGCAAGGCGGTCAGTGGCGAACGCGCCCGGCGAAACGCCGAACCCGCCCGTCCCGCGATGATTCGGAGGCTGCGATGAATCCCAACCACCAGCGCGTCACCGAGGGGTTGCAGGCGCTCACCGGGGTGCTCGCGCCCTACGTCGCGCGGGAGCTGCGCGCGAAGCACGCGGACGAGTGGTGGCCCCGCGGGGTCTTCGACGTGCTCTACGAGAGCCAGCGGCGCGACCTCCCGGCGGCGGGCGAGGACGACGCGCTGATCGCCCGGCTCGACGCCGCCCGCTGCCTGCTGCTGATGGACCTCCACTGGAACGACCTCTTCCGGCGCAAGCTCAGCCGCGAACACCGCACTTGGATCAAGGAGCTGAGCGCGACCCGGAACAAGTGGGCGCACGCGGGGCTGGTGGACATGGCGGACGAGGATGCGTGGCGCGCCCTCGACACCATGACGCGGCTCGTCGAGCAGATCGACGCGGAGGCGACGGAGCGCCTGCGGGCGCTGGCGCGCACGGTGCGCTACGGGACGGAGGGGCCGTCCACGTCCGTGGTGTCGGGGGACTCCGGGGGCGCGGAAGGCTCGGGGGGCTCGGCGGATTCCGCAGACTCCGCGGGCGCAACGGACTTGGCGGATCCGGCGGGCGCGACGGGCTCCGCGGGGTCGCCGGACGCGGTTTCCACACCGCCGGGAAGCCCCTCGGGGAGCAGCCCCGCGGCGAGCGCTCGGCAGGGCCGCGGCGGGACGCCGCCCGCCGGCGTGCTCGCGGCCGTTCCCCGGCAGGGCCTGCGGCCGTGGCGCGAAGTGGCGATACCGCATCCCGACGTCGCCGCCGGGCGCTACCGGCAGGCGGAGTTCGCGGCGGACCTCTCGCAGGTCGCGCGCGGCCGGGCCGAGGCCGAGTACCAGGACCCGATCGAGTTCTTCGCCCGCACCTACCTCACCGAGGGGATGCGCGGGCTGATGGTCCAGGCGCTGCGGCGGATCGGCGGCCAAGGAGGCGAACCGGTCATCCAGCTCAAGACCGCGTTCGGCGGCGGCAAGACCCATTCGCTGCTCGCCCTCTACCACCTGCTGCGCGGGCGCGCGCCGATCGCGAGCCTGCGGGGGGCGCCGGAACTGCTGGCGGAGGCGGGCATCGAACTCGGGCAGCCGCCTGGGGAGCCGCCCGGGGAGCCGCCCGAGCCGCCGCCCCGCGCACGGGTCGCGGTGGTGGTGGGCACCGCCGTCAACCCCACCCGGGAGCGCCGCCCGCCGAACCTCCCCGGCATCACCATCCGCACCCTGTGGGGGGAGATCGCCGCCCAGCTCGCGGAGCAGGCCGGGGACCCGGCGCTCTACGACCGGGTGCGCGCCTCCGACCGCCGGGGGGTTCCGCCCGGCTCCGACGCGTTGCGCGCCCTGTTCGACGCCTGCGGCCCCTGCCTCCTCCTCATCGACGAGCTGGTCGCCTACGCGCGCAAGATCCACGGCGTCCAGGGGCTGCCGGCCGGCAGCTTCGACGCGGTGCAGACCTTCATCCAGGAGCTGACCGAGGCGGTCCGCGCGAGCCGGAACAGCGTGCTGGTCGCGACCATCCCCGAGTCCGACATCGAGATCGGCGGGGACGCGGGCCGGGACACCCTCGCCCGCATCGAGCACACCTTCGGGCGCATGGAAGCGATCTGGAAGCCGGTCGGCTCCGAGGAAGGGTTCGAGGTCGTGCGCCGCCGGCTGTTCCTGCCCATCGCGGACGCCGAGCCGGCCCGTGACGATACGTGCCGTGCGTTCGGCGCGCTCTACCGGGAGAACCTCGGCGACTTCCCGCCCGAGTGCCGGGAGGCGCGCTACGCGGAGCGCCTGAAGGCGTGCTATCCGATCCACCCCGAGGTGTTCGAGCGGCTCTACAACGACTGGGCGACGCTCGAACGCTTCCAGCGCACGCGCGGCGTGCTGCGCCTGATGGCGGCGGTGATCCACGATCTCTGGTCGCGCAACGATGCGAGCCTGTTGATCCTGCCGGGCTCCGTCGGCCTCGACGCCCCGGCGGTGCGCGACGAGCTCACCCGCTACCTGCCCGAGGGCTGGACCCCGGTGCTCGAAGGGGATGTGGACGGGCGCAACTCCGGACCGTTTCGCATCGACGCGGAGAACCCGCGCTTCGGCCAGACGGTCGCGGCCCGCCGGGTGGCCCGCACGATCTTCCTCGGCAGCGCCCCGCACGTGGTGCAGCAGCGGGTGCGGGGGGTCGAGGACGTGCGCATCCGTCTGGGCGCGGTGCAGCCGGGGGAGCAGGTGGCCGTCTTCAACGACGCGCTGTCGCAGCTCTCCGACCGGCTGACCTACCTCTACCGCCAGGACCGGCGCCACTGGTACGACACCCGCCCGAACCTGCGCCGCACCGTCTCGGAGCGGGCGCAGCAGCTCGCCGGCGACGAGGTCGAGCGGGAGATCGAGCGGCGGCTGCGCGAGGCGACCCGGCGGGGGGATCGGGGCGGCTTCCAGGGAGTGCATCCGTGTCCGGCCTCGTCGGCCGACGTGCCGGACGAACGGGCGGTTCGGCTCGTGCTTCTGGCCCCCGGCGCGGTGCACGCGGACGCGGGCGGGAACGACGGCAGCGCGGCGCTGGACACGGCCCGCGGCCTGCTCGCCGACCGCGGGGCCAGCCCGCGGCAACACCGGAACATGCTGGCCTTCCTCGCACCGGACCGGGAGGCGGCGGAGGGGCTCGTCGAGGAGGCGCGGCGCTTCCTCGCCTGGAAGTCGGTGGTGCGGGACCGCGAAGCGCTGAACCTCGACGCGCACCAGCGCCGGGAGGCCGCCGAGGGCGAGAAGGCGAGCGGCGAAACCGTGCGCCTGCGGCTGAACGAGGCGTGGCGCTGGCTGCTCGTGCCCGTCCAGGACGCGCGGCCGGAAGGCGTGGGCGGCCTTCGGTGGGAGGCGGCGCCCACGGCCGGTGGGGGAGACGCCATCGCAGTCCGGGCCTGGGAGCGGATGCGGTCGAACGAGCAAGTGATCCCCGAATGGTCGCCGGCCCTGCTCGCGATGGAGATGGAGCGCTGGTTCTGGCGGGGCCGGCCGCACGTCCCCGTCAAGCAGGTATGGGACGCGATGTGCGCCTACTGCTACCTGCCGAGGCTCCGCGACGAGTCGGTGTTCACGGCCTCGGTCCGGGCGGGGGTCGCGAACGGCGACTACTTCGGCTACGCGACGAGCGTTTCGGAGCGGGGCCGCTACGAGGGGCTGATCCTGGGCGCGCCGGTGGATGCCGCCGCCGCCGCGATCCACGTCGATGCGGCGGGGGTGCTGGTCCGGCCGGAGGCGGCGCGGGCGCAGCTCGAAGCGGAACGGGCGCGTTCGGCGGCGGCGAAGATGGATGCGGAGGCCGCCACTACGTTCCCCGGAGCGTCGGCGGCCGGGGCCGACGGGGGAACCGGGCGATCACCGTCGGCGGACGGGAGCGCCGGGCGCGGCGCCGGGGTCGCCGAGCCGCGCCCCCCGCGGCGCTTCTTCGGCGCCATCCGGCTCGATCCGGACCGCGCCGGCCGCGACATGGGCACGGTGGCGGAGGAGGTCCTGCAGCACCTGACGATCCTGCCGGGGGCAGAGGTGGAGGTATCGGTCGAGATCTCGGCCAAGGTCCCGGACGGCGTGAGCCGGACCGTCCGGCGCATCGTCGAGGAGAACTGCCGGACCCTCCGGTTCCGCGCCTGCGGCTTCGAGGAGGAGTAAGGGCGGCTTGTACGCAAGCCTGCCCGAATGGCGATCCGGGGCGATGCGCTGCGACGTTTGCGCTGCCCGAAATCCGGGCCGTCGCCCTCGCCGACGCGGCGGCGATCAGGCCGCCCGGACGCCTGCCCGCCGAGGCGCCCGGCAGCATCGGCCGCCGGTAGCGGTCGGGAGGCCCGGTCGCCGCCCGCACGATCCACACGATCCACGATGCGAGGCGCCCCCGAGCTCCGACGGCACGCCGCGGTTGCGGAGCTCGTCCTCGTCACCGGGTTGGGGTTCTTCTTCGGTTCGACGTCTGCGCCTTACCGAAATAGAGCTTCGATAAGGCGTATACCCGGATGCCCCGCCATGCTCGTCAAGATCACGTCGAAGCGTCAGGTCACCTTCCCCGCACGGGTCCTGGAGGCGATGGGCGTGCGGCCCGGCGACCGGCTCAGACTCGAAGAAGGCCCCGACGGCTTCGTGTTGCGCCCGCAAATCATCGATCCTGCCCGTCTCGCGCCATTGCGAGACAAGCTCCGGCACGGATGCGGCAGCTTCGATCTCACAGCGTTCCGCGAGCAACGTCATGACCCGGCGCTTCGGGATTGATACTTCCGTGCTGGTGCGGTTGCTCACGGGCGAGCCCCCGGCGGACTTCGCCCCTTGTGTGCGCAAGCTGAAATCCCCGATCGAGGAGGAAGGCGCCGAAGTCCTCGTCTCGAACCAAGTCATCGGCGAAGCTTACATCGCCGTTCAGCATCACTACGGCGTCTCCAGGGACGACGCGCGCGCCGGGTTGCTCGACGTACTGTGTAGCGGATTGGTCTCACCGTTGAACGGTGGTACGGCATTGGCCGCCATCGAGGCCCGCCGGGGCGCGGGCCTTCTCGACGGACTCATCGCCGATGATTACGTCCGCGCCGGGCTGGCGGTGCCGACGCTCGATCGAAAGATGTCCACCCTGCCGGGAGTTCGGCGTCCACGGATGGACGGAATCGACGGGGAACGCGCCACGCGCCGGAGGCCACCCCAGCCATTTTCCGGCCGGGCGAGCCTTGGCGGCCTCGAACACCATCAGCCTCGGCGCGGGCAAATCATCGCCGCCTGCCGGCAATCGATTCGCCGGCCTCGTACGTCGGCCGGATCAGGCTCTCCGGCTTGCCAGCCGCTCGCCCGGAATCCCCTTCCCGGCCATGCAGCCGCCAAGGATGAAGGTGGAGGTGAGGACCCTGTTCGCGCCGGAGCCCACCAGGACCACCCCGTCGTGGGCCTCCGACACCGCCCGCATCGGGGCCGGACCTGGTGTGCATGCCCCGACGGCAACTGCACCCACACCATCGATCTCGAGTTTCGGAGCCCAGAATGGAACCGACCCTGACCTGGCTCGATCTGACGGCGAGCGACCGGGACAAGATGCGGCGGGTTCTGGACCTGCTCAAAGAACAGGGCACGGTCGACGAGATGGGCCTCGGGAGCTTGCGGGACATTCTGTCCGATGCGCTGTTTCCCGGCACGTCGTACATCCAGACCCGGTTGCGGTACGTGCTGTTCATACCCTGGATGTACCAGCGATTGGAGTCTCGGAAAGTTGGCTCGGCCGATGTGGCCCGGCGGGCGCGGAAGGCGGAGACGGATCTGATCGGATCACTCGCGGACGGCGAGGATGCCGAGGGTGTAATCGGAGTGCGCGCTCGCGGCTCACTGGCACGGCTGCCGAGCTCCGTCTACTGGTCAGCCCTCGTGCGGTGGCGCATCTTCCGGCATCCGCGGAGCCAAGGCTGGTATCACGCGAACTTCGCGAGGCTTGCGGACGGTCACGACCCCGCTGGACGGTCCGACGACCCCGGCGTGGCCTGGACCAGGGAGCCGAGCTGGCATCCGCGGCTGCCCGATCCGCCAGCGTCGTTTCCTCAAGAGGCATCGTTCGCGCTGACGCGGAATGAGGCGGATTTCCTCCGGGGACGCCTGGAGGAGCAATGTGCGGGCACCTTGCTCGGGTGGTTGGTGCGCAAGGGTTCGGATGCGCCGGCGAAACACTTCTGGGACGATCCCGATGCAGGACGAGCGCGCGAGAAGATTCGCGCCACCGTGGAGCTGGCGCGGAGGTTCTCTCTCCACGTCCAGGGAATACCTCTGCTCTACAATCTGCTGCTCGCGAAACGCCGCCATGCCGACCACGACGGCGACGGTGAGTTGATCGACGGATACCGGGCGAAGCTTGCCGAGTGGGCGGCCAGCGAGGCCGAGGAGGACACCTACGAGCCGCACGTACTATGGGCCTTCGCCGCACGTCGTGGAGGCCGTGTGCCCGGTCCGCAACGCCGTTTTGTCGAAGCATGGTCGAAGGGGATTGCCGGAGCTGGCCCCGATAAGGTGGCTGAAGACCACCGGCTGCGCAGGCTCGTCGAGGATCGCGAGTATCAGCTCAAAGGCGCTCGGGCGCGGATCGTGAACCCGAACCGTCTGCTGGACTGGAACGGACGCGCCGGCGTCGGTCGCATGGACTTCCGCTGGGTTCGCGTCCGGCAGCTCCTGATCGATCTGCATCGAGGGCTCGCCGCCTGATGCTCTCCCCCGACACCCGCACCGTCGCCTCCGATCTGCTCCGGCCGCCCCCGGGCCATCGCCTCGATCTTGCCGTGTTGACCACCTACACCCTGGACCTGGAAGCGCTGCTGGCGCTGCCCCTCGGGGTGCTGGCTCACGCCGAGGGGGGAATGGAGGACATGCTGGCCGATCCGTTGCTGCTGACCCAGGCGCTACGGGAGGCCGGCGACCGCATTCACGTCTTCGTCGACAAGGCCGGCATCGCGATTCCCGGCGAGGAAAGAGCGCTGTACACGCTGCTCGAATCGAGCGTGCATCCCGTGCGTGCCCCCAACGGCGGCGTATTTCACCCCAAGGTCTGGGTCGCCCGGTTCATGGCCGACGACGAACCCCCGCTGTTGCGGGTGGCGGTCCTGTCGAGGAACCTGACCTTCGACCGCTCCTGGGACATCGCATTGGCGAGCGAAGCCTCGCCGATGCCCAGGCAGAGGGCAAAGCCGAGCCGGCCACTGAGCGATCTCCTGCAAGAGCTGCCGAATCGGACCAAATTGGAGCCGCGAGTTGCGAAACGGATGAAGGCTTTGGCGGAAGAGGCCGGGCGGACCCGGTTTCCAGGTCCCGAGGGGTTCGAGGATCCCGTCGAGTTTCACCTGCTCGGATTGTCCCGACGGCAGCGCCCCTGGCGTCCGTTGACCGGCGGGTCCCGCGTCCTGGCCATCGCCCCCTTCGTCAACCGCACGGCGCTCGACGCGCTGCTCAACGGGACAGGCGAAGGGGAGCACATGCTTGTGAGCCGGCAGGAGGAGCTGGACAAGCTGCCTGACGGCGCCCTGGATGCCTGGGGGCGGATCTTCGTCCTGTCGGACGCCGCTCAGGAGGAGCCGGAGGACGGCGCCGGCGCCAGCCCGACCGGGCTGCACGCCAAGATGATCGCCGTGGAACGTGGATGGGACGTCACGTGGTACGTCGGCTCGGCAAATCTCACCGCGGCCGCGTTCACCGGCCGCAACGTCGAGATGATGGCCGCCGTCACCGGACGCCGGGGACGCAGAACCGGCAATCGCGGCAACGGTATCGACCGCTTTCTCGAATCCGGGTTCGAAAGTCTGTGTACGCCATACCGCGGGCGCGATCGAGAACCCGAGGACGACGACGTGGTTCAGGCACGCCAGCGGATCGAGGAAGCTCGTGACGCTCTGACAGCCGCCAAGCTGACGGTGACCTGCTCGCCCGCCGGCGAGTCCTGGACCTGGACGCTCGAGGGTCGGATCACGCTGCCCGACGGCGTCGAGGCCGCAGCGTGGCCGATCTCCGTTTCCGAGGATCGGGCTCGCCCGCTCGACTTGCCGTCGAGCTGGACGTTGCCCCTCGTTCGACTGACCGCCTTTGCCGCTTTCCGTCTGCATGTACCGGTCCAAGGGGTGGACGCCGTTCGCATGACCTTGCGGCTTCCCGCGAACGGGATGCCCGAGGACCGTATCCATCAGGTGCTCAGAACCTTGATCGACAGCCCGGAACGCTTTCTGCTCTTCCTGCGGGCGCTGCTGGGAGGGCTCGACGGCATGGTCGATTGGGCGAAGGGCGGGAGCGATGGCAGCGAGGGAGGCGCTTGGGGAGAGGGGTTTGCCGGAGAGACGCTGCTCGAAGATCTGGTGCGCGCCGCCGCGCGCGACCCGGAGCGCCTGAAGCCCGTGCGCCGGCTGATCGACGATCTCCGCAAGACGGAGGAAGGACGAGAGATCGTCCCCGATGACTTGTTTGCCGTCTGGTCCGCGGTGGAAGAAACGCTCCGGGAGGGAAATCCATCTTGAACCGGCCCTGCGTCGATGAGCTCCTGAAGCCGCTCAAACCGTTTCAGCGTCGTACGGTAGAGCATGCATTCCACCGCCTGTTCATCGCGGAAGACAGCACCGCACGTTTCCTCGTAGCCGACGAAGTCGGGCTCGGCAAGACGCTGGTCGCCCGCGGCATCATCGCCCGCGCCATCGATCATCTCTGGGATGACGTCGAACGGATCGACGTCATCTACATTTGCAGCAACTCCAGCATCGCCCGCGCCAACCTTCACAAGCTTCAGGTGGGTGGCGCGGGCGAGCGGACGTTCGCATTGGCGACCCGCCTGACGATGCTGGCGACGGAGCTCGCGCCTCGGGAGGGGGAACCGGGACTCGCGGACAACAAGCTGAACTTCATCAGCTTCACACCGGGAACGTCGTTCGACATGGGACGTTCCACCGGTCAACGGCGTGAACGGGAGGTGTTGTTCCACCTGCTTGCACCCCGTTTCGATCCACGGCGACGTACGGCGTTGATGAACCTGTTGCAGGGCGGAATGACTCGAAAGGATGTTTGGCGACGGGGACTGAACAACAACCCTGTTCCGCTCGATCCGGAGATCATGAAACGCTTCCGTATTGCGTTCATGGAACGAAGAGATCTCCGGCGCGAGTTGCACGAGCTCTTCGATGCCTGGTTTTACCGCTACCGGCAGACTTGGCCGCACGAGGCTCGGCAGCGGCGAAACGAGGTGATCGCAAAGCTACGCCGGTTGCTGGCCGAAGTATGCGTCCAGGCGCTGGATCCCGATCTCGTCATTCTGGACGAGTTTCAGCGTTTCAAGACGTTGCTTGAAATCCGGGAAGAGCATCCGGATCCCGCGGCCGAACTGGCCCGAGATTTGTTCCGGGCCGGGAATTCCGACGGCAATCGGGTGCGCACGCTGCTGCTCTCCGCAACGCCGTACAAGCTCTATACCGCGGATGCCGAAATCGGGAACGAGGATCACTACGAGGACTTCCTGGCCACTACGCGGTTCCTGCTCGATGAAGATGAATCCCGCGTCGAAAAGGTAAGGCGCCGGCTCTCCCGTTTCGGCGAAGCGCTCAAGGGCGCCGCCGCCGGCGAAGCCGACCGGACCGAAACGATCAAAGCCGCCAAGGGGGAAGTCGAAGCTGCCCTCCGGGCCATCATGGCCCGCACCGAACGTGTCGCCGCCAGCGACGAGCGGGACGCGATGGTGGTGGAATGCCTGCCGACCTCCACACTCATGCCGGCCGACGTGCGGCAGTATCTCGCCGCCGATGCGATGTTCCGCGCGGTAGGCGACCGGGATCCCATGGCCCTCTGGAAGTCTGCGCCCTACCTCGCCCACTTCATGCACGGCTACAAATTCGATGAACGTCTCGATGAAACTCTCGAACGGTCGCCGGACATCGTGTCCGAAGTACTCCGGCAGCATGCTTCCGCCTTCCTGAGCGCCGAGGCGTTGCTTGAGTGGTCCGCGCTCGATCCGGGCAATGCCAAGCTGCGAAGCATGGTGCACGACCTGCTGGACGCTGGACTGTGGCGCCTGCTCTGGGTGCCTCCCACACTGCCCTATTGGCCACTGGAAGGCCCCTTCATGGGCAAGGAAGCCATCACCAAGACCCTGCTGTTCTCGGCTTGGAACGTGGTGCCCGACGTGGTCAGCGCCGTGCTGAGCTACGAGGCGGAACGGAGGATGGTCGGTGGCCGGAGCCGGATCAAGTCCTACCAGGATCCCGCGAAGCAACAGGGACCACTGCTCAGACTCACGCAGTCGGCGGCCGGAATCCGATCCCGCCATCGCCTCTTGCTGCTCCTCATGCCGTGTCTGCCGTTGGCGGATCTGGCGCATCCTCTGGAAGCACCGGCCGGGCTGGATCGCCGGGGCTGGGTCCGCGAGAGTGTCGAGGGGCTCCTGGCAGATCCCCGATTGCCCGACCCTCGGAGCGGTGAGATCGATGATCGTTGGGAATGGGTGGCGCCATTGGTGTTGGACCCGGCACTACGCAGGTTCCTGCAAGCGTGGAAGGATGGTGAGCTACGGGCTCGGGAAAACGGCGAGCCTTTCCCGAAACCCAATCCCGAAATCTTCGACAAGTACATCGACGATCTCCTCGGATTGCAGCCATGCCAGCTTGGCCGCCGGCCCCCGGGCTTGGCCGACCTGCTCACCGAGGTTGCCCTCGGCTCTCCGGCAATCCTTGCATTACGTTGCCTGAAGGCGTCAACGGGCGTCGGCGACGATACGCGCCGGGAGCTCGCAACGAAGATGGCCGAAGCGTTCTGGAGCCTCTTCAACCAGCCGGCCGTGATTTCCCTGATCCGCCAGCTCGCCTCCGAAGCCGGTGCTTCGCACGGCGAAGCCCATTACTGGCGTCTGGTGCTCCGCTATTGCCAGCAAGGCAACTTGCAGGCGGTGCTCGATGAACAGTGGCACCTGCTGTGGGAACAGCACGCCTGGTCCGAGGAAGCGAGCGCCGAGGAGGTCGCCACCGAGTGCGCACGAGAGCTCATGCAGAGTGTCCAGCCCACGCGAGCGCGCGTTCATGCGCGGTTCTTCCGAGCCCGGAACCGGGACGCCGATGGTCCGGAAGAGATCCGTATTCGTACCGTGTTCGCTCTGCGTTTCGGCCACATTCGCACGGAAGATGATCGGCACATCAGCCAGGACGCGGTGAGAGCGGCCTTCAACAGCCCCTTCCGTCCGTTCGTCCTGACCAGTACGTCCATCGGTCAGGAAGGGCTCGACTTCCACCCCTGGTGCCACCGGCTGGTCCACTGGAATCTTCCGGGCAATCCGGTCGATCTCGAACAGCGGGAGGGCCGTATCCATCGGTACAAGGGGCACGCCGTCCGCCGCAACGTCGCCGCCGCCGACGGCCGGAACGCCCTCGCGTCCTGGCGGCCTGGCGGCGACATCTGGACGCTGATCTTCCAGCGTGCCGAAGGGGCGGTGCGGGTTACCGGAGAGCACAAGCACGGCCTCGCCCCGCACTGGATTGCCGACGGCGAGCACCGCGTTGAACGCCATGTCCCGTTGCTCCCTTATACGACGGAAGTCGAAGGATTCAAGCGATTGAAACGGCAGCTCGCCGCCTATCGTGTTGCCTTCGGCCAACCCCGCCAGGAAGAACTGATCACGCTTCTCGACCATGCCAACCTCGACATCACCCAGCTCGGAGACTGGGCCATCGACCTCGTACCACCGGCTCCCGGGCATACACGTGAAGATTGAGTCGAAGGGGACGACGACCGGCCAAGGTCGATGATCGCCTACCCTGTCTGTTCAGCGAAGAGCTCCGTGTCGCAGCTCTCCGGCCGGCTGACCTGACTCTACCGCCGGGACCGCCGCCACCGGTACGACACCCGCCCGAACCTGCGCCGCGCCGTCTCGGAGCGGGCGCAGGAGCTCGCCGGCGACGAGGTCGAGCGGGAGGTCGAGCGGCGATTGCGCGATGCGACCCGGCGGGGGGATCGGGGCGGCTTCCAGGGCGTGCATCCGTGTCCGTCCTCGTCGGCCGACGTGCCGGACGAGCGGGCGGACGGGAGCGGCCCCGGCGCCGGCGCCGACCCGGACGGGGGCGCCGGGCGCGACACCGGGGTCGCCGGGCCGCGCCCTTCGCGGCGCTTCTTCGGGGCATCCGGCTCGATCCGGACCGCGCCGGCCGCGACATGGGCACGGTGGCGGAGGAGGCCCTGCAGCACCTGACGACCCTGCCGGGAGCGGAGGTGGAGGTATCGGTCGAGATCTCGGCCAAGGTCCCGGACGGGGTGAGCCGGACCGTCCGGCGCATCGTCGAGGAGAACTGCCGGACCCTCCGGTTCCGCGCCTGCGGCTTCGAGGAGGAGTAAGGGCGGCTTGTACGCAAGCCTGCTCGAATGGCGATCCGGGGCGATGCGCTGCGACGTTTGCGCTGCCCGAAATCCGGGCCGGCGCCCTCGCCGACGCGGCGGCGATCAGGCCGCCCGGACGCCTGCCCGCCGAGGCGCCCGGCGGCATCGGCCGCTTGTAGCATTCGGTCGGCTCGGTCGCCGCCCGCACGAGCCGCACGATCCACGATGCGAGGCGCCCCCGACGGCACGCCGCGGTTGCGGAGATCGTCCTCGTCACCGGGTTGGGGTTCTTCTCGGGTATCGAGTCCGAGTGCGTGAAGACGGGCGGGTCGTCGCCCGCGGCGACCCGGCGGTTATGCAACCATCGGATCCGAAGTAATGGGATCACCTCACCTCACGGATTCCGAAGCAACCGGACTTGCCCCGCTCTCTCGTGGACGGTTGATGGTTTCGCCCCCTGTCGTTCTGATGGGCGAGCACCGGGTGAGGGTGGATTCTCCCTGGTTCCGGGAGTGGGGAGCCTCTCCCGAAGGTGGTTCGAGGTCTCGGCCTGCGCGCTCATGACACGCTGGTATCGGCGGGCGCCGGCAGGTCGACGTCAGGAATGATCGACGCTCGATCTTCCGAGAGAGCTCCCCGGCTTCGCCGGGGAGCACCTCGTCCACGACGCCGAAGCGAAGGCCCGCGCGGCCCTTGGGGGCGGAGCGCCGAACGCTCGACGGCTCGCCGCAAGAGCCCCGCTGCACCCGATGGGCTCGGCGCGCCCATCCCGGTGCGATGCGGGGCTTCACGACGGGCTGTTCGCGAACGGGACGCGGCCCAAGCCTCCTGAACCTGCCGGACGACGGCAACCGTGCCCTCGTCCACCGACAGCTTCTTCCAGGCGGCGAGTATCCGGCGCCGCCGCCGGCGCTCGAGCGCGCGTCCGGCCTCGGATTCGGACAACAGGAAGAGAAGGATCGTCACCATCGACTCCGCGTCCTCTCCGTCGTCCACCAGGGCGGCAAGGCCGTTGCGGACGTCCGCGAGTCGGAGCGGATGCCGGCCGCGGCGGTCCGGGACGAAGGACGCTCCGGGATGGCGGGTGTGCGGGGACGAGGTGCGCGAAGCGGCGTTCATCTACCGGCGCCGTGTCGATTACACTTCGCAGGAGGTCATGGCAGGAGGTGATGCGCATCCCGGTCCCGGTGCGGCACCCTCCCGCGGAGAGGCCGTCCGGGATGGGGAGAAGGGGCCCGAAGCGGCGGGCCGCGGCGCCTTCCCTCCCTGACGATCGGCCCGAGGCTTCCTCGTCGCCGTTCCGGCGGACGGCGTCGGCGCCGACGCCGGCGCCGTCCGAAGCCCGACCCGCGGCTCGACCGGCCTGCCGGCCGGGTGCGCCGGTTTGCCGGCGGCGCGCTCGGGCCGCCTTGCGGGCCGACGGCTCCACGGGCCGGAGCGTGTTTCCCGGCCATGGGGCGTGTGCGGCGGCCGGAGGAGAAGATCGGAATCATGGAGACAGGAACGTGAATGACGCAGCTCGGGCCGAGACCCCCGATCCCACCCGTGGGCCCACCCGGATCCTCATCGTGGACGACGAGCCCGACATCGAGCTCATGATGCGGCAGAAGATGCGGCGCAAGATCCGAAGGGGCGTCTACGAGCTCGAATTCGCCCTCAACGGACGCGAGGCGCTGAAGAAGCTCGAGAACGGAGACGAGAGCGGGATCGACATGGTGGTGACCGACATCAACATGCCGATCATGAACGGGCTGGAGCTCCTGGCCGAGATCGCGAAGCGGTACCCGGGCCTGAAGTCGATCGTCGTGTCGGCCTACGGCGACATGGAGAACATCCGGATCGCGATGAACCTCGGGGCCTTCGACTTCGTGACCAAACCCGTGGACTTCGTGGACCTGGAGGCCACGATCGAGCGCACCGAGGAGCACCTCCGCACCTGGCGAACCGCGATGCGGTCGAGGGATCGGGTGGCCGCGCGGCGAAGCGAGATCGAGATCGCGAGGACGATGCAGCGCGCGGCGGCGCCGCCCGAGATGCCGCAGAGCCACCGCTACCAGCTGCACGCGATGCTGGAGCCGACGGGCGAGATCGCGGGAGACTTCTTCGACGTCGTGAAGCTCCAGGACGAGAAGCTCGGCATCGCGGTGGCGGACGTCTCGGGGACGGGGGTGGGAGCGGCGCTGTTCATGACCGGCTCCCGGAGCGTCCTCAAGGGAACCGCGATCGGATCGAGCGATCCCGCGACCGTGCTCTCGGAAATGAACGAGGTGGTGAGCGAGGACAACCCGGAGAGCCGTCTCGTGTCGCTGGTGTACGCGGTGTACCACCCGGGGACGGGCGAGGTGCGCTACGCCAACGCCGGGCACCCGACCCCCATCGTGGTCGACCCCGCGGGAAGGTGCCGGACGATCGATCCGGTGGCGGGAATGGTCATCGGGGTGCAGAGGGAGGCGCAGTTCGGGGAAGGCACGGCTACGATCGATCCCGGAGAGACGCTCATCCTGTACTCGGACGGGTTGACGCGGGCCCGGAACCACGCCGGGGACGAGTTCGGAACGAAGGGAATCGAGGGGGTGTTCGCGGCGGGGCCGCCCGCGAACGCCAAGGAGGCGGTCGAGCGCATTTTCGACGACGTGAAACGCTTCGGGGAGGGCCGCCGGATCGAGGACGACATGGTGTGTCTGGCGCTCCGGAGAAGCTGACGGAAGCTCGTAGCCACGGGCGGGCCGTGGCGGCGGGGGCGGACGCGTCCGGCGTGCTTCCGTCTTCCCGCGTGATCGACCGCTCCAGCCGATACCCGGCCGGGTAAATCGGGTTGGGTGGACCGGGGCGGGTCCGAGGAAGCCCCGGCCGCCCCTCCCGTTTGCCGGCTGGCGTGGTCCCCGGTCTGCGTCGTGTCGGCCCGGGCGCGCCGGGGCGCGGGCGCGGCCGCCGCCGGAGGACGCCTGGAGCACCCGATCGGCGGTCGGGTATGGTGTCCTTCCGGGATCGGGGGGAAGCGCCGGGGGAAGCCATGTGGGCGCGCCGCCGCGAGACGGTGATCGACGAGGCCGATTGGGCGGCGGTGCTCGAACGCCTCCCCATCCTCGATCCTCTGGATGACGGGGAACGCGGCCGGCTTCGCGGCCTCGCGGCGAGCTTCGTCGCCGGGAAATCCATCGAGCCGGTGCTCGGACAGCGTGTCGACGCGGTGGACGCGGCCGTCATCGCGGCCTTGGCGTGCGTTCCGATCCTCTCCCTCGGCCTCGACGCCTACCGGTCGTGGCGGACGGTCGTGGTCTACCCCGCGGGCTTCGTCGCACGCGGGCGCGAGGTGGACGAGGCCGGCGTCGAGCACGAATGGGAGGAGGAGCGCAGCGGCGAGTCGTGGCTCGGCGGCCCGGTGGTCCTGTCCCTGGAGGACGTGGAGGCCTCGGGGCGCGGCGACGGCTACAACGTCGTCATCCACGAGGTGGCGCACAAGCTCGACATGCTGGACGGCGACGCGAACGGGCGGCCGCCGCTTCACCGGGACATGGACGCGGCGGCGTGGGCCCGGGACTTCGCCGCCGCGTTCGAGGACCTCAAGCGCCGCATCGAGGCGGGCGGGACACCCTCCATCGACGAGTACGCGGCCGAGGAGCCCGGCGAGTTCTTCGCGGTCGCGAGCGAGTGCTTCTTCGAGACGCCGGACGTGCTCGAAGCCGCGTACCCGTCCGTCTACCGCCACCTGCGCGCCTTCTACCGCCAGGACCCTCTCGCCCGTCTCGAACGGCTCCGGCTCGTTCACCCGGCCGAAGAGAACCCCCGCCGCTTTCCCGGAGCCTGATTCTCCGCCGGCTCTACGCGCTACAATCGCGCCCCTCGCGTGCGCCCGCGCCCGCCTTCGCGCCGGCGCCCGGGTCCCCGTGGCGCCCTTCCGCCCCCGGCGCGCGCTGCTTGCCGGGGCTGGCGAACGATCCGGTGGACGCGGGCTCGCGGTCCGGAAGCGGCGCCGCGGCCGGGGGCGGACGGCGGGTCCGCAGCGGCTTCGAGCCGACGCCCCCTTCCGTATTCCGGTTCGGTCCTCCGATCCGGTTGTCCGGTTCGGTCAGGGGAGCTCCAGGTGCGAACACATTTCTGCGGGGAGGTGACGGAACGGCTCGACGGTGAGTCGGTCGCGGTGTGCGGCTGGCTTCACCGGCGGCGCGACCATGGCGGGGTCATCTTCATCGATCTCCGGGACCGATCCGGACTGCTCCAGATCGTCATCGACCCGGACACCCCGGAGGCGTTCGCCCTCGCCGACCGCGCGCGCGGCGAGTACGTGCTCCGGGTCGCCGGAAGGGTGCGCTTCCGTCCCGAAGGCACCGAGAACCCCGACCTCGCCACCGGCCGCGTCGAAGTGCTCGCCCGAGCCATCGAGGTGCTGAACGAGTCGCGCACCCCCCCGTTCCAGCTCGACGACGAGGCGGTCAACGAAGAGACCCGGCTCCGGTACCGGTACGTCGACCTTCGCCGGTCCCGGATGCACGAGAACCTGCGGCTCCGAAGCGAGGTGACCCGCATCGTCCGGGCCTGCCTCGACTCGCACGGCTTTCTCGACGTCGAGACCCCGATGCTGACCAGGGCGACCCCCGAGGGCGCCCGCGACTATCTCGTCCCGAGCCGCACCCAGCCAGGGCGCTTCTTCGCCCTCCCGCAGTCCCCCCAGCTCTTCAAGCAGCTCCTCATGATGTCGGGGGTGGAGCGCTACTACCAGATCGTCCGCTGCTTCCGGGACGAAGACCTGCGCGCCGACCGCCAGCCCGAGTTCACCCAGATCGACATCGAGACCTCGTTCCTGGAGATGGACCGTTTCCTCGACCTCGTCGAAGGCATGGTCCGCGACCTCTTCGCGCAGGCGGGAGGCATCGAGCTGCCGGAGCCGCTGCCCCGCCTCACCTGGCGCGAGGCGATGGAGCGGTTCGGAACCGACCGGCCCGACCTTCGCATCGGGATCGAGCTGGTCGAGGTCGCCGACCTGGTGCGGGACTGCGAGTTCAAGGTGTTCGCGGGGCCCGCCCGCAATCCACGGGGCCGGGTGGCGGCGCTTCGGGTCCCGGCCGGAGGAGCGCTCCCGCGCTCGCGGATCGACGGCTACACGGAGTTCGTCGGCCAGTACGGCGCGAAGGGGCTCGCCTGGGTCCGGGTGAACGACGCGAGGACGGGGCGCGACGGTCTCCAGTCCCCCATCGTCAAGTTCCTGGACGATGCGGCGGTCGCCGGCATCGTGGAGAGGACCGGGGCCGAGGACGGGGACCTCATCTTCTTCGGAGCGGGCGATGCCCGGGTGGTGAACGACTCGCTCGGCGCGCTCCGGGTCCGGATCGGCCAGGACCAGGGCCTGGTCGCGGAGGGGTGGCAGGCGCTGTGGGTGGTCGAGTTCCCGATGTTCGAATGGGACGAGCGCGAGAAGCGGTGGCTGCCGCTCCACCATCCGTTCACCGCCCCGGTGACCGACGATCCCGAGACCCTGCGGTTCGCGCCGGGAGACTGCCTGTCGCGGGCCTACGACCTCGTGGTCAACGGACACGAGCTCGGGGGCGGCTCGGTGCGCATCCATCGCCCCGAGATGCAGCGGGCCGCGTTCGGGGTCCTCGGGATCGGGGAGGAGGAGGCCGAGGAGAAGTTCGGCTTCCTGCTCGAAGCGCTCCGGTACGGATGCCCGCCCCACGGCGGGATCGCGTTCGGGCTCGACCGCATCGTGATGCTGCTCGCGGGCGCGGGGTCCATCCGGGACGTGATCGCGTTCCCCAAGACCCAGACCGCCCACTGCCCCCTGACGGGCGCGCCGGCCGCCGCCACGCCGGGACAGCTCCGCGAGCTCGGGATCCGGGTACGCGCCCCTGCCGCCCCCGCTGGCGCGGGCGAAGCCTCGTCCGATCCCGCTTCCTGATCTCGCACCCCCCTCGCTGCCCGCCGGGGCGAAGCACCCGCGCGGCCTCGCGCAGCAGCCGGCTCCCGACCGCCTCGGGCTCTGCTACTGCGCGAGCTCGACGTTCGACACGCCGTCCGTCCGCCAGCGGGAGATTGAACGCGCCGGCCCGGAGCAAGTGGGGCGGCACGGCGCCCGCGCACCGGTGAGCCTCCCGTTGGACGGAGCCATCCGGGATACCATGGCGTCAACCGGCGGCGGCGCGGGCGACGTGGGCGGCGATGAGGGAGTTGACGCGGGCTGCGGCCTCCATCTGCACCATGTGGCCGGCGCCCTCGACGATCTCGACCGTGGCCCCGACCGCGGCCGCGGCGTGCGTGGCGGGGACGATCCGGTCCTCCGCGCCCCAGACGACGAGCACGGGGACGGTGAGTCCCGCGACCGCACCCGGCTCCACCCAGCGCTGCGCGCCGTCCGGGAACACCCCGTCCGCGAGCGCCGCGAGCGCCTCCGTCACCCCGTCGAGCCGCTTGTAGCGCAGCACCCCGTCCACGAGTGATCGGTTGACGAGCCCCGGGTCCGCGAAGAGGTTTTCGAGCACGGGCTTGAGCTGGCGGCGCGTGGCCGAGGAGACGAACCCGTCGATGTAGCCGCGGTTGACGTCCGGGCCGAGGCCGGCCGGGCAGACGAGGGCGACGGAGCGGACCCGCTCGGGCGCGGTGGCGGCGATTGCGAGCGCGGCCGCCCCCCCGAGCGAGTGGCCGACGAGATGCGCCGCCCCCACCTCGACCGCGTCCAGGAACTCGAGCACCGCTCGCCCGATCCCCGGAACGGAAGGCTCCGGGAGCGGAGCCGGAGACGGCCCGTGCCCCGGCAGGTCGAGGGCGATCACGGTATTCCCGGCCGCGAGCGCGTCGATGTTGAACAACCAGTTGTCGAGGTCGCCGCCGAAGCCGTGGATGAGAAGGACCGTCTCCGCGCCCTCGCCCTGCACGGTGTACCGGATGCGCCCGGCCGCCGTCTCCGCATACCGGTAGGCGATGCCTTGCTCTTCTTCCTCGTCTTCCTCGTCCGCGGGGACCACGAACCCCTCGACGAAGGCGTCGATCTCCTCTTCGCCCACCTCTCCCTGCACGAGGACCCCGAGCAGCGCCTTCACCGGCAGGAGATCGCCCTCCTGGGCGACCAGGCGCCGCAGCAGTCCCGGGTCGGCGGCCTCGAGGGCGCTCGCGATCTTCTCCGTCTCGATCTCCACGATCTCGTTGCCGACCGCGATTTCGTCCCCCTCGTCCACCAGCCAGCGGGTCACCGTCCCCTCCTTCATGGAAAGGCCCCACTTCGGCATCACGATGGGCGTGATGGTTCCGGGCATCGTTTCGTCCTCAGTTGGCGACGGTCCGGCGCACCGCGGCCGCGATCCGGTCCGCGCCCGGAATGTAGATGTCCTCGAGCGCGGGGGAGAACGGCACCGGGGTATGCGGCGCGGTCACCATCCGTACCCCTGCCCGGAGCACCCCGAACGCCTCCTGGCTCACGGTGGCCGAGACGTCCGCGGCGATCGAGCAGCGCGGGTTCGCCTCGTCCACGCACACGAGCCGCCCGGTGTTCTCGACGCTCTCGAGGACCGTGTCCATGTCGATCGGGGAGAGGGTGCGGAGGTCGATGACCTCGCACTCGATGCCTTCCTTCGCGAGGGCGCCGGCCGCGTCGAGGGAGCGCTGCACCGTCTGCCCGTAGGTCGCGATGGTCGCGTCGCCGCCCTCGCGGACCACGTTCGCCTCCGCGAACGGGATCGTGTAGAGGCCCTCCGGCACGTCGGCCTTCGTGTCGTAGAGGTTCTTGTGCTCGAAGAAGATGACGGGGTCGTCGTCCCGGATCGACTGGATGAGGAGCCCCTTCGCGTCGTAGGCGTTCGACGGGAACACCACCTTGAGCCCCGGAACGTGCGTGAAGATCGGGGTGAGCATCTGGGAGTGCTGGGCGGCGGCCCGGAATCCGGCCCCCGCCATGCAGCGAATGACCACCGGGGTCTCGGCCTTGCCGCCGAACATGTACCGGAACTTCGCCGCCTGGTTGAAGATCTCGTCGAAGCACACCCCCATGAAGTCTACGAACATGAGCTCGGCGACGGGGCGAAGCCCGCTGCACGCGGCGCCGATCGCGGCCCCGATGAACGCCGACTCCGAGAGCGGGGTGTCCATGACCCGATCGCCGTACTTGACCGAGAGGCCCTTGGTGACGCCGAGGGGCCCGCCCCAGGCGTCGTCCTCGCCGGGGCTTCCGGTTCCTCCCGAGATGTCCTCCCCCATGCAGATGACCGTCGGGTCGCGGGCCATCTCCTGGTCCAGGGCCTCGTTGACCGCCTCACTCATGCTGAGGTTGCGCGCCATTCGCTGTCTCCTGTCGGGCCCCGGGGGCCGCGCGTCGTTCGGACCCGGGGCAGGTGTTCCGGTGTCCCGCCGTCAGGCGTACGAGATGTATACGTCGGACTCGAGGTCCTCGGGGCCGGGCATCGGCGCCGCCGCCGCATGCTCGACCGCCTCCTCGACGAGGGCGAGCGCCTCCGTGTCGATCGTGTCGAGCTCCGCCGCGCCGACGACCCCGGCGCCGGTCACCGCCCCCCGGAAGATCTTGATGCAGTCGTGGTTCTCGCGGAGGTTCTCGACCTCGCCCGCCGCCCGGTAGGTCTGGGCGTCGCCCTCGAAATGGCCGTAGAACCGGTACATCTTGCACTCGAGGAGCGACGGCCCCCCGCCCTCGCGGGCGCGGGCGATCACCTCCCCCGCCGCCTCGTGGACGGCGAAGAAGTCGGTCCCGTCCACGGTCACCCCCGGCATCCCGAACCCCGAAGCGCGGTCCACGTAGCTGTCGCAGGCGACCGCCCACTCCACGGAGGTGGACTCGGCGTAGCCGTTGTTCTCGACCACGAAGACGACCGGGAGGTTCCAGACCGCGGCAAGGTTCAGGCTCTCGAGGAACATGCCCTGGTTGGAGGCGCCGTCTCCGACGAAGCTGATCGCGACCCCGCCGTCCCCCCGCCGCTTGGCGGCGAGGGCGGCGCCGCAGGCGAGCGGTGCACCCGCCCCGAGGATCCCGTTCGCGCCCATCATGCCCTTGCTGAGGTCGGCGATGTGCATCGAGCCGCCCTTGCCCTTGCAGGCCCCGGTCGCCTTGCCCCGGATCTCGCCCATCATCTCCTTCACGTCCACTCCCTTGGCGATGCAGTGGCCGTGCCCCCGGTGGGTGGATGCGATGCGGTCGTTGTCGCCCAGGTGGAGCATGATGGCGGTCGCGACCGCCTCCTCGCCGGCGTAGAGGTGCACGAACCCGGGGATGTCGCCCCGCGCCACGTCGGCGTGCAGCCGCTCCTCGAACTCACGGATGGTCTTCATCGTCCGGTACGCGGCGAGCAGCGTGTCGCGGTCGAGCGAGAACGGTTGTCGATCGGTCATGTATCGGGTCCTCCGGGGAGTGCCGAGGGCGGCGGGGGCGGCTGCCGCCGGGCCGCTCGCCGCCGGCCGTTTGCGACGATGGTTCGGATCGACGATGTTCGGAATTCTTCGGGGGGATCGCGCCGCCCGTCAAGTGCAGGGGGCCGGCGCCGGCCGCGGGCGGGCGGTATTGCGCGCTCCATCCGCCCCGACTGCGCCCACACCTCGTCCATGCCCGCGCCCTCCGGTCGGCGCTCGCAGGGCGGCCCGTTTCAACCCCCGGGACCGGCCGCGGCCCCGAGGGCGCGGCGCTCGCCCAGCCGGAAGAGTCCGTTCCGGGCAGCGTAGTCCATGCACGCCTCGACGTCCACGGTTCGCACCGCGTCCGGCTCGAGCACGATGCGAACCTCGTCGTCCTCGCCGAACCCCACCTCGCGCTCCCCGTCGAATGCGATCATCCCCGCGCGCAGCCGGGGGGTCCGGGGCGATCCCGGCGGCAGGCGGCTCCAGCCGCGCACCCCGATGGTGCGGAGCCATCCGGGAGCGATCGGCGCCTCGATGCGTATTCCATCCGAAGCGGCGCCGGCTCCCTCCGGCGCGCCGACGTCGACCATCAGGCCATCCGCCTCCCGGCGCCCGACCGGCTCGAGAAAGCCGGCGATCGCGGAGAGCCCGATCACGCTCGGGTCCGCGAACGTCACGTAGAGCTCCCGCAGCGACTCCGGGCGCCACAACGCGCGCGCGCCCACCACCTGCTCCGCGACGAGGGCGACGTCGACGAGGGCCGGGTGATGCCGGCTCCCGTTGATGGACACGAGGAGGCGCTTGTTCGAGGCGTAGGCCACGTCGGGCGGCACGCGCCCCGTCACCGCGAGGCCGGTGGCGAGGCCGGTCACCGTCGGCTCGCGGTGGTCCGGGAAGGCGTTGTTGGTTCCCGTCGATACGCAGGCGATGGGGGTCCGGCCGCAGTCCATCGCTACCGCGCGATGGGTGCCGTCGCCGCCCAGGACGACGATGGCCGCGACGTTTTCGGCCGCCATCGCGCGGACCGCGCGGCGGGTGTCCTCCACCGTGCCGGTCACCGGGAAGTCGAGGTGCCGCACGGGAGCGAGCCGCTCGCCGCCGGCGCTCCGGGCCCGTTCGATCCCGCGTTCGACGTGGGCGCGGATGCCGCCCCGTTCCGGCATCGCGACGACTTCCGACACGCCGCAGGCGCCGAGGCAGGCGAGGACCCGGAGCACGATGTTCGCCCGGTCCGTGATCTGGAGGCTCGCCGCATTCGCGATGACGCGGCGGATATCCCTCGCGGAGAAGGGATTCGCGACGAGACCGACCCGCATTACGTCTCCTCCTGCCGACGCTCCGGACGGCCGCGGGAGCGCCCGTCAGCCACGGCGACGGAAGGTTTGCACGAAACCCCGGCCCGCGCCAACCGAAGACCCTCCCCGACCGAAGACCCTCCAGCGAGACGTGAGCCTGATCGGAGGGTCCGACCCCGACGAGAGGCGACCCTGTCGGACGAAGGCCGCGGTGCGCCCGGGGAGCCCGTGGGAGAGGCGCCGGGACGCGGAGACGTGCCGGAGCGGGCGGGGGGTTGGAGGGAACGCCGCCATGACGGGACGCGGCCTCCATCCGCAGCTCGACGGCCGCGGCACGGTCGAGCTCTCCGGCGCCGCCTCCCCGGCCGACGGCGGCGGGACCATCCTGTTCCGACTCCGTTCGAGGCGGGAGGCGGACGGGATCGATCGGGGAACGGACCCTCCGCTCGAGGAGCGTGTGCCCGGACCCTTCGCCGCCGCCCCCGCCAGCGCGGGCAGGCCTCCCGGCCGTCGCCGCAAGGTAGAATCGATCCCAAGTGATCGAGCACGCGGGGCCGAGATGCAGCAGGCAGAGGACTTTCGGGAGGAGAGCGATGCGCTCGCGGCGGCGCTGGAAGGAAGGTCCGACGCGGAGTGGAGCCGCCCCACCCTGTTCAAGGGCTGGACCGCCGACGACGTCATCCGGCACCTGCACTTCTGGAACCGGGGGGCGGACCTCGCCCTCACGGACCCGGACGGGTTCCGGGACCTGCGGCGGCGTTTCGGCGAGAAGGCGTCCGCGTCCGGCCACCGCGCGGCGGAGGCGAGCATGGTCGGCGGCCTCGGCGGGCAGGCCCTCCTCGACGGCTGGCGCGCCTTCTACCGGGAGATGACGGAGCGCTGGGCGGAGGTCGACCCCCGCCGCCGCGTACCCTGGGTCGGCCCGGACATGTCCGCCCGCTCCTCGATCACGGCCCGGCTCATGGAGACCTGGTCCCACGGGCAAGCGGTCTTCGACCTCTTCGGCCTCGCACGCGAGGAGCACGACCGGATCCGGAACGTGGTGGTGCTCGGCGTCAACACCTGGGGCTGGACCTGGGCGGTGCGCGAGCGCGAGCCCCCCGGGCCGATGCCGCGCCTCCGGCTCACCGCCCCCTCCGGAGCGGTCTGGGAGTACGGCGAGGACGACGGTGCGAACCGCATCGAGGGGCCGGCCGTCGCCTTCGCCCAGGTGGTCGCCCAGACCCGGAACGTCGCCGACACGAGCCTTCGCGTGACCGGGCCGATCGCGGCGGAATGGATGGCGAACGCCCAGTGCTTCGCCGGCCCGCCGGAAGCCCCGCCCCCGCCCGGCGCCCGCCACTCCTCGGGCGCCGCCGTGCCCCCGGTGCGCGGACGGCGCGGCTGAGCCGCGGGGTCGCGCTGCGGGATCGACCTCCGCACGGTGTCCCGCTCCGGGTACGTGGGGTTCCCCGACCCCGGAGATCGGCAAGACCTTCTTCCGGACCCGGCGGCGTGACCGGCGCCGTCGACCGGCGATTCGACCGAACGCGGCGAGGGAAGGAACGGGCCCTCAGGCGGCCAGCGGCGAGAGCTGCGGGAGCTCGGCGCAGAGCGCCTCGAAGGCCCGGCGCACCTCCCGGCCGTCGCCGTGCCGCTCGCCCGCCGCCGTCCGTTCGACGGCGGCGAAGATCCGGTGCTTGGCGTAGAACCGCCAGTGGACAGGGAGGCGCGCGAGGCATTCGGTCAGCGCGGCGTAGTTCTCCTCCGTCCAGACCGTCTCGAAGCCCCTCCGCTCGGCGCCGACGTCGTAGAAGCCGCCGTTCGCTCCGTTCGCTCCATCTCCTCCGTTCGCCCCGTTCGCTCGCGCGGCGCGAAGGGCGCGGGTCGAGGCCTGGTCCACGGCCCCGTCCGCGACCACCACCCCGTAGGCGTCGCGGGCGTGATCGGTGGTGACCCAGCCCCGGCGCCAGTCGAGCAGGACGGCGGCCGGATCGCGCGCGAGCGGGTCGCCCCAGCCGCCGGCGCCGCCGCAGGTGACGTGGAGCACGTCGCCGGGGCCGATGGTGAGGATGTCCGTGTTGCCGAGGTCGACCTCCCGGTTGGAGCCGGGGTTCATGATGAACCGGGACGGCGCCCCCGCGCGGCCCCCCGCGATGCCCCAACCGGTGAAGCGGGTGCGGTCGCGGTTGCGCGCGGTGACCCGGGTGTTGGGAGCGAACGCCTGGAAGGTCATCTCGGTGGCGAGCCCGCCCCGGTGCCGCCCCGGCCCCGCGCTGTCGGGAGCGAGGCCGTAGCGAAGCACCTTGATGCCCGCCTCCGCCTCGTTGATCTCGACCGGGGTGTTCTTGAGGAAGCCCTGGTTGGCGCCGGAGCCGTCCTGGCCGTCTTCCTCCGCGCGGCCCCCCGCGCCCCCCGTCATCGGGTTGATGGCGGCCATGATGCGCCGGCCGGTGCGGTTGTCGGTGGTGTTGACGTTCATGATCGGCCCGCCCGATCCCGGCGCTCCGGCGAGCCGCTCCGGGGCGGCCGGGGCGAAGGCGCCGAGGATGAGCCCCTGCAGCCGGCTGCACGAGAGGGTGCGCATCCCGACCGCGGCCGGGAACACCGGGTTCACGATGGTCCCCGACGGCAGGATGCAGCGGCACACCCGCCCGACCCCGGTGTTGAGGTAGAGCGAAGGGTCGAGCGAGTAGAGGACGTAGGTCATGCCGACCATGAGGAGGGTGTGGCGCTCGGCGCCGCCGGTCGGGATGTTGAGCGAGCTCTCGAGCTGCGGGTCGGAGCCGGTGAAGTCGAAGACGAGCTCGTCGCCGTCGATGACGAGGGTGAGCTTCAGCCGGCAGGGCCACCCGTCGACCGAGTCTTCGTCCATGTAGTCCGCGAAGGGGTAGGTCCCGTCCGGGAGGGCCCGGACGATGGCCCGGGCCTGCGCCTCGGCGTAGTCCAGCAGGTCCGCCACCCCGTCGCGAAAGACCTCGGCCCCGAACCGGGCGATCATCTCGCGGACCTTGCGCTCGCCGGTGTTGCAGGCCGCGATCTGGGCCTTGAGGTCTCCCCAGTTCTGCTCGGGCGCGCGGACGTTGGTCAGAAAGAAATCGAGCACCTGGCGGTCGAGCTCGCCCTCCACCATGATCTTCGCGGGCGGAACGCGCACCCCTTCCTGGTGGATCTCGGACAGGGTGCGCGAGAGCGAGGCGGGCACCGCCCCGCCGACGTCGGTGTTGTGGATGTGCCCGACCGAGAAGGCGACGATCTCGTCTTCGTGGAAGATCGGCTTCCAGATGTGCATGTCCGGGGTGTGGGTGCAGACGAAGCCTGAGTAGGGGTCGTTGGTGAGCGCGACGTCGCCCGGCCGGTAGTCGTCGATCATCCCGATCGCCCCCCCGTAGTCGAGCCCCACGAACCAGGTCGCCCCGAGCTCCGTCGGGGCCGCGAACGTCTCTCCCCCGGGGGTGGTCAGCCCGGTGGTGAAGTCCTCGGTCTCCTTGACGAACGTCGAGTGCGCGGTGCGATAGAGGGTGAAGGCCATGCTCTCGGCGGCCGCCCTCGTGTGGTTCTTGAGGACCTCGAGGGTGATGGGGTCGATGCGCATGTTCAGTCCTCCGGCGCGATGATGCGCACGTTCAGCCCTCCGGCTCGATGACGAGGTTCCCCCAGCCGTCCACGCGGGCCGTGAATCCGGGGGGAACGACCGACGTGCAGTCGTCCTGGGCGACGATCGCCGGCCCCGCGAAGTGCTGGCCCGGGGAGAGGGCGGCGCGGTCGTAGAGGGCCGCGCGGCGCTCCGCGCCGTCG
This sequence comes from Gammaproteobacteria bacterium, assembly GCA_965202895.1. Classification (GTDB taxonomy): domain Bacteria; phylum Pseudomonadota; class Gammaproteobacteria; order HK1; family HK1; genus JAJDXW01. Next base: position 82,263 of record OZ241901.1, on the reverse strand, counting down.
AGGTGGATCGTCGCCTCGCCCCGGGAGGGGGCGGGACCCGGCGTCGGCGGGGCTTCGGTGAACGCCGGCTTCGGAGCGCTGCCGCTCACGACGAGGCGCAGGTTCACCACCTGGACCGGGGCGTCGGCATCGGCATGGTCGTAGACCCGTTCGTGCGCGGCGTGGAAGGCGGCGGCGAGGGGTTCGGCGCGCCGGGCGGCGACCGCCCCCCGGTCGATCACGGTCTCGATCTCGTAGGACTGGCCGAGATAGCGCATGTCGGCGGACCATACGAGCCGCGCCTCGCCCCCGAACCCCTGCTCGTCGCGGAGCCATCCGAGCGCACGGGCTTCGAGCTCCCCGGCATGGGCGTCCAGCGCGTCCAACCCCTCCGCGTCGAGGTCGACGAAGGCGGTGCGGATGAAGTCGTTGCGGACGTCCGCGATCAGCCCGCCGTATGCGGACAGCACTCCGGGGGTGGGCGGGATGACGGTGCGCCGGATGCGGAGGTCACGGGCGAGCAGGCAGCCGGTCATCGGGCCGGCGCCGCCGAAGGCGAGGAGGGTGAACGAGCGCGGATCGGCCCCGTGGCGCGAGAGGAGCTTGGAGACCTCGAGGTACATGCCGGAGACCGCGACCCGGATGACGCTCTCGGCCGCGTCCGCGAGGGAGAGGCCGAGGGGCTCGGCGAGGGTGGCGACGGCCCGCTCGGCGGCGCCGCGATCGAGGGCGACCGCGCCGTAGCCGAGGTCCCCGGCGCCGAGGAGGTTCAGGACCGCGAAGGCGTCGGTGAGGGTCGGGCGCTCCCCGCCGCCGCCGTAGCAGGCGGGGCCGGGCCGCGAGCCGGCGCTCTCCGGCCCGACCTTGAGCACCCCGAACTCGTCGACCCGCGCGATCGATCCGCCCCCCGCGCCGATCGAGGTGACGGAGACGGTCGGGACGTGGATCGGGAACTCGCCGACCATCTCGCCGACGCCGAAGGCGGGCTTGCCGTCCTGGATCACCGCGACGTCCGCGCTGGTGCCCCCGACGTCGAAGCTCAACACCTCCGAGGCGCCGACCCGGGCCGCCGCGTCCGCCGCCCCGATGACCCCGGAGGCGGTCCCCGAGAGCAGCATCGCGACGGGATCGGTCTTGCCGAGCTCCGCGGCCATGATCCCGCCGTTCGACTTGGTGATCATCGGGCGGGCGGGTACGCCGGCGTCCCGCAGGGCAGCCTGGAGCGAGCCGATGTACGCCGCGACCCGGCGCTGCACGTAGCCCGCGACGGTCGCCGTCACCGTGCGCTCGTACTCCCGGATGACCGGCCAGACGTCCGAGGAAAGGGTCACCGCCGCGTCCGGGGCGGCGGCCCGTACCGCGTCGCGCACGGCGCGCTCGTTGGCGGGGTTGGCGTAGGCGTGGAGCAGGGCGACCACGATGGTGTCGGCGCCCGCCGCGAGCGCCCGTTCGACCGCCGCGGCGACCTCCTCGGGGTCTGCCGCAGCCTCGATGCTCCCGTCCTTCAGGGTCCGCTCGGCGATGCCGTAGACCCGCTCGCGCGGAGCGAGGGGCGGCGGACGGCGCGAGAAGAGGTCGTAGGGGTCCGGCACCTTGAGGCGCGCGATCTCGAGGACGTCCTCGAAGCCGCGGGTCGTGAAGAGGGCGAGCGCCGCCCCCCGGCGCTGGATCACCGTGTTCACCCCCACGGTGGTCCCGTGCGTGAAGTAGCGGATCGCGTCCGGCGCCCACCCATCCCGGCTCGCGAGCGCCGCGATGCCGGTCATCACCTCGGCGCCGGGGGTCTCGGGGGTCGAGAGGGTCTTGTGGGTGCGCAGCGATCCCGTCGCCTCGTCGAAGACGCAGAAGTCGGTGAACGTCCCGCCGATGTCGACGCCGATGCGAAGCCCGGCTCCCGGCTCGTCCCTATCCACTCGGCTCCGTCCCCGTCCCGTCCGGTTGGCTGGCTGGCCGGGAAGCCGGCGGGGCGCATCCCGTCCGCGGCCCGGCCGTGCTCCGCTCGCCCTCCTCTCGGAGGTTCATCGTACCGTGTTCCCGGGCGCTGCGCCCGGATCGATCCACAGATCGATCCAACGGAACGGTCCAATGCCAGGTGAGCATGGACGGAGGGGCCGCGCCCCGGACCACTTCACGCTGCGGACCGGATCGCCCGCGCGGGGCGGATCGATCGAAACAGGCCGGCGGGGCGCCGGGAGCGACGCTTCCGCAGGACGCGGGGGGTCCCGCCCGCGGACCGGCCGGAGGTCCTCTACGGTGCGGGATCGGGGGAACTCCTCGCGGGGGTTTGCGCCGCGCCCCCTCTTCGTCCGGGGCGGAGCTCGCTCCCGACGGGACGGGGGCGCCGTCGGCAGGCGCGCCCCCGAGGGGCCGCGGCGATACGCAGGCCCCGGCGGGGCGTCGCCCGCGAATACCGTGGAGGTTGCGGACCCCGCCGAGCTTCACGGCGACGAGGGATTGGGCTATGGTGAACCCATGACGAAGCGCAAGCTCCCCGTCGGCATCCAGACCTTCCGCGAGATCCGCGAGGAGGGCTGGTACTACGTCGACAAGACCGCCTACGCGGAGCGGCTGGCCCGGGAAGGCAAGCACTACTTCCTGTCGCGCCCTCGACGCTTCGGCAAGAGCCTGTTCGTGGATACGCTCAAGGAGCTGTTCGAGGGCAACGAGGCGCTGTTCGAAGGGCTGGACGTGCACGCCCATTGGGACTGGTCGGCCCGCCATCCGGTGCTGCGCCTCGACTTCGGTGGCGGCAACTACGAGGAGCCGGACTATCTTCGGGAAGAGGCGGCGGCGCAGCTCGCGGACCTCGAGAAGCGAATGGGCCTCGCTTCCGGCGACGGCAGCGCCCCCATCCGTTTCCGCCGGTTGATCGAGACCTTGCACGAGAGCGCCGGCGCACGGGTGGTCGTCCTGGTGGACGAGTACGACAAACCGATCCTGGACGCGCTCGGGGCGCCTGAGGTCGCGCGCGCCAACCGCGGCTTCCTGCGCGGGCTGTACTCGGTCATCAAGCAGTGCGACGCCCACGTGAAGCTCACCTTCCTCACCGGGGTGAGCAAGTTCTCCAAGGTGAGCCTGTTCTCCGGCCTCAACAACCTCACCGACATCACCCTGGACCCGCGCTACTCCGCCATCTGCGGCTACACCGAGGCGGACCTCGACACGGTGTTCGCGCCGGAGCTGCCGGGGCTCGACCGGGGCGAGATCCGCCGCTGGTACAACGGCTACGGCTGGCTCGGGGAGGAGAAGGTCTACAACCCCTTCGACATCCTGCTTCTGTTCCGCAACCGCGAGTTCGCCGCCCACTGGTTCGAGACCGGGTCCCCGACGTTCCTGGTCGAAACCCTGGCCAACCGGCGGGTAAGCACCCCGGCGCTGGAGAAGATGGTCGGCACCGACGACCTGCTGTCCGCCTTCGACGTCGACGACATCGGTACGGAGGCGCTGCTGTTCCAGACCGGCTACCTCACGATCCACGAGTGTCGGCGCGTCGCCGGCCAGAGCGTCTACCGGCTGGGCTACCCGAACCAGGAGGTCCGCCAGAGCCTGAACCGGCGCCTGTCGCGCCATCTGGCCGGGGATTCGACGCGCCAGACGGCCAACAGCCTCCGGCTGTACGAACTGCTCGAAGCCAACGACTTCGAGGGCCTGAAGACCCTGTTCCACGCCTTCTACGCGAGCATCCCCCACCAGTGGTACACCAACAACGACATCGCCGCCTACGAGGGGTACTACGCGAGCGTGTTCTACTCCTACTTCGCGGGGTTGGGCCTCGACGTGACGGTGGAGGACAGCACGAGCCACGGGCGCCTCGACATGGCGGTGTGCTTCAACGCCAACGTGTACCTCTTCGAGTTCAAGGTGGTGGAGCTGGCGCCCGAGGGCGCGGCGATGGCGCAGCTCAAGGAGCGGGGCTACGCGGACAAGTACCGGCATCTGGGCCAGCCGATCCACCTCATTGCCGTGGAGTTCAGCAAGGACGCCCGCAACCTCGCCGCGTTCGAGGTGGAGCGAACCTGAACCCCCTCCCACCACCCCGATGCAGGCGCGCGCTTGGCGACTCTCGAGTGGGCGTACCCGGGGGACGGTCCAGCCCCGCGCCGTGGGCGGAACTCGAATCCCGTCTCTTGCATGAACCCGTCTTGTGTGGAACATCCTCTACTCATTGATTCATGGGGATGATTTATTGTCTGGAGCGCCGGGTAGTCTCGCCGATTCTCACCGCGCGGGATGAGCGCACCTTTTCATGGGTGTGCCAACCGACGGTCGAACCCGAAGGGCCTGATCGTCCCGGGGAGCACTTTGTCGAAGTCGGGGTGGGCCGGATTGATCACGACGTTGCGTTCGAGGGGGTTCACGAAGCTCCGCGCCACGATCGCCAGATGGGTTCGGAGCATCCCGGCGCCGACCCGCCGCGTATCGCCGATGAGGTCGGGCGCCGCGGCGATCGAGCCGTCGGGAACGTCGAGGTCCAGGATACGGTAGCTCGGGAACGTGGACAGGTGCACCAGGTTGGCGAGGATTTCCAGCGCCGCCAGCGACGAGTTCTCGCTACAGTACACGGCAGGCGCCCCCTTGGGATTCCACCTGCCTCGTCCAACGAGAGATAAGCCTGAAGGGACGTGAGTCGGGATCATCGGGGGATGATGGCCGAGCTGGCGGCTCGGGGACACGCGGTGAGCGTGCCAAGCGCGTGGCGCGGCTGATGCATGCGGAAGGGGCGGTGGGAGTGAGCCGCCGCCGGGTACGCGCACGAGCCGCCCGGAGCCGGAACCGAGCGCCGGTTGCGAACCTGGGGGCGCTCGTGTCCCGCCCGCTTTGCCATCCGGCGGGCTTCCGGCGGTGGACCTCCGGTCCGCGCTTGCGGGCGAGACACAGGCGCTCCCAGGACGAAGCGCCAACCCTGCCGATTCGCCGTCAGGCCGGGTCGGCCGTCACCGCCGCCGGCGGCGCCTCCCGAACCCCTCGCCGCCCGGCTGCCACCCGCTCGACCACGTAGTACAGCACGGGGATGAACACCACCCCGACCACCGTGGCCGCGACCATCCCGCTCAGCACCACGAACCCGATCGAGGTCCGGCCCGCCGCCCCCGCGCCGCTCGCGAACACCAGCGGCAGCACGCCCAGGAGGAACGAGAGCGCGGTCATCATCACCGCCCGGAAGCGAAGCCGCGCCGCCTCGACCGCCGCCTCCGCCACCGGCGCCCCCGCATCCCGGCGCACCTTGGCGAACTCCACGATCAGGATCGCGTTCTTGCTCGCGAGCCCGATCAGCATCACCATCCCGATCTGCGCGTAGAGGTTGTCGTCGAGGAAGGGCAGCATCACCAGCGGGACCAGCGCCCCGAACACCGCGACCACCACCGAGAGGACCACCGAGACCGGGGTGCTCCAGCTCTCGTACTGCGCCACCAGGAACAGGTAGGCGAAGACCAGGGCGAGGGCGAAGACGACCACGACGAGGCCACCCGCTTCGAGCTCCTGCCGTGACGTTCCGGTCCATTCGATGGCGTAGCCCTCCGGCAGCACCCGGCCCGCCACCGCCCGAAGCGCCCGGATCGCCTCGCCGGTACTGAAGCCCTCGCCGTTCGAGCCCGAGAGCGCCGCCGACGGCGCCTGGTCGTAGCGCGAGACGGCGAGCGGCCCAAGCACCGTCTCCACGTCCGCCACCAGGGCGCGGAGCGGGATCATGTCCCCGGCGGCGTTGCGCACGTGCAGCCGGCCGATGTCCTCGACGGTGTTGCGGTAGCGCGCCTCGGCCTGGAGGATGACCCGGTAGACCTTGCCGAACAGGTTGAAGTCGTTGACGCAGGACGACCCGAGGCTCGCCTGGAGGACGGAGAAGATCTCCGCCACCGGCACGCCGAGGGCCTCGGCCTTGTCGCGGTCGACGTCGAGGAAGAGCTGCGGGACGTTGGCCGCGCAGGTGCTGAAGACGTTGGCCAGCGCCGGGTCCTGGTTCGCGTGGAACACGAGCGCGCGCAGGGCCGCCGCCAGTTCCTCGGGCGAGCGCCCCCGAAGTCCTGGAGCTGCGCCTCGAGGCCCCCGCTCGTCCCCACCCCGATGATGGGCGGCGGCGGGAAGGCGAACGCTTCCGCCTCGATCAGGGTGGCGAGCCGGCGGTTGATCTCGCGCAGGATCACGTACCAGCGCAGTTCCGGCGCGGTGCGCTCGTCCCAGTGCGCGAGGATGGGGATGAGGAGGGCGCGGTTGGAGGCCGCGCCCCCGAGGAGGCTGAACCCGGCCACGGAGATGACGTCCGTGACCCCTTCGACCCCCCGCACCATCTCGCTCGCCCGCTCCACCGCGGCCTCGGTTCGGGCCAGCGACGCCCCGGCCGGGAGCTGCACGTCGACGAAGAACGCGCCCTTGTCCTCCAGCGGCAGGAACCCGGTCGGGGCCGCCCGGAACAGGTATGCCGCGCCCCCCGCGATGACCGCGAAGACCAGCATCGACACCCCGGAGCGGCGGATCATCCGCCCGACCAGCCCCGCATAGCCGTCGCGCACCTGTCCACCATCCGGGCGAACCGGCCCGGCCGCGCGCCCGCCGCCGGCGGCTTGAGCAGCAGCGCACACAGCGCCGGCGAAAGCAGCGTCACCACGAGACCGAGACGTGCCGGATGGACGGAGACCACACCGGCGTGAACGACGGAGGGTTCCTTGAACCGCATGTGAGGCCGGTCCTATGATAGCCGGGGCTGTCGGGACGATCAGGAGAGAATCATGCGGGTCTTGAGGTGGGGCAACAGCTTGGCGGTCCGACTGCCCAAGACGTTGGTTGAGGACCTTGGCTTGAAACCCGGGGACGAGGTGGCGGTCGTCTCCGCCACGCCAGAGTGCATCGCCACCGCGCAGGACGACCGTCGGACGCTGGCGGTCGAGCGGATGCGCGCTCGCGCTTGGTCGTTGCCGGAGGGTTATGCGTTCGACCGCGACGAAGCCAACGGTCGGTGACCGCGTTCCTTGACACCAACGTCCTGATCTACGCTCAAGCAGCCGGGCCGAAAGGCGAGGTCGCGCGGCAGGCGATCCTGGCCGGCGGTGTGATCAGCGTACAGGTTCTGAATGAGTTCGCAGCCGTCCTTCGCAGGAAATTCCGCTTCGAGTGGGACGTCATCACCGAAGCCGTCACCGATGTGCGCATTGCGCTCGATCCCGTTCGCCCGATCGATGTGGCGATCCACACGGAGGCTCTCGCCCTCTCCCGCACTCACGGCTTCAGCTTCTACGACTCCCTGATTGTCGCCTCCGCGCTCGAAGCCGGGTGCGATACCCTGTTGACGGAAGATCTCCAGACTGGTCGGCGCATTGTCGGCCTGACCATCGTGGATCCGTTCGTTTGAGGAGGTCGAGTGGCCTTACCCCGGTCTGGTGGACGGTTGATGGTTTTCGCCCCTGTTGTTGTGATGGGCGAGCCCCGGTGAGGGTAGATTCTCCCTGATTCCGGGAGCGGGAAGTCTCCCCCGAGGGTGGTTCGGGACCTCGCCCCGCGCGATCGGGTCGGCCGCGGCGCGGCGGCGGCGGGCGAGATGCTCGAAGTCGTCGGGGCTGAGATAGCCCAGGGCGCAGTGGCGCCGGTGGCGGTTGTACCAGCCTTCGATGAAGTCGAACAGCGCCCTCTTCGCTTCGCTTGGGGTCCGAAACGAACGCCGGTCGAGGAGTTCGCATTCCACGGTCGCGAAGAAGCTCTCGGCCATCGCATTGTCGTAGCACTCGCCCGCGGAGCCGGTCGAGGGACGTACCCCCATCTCCCGGCAGCGCTTGCCGAACGCCACCGAGGTGTACTGCGTGCCTTGGTCCGAATGATGGATCACCTCTTGGGGCCGGCGCTGGCTGACGGCCATGTTCAGCGCTTCGAGGACCAGTTCGGTGCGAAGATGGTCCTGCATCGCCCAGCCCACGATGCGCCGGCTGTACACGTCGAGCACCACGGCCAGGAACACGAACCCCGCCCAGGTCGGCACGTAGGTGATGTCGGCGACCCAGAGCCGGTCCGGCGCCTCGGCGTGGAAGTGTCGTTCGACCAGATCCGCAGCCGCCCGCCGGCCCGGCTCCGGGCGCGTGGTGCGCGTACCCCGGCGCCGGCTCACCCCTGCCAACCCTTCCTCGCGCATCAGCCGCGCCACGCGCTTGCGGCCCACCGCGTGCCCCCGAGCGGCCAAGTCGGCAGGGACCCGAGGCGCCCCGTAGGTCCCTCGCGAACGCCGATGAGTCGCCCGGACCTCGCCCCGCAACTCCTCATCGCGCCGCGCATGGCGCGAACGCCCCCGGCCTCGCCACGCATAGTACCCGCTGGGGGAGACACCCAGCACCCGGCACATCGTGGCCACCTGATGCACGGCTCGGTTCGCTCTCACGAGCTCGAAGACCTCCCGGGCACCGTCCCGGTCTCCCGAGCGAACCAAGCCGCGGCTTTGCCGTGAAATTCTCCACCCGAGGCACACAAGGACACCGCCCGCGGAATCCATTGCTTTCCGCGGGTTCGGTCGTCAACGCCGTCCATGCGGGAGGCAAATCGGCTTACGGACTGCCCCGAGTGGTCCGGCGCTTCGCCACCCCGAAACCCGGATATTGCACGAAGCTGGAGGATTATGATTTTGGGGTGTTGTATGGCCCTGCCCGGAGAGTTTTCGGCAGGTAGAAGGAGGTCGGAAGGCGCCGGGGAGCGTCTTGGACTGGTTCGGAGGGGGCGCGGAGGGGGTTTTCGGGTCTGGATGGCGTCGTGCGGCGCAGGGCGCCGCTCCGGGTCGAGCCCGGGGTGCGGATTCGGAGCAGGCCGCGAAGCCGGGGCTTATCCCGCCGTAAGCCGTTGTACGAGCAGCCGGAAGACGGCTTGGTCAGGGCAGGCGGTGGACAGCCGCACCGCCACGGTGCGGGTGCTGCGGGTCACCACCGCACCGATGCGAAGCAGCCGCAGACGAAGGCTCTGGCATTGCGACCGGGCCAAGTCCGTCCCCCGCAGGGCCGTGCGGCGCATCGTTTCGAGCAGCGTGTACGCCAACCCCGCGAGCAGCAACCGGTACTGGTTCGTCCACCACTTCGAGCTCGAAGTGCGGTCGGCGAACAGGGCCAACTGCTGTTCCTTGATCCGGTTCTCCATGTCTGCACGCTGACAGTACACCCGGTCATGGAGTTCGTCCGCTTCCCTTTCAAGGTTGGTGACGATGAAGCGCAGGTTGCGTCCCTTCGCGGTGTGTTCGATGCGGGCGATGACCCGCCGGCGACGCCTCCAGGTCCGCGCCGCATACTTGAAGTCGTCGAACGACCGGCTCTTGGCCCTGGTCGCCTCGAAGCCGTCCCTGGCCACCTCGCACGCCACCGCCGCCTCGCGTTCGAGCACCGGATTGCGGGCCAGCCCCACGATGTATCCGACATCATGGCGCTCGCAATCCGGTGTCGGCAGAACCCCGAGTCCCCCCGAAACACGATGCGAACCCCAGGCCATGCCCGACGCAACCTCTTGACCAACAACGACAATATCCCCCAAGCGTGCTTCGCACCATCCTGGTTCGAACAACGAAGGCAGGCCACCAGCAACTGCTGACCGCAGAACACGTACAACGGCACGAAACAATAGCTGTCATAGTACCCGTGGAAGAAGGCGCCCGGCTGATGACCGTGCACCGGATCATCGGTCGCGTCGAAGTCGAGCACCAACTCCCGGGGCGCACGTGCGAACGAGGCAATGAACTGTTCGACCAGCTCCTGATGAATCGCAACCGCCCACTGGTGCTCGGCGCGCCGCTCGAACCGGCACCGCGTCGAGGCACTCGCCAAGCTGCGGTCGTGACCGCAGGCGGTCTGAACGACCGGGTCCTCACGAAGGGCGTCGTGGTCGTTCAAATCTTCGTATCCCAACGCGACCGCGTGGACCCTCTGGCGCACCATCGTCACCACCTCGTGGCGAACCTTCCCGCGCTGGCGTGGCTCACCGAGCCGACGTGCGACCCGCTCGGTCAGCCCGAGCCGGCGGTCCACCTCGCGCAACAACAACGCCCCCCCATGAGAAGAAACCGATCCGCCGGAGAAGTCCGCCCGCACCCGGCGCCGACGGCAGCTTGAAAACATCATCGACCCGTGGTTCCATTTCGTCACCGTCTGGCTCCCGGTTATATCCAGCTTAACTCACTGAATTATAATCGATCACGGGGCCAGACGGTACTCTTTCGTGCGATATCCGGGGTACGCAGTCGCCGACGTGAAGACCGGGATGGCTTTCAGGGACGAGTTCAATCGCCGCTGCTTGATGGTGTTCATGCCAATCGCGGTGCCAGACATGGCCTGGAGTTGCCCCGGTTTCGTGGACACCTGATCATTGTGCAGAGGAGGTGTCCGGATGGCAGAAAGACGAGCGCCGTATGCGCCGGAGTACCGGCGTCAGATGGTGGAGCTGGTGCGGGCGGGTCGCACGCCCGGGGAGCTCGCTCGCGAGTTCGGGTGTTCATCGCAGGCGGTCCGCAACTGGGTGCGTCAGGCCGACCGAGATGAAGGTCGCCGCGAGGACGGTCTGACGAGCGTTGAGCGAGAGGAGTTGCGGCGGCTGCGCCGGGAGAATCGCCAGCTTCGTGAAGAGCGGGAGATTCTAAAAAAAGCCGCGGCTTGGTTCGCTCGGGAGACCGGGACGGTGCCCGGGAGGTCTTCGAGCTCGTGAGAGCGAACCGAGCCGTGCATCAGGTGGCCACGATGTGCCGGGTGCTGGGTGTCTCCCCCAGCGGGTACTATGCGTGGCGAGGCCGGGGGCGTTCGCGCCATGCGCGGCGCGATGAGGAGTTGCGGGGCGAGGTCCGGGCGACTCATCGGCGTTCGCGAGGGACCTACGGGGCGCCTCGGGTCCATGCCGACTTGGCCGCTCGGGGGCACGCGGTGGGCCGCAAGCGCGTGGCGCGGCTGATGCGCGAGGAAGGGTTGGCAGGGGTGAGCCGGCGCCGGGGTACGCGCACCACGCGCCCGAAGCCGGGCCGGCGGGCGGCTGCGGATCTGGTCGAACGACACTTCCACGCCGAGGCGCCGGACCGGCTCTGGGTCGCCGACATCACCTACGTGCCGACCTGGGCGGGGTTCGTGTTCCTGGCCGTGGTGCTCGACGTGTACAGCCGGCGCATCGTGGGCTGGGCGATGCAGGACCATCTTCGCACCGAACTGGTCCTCGAAGCGCTGAACATGGCCGTCAGCCAGCGCCGGCCCCAAGAGGTGATCCATCATTCGGACCAGGGCACGCAGTACACCTCGGTGGCGTTCGGCAAGCGCTGCCGGGAGATGGGGGTACGTCCCTCGACCGGCTCCGCGGGCGACTGCTACGACAATGCGATGGCCGAGAGCTTCTTCGCGACCGTGGAATGCGAACTCCTCGACCGGCGTTCGTTTCGGACCCGAAGCGAAGCGAAGAGGGCGCTGTTCGACTTCATCGAAGGCTGGTACAACCGTTACCGGCGCCACTCCGCCCTGGGCTATCTCAGCCCCGACGACTTCGAGCATCTCGCCCGCCGCCGCCGCGCCGCGGCCGACCCGATCGCGCGGGGCGAGGTCCCGAACCACCCTCGGGGGAGACTTCCCGCTCCCGGAATCAGGGAGAATCTACCCTCACCGGGGCTCGCCCATCACAACAACAGGGGCGAAAACCATCAACCGTCCACCAGACCAGGGTAAGTCCAGCCCGTTGAGCGAGCGTCGCGTCGCACAGGAGACCGTCTTCCGCTACGACAGACGGTAGACGGTCCACGTGGCAGATGTGGTAGAGCTTCGGACTGACGGGTACAGGGATGGTCAACCGATCATCACAACGAGTCGTTCACGAGTGCCGCGGCAGAGCGTCGCTCGGACGGTCTCCCGGCCAAGGTCCGGCCGGGCGAGTATTCGGCGCCGGCGGGCCGACGGACAAGCAGGAGTCAACCCCTGATGCCCGAGGACGTGCGGACCGGAAAGCCGCATCGGCTGGACTCCCCGAAGACCCCGGGGTGAGCGGGGTGAGTCCGCAACGAATACCGCTGCGTCGCGTACAGGACGTCGTTGGCGTCGATCCTCCACACCGTCATCCCCGTGCCTCAGCCATCGTCAGGTCGCGACCGATGCTGTCGGCCGCTCGGGTTGCCTGTATCCTGAACCATATCACGCGAGAGCCGGGTGCACCGTGCCAAGGGATGCAGCACGTGGATGAAGATGGGGCCAGGCGGCCTCGTGGGGCCGCTGGAAGGTCTCGGAGCGGTGGTCCAGGGAGAGGGTGAGCCGGGGCACGTCGCGGTTGCCGCGAATGCCCCGGAAGCGGCGCCCGGCATCGGGCAACGCGGCGCCGACCCATCCCGGTGCGGCTGGGTCGCCTCTCTGCCCCGCCGCGCCTGACGTTTCGGGTGTAGCGCCGGACCGAGCCGTCGAGGTGCTCGGTGGCGTTGGTCGAGCGCACGGTTCGCTGCAAAGCGCCGATCGGGCCCCAACGCACGGCATCGAGGATTTCCTCGAGCCCTTGGCGCAGGGACGCCGCGCGCCGGGATGCTCGCGTTCCCGAGCGCGGGCCGGATTGCCAACGCGACGTTCGCCGAGCGGGGTCGATTCGCGGTCGAAGGCATCGCGCAAACACCGGGACTCGCGCGTGCGGACGCCGGGGCAGATGAGCCAGGGCGTTCCCCTGCTTGAGCCCCGGGCGCTGTTCGTAAATTCTTGAGATAGAGGGTGTAGAGAGGGGGTCGAGATATCTTTCACCCCCACGCAGACGGCGTTCTTCCGTGGTTTGGGTTCGGTTCGAGGGGGGTTGCTGGCGGATTTCGCCCCACGGAGCCACTTGGGCGGGCACGGCGTCCTGGGAACGGCGCGTCTTCCAGACGCGCCGTTCCCAGGACGCCGTGCCCAAGAGCGTTCGCGAGAGGCGTGCCCGACGAAAACCCCACAGCGCACATGTCTCTGCTTGTGCACTTCCGGACATCCTCGATAATCCCCCGCGTCCTCCCCGCCTCCGAGGCCGCGGGCCGGCGGGGGCGGCCTGCGATCTTCCTCCTCACCACCCGGAGCATGCGATGACCGGCGGAACGAACACGGGCGGCGGCTGGCAGTTCTGGATCGATCGGGGCGGCACGTTCACGGACGTGGTGGCCCGCCGCCCCGACGGCGGCCTCGTCACCCACAAGCTCCTCTCCGACAGCCCGGAGCACTACCGGGACGCCGCCATCCAGGGGATCCGGGAGGTCCTCGGCCTCGCCTCCGGCGAGCCCGTGCGGGGGGTCGACGCGGTCAGGATGGGCACGACCGTCGCGACCAACGCGCTCCTCGAACGCAACGGAGACCGCACCCTCCTCGTCGTCAACCGGGGGTTCCGGGACGCGCTCCGGATCGGCTACCAGACCCGGCCGCGCCTCTTCGACCTTCGCATCGTGCTTCCCGAGATGCTCTACGAGCGGGTGGTCGAGGTCGACGCGCGGGTCGGGGCGGGCGGCGAGGTGATCACGCCCCTCGACGAGGCGCGGGCGGAGGGGGAGCTCCGGGCGGCCTTCGCGGACGGGATCCGGTCGGTCGCCATCGTGCTCATGCACGGCTACCGCTACCCGGAGCACGAGCTCGCGCTCGCGCGCCTCGCGCGTGCGGCCGGCTTCACCCAGGTCTCGACGAGCTACGAGACGAGCCCGCTCATGAAGCTCGTCGGGCGCGGCGACACCACCGTGGTCGACGCCTATCTCTCGCCCCTCCTTCGCCGCTACGTCGACCAGGTCGCGGCGGAGCTCGGCGACGGGGTGCGCCTCATGTTCATGCAGTCGAACGGCGGGCTCACCGACGCCCGGCGGTTCCAGGGCAAGGACGCGATCCTGTCCGGCCCGGCCGGAGGCATCGTCGGGGCGGTGGAGACGGCGGCCCGGGCCGGCCGCGGGCGCATCATCTCCTTCGACATGGGAGGGACCTCCACCGACGTCGCCCACTACGACGGGGCCTACGAGCGGGCGTTCGAGACCCAGGTGGCCGGGGTGCGCCTGCGCGCGCCGATGATGATGATCCACACCGTGGCGGCGGGCGGCGGCTCGATCCTTTCCTTCGACGGCGCGCGCTACCGGGTCGGCCCCGAGTCGGCCGGGGCGGACCCGGGGCCGGCCTGCTACCGGCGGGGCGGCCCCCTCTGCGTCACCGACTGCAACGTCCTCCTCGGCAAGCTCCAGCCCGGATTCTTTCCGCGGGTGTTCGGCCCCGGCCAGGACGAGCCCCTCGACCGCGAGGCGGTGGAGGCCGGGTTCGAGGCGCTCGCGGCCGAGATCGCGGCGAGCCCGGCGGGGGCCGGCCGGCCGGCGCCGTCCGCGGTCGAGGTCGCGGACGGGTTCCTGCGCATCGCGGTAGACAACATGGCGAACGCGATCAAGTCGATCTCGGTTCGCCGCGGCTACGACGTGACCGGCTACACCCTCAACTGCTTCGGCGGAGCGGGCGGCCAGCATGCCTGCCTCGTCGCGGACGCGCTCGGCATGACCCGGGTCATGATCCACCCGTTCGCGGGGGTTCTCTCCGCCTACGGGATGGGGCTCGCCGACGTGCGGGCGCTCCGCGACCGGGCGGTGGAGGCCCCCCTCGAAGACGCGGGGGCGAAGGCGCTCGGCCGGGTCCTCGACGAGCTGGCGGACGAGGCGCGCGCGGAGCTCGCCGCCCAGGGGATCGGGGAGGCGCGCATCCGGGTCCTTCGCCGCGCGCACGTCCGCTACGACGGGACGGACACCCCCGACCTCGTGGAGGCGGGAGATGCGCGGGAGATGAAGGCCCGCTTCGAGGAGGCCCACCGGCGCCGCTACGGGTTCGTCATGCCCGGGAAGGCGCTCGTCATCGAGGCCGCCTCGGTCGAGGCGATCGGTTCGATGGAGGCGGGCGGCAATCCCTTCGCGGCGGACGGCCGCGGGCCGGCGGGGAGAGGCGGCGGGCCGGCGGGGGATGGCGAGGCGGGTGCGGACCCGCGGACCGAGCGGGTGGCACGGACCGAGCCGGTGGCGCGGGTGCGGGCGTGGCTCGACGGCCGGGAGCGGGAGACGCCGGTCTACCGGCGCGAGGCGATCGGCGCGGGCGCCGCCCTGGACGGCCCCGCCATCGTCCTCGAGCCCACCGCGACCACGGTGGTGGAGCCCGGATGGCGGGCGGCCCTCGCCGCGAGCGGCGATCTCGTTCTCGAGCGGACCGTTCCCCTCCCGCGCGAATCGGCGGCCGGCACGGACTGCGACCCGGTCATGCTGGAGGTCTTCAACAACCGCTTCATGTCGATCGCCGAGCAGATGGGACTCACCCTCGAGAACACCGCCCTCTCGGTCAACATCAAGGAGCGGCTGGACTTCTCCTGCGCGCTCTTCGACCCCGACGGGATGCTCGTCGCCAACGCGCCGCACATCCCGATCCACCTCGGCTCGATGAGCGAGAGCGTGCGTACCGTGGCGCGCGAGAACCGGGGGCGGATGAAGCCGGGGGACGTCTTCTGCGTGAACGCGCCCTACAACGGCGGCACCCATCTCCCGGACGTGACGGTCATCACCCCGGTGTTCGAGGACCGCGGCTCCTCCGGGGAGGGCGCCGAGCCGGCCGCGGCCGCGGGCCGCGACCCGGGCCGCGCCGCGCCCCCTGAGCCGGAGGCGGGCCCCGGCGACAGTGCGGGGGCGGGGGAGGACGCCGGCAGGGCCGCCGGCGATGCCGCGCCGCGGGACCGCCGAGCGACCGCTCCGGCGGTCGCCCCCCGCATCCTCTTCTTCGTCGCGAGCCGCGGCCACCACGCGGACGTCGGCGGCTCCATGCCGGGCTCGATGCCGCCCGACGCGCGCACGGTGGAGGAGGAGGGGATCCTCTTCGACAACTTCATGCTCGTCGCCGGGGGCCGGTTCCTGGAGGCGGAGCTCCGCGCCCACCTCGGGGCGGGGCGGTGGCCGGCCCGCGACCCGGACCAGAACGTCGCCGACTTGAAGGCCCAGATCGCGGCCGGTGCGAAGGGGATCCGGGAGGTGCGCCGGATGATCGACGAGTTCGGCCTCGACGTGGTGCACGCCTACATGAAGCACGTGCAGGACAACGCCGAGGAGCAGGTGCGGCGGGTGATCGACGTGATGCGCGACGGCGAGTTCGACCTCCCGATGGACGTCGGAAGCCGGATCCGGGTGCGGATCACCTTCGACAAGGCGCGGCGGGCGGCCACCGTGGACTTCACCGGCACGAGCGGACAGCTTCCCAACAACTTCAACGCCCCCTCCGCGGTCGCCCGCTCCGCGGTGCTCTACGTCTTCCGCTGCCTGGTCGAGGACGACGTCCCGCTCAACGAGGGGTGCCTCGAGCCCATCCGCATCGTCATCCCCGAGGACTCGATGCTCGCGCCGAAGTACCCGGCGGCGGTCGCGGCGGGGAACGTCGAGACGAGCCAGGCGCTCGTCGACGCCCTGTTCGGCGCGCTGGGGGTCGCGGCGGAGAGCCAGGGCACGATGAACAACGTCCTGTTCGGCAACGAGCGGCGCCAGTACTACGAGACGGTCTGCGGCGGGGCGGGCGCAGGGCCGGGCTACGACGGCGCCTCGGCCGTGCACACCCACATGACCAATACCCGGCTCACCGATCCGGAGATCCTGGAATGGCGCTACCCCGTGGTGCTCGAGAGCTTCGGGGTCGACCGCGGGAGCGGCGGGGCGGGGCGCTGGCGGGGCGGAGACGGCACGCGCCGCCGCATCCGGTTCCTGGAGGCGATGGACCTGACGGTGCTGTCGCAGCACCGCATCGTCGCGCCCTACGGCCTTGCCGGCGGGGAGGAGGGCCGCCGCGGACGCAACTGGGTGGAGCGCACGGACGGCACGGTGGACGAGATGACCGGCCAGGACCACCGCCGGGTCGGCGCGGGGGACGTCTTCGTGCTGGAGACCCCCTCCGGCGGCGGATACGGCGGCCCGCCGCCTCCGGCCGACGCGGCCTGACCCGACGCCCGGGCGCGATCACCGGCCGGCGGGCCGTGGCTCCAGCTTCGCCATGTAGCGCCGCAACAGGCCGGGATGGATGGCGCCGAGCTCGCGGCGGAGCGCCACGCTTCCCGCGCCGCCGGCGGGTCTGGTGAGGAGGGCGGTGAGCAGCCCGAAGGCGCGCTCGGGATCGCCCTCCGGGCCGGGTTCCGGACGGTCGCTCCGTCCCCCTTGCCGGGGTGCGAGGGCGCGGGCAAGCCCGTACTCGTGGAGCAGCATCCAGGCCGGAAACCACTCGGGGGACGTCTCGGACCCCGGATCGTCCGGATCCTCGGCCAGGCTCCAGGTGTCCCATCCATCCCGGATCGCCCGGTCCGGAAAGTCCCGGCCGGCGACCAGCTTCCGGAATCCCTCGGGCGTCCGCCAGCAGAGGGTGAACCAGTGCGAGACGGCCCGGCGGCGGTGACCGAGCCGCCATTCGGCTTCCGCGAGGCGCGCGAGCAGGACCGGCGCCGTCTCGTAATCCGGGGTGGCGAGCACCGACCGCTTCACGCCCGGCCAGTCGAAACCCCGCAGATAGGCCGCGCTCGGGTGGCGCTCCGGGGAGTGCCGGGGATCGAGGCGCCCCGACTCGATCGCCCGACCGGCGGCGCACCACCGGGGGGCCAGCCACTGCGCGCCGCGGGCGCCGAACAGGGCGGAGGCGGCCGGCGCCCACTCCCGCTCCAGCCGGCCGGTCCATTCGTGTCCCCGGGCGGCATCTCCGGGCGGCGGCGTCTCCAGCATCTCGATCAGGGCGGCGGCAGGGGGCGCATGGGCGTGGCCGGGCGCGAGCTCCGTGAGCCGGGCGTGTGCGCTTCGACCCTCGCCGGGGTCGCCCGCCTCGAGTGCGTCCAACAGCGCGTTGACGGCCGAGGTGGCCGGGCTGTCCAGGAACAGATCGAGCTGTTCCGCCTCCGGTGGCGAGCGGGGGAAGAAGGAGGTGTGCAGCAGGTCGTTCAGCCGTGGATCGGAAGAGGCGATCAGGTCTTCCGCGGGATGGTCTCCCGTTCCCGGAAGCAGGTCGTGTCGGGCGGTGAGGCCGAGCGTGCGCGCCCAGCACCCGGCGGCTTCCAGACACTGCCTGGCGTCGGCCGGTCCCCCGGCCAGGGCATCGTCGAGTCTCGCGAGCTCCCCTCGGCGCCAAGCCTCATGGTCCCCGGGGCGCAGCAGGCCCATCGCCAGCAGCAGGTCCACCGGCGGGCAGCGGCCGAGGTCGTGCAGCAGCCGCTCGGCCGCCGCCTGCACTTCCGCCGCCTTCGGGGGGTCGGCGCTCACGCGGGCGGAGCCGGGGCTCGGTTCTTCGGCATCGTCTTGCTGCACCCGCGGACCGGGCCTCCTCCGTTCACCTTGCCACCGCTCGGACCCGCCTCCCCGCCTCGGGCCTTCGACCACGGACACCCATCCGGTGCGCCGACTTCCTGCACCACGAGGCGCAGACGGCTCGGATTCGGGGATGAGGGCGACGATTCTGGCAGAATTCTCACGACCGTCGCAGGGTACCCGACGCGCCGGGCCGGGTGGTCGGCTTCGCGCCTGCGCCGCAAGGATGTGTCGAGGGTCGGCGTTGCGGCTTCCACGTCCGGCGGCCCGGTGCGGATGCATTGCCGCTCCCCGGTCCGGGAAAACGTGACTCGACCGTCCGATCCGGTGGCGTAGTCGTCGTTTCCGGGCGTGGGCCGGGGGACCGGCGAGCCGGTCACCAGGTCAGGGCTTCCGGGACCTCCCCGAACAGGATGCGCAATTCGTCGATGAGCTCCCGCTGGCGCTGCATCTCGCGCCATACCGTCGGGTGGGCGCTGGTCGTGATCGCGTCCTTCCGGTGTTCGAGTGCAACCTTGTTCGCACCGCCGTCCCGATGACCGCGGTACTCGGACAGGCGGGCTCGATACGCCCCGTACGCTTCGCGCCGCGCCTCCAGCAGCACGTCGCGGTTGAGCTTCAGCACCTCGATCGTGTATTCGGCGCGCAATTCGTCAGTATCGGGCAGGTCCTCCCGAGGAAGAAACCGGAAGGTGTCCACGATCTCAAGGTCGAGGAATCTCAGGGGATCCTCGTCGCGCGGATTGATCGGGGCCGGCGCGCCGCTTCGCGGTCTCCGGATCGGGCGGCCGGGGCGGCGGGTCACGTCCACCAGGCAGCCGTTCCGGATCACGGAGAAGCGGTTGTTCTTGCCCAGATTGCATGGTCCGCAGGCAAGCAGGTAGTTCTCCCACACGAATACCTTCTCGGGATAGAGGTCCTTGGGCTCGATGTGTTCGACCTCGTCACCCACCGAATCCTCGCAGTAGCCACACCGCCTTGCGCCGGAGCACATGGTTGCGAGCCGCTCGCGAACGACCCTGAACACACGATTCCCTTGCCGGTTGCGGCGGGAAAAGAGATGCTTGCCGGCCTCCACCTGGTCAGCGTAAAGCCCGGCAGAATCGACCTTCCCCTGATATCTTCGCAGGCCCCGCGCGGTCGCGGGGTCGAGGCCGGGGTCGTCGAGGTACAGCATCCGGCGGTCAGTCGGCCGACACGGCCGTGCTTCCCGGCATCGTCGTCTCGGAGGTCGGAACGTCCGCTCCCATGTTCCAAGTACTACCGTCAGCTCGCCGCGGTCGCGTTCGGGCTGGTGGGCATGGTTGCCCGCAGGCGTTCCAGCTCTCGCTGCTCCCTGCCGGAGAGGGGCTTTCTCAGGCGCTTTCGATTGAGGCGGGCGAGCCGTTCGAGCTTTCTCTTCGATTGCTCGGACCGCGTCACTTTCTCTCCGAAGAGGTCCGTGCCGAAGGCGTCGAGTATGTTGCCGTCGATCAGGCGCTGCAGATCGGGTCCGACGACTCGTCGCGCTCCTTGTTCGGAGCCGGGTGCCGGCAGCAGCCAGACACTTCCGCGCCGGGCAGCGCGACAGATGATCGGGCTGTGGGTGGTGACGAAGAACTGCGTTTCCGGGAAGCGATCGACGAACCAGTCCCCAATCCGCTGTTGCCATGCCGGATGAAGATGGGCGTCGATCTCGTCGATCGCGACTACGCCCGGAAGGATTATCGTTCCCGCAGTGGAGTCGATTCTCTCCAACGCCGTCTCGGTCGCGAACCTCCGGAACATGAGGCGCATCAGCTCGAACGTCAGGCTGAGGATCGACCGGTAACCGTCGCTCATCTCCTCGATGGCGACCCGGGCGCGACGACCATCGACGATCTCCACTCGTTCGGAGGTCACGCCCTCGATGCGCGCTCCATGCGGCAGCAGCTCGGCCTCGTTGATGAAGGAAATCACGGTCTCCTGTATCGCCTCCGCTTCCTGGTCCTCCTCGATCTTCTTGACTTGGAGTTCCTGGAGCCAGAGAAGACTCTCGCGGAGTGCGACGTTCTCACCGAACGCGGAGAGGTGTGAGGCGAGCCGAGGATGGGTCACGAAGAGCCTGTCCATCTCGGGGTCGCCGCCGGTGAATCGGCGGAAGGGGCCGAACGAGGCGGAAAGCCAGCCGTCTCCACCTCCCCAGATGGTTCTGGCGGCATAGCGGCCGGTATGCTCGATCGTCGCCTGCCGTCCGTTGTATCTGCTTCCCTCGGTTTCGGCCGTGATGCTCGCCTCTGCCGTAATGGGTCGCGTGCTGGTTCTTCCCTGGCCGGTCCAACCGTCCTCGTCATGTCCGCTCAGTGCGACGGATACATGGCCCGAGTCACAGCCTTCCGGGAGCCAGCGGGACCAGTCCTGGCGGGTGGCATGCGCGTTCGGCTGGCCCATGAGGACCAGTGCGAGGGCGCGGACGACCGTGGACTTGCCGGCGCCGTTGTCTCCGAGAATGACGTGCCACCCCGCCGAATCCGTCTGCTTCAGGCGGAGCTCGAAGCTGCCAATCGAGCGCAGGTTCTCGATCGTCAGCCGTTGAACGTGCATGGGGCGGTCTCTGGTAGCGTGAAGGGACTCCGGCCGGCGCACCCGCGACGTGCTGCGTCGCCCCGACCCCCCAAAAAGGCGCCCGAACCCATCCTGCCTCGATCGTCCACGATGGCGGCGGCGCGGCTCCACCCTGCCGATGCGCCGCGGGTCTTCATGGGGATGTCGATGATCCGGCGGCCATCGGTCCGGCTCCTCCTGAGCGGGCGAATGCCGCAGGGTAGCACGGGGCTGTTCCCGGGAAGCGGCTGCCGACCGTGGTCTCCTCCCTCTCCGTCGTCCCCGCGGACAAGCCACTGCATCCACCCGCCGCGGATCGACCGGCCGGTCGTCCCCTTCGCAGGGTCATGCCGATCTCAGCGAGCGCGATACGATGGGTCAATGGCCCGCAGTCGCGCGAGGCAGGCGAGGTGCGAGTCGAGGTCGCCGCGATGGTGCGGGCATCCGGCCCCCGCCCGTCCGAGCGCACCGAGCCGGCGCGCCATGGCCTCCAGGCGGTCGAGCGTCTCCGCGAGCGATGCCGGCGGCGCCGTGTCGTCGAGGCCGGCGTTCCCCGCGGCAACCCGCCGAAAGTACCGGCGTTCCTCCGGGGAAGCACGATCCATGCGCGGCGCCCCATCACCCCGGCGAGAGCGGACCCCGGCGAGGGGCGGGAGCGATGGCCGCGGCTCGGTCGAGGGCGAGGGTGATGCGCCGGCCGGTCTCCACCGACTCGAAGGCGGCGTCGGCCATCGCGAGGGCGCGCGCGCCGTCTGCGCCGGTCGGGGAGGGCTCGGCCTTCCCGTCCAGCACGTCCACGAAGTGGTCCCACTCCGCCCGATAGGCGGCGGAGTAGCGTTCGAGGAAGAAGTGCATCGCCTTCTGGCTGGTGAAGCCGTGGGCGCCGCCGTGCACCAGGGTCGATTCGGGCACGTTGCCGGCGGAGAGGATGCCGTCGCTTCCGTGGGCTTCGATGCGCTGGTCGTAGCCGTAGGCGGCCCGCCGGCTGTTCGTGATGACCGCGAGCTTGCCGCTCGCGGTGCGCATCCCGACGACGGCGGTGTCGACGTCGCCGAGGGCCGCGATCTCGTCGCTCACCAGGGTGGAGGCGCTCGCCCACAGCTCGACGGGCTCCTCGCCGAGGAGGTGGCGGGCGAGGTCGAAGTCGTGGATGGTCATGTCGCGGAAGAGCCCGCCCGACGCCCGGACGTAGTCGCCAGGGGGCGGCCCCGGGTCGCGCGAGGTGATCGAGAGCTGTTCGAGCCGCCCGATCGCGCCCGCATCCAGCTCGGACTTGAGATGGCGGAAGTGCGGGTCGAAACGCCGGTTGAACCCGACGAACAGCCTGGCCCCCGATCCCTCGACGTTCGCCAGGCACGCGCGCACCCGCGCGCTGTCGAGATCGATGGGCTTCTCGCAGAAGACGTGCTTGCCCGCCGCCGCGCCGGCCTCGATGTAGTCCGCATGGGTCGGCGTGGAGGACGCGATGACGATGGCGGCCACTTCCGGGTCCGCGAGTGCGGCCTCCGCCTCCACCGCGGCCCGCGCGCCGTGCGCCGCGGCCATGGACCCCGCCGCCGCCCGGTCGACGTCCACCACCCAGGCGAGCCGCGTCCGGGCGTGCCCCACGATGCTCTCGACATGGACCTTCGCGATGCGCCCGGCCCCCAGCAGCGCGATCCCGTGCATCCGTCCGCTCCCCGCTCGTTTCCGCACCACCTCGGTTCCGGCCCCGTCCGCCGCAACCGGCACGGGCGCCGAGCCGAGCTTCCGGCTCGCACGTCGGGCGTCCCGGTGCGGACGCATCGCCGCTTGCCGGGCCGGGCAAAGATGATACACGCGACGATTCTCGATCCGCTCCCTGCCCGTCTCCGCGAGGCATGTGCGCTGTAGGGATTTTCGCCAAACACGCCTCTCGCGAACGTTCTTGGGCATGGCGTCCTGGGAACGCTTGTGTCCCGCCCGCATTTTCTTCCGGGCGCTTCGCTCTCGTGCGGGCGGGACACAAGCGTTCCCAGGACGCCGTACCCGCACAAGCGGCTCCGTGGGGTGAAATCCGCCAGCAACCCCCTCGAACCGACCTCGAACCACGGAAGAACGCCGTCTCCGTGGGGGTAAAAAATATCTCGACCCCCTCTTTACACCCTATATATCAATAGCCTACGAACAGCGCCGGGGATCTTCCGCGCGACCCCGGTTCCGGCCCCGTCCGCCACGACGACGGCACGGGCGCCGAGCCGAGCTTCCGGCTCCCACGTCGGGCGTCCCGGTGCGGACGCATCGCCGCTCGCCGGGGCAGGAAAGGACCACTCGACCGTCGGTCCGATGGCCGATCCGATGATGCGGTCGTCCTCCCGGGGCGCGGACCGGGAGAATACCGTTCACGGTCCTGGGAGCAGCTCCTGGACGGGGTCCGACCGAAGTGCTCGACGGGCAAGCGTTGCGCTGGTTGACAGGAACTCGGCCACCGCGGTGTTGAACTCCTCGTGGCGCTCGGCATTCACCGCATGGCCGGCCGGGAGGTCCACGACCCGGAGCCCCGGCACGTTCGCGGCCGCGTAGTCGCGGTGGGGGGCGAAGCGCTTCTCGTAGCTCCCGCACACCATCATGGTCGGGACCGAGATCTCGCGGGCGGCCTCGCGCACCGACACGTCGACGTTGAGATGCCGGTACGAATCGGCGATCGCGCGCGGTTCGATGCGGCGCGCGTCGGCCACGAGCTCTTCGTGGAGCGCGGCCGGCAGGCGCCGGGCGCGGCGGGGGTGCACGGGCAGGTCCTCGACCGCGGCCAGGCCCCGCGCCTCGACGTCCTCGATCGCGGCCGCCGCGAGCCGGCGTCGTTCGACGATGATCCCGGCCGTCGCGAACGCGGAGTTCGAGTTGGTGAACACCTGGGCGAGGACCCGCTCGGGAAGCTCGAGCGAGTAGCGCAGGGTCAGCGACGCTCCGAGCGACTGCCCGCAGAGATACCAGCGCTCCGCACCGGTCCGCTCCCGGATCGCCTCGAACTGCCGGAGGTAGCCGGCGGCCGAATAGTCTTCGGGCGAGTCTCCCGCCGGGGAACGCCCGTGCCCCCACAGCTCGACCACCACCGGCCGGCAGACCGCTCCCAGCGTCCCGACGTTCTCCCGCCACTGCGCGCGGCTCGAGAGGAAGCCGTGCACGAACAGCATGGGCGGCCCGTCGCCGGGGTGCTCCTCGAAGTGGAGCCGCGGTTCCATGCCGCGGGATCTTAGCCTGCATGGCTCACCGTCCTCCCGCCGGGGCGCCGATCCGCCGATCCGCCGGTTCGCCGGTCCGCCCACGGCGGCGGGCCGTATTCCGTCCGCATCGGGGGAGGTGCGCCGGATGCGCCTCGAGGACGAGTTCGAGCCGGGCCGGGTTCGAGCCGGGGCGGGTCGAAAATGCGGGTTCGACGATTCATCATGTATACGGTCCTTCGCGGTACGAAGATGAGCCTGATAGTGGAGCGGGAACGGGGAGCCGGGGTCGCAGGACCGGCGGTCGCGTCCGGCCCGGACGTCTTGCCGGGCTCGACGCCGGCGGCAGGTTCTTCCGGCTCCGGACGGCTCGGGAGCGGCACGCCCGGCGCCGACGACCCGCTTGCCGGGGTGCGCGCCGGCTACGACCGGTGGGCGGCGGTCTACGACCACGACGCGAACCCGCTGCCGGCCCTCGAGGAGCCGCGCGTCCGCGAGGCGCTCGGCGACGCGGGCGGCCGGGAGGTGCTGGACCTCGGCTGCGGGACCGGCCGGCACACCGCGTGGCTCGTCGCCGCGGGGGCGCGGGTCACGGCGGTCGACTTCTCGTCCGGAATGCTGGAGGAGGCGCGGCGAAAGCTCTCCTCCGGGCGCGTGCGTTTCATCGTCCACGATCTGCACGAGCCGCTGCCGCTTCCCGATGCGTCGTTCGACGCGGTGGTGAGCGGTCTCGTCCTCGAGCACCTCCGGGACCTCGCCGGGTTCTTCTCCGAGGCCCGCCGGGTGCTGCGGCCGGCGGGGCGCGCGGTGGTGTCGGCGATGCACCCCGCGATGTTCCTTCGCGGCAGTCGGGCGCGCTTCACCGACCCCGGTTCGGGACAGCGGGTTCAGCCGGGGAGCCTCCCCCATCGGCTCGGCGACTTCGTCATGGCCGCGTCGGACGCGGGCTTCGAGCTTCGCGGGGTCGGCGAGCACGCGCCGGACGCCGAATTCGCCGCACGCTTTCCGCGGGCCGGGCGCTACGTGGGCTGGCCGATGCTGGTGGTGCTCGATCTGCGGGCGGGCGGGGAGCGGGCGGCGGGACGGGCGGGCGCGGCGGCTTCCTGAAACGCTGACCCGGTCCTCGAGAGATGCACGGCGGCCGGCGCCGGCCATCGTCCTCGCGAGGGCCGGCGCCGTTGTCCGATCTCGTCCTCGCGGCCCTTCCTTCCCGCCGTGCCCGGCCCCGGCCTCTTCCTTCCTCCGGGGCGATCCGGCCGTCTGCTATGATGCGCGCCCTCGCTCGCCCGCACCCCTCAGGCCATGCCGGTTGATCGCAAGCTCCTTGAAATCCTTTGCTGTCCGGTCACCCGCGTACCCATGGAGCGGCTGCCGTCGGCGAAGCTCCGGGCCGTGAACGAAGCGATCCGCACCGGAGGCGTCAAGTTCGCCGACGGCTCGCCGGTCGAGGCCGAGATCTCCGAGGCGCTGATCACGGCCAACGGCGCCACGATCTACCCGGTGGAGGACGGGGTCCCCCTCATGCTGGAGGATCGCTCGATTGCCGCCTTCCAGGTCGAATCGCCTGGATGACCGCAGGCCGGCACGGCGCCCCCTGGAACCCGACGGCTGGCGGACCCGAACACCCGAGACCCGAACACCCGAGAGGAGAACACCCGAAATGACCATTTCCGTTGGCGACCGGATCCCTTCCACCCACCTGACCCGCATGACGGCGGACGGCCCGCAGGCGGTCTCCACGGACGATTTCTTCGCGGGCCGGAAGGTGGTCCTGTTCGCGGTTCCCGGGGCCTTCACCCCGACCTGCTCCGCCCAGCACCTTCCCGGGTACACCGCGAACATCGGCGCCCTCCGCGCGAAGGGGGTCGATGCCGTCGCCTGCGTCGCGACCAACGACGTGTTCGTCATGGATGCGTGGGGCAAGGACCAGGGTGCCGAGGGCAAGGTCGAGATGCTGGCGGACGGGAGCGGGGAGTTCACGAAGGCGATGGGCCTCGAGTTCGACCTCTCGGCGCGGGGCCTCGGTGTGCGGTCGCAGCGCTACGCGCTCGTGGCGGACGACGGGGTGGTGACGACCCTCGACGTGGACGAGGGCGGCGGGCTCGACCGGAGCTCGGCGGAATCGATCCTCGCGGCCCTGTAGCGGCTGGAGCGGCTGGCCGCCGCCACCGGAGGCGGCCGGCGTGCGTCCATCGCGGCGCGCCGGCCCAGCCCCCGGCCTCCGGCCCCCGGCTCGCTCGGCCGAAGCCGCGAGCCGCTACTCGGGCGTTCTGGCGAGCTCCTCGTCGAGCTCGGGGAGGGCCTTGAAGAGGTCCGCGACCACGCCGTAGTCCGCGACCTGGAAGATGGGCGCTTCCTCGTCCTTGTTGATGGCGACGATGACCTTGCTGTCCTTCATCCCCGCGAGATGCTGGATGGCGCCGGAGATGCCGACCGCCACGTAGAGGTCCGGCGCGACGACCTTGCCGGTCTGTCCCACCTGGTAGTCGTTCGGCACGAAGCCGGCGTCCACCGCGGCGCGCGAGGCCCCGACCGCCGCTCCGAGCCGATCGGCCACCGTCTCGAGCAGGTGGAAGTTGTCGCCGCTCTGCATCCCGCGCCCGCCCGAGATGACGATCCGGGCCGAGGTCAGCTCGGGCCGCTCGGAGCGGGTGAGATCCTGGCCGACGAAGCTCGAAAGGGGGTTCGGCCCGGCGGCGCCGGCGCCGGCCTCCACTTCCTCGATCGGGGCCGAGCCGCCGCTCTCGGATACCGCCTCGAACGCGGTGGCCCGGACGGTGACGACCTTCTTCGCATCCGAGGTGCGCACCGTCGCGATCGCGTTGCCGGCGTAGATCGGGCGGACGAACGTATCGGCGGATTCGACCCCGATGACGTCGGAGATGGGGGCGACGTCGAGGAGCGCGGCGGCCCGGGGGAGGACGTTCCTGCCCCCCGTGGTGTGGGCGGCGAGGATCGCGTCGTACGGGCCGGCGAGCTCGACCAGCAGATCGGCGACGGGCTCGGCGAGCCCGTGGGCGAAGGCCGGGCCTTCCGCGAGCAATACCCGCGTCACCCCTTCGGCCGCGGCGGCCGCCTCCGCCGCCCTCCGGCAACCCTCCCCGCAAACGAGCACGTGCACGTCCGGGTCGAGCTCCCGCGCCGCGGCCAGGGCCGGAAGGGTCGGGCTGAGCAGGGCCGAGCCGTCGTGCTCGGCATGGACGAGAACGCTCATTGGATCACCTTCGCTTCGTTTCGGAGCTTGTCCACCAGGGCGGCGACGTCTTCGACGATGACCCCGGCCTGGCGCTGCGGCGGCTCCTTGACGGAAAGAATGGTGAGGCGCGGCTCGGCGGACACCCCGAGGTCTTCCGGGGTGACCGCATCGATCGGCTTCTTCTTCGCCTTCATGATGTTGGGGAGAGAGGCGTAGCGCGGTTCGTTCAGGCGCAGATCGGTGGTGATCACCATCGGGAGCGCGAGCGCCACCGTCTCGAGCCCGCCGTCCACCTCGCGGGTGACGTTCGCGGCTCCGCCGCCTCCTCCTTCGAGATCGATCCGGGACGCGAACGTGCCCTGCGGCCAGCCGAGGAGGCCCGCGAGCATCTGCCCGGTCTGGCTGTTGTCGTTGTCGATGGCCTGCTTGCCGAGAATGACCATGCCCGGGCCTTCGCGCTCGACGAGGACCTTGAGCATCTTCGCGACCGCGAGGGGCTGAAGCTCTTCGTCCGTGAGCACGTGGATGCCCCGGTCCGCCCCCATCGCGAGGGCGGTGCGGATGGTCTCCTGGCACTTCTGCGCGCCGAGCGAGACGACCACGATCTCCTCCGCCTTGCCCGCCTCCCGGAGGCGCAGCGCTTCTTCGACCGCGATCTCGTCGAAGGGGTTCATCGACATCTTGACGTTGGCCGTCTCGACCCCCGTCTCGTCGGATTTGACCCGGATCTTGACGTTGTAGTCGACGACCCGCTTGACCGCCACCAGTATCTTCATCGCCGCCTTTTCGATTCGTGACCGCCCCGGTTTCGGGCGAGCGCGAAGGGTAATGGCGCGCGCCCCTCCGTGCAACGGACCCGGGCACGCGTCCCGGGCCAATCGCATTTGGACGGAACATGTCGTCCGCACCGCCCGGAATCGTCCGCCGGACGCGGCAAGCGACCTTCGAGCTATCTTTTTGCCGCGCGGACTCCTAGACTGCGGAGCCCGACATGTCCGCTGGCCAGGATACCGAGCTGCACGCCTTCGTGGCCGCGTGGCGGATCGCCTCCGCAAGGCTCGAGGCGCTTCGGCGGCGCGATCTTCGCAACGTCGTGGTCGCCGACCACATCGAGGCCCTGAACGGGGCGTTCGAGGCGGCGCTTGCCGGTCCGCCAAGGACCGGCTCCGGGCTGGTGGAGCAGCAGGCGGTCTTCGCCAGGCTCAGGAATGCGGGATCTGTTCCTCCTCGCGGGTGAGCTCCAGTCGTTCTGCCGGGCTCGCCACTGGAAATTCTGCTTCATCGGCGGCATCGCGGTGCAGCGCTGGGGAGAACCCCGTCTCACCGGGGACGTCGATCTCACGGTACTGACCGGCTTCGGCGGCGAAGCGGGCTGTATCGAAGCGTTCCTGGGTGCGTTCGACGGACGTACTTCGGACGCCGCCGAGTTCGCCCTTTCCAGCCGGGTGCTTCTCCTCCGGTCGGAACGAGGCATCCCCATCGACGTCTCGCTCGGCGCCCTGCCGTTCGAAGGGCGCGTGGTCGAGCGCGCCACCGCGTTCCGATTCCTTCCCGACACCCGCCTCGACACGTGCTCGGCGGAGGATCTCGTCGTGCTCAAGGCGTTCGCCGACCGCCCCCGGGACTGGGCCGACATCGAGGGAATACTCCTTCGCAGCGGAGGCCGGCTCGTCTGGGATACCGTCGAGACCGAGCTTCCGCCCCTGTGCGAAGCGAAGGAGGCGCCGCACGTCCTGCCTCGACTGCGGGCGCTTCGCGCCGCGATCGGGACGTGATCCCGCTTCTCATCCCCTCGCGAATTCGACGAAGAGGTGCTTGGCTTCGGCCGGCTGTCCGGGCGCGGCATGGAGGGCCGCGATCTTGCCGCCGCGCTCGGCATGGAAGGTGGCCTCCCTCTTCCATCGTCTCGATGGCCGTCATGAGGTTGCCGGTCGCGCCGCCACTTGGCGACCCCCCGCGATGGCCACGGAGGTGATGAGCCCCGGCATCGGAGCCGCCATTTGGTGGAAGCTCGATGTCCGAGGCTACATGCTGCGCCAGTCGCCGGCCTGCTCGAAGGCGGCGGCGGCGCGGTAGATGGCGGCCTCGCGCCACTCCGCGCCCATGCCCCACCGGCAGCCCGTCGCTCGTGCCGCACGGAAGGGACATCGCCGGATGCCCCGTCACGTCGAACGGCGCGGTGTTCGGCAGCATCTCGAACGCCCGCTGGCAGTACAGGGCAAGCGGCGCCCCGGGCGGCGGCAGCGGGGTCGCCTTCATCGGCAGGGTCGGCATCAGCAGCAGATCACAGGCCCCGAACATCCGGTCGTACTCCTCCCGGAGCTGCCGCGCGAGGTTCTGCGCCTTCGCGTAGTAGTGCCCGCGGTGGTGCTTCAGGTAGTACTGCCCCATGAACATGCAGATCTTGAGGGTGTCGGAGAGCTCGTCCGCGCGGCTTCGCCAGTTCGCGTGGAAGTCGAGGAGCGACGTGGTGTACATCCCCTCCCATCCCGTACCCATTCCGTTGCCGTGCATCATCTGGTTGGTGAGCCCTTCGAGCGCGATCGGGGTCCAGATGGCCGGGCCGTGAGGGGTGGCGTACCGCGATCCATGGATCAGGATCGTGACCGATACCTGCTGGACTGGGTCCTATCGACCTGCCATCCGGATGTCCCCTGGAGAACGGATGAAGCCCGAGCTGACCACCGAGACCCTTAAGGCGAAAGCAGCTTCCTTTGCAAAGGCAGAGTCGGCCCACGAAGAACCGAATCTGTACGGCGTAACGGACGGCAAGGCGGTGGGCACGTATCTGGAGCACAAATTTCAGGACCTGCTTCACACCAGGTATGCCTACGAACAAGGAAGCCCGGCGAAAGGAATCGATTTCCCCGGCCTGAATGTGGATTTGAAGGTCACGAGTATCAGGCAGCCGCAATCCTCGTGTCCATTCAAGTCCGCCCGCCAGAAGATCCTGGGACTTGGATACTCATTGTTGATTTTCGTCTATCGGAAGACTGATGATGATGTGAAGCGAACGGCGAATCTTCACGTCGTCCATGCCGTTTTCTTACACGAATCACGCATCGCCGACTATCAGGTCACCCGGGGTATCCGGGAAATACTCGAATGCGACGGCAACTCGGACGATCCGATCGCATTCATGTACGACCGGAACCTTCCTATCGACGAGCTGGAGGCTGTCAAGCTCGCGGAGGAGTTGTTGGCGAAGCCGCCGGAGCTGGGATATTTGACGATTTCCAACGCTCTTCAGTGGCGGCTTCAGTACAGGCGGGTTATCGAAAGTGCAGGCGTGGTCGATGGAATATTGCGAGTAAGCTGAACCATGAAATCGATAACGCGAAAAAAGATGGAATTCGGCGATTTTCAGACTCCCGACGAGCTTGCCCGGCATGCCTGCAAGCTCCTTGGCAGCTTGGAAATATCTCCCGGATCGGTCGTCGAACCCACGTGTGGAAAGGGCTCATTCCTGCGCGCCTCCGAAGAGACCTTTTCCAACTGCTCCTCGTTCCTCGGCTTCGAGCTCGACCCGGAATACGTGGAGGCAGCGGGGATGCTGAAGAAATCGAAAATTCACTGCGAGGACTTCTTCTCGAAGAACTGGCCGTCGACGTTGAAATATCTCGAAGAGACGATACTGGTCATCGGAAACCCGCCCTGGGTGACGAATTCTGCCTTGGGTTCGCTGGGAGGTGCGAATCTCCCGAGAAAATCGAATTTTCAGCACTTTACCGGAATGGATGCGATCACCGGAAAGAGCAATTTCGACATTTCCGAATGGATGATGATACATCTGCTGGAGTGCCTTTCGGGCCGGAAAGCCGTGCTCGCCATGCTGTGCAAGACAGTCGTAGCCCGGAAGGTGCTGCGGCATGCATGGAGCCGGAAGCTCCAGGTGGCGCGCTCGGCGATTTACGAAATCGATGCAGCAGAACACTTCGGCGCCGCAGTGGACGCATGCTTCC
The DNA here is from genome assembly GCA_965202895.1 of Gammaproteobacteria bacterium. GTDB lineage: Bacteria > Pseudomonadota > Gammaproteobacteria > HK1 > HK1 > JAJDXW01. The sequence continues at coordinate 51,147 of OZ241901.1, read as the reverse complement.
TGGTTTGCATCCTGGAACCAGGAGCCGGATCCATGGAATGTGCGGTCTATCCGACCCTCGATTCTTCGAGCCGTACTTCCACGTTCGCACTTCTGGATGGACGACTGGTCGCGGACTTGGAGACCGCAGACGAGTTTGGCCATCTGTACGGAAGATCGCCCTTGAAATGGCGGTCAGGTGTGAAGCACGACTGCGCAAGTGTAATGGAGATCTGCCACAGGGGCGGCGATGAGTTCGAGAACGGATTGGGTGAAGTCGTGAGACTCGAATGGACGTACCTGTACCCCACCCTCAAGAGCTCGGATCTGATGAAATCGGGTTCCGCGCCATCGCGCTACACGCTCGTCACCCAACAATGGACCGGCGAGGATACGTCGAGGATCCGGTTGGAAACGCCGCAGACCTGGGACTATCTTCAATCACACGCCGGAAGGTTGGATCGCCGCGCCAGCACGATATATCGAAACCGCCCGCGGTTTTCGATTTTCGGCACAGGACCCTACACCTTTGCTCCCTGGAAAGTCGCAATCTCGGGCTTTTACAAGCGCCTTGATTTTCAATGTGTCGGACCCGCACACGGCAGACCAGTGGTATTCGATGATACCTGCTACTTTCTCCCTTGTAGAAACGAAGAAGATGCCAGGCTTCTTGTGGATCTGCTCAACTCGGACGCTGCCAGAGGGTTCTTCCGTTCGGTCGTCTTCTGGGACGCCAAGCGGCCGATCACGGCACAGATTCTCGGATGCCTCGACCTCCGAATCCTGGCCGAGGAAGCCGGGGTGCCGCTGCCCGTCCGGACGGATGATTCACAGCATACGCTTTCCCTTTGAGGGCTGGTGATACGGAGGCGGGCAATCAGGATCGGCCGGGTATTCCAGCGGCCTGACGGCTACATGCTGCGCCAGTCGTCCGCCTGCTCGAAGGCGGCGGTGCGGTAGATGGCGGCTTTCCCGCCACTTCGCGTCCAAGTCCTACCGGCAGCCCGTCGCTCATGCCACACGGAAGGGACATCGCGGGATGTCCCGTCACGTCGAACGGCGCGGTTTTCGGCAGCGGCTCGAACGTTCGCTGGCAGTACAGGGCGAGCGGCGCGCCGAGCGGCGCTTTACGAAGCTCTCCGTGGTCGTCGAGGGACGGACAGACGATCGAGATCGAGGAGGTCGCTCTCCACGTAATCCCGCGCGGTCATGTCTTCGAGCCGGCAGGCGATCGGGGCATCGAGGCGGAATCGGCTACTCCGGTGGTCGAACAAGGAGAGCCACTGATCGAGGAACGTCGGCCAATCGGCATCCACCGCTTCCGGGTCGGAATCCTTGATGAACCACCAAGTAAGATGAACCGAGTTGTCGTCCCACGACGGTACGGCCCTTACCCTGATTTCTCGGAGCGACCGCAGATGGACGCCTTCCGGGGTCTTCTTGTCGTGCTTGTCGACCAAGCGACGTTGGAAAGGCCGTGCTGCGGCAACGAAGTCGTCGGGAAAGGCCGGGCACGCCCGCTTGCGGACGAGAGCGAGGGCGAAGTCCCGCCTTTCGTCGTCGGTCTCCCAGTCCGGAATACGGTTCCATCCGGCGACGAGCGCTTTTTCGACGGTCATGGTCCGATCGAGGTCGGCAACCAAGCGGTCTTCGGCCGTCGCCGGGACATAGGCGAAGGCCGGCCGCTTCAGGCGGCGGATTTCTTCGATCTCCCGTCCCGGGATTTCGATGAGAGGGGCGACTTCGACGAATGGCCGGTCCTGGCAACGGCGGATTACATCGCAGGTCTGGCTCAGCATCACCATGCGCCGCACCGTGTCGAGGACAGGCGTCGGTCCGGCTTCGGTCTCCTCACCATCTTCCGCCAACGATACCGCCGCTTGTCGGGACGCCGGACTGTGGGGACGGGATAGATCGGCGAGGTGCAGAAACTCCAACCCCGCGTCCAAGGAGACGTCCCCCTGGCGCCAATCGCCGAGCGCCTCATCGACAGCCCTTTCGTCCTCTCTCGTCAGGGGCACGGAACATCAATCCGTCTTCGCCGGCGGCCGCACTGCGCGAACGGCGCGCGCCCTGGCCGGAATGTCCGGCCGGTCCTGCTTGGCTTCCAGGAGGAACGGCGGCGACGGGGGCCGGCGGGCCTTCTGGGCCTCCCGGGAGAGGGGAACGCGGAGAGGGGCCGGTGGCCGGGCTTCCTCTGTGCGCGCCGTGATTTCGTCAAAACGGCCCTCCCGCATCATGTCGAGCACGGAAAGACCCGTGGAGTGATCGACGGCGAGCAACCGGGCGCGCGTACCCGCCTGATCGCCCCGGTCGAGTCGGCGAATCGCGGCCAACGCTCGGCGAAGTGCTCGTTCGCGTCTGGCGGAGACGGATTTTCCACTGGCCCAATGATGGATGCTCCGGCGCGACACGTCGAGCAGATCGCTCATCTCCTCCCAGGTCAGACCGGACCGCCGCCGGATTTCCAGAACGGCTTCTGCGGTGGATTCTGCCGGTGCGAACCTGATCTGCCCCGGTGGACCCGCGGTCGTCCGCTCGACAGGGTGTGGGACTTTATGCGTGTTCAAGGCCGCCCATCCCGAAAGTGGGGTAGTAACCGTCTGGAATTTGTTCTCGAAATGATCGTCCAAGTGGAGGATGTACTCGAGTGTCGCACCGCGCCACTCGAAGATCGCTTGGTCGTCGTCATCTACGATGGTGACGGTTGCCCGGTGACTCTCGGCGATCGTTTTGATGAGCACACGGTCGAGTGGATTGGTGTCAGTCGTATGATCGAATCCAAGTGCTTTGAGTTCGTCGATCACGGCCATCAGTCGGCGGCCGTGGTTGCCTCGTCCGGTGATCGCACTGGCGATCTTCTCGTGATTACTCCATACCGGATGAAGCTGGTTCCGCATGGCGAAGTGGCGATCTCTTCCCTGTGACAGCAGTTTGGGGTGCTGGATCTCGTTTCGCAGCCGGCGGTATCCGTATGCGTTGAGAGTGCTCACCGTCACAAGGTCGCGGATGGGCGCCAGATCGGGATCTTCCGCGAGGCGGGATCCGGCTTCCTGCTCGGCGGCTTTCGTGAGGGTGACCAGGAGGAATCTCTCGCCATGCTCCTGTTCCGACAGATGCAGGCAGCGGTAGAGGAGAGCACTGGTCTTGCCACCGCCGACTGGTGCGAGGACCCGGAGGTGGCGCGCCTTCGATTCGCAGAATTTCCGTTGTGACCTGTCGAGCTTCATTTCCATCTTCCCTACAGGTGTAAAGCAAGGACTTGTCTTGCTCGACGGAAGCCTGACGTTCTTCGGGGCTACATGCTGCGCCAGTCGCCGGCCTGTTCGAAGGCGGCGGCGGCGCGGTAGATGGCGGCCTCGCGCCACTTCGCGCCCACCAGCATCAGCCCCACCGGCAGCCCGTCGCTCATGCCGCACGGAAGGGACATCGCCGGATGCCCCGTCACGTCGAACGGCGCGGTGTTCGGCAGCATCTCGAACGCCCGCTGGCAGTACAGGGCGAGCGGCGCCCCGGGCGGCGGCAGCGGGGTCGCCTTCATCGGCAGGGTCGGCATCAGCAGCAGATCGTAGGCGCCGAACATCTTGTCGTACTCCTCCCGGAGCTGCCGCGCGAGGTTCTGCGCCTTCGCGTAGTAGTGCCCGCGGTGGTGCTTCAGGTAGTACTGCCCCATGAACATGCAGATCTTGAGGGTGTCGGAGAGCTCGTCCGCGCGGCTTCGCCAGTTGGCGTGGAAGTCGAGGAGCGACGTGGTGTACATCCCCTCCCATCCGGTGCCCATCCCGTTGCCGTGCATCATCTGGTTGGTGAGCCCTTCGAGCGCGATCGGGGTCCAGATGGCCGGGCCCTGGAGGTGGGCGGGGATCGAGACCTCGTCGACGCTCGCCCCGAGACGCTTGAAGACCTCCGCACCCGCGCGGACCTTGGCGTCCACGTCCGGCTCCGAGGCGGCGAGCCCGAACCCCTCCTTCACCACCCCGATCCGCATCCCGCCCGCGCCGCGCCCGATGGCGCCGGTGTAGTCGTCCACCTGCGGGTCGTACTGCCGGGGGTCGAGGCCGTCCGCCCCCGCGATCGCTTGCAGCATCACCGCGTTGTCGCGCACGTTCCGGGTCATCGGCCCGGTGTGGTCGATGGTCGCCTCGATGGGCATGACCCCGGTGTAGGGCACGAGCCCGTGGGTCGGCTTCATGCCGTAGCAGCCGCTGTAGGCGGCGGGGATCCGGATCGACCCGCCCTGGTCGCCGCCGATCGCCATGTCCACGAAGCCGCCGCCGACCAGCGCCCCGGATCCGGACGACGATCCGCCCGCCGAATAGCCCGGCTTGTGGGGATTCTCCACCGGCCCCGTCGCATTGGTGTGGCTGCCGCCGGAGAGGCAGAAGTACTCGCAGTGCGCCTTGCCGGTGATCGTGGCGCCCGCGTCGAGGAGGCGGGTGACGATGGTGGCGTCCACGTCCGGGGTATAGCCCTTGAGGGTGGAGGCGCCGTTCATCATCGGCACCCCGGCGAGGCAGACGTTGTCCTTGAGCGCCACCGTCCGGCCGTGGAGCGGCCCGCGCGGCGCGCCCCGCACCTCGGTCTTCACGTACCAGGCGTTGAGGGGGTTCTCCTCGGGCGAAGGGCGATGGCCCGCCGTCCGGGGATAGAGGACGGGCGGCAGGTGGTCCGGCATCGCGTCCACGACGTCGTAGGCGTCGAGGGTGCCCTGCATGACGTCGAGAAACTCCTGGACGCGGGCATCGGACATGCTCATGCCGAGCTCGCGGACGATCTCCTTGAGCTGCGCGTGGGTGGGTCGCTGGACGGTCATGTAGGCAATCCTCTCGTTGAGGGCGGGGCGGGGAGGCTGGCGCGGCGGGCCGGATGGACCGGATGGACCGGACGGGCGGTGCGGGCTCGATGCGCCGGCCGGGTACGGTGGTGCGGACGGCCCCGACGGAGAGCGGGCGGCGGGAGGCGGCGGAGGAACCGCCGGCGCCCTTCCGGCGCGCGCGGCAGCCGGGGGCGCCGCGCGGCTTCCGGCGGACGGGGCGGAGACCCGGTGCGCCGTGCCTGCGCCGGCCCCGCCGGCCCTGGCCGGCGCGGCGCCCCCTCCCCCGCCGAAGCCCGTGAACTCCTCGATCAAGGCGGGGTCGGCGGCGTCGGCGCCCTGGACCTCGCCGGTGATCACGCCCTTTTGCAGCAGCAGCACCCGGCCGGAGAGCTCGGTGATGAAGTCGAGGTTCTGCTCCACCAGCACGATGGTGACGCCCTGCTCGCGGTTGAGGTCCCGCAGGAGATCGATGATCGCGTCCACGATGGAGGGCTGGATGCCCTCCGTCGGCTCGTCGAGGAGGACGAGCTCGGGCTCGGAGACCAGGCACCGGGCGATCGCGAGGAGCTGCTGCTCGCCGCCCGAGAGCGCCCCGCCCTCCCGGTCGAGGAGCGGCTCGAGGCGCGGAAACCCGGCGAGGATCCGCCGCACCGCCTCCTCCTCGTCGCCGCCGCCGTGGGCCGCGACCCCCATGCGGATGTTGTCGAGGACGCTCAGGCCCGGGAAGATGCCGCGCCCCTGCGGCACGTACCCGAGCCCGAGCCTCGCCCGCTCGCTCGCCCGCTCCCGGGTAAGGTCGAGGCCCGCGTAGCCGACGACCCCGCCGGTCGCGGGGACGATCCCCATGATGGTCTTGAGGAGCGTGGTCTTGCCCATGCCGTTGTGGCCGAGCACCCCCACGATCTCGCCCTCTTCGACCGCGAAGTCCACCCCGTGGAGCACGGGTACCCGGCCGTATCCCGCGCTCAGCGCCTTCACCTCGAGCAGCGCGCTCATGCCGCGCTCCCCGCCCCCGCCCCAGCCCCCGCCGCGCTCACACTCTCGCGGCGGCCCTTCGTCTTCACCGGCCCGTCGCGCCAGCTCCCGGCTGCGAATGCCGCTCCTTCCGCGGCAGAACGGCCTGCCGGCTCCCGCGCATCCCGGAGGACGAAGAACCCGCCCTCGCGGCGGCCCCCGGCGGGGGCGTCCCACACGAGGAGGTCCCGGACCTCGGCGCCGGGCCGGAGGCGGCTCGCGATCGGGCGGCGGCTCACGCCCGATGCCCCAAATAGACCTCGCGGGCGCGCGGATCGGACGAGATCGCCTCCATCGTGTCCTCCATCAGGATCCGGCCCTCGTGGAACACGGTCACCAGGTGCGAGATCATCCGGATGAACTGCATGTCGTGCTCCACCACGATGAGGGTGGCGGTGCGGTTGATCTCCCGGATGAGCTCCGCGGTGCGCACCGTCTCCTCGTGGGTCATGCCGGCCGCGGGCTCGTCGAGGAGGACGAGCCAGGGCTCGGCCGCGACGACCATCCCGAGCTCCACCCACTGCCGCTGCCCGTGCGCGAGCCGCCCGACCGGGCTCGATCGGAGGTCGCCGAGCCGAAGCCGCTCCAGGGTCTCCGCGGTGAGGCTCCGCGCCCGCGCCGGCGGGTGCCAGCGGCGCGCGGAGAGCCGGACGTTCTCTTCGACCGCGAGCCCCTCGAAGACGTTCGGCACCTGGGTCTTGATCCCGACCCCGAGGGCCGCCACCTCGAAGGGCTCCCGATCCGTCACGTGGACGTCGCGGATGACGACGCTCCCCGCGCTCGGGCGAAGCTGCCCGGTCAGGCACTTGAAGAAGGTGGACTTGCCCGCCCCGTTCGGGCCGATGAGACAGCGGAGCTCGTTCTCGTAGAGCGCGAAGTCCACCCGGTCGACCGCCCGCACCCCCCCGAAGTGCATCGAGAGCCCGCGGGTCTCCAGGACGACCTCCCCTCCCGGCCTCATCGCGCGGGCCCCGCCCCGGTGCTCGCCGCGGCCCCCGTCCCCGCGCCCGCCCTCGCGCCCGCGCGACCGGGGTCCGCCTCGCCGGAACCCCCGCCGCGGAGGCCCGCTTCCGACCCTCCGGCGCCGCCATCGCCTCGGCCGCCGGCCCCCCCGCTCCCGCCCCGCGCCCGCCGCATCCGCAGGCGGCGCTCGCGGGCCCGGAGCGCCCGCCGCGCCCGCCGGGACGCCATCCAATCCGCGAGGGTCGGGATCACCCCCTTCGGCACCGCGAGCACGAACACCACGAGGATGATCCCGAGCATCAGGTTGTTGTTGAACGTCGACTGGGTCCCGAGGGCGGAGGTGAGATGGAAGATCCCGAACGCGCCGAGGATCGGCCCGATGAGGGTGCCGCGCCCGCCGACGATCACCCAGATGATGGTGAGCGCGGCGTTGTAGAGGTTGAAGACGTCCGGGGTGACCCGGCCGACGCCGTTGCAGAAGAGGACCCCCGCGAGCCCCGCGAGCCCCGCCCCCACGGCGAAGATCCCGAGCTTGTAGAGCCGCACGTCGTAGCCGAGGAGCTCCGCCCGAAGCTCGTTCTCGCGGATGGCGACGCAGACCCGGCCGAAGTGGGTGCGGGTGAGCCAGCTCGTGAACACGTACGCGGCGACGAGCGCCCCCATCGCCACGTAGAACACGTGCTCGGGGAACAGGAGGAACGAGGGGTCCCAGGGGAGGTTGAGCGGCGGCGAGGTGATCCCGTTGAACCCTCCGAGGAGCGACTTCCCGATCTTGTAGTCCGGGCCCGAGGTGCGCCGGATGAGGCTGTAGAGGATGAGGGTGACGGTGAGGGTGATGACCGCGAGATAGACGTCGCTCACCCGCCCGTAGAACATCACGTAGCCGATGACGGCCGCGAAGGCGACGGCCACCAGGATCGCGACCAGGATCGCCCAGCTCGATCCGCCGAAGTTGATGGCCGCGATCGTGTAGGCGTAGGCGCCGATGCCGAAGAAGGCGTTCTGCCCGAAGCAGAGGATCCCCCCGTAACCCCAGACGAGGGCGAGGCTCAGGGCGAGCACGGCGAGTGCGATCGCCGTCGTCAGGTTGATGATGGTGAAGAGCTCGAGGACCGACGGCGCGACCAGCATGAACAGCACGCCGGCCGCGGCAATGGCCAGCATGCCCCGCACGTCCCGGGCGAGGGTCACAGGCTCTTTCGGAAGAGACGGCCGGTGATCCCGCGCGGCATCAGGCGCAGGAGCACGATGGCGGTGACGAGCAGGGCGACCTCGCCGATGGTCGGGCCGGTCACGAACGCCGCGATGCCGTTGACCCCGCCGAGCAGCACGGCTGCGGACGCGGTGCCGGCGAGGATCGCGGCCCCGCCGGAGATGACGGTGATGAACGCCTTGGCGATGTACACGGCGCCGATGGTCGGGAGCACGCCCGTCACCGGTGCGAGGAGCCCGCCCGCGAGGCCGGTGACCGCGGCCCCGATCCCGAACGTGATCATGTAGACCCGCGAGGTGGAGACCCCGAGCGCGGAAGCCATCTCCGCGTTCTGCATGGTGCCCCGCGCCACCAGCCCGAGGTTCGTCATCCTGAGTGCGAGGAAGACCGAGACGCCGAGCGCCGCGGTGATCCCGATGAGCAGCAGCTCGTAGGCGGACGAGGTGTACTCGCCGATGGAGATCACCCCGAGCGGCGGAGAGATGGTGGTGGCGGTGGAGGCGCCGAAGATCGAGGTCACGATCCCGATGAAGAGGAGGCTCAGGCCCCACGTCGCGAGGAGGGTGTCGATCATCCGGCCGTAGAGCCAGCGGATGAGGAGCCGCTCCACCACCACCCCGATGACCCCGACCACCAGGGGGGCGAGGATCAGCATCGCGACCCAGAGGTTGACCCCGGCGTTCGCCGCGACCACCACCGTGTAGCCGCCGAGCATCAGGAACTCGCCGTGGGCGAGGTTGATGACCCGCATCATCCCGAAGATGATCGCCAACCCGAGGCTGATGAGCGCGAGGTTGGCGATCCCGTACAGGATTTGCAGGCCGACGGCGGCGACCAGATCCATCGAACGCGCCCGCGTCCGTTCCCGACCGCTCGGTTTCGCTTCGCCTGGCCCGGCTCGGCTCGGGCGGCAGCGGCCGGCTGCCGCCGGCCGTCCCCCCGCCCGGTCCGTCCGATCCGTCCGGTCCCGAACCCGCCCCGGCCCGCCTACATCCTGATCCCGGCCGCTTCCAGGCCGTTCTCGAACTTGAACACCGCCTGGTCCGGGTCGGCCACCAGGTCGCACACCAGCAGGGTGTCGGTGGGCGGCTGGTCCTCGTAGACCTCCAGGATCCGGAACGCCTGATCCTTCAGCTCCGCGAGATACACGTTCTGGAGCGCATGGTTGGTCCTGGGCTCGATGGTGACCCGGCCGGAGGGGCCGTCGTACGAGATGCCCGTCCGCAGCGCCTCGATGACCGGCACCCGCTCCGTGGTACCCGCCTGCTCGACCGCCGCCGCCCACAGGTACGCGCCCTCGTAGGCGCGGGCGGCGAGCTCGTTGAGGGCGGGCGCTCCCTCGCCCCGGTGGGCCTTGAAGCGGGCCACGAAGTCCCGGTTGGCCGGGGAATCGATCTCCTCGAAGTAGGAGTAGGCGCAGATCATGCCGTCCCCTTCCTCGGCGGAGATGAGCTTGTGCTCGTTGCCGACCCCGAACGTCGTGGAGGCGATCGGCACGCTCCGGTTCATGCCCGCCGCCGCGTACTGCCGGTAGAACGAGACGTGGGCGCCGCCCACCAGGGCGGACATCACCATGTCCGGCTTCGCGGCCTGGATCTTCTTGATCGTCGGGCCGAAGTTGGTCACGTCGAGGGGGAAGAACTCGGTCTCCACCGCCTCGCCGCCGTTGTCGGCCACGTACTTCCGCACCCACTGGGCGGTGATCTGGCCGTAGTTGTAGTCGGCGGCCACGACGTACACCTTCCTGCCCCACTTGTTCATCGTCCAGGGCACCAGCTTCTCGACGGTCTGCGCGGGGGTCGAGCCCGTGCAGAAGCAGTTGAGGTCGCAGACCCCGCCCTCGTAGAGGACGTTGTAGAAGTAGAGGGTCCGGAAGCGCGAGAAGGTCGGCCGGATCGCCTCGCGCGAGGCGGAGGTGATGCCGGCGTGGACCACGTCGGCCCGGTCCCCGGCGGCGGCTTCGGTAGCGTACTGGGTGTAGTACTGGATGGTGGACTGCGGGTCGTAGACCTTGAGCTCGATCTCGCGCCCGAGCAGCCCGCCCGCCGCGTTCAGCTCGTCGATGGCCATGCGGGTGGTGTCCACCATCGGCTTGCCGTAGATGTCGAGCCCGCCCGACTGGTCGAGGATGCTCACGAACTTGATCGGATCGGCGGCGCGGGCGCGGCCGAGGATCGCGGGGCCGGCCACCGCGGCGGCGCCGGCCGCGGCGGACGCGCCGGCGAGAAACTGTCGTCGGGAAACGGTCATGGTTCACTCCTCGTGTTCATGGTGAATTCTGCCCGGCGCGGGTCTGCCCGCGGAACCGGCCCTACGTGTTCTTCCCGGCGAGCGCCCTCGTCTCCGGGTCCCGGAACCCCGCCGGCAACGCCGCGGACCTGCCGGTAGGCACGCCCGTGCGTTCGGCGCTCATCGGCGCGGGTCGGGCGTTCCCCTCCCTTCGGGTCTCCTCTCCCTCGCCCTGCTCTCCGTTCTCGCGTTCGCCGCGATGGCGCGGCATCCGGTCATTCCCGGTCCGAAGGCGCCGGCCCGCCGCCTTCTTCCCCCGCCGGCCGGCCGTCGGGGGCTTCGGGGTCGCTCCCGGCGCGGCGGCGGGCGTCTTCATCCGTTTCGAGCGGCGCGCTCAGGCCCCGGACGCCGCCGCCCACGTTGAGTCCGACCTCCTCCCCGAGCTTCCTGACGGCGGGAAGCTGGAGCGCGAGGCCGAGCACCCCGTCGATGACCTGATTGACGGCGCCGGCTTCCCCGTGCGGCCCGCCCATGCCGCCGCCACCGTTGCCGCTGCCGCCGCCGTCGCCTCCTCCGCCGCGGCCGCCCGTGCCGAGGCCGCTGATCTGGTTGATGCGGATCGTCTCGATCTTCTCCGCGGGCTTCATCATCTTCTCGACGATTCCGGGGAGCGCCTCGATGCGCGCCTGGTCGAGCTTGAGATCGATGAGCGCGGGGCTGTGCGCGTTCTCCGCCCGGATGAGGGCCGCGGTTCCTTCCGCCCGGGCGAGAAGCTCGTCCTTCTCCGCCGCCGCCCGCTCGAGGGTCGCACGGGCCTCGGCCTCGGCCATCGAGACCATCGTGCCCGCTTCGCTCCGCACCCGGGTGTCGTCCACCTCCGCCTGCTCGGCGGCCCGGATGAGGGCGAGCGCCTTGTCGCGCTCGGCGGCGGCGACGTCCCGCGAGGTCCGCACCCGCTCCTCGGCCTCCGACTCGCGGGCCCGGGCGTGGTGCACGTCGACCTCGGCCGCCGCCTGCTCGACGTGCTTGGCGGCGAGCTGGACCGCGTTGTCCGCCCGCGCCGTCTCGGTGGACAGCTCGGCTTCGATCTGCTGGCGGCGGAGCTCCCGGTCGCGGGCGATCTCGGACGTCCGCACCTCGCGCTCGCGCGCGATGCGCGCCGCCTCCCGGCGCCGCTCGGACGCCGCCTGCTCCTCGGCGATATCGGCCTGGCTCGCGGCGCGGGCGGTCTCGATCTCGCGCTGCTGAACGATCGTCGCCTCCTCCTCCTCCTGGGAGAGGCGCAGCTTCTGCCTGGTCGTGTTGAGCTGGCTCTGGCGCACCGAGACCTCCGCGTCCGACTCGATCTCCGCGCGCTTCTTCCGGTTGACGGCGATGATCTCGGCGAGACGGCGCATACCGAGGGCGTTGAACGCGTTGTTCTCGTCGAGGGCGTGGAAGGGGGTCTGGTCGAGGCGGGTGAGCGACACCGATTCGAGCAGGAGGCCGTTCTGGGCGAGGTCCTCGCCGAGGACCTCGCTCACCGCCGCGGTATACCTGCCGCGCTCGTCCTGGAGGCTCTCCATGGAGTAGCCGGCCGCGACGGAGAGCACCGCGTCCACGAGCTTGCCCTCGAGGGTCTCGGCGAGCTCGGAGGCGCGGAAGGTCTTGCCGGCGAGGGCCTGGGCGGCGATCGCGACCCCCTCCTCGGTGGCCCGGACCCGCACGTAGAACTCCGCCCCGACGTCGACCCGGAGGCGGTCCGCGGTGATCACGGAGGCCGGGCCGACCCGTTCGATCTCGAGCTTCGAGGTCCGCATGTTGACCTCGGCCACCTTGTGGAGGAAGGGCAGCGCGAGGCAGCCCCCGTCGAGCACGACCTTCTGCCCGCCGAGGCCGGTCCGTACCAGGGCGATCTCGCGGTTGGCCTTCGCATAGAACCGGTGGAAGAACCAGATCCCGACCACCAGGACGATGGCAAGAACGATCGCGAAGACGAACCAGAACACTGCGCCCTCCCCTGCCCGCGCGCCGGTTGCGCCGACGCGGGGCGCGCGGCGTGACCTTCGGGCGGCCCCGCCGAAGGGTAGTGGAACATCGACCCGCGCTTCAAGCGGAAGCCCGGCCCGCGCCCGGGCCACTTTACGCCGACCGCTCGCGGCCGGACGTCCAAGACGCCCGGGGACGGCCGGCCGGGCCTTACGCTGACCGCTCGCGGCCGGACGTCGATGCCCATCGCTCTTGCCGGGAACGGCGCCTCCCACGGATGCGGGCGTCCTGGGAACGCTTGTGTCCCGCCCGCATCGATCGGCGGCAGTCTTGCCGTCCCATTTGCGGGCGGGACACGAGCGTCCGGAGGACCCGCCGTTCCCAGGACGCCCGTGCCAGGCACCGCTCTGATTCGACCGAACCGGGCCCGCCCGCGCGAACCGACTTCGCAGCGTGAAAAGGCCCTGCGGGCCGCGCGGTCACACGGGAACGCGCTCCCGAAGGCCGCCACCGCCCCCTTTGCACGGACGAGCGCCGAGCCGCGGCCCTCCTCATCCTCGGGCGATCCTGCGCACCATCGCGGGCGTGCGACCGAGCCGGAGGCGCGCGGATTCGGGCTGGGCGGGAAATCCGAGCCGGCGCGTTTCGATCGCTTGACCACTCCACTCGGCCGGGCGGTCAGGGCCCGCGCCAGCGCGGCGGTGGCTCTCGAACACGCACCCCAAGCGCCGATGGCAGTGTGTGCGTCCCCCTGCACCGGGCCACTTGCTCACCGGATCGACTTTCGGAGAAACTTCGGACTGAAGGTGCAGGAGCGCGGGGCCGGCCAACCCACCGCCAGCCCCCCGCCACTGCGCGGATGGGCCGAGAGGGATGAGACCAGGTGGACGCCGGGGGAAGAGCCCGAAATCCGGCTGCTGCGCAGTCCTGCAAGCCGTGATGGCGCACGACCGATCGGTTCGGTGCACGTCGTTGGCAACAGCTTGAGGGAACCGGCATGAGCGCTTTCATCGTCATTCTGCCGGAGGACAGCGGGATCGAGGCAGAGGAAATCAAGACGTTCCAGCACCACTACGAGCTCGTGGCGGAACGAGCATGGCTCGTATCCGACGATGACTGTTTCGACGCCAGTGACGTACGGGATATGATGAAGATCGGAGAAGAGAGGTCGGGGCTGGTCGTTGGAATTTCGGAGTACACCGGTTACGGTGACCGCGCTTTGGGGAAACGGTTGAGGAAGTGGGCAGACGAATGAACGAACCAGTCCCATTAGACCCGGAGCGAAAGAAACGGGAGCAACTACATGGTGGCGGCGGTAACGGTTCGAATGACCGTTTGCGGCAGGTAGAGCTCGACATCCGCGAATTGAAGGCCGACCGACGTCACATGGCGACGAAGGAAGACCTGCGGGGTACCGAGAATCGGCTCGGCCAAACGATTTCGGGCGTCGGAACCAACCTCGACAAGTTGGTGGAGCGAGTAGACGGCATCAAGGAGCATCATGCCTCCAGGTGGTTCATCTTGAAGGCGATGTTGAGTGTGATGGCCATCTTTGCCGCCCTTGTCGTCGCAGCATTGAAGCTATTGCCCTGAAGGAAACCGGGCGTCACGGTCGCGGCGCGACCAAGGACGCTCTTCCCGAGCAGCACGGACACCGCGCTGCGATCACAGCCTTCCATGTAGTCCAGGGTCGAGGGAAGAAGGTGTTTCGGGCACGCTCGATGGCCGATTGGAATCGTTCGCGGCGGCGGTATCGTCGTCTGGTCGCCAATTGACCGCGAAACCGATATACTCCCGAGGCGATCGAACAAGCTGAGCGGATTCGCTGGCCAGTCGAATTGCATTTCAAGGATCGGCGGTGCTCCTGCATGTTCGTCATCGTCCGTCCGGTCAGGCGTGGAAGCCTGCGAAGCTCCTGCGCCCGTTCACCGAACGTCAGGGTGAGCCCGCGGGGCCGGGCTTCAGGCGCGCGTCGATGAGATGATCGACCTTCGCGCGGACCTCGTTCGGGGCGTCGTTCAGGACCACCTGGACCCGGAATTCGAGCTGGTAGCCGGCGCTCGCCTCGAGAAGCTCGGGCACGAGGTCGGCAAGGTCCTGGACCTGATGGCCTTCGATGTTCGTCGCAGGGGAGCCCGGCGGCGCCACGGGCGGTTGCGGCGGCTGCGCCGGCCCGGGGCCGGACGCCTGCGGAGGACGCTCCAGCACGAGCCGGCCGGCCTCCCGGTAGGCGCGGTGCAGGATCTCCGCATCGCCGTCCCTGATCTCCAGCCAGCGGCTGTCCACCCCGTCGGCGATGCTCTCGCGCACCAGGCCCCACGGCATCGCCTCGCCCCGGGCGTGCGACAGGGCGCGGGTGAGGTCGGCGCCGTTGGTGGCGCCTTCCTGCCACGCGCCGGGAAGCGCGTCGTCCATCAGCGCACTCGCCGGGACCCGCTCCGGCCTTGCCTGCAACCGCGCGGCGTCGGTCAGCACGTCCTCCGGGACCGGCTCGCGCCAGAGGGAGGTGGGGCCGTTGGTCAGCCAGAGCCGACCCTCCTCGACCGCCGACCGGACCGCGCCCCGCACGATCTGCTCGTCGCAGCGCGGAATGGCCTCCGTCTCGTCGTAGCCCTCCCGGCGAACCGTCACGGTGTGCCCGCCCCGGAAGTAGTCGATCAGCTCGCCCACCGTCACGCTCCCCGCCTCCCAGATGCCGGGGAGGGCGCCGTCTCCGGCATCGCCGTCTCCGGCGCCGCCGCCTCCGCCACCGTCTCCGGGCGCCAGCAGCCGTCCGGGCAGCTCCGCCAGCGCCGCCTTCCCGGGCAGCGCCACCCGTAGCTGCCCGTCCTCCATGACCTCCCGCGGCGGCGCCTCGCGCCACCACGTCCGACGGCTGCCGTCGGGCCTCGGCAGCTCCGCGACGAACAGCCCCCTCCCGATGCCCTGCGCGATGGTGTCGACGACGACGTTCGCCTTGAGGAACTTCGGCAGGCGGGGGTTGCGGGCGAAGGCGTTGGCCAGCTCGCTGACGAAACGCGCCTCGTCGCTCTCCCGCCACAGGTCGTAGGGGCCGTCGGGCAGGAGCGCCTCCGCGTCCACCGCCGTCTCCTTGATGCGCGAACGTTCGTCGCCCTTGATCTGCGTGAACAGCGGCCCGCCGTCGGCCGGGAGCCGGAACGCCTGGGGGGCGCCGGCCTCGTTCAGGGTCACCACGATGCACCAAGCGGCGCGCACGGTCTCGGGCACGCGCCGCCGGGCCTCTTCGAGACGCTTTCTCAGCCGCTCGCCCTGAAGGGGATCGACGGTGTGCTCGGCAAGCTGCCGTTGCACGTCCTCCCAGCCGAGCAGCGAGCGGATCGTATCGCGCGCCGCGGCGACACCGTCCCGGGAGGGGGCCGCCAGCACCACCACGTTCCGGTGTACGCGGGGCTTGTCCGGCCCCGTGGTCTCGGCGAGGTAGCGGCTTGCCGGCGGGCTCGGCCGGCCGGACTCCGATGCGGCCTCCGGGCCGAGCACCACGTAGCGGAACTCGCCGTTGTCGGCGAGGTCCCGCGGCGACTCGGGCAACACATGCACCTGCGCACCGGCGGCGCGGGCGCCTTCGGTGAGGCGCCGGGTGCGGCGGGCTTCGTCCTTCAGGCGCCGCTCCATCGCGTCGTCGGTGACCCGCTGGGCGCACGCCTCGTCGTGCATCTGCTTGAGGTTCGGGCGGTTCCCGAGGCGCCAGGACCTGGGGAGCCCGCCCGCTCCCCCGGCGCCGCCGCCGGCGGCGGCCCCGTCGTCCAGGTCGCCGTCGTCCAGGAACCAGGAGAGCTCCCGCCAGCCTCCCAACGCCTTGTCGAGGTCAATCGCGCCGGGCGCCCCGGCGCCGACCATCCGCACGAGCTCCGGGGTGTTCGCCTTGTGCCCGATGGGTTGGGAGTGGAGGAACACCGCCACCACCGCCTGCTCCGCCTCGCGCTGGCCGAGCGCCGGGACCTCCCGCTGGACGCGACGCGCGATCTGGAGCTCCTTCTCCAGCAGCGTCCGCCAGTCCGTCCGGGACCCCTCCGACGATTGCTCCGAGGTCGAGATGCCGGCGAGGTCGGCCACCGCATCCGAGATCCCGTCCACCCCGGGCGCCGCCAGCAGCGCGGACGGGCCGATCACCGGGCACTCGTCCCAGCCCTCGGCGTCCCGGAGCGCCGTGGCCAGGGTGCGGAGGATCCCCCGCGTCCTCTGGAACCCCGTGAGCTGGGTCCAGCGGCTGTAGAACACGTCGCCCAGGTCGGGGTGGAACGGATAGCTCTTGCGGAACCGCTCCTCCTCCTCGCGCCTCTTCCGCTTCGTGGCGGGGTCGAGGCCGGCCAGGGCGCGCACGACGCCGATGACCTGGGCGTCATGCGCCCCGGGGTCGCCCGGGCCCTCCGTCTCGAACAGGCGCCGCCGCAGCACCTCCGCGACGTCCTCCTTCCCGACGGGCTGGACGCCTTCCTCCTTCTGCCGCCGGATGACGTCGAACAGGTCGGATTGGAGGGACTGGCCCAGCGGGTCCTGCTTGCCCTGATCGGAGGCGAGCAGGGACGCGACCAGGGCCGCCCGGTCCACCTTGGCGACCGCCTGCGCGAGATGCTGGAAGAAGTCCACGATCCGCTCCCGCCAGACCTGCCCCATGCCCGCCTTGCCGCGCGCGTACATCAGCACCTCGTCCACCAGGACCAGGGTGGCGAGCCCCTGTTCCTGCGGGAGGGCCAGCAGCCGGGCGAGGAGCGGCTCGGCGGGCGGGGTCTCGCGCTCCTCGTCATCGCCGTCGCCGTGGATCGCGCGGAGCCCCTCCGCGCCGGCGAGCTGGAACGCGAGCACGCTCCACGGATGCTTGAGCGAGCGGACCTCCCCGCCGGGCGCGCGCACCCCGTCGATCCCCCGCTCCACGTCGATCTTGTCGAAGCAGAGCGACACCGTGAACGCCTTCGGCAGCGCCCGGCCCACGTGCTGCCGGAACTCCTGCACCGCCTTGACCCCGGACAGGGCGGCCGGGTCGCGGAACAGGTGGTAGAGGGTGATGAGGGTATGGGTCTTGCCGCCGCCGTAGGTCAGCTCGAGCTGCCGCACCGCCTTGGTGCTCCTCCCGGCGAGCCGTTCCGCCACGTCCTTGACAAGCTCGCGCAGGGCGGGGGTGGGAAAGGTCAGGGCGAAGAAGCGCGCGGGGTCCTCGTAGATGGGCCGCCGGCCCTCTCCGAGGGTCACCTCGTGCAGGTCGGCGGCGAACTCCGCCAGGGTGAGCTCGCCGCTCCGCAGCTCGTCCTTGAGGCGGAACACCCGATGCCAGGGCTTCGGTCGGGTAGTGGTCATGTCCGGACCTCCATCGTGCGCTCGTTGGGAAGACGTAGTGCCACGCGCGACGCTCCCATCCTTCACCAGCCCCGCCAACGGTTGAAGTTGATCGCCGCAACTTCCCCACTCGCCAATGCCGCGATGTAGAGATCGAGGTCCACGGTCAGCAACGGGGCGTCGGCCGATACGACCTCCAGGAGCGCCGCATCGGTCAGGCCCAGGCGCGGGAACGCGTCGCGCCGTGCAGCGTCCACACTGGCGACGACGATTTCCGGGCTCCGTTCGATGAGGGTACGAAGCGTCAGGAGGAGCCGCGAGCGCTGTGGCTCCCCGTGCTGCCCGAGCAGATTGGATGCCTCCGTCAGCGTATTCGGCGTCACCCGCAGCTCGGCGACCGGGGAGACCGCCCGGATCAGGCGATCGAAGTCCTCGACGGTGAACATCCTCGTTCTACGGTGCTTGGCGATCAGCTCGCGGCCCGCCAAGCCGACGACGAGCAGGACGATGAGGTTCGCGTCGATGAAGAGGGCGCTCGGCACGAGCTATCGGCTTCCCGTGACGTCGCGATGCCGGACGGATTCGACCCGACCGCTTTCGTCCTGGATGCGGACGATCTTGTAGGTGCGCGACAAATTTCCGTCCAAGGCGTGCAAGACGTCCCCGACACGGCCCCAGGAGCGCGAGAACCCGATGGTGATCGCCCAGAGCTTGTCCACTTCGTCGAACTCGACCTCTTCGAGACCGACGTTCATGATGTGTTCGTCGGCGAACAGGTGGGCAACGTGCTCTTTTGCCGTCTGTACGGCCTGCTTCACGTCCATGGCGTTCTCCCGTGTGCGGGAACGGCGCGTCTGCCGACGCGGGCGTCCCATCCGCATTTTCATTCCCGGGCGCTTCGCCCCTGTGCGGGCGGGACGCCCGCGTCCCGGAGGGATGCGCCGCTCCCTCCGGGCGAAGCGCCTCGCGGCAGCCACAAGCCTTGTAACGGCCAGGGGACGTGATGCCCGAAAACCCACGCCTCCGGCGTGTTGCGGGCGGGACGCCCGCGTCGGCAGACGCGCCGCTCCCAGGAGCACCCTCGCCGTCCATTATCCGGGACGTGGATCGAGGCGCAAAGGGCGCTGCGGGTCGGGGCCGGCGTCCGTCGCCCGCAGGTGGTTCTGGATGGACTCCAGGATCGAGCGCTCCTCGGAGCCGCGCTCCGCCAGCTCCAGCACCGCTTGCGCGAGGCGGGCGAAGAGCTCGTGGCGCCACAGGCCGCGCCGTTCGAGGTAGCCGTCCACCCGCCGCCGGTCACCGGCCTTCCAGAGCTGCATCAGCTTGTGGAGGCAGTCGATCAACGGGGGCGGGGCGCCGTCCGACGACGGCTCGCCCAAGCTCCGGCCCCGGCGCTGGCTCCATGCCTTGAGGCGCACCTCGCCGCCCCCGGCCCCGACCGCCGCGCCCCCGGCCCCGACCGCCGCGCCCCCGGCCCCGACCGCCGCGCCCCCGGCCCCGACCGCCGCGCCCTCGGCCCCGGCCGGGGCCGTCTCCTCCTCCTCCGCCTCGTCCTCCGCGGCCCGGCGCGCGCCGCCGCGAACGAGAAGGTCCAGCCGGCCCGCGAGGTCCGAATCCGAGAGGTTGCAGGAGAGCGCGTAGAGGATGCTGGCCCCGCCGGAGGCCGGATGGAGGCCGAAGTCGTTGCGGTGCAGCAGGTAGCAGGTCGTCACGTCGTCCAGCTCGTCCGCGGCGCCCCCTTCCGGGTCGAGCAGGCGGCTGACGACGAAGCCCACCACCATGCGCCGCACGTGGCGGAGGAACCCGGCCACCGCGAGCTGCCGGCCCGGGGCGTCGGTGATCCTCACCGCCGGATGGCGGCTGTACGCTTCCAGCGCGGGGCCGGTCGCGGCCCAGACGAAGTCCGGCCCCCGGATCCCCGCGTCCCAGAAGTCCCGGAGCCGGTCGGTGACGTGCCTCCGCATCTCCTCCAGCACCCGCCGGTCCCAGCCCGCGCGGGCGTCGGGCGGCCGCTTCTTGCAGACGATCCAGATCGAGGAGGCGAGGGCGGCGGACGACAGCGACCGTTGCCGGGCCTCCCTCTCGGTGCGGATGGGCCAGGAGCCCACCACCACGAAGCCGGCCCGGATCAGCGCGGAGACCAGGGTCTCCCAGGCGTCCGGCTGCTTGTTGGCGAAGACGACGACCAGCCGTCCGCCGTCCCGGAGCGACGCATGGAACCGGCCGAAGGCCCGGACCATGCCGTCCTCGTAGCTCTGCTTCGAGGCGGAGCGGTCGCCGCCGAAGCGGCTCGCATCGTCGATCAGCTCGCCGTCGCCCTCGTCCGGGCTCCACTTGGGTCCGAGCGCGCTCGCGAACGCCGCGTCCGCCTCCGGCGACAGCCCGTGCAGCACCCGGCGCAGCCAGACGTGGAAGAAGTCCATGAGGTCGGAGTAGGGGATGGCGTCGTAGTAGGGCGGGTCGGTGCAGATGAGGTCGATCTCTTCGTGCCGGAGGGTGATCGCGCTCTCGCGGGCGACCGCCGGCTCGGGGGACGTCTCGGCGGCGGCGACCGTGTGGTCGAAGAAGCGCGCCACCCACTCCAGCATCGCCGCAAAGCCTCCCGCCGTCTCCGAGAGGGGGTTCACCTCGCAGTAGTCCCAGACCATCGGAAGCGCGAAACGGGCGAACGTGTCGCGGATCGCCTCTATGCCGTTGATCCATGAACAGATGGAGCTGCTGTAGCCGACGAGCTTGCTGAAGCTGCACGAGAGGGCGGCCGTCAGGGACTCGGACCAATCCTCCGGGTAGCCGCCCGTCTCGTCCCGAACGCGGCGGATCTGCCGGACGATCGCGCCCAGCGCCAGGAGCTGCCGGTCGCTGAACAGGCGGTCCCAGGTGCTCAGGCCGTACCCATCCACCGAGAAGGCTCTGGACGCTCCGATCCCGGCCTTGGGCGTCGGCTCTCGTGGAAGTCCGAACGGGATCTCCGCATAGAGGTCTTCGAGCTTCTGGCGCGAGACCTTCGCCGCCTCGACCTCCTCCCCGTGCGGCAGCCGGTACTCCTTCCCCTCCTGCCCGTCCACCACCACCGCCGTCATGCGCGCGCCCAGCCTCCCCGCGCGCCCCTGCGCCCGCAGGTCCCGCATGGTCGCGATGGCCCCGCAGCACGGGCATCGGGCGCCGCTCCGGCTCATGGTGCCGGCGCCGCGACCGTCACCATCGCCGTCGCCGCGGCCGGTGGCGCCACCGCGGCCATCGCCAGCGCCAGCGCCGCGGCCGTCGGCGCCGCCGCTTCCCGGCGCCTCCCGCTCCAGATCGAAATCCACCCCGCTTCCGTCTTCCCGCGGCGCCATCGCGAGCCGCACCCGCTTGTCGCCCCGCTTGCAGAGCCAGAGCGTCTTCAGGAGCGGGACCTCGGCCCGGCAGTGCCCGCACTCGGCGGTGCGCGCCCAGAGGTACGCCACCGTCGGCTTGGCGACCCAGCGCGGGTTGCGGGGGTCCTCCAGGTCGAGGGGGTCCAACGCCGCGTTGAGCGCCTCCACGGACACCCTTCCCTGCGGGTCCGGCGCGAGGAGCACCGGAGGGCGTGACGGGAAGCGCTTCGGCGGCAGCGGGGCCTCGCCGCGGCGGCCCTTGCGTCTCGCCGGCTCGAACTCGGCGAAGGTCGGGTAGCGCGAGGCGAGCTCCCGGCGTGCCTCCGCCAGCACCTTCCGCCCCCAGGCGCGGAGATGCCACGGGAAGTCCGCGTTCGACTCCGGCGGCTCGGGGTCGAAGGCGGTCTGTTGACCGGGCGCCCCATCGTCGCCGTGCCCGAGACGCGCGAGGTGGGCTCGGAGATCGCTCGCCTTCCCGATCCCCTGCGCCTTGAGGAACGCCTCGACGAACGCCCGGTCCCGGAGGGAGGGGCCCGGGAGGGAGCGCGTCCTTCCCGCCATGAGATGCGGGTAGTGCAGGGTGCAGCGCAGGATGAACCAGGCGACGGGGTTGATGTCCGACGCGGTGACCTCGCACCCGAGCCGCATGGCCTCCAGGGGGATGGCGCCGCCCCCCGCGAAGGGGTCGAGGACCTTGGGCGCGCGCCCGCCGAACGCCGCGCGAACCTCCTCCCGGAGGCGGGCCAGATCGGGGGAGGACTCGCGCCCCCAATGGAGGACCCCGCCGATCGTCTCCTCCTTCTCGCCCCGCCCGGTCGCCTTCTTGGCGACGCGCCCGCCGATCCGAAGCAGCAGCTCCCGGCGGCCGTCGCTCCCGGGGTCGTCGAGCAGGGTCGCCAGCAGCACCGCGCGGCCCGCGGCGAGGGGCCGCCGCGCCGGCCAGACGTGCAGGGTGGAGATGTGGCCGTGGCGCACGTTCTTCTCGTGCACCGAGTCGATGGACGCCTCCTTCAGCGGAAACGCCGACTCGATCAGGCGGCGAACGTCACCGCCGTCACTCACCGCGACGCCCTCGGGTCAGCGCCTGACGGCGGCGGCCCGGCCGCGGGGCGGCGCCCGTCACCGCCGTCACCCACCGACGCCGCTCCCGCCGGGAGTCGTGTTTCCCCACCGTGCGGACCCGGCCGATGTGGGGCACCCACCGACGATGCTCCCGGAGCAATGGAGCTGGGTCATCAGGCCCCCCTCCCGGAGGAAGGGGCCTCCGGCGCCGCGGCCCGGCCGATGTAGGTCACCCACCGACGATCCTCCCTCGGGGAGTCGTGCACGTTGTCCGCAAGTTTTTGATATGCCGGGGTGAGAGTGGGGGTAAAGGCACTTCGTACCCCACGGGGACGGCTTCTTCCGCCGGCATCGGGTCGGTTCGGAGCTGCCTTCAGGGTTTGCACGAGTGCTCCTGGGAATGCGGGCTTCCCGTACGCCGTCTCCGCCCGCGCGGTGATGAGCCGGTGGCCGAGGGCCGGACCCCCCGCCCATCCGGGGATGAGTCCCCACTGCACCATCGCGAGCCGGCGCTCCGCCCCTTCGGCGCGCACCGCCGCCACCGGCTGGCTCGGGGCCGTGTCGTACCGGGGCCGGAGGTTCCGCGCCGGTCCGTCCAGCGCGAAGACGGCAGCCACTTCCTCCCACGGCACCCGTAGCGTGAACCGCCCGCACCTGCCCGGCAGCGTACCGGTCCGCCCTCCTCCGGCCAACCCCGGACGCGGTGTCGATGGCTGCGTGGAAGTGCGGGCATTCGACGATCGACCGGACCGGAACGCTTCGCCGCCACCGGGGAAGCCGTCGGCCGGAGCCTCCCGCAAGCCCCGGGCCTGCCGAAGCCGTTGACACCAAGTGCCGGTGCCCCGACCATCCGCCCGGCCGGATACCCCGGTCGCACGCGGCCCGAACGACGGAGACCCCGAATCATGGCCAAGAAGCGCGTATTCATCAGCTTCGATTTCGACAACGATGCGGACCTTCGCGACAACTTGGTCGCCCAGTCGAAGCATCCCCAGTCGCCGTTCTCGATGGTCGATTGCTCGGTCAGAGCGCCTTACGACGAGCGATGGCGGCAGAGAGTCCGCAACATCATCAGTAGCACCGACCTCGCCATCGTCATCTGCGGAGCCCATACCGACACGGCCAAGGGGGTGGCCGCCGAGCTCACCATCGTTCAGGAAGAGGGCAAGCCCTACTTCCTGTTGCGGGGCCGTCCCCATCGGACGTGCGCCAAGCCGGCGATGGCGCGGGCGTCGGACGAGATTCACGCCTGGAATTGGCCGAACCTTCAAAAACTGATTTACGCCCGGAGGTAGCGCATGACCGACCGGGCCGGCGAGGGTGCCGTTCGGTGCTCGAGAGACGCCTACGGCGAGACCTTCACCACCGATCTCCTCGAACAGTACAAGCTCTACGTGCAGTCGGCCGAGCACGTAAGCGCGCGCCGCCTCGCTTCGAGCCGGCTGCTCCTCGCACTCAGTGCCGGGCTCGCCGCCCTGTACGGTATCCGACCCGAGGGCTTCGAGAGCGGGTGGGCGTTGTCCGTTCCGGTCCTGGGCATCGTCGTCTCGCATCTCTGGTCCCGGATCATCCGGTCCCACAGGGAGCTGAACCGCGTGAAGTTCGCGCTCATCCACGAGCTTGAGCAGCATCTTCCGGCGGCGCCGTACACGTGCGAATGGCGGCTGGCGGAGCAGGGCCGGGGCCGATCGTATCGTGCCGTGACCGACATCGAGCGATGGCTCCCATGGACGTTCCTCGCCCTGCACGTCATCTTGGGGAGCGTATTGGTCGTCGAAGCGGGAGCGGAGCTGCCGGTGCTCCCGGGACGATAGTGGCAACCCCGGGGCCGGCGGTTCGCCAGCCCCCCATTCGACCCTCGCAGCCGCGGCTACGCCGCGATGTCGATGCGCTCGCCCCAAGGCTCGCTCCGGCCAGCGCCCGCCGTCTCCAGGCCCGAAGATGCCAGGCGAAGTCCGCCCCCGCCGCCGGAGACGCCGAGGCCGACCCGAAAGGCGCCGCCGCCTGCACCGCCTCTCCGTCACCGTGCCCGTACCGGGCGAGCTCCTCACGCACCGCGTTTGCCTTCCCCTCATGAAGTCGAAAGAAGCGCATGGTGCAGCGCCACCGCCGGCGCCGCCTCTCGCGGGTGGTGGCTCGCCCACGCCCAGGGTTCGGAGACAAGGGTTGACGGTTTCAGGTTTTCGGCGCAGCGCGGCGCATGGCTTCCGTGGCCGGCATTCAGGTATCGATTGACGCCGCGCGCGGCGGCGCCTGCATCCCCGGCGATCAGGTATCCGGCCATGAATCCGGCGGCATGGTTCCCCGCGTACTTGCCGGTTCGGAAGCGGTCGATGCCGTTCACGACGTACTCCCGGCACAGGTGGGTGTCGTCGCCGGCGATGCGCTTGCATTCGATGATCGCGTGGGGATCGTGTTCTCCGGACCGGAGGAAGATCTCGATCCACAGGATGGGTATGTCGGTTCGGCCGTCCGGCAACAGCACGTCAGGACGGGACCGGGATTCGGTACCGGGCAGCACGATCATGGTGCGGCCCCATGGTAGCTCGCCGCCGTTCAGCGCCGAGCGCATGCCGTCGCGCAGCCGCTCCGTCATCGGTACCTCCACGGCATCCGCGTTGACGTCCGGCGAGTTCAATGCAAGTGCCCATCCCGCCTCGACGGTCCGCAGGATCGTCGCCGATATTTCAGAGTCAAGTTCAATGAAGGACCGGTCAGCAACTACCGGAACGTCACGCGGCAATCTCATGCGGTGGTTCCGGAGAAGCTCTCGACGATGACCGCGTCCGCGTCTTCGAGGGCGGATACCCCCATCCAGTGCCGGCGGGCGCTCGGCTTGATGATGACGACCTCGCGGCGGCCGTGCACCCGCAATTCGCGCTGGCCGGACAGGGACGTTGCAAGCCGGACGTCCAAGCGGCGGCCGATCCCGTCGAGGACGTCTCTCAGGCTCCCCTCCGGTTCGACGATCTCCGCCGTGGGAGGCGCGTATCCCTCTTCGAGGACGAAGCGAACGACCCGGAGCGGTGTGCTTTCGGGAAGGTCGAAGACCTCGGCGCGCATGTGGCGCCGCTTCCTCGCGGCGAGCCAGGCATCCACCGTAGCCAGAAAGGTACGGGCATAGTCCAGCATGTGCGGCTGCGCGAGCGCGGGTTTGGCGGATTCGAGCCTGCCGGCTTTCCACTGCCAGCTCGCGCGGAACAGGCCGTCACACACGACGATACGCTCGGCTTCGTCCAGGCCGTAGAGATCGAACACGGCATCATCGAGCGTCCGCCAATCGGCGTCACGCGGCGGATTCCGCTGGAATTTTCGGGCGAGGCGGATCAGGCTTCGACCGGCCTCGGAGCGCGGGGCCGCTTCGAGATCGGGAACCGGTATCTGTACGAGGTCACTGCGCTTGATCCGTCGCATCCACAGACCGAAGGCGGATGCGCTCATCAGGAAGAACCACGATGCGAGCGACGAGCTCAGAATGGCGGCGAGTATGTCGGCGACCTCGCGGCGATCTGCTGGAAAGGCGGCGCCGAGAAAGGCATCCGCGAAGACTGTATCCCGGTCGGTGACGGCAACTACAGGACGAACAACCTCTCCAAGAAGGAATCTTTTGACGAGCAGCAGCGGTGCTCGATAGGTATCGCGACTGCGAGGACCCTCCGCTCCGGCCTCATCAAACGGGATCAAATCGGCTGGTACGGAGAACGGCCGGAGATCCTTCGTCTTCAGATGCGGAATCCCGTGGAGAAAGCTCGCATCGCAGCTTCGATTGCCGAGCTTCAGTCCCGCGCGAAGTTGTACGCCGGCCTGGCCGAGTTCATCTTCCAGCGTCCCGTACTTCGACGTGAGCCTGTCCAGCAACGCCAAGTCGCGCCGACACCCGAGCAGTGCCGCCTTCAGGAACTCCGGCTTTCTTCTCCAGTCGGCCAACGGCAGGGTAACGATGTCGCTGGGCGCGATCTCGAAGGTATGGCTTCGTGCTCCGCCTGGGGACCAGGGAACTTGCACGGTGGTGATCGTGCCGGCCGGCACCGTCCGGTGTCGCGCGAAGAGGGCAACCGCGGGCATGTTGGCATTTGGAAACAGCCAGTCGGACTGGCTCGACAGATTGACCAGCGTCACCGGAGACAGCTTCTCGATGATTTGACGCGCGGCGGCTGCGCCGGTCCCGCTCCGGCTGAAGAACTGCACCGCGCTCAGGATCAATCCGAATCGCGTATTGCCGGAGGCGAACTCCATCGCCCGGGAGACGAAGCCGAGGCTTTCCCCGCGTGGCGCATGTGCCTTGCCCCGGTTGCCTTCATCGCGGCGTGCCGCCGTGGCTTCCTTCCCTCCATAGCTCCAGGGTGGATTGCCCACGATGACGTCGAACCGTCTCTTTTTGCCTCGCTCGGTCAATGCCGCCTGACCATCGGCCGTCTGCTCCACGTTTCGCACGTCGCCGACGATGAGCGTCTTGCCGATCAGCGGCTTGAACTTCAGCGCGCGGGGTGGTTCCGGGTTCGGATCGAGCTCCAGAGCCGCCAAGTAGAGGCTGAAGGCGGCGACGCGCACGGCGGCTTCGCTGATGTCCACCCCGTAGATCCGTTCGTACAGCGTGGATCGTATCAAGCGGCGGTTCGGCGCTGTGCCGCCCGAACGGATGCGAACGAGCCTTCGCAACGCTTCGACCAGGAAGACGCCGGAGCCGCACGTCAGATCGAGAACGGTTTCCTCGCCGGTCAATCCATCCGTGATCTCGTCGAGGACCAGGGAGACGAGCGGCAGCCGCGTATAGAACACGTCCGTTTCACGATGATCGCCGCGGGATGACGGGTCGGGCCGGGCGAATCGTTCATCGCCGCGGGCGGGCGGGTCCGACCGGGCGAATTGTTCGTAGATCGAGCTGATCAACTCTACCGGTATCACGTCGAACTGGTACGGAAAGAACGTCATTTGTCCCGTATCGGGGTCCACGGCTTCGAGGAAGTCGGCGGCCCGACGAAGGTGGTCGGCGCACGGTACGGACGCGCCCTCGGATGGGAACATGTCGCCGTTGAAGGTGTCCCGAAGCCAGTCGAACAACCGTTGGGTCGCGCGGCGGTCGCGCAGGACGGCTGCCAGGGTGTCGTGACCATAAGCGCTGGCAAGACGCTGCTTCGTGACGATCCGGCGATCGATGAGGTACTGGGTGAATATCGATCGGCCGATGAGTCCCTGGGCGTCCGGGCGGCTCATGTCCGCGTCTACGAGATCGCGCTCGAGCGCGGCGAGATCGGACAGCAATTGCCGATCGACGCTGGTTCTCCGATCGACCTTGCGAGCCTCCGGCTCTTGCCAGAACCGCCCGGTCTCCATGGCAAGCCGTCCGGCGAACGCATCGAGCTCCTTCAACTCGCTCTCGATCCGCTCGAAGGTCCTCAGCCAATGTTCGGCGACGTTCCCGGACTGCCGGGGCCGGCCAAAGCCGTTGTAGAGATCGATCTTCTCGGGCGAAACCACCCACAGCAGCGGCGCGAAGCCTTGATTCCAGATCTCCCGATGCCATCCGGCGACCTGCTCGCCGGACGGAGCTTCCGGCTCGGACTTGAAGTAGACGGTGAGCGCCGAATCGCCTTTCCACAGGGCGTCCGGGCGGAAATTGCGGGTACGGCCCCCGACGTGCACGTCGTTGCCTGTCTGCACGCCGTGGGCCGGATGGCCATCGACCAGATAACCGGTGGCTTCAAGTACCTCGTCCAGTAATTGATCGGTCATCGATACCGACTCCCGGGACGCGGGCGTGACGCGGAGATTCTCCACCACCCCCGAGCCAATGGGCAAACGTCGTGCCTTCGCCTCGGCATGTCGGCCAAGCCCTGCAACATCCAGAGGACTACGCCGCGCCCGTCCTGCCGGTGTCCGCCTCCATCCGCTTCGCCAACGCCGTCTCGGGGCTCCGCCGCGCCCCCGCCGCCCCGGCGCTCCGCGCTGCGGCGGTCCATCACCACCAGATGCCCTTCCTTCGCACCGCACTGCTTCATGTACCCCAACGTCTGCTTCACACCCTCCTCCACCGTCCATTCCGGGCTCTTCCGGTCCGCATCGCGCAACACCTTGCACTCCACCACGAAACGCTCCCACAGGTCCGACGGCTGGCCCGCCTCCCGCGGCCACAGCACCAGCAGGTCCGTCCGGCCCCGCCCCAACCCGTACTCCCGCTCGATGCGCCCGCCCCCGTTCACCACCCGTTGCAGGTACGACTGCAAGATGAGCTGCGGCGCCGCCTCCCGGTACGCCCCCAGATGGCCGAGCCAGTGCTCCGCGTGCTCCCCGAAGAACGTGCGGAACGCGCTCAGCAGCTTCGTCATGTCCAGCCGGCCGTCGTCGTGCACGTACCACGCCACCTGGATGTCCAGGCTGCTTTGCAGGACGTAGCCCAGCTCGCGCGGCGCCACCTCCCGGTGGATCGGATTCGCGATGCGCGGCGGGTCGGCGGCGGCGATGAAGCCCAAGTCGCGCACGTACTCCAGGTCGCGGGCATGGTGCCGGACCTCCCCGCCGCTCAGCATGGGCTCGACGACCCGCCGCACCCGCGCCTCCTCCAGCTTGTGCGCCAACCGGTCCAGATGCGTGCGCCGCGAGAGGATGAGCTCCTCCCGCGCCGCGTAGACGTCGTCCACCTCGATGGCGCGCGAGCGGTCCCTGCCCGCCTTGTCGTCGAAGCACGCCCCCGCGCACAGCGCATTCACCAGCCACGGCTGGCCCCGAGTCTGCGTCCACACCGCCTCCTGCGCCGCCTCCGGGAAGCGCTGCCCGGTCTCCTCGGTGTGCTGCGCCATCAGCGCCCGCGTCTCGGCCTCGGTGAAGTCGCCCATGCGCAACGACTTCGCCGCGACGTTGAAGGGACTGCCGCCGGCGATGACCTCGCCCGCGCTCGACCGGATGCGGTAGTCGCGGATGTCGCGCACCCCGCACAGCACCACGCTCTGCGGGAAGCCCTCCTGGCGTTGCTCGTAGCCGGCGCGGAGCTGGCGCAGCACCGAGAGCAGGGTGTCGCCGACCAGCGAGTCGATCTCGTCTACCAGCAGCACCAGCGGCACCGGGTCGGCCCGGCACCAGCGGGCGAGCAGCACGTTGAGAGCGCTTTCCGGCCCCATCGACGCCAGGACGTCCTGCCACACACCGCCAGGATAGTCGTCTCCCAGCCCCCGGGCATTCTCGGCCAGGATGCCCAGAATGGCGCGAACGCCCCGCGCCACGTCGTCACGCGCCACCTGGCCGACCTCGACGTTCACGTCCACGCAACGGAAGTTGCCCACTTCGCCGCTGTTGAGCAGGTCGCGGAGCGCGATGAGCGCGGAGGTCTTGCCGGTCTGGCGCGGCGCGTGCAGCACGAAGTAGCGTTCCGCGCGGATCAGGGCCAGGAATTCGCCGACGTTCACGCACTCCAACGGCCGGATCGCATAGTGCTTGTTCGGGCGCACCGGCCCTTCGGTGTCGAAGAAGCGCATGGGCCGATTATGGGGAAGCTCCTCGTATCCATACGCTTGCGAGAACGTCAGGTTTCGTGGGTCGAGAGCATTTTCGCCGCTCATCGGGCCGTCTCCGGGGCGGGCATCCGTGCGGCAGGGTAACGGAAGTGCGCCATCAGGGCGCTCTCCCGGAGGCAGGGGTCCCGGGGGAAGCAGGCTCCGGCTCCTCGGCCCGGACGATGCGGGTCGCTCACTGGCGATGCTCCCTCGGGGAATCGTGCGTGTTGTCCGCAACTCTTTGATATGTCGGGGTGAGAGCAGGGGTAAAGGCGCCTCGTACCCCACGGGGACGGCCTCTTCCGCCGGTATCGGGGTGGTTGGGAGCCGCCTTCGGGGTTTGCACGAGCGCTCCTGGGAACGGCGCGTCCGGCGACGCGGGCATCCTGTCCGCACGGGGGTGGAGCCCCCGGAAATGAGAATGCGAGCGGGACACGCGCGTTCCGAGGAACACCCGCGACAGCCGTGCGTTCTCCCTCTCCGCAACGCCGGGCGGGACACCAGCGTTTCCAGGAGCACCCGCGGGGCAGCATGGATGGCAGACCTCTTCCCGCTGCCGGGGTCTCCCGGCTTGCGTCCCCGCCGATCTCGTTGCATCGGCGATCTACACGTCGAAGAGATGTCTGAACCAGTTGACGAACGGTTGCGACTCCGGTCTTTCGGGGTCCAGTACCCGATGGTGCACGGCCTGGTGCAATTGTCTGCCCGGCTCGTCCTGCCATGCGAGCCAAGTGTGAATTTCTGCCTTCGCCTTGTGGACGTCCTTGAATGAAGCGCCGCTTTGCGCGGCTTCGGCGACGCATTGTTCGGCCAGCTCGTACAAATCCCGGGAATCCTCCGGGATCAGCCGGATCAGGAAGTCCTCCAGCATCCCGGAAAACCGGTTGTCGG
The DNA here is from genome assembly GCA_965202895.1 of Gammaproteobacteria bacterium. Classification (GTDB taxonomy): domain Bacteria; phylum Pseudomonadota; class Gammaproteobacteria; order HK1; family HK1; genus JAJDXW01. Next base: position 20,878 of record OZ241901.1, on the reverse strand, counting down.
GCATGATCCAGACCCCGAAACGTGCGCCGGTTTCGAGGTGAACGGTCTCCAGTCCATCGTGCGGGATCCGGTCCGGTAGATCCTCGAACTGATCGTCGCAGAGTGTCCTGATCCGATTCCACCGATCGGAGGCGCTGCCGTTCGCATCGACCATGACGCCCAGGGCTTCGAGCCCCGAAGCCCGCAATTCGGCTTCCACCACTCCCGGCTTCAGCAGCTCTTCCACGCCGTTGTACGGCTCGATGCGGACGACCGGTTGGCCGTTCTTTTCCCACTCGATGCCGTTGGCCTCCATGAGAAACGGAATGACGCGCTTGTCCGTATGGCCTTCCACGAGAAGCCTTCGGGGGGAGGTCGAAGGCATCTACCTGACCTCCAGGCCCCGCTCGGCAGCGGCGGCGACGGCTGCGTCACTGAACCCGATCGCTTGCTCCCGGTTCGGATCAATCCGTTGAATCGTGATTTCGGGCGACGGCAAGCCGGACTGCGCGACCTCCGCCAGACTCTCGTAGCAGTCCCGGCTGTGCGTGGTGGCGAAGACCTGAACCCCCAGGGCGGCGGCCCGTTCACTGACCGTCCGCCACATGTCCGCCATGACGGAATAATGGAGGCCGGTGTCGATCTCGTCGACGAGCAGCACGCCGCCCCTGGCATTCGTGAGGGCGAGCGCCAATCCGAGCATTCTCCACATGCCGTCTCCCATGCTTCCGATCGGAGTGCGGCTCCCGGCTTTGCGCAGCTTGATGAATACGCCACCCGGTCCTTCTCGAAAATGCGGACCTCGATCGGCTGCAACCGCGGCGATGCGTTCAACCGCCGGCTCGATGATACGAAGCGCCTGCGTCACGTGTGCTTCGTTCTCCGTGAGAACGACGTCATCGAACAGCCGAACGACGTCCAGCGCCGTCATGCCGCTGGTTCCGATGAATTGCACGGCCCGGTCGGGCGGACCGTTTCGCATACGCGGGAATCGCCGGGGCGGACGCGAGGAGAGGTGTCCGGCGGACGTGATGACCATCTTGACGGCCCTCGCATCGGAATCGCCTTCGGGATTCGACCATTCGACAACGAGGGTGAGGTGTTCGTCCTCTGAAAACGGCTCCGATTCTCCGGGTTCCGAATCGAGGGGATCTTCGACGTGCATCTTGACCTTGCGGTTCCAGTCGGACAGGTTGGAAGTACCGTCACGGTCCCCTTCGACCACGACTTCTCCCTGCAAGTCATGCCCCGAAAACAGACGATTGACGTCGAGGGGCGGCTTGGAATCCCCGTCATTCGCATCGCCCCACTCACCGCGCCTCCGGAGGATGGAAGACAGAGTGCCCGGATTGCCCGCCGAACGAAGCAGCTCGATGCATTCCAGAATCGAGGTCTTCCCGCAGTTGTTCGTCCCGACCAGCAGGTTGACGCGGCCGAGACCTCGCATCCTGAACGAGTCGAGCCCGCGATAGCCTCGAATGTGGATTGACGAATACAAGGAGCACCTCCCGCAAACCGTGTCGTCGCTGACCGGTCCGCCGTCAATCGTAACTCATTGGACAGCCGGTCGCCGTTGGAGGCGACGGCATCCGGACCAGGCTTCGTTCCACGCCTCATATCGACCAGCCCGGATTGCCCGGACCTCCATCCCCGACTGGCGGACGGGACCGCCACGCGCGCCCATCGCTTCCGGCCGGCCGCCGCTCATCGGGCCGTCTCCGGGGCGGGCATCCATGCGACAGGGTAAGGGTAGTAAATGGGGATGAGCCATCAGGGCGCCCTCCCGGAGGGAGGGGTCCCGGGGGAAGCAGGCTCCGGCTCCGCGGCGCGGACGATGCTCCCGGCGGTGAGGGTGAACGCGGCGGCGGCGTGCTCCGTCGCCAGCAGGTGCCGGAACGGATCCCGCACCCGGTAGAGCCGCGGGGCCGGCGTCGCGCAGTCGAACACCGCGTACAGCCAGTAGCGCTCGCCCAGGTTGCACGCCTGCTTCCATTCGTTCAGCTCCATTCGCACCGCGGCCCGCCCGGCGCGCCCCTTGACCTCGATGCTGCGCACCTCGCCGTTCGGATGGCGGCTGAGGAGGTCGAATCCCGGCCAGTCCGAGAGCCCGGCCGCGCGCGCCTTCTCCGGGGCGGAGACGTCCTGCACGTCGGCCCCCCGATTCGCCTCGGCCTGCGCGGCGATCCGCACCGCCACCGCCTCGACGCGCTCGTCCATCCGCTCGACGTCGCTGCCCGGAAACGGCGGGAGGGCGAGGGCATGGGCGAGAAAGCGGGGCGGGGCGGCCACGATCCGGTCCGCAGCGGCGTCCAGCGCCCGGAGGGCGCGGGCGCGGGCGCCGGAGAGCGCCGCCTGCTCGCGCTTGAGCGCGGCGACGTCCTCGCCGGCCGCCGGGTCCGCCGCCGCTCGGGCCAGCGCCGAACGGCGTTTCGCGAGCGCCGCCGCCCGGAGGTCGAAGCCGACGTTCACCCGCCGGCGCCGTTCGGGCAGCTCCGCACGGCGCGCCGTCCGGTGCTCCTCCACCGCCCGCGAGAGGCCGCGCTCGAGGTGCACGGCCGCCCCGGCCCGCAGCGCGGCCGCGCGGCCGGCGAGCGGCACGGAGCCGGGAGCGACACCGGGGGCGGGATGCAGCGCCAGCAGGGCATCCGGCGAGCACTCGACGGGCGCCTCCTCGGCGCCGCCGCCCTGCCGCAGCGCGATCAGGCGGCGCTCCAGGCTGCGCCGGGACGCCGGGCGCGCGGGCTCGCCGGGGAAGGCGGCGGCTCCGGAAGCGTCGTCCTCCTCGACGGACGCGGCGGCCAGATGCCAGAGCGCGGGCTCCTCGGCTCCCGGATCGATGAAGATGGCCCCGCGCCGGGCATCGTGCGAGAACCGGTCGATCACCCGGCGGCAGAGCGCGTCGAACACCGGCTCCCCGGGGTGCAGCCAGATGCACGCCTCGCCCGCGTCGGGGCGGCGGGTCCGGAGCCGCCTCCGCACCTCGGGCGGATAGCCTTCGAGCGCCGGCAGGAGCGGGTCGAGGGCGCCGGCGGCCGCGGGAACGAGGGAGAACACCCCGTCCAGATCGCCTTGGAGGCCGATGCCGAGCTTGCGCGCGGCCGACTCGACGAAGAGGCGCACGTAGGCCGGCAGCAGGTGCAGGTAGCGCTCCCGGTCCAGCTCCCGGCGCATCCCGTCCACGCGGGGCGCGACCTCGCCCGCCGCCGCCCCGTACACCCTCGCCTCCGCCTCGGCGAGGCGGCGCACGGCGGACCCCGTGACCGCCCGCTCGACGTCTTCGAGGATGCCTTGCTCCTGCTCCCGCTCTCGCTCCCGCTCCCGCTCGCGCTCGCGGCCGAGATCGAGCGCGGCCGTCATGTACTCGCGGAGGGAGACGTTCTCGAGGAGGCGCCCGATCACGTCGAACACCTTGTCCGAGCTGAGTTCGCCGCGGACGCTCTCCAGCTTCTCCAGCAGCACCTTCAGGACCCGGCCTTCGTGGGTCCCGCCGGCGACGAGGTTGACGACCCGGACGTCGTGCTTCTGGCCGTAGCGGTGGATGCGCCCCATCCGCTGCTCGAGGCGCGCGGGGTTCCACGGGACGTCGTAGTTCACCATCAGCCGGCAGAACTGGAGGTTGATCCCTTCTCCCGCCGCATCGGTGGCGACGAGGAAGCGGGCGCCGCCCGGCTCCCGGAAGCGCTCCACCGCCGCCTCGCGCTCCGGCCAGGCCATGCCGCCGTGGACGACGGCGACCTGGCCGGCATGGCCGAGCCCTTCGATGCGCCGCACCAGGAAGTCCACGGTGTCGCGGTGCTCGGAGAAGACGAGCCACTTCTCCCTGGCGTAGAGCGGGTCTTCGAGCACCTCCCGCAGCTTCTCGAACTTGGATTCGTCTCCGGCGGCGACGAGCGCGCGGGCGCGGTCCCGGAGCCCCCGGAGGGCTTCCGCCTCCGCACGCAGCTCCTCGATCCCGACGGCGGTGACCGCGCCGAGGACCGCGTCCTCGAAGTCCTCGTTGCCCTCGCCCGGCTCCTCGCCCGGCTCGCCGCGCTTGCCGCGCTCGCCGGGATCGGGGCCGCCCTCGCGCGCGTCCTCGTCGGCGCCGTGGGCCTCGAAGAAGTCCTCCCGGTATCTCTCGGACAGGGCTTGCTGGCGGCGCCGGAGGAGGGCCTCGTCGAGGCGGCCGGAGCGCCAGTCGGCGACGTCGCGCTCGATCTTCTCGATCCGGCGCTCGAAGGAACGCAGCAGGGCCGAGGTCGAGCTCGCCAGCCGGCGCTGGAACACGCTCATCGCGAGCTGGACCGCGGGCCGGTTGTGGAGCGCCCGGCCGTAGTGCTCGCGGAGGTAGGCGGTGGTGCGGAGGTAGAGCGCGTGCTCCCCGTCCTCGCCGCCGGAGAGGTCGAAGCTGAACGTGCTGCACTCCCGCTGCCGGTAGAGCGGGTTCCCCTCCAGGTCCACCATTTCCTCCTTCGTGCGGCGGATGAAGTGGCGTTGACGTTCCCCGGGCGGGGAGCGGCGCAACGCCTCCGGGGCTCCGAAGGCATGGTGGTCGAGGAGCCGCCAGAGGTGGAACCAGGGCGACTCCTTGCCCATGTGGGGGGTCGCGGTCAGGAGGAGGAGATGCCTTGCCGCCCAGGAGAGGCCGGCGAACGGGTCCCCGCCGGTGGCGTCGCCGGAGGCGGCCGGCCCCGGGCCGCCGCGGGACGGCGCGGCGCCGGCCAGCGCCTCGGCGAGGCGGTAGCGGCGCGTCCTGGCGACCCGGCTTCCGGTGCGCGAGGCGCTCAGCTTGTGGGCCTCGTCGAACACCACCAGGTCGTACGGGGCGACCTCGGGGGCGCGGAGGGCCGCGAACGCGCGTTCGTTCGCGAGGGTGTCGAGGGAGACGACGGCCCGGTCGCCGCCCGGGCCGGAGAAGGGGTTCGCGCCCGTGCGGGCGCCCGTCCGGGCGTCCGCTCCCGACACGATGCGGCATTGCAGCCGGAAGAGGGTGCGGAGCTCGCGCTCCCAGTTGCCCACGAGGCCGGCCGGCACCACGATCAGCACCCTGCGGATGCGGCGCCGGAACAGCATCTCCCGCATGTAGAGGCCGGTCATGATGGTCTTGCCGGCGCCGGCGTCGTCGGCGAGCAGGAAGCGCAGCGGCTCCTGCTTCAGCATCCGCTCGTAGACCGCGATCCGTTGATGGGGGAGAGGATCGATCCGGGCGGTCTCGCTCGCGAAGGCGGCGTTGAACTGGTGCCCGTGGGCCAGCCGGCGCGCCTCCGCCACCAGCAGGACCGCCGCCGGGTCCCCGGCGAAGTCGAGGGGGACGGAGACGGACGGCGGCGCCGGCCCGCCGGAAGGCCCGCCCGCGCGGGCCTCCGCGCCCCGCGACGCGACGGCCTCCTCCAGCGCTCGCAGCCGGTCGAGCGCCAGGGCGCGGGGCCGGGATTGACCCGTCTCCCAGCGATGGACCGTGAGCGGGGTGACCGCCATCCGCTCCGCGAAATCGGCCTGGGTCAGGCCCATCCGCGAGCGGGTGTCGCGCACCCGCTCGGCAAGGCCGTGAAGGGGTCGGCTGCCGTCCACGGCGTGCACCCTAGCCCCGGTCCGGCCCGGCTGTCAATCAGATTTCGAGAAACCGAATATCTGACCTATCAATTGATAGTATACCGACTCCATCTTCGGGAATCCTCACGGGTCGTCCTCGAGGCATGTGCGCTGCAGGGATTTTCGCCAAACACGCCTCTCGCGAACGTTCTTGGGCACGGCGTCCTGGGAACGCTTGTGTCCCGCCCGCACGAGAGCGAAGCGCCCGGATGAAAGTGCGGGCGGGACGCCCGCGTCTGAAGGACGCGCCGTTCCCAGGACGCCGTAGCCGCGCAAGCGGCTCCGTGGGGTGAAATCCGCCGAAATGCCCCTCGAACCAACCCCAAACCGCGGAAGAACGCCGTCTCCGTGGGGTAAAAGGTATCTCGCCTACCGACCTCCACCCTCGATATCAATAGCTTACGAACAGCGCCCGGGGCTCTCCTCATCGGAGCAACATGTTGCCGCTGGCCCCCATGCCGGTATCGCAGAGTCGACACGTGTGGAACTTCCGGCGGGGAATCCGGCGATGTGCAGCCTCGATGATCGAGTCATCACCGCGATGAATGCGCGGACCGAGCCGAGTCGACCCGGAATACGGTGACGAGAAAGTCCGAGCCTCGGGCATCCGAAGCCGTGGATACGCCGATGCGGCTCGACTCCATCCGGGGCCGGGAGCTTCCGCACGCCCGGTTCTTGCGGGAGTTGCCGGGGAACCCGGTCGCCGGCGGTATCTCGCGCCCCGTGACCGGGATTCAGGCCATGCGGCGGGGCGGGTTCGCGAAGACGGGTTCGCCGCGCTCGTGGCCGAGAAGCCACGCCTTGCGGTCGAGCCCGCCTCCGTAGCCGACGAGGCTGCCGTCCGCCCCGATGACCCGGTGACAGGGGAGGACGATGGCGATCGGGTTGGCGCCGTTCGCCGCCCCCACCGCCCGCGCTGCCCCGCGGCCGAGGCCCGCCCGCCGCGCAAGCTCCCCGTAGCTCCACGTCTCGCCGTAGGGGACCGCGGCGAGCGCGGTCCAGACCCGCCGCCGGAACGCGGTGCCTTCGGGCGCCACCGCCATCTCGAACTGCCGCAGCTCGCCCGCGAAGTAGGCATCGAGCTCCGCGACCTCGCGGGCGAGCCCGGCGTCGTCGAGGCTCCAGCCATCCTTCGGCGCAAGCGGCTTTGCCGCCCCGCGCCGGGGCGAGTCGGGGCTCGACGGCTCGCGATCCGGGATCGCGACGTGCCGAACCGCGACGTCGTCCTTCGCGACGAGGATCCGCCCGATCGGGGATTCGTACCAGACGTACCTCACCCGGCCGACCTCCAGGGACCGCCTCGGCCGAAGTCGCGGCCGCAGCCGGGGCCGAACGCAGGCCGGCGCGCGCCGAGCCGACGGGCGCGGAGAACCGACGGGCGGTCCGCACCCGCACCCGGCCCTGGACCCGGCGCCGGCCCCGGCCCCGGCCGGCCGGAGCACGGCGGCGCCCCCGGCCGGCGGCCCGGCCCGAGCGTCCCGCTCACGTGTTGCCCACGCGCACGGCCACCTCGTCCGCCAGGGCGAGCGAGGAGGTGAGGCCGGGGGACTCGATCCCGTAGAGGTTCACGAGGCCCGGAACCCCATGCGCCTCCGCGCCCTGGACCACGAAGTCCGGCTGCGGCTCGCCCGGCCCGTGCAGCTTCGGCCGGATGCCGGAGTAGTCCGGTTGCAGGCTTCCGTCGCGAAGCCCGGGGTAGAAGGTCCGCACCGCGGCATAGAAGCGGTCCGCCCGCTCCGGGTCCACCGAGTAGTCGATCTCCTCCACCCACTCGAGGTCGGGACCGAACCGGCAGCGCCCCGCGAGGTCGAGCCCCACGTGCACCCCGAGGACCGACCGGCCGGGCAACGGGTACACGAGGCGCGAGAACGGTTGCGGCCCGGTCAGCGAATAGTAGCTGCCCTTCCCGAGGCGCCGCGGCGGAATGGTGCCGGGCGGCACGCCGGAGAGAGAGCGCGCCACCTCCTGGGCGAAGAGGCCCGCGCAGTTCACCACCGTGCGGCATGCGAGGGCCATCGGCGACTCCCCGCCGACCCGGAGCACGATGCCGCCGTCCTCGCGCACCTCCCCGCCCTCGACCGGGCTGTGGAACGCGATCATCGCTCCCGCGTCCGCCGCATCGCCCTCGTAGGCGTGCATGAGGCGGTGGCTGTCGATGATCCCGGTAGAGGGCGAGAGCAGCCCCCCGACCGCGCTCACCGCCGGCTCCAGGCGCTCGATCGCACTCCGGCCGAGGTAGCGGAGATCGTCCACCCCGTTCTCCGCCGCCTTGGCCCGGAGGGCGCGGAGCCGGGGCAGATCCGCCTCCTCGGTGGCGACGATCAGCTTGCCGACGTTCGCGTGCGGGACCCCGTGCTCCTCGCAGTAGCGGTAGAGGGCGTGCCGGCCCTCGACGCACACCCGGGCCTTGCGCGAGCCGGTGGGGTAGTAGATGCCGGCGTGGATGACCTCGCTGTTGCGCGAGCTCGTGTGGCTGCCGACGATCCCCTCCGCTTCGAGGACGACGACCTCGCGGCCGGCCATCGCGAGGCGCCGCGAGACCGCGAGGCCGATCACCCCCGCGCCGATGACGACACAATCGACCGATTCCAACCCGTGAGACCTCCTGGGGCGCCGGGAACGGAGCGGGAGCCGGCAACGAACCAGAAGACGAAGACGAACCCTGGGCCGGAGCCTGGGGAGGGGGGCGGCCGGAACCGCTCTCGCTCCTGGCCGCCCGCGGGCCGGGCCGCGCACCCGCTTCGTCCCGGCCCCGGCCGACCCGTCCCTCTCCCGTGCGGCGGCTCGCCCGCTCCCGTCCCGCTTCAGCCGACCGCGAGCGAAGCGTTGCGCACGTCCGTGACCAGCATGTGCGCCGGGGTATGGGTGATCGCGATCGGGGGCCGGGCGGAGCGCACCGCCACCTGCGGCGTCACCCCGCAGGCCCAGAAGACCGGCAGCTCGCCGGGCGCGATGATCGGATCGTCTCCCTGCCACGCGCGCCCGACGTCCTCGATCCCGATCCGCTCGGGCAGGCCGAGGTGGATGGGGGCGCCGTGCACCCGCGGATAGCGGCTCGTGATCTGGACCGCCCGGATCGCGTCCGCCGGGGTGAAGGGACGCATCGACACGACCAGCCGGCTGTGGAACCGCCCGGCCGGCGCGCACTCGACGTCGGTGAGGAACATCGGGCAGACGCTCCCGTCCTCCCAGTGCCGGATCCGGAGCCCGGCATCGACCAGGGGCTCCTCGAACGAGAACGAGCACCCGAGCGCAAAGGCCACGAAGTCGTCCCGCCAGAGGTCGCCGATGCTCCGCACGTCCCCGTCGATCTCCCCGTCGCGGAACACGCGGTAGCTCGGGAGGTCCGTCCGAAGGTCGAGGTCCTCCCCGAGCTCCGGCAGGCGCGGGTCGCCCGGCTCGGACGTCGCGAGCAGCGGGCAGGGCTTCGGGTTGCGCTGGCAGAAACGGGCGAACTCGGCCGCGTAGTCGGCCGGCAGGATGGCGAGGTTGGCCTGGACGAAGCCCTTGGCGAGGGCCCCGGTGTGGCCGCGGTACTCCCCGGTGCGGATGCGGCGCCGGACCTCGACGGGGTCCGCGGTGTTCCATTCGAGCCCGAGGCCGTGGGCGGCCCGGACGGGTGCGGCGGCGGCCGAGGCGGTCGCGCTCATGACGGCTCCTTGCCCGGTGCTCCGGGCGATCTGGGTTCCGGGGCGGGGAGTCTATCGCGCGCGGCGCGGCGCCGCACCGCCGATCCGCGGCGAGGCATGTGCGCTGTGGGGTTTTCGCCGTGCAAGCCTCTCGCGAACGCTCTTGGGCACGGCGTCCTGGGAACGCTCGTGTCCCGCCCGCATCGGTCCGCAGAGGTCTTGCCGTCCCATTTGCGGGCGGGACACGAGCGTTCCCAAGACGCCGTGCCCGCGCAAGCGGCTCCGTGGGGTGAAACCGCCAGCAACCCCCTCGAACCGACCCCAAACCACGGAAGAACGCCGTCTCCGTGGAGGTGAAAAATATCTCGACCCCCTCTCTACACCCTCTATCTCATAGAGCTTACGAACAGCGCCCGGGGCTCGCAACGGGGCACGCCTCGACTCGCATCGGGTGCTCTTCATGCCGGCCGGCTCGCCGCCGCAGATGCGGACCCGCCGTTCCCGACCCGCCCCGCCGGCTCGCGGCCTGGACGGAACCGCGTCCGCGGCCGGCACGGCGGGCGCATCGGGGCGGACCATCGCGTCCGGCCGCGGTCCGGCATGGTGGGCGCGGTATCAGTGGATGTCCGCGGAATCCGCCATCGCCTGCCGGAGCCGCTCGACGTCGAAGTCCTCGCGGCGGGCGCACTCCAGGATCACCGCCTCGCGGCGAGTCAGCAGGTCCACCGCGGCGGGGAGCTCCTTCACCGCCTCCGGGGGAATGACGACCGCCCCGTGCCGGTCCGCGTGCACGACGTCGTCGTGCCGCACCGCCATTCCGCAGACGTTCACCGGGCGGCCGAAGTCCACCACGTGGACGTGGGCGTGGCTCGGCCCGACCAGCCCGGCGAGGAGCTGGAAGCCCGGCGCGCAGGCGTCGAGGTCGCGAATGGAACCGTTGGTGACCGCGCCGAGCGACCCGAGCCCCTTGTGGACCGCGGTGTTCACCTCGCCCCAGAAGGCGCCGAAACCGGGCTCGGGGTCGATGTCCTGGATCACCGTCACGGTGGGGCCGGAGCCGCTCGCGACGTACTCGTAGTAGGCGATCCGGGCCTGCCGCAGCTCGTCGGCGGTTCTCCCGGGAGGGTCCATCGCCCGGATGGTGGCCGTCCGGGCCCGACCCACGACAGGCTCGAGCGCGGGATCGAGGCAGACCAGGGGCCGGACCGTGAACCCGGTGGTGCGCCGGTGCGGCGCCGCCACCTCGAGGGCGTTGCAGATGGTCGGGGTGTCCCAGGTCGTGAGGAGCCGGAGGTCGGCGTCGGTGAGATCGGTCATCGGGGGTCCTCGCTTGGGTTTTCCGCCTCGTGTCGGGCTTTCCGGGTCATGGTCGCAGAGGGGCCGGGTCCACTATTCTGCACCAGCGGAGCGAAACCCCGATGCGCGCGGCGCGAGGCGATGAACCAACCCGACGACGCACGAGGCCCGGCTTGCGAGCCCAAGCCGGTGGAAGCCCGGGCTCGGGCGGCCGGGTCTCGGCCCTTCCGGCAGGCCCGGTCTTCGTCTTGCGCCCCGGGCGCTGTTCGTAAGCTCTTGATATAGAGGGTGGAGGTCGGTAGGCGAGATATTTTTTACCCCACGGAGACGGCGTTCTTCCGCGGTTTGGGGTCGGTTCGAGGGGCATTTGGCGGATTTCACCCCACGGAGCCGCTTGCGTGGGCACGGCGTCCTGGGAACGCGGGCGTCTCGCCCGCACGAGAGCGAAGCGCCCGGAAGAAGTGCGGGCGAGACACAAGCGTTCCCAAGACGCCGTGCCCAAGAACGTTCGCGAGAGGCGTGTTTGGCGAAAATCCCTACAGCGCACATGCCTCGTCTTGCCTTCGTCTTTTGGCCGCCGGCGAGCTTCCGAAGTCGAACGTCCCTCATGTCTACGGCATGGCCGAGGATGGTGCGCGATCGGGAAGCGATATGATCCCGCGGGCCGGCGGGAAAGCGCGCGGGCCGGGAAGAGGCCGCACGAGTGGGGAAGACATCGCGCCTTCCGGGGGGCGGACGGCTTGGCATGGCGTGCGGCCGGCGCCCGCCGCGGCAGTCCCCGGGCCGGGAGCGCAGCCCGCGCGGGCGCCCGGCCCGAAGGTCCGACGCCGGACACTGGGCGCCGAGCGCGGGACGCCGCACGCCGGACGCGGGACGCCGAGCGCGGGGCACGGCATGCCCGACGCCGGACGTGCACTCGATCGAGGGACGAGCGATGGGACGGAGGCTGGCGGACAAGGCGGTGGCGGTCATCGGCGGCGGGCAGCAGCCGGGCGAGACCATCGGCAACGGGCGGGCGGCCGCGATCCTCTTCGCGCGCGAGGGGGCGAGGGTCCTCGTCGTCGACCGCGAGCCGGAAGCGGCCGCGGACACGGTGCGGGCCATCGAGGCCGAGGGCGGCCAGGCGGCCGCGTTCGAGGCGGACGTGACCCGGGAAGCCGACTGCGAGGCGGCGGTCGCGGCCTGTGTCGAGCGCTACGGCGGGATCGACGTCCTCCACAACAACGTCGGCCGATCGCAGGGAGACCGCGAGGCGTCGGCGCTCGGAGCCGACGTGTGGGACGAGCTCCACGCGATCAACGTCAAGTCGTACTTCCTGTGCGCCAAGCACGCCGTCCCCCCGATGCGCGCGCGCCGGAGCGGGTCCATCATCAACGTCTCGTCGGTCGCCTCCACCATCGCCTCCCCGACCGTGGCCTACAAGACCTCCAAGGCGGCGGTGAACGCCCTCACCCATCAGCTCGCCCTCGAGAACGCCCCCTACGGGGTCCGCGTCAACGCGATCCTCCCCGGGCTCATGGACACCCCGATGGCGATCGAGCGCCGCGCCCGCGAATGGAACCTGAGCCGCCGGGAGGTCCGCGAGCAGCGCGACGCGCGCGTGCCACTCGGGCGGAAGATGGGGACGGGGTGGGACGTCGGCCATGCCGCGGTCTTCCTCGCCTCCGACGAGGCCCGCTTCATCACCGGGGTTCTGCTGCCGGTGGACGGCGGGCAGAGCATCAACACCCCCTGACCGGCAAGAGTCGTTTCACGCCGCGGAATCGGTTCGCGCGGGTGAGCCCGGTCCGGTCGAATCAGAGCGGAGCAGGGGAGGTCGTGGGAACGGCGCCCGACACGGACACGGGCGTCCCGGGAACGCTCGTGTCTCGCCCGCATCGACCCGCGGCGGTCCTGCCGTCCCGTTTACGGGCGAGACTCCCGCGTCCCGAAGACGCGCCGTTCCCGGGAGGAACCGTGGGCGCCGAGGCCTGGCCGCGAGCCGGTCGGCGCGAAGAAGCCCTGCCTGACCGGCGGAACGCGGCGACCGCCCTCCGCTTCATGGCCCGCCCCCGGCTCCGGCCCCGGGGAAGCTCCCCCGGGGTCGTCGGATCACGGGGCGGGATCGGGCGCCGGCGCCGGCCCCGGCCCTCCGACCGTGGGGCCGGGCGGCCCCCGCCGCGGCCCTCGTCCGGGCCGGATCGCCCGAGCCTCGCGCCGGGCGCCGGCGCCGGCGCGGATGCGAGGCCGCGGTGAAGCGCGAACCCTATGACTACGTGATCGTCGGCGCCGGCTCCGCCGGCTGCGTCCTCGCGAACCGCCTGAGCGAGGACCCTTCCACCCGCGTCCTCCTCCTCGAGGCGGGGCCGCCCGACCACCGATGGGACTTCCGCATCCACATGCCGGGGGCCCTCGCCCGCCCCCTCATGGGCGAGGCGTACAACTGGGCCTATCACAGCGAGCCCGAGCCCGGTGTCGACGGCCGCCGCGTCTACTGCCCGAGGGGCAAGGTGATCGGAGGCTCGTCCTCCATCAACGGCATGGTGTACGTCCGGGGCCACCCCCGCGACTACGACGGCTGGGCCGCGGGGGGCCTGCCGGGCTGGAGCTACGCCGACGTCCTCCCCTACTTCCGGCGCTGCGAAGACCGCGGGCGCGGCGCCGACCCGTGGCGCGGCGCGGGCGGGCCGCTGCACGTATCGACGGGCGCTTCCACGAACCCGCTCTTCGACGCCTTCATCGAGGCGGGCCGACAGGCCGGCTACCCGGTGACCGAGGACATGAACGGCTACCGGCAGGAAGGCCTCGGACGAATGGACATGACGACCTGGCGGGGGCGGCGCTGGAGCGCGGCGCGAGCCTGGCTCGACCCGGCCCGCCGGCGGCCGAACCTGGACGTCGCGCCCCGCGCCCTCGCGACCCGGGTGCGGTTCGAGGGGCGGCGAGCGGCCGCGGTCGACTACCTCGAACGGGGCCGTGCCCGGAGCGCGGACGCCGCCCGCGAGGTGATCCTGGCCGGCGGCGCGATCAACTCGCCCCAGCTCCTGCTGCTGTCGGGGGTGGGTCCGGCCGACGAGCTGCGCGGGCTCGGGATCGACGTGGTCGCCGACCTCCCCGGGGTGGGCGGGAACCTCCAGGACCACCTCGAGGTCTACGTCCAGCACGCCTGCACCCGGCCGATCACCCTGTACAGCGCGCTCAAGCCGCTCGGGATGCTGAAGGCGGGCCTCTCGTGGTACCTCTTCCGGGGCGGCGCCGGCGCGTCGAACCAGTTCGAGGCGGGCGGCTTCATCCGGAGCCGGGCCGGGGTCGAGCACCCCGACCTGCAATACCACTTCATCCCCATCGCGATGCGCTACGACGGATCGGGGCTCCGCGGCCGGCACGGGTTCCAGGCGCACGTCGGGCCGATGCGCCCGGAGAGCCGCGGACGGGTGCGCCTGAAGTCCGCGGACCCGCGCGCCGCGCCGAGCATCCTCTTCAACTACCTCTCCACCGAGCGCGACCGGCGCGAGCTGCGGGACTCGGTGCGCCTCACGCGGGAGATCTTCGCGCAGAAGGCGTTCGACCCCTGGCGCGGCGAGGAGCTGGCCCCCGGACCGGACGTGCGCTCGGACGACGAGATCGACGCCTTCGTGCGGGAGAACGTCGAGTCCGCCTTCCACCCCTGCGGCACCTGCCGGATGGGGACGGACGGCCGGTCGGTGACGGACGGGGAGGCTCGGGTGCACGGGACGGAGGGGCTCCGGGTGGTGGACGCCTCCATCATGCCGGCGATCGTGTCGGGCAACCTCAACGCCCCCACCCTCATGCTCGCGGAGAAGGCGGCGGACCTCATCCTGGGCCGGCCGCCCCCGCCTCCGTCCGACGCACCCGTGTGGGTCGCGCCGAGCTGGCGGAGCGCGCAGCGCTGAGCGCCCGGCGTTGAGCACGAGACCGATGGCGACGGCGCCCGCGGCCCCGGCCCCGGCCGCGACTGCGACTGCGACTGCGACGGAGACCCGGATGGCCGGAACGCACCTCCCCACCTCGGTCGCCTCGCCCTTCTCCCGCCGAGCCCGGCCCGCGCGGCGGTCGGGGACGCGGAGCACGGCCCGCCGCCCCGTCTCCCCCGCCGCCCGTGCGGCGCCCCGTCCGCGCCGGCCCGCACCCGGACCAGGGCCGGAATCGGAGCCGGGGTCCGGCCCCGGACCGGGATCCGCCGGCCCGGTGGCGCCCCGGTGACCCGGCGCCCCGGACCGAGCGGCGAGACCGCCTACGGCTGGGTGGTGGTCCTGGCCTCGCTCGCCCTCCACAGCGTGAGCCTCGGCGCGCCGACGATGCTCTTCGTCACCCTCAAGCCGATCGCCGCGGACCTCGAGACGGCGCGGGCGATCCCTTCCCTCGCCTACTCGCTGATGATGATCGGGGCGGGGGTCGGGGGCATCGCCATGGGGTGGTGGATGGACCGGCTCGGGGTCATGCAGCCGGTGCTGTTCGGCTCGGTGATGATCTCCCTCGGGGCGCTGCTCGCGAGCCGGGCCGAGGGTCCGGCGGGCCTCTTCATCGCCTCCGGCCTCCTCATCGGCCTGTTCGGAAAGGCGGCGATGATCGCGCCCCTCGTCGCCAACGTGACCCGCTGGTTCGACCGCCGCCGGGGGCTGGCGGTCGCCATCCTCACGTCCGGCCAAGGGCTTGCGGGAGCGATCTGGCCGGCCGTCGTGCAGTACTTCAACGACCTCGTGGGATGGCGGGGGACCTTCCTCTACTTCGGCGTGTTCGCGGCGATGACGATGATCCCGCTCGCCCTCCTGCTCCGGCCGCGGCCCCCCGCGACGGCGGCCGGCGGCGCGTACGGGGTCCGGGTCGACGAGGGGCGGGGGCTCGAGCTGTCGCCTCGAACGGTACAGGGGATCCTGTGGTTCGGAGGGGTCTTCTGCTGCGCCGCGATGTCGATCCCCATCGTGCACCTGGTCAGCCACGCCACCGACCAGGGCCATACCCTGGAGCAGGGTGCGCGGGTGCTCTCCGTCCTCTTCATGGCCGGCTTCGTGAGCCGGATCGGCTTCGGGATGCTCGCGGACCGCATCGGCGGGTTGCGCACCCTCCTCATCGGCTCGGCCTGCATGGCGGTGATGCTGTTCGTGTTCACGTTCACGACCAGCTACGCGGGCCTGCTGGCCGCGGGGCTCCTCTTCGGGCTCGGGTTCTCCGGCATCATGCCCTGCTATCCCCTGCTCATCCGTCTCTTCTTCCCGGCCAACGAGGTCGGCTGGCGGATCGCGGGGCAGTACCTGTTCTCCGCCGGGGGCATGGCGCTCGGCGGATGGGTCGGCGGGGTGATCTTCGATCTCGCCGGGAGCTACGCCCCCGCGTTCGCGGCCGGGCTCGCGTTCAACGCGATCAACTTCCTCCTGGTCGGCATCCTCCTCTTCCGGCGGAGCCCCTCCCGGCTCGAGCCGGCCGCCGCCTGACGCCGGCGCCCGGATCTCTCCCCGCCTTCCTGCTGCGGACGCCGGCCCGCTCCTCCCGGTGGCGGGCCGCACCCCGTTCCGGACCGCTTCGACGCGGGTCGGCCTCGTACGCAGGTACTCGAGCCGGTCGGCGTGGAACATCCGGGTGACGGGCACGTCGGAATCCCCGTTCCGGGGCTGGAACGACCAGGGTCGACCGGGAGATTCCGCTCGAGTACCCGACCCATGACGTCGGCCTGCGCCTTCAGCGTCTTCCCTCCGCGCATGGCGGGCCGGGCGCGGCGCGGGGCGGAAGGCGGCGGCGCGGGGCGGAAGGCGGCGGCGCGGGGCGGAAGGCGGGCGAGGGGCACGCGGACGGGCGAAGGGCAGGCCGGGGCGGGAGACCGGGACGGCGGCGGCTTCCGGCCCCGGATTCGGCGGCAAGAACCGGGATGCGGGGCCGCTGCCGCGGCGGGCAGGATCCCCGTCGCGACGAGCCGCGCCGGCCCGTCGACACCCGACACCGAATCCACCGGCCGGGAGGCGAGATATCATGACGGAGCCGAGGACGATCGGGACCGAGAGGGCGGCCGGGGCCGAGATGCCGAGCCGATTCCGGAGCAACGAGGAGTGCTGGACGGCGGTCCTCGACCGCGACCCGGGCGCGGAGGGTGCGTTCTTCTATTCCGTCGCGACGACCGGCGTCTACTGCCGGCCGGGCTGCCCGTCCCGGCGGCCGCGGCGCGAGCACGTGCGTTTCCACACTTCCCGCGAGGAGGCCGAGAACGCGGGCTTCCGGGCGTGCCGGCGGTGCCGTCCGGACGAGCCGCCCCTCGCCGAGCGGCGCGCCGAGGCGGTGGCCGCCGCCTGCCGACTCATCGAGACGGCCGAGGAGACCCCCTCCCTCGAAGCGCTCGCGGCGGCGGCCGGCATGAGCCGGTTCCACTTCCACCGGGTCTTCAAGGCCGCCACCGGCTGTACCCCGCGGGCGTTCGCCGCCGCCCGCCGCGCCGACCGGGTGCGCGAGGCGCTGCAGGGCGAAGGCGGCGGGACGGTGACCGACGCGGTCTACGACGCCGGGTTCCACTCGAGCGCCCGGTTCTACGCGGCTTCGTCCGACATCCTCGGGATGACCCCGATGGCGTTCCGGCGCGGAGGCGCGGGCGAGACCATCCGGTTCGCGGTCGGCGCGTGCTCCCTCGGCGCCGTTCTCGTCGCGGCGACCGCGAAGGGGGTGTGCGCGATCACGCTCGGCGACGATCCGGCCGCCCTCGTGCACGACCTCGAAGACCGTTTCCCACGGGCGGAGCTCGTCGGCGGGGACCCGGAGTTCGAGGCCCGGGTGGCCCGGGTCGTCGGCTTCGTGGAGGCGCCGGCCCTTGGCCTCGACCTTCCCCTCGACGTCCGCGGCACGACGTTCCAGCAGCGGGTATGGCAGGCGCTCCGGGAAGTGCCGGCCGGGGCGACCGCGACCTACGGCGAGGTCGCGGAGCGCATCGGCTCGCCCGGGGCGGCCCGGGCGGTGGCGCGCGCGTGCGCGGCGAACCCCCTCGCGGTCGCGATCCCCTGCCACCGGGTGGTGCGGAACGACGGCGCGCCCGGCGGGTATCGCTGGGGAACGGAGCGCAAGCGCGCCCTGCTCGGCCGCGAGGCATCGCCCTGAACGCGGCGGCCCGCGCTGGCGCCGGCCCGACGCGGGGCCCGGGCGAGTCCGGGTCCCGCCTCGCGGCGCGGATCGCCTCCATCGACTGGAGCGCCGTCGCCCGGGACCTCGACGACGCCGGCCACGCGGTCGTCCCCGCTCTCCTCTCGCCCCGCGAATGCGCCGATCAGACCGCGCTCTACGACCGCGAGGATCTCTTCCGGAAGCGGGTGGTCATGTCCCGCCACGGGTACGGCCAAGGCGAGTACCGGTACTTCGACCATCCGCTGCCCGGCCCGGTGGCGGCGCTCCGGTCCGGGCTCTATCCGGCGCTCGCCGCGGTCGCGAACCGCTGGAACGAGGCGCTGCGCATCGACGCCCGCTACCCGGCCCAGCACGCGGCGTACCTCGAGCACTGCCGCCGCGCCGGCCAGACGCGGCCGACCCCGCTCATGCTCCGGTACGCGGAAGGGGACTACAACCGCCTGCACCAGGACCTCTACGGCGAGCTCGTATTCCCGATCCAGGCGACGATCCTGCTCTCCGAGCCCGGACGCGACTTCGAGGGCGGGGAGTTCGTGCTCACCGAGCAACGGCCGCGCATGCAGTCGCGGGTCGAGGTCGTGCCCCTCGGGCGCGGCGACGGGGTCCTCTTCCCGGTCCGCCACCGCCCCGTGCGGGGGGCGCGGGGCTTCCACCGCGCGAACCTTCGCCACGGGGTGAGCCGGGTCCGCGCCGGCCGCCGCTTCGCGCTCGGCATCATCTTCCACGACGCCCGATAGCCGCCCGCACCACGCCGCGCGGCGCGGCCGCCCCGGCGGCCCGGCGGCCCGGCCCCGAGCGGCCCCGTCCATCCCCGAGGGGATGCGCCCGTTGCGGCCGTGCCGGCCGTCTCGAAGTCCATCATCGAGTGCCGGTCGAGGAAGCGCCGGGTCGGCGGTTCGACCCGACGAACCTGGAACTGCTCTGTCGCGGTTGCCATATCGGGCATCATCGGACGGACGCCATGACTCCTGAGCGTGCCGAGCGGCATGACTTCGTCAGGAACGGAACATGAGCCTCCTTTCCATCGTCAAATTCGCGTTTCGGGTGTTCGTCTCCATCGCGGGCTTGATCGTGTTCTATATCCTGTGCAGATGGATTCTGCTTCCGGTGTGGCCACTATGAACCGTATACCGACCCTGAGCCCCGCCCATCCCCGAGGGGATGCGCCCCTCCCTCCCAGGCCGGGGAGGAACGCCGGCCGCCGCACGGGCGGTTTGGTCCGTCCATACCGCAGGCCCGCCGGCGCCGCGGCGAACGCTATCCGGCGAAGCGCGGCTCCGGGAGGCCGGTGACGCCGAGTCCGTGGACCGCGAAGAGCGCGCCGTCGATGGGCCGGTCGCCCCGCACGTTGCCCGAATCCCGGATCGAGGGCACGAACAGGACGTCGAGGTCCGGGCCGCCGAACATGACGCTCGCGGGGCGGGTGCAGGGCATGTCGATCATCCGGTCCAGGGTTCCGTCCGGGGCGAAACGGGCGATCCGCCCCGCGTGCACGAGGGCGCTCCAGAGAAAGCCCTCGCTGTCCACCGTGCCGCCGTCGGGGCCGCTGTCCCAGGGGCTCGTGTCGACCGCGACCCGCTCCGCCCCGAGGGTTCCGGTCGCGGTGGCGTAGTCGTAGGCGAAGATGGCGCGGCGGCCGGTGTCGGCGAAGTAGAAGGTCTCCCCGTCCGGGCTGAAGCACGGCCCGTTGGCCACGACGACCCCGCCCTTCAGCCGGTGCAGGGTGAGGTCGGGGTCGAGCCGGTAGAGGGAGCCCCGGGCCTCGCCCCGGATCCGGGTCTCCATGGTCCCGGTGAGGAAGCGGCCCTGCCGGTCCACCTTGCCGTCGTTGAAGCGGGTGGTCGGGTCTCCGGACTCGGGATCGGAGAGGAGCGTGGCTTCCCCGGTGTCGAAGTCGAAGGTGTGGACGCCGGTGCGAAGTGCGAGGATCGCACCCCCGCCCTCGCGGAGCGCCATCGATCCGATCATGTCCGGCACGGCCCAGTCGCGCCGTGCGCCCGTCGCCCAATCGAGGCGGCGGATCTTCGCCCCCCGGCTGTCGACCCAGTAGAGGGCCTGCTCCGCGACGTCCCAGAGCGGCCCCTCGCCGAGGAGGTCGATGGTCTCGCCCACCCGCTCGATTCTCACCATCGCCCGCCTCGTCGAACCGTCCGAACCGCGTCCGGCTCCCGCCAGTCTATCCTGCCGCCGCATCGCAGCCGGTCTCCGGCGGACCGGAAGCCAGGTCTACGTGGATAATTGCGGGTCGGGACGGGCAGGCGGCGGCGAGGGGCGGCGAGAACCCCGGCGGAGCGCCGGAGGCGCCGCACGTCACGGCGGCGGTGGACGATGGAAGTGGTATCGCCGCGACCGGAGGCGGCCGGTGAAGGCCGGTGAAGGCCGGGTCGCGGCGGACGACGGGAGAGGAGAGGCAGGGGAGAAGGGAAGGGTACGAAAGGTGTATCTCGGCATCGATCTCGGCACCTCCGGCGTCAAGGCGGTCCTGCTGGACGAGGACGACCGGATCGCGGCCCGGTCGGCCGCTCCGCTCGCCGTCTCGACCCCTCGCCCCCGGTGGTCGGAGCAGGACCCGCGGGCCTGGTGGGCCGCCGCCTGCCGCGCGGTGGACGGCCTCCGGGCCGAGCACGGCGGCGCACTCGCCGCGGTGCGGGCGATCGGCCTCTCCGGCCAGATGCACGGCGCGACCCTCCTCGATGCGCGGGGCGCCGTGCTGCGGCCCGCCATCCTGTGGAACGACGGGCGGGCGGACGCCGAATGCGCCGCCCTCGAAGCACGGGCGCCGGATTCGCGCCGGATCACGGGCAACCTGGCGATGCCCGGCTTCACCGCGCCGAAGCTCCTGTGGGTGGCCGCGCACGAGCCCGAGGTCTTCGCGCGGGTCGCCAGGGTGCTGCTGCCCAAGGACTACCTGCGCTATCGGCTGAGCGGGGAGTACGTGGCCGAGATGTCGGACGCCTCGGGGACCCTGTGGCTGGACGTCGCCCGCCGCCGCTGGTCGGAGGAGATGCTCGCCGCCACCGGCCTCGGGCCGGAGCACGTGCCGCGCCTCGTGGAAGGCTCCGAGCCGTCGGCCGGCCTCTCCCCCGCGCTCGCGCGGCGGTGGGGGATGTCGGGCGAGGTGGTCATCGCGGGCGGCGCCGGCGACAACGCGGCGGGCGCGGCCGGGATCGGAACGGTGGCGCCGGGGCGCGCCTTCCTCTCTCTCGGCACGTCCGGGGTGGTCTTCGCCGCGGACCGCGCCTTCGCCCCGAACCCGGAGCGTGCGGTGCACGCCTTCTGCCACTGCATCCCGGATACGTGGCACC